>CAWFQT010000001.1:0-116069 GCA_963817965.1 uncultured Acidobacteriaceae bacterium
TAACTCATGCTGCCGCTCCTACTGTTCTCTGATCCAATAGTCTCACCAATTCCTCCAAACTCCAAACGTGGTCTGTAATACCCCGTGTATCAAAAAAGTCGTGCGTAGGACTAAACTGCTCAAAGGTCACCGCCATGGTTTCAGGCGTGCTCTTGATTGAGGCCGCTGACAATCCGCGACCAGTACACAAACTGTGCCACCAGGCTCAACATCCCAAACAGAACCACCACTTCGAATCTTGTGCCTCGCCAAAACGTCGTACACCCTCAGAATGTATGACTTGGCGCAAAGCTCGATTCGGACTGTTCCGCTAAGATTCTTGCCATGATCGTGTCGCTCCGGCATCTCCTCGGGTGGATGGTCAGCGCTTTCCGTTCCCGCGAGGACCTCGTCCTCGAAAACCTGGCTCTGCGTCAGCAATTGCTGGCTTTACACGCGCAACGACCTCGCCGTCGATTGACCGCTCTGCACAAGCTGTTCTGGGTTGCGTTGCAAACCTTCTGGTCCGGGTGGAGGAAGCCTCTCATCTTGGTTACTCCTAGAACCGTGGTGAACTGGCATCGGACGGGGTTTCGTTTGTATTGGGCATGGGTCTCCAGGGTCAGACAAGTAGGAGGGCGAAAGTGTGTCAGCAAAGATGTTCGCGCCCTGATCTTCCGTATGGTCACGGAGAATCCGACATGGGGAGCGCCGCGGATTCACGGAGAACTGCTCAATCTGGGTTTCGATCTGTCGGAAAGGAGTGTCTCGCGATGGATACAGCGAGCCCCGAGAGATCCAGATGCGGTGAAGCGATGGCTGACATTCCTCAGAAACCATCGCGAGGCCATTGCTGCGATGGACTTCTTCACCGTCCCAACGCTCACGTTTGATGTTCTGTATTGCTTTTTCGTGATCGGCCACGATCGGCGTAAGATTCTGCACTTCAATGTGACGCGAAATCCCAATGCGCCTTGGGTTGTACAGCAATTGCGAGAACTATGGGCCTACCAACTGCCGCACCGATTCCTGCTTTTCGACCGAGACTCAAAGTTTGGAGCCGATGTGGATTCGGCTGTGAGGGAGATGGGAAGCCAGCCAACCCGCACTGCCTTTCGCAGTCCGTGGCAGAACGGTATTGCGGAGCGCTGGGTAGGAAGTTGCCGGCGCGACTTGCTGGACCACGTGATCATCCTGAATGAGCGGCATCTGAAACGGCTGATGTCTCTGTATCTGCTCTACTACCACGAAGACCGGACTCATCTCGGGCTCGGTAAGGACACACCCGCTGGGCGAGTTGCGGCATCGGTTTCGCCCAGCGGAAACAAGATCATCTCGTGGCCGCGACTTGGCGGGCTCCATCACCGCTACGCGGTAGCGGCCTGAGTTACCGCTGACCACGAACCGTAACTGTCTGGGGCAGACTCGTCAAGGTTGTTGGGGCATTGACGCTTGTATTGCGAGTTGGGCCCAGGGAATCGTTTCCACGACTTCACAAGACCCTTGACAACTTGGATGCTCAACATCGCTTGTCCCGCTTTATGGGTGGCATCGTGGGCCAAGAAAGTCCCGCTCTTAGTTATGGCGAGGCACAACAGGTGAAACCAGCGGAATGTCACAGTCGAGCGTAATCTTGCGTTGTGAAGTTGTTGCTGATGGTTGCATTAGTCGTTTTCGTGGTTGTGATTAGACGATTCCTGTTCCCACCACCACGGCCTCGGAAGTGAGATATGAACATCAAAAGGTTGCGGACCTAATCCGCTCTTTCCAACTCGCTTTCTTTGGCCCACAGGCGTGTAACGAAGGCGCTGCCGAGCTGAACCCAATACATTGTTTCGCCGTCGGGGTTTTCACGGATTTCCTCCACAGTGCGAACATCCGGACTACCGGCTATCGTGACTCGATCTCTCAACTTAAACATGGATTCAGTCATAGCGATTTATCGTCTTCGGCAGGAAGCGCACCCTTGGATTGGGTTGTCGGGGCTGGGGCGCAGAGGATGTGGAACTCACAGTCGCGGCAGGTGCGGAGTTCCCGGCGAGTACGAGCTGGACAATTGCTGTCCCCGTTCCCGCCACAAGCTCTTTTTGCAGCGCACGCCCTCGTTCAAGGCTACGGCTTGCAACTGATTCATGACCCGGGTCCGCATCTGCACCAGCCGATGCCGATGCCACAGCAGTCGCCGTAGATCGCGATTCTCCCAGCTCGGTACCCAAATTCGCGGAAAACGATCTTCCAGCAATAGCTTCAGAATCAGTTGGGCATCCTGCCGATCCGTCTTCTGCTTGCGTACCCGCCTGGTTCGGATCTCGGCCGCATCCCCGATCCACAACTCAAATTGCATCTCGACAAGCAAGCGCTCAAACCAGCGTCCATGCCCACTGGCCTCCATCCCAATCCGCACCGGGACGACTCGTGCCGCAAGCTCTCGGTAAAATCTCTCTGCTTCCTCCCCATGCCGCAGCCGCTGTTCCTGCAACTCTCCTGTGTCGGTATCAACCCATGCTATTTGCTGAAACTCGGGGTGAAAATCTGCTCCTATGATGATCATTGTTCGCTCCTTTCTCAAACTCTCGAGGCGTGCCCGCACCCAGCAACTTGCGTAGGATCAGGCTCAGGTTAAACGCGCCGACATGAACTAACTGCCGGTTCAAGATGTTGTCCCATCCCCGGAGGTGGCAGCGCCGCATCCCACCCGTCGCGTAGCAGTGCGCGAAGCTGCGCTCAACGAACTCGCCGCGCCGCCGTAGTAAACTTTTACCGTATTCGCCCCTCACCCGCTGCCGGTTCGCATACTCCGCTTGTTGCTCAGGCTGCTTGCCCGCCCAATTCCGCTTTCCCTTTTGTCGCTTCTCCGGAATATAGCTACGAACCTCGTAACTCTTCACCCGCTCGACCACCGCGCCGCTGTGGTAGCCCTTGTCCGTTACCAGCTCTTCGATGCCGTTGACGTTCACTCTCGGTTTGTCGCTGGGCCGCAGTTCGGCTTCACGCCCCGCTCTAATGGCGGCGCGATGGAATCATCAAGTGCAAGGCAGGCATCAGCTTGAGCCGTCTTGCTTGCGAACCAAATAGCAAGGGGCCTCAGGAAGATTAACCTCCGCAAGGCGCTTTGATCTACGTAACTGACTGAAACTAAATAGCAACATTCTTGCAACCTCTGGGCCCGGCAGCCTCGTCTAAATACGTAGGCGCCACCTTAGGCGGAAGGAACGCTTATGGACAACCAATTAAGATCCGCTTGGTGGGTCGACTTCGTCAGCAACCAAACTCTACAACCCTGAGGAACTCGGATCTCGCAAGTGCTCCGAGTTGTCCTGACTCAAATCATCAACGACTCAAGGAGGCTCATCATGAGTTTGACCGCTGAACAGCGCGAACAGGTCGCGACTGAACTGAAGGGTTTCGCTGGAGACCTCAATCTAACCGACGACCAGAAAGAGAAGCTCCAGGCCGCTCTTGAGGAAGGGCGAGAGAAGGTCGGAGAGTATCTTAAGAACAATCCCAACACAACCAGGGCCGATATCATGGCCAAAGTAAAAGCGCACCGCGACGAGATTCGTCAGCGTGTGGTTAAATTTCTAACTCCTGAGCAACTCAGCAAGTGGGACAGCGAAATCGCCAAAGCCAAGGAGTTCCTGGGCCAGAAAGTTGACGCATAAGCTCGCACTCTGAAGGCGCCAAAACCGGTGGCCGGCAACTGAAACTGCCGGCCACCAGAATCCTCAAGCACTTCCCAGCTGATGCTCCGCGTTCTCGTCCAGCAAAGACGCACAAGTTGCGCCCACTTCCGTCAGACTCACGCTTACGAGCTCGCTTCCTCGTAGACTCACTTCCATGTAGGAGTGCTCGCGCATCATGTCGTCTGCCACGCTGTTGATCCACTCCCTCATCCAAGGTTCGTCTGCGTCGGCCATCCGCTCCCTCCTCGGAGTTCCATAACCCGGCATCCCCTCCTGCGGGACAGTCTCCCTTAGTCCTTCCGTTGAAACAATCCGCCGTTGGCACAGTTTTGCCACCTCAACCGATCGTTCTGGACGTTTCTTTAGCTCGGAAGTAAGAAGCTCGACGCCAGTCGCTTGCCGGTTCTTGCCTTCCCACGCGACGCCTAATGCGTGCAGAATTAGACCGTCTTGAATTGTCAAACAATCGGGATATAAGACCGCTTGGAAGGCATAACGAACATTCGGGTTTTTTGTGCTGCACCACGGTTCATGGCTAACGACGCCGCTGCAGTGAGAACATGCTGAATCCGCGGTGTATTGGTTTTCGTGGTGCCAAACGTTCTGTTCGGGAACTGGCTGCTTGGGTACTGGCATGGCTCAACTCTCTTTGGCCCTCATGGGCTGCAACTCGAAATTTCTGGCGGTTGGAAAATGATCTCCTTCGGAAGAAGTCTTGTCTGTTCTGTCTCGCTGGGCGAACATAATCCGTAGCATTGGCAAAGGCTGAACTGGCCTTAGTGTGTTCTCGGTATGTCCGGCGCGAAAGGGAAGCACCTTTCCGTATCGCTGCGACGGAATCCGGGCAGGACGACCCAGGAAGCTGTTCGGTATGTAGAATTCAATGATCGTCGCCACGATCAGACTCTCCTCGCCTACCACTCCCAGCCACACTTACAACGCACGGAATCAGAAAGATGGAGCTTACTTAGGAGCGACTTACAGACGGCACATGATCTCGTCCACATGACTTTTCTCCTGCTGGTGGCCAATGAGTTCTTTGTTCGGCATCCGCCTCTGGCCAACCCGGAATGGATACATCTTTCTAAGAGCACTTGGACGACCACTCTCAAGGCGGGGGCGCTGGCGATCGCTATAGTGCTGACTCAGCAAGTTCCAGGAAGAGTGCTGCTCCAGGACCGACCGGACGAAATCGTCCCGAAGACCTCTGTCGAGACTTTGGCGTCATGTCAAGCCGTTGACACTTTCAAGGACTTCGGCGCCACATTGTGTACGCATGTCGCGCACATTCAAGGAGATGACGTTAAAGCCATCCATAGCCGTCCACGCAAGTGAACTGGATCAGGATTCCGATAGTCGGGGGCCACCAGCGTTGCAGCAGCATCCGGCACAAGTCCGGTGCGGATTGGTGTTGAGAAATCGCCAAGTCACACTCCATCTTCCAGCAGCGAGTTCCGATTCTGCCATCCTTTTACCGTTTGAAGGGGGCAATCAGGGGGAATCCCTGCCCCGGGTCCATCCGAGAAAGCAGGGTACTCTTTTGTGTATCGTGTACGGGACTGGATTACGGCGATTGACCGAGGCTACCGGCTCTGCCGATGCCATTGTCATGGATTCGCCCATGAGTGACGATCAAAAACAGGGACATAGAGAACTGGCACCGTGGTACCGATTGGACTTGCGGTCCGGTCAGGGAACCCTTTAGAGAGGCGAAATCTTGCCAACAAAGCGTCACCGAGGTTGACCCGCGGACTAAAGCCGGCAGTCAGCCGGAACTGTGCCGGATTGGACGTCCGGTGTTTCTCGAGTAATGAGACGGTATGCGAACGGAGGCCCTCGAAAAGCTTCTTTGCAGTTCGAGGGCTAAGGTCTTCTTTCCTGTCTTGCATTTCAACCTGTATGGCCTCCCTGTCGTTTTACTTGTACGTGTAGGTGTACACCTCGCTCCAGGCGCCACTGGTGCTGTAGACATAGAAGGCAAGCCAGTTCCCGCTTTGGCAGGCTGGATTGATCACCGCCTGAAACACGGTATTGGTGGTGAAGAAGTAGCCTCCCTCTTTGGCGTATACATAGAGGTAAGGATATCCACTGCTGTACCACAGCGCGCAGTCCTGTGGATGGATATAGTGCCACCCAACGGACAGAGCCTGCACCGTGGCAGCATCTGTGCTCATACCCGAGCTGTCCGCACTAAGTTCAGCCCCATTCCCAGTCTGAACGTTGTCCGACCTGGGTGCTCGTGGCTCAGGCGGAAGTTTCTGGAGGTTTGTCTGCGCCGTTGCCATCAACGAGGCCATCATTGACAAAACCATCACCGCAAGAATATTCGTGGTTCGCTTTTTCACAACTATCTCCTTCTCTGGGCTCCTCACTAGGGAGTCAGCCCTCGGTTCGGTCGTTATAGTTTCCGACCAGACAGCACGTCCGGCGGCGCAGACTGAAGCTGAGGTCTTTCACGAAGTGAATGGTTTTCCATCTCGGAAATTGCTCGCTTCAGCCTGCTAGTTACGCCGATGAGTAGTGCATTTGTCCCGCCAGAATCGGCGCGGTTGCTCGCTCTGGTGGGCGCTCATATCAGGAGACTCAAAGCAAGAGACTTCGGTGTTTCGAAACTGTCGGCTTGGATGGGTGCGTTTACGGACGTGTCGACGCGTCTATCTCATTGGATAATCCCCGGTTGTTCTACTACCGTCGTATGTTGCCAAATTGATTACGGTTACTAGGTAATAACTAAACGATTCACCGGGCTATCCAATCGGGATATTCAGCGGACACGGAGTTCGCATACTGCATCAGTCGTGATCTTGTACTGGATTCCACTTGGGAATTGAGTCTGCCCTCACCGAATCATGCGCCCGCTGGCACTTAGCTGACGTGAAATCGCATTGCGTAGGTAATCCCTGATGGGTCGCCTGCTTCGGGTCAGGTCGCAAGGCGGCGTGTTCACGACGGTCTATCGACGCGGGCCAGAAGTCACATTATGGGAAGTTTCACGAAACTTCCCACATGCCGGTTTCTCGGGAGCTTCACGGACCACTTCGACGGTTTGCCGACTTATCGTCCAAGTGAAATCCCGGTCTCCCCGGGAAGAAGCACGATGACCTTACGGCCCGAGCCACTCCAATCGTCGAGGTTTCCAGCCGAGAACCCGCGTCGCCTTCGCGTTCGAGGCCCCACTGAGCTTCGTGGCGTAATACATTGCATCTTCCCCTGCAATCGCTGCCACTTCCGCCTCACTCATATGCGCGGGCTCGGGAGCGCCCACAAACTTCGCAAATGCCGGCAGCCAGACGGCCTGCGGCGATGGGTCGTCATCCACCAGGTTGTACACGCCCGGCTCCGCCGTTAGCAACGCTGCGGTTGCAGTCGCCGCATCGTCAATGTGCACAAACGACGACACTCCCTCGCCCATGCCGACCACGGGATTCTGTTGCCGCATTACCATGTTTGCCGCCGCCTCGCCTCTACCTTCCCCTCCCCGCACAGTCAACGAAGCAGCGTGCCCGACCGTTGCACTCCGGTGATATTTCGGTGTAATCTTCGCCTCGCGGTCCGATCGTTGCCCGCGCGCTCCTGCTTCGTCACGTCAGTGCGTGGGGACCTCCAGCAAACAGGAACAGCCCCAAGGCAAGAACCTCTCGGAAAGAGAGCGCTCTCGTCAATTTGACGTTCTCAGGTTGATGGTCCGCGTCTGCTCGCGGCCAGAGGGGCACACATGAAATCTCGGTTGAGGCTGCTCGTTCCCTGCCCATTTTCACTTAACGCCGCCGGGTACACCCTGGCTTTGGCGTTACTGCTGTTTGCATCTCTCCTCGGTGCCCTGCAAGCCCAGGACACCGCCTGCGAAAAGACCTGCCAGGACAAGGTTAATGGGCCGTGTTCCGGATCGACGGGCAAAGATTTTGCGCAATGCCTGGGCAACTGTATGAAGGCCTGTACTCCCCCGCCTCCTCTGATGGATCCCGGCTGCGCCGATCGCACCATACACGGAAAGATCACGTGCACCATCTTGAGGCCGGACGTTCAGGTGAAGGAGCAGAAGTTCGACTCGTCGATTCGCTTTGCCCCCGGCGACATCGTCAACGTCGCCGCTGACGGATGCGTTCAAACCGGCGGCAGTTTCAGCACCTGGAAACGCTACGTCAACCCATCCGGCGACGGTATCCTGACCATGTACCACGGTCTTATGGAAATTCCCACGGCCTATCCCGCCGGCAGTGGACTCATTCGCATCGAAAATTTAATGGGCAAGCTGCAGACGGTGATGGGCGATCCCAACGTGCCGCTGTCAGATCTCTTCTTGCATTTGGGATACGAAGATGACAACTACAGCGACAATGGCTATGACAACCACGACGACGGCACCCACGACCAATGCGCGCTGTCAAACATCGGCTATCCGGCTGCCCTGACAGTCACCATCTATCGCGGCGTGCAGCCGGAGCCCCCACAAAGCCGCTTCAACTTTGACCTAATGCCGAATCTGGTAGTTCACAGTGTGGTCACGGACCACGGAGTGAACACCGACCCCGATCATCTCGGCATGGATCACAACGGCCTGCTTCTCAACCCTTCCTGGAGCTGGCAGCAACAGCCTGCCAACAAAGGAAACAGCCCCAGCGGAGACATGTGCCACGACTTCAGTACGCGCGACAGCGTTCTTGGTGTTCCCAGCCTCCTTCTTAGCCCTTACTTCGCGGACTGCACCGATCAGACAGACGAAAACAATGTCGATGTTGCCAGTGGCGCCAGTGCATTTCTTTGTGGCGCAATAGGAAAACACGTCGTCGAAACCGGTAGTTTTCCCGGGCATGTCAACTGGTTTCCCGTTACCATGACGGGCCACGCCGCGTGGGGTGACCATGGAGATGTCTTCCCCTTCGGCGACGATGACTATACCTTTAACTTCTTCCCCAACTCACCTGGCAAAAACCTTTTCCTGGCGGGCCGCGACGCTCTTCACGCTGAGTTCGACTCCGACGAGACCATCGACAACTTTAAATCCAAACCTTGGACTGATCTGCGTGACGCGGTGGATGCCGCCGACCAGGCAAAAGCGGCATTGGCAACTTGCTCTACCAGGCGCATTTGCACCCCCGATCAAAAAGCGCAGTATCAAAGCACCATAGATGGGCCCGCAAAGTTCTTCGACGGAACCACGGTACTCACCGGCATGTTTGGCTTGGACGGCGAGCACGATTTGAAGGCAGAGCTGCATCCTCTCTTCGCTCTTGCCACCCAGCTCGATTCCCAAAGCGACATGGGCGACGAGGTATGGCTCATGTTCGTGCGCAATCGCGGCGACGAAGGATACTGCTCCAGCCTGCTTTGGGACTCCGGCCTCGAAGACTACATCGTTCGCCTGCGTTGGCGTCAAGGAGCAGCCTCGGTTCAGGTCACCCAAAGGGATTTCGAGGGTCCGGAGGGAATCTCGGGCCCGAACTTTATGATTGTGCCACCGGGTTCGAAGGATGACGCGGGCGTCTATGCCATCTTTCATTTGGGCCCCGCGGAATCCAAACCTTATATCGATGGAGCGGTTCATTTGAGTTGGAGCGGAGTCGCCAACGTCGGGGAGTCAGGCACAGTGTCCGGCAGTATTTCGGCGCCGGAGTCTACGGGAATCAAGGCTCGTGTGTCACGGCCTGCTGCAACCAGCACTTCTGCCGCGACAAAGGGTACTGCGACTCAGGCTACGGCCCCGACGTCAACTACGGCCCAAACGGATGGCACGAAAGCCACTGCGGCTCCGGAACTCGAATCCGCCGACGAAATTGAACAGACGCTACAGGCAGCGGAAAGCCAGCTTACCGGTGAGCAGCGGAAGGCGATTGCGAACGCGCGTCCCCCTGCCGTCGCCCGTCCGGCTGCACATCCGCTACCGCCCGGCAAAATTGAGACCGTCAGCTCGGTTCCGCTGAGTGTCCGTACGGTGCAGGTTCACAGCTTCAAAGCAGGTCCAGCGACGGCCAAGAACGACCGCGATGCTGCGGGAATCAAAGCC
Source organism: uncultured Acidobacteriaceae bacterium (assembly GCA_963817965.1). GTDB lineage: Bacteria > Acidobacteriota > Terriglobia > Terriglobales > Acidobacteriaceae > DASRAA01. The sequence goes on from CAWFQT010000001.1 coordinate 9,667, forward strand.
CTCTGCGCCGCCACTAAGAACGCGCCGCCGGGACTGCCGGCCGACGTCTGCTCGAAAGCGACACCAAACCAGCCGCCCAATGAATCGCCCGCTCCCCCGCCTGGTAAGCCGCCTGGTAAAAACTAGCCGGGGCGTTCTCGCCTGGCCCCACCCCTGTCGTCCGCCACGCGTGCTCCATTCTTGTCGCGCAGCGACGGAGCCTGCGTTGAGCGAAGTCGTAGGGGTGGGCTACACAGACCGGGAACACCAATTGAACGACAATCCAGTCCCGCCTCGCGGGATGATGGTCAGTCGTGCCTCAACAAGCAGCTTATAGACCGTTTCCCCAGTGGCGTGTAAAACAGCGGGAGCAAGAACGAGCCCACCTGAGCGGAGAGGCTCAGGGGGTGGGCTCGGGAAATGAGCCCGAGATTTCGTCGGTGCACCACAGCCATTGGCTCGTGGCCTCGCCGAACGCGCGTCCGAAGTGGCGATGTAGTTTGTGTCGTAGTTTGTGTCGTAACCCTGCCATCCATACCGGTGTTGGGCTGTGTCGCGGGGTGTCACTCCGGTACAGGTGAGGGGCAGCGAATGGCGACCGGGGCCGCATAAACACTGCCTCTGCGTGTCGCTCTGTCTCACTCAGTGTCGTCAGGCTTTGGATCGGGCGAGGAATTGACACGGTAGAGGTCGCGCCCTCCGTGGCCACGGCTGTGGCTTCTTGAAAGACCGGTCGACGTGAGCCAGGGATCAGAATGTGCGTCGGACGCTGACCGTTAAGGATGGCGGCGTCAGCTCTCATCACGAATCATGCGCAGTCCATCGCCAGCAGTGTGACCATGACTTGTACCTGGCGCCCGCCACATGCGACCGGTTGAATCTCAGCCGTAGTGGCTGCGATCTCGTTCGGTTACGACGATTGAGAACACGTGATCATGAAACTCCATCTGCTGCCAAGTAGGAAAACTTGCGTTTGGCGTTTTCCGGTTTCTATCCGCTGACTACGAGCAGAATTTCGGTCCGTCGCGCCCCCGGCGCAAGGTGAAATCGAAAACGTTGTAAGGATGAGCTGCGTCCCCGACATATACGCCGAAAGATTTTTGATGCAACGTGCAGCTCTCGTTGGCTGGACCAATGGTGGCTGAACTGAAGTGACCCGGAGGAGTCACGTCTTGCGCCGCACCTTGCCCGCGATCCGCATGGCCCTGACGGCCTTCTCCATGGACTTTCGCACCGGGGTGTTGTTGAGTCGCGCATAGATCGCAGTTGCAGGCGAGCCATCAGCGTGCCCCAGGCTCTTGCCGATGATAGGCAGGCTCGATCCCCCAATTGCTTGCCAGCTACCAAGCGTGCGTCGCAGGTCGTGCAATCGCAAGGGGTCGCCGGCTTGGTCACACAGCCGAGCAGCTCTGGCAACCCCCGCAACCGGGAGCCCCGCAGCTTCAAGGACGCGACGCCAGCACCTCTTGGGTTCCACCAGGTGTCCCGTGGCACCGGTTCCAGGGAATACCCATTCGTTGGTGGCCGTCGGTTTTCGCAGTTTGAGTATCTCCAGAGCTTCCGGCAGCAATTCGATAGTGAGCGCCTCGCCCTCCTTCACCTGCTCCCTGGGGATGCTCCAGACGGCACGATTGAAGTTGATCTGCGGCCACCTCATGGCCGCGACATTCGAGCGGCGCCCTCCCGTGAACAGGCACAGGTAGATATAGTCGCGGATGTCCTTGTTGGGTTCGGCATCGAGGGCCTTGAAGAACTGCGGCAGCTCTTCCGGCAGCAAAAACCTCTCCCGTTTGATCTCCTTGTTGGCCCGTATTCGCGCAGCGGGGTTCTCGTGCGGCCATCCCCACTCGATTGCCCGGTTGAACATGGAGCAGAGCAATTCGATGGTCCGGTTGGCGGTGTAGGGACCGCGCTCGCGCCCGAGGCGTGCGTGCAGGGCGACGACGTCAAGCTTCGTGATGGAGGAGATCTTGTGGAGGTGCCATTTCTGCAGATAGACGTCGAACTGCCTCCGCATCTCGGACCAGGTACGCTTCTGCTGGCCGTAATACTTACCGAACTTCGCGAACAGCTCTTTCAGCGTCATCTCGTTCCTGATCTCACGCTTGCTATCGGCGGGATTCCCTCCCGTAGCAATCCACAAGGACTACAAGATGACCGACCCGGAGAATACTCGTCCGGAGGACCTGATCCGTGCAGCCGAGATCGGCAAGAAGGCGGGCCTGCGGTACATCTACGCGGGCAATCTGCCAGGACAGGTCGGTGATCTGGAGAACACATATTGTCCCAGCTGTCATGCGCCACTAATCCAGCGCTACGGCTACCTGATCACGGGCTATTTCCTCACCCGCGAGGGCTCGTGTCGGAACTGCGGCACCGTTGTTCCCGGGCACTGGGCCCCTGAGTTTCAGGGTCAGATTACCGCCTATCCCTACGTACCGCACCGCTCCATGGGCTCCAGCCTGGTGTCCATCCTCGGTTTCCCCGCTAGGTAGAGGCGGCCCTTCTTTCACTAGCCGCGCAACTCGTGCTCTACATAAAGAATAGCTGCTTGCTGCACGATTCAAAGCGCGCGTCGTCGTTCAACGTCTAGCAGCCCGGGGTGTAAGTCCGGATGCGTAAGCAAAAGAGTTTGAAGGATCCACAGGTAGGATTCGTAGAATGCGCGTATGGCGATGGGGACGCGCAAGCAGCGGGAAAAGCAAGAAGACATTTGGATCGCACATACGGAGCTGCCTTCGGCTCCAGGACATCCGTTCTATCAGCGGCTCAATGAACTGCTGGAGGCGGAGAAGTTCGATGAGTTTGTGGAGGGACGGTGTGCGAAGTTCTATGCGGCTAAGTATGGGCGGCCGTCGCTGACCCCGGGGATCTACTTCCGGTCGCTGCTGCTGGGCTACTTTGAGGGCATCGACAGTGAACGCGGGATTGCCTGGCAATTGGCAGATTCGCTGGGGTTGCGGCGCTTTGTGGGGATTGGGTTGGAGGAGGGCACGCCGGATCACACGACGATTTCGCGCACCCGCCGTTTGATTGACGTGGAAGCGCATCGCGAAGTGTTCGGCTGGGTGCTGGGGGTGCTGGCCGATCGTGGGTTGGTGAAGGGGAAGCGGATCGCGATCGATGCCACGACGTTGGAGGCGAACGCGGCGATGCGCTCGATTGTGCGCCGCGACACGGGGGAAAGCTATGAGGAGTTTCTGCGTGGTCTGGCGAAGGCTTCGGGCATAGAGACGCCGAGCCGGGAAGACTTGGCACGGTTGGACCGCAAGCGGAAGAAGCGGATGTCGAATAAGGAGTGGAAGAGCCCGGCGGATGGGGATGCGCGGATTGCGAAGATGAAGGACGGGCGCACGCACTTGGCGCACAAGGCGGAGCACGCGGTCGATCTGGATACGGGTGCGGTGGTGGCGGTAACCCTGCAAGCGGCCGACCTGGGCGACACCGCGACGCTGGACGAGACGCTGAGCGAGGCGGGGATGGCGGTGGCGGAGTTAGTAAGCCGCGAGGTGGAACAGCATCCCGAGGATCCTCCCAAGGTCAACGTCGAGGGAATCGAAGAGCTGGTAACCGACAAAGGCTACCACAGTGGCGAGACCCTGGAGCGGGTGACGAGTTACGAGGTACGTACTTACATCCCGGAAAAGAAACAAGCGGGGAAGCGCCACTGGCAGGGCAAAATCGAGGAGCAACAGGCGGTATACCAGAATCGGCGACGGGTGCGCGGCGGCTACGGCAAGAGTTTACTGCGGCGGCGCGGGGAACTGGTGGAGCGCAGCTTTGCACACTGCTACGAGACGGGCGGCATGAGGCGCACGCATCTACGCGGACACGAGAATATTCTGAAGCGGCAACTGGTCCATGTGGGGGCGTTCAACTTGAGCCTGATCCTGCGGCAAGTGCTGGGTGCGGGCACGCCGCGGCAGTGGAAAGACCTCGGGGGGACGCCTTTTTTGCGGTTTATTTACTACTTACTCGTCAGGAAAATCGACATCGGCTCTCCTGAAGCCGAATCTCAATATCTTGTACGAAATCGGTCACAGAATCACGAAGCTCGACTCGCAGCTCGGCGCGGCTGGTCGTGCCGAAAATTAGTTACTTACACCCCGGGCTGCTAGGCTTCGCGCGCGGGACGGAACCTCTTACTTGCCTCGCGGATTTGGCTAAAAAAATGCACCTACCCCTGGCTCAGATCGGCGTCGCCCTCTTCGCCACCAAAGAATCTCATCGCCGCCTCATCTTCGATATCTTGCGGGCGATCGACGGCGGCAACCACCTTGCGGGTGGTACAAATAGCGTCACCGGAACTCATGTTCTGGGCAATGTCTCCGAAATCGCTCTCCTCCGGATCCCAGTCGCACCTAATGTCCATCCGAAGCTTGTAGTACGCCATTGGACCTCCTTCCGTCCGCGGACTGACTCAGACGGTCCGCAGGTTTTCGGCTCTCCTTTCAGCCCGAAGCCACTACTCTGTTGGCTCTGCAGGGATCGCGTGTTTTGATTCTACGTAATGTCTAGGCTGCCCCCTCTGGTACCGTAGAGGCAGTTCGTCCGCGTTCTCCGGAAGCTCGGCTGTACTCCGCAGAAGGGGAAAGCAGGTTCGGGAAGGTCGTTCTTTAATCCGAGGTGCAACCCGGATTCTAGTTCCATTCCGAGCGGAGGGGAGCGGAGGGGAGCGGAGGGGAATTGAGTGTATAGTATTTGGCGCTTAGAATGGCAAAATGGAAATCCCAGATCAAACCAACGGAGGCAGATTCATGAAAAAGTTGTTTTTGGCCGGAATGCTCGCCTGGTTGCTGCTCCCGGCCCTGGGGTCCGCCCAAAATCCTTTTGACGGCACGTGGAAATTCAACCCCAGCAGTCTACAGTTTGACAAGAAGCCGGATGAGTATCTGCTTCAAAACGGCATGTACGACTGCAAGACCTGCAAGCCGCCGATTAGCATTAAAGCTGACGGAATGGACCAGAAGGTCACCGGCCATCCTTACTTTGACACCATGAGTGTCAAGGCGGTTGACGACCACGATGTTGAAATGACAACCAAACGAGATGGCAAGGTCGTCGGCATGGAGAAAGATTCCATCTCGTCGGATGAGAAGACTCTGACCATCAACTGGACGGATTCGGGCCAACCCAGTGGAGGCACCCAGACCGGCACGTTCATGATGACCCGCGTCAAAAGCGGCCCCGCAGGCGCGAACATGATCTCCGGCTCCTGGCGAGCGGAGAAAGCCGAGCAGTCAACTGAGAGCGGCCTTCTCTGGACGTTCAAGATCAGCGGCGATGAAGTGACCATGACCAATCCGACCGGCCAGTCATACACCGCCAAGCTGGACGGAGCCGACGCTCCCTACAAAGGCGATCCGGGAATCACCAGCGTGTCGGTGAAAATGTACGGCAAGGACATGCTGGAGGAAACTGACAAGCGCGACGGTAAGGTCATCGGCATCTCGAAAATGACCTTGACCCCTGACGGTAAGACCATGAAGATCGTCTATGACGACAAGCTCCACGGAACGACCACGAAGGGCGACGCGATCAAGCAGTAAGCGCTGCAATAAAGACGAAGGCCCGGCTGGTGCCGGGCCTTCAGTTGTGCAGGGGTTCTTGCTCCGCTACTGGGTCACCGTCTTCACCGCGTCTCCGACTTTAAAGTCGGAGCCAGAAACTGGCGTGCCGACTGCGGATATCGTATTTTAATTCCAACTGATATCAGTCTAAGAACTTAGACAAGGCGACCCACGGCAGAAGGCAATTCTGCTCATCTAAGCCACTCCCACTAGTCTGTCGGTCGAGTTTTGCGCCCAAAACCCTCCCAATCAGCCAGGCGACGCCATTGAAAATGCATAGGTAGATCAACGCATCCGCCGCAAACGCCGGTGGCTCAGTTCAAACGACTCTATCGAAACTGCCCCGGTCGAAAGAACCCCGCTCAATCCTGCCTCGTCTGCCGGGGCAGTCCCGATAGAGACCTAACGTTTTCGGTTACTAGTCCTCTTGGCAGCGGCCTTTACCCACCGAGGATTCTCGCATCCTCTCCCCGTCCCCGATCTGACCACCGACTGGCCCTTTGCGGAGAGGGCGGTTCGCTCGGGAGGACTCGCGTGAGGGCTGCACGGACGTCCCGCCCTTGGGTTTGGCCGGTCAGGACCTTTACGCACCAAGTCGACAGAGGATCAGACATGAACTTGCTGGGATTTGGCGCCGGAGCTTCGCTCCACAAACCGAGTGGTCATTATCGGGCGATGGCGATGGGTATGGTTGGCCGCCTGTAAGCCCGCAGCTCTACTGCGAACGATCCGGTACGCAGCTCATCTGCGAACTCGACCTAACTCCGGATAGGAGTTCCTATGAACATCAGCCGAAATGCACACCTTGGGTTGGATGCGGAACCGATCCAGACAAACCTGGTGCGTGTTGCCAGCTCGTTCGTACGGCAGACTGTGACGTCTCTTTCCGCAAGCCTTACGCTTCTTGCCCATGTTACACTTCGACGTGTTCGGAGACGACATGCTGTCAAAGAGTCTGCGCGACGGCATCGATACCATGGTCGGCTTGAATGGCGGGAAACCACTGTGCAGCACAGCGGGACGCCGGACGGGCGACCGTGGTGTTTTTGTTTTGCGTTCGACCAACTACGAGTGAAAGGAGATCTCCTGAAATGAATCTTCCCGGCTTCTACGCTCAATCATCCCTGCGCAAAGCAAGCGGCACCTACTGTTGCTTAGCCCACCATGGCGCGGCCCCCTGGACATCCGTGGCGCTGCCGCAATTGGATAGCGCCAGCGGCTGCGATGTGCATTGCGGGCATGACGCGGACGGCAATGACGCATGCGTGGTGGATTGTGGTGCCGCGGGGGACCCCGGGGTCAGCTTTGGCGGCCCCAAGCCCAGTTCCAGAATTCAATGCGTCAAAAATTGCCTCAGGCGTTACCGTGTCGGATCGAAACGGACTGCGTGCATTGCGGATTGTCCCTAAGGTTCCGGTATACATGAGAATTAACACTTATTTCTATTGACAAGATTCCACCATAGCGCTACTTATATGATTGTTCTTCTGCCACTCGCTTTTTACTCTTCCAGTCGCCGCTTTTGACGGCTCGTTTTTCGTCTGCAAGCTAAGCTCTGGCCTGTGGGCAATCGAAATTTCCCCGGTGAAAGATTTGCCTCGCTAGTCGAGGCTCCCGCCACTTCACTACAGTAAGGATCCCGCCCTTCCGAGGTTGCAGTCTTGTCAGATGGACCAATTCGCATGGTCAAACTGGATCCGCTTATGCAGCGATCAAGCGGTGTATCGGATATCGTGATCGGCTTGATCGATGGGCCAGTCGCTATGGACCACCCCGATCTTGCGGGCGAGCACATTCGCGTGACTGGATCGGTTGGCGCGGCCTGCAGTTTGTCCGCCAGCATCGCCTGCCGACACGGAACCTTTGTCGCGGGCATCTTGTCGGCTCGACGAGGCTCGTCAGCGCCGGCGATTTGCCCTGACTGTACGCTTTTGCTGCGTCCGATATTTCCCGGAAAGCGATGGCCGAAATGGGCAGATGCCCAACGCCACACCGCAGGAGCTTGCAACTGCCATTCAGGAGGTCGTGGAGGCCGGGGCACGCGTGATTAACCTGAGCGCAGCGCTTCTCCAACCCACTTTGCCGGGTTTGCAGAAGCTGCAACAGGCGCTTGATTTTGCAGCGGCCCGTAGTGTGATCACGGTGGCCGCGGCCGGCAACCAGGGCACAGTCGGCAGCTCCGCCATCACTCGCCATCCCTGGGTGATACCGGTTGTCGGATGCGATCTTCAAGGCAGGCCCACTATGGAATCGAACCTGGGAAGTTCAATTGGACGCCGGGGACTCGCCGCGCCGGGAGAAAACATCACCAGTCTGGGAACAGAAGGCAGAACCAGGGACGTTTGGCGGCACCAGCGCGGCGGCGCCGTTCGTCACCGGGCACAATTGCTTTGTTGTGGTCGGAGTTTCCCAGTGCCGAGCGCCGCCCGCGTCAGGCTAGCCATTACGCAAGCGGGTGTGGTGTCGCGGAGGCGTATCACTCCGCCCCTGCTCGACGCTTGGGCGAGCATATCAAACGATGAGTTCGAATTAGCTCGGGGAGATGACACGGTGAAGAACAAGCGCAAGACCGAAGCCGACGTTTCGGAACACCCGACGGTGGGAGACCCGCCTCATCGCGTGCGGCTTCCGGGATTTCTGATCGAAGAGGAGATCGGCCTCGGCGACCTCATCAAGAAAGCGACTTACGCCATGGGAATCAAGCCCTGCGGCGGCTGTGAGAAGCGTGCTGCGGCGCTGAACCGCTGGATGACCTTCTCGCGATGACACGGGCAACACTACCCGGTTCTGAAGGAGAACACGATGGAAGCAATCTCAGACCGAAGTTCAAGAGCAACCGCTAAACGTCGTCCGCCAGTCCGGGAGGATCGACCCGCGACTGTCACAGCTCCGGTCCGGCCGGCGGCGCGGACCGTTTCCCCGCAAGCCTGCGCCACTTGCGGAACAGCGCCCGCCGCCAACGGCGGGGCAGCAGCCGCTGCCTCGCTACATCTATGCCATTGGCAGAATCGAAGCCCGCTTTCCCACGTCTCTCGGTGGAAAAGGAATTCGCCCAGGCCACCGGCCGGGCCGAGACGGCAGGGCTTAACCGACCGCCAAGCGCTCCAGAAGGTGCTCTCGCAACGGCAGAACCGCTACCTGGCCCGCCAACTGTGCTGGGTGATGACGATCGAAGGTCTGGAAACCTACATTCTGGTTCCGCGAGATCCGGCGGACCTCGACTTGCTGGTGGAGGCTTTGCGCGCCTACCCCCAGTCCGATGGACCTGGATTGCGTAATCGGCGTGCAAGGGCCCCATCGCGCCGCCCGAGATGTGCAACGGACTGATGGTGCCGATCGTGGTCTTCGACCAGATTTACTCGTTCGACCGCGATGCGCTGATCAAAGCGATTCCCAAACCGGAGAAGACTTCGGCCAAGGAGTTCGCTCCGGCGGCGGAGGAGCTGTTCGACCGCATCATGCAGATGGCCGACAACGCCGGAGCCACCGATGAGCATCGCGCCTTGAATTATCTGGCGGTCCGTTATCAGGCGATCTACTGCCAACGCCGCCGATGCCTTCGCGCGCAACTCTTCGCTGACTGGCGTGGATGTACAGCCCTCGCCTTTGAGCGGCACACGCAACGTGGTGGATGTGATCTTCACCTACACCAACCGCAATACCGACGTGGACGAGCAGTTCTTCGTGCGGGTTGACGTGACCGACGAGTTTCCGTTCCTGGTGACCAAGCTGTCACCGTACTACGACCGGTGAACTCGAACGGAATGAAAGAAGGAGATGAAATGAAGATCCCAGGATTTGCCGCTGAAGCGTCACTTTACCGGGCGGGGATGTATTACCAGACAGATGGAAGCAGCGGGTCATCTGGTGCCGAAGGCATCATCATGGCATTGAACCTAGATCCGTGTAGCAGGTGCGCCCACTTGGCTGGCTGCGCAAGGGCTCGCTGCTACTGCGTATGCTACGGCGGGGATTGGTCTCCAGGTCATTTTGGGTCGCAGTTCCCCTGCGGAATATGTTTCTGACCACATCAAACAGCAGATGGCGGTGCTTTTTCACCTGTCTTTCGCCGCGCCGATGCGTCGGAACGTACGAACGGAGGTAGGCAACTTGGAATCCCAGAATTTACCACGGATGTGTGGCTCGTCCCCAGCAGGCACACGTAGAGCGGGATGGCAGTGTACCAGGGGATCAATGGCAGTTTCGTCGCGGGTAGCTCCGCCTCCACCCTCAGCCATCCATCGGGGCGATTTTCCGAGGTGACTGCTTGGGCAAGAACGACCAACGCATTGACAGAGGAGTAAAGATGTTCATTCCTACGACGGGAGGTGTTGCATGAATGTCCCGGGGTTTGTTGCCGAAGCGTCGCTGTTTCGGACAAGCGCGCATTTTCGTACAAGCGCAGCATCAGGGCAGGCGAGCGGGATTCGCCCGGCGTGGATCTTTTTTCAATTTCCCGAGATACAGCTTTCCTGGCAGCCCTCGAACGTCATCGCCGGCCAGGGCAACCTGACCGTTACTGGCGACAACTTTGCTCCTGATGTCGACGTCATGCTCACTATCTCCAATTGTTCGTTTGGAGGCATCCCCTGCCGTACCCAGGTGCATACCTCAAAAGGGAGCGTCCATGGCCCCTTCTATTTTCCTGGGGGAACGTTTCGAACGACTATAACCATATTTTGTGGCGGCGATAGCACTGTGAAGGCGGTTAGTCTCACAACCCCCGACCAGGCGCAGGCGACCACGAATGTGAATTGCTAGCGCTCACTCCGTCTTAAGGATCGTTGAATTTCGCGAAAGAGGTGTTGTCATGCTAATGCCACGATTTACTGCCGAGGCATCGCTTTACAAGTCGAATGAACCTGACCGCTTGGGCACTGCAAATAGCTTGGTGGCGCAAATGCCGCGGCGAAATGCCGTCCAGCCCGCAATCAACTGTCGGGCTTGCATTGAGGCTGGCGGCGAGTGCCTGTGTGGAGGCCGCGGCTGTCTCTGCGTCTGATGGCCGTTGTTTGGGTGTTCGGCTGGATGGTCGCCGGCTCAGGTGTAGCCGGGAGTGAGAGGGAGGAGACTTTCTTTTCTGGTGACGAAGCGGTCCCGGAATCATGATGAGAGGAGCTTTGTAGTATGAGCATTCCTGCATTTACCGCTGAGGCGGCGCTGTACAAAACGAGCGGGCACTACCAAAGCGGCCGAAACACGATTAAGCAAATGACCGGCACGATGCGCCCGGCACTAGCGAGGGATGAGGAAATAATTAATGTAACCAGTTGTGGGCCCGGGCAGCTCCAGCTTGGCGAGGGCGAGAACATGGTCTGCATTAATCCAAACGACCCATTTGGTACGGGCGGCGGCAACGGTGGTCCCGCTGACACCGGCTCCGGTGGTGGAGATGGGCCCGGCAGTGGAGGAAACGGGGGCACGAAGGGGCAGGGGCAGGATCCCAAATACGCGAACAAGCATTGCTCTTGCCACAAGTGCGCACCCGGCGGTGGGGACGTTGACGGTAAGTGTAAATCAGTGTGCCAAAACAAAGACGTGTTCACAGGGGGCGAGGGACTCTATTGCAGCAAAAGCGGCCAGAAAGATCCACCAATAATCCCGCCCGTCGGGACTATAAAAGGGCGAGCAATTGATCTTTGAAAGTCGGGTATTCCGCTGCTTCTTGGGCTGGGGTGGGGGGTTTCTCCCAGGTAAGGATTATTGATACCCATGCTACGACCGTTAAATCCCAAATGATCGAGAAGGTGTGAAATGAACCTACCAGGCTTTGTTGCAGATGCTTCGCTCCATAGGATGACAAACCGCCAATCGAGCGGCTAGCTCTTTCTCGCGACTAGACAAAACAATCTATCCGGCACAGCAGTGGGAGTGGGAACAGACGGACCTGGGATCGTTGGATACCGAATCAGTGAGGACATACGGAACTGTGCACCCGGGAAAGGAAGATGCGTTCCAGGCTTGTATCACACAGTGCCGGGCTGGGCGCTGGCATCCGACTTATTCTGCGTGCCAGAGGACTTGCTGTAAGCAGTTCACCGGTTACTACGCTTGCGTTAGTCCCTAGTAGCCTGTCGGAGTGGGGCTTTCGGCTTGGCGCGGCCACTCCTCCGCAGCTTTGCGATGCGCAGGATAACTGCTTTTGTCGGGAATGACCTGAGCGCCGCGTTGGCTTTTGGTGACCAAATCGTCACCGTATTACCAGGAGGTGCGAAATGAACATACCAGGATTTGCTGCAGATGCCTCGCTCTATCGGACGAGCGAACGCTATGTCCTTGCTGCCGGCGTGGCCAACACGCAAGCAGGCTTGGCCCAACTCATTCCGAGTATAGGCAAGTGCCCCGTGGGGTGCGGCCCATGCGTGGCCGATTCAGATTTTTCAACGGGTTGTTCAAGAACCTGTCAGCGAGCAGACTGCTCAACGTCCACCATACAGTGCAAAGGCTGTTCGACAACTACGACTTGTGGTCCGTGCACTGGTACAAAAACATGCTGCACCGGCCCCTTCTGTGAAGGCGTGGCTTGCACTTGCTAAGACGAGGTTCTTGGACGAGCGGGAAGCGGCGCCCAAATGCCAAAGGGGGTACTTCCATCGACTCAAGTTGATGATATCCGACACCTCCGGCCAGGGATTGCAATGGTACTGCGCAGAACATCAATGTGTGGACAAAAGCTGCCCTCGATGTGTCCCAAAGATCGGCGCTTTGTGGCGAAACCGACGTCGTACTACAGACGGAGACGGCAGGTTTGAAAACAAGGTGCAGGAATGACATTACCGGGATTTACTGCTGAAGCGTCGCTTAGCCGACATGTCGTCACCTATCAAGGGAAGGCAAGTATCTGACGCGGATGCCAAGTTTTTGATGGCGGCGCTTCGCCTCGTGGAAGAATACGCAGCCTCGAAAGGAAATTGGGATGAACTTGCCAGGATTCAGCGCCGAAGCCTCACTGCAGAGGATGGCATTCGCTTATAACATGGCGTGGAGTCTCGATCGGTGTTTTCCTTCACAGATCGTGCTACCGACGTTGTCTCAAAATTCTTCACGTGAGTCGACGTGACAGAGTGTTTTCCGTTCCTGGTGACTAAGCTGTCTCCCTATCATGACCCTCAGTAACTGTGCGACACGAACAAGTGGATATGGAGCCGAATGCTATGAACACGCCTGGATTTACAGCGCACCAATCACTATACCTGTCAAATCGGCACTACTTAGCCGGCTTGATTTCGAGTTGGAGCCCATCTGCCACGGTGGTGCCACTCTTTAGAGCGCCCATTAAATTTCCGCAGGGTGGGGGAGGCGATTGTCAGGAGACGTGTGGGCCATGTTTGGGTAATTGCACGAAATCGTGTACCAATACATGCTTTGGAGATGCACCACCCTACCCTAAGCCTTGCTGCCTTTCGACGGAAACTTGCTGTAGTGGAAAATGCGTTAACACTACCTCGGACAAGAACAATTGTGGCGCCTGCGGCCAGGTGTGCAGCGGAGACTTTTGCAGAGATGGCCTCTGCTGGGCTTGCGAGCCGGGATTTACGCAATGCGGGGACAAGTGCATCGACACGACGTCAGACAGGGCGAATTGCGGCGCCTGCGGCAAAGTGTGCGCGGACCGAAGTATCTGCTACAACGGCGCTTGCGTGAAGTGCTCGGAGGGATCTACGCGGTGCGGTAACGAATGTACCGATTTGACCTGGGACGCGAACAACTGTGGAGCTTGCGGCGTTGGCTGCTCAACTGGAATCTGCAGTGGAGGCGTTTGTAGCACGAAGTGCGGGAACGGATATTGTCCGGTAAACAAGGTTTGTTTTTTCGGAGAGTTTTGCATTTAGTTCCTGGTTGCCGTGCCCGGAAAAGTCACTTCGGCTTCTGAAATCCGGGAGATGTTCCCGTGCCGCTTACATAGAGTTTGTTCTTCGAGACCCGACCGATCATATCCATGTTGATCATGGCGACAGTTTGCTTTATTGGAAACGGAGGATGATTCGCGAAGTAAGCTGAGCCCAAGAGCCCGAGTTCTTCCCCGGCAAAGCAGACGAAGACGATCGAGTGTTGTGGCCGCCGGGGGGAATGGCTAAACGCGTCGGCCAATTCCAGGACTCCGCTGGTACCCGACGCATTGTCGTCGGCCCCGTGATGTACCTGACCAACTTCCCGCGGCGCGAGCGAATGTTGCTGACCAAGGCCAAGATGGTCGTAGTGTGCTCCGACAATAAGGTACTGATCAGCAAAAGCTGGATCGGCACCGAGTAACAACCCAACAACGTTTGCGACCGGCCGGTGGATCCGCTCGATGTCGACAGTCATGGCGACGTGAGCTGCGGGATCCAAAGCGAACGAATGATTGGAGAGGTTGTGGTTCGCCAAAAGTAAGAACGTTTCCGGCTTCCGATACCGACCGTTGTGATTGCGGTAGTGGGGGCTGTCAATTCAAATCCGGGACATAGTCGCCGTGAGGCGTCAGCAGCGATTTGGCAGGCCGGGATGGGATTGGGGAGCTGCGATTCTCCCTGGAATCTAGCATAGATTAGACCCGGAAGGTGATCCACGACCTGCAGTGATTTACGCGGCGACCGGTAGCGGTGGTGCAATCCGCCGAGTCGTGGCCACGAGATGATCTTGTTTCCGCTGAGCGAAACCGATGCCGCAACTCGCCCGACGGGTGTGTCCTTCCCGAGGCCAAGATGAGTCCGGTCTTCGTGGTAATAGCGAATGTATTCTTTCAGCAATCTTCTGAGATGTCGCTGGTTCAAAACAATCACGTGGTCAAGCAAGTCCCGACGCACACTCCCGACCCAGCGCTCAGCAACGCCGTTGGAGAAGGTCGTCAACTGCAACGCATGGCGACCTTGCCGATACCAACTTCGAGATAACCCATCCACACCATCCGCTGAGAGGCCAGAAGTTCAAGCTGATCACGTATCGCCATAACTGGGGCGAGGACCGGGTTTACTTCCACAACGCTGACGGGTGTTTGAGCTCTATTCCAGCGGGCTGGACCACGGTGGTGGCCCCAGATCCCTTTGTGACCGTGGCCGGCGGCCGATGTTTCTTTCGCTATCAGGACTTGCTCCAGTTGGTGGAGTTGATGGAGAAGCTGCGATGAGGTGCTGTAAAGCAAATTACGCCATTTATGTAAAGATAAATATGCCGGATACCAGGCAAGGAAGGAGCGGCGACAAGTCGGTGCAATTCAGAAATATTATGCAGTAACTACGCGGATTCCACGAAACAAAGAGCTTGACACTCGTAAGAGTGTATGGCATAATTATATTTACACAACGGTTGACTGTCTCGCGAGGTGCCGATGCCCGAAAAGGATCCCAAACTCGCCGCCCTGCGGCAGCAAGGAACGTTAAACCCACGCTCCCGCGAAGTTACCGACCCCCTGTTTGCCAAGGACAGCTTCTTCGATGCCCGAGATCTCGTCCAGGTCAAGTACGAGATGCTGCGCCGGGTGCAGAGCGAGAGCCACTCGGTGACCGGCGCGGCGACGGCTTTCGGCTTCTCTCGGCCCTCGTTCTATCAGGCGCTGTCCGCCTTCCAGGAGGCTGGGCTGGCCGGCCTGGTTCCCCACAAGCGCGGTCCCAAGCAGGCGCACAAGCTGACCGACGAGCTCTTGGCCTTCGTCGTCGCGACACGCCAGAAAGAGCCGGCCGTGCGGACACCGGAACTGGTGCGCTTGCTCCAAGAGCGTTTCGGGATCAAGGTTCATCCGCGGAGCATCGAACGCAGCCTGCTGCGTCGTCAAAAAAAACGCCGCTGAACGAACCGGGTGCTCAACTGCGAACCCATCCCGATCTGACCGCGCGATACGAGCAGCTCCGGCGCGACGCCACCTGTGGTTCCGCACCTGGAGGCGAAGGGCTGGGGCTGGCGTTGTTTCTCCGGAGTGGAATGACGGCCTGGATGCAGGCCTGGTCACAATGCACTGATCGCGTCGCACCTAACATGCATCCCCAGCCAGCAACGCCCGCCGCCGTTTCCGATGGATCTACAGAGACAGATCGCCGCGCTGCTGGCCGGAATCATTCTCAGTCTGCAACAGGAGGCAACCCATGAGTGGAACCACGCATGAAAAGGTAAACGCCGGTCATCTGAAGCGAAACGCTTATCTGTATATACGGCAGTCCACTCTGCGCCAGGTGTTGGAGAACACCGAGAGCACGCTACGACAATATGATCTTCGCCAGCGGGCGGTAACTCTGGGCTGGCCGGTAGAGCGCATCATGGTTATCGACAGCGACCTCGGTCAATCCGCAGCCACGGCGGCGGATCGCGAAGGGTTTCAGAAGCTGGTGACGGAAGTGAGTCTGGAAAAAGCCGGCATCGTGCTCGGCCTGGAAGTTTCGCGACTGGCACGCAATTCCACGGACTGGCACCGGCTGCTGGAAATCTGTGCCCTCACCGATACCCTCATCCTCGATGAGGATGGGCTCTACGATCCCCGCCACTTTAACGACAGACTTTTGCTCGGCTTGAAGGGGACCATGTCAGAAGCCGAACTCCATGTGATCCGCGCCCGGCTCCAAGGCGGCATCTTGAACAAAGCGCGCCGGGGCGAACTGCAGTGCCCGCTGCCGGTGGGCCTGGTGTACAACCCCGAGGGCCGGCCGATCCTCGATCCTGACAAACAAGTGCAGGAAAGCATTCGCTTCTTCTTCGACGCATTCCGCCGCACCGGTTCAGCCTGTGCTGTCGTCAAAGCCTTCCGTCAGAAAAAGCTTCTGTTTCCGCGACGACTGACGAGGGGACCGAACAAAGGCGAGCTGCTGTGGGCAGAGCTCGCGCATAGCCGTGCGCTGTACATCCTGCACAACCCGCGCTACGCGGGGGCATTCGCTTATGGCCGAAACCGCACTCGCCCCAAAGTGGATGGCAGAACTTCCTACACCAAGGCGCCCCGGGAACAGTGGATCTTGCTGCAGGATATTCATCCTGGTTACATCTCCTGGGGACAGTATGAGGAGAACCTGCAACGACTCCGGGATAATGCTTACGCGAACGGCCAGGATCGCAGAAAGAGTCCACCGCGCGAAGGGCCAGCGTTGTTGCAGGGCTTGGTGGTCTGCGGCGTCTGCGGCAGCCGGATGACCGTCCGTTATCACATGCGACAGACCAGGATCGTGCCCGAGTATGTGTGCCAGCGTGACGGAGCCGAGCATATCGTTTCGGTATGCCAACATGTCTTCGGGGAGCAGCTTGACCAAGCCATCGGCCAACTTCTCATCGACACGGTCACTCCCCTGGCGCTGGAAGTCACACTCACCGTCCAGCAGGAGATGCAAGCCCGCTTGGAAGAGGTGGACCGTCTGCGTAAGAAGCAGGTAGAGCGAGCCCGGTATGAAGCCGACTTGGCGCAGCGACGCTACCTTCACGTTGACCCGGCGAACCGGCTGGTGGCCGATTCTCTGGAAGCGGAGTGGAACAACAAACTTCGGGCCCTGAATGCCGCCCAAGAGCAGTATGAGGAGCAGCATAAAAAGGATCGAGCAGCGATCAGCGAACAGCAGCGTGCCAGTATCGCTGCCTTGGCGAATGACTTTCCACGGCTATGGCAAAATCCGAAGACGCCGGACCGCGAACGAAAGCGACTGGTACGGCTTCTGCTGGAGGACGTGACACTCATCAGAAACCATGAGATCACGGCGCACGTTCGTTTCAAGGGTGGGATTACGAAAACGCTGACGATGCCGCGACCTCTCAACGCATGGGAAGCAAGAAAGACTCCGGCCGAGGTGGTGGCCGAAATCGACCGCTTGCTGGACCACCACACAGAAAAAGAGATCGCCGGGCTTCTCAACCAGCGAGGCGTCTGCTCTGGAGAGGGATTGGCTTTTCAGAGTCGGACGATCGCGCGCATTCGCTGCAGGTATCAGCTTAAATCACGCTATGATCGGTTACGCGCGAAGGGCTTGCTCACAGTCGAGGAGATGTCGGATCGCTTGAAGCTCACGCCGGCGTGGGTAAGGGCCTGGCGAAACCACGGCTTGCTCAGAGCCTATCCGGTGTGCGACGAGAAGCTGTGGCTGTACGAAGATCCAGGACCGAACCCGCCACGCAAGGCACAGGGAATCAAACTCTCAGCACGGTGCCGCTTTCCAGAGAACGTCGTGCACGGTACGCAAGAGGTGCAGTATGAAGCATAGCCCTTCTGCCAGGGACTGCGAAATGCAGTCCTGATGGGCTGAGTGCCAATGTCTCTCACGGTCGAAACGACATCGGCACCGAACTTCGCGTCGCGGTCGAAGATTAAGTATTGCTGCGGCTGTTGGCCGTATTCCCAAGTCTCGTGGAGCTGCAGTGTGACCCAGAGCGCCTTGGGATTGCGGGTCACGTTGAAGTGATGGATTCGACGACGGTCGTGACCTATGACGTGAACGATACCCTATCCGCACAAAGATTGTGGGGGAGCCAAAACCCGCAGGGCGTAGCCCTTGACCACGCGAGGGGTAAAGTCCCTTAGTCACGTAAAAGGGTGTCTCTAATTGGACGCTTTGTGAGACGGAAGTGCGAGCGGCGCAATCGGAGCCAATCTGTTTGTCAGGCCACACCTAGTGTTACAGAGACAGAACGCGTGCAGCAAACGCGTGCAGCATGCGTGCAGCATGCATGACAAGAAATGGCGGATGCCTTTACAATGAACCGCGTTTGGGAGGTTTGGTTGGCGATATTCGAGTTCCAGGTGAGCTCCGCCAAATTTCTGGCGATGGAGAAGACGGCGCTGCAAACCGCGGTGTTGTGCTCGCCTCCCACGATTGCGGTAGGGCCGGTGCAGATCGTCATCGACCGCATCGAGTTCGGAGATAACTCTCTCCGCCACAACCTGCCGGCCGATTATTCGATCTACTTCGATGAGCTGGGACAACCCGCGCGGCTCGACGTGCCGGGGTTCAGGACGCAACTGGCCCAGGAGGTCACAGTCTACGTAACGGCTCTCGCCGACCTGGTTCTGAACGCCAATGGGCCGCCGTCGATCATCGTCCCGTTTCAGGGGACCGTGGTTACGGACCTGCAATTCTACTCCGGCAATCCGCCCGACCAGAACTGCTACTTCGCGGTTTCGTTCACGGGAGTGGAAGCTGGGCCACTGCCGTTTCTGCCGCCTAACTTCGATCCCAGCAGAATCCCGCTGCCCATCAAACCGGACGACATTCAACTGGCGGTAAATACCTACCTGGTGCCGCTGTTTCCGCCCCGGACGATTCCCGTGGACCTGCTGAGCGAGCTTCCCTTCCGGCCCAGCAAATTGTTGATCGTGAACGCTGGTGTGAGCATCGACCAGCAGATGCAGCGGATCGCGTTCCGGGTGGAGGTGGGCCCGGCCGATGTGAATCCCGATGTGCCCTGGCAGAATTTCTACGGCGGATACCTGGACGACCGGCTGCAGGGCTCCGATTTCAGCCTCTTCCTGCAGGGCGCCTACATCTCCAGCCTGATCGAGACACTGGCCTACGAGGCTGTTTCCGGCGCGCTGCCCGACCAGCTCGATTTGTACATCACCACAACCTATTCGAATGTCGGCGGTAAGGCGGTGTTCATGAATGACGTGCTGGGCATCTACCACCTGCCCGAACCGTTCGGAAGCCTCGAGTCGGATCCTCACATCCCGATCATGGTTTCGATGGACGCTCCCATGCTGATGGCCGTGGATGCGGGAGTCAGGGATATCAAGGACTTGGTTGACGGCTTCATCCCGCAGTGGGCGAAAATCTTCCTGCGCTTCGCCGGGCCGGTGGGTGCCTTCCTCCAGGCCATGATCAACTCGGCGCTTTCGTCGCTGCCCAGCCTGAACAAGTATCTCCCTCCGCAGTGCAAGCGAACCGCGCCGGACAATATCCACTGCACGTTTCAGGTGGTGCTACCGGAGATTTCAGACTCGGTGGGGGAGGTCATCACGCGTGTGCTGGCGCTCGACGACGGCCCGGCGGTCGGCGGGCAGATGCTGGTCACTCCGTATGCGGGAGCGCCGGTCGAAATCACGGCCAACACGTTCCAGTTCCGGCCGCCGGTGTTTTCGTGCGCCGGAGCTGGTCCGGAAATCGTGGCGGCATTCGGCAACTCGCCTTCGAGCTTCAACATCCTGTACGCCGAGGTCATCGTCCGATACGAGGGCACGCTGCCGCTGTATCTGTGCGGCGTTACTCCGCTGAACGATCCGTTGGGAGTGTTCCCGGCGAACCAAATCGGCTGGAACTCGTCCCAGGCTTCGTTGACGATTACCGTCCACCCGCCGGTGCCGCCGCCGGCCTACTATGCCAGTCCGTATCCGTGCGACCTGCTCGTAAAGACGACCGGCGGCGCGCGCGTGATGCGGATTCCGCCCCCGCCGGTGCTGACGCAGGCGGATGCCGACCGGCTGACCGCGGAGATGGTGGTCAAGCTGGGGAACTGCGAGAAGCTGGTGGACAACTGGTTCAATTTCCACCACGGCCTGAACCCGAAATGGGGCGTGGACCCGATGCGCGGCGAGGGCGTGATGCATCTCTGGCAGGTGGATGTGCGCGGCCTGGAACCGGGCGCGACGGTGACCCTGGTCGATTCGGATCGCCGCGAACTGGTCCGGGCCGCGTCGCATGCCGGTGAAGCAGTGCGTGTCTCGGCGCTGGTGGCTCCATCGGACGGCAACGAGCTTTCGATCCTGCACGCTGCCGGCCGAACGCCGGCGGTGTGCGGGATCGCCGCCACGACCGTACGGCGCGGGCTCGCCATCACACAGCAGGTAATCGAGCGGCTTGGCCTCGTACCGCTTTCCGCGCCGTGTCGCGCCGTGTGTGCGGTCCGGCTGTCGCGCAAGCCCTGCGTGTTGGCGGTGCTGCAAGATGGCGTGGTGGCATTCGATCTCAGCCAGCCGAACCGGCCTTCAGCTGTGGCGCGCTGGAGCAGACCCGGGATCCGTGGCGCGGTGAAATGGCGCGGCGGACTGCTCTTTTTCGGCGAAGCCGGGCTGGAGACTGTGGGCGAGGATGGAGGCTTGGTCGCCGCTTCGCACGACTGCGAGGCCGAAGGGACTCACCACGCCGCGGCGGCCGCGGGCTTCATCTATGCGGCTTCGCCCGCCGGCATTGGCGTCTATACCACCCGCCTCTGCCGCGTCGGTGAGATAGTGCTGGAGGACTGCCGGAGCCTGATCAGCGTGGCGGGCAAGCTGGTCGCCGCCGGACGGCAGGGGATCTCGATTTACGATCTCTCCCAACCGCGCCATCCGCGGCTGGAACGGACCCATGAGGGGCAGCGGACGCGGCGGTTGACGCGCACCTGGGAGGCCGAAGCGGGGAGCTTCCTCGCGCTGCTCGAAGACGGCGCGAGCCGCCTGCTACGGCTGGAGCCGCACGGGATCCTGGACGCCGCCGTTTTCGAGCGTGCGCCCTGGTTCGCCGGCGCCGCGCGCGCCGAGAATGCGTTAGTGAGCATCGGGCCGGGGGGCGCCGGGCTGATCGTGAGCCGGTTCGGTCCGTCGAACGTCACTTGATGAGCGGAGAAACAAGATGGCACGTACCGAAGCATCTAGCGTCTTTCGTCACACGGTAGCGCCCCGAACACATTCGCAACTGGCATTGCGGACGGTACCGCATGCGGCGTGTACCATCCGTCCCGCCGATGCCTCTTTTCCAGGCGAGCCGCTCACGGTCTACGCGGACCACGAAGGCGTCGTGCGATTCGGGGTGCGTCCGTCGGCGCGTTCGGAGCAGGTGCACAAATTCGTAATGGATTGCGAGGCCGCGGGCAGTGCGACGCAATACGCCCTGGAACTCCGCCTGGATTTCGAGCCGACCCGCGAAATGCCGGCGCCGGAAGGGCACGACCTTCGACGAACCCGGGAACAGTTGACGGCGCGGCGTGCGCTCTCGGGCGACGAAATGCGGCACCTCACGCACGAGCAGTTGCTTGAAGGCGGCTATCCGCTGCGGCCCGGCCCGGAGTCTCCGCGCGCCTTCGACGCCTGGCGGAGGGCGGTGTCGGTCCCCGGCGCCCTGGTGAAGCCTCACCTGGTAGAGCGAACCGACATACGGCGGCGCAAGCCCATGGTCACGGAATCCACCGCCACGTTCAACAATTGGAGCGGTTTCGAACTGCCGAGCTACCTGACGGTATCGGGGCCGGGGGGCTTCCAATTCATGCACTACGATTATGTAAGGGGCATCTGGAATGTGCCGGCGGTCAGCGGCCGCAGCGGGAGCAAGACATATTCATCGCTGTGGGTGGGGATCGACGGCGACGCGACCACAGACCTGGTACAGGCCGGAACCGAAAGCGATACGGCCACTTACGGAAACGATTTCGTGACGATTACGTTTCTGACATACTATGCTTGGACTCAGTTCCTGCCGCAGCAGCACAACTCGACGCAGGTGGCGAGCTTTGTTGTGAACGCGGGTGACCTGGTGTTCGTCGAGGTATGGATTGGAAGCCAAGGATCCGGACCGCACATAGACGGAGACCTCGCCGTCTTCTACCTGCTGAACATGACGTCGGGGATTTCGACCTATGTCACCACGCCGGTCGGCACCACCAGAGTAATTGGGAAAGAGGCGGTATGGATCTCGGAGCGACCTGCCATTGACGTTTCTGGTTCCGGCATCTTCGGGTCGTACGGTGTGTTTCCGCTGCTCTCGAACTACGGGTCCGCGCTGATGCAGGACGCGCTGGCAGCCCGTGCAGACATACCGGGATCCCTCGGCTACCTGCCGTATTTCGGTTCCAAGAGCAAACAGATTACGATGTCCAACCGGTCGGGCGATACGGTGATGTCGACGGTGACTTCGCTCGGCTCTTACGACATGCGCTTCGACTGGAAGTCTTTCGGTGAGATCGATCTCGCGCCGCCGGGTTTTTGATTCCTACGTCGGGTCGACACCGGGGTTCCCCGGCGATGTCCCACTTGTGGTTACCGAAAATTCCGTCCGATCTGAAAACACAGAGGTTCGGATCATTCGTGAGATCATGGTGGCTACCACGATGAGCTCTCTTTTCGTCGGGATTTCGGCGAACTATGACTTCGGGCTGGAAACCGTGGATACATCCGCGTCCGGCGATCTTTCCGGTATTGGCGATGTGTATCAGGCTGCGATGGATTTCTGGTGGGGCTTTTATTCGGCCAGTGTGAATCCGAATCGAAGCAAGTCCATCAAGCTTTATTATCCGAACACCTGGGAATTTTGCGGTACCAAGGGGCTCTGGTCGTGTGCGGCGTCGGAAGGCAAGATCTGGCTCATCCCGGCCCACGCGAACTCGTTCTCCGTGGAACATGAACTCAGCCATCAATTGAATTACGAGTTCTGGGGTGATTCCTTTCCGAATGTTGGAGGCAGCCATGATCTCTTTAACTGATTCGCGGAAAACGATCTTCAAGCAATAGCTTCAACCCGGATTAGCACTGAGTTGGGAGAATCGCGATCTACGGCAACTGCTGTGGCACCGACAACGGATGGTGCAGGCCCGCACTAGGATCATGAACCAACTGCAAGCGGTTGCGTTAAACAATGCGAATGGTTCCATTGCCGGCAACGGTGTGTCTCGCCAAAACGTCGTACCCCCTCAGAATGTATGACTTGGTGAAAAGCTCGATTCCGACTGCCCCGATAAGATTCTTGCCATGATTGTGTCGCTCAGGCGCTCCTCGGGTGGATGGTCACCGCTTTCCATTCCCGGGAGGACCTTCTCCTCAAAAACCTGGCGCTGCGTCAGCAATTGCTGGCTCTGCACGCGCAACGACCGCGCCGTCGCTTGACAGCCCTGCACAGGCTGTTCTGTCACCTAGGGCCCTTGGCCCGCGAAAGCTCATGAAAATCAGTTCGAGTCGGGCAGAATAGAACAGGCTTGGAGCGGTGAGATCGACGACCCAATGGAGAAGTCGAGACTGTTGTTCTGTCTGATCCGGAGCATGGGTGTTTGAGCGGATGATTGGGCATTGTTCGTTCCCCGACGGGAGCAGCGATAGCCCGTGACCTTGGTTAAAGGAAGTGGTGGCATGCTCTCCGCTCCCGGCTAGGAGGAACACGATGTCTTATCGAATAGCCGGAATTGACGTGCATAAGAGGATGCTGGCCGTGGTGGTGGCCGACGTCGAAGTCGAAAGCGAAGGCGAGTACCAGTTTAAGCGGTGCCGTTTTAGCAGCAGCCCCGAGCACCTGCGCTTGCTGGCCGAATGGTTGATCGAGCAGCAGGTGGAGGAAGCGGTCATGGAATCGACGGCGCAATATTGGAAGCCAGTGTGGCAAGCCTTGGAGCAGCACTGGCAGCCGGCCTGCCAGAAGCAGGAAGGTGCTGGCCCGAAGTCGGGAGCGCTGCACTTGGCGCAAGCGGTGTCCAATCGTGGGCCGCGGGGACGCAAGAACGATTTCCTCGACGCTGAACGACTGGTGAAGCGGTTGGTGGCCCAGGAACTGAAACTGAGCTTTGTGCCCGATGCCGAACAGCGGCTGTGGCGAACCGTGACGCGCAAGAAGGTCCAGTTGACGCGCTTGCGGGCTCGTTTGCAGAACCAATTGGAGGCGCTGCTGGAAGAGGCGCATATTAAGCTGTCCAGTTTCGTTTCGGATCTGCTGGGCGCCAGTGCCCGACGGATGCTGCAGGCGCTGGCGGAGGGGGAAACCAATCCGGAGGCACTGGCTGGCTTAGCGGATAAGCGCTTGCGGGCCACGCCGGAACAGTTGCGCGACGCACTGGGGGCGTGCACCGAACTCAACTCCGTATACCGCCGGCTGCTGAAGATGGCGCTGAAGGAGGTGGGTTTGCTGGAAGAGGAGATCCAGCAACTCGACCAGGAGTTGGCCGGTCTGCTCCGTAGGCACGAGGACGCGGTGAAGAGGCTGGCCGAGGTGCCCGGTCTGGGAGTCGATTCGGCGCAGCAGATCCTGGCCGAAGTGGGTGCCGAGGCAGAGGCGTTTGCTTCCGCCAAGAAACTTGCCTCCTGGGTGGGCGTATGCCCGGGAGAAGAAGAGAGCGCGGGCGTGAACTACAGCCACCGCTCCCCTCAGGGGAACCGCCAGATGCGGCGCCTTCTCAATCAGT
This sequence comes from uncultured Acidobacteriaceae bacterium, assembly GCA_963817965.1. Taxonomy (GTDB): domain Bacteria; phylum Acidobacteriota; class Terriglobia; order Terriglobales; family Acidobacteriaceae; genus DASRAA01. The sequence goes on from CAWFQT010000001.1 coordinate 34,230, forward strand.
GTGCCAACGCTGCGGTCAAAGCCAAGGGAAGCATCTTCGAGATTGTCTATCGCCGTCTGGTGCCGCGCCTGGGACACAAACAAGCTATCTGGGCGATTGCCCATCGGCTTTGTCGCTTAATCTGGCTGATTCTGCACAAGGGCGTGCGATACGAGGAACGGGGCCCGGCAGTGAGCGAAAGGTCGAGGAAAAAACGCACGGCGAGGATGATCCGGGAACTTCGACTCCTCGGCTACAGCGTGGAAGCAGCGGGTTCTCAGCTGGGCAACGCGGCATAGGCATAGCGCAGGGATTTTCGACCTTGGGTTGGGTTGAAGACCTTCTGGTCCGGGTGGAGGAAGCCTCTCGTCTTGGTCACTCCTAGAAGTGGAATCGTAAGGAACGCAACGCAGACAGCAACGCGACCTCCTCAGGAACCATCGCGACGCCCTTGCTGCGATGGACTTCTTCACCGTCCCAACGCTCACGTTTGGTGTTCTGTACTGCTTTTTCGTGATCGGCCACGACCGAGGGGGGCGATCAGTGATGGTCGTCCCTACCGCGACATTGAACCTCACTTGGCGAAAACAGGCCTCGCGGGCTAGAGGGGGCTGCCCACCTTATGCTCTACCTGTTTGACAAACCCAAACTAAATATCCTGATAGATGCCGCTCCCTTTGCGTGTGAGCTTCACGTGAGATTTCATGTTGCCTCGCGACTCTTGATGTTTCCGAGCCAGCCCCGCGAAACCAGCCGGGCGGCTCTGCCCAACGGAAGCGGGTGACGGTTGCTGCCAAGCTTTCGCAGTCAATTAGGGTTTCGCGCCCTTGGCGAGCGCTCCCAACAGTGGCTCGAACAGGCTGAGCACAAAGCTGGCCGTCCCTTCCAATGGAATGAATTGATACCCTTCGTGCACACCACTCGATGGCGATGAAAACGGACCAGTGTGAGAAGTGACAATAGCCTCGGTCGAAAACGGTTCTTGATCGGTTATTGAGGTTAGGGTGATTGCCGGGATCAGCACACTGAATGAAGTCGATCCCGTGTCGACGGTGATAAATGTTGTAACAGTAACCAAGGTTCCGACTTCGGTGTCAAGTGTTCGGATTTGGGAACCGACGAAGTGTCTGATAGGACCCAGTCCCGGCCCCTGCTTAAGATTCAAAGTTGGCTGACCGATGAAGCTGGAAGTCTCGTAGTCAACCTTTGTACTTCCGTCACTGCTTTGCAAAACGTATCTGTTCGGTTGAATGTTGGACACGTGCGTAGTCCTCCTTGGCGGCTTATGTAGGCGAGAACGGCGCGGTGGTCGTGAATTATGCCCCGTACTTTACTCTTCCCCCGGGCCGGAGGTCAAATACTCTGCGCAGAATTGGGAGCGGTCGGAGCTTCCCAACCTGGGCATCCTCAACGTCCCGCGGAATTTCGCAAAGAGCGGCGATCAGTCCTCAATCCTGGGCGGCGCCGTGCAGGTGTTCGGCGCGAACAACCCCACCGGTACAAGGGCGTCGATAACCCCGGTGTGAACACCGCTTCGTACACCGGCGTTTCCATTCCCTCAGGTTGTCGAACAACAACGCCGTTGGCCGTCTCTGGCGAGCGAACGCGCCATCTGGCGATACGGTCGTTGGTTCGTCCGCAATCCTAGCCCCAATCCCCACCCCTTGATCGGCGAGGTCTATCTGGGCGGCCTGACAAGTCAGCATCCACTCTCGTGTCCGCTCAAGCCGCTCGGCGACGGGCACAAGAGGCGACTGGCTCAGATAATCTCCTTTCGGTTCCAGAGCCTGTGCCTTCTGGTGCTCTTTCGTTCCATCCTCGAAGCGCCCGATATTATCAAGCCAGCAAGCATAGCCTTCGTGAGCTTCAGCCCACTCTGGCCTCTAAAGTTGAATGGCTCTCTTGTATTCACTTTCCGGCTGGCCATAAGTACTCCACGTCATGCCCATGGGAACGCGCCATCAGCAAGTGAGTTTCAGCATTGTTCTCGTCGAGGGCTAACGCTTTGACCTACTCCATAGCCTTGGGTTAGCTGGTTGGATGGCGCGTCAGCTCTGATCACGAATCGTGCGCAGTCCATCGCCAGCAGTGTGACCATGACTTGTACCTGGCGCCCGTCACATGCGACCGGTTGAATCTCAGCCGTAGTGGCTGCGATCTCGTTCGGTTACGACGATTGAGAACACGTGATCATGAAACTCCATCTGCTGCCAAGTAGGAAAACTTGCGTTTGGCGTTTTCCGGTTTCTATCCGCTGACTACGAGCAGAATTTCGGTCCGTCGCGCCCCCGGCGCAAGGTGAAATCGAAAACGTTGTAAGGATGAGCTGCGTCCCCGACATATACGCCGAAAGATTTTTGATGCAACGTGCAGCTCTCGTTGGCTGGACCAATGGTGGCTGAACTGAAGTGACCCGGAGGAGTCACGTCTTGCGCCGCACCTTGCCCGCGATCCGCATGGCCCTGACGGCCTTCTCCATGGACTTTCGCACCGGGGTGTTGTTGAGTCGCGCATAGATCGCAGTTGCAGGCGAGCCATCAGCGTGCCCCAGGCTCTTGCCGATGATAGGCAGGCTCGATCCCCCAATTGCTTGCCAGCTACCAAGCGTGCGTCGCAGGTCGTGCAATCGCAAGGGGTCGCCGGCTTGGTCACACAGCCGAGCAGCTCTGGCAACCCCCGCAACCGGGAGCCCCGCAGCTTCAAGGACGCGACGCCAGCACCTCTTGGGTTCCACCAGGTGTCCCGTGGCACCGGTTCCAGGGAATACCCATTCGTTGGTGGCCGTCGGTTTTCGCAGTTTGAGTATCTCCAGAGCTTCCGGCAGCAATTCGATAGTGAGCGCCTCGCCCTCCTTCACCTGCTCCCTGGGGATGCTCCAGACGGCACGATTGAAGTTGATCTGCGGCCACCTCATGGCCGCGACATTCGAGCGGCGCCCTCCCGTGAACAGGCACAGGTAGATATAGTCGCGGATGTCCTTGTTGGGTTCGGCATCGAGGGCCTTGAAGAACTGCGGCAGCTCTTCCGGCAGCAAAAACCTCTCCCGTTTGATCTCCTTGTTGGCCCGTATTCGCGCAGCGGGGTTCTCGTGCGGCCATCCCCACTCGATTGCCCGGTTGAACATGGAGCAGAGCAATTCGATGGTCCGGTTGGCGGTGTAGGGACCGCGCTCGCGCCCGAGGCGTGCATGCAGGGCGACGACGTCAAGCTTCGTGATGGCGGAGATCTTGCGGAGGTGCCATTTCTGCAGATAGACGTCGAAATGCCTCTGCATCTCGGACCAGGTACGCTTCTGCTGGCCGTAATACTTACCGAACTTCGCGAACAGCTCTTTCAGCGTCATCTCGTTCTTGATCTCACGCTTGCCATCGGCGGGATTCCCGCCCGTCGCAATCACGGAGTTGTTCTTGCTTGCCAAGCCGCGTGCCTGCTCGATCGTGAGGTCGGGATACTTGCCAAGCACGATGCGCTCCGGTCGACCAGAAATCTTGCGGTAAAACACGAACACCTTGCCGCCTGTAGAAGACGAAACGCGGAGGCATAGTCCCGGAACCCGCGAGTCGCGAAAATATACATGCCTGGCTGAAGAAAGGCCCATCGCAGCCGGGGAAGGAAGCCGGTCGATTGCCTTTTTGGTGAAGTTCAGGCTTCGCGCAGCCGCTGTTGCTACCCTGTTGCTACCTTGGTCCGGAAATTTGAGCAACATTGGAGAATTTTGGGGAATCATCGTAGACCGCATAATAGGCCATAAGTCCTACAATAATCAACAAGAAACAACAACGGGGGTACTTTAGACACAGTGTGGCCCACTGGCTACGAACCAGAAGGCCGGGAGTTCGAATCTCTCAGGGCGCGCCATAAATCCCCTCTAAATACGCCCCTCTCAGCGATAGACCCAGACCTTTGATAATCAGTGAGATGCAAAGCAAGCTGGCGACGTGAAAAGAGAATAGCGAAGATACCACCGGACGGCACAAAGGATGATGCCGGGTTCGGTCTGCCGCCATTTGAAGATCGCCGGTCGGGTTCCCATTTCGCGATTCTTTCACGGCCCGAGTCGATTGTCGGCGCCTTCGGCAATCACTCCTGCCCAAAGAAAGCTTTCTGTGTCAGTGAACGGTAAAGGACCGTTTTGTCACGGAAGTGAGTTGGCGATAGAGAGAACCTGCCCAGACGCATAGCTCACGTTCACTCTGGTACCCTCCCGCGCGATGTGAGTGATGTCAGCACAGTCGGCTTTGGCTGCGAAAAGCGAATACGATGCTACGGTCCGTTCAAACGGCGCGAGTACGCGGTAAGTTGGCGCCCCCAGTAGTTCCGGGCGGCTGCGGGCATATTCCAGTCCAAGCGGCATAGGGCTATTGCCGAACTCAATCCCGCGCACCTGGGTTTCGCCGTGCCAAGGAGCGTTCGTCCGGGCGCGGTTCTCCTCCCACAGCGCAATCCACGGATAGGCCGCGCGAGCGTAGACATAACCCGCAACGATACCGAGATCGGTGTTTGTGATGGCGACATAAGCGTCCGGCCCGTCGGCCGTAAGCACCGATGCGACGAAGCCAGCACCCTCGCGTTGGAATGGCCGGGATAGGTCGAGTCGCTTGCGGTCGATGGTAACCGCCATGGGCCACACAAATTCAGAGTTGTTCTCAAGAACCTCCCGGCCTTCGTAACCGCACGGCCACGTTATGGCAGCCTGTGCCGGCAGGGCCAGTTTCGCGTGCGGCCCCGAGAATAGAGGTGCACCAAACATCGCGTGCTGCACCCACTGAAAGTCGACGGGCGAGGACGTCGTGTTGGTGAGCTGTTCCGTCACCGAGAGTGCTGCTGATTCAGCAGCAAGAATTACTTGGCGATTCAGATGAAGCCCAACACCGGGTAGCGAAACTTCCATTGCGAGTTGAGCACAGTCGTCGCCGGCGCTTGACTTCGTCACCGTCCACAATGAACTCGCAGCTTCGCCATGCAACGGCAGATCGCTCTCGCCATTGGAAGGCATCCCAAAATAACCAGCAGCGACGAAGTGCCCCGTACAGCCAGAAAGAAGGCGCCCCGCAGGGCCCGTTCCGTAGTAATGGCCATGCGCGGCTTCGGTGAAGGTGTAGGCATCAATGGTCGGCCAGGGCGCAGTCCACAGGAGGTTGATGCTGGATCCGCAAAGGCGAAAGTCTGCGAGGTTTCCGCCGCCGGTCAGTATCGTGAGTTCGATGCGCCCGTTGCTCAGGCGCCATGCCGACCTTCCGCGCCAGTCCACCGGAATGCACGTGCAGTTCGGCATTAGATGCTGAACCCGCCGTCTATCGCAAAGGCGGTACCGGTGACGAACGCGGAGTCCGATGAGACCAGATAAAGGGCGGCTGCGGCAATCTCCTCAGACATTCCAAAGCGTCCCATCGGCTGTCGCGCGATGAATCTCTCCCGGGCTGCCACGGGATCGTCGAAGGAGGCGATCCGTTTTCCAAGCGAGGGAGTGTCGATCGTGCCTGGGCACAGGCAATTGACGCGAATATTCTCTCGAACGTAATCCAAGGCCATCGACTTTGTAAGTCCAACGACGGCAGCCTTCGTCGCCGAATAGCAGGCACGGTCGGCGACTGCCCGCAGCGCCGTTGCTGAGGCGGTATTCAAAATGACTCCGCCGCCCTGTTGCTGGAATCGCGGTATAACCGCATGCGTGAACAAGTAGATGCTCTTCACATTGACGGCCATAGCCGTATCCCATTGCTCTTCCGTGGTGGCATCGATGCGGCCCACAGGTACAACGCCGGCGTTATTGAAGAGGATGTCGATACGACCAAAGCTCTCGATAGCGAGATCGATGACTCGCTGCACGTCAGCGGATCGACTAACGTCACCACCCACAGCAACCGCTTTGCCCCCTTGTTGGTGGATGGCCGTTGCGGTCCGTTGAGCGCCGCCGGCGTCGATATCCGTAACCACCACCGCCGCTCCTTCACGCGCGAACAACTCGGCTGAAGCAGCGCCAATTCCCGCCCCGGCTCCGGTAACAATGGCGACCTTCCCACTGAGCTTCATCGGTGTGTAGCGGCTCCCGTTCCGCTGTCCTGAAAACCCATACCTCCAGCCGGTACTAAAAGTCCCCCGTCAACTACCAGTGCCGCACCCGTGATAAACGAAGCCATCGGCGAGACAAGGTAAGCGATGGCGTCGGCCACTTCGTGTGGTTGCGCCATGCGACCCATCGCATGCAGCCGGTCGCATGCGCGCAACACTCGATCCGGATCCGGATCGAGGCTGGCAGCCCAGCGGAGCATGGGTGTGTCAACCGCTCCCGGACACACACAGTTTGCGCGGATGCCGCGCGAAGCGAAGTCCAGGGCAATCGAACGTGTCAGCCCCAGCAAGGCATGCTTGGCCGTGACATACGCTACCGAATTCGCTATGGCTGTCATGCTCTGCACCGAGCCAACGATAGCGATCGCGCCGCCACCGCGTTCCAGTATGTGCGGCACGCAAGCTTTCGCCATCAGAAAAGCGCTGCGGACGTTAGTGTCCATCAGGCGGTCCCACGCCTCTTCGCTGGTTGTGACTACATCGCCATAGTCTTGTATTCCGGCATTGCTGACGAGAATGTCCACGCCACCGAAGTGTTGCTTAACGCCACGCATAGCCGTGGCGACCTGATCGGCGTCGCTCACGTCACAAGCGAAGAAAGCGCATGAGCCAGCTTCCGAGAGGAGAGCAGCCGTGGCTTCTCCCTGCTCACTGTTGAGGTCGAGGATAGCGACCGATGCACCCAGGAGGATGAGTTTTCTGGCGGTAGCCTGTCCGATTCCCATCGCGCCGCCGGTCACGACCGCGATCTTTCCTGAAAGGTCCATCGGATTCATCGGTTCGCTCCTTTCTGCCCAGTGTAGGCCCGCGCACAGCCATCCTGGTCAGCTCTGAGATTCAGATGAGTGGTCGTCGAGCTGGAAAGCCGGATGTATATAAGAGAAGCCGGCGGCGCCTGGTCTCGACGACCGTTACCACTTCGGTTGTGACAGGACTCGGTTTGGCTGCCGGGGATCGTCTGTCCAAGCGCCCATCTGCTGCTTGCGCGCCAGCTCCGCGTAGCGCGCCAGCTTGTCCCGGTCCAGTGACACGCCAAGCCCCGGCCCGTCGGGAACGCGCATCGCACCGTTGCGATACAGCATCTTGCCGCCCTCAAGAATGTCGTCTGTCAGGTGATGGTAGTGCGAGTCCGGCGCGAGCGCCATATTCGCGCTCGATGCGGCAAGATGAATCATCGCCGCCTGCGAGATGCCGAATTCCGCGCCGCTGTGCATTCCGGAGTCCACCCCCATCGCATCGCAGACTTGCCCGGCAACCTTGGCGCGGGTAATGCCTCCGTACCAATGCGGGTCGAGCAGCACTACATCCAGGACATTGCCAACAACGGCAGGAGATAGATCCTCTGACGCGAAAACCGACATGTTGGAAGCCAGGGTGACCCATGGCGCTTTCGCATTGACCCGGGCCATTGCTCGCATCCCCCACACCGGATCCTCCAGGTACTCCATGTTGTAATCGTGAAGTTTGCGAGCGACGTCCAGAGCCGTCGTCACGGTCCACACTGCGTTGGGATCGAGGCGAATGCGGTGCTTCGGAAACGCCTTGCGCAAAGCGATGAACGTTTCGACCTCTTCGTCCGGGTGGAGTACACCGTTCTTATACTTGATGCTTTGAAAACCGTATTTCCGAACAAGCTCCCGCGCGAAGGCAACCATCTGCTCGGCATCGGAGACCTCCCCAGTTCCTTCGTCGTTCGGATAGCGGTAGAAGAGATATGCGGAGAAGTTCACTTCGTCACGCACCCGACCTCCGAGCAAATCGCACACAGGAAGATTCAGGGCCTTCCCCTGGATGTCCAGCAGCGCAAACTCCACCCCGGCAAAACCCAAGACATAGCCGAACAATTTCAGCGAACTGGGCATTCCCAGTTTCCAGCGGATTTTCTCCAGGTTCATGGGATCGAGGCCCAGCAACAGCGGCTTTAACTCCTCCAGTTGGCCGATCCGACTGGGTCCCCCGTAGCACTCACCCAAGCCTGTAATGCCCTCGTCCGTATCCACCTCGATGACAATGCGCGAAAATCCTGGATGCGACCCGAACGCATAACGCAGCGGGGCTTCGATGGGAATGAATGCCTGGGTCCAACGAACGTCGGTAATCTTCATGCGGTCCCCAAATCCTAGAGTTGATGTGCCAGCGGTTGACCTGGTGTTGTGACGCGCACCGAACAGATGTGCCACCGGCTGAGATTGGCGAAGTAAAGGATGTCGCGATGAGCGCCCCCGAACGCAGCGTTCGTAGGCGACGCTAACATGATGCCTGTGGGATCGTACGCGAAGAGCGCGACCTCGCCCCCGGGCGATATGCGGTACACGCAGTGCGTGGAATAGCAGGTCACATAGAGGTATCCCTCGGCGTCGAGGGCCGCGCCGTCCGGCACTCGACTCAATCGTTCCGCAAAAACCCTCGGCTCGCCCGCACGTGCCGGCGCCAACAGTGGCACCGCTAGAACGGAATCCGAGTTACTCAGAACTACGAATAGTGTGCGCTCGTCGGCACTGAGCGCAAGGCCGTTAGGAAACCCAAGTCCGCTGAGCAGCGTCTCCACCGAGCCGTCTGGCCGCAAGCAAAACAGGAAACCCTCATCGCGCTGAAACACACCCGAGTCCGAGAAGTACAGGTTTCCGTCACGATCGGTCACGGAGAAGTTTGGGTTGCGCAAGGCATAGGTGCCAACACGGTCTACGGTCCGCAAAAGGCGTCCCGTGGGTTCCAACTCCAGGAGAGCGCCGAGTTTAAAATTGCACGCGAATAATGTGCCGCTGAGAGACACAGTGATTCCAAGGTTGAAGCCACCCAGTTCAGCCACGGTTTCGACACCGCCATCAGGCGCAATTCGATAGATCTGCCCTAGCTCGCCACCCGCCCAAAGACTTCCTTCCCGATCGAAGGCGAGTCCCTCAGGATGATCAAGGCCGTCGGCGAAGATCGAGAAGCTTTCCATTCCGACTGACGGTTGAATCACCGATTCCATGTTCGTTTGCGCCAGAAAAGATAACTACCTAAAGTTGTTTTATCTGGGATCGAACATATATAGTGTCACGGCGTGCAAAGTCAAGCGCATCGGGAAGAGTTTTCCATGAGATTGGTTGAGTATCTCCATGAGGACAAGGAACGGCTCGGCCGACTCGAGGAGGGGCGAAGCATCGGCCTGCAGCTCGCCGCGTTTGAAGCTGGATCCGGCACCGTTCTCGTCGGCACGGATGCTGCTTGAGGCGGGCGGGGAGTTTCTCAGCCTCTGCTCGTACCCCGCAACTACGTTCCACTCTGTCTGCCGAAGGCGTCGCTTTGGCGCCGCCTATTCGCTCCGGAAAGATCTTGGCGATCGGATTGAACTATCGCGACCATGCCGCCGAGGCCGGGCAAGCCCTGCCCGAGGCTCCTCTTTCTTTTTGCCAAGTTTCCGTCTTGCCTCACAGGTCCGTTCGACAACATCGAGCTCCCGGCGGAAGACGCCCAGGTCGACTACGAGGCGGAGCATTGCGAACTGTCGCGCGATGCCCATGCTTAGATCCCCACGGAGCAACTGTTCCCTCCAGTTCTCATGAGGGCGACGAACTTCGGTCATGATGATGACGTGTTCTGTATGGTCTTCCCACAGAAGCTGTGGGACGTTATCGCCGAGACCGATCTCACGCAGGTGTCGCATGCAGAGCGCCTCGCGACGGATGCGGGCCACGTCGCTCTTCCACTCCGTCGCGACTTTGAGACGCGGGAGCGCCTGCTTCAGAACCACGTTTCCCTGAGCCGTGTCCTCAACGAGCACGGCGTGGCACGACAGGCCTTCCGTTAGCACATCCATTCGAATCGAGCCATGGGACCGAGCGCGGAAACCATACTCAGCCAGCGTAACTTTACAGCTGCTCCGGGTTCTGGAGATCATAGATAGAAAGGCTTTCGCGGGGTGCTTTGCTGTCTCTACACCGCAATAATTCATGTCTTTCAGAAAATTATTCAGCCAGGGGCCCTGTCGTGTTCCCCGAAAGCGGGTCGCCTACCACGGGACCTCTTACAAGCTTTTACCCAATCGTTGATGTTGGCAGGTGTCAGTTGCGCCCTGAGAGAGTTTTGCGAGGCAGAGCAGGCGGGCTAGTGCGAAGCCGAATCGTAACTACCTGGAACGGTTTGACGGATACGGTCACTCCCTCCGAGCTAGTTGGCAGTTGTGTCTGGTTTTCTTCCAGAAGAGTACATAGCCACCCTTGATCAAACTTTAGGTACTTGCTACCGATGTTGACCTGCGAGCTTTCCCCCGAGGAATCCTGCAGTCGGAGTATTGATCCGTCTCCGTCTTCCGCCAGCTTCCAGGTAAGCAGGTTGATAGCCGGATTGCTGATGCTGAGCAGGGATGCCTGCTGCGGCGGCAGTTCCGATGGGTCCGTGGAGGCTGCGACATCATCGCGTTCAAGTGGCATGAGCGCATTCCACCCGAATCGATTCAGCGCGGTCGGATTGAGGACGGCATCGCTGGTGATGGCATAGCGGAAGGTAAAGTCGCCACCTTGCCATGCAGGGAAATTGGTTCCCCAATAGTTGTTCATCAACCACGAGAACATTGTGGCACTCCTGGGTTTGAACTCGGCAGGCCACTGGGCGCGCACGATGTCGCCGAACGATATTAACGGGGCATCGACGGAAACTACCGCGCCGGCAAGCTGCGAATTGGATACGGCGGACCACGTCGTCGGGAGATACCATTCCCGGCTACCGCCCGGGAGTTCGTCCTTCGCAGGATTAATCCAGGCGGCTTGCGAGCCGTAAGCGAATTGCGGTTCCGTGACAGCGAACGGAAACGCGATGTAAGCGGACTCGCGCGTCAGCACACGATCTTTCCGAATGCGGTACGTCAGCATGATCTGCTTCTGAGAATTCGGCAACAGGATTTCCGTGTCGACCGACGGAGTGTTCAACGCTTCCGAATGCAACGTGATCACAATTCCGAGGGACGTTCGCTTCACCGAGAGGAGCTTTCCGGATTGCGCTGGATGAACCGTCAACGCGGGAGGATTCAGTCCTGCACCGAATCTGTACAGCGAATTCTTCGGATAGTCGTCGCCGCCGGTCACATACAGGTACGAGCCGAACTTGTACGGACTCGTCTGGTCGACGATCTCGCGGCCGAGTTGCTTGTCGAAGATGCTTGAGATCTCACCGGTCGCAGACGAGAGGGCGATGCGGTAGAACTGGTTCTCGATGATGTTGCCATGGAGCCGCTCCGACTCGGGTGGCGTACCGGAACCTCGTGGTTTGAGCGTGAAAAGCTTGTATCCGACTGCCGGCACGTCCGCCGCCAGGAAGCGAACGCGCATATTGCGTGGCCCGAACCCCGGCAACGGAAGCCCCTTGCCCGTCCACAGCATTTCGGTCGGTACTTCAGCGTTCGCCGCGGAGTCCACAAGCGTCACGCCTTCCGGAATGTCCGTCTCCACGATCCCCGAGCGCGACCAGTTCAGCGAATTGAACACGACCACGGAAGCTTCTTTCGGACGAACAAGTGCTTCGAGTTGCGCCCACGAGCGCTCGATCGACTCGTCGATGTCGTGCCGCGCCCTCTCAACCCGCGAGCCTTTCAATTCGATCTGGTCCACGCTCTGATGATGTTCGGGCTGGGTCGTGGCGCCAACGTAGGTCCAGGTATGCTCGTCGTAGATCAGCTCGTTCCACCATCCGTCCTGCAACATCTCGCGATCTGGCTTGACCCACGGATCGATCGCTGAGATCGCCGTCCCCATGATTTCGGCCGTCGCGATGCGGTGCTGGTTTTCACGATGGATAGCCGTATGCGTCGCGTCGGAGCCGTATCCGTCCTCCCAGTAGGGGCCGAAGTCGCCACGAAAAACAGGGAACTCTCCCTTCCACTCTTTCTCAATCTGCGCCATGGCCGAGTGCACCGTAGCGTACTCGAACTTGGGCCAGGCGTATTCACGGCTCAAGGCCTCCACGATCTCGCTCTGTTCTTTCGCGAGCGGCGTGTTCTCCAGTTGTGTGCCGAAGATGATCGCTGTGCTGGCAGGATAGTCCGGCCGTGTGTACGCCTGCAGGAAGACCGGCAGCGCATCGCGAACCGACTCCATTCGCCAAGGGTCGCCGAACAAGGTGTGCGCCTGCAGGTAGGCCCGTGAATACCACATCAGCACGCGTCCGCCGTCAGGCCCCTCCCAATAGAACGGCGACTTCTCGTTCCAGCGGCCGAGGAGCATTACTGGTGCGCGCCAGCTGTTGCTGGCGGCGATGAAGTACTTGATTCCCGCGCTGTGCAGGACCGAGGCGTACCCCCACGTGTATGACGGCACGTCCACGATCTGGGCAGCGTCTCCGACCGGAAGCTTGTATTCGCGGGCGAGCTGTCGTTGGTTGTAGAACGAGCGCGCCAATGCTTCCCACGATGCATTCCCCGTGTGCAGGTTCGCGAATTCGGGCGGGATGGTAATGCTGCCATCGCGAACGCGTTGCAGAAATTGCTCGCGGGGTTCGGCTGAGCGGCCGTTCAGATACTGATTCGCTACCCAGCTGCCATCGAGTGTCCAGCGGAAGTCGGGCGTCTTCTGGATCAAACCTATGGCCGCGTCGATAGATTGCGAGTGCAATTCGGCCACCTTCCCAGGATAGTCGGTGAAGCCGATGTCGAGATGCTCATGTGGAATGATGGCGAGTGTCCACTTCTTCGCGGGCTCGATTCTGGCGCTCGCAGTTGACGGATTAACACGCACTGTTGCGTCGACAAGGCCGTTCCACTCGGGCGCGTCGAAGCTCATGTGAACTTCGCCAAAGTCGGCTTCTGTCGAAAACTGCTTTTCAAACTTCTTCCCGCCAAGCTGTAGTTCGATGGTTCCCTTCTTGGGAAGGGCGGCGGCGCTGGCGAAAACCTCTATGGTTTCGGTTGTGCCGTTTTGCGTGGCGCAGTAGAAGATGGTGGGCTCGATTCGCGCCGTGAAAGCTCGCTCGTCGTATGTCGCGTAGGGGTCTTGCGTCAGTTCAAGAGCGTCGTAAACCAGGCCGGTGTGGCCGGGAGCGATGGCTCCGGATGAGGTCTGGGGAGTGGCTGGATCATCGATCGCCGTGAGAACAAAGCTGTTCTCACCCTGACGTAGCCAAGTGGCCGGGATGGCGATCACTTTCTCGTCGCTGGACGCTTGCGGGACGAAAGTTCCTTCCCAGTCGCCAGCGCTGAAGTCCACCGTAGGATGGAAGTAGAAGAAGCCGGAATGTCCATTCACCTCGAGCTTTAGGAACGAAAGCCTCGGCGTTTCGTACAGCATTGCGATCTTCAGGTGATACACGCCGCGTGGAGTATCTTTCAGAGTGAACTTCAGCGTGTACGGATGCAAACGCGCACCAGTCATCCCGTTTGCCGGGCCAGGTTGGAAGCGATACCAATCCCCGTCCCTGCTGCGCCCGACTACAAACACCGGATCGCTCTTGGGATCGGCGTAGTTAATGCCCTGATCGCGAAACTCACCGGAGGAGTGATTAAATGTACCAATTTTCCAGATCCCCTGCTCTGCGGCGGCCGCCCGCATGGGCGATACCAACGAGGAAATGAGGACTACCTTGGCCAGTAATTTCCGGCGAATGTTCATGATTATCATTTCGGCTGTGTGATCATGGTTCCGCAGCGCCGCGAATCATGCGTCCACGCGCCCATTTCCTGTTGCTTCGACATCTCGTGGTGGCCGTCCCGACCTTGCCCTTGGAAGTAATGCGATAGATCTGCCCAAGTTCTTCGCCCGCCCAGAAGTCGCCGTCGGAGTCGAAGGCCAAGCCTTCGGGATGGTCCAGACTTATCGGCGAAGACTTCGAAGCGATCTATCGAAACTTGAGTTTTCATGATCGGTTTAGCCCCAAAAGTGTACGTTCAGCACTTGTTCATATAGCAAAAGGACATATATAGTTTCTTTCTAGCGTAAGTCAAGCACATAAACGGTCAATGGGAGCCAGTTCATGCGTTTAGTGCAATACCGGGCAAAGGGTGCAACCCGACTTGGCGTCGTGTTTGGCAACGGGGTGGTGGACGTGTCGTCAGCGGCAACCAAAGCCGGGAAGGGCATCGAGCCGTTCCACTCAATGCTGACTCTGCTGGAGGCTGGTGCGGAAGCCCTGGGGTTTGTTCGAACCCTGGGGGCGAACGGAGAGGTCATCAGAGTCGAGCAAGGACAATTGGACTTTCCCGTGGCAGCCAGGAAGATTGTCGCCATCGGATTGAACTATCTGGACCATGCGAAGGAGGCCGGGCAGCCAATTCCCAACGCACCGTTGTGTTTTGCGAAATTCACCTCGAGTCTTTCTGGCCCGTTCGATCCGATCCGGTTGCCCGTGGAGCATGCCCAGGTGGATTTCGAAGGCGAGTTGGGCGTTGTGATCGGACGCAAGGCCCATGCCGTATCGCAAGAAGATGCAATGGGATATGTCGCCGGGTATGTGACCTTCAATGATGTCTCAGAGAGGCGCTGGCAGTTTGCGGACGGCCAGTGGACACGTGGAAAGTCGTGCGACACCTTCTCGCCGAACGGTCCGTATTTGGTTACCTGCGACGAAGTGCCCGATCCCAGTGACTTGCATATCACCACTCGCGTCAATGGTGAACTAATGCAAGACTCGAGTACAAAACATCTGATCTTCAGCACCCCGGAATTGATCTCGTATCTATCGAAGAGTTTCAGTTTTTATCCCGGCGACATCATCGCCACCGGAACGCCGCCGGGAGTGGGATTCTCGCGCAAGCCGCCGCGATTCCTGCATGAGGGCGACCTGGTCGAAGTTGAGATCGAACGAGTCGGAAAGATCGCGAACCGCGTCGAGCGCGGCTATTAGTCTATAGACGTCATAACGTCAGAGGGTCTATACATGCGCTTGCTGTCTAGTGTCGTATGCTTGCTTCTGTTGCTTCCGGGACTCGCGATTGCTGAGTCCAAACATTTCGATTGCACTCCCTCATTCTCGTTGCAGGAACCCTGGCAGGGCGCCGACGCAGCGTACTCGATTCCATTGCAGGACGGCCGCGTTGTCTGGATTTTCGGTGACACGCTCTACGGTGATAAGCGACAGGTCAGAGGCCAAGAGCCGTTGATGGTGCACAACAGCATCGGAATCTCCACGTGCAGGAACGGCACGTGGAAAATTGATTACAGCATTAAACGCGATGCCAAGGGCGAATTCGACAGCTTCTTCAAGCCGCAAAAGAATGATGGTACATATTATTGGGCGCTCGATGGCGTCGAGTACAACGATGAGCTGTGGATCACGCTCGTTTGCGTGCGCAACAAACCGAATTCCGATGCCTTCGCACTAGGGTTTGAGATTTGCGGAACGGACTTGGCACGCGTGACCGGTATGAAAGGGGATCCCCAGAACTGGGAAATTTCGTATTTCCCGCTCGTGCCGCAAGACGTACACGCCAATCCTTCGGCTTCTGCGCTGATCGAAGGTGATTTTCTATATCTCTACACTCTCTACGAACAAGGCAACCGGCCGCAAATCCTAACCCGCATTCCTCTGAAGGGGTTGGGCGATCCAAAGAAGAACCTGCAGTACCTGGGAAGCGACGACACGTGGCACGACGGGATTGAGCCAGCGAAAGCGAAAGTGGTGATGGCTAAAGGTGCCTCCGAGATGTCGGTGCGCTACCACCCGGAACTGAAGAAGTGGATTGCCTTGATGGTGGATCCGCAGATCTTTTCTGGCAAGGTGATCCTGCGCACCGCCCCCAACATGACGGGCCCCTGGACCGACGGGGACGTAATTTACCCCATCCCAATCTTGCAGAAGAGCGACCCGAAGTACGACCAGGATACATTCTGCTATGCGGGCAAGGAGCATCCCGAGTTCGAGAAACCCGGCGAGATCTTGTTCACGTACGTATGCAACACTATGAAACCGAAGAAACTCGAGGCTGAGACGAACATCTACATCCCGCAGGTGGTGGTGATGCCTATGCCCGAGACGGCGAAGAAGTAGTTACCCTTCGAGAACACGTTTGCAGAACGCGAGCGTTCTGCGAACGTGTTCCGCCCAGTACGGCCAATCATGATTGCCCCGGAACTCCTCGTACGTGTGCGGGACACGGAGTTCAGTAAGGTCCTGGTGCAGCATCCGATTCTCCTCAATCAAAGAGTCCTCCGTGCCACAGTCGAATCGTAGGGGCGGCAGCAGCGCGCGGTTCGTTTTCGCCCAATAGAGCAGGTCCGTATCCGTTCCTCCCGCAAACTGAAATGCTTCGGGAGGGTAAGGAATGAAGCGTGACAGCTGCGCGACATGCGTAACCGAGGAATGCGCGGAAATGCCCAGCACCCGCGTTGCATATTTCATCCCCAGGCGCATCGCAGCAAATCCGCCCATGGAAAGCCCGGCGAGGAAGAACTTCCCTGTCTGGAGTTGCGGAAACAATTCGCCTAGGCAGCCTGGAATGTCATCAACGATCCACTTTTCATAGTTTCCGTGTGCGTGTGGAACATAGCCGGAGCCGTCTCCCCAAAGGCCGTCGGATGGCATGGCGATGAGAACCGGAGACATTGTGCCGTCGCGAAGCATCTCGCTGGCGGTTCGATCGACAGATCCGTTGAGCCACCAGTTCCACTGGCACCCATGTACCCCATGCAGCAGCAGCAATAATGGGACTCCACGCTTAGACTCGAACCTCGGCGGCGCGTAGAGCAGAACATCGCCCCGCCCTTCGAGGGCCTCACCGCGGAAGTTCAGGAACCGCAAGCTCTCATTTCCAGGGATGGGAGGCGAGAGTTGTGCGTTGGGAAACCGCATCACCATAGCTCGCCCCTATGCGTCACTGTGACACGACAACACTTGAAGCGGTTTGTTCATCGGGGAACTTGACCCGGATAGTCCGCGAATCTGCATCATACAGCCAGCCTTTCGTCGCGTCCTGCAGCGCCTTGTCACTCGCTTGTTGTGGAATCTGTGTCGCTCCAACCGCCACCGTCCGCGGAGGATTCGCTTGCAAATGGATTCGTAGAACCAGTGACCGTTTTGGCGGACGGAAGCTCCCCTCGGGGCTTGAGATATCGATACTGACGCCCTCCGGGCGTGGTTCCACGCTCACCTTTCGCAGGTAATAGAGACCCTTCTGGTAGCCGAAGCTGATCCCATCATCGTCATAGTACTGACGAGACGAGGGCCCAGCGGGATAAAGATCGAATGTGAGCGGATCAATCGGGTGCTGATCCGTGTATTGCATGTCCTGCTGACTTGGAATGATGGCTCCGCCGCGAACAAACAGCGGCATACGATCAAGCGGTGCATTCACATTGACATTCCCCGGTCCGACGTATTTTCGGTCGCTCCAGTAGTCGTACCAGGTTCCCTTGGGGAGATAGACTGAGCGGCTCTCATCGTAGTCTTTGACGATCGGCGCCACCAGCAGATCATTCCCCAAAAAGTATTCGTCGTTTGTTCCAACTGCTAACGGGTCGTCGGGATACTCGAGCAGCAAAGGCCGCATGATCGGCTGGCCCGTTTGGGACGCCTCCCAGAATGCTGTGTAGATGTATGGCAGAAGGCGATAACGCAGCTTGATGGACTCGCGGTTGATGCCTTCCATGCGGTTGCCGAAACCCCACGGCTCGAGATTGCCCGGTCCGAGCGAGTGCGTCCAGGCATACGGCGTCAAAAGTCCGGTCTGCATCCAGCGCGTGTACAACTCCGGGCTCGACACTGGCATGATGCCCCCAATGTCAGCGCCGACAAACTGCAGGCCAGACAGCCCCATGCCGTTCAGCATCGGCATGCTCAGGCGAAGATGATCCCAGGTGCCATAGTTGTCGCCGCTCCACTGCGCCGCGTAGCGCTGTCCCCCGGCATAGGTCGATCGCGTGATAATGAAGGGACGCTCGTCCGGCCGGGCGCGCAACATGCCTTCGCGAGTCGCCATCGTCTCCAGCATGCCGTACACGTTGTGGATCTCAGCATGGGGACGTGAGCCGGTGTCGGTGTTGTGGACGGCATCCAGCGGGAATGTACTCGCGGGTGCGCTGCCACTGCCTACCACTGTTGGCTCGTTCATGTCGGTGAGATAGCCGGCGACGCCTTCCTCGATCTGCCCCTTCAATAACCCTCCCCACCAGTCGCGAACCTTTGGCGACGCGAAGTCGGGAAACGCGTTCAGGTCGGCCCATCCTTTGGCGGTAAAGACGCTACCATCAGCTTTCTTCACGAAGTAGCCGTTTTGCAGCCCCTGCTGGTAGATCCAGTAATTGGGATCGACCTTCACGTAAGGATCGACGATCGCGATGGTGTGAAACCCCTCCCGTCGCAAGTCCGTCATCAGGCGCTTGGGATCGGGGAAGCGTGTTTTGTCCCAGGTGAAGATGCGGTATCCATCCATGAAGTCGATGTCGAGGAAGATGCCGTCGCAAGGAATGCCGCGCTCGCGAAAGTTCTGCGCGATGAAGCGAACCTTGCTTTCGGGGTAGTAGCTGTAGCGGCTCTGGATGTAGCCCAGCGACCAGCGCGGTGGCATGGGAATACGTCCCACCAATTCGGTGAAGCGGCTCACTACCTGCTTCGGCGTTGGACCGGCGAAGAAGTAATAGTTCATCTCGCCGCCTTCCGCACCGAACGAGTAGGTGTCGGGAAACTCCGACGCCATGTCGAAGGAGGAGCGCCATGTGTTATCCAGGAACATGCCGTCGGCGCGGCCTTGTCGCAGCGCAACGAAGAAAGGCACCGACTGATACAGCGGTTCCGAGGAGGCGTCGAATCCCTCGGGATCCTTGTTCCACATCACCAGCGAGCGTCCGCGTTTATCGAGAGGCGTGCTCTTTTCGCCGAACCCGAAGTAGTGCTCATCTTGCGGAGCCGATTTCCAGACACGCACGCGCGCGCCATCCCAGCTGATGCCCTGGTTGTCGGCGTCTTTCGAAAGCAACTGACCCTTCGCGTCGAAGAACGCAATTCGAAACGGAGCCAACTGGACTCGCACCTCCATTTGTCCGGTGCGAATGCTCTGGTAGTTTCCGTACAAACTCGATTCAACCTTCACAGCCGGCCAGTCGGTCTTGACCACGGCATAAGAATGATCGGGAGGAAGGGATTGTCCCGCCACCGCCCGGACACGAACGACGTCCGGCGCGAGTACGGTGATCACGACGGTAGTCCGATCGTTTGCGAAGCTGAACTCGTTGCCATTCCTGCCAAGCGGCTTCAGATTGCCGATCGACTGCCACTCCGCGAGCATGGGGCTCGAGAGCATGACGAACAGGAACCCCAGACGGACGATGTAAGCAAGCAAAGAATGTCTGCGCATTTCTCTAGGAATTGTCCCTGCTGATCAAGAATTGCGTACACTTAGACTTCACCACTCAGGAGAGGCGCGGCGCCAAACAATCCAGCGTGATTGCCCAACTCAGCAGCCGCGATCCGCACCTTGCCCCAAGCGGTCCATGCATGTTTGTTTACGAACTCCTGAACGTACGGCAGGATCACGTCCGCGCTGCGCATCACCCCACCGCCGATGACGATCAACTCCGGATCGTATGCATGGATCAATCCAACCGCCGCGCTTGCCCAGACTTCCATGCAATAGTCACGAATTTCGCGCGACGCTTTGTCTCCCGTTTTCGCGAGTTCGAACACCGAGCGGAAATCGATCGTCTCGCGCAGCGCCAATGCACTTTCGTGAAAGCCGTTCCAGTCCTTCGCCATCAGCGGCAGCGCCCAACCGGAAGCTTCGGCCTCCAAACATCCGACAGCGCCGCAGGTGCATTGGCGGCCGCCGACCTTCGCGGGTAAATGTCCGCCAAGGCATCCCGCTTGGGCGTGCTTCCCGCGCAACAGTTTGCCCTCGATCATCGCTGCGCCACCAATGCCGGTGCCCAACGTAATCATCACCACGTCGTCATATCCGCGAGCGGCCCCGGCATAGCGTTCGCCCAGCAACGCCATCCGCGCATCATTCTCGATCGCGAAAGCCAGCCCGAAAGCCTTTTGGCTCCACGCGCAAAAATCGATTCCCGGAGCATCTTCATATTTCCTGTTGGTGGACATCACGCGTCCCGTGCGCGCATCGGCCAAGCCGCAAAACCCCAGGGCGACTCCAAGACACTGCGCAGGCTCCATTCTCATGCGCTTCAGCAGGTCGCGGATCGAAGCTGCAAACACGTCCAACACCGGTCGCAGGTCTTGCGCAGGATTGAGCGGCACTTCCTGGCTGGCAAGCAACTTTGCGCCGCGAACGATGGCGACGGTGGCGTGACTGCCGCCTAGATCGATCGATATGGCTGGTTTGTCCGCTCCCAAGTGTTTCGCTGCTCCGCAAGCATTATTCACGCAAACCGAATGTAGTGCCAGCCTGTTTTAGCTTGAAAGAAACAAAAAAATGTTCTTTCCGTTGATTTAGAAACCGACCTCGCGTAATCTAAGCCCGTGAACCCCGTGATTGCAGCGGTCAACTGGGCAGATGGTGCGCTGGACGTGCCGGGTATCCGGACCTCGGATAAGAAGCTCGGCCAACTTAGTGCAATCTTCCATGATAAGCAAGCGTTGCAGAAGATGGATGCCAGTACCATCGTCTACCGCGTCTGGTGGTGGGAACCTGTACCTCTCGGAACCGAAGGAGGCTTGTTGTGGGGCCTCACCGAGATTAAGCCCGGCTCTGTCGGCGACGAATACTACATGACCCACGGGCACCGGCACGCCATCGCAAACCGCTCAGAGTTCTACGGAACGAGCGTCGGCACGGGCATGCTTGTCCTCCGCGATGAATCCGGCCGCACGTGGTCAGAAGAGATGAAGCCCGGGAGCCTGCACTACGTTCCAGCAGCAGCCGCACACCGAGTGGTAAATACTGGCGATGCGCCGTTGCGATTTGTCGCGTGCTGGCCGAGCGATGCCGGTTATGACTACAAAGTGGCCGGCAGCAAGGGATTCGGCGCTCGGGTTCTTAAGCGAAACGGTCAACCTGTATTCACGCTCACGGAAGAGTGAGCAAACAATCCAGCCGCATGCCCTTCGATCCAAAACTTGGCGCCCATTGCTCGAACGACTTGCGCTTCGAGTATGACCGCGATGTCTTCGGCCCGACTCCGGAATTTCGTCTCCTTGACGACATCCGCCGCAGTCTGCGCAATCCGAACTGCCAGGGCCCAGATCCGGTGTACTCCGTCGTGATGGATGTGGGACGCAGTGAACACCGTGATGAACTGCACCGCCGCATGCTCTTAGTTGGCGTGGTGGCGTATGCAGCCGGCCGGCTTGGTGAGGAGCCGGTTCGCAGCCAGGGACACATTCACGCCATCGCTCCACACTGCGGTTGGTCCACGCCGGAGCTGTTCGAGATATGGGAAGGGCGAGCGATCATTTACGCGCAGGAGCGGGCGACGGACGATCCGGGCCGCTGCTTCGCCGTCACGGCCAACCCGGGCGATAAGGTGGTTGTGCCTCCGGACTGGGCGCACTGCGTCATCAATGCCGATCCCGAGCGTCGCATGGTGTTCGGCGCATTCTGCGACCGGCAATATGAATTTCTCTACGATGAGGTTCGCGCCCACGGCGGCCTGGCGTGGTTTCCTGTCCTCGATCAGAAGCAGAACATCGGCTGGGAGCCGAATCCCAAATATCGCAACTCAGAGATTTCGGTCCGCGGCCCACGCATGTATCCGGAACTCGGGCTAGTCTCGGACGCTCCGATGTATGAGCAATTCGCGACCGCTCCCGAGAGCATGCAATGGGTCTCCGAGCCGGCGCGCGTCGAAGATGTTTGGAACGAGTTCGAACCCTAGCTCGACGACTCCTCCGCCAGGCCAAGTTTCTGCTCGAGTTTTTCCAGCGACACGCCGGTCATTTCCGGATACAGCGCCGCAACCAGTATCAGGTCCACGAACATCATGAAGGCGAAGAAGAAGAACGGAGTCGCGTTCGATTTCGCGGCCAGCACCGGAAAGATCGCGGATATCACGGCATTCATGATCCAGAGCGCTGAAGTCCCAAGTGCCTGACCCTGGGCGCGCACGCGCGTAGGAAATACTTCCGCGATGTAAACCCACACCACCGCGCCCTGCGAGATGGCGAAGAATCCCATGAAGCCGATCAGCAGCCCGATCAACCAGTTTCCATGCGTGCCGCTGCGGAAGATGAAACCGATAATGGAGAGGAAGATACACACGCCGGTCGTGCCCACGAGCAGGAGTTTCTTGCGGCCCAGTTTGTCGATGGCTGTCATGGCGATGAGCGTGAAAAATAGATTCGTGCAGCCGATCAGGACCGACTGCATGCCCGCCGAATATTTGCTCGCCCCCGCCGCTGCGAAGATGTCATTCAGGTAGTAAAGGCACGCATTGATGCCGCTGAGCTGGTTGAAAGCGCCTGCTGTGATCGCCACGAACATCGGCAGCGCATACTTTCTCTGAAACAGCCGCTCTTTGGCGGCCGAACGCTCCATGTGAATCGAGCTCACGATCTCATCCAGCTCTTTCTCCGGATTCTCGACCCCGATCAGTTGCAAAACATCAAGAGCTTCCGCGGCGCGACCTTGCATGGCCAGCCAGCGCGGGCTGCGCGGGATGAAAAACAGCATCACCAGAAACAGCAGTGCCGGCAGCGCGGCGATGCCCAGCATCCAACGCCATTCCGCGGCGCCGAAGTTCATCCGTCCGATTAGGAAGTTCGACAGGTAGGCCACCAGAATGCCGATCACGATGTTGACCTGGAAGAGGCCGACCAGCCGCCCGCGCCAGTTCGGGGGCGACAGCTCCGCAATATACATCGGCGCCAGCACTGACGATCCGCCGATGCCGAGTCCTCCGATGATGCGAAAAACGAGCAGCGAGCCCCAGCTCCAGGCGAAAGCGCAGCCCAGCGCCGAGATCACATAGAACACCGCCATCATCCGCAGGCTGTCGCGCCGTCCAATCCGCTGGCCCGGATATCCCGCTGTCATCGCGCCGGCAACCGTCCCCCACAGCGCGCTCGAGACCGTCAAGCCCAGCAGATAGGGCGTGAGGTGATAGACCTCGCTGAGCTGATGAGTCGTTCCGGCGATGACGGCCGTATCGAAGCCGAACAGCAAGCCTCCCAGCGCGCTGACGAACGTGCTCTTCACCACGTGACGGTTGATATCCATTCTCGGCGGTCCTCTGCTGGAACGAATACTAGTGAAAAGAACAAAAAACGTCTATTAAATAGGCTAAAGCGCTGCTATAAAGTTGCGTTAGTCGTGCAAGCGGTCTGTTTCGGTATTGTCCGGGTACCAGCCATGAGTTCCAGCCATTCCTTGAATCGTCGCAATTTTCTGAAGCTTGGCGCTGCTGGAACCTCGCTGGCCGCCTTCCAGCCCAATGCTCTGTCTGCGTCGGAGCCGGCCGCAATACAAATGTCTCCAATGGCAAAGGGCACCCTGCTCTGTCCTCCGCGCCTTAACGACCTGGCGTCGGATCGCCTCAGCTACCAGTTCCGCGATCTCTTCAACTCGCCGGCCGCGATGAACGAATTCGGATACGCGCAGGTCGGCAAGTCCGTCTCTTCGATCACGGCAATCTCGTTCCCGCCGTACGCGTGTTGCGGTCCGCCGGAAGTGCCATGGAGCCCCGGCTTCCTCCTTACTTGCGAACTCTTCGTTGACGGACAGTTTGTCGCGATCGCCGCGGAGCCCGACGGCAAAATCGAGTACCAGTGGTTCCCCCACTGCGTGATTCGAACGCAGACCGTCGGTGAACTGCAGTTCTCCAGCCGCATGTTCCTGCCCAGCAAACAACGTGCGGTCATGCAATCTATCACGATCAGGAACCTGGGCTCGTCGGCGCGACGCTTCACGCTTGGATTTGACATGCGGGGAGCAGTGGCGAAAAAGACCACGCCCTGGTTCGTAAACAGCCCCGGAGAGGCCGACAACAAGATTACGTTTGATGCGCAGCGCGGATGCCTGTTGTTCGAGGCGCAGCATTCGCACACGGCCGCGGCCCAGGGATTTTCTCCTTTGCCTGACCGCTTCGAGCATCAGCGAATGCTCGTCTTCGATTTGCAACTGGGACCCGGCGAACTGAAGCAACTCGACTTCACGGTCGCTCTAGCTGAGGATGGCGCCACCGCGCTGCAGCTCTACGACAAGCTGCAAGCGAACTT
The DNA here is from genome assembly GCA_963817965.1 of uncultured Acidobacteriaceae bacterium. Taxonomy (GTDB): domain Bacteria; phylum Acidobacteriota; class Terriglobia; order Terriglobales; family Acidobacteriaceae; genus DASRAA01. Next base: position 58,347 of record CAWFQT010000001.1, read on the forward strand.
CGCAGCAGTAGAAAAAGAGAGTGAGGCCAGCTTCAACAGCCTAGTCGAGGCCGCGTTCACGCCCGGGAATTCCGAGTTCAGCGGAAATCTTCCGCGGCTTGTGACCGAAAATGAAGCTCTGTGGAAGCTGTACCACAATGGCTTCGCCAACCTGCTGTTCGCGCGCCGCGTCTCGCCCGACTCGGTCTATGGCCCGACGTATCTCACCCTGAGCGGACACGTGCTTCCGACGCTCAGCTTTCCCTGGGACACCTCGCTCACATCTCTTGCGTTGGCGCTCCTCGATCCCGTTCCACTTCGTACTCTCGTCGAAGTTTGGGTGCAGCTCGGAATGCACGATCATCACTCCAGCGACTACATCAGCGGCCAGGGCATCGGTCCCTGGTACGCCGTCAATGATACGGCTATCGTGCGCTGCGCCTGGCGCTACGTCTGTGTCACCGGCGACTTTGCGTGGCTCGACAAGAAGGTTGGCAATCGCACCATTCTCGAATATCTCGAAGACCACGCGCTCTACTGGAAGAAGCTGGACCATTCTGGCAATGGCCTCGGCGACTACGGCACGATCGAGAACCTGCTGGAAGTGGTGAGCACGTATCTGCATGAGGTGGCCGGGATGAATGCTAACAACGTTCACAGCATGCGCGCGGTTGCCGACATGCACGCCCGGCGCGGTAATTCCGCTCGCGCCCAACAATTGCACGCCGAAGCAACGGCGCTGGCGGCGCGTATCAATCGCATGCTCTACGTCGAGGGCAAAGGCTATTGGAAATGCCTGCAGCCGGACGGCTCATTCAACGAAGTCCGCCATTGCTATGACTTCCTGGCTATTCTCGACAACATGTCCGGCGATCTCTCCGCGGGCCAGAAGCAGCAGATGAATGATTTCTTCTGGCGTGAGCTGCACAGCCAGAAGTGGATGCATGCGCTATCGCCAAGCGATGCCGATGCAACCTGGAACATCCGTCCGGACCACAGTTGTCTCGGCGCGTACGCGGCATGGCCCGCCATGACTGCCAAAGGTCTCTACAAAGTGGATCGCTCAACCAATCTCGTACCATGGCTGACCGAATTGGCGAAGGCCGGCAATCAGGGACCGATCGGGCAAGGCCATTTTGTCGAGAGCGTATTTCCGCCGGTGAACGGTGGAGCGCGCAAGGCGTCTGAAGATCCGCCTTACATCGAGGATTGGTGCTGCATATCGGGGGGTGCTTTTACCGAACTGGTCATCGATTCGATCTTCGGCGCAGAGTTAACAATGACGGATGGGGTCCGCGTGAACTCGCGCGTCGCCGACTTCGACCCAAGCGCGCGACTGGAAGGGTTGCGTTACCAGGGCGGCCTATACACCATCACCAAGGACGGCGCGCAGAAGCAAAAAGCCTGAAGTGCTCAGACGCGCATCACCTCGATGCCCAGCTTCTGAAACGGTTCGATCGCGCTGTCAGGTGCATTCGTGTCGGTGATCAGGACGTTCAATTCGCCGGCAGAGCAAATCCGCCAGTTGGCGACTTTGCCCAATTTCTCGCTGTCCACTACTGCAACGCGGCGCCGCGCCAATCTCATCATGGTGGAGTTCAACTCCGCCTCGTCGGCATCGAAGCAGCTCGCTCCCCATGTCGCATCCATGCCATCCGCGCCGATGAACATCGTGTTGATCAGCATGTTCTCGAGCGCCTTCAGAGCCGTCGAGCCCACCAGCGAGAACCACTCCCCGTGAAGCCGGCCGCCGGTCACAAAAACGTAAACGTCCTTTCGCTTCGAAAGCTCCATCGCAACATTAACCGTATTGGTAACCACGGTGATGTTGTAGTTCATCGGCAGTCCCCGGACGACTTCGGTGGTGGTGGTACCCGGCGTAAGCGCGATTGTTTCGCCCGGAGTGATGAGCGCGGCGGCGGCTCGGCCGATCCGGCGCTTTTCATCGGCGGCGCGCTCCAACTGGGCCATAAAACTCTGATCACGACGAAAGGGCTCGTAAAAGAACGGTTCGATCGAGACCGCGCCTCCGTGAGTGCGCCGTAAGAGGCCTCTCTGTTCCAGCGCATCGAGGTCGCGCCGAATGGTGACAACCGATACATCGAGTTGCTCGCTCAGCGCGTCGACTAAAACCCGGCCGCTCTGCTGGAGCGCGGTCAGAATCGTCGTGTACCGGAGCTGCTGCTTATCCTGCGAAACTCCCGGCTCAGATTGCGGGGACCCACTCGGAGCGGCCCCCGAAGCAGCTCGAACGTTGGAATTGGCCATGCTGTCTCCTGCCCGTCTGGGCAACCAAAAGAAACAAAATTCACAACCCGTAGATTTCGTTTACATCCATCGAAAGTACTTCAGTAAAACCATCCTACCTTGCCCTAAATAGCAAACTGACCAAAAAAACATTGCGCACGCTGGCGGCCTGGGGTCGATGCGACGCCCAGAGCTGCCGTAGCGTTCCCCAAAACGGCAGTTCGCAAGTCCTTTTAGCGCCATAAACAACAAACCTGAGACCGTTTGTTTCAAAACAATCAAAAATATGATTAACTATGGCTGGATACGGGCATTAGGATTTGCGGCGGCCCAGGAAGATTCGTCTCTCTTACCGAATTGGGATGCGGAAGGACAAGTCATGAAGCAATTTGCGCACGATGGAATGGTTCAGCGCGGCAGAGCTCTTCGTCAGGTCCTCGTACTGACAATCCTCTGCTTCACCTCATCACTGCTATTCGCACAGTTTGATACAGGAACAATTAACGGAACGGTAACCGACCCGTCCGGCGCTGCAGTCGCGAAGGCCACCGTTACCGCGACGAATGTCGGAACAGGCATAGATACGACGGCTACAACGGATGGGAGCGGCAACTTCGTGATCTCGGCTTTGCCCTATGGAAACTATGTGGTGAAGGCGAACTCGACGGGCTTTGCCGAAGCCAAAACTTCCTCGATCGTTTTAAACGTCGGCGCGGTGGTGCGCGTCGCCCTCAAGATGGCCGTCGCTAGCTCGCAGCAAAGCGTGGACGTGACGGGTACGCCCAGCACGGTCGACACCGAGTCCACCGAGACCGGAACGACACTGAACTCCACCCAGGTTGCAAACTTGCCGATCAACGGCCGCGACGTCAGCAACTTCCTGGAGGTCGCTCAGGGCTCCAGCAACGCGACAGGATTCTTTCAGGGTAGCGTGAACGGCCTGGAGAACGTTTTCACCGGTCTGAACGTCACGGTGGACGGCCAGAATGCAACCCGCGGTGACATCAATGGCTTCCTGATGACGGAAGGCCAGGAGCAGGCCCGCGTCACTCGCAGCAGCATCGACAGCATCCAGGAAATCGACTTTACGAACAGCGGGTATGGCGCGGACAAGGGCTATTCGCTTGGTCCGCAGATGAACATCGTCACCAAGTCGGGCACGAACCAATTCCACGGCACGCTGTTCGAGTTTTTTCGCAACAACGCTCTCGATGCCAAGGATTATTTCAATACCGGACCGGCAGCGCCTCTGCACCTGAATCAGTTCGGCGGGAACCTCAGTGGCCCCATCATCAAGAACAAACTGTTCTTCTTCGTTAACTATGAGGGCGACCGGACTGAGATTACGAACTTCAATGCCCTGTACGAAATTCCCAGCGCCTACGTACGATCGCAGCCTCGCGATCCGCGAATGAATCCCGTGTTCGCGCAGATGGCACCGATACCGGCAGGATGCAACCTTATTCCCGCGCCGGCTTCCTGTGCTGTTCCGGGAACCCTGGATCCGGCAAATCCTGCAGGTGGCGCACAGCTTATCTATGACCCTGCAAGCTTGCCCAACGACCTCAGCGAGAACACTGGGTCTGTCAAGATCGACTGGAACATTTCAGACAAGGACCACATCTTCTTCCGCTACAACATCAACGACTCGCTTACGAACTTTACGTATGGATTGAATGAAGGCCAGGTTTCTCCGCAAGCATTGCGGACGCAGCTGGTGAAGATTGAGGAAACCCATACCTTCAGCCCAACGCTGCTAAACCAATTCAGCGTCGCGTACAACCGCTTCTACTCAGATACCAACTCGAACACGCCGACGCCACTGGTTGGCTTCAACGGCTTCTTCGTCAACCTGGGCGCGTTGCCTGGACCAAATACGTTCAACCAGATCACTCCCTTCAACGTGTTCGAGGTTTTCGATAACGTCACCAAGAACCTTGGCAAGCACACACTCAAGTTCGGTATTCAGTATCGTTACAACCAGTTGACCGAATACCTCCGCCCGCAACAGACGTTCGACTTCGCCAGCTTCCACGACCTGCTGAACGATGCGCCGTTCGTTCTGCAAAAGATCGGCTTCCCGTCGTCGGTAGGAATCGTCAATTCTAACTTCGGTTTCTACGGACAGGATGACTGGAAGGTCACGCGAAATCTGACCTTGAGCCTCGGTCTCCGCTACGACTACAACACCGCCTGGAACGAACGGAATGACCTGGCAACGAACTTTGATTTCGCCACGCAAACTCTGCTTCCCCCGACGCAAGCCCTTTATAGCGCTCCGAAGGCCGACTTCGCCCCACGCGTGGGCTTGTCGTGGGATCCTTATGGAAAAGGCAAGACCGTCATCCACGCATACGGCGGAATGTTCTACATGCCGATGCAGTTTGGCTTTGGACTGGTTAGCAACATTCCGGCCTACCAAAGCTACAACGTGAATGCTTTCCAAGTGCCGCTTGCCTACCCGCAGGAGAACCCTCCGCTGCCGACCGGCACGCAGAACGTCACCGCGTTCCCGCAGCATCCCCGCGATCCACTCTCCACGAACTGGTTGGTCGGCATTCAGCAGGAGATCGCTCCGAACACCGTTCTTAGCCTGAACTACACCGGCAACAAGACAACGCACATGCAGGCTGGCATAGCTTTCGCCGCGCTGAACTACAATCCGGCAAACAGCGTGACGCAAGCGCGCCCGCTGCCCGGGTATGCCAATGAAAACGTGGATGCAGATACCCTAACTTCCAATTACAACGCGCTGCAGGTTCAGGTCCGTCACAACTATGGACGCTTGAACTACGAAGTGAACTACACCTGGTCCCACGAAATTGACGACCTGGTAAACGTCTTCAGCGGCTGGTCGGACCCATTCAATCCGAATGTCGACCGCGCCAGCGGCGACTGGGACGTACGGCAGAATCTCACCGGCAGTGTGGTTTATAACTTCCCCAACTTTACCGGTTCGAACTCAGTGGCCAAGGCTTTCCTGTCTGGATGGCAAGGGTCCAGCATTCTCCAGACTCGTTCCGGACTGCCGACGAACATTCAGCTGATCAGCGGGTTCTTCGGATTGCCGATACGCCCGAACTTTGTCCCCGGGCAGAGTCCGACCATTGGCAGCGCGAACTGGCCACATAGCAACTTCAACAGCAACGCCTTCGTAGTGCCTCCCGGTTACAACGGCGACTGGGGCACGGCCGAGAACATCGGCGATGTCGGACGTAACGCGCTGCGTGGTCCGGCGTTCTTCCAGTGGGATCTCTCTGGAATGAAGAGCATCCCTATTAAAGAGAGGATGCAGTTGCAGTTCCGCGCGGACGTGTTCAACATCTTGAATCATCCGAACTTCGCGAATCCGGACGGCGGCATTTGCAACGCTGTGCTTCCGGCCGCGGGCGGAACGCCGGCGAGCTGTGTCCCGAACCCCAACTTTGGACGATCTGGCCAGACCATCGCGGACAACCAGGGGAGCCAGATCGGGACCGGTACCTCACGGCAGATCCAGCTGGGATTGAGGTTCATCTTCTAAACTCTGCAACACTCGATACGGCGGCAATTTTCATTCTTGCCGCCGTCTCATAACCTATGCTCCTGACTGAAGGTGCGGTGCTGGCGCCATCGTTGTTTTTTCTGTGATGGCGCTCCGCTTTTCTTGCACCCGCTTATAAGAGGTGAATTATCAACCGTGTGGGTTTGCGAAGTTTGAGGCTGAATGTCGAAGCCATACATTTCGAACTACGATAAATTCCCAGTGGTCCCGGTTTCTGGCCACCGTTGTGAGGCTGGGTGGGCTGCCATCTCGCAACGGCTCAGAAGCCAGATCCGGCCGGGCCGCTTCGTGTTGTGCGTTGAATGTTATCCGGGTTGTTTTGAAGATCAGATTGAAACCGAACTGGTGTCCGCCCTCCAGCCGCAATTGGTGGTGCGGGCCAGGGATTGCTACCTTCCCGAAACCGCAATTAAATCCTTAACGGCGCGCGACCTTGGAGACGATCCTGTCTTCGCGTTCATGAACAATTACGAGCTCTCCGAATTTCTGGATGAGCGTAAATTGGGCCAGAAGCGCGATCGGATGCGCGGCGCGAGTGGGCCAGTACTGGTAATCGGTGCCGGCGCGACTTTACTGGCGCAAGAATGGGACCTGCTGCTGTACTGCGACATGGCGCGCTGGGAGCTTCAGCAGCGGCAGCGTGCTGGGAAAATCGGCAATCTTGGGCTGAGCAATCTCGAGGAACGTGCCTCGCTGAAATACAAACGGGCTTTCTTTGTTGACTGGCGTGCCGCTGACCGTTTGAAGAAATCCCTTCTTCCGAAAATCGATTTCCTCCTCGATACGAACGACGCCGACGATCCCAAATTGATTACCGGGGCTCAACTCGCCGCCGGGCTAAAGATCGCCGCCTCGCGTCCGTTTCGCGTGGTCCCATTCTTTGACCCTGGACCCTGGGGTGGTCAATGGATGAAGGAGGTGTGCGATCTGCCGCGCGACGTCGAGAACTACGCCTGGTGCTTCGATTGTGTTCCCGAGGAGAACAGCCTATTGCTTGGCTTCGGCGATGTGCGCGTGGAGATCCCGTCGATTGATCTCGTATTTGCGCATCCCCGCGAACTCCTGGGAGAAGCGGTTCATGCGCGCTTCGGCACCGAGTTTCCCATCCGCTTCGATTTCCTGGACACCATGGACGGAGGCAATCTCTCCTTCCAAGTGCATCCGTTAACGGAGTACATCCAGGAAAAGTTCGGAATGACCTACACGCAGGACGAGAGCTATTACCTGCTGGATGCGACGGAAGAGGGGTGCGTCTATCTCGGATTGAAGGAGGACATTCACCGTCCGCAGATGGTGGACGATCTGCACCGGGCGTATGACGGCGAGATCGTGTTTGACGCCGACAAGTACGTGAATCGCTGGCCCGCGAAGAAGCATGACCACTTTCTGATCCCCGCCGGCACCGCGCACTGCTCCGGCAAGAACAGCATGGTGCTGGAAATCAGCGCGACGCCGTACATCTTTACCTTCAAAATGTGGGACTGGGGCCGTCTCGGTATGGACGGGATACCGCGACCGATTCACCTCGAACACGGTCTGCGCAATGTGCAGTGGGACCGCACGACGCCGTGGGTGCAGAGCAATCTCGTGAACCGCATCACCGAAATCGCCAGAGACGATAGCTGGGTGGAGGAACGCACTGGGTTACACCAGCGCGAGTTCATAGAGACCCGCCGACATTGGTTCACCGGGCCGGTCCTGCATGCCACGAATGGCGGCGTGAACGTTTTGAACCTTTGTGAAGGCCGCGAAGCCGTGGTGGAAAGCCCGACAGGCGCTTTTTCGTCCTTCGTTGTCCACTATGCGGAGACGTTCATCATACCCGCCGCCGTCGGACAGTACATCATCCGGCCGCATCGCGAGTCCGAGGGAAAGCGCTGCGCCACCATCAAGGCTTTCGTTCGCACCAATCCATAGAGCTGTTTACCCAGGAACATGAAGATCAAACACCGGATCGCTTACTCCAAAAAGAAGAAGAGGAGCATCGGATGTTGGGTCTCCACCGGTTTCGTCGTTATCGTAATGGGGATCTTGGGAGGGCTCGCCATCCCGCATGGAGCAAAGCGGCTACATTTCTCTGCTGTTGAGACTAGCTGGCGGAGGGAGATGGGTCTTCCCGGGACGCGGTTGCACCGGCCACCCGGTGGAACCCAAGAGCTGCTGGCGTCGTTCCGGCGCAATACGTAAGTCGTGCCGTGTTTGGGACAGCGGTCGCTGGTCGTGGTCATACTTACCCCGTTAGATGCAGGTGTGCCAACTCCGAGGTGAGGGGCTGAATTTCAAGGCATTCCCCACTAGAAAGGCAAAAGGGTAGTTCAGAGGTTCCTTAGTTGTATGGGGTTGTAGGGTGTTGGTGGGGATTTTTCCTACGAACCAGAAGGCCGGGAGTTCGAATCTCTCAGGGCGCGCCAGTTTTCAATAACTTAAGGGGCATCTAAATCGGTGCCCCTTCTTACTGTCCGTGTTCTCAAAAGTGTTTCGCCAGATTTTACTGAGTGACACATATTGACGCACAGGTCAGGATAAGCAACACGTGCGCGGAGCGTTAACCCAGACGACACCTTTAATGCGTCAATGTGTCACCGGCCCGGCAAGCCCTTCCCTGCCCTGTGTTTTCTCTCGCCGACCAATACGATCTACGAATTTGACGAAGCGAACCAACACTGACAGAACTGACAGAAAAACATCCTCAAAACCATCAAAAGCACGCGCATCTTCCACGCCTGTGATCCAGGCCTTATAGTCCACCGCGAGAGATGGCACCAAAAAAACCAGCGCGGCGGCTGGGGTTTAGAGGGTTCGCTAGTAGCTACACGAGCATGGCAGGCGCACTGGCCGCAGGCGAACAGTTCAGCGTTGCGCAGACTCTGGCGATGTCCGACTTCGAGCGGCCCATTCGCTTGGCATGCCGGTCGCGCTCACGTTTGATGCGTGGACGGCCACCCACGCGTCCCTGAGCGCGTGCCCGCTCCAGACCGGCTTTCGTGCGCTCACTCAGGCGCACCCGTTCCTGCTTGGCAATCGCGGCCAGAATGGCCAGAACCGCATCGCGAAGGAGGGTGACCACCGCTGCCTGTCTCGGGCTGCTAACAAACTCGCTCGACACCGTAGTTTGCAGGTTGCTCACGGGCAACTTGCACGATGCTTGCGGACAACGACTTTACTTCTACGTATGCGTAAAGTGATGCATGTGAGCGAAGTAATCACGAAGAACGAATCGCTCGCAAATATTTTTCAATACCTGACATTCAACCTTAATGAAGGGCTGTTGTGAGCCAATAGCCATCTTCTCTGAAAGGATTTACAAAATGCGGTCATTTTGCTTTTTCGCGCTTGTACTCATGCTCTCAACCATGGCTTTCGCAGGAAACGTCAGTTTCAACTTTAGCTATGACGTCGTGAGCCAAGGGCACGTCAGCGGAATCCTCAACACAACCACGACTGGAGAACCCATTGGCACCTATCTGGTGACCGGAGCTACTGGTAGCTACCTCAGCGGTCAGTCGATCACAGGAGTGTTTGATCCATTCACCCAAAGCGGTGGTGCACCCGGCATGACCTTCAATAATCTGCTGTATGTGTCTGGCGCTCCAAGTCTCGTAGACATCGACGGCATCGCTTTCAAGATCAACGGCGACAACAACATTCTTGATGGCGTAAACCTCTATTACAACGGGGGTTACATAAATGGCACGTTAAATAGTGACGGAACCGCTGCCTACAATCCTGCGGTTGAGAATCTTCAGGTCAGCTCCACCCCTGAACCAAGCACCTTCCTCACATTGGGTTCTGGCCTTCTTGGGCTGGCGGCACTGGCGCGGAAGCGGTTGTTCAGCTAAATGCGGGGGAGCGGATGCTGATCTGGTTTCGCTCGCAGGTTCCTGGAAGGTTCCCGGTACGGCGCCTTCCACCACCCCTTCCTTTGTCATCACGTATTGAGCGCGATTGGGGAACACGGTCAGATTGGCCTTTTCGGTTTCTTCATTCCAGCCAGTGATGATTGCGGCCTGCGGCTCGCCACCGAGCATGGGGTGCTCGGCTTCCGTTGGGGTGTAGGTGACCATCATTGAGGCTTTGCTCATATTGCCTCGTTACTTCCTGTTTCCCATGTTGTCCATCTTGCTGATTTTGTGCGGCGGCAGCGTCTCCTGCGGTTGGGGCTGTAGCTAACCACGATTCGGCATCTTCGCACTAGCAGGTTGCTCCCGGGCAACTCGCAGGGTGCTTGCGGGCAACGACTTTACGCCTACGTATGCGTAGAGTTAAGCACATGGAAGTAATCACACTACATAACTGCAAGCGGTGCGGCAAGGCATGGTTTCCTCGTAGCCCCGGCACACCGAAGATTTGCCCGACCTGCAAAACAACTCACTGGAACACGCCGAGGAAAAAAGGAAAGCATCATGAACACGCCTAAAGATCTGCCGATGCCTTTAGACAGCGCGATCATGACGAAACGAACCGGACACAACATACTGTCTTGGATAGGACTGATATTCGGGGTTCTGTTCCTGCTGGTCTTCTGTCTTTCGCTACCCAGGAATCTTGCGTTGCTGCCAACCCATCCGGCATACGCCAGTGTTGGCTTGTCGAATGGATTATTCTCACTTGCCTTTTTTGTATTTTGGATCCGATCTGAGAGGAAAGTTGACGCGATCGACGCAAAACTCAAAACTGAAGTGCCAAAAATCTGTCCCACTTGTAAAACCACCTACTGGGACAAAGCAACGGAGGTGCAGCTATGACGTGGGCGCTCTGGTTGTTAGCGGCAATCCTCTTAGGTGCGGGCCGCTCCAGCCGCCATCGGCATAACTACGGTGGCTTTTCATGGAACAGGCTGCTGGGTATCAGCGCAGCCAAGTTGAGGGTAAGCCGTGCCATCGGCATTCCCTTAACCCGCTCCGGTCGGCAGCGCAAACTTGGTTCGATCTTCTGGAAGTGGTAGCGTGCAGGACACCCACATCGCAAAAATAATACGGAGGGTGAAAGCCAAGAACCGTACTAATCTGGTCAACGCTTTGGAATGGTCGTCCGCTTACGTTTGTGTGGCATATCGACCTCGTCGGATGAAATCGTCGCTGCCGGCCCTATTCAGCCGCATCTTTCTCTGCGAATAGACCACCGGCTATATCGACGAAGAAGTTTGTTCTACGCGTCCATCCCGCGCAACATCAGCTTCATGTCTTTGCTCTGAAGCGCAAGGCGCAACAGGTCGGGATTCTTTGCCAGCCGATCAACCCGTGAGTCGTGTTCTTGCACGCTTCGGAAGGTCAGGTCAAAGCAGTTCCTGCAACCGAATGACTTCTCGCCGGGTGGAAGGAAGAGCTTGGTCACCCGTCGGCGGCAGATCAGCCGACCCTCTCTTACCTGCGGACATCGCAACCAGTAGCGCCAGCCGCCGTAATAGCAAGGCGTCCGAGTAATTCGTAAAGTAAACGGGAGCGCGAGCGGTTCAGGCGGCAAGCAATGGACCATTGAGTGCCGCAGGGTTAGCGACCATTCGTCGGCCGACCACCGAGACAGCACGCCCTCAAACCCGACGTGCTTACAACCGACCCTTTCAGGCCAGCTTATCGTCCAGGGCGTGCCCACGGGCAAGGAAAGAATTTCGGCGGGGACAAGCTCGGCGATCCCGAGCGTCCGGCATTCTTCCACGGTCAGTCGGCGATTCCCACGCAAGCGTTGCATGTTCCTAGCTTTTTCAGGGCAAGAACTCCCGAGACCTGGGCGGAAGGCGTTTGTCTCGTAGACGACACCAAGGGAACGTACTTGGAGCCGCGAAAACCCGAGGTGGGTGTTACTGAACCGCTCAGCGCTGAAAAGACTCGGGTTAACTACCGGAACTGTGGCAGAAAGGCCACATTTCCCTGTCGTTTGTGGGGTAATCGAACCTATTTTTGGATGGGCTCCCGGCCCCATAACCCGCGAAACTTGGCCCACGGTTACCCGCAGCGAGGCTGCTGGGCATCGGGAGAGGCTGCGGACCGGCGATACTACTACTATTTGTCTCTTGACACCCACTAGCTGTTCATTTATTTAGTTTTGTTGCCAAAATGACCCTCAGTACGGGTCGGGTACAAGGAGGCTTCTCAAAATGGCCGACCAAGAAGCCCAGAACAACGAGTTTTGTCGTAGGCCGGAACTCTCCAAAGAGAGTATCTGCCTGTCCTGCTTTCGTACCGTGCGGGCGGACACACCGGAGCAACTGGACGATGCGGAGAACGCTCACCGTTACCACTGCCCAAACGGTATGAGGTTCCCAGAGTCGCTTAACCACGGAAGTTAGGAGGCCTTCATTGCATCTGAGCAACGACTGGGCTCACAAGCGTTTGCATACTGCTAGTTCTGGTACTACTCAGTTTGCAACCAAGAGGCGAATGACAATGAAGGTTGCTAGTTTCAAAACCCGCGAGGAGGCGATGGAACGCATCAGGGAGGTGCAGTCTCGGTTCAGCATCAAGCCTGATAGGGTGTTTGACCCCGAAGACCCTAATGCGGATGCCGAGGGCTATACATGGGTGATATCGGTGTCCCTGCACAAAGAGGCAGATAAGTTGTACGTATGCACCGACGGCAACCTCCTGTAAGAATCCACAGAGGCGCCCATCGGTCTGAAGGAAGCGACGACGAATAAAGTGAAACAAGATTGAATCCGATATTGCGGATGTTCTCGTAGAACTCTACCAACTCTTAAACATGCACGCCCCACTTTGGTACGAGCGGCAACACTAACGAAAAGCTGTTGCGGAATTGCGAAGACTAGTGCTCACGCCCGTCGAGACTTCGCGTCTTAACAGGCCAGGACTTTTTCCCATCCTGCCAGACAAGGTTCCGTTTTGGCGATTCGCGCCATCATACTCGATTACGGCGACGTGATTTCTCTTCCCCGCGATCCTGCGGTGCTGGCTGAGATGGCAGCGATTCTCGCGCTGTCTGCGGACGAGTTTCGCGAGGCCTATGACTTCTTCCGCCATGAGTACGATCGTGGAAGCTTCAGTCCGGACGAGTACTGGACGCGCATTGCGGAAAGGGCCGGCGTCGCGCTGACGGAGAGCGATATTCCACGGCTACGCGAGGCTGACGTGAGGATGTGGGGGCGGCTCAACCACACCATCTTGAAGTGGGCGGGCCAACTTCGTGCGGCAGGATTCAAAACGGCGGTGCTGTCGAACATGCACAGCGACATGGTAGAGCACATTCGCGCCCACGGGGCTTGGGCCATGGAGTTCGATTGCCTCACGCTTTCGTCTGCAATAGGCATGGCGAAACCGGAGGCGGAAATTTTTCATCACTGCCTGAACTCGCTCGGGGTCGAGCCGCAGCAAGCATTATTCATTGACGATCGCGAGCCTAACGTCGAGGCTGCAAGGGCGGTTGGTATTCGAGGAATTGTGGCTCCAACGCCGGCGCGGTTAAAGGAGAACTTGAAGGCAATTGGATTTGTGCCATTGCCGAGCTAGGGTGCGCGAGCTTATCGCGGTCGCAACCAAAGCACATCCCTCGGCCGCCAGAGAGGCCTCGTCATGACAACTGCTATTCACTTACCGCGTTACGTTTCGTCGTCGCGATCGAGTTCGTCCTGCAGGTCTGACAAGGCCTGCGTACGCTCTGGGCCGTGCAGGCGTGAGCGGAACTCCCGTAAGGCCACTGAAACCACGTGATAGTGATGCAGGTGGCTGTACTGAGGGTCGCGCGTCAGCTCCAGCCAGATATCGTGCATCAGCCTGAGGTCCTGGGGACGGAAGCGGGGAGCATGCGGACCCAGGATGTACTCCCACTTGCGACCGTCAGACGCGACAACCTGCATACGCACACGCGGCTTAGGCTCGGGCAGACGCTCCCACGCGTCGCCCGTGAGTTTGCCCTGCTCCTCGGGAGTGAGCTTGTTGGAGAGACCACAGACGATGAGGCTCGATCCCAATCGCTGCCCGGTGGCGACGATGGCCTCAAATACGTCATTGGTCGGCACGACCATGAGCGAGACGTGCTTCCCTTCCTTCTCGGCCAGATTGACGACAGAAGTGAACAGCTCCTGTTCGTACTCTTCGAAAACCTCGCTGGAGTCCAGCGTTTCGGTGCCACTGAAAGAGTGTTCGCGATGGATGACACGCGCCGTCATGACGACGACATCCTGCTTAACGGTGTCGGTGTGCGCCAAAACGTCGCGAAGATAGGAGAGGTTACCGGGATCACGGACGGCGACAAGGATGTTGCCGGGACGCACTTCCATATCCTGCGCCGTCAGCTCGTCACGCGCGTTTACGCGGAATTGTTCGAGTTCATGCTGCTGGCCCTTCATGGTCTTGCGGTTGATCCGCTCGGAGACCGTAAAGACACAAAAAAGGAACGCGCTGAAGGCAATCCCTGAGATCGTCGCCAGTTGCTTGGTGAACAGGTTTATGACGGCGGTGGCAAACAACAGCAGCGAAATCAGCGCGAGCCCGATCGGAAGCTCGATGTTGCCGATGCGGAGGTTGCCGGGTACCTTCCACTGGCGATTCTCCGGTTCGGTGAACCGCAGCACCAAAACTGCCAGCGACTTGAAGGCGAAGCTCCAGATGACTCCGAATGCGTACAGCGAGGCCAGCAGGTAAACGTTGCCGCGACTGGCGATGATGGTAAAGATCTGCAGGAACGCGATGAGGTTGATGATGCGGTAAGCTGGTTCCGAATTTCGAGTGGGGCTTGCGGAACCAGGTCGGCATTACGCCGTCTTCGCTGATGCGATTGAGTACGCCGTTGGCGCCGACGATGGCGGTGTTGACTGCGCCGGACAGTATGAGCGCGCCAACCAGCACCACGAAGCCCTGAAAGAACAGCTTCAGGGTGTAGGGGCCGACCACGTTCATCGCCAGGCCGCTGATCAGGTTGGCGAAGTAGTCCGGGCGGACCTTGTCGGGAATGATCATCACGGCGAAGAACGACACCAGCGAAGTGAACAACAGGCTGTAGAGGAAGATGACCAGCCCGGTCTTCTCGAGGTTCTTCAGCTTGGGATGTTCGATTTCGCGATTGACCTGGGCGAGAGATTCTTCGCCGCTCATGGCCAGGACCGAGTGCCCGAAGCCGACCAGCAGGAGGACCCAGGTCAGATTCGCGACCCAGGAGTGATAGAGCCAGCCCAGGGATTCGTGATCAATGGTGATGTTCGCTTTCGACGGCAAGGGCGGCAAGGGCGCGGGATGAACGATCAGCGTGACCAGGCACCAAACGATCAGCAGGATGACCATGACGGTCGTAATCTGCATGATGCGCAGAGCCTGGCCGCTGGACTCGTGGATGCCCTGAATGTTCTTCCACCAGAAGAAGAGGGTGACCAGAACTGCGAAGGCGGCGGCGAAGTAGTTTCCCTGGGCGTCGGTCATCTGGAGCGGGTGGTGATAGCGGGCCGACAGATCGACGACGAAACCCGCCAGATACTGGCCGGCTGAGACGGCGCTGATGGGACCGGTCAGCACGTAATCGAAGAGCAGCGCGGAGACCGAGAGCTTGGCGAGGTTGCTGCCCATGGCCTCCTTGACGACCCGGTACACGCCTCCGCGAACGAACATGCTGCTGGACTCGATGTAAATCGAGCGGACGGCGTAGCTGAACAGCATGACCGCCAGCACGAACCAGGGGGCGCTCTTGCCGATCACTTTCTCGGCATCGCCACCTACGTAATAGGCGGACGAGGCGAGGTCAGACAAGTACGATGGCGGCGGCACGCCAGAAGGAGATGAACGTCAGCATCACCGTGGTGGCGACGAAGACCTTTACGGCCGGCTTTTCCAGGTTTTGCATGGACCCAATCGTGATGAAAAGTTGGAACCAACAGTCTAGCAAGCAGATGGGCGCGTCCCCATCTTTATCTCTTTATGGGAGCGATACGAATTTTCAGGCAAAGAACTTGAGGAACTTTATCTTGCACTTTGGTGGCTACGCTCGACGATGCCTCCGGGCTTGGAAAGTCCATGCGCGGCTCCGTCGATTTCGACCAGCTCGGTGCGGGCACGGTATCAGCTTTATGGCAGCCTGTAGTTCCGCGATGGTACCGAAGGCATCTTTGGTGCCGCTCACGAAGAGCGATGGCGTCTGCAATTGCGGAAAGTGAGCGGTTCGCAGTTGCGCGGGCTTTCCCGGAGGATGGAGCGGGATAGGACAGCAGAAGGAGTCCCTCGACAAAGCGTGGGTCGCGATGCGGCTAAGAGGGTGGCCTGGCGGCCTCCGTAGGAGCTGCCACCAAGGAAGGCGCGCCCGGCGAACTGTTCTTTCATTAAGGTTACGGCGCGGCGCAGTCCTTCCTGATCTTCTTTCGCGGTCGCGGGCGAGGGTGGCCCGTGCGGACGCCGCTGACGATACGGCAGATCACACCGCAAGACGCTGATCCCGGCGGAGGCAAGATTCTTGCGCCAACGCGACCAGCAGCGCAGTGTTTGCGTTTCCGCTGGCGCCATGCGTCAATACAAGGAAGTCGCCGGAGGAGCCGGCTGCGCGGTGCAACCTGCCCCGCACCGGAATCTCCCCCGGCGTTTCGTCTACGAACGGATTGAGTGCTGGTTCGGTCACACCAGTCTTACCGATTCAGCTTTCTTGCCTGGCAGGCCTCGACGACCTTGCTAGGATCGATGGCCTCGGAGTCGAGTTGCATCTCCACTACTTTGCCGTTCTTGTCGATCACGTAATTCACGCGGCGCGCGGCCTTGTACTTGGGGTTGTAGAGGCCGTACTCCTTGGTGACGTCGCCGCCCCAATCGCTGAGTAGCGGGAAGGTGACGCCAATCTGTTGCGCCCACGCCTTGTTCGAGAAGGAAGAATCCATGCTTACACCCAGAACCTGGGTATCTGCAGCTTCCAGCTTGGCAAGATTCTGCTGGAAGTTCTGCATTTGCTTGGTTCAACCACCGGTGAAGGCGAAGATGTAAAACGCCAGCGCGACGTTCTTCTTGCCCTTGAAGTCGTGCAGGGAGACTTTGTTGCCGTTCTGGTCGGTCAGGGTGAAGTCGGGAGCCATGTCTCCGACCTTGATGGTGGGAGGCGGAGTATCGGCAGGTTTGTCGGCGGCGCGAATCGAGGGCACCAACAATGCCGCGAGCCACAGTGCGGCAATGACAATGCGCTTCATGATGACTCTCCTCTCGACAACTCGAACGTCAGATGAGCGGTGCGAACAGCGTTCTGTCATTCTCGCCACGAAGCGACCGAGAATGCGACTGTTGCTGAGAGCTTGGAGACGAGCATGGCTCGAGACTGGGCAATTGTCCCAAAATCGGGAATTTCGGAACAGCGATGTGACGGGTGTAATTGCGGAATGTACGGTTGGGCGATAAATTGAATGAGTATTCATTCGGCGGTGATAACGCCGCCGGGCGAAGCTGGACAGGCGAACCCTCAGAACTCGCCATCACGAAGAATCCACGAGGTTTACGGCGAGCGACCGGTGCCGAAACGCCATCCCGGTACGCCGGGCACTCAGTCCGGCACTCGCAGAGCGAACCGCAACTCGCGACAAGTATCAGCGCATTCTGGATGCAGCGGTGGCGGTTTTTGCGGAGAAAGGGATTCTTTGTTTCGCGCATTTCCGACATCGCCGACCGGGCCGATGTGGCAGATGGCACCGTCTACCTCTACTTCAAGAACAAAGACGAGATTCTGGCGACGGCCATCAACACGGCGTTTGACGGTTTCATGAGCACGGCGCGCGCGGAACTGGAGAAGTTGGCGACGCCGTCAGAGCGTTTGCGGCGGCTGGCGTTCCTGCATCTGCGAGGCACTGGGGTCGAATCGCAACATGGCGGTGGTCTTCCAGATGGAGTTGCGGCAGAGCACGCGCTTTCTTTCGGAGTTTTCGCACCAGCATCTGGTGGAGTATTTCAACCTGGTGCGGCAGGCGATCAGCGATGGCAAGGCCAGCGGAGAGTTTCGACGCGACCTGCCGGAAAAGATTGCCGCCAACTGTTTCTTTGGCGCGATCGACGAGATGGTGACTTCGTGGGTGCTCAGCGAGAAAGACTACCCGCTGGCGAACGTTGCCGATCCGGTTTTGGACATCCTGCTGAATGGGATGCGGACTGCCACAAGCAGTCCAAAGGTGAGCCTTATGGAAATTCGCACACTCAATGACGTTTTTTTTACGGTGGTGGGTCGCGATCACGACCGCGTCATGCTCACGCGCCACGATGGCGATGTGGACCCGATACTCCGCGCCGCAGCTGCACCGTTGGGTAACGGCAATTGCGCGCCAATTGCAGGCCTGGGGAATCGGCAAGGGCGACCGGGTCGTCATTCTGAGCGAGAACCGGCCGGAATGGGCGGTGACGGATTTTGCGACGCTGCTGCTGGGCGGTATCGTTGTGCCGATTTACGCCACCCAGACACCGGAACAGATGCTCTACATCCTGCAACACACGGAGGCACAAGATTGCGTTCGTTTCGACTCGCAAACAGTACGAGAAGGTGGAATCGATTCGGGCGCAGTCAAAGCTCGAACGCGTCGTCGTGATGGACAAGATCGACGATTTACCTGACGTTCCGCAGATGCAGTACATCCTGAGCGGGGCGCATGATCTGGAGGACGCCGCGATTGAGGCGATCGCCCACGCGATCCAGCCTGACGACGTCGCGACCCTGATCTATACCTCGGGTACGACCGGCACACCCAAGGGAGTGATCCTGACGCACGGCAATATTGCGTCGAACCTGCGGCATGTCCGCGCAACTGGTCGATATCGGTCCGGGAGACGCTCGCGATTTCGTTTCTGCCGCTGTCGCACATCACGGCGCGCCACGTGGATTACCTCTTGTTCTACCGAGGAGTCACGATTGCCTATTGTCCGAACTTCGATGATTTGCCGCGCACGCTGCTGGAGGTGCGCCCTACGCTGTTCGTGGGCGTGCCGCGCGTGTACGAAAAGATCCACAACCAGGTCGCAGCTCAGGATGCACGGGACGAAGCCGAAGATCTTCAATTGGGCGCTCTCGGTCGGCCGCAAGTACCGGGAACAGGTCCTGAACGACGAGATCCCAGGCGCGATCTCGTGGAAGCTGGCCAACAAGCTGGTGTTCTCGAAGATCCGAGAAGGCGTCGGCGGACGTGCGCGGCTGTTCATCTCGGGAGGCGCACCGCTGGGACGCGAACTGGCGGCCTGGTACGCCGACATCGGCATTCGCATTGACGAAGGCTACGGACTGACCGAGACCTCGCCGGTGATTGCGGTCAATGCTACAGGCAGCCACAGGCTGGGCACGCGTCGGCAAAGTGCTGTCCAATCTTGAGGTGCGAATCGCGACGGATGGAGAGGTGCTGGTCCGCGGGCCGTCGATTTTCAAGGGCTATTGGAACATGCCGGAGGAGACTGCGGCCGCGTTTGAAGACGACTGGTTCAAGACGGGCGATATCGGCCATCTGGATGAAGACGGCTACCTCTCGATTACCGATCGCAAGAAGGACCTGATCAAGACCTCGGGCGGAAAGTTCATTGCGCCACAGCCGATCGAGAATTCGCTTGAAGGCCAACCTGTATGTGGGAGAGGCGGCGGTGGTCGGCGACAAGCGGCGCTTCCCTGCCGTGTTGATCGTGCCCAACTTTCCGCTGCTGGAGGAATGGGCCACCAAACATGGGGTCTCCACGGGTAGCGCGCAAGGAACTGGTGCGCTCGCCACAGGTGCAAGGCGTTCTACCAGGGCATCGTCGACGAGTTGAATGAAAACCTCGCGCAATACGAGAAGCTGAAGAAAGTGCTGGTCCTGCCGGATGAACTCAGCATCGCCGATGGAACGCTGACTCCGAGCATGAAACTGCGGCGGCGGCACCTGGAGCAGCGCTATCACAAGCAGATTGACGCGATGTACGCAGAGGAGCATCCGCAACCTCGCAGCGAAGCGCACTCGAGTCGATGAAGAGGTAGCTGCGCGCCACCTCGGCAGGTTGCGCTATTCGATGGGCTCAACCGCGATCGCGGCTCGTCGATGCGACCGGTCAGGCCGTTGCACGAGCAGCGCCGCGCACAGCACAATCACCATTCCGAGCACCTGAACGGGCGATACGAGTTCACCGAGCAGAAGCGCCGTCAGCAAGATCGCGAACACCGGTTCGAGACAACTGGTGACGATGGCCCGCGTCGGATCGAGATGCTGTAGTCCGGCGAAGTAGAACGAGAACGGAATGAGCATCGAGGTCATGGAGAAGATCGCCATAAATACCCACTGGCCGGCGCTGTAATGGTGTGCGGCAATCTTCCAGGGCGGGTTCACCACGATCCAAAAGGCAGCAGCGCCGAAGAGGGCGTAGACCAGCACCGTCCAACGCTGATAGGTCTGCAGCAGGTGCTGACCGTAGACGTTGTAGAACGCGAAGGAGATGGCGGCCAACTCCGCGGCGATAACACCGATGGTGCTGAATCGCACACCGGAGAGTCCGAGCCAAGGGGAATGCGGCGCGTGCGGAGAGCATTCCCACGGCGAAGGCGCAGCCCATTACAGCCAGGAAAACTCCGAGAATGCGCTGACAGGGTTGGACGTTGGCGCCGCGCGCCAGCATGTAGAGCAATACCCACACCGGAGCGACGTATTGCAACACGATGGCGGTTGCGACGCTGGTCCGTTCGATGGCGAGGTAGTAGAAATAGTTGGACGCCGCGAATCCTCCTATGCCAAGAAGAACAAACTGGATAAGGTGTTCAGGCTGAAAGCGCAGAACAGCCCGGTTCTTCAGCAGGAGAATTGGCGCCAGCACCACCAGCGCAATTGTGGTACGGCCCTGGGCGAGCATCAGGGGATCGATCTTGGGAATAGTCAGATCGCCAAAGGTGACACGTCCGGTGAAGACAGCGCGCCCCATGACCGCTGAGAATCCCCACAGAAAAGTTGCCGCGGCAATGTAGAGGATAGCCGCGGACGGCGTGGGCGCTACTGGCCGAGAAGTTGGACGAGGCGTTCAGGATCGTACCCGATCAGGACTTCGTCTCCGATGACAACGGTTGGCGTCGATTGGCTGTTGTATTTTTGCGTCATCTCGCGAACCACGGCGAACCCGGAGTCGATGCTGCGCTCTTCGAACTCCACGCCGCGTTCCGCGAGAAAGTTCTTGACCCATCCGCAGGGCGGACAGTCCAGTTGCGTAAAAACCACTACCTTGGATTGAGACACGTTATTCCGCCAATGCCGATTCGCTGGGCGAGGTGCGTAATACCCGGTCAACCGTATAGGGCGCGCGTTTCTGCGGCTCATGGAAGTGCCGTACCTGCAATTCGCCCAGCAGTCCCAACGCCACCAATTGCACTCCGGCGACGATCAGTACCGCGCCAAATACCATCAGAGGCCCATGCTCGTCCATGACGTCAACGTGGCGGATGAACTTCTCGATGACCATCCAGAACGCAATGAGCAATCCGGTAATCGAGCTAATCGCACCGAAGCCGCCGAAGAAGTGCAGCGGACGCGACATGTACTTGAGCAGAAAGCGAATGGTGATGAGGTCGAAAAACACACGGAAGGTCCGGCCGATACCGTAGTGCGACTCGCCCCGCTCACGGTTGACGTTGCGAATCGGAATTTCGCAAATCGTGGCGCCGTACGCTGACGCCAGCGCCGGAATGAACCGGTGCAGTTCGCCGTAAAGCGGCACTTCCTGGACAACCTCACGCCGATAAGCCTTGAAGGTCGTGCCGAAATCGTGAATATCGACTCCGCTGAGCTTCGCCATGAGCCAGTTGGCGATCTTCGACGGAATGCGGCGCATTACGAAGTTATCGATTCGTTCCTTGCGCCAGCCACTGACGATGTCGTAACCCGCCCGCAACTGATCGAGAAAGAGCGGAATATCGTCGGGATCGTGCTGCAGATCGCCGTCCATGGCGAGCACGTACTCGCCCTGGCAATGGTCGAACCCTGCCGCCAAAGCGGAGGTTTGTCCGAAGTTACGACGTAATTTCACGACCACGACACGGCGATCGACGGCTGCAATTTGTTGCAACAGGGAGAACGTATGGTCCTTGCTGCCATCGTCCACAAAAACCAGCTCGAATGACTCCTGGGTGGACTCCATCACCACCTTCAGCCGGTCGTAGAGTTCGGTTACGTTCTGTTCCTCGTTGTGGAAAGGGACAACAATTGAGTACTTGGGCACGATGTATTGATTATAACGTTCGTTATATCGCAGTTCGTGAATCTGAGACGAACGGTGCCTCTTTAGTGACGGTATGCGCCTCAGCAGTGTTGGCGGGGCCTGTTGCCATGATTGGTAACCTCCACATTTTAAGCCAGTTGTACTGTCGGCCTGCCGGGCTAACGGCCGACGATGAAGGCTAGAGCCCGCTGAATACCGAACTTGAAGTCGTCCGATGGAGTGATGAGGCTAACCACTAAATGGCCTTCCGCGGGGACGTTATAAAAGTGACCGGGCTGGAGGAGAACTCCGGTGTGACGCAGAATGTCGATCGCCAGGTCCTCGTCGGGACCCAGAACGGGAACCCGCAACATCGCATACCAGCCCCCGTCAACCCGGAGGCGGTGGCACAAGTTCTGAGCGCGGAGGGTTGCATCGAGCGAGTCGAGATTGGTGCGGATACGGGCCACGAGCTGGCGCTGAATGGATGATGCCTGGTCCAGCATTTGAGGTACCGCGAGTTGGACAGGAGCGTTCATGGAGAGGTAGGTGTCGACGATGACTTCCAGCCGGCCTAGCGCTTCGGCCTTGGCGACAGGCGGGCCACTCACCGCAACCCACGACACTTTCATTTGCGGCAACGCAGAAATCTTGGACAGGCCACTCAGGGTAAACGTTAGAGCAGAGGGATTCGCGGAAAAACTCGGACATGGATTCTGGGATAGCACGTAGTCGAGAAATACCTCATCGACAATGAGCGCCATATCGCTGGCTGCACAAATCGCACTCAATTCCCTGGCTTCGTGGGGCTGGACGTATGAGCCAGTGGGATTGTTCGGATGCAGGGTCAGGAGGGCGCGACAACGGATACCCTGGGACTCTGCTCGGTCAAGAGCTTGGCGGATGGAATGGAAATCAATCTGCCAGCCATCGTCATAAACCAGTTCGTAAGGGATGAGCTTCACATCGTTCAAGTCAGCAAGAAAGTCGAAGAGCGGATAACTAGGGACGGGAACGAGCACGGCATCGCCCGGATCACAGAGCAGGCGGAAGACGAACGAGTACGCTTCGCTGGTGCTGGTAGTCAGAACCAAATCGTCGGCACTAATCTCACTTCCCTTCTCTGTGTAGTAGGCGGCGACTGCCTTTCGGGCCGACAGCATTCCCTTTGGAGTGGGCTGGTAGGTGAGGGATTCGCGATTGGAAAGTGCGGCCAGCAACTGGTCTTCATCGTATTGAAGGCCGATGACTGTCGGGTTCGAGGCGGTGAGATCGAGGATTTTTCGCCCGCTGCGAGAAGACGCATCCAGCGCCTCGGTGTAGCGGTTGTGAGCGAGGTTCCAGGCTGTCCGAGTGGAGAACATCAGTGCGAGTTCCGCTCATTGACGATGCGACCGTACTCCGATGACCGGCCCACGCGGTCAAAATACTCATAAGCCGCGCCTGCTATCCGGGCGATGGCGTCGTTCCCGTCGCGCTCGTGATGCAGGTAGGCCGTCATCACGACGATCACGAACGGGCGATTCGGCACAAACACAATTCCGATGTCGTTGCGAACGCCGGCGAGCTCGCCGGGCTTGTTGGCGATGACGACATCATCAGGAATGTGCCGGGGAATGTCGCTCGCTTTAGTGGTGCTAAGCACTTTGAAAAAGTCGTCGGTAAGTGCCTTGTTGAGCACCTTCCCTTGGTAAAGAGCGGCGAGGAGCGTCATCATCTCCCGCGGAGTGGAGAGATTCTCGCGCCCAGCTTGCGCCGCTTTTACGTCCATCATCTTGCGCAGCAGTCGAGTGTGAGTTAAGCCCAGCGATTCGAGCATGGCGTTGACGTTATCCATGCCGACACGATCGATGAGGACGTTGGTGGCGCTGTTATCGCTCACGGCGACCATGAAGGTTGCGAGGTCGCGATTGGTCACTCGGGTCACTCCGGGAGTGAGTCCGGCCATGATGGCACTGTCGGCGACCAGATCGCTGGCACTGAAGGTGTACAGGTCGACGAGCTTCGCTTTGCCACCCATTCCCTGCTCGGACTGCTGTTGCTGCCGGTAGAGCTCGGCGAGAACCGTGACCTTTATCGAGGAAGCTTGGGCAAAGACCGCGTCGGGATTCAGCAGGATCGTACGGTTATCGGTCAGATCCATTACCGCCACGCCCATGGTGCCATCCAGACTGCGGTTTACTTCCTGAATTGTGCTTTCGAGCTTCTGCCACAGTATGTCGCTCTGTGGTGGCTTGCCGGAGATGTGAGGCGGCGCGGCGCCGGTACCGATTACAGCCTGCGCCTGAGAGGGAGCAACGGCAAAAAGGACGAGGGCAATAGAAGTAATGAGCCGAACCATAAGAGGCGTATCATTTCCGGCCTAACGATCTCTATAAGTTAGCGATTCTACATTGCGATTGGTGCGCTTGGGGGACTCATGTGCCCTACCCAGCGTACAAAAGCGTACAAAATACTGCTCACTTTTTCCGCAGCAGATCACGGTGCACCCGGAGCATTACCGATTCCGGGATGCGCCGGCTGCGACGCGGGCGCTTGAAGCGTCCTTCTCCAGTTCCGAACTCCAGCACTCCGGGCTGTCCTTCGAAAAGCTTCTGCACGGTCTTGCGGTGCATGTGCCACAACTCGGCAATCTCGCTTTCGGTGTAGTGCCGCTCGCTGGCGATGTCTCTTCGCCCGGTCACTTTCCGCTATCAGAGACAGTTCGCCGATGGTTCGCAGCCGATCCAATACGGTCTGATTGCCGAGGAAATGGCAGAGGTCTACCCGGATCTCGTCGCCCATTCGGCGGATGGCCAGATCGAGACAGTGAAGTATCAGGTGCTGGATTCGATGCTGCTGAACGAAATGCAGAAGCAGTATCACCGGGTGGACGAACAGGTTGATGTGATCAAGGCGCAACAGCGAGACGTCAAAGCACAGGCCGAGGTGATCAAAACGCAGCAGCAGGAGATTGACGGTCTGAAGGCACAATTGCGGCTGCAAAATACAGCGTTCCAGGAACGTCTGTCGCGACTGGAATCGATGATCGGGACGCAGACGCAGATTGCCGCCGACCTGTCGCACCAATAAGTGGTTTCTACCTCGTAGCCAACAGTTGTCGCCAGGAAACTTGCTTTAGGAAACCGCTGCTCGAAAGAGACCAGACAGGCGGCCCTCCCGAAAAACAGGTGCGCCCCGCCCCGATGGTGTCACCTAAAAAAACAAAAAGGCTCAGGAACCGGTGGGAACCTGAGCCTACACGAAGTACCACATGTGTCACTTACCTGCCGATGCCGAGGTTAAGTCCCCTACAAAACCTCAGCCCCGTCATGTGCATGACGATTACTACGCTAACAACATGAACAAATGATGTCGTTGCCGCTGAGCATTGATGTCGTTGCTCACCCGCAACCAGCAGTATGCCTTCGGACAACGACTCGCTGGCCTCTTCTTCTTCATCCTGTATGAGGTGCCTTAGAGCACCGTTGGAGATGATCGATTGAAACTCGCGCTCGCCGTCTTTTTGCTTGCCCTGCTGGCTATCGCAGCCGGACGGGTACTACGTCTGAACTGATTCTTTTGAATTGCGGCGTCTTTGCTCCGCCCTTCGAGATGTTTGATTGAAACTCGCGCTCACCATCTTTTTGCTCGCTCTGCTGTTCAGACGGGCGCTTCGCCTAAAGGGATTCCGGTCATTGCGACGCAGAGTGCCCAGCTCCGGCACACACCGCAATCCCTCCGCTCCTGCAAATGCTTCCTCCCGTGAATCTGCATGAAAACAGGTGACGCCGCACCCGTAGTCTTGCCTTAAAAGTTATGGCCGAAAGTCCAATTAAGATCGAGAATTTTTTCGCCAGGATGGTCTCTTCCGGCTTGCGCCGGGGCTGCCACCGCTGGAAGCCTCGCTTGCACTGGCGGCACTGCAGGTTGTCGGGATCAAAGCGTAACAGATCGGCAGGCCGATGAATGAAGCCACAATGTGGACATGTCCACGTCGGCGTTTGAATGTCGTAGCGCCTCTTTCGCATTAGCGCCTCAGCAACCCGATTACTTGCGCAATGACGATTTTGCAACATCTATTCGATGATTTGCCAGCCAGCACGTTTCGGTTTCGAGTAGCGGTTTACACTAACCGCTCTTCAGTTGTGAGTTAGTGAAATCGGTACGATCTAACCCTAGCCTGCAGCACTGTGGAACAGTTCACCCCAGGTTCGCATTGATCAGAGTTTCTCCAGGGTGAGGCCACCAGCTAGGTCTTTCCATCTGCAGCCGTTGTTTACTTACAAAGTAATTGACAACCAGAGGCGTTGGCCGCACACTTCGCACACATGGCCCGAGGTCAATGCCCTGGCCATCGATTCACCTCGCTGAATCGGCCGGCTGTTTCGTCCCTCGCCTGAGCGCGCCGACCGCTATTGCAAAAGGAGCGCCTCATGCGTGCTATCCGCCGTGGTTTTTTGTTTCTCACCCTTCTCACCCTCGTCTCCAGCCTCTTGGCTCAACAAAGTTCGACCACCGTTCCTAACCTGGTCCGCTATGGCGGAGTGCTGAAGGATGCGCAGGGTGCGGCGATGGCATCGCGCACCGTGGGGATCACCTTCCTGATTTACGGCCAGCAAGACGGCGGCGCGCCGGTCTGGCTGGAGACGCAGAACGTCGCCACCGACGCAGCAGGGCAATACAACGTGCTGCTGGGCAGCACCACAGCCATCGGATTGCCGAGTGACCTGTTCGCGCAACAGGAACAGCGGTGGCTGGCGGTAAAGGCGGAAGGCCAGCCGGAGCAGCCGCGTGTTTTGCTGGTGAGCGTGCCCTATGCTTTCAAGGCTCACGAGGCAGAAACGTTGAGCGGGCATCAAGCCAGCGAGTTTGTCACCGACGGACTCGCTGCGCGGTGCCGTGCAACTGCAACTGCAGCAGACCACTCCTTCAATCAAGCGGAACGATCAGCAACGTGCCACTGCTGGCAGCGGGCTCGCCCCGCCTGCGACCACGAATACGGCAACGAATTTTGTCGATACGACGACCAACCAGGTGGTGCTGGTTCAGCAAAACGGTACCGGGGTCGCACTGAGTGCAACAGCGGGTGGCAACAGTGCTGTAACCGGTAAGTCAACGTCGGGCACTGTGGCTGCAGTCGCTGGAACATCATCGTCCGCAACCGGCACTGGTGTCTCGGGAACCGCGAGTTCCACTACCGGTGTGAACTACGGGGTCAAGGGACAATCGTCCAGCACGAGTGGAGTAGGCGTGAGTGGTTTGGCCACGGCCCTCACCGGTGCGGCTGTCGGATTGCTGGGCAGTTCTTCGAGCACCAGCGGCACAGGAGTTTCGGCTGCTGACAGCGCGACCAGTGGCGCGACAGTCGGACTAAAGGCTCAGGTGTCGAGCGTTAGCGGCATAGCGGCGATCTTCAGAACACGGCCAGCGGCAAGCTGATCAGTGCGAGAACGGGAACCGGCGTCGGAACCGAGAAGTTTGGAGTAGATGGTAGCGGCAACATGACCACTTCGGGAGCGGTAACAAGCACGGGCAATATGAGCGGGAATCGGCTGATCTCACGGGTTGCGACTGGAACGGCACCGCTCCAGGTCACATCAACCACGCTGGTGCCGAACCTGAACGCCAGCCTGCTGGGCGGGAAGGCGGCGAGCGCATTCGCTTTGGCCAACGGTTCACCCAACTACATTCAGAACGGGACCTCGCTACAGGGTTTCGCGAGTTTTAATATCGATGGCGACGCAATCCGTGGGCGGCTGGGTATCGGCGCACTCCTTTGTCAGCCAGGGAAGCATGGTGATGACGATCGGCAATCCGAGCGACTTTAATCTCTTTCTCGGGGAAGGCGCGGGATTCAGCTATCAATCCGGAGAGGGACTCAGAACGTCTTTGCCGGCTACCAGGCCGGCCAACGTGACAGGCTCCGCAACACGTTCAGCGGGTTCCAGGCCGGCTACAGCAACGTGACGGGCGGCAGCAACATGTTAAGCGGAGCGGGGGCCGGCTACTCCAACACGGGCGGCAATTTCAACACGTTTAGCGGAACCGAGGCCGGCACTCCAACGACAGGCCAAAACACGTTCAGCGGGTTCCAGGCCGGCAGCAACGTGACAGCAATACACGTTCAGCGGGTTCCAGGCCGGCTACTTCAACACGGACGGCTTCGAACACGTTCAGCGGATCGGCAGCTCCAACACGACAGGTCGTCACCTCGGGCCTCAGCCGGCTGAAACACGACTGGTAACAACGACATCTACATCGGGACCTCGGGACCGATTTCCGGGTCCGAATCCAGCACCATCCGCATCGGTGAACCTGGGTACGGCGCACAGACCGCTGCCTACATCGCGGGCATCTACGGCGTGAATATTGGCAGCGGCACCACAGTGTTCATCAACTCCAACGGGCAACTGGGAACCTTAACCTCCTCCCGCCGCTTCAAGGAACAGATCCGCGACATGGGCGACAGCACCAGCGCTTTAATGAAGCTTCGCCCCGTGACCTTTCTCTACAAACCGGAGTACGACAAAGGCGAACGCACCCTGCAGTACGGCCTGATCGCTGAAGAAGTAGCTGAGATCTATCCCGACCTCGTCGCCTACGAACCCGACGGCAAGCCCTACACGGTGAAGTATCAGTACCTGACGACCATGCTGCTGAACGAAATGCAGAAGCAGTATCACCGGGTGGACGAACAGGCTGATGTGATCAAGGCGCAACAGCAAGACGTCAAAGCACAGTCCGAGGTGATCAAAACGCAGCAGCAGGAGATTGACAGCCTGAAGGCGCAATTGCGGCTGCAGAATGCAGCGTTCCAGGAACGTCTGTCCCGACTGGAATCGATGGTCGGGACGCAGACGCAGATTGCCGCCGACCTGTCGCACCAATAAGTGGTTTCTATCTTGTAGCCCAACAGTTGTGCCAGGAAACTTGCTTTAGGAAACCCCTGCTCGAAGGAGACCAGACAGGCGGCCCTCCCGAAAAACAGGTGCGCCCACCCCGATGGTCTGAGGCTGAATTAAGATCGACGATTTAGGCTGGAGGACGCTTGAAAAGTGCGGCTCAGGAATGAAGAGCGACCAACGACCTGAGCCGCATGTCAATGACCTGCTGGGGCCGAGGCTGAACCCCTTCAAGACCTCAGCCCCGTCAGGTGCATGACGTTTACAACGCTAGCAATATGAGCAAAATACTTCGTTGCCTCTGAGCATCGATGTCGTTGCGCTGGAGCAGGCGGAGCGTCCAACCTGAAACGCAGGTGTCGCCCCAGCCTGAAAACAGGGCAAATTGCCCCGATGGTCTAGGGGCGAATTTGTCCAGCGAAACGAAAATAAGACCGGAAATTTCCTTTTTGAAACGGATGGGCCTTGGTCTGACGTGCCTACGTCCGCAGCCGCTGGTCGCTGGCTTCCATCGAGGCCTGGAACTGGTGCGCCAGGCGTTCGCGATCACTTGCCGATGCACTGCTCAATGCCCGAATGCCGACTAAAACATAGCGCCGAATGATTTCGCTGCGGGATAAGCGTTCGTGAGGGAATTGTTGGCCAGCAGCTTGCTGAATCCTGATCCATTCGCTTGAGGTGAGATTCACCGATACACAGAACATGGCAAGGCTTCCCTCCGGCCACGTACAAAAGAACGTACAAAACAGTTAAGGCATCGCTCAAACCAGCATAAACATTGGGTAAAAGCGAATACTGCGTGATTATGCAGGATTATACCGTTGCGCTGGCAAGTCGCAAGGGAAGAATAAGGCGCTGCCATCTTTGGGCTGCCAAATCGCTGGCGACCTCATACAATGGCGTATATCGCCGTAAGCCAGGCCCTGATATGAACGACACCAAGAGTGCCACCGTACCAGAATCCGATGCGCCCTTGTCGGGGAAGACCGCCCTCCTTATCGGTGACGATCCGGAAGTGAAGTCTGCTTTGACGATGGTGCTGGAAGCCAACGGTTGGGTTCTCGAGCACTCGAACGATCAGCAAGAAGCACTGTCGCTGGCGAAGTCGCGCCAGTTCGGGCTGATTGTGACCAGCCGCGACAGCTCGGGGAAAGAGGATGTAGAGTTTCTTCGACGAATCCGGCGCTTAGCTCCCCACACGCGAGTCATCATCTTGACTGACGACAGCACGCCGCAAGACGTGATTGCCTCGATGCGTGAACATGCGTTCGGCTACCTGTCGAAGAAATTCTCGGCAGAATCGCTGGCCGACACCGTACGAACAGTCCTGGAAACTCCGAACTGGGATGATGGCATCGAGATCATCTCGGCTACTCCAACCCTGCTCACGCTGGCAGTGCGTTGCCAGATGGTGACAGCCGACCGGCTGATGCAATTTCTGGGAGAACTTACAGACTTGCCGGAAGAGGAATGCCATGATGTTGGGACCGCTTTTCGGGAAATGCTGTTGAACGCTATGGAGCATGGCGGACACTTCGATCCCGACAAGTATGTTGAGGTTTGTTATGTGCGGGCCCGCCGCATGGTGATGGCAAGGATTAAGGACCCGGGAGACGGGTTTACGCTCGACGAAGTGCGACATGCAGCCATCGGGAATCCACCGGATGATCCAATGGCCCACATAGCGCGCCGCAACGAGGAAGGGATGCGCCCTGGTGGATACGGGGTAATGCTCGCCAAAAACCTCGTCGATGAACTGATCTACGGCGAGATGGGCAACGAGGTATTGCTCATCAAGTATCTGCCCGGCTACGAGCAGCCTGAAAAGAAAGATTGAGGCGCCGAGAGCTCAGCATTAGCACTTCGGATGCGAGTTGCATCCTGAACTGAAGAGGAAGTCATGCGGAGAATAGGGTTGCATTTGCTGACTGCGTTTCTGTTGATCTCGTGCGGGGTCGTGCCGCTTACGGTCCGAGCACAGCAGAGTTCCGCGGCGGCGCAGGACAAACCTTTCGTCGTCGAGTACTACTACAAGGCGAAGTGGGGCTACGCAGACGAATTCATCACCCTGTTCAAGAAGAACCACTATCCGCTGCTCAAGAAACAGGTGGAGATGGGGCGGATGTTGAAGGTGTCAGCCGTTTCGCCGCGGTATCACACGACCGAGGATGGGCGCTGGGACTACCGGGTGACAATCGTATTCAAGAACGCGACGGTCGCGAATGACGGCTTCGACGAGAAGGCACTGATTCAGCAGCTCTATCCTGACCAGGAAACTTACAAGAAAGAAGAGAAACGCCGCTTCGAGATTCTGGAGGCGCACTGGGACCTCCCCATCAAAGACGTCGATCTGGACGCGAAGTAAGAGAATCCCGGGCGTTACTGAGTGGCTACTTTCGACTCGACGGACAGGGGAACGTCCACGGTGCCTATTTTGCCCGAGATCCGGTCGACCACTCCCAGGCGAATCTGGTAGGTGCCGGGCTTCAAAACGATTTCCTGGTGCAGCTGCATGCCCGTTTTGAGCAGTGAGTCATACTGGGCGGACGTCAGTCCTGCGCGAACTACCGAAGAAATACTGCCATTGGGCTTCCCTGCCACATCCCAGACAGAAGCGACAAACATTACATCGGGAACCTGCTTGTGGTCGGAGGATTCGTGGAACGATATGTCGTGGAGGTCCACCAGGTAATCGATGCGCGTTGGCTTTTCGTTTTCGTCCGGAGGCAGAACTCGCGCCTTCATGATGAGAGTTCGCGACACGGGTGCGGTAGGCTGCATGACTTCCGTGAATGTTCGATTAATGTCCGGCGTACCGAGTGGGTCGGCGACCGCATAGTATCCGGGGCGGGATTGCACTTTAAGTTCGGGGTTGGCGACCTTGACCGTGAGCTTTCTGAACTTTCCGTTCCAATCGGCGTTCTTGGGGTGATAGGCCAGGGTGTAGTAGTTTGTGCCTGAATTGACGCTGTCACGAATTGCCTGCTCGAGGTCATTCCGGCCGAAAAATGTTTTGCCTCCCGTGATGGTGGCGAGGCTGGTCATGGATGCATGAATACTCAGCAGTTCCTGATCCTGTCCTGACATCTCGTCAAAGCTTCCGCCGCGGGGAGCAAAGACTTCAGCGTCGGGTGCTGCACCGTCGGCGCCAAGGTATTTCACGCCGTGAACGTCGATGGGATACACCGCAATCTGAGTGGCGGCCAGAAGCGTGCCGGTACGTCGCATCTGCGGGTCGGTGCTGCTGGGATCGAAGGGAAAACCACCCGATATCCAGACCAGATTTTTCCTTCCGGGAAAAACGGCCATGCTGCGCGCCAACTGATTCAAGCCCTGCATGGTGACGAAGGTGCGCGACTCTTCCCTGCCCTCCTGCTCCGCCCAGAGAAATCTGGTGACCGCCCGGTACATCTGAGGGCTTTTTGTGATCCCGGCGTCCACCGCCTGAGCCAACTCGTCGGCCACACCGCGATTGTTGCTATACATAGCGTGCGGAGACGACGAAAGCTTCTGCGCAGTGGCTATCAGCTCTTGTGGATCGTCGGTAAATCCGTGGACCTGATGCAGGTCGGAATCGAGCGTGAACAGGGCTACCCGGTCGTTGCTCGTGAGTTTACTCAAGTACAGGAGTAACTGCTTCCGGGCGGACACAAGGGACTGGCGATCGGTGTTGAGCGTGTCGAAAAGCAGGATCGTCACCGCTCCGGGCTCACGAGCCGTCAAGTAGTTGGTGTAGGTGTTGGGAGGCAAGCTCGTCGCCGGTGGGGGGGCGGACGAGACATTGAGCGTCGGGCCCCTCTCTTCAAACCCACGAACCTGCTGCGGCTTTCCGTCTTCCAGTACGTTGAAGTCGCCGGCTTTCAATCCGTGAACCGGCTGGCCAGCCTTGTCGGTGACAAGAACGTCGAGGAGGACAACGCGGGTGGTGGTCTTGATGGTTGCGGCGGAGTCGCCCTGGTCAGCAGGAGTCGAAGAAGGAACCGATACCGCGAGGGTCAGTCCGCACGCAAGGAGAATGAAAGCCGCAAGTAGTGAAAGCCACCGCATCAACCGTCGATCCAGTTTTACTATAACCCCGGTTTCGGCGAACAATCGCGCCGGAGCTGTCGCCTCGAGCACTATTTAACAACGGACGCGGCGGCCGCCTAGACGTCGTAGTACATCAGGAACTCATAAGGATGGGGACGCAGACGCAGCGCATCGACTTCTTTTTCGCGCTTGTAGTCGATGTAGGTGTTCAGCATCTCCTCGGTGAAGACGTCGCCTTTCATGCAGGAACTGGCAGTCGCGCGACAGCGCCTCGAGCGCGGTTTCCAACGAACCCGGCATGGACGGAACCTTGGCCAGCTCGTCGGGCCCGAGATCGTAAATGTCCTTGTCGAGCGGCGGGCCCGGATCGATGCGATTTTCGATTCCGTCAATTCCAGCCATGAGCATCGCAGCAAACGCCAAGGTACGGATTGCAGCTGGGATCAGGCGGGCGGAACTCGACGCGCTTGGCCTTGGGCGATGCGGAATACATGGGAATGCGAATCGCGGCCGAGCGATTACGCCGTGAATAGGCGAGATTCACCGGAGCTTCGAATCCCGGCACCAGCCGCTTGTAGGAATTGGTGGTGGGAGCGATGATCGCCGACAACGCGGGGCCGTGCTTGATCAGTCCTCCGATGTACCACAGCGCCAGCTGCGACAGGCCTGCGTAGCCGTCACCGGCAAACAGCGGCTTGCCATCCTTCCAGAGCGACTGGTGGGTGTGCATGCCGCTACCGTTGTCCTGGAAGAGCGGCTTGGGCATGAAGGTCACCGTCTTGCCTGCCTGGTTGGCGACGTTCTTGACGATGTACTTGTAGAGCATCATGCTGTCGGCAGAACGCAACAGCGAGTCGAACTTGCAGGTCGATCTCGGTCTGGCCTCCGGTGGCGACTTCGTGATGATGGCACTCTACCTCAAGGCCGCAGCTCTGCATGGCCAGCACCATCTCGGTGCGCAAGTCCTGGTAATGGTCAGTGGGT
Organism: uncultured Acidobacteriaceae bacterium; assembly: GCA_963817965.1. Lineage (GTDB taxonomy): Bacteria > Acidobacteriota > Terriglobia > Terriglobales > Acidobacteriaceae > DASRAA01. The sequence goes on from CAWFQT010000001.1 coordinate 92,099, forward strand.
GGGACGGGAAAATAGCCTTCCTTGTAGCGGGGACGGTAGCCGAGGTTGTTTTCCAGCGCGGCCTGAGTTCCAGCGTCCTTCTTCTGCATCGATGAAGTAATAGCCCTCGTGCTCATTCTGATCGAAGCGAACGTTGTCGAAGATGAAGAACTCGGCCTCAGCACCAAAGTAGGCGGTATCGGCCATACCGGTTGAGGAAAGATACATCTCGGCCTTCTTGGCGATGTAGCGGGGATCGCGGTCATAACGCTGTTTGGTGACCGGATCGATCACATCGCACACCATGACCAGCGTGGGCACCTCAGTGAACGGATCGAGGACGTAACGGGAGGGGTCGGGGATGAGCAGCATGTCACTTTCGTGGATCGCCGCCCACCCGCGGATCGACGAGCCGTCCATGCCGAAGCCTTCTTCGAATGCCGCCTCGGTAAGTTGGGCAATCGGAAAGGAGACGTGGTGCCAAAGGCCGGGCAGGTCGGTAAAACGCAGGTCAAGTATCTGAACGTTATTGCTTTTGGCGAACTCAAGAACGGCCTTAGGATCGGCCGGTGACCCAACCATAACGAGCTCCTTTACGAGTGCATCGACAGCATACGCCGACGGGTGCGAGGCGGGGGATACAATGATTTTATCGAGCACATAATCCCGTATTATGGGATGGAACAAGCGAAGCGCCGATGGACTTCGATCAAATCGAGACGTTCCTTGAGGTGGCGAAGCTCAGCAGCTTCTCGCGCGCTGCCGAGAGACGTTTCCGCACGCAACCGGCAATATCCTCGCAAATCCGCTCGTTGGAGGAAGAAGTCGGGGCCAAACTGCTGGATCGCAGTGGAGGGCGGGTCGCGGTTACGGCTGCCGGCAAGGTGTTCCAGAAGTATGCCGAGGAAACCATCGAACAGCGCCGCGTCATGCTGATTGCCCTGGCCGAAATGCACGGGTGCCGCGGGGCGAGATTGTCGTTTCAGCGAATGAAGGCACGTGCCTGCATATCCTTCCGGAAGTTTTCGCCGAGTTCAAACGCCAGTACCCCGACGTGGCCGTGAACGTAAAACGGTCGGAGCATCAGAAGATTCTGGAAGCGCTCATTGAGAATTCCTGCGACTTCGGCGTGGTGTCGATGCCAATCAAGGACAAGCGCTACACGGTGGTACCCATCCATCGGGATGAGCTTGTGGTAATCACGCCTGCGAAGCATCCCCTGGCCGGGCGTGCGGAGGTATCGCTGTCGGAGGTAGCCCAATATCCTCTGCTTCTTCCGAAGCTGGGGCGGACGCGGGATGCGCTGGAGGCGCTCTTTCATGAGCACCGGCTGAAGCCCATCGTTTCCATGGAACTCGACTCGAGCGAACTGACGAAACGATTCGTGGCGGCGGATGTGGGTATCAGCTTCATTCCCCGCTCGAATGTGGCGGAAGACGTCAAGGCGAAGGCGCTGTCTGCGATGCGGCTGGCGGACGCGGTCTTGCAGCGCGACCTGGCCCTTGTGTTCCGCACCGACAAGGCGCTAAGCCGCGCGGCGCTTGCTTTTATCGAAATCGCGGTAAAGCTGAAGACCGGTGCAGCCACTGCTGGCGCAGCTCGATCTTCGTGAATAATTCGTCAAAAACATGCGCTGACCGGGGCACCACTGAGGATTTTCAGTGTGCTTCATGAACCACGTGTTATTTTTTAACGGATCGAAGATACCCTGACTTCGCATTAGGAGGCGTACGAATTGGGAAAGAACATGGTTCCGAAGCGCATTTTCCTCACGAAGGGTGTGGGAAAGCACAAGGAACGTCTTACTTCCTTTGAATTAGCGCTGCGGGACGCCGGCATTGCTGCCCAAAATCTCGTCCGCGTATCGTCGATCTTTCCGCCACACTGCAAATTGATTCCCCGCAAAGAGGGTTTGAAGTACCTCTACCCCGGCGAGGTTGTGTTCGCGGTGGTAGCGGAGAACTCGACTCGTGAGCCGCATCGGCTCGTCGCTTCCAGCATCGGCCTGGCGATTCCGGCTGACCGCAGCACGTTTGGTTATCTGAGCGAGCATCACTCTTTTGGAGAGAAAGAAGACTTGGCGGGCGATTACGCCGAAGAACTTGCCGCCGAAATGCTGGCAACAACGCTCGACGTCGAATTCGATGCCGACAAGTCCTGGGACGAGAAGAAAGAAGTGTACCGGCTTTCCAACAAGATCGTGCGTACTCTGAACGTTACCCAGACGGCAGTTGGTGACAAGCGAGGGCTCTGGACTACGGTGATCGCCGCGGCGATTCTGATCTTCGAGTAGAACCTGGATTTCAAGCACAGGGCGCGACCACGGTCGCGCTTTTGTTGATCCTGCACTTAATCTACAAAGCTATCGCTTGTAGGACAGAGGGGTCGGGCCCTTTTCGAGGGTCTCACGGTTCCAGATCAGGCCTTCGCGGCTGTACTGTGCCATCTCGAAATCCTGCGTCAGCTCGAGCGCATCGGTGGGACAGGCGTCCTCACACAGGCCGCAGAACATACAGCGGCTCAGGTCGTAGGTGAATTCTGTCAGCTCCTTGCGGCGGGTGACAGGATTTCGCTCGCTGCCGACCACGATAAGATTCTCAGGACATACCAAGGCACAGAGATCGCACGCGATGCACAGGGACTCGTTGGTCTCAGGGTTCACGCCGAGCCTGGGCGCGCCGCGAAACCGCTCCGCAACCTGAGGCCGCTGCAAAGGATACTGCTCGGTAATCACCTGTTTCGGAGATTGATTTCGAAAGGTGACCCCCAGACCTTTTACCAGGTCCAGGAACAGTAGTTTGCGTACGAATTGCTTCAATCCTCACTCCTGACTGGGCCGAGTTTAGCACACAACTCGGAGGTTAAAATCTCTGCCGGCCACCACCTGCACAGTGAACATAGCTTAGAATTCAGGACATGCGGCTTGCCGAAGGAATGCTTTGCCTGGGGTTGTTGGCCCAGCTTCTAACAGCGCAACAGCCGCCTGCCTCATCCAAGGTGCCCGCTCCCGAGGCAACGAGCGAGGCTGTAGGAGCTTCGAATACCGGTCAGCCTGCTTCTTCCGTGGTTGTGCCGCCGCCGCCGAACGCCCATGAGATTGCCGAAGCCAAGAAGGAGTTCAGCGCAGGTTTGCGCCTTAAGGCGTCCGGCAAGAGCGAGGCCGCTTATGAGAAGTTCGTACGCGCGGCGGAGCTGAATCCACGGAATGTCGAGTACGCCACAGCCCGCGAGTTGACTCGCCAGGAACTGGTGATGGCGGCGCTTGATCGGGGTAACAAGGCCATGTCGGGCCTGAACGACGTCGTGGCTACTTCCGAGTTCCGGAAGGCCCTCGAACTCGATCCCACCAATGAGTTTGCGCGCCAGCGACTGAAGGACGTCATCTGGGAAGACACTCCGGCCCCAAGTCATACCCTGCAGATCGCGCAGAAGTCGCTCGAGGTTGAGTTGTCGCCCAGCGCCGAACGCAAAGACTTTCACTTCAAGGGCGACTCTCGCTCGCTGCTGACCCAGATAGCTCGCTCCTACGGAATTACGGCGACCATCGACGATTCAGTACAGACACGGCAAGTCCGCTTCGATATCGACAAGGTCACCTTCGAGAACGCGATGGGAGCGGCGACCCAAGTCACCAAGGCGTTTTGGATACCGCTTTCCGGTTCGCAGATGTACGTGGTCGCCGACACCCTGGAGAATCGGCGGAACTTCGAGCGGCTGTCGATTCGGACTTTTTACCTCTCGGAGGTATTGAAGCCACAAGAGCTAACCGACCTGGTGAATGCGCTCCGGGTGGTTCTCGACATCCGCCTCGTCGCCCAGGACGCGAGCGAATCGACGATTACGATTCGCGCGCCGCAGGCGATCGTCGAGGCGGCCAGCCGGATGATCGAGAGCGTGGCGTATGGGCGTCCCGAGGTGATGCTCGACGTCCGTGTATATCAGATCAGCTCAAGCCTGGTGCGGTCCCTGGGAACGCAACTTCCCAATCAGTTCACCATGTTCAACATCAGCCCGGCATTGATTGCGTCGCTGGGAGCGGGTGCGTCGGACCTGATCAATCAGCTCGTTTCGTCGGGCGGAATTAACCAGGGAAACTCACAAGCCATCCAAGCGCTGCTGGCGCAACTGGCGCAATCGAGCCAAAATCCGCTGCTGTCGACGCCATTTGCAACATTTGGAGGCGGATTGACCCTGACTGGAGTGTCGGCGACACCGCCGATCGCAGTGAATGTATCGGTCAACGAGTCAAACGTGCGCAACTTGGAACACGTTGATCTACTGGCGACACAGAATACCCAGGCCGTAATGCGTATTGGGGAGCGCTATCCCTTCGTCAATGCAACGTTTGCGCCTATTTTCAACAGCCCGGCAATCTCGCAAGTACTCGGAAACCAGTCGTACGTGGCGCCCTTTCCATCTTTCAATTACGAGGACCTCGGACTGAACCTCAAGGCTACACCGATCATTCACTCCAACACCGACGTCAGCCTTAAGCTGGAACTCAACATCCGCACCCTGGGCACTCAGAGCGTCAATGGAATTCCCGTGATTCAGAACCGTGAATACACCGGCAGCATCACGCTGAAGAACGAAGAATCGGGAGTGGTGGCCGGATTAATCTCGAAGGATGATTCGCGCAGCCTGGCGGGCTATCCTTTTCTTAGCCGCGTGCCGGGACTGAGCTACGCATCGGCCGTCCACGACAAGAATGTTGACAACGATGAGTTGCTGGTTGTGATCACGCCACACATCGTCCGTATGGCGCAGACCGAAGGCTTCGCCATGCAGCTGCCGGTAGGCCATTGAGCGTGTAGTACCGCCCCAACCTTGTTCAACTCGTCGCAGCTATTTGGCTGCGGTGCCAAGGTTGAACTCGACAATCGCCTTCACGACTTCGTAAGGAGTGTTGTTGCCGAATCCGATCACTTTCCTTCCATTGACGAAAAAAGTGGGCGTACTGCTCACCGCCAGTTTTTCTCCCAACGCCATGGAGGAACGGACACGCTTTTCCGTGTCGGGTGATGCAACGCATGCCGAAAGAGCGTCCGGGTTCGCACCGGATTCCTTGGCATAGCCGTTCAGCATGGTGGCCGCGTTGTCGGGAGTGATTTCCGACTGATGCTCATAGACAGTGCTGATGAACTTCCATGCCGTGTCGCTATTTTGCTGTGCGGCGCAATCTACATATTTCGCACCGAGAAAGGCCCATTTATGGATTGTCTCGAGCGGATAGTTTTGGAAAATGAGACGCGCTTTGGGCTCTTCCTGCATAAGCTTGTTGACGTTCGGCTGCGCAGCCTTACAGGCAGGACACTCCAGGTCACCGAACTCCACAATGGTTACAGATGCATCCGCGGAGCCGTGAGCGAGACCGTTAGCAGCCTTCAGGTCCGCACGGGCCGCGGCAAACGGGTCAGCGCCGAACGGAACCATGTCGCCCGTCAGAGCAAACTTCTGATCGGGAGAAACATAGATCCGGAAAACCTGCTGTCCCTGTGGCGTGCTGAATATCGATGTAACTTCCGAAAACCCAGCGGCCTCAGCCGGCTTTATGTCTGCCACTTTCCAGGTCAGCTCCTGGTTCCACCCAAACATTTGCTTAAGGAAGGCTTCAACCGTCGCCTGGCTGGGAAGCGAAGTCGCCGAGGTTGTCGCCGGTGTAGCAGGTACAGCCGCCTTCGTCTGGGCGTAGACTGGAACCGACAAGGCGCACAAACTAAGCGCTATAAGCACATTATAAATAGGCAGTTCAGTATTAAACCTCATGTTTTCCTTTCATATTTGTTCGGCAAACGGGCGGAGGCTCATCCGTCCAGCTTAGCGGCGATGGGATAGCGACGTCCGAACCCAAATGCTTTGGGAGAGATCTTCAGGCCCGGAGCGGATTGCTGGCGCTTGTACTCGTTACGATCAACCATTTGGGCCACTTTTCGTACCAAGGCCAAATCAAACCCGTAGCTCGACGCAATGGCCTCGGGCGATTGGTTGTCTTCAACATAGGCTTCGAGAATGGGGTCAAGAACCTCATAGGGCGGCAGCGAGTCGCTGTCCTTCTGGTCAGGGCGCAATTCCGCTGAAGGTGGTTTCTCGAGCGTCGATTCCGGGATGACCGGCGAACGGGAATTAACGTAGCGCGCCAAACGATAGACCAGGGTCTTCGGAACATCCGAGATGACGGCAAGCCCACCGCACATATCGCCATAAAGGGTGCAATAGCCGACCCCGAGTTCGGATTTATTGCCGGTCGTCAGCACCAGGGCGCCAAACTTGTTCGACATCGCCATAAGCAGCGAGCCGCGGATACGCGCCTGTATGTTCTCCTCCGTTACATCGCGTTGGAGATTGGCGAAGGCCGGTTGCAAGGACTGAAGATAGCTGTCGAATACGCCGCCGATCGGTATGATCTCAAAGCGAATGCCGAGATTGCGGGCGAGGGTTGCAGCGTCATCGATGCTGCCGGCGGAAGAATACGGGCCAGGCAAACCGATTCCAGTCACGTTCTCACGACCGAGTGCATCGACGGCGATGGCGGCGGTAAGCGCGGAGTCGATGCCCCCACTCAGCCCAAGCACGACTTTGCGAAAGCCGCACTTACGCACGTAATCGCGCGTTCCCAGGACGAGTGCGGCGTAGGCACTGGCTTCAACGCCCTCATCGCGATCATGAATATCGCCACTCAGAAAATCGGTGTCGAAGCAGACGATATCCTCCTCAAACGACTTCGCTTGCGCGATAACGCGGCCGGCGGGGCCGACTGCGAGGCTTGAACCGTCAAACACCAGGCTGTCGTTGCCTCCCACCTGGTTCACCATGGCAACTGGAATCCGGTAATGCTTCGCAATTGCTGCCAGCATATCGTGCCGAAGCTCTCGTTTCTGCAGATAGAACGGAGATGCAGAGATATTGAGCAAGACTTTTCCACCGGCACCAACCAGGTCCTCGACCGGGTCGATTCCATAGAGCCGGCGGTCCCAAAAGTTCTTATCGTTCCAGGCATCCTCACAAATCGTGAGCGCACAGGAAATGCCACCGATTGACATCAACTCCTGTTTGTCAGCCGGAGCGAAGTTGCGGACCTCGTCGAATACGTCGTAGGTAGGCAGCAGGCGCTTGGACTGAATCGCGGCAATCTGACCGTCACGGAGCAGCGCAGCAGAGTTTAGAACAGACTTCCCGGTAGCCGCCTTTGCCGGGGTGACCAGCCCACAAATGACGGAGATTCCCGCTGTTTTTTGCGCGATCTCTTCCGCGGCACAACGGTTGCGTTCCACGAACCAAGTACGCTCGACCAGGTCACGTGGCGGGTAGCCGCAAACACTCAATTCGGGAAACAGGACGAGATCGACCCCCACACTCCTTGCTCTGAGGGCGTAGTCGATGATCTTCGCAGAATTGCCTTGGAAATCGCCGACCGTAGGATTGATCTGCGCGAGTGCGATCCTCACACTACTAGTGTAACGGCGTGAGCTTGACTGCGCCAAATGGCTGACGATGCTGTGTGGGGCGCGAAAACTCTACGATACAGGCGATGCCGGCTCGACATGTGGCGGACCCCCAGTGGGGGTCGTGGGCGCGGAGCCCGGGACACCGGTCCCGGTAGGGTCGGGATACGGGGTGCCATCGGGAGGTGCGTTGCGATCCTGCGGTCGGTGCGCCCGTTGATCCGAGGTGGCTGTGGGAGATTCCGGCTCTTCGCCAGGTCGCCGCAGGGAGGGCGCATTCTGCGGTTTCGGGGCAGGTTTCTGTTCTGCTACCTCGGCCTCCTTTGACTGCAGGTCCACTTCTTTTTCAGTCCGGACGACCTTGTTGCCGTCCACAGTCATGATCTCGAGGCGAGCCACTTCGTTGCCTTTGAAGCGCACGAAGTCTACCTCTTCGGGAGGATTACCGTAGATCCATTCTTCGTAGTCCTGGCCCTGCTCGTCCTTGTCCCGGATCTTGCGCGGCGGACGTCCCTTGGAATACATCACCATTTCCTTGTCCATGCCGACGAGGATCTTGTGGTCCTTGATCGCCTCCTGGAGTTGGGGCGGCAGGGTCTTCTGATAGGCCTCGGCAGGCGTGAGGGCCTTGAAATCGAAGACGGGTGCGAGCAGTGCGCGGACCTGATCGCCGTCGAGTTCAGGAACATACTTGTCGAACTCCAACGTGACCATGGAACCATGCGCATCGAGGCTCTGCGGGCTAGGGCCTCCTGGGATGGGAGTTGCACCGGCATTGCTCATCACCTGAATATGCTGGTACCACTTCTGGTGTTTCTTGGGACCACCGTTGATATCGACAATGATTTCCCTTTCGGTAATCTTGACGTCGGTGATGACGCAGCGGTCCCCTGCCTTGGCGGCGGCGCCGAAGTCCGCAACTTGCTGGGCAAGGACCATGTCGCTGGGACTCACGACGCCATTCTTGATCTTGATTCCCTTGTCACCTTGCGGGAAGAGAATGCGCGCGAATACGCGTTCGGATTGCAGGCTTCGCTCGACAAGAAGCCGGGTTTGGGGCGTCATCTTTTCGGAAGGAGTGGGAGTCGCTTTTTCGGGAGTAATTGAGCTCGTTGGTTTGGCAGCCTGGCCGAACGATTGCATCGGAAAAGCACACACCCCGGCCAGCAGCAACGCTGCAAGCCCATACAGCCGGAAAGGATGGCGTGACATCGAGGACCCCGTCTGGGCAAGATTATAAGCCCGTTCGCAGGGCAATGGCTCGTCAGTTTGACGAATCGGATACATCGGGCGGGCTGGGGTCATCTTCCGGCAGCGACTCGGTAGGTGGAGCTTCCGAATCCAGCGGAACCCAAAGGATGAGTGCAAGTCCGAGTAACACGACGAGCGTTCCGAGCGCGCTAGCCTCCATGCCATAGCTGCCACCGGTCAGCCATTTCGGTCCCGAGGCGGTCGCGTGTATCGCTACATTGAAGATGCGGATGCCGCTCACTGGCAGCCCTAAGACCAAGCCCATGGTCGTGTTCCAGGCGAAATGCAACCCCCACGGCATCCACAAGGCGCGCGAGCGCAAATAGGCGATCGCGAGCACAATTCCAATGAGAACCGTATTGATCAGTCCCCAAACGCTCGCGCCGGGGTTCCACCAATGAAGTAGAGCGAACAGTACAGAAAAAACTGCGATAGCCCTAACCGGTCCGATGGCCTCAACCAGGCGCTGAAATGGATAGCCGCGAAACATCAGCTCTTCCGCCAAGGAGCCGACCAGCAAAACGAATAGCACCAAGCCAATGCGGGGAAGGACGTGGCGGTTGAAGGTGAAGCGCAGTGCCAGACTTCCTGATATGGCGATTGGAACGACCGCGGTAATAACCAGGAGCGCCCCGAGCATGCATCCGGTGGCCGCCTCTTTCAGCGAACCCGAAATCAGCGGTAAGCCCTGGGCGGCAAGGCGGTGGCTCTCGACATGGTTTCCCACGGTGAGCAGCCAGCTGAAGAGCACTAACAGCAGACCGGCAAGAAGGGTGCGGAAAAGGAGTTCGAAGCGCAGTGGGTGGTCGCCGGCAAGCGAAGCGGCAGTAAATCCGGAAACGAAGAAGATACCGCACGACAATACCGCTGAAAGGAGGAACGCCCATCCTGGCCATAGCCGACCCGCGTCGTCGGTGAAGGCCGTCATGCGGATTATTGCGCTCGCCCGTGAAAGCGCAAGCCTTGACGGGCAACTCTGAAATTCAAGGGCTGTCCACCGTTCTTGCGTATGGCATCGTGCACGCGGTGTCTGCTACCTGGTTCGATGAGTGCAATCACACATCCACCGCCACCCGCCCCGCAAACTTTCGCTGCACGAGCTCCCTGTTTCCTCGCCGCCGCGATCAGCTTATCGATGAGCGGAGTCGTGATCCCTGGTGCGTTAGTCCGGCGCAGCTTCCATTCTTCCTGCAGCAACCGCTCGACGTCACTCCACTTCGCGTTCTTTACCGCCCGGTGCATTTCCTGGGCTATGCGGGAAATTTCAGCAAAATTGCGGATGACATGCCTGTCGCCATTAATGTGTTGCTTGAATACCTCCCAGTTGTTGATGCCCGACTGGCGAGGCGCACCCGTATAAAGCAGGACGAAGCGTTCGTTAATTTCTTCCTCCGGGACCGGAATCGGCTCACAATGAATCCCGTCGGGATCGAGATGGATCGCGTTCACGCCTCCGTACATAGCCGGATAGTAATCCTGGCAACCGGTAGGCACACGAATAAGCTGGGCCTCGATGTTTTGTGCAATCACTCGAATCTGTTCGATATCGACTTGGCGTCCCACAAAACGTGCCAAGGCCGCACTCGTGCTGATCATCATGGCCGATGATCCCGAAATGCCGGCGCCCGCCGGCGATTCCGAGTGGGATTCCAACAGAAATCCCTGTTTCGGCTGAAAAAATCGCACCAGGTATGCGGCCAATGCATGTCGGTATTTCCTGGCAGCCATCAATTCAGTGAGGTTGGTGAAACGATCTTCGCGTCCGGTGTCGAGGGATTTGAGATGAATTCCTCGCCCTTTGCGTGGCGTGATCTTACAGGTGGTCTGGATGTCCACCGCGAGGTTGACCGTCACTGAGCCGGGATGGAAAAGATAGAGGGGCCAGAGATCGAGGGTCGATCCGGCAAGGTCGGCCCGGCAGGGCGCCTGGGTATAAATCTGATCGCTCGAAGTCGGTAATGGTAAAGGTGACTGAGCAGGCATTCTAGGGTTCGGCCTTTGAAAGAAGTTCTTTGCCCACGGTCAAGACTTCATTGACGACGGCCTCGACATCCGCGGGCGTCGTGCGATGATTAACTCCGCAGGCCCGCAGTGCGAAGTGACCGTGGATGGTCGCATTGGAGATGTAGACTCGGCCACGGCGCTGAATGCTGGTAAGGGCCCTTAGATTCAGCCGATCCAGTTGCGCGTCGCTAAGACCGGGGCCTGCCGGGACGTAACGAAAACAGACCGCGCTGAGCGGGACCGGCGCGAGCAACTCCAATTCGCTGTTCGCCTGAACCAGCGTCGCCAGATGCTGGGCGCATTCGAGGTCGTTCTCAATCTGCAGACGAAAATTGCTCATGCCGTGGTAGCGGATGGACAGCCATATCTTGAGCGCGCGAAAACGCCGCGAGAGTTCTACGGACTGTTCGAAGAAGGCGAAGTTCTCCACGGGGTTTTCGAGCAGAGACTTCGCGTAATCGCCTGTAAACGAGAATGTGCGGCGAGCCTGGGAAGCATCCCGAAACAGCAGGCAACCGCAATCCAGCGGCTGATAAAGCCACTTGTGGGGATCGAGCGAGATCGAATCCGCGAGATCCATTCCCTCGAAGAGGACAGGTCTTGCGATAGCGGCCAGCGCTCCGTACGCGCCGTCAACATGGAACCATGCACCAGCTTCCTTCGCGATCGCCGCCATCTCTCGTAACGGATCGATGCTGCCCGTCGTGACCGTTCCGGCGCTGCCAACAATCGCAATCGCGGTCTTCCCTGCCCGCATGTCGTCCTGCACTGCCTGGCGCAATAAGTCGGTTCGGATTCGGAACTCGTCGTCGCAGGGTATAAGGCGAAGCTGCTCCCGGCCAATTCCCAGGAGCGCAACTGCCTTGGCAATCGACATGTGCACTTGTTCAGACCCATAGACCATGCCCAAGGTTCGAACACCGTGTTCGTTTGCGGGCAACCGCCCCTCGCGTGCCATCGCGAGGGCGGTCAGATTGGCGGATGAGCCGCCTCCGGTGAGAATTCCCCGGAATTCCGGGCATCCAACGGCTTGGGCGAGCCATTCGGTCACGAGTTGCTCAATAACGGCGGCGGCGGGACCCGAACGCCACGCGGTTGCATTTTGATTCAGCACGCTGGCGAGAAGATCGGCTACCGCGGCAATCGGCTCTCCCGAGCCGAGGACATAGCCGAAAAATCGCGGACTCGGTGAACGGGACGCGTCAATCACGGCAGGCAGCATATCCAACGCGGCTATTCCCATTCCCTGCTCCGGCAATGATTGGGCGAAGAGATCCTTCGACTCTGCCCCCGTTATGCTGGGAAAACAAGGCCGTTCGTTGATCTCGCGCAGAAAGTCAAGGGCGAGCTGCGTAACTCGCGTATAAGCGGCGTGATACTCGTCCGGCGACAGGATCAGTGGATTCATCCGGAATGGATCCGAAGTGCAAACGGCAGGACAGTCATTGTATCGCGTCGCACCAATCGGGATAGGGGGAGGCCTCGCGGCCCCTCCCCTCCCACACCACCGTACATGCGGGTCCGCATACGGCGGTTCGATAGGTTACTCCCGTTCACGGAACGTGAGCGGGCCGGGCGTTCGTGGTTTGGGGACGCCGTGTGGGCTTCACTTCTCGCGTTAGCATCCATCGCGGGCTTCACCCGCTCCCTGCCCACGGAGGCCCGCCGAAGCGGGATGGCTAGTGCAATACCCTCATCGAGACCCAAGCACTACTGACCCTTCCTATCGTTCGGGCCTTCGCCGCTCGCGCGACTACTACGCCCTCGGCTGACTTCTGCCATGCGGTCAGGACACCTCACGATGCCCTCAGTCACGTATTGGTGACGCACAGCAGATCTCCCGTGATAAGTTCGACCGCCTTCCACGCACAACCGCCGGATTTACCACCAGCAACCTTGATGGATCCGGGCTTCGCGGTTCTTAGCCCGCTCGCCCGCTGCCGTAGGCCTCATCATCCGGTTCTTGTTCATCGGCTCGCGTGTTTGCTCCACGCTTCCTTCAGACCCCACCTCGCGGTGACGCCCTTGCGCTTCGCTAGACCTTCACCTCCATCAGGTTGGTCAGAGGACTCTCACCTCCAAGCTGTCGAACATGCACGGCGTACTAACAGAAGGGCCGCGGATGCGGCCCCTGACGCGAATCGGAAGCCGGCGCTATTTCGGCTGGGCGGGACGAACCAGTTCGACATCGATAGTGATCGAAATGTCGTCCCCTACCATGGGGCTTGATCCTCCCACGCCGAAGTCCTTTCGGTTGACCTTGGTCGTCGCCGATGCTCCAACGTGTGCATTACCGTGCGGGTCCGTTACCGGTGCGCTCGGACCTTCCACGTTCAACTGAACTTCTTTAGTCACACCGTGTATGGTGAGGTCGCCGACGACAGTCAACTTACCCTCGCCAGCCGATTTTAGTGATTTCGACTTGAACGTGATGGTTGGAAACTTGGCGACATCAAAGTAATTCGGACTGCGCAGATCGTCGTCCCGCATCTTGACGCGGGTATCGATTGAGCCGGCGTCAATCGTGGCATCAATCGAAGCGCCTGCGGGATTGGAGGGATCGAATTGAACCGTGCCACTCACCTTGGTGAATGCTCCACGCACCGTGGAGATCTGCATGTGGCGGACTGAAAATTGCGCGGCAGTATGGTTAGGGTCAATCTGCCAGGTCTGAACTTCGGCAAAGGCCGAAACCCCGAGAAGCAGTACGGCGCTTACGAACACAAGCTTACGCAACACGCTAAGTTAGTCCCTTCTGTCAAGAATTTCGCAGCCCGGGTTTTACCCAGGCTGCGAGTTTAACAGAGAGCTACTGACCTGCGCTCTGCCCCTGGCCCTGGTCGAGAAGCAGGGTCTTGTCCCTGAATTGGATTTCAGTGAGGACAGCTGATCCATTTTCGGTCTTCGTCCCGACGCCGTCGTTATTGCGGCGAACGTCAAGCAAGCGCGCAGTCGTTGTGGCAGCAGTCTTACCCTGCTTCAGCGTGACTTGGGCGTTGTCGCCTGAACCAGTCCATGTGACCTTGTAATCGCCCGCGGGAAGCTCAGTCGAGCCAACTTTCACGGCGCTACCGAGATGTATTTTTCCAGACCCGCTGTCAGCTGCAAATGCAGCGACTGAAAGTATCGTGAACAGTACCAACAAACTCGCAAGACTCTTCATCTGTGTGCTCCTGGTGTTTATGCTCGACCGTGAGAGCCCCGGCCGTAGCTAAGCGTTAAGTACAAACTCTCCGCGCTGTGTTGCTGTTTTCGATTTACCTGCGCAGGTTTATCGCGTAATAGCGAATTAGACGCTCAGCGATGCAGGCAGGAACCAGCCGCAAAACAGGAATGTGCGTCTTTGAAGATTGGAAATTTCTATTGCGGAGATAATGAGTTTCGAGATTGAGTTACGTAGTGCATATGCGCGGTACAATTCGCATCGTGGAGGTGGCAAATCGCACAATCGAGTCACATTGGCTAACTCTGAAGTTTGGGCGTCGTTTTACAAATCTTAATATAGCTAGGGGAAGTGATGAGATTCCACGTAGACTGCAGCCGGATTGTCGGCTGTCTCGCGGCAGCGATCATGATTACGTCGCTGGCAGGTGCTCAGGGCCACTCAACATCGGTCCTGGTTCTCAACAAGGACGACAATGCACTTGCGATTGTTGATCCCTTAACCTTGAAGGTTGTTGCCACCGTCCCGACTGGAGTGGCGCCTCACGAAGTAACGGCGTCAGATGACGGCAGGTGGGCTTACGTTTCTAATTACGGAGGGTTTGGTCCCAACGCCAGCCCCGGTCGTACCATTTCGGTCATCGACCTCGTCCTGAAGAAAGAGGTGCAGCAAGTTGATCTTGGTGCACTGCGCAGGCCCCACGGAATCGCCTTTGAGCACGGGGAAGTCTACTTCACCGCCGAGCTGAACAAGGCGATTGCCCGCTGGCACCCGGGAACAAACCAAGTGGATTGGATTATGGGAACGGGCCAGGGACGTACGCATATGCTCTTCCCCACCAAGGACCTGAGCAAAATTCTCACCAGCAATGTAGATTCCGGCACGATAAGCATCTTTGAGCGTAGCTCGGAGCCTTCCGGTTGGACGGCCACAGTTATCCCAGTTGGTAAAGGCCCTGAGGGCGGCTCTTTCTCGCCGGACGAGAAAGAGTTCTGGGCGGCGAATTCGGGCGATGGAACTGTTTCGATCATTGATACAGCTAGTAAGCAAGTCGTCCAGACCATCGACGTGCAAACGAAGCGTTCCAACCGGCTGAAGTTCACACCCAACGGACGCCTCGTGCTCATTTCCGACATAGGCGGCGGTGACGTGGTCGTCGTCGATGTGCCTGGGAGAAAGGTGGTGAAGCGCATCAATGTCGGTCGCAATGCGGAAGGAATTTTGATCGAACCGGAAGGCTCACGCGCTTTTGTCGCGGCAAGCGCAGACAACAAGGTTGTGATCATTGACTTGAAGACCCTTCAGATTTCAGGGGAGATACATACCGGGAAAAGTCCTGACGGGATGGCTTGGGTGTCGCGCTAACGGGTCGCTATTGTCGCGCGGGAGGTTGTCGCGCGGGAGGTTTGACCGGCGCTCCATCGCCAAGTTAAACTTAAGGGGTTGCATCCGCTCGAGTACGCGTCGCGTAGGCGTGTGCGACGGGCGGTTAGCTCAGTTGGTTAGAGCGCCTGCCTTACAAGCAGGAGGTCGCAGGTTCGAGTCCTGCACTGCCCACCATTCTTTCCAATCACTTACCACCAATCCAAGCGTCATTTGCTTGTCCATGGTGTCCAAAATGGTGTCCACAGTCGCCAGGGGATGGACACCAATTCACGGTAGTGGGCTACTTTGAATCTCCCCCACCTTGAACCGTTCAAGTGGAGATCAACAGTGGATGAAAGTTGGCGAGGTGAAAACATTCGCGCTCTTGATGATTTTCGGTGTCTCGGCCCAGGTCTCAGCGACCCAGGTCTCTAGCCACTTGCCAGTCACCATTGAAGTGAAGCAAGATGTTGAGGTCACCGAGGCCTATTCGCAGGAGTCTCGCGGCAAGCTCCATCTGGATAACGTAAAAGCGGCAAGCATTTCGGCCAAGAAAAGGACAAAGATTTCAAATGGTAAAGATCGGCCAAGAGGGTTCATGTCGGATTACATTTGAAAGTAAGGAGTACGGTCTAACGTCGTGCCCATGGCTGGATGGCTTTAGCGACCATCAAACCGAGGTATTCAGCATCGTCACTTAGAAATGATTGCATCTTTTGGGGTCGCGATCGCGCTCCTAATATGTTTTGACTATTCCGCCTACCCTTATAACTCATTAAAGTTCATGCAATCTGTTCCTGCTCAGACGCCTTAAGGAGGTTTCCAAACAGAGCAAAGATCGTTTTCGGCAGCGAAAGAGACGATTTGTTATGCCACTACCAACTGAGCCTATTGGAAGCGTTCCGCGATCTCCGCAACTCCTGTCCGCGATGGCGGACCATGCCGCGGGCCGCATCCCCGACCTGCAGTTTCACGCTGCTCAGACGGTTGCACTACGCGAAACAATCGCTGAATTTGAAGCGACCGGCTCACCCGTAATCACGGATGGAGAGCAAACGAAGCCGAGCTTCGCCACATATCCCCTTTCAGGTCTTGCAAATCTTGTGGCTGACGGTGTGGTGATTCCCTTCGCTGATGGACACTCTCGGCAGCTTCCACGGCTGGCATCGGGTCCTTTCCGCTACGGCACCCATGCAGTGTCCTTTCTAAAGACTGCACAAGGGTACGCCCATCGGCCGTTGAAGCAAGCTGTGATCTCGGCGTCGGCCTTGAGCCTGTTGTATCCAGCGGCGGGTTTGCCGGGATATTCCCAGTCAGCTTTTATTGACGATCTGGTGAATGAGGCTGAGCGCGACATACGCGAATGTCTGGATGCTGGCGCGGCTTGCGTGCAGGTGGATTTCACAGAAGGACGGCTTTCCTTGAAGCTCGACCCGTCAAGCGGATTGCTGAAGTCCTTCGTGGCACTTAACAACCGCGTGCTCGATCGTTTCAACTCAGCCGAGCGGCACAAGATCGGTGTGCATACCTGTCCCGGTGGAGATCATGATTCAACTCACAGTGCGGACGTCGATTACTCGGGTTTGTTGCCGCTTCTGTTCGAGCTCAACGCTGGACGCTTTTATATTCAGTTGGCCAGTGAGCCTGACCGCAAAAGGGTACTCAGCAAAATCCGCGAACTGTTGCGGCCGGGCCAGACTGTTTTCGTTGGAGTCATCGATCCGATTAATCCAGCAGTGGAGACTCCCGAGCAAGTGCGCGACCGCGTGCTGGAGGCCACTGAG
The DNA here is from genome assembly GCA_963817965.1 of uncultured Acidobacteriaceae bacterium. GTDB lineage: Bacteria > Acidobacteriota > Terriglobia > Terriglobales > Acidobacteriaceae > DASRAA01. The sequence continues at coordinate 109,087 of CAWFQT010000001.1, forward strand.
TTTATTCCAGTCGAGTCGCTGGGTACGACCGACGATTGCGGATTCTCTCCCTTCGCCGACGACACTTCCACCTCCCGGGAAACGGCGTTCGCCAAGATACGCAGCCGCGTCGAGGGTACTGCTCTGGCGTCGACTGTTCTCAATGTCTGAGTAGGGCGACCTATCGAATAGCCAAGTACCTCACGACGACAAAAGGCGCACAAGAATAATTGCGCGAGTTTCAAGCAGGTGGTTGAGTATGCAGCACGGGTGTTCGATTCACTCCCCGATGATCTTTACGAGCACTCGCTTCTTCCGTCGTCCGTCAAATTCGCCGTAAAAGATTTGTTCCCAGGGGCCAAAATCTAGTTGCGAATTGGTGACCGCAACCACTACTTCCCTTCCCATGATTTGCCGTTTCATGTGTGCATCTGCGTTGTCTTCGCCCGTACGATTATGCGCATAAGCCGATGTGGGTTCATGGGGCGCTAACTTCTCCAGCCATTTGCCATAATCCTTGTGCAGGCCTGACTCGTCGTCATTGATGAAAACCGATGCGGTAATGTGCATCGCGTTCACCAATACCAGACCTTCGGCGACCCCGCTCTCGTGCAAGCACGCTTCAACCTGCGGAGTGATGTTCACGAACCCGACGCGTGCCGGAAGCTCAAACCACAGCTCTTTTCGGAAACTCTTCACTGCTCTTGTTCCGCCTTCGATCCTTGTGATTCGGCAAGTCGAGCACTTAATTGGACGCGACGTTCCCTTCTGGGCCTTCGACCACATTTCGAGAGCCTGATGTTAATTGGAGAGAAACCTCTCTCTGTGTACTCGGTCTGGGTCGCCGCAATCCAGCAGATTTCAAAAACCGTTCGAGGAGACGCGAAGTCCTGAGCCTCGTATGACACACTATCATCATCACCTCGGATGCAAGCGGAGGCAACTAACAGTGATCGTTATCGACAATGAACTAATGGAACTCTCTACACCGTACGGACCGATGCGGACGCACCTCGTCCGGCCGGCGGCGCCTGGAAGATATCCCGGTATCGTCTTCTTTACGGAGATTTTCCAAGTGACCGGGCCGATTCGCAGAACCGCAGCGATGCTCGCGGGGCATGGATACATCGTTGCGATCCCAGAGATTTATCACGAGTTCGAAGCTGCCGGAACGGTGTTGGCGTATGACCAGACCGGCTCCGATCGCGGCAACGAATTGAAGACGACCAAGGAGCTATCGAGCTACGACATGGACGCGCGCGCCGTGGTGGACTACCTGAAGTCGCGTTCGGATTGCACCGGTCGGTTGGGAGCCATGGGCATCTGCATCGGCGGCCACCTGGCGTTTCGCGCGGCCATGAATCCCGACGTACTGGGTGCGGCTTGCTTCTATGCAACCGATATTCACAAGGGGGGCCTGGGTAAAGGCATGAAGGACGATTCGCTGGAGCGCGCGACAGAGATCAAGGGAGAGTTGCTAATGATGTGGGGACGGCAGGATCCGCACATTCCTCTGGAGGGGAGGATGAAAGTGCTGGCGCGATTGAATGAGGTGAACGCCAAGTTCAGTTGGCATGAGGTGAACGGCGCTCACGCATTCATGCGTGATGAAGGGGTCCGTTATGACCCTGAATTGGCGTATCAGTTATATGGGCTAGTCTTCGAGTTTTTTCATCGCCGACTGGGTTATGGCGATTTGCCGGTGCAGGTGGCGGGCACTGGCGAAACGAAACACTAGCAGGATGCTGAAAAACTACTCCTAATCCACAGGGCGCGTGTGCTAGGCAAGCAGCATGCGAGGCACGGTAGCTGGTCTGATATCAACAGCGACAGGCGCCGGCCCGGGTGCCCCAGCCGGGCTCCCGGTAGTGGTGAGTTTCAAACCCCCGCCACTCGAATGTCGACCGAACGGCGTAGACTTACGGCATGGCAAGGAAGCTCGTACCCCACAAGGGCACAGATTTTACTGGATGGGCATGTGCCGCTTGCGGCTGGGCAAAGCCGCTTCCTCGTTTTGCCGATGGTGGCGATCCGCCAGCGGACGCACACAACGACTTTAACGCTCACGATTGTGCCGGTACCCAAAAAAAATCTCGAGGACGTGAACCAAGCAGCTGCGTCGATCGTCAGAGAAGGAACAGGGCAGCCAATCGCGGCAGTATTGAATATCGCCTGGATCGGGCAGAGGTCTGCCAGAAAAGATGCAAAGCGCCAATAAAAGTTGCATTGGCACCGGGAAACGCAATGCAAATTGGCAGGCGGAGGATTCTGCACTGCAATGTCACTGCCCATCCGACTGCCGCCTGGACGCTGCAGCACTTTCGTGAAGCCCTTCCCAGCGACCACGGCCACAAGTTCGTAATCCATGACCGCGACTCGATCTTCTCGCAAGCGTTGGATCAGCAACTGTTGTCGTTCGGGCTCAAGGTGCTGAGGACACCCGTACGAGCCCCTCAAGCAAATGCGTACTGCGAGCGGCTCGTCGGCACAATGCACCGAGAGTTTCTCGATTTCATCATCTCGCTTAGCCGAGACACCTTCGCCGTTTGCTGAAAGGGTGGGGTTGCGCATTACAACCAAGCGCGTCCCCATTCGAGCCTTGGACCGGGAATCCCGGAGCCCTCGAACCGTGATGCTACTCCGGACTAATGGCCGACACACGCTGCCAAAGGGATCGCGAGTGGTCGCTACACCCGATTTTGGGAGGATTACACTACGAGTATCGACTTGAGAAAGTTGCGGCGTGACCGATGGTGAACCGTCGCCGAACTCTGATCACTTCCCCACTTGACTGGTTCCTCAGCGCAAATCCCGTTCCCCCTCCCACCATCCCGGTTCTGGCCGAACGTGGAGGCACCCAACTCAAAACACCTCGGCCGGTACTGGTCGTCGATACGCGTGAGCAGAATCCATTCGATTTTTCGCGCTTCCAGGGCTGGTTCAGCGGAGTTGAACGGCGAGCATTGAAGCTGGGCGACTATTCGATTGCGGGGCTTGAGGACGTCTGTGTTGTCGAGCGCAAGGATCTCTCCGACCTGGTGCGCTCGTTTACCGTCGAGCGGGCAGTGTTTGTCACTCGCCTGCGGCAGATGGCCAAATACCCTCATTGCTTGCTGGTGGTCACAGCTGCTTTGAGTCAGGTCAAGTCGCCCTATCCGCATTCGACCGTCAACCCGAATCAGATTACCCAGTCGCTGATCGCCGTGCTTGCTGGACTACGAGTACCATTTATCTGCACTGAGACTCACGAAATGGGCGAAGAGATTCTTGCCTCGTACCTGTATCAGGTGCACCTCTATCAGTGGCTGGAAGAGAATGGATTTGGCTCCACTCTGACCGACAGCGATCTGTGACAAGCGCGTCGATTCGAACGCCGAATAGGAGTCCAATCTTGGCCGATGTAATTTCTGCGGACCACACCTGAAGTACCGATTCCATAATTGCGTCTCCGGCGAACCGGAGCCCTAAATCAGTCAAGGCATTCTTCCCATTAGCGGAAGTCACTGAATATAGACACCGCCGGCGCCCAACTCAGCCGGAGAGCAGTTCGTACACGAAATCTGCGTGCGTATCCGGACAGCGCTTCCACGTATGACGGCGTACGGTGGCTTGAACTCTATAAGCTATTTGAGTTAGAGAGCACTCCTGACAGGACCCATCGCAGATGCCCGCGATGGAGTGAAAACGGCTTACCGGCGTTCATTCAGAGGAACATGCGGCACTCGAGATTTTTTTAGCTGGCGAGTCTTACAAGAGGAAGAATCATAGCTTGAAAGGACAACTGTGGCGCATCTACGTCGCTCGCGGCCGATCCTAACGACTCAAGTACTGGGTCGTAGAACCACAGACTCTTGTCTCTCCCGCCCTTGAACCGAGCGCATAGGGCCTCTCCCTGCATCCCCCGCTTCCGAAGGAATTAGGTTCGTTCACCGATGTACCAGGGCGCACTCACCGTGAAGATGTGTTCATTGCCGCGGGCGAGAAGCACCCATTCCAGAAGCCGCGCACGCTGATTGTGGAGGAAATATTCGTACCATTTGTCTTCCACAAGCTCCGGTATGACCACAATAATGTTGCGTGCGGGATATTTCTTCGACTGATCGAGAATGTACTGAATGATGGGAATGATGACAAAACGGTACGGGGAAGCCACGAGATGGAGTTGGGGCGGTTCCTTGCCAGCCGCGCGGAAAGGCTTCTCAACGTAGCGTTTCCACTCCTCTTGCAGCACCTCGTTGTACTCGGCGAGCTGGACGTGTACGGCGATGACCTCCGGGGAAAGCCGGGCGGCAAATTCAATCGCCTGGCGGGTGATGCTGCTCCAGCGGTCGATGACAACCACCGCGATGGGAGGCCGGCTGAGACCTGCGACGTCAACCGGGTCCTTGCAAGCCGTGACCACCCTGACTGAGTGGTAGTGACGACGCACAAGGACGAACAAAACAATCGTCAACGGAATGAAAACCAGCGTAATCCATGCGCCTTGACGGAACTTTGCAACCAGCACGATCAGGACCGTGAGGCCGGTGACGAACCCGCCCAGACCGTTGACGCATACCTTCCTCCGCCAGTGCGGACCCGCTCTTCTTCCACCAGTGCATGACCATGCCGGATTGAGAGAGCGTGAAGGCCAGGAAGGCGCCCACCGCGTAGAGAGGGATAAGGTGGTCGGTGACCCCGCGGAAAAGTATAAGAAGACCGCCGCAGAGTACCGCCAGCACGACGATGCCGTAGGTGTAGACTAGCCGCCTCCCGCGATACCCGAAGACGTGCGGCAGGTAGTTGTTCTGCGCGATAGCGCGACAGAGCCGCGGAAAATCGGCGAAGGCAGTGTTGGCCGAGAGCGACAAAACGACAAGAATGGACGAGATGGTCAGGTAGTAGAAAAATCCTTTGCCGAAAACGGCAGCGGTCAACATGGAGAGAAGGCTCTGGTAGCCAGGCTTGCCGGGGTGCGTCGCAACAATGCCGTACGCCTTCACCAAGTACGAAATGCCCGCCAGCAGAACCGCCAGGAGAAAAATAATTACGCGTAAGAGCGCGCTGCGCGTTCTTGACCGCGGGCTCGCGGAAGGCTTTCACACCGTTGCTGACCGCCTCTACGCCGGTCAATGCCGTGCAACCGCTGGCAAAAACCTTCAGCAGTAGCCAGTAACTGACGGTCGCGAGCATGGGCGACGGAGTAGCCGGAGGAACGACCGGCGTGGGATGTCCGCCGCTGAGGACCACGCGAAAAACTCCTACCACGATGGTGGTGAGAAGTGTGCCGACAAAAAGATAGGTAGGGACCGCGAAGATAAGGCCGGCTTCGCGCACGCCGCGCAGATTGAGGATGGTGATAACGATCAGAATGCCGACGCAAATCGCAACTGTGTGCGGCAGTAAGGACGGAACGGCCGAGATCAATGCACCCACTCCCGCGGAAATGCCCACTGCGGCCGTCAGGATGTAGTCGGCGAGGAGTGCGGCCGCGGCCAGCAGGCCGGCTGGCGCGCCAAGGTTGAAGCGGGCCACGGTATAAGAGCCGCCGCCGGAGGGATACGCAGCAATCGTCTGGCGATAGGAGAAGTACACGATCACGAGCAGCGTGATGATTGCGGCGCTGATGGGAACGATGTAACGAACGCCGAGTAGGCCGAGCGGAATCAGCAGGCTGAGGGCTGCTTCCGGACCATACGCAGCCGAACTGAGCGCGTCGAGGCCAAAGATCGGGATGCCTTGCGCAGGGCTGACCCGCTCGGCGCGTTCGTCGCTGGTTCGGATGGGCTTCCCGACAACGAGGTCAAGTATGTTCATCAGCCATCGTCTCGAACGGACGGTTCCCGCCAGAAAACAGGATTTATAAACTGATTGCGCCTACAACCTGCGCGAGAATCATCCCCAACAGCAGATATCGCGAGCATAGCCTGCGTTTGTGATCGGCATTTGAGCTGCGCCAGAACCGCCTACTCAAACTCAGCTAGCGTCGGAAGGCGAAACGCCGTGACAACCATGGCCTATTATTCATGCGCCACGAGCCAGTCCCGCTGGCGAGATCAGCGTATCATCAAGACGTGGGGTGTGTTCTGTGGCAGACCCGATACAATCTGGAGTTGATTTCTCCCGACGCGACCGCTAGATGAGAGAGTGGAACACGCAATGAAGAAGCCTGTTGATCCTTATGTCCTGTCCTTCGAATCGGAGTCGGTCAGAAATAAACAGAAGCGCCATCACTGGATGATTTGTTTGGCGAAGAAACCCGACGAATTAGTATCTTGGGGGCATGCACCCACGCATGAACTGGCCGCGTCCGAGGCGCGGAACCAACTCAAAGACCTGCTTTCGGGTCTGACCCAGGGTGGGTATGATAGTCAGCAGCATTAGGCCGTTCCCCCAGCGCGAAGTTGATCGCAGTTAGCGTCGGCCAGCGTGTACCGCTCCTATGTCGGCGACTGCAAACCCACACATACCTTCTTTGCACCGTCATCCGCTTGGGAGGGACTCGCTCAAAAAAGACTAGTTCGACAGATCAGCCACCAACTGGCGACCAATGCCACCAGCCTTTCGAGGATTCGCCCAGCTAATCGGAAGTCAAAATGCGCCAAGGCTGAGGATCGTGAACAGAACCCAGAACGATTTTGTTTGAGTACTCACGCCTCTATAAAGACTTCGCCCCAGCCTTCTTCCGCCTCGCCCAACGTGCTTTCATGAGAACCGCCAATTTCTTCCGTGCGGCTGGACTCATCGGCTTGCGAGCGGGTTTCCTGGCTGGCGCTGCAGCTTCTTTAGTGCGAGGCTTTCCCTTACGTTGCGCCCACCTGATCTTCATAGCTGCCGATATACGCTTGCGAGCGGCTGGGCTCATCGTCCGCTTACGTAGTGCAGATTTGGACGGACGGCCACGCCGAGGGCCGGATCCATCGAGAGCTTGAATCGCTTGATCGAGTTTGGCACGCTCGGCCTTAAGGTCGCTAACTATCTGGTCGAAATTCATCTAAAGCCTCCAGTACGGAATAGTCTAGCAG
>CAWFQT010000002.1:0-6661 GCA_963817965.1 uncultured Acidobacteriaceae bacterium
GAATCAGGTCCCGACAGCCGCAAAGGACTATCAGGCACGGAAGATAAATAGCCAGCGTCGCTCTGGTGAACCGGTCCATATCTCGACCCACTCCGCTTTCTTCGCAGCTTGTGAAGTCGTGCCCGCTTCTGCATCTCCTGCTCTACCATTTGAACCGACAGTCCGTCCACGTGCAATTACAGCCAGCCAGAAGTTCCTGAAACATGGCGTTCTGAGTTTTGGCGAAGCACAGCCCCCAATTCACGGTCCTAACACGGTGAGTCGCAGACGCTTAGTGGCGGCTACCTCTTAGAGACATACAGCAACAGAGCGAAAATTATGGCGGGAACCAGCGCAATGGCCACAAAAAAGAGGATCCGCCTCCGGCTGGAAGCCTGCTCCGTTTTCCATTCCTTCAATTCTGCGCGATCGCCAACACCAACGTGATCGAGATTGCTGAGATCGATTGCAAACTCGTGAGCATTGTCGTATCGACGTTTGGGATCACGTTCGATTGAACGGTACAGCACTTCCTGTAATCGGGGCGAGATGGTGGGATCGATTTCGCGCGGTGGAACAGGATGCTTCAGCAGGCGATCATAGGGGCCGGTGCCGGGGAACGGGGTGCTTCCGGTCAGCATCCGATAGAGGATTACTCCCAAGGCGTATACGTCGCTGCGAGCGCTGCCACGCTGCCCCTTCAGCTCTTCGGGCGACACATATTCAGAGGTGCCGACGACCTGAGCGAGGCTGGTAAACGTAATGCGGCGCGCACCGGTTTTGGCAGCGACCTCGAAGTTGATCAGCTTGATCCGTTCATTACCGTCGACCAGGATATTTTCGGGCCGCAGGTTCCGGTGTACGACGCCATGGTCGTGAATGTAAGTCAGGGCACTTGCGATATTCAGACCTATCCGCACTGCTCGTTCGTGGGGGATCTTCTCCTCCGCGAGGATCGCACTGAGCGGCAACCCATCGAACCACTCCGTGACGATATAAACCTGACTGCGCTCACCATCTCTGAGTACCTTCAAAATGCCGGGATGGTCCATCGAACTGCCGATTTCTTCTTCGCGCTGAAAGCGCTCAAGCAGTATCGGATCGCCTTCCACTTCCGGAATGGGGACCTTTATGGCGACTACTCGATTTGTCCGCAGGTCTTTGCCCTGAAACACCGTGGCGGTACCGCATCGTCGCACAACGCTGTCGATCTCATAGTGGTCGAGTTGGTCGCCGGTCTGAAAAGTGGTCTTCATTGGCTCGCGTTTGCACCCATCGAGAACTGAGCAGGCTCCCCAAGAGAGTCGCTTGAGCCCTTCTGTTGCGACAGCCCGGATTCGCTGACGGCTTCTGATAGGGCCGCGATTTTCAACGCGTCTTCAAGATCCTGAGGAGACTGCAGATTATACGTACTGCGCAGGGCGAGCGGAGTCAGTAGAGTAGTCAAGAGCACGACTGCAACCATGACCGCCACCTCCGATTTGTTAAAGATGCCCGTGCTGGCGCCCATCGCGGTTACAATCAGCCCGACTTCCCCGCGTGAGATCATGCCGCAACCGATCCGCAAACTTCGCACCCAGTCCATACCCGAAGCGAGCGCCGCAAGTCCACAACCGACGAGCTTACCTAAGACGGCAACGACCAGTACGACCAACATCAACATCCAGTGGCCCGCCAGTGCACGGTAGTCGCTCGACAATCCGATGGAAACGAAAAACAGCGGAATGAGCAGGCCGTGGCCTATGGCATAGAAGCTGCGCTCGACATCGGCCTTGGACGCCGACGCGGCGAACACATATCCCAATAGGTAGGCGCCCGTGATGCCAGCTACGCTCCCCAGCCACTCCGCGGCAATCGCGTACAACAGCAGGAGCGCCAGAACGCAGCTTGGGACAGCCTCGTTAGCAGATAGCTTCCGCAACTGATGCATGAGCGGATCCAGCCATCGTCGCGCCAGCGCGTAGCCCACTACGAAGAACATGCTGACGCATACACTGATGACCACCATCTGCACCAGCAGTGGATGACTGGCGGCAACTGCCACACGCTGCTGCAACCATCTGCTGCCGATTGCGGCGAGGCTGGGCGATTCTCCGGTGATCGACGTGTTTGAGGCCGCGAGGAAGGCCAGAACGAATAGTCCCATGACGTCGTCGATAACCGCCGCACCTAGAATCACGCTAGCCTCGCGCGAGGTCATCTTGCCGGCGTCCATAAGCGTGCGGGCGGAAATTGATACGCTGGTTGCGGTAAGGGCGCCTCCCAGAAAGCATGCCGTTCTCCATGAGAGGCCGAAGAGATGTCCGACGCCAGCGCCCAGAAGGAACGGCCAGATGACTCCGGAGAGAGCGACCAGAAACGCCGTAACGCTGGCCTCACGCATGCGCTCAACGTCGGTTTCCACGCCGGCCAGAAACATCAGGACCATTGCCCCGACTTGCGCCAGGAGTATCAAAGCGCCGCTCGCTTCACCACCGGCGAACAATCGAAGGTGCAGGAGGTCGGCTGCGCCGGGACCAAGTACAACGCCGACCAGCAGTTCTCCCAGAATGGCGGGGATTCCAAAGCGCGTGCAAAGAGAAGCCGCGATTTTACAGGCGGGCAGAAGAATAGCGACCAACAGTGCAAGCTGAAGTGAAGGCTGCATGATCAGCCGAGGTCGAGTGCCACCGAGGTCCGTCGCGCACGCCGCGTCCACAGCCGGCGCAGTGCTGGCATGATCTCCAGCGGCAGCTTGTAAGCACCGCGTTCAATGCCTTGCCGCATCATTGCGCGAATGGTGCCAGCCTGGCGGCGGGCCAAGTCCGATTGCAGCGAGGTTTGTGCGAGCAACGCAGCGAGTCGCGTGTGGTTCTCTGCCTTGTCAACCACGCGAAGCCGCATCCAAAGCTCACCTAGCTTCAGTTGGGCAATGTAGCTATCGGGAGCAAGCCTCACAGCCTCCCTCAACTCCTCGATGGCACCCTGGGCGTCGAGGTTGACACACAGCGCCATGCCCAATAGAACCCGCAGCCCCGAAACTCCGGGGTGCCGAGCCACATGGTCCCGCAACTGTTTGACCAGAGTGGCGCGCGCGTCTTTTTCGAGCAGGTAGGGGTCGCTGAACATTTGGCCCAGAAGGTTCTGGGTCTCCCGCGGAATGGATGTGATCGAGAGTGAAGCAACTTGCGTGCTCAAAGCAACATCGGCTTCTCCATTGTTAAGACTCGGGTTTCCTCGACGGGGTTCATAGTGTCCTTTTGAGAAAGCGTACACGTTACCAGTCAACAACCGGAAACGTTGGCACAGCAAACGTCATCACCGTGCCAACGGCTTCCAAATAGTGTCCCCTACGCGACGGCATAGTCTCGCCCGGTGTTGACGAAGATATCCGGTTCCTTGGCGAAAACGAATTCCGGATAACCAAGCTGTCCCATCTCTGGAAGATCAAGGCCAGCAATCTCAGTCTCGGCCGACACCCGCTGCCCGAGGAAGAACTCGAGCACTACGTTCAATACGAAACTGAACGTAAAAACAAAACCCAGCAGCGTAGAAATGCCAATGAGCTGCGCGGCCAGTTGGCTCGCGTCGCCGTAGAACAGGCCAGTAACAGATCCGTTGACGCCGTTCCAGCTCCCTCCGTAATTACTGGTACCGTCGGCGAGCAACCCCACGGACAACACGCCCCATAGCCCGTTCGTTCCGTGGACAGATATTGCGCCAACCGGATCGTCCACTTTCATCACGTTTTCGACAAACGCCACACTCAAGCAAACCAGCACCCCAGCCACCAGTCCGATAATGGCAGCGCCAGTAGGGTTGACGAAGCCGCTGGGAGCGGTGATAGCCACCAGTCCGGCCAGCAGTCCGTTGCCCGCACATCGAGGCGTCCGGCTTGCCCTTGAGGATCCACATGTAGAGCAGTGCTCCAAAGGTTCCGGTGCAGCCAGCGAGCATCGTGTTCACAGCGATTGAACCGATTCGCAAGTTGCCGTTGGCGGAAGCGCCGAGCGTGCTGCCAGGATTGAAGCCGAACCATCCGAATGCGAGGATGAAGCAGCCAATCAGCACGGCAGAAATGTCGTGGCCGATGATGGCGTTGCTTGACCCGTCGCGGTTGAACTTACCGATGCGAGGCCCAATGATGAGCGCCACGGCGAGTGCCGTGATACCTCCCACCGCGTGTACAACGCCTGACCCGGCGAAGTCGCAATAGCCCTTGCCGAGTCCCAGGTTGGTGCCGAGCTGCGATAGCCAACCGCCGCCCCATGCCCAATTGGCGAACAATGGATAGGTGAACGCACCCATGAGGAGGAGGATACGGCAGAAGGTCAGGAACTTCCAGCGTTCCGCACACGCGCCCGGTGACGATCGTGAGCGCCGTGTCCATGAAGACCATCTGGAACAGGAAGATCACCATCACGCCCACGTCGTAGGCGTGGCCCATGGAGAAACATCCCGGTACCACCGAAAAAGCCCCACGTCTTTCCAAAGAGGGACATTGGGAGCTCGACGATTCAGCGGCTGTAAACCGCCCAGATTGCCGTTACCCGCCGCACCTCCCATTTGTATGGCGAAGCCTATCAGCCAGTAGGAGAACAACCCGCGGGTGTACACGAAAAAGTTCATCATGTAGGTGTGATTGGCGTTCTTCACCCGGCAGAGGCCGGCTTCAACCATGGCGAATCCAGCCTGCATGAACATGACGAGAAAGCCGGTGATCAGCGTCCACGTAAAGTTGACCGCGATCTTGTTTTGTCCCACTTGATTGGCGACGTCGGGTACGGTTACGCCAACCTTTGAATCCGCAGCGGGCACATCGCTTATCGTGCCGGTCAACGTGCCTCCCGGATCACCTTTTTGCAGGTCTGCTGTACTGGGTGCCTTGGCTGCGGCATCTTTCAGCTCAGTGTCGGCGGCAGAGGCTGGTGGCGCCGAGGCGGCCGGAGCCGTTGACTGGGCGAATGCCGGGCTTGCTAGGCTTGCTAGCATGAACAAGACGGCCAGGACACACGCGCTAAGACAACTTCGTCGGACTAGTTTCATTTTGTCTGCTCCCTAGAGTGGTATTGCTGCCGCGGCCCAGCCGGCGTGTTTACGTCTTCCAAATTGCGTTTCTGTTGAAGGCTGCGGGCAGGACGAAGATGATTCCGAACAGGCTTACGCCAATTCCGATTAGCGCAACGACCATTCGGCCGCCTGTCCCAGTAGTCACGTGCAGTCCGAACAGAGCGAGGACCCATCCCAGGCATGCCACAAATGCGCCAAGCAGTTTCATGCCCATTGCGCCACCGCTCTGTGCCGGCTTGCCCTCCATTGGTTTGATCTTCAAGAACCTAAATAGGCTGACCAGCAGTATTGCCGCGCCCAAAAGCGCGAGTAATTTGCCGGAGCCTCGGGACATGAACGCTATGCCCGCACACATGACCGTCAGACCGACCAGGAATGTTGCCAGTGTGCTGCCTTGCTTGTTGTTCGCTGCCATCAACTGCCTCCTCTTCCAAAAGATGAACTGCTTACGTCGCGAACTCCAGGTTGCGATCCTTCATGTGGAGCGGTTCCAAAACTCCGTCTTCCAGGGAAAAATGAAAGCCGCAAAGCTTGGCACGCATCGCGATGGAGCTGACCGGTAAGGGCTCTGGGTCTTCCCGGCTCACCGTGCCCGTAATGATCAAGTCCGCCGAACCTCCCAGGGTTGAGCGATACACGCGAAGCTTGGCCGTGCGGACCTGCGGCAACGCATCGAACAGAAGCTCACGCACCGCAATCGCATCCTGCAGCGCCTGCAGGGTCTGATTGTGCTGAACGACGGCGGCACTTAGCTCGGAGTCGAAGGCGTCAGGCGCACGAGCCATCCATTCACATTCCGCCAGTTCTTCGCGCAGTTCCAGGCGCAGTAACCGCAGGTGCGCGCGCGATAACTCCCGAACCGCAGGCGGTTCCGCACCAATCGCACGAAGTGGACTGCATCCCAAACTGGCTTCATCGCGTCACTCTGGCTCCTGCTCCGTCTGAACCGGCAGGGCGAGAAACAAAACAAACTGCAGAGCGATCATCACTTCCAGTGCAACGGGCACGGGCTGCTGCAGACGGACGACTAACAGCAATGCCACCATCGAAAACCACTGCCAGCGCGTGCGCCGCAAACGTTCTAAACGGTCTGGTAGTCTCAGGAGCTCACCAAGCGAAAGTTTGCGGCTGGAATACACGGGACCGTGAGCACGGATGCAGGCAACGGCAAAAAAGCCAGCCATCAATACCTCGAAAAGCAACGTTTTACCGGCCATTTCCGCTCCCAGACTTAACGTGCGCCCGTTCTGTAGCGTTGCTCAGGTGCCCCGCGTGTTTATCGACCTGCAAATGTGGCCAAACACTCTCGTCATACAGGGGATGGCTTCGCCCTGTGCCTCGCGACTTCGAACTGCAAAATAGACAACCGACAGCCACACGCCGGAACGATACGACTCAGTTGTTTTATTGACTCGGCACAGCGTCGTGCCTAAGAATCGCCTTTCTTCCACATCGAAGAAAAGGGAAGAACCTAACTACATTCACCGCTTACTGGCAATGATTTTCCTCGCCCAAATCCACGAAGTCCAATTCAAACTTTTTATTGTGCTCATCAGTCGGGCGCACGACCAAACGTGCCCAGTCTCACCTTGAGTCAGCGGACAAATACGGTAGCTGATCCTTGCACGACCGA
>CAWFQT010000003.1:0-1038677 GCA_963817965.1 uncultured Acidobacteriaceae bacterium
TCCTTGACAATCTAGGAGAGTCAGTCTTACTCTTTCCTAGATTATCTAGGAGTCGGGATGGGCAAACAACTGGACCTACTGCAAGGCACACTTGACCTGCTGATCCTAAAGGCCATATCTCTCGGTCCCCTGCATGGGTACGGCGTACTGCTGCGCATTCAGCAGATCTCTAGAGACCGCCTGGAAATTCAGCAAGGCTCCCTTTACCCTGCACTTTATCGCCTGGGACATCGGGGCTGGATCGGGAGCGAGTGGGGAGAGTCGGAAAACAATCGCAGGGCTAAGTACTATCGGCTCACCGCCGCCGGCAAAAAGAAATTGCAGGCCGAGTGTGACAAGTGGAACCGCATGACGGATGTAATCGGCGCCATTTTGCAGACCAAGCCGGAGGAAGTATGAGTCTGGGATCTCGTCTTCGTTCCTGGCTGAAATATACCCTGCAACGCTCTCGAATGGAGAGTGAGATGGAGGACGAGCTCCGCTTTCACATCGAGAGCTATGCCCACGATCTACTACGCACGGGCATTCCGTGCGAGGAGGCCATGCGGCGCGCCCGGATCGAGTTCGGATCGGTTGAAGCACAAAAGCAGGATTGTCGTCAGTCGCTCGGCCTCCGTTTGTGGGACCAACTTCGCGCCGACCTTCGCTATGGCTTCCGCAACATGCTGCGCAGCCGAGGCTTTACTATTGTCGGCGTGCTCACACTGGCGTTGGGGATCGGCGCCAACTCGGCGATGTTTGGCATTCTGTATGGTCTGCTCTATCGTCCGTTACCTTTCCGTGACGACGGCCGCCTCGCCATGGTGCACATGAATTTTTCCCCGCAGAATAGTCGACGAGGCACACTGTCTGTGGCTGACTTTGTGGATTGGAAGAACGCCAACACCACGTTTGAACAGGTTGCCACCTACACAACAAGCCGATTCACTCTCAGTGGCGAACGCCAAGCGGAAGAAGTGGGGGGCGCAATTGTATCTGCGGACTTCTTCTCGATTCTCCGCACCAAGCCAATTCTCGGCCGGACATTTGAGCCTGGTGATGATTCGGGGACCGCGCCCAACCTGGTCGTCATCGGCGATTCTCTTTGGCGGCGGCGTTTCGGTGCTGGCCTCGACATAATTGGGCGAATAATTGAAATCAACGGCAATCCAGCGACGATCGTCGGCGTAATCAGTGACGGTATCGAGTTTCCTAGTGCGCAGGCTGAGCTGTGGCAAAACCTGCGCCTCAAAGTCACTCGTCGCGGACCGTTCTTTTATCGCGGCATTGGCCGACTGCGGCCGGGCTCGACACTGCAGCAAGCCCAAGCAGAGACCAACCTGATCGGACGCAACATTGAGCGAGCCAACTCCGGCGCGTATCACAATCTGACAATGCCGGTGGAATCGCTGCGCGACTTTCTAGTCGGCGACCTCCGTCCCGCACTGATCATGATGTTTACTGCGGTCCTGGCGGTGTTGCTGATCGCCACCGTGAACATGGCCAACCTGCTGCTGGCGCGAGCTACGACGCGTGAGCGAGAAGTGGCTGTTCGATTGGCCCTAGGTGCAACGCGAGGCAGGTTAGTGCAGCAGCTCCTCACGGAAAGCGTTTTACTTTCGCTCGCCGGCGCGGCTGCTGGATGGGCACTGGCGTTTGCCGGGATTCGTCTTTTTCGCGCCTTTCGCCCCTCCAATATTCCTCTTGCGTATCAGGTCAAACTTGACGGGAGCGTGCTGCTGTTTACGATCGTGATATCGGTGGCCGTTGGGATCATGTTTGGCTTGGTTCCGTCCATTCAAAGCGCGCGCGGCGATCTGCAGGCACCATTGAAAGAAGGAGGACGGACCGGCTCGTCTGGGTCTGCTCGCCATCGCACGCGAGCAGTATTGGTCATCGCCGAGATCGCTCTCTCGCTCACGCTGCTTGTGGGGGCCGGACTCCTGCTACGCAGTCTTGTCTTACTGCAGAAAGTAGACATTGGCACCAGTGCACCACCAGCCAACGTGCTGACTATGGCGGTGACGCCCAAGACCCTGCGCAAGGCAGAGAATCCGTTTGCCCTCAACAACACGATAATCGGCTTTTACCAGCGTGTAGTGGAAAATGTGGCGCAGATACCGGGCGTGCAATATGTCGCAATTTCTGACAGCCTTCCGCCCGACCTGGCAGGCGAAGACGACACATTCACGATTGCAGGTCAGCCGTGGAGTGAGCAGGCATTTCCAAGCACCACACTACCCAAGGTCAGCCCAGAGTATTTCCGCGCCCTCGGCGTGCCTCTTCTGCGTGGACGCTTTTTCAACCAGGACGACACCGCGCAATCCGCGCCCGTCACCATCATCAGCGAGTCTTTGGCCCGTCGTTACTTCGCAGGTACAGATCCAATCGGTCAGAAGATCCGGGCGAGCGGCCCGGGGAACACCGATCCTTATATGAGCGTTGTCGGGGTGGTGGGTGACGTCAAGTATTGGGGTCCGGAAAGTGAATTTGAACCTGCTTATTACCGGCCATACACACAAAACTTTAACACGAGCATATTCGTGATAGTGCGCTCGCCCCAGCCGGCCGCAGGATTTGCTAATACGATCCAACGTGAGATTCGGGCCATTGATAAAGATGCCGTGGTCCGCCGCGTACTAACCCTGGAAGACTTGCTAGGGGAATCCGTGGCGCAGCCCCGCTTCCGAACGCTCCTGCTGGTCGGGTTCGGCGCGCTATCCTTAATGCTCGCCGCCGTGGGGATTTACGGTGTGATCTCCTACTCCGTCACCCAACGCACGCACGAGATTGGTATCCGAATGGCCTTGGGAGCCCAACGCTCCGATGTACTCAGGATGATCATCACAAATGGCGCGTTGCTGACCGCCATTGGGATGGCGATCGGCCTGTTGGCCAGCTTGGCCATGGCGCATTCTATTTCGCAATTCCTCTTTGCGACTAGTGCACATGATCCCGTGACCGTACTCGCTGGTTGTGCCTTGCTGTCAGCCGTAGCCCTAGCCGCAAGCTTAATTCCTGCGGCGCGTGCGACCAGGGTCGATCCACAAGTAGCATTGCGTCACGAATAAGACTCGCTCCGGTCCGGGTTATAGTGTCCCGCACCATCATCACCTTATTGAGTATTTAATAATATAGTGACATTTTCTGAATTCCATGCTATGGTTTGGGCATGGGAAATCCGGCCGGAGTTCGGCGAGACTTTCAGGCACTTGAGCAGCGGCGGATGCAGGCGGCGCGACTGTTGGAGAAGGGGTACAGCCAGTCGGAAGTCGCCCGGCGAGTCGGGGTGCACCGGCAATCGGTAAGTCAGTGGGCCGTCGAGATACGCGAGAAGGGACGGGCCGGACTGAAGAAGGCGGGCCGGGCCGGCCGCAAGCCACGCTTGAGCGCGGAGGATCTGGGCAAGATCGAGCAGGGACTCAAACGCGGTCCGGAGACTCTGGGGTATGAGACCGGATTGTGGACCACCCACCGTGTAGCCCATCTGATCGAGCAGGAATGTGGGGTTGTCTACCATCCCTCGCAGGCCTGGCGCATCCTGCGGCAGCTGGGCTGGAGTTGTCAGCGTCCCACGGGCAGGGCCCTGGAGCGGGATGAAGAGAAGATCCGGCGGTGGAAGCAGAAGCGCTGGCCGGAGTTAAAAAAAAGGCCAAAAACGAAGGCCGCACGATCGTCTTCATCGACGAGAGCGGACTGAGCGAGCGTCCCCATCGCTGCCGTACCTTGGCACCACGCGGACAGACGCCCGTGCTGCAATACCACTTCAACTGGAAGACGTTGTCGGCGATCGCGGGCGTGACCTGGTGGAATTTTTACTTCCGCCTGTTTCCGGGAGCGATTCGCAGTCCGCAGATCATCCAGTTCCTGGCGCATCTGCTGCGCCACATTCCCGGCAAGTTACTGATCGTTTGGGACGGACTGCCCGGTCACCGCAGCAGTGCGGTATGGCAGTTCGTACAGCAACAAAGAGGGCGTTTGTGGCTGGAATATCTTCCTGGCTACGCGCCGGAACTTAACCCGGTGGAGTATCTGTGGTCGCACTGGAAGCAGCACGAATTACCTAACTTCTGCCCCACTACCTTTGACAGTTGAGCTCTCATGCACGCCAAGCGTTACGTCGGCGCCGTCGGCCCACCTTGGTCTGCGCTTTCTGGGAACAAGCGGAGTGTTAGGGGCAAAGGCAAAGCGACTGATGATCAGATGGGATGGGCGCCTTGGGCGGCCCTCCAGATTCATGTTGAGAACAGCCGTAGCTCGTGGACACCGGATAAGAAAACACTTGTTCACTTTTCACGATTTAGAGTATCGTTGCCGCCGCGGCCACTTCAACCCACGGGGGGTCGACATGAAGAGCAAGCTGTTGTTGGCCGTATCTCTCCTGCTGCTGGCTCCAGCAGTATTTTCGCAAGACACATCCACCGTAACTATCCGCCCGCATTTTGCGCAACAAGGATTCAAACCGATGAATCCCGCCGCTGTGGGT
This sequence comes from uncultured Acidobacteriaceae bacterium, assembly GCA_963817965.1. Taxonomy (GTDB): domain Bacteria; phylum Acidobacteriota; class Terriglobia; order Terriglobales; family Acidobacteriaceae; genus DASRAA01. The sequence continues at coordinate 4,466 of CAWFQT010000003.1, forward strand.
CATCCGGTCATCACCGAATATGCCATGATCACCAATACGATCACCAGCCAATTCACGGTCACCAACTACGCGGCCAAGCTGGTCGAATCGATCGAGTACGGCTGGCGCATTTCGGCTCCTACGGCCTGGGGCGATTCCACGCTGCCGGTGCGTTGGGGAACGGCCACGCCAAAGGTCAACATCGCTCCCGGTGCCGAAGCCAGCATCACTCCGCCGGGAGCACTCAGCCAACCGGGCAGCAGCGTGGAACTATCAGCGGAAGCTCGCACCAACAAAACGCCGGTGGTGCTGGTGACGATTGGAATTGCGAAGGTGACTCTTGCTGATGGCTCTACATGGTCGGACGATGAAGCTGTCGAGCGCAACACCTTCGACAGCAGTTCTTACGAGAAGCAAGAAGGCTGTCAGCGCCCAGCGACGCCACGTTGGCCGACTATTGCGGTTGGCGAAACAGTCGAGAGCAGCTGCTGAAGTTCATCTCCATTAATGACAAATCCCGCTAAACGACCGTTCGGCACTCAAATCCTCATTCGCAACCAGGATCTGGTGGATACGACAACGGGGCTATTTTACGCGCTAAGCAAGGCAGAGCGTCCGACCCAAAACGCAGGTCTCCCCGCCCCGGTGGTGTCGCCTTAAAAGTTATGCCCGGAGGCCCATTAAGATCGGGAATTTTTCTCGTCGGAATGGTCGCTTCTGGCTTGAGCCGGAACCGCCACTGCCCGGAAGCTTTGCTTGCACTGGCGGCACTGCAGGTTTTCGGAATCCCCGGGTTTTTTCCATTTATTATCAGCAACTTACAAACCTCTCCCGAAATCTCTCGCTGGCTTTTCACCGGATAGGTCAAATAGGTCTGCGAAACCCCGGCCTACAGCGCGGGTAAAAAAGATGGTGGCCCCGGAGGGATTCGAACCCCCAACCAAACGATTATGAGCCGTCTGCTCTGACCGTTGAGCTACAGGGCCGTGCTGAATTTCAGATGACATAGAGGAACTAGTAGTGCGTGTTGTCCGGGGCGCTCCGCAGCCTCCCGAACAGCAGCCGGTACTGAAACGCCGGGTCTTTCATCAACTCGTAAACATCGCCGGGCATCGTGTGAATGCTCAACGCCTTGGAGCCGCCCTTTAAGAACACAATCACTTCGCGGAGAGGCCACCACAACCCATTCCACCATGAGAAGTCGCGTCCCTGGGCCTTGGCCAGCCGGACTCGCCGCTCCGCGTGTTCTCTGAAATCCGGTTTCTGTAGCACGTCCACCCCAACATCGATGTCCCCGGGGCGTTCCTTGTCAGTAAGAAAGCTGCCGAACAGAACCACCGCTCCGACATAATAGGCGTAGTCGCCGCGATTGACCTCCTCCACCCGACTCAGCAAACCCGCCAGCAGCTTTTCGCCGGTAGCTCGGGTGACGGCAACATTTTTCTTTTTCTTTTCGACTTTAATGGTCAATTCACTGCCACCTTCTCCACCTCAGCCGGGCATTCCTCCTCGCTGGCGGCCTGATGTACCCGCTGATAAAGGGCCCCATCTTAGGATGCAGACATCCGGTACAGGATGGGATTTTACCCTCGCCATCCATGGACCACAGATTGCTCCGGGGCAGGCAAACGCCGTTGCCCATTCTGCCACAAAAAGGTCGGGCTCCTTGCGGAGTCCGGCCTCTTTTTTTTGGTGGAGTTACGTACCTACTCCTGCTTGGGCAGGCGGAAATCTACGCCCCGGTCGTCATTGGCCCTGGTGGTTGCGGACACGTCCAGGTTGGCGATGGGAATTTTTCGGGCGCGAAGTTCGGTGAATACCCAAAGCACGTTTCCAACGACAGCGTAATTCTGGATTTCCTCGGTGTGTTTATCGCGGAACACCAGCACAGTCTCGGCGTGAACCTGGGCCTTGGGTTGCGGCCCTGACAGCGCTCTTTTCGCCTCTCGCGATTCCTGTTCCCGCAAGCGGTCCACTTCGTGGCTCAGACGGTCGATCTCGTCCTGCTGAATCTGGCTGTTCTGAGCGTACGCGCTCGAGTTATCGGGATAAGCATAATTCGAGGCCGCAGGAGGTTGGGCAGGATAGGAGTAGCTGTCATCGAAACCAACCGACAATCCCCACCCCGGATACGCATACGAGCCGTATCCGTATCCAAGGGCCCAAGGATATCGCCAGCCCCAGGGATAACGCCCAGGATAAAAAGGATGATGGTACGGATGTCCGAAGCGAGGATGCTGCCCACCCCAGCCGATGGGAGCGCCGACACCAACTCGGCCATGGCCGTATCCGCCTCCGCCGTGCGAGACAAATCCACCGCGACCCGCATCGCCAGCCGGCATGCCGCCTCGCCCGCCTCTCTGCCCCGACACGGGAGTGCTGAGAAGGACCGCGCCCAGGGCCGCCATGGCAAGCCAGCGCTTCATAGCCACATTATCCCCCTAAGGCGTCAAGAAGAAAAGCTCTACCCGACCGATGGGTCCCCGGTATCACAGGCGAAGGCGAGAAGTGGCGTGCCCAGGCGGGGTTGGGGGTTTCATGTGTTAGGCAGGCTAGAGCGCGGATTTCCGTCTGGCGAGCCGTACGGTGAGGAAACTCTGGCGCGGCTCACCCGCCGATTCGTTCGACGATCACAGTGATTTTTCGAGTCTTGTTCTACTCTCTCCGTGAATAGCCGGAAATGCTTTGCCCAGCAGTTCGTAGGCCCGAAGCCTGTCGGCGTGCTTGGCCGCGCTGTCGTCTGCGATGGCCCGGATTACCTCTAGAACGTTAGAGACAAAGTTCGGCGAGACTTACTTGCGCTACAAGCGGCGCGTGCACCGTTGGCTATAAGCACAACGTGGAGGTGCCGAGCGACCACGAAAGCGGCTATCAATGTGCCGCTCCATTGCTTCGGGGCGGCAGCTACTGCCCCCTGGAAAGCGGCAGAGCCAGGCGGGAAAGAGGGTAGAGCCAAGCGCCACACCTACGAAGTTCCCCAAGAAATCCGGCCCCTCACGCCTGATAGACCGACATCACTTCACGCCCAGGAGTCGGAGTGTCGCCTGTCTCATCGTGTGAGCGACCCGCTCGCGGCTGCTGCCGGGTCTGGGCAGGAGTAGCCACACCAACGGGCGAAGCGGGGTGGGCAAATGGTAAGGTCCTGACTCCCCAGGCCGGGGAGGAAAGAAGCTACCCAGCGCACGCGACGGGTTGTCGAGGAACTGGTCAACCATCGACGCCTGATGTACACAGGAGATCGTACAGAAAGGAGCACAGGACTTCACACTCGCATGTTCCCTCCGCAGATCCGCTACGTCGTACTTCTCGAGAGGAATCGCCGGGGAGCCCCGTTGCTGTGAGCAATAGTGCACTAACCCGTCTTCGCAGATGTAGAGGTAACGGCTGCCCGCCCGGCAATGCCAGTTGTTGGGATTTCCGGACACGAGGTTCTTCTGAAACTGCTGGTAATAAGCAAAACTGGAAAACGATTTGGAACTTATGTTGACAAGATCGCGATAGGCCTGCTGTTGCTGATGATTCAAGGCCACGAGTTGGCCACCGCCGTCGTGAATGATGCCGATGGTGGTTTGTAAACCGAGTTCGGCAGCCCGGCGGGTAATCACTACGGCATCTTCGGGCGTTTGGATCGAAGCTCCCACCACCGAGTTGATGTTGACGTTGAACTCAGCATACTGCGCCAGCCATCGCAACTTCTGGTCGAGCACTTTCAGGCTCTTCTTCGAGACTTCGTCCGGCAGGACATTGTCGATGCTGATCTGCAGAGAATCGAGCCCGACCCGATTCAGGCGCTGGATGCGATCGGGAGTGAGTAGGTAGCCATTGGTGATGAGAGTGGCCATGCAGCCGTGACCGCGTATGCGGCGAATCAGGTCGTCCAAGTCCGGGTGCAGCAAGGGCTCACCGCCGCTGAACGTGATGATGGTCGTACCCAACTCGTGCAGCCGATCAATGCGACGAAGCATGACCTCCGTCGGCACAGGCTGCGAAACCTTGTCATATTCATTGCAGTAAGCACACGCGAGATTACAGCGCCGGACCGGGATGACATGTGCCACGATTGGGTGATAGCGCGAATGCATGGCTTTGGCAATTACCTTGACTTGACGCACCTGCCAAGACAGCGCCCGGACTCTCCGCTTTAGAGGAAGGAGACTCATTCCACACTTCTTGCCGCGACACAGAGTCTACTGCAAAGCCCAGACACTGGCCATAGCCCTGCAGCCCGGGCCCGGAGAATGGTTCGCCAAACTAACACTCAAAGGGCATCAGCACACCACTACCTACGGCATTCTACTCAAGCAAGTGGGCTGCCGGGCCGGAATCCTGGCGGCTTGGTCCAGAGGATGAACGAGTTGACGCGGGTAGCCTGGCACATTCACTGGAATTAGCGTTTCCGGATCAATGTTCCGAACTGAAGAGGAACAAGATCGCACGAAATGCGGCTCCGCGGAGAAGGCCCGATCGGGTTCGCGATGGCGCTTTCAGTTCCGCCAGCAGCTTTTCTTCCTGGGAGTTGGGTCGTCCACAGACGCAGCGGCGCGAAGCAGGGGACCGGAGTGGTCGCAGAGTGCGGCAGGCATGATCAACCGGTCGTCTTCGACCGGCTACACGCCGACGGTCACTTCAAGTCAGTCGACATCTTCGTCTGCGGGACAGTCAGTTCCCGGCGATGCAGCTTCCGAGGCCACTACATCCGAGAATCGGTTCGCGAGTTGCCAGTATCGCGACACCTTTCTGCCGCAGTCCACACATGACTGCACGTGACGCTCCGCTTCGCGAACTGCGTAACGGAAGAGCCCATGCAGCCTTGCTCGGTCTCCGCAGACGAATGAACGGCCTGAATTCTGACACTCCCTGCTTAACCAACACGAGTTTCGGAGGGAGTCTGCTTTTTAACCATGTCCTTTGTCATCGTCAGAGTCCGAACCGTTCCCAAGGATTTCGTCCCGAATGCCATGCTTTAGCCGTTCAATCACGCTTCCCACTCCCTTGGTACCCAGTCCGATGGTCGGCAGGGAGGCAATCTCTTTGGTACTCATTCCTTGCCGGAAGTAGAGCCAGAAAATCATTCGGTCTCGCTCCTGATCGGGCCCGGCCAAGCATTGCTTCAGATGCTCATCAATCTCATTCAAAAGAACTTCGAAAGCGATCCTTCCCTGGCTCCCATGCACCTGTTTGCCCGCCTCGGGATCGACATCGCTGGTGGAAACATGTGGGTTTTCACCGCCGCATGATTGACTATGGCCATGCTTGAAATAATCGTGAGTGGCATTCGCGGCAGTCTTCTTTAAATATCCCAAAATCGCTTCGGGACGCCGGATAGCAAAGTCCCGCAGGAGGCGGCTGCCGCCTTCCCAGAGTTTAAGGTAGGTTATTTGGATCAGGTCTTCCACCAGAGATCGAGAAGGCTTGCCCCACAGGGAGGCGGTGCGCATAATGGTGAGGCTGATGGGCCTTCTGACCCGGGAAACGAACTCCTCCCATGCCTCGTCATCACAGGGTCTGGCGCAGAGACAGACGACGTCCTTTAGTGACAGGGACGAATATCGCGTCGTTCTAGGATTGTTCGACATTCTTTTATTTCCCACTGATGCCCTGAGGGCAGTCGCAGTCGGACTGATCAGTTAAGAAGCGAACGCGGAGACTCGATAACTTGAAGCCTGACTTTTCTAAGAATCTCAATTCGAAGACGCTCCCTGACGCCTCTGGCCTTCGGTTGATCGTTCAGAACCCTTGCTGTGACCCCGAGCGGAGTCGCGGGTCGGCTGCTCCTAATTCTCGCTGTTTATCGGAACTTGCTTGGCCAGGGTGATGAAAATCGTCGGCGTGCGGCGATGTGTGTTTCCCAAAACAATGACGGGGCGCAACCCTTTTAGTGCTTGCCACGCGGCGTTCTCGTACCAGACGTGAAGGGAGTATGTTCCGGAAGGGACGTTGCCGATTGAGATGTGGCCGGTCTTATCCGGCACACCAAAGTACGGCGATTCAATGGCTAGAACCACCGCCCCCATCTGTGGATGAAGGCCGCAGAACACGTAGGTAACACCAGCGTGGTCGAATCTTACCGCTTTTTGCGCACCGGGTCTTTCTGGGCCGAGATCGAATCGCACACCGTCGAATAACGAGAAAGCGTTGTGAACCCAGGGATCGCGATTCTGGAATTCGACGATGCTCCCGACAGGGACCACCAGCAGGTGAGGTTCAAATGTTTTGTTGCGCTGTATCACGCGATACTGCGGCAATTCCGAGTTCAGGCCTGCTGGCAGGACGGTGCGCAATGGCACAAGCCACACTGCTACCCCGCTGTAGTCTTTCAGAGACTCCCCCGCCCGCGGTTCGAACAGCTTCACCTGAACTCTGACTTCGAATGCGGCTCCGCATACGGCGTTTGCCTGCGAGACGATCAGACTGAGGGCCACTAGGAGGATAAAGCCGGCCTGGATTTTGGTTACCGCCGACGGACGCAGATCCAAATTCATCACTCAACTCCTCTTCCGCCTCGACGCGCAACTCTCGGAACATTCATGTCGCTTTCGGCTTGGTCGCGAACACTGGAGTCTTGAAGCCCGTCCAACCGATACGACCGCTTGAACACCGCCTTCGGTGTCATGTAAGTCCGGCGTGGCTGGTTTGGTGCTCTCGTGGAAACCGGCAACGGTCGCAGGGTAAATTTCCTGATAGTTGTCCAATCCATGTCGAGACATTGCGCCCGAAAGCAAAAGAGCACAATGGACTGCGAGTACCCCTTTTCAGGAAAGTGGGTCCCCTGCTAAATCGCAGTTGATATTGAACTTGGTTGAGTTCCTCCCCTGAACTCGGTTGGTAGAACTTCACTACCGGTGTTACACTCGCGCTCATTTAGGTTGACCTTCCATGCCAGAAGACGAACATCTTCCCGGGCGTCTCCGTTTCGGGGTCTTCGAGGTCGATCTCCGCGGAGGCGAACTGCGCAAGCATGGTCTGCGGATCAGACTTCAGGCACAACCGTTCCAAGTGTTGGCGATGCTTCTGGAGCATCCAGGGGAGGTAGTAAGCCGGGAGGAACTTCAAAAGAAACTTTGGCCGGCAGACACTTTCGTGGATTTCGACCACGGGCTCAATAAAGCGGTCAACAAAATCCGGGAGGCCCTGGGCGACTCCGCCGACAGCCCTCGCTTTGTGGAAACTGTTGCCCGCCGTGGCTACCGCTTCCTCGCCGACATTGGGGTGGCCGATGGGGCTGCGGCGCACGGCGTCGGACGTGTCAACCAAAGTCTTCCTGAAGCGACTATTCCCCTTCTTCCGGATTTAGCTGGCAACCCCGCGACGCCAAAGCGCTTCTTGCCTTCTTTTGTGTGGACGGCCGCCATCCTTGTCGCGTTGATGGCGGATTCTCGCCGCATGGATGTTCCACCTGAGAAGCCGTCCGTCACCGGTGATTCGCTCTCTGGCGGTCCTTCCCTTGGAAAGCCTCTCTGGTGATGCCGCCCAGGATTACTTTGCTGACGGTATGACCGACGAATTGATTACGGATCTTGGGAAGATAGGCGCATTGCGCGTGATCTCCCGTACCTCGGTGATGCCGTACAAGCGAGTTCGGAAACCCCTGCCGCAGATCGCGCGAGAACTGGGAGTGGACGCCGTCATTGAAGGAACCGTGCTTCGTTCCGGCGACCGGGTTCGCATCACGGCACAGCTGATCGAGGCTTCTGCAGACAAGCACCTTTGGGCCCAGAGCTATGAGGGTGATCTACGGGATACGTTGAAACTGCAGAATCAAGTCGCTCGCACCATTGCCGAGCAAATCCGAATCAGTCTGAATCCTCGGGAGGAGGGTGCGCTGAAGAATACCAAGGTTGTTGATCCGGAAGCCTACGTGTCTTATCTCAAGGGACGCTACTTCTGGAATAAGCGCACTGCGGAAGGTCTGATAAAAGCGACCGAGTACTTCAACGAAGCCATTGAGAAGGATCCAACATATGGCCAGGCATATGCCGGACTGGCTGACTCCTACGCCGTGCTGGGCAATTCGGACTTTGGGGTTTTAAGGGCTCGGGAAGCTTATCCCAAAGCCAAGGCCGCGGCCACCAAAGCCTTGGAGTTGGACAATTCTCTTGGCGAAGCACATACCTCGCTTGCTTTTTGCCTGGGCCACTTTGAATGGCATTGGGACGCGGCCGAAAAGGAATACCTGCAAGCCATTGCTCTCAATCCGGGCTACGCAACCGCGCATCAGTGGTACGCGTTGCAATTGAGCTCATTGGGACGGTTTGACGAAGCCATCGCCGAAATGAGAAAGGCCGAAAGTTTGGACCCACTCTCTCTCGTCATCAGTGCCGACGTTGCTGACGTGCTCTTCGCCGCGCGCCGATTCGATGAATCGGCACAACAGAGCCGCAAGGCGATCGACATGGACCCTAACTTTGCCATTGCACACTTCGAACTGGGCCAGGCACTGGCGCAAAAAAAGATGTATAACGCAGGTATTGCGGAGCTTCAAAAAGCAAACCAACTTTCCAGCGGCGACACAACCTGCATCGCTGTTCTTGCCTATGCGTACGCCGCATCCGGCCGGGCCGATGAAGCAATCAAACTACTGAATGAGCTGAAAAACCGGCCGAATCACCGCTTCTCCTATGCCGCACCCGAGGCCTTGATCTACGCAGGTTTGAACGACAAGGATCAAGCCATGTCTCTGCTGGAAGAGGCTTACGAGGACCGCTTTGATGTCCTGGCGCTTCGATCGCCCGCTTTCGACCCGCTGCGCTCTGACGCACGGTTCCAGTACCTAGTGCGCCGCATCGGCCTTCCAGAGTAGATCCGGTCCCAATGCGAACGGGCCCGACGTTAACATCTGAAGCCGAATCCGTCATCGATACCGTTTGCCCAGAAAAATCCGGAGAGACGCAGGTCCTATTCTGCTTTTCCCGATCGTGTGCTCCTTCTATCCGGATCGTCTTTGAGCGATCGGTACCGTGTGCCGTCGGCATCAGGGTCGTTGCAGGTCAGATACAGCGTTCTCCCCGGCAATACGTTGATGAGGGACTGCGCAGCGGTTTTGCCAAGCAACGGCCCCAGCACAGGATTGCCCACCAATTGGGAAATCGCAGCATTGATGGCGACGCGGTCGCAAATTCCGGACTCCCATCCGGGACGGAAAACTCCGCTGGCCGAAATTAGAAAAGTGGGCCGTCCGTAATAATCGAGGGCCATGTTTGCCCCTCGGCGCACTTCCCTGTGCTCGGCGAAATCGTGAAGATTCTCCAGCGCTTTGGCAGTCACCCCTGCATAAGGCCGCGCGCTGTATTCATGAAAGTCATCCGGGAGAATTGCGGCAAGTCGCTCCAAAAGTCTCGGTTTCATACCGTTTGTATCGTTCACATAACGATTTTTATTGGTCGGGTCGATCGCGGATGTTTTAGGGGATTGAGCTGTGCGTGGAGCTGCAGGCCCGTTGCGACTTGTCGTCAACTATTGCAACACATTGAACGACAACAACAACAATATTGTATGTGAGCCTCTAGAACAGCATCCGCACGCAAACAAGCATGATTGCTGCCGTGATGCTTTGAACTCCCAGGGCAAGAATGAGCGGCCGCACACCGCGTGTTCTCAGCCGACGGAGACTGGTTCGCAGGCCTACTCCGGCAAAACCCAGGAGGAAAGCCCAGCGATAAAGATGGTTCAGGTTTTCCAGCGCCGACTTGGACCAGAAATGGAAAGTAGCGAGCGCGGAGAATACAATCAGCCCGAGGGCAAATTTTGGAAAGTGTTTTACCAGGCCTTGTGCAAGGGACATCGAGGTCTCTGCCAGCTTCTCGCGCACCATACCGTGGACGAAGTACAACAACGCCGCATCGAGAAACAACGTCCGGCACAACTTCGCTATCGTCGCGTAGTGACCGGCCGCCTCTGAGTAGGTGAAGCCTGTCGCAACCGACTCGGCCGTATTATTTACGGCCAAACCGGCCCAGAGGCCGAAATGCAACGGACTGAGCTGCATCAGGTGACCGAGGAAAGGCATTACAGCCAAACTCAGCAACCCAAACGAAAGAATCACCGACACCGCATAGCTGGTGTCCTCTTCGTCGCTTCGTAAGGTGCTGGAGAGGGCGATGATCGCCGACACACCGCATATCGCCATTCCCACAGCCAGGAGCTTGCGCAGCGCCCCGTCGATCTTGAACAACTTTGTAAGCCAGAGCGTGATGCTGATGGTGGCCACTACTTCGACTCCTGCCAGAGCTACGCCCTTGAAACCTACTTCTGAAAAGCTGTGCAGCCCCATCTGGGATCCCAGCAGGACTATGCCGACCTTCCAGAACACTTCATACAAGCGGGTACCGACCTCAAACCACGGGTGCAGGCCGACGGTGTTACGTATCAGGATTCCGAGCAGAATTGCATAGACGAGGCAATAGGAATCCAGCCCTCTCCGTCCAATGGCTCGCGCCACGGCCGCCAACACGACAAGCAACAACAGCCCTGGAATGAACTGCCACACGTAGCGGGCCCATGCTTTGAGGTAAAGGCCTGCGCGGGTGAGCGGGTTCGTATCTACAGATTTACCAAGGGATGCGGAGGTTGACATAACGGAAAACCACTCCGATCAAGAGTGCAGTACCCAACGAAAACCAGTCGATGCCCGGCCGCATAGAAATGACGAATTCAGGCTTTCCGGATGTTTTGTCTCGCCGGGATTGCGTTCCTTCAGAGCCTCTCGTCACTTTCTTTCCTGACTTACTCCGTGATCTTCGAAAAAGTGTGGATACCGCACTCCAGTTTTCTTCCTCCCCATCGGCCGGAGCGCGGGTCCGCTCCTTCCATCGGAACGGCCGTGCACGGTTCGCAGCCGATGCTGTTGTACCCGGCGTCGTATAGCGGAAGGTACTCGATACCATTCGCGAGCGCGTACGACCAGACTTGCTTCCAATCCCATGCGGCGAGTGGGCTCACCTTGATCAGCTCTTTGCCAGTTGGCAACCGATGAGATTCCATCACCTTAAGGCCTGCGCGTGTAGGTGACTGCTCGCGACGGAGGCCGGTGAACCACACGTCGTAAGGCTCCATGGCTTTCATGAGGGGTTCAACCTTGCGGCGATGGCAGCAGGCGGCAGGATCAGAGCGATAAAGAATACCCAGCTCCGCCTCCTGTTCCGCGACCGACTGCAACGGCAACACATTGATAAGATTGAGATTCCAGGCCTGCGTCATGCGGTCACGATAGGCATATGTCTCGGCGAAGTGATAGCCGGTGTCAAGAAACAACACCGGTACGTGCGGCCGGCGTTCTCGCAAGAGGTGCAAAACGATCATGTCTTCGATCTGAAAGCTGCACGTGATGCAAGCAGAACCGGCATTCTCCGCGAGCGCGCGGTCGATCAGCTCGACGGCCCCCTCATCCTCGAATTGCCGTACACTCCGGGTCGCATTCATACCGGCAGGTTCCTGTTGCCGCTCTGTTCACGCCATCTTGCAAGGCGCTCGATCACTTCATCTGCTTGTTCCGCATCTGTCCCGAAGGTGGACGCTATTTCAAAGAATCTCAAGGCACCCGCAACCTCCACCAGCTTCGGCTTCAGGTCCGAGCTATCTGCCGAAACTATGACGAGTAGCCCTGAATTTCGCAACGCCTGAACTACCGCAGGGACCGCGCCCGGATCGAATTCCCGTGTATCGACCTGTTGTACGTACCAGCCTTCGTCAAACAACCGTCTTTCCAGCATCGCTGCTACGGACGGGCTGCTCTCAATCCAAACAACTCCGGACTCGTGTCCCACTCTCGCCGCCCGCTGTTCTGCTGTAACCGGCGCCTTCGGGTGCGGGGTTTGACCGTCATCGATGGCGCCTTCAATCATTCCAGCCGCCACCGTCGCATTACTAAGCTGGTCTATCAGGATGAAACTTCCCGTGCTTCTTATGTGTCTGTACGAATCAAAGTACAGTGGTAGGGTTGTCTCAACATCCACCGAACCAATATCGTTCATGCGAAGCGCATTGGATTCAAGTTTCTCCAAGCTGTCGATGTCCACCCGATGATGAACCCGCGTGATGTGGGCACGCACGGTACGGGTCGTATGTTTTAGCAGGTACAGCTTGCCGCAACTCAGTTCGGTAGGATGCATCCACACCATGGATGCCCGAAAACGGCGCGACATCGAAGGTACCGCCGATTCCGGCGCCAGCAGGTCGCCACGGCTGACATCAACCTCGTCTTCCAGCGCAACTGTAACCGAGCTCCCGGGCCCTGCCTCTTCCAGCTCTCCGTCAAAGTTGACCAGCGACTTAATACGGCTCTTCACTCCAGACGGGAGTGCGACGACCGATTCGCCACGGCGAAAGGTACCCGACGTGACTTGTCCGGCGAACCCACGGAATGAAGCGTCAGGCCGAATCACACATTGGACCGGAAAACGCCCCGGACTGTGCGCCTCCGCATCATGAACACGCAGCTCTTCGAGATAGCGCAGCAGCGCCGGGCCATCGAACCACGGCATCCGCTCGCTGCCGCGTACGACGTTATCGCCCTCCAGCGCACTGATTGGAATCACATAGGCGTCCCGCAGACCAAGTTTGTTGGCCAGAACCATAAAGTCGGCCGCGATCCGGTCGAAAACCTGCTGCGAGTATCCGACGATGTCCATCTTGTTCACCGCCGCAACGACGTGACGGATCCCTAGCAAACTCGCAATGTAGGCATGGCGGCGAGACTGCGACAGCACACCCTTCGTGGCGTCAATCAGGACCACCGCCGCATCAGCGGTCGAAGCGCCGGTCGCCATGTTGCGGGTGTACTGCTCGTGGCCCGGCGTGTCGGCAATGATGAACTTGCGACGGGGCGTCGAAAAGTAGCGATAGGCCACGTCGATCGTGATGCCCTGCTCGCGTTCCGCCCGCAGGCCGTCAGTAAGCAGCGAGAAGTCCAGGGGACCTGTCGAGCGGTTGATGCGGCTATTGCGTACCGAGGCAAGCTGATCTTCGTAAACACCTTGGCTGTCGTAAAGTAGGCGACCGATGAGGGTTGATTTCCCGTCGTCGACGCTGCCTGCCGTAGTGAAGCGCAACACCTCTGAGCTGGCTGGAAACAGGTGGCTGATTTCGCTCAACGAATCCAGATGGGCGCCCGTTGCGGCCATCAGAAGTAGCCCTCTCGCTTTTTGAGTTCCATCGATCCTTCTTCGTCATGGTCAATGACGCGATTCTCTCGCTCTGAACGGCGAAACGAAATCATTTCCTCAATAATGGCCGGGACTGTATCGGCATCCGACCGTATCGCTCCAGTGCAAGGAACACATCCCAATGACCGCATCCGGCATTTCATGATCGTTGTCTTCTCACCCGGAAGCAGCCGGACAATGCTCTGCGTCATTAAGATCGATCCGTCGCGCTCAAGAACTTCTCGTTCTTTCGCGAAGTACAGAGGTACGATCGGAATCTGCTCCACATGGATGTACAGCCATACATCGAGTTCGCTCCAGTTCGACAAAGGAAAGACCCGTATGCTCTCTCCCTTATGATGGCGGCTGTTATACAGGTTCCACAGCTCAGGACGCTGGTTCTTGGGGTCCCACTGGCCCATCGAATCGCGGAACGAATAAACTCGCTCCTTCGCTCGCGACTTCTCCTCATCGCGACGGGCACCGCCAAAAGCAGCATCGAATCCGCCCGCATCCAGCGCGTCAAGGAGGGCCCTGGTCTTCAGGAATCCGCAACATTTTTGCGTGCCCAGGGCGTAGGGCGTGGCTCCATCCGCCAGCGCCTGGCGATTCGTGTGAACGATCAACTCCGCCCCAATCTCTTTTGTATAGGAGTCTCGAAACTCGATCATTTCGGGAAACTTGTAGCTGGTGTCGATATGGAGCAATGGAAACGGGATCTTGCCCGGGTAGAAGGCCTTTTGGGCAAGCCGCAACATGACCGAGGAATCTTTCCCGACGGAGTACAGCATTACCGGTTTTGAAAACTCGGACGCAGCTTCGCGCAGAATGTAGATGCTCTCTGCCTCGAGAGCCTTCAGGTGGTCGAGATGGCCATTTGTTTTCATCTGTTTCCGAAGAAGAATCTCCCGTCGGCCAATAATTCCAGTCTGGTTTGGTCAGTTTGAATCTGAGTCAGTGCCGGGCAGCGTTGGGGGTGGCCGACCGTGCACTGCGTCTACGGGCTCAGCAGTACACTGCTACGATCGCCGACATCGAGTCGAGTGGAGCATCTTTTCGACTTGGAGAAATGGCTCCCACATCACAGCTTTACCTAGTTTAACGAGCTCTGAGCTTATTTGCAATTGTCGGCAATTGCTGGTTCAGGTTCCGGATGCCCCTCCCGAACGCGGTCATGGAAGGAGCGCGGCTTTAGCGGGATTCCCGTCCACCTCATTCCAGCCCGACAACCAGCTACTGCTCTGTCGTTTCTGCCCGCTTTGGAGGCGGTTGTGCTTCCATTCGCTTAAAAACGTTGCAGGATCCCCCCGGGAGCCGGACGCCCTTCATCGGCGCAAACTTACTTTCCATGGCACACATCATCGAATCGAGTTGGTTTTTCTGTGCCTCCTCCGTCGCAACACCCCGCGATTCTTTGTAATACGAAATAGCCAGCGAATTGCTCGCAAATGACACGGCGTAATATACCGCCGTGTCAGCGTTGGTTTGTGCGTGCGCGGAGAGAGAGTCAACCTTCGATCGATGGCATCGAAGCGGGGCCCTAACGCAACTTTCTCCATCTTCAATACCGCAGCCCTCAGGCTTTCGATCTCGTTGGCTACTCCGGCCACATCGCTGCGGAACTGTTCAGAAAAGTGCTCACCCTCGACTACGACTTTTTCGCACGTGGGAGGCGAGGGCTTCTCTTCTGTTCGAATGATGACGCTGCCTTCGCTGTTCTGGACCGAGGCCCCAGGGGCTTGCGCCAGCAGCGCGGCGTCTGCATACGTGATGCCGCCCTTGAACACAATCTGATTGGCAGGGACCGGCTTGCCGTCAACAAACACTCGCTTTCGAACCGTCGGGACTTCGTGGGTCGTTTAAGGACAGCTGCGCCGTTCCAGCGCCGCGGAGCCAGAGCAACTAGATAAAAACGGAGAGTGGTCTCACGTTCCACCTCTTCACATATTTGTTTCTTATGTCGATGCCTGTTGCATAACTTTTCGCACCGCAGCGATGGTGTCCAGTATGTCATCATCTGACAGCGTTGGATGAACCAGAAACATCAGACTGGTTTCCCCCAACTCCTTCGCAACCGGCAGTCGCTCGGGC
This sequence comes from uncultured Acidobacteriaceae bacterium, assembly GCA_963817965.1. Classification (GTDB taxonomy): domain Bacteria; phylum Acidobacteriota; class Terriglobia; order Terriglobales; family Acidobacteriaceae; genus DASRAA01. The sequence goes on from CAWFQT010000003.1 coordinate 19,675, forward strand.
CGGATGCCATCAAAGGCACGTTCCAAATAGATTTCGCTGCAGGCGCCAGAATAACAAGGAATGCCTTCTGCCTGAATAGCGCCGAGGATCCTGTCGCGGTCCCATCTGGCCCGCAAGTTCTCGGGCCTCACGAACGCGTAATACTTGTAGTACGAATGCCGCACGTGGGCGGGCGGCGGGGTGACTCGCAGTCCTGGAATCTGTTTCAATGCCTCATTTAAGACAGACGCATGTCTTCCCCGGCAAGCAACGCCGTCATCCAGCTTGCGCAGCATTCGCCTCCCCAACGCCGCCTGCATCTCGGTCATTCTCCAATTTGTACCGAAGGAGTCGTGCACCCATTGGAATCCCGCCTCATTTCTGTCCCTATTGGTCGCATCGTAGTTCTTTCCGTGGTCCTTATAACTCCAGGTGCGTCTCCAAAGAGCTTCGCTGCTCGTCACGAGCATCCCGCCTTCCCCACCAGTGGTCATAATCTTGTCCTGGCAAAACGAAAACGCGCCAACATCGCCCATTGATCCTACTGGGCGTTCCCGATACCGCGCCCCATGGGCCTGCGCGCAATCTTCGATAACCTTCAGGCCGAATTCACCCGTGACTGGCAGGATCGAGTCCATGTCGCATGGCCAGCCGGCAAGATGCACTGCGATAACGGCCCTGGTACCGGGTGTAATCGCTTTTCGCAGGGTCTCGGCAGTTAGCACCTGGCTTTCGCGGTCGACGTCCGCCATCACCGGGACCGCCCCGCACATTGCGACACAGCTGGCGGAAGCGATAAAGGTACGGCACGGCACAACGATTTCCGCCCCTGGGCCGATATCCAAAGCGCGCAGGGCCAGTTCCAGGGCGACGGTGCCATTGGCTACAGCCACGGCATGATTCGTTCCTACGTACTCAGCAAACTCCTGTTCGAACTTCCGGCCTTCCTCACCAGTCCAGTAATTGACCTTGCCTGACCGCAGCACGGCAACGACCGCATCGACCTCATCCTCTTCGAAGTTGGGCCAACTCGGAAATGGCCTCACCCGGACGGGCAAACCGCCCTCCTCGGCGAGCCTCCCATCCGTCGCTCTTGCTTCAAGCATGCTCAGTCTCTGAGTTCCAATTCATGTATAGCAGAGCGATCAGCAGTCAACGGCCCTCGCTGTTTGCCCCGTGACAAACTCTGGAGGCAGGTCTCGCTCCAATAACTTGTAGAGGACGAAACTCCGCAATACAAAATTTGAGATAACTTGCTTGCAATATGCCACGAAGCGCTTGCTATTTCATCAAGTTACGCCGCCCACCAAATGGAACCATAGTTGCAACATAACTTACTAAGTCGGGTTTGTGGCGCATTTGAATTGCCGTCTCTAAGAAACGGCGTGCTCGCTCGGAGGGTTTGGAGGTTACTCCACCCATCCTTTGTGAGGCTCGGAAAAGGGGTTGCTGACATGGGGTCCGAGCCTCACGAGCGGCATCCATTCACCTCCTAAGCACGGATCCTGCCCGTCTGACTACTGCACGACCCAGGTTATTCCCTTTCCCCAGCAAACGTCTGTGCCCACGACATCCTCGTTCGCTCGACACCCTGCTCTAGCGTCCAAAGCTCCCAGTACCAGGCCCTGCTGACCCAAGTTTCCCCGCCTGTCTCGTTCCGGCTCACACTGCATTTACCTGCAAAAATGGGGAGCCCGAAGGCTCCCCGAGTACGACAAGCTATGTCAGCGAATTAGAAGTTGTACTTCAGAACCAGCACAACGTTACGCGGATGGTTGGAGAACACCTGATTCCACTGCTGGAACGTGTTGAAGTTCCCGGAATCAAAGCAGTTGCGAACCGTACCGGCGGTGTAACCGAACGGAGCTGACATCGCTGATTACACCAGGCACGTACTGAGCATGGTTGAAGATGTTCGTGCCTGGAACGAGAACTCAATGGACTGACGCTCGGTGATGTTGACGCGCTTCAGGAGCGAAGTCCCAGTTGTTGATCCACGGAGTGGCCAGGGTGTTGCGCGCCGTCGTCGGTGAACGCGCCCGAACCCGCCGTGATGTACTGGGCAGTCGGGTTATTGGCGAGATAAGCAACCATCGCACCATGCCGAGTTCCTCAGAGCTGTGACGAGTTGAGGTGGTTCCCGCAACACCGGCGGGGTTGTACGATGCAACGATCGCCGGCGAGTCGCCGTTCAGGTTGGAATCGGCAGCCGCTCTGCACGTCGCGTACTCAGGCGACTGGAAGGTGTAGATCGGCGAGAACTGCCAGTTGCCGACCACGTTCTTCATGAACCAGTTGTCGTTCTTGAAGAACGGCAGGTCGTAGATGGCAAAGCCAGGGTCACGCGCTGACGACGATCCAGGGCCGAGGTGCTCGTAGTCGCAGGCGAAGCACTGGAAGTCCTGCGGACGACGCGGCGTCAGAACGGTCGAGAAGACGTCTGCCGTCGAGTTGTCGAAGGTGGCTCCAGGTGTAGGCGGCCTGGAACTGCAGTCCATTGGTGAAGTTGCGCTTGAACGACACTGCAGACCGTTGTAGTTCGAGGACTAGCCATAAGGCTGGAACGACGTCATGTTACTGCCGTTGAATCCAGCGTTCGCGTACGAGCGGGACGAGCTGCCAATGTTCTGCAGTGGGTATGCACACGGTCCCGACGAACAGGGAATGCTGGTGACCGTGTACGGCAGCGAGTCTAGGTAGCCTGGCTCGGTGCAGCCAGATACGTCGGCAGGTACGGCCCAGGGCTGTACTGGAGATTGGTATGTTCAGACGGGTCTGGACCGGCAGATGGATTCCGCGAGTTCCACGTAGCGCACTTCCAAGGTGTACTTGTTGGCGAAGATGTGCTGAACGCCGGCCGTCCAGGTCTCCGAGTACGGCAGCGTCTGGTTCGGAATGTAGGCACCGGTCAAGCTGACGGGCTTCGGCCGGATCGGTGATGGCTGCCGGAACGGATCGGCAAACCACCGTCGGCCAGGAAGTGGTTGTTCGACCAGAAGCAGCCGCTGGTCTGTGTGGCAGTCAGGACGCACCCGTGTCGCAGGTCTGCTGCAACTTGCGGCGGCAGCGACAGGATGCCCAGGTTGTCATAGATAACGTCGTTCGCCATGGCGAAGCCGACGCGAACCGACGTGTTCGGAGTCGGGAGCCCAGGCAATACCGACGCGCGGCATGAAGTTGGTCTTCTGCGCCGTGGGTGCGCCGAAGGTGATCAGACCGGGCACGCTGGAGATAGCGTTCAGCGCTTGCAATCTGGTCGCCCAGCGGCTCGCCGGTGTACTCGTAGCGCAAGTCCGAGGTTCAGGGTGACGGTCGGGGAGATGCGCCACTCGTCGTTGGCGTAGGCGTAGACAGCTTTCTTGTTGCCGTAGTAGACGGCGTTACCAGCCGAGCGCTCGCCAAAGTCGACCGGTATTCGGGTTCGGCGCAAAGTCGTTCAGGTAGTCCGACGTGAAGCTTCCACTCGTAGTCGCCGCGCACGCGCTGCGTGAACGTCTGCGGGCTGATGATCCAGCGGAATTCACCGCCGAAGCGGAAGTTGTGCTTGCCCTTCACCCAGCTCACGTTGTCCACGAACTGGTAGAGGTTCTGAATGGTCTCCTGCGGAGCGTTGCGGATCGGGACCAAGCTGAATTCCGTTCAGCTCAAAGATCAGCAGGTTCGGGAACACGCCGCCCAGACCAGGGAAGGTCTGACTTGCCGACCGGGAACAACTGCGAGTAGCGGTTGAAGCCAAAGCGGAACTCGTTGTTCACGTTGGTGCCGAAGTTGTGATACTCGCTCAAGGTGACCAGCCAGATAGCGCTGCGGGGTAAGTGCCCAGAAGGTCGGCAACTGGGCCGCCGTATCGAAGCAGGTTGTACTTGATGTAAGCCAGACGCCCGCGCAGTGAGTCCTTCTGCGAGATGATCTAGTCGAAGGAGTTGGCGGTGTTCAGTGTGTTCGAGTAGCTGGGTCCGATGAAGCCGACATCGCCAACCGGAATGTTGACAGCAGTCGCGGTGAAGAGGGGGTTGGGATTACCGTTGGGCAACGTCGAGACCAGTCCAGGCGCAACCTGAATGGTCGAGTTGCAGACTGTAGCCGCCCCGGTCGCAGCCGGAACGTACTTCTGGAACTGCTGCAGGTTGGTGTTGTTGGGGAACAAGGCAGCCAACTGTTGCATAGCCCGCCGCGGTCGGCGCGCAGAAGGTTGACGGAGTAGCTTCCTGACCGATGGGGTTGTACTCCCAGTCGGTGAAGAAGAACAACTTGTTCTTCATGATCGGGCCGCCGAACTGGCCGCCGAAACGGTTGTTGTCGTAACGGGGATTGCTGTACGTGTCCCAGCGCTACTGTCGGATAGGGCAGTCTGTGAGTCAATCGCGTTCAGATTGCGGTTCTGGAAGTATTCGTACGCGCGGCCATGGAACTGGTTGGTGCCGCTCTTGATCGTCTGGTTGAACTGACCACCTGAGGAGTGACCGAATTCGGCCGAGAACTGGTTCTGCAACACGGTGAAGCTGTCCACTGCGTCGTTCGGAATCGATGATGAGCGGACCGGTTACGGAAAGGCTGTTGTTGTCAACGCCTTCGACGGTGAAGTTGTTGTTGCGCGGACGCTGCCCGCCAACGGACGGGCCGGAACCAGCACCGACACCGCCGCGAGCTGGCAACGCCGGCATCGAGCAGCGAGAGGTTCAGAACGCCGCTGCCCGTCGAGGTGGTGGGCAGGTCGGCAGAATCTTTGGCGGTGTAAGTGGATGCGATGGTCGGGGTGGTCGAGTCGACGGTAACCGAGGTCTCGCTCACTTCGATGGCAGTCGAGGTGCCTGCCACGGTGGCCATGATGTTGGCGGTCGCGGTCTGGTTGAGTTCGACTGCGACGACACCTTCCGAGCGTCCTGCCATACCGGACGCGGTGACGACCACGGTGTACTTTCCGGCGAGCAAGTTCACAAAGTGATATTCGCCCTGAGCGTTGGTCTTCTGCGTCGACTTGACGCCCGTGGCGACGTTGGCGGCTTCGACGTTGGCGCCGGTCACGACTGCACCGGAATCGTCCTTGACTACTCCGATCAGGTCACCGCTGGTCGCCTGGCTAAAAGCCCAGGTCGACAGGAGCAGCAGGATACTGATCAGGGAGATTCCAACTAATGTACGTCTTTTCATACTCTCTCTCCGCTTCGCTGATGGTTTGAAAAATGACTTGGCATCGGCCGACACACTGGCTTTGCCCCATGGCTACAGAAGCACGATGATGACCATTGATTTCTATTTATTTTTCAATTACTTACGGGCGGCCTGGAAGTGGTGACTATACTTTTTGGAAGAGGGAGCAGTGGTACTATTCAAAAAACCATAGCAACCTGCAACAAATTTCAACGGAATCAACCCACCCGAATAGCAACCGGAACCAGTCGACTTCGAGACTGAACCTCCTGATGGTTCGCAAAAAACCGGCCTGTGTTGTCGTTCCGTGGACAGTGCTCCGTCGACTATGGCTTGCCTAACGCCAGCGTAATCAGGGTCTTCTGCTCGAGTTCATGGGCCTTTGTTGATCCGGTAGCCGGAGTCGCGTTCGCGGCCCGCTTAATACTGCGAAGCCTTGCACCCACGATTCGCTTCAGTCGCGGGACAACAAACGACAGCGCACCCATGTTGGCCGGCTCTTCCTGGACCCAGATGAACTCCGTCGCCTTCGAGTAACGCCCAAGGACTTGGCGCAATTCCTCTTCCGGAAAGGGATACATCTGCTCCAGCATGACAATAGCTGGACCTTGCCGCTTCAGGTTCCTGCGCTCGATTCGCAGTTCGTGTCCGACCTTGCCACTGCAGAGCAACACCCGCTTCGCGTCGAGTGCGGTTTCGTCCGCTAGCACGTTCTGGAAGCGAGGCCGCTCCAGGTCCTGAACCGTCGACAGCGCCTCGGGGTGCCGCAACATGCTCTTCGGCGTGAACACAATCAAGCGGGGTGCGCCACTTGCGCATCGCCTGCCGCCGCAAGAGGTGGAAATATTGCGCCGCGGTCGATGGCTGCGCGACCTGCATGTTGTCGCGCGCGCAAAGCTGCAGATAGCGCTCGATCCGGGCGCGACGAGTGCTCCGGTCCCTGCCCTTCATGCCCATGGGGCAGCAACAGCACAAGACCGGTCAGTAGGTCCCACTTGTCTTCTCCGGCCGCAACGAACTGATCGATAATGATCTGCGCGCCGTTGGCGAAGTCTCCGAACTGCGCTTCCCACATCACCAGCGTCTCGGGAAAGTCGCGTGAGTAGCCATACTCAAACCCCATCACCGCGGCTTCCGAAAGCTCGGAGTTGTAAATCTCCACGCGCGCCTGGTTGAGGGCCAGGTGGCAAAGCGGCACGTACTCCTTTTCGTCGACGATATCGATCAGGACGGAGTGTCTCTGGTTGAATGTTCCCCGGCGGCTGTCTTGCCCGCTCAAGCGTATCGGTGTGCCTTGCAGGGCGAGCGAACCAAAGGCCAGGGCTTCCGCCATGCCGTAATCAAGCGGGCGCTTGCCATATCCCATCTCCCGGCGCTGTTCCAACAGCTTTTGCACCTTGGGATGGATGTGAAAGTCTTCCGGGTATTTTGTCAGTCCGTCGGTGATGTGCTGCAATTCGGCCGCGGGCAAGCCGGTATCCACTTCGTCGGCGGGATTGTATGGACCTCCGTGGTATGGCGCCCAATAACTTGGCAACTGCCGCATGACCGGCTTCTTGGCCATGCTCTTTCCCGCCTTCTGGGCTACGTCAAGTTCGGACTGAAACTTCTCTACGAAGGGATGCGCGTCAATGCCCACCCGTTCCGCATAAGAGGTGTACAGGAGCGGACGATCCTTGATTTTGCGATAAAGGATCGGCTGCGTGATGGTGGGGTCATCGACCTCTGAATGTCCGTGACGGCGAAATCCGATGAGGTCCACGACGACGTCGCTGCCAAATTCGTAGCGGTACTCGAGCGCCATGCGCCCGACCCGAACTACGGCGTCGGGATCTTCGCCGTTCACGTGGAAAATAGGAATCGGGAGTCTCTTAGCCAAATCGCTTGCGAAGCGGCTGGAATAGGCGTCGCTTGGGTTGGTCGTGAATCCGATCAGATTATTTACGATCACATGCACGGTACCGCCGACTGTGTATCCGCGAAGGTTGGCAAGGTTGAGCGTCTCAGCTGTGATTCCCTGCCCTGCGAACGCCGTGTCGCCGTGCATAATCAGCGGCAGAACCTTTAACTTACCGTCGCGCCCGATACGGGTTTGCTTGGCGCGCGCACGGCCCTGCGCAACCGGGTTCACCGCTTCCAGGTGGCTTGGATTCGAAACCAGGTGAATGCGTAACTTTCCACCGCTGGCGCCGGTAAAGATGCCGGTTGCCCCGATGTGATACTTCACGTCGCCGCCGCCCAGCACACTGCGGGGATCCACGTCTTCAAAGCCGGCAAAAATCTCAGCAGCAGGACGCCTCACCACATTGATAATCACGTTCAAGCGTCCGCGATGACTCATCGCGAGCACAGCTTGCTCGGCGCCATTCTCCGACGCCGCATCCAGAATCTCGTCCAGCAACGGAATTAGCGCCGTGTTGCCTTCCAGCGAATACCGCTTGGTGCCGATGTAGCGCGAATGGATCGTCTGTTCGAAGATGTCAGCCCGCACAAGCTGATCGAGGACACGTGCCCGGTTGATGGGCAGCGCTTCTTCGCCTTCCATGTATTCCTGCACCCAGCGGCGACGCTCGGGGTCCGGAATGTGCATGAACTCGACACCGATGCTGCCGCAATAAATTCGACGTGCAGCATCGGCCTCTTCGCCGGTTAGCTCAAGATCAGGGTGGGGCAGCGGAGCGAAATGTCCTACAGGATCAAGATCGGCCTGCAGATAACCCCAGCGACGGAACGAATCCATCACACGTTCCAGCTTTTCGCTGTCAACATTCATCAAGACGGTCGACAAGGATGGCAAACTCCATGGCTGCGCATTGCCGATTGGGCATAGCGCATCAAAGCGGTATTAGTTTTTAGATTCCCCGCCGGGCGGAGAGATGCTTCGGCACGTTCCGGAACCGGAAACGGGTTGCGATCCAACTGTTTAGTATATCGAAGTGCCCGGAATCTGTAATTGGGCCGGATCGAACAATTCTGACATCTCATGCAGCGGCTCTCAGTGAAAGATCGCGTGTTCGTGCTTACCGGGGCCGGTATAAGCGCCGAAAGCGGGCTTCCTACGTTTCGCGGCACCAACGGACTATGGCGGGGATATCGCGTGCAGGAGGTCGCAACTCCGGAGGCCTTCGCGGCCGACCCAGCGCTGGTATGGCAGTTCTACTCGGAACGGCGACAACGGCACGAGACAGTGAAGCCAAATCCAGCCCATTTCGCGTTATCCGAGCTTGAGGGTATGCTGGCTGACCGCGTCCTGCTCTGCACACAAAACGTGGATTCTCTGCACGAACAGGCCGGATCTCGCCGCGTAGTCCACATGCATGGTCGCATCATGCAATCGCGGTGTTCAAGTCCCAATTGCACGACGCATCCGTTCGACGATCACAGCTCGTATCGGTCGCAGGAAGAGATCCCCAGGTGCGCGCAGTGTGGAGCGATGGTGCGCCCTCATATCTGCTGGTTTGGAGAAGTTCCGTTCCATATGGACCTTATCCTTCACCAACTGGCCAGCGCAACTATAGTTCTCACCATCGGTACGTCCGGTGTGGTCGAACCCGCCGCAAGTTTCGTTAGGATAGCCCGCCGCAACCGCGCGCGCACCATCTACGTCGGACCCGAACCACCCTCGAATGAAACCTTCTTCGATGAAGTGCTGTCGGGAAAGGCGGGCGAGATTCTGCCGGACTTGGTTCGCGGGATTGTTACCGCAGGAAGTACCCAGTGATGCGAAACGCGGCGAACGCGGCCACGTACGCTACCACGGTCATGTAGGCAAACTGTGCCGCAGGCCACTTCCAGCCATTCGTTTCTCGACGCACTACGGCCAGCGTCGACATGCACTGCATCGCGAAAGCAAAGAAGACCAGGAGTGCGACTGCCGCGGGTATCGTCAGTTCATGGCGCAACGCCATCTGCAGATCGAACGAATGGGACTCGGCGTCGATGCCATTGAGCGTCCCGAGTGTGGCAATAATCACTTCCCGCGCGGCCAGCGAGGTGACCAAGCCCACGCCTATCTTCCAGTCGAAGCCCAGAGGGCGGATCACCGGCTCGATGGCATGCCCCAGCGATGCCACCACGCTGTCCTGAATCGCAGGTGGCTGACCGTTGTGCATAGGGAAGTTGGTCGCTGCCCACAGCAACAGCGACACCACCATGATGACGGTTCCCGCACGGTACAGGAATGCCTTCCCGCGATCGACCAAGCGGAACGCCAGGGATGAGGCCGTTGGCCAACGGTACGGCGGCATCTCCAGGATGAAGGGTGCGTCCTTGCTCCTCAGAATTGTCGATTTCAGCAGACGCGCCGTCAGTACCGCCATCAGGAATCCCAGCAAATACAGCCCGAGCATGGCCGCCGCGCGGGTGTTGAGAAATGGCCCGAGCAAGGCACGGCTTGGAAGAAATGCCGCGATGACCATCGTGTACACCGGTAATCGCGCCGAACAGGTCATGAAGGGGGCAATCAGGATGGTCGCAATCCGGTCGCGCTTGCTCTCAATGGTGCGCGTCGCCATGATTGCCGGAACAGCGCACGCATACGCCGATAGCAGCGGAATAAAGCTCTTGCCGTTCAGCCCCACTCGCGACATGGTGCGGTCGGCAATCACCGCCGCCCGCGCCAGATAGCCGGAATCTTCCAGTATTCCGATCGCCAGGAACAGCAACAGAATCTGCGGCAGAAATACGACAACCGACCCGACACCCTTCCATACACCGTTGATTACCAGCGAGCGGAGCAAACCGTCAGGCATTGTTTGCCCGACCCACATTCCAGTCGAATCGAGGAACCGTTGCAGTAAATCCTGCAGCGGCTTCCCGGCAACAAAGATCATCTGAAAGACGGCCACCACCACACCGACGAAGATCAACGGACCCCAGGACCGGTGTAGAAAGATGTTGTCCAGCCGACTTGTCCACACCGGCGTGGCCGGTCGCCGATAATTCGCATTCTCGCCGACGCGGACCGCCCACTCGCGAACGCTGCGGGTGCTTCCGACCACTGGCAATTCCAGCGGTTCCGGCGCCGGTGATGCCGACGACAAGAAGTTACTGACCGCTTCCAGACCGAAACCGGTGGTCGCACTCACCAGCGCAACCGGCGTTCCTAATTGTCGGGCCAACGCCAAAGCATCTACACCGCCATTGAGCTTGTGGAGTTCGTCCGCCATGTTCAGCAGGACAAGCGTCGGCAGGCCCAACCCGATCACGCGCGCCGCCAGTACCAGGTGTGTGTTGAGATTGTTCGAATTCAGAACCACGATGACCGCATCGGGCCGCGCCATTCCTGGCACGGTTCCTTGCAGCACATCCACCGCTACGCGCTCGTCCTCCGATTTGGGAACAAGACTGTATATTCCAGGCAAATCGATCAGAGCAACTTCGTTGCCTTCAGCATCGCGGACATAACCGACATGATGTTCGACGGTGACGCCCGGAAAATTTCCGACTTTCTGGCGCAGGCCAGTGAGGCGGTTGTACAGGGTTGTTTTGCCGGAATTGGGAGGACCAACCACGGCGATCGTGCGATACGAGGTCGCAACCGCCGCTTCTTCCGGACGGGCCACGGGATGGCACGTCATTGTCCGGCCTCCCTCTTGCTAGTCACCAAAGGCCGGTGCACCGACCAGGGAGACGCGAATATGGCGAGAAAGTTCGCGCCGAATCGCCACTTCCGTCCCTTCGACCCGATATACCCGGGGATCGCCACCGGGACCGCTTCGCTCAACCGTCACCTCGAGACCGGGAACAAATCCCAGGTTCATGAGGTGCTCGGCAATAGGGTGGTCCAGCTCCAGATTTCGCACGATGGCACGCTCGCCTACCTGCAGGTCGGCCAGTGCGCTGCCACCGGCCTTGCGCTCGCGTTTCCGTGCAAACATGAAGTTGAAAATCATTTTCAATTCCAACTCTATTCTATCCCGTTCCGCAAAACTGACAACGATTAAAGTCACAGTCGCTTGTGACAAGCAAACAATCCCAACTCACATCGGGATAACCCTTACCAAAATGGGAATTTTCGTCCTCCTGATTTTGGCTCCTTCGCCTCCTATGGCGCTCAATCCAATCACGAGGTTAGTCCTATCTCTGGTAGTACTTTCCCTCAGCCGCTAACGTCAAACCAACGGTGATCCCCGGACGATACCTGCAGCCACTCCGACAAAAAACCCAGTTGAGGCACAAATGACTCCTGCGATGCGATACCGCACCATTCGTTTGCTCCTCGCCTCATTGGTGCTCCTGCCGATCTGCACCACTCCCACCCTTAGCCAGAACCCGCGTGGCGCCCTGCAAGGAGAAATACAGGACGCAAGCGGCGCTCGAGTCAGTTCAGCGGCCGTCACGGTGTCGAATCCTCAGACTTCGGTTGAGCGAACAGCGCAGACCAATGGGCGTGGCGAGTTCCGTATCGAAGACCTCGCCCCCGGCAACTACCACGTCGTGGTCAAAGCAACCGGCTTTGCTGACGCGAGCGCTAACACCGCCGTTGTAGTTAGCTCTGTCCGCGACCTGACCGTTACCCTGCGGCCTGCGGCGGTGCAGCAGAGCGTGAATGTCCGCGCCGAGGGCTCGTCCATCACGACACAGCCCTTCGATACCACGCGCACCGTTCAGCAAGGGATTGTGACAGCGCAGGACCTGAGGGACATTCCGCTGGCGGCTCGCAGCTTCGCGAACATTGCCTACATGGCACCAGGCACCGAGCCTGTCGAACCCTCGGATCCAACCAAAGCGAGGATTACCGCGGTTTCCTTCGGCGGAAGCTCAGGCCTGAACGTGCAATTGTCCGTCGATGGCGGCGACAACACTGACGATTACATCGGCGGCTTTCTCCAGAACTTTTCGCCCGATGCAATCCAGGAGTTCGCTGTCCAGACTTCGCAGGAATATGCAGACATCGGCCGCACCGTGGGCGGCGCAGTCATTATCAGTACCCGTCGAGGCACCGACGGGTGGCATGGGAATGCTGCGTTCTACGAACGCGCTGCCGCGCTCAACGCCCGCAATGTTCTCGACAACCCCGAGCCGCAACCGAAGCAGCCTTTTTCCCGGCAGAACTACGTAGGTGCAATCGGTGGCCCGCTGAAGAAGGGCAAGGTCTGGCTGTTCTCCTCCTTTGAATACGTCCATGAGAACGCCAGCATTAACTACAGCCCTGACAGTCTTGAACAATTCAATGCGCTGTCGTCGCTGGCATCTCAAGGATTGATTCCGGGCGCGTCATCCATTCCCGTCCCGGATTACACTCGGGTTCCCTTCAACGACTTCCTCGGAACCATCCGTTTCGACTGGGCGCAATCGGCGCGATCATTGTGGTTCTTGCGCGCAGGTGTGGACAGCTACCTCACCAATAACAACCTGGTTCAGCAGGCTACACTGCCCTCGACCGGCGCCACCACGCACTCGAACTACTTCAACGTCGTGGTCAGTAATCAGTTCGAGTTCACACCTGCGTGGCTTGGTTCTTTTACGTTCACGGCTTCCACGCTGCACAACACCCAGACTCGAAACACTGATCTGGGGTTTGCGCTCGCATTCCCATTTAGTGCAACTTCCTCAACCGTGTCCGGCTTCGAGACCTTCGGCGATCAGCAGTTTCAAACCCCGATTACGGCCTTCCCGGTACTGCGCAATCAGGAAAAGTATCAGTTTCGCTACGACGTGAGTCATGCCTCCGGAAGACACGCGCCTCGCTTTGGTATCGACTTCATTCATGAACCGGTGCTCAGTGGCGCTCTCTCCGGGACTGCCGAGAACCTGACTATCTTTCCGCTCGATCCGACGGACTACCTGACAAATCCCGCACAGTTTTCGGCTGACCTCGTCTGCGCCGATGATGCAACCCCCGGCACCACGTGTAACAACGCTCCTGCTGGCAACGGCAGCTTTTCGCAGAACGTACAGCGGCTGGGTCTCTACGCCCATGACTCGTGGCGAGTCACGCCGAATCTGACCATCAACTATGGGTTGCGCTGGGACACGACCTTCGGACTGTTCCAGGCATCGGGTCGCAACCAATTCGCAAACCCTGCTTACTCGACCCTGAAGGCGCTTCAAGTTCCTTTAGTTAACGGAATTCCGCAGGACTATCGGAAAGCCTTTGCTCCCCGGCTCGGTATCGCGTGGTCTCCCGGCAAGCAGAACCTGGTGATTCGCGCGGGCGTCGGTCTCTACTGGAACGATCTTGCGCAAAACGGATGGGTCAGCGCGCTGCAATCCGTCAATATGCCGCCAGTTCCTTGCGTACAGCCGGGCGATGCGGGATGCCTGCCCGGAGCTGCAGACGGCGGCGCCGGCTCTCTGATCGATCCGAACTACCACACTCCGTACGCGCTGCATGCCAGCGCCGGGGTACAGTACGCCTTCAGCCCTAACTGGACGCTGAGTGCCGACTACATCCGCGAAACCGGCATGCACGCATACCGCGCTTACAACTACGTGCCGGGGTACAGTCTGTTTTCTCCTTTGTACCCGTCCGATCCCGTCAGCCAGCAAGCCAATGTTCCCGACATCCAGCTTTACAGGACCGATAACCGGTCCAGCTACGACGCCCTTGCGATTCACTTGCAGGGAAATCTGTCGCACTGGTTCAATCTGACTGCCAATTACACTCTGGCCAACGCCAGGACCTGGGGATGCACGGTCGGCGAACTGTTCGACTACGTGAACGGAGTGTGCAATGCGCTGAATCCGTTCGGTCCCGGTGACTATGGGCCGTCAGGTGAAGACGTACGCAATCGCTTCGTTTTGGTTGGGGTGTTCTATCTGCCGGCGAAATTCCAGCTTTCGACCCTGATGCAATTCGAAAGCGCGCGCCCGCTTACGCTCACCACTCCGGTGGACGTCAATGGCACCGGCGACGACTCGCAGAACCGGGCTGTGATCAATGGCGTACCTACCTCGCTTGACCAGTTTCGCGGCACCCCGTACATGCAGGTGGATTTGAAAGTCGCACGTCCGTTCCCGATCGGTGAGCGCTGGACCGTACTTCCTTTTATCGAATTCTTCAATCTGTTCAATCGCACCAATCCTGGGAACAACTACATCACCGACATTTCTGCGCTGCCGAATCCCGTTAACGATCTCTCCAATGCCACCCAGGTCTGCCTCCCGACGGGCTGCGTCCCTATTGTCAGCACCAAGCAATTCCTGTACCCCGCGGGAGCACTGGGAGACTTCTTCGGTCCGGGTACTACGGTTGGAATCCCTTTTGCTGCGCAGATTGGAGTGCGGGTGAACTTCTAGACCGCTGCCCGGCCGAAACTCCGCCGCGCCAGTATTGTGCTCATCGTGGCTTTCGGATGCGGCCGCTTCACCTGCGCTATACTTTTTCGTTTGCCAAAGCACGCTTATGAAACAAGGAGTTCTTCCATGTCATCTTCAGCTATTTCTTATGCCCGTGAAAATCAGCAGCGCTTCCTGAACGAACTCAAAGACCTTCTTCGTATTCCCAGCGTGAGTACCGCCGAGGAACACAAGGACGATGTCCTCAAGGCCGCCGAGATGGTCGCGGATGATCTGAAGCGCATTGGCTTTGAAAACGTTGAGATCATCCCGTACCGAGGGCCATCCCCTGGTGTATGCGGACTGGCTGCACGCCGCCGGTAAACCGACCGCGTTGTGCTATGCCCATTACGACGTTCAGCCGGCGGAGCCGCTTGATGAGTGGATTACACCTCCATTCGAGCCGACGGAGCGCAATCAGAACGTCTACGCTCGCGGCGCTGTCGATGACAAAGGCCAGCTCTGGATGCAGCTCAAGGCCTTCGAGTCGCTCTTCAAGGCCGGCAACGGCAAGCTGCCCATCAATGTTCGTGTACTCATCGAAGGCGAAGAAGAAGTCGGCGGCGAAAGCATCGAAAACTACGTCAAGGCCAACGCCAAATCTGAGAAGCTTGAAGGCCGACTTCGCGCTGGTGACCGACACCGAGCTCTTCGCACCTGAGATTCCTACACTGTGCGTCGGACTTCGCGGATTGCTTTACACCGAAGTCGAAGTCCGCGGCGCGAAGGTCGATCTGCACTCTGGCGTCTACGGCGGGGCTGCGCCCAATGCCATCTTTGGCCTGGTCGAAATTCTCAGCAAGCTGAAGGATGCCGACGGAAAGGTCCTCATTCCGGGCTTCTACGACGATGTGCAGAAGCCGACCGACGACGAGCTCAAGGCCTGGGCAAGCCTGCCGTTCAACGAAGAGGAGTACCGCAAAGCCGAGGTCGGTTCCAACGTCCTGACCGGCGAGCCCGGATACTCGGTGCTCTACCGCACCTGGGCGCGTCCGACGCTTGAGGTGCACGGTATCGTCGGCGGCTTTGTCGCGCCCGGGAGCCAAGACTGTGATTCCAGCTAAAGGCTCGGCGAAGGTGTCGATGCGGCTGGTGCCCAACCAGGATGCGGACGACATCCTAAAGAAGTTCACCGCGTACGTGGCGAAGATCACGCCCAAGGGCATCACGTCCAGCATTAAAGTTCATAGCAAAGGGCCGGCGTGCGTGGTGAACACGGACAATCCCTACGCTCGGGCCTCAGTTGCGGCCATGCATGAGGTATTCGGCAAAGACACGGTTTATATCCGCTCGGGCGGCTCGATTCCGATCGTGACGCAGTTTGACAAGGACCTGAAGATTCCCAGCATCATGATGGGCATGGGGCTTCCTGACGACAATCTGCACGCCCCGAATGAGAAGTTTCACATCCCGAATTTCTATCGCGGCATTGAGTCGATCATCCGCTTCTTCCAGATTCTGGGAGAAGGTAAGTAGCTATTACACAAAGGGTTTCCGTACGTGGGCTCTGCTGGACGCCAACGGCACTTTTCGGCTACGATGGTTCATAGCCCCGCGTTGGAAATCTTCTTAAAGAGGGAGAGTAAGTCGTGTCTTGTTGGTTCGAGAGACACGGTAAGTAGCTATTACACAAAGGGTTCCCGTACCTGGGCTCTGCTGGACGCCAACGGCACTTTTCGGCTACCATAGTTTCATAGCCCCCGTTGGAAATCTTCTTAAAAAGGGAGAATAAGTCGTGTCTTGTTGGTTCGAGAGACACGGATTCCGGACCCCTGTTTTTCGGAGTCTGTGCTTTACCGCGGTTCTGATCCCCTTTTCCTGTCTGACGCTACGGGCGCAGTCCTCTATCCAGAAACCTGTCGACGATGAGACTACCGTCGCCTTCGATAGCCCCGTCGCTGCACCAAGTCCCGCAGCCGCGTCCGTTTCAGATCTCCCAGACGGCCCCCATCCAAGCGACGCATCCGGCCAATCGTCGAGCCGAACCCACCTTGTTCCTACGGCCTCCGGCGCAGTAGTTCAACCTCTGACTCCCAACGGAAAGTTCGACCTGAAAGCTGCGTTCTGGCAGTCTTTCGGAGAAACGGTCTTCTTTCAAGCATGGCGCGTTGCGTTCGATCCCGGGATGCGTTGGAACCTCGCGCACAAGCCATTTTTCCATGACTGGTTCGCGTCATATGGCGGCTATGACATGAAGCGCTGGGGAGACGGCGACAGCTTCGTGGTGAACGATGTAGGCCACCCTCTTGAGGGTGCGGTGTTTGCGCGGACGTTCCTGCAGAACAGTCCCAACAGCCTGGTCGTCATTGGGAAGAACCGGCGGTATTGGATGAGCCGGCTGAAAGCCCTGGGATGGGCCGCCGCTTGGTCGACGGAAACCGAGATTGGCCCAGTTAGTGAAACCAACATTGGAAATCAGGGCGGTTTTACTTACGTGCCCGGTTGTGGCACCTATTTGCTCTGCTTGAACAACCCCAAGTACCCGAAACCGCCAACCAACAATACCGGCTGGACTGATTTTGTCATCACTCCGACTATTGGCCTGGCTTGGGTGCTGGGCGAAGACACGATCGACAAGTACATCGTCAGCCCGATTGCCGTGCACCATCGCATTATCGGTGGGCGAGTGCTGCGCTCTGCCCTTGAGCCGAGCCGCAGCTTCGCCGCAGTCTTTGCCGGCAAGTTCCCGTGGGACCTCCCGTCACCGGAAACCAATTTTATGGTCGGCCGTCAATCCCATTTCCCGAAGACGGTCGGCGACCTGGAACGGCCTCCGCTGGAACGCTGGGAGATGGGCCTGCAGTACAGCAACATCAGCCTGCCGGTAGTAAGCAACACTTGCTCGGAGCTGGCATGCCGCAAGAACTTGTCCGGGCTAGGTGCGAACTTTGATTACAACTTCACGCGCGGTGTCGCCTTCGACAGCACGCTGAACTTCATCCCCGGACAACAAGGCTCCCAGCCAATGATGGAAGGCCTGTTCGGCATTCGCATGGGAGCGCGTTTCGACCACTTCGGAATTTACGCCAAGGTCCGGCCTGGTTTCATTTACTACGACAAAGCGGTGCCCATTCAGGGGGAGACCGCTACCGGAAGTCTGACCCGTTTCGCCACCGACGTGGGCGGCATTGTCGAGTATTACCCGGAACGCAACGCGACCTTCCGCTTTGACATAGGAACGACGGTGGTTCGATACCTCACTAACCATCCTGATCCGCATTCTTACGAATTGGGAACACTGCTTTCGCCGCAGTACATCGTAACGCAGGGCAACTTCCAGGTCGCGACGTCGTACGTCTATCGGTTCTAGGAGCTGCCTGCGGTTTATAGACACTCACCGTAGACGTCGAGAGTCTGTCCGGCACTTTTTCCCCGAACTGTAATGTGAGGCGACCTCGCGTCCAAGTTCGATGGCGGATGCACGCGAGGAATCGTCGGTGACTGCCGGCAGAAGCGCGTCGCGAAGTGATTCGGGGTCGTCTTTCTGGTAGCAGAACGGGGTGTCACCGCAGAGCTCGGGCAACGACGAAGCATTGCAGGCCAGGACGGGACAACCGACGTACATGGCTTCCAGCGGTGGAAGGCCGAAGGCCTCCGACAATGATGGATACGCCAGCAGTTTTGCATCGGGATAGGCTTCGGCGAGAAGACTGTCGTCGACGAGCGCAATCGCAATGACCCTTTCGCCGATGCCCAGTTTGGCGATCAAGTCGCGTTCTTCCTAGGAAAGCGGCCCGCCGCCCAATACCAGCAAGTCCATCGATTCGTAGAGGCGGGTGTCGCGGAAAGCCTGCAAAAACCCAGGAAATTCTTGTACCTGCTACGTCCACGACATAGAGGACGTGATCCCTGCGAATGTGGTTACTCAACTCTTCGGCGGCTTCGGCAGAACGCGAAAAGCGGGTGAAACCGTGATGGACAACCAGGTCTTCGCTGGATCGACATCGTACAAGTGTAACGAGCTGTCACTATGAAAAACCTTGATGTCAGGAAAGTATCGAATTTGCCGGAGGCGGAGAGCGCCCGAATGAGATAGCCCGTCTCTTCCAATCCGATCTTCCCGGAATCTGCCCCTAAACCTACAGGAAAGGTAGCCATTTGCGTACGGACTGTAGCTCTGGCGGAGGGATTGGTCGGAAAGTGCAACGGCATGGCGCATAAACGCAGTTCGCCGAAATCGCAAGACAAAGCAGCGTAATTCGTTGTTCGACTCGGGAGAGATCAAAGTTGCTGTCCAGCAGCACCGCTCGCATCGGGTCCGGTTCGGCGCCCAGGCAATAGGCAATCAGCCTGCCGCCTTGAAAGGCATCGGCGTGCACAAAAAACAGGAAGCATGGATGTCTGCCCTGTCGAAGGTGCACCCACGACAACACGATGAGCGTGCTCAGAAGCGCCACGGTGAGTACCACGGCTCCGTTGACGGTCAGCCATCCGGCGAGGAATGCCAGCGAGGCGGCGACGACGGCGAGGTAGCGGGCACCTCGAAGGCGGCCATGGGAATGCGAAGGCTGCCATAGTCGAGGGCTGGATAGGTTGACTCGGCAGAGCTCACGGGCCTTCGGGAGATTCGAGGACGCCCCGCAGGTACTTACCGTATCCACTGTTATCGAGCGCGGTGGCGAGGCGTTCGAGCTGCGCGGCGTCGATGTAGCCGGCGCGGAAGGCGATTTCTTCGGGACACGCGATCTTCAAGCCTTGGCGTTTCTCAATGGTCTGAATGAAGGCGGCGGCTTCGAGCAGCGAGTCATGGGTGCCGGTGTCGAGCCATGCCAT
This sequence comes from uncultured Acidobacteriaceae bacterium, assembly GCA_963817965.1. Classification (GTDB taxonomy): domain Bacteria; phylum Acidobacteriota; class Terriglobia; order Terriglobales; family Acidobacteriaceae; genus DASRAA01. The sequence continues at coordinate 38,860 of CAWFQT010000003.1, forward strand.
CCCGCGTCCCATGAGCTCGGCATGTAGACTTCCCTGCTGGAGATAGAGCCGGTTGAGGTCGGTGATCTCCAGCTCGTTGCGCTTCGAGGGTTTGAGTCCGCGAGTCAACTCCACCACGCGGTTGTCGTAGAAATAAAGTCCGGTGACGGCAAAGCGTGACTTGGGCTGTTTGGGTTTCTCTTCCAGGCTGACGGCGCGGCCTTGTGCGTCCATCTCAACCACGCCATAGCGTTCGGGATCGTGAACGGGATAGGCGAAGACGGTGGCGCCCTGCTCGCGCTGCGCGGCGGCCTGCATCATGTGGGAGAGATTGTGTCCGTAAAAAATGTTGTCGCCCAGAACAAGCGCGCAACGCTGTCCAGCGATGAAGTCGGCGCCGACAAGAAAGGCTTGCGCGATGCCTTCGGGCCTGGGCTGCACGGCATAGCGGAAGTTCATTCCCCAGCGAGCGCCGTCACCTAGTAGCTGCTCGAAGCGCGGGGTGTCCTGGGGGGTGGAGATGATAAGGACGTCGCGAATGCCCGCCAGCATGAGCACGCTGAGCGGGTAGTAGATCATGGGTTTGTCGTACACCGGCAGAAGCTGCTTGGAGACACATTGTGTGGCGGGATAGAGTCGTGTGCCCGAGCCGCCAGCGAGAATGATGCCCTTAAGCGCCGAGGACATGGTTAGGCTCCTCCACGCTTGGCGTACTGTGTTTCGATCCAATCGCGATAGCTCCCACTGGTGACCGCGGCAACCCAATCCTGATGATCGAGATACCAGGCGATGGTGTTGCGAATGCCGGCTTCGAAGGACACTTGGGGTTGCCATCCGAGCTCGCGTTCGATGCGGGAGGAGTCGATAGCATAGCGGCGATCGTGTCCGGGGCGGTCAGGAACGAAGTTAATGAGCTTGGAATGAGGCTTGTGCGGCGAGCCGGGACGGAGTTCGTCCAGCAAAGCGCAGATGGTATTAACAACCTCGATGTTGCAGCGTTCGCTGCGCCCTCCGATGTTGTAGGTCTCCCCGGGACGCCCATTATGCAGAACGCAGCGGACAGCGGAACAGTGGTCCTCGACGTACATCCAGTCGCGGATGTTCTTGCCGTCACCGTACACAGGGAGCTTCTTTCCGTTGAGCGCGTTGTGGATGATGAGTGGGATAAGTTTTTCGGGAAACTGGAACGGGCCGTAGTTGTTGGAGCAGTTGGTGGTCAGGGTGGGAAGCTTGAAGGTGTGGAACCAGGCGCGGACCAGGTGGTCAGAGGCCGCCTTCGATGCAGCATAGGGACTGTTGGGCGCGTACGGCGTGGTTTCACAGAACGCCGGGTCGTCCTCGCCGAGCGATCCGTACACTTCGTCGGTGGAAACGTGCAGGAAACGGAAGCGCTGTTGGTCTGCCATAGGCAGATCGTTGAAATATCGCTTAGATTCTTCCAGCAGCGAAAACGTACCGTGGATGTTGGTGCGAACGAATTCTTCCGGACCGAGGATGGAACGATCCACGTGGCTTTCGGCGGCGAAGTGCACTATTGCCGCAGGCTGGTGGCGCCGGAAAAGTTCCGAGATAAGCTCGCGGTCGTTAATATCGCCATGCACGAATTCGTAGCGAGGATGGCTACTCACCGAAGCAAGGTTGCTGGGATTGCCGGCGTAAGTCAGGCAGTCGAGATTCACCAGTGGCGCGGATTCGCGCGCCAACCATTGCAGGATGAAATTGGAACCGATGAATCCGGCGCCGCCGGTTACGACGATCGTTTCTTTCATAAGGCCCTAGGTACGACTCCATAAATATTGATTGAGTTGCGCGATGCGTTGTGCCTCGACCGGATCTGGCTTCTTGCGGCGAATTACCTCGCGGAAGAGCACGAAGAAACATACCAAAAGAAACGACAGTACGGCTGTGATGGCGATGATCAGCACGCGTTTTGGACTGGACTTCAGTTCTGGTTCAACGGCGCGATCGACCAGCTGGACGAAGTCCGCAAAAATGGCTGCGGTTATTCGCCTCGAGGCTGAAGATTTCACGCCGGTGTCTCAGCCGCGGCGCTGCCCTCGATCCAAGCGAGAAACAGTTTGTAACCCACTGACAATACGATTGCGCCGACGAACAGGCCGATGATCCCCATCGCGACGAATCCACCGATGGCACCGAGGAAGACCACGGCGGTCGGAACCGAGGCCCCACGGCCCAGCAGCATGGGCTTCAGCACGTTGTCCAACAAACCGACGACGCACACCAAATCAGGAAGACAACGGCCGTGGTGGTTGTCGGCGGTAGCGAAGACGAAGATGACTGCGGGGATGAGTACAAGAATCCCGATCTGCAGGACAGCGGCAACGAGAAAGATCACGGCCCACAAGCCCGCCCCCGGCAATCCCACGACGAGAAAACCAATTGCAGCCAGCACGGTTTGAATGAGTGCTACCCCGAGAATGCCAGAGGTCACGCTGCGGATGGTGGAACCGACAAGGTTCTGGAACTCAGCGCCTCGCTCGCCAAACAAGTCGGTTGGCAAACGCGCGCGTTACTTCTGCGGCACTTTGGGCCTTCGCCAGCAGTGCTCCCGCAATGAGAATCGAAAAGAAGAATTGCAGCACGGTAAGGCCGATGCCGGCAGACGCAGAAAGTAGCTTTGGAAGGAAAGTCTTGATCTGAGGCGCGAGGAGTTTCACAGCCTCCGTGAAGTTGTTCGAGGCCATGCTCCAGATTCGGTTCAACGGAGCACCGATAAGAGGCCAACTTTCGACGTTGGGCGGGGGAGGCGGAACGATGAACGTTCCTGCGTTCCAGGTGGTCCATTAAACTTTGGACGCCCTCAACCATACTCGTTGCCCAACAGAACAACCGGAACGATCAGCACGGCCAGCAGAAGAATGGTCCAGATAGCGGCTGCCCATCCCCCACGCCCCTGGAGAGCGCTCTGCAGCTTCCGAAGAGCGGGATAAGAAGCCACAGCGATGATAATGCCCCAAGCAACGATAGGAACAAAGGGGGCCAGTATCAGGAGACATACGGCCGCGAGCAAGGCAACCAGGCCGATGTTAATGGACGCTTCGACCGCCCGGGCGATGTAGGCATTTTCCGTTGCAGATCTTTCGTTGGTCATTGTCTGAGTCCTCCCGAAGAATCGAGTGCTGTGCGCGCACTGACAGAACAAGCAGATCGGAAAACCGCGGACACCTGGGAACTATCGGACATTTGCTGCGGCATCATGCACGGCCAGGGCCACGGTGCCTGCGTGGACTGCCACCGCAATCAGAATGCCCGTCATCGTTAGCCCTAGCAAGGCTATTGCGATGGCAATCACCCTTGATACCCTGCGTACCGGTCGGAAATCGCCGTAACCTACGGTCGTTGCGGTGACGAAGGACCAATAGAAGCTGTCGAATGGCGACCACCCTTCCTTCTTTCCCGCTAGAAGTCCCAACCCGACTATGGCCGCGGCCAAACTTAGGAACAAAGGGCAGCTTAGCCACAGGCCGAAGCCGAACTCTTTGAGAAATGTGATCGTCAGACCTGAAAACAGCAAGTCATTCACCTCACGTTCAGCGGTGTACAGAAAGCTACTGGCCTTCTACGCCTAGCCACAGGCTAAAGCCGAGAAGAGCGATGTGCGCAGCGCTATTTCGGCTTCTTCCTCGGTAAAATTCCCGCTGCCCCAACGCCGCCGGTCTTGCCAGAGACAGATTGCTGTATCGCCCCCTTTGCAGCGCTGGCAGCCATACCCCCTACGTCGGGAACAAAGCTTGGGTTTGAGGTTGTCCCTTGAATCCTGAAGGGCACGCCTCCTCTATCGCCGCCCCGGCCCGTTCTCTCCGACACGTGCTTCGGACCTGTCGGTCTGCAGGTCGGCAACCATCTGGAAATCGAGCGCCCCGTTCGGGCTGATCGTGCCTGCGCCGGTTACGACGCCGAGGGATGGTATCGTCACGTTGATAGCGTCGGCCCTCGTCATCTCAGGAGCAATGCGCGCATTCAAGCTGGCATTCTGGATGGCGGTGTCGGGACTCGAGGGAGCCTTTCCACTGAAGGCTGACAAAGCTCCCAACTTCGCACCCATATCGAAACCAGCCAATTTCGTGTTCGACATCCGCACAGGACCGGAGATCACCAGTTTGTCGAGCGGACCGCTGATTGCCAAGTCGGCAGACAGTGTTCCTCCTTTCAACTTCGATCCTGAAGGAAGCACTACGCCAAGGGCCGGGAGCATCGCTTCCAGTTCATCGACTGACATATCCGGGGCGCTGAGCTTCAGGTTCATCACCTGGGTTTCGCCCTGGGTCTGAAATCCGCCTGTTAGCCGGGCGACGGACTTGCCGATTGCGATGTCGCCTTGGGTGATGGTGCCAGCCTCTCGGTCGAGGTCCTCGTCGATTGCGTATTTGATGGTCACCGCCTTCGGGGCCGGTGACCCCTTGGGTGAAAGTTTGAGCTTTTCGCAGGTGACTGCGCCCACCGCCTTGGCCTGACTGCCAGTTGAGTTCAACGTTCCCTCAAGATCGGCGGAGCCGCCAATGCCGCTCGCCGGATCGATGAAGCCCGAGGCCGCGAGGTCCAGGTTCTTCACCTTTATTGAGGCGTCGAAAGGAGTCTTGGCCGAATCCTGCGGATTGATCGGTCCCGCTTTGCCGGTGAGGCTTGCATTGCCGCCGCCGGGCAGGTTGACCGTCAACTCGAACGGGAACTGAGAAGTGAAAGAGAAGTCCTTAACTTCCGCGTTTAAGTTGTCATATACCTGCGGCTTCGCTGTGGAGTTGGCGTTGCCGACCGCCAGCTTTCCATCTTTGATCTCCAGCTTGGCGATCGAGAGGCTCTGGGACGCGCCCGACTTTGCTGGTTCAGCGGGGTTGTTTTTACTGGTCCCGCCGAGGCTGGAAAAGTTCCAGGTTCCGTTGGAAGCCTTTGAGCAAGGTGATCTGAGGCTCGTCCAGCACGATCCCTGTCACGTTGAGTTGCTTGGAGAAGATGAGCGGCATCAACTCGACGCCAACTTTCAACGACTTCGCCGTTATGAACGGTGACTTACTGAAGGCGGGATCGTCGGCGATGCTGACATTCTCCACGCCGACTGTGCCGCTGAAGAGCGAAAGGCTCAGGTCTCCCAAGGTCACGGGCCGCCCCAAGGCATTCGTCAACTCCGACTCGATTTTCGGACGGAAGCTGTTGACATTGATGAAAAGCGGAAGCGCGATCAGGATTACCACCACTGCCGCAACAACGATTCCAGCGATCTTCAGGGTACGTTTGTTGATTTGCATTGGCTTGCTCCATCCTTTCGCGCTTTCCGAGAGAGAGTTACGGAAGCTCTACAGCCCAAGCAACAACCTTCCAACTCGCGTCCTCTTTGGTCCACAACAGCAGAAGAGCGGGTGATTGTTCCTCCCCATAGTTCAGTCGGCTGGCGCTCAAGTAATACGCTCCGTATTTTGCATCAGCGGGCTTCAAGTCCGGAGAAACTTCGGGCAGCTGACGATGTTGGCACAGAAAGCTATTGGCTTTCTGGTCTGGCACGGCCATGATCGCGAAAGCGTTGGAGTTTTCCTGCTGGACTGGGCGCAGCAGATCATTGCTGGGCTGCAGACTCGACATCATGTCCGAGAGATTCGCGCCGGATGGGATTCTCGCGAGCGGCTGTTGCAGCCCAGACTGGATTCTGGCGATGGGCGTCAATTTCTTCTGGTCTTCGGAGGGTGCCGCGAGACACTGGTAGGAGCGCGGTGACGCAAAGGTCGGAAGCCTGGACAACATTCCGTTTCACGATCCAAGTCTGGTAGAACTCCGTGATGTCTTTTACGGCGGCGGGATCACCGGCAATGCTCCGCGGTTCTTCCACTGCGGGTACGGCCTGAGCTGCAGCGTTCTTCGGGACGATGCCCGCATCACTGCTGTCTTCGATGCGGATGGCAACGATTTTCCAGTAGCCGCCCTCCTGAGCCCAAAGCAGGGACATAACCTTGTTCCGGCTGTCTCCCTGTTTTCCGCGAAACGCAGTGGCGAAGTATTTCTCTTTAGAGCCTTTGCTCGTATCGTCGTTCGGTGTGGCAACGCATTCCTCGTCTGGTCCCATGTCTGCCGGCACGTTCACCAGCAGGAATTCCGATGCATACGCGTTCTTTGCCGGTTTCAATGCTTGCGACCATTTGTCGGCAGGCTCGAACACGTCGGCAACGGAATTTACCGTGCCAGTGCTATCGCTAAACTTCTGCATCGCCATCATTGTGCGCAGCCGAATCATGCCTGGCGGCACGGGTTGCCCGCTCTTCTGCGCCATCACCTCCAAACACGGATAGCTGAGGCGCGAGAAATAGGCGACTGACTTATTCGGTTCTTTCCCCACTACCCAGCTTTGCAGGAAATCGTGTGCGCTCTTATCGACGCCCTGATCGGCTTTCACGCCGGGATTCAAGGGAATGTTCCCGAGGCGCTCGGTGGCGTTCTCCTTTGGCGGCTTTCCGCCAGTTCCGAGCTGTCCAAAGACGTCGCGCCACCAGCCATTGAGGCCCGACCAGCGGCCGTCATGGCGGTCCAGGTTGTTTCCCGCGCGGACGTCCGAGTTGGAAGCGGACAAGTGTCCATTGACCAGCCCTTTAGGAAAGCCGGAAGAGCGATAGTCGACATCAATGTCGGACAATTTATGGTCGCGCGAAATGGAGAACTGAATCGAGGGAGGTCCGTTCTTCAGCCTGTAACAAATGGGAAAGCCCTTGTGATACACGCTGTTGTCCTTATCGTGAAAGAACTCCTGGCTGCGGCTCAGGATGTCCACCGCGTCGGGCTTCAGGTACACATACAGGCGGAACTGGAGGTCGCCGCCTACACCGGATTCCTCTCCCATCACTTGGTCAACGGCTTCCACCAGGTCAATCGCGCGACCCAGGCTCTTGCCTTGCGCATCGGTCATCTTGGCGTTCAGCAGCGCATGGGTCACAGCGTCGAACGTGGTGCGGATGGACAGTCGAGCGTTGTCGTAGGCCTGTTCGGGAACAAGCTTGCTTCCGGTGGTGGCGTTGTAGTTGCGAATGAAGTCGTCTATCAGCCGTTTTTGCTCAGGGCGCAACGCGGCATAGGATTTGCCAAGCTCCAGGGTTTCGCTTTTTGGCTTTTGGGAAGTGGCCGCCTTCTTCTGATTCGGTTGCGTTTGAGCAATAACCAATTCGAGCGGGAAGAGTAAGAAAACGATGAGAACGATCAGTCGGGCCATTTGTTTCATCGTGACCCTCCATGGGAGAAGGCGAGATCGGCTAGACATTGCTCCCGCCTGACGGTACAGCAGGGGCAGGCGGTGCAAGGGGCTGCTTCACGGCTGCGAAGCCGCTTTCCAGATTGTTACTGCTGTTGGAGCCGCTTCGCATCGCCTTAACCAGCCTGTTCGGCGGCGCGCGCTGGGCCAGGGAGGTCGAGCGGTCCCTTGCCGAGCGTGCGAATGTTTCGAATTGCATCCGTAAGAGTAATCGGGAGTGGCTTGACTCTCTCGCTGGAGACGTACACAACAGTACCTGACCACGGATTCGGCGCTCCCGGCAGATAAACAGAGACCTTACCGTCGGGCTCCCGATGGGTTTCGAACGCAATCTGGGCATAATCGTCAAACTGAACCGCCACGGGAACGAAGCTTCCGGCCATTTCTTCCGTGTGGCGCAGGTTGTCGGCAAACCCTTTGACGAAGGCATATCCGGGAAAGGAGTTCAACAGAGTCCTGTCCAGTTTTTCCCGCATGTGTTTTGCGCTGGCTCGTCTGGCCAGCAATCCCGCAACAAAGCAAAGCAAGACGATAACAGCGAGTGCGAGAATATCGAGGACAAGCCCGCCGGCGAAAGATTCGATTCCGAAGACCGGAGCAAGAGCTTTGGCCAGCATTTTCAAGGCCCCAATCACCTTACCCAGCACGACAACGACGATCGCCGCAGGAACGAGGAAGACGAATCCACCAACCACCGTCGTTTTGATGAAACCTAGTCGATTCTTCATATTTGCCTTGGTAAAGCCGCTGCCCAAGCGACTCGTTTGTGCTTTAGTTCGGAATTCAAAGGCGCGATTGGAGTTACTCCGCCTCGCGGCGAGGCGACGAACTTGGGCTATCGGGACCCTGACTTCTGACCGCCCGTAACTGTCGCTCTGTCGTTGCCAGCATCTCCTGCAAGACTTCAACCAGCTGAGAGGGAGTGCTCGGGACTCGACAGCCAGCCTTCAATCACCTCCTTACGCGACTGAAGCTCCATCATCTGTCGCCAGCAAGGTTCGCCCGACATCCCAGGCTGCGTGAACATAGCCTTCTCTCTCGGAGTTGTTGGGACAATCACATTCGCGTGGGATTGCCTTCTACATCGTCCTACCCGCTTTAGGGCCGCGAAACTGCGTGAAAGCTGCCGAGTGGCTCAGAGTACCCGTACGAGAGAACTGCCAGGTTGGCGCCGCGGGTTATCGAATGCCAACCTCAAAGCTATTCCGCACACAGCACTGCCACAGTTAGTAATGCTGTTCCCGAGTCAGCGCGCGCTCTCAGCGGCGCGAACCGTTTGTTCCGGACCCTCGCCGAACAACCCGTGATAGATGAAGCCCCCCAGGGCACCGCCCACAATCGGGGCAACCCAGAACAGCCACAACTGTCCCAGTGCCCACCCCCCCACAAACAGCGCCGGCCCCGTGCTACGGGCGGGGTTCACCGAGGTGTTGGTCACCGGAATGGAAATGAGGTGAATGAGGGTAAGGCCTAGCCCAATCGCGATGGGAGCAAAGCCTTTCGGCGTTCGTTCGTTCGGTGGAGCCCAGAATGATGAAGAGGAAGAACATGGTGAGAACCACTTCGGCCACCAGGCAGGCGAGAAGTGAATACCCACCAGGCGAGTGTTCCCCATACCCGTTGGACGCAAATCCGCCAGCTAGCGTGAAATCCGGCCTTCCCGCTCGCGATTACATAGAGGACACCCGACGCCACGATGCCGCCCACCACTTGGGCAATGATGTAGGCAGGCAACTCCGAAGCGGGAAATTTCTTGCCGGCAACCAACCCTACGGAAACCGCAGGATTGAGATGGCATCCGGAGACAGGGCCGATGGCGTAGGCCATCGTCAGCACGGTCAGGCCAAACGCAAACGCGACGCCCACGAAACCTATTCCCAGGTTTGGAAACGCCGCTGCCAACACGGCGCTCCCGCACCCTCCAAAGACCAACCAAAATGTTCCAAAGAATTCAGCAGTTGCACGCTTTGTAATCGACATATCTTCTCCAGCAAAATTGCTAGTTCTCGTCAAATGCACCAAGGAACGCAACTGCCGCACCCATCGGCCGAGTAAGTACACAGGGACGTCGCTGCTATCCCGCTTCGTCGCAATTGATTGGCCCGGCGCGACGTCCCCAAACGCTACCACCCTCGTCAGTCCGGGCCGAAGCGGTTTCTTTGAATCGACTGACGCTTTTGGGCGGAATTCTACCCTCGAAGCCCAAAACTCCTGCGAAGCAATGCCATCCCAAACGAGCTAGCGATCAATAAGAGCCCAAGAACTCCCACCAGAGGCCAACCTGTCGCCGTTTTCGGCAATTCGTCCGAAGCAGCTGGTGGTGGTTCCTGCGGTCTGCAGTGCTTCCTGCGGCACTCCGCCGCAGGGGTGGGAGCACCCTTAGCGATCAACACAGTCCCACTAGCCGGAATTGTTCCGCTCACCTGCGTGTGCTGCGATCACAGACAGTAACCGGAGTCTCCACAATCTTCGTTGCGGTCACCTTCATGCCCTTCTTCAGGCCCCAGGCATCCACCTCCTTGCCGTCCACCGTGAACTTCTGTCCGTCTGGGGATCTTGAAAGCCTGATTCTCGCCATTCTCCAGTGTGAGGATGACGTAGAGTGGTGGAGTCACGTGCCACACTTTGCCGGTAACGGTCTGGATGGTTGTGACCACCTGGGGCGTTGTTGAGGTTACGGTTGTGCGTTGCAGCTTCATGCCGGGCTGGAGCTCGTGGACACCAAGCTGCTTGCCGTCCACGTTGACTTTGGCGCTCGCAGGGATATTGGGGAAGTCGCGAAGGGTGCCGTCTGACATCTTGACGAAAAGATTGTTCCCTTCGACCGCTACGACTTCACCACTCTCGATCTTCACTGCCTTTGTCGCTTGGCCGGTCGTGGTGCTTGTTTGGGTTTGCACTTGTGCGACGGTCGACGACTGCGAACGCGAGACATAACGTCCCAGCCGCGAGTATCAAGCTCTTTCTGATCATGTTGCGGTGAATTCATTGTTATTCCTCCGCGGTGGAATTGGTTGAATAAACCTTGGTTCAACAGCTCTCACGACCAAACTGAGTCTAGTCAGCTGTTCGTTGTGCTTGCGTCTTCGCCTCTATGTCCGGCTGCTCAGAACTTTTCAGTTGTTCGTATCGGCAGCCGTCGCATGCACGATGTAACGCAAAGGAGCGCTTCCAACGAAGTAGAATGGATAACAAGTCACCAAAGTCAGGGAAGATTTAGCCCGCGGCTCGAGAACGGAGACGTCGTCGGGTGAAACTATCTGGATTTCATCAACCAGGTAATGTGTACTGCCCTGCTGCGAATGCAGATCGATCGTGTCTCCTACGTGAATATCCTTAAGTGCGCGGAAGAATCCGTCGCGATGTCCGGCAATTCCTATGTTTCCGCCATCACTAAGCCATGCGGTGCCAGTAATGTGCCCGACCGCCCGATCCAATGTCAGATCGTCGGTTCCTTCCAAAACCGGCACCTGCAATCGAAGCGAAGGGATGTCGAGAACCCCCAACGGCGGCGGGACGTTCACGAGCAGGCTGGCTTGGTACGCCTTGATGCGCTTTTCTGACCAGAGGCGTAAGTCGGGCAGGCCACTCTGCGGTTGAGAATGCTACTTCGACTGCTGTTTGGGCAGATGCTTGCGAGACCCAGAAGCTCTGCACGCTGGCGTGCGAGTAAACGGCGCTGTAGGCCCAATTGGTGACATAGACAGAAACCAGTAATATCCCGAAGAACAGCAAGAGTCTTTCCAGCCAGCTGAAACTTCGGATAGCAACGGTTCCATAGCACGCGACAAAACCTCCCGAGCATCGTGTACTGCAACAGTCCTCGGAATGAGGCCTCAATTATCTGAACCAGGCTATCTTGTGATCAACTAGGAAAATCCCTAGCCCGCGGATTGCCCAATCTTACTGCCCGACAAAAGCCAAAATGCCAGCTGTCAGAACGGCTCGATCACAGGCCAGCGGCAAATGAAGCAATGGGCCTGGATGTGCCTCGGTCTGCCGGTCAGAAGTTCGCCGGGCAAGTCTCTCAGGCGGCCGAGGACAGCCCTGAAGCCTCGGTCGCGATCACTTCCAAACCGAGGAGTCGCCCACAGGAAACGGGCAACCCCAGTGAAGTGCGTTCGACGATCATGAAGCCGAGCGGTTCTTCCGGCTCATATACCACCAGATGATGGCAGCCAACACTAGAAGAACCAGCAACCAGATCAGCCACGTCGGCAAGCCACTTGCGGCCTCTGGCGCTGCTGCTGGTGCTGCAGCTGGTTCTGCCGCTGGAGCCGGCACCGCCTCTTCGCTCCCCACCGCGACCAGGATCGGTACATTCGCGGGCGGCGGAGTTGGTTTTGGTGATGGCGCAGCCGCGGGGGCAGCCGCTGGCGCAGCTGCGGGCGCGGCCGCGCCCGTCACAGTCTTCGTTTGCGTGACTTCAACGGCGGGCACCTCCGTGATCTTCGTGGCGGTGATGATCATGCCCTTGCGCATTGCAAAAGCATCGACCATCTGTCCATCCACTTCAAACTTTTGGTCTTCGGGAATCTTGAACTGCTGGTTCTTGCCGTCCTCAAGGGTCAAGATTATGCTCAGCGGCGGCGTGATTGCCCAAACCTTTCCTTTGACAGTCTCTACGGTCGTGATGGTCATGGGAGTTGTGGTAGTGGTGATGGTTCGCTGGAGTTTCATGCCCGGCTTCAGATCGTGAACGCCGAGTTGCTTACCATCTACCGTCACTTTGGCGCTCTCGGGCACATTCTCAAAATTGCGGAGAGTGCCATCCGCCATCTTGACTACCAGGTCGTTGCCCGAGACGGTCACGACTTCACCACGTTCGACCTTGGTTACGACGGTAGCATTCCCTGTCGTCGTCGTAGTTGTTGTCTCCACCTGCGCGCTCAGGCTCAGGGTGAGGGCCAAGCAAGCCGTGGTCGTCGCAACAACCGACCACGCACACTTCCTACCTACTATGTTCATCGCTATTTCTCCTTTCAGCTGCTTGCAAACGTAGTTAGCGCGCGCTGCCGCAAGTTTCACCATCGCCAGCGCGCGAATCAAATCGGGATACTGCGATAATGGGACACCTGAAATATGGAAATTCTCCATTGCGCGCCAACTGCCCACCGCAATAAGCGTCGTCGGGAATTAGTTTCGCGCCCAAAAGATCATGCTCTTTCCGCATACACGAGGCTCCTGGTCGCTTCCAGCTACACAATGCGAAACGCCGTTGACTCGATGTTTTCGCCAACCTGGCGTTCTAATGTCCCTCCCCCGCGTATTCGTGTTCGCACGAAGTTATACTTCGCGCTGATCTGGATCCTGGGTGCGTTGCCGGTTGAGCCGTCTTTGTTGTCTCTCCAGCCGTACAGAAATTCGCCGCCCACAGTAAGTGAACCGAAGGGATTCCAGATAAGGTTGCCACCCGTATAGTTGCCCTGATGGTAAGTGGCACCAAGCTGCGCTTCCGTGTTCTGCACCTGCACGAAGCTGTAGAAGGCGCTGGAACGTACCCGCTCCGACCAGAAATGCTGCAATGATCCGTACGTCGCCACCACCGGTAAAGCTTGAATGTGAGGGTTCTGCAAGCTGCTGACGGCGGCATCGATGCCGAGCCCGGAGGTGTCATTGATGTAGCGCTCGATTCCGTTCCCGTACGCCACCTGGTACACCACGGTATCTTTGCCCCAAAGACGTGCGGCGCCAGCAAAGTTGAAGCCCCAGCCGAACACCGCCTCATGGCGGCCGTCCGGTAGAAACGCCGCAACGCTTCGGAACAAGGCAGACAGTTGTACATGTCCTCCTTCCATTTCCCGCCGGATCTTCAGCGTTCCGTCAGGCGCAGGGCTGTTCGGCTGTGCATTAAACTCCGGCGTCGTAAAAGCCACGTCCGAAGTCGGCTTCTCGGCCGAGATGCTGAACGTGGTCTTGTTTGCCACAAGCAGGCTGTAGCGGAACTGCGGGTTGCGGGCAGAGACCTGGGCGTTTGGTCCCTGTTCGTCTATTTGATCCGGTCCGGCATCGGGATCCATGAAGTTCGAGAAAGTTTGGCCGAGCAGGAAGTTCTTCGCCTGGCCGTATGCGTGGCGCAGCCTGGGGGTGGTTGCATTGGTACCGAACAAGTCAAATTCAAGGAAGAACCTGTAACTGTCGCCCGATTTCGTGGGAACGAGGAAGTCCAGGTTCAAGCGGGTGCCCCGCACTGATATGGTCGAGTTCGTAAAGGTCGCTGGGGCAGGGATGGGGATTGTCGCAGGGATGAAGCTGTCCACATTTCCTGCGGGCCTGATGTCGTAGATGAAGTCTGTCTTGGCGTATCCGCCGATGCGCAACATCGTATTTGTACCGAACAGACGAAAATATCCCGGAAACCGGGGATCGAGCGGCTCGTTGTTAATACGCGGCGCCGCCAATGGGTCTTGCGAAAATACTCTGTAGGTCACGGTGGCCTTGCCGAGTTCTATTTTCTTCGGGGTTAGTTCTGTCTCGACCTGGGACGTTTCGCTTTGTTGCTCGGCTTGGATTTCAGACTTGAGATCTGTCACTTCCCGAGGCGGGGGCGGGGCGCTGCTACCTGACAGCCTTTGTAGCTCGCCCTGCACTTCGACCATCTGGCTCTGAAGGGCGTCCAGTTTCTTTTGCAGCGCCTGGATTTGTTCAGCGCTCGCGGTCGGCGCGGCCTGTCCGTACACTGCCGGCGAAACAACCAGAATCAACAGAGAGATTGACAGGCACGCGCGTCTCTTCGCCTTGATCGAGTGATTCATAAACTACCTCTCCCCAGCGGACAACAACCGTGCCGCACTCGATCCCAGATACCCTTCCCCGCCAGTCTCAAGCTTCGCTCGGGATCCCTGGCAGGGTTCTGGCATCGCTCGGCACCCATGGTCTTCGCTGATGGGGCAAACGCTAAACCCCTGCGCCGTTCAACGGCTACTAGGAGTTTCCCTAGTGTTGAACTCGCGCGCTTGTGACTGCCACCGATGCGCTCTTAATGTGGACGTTTCATGACGCAGTACGGCGCCCCTGCGAACGCGGAGAACTCTCCGGAGGGGCTGCCATATTGGTTACTTTCGCTTTGTGCGATTCGCCGTATATGTAGTTCGGTCAACGGCTGCAGTACGCTATTTGACAATCGGAATGTTTGCGGCAAGCTGCAGATCGAGCAGCAGATTGATGCGTCGGTCCAGTTGGAAGAACAACGCAGTCTGTTTTCCAGTAAGCACCTTCTCGGAATTTCGGAATCCACTGCTGGCGCAAGGTCGCAGGTTTGCTCGTCCAACATTGCCATTTTTTTGACGAGGCTGTCGGCTTGAGCGTCCGTCATGTCCTCGTAGCTGTTCGCGTATTCCTTTATGAGAGCGATAACGAGCGTCACCTAGCTTCGATGGTCTCTTGAGTGTACGCATCGTAGACCGGCCAAAACTTTTGGGCTTGGGCATCGGTCAGCTTCATGTTTTCCGCGATGATTTGCTTTTTCGCGGAGCGTATGTCGGATCGCAACAGCTCTATGTCTTGCTCACTAACTGTCGGCCCCGATGCCGGTGTTTCGGATTTCTGAGCGAACGCCACACTCTGGATCAGCAGGAGTGACGTTCCTATAACAAGGGCTATCGCTAACTTCTTCATTGTTTCCTCCGGTGAATCTGGCAAATCGACGACACCAGGGCAACCAATCTCGCTGAATCACCTTTCGTGCGCAATTACCACTTCTTGTTCAGGTCGTCGTCTTTGTAGTACTTCGTGGTAGTACTTCGTGCCTTGCAGGGTCACCTGGAGAGCAAGGCCGTTCTTGGTGATCTGGTAAACCCATACGCCCGGGCTGATCTACTCCGCTCCCGAGTATGCGCCACCCTTTTCGCCTGCCTTGGCTGCGGCATCGGCGAAGTTGAAGCCCCAGCCAAACACCGCCTCGTGCCGACCGTCCGGTAGAAACGGCACAACGCTTCGGAGCAAAGCAGATGCTTGTACATGTTCCATTTCCTGCCGCAACTTCAGCGTACCGTCGGGAGAAAGGCTCTGCGTTAAGCTCCGGGGTCATAAAAGCCACGTCCGCACTCGGCATCGTGCACACTTCGCTGCCGACTGTGGTTTTCTGTTGAAGTTGGCGCAGCTAGGCCTTCAATTCAGGTCATCGTCTTTGTAGTACTTGGTGCCCTTGGCGGTGATCTCGAGCGCCACGCCCTTGTCCGTCAGTTGATACATCCAGACACCCGCCGAGACCGAAGCCGCTCCGGTCAGCGCTCCGCCCTTTTCCCCGGTTGTGGCAGCGGCTGTGGTTTGTCCGCCGAATTCCCAGCCGGAGTTAACAAAGCTGTCGAACGCCTTATCGTTGTCGAAGACGAAGATCACACTAAATTTCTTCACCCCAAATCCGAGGCCAGCCTGGAGTTCCACCACCTTCATGAACGTCTCCTGCTTGCTCTTGTTGTTCACGGCGATGCCTTCGCCCTTGCCGGATCCCATCATGAGGATCTTTACGCCCGTGTTGCTGAACACTGCATACCCTGCCGCTGCTTGGACTGCGCCTTGGGCCTTCGGCTCGGCCTTATAAAGACGTTGCAGGGTATCCTGGGCCATTTTCCGGACCTCCTTCTGCTCCTCGGCTTTCTTGTCGTCGGCTGCGTGCGCCACAATCGCTAGTGAGCAAGCCAGCGTGAGGAAGATGAACTTCAGAATCGCGGTACCTTTACCTGTTGTGATTGTCACGGCTTTGTACCTCCTCCTTGTTGAAGTGTTTACTCGCTGCTACCTGATGCCGGTCGTCTGTGTGTACCAATTCTTGGAGGAACATCTGTTGTTCCCCAGAAAGTTGCCGTACGACACGATGCTGGAGATTCTCCAACTGATTAGCGATGTCGGATACTAGGAGTATTCCTAGTCACCTGGCACGTCATCGTTCACACGTTCCCGCGGTCGTAGTCGCCGAGTGAGTCGTGTTCTACTCAAGATGAGCAACCACCGGGACGATGCCTGGAGGCGAGCAGGCCTTTGTACAGAGAGCCCTTGTATGTGGCGAAGCTGACGTAATATCATTAACGCATCTGCGCCATATCCTGTTGCCGTACAAGTGAGTTAGCCGCCCATAACGCATGGGTGATGGCGACAAAATTCGAGACGCAAATCTGATATGACAGCCGGTCCCACTCGCGCAAGTTCTATCTCAGTAGTTCGTTGCAGATCGTCCGGCTTCCTAGTGCTCGGCGTTTTCGTCCTGCTGGTTGCCTCAATCGCATTGGCGCAAGGCCCAGTCCGCAAGAACGTTCTCATGATCAGCATTATCGGACCGTCCCATCCTGGTCCGGTGATTGTTAGCAATCAGATCGTTTCGGTGCTGCACTCAGACCCGCGGTTCCAGGTCGAATTCTACTGGGAGAACCTGGATGCCATTTATCACCCGGAAGAGTGGCAGGAACAGCTTGATTTCCTTGTCCGGACAGTATCGCCACCTCAAACTGGACCTGATTGTGTTGGTTGGGCCGAACGCGATCCGGCTCTTGGCGGAGCCGAAGACGATATTCCCCAATGTCCCGGTAGTATTCTGTTGTACCGTTCTAGGCATGATCGACCAGATAGCCGATAACCGAGCGACGGGCTCGTGGTTTCAATTGGAGCCCGCGAAAACGGTGGAGGCTGCGCTGGGTTTGGTACCGGGAACCCGCCACCTCTTCGTGGTCGCGGGGCAATCCGATTATGACCGAGGTCTCACCGCGCTAGTAAAGACGGACCTCGTTTCTTATGAGAACAAGCTCGACGTCACCTACCTGACCGACCTGCCGATGAGCAAGCTGCTGGAAAGGTTGAGGCATCTTCCTGACCATTCCATGGTTCTTTTTCTCTCCTTCTTCAAGGACGTACAGGGGCGGGAGTTTCTGAGCACCGCCGAGGCCCTTCCCATGATCGCTGGCGCCGCGAATGCTCCGGTCTTTGGCATAGCCGACACATACCTGGGCCACGGCGTTGTCGGCGGATTTGTGGTCAGCGCCGAAGAACAGGGCAAGATCATGGGCCGCGATGCCCTCGAGATCTTAGCGGGAAAGCCGCCGCAGGATATTCCCGTCGTGCGTGGTCCCAGTCTTTACCTGTTCGACTGGCGCCAGTTGCAGCGATGGAACCTGGATGAAAGGAGGCTCCCTGCCGGAAGCACCGTTCTGTTTCGCCGGCCGACTCTGTGGGAACAATACCGGCGGACCTTGCCGATTGGATTGCTGGTCCTTGCGGGTCTGAGCCTGCTGACCATCTATCTCCTGTTCGAGCGGAGGCAGCTCCATGTTGCACGAAACGAGCAGATGCACCTTAGCGGCATGCTCATCAATGCTCAAGAGGATGAGCGTGCCGGCTGGCATCGGAGACTGCACGATGACTTCAGCCAAAGGCTGGCCGTGCTGTCGCTCGGACTGGAAACTGCAGCGGACGGCATTCCGGAGTCCCTGCAGGAAACCAATCGGCAGATGCGCGAGCTCATGGAATCGGCCAGCGAACTTGGTGCCGATCTGCATTCCCTGTCGCACCGGCTGCATTCCTCGACACTCGAGAGGCTTGGCCTGGCTGCAGGAGTGGCATCGTTCTGCGAAGGAATTCAGCCGCTCAACAAGGAATCCAGGTTGTATTCTCGCCACGAGGACGTGCCGCGCTCCGTGTCCCCTGAGATTGCGCTGTGTCTGTTTCGTATCGTGCAGGAAGCGACTCAGGAATGTGCAAAAGCACAGTGGGGCAGCTCATGCGCAGGTGAGAATCGAGAAAGTGGATGACACCCTTCATTTATCCATCTCGGATGATGGGGCGGGCTTCGATGTTGAAGACGGCGCGCGTCCCCAGGGCCTCGGTCTCTGGAGCATGCGGGAGCGGGTGCGTCTGGTATCTGGCCGATTCGAGATTCACTCGAGACGAGCAAAAGGGAACAAGGATTGACGTCTGGACGCCGATCAAGCTGGACTCTGTTGCGGTTCAAACACAATCGGTTACCGAGCAAGGCCCCGGATCTGCCGCTACGTCGGCACCCAGCGCGGGTTGAACTGTGGGGTCGAGCGGTAGCTCATCACCAGCAGGACCACGGACGGAAGCTGACACATGGAAACCCGGCCACAAATCCTGATTGCCGACGATCATGTCGTCTTTGCTGAAAGCCTTCGGCTGCTGTTGGAGAAGCACTATACGGTTGTGGGAACTGTTGCCGACGGCCGAGCACTCATTACTGAAGCTCGGAGGCTCAAGCCGGACCTAATCGTCGTAGACGTCGGAATGCCACTCTTAAACGGATTGGATGCTGCCAGGCGGGTACGCGAGCAACATCAAAAAGTAAAGCTCGTATTCCTGACCATGCAGGACGACGCTAATCTGGCTGCTGCTGCGCTTGAGTTGGGGTCGGTCGGGTTCGTCCTCAAGCATTCCGCAGGCTCAGAGCTGTTGACGGCTATAGACCACGTGCTGCATGGCAAATCGTACGTGACGCCCAAGCTCAGACCAGAAGATTGGGTTAAACAAAAGTCCCGGGCACGCCATTACTCCACGCACTTAACGGCAAGACAACGTGAAATTGTGCAGATGTGTGCGGAAGGACGTCCACTGAAGGAGATCGCTGGACGGCTAGATCTAAGCGAGAAGACGATTCAGTTTCACAAGTACCACATCATGGAAACCTTCAACCTAAAGAGCACTGCCGACCTGGTACTCTTCGCCTTTAAAGAGGGTCTGATTTCCCTCGATCCCATTCCTCAAAAGCAGAACCCACTCTCCTGATTTCCATCGATGCGGTGCCCTACTTCCACGACTAGGGATTTCCCTAGTTGCCACGCCTCAATCCCAAACCTACCATCGGGGCATTGTTGTGAACGTGTCTCGGCGACATTCTGTCGTCAGCGGACGGGCTTATGTCAGAAATCGGAACCCCAGAAGATTCCGGCAATCGTCGCCGCATCCTGCTGGCCGACGATCATTCTCTAGTGCTGGAGCGGGTGACAAAGTTTTTACAGTCGGCATTCGATGTAGTGGGGGTAGCACACAACGGTTTCGAGATGGTCGAGGAGGCGATGCGGCTGAGTCCGGATGTGATTGTGGCTGACATATCGATGCCGGGATTAGACGGACTTGCCGCGGCCCATCGACTGCGAGAAATGGGAACCGGGGCAACGATCGTCTTCCTGACGATCCATGAGAGCCCTGAACTTGTGGAGGCTTGTTTGGCGGAGGGAGCACTGGGATTTGTATTGAAATCAAATATGAAGACAGACTTGATTCCTGCCATTAACGTGGCACTGTCGGGACGCCGCTTCGTATCCTACCCGCCACACCCGCAGCTAAGGATTTCCCTGGTTGCGGCAGGGTCTGGGCCGCATAGGAATCACATACAACAGCGGTCCGCTTATACTCTGAGTCAGACAGCACGCTGGGCAAGTGGGTTAGCATGATGAGAACACGGAGAAGGCGATTATGAATTCGAGGCACAGTTTCATGAGCGGTATGGTTCGCGCGGTTCGAGAACTTGCAGCGTTCATCTGCATTGGGGCATTGGTGCCCGGAAATGCGGTAGCGGTGCAAGGACCGCAGACTGCTGCTCCTGCCGAGCAACCTGCGGCCAAGATTCCTGCCGACCAACTGGACTCGCTGGTGGCGCCGATCGCACTCTACCCCGACCCACTGCTCAGCCAAGTGCTGGTGGCCTCAACCTATCCACTGGAGGTCATTCAGTTGCAGCAGTGGCTGGCCCAGAACAAGGGCATGAACGAAAAGGCGCTGGCCGATGCGGTAAAGAAGCAGGATTGGGACCCGAGCATCCAGGGACTAGCCGCCTTGCCGGATGCCGTCAAGCTACTGTCTGAGAACATCAAGTGGACAACGGACCTTGGAAACGCATTTCTCGCTCAGCAGAACGATGTGATGGACGCCGTGCAGCGCATGCGCAAGAAGGCAAAAGAAGCCGGAAACCTGAAATCGTCCGAACAGGTGAAGGTGGAAACCAAGACCGTCGAAAGTAAGCAGGTCATCGTGGTGGAGCAGGCCAACCCCCAGGTTGTTTACGTTCCGAGCTACAACCCGACCGTGGTTTACGGGGCTCCGGTCTATGCCTATCCTCCGATCGCTTACCCGCCGCCGGGATACTACGCGGCTGGCATGGCCATCTCGTTCGGCGTAGGCGTCGCCATGGGAGCAATGTGGGGCGGCGGATGGGGTTACAACTGCGGCTGGGGCGGCAACAACAATGTCACCATCAACAACAACAACAACTTCGTCAACAACAGCAACCGGCGTCAATGGCGGCAACCGCGTCAACGGCGGCAACAGCAATTGGCAACACAACCCGCAGCACCGCGGCGGAGCTCCCTACGGCGACAGAGGCACCGCCAACAAGTACGGCGGCAACGCCCGTGGCGACTCCATGCAATCACGCCAGAACAATGCCCGCCAGAATCAGGCGCGCCAGCAGCCGAGTGCCGGCACTCGCGACACGTCGAACCGTGGAACCGGCCCGAGTGCCGGTACTCGCGACACGTCGAACCGTGGAACCGGCCCGAGTGCCGGTACTCGCGACACGGCCAATCGCGGCAACAGTCCCAGCGCTGGCAACCGTGATTCTGGGAACCGTGGTGGTGCGAGTGCGGGCAACATGAACTCCAACCGCGGTACCGGTCCAGACCGCGTCGGCAACCAGCAGGTTCGTAATACTCCCAGCTCTACCAATCGCAGCGCCTTCGGCGGCGCTGGCAGCGGCATGAGCGGCAGCAGCGCCCGGGCCAGCAGCTCGCGCGGTTCTTCCAGTATGGGAGGCTCTCGTGGTGGCGGCGGCTCCCGTGGCGGTGGCGGCGGACGGCAGGTAAGAAGGCACATCATGATGAGCGAGGAACTTATGAAATCAAGAATGTGGAATACGAAAGCGCGCATTACGACGATCGCCGTCATCCTCGTAGGCCTGTGCTGCATGTTGTCGGTGATGAGCGCGGCGCAAACTCAGCCCGCTGCAAAGCCCGCGGCAGCCGGCCAGAAGACTTTCGACACTCCTCAGCAGGCAGCCGACGCCCTCATCAAGGCGGCAGCAGACTATAACGTGGCCGAGTTGCTGGCGATTCTTGGCCCCGACGGAAAAGATCTGGTCGAGTCCGCCGATCCCGTCGAAGACAAGAACAATGCCCAGGCTTTTGCCAAAGAAGCCGCGGCCAAGAACTCCATTCAGATCTCCAAGTCCAATCCGAATCGCGCCACCATCATCGTGGGCGAAGAAGAGTGGCCGCTCCCGATTCCGATCGTCAAGAAGAACGGCAAGTGGTACTTCAACACGAAGGAGGGCAAGCAGGAAATTCTTTTCCGCCGCATCGGCGAAAACGAACTGAATGCCATTACTGTGTGCCGCGGCTACGTGTCAGCGCAAATGGAATACGCTTCGGAAATTCACGATGACTCCGGCAGTCAATCAGTACGCGCAGAAAATCTTCAGCACTCCTGGCAAGCAGGATGGCTTGTACTGGAAGAATGCCGACGGCACTCCAGACGGTCCGATTGGCGACGCGGTTGCCAAGGCGCTGGAGGAAGGCTACACGACCGGAAAGGGTGGATTTCACGGTTATTACTTCAAGATCCTGAAGGGACAAGGCCCGGCAGCGCCCAATGGCGCCATCAATTACGTTATCGAGGGCATCATGATTGGCGGCTTCGCCTTGGTCGCGGTTCCCGCAGAGTACCGCGTAACCGGAGTCAAGACCTTCATCGTCAACTACGACGGAGTCGTCTACCAGAAAGACCTTGGGCCGGACTCGCTAAAGATCGTAAAGGAAATGGAGCTATACAACCCGGACAAGACCTGGAAACCAACTGACTGACGAGTGGCCGTCGAGCGTGGCAGTAGCCGCTCCATAACCGGCTTCGTAGTTGATTGTAGCCTTTCTGTCTAAAAGCACCTCTATGAAGCGAACCACATTATGCCTGTTCGCCGTCTCGCTCATCGTGGGCTCTCTAAGCAACAATCACCTGACTGCAGCCCGGCAGCCTGCGCCCCAGGGCACAGTCCGCTTCGCAGGCTGGACTCATCCCGGATAAGCCACGGGCCGCGGTCATTCCCGCGGGCTCGGTGATTACAGTTTGGTTAGTAAGTCTGCTGGACCCGGGTAGCAACACCGGGGATGTCTTCACCGCCATTGTGACAGGACTCATCGCTGTCGGCGGCGAAGTCGTGGTCCTGTCAGGCGTCGCAGCCGGCGGCAAGGTAATTGGCGTGAAGACCAAGGGGAAGGCAACAGAAAAGGTTCGTCTGAAGCTCGCGCTAACCAGCCTCACCGTCGACGGCAGGCTCTACAAGATCGAGACAAACCCTGTCGAAAGCAAAGCCAATGGCACGAGTAAAAGCACAACCGCGACCACGAGTGGCGGATTAGTGTTCAAACCTACGGCTCCGGTTACCGTGAATCGACAGCGCATTGGCGGCACCGGACAGGAATCGTGACAAGGCCCTCTGAAACCGATTCGGCTATTTGAAAGGCGGCATCCATGAGCAAAGAATCCAAGAAGAAACGTAAACACCCAAAAGATCCCGCAACCAAAAAAGAAAAGCAAGGTCAGAGCCATGACGCGAACCAGAAACTTGGAAACAAGGAGTACGAAGCCGAGCTGTTCAAGCTGCAACTCGAATCAGTGAAGCTGCAGGACTGGGTGAAGAAGACCGGAGCGCGGATCGTCATCCTGTTTGAGGGTCGAGACGCGGCAGTCAAGGGCGGCGGAGCGAGCATGTGATGGGCTTTTGTGGAATACAAGCAGCTTCTCAAAGGCTGCCCTCCGTTCGAAAACGTTTTGATCAAAGCACCGGGAGATAGCCCAGCATTGGTGAGCCAGATTACCCTAAGGTGAACATGGCACTCTGGTTAACTTCATATCGGAAAGAATGGCTGCGGCCCGATGTGGTCGCTGGTTTGACCACCGCTGCAGTGGTCATCCCCAAAGCCATGGCGTATGCGACCATCGCCGGCCTGCCGGTGCAAGTCGGACTATACACGGCCTTTTTACCGATGGTGATCTACGCCGTGCTGGGCACCTCGCGCGTACTAAGCGTGAGCACGACGACTACGCTCGCTATTCTGGCCGCTGCAGAGTTGGGCGAGGCAGTTCCGAAGGGAGACCCGGCTTCACTACTGGCCGCCTCCGCGACGCTGACTTTGCTGGTTGGAGCGATGCTCGTACTCGCTTCCATCCTGCGGCTGGGCTTCGTTGCCAACTTCATCTCCGAACCGGTCTTGATTGGCTTCAAAGCGGGCATTGGCGTGGTCATCGTGCTGGACCAGATCCCGAAAATTCTCGGGATCCACTTTGCCAGAGGCACGTTCGTCCAGAATCTACTGTCGACTCTCCACGACATTCCCAAGACGTCGCTGGCGACACTTGCCGTCGGGGTCTCCATGATCGTCTTGCTGGTTGCGATGGAGCATTTCACGCCCACGGCGCCAGCTCCGCTGATCGCAGTGGCAGCAGGCATCACCGGGGCTTACTTCCTGAACTTGCATGCGCACGGGTGTTGAATTGGTCGGCCACATCCCGCAGGGGCTGCCATCGTTCACTCCTCCGGTCTTATCGCTCGCAACTCAACTCTGGCCCGGCGCTCTGGGCATCGCACTCATGAGCTTTACCGAGACCATCGCAGCCGGGCGCGCTTTTGCACGCAGCGATGAGCCCTCGCCGCAACCCAACCGGGAGTTGCTGGCTACGGGACTGGCAAATGTCGGCGGCGCACTTCTCGGTGCGATGCCCGGTGGAGGCGGTACCACGCAGACGGCGGTAAATCGTCTGGCCGGAGCACGTACACAGACATCGGAGATCGTGACAGCGGCCATGACGCTGGTAACCATGATTTTTCTCGCACCGCTCATCGGCTTGATGCCGCAAGCCACTCTGGCAGCCGTGGTCATTGTCTATTCAATCGGACTGATCAAGCCCGTGGAATTCCGTGAGATTCTCAGTGTTCGTCGAACCGAGTTTACGTGGGCTTTGATCGCGTTCGCGGGTGTCGTTCTGGTAGGAACACTAAAGGGAATCATTGTGGCGATCATTGTCTTCCTTGATAGCGCTTGCCTACCAGGTAGCTGATCCGCCGGTATACGTGCTGGGACGCAAGCCGGGCACGAATGTCTTCCGGCCCCGCTCCAAGGAGCATCCCGAAGACGAGACCTTTCCCGGCTTGTTGCTGCTTAGACTGGAGGGCCGGGTCTTCTTCGTTAACGCGGAGCACATCGCCGAGAAAATAAGATTTTTGATTGAGGAGGCACAGCCTAGGGTCGTTGCCCTTCATCTCCGAGGTGTTCCCGACCTTGAGTACACGGCCCTCAAGATGCTGACCGAAGGTGAGAAGCGACAGCGTGAACGTGGCGTGAGACTGTGGCTGGTTGGAATGAACCCGCAAGTGCTTGAAGTCATCCAGAGATCACAGCTGGGTCAGGCGATCGGACACGACGCCATGCTCTACAACCTGGAGATCGCGGTCGCCAAGTATCTGAGCGTTGAGGCGGATGCCAGAGCTGGTTGATGCTAACTATAGGCAGTCAACTTGATGGACCGTGATCGGCAAGATCAGAAACAAAAATGTCGGAGGCTCTGGACGCGGTGACTCAGGGTGCGGTGTATGCGGCCCGAGTATTCGCCGCCTGTGAGACGGCTCGTTTTGACCCTACAGTAAGAGTCCCCCAGTTGGGGCGCGATTCCATGACCTCCGCCACCATGCATCACTGAGCTTGCAGAATCACAGGCAAGTGACGGCACGATCATGGCGACTGCCGGGCACGTCTCTGCCAAGATGCTCCAGCACTACTCGCATATTCGGATTCAGGCGAAGCGCACGGCGCTCGACAGCATCTCGACTCGGCGGGCGGATTCGGTCAATTTGGATGGTCTAGAGGAGCTACGACACAAAACCGCGCAGTGAGGGTGAGGGCTTCGCGCAAGTACTTGAAAATATGGTGGACCTGAGCGGGATCGAACCGCTGGCCTCCTCGTTGCGAACGAGGCGCTCTCCCAGCTGAGCTACAGGCCCACGTCGGCGGAACGCGAGGCGCGCGAATTTTCCATCTCGCTCCTTCGATTATACAGTGGGCATGGCCACGCGAAAACCGCGCGACTCCGCGAGAGCACTAGCTCGTTGACGCTGCCGCGCGTCGGAGCCGATCCAGCACCGCTTCCCATTCAACTGTTGCAGGAGGAGTTTCCACTGCAATCCAGTCGTAGCCGCTGGCATCAAGCGCGTGCAGCACGCGATAAAGCCGAGCAGCATATTGGGCCGGCTCACATGGCATCACGATTGTTTCTCCCACCGGCATCGCCGCAGGAGTCCGAAGCTGGAGATAGGCTCCCATTCCGCTCGAAGGAGTCTCACCGTTCTGCACGAGTCCAAGTGGTGTGTGCGGGCTGTAGTGGCGCGGATGCATTCCGGGCGACCAATGCGGTCCCTCGGATACCTCCGCAGCGCTTTTGATGGGGCCAACTAATTCCTGGATCTGTCGCCGCGATATTCCACCCGGTCGCAGCAACACCGGAGTGTCAGTCGCAAGCGACAGTACCGTAGATTCGATTCCAACCTGGCAGGGCCCGCCGTCGAGGATGAAATCGACAGCATCGCCCAGAGCTCGTCGCACGTGATCGGCAGCGGTCGGAGAGAGTTGCGTAAATCGATTCGCGCTAGGCGCGGCGACCGGAAGCTGCGCTGCCTCAATCAAAGCGAGCGCAACGGGATGCGCAGGCATGCGGATTCCGACCGTCGGCAAGCCAGCGGTGACGATATCGGGAACAGCAGCGGTCTTGGGCACAACCAGCGTCAGTGGACCGGGCCAAAAGCGTTCCGAGAGAACACGAGCCCGCACCGGCCAGCTCGCGGCGACTTGCTCAGCCATCCGACGACTGCTGACGTGCACGATCACCGGGCTGGCGTTCGGCCTGCCTTTGACTTCGAAGATACGGGCAACCGCTCGCTCGTTGAGCGCATCGGCACCAAGGCCATAGACAGTTTCGGTCGGAAATGCGACCAGCCTTCCACTTCGCAGCAGCTCCGCAGCATGGCGGAGTTGCTCGTCGGATATTCCGAATTGTTGGAGATTCGTCACCGTATAGTTTCGTGCGACCGCTGCGTCAATGCGTACGTGCCAGCGAGGGATCAGCCGACGTCGCCGTGTCGATATCGATGTGCAGTCCGGAACTGGCCGCAAACCCCGGAGGATAGCAGTTGCCATCACTGGCGTAGGTTTTGCGGCACGCAGCCGTCATTTCCGGACGACGCGGCGACTGTGCATACTGCCAGACTTCGGCGAACGAAATTCCGGATGCAGCAGGACTCAGCAGTTTGCCGGGAAAGACGCAGCCGGGCGAAGGCCCACACTGGTCGTTGCTGATGAAGAAATGAACCTGCCGTCCGCCGACGTTGTCACGAATATCGTTGGCGGTCACGACGGAAATTCTCGCTGACTCGCGCGACGGAATTCCCGAGCAGTACACACCCGCATGGTACCCGCCCTTCTCGACGCCATCGACCCAGGCGTGAATGTACGCTCGCTGCTCGGGAAGCATGCGCCCTCCCTGCTCCTGATCGAGAAAGATGACCGCACCCTCGCGGAAACCCTCCGCCGTGGCCGACCTTACCGCTAAAGCCCCGTCGCCGTAACCCAATCCGGCTGCGTCTGCCGGTGCCCGGAGCTGGTTATAGTCGCGCCCGTCGAAGAGCAACAGAAACCCGTAGCCCATCTCCTGCAGTTGCGTCCGCTTCCCTGTCCAAGTGTTGTGGTCCGCGCCCGGGGGAGTGTTCAGCCAGTAGCCCGTGAACGCGAAGGTTTTGCGCAACGTCTGCATGTTGGCGTCATCGGGATAGTCATTGCGATCCATGCCGAGAAACGCCCGCTGCCCCGATGCAAGGTGTGGCAGCAACAACGTTGCTAATGCGGCAACTGTCACAAGTCGCAATAACGTCATGCATTGAATATCGCACGAGCCTCCGGCTTTACGACAGCAGAAGGCGCACTTAGTACGGTCCAATGATGCCGCCGATGTTTCTCGATGCCGGCAGCTTGAGTCTGACACGAGACGCGACGTCCGCCGTCCCCAAGTGGAAATGCTTGTAACCTGAAGCCGGGTTAATCAAGATGATTTCATCGCTTTCCTTGACTGCGCCCCTGTTGAGTAGCGACTTGTAGCCGGCCATCGCCGCCCCACCCTCAGGAGAGACGAGGATGCCGTCCTCTGTTGCCAGTTCTTTGACTCTCGACATCATCTCGCTGTTGCTGATCTCGATTGGAGGCTCGCCGGGAATACCAGGAGCGCACATCACTTCATGTATAACATTAGATTCAAGTGTGTTGTTATTGATGGATAGTGAGATAATGCATCCAGCTCTACCGGTGTCGATCCATTCCAATTGTCCTAGTTCGACGAACGCCTTTCTGATCGCGCGAGGAAGACGGCCGTCGCCATGCACGCACAGGACGGCGTCCGGCAGTCGCCAGCCGAGGTCTTCAGCGATCTCGTAGCCGATCGTCTTCAGCCCTTCGACACGGAATGGTTCTTCGAACGCAGACAGGTCGACCCAATCGTTGCCGCTCTGGAATGAGGTCATCCGGTCGTGACAATCCCCGACCTCTCCGTCCACCAACGTGATTTCCGCTCCGAACGCTTCGACTTCCGCGCGTAACGAAAACGGAGCATCATTCGGCAGGAAGACCTTAGCCTTTAGACCAGCGGCCGCCGAATACGCTGCGGTAGCGACCGCAGCGTCCCCACCGGAGTAAATTGCCACTCCCTTCCGCCCATAGTGTCGCGCCATGCTGACGGCCACGCTCATGCCGCGCGCTTCGCACGATCCGGTCGGATTCAGTCCCTCCTCCTTGATGAGGAGGTTCGAATGCTTTCGGCAGCGCAGAAGAGGGGTTAGTCCTTCCCCACGCGTGACCGGTTCTGCATCCGGCAAGACAGCGGAGTAGCGCCACACGCCCTTGGCAGGGTTGTTGGGTGAGGGCCGCTTTCCCTGCCCACGAACGGCCGTGAAGTCGTACAGGACGTAAAGGGGACCTCCGTCGCGGGGGCAAACCGTCCGCGCCTCCTCGGCGCTTAGCCGGTCGCCGCAATTACTGCATTCGAAATGGTCGATGATAGCCACGGCTTCAGAAGTTCGCAGTGTAGCATTCGTCGCGAACGCGGAGCCTGTCGCTGTTATAGACTTTTTCCTTCCGTGAGCGAGCCCTCCACTCCGCTGATGCGGCAGTACACCGCCGTCAAGAAAGAGCATCCCCATGCCTTGCTCTTCTTCCGGCTGGGCGATTTCTATGAACTGTTTTTCGAGGATGCGGTTGTTGCCGCTAAAGAGCTGCAAATTACTCTCACCTCGCGAAACAAGGAAAAAGGCATCGCAATACCCATGTGCGGCGTTCCCTATCACGCCGCTGAGGGATATATCGCCAAGCTGATCCGGAAGGGCTTCAAAGTTGCCATCTGCGAGCAGATGGAGGATCCCCGCATTGCCAAAAAGCTGGTAAAGCGTGAAGTGACCCGTGTGGTAACGCCAGGCACCGCTGCCGACGCTCAGCTCGGGGCCGACGAAAATAATTTCCTGGCCTGCGTGGCACGTAGCAAAGAATCGTTCGGATTCGCTGCACTTGATCTCTCCACGGGAGAGTTCCGTGCCACCGAGTTTCGCGGCACAGATGCCGGACGCCGGGTTGCGGAGGAGCTGCAGGTTCTTCGCCCGCGCGAGGTGTTATTCGCATCATCGATGCCGTTGTTCGATCAGCCAACCCAGCGCCCGGCGATCCCACGAAGCGATGCGACTCCACGAATCACTTCGCTGGAACATGTCACGTGGGCCGAGACCCCGCTCGAGGACTGGGTTTTCGCGCCTGACTATGCCATTCCCCAGGTTGAAAACCACTTCGGCGTGGTCTCGCTGGAAGGCTTCGGGTTGGCGGATCGCACGGCAGCTGCGACCGCCGCGGGTGCGATCCTTCACTACATTCGTTCGACCCAGCGCGGCACGCTCGATCATGTGGACCGCATCGGCTACTACGAACGTCAAGACTGCCTGGTGCTAGATGCCGTCACGGTGCGGAATCTTGAGCTGCTGGAACCACTCTTTTCAGGCGGCGACAGTGTGACGTTGTTTCGCTCACTCGATTGCACGGTCACTCCCATGGGCAAGCGGCTGCTGCGCGCCTGGATGCTTCGTCCGTCCATCGATCGTCCGGTAATCGACTCGCGCCTGGATGCCGTCGAAGCCATGGTGGGCGACCTGGTTGCGCGAGAAGAACTGCGCAAGGCCATGGAAGGCATCTTGGACTTGGAGCGCCTGCTCAGCCGCGTGACGCTCGAATCAGCGAATCCACGCGATCTGCTGGCGCTCGCTGTGTCCTTTGCCAGAATTCCCACCGTAAAGGCAATTCTGGCCCGCTTCCCCGCGCAGCGCCTGTGTGACTTGCACTCCGATTGCGACGAACTGGCGGACCTGCGCAATCGAATCGTCTCAACCTTAGAGGACGAGCCACGGATCACATTGAACGATGGCGGTGTCATTCGAGCTGGTGTCGATGCATCGCTGGATGAGCTCCGCAATCTCAGCCGGAACAGCAAGCAATACATAGCCGATATTGAGCACCGTGAGCGGGCACGTACCGGCATCGGCTCGCTGAAGATTAAGTTCAATAGCGTGTTCGGCTACTACCTCGAGATTTCCAAGGCGAACCTTCATCTCGCGCCGCCGGATTACGAGCGCAAGCAAACGCTGGTAAACGCCGAACGCTTCAGCACCCCGGAGCTGAAAGAGTACGAAGCGAAGGTGCTCGACGCCCAAGAGAAGATCGTGGAAATCGAGCGCAGGCTGTTCACCGAATTGCGCACAGCGATCGCAGCGGCGGCGCGTCGCATTCGTCAAACCGCCCTCGCACTCGCGGAAATCGACCTTCTCGCCAACTTTGCCACCCTGGCTGCTACTCGCAACTACTGTCGCCCGAAATTCGATGACTCCAGCGACCTCGAGATCGTAGAGGGCCGCCACCCGGTCATCGAGCAGCTGGAATTGGCAGGCGTTTCCGATCGCTTCGTTCCCAACGATCTTTACCTGAACGGAACCACCCACGCTGTACTCCTCATCACCGGCCCAAATATGGGTGGCAAGTCGACGTTTTTGCGACAGGCCGCGCTGATGGTGCTCATGGCGCAGATGGGATCGTTCGTGCCTGGCCGCGCGGCGAGGCTCGGACTGGTGGACCGCATCTTTACCCGCATCGGCGCTGCCGACAACCTCGCCCGCGGACGGTCGACCTTCATGGTTGAAATGACCGAGACCGCCGCCATCCTCAACACCGCAACCCCTCGTTCACTCATCCTCCTCGACGAGGTGGGACGGGGCACCGCAACTTACGACGGCCTGGCAATCGCGTGGGCGGCGATCGAATATATTCACACCAACACGCGCGCCAAAACGTTATTTGCGACTCATTATCACGAGTTGACCGAGCTGGCCGACCGGCTCAGCGGCGTCAAGAATTTTCACGTGACCGTCAAGGAGGGTCACGGCGGCATCGTTTTCCTGCGCAAAGTGGTCGAAGGCGCCGCCGACAAGAGCTACGGAATCGAAGTCGCCAAACTTGCCGGCCTGCCCGCGGATGTCATTCAACGCGCGCGCGAGGTGCTGGCCGAACACGAAACTGCGGAGCGTAGCGCCGTAACTCATCTCGCGAAAGATGTGGCCCAGGACGCAAGCCCATTGCAACTCACAATTTTCACTCCGCTCTCGCAGAAGATCGTCGACCGCATCAAGCAAACCGATCTCAATTCCATCAGCCCGCTCGACGCCCTGAATTTGCTCCACGAATTGAAGAAGCAGATCGACTGACTGCCGTACCTGATTGCGCACTCAACGCTCTCGCTTCGTCGCGATACACTCGCACTAGCCGGATGCCACTCAAATCCACCTCCGATCTGCGTCGGCTCGTCGGCCAGCTCATGATCATGGGCTTCGACGGAGCAGCTCTCTCGGCCCGCCTGTGCACTATGCTGGCGACGCTCCAGCCGGCCGGAATCATCCTTTTCAAAAAAAATATCGAAGAGGCAGCGCAAACTCACGCCCTGCTGAGAGACGCACAGAAGTCCGTCGCGACCTTGTTTCGTTGCGTGGACATGGAAGGCGGCATGGTCGATCGCTTCCGCGACGTGATCGCTCCCATTCCGTCGGCAGCTGACGTCTTCGCCGCGTATTCGCCCAAATTATTCCGCAAGCACGGCAGCTTAATTGGCAATCAGCTCTACGCCTTGGGCTTCAATACTGATTTCGCTCCCTGTGTTGACTTGCGATTCGATGCCGCGGCGAAAGTCATGGGTTCACGTACCGTTTCGCCCAATCCCGACGAGACGATTCGCTATGCTCGCGAGTTTCTGGTCGGGCTTCGCGCGGCCCGAGTACTCGGTTGCGGCAAGCACTTTCCGGGACTTGGTGGCGCAGCTCTAGACAGCCACCAGGGATTGCCGTCGATCGATCGATCTTTGGCCGACGTATGGAACAATGACCTGATTCCCTATCGTACGTTGCGAGCTCGGCTTCCTCTTGTCATGGTCGCGCACGTTTCGTATCCGAGCATCACAGGCGACACAACCCCCGCTTCGCTTTCGAAGAAGTGGATCTCAGATATCTTGCGCAGGAAGATCGGTTATCACGGCCTGGTGATCTCCGACGACCTTGACATGGGAGGCGTGCTGAACTCCGCCTCTATCGAAGAAGCCGCAATCGAAACTCTCTGCGCCGGCTCCGACCTGTTTCTCGTCTGCCAGAAGGAAGAACATGTCTGGCGAGCCTATGAGGCTGTCCATGTGCGTGCTGAACGCGACCAGTCATTCCGCAGACTCGTAGCCAATAAGGCACGGCGCATCCTGGCCTTCAAGAGAAAGTCGCCGGAATTGCAGTCAGCGATGTCGCCGCTGCCAAACTCCGCGACAATCGAAAAGCTGCGCCGCCGTGTCCGGGAGTTTGCCGAGGAGCTACGGGCCCACTCGCTAAAAGCCCTGGAGGACCTTGCTTGATGATTTCTTCTGCCTCTCACACCAGCAGGTGCCAAGCATGATCGTCGCCGGCGTCATGAGCGGCACATCCGCCGATGGCATCAACGTTGCTCTGGTTCGCATCCTCGGACGAGGCTTCCGTTCGCGGCTCGAATTACTCGCACACTACGAGTTCCCTTACCCGTCCGAAGTGCGCCGGGCAGTATTACAGGCGATGAATGCGAAAGCGGCCAGCGTTCCTGACCTTGCGCGTCTCAATGTCGTTTTGGGCGAACTCTACGCCAAGGCGGTGCAAACCGCCCAGCGCCGGGCCAAGCTCGAATGCAACCTCGTGGGATGTCACGGGCAAACCATCTATCACCAGGGAGCACCAGGCACATTTCTCGGCCGCCCTGTGACATGCACATG
The DNA here is from genome assembly GCA_963817965.1 of uncultured Acidobacteriaceae bacterium. GTDB lineage: Bacteria > Acidobacteriota > Terriglobia > Terriglobales > Acidobacteriaceae > DASRAA01. Next base: position 71,471 of record CAWFQT010000003.1, read on the forward strand.
GCAAACCGGCGAGGCCGCCGTCATCGCTCTTAAGGTCGGCGTGCCGGTGGTTTCGGATTTCCGTCCCGCCGATATGGCCGCTGGCGGAAAGGGTGCGCCGCTCGTGCCGTTCCTCGATTACGCCCTCTTTCGTCATCGCCGCTTCGGACGCATCGTGCAAAACCTCGGCGGCATCGGAAACCTGACAGCGATCCCGCCTCGCGCTTCTGCCGACGAAGTCGTCGCCTTCGACACCGGCCCCGGCAATATGGTCATCGATGCGGTCGCCTCGGAGTTGTTCGACGTGCCGTTTGACCGTAATGGCAGGCTCGCGGCAAACGGAGAACCCATCGACACCGTGGTGCGCCAACTACTCAGGCGCTCATTCTTCCATCAGAAGCCACCCAAGACTGCGGGACGCGAACAGTTCGGCCAACATTTCTCCGCTCAACTGTTGCGCCTCTGCCGCCGCGCCGATCGCCACGATATCATGGCTACCGCAACCGCACTTACGGCGCGCTCCGTCGGAATTGCTGTCCGCGAAATCGTTTTGCCCAAAGACACCCACAACGTTCCCGCCGGATCGCGCTGGCCTTCCCGTTATCGTGAGTTTGTTGCGTCCGGTGGTGGAACGCGAAACCTCACCCTGATGCGTATGCTCCGCGATGAGCTCGCGCCCTTGAAAATGCGGGTGAAGACTAGCGACGACTTCGGATTGCCTTCGACCGCGAAGGAAGCGGTCGCTTTCGCGCTTCTCGCCTATCAGACTTGGCGCCATCTACCCTCCAACATCCCCTCAGCTACCGGGGCACAGCGCCCCGCTATTCTCGGCAAAATCAGCTATGCATAGGCTCGGCCCGATGACACGCCACCGTAGCCAAGCCGCCATGCTTCGATCTGTTGCCGTCACTCTCACTTTGTTGATCTGCTCGTCCTGCGCTCGCAAGCCCGATCCCAATACGGTCGTCATGATTATCGAGAGCAGTCCCACCAACCTCGATCCGCGCGTCGGTATCGATGCACAGTCGGAACGCATTGACGAGCTGCTCTTCGACTCGCTGGTACGGCGCGACAGGACACTTCGAACTGCAACCCTGGCTGGCCGATTCCTGGGAGATTCCCGATCCCACAACCTACGTGTTCCATCTTCACAGAGGCGTGCAGTTCCACAACGGCCAGCCCCTGACCTCGCGCGACGTGAAGTGGACGTTCGACTCGCTCATCACCGGAAAGATTCGCAGCTCGAAGGTGGCGACCTACAACAAGATTGATCACATCGATGCGCCAGACGAAAGCACCGTCATCTTCCACTTGAAAGAACCCATGGCTTCCCTGCTGTGGAACCTCTCCGACGGCGCCATCGGAATCGTCCCTTACGGCAGCGGCGAAGACTTTAACCGGCATCCCATCGGCTCCGGGCCTTTCCGGTTCGTCAGCGCGCAGCAGGACAAGAACGTCGTGATCGAGCGCAATCCGAACTATTGGGCGGAGCCTGCCCAAGCTCGCCCGTGTCGAATTCAAGGTCATTCCCGATGCCACCACGCGCGCGCTCGAACTGCGCAAGCACAGCGCCGACATCGCCATCAACACGCTCACCGCCGACACCGTGGTGGCCCTACGCGACGATACGGGGCTTGACGGTGATGCAGGCGCCCGGCACGATCTACGCCTACATCGCCTTGAACCTGCGCGATCCGATCCTGAAGGACGTTCGCGTTCGCCATGCTCTTGCATACGCCATTGATAGGCGTCCCATCATTCACTACCTGCTGCGCAACCAGGCCGAGCCCGCCTACAGCATCCTGCCTCCGCAACACTGGGCCTATGACGGCGATGTACTGCGATATCCGTACGACCCGGGTGAGGCGCGGCAAGATCCTTGACGATGCCGGATACGCGGCGAAGAACGGCATCCGTTTCCACATCACCATCAAGTCTTCTACCGATGACGCTACCCGCCTGATGGCTGCAGTCCTGCAGCAGCAACTGCGCGAGGTGGGAATTGCGCTCGACATCCGTACCTTTGAGTTCGCCACGTTTTACAGCGACGTCACCAAGGGCGCCTACCAGATGTATTCGATGCGCTGGATCGGCGGCAATCAGGACCCCGACATCTTTGAGTACGTCTTCGACTCCGCCAGCTTCCCGCCAAAACGTGCCAACCGAACGTTCTATTCCAACCCGCGCGTCGATGAGCTGATTCGCGAAGGCCGCCGCACCCTCGACCAGCAGAAGCGCAAAGTCATCTACGCTGAGCTTCAGCGCATCCTTGCCGAGGATCTGCCCTATATCAATCTCTGGTATCTCGACAATGTTTTGGTGCACACCAATCGTGTGCACGGCATTGAACTGAATCCCGCCGGCAACTACGACTTTCTGAGGTCAGCACAACTCATAAACTGACCCGCCTTAGTCGTCCGGATGCCAATCTACTGCGTGTTACCATCGACCTTCAGTAGCCATCTTCGTCGCACTCCGGAGTAGGGCCCATTGCGCATTCTTTTTGTCGGTGACATCTTCGGACGGCCTGGCCGCACCATCGTTCACGAGCGTCTACCCGAGTTGCAGAAGCAGCACGACGTCGATCTCACCATCGCCAACGGCGAAAATGCCGCCGGCGGATTTGGCATCACGCCGCAGATCGCCGAAGAGCTGTTCGAGCTGGGTATCGACGTCATCACCACCGGCAATCACGTCTGGGACAAGCGCGAGATCATCGACTACATGAATTCCGCCAACGGCAATGAGACCTCGCTCGCCCGCCGCGTCTTGCGCCCCGCGAACTATCCGGGTGGAACTCCCGGGTACGGCTGGTACCAGGGACGCACGCGGAGCGGAGTCGACTACGCCGTCATCAATGTGCAGGGGCGCGTGTTCATGGCCAACAACGACGACCCGTTTCGCACGGTCGATGACTTGCTGAAACAGATCACCGCAAAAGTGGTCTTGGTTGATTTACACGCAGAAGCAACCTCCGAGAAGGTCGCGTTTGGGTGGCACCTCGACGGCCGTGTCACTGCCGTGCTGGGCACACACACGCACGTTCCTACCGCCGATGAGCAAGTCCTCCCCGGCGGGACCGCGGTTCAGACCGACGTCGGGATGACCGGACCGTACGCCGGAGTAATCGGGGTACAAAAGGAGCTTATCGTGCAGAAGTTCCTGACCAATATGCCGTCGCGCTTCGAGCCCGCGAGCGATGATGTCCGGCTGTGCGGAGCGCTCATCGACTGCGACCCCGCAACCGGACGCGCCAGCAAGATCGAGCGCATTTTGCTGAGGCAGGAATAGTAAAGCTAATCGCTCATTGCCAATTGCTAGTTGCTTGCTTATGTCTCAGTCCGACGAGCTCTTCATGGAGGAGGCGCTGCGCGAAGCGCAACGAGCGCTTGCGCTGGGCGAGGTACCCGTTGGGGCAATCGTAGTACAGAATGGCCACGTGGTCGGACGCGGCTGCAATCGCCCGATAACGGGCCACGATCCCACCGCTCACGCGGAAATCCAGGCGCTGCGTGAGGCAGGACACGTGGTCGGCAACTACCGCCTGCGCGACTGCGACCTCTACGTTACGGTCGAACCCTGCGCCATGTGCGCCGGGGCCATTACACACGCTCGCATCCGCCGATTGATCTACGGTGCGGAAGATTCGAAGGCGGGTGCGGTACATTCCATGCTTCAGGTGTTGAATCACCCCAAGCTCAACCATCAGGTGGAAGTGACCGGCGGCGTGCTGGCGGCGCGGTGCATGGACCTGCTGCAGTCATTCTTTCGGGAACGCCGATAATTCGCAGCTCGGGACAGCTAGTCCCGTATTTCGAGGTTCCGTTTGTTGTCACACAGTTCCATGACGCAGAGACTACCCCTCTCACATTCGTGCCATCAAAGATGCCATCGCCACCACCCCTAACAAGCAAGGAGGATGGTAATGAGTATCACATCCAAGCCAAACTGACGGTCGAGCAGCGGGAAGCTCTCGACCGTCACGTTCAAAGCTTTGTCGATAAATACGGGCCGGAATTCGGAAGGCCACGCCTTGGTCGCCGCCCGCAAAAAGGACCGCTTTCGCCGGGAGTCAGCATCTGAACGCGGGCAGACGATCCCACAATTCACATCCTGACCGACCGCGTAAGGATACCGTGGTGGTCCAGTGGGGACTAGTTTCAGGCCTGTTCCAGTCGGCTTCGATCAGAGCCAAACAGCGTATTGCAAGGCTGAGAAAATTAGAACGGACCTAGGCCACTATGCTGGACGCGAGCTGCCGACGCCTTCCACACCAAGCCCAAACTGCTAAAATGAACGTACGAGTGCCACGTGGAGAGTGCGTGAGTGGTTGAAACGATCCGCCTCGAAAGTTGAGGCATCTTGCAGGCGTGAGGAGTGAAGCGACGGGAGCCTGCGCCGAAATCCTGAGCTAGGTCGCCCGCGACCGAGTCGAAGGACCTACAGTTTGTTGCGGAGAGGTGCGTGAGTGGTTGAAACGATCCGCCTCGAAAGCGGACATACCTGAAAGGGTATCGGGGGTTCAAATCCCTCCCTCTCCGCCATAATTTCCTCAGCTATCCTGACTTGTCCCCGTCACCGCCCCGCCTCAGTGACCTATGCACTTTCGTCCGTACAAACCTTTTTTGTAAATTGAGCAGCGAGGACGACGTAGGAAGTTTCGTGTGTCCGCCGGCTATAAGGCTGCCTCTCGAAGCGTTCCCGCATGACAGCCGTTCGGTCCATCTAGTCCGCTTCCACCACACCGGCACCTCTCGAAGGCGAAAAAATGCCAACTAAGTCTTACTTAGGAATTGGATACGCAATAACCCACTCGGGCTCAATCGTTTGTTGAATAATTTATGCGCAAAACACTGATTATAAAAGAGTTGAAACACAAAAATATCGGCGGTTTGCAGCCGCCCGAATCAGCTCCCGCTCGACCCAAATCCCTTAGCGCCTCGAGCCGCGTTGGCGAGGTCGTCTTCCACCACCTCGCCCGCAAGGAACGGGTGCTCGAGCAGTTGCGCGATCTTGTCACCCTTGCGGATCGAGTAAGGCTGGTCTCCGAGGTTCTCCATCAGCACAATCAGCTCGCCGCGATAGCCTGCGTCGATCACTCCGGCGTTGCACATCAGCCGCTTCCTGGCCATCCCAGAACGGGTCTTCACGATGCCTCCGGCAGGAGGCACAAATTCAATCGCGATCCCGGTATGAACCCCCGCCGCACCGCGTGCGGCAATCGTGATGTCCTCGGCCGAATAGAGGTCGTATCCGATATCCTCACCCGGATGTGCTACTGTGGGCACCATTGCACCGGGCACCAGCTTTTTGACTTTGAGCATGTCCGTTCATTCTGCCAGATGACCCAACCAGCACAAAGCAGCTATGTCGCCCCTGAAGTTCCCTTTTACAGCGAAGCTACGGTTGCTCGCGTGTTGCGCTATGAAACCCTTGTGCCCGCGATGGAACGCGCCCTGAGCGATTTTTCTATGGGCAAAGTGCTTCAGCCGGTACGCAGCATTCTGCCGGTGGAGACATACAAAGGCTTCTTCGGCCTCATGCCCGCGGTTTATGGCGACATCATGGGAGCCAAGCTTGTGACGCTGTTTCCAGGAAATGCGGGAACGGCACTCCCAACGCACCAGGGAATCATTGTGTTGTTGCGCGCCACCACGGGCGAGCCGTTGGCCGTTCTTGATGGCAGGCTCATCACCGAAATGCGCACCGCCGCGGTGACTGCTGTCGCGGTGACACACCTCGCGCCGCAAAGCGCGCGCACGCTGGCAATACTTGGCAGCGGAGTGCAGGCCCGTGCCCACTTCGCCGCGTTGGGTTCAGTACGGCACTTCGACGAAGTTTACGTTTGGAGTCGGACTACGGTTCACGCTCAGCAGTTGGCGTCGGAAATCGGAGCGACCGCCACAACCGCGGAAGATGCGGTCCGACGCGCAGACGTTATCGTTACCGTGACCGGCGCAGCTGAACCTATCGTATTCGGCCAATGGCTGAAAACTGATGCCCTGGTTTGCGCAGTTGGAGCGGTGGGCACAACCAGGCGCGAACTCGACTCGGCTGCGATGCAAGCCGCGGTCATCGTGGACTCGCGCGAAGCAGCCGCTGTGGAGTCGGGCGATATTCTGCTCGCAGGCGCTATTAGCTACGCGGAACTGGGAGAGATCCTGGCCGGAAAGGCCTCTAAACCTCCAGCAGGCCGAATCGTCTTCAAGTCGCTGGGGCTCGCGGTTGAGGACCTGGCCGCCGCTAAACTCGTGCTCGACGCGATTGCCGCATGACTGCCGAAACGAGGGTGTCAGTTCATACTCTGCGACATGCTGTTCAGCACAGCCCACCCGACAGCCGCAATGATCGCGATCATAGCGAAGAACGCCGCCACCCAGATGAGCGCAACCGCGTTCTCATGCTCCGGCTTCGGCAGGGTGATACCGATTGCCAGCATGACTCCCTTCGTGAGTGATACTAAGAACCTCATGCTCCCCTTATTGGATAACCCAGTCTATTCCCTTCTGCCGCCCTCCTCACTTTCCTCCTACTTTCGGGAACTTCGGCCGCGCCACTTCTGAACTAAATACGACAACAGACAATCACTCGCCGGAGCGGCCTGTAGCCTTCGCGCCAGACGGGTCCGGTTGCGCAGCTACAAATCTTTACGGCGTGTTACCAGTCTTTACCGTAAGTTGTCCCCGGGTCGTGTTCGAAAGAGTGACAGTCACACTGCCAGATCGCTAGGAGTTGAGATTATGAAGATGAAGTTGATGGTGGTAGGAAGTGTAATGGCGCTGCTTTTGTGCGGCGTGGCGATGGTTGCCTATGCTCAGGGCCCAGGACCGGAAGGAAAAACATTTGTGGGCGGACACGGACATGGACCCGGCATGGGGTTCTGGGGTCGCGAATTGAACTTGACTGACGCGCAGAAAGCGCAGATCAAGACCATCATGCAGGCCAATCACGCCTCCATGAAGCCGGTGATGCTGCAGATGGCGGAAAATCGCAAGGCCCTCTTGGCTGCGACCGCCAATGGCGCATACGATGCGGCGAAGATCCAGGCCCTGGCTGCCCAGCAGGCGCAGTTAGAGGCCGCCATGACGGTAAATCGTGAGGCGGTCCAGCACCAGATCTATATCCAGGTGCTGACCTCTGACCAGCAGGCGAAAGCTGAGGAACTTCGCACCCAGGAGATCAATCGTATCAACGAACATCTCCAAAAGATGGCGAACGGGACCGAGGCGCCCCCACCGGCGCAGTAGTTCCTTCTTCGTTCCGCTACGCTGGGCAGGACTTCGGTCCTGCCCTTTTTCTGTGACTCCCGCAGCTCAGTTCCTCAAACCGCGGAATGTAATACTTCTGTCATTTCAAGCACCAAGTGCGCTACATCACTTACTTCGGTCGCGGCGATTTCTTCGACTTCCCCACCTTCGAACGATTCGAGCGCGAATTGCTCTCACAGCACTACGCTGTATCGCCAGATGACAGCGGAAGGCCGCATGCTCGAAGACGTTGACTTGGCGGACATCCCACGGACAATTCAAGTTCAACTTTCAGCACGCAGCCATCTCGCGCGACCAGTCTAAACACTTCTCGATGATGCGTTCCGCGAGGACTTCCGCGGCAACGGCCCCAGTCTGTTTCGTATCTGCCAGACGCTTTTCAACGGATGGAAGCGATACACAGACCATCCCGAACCGCGAGTGCGCGAACGGTTTACGCACGAGGCGCACAAGCTCCGTACCACTTACAATGCGGCGCTGTGGGCCATGGAGAAACGGCTGCAACAAAGCAGTCCGGAGGTCGCTGCGCGGAGGAAGTATCCTCCGGCAGAGCCGGGGGAACTCCCATTTCATTAGTGAACTGCGGCGAGATCGAGTCGGCATTCGGAATCTCAACTCGACTCCTTCGGCGGCTGCTCGGGCCCGTTCTCTTCTGGAGTTCGCGGCACGAGGACCATCGCCTCGCTCGGGGCGTGACCTATGAGCCGCGGACGTTCGTAGAGCGGCACAATTGGGTCGAGGAGGCCGCAACCGGCAGGAAGTCGAACCGGTGGTCATGACCCCAGCGGGGATTCAAACCGTCGCTGGCGAACATTGCTGCACGCGTAGAAATCCCGAACGAGACGACACTCACCGCAACCGGGAATTACCTCCGATCGATGGTCGGCAATGCACCGAGTCCAGGCGTACCAAAAGAAAACGCCCGGCCGCATAGCGGCGAGGCGTTTGTTAACCTAACGCAGCTAGATCGCCGCGCAGATGGCCTTGACTTCGGTGTACATCTCAAGTACTTCGTGACCCATCTCGCGGCCCCAGCCTGACTGCTTATATCCGCCGAACGGAAGCGCAGCATCGAACACGTTGTAGCAGTTGATCCAGACTGTTCCCGCGCGCAGCTTGTGCGCTACGCGATGGGCCTTGCTGATATCCTTCGTCCAAATGCCCGCCGCCAGACCGTACTCGCTATTGTTCGCCTCAGCAACGATCTGGTCGATGTCGCTGAAGGGCGACGCGACCACCACTGGGCCGAAGATCTCCTCACGAACCACCTTCATGTTCGGGTTAGTCTTCACCATTACTGTCGGCTCGACGAAATACCCCGCGCCTTCTTTCTTCTTTCCGCCCGCTACGGCCTCCGCACCCTCGTTGAACCCGGCCTCGAGATAACCGCAGACCCGCTTCAACTGCTCCTCCGAAACCAGCGGCCCCATGTTAGTGTCAGGCTCGAATCCCGGGCCCACCTTGATCTTCTTGGCCTGATTGGCAACGCCTTCCACCACTTCGTCGAACATGCCCTTCTCGACGTAGAGACGCGAGCCGGCGCAGCAGCACTGGCCGTGATTGAAGAAGATCGCGCTGGCCGCCCCAGGAATTGTCGTCCGAGCATCAGCGTCATCGAAAACGATGTTGGGTGACTTTCCACCAAGCTCCAGCGACACCTTCTTCAGATTTCCAGAGGCAGCTTGCAGGATCAACCTGCCCACTTCCGTCGAACCGGTGAAAGCGACCTTATCCACGTCCGGATGAGCGGCCAATGCGGCGCCTGCCGTTTCACCATATCCCGGGACAACATTCACCACGCCCTCGGGGAATCCTGCTTCCGCGACTAATTCCGCCAGCAATAGCGCCGAAAGCGGTGTCTGTTCTGCTGGCTTCAGAATCACCGTGCATCCCGTCGCCAAGGCCGGGCCCAGCTTCCATGCTGCCATCAGCAGCGGGAAGTTCCACGGAATGATCTGCGCCACTACACCCACCGGCTCGCGCCGTGTGTAAGCAAGGTACTGGGTGCGTTTCGTGCCGGCGGAAATCGGGATCACGTCGCCCTCGATCTTCGTCGCCCATCCCGCCATATAGCGGAACAGATCGGCGGCCAGCGGCACGTCTGCTGCGCGGGCTACAGCCAGGGGTTTGCCGTTGTCCAGGCTCTCGAGCTGGGCAAGTTCCTCCAACCGGCCTTCGATCAAGTCGGCGAGTTTCCAGATAAGGCGTCCGCGCTGCGAGGGTGACATATCAGCCCATGTCGGATTCTCGAATGCCTTGCGCGCGGCCTTCACTGCACGATCGACATCGTCACGGTCCCCTTCGGCGACCTGCGCCAGGACTTCGCCCGTGGCCGGGTTGTAGGTCGGAAACGTCTTACCCGACGCAGCCGGGACAAACTGGTTGTTGATGAACATCAACCGCGGTTTTCCAATAAACTCCTCGACGCGGCTGTGCATGGGTGCTGAACTGACGGCTGTGGACATCGTGATCCTCCAAGGCAAAGCGCGCGAACATGGAGCGCCCCGCCGGCGATTAGATAATGTTTGCGGTTTCTAACGAGGTGCGGGGATTCAGGTCCCGACATCCTCATGCCGTCTCCCATCTGAAAGAGGCACCCAGAGGCAGACAGTCGAGTCAGAAGTACAAGAGGTCTGGCGATGGATCCCAACCGGGCCTCACCCCCGCGCAAAAGTTTATCAGAGATTCTCGCTCTCGGCTTCGAGCCGCATCTCGAAGTGGCAGCGTTTATTCACTTTTGAACACAGTCCGTCCATTCAGAGGCTGCACTGGCCGCGCGTTGTTGGGATAAATCGCGGCGAACTTGGCGATCTGCTCCTTGGACAATGTCATCGGCTTCGCCAGCACCAGCCAGCTGACGTTCTCGCTGCAGGGTGGTGTAGTCAGCGACCCCTGAAACGTGTAGTAGCGGTGATTCGCTGGAAGCAAATGGGCGGCCTCAATCTCAACGTGCTCGGGTGCAAACTCCTTTCCCTCCTCGGGAGGCAGATGGGCCCAAATCGTGCTGACGGTCGGATTGGGAGGGCCTTCGTTTAGCAAGACCGCCACCACAGCCAGGTTGCCGTCTTTGTCTTTGTGTACCAGGTGTAATTCCATGGGCGAGTGCTGGCCATTGATCTCGGTTTCGCTCAAGTGGTGGAAATGGAACTGGACCAGTTCGTATGTCTTGCCGTCGACCGTGATGCTGCTGCCAGACGCATAATTTGCCTGAATGGTGTGACCGTTGTTGATTACCTTGAGCGGCGACGAGTGATAGGCAAATTCGATGGCAGGCAGGCGCTTCTTCTCAGCGTGAAGAATGTCGATGGGGGATTGCGCTTTGCCTACCCCGCAGGTGGTACTGACCTCAGACCAGTGTTCGGGACCGGTTGCCCCCGAATAGCTCCACGAGTGGGATTCTTGCGAATTTGCTACAACTGCGATTGCCGAAAGAATGGCTGCTGCAGAAACGAAGATCAGGGTCTTCCAACTGCTAGGCTGCGTCATGGTCCCTCCAACAGGTCGAGATCGCTGCGGCCCCCGCAGGAACCTGGACCCGCGGCGACGAAAGTTTATCCCATCCCCAGCTTCAGACCGTAATCGATTCCGGTTGCATTTTCTCCTTCAGGTCCGCTGCGATGGCCTGGCCGTGAAAGCGCCCGTTCTCGATAAAAATCTCGCTGGTGCGCATTCCCGCGACAATGACACCGGCAAGATAAATTCCCGGAACATTACTTTCCAGCGTCTTGGGATTTACTACCGGTTTCTTGTCGTCATCGCCGCGCAGTCTGCATCCCAGGCTGCAAATAAACTCGAAGTCCGGATGATATCCGGTCAACGCAAACACCCAATCGTTGGCGATCGATACCTCGCCATCTGGCGTCTTCAGCACCACGTGGTCAGGGGTAATTTCCTTCAAGGTGCTGTTGAAGAACGCCTTCACCTGACCCGCCTTGATGCGGTTCTCGATGTCGGGTTTGATCCAATACTTAACCGAGTTACTGATGCCTTCTCGGCGATGCACCAGCGTTACCCGTGCGCCATGGCGCCAGAGTTCCAAAGCCGCGATGGCCGCCGAGTTCTTGCCGCCAACGACCAAGACGTCCAGGTTGAAGAAGGGATGCGGTTCGCGGTAGTAGTGCAGAACTTTAGGCAGGTCCTCACCGGGAACGTCCAGGAAATTGGGTCGGTCGTAATAGCCCGTGGCCAGAATCAACTTGCGCGCGCCGTAGGTGCAGTCACGGCCGTGCCGATCGGTCGTGTGGACGATGAAATTGCCATCGCTTCCCTCAATGCTTTTCACCGGTTCGTACTGGCGCACGTCGAGCTGGTAATGCTCCGCCACCTTGCGGTAATACTCCAGCGCCTCGCTGCGGGTCGGCTTCTGGTTCGGACTGGCAAATGGAATGTCGCCAATCTCCAGCAGCTCCGGCGTGGTGAAAAATGTCATGTTGCTGGGATAGTTGAACAGCGAGTTGACGAGACATCCCTTGTCAATGTTGGTCACGCTGAAGCCGGCGCGCTGGGCGTCGATCCCGCACGCTAATCCGGTTGGCCCGGCGCCAATGACGATAACGTCAAACTGCTCAGATTTATGCTTTCCGCGAGGACCGCCTTGTTCCATGCTGAGAGAATACCTTCTCTTGTTCGTGGTTGGGGCGCAGCTTGCTAGCGGTCTCGCTCGACTACGTAGAGAATCATCTCCCGGATGAAGCGCTTCTCCTCCGAGCCTGGTATCCCGCGGAAAGCCCTTAGTGCCTCGAACAGTGCCGCCCCCGCTAACTGCCGTGCTTCGCGGCGAGCATAATCAATACTCTTGTAGCGTAAGAGCAGACCGTAGACCCACGCCACCTCGGAACGGCTGCGACCCGCTCGAGGCCGGCCCAGAAGCCGCGTCAAACGGGCTCTTTCGCGAGCGCTGCAGTGCTTCAAGCAGTGAATTAACATCAAGGTGCGCTTGTCTTCCCAGAGGCCTCCCGCGATTTCTTTCCCGTATTTCCTGTAGTCGGCGGTTAGGTTGAGAATGTCGTCTTGTATTTGGAACGCCGCCCCGAAGTACCAGCCCAGGCGGCAGAATTGGTCTTCGCTCAGTTGCCCAGCAGCCGCGACCACCGCCCCCACCCGCATGGGATAGATGAACGAGTACCACGAAGTCTTCTTCAGCCACATCTGCATGTAATCGCGCACGCTGAGATCACAGCGATGGTCGCGAATCCATGCCAGCTCGATCGCCTGCCCCACGAGGGAATACGTCATCATGCGCTCGGTCTCTTCCACGATCTTCCAGCTCGCCTCAGCGCCCACGACGCCGCGGTTCTCAATCAGCCGGAGCAGGGCAAGCAGGTCGTGGCATTGCCAACGTTAACGGCGATAGGAATTCCGTGCTCTCTGAAGAGTGTCGGCCAGCCGCGGCGAAACTCGCTTCCATCCCCCACGTCGTCATGTATCAGGAACGCATTGTGTAGCAGCTCAATGGCGACCGCTGAATTGAAGGCCGGACGCCGGCTGCCGCCTAGGGCCGCACACGTAGCGAAACACGGGGCAGCCCGTAGCCTTTTCCCCCGCCTGCGGGGATAGGCAGACACGGGTCATATAAATAAGTAGACCCGCTCTTTGGAATCGAATCTAGCAGCTCGTGCGTAGTAAGGTTGCGAAAATCAGCCAGGAGCCGATCGAAGTGTCGGCTCGTACCCTGTTGCGTGCGGCCTGGCCGGCGCGAACAGTCAGCGCCTGCGGTTGGCACGGGATTCCGTAGCTTGCTTCACGATGGAGGAGTTCGCGAGCTGACTTGCCATTTCGGCGCTGCCATTGACCAGTTCCACAGCTAGGTCAACCATGTCGTGGCTACGGTCCACCAGGTTCTTGACCACCTCGAAATTCTCTTGCGATCGCATCTCGCTGAGTCGGTCGTTGAGCAGCGTAATCAGCTCGTGGGCGTCGGTCTGAAACCTCTGCAGTGCTTTGCTGAAGTCCGCGGGATCAACCCGTCGATCCTTGCGGAAACGCCGCTGCACCTGGTTGGCAGCAACGATCCCTGCGGCCAGTTCCTCGTCGAGCAAAGCCGCCGCATCCTTCACAATTTGGGCAGTGCTCTTGCTAATTCCCTCGAAACGGGTGGAACCGGCACCTTCCCGGTTGTTCTTCCTGTCCGACCGCTGACTTGTCTTCCCCTTCGATTTCGGCATGGTGTCCTCGTGAGCTATTCGCGCCGGGGACGGCTATCCCCGCCCAGGCGCGCTCGTGCAGGCGGGTATCATAACCAACCCCAATAATTCGACGCGGACTCGAAAAGTTCTTATCTCACGAGGCCCGTCGTTTTGTGGGCGTTATACTTTCAGGTTCACAAGGCATCGAGCCGCATCTATAGGCCTGTCCGTAAATGGTGTCCAACATGACCATCATCAAGCAAGACGATCTCATCCAGAGCGTCGAAGACGCTCTTCAGTTCATCTCGTACTATCATCCTGTCGATTTCATCAAGGCTTTGACCCGCGCTTACGAGAAAGAACAGTCACCCGCGGCACGTGATGCGATCGCGCAAATCCTCATCAACTCGCGCATGTGCGCCGAGGGCCATCGCCCGATCTGCCAGGACACCGGCATCGTGACCGTCTTCCTGAAGGTCGGCATGGACGTTCGATGGGCTGCAACCATGAGCGTCGAAGACATGGTCAACGAAGGCGTTCGCCGCGCCTACCTACACGAGCACAATGTACTCCGCGCCAGCATCCTTGCTGACCCCGCCGGCTCCCGCAAGAATACGCAGGACAACACGCCGGCCGTGTGCAACATGACCGTCGTTCCCGGTGACAAGCTGGACGTAATTGTCGCCGCCAAGGGTGGAGGCTCAGAGGCCAAGTCGAAGTTCGTCGATGTTGAATCCCTCGGACTCAATCGAAGAGTGGGTGCTCAAGACTGTGCCCACCATGGGCGCCGGCTGGTGCCCGCCCGGAATTCTCGGCATCGGCATCGGTGGCACCGCCGAAAAAGCCATGCTGCTGGCGAAAGAATCACTGATGGATCCCATCGACATTCAGGAGCTGATGGAGCGCGGCCCAAAGACGCGCGCGGAGGAACTCCGGATCGATCTCTACAAGAAGGTCAATGCACTCGGCATCGGCGCACAGGGACTGGGCGGCTTGACCACTGTTCTCGACGTAAAGGTTAGGGACTACCCAACCCACGCAGCGAATCTTGCCGATTGCAATGATTCCGAATTGCGCCGCTACTCGCCATGCCCACTTCGTGCTCGACGGCCAAGGTCCTGTCGCGCTTGAGCCGCCATCCCTTGATGACTGGCCGACGCTCACATACGACCCCATGAGCACAGGTGCGCGCCGTGTGAATCTCGACACAGGTCACTCGCGAGGAAGTCGCGTCCTGGAAGCCCGGCGAAGTGTTGCTGCTTAACGGCAAGTTGCTCACCGGACGTGACGCCGCGCACAAGCGCATGACCGACATGCTCAATCGCGGCGAAAAGCTGCCCGTGGACTTCCGAAATCGATTCATCTATTACGTCGGCCCGGTCGATCCGGTGCGTGAGGAAGTGGTCGGCCCGGCCGGCCCGACTACCGCGACGCGCATGGACAAGTTCACCCGCCAGATGCTGGAACATACCGGACTGCTGGGCATGGTCGGCAAGGCCGAGCGCGGTCCGGCAGCCATCGAAGCCATTCGCGATCACAAAGCCATTTACCTGATGGCCGTCGGCGGCGCGGCCTATCTGGTCTCGAAGGCAATCAAGAAGTCTCGCGTACTGGGCTTCGACGATCTCGGCATGGAGGCCATCTACGAATTCGAAGTTGAGGACATGCCGGTAACGGTCGCGGTGGACGTGAACGGAAACTCGGTCCACCAGTCCGGGCCAAAGGAGTGGCAAGCCAGGATCGCGGAGCTGGTGGCGATCTCATGAGTCAGTCGCGTACCGATGGGGTTTCCTGCAGCGTACGCTCGACGTTGGCAGTTAAGTTGCCATGAGGATGCAAGACGACGAATCGCGTCTCACCACCATCCGGCAGCGTCGCATTCAGCGGGGTCAGGACCGCGCCCGCCGCTACCTGAGCCTGGCGCTTCCCTCGTATATGAACTGCGAGCCGAGCGCCGCAAGGCTACCAAGTGTGAGTAATATCCCCGTTTGAGGGGGTTCTACGCCCCGGAGCACCCTTCCCGCCTCCGCTATCATCTCTTTGCTGGAGGCAGCGCTCATGTCCAAGCCGTCCACTCGCACCGAGAAAGATTCCCTGGGCCTTAAAGACATCCCGGCCGACGTGTACTACGGCGTCCAGACAGCGCGTGCGGTCGAGAACTATCCCATCAGCGGCCTGCGCGCGCACGTTGCGTTCATTCGCGCCATTGCCATGGTGAAGGAAGCCGCCGCCGAAGCCAACCGCGAACTCGGCCTGCTCGACCCAAAGACCGCCGATGCCATCATCACCGCCGCCCAGGAAATCCAAAACGGCAAGTGGCACGAGCACTTTGTGGTTGACGTCTTCCAGGCAGGCGCGGGTGTCAGCTTTCACATGAACACCAACGAGGTCATCGCCAACCGCGCCTCGGAGCTGCTCGGCGGGAGCCTCGGCGAATACAAGCACGCGCATCCCAACGACCACGTGAATTACGGCCAATCCACCAACGACGTCTATCCTACGGCGATGCGTCTGGCCACGTTACTCGAACTGGAACGCCTCTACGCCGCGCTCGATGCGCTAACCATTGAGCTGAACAACAAAGGTAATGAATTCCACGACATTCTGAAATCCGGACGCACCCACCTGATGGACGCCGTACCCATGCGTCTTGGTCAGGAATTTATTGCCTATGCGGGTGCGATTCGACGCGCGCAGCGCTCGCATTCAGGAGCAGGGCGAACTCCTGCGCGAGGTCGGCCTCGGCGGATCGGCAGTCGGCACCGGCATCAACACCCATCCCGACTATCGCGCCAAGGCGGTCGCGGCCTTGGCTCGCATTTCCGGCGAGGAACTCACTCCCGTCGACGATATGCGGTATGCCATGCAGTCGAACCTTGCGATGTCGTCGGTGAGCTCAGCACTGCGCAACCTGGCGCTCGAAGTCATTCGCATCTCCAACGACCTCCGGCTGCTCTCCTCCGGACCTAACACCGGCCTCGCCGAAATCAACTTGCCGGCGCTGCAGCCTGGCTCGTCCATCATGCCCGGCAAGATCAATCCCGTCATGGCTGAATTGGCAGTGATGGTTTCCTTCCAGGTGGTCGGCTATGACACGGCCGTCGCGCTGGCAGTACAGGCCGGACAACTCGAGCTCAACGTCATGATGCCGACCATGGCGCACAGCGTGCTGACGTCAATCACCATCATGACCAACATGCTGCGGCAGCTGACTGAGTTCTGCATCAAGGGAATTACCGCGAACGAAAAGCGTTGCGAATTCTACGCGCAGAGCACAGTGTCGCTGGCAACCGCGCTCAATCCTTACATTGGATACGCGAAGGCTGCGGAGATCGCGAAGGAATCGGTCGCAACCGGAAAGACCATCATCGAGGTCGCCCATTCCAAGGGCTATCTGAGTGAAGAGCAGATCAACGAGATTCTGGATCCCGCGCGCATGGGCGGGCCGCTGCGTCCACTTGAAGCTGCGAAAGAACGCGAAAAGATTAAAGCCAAATCGTGACTCTTGTTCTGGATCAGTACGCCCACCGCAGCAGCGTTGCGCCCGAGGTGAAACCTGCGCCCACAGCCGCCACTAACACCAGGTTCCCCTTCTTCAGCTTTCCGTTTTCCAGCGCCGTCTGCATTGCGAGCGGAATCGTTCCCGCTGTGGTATTGCCGTAGCGATCGATATTGACGATAACTTTGTCCTCCGGCATCTTCAAACGGTCGGCGGTGGCCATGATGATCCGCCGGTTCGCCTGGTGGGCAATGAAGCAATCGATGTCGGATCCCGTCAGCTTGTTCCCTTTGAGGATGCGCTCCGTCATCTCCGCCATTTTCTTCACCGCATACTTGAAGACTTGCTGTCCATCCTGATGAATATAGTGCATCTTCTTCGTCAACTGTTTCGTGACGATGCCGGATTTAAACTCCCGCCCGCGGGCATGCATAAATACTGGCCGCCAGCGCCCTCGACTTGGGCAACGTGATCGATGATGCCCTCTTCGCCTTCCTCGGCGGGTTCCAGCAATACGGCGCCGGCGCCATCGCCGAAGATGATGCAGACCGCCCGGTCCTGGTAGTTCACCATCGATGGAGTTCACGTCGCTGCCGATCACCAGCACTTTCTTATAGGCGCCGCTCTCGATGAATGTCACACCGGTGTTCAGCGCATAGAGAAATCCAGAACATCCGGCCGACACATCGAAACCCCAGGTTCGCGCAATACCCAGTTTGTGTTGCACCAGGCAGGCGGTTGAGGGATACATCATGTCCGGCGTCACCGTACCTACCACGATGAGGTCCACCTCTTGCAGGTCAAACGGATGGCTCTTGAGCAGATTCTTAACGGCTTCCACCGCGAGGTCGCTGGCGGCTACACCTTTGTCGGCGATATGACGCTCGCGGATGCCCGTGCGCTCCAGGATCCACTGGTCGGTGGTCTCGACCATGGTTTCGAGGTCTTTGTTGCTCAGAATACGAGGCGGAACGTAGGTTCCCAGCGCGGTAATCTTGGCGCGACGGCAAGCTGGCACAATGAATTTCTCCCTCAACTGCGACAGCGGAATGAATGCCGATTCATTTTGAACGATGCGTACAGAATGTCTACGCGAAGTATTGCAGAGCCGAGTGCACAGACCACAGGCAAGTTACCAATTACCAGTTACAAAAAGTCAGGCGCCAGTTGACCGCTGCACACGAAGTGATCCTGTTACCGTTGCTTCCTTCCGGACCTGGCGGGGTTCACAGGGCTACGTTGCGCGGGACCAGCGCCCGACCTACTGCATCATACCATTTCAAGTTGCGATCACGGGTGCGGTACCATCCTTCCCCGTCGTCGAGCAGCTACGCGGAAAGATGCTAAAATAAAGGGATTCCATGCACTCTAACAACGACTCTGTAGCCGTGCTTGACCCGCCCGAGGCGGTCACATCGACGCTGCTCCCCAAGAAAGTAGGCTTCGTCAGCCTCGGCTGCCCCAAGAACCTGGTGGACAGCGAGGTCATGATGGGCCTGCTCTCCCAGGGCGGCGCGCAAATCACCTCCCGCGCCGAAGACGCCGACATCATCGTGGTCAATACCTGCTCCTTCATCGACAAGGCCCAGCAGGAGTCGGTGGACGCCATTCTCGAAATGGCGCAGCACAAGATTGCCGGCAAGGCACAGAAGCTCATCGTCGCCGGATGCCTGGTCGAGCGATATCGCAACGAAATCCAGAAGAACATTCCCGAAGTAGATGCTGTGGTCGGCACGGGTGAATTGCAGCAAATTCTCGCGGCTGCCGGTATCGCATCGCCGCAATCCGACGAGTGCTGGCCCGTTTGTCATCTTGAATTCTCGCTCCGAGGGCGACGCCCGCGAAGCCGCCGGACGTTTCTCCAAGGACGGATGGGATGGTGCCATCGCCGACCTGCCCAATTACCTCTACGACGAGAACACACCGCGCTTCCTGGCCACCCCGAAATACTCGGCATATATCAAGATCGCCGAAGGCTGCGATCATCCCTGCTCGTTCTGCATCATTCCTCAGCTTGCGTGGCAAGTTTCGCTCGCGCCGCTTCGAGTCCGTCGTTGCCGAAGCGCAGCAACTGGCCAAGCAAGGCGTCCGTGAAATCACCCTGATCGGACAAGACACCACCTGCTACGGCGAAGACCTCGGCGCTTAAAGACGGTTTGGCTCGCTGCTCGAACGAGTGGCGCGATCGAAGAGTTGCGCTGGGTACGTTTTCTCTATGCCTATCCCAACAAGATCACCGGTAAGCTGCTCGAAACGATCGCGAAGCCAACGACAAGATCTGCTCCTACATCGACGTTCCGTCTGCAGCACGCTTCGCCTGCTGTGCTCAAGAACATGAAGCGCGGCGCGGGCGCCGATATCTTTCTCGAAGTCCATCGAGAAGATGCGGCGTGAGATTCCCGGTGTCACTCTACGTACATCGTTCATCGTTGGCTTCCCCGGCGAGACGCAGGCCGACTTTGATGTGCTTTGCGACTTCGTCCGCGAAGCACAGTTCGACTGGCTTGGCGTGTTCGGCTACTCCGACGAGCAAGGCTCGCCTTCCTTCGCGCTTTCGGCCAAAGTCGCACCCAAAGAAATCGAGCATCGCCGCAAAAAGCTGATGTCGATCCAGAAGCAGATCAGCCGCAAGAAGAAGCGAGCACTGATCGGCCAGCAATTCGACTTGCTTCTCGAAGGCCCCTCCGAAGAAACGGAGCTGCTCTGGCAGGCCCGTACCGCGATGCACGCACCCGAAATCGACGGAACGGTTTACGTCAATGACTTCGGCGACCAGAGACGTGCGCGAAGGCGAATTTCATCGCTGCGAGATCACCGAAGCCCACGATTACGATCTCGTGGCCCGCATCCTCTAGGCCAACCCATGGCGAAGAAGAAGCGCACCGTCAGCCTCCGGTGTCCAACGTGCAAGAAGATCGTCCTCGCCAACGATCCTGACTTCCCCTTTTGCAGCGAGCGCTGCCGCGTTATCGATCTAGGCAAGTGGGCGAGCGGGGCCTATGTTATCTCCGCTCCGTTGAACGATCCCGAAGACAGACGACTCCATTTACCCGGACGAACATGTCAAAAAGCCCAACTGAAATCGACAGCGCCCGTCCGTTCTGCACCGGCCTGGGCAACCCTGGTCGCTACTTTCTTCGGCGCCGGCCGCCTCCGACCCGGCCCTGGAACTTGGGGATCGCTCGCCGCAGCACTTCTGTGGTGGCTCCTCGCTTCCCAACTTCCCGCGTCCGCTCGCAGGTGCCCGTAATTCTCGCTGCTGATCGTCGTAGTGACCGCCATCGGAATTCCTGCAGCTACCCTCGAAGCCCGCGGCTGCGGCCAAGAAGATCCCTCACACGTCGTGATCGATGAGGTCGCCGGCCAACTGGTGACGCTGATCGCCTGCCCCATTCTTTGGAAACCCTGCTGGCGGGCTTTATACTTTTCCGTGCGTTCGATATCGTGAAGCCGCCTCCGATTCGCAGCCTGGAAAAACTGCCCAGAGGGCACGGGCATCGTGGTGGACGATCTGGGCGCCGGCGTTTACGGTTGGATCGTGTTGCAGATTACTGCTGCACTTCCACTTGCTGGGCCGGTCTGAATGCACGAGTAAGGCACGATGGAAGACGAGTCCCTCCATGACCGCACTGAACAGTCAACGGCAATCCGCACATCGAAACCATCGAACCGCAGTGCGCTTTGCCCGGAGGCGAAGTTCGCATTACTGGGCCGCGGGTTACGGCCTGCCGGACTTGCGCCGTCCTGAAGTGCATTTCGGCGACGTCGACGGATCCATCGTCGTCAGTTCCGACCAGTTCATCGTGGCGCGCGTTCCCGAAGGGGCCACCTCCGGCGGCGTGGTCGTTGCTACCAACGGACATCGCAGCAACTCCCGCGAAGTGCACGTGGCCGTTCCTATCGCCGACAGCCTTCATCCGGTCGCCAATCCCGCCGTCGATGCCGACGGCAACATTTACGCCACCTTCTCGGGCTCGCGTGGCCAGAAGGTCCCCGTCGCCATCTATCGCATCGACGACTCGCAACACAGCCAAGCCGTTCGTTACCGAGATGATGAATCCAACCGGCATGGCCTTCGGACATGATGGCAGCCTTTACGTCTCTTCTCGCTACGACGGCACGGTTTACCGCGTTTCCACGAACGGCGCCATGACCTCGTACGCCGAGGGAATGGGCGTTGCCACCGGCATCGCCTTCGACACGCGAGGGCAGTCTCTACGTCGGCGACCGCAGCGGCACCATCTTCAAGATTGGTCGCGACCGCCAGATTTTCGTCTTCGCCACCATCGAACCCAGCGTTGCCGCCTATCACCTGGCTTTCGACGATTCCGGCAATCTCTACGTCAGCGGGCCCACGACCTCGAGCTTCGACGCCGTCTATCAGCGTCGATCCCCACGGCCATGTCGAGGTCTTCTATCGCGGGCTGGGGCGTCCTCAGGGCATCGGCTTTCGACAACAAGGGCAATCTCTACGTCGCCGCGTCACTGCAAGGCCGCCGCGGCATTGTGAAGATCACTCCCGACCGCCACGGCCTCCCTTGCCGTCTCCGGCCAGAATCTTGTCGGCCTTGCTTTCGCCCCCGACAAGTCCGCGGTCCTTGCCACCAACAGCGGCCTGCATCTCCTGGCATGGGACATTGCCGGCCGGCCGATAATCCCCTCCCGCTAGCATCTCAGGCAAACCAGACAATCTGTGCCGCGTTTTCCCAATGCTAGACTGAACACGTGATCGCTGAAATCATTGCGGTCGGCTCGGAGATGCTGACTCCGTTCCGTCAGGACACGAATTCTCTCTTTCTCACCAAACAGCTCAACGAACTGGGCGTCATCGTCGCCTTCAAGATCGGTTGTTGGCGATAACTTCGACCACCTGGCACGGATCGCCACACGCGGCCATTCACCGTTCCGACATTGTCATCGTCACCGGGGGCCTCGGCCCCACCGAAGACGATCTCACCCGCGAGTGCGTCGCCGCCGCGCTCGGCGTCGAACTCAGGCGCGATCACGACTCGTCACCGCAATGTACAAGCGCTTCGCCGAGCGCCGCATGTCGATGCCGCCCAACAACGCCAAGCAGGCAGACGTCATCGACGGTGCCGTCGTGCTCCCTAACGCTCGCGGCACCGCGCCCGGCCAGTACCTCGAGACCACCATAGACGGAAAGCCACGCACGGTCATCTTACTGCCGGGTCCTCCGCACGAGATGGAAGCCCTGTGGAGAATCGAATGCGAGCCCGGCTCCAGCGAAGGCTGCCGCCCGCCGCCATCGCCACCAAGGTTCTGAAGACCGCCATGCTGGGAGAGTCAACCGTCGACCATCGTACCGCTCCCATCTACAAGCGATATCCCAATGTCGAAACGACGGTCCTCGCCGGACAGGGCCAAGTGGAATTTCATCTGCGCAGCAACGGCCGCGACCATGGAAGAAGCGCAGACCGCCGTGGATAAGCTGGCTGGCGAACTCGAGGATGAGCTCGACGACGCGGTGTTCTCTACCGGCGGCGAATCGCTGGAAGAAATCGTCGGCTACTACCTGCAGATGCGCAATCTCAAGCTCGCCGTCGCGGAATCCTGCACCGGCGGCATGGTGGCAGAGCGCATTACTTCCGTCCCCGGCAGCTCGCGTTTTTTTCTCGGCGGAGCGGTCGTCTACTCGAACGAATTGAAGACGCTGTTCGCCGATGTGCCCCCACTGATGATTCGAGGCACACGGCGCCGTAAGCAAAGAAATCGCCGTCGCGCTTGCCGAGAACATCCGCGAAATCTGCAACGCCGACATCGGACTCGGCGTCACCGGAATCGCTGGCCCAGCCGGCGGAACTGAAGAGAAACCTGTCGGCCTGGTCTATTGCGCCGTGTCAGACGGAACGAAGCACGAAGTCGTTCAACGCCGTTTTCCCGGCGACCGCGAACGCATCCGGCGTTGGGCCAGCCAGCAGGCGCTCGACCTCGTTCGCCGCATGGTGATGTGAGCATGCGTCTCTTTGTCGCCCTTGATATTGATCCCGGCATTCGCGAGCGCATCACCGCCTTTCGCGATCAGATGCGCTCGCTTAGCGCCCTGACGTCCGCTGGGTCGGCCCCGAGACGTTTCATGTCACATTGCAATTCCTCGGCGAGACCAAAAAGCTCGACGAAATTCGCCAGCGCTCCACAAAGTGAGAATCTCACCCGTACCGCTCGCCTTTCGCGACAGCGGTTTCTTTCCCAACCCCAAGAGCCCACGCGTTTTCTGGGTCGGCATTCAAAGCGACGACAATCTGCCGGTTCTCGTCAAGCGAAGTAGCAATCGCGATGCAGCCCTTGGGATTCAAGCGTGACGCCGGTCCTTATACGCCGCACTCACCCTCGCCCGTTCCGGTAGTGGCAGGCCTCGACCCGTGTCCGGCGAACGCGCAGCGACCTGGTTTGCAACTCCTGCGTGACGAACTGGCGAAAATGCTCCGCAACCCGACTTCGGTACAATGACGGCGCACGAATTCTGTCTATACGAGAGCCATTTGTCCTCGGCGGGTGCCGCGCTACGAGAAACGCGCTATATATCCTGCATGCGCTAGCGTCGCACCGAAAATTCTTGGTCCATAGCATCCTCACCATCGTTCTCGTCTCTTACCTGCTCGGCTCCATTCCCTTCGGCTACCTCCTCGTTCGCATCTTTCGCGGACAGGACGTCCGTCAGACTGGCAGCGGCAACATCGGCGCCACCAATGTCGCGCGCACTGGCTCCAAGGGGCTCGCCATCGCAACTCTGCTACTCGATGCGCTCAAAGGCTAGGTCGCCGTCGCGCACGTGTTCTTCTGGGCGCGTCCACCATCCCGACCATGCTTCCTGACTGGGGCCCTCATACTGTCGTACATCCGTCGCCGCTCTCGCCGGAGTTTTGCGCCATCCTCGGCCACATGTTTCCCGTCTGGCTGCGCTTCAAAGGCGGCAAAGGCGTCGCCACCGCCGTCGGGGCCTTCTCGGAATCGCGCCTCTCGGCCGTTCTGATTTCTGCTTGCTGTTTTCGTCGTCGTGGTCGCGATCACTCGTTACGTGTCGCTCGGCAGCATTCTGGGAGCGGTCATCTTTCCTGCTAGCCGCTTGGTGGCTCGAATCCGGAAACCCGCAGTGCCACGGTCATGTTGCTCATCGCCGCCTCTTCCCTGCTCATCATCATTCGTCACAAAGACAACATTCGCCGCCTGCTCGCCGGCAACGAAAACCGACTTCGGCGGCGGAGAGTCAGGTGCCACTTGAGCCGGATTGCCGTCATCGGTGCAGGCGCCTGGGGCACCGCCATCGCCATCGTCCTCGGACGCCGCGGCGGACACAACGTACATCTCTGGGCGCACGAGGCCGAAGTCTGCGACAGCATCAACGCTCGCCACGTGAATGAACTCTTTCTCGCCGGCTGTCCGATTCCCGAAATCGTTGCGGCGACCAACAGCCTGGAGGAAGCCCTGCAGCGGCGCCGAGATCGTCGTCAGTGTCATGCCTTCGCATCACACGCGCCGCGTGTTTACCGCGATGCTGCCGCATCTGCCCGAGTAAGAGCTTTTCGTCAGCGCCACCAAGGGCATCGAGAACGACACGTTTCTGCGGATGAGCGAAGTCATTGTCGACGTCCTGCAAGCGCAGCGGCGAGCCGTTCCACGCATCGGAGCGCTCAGCGGACCCACCTTCGCCAAAGAAGTCGCCCTCAGCCATCCGACTGCGCTGACGGTCGCGTCGAACGACCAGGATCTCGGCTCGGTCGTCCAAAGAGAATTCAGCGATCCGCGTTTCCGCGTTTACACCAACGACGACGTGGTCGGCGTCGAACTCGGCGGCTCGCTCAAGAACATCGTCGCCATCGCCGCCGGAGTTTGCGACGGTCTGGACCTGGGCCACAACTCCGTGGCCGCGCTCATCACCCGCGGTCTGGCCGAGATCACCCGTCTCGTCGTCGCCTGTGGCGGACGTCCTGGAAACCATGGCGGGACTCGCCGGGCTCGGCGACCTCGTGCTCACTTGTACTGGAGGTCTTGTCGCGCAATCGCACCGTGGGCGTGGAACTCGGACGTGGACGCAAGCTGAACGACATCATCGCCGGAATGCACGGCATGGTCGCCGAAGGCGTGCTCACCACCAACGCCGCCATCGGTCTCGCCCGTAAAGATGGGCGTCGAGATGCCTATCACCGAGCAGATGCACGCCATCCTGCAGCAAGACAAGTCACCGCAGCGAAGCGATCCGCGACCTGATGGCGCGACCTTCCACTAGCGAGCTGGCACTACATCGGCCGCTAGGCTGCGAATGATTGTTTCGCGCTTCGTTTATCGTCTGGCGACGTAAGGCTGTCGAAGAATTTCGACATGATGTGCCGCACGTCGCCGTCCGGCATCAGTGCCGGATCCAGCATGTGTTCGAGCGTCAGCGAATTACCGAGCGTGGCCAGCGACACTCCGATCGCATACGCCGACACCGGAAGTTCGCGGCCCAGGGCCTTCATGATGTCGTCCAGAAATCCGACTCTGGGCTCGACGAAGCGACGATGCATCGCCGCCAGCCGCTGCTTTACTTCCGGATGCCGCACCGCGAACAGCTTGAACTCCAGCGCCAGCAGGCACCAGCGCCGGTCCAGCGTCTTGCGACAGAAAAAATTCGCGCATCGTCTTCAGCTTGGCTTCGGGATCGCGGACTTTGTCCATTTCCCGCTCCAGGCTCGCGATACGCGGCAGAAATTTCCCTCTCCAGCAGCGCGAAGAAACAGGTCTTCCTTGCTGTCGAAATTCGCGTAGAATGCACCCCGCGTGTAACCTGCGTCCGCTGCGATCTCTTCCAGCTTCGCTGCCTCAAAACCATCGCGAGCAAAGATCTTCTCCGCCGATTGAATCAGGCGCGCCCGCGTGATCTCGGTACGCTCTTGATGCCGCGACATGGTGCCCATTTTTGCCATCTCATTCTTCAGAGGCTCGATGTTTGCCCTGACCCCAGGTTCCTTGGCATTTTTGCGACCGAATTCGTTGGCCGCACACATCTAACGTTCATGTACCATCAAATACATGCATGTATGTATTAGATATACCTAAGGATCGCATGCGACGCAAGATTTCTATTCATGCTGCACTTGTCCGAAAGTCAGCCGGCACCACCGTCGCCCTCCTAATGGCGAGTGGAGTTGCGCCTCGCCCAGGTTGCCGCTGGTCCCGCCGCGCTGACTCCGCTGCCTACTGCCGAATCGGTCATCAACCGCAACACCGATCCGTACGCCGGTTCGATCCCGCAGGGCAAGGCTACCGCCGAGCCCATCGACCTCACCGTCGAAGACGCGCTCGATCGCGGCCTGAAGTACAATCTCGGCTTCTTTCTCAGCAATCAGACGACCGCAGAGGCCCGTGCCGCCCGTCTGCAGTCGCTGAGCGAACTTCTGCCCGAACATCAACGGCTCGTTCTGGCTGAGGAACTGCAGCGGCTCAATCTCAAGGCCTTCGGCTTCAAGTTTGCCGGATTTCCCAGTTCGGTCGGCCCCTTTGGTCTCACCGCCACTCAAGCCACCGGAAGCTGGAACGCCGCTCAACTTCTCTTCTATCGACAAATACCGTGCCACCAGCCAGACGGTGAAGGCCGCCGAGTTCAACTATCAGGACGCACGCGACACCGTGGTGCTCGCCGTGGGCGCCAATTACCTGCTGGTGATCGCGCAGGAATCTCGACTTGAGGCCGCGCAGGCCGAACTGCAGACCGCCCAGGCCCTTTACAATCTGGCGAACGACCAGGAAGACGGCCGGCCTCGCGCCCAACATCGACACGCTGCGTGCCCGCGTGCAGCTGCAGGCTCAGCAGGAAGTCGCTCATCCAGGTCCAGAACGACCTCGAGAAGCAGCGCATCGCTCTTGCGCGCGTGATCGGCCTGCCGGTGCAGCAGAAATTTCGCCTGGTCAATCGCGTTCCTTACGCTCCCGTTGCCCGACATCAATCTCACCGGCGCCTACGATCTCGCTCTGCACCACCCGCTCCGACTACAAGGCCGACCCAGGCGCAAGTGCGTGCGGCCGAGTTGCGCCGCTCCGCAGCTTGGAAGGGTTATCTGCCGTCGGTCGGAGTCTGTCCGGAACCTACGGCGTTCTCGGCTACACTCCCGACGCAATGGCGCCTAACTACACAGCGGCCGCCACTCTCAACATCCCGATCTTCCAGGGCGGAAAGGTTCAGGCCGACGTCCAGGAAGCCGATGCCGTGCTGAAGGAACGTCAGGCCCAGGCTGACAACCTGAAAGGCGCGTATCGAACAGGAAGTGGAAGATTCCATCCTCGATCTGAGGGCCGCTGCTCAAGCAGGTGGAGGTTGCCAAGATCGGCCTCGACTTCGCGCAGCAGGCGCTCGAACAGTCGCAGGACCGCTTTGCCGCAGGCGTAACCAACAACGTGGAAGTCATCCAGGCGCAGCAGCAGCTGGCGTCTGCCAACGATCAGTACATCGCCAGCTCTGTATGCGCACAATATTGCGAAGGTTCTGCTGGCTCGCTCCATCGGCAATGCCGAGCAGATGATCAAGCAGTATCTGGCGGGCAATCCCGCGCTTGCCGCCAAGTGTGGTTGGGCCGGCAAACCCCAACGCCATTACGCCGCCGCCTACGCCCAACAGCGCTACGCCGCCAACTCCCAATCCTCCGCAGCCCAAGTGACAGGTGAAGAAGCAATGAGTCCGACGAGACACCGAACAAAACGACGTGAAGACCTGCCGACGATCATTCGCAGGATCACGATGCGAACACGATCATGACGACGGCGCAGATTGCCCGCCGCAGCTTGTTTCAGCGGAATCCCGCGCGCCAAGTATCTTGCTGTCTTTGGTGTCATTCTTGTCCTCCTGCTGGTCGGCTGGTACTGGTGGGACAGCCGCCGCTGGGAAAACACCGACGACGCCGAGATCGACGGCCACATTTATCCCATCAGCGCGCGCGTCGGCGGGCAGGTCATCAAGGTCAACTTACGACGACGGACAGTTCGTCCACAAAGGCGACGTGCTGGTAGTCGATCGATCCCACCGACTACAAGGTGGCCCTCGATCGCGCCCAGGCCGACTATCAGGACGCCAGGCCAACCACCAGGCTGCACAGGCAGGCGTTCCCATTGCCGACGTCGGGTCCTTCAGCCAGATTCATTCTGCCAGCTGCCGACGTCACCGGCGCTCAGGCCGAGCGTGAGCCGCGGCCCAGAAGCAGGTGGAGGCCGCGCAGGCTCAGATCGTCGAGGCCCAGGCGACAGCCAGAAGCTGAACGCTGACGTGGAACGCTATCGCATGCTGCTCGGTAAGCATGAAATCGCGCAGCAACAATTCGATCAGGCTACCGCCGCGGCCACTTCCGCAAACGCAACCGTCGATGCTCGAAAGGCTGCTCTGCTGGCTGCGCAGCAGCAAGTACGCGTAGGCGCAATCGCGCGTCGATCAGGCCAACGCCGAGTTGCGCAATGCGCAGGTCACGCCCAAACAGGTGGAAGCCACCAAGGCCAAAGCTGAATCGGCTGACGGCCCAAGCCCAGCGCTACAAGGCCGCGCTCGATCAGGCCCAGCTCAACCTCGGATACACCACCATCATCGCACCGGTCGACGGCGTCGTCGGCAAACGCTCCGTCCAGGTTGGCCAGAACGTCTCGCCCGGGCCAGGATCTCATGGCCATCGTTCCCCTGCGCGACATCTGGGTGACAGCGAACTTCAAGGAAACCCAGCTCGAACATATGCGCCCCGGCCAGCCGGTCAAAGTGAAGGTCGATACCTACGGCGGACGCACCTGGGACGCCCACGTCACCAGCATCGGTGGGGCGACCGGCGCCAAGTACAGTCTGCTGCCTCCTGAGAACGCCACCGGAAACTACGTGAAGGTGGTGCAGCGCATTCCGGTGCGCATCGACTTCGACAACAACGACAAGCCCGACTTCAACCAGGACGGGCTCTTGCGTCCCGGCATGTCGGTCGAACCTGATGTCAAGGTGTCGGTCCAACCAGAGAATAACCCGAGATAGGACCCACGAACTCGGACACTCGACATGGACAGTGCAAGCGACTCTCACGGCCGCCACCTGGAAGCCGCGCTATAACCCGTGGATCATCGCCCTCACGGTGACGCTGGCCACGTTCATGGAGGTGCTCGACTCCTCCATCGCCAACGTTGCCCTGCCGCACATTGCCGGCGGCCTCAGCGCCGGGCAGGACGAGTCCACCTGGGTGCTCACCAGCTATCTGGTCTCTAACGCTATCGTGCTTCCGATGTCCGGCTGGCTAACCACCGTCATCGGACGCAAGCGCTTCTACATGACCTGCGTTGCGCTGTTCACCGTCTCTTCCATTCTGTGCGGCATTGCACCCATCTCTTCCGTTGCTGATTTTCTTCCGCATCCTGCAAGGCGCGGGCGGCGGAGGCATGGGCCCCAGCGAACAGGCCATCCTCGCCGACACCTTTCCTCCCGAGAAACGTGGTCTGGCATTTTCGGTTTACGGCATGGCGGTCGTAGTTGCCCCGGCAATCGGTCCCACGCTCGGCGGATGGATCACCGACAACTACGACTGGCGCTGGATTTTCTTCATCAATATCCCCGTCGGCCTGCTCTCGCTCTTTCTGACCTCGACCGTGGTCGAAGATCCGCCGTGGCTCCGTGGCACCAAGGGCAAAGGCATCAAGGTCGACTACATCGGACTGTCGCTGATCGTCGTCGGTCTCGGCTTACTGCAGGTCGTGCTCGACAAAGGCCAGCAGGACGACTGGTTCGGTTCAACTTACATCGCCGTCTTCTTTACGTTCGCCGTAATTGCGCTGGTTGCGCTCGTATTTCACGAATGGCGGCACCCCCATCCGATCCTTGAATTGAAGCTGCTGAAGAACCGCAATTTCGCGGCGACGGTTCTGTTCAATTTCGTGCTGGGCGCAGTGCTCTTCGGAACCACCGTGCTGATCCCGCAATTCCTCCAGCTCATGATGGGCTACACGGCAGAGAAAGCCGGAGAAGTCTTGTCACCCGCGGGATTCATGCTGATGCTGCTGTTCCCCATCGCGGGCCTGCTCTCCACCAAGATCGATCCGCGCTGGATGATCGCCTTCGGCTTCGCCATGACCGCCGTCGCGTCTCTACCACATCACGAACCTGAGTCTTGACGTCGACTTCCGCACCATGATCTTCTGGCGCATGTACCAGATGTCGGGCCTGGCCTTCATCTTCATTCCGATCAGCATTCTCAGCTACGTGGGTGTGCCGCGCGACAAGAGCAACCAGGTTTCGGGAATCAGCAACTTCATTCGAAATCTCGGCGGCAGCGTTGGTATCTCCATGCTGACCACCTTCCTCGCGCGCCAGAGCCAGGTACACCAGACCAACTTGGTAGCCCACGCCACCGCCGCTAATCCGCAGTTCAACAGCATGGTGAACGGGACCGCCGCCAAGTATGGCGCAAGTCAGGTTCCGGCCCCGTGCTCGCCATGCAGCAGGCTTACAACCAGGTCATGGGACTATGCAGCAGCAGGCGGCATTACTCTCCTACGTCAATGCGTTCTGGGTGGTGTCGGTGATCGTCGCCTGTCTGGTGCCGCTTCCCTTTCTGCTCAAGCAGCCGAAGCCAGGAACTGCACCGGAGATGGACGCCCACTGAAATTCGCGGCTCCGACCTTTTTTCCCCGACCCTTGCTCCACAAGCGCGTGTCCCGCGTCTGACCTCGGACAAGATAATCGGAGCTATTACTTGCTGTATCCGAAGCGTCCCTCTTGTCCGCAGATCTCGCTCGCGGGCGCTTCAGATACAGCCCTAACTAGGACTTCTTGACCGGAATAATTTCGGGCCGCCCGTTACTCGCCCAGAAGCGTCGGCGAGCATTCACGGATGCCTGCTCCTTCAATCATCCGTAAGCAAGTAGAAGGGTGTGGCCAAGGCCTTGCTCCAGAATGGCACGCGCCAGTCCGAGGTATGCGCTCGATGAGCAGTGGTAAGGAGGGGATGCACGGCCGCTATCTCAGGAACAGCATCCAAAGCGTCTGGTTTTTCACAATAGATTGTCTGCCCCCGAGATTTTGACCGGGAGTTCCTAGGCTCCAAGAAGCAGCGGACGCCCCGAAGGAGCGTCCACTGTCCGCTTACCGAGCTTTAGGGACTGTTTAGAATTGAACCGCCGGAAGGACGCCCGTTCCCTCCGCACGGACTGCATCCAGGGCGCTAGGATTGATACCCAAGGCCTTGAGAACAGTAGGCGCCACCTGGGCAGTACCCACTGTGGCGCTCACCGTCCTGGGTTTGAAGTTCGGATTGGACAGCAGCAGAATGACATTCGTGTCGTCATGGGCGAACCCGCCGTGCTCGGCCAGTTTCGCGTGGCTGCCGGAGTAAGTAACACCGACATTCGGGGTCACGATGATGTCCGGCGTGCGGGGGTCTACGGTTGGGTCGTTATAGTTAAGGAAGAGCGAAGGGCCGTAAAAGATCTGCCCGAGCGCGATTCCGGTAGTGGCGGACGCGTTCGCTTCGAGGAGTGCGACGGCGGCGTCAGTATCGAACGAGCTGTTCAGCCAAAGTAGCGAGACGTCATCTTCCGTCGGGCCAATGCCGGTGGGGTTGTTGGTAGATTCGGAAAATGGAAGGAAGCCCGCGTTGGACAGTAAGGTGGCGGGTGAAGTTCCATTGATGGTCTGGCCGACGTAGCGGCTGGGATCGATGGGCGACTGGCCATGTTTGGCAGTAATTACGATCAGGGTCGAACTAAGGAGCCCCCGTTTGTTCAGCTCTTTGACGAATGCCCCAATCGAGGCGTCGACGAACTGGAATTCGTTCAGCAGGGCCGCGCTGGGTGTGCCGGCGGCATCCAGATATCCGCCCGTCACGCCGTTGCTATGTTCAATGAGCTTCTGGCCCACGCTCACCGCCTGGAAGTTCATGCCGAAGATGGTAGGAACCTTCGCTGTCTTGGTGCCGAGGTGATCCTTGCCATCGATCTCGTTGAGGATGGCGTTCACCTTCAACGTGTCGTAGCACTGAATGTTCTCGAAGCTGTTGGTCCAGGCGGTCAGGTCGGCGCCTTTATCGCGGATTGGGGCGCAGGATACGCCCGTGGGCGTTTTGACTCGGGGAAGAGCGACCACGTTGGAGTTGATTTCAGGTGCGTAGAAGTCGTCGAGCGCACTCGGTCCGATGCCCGAGGCGACGGAGGCGTAGGCAGGGTGCTTGTCAGACCATGCCGCGTATCCGCCAGCCTGGTGAATCACGCTAAAGATGCTGTTGGCGCGGACGAATTCCCATGGGAAGACGGGCGCGCAGCCATTCTCGGGGTCGCGAGGCAGTCTCTTGGAATCGATGGAGGCGATGCCGCCGTCAGTGAGCGACGCGCCGGGTGCGCCGCCGTTCAGCGCGTGCTGGTTGATATCGATGCCTTCTTCATACTCAGCTCTGGTACCCGTGGGCGGCCCATAGGGGGTGCAGGGGCCAGCCGCAACGCCGTTGCCCGTGGTTTTCGCGGGCGCGTTGTAATTCCTGGAGTAACCGACATCGTAATAGACGCCGGTCAGGGCCGAGCTTCCACCCGTGACGATGGCCGTCAGGCCGGGGAAGGAATCGGAGGGTTTTGAGGTGCTGGCGGAGACGTAGTTGATCCCGGTCTGGCCCAGCGCAGCAATTGCCGGGCAATACGGCTGGTTGTTGTTGGCGGTGCTGATGCCGTTGGCGCAATTTAAGTAATCCACTGCGTGCATACCGTCGATGCTGATCAGCAGGACTTGGCGGATGCCGCGGTTGTTGATCTGGCTTTGGTGGGAGTTATTGTCCTGTGCGATCGCGGAGCCTATCGAACAGGTAAATGCGAGGGCAAGTAAAGCGACTGCCTTTCTCATCGTGATCCTCATAGAAGATTATTTTCGAACGAGGAGGCGCGGACTTGCTGATGATAGTCACGCTCAATCACTGTGGAATGAAATTGCGATGAATTCTCGGAAGAGCAGGACGCGACTGCCAAGCACCATTACAAGCAAGCGCAGTCTTCGCGATTTTCTACGCCGATAACGGCTCGGTGAATACTTGACTTGCAGCTCTCCTCATAAACGGTTTGAGCAACGACCGCGGCGCGATCAACATCATGAGGCCAAAGCCGAAAAAGATCGGCAAAGGCCAGCGAAGAACACAAAATCGACCAGCACCATCGAGCCCACACACCGACGTGTAAATCCTCCCTGCCTGCTATGATCGTAGCTGCAGACGACCAGCCACGCGGGTGTGGCGGAATGGCAGACGCAGCGGACTTAAGGGCAAAACTTGAGTGCTCGCCTGGGAAACCGGCGATGTAGAACCGCCCAAATTCGGGGAAACCTTAAACTTATCCCGGCGAAAGCCGGGGCGGCAATCCCGAGCCAAGCCCGGAGGGAAAACTTCCGCCGGGAAGGTGTAGAGACTAGACGGGCGGCACCTAAGCTCCGGATCATCCGGGGAAGGTGAAGGGATAGTCCAGACCGCAAACCGGGCGGGAACGCTTGTAAAGCGCCCGTGTCCGGGCGGCGAAAGCCGTAGACGGTATGAAAATCCGCAGGGCTTAACGGCCTGTGAGGGTTCGACTCCCTCCGCCCGCACCACCGCTCCCCAATCTCCATTTGCCGGGAGAAAAGAGCGGCACACCATGCCGCCACATCGTCGGCAAGCTGCTTGGACATACGCAGCCGCAGACGACGGCGCGGTACTGCCATCCCCCTAAGGCGTGAAATTTGTCCTTTGTGTAGATCCGGCATTCAATCTGCTTATTTCGCGGCGCCTCGACGATGGCCGACGTGACCCCAGAGATATCGAAGGTTGTCGAGAGGCACACCGCACTATACCTACCCGGAGCGACTCCGGCGCTTCAAGGAATTAGCCGACGTCATCATTGTTGATGAAGCACACCACTTCCGAAATCCCGGATTGCGGGGTGATGATCTTTTGTTTCTTGGGTTTCTTGTGCGGCGCTGATTGGTAGCTCCACGAGCGTTGCTGCGAGTTCTCTCTGCTTGTCGTCTCCGCCTAACTCCGCCAGATTCGCCGTCCAAACGTGCGCGCCTCCTCAATTCAGCCGCGGCATTGACAGCAAGTGTAAAATACATTCCCAAGTCTCCACGGCACCGCAACGTGGTTGCAGTGACAGACTTCCCGCCCTTCGCCAATAATCCCGGACTGGAGGTCAACTCCCAATGTTCCCAGTACCATCTCGTATTATCCGCGCGGCGTCGCACTTAGCGTGGACGCTTTCTACAAACGTCAACGCGATCCTCCCTAAGGGCGAAATGCCAAGCCCGTCCTGGGCGCCCGGCCGACTGCTCAAGAGCCGCGAGAGAATGCGCATGATGACGGGCGTTCCGAGGAGCACCCTATCGCTATGCCCGGAGTGCAACATCGAGGCGACAGACGCGGTGATCCGAGAGCACGCCAGTATCGCTGAGTTCAGGGACAGGCCCGGCGTGATTGACGCTGCGATAGTGGAGGAAGCAGGCCGCATTCTGATGCGCAAGGCGTGCCCAAAGCACGGCCCATTTGAAGATGTACTGTCCAATCACCCGGCTTTCTTCCGAAAAATGGAGAGCCTTGCTTTTGGAAGGGATTTCGAGTGTCTCGGTGACCGAGACATACACGACCACGGCCCTAGCGGGATCAGATCAGGTCGGGGCACGTACCTAATCATCGACATGACGAACAGATGCAACATGGTCTGCTCGCCTTGCTACATGGATGCAAACGCCACGACCTACGTTCACGAATTGGGCATGGAAGACATCAGGACCCTTTTCGAAAGAGCGGCGTCATTCAAGCCACAGAGGGAAATTAATGTCCTGTTCTCCGGCGGCGAGGCTACGCTTTCACCGATTTTGCTTGACGCGATTCGTTACTCCAAGAGCATGGGATTCCATCGGATTCACGTCGCGACGAATGGAATTAGATTCGCGCAAGACCCGACCTTTGCGCTCCAAGCAAAAGCCGCCGGACTGCACTCCGTATATCTCCAATTTGATGGCGTTTCCGAAGCGAAGAACAAGCATCGCGGTATCGGAAATTACATGGAAGTGAAGCATCGGGCCCTTCAGAACATCGGGGCAGCAGGCATGCGAACGACGCTGCAAGTGAGCGTGGTTAATGGAGGCAACAATGACGGCCTTGGCAACGTTGTTCGTTTCGTAATTGATAACGTGGACAAAATTCACGGCGTCATTTTCCAACCCGTGATGTTTTCCGGGAGAGACGAGGCCATAAGCGACGATGAGCGATATGCTCGGCGTTATCCGGTATCGCAGATCGCTTATGACCTGCAAGCGCAAACCTCGGTCGACTGGCAGCCGATGCGGGATTGGTTCCCAGTGTCGGCATACGGAATCTTCGCCCATCTGTGCGATGTTCTCCGCCCTGCGTCGAAGATCGGTAGCCTTTTTAGCGATATACATCCGAACCACGGGATCTTCAGCCCTCTGTTGGTTAATGCCGATTCGAAGCAAATGGTCCCCGTTGGCGCTTTCTTTAATTTGCAGCAGTTCATGCGCGACATTGTGGAGATCACCGACTCGGCGAGGGGGCCAGCGATCACTAAGACATTAGTCTCGCTAGCGGTATTCCGTAATTTCGATCACGCACAAGCCCCTTCAGGGTTCGATCTCCGCCACGTTCCCACGTTGCTTGAAGATTGCTTCTATCGCGTCTCCGGCTCCGGGGACAATTGGTCTGAGCGCGCGGATTCGTGCAACGGCCGTTGGAAGATCGTAATGACGAACGCAATGTGGTTCCAGGACGCACACATTTACGATTTCGCGACGATGGCGGATTCGACCACTCCAGTGGCGACACAAGAGGGCGAGATTAACTTTTCTGCCTACAACAGCGCCGGCTGGCGAAAGATCGTTGAGCACGTGCATCAAAGTGCCTCTCTCACAGAATGGCACCGGACGCACCCTCGGCATCGAATCTACGCGAATGACAAGCGAGTAGATTTTGAGTCCGTCCGCGGTACAACGAGTCACTTGGTTCAGATCGAACCGGAAACTGCATCGGTGTCGGTCTGCGAGGAACAACTGTGATCGTGTGGAAGGCTCGGGGAGTTCCTGCTCCGCACCTGACTTACTCGCGGACGTGTTGTGGGCCCAACTGTTCGGGGAACGGTTGAAGTACCAGAAGAAACGTTTGACGGTGCGAAGGTAACAATCGATGGTGGTCTGAGCGTAGTTTCGACGGTCGAGTTCTTCGAGCATGATCTTGCGAAGATGGGTCACAGAGACCCCCCCTTTCCCTGTGACCCAACTTTGATCAGCTCCCTCCAAACTGCGCGCCTATGACACGCTCAGGCGTCCGCCGCACAGCGGCTTCGCTCAGGTCGGCTGGGGGGATTTCCCCAGCCACGAACCGACTTCAGCCTGACCACGGTCGGTGTAGAAACCGGGAATGATTCGGAGCTTGGTCGGAGGCTACGCACTGGCGGCACCCCTCGTACGGCTCCGGCCAGGAAATTAAGCCTGGCTTCAGGCGACCTATACCAAAGTCGTACCAGAAAAGCAGTGCGTGACCTGCAGAGAAGTCATCGCTGGGCTGCCCTCCCTCTCTCTCTCTGGATGCTCGTACCACGGGCAGCACTCCATGAACTGTCACCTGATCTGGCCAGAAGGACTTGGCTGCGACCATGGACGATCGCGCATTCTTTGCTCTTCTGAGACAGCATGTTGAAGAAGAGATTGCGACTTATAAACGCCATGTCCCCGACGGGTCGGTCGCCAGCAGGATGCGTGAAGAAGCAGTTCACTCTCTACTAGGGGAGATGCGGTTATGCCTTGTCCCGCCGTATTGGATGGAACTGGAGTTACGCGATACAGAGGAAGAATGCGACCTCCCGAACCCGCTGACGCGGAAGTGCGCGGTTGTCGCGGATGACGGCAAGGGATTTCGATTGGTGTACGACCCAATCGAAGAAACGTTCCGGCTAGGCCAGCTATACACCGGTCGCTGGCTAACAATTGGTGTTGAAGGGAATGCTGTCGAGTGCTTCATAATGGCGCGCAACTGTTGAAACCTCGCGCCCGAATGGATGCATAATCGCACGGTACGGAGGAAGACCGTGAAACGGTGGATTACTGGAAGTATCGTGGTCGCTGCGTTGATGGCATTCGCACCATTGACTTGGGCAAATGTTTTTCCGCTCCTAACTGCGACCTAACCACGGACTGCTCGGCCACACCGGCAGACTGCAACTTCGATCCCGGCACCCAAGGTTCTCCTGAACACGGCATGGCCGATTTCAGCCCGGTAGCTCCGGGTTGGATTGCCAGTTGCTCGCCGCCCTTTGCTGTAATTTCGCGAAGAACTCTTCACTAGATCGGTCTCTCCCCCGGCAACATCTCAACGCTAATCAATGCGCCGGCAACTGCCGAAGATGAGGATTACCAGACCACGTCGCGGTCCGAGGGATCGCCGTTCACCGGAGCCTGGCTGGATGACAATGCCATCGTTCTTCTTGCTGGTGCCGATCCCGATTTGTTAGTGCTGCGCTCCGCCATGCTCGCCACCGTCGGCATCTGGAGCCTCCGCGTTCGGAGTGTGGAACATGCTATTCAAGTGATCGGCTTGGTCCCTTTTGAAATGACAATCCTCTGTTAAACCTGGGACGCGGAAGATCGGCAGCAGCTCATCGCGATTCCCGGCGACAAATCCGGCATCGCTACTCTTCAACTTTCGCCCGGCGACGACTGCTCCGCCACATATTTCTTTCGAGGGTCCGTGAGGCTATTGCGACTCCCATTTTGGAATCCCGTGGGGCCTCGACGAGTAATGATACGATAAGGCCTGTGCAGAAATTGAGAACGCCCAGCGCAATCAGTCTCGCCTTGGCTCTCCTGATTACGGTAGCCGGTTGCGGGCAGTTTTTCCCGTCCGCCTCTACGATTACAGCCCTCCAGATCTCTCCAGCGAGCGCGGTCGTTCAGCCGGGCGTGACCCAGCAGTACTCTGCCACAGCCACTTTCGGCAACAACAGCACCGGAGACGTAACCTCGCAGGTCACCTGGAGTTCTAACCTCACCACCGTCGCTACGATAAACAGCAGCGGTCTGCTGACGGCCGTGGCACTGGGAACGGCGAGCATCAAGGCCCAAAGCGGCGGTGTCATCGCGTCCACGCCGGTGACCGTCGCCCAGAAGACGGTCACGAGCGTCACGATCGCACCCCTGACCCAGACCTTGAGCCTGTCGCTGGGACCGACCACGGTTCAGTTCACCGCCACCGCAACTTACAGCGATTCAACTATGGCTGACGTCACCAGTATCGCTACCTGGACATCGACTCCCACCTCGGTTGCCAGCATCTCAACTACCGGGCTGGCGACGGCCGCAACGGTCGGTACTTCTTCCGTGACCGCAACTTCGGGTGGAGTTACCTCGAACGCCGCGACCATAACGGTCATTCAGTAGCAACCTCGGGAGCGCCCGCTTGGTTAACCGTTTTGAAACCGATGGCGCACTCAGGTGGTATTAACTCGGACACTAACAGGCAAATTGCCGTGGTTTCCTCGTACCACTTTTATCGTGTTCTGTCTAAGGGTCACTTCCCGCCGCTAACCAGCCAGCCTCGTAAACGTCTTAAGTAATAGGGAGATAGCTGACTTTGGCGGCTGGCTAAACTCCTCATTGAGGTGCCTGTATCCCATTCATTTTCCTTGAGAACCACATTAAAACGGGTTAAAATAGAATTGTTTCAGGGCGAGGTTCCCTTACGTCTCTACCCCCTTGGGATGGCGCCTAAGGTCGACGGACCAGTACATTCGGGAGGCTATTGTATTCCGTAACTTAGGATTATTTTTTCCGACGGTGACATGGGACTCCATGGAACTGGACGGCAGTTATCGTGGAAGGCAGGAAACAACACATATATGGCAAAGCGACGTGGAAATCCGAACTGGGGAAAGCCGGAACCGATTGGACCGGTCGTCCCTACCATCACCGAGTTCGAGCAGGTGGTCAAGGAATTTAAGCTTGCACCGGATCAATACATCCGTTCGACGCGTCTGCGCGAGTGGGCCCGCAAGAATAAGAATTCGAAGTACATTCCTGAGCCCTTGCTCGAAGCCTGGGGATTCGAAATCGAATCGACCCTCTAATTCTTAACCGCATCATGGGCGGGCCGCTGCATGCGGCCCGTTTTTCTTGATCGGCCGGTCAATTCTTCCGACATCTCCAAATCCTTATGGCAAAATTTGTCAGGCATATTTTCGTGTGCGGTAATCAGCGTCCTGAGGGCCACCCCCGTGGCTGTTGTGATCCAACTGGAAACGGAGACCTCCAACGCGCTTTCAAGGCCAAGCTGGCGCAGACCGGGATTCAGGCGACCGTGCGCGCCAACAAGTCAGGTTGTCTGGACCAATGCGAGCACGGCCCGACCGTCGTGGTCTACCCCGAGGCGGTTTGGTACGGCAACATCAAAGTTACCGATGTCGCTGAAATAGTTGAATCCCATATTGTTGGAGGACAGCCCGTGGAACGGCTACGCATGGCCGACGGCTGCATAAATACCTCCGAATGCGTACACCGCGCCCGTCGGTCTTAGGCACCAATTCGCGTTTCGGGAAGTAGACATTCCTACCGTCGTGGCGCCGGTGATGGGTTTCATGCTCCGATTCGGACTGATGGTGGCCGTGTCGTGGCTCTTTCACAAGAAGTCTCCCCGCCAGGCGGACAAACTCTTCCGCAGACTGCAGCTTCTCTCAGCCGCCGCCTACAGCCTTGGCCACGGCGGCAATGACGCCCAGAAGACCATGGGAATCGTCGCCGGAGCGCTCTATACCGACGGTGTCATGAACAAGATCGACTTCTCCGCGAACTGGGGGACACTGGCACTGGCCAATCATCCATGCCGCCCACACCGCGATTTCACTGGGCACCTGTTTCGGTGGATGGCGCATGGTCCACACCATCGGCTCGAAAATCACCAAGCTCAAACCTGTTGGTGGCTTCTGCGCGGAAACCGCCGGCGCCATCATACTCTTCGGCACGGCCCTCGCCGGAATTCCTGTCAGTACTATCCCACATCATCACCGGCGCCATCGTCGGAGTCGGCAGTACTCATCCTTTCTCGGCCGTTCGCTGGGCGTTGCCACCGTATCGTCGGGCCTGGATCTTTACCATCCCCGCTTCCGTCTGGTTGCCATGCCTACGTTCTGGTTGATTCGATTGTTTAATCACTCCCATAAGCATTCACCCCACCGATTGCGAAATCCCGAAGTCTTTTTCCTGTCTTCTCCGTGACTCAGTGGTGAAGGGCTTTCCGTGCCCGCCATTCGCTCCCTCGCCAGCGCAACTGCTAGAATCGCAGGTTACAGCCATGGCGAAGACTTCCCTTTTCTGCGATGTCGACACCGCCCTCGAAGAAATTCGTGCCAGTCGCCTGATCGTCGTCGTTGACGATGAAGATCGCGAAAATGAGGGCGATCTCACCATGGCAGCCGAAAAGATCACCCCCGAAGCCATCAATTTCATGGCTCGATACGGACGCGGACTCATCTGTCTCGCCATGACCGAGGAACGCCTTGACTACCTGCGGCTCCCTCCCATGTCGGCCGAGAACACATCCAACTTCGGCACCGCATTTACCGAGTCCATCGATGCCCGCGACGGCGTGACCACCGGCATCTCGGCTTACGATCGTGCCCGCACCATCATGGTTGCAATTGATCCCGCGACCCGTCCCAACGACCTGGCGCGGCCAGGCCACACTTTTCCACTGCGGGCCCGCAAGGGAGGCGTGCTCGTTCGTGCCGGACAAACCGAGGCCGCGGTCGATCTTGCCCGGCTCGCTGGACTCGTTCCCGCGGGCGTTATCTGCGAGATTATGAACGACGATGGCACCATGGCTCGAGTCCCGCAGCTTGCCGACTTCTGCCGCCAGCACGATCTGAAGATGCTCACCGTCGCCGAACTGATCCGCTACCGCATGGCGCATGAGCGTTACGTTCGGCGACTGGCGGAGACCGTCGTGCCCACGGCCTACGGCGAATTCCGCATGATCGTCTATGAATCGGAAATCAATGGTGACTCACACATCGCCATGGTGAAAGGCAACGTCGAGACCGGCGGTGATGAGCCGGTGCTGGTGCGCATGCACGCGCATTGTCTGGTTGGCGACGTCTTCGGCGCAAGCTGGTGTGGATGCCATGACGCTATCGACGGCGCCATGCGCCGCATTGCCGAAGAAGGACGCGGAGCTCTCATTTATCTACACCAGACATCGAAAGGCTACTCGGTAGAAAAGCTAGGCGAGAAGTTGACCTTGCAGTTTCATCACGAGCAAAGACTGCCCACCTTGCCGGAAAGCCAGCGCCGTACTCAGCGCGAGATCGGCATTGGAGCGCAGATCCTGTCGGACCTGAACCTGAAACGCATTCGCCTGCTCACCAATCACCCGCGCAAAGTCGCCGGACTCGAAGGCTTCGGCATCGAAATCGTGGACCAGGTTCCAGTCTCCCCAATTGGTAAAGTCATCGGACGATGATCCATCCGAATCTCCGTTTTCGTCGTCATGAAAGAACCTTTGTCCTCCCGATCGCAGGCGGCCCGCCGCCGGAGTCGAAGGACCTGCTTTTCAGGGTGGAAGCACCGGGCTTCAGTCCGGTGAATTGGAGCTTTTCGATATCCGGGCTTTAGCCCCGGGCGGGAACCAGCACTTCTAGTTCTCTTCCCTTTGTTTCATATTTCCGCTTCGCAGATACCGGCAGTGCCAGGCAGAGCATGCCGTGAGCGAAGTCGAAGTGCGGCTACCCAGGCCGGAGCCATCAATTGACCGCGAACCCAGCAACAATCCAATCCAGCCCGCCTACTTCCGGATCACCCTGCCTAGTTCCTCTCTTGACTCCTTCCTCCGAAGGCAGATAATGACCCAATCTCGATATGGAGGGCCGCCATGGGACATTACGTGACACTGATTCGCTACACACAGCAGGGAGCGGGCAAAATCAAGGAAAGCCCGGCGCGTCTGGACGCCGCCCGCAAAGCAGCCGAGAAAGCCGGTGGCAAGATTCACGCCTGGTTCTTGACCATGGGAAAGTACGATGCTGTGATCGTCTCGGAATTTCCCAACGATGAAGCGAGTGCCAAATTCATGCTGGCCACGGGCGCTGCAGGCAACGTGACCACGCAGACGATGAAGGCATTCACCGAGGACGAGTACCGCAAGATCATCGCCTCGCTCTGATGCGGAACAAGTCAAATCGATAGTGCCGGCGGGAGGCCCGTTCAAGCGAAGCCTGAGCGGGGCTTTTCTCTGCGGCGGCCCAACTCTTGTCGCGCAGACAGGTGCCCCAGAGCTTGCCCTGAGCTGGCCGAAGGGTTGACTGCGCCATTCTCGGCGCTAACCTGGGAACTATCAGGCTGGGAAAGCGTGCGATAGATCCCGGAGTCCCCTCGGGGACGGCACTTTTCCGCCAGCGCTTTCAGCCCTCCTCGAACAGATCAACGGCAAACTCCGGTCGTCCGGCTTAATCACCTCACTCCTGTCAATTTGAACAGTTAGGTTGTCCACCCAAGTCGCGCAGCGACAGGGCTGCCGTGAGCGAAGTCAAAGGAGTGGGTTACGCACGCCCGGGGCCTCACTGTGCTCGAACCCACGATAGGTCCAGTCCCGCTCTGCGGGACGTATTGACGCCACGGATCTTGCCCGAAAATTCCTTGTATCTTCCTGAAAACGCGGAATTTCAGCCAGATAAAAACTCGGGAAAGTTGCACCGCCCGCGGTGCAAAATCCGAGTCCGCCTCCTCGCCTTCGTCGTCTATTTCCCCGGTTCGATCAGGCGGTTGTATTTCTTCAGCACCTGTTGTAATTCGCTATGGGGGATCGCATGGACTTCGAAGTCGTTGATGCCCTTCATGGTCTTGGCGGCGATCATGGCGTTCACCACCGCCTCTTCCACCGACTGCACGGTTGCGAGGAACAGTGGATTCAGGTCGTCGTTGGGAAGCATGGTGATCTGCTTTGTCCCGCTTGCACCCCACGTGCCCGGGTTCGCGGTCGAAAACGTGATGAAGATGTCGCCGGAGCCGTCGCCGGAGTAGCTTCCCATCCGTCCCAGGCCGAGCGGCACGCGGCGCGCCAGCCGCTTCAACTGGTTGGGCAGCAGGGGAGCGTCGGTGGCGACGACGACGATGATCGATCCGGTGTCCTGCTTGCGAGGGATACCGGGAGGAAGCTCTCGCCCGACGGGAATGCCGGCGATGCGCAACTCCGACTGCACACCGTAGTTGCATTGTGCGAGAACTCCGACGGTGTAGCCGCCGTCCTTAGTTTCGAGTTTGCGCGAGGCCGTTCCAGTGCCGCCCTTGAATCCGTGGCAGATCATTCCGGTGCCGCCGCCGACGTTGCCCTCGGCAACCGCGCCGCTGGAGGCCGTGTTCAGCGCGTGAAAGGCGTCTTCGGTCTTTACGTGAAAGCCGTTGATGTCGTTGAGCTCGCCGTCCCAGGTTTCGGCAACCACGGGCAGCGACCACCAGTATCCATGGGGATCAGCGCCATCATGCTCGATGCGCCACTTGATGACGGCATCGCGGACGAGTCCCACACTGTGGGTGTTAGTGATCATGACCGGACCTTCGAGAAAGCCGGACTCCTCGACCCATGTGGTTCCGGTCATTTCGCCGTTGCCGTTCAGCGTGTACCATCCCGCGAAGACGGGATCGTTGGAGTTCTTCTTGCCACGCGGCAGGATGGCCGTCACTCCCGTGCGTACCGGCCCCTGTCCGACAACCTGCTTGCCGGAGCCGGAGATAAGGGTGGTGAATCCGACTTCGACGTCGGCGACGTCGGTAATCGCATTGAGCGGACCGGGCCTGCCGTCAAAAGGAATGCCAAGATCGCGAGCGCGCGGCTCGCTTTGAGCGGCCATGGAAACTGTCGCAAACAATACAAACGCCATTGCCAGACAAACCAGCACTACCGCATCAGCGTCGTGCATATGTTCTCCAACGTTGTGATCGTGGATGCGACAGCAGTGTAGCAAGTTCCGGCGGCTATGCCGCGGTGACGATCAGCGCCTGACAGAGCGACTTCCCCAAGCGCCGGTAGGTATGAGGGGCGGCGGAATCGAAGTAAACGGAGTCGCCGGCGTCGAGCTCGTATTCTTCGGGGCCGATCTTGAGGCCGAGCTTTCCTTTCATGACGTGGAGGAATTCCGATCCCGGATGCTGGTGCGGGCGCAGACGGTTCAACTCGAGCGGCTCGAAGTCGGCGAGATAGGAATTGGTGCGGCGCTCGTTGCTTTTGAAGTCGAGGCTCTCGAAGTGGTAGGCGGGATCGGGCACGCCCGGGCGTTCGGGCAGCTTGATGCGCTCGCCGCTGCGGACCACGGAGACGGCGTGCCGCTTGCGCTCGTCGCTGAAGAAGTAGTCGAGGCCAACGCTGAAGACGAGGGCGATGCGGAGGAGGGTCGGCAGGGTGGGATACATCTTGTCGCGCTCGAGCTTGGAGAGCAGGGCCGGAGAAAGTCCGGTGTGTTTTCCGAGTTCGACCAATCCCATGCTCTTTTTGAGGCGCAGGCCGCGAAGTTTGGCGCCGATCTGGTACGGCCGAAGATTGTCGTCGATGGTTTTGCTGACCATGGGAACCTGCCTTTTCTTATCAAGCAAACCTTTGGCGATTGTTTTCCCGACTTGCAAATGGAATCACTTGCGATGTCGTCTTCTCTCGATATTCAAATCTTTTTTCGCTATAGTCAAGACGCATTCAACAGGCTCGCCCGCCGGTTGGTTGCACGGACCGCAAGACAGGCGCGGATTTCAGCGGTCCGCATGCGGTGGCCGCTTTGGGGGAATCGGCCACCAGCTGTTTCCCTCTACGAGACACCTGCAAGCGGGGAGCCGGGAGGAAGATTGATTCGCCACTCGCTTACACTGAATGCACTGTGTATCCAGATGTCTCGGAGTGAACAAGTCCATGGGCAGAAGCGTTC
Organism: uncultured Acidobacteriaceae bacterium; assembly: GCA_963817965.1. Taxonomy (GTDB): domain Bacteria; phylum Acidobacteriota; class Terriglobia; order Terriglobales; family Acidobacteriaceae; genus DASRAA01. The sequence continues at coordinate 116,254 of CAWFQT010000003.1, forward strand.
GGTATACGCGTTTTCCTTTGCTAAACATCGTTGTTTGCGCGGGGATCGTGCTGGCGATAGTGGCTTGCTCGAAGAAACCACCGGGAAAACGGTACGAGTTGCATGGACGCGTGGTAGCTGTGGATTCAGGGAGCCGACTGCTTACGGTTGCGCATGAGGACATTCCCGGACTAATGTCCGGAATGACGATGCCCTTCCAAGTTGCGCGCCAAGACGATTGGATCTTTGGCAAGATCGGCCCCGGAGATCAGTTGATGGCCACGCTGTTAATTACGGACCATGCCGAGTTGGAGAACGTATCCTTCACCAAGGCGAGCGACGTGAGCGGCGACCGCACTTCCCGCCTGCGAGTACCCGAGGTAGGCGACGCGGTGCCCGACTTCAGCTTCGTCAACCAGGCGGGAAAGACCATACACTTTCGCGACTTCGCAGGCGAGCCGGTGCTGCTGACGTTTATCTACACTCGCTGTCCGGTGCCGGACTACTGCATCCTGATGAGCAGCAACTTTCGCGAAGTGCTGGCGAAGCTACAGGCCGATCCGGCGGTGGGAGGAAGGGCGCAATTGCTGAGCATCAGCATCGATCCGGAACACGATACTCCGCAAGTCCTGCGGGAATACAGGCGGCATTACACTGGGACGGTCGATCCGGATTTTGGGCGCTGGCAATTCGCGTCGGGCTCGGCGGATGAGACCCGCAAAGCGGCCGATTTCTTTGGCCTCTCTTACGACGACAAGCAGGGGAAAATCGTTCACACATTGCGTACGGTGCTGGTGGGCGGCGACGGACGAATCGTTAAGCTGTATTCGGGCAACCAGTGGAAGCCGGCGGATGTGGCCGGCGATTATGCCGCGGCCGTGGTCGGGTCCCCTCCGCTCTGATCGGGATTACGAAGCAATAGGCGAGAGGTTCGGCCGATGGAGGGAAAGCAGGTCCTTCGATTGGGGCGGCCAAGGCGCCTCCGCTCAGGATGATAACGTTGGTGGGGCGCTTCGTTCCTCCGATTGGGATGACGAGAAATCACAAATCGCATTTTTTCCGCACCCTGGGAAGCTGAATTCGGCACGAATCTTTCACTGCTCGTCGGCATCAGAGGGTTTAAGGGATTGCTTTCGCTGCTTTCATGACAGAGACTCTTCAATTCGTGGTGCAACACGGCTACATTCTGCTGTTTTTCTGGGTGCTTGGAGAACAGGCAGGACTGCCGATTCCGGCAGCGCCGCTATTGCTTGCGGCGGGCGCGTTGGCTGGACAGCATCAACTGAACTTCGCGCTGGTGCTGCTGTTCGCGGCGGCGGGTTCAGTAGTGGCGGACTCTTTCTGGTACTACTTCGGGAAACGGAAAGGTCCGGTGGTGCTGAGCTGGCTCTGCAAAATCGCCTTGGAGCCCGACTCCTGTGTGCGTCGCACGGAATCAACGTTTACCAAGTTCGGTTACCGGACACTGCTGGTCTGCAAGTTTATTCCTGGCTTGAATACAGCCGCGCCCGCACTGGCGGCGACAGCAGGGGTCGGACTTCCGCACTTCCTGCTATTCGACTTCATGGGGGCGATGCTCTGGGCATCGGCCTTCGCGGGACTCGGGCTGGCATTCAGCAAACAACTGGATCGGGTGGCCGACCGGGTGGAGAAGTTCGGCTCCGGCGTCCTTATTCTTTTGATCGCCGGTATCGTTGGATACATCGGCTACAAGTTCTATCAGCGCCGGCGGTTTTTGAAGCAGGTGGCTGGGGCACGCATTACGCCGGCGGAGTTGAAAGAGAAACTCGAGGCGGGCGAACCGGTCACGATCATTGATCTGCGTCATCCGCTCGACCTGCTGCCCGATCCGCGCACTTTGCCGGGGGCGCTACGGATATCCCCGGAGGAGTTGCAGCACCGGAAAAGCGAAATCACCAGGGACGGTGAAATCGTTCTCTTTTGTACCTGACCCAACGAAGCCACCAGCGCCCGTGCGGCGCTGCAACTGCGGAGACTGGGGATCCTGAACGTGCGGCCGCTGCTGGGCGGCTATCACGAGTGGAAAGACCTGGGGTATCCCCTGGAAGAAGTGCCGCCACCCGCTGACGGCACGAACACGGGCGTGCCGCTGGCGGAAGGGTACGTGTAAAGGGCTGCCTGGCTCAGTCGGGAGAAATTCGCGGTTTCTGTTCCTGGGTCAATTCAGCCACGGGAATCGCCTCACCATTCAACACCGGAACAGCAACTGTCCCGACGTGGTTTTTGGCTGCAGGTTTCACCCCCGAGGTCGGTTTGTCGTAGGCACCGATCTGCCAGATATCGCGGGAGTACTCCATCACGGTGCGATCGCTGGAGAACTTGCCGATGCGCGCCACGTTGAGGACGGCCTTGCGGCACCAGATCTCGTCCTTCACGAATTCGCCCTCAATCTGCTTCTGAGTCTCAACGTAGCCTGGAAAATCGGCGATCTGGTAATACTTGTCGCCGCGATGCACGAGCTCGTCGAAGATCCAGCGGAACAAACCGTGCTCGTTGGGGCAGAAACGATCGGAGGCCAAGGCGTCCATCACTTCTTTCACCACTGGGTCGTTGTCGTAGCGCTCGCGAGGGTTATAGGTGCCCTTTTGCTGCATTTCCAGAATCTGTTCCGCGCGCAATCCGAAGATGAAGATGTTATCGAGGCCGACCTCCTCGGCGATCTCGATGTTGGCGCCGTCCCAGGTTCCAATCGTCAAGGCGCCGTTCATGGCCAGTTTCATGTTGCCGGTACCGGAGGCTTCCATGCCCGCGGTTGAGATCTGTTCGCTGAGGTCGGCGCCGGGGATGATGAGCGTCGCAAGCGAGACGCGATAGTCGGGAAGGAAGGCCACTTTAATTAAATCCCGAACGCGTTGTTCGTTGTTCACAACGTCGGCGACGTTGTGAATCAGCTTGATGATCTGCTTGGCCGCCCAATACCCGGGCGCGGCTTTACCCGCGAAGATGTAAGTGCGGGCTGCAGCTGGTGTCTCGCCATGCTCGACGATTCGTAGATATTCATGGATGACGTGCATGACGGCGAGCAACTGACGCTTGTACTCGTGGATGCGCTTGATCTGGACGTCGAAGATTGAATCCGGATCGACCGCGAAACCAAGCTGGTCCTGGATGGTGCCTGCCAGCTTCTCCTTGTTCAGGCGCTTGACTCCACGGAATGCTGCGCGAAATTCCGGCTTCTCCGCCCACGGCTCAAGGCCGCGCAGGCGACTGAGATCGGTGATCCACCGCTGCTCGTCGAGGGTCTGGCTGATGAGATCGGTAAGGCCAGGATTGGCCTTCATGAGCCAACGGCGGGGAGCGACGCCGTTGGTCTTGTTGTTAAACTTCTCCGGCCAGAGTTCCGCGAATTCCGGCACGAGCGACTTCACCAGCAACTTCGAATGAAGCTCGGAAACTCCGTTCACGGAATGGCTACCGACGATGCACAGGTTTGCCATGCGCACATGTTTCTCGTAGCCTTCCTCGATGATCGACATCTTGCGTAGCTTTTCGGCGTTCATGAACGGGAGATCATTGATCTGGTGGAGAAAACGCTCGTTGATGCTGAAGATGATCTGAACATGCCGCGGCAGGACTTTTTCCATCAGCGGAACCGACCACTTTTCCAGGGCTTCCGGGAGCAATGTGTGGTTGGTGTAGGCCAACGTCTTGCGGGTGATGTCCCATGCCTTTTCGAAGGGGAGACCATACTGATCCAGCAAGACGCGCATCAGCTCGACGACCGCCAAACTGGGATGGGTGTCATTCATTTGAATGGCCGCCTTCGAAGGCAACAGTTCGAAATCGTCGTGCTGCTGGCGGAAGCGCCGGATGATGTCACCGATAGCGCAGGCAACCAGGAAATATTCCTGGACGAGCCGCAGTTCTTTACCAGCGATGGCGGAGTCGGAAGGGTACAGGACGCGTGAAATGTTCTCGCTGGCGATTTTCTGCTCAACGGCGTGGATATAGTCGCCGCGGTTGAAAATTTCGATGTCGAAGTCTTCGGAGGCGCGCGCGGTGAACAGGCGCAGCCAATTGACCGTCTGGCCGAGATAGCCAACGATGGGCATGTCGGTCGGGATGCCCAGAACCACTTTGTAGTTGACCCAGGTCTGTTTCAGATTGCCATCGGCATCGCACTGCGCATCGAGGCGTCCATACAAAGGAATGCTGACGGCTTCCTCGGGGTGCTCAATCTGAAAAGGCGTGCCATTTGCCTTCCAGCGGTCGGGCTTCTCACGTTGGAAGCCGTCGACGATTTCCTGCTTGAACAGCCCGTACTCGTAGTCAATGCCATAACCGTAGCCGGGCATGCCCAGGGTGGCCAGGGATTCGAGAAAGCAAGCTGCCAAACGACCGAGGCCGCCATTACCCAAGCCGGCGTCGGACTCGCTGTCGAGAACATCATCGAGGCTGACACCGAACCCGGCGATCACCTGGCGACACAATTCCTCGAGACGCAAGTTTGAGAGGTTGTCGCCGAGCGAACGGCCCATAAGGAATTCCATGGACAGGTAATACAGGCGCTTGGCATCCTTGTGGCGAAACCGTAACTCGGTTTCGAGCATGCGATCGACAATGCGGTCGCGAAGGGCGAGAGAGACAGGCTTCAGGTAGTCAACCGGCTGAAGCTCGGAGAGGGGACGCACAAGGGTGTAGCGCACGTGGCGCAGGATGGCTTCGCGCAGCATTTCCCCGGTCCGTACCTGCGCAAGGAAGGCAGGAGTGGGCGCGGACAAAGAGTGCGGTTGCGGCGGTTCCGAACCCTCGGCTGTGGCGGAGTCTGAGATGGAGCTTTCCGCCGGCTCCAGCGGCTTGCCGAGATCAGAACCGTTTGGCTTATCGTTATCGCTGATGGCGCTTTACCCCGAGACGGCTTCTCGCCTAGTAGCATTTTAATCCAGAAAGCAGACATGCCATCCCCCTTAAGGGGCATGGACAACGCATTCCGTTGAATCGGCGCGACAAACCGCGCCAGAAATTCCGCCATGCTGTGATTACTTTTCCCCGCGAGCCGGGATAACGGTGTGGACCGGCTCTGGCATGGGCGTGTCTCCTTTGGCAGCCCGCCAGAGGATGGCGTTGAGAACCTCGGTGTCAGCCGCGTCGGCGACGGAAAAGTTCAAACGGGCTGACTCTTCCGCGCCGGGCGCGGATTTGGTGTTCGCCTGGTAGATCATTCCGTTGTCACGATTGCGAGGGTCGGCCTTGAATGGTGGCTGGTCTCCGGCCCCGACGAACAGGGGCGCCATCACGGCTGCCTGAGCGTCGTTGTTGTTCATCGGCGGCAAACCGAGAAGCGTTTCCATGGTGTGGATCATGTTCACCGTGGTGTAAAAGTTGCTATCTACAAACGGCTGCGGCTTGCGCGGCGAATACTTGCTTACTACGAGAGCGATGCTGCGATGGGCGTCAACGTGGTCGGCGCCGTCCTGGGCGTCGTCCTCGAGGACGAAGATGGCGGTGTCGTCCCAGTAGGAGCTGTTGGAGATTGCTTCGACGACACGTCCGACTGCAAGGTCATTGTCGGCGACGGCCGCGTTAGGAGTCGGAGAGCCAGTCTTGGTTCCGGCGGTGTGATCATCGGGAAGACGGACCAGAGCAAAGCTGGGCAGCTGTTCACCCTTGCCGCTTTTGCGCGCCTCTGCGAATCCGGCGAACTCGCGCAAGAATTCATCGGCGCGAAACTGGTCGGGAAATTCGACCTTGAAGTCCGGATAGCGCGGGTCGAAATGATCACGCAAATCGGCCTTCACCGCGGTGTTCTTCGCCATGAGCGGAATAACATATTGATAAGGGCTTTTGCCGCCGCCCATCGACGCCGGGAGACCCTCGCCGGGCTTGATGTCGGCGCGCTCGCACTCGGGCGTTCTGCCGGTCGGCGCGCCGGTAGTAGCGGGCGTGTATTGCTGCTCCAATTCGTCGCACCACAAGGTTTCGATGTATTCGCCATAGTGACGATAACTCAGCTTGTGGCGTGCCAGATTATCGAACAGGTATCCGGTCTCAGGGTCGTTCACGTCAGGGATGCCTTCATCGAGGGGGCGAGTGTCACCGACCACGCCCTCAAAATCGTAGCCGCGCTCGTCGCTACGATACCTAATAGGCCACGCCTTCTCGTCGTAATCGCTGGTGATGGCGGCCATGGACCACGGATGGCCGTCGCCGGAGACTTCGCCGCTGTCGTAGAAATTGTCGAGAATACCGAACTGACGGGCCAAGGCATGCTGGTTGGGGGTGACGTCCTCACCGTACATCACCAGGGAGGGGTCGCCGTTGGCTTCCTTGATGTCGCCGAAAAGCTGATCGTATGTGCGGTTTTCCTTGATGATGTAGATGACGTGACGAATGGGGTTTCGACCAGCCGCGAAAGCGATCTCGTTGGTACGGCCCTCGATGAGATTGCTGCGGACGACTTCGGCCGTCAGCGACTCGCGGTTCGCCTCGGATCTTTGCAGGTCTACGCGCGCCAACGAACCTCGCACCAACGAAGCGATGTAGGAACGCTGTCGCTTGCTGCGTTGCGCAGCGGATTCGCCGGAATTAGGACCGGTGCCGATTCCCTTTCCGGTAGCGACGAAAAGATCTGTCCCTTGCAAGGCGAGAGCGGTGGGATACCACTCGGTAGGAATGAAGTAGACGGCACGATCGGCGTTGGCGGTTGCGGGAGTTCCCTGCGACGCGCGCAAATCGAAAACGGCCACTGCGTCGGAAGAGGAGTCGGCAACGTAGAGCGTGTTGCCATCGCCGGACCCGGCTAAGGCGACAGGATAATTGCCACCGTAGGTTTGCCCGGGGAGCCGAGTGTCGAGATAGCGTTCCACTTTCCCCCGTGCAGTCGAGATCACGGCGACACGGTCGCGATTGGCGAGTGCTACGTAAAGCTGGCCCTCGTCGGGGCTGAGCAAGAGCGCCGTGGGATGCGAGGATGCATCCGTCTCCTCTTTCGGAGGAAGCAAAGCGATTTCGCGCACGACTTTTCCAGTTTGCAGGTTGAGTTCTGCAACAGACGAGCCGTTCCACAGCGAACACCAGGCACGAGCCGAGTTGCGATCGACGACGATTGTGTAGGGGAACGTGTTGGGTACAACTTTGCCGCGGCCAAGATCAAACTGCTGGATGACACGGCCATCGCGGGTATCGATGAGCACGACGTCGTCGGCCAGGTTTTCGGCGACAAGGAGGGCATCGCCCTCGGGACGCTTCACCCCAGCGAGACCGGCCGGATACGGAATCGCCTGACCAGCGGGAACCGCTTTGGCCCCGTAGATGTTCCTTCTACCGTGGCTGACCGGAACCAGGGGCAGCTTCAGAAAACGTTCGGGCGTCACGACTCCATCGGCGAAACGATAGACCGCGATGCCATTGCCGGTGCTGCCGGCTTTCTTACCCTCGGGATCGGTCAGAGAGGCGAACGATGCGTACAGTTCGCTGCCATCGGAGCTCCAAGCGAGCCCGACGAAGTAGGTTTGCCTGGCGTGAACTCGGAGGCGGACGTCAGGGAAATCGCGCAGCTGGTTGGTCGTCAGGTCCAGGATGGCGATTGACTGCTGATACTTGGACTCCGCCGAGCCGTACCCGTTGTTCAGCAACGCCAAATATTTTCCGCCAGGACTGAGTGCCGCGGTTACTGGAAGACTGTTGGTACGCTGGGGCGCTCCGATTGAGGGCTCGTGGAGACTTTTGCTGGTAGGTAACGGAATTTCCGTCTCAGTGTGTTGCGTTCGGTGGGCGGTGGTTTGAGCAGCGCAACTGGTGACACAAACGCCCAGTAGAAATGCAGGAATAAAACGCTTGAGGTTCATCGGGAGCTCATGGGACTACGGAAGAGGTTACGCCATGCAGAACGCGGCGATCTCTCGACGGGTCTGTGCCTGAGCCAGACGAGTTTCGTTTCAGATGCTCGAGGACGCTATCCGCCACTTCGTCGATAGGCAATTCGCCTGAAACCATAATCTGCGCGTGTGTCACCGTTGGCCGGACGTAATTCTCGGCCATAGGGGCAACCGTGGCACGAAACTGTTCGATGACGGACTCGGCGGTCCGACCGCGATCACGAACGTCGCGCTCGATTCGGCGCTGGAGACAGACCTCTTCTGGGGCATCCACATAGACTGCGGTGTCCAGAAGTTCGCGAAGCTTCGGCCAGTGCAGGGTGAAGAGGCCCTCAAGAATGATGTAAGGGGCGGGTAGAAATAAAGACGAGTCCAGGCTTCGTGTGTGGGTCGAGAAATCATACGCCGGAGCCGCCACGACCTTATTTTCGAGGAGCACGAGGACCTGACCCAGCAGCAGTTCATGTTCGAGGGCAGCAGGATCATCAAAGTTGCAGAGCATGCGCTCCGCCATTGGGAGGTGCGACAAGTCGCGATAGTAGCGGTCCAGTTCCAGTACAGGCGCCTTCAGGCGCTGGGAAATCGCTTGAGCAAGGTGGCTCTTCCCCGCTCCAGATGGGCCGGCAATGCCAATCAAATACGGCTTTCGCGACATGCGGGTCAAGTGTAAACCAAGCAATAGTCGTCGGTGGATGGCGGCTCGAAAAATTAACTCAGACCGAATCGAGATAACGATTGACCCTTGGCAGCAGGGCACGCAGGAGCGCCAACAATCTTCCCCGCACGTTTTCCCCGGCCTGCAGCACTTCATCATGGTTGACTTTTCCGCTGCCCATACCTGCGGCCATGTTGGTCACGCAGGAAATTGCCAGGACCTGAAGGCCCATGTGGCGTGCCGCGATGACCTCGGGGACAGTTGACATACCGACCAGATCCGCGCCGATCGTGCGCAAGAATCGAATTTCTGCGGGCGTTTCGTAGCTGGGACCGAGCATGGCGGCGTAGATGCCTTCCTGCATCTCGAATCCCAGGCGGCGCGACTCTTCTTCGGCGAACCGGCGAAGCTGCGCATTGTAGCAGTCCGTCATGTCGGGAAAGCGTGGACCGAAGCGCTCCTCGTTCGGTCCGACCAGAGGATTGTGATCCTGGAGGTTGATGTGGTCGCGAATCGCAACCAGTGCTCCGTGCTGGTAGCCGGCGTTGATGGCGCCGGCGGCGTTCGTGAGTACTATGGCTCTGACACCGAGCCGCGCGAAGACGCGTACGGGAAACGCAACCTGCTGGGCCGAATATCCCTCATAGAGATGGACACGGCCCTGCATGACGGCGACCGCTACTCCGCCGATGGCGCCGATCACAAGCGCGCCGGCGTGCCCGACGGCAGTACTGAGGGGGAACCACGGAATCTCAGAGTACGGAAGTCTTACAGCGTGCTGGAGTTCGTCGGCGAAGGCGCCGAGACCGGAGCCGAGGACGAGCGCGATTCGGGGGCGCAGAGCCGTACGACTCAAAATGAAGCGCGCGGCCTCGTCGGCCAGCACGAATTGGTCGGGGGTGGTCACCGTTGGTCGTGAATAGAAATCATCGGTTTGTTAGCTGTGCCGGCGCCCCTTCACCCGACGAAGCGCAACGACCGCGATTCGCGAGACGGTTATCGGAGAGCTTCCCGAACCGGCGAAAAAGGTGAATGCTCAGAGCTAAGCCTGAGGGGTGAAAAATTTGCCGTACCTCGGGACTGGGCATATTTCTAAGCTTACCCAGCACTTCGTGCCGGGTTATGATATTCCGCCCCTCCGGGGCTAGGTCACCTTCCAATCTCCTCTAGATACTTCTCGACTTCGAGTGCCGCCATGCAGCCGGTTCCGGCTGCGGTGATCGCCTGCCGGTAATGCCGGTCGGCAACGTCTCCTGAGACGAATACACCTGGAACCTTCGTACATACATGCCCATCACTGGGAACAATGTAACCTTCACCGTCACGTTTCATCTGGTCGCCGACAAAATCGGCGTTCGGGGTGTGGCCTATGCCGAGGAACATCGCACTGACGGGAAAGTCCCACTGTTCTCCGGTTTTGGTATTGCGCAGCCGTAAGCCGGTAACTTCCTGCTTGCTCACGTCGTGCACATCCGCCACGACGGTGTCGGTGAGGAACTGGATTTTCTCGTGCCGGCGGGCACGATCGAGCATGATCTTGGAGGCGCGAAATTCGCCGCGACGGTGAATGAGCGTCACTTTGGAGGCAAAACGGGTCAGAAAAAGCGCCTCTTCCATGGCGGAGTCACCGCCGCCGATCACGGCAATTTCCTTGCCCGAGAAGAAGAAGCCGTCGCAGGTTGCACACGAGGAGACTCCGTGGCCGATCAGCGCTTTCTCATTGGGCAATCCCAGCCAGCGTGCGGACGCACCGCTGGCGATGATTAACGCGCGGGTCCAAAGCGTCTCGCGGCCGAGATTTACCTCGATGGGCTTGGCGCCGATTCCTTCGGATTTCTGGCTGAGATCGACACTGACGACGTGGCCGGTCTTGAATTCAGCCCCAAAACGCTCACCCTGCTTGCGCATGTTGTCAATGAGCTCGGGACCCTGAATGCCGTCGGGGAATCCAGGGAAATTCTCCACCAGAGTGGTGAGGGCCAACTGGCCGCCCGGCTCATGGCCGTCGATCAACAAGGGAGAGAGGTTGGCGCGGGCGGCGTAAATTGCAGCCGTGAGGCCTGAGCAGCCCGAACCGATAATGATGACGTTGCGTGCCTGATTTGTCATTGGATAGGGATAGATTCCTTATTGAGGCAAAAGTTTCGGCGTGCCCCCGGATGTCTCACAACGGCGGCGATTCGTTGAGTTGACCGGGCGCGAATCGAAATGGCGCCGTTTGGATTCTAACAAGCGGGAACCGATCGAGACATCAAGCATGGTTCCCCCCATAGTTACTGATGCGGAGACTATGTAACAAGATCGGTCAAGGAGCGGTAGAATCGACGGCATGGCGAAGCTCACGTTAGTGTATGGAATGCGGCTGCTACCTTCCGACGAACTGGAGGAGGTCGGCGACGCGACCGTTAAACTCAAGAATGGACGCGAAGCGAGCGTGACACTCCACATCGTTGAAGGCTCAAAAGATGAAATCGAGAAGCAACTGCGCCAGAGCATCGATGCCTTCTTCGACCTATACCCGGAAATCTGAGGACCGTCGCATCGACGGCGCACACGCCTATCGACGCCAAGCGCGGTTGTGGGCCATCGAGAATCAGGTAGCGAGCAAGATCCAGCGGGCATCGGCCCTAACAGGCCGTTAACCAGCGGCAAACGCACACAATCGTGATCAAACTCCCAAATTCCGCAAAGACAAAGGCGACGTTGCAGCGCATGCTGCATCCCAAGAGCCGACTGGGCAAATCGACCCTGTGGTTCGGGGGTCTGGCGCTGCTCCTGCAAGGGTGGAAGCTAGGCGCGCGGGCGCCGGCGGGCTCGATGCTGAGCGTTTGGGCTAGCCTTGTGGCCTACGTGTTCGTTTTCTGTCTGCTATTGCGCGCCATCCGGTGGGCGCGACAAAACCTGATGTGGCGACTGCGCAACCGGCTCATCGTAACTTATGTTTTTATCGGTGTCATACCGATCGTCCTGATTCTGGCAATCGCACTGCTCGGGGCTTACCTGTTCGCGGGACAGTTCGCCACCTACGTCGCGTTGGCGGATCTTGATACTGAACTGCAACACCTCACCGCCGCCAATGATGCATTGGCGGTGCAGTTCCGTGGCCTGATGCAAACGGACAAGCTCACTTCGCAGCTAGCGGCCGAGATTGCCGGTGCATCGGATGAAGCTTTCATCCGGCGCACAGTGACTGTTCTCGAAGGCGCGAAGGGATTTGTCATAGAGCCGAACGGGAACACGCAGGAGGTTCACGGTACCATCTCCGAGGCCGTCAAGAACGACCTGAGTAATTTCGTGATGGACAACGGGCACCTGCATCTCAGGGCGGTAAAGCACGTCGATGCCGGACCGCGGCGGCTCACGGTGGTTTCCGATATTCCGATGACGGCCGAACTGCTGCAGCGGACAACGAGAATCGGCTCGATTGACATGTATCCGCCCAATCAAGAGCCAATCGCGGAGCAACCCACAACCCAAGCGACAACGGGCACCAAAGCCGCGACCACCAAGGCCTCACCTGAGTCGGTGACGATTGACATCGGCGGTGCAAAGTCAACCGTCACGATCGGAGGCACGGACGTTACGAGTGCGCCCCAAAACGTTGAGGCGGGCAAGGTGCTGCCGGCGGTGAACAGCTTCGATAAAGAATTCCACTGGTGGTCGCTCTTTAATGCCGTGGATTGGAAGACCGGCAAAGAGTTGACGGGCGCCATCGTGGTCGGTTCGCGGCCATCAATGCTCTACAACGTCCTGTTCAGTACGCTTGGCACCAAGACGGGCATCTTCGTCCAAGCCCTGTTCGCCATCGGAATTTTCCTGGCAATCATCGAGCTGATCGCGCTGCTGATTGGAGTACGCCTCACGCGCAGCATTACAAAGTCGGTGGCGGAACTGTACAACGCAACCGAACACATCAACAAAGGCGATTTTTCGCACCGCATCCAAATTCGTACGCGCGACCAGATGGCGGCGCTGGAAACTTCGTTTAACTCCATGTCAACGTCGCTTTCGAAGCTGATGGCCGAGCAGAAGGAAAAGCAACGATTGGAAAGCGAGTTGGCGATTGCGCACGAAGTACAGGACCTGCTCTTCCCGCAACAGAGTTCTGAGCTACCTGCGCTGGAAGTGCATGGCGTCTGCCGGCCGGCGCGCACGGTGAGCGGCGACTACTATGACTTCATTCCGCTTCGCAACGATCGCCTGGTGCTGGCGGTGGGCGATATCAGCGGCAAGGGAATTTCGGCTGCCCTGCTGATGGCTACGGTGCACGCGTTCGTACGCGCGTACTCGCTGGAGCCCGAGGTCACGCTGGAACCCCTCCTGATGAATGCCGGAAAAGGGGATTCACGGGCGATGCAATGCCTGACGCTGGATGGCGCGCAAGGCGAGTGTAATCCCGCGTCGATGATGGCGGCTTTGAACTACCAGCTGTATCGCGCTACCCCGCCGGAGAAATATGCCACGATGTTTCTTGGCTGCTACGACGGAAATACGCGCGTGCTGACGTATTCCAACGCAGGGCATCTGCCTCCACTCATCTTTTGCAGCGACGGCACCATACAGCGACTGGAGATCTCGGGAACGGTAGTGGGATTATTTGATGGCGTTAGCTATTCGGAGAACAGGCTCTTGATGCATCCCGGAGACATTTTTGTCGCCTTTAGCGATGGGATTACGGAGCCGGAAAACGAATTTGGTGAATTCGGCGAAGAACGCTTAATGGAGTTGATCCTTGCCCACCGCGATCAACCTCTGGCACGCATCAGCGACCTGTTGACCGGTGCTGTCGCGGACTGGATTGGCGCCAATGAACAACCCGATGACGTGACGCTGGTGCTGGCGCGAGCGCGGTAGCGGCTTTTTCATGTTCTTAGCGTAGGCCGGATCGCGGAAAAACTACTTCGCCTTGACGGAGCCGCTCTTGCTTCCACCCGGCGGACTGGTGAGGAAGCGATACCCTACTCCCCTGACCGTGAGCAGGTGCTGCGGCTTGGCTGGGTTGTCCTCGATATATTTCCGCAAGCGGACGACGAAGTTATCAATGGCACGGGTATCAGTGTCTTCGTGAAGACCCCAAACCTGCTCCAGTATTTGCTTCCGCGAAATGACCTTGCCTGAATTGCGAATCAAGTGACGCAGTAACTCTGCCTCCATCAAGGTCAGGCGGAAGACTTTCCCGTTGGCGCGAAGTTCCAGGGTGCCAAAGTCCACCTGACGGCCGGCAAATTCGAATACACCGAACTCATGCAAGGCGTCAGTGCTTCGTCCGTCCGTAACCCGCGACTCGGCGGGAGCATCGTTGACGAGGACGCGACTCCATTCTTTGCGCCGCAGCAGACTTTGGATTCGCGCGAGCAGAATGTTTAGATCGAACGGCTTGGGGAGATAATCGTCCGCGCCGGCGGCGAAGCCACGCAAGACATCTTCCGGGCGGCCGCGCGCTGTAAGCATCAGCAGTGGGATGAAATGATTAGCCTGGCGGAGTTCGGAAGCGACGGTGAAGCCGTCTTTACCTGGCAGCATCACGTCGAGTACGAGGAGGTCGAAGCCGGACTTGGGATCCAGCAGTAGCTGCAATGCCGTTTCGCCGTCACCAACGACCTCAGTCTTGTAGCCCTCGGCCTCCAGATTGAACTTGAGGCCGCGCGCAAGGTGTTCCTCATCCTCGACGAGAAGAATCTGGCCAGTCATTGCTGGTACCTGGGCAGTTCGATGGTCACCGTGGTGCCTTTGCCCGGGCCTTCACTCTCGACCCACGTCTTTCCGCCGTGCCTGCGGGTGATGGCACGGACGATAAAGAGACCAAGCCCACTTCCCTTTACCTGATTGGCGCCGGGAGTAAGCACCCGGTAAAAGCGCTTGAATACACGCTTGAGTTCGCCGCTCGGAATGCCGATGCCGTTGTCCTGAACCTTGATCTGCACCCGCTCGAGGTCGGGGGTAACAACGTCGATGCGAATGCGCGGGTCCTTGGGTGAATACTTCACGGCATTGTCGAGAATATTGGAAAGCACGGCGGACAACTCTTCACGGTCTCCAGACACGCTCAGTTGCTCGGGCTCACGGCCGTCCAGGTCCCATGCCACGGCTTCCGGAGAAAGATGATGGCGCAGCCGGGTTAGCGCCACAGCGTCCTGTACCAGAGGGCCGACATCCACCTCGACCTTGTTGAGAACCGCATTCTTCTGGGTGACCCGCGCAGCACGCAACACCTGCTCGACCGTCCCCATGAGACGTTGCGTGTCATCGAGCATGACCTGGTAGAACTCCTGCCGCTGTTTTTCGTCTACCTGCCTCTGCTGAAGAGTTTCCAGGTACAGGCGGATGGAGGTAATAGGGGTTTTCAGTTCGTGGGTGACGGCATTCAGAAAGCTGTCGTGCTGTTCGTTGCGACGCACTTCGCGCACGAGAAAGATGGTATTTAGGATCACCCCGGCAATGATGAATCCGAAGAACAGGACGCCGAGAAAGAGAGGAACAACTTCACGCCAGTTGAGGACGATCCAACTAACGTTGAGAACCAGGGCCACGGCGGCGACGAGCACGCCTAGCGTGATGGCGAAGGCAATGGTCCTTTTGCGGCTGGTGATGCGCATGGTGCTTTTAGAGGAAGGATAGCACCGCACAAAAGAAAGACGGCGCTGGTTGCGCCGTCGGATGATTCGTGCGGACTGATGTCGATAACTTAACGCGATAAATACGACCTGTCGGCCCGGCTGGAACCGTGCCTTCTCACATTTCCTTCAGTCGCCGCTGTAGGCCCCGGCAAGCTGTTCTTCTGCCTTGAACGCAGGAGCAACGACAGGCTGGATGCGGGCCTCACGGAGCTTAGGCAGCTTCACGTCCCAAACGAGGCCGACTGCCTTGAGCGCGCTGATCAGGTACCAGTTGAAATCCACTTCGTACCACGCGAGTCCATGACGCGCCGATTGCGGATGGGCGTGGTGATTGTTGTGCCAGCCTTCGCCGAAGCTCAGGAGCGCGACCCACCAGAGGTTGCGCGAGTCGTCATCGGTGGCAAAGCGCTTGGAGCCCCACATGTGCGTGGCCGAATTCACCAACCAAGTCGAGTGCAGGAGGAACACAGTCCGCAGGAAGATGCCCCAGAACACCAGCTTCCATCCGCCGACGGCGAGCAGTGTCAAGCCCACAACCACCATCGGAACCCAATGCCATTCGCTGATCCAAGCGTGAAACTTGTCCTTGCGGAGATCTGGAACGTAGGGCAACAAGCCTTGAAGCTTGTTGTGCAAAGATTCGCCGCTCATGATCCAACCCATGTGCGACCAGTAACCACCGTCACGCGGACTGTGGGGATCGCCGGGCTTGTCAGTGATCTGGTGGTGAACGCGGTGCGTGGCCACCCAGAAAATCGGACCGCCTTCGAGGGCGAGGGTCGCGCAGACCGCAAGGAAGTATTCGAACCACCTCGGACACTTGAAGCCGCGATGGGTCAGCAGGCGATGATAGCCGAGACCGATGCCGAAGCTGCCCGCGATCCAATAGAGAAATAGTGCAGTGAAAAACGCAGGCCAGCTGAACATGAACAACGCCGCGACGGCGCCGATGTGGAAAGCGACCATGAAGGAAGAGGTGACCCAATTTACCCGTTTGTTTAGCCGGACCATGTGACCTCGTGAATTTGTTTAATTGCCGGGCGCCGAAGGAATGCGCCACGCCATTTCCAGACTACCAAGGCTAAGGGAAAAGCATTGTAATACTTATGTCACCGGGGTTTGTGATGTGGAACACCTTGCCATGTAGGTGTAGAAAGCGCACTGGAGGGTAGATTTATGCGGTCCCCGAGGACGGCACGGTGTTTAGTGGATGGTAGCAGCGGGCGGCACAATTGCGGCGCGAAGCCGATCCATGGTGGAGGGGCTCAGGCCTTCCATGATCAGCAACTCGTTACCGTGAACTTCCAGAACGACTCTTCCTTGTGCACCGACGTTCCACTCAAGCTTGGGGTCGATCCCGTCCAGCGGTCCGCCAAATCCGGCTGCTCCCAAGTGATAACGAGTGGGGACGTAGCTGCTGTACAGCTTTTCGAATGCCTCAGCCGCTTCCCTCGAATCCCACCGCGAAAGGTACAGCAATGCAATCTGGTCCTTCGGCACTGACTTCTGGTGAGCTGCCAGGTAATAGCCGCCGCGCCAGTGAGGGTAATAATCCTTTGGATCGATCTTGGGGGCGTATTGCCGCGCCAGCAGGTAAATATCGAAGGCACCCATCCCGGCGAAGTCATAGCGCTCATAGTCGGGAGCGATGAGCTTGTCGAGATCGGGAACCGGCAGCGGTTTCACAACGCTGTCCTGAAGGTAGGCGTGCGGTTGCATGATCTGACGGGTGTCTGACGGCGGCTTGTCCAAGGCGCCGATAAAGGCGCCCCTCTTGCCCTTCTCCTTCAATACTGCTGTTTCGAAGTCGAGTCCGAAGGTGTAGGGCATCATCAACGACTCACGGAGAAATATTGGAGCGTTAGCCAACACAGGCGAGTCTTTGTTATCGCCCATAGCGGCGCGCATCGCATTCACAATATCAGGAGCGGTAAGCACGTTGACTCCGGCCGGAGCCAGGGTGTAATCGAGCATGGCGAGCATCGCCTGGCCCTCGGTGACGTTCTGGCGCGCGGCCTGGGCCTCCTCAACCACTTGCTCCTGTTGATCGGGAAGCGGTTTGTTGTCTTTGGCGCCGGCGCTTCCCCACTTCTGCATGTCCACCGCCTGGTCCTGCAAGGCGTGCGTCAGTTCATGCGCCAGCACCGGGCGCTGTAATTCCGGCTGGACCCAGTCGAGCATGTTGACGGTTTTCGTCTTTGAATCGTAATAAGCGGCGACCTGCTCGCTCAGCAACTTGAGAAATTCAGAGTGAAGGTCATAGCCGGGCGGAATGAGGCCGAATTTCTGCAGGACGAGCTGAGACCGCTCCAGGCGTTGGGTGTCCTTGTCGTCTTTCATCCGCTTTTCAACGTAGCTCTCGACTTTGTCGCGCGTGATCAGCTTGCGCTTGACCTTGTGCTTGATGGGAAGGCCGGTATCCTGGCTGACGAATTGCAGGATTTCATCGACCGAGCGGAACAATTCCTTCGCCTGGGCCTTGGTAATCGGCTTAGACGGTTCTGGCTCGGCGGCTTGCGACGGAGCTGATTGCGGCGGAGTCGGCGGCTGCTCTTTGCCTGGAACCTGCTTGGGCGGCTCTGGCGCTTGCGCAGGAGTTTGTGGCGACGCGCACAGAACAGAAAGTACCAGGAGGAAGACAGACAGCGAGCGGCGAAGAGTGGTGGGCATCGAAAGGTGAGACATGCGGACGCATTCAGAATACATGACGCGACACGAAGCCGCTGGACACTTCAGCGATCGATCATTGCAGGTCACGCGTACCGACCGCCTGGCGTAGCTGCTCAAGCGCCGTCACGTAAGCGGCGAGCGCCTGACGGTAGCTCAATTCAGTCGCTCGATAGCTGCGCTCAGCATCGAGAAAGTCGAGGAGCGAGGCCTGGCCGTGTTCGTAGGAAAAGCGGGTGATGTCGAGCGCCTGGCCTGCCTTGTCGAGGTAACCTTTGTCATACAACTTTAGTACTTCCTCACTGCTGCGCAGCGTCTCGTAAGCAGTCTTGACCTCGGTGAGCACCTGGGCTTCACTCGCCTTCTGCAGCAGCTGCGACTGGGTGAGTGCGTATTGGGTGCGGGCGATCTCTCCCTGGTTGCGGTTGAAGACGGGTAGCGGAACGCTGAAGTAAAACGCACCGAGATTGCTCTGGGTGAAACGCGTGTAATCCATAGACACGTTGAAATCAACTTTGCCGTTCGCTTTGGCCAGTCCAACCTGGCTCCGGGAGGCGGTCACCGCCCGCTGTGCAGCTTGCAAGTCGGGGCGGTTGTTCAATGCGCGAGCCTGCAAGTCTTCCAACTGAAGCGGCATGGGTTCGTAAGCGAGCTGGCCGGCGACCTTGTAAGTCACGGGCACCGAATCAAAGCCCAGAAACTGACGTAATGTCGCCATTGCCTGCACGCGGACGATCTGTGCGCTGCTGACATCGTTTTCAAATTGCAATTGTTGTAGCTGGATCTTCAGGAAGTCATTCGTACTAATGCCGCCGGCGTTGTGGCGGTCTTCGCTAATGGCGACGGTCTTCTTGTAGGTTTGGAGAACGCTTTCGGCAAGATCAAGGTTTGAGCGTGCGAGCAAAGCCGTAATGAATGCCTGGGCTGCGCTCCCCAGAACGGTGCGCTGCGCGTCGGACACTTGCGCTTCGGCTACGGCGGTGGCCGCCTTGGCAGCTTCCAGGCGGTGCTGGCGCTTCCCCCCGCGCTCGAAAAGATAGCCGACACCGGCATCAAACTGCACGCCGTCATTCCAGTAATTCGTATCGGTGAAGAGGCTGGGAGAAAACAGAGGCAGATACTGCCCATCCATCGTGAGAACAGGGTTCGGCCGCAGGTTGGCGGTGGTCTCCTGTGCCTTGTTCTGGAGAATAAGCATCTGGTTGGCTTGCAGCGTCGGGTTGTTACGCTTTGCCAAATCGAGCGCCTGCTCTAGTGTGATTGCCGGTCCGGATGGCTGCAGTTGTACGGGAGCCTGCGGCGGCACTGGGGGGAGCGGGGTGGTCTGCGCCTGAGCTGTCAGCACGCGAGCGGGCCTCGGGGCATCCGGAAGCGCACCGCCGTTTTGCGCCCGGAGCGATAGATATGACACAAGCAAGATCCATACGGCGACGACGATAGACCTTCGATGTTGCGATGACGACAGGCGTTTCATCACTCGGTGACCTCCTCGGCCTCCTCAGGCAGGACGTCCTGCGGCCCCGCCACCCAAGCATAAAACGCTGGAAGTAAAACGAGACTCAGGAACAACTCAGTCAACAGGCCTCCTACGATAACGATGGCGAATGGGCGTTGTGAGTCAGAGCCGATGCCGTGCGACATGGCGGCGGGCAACAGGCCGAGACTGGCGACCAGCATGGTCATCATGATGGGGCGCAGTCGACGTGTCGAGCCGAGGACGACGGCATCGTGTACTCCGTAGCCGCGGGCGCGGAGCTGGTTGATGTACTCGATCAACACAACGCCGGTCTGCACCGATACGCCGAACAGTGCCAAGAAACCGACCCCGGTCGATACGCTGAAATGCTCGCCGGTCATCAGCAGCGCGATCAAGCCGCCGATGGGCGCAAGGCTGAGGTTGAGAAGCACCAAAAATCCCCATTTGAAAGAGCGGAACATGGAATACAGGACCAGCATGATGACAAGAATCGTGAGCGGAATAACGATGGCGAGCCTGTGATTGGCGCGCTTCTGGCTTTCGTATTCGCCAGCCCACTCCAGTGTGTATCCCTTGGGCAGCTTCACTTCGCGCTTGACCTTCATCATCGCCTGCTCGACGGTGGTGCCGAGGTCGCTGCCACGAACGCTGTACTTGATGGCGATGTAACGCTGGTTCCCTTCCCGGTTGATCATCGAGGCGCCATCTTCGATCGTGATGTCGGTGACGTCTCTCAACGCGACACGTTCGCCGCTGGGAGCGGCGATGCGAATGTTGCCTATGTCGTCTACCGATTGGCGAAACTGCTCCTGGTAGCGCGGAACGAGATCGAAGCGCTGCTCGCCGATGAGAATCTGGCTGACCGGATTGCCGCCAACCGCTGTCTGGATCGCGTCCTGCACGTCGGAAGCATTAATGCCGAAGCGATCGGCTTTGCCACGGTTGACCCTGATGTTCAGGTTCGGTTGACCGAGGACGCGAAACAGACCTAGATCGGCGACGCCGGGAACGGTCCGCATCACAGCCATGATCTCCTCGCCTTTCTGTTCGAGGTCCTTGAGATCGGAGCCGAAAATCTTGACCGCAAGTTCACCCTTGACCCCGCTAACAGCTTCTTCCATGTTGTCGGCGATGGGCTGGGAAAAACCCCACGTTACCCCCGGAATTTTCTCGACTTCTTTGTCCATGGCCTCGATTAGAAGTTCTTTGCGTCCACGAAATTGCGGACGCCACTGATCACGGGGCTTAAGGTCAACGAAGTATTCGGTATTGAAGAAGCCGGTAGCGTCGGTACCATCGTCTGAGCGTCCGACCTGTGAGACTACCTGTGTTACTTCGGGGAAGGAGGCGAAGATGCGGCGGGCGCCGTCCATAACCTCGCCGCCCGTTGTGGGGCCGGTGCTGGGGGAAAGAGTGCCGCGCGCCCAGATTGAGCCTTCGTCGAGGTGCGGCAGAAATTCAGAGCCGATTATGCCGCCGAAAGCGAGGTATCCGGTCAGGGTGAATATCACCACGGCGGAGACCAGCGTGACACGACGGCGAACGATGATCCAGTCCAACGTTTGCTCGTAACGTGTCGTAATCCATTTAACGATGGGGTTGTCCCAAGCGCGCACGCCTTTGCGGAAGATATAAGCAGCTAGCACGGGCGCCAGGACGATGGAAAAGAGTAGCGCGCCCATCAGCGCGAACGTAACCGTCCACGCCATCGGCTTGAACAGACGGCCTTCGACACGCTGCAGAGTGAAAATCGGCAGATAGGTAATGATGATGATGGCGATGGCATAAAACACAGGTCGCTGCACTTCGTGTGCTGCGGAGCGGATGGTTTCATCCATGCTTGCGTGGCCGGGCTGCCAGCCTTCAAGCCGGCGCTGAATGTTTTCCACCATTACCGCAGCGCCTTCCACGATCATGCCAAAGTCGAGAGCTCCGAGTGAAAGCAGGTTGGCAGGAATATGCCGGAGGTCCAGCAAGATCGAGGCGAAGAACAAAGAAAACGGGATGGTGAGAGCGACGATCAGCGCGGACCGTAGGTTGCCCAGGAAGAAAAACAACACCAGCACAACCAACAAAATGCCTTCGGTGAGGTTGTGCAGAACGGTGTGAGTCGTGAGGTGCACGAGATCATCTCGATCGATGTGGGGAACGATCTTCACTCCCTTGGGAAGGACACGCTCATTCAGGAGGTTGACCTTCTGGTCCAAATCGCGAAGCACCGCTTCGGCCTCCGCTCCCTTGCGCATCTGCACGATGCCCTCGACAACATCATCGTTATCAGTGACGCGACCGTCGTCGTGGCGGATAGCTTTGCCTAAACGACCAAGTCTGACCTTAGGGCCCTGGATAACGATCCCAACATCACGAATGTGGACGGGCGTCCCGTTCTTCGCGGTGATCACGGTAGCGCCGATATCGTCTGTACTCTGCATGAGGCCGACAGCGCGAACGTTGTAGGCCTGTTGACCTCTTTCGATAAAACTTCCCCCGCCATTGACGTTATTGTTCGCCAGCGCCTGTTCGACTTGCGCTATGGTGAGGCCGTAGGCTACGAGTTTGTCGGGATTAATCTGCACCTGGTACTCGCGGGTCTGGCCGCCAAAGATCGATACGGCTGCGACGTTGGGCACCGACATCAGGTGCTTGAAAACTACCCAGTCCTGTAGCGCCTTCAGGTCCATCACGTCGTACTGCGGATTGGTGCTCTGCAGCGTGTAGAAGTAGATCTGTCCAGCGGGACTGAAGTCGGGGCCGATCTGGGGATTGAGGCCTGGCGGAAGACTGACGAGAGTCAATTTCTCGAGCACCTGCTGCCGATTCTGCTGGTTGTCCGATTCGTCGTCGAACAGTACGGTGATGAAGGAGAGTCCTGAAATTGAGGTTGAACGGAGGCGCGTGAGGTGGGCGACGCCGTTCAACTGAGTTTCGATGGGAATAGTGACCTGTTGCTCGACCTCTTCCGCTGCACGGCCGGGCCACTGGGTGATGACCCACACGTACTTGTCGGCAACGTCGGGGTAGGCTTCGACCGGGAGGTTGTGGAAGGAGATGATGCCCCAAATCAGTAATCCGACGCCGACCGCGAGCACAAGCATGCGATTGCGAAGGGCGAAGTTGACCAGATAACCGATCATGCTCTACTGCTCCTCGGCCTCAGAAGCAAATTGCAGGGCATTGGCGACGACTTTTTCTTGCGGGCTTAGACCGCTGACGATTTGCACCAGGTTTTCTCCGGCAGAAGGCCCGGTTTGCACCGCGACTTTGCGAAATTGATTGGCGCCAGCGGGTACAAAGACCCAGTCCTTGTCGTGCAGGCGAACTATCGCTGCAGCCGGAATAACACAGCGGTCGATTTGCTGGCGGCCCCGAAAGGTTGCGGTCACGAACATTCCAGCGCGCATGATTCCCTGGGAATTCGGCAGTTCGATGCGAACCTTCGCAGTACGTGTCGCGGGATCGAGCACGGCGCTGATGTTGACCACTTTGCCGGCAAAGCTGCGGTCGGGATACGCATTAAGCGTAATCTGGGCGATATCGCCGACGTGAACGTGCGACAACATGTCTTCGTACACATCGCACACGACCCAAACCATGGAAAGGTCAGCAATCGTGAAAAGATTTGGCGAATTGTCCAGCGACTTAACGCCGGTTCCACCGGTTGTCTGCTGGTCAACGATGACTCCGGATATCGGCGCGACCACTGCCAGCAACGGTGTGGGATTACTTACGTTGCCTCCGAGCACTCTCACGCGCTGCGCGGCGGTCTGCAGATCGACTTTGGCCTTCGCGTCGGCGTCCTGCGCAGTCTCAAGATCCGCGAGAGCAATCGCGCCCTTGTCGTAGAGGAGCTGCGCTCGCGCCAGCTGCTTGGCGGCCAACTGCTCGTCAGCCCTGAATTTCTGGTAATCGGAGAGCGCCTGAGACAGGTCGGGGCTGTCGATCAGCAACAGCGTCTGGCCTTTTCTAACGGTGTCGCCCAGCTTGGCTTTGATGTCGACTACGCGCCCGCCACCCAGAGACACGACCGGCACGCTTCGGTTGATATCGGGAGTGATAACACCGTTGACGTGCAGCTCGTCGGAAACTTTCCGGACCTGAACCTCGGCCAGCGGGAACTGCGCGCCTGTGGAAACCCGGACAGCGCCTGGATCGGAATTGGCTTCTACCTTGGCTTGCGCCGAGGTGTTGTCTTTCGTGCGGGAGCATCCTGCAATGGCCGCAATCGACATCACGGCAAGGAGAGTGATGCGGAGACGCACTACGCGCCGCTTACAAAGATCTTTGTACGTGTTCATGGTGTCGAACCCTGCGAACGTGGCTTCATTCGCCTCGAGAAGCGAAGGCCTCACGGGCGACCAGGAAATTACGAATGAAAGTGTTCGAGAGCCGGGTCTGCTATCCCGGCGATTGCCAGGGAAATCAGAGAGAGGGAGGAGAACGGCCTTCGCGCGGGGTTCGGGCGCGAAACATTACGGGCGGTGTCCGAGAAATCGGCTGCCACACTTGCAGCGCAATCAACGCGCACAGGAGGTAGATAGTCAACAGCATGGGGACCATGTCGGCTGCAGTGCCGTTTGAATGACTCACCGGAGCGATTACATACTGAACCCGCTTGCTTGCATCCTCGAGCACTGCCTGGGTGGGATGGAGATCGTCGCTGGCCGAAACGACAGGAAACAGCACAAACAGCATGCATGCCAAGGCCAAAAGGGCGCTGCCCACAGGTACCTGACTGACCGACGTTGCCACCATGCGCCGGCGCATGAAAACCAACAAGGCGGCGGTCGCGACAGCGAGCCAGATCAGATTAAGCAGCAGCTCCATATTCGATGCGTACGAGTTTATCACCGTGAAACTGGCGGCCGTAAGTAGCGTCCGCCTGCGCAGTGCCGCTATGATGAAGTGCCGCAATTCGAAGGATGGTGCAATGACGAAAATTCGCCGTCCGCTGCAGACAGTCGTTCTGTCGATTGTCTTGAGTGGACTAATTACGGCGCAACCGCCGCAAGCCTCTCCTCAACGTACAGCCGAAGAACAGCAAAGTTACCTCAAAGCTATGGAAACGGCCGATCAGCAGATCGCTGACGAGGTGAAGGCGCATTCTGAGCTGATGAAGAACCTGGAGTACCTGACTACGCAAATCGGGCCTCGGCTCACGGGCTCGAGACAAATGCAAGCAGCCAGTGACTGGACGTTGAAGCGATTTCAGGATTATGGAGTGGCGGCGCACCTGGAATCGGCCGAGATTGCACATGCGTGGGTTCGCGGAAGCGAAACTGCAGAAATTACCAGCCCGATCGAGCGGCGTATCGGTATTCGCGCCATGGGTTGGAGCAAGGCGACGCCCGGCGAGGTCTCGGGCAAGGTCATTGCAGTCGATATCCACCAGACATCGGATTTCGAACAATACAAGGGCAAACTGAAGGGGGCTATCGTTCTCACGAACAAGCCGGCCGATCTGTCCAAGGCCGAAGCAAATCCCGAAAATGCGTACGATGCGGTGATTCCTCGGCAGCGCGGAGTTAAGCCGAGCGGGATGACGTTTCGCGAACGTGCGCAACTGATTCGGCGAATCAGCGAAGAACAGCCTGCGCTCGTGTTGCTCGATAGTGGCAAGCCCGACAACCTGTTCAACATGACGGGCGGCTTTGCGGGGTATCAGCCCAGCGTGGCGCCAATCGCTTTCTTAGCGCACGAAGATTACGACTTGGTTTGGCGGCTCCTGCAAACCGGGCCCGTGACCCTGAAGGCAAACCTGCAGAATGGGTTTAGCGATAAGCCTGTGTCTGCATCCATCACGGTGGCGGAGATCAGCGGCTCTGACTCTCCGGACGAGCGGGTGATTGTCGGTGGCCACCTCGACTCGTGGGACTTGGGTCAGGGGGCGCTCGATAACGGCACGGGTGCAATGGCGGTAATGGAAGCTGCGCGTACGCTGAAGGCGCTGGGCTGGAAGCCGAGGCGCACGATCACCTTCGTCCTGTTCACAGGCGAAGAGCAGGGCGGCATCGGTGCCGAGACGTACGTCAAGAACCATGCTTCCGAGATGAGCAAGACCGATGGCGTGCTGGTTCTCGATACCGGCACCGGGAAGGTGTATAGCATTGCCCTGGAGAACTTATGGGAGACAGCGCCCCTCATTTCGGAGATTTACCGTCCCCTGCAGGAAGTCTTCGATATGCAGCCGCTTAGCACTCGATACTTCGGGGCGTCGGACCATGTCGAGTTTCTCGACAAGGGAGTGCCAGCGTACTTCTGCATGCAGCTTCCCGCACACTACCGCGAAGCGCACCATAGCCAGACGGATACGTTCGACAAAGTGATTCCTGACCAGATTAATGAAGGAGCGGCGTTTCTGGCGGCCTGGGCGTGGAACGTTTCGGAAATGCCGCCACTGCTGCCGCATCACGCAGAGAAGCGAACGACAGAAGAGTAAATGCAATCGCTCACACGCTTTCGGCTTTGCCGCTCTTGAGGCTGCGGAAAATTGCGTCGAGGATTTGCTGGTTCTGGAGCCCGTCTTTGCCCGGGATCTCGAATGGGTTGCCTGATTCGACCGCGTTGGCGAATGCCTCGACCTGCGCGGTGTAGGCATTGTCGTTAAGCACCTTCTTCGTCTCAATGGTGTCGAATCCATTTCGTAGCTCGAGGTGAACAGGATGCTCGACGTTAAGGGCGTTCACGGCGGAGAGCACGCCTTCCTCTCCAATGATTTCAACCAGTGTCTGGTAGGGAGATTTCGCCGCAACTGACACTGTTCCGAGCGTTCCCCGGGTAAATCTCAGCAGCGTGGCGCCGGAAGCTTCGACCACCCACTTCGATTCGTAATGCGCCTGCGCCATCACGCTCCCGACTTCGTCGGCCAAAACGTAACGAAGCGTATCGATGCAATGCACACCGACATCGGCCAGTGGGCCACCGGTTGCGAGTTGCGGATTGTTGATCCATTCACGCGGGCTGGACATGAGGGGCGCCACGAAAACCGCGCGGGCCAGCACGGGAGCGCCGATCGCTCCCGAAGCGACCTTCTCTTTGAACCACCGCACGCTCTCCTCAAAACGCATGACGTGAGCGACGCCGAGGAGTACTCCGGCTGTGGCGGCCGCTTCAACCATTCGCCGCGCTTCGACGGCGTTCATGGCCATCGGCTTTTCAACCAGCACAGGCTTCTTGTACTTCACCGCTTCCAGTACGTCGGCGAGGTGGATCGCATCAGGAGAGGCGACGAAGATTGCGTCCACGTCCGGACAGGCGCAGAGTTCGGCGGCGGAGGTGAACGCGTGCTCTATGCCGAACTCACGCGCTGAGGCTTGCGCACGCGCGCCATCGCGACGCGAAAGCGCAGTTACCCGGCAATTTCGGGCGTTGGCAAATCCCGGCATCAGTCGTCTTACTGCGTGCAATCCGAAACCGGCAATACCGAAGCGAACCATGCGCACTCCACCTGGACAAGGGCGTCCAGTTCCGCGGGGGACTACCCGCATTCCCTCGCAAGTTCCAACATATCGTGAATTAAGATGGACGTCTGCATCTCCATTGTGGAATTGTCGAATGACTGTTTCGCATGCAGCGGTTCGAACTTTGTTTCTTGACGGCCCGTCGGGCCGACTCGAGGCCTTGCTGAATGTGGGCGTCCCCGATGCCAATCACGCGGGACTCGTATGTCACCCCCATCCGCTCTTCGGCGGGACCATGCACAATAAGGTCGCGTTCCACGCCATGAAAGCACTACACTCCTTCGGGTTTCCAGTGCTGCGATTCAATTTTCGCGGCGCCGGGTTGAGTGCGGGTCAACATCATGGCCAAGAAGAGGTCAACGACGTAGCCGTGGCACTGGCGTGGCTGAAGCGTGAGTATTCCCTACCCATTTTGTTTGCGGGATTCTCTTTCGGCGCGGCGATGGGCCTGAAGGCGTGCTGTCCCGATACTGATGTCCGGGCATTGATTTCTCTCGGTACTCCGGTCGAAGCCGAAGGGCGACTCTACAGTTACAAGTTCTTGCATGAATGCCGGAAGCCGAAACTCTTTCTCAGCGGCGACCACGACCAGTTCGGGCCGCACGACGCGCTTGAAGCGGTTGTCGCCAATGCGGCGGAGCCGAAGGAGTTGGTATTTATTCCGGGCGATCATTTCTTCGATGGCCACCTCGGCGAGATGCGTCTGACCGTGGAGAGTTGGCTGCACGAGCAGTTGGCCTCGCCTTAGATGCGCCAGGTTCGTGTTCCCGAAGAACCGTCGCCGGACGCATATAATCATGCCGCGTGTTGCCTGCGACTCCATCCGGAAAGTTTCAACTCCATGGTAAAGCGGCCGCGTTGACGATGCGGCAGATTGCGCGAGCGGCTTTCGACCATGCGCTTCGGGAGTGCAGTATTGAACGGGCCTTGCGGCGTAATCTTCGATGCGACAGTGGACAGCTCTACGCCGGCGAGAAATGCTACCACCTGGCTTCCTTCGACCGCATTGCGGTGGTGTCAATCGGCAAAGCGGGACAAAGTATGGCAGAGGCACTCTTGCGGATTGTCCCAGCGCAGATGGAAGGAATCATCGCCTGCCCTACCGAGCCGAGCTCTAGGCTCCCCGGATTTCGCTATTTCATGGGCGGCCATCCGATGCCCAACGAGGAATCGTTGCGCGCTGGCGATGCCATACTCGAACTCCTGCGTGGCCTGCCGGAAGGTTCACTGCTTCTGTTTCTCGTCAGTGGAGGCGCGTCCGCCATCGCGGAGCAACCTATCGACCTCAGTCTGACACTGTCGGACATCATCGGGACCAATCGCGCGCTTGTACATTCCGGGGCCCCGATCGCCGAGATCAATGCCATCCGCAAACACCTGTCGGCGATCAAGGGCGGGCGCATGGCCAAGGCGGCGAAATCTGCAGTGCAATTATCGCTGCTCGTTTCCGATGTGCCGGACAACGCGATGGATGCGCTGGCTTCCGGGCCGACGTTACCCGACAGCACCACCATTGCCGATTGTTATGCAATTGCAGAGCGCTACTCGCTGCTGCCGCACCTTCCTGAGCGCGTACGGCAAGTCTTCGAGAACAAGTGTTTGCAGGAGACCCCGAAGCCCGGAGATCCCGAGTTTCGCAATAGCAGCTATGCCACGGTCTTGTCGAACCGAACCGCGCTAGCCGCGGTGCGGGAAGAGATGTCTAGTCGCGGGTTCACAGTTGACATCGATAACTCGTGTGATGACTGGGACTATCAACCGGCCGCCGACCACCTGCTGACGAAATTGCGGAACCTGCGCGAACGCGATTCACCTGCATGCATCATTTCCGGTGGCGAAGTCACTGTAAAGGCCGGCGCTAACCCCGGCGTTGGCGGACGCAATCAACAGTTTGCGCTGGACTGTGCACAAAAGATCGCAGGCGAAGACATCACTGTATTGAGTGCCGGAACCGATGGGATCGACGGCAACAGCCCGGCCGCGGGGGCAATTGTCGATGGAACCACAATTTCGAGGGCCGCCGAGCACGGGTTGGCGGTAAGCGACGCGTTGTTGCGATTCGATACGTTTCCACTCTTGCACGCGGTCGGCGACACTATCGTGATCGGTCCAACCGGAAACAACATCCGCGATCTTCGGATCCTGCTGGCCTACTAATCGACGTCACGCGCAACTTGCGCGCCCAGCCACGCAAGATACCCCGCCCCTCCACCTTCGACGGAAATCTCGACATGTTCCGGCGTCTCGTACGGATGCAATTCGTCGAACGCGCCGGGAAGCTCTGCGGCGCGTTCTGCACTGGTCTTAATCAGCAACAGATACTCCTGCTCGCGTTCCACCTCGCCCTTCCAACGGTAGATAGAGCGAATCGGCCCGATGATGTTGACGCAGGCGGCAAGACGCCGCCCAACGAGTGCGCCCGCGAATTCTTCGGCCTTCTCGTGGGAGCCGACGGTGGTGAGCACGATTCTGGCTTCCGACATTCCGACCTCCAGAGGTTCTTGAAGTTCGCCTTGACTGTAGCAGCTCGCCGAGCAGGTCCGCGTTCGTTCATCTCCTGTTGGTCAAGTTGGTTCCCTCCCGGACTTTCGCCTGCCCTTCGCTTGCGGCAGAGATGGAACCGACGTTCACTAGCAATGGGCAACCCAAGAACGGTGCGGGTGAAGATTTCGAGTAAGACTTTAGGTTTCAGACGCAACCGTTCGCGCCAGGGAGCATTGCGAGGATTTGACTTGGCTGTTGCGGGCACAATTCGTAAATGGTTGTTTCACATGAGGCGAATCTTAGCGACGCTGTGCATCGGGCTGCTCGCCGTCCTGATCGGTTACAAGGTGGTCTTTGGGGCCAACGGAACTGTGGAATGGCGTGCCAAGCGTACGGAGTACCAGCGGCTGCAGCAGCGGATCCAAACCGCGGCGGCGGATCATGAGGAGTTAGAGGACGGAGTCAAGCGGCTCCAGGCCGATCCGAACGCCATCGTCAAAGAAGCGCGGGAGAAACTCGGATACGTCATGCCGGGTGAAGTGGTTCTGGTGCCTCCGCAGCCGAAGCCTGATCTAGGCGCGAGTTCCTCTCTTGCGCAAAACCTGCCCGCAATCGCTCCGAGGAAGAAGTAGCGAAGCAGTTTGGCATGGGCTTGTATCGCTGAGTGTCGCTATCGCTGTCCTGGAAGGGCTCGTTGTAACAAAAAAGGGCATTCCTCAAATGTGAACGGATATCCATAAATGGCAGATGCGGTTCGGCGAACGTGTTACGGTAGTTCGCGGCCGAATTTCACACCGGAGATGAACCATGAAACGAAGCGCATTACTGCTGATGGCGATGATGATGCTGTGGTTTGCTTATGCGACGGCAAGCCCAAGCTCTGCGAACTTGGATGGTTGGATCAGCGACGCGAAATGCGGAGCCAAAGGGGCAAACGCCGCCCACGCCCAGTGCGCGAAGAAATGCGTGGAAGGCGGCGAGAAGCCAGTCCTGGTAACCGATAAGGACCAGAAAGTTGTCGCGATCGCTAATCCCGAAGCGGTCTCCGGACACGAAGGGCAGCATGTCAAAGTGACGGGAACGATGACCGATAGCGGATCATTGAAGGTAGACAGGGTGGTACCGTCGGGCGGTCAGTAAGCTGTCCTCGCCTTTCGCTAATTCAGGTGCAGACCAGCCACTGAGATGTACGTTGATCACTAGCCCGGCAGGAAGGCCCACGACCCGGCTGCTCGGGATGCAGGTCTTCTCAATTTTTCATCGAAGCACGGCGACTCAAAGCAGTCCGCCAAGGACTAGTGATTGCCCGAGTTCCGAGATTCCGAGTCTGTGGACGTTCAGTGGTTGTTGCCGCCGCAAGAACCATAGAGTCCCGCGGATGAGAATCGGAGCGAAAGCCAACACCAGCGGTGCGGAAAAGCTGCCAAGAGTACTGAGCAGCACGACAGACACTACCAGCAGCACCTGCCCGAAGAGAAACCAGCGGCCTTGATCGAGCCTTTTATTTTGTCGTGGTGGCGTGGCCAGCATGGATGCGCACGTATACAAAATATACTTGGTCAGCAGGAAAGAGCCAGTTCTCCGCCCACAGCGCAAGCGCAACGCGATCCAATCCTCCGGTTTCCCAGAGGGGTTCGAAGCCAAAACAGCGAGAGGCTCGCTAGGAAGAGCAATGCCACCGGTCCGAATTTTGCGTTCCGGCCGGCTGCTGCGGCCCCGGTCACGAACGGGACAAGCAACATCCCCCAAGCTCCATGCTCGCGGGTAATGATCGGAGATCTCAGCCGAGTTGGGGGTCGAGTTGCAGTTCGAAATGCCACGAAAAAATCGTACCGGGTGGTTGCCAAGATCGTCTGTGCTTAAGTCGCAGGGGGAGATGGAACTCGTAAGTCTCCGCGTTGTGGCGTAACGGACTTTTCGTTATCTGGCTTAGTTGCTAAGTTGCTGACTAATAACTCTGTAATTAACCACAGACTTCTTAAATTATACCTAGGTATATACCACTATAGCGCTACTACCATGCTCCAAGGTGCTAGAATTGGGAACCAGGAGCGGTTCGCTATGTGTCTGAAATAGCAGATCTTACCCCCTTTGTGTGATGAGAAATCTGTTGACACCACGCAAGAATAAAACTATAAATTAAGTAACGCTGTCGGTTTAGGAAACCAGCCTAGAACCTTCGAACTCTGGCCAATTAATGCACCTTTGCGCTACGGATGTGCCCAAGTCTATCCCTTCAAAGGGCGACCCGCGACAGCTTCGTGTCCCGACAATCCACGCTACGGTCGCAAGAGAAGACTTTTCGGCCAATCAAAGGTGTCGCGAATATCCCGGCCATCCCTGTGTACATGAACTGCTCACGAAGGCCATACAGGCGACGGGCGATCCGATCGCGATGGAGTCGCAGGGCCGAACTCTGACCTATGCCGAGCTGGACGTTCGCTCGAAACAACTAGCACGAAGGTTGTGCCGGCAAGGCATACACGCAGACGATCTGGTCGCCATTTGCGTCGAGCGATCGGTCGAAATCGTCGTAACACTCCTGGGAATGCTGAAAGCAGGCGGGGCATACGTGCGACTGAATCCCGGCTGTCCGCGCGAACCAATCAAATACGTCCTCGATGACGCTGGTGCGAGTGTCTTGTTGACGACCCAGGAGTCTTTGCTTGCCTGCCGTCCAGGACGGCCAAGACGATTTGCCTGGATGCTGATTGGAGTGCCTTTCGCGAGGGAAACTCGAGGGCATTGTCAGTCGACGTCAGTCCCAACAACTTGGCGTATGTCATCTACACATAGCCGTCGCGACATCATGTATGAACCGCCGGTGGAACTAACGGCCCGCGAACTAGAGCCGTTCCTCGCCGGAGATGCTTTACCACTTGCAAACAGCCAACAAGACAAGAAAGGGTGCCTGAGATGGAACGTACATTGCCGTCATTGAGCAAGAGTCTGGGATCGGTTCGACGTCAGGCTGTCGATCTGGCCAATTACAATCCCGTACGCGAAGGTCAACTCAACAGCGATCAGCCTTTGCCCTTATTGATGGAACCGGCGTCAGACCAGGTCGATCTTGCGGACTGGGCACGAAATAACCGAGATTACATCAACCAGAAGCTCCAAAAGCATGGTGGCATCCTTTTCCGGGGTTTCAATCTGAAAACGCCACAGGATTTCGAGCAGGTAGCAGCGGGCATTTATAACGAAATCTACTCCGAGTACGGCGATCTGCCCCGCGAAAGTGCGGGAGGCAAGATCTACACGTCAACTCCTTATCCGGAAGACAAGCGGATTCTTTATCACAATGAAAGCTCTCACATGAACCGATGGGCGACGCGCATCAGCTTTTTTTGCGTGCTTGCGGCCAAAGAGGGCGGATGCTCGCCGGTCGTTGACTGCCGCAGGGTATATCAGCAACTCGATCCTGTAGTACGCCAAATGTTTGAAGAGAAGGGTCTGATGTATGTCCGCAACTTCTCTGACGGTCTCGACGTAAGCTGGCAACACTTTTTTCAAACCGACGATTGCAGGGTCGTCGAGGAGGCCTGCAGCGCACAGGGCTTCATCTGCGAATGGGTAGGCAAGGACGACCTCAGGGTAAAACAACGCTGCCGGGCGGTGCTTCGGCATCCGTTGACTGGCGAAATGGCATTTTTCAATCAGGTTCAGCTGCATCACGTGTACTGCCTCGATCTTGCCGTCAGAGAATCCCTGCTTTCGATTTTTAAGCGGGAAGACCTGCCTCGTCACGTTTATTTCGGCGACGGAAGCGAAATCGAGGATTCGGTGATGGATCACGTGGGCGAGGTCTACGAGAAGAATGCGGTCCGATTCGCATGGCGTGAAGGAGACATGGTAACGCTCGACAACATGCTCACTGCTCATGCGCGAGATTCATTTGTCGGGCCACGCAAGATTGTTGTCGCTTTGGGCGATCTGGTCGATGGAAGCGATGTAGATGCCGCGAACCGTACGACTGCGTAACGTACCCAGTGGCATGTGTTTGAGCGGTGGTTCGCGGCGAATTAGAGCAGTCAGAACAATCGGCGCCGCAATGACGTTCTAATTGTTTATTTGCTGTGTTGCGTCATTACGTTTAGGAGGCAAGTAGGATGGACAACCCAGGTATGCGGGGCTTCTGGCTATCTCCGCAGCAGAAACGGGTCTGGACGGTTCAGTCGCCAAGCGGTTTTTCGCGGGCCATCTGTTGCGTCGAGATTACGGGAAACGTTGACACCGCTTGTCTGCACGACGCGTTGCGCCAGCTCGTGGCTCGACATGAGGTGCTTCGAACCGTATTCCGGCGGCAGGCTGGAATGGCGTTCCCATTCCAGGTGGTTCTCGATTCCGACGAACCAGCCGTTGAATTCCTTGATCTTTGTTCTGTGGACGGGGAAACACAGAACCGCAGACTAGACGAACTTGCCCGTCAAATGCGGGGCCACGAGCCGAATCCGGAAAACGGGCCTGTGCTCAGCGCTGCACACGTGAAACTATGCGACGCCCGTGGCGTGCTGATCCTGTCTGTGCCTCCGCTGGCCGCGGATTCACGGTCGTTACAAATCCTAATCACTGAGTTAGGGCTGGCACTTTCCGGAACCGGACAGGAGCTGGCGGAGGAACCTCTACGCTACGTTCAGTTTGCCCAGTGGCAGAGCGACGTACTGGAGACAGGAGATGAGCATGCCCTGGAAGGTCGAGAAGTTCTGGGCGAGCAGGACTGGCGAGCTGTCCACACCTCGCGTACCGCTGGAAGCGAGGGGCGGGGAACATTTTTCTTCGCAGGTGTTGAGCTTTGCTGTCGACGCAGGTACTGCCCGGAGGATCGAGGCGGTTTCTGCCACATTGAAGAGCTCTGCGGCCGACGTCCTGCTGGCCGCCTGGCAGGCGTTGCTGTGGCGCCTCGGCGGCCAGACCGCATTCAAGATTGGCGCTGTCTTCGATGGCCGCCAGTTCGAGGAGTTGCAGGACGCGGTTGGTCTGTTCGAGAAGACCCTGCCCATCGATTCGCGCTTTGATGGCGACTTCCGCTTTCGGGAAGTGGTAGGAATACGTCCGACGCGGTGGGCATGCGACGGACTGGCAGGAACAGTTTGAGTCGGGAAAAGGGTTCGACGAACCGCCTGTCGTTTTTGAATTTATCGAAGATCCGGGAACGCAGACATTCGGCGAGATCGCGCTGACGACGCTGCGCTCGTCGACGCGTACCGAATCGTTCAAGCTCAAGCTATCGGCGGTGCGGCGCAAGCGCCAACTGCACTTGGATTTTCTCTACGACGGTTCGCGACTAGATTCCGACGCGGTCGGACGGGTCGCGGGCTATCTGCAGCGACTGCTGGCTGCAGCCGTAGAGAAGCCCGAGACGCCGGTCAGCCGCCTCCCGCTGCTCTCGGTCTCCGAGCGACGGCAAATCCTCGAGCGTTGGAATGAAACTGCGGCTGCATATCCTCAGGAGCACAGTATTCATGGGCTGTTTGAAGCGCAAGCTGAGCGCACGCCTGACCACCCAGCACTCCGATTCGGTGACCGGCAACTTACCTATAGCGAGTTGAACCAGCGCGCCAACCAGATCGCGCATTACCTTCGCAGTCAGGGCGTTGTCCCTCATGCGCTTGTAGGTCTTTGTGTCGATCGCTCGGCCGAGACGATCGTCGCGCTGCTGGGAATATTAAAGGCGGGTGGCGCCTATGTACCGCTCAATCCGGAGAACCCTGCGCCTCGTCTGGCCCAGCAGTTCGCTGGAGCCGCAGCACTGATTACCGAATTGAAGTTTGTCGATCAGATGCCGCAGTTTGGCGGGCTCACGCTGTGCATTGACCGTGACGAGAAACTCTGGGGCGACCAACCGGTTGGCGACCTGAAATTGGACGAAGACCCTGAAAGCATCGCGTACGTAATCTACACGTCCGGCTCGACGGGCATTCCCAAGGGCGTGGCAGTGGGTCATCGCAACCTCGTCAACTATAGCCATTTCATTACGAGGCGTCTGGACCTCGCGGCGCACCCACAGGGACTGCAGTTCGCAACGGTTTCCACCATCAGCGCAGATCTTGGCAACACATGCATCTTCCCTTCCTTGATTTCAGGTGGATGCCTAAACGTAATTCCGTACGAGGTTGCGACGGATGCCAATTCTTTCGCCGAGTACAACAGCAAATATCCGATCGATGTGCTAAAGATTGTCCCGTCGCACCTGAAGGCGCTGCTGTATTCGGAACACGGCAAGGAGCTTCTGCCTCGCAAGTACCTGATCTTGGGA
This sequence comes from uncultured Acidobacteriaceae bacterium, assembly GCA_963817965.1. GTDB lineage: Bacteria > Acidobacteriota > Terriglobia > Terriglobales > Acidobacteriaceae > DASRAA01. The sequence continues at coordinate 151,684 of CAWFQT010000003.1, forward strand.
GGGGAAACCCTGTCGCCTAGACTGGTTGAGCAGGTTGTCGGCCTGAATTGCGAATGTGAAATTCTGAACCACTATGGGCCAACCGAAACTACCGTCGGGTCGCTGACGCTGCGATTGAAAGATTATGACTGGAAACAGATGACAGCAGCCAGCATTCCGGTCGGACGCCCAATCGCCAATACCGAGATATATGTGCTCGACAAGCAGCTGGAACCAGTTCCCGTGGGCGTGGTGGGCGAATTGTACATCGCGGGAAACGGCGTCGCCGCAGGCTACTTGAATCAACCGGAGCGCACCGCGGAATGCTTTGTTTCGAATCCGTTCGTGACCGATCCGAACGCAAAGATGTATCGCACCGGAGACATGGCACGCTACCAAGCCGACGGAAACGTGGAGTTTCTCGGGCGGGGAGATGACCAAGTGAAGATACGCGGCTTCCGCATTGAGCTGGGCGAGATCGAATCGGTACTGGCAAAACGGGCGGGTGTGAAGCAAGCGATCGTGCTGGCAAAAGAAGACGACCGCGGCGATAAACGCTTGATCGCTTATGTTGCAGCCGACGGCGAACAAGCCGGTTCATCCGACGATCTGCGGAACTTCCTGAGGCAACAGCTGCCGGAGTTCATGGTGCCTTCGGTCGTGGTGCTTCCCAAGCTACCGCTTACCGCAAATGGGAAGGTAGATCGGCAGGCGTTGCCTTCCGCCGAAACTGTTACGCCAAAAGTCTACGTTGCACCGCGCACCACCACGGAAATTGCAATTGCGAAGGTCTGGGCTGAGGTTCTGGGTCGCGAGAAAGTCAGTGTGGACGAAAATTTCTTCGACTTGGGCGGACATTCCCTGTTGGCCGTCCAGGCCCTTGGTGAGCTTGAGAAGGTGATTGGCCGGCGCATTCCGGTGGCGAGCTTGTTCCGTGGAGCAACAGTCGAAACGCTCGCCAACTTACTGACAGAGGGATCGGAAGGCGAGCCCGAGCCGCTGGCTCTGCAACTTCAACCCGGCGATGGTGGGATACGACCGCTCTTTCTGGTGGCTACTCCCGGCGTGCGGGCAATCGGCTATGCGATTCTCGCCAGACACCTTGATCCAAGCCTGCCGCTGTACAAGCTTCAAGCCCGGGAACCCGTAGTTCTACAGCGACCATTTGAACTATCGGAGCTGGAGACCCTGTCGACGCAATATATTGCGGCATTGCGCTCCATCCAGCCTGCGGGCCCCTACTATTTCGCCGCTATGTGCGGAGGCTGCCAGATCACGGAGCGGATGATTACGAAATTGGAATCGCAGGGTGAAGAAGTAGCACTGTTCGTTGTCTTCGACACTTGGATCATCCAGTTTGTGCGCCGGATGTGGCGGTGGAAGATGCTTCATTACCGGCAGGTTGTGCGATCATTGCGCAGCGCGGGTTTCGACGAGGGTGTTTCCCGAGTGAAGAAGGCGATAGAGAACCGGGTTCACGCAATGCGGGGGAGCCATGCCAAATCCGAACCTTGGCAGCAGGCTTACTGGCCCCAGGACTTTAGTCCTCCTCATTTCCGTGCCAAGGTGCTTCTGTTCAAACGAAAGAAGCAGCCGTCGTATTACATTAATGACCCGATGATGGGATGGGGAACGCGAACGGACGGCGTCGTCGATGTTTGCGCCATCGCCACCGAGAAACACCGGATTCTGCGCGAGCCGATCGTCCAGGCCATCGCTTCGACTCTTTCCACTTACTTAAGACCGTCAAGCCGGACGTCGCCACTGGTACCTGCCGAACAGGAGCGAACTGTGGCCGTAGTGACTTCTTAGGGCGGCGTCACGGTCGAGTGATGGTAGCTATGTCCCAACTCGTACCGGCTTTCATGCTCAAGGAATATCGTCCTGGAGACGAGCCGAACGGGGGCGGGTTCCACCATGAAATTGAAGTGTGGTACTCGCGCAATTCCCTGTTGAGCGCCGAGGCAGAACGGCTTGGTACCGTGCTCTCGCCGGATGAATTGGAACGGGCCGCCCGATTCCGATTTGAGGTTGATCGCAAAACCTACATTACGGCACGAGGCGGCCTGCGGTACCTGCTGGAACAGTATCTGTCCATCCCAGCCGCAAGAATCCGCTTCAAATACTCAGGGTATGGCAAGCCTGGTCTTGATCAGGAGCTCGACTCCAACGGGTTAGAGTTCAACGTCTCGCATTCGGGCGAATTTATTTTATGGGCGTTTACCACCGGCCGCCGGATCGGAGTCGACGTGGAAAAGATCCGCAGCAACTTCGACACCGGTGAAATTGCTGAGCACTTCTTTTCGCCACCCGAACGCGCCGCGTTGAGAAGACTTCCCCTCGAGCAGCGCCACGCGGCATTTTTTCGCTGCTGGACCCGAAAAGAGGCTTTCATCAAGGCGCTGGGAGAAGGGTTATCTCACGCCCTGGACAGTTTTGACGTCTCGCTGGAGCCCGGGAACGGCGCGCGCCTTCTAGCGACCCGACCGGATGCTCGCGAAGCTGCGCGCTGGTCCCTTTGGGATGTGACGCTCCCAAGTGGGTATGCTGCGGCCCTGGCAACGGGACAGGAGGTCTAGCACAGCGTAGCCGGGCAAGCGGTGACCGGGGAATTGTGTTCAGTCGAACCGGTGCCCTCAGGGGCACCGGTTTCGTATCACTGTCAGCTGGGAAAGCCCACGGCTGCAGGAGCGGTGGATTTCAGTTTGCTGCATGACGCTAGCTTCCGCTTCTTCTTATCTTCTTCCTGTTGAGCGATTTCTTCCGGCGACAGCATCGCCAGGGCGCTGAGTCGGGCATCTGGATGCGCAGCGGCGCTCTGCAGCAAGTTGCCAAAACGACGAATCATCCGTTGAATCGTAGACTGATCGAACAATTCGGTGCTGTACACCCAATACCCAGTTAGGCCCTCCGCCTTCTCCGACACGAACACCGCCATATCGAACTTCGAGGTCGTGACCGGCACTTCAAAGGGCTCTAGATGGAGCCCTGCCAACTCTCGCTTGGCACGGGGCACGTTCTGCATCACAAACAAGACCTGAACGAGAGGGTTGTGCGTGGCGCTGCGTTCGGGTTGGAGGTCCTGCACAATCTTGGGAAACGGCACCTCCTGATGGGCGTACGATTCCAACAGGCCATCGCGCACGCGGCCGACGAGTTCGCGAAAGGTGGGATTCCCGGAAAGATCGGTGCGCACCGCCAGAAGGTTGATGAAGAAGCCGATCATCCGCTCCGTCTCGGGCGTGGTGCGATTCGCTAAGTCGGTGCCGACGACGATCTGGTCATCACCGCTGTACTTTGACAGCATCGTCTGGAAGACCGACATCAACATCATGAAGAGTGTGGCGCCCTCCTCCCGTCCCAGTGCCTTGAACGGCCGCAGGTCCTCGGCTGAGATCAGGATTGGTTCATGTGTTCCTGCATAGGTACGGCCATCCGGGCGCGGGCGGTCGAGCGGCAGCTTGATAACCGGCGGAGCACCTTTGAGCCGTTCTCTCCAGAAAGCAATCTGCTTCTCGAGCACTTCGCCTTGGAGCCACGTTCGTTCCTGCGCCGCATAGTCAGCGTATTGCACCGCCGGCTCCGGCAGCGTTGAGGTCTTGCCAGCACAGAACGCTTCGTACAGCGCACTCAACTCCTGCATGAAAATACCGGCTGACCAGGCGTCGCTGATGATGTGATGCATGGTAAGCAGAAGGACATGCTCGCCTTCGCCCAGCCCCAACAGGCGAACGCGCACTCAGCGGCCCTTTGGAGAGGTCAAATGGTCGCATCGATTCTTCCAGCGCGATTCGCTTCGCCTCGGTCTCCCGCGCCCCGTCCGCACGGTTTGTCAGATCCTCGACGATCAGAGGAAGAGTCAGGGAGGAGGCAACCACTTGCACGGCCTGACCATTTACGACGCCAAACGTCGTGCGTTGAGACTCATGCCGGCGAACAATTTCGTTCAATGCCCGTTCCAGGGCGGCCGTCTGCAAAGTACCCTTCAACCGCAAAGCACGCGGAATGTTGTACAGGGGATTGTTGGGCTCGATTCGATCGAGGACCCACAGGCGCTCCTGGGCGAACGATAGCGGTAGCAGCCCTTCCCGTGGAATTGGGGTAATCGGCGGCGGCACCAGGCCCTGCTCCTCACGACGCGCGCCATCGAGCTTCTTTGCCAACTCCGCTATGGTCGGGGTCTCGAATACGGTGCGTACGGCAACAGGAATACGGAAATGCTCCCGCAAACGAGAGGCAATCTGGGTAGCCAACAGTGAATGGCCGCCGATTTCGAAGAAGTTGTCTTCCACGCTAATGTCATCGCGCTTCAAAACCTCGGCCCAGATGGCTGCAACTACCTCCTCGCTCGGTGTGCGAGGCGAAACAGATTCCTTGTCGGCGACTTTCACATCTTCCGGCCTGGGCAAGGCTTGACGATCGACTTTTCCGTTGGGAGTCAGGGGCAGCTTTGGCAGTTCGACGATGGCCGAAGGGACCATGTAGTCAGGCAACTGCGTTCGGAGATAAGTGCGCAACTCGCCGGGATGGGAAGAACCCACCACGTAAGCCACTAACGACTTCTCGCCGCGCTCGTCCGCAAGGGCAAGTACCAGTGCTTGTTTTACTCCCTCTTGTTTCAAAAGCACCGATTCAATCTCGCCCAACTCGATACGGAAGCCGCGGATCTTGACCTGGTCATCGGCGCGGCCGAGGAACTCGATATTCCCGTCCGGCAGGTAACGCACCAAGTCACCGGTGCGGTACATCAAGGCCTCGGAATCCGTCCCGAGTTTTTCCGGCACGAAACGTTCCGCGGTGCGCTCGGCCTGATTAAGGTAGCCCGCAGTTACACCGTCGCCAGCAATGTAGAGCTCACCCGCCACTCCCACGGGAACCGGCTCGCCATGCAAATCGAGAACGTAGACGCGGGTATTCGCAATCGGTCTTCCTATTGGAATGGTCTGCGCGGCAGATTTCGTCCAGTCAAAATCCTTGAGCCGCAACGTCAGCGAGCCAACCGTTGTCTCCGTAGGTCCATAGTGATTGAGCAGTTCACAGCTCGCACCCGCAGCAGCGATCTTTTCCACTAGTGGGATGGCCAGAGCTTCGCCACCGGTTACGAGGAATCTGCGGGGCAGTACTTCCCGGCCCCCGCCCGAATTCAGCAACGCTAGCAGGTGTGAGGGGACGATCTTCAACACATCAAATGGATACTTCGCCGTGTACTCGCCCAAGCGCAGACTGTCAGAAGCGACGTCGTGCCCGATCACGTGCAGGCATCCGCCGGAAACCAGACCCGGATAGATGCATGTGTTACCTAAATCTGCGCTTAACGTTGAAACCGTTGCGAAATGGAGGGGCTGGGTCTCCTTTTCCAATTCCAAGCGTTGCTGAATGAACGCGGTGTAATTGACCAGGTTTCGATGGCGAACGGCGACGCCTTTGGGTGTGCCGGTCGAACCCGAGGTATAAATCACATAGGCGACATTCTCCGGCTTCGCCATTGGTTCCGGATTCGAAAGCGGCTGCTGCGACCACAGGTCTTTATCGCGGTCGATCAAGAGGGCCTGGCCGCCAAACTCCGGCATCAGACACTCAAATCTGGCTTCCGTGATGAGTGCTTTTGCGCCCGCCAACTGTTGCGCAAGTCTTGGCTTGGGATGGTCCGCACTGAGAGGTACGTAAGCGCCTCCAGCTTTCAGGATGGCCAGGACCGCAACCATCATGGAGGTGCTGCGGTCGACACTGATACCGACCAGCGAGTCAGGTCGCACTCCGACACTTCGCAGATAATGCGCCAGTTGGTTGGCCCGTTCGTTCAATTGGCGATAGCTCAGACAGTCGTCTTCATGGCGGACCGCAGGCGCATTGGGCGTCCTCGCAACCTGCGCTTCGAACAATTCATGAATACACTGCTCGCGCGGGTATGATGCCGCGGTCTGGTTCCAGTCCAACAGCAAGCGGCGACGCTCTTGTTCACTCAGCAGAGGCAGTCGGCCGAGTGCAACATCGGGATTCGCGGCTGCCGCCGTCAGCAGCGTCACGAAGTGACCACTCCACTGCTCGATCGTGCCGCGCCGCAAACGTCCTGAGTCGAATTGAAACCTGAGGTTCAACTGGTCACCTTGGCGCACCGCCGACAACTTGAGCCTGAAGCGCTCGCTACAAACGTGCCGGCGAAGAACCGTTAGTTTGAGATTCGAGGTTTGCGCCGGCTCCGGCGATTCGGCGTACTCAAATAACAATGGCAACACCGGTCCCTGCTCCTGGCCGTCATCGAAACCGGCTCCTTCCCAGGAAAAACTATCCTGCCAGCTGCGGAAATCCGAGCGGTCGCGTTGCACTTGCTGGAGAACGGACTTGAACGTGTTTGCTTCAGAAAACGTGGCACGAAGAGGAAGGAACTTGGCAAAAGTTCCGAGTGCGCCAGCCAGCTCGGCATAGCTGCGTCCATCGAACTGACAGCCCAATGTCACCTCAGGCGCGCCGGTCATCCGCAACAAGAATGCCAGCCAGCATGAAACCAGAAAGTCCGGCAATGACGCCGTTGCGTCCGATCCAAGTGAGCTCAGTTCGACTTGTACTGACAGTTGGTCGGGAGTGAAGGCACCCGCCGGCTTCGTTTCGAATGCGGCAAGTGCAGAACCGAGCGCGGACAAGTCGATCTTACGGCAGTAGTCCCGCCAATAGTCGCGGGCCGGTTTGGATTCCTCACTCGCCAGCAATTCCTGTTGCCATTCAGCGACGTCGGCGTACTGCATTACTTCGTCATCGGAACCAAATCCGTCCTCGTAGGCTTTGGCCATTTCGGACACAAGATTCTGGAGGGTTCGCAGGTCGCCGCACAAAGTGGGCACAGCTAACGTGATAACGTGCTTCTGGGGAGCAACTTCCGCGAGCACCGCGTGCAGCACCGGCCCTTTCTCCAGATCGGCGCTCGCTTTCCGGTTAGCAACGAGTTTCGCAATTTGCTCGCGTTGGGCGTCGTGTTCGAATCCGCTAACGTCTGTTATTTGCCAGTCGATGTCGGCGGACTCCAGGATGACCTGGAAAGGCACTAGCAGTCCGGTCTGGCGATGAAATACGGTTCGCAGGATTTCGTGCCGCCGAACCACGCTGCGAATGGCCTCCTGCAGTTTCGCGGCGTTCAGCGTCCCTTCCCAAAGCAGCTCACACTCCGCCCAAAACGGCGACGCCGAAGCAGTCTGCTGCTGCGACCATACTCGTTCCTGCTGGGTAGAAAGACGAAAACCTGCTACGGTCTGATTGCTCATCGGGGCCGATCTCCTGAATTCACGAATACCTATCTAAGCGTCTTGCGTCTGGCGGTCTTCAGTTTTTGCGCGCTGAGGTGCTGGAATTCTTTGTGCTGCGAGGCACGCTGCTGCTGCTCCCCTTCCGCGAGGTCGCCCAATAAATTGCTCAATCGCAGCATCGGATTCGCCGTCGCCTTTTCCAGCACAAGCTCGTACAACCCCGCCATTCGGATTATGGTTGTCGCATCGAACAACTCGGAACTGTAGGCCCAGTTGCCGTTCACGCCCTTATCGGATTCAGCGACAAACAAGGCCATGTCGAACTTCGAGGGGCAGTCCATGGGAAACCAGTTCGTCGTGAGGGCCGCCATCGGTCTCGATGGACGTGGCGTGTTCTGTTGTACGAACAACACTTGCACCAGCGGATTGTGGCTGAGGCTGCGCTCCGGCTGCAGTTCCTCTACCAGTTTGTCAAACGGCACATCTTGGTGAGCGTAAGCTCCTAAGGTGACCTCCCGTACGCGCTCGATTAATTCGACAAATGTCGGATCGCCGGATAAATCGGTGCGGAGTGCCAGCAAATTCACAAAAAATCCGATCAGCGCCTCCGTCTCCACGGTGGCGCGATTAGCCAGGTCGGTTCCCAATACGATGTCGGGCTGCTTCGTGAGATGGAACACGAGTGTCTGGAACGCCGCCAGCATCGTCATGAATGCCGTTCCACCCTGTTGCCGGCTCAGTGCTCGGACCGACTCCAGCAGGCTTGGGGGCAGCAGGAAACGATGTATAGCGCCTTCGTATGTTGGCTTTTCCGGTCGGGGGTGATCGGTGGGAATCTGCAACACCGGCGGCGCACCGGCAAGCCGATCCTTCCAATATGCCAGTTGTTGTTGCAGCCTTTCGCCCTGGAGCCAATTTCGCTGCCACACTGCGTAGTCCGCGTATTGGATCGACAACTCCGGCAAGTCCGAGGGCTTGCCGTTCAACGCTGCTTCGTACAGTTCAGTCAGTTCGCGCAGCAGAATCCCGGTTGACCACCCGTCGTCCGCAATGTGGTGCGTCGTCATCATCAGGATGTGGTCTTCCTCGTCGAGTTTGAGCAGCACGTATCTAACGATTGAACCCTTGGCCAGATCAAAAGGAATCGACGCTTCTTTGTGGACGATACGACGCACCTCTTTCTCTCGGTCGGCCGACGGAAATCGCGAGACATCAATGACTGGCAGCGGCTGGATCAGTTCTTCCGCAATTACCTGATATGGCTGTCCTCTTTCGGCGACATAGGTCGTCCGCAGCACCTCGTGCCGCGCCACAATGCCGTTGAGGGCCTTTTCGAGGGCCGGCACGTTCAACGGCCCAATGAGCCGTAGCGGCCGCGGCAGGTTGTACAAGGGGTTGTTGGGTTCAATCTGGTCCAGCACCCAAAGCCGCTGCTGCGCGAAGGACAGGGGCAGACGCTGATTGCGTGGCACACGCTCAATCGGAGATGCTGCAAGGCCCTGTTGGCTGCGTTGCCTTTGTACCACCGCCTGCGCCAGCGATGCCGGCGTCGGCGATTCGAACACGGAGCGCACTGGCAGGTCAGCGTGCAGGTTCTGCCGAATGCGGGAAACTACCTGTGTAGCCGAAAGGGAATGTCCGCCCAGCTCGAAGAAATTATCGTCAAGACCGACTCGTTCCAGGCGCAACACGTCGGCAAACACCGCGGCGACCATCTCCTGCACTGGAGTTTGCGGCGTACGGTAGTCGGCCTCGTCTTCCTGTCGCGATTGTTCCGGCGCAGGCAGCGCGCGCCGATTGACTTTACCGCTGCCCGTCAGAGGCATGGCGTCTAACAACACGAATGCCGACGGAACCATGTATTCCGGCAATTTCCCGCTGATGTGCAACCGGAGCTGTGGAACGAGCTTGCCTGTCACCCTTTGCCGCAGCGGATTGTTGGCATACGATGCCCAGGGCCGCAGCGTGTCGCTCTCTCCCGGAAAACTCACTTCCGTATAGTCGGCCACGTCGCCCTCCGCATTAAGCCGCCGCAGGACCATGTCGTAACAACCGTCTGCCGCGGGCTTCGACGCACGCAGTTCGACCTTGTACGGCAGGTCGTTTTCGAGGCTCCACAAATCTTCCGGTTCGGTCGCGACCGTTGCTGAGCCTTCGGCGACCCTTTTACGCAGGTCGGAAATAGTGGACGCTCCATCTTCGGCAAGCCATTCCACGGCCACCGCCTCGGAGAACAGCCGTGCGTTGGGAACGGCAGTTATGCCCAGCATTTCTGGCTGCGTCTTCTGCAGGATTTCCGCCAGCGAATGACGTGTCAGTCCTTGCTTCCTCCAATCGAGCCAGGCGCATTCCACGCGGGGCGGGGCCTGATCCCCGACATGCAACACCACGTCGTAGCGGAAGCGAGTTAGTTCATTGTGTGCGCGGCCGCGCTTTAGCTGGATCTCCACGTGGGTGATCTGGGGCCAGCGACGCCGGAGGGCACTGAAGAATTCAGGATCGACAACCAGCTCGCCTTCCTGCCGGATTCCCTTCTGTACGCGGCGCGCGAGCTCCTGCCGGCTAGTTCTGTCATCCGCTTTGAAGACCGCGACTGATGTATGAAATGCCTCCAGCAGCGGCAGACTGCGTACGTCGCCGATGAACACCGCGCCCCCTGGACGCACTGACTCCACGGCCCCTTCCAGGACTGTCATCAGGTAGTCGAGATCCGGGAAATACTGGATGACCGAGTTCAACACCACTACATCGAATTGGTCGCGCATCTTCTCATGATCAAATTCGTGCGCTGCCTTGCGCTCGAGCATCAGTTGAGGCAATTGCAATTCCGGCCGCCGCAATTGCTGATCGAGAAACCCCAATGCCGTTTGCGATATGTCGGTGCCGTAATAGCGCTCTGTTCCCGGCGCCAATCGGAAGAGCAGCAAACCGGTGCCGCAACCGATCTCCCACACGCTCTTTGGACGAAGGCCCTTTATGCGTTCCACCGTGGACTCAACCCAGACCCGCATTTCTGTGCTGGGGATCGGCTCGCCGGTGTAGCTACTGTCCCAGCCAGTGATGTTGAAGGTGGCTTCCTCGACTCCGCCGCCTCTCTGATAGGCTTCGTCAAAAGCTTCCGTCCATTGCGAGACTTGTTCTGTACTGAGGACCTCGGCAGGGCTGATTGCGTCTCTCCCGCGATAGTCAGGATCAGGCACCACGTAAGCGACAAGGCGCTTATCGCCCGGAACGTCTTCGCGCGCCATGACCACGCTTTGCTTCACCCCTGAATGGGCCTCAAGCGCTGTCTCGATTTCTCCTAACTCGATACGGAAACCGCGGATCTTCACCTGGTGATCGATGCGGCCGAGGTATTCGATATTCCCATCCGGCAGGAACTTCGCCAAATCGCCCGTTTTGTAGAGACGCGCGCCCGGTTCCGTGCTGAACGGATTGGGAATGAACTTTTGCGCCGTCAGCTCCGGCTGCTTCAGATAGCCTCGCGCCAGATTGCGGCCGCCAATGTGTAGTTCGCCCGGCACGCCTACGGGCACAGGCTGCAAGCAGCCGTCGAGAACGTACAGTTGCGTGTTCCAGATCGGTTTACCGATCGGCACAATGGGCAGCCCGCTGTCCGCGCGGCATTGCCAGTAGCTGACGTCCACCGCCGCCTCGGTGGGTCCGTACAGATTGTGTAGTTCCGCGGCCGATCTCTCGAAGAATCGCTGTACCAGATCCAGTGGCAGTGCCTCACCGCTGCAGATGACACGACGCAAGCTGGTGCAGCGCTCCACCCCGTCCATCTCCAGGAAGATGCGTAGCATCGAAGGGACAAAGTGCATGGTAGTGATCTTCTGTTCCTGGATCAGGTTGACGAGGTAGCTCGGGTCTTTGTGACCTTCCGGGCGCGACACGACAAGACATGCCCCTGTCATCAGCGGCCAGAAGAACTCCCACACCGAAACGTCGAAGCTGTAGGGCGTCTTCTGCATCACCCGATCGCTGCCGTCGAGTTTGTAGGCCTCCTGCATCCACAACAGGCGGTTCACGAGGGCTTCGTGTACGTTGGGGACTCCCTTCGGCTTGCCAGTCGAGCCCGAGGTGTAAATCATGTACGCCTGATCTTTGCCAGTAGTGATCACCTCCGGGTTCGCGCTCGATTCGGTCGCAATCGTGTGCCAATCGCGATCCAGGCAGATCGTTGGAATGCCATGTTCCGGAAGGACCTCCAGCAGATGCTCCTGCGTTAACAGGACGAGCGGTTCGGAGTCCTCGAGCATTACCTTCAGACGCGACTTAGGATAGTCAGGGTCGATCGGAACATAAGCGCCGCCTGCCTTCATGGTTCCGAGCAAAGCAAGCACCATCTCGACCGAGCGCTCCGCACACACTGCGACCAGCTTCTCGGGGCCAACTCCCATCTTGCGCAATAGATGGGCCAGCTGATTGGCGCGGCCATTGAATTCCCGGTAACTCAGTTGTTGCGATTCGAACAACAGCGCCGGAGCATCCGGTGTGTGCTCGACCTGCTCTTCGATGAACTGGTGCAGAGATCGCTTGCGCGGATACTCTCGCGCGGTGTCGTTCCACTCGACCACCACCTGGCGCCACTCTTTCTCGCTGAGCAGCGGTAGTTCCTCAATGCGCAGGTCAGGGTGTTCTGCAATTGCCTCGAGAAGCAGGCGATAGTGCGCCAGAAAACGCTTAATCGTGGCTGCCTCGAACAGGTCAGTGGAGTACTCTACGGTGCAGTAAAGCCCATCGGGCTTCTCGACCGTGAACAACCCCAGATCGAATTTGGCGGTTCCGTTGTGTACGTCCATGCCCGCCAGCTCAAGCCCGGGCAATTGCAGGCTGGCACGCGGCGCATTTTGCAAAACGAACCAGACCTGAAAGAGCGGAATGCGCCCGAGGTCGCGTTCCGGCTGCAGCACTTCGACCAACTTCTCGAACGGAAGGTCCTGGTTGCTATAGGCTCCAAGAGCGGTCGTACGAACTCGTTGCAGCAGCTCGTGGAATGTTGGATTCCCTGAGAGATCGGTGCGCATCACCAGCGTATTCACGAAGAACCCAATCAGGTCTTCGATCTCGGTTCGATTGCGGCTTGCAACCGGTGACCCCACCACGATGTCATCCTGGCGCGTATAGCGATAGAGCAGTATCTGGTACGCAGCCAGCAACGTCATGAAGAGGGTCGCACCTTCCTGGCGGCCCAGTGTAGTGAGACGATCGCAGAGTTCCCTCGGAAAGATTGCCTTTTCCGTTGTGCCCCGCATGCTTAGCGCTGCGGGACGTCTGTAGTCGGTAGGCAGGTCCAGCGTGTCGGGAGCACCAGCCAGTTGCTTGGTCCAATATTCGAGTTGCGGAGCAATATTTTCGCCCTGCACCCAGTCCTTCTGCCACACCGCAAAATCGGCATATTGCACCGACAACTCGGGCAACGGCGACGGCTTGTCCTCGCGGAGCGCCTCGTAGAGCGGGGCCAACTCATTACCAAATTGCCAGATCGACCATCCGTCGTTCGCGATATGGTGGGTGTTCAGCAGCAATACATGATCGTGTTCGCCAAGCTTCAACAGGCTCGCGCGGATCACCGGACCTGTCTGCAGATTGAAAACGTGGCGGCCATTCTCCATCGCCTTTTGACCGACCGTGGCTTCCTGCAATTCGACCGGCACTCCGCTGAGGTCCACCACGGGCACATCGATCGTCAATTCAGGACGGATGATCTGCACAGGGCTATCGCCATCCAATTGATACGTTGTGCGCAGCACTTCGTGCCTTCGGATAATCTCGTTAAGGGCGCGGCGCAAGCTCGCAACATCCAGCGCTCCCTTAAGCCGAAGCGCCATAGGGATGTTGTAGAACGGGCTGTCGGGCTCGAGTTGATTGAGAAACCACAGCCGTTGCTGCGCAAACGACAATGGCAGCGACTTGGTACGATCGGTTCGCCGAACCATGGGCAGAGGCGGCTTGGCCGATTGCAGATGTTCGACGCGCACACCAAGCTCCGCAACGGTCGGAGCTTCGAACATTGCCCGCAGCGGCAGCTCGACGTTAGCCCATTTCCGAACTCTGGACACAACCTGCGTCGCCAACAGCGAATGGCCGCCCAGGCCGAAGAAGTTGTCGTGTACGCTGACCCGCCGGAGATGGAGGACTTCTGACCAGATCTCTGCCAGTTTTTCTTCCACCGCATTACGGGGCGGAACAAACTCGCCTTCGTCGCGCGAACGCTCCGGTGCAGGCAGTGCACCGCGATTGATCTTGCCGTTGGGCGAAAGCGGGATCGCATCCAGAACGACAAACGCGGACGGCATCATGAACTCGGGCAGCTTCTCTGCAATGCTCCGCTTCAGATCGGCAACTAACTCTTCCTCTCCGGTCACACCTTCTGCTACCGCCGACTTCGGGACAACATACGCCACCAGCCGCTTGCTCCCGGGTACGTCTTCGCTCGCTACCACCACACACTGGCGAACGCCCGGGTGAGGGTCGAGTACGGCTTCGATTTCTCCGAGCTCAATGCGAAATCCGCGCAGCTTAACCTGGTGGTCGATGCGACCCAGATACGCGATGTCGCCGTCTGGCAGATAGCGGCAGAGATCGCCGGTGCGATACATGCGCGCTTCGGTTTCCGAGCTAAACGGATTCCGCACAAACCGCTCTGCTGTCAGGTCAGCGCGTCCGTAGTAGCCGCGTGCAAGACCTTCGCCGGCGAGATACAACTCTCCCGGTACACCAATTGGTACCGGATTCCCATGCCCATCGAGGATGTATCCTCGTGAATTCGCAATCGGCCGCCCAACCGTAACGGCCGCCCCCCGCGGTACCAGCGTGTAGGTCGAGTAGGTTGTATCTTCGGTCGGACCATAGAGGTTGTAAACACGCTCGACGCTGGTGTTGTCGTAGATCTGCTCGACCAACGTCTCCGACAACGCTTCGCCTGCCAGGTTCACGGTCTTCACCGAACCCGGTACGCCTCCCATGCGCACCAGCTCTGCCATGGCAGACGGTACGGTGTTGATTAGCGTCACGCTGTCTTTTGCGGGCAGGGTCGGCAAATAAAGGGCGTTCTCCGCCATGACGACGCTTCCGCCCGAACTCAGTGGCGCAAACATCTCAAACACCGACAGGTCGAAGCACATCGAAGTCGAGAACAGCACTCCCGACAACTCCTGCGTCTCGAATGCCCTGCGTCCCCAATGGACGAACGTTGCCACGCTGCGATGCTCGATAGCAACGCCTTTCGGCCGTCCGGTCGATCCGGATGTGAACAGGACGTACGCAAGGTTCTCCGGCTTCGTCTTCGTAACCGGATTGGAATTCGGCTCTTGCGCAATCGCTCCCCATTCCGCATCCAGACAAATTCGTTGGCCGCCGAAATCCGGAAGATCGCGCATAATCGACTTGTGCGTGAGTACGACAGGCGCTTTTGCATCTTCCAGAATGAACCGGATGCGCTCCTTGGGGTAATTAGGATCGAGCGGAACGTACGCGCTGCCGGACTTCAATATCCCAAGGATGCCGACCAGCATGTCAACCGAACGCTCGATGTAAATGCCGATCAGCACGTCCGGTCCGGCACCATGCTTCACCAGGAAATGCGCCACCCGATTTGCGCGCGAGTTCAACTCGCGATACGTCACCCGTCGGTCACCGACCACGAGTGCGATCGCGTCGGGCGTCGTTTCCGCCTGGCGGGCAACAAAGTCGTGAAGCAGGTCCCCCTTCGGAAACGGCTGCTCCGTTTCGTTGAACTCCATCAGGACTCTCTGCTGTTCGGAATCGGTCAGCAACGGCAGCTCAGCTAGCGTCGACGATGGCGAGGCCGCAATCCCCTCCAGCAGAGTCTGGTAATGACCAATCATTCTTTCGATGGTCGTTCCATCGAATAGATCCGTGTCGAACTCGACTCGCAGCAACAAACCCGTTGGCGTCGGGAACGCCAGCCACGACATATCGAGGATTGAAGTGGACTGGTGAATCGACGAACGCTCCACCTTAAGCCCCGAGGCTTCGAACTGCCGTCGCGGCATGTTCTGCAATCCAAAGAGCACCTGAAAAATGGGGTTGTAACTGAGGCTTCTCTCCGGCTTCAGTTCCTCCACCAGTTTTTCGAATGGGAGTTCCTGATGCGCATAGCCATCGAGGGCCACTTGTTTTACCCGCGCGAGGAGGTCTTTGAACCTCGGATTCCCCGACAGATCAGTGCGCAGTGCAAGGGTATTGACGAAGAACCCGATCAGCGGTTCGATCTCGGCGTAATTGCGGCTGGCAATCGTTGAGCCAACGACAATGTCTTGCTGTCCTGAGTAGCGCGATAGCAGCGCCTGAAACGCAGCCAGGAGCGTCATGTAGAGCGTGGCGCCTTCCACCTTGCTCAACCCCATGAGACGGTCGATCAACTGTCCCGGAAGGGTATGGGTGCGCACGGCGCCGCGATGTCGCTGCACCGCCGGTCGCGGCCGGTCGGTTGGCAGTTCCAGAACTGCCGGCGCCTCGGTTAGTTGATTCCTCCAATATTCGACTTGACGATCACGGTTCTCCCCTTGCAACCATCGCCGCTGCCAAACGGCGAAATCTGCGTACTGAATCTCCAGCTCCGGCAACGGTGAAGGCTGGCCTTCCGAGAATGCCCGGTAAATCGCAGCGAGTTCCCCGGCAATCAGGCTTCCCGACCATCCGTCACCCACGATGTGATGAACGATCAGTACGAGCACATGGTCTTCGGGGCCCACTCGCAGCAGTCTTGCCCGCAAGAGGGGGGCGACCGCGAGCTTGAATGGTTTGCTGGCTTCTTCGTGCGCCAGCCGATGCACCTCGGATTCGCGCTGCTCTTCATTACCGGACGCAACCTCCGTCATCGGAACCGGAACCGTCAGTTTTGGAGTGATGATCGCAACAGGACGTCCATCGGTGTTGCGGAACGTAGTGCGCAATGACTCGTGACGACGAACGATTTCGTTGATCGTCCCCTCGAGGGCTGGAACATCGAGCATGCCGCGCATCCGGTACATCGCCGAGATGTTGTACAGCGGGCTGTCCGGCTCCAACTGGTCGATGAACCAGAGCCTCTGTTGCGCGTAGGAGAGCGACAACTCGCCCGCGCGAGGAACGGGCACGATCGGTGGCACGACCAGTCCGGTGCTGGCTCGGCGCTCGGTCTCTATGCGCTCGGCAAACTGGGCGATCGTGGGGGCCTCGAACATGGCGCGCAACGGAAGTTCGATGCCTAGCGTCTGTCGTACACGAGCGATTACCTGTGCCGCCATCAACGAGTGGCCACCCAAAGCAAAGAAGTTGTCGTGTATGCCCGGCTGTTCGATCCTCAGCAGGTTGCTCCAGGCCTCAGCCAGGAATTCCTCCGCCGGAGAACGCGGTGGAGCGTAGATCTTCGACACCTGTGCTTTCATCACCCTCGCACAGTCGATGGCCTGCGCAATCGCGTCCACCGTCGTCAGGTCGCTGGCGATGAAGTGGAGTGTGTCGCCTTTATCGAGCAGCGCTGCTTGATTCGAAGCCTGTGAGGTCGGACGGGCGTCGAATGTCCAGCAGTGTTTCAGGAACGCTGGCCAGTTCTCGGAGTCCTGGGGCAACTCCGCGACCAGAACAGCGGGACAGTTTGTTCGAACTTCCGCAGCATGGATCGCGTCGCTGGTGACGAGAATCAGCTTCTGTAAATCAAGTCCCAACTCTGCCGCGAGCTCTTTCAGCGCATCGGACTTGGCGCGTACCTGGAACCGGGAAGCTGCAAATTGCTGCCAACCTAGCTTCATCCCGTCTGTCTTATCGAAAGCGGCCGCGATTTCTGCCTCGCCGTTCCGGCTGCACAGACACAGGATTTTGCCCGAGGTCTCCTGCGCGGCCAGGAATAACTGCAGAGCTTCGGTCGCGAAATCAACTCGGGCACTGGCAGTGTCTCTGGTGTTCCACAAAGCATTGGCATCGACGACGATTACGTCGTAACCCGGCTCGCGGGTCGCCTGAATGCAGCGTGCAACCATGCTTGCTGTTGCGACAAACATCGCCGGCTTGTATGGCGTGTGGCTTACCCGGTAACTGTAGTCGTCGCCGTAATCGGCGACGGGATAGGTATCCAGTAATTCGAAAGACGAAACCACTCGGATACCGGCAATATCGCCAGCCGCAGTAACGAATCTGGCCTCAGCACGTTCAATCGCTTGAACCTGCGTTTTGTCCTTAAGCACCGATTCTGAAGCCGGGCCGATCACGGCAATAATCGGCGCGGACTGACGCCGTGCCGCCGCCTGCAGCGCCGCCAGTAGCTCGTCGGCTCCAGCGTCCACTACTTGTTCAAAGTTGTCGTTCGCTGTGCTTTCGGCACCCCGCAAATCCTCCATGCGTACCAGTACGACATTGGCGCCGAGTTCGTTGGTCGCGAACAAGCCCGAAGGGTCCAGCAGTTGCTGGAATACCTGGTTGAACAGCGCGAACTCGATGTGCGTCGGCATTCCAAGTTGTTTGAGCCAAAATTCCAGAGGCTCGCGGATAGGCTCGGCCGTGTAAGTAGCCGCAACGACCACACGTTGCTTGCGTACCGCAACGCCATGCTCCGCCTGCCGCACCAGCGTCTCGGGAAGCACGAAGTCCGACACAAGCTTCGACGGCTCGTTTGCGATCGCGTCCAGCATTTCTGCATAAGCCTGCAGAAGTGCATGCACGGTCCCGGGCGCAAACAATGCACTCTTGTACTCGCACGAAAGGCGTAAACCGCCGTGCTTTTCGATAGCGACAAATCGCAAGTCCAGGAGCGAAGCTTCGGGATCGAAGTTCAGGTGCTCAGCTTCAAAATGCCGACCTTTCAGTTCGATCTCCGGGAAGTTCTCCATTACCAGGCCGACGTTGAAAAGCGGATTGTCGTTACTTGTGCGCTCCGGATTCACCGCCTCGACAATCTTGGCGAAAGGGCAGTCCTGGTGCGCAAACGCCTCCATCACTGCTTTCCTTTCGCTGCGCAACAGATCCAGTGCGCTTCCTGCGGTTGGTACCTGGTTCCGGATCGGAAGAGGATTTACGAACGGCCCAACCATCCTCTCAGTACCACTGCGGCTGCGATTACTCGCCGTGGTGCCGATTAAGAAATCCGCCTGTCGCGACCATCGGTACAGCAAAAGCCGCAGGGCGGCCGACAGCACAGTAAACTGAGTGGTTCCCTGGGCTGTCGCGAACGCCTGCAAGCGTTGCAACGATTCCGGTGAAACGAACATCGACCGCAGGTGGCCGCGCCGGTCCGGTTCTTGCCTGGGCAAGCCATCCGTTGGGAGCTCGATCGAGGTCGGCGTATCACGCAGAATCGAACGCCAATACTCCAACTCTCCGGCAATGCGCTTACCGTGCATCCATTGCTGCTCCCAAACTGCATAATCGGTGTAATGCAGTTCCAGTGGTGCCAGCGGATTCGCTTTTCCATCGGCGAAAGCATCGTAGATCGCGCCGAGTTCGTCGAGCAGGATGCTGCCGGTAAAACCGTCGTTGACCACATGGTGCTCCGCGATGCACAGCATGTAGTCATCTGCGGAAAGTCGGATTAACCGCGCGCGCTGCACCAGGCCCTGAGACAACAGGGGCTCACGGACGGTTTGCAGTGCGAGTTTCATTGCAATCGGTTCGCGCCGATAAGGCTCTTCGGAGGACAGGTCGGTAAACGCAAATTGCAGCGAGCCGCGTTGCTCGACAGTCTGCCCCGGACCGTTGACACCAGAGACAAAGCGCACACGCAGAATTTCGTGGCGCTGCCGCAGTTCGTTGAGGCTACGTTGCATCACCTCGGGATCGACATCGCCGCGAATGCGAAAAATGCGGGGTTTGTTGTAAATGCCCGCTTCCGGGTTCTGCTGCTCCAGCAGCCACCACACCTGTTGCGAGTACGACAATGGAAACTCAGCGCGATCGCTTGCCCGCTGCAGCACAGGCGTAGTACCGGCGGACCTTAGTTCGTCCACGACCGTGCTCAGATGCGCGACCGTCGGATCCTCAAAGAAGGCAATCAGCGGGAGGTCGACATGCAGCGACTCGCTGGCCCGAACGATTACCTCCATCGCCTTTAGAGAATCGCCGCCGATATCGAAGAAGTTCGCGTCCTTGTCGACCTTGGAAGCATGCAGCACCTCCTCCCAAATCTTTGCCATTTGGGCCTCAGTACCTTCCTGCCCAACGCTAAGAACATTGCTCAAGTGGCGGATCGTCGGATTCTCAAAGAACGCCATCAAGGGCAGGTCAACGTGGAGGACCTCACCCACTTGCGCAATGACCTCCATGGCCTTCAGCGAATCGCCACCAATCTGGAAGAAGTCGGCCTCCGGGTCTACGTCGGGCATCCGTAAGACCTCTTTCCAGATTGCCGAGAGCACGTCTTCCAGCTCCTGGCGAGGGTCCGTCAAGACCTCTGCGAGATGGCTTACGGTGGGGTCTTCAAAGAAGCTGATGAGCGGGAGATCGACCTGTAGCGTTTCCCGGACACGGACGATTACATCCATGGCCTTCAGGGAATCACCACCGATCTCGAAGAAATTCGCATTGCGATCGACGCCTGGCACGCGCAATACAGTCGCCCAGATATTCGCCAGCGCTTCTTCCACGGCTCGCCGCCCGCCGTTCGACGTTACGGCGTGCCGCACTTCTGAATTTGCTGTTTCTTTCGACATGTCACCTTAGCCGTCACCACCACTGAATTTTCCACGCCCGCTTCTGTCAGCCGCTTATAGTCGAGCTTCCCGTTCGCTGTGCGAGGCAGTTCTGTCACCGCAATCACCTTTACCGCCGGTCGCGGCAAGTCAAACGTCTCGCAAACCATGCTGTGAATCGCATTGGCGTCATTACTGTGTTTCGCTGCGACCGTGAGCAAGTCGTCGCGCCCGTAACAAGCGACACTTACGCCTAAGCGCTGGTTGAGAAGCTTCTCAACGTCGTCGAGGTTGAAGCGTTTTCCAAACATCTTAAGGAACCGTTTCAGGCGTCCGGTGATGTAGAAATAGCCTTCATCGTCCTGCCGCGCCAAGTCTCCGGTACGGAGCACTCCATTCAGTTCGTCGCCCTTCCCAAGGTCCTCGCGCGATTCTGCGTAACCCATCATCACGTTTGGACCGCGATAGATCAGCTCATCGGTCACCTCGTCAACGCTGAGCATCCCATCCGGTATCGCAATCCCGACCGATCCGATCTTGGAACCGAGCTTCTCAAATGGCACATAGGAAATTCTCGCGGTCGCTTCCGTCTGGCCGTACATCACGAAGAACTTCCGGCCGCACGCACCTGATAGTTCGTACATCTGCTGGATATAGCGCTCTTCCAGCCTGCCGCCCGCCTGCGTCAGAATGTGAAGGGTCGCGCCCTTGCTCTTGAGGAGGCCCGTCTGCAGCAGCATCTGGTAAGTGTATGGAACCCCCGCGAACGAAGTGCATTGATAGCGGCTCACCGCTTCCCAGAAATTTCTTTGCAAGACACCATCATCGGTAAAGACGATGCTGGCGCCCACAGCCAAATGGCTATTGATCACCGAAAGCCCGTATGAATACGACATCGGCAACGAGGTGATCGGACGCTCTTGCGGAGTGAGCTCCAGATACCGGGCGATAGCCGTTGCGTTGGCGGCGAGGTTGGCGCGCGTAAGTCTGACCAGCTTGGGACTTCCCGTTGATCCCGAGGTAGTCAGCAACAGCGCCAGGTCGGAATGCACCTCGATGTTTCGTGGACTTTCGTTTTCCAGTAAACCCGGCACCTCCCTCCGACACTCCCGAAAACCGGGAACCACGGCTTTCCAGCCCTCTGCAAACAGCCAATCCGGCTGATAGGTGGCGAGAAATTCGCGTAGCAGGTCGGGATTCAGAGAGGCATCCAGCAGGATCAGAGCGCACCCGGCCTGCAATGCAGCCAGGTAAACCGTGAGACTCTGGTATCGGTTCTGGGCGACCAGCACCCCAAGTGACTTCCGGCCGAGCTTCGGCAGCTCGTCGCGCAAGGCTTCGACGTCGGCCCATAACTCCCCGTAGGACCACTGCCTGCCGGCGCGTGGGTCAACGGCGGCCACCGCTGACTCGGAATGTAGGTTCGTCCAAAACTCCATACCGGTGTTCCTTGGCGGGCGCGGTACCAGGGAAGACACTTCTCAGTCTCGAGCGGGGCAGCTGCTCGCACAAAGTCAGGTTTCTGGAGTCAGGCCCGGAGGTCGACGAAGCCTCATGTTCACACTTGAAGACTTGAACCCTAGTTACAAGGATCAAGCAAAACATGTGCCGAGTCGTTGTCTGAGGGCATCCTGCTCATTGCGCGTGAGCAATGAGCAACCCGTGTCACCCTAAAGTCACTGCGGGGACTTGGTCTGGCGATCCCGAAACCCAACCCACTTCAAGAGTCACCGAGCGACGCAACGCACAGCGCTATCGGCTGGAGCCTGTGGCGACGATTCGATGGCCGGGAACCGATGGAATTCGGCACGAGGCGCATGGTACGGTCTGCGATTTAAGCCTATGCGGAGCCTTGTGGGGGAACCGCAGCGATCCCCGATTCGCTATGCGCTTATTTTTTTGGCAATTTCCGACGACGGTCAGCGAATGGATGTCGTAGGGTTTCGCTCTGCGATTACCGTGGAAAAGCCGGTGACGGCTGCGGACACGGGTGATATCATTCTGTGCAACTTAGATTCACGTTATGTCGCTGACAATGTTACTGTTGGCGTACTTGTAACGAGGCACCATCTGTTCCCCCAAGGCTGGCCGAAATGGGTACCGAGCATCTTCCAATCACGTCGACTTTTACAGCTACTGCCCTCCAGGCACCCCTCCAAGCCGCATTCACCAAACTGGGTCTCACGCTAAATGTCGCCGTCACTCAGTACGGGCAGATGAGCGAGTTCATGCTTCGGCCTGCGCGGTCCGATCCAGGCATCGTTGGTGCAGTGGTTTTACTGCGACTGGAAGACTGGCTGCGGGAGCTGGGCGAGTCGACGGGCCAAGTAAACGGTACGAGCGCTAGGCAGGAGCTTCGCAAGCGCCTCGACGAGTTTCTCGTCCAGCTACCTTTGTTGGCACCTCCGGGCCGGTCGATCTGGCTGTTGATCTGTCCCTCAGCGGGATGGATTGCCGAGCAGTTCAAGCTCACCGCGCTGTGCCGAACCTTCACCAACCTTCTCGAAGCGCGATTGCGAAACTTTCCTCGCATTAGTGTGCTCCCCTGGCCAGAGTCGCTCTCCAGCGAAGAGTACTTCGACCGTGAACTGGATCGGACAAACCATGTTCCTTTCACACAAGGCGCGTTCGCCCAGCTCTCCGAATCTCTCGCCGACCACCTTTCGCGGAGCCTCACGAGCAGCAATGAAAACCTTGCGCCAGCGGCGGGGGGATTTCCTGAACTCGCCAATTTTCTTACGGGACTTCGGGTGCGGGTGGATGTGGCCGCTGCCAGCTCGAACAGCAGCGCCGACGTGGGCCGGATTCTGCGGACCGCAGCTTCGTTTTCGCTGGCTGGGGAGAAACCTACGTTATCTGACGCAGAAGTCGAAATGATTATTGCGGCACAGACCTGTTGGGTAATCTCCGTGTCAGACCGATTGTCTGACTACGGAGTGTCGGGTGTGTTGAATGCGCGAACCCAGGAAAGCGCGCTGGTCATCGACACAATGTCATTAAGCTGCCCAGTTCTGGGCAAGCAGGTGGAATATGCCGTGCTCATGGCACTGCAGCAGATAGCAGCCAGTCGGGCTCTTTCTGAGCTAGTTTTTGAGTATCGGGATAGTGGACGAAACCAACCTGCACTCGACTATTTGAAATCGATTGCAACCGCCGAAAGAGAGCAGCGGTACGTGATTGCCGTCAACGAGGCGGAAACGCGGGTTGGAACCGCGGCGGTCGCGCCGGAGGCTTGGCGTTTGACCGTAAGAATTGTTACCGGGCCAATGCTCCACTCAATTTCTGCAATCTGAATTGAATCAGTGAAGGGCTTCCGCGGGTTTGTTAGCTCGCGGCGCCATCGCGCCACTGACGTGAGCAGCCATCTCCTCAATTGTCGGTCGCTCGAACAGACTCGTGAGATTCATTTTGACGCCGAATTCCGTATGCACGCGCGCCAGAATCCGCGTCGCGATGAGCGATTGACCGCCGAAATCGAAAAAGTTGTCGCGAGCGCCGATGGGCGCGGTTGCCAGGCACTCAGACCAGATGTGCGCCAGAGCTTCCTCCATTCCCTGCCTCGGCTTCACAAACAGGCCCGCATTGCTTGGGCGATGCTTAATCCGACCGCGGACTGCCGCCAGGATTGCCTCAACTGTCTGCAGATCGGCAGCGATGCGTACCAGCAGATCGGCTTCGTCGCTGATCGCACTACGAGGCATAATCGAATCGTTGGCAGAAGGCTCCACTGGTAAAGCGACTGCAATGGACCTCCATTGCGGCGAGTCCCCCGAAGTTGACAGCATACATTCGAAGGGTTCGGTTGCGTCTGCAGGTGCATCGCAGTATCTGCTCAAGAACTCGATGGCCGGTCTGTTTCGGACAGTCGGAACGAAGGGAATTACCACCGACTCGGCCCCACGCTCCACGGCCCAAAGCTTCAGGTCTCCAAGCATGCGGTCTTCCACACCCCGACCTAGC
This sequence comes from uncultured Acidobacteriaceae bacterium, assembly GCA_963817965.1. Taxonomy (GTDB): domain Bacteria; phylum Acidobacteriota; class Terriglobia; order Terriglobales; family Acidobacteriaceae; genus DASRAA01. The sequence continues at coordinate 175,490 of CAWFQT010000003.1, forward strand.
GCACGACAACTTAGCAATAGCGTCTCCACCCGTAGGCTATTTTGCGCATTTTCAACCAGCATCGCACCGACGAGTCCGTAGTCGCCAAAGATGTCGCGGACGCGCACGACCCAGCATTCGCTGCCTGCTTCATCCAGCTTTCTCGTCAGACTCTCCGCTGTGTGAAGTTTGCCGGTCATGTTGAACTGGGTAGTTCGTTGCGTGAGCTGTGCGACACGATACAGGTCTGCTTCCGTCGCCCTGTCAACCTGAATGTCAATCCGCAGGCTGGCAAGAAACTCTTCCCGTGTTGGAGCTCGTCGGCTGAGATCGGCGCGCTGACGCTCGGCCTGATACATGCCGGCGCGATTGCGATCCTCTTCGGTTGTCGCCGGACGATCGAATGCCCACAGGTGGTCGAGGAATCCCGGGATTGCGTCGGGCTCTGGCGGCAGCGGAATCGCAAGCACCTCCGGACAGGCATTGCGTACCTCCATGCATTCGTAGCGGCTATCGTCGAGAAAGAGGAAGCTGTTTAAACCGAGACCCAACTCCTCTGAAATAGCCTTTAGGTTTTCTGACTTCGGCTGCCAATTGATTTGCCAGGATGTGAAGTGTTCCGGCTTCAATAGGCAATCAGCGGACTCGAGTACCGCCATCACGTCCCCTTCATTGTTTTTACTGGCGATTGCGAGCAACACGCCTTCGTCACGTTGCCGAAGCATGAATTCATGCAGCTTGCGATACGGAGGCGTGACCTGGACCGGGCCCTCCCCGCAGATGCCCTGCCACAGCGTACTGTCACAATCCAGCACGATCACCTTGCGTGCTTTGGTCCGCATGGTTCGAATCCATCGGGCCGCCGCAGTCGCTGCTGCCACATACATCTCTTCGGTGAACGGAATGTTGCCCAGTTCGTCCGTGAAAGGGTCACGAGTCTCTGTCACCGAATACAATGTCACTGCCGAGGAAAGATCCAAAGCATACCAACCAGGCAGGGTCGCGCACTCGGCGAGGATGCGGGTTCTTGCCCTTGCAATCGCGGCACCCCGTTCGGACGCATCCGACCCTTGTGCGGGAGGGAACATCAGTAGCGCCCCGTTCGCTCCCTGTGTCCCTGAAGTCCGCAATACTCCTAGAAGATCCTCAATCGTTCGCTCCAACTGTGTGCGAGCTTCGTCAAACGGACCGTCCATCAGCCATGCATCAAGATTCAGCGCAACCAGATTGATGCCACCCCGATTGCAGCGCAGCAGGCCGCCCTCCAGAAGTTGCTGAAACACTTGGTTGTAGGGCGCGAAGCGAACTTCCGCATGAATTCCCAGGTCTCGGAGCCAGTAAGTCAGGAATTCTTCGATAGGTTCGATGGTGAAGTTGGCCGCGATACAGACACTGATACTGCTTGGGCTTTTCTTGCTCTATATGGCTCATTTCTGCCTCAGGCTGTAGCGCCATCATACCGATCTCGACGTTCGAGTGCGACTCGCCCCAACGATCCCCAGCACCATTCAACCTCGATCCACCCCATGACGCTGTAGGGATTGGGAAGTCAACTCTAGCTAAGTTAGGCAGGGTCGTACTAGATCTTTGAAAAACTCGGGGCTGAGCAACCCCAAGCGACCCAGCGAGCGAAAGTCGTGGATCTCACCCCACTTGAAATGACATGGATAGCTATAAGCTATTTTAATTTCAATCATTTGAAGTCAATTTCTGCCTAACCGACTGGTTCTAAACAACCCGCGAAAGAAGAGTTTTTGCGAATTGCACAACGGTACCGCTGGGAAAGCCTCCGGCCGAGTCTGGGTTGGAGACTCTCTAGCGGGTCGGGGAATTGACTGGCTGTTCTACGTACCAGGTGTGATTCATCACTACCACCCCGTTCCAGGGAGCTTTACCGGTGCCGTAGTAGTCGGCTTCCAGCACCGTAAACTGGGCAGCAAAGTTAATCAGGTCCGCCTTGGAGTGGTTAATGTCCAGCCAGATCCGCAGGTTGTAAACACCCGGCATCAGAACCATGCTGGGAATGTCACAGACAAAGACCTGCGGACCAACCCATTCGCCGTCTGGCCGCTTAGGTTCGAACAAGCTATGGGCGGTGAAAACTCGCTGTCCAAACATGCTTTCAAAACCGAGACCCATATCGAAGCTTCGGGTCGGCTTTGGCAGATCGAAGTAGATCTTTATTTTGAGTCCCCTTCCTAACCGAACGCCGTCCAGTACCGGCAGGTCATCGCCCGAGTAAAGTTCGATTCGCTTCAGCAGCTTCCCGACCTGGGACCGGCGGTCCTTCGAATTAGCCAGATCAAAGCAATGGCCGTCTGCCTTGTTGGCAGCAAGTGTGTTGTTCATGTAATGATGGATGGCTTCCTCGGTATCGCCTGCATAGTCCACCTTGCCCTCATGCAATACGATCGTCCGCTGGCATAGTTTCTCCACCACTGCCATATTGTGAGAGACGAAGAGGATCGTGCGACCACCGCGGCTGACCTCGCTCATCTTTCCCAGGCACTTTTGCTGGAACGCGAGGTCGCCGACCGCCAGCACTTCATCCACGATCAGAATTTCTGGGTCGAGGTGGGCCGCAATCGCGAATGCCAGCCTGACGTACATTCCGCTGGAGTAGTGTTTCACTGCCGTGTCGACGAACTTGTCTACTTCAGAAAAGGCAACGATCTCATCAAACTTGGCGGCGATTTCCGCCTTGCGCATCCCCATGATGGCGCCGTTCAGGAAAATGTTTTCACGACCCGTCAGCTCGGGATGAAACCCAGTTCCAACTTCAAGAAGCGATCCCACACGTCCGTGAATTGACGCACGTCCCTCCGTGGGCCAGGTAATGCGCGATAGGATCTTGAGGAGCGTGCTCTTGCCGGCGCCGTTGCGTCCAATGACGCCGATGACTTCGCCGTGTTTCACGTCGAAGGAGACATCGCGCAAGGCCCAGAAGCTCTCGGGTTGTGGTGCGCCGGACCGCAGGCGCTTGGCCGCGCCGCGCAGCAAGCCCGACATCGACTCCCTCAGTGTTTTGTACGAAGGACCAATGCCCAAGTGGTAGCGCTTGCCCAAATCCTCACAGCGAATGGCGACGGAACTCACAGACCTCTCTCTTCCCGGCTTGCGGAGTTCTTCCGACTAAACGATATCGGCGAATGTTGATTCCATGCGCCTAAAATAAACCAAGCCACCCAAAAGTAAAACGACGACCGCACCCGCAGAGACCCAGACCATGGGGCCCGGCTTGGCGCCGACTCCTAACAGCGAGTACCGGAATCCTTCGACTACGCCTGCCATGGGATTCAGCCCATACCACATCCTCCACTTGGCCGGAACCAGGGTGCTGGGATAAACCACCGGCGTGGCAAATAGCCAGAACTGCATAAGGAATGGAATCGTGTAACGCACATCGCGGAACTGCACATTCAAAGCCGAAAGCCATAGCCCTCCCGCCAGTGCCGTACCGACGGCAAGCAGGAGAAATAGAGGAAACAACACGATCGTGCCGCTCGGCCGAATTCCGTAGTGGAACATCATTCCAATGAGCACGATAAACGCAAAACAGAAATCCACCAGACCAGCCGTTACCGATCCCAACGGGATCACCAGTCGCGGAAAATAGACCTTCTTAATAAGGTTCTGGCTCGCGACCAAGCTATTGGAGGACTCCGTCAAGGCGTTCGCGAAGTATTGCCACGGAACCATGGCGACGTAGGCGAACACCGGATAGGGCACGCCACCCGAGGGCATGCGGGCCAAACGGCCAAAGAAGATACTGAAGATCAGCGTCGCCAGTAAGGGCTGAAGGATAGCCCAAAGCACTCCCAGGGCAGTCTGCTTGTACTTCACCTTGACGTCCCGCCACACTAGAAAAAAAAGGAGCTCTCGATACTCCCAGACGCTCTTCAGGTCGAGGTCCCAGAAGGCCTTCTGTGGCTGAATGATAGTCGTTGCGAGCGGCGCGTGCTCGACTTGTATCAGAGTTTCCGAAGGCATGAAGTTCGTTCACGTCCCATTCGGGCAAATTGGCCCTGTTACGGCACCTAAGTCCCAGAGAATCCCACTCACTAAGGAACCGACGCCGCTTTTCCGGCACGAAGGTGCCTTCCTGCTGCGAACAATGTGAGTTTCGGCTTCATGTCCAATATTGACGAAACGACGTGAATGGTCAAGCCACTTCCCCGTCGGGAGGTCTGACACGCAGGGCGCAAAAATCCGGGCCCATAGCAGGACCCGGCGGAGGAGATGGAAAGGAGCGTTGCATTTATTTACGGGTTTTAGCAATTTCCTGGATCATCTTCGCCGAGGTTCCTGGCTGATACACGCAAAACGGTTCTTCAGAGAGGAAGTCTCCGGCAGTGGCAAAGGCTCGCGCACGGCATCCCATGCAAGCGTGCGGGAACTCGCGGCAGCCACATTTTCCTTTCAGGTTATCGTCTTCACGCAATTGTCCATAGACCGGGTGGGTTCTTGCACCAGAGAGACACGACGAACAAGCCAGACGACGTGGGTTCTTCTCCGGCTTTCTCTTCTCCTGAGTGTCTCTGTCGGCGGCCTGTTTCCCTTCTAAGGACCAACTCCCCCGCTATGGCAGTCAGCGCAATTCACAGCGCTGAGATCGCCAATGTCCACGGGATGCTTGAACGACTGCGCCTGCATCTGAGCCAGGTGCGCTGAGCCCTCTTCCTGGTCGAGCAAGGTATGGCAGGAATTGCAGTCCTTGCTGATGACTCTTCCATCCTTGCTCACATGGTTGCCATCGTGGCAGCGGAAGCAACCCGGATAGTACATATGACCGATGTTGTTCGGATGGGTCTTCCAGTTCACCTTCATGCTCGGGAAAAATGTGATGCCGTATATCCGCTGTACTTCTGCAATCGCCTTTCTGATGTTGTCAGACTTAGCTGAGGCAACCTGCGGGTATTTGTCCCCATAAAATTTATTTAGCTTATCGGCGATGCCCTTCTTGGCTTCATCCTCCGACTTGTAATCCACGGTCAGTGCTTCGACGCTCTGGGATTTCACAAACGGGAGGCTCGGATCGATGCTTCCTGCCGCTATGCTGCGGTCAACCGAAAGATCGGGCGGCGTGTAAATATGCGTGGGGCGATTATGGCAATCGATGCAATCCATCCGCCGCTTTGACGCCTTATCGATCAGGTCCTGGGTCGGAGGACTATCCTTTGCTATGAAGTCGGTGATGTTGCCTTTGCTGTCCTCCATCCGCACCCATGGAATGACCTGCCGCTGCTCATCGCTGGCAAAGTAGGTTATCTTGTTGGCGATGTTCATGTGCCAGTGGATACCACCAGTCCCCTGTCCAAGGCTTGGATCGCCGCCACCGGTCTTGATCAACAGGCGCAATATTCGAGGAGTGTTCTGTTCGTCATTTCCAAAATGTGAGAACACTTTCAGCTGCGATCCCCAGAATTTCATTGGCCAGTGGCATTGCTCGCAGGTGTCGGCGGCCGGACGCAGGTTGTGCACGGGTGTCGGAATGGGTCGGGGGTATGTTCCTAGAGCGGTGTAATACACCTGCCTGATACCCGAAAGTTTCGACTTAACGTACCAGCTGGCTCCGGAGCCTACATGGCACTCGACGCAGCCGACACGAGCATGGGGTGAAGCCTGATAAGCCACGAACTCCGGGTGCATCACTGAGTGACAAAGCTGTCCGCAAAAGTTGACTGAGTCAGTAAATTCGTACGCCTTGTAACTTCCCACCGCGCTCATCAGGGCGAAAATCACAACAAAGCTCAATACGAACGCTACCGTGCTCCGCTGTGCCGGATTATTCAGATCGAGGCTTCCATACTTCTGAACGCCTGCACCCGCCTTGTGGCGTCTCCTCCGCTCCACCACGATTCCAATTGGAATCATCAGCAATCCAAGAACGAGAAAGGCGGGCGCAACCATGTACGCCAGAATTCCAATGTACGGACTCGAGACCCGGCTGAATGCATCGAGAAAGAACAGGAAGAGAATATTCAGGAAGGCTACGAGCGCCAGCGCGATTCCCGCCAAACTGATGGGATTCTTGTAGAGTTTGCGCTCGTTCCAATCGCTCGAGCTTGCACGGTTCACGTTCTGCGAGTCCGCAGCCATTTAACAACCTCAAGTTTGGGCTCAGGAAAACTTGCGAACCGAAATTATCACAACAAGGCGTCACCACACTCGTTAATACGGCTTTGGTTGTACCTGTGTGATCGAGGGTCAATGGTGCGGAACACCCCGTCCCGCGCCTGAATTTCTATTTTGAGCTCTCTACTGCTGGCCGGTGAGCATGGTCACTCCTCGGCGGATCGTGACCGGCGTGAAATTCTTACCTAGGAATTCGTTTAGTGACGAGCAGATATAGTTGCCACGCAGCCCTCTCTGGACTAAAGTGCTTGTACCTCGAGCCGATCAGCCGTAAATCGCTCCAGAACCAGCGCCGCATCGTTCAGGAGTATGGATGAGTGTCCAGGTACGCAGTACTGTCTTGCTCCGGTTGGCCTTGGCTGTTGGTTGTTGCTTGCAAGGTTGGGCAGCGAATCCATCTCCGCCGCAGGCTTCACCCTCGTTCTTTCAGCCCGGTGGGCCGCAATATGCTGACATCGACGTCTGCAAGACGTGCCACCAGGAGATCTGGGAAAAGCACTTCGCGGGAACGCCGCATTCGACGCTGCTTAAGGGTGACCAGCATGGATGCCAGTCTTGTCATGGCCCAGCGCAGGCCCATGTTGACGGTGGTGGCGATGTCACCAAGATCATTCGCTTCGAGACCCTAAGCCCGGCGCAAACTGCTGCGATCTGTACGACGTGCCACCAGTCAAGCCTGGAAACGCAGAACTTCTCCAAGTCCGAGCACCTGGCAAATGGCATCAGTTGTACTTCTTGTCACAGCCCACACAAATCCACCGATGTGAACTTCATGCTCGTTAAGTCGCAGACGGATCTGTGTTTTGGTTGTCACGCTTCGCAGAAAGCGGAGTTTGCGCGGCCGTACCGGCACCGCGTCGACGTGGGGCTGATCCAATGCAGCGACTGCCACAACCCGCACGGAACGCAGACAGGTCACCAGGTTCGAGCGGCCGCAGGTCAGTTTGCGGTCTGCACGAAGTGCCACACCGACACCATGGGGCCGTTCGTCTTCGAGCATGCACCGGTAAAGACTGACGAAGGCTGCATGTCGTGTCACACCCCGCATGGCTCGACCAACCCACGGTTGCTGCAGGTGAACAACATCAATTTCCTGTGCCTTCGTTGCCATACGCCGAACATGAACGGAGCTGCGGGCGAGCCGCTCGGCCCGGCCCACAACCAGTCGGCCAAGTACCAGGCGTGCACGATGTGTCACACCCAGATTCACGGGTCCAATTTCAGTCCGGTGTTTTTCCGGTAACGCGAGGCGTGACATGGGTTCCCAAAGAAATCGAGGCGCTGATAAGTTTGGGTTCGCAGCGATGCTTCTCTGCCTGTTCCTGGTAAGCAGTCTTTGGGCGCAGAGCACGGGACAAGTTTCTACTCCGGCTCCTGCCGCACCCCCACCCCCGGATACGTCATCCGCCCCTTCGGAAGGGAAGGACATCGGGGGCTTCCACGTCACCCAATCGATCGAACTGGGCGGTCGGATCTCCGATGTCAGCGGCAGCCAGGCAATGTACGACACTTTGGTCAATCTGCAGACCGGTGCACGCATCCTCGAGCAGTCGCTCACCATGCAGTCACTCACGCATCATGACATCTTCGACACGTTGACCTTGAACAGCTTCGGGTGGGGCGGCGATCCCGAGCAGGCTGTGCGGATGCGGGTTTCCAAGTACAGCTGGTACAACTTCAGCGCCAGCTACCAGCACATGCAGAACTATTTTGACTACGATCTGTTCGCCAACCCTTTGAATCCATCTGCCGGAGCGTCGCCCTTCATCCCGATTCTCAGCTCACCGCACAGCTATTACGACCGCCAAAATCTGTACAACTACGATCTCGTGATCCTGCCCATGCACCGTATTTCTTTTCGCGTGGACTACAACCGCAATCGCATCAGCGGGCCGTCGTTCAGCAGCGTCCACCAGGGCACCGAGTCGCTCAACAACGAGAACTGGAACTCCACGTTGAATGGCTATCGTTTCGGCGCCGACTTCCGCATCAACAAGAAAACGACGCTGAGCTATACGCAATTGCTGCAGTACTACGACGGTGGACAAAACTATTCAATGAATCTATTCAACTCATGGCCGCTGTCCAATGGGCAGCAGGTTACATTCGGGCTGCCGTGGTTCAACAGTGGAAGCCCGTGCAGTGCGCCTCAGACCAATGGAATAGCCAACCCCGTGTGCAACGGCTATTTCAATTACGGCCTCTTTCAGCACGTCGATACAAAGATTCCGACTGAGCAGCTCAATCTGAAGTCTTCTTCGCTGAAGTGGCTTGACTTTAATGGCCAGTACCAATACAGCCACGCCAGCTCGAGTACACCCTTGCGGGAGACTTTCTTTGGGTTGACTACCAGGTCCAACACGCTTGGATACGACACGGCCGGCAGCTCGTCGTCAGCCCGGTGGAATTCATCGTCGGCAGACGTTTCCGCGACGATTCACATCAGTGATCAACTCCGGCTGGTGGACACGTTTCGGTTCCGTAATTTCAGTGTCGCAGGGACCTTTCTGGATCAGGAATTCGCCTTTTTTAACGCAGCCAGCCTCGGGGCGGGCTCGCTGCTTAACCCAATCGCGACGTTTCCGCCGACAATCTTGACGCACTCTTCCAGCTCGGCGGCCGACTTCACAAACGAAGTCAACACCAACATGATCGGGCAAAAGACGTACGAGAATGATTTCCAGTTGCAGTACGACGTGTTGCCGGTTTTTGGCCTGCGCGCTGGATTCGTATGGAGCCAGAACACGATCCAGCCGGGCAATATCTACCAGGCGGCACTGGGCGACCTGTACTACCCGAACACGCCCAATCGAGGAAACTGCGTTGGAGTGCCACTGAATCCCGACGGCAGTTGCACGTTCACGGGCGAAATTACACCGTGGGGCAGTCCGACTACCGAGATCAATCGCTACTCCGCTGTCTTCGGCGCTTGGTACCGCAATAGCAAAGGGGTGCACGCGAATATCGACGCCCAATTCGGCACCGCCGATAACTGGGTCTATCGAATCGACCCTACTAGCTTCTTCAACGTTAAGGGCAACATTTCCTACGCACCGCAGCCCTGGCTGATGCTGGGGGCGAATTTCGTCTTCCAGCAGGGGAAAAACAACGCGGCCGATATCAATTTCAACCAGCACAACTACGTGGCCATGGCGACCGCGACGATCTCGCCCGGCAAGCACTGGGGACTGGACTTGGCCTACAACTTTGACGCAATCCAGCAGAACATCATTCTCTGCTTCGAAGGCAGCGTGGTGCCGCCGGGTTCGGTTCCTTGCGTCGGGGACAGCACGCTGATGCAGACTTATGCCACGTATCAGACCCACACCCAGTACGGCTATTTCGCTTTGACGCTGACCCCCATCGAGCGCGTGACCGTCCACTTGGGTTACAACATCGTGGACAACCAGGGCAATACCACGTCGTTCAACACGTTGCTGCCGCTGGGTCCGCTGGCGTCGACCTATCAGTCGCCCCTGGCCGCGGTGGATGTGCTGGTGCACAAGAACGTGACGTTCAAAGCGGGCTGGAACTACTACCAGTACAGCGAAGGTGATTTCGTCGGCCCAACCGCTTCGCGCTATTTCCATGCCAACAACACCACGCTCGCGCTTCGCTACGCCTTCTAAGCCGAGACTGCACATGCCTGGCCATAAAAAGGCCGAAAACCCGCTGGACTCAAATGCATTCATACCTGGAAGGCTGATCAAGAATCCGTCGAGCATGGTCGGCCTGGCCCTGGCGGTCGTTGCGTTCGCCAACATTCTCTTTCTAATCTTGGTCAACATCATTTCCACCAACCCCAATCCCTACCTGGGAATCCTGACCTACATGGTCATGCCCGCATTCCTCATCCTGGGTTTGCTGTTGGTGGTGGTCGGCATAGTGCTCGAGCGCCGCCGCAGAGTTCAGGGACTGAGCCACGCCTCACACTATCCCAAAATCGATCTCAACAATCCGAGCCAGCGCAGTTCAGTCGGTTTCGTGCTCAGTTTCCTCGTCATGTTCGCCTTGCTGAGCGCGGTTGGAAGCTTCAAGGCCTACAAGGCTACAGAGTCCGTAAGCTTCTGCGGACAGTCATGCCACGCTCTGTATCCTGAGTACACCGCTTATTCCGCATCGCCTCACGCCAAGGTTGCCTGCGTCGATTGTCACGTCGGACCAGGAGCTGGATGGTACGTGCGTTCCAAACTGTCGGGTCTCACGGAACTGTATGCAACGTTGCGCAACACCTATCCGCGACCCATCCCGTCGCCAGTCAAGAACCTGCGTCCAGCGCAAGACACCTGCGAGGAATGTCACTGGCCGCGAAAGTTTTGGGGCGCTCAGTTGAAGACCTTCACTCACTTTGGTTCCGACGAGCAGAATACGCCGCGCGCCATAACCCTGCTAATCAAGGTAGGTGGCGGTGATCCCACCCTCGGCCCCGCCGGCGGCGGAATCCACTGGCACATGAACATTGCCAACAAGATCGAGTACTACGCCTCGCGACGTGGGTTCGGCTCACAGATGGTCAGGGCAAGATTACGGAATACACCGTGAAGGACAGCAAGCCTTCTCCCGAAGAGATCGCAAAGGCGGATAAGCGACGGATGGATTGTTGATTGTCACAACCGTCCGACCCACATCTATGTTCCACCGGATCTTTCAATCGATCGTGCGATGGCTATCAACACCATCGATCCCACGTTGCCTTTCATTAAGCAACAGGGCATCGAGGTTCTGACTTTCGATTACAAAACCTCAGGCGACGCGCAGAAAGCCATACCTGAGAAGATCAATGCCTTCTACCAGGATAAGTATCCGCAGGTCGCATCATCCAAGCCGGAAGCGGTAAAAGCTGCCATCACCGAACTGCAACGCATCTTCGGTACTACTTTCTTCCCGGAGATGAAAGTGAACTGGCAGACACATCCCAACAACGTCGGCCATTTCTATTCAACCGGCTGCTTCCGCTGCCACGACAGCAATCACCTGAGCTCATCCGGCCAGGTCATCAGCAAGGACCGCAACTCCTGTCATACAGTGGCGGCACAGAGAGAAGGCAAAGAGCAGCTCTCAGCCATTCCCAATCAAGCCTTCAGGCACCCAGTTGACCTCGGCGATTTGGCCGCAGTGAACTGCGGCGATTGTCATACCGGCGGCGCGGCCCCGTAGTTTTGAATGGGAGACCCGTCGAGTTACGCGAACGCGATTCGAGGCCGCACAAGTGACCGCGGACGGCGCGACCGTGGCATGCCCATGGTGCGGACCCGCTCGTAGGCTCGGTGTAGGTCCTGGCTCAACATCCTCACAACGTGGATGCACACGGCGCGGTGTTCACGTCGGGGGCTAAAGCCCAAATTGTTTCAGGGGCGGATAAAGCCGGCTTACAGGGCGGCGCTACTCAAAAACATAAGACCCGTATATCAACGCTGCACAAACTATTTTCGTTAGACTCATCAGGTTAGCTGACCGATAAGCCGACCTTATGACATTCCAGCGGATTTGCGTTTTCTGCGGTTCCAATGTGGGAATCAATCGGGCCTACCGAGACGCCGCGGTCGCCTTGGGCCGCTTGCTGACCGGTTGTGGAATCGAACTGGTGTATGGCGGCGGGAACGTCGGTCTGATGGGGGTACTGGCTGATACCGTGCTGGGCGCCGGCGGACGCGTCATCGGCGTGATCACCGATTCACTGATGGCGCAGGAGGTCGGCCATCAAGGTCTGACTGAATTGCGCATCGTCAATTCCATGCATGAGCGCAAGGCGCTGATGTCAGACCTGTCCGACGGATTCATTGCCATGCCCGGGGGCTTCGGCACCTTTGAGGAATTCTGCGAGGTGGTGACTTGGTCACAGCTCGGCATCCAGTCGAAACCCTGCGGGTTGCTGAACGTCGCAGCCTACTACGATCCGTTGCTGGCGCTGTTTGACCACGCGGTGCGCAAGGGGTTTCTGCGTGATGAGAATCGCGCCTTGGTGCTGGACGATGCCGACCCGCAGGCGCTTCTAAGAAAGATGTCAGACTTCAGACCCGAGCATATCTCAAAATGGATCGCTCGCGACGAGCGATAACGCGGCAAACATTCGGCTCGGATTAGCCCGACCTCCCTGTGCGAATTCGACTTCTTTACACGGTGACTTCGCCACGATAGCCTTCCCCCTTGTTCATTCCGATTCATTGGAGCCTCCTCTGTATGAGCAATTCTCGGCTTGCGCGGGTAGTCGTCTATTTTCTATTCGTTGTACTCGCCTTCGGCTGTGCAGCCGCATGGCAGGCCGGCCCGATAGTTGCGGTGACTGGCGGCGAAGTCCGGGGACAATCCTTAAAGGACGGGGGCGCCGTCTTCAAAGGAATTCCGTTTGCCCAGCCGCCGTTGGGTGAGTTGCGGTGGCGAGAGCCCAAGCCCGCGAAGTCCTGGAGTGGCGTCCGCGAAGCGACGCAGTTCGGCGGGGAGTGTGCGCAGAATCCGTTATGGGGACATCCCAAGGTCGCCAACGAGGACTGTCTCTATCTCAATGTTTGGACACCGGGGTTACCGCCAGCCTCTTCGAAGCCAGTCATGGTCTGGATTCACGGCGGGGGAAACGTTAACGGATCGGGGCGCGAGAACGGCGAGAGCTTGTCGCGTTATGGGGTGGTACTGGTCAACTTCAATTACCGGCTCGGCTTGTTCGGATTCTTTGCGCTTCCCGCCCTCACTGCCGAATCGCCGCATCATGCCTCCGGCAACTATGGACTGATGGACCAGATCCTGGCGCTACAGTGGGTGCAACAGAACATCGCGAAGTTCGGCGGCGACCCGGCGAACGTGACGATCTTCGGCGAATCGGCCGGTGCCATGGACGTCAACCTGCTCATGACCTCTCCGTTGGCCAAGGGACTGTTTCACCGGGTGATTGCCGAAAGCGGTAGCGTGCTGCTCGCCGACGGAGCCGCTCCCCTCTCCATGGCGGAGCAGAAGGGTGAAAAACTGGCCGAACAGGCCAGGATTCCGTCGGGTGCGGGAGCGCTGCAGGCTTTGCGCGCTGCTCCGGTCGAACCGCTGCTCGAGGCGGCTGCCAAGACACTGGCACCGAGTGGCGTTCCGGGAGGACTTGGGGTCGACGTCGATGGATGGGTACTTCCCCGTTCACCAGCCGAAGTGTTTGCCTCGGGCAAGCAACTTCCCGCGGAGTTAATAATCGGTATCAACGCTCGTGAGTTCAGCGGTCCGCCCGATGCCGCCGTCGTAAAGAAGATGATCGAAGCCAGTTACGGCAAGCTGGCCGAGCGGGCACTGCCGCTCTATGGGTTAACCACTTTCCCCAGTGGTACGGTGACGCAGGCTAAGCCTGATCCGCTCTACGGTGACGCAGGCGCTCAGTGGATGACGGACACCTCATTTCGTTGCCCATCCATGGTTGTGGCTGACTGGAACAGCAAGACCGGGCGTCCGACCTATCAATATCAATTCGATCGGGGGATACCGGGACATCCGGAAATAGGCGCCGTACATGCCAGCGAGGTTGCCTACGTATTCGCGAGCCTCGACGACCAACACCCGATGAGGCCCAACTACGAAGCCGCTGATTACGCGATCTCGAAGGTCATGCAGGAATACTGGACCAACTTTGCGAAGACCGGAAACCCGGACGGCGCTGGATTGCCCGCGTGGCCGCCTTTTCAACCTGATACGAAACGGTATCTCGCATTCACCGATAGCGGCCCGGTTGCCGGCACAGGCTTGCGGCGCGCACAGTGCGAAGTGTACGCCGAGAGTTCGAAGCAGGCTGGCGCAAAAGATTCGGCGGCTACTCACTGAGGGTGCCGAGAAGCCCGGGGGTATCGCGACAGCGACCTCGACTATTTCACGGGGCCACCGGGCGTCATCGGTTGCATCTTTTTAACGGCAGGCGGCGCGGGTTCGGAAGAGCCGTAATGCATACGCACCAGCGAACTCTGCGCTGCTCCGACCGTCAGCACGAAGAGGTTGTCGTACTCGTTGTCAGCGATTTTGATGGCAGGCCCACCCAACGCCGCGACGATCGCGGGCAAGGTATTGCTGTGCCCCACGACTACCACCACGCCGCTGGTGCGGGCGCGAATCGCGTTCACCAACCCTTCGGTGTCATTGGCGGCGACCACGGTCGGCTTCACATGAACGCGCGCGGCCAGGGGGGCAGCGGTCTGCTGGGTGCGCCGGAACTCCGTCACATAGATCGTGTCGACACCGGAGTCGGCCAGCATGGAGCCGAGAACTTCTGCGCGCTTTTGTCCCGCTTCGGTCAGGGGTGGGTCTTTCGGAGGGGTTGCGCCTTTCTCGGCATGACGCGTGAAAATGACCGTGACCTGAGAGAAGGCCACGACCGGCACGATAAAAAGCGCCAGTCCGACGATCAGGGAAAAGCGAACGCTATGGGGTCTCATTCTCGACCAGCTAAAACAACTGCAGGATGGCAGGCTGCTAGGCGGAACTCATCGCGTTCGCCCATTCCCGCCGCTTCGCGACTTCGGACTTGGTGAAAACACCCGTGATCCGCGTTCCGCAATTCGCGCAGCAGCCATCCTTGAGCTTGCTCGACATCACGGAGTGCCAGGAGCGAGTGATTATCACCTGCTTGCATCCCGGGCAAATCGTGTTGCCACCGTCGGAGAAAATGTTGCCCTCATACACATACTTCAATCCCATCTGCATTGCCATGCGCCGGGCGCGATGCAATGTCTCCGGCGGCGTTGGAGGCTTGTCCTGCAACTTGAAGTCGGGATGAAAGGCGGTGAAGTGGAGAGGCACGTCATCGCCGAGGTTCTCGAGCACCCAGTCACAGAGTTGCTTGAATTCCGAATCCTCATCGTTCAACGTGGGAATAATGAGGTTGGTGATCTCGAACCACACTCCGGTTTCATGACGCAGCCAGCGCAGCGTGTCGAGTACCGGTTGCAGGTGGGTCAGCGTGACCTTGGAATAGAACTTCTCGGTGAAAGCCTTCAGGTCAATATTAGCGGCATCGATGTAGCGGTATATGTCGAAGAAGGCCTCGCGAGTGACGTAGCCGTTCGACACCATTACCGTATTGATTCCAGCAGCGTGCGCTGCGCGCGCGATATCGATGACGTACTCGCCCCAGATTGTCGGCTCGTTATAGGTAAAGGCGATGTGCGGAGCCCGATGCTCGATCGCCAGTTCCACAACCTGAAGTGGCGGAAGATCGGCTGACCGTACCTGGTCCGACTTCGCCTTGGATATGTCCCAGTTCTGGCAGAAGAAGCAGCCCATGTTGCATCCGGCGGTTCCCATCGAGAGAATCTTGGTGCCCGGGAAAAAATGATTGAGCGGCTTCTTCTCGACGGGATCCATGGCAACGGCGGCGGGGCGTCCGTATCCCAGTTGCACCAGGCGACTTTTTTCGTTCTTCCGGATGAAACAGAACCCGTGCTGGCCCTCGCCAATGTGACAGTGACGCGGACAGAGGTAGCAGTGCAGACGGCCGTCGGCCATGGTCTCCCACCACCGGGCTTCATGAAGCGTTGACTTCATCGCACAACCTACTACTTATTGTAACTGCGTTAGGCGGATGAATTCAGCAGTAGTGCGGCAGACAAGACAATACGGGAGAAGGATTTTCAAGGGGGCGGTGGGCGCCTTTTGGGGTTGCTGTCGGGGTTGCGGCGCCCACCTGATTTGGGTTACTACTATAGACGCATTTTGCCCTAAAAAGTCGCCTAATGCATCTGAAAAACGGAATAATTTTACAGTTCTTCACGTTTCCTCCTTTTTACACTCTTTGCATTCGACGGACTCTCTCCATAAACCCCTGAATCTAGAGCATCTCTTCCCACACGTCCTAAAGAGTGCTAAATTCGCCTGCCCACAAATCGATGGTTACGCAGAAGCGCTCGGAGGCACGATGTCCGACAATCCCGCAGCTACTTCCAACGTCTACGTCGCTATGGGTGAGCCCGACGATCCAGCGCAGCCAACCGACGGCGTGGCGCTATGCCTGTCAGGCGGAGGTTATCGTGCGATGCTCTTTCAAATTTGTGTGCGCTGGCGCCTGAATGAGCTGCATTAAACGCCTGTTTCGCAAGACGCTGTCGAGTAGGGATGGTGATTGCTCATGACCACCGGGTCGCCAGGGGCGGGTACCCAGCTCCCACAGAACGTAGCGTGGGGTTTTCCCACTACGCTCGTCAGAAGCTGGTTCGCAGCACTGCGACAGACTGCAACTCCCGGTATGGAAGATACAGCTTGGGTCACGTGAGCTGCAACCGTTCCGTGATTCGCTGAAACGCTTTCCATCGAATCGCGCGTTTCCAGCTGCGGCTGCTTAGCCCTCTTGTGCCAGCAGCGCTCTACGGCCCGATACGCCTTTTGCAGTGCGGATGTTCCCGCGAATGCCATAGTAGGCATAGTGACGCGTAGCACTTGATTGAGGTGGTCTGCTTGCTCCCGGACCGGCAAGTGTCGGTTTCGCCTTGTCAGGTCCTGTAAGCGTGGGAGCGCGCGTTGCAGTCGTAGCTTTTTTCGTACGCATGCCCAACCCGAAAATTGCCGTTCTGGTTGCGCGTGCCGTAGAGCGTAAACCGCAGAAAGTAGATCGTCTCTCGGCGTTTAGGCGGCCACGCTTGCCCGCATATTTCTGCGCAAGGCGACC
Organism: uncultured Acidobacteriaceae bacterium; assembly: GCA_963817965.1. GTDB lineage: Bacteria > Acidobacteriota > Terriglobia > Terriglobales > Acidobacteriaceae > DASRAA01. The sequence continues at coordinate 192,222 of CAWFQT010000003.1, forward strand.
AACCTAGGCGAGCCTGGTCTTGTTCGGCTCTAGGGTCGAGCCAAACTTCCCCAGTCTCTTGCACGGCGCCTCCTGGACACGAAGAGCATCCGCACGATATTGGAAACACAGCACAAAGTCGTCGATGTACCGCACCAAATAGGCTTCACCCGTAAACCAGGCTTGGCCGCACGCTCGAACCACAGATCGACCACATAGTGCAGATACGCATTACTCAGCAATATGCTGATCGAACCTCCTGGTGGAGTGCCTTCCTCGTTCGCATGGAGTTCCCTATCTTGCAGTATGCTTGCTTTCAGCCAGCGCCGGGATCGGGCTGATCAGGCGCGGGTCTCCTAATGCGCTGCTTGCTTGGCCGAAAATCAGGTGCATGCACCACGGACTGCTACGAACGCACGATAGACGCCTGGCGACAAACTCGTGTGCATTTGAAACTTGCAACACTACCAATTGGCATATACTACCGCGCAAGCTAGCTATTTAAATCGCTGAATCTTCGCCTTGCGCGAATTGCATTAATTGGAGGTTCCCATCACCGAGTCCGCGATGTTCTGGGATATCTTGCAGCTCATCGAGGAGGGGCAGGTCATTCCCGTGGTTGGCCGCGACCTGCTCACCGTCAGCGATGCGGATGGACCGAAGCTCCTCTATCCGTATCTCGCGGAGAAACTGGCTGTTGCATTGGAAGTCTCCCCGGAGAACCTGCCTGACGGCGAGGAATTGAATGAGGTCGCATGCCGCTTCATCTCCGCCGGCAACCGGGTCGAAGATATCTATCCCGCTATGAAAGCGGTTGCGTGCCGGGCGGAGACCTCGCTCCAGATTCCGGAGCCGCTGCGTAAGCTGGCTGAGATTCCCCCGTTGCGTTTCTTCGTCACCACAACATTTGATTCTTTTCTGTCCCGTGCTTTGAATCAAGTCCGGTTCGGCGGCCATGCCAAGACTCGCGTCTTCGCGCATACTCCCTCTGAACTGCAGGACCTGCCCAGAGACTTAAAGCGCTGCCACGATCTCACCGACGCTGATCCGCCCGTGGTTTATCAGATCATGGGTAAGTTGTCGGCAACGCCCGCTTACGCCGTAACTCAGGAAGACGTCGTTGAGTACTTCCATTCCCTGCAGTCCGAAACTCATCGTCCGCAGCGCCTCTTCGACGAACTCAATCGCCAGAGCCTGCTGATCCTCGGCTGCCGCTTTGGAGGTTGGCTCACCCGCTTCCTGATGCGCATGTCCAAGGGACAGCGGCTTTCCGCAGGCGGCAAGAGCGATTACGTCGCCGACAGCGGCGTCAGCGGCGATGACAACCTGGTCCTCTTCCTCCGCAACTTCAGCCGTGCCACGAAGGTCTACAGGAGTGGAGGCGCACTCGACTTTGTAAACGAACTCCACCAACGATGGATGGACTTGCACCCTGTGCCACCGCCCGGCCAAGTCACAGCGCTACCCCAGCCCGTGTCTCAACCCTCGGCGGAAGCTGGTGCTGTGTTTCTGAGCTACGCCAGTGAGGACAGGCCTTCGGCCGAGAGAATCAAGAACGCTCTGGAGGCTGCGGGGGTTGACGTCTTCTTCGACCGCGAGGATCTCGAGTGCGGCAATGACTGGGAAGCGAAATTGCGACGCAGCATCAGCCAGTGTTCGTTGTTCGTGGCTGTAATCTCCCGCTGGACAACAGCTCCCGGGCATCGATTCTTTCGCAAGGAATGGAACCTCGCCGTCGACGAAGCCCAGACCACTTCCTTTTCCGACGACGCCGCATTCTTGCTTCCGGTCGTGATCGACGACACTCCGGCCAGCGAGGCCGATGTTCCAGCCAAGTTCCGTGCAATTCAATGGCAGTCCTTGCCCTCTGGGCAGCCAACGCAGGAATTTGTTTCACGCGTCCAGCGACTCTATCGCAGGTATCAGAAGTCCCGAGCGATGATCGCATGAACTACCCTGAAGGCGATAAGGTCGTTGATCGCGCGGAGGCGACGGCGACATCGAACAACAGTGAACCCGCGTGTTCTCCTCCCCGGCCTGGTGCTGCTACCCTCAACGCTGACAATCCCTGGCCGGGATTGCTGGCCTTCCGGGAAGCAGACCAGCAGTTCTTCACCGGCCGCCACGCCGAGACCGATGACCTGTTTCGTCTCGTGATGCGCGAGCGGCTGACTGTCTTCTTCGGTCTGTCGGGTTTAGGCAAGTCGTCCCTGCTGCAGGCCGGACTGTTTCCCCTCCTGCGCCCAGCCAACATTTTTCCGGTTTACGTCCGCCTCGACTTCTCAGCCGCGGACCCCGATTTGATCGCGCAAGTAAAGTCTGCAATTGAAAAACAGGCGAAACTTGCGGAAATCGAAGCGCCTGCGATCGAGCCTCGCGAGACCCTGTGGGAGTACTTCCACCGCCGGGACAGCGACTTCTGGAATAGCCGCAACCGGCCGGTCATGCCGCTCATCGTCTTCGACCAGTTCGAGGAAGTCTTCACCCTGGGGCGACTGGACGCGCAGCGCGCACAAGCCACCGCAACCCTGCTTGAGCAGTTGGGAGATTTGGCGGAGGGGCGCGCTCCGTCGGCCTTGAAAGCATTGCTCGAGCAGTTTCCAGAAAATACGCGGAACTTTTCTTTCTCTCGCCACAACTGCAAGCTGTTGCTGAGCATTCGCGAGGACTTTCTTCCCGAACTCGAAGGCTTACGGGAGCGCATCCCCAGCGTTGCTCTAAACCGCCTGCGCCTGCAGCGCATGAACGGCAGTGCCGCCTTGATCGTGGTTGCGCAGGCTGAGCACTTGATCGACTCGCAAGTCGCGGACAAGGTGGTGCGCTTTGTGGCTGCTGGTCGGAGTGGAGCGCCTCTCGACAGCCTTGAAGTCGAACCCGCCCTGCTGAGCGTCGTCTGCCGTGAGCTGAATAATAAGCGGCAGAAGCTGAACGAGCCCAAAATCACCGAAAGCCTGTTGGAAGGTAGCCACGACCAGATACTCACTGACTTTTACGAAAACACCGTTGGCGACATGCCCGTCGAGGTACGAAGCTTCATCGAGGACCGCCTACTGACGGTTTCCGGATTCCGCGACAGCGTTGCGGTGGAGAATGCTCTTAGCCTTCCGTGCGTCACCGCCGAGTGCATCAATCAGCTGGTGGAACGCCGGCTGCTGCGTCGCGAAGATCGCGGTGGCGTGCAGCGCCTGGAGTTGACCCATGACCTGCTGACCGGCGTGGTCCGCGCAAGTGGGATTCGGCGCCATCAGCAAGAGGAAGCCGAGAAGGCTCGCCAGGGCCTTCTTCAGCAGAAGCGTCTTGCTGCGGAGCGGGAGGTAGCGCGGAAGAAGAAGCTGAGCCAGACGCAGTGGGTTGCTGGCGCGATGGCGCTCCTGGCGGCCGCGTCGCTGGTTCTGGCGGTTGTGGCCTTCAACGCAATGAATCGCGCCAACACCAACCTGCAGTTAGCGAAGAAAGCCGTGGATGAGAGCTTATCGTCCGCCGGCCGGCACCAGGCGCAAGGAACTGCCGATTTGCCGGAGATGGTGGAATTCCGGCAAGGACTGTTAGACAAAGCTGCCAGTTTTTATGCGGATTTCGCCCGGCAGGCTCCTAAGAGCCAGGAACTGCGCAGGGAGGTGGCTGCGGCCCATTCCAGACTGGGGGACATTAACTATCTCCAGGAGACGTATGGAACCGCAGTCCGCGAATACACCGAAGCAATTGTCCGATATGAAGGCTTGATTCGAGACTACCCCGACAATCGCGAGTACCGTCGGGCGCTGGCGAACGCCCATAACTTTCTGGGGGAGACGTGGCGGACGTGGTGTGAGGAATTGCGGTTCGCATCGCCCTGTAGTCTCTCGGACGCACAAAGCCACTACGATCAAGCCTTGGCGCTGCAGCAGAAACTAGTCGACCAGGACCCTGTAAATTCTCTCTATCGGCAAGAATTGGCCCGCACCTACTACAACCGTGGAATCCTTCGTCACGATGCCAGGAATGACTCCGGGGCAGAGTCGGACTATCTCGAAGCGATTGGCTTGCTTAAACCATTGGCCGACAAACCAGTAACCACGGCAATCGCCGGAACAACTCAGCAACCGTCTCAGGAACTAGCTCGCGTGTATAACAATCTCGCCAACATTACACGCCGCAAGGAACCAAAAGCCGCTTTGGAACTTTATCAGCACGCGATTAGTCTGGCTGAGGCGTTGAAGATAAGGCAACCGGACAACCGGCAATATCGGCTGGAACTGGCCCAATATTATGACAATCTGGCGATGGTCCTGTTCTTTTTCAAAGATTTCGACAGCGCGAAGGACAAGAACAACCGGGCTATTGACCTCATTGAGGGACTCACCAATCCCGGCCCTTTGCTCTCGAGACAATGGGCCAATGGCGTGCAATTTCATAACGAGATACTCGAAGCCCAAAAATCAAAAGTAACGGATCATAGCCCCGAACGGCTGCTCGCAATCTTGCGGCAGTTAGGCGCCATGGAGAGTCCTCGGGAACGTCCCATTTTCCATGTGATTTACATGAATCTGGCGAAGATTTACATCGAAATTGCGGATCGGAAATTGAAGTCCGGTGATGTGAACGGTGCCGTTGGCTCCCTGGAGGGTTTGGCGAAGATACTGCCCGAGCTATCTGTAGAGGATAGAGATGAGCTTTCAAGGTCTTATCCCGCATTACAAAAAGAAGTTCAGAAGGCCATCCCCTCTCCCGCTCAAACAAACTAACTGAGTGTGGGCGCAATACTGCCTTCTCAAAGGCTAAACTTTAGTGCCATTGCTTTTGCCGGGGGGATGCACCTATAGTTACTCCAATCTGGCTCCAAAATGGGGTACTTTGGGGCGTCGTTTTTGTCTGGTCAGTATTGGGAAGCAGCCGTTCCGTCTAGTGATGGCCTGCCTCGCCAACAGCTGGCAGCTTACTGGCACCATTAGCACGGTTGTATCCAGCATAGTTCAGCTCTGCACAAGATTTGGCTGGTTTGCCGGTTTCGTGGAAATGACGCACTGTTGAAATCGGGGAAACGTCAAGAATCGGCCTTTCCCCGATTCCTGCGGCGCTTTGGAACCCGTATAAAACGCGGGTTTCCACATTCCTCAGCGACGGCGGCTGCGGGTACCAGAAAGGCCAATGCAGCCGAACCGCTAGAATCGCGGGGCTTTACAGGTTCTCGCGCAGAATCCATAGTTTTCGTTCGTGGCGACCAAGTCCTTTTTTGGGTGGACTTTTAGTTCTAACTCAGCACCGCCTAGATCAAGCGGCTGATCGATCCCTTTTTGGGTTTCGACGAGTCGCGATCTTGACTGGTGCCTTGCTGTGGCTGGGCGCGGCATCTTTTCGTCCACCAGCGGTAAGGCAATACGTCGAAAGGGACTTACCTTGAAACACGCATTGTTGTTTCTCTTCGCGTTCTCCGTGGCTGTAGCCACCGCTCAGCAGGCAGATCCTCCCGCCCTCAGAAACCAGGTCGCTTTGCTTGAGGTGCCCCCATTGGCGGATACCACCACGGTGGAGAGCCCACAGGCCGGTACATCCACTCCGTCGCCGAAACCAGCCACAAAGGAAAAAGCACAGCCGAAGCCGACCACGCCGACTGAGCCCACTTGGCCGTCTGGCGACCCGAGTGATGTCGGCTACATTGATAATGCGGTGGTTAGTTCCGAAGTCAGGATTCGCTTCGATGCGGCCTTTAACGATCAATTTCCAGATCGCGCCGAGTTCATCTACGGCAAATGCGGCTGTTATGCAAATCCATTTTTAGTCCCCCCCACCAGCAGCGCTTATGACGCCAATGCACCGGGCCCAGGTCCGGGAATTCCTAATAACGTAAACTTCCAGAGCCTGTCCTTCATGGGTGAATATGCTCCTAAGGGCAACCACCGTTTCTCCGCATTCTTCCAGTTGCCGTTCCGTTGGCTTCAACCTCAAGGATTGAAGGCTGCGGGAACGCCGAACGCGACGGTAGCCTTCTCCAACGGCGCCGGTATCAGCGACGTTGAGTTTGGGCTGAAATTCGCCTTGCTCGCGTCTCCTAAGCGTTACCTGACCGCGCAGTTGAAGACCTATTTCCCTTCCGGATCGGCTCGGCATGGATTGGGCACAAACCACTACAGCCTGGAACCGGCTCTGTTGTATTACCAGCGGTTCTCCCACAAATTCCAACTCGAGGGTGAGTTGGGAGGCTGGCTTCCGATTGGTGGATCCGCGGGAGTCTCCACGACCCTAGGAGTTCCCAGTCCCCAAGGATTCGCGGGGAACATTTTCTTTTATGGCATTGGACCGAGTTATCGGATTATCGATCACGATCAGTTCAAGTTGGCTCCGGTAATCGAATTGGTAGGTTGGACTGTCACGGGAGGATTTCAGACGGGTCCAGCGAGTGCCAGCGGTACAAATATCGTCAATCTGAAGGTTGGGGCGCGGATGTCGTTCCATTCTCGCAATTCTGTTTACGTCGGTTATGGATTTCCGCTCACATCCGCGGATTGGTATAACGACATCCTCAGAGTGGAATACCGTTATTCATTTTGAGCAACGGGGAATTTCAGCGAGGGCGGGGGGTTTATCCATGACAGCGACACACACGACTCCTGCGCAACTACTCGGGGTGACTTGTCTAACTTGCGCCGTCATTATGATCCAAAGTGGGCCCGCCTCGAGAGCCAGCGCCTCTTCATGGCGCACACATCGGTGCAGTATCCGAGCACTGCCGCCACAAGCTCATTCCTTCGGCTGCCATCAGGGGCAACTTCCGCATGCCTAAATCGTCGATGATCAGCAAGGACACGCTCATCAGAGAGTGCATGAGTTCCCTGCGCGTACCATCGATGGAAGCCTCGGCCAGCTCATCCAACAGGGTGTGCCATCCCAGAACTTTGGTCCAATCGTTCGCTCTCACTCTGCCGAGTGTAACCAGGGTTCCTCAAAATCAAAGTGCCCATTAAACCAAGGGCTGTTCAGATTCCTGCACAGAGCCGAAAAATGAAACCGGTGACAGCATCCTTCGCGAGCCGGGCCACGACCGCAACCAGTTTTACAATTTCGTTCGCCATGATGCAGAGGATGTGCTCTCAACTCAATAATTACGTTCGATAGCGCTTTCGAGCAAACGCATTGCACCAGCCTTCCTACCCAGTCGCATGCCGAGGTTCAGGATCATTGGCCGTTCAGAGCTGCAAATGCCTAGCGTGCATATCCCAAAGTTCCCGAAGGTAGAATTTCCCGAAGCCCCACAACGCATCGGTCTTCTGCTCGAGAGTATGAGCATTGGTGGCGTACATCGTTCGAACCATTTCAATCGCGCCAGCGCTGTGCAGCTTCACGACTCCGGCACCAGCGACTTCAGTCCGATCGCCGACGACTCGGTAAACCCTAAAACGAAGTGTGGCCACTCCTGCCATGTCAATATCCTCGGCAACTCCGTCTGCAACTTCCATATCACCCCGAAGGCGGTATTCTGATCCGCCATGACGAAAGCGCAATTCGCATGCTGCGGTGGCAGGATCAGCTTTCTGAGCGACTGGTTTGAGCACCGAATTCTTCAGGAGGGTCAAATTACCAAAAGAGGGGTGGCTGATATTGCCGGTCAATTCAGCCTCTTGATTGGCACCAGAAGTGAAGGCCGCGACGTCAGGGATCGCAACCGTCATTCTCAGGAAAAAAGTCGTGCCGGCCTCTTCACCCCGGCGCCGTCCCTCCTCTGGATCGGCCGTTCCCAGAGTAAAGCCACCCACCATCGTCTTGCTGAAGGTGACGCCGACACCCGGGCTCTTCATCTGCGTCGCTTCCGGAGTAAAAGGAAGCCCTTCCGGCTTCATTTCGGTTTCGAGATAACGGCAGGCGTCGCTATACCCCATCTCGATCAGTGTGGAGGCGGTAATCTTGCCCAAGAAGAACTCAGGATCGAGTGGCAACGGATACCGCGGTTTGATGACATGAAGTTTGATTGGTTGGGCCACGCCCGAAGGGAGCTCCCCGGTATCAATTCTTCGATTGAACTCGGCGATCCGAAGGAATTCCTCAAAGAGTCTGCCATTGGCCGCCATCTCAATCATGTGGACATACTGATGGAAGGCACCTGGCAAGTATTCTCTGATATTACCAATACACCATACCACCCAGAGCTCTTCTGATCCGCGGCTCACTGCTTCCATCAAGTTCGCGTCCTTGATCCAGACAGCGTCCGTATACCAGTCATTCCCGATTTTGACAGGCGGCATGAAAATGGGAAGGGAGATTCCTGCCACGAGCAAATCAATCGTCATTTGCTGGTGCGGAATGATTTCGGCAACCTTGCGACTGTAGTTGCAGACATTAAAAGTGCCAGACATTCCCTGCACGGAATTAATGGTGTCGACATCAATCCCTAAATGCGGAAACACATACTCACGAATGCCATCGGCACTAGCCAATCCCATCATGTCCCATGACCGGAGATACTCTTCGATGGGCATAAATGACGCAAATCGGCGTACCTCGAGTGTTCGCCATCGATCACACATTTCGTCGGGAGATAAGCCTGACAGCAGCATCGCAAGGTTTATAGTTCCGCCGGATGTTCCATCCACATGCTGGAACTTAAGTCCGGACTCGCGCAAAGCCTTGACGACGCCCGCCTGATACGCTACTCGCATCCCGCCGCCGGCTAGGATGAGAGAGCGCCGGGCGGAAGCTGCGTCGTTGGACACGACTGGATTTGCGTCGCCCATAGCAACCTTTCACTTTAGTTCTTGTTTGAACGAACCTTGACCCAGTAACTGATCACGAGAATGCCGCTGATGAAGTCGAAGGACGCGACGCCCAGGGCCAAGGTGCTGAACAAATGGCGCTCAACCCCGAGTGCGACTGCCGCTGAAGCGCCGAATTTCTGCAAAGCGCACCAAAAGATGGCGACAGTCTGCCTGGAGGGGTTGAGCATGGCGTGCAACAACATCCCACCAAAAAGAACCATGAACATGCCGATAATGCCGAAGAAATGTTCCGTCGCCGGGCTCTTCTCCCCAGCTACCAGCCCCAGCACGAAACTCGGGTCGAACACCTGAACCCCACCGGAAACTAAGGTCGCTGCGGCTATCCCCCAGGTCAGCCAATAGAGTACGCCAGGCGAGGTCATTGGGGCGGCGCCTCAAGCACAGCGGTCAACTTGCCTTTGGCAATAAAGTAATACATCAGGATTAGCCACATGATGGTCTGAAGTACCCATCGAATATCGTTGAGAGACATCCAACGTTCGAGCAGGGATGTGAGTTGCACCTGGTCAGTTACCGTCTTGGCCATGATTTTATTGATGGGAATGATGTAGAGCTGGCCCACCCATGTGGAGCCAATCAAACAGAGCAAGCTGGCGATTGCCGCCCAACGCAGCTTGCCCTTCCATTCGAAAAAGATCATTACAACGTTGCAGAAGAACATGATCGGCACCACAACCGTAAAGAATCGGGTCGCAGTCGACGTCTGGGGGATGAACTGGTCGTAGTAGTTTTCTACCTTGAGATGTTGCCAACTGGGAAACCAGAAGAACCGAAGGGCCCACAACACGCCGCAGTAGAGAGTGGTGCCGAAAAAGATACAAGCATGGTTGACCGCCAACAGCTTTCCTTTCATTGCGAGTGCCCTCCTGTCTGTACTTATGTGCTTTTCATCCCCGGCATGTATGCGCCGGCCAGCGAGGCCGTCGGCGGCGCCAGCCATTCCTGGCTCTGCCCAAGGTTGACGACGGATTCCATTCCCTCAGGCACACGTGTTGGTTTTTCTGCGGAGCTTAAAAACCAGTTTTCGAAATGATCGTCAAGCACACCATCGGCTTCGGGAATGAAGGCAGTCAGCACGGGCGTCTCGCCAATCCCTAGTTGCTTCAGGGGTCTCAGACGCTCGATCTCCCCGATATACAGGCGCGCAGAGTTCTTCTTGAATAGCGAAAAGCCGACTTTGCCATGGAAGTAAATCGAAGACTTTCCCAGCATGCCGCGGAACTGACAGAAATTCGCTGCCCCCATCGAAAACTTCAACCAGGGATTGGGCTTGTCAATTTCAATGCGCATTCCTAACTGCCCATCCAGGTCGTACTGACTGCTTACTACTGTGTCGCTGATCTGGAAATCCAGGTTAGCCTGATGCTTGGGCATGCCCCAGATACCCTTACCGCCCTTGACCGAGACCTCAGTCGAGACCGGGAGATCGAAGACATACTGACCAGTATCGTAGTACTTCATTAAGAGAGCCGGAAGCAGACGGGGCGCGCGTTTCGGGCCATGGGTACACGCAATTGCGATACTGAATTCAATGTACTTACCGATATTCGTGATCTGATAATTCACCACTGTAATTACCAGCAATCCCTCTTTCCAAAGCCGGAAGGCATGCACTTCGTTGCCTGGCATAAGCGCCTCAGCTTTGTCGGCATTGATGGGAAAGGCTGCCATGAGCACCGGTGTCTTATGACAGGCCACGGGCAACTGAAAGGGAATCCCATCTACAAGGGAGTAGCCTCCAGCTTGCTGCTGCAAGCGCTCCGGCTTTGACATTGCTCGCTCCTAGGTTCCTTCGAGTTCCTTGTACATTAGCGGGAAGACATCGCGGCTGGCATCCTTGCCGATGAATGGGTCCAGGTGCCCATAATTCTGCAATAGGTGAAGGCTGTGGCGGTTGCTTGCGTGTTTATCGAAATACTCGAACGTTCTTTGCTGACTCTCCGGAAGGAAGCAGTGGTTGTGGACTCCCGCAAAGAAAGCGAAACGGGCATCGGTATGCGGCGGGTGCTGCACGAAATCGGAGGGCAGCTGGCTCAGGCCATCCACCGAGACGAGGTGACCGCGTTGGACACACTTCACCATTTGCGCGAAAAAAGTGATTGGCACCTTGGAGAATTCCCGCCGCAGCCAGACATGAGTTTCCTCATTCAAGTTGGCATGTGACCACAGTGCGGGGAATCCCGCGCCGTAGGTGAAGCTGACCATCTTGCAAACTATGTTGTTGCATTCGTGATGGCTGAGCCGTACCAATTCTGTTATGGCCTTCGCTGGCAGGGTTGGTGCTTCTATGCCCCATTGGGGATCGAGATAGGGCGTAAACGTCCTCAGAATGGGCACCGAACTCTGCATTTTCAGCGAAGACCATGCCGGAATGATGGTGTGCAGAGAAACAGCGTTGCTAATGATTACCTTGACCTGAGGTACCAGGCCTGCAACCGCTGACATCATGAAGCTGGTGGAGCCCTGGCAATGGATCACCGCTTTGATGGAGTTCGCCCCGGTGCGATCGACGATCGTCCGCACCGCCGCAGGATGGTCGTAGGCGGCCGCCCGATCCAGAGTCCAGTTGTTGTACTGCAGGTCGATGCTGGCTCGCCAGTTCTCTAGCCAAACATCGTAACCGCGCTCGATCAGGTAATCGACGATGTTGGTTTCCACCGGCGCGCGGAACAGGTTGGCTCTCACCCCGGCGCCATGTACCAGCAACACGGGGCCTTTGGTGGGTGGCATGGGCCCTTGGACGTGAATCAGGTTACAAGCGAAACCGTCTTCTGCCTGGAATGGGACGATCTCCTCGCGCCAGGCTGCACGCTTCCGCTGGATTGCGGGTGGGGGACTGGCCATGTGCGTTCCCATGAGAACTCCGCTTGGCTGACAACACCCAGTCATCAGCCTAGAGTCAGTTCGCTTATTGGGCCGCAAGGATAACATAGTTTGGCCGTGCCAGGAGCGTGTGCCTTCCACTCATGTGTGCTTCACCTGGGTCTCATCCTTATAGGTTTTCTACCAACATCGGATCGTCTTCGTCGCTATCCTGGTAGTAGGAGACGGTGGCGTTCGCCCCCTGGAGTTCCATAATTGCGTAACCGTGAGTGAAGAAGTCTCCGTTCGCGGACGGTCGGACACCATCCCTGGCGACTATTTCCGGATGCTGCACCGCTGGCGCCGGATTGGTCAGCACTGGGAAGGCGCCATTTCCAACGCATCGCGCCAGGACACCAAATTGTTTCTCGTAGACCACGAAGTCATGCTCATGTCCCCATAGCCATAAAGCGACCTGGGGTAATATGTCGCCGAGCTGCTGCTGCAGCTTGTCATTGACGGCCATAGAGGCTTGGCCGGCCGGCGGGGGGTCTATGATGTTGGAATAGCGCGTGAACAACTGATGATGCGAAAGGAGCACCGTCTTGCGGCCTCCCGCGGTGGCCATCCGCTGCTTGACCCAAACCACTTCGGTGTCCTCGAGAAAGGTGGGAACCCCTCCCCCCGGCGTTCGGTCATGCAGCCCGGTATCCATCATCACGAATTGCCAGTTCGAATTTCGCAAACAGCAGTAGCTTGCCGGCTGGTGCAGCAGGTCAATCAGGTTGTAGTAGGGTCCACCACCGCCAAACATGTCGTGATTGCCGGAAAGCGTGAAGCTTGGAGTCGTGTCGGGGTCGAAATAGTTTTTCCAGATTTGCAGGAAGTAGGTCCTTGCTTCGAAGTCGGTGCATGAGTAATAAATATCGCCAAGGTGGATCACTGCATCCGGATTCTTGCGAGCCACTTGCGCCAGTACCTGTTTGGCGGCGTCTTCCCCGGTCCCCCAGTCACCTACGATTCCTATTTTCGCGTTATCAGTAAGCTTGCCGTCGATTACGAAGTCGTCAATCGAGTGGTACTTGCGATAAGGTACGCTTCCGTTAGCTAGTTTGATCTGGAGCTGAAATTGGGCAAATTTTTCCGCTACTTCCAGCCATCGTGCATCACACTGTCCGAACTTGGCAAACTGTTCTTGACACGCCGCAACTTGCGTTGCGTCACCTTTAATCTTCGCCCACGCCAGTTGTCGGGCGACATTCGAGCAAAACTGCGCGAAGCCGCCCACCCCTTCCGTCACCGCAGGCCCTGCCGTGACAGGAGGCTGCAAGGGTTTCTTCAAGTTTTCCGCTGCCAGGTCAACAATGGCGCCTTGCACCATCTGGTCGCTGCTGTCGGGCCGCTGGATTACCGCCGCTTCACCCACTGACTCCGTCCGGGCAGCCCCGGTGCTCTGGGCGACAACTTCATCCACCGCCGATTGCCAGAGCGAAAGATTGGGATCGTGGAACTGCCCTAAGTGTGGCATTGCTGTCCCCTAGACAGACATGATGGCGCGCATGAGGTCAATCAGGCCGGCACCCTGGAAATCGACGCTTCGACCCAGATCGCTCGCGCTCTTCTGAAACATTTCCTTGATCTTGCCGGGTTCACCGCGGAACTCCGGATGAACGGAAAGAAAGGCAGCCACCGCTCCGGAAACATGCGGAGCCGCCATACTGGTTCCACTGCGTTCCTCGTATTCGTAGCCCTTCTCCAGGCTAATGGAGCAGGAGATAATCTTCTCGCCAGGTGCAACCAGGTCTGGCTTGAGGCGGCCATCGCCGGTTGGCCCCTTGGAGGAGAAATACGAGACACCATATGTGTGCGGGTTCGATTTGTGTACCGAACCTACCGCAATTGCATTCTGCGCATTGGCCGGGTCGGTAATGGATTGCCCGATCGAAACCGGGACGGCTTCCCCTGTATCGAGCTTGATACTTCCATAGCCGGAGTTGCCGCAGGAAATCACGATCACCAGACCAGAATCGATAGCCCGCTCGACTTCGTCACAAAGCGGGCTGTGCCCGCAGCCGTACCATTTTGGATCGAACGGATAGCCCAGGCTTAGATTGGCGCCGTCAACCCTGATGGAGCGGCTGTTCTGATTCAGCTTGCGCAGATACTCCAGGGCGAGGATGGCGTTGGAGGCCGAACCGGTGCCGTCGTCATCGAGAACCTTGAGGTTGATCAAGCTGGTGAGCGGCGCGATTCCCGACGGACATGCTGGCAGTTTGATGATCTGAGGTTCGTCCTGCTCCGCCACAAAGGTTGCTGCCTTGTAGGGTTCGGCCTTCGGCAACACTCGTCCCGAGATGATTCCTGCCACATGAGAGCCGTGGCCGTTCTTGTCCTCGAGGCTGGGGGTGTTGGAGTAGTTTCTACTTAGATCGCTGTTGAGAACACCTTGAAAGTGTGGATGATCAGACCGGATGCCGGTGTCGAGCACTGCCCATGTGATGCCTTTGCCGCGCGCGTCGAAGGTCCTCCAGCTGGCTGACGCTTTCAGCGTGTCCACTGAATTCAGCAAGTGGGTGGACGTTTTTTCGTCAATCCAGATGCGATGTACCCATGCGCGAAAACCCGAAAGCGCCTCAATATCATCACGCGTCAGATTCGCGAAGATGTAAAAGTCGCTCTCCCGGACCTTCTTTTCCCAGGCAGTCTGATCGCCCGTCTCATCCACAGCATATCCTCTGTTCCTGAGGAACTCCTTGACCTTCTTCTTCGACAGACTCACGCCCTGTTCCGGCCCAGTGTCCACCTGGACCATGGTGACGATGATCGGAATCCGGTCACTCGGACCCATGCTATCCATCTTCTCCCGCACCGGAGGAGAGATAAGGAAGCTCTTGAATTCCGTTTTCGCTGGCGGCTCCATTAACGGGCTTCGTCCTTAATGATCTTGGCCACGCGCTCCGCGAGTGCTCCTATGGTGCGCGAGGGGTTTACCCCGATGGCTTCCGGGATGATCGCTGCGTCGGCGACGTAGAGGTTCTTGTAGCCGAAGACTTCTCCTGCGTGGTTGACCACCCCGTCCATGGCGGTGTTGCCCATGCAACATCCACCCAGCGGATGCGGTGTCACCAGGTAATTCAGCACCGACCACGTCGGCGGAACCACCGGGTGGCCGCCGGTAACCGCCGACAACTGCAAGTGCATGGCGACGGTTGCGTCGATGACTTCCTTAGACTTGCCAACATCCCAAGTCAGGTTCAGGCGGGGCTTGCCGCTGAGAAGATCGTGATGCAGGCTGAGAATACCGTTGGCTGCATCCACTCCCTGGGCGAACCAAGGCATCACGTTGCGGAAAGGCTGCGCATCGTCCTCACGCAACATATGCCCGAATCCTTCGATCAGCATCTTGGCCCATAGTCCGCCCGCGTTTGGGCCCGACTTCAAGCCCGTGACGTAATCGGCGACCAGGTTAGGGAAGCCACCGTCTTCGATCCAAAACGACTGGCCGGACTGGCTACGATCGAGGAAGTTGATAGCGCACGTGATCGTCGGCCCGGTGCCCGGAAGTACATCGCGATTCGGATAAAACGCAGGCGTCAGAAAATCGCCGTTGCTGCTCCAATCGTGGCCGAGGAACGGACTGATGTTGGGTAGAGTCCCGGTAATGTCACGGCAGCGGAGCAGCAATTCAGTGGACCCCAGAGAACTGGCCGCGACGATGACGATGCGGGCAGCTTCTTCTCCCGCAATCCGCTGCCCGTCCACCAGGCGGTCGAAGTAGACCCAGTACCCATTCGTCATGGGTTCGATGTTGGTGACCAGGTGTAGCTCGCGCACCTCCGCGCCATGCTTCTCAGCCCATGGTATGTAGTTGCGATCGAGCGTGTTCTTCGCGTCGGCCTCGCAGCCGATGTCACAGTTGCCCAAGTGCACGCACGTCCCTTGCTCCACACCTTGCGCGTTGACGAAGCGTTTGCTATGCGCGACATCGTGGCAGTCGGGAATTTGGTAGTTCCAGCTCTGATCGAAGGACACAGCCAGATCAAGCTTAGTGAAGCGATTGCCGGCCCCAATCGCCTTGGCGCCCTGCAGCATCAATCGCATGCGGTCCGTCCACTGGTTGTCCGGGACCTGCTGCACGTTCATGAACCGGCCGACTTCGTCGTAATACGGCTTCAGTTCCCCATAAGTAATTTCCTGTGGCCAGCCCTGCTGAAAGGCGGACTGAGGAGCTTCGCACGAGATATTCGCATAAATCAGGGAGCCGCCACCCACTGCCGCTCCTTGAGCGACAGCCATGTGCTGAAAGGTATGCAACTCCATCCATCCGTTCTGCGTTTCCGGGTGGTCAGAGTTCCACAACCAGCTGTCTTCTGGCTTTCGAGGATAGTTGGTCTTGTCCCAGCGGCGCCCGCGTTCCAGAATGAGTACCTTATAGCCGGCCTCCGCCAGGCGGCAGCCCCCTATCGCCCCTCCAAAACCGCTCCCAATGACGATAACGTCGTACGCCATGCTAATCTCCCGTTTTGCTGACGTAACTGTCCCAGAGTTCGCCCATGAAGAACCTTCCGAACTTCGCTACCGCCGCCATGCCGGCTTCCGGAGATGGGGCATTGATAGGCTTGAAATTGCCGCCCATCTTAATCAATTCTTCGAAACTGAGCGTGATAATGCCCGCACCGACAACAGGTCCTGCCTTGTCCTTGCTTTCGTATAGTTGGGTGTAGAGCGTTGTTGTGTCTTTCCAGGCTTCAATTACAGGATGCACCGCAACATTCTTGTGCCCAGCGAAGTAATAAGATTTGCCATCGTATTCCAATCCCCACTCATAGACCATAAGTTTAAGTTTAGGATCGTCAGTAGGTGAAAACAGGTTGAAGATCCCGCCCGGGGCACGTAAGCCCATGCCAAGTGGAGGCCAGTCCATCAATACATCGAGCACGCCGACATGTTTGGGGTCATCAATGAACGCATCTATGTCGTCAATGGTGACGACGCCATGCATCGATAACACTTCACCTGTTGCTTTCGCAGCAGCTCGCGCGGGGTCGGTCTCACCCAAGATAAATCCGCCAGTCATTAATTCCTTGAACGTAATTCCAACTCTGCCGTAATTCATATTATTCCCCTCTTACGAACATAAAAACCGCGAATGGGTGGTGTGGATAATAGAGCTAATCGACCCTAGCGTCAAACAAAACTTGTTTCGCCCCTCCCCTATTGGTCTGCAGCCGATGCGATTAGAATCGGAGCGATCAATGAAAACTACATAGACGCTGCCCATCAGAGCGGGCAGTGTTGCAGACAGTCAAATGAGAACTACTGATTCAACTGGCAGCGTGTTTGCGGCGTGCTAGTCAGTCATAGCTGGAATGCGACATTGGGTTGCATTAGACTCAGGTGAGAGATTCCCACTCAGCGACATCGAACGATTAGCCGAATGGCATGTGTCACCGCCATGCATTCAACAACCTCGGCTCCGATTTGCTATATCAGCCCGGGCGGATGCTTTGCAGTTCCGGTTGCCCAGAAAGGGAAAGTTGGACTTGGCCGTGTGGCGAACGTAACCAGTATCGATGTCAGCCTAACCCTTGGCGATCAACTTGTCTGGACCAGCAGTGCCACGCAGACCGGAACGCTCTCGAATAGCAGCGAGCTAACTCTGACCCGGGTGGGACTCATTAGATGACTTGCTTCGCTGCAAGGCGACTTCTGACTGGTGCTTCTGGAAGTTGAAGAGGCTGGGCTACTAAAGGGCTCCCGGCTCCTTCAGCATTCCTCTCGGGCAACTTTCTGGCCTTGTCAGACGATCCGGACCGTTCGCCCCAGACGCAACAAATCACTTCGCTTGAGCCGCCTGCTGCTGGCGGATGGCGGCCATCGCCTTGTGCCTGCCCGCGTCGGCATTGCAGCTCGCGACGTACTGCCCAGTACCATGGTATGTTGCAACTTTCAGGGTGGCTGGCTGGTGACGTGAAAGAATCGCGAAATGGGAACCCGACCCGTGATCTTCAAATGGCGGCAGACCCCAACCCGGCCTCTTTCTTTGTGGCGTCCGTGGTATTCGCTATTCTCTTTCGCTACGCGATGTTGAGGAACTGCTGGCGGAGCGTGGTCTGAAGGTCGACGACACAACGGTCTGGTGCTGGGTGTCAATATTACGGCCCTGAGTTGGAGCCGCGACTGCGACCCCATCTCAAGCCGACCAACAAGGTTTGGTGAGTCCGCGAACAGCTCATAGACTGGGGCTACGCGGTCTGCGATGCAGGAATGCGACGCTGGGTGGTCAAAGGTGCAAGCGCCGTTGCAGTCACGCTACGGCACTTTCAACCGTCCTAGCGATCGAATTACAGAAATCCAAAGGTGTGTGGCAACGCGCGCTTCGATGGTTCACTCTTAACTTGCACTTCGCCTTACCGAACGGGTACCTTTTCGCGTCGGCTTGGACGATCTGGGCTTCCTGAGTGATAGATTCAGGGGTGGTTCGAGGTATCGTTTGCCCTTCGATTAAGGGAAATGACCCGGTCGCGGATTCGATGTTTACTGTGCTGGCCTTGGAGGCAACTTGATGCGAACGATTGAAAAGATCGCCGGCGTCCTGATTGTAGCGTTATGGGCATGGGCCCTCATAATGTGGACCGCGACCAGCTTTCGAGGCCAGGAATCCGACCGTATCATGCGCGTCGAACTCGGTTCAGACGCGGCTTCGCTGAACCAGGCAGTCCGTGGGGCCGATCCAAACGACGTCGCCCACAACGTTGAGATGGTGGTCCGTAACACTAAACTGGATTTTGGCTTTATTGTTATCTACTGGCTCACCTTCTTGAGCCATGCAGCCTTGGCCGGACGCAGGGGTCAGCGTTTGCTTGCGTTCTGCTCTGCTCTTCTCATTAGCGCGGCGGCCGTCTGCGAACTCTTTGAAAACGGGGCAATTCTCACGGCCATGCGCGTGAAGCCGTTCACCGATCCCGTTGCCGTCGACATCTCCGAATTCTCGCAATGGAAGTGGTCTGGCTTTTTCCTGGCTTCGCTCCTGCTCGGCTTGGCGCTTGCGATAAATCACCGCGTTTCCACCATGCGCCGGGTCTCGGGTGGACTTTTTATTGCCAGCGGTGTGATCGGATTGTTCGGCATGACGCGTTACCGTGTTTCGTTCGGCTTCGCCATGGGGACCATCAACCTCGCGCTGCTCCTGCTTTCCGCAGCACTGCTCCTTTCACTGTGGAAGATTTTTCTGTCGCTGAGGGCGCTCAGCCACGTCGAACACGTGCACCACGCTCATTCGCACGCCTGACGACGAACTAAGACGGAATGTCGTCGTGGAAGAAACGTCCGCCGATGAAACGAGTGATTGTCGCCACATCGAATGAAGGGAAGATTCGCGACCTCATTGGAGCCGCCAAAAGTCACAAGATTGAGATTGCGGTTCTCTTCAATTTTAGTTCACTTCCCACTGTTATCGAGGATGGCCTTACCTTCGAAGCCAACGCCCGCAAGAAGGCTGAGCACTACAGCCATTACAGCGAAGGGAGCGTTGGTGATTGCCGACGACTCCGGCCTCGAAGTCGATGCCTTGCAGGGCAGGCCGGGAGTCCGCTCGGCCCGCTACGCCGCCGACCAGCACAATGTGCCGGAGCACGCGCCTAATTCGGACGATGAAGCCAATAACGCGCGTCTGCTGCGGGAATTGCACGATGTGCCAGAGGAATTCCGGACTGGGCGATTCGTCTGCGTCATCGCTGTCGCTCGCAACGGACACACCCTGGCGACGTTTCACGGCAAGGCGGAAGGCATTATTCTTCATGCGTCCACGGGGAACAAACGGCTTCGGTTACGACCCGTTGTTCTTTTTTCCCCAGATCGAGAAGACTTTTGCGGAACTCGACCGCCGAAGAAAAGGCCAAATACAGCCATCGCGGCGCAGCGTTCCGCCAATTCCTGGATTGGGCCGACCACCTGCGAGACGTTGCATCCTCACAATGCTCGGGTGATGATTGTCACCAGGTTTGCCATCCGGCTCCGCTATTCTGAATGAGCGTTTCCAGAAACCAGTTGGAATTTGCGATTGATTGCGCGGTATACAAAGCCGGTTGTTGCGATTCGTTCTGAAGGCTATTGGGCCCAAGGGTGGGGAGAGGTATCGGGCCGATTCCTTGATCGCTCCAGATTGCGGCGGCGCTGAAGCACCGCGGAATCATCTGCCGTCCTTGCCGGGACTGACCAGTGTCAACTTGTTTCGTTTCTTGACTTGCGCAGTTTGCGAAATTGATAATGAAAGGTTCGCTTCTTCATCTCGCGAATCTATAAGGAGTCGGCGTCGTGGCTTCATCCGCCAGTCCTATCAGTAAGAGCACGGTTCCGGTCGCCAAGGGCGTTCCTTCACTGCGCGCAGGCCAAGGTAGCTCATTCCTGCTGCGCAGGTTGCACTCGCTCACCGGCATAGTCCCCATCGGCGCATTTCTGATCGAGCATTTCATCTCCAACTCCGAAGCAACCAAGGGCGCGCTGGCCTATAACGACCAGGTCAAGTTTCTGACCAGCCTGCCGTTCGTCACGGTCTGGAGTGGGTGTTTCATCTTCATTCCGCTTCTCTACCACGCGCTGTATGGCTTCTATATCTGGTATCGCGGTGACTCGAATGTCGGCGAATATCCCTGGACCGGCAACTGGCTGTACACCTCGCAGCGCTGGACAGGCATGATTGCGTTCTTCTACATCGTGTACCACACGTATTACATGCGCTTTACCGGCGTACACCTGATGGGCGGCGGCTACGACGCGGCGTTCTGGAAGGTGCAGCACGAATTCCAGAACCCATGGGCGGTTGCAGCTTACGTCATCGGCATCACCGCGGCATCGTGGCATTTCTCCTATGGACTATGGTTGTTCGCGGCCAAGTGGGGCATCACCGTCGGCGAGCAGGCGCGGAAGCGTTTCGGATACTTGTGCCTCGGATTGGCGATCGCACTGATCGCGATCGGTCTGATCACAATTCGGGCATTCATAAGCGCGCCGCTGGTTCCTGGCCCGAGTCCCGACACAGCCGTACGAGAGTACGGCAGTTGCATTAATTCCGGCGGCTGCGGCCGTCTTACTTTTGAGCTGCATAGATTGATCATCCCTTATGGCTCATCCTAAGATCATCGTTGTAGGTGGCGGACTGGCCGGACTTTCAGCCACCATCAAGATCGCCGAGATGGGAGGTCACGTTGACCTCTTCTCCATCGTCCCGGTCAAGCGGTCTCACTCGGTCTGCGCCCAGGGCGGCATCAACGCCGCCAAGAACCTGAAGGGCGAGGGCGATTCCACCTGGCAGCACTTCGACGACACGGTGTACGGCGGCGACTTCCTCGCCAACCAGCCGCCCGTGAAGCTGATGTGCGACATGGCGCCCGGGATCATCGACCTGCTCGACCGCATGGGCGTGCCCTTTAATCGCACCCCCGAAGGCGTGCTCGATTTCCGCCGCTTCGGTGGGACGCTCTACAACCGCACCGCTTTCGCCGGCGCCACCACCGGCCAGCAGCTTCTGTATGCGCTCGACGAGCAGGTGCGCCGCTACGAGGCCGAAGGCAAGGTCACCAAGTACGAAGGCTGGGAGTTTCTCTCGGCCGTGCTCGACGAGAACCGCGTCTGCCGCGGCATCTGCGCCATGGACCTGCGCGGCATGGAGGTCGTCACCTTCCCTGCCGAAGCTGTCATCATCGCCACCGGCGGCATACGGCGCGATCTTCGGCAAGTCCACCAACTCGGTGGTCTGCACCGGATCGGCGCAGTCGGCGCTCTATCAGCAGGGCGCGTATCTACGCCAACGGCGAGTTCATCCAGGTGCACCCAACATCGATTCCGGGCGAAGACAAGCTGCGCCTCATGTCGGAGTCGGCGCGCGGCGAAGGTGGCCGGGTGTGGGTTCCGAGAAATCCGGGCGACAAGCGCGACTTCAAGAGCATTCCGGAGAGCGAGCGCTGGTACTTCCTGGAAGAGTGGTATCCCAAGTACGGCAACCTGGTGCCGCGCGACGTCGCCACCCGCGCCATTCACAAGGTCGTGTACGAGCACAACCTCGGCATCGACGGCTCAGCCGATGGTCTATCTCGACCTGACGCACATCGATCGCGCGACGCTCGACCGCAAGCTCGAAGGCATCCTCGAGATCTACGAGAAGTTCGTGGGCGACGATCCGCGCGATGTGCCCATGAAGATCTTCCCCGGCATGCACTACACCATGGGCGGACTGTGGGTTGACTTCGACCAGAGGACCAACATCGAGGCCTGTATGCCTGCGGCGAGGCCGATTACTCGATTCACGGCGCGAACCGCCTGGGTGCGAATTCGCTCATGTCGTGCATCTACGGCGGATTCATTGCCGGCCCGAACGCGGTGAATTACGCACGCAGCGTCATCAAGAGCGGACACACGTCCGGCGCATCACGTGTACGAGTCGGAGAAGAAGCGGCAGGAAGAAATCAACCACCGCCTGATGAACAACGACGGCACCGAGAACCCGTTCCTGCTGTGGCGCGAGTTGGGCGACATCATGACCAAGAACTGCACGGTCATCCGCTACAACAAGAACCTGCAGGAGACGGACGCCAAGCTGGTCGAGTTGCTGGAGCGCTATCGCCACGTGAACCTGAGCGACCGCACCATGTGGGCCAACACGTCGTTCGTCTTTGCGCGGCAGCTTTACAACATGCTGCAACTGGCGCGGGTGATCGCCCAGGGCGCGGAGATGCGCAACGAATCGCGCGGCGCGCACTACAAGCCCGATTTCCCCGAGCGCGACGACGCCAACTTCCTCAAGACGACGAAGGCGTACTTCGCGGCCGATGCCGACGAGCCGCGCTTCGAGTTCGAGGCGGTGGATACTTCGTTGATTCGTGCCTGCGTCCGAGCGGCAGGCTGACTGATGCGACAGCTTGCGTAAACAGAAAAGCGAATATGGCGAACTCTAAAACCGTAATCATCAAGATCAAGCGCCAGGACAACCCGAACTCCAAGCCCTACTGGGAAGAGTTCGAGCTTCCCCATCGCCCCGGCATGAACGTCACCTCGTCGCTGATGGACATCGCCGCCAATCCGGTCACCAAGCACGGCAAGGCGACCACGCCGGTGACCTACGACTCCAATTGTCTGGAAGAAGTCTGCGGCTCTTGCGCCATGCTCATCAACGGCAAGGCACGCATGGCCTGCTCGGCGCTGATCGACAAACTGGAGCAGCCGGTCAAGCTGGAGCCGTTCTCCAAGTTCCCGGTTGTACGCGATCTCTCGGTCGATCGCAGCGTGCTCTTCGAGAACCTGAAGAAGGTGAAGGCCTGGGTCCCGACCGATGGCACCTACGACCTTGGCCCCGGCCCGCGGCAAACGGCCGCAGAACAGGAAGAAGACTATCCTCTCTCGCGCTGCATTTCATGCTGCTGCTGTATGGAGGCCTGCCCGCAGTTCAACGACAAGACCGGCTTCGTCGGCGCGGCCACCATCTCCCAGGTGCGCCTGTTCAACAATCACCCGACCGGCAAGGCATTGAAGGTCGAACGACTACAAGCCCTGATGGGCGATGGCGGCATCCAGGAATGCGGCTACGCTCAGAACTGTGTCGAAGTCTGCCCGAAAGACATTCCGCTCACCAAGTCCATCGCCGATGTCGGCGGACAAGTCATGTGGCAGGCGGTGAAGGATCTATTTAGGACATAAGCGTATTGCGCACGGACGCAATGACCGCTGTTCGTTTGGTGGAACATAGAGCGCTGCAGCGGTTTACGACTTGAGCAACAGACTCGATCCGCTTAGAACTGACGATCTGCAATGCTCAAGCCGCGCAGCGGCGGCTGCGTCGTTAGCCCTGGGGTGCAAACCCCGGGTAGTCCCCCACAGACAGTTCCTAAGCCGCGTAGCGGAGACCAGTTATGGCCACACCTATGCCTTGAACGTCGCGCATTGCGTGTTTGGCACAAAGGGACGCCTTCCGCTAACCACCGATCCTGCCGAATCCTGGGGCGTTCTCCGCCGAGTTGCGGCGAGCGCCGAGATACATGTCCGTGCGATCGGCGGCACCTCCAAGCACGTCCACGTGCTGCTCGACCTTCCCTCCACATGCACAATCGCCGATGTACCACGCGAACTCAGGGCTAATTCCTCCGCTCGCTTTCGCCGCCTGACGGCAACGTTTGCCTGGCAAGAGGGATATGACGCCATCAGCGTCAGTCCCTCAGCAGTACAAAGCGTGATCAGCTACGTCAGCCATCAACCCGAGCACATTCCAGGCAATCGTTTGAAGACGAATACCTCGCGATCTGGAACGGGCGGGCGTGACGCACGATCCGCAGTACGTTTTCGACTAACATCGCCGCTGCGCGGCTTCGATGGCAATACCCCCGTTCCCGGGGTTTGCACCCCAGCCGCCGCTTCGCGGCTCTCCGATCGGAGTTACGCACTACAACAACCATGCTGTATCGTTGGTCGCGTTTCCCATCATTTACAATCATCCCGAATCACTCTCTCGGAGTCCGCCCATTTACATGCGAATACCCCTGCGGGTAATTTCATCCACTCTGCTGTTCGCAGCATTTTCCATCGCCCAAACCGCCACAACCACGCTTCCACCGGCCAAACCCTCTGCGAGGTCCGCCACCGGTTCTTCGGAACCGCAAGGCGTAGCCGGAGATTGCCCTGGGGGCTTCAATTGCAACGGCGAACGTAAAGCTGCCGCAGTGACCGTCAGTGCGCCATCCGCGGCCAAATCAACCTGGCAGGCCATCCACAACTCCGCCCTCGTCGTCGACACGCACGCCGACACGCCGGGCCGCTTCGTCGATGAGAACTTCGATCTCTCGCAGGACGCCGGCAAGGGTTACATGGACTTCAACAAGATCAAGGCCGGCAACCTTGGCGCGGAGTTCTGGTCGATCTGGGTCGATCCCAAGGCATTACAAGGGCCAGGAAATCAAGCGCGCGCTCGACATGATCGACTCGGTGTACGAGCAGGCGCGCCTCCATCCCGACAAGATGATGATGGCCTTCAGCACCCAGGACATCTACGCCGCGCATCGCCAGCACAAGCTGGCCGCGCTGATGGGCGTCGAGGGCGGACACGCCATCCAGGGCGACATTCGCGTTCTGCGCGATTACTACCGTCTCGGCGTGCGCTACATGACGCTGACCTGGTCGAACACCAACGAGCTTGGCGACTCCAGCGGCGACCTCGACAACAAAGACATCGAGCACCACAACGGCATCACCGATTTCGGACGCCAGGTGGTCCGCGAGATGAACCGCATGGGCATGATGGTCGATATCTCGCACGTCGCCGACCGCACGATGTTCCAGGCGCTGGCCACCAGCCGCGCACCGGTGATCGCCTCGCACTCTTCGTCGCGGGCGCTGACCAATGCTCCCGCGCAACATGACCGACGACATGCTGGTCGCGCTCGCCCGCAACGGCGGCGTCGCGCAGGTGAACTTCTACTGCGGATTCATCTCGCAGAAGTGGGTCGGATCACGCGAAGAAACTTGCCGAGACGAAAAAGACCCTGACTACGAGCGCGTGCAGTCGCTCTTCATGTCGCAGCGCACGCCGCAGATGACGCAGCAGCTGTACGAAGCCGAGGCCGTGCTCCAGAAGAAGCTGCCGCGTCCACCGCTCAGCGATCTGATCGATCACATCGATCACATGGTGAAGATCGCCGGTGTCGATCACGTCGGCATCGGCTCCGATTTCGACGGCATCGACTGCTCGCCGCAGGGCATCGACTCGGTCGCCGACTTGCCGAAGATCACTCGAAGCTCTGTATGAGCGCGGCTACAAGGCCGCCGATATTGCAAAAGATTCTCGGCGGCAATCTGATGCGCGTCTTTGCCGAAGTCGAGAAGACCGCGAAGGTAATCCAGGCAGAAGACGCCCATCAGGACACGCGACCCGAAATTGCGCCCGTTGCGCAATCGCAGAAATGAGCGACATTCATGAGCGAACTCACTCGCACTTTCAACCCGGAGCAACCGTGCGTAATCTTTTAGCCACAATTCTCGTTCTCAGCACCGCCGGCTTCGTTGCCGCACAAACAAGCGGCACAACGCCAAAACCCTCGACAGCAAAACCCGCTGCAGCCAAGCCCACCGCATCCACGACGGCAGCAGCTCAGCCCGTACAGGCGATCTTCGAAACCACCATGGGTAACATTACCTGTACGCTCTTCCCTGACAAGGCGCCGATCACCGTGGACAACTTCATCGGCCTCGCCACCGGAACCAAAGACTGGAGGAACCCGTCCAGCGGCGCGACCATGCACAACAAGCCGCTCTACGACGGCACAGTGTTTCATCGCGTGATCCCCAACTTCATGATCCAGGGCGGCGACCCACTGGGTAACGGCAGCGGAGGACCAGGTTACAGCTTCCGAGACGAGCAGAGCGACCTGACGTTCGACCAGCCCGGACGCCTTGCCATGGCCAACAGCGGCCCCAATACCAACGGCTCACAGTTCTTCATTACTGAAGTGCCCGCTCCGCACCTTAACGGCCACTACAACATCTTTGGACAGTGTGACAGCCCCGAATTGGTAAAACAGATCGCCCGCCTCGCCACTGATCCGCGTAACGATCGACCATTCGATGCGCCAAAGATTACGCACGTGAAAATCATCGATCCGCGGCATCCGGCGAAACCGGCTCCGGCAAAGAAGCCGACGACCGCCACGACCCCAAAGAAGCCCGCAGCAGCGACCGCGAAACCGCAGTAAGAAGATGTATGAATCGGACTGCCGGGCCTCAGGTCCCGGCAGTTTTTCTTGCGATCCTGTAGTTTTTATCCTGACGCGCTGGATTCAATTCAGCTTTTGTAATACCTTTGCCGAGGTCGAACCATGTCTGACCTGATTGGGACTCAGATTCCGCGACTCGACCCACCCGCCCCGCTTTCAATTGTGGGACGCGCTATCTTCGCGCTTGCGATCATGGCGCTTGGGATCGAAAACATCGTCTGCGCTCGCCAGGCGACTCATTCGCTCGGCCCACGGTACGATGTGATTCCGGTTTTGCCGTGGCTTCCATCAATCCCTTGGCTGGCTTGCTTCTTTGGCGCTGTCCTGGTGTTTTGCGCTGCGGGCATTCTGTACACACCTGCGGTTAGAAAAGCCGCGTTGACGCTGGGCACGCTCTTATTCGTGTGCACGCTGATTCTTGACGTACCAAAGAATGCTGTTGATATCGGCAGCATCTCGCTTCGCACCATCGTGTTTGAACCACTCGCACTTGCTTGTCTTGCGTGGCTATTGCCGGGCCCGAAGCAAATGCCCACATGGCTCTCGCGACTTAGCCACCTGCTGTTGGGAGGGTCTCTCATCATTTTCGGGGTGGACCACTTCCTCGCCCTGATTTTCATCGCCAACCTGATCCCCAACTGGATCCCATTCCACGTTTTCTGGGTTGCATTTTTCGGGGTTGCCTTCATCGCTGCAGGCATCAGTATCGGACTCAACATCTTGTCCCGATGGGCCGCAGCTGGCCTTGGACTGATGTTCGGCATATGGGTCATTACGCTGCATCTTCCCAGAGTTCTCGGTCTTTATGGGATTCCGGGTGCCCCGCACAACCCCAACGAATGGTCCAGTCTCTTCATTGCTATGGCGCTTTGGGGAGGCTTGTGGGCGCTGACTGGTTCCCCCGCCGGCGGCACGCCTCGAAAAATCTCGGGCGCCATATAGGGCAAGGTGCCATTCGCGCTTGACGTACCTTCAACCGTCGCAAACGACTTAGTGGAAGCTTCAAAACCTCCGCTCCTACGTGTTTCGCCAATCCGAAATCCAAGACCTTCACCAATCCTTCCGGCGTCACCAGGATGTTCGCAGTCTTGAGGTCGCGATGCACAATGCCTCGGACGTGCGCGCGACCCAAAGCACTAGCGATCTGAACTAGTTCCATCACGATGCACAGTTCGCCATCCGTCCCGGCAACTTCGTGAATTATGCAGATGTTGGGGTGGGAGAGTGACGAGGAAGCCCGCGCTTCGCGCAGCAGATCCTGGCTTGCCGAGGAATCGGGCCCGACACCTTTCCGCACGACTTTCAGGGCGACATCACGGTTCAACGCTTCGTCGTGGGCGCGATAGACGACACCCATCCCCATCCCCCCTTCCCCGATCTTCGCAACGCCGCGGCAATGGCCGAGCATCTCACCGATCAGAGCTGTCGTCCCGTTCCGCCCCATGCTAGGCTGCGTTTTGCGCCGGCGTCAACGCTATGGCAGTCCCGTTGAAGAATACCCGCCGCGAATCTCATGTGAAAATCTGCTGACAATCTCTCTTTCTTGTTTGCGATGTGGTATGAACAGAGTTACTCACTTTTGCGCCTGGTTGTCGTCCGTCATTGTTGAGGTGCAGTCATGGAAGCTGTACAGGAAGTCATCCGCACGGGCAGATCGCCAGCCGAACTGAAGCAGGCCATCCTCGACAATCTTTACTACGTGCAAACTCGCATTCCTGCGCTCGCCACCACCAACGACTGGTATATGGCCGTGGCTTACGCCGTTCGTGATCGTATGATGCACGACTGGATCGAGGCTTTCGGGCGGGCGCGCGGTACTCGCACCAGAATTGTCAGTTATCTCTCCGCCGAATTTCTCATCGGACCGCAGTTAGGTGCGAACTTGCTCAACGTTCATGGGATTCATGACGCTGTCGAAACCGCACTCCACGAACTCGGCCAGAGCCTCGACAAGTTGCTCGAGCACGAACCTGAGCCAGGCCTTGGCAATGGCGGACTAGGCCGCCTTGCCGCCTGCTACATGGAGTCGCTCGCTACGTTGAACATCCCCGCCATTGGCTACGGCATTCGCTATGAGTTCGGACTCTTCGATCAGGAAATTCAAAACGGCTGGCAGGTGGAAGTGACCGACAAGTGGCTCAGCCTCGGCAACCCGTGGGAAACATCGCGACCCGAGATCGCCCATTACGTCGGCACCGGGGGACATACCGAGCAATATCACGATGAGCATGGCCGGTTTCGCGTCCGCTGGATTCCCGAGCACGTGGTCCGAGGCATCGCACATGACATCCCGATCGCCGGGTACGACACCAATATGACCAACTTCCTGCGCCTTTGGTCGTCGGAGGCGGTTGACTCATTCGACTTTCAAGCCTTCAACAAGGGCGACTATTACGATGCCGTGCGCGAGAAGGTCGCTTCCGAGACCATCAGCAAAGTCCTGTATCCCAATGATGAGCCCGAGGCCGGCAAGGTCCTGCGCCTGCAGCAGCAGTATTTCTTTACCTCCAGCTCCTTGCAGGACATGGTCCGGATTCACAAACTGCGCGGCCGCTCCATGCACGAGTTCAACGAAACCTACGCCATTCAGCTCAACGATACCCACCCATCCATCGCCGTTGCCGAGTTGATGCGTCTGCTGGTGGACATGGAGGGGATCGAGTGGGACGAGGCCTGGAGTATCACGCAAAAGTCGCTGGCTTACACCAATCACACCCTGTTGCCCGAAGCCCTGGAGAAATGGCCGCTGCCGCTATTTGGCAGCCTTCTCCCCCGCCATCTCGAAATCATTTACGAAATCAATCGCCGCTTCCTCGACGAAATCCGCGCTCAGCGTCCCGGGGACGATGCCCTGATCTCCCGTATCTCGCTCATCGACGAGCACGACCAAAAATACGTCCGCATGGCGAACCTCGCTACCGTCGGTTCCCACGCCGTAAACGGAGTCGCGGAGTTGCACACCGAATTGCTGAAGAAGACGGTGCTGCATGACTTCTACGAGCTCATGCCCGACAAGTTCTTCAACGTGACCAACGGCGTGACCCCCCGACGTTGGCTTGCGCTGAGCAATCCCGAGTTGTCTCATCTGATTACCAGCAAGATCGGCGATGGCTGGCTGTGCCACGAAGAAGAACTCCGCAAAATGGAGCCTTTCGCCGAAGACGCCGACTTCCGCGCACTCTGGCGGCAAGTCAAGTACGCTCGCAAGCAGCAACTCGCCGCGCTCATCCACGAGCGCACTGGCATGAATGTCAGCCCTGACACCATGTTCGACGTGCAGGTCAAGCGCATCCATGAATACAAGCGCCAACTGTTGAACCTGCTGCATGTCATCACGCTCTATCACCGCATCAAGCACGACGGCCACGACCCAGTGACCTCACGCACCGTGATCTTCGGTGGCAAGGCTGCGCCCGGCTATACCATGGCCAAGCTCATCATCAAGCTCATCAACTCCGTCGCCACCGTAATCGATGCCGATCCTGCTGTGCGCGATCACCTGCGGGTCGTGTTTATACCCGACTTCAACGTCAAGAGTGGACAGGTCATCTACCCCGCAGCTGAGCTCTCCGAGCAGATCTCGACCGCCGGCAAGGAAGCCTCCGGCACCGGCAACATGAAATTCACCATGAACGGAGCTCTCACCATCGGCACGCTCGACGGCGCCAACGTAGAAATTCGCGAGGAGGTCGGCGCCGAAACTTTCTTCCTCTTCGGCCTCACGGTCGAACAGGTGACAAGCCTCAAGCAAAGCGGTTACGATCCGCGCCACTATTACGAAACCAACCCGGTATTGAAGAAAGTCATCGATGAGATCGCGGCGGGCGCATTCTCCGCCGGAGACCGCGGACTATTCTGGCCCATCGTCGATTCCCTGCTTCACAGCGACCAATACATGGTGCTGGCCGATTTCCAGTCCTATGTCGATTGCCAGGAGAGCGTGAGCCACGCCTATCTCGATCAGGAGCACTGGACGCGAATGTCAATCCTCAATACGGCGCGCAGTGGCAAGTTCTCTTCCGACCGCTCGATTCATCAGTACGCTCGTGACATCTGGCACGTCGAGCCGCTGGACTTGCGGGCCCAACCGCCTCAAGCTGACACGAAAGCTTAGAACAGACCTTACCGGCCCTTGGTCTAACGGAATGCGCTTCCGCCCTGTGGCAGCGATTTTGGCGGACAGCCGAACCCACAAAGAATACTCGTTGCAACTACCCACGTGACCATCGGACATACTTGATGAGTCTCATGCTGTATCCTCGCTGAGATTTGTTCAGGAGGGCGTCCTTAATCAAGAAGCCATCCCGCTTTGAATCCAACACAGTCGAGGGCCATCTCATATCTCAAGCTCATGCCAGAAGACAGTGGGAGTGCTGAACATACTCCGCCGGGAAGCACCGCAGTTGCGGAGGCCTCGCAAGCCGCGGCGGCCCCCGTTCCGTGGCGGCCTAAGTTCAACCCGTGGCTGATCGGAGTGGTGGTCGCGGGCGCCGCCTTCATGGAAGTCCTCGACACCAGCATAGCCAACGTCGCGCTTCCCTACATCGGCGGCAACCTGGGCGCAAGCGTCGATCAAAGCACCTGGATCCTTACGTCTTACCTCGTCTCCAACGCCATCGTGCTCCCCATCAGCGGATGGTTGTCCAGCATGCTGGGCCGCAAGCGCTTTTTCATGGTGTGTCTCACCATCTTTACGATCAGCTCTCTGTTGTGCGGCGTTGCCCCTAGCCTCGGCGCCATTATTATCTTCCGCGTCCTGCAAGGAGCCGGTGGTGGTGGTCTTCAGCCTCTTGCCCAAGCGATCCTCGCCGACAGCTTCCCTCCCGAAAAGCGTGGTCTCGCCTTTGCGCTTTACGCAGTCACAGTCATCGTCGCTCCCACGATTGGCCCCACCCTCGGCGGCTGGATCACCGACAACTACACCTGGCGGTGGATCTTCTTCATCAATCTTCCGGTGGGCATCCTGGCGCTGCTCCTTGTGTATCGCCTGATCGACGATCCGCCCTGGGCCAAGCTTAAGGCGGGGATAGCCTCGCGCATCGATTACATCGGCATTTCCCTGCTGGTTCTGGGCGTAGGTGCACTGCAAATCATGCTCGATAAGGGCCAGGAGGATGACTGGTTCGGCTCCGACTTCATCACAACTCTGGCGATACTGGCTGTCGTGGGGCTCGTGTCGCTTGTTATCTGGGAGTTGTACAGCAAGAACCCCGTCATCGATGTGCGCATGTTCCAGAACCTCAACTTCCTCCAGGCCAACATCATGATTTTCATCCTGGGCCTGGTACTCTTCGCCGCCCTCGTGATGCTGCCACTCTTCTTGCAGTCGCTTCTGGGCTACACCGCGCAATCCGCAGGACTCGTCCTCTCCGGAGGAGGCCTGCTCTTACTCTTCATGACGCCCGTAATCGGCATACTCTCGGGAAAGATTCAGGCCCGTTATCTGATTGCCTTTGGATGGTTGACCGTCGCCCTCGGAATGTTCTACTCCAGCCGCGAGCTCCAGCTCGGATTGAGTTTTCGCAACGCCGCATGGCTCCGCGTGTACCAGGTCTTTGGCCTGTCCTTTCTCTTCGTGCCGATAAACCTGATTTCCTACCTCGGCATGGCACCGGAGAAAAGCAGTAGCGTGGCCGGCCTGGTGAATTTCATGCGCAATATCGGGAGCAGCGTGGGCACATCGATGGTGACAACGGTCATCGCCCGCCGCGCCCAGGTCCATCAGGTTTATCTCGTCCAAAACATCACTTCCGGAGCCAGGTCGCTCTCCGATACCGCCGCTGGATTGACCGCCCGCATCGTGGCTTCCGGAACCGATGCCATCCAAGCCGGCAAAGTCGCCTATGCCGTCATCTACCGCACCGTCATTGCCCAGGCAACCACGCTCGCCTACGTGGATACCTATATTTTGCTGGGGACGATCGCACTCGTCATGTTTGCGCTTTCGTTCTTCCTGAAGAAAAACGATCTCCACGGTCCCCGCCCTGTCGCCGAGTAGGTTATGATGTCGAACGCGAACACTTCGCAACCTCCGATCCGCGGGGACCTTACATGATTCGCGTAATTACGATCGAGCGTGAGTACGGCAGTGGCGGCGCCGAGATCGCCAGGAGAATCGCCAACAGTCTGGGCTGGAAGCTGTGGGACCAGCTCTTGACCAATGAGATCGCCCGCTTTATGGAGTGCGAGTGCCGGGTAGTCGAGGAGCACCAAGAAAAAAAGGATCCCCTCTATCACCGGCTCATGATGGCTTTCATGCGCGGCAGCTTTGAGGGAAGTTTGAATGCTCCGCGACTGAAGATGGCCGATACCGACTGCGTCAGGGAGGTCGCTGAGCGGCTCGTGAAACGCGCTGCCGAGGAGGGCGAGTGCGTCATCGTGGGGCGCGGCTCGGCCCACTACCTGCAAAGCCGTACGGATGCCTATCACGTATTTGTTTACGCTCCGCTGAGCGACAAGGTTCGCCGATTACGGGCCGCCGGGAAGAGCGAGAGCGAAGCCATCCAACTCGCCGAAACCGTTGACCACGATCGCGCCGACTTCATCAAGCAGTATTTCGGCGTCGAATGGCCTGGACGGCATCGCTTCCACCTCATGATCAACTCCTCGATTGGTGAGGAGGCGGCCGTGGACACAATACTCGACAGTATCAAGCTATTCGAGCAGCGGGGCAAAAAGTCCGGAACTTCGGCGCAGCAACCGACGGTGGTCTGATCCAGGACGGCAACGGTATACCAACCCTTACGGCCACTTCACCGTCAGCGCGAAGGTCTCCTGCGAGCCGATGTCGCGAGTGAAGACGACAGAGCCGTCTGGCGCTACCCCGATTTGGGTATTCGCGTCAGCGCCCATCGCGCGGCGCAGATCCTTTAGGCTGGTGATGGTTTCCACCGTGTGATCGGACAGGCGGACGCGCATCGTCTTTGGTTCAGCGCCCCCCCTCGGCGGTGTAGTACACATACTTGTAATCCGGCGAGTGGGACCAGATGATGAAACTGTCAGGGCGACATGTATCCGACCGTGCCCAGCACCTGCCCGGAATGGGGCTGAGGCTGAACGGTGACGGTTTCGCCGTCCCAACTTGCAGCTTTGGCGGGATCGAGCTTGGCCAGGCCGAAGTCGAGGACTTTGAGGCGATCGTCCTTCGTCACCCAGATGTTGTCCGGCTTGAGATCGCGGTGAACGATTCCTGCATCGTGGGCGGCGCGCCAGCTCCACGCCATAATCCGGCACCTCCCGCAGTCGCATCGGGCCTTTACGAAGGCCTCACGCAAGGTCTCCCCCCTGCAGCAACTCGGTGACAATGTATGGCGATCCGTCGTACTGGCCGACGTGAAAAATCGAAACTATGTTGGGATGGTTCAGGGCGGCGGCCTGGGCTTCCTGCTCAAAGCGGCGCAGACGTTCGGGATCGCGTGACCAGTACTCGGGAAGCACCTTGATCGCTACGTCACGTTTCAGCGTGGCGTCGCGGGCGCGATAGACCTCGCCCATTCCACCCGCACCCAAAGGCGCGACGATCTCATAAGAGTCGAGCCGGGACACCGCGACCAGTGGCACATGTGGGCTGAATTATACCCCGAGTCACAACGCTCTCCTCGCTGAATGCTCGTGGTTGAAATTGTTTGAGGATCGGCTTAATCGTAATACTCCAGCCCCAGGTGCGTGATCATCGTCTCGCCCATCAGGTGGCGAAGGGTGTTCTTCAGCTTCATCGATTGAATGAAGAGATCGTGCTCCGGATAGAGTCCCGGGACTGTCATGGGAGATTTGAAGTAGAAGCTCAGCCACTCCTGGATACCTATCCCCCGTAGCGCCGCCGAGCGCTTCGCCAAATCTAGGAACAGCACGAGGTCGAGCACGATGGGAGCCGCGAGGATGGAGTCGCGGCACAGGAAATCGACTTTGATCTGCATCGGATAGCCAAGCCATCCAAAGATGTCGATGTTGTCCCAACCCTCTTTGTTATCACCACGCGGCGGATAATAGTTAATGCGAACCTTATGAAATATGTTGCCGTAAAGCTCGGGGTAAAGTTCGGGCTGCAGGATGTGCTCCAGCACTGAGAGCTTTGACTCTTCCTTGGTCTTGAAGGAGCCCGGATCTTCCAGCACTTCGCCATCGCGGTTGCCCAAAATATTGGTCGAGAACCATCCGCTCAGCCCCAGCATGCGCGCCTTGAAGCCGGGTGCGAGAATCGTCTTGATCAGCGTTTGCCCGGTCTTGTAGTCCTTGCCGCAAATGGGAGCCTCATTCTGGCGCGACAGCTCTTGCATCACTGGAATGTCCACAGTGAGGTTTGGCGCCCCATTCGCGAACGGAATCCCTTCCTGCATGGCGGCGTACGCGTAAATCATCGAGGGCGCAATAGTCTCGTCATTCGCCAGCAGGCCCTTCTCGAATGAGTCTACTGTCTGATGCACCGGACCAGCCTCAATGAACGTCTCAGTAGAACCGCACCAGATCATCGCCAGCCGATCGGCTGCGCTCGACTTCTTGAACTCGTGGATGTCCTCGCGCACCTGCTCAACCAGATCCTTCTTGTTCTTGCCCTTCTTCACGTTCGGGCCATCGAGTTTCTTTACGTAGTTCTTGTCGAACACTGCCTTTTGCGGCTTGATCGATGACAGAAATGGCTTTACCTGCTCCAGCAGTGAACGTTCGAGCACCCCAGCCTTCCCGGCCGCGGCGTACATATCGTCTTCGAAGATGTCCCAGCCGGTGAACACCAAGTCATTCAACTCCGCCAGCGGCACGAAATCCTTGACTTTGGGGGAACGGCCATCGGTGCGCTTACCCAAGCGAATCGTTCCCATCTGCGTCACCGATCCGATGGGGCTCGAGATACCCTTGCGCACGGCCTCGACGCCTGCGACAAATGTGGTTGCGACCGCTCCCATGCCGGGAATCATGATCCCCAGCTTTCCCTTCGCTGGCGCCACATCGCTACGGCCGGTCTTGTGCGTGTCCTGCTGATTATTAGTCGGCATACCTATCAGTCCGTTTCATGAAGTGTGTACAAACCTGTTATCTTCTCGTATTCGACGCGCGTTCTGCAATTTTCCATGCTCGAATGGAACCATTTCGGTCTTCGTTGGCGATATCAAGGATTCGGCGGAAACCATGACTGACCAGAAAGTTGCTGTAATAACCGGCAGTTCCAGCGGCATCGGCCTGCTCACCGCCGTGGAATTTGCGCTCAACGGATATCGCGTGGTCGCCACTATGCGCGATCTAGCACGCAGCGGCCGCCTGGAAGAGGCGGCACCAAAAGCGGGCGTTCGCGATCGTCTCGACCTACGCCTGCTCGACGTCACCGACTTCGACTCCATCCCCGGCGTGATTGATGGAATCGTGCGCGACCACAACCGCATTGATGTCCTGGTGAACAACGCCGGGTTCTGCATGACCGGTTTCGGCGAAGACCTGCAACTCAGCGAAATCCGCCACCAGTTTGAAACCAATTTTTTCGGCAATGTCGCCATGAGCAAAGCGGTAATTCCGACTATGCGCAGTCAGAAATCCGGCCACATTATCCAGGTCGCCTCCGTCGCCGGACGCCTCGGCCAGCCACTGCTCGGCGCCTACTGCAGCTCTAAGCATGCTCTCGAGGGATTCAGCGAGTCGCTGCGCATCGAAACGCATTCACTCGGAATCCGCGTGGCGCTAGTAGAACCCGGGGCTTTCGAGACCGACATCTGGACGCGCAACGTCACCATAGCCCAAGGCGCTCTCGACCCCGACTCACCCAATAAAGAACGTACCCGCCGAATGGTGGAGTTCATCAAGCAAGGTAGCAATCGTCGCCGCGACGCACGTGAAGTCGCCCGCCTTATACTCCGCATCGCCAACGACCCCAACCCTCGTCTTCGCTACATGATCGGTGCCGACGCGAAAATGCAACTGTGGGCGAAACGGCTGTTGCCTTGGCGTACTTACGAACGCATGGTGGCCAAAACGGTGAAAATCGACTTATAGCAGTCCACGCCGGTCGATCTTCATCCTTTGGCGGCAAGCGAGAGACGCTCCGGCAAATCTAGTCCTCCGCTTCTGGGTTGTTATTCGCCCCCACCCGGCCTTTCACATGTGACCAGATGAAATACGCCACTGCCGCCACAAGCACGGCCAGAATCACCCCATCCATGCGATGGAACCAAATCTTCAACCGCGGGTCCTTGTCCCATTGCTCGCCCAGCCTCATGCCGATGTACGCCAGCACCAGGCACCAGGGCCATGATCCGATGAATGTATAGATGTGAAACTTCAGCCGCGGCATACGCGCTATCCCGGCCGGAAGGGCGATGAACGTCCGCACCACGGGTAGCAAGCGAGCAATCAGCACGGCCGGCGATCCCCAGCGCGCGAAAAACCTGTCGGCAGTATTCAGGTCATGTTGCGTCACAAATACGTAGCGCCCATAGCGCATCGCCAGTGGACGCCCACCGTAATACCCGACCTCGTATGCCAGCACTGAGCCGAGATTGCAGCCGATGGCTCCCCAGGTCGCGACCGCCAGCAATGAGAACCGTCCGGTGTATACCAGATATCCCGAAAACGGCATGATGATCTCCGACGGCAGAGGAATGCACGCCGACTCAATGGCCATCAGCAACATGACTCCGCCATATCCAGCGGCGGATATTACAGACGTAATCCACGCCCCGAGAATTTCGATAATGTGAGCAATCATGAGTTGTAGTTAGATAACTGGTTACTGGTAGCTGGTTCCTGAACTGTCTCCGCACCCGCCGATTTACCAGTTACGAGCAAGTGGGGGCTAATCTCTTCACCCTGGCAACTTTCCGTCCGCCCACTCCCCCAATTTCTCCACTGGACATCTCAGTCCGATAAAGAACTGCCCGAACAGGGCATACTCCGCGCTGACCTGGTCAAAACGCATTTCGTAAATGAGTCTCTTGAACACGAGTGGTTCGGCGGCAAACAGATCCACACCCCACTCCCAGTCGTCGAATCCAATTGAGCCGGTTATGATCTGTTGTACCTTGCCCGCATATCGGCGGCCTACCATGCCGTGCTCTTCCATCTGGCGCTGACGCTCTTCAATCGGAAGCATGTACCAGTTCTTATCTTCGCCGCGACGCCGGTCCATGGGATAAAAACACAAATAGCGGCTCGCCGGAATCTTGGGATATAGCCGCGACCACATCGCTGCGCGTTGCCGTTGCAACGTCTCCTGCACCTGATTGTTCCATTCCTCGCTTAACGGAGCCACACCCCGCTCGGTCAACTGCCGAAACAATTTCACACTCGAGTCATACAACCCCAACTCGATGACCGACAGGTAGGAATGCACCGGCTCCAGAAATTCCTGGAAACCGGTGCGGTCCAGCAGCAATTCCGCCTGGTTCAACTCATCAAAGGAATCGCGGAAGTACACCAGCATGAGGTCGCCCTTATGCCCCAGCATGGAATATGCCGCGAACTGCCCCGCCTGCTCGCTGGCTGCGAAGGTCTCCGACACTTCGCGATTGATCTCCGCCTGACGCTCAGCATCGAGCTTGCGCCACTCAGGCCATCGAAAGCGAAACATCTGGTGCAAGACGCTGTAGCCTTCCAGCGTGAGTGGAACCGCAGGCAGCTCTGTCGCGCCCACTTGCACTTCGGGCTTGGAAGCCATTAACGAACCCCCACAATCGTCAGGATGAATGATGATCGATCTCCTATTGTAATCTGCGCACCCCCGATAGCCCTTCGCGCGTCTCATCTGAGCGAAGCCAGCGGACTTGAGGCCCGCTTTGATCACCGCCGAACCGCACGTTATAAACTGATGGATCACTTCGGAGAGCAGCCCATGCCACGCGGTAACATCCCTCGCCAACCGTCAAAGGCCGGACGCCACGACAACGTCAAGAGCGTCCGTGTCGCGACAAAGCCGCTGAAGGCGACTCCTGCACGTGCGATAGCCAGACCATCCAGGACAACAGGCCGCTACAACCCCCTCGCGCCTAAGCGTGTAACTGAAATCCTCAAGCGCCTCGACGCGCGCTACCCCGATGTAAAATGCGCCCTACACCACAACAGCGCATGGGAACTCCTGGTAGCGACCATCCTCTCCGCGCAGTGCACCGACGCCCGAGTCAACATGGTCACGCCGACCCTGTTCGAGAAATATCCGACAATCGAGCACTTTGCCGCGCTGGAACCAGAAGAGCTGGAACCCGACATCCGCTCCACCGGATTCTTCCGCAACAAATCGAAGTCCATCGTGGGGGCCGCGCGCAAGATCGTCAGCGACTTCGGCGGGGCAGTTCCGCGCACCATGGAGGACCTGCTTACCATCCCGGGCGCGGCGCGCAAGACCGCCAACGTAGTCCTCGGTTCATGGTTCGGCGTAGCCGAAGGCGTGGTGGTTGACACGCACGTGCAGCGCATCGCTCGCCGGCTGGAGCTTACAAAGAATGAAGCTCCGCAAAAGATCGAGCAGGACCTGATGCGCGTTATCCCGCAGGACAAGTGGATCGACTTCTCTCACCAGATCATTCATCACGGCCGCGCCATTTGCATCGCGCGCAAACCTAAGTGTGCTGAGTGTCCGCTGGAGGACCTCTGCCACGCTGCCGACAAGACATGGTCGACGGTTGACATCCACAAGAGTGCCAAGCGGTGACTCGACGCCCGCTCACGATACTTTTCTTCTCCGTACTGATTTTGGTCGTGCCTGCCGCCGGCCAGCAATCTTCCATCGGCATCTTCGATGGCAACTCTGACGTCGGAACAGTCGTCCATGGCGGTGGAGTTGAGTACGACAAGGCAACGAGAGCCTACACCGTTACCGGGAGCGGCGAGAACATTTGGGCATCGCCCGATGCATTTCAGTTCGTTTGGAAGAAAGTCTCAGGTGACTTCGCACTCACCGCCAATGTGTCGATTCTGACCAGCGGCGGAAATCCGCATCGCAAGGCCATCCTCATGGTCCGCCAGAGCCTGGACGCCGACTCTATCTATGCTGACATCGCTCTTCACGGCGAAGGTCTTGCTTCTCTTCAATTCCGCGACGAAAAGAGCGGAGCTTCACATGAAGTGCAGAGCTACATCCGAGCGCCCAAGCGGGTACGTCTGGTAAAGCGCGGCGATTATTTTTACATGGCGCTGGCCGACGAAGGCGAGGCGCTGTCAATCGCCGCCGGCTCGCCTAAGATTCACCTCGATGGCAGCTACTACATCGGAATCGGTGTCTGTTCGCACGATAAGGATGCCATCACCCGCGCCGAGTTCTCCAACGTCGATCTCGCGGATCGCACCCAGTCCTCCACACACCAACCGGTGATGTTCAGCGTCCTCGAAACCATAGCCATTGCCAGCGCTGATCGCTCGGCCCGTTACGTCACCCGCGACCACATCGAGGCTCCAAATTGGACCCGCGATGGCTCCTCTTTTATCTACAACGCGGGCGGGCGCATCTATCGCATGCCCGTCGAGAGCCGCAAACCTGAAGCCATCGACACCGGCTTCGCAACTCGTTGCAACAACCATCATGGGATCTCACCTGACGGAAAGACGCTTGTGATCAGTGACCAGTCGCAGGAGCCGCACGATTCCTTGATTTACACGCTGCCTATCGCCGGAGGAACGCCCAAGCGGACCACACAAAATTCTCCATCGTATTGGCATGGTTGGTCGCCCGACGGCAAAACGCTGGCCTTCGTCGGCCAGCGTGACGTTGGCCAGGGCAACAAAGACTTCGACATCTACACGATTTCGGTCGAGGGGGACGCGGAAACGCGGCTCACCACTGCCGTGGGCCTCGACGACGGCCCCGAGTACACGCCCGACGGTGCCTATATCTACTTCAACTCCGAGCGCACCGGTCACATGCAAATCTGGCGCATGCACACAGACGGTAGCGAGCAACAGCAGGTTACGTTCGGCGAACTCAACGACTGGTTCCCGCACTTCTCGTCCGACGGCCGGCAGATGGTCTTCTTGTCTTTCGAAAGGGACGTCGTCGGCCACCCACCCAACAAAGACGTGACCTTGCGACTGATGTCGATGGCTGACCGCAAGATCAAGGAGCTCGCCAGACTTTTCGGTGGACAAGGTACCATCAACGTCCCCTCCTGGTCACCCGACGGTTCGCAATTTGCATTCGTCAGCTACGTATTTGTCGACCCCGAAGACGTCGCGGTGAAGTAGTCCCGCATACCGCAGTCGCATCTCATCAGTTCGCCCTGCGGCTTTGGACGGTAGCCTCATCGCGGACCGCCACTCCCTGCCACGGTCTTCAGAACTGTCGAATCGCATCTCCTCCGGAAGTGAGATTGGAATCGACTTCCAACAACAGCACCTGAGTCGGGGAGACGATATAGGCTATGTAGTTTCGGGCGCCCTCGGCCGGGGTCGCGACCGCTACTGTAGTGCGGCCAGGCGCAACCGTGCCAACACTGTAAGTGCCTTGCAAAGTCTGTCCAGTAAATATGCTCACCGGATCATTAAAATCTAGTGTCCCGGCCAGGGTTCCGTTGCCGTCAGCCGAAATTTGTCCGCTGACACTGGTGCTGTTACCAGGCGTGACTATACCGTTCGCAATGAAGTACCCAAACTGCAAAGTGGCATAGCTTCCGGCCCACGCCACATTGCTGGTGACTCCCGAACTCTGCGCGTAGGCATTCCCGCCTCCAACTGCGTTCGTCCGCAAGTCGAGATAGTAGGCCTGGTTCGGCGAGATCATGTACATGCTGAACGGCAGCGCAACACCGCTTACCGTGAACGAACCATTGAGGCGCCCGTTGGCGGCCACATTGTAGGCTCCGGTCAGCGACGACTGTCCTACAACACCGGTGTCGTTTACATCATAGAAGCCCGTGGAAATGCTGCCGCCCGACGCATTCAGCTGAATTAGGGTATAAGACACGCCGGCCTGCGTGTTCGCCGATGTATTGACGACGTAATTGCCATTGAAGTCCACGGTGGCAAAGGTCATTTGGGTTTGCAGGTCGGCGCTGCCCAAAAAGAATGTCGTTGCATCCGGGCACAGGAAGCGATAACGGTTGGCCGAAACAACGTAATAAATGAACGCGGAAGTACCGGTGGCCGCGGAGAACGATCCGCTACCGCGTCCCAATGCATCGGTAGCCGTGTAGGTACCGGTGAGCGTCTGACTCTGGGTAATGGTACCGCCGCAGTTCAAATCCTGCGCTCCGCCCACAGTCGTGCCACTCAGATTAAAGACTCCCGCAGAACTGAACGCGCCCCCGCAACTCAGCCCGGTTCCGTTGAAGCCAAAGGCGTAGTTCCCTGAGGGGGCGCCAATGCCGCTTGACTGTTGTTCCAGGTTACCCACGGCATTGATAACATTGTTGTCGATCTCATTCAGACCGGCATTGCTCAATCCCCGCATTGCAAAGGTATAGGAGAAGCTTCCGATCGAGCTGTTGAGGTTCATGGTGCCGCGGCCGTCTGCGCCGATACTATAAGTGCCGGTTACATTATTCGCAATAGAGTAGCCCGACGCAACGTCGTTCAGGTCTTCTTCGCCGGCAGTGATGTTACCATTGCCGTCTGCTGTAACGGTTCCCACTGCGTAGAACGTTAAGCCGCTCAGATCGACTCCCTTCAGACTGAAAACGTAGTTGCCTTTCAACGACGAATTGCTGAATTGCACCGCCGTGATCGTTACGACCGCGTTGCTTAGGATTGCGGTGTTCGCCTGCAACTGGGCCGTGATGGTGATGCTTGCTGGACTGGGAATGACCAGCGGAGCCGTATAGAGTCCTGCGCTACTGATCGTACCTGTGGCCGCACTCCCGCCTGCAACACCATTCACGAGCCAGTTCACGCTACTGCTGCTATTGGTCACGGTCGCTGAAAACTGCTGCGTCGATCCCTCTTGGACATTCGCGGTGGCCGGAGTTACCGTAACCATCGGTGGGTTGTTATTGTTGTTTCCGCCCCCGCCACACGCCGATAAAGTGAGCGCAATAATCAGTGCAGCCGCATTCAGAGTTACTTTTCTCATCACAAATGCCCTTCTCAGCCGCGCTTGAATGGCCGTAGGTGACAGGGCGAGATACGATACATTGCCATCCCGATCTACTGGGCGCACCCATCCCCACTCGTATTTCGGCCCTGACAACAAAAAAGTTGCCACAACTTTCGCACCGTGATATCAGGCTGCACCATCGGGTAAGTGCTGTAGCTGCGGGACCTGTCGTTCGCACAGCCAGACACCATTTGCGCCGGCTGCCGGTTCCAGCGCGATTCTGGTTGAACGGGGTTAACGGAACTCGGAACTTGAGATTCGAAAGCTGGCGTTTGCGTCTCGCCATAAACTGTTTCATACCCTCTCTGAACTCGCTAAACTATCCTTCATGAACATCTTTCTGGTTGGTGCCCTCTTTGGGATAGGCTTAAGCATCATGCCCGTCGACGCATCCAGCGCGGACTTCGGTCCGTCGAACCCATTCTTCGCCCCAAGTACACTCCCTTTCCAAGCGCCGCCGTTCGACAAAATTCAGGACACGGACTACCAGCCCGCTATTGAAGCCGGTATGGCCGAACAGCGCAAAGAAATCCAAGCCATTGCGGACAACCCGCAGCCTCCGACCTTCGAGAACACCTTCATCCCCTTCGAGAAGTCTGGCCAGCTGCTCACCCGCTCGGCCACTCCTTTCTTCCTGGTCAGCGCTGCCGACACCAATCCGACACTGCAGAAGGTCAGGGCCGCCATTGCTCCTCAACTCGCAGCCCACTCCGATGCCATCCGTCTCAACGACAAGTTATTCCAGCGCATCAAGGCCATCTACGACCAGCGGCAGTCACTCAAGCTCGATCCCGAATCGTTACGTCTCGTGGAAGTCGAGTACAAGCAATTCGTTTTGGCTGGAGCAAACCTCTCTGAGGCCGACAAGGCACAGTTAAAGAAGCTCAACGAAGAGCTCGCTACTCTGTCGAACGAATTCACCACCAAGCTGCTGGCAGCCACCAAGGACGGGGCTTATGCCACGACTGACAAGGCTGCGCTGGCGGGGTTAAGCGACGCCCGCATTGCCGCCGCTGCCGAAGCGGCAAAGGCGCGCAAGATGGACGGCTACGTGCTTCCTTTGCAGAACACCACACAGCAGCCCGACCTGGTCTCGGTGAACAACCGCTCCACCCGCGAGAGCGTTTTCTCGCGCTCATGGAACCGCGCCGAGCGCGGCGATGCAAACGACACTCGCGACGTAATCGCGCGTATTGCCCAGCTTCGCGCCCAGAAAGCCAAACTCCTCGGGTATCCGAACTTCGCTGCCTGGAAGCTGCAAGACCAGATGGCAAGAACGCCCGAAGCCGCGCTGAAATTCATGGATGAACTCGTCCCTGGGGCTACTGGTAAAGCCGCAATCGAAGCGGCGGACATCCAGGCGGTCATCGACGCGCAGAACGGGGGCTTCAAGGCTCAGCCGTGGGACTGGGACTTCTATGCGGAGCAGGTGCGCAAAGCGAAGTACGATCTCGACGAGGAGCAGGTTAAGCCGTATTTCGAGCTCAACAATGTGCTGCAAAATGGCGTTTTCTATGCAGCAACTCAGCTGTACGGCATCACCTTTAAGGAACGCAAAGATCTCCCGACCTACGCGCCCGAGATGCGGGTCTTCGAGGTCTTCAACGCCGACGGCAGTTCTCTCGCCTTGTTCTATAGCGACTACTTCAAGCGCGATAACAAGCAAGGCGGAGCCTGGATG
Source organism: uncultured Acidobacteriaceae bacterium (assembly GCA_963817965.1). GTDB lineage: Bacteria > Acidobacteriota > Terriglobia > Terriglobales > Acidobacteriaceae > DASRAA01. The sequence goes on from CAWFQT010000003.1 coordinate 236,184, forward strand.
GACGAATTAGTCACCCAGTCGAAGCTGATGGGGACCAAACCGGTGGTGGCCAATGTCTGTAATTTTGCCGTCCCCGCCAAGGGTGAGCCGGCCCTGATCACCTCAGACGATGTCCGTACCATGTTCCACGAATTCGGACACGCGTTGCACGGTATGTTCGCCAATTCCGAGTATCCCAGCCTATCCGGCACCTCCACTGCGCGCGACTTTGTGGAGTTCCCTTCACAGTTCAACGAGCATTGGGCCGCTTACCCTTCGATCTTTCAGAATTATGCCAAGCACTATAAAACCGGCGCTCCAATGCCCGCCGACTTGGCGGCAAAGATTGCTAAGGCTGACACCTTCAACAAGGGGTACGACACAACCGAACTTCTAGCCGCTGCCGAACTCGACATGCGGTGGCACTCGCTGCCCGCTGGTGCAGCTCTGCAAAAGCCCGATACCTTTGAAACCGACGCGCTCCAGAAGACGAACCTCGCCATCAGCTACGTTCCGCCTCGTTACCGCTCTAGCTACTTCGCACACATTTGGGGTAGCGGTTATGCGGCTGGATACTACGCCTACCTTTGGACGCAGATGCTCGACGACGACGCCTATCAGTGGTTTGTCGACCACGGCGGTCTCACTCGCGCGAACGGTGACCGCTTTCGTCAGATGGTCCTGTCTCGCGGCAACACCGAGGACCTCGAGAAGATGTACGAAGCGTGGCGCGGGGGACCGCCCAGCATCCAACCCATGCTGAAGTATCGCGGACTGGAGACCATGCCTAAGTAACTTGCAGTCAACAATCGGGGTAAAAAAATGAAGGGCGTACTGTGTGAGCAGTGCGCCCCTTTTGCTGCATTTGCCGAAGTCCGTGCTACCGCCCCTTCTTCGCTGCCTTCTTCCCCGCTGCCTTCTTTGCGGCTTTCTTTGGCGCTCCCTTCCGTTTTACCGACGCTGCCTTCTTTGTTGGAGCGGCCTTTTTCTTTGCCGGGGCCGGTTTCTTCGGCGCCTTCGATTTGGTCTTCGCCGGGGCGACAGGTTTCTTAGCCTCGAGAGCCTGCTTACCGGCAGGTGCGGCTTTGCCACTTGCGGATGATTTCGTCGCTTCGGCCACTGGGGTCGGCGCAGCTGCCGCTGCCGGGACAGGGGATGCTCCCTTGGGCTTCCTACCACGTTTGGCGGAAGTCGTGGCGACGACCGCAGAAGGTGAGGCTGCCGTGGGCGCCGTGAGCGCCGCTTTGCCTCGTCCACGTTTGGGCGCGGGAGGGGGGGGCGGCGGCGGCGGCTCGTACGGCTTCAGGAAATTAATGATCTCGTTATGAGATCGAAGCTTGCCATCCAGAAGCAATAAGAACGCCTCGTCCAGAATCTTGGGGTATTCCGGAAGTTGCGCGGTAATGCGCATCTCCGCCATCTCTGGAAACGGCAGCCTTTCTCGCACTTGCCGCCACTTGCCCAGGAAGTTTTTTAACTTCTGGTCCACCGCGGACTGTCGCGTCGTCAAACTGAGAAATAAAATTCGCTCAGGTGCGGCGGCGCTCAATATTTTCCACGCACCCGAATTGGTATTTGCTTCTCTACCGCCCAGTTTCTTGGCTAGTTCCTGAGCATCACGCTCCAAGTGCTTCCACTTATCGACAAAATCGCGCCGCGGAATCATCCTCTGGATTTCAGAGATGTCCTTGTCGTTCATCTTGCCGGTCAGGAAGTACATCGCAATCGGCCCTGTTTCAACGGAATAGCCCAGGTCGTTCAGGGTCTGGCGGAGCTTGATCGCATGAACTAAGTCACCCGCCTCAGCTTTGGCGACCGTCAGATGCGAGTGCAATACCTTCAGCCAGCCTTCTTTTTCCAAGGTGCGCATAACATGGATCGGATCGTCTTCGTGTGCCAGCTGTTCGAGTTCCGCACCGACCAGCGGCTTGGTGACGAACTCAATGTAGTTGTTTTCTTTAGCCGCGTCGTAACGTGCCTGGGTCCGTTCCTCTAGCGGCCAATGGAAGCGGGCACTTAAGCGCGTGGCCCGGATTAGCCGGATGGGGTCCTCGAGGAACGCATAGTTGTGGAGCACCCGAAGCACTTTCGCCTCGATGTCCGCCACGCCGTTGAATGGGTCGAGCAGGAGGCCCTTCGAGCCAGGATTCAGCGATAATGCCATCGCATTCACGGTGAAATCGCGCCGCCGCAGATCTTCATTAATGGTTGCGGGCGTAGCCGTTGGGGGTTTCCCAGGCTTGTCGTAGACCTCTGAGCGAGTTTGATTCAGTTCCGCACGAACGTTACCCGGCATTAGCAGGTGCAGGGAACGCAGGTGCTCATCAACGCCCTCGACCGAAATCCCTGCTTTTTCCAATTCTTTCTGTAACTTAAGGGGGTTTCCCTGAACACTAAGGTCGATGTCACGAATTGGAAAGCCAGTAACTAAGTCGCGAATTGTGCCGCCAGTCAGGTAGAGATTTAGACCGGTATGGCGGGCAATCTCCTGAATCAGGTTCACACCACGCTGTTGGTCCGGTGTGAGCCGGGTCTCCATGCTATAGATGTAATCAGGCATCTAAATGTATGACTCTAAAGATGATAGCCGAACTTCGTCCGGCACGGCACGGGGGTGCATTACGGCTACCTCCCTGGTTCCGGCTTTAAGGACCGGCACCAGGACAATCGTTCCAATCGCTAGCAAGCGCGCAAGCTGCTCTAGTGTCAATACTTACGGCTGTGCGGCAGGGTGACTGCATAGCGACAATAACATAAGGTTTTCGATTTGGCTACAAACTACTCGAGTAGGCACTTCCTTCGTAAAAGTGCGACAATCGACCCACACATGACTAGCACTCGTAAGAAGGTCATTGTCCGAAAGATGGATCGCGACACGATCAGTGGCTACGCGTCGGCGGCGGTCATTTCTGACGGCAAGATCGAGGTGCTCAATACGGCAGGGAATGTGGTGTCTATAGAACTGCGCGATGTAAAGGGTGTGTACTTTGTGCGCGAGTTCGGGGATTCTGAGTCCCTCACTCGAAAGACCTTCACTTCGCGTCCTCGCAGCGAAGGCTTATGGGTGCGGCTCCGTTTCCGAGACAACGAGATTATCGAAGGCATGATGCCCAATGACTTGGTACGGGACGGGGTGGACGGGTTCTCGATCATTCCACCCGATACCCGCTCCAATACCCAGCGCATCTTCGTGCCACGTGCGGCGGTCGCAGAGATGACCGTTTTGGCAGTGATCGGGGAGAGAAAATCTCAGCGGCGGGGTCAGCAACCAGAAGACACTCGCCAAACGACAATGTTCACGTGAGGACATACCGTCCAAGTGCGCGCCGGGATCTCGCATTGCGCGAGGCTTCTGGCGGGAAGCGGTCCGTGAGTCCAATCAAACAACAATGAAACTTGGAGAGATCGCCTTTGCTTTGGGTGCCGTCTTGGAAGGCGGTGAACCCGACATAGAAATCACCGGTGTGGCTGGAATCGAAGAAGCTGCCAACGGACAAATAACGTTCGTCGCGAATCCCAAGTATGCCGCGGCGGCGCGTACAACAACTGCATCCGCCGTTATTGTCTCGGAGAGCTTTCCCGTAACATCGCGCCCTTTGTTGCGCAGCAACAACCCCTATCTTTGCTTTGCCCGCGCTATTGATCTCTTCTATAAGGCTCCTGCCTACTCGCCCGGGATACATCAAACGGCTGTCATCGCACCATCGGCCAAGATTGGCGGCAATTCCCATATCGGCGCCTACGTTGTCATCGACGAAGACGTTTTAGTTGGCGACAACGCCGTGCTGTTGCCCCACGTAGTCATTTATCGGGGGGCCAAAATCGGCAAGAACTTTTTTGCCCACGCGCACGCTGTCGTACGCGAGCAATGCCAGATAGGCGATAACGTCATTCTTCAGAACGGTGTGATCGTCGGCTCCGACGGATTTGGCTTCGCACGAGACGGTGACCACTGGGAGAAAATCGCACAGTCTGGACCCGCGATCATTGAAAGCGACGTTGAGATACAAGCGAACTCCTGCATCGATCGCGCCAGCGTCGGCGAAACTCGCATTGCGCGCGGGGCAAAAATCGATAACCTTGCGCAGGTCGGACATGGATCAACAGTCGGCGAGCATACACTCTTGTGTGCGCAGGTCGGGCTCGCCGGCTCTACCATCGTGGGGAAAAACGTCGTTATCGCTGGTCAAGCCGGCGTGGCGGGGCATTGCAACGTCGGGGATGGCGTCGTCATCACCGCCCAGAGCGGTACCCACGGCGATATTCCCGCAGGCAGCATGGTGAGCGGCTCGCCGGCGTTCGACCACAAACAGTGGCTCCGTGCCGTAAACGCCTTCAGCAAGCTGCCTGAGCTGGCGCGGATGGTACGAAGCCTCGCCGAGAAGTCAAAGGCGCCAAGAAAACCCGACGAAGATTAGACCTGCAGAGTTCTCATATCCTCGGGAACGACTCTCGTTCACTGTCACCCCACGGCCGTTTGGTATCGTAGACTGATTTCTTGAGCCGCCAAACTTCTCCTCTCCCAGCGTCCGACCACCAGCTCCTGCAACAGCGTTACGCACAGCAGCGCATAGAAGCAGCGCTGACCCTTGGCTCGGGTGCCATCTCGATCGCCGCCTTGCTGTGGTACTACGCCCATCAGCAGATCCTGCTTTACGGCGATGCGGTCGCGCACATCAACATTGCGCGCCGCGTGCTCGACAACGCGCTCCTGGCTGTCGTCGTTTCTTTCAGCTGGGCACGGTGTGGCTTCCGCTGTCCCACATCCTCATGCTGCCGTTCGTATGGAACAAGGCGCTGTGGATGAGCGGTATTGCCGGCTCAATCGCAAGCATGGTGGCGTATGTGCGTCGGCACGCTGGGGATTTTCCGGCTGGTCAGCGCGCGCCTGCCGCAAGTCGCCGCCTTCGTTGCCGCCGCGATTTACGGCGCTCAATCCCAACCTGCTCTACATGCAAACGACGGCGATGAACGAGCCCTTATACCTGGCATTCTTCATCTGGGCCATCGTCTATTTCGACGAATGGCTGCGGCGCACTATCAGGCGAGCCGCGATCGTCGGTGCATGGTCGTTCTGCCGGAGCGAACTCTCGAAGGTTGTGGCATTGCTCTTGCCGGAGGAGCGGCGACGCGCTATGACGGATGGTTCTTCGGCGCGATCATGGGAGTCCTGGTGCTGTGGACGTTCGCACTCTGGTGGCGCAAGACGCCCGACAGCGCACGACGCCGCGCTAATGACTAAGTCGCTGGCTGAGTTCCTGTTGCTCAACGCGCTGGTGCCAGTGTTCTGGCTGGCCTACAACCATCGCGTTTCCGGCCGGGCGATGGATTGGGCCAACGGTCCTTATTCAGCGCGGGCCATCGCCGAGCGCACCACGGCGCGCGGCGCCGCTCCGTATCCCGGGAAGGACCATACGTTGTAACTGCGGGACTGTACTTCCTGAAGGCTTCCAAGCTCAACGTTGGGCCCGGGCACTGGGGCGAAGCCTGCTTTTTGGCTGGCGTTACTCGGCACGGCGGTAGCGCTGTGGCGCTTCCGCGATTATTGCGACGTGGCTGCTTGCTATGGGTGCCGCTTGCTGTTCTATTCGCTGTCGATCGCGTATGGCAGTGTGCCCATCTTCATTCCATCGTGGTGGCCGTTCTCTTATTACAACGTGCGCTACGGGCTCGAACTGCTGCCGGTGTTCGCTGTATTTCCCGCACTCTGCTGGCGCGTTTCTTAGCGATCTTCCGTCGCCGGCCCAGAAAGAAGATTGTCGTCTGGAGTGTGCTGGCGTTACTGGTCGCAGCGAGCTATTTGTCGATCTATGCCGACGTTCCCATCACGCTGAAAGAGGCGCAGGTCAATGCGCGCACCCGTATGATCCTCGAAGACGCCTTGGCGAGATTCCTGGTGCACCTGCCACCATCGGCGACGATCCTGATGTACCAGGGCGAACACGTCGGTGCATTGCAGGAGGCGGGTATTCCGTTGCGCCATGTCATCAGCGAGGTAAGCCATCCTGATTGGGAGTGGGCCCTGCTCGACCCGGCACGCCACGCGGATTATCATCATCGCCTTCAAGGGCGACCCGGTGTGGATGGCGGCGCACGAACACCGGCAGGATTTGACGGAGCTGTTCGCAATCACTGTGCCAGAACAGGCCAAGTGCTCGATCTATCGTTCGAACCAGCAAGCTGCGTCCCAGTCGACACGTAGTCCATAGCAAAGGACGCAATCTGAGCTCGACGACGCCTGTCCTTTGCTACACTCAGACTTTCCTCATGGCCTCGATTCCCTTCGTGAAAGCCAGCGCATGCGGCAACGACTTCCTGATCATTGGTATCGAGCACGCGCCCGCCGACATCGCTGCTTTCAGCCGCACAGATTTGCGATCGCCATAACGGGGTGGGCGCTGACGGTGTGGAATGGGTCATGCCCGCCGTCGGATGCCGATCTTGCCATCCGGCTGATCAATGCCGACGGCTCGGATGCGGAGATCTCGGGCAACGGCACGCGTTGCGTCGCGGCCTGGTACTGCGCGGAGCACGGCCGCGAATCGGTGGTGATCCGCACTGATGCGGGATTGAAGACCTGCGAACTGACGGGTCGCGACGGACACACATTTGAGTTTCGTACCTCCATGGGCAAGCCCGAGGTCGGCGGCGAGTCGGACGGTTGAAGTGGACGACTGAGTCCGTACTCCGGTATCACCGTCTCGATGGGCAATCCGCACTTCGTGATGTTCGTTGACGAGTTCATGCCCAGCTGGCAGACGTGGGCAGCGCGAGATTTCCGTCCATCCTCGACTTTCCGCACGGAACCAATGTTGAGCTTGGTCAAGGTGCTCAATCGAGCACGAAATCGAAGTTCGCTTCTGCGAGCGCGGAGTAGGACGAGACGATGTCGTCGGGTACCGGATCGTCGGCGTCGGCGGCAGCTTCGATTCACACGGGACGGGCCGAAGTCTCCGGTGCGCGTGCACGCTCCGGGAGGCACGCAAACGGTTGAGTGGGAGGGTGAACTGTTCCTTGTACGGGCCCGCGACGATACTCTGTCGCGGCGATTTTTTCATTTAAGATAGTCCTTCCTCATGGCCGCTTTCACCCAACCAGAACGCCTGCGACCCGCTGCCCTGCGGCCCGGCGACAAGGTTGGAATCATCGCTCCCGCAGGTCCGATTGACGCGCGACGCTCTGGAGGCCGGTTGCGCCTGGCTGCATGCGCAAGGGCTATCAGCCGTTCTATCTGCCGTCGATTCTCGACCGCGAACTGTACTTCGCGGGTAGCACGCAACGCCGTCTCGATGAGTTCCACGAGATGTTTGCGCGGCCCGAGATCAAGGCCATCATCTGCGCCCGCGGCGGGTACGGCTGCAATTACCTGCTGCCCAATATCGATCTGCGAGCTGGTGCGAGCGAATCCCAAGATTTTTTGCGGCTGCAGTGACGTGACCACTCTGCTGACCTATTCTGTGTGACGCCGCCGGAATGGTGACGTTTCACGGACCCATGCTCAATATCGATGTGCGCCCCGACGGCGTAGATGAGGAGTCGTGGAAGGCGGCGTTGATTTCCGGCGAGCCGTATCAGCGCGAATTCAGCGGCGACGAAGTGGAGACGCTGGTTGCGGGGGACTGCGGAGGGAATGCTATACGGCGGCTGCCTGTCGCTGCTTGTGCGCTTCCATGGGGACGCCCTACGAGATTGAAACGCGCGGCACCGTCCTCTTTATCGAAGACCTTGCCGAGCCCGCGTTTCGCATCGATCGCATGCTGATGCATCTGAAGCTGGCGGGAAAGTTCGCAGGACGTGCGGGGGATGATCTTCGGCGAAATGCTGAATTGCGGGCCCGCGGCAAACACTGGACTACACGCTGCAGCAGGTCGTGCAGCGCATGGTCGGTGACCTCGGAATTCCGGTGGCTTATGGCCTGAAGTCGGGCCATGTATCGCGAGGCAACATTACGCTTGCCGTTCGGAGTGGCGGCGCAATTCACGGCTGACGAGCGGTTCCGCTTGCAGTCTGGCGGCATCGGTACGAAGCGAATCCGCAAGTTCGCGCTCCATAGCTCATGACAACCAAAACACATTCATCTTATCGGAATCTGCGGCACGGCCATGGCGTCGCTCGCCGGAATGCTGCAGCAGCGCGGTCATCGGGTCACGGGCTCCGACGCCGCAGCGTATCCTCCAATGTCGGACTTCCTCGCGTCGCTGGGTATTCCTGTAGCTCAACCGTTCAGCGAAAAGAACCTGAGCCGCGTCCTGACCTGGTGATCGTGGGCAATGCAATCTCGCGCGGAAATGTCGAACTGGAATATGTGCTCGATCAGCGGCTCGCGTACGAATCGATGGCGCAGGTGGTGTACGACGAGTTTCTCGCCGGCCGGGAACGTCTGGTAGTGGCGGGCACGCACGGCAAAACTACCACGTCCTCCCTGTTGGCGTGGCTGTTTACGGAAGCCCAGCGTGCCCCCAGTTTTCTCATCGGCGGAATTCCGGAAAACTTTGGCAGCTCGTTCGCGCTTGGCGATGGGCGTGAGTTCATCATCGAAGGCGACGAGTACGACACGGCGTTCTTCGATAAGGGACCGAAGTTTCTGCATTACTTTCCAGACGCCGTGATTCTTACCTCGGTCGAGTTTGACCACGCCGACATCTACCAAGAATCTCGACGAGGTGAAGACAGCGTTCAAGCGCCTGGTGAACCTGATTCCGCGGCGCGGATTGCTCATCGCGTGGGATGGCGCATGCCAATGTGGACGAGTGTGTCAGCCGCGCGTTGTGCCGGGTGGAGCGTTACGGCTTCAGCGAGAATTCGACGTGGCGGATCTCGGACTGCGGAGTACGAGCGACGACGTCGACGCGTTGGAGGGTTGCTCGAGACGGCACACCGTGGGGCGAGTTCGAATCACAGACTGGCGGGCGAGTACAACGTACTGAACGCCACCGCCGCGGCCGCGATGGCAGCCAACTACGGTATGCCGGTTGAAACGATTGCCAGAGCTCTGCGCAGCTTTCGCAGCGTAAAGCGCCGGCTCGAGGTGAAAGCCGAGGTGCATGGCGTAACCATCATCGACGACTTCGCACACCATCCTACGGCGATCGCTGGCACCCTGAAGGCGCTTGCGCACTCGCTATCCGCGGACGCCGCTTGTGGGCCGTTCTCGAGCCACGCTCGAACACGCTTCGCCGCAAAGTGTTTGAGGATGAATTGGCCGCGAGCCTTGCAACTCGCTGATCAGGTCGTGCTCGCGGGCGTATTCAAGTCGGATGCGATTCCGGAAGCCGAGCGGCTGGATAGGCAAACTGTCATCGCCAAGCTGAACTGCCAGCGGAACGCCGGCGCGATTGCTGGCCACAGCCGACGACATTGTCGACAACGATCGCACCCGAATTGCGGGAAGGCGACGTGGTCGCCATCCTCTCCAACGGCGGATTCGGCGGCATCTATGAAAAGCTTCCGGCCAAGATTGAGCTCGCTGCACGAGGTTTCGACGCCTGCGTGAGACATCTCGCAGAAGCTGCCTCAGCCACTGCTGTGCCTCGCTGTGCTTTACCTGGTCGCTGGAACTCCGGCGCTCCTACGCGAGCACGCCGGTCACCTGTGCCGTCTCCCGCCGAGCGCTCAGCCGCAAGCCACTGAGTACTTCGTTTCGCTGGCCGACAATGCGCATCACCGCGCGCACGTCAGCATTCGATTTCCGCAAGCCAACGGCGCACGCTGACTTTGAATATGCCGGTGTGGAACGCCCTCTACCAGGTGCGCGACTTTGCCGCCAACATCGAAAACGTCCGGGCCACTGATGCATCAGGCAGACCCGATCGCGGTCGTGAATAGCAAGACTCAGCGAGTGGCAAGTTCGAGCACCGAACACCCTGCGTCGTGGTGGACTACGATATTCATCTCGACAACGCCGGCCCCTTCGGCGCCCAACTGAACCAGCGAGCACGGCATTCTTCAACTGGGCGATGGTGCTGATGTATTCGCCCTCCACGCGCTCGCAGAGCATGAGCGTGCAGTTGCTCGACGTTCCCGTCGACCTGGGGATTGCGCGACGTTACATGTTATGGGTGAGGCGCCGCGCCGGCGAGGTAGAGAAGGTCGTTGGCGTCGCGCACAACTACGACGATCTGGTTGACAGTCCGGTGGAGATCGGCATCTTTCAGCAGTTCGACTTTCAGCAGGATGGAGCTACCTACCACATTGTGGTACATGCGAGCCGCACTGACTACGACACCGGCAAGCTGCAGGATAGCGCTCCGCAAGATCACCCATGCCGCCGTGGACTGGATGGCTGACCGCCCCTTCGACCGAGTACACCTTCCTTTATCACTTTCCGCACGGCCATGGCGCCGGCGGCATGGAGCACGCTTACGGAACCGCCATCGATCTAGACAACGAGCGGCTCGATCGCAACATGTATGCCCGTCGCCAGCGTCAGCTCGCACGAGTTCTTTCACCTGTGGAACGTAAAGCGCATACGGCCGCAGTCCCTCGAACCTGTCGACTACGAGCGCGCAATGGACACCCGCGCACTCTGGTTCAGTGAAGGTGTCACCAGCACGGTGGGCGACATGCTGCTGGCGCGCGCCGGCCTGATCAGTGATCGGCAGTACGTCGATCGCGTCGCCAGCGAGATCAACGAATTGCAATCGCGTCCGGCACATCACTGGCAGTCGGCGGAGGAGTCGAGCCTCGACGCGTGGTTCGAGGGCAATACGTATTATCGCTCCCCGAAGCGCAGCATCAGCTACTACAACAAGGGTGAAGTGCTTGGAGTCCTGCTCGACCTGCGTATCCGGCAACTCACGCAACGGCCGCAAGTCGCTGCGCGATTTGTTCCAATGGATGAATGAAAATTACGCCAAGAAAGGCCTGCTATTTCCCCGATTCCGACGGTGTGCAACAGGCGGCCGAGACCGTCGCCGGCCAGAGCTTCGCCGAGTTCTTCCACGATTACGTCGCGGGTGTTCGGGAACTTGCCGTACAACGACTTCTTCGGGTTTGTCGGCCTGCAGCTGGCGGAGACAACCTCGATCCACTCCAACGCCAGGCTTCGACAACGGCCTCGAACCTTGGTAGCCCACCTGAGGTGACCTCCGTCGTTCCCAACAGCGAGGCCCAGCGTGCTGGCATCGTCGTTGGAGACCGAGTCGTCGAGATGAACGGACGCCCCGCGACGGGTCAGGTGGATGACCAGATATCCCGCATGCGTCAAGGCGCTACCGTCAAGATCCGTGTCGCGAACCGAAGCGGGCAGCGCAATGTCAAACTCAAACTCACCTCGCCGCAGCGAACAGGTGTACATTCTTCAGGACGTGCCGTCCGTCACCCCCGAACAACGCGCCCATCGGGAAGCCTGGATCCATGGCGACGATGAGACGGGCGGTCAGCCGTGATTCGCACCATCTTCATGCTGACCTTCTGGGGCCTCTCGACTCTGATCGTCGGACCATTTCTTCTGCTCTACACGTTGCGTCAGCGGCAGTGCCGACTTTATGTACCGGGTGGCCACAAGGTTGGGCATCACCGGCGTGCGCCTGGCGGGCGTCAAAATCGAAGCTTCGCGGACTTGAACATCTGCAACCCGGTCGCAGCTACATCTTCATGTCGAACCATGTATCGAACCTCGATCCCCCTGTCCTGATACCGTCGATTCCGGGCCGTTGTTCGGTACTGGTCAAAAAGGAAGTCTTTCGTATTCCGATTCTCGGTGTAGCGCATGAAGGTGGCGAGATTGGTGCCGGTCGACCGGCAGCAATCGGGAGGCCGCCATTGAAAGCGTACGTGCCGCGGCGGAGGTCCTGCGGCGAGGTTTGAATATGGTGATCTATCCCGAAGGTACGCGTTCCCCTGACGGCCGGCTGCTGCCCTTCAAGAAAGGTCCGTTCCATCTGGCAATGGAAGCCGGTGTACCGGTCGTCCCGGTGACGATTCTGGGAACTGCCGAGTGTTGGCCAAAAGGGAGCTGGGCGATGACAGCCCGGTAAGGCAACGTTGATCTTCCATCCGCCAATCGATCCTGCCGGCTTTGCGGATCGCGACGAGTTGATGGCCGCTGTCGCGCAAACGATTGCGAGTGCATTTCCAGACGACGGCTGCGAATAGAAAGAAAGCCGGGCGCCAGCCCGGCCCCTCAACGGAGTCAATTGAACGCCTAATCCAGGTGCGTCAGCTCACGGAAGACGCCGAAGCGCTCGTCGATCTCTTCGCGCGTCAGCGACTGCAACCGCTCCGTACCGAAGCGCTCCACGGAGAACGACCCCATCACGCTGCCGTAGAACATCGCGTGCTTCAGGACGTTGCGCGTGACTTCGCCCTGCGACGCGATGTAGCCCATGAAGCCACCGGCAAAGCTATCGCCTGCGCCGGTAGGGTCGCGCACTTCCTCCAGCGGCAGCGCTGGCGCGCGGAAGGGATGATGGCCGCCGGCAAATTGGCCGTCGCGGAAGAAGATGGTCGCGCCGTATTCGCCGTGCTTAATGACCAGCGCCTTCGGACCCAGGTCCAGCACCTTATTGTGCGGCGCGCGGCAGGCTGTTGTCGCCCGCCAGCATCTTGGCTTCGCTGTCGTTGATCAGCAGAACGTCGACGCGCTTCAGCATCTCGCCGAGGTTCGCGCGATGGTCATTGATCCAGTAATTCATGGTGTCGCCGCCGACCAGCTTCGCCTTGGGCATCGCGTCGCGCACCTTCGCCTGCAGCACCGGGTCGATATTCGCCAGAAACAGATATTCCGAATTGTAGGTATTCCGCAGGCAATCTGCGGCTGAAAGCTGGCGAACACGTTGAGGTCGGTCTGCAGCGTCTTGGCCTCGTTGACGTTTTCTCCGTACTCGCCCTTCCAGAAGAACGTCTTGCCGTCGGCGCGCTGGATGCCGCGCGTATCCACGCCGCGTTTGTTCATCACGGCTTCGTGCTCGGAGGTAAAGTCCTCGCCAACCACGCCCACCACGCGAACGTCGGTGAAATAGCTGGCAGACAACGAAAAATAGGTGGCAGCTCCGCCCAGCACTTTCTCGCGCACACCGTAAGGGAGTTTTCAGGCTATCGAACGCAACCGAACCGACCACAACAATAGACAAAGTCCGCTCCTATTTCTTTTCGTCGAAGTACTTTCCCGACGATGAGTTGCAGTCGCTCCAGAGTCTCTGCTGGAACCTTCGTCTTGTCGGTAATGATGGCATGGCTCAGCGCCGACCCGCACTTGCAGGTGCGCTCCTTTGGCAGCACACGCTACCGCCTCGCGCACCACGTTGCATGCATTCTCGGCATTCTTCAGCAGCACGCCGACGATCTGCTCGACCGTCACGTGATCGTGCTCCGGATGCCAGCAGTCGTAATCGGTCACCATCGCGACCGTCACATAGCAGAGCTCAGCTTCGCGCGCCAGTCGCGCTTCGGTGAGGTTGGTCATGCCGATGACGTCCATGCCCCAACTGCGATATAGGTTCGATTCCGCTTTGGTGGAGAACTGGGGGCCTTCCATATTGAGGTATGTCCCACCGCGCTTCACGCTGCACGCCGGCGCGGCGGCAGGCCTCCTCGACGAATCTCGCCGTCTCCTCGCAGACGGGATCGCCCAGCGCGACGTGCGCTACAAGACCGTCGCCGAAGAACGTGTCCACGCGATGCCGCGTGCGATCGACAAACTGGTCGGGAATCACGAAATCCAGTGGCTTGTGCTCTTCCTTCAGCGATCCTACCGCCGAGAGCGACAGAATGCGCTCGACGCCGAGTTGCTTGAAGCCATGAATATTGGCGCGATAGGTAAGTTCGGTCGGCATCAACCGATGCCCGCGCCCATGGCGCGCGAGAAATGCAACCTTGCGGCCGTTGAGTGTGCCCAGTACGTAGGCATCCGACGGCGTGCCGAAAGGCGTGTCCAGCGACAACTCTTGCACATCGGTCAGGCCGGGCATGGAGTACAGTCCACTCCCACCGATAATTCCTATCTCTGCCTGCAAAGGATCACCTCAGAGGATGGTGTGCAAATTATTGATTATACAAAATAGAAATGTGAGATTCTTGAAGCGCTTCGGATCTACAAGCGACCCCGCTAGAGATAGCAGGCGGTCATGATGAACGCGGCGGTACTGCACAACTTCGGTCGGCCACCCCACTTCGAGCCGTTCAAATTGCGAAACACCTTGGCGCCGGGAGAGCAGTTGCTGTCGGACGAAACGAAGAGACTCTGGCAGGGTTGCACCAAACTGGGAGCGGACGCCTTCATTCACCTGAACGTGACTGACGGCGACCTGGCGGAAGCGTTCTCGAAAGAAGCCGGCGAGAATGGTTTCGACGTCGTACTCGATTTCTCCGGGGTCGCCCCAACGGAATATTCCTTGCAGCTACAACCCGCAGGGGATTCCCTTCGCGCCGATTGGGAACCCGCTTGATACAGATTGGCGATAGTGCCGGACCCGTCATTTCCCTTCCAGCTGTGGCCTTGCGCGGCTCAGCCATCACGATTGCAGGATCCGGGGTGATGCCGCCGCTGAATGTCTTGTCCGAAGCATTCGGTCACCTCTTTCGTCTCGCCGCCTGCAATCAACTGCATAATGATTCCGTAGCCATGCCCCAGCCTTGCATCGGCTCGAGAGGAACGGCAGGATTGCTACCTACCGCATCAGCAGCGCCGTGTGCGATCCTGGCAACAGCCCTAGCGACCAGTTCGCCGCGTTGATGAAGAAGTTGGGGAACAGCCCGATGCCGAGTGTCCCGGCCGCGGTGACAGCGAGGGCCAGCGCCATGGCCGGCCCCACTTTCACCGGTTCCCTGTCCATCGCAGGCTTGATCATCATCGTGCTTCCGATGCGCATGTAGTAGTACAGAGCGATCACGGAATACAAGACAGCCAGCGCCGCCAATACGTAGTGCCCGGTCTGGATCAGGCTCAGGAAGATGAAGTATTTGCCCCAGAAGCCGGCCAGCGGAGGGATCCCTGACAGCGACAGGAGAAATACCAGCATCAACATCGTTTCAACCGGGGCCTTAAAGTAGAGGCCGGCGATGTCGTCGATCTCGTCGCCCATGATGTTGCGCCTCCGTAGTGACGTGATCACGGCAAACGCTCCCAGGTTCATGAACGTGTACACCAGCAGGTAGATCATGATCGCCATGATGCCGGTGGAGTTATTGACGCCGTCACTCGCAACCAGGCCAAGCAGCATGTAGCCGACGTGCGCGATCGACGAGTAGGCCAGCAGCCGTTTCAGATTGTTCTGGGAGATCGCCGCCAGGTTGCCGACCGTCATCGTTACGATCGCGACAAAGACCAGCAAGGGCACGTACATCGAACGCAGCGGGCCCAACCCGAACAGGAAGATTCTCAGCAGAAGGGCCCAGCCGGCCGACTTCACCGCGACCGACATGAAGCCCGTAACGCTGGTGGGTGCTCCCTCGTAAGCATCTGGAGCCCACTGGTGAAACGGTACAGCCGCAATCTTGAACAGCAGACCGACGGTCGTCGTCAGCAGGGCGAATGCTACGATCGGATCGTGCGGTCGCGTGGCCATGACCTCCGCAAGTTTGCGAGCAATGACGCCCAGGTTGGTGCTGCCGGTGACGCCGTAGAAGAGCGACAGACCGTAGGCGAATAGACCGGACGAGAATGCCCCGAGCAGCAGGTACTTCAGCGCCGCTTCGTTGGACCGCTTGTCGCGGCGCAGGAAGCCCACCAGCACGTAGGTCGAGATCGCCATCAACTCGAGGCCGATGAACAGCAGCACGATGTCATAGCCCGCGGCCATGCACATCATGCCGACCACCGAGAACAGCAGCAGCGCGTAAAACTCGCCGTGGTTTTCGCGCTCGATTTCGAGGTAGCGCATCGACATCAGGATGGCGATCGCGGCCCCGACCAGGAAGAGGTAGAAGAAGTAGAGTGCGAAGCGATCGACAACCAGCGCGCCCATGAAACCGGTAAAGGCCTCGATGACGTTGCCCCGCTGCTCAGCCGACGCGATAGGCATACTGTAGCTTGCCGACGGCAGCGGCCGAGAACCCCAGTCCCGCCATCGCCACCAACGCGTTTACCGGCTTCCACTCCTTGGGCAGCATGAGGTCGATCATCAGGATGCCCAGCGCAAACAGCGCCAGCAGGATCATGGGCAGCGCCAGCAGATAGTCGGTGCTCGAAAAATATAGGCCGAGCGAATGTCACAGTTTCACCCTACTTTCCGCTGGCGGCCGTCGCCGCCGCGGAATTTACTTGCGCCTTCTTCACCGGAACGAGCGCCTGCTTTTTCGTCACTTCGGTTTCTGTAACGCTTCCAGTCGTGGCGGACGGAGCCTTCACATCTGGCACCTTCTGCGGCTCGGGCAGCGGAGTCGCGGCATCAGGCGTCGCGTTTGCAGGATCACCCGCCACCACCGGCTTGGTCACGCCGGGATAATCCGGCCGCACAGTCGCCACCAGGTTGTTGACTGGCGTCGCCAGGATCTGGAACAGCGGCTTGGGATACAGTCCAATCGCAAACGCCAGCATCACCAGCGGAACGAACGTCGCCATCTCGCGCGCCGACAGGTCGCGCAGGGTCGCATTCTTAGGATTGTTGTTATGCCCAAAGAACACCCGCTGGTAGAGCCACAGCAGGTACGCCGCCGCGAGAATCACGCCCGGCGCCGCCCATGCCGCCCACCATTTGTTCTCCATGAAGGTGCCCTGCAGGATGGTGAACTCGCCGACAAACCCGTTCAGCAGCGGCAAGCCCCATCGACGACATGAACATGATCAGCGCGATGGTCGCGTACATCGGCATGATGGTCGAGATGCCGCCGTACTCCGCGATCTCGCGCGTGTGGCGCCGCTCGTACAGAATGCCGACGATCAAGAACAGTGCGCCGGTCGAGATGCCGTGGTTGATCTGCTGGATCACCGAGCCGCTGATGCCCAGCGGGCTACAGGCAAAGATGCCCAGCGTGCAGAAGCCCAGGTGGCTCACCGACGAGTATGCCACCAGCTTCTTCATGTCCTTCTGCACCAGCGACACCAGCGCGCCGTAGATGATGCCGATGATCGACAGCGTCATCATCAGCTGCCGCACCCACGGCGTCATCGCCACCGCCGGGAAGAACGGCAGCGAGAAGCGCAGAAAACCGTACGTCCCCATCTTCAGCAGGACGCCCGCCAGAATCACCGAGCCCGCCGTGGGCGCTTCCACGTGCGCATCCGGCAGCCAGGTGTGGAACGGGAACATCGGGACCTTGATCGCGAATCCCAGGAAGAACGCGAAGAACAGCCAGATCGCAGCTGGGCCGGCAATCTTCGGCGCCGTCGCGTACAACTCGGTCAACGAGAACGTGTACACGCCGGTCAGCGTGTGGTGATGGAAGTACAGGAAGATGATGCCCAGCAGCATCAGCACGGAACCGAACAGCGTGTAGAGGAAGAACTTGATGGCCGCGTACAGCTTGCGCGGTCCGCCCCAGATGCCGATCAGCAGATACATCGGCACCAGCATGGCCTCCCAGAACACGAAGAACAGGAAGAAATCGTTGGCCATGAAGACGCCGAGCATGCCGGTCTGCAGCACCAGGAACCACGCGTAGTATTCTTTGGCGCGGTCCTGGATGGCTTCCCACGACGACAGGATCGAGATCGCGCCCAGCAGCGTGGTCAGCATGATCAGCAGGAACGAGATGCCATCGATGCCCAGCACATAGCCAGCGCCGATCGAGGGGATCCAGTTGTTGGGCGAACCCTCCACGAACTGGAAGCCGCTGCGATCTTTCAGCGCCCAGAACCACGGGATCAGCGGCAGCGAGACCACGAATCCCAGCATGCCGAAGATGTTCGCCACCCAGCGAATCGCGTCCTTGTTCTCCTTCGGTATGAACAGCAGGAGAATCGCGCCCACCAGCGGCGTGAACAAAATAATCGAAAGTATGTGGTTATACATTGCTTAGCTCTCGGTACCGGTAGTGCCGACCTTCAGGTCGGCGTCACCGTCCCTTCTTCCCCCTGCCGGACCGACGCCCGGTTCCCAAAAAGCCTTCGGGACGCTGCGCTGAGCGCTGCACCACCCGATCTTGCTCACCACTTCACGACGTAATAGAAAACGAAACACACCAGTCCGGCGACCATCACCAGCGCATACCACTGCACCAGTCCCCACTCGAGCAACCGCATCGGGATACGAAGCCAAGCCGCGCCAGAATTGCCGGTCCGTTCACACCCACACCGTCGATGACCCACTTGTCCCACCAGGCCGAGATGCGCTCCGCTCAGCCGCGTGATCCATCCTGCCCCATTCACGGTGCCGTCGATGACATTGGCGTCGAACTTCCACAGGCCTTCGCCCAGACCCAGCATCCCAAGCCGGACCGGCCCGAGCTTCTGCGCGCCCGGTGACAAACCAGTCGTAAATTTCGTCCACGTAGTATTTGCGGAACAGCGTCTTGTAGAAGCGCGGCGAGATTTCGTTGATCGGCTCTTTGTAACCTTTATCGGCGTTCTTGTAGGCACGTTGCGCCAGCCACCAACCCACCACGGCCGCGCCGACCGACGCGAACATCAGCGCGTACTCCAGCGGATCGGTGTGCTCCACCTGCTTCTCGCCGGCGGCGACTTGTCGCTTCGTGACCTTCGGCCTTCAGCACCTGCGCTTCTTTGGCGAACACCGGCTCCAGGAACTTCTCGAAGCGGTTGGTTCCACCCAGGCTGTGCGGCATGCCGAGGTATCCAGCACCCAGCGAGCACAACGCCAGAACGACCAGCGGCACCGTCATCGACTTCGGCGACTCATGGATGTGGTGCTCGACTTCGTGACTCATGCGCGGCTTGCCAAAGAACGTCAGGTAGATCAGCCGGAACATGTAGAACGACGTCATCAGCGCCGTGAGGAACGCGATGTACCACAGGTAGCGATACGCACCTGCCTCGCGCGACCACGTCTCCCACAGAATCGCGTCCTTGGAGAAGAAGCCCGCAAACCCCGGAATGCCCGCGATCGCCAGCGTCGCCGATCAGCATTGTCCCGAACGTGGTCTTGATCTTCCCATGCAGCCCGCCCATGTGCTGCATGTCCTGCTCGCCGCTCATGGCATGAATCACTGAGCCCGAGCCCAGGAACAGCAGCGCCTTGAAGAATGCATGCGTAAACACGTGGAACACGCCAGCCGCAAACGCGCCCACGCCCAGCGCGAGGAACATGTAGCCCAGTTGCGAGACCGTCGAGTACGCCAGCACGCGCTTGATATCGTTCTGCACCAGCGCGATGGTCGCCGCGAAAATCGCCGTCAGCGCGCCAACGATGGCTACCGTCTTCATCGCCGAGCGGTGCCAGTACGAATAGCGCGTTCGATCGCGCCACCATGTAGACGCCCGCGGTCACCATGGTGGCCGCGTGGATCAATGCCGACACCGGCGTCGGGCCTTCCATCGCGTCCGGCAGCCAGACATACAACGGGAACTGCGCCGACTTGCCGCACGCCCCGACAAACAGGAGCAAACACGCTGCCGTAATCCAGCGGATCGCCAATCAGGAACTTTCCGCTGCGCGCAATCGCGTTCACCTGCGTGTACTGAATCGTGCCGAAGTACCAGGCAATCGTGAACAGTCCCAGCAGGAATCCGGCGTCACCCACGCGATTGACGATAAATGCCTTGTTGGCCGCGCGTCGAAGCCGAGTTTCGCAGGAAGTAGAAGCCGATCAGCAGGTAGGAACACAGGCCCACGCCCTCCCAGCCCACGAACATCAGCGCGTAGTTGTTCGCCAGGATGAGCGTCAGCATCGAGAACATGAAGAGGTTGAGGTACCCGAAGAAGCGGTAGTAGCCGCCCTCGTGTCCCATGTAGCCGATCGAGTAGATGTGGATCAGCATGCCGACGCCGGTCACGAAAAGCAGCCAGATGCTCGATAGCGGATCGAGCAGGAAGCCGGCGTCGGCGCGGAACGGCGCCGTCTGCCCGCCATGCATCACATACGATAAGCTGTTGTCCCTGTGCCGAGCCACGTAAACATCACCTTTTCGAACGGCTTGCCCGGACTCGGGGCCGAGTACCCGCTGTACTGCCATACCACGAGGCACGCCCAGGCGAAGGCCAGCACGACCATGCCGACGCAAATGCCGCTCACCGCCGACTTCTGCAGCTTGCGTCCGAAGAAAAACATGCAAGCCGCACCGATCGCGGGAAACAGCGGAATCAACCAGATGTGGTCAAGAAAATACATTATCAGCCTCAGCCGTAAGCCATAAGCAAAGGCAATCAGCATCTATCTTTCAACAAACATCCAATTCCGCCAAGGCACTCTTCACTGATTGCTTATTGCTTATTGCTAATTGCCAGTTGCTCGCTACCACTTCAACAAATCCGCCTCATCCACGTTCACCGTCTCCTTGTTTCTGAAGAAGGCGATGATGATGCCCAACCCGACCGCAGCCTCAGCCGCGGCATCGGTAATGACGAAAATCGAAAACACTTGCCCGTGCAATCCGTACAGCCGCGAAAATGCCACCAGGTTCAGGTTCACCGCATTCAGAATCAGCTCAATCGACATCAGGATGATGACCACGTTGCGCCGCGTCAGCACGCCGATAGTGCCGATAATCAGCAGGGCCGCCGCTACCACCAGATAATGCAGTGTCGTGATCTCGCCCATGTCAGATCCTCTTCTTCGCCATGACCACCGCGCCCACAATCGCCACCAGCAACAGCAGCGACGCAATCTCGAACGGCAGCATGTACTGTCCGTAAAGCGCGAGGCCGATCTGCTGGGTGTTCTGCCCCTCGGGCAGGACCGCGCTCTGGGTCATCGGAAATATTGCCCGCCCTTGCCGAATGACGAACAGCAGCAACCCGCCCAGTGCCAGTGCGGCGATCAGTCCTACCATCCACTGCTTGTTGAACTGAATCTCGCGGATGTTCTGGTCCAGGTTCACCAGCATGATGACGAACAGGAACAGCACCATAATGCCGCCAGCGTAGAGCACGATCTGCACCGCCGCCACAAACGGCGCGTATAGCATCAGGTACAGGCCGGCCAGCGAAACCAGCGTCCCGATCAGCGACAGTGCCGCATGAACGGCGTTCTTGCGCGTGATCACCGCAATCGCAAACACGATCGCCGAAATCGACAATCCATAGAAGAAGATCGGAGTGGCGACAGGGTTCACTTTGCGTACCTCACCGGCTCTTGCCCGTGCTCCAGTGCAGCCTGGTCGAGGACCATACCCTCGCGGCTGTAGAGCGCCATCTCGTAGTCTTGCGTGAGCTCAAGCGCATCGGTCGAGCACGCCTCGGCGCATAGTCCGCAGAACATGCAGCGGCTCAGGTCGTAGGTCCATGAAACTACTTCCTTGCGCTTTGTAACCGGGTTGCGCTCACCTTTCACCACGATCAGCTGCTCCGGACACGCCAGCGCGCACAGGTTGCACACGATGCACAGCGACTCGCCGGTCTCGTGGATTCACGTTGAGCCGCGGCTGTCCACGATAGCGCTCGTACACCACCGGCCGCTCCAGCGGATACTGCTCCGTGATCCGTTCCTTTTCCGACTGGTTGTGGAACGTGACCGACAGGCCCTTGACCAGGTCCACCAGAAACACCTTGCGCAGCAACGGAGTCACACTCACCGCACCACCCCCACGATGGCCGCCCACAATTCCTGGCGCACACCCACAAGTGCAGTCGCGATCAGCACGCCGAGCCCGATGGGCAGCAGCACCTTCCAGCCGACTTTCATGAGCTGGTCAAAGCGATAGCGCGGAAACGTGCCGCGATACCAGATGTACAAGTACATAAAGCAGGCAACTTTGGCGACGAACCAGAAGATGTCCTGCACCCGCTCGCGCACGCCTGGCAGCAGAAGCACCAGTCCAACGAGTGCCAGCAGCGCACCAAACACACCCAGCCCGATCGCCTGCACCCGCATCTGCACGATCTTCGGCATGCGGATCGTGCCCAGGAAGCGTTCCCGCCGCCATCGCCAGGAACGACAACGCCCGGAATCAGCGAAAACGCCAGGTCCCACGCCGGCCCGCTGCAGCGTGTTAGCGAACGGCCGCAGCCATCCGCCCAGCCACAGCGTCACCGCGATCGACGACACCGCCGAGCATCGCCGAGTACTCCGCCAGGAAGAACAGCGACCAGCGGAATCCGCTGTACTCGGTGTGGAATCCCGCGACCAGTTCCGACTCAGCTTCCGGCAGATCGAACGGCGCGCGGTTGGTCTCGGCGATCATGGCGATGGCGAACACGACAAACGCCAGGAATCCCAGCGGGAAAAACTTGAAGATGAACCACGTGCCCTGCGCGTTTTGCGCTTCGACGATGCCGATCATGCTCAGCGTGCCGGTGCCGGTCTGCAGGCTGGTCATCAGCACCGCGCACACAATCGCCAGGCCCATCGCGATTTCGTACGACACCATCTGCGCGCTCGAGCGCAGCGAGCCCATCAGCGGATAGTGCGAGTTCGACGACCATCCCGCCATGATGATGCCCAGCACGCCCAGCGACGAGATGCCCAGCATGAACAGCACACCGATGTTCATGTCGGTCACGGCATGTGTGCGCCCAAACGGCACCACCAGGAACGTCGTGAACGCCGTCATGGTCACCACGACCGGCGCGCTCCAGAACACAACCTTGTCGGCGTTCGTTGGAATGATGTCTTCCTTGATCAGCAGCTTCAGCGCATCGGCGAACGGCTGCAGCAATCCGTGCGGACCCACGCGCATCGGGCCCAAGGCGAATCTGCATGTGCGCCAGAATCTTGCGCTCCAGCCAGTTCATGGCGATCACGGCCAGCGAAACGCCCAGCACGATCGCGACGATATACACCGTGGCCCACAACTGGCTGCCCGCCTCGCCCGGCGTGACGCGCTGAACTGGTCAAGATAATTGCTGTTCGATTCTGACTTCGACGCATTCAGCGGTCCACCTCTCCCAGCACGATGTCGAGCGTGCCGATCACCGCGACTACGTCGGCGACCAGCATCCCGCGCACCATCTTGTCGAGGGCTTGCAAATTCACGAACGACGGCGGACGCACCCGCACGCGATAGGGCTGGGTCGAGCCGTCGCTCACGATGAAATATCCCAGCTCGCCCTTGGGCGCTTCGATCGAGTGATACACCTCGCCCACCGGCGGCTTGATGACCTTCGGCACCTTCGCCATGATCGGGCCCGCCGGAATCGCTTCCACCGCCTGCTGCAGGATGCGCACCGATTGCCGCATCTCCGCGATGCGCACCAGGTACCGGTCATAGGTGTCGCCGTTCATCCCGGTCGGAATCTCGAAGTCCAGGTCCTTGTAGCACTCGTAGGGTTGCGCCTTGCGCAGGTCCCACTTCACGCCGCTGGCGCGCAGCACCGGACCGGTGACGCCCAGCGCGATGCAGTCTTCCGGCTTCAGAATTCCGACGTCCTTGTGCGCGTCACCCAGATGCGATTCGTGGTCAGCAGCTCTTCGTACTCGTCGAGCTTGGGCAGGAAGAACGAGCAGAACTTCTTCACGTCTTCTTCGAAGCCGTCGTAGGTCTCGTAGATGCAGCCGCCGATGCGGAACGCGTGCGTGGTCAGCCGAGCGCCGCAATACTTCTCGAAAATCCTGAGTATCTCTTCGCGATCGCGGAAGGCGTAGAACAACGGCGTAATCGCGCCGATGTCGAGCGCATGCGTGCCCAGCCAAACCTGGTGGCTCGCGATGCGGCACAGCTCCGTCATGATCACGCGGATGTACTGCGCCCGCGGCGGCGCTTCCACGTTCAGCAGCTTCTCGACCGTCTCGCAGTAGCCCAGCCCGTTCGATACCGCAGCCACATAATCCATGCGGTCCACGTACGGGTTGAACATGGTGTAGGTGCGGTTTTCGCCAATCTTCTCCACGCCGCGATGCAGGTAGCCGATCACGCACTCGGTGCCCAGCACCTTCTCGCCATCGAGCTTCAGGATGACGCGCAACACGCCGTGCGTCGACGGGTGCTGCGGCCCCATGTTGAGCACCATCTCGGTCGAGTCGAGGAAGGTCTTGTCCTTGGTATCGAGATCGAGATGGGAGGTGTCGGTCGGCTGGCTCATTGTCCGCTCTCGATTCCCAGGTTGATCTGCACCCACTCTTTGTCCTGATGCAGAATGTCGTAATCCTTGCGCAGCGGATGGCCCTTCCAATCGTCGGGCAACAAAATGCGCTTCAGCCCGGGATGCCCGTCGAACACGATGCCAAACATGTCGAAGACTTCGCGCTCCAGCCAGTTCGCCGTCTCCCAGATAGGGACCGCTGACGGCACATGCTGGCCATCTTTGATTCGCGTTTTCACCCGAATCCGCTCGTTGTGCGGGAACGAGTACAGCACGTACACCACGTCGAACTGCTGCTCGCGCTTGGGATAGTGCACTGCGGTAATGTCCACGCAGTAGTCGAAGCCTTCGGCATCTCGCAGACGCACCAGGATTTCCTGGCAGTATCGAGCTGTCAACGATCAGATATCGCTGACCGAGGTAACGGGTGGCTTCCAGTATTCCTGAGCCGTATTGCTGCTTCAGCGCGGTGACCAGGTCCGATTCCCACGGCTCAGGCACTGGTCCCGCCGGTTTCGCAGGAGCGGCTGACGGCTTGGGGGCGGCGGCAGAAGTGGCTGGTTTGGCGACGGCAGCTACCACCTCGACAGGGGCACCGGGCTGGGCGGCAACCCTAGCCGTAGCAACAGGTTTCGCCGCTTCAGCCGGCTTAGTCTCTGTTCCAGGTACCACGGCGGTAGCCAGCGGCGTTTTCACGTCGACAGAAGCCGCCTCAGATGTTGCCGGCTTGGCTTGGGGCTTCTCGGGACTCGAGGCTTCCGCGGGCGGTTTGGCGCCCTCCGGTTGGGGAGAGACGGAATCTGGTCCCTTACTGTCTTCGGGCATTCAATGCCTCTCTAAACGGCCCGCTCACTCTGGCGGCGGACCCATTTAAGTTGTAGCAGCTTCGACCACTAACTATGACGTGCGAGGGTCACGGCGAACTGTGACTCCAATCACACCGGCGAAAAACCCATGCATCTGCGGATTGATCGCCAATCCATCCGACCAAAGGCCATCGTGGCATTGCAAAACAAAAACCCATCCGCGTTCCGCGAATGGGCTGATTCAGCTCCTCGCCCGGGTGTCACGACTGTTTACACCCATTCCAAGGCTCCCTTTTTCCAGATCCAGATGTACCCCACGATCAGAATGCCCAGGAAAATCCCCATCTCAAGCAGCCCGAAGACGCCCAATAACTTGAACTGCACCGCCCACGGGAACAGGAAGATCGTCTCCACGTCGAACACGACGAACAGGATGGCGACAATATAGAACCGCACCGTATAGCGCCCGCGGGCATCGTCAAAGGGCGTAATGCCGCACTCGTACGGCATCAGCTTGGTTTCGCTGGGCTTGCGCGGCCGGATCAGCGTGAAGATCGCCAACGTTCCGGCTGCCACCAGGAAGGCAATGAAAGCAAACGTAAATAGCGGTACGTAGTTCTGAGGCATGTTGAACTGCCCTTATTATCTCTCCTCCCGGGAGCAGCATTAAGAAGAAGCGCAACTATACCGCCTCAGACACGGCGATTCAATGACATGCATCACAAATTCGAATTCACAGAGTCAGCGAGACGCGAAAGACAAACCTTAGGTCTGGTTCGTCGTGCCCTCCGTGTGCTCCGTGGTGAATCTCCCGCCATCTATAATTAAGAATTCACTCGCACCCCAGGAACGGACCTTGGCACTCGACCAGAAAATCTACGAACTCCGCAAAGAAAAGCTGAAGCAGATCGAAGCATTAGGGCAACTCGCCTACCCCTATCGCTATGAAACCACGCACACCATCCCGCAGATTCTTGATGAATATCTGCCTAAGACCGCGGAAGAGCTGGCCGAACCGCGCGTCAATGTCAGCGTTGCCGGCCGCATCATGTCCATCCGCCTGATGGGCAAGGCCGGGTTCGCCCACTTGCAGCAGGGCGGAAAACGCCTCCAGATTTACGTCAAACTCGACAATGTCGGCGAAAAAGGTTTTCAGCTCTATAAGTTGCTCGACCTCGGCGACTACGTCGGCGTGAAGGGCTATCTCTTTCGCACCCGCGCGGGTGAGACTGAGTGTCCATGTCGAGCAAATCAGTTTCCTCGTGAAAGATCTGCTCCCCCTGCCCGAGAAATGGCACGGCCTGCAGGACGTTGAGACGCGCTACCGCCGTCGCTACGTCGACCTGACCATGAACCCGGAAGTCCGCGAGGTCTTCATCAAGCGCGCCAAGGTCGTTCAGTCGTTGCGCCGCTTCCTCGACGCCAACGCCTTCGTTGAGGTCGAAACCCCGATGATGCACTCCATCGCCGGAGGCGCCGTCGCCAAGCCGTTCACCACCCACCACAACACGCTCGACATGGACCTGTTCCTGCGCATTGCGCCCGAGCTCTATCTCAAGCGGCTGGTGGTCGGCGGCATGGACCGCGTGTACGAGATCAACCGCAACTTCCGCAACGAAGGCATCTCGACCCAGCACAACCCAGAGTTCACCATGCTCGAGTTCTACATGGCTTACGCCGATTATTACGACATGATGGACTTCACCGCGCGCATGCTCGCGCAGGTAGCGCAGGATGTGAACGGCACCACGATCTCCCACTTCAACGGACACGAGATCGACTGGTCAAAGTTCCAGCGCCTTTCGATGCGCGAAGCCATCATCCAGTATTGGCCCGACAATGCCGCCCCCAAGCCGACCGTCAATGACTTCGCGACCGCCGACGGCCTCTCTGCCATGGTGCGCCGCTGCAACGCACACAATCCGCACATTCCCTACGATCCCAGCGCCCCCAACGGCAAGACCATCGCAGAAATTTTCGAGTTTGTTGCTGAACCGCACCTCATCCAGCCGACGTTTATTTACGACTTCCCGCTGGCCATCTCGCCGCTGTCGAAGAACAAGCGCGAGCCCGAGGAAAACGCCGACTGGGTCGAGCGTTTTGAGATCTTCGTCGGCGGCCTCGAGATCGGCAACGCCTTCAGCGAGCTCAACGATCCCGAGGAACAACGTCGCCGCTTCGAAGGTCAGTTGGCCGAGCGCGCCCGCGGCGACGAGGAAGCGCATCAAATGGACGAGGACTATATTCGCGCCCTCTCCTACGGCCTGCCGCCAACCGCCGGAGAAGGCGTCGGCATCGACCGCCTCACCATGTTGCTCACCGATTCACGCTCGATCCGCGACGTCATTCTCTTCCCCTTGCTGCGTCCGCTCAAGCGCGAAGAGGAAGAAGCGCTCGACGCCGGCGAAACTACACCTGAAACCGATAAACCATAACGAGGAATCATAGTGAATACACATCGTAACTTACTTGCCATACTGACAACTACCTTGGCGCTCTCATGCTGCGCTTTCTCGCAAGCACCAGTCCTGTTCGACGGAACCAATCCGGTCGTATTCAACTTCCAGTCTGCGCCATCCGACAAATCCATTCCGAAGTCCCAGTTGCTGACGCCCGAGGAACTCGCCAGGTCTCTCCAATCTCCTCAGCCGAAGCCCCTGGTGTTTCAGGTCGGCCCGCACACTCTCTACGCCCAGGCCCACATACCGGGTGCCGAGTACATGGGCGCAGGCTCGACCGACGAGGGGCGCCGCACGCTGCGCGATCGCGTGAAGTCGCTGCCCAAAAATACCGCCATCGTCTTGTATTGCGGATGCTGCCCCTGGAGCCGCTGTCCAAATGTTCATCTGGCGTATCAGACCCTACAGTCGGTGGGCTTCACGAACATAAAGGTCCTCTTTATTCCCGACGACTTCGGAACGGACTGGGTCAGCAAGGGCTATCCCGCAGCTAAGGGGGACTAGAGCACAAACATGTCCTCAAAGCGCATCATCATCTACGGCGTCGTTGCCATCTGCCTTGTCGTCCTCTACGTATACAGCCGTCATCAGGTCCCCAAGCCAAGGCTCACAGCCTCCGGCAACCTCGCCCCCGACTTCACCATCACGGATATCGACGGACGCAAGCTGACGCTCTCCGATTTTAGGGGCAAGGTAGTTTTGCTCGACTTTTGGGCTACCTGGTGTGCGCCATGCCGAACCGAAATTCCGCATTTCGTCGAGATGCAGAACAAATACGGTCCACAAGGCCTTCGGGTTATCGGGATCTCCATGGACGACGACGTCAAGCCGGTGCGCGAGTTCTATCAGCAATACAAATTGAACTATCCTGTCGCCGTGGGTGATGACAAGCTTGCCGAGCGCTTCGGTGGGGTGCTTGGACTGCCGGTCAACTTCATCATTGATCGCGAGGGCCGCATCCACGCGCGATATTTGGGTGCGACTGATGTCTCGCAGTTCGAAAGCGACATCAGTTCCCTGCTCGCCAAGCGTTAATCATGTGCGACTGCAAGTCTGTTTCCTGCCAATTTTCCCGGCGAAACTAGTAAAACGGTGATTACAATTGTCGAAAGCTGATTGCAGCTGTCTCTTTTAGTACACGCCACGGAACCATGATTCAGGAACGCATTCTCGTCCTTGACGATGACGAATCCAGTCGCGATACGGTTTCGTTGACGCTGCAGCACGCCGGATACGAGTGCCGTTCAGTCCAGTCGGGACAGGATGCCATTGCTGCGCTCCAGGCCGACGACAATTACGCACTGCTGCTTTCCGACCTGGCAATGGAAGGAATGGATGGCTTCGCCTTACTGGAGCGCGTGCGGCAACAATACCCACAGATGCCGGTGGTAATGGTCACCGCAAACCACGATATTTCTACGGCACTCTCTGCCATTCGGAGCGGGGCTTACGATTACCTGCTGAAACCCTTCGGTCGCGACCAACTGCTCGCCACCGTTCACCGCGCGCTCGAGAACCGCCGTCTCAAGATGGAAAATCTGGCCTACCAGAACAAGCTGGAAGTTCTGGTTTCTGCCCGTACCGAACTGTTACAGCGTGCCATGACGGAACTCGAGCGCGCCATGGCTGAGCTCGAACGCTCCTATGACATTACGCTCGAGGCCCTCGGCGACGCACTCGACCTGAAAGACGCGGAAACCGATGGCCACTCCAAACGCGTAACCGCTTTCACGATCGCAATTGCCCGCGCCATGAACCTTCCCAGCGACCGCGTCCGCGTCATCGCGCGTGGTGCCTTCCTCCACGATGTCGGCAAAATGGCGATTCCCGATGCTATTCTTCGCAAGCCCGGCCGGCTCACGCCCGACGAGCAGATGATCATGCGCGAGCACGCCGTACTGGGCTACCAGATGCTGCGCAAGATTCCTTTCCTGCACGAAGCTGCACAAATCGTTTACTCCCATCAGGAACGCTACGACGGCAGCGGTTATCCCCGTCGCCTCAAGGGCGATCAGATACCCCTGGGAGCACGCATATTCGCGGTCGCCGACACCTTCGACGCCATCACTTCCGACCGCCCTTATCGCGCCGCACAGTCCATTGTCTCCGCCCGTCGAGAGATACAGCGAAGCTCCGGGAATCCAGTTTGATCCGGAGGTAGTCGACACCTTCCTCTCGCTGTCTGAAGATTTATGGGAGGAGTTGGGCCACGAGATCGACGCCCAAAGCAAGGCCGCTCGTCGAAAGTCCTGATACGGTGTCGCCGCAGTTCCCGGTTCAATCCTGCACACGACTTGACCCGACCTCGGCCTCTCCAACTACACTGGCCGTCAGCAACCGGGAGGGATCTGCGTGAGCAACGTACTGACCGCATCAGAAATTGACCTGGCTTTGCGCCAGCTGCCTGGATGGAAGCGCGACAACGACTCGATTGTCAGAGTTTTTCAGTTTAAGAACTTTGTCGAAGCTATGGAATTCGTCAACCAGATCGCTGCCGCAGCCGAAACCGCAAATCATCATCCGGACATCACCATCAACTACAACAAGGTCACCCTCGCACTGGTTTCTCACGACTCTGGTGGCGTAACCCAACGGGATATTCGGATGGCCGGAACCATCAACCAAACCGCCGGAAAATGATTCCTCAGCCATTGAGGCCATTGAACCTCCGCGGTCCTAAGACGAACCGGCTTCGATCCGGTCTCCGTATTCGCCGCGGGGTTCCAGCGTTCGGGCGATCTCGTTCAGTGCAGCTTGAATGCGCTCTAGTTCCAATTGCGCGGCTTCGTTCCATTCATCCCACGTCCCTCCATCCGACTCCAACGCCGCCAGCCATCGGCGCACCGAGTCTTTTCCCCTATCCGCGAGCAGAAAGGCGCCAACTCCACCAACCGCCACCACTGCAACAGCCATCAACCATCTCCGCATGGGCCCTCCTCGTGCAGACCTCTACTTTTATTATCGGCATTCCATATGCGTTTCTCCGTTAAGAATCGGTTTCAATGCGCGTGGCAAACTTGGTTCCAGCGTAGATCAGAAACTCCCAAAGGCGCTCGCACCGCGTATGCCGTCCTGTCTTCAACCACCGCGCAGTACAATCGAACTACTGACATAATCTTTTTGACCACGTCTAAGAGGCTGTATGCACGATCTTCAACCCGCTTTTTCCGCCGTCGTTCTTATGGCCTTTTTCTCACTTTTGGTCGCCTCTCCCGTCGTCTCCGCCCAAGATCGTGCGGCCGCACCGGTCATGAACACGATCTGGGTCGGCGCCGACGGCAAGTATGAAGCTCAGCCCGATACAGCGGTTGTCCAGTTCAACATTTCGGCCCAGGAAGACAACCTGCCCGCCGCCAGCGCCCGCGCCAGCAAGGCTGCCGAGCAGGTACGCCAGTTGCTGCGGAGCAATGGGCTGGATCCCAAGCAGGCCCAGGTAGGTATGTTTTCGGTCAACCCGGTTTACGATTACAAGAATCCAAAGCGGAAGCTGGTCGGCTATCGTGTGGATACGAACATTTCCATCAAGGTTAAGGACTTTTCCAAGATCGGCCCGATTACCCAAGGCCTCGCCGACATGGATGTGACCGGCAACCAGTCGCTGAGCTACACCCTCGACGACATGGATGCCGCCAAGATCAAGGCCGTCGAGGACGCCTTGCATCGTGCCCACGAGGAGGCCTCTGCGGTTGCGCGGAGCAGCAGCCGTACCCTCGGTGAGTTGAGCTACGCTTCGGTTGACACTTACGAACAGCCGCGTCCGCGACCCATGCCAATGGCTGCGCAAATGATGAAGTCAGCTGACGCAGGGCCTGCCCCAACAGAAGATTTCGGTGCGCAGACCATCACGGTGACCGCCCACGTCAACGCAATGTACAGCCTAAAATGACCAGGCCCCGACCCACATTGGGGCCAGCCGGCAGTTCGCGAGACTTTATCGCGAATTTTGCGTTTCAGCAGTAAGCTGGTATCCAATAAACCCCTGGGAGGCCCATGCGCTACGCTGCCGGTTTGTTGCTCATTCCCTTAACTTGCGCAGCGGCTGTGCTCGCGCAGGATGAACCACACGTCGCGCCCCGGACTCCCATTGTCCAGCAGCAGTCGAACGTGGACGCCGGAGGCGACTATAACGTTCCATCAGGCACCAAGATTCCCTTGACGCTGACTCAAGGCATCACTTCGAAGACCGCGAAGGAAGGCGACCCCGTTTACGCCCAGACGTCGTTCCCAGTGACTCAGAACAACCGGATCCTCATTCCGGCAGGAACCTACGTTCAGGGGGTGGTCAGGCGTGTCGCTCGTCCCGGGCGCGTCAAAGGGCGCGCCGAGATGCAGATGAGCTTCACATCGATGATCTTTCCCAACGGTTACACGGTTCTACTTCCCGCCACGGTCGAAGGTGTTCCAGGATCACAGACCATGAGCACCAAGGGTTCGGAAGGCACGATTCAAGGCGACAGCAGCAAAGGGAAAGACGCCGCAACTATCGCTAAGACAACCGCGGCTGGTGCGGGTATTGGCGGTATCGCAGGTAGCGGCAAAGGAGCGGGCATCGGCGCGGCTTCCGGTGGCGCACTCGGACTTGCGACCGTGTTGTTCACCCGCGGGCCCGAAATTCAACTGGATCCCGGGGCATCCGTTGAGATGATTCTGGAGCGCGAACTCAACCTGGAAGGCGCCCGGCTCCGCCAGCAATAGCCGTATTCTCAATACAGCAGATACTTCGCCCTAACCTGCATAAACCTGTCCAATCCGTCGCGCCAATCTTCCGCAATGCGCTTCGGGTCTTCGCCCGACTGCAACCCTTGGAACGCCACCTGGTTGACCAGGAGGCCATTCATCTTCGACAAATCGAAGTCTTGGGGATACAGCTTGTGCAGGGCCGACGCCAGTTCGATTCCCAACTCGGGCGCATCCAGCGTCTCCCGATTGAGGACCACGATCTGCACGCCCCCGCACTGCTTGCCGGAACTGGTACTCGACGCCGGCGTAAACTCCACCGGGACGAACCGAACCCCCGCGATCAACCGGGCATTCAGGTAGGCGGCAAGTTGCTTGGGCTTGATCCAGGGCGCGCCAATGATCTGGAATGGCGTGTCGGTTCCGCGGCCCACCGAGACGTTCGTGCCTTCTAGAAGTTCTACGCCGGAATAAGGAATCGCTCCTTCCAGGCTGCGAAGGTTGGGTGATGGGTTGATCCATTCCAGCCCGGTCGAGTCATACCAGTCGCCTCGTATCCAGCCCGCCATCGGAACCACCGTAAGTTTGGCGTTGATATGCCGTTCTGTGTTGTAAAGCTTGGCGAGCTCCCCGATGGTCATACCGTGTCGGATTGCCACGCTGTGGTAGTCCACGAAGCTTTCCTGCGCCGGATCCGACACTGGACCTTGTACATAGGCGCCATTCAGTGGGTTAGGGCGATCCAGCACTACAATCGGCTTCCCTGCTTTGGCTGCCGCCTCCAGGAAATATCCCAGCGTGGTCTCGTAGGTATAGAAACGTACTCCTGCGTCCTGGATGTCAAATACCAGCACGTCTAGATTACGAAGCTGCTCGGGATTCGGTCTGCGTTTCGCATCGGTATCGCCATAGACACTGTAGATCGGCACTCCGGTTGCGGCATCCTTGGCGTTGGCCACATCAGTCGTATCGGCGGTGCCCTGAATTCCATGCTCGGGACTGAAGATCGCGGCCAACTGGGCCGACGGCGCATGGGCAATCACATCGATAGTGCGGCGGCCCTGGCTATCAACGCCGGTCTGGTTCGTGACCAGCCCCACACGCGCCTTCGTGACACCAGGTACTTTCAAGGCGTCGAAGTTGTGTTCCTCCAGTTGATCGATACCGGTCTTCACATCGCCATTGCGTACCGTAATGCGACGGCCTGCCGTAAGGACCTCGTTATATCCGGTGATCCGTGCCATTCGCAGCTTTTCGGTCTCGGGAACATTTAAGTCCAATGCGGCCGCGACCGCCGTCGCAACCTCAGACCTCATGGTTACCACGTTCCCATGTTTCACGTGAACGGCATTAGTCAGGATCACGATGTAGGTATCCGTGACGGGATCGATCCACAGAGAGGTGCCTGTGAATCCCGTATGTCCGAACGATCCGACCGGCAGCAGTTCTCCGCGGTTCGAAGAGAACGGCGAATCGATGTCCCATCCCAACCCGCGTACGACGGTGAGGTTGGGTGGTTGCTGCGGCGTCGTCATCTTCTCGACCGTAAGCCGCGACCAAACCGGCGCACCGCCATTCAACAATGCCTGCGCAAACTTTGCGGTGTCGTCAGCGGTGGAGAAGACTCCCGCATGCCCTGCAACACCGCCCATGTTCCGCGCCGTCGGATCATGGACCATGCCGCGCAGCAAGATGCCCGATCGCTCGTCCTTCTCGGTCGGCGCAACCCGGAAGAACCAAGACGATGGCGGCAGAAACCTGGTATTGGCCATGCCCAGAGGAGCAAAGATGAAGGTCTCTGCGTACCGGCTCAACGGCATACCGCTCACGCGCTGCACTAGCTCGCCAAGCACGATGAAGTTGATGTCGCTGTAGACGAAGGTCGATCCCGGAGGATTGATCGGCTTTTCGGCATTCGCCAGCCGGAACGCCTCCGCCGGGCCCATCCACTCGGGCTTCAAGTCGAGATCAGCCCGCAAGCCCGAGTAATGGGTCAGCAGTTCGCGGATGGTAATTTCCTTCTTGCCGTTCTGCGCAAACTCGGGGATGTATCGGGCAACAGGATCATTGAGTTTGATCTCACCAATCTGCACCATGCGCATGATGGCTCCGGTCGTCGCTATCACCTTCGTAAGCGAAGCCATATCGAATACCGTATCGAGTGTCATCGGTTCGACGACGGGTTCCAGAGCGCGATTGCCGAATGCTTTGCGATAGATCACCTTGCCTTGATGGCCGACGATGACAACCGCGCCAGGCGTGTGTCCCTGCGTAATCGCATTCTTCACGATGGCATCGATGGGAGCCAGGCGGTCCACGTAGGTGGTCAAGTCCATGACCAACCCTGTTTCCGGAGGCGTCGGAGCCGGCAACTGCGCGGTACATGGACAAGAAAGCGTGATCAGGAGTGCGGCTGCGATAACTGGCCAGAGCTGGCGGCGGATCAAAGGATCGGGGACCTTTCTGCTTGGCTTCCAACGTCCAGACGTCGACTTGATACGCCCGCCACGACGCTAGCACAGGCAAGCTATTATAAGTTGCCGCAGCCGGCGGCTTGCCAGCAAGGAGAAGCCTGAACCGCAGATCGCAACCGGAGATAACTCTTGAGCCGGCCTTTCGTGAACAGGAATCGCGATTCGCTCGCGCACTCATGCTCACTCGCGTGGCCATCCATCGGCGGGCCTTTCCCGGGGCAGCTTTGGCCGTAACCCATCGCGGAGCGCTGGTTGCGCACCAGGGCTTCGGCCGTTTCACCTACGAGGCGGATTCCCCGGCCATTGAACGCGAAACTGTCTTTGACTTGGCCTCAGTCACCAAGGTGGTCGCCACGACCGCGATGGCTATGGTTCTGTATGAACGTGGGGTATTGCGTCTAGAGTCTCCGGTTTACGACATTCTGCCGGAATTCGTATCGCTCGCGCCGAGCTCGCAATCGGCTGAGCGGCGCGCAGTGACTCTGCGAATGCTGCTGTCGCATTCCAGCGGATTGCCGGCCTATGTCAAGCTGTTCGAGTCTGCGCAGGGTCGCGAGGATGTGTTTCACGCGGCTTGCGCGACGCCTCTGGTTGCGCAACCCGGCGCGAAGGCTGCCTACAGCGACATCGGGTTCATAGTATTGGGCGAGATTCTCGCTCGTTTGGCAGGCAAGCCGCTCGACGTACTGGCACAGACGGAAATCTTCGCACACCTCGGTATGACTCGCACGCGCTTCAACCCTCCATCAGAATGGATGGCCGCGGTTCCGCCGACAGAGGACGACCGCACCTTTCGGCATCGCGTGATTCAAGGCGAGGTCAACGACGAGAACGCTTCCGTCATGAGTGGAGTCAGCGGACATGCGGGATTGTTCGCTCCCGCTATCGACGTCGCCCACTTCGCCCAGTGTATGCTGCGCGGGGGAACGCCGATCCTTGAGCCTTCGACCGTAGAGCTGTTCACTCGCCGCCAACCATCGCCGAACGGCGCTTCGCACGCTCTTGGCTGGGACACACCTTCACACCCGTCATCCTCGGGCAAGCACTTCTCGCCGCGGTCTTTCGGACATTTGGGCTACACCGGCACATCGTTGTGGATTGATCCCGAACGGCAACTCAGCGTCACGTTGCTGACCAATCGCACCTGGCCCGACCGCGCCTCCCAACTTATCAGGCCATTCCGGCCACTGCTGCACGACGCGATCGCCGAAGCACTGTAGCGCCACTCTGCTATTCTCGAACCGATTCCCACTTTCTTGTTCATGTCAATCCGTCTATCGCAGCGTTCCTGTCGCAGAAGAAACCGCTCCCGCTCCATCGCACCTACTGGCGCACGGTGCCACTTCGCCGCCTGTCTTCCCTGCTGCTTGCCATCTTTTGCATGTTCGGCATGATCGGCTGTTTTGTGGACCTCCTCGATCAGGGACGAAAGCCTTTTCTGCCGGTGGTCGCCTGGTCGATCTTCAGCGGAGTTCTCGCCGTCGTTTGGATTCTTGTCTTCTTTCGCGGCGCCCGGCGATGGCTCATCGCGGTCATCCTTTTCTGGATTGTGGGATCCCGCCTGCTGTCCGATCTGCTGCGTCATAGCGGGCCGTTCGCCTTCCCAACGCCCGAGCAAGGTACGCGCGTAGCGACCATCGCCTGCATCCTGCTCAGCCTCGCAGCCTATCTCTTCTTCATGCGCTTCATTCAGAACGAAGGTACGGTGGCGATTCGCATGCAGACCGAACTAGCCATCGCCCAGGGCATTCAGAAGACGCTGGTGCCTACCATCGACTGGTGCTCCGAGCGTCTGGAAATATACGGCGCCTCGATTCCCAGCGCCGAAGTTGGTGGCGACCTGGTGGACGTCGTTCCGCTCTCTGACGGCTCCGTCTTCGCCTACGTTGCCGATGTCTCTGGTCATGGACTTCCTGCCGGAATCCTCATGGGCATGATCAAGACTGCTGTCCGCACGCAGCTGTTTGATCTTCCTGTTCTTACGGCTGTTTTCGAGCGCCTCAATGAAGTTCTGCCCGCGGTGAAGGAATCGCACATGTACGCGACCAGCACGGCCCTGCGTATCTATCCCAAAGCTGCGGATGGCGCGTGCCGCGTCGAATATGCCATCGCCGGCCAACCTGCCATGCTGCTGGCTTCTGGCGATAGAGTTTGTCGTCTCGCCGACCAGCAGTTGCCGTTAGGGCTGCTGAGCGGTACGCCCTACGGCGGACACTGCATCGACTTTCACGCCGGCGACACATTCCTTATCGCTACCGACGGCATTCTTGAAGCTGCCAGCACGTCAGGAGAGGAATTCGGGCTCGACCGGCTTGAGCAAATACTCCGCGAAAACCGTTTGCAGCAGATACCTCAAATCGCGCACCGAATCTATGCCGCACTGTCCGCGTCTTACGTTCAGGATGACGACCAGAGCCTGCTGCTGGTCCGCCTAAACTCGTAGAATGGTTCGGGAACTTCATAAATGGATAAACTCGTTGTCCGCGGTGGCAATCCGCTGGCTGGAACCGTCCGCATCAGCGGAGCCAAGAACGCCGCTCTTCCG
The DNA here is from genome assembly GCA_963817965.1 of uncultured Acidobacteriaceae bacterium. Classification (GTDB taxonomy): domain Bacteria; phylum Acidobacteriota; class Terriglobia; order Terriglobales; family Acidobacteriaceae; genus DASRAA01. Next base: position 273,138 of record CAWFQT010000003.1, read on the forward strand.
GCGATGGCCGCAGCACTGCTCACCGAGGAGACGGTGATCCTCGAGAACATCCCGCAGGTGCGCGACATCGTCACCGAGCGCAATCTGCTGACCGCGATGGGCGCGGAAGTCGAACTCGGCTACGGCCGCGCGCAACATCGCACAACCATCTCCTGCCGCAATCTGGTCAACACCGAAGCATCCTATGAATTGGTGAAAACCATGCGCGCGTCAACACTGGTGCTGGGACCGCTGGTCGCACGCATGGGACATGCCCGGGTTTCGCTGCCGGGAGGGTGCGCAATCGGCGCTCGTCCCATCGACCTGCACATCAGGGGCTTAGAGAAACTGGGCGCACAGATTACGCAGGAACATGGCTACATCGAAGCGCGGGCTCGAACGCCTAAAAGGCGCAAACGTCGTCTTCGAGAAGATCACCGTTACGGGAACTGAAGATCTGCTGATGGCCGCGACGCTCGCCGATGGTGAGACCTTACTCGAAAATTGCGCATGCGAGCCAGAGGTGGTCGATCTCGCGGCCTTGCTGATGAAGATGGGAGCGCACATCGAAGGCGCAGGAACCCGCACGATTCGTGTACAAGGTGTCGAAAAGCTCGCGCGGCGCGCGCCATCGCATCGTGCCTGACCGGATTGAGGCGGGAACCTTTGTGGTCGCGGCTGCACTGACAGGCGGCGACCTTACTGTGGCAAACTGCGAGCCCCAGCATGTTGCGGCGTTGCTCAGCAAGCTCGGCGACTGCGGCGTTCACATTACGAGCAATGGTGATTCAGTCCGCATAACGAGTAACGGTCCGCTGAAATCGGCCGACGTCGCTACAGAAGAATATCCGGGATTTCCGACCGACATGCAGGCGCAATACATGGCGTTGGCGACCCAAGCGGAAGGAACGAGCCTGATCACGGAAAATATTTTCGAGAACCGCTACATGCACGCGCAGGAGTTGGTGCGCATGGGGGCGAACATCAAGATCGATGGTCGTCGCGCCGTGGTCCGCGGCAAGACTCCGCTAAGCGGGGCTGCGGTGCTGGCGAGCGATTTGCGCGCTTCGGCGTCGCTGGTCCTTGCCGCGTTGGTTGCGGAGGGCGAAACCATCATTGATCGCGTGTACCACATCGATCGTGGTTATGAGCGGATAGAAGAAAAGCTGCGTTCTGTAGGAGCGCAAATTCGCCGCATCGGCTCGCTGATCCCGAAGCGAAATACGGCAGCAGTCGCGGTGGAGTGAGTTCCGCAGATTCTCCTGCCAGGTATACGGAACAGCCCTTTCGTCGTAAATTCGCTTTCAATCGCAGAGCCTCTCCGGCACCCCAGGAGTGTTCAGTGCGGGACGGGAGGATTTGCCGTGAGCGGCGTCTTAATCATTTCGCCCGCTTAGAATGCAGGCGGTTTGTGCATCATTCGTCGTAGCGGTTCTCCCCCAGCTGCAAATAGTTCATTCCAACCTGCAATCTGGAGCTTCTACGTGGATACTTCGAAGATCAACAACCTCATGCAATCGGGCTCGGCCTTGGTAGTGGCGCTGCATCCGTTTGCCGGTTGGCTGATCACAAGACGCTGCGACGTCTTCTGTAACGGCTAACCCAGGTGCCTGTACAGCAAATCACCCGCCGAACGGAGGATGAAGGAAGGCAAACGGGACAGGATTCTTTGCGCACCTTTACCGTTCCATGCCGCGCCTGCAGGAGCGAAAGTCCCTCGTGAGTGATTCGAGGCAGAGAACCTGCAGTAGGTCATTATCGAACGCGTTCCACCCCAGCGATCTTTGAACTTGACTAGTCCGGTGTTCTCCAAGTCAGACCGGCCAAAGTCGAGCACAGACAATCCATCGTTCTTGGCTTCTTGAATGGCTCTCCAGAATAGGAGATGCATGCCTCCGAGATTGTGGAATCGTTCGTCGGAGCACCCGTACTTGTAGAGCAGGATCCCCTTGTGCCGTAACGTAAGAATCGAGGCCACAGGCAGGCTATTCTTGAACGCTACTCGAATTTTCAGCGCTTCTGCGAAGCAATCGATAAGATTCTGGAACCAGGCTCTGGGTTGTGGGGGTAGTCCGTGGCGACGTCGGGTGAGAAGCAACAAACGGTAGAAGGCATCCAGGAGGGATTCCTGCTGCCCCTCCTCGTAGGTCAAGCCTTCCCGCTGTGCTCGCCGGACTTTTCTTTGAGTCGAGCCCTTGTGAAAACCGCTGAAAAGAGTATCAAGGTCTGGCTTCAGATCGAGTCGATGAAGACAATAGGAGTGACTGGAACAATGGAGGGAGGCAGGGAATTCAATTTTCTGCATAGGCCGAACTTCGGCGTAAAGCAGTTTCTCAAGGTGTAGTTCCTGCTCTAAGGCAGAAAGTATGGCATACAGGTCTGCCTCATTATCCACCAACGGCTGGCAGTAGTCGGAAAACGGCAGAGACACCAGCCGTTTTCCCGTAAGCCAGCTGTTCACACGGCAGCACACGAGGCCGGTGCTCAATTGGGCCCCTGGCGGATTCGTTGTGAGCACCACGGGCACATACCCGTAAGTGCGACGCAATGTCTCCAGCCACGCGGGGGTATGAAATACCGAGGCGGATGGATGCCCATCCAGGAGCTTACCCCACCTGCGATCCTGTAAGGGATCAAGCTTATACACCGCCACGCGCGTGTCCCCAGGTTGGGAAGGTTCAGGTTGACAATCGAATTGCCGTCTCGGTGCGACGATAACGGGAATGAAACACTTTATGCCGCGCGTCCGCGAACACCGACTTCGTATTCGACATGATCGCCGGCCGCCCTGGCAAAAGCTAGCCGGGCTCGTTCCGCACCCGGGCCTTCTATCCGCCACTCGCCATCGCGTTCTACCACGCGCATTTTTCGACGCGCCCGCCACCACTCGTCAATTTCTCCTGGAAGAGCAAACCATAATCGCTCGCTCGACCTAAGATGGCACAAATAGTCCAACAAACGACGATAGGTATCGCGTGCTCTGCTTTCGATGATGTAGTCCGGATGTACAAGAAAGCTTACTAAGCCGTTCTTCTTCAATAATTGCGCTGGTCTGCATAGTCCACAGGTCCAAGGAGAAATCGCCAAGCAAATGAAACAGCATGTAGTCTTGCGTCGTTGTGAGGGGGATCTCCAGAATCTTGCCGATGAAATATGGGTTTACGGTACAGCAGCCTCCTCGTTGCGGATCCAGATGTGCGACATTCGGGACCGACATGTCAAAAGAGAAATCTAGCGCACCGAACCAATCCTGGTTTCTGTAGAGCACCCCAGACCGGAAGCCTGTTGCGCCATACATTTTTCCATACCTGTTAATTCTTACAACACGACGCGAGAATTCATCATTGTCACGAAAGAGGCGGCCGTCATGATTGAGATCATGAATGTTTACTTCAAACCCCCTGTCGCGGAAAGCTTGAACCAGTGGAGTGGAAATTTGGTAGCGGCCCTCCGGTATCAGGTGAAATGAAGCCCTGATACCAACAGAATCGTCCATATCCATCAACTCAGTGCAAAAGTCCAGACCCCTTTGTTCTTCAACGTCATGACTCATCACAACACAGGCTCGAGCACCGTCAGGCCAGAACCAAACGAACGGTACCGTTCTAACACCCTTGGCCTTCATGCACAGCAAGAGCAGTTGTTCGTTTAGATCCTCGACCGTGGTGTCCACAGGCCAGTGCGGAAACGCGATTCGTCGCCACCCAGTCAGGTAAGCCCTCTGAACCTTCTGACGAAGGTTGAGGTGCATCCACGGGCGCACGGCGTAATAGACGCTTTTCAGCGACTTTTTCCAGCGGCTGCGGGCAGAGTAGCCAGAACGATTTTCGTACCGTTCAAGTCGCAGGTTCTCTATTACTTCTGACGGGTTAAACGGTAGCACGACGGCTGAATCGTGTGTAGTGACGTCGCTGGCAACATCGTAGAGAGCAGTGTCGGCTCTGCTACTACGGAAGCCGGCAGCCGATCGTCCATAGCAGGTCGCGATCCCAAGTCGAAAAAAACCAGTATCAGCAGACAACTGGCCTTTCAACTCAAGCTGTACGAATTTTTCGGGACAACGGTAGCGCTCAATTAATGCCCGGTTCATTAAACTCCAGACACCAAATTCTCGTCTCTGATACCCTGCATGGCCCCGCTGAGCCGCCTAAACGAATTTCCTGGTCGGCCCAGAGATCGAGAGGTAGCGCGCCCCCGTAGGTTGGTTTGAGATTATAGCACCGATGTGCCCCCTGCCAATTGGTGGTGTTTTGCAAAATATTTGCGGACACAGCGACAAGCTGGCGCCGAGCCAGGACTTTCAGCCAATCAATAGATTCGGATTCATCTTGCAAAAGTAACCTGAGGTTTGTTACTTTTTGTTTCTAAAATTTGGCTGACATAGAACTTGACTTTAATTGATCTTAAGGTAACGATGTTCGCTCTACAAAAAGCTACCGCACTATGCTTGTAAGTAGTTGCTTTAATTGGACAATCTGGTTTGTCGGGGTCCACGATCTCTCAATCCCGGCGCGAACTCGAGACGCGGACTGTTTTAGGTTTTGCCAGCCTGCAAACTCGGATGGCTTTCAAACAAACAGTAACTTCTATTCAAAACTAAGGTAAGCAATGTGTAACGAGGACCCTCGATCATGCTCTAACTATTTTTCTTTCATAGGGTTGGCAATCTGTCTAGTGTCTGCCTCTCCGATGATCGGCCAGAACCCCGTGGGTTACTGGCCCTTCGACGATGGTGCCGGAACCAAGGCCACAGACGCCACGGGCAACGGTCATAACGCCAGGCTTGTAAATGGGGTGAAGTGGGTACCCGGGAAATTTGGCGGAGGAGTTGCTATTGAAGCAGCCGCCAAGCAGTATGTGAGCATCCCTGCGATTGACCTACGCGGCACAAAGGCGGTCACGGTCGCCTTCTGGTCGAAGCGCATCTATTCGACAGCCGGCGGACACGCGCTATTTGAGGCCAGCGAAGACTATAAGCGTTCGACGACCGGTTTTGCCCTCTTCCCGGATGACGATGAGTGTCACGGAGTACAGGCCAGCCTGCACGGCGATCTCGGGTATACCTCAAATTGCTATCTTCAGCCCTCATCCGGAGCGTGGCACTACCTTGCCGTCGTCTTCGACAAGAGTCAGACGAACGGCAACGAGGTGGCTTTCTATGTGGACGGCGCGTTGCAAACCCCCGCCCGCAGCCTGGAAGCGTCCACCAACACGAACACCTTTGGCGACAATCCCATCTATTTGTTTAGCCGCAGTGGCACGACCGATTTCGACAGCGGAACGATTGCCGATTTTCGCCTCTACAATACCGCACTTACTGCCGAGCAGATTCAGCAGCTCTACAACAGTGCAGGATTGGTTGGGCTCTCGGTGGTGCCGGCAAGTGCTTCGTTCAGGGCAGGGGAACGGCAGCGGTTTGCCGCCATCGGGGCCTACCTTGACGGGAGCACGCGCGACCTGAGCAATTCAGTGACCTGGACCTCAACTGCCCCGCTCGTGGCGACAAGGGGCAGTGGCGGCTTTGTTCTCGGCCTGGCACCGGGTAACGCAACGATCGTAGCCACGCTGGCACGAGCTATCGGCTTCTCCCCAGTGCTTGTCACCGAACCGGTCGGATTCGACCACCGCCAGTTCACGGGGGTAATCCCGACCATGAATTCCACGGCCGCGATTACGTATGTGCAAGGCAACTCGGCAACCCCGCAATCATCCCCGACCACGGTGAACGTGAGATTCCTCGCGGCGCAAGCGGCCGACGATCTCATCGTGGTTGTAGTGGGATGGAATGACAGCACGTCCACCGTCAGTTCGGTCACGGATACCACGGGCAATGTGTATGCCCGTGCCGCAGGACCGACAGTTGTGAGCGGTGCCCTGTCGCAGTCCATTTATTACGCCAAGAAGATTCGTCCGGCAGCGGCCGGAGCCAACACCGTTACGGTGAGGTTTTCGTCGGGCGCAGCTTACCCCGACATTCGAATCCTGGAGTACAGTGGGGCCGATCCGAACAACCCGGTGGACGTGACGGCTGCGAACTTCGGCAAAGGCACGGCTAGCAGCAGCGGTTCGGCGGCAACGAGAAACCCGACGGATCTGATCTTTGGAGCGAATTTGGTTCAGACTGGTACCACCGGGCCGGGCAGCGGCTTCATCAAGCGCTTGCTGACCCAGCCCGACGGTGACATTGCCGAAGACCGGATGGTTACGGCTACCGGCCGCTATAGTGCCACCGCCCCGGTTAGTCCATCAGGGCAGTGGGTTATGCAGATGGTCGCCTTCCGCACACAGCCGACTTTGGTCTCAATAGCGGTGTCTCCGACGAATGCTTCGATTGTGGCAGGTGGACAAGAGCAGTTCACCGCGACTGGAACCTACAGCGACGGCAGCACCCACAATATAACCACGTCGGCCACCTGGACCTCGAGCGCGCCGCAGGTAGCAAGGATCCAAACGGCCGGAATAGCCAGCGGCATAGCGCAGGGTCAAGCAATCATCAGAGCGGCGTCCCTTCAGATAAGTGGTTCCGCAAGGCTGACGGTTACGCCGCCAGGAAACTTCACCGTTTCAGTCTCTCCCGCCTCGCTAAACGTCATACAAGGAAGGCAGGTAAGCTCTACTGTTCGCACCACCATTCGTGGTGCTTTCAACCGCGCGATCGCGCTTTCCATCTCCGGCGCTCCCCCGGGCAGTACCGTCAGCCTCAAGCCTGTCTCCATCGCGGCTCCCGGCTCCGGTAGCTCGATTATGACCATCACCGCGGGTGCTAGTACTTCTCCGGGCACTTACACCATCATTGTGACCGGCACAGGTGGCGGAATTAGCCATACCGCAACCCTTAGGATGACGGTAACTGCGGCACCGAACTTCGTCTTAGCAGCCTTACCTTCACTAATTACCATCATGCGGGGCGGTCACGGCAGCGCGACAGTAACCACCACCATCAGCGGAGGCTTCCATAACTCCATCGCGTTTTCCGCCTCCGGTGCTCCCAGCGGTACTACCGTAAGCTTTAGTCCTGCTGCGGTCGCAGCTCCCGGTTCGGGGAGATCAACCATGACCATAACCGTCCGAGCCAGCACGCGCACGGGAACTTACGCCATATTTGTGACCGGGACTGGAGGGGGTATTCGGCGAACAGTGACCGTGAACCTCAAGGTTACTGCAAAAATGACACTATCGTGGCATGCGAGTGCAACTCACGGAGTCGTTGGTTACAATGTTTATCGTTCCACGATTCCAGGCGGGCCCTTCACAAAGCTTAATTTCAACCTAATCTCTAATACAAGCTATGGTGACCAGACGGTGCAAAGTGGGAATACCTACTGGTACGTCGCCACTTCCGTCAATTCCCAGGGGAGTGAAAGTTCCTACTCGAACAGAGCGTCTGCGACTGTTCCCTAGCCTGCTTAAAATCTAGCCGTTGGCGAGACCGTTGACGATGTTTAGGCTCCGGTAGTCTTCGTCGTCATCCCAAGGAGGTTCGTCTCGACATTCACCGTCTTCCATCGTTGCGATGAACAGGCACGTCAGCGAGCAGAAATGCGCCTCCGCAAACAGGCAGCTCAGCTCGGCTTCCAGCTCCTGCCCATCCCGGCAACATGACAATGACAATTAGTTCCTCAGGAGCCGGTTTCTGGACTGCGAGTGAAGCGCTGGAAAACATGGGTGAGAAGGCTTTGCGCGAGATTCACGCGACATTCTGTCCACAAGCGGACGTTGTCGGCTTGTCCTCCGCAGAAACCTGCGACGGCGACGCGCTGTTCCAGACGGTATTCGTGATGTAGACCTGTGGTTCGCCAAAACTAGAAACTTCTCCGGTTTCGGATACCGGCCGTTACGATTGCGGGAGTGCGGGCTGTCAATTCAAATCCGGGACATAGTCGCGTGAGGCGCCCGCAGCGATTGGGCAGGCCTGAAAAGGATCGGAGAGCCGCGATTGTCTCCGGACTCCAGCACACGTTACTCCGTGAAGGACAATTTACGACCAGCAGTGATTTAGGCTGCGACCACATAGCGGTGATGAAGCCCACCGAGTCGCGGCCAGGATATGACTTCCCTTCCGGTTGGCGACATTATCGCGCTTGGTCGACCACCGGGTGTGTCCTTCCCAAGGCCATTGGGATTTCGCATCACATTGAAGTGCAGGATCTTACGCCGCTCGTGGCCGATCACGAAAAAACAATACAGAACACCAAACGTGAGCGTTGGGACGGTAAAGAAGTCCATCGCCGCAATGGCTTCGCGAGGTTCCTGAGGAACGCCAGCCATCGCTTCACCACGTCTGGGTCTTTCGGGACTCGCTGTATCCATCGCGAAACGCTCCTTTCCGAGAGATCGAAACCAGCTTGAGCAGTTCGCCGTGAATGCCCCGCGCTCCCCAAGTCGAATTCTCGGCGACCATACGGAGGATAAAGGCACGAACCTCTTTGCTGACAGGCTTCCGCCCTCCTGTTGGTCTGACTCTTGAGGGCAATCTACAATACAAACGAAACCCCGTCCGATGCCAGTTCACGACGGTTCTATTAAAAGGAGTGCTTTTTCAGCATCCTGCGAGGCTAAACCGCGCGGCGAGTGTCTCCACAGTATGGACGTTTACTTGGCCTGGGGCGCCGAATTCGGCTCCCCTGTTCTAACCTCGAGTGGATGCGAATGAGATCCACGCTCATCTTGAGTACTAGTGTCGACGTTGGTCACCTCCGATCGCGGTGGGACTGCTGCCCGGAAATAGTCGAGGGACAATTGCAATCCCGTCACCAGGTCAATTTTGGGTTCCCATCCCAGCAGAGTGCGAGCCTTGGTGATATCGGGGCAGCGCTGCCGGGGATCGTCCTGTGGCAGCGGCTCGAAATGCACGGCGCTCTCCGATCCGGTTACTTGCAGCACGAGTTGGGCGCACTCCAGCACCGTAAATTCCCGCGGATTCCCGATGTTGGTCGGCAGCGACTCTTGGACGCGTGACAATGCAAGAATCCCCTCAATCTCGTCGCTCACGTAGCAAAAGCTGCGGGTCTGCAGGCCGTCGCCATAGACGGTGAGCGGTTCACCGCGCAGCGCCTGCTTCATGAAATTCGAAATCACGCGGCCGTCGTTGATTTGTAGCCTCGGCCCGTACGTATTGAAGATACGCACGATGCGCGTGTCCACTTGACGGTAGCGGTGGTACGCCATGGTGGCTGCTTCTGCGAAGCGCTTGGACTCGTCGTACACGGAACGTGGGCCGATCGGATTTACGTGTCCCCAATAGCTTTCTTTTTGCGGATGCTCCAGCGGATCGCCGTAACACTCTGACGTCGAAGCAAGCAGAAATTTCGCATTGTACCTCTTCGCCAGTTCGAGGCAGTTGATGGTGCCAGCCGAACCCACTTGCAGGGTTTCGATACCATGCTTCTGATAATCGATAGGACTGGCAGGCGAGGCCAAGTGAAACAGGTAGTCGATCTTGCCTGGGTCGAAGGGACGGCAGATGTCTTGTCTTATGAACTCGAATCGTGATTCGTACGTGAGGTCAGCCAGGTTTTCTATGCGGCCGGTCAGCAGGTTGTCCGCGCAGACGACGGAGTGACCTTCCGCCACGAGCGCATGGCATAAATGGGAGCCGACAAAACCCGCGCCACCCGTGATCAAGACCCGCATAGAATTGTTTGGCATTTTTCCAATTCCTCAGAGGTCGAAGACGTTATGCGTCTTGGATTGCACTGGCGAATATACCCTGTCCAAGTATTATAGTAGAGTACTATAGTAGACTAACAGATGTTACCTTAAACTCATTCTGCCGGGACCTTCGGGTACCGAGTGAGGTACTTCCGGCAGAGATGAGTCGCTCGTCACAGGATCCGACCGTCTTCGCAGCAGCAAACCAACACCCGACAGCGCATAGAGGATAGCTGGCCGAGATTTTCGACTTGCACGGAACGCCAGTGAGTGGGGCTCCGGCGATACATGTGGCTCTTCTCGCAAAGGACAAGCACGCGTGGCGCATCGTAAGCCCCTCTTCCGGAGGCCGCACTCGGATCTCACTTTCTATGTGTACAGCTCGGCGATGCTGCCCCTGGTTCAGAAGACGACGCCCAGTCCTATCTAACTCAGGGTCCGACTTGCACGATGGGCGCCACCGACGGCACTCCAGTGTTATTGACAATGAATAGCATGTAATAGCCTGGAGGTGCAGCGTTTCCGTTGGCGGGAGCAGTGATGCTCAGGCCACCGTTCACCTGCAGGAACGAGACTGGAACAAATCGGGTAGCCTGGTCGAAGAAGTGAGTCGCAGCACCCTCGCGGATCAGCACCACGCTGGAGGTCGATGCGGCATCCGGGGTTGTGACAGTGAAGTTCTGTCCGTAGTGCACCTGAACTGGGGGCCGAGGTGACGGTCGGGCGCGGTCCTTTGAATAGATACGGCGGCGAGAAAAACTCGGCGCTAGTCTCGTCGGGAACGTTCCGAAGTCGGCTCCCATGCCTGACTGCAATACCCGCCAATCGGGAAGCAGCAGTGCGGTGGCGTGATACTCCCGCGGAGTGTGCATGGATGCCATTGTCGCCCAAGCCTTCGCGGTGGATTCCACAATTCAGCTCCATAAACAGCGTTGGTTATATTGCCGCCGTTCTTGTCGGTCTCCCCTCCGGTCGCCAGACACTCCCTTCGGGAAGTTCCGTCACATTTCAGGAAAGTATGCGGGATAGCCATCGACGGAGATTGCACCGACGATGGAGACGGTTGCATGAAATCGACAACAAACGTGGTGTTTGACAAGGGTCCTGTGCCCTGGCTATGAGTCGCACTGGGAGCCTTTAAGAACCTGTTAGGCAGGTACATAGTCAAACTGGCCCGTCAATTACACGAGCATCAATCATCGTCCATCTTTGCGAGGCGAGGTTTAACGATTCGGTGACCGTAGCGTACTCCGACCCTCCAACGGGCATCACGTCGCTGTTCGGCAGTCCGTGAACGGATAAGTTTCGAGAGGGTTGTTTGCGCCTGTCAATTTTTGTCCAACGATTCGTGCTCGGGTCGTAGATGTCGGGTATTCCAGCATCAGAATAGGCCGTTGTTTTGATAGGCCGTTGTTTTGCCAGCGTTCGGCGGACTCGTCGTCGTGACCATGAGCGTTGCTGGTTGTGCGGTTACCTTTGTTAGTGACCGACCCCAGCGTCGCCGTAATTGTCGAGCTCGGGCCACCACCGACTGTTGGCTCTAAAGAGGTTAGATAAGGTTAGTAACGGGAGATACCGGTATATTTGCCGGAATTTGGTACGCTCGGTCGGCGGGACCGCTGGCAAGACAATGGTGGGTGCGGCTCTGCAGCCAAGCTCATCCTAGGGAGACTCTGAACAAGTACTCCGATTTCCACCGATCTGATCTGCAGGCTAGAGTGAGGGGGAATTTGGCGGAGGGCCTGTAGAGCAATGAAGCAGCAGACACTGGCGGTGGCGAACGGGTTCGAGCTGTGAAGTCGGGTGCTGTCTCGTTGATCAGTGGCATGCGGGTCGCTTCGGTCACGTTAGTGTTTTTCATGTTCATTCTCCTCGTGGGCCCGTGGATTTTCCGACTCACAGGATACGAGCCAATTCGCCTTTCACACCTACAAGTTTTGGGCGCGCCTCTTGCGGGTCCATGGTGCCCGAGACTTGCAGAGCGGGGAACGACTATTGCGGAGTCAGGGCAGCCAAGCTCGACTGCGTGGCATGAAAATAGAGGTTAAACAACGCAGGGCCAAAATTGCCCTACGTAGAATCAACAACTTGGATATGTTTCTGGAGAGCAACACCTGTAATCGAACCACTGCAACATGTACTCATTCGCTCGCCCGAGACGCGCACCTTCGTCTCAACCACTGACCATCCTCCGATACTCGGGCCTTTGCCCATTTCTCGATCAGGCCGAGTATGCCGCGATCGGCGAGGTGCTCTCAATCCGGCCGTTTGCCACATTTACAAACCGCTGCCGGATGGCGAGGCTCGGCAGTCTTCCCATACGGATCTGGTACTGGGTTCCAACGTCCACACGGCTGGCAGAAACCAGTCACTTGGCAAGCCGGGAGCGTTTCACACTCATCGCGCTGCTCAAAGTGCAGAAATCGGGATTTATCACCTTGCAGGGTGCGCAAATTTCGACCTTTCAAATGCGGCGCCCAGCCCGAGTCTGGGTTACAATGCTGCCACCACGAAAGTGGAACTGCGCCCCTTTGGATGGCCGAGATTGAAGCAGCGTTTTTCAGCGTCTTTTGCACAGCAGAGACTATGGTTTCTTGACCAGCTTGAGCCGGGTAATACCGCTTACAACCTCGCAAGCGCATTCCGGATCAAGGGGTCGCTGGACATTGACTCACTGACACGAGCCGTGCAGTCGATAGTGCAGCGACATGGCTGTCTGCGTTCAACGTTTGCCTCAGTGGACGGCCAATTGATGACGTTGATCAGCGACGTTCCTGAGGCCGCCAGATTGCCGCTCGTCAAGTTCGATCACATTCCTGCACACCAGAGAGAAGAGCGTGCTCTGCTTTTTGCCGAGGAAGAAAGGCAGCGCCCATTTGACCTGAGTGCCGGTCCACTCATTCGTTTCAAACTCTTGCGCCTGACTCCGACAGAGCACGAGCTGGTTCTAGCTGCGCATCACATCGTGATGGACGGCTGGTCGATCGGCGTACTGCTCAAAGAGATGACAGAGTTTTACGAGGCGTTCCATACGAGTCGGTCGCCGGAGATTCCCGCACTTCCGATCCAATACGGTGATTTCGCAGCCTGGCAGCGCGAATCCTTTGCGGGCGAAGTTTCCACCCGTCAACTTGAGTATTGGAAGCGAACTCTGGATGGTGCTCCCACTGTATTGGAACTTCCCGCAGACCGGCCCCGTCCCGCGGAGAAGAGCCACAAGGGGCACACATACAGAGTGCGACTTGACGCGGAACTTGCCAAAGAAGTCGCTGAGCTCAGCCTCAAGGAGGGTGTCACACCGTTCATGCTGCTGCTCGCCACGTTCGAAACCTTGTTGTGGCGCTATACGGGTGTCGCTGACTTTGTGTTGGGGACACCCATGGCCGGCCGAGGTCACGTCGAGCTGGAGCCGCTGATCGGGCTATTTGTGAACACGATTCCTTTGCGGGCGAATCTTGGCGGCGATCCGACATTTCGCGATTTGCTGCAACGCGTACGCGATACAACACTCGACGCGTTCGCCCATCAAGAAATTCCGTTCGAGAAAGTCGTTGAAGAGTTGCAGCCGGAAAGGAGCATGAGCTATACGCCACTGTTTCAAACGATGTTCATCTGGCACAACCTTCCGCGACACTCGCTCGACTTCGCGGGACTGCGCCTTGATGAACTTGAATTAATCGGTGATCTCGCGAAATTCGATCTCACTTTGGAAATCTTCGAACTAGACGGACTCTGCTGCGCTTGGGAGTACAGCACGGATTTATTCGATCAGCCACGGATCGCGCGCATGGCCGAACACTTCGGGACGCTACTGCGCGGAATCTGTTCCGATCCGGACCGCGCGCTTTCTAAGTTACCAATCCTAGGCCCTGGTGAGTGGAATAAGACTTTGGTCGAATGGAATGCCACCGAGTCCGTTTTTCCCGACGGCGTCTGCATACACGAAGCATTTGAAGCCTGCGCGGCGCTCGCCGCCGATTCAATAGCCATTCGCAGCGACGACCGCAACCTGACGTATCGGCAGTTAAACGATGAGGCGAACTGCCTTGCGCATTACCTTCAAGAGCACGGTGTGCAGACCGGGGATCACGTCGGTGTCGCCGTCGAGCGATCGCCCGACGCTATCGTCGCGGTCTTGGCGGTGATGAAAACCGGGGCGAGCTATGTTCCGATCGATCCCTCCTATCCGAAGCAGCGAATCGAGTTCATGCTAAAGGATAGCGGCGCGCGGATTCTGATCACGCTGGATCGCCTCCGCATGCGGTTGCCCGAGCACAGCTGCCAGACCATCTTCATGGACCGCGAACGCGCCACCATCCTCGCCAAGAGCCACGTCACTCCGTCGGCTTCCCTGGATTGCCACTGTCCCGCTTACGTCATTTATACGTCCGGTTCAACAGGAACCCCGAAGGGAGTCTTAGGAACCCATCGCGCATCAATGAACCGGTTTGCTTGGATGTGGAAAGCCTATCCGTTCCGGCCGGGCGAGATTTGCGCCCAGAGGACAAGTCTCAGTTTCGTAGATTCCGTCGCCGAAATCTTCGGTCCCCTGCTGCAGGGCGTTTCCATCTTCGTGCTGCCGGACGAGAAAGTAGTTGACTCGGACGAATTAACGCGCCAACTCGCTATCCAAGGTATAACTCGTATCGTGGTCGTGCCGTCTCAGCTCGGCGACATCGTGGATGCATGCTCGCATTCAGAAACCTGCTTACCGGCTCTCCGATTCTGTTTCACGAGTGGCGAAGCTTTGCCGTACAGCCTCTACGAGAGCTTCACAAAATTGTTCCCTCACGCCACGCTCGTCAACCTCTATGGTTCTTCCGAAGTAGCCGCAGACGTAACATGCTTCGACACCTCCTCAACTATTCTGGACGGCTACGTTCCGATCGGCAAGCCTATCGGGAATGTCCGTATCTACCTGTTGGACCAGAGTCTGAACCCCGTTCCGATCGGCGTGCCTGGTGAAATCTGTGTGGCTGGAGATTGCCTGGCACTAGGTTACCTTGATCGGCCCGAATTGACCGCCGAGCGCTTCATTGCCGACCCGTTCTGCTGCTGGAGAATTGTTGTACAGGACCGGCGATCTCGGCCGCTACATCGAAGATGGAAATATCGAGTTTCTCGGGAGGCGCGACAATCAGGTCAAAATCCGTGGTTTTCGGATAGAACTCGGGGAGATTGAGGCGGCGCTAATGACCCATGATTCCGTGCGTCGCGCGGCTGTGGTCGTGAGAAACGACAAATCAGCGAATCACATCCTAGTCGCATACGTTGTCTCCAGGGAAGGCCACGAGGTGGTTCACTCTAACCTGCGCAGGCACCTGAAGACCAGGCTGCCTGACTACATGATCCCATCGGCATTCGTAACAGTGGATGCACTGCCACTGACCCCAAACGGCAAGCTCGACCAGCGGGCGCTTCCAGCGTTTGACCCGGCCCTGCCGGCAACCTCATCACGGATACATAGCTCCGCGGAACGAATTGGAAGAAAATCTCGTCAAGATTTGGACCGAAGTCCTCAACGTTGAAAAGATCGGGGTTCTCGACAACTTCTTCGAACTGGGAGGCCATTCCCTCCTGGCGGCTAAAGTCATCGCACGTGTTCGCAAATACCTGGGAGTTGAAATTCCCATGCGCAGCATGTTTGAAGAGCCAACCGTGGCCGACTTGGCGGCCACTCTGGCAAAGGCTCGGGCGGACGGTAGGCCCAGTCCCACGATTGTTCCCGGACGGTTTGGACGACAAACCAGGGAACAGTTGGAGACTCGCCTGCGGGCCCTCTCGGACGAGGAAATCGACGCGTTGCTAACTGCGGCGCTGGCCAATCGTATCAAAACGATGCGAGGCGATTTATGAGAGCCCGAAATTCGGTACGGTGTGACCCCGAATCCGAAAGTACCGACGTATGAATGTACGCTCCCGACTCCAAACCGAACTTACTCCTGGGCAGAAGCGCAACTTACTCGTCGAATTGTTGGGCCATGAAGCCCAAGATACTCGTCTGTGCCACTTGTCGTTAGCCCAACAACGCCTGTGGTTCCTGGAACAGCTCAAACCTGGAACGCCGGCCTACAACATTTCTTCCGGACTGCGGCTGAGTGGAGAATTAGACACTGAGGCGCTGCATCGCTCGGTCGCGCAGATCGTTGCGCGGCATGAGACTCTTCGGACCGACTTTCTAATCTTGCACGGGCATGTATTTCAGAGAGTCTCGCCAACGGCGGAGGTGAAGATTCCGGCAGTCGATCTGCGAGCGTTCCGTGACGATACCCGCGATCGCGATGCGTACCAGATGGCGTGCGAAGAAGCCACCAGGCCATTCGATCTCCAGTGCAGACCGCTGCTCCGCATGAAACTGCTGCGGATGCGGGACCAGGAACACCTCCTGCTGTTTACGATGCATCACCTGATCAGTGACGGCTGGTCAATCGGCGTGTTTGTCGAGGAGCTGACCGAGCTTTACGAAGCTGAAATCCAAAATCGCCAGTGCCGGTTGCCGCCGATGGTGATTCAATACGCCGACTACACCGAGTGGCAGCGCGAATCTCTGGACAACCAGGAATTCGTGCGCCAGAGTCAGTATTGGAAGACACGGCTGGCAGGTATAGAGGCAAGTCTCGAACTGCCTGCTGACCGCGTGCGGCCGGCTGAACAGACCTCTCCTGGGTGGAGTCATCGCGGTTCCGGCCGCGGCTCCCCTGATAAAAGGACTCGAAGGACTGGCCCAGCTGGAGGGGACCTCGCTCTTTAGCGTGTTGCTGGCAGCTTTCAACGTTTTGCTCTACCGATACAGCCGTCAGGAGGACATTTGTATTGGTGTGCCCGTTGCAGGGCGCAGGCTTTTGGAAACCGAGGCCCTTATCGGATTGTTCGTCAATACACTGGTAATTCGAACCGATCTCTCTGGGAACCCGAAATTCAGAGATCTTCTGGCCGCTGTCGGGGAGGCGTCTCTCGACGCGCATGCCAATCAAGACTTTCCATTAGAAAAGATTGTTGAGGAGCTGCAGCCAAAACGTAGCCTTGCCCATAATCCCATCTTTCAGGTCATGATGACAGCCGTCAAGGAACCGCTGAGCAATCGACATTTCGCCGCCCTGACGGCAAGCCAATACCCTGTAGCAACCTTCAGTTCAATTCTGGATCTGACTGCGTTCGTAGTTGAAGCAGCCGACGGCTCTTTCTGGTGGCGGTTTCATTACAGCACGGACCTGTTCGATGCGGCACGGATCCGGCGGATGATCGGTCACTATCAAACGCTGCTGAACAGTATCTTACAGAATCCGGACCGGCGGATTGGAGATCTTGCCCTGCTCACAAGTGAGGAACTTGAACAGTTTTCCATTTGGAATGGTACGAGCGCTCCTTACCCGGAGAAATGTGTGCATGAACTGATCGCCGAGCAGGCAGCGCGTTCGCCCGGCCGAGTTGCCGTTGTGTTCGAGGAAAAGGAACTGACCTATTCCGAGCTGCACGATCAGGCGCTTCGCGTCGCTGCGGCGTTGCGGGCTGCCGCCGTGGGCCCAGGTTCGTTGATCGCGGTCTGCTTTGAACGATCTCTCGAAATGGTAGTAGCCATTCTGGGGGTCCTTTATAGCGGTGCCGCCTACTTGCCGCTGGATCCGGCAGAACCGGACGCCCGGATTTCGTTCAAGATGGACGACTCAGGCGCTGCCTTATTGCTCACGCAGCGCCCTTTCGTTGCGCGTCTATCCCGCAACGCAGCAAAGTGCATTCTGATCGAGGATGCACTGGCGGTACCGCCGGCCAACGCTTTGGAGACTCGTAATCTGGAGAGTTTCGCCTACGTCGCGTTTACATCGGGCTCAACCGGGAAGCCCAAGGGCGTTTGCGTGCCGCACCGCGCCCTCGTAAATCTGCTGAGTTTCGTGCAGCGCGAGCCCGGTCTGGAGGAGGATGACAGGTTACTCGCGGTTACAAACCTTTGCTTTGACATATCGGTTCTCGAGTTGTTGCTGCCTATGATGGTGGGCGCACGTCTTGTCGTTGCCAGTAGGGAGTCGGTTGTCGACGGTGCTAAGCTGCTGGCGGACCTTCGACGCTACTCCATAACGACAATGCAGGCGACGCCCTCGACTTGGCGGATGCTGTTGGAAGCCGGCTGGATCCGCGCCAGCTGTAGTCTAAAGATACTGTGCGGTGGGGAAACGCTTCCAGCAGGTCTTGCCAAGCAGCTAACGAAAATCAGCGATTCCGTTTGGAATCTTTACGGACCGACCGAAACGACCGTCTGGTCGAGTCTGAGTCGCGTCAGAGAAGCTTGCCCCGTGACCATCGGCAGGCCCATCCAAAACACCCAGTTCTACGTCCTGGACCCCCGAATGCAACGGGTGCCGGTCGGTATACCCGGCGAACTGTACATTGGTGGGGATGGGCTCGCCAACGGCTACCTGAATCGGCCTGAGCTGACCAGGGAGAAGTTCGTAGTGAATCCATTCGACACGGATGGCAGCAAACTGTACAAATCCGGCGATGAGGTTCGGTATCGCGACGACGGGGAAATCGAACATTTCGGTCGTCTGGATTTCCAAGTCAAGATTCGGGGTCACCGCATTGAACTAGGCGAGGTGGAGGCCATTGCCGCGCAATATCCAGGTGTCAGGCAAACCCTGGCCATCGTACGTCAGGACATCCCCTGCGATCCGCGGTTGGTGTGCTATGTTGTGTCGGAACGGGGTGCGGACGTAAGCGCTTTCGAGTTGCGCGCGGCCATCACCGAGAAGTTGCCCGACTACATGATCCCGGCGGTTGTCGTCCTCGAGTCACTGCCACTGAGCGAAAACCGAAAGGTCGACCTGGTCGGTCTACCCGCGCCGCCCGAGGAGAGGAGTGGCGGCGGTGAACCTCGGAATGAGGTTGAAACGCAGCTTCTGGAGATCTGGAAGAAGGTGTTGCAGCTAGATGGAATTGGGATTACGGACAACTTCTTTGGCTTGGGAGGCCACTCTCTGCTGGCCATGCGACTGCTCGCCGAAACCGACACGGCCTTCGGCCAACGTCTGCCGGTTGCAACGATATTCAGGGCGCCGACGGTTGAGCAAATGGCCGCCATCATTGGTCAGGATGGCAAAACGCCGTGGTCATCGCTTGTAACTGTACAGTCGGAAGGACTCCAACATCCGCTCTTTGTTGTCCCCGGGGCTTACGGCTATACGTTTGAATACGACGATTTTGCCAGGTTTCTGGGTTCCGACCAGCCTGTGCATGTGCTTCAGTACGTCGGCTTCGAGGGTCAGAAGCCTATCGATCGAATCGAAGCGATCGCCGAACATTTCCTTGGAGAGATCCGCAAAGTGCAATTCCACGGGCCGTATCGCCTGGCGGGCTTCTGTGTCGGCGGAATCGTGGCCTTCGAGATCGCTCGCCAACTGATTGCCGCTGGAGAAGAGCCACCGCTGCTGGCATTGATTGAGACGTGGCATCCTCGTTCGTTGCCGGTGGTCAAAAGTGTTCCCGTTGTGTTGCGGCCCTTGGTTTTCTTCACTCGGGGAATAGGCAGGCGTCTCCGAGCGTTGCTAGGCCTCTCCCCCCGCGAGGCGCTTCGTTATCTTGGCGAAAGCAGTGCCATTGTCAAAGCAATGATCTCTCTTCGGGACGTCTACCGGAAGGATCGCTATAAGCGTTACAGGGATCTCGTTGTGGAGGCCACTTATCGCGCTGGATCCCGTTACATTCCAGCTCCCTATCCTGGGCGTATCTTGCTGTTTCTCGCGGGCGGCTTGCAGGTCGGAGCCGACTTGGACACCCGAATGGTCTGGTGCGACCTTGCACGTGACAGATGCCAGGTGTTCCGGACAAGCGCAAGTGACTTTGGAGGACTCCTGAAGACACCTCACTTAAGAGCTCTCGCCAACAGCCTGACAGAACAACTGCGGGAGTTCTCGAGCGTGTCTGGCGCCTCGCGCGTCTCTGGATTAATCTCGTGAAACGTTCAACCAGACGGCCATCCGCGATCTGTCCCGCACGAGGCAAATCTTGCTAGACCGTCGTTTTGATCCAGAGTACTTTTGTATCTAGTACGCTATGGAGCCGCCACGCCCAACCAGTAGCGATGGAAGTTTAGATCGGGAACTCCGCGATCATTGGAATGGTTCGGAAGATATGGCCCGTGAATCAACGACCCCTATCGCTGCACGCAAGCATCCGCTTCTCGGTTCGCGACTGGTACATTCCCGGTCCTTAAAGATAATTCGTCCAGCCTCGTTTTCCCTGGAAACAATAGTTTCTGGAATTACGACGTTAGTGAGCTATCGAGATTTGCTGTATACGATGACGCTCTTTCGGATTGCGGTTCGGTATAAACAATCGGTATTAGGATGGGTCTGGGCTGCATTGCAACCGTTAGCCATGATGCTGATCTACACGCTTGTCTTCTCTCGAGTAGCGCGAGTCCCAAACGATGGGGTGCCGTATTCGTTGTTCGTGTTTTCCGGGTTATTGCCCTGGACTCTCTTCTCGGGTGCGGTTAGTAATGCCATCAACGGTCTGCTTGCCTACTCAGATTTGCTGACGAAATTACATTTTCCGAGAGAGATCATACCACTTTCTTATGTATTGACCGCACTCGTGGATTTTGCGATCGCGTGCGGCATTCTGAGCGGGCTCATGGTGTACTATCGCCTTTCGTTCAGCTGGAAGGTTCTTTACGCATTCCCCATCGTTGTGGTACTCATCGCGTTTACGTCCGCTGTTGCCCTGATTCTATCGTCCGTTCAGGTCCGCTTCCGCGACGTGGGAGCTGCCTTGCCGGTCGTCTTGCAAATTGGATTGTTCGCTACGCCAGTCATTTACCCACTCAATTGGGTGCCAAGTCGATATCAGCGGCTGTATCTTATGAACCCTGTAGCCTGCGTTATCGAGAATTTTCGACGAACTGTGCTTCGGGGATCGGGCCCAGACGTTTCGATGCTAATCACCTCCGCAGCAATCACGCTGTGTTGTCTGGTGTTGGCCTACGCCTATTTCAAAGCTACCGAAGCCACTATGTCCGATACAATTTAAGGGTGAGCTATCACTATGTTTGACATCCAGCTAAGCCACGTATCGAAGCGGTATTCCATCCGGAACTCTACCCGCGCGCGATCCGTGGGCTGGCCCGAGTTTCCTTTTCTGGGCAAGAAGCCAAAGGAGCTGTGGGCCCTGCGTGATGTGAGTTTCGAAGTGGCGGAAGGAGAATCCCTTGGCATCATTGGAAACAATGGCGCCGGGAAAAGTACCATCTTGAAGCTCTTATCCGGAATAACTTCTCCCACCCTAGGTGAAATCAAAGTTCGGGGACGCCTTTCAGCCCTGGTGGAGGCCGGTTCCGGGTTCCATCCCGAACTGACCGGTCGCGAGAACATTTTCCTGAATGGTTCAATGCTGGGTATGACCCGGTCGGAGATTGCACGCGTGGTGGACAGCATCGTCGAGTTCGCCGGCGTTCCGGAATACATTGATGCTCCCGTAAAACGTTATTCGTCGGGTATGTATGTACGGTTGGGCTTCTCGATCGCCGCCCATCTGGATCCCGACATTTTGCTCTTGGACGAGGTGCTGGCAGTTGGAGACATCGTTTTCCAGGCGAAATGTCTGGATTTAGTCAGCCAGCTACGACAGAGTGGACGCACGGTCATTTTGATCTCTCACAACCTTGGGGCAATTCAGCGGCTGTGTGACCGCGTACTATTATTGCACCATGGGCAGGTGCAGATGGCTGGCACTCCGCTGGATGTCATTGATCACTACCAACAGATGGCAATGGGCGGAAGTGAAACCTACCATTTAGATGACGATACCGACCAGAAGTCGGCATTGTGTTCGCGTATCTCGTTCTTGTCGGACGAGCCGGACCAGATCCCACGTACAGGATATCCGATGTTCGCTCGTTTCGGGTTTCATGCCAGAGACTATCTTGAGAATGTCGTTTTCAATATTTTGATCTATTGGCCTAGTGGCTATCTTTGCGCCCAACTCACAACAGCTATATCGGATCCACAGCTGCGAATCGCACCAGGTTCAGGGGAAGTTGAGTTTCGCTGTCCCGTGCTCGAGATTCAGCCTGGCTGGTATCGTGTGGATATCTCTATCGAGTCGAACGGCGAAGATCTCGACAGGCAACAGCGCTGCGCGGTTTTGCGTGTGCTCCCGGGCAAAATGGTGTTCGGTGATTTCTATATGGACACCGTCTGGCGGGTTCTCACCTGACTAGCACTATCGCAATTCCACCTGCTAGTCTGACGGGCCGCCGCCCTTGGCAACCAGACCATCCCCTCCCCAAGCCGCCCTGTTGCGAGTACTGGCGACATCTTCACATCTTCATCCAAAAACCGAGCTCTCGTCGCGAAATAGATCGCTTTTTGACCCTGGCAGAAGCCATCCAAGATATGCCCCAAGCCGGTACTTGATAGCGACCGATGACAGAACGACTCCGCCGGATGCTCAGCGTGCGATGTCTAAGCGCGCAGGATCGAGGACAGTCGAAGTAAAGGGAGGTCATGCGATCTACGTCTCACAACCGAAGGCGGTAGCAGATCTCATCGTCCGAGCAGCGGAGGGCGAACGCTAGATGTGGCCCCATCACTCTGCAGGTGTTTCTAACGCACAGGCAGCCGAGGCGTCCTGTATCCTCCTCGTTGTCGATTCCGCCTGTCGATATCCGGGCCGTGAATTAGGAGTCTATTGTCGGCACACCGGAACTACCGAACCCCTGACAGAACAAACCGCCAGCCAACGCCTCTGGTGCAAAACCAAGAGTCGGCCAAGGTAAATGAGGCGGGAATCCATTCAAGGACAATTATTTGTGAGAACGTGCGGCACATTATTCGCTTGTATGCGACTGGGACGGATATCGAGGATCGCAAGCAGGCCGAGGAGAGGATGCGTGACAAAAGCCTTGCGCCGGTGTCTTGGTAACCTCGATCAACGCTGTCTTTACGCCGGCACAAGGATCGACAGCGCCGTACGGCTCTGACGAGGCCAACAGTGCCCGAATTCCTCCGGGCCTCTTCAACAGCCAGACGATAGTAACCAAGGTTCAATCTGGATTCGAGACATTCCGTCCTCCGAGGACAGTGGGTGCGATGGGATGGAGGACATAACGCTTTCGTGAGACGGAGTTATGCTCTACGGAAACGAAGAGGACGACGCTAAATGAAGACACGCTGACTGGGAGGGGGGTGGTCCCGAACTTTCCGCTGTTGGTTCGGGATACTACTTGTTGGCGGGTGCGGCGACGCCCAGGCAAACCAGAATGGCGCGATTGAGCCGAACAATGTCCTCGTCGGCCAAACGCCCGATAGGCGTCCGCACCTTGACCTTGGACACGGTCGTGATCTTATCGACCATCAATCGGCAGACGGCGCGCAGCCCGTTCTCCACGCTCGGTTCGACGACGAGGCGAAACAATGGTGCTTCCGTGGGGTCGGTTGTGAATGCGCACACTGTGACCGAATCAGTTTTATCGAAGCGATCATCCTGAACAATCACCACGGACGAAGCTTGCCCGCGTGGTCCTTACCACCCGCCACCGTCCAGATGTCGCCCTGCTTCACCTCGCGCCCCAGTCAGAAATGGCGTCGACGAAGTCCTGATCGTCTGCAGCCCGAGGACTCTTGGCTACAGCAAGGGACTGTCGCCGGGCCTCTTTCACAAACGCAGGCGAGCGCATGTCAGGTGCCCAAATCTGGATGGGGCGCAACCCTTGCTAGCGGAGCCGCTTGCGGTGCGCCCGAACCTTTTCACGAGACGAATCCGATGAAGTTTGATTTAGCGACCTCCTGCCTCCCAATGTGGTTACATGTAACCTACCTTATATCGGAAGGTTCTCCAAACATCGCCGAGTTAACGGCGAACGAATGCATGCAGACGGCTCGGAGCAGGCCGGTTCTTCGAGGCCCAGAACAACGCTTTGCAGCGTCTTGATGTCTGCGATCTCGTCCAGCGGCGGGACCAGCAGCTTATCGAGCAGCCCTTTCACCGTGTTCGCGGCGGGCCGTTTGGTAACAGCCTTCAGGCGGTCAAGGCCGCGTGTTGCCCACTCCTCGGCAAATCGCAGGGAGAGATTATGAACCGCTATCCGACGCGTTTGAACGACATGATCATCACGATTTAACGGCTGGATTGATTTCCCGGATAGTGCGATGGTGCAGGCGATTCCGTAACGTCATGGCCGCCCCGTAGATCAGCATCTCCACGCAGAACACTTGGGTCATGGCCATGAACGTGACGGCTAGGGCGGTCGAGCGGCCCACCGGACCAAACTGGTCGGACAGCGTGAACCGGGCCAGGGCGTAGCCCGCAGCCAGCGCCAGAAATAAGATTCCCGAGACGACTGAAAACTTGGTCAGGGGCGGAAGCTCCGCAGCGATCGTCGCGGATGCTGGGCGCGTGCGGCTGTACCAGGCCACGAACCAGACGCACAAAACCAGGGCGCCCAGGATGGTGCTGGCGTCTTGCAGGAGCCCTGCCAATGGCGTGGGGTGCCAGAAAGGCAGGGTGAAGTGGGTTTTGAGCAGCGGCCAATACGCTGCGGTGCGTGTATAGGGATGCGTAAATTGGTCCCAGACGAGATGCGTCAGAGCGCCCACTGCCACCCAGAACACGATCCTGCCAAACTGCCGCCAGCGCCAGAACGACAGAGGCGCCGTCTTGTTCTGGAGCCTCCATTGCCAACCCCTGGGCAAGAGTTCAACGGCCGGCCCCTTCACCACCCACTCGAACAACCACAGCACCAGGAGCGCGAGGGGCAGCGTAAACAGCAACACATCAGGGAAGCGGTGACCGCTCCGATCCTCTTCTGAAAGAAAGATGAAATGTTGCAGGTCAGGCGCGAAAGTTCCGATCACCAGTGCAGGCCAAATTGGTTTGAAGCGGCGAAACGGCAGCGAAGCGGCGGCGTGAGAAAGCGTGAAGGGCATGCGCAAGCGCTAAAGAGCTGTAGCGATATCTTAAACGACAGGCGAATTACCCAGCTAGAAACGGATTTGTCCCCCGCTCTTCTCCGATTGTGGTGAGCGGTCGTGCCCGGGGACGACGATCGTATCGTCTGGCAGCGCAAGCACTGGACCGATGCTGTGTGTAAGGCTTTCGAGCATTACGGCAGGATCGATCCCAATGACGAGTGGCTGCCTGATTTCCAGTGCTGACGGCCTGATCATCGAGACAACAGATGAAAGATGCTCGGCCTCGACTGAGTAATAGACAACGTGCAGGCACCGTCATGGCCGAGGGCGTGCAATTGATTGCAAGAACGCGGCGGGGTGTCAGCAGTGCTGTCCGGGGACCTTCCAAATCGCGGGGACGTGTGGTAGGAGGCAACATATATGGTGTTAGCTGTGATCGCAACTGGACTGCAAAAGCTCATTTGTTGCCCTCCGGAGGCGGTCTCATTTGAAAACTTGGCAGATGATGGGGCAATTTTAGGCTATGCTGGTGTGGATGGCAGCCGCCGGGAGTGCTCCCGATGACAAATCACTTCACAGTGTCGCGAACGGGTCAGACGGGTGTACTATGGTTGCGTTTTCAAAGCCAAAAGGGAAATTCCGGCTTAAAGCTTCTGAGAACAAGCTTTCCAAGTTGAGGGACGACAGCATGCAGTCCTCGGCGCATAGGGATTGCAAGGGATTGCCGCCACAATGGGAGGTAAAGCCGCAAATGAGTCGGTATTTGCCGATATTTCATACGTGTTCCTAGATCGGGACGGAATTCTGAACCAGAAGCCGCCTGAAGGCTCCTATGTCACTAGTTGGGAGGAATGCCATCTTCTCCCAGGAATCGAGGAATCCATCGCTCGACTCAATCAGGCGGGTCGCAAGATCATCATCGCTACGAATCAGCGCGGCGTGGCTTTGGGCTTGATGACTCAGGCCGATCTCGATGCGATCCACGACTGTTTGCGAGGCCATTTCGCTAAGCACCGCGCGCGTGTTGACGCCATCTACGCCTGTCCCCACGATGTAGGACAATGCCATTGTCGCAAGCCGGACGTCGGTCTCTTCGAGCAGGCTTTCGCCGATTTCCCCGCCGCCCGCCCTCACAACAGCGTAATGATCGGCGACTCTCTCTCTGATGTAGAAGCCGCGAGCCGCGTGGGGATGCCCAGCATCTTCGTCATGAGTGATCCGGCAACCCGGAAGCCCGGAGCTGATCGCGCGGCTCGACTTGCTACCGCCACCGCCACCTCACTACCTGACTGCGTTGACCGGATTCTGCTTCGCGGCAGATAAGGGTTTTTCATTAATTCCGCCTGCGAGTTCTTAGCATCCAAAAAACCAAAAGATGGGCCCGGTTTCAGCGCCCATTTCGACTATCACTCCCGATGAAAACCGTCGACTGCCCGCAGGCAATCGACTAGAAACCTGACTTCTGCGGCACGAACACGCTGCCTCCGCACAAATCGGCATCGCTGAACCCGAAAACGTAGAAATCGTCTTAATGGAATCGGCTTCAGCAAAGACGTAATCAAACCTTACGAGGCCCGTTGAAAATTGACCTTCAGGCTTAGAATGCCACGGCGGTTTTATCCTTGCACACTCAGCGACCTACAAGACTGCTTCCGCGCCCGGGCTCTGACTCAGGTCGTCGGTGTTGGGCTCGAACGCGAGACCGTATATGCCAAGTTTACGACGTCCGCTCTCGACCGCCCGGCGGAAGGAACGCGAAATATAGGCCTCGTTGCTGGGCAACACGGAATTCAATAACGGCAGGTCGATGTCGAGCTGTTGAGCGCGATAATTGAGGGCGCGCAAGTCCTTGGGCAGGCACGATCCGCCGAATGCGAATCCCGGTTTCATCTGCAGCTACTGCGCACCACCAATATCATCGAGCTCAGCTTTGCCGAGGTGCGGCGCCGCACCGGCTCCCACGGTGTGTTTGTTAATGTGCAGAGTGTCGAAGGCATCATCTACTCCATCTTCCAGCGCTTTAACCTGAAGTGTAAAAACCCGCACCTTCCGCGTATTTATGCAAGCAGCTTGACGTCACTCTATTCCGGCTTGTAATTGCACAAATTAGCATCAGCGCATATACTTCCGCGATTAACTCAAGCAGTCGACTGTTGCGCTGTCAAAAACACCGACTCGTTGAAACCAACGCAGGGGAGAACACGATGTCCATCGGGAAGCGAGCAGCGGAACTCTTTGGGACGTTCTGGCGTGTGTTTGGCGGATGCGGAAGTGCCGTTCTGGCGGCGTCATTTCCGGCAGGCGAGCCTGGCGCCAGGCACTTAGGTATCGGCTTTCTGGGTGTGGCATTCGCCTTCGGGCTTACCTTGCTGACCATGGCGTTCACCATCGGAGGTATTTCCGGATGCCACATCAACCCGGCAGTTTCGATTGGGCTGTGGGTAGGCAAACGCTTCCCTGCTTCCGATCTGCTGCCATACATCATCGCCCAGGTGGCGGGCGCGATAGCCGCCTCAGGCGTGCTGTATAAAATCGCGAGCGGCAGGGAAGGATTCAGCATGGCGGCCGGCTTCGCCTCGAATGGCTATGGTGCACATTCGCCGGGAGGATATTCTCTGCTAGCATGCCTGGTGGCGGAAGTCGTGCTGACCATGTTCTTCCTGCTCATCATTCTTCGCGGCCATTCCGATCGAATTGGGACTCACGCTGATTCATTTGATCTCCATTCCAGTGACGAACACGTCAGTCAATCCGCGAGAAATACGGGGCCCGCTCTGTTCGTAGGAGGATGGGCTTTGTCGCAGCGGTGGTTGTTCTGGGGTGGCACCCATCGTCGGGGCGGCGATCTCCGGCATCATCTACAATTCGCTGTTTGCGAAGGAATGAATCCCTAAGCAGCAGGTTGTTGTCCCGTGGGAGGAGCTGCGTCTTTTGGCCACTCTTCCTTTGTAATCATCAGGCAGAGGGCGTAAGTCAATCACCCTTCGCGCGACATCTCCCGGTCGGTATCTGTCCCGACCGTTCCATCAAGCCTGTAAACGCGCAGTCGGCGTTTGCCGGGAAGTTTCGCTTCGACGCTACGAAGCAAAGAAGCAAAGCTTCGCGGGCCGAGTTCAAGCGTTGCGCTCCGTTCTGGCGCTACCGACAACTTCAGACCGCGATTAGGTAACTATAGTAATCCATTAATGGTTACTTTAGTGCATATCTGGGACCGATTGGTGTAGTGGAACGAAGCCACGAATGTGATGATCACAATTTGCGGTGAAGGCACTCTTCAGCAATGAGGAAGGTACAAGGGCGCCGAAATGTGAGTGTTTGCAGCAGGTTTTGTAATTTCCTCGGGAGCCTTTGAAAACCCCTATCTAGTCTGGAGATCGAAATGAATAGCCAGAGACATGTTACGCGCATACTGTCTTTTCTTATTCAGTTGGCCGCCTGTGTGATATTGGCCGTTACTTCGGCGGTTACCCAGACACCAGTGGGTTACTGGCCCTTGGACGACGGCACGGGTGCCCAGGCGACTGATGCTACCGGTAACGGCCATACGGCCACCTTGGTCAACGGCATCAGGTGGACCGCAGGAAAAGTAGGCGGAGCCGTCTCCGCGAATGCGGCATCGAGCCAGTATGTCAGCATTCCCGCAATCAATTTGAGCTCTACTAAGGCAGTCACCGTGGCGTTTGGGTGAACCGCACTTACTCAGTGTCAGGCGGACATGCACTGTTCGAAGCCACTACAAATTTCAACACTTCCACGACGGGTTTCGCGCTGTTTCCTGATGATGCCACATGCCAGGGCATCCGAGGTCGCGCTTATCGGGAACGTTGGAGACACAGCCAACTGCTACTGCACAGCCCTCTTCGGGACTGTGGCATCACCTCGCCGTTGTATACGACAAGAGCCAGACCGGAGGAAATCAAGTAGCTTTCTACATCGATGGTGTACTGCAGAACCCGACCGGCAGTCTTTATGCCTCGACGAATACGAATAACTTTGGCAACAGTCCGATTTATCTTTTCACTCGCGGCGGCACCACGGAGTTTGACTCCGCGCGGCTGCTGATTTCCGTATCTACAAAAGCGCCCTTAACGCCGCAGCAAATCCAGCAGATCTACAAGCAGTGCGGATTGGTGACGCTGTCAGTGACGCCAGGAAGTACTTCGATCACGGCAGGAAGCCAGCAACGGTTCACGGCGACAGGAACGTATCGTGACGGGGGCAAGCAGGACCTCACCAATTCGGCGACCTGGACTTCAACGACCCCGTCAGTGGCAACGCAGGCGGCGGCGGCTTTGTCACCGGGGTGGCGACGGGTAGCGCGACAGTCAGGGCGACGTTCGCAGGAATCGCTGGCTTCGCTGGAGTCGGCGTAACCGCGCCACGGAGCTTCAGGGCACGAGAACTTAATGCGGACGTGCAGGCGCCACCATCCGGTCTCGCGATCGCATCTGTGCAGGGCAACTCAGCCACACCCCAAACGCCTCAGACCACAGTCAGCGTCAAAGTTCAACTCTGCTCAGGTCGCAGGCGATCTCAACGTTGTCGTAGTCGGGTGCAACGATAGTACAGCCGTCGTCGGTACGGTTACTGACACAAAAGGCAATAGTTATCATTCGTGCCGTCGGTCCGACGATCGTCAGCGGCACCCTGTCCCAGTCCATTTACTACGCCAAGAATATCGTGGTCGCAACCGCCGGAGCCAACTCGGTCACCGTGACCTTTTCGACGGCTGCGTCCTACCCTGATGTTCGCATCCTCGAATACAGCGGCGCGGATCCTATCAACCCCGTGGATGTGACGGCGGCGAACACCGGCAAGTAGCGCCACCAGCAGCAGCGGCTCAGCGTCCACTACAAATTCAACGGATCTGATCTTCGGCGCCAAACGTGTTGGACGATAACCAGTGGGCCGGGCAGCGGCTTTACCAGCCGCATGATCACATCACCAGATGGTGATATCGTCGAGGACCAGGCTGTTACGACCACCGGCAGCTACAGTGCTACTGCGCCGGTCAGTCCATCCGGCCCATGGATCATGCAGATGGTAGCTTTCCGCACGCCGGGGAGCTTCACGATTGCCGCCTCCCCGACGTCGCTCGACGTGGTGCAAGGCAATCAGGGCAGCTCAACCATCACCACCACCGTCAGCGGCGGCTTCAACAACCCCGTCACGCTGTCCGCCTCGGGCGCTCCCACGGGCACGACCGTGAGCTTCAATCCGCAACCCGATTGCGGCACCGGGCGCCGGCAGCTCGACCATGACCATCACGGTGGGCTCGAGCACCGCGGCCGGGACTTATCCCATCACCGTGACTGGCAGTGGCGGCGGAATCCAGCACACCACCACCGTTACCCTGACGGTTACGGCAGCGGCGAACTTCACGATCGCCGCCTCGCCGGCTTCCCTCGGCGTGGTGCAAGGCAATCAGGGCAGCTCGACCATCACCACCACCGTCAGCGGCGGCTTCAACAACCCGATCACGCTGTCCGCTACTGGCGCTCCCACAGGCACGACAGTGAGCTTCAATCCCAACCCGATTGCGGCACCGGGCGCGGGCAGCTCGAGCATGACCATCACCGTGGGCTCGAGCACCGCAGCCGGAACTTATCCCATCTCCGTGACTGGCAGTGGCGGCGGAATCCAGCACACCACCACGACTACTCTGACAGTTACGGCGGCAGGAAACTTCACAATTTCACCCTCACCTGCCTCGATCACCGTCTTGCAAGGCAATCAGGGTAGCTCGACCCTCACCACCACCATCAGCGGCGGCTTCAGCGCCTCGATCACTCTTTCCGCCGCCGGCGCTCCCACGGGCACGACAGTGAGCTTCAATCCGGCCACGATTGCAGCCCCCGGTGCGGGCAGCTCGACCATGACCATCACCGTGGGCGCCAGCACTCGCGACCGGGACTTATCCCATCACCGTGACCGGCAATGGCGGCGGAATCCAGCACACCGCCACGGTCACGCTGACCGTAACGGCAGGCACCCAACTTCACGATCTCCGCCTCGCCGGCTTCTCTCAGCGTGCTGCGAGGCAATCAGGGCAGCTCGACCCTCACCACCACCGTCAGCGGCGGCTTCAACGCCTCCGATCGCGCTGTCCGCCTCGGGCGTTCCCTGCGGGCACGACGGTGAGCTTCAATCCGACCACGATCGCGGCACCTGGCGCGGGCAGCTCGACCATGACCGTCACCGTGGGCGCCAGAACCCCGACCGGGACTTATGTCATAACGGTGACTGGGAGCGGAGGAGGCATTGTGCGAACTGTGACCGTCAGCCTAACGGTCACTGCCCAGGTGGCTCTGTCGTGGAATGCCAGTACATCGCAGGGAGTCGTCGGCTACAATGCTTATCGTTCCACGACTTCTGGCGGGCCCTACACAAAG
Source organism: uncultured Acidobacteriaceae bacterium (assembly GCA_963817965.1). GTDB lineage: Bacteria > Acidobacteriota > Terriglobia > Terriglobales > Acidobacteriaceae > DASRAA01. The sequence goes on from CAWFQT010000003.1 coordinate 304,063, forward strand.
CTTAATTCCAGCTTGATTTCCAGCACCAGCTACACTGACCAGATGGTGCAAAGTGGATTGACATACTATTACGTAACCACTGCGGTCAATTCCCAAGGCCTTGAAAGTGTCATACTCCAACGAAGCATCTGCTACCGTTCCTTAACACGCCCACGTCTGGCCAATGGAACACGGGACGCTGTTTGCGAGCCAGCGAACAGTGTCTTCGGTCAACCGGAGAACATTCTCCTCGACGTCCACAGGCTGCAATGGCGGCACACTAGAACGCCAGCTTTATACGCACTGCATAGCTGCGCGGAGGGGCAACGGAGTTGCCGGAGAATAGACCTGCAAAATTGATAAGGTTGAGGCGGTCGGTAAGATTCGCAGCGTCGAACTGGACACGTATCGCAACGTTATCTCGCTTCCAAAGATCGGCACCGACCGAAACGTTCAGCGAAAAGTTAGGCTTGATCCTCCCTCGTTCGAAGTTCACGCGATCGACCACCTGTTGACCGTATTCTGCCAGTGCCTGCTCGTACGTGCCGTCAAAGTCGACAGGTAGGCCGCTTCCGTAATCCGCTTCCGTAGTCCGCACCGGCTGCACCCCATAACCACGGCTTGAACTGGTAGCGAAAACGGGCCCGCACCGTGTTGCGTTGGCCCTGGGAAACCCAGAAGCGACCGCCTAGTTGGGTCAGAGTGTTGGTCGCATCTTGCCCGAGGAAGAGCCCCCTGTCACCGGGAAGTAGGCCGATCCGACCATGCAGGAGTAACTCGCGAAGCCTGAAAATCGCCCCCAGTTCGGAATGCCGATCTTCCCTTCTGCGCCATAGATGTTGGCCTTGCGGAAGGCAATGGCAAAAGCGACGGGCGTGTTGAGCAGCAGGTTGTCGTCGGCAAAGTTATTGACGTTTCGCCGATAATAATTGATGTCAAGCCTGAGCTGCGCAAAGGAGCCCTTCGTCACGCCCATTGCCGTTTTTGCTGGATGCCTCCCCAATCCCAGTCGCCGTGATGGATGGAGTTCCCGTCGCCGTGCGCGGCCCTGCCATAATGGTCATCGTCGAGTTCCCGGCATCCGCTGCAAGAATCGTGCTGGGGTTGAAACACCGATTGCAACTAGAGCGTTTCATCGAAAACCGCGCCGGATCTTAGAAATCGATCGTGAGCCGAAGGGAATAGCTCCGCGCCGGACCGATGGCATTGCCGGAGAAAAGACCGCCGAAGTCGATGACATTCAAAGTGTTTGTCAGATTTTGTCCATCGACTTGCAGACCAACGTTCATGCGCTCCGACTTGTAGACATCGGCTCCGGCCGATGCACTGACGATCAAGGAAGGATACATGCGACCGCGAGCAAAGTTAACCCGATCGAGAACCTGCTGGCCGTATTCCGCAAGCGCGGTCTCGTAGTCGCCGGTGAACTGAAACGGCAGTCCGCTCCCGTACTGAATGCCGCCAGCAACCCAGAAGCGCGGCTTCACCTGGTAGACCCAGCGAGTGAACAGCGTATTGCGTTGGTCCTGCGAATCGGGAAAATGACCAGTGGTTTGCGTGAGCGCATCTTGGACGTCGGCCCCCAGAAACAGTCCTCCTGACACCGGAAACCAGACATTTCCTACCATGTACGAATAGCTGGCAAATCCAGAAAGCTTGTGCCAGTTCCGCACTTCAATTTTTGCCTCCGCGCCGTAGATCTTGGACTTGCGAAACGCAATGGGAAAGCTGATCGTGGTGTTCTCGATTTGATCATCGTCAGCGTAGTTGTTGATGTTACGAAGGTAGTAGTTGACGTCCACTCGTAGGCTATCGCCGAACGACTTGGACGCGCCGGCTTCGTAATAGTTGCCTTGCGAAGGCAAGACCGGCAACCGCAGGAAATCGGGATTGATAAATGCGACCTCGAAGGAGTTTGCCAGCAGGATGTTTTCAAATGAAGGCGTCTGGAAAACGCGATCATAGGAGAAGTGGGCGATCAATCCAAGCGAAGGAAAGTAGCGCGAAATTGCAAATCGAGGATCCACAGCGTTCTTGTTGACGACCAACTGATAATGGTCCCACCGCAGGCCGGCGTTGATGGTCCAATTGCCCAACCGAATCAGGTCCTGCACAAACGTCGATTGCTCGAGGTTCGGCCGCTTGCCTTGGCTCGGATATGCGCCAGGGAAGCTGAAGGTCAGGGCCGTGTCGTCATCGAACTGCGAGGGATCGGTAATGATGTAATTGAAATTTTCGTGTAGCCATGTATTGTCCGATTCGACGCCGACCTTCCACTCGTTCCGCCCGTGATCGATCGTCAACATTCCCTTGAAATAAAATTCGTTAAACCAGTTGTGCTGAAACAAAATGATCGGCGTGGAAAGGTCGTTGGAGTAGAAATCGTTGCTGTTATTACGCGCCATGGCGCGAAAGTCACCGACGACGTTAGGCGAAAAGATGTGGCGATAGGCGCCCACGGCCATGGTTTCGAAATTGTTGGCATTCTGTTGCTGGCATGGCGGTCCGGTGGTTTGCCCGGGCAAGTAACACCAAGTCTGTTGCACGATTTCGTTGGGGAGCTGGTAGCGCGACAGTTCATAGCGGGCGATGAAGTTGATGCGGTCGTTGGGGGTGAGATCGCGCTGGTAGTTCGCCGAGAAATCGCCGATTGTTCCGCTGTTCGTGAAGTTCTGGGGCACGACGGGATTCAGGTAATGGTCGGTCTGCGCCCCGGAACCGGTGAAGCCAAGAACATTCTTGCCCCACGAAAATTGTCCCTGCGCGAAAATTCCGGCGCTGTCGTAGCTGCCACCCGACATTACGACCTGCCCATGAAATCCCGGCTGCGGATCGTGCAGGGTATTGACTTCCACTACACCGCCCATCTTTCGACCGTATTCAGCTGGAAATCCAGCGGTAAAGATGGTCATCGAGTCGACGTCGTTGGCGCCGATTTCTGGTCCAAAACTGGGAGACCTATTGTCGGTCAACGGAATCCCGTCCACGACAAACTGCGTCTGGTATTCCGATCCTCGCGGGTGCAACACCGCGTCGCCTTCGTAAAGCCAGCCCGGCTGTGTATTCACCAAGTCCTGAATAGAACGTCCGGGCAATGCGGTGAGCCGTTTCTTGATTGTCTCGGTGCCGATTTGGTTCACTGAACCCGCTCGGTCGGGATCGAGCAATGTTCCCTTTGCCGTGACGGTCACCGACGCCGTTGCTGCTGCAACCTTCAATTTGATCGCGTAATCTGCGGGTATCGAGGAATGGATTTTAACCGATTCCGAGACGGCCGCGAAACCGGGTTGCTCGATGGTCAGCTGGTAAATTCCGTACGACAGGCGCTGCACACTGAGCGTGCCCTCATCGCTGGTGGTCAGAGTCTTGTGATATTGATTCGCCTCGCTGACAATTTGAAGGGTGGCTTTGACACCAAGGCCCGAGGGATCGGTTACGGTCACGCGCAGCTCGCCTCGGTTGCTTTGTCCAAAAGCGCAGCTTCCCCCGAATAAGGCGAGGAGCGAGATCCATGGCAAGACTGCGTCACGCCGAACTGTGCCGAGCGCGGCGCGAATCGCCTGAAACGTCGATTGTTGATGGGTCGGCCCGCTCGGCACGCGCATGCTAGGTACAGAGCAATCAATACTCCCAGGAAGCTGGCGCCGTTCAGAAAGAAGTTGCCGGCGTAACCGAGTGTCGCCACGCCAAATCCGGCCAACGCCGGTCCGAGTGTCGACGCCCCGTTGAAAATCATTGCCTGCAGACTGATGGCGTTCCCAAGATCTTCCTTAGGGACGAGAACCGGAACGAGCGCACCACGAGCGGGCTGATCAAAGCTCAGTAGAGTTCCATTCAGAAATGCCAGCACAAGAATCATCCAAAGCTGGATGACACCGAAGAGTGTGAGAAAACCCAGCAAGATGGCCAGTGCAGCCGAGCCAGTTTGAGTGAATAGCAGAAGGCGGCGCTTATCAAGGCGATCGGCGACGCTGCCGCCGACGAGCGCAAAAAGGAAAAACGCCAAAGCCTGGGCAAGCGAGACGGTGCCCAGGGCGAATGCCGATCCGTGGGTGATCTTTAGAACAAGCAGGCTCTGAGCGACGATCTGCATCCAGGTGCCGACCGCAGAAACGGCCAGTCCGACCCAAAGCAGCCGGAAGTCGCGATGGCGCAGCGCACGAAACGTCTTGAATAGACCGGGGGTTTGCTGGTTGGATTGGGCGCCGGATGTTATGGAGGCAGCCCTCATCCCATGCTGGTTCGGTACGACCAGGAGACTTGCGCGGCGTCGGATTTCGCAGCAGAACCGTGCAGTCTCAATCAGGTGATGATCGGGCGACAGCGAGCAGACTGGATCAGTGGCACTCGCGTCGCCCGTGAGGAGGAGAGCCTGGCAGCGGCAGCCGCCGAAGTCTTCTGTCCTGCGGTCACAGCTCTTGCACGGCTCCGGCATCCATTGTTCTCCCGCGAAACCGCTGAAATGCCGCGGACTCTCTCCAGATCCATTCCAGCGGATGCTCGCGAACGTTGTCGAACTGCATGCCCGGGATGACTCCGGCGGCATGACAAGGCAGCGCCTGGCCGGAAGGATCAATCAACATCAGACGCCTTCCCCACCCGCCCATGCATGCCTTTGGATAGCGGGCATAGTAGTCCGGAACCACGCTGTCAATTCGCATTTTTCCTGCAAGGCGTAGCTGCGCCGTTCTCCACGGCACGCAGGCAGTTCTCTAATTGCTGAGGAGTCGGAAGCAGGGTGTCGCGGTTTTTCAGCGCCCAGCCGTAATATTGCGCGTGGGCAATCTCCACGCGCTCCGGTTGAAGCTGCTCAATGAACTCGATCATCTCCTCGATATGGTCCAGGTTCTGCCGGTGCACGACCAGGTTCACGGTGAATGCAACCTGGAACTGGCGAATCTTCTGAGCGAGCGCGATCTTATAGGCATGGCCTTTGGCGCCCGCGATCCATTTGGCCGGCTCCTCTCTTGAGTCCTGGAAGCTCAGTTGAATATGGTCCAGTCCCGCCTCCACCAGCCCAGCCAGTCGTGCCTCCGATAAGCCGATCCCGGAGGTGATCAGGTTTGTATAAAGACCGGCCTGGTGCGCGCCGGCGATGAGGTCCTTCAGGTCGGCCCGTGCCGCCGGTTCGCCGCCGGTCAGATGCAGGTGGAGAACGCCGAGGCGACTTGCTTCTTGAAACACCCGGACCCATTCCTCGGTGGAAAGCTCCGCTTTGGTCGCAATCAGCTGCAGAGGATTGGAGCAGTAGACGCAGTGCAGCGGGCAACGATGCGTGACCTCGGCGATCAGCGCCAATGGGTTCGGAATCATTAGTAGTCCACGATCCGTTTTCGCTGCAGAGCTTCAAGGAAACTGGATACGTCTTCCGTGATCTTTACCGGATCAGCCGCACCGTACCGTTCCGACAGAGTTGCCACGATCTCCTGGACGGTGCGTTGACCGTCGCAGAGTTCCAGGATGTCTGTGGCCCGTCCCCTGTACCCGGATCATGCCTTCAGGGAAGAGCACGACTTGTTGTTCGCCATGGGTACCCCATCGGCAACCTGGTGCGAGGTGGGGCTGGCTCGTTTGCTGAAGGGCGAGGCACTCTCAGGACTCCATTCGAAATGCGCCCGGTGGAGGCCATCCCGGCTGGACATAGGCAAAATAGAGCGCGTCCAATTGTGCCCAGAGAATATCGCATTTTGCCCGTAATGCCGCGATCGCCAATTCCTGCTCGGCTCGCGCTGTGCGTGTGCTCGGTGACCCATTGCAAGGCAAACCGCGCATCTTCCGGCGCCTGATGTAGACGCGCCGTGAAATAGTCGAGGCCACTCGAGAGCCAGGGATAATGCTGGCGAAGACAATCCATTCGTAGCGCGATCAAGTCGCGCGAGAACAATTCGGTCAGCGAAGAGGCAACTGCTTCCAGGAAAGTGCGGTTCTTGACCAGATCAAGGTAAGCATCCACGGCATAACGCACCGCGGGCAGAACCTCATCGCGGCGCATGACGCGTTGGCGGTCCAGGCCCGTTGCCTCCGCCAGCCGGATCCAACGCTCGATACCGCCTTCCTGCGCGGAATCACCATCGTGATCCACGACACGCTTTCGCCATGCCCGGCGAAAGTCCGGGTCGTCGCTGCGGGAGAGAATGATCGCGTCCTTGATCGGAATGCGGCTCTGGTAATAGTAGCGGTTCAAGGCCCAGGCCTGCATTTGCCCGCGGCTCAATTTACCATCGTGCATCATGAGGTGAAACGGATGCTGATGGTGATACCGTTCTTGCGCCAACCCGCCGCAGCCGAGCTTTCAGCTCCTCTGCCGAAAGGAACGCCGAGTCCGAAACAGTTTCTACAGATTGAAGTGCCACCCGTCCTCCGCCACTTCCCAGCCTGCCGCCCCTACCTCGCGGTATTCGGGGCTGGACTCATCCAGCATGGGGTTCGTGTTATTCACGTGCACAAAAACTTTACGCGGGCGCCGCAATCCGGCTAGCGCGCGCAAGCTTCCCTCCGGCCCGGATATGGGAACATGCCCCATTTCGCGTGCGGTGGCTCCGCTCCCTTGGACCTGAATCAGTTCGTCATCGCTCCAAAACGTTCCGTCGAACAAAACCAGATCGGCAGTTTCCAGAAGTTGCAACAACGGCTCGTTGATGGCTGGAACGGCCGGCATGTAAGCGAGCCGTCCGCCCGAAGACGCCGTCAACATCACGCCCAGCAAAGCTTCCTCGGACTTAAGCGTGGCGGCACGCTTCGGCGAAACATAAACAGGATACTTGTTCCCTAACGAAAATACCTCGCAGCAGATTCCCGATTCATCTCCCGCCATCGTGAGCAGCGGAAAGCTCTCACCAAGCTTGATGTCCATCCAGCAAACTTGCTGCGGGACTCGATTCAACATGCCAAATACGCTGTTGTCTTCCTGCAAAATTCGCCGGAGCGAAGGCGTGCAGTAAATTCGAAAGGGCTGCAACTCCCGGAGAGATAGCAAGCCCGCAATTTGATCGATATCTGCGCTGGTGAGCAGCACGCCGGCAATTGGTGAATCGCGAATTGCACTACGGGGCTGGAGAGCCGGCGTCCGCTCAATTTGCATTCGCAAGTCGGGAGAAGCGTTGATCAGGAACCATGAACGGCCATCATCGCTGACGGCCACCTGGGTTTGGGTGCGGCTCTTGGCGGGAAACTTCCCCGCCCGCAGGGACTGACAGTTCCGGCAGTTGCAATTCCACTGCGGAAATCCTCCCCCTGCAGCGGAGCCCAGAATCTCGATGCGCATCCCCAGTTTACAGTTCCGCGTTGGCGTAGCAGTTGATTTCGCAGTTCAGACAGATCTCTTCGAATTGCGGGCTAGTCCATTCCATGATTCTCTCCTTGAGGCCTCTGATTGATCACTTCGAAGGTAAATAAGTTTGCGCCTTCTGTTACCGCCTGTCAAGGTCCCGAAGGTGGCATAGGTGGGATTGCGAAACACCCTCAGCCCAATAGTTGGGGTTTCAGGATAGGCACTATTGTCAGCTTTTGTTGAATGCTTGTCGAGTATAAGGTTTAGTGCACTCGGTGAGGGACCTCTTCAATTGGAAACATCGTCTCAGGCGTTGATCCACCAGGGATCGACGAAAAACACTACCCGGCTGCCGTGAAGTTCGATCCCAGTAAGAAGAATCGAGCGGGAGCATAGGCGCCAGAATGGTGTCTTGATTGGAGTAGCTGGCGAAAAACTTTAGCTCCATAGTCTGGGTTGCTAGACCATGTCTGACAATCGACACCACTATCCCATAATATATTGGTGAAACCCTCGTAGCGGCTGGCCAGATATATACGCCACAGTTGCATACCTTAGCTGACCGTTATTCCGCAGCGTTCCACACCACCCGTCTCGATCGGGTTTAGAAATACAAGTAAATTGGCTTTTGCGGGATTAATCGCTCGGTCAAGGTCCGAGAAATAGGCTCCATTCGGAGTTGATAGTCATAATCGGATAGGTGGTATCCGCTTGACTCCCCCGGCCGCAATATCTAGTGCGCGGCGATGGAAGATACCCTCGGACCTTGAAGGAGTCGGCGTCCGCTTCGGGAGTGAGGAGGCCTGCCGACAGTATTTGTTGCAACTGCGCTAGGCGGCTGGCTTTCGCTATACGCGTTGCGAGGCCGAGAGAGTTCGCCGGTTAGAAGCCCGCACTGTCGAATCGCTAAAGAATGTCGGGGTACAGCGGTTGCTGACGTAACGACTTGGGACGCCACCACTTGGTTTGGTCAACTGCAAGGGTTAAAAGTATGCTGTCGCTTGTGATTCGGCCATGCGGAGATGAACACAAAGTTGTTCTGATGACCTGGCATTGCGGCAGATGTTATTCCAATTGTGTAACAGGCGTTTTGCAGTGTACCGCGATGGAAAACGCTGCGTCGTGGTCGTTCCTCTCGACACGCACTATGTTGCCCTCACCGACTAGGTGAATTGGACGTACAGCTTGTTCTCCATGAAAGCTGATGATGAAGGAGATTGGCGTATGCAACGGAATTGGCGAGACACTTCTCACCAAGAATCCGCCGATGCTCACGTTCTTGCTGATGGTTTCGAACTCCTCGACGGATCCACCACCCTCAAACTTCATGCGTACTGGATACGCAAGGTTGAAGCGAAGATACTTTCGTCTTTGGAAATCCGATAGCCAGCGAGATGTATATTTTACCATATATAGTTGGGCCTATGCAAAGTGCCGCCCATGCTAGTTGCGGAGTTTGCCAGATTGCCTTCACGTCCTATTTACCCAGCTGGCTAGCCGTCGCAAGTCAAGGCAATGGGGTGATCGAGATACTCTTCCTGCAAAGGTGGAAGGTGCAATTGCGAAGACTCCGCTAAGACATCACCACCGACAACATGCGGCGGTTGCGCGGGAGGCAGCGATGATCAAGCTAACGTGTGGCAACAAAACGATCGAGGAAAGGAGCCCCAGTGCAGGAATTCAGACAGGTCAGCGTTCGTGGCGAGCGCTGGGTTGTTGTGCCCGATTCTTCACATTTCGGTACGATGCCTTTTTCAGCCACGATAGCCCGCCACTCCCGACGGAGATTCCGGCGTTTGTTCACCTACTCCGTACTCAATGGCGGCAGAGCGCGTCGCTTCGGGGTCGAACAGAGCGCGACCCATGCCTACGTACTCAAAGCCGCTTGCGCGTACCACCTCAGGATCGAGCAGATTGCGGCCGTCAATGATCACGGGAACTTCCATCAGTTCATGCAGGCGAGCCAAATCCAAATCGCGGTACTCCTGCCACGGCGTCAGGATAAGCGAGTGCGTGGGCCCCGCGGGCAGCTTCGTAGGGCGAGGAACAGTATTCCAAGCGCCCGGCCTGAGGCGGCATTTCCCGCCGGCTGGCCTCCATGGCTTGGGGATCGTGCACTCGCAGCCGGGCACCTTCCTCAAGCAGCGCTTTGACGATGCGCAGCGCCGGAGACTCGCGAATGTCGTCGGTTCCACCTTTGAAGGCCAAGCCCAGCACGCCCATCTGCTTGCCTTGCAGCACCCACACAGCCTGCCGGACCTTCTTCAGAAACAGCTCGACGCGCCGCAGGTTAATGTTTTCCACTTCCTCGAGCAGCCCGCACTCGACCCCGTGCTCGCGCCCCAGATGCATGAAGGCGCGAAGGTCCTTGGGAAAACAGTAGCCTCCGAAACCGATGCCGGCATTCAGAAACTCGCTGCCGATACGAGGATCGAGTCCCATGCCCGAGCGCCACCTGGCTGACGTCGGCGCCGACCGCTTCACAGATGTCGGCCACCATGTTGATGAAGGAGATCTTGGTCGAAAGAAATGCATTTGCCGCGTGCTTGGTCAGCTCCGCCGTGCTGATGTTTGTAAACAAGATCCGGCACCCCAGCGGTTGATAGAGCCGCTCCAACAGGGCGCGGGCCCGCTCGGATTCGACTCCCACCACAACACGGTCGGGATGGAAGATGTTCTCGATAGCTCTTCCCTCCTGCAGGAATTCAGGATTCGAGGCTACGTCAAACTCGGCGTGCACCTGGCCTGGCGCATCGCAGCTTTGCAAACCGGGCCACGGTCTTCTTGATCCATTGGGCCGTAATCGCCGGCACCGTGCTCTTCTCCACGATCAACTTATATCCGTTCAAGTTGCGGGCAATGGTGCGAGCGATGGCTTCAACCTGGCTCAGATCGGCTTCGCCGGTGTCTTTCTGGGGAGTGCCGACGCAGACAAACAAGATCGTGGCGGCGCGCACGGCTTCCTCCACGCAGTGGGAAAGCGTCAGCCGACCACCGGCTAGTCCCCGGGCGAGCAAATCGTCCAGGCCGGGCTCATAGAACGGTGCCTGCCCGGACTGAATCATTGCTACCTTGGAGGCATCGTCGTCGGCACCGATCACCTCCCAACCCAACTCGGCAAAGCCAAGAGCCGTGGGCAGACCCACATGCCCAAGCCCGAGCACGGCAATGCGTGGCGTGTCGGAACTGAAATTATCGTTCAACTTTATCTCCTTTTTTTTCATCACCATGCGTTAATTCAACACCAGAGCTCTCGTTCCTTCTTTTCTTCCGGTTCCCGATGCTGCCGACTCAGGTACTCGAGTGAGCTAGACTGGGATGGGCAAGGGATTATTGTACGCTAGCCTACAACGCGACTTCCGAAGCATGAGACAACCGCAACCCGATACGCAGCGGCTAGAAGAATACAAGCCCAGCGGATCGGGAGGGCCCAACGCATCTCTCACAGAGTAGGAAGGAAAAATCGGGACCGGATCTTGTCAAGGGAATCTGAAATATAAAAGTGATCTTCTTGCACCGCAATTCAACGGCTCCTGATCGAAATCCTCGTTCCAACTCCCGCTACTTGAGCAGCATGCATGTCCGACAGTCGATCTCCGATGAGAACGCTTGACTTTAGATCCGAATTAAAGTCGGCACGTGCGCGCAATAGCATACCGGGTTTTGGCTTCCGATCTGGAGAATCAAACTTGCTACCGGCCAATTCCATGAACCGGGTGATAAGGACAGTAGTACATGCGGGCAATTTGAATCTGCTGCTCAACTAACTTGTGGATCATCCACTCCGTCAGTTCGGGAAACTCCGATTCCGTGTAGCAACCCCGTGCGATACCGGCTTGGTTTGTAACCACCACCAAGCGGTAACCGAGGGTCTGTGTATTCGAGACACGCCCCCACGTCACTCTCCTGCCTTCTTGGATGCAGCCAAGCGTCCGGTTCCAACTATCCTCGCCAGGGAGGAGGGTGAAACCGGTAGTAGACTGGTTGTAATCTTGCCTCGAAGAGCACATGTCCTCCCGCTGTCGAGTAGGCCTAATTTACCGAGAGTGTAACTATAACCGACATCGTACCTCCGGGATCGATCGCGGGAATGCTAACTTACTGGCTCGCTCCCCAAGCTCGCGGAAACCGCGACGCCGGTCGGTCCAGTGCTCCAATGAGAACCGAAGGTCCGGAATTCTCGGCTTCAATGTCTTGTTGTTATGACGCTAAATGCCGGTTTCCGAGGTGTTGAAAAAAAACAGATGCCGCTGCACTTAGGCAGACAACAGTAGTCCGCAAGCAACAATTCCCTACATCGTTACTGCTGTAAAGGGATCGCAAAGAGTCTAGAGACCCTTATGTAAAGAATAGAACGAGGAGTAGTTAGTTCATTGGTGAACCGCCGTTAGGCCGGTGGGAGGGGCTGGACGAGTGCTGCTGGCCGCCTTGAATGCTGCCACCCTTCCTGCCCACGTCCCTTCTGCTTGTGAACAAGCATTTGTCCATGTAGCCGTGATCGCACTTGTGTTTGGATCATAGTAATGAAACCATCCATTGTTCTGATCCACTGGTTGGGGACCGTTTACGCTGTTTCCGGTGTCGGTCGCGGCGTCGAACAGTGATCCACTCGGCGCGGGGCTGGCTGTCGAGGTACACCAATTCTGCCCTTGGTTCGCGATAATTAGTTCGTTCGCAGCACTCGGTGTCAGGCACCCGCTGCATGTAGTAAATGAGGTGACCTGAGTTGTCTGATTACCAGTCTGTCCACCGGAATCTCTATCAAAAGGAGATGTGTTCGCTCCGGTGAAGTCATATAACATGTAGGTCGCATCACTCGTGCTCGTGTCACGAGTAACGATTTATCGTCATCGTGTTCGCGGTACTGGCGTTTGCCGCATAATAGATTTGCGATGCCGCAGTTATGCTTTGCCCTCCTGCTGCCGTTCCGGTACTAGACCATGTATTCGACGGCGTGCTCGACATGCTGGTTATCAGGCTTCCCCCGGAAACATAAGAGTTAACCAGAAGATTCCCTGATGTCGGAAACTGTATATGCCAAGGATTAGATGCCGATTGTGGCATCTGCTGATGTAGCATGTGCATGATACGGAATGTATTGGTTGGCGCGGTCCCAGCTGATGAAGCTTTAATAGCTATCGCGCAGGAGGTAAAAGTCTGAGCCGTTCCGCTTGTGAATGTAGGATTTATCGCGCTAGTTGATGCATATATACCAGCTTGGACGGCATCCCCATCGTATAAATCGGTGCCTAGTAATTGCCACTTGATATTCGCTTGCGAGCCTGCGGTAAATGAGTTAACAGAATTTGGTGGTAACCAGTCACCTCCGTAGTTAATCGCCCACTGCCAGAGTAAGTCTCCAGAAACCGTTGGTGTCATACTGCCCGCTGTAATCGTGGTTGAGCTAGAACCGGCATTGCAGTGAGACGCGTCAACAGCGCCAGTATTATAATATTCACTTGCTGACATCGCGACATTACCCGAACCATTTGTCCGATGGAGATGTATCAACCGAGTGCCTGATGCTATATTGGCAGCGTAGTATACGGCCACATAAGCATTGTTCCCGTCAACAGTGCTGTTCACCAGTGAGTAGGGATTCGACTTATCGTCGGACAATGTGAAACTACCGTTATTGCTTGAAACCACGCCAACAATGACCGAGTTTCCCGATTGAGCAGGCTCCGGGAGCGGACAATAATAATCTGGCGCGCTACTCTGCGGGTTTCCGTAATTCCGGCTGTTTGGGCAACTGACGTGCTGCACAAGAGTCTGCGCCCACATTAGGTGACAGCTAATCGCGAGAACGAGGGTGAGGATAAGTCTCATCATCGAGCTCCTCGGCAAAGACTCTCGATATGTCCTTCAAATTAACAGCGAGGAAGCTCATGTAAAGCTGTGGAGTTGCCGACCCGTACTGCCTGGCTATCTATCAATGCATCCAGAGATTCAGATCGATCTCGCAGTTTCTTAACCGCTCGTCCATGCCGCCTTGGTTGAGGCGGAGGCATAGTTTGTTCGCGGGGGATGCGTCTATCCTTCTTGTTAGCTTGCTATGGCGCGGGAGCAAACGACGCCATGATGACGCCAGTGCTCGACGCACCGTCGGAGATAGTCGTCATGCTGACGTTCCCGGGCGGGGAGACTGGAGATCCGCTGCTTACGAAAATTCCTGCCCCATCAAACGCTGTATCGATAAGTATCGGAGCTTGCGCCCGCTCCCGCGGCCAGATGCCCGTAGGACCAGAGCCCTTGCACGACCAACGCCCCTGTGGCGACAGTTGTCAGAGACGTAGTAATAGACGTACTTGTGGCCGCCGCCGTGTTTGTCGTAGACGCATCCGGCTGCGCTGCCTGCGTTCACGTTGTACCAGGACGCCGCCTGGGAGATGAGATAGTGCGGGCTGTTGGCAGTAACGACAACGTTGTTGGAACCGCTGGACGGATTAAGAAGGTAGTACAGATATTGCCAGTTGTTGGATGGAGCACGGACCTTTCCTAGAAGAGTCATCGCAGTCCCGGCATAAGTAACAGATGAAATGTCGTCTGCCGAAGTATCGCCAATCAGGTTGACAACGAGTAGCCGGTTTGGGACCGCTTCCCACGGTGTAGGAATAGGTCAGCGATGCTGTTGAGCCACCGTTGTTTCCACCATCGGCCGAATTGTCGTAGGTTATGCCCACTACTCCGCTTGAAGCCAAGGAGAACGAAGCCATGATGCTGGAGGCCGAGTCCTGACCGCCCCATGTGTTCGTCATAGACACCGGAAAAGCCGACGTGACCGGGGATGGAACACTTGAGAACATTCCCAGGCTCTGGAAGGCCGAATCTGTAACTAAGCTTAGAGGTGCCCGCACTGGGAAGAACCTGCTCGAGACGCCCATATGCTCTCCGAGACTATCGCGTTGTTGGAACTTGCCGGTAAGGATGTCGTCAGCACTACGCCTGAGGCCGCCGTGTTAGTTGTAGACGCTCCCGGCTGGCCAGATTGGGCGACATTGTACCAGGACGCTGCTTCTGATATCAGAGAGTGAGGACTAGCTGCCGTTATGACAACGTTGTTTGTTCCAGAGGCCGGTCGCCAACAAGTAATATAGGTAGTGCCATTTACCGCCCGGTGTCCGGACTTTTCTAATAAGAGTCATTGACGCCCCGGCATATGTCACGGATGAGATATCGTCTGCTGACGAGTCGCCAACTAGGTTGACCAGCAGTAGCCGGTTGGAGTTCGTTCCAACGGTGTATGGATAAGTGAGCGACGTGGTGCTTCCACCGTTGTTTCCGCCGTCCGCTGCGTTGTCGAAATAAGCCGGAATGCTGACTGCTGCCGCTACCGAGTACGGACCGTAGAAGTTGTTGGCGTCTTGAGCTCTTACACGGTAATTGTAAGTCGTACCCGGCCGCGGCGGAAGTGTCTGTGTAGGACGTGCTCGAAGTGGTTGCAATCTGGGAAAAGTTGGAGCACCCAGCTCCAGTACATCTCTCGACGGAGTACTGGCTGATCGAGCCTCCGCTCTCCGCCGAAGCATTCCAGCTCAGCACTCTTGCGGGAGTCGCGACGAAGCTGGAAACAACGTACGGTACTATCGGGCTGAGCGTCTGGACAGTGGAATAAGGACTAAAAGTTCCGCTGGAGCTTTGGGCGCGGACTCTGTAGTTGTAGACCGTTCCGATGAGATAGTCGTGTCCGTGTAGGTCAGAGTCGAGGCGGAGACGCTGCCGATCTGGCTGAAATTGGAACAGCCCAACCCGTA
Organism: uncultured Acidobacteriaceae bacterium; assembly: GCA_963817965.1. Taxonomy (GTDB): domain Bacteria; phylum Acidobacteriota; class Terriglobia; order Terriglobales; family Acidobacteriaceae; genus DASRAA01. The sequence continues at coordinate 319,066 of CAWFQT010000003.1, forward strand.
CATCGTTCAACGTAATAGGCGGCAACAATGCCTCCTGTAGACGCCGTCCAGGACAGGACGGCTTCATTGGGATTGGGCGCGATTGCCGCTATAACTGTTTGCCAGAAATCGCCGACGGAAGCCGTAAAGCTGGAATTATAGCTGCCGGCACTGGACGCCGTTCCGGTTTCGGCGCTGAAGTTCAATCCGGTGGACGCCGGCTGTGCTGTGTATGATCCCGCTGTATACGTTTGATTCGAGAATCCCTTAACGATCCCAAGCAGCAAGTCGTTCGGTTGAGACGTTGTTAATGGACTGCTGGTGATATATGCAGCGATCGTCCCGTTGTCACCTGTAATAGAGCTGTAGGCGTCTATCGGCGAGTAGATGTTGTCTCCCGATAGCGCAGCAATCGACATCACCAAGGGCTCGGACTGACTGAGCCCGACCGTTATGGTATGACCTGCTCCGGTTCTTGCATTTGGGGCGAAGAAGAGTTCGCCTTCCATGGGGAAATCGGCACTTCCGACTTTAAAAGCCGGCCCAGCCAAGCGGAAGCCAGGTGTTGCCGTAGCTGTCTGTAATCGTAAAGACGGTATTGTTATGGCATCCCAGGAACATGACTAGAAGGTCCGCGCCCGTACTGTTGAAAGACGACGAGGTATACGAAGGTGCCTGGAGTCGCGTTGTAGTACTGCTGTCCGGCGACATAGGTCGGGACTGAAGTACCCATCAGCGCACCGGAAAAGTTGCCGGGGGCTGTGAGCCCAGCTGTAGTCACATAGGTGTACCCGTTGGCCAGACTTCCGCTCTGCGGCCCAAGGTTGGTCACCGTCACCGTCACCGCGCCCGGCACTACCCACTGGCGTGGTGGCCGTGATCGTCGTGCTGTTCACCACCACCACGTTGGTCGCCGCTGTCCCGCCAAACGTCACCGTCGCTCCCGTCGGCAAAGTTCGTGCCCGTGATCGTCACCGCCGTCCCGCCCAGCGTCGACCCGCTGTTGGGACTATACACTGGTCACCGTCGGCTGTCCTATATACGTAAAGCCATTGGCCAGACTCCCGGACAGTCCGCTGGGATTGGTCACCGTCACCGTCACCCCACCCGCGCTACCGGCCGGCGTGGTCGCCGTGATCGAGGTACTGTTCACCACCACCACGTTGCGTCGCCGCTGTCCCGCCAAACGTCACCGTCGCTCCCGCGACAAAGTTCGTGCCCGTGATCGTCACCGCCGTCCCGCCCGCCACCGGACCGTTATTCGGCGATACACTGCTTACCGTCGGCGAGGCCACGTAGGTGAACCCGTTCGCCAGACTCCCGGCCTGTCCGCTGGGATTGGTCACCGTCACCGTCGCCGCGCCCGCACTGCCGGCCGGCGTCGTCGCCGTGATCGAGGTACTGTTCACCACCACGACGTTCGTTGCCGCTGTCCCGCCAAACGTCACCGTCGCTCCCGCGACAAAGTTCGTGCCCGTGATCGTCACCGCCGTCCCGCCCGCTGTCGACCCGCTGTTGGGACTCACACTGCTCACCGTCGGCACCGGCCCAGAAGCAGCCGAGAAGGTCACCATCTGCATGACCCAGGGCCCGGCGGAGGTCAAGGTCGCGGTGGCATTGTTACTGCCCACCACCGTTACTACTTTGTCCTCCGCAATGTCCCCGTCCGGCGAGGTGATGATCCGCGACGTGAAACCACTCCCCGCAGCCCCCGTCAGCGTCGATACATAGTTCGCTCCAAAAATCAACTCGTTGGCATTCGTCGTGGTCGCCGAACCGCTGTTCGCACTCGTGCTACTCCCGCTCGCCCCCGCCGTAACATCCAGCGTCGTCACTCCCCGATACTCCAGAATGCGCACATCCGGAAACGCTGCCGCCTGGCTGAACGTCACCGTCACCGTGTTGCTGCCTCCCGCAATGTTCGCCGCATAGTAAATTGACTGCCGCATTCCTGTTCCGCTCGTCGGCCCGATCGCCAGACTGTACGTGTTCCCTGCACTGTCTTGCACCGATTGCACTGTCGCCGCGGTGTCGTTCCATCCCACTGCCACTACATTCAGGTCACCTGCTGTCTGCGCTCCCGGATAACTCACAGAGACCGTTGCCACGGTTGACTGCGGCGTGGCTGCTGCTACCTGCGCAAAACCGATCGCCACCGACGCGTTGTAGGTGAACCCGTTCGCCAGGCTGCCGCTCTGCCCCCCGGAATTGGTCACCGTCACCGTCACCGCGCCCGCCGCGTGCGCCGGCGTGGTCGCCGTGATCGAGGTGCTGCTCACCACTACCACGTTGGTCGCCGCCGTCCCGCCAAAGGTCACCGTCGCCCCGCCCGCGAAGTTCGTCCCCGTGATCGTCACCGCCGTCCCGCCCGCCACCGAACCGTTATTCGGCGATACACTGGTCACCGTCGGCGTCCCAAAAATGAACCCATTGGTCAAGCTGCCGCTCTGGCTGTTCACCGTCACCGTCACCGTCACCGCGCCCGCCGCGTGCGCCGGCGTGGTCGCCGTGATCGAGGTGCTGCTCACCACCACCACGTTGCTCGCCGCCGTCCCGCCAAACGTCACCGTCGCTCCCGCGGCGAAGTTCGTCCCCGTGATCGTCACCGCCGTCCCGCCGGCTACCGGACCGTTATTCGGCGATACATTGCTCACCGTGGGCGCGACCACATAGGTGAACCCATTGGTCAAGCTCCCGCTCTGTCCGTTCACCGTCACCGTCACCGTCACCGCGCCCAGCCGCGTGCGCCGGCGTCGTCGCCGTGATCGAGGTGCTGCTCACCACCACCACGTTGGTCGCCGCCGTCCCGCCAAACGTCACCGTCGCTCCCGCGAGCAAAGTTCGTCCCCGTGAGTCGTCACCGCCGTCCCGCCTGCGGTTGTCCCGCTAGCCGGTGAAACGCTGCTCACCGTTGGCGGTACAACGTAGGTGAAGCCGTTCGTCAGGCTGCCGCTCAGCCCGCTCACCGTGACTGCCACCGTTACCGCACCAGCAGTCCCCGCGGGCGTCGTCGCCGTAATCGTCGTGCTGTTCACCACCACCACGTTGCTCGCCGCTGCCCCGCCAAACGTCACCGTCGCTCCCGCGGCAAAGTTCGTGCCTGTGATCGTGACCGCCGTCCCGCCTGCCACCGGACCGTTGTTCGGCGCCACACTGCTCACCGTGGGCCCGACTAAATAGGTGTACCCGTTGGTTAAGCTGCCGCTCTGTCCGCTCACCGTCACCGTCACCGTCACCGCGCCCGCCGCATGTGCCGGCGTGGTCGCCGTGATCGAGGTGCTGCTCACCACCACCACGTTGCTCGCCGCCGTCCCGCCAAAGGTCACCGTCGCCCCGCCCGCGAAGTTCGTCCCCGTGATCGTCACCGCCGTCCCGCCCGCCACCGAACCGTTATTCGGCGATACACTGGTCACCGTCGGCGTCCCAAAAATGAACCCATTGGTCAAGCTGCCGCTCTGGCTGTTCACCGTCACCGTCACCGTCACCGCGCCCGCCGCGTGCGCCGGCGTGGTCGCCGTGATCGAGGTGCTGCTCACCACCACCACGTTGCTCGCCGCCGTCCCGCCAAACGTCACCGTCGCTCCCGCGGCGAAGTTCGTCCCCGTGATCGTCACCGCCGTCCCGCCGGCTACCGGACCGTTATTCGGCGATACATTGCTCACCGTGGGCGCGACCACATAGGTGAACCCATTGGTCAAGCTCCCGCTCTGTCCGTTCACCGTCACCGTCACCGTCACCGCTCCAGCCGCGTGCGCCGGCGTCGTCGCCGTGATCGAGGTGCTGCTCACCACCACCACGTTGCTCGCCGCCGTCCCGCCAAACGTCACCGTCGCTCCCGCGACGAAGTTCGTCCCCGTGATCGTCACCGCCGTCCCGCCGGCAGTCGACCCGCTGTTCGGACTGACACGCTGCTCACCGTTGGCGGTACAACGTAGGTGAAGCCGTTCGTCAGGCTGCCGCTCTGCCCGTTCACCGTCACCGTCACCGTCACCGCGCCCGCCGCGTGCGCCGGCGTCGTCGCCGTGATCGAGGTGCTGCTCACCACCACCACGTTGCTCGCCGCCGTCCCGCCAAACGTCACCGTCGCTCCCGCGGCAAAGTTCGTGCCCGTGATCGTGACCGCCGTCCCCCCTGCCACCGGACCGTTGTTCGGCGCCACACTGCTTACCGTGGGCCCGACTAAATAGGTGTACCCGTTGGTTAAGCTGCCGCTCTGTCCGCTCACCGTCACCGTCACCGTCACCGCGCCCGCCGCATGTGCCGGCGTGGTCGCCGTGATCGAGGTGCTGCTCACCACCACCACGTTGGTCGCCGCCGTCCCGCCAAACGTCACTGTCGCTCCCGCGGCGAAGTTCGTCCCCGTGATCGTCACCGCCGTCCCGCCTGCGGTTGTCCCGCTAGTCGGTGAAACGCCGCTCACCGTCGGCTGTCCTATATACGTAAAGCCATTGGCCAGACTCCCAGCCTGTCCGCTGGGATTGGTCACCGTCACCGTCACCCCACCCCCGCTACCGGCCGGCGTGGTCGCCGTGATCGAGGTGCTGTTCACCACCACCACGTTGGTCGCCGCTGTCCCGCCAAACGTCACCGTCGCTCCCGCGGCAAAGTTCGTGCCCGTGATCGTGACCGCCGTCCCGCCTGCGGTCGTCCCGCTATTCGGTGAAACGCTGCTCACCGTCGGCTGTCCTATGTACGTAAAGCCATTGGCCAGACTCCCAGCCTGTCCGCTGGGATTGGTCACCGTCACCGTCACCGCGCCCGCACTGCCCGCCGGCGTGGTCGCCGTGATCGACGTGCTGCTCACCACTACTACGTTGGTCGCCGCCGTCCCGCCAAACGTCACCGTCGCTCCCGCGACAAAGTTCGTGCCCGTGATCGTCACCGCCGTCCCGCCTGCGGTTGACCCGCTGTTGGGACTGACACTGCTCACCGTCGGCACCGGCCCAGAAGCAGCCGAGAAGGTCACCATCTGCATGACCCAGGGCCCGGCGGAGGTCAACGTCGCGGTGGCATTGTTACTGCCCACCACCGTTACTACTTTGTCCTCCGCAATGTCCCCGTCCGGCGAGGTGATGATCCGCGACGTGAAACCACTCCCCGCAGCCCCCGTCAGCGTCGACACATAGTTCGCTCCAAAAATCAACTCGTTGGCATTCGTCGTGGTCGCCGAACCGCTGTTCGCACTCGTGCTACTCCCGCTCGCCCCCGCCGTAACATCCAGCGTCGTCACTCCCCGATACTCCAGAATGCGCACATCCGGAAACGCTGCCGCCTGGCTGAACGTCACCGTCACCGTGTTGCTGCCTCCCGCAATGTTCGCCGCATAGTAAATCGACTGCCGCATTCCTGTTCCGCTCGTCGGTCCGATCGCCAGACTGTACGTGTTCCCTGCACTGTCTTGCACCGATTGCACTGTCGCCGCGGTGTCGTTCCATCCCACTGCCACTACATTCAGGTCACCTGCTGTCTGCGCTCCCGGATAACTCACAGAGACCGTTGCCACGGTTGACTGAGGCGTGGCTGCTGCTACCTGCGCAAAACCGATCGCCACCGACGCGTTGTAGGTGAACCCGTTCGCCAGGCTGCCGCTCTGCCCCCCGGAATTGGTCACCGTCACCGTCACCGCGCCCGCCGCGTGCGCCGGCGTGGTCGCCGTGATCGAGGTGCTGCTCACCACTACTACGTTGGTCGCCGCCGTCCCGCCAAACGTCACTGTCGCCCCGCCCGCGAAGTTCGTACCCGTGATCGTCACCGCCGTCCCGCCCGCCACCGCACCGTTATTCGGCGATACACTGGTCACCGTCGGCGTCCCAAAAATGAACCCATTGGTCAAGCTGCCGCTCTGTCCGTTCACCGTCACCGTCACCGTCACCGCTCCAGCCGCGTGCGCCGGCGTAGTCGCCGTGATCGAGGTGCTGCTCACCACCACCACGTTGCTTGCCGCCGTCCCGCCAAACGTCACCGTCGCTCCCGCGGCGAAGTTCGTTCCCGTGATCGTCACCGCCGTCCCGCCGGCTACCGGACCGTTATTCGGCGCCACACTGCTTACCGTGGGCGCGACCACATAGGTGAACCCATTGGTTAAGCTGCCGCTCTGTCCGCTCACCGTCACCGTCACCGTCACCGCTCCAGCCGCGTGCGCCGGCGTAGTCGCCGTGATCGAGGTGCTGCTCACCACCACCACGTTGCTCGCCGCCGTCCCGCCAAACGTCACTGTCGCTCCCGCGACGAAGTTCGTCCCCGTGATCGTCACCGCCGTCCCGCCGGAAGTCGACCCGCTGTTCGGACTCATGCTGCTCACCGTTGGCGGTACAACGTAGGTGAAGCCGTTCGTCAGGCTGCCGCTCTGGCTGTTCGCCGTCACCGTCACCGTCACCGCGCCCGCCGCGTGCGCCGGCGTGGTCGCCGTGATCGAGGTGCTGCTCACCACTACTACGTTGGTCGCCGCCGTCCCGCCAAACGTCACCGTCGCTCCCGCGGCAAAGTTCGTGCCCGTGATCGTCACCGCCGTCCCACCTGCCACCGGACCGTTGTTGGGACTTACGCTGCTTACAAATGGTACGGTGCTCGCAGCTGCCGCCCGGAAGGTGACCACCTGCATGACCCAGTTTCCCGATGCGTTCAGGGGCGCCCAGGAGTGATAGCTGCCAGGCACGTTGACCGGACGATCCGCCGCAAGGTCTGAATCCGGCGAGGTGATGGTTCGGATATTGAAAGGCGCACCAGCCATGATGGTGGTGTTGTTGCTCACCGTATCCGCCCCGACAATCAGTTCATTGGCGGCGTTTGTCGCGACAAAGCCACTGTCGGCAATGTTGCTGTTTCCGCTGGCGCCAGCAGATACATCCAGCGGGTTCGATGTAGCCACTCCGCTGTACTCCAGAATTCGCACATCAGGCTTGGTCGCGCCTTGATTGAACGTAACCGTCACCGTATTGCCGCTGCTGCTCAGGATATTTTTGGCATAGTAGATGGATTGCCTCAAACCTGTGCCCGTGGTTGGGCCAAGCGCCAGGGTATAGCTATTTCCTGCCGAATCGGTAACTGACTGCACGGTGGCGGTAGCATCATTCCATCCCACGATTACGACGTTTAGATCACCAGCCGTTTGCAAGCCCGGATAGGCCACAGAAACTGATGCGCGTAGTGGTTTGCGGCGTGGCTGAGGCCACCTGAACGAACTGAATTCCCTGAAATGGAGGGGGATTCAGGCCATAGACTTGCAACTGCCCGGAAAACGAACCCGCATACACTTTCCCATTAGCGATCGTGGGCGGGTTGAATTTGGCATAGTTCCCCACGTCATCACGCGTCAGGTTCTGGGTGCTGTCCCATAGCTCATGCGTGAGATCTGTAGCGTCGAAGGCCCGCAAGGCGCCAGGCACTGGAACTCCTGTGGCTTTCCCTGAAATCGCGGACGAAGACCATACGATGCCTGTACCCCCTAGGCTCCCGTTGGCAGAAAGAGAGAGAGCTGCGGCGTTAGAGAAGTGGTTCGCATTTTGTATCGTTCCTTGCGAAACGGGAGTCGTGTTGAATTTGGATCCTGTGAACTGGAAGGCTTTCAAAAAATCATTTGGCCCCCAGATATAGACAACAGGTCCATTGTTAGGACTGTTCCAGTAGATCGGAGAACTAAAAAACGGTCCGGTGGTGGCGGTGAATTCCTGAACGTCATTGTCGACACTAGAGTTGAAGTGCCCCATGCTGGTGGTATCAACGACGCGAAAGACCGAGTCTTTGCCCTGCCCCACCAGCAACGAAGTTCCAGGCATCAGCATGGGGCCGCCCGCCCCTATATCGGTGTTACCTGCGTTCAGCGTTGCTTGGTTAGACGGGGTGAAATAGTCCGTCACCGTCAGGCTCGATCCACTAAACTTCACGAAGGAGTCGCCGTAGTCTCTGCCCCCGCTGAGATTCGCGTTGAAGTCGCCATTCCCTGTCATGACGTAGACGTTGCCTGCCCCATCCGCAACCGGACCCTGTCCTGAAGACCAAATTCCACCCTCATCTCCATCGGGCGCGACGTTGAATATTGCCTCTTGCTGCAGGGTGGTGGCGTTGTAGCTCATCACCCATCCATGCCATGTTCCAATGTCGCCGACCGAACCGAAGGCAAGATAGAGAACTCCGTTCGCCAGAAGCAGCGAGGGCCGCTGATGATGATAGGTCGGATCGAATGTCACTATGCCGTTCTGGCTGCCCGTGCCGGTTCCACTCACCTGTCCGGTGATCTCCACCGGACCGCCGAGCTGTTCGGCTCCGGTGGTCAAGTCCAATGCATGAAGATAATCGTGATAAGTGCTATTGCTGGTGTTCTTGGTCCGGTTCACCACGTAGATGATCCCAGCGACGGGATCGATTACGGGCGTGCTGGTGATACCAATTTCCGGGCTGATGTCGTAGTAAGGGCAGTCGCCGGGATTAGTATCGCCTGTAATGATGCAAATATCCTGCATGGGAACAGGTGTGCCCAAGTTCACTTGCCATAAGGGAGCCGGAGCGTTGGGATCGTCGGCATCAAACGCATATACGCTGTTGTGCTGGGTGGCTACATACACGACATTGTGGGTCGCCCCTTGAATGGTGAGTCCTGGAACATATAAGGGCTGCGCATAGATGAAGCCGTCAACCGTGCGCCAGAATAGCTTGCCGAAAGTGCTTTGGTTTACGTTCGAAGTGTTAAGGGTAGTCTCATTCAGGTTCTGCCCGGTGCGCGCGTTATCATTGTGCTGAGTCAGAACTGACACTTGTCCCATAGCAAGCATCGTGCTGAATAGGGTCAACATGAGCAGACTAACTTTAGCCATTCGCATAGTTTGATTTGTCTTCATTTTGCTTTCTCCGACACGCGATCTTCGGATGCTCATAGATGGACCATTTGTAATGATCGCTTTGCAGAACCGGGACTTGTTGCGATGAGGGGGAGCTTAGCAGCCGATCGAGTTTGTATGAACGAGAAGCATGAGCGACATTTGCCAATTGCCCCCAACTGGTGCTTGCGCTAATGTCGACCAGTTGGCTACGTTTTCACTTCTTCATGATGGTTCGTACATCAAAACTTGCCTATTTATCTAACACCTGGCGATAGGGTCGCCAGCGATACCAGGCGACTGTCGTCTCGAGGCCGCATTGGAGAGACGTTTTGGGCTGGTATCCCGGGTCGAGGTGCCCATGATCTCCACAATTTGTCCTGCGATTTCACGAACGGACAAGCGAGGCTGAGCCGAGATCGAACGCCCAGCCCTCAACACCAGGAATGAATGCTGCCCTTAGCAGACCTCGACAACATCTTCGACATAGATCCAGTCCGCCCGCTGCTGAACCTCGGGGACTCACCGCGCAGTAGACGGCGCACCACAAATTGCACCAATTTCTGTGTATCTCTCTGATTGGGACAGTAGGTCATAAAGATGCCGGGCATCACCACCGGCAGCTGGAAGCCACGCTAATGCCCTGAAAATTAATCGTTGCAAACGCCAATCTAATTGTCAGAAAATCCTCGTACAGAACGTTCTGAATCTTACCGTTCATTAGTCGGGTCTACCGGACTGAGGCGTAGAAGCAGACTTTACCGGTTCGTCAATCCCCGTCATGCCTTGTAGTGGTCGGCCGTGGGCAAAATAGCTTTCGTCGAGGATAGGGGTCACGGAGTTCTGGATCCCGCTCATTTCGTCCTGAATGCGCTGAGAACGTATGGCTGCCTTTATTTCTTCCCGGGCTTGATCCAAGGAAATTGTATCTTTGGTGTTGACCTTGTAAATCATGTACCCGTTTGGATCAGCAAAAACCGATGAAACCTGCCCAGGTCTTAAGTCCATAACCAAAACCTGGCTTGGTGGCAACGAGACGCGCCGGATCTGCATGCCGGTGTTTGGGGCGACACTTTTAATTCCGGCAACCTGGTAAGCATCCGCCTGGAGTTTGGTGAAATCCTCTCCAGCAACTGCCCGTGCACGTAGGTTGTCGGCCTCCACTTTCATCTTTTGCTCCGGCTCCTGCGAACGCTCTTGCCTGTCACCTTCAGTCAGCTTTTTGTCCAAAGCCGATGGAGGTTGTTGATTTTTCGGAACATATATGCGTTCGACCTCCGCTTTTTCGAACCTGGCTGTGTTGTTGTGGTAATAGGCTTCAATATCCTCGTCAGAGATCTGGGAAGCCTTTTCCATGATCGCTCTCTTCAAATCCTGGGACAAGACCTGGATTCGAGCTAGTTCCATCTGCTCCTCATAATTCTCTCCCTTGTCCAGTCCCATTTGTTCTGCTTTCTTTGCCATCACGAGAGCATCAGCGTAGACCAAAGCAAACTCTCGCCGCCCGCGCGCCGGCATGCCAGGCTGAACGGCCTTAACCACCCTTTCGAATTGCGCCTCAGTGATAACCGTTTTGCAGTTGGAAGCTCCGCCTTTAACGTCCGACGAATTGTCACAGAAACCGGCGATCGTAATTAGCGGCTTGTCTGGCACAAAGTATGCGGTCCCCGATTCGTGACTTACGTCACGAGCAGTCGTCTCCGCGGCGAGAGTTGCCGGAGGGACAGGGTGTTGAGCCGCTAGCTCTGATCGTGAGCTCGTGGCCTGACCCCAAGTTAAGGATACGAGCATCAAGTAAACCAACACATATCTGGTCATACTAAGTCACCTCCACAAACCTATCACTTAGTGTGGGCTGCCTCCACCGCTCGTCGACGTCGATCGGTCGAGAGTGCGATATCGTACACTTATTTGCGGGCAATAGCGTTTGGTAGCCTTGTTTGACTTCTATGGCCCGGGAGCGAACGATGCCATGATGACGCCAGTGCTCGCTGCTCCATCGGAGATAGTCGTCATGCTGACGTTCCCGGGCGGGGAAACTGGAGATCCGCTGCTTGCGAAAATTCCCGCTCCATCAAATGCTGTATCGGTAAGTATCGGATTTGCGCCCGCTCCCGCGGCCAGATGCCCGTAGGACCAGACTCCCTGCACGACCAACGAGCCTGCGGCGATAGTTGTCAGGGACGTAGTAAGAGACGTACTAGTGGCCGCCGCCGTGTTGGTCGTAGACGCGTCCGGCTGCGCTGCCTGGTTCACGTTGTACCAGGACGCCGCCTGGGAGATAAGGTAGTGCGGGCTGGCCGCTGTAACTACAATGTTGTTGGAACCGCTGGACGGATTGAGAAGGTAGTACAGGTATTGCCAGTCGTTGGAGGGAGCCCGGACCTTTCCTAGAAGAGTCATCGGAATACCGGCATAAGTAACAGATGAAATGTCGTCTGCTGAGGTATCGCCGATCAGGTTGACAACGAGTAGCCGGTTGGGACCGCTTCCCACGGTGAACGAATAGGTCAGCGATGCTGTTGAGCCGCTGTTGTTTCCACCATCGGCTGAATTGTCGTACGTGATCCCAGGAGCTCCGTTTGAAGCAAGGGAGAACGAAGCCATGATGGTGGAAGCCGAGTCCTGACCGCCCCATGTGTTCGTCATCGACACCGGGAAAGCCGACGTAACCGGGGATGGAACACTTGAGAATATCCCGAGACTTTGAAAGGCTGAATCTTCAACTAGTTCAGATGTGCCACCACCAGGAAAAACCTGTAAGGGAGCCCATAAACTCTCTGCAACTATCGCGTTGTTGGAGCTTGCGGATAAGGATGTCGTGATAGAGACGCCCGAGGCTGCCGTGTTAGTTGTAGACGCTCCCGGCTGGCCAGATTGGGCGACGTTGTACCAGGACGCTGCTTCTGATATCAGATAGTGGGAACTGGCTGCCGTTACGACAACGTTGTTCATTCCAGAGAGCGGTCCCAACAAGTAATACAGGTAGTGCCATTTACCGCCAGGTGTTTGGACTTTTGTAACAAGAGTCAGTGACGCCCCGGCGTATGTCACGGATGAGATATCATCTGCTGACGAATCGCCAACTACGTTGACCAGCAGTAGCCGGTTGGAGTTCGTTCCCACAGTGTATGGGTAAGTAAGCGACGTGGTGCTTCCACCGTTGTTTCCGCCGTCCGCTGCGTTGTCGAAATAGGCCGGAATGCTGGCTGCTGCCGCTACCGAGTACGGGCCGTAGAAGTTGTCGGCGTCTTGAGCTCTTACACGGTAATTGTAGGTCGTCCCTGCCGCTGCGGAAGTATCTGTATACGACGTGCTCGAAGTCGTCGCAATTTGGGAAAAGCCGGAGCAGCCATCGCCGGTACATCTCTCGATGGAGTACCGACTGATCGAGCCTCCGCTCTCCGCCGAAGCGTTCCAGGTCAGCGTTCTTGCGGGAGTCGCGACGAGGCTGGAGACAATGTACGGTACTATCGGACTGACCGTTTGGACAGTGGAATAATCGCTGGAAGGCCCGCTGGAGCCTTGGGCGCGGACTCTGTAGTTGTAGGCCGTTCCCGATGAGATCGTCGTGTCCGTGTAGGTCAGGGTCGAGGCGGAGACGCTGCCGATCTGGCTGAAGTTAGAGCAGCCCATGCCCGTACATCGTTCAACGTCATAGGCGGCAATAATGTCCCCCGTAGACGCCGTCCAGGAGAGGACGGCTTCATTGGGATTGGGCGCGATTGCCGCCATAACTGTTTGCCAGAAATCGCCAAAGGAAGCGGTAAAGCTCGAACTATAGCTGCCGGCACTGGACGCCGTTCCAGTTTCAGCGCTGAAGTTCAATCCGGTGGACGCTGGCTGTGCTGTGTATGCTGAGCCCGCTGTATAAGTTTGCTCCGAGAATCCCTTAACTATTCCAACTAGCAAGTCGTTCGGTTGAGACGTTGTTAATGGACTGCTGGTGATATATGCAGCGATCGTCCCATTGTCACCTGTAATAGAGCTGTAAGCGTCTATCGGCGAGTAAATGTTGTCTCCCGACAGCGCAACAATCGACATCACCAAGGGCTGGGACTGGCTGAGCCCGACCGTTATTGTATGTGCTGATCCAGTTGTCGCATTCGGGACATAGAAGAGTTCGCCTTCCATGGGGTTAGAGGCAGATCCGACTTTAAAAGCTGGTCCAGCCAGCGGAAGCCAGGTGTTGCCGTAGCTGTCTGTAATCGTAAAGACGGTATTGTCATGGCACCCCACGTACATGACCAGAAGGTCCGCGCCCGTACTGTTGAAAGACGACGAGGTATGCAAGGTGCCCGGAGTCGCGTTGTAGTACTGCTGTCCCGCGACAACGGTCGGGACTGAAGTCCCCATCAGCGCACCGGAAAAGTTGCCGGGGGCTGTGAGCCCAGCTGTAGTCACGTAGGTGTACCCGTTGGCCAGACTTCCGTTCTGCGGCCCGGGGTTGGTCACCGTCACCGTCACCGCGCCCGCACTACCCACTGGCGTCGTGGCCGTGATCGTCGTGCCATTCACTACCACCACATTGGTCGCCGCTGTCCCGCCAAACGTCACCGTCGCTCCCCCGGCAAAGTTCGTCCCCGTGATCATGACTGCCGTTCCACCCAGCGTCGTCCCGCTGTTCGGACTGATACTGCTCACCGTTGGCGGTCCCGCGTAGGTAAATGCGCCCGATAAGCTTCCACTCAGCCCATTGCTGTTAGTCACCGTCACCGGCACCGTACCCGCACTGCCTGCCGGTGTCGTCGCCGTAATCGTCGTACCGTTCACTGCTGTCACGTTCGTCGCCGCTATCCCGCCCAACGTCACCGTCGCTCCCGCGGCAAAGTTCGTCCCCGTGATCGTCACCACCGTTCCACCTGCCGTGGACCCGCTGTTCGGTGCCACACTGGTCACCGTCGGCTGTCCTATATAGGTAAATCCGTTGGCTAAGCTCCCACTCTGCTGACTAAGATTGGTTATCGTCACCGTCACCGCACCACCAGCCCCCGCCGGAGTTGTGGCCGTGATGGTCGTGCTGTTCGTGACCACCACGTTGGTCGCCGATGTCCCGCCAAACGTCACCGTCGCTCCGGTGGCAAAGTTCGTGCCCGTGATCGTCACCGCCGTCCCGCCTGCGGTTGTCCCACTGTTGGGACTCACGCTGCTCACCGTGGGCGGAACAACGTAGGTGAACCCGTTGGTCAGGCTGCCGCTCTGTCCGCTCACCGTCACCGTCACTGTCACCGCTCCGGCCGCATGTGTCGGCGTCGTCGCCGTAATCGTCCCGCTGTCCACCACCACCACGCTGGTCGCCGCTGTCGTGCCAAACTTTACCGTCGCCCCGGTGGCAAAGTTCATCCCCGTGATCGTGACTGCCGTACCGCCTGCGGTTGTCCCGCTAATCGGCGAAACGCTGCTCACCGTGGGCGGAACAACGTAGGTGAACCCGTTGATCCGGCTGCCGCTCAACCCGCCCACCGTAACTGTCACCGTCACCGCACCAGCAGTCCCCGCCGGAGTTGTGGCCGTGATGGTCGTGCTGTTCACCACCACCACGTTGGTCGCCGCTGTCCCGCCAAACGTTACCGTCGCTCCGGTGGCAAAGTTCGTCCCCGTGATCGTGACTGCCGTACCGCCTGCCACCGGACCAGTGTTCTGACTCACACTGCTGACCGTGGGCGGAGCAACGTAGGTGAACCCGTTGGTCAGGCTGCCGCTCTGTCCGCTCACCGTCACCGTCACTGTCACCGCTCCGGCCGCATGTGTCGGCGTCGTCGCCGTAATCGTCCCGCTGTCCACCACCACCACGCTGGTCGCCGCTGTCGTGCCAAACTTTACCGTCGCCCCGGTGGCAAAGTTCGTCCCCGTGATCGTGACTGCCGTACCGCCTGCGGTTGTCCCGCTAATCGGCGAAACGCTGCTCACCGTGGGCGGAACAACGTAGGTGAACCCGTTGATCCGGCTGCCGCTCAACCCGCTCACCGTGACTGTCACCGTCACCGCACCAGCAGTCCCCGCCGGAGTTGTGGCCGTGATGGTCGTGCTGTTCACGACCACCACGTTGGTCGCCGCTGTCCCGCCAAACGTTACCGTCGCTCCGGCGGCAAAGTTCGTCCCCGTGATCGTGACTGCCGTCCCGCCTGCGGTTGTCCCGCTAATCGGCGAAACGCTGCTCACCGTGGGCGGAGCAACGTAGGTGAACCCGTTGGTCAGGCTGCCGCTCTGTCCGCTCACCGTCACCGTCACCGTCACCGCTCCGGCCGCATGTGCCGGCGTCGTCGCCGTAATCGTCGCGCTGTTCACCACCACCACGCTGGTCGCCGCTGTCGTGCCAAACTTTACCGTCGCTCCGGTGGCAAAGTTCGTCCCCGTGATCGTGACTGCCGTTCCGCCGGCGGTTGTCCCGCTAGTCGGCGAAACGCTGCTCACCGTCGGCGGAACAACGTAGGTGAACCCGTTGTCAGGCTGCCGCTCAACCCGCTCACCGTAACTGTCACCGTCACCGCACCAGCAGTCCCCGCCGGAGTTGTGGCCGTGATGGTCGTGCTGTTCACCACCACCACGTTGGTCGCCGCTGTCCCGCCAAACGTTACCGTCGCTCCGGTGGCAAAGTTCGTCCCCGTGATCGTGACCGCCGTCCCGCCTGCGGTTGTCCCGCTAATCGGCGAAACGCTGCTCACCGTGGGCGGAGCAACGTAGGTGAACCCGTTGGTCAGGCTGCCGCTCTGTCCGCTCACCGTCACCGTCACTGTCACCGCTCCGGCCGCATGTGTCGGCGTCGTCGCCGTAATCGTCCCGCTGTCCACCACCACCACGCTGGTCGCCGCTGTCGTGCCAAACTTTACCGTCGCTCCGGTGGCAAAGTTCGTCCCCGTGATCGTGACTGCCGTACCGCCTGCGGTTGTCCCGCTAATCGGCGAAACGCTGCTCACCGTGGGCGGAACAACGTAGGTGAACCCGTTGATCCGGCTGCCGCTCAACCCGCTCACCGTAACTGTCACCGTCACCGCACCAGCAGTCCCCGCCGGAGTTGTGGCCGTGATGGTCGTGCTGTTCACCACCACCACGTTGGTCGCCGCTGTCCCGCCAAACGTTACCGTCGCTCCGGTGGCAAAGTTCGTCCCCGTGATCGTGACCGCCGTACCGCCTGCGGTTGTCCCGCTAATCGGCGAAACGCTGCTCACCGTGGGCGGAGCAACGTAGGTGAACCCGTTGGTCAGGCTGCCGCTCTGTCCGCTCACCGTCACCGTCACTGTCACCGCTCCGGCCGCATGTGTCGGCGTCGTCGCCGTAATCGTCCCGCTGTCCACCACCACCACGCTGGTCGCCGCTGTCGTGCCAAACTTTACCGTCGCCCCGGTGGCAAAGTTCATCCCCGTGATCGTGACTGCCGTACCGCCTGCGGTTGTCCCGCTAATCGGCGAAACGCTGCTCACCGTGGGCGGAACAACGTAGGTGAACCCGTTGATCCGGCTGCCGCTCAAACCGCTCACCGTAACTGTCACCGTCACCGCACCAGCAGTCCCCGCCGGAGTTGTGGCCGTGATGGTCGTGCTGTTCACCACCACCACGTTGGTCGCCGCTGTCCCGCCAAACGTTACCGTCGCTCCGGTGGCAAAGTTCGTCCCCGTGATCGTGACCGCCGTCCCGCCTGCGGTTGTCCCGCTAATCGGCGAAACGCTGCTCACCGTGGGCGGAGCAACGTAGGTGAACCCGTTGGTCAGGCTGCCGCTCTGTCCGCTCACCGTCACCGTCACTGTCACCGCTCCGGCCGCATGTGTCGGCGTCGTCGCCGTAATCGTCCCGCTGTCCACCACCACCACGCTGGTCGCCGCTGTCGTGCCAAACTTTACCGTCGCCCCGGTGGCAAAGTTCGTCCCCGTGATCGTGACTGCCGTCCCGCCTGCGGTTGTCCCGCTAATCGGCGAAACGCTGCTCACCGTGGGCGGAACAACGTAGGTGAACCCGTTGATCCGGCTGCCGCTCAACCCGCTCACCGTAACTGTCACCGTCACCGCACCAGCAGTCCCCGCCGGAGTTGTGGCCGTGATGGTCGTGCTGTTCACCACCACCACGTTGGTCGCCGCTGTCCCGCCAAACGTTACCGTCGCTCCGGTGGCAAAGTTCGTCCCCGTGATCGTGACTGCCGTACCGCCTGCCACCGGACCAGTGTTCTGACTCACACTGCTGACCGTGGGTGGACCAATGTAGGTGAACCCGTTGGTCAGGCTGCCGCTCTGTCCGCTCACTGTCACCGTCACCGTCACCACTCCGGCCGCATGTGCCGCCGTCGTCGCCGTAATCGTCGTGCTGTCCACCACCACCACGCTGGTCGCCGCTGTCGTGCCAAACTTTACCGTCGCCCCGGTGGCAAAGTTCATCCCCGTGATCGTGACTGCCGTACCGCCTGCGGTCGACCCACTGTTGGGACTCACACTGCTCACCGTCGGCGCAACGACGTAGGTGAACCCGTTCGTCAGGCTGCCGCTCTGTCCGCTGACCGTGACTGTCACCGTCACCGCACCAGCAGTCCCCGCCGGAGTTGTGGCCGTGATGGTCGTGCTGTTTGTGACCAATACGTTGGTCGCCGCCGTCCCACCAAACGTCACCGTCGCTCCGGTGGCAAAGTTCGTCCCCTTGATCGTTAGCGCCGTCCCGCCTGTAGTCGACCCAGTGTTCGGACTCACACTGCTGACCGTGGGTGGACCAATGTAGGTGAACGCATTGGTCAGGCTGCCGCTCTGACCGCTCACTGTCACCGTCACCGTCACCACTCCCGCCGCATGTGCCGGCGTCGTCGCCGTAATCGTCCCGCTGTCCACCACCACCACGCTGGTCGCCGCTGTCGTGCCAAACTTTACCGTCGCCCCGGTGGCAAAGTTTGTCCCCGCGATCGTGACTGCCGTACCGCCTACTATTGTCCCGCTATTCGGTGAAACGCTGCTCACCGTCGGCGGAGCAACATAGGTGTAGCCATTGGTCAGGCTTCCGCTCAACCCGCTCACCGTGACTGCCACCGTTACCGCACCAGCAGTCCCCGCCGGCGTCGTCGCCGTAATCGTCGTGCTGTTCACCGCCACCACGTTGGTCGCCGCTGCCCCGCCAAACGTCACCGTCGCTCCCGCGGCAAAGTTCGTGCCTGTGATCGTGACCGCCGTCCCCCCTGCCACCGGACCGTTGTTGGGACTTACGGTGCTTACAAATGGCACGGTGCTCGCAGCTGCCGCCCGGAAGGTGACCACCTGCATAACCCAGTTTCCCGATGCGTTCAGGGGCGCCCAGGAGTGATAGCTGCCAGGCACGTTGACCGGACGATCCGCCGCAAGGTTTGAATCCGGCGAGGTGATGGTTCGAATATTGAAAGGCGCACCAGCCATGATGGTGGTGTTGTTGCTCACCGTATCCGCCCCGACAATCAGTTCATTGGCGGCGTTTGTCGCGACAAAGCCACTGTCGGCAATGTTGCTGTTTCCGCTGGCGCCAGCAGAGACATCCAGCGGGTTCGATGTAGCCACTCCGCTGTACTCCAGAATTCGCACATCAGGCTTGGTCGCGCCTTGATTGAACGCAACTGTCACCGTATTGCCGCTGCTGCTCAGGATATTCTTGGCATAGTAGATGGATTGCCTCAAACCTGTGCCCGTGGTTGGGCCAAGCGCCAGGGTATAGCTATTTCCTGCCGAATCGGTAACTGACTGCACGGTGGCGGTAGCATCATTCCATCCCACGATTACGACGTTTAGATCACCAGCCGTTTGCAAGCCCGGATAGGCCACAGAAACTGATGCGCTAGTGGTTTGCGGCGTGGCTGAGGCCACCTGAACGAACTGAATTCCCTGAAATGGAGGGGGATTCAGGCCATAGACTTGCAGCTGCCCGGAAAACGAACCCGCATACACTTTCCCATTTGCGATCGTGGGCGGGTTAAATTTGGCATAGTTCCCTACGTCATCACGCGTCAGGTTCTGGGTGCTGTCCCATAGCTCGTGCGTGAGATCTGTAGCGTCGAAGGCCCGCAAGGCGCCAGGCACTGGAACTCCGGACGCCGACTGGGAGAGCGAAGCGGTAGACCATACAATGCCTGTACCCGCCGAGCTGCCGTTAGCGGAAACAGAAAGTGCCGCCGAATTGGATAATCCAGAACTATTCTGTATCGTGCTTTGGGATACCGGGCTCGTCTGAAACATGGATCCCGTGAATTGGAATGCTTTTAGATAATCCCCCGATCCCCAGATATAGACGGCGGGCCCGTTATTAGGGCTGCTCCAGTAGACGGGAGAGCCGAAAAAAGGATTAACGGTCGCGGGAAACTCCTGAACGTCAGTGTACTGATTGGAGTTGTACTCGCCCATATTCGTGGTATCCACCACGTGAAAAATTCCGTCCTTACCCATACCCACCAGCAATGACGTTCCTGGCATCAGCATGGGGCCGCCGGATCCCAGATCGGTGTTGTCTGCGTTCAGCGTTGCTTGGTTAGACGGGGTGAAATAGTCCGTCACCGTCAGGCTCGATCCACTAAACTTCACGAAGGAGTCGCTGTAGTCTCGGCCGCCTGTATTCGCGTTGAAGTCGCCATTCCCTGTCATGACATAGACATTCCCTGCCCCATCCGCAACCGGACCCTGTCCTGAAGACCAAATTCCACCCTCATCTCCATCGGGCGCAACATTGAAAATTGCCTCTTGCTGCAGGGTGGTGGCGTTGTAGCTCATCACCCATCCGTGCCATGTACCAATGTCGCCCACCGAACCGAAGGCAAGATAGAGAACTCCGTTCGCCAGAAGCAGCGAGGGCCGCTGATGATGGTAAGTCGGATCGAATGTCACTATGCCGTTCTGGCTACCCGTGCCGGTTCCACTCACCTGTCCGGTGATCTCCACCGGCCCGCCGAGCAGTTCGGCTCCGGTGGTCAAGTCCAATGCATGAAGATAATCGTGATAAGTGCTATTGCTGGTGTTCTTGGTCCGGTTCACCACATAGATGATTCCCGCGACGGGATCGATTACGGGCGTGCTGGTGATACCAATCTCCGGGCTGATATCGTAGTAAGGGCAGTCGCCGGGATTGGTATCGCCCGTAATGATGCAAATATCCTGCATGGGAACAGGTGTGCCCAAGTTCACTTGCCATAAGGGAGCCGGAGCGTTGGGATCGTCGGCATCAAACGCATATACGCTGTTGTGCTGGGTGGCTACATACACGACATTGTGGGTCGCCCCTTGAATGGTGAGTCCTGGAACATACAACGGCTGCGCATAGATGAAGCCGTCAACCGTGCGCCAGAATAGCTTGCCGAAAGTGCTTTGGTTTACGTTCGAAGTGTTAAGGGTAGTCTCATTCAGGTTCTGCCCGGTGCGCGCGTTATCATTGTGCTGAGTCAGAACTGACACTTGGCCCATAGCAAGCATCGTGCTGAATAGGGTCAACATGAGCAGACTAACTTTAGCCATTCGCATAGTTTGGTTTGTCTTCATTTTGCTTTCTCCGACACGCGATCTTCGGATGCTCATAGATGGACCATTTGTAATGATCGCTGTGCAGAACCGGGACTTGCTGCGAGGAGGGGGATTTTTCAACCGATCGATTTTGTTGGAACGAGAAGCGAGACTGACGTCGGCACGTGCCCTTACTGCTGATTGCGTTAATGTCGGCCAAGTGGCTATGTTTTCATTCGTTCACGATGGCTCGTGTATCATGAAAACTCGTCTGTCTATCTAGCACTTGCCAACATGGTCGCCCACAGCCGGACGTAGTTGCCCGCGATACCAAGCTATTGTCGCCTCGAGGCCGTGTTTGAGGGAAGTTTTGGGCCGGTATCCCAGCTTGTTGCACAAAAAATTGGTGTCGGCTGGCCGTTCCTGCTCAAACGGACGATCTGGCAGGGCACCAAAGCCTGGTCCGACCGAGGTGCCCACAATCTCCACAATCTGTTCCGCGACTTCACGAACGGATACGAGCGAGCCCGAGCCCAGATCGAATGCGCAGCCCTCAATCCCGGGAGTGACAGCCGCTCTGAGCAAACCTTCGACAACATCATCGACGTAGATCCAGTCCGCCCGCCTCTGACCGCTGCTGAGCTTCGGAATCTCACCCCGGAGCAGATGGAGCACAACAAACGGCACCAATTTCTGCACGTCATTCTGATTGGGACCATATGTCATAAAGATGCGGGGCATCACAACCGGAGTCTGAAACAACTGGTAGAACATGCGTCCGTAAATGCTGCTCGCCCATTTGGCCGCTGCATAAGGAGAACAGGGAAACGTGGTGTCGTTGAAATTTTGTGGTTCCTCCGAAGAACTTGCTAATACAATGCGTCGACATCCTGCTGCGGTTGCCGCAGTTAACAGATGAACGGTGCTCGCAAGATTGTTGTAGAAGGTTGGCAAGACTACCTCTAGTTGGCGAGTCCCGGCAACATAACTGGCCAGATGAAAAACGATCTGGGGCTTCACGGCCTCAAACACCCGGCGTGTCGCGGAGATATCCGTGAGATCGGCCTGCCACCATCGAAGATGCTCGGTGTTCGAGCGACGCGGCTCTCGCGAAACCGCATGGACGCTGGCATGGCAAGTTAAGAGTTTGTTGCAAAGATGCGCACCAATGAAGCCACTGCCGCCTGTCACCAACACCGAATTCCCCGCAATTCGATCCGCCAATTCCATTGCTTCCATCAATTCAACTGCCGGTCATACAGGACGCGCTGAGTCGCATCTCGCGCTGCGCAGCCGGCACAGAGATGGCAGATTGCTTCCCCGAGGATAATGCTGGGATACTTCATGTTCATCTTGCCGGTATCTCTCATCAGTGATTCGGTGAACTCGCCGCAGTTCCCGGCAGATCCTGCCGCGGTGGTTTGATATCTAGCGCATGGGCGGACTTCAATCTGAGCCCTTTGACCCACTTTCGAGTGGTGGTTCCCGTAGCAGTAGCCGTACTCCTCACCCGTCGGTTCCGTGATAGCCTTCGGAAAGAGCCAGGACCCGCTCCGACAACCCTGACTCGTCTCCGGGTTCATTTTCACGCGGTGTTGGCGGCCCAGCCGCCGTGGAGACTAACTGAAAAACTGCCGCGTAGCGAACTCTCCAATCCCGTCTTCTCTTCCTGTCCAAAGGTTCCAAGCCAGCATATTGACTTGGCCAGTATTTTCGTAAGTAAGGATCGCCCTCGTGAATCTCCTCGAGTAATTCTTGCACCGGCCTCCATCCTAAGTCACATGCGACCTTCGTTCGGACATCCAAGTCGATTCCAGAAACAAAAAGATACCCATGCGGACTAACCAGGCGAGCAATGTTGCGCAAACATCTCTCCGCCTCTGAGGCGTCCATATGGCAAAGAAAATTGTTCGCTACCACCATTTCGCAAGGCCCCAAAGCATTAACAACCTCCGGGTTCCCAACATCGCCGACGTGCCAGCTGATCCCCTCCTTGATCCAAGACCTAACTGTCACGACGTCCCCGTCCCTGTCGAACAATTCTTCCATTTCAGCCGTACTCATGCCCTCACAAATCTGTGTGCTCGTCAATTGTGAGACCCCGAGCGAGTACACGCCGCGTTTCGCCACTTCCACAGCCTGCTTGGAAATGTCTACCGCATGCAGGATGACCTTTAAATCTGGCCGTGCAGATCGTATTCTCCACGCTACCGAATATGCCTCAGCACCAGCGCTGCAGCCCAGTACCGCCACTCTTAATGCATCGCCCTTTTTCTTCCCTTCTAGTAGGCGGCGGATCAATTCCAGCTCGGGTCGATTTCGAAGGAAACAGGTGCTAAACGCTTGCGCCCGACCACCTTGCATACGGGCCAACCTGTGCAAGAAGTTACCATATAAATGCATTGGAGCAAGAGCGCTAATAGAGGACGGAAGGCTATCCCACAATCGCTGATTAAGACGTAAATAGGCGCGCACTGGCGACTTCCCACGTATGCCCGCTCTAACTAATCGCGTGAACCAAGAGCCTCCATCTACTACCCACCGTAAATCTCGACCAACTACATCTGGGTTCCATTTGGTAAGTGTATCATTGCCACTAAACCAGCGTGGTTTCGAAATGACTAAGAGTCTCATGTTGCCCGAGTAACAATACTCTATCCTGGGCGGAACCTCCACGACCTCGCCGGGGCTGACATTGTACTTATGATCGCCAATGGTGAACGAGCCGCTTCCGGCGAGAATATAGTAAATGCGCGTAATTTTCTTACTTACCATGAAGGTATCGTGACCCTTTTCTACTTCAACATAATAAATCTCAAGATCCTTTTGATTCAGCGGTCCGAACGTATATCCCAACAGGCCTTTTCCTGTAAATGAGGCTGAAGTTGGAAGTGAATATATAAAAGGCATAGTTTCTATCTCCGCGAGAATATTTGGCCACAGAGGCCATTCATCGCCATATGTTGAGGTTACCAGCCGCCAACGGCCTGTCACTCACTTGTCGCCTTTCGGATGGCAGGTGTGAGTCTGAATCATGCGGCGGACCAGGGTTCCGGTCAGCCTGGATCGACTGCCTGCCTTCGCGGCTTATAATGCGATTTCTTATCCTGGTGTGGCTCCCCTTGTTGCAACAGATCCCGGCTTCCCCCTAAGATCCCGCTTGCTACCGATCAATCCCCGGTTGTACTTGCCTTGTAGCAGACTTTCCACGATGTTTGTCGGATTCAGAACGGCATTGCACAACGCCGTTAACGCGCCTTTGGCCAGTCGTGCGCGGCTAAAACCCAAACCCGCCTTAGCCAGTTCTTCCTTGTGATAATTCCAGAACCGCGTGTCGCGGCCCAAGATCAGGCTCTTGCCCAGAAACCTGTAGTACTCGGACAGGTGCCGAGCGAGGCGCGCTTTACTCTCCTCCCGAGTCAGATAATCGGGAGCGTGCGTGACTAAAAGCTGCAACATACTTGCCAAAGAGGTTTGGAGGCCCTGGGAGATTGTGCTCAACGAGTCTGACCGCACTCTGGTGAAGGTCAGGACCTGATGGACAAAACCGAAGTCGCACGTCTTAAGAAGTGCAATGCACACCTCTGTGTCCGCGTGAATGTTGTCCTCGCTGTAGAAGGGATCACGGCTTCTCACCAGATCGGCGCGATAAAGGACAGCGTTTGCTGAACCAAAAACATACAGCCCTTCGAGAAGGTGGCGTCGGCAGATCTCTCGGCCGCCAACGACAGCGCTCGGATATGGCAGCCCCGTCCAGGCAACTCGTTGTCCCTCCAGCGCGTAGGCGCCAACGATTCCCACAGAGGGGTGCGACTCGGCAAGGGTAACCATTTGTTCTAGACAATTGGGAAAGATCCAATCGTCCCCGAGCACCACCTTGCAGTACTTGCTCTCCGGCGAAATTTGCCGCAATGCGACATTGTGATTCGGAATGGCCTGTAGGAACTCTTGATTCTCATGAATTCGAATTCGCCGGTCTTTTGCCGCATATCGACGGGCAACTTCCAAGGATCCATCCGTGCTGCAGTTATCGATGATGGTGAAGTCCCAATTCTGATAGGTCTGAGCAAGTATGCTTTCGATACACTCTGAGAGATACTCTGCCTCGTTGTATACCGGAGTCACAATGCTTACCAAAGGCTGTGATGCAGTCTTCATTTCCGCTGTCCTGTCAGAGCAGCGACGTCATGTTCACCAGGCGGAACCACCGAGGATGGCTCTCTTCCTAACTGGGGCGAGTAGCGTTGTAGATTCTTCAGCAGGAAAAGCTCGTCAAACTGCGCCTTCAACTCGTCGGAGTAAGAGCCCGCCGTTCGCCGAAACTTCGCTTTGAGACCCTGGGCGTCTTTGACCAATGTCGTGAACGTCGTCGCCAAGCATTCATTATCAAAGCTTTCTATATTTAGGCAATATTGGCTATGTCCTACGGTCCGCATCAGATCATCTATCTTCTTGTGATAACTAAGGGCAATCACCGGTTTTGCCAGAAGGTGAGAAAACACTACACCATGAAACTTCGAAGTAACAACAAAATCAAATCCCGACATGTCGGATAACAGGTCTTCCACATTCTCACTCGGCGGCGCACACAGTTGGTTAATGTCGGCGGGCGACAAACCATTTATTAGCCGTCTCTTGAGGTCCTCGAGGGCGTAAATATCGACGCTCGCCTCAGCAGAGAATATCCTTAATCGGTAGTTCATTTTCAAAAGCCATAAGGAAAACGCAGCCAAGTTGTCGAGGTAGCGGGAATAGGCATGGGCGTCTTTTTTGGGCCAAATACGAGGGTCACAAAATCCGATGGGATTGAGCCCAACCAGTGGTCGAAAAGCCTCCACAGTATTACTGGTTTCGTAATCTGACATGTTAAGGGCGTAAGCAGAATCCGGAAAAACATAAGTTTGACGCTTCACACCTAGTTGACGGATTAATGCCTGCGATTCGGAATCGCGGAACGAAGCATAGTCCGCTAGACACACCGAGCACCTCACGAACATTCTGCTCAGAGTACTTTCTAGAGGGCCGGCACCTACGTTGAGGAATACCAGTTTTTTCTTTGCGAGCTTCGTAAGCACGGCAAACTTAAAGATGTTGTACGGGTGTGACCAAGGACCGCGCCATAATTCGCACAACTGGCCACCGCCCGCGATGATCAGGCAGTCTAAGGATCTCAGGACTTTGAAGGACCGCCCCAGATGCACCAGTTCCCGGACCAGATTCCGCGCGCGCAAAGCCATTGCGGAAAAAACAGGGATCTTCTTTAGAATCGGCTTGAGTCGTGACCGGGAGTTCCTGCCATCCGGGCCTGTCTGCTCGGCTTTGTTGAGCCCTGGATGCCAATGTGTGATTGGGTAGCTGAGAATGTTATGCCGCTTTCTGGTGTCATCGGGGTTCAACGAAAATCCGACAATATTGACATCCGGCAACCGCGTCTTAATGTTCGCGATCAGCGCCTCTTGAGTAGCGGCGTCGCCCAGGTTACCGTACCCCATGTGATCTAGAAGACCGATTTTCATATTATTTCGCCATCGGCATGAGGAAGATCTTGAAGATTCATGCCCGTGACACGCTGCTTCTCGTGCGCAATGACACGGTCTTCGCTGTTGATTTCTACGCCGAAGCCAAGCTCTCTTTTTTGGCTGATGAAGGCCCCTTTAATCCGCGGAGGAGATCCAGGTAGAGTTCTTTCTGCCCTGTGACGAACAAGAGGATCCCAACAAAACGTAACTAGAAGAAGGGCGGTCTCTAACACGAGCCGGGGCAAAACAGACAACAACTGGCCGTAGATTAACCGTGCCCCTAGGGCAAGTCCCCCGGCCAGAATGCTTGAAGCCAGCGGCCGGCTCACGGTTAGCAAAATATCGCGGAAGGAAATCACCGTGCCATGCACAGACCAAGCAATGACCGGAATGACCCAAAGCATCATTACCGTCGAGTACGCGAGCGCGACACCTCGGGGTCCATAAGGCAATGCGATGACGTAACTCACAATCATGACGGGCGCGATTACCAGACCCATCTTCAAGCTTCGTCCGACCAGTCCCAACGAAGAGAGCAGCCAAAATAAAGGATTAATTATCGCAAACACCAAGATCGTCGGCGCCAGGAAGCGAAAAATTGGGGCTGCAACGGCCCACTTCGGCCCCAGCAGGACGAGGATGATATCATCCGCAAAAAGAGCGCAGGCAACCGTGATAGGGAAGGTCAATGCCATGATCACAGAGTAGCCCTTCAGGAAGTAGTTTTTGAGTCGAGCGGGATCGTCCTGGAGTCGGGACAGCGCCGAAAACGCTACCTCTCCGGCTGCCGAATTAAGGTTGTCGGTTGGAATATTGATGAGTTGGTAGGCCCTTCCGTAGATACCCAACGCATCGACACCCCAGTACCGACCTAACAAGATCTTGTCGAAGTTGCTGGCGACATATGCGATGAGACCATTCAGAGTGACGGTGCCGCCGAAGCGCATCATAGAACGGATGCCAGCCCGCCTATGTGGTCTCCCCGGAATCCAGGCCGTAGTCAGCCAGAAGCCGACGGTGCTGACGAGTGGAGTGGTTACCGTCATCGCTACGAGAGCCCAATATCCGTAGCCAGCCTTCGCGCCGCCGATAGCGATGGCCGTACCAACAATTAAAGCCACGGTGTTAACGATCGCCAATGCAGTGAAACGCATTTGACGCTGCAGAAGTACCGAGTGTTGCACTCCTGCCGCATTGAAAGACAAATCCAAGTGCCAAGACACCAGTTACTCCAATGAGTCTAGGTTCGTGGTAAAAGGCAGCGATAGCCGGGGCGCCTGCTACTGCCAGAAGCGCAAGCAGCATACCAACGACTATATTGATCCAGAATAATGTTGAAACTTGTTCGTCTGTAACAGTCGTGCGCTGAATCGCGGCGGCGGAAAGACCGAAATCTCGAAAGAGCATCAAAACTCCGGTAAATGCTGTGACCATACCGACTAACCCGAAGTCTTTCGGTCCCAGCAACCGGGCCAATACCATAAGGGAACCAAGGCGAAGGAAAAAATTGGCCGCTTGAGCGCAGAGCCTCGCTAAACCACCACGAATCGTTTTCTCTTTCAGGTCCTTCATCAAGTTCTCACGGTGCAAGGGGAATACAAACCGCCCTCAGCCTAAACTTACATCACCAGCTTGCGGCAGTAGAACGCTTCGGCGTGGCCACTGGCGGCATTGCACTCCATGCCCCGCAGTCGCATTAGGGAAAGAAATGTCTCCGGCTGGAACCAGCGCTTGTGGTGCTGTGACTGGAAGGCGTCCATAATGTAACGAATTTTCTTCTGGCAAATCTCCATCTCGAGCGGCACGAATACACTGGGCTGTCCCAGGTCACCGTCATACTTGGGAATCTCATACTCCAGAATCAAATGATCCCGAAACGTGTTCCACGTTAGTTCCGCGATGAGCCGATGGTCTTGATGAGCGTCTTTTCGGTTGTGCGTGAAGATGAGGTCCGGGGAGACTCTCCGCTTCAACTCTTCGAACACCGACTTCACTTCGGCACCCACAAACGGCATAAAACCGTCGGGGAAGCTCTTCAGTAAAGGGCCTTTCAGCTGCGGGGGAGCGACGAACAATTCGGCGGCGCGTTTTGCTTCAGCCTCCCGGACTCCAATGGCGCTGAACACCACCCAGTGAAAGTCGCAGTCGGGGTATTGCTCGGCCAACCGGAGAATGGTGCCACCACAGCCAATTTCGATGTCGTCCGAATGAGAGCCCAGGCATAGGATTTGCAGCGCTCCCTTCGTCCGTGCCAAGTTCAGCTGGATCATACGGCGGCCGATACCACTTCCAACTGATTGGATTTTTCATTGGCTCCGTGATTCCAGACCTTCCAGGGCGCTGCGTCTTGGTTCAGCTCCTCCAGGTGTTGCTTGTCCTTAAAGGTGTCCATGCACTGCCAGAAACCCGTGTACTTGTAGGCCAGCAACGCCTGCTTCTCGATCAACCGTTGAAACGGCTCGCGCACCAGTTCCTCGCCGGGCCGAATATGGCTGAATATCTCATTGCGCATGGCGAAGAAGCCACCGTTGATCCAAATGTCAGTCTGGTTCAACGGGCTAATCCCGTGAACAATGCCCTCTGATCCGGCGCGGACAATATCAAAACTCGCCGTCGGCTGCACCAGCAACAACGAAGCAACGGCTCTACTCTGGCGGAATGTTTCCAGCATGGCGGGTAACGGAAGATCACTCAATCCATCGCCGTAGTTTGCGAGAAACATTTCTTCGTCCTGCACGTGCGACTCTATAGCCTTCAGACGTTCACCGATGTTGGCAGTGGCGCCTGTCTCCACAAAGGTGATCGTCCAGTCGTCGATATCGCGATTCAGAAACTGGATGTTCTTCCCACCTTGTGACCAGACGAAGTCGTTCGAAACAGATTCATCGTAATGGAGGAAGTAATCCTTGATAATGTTGCCCTTATATCCCAGGCAGAGGATGAAATCCTTGTGACCGAAATGGGCGTAGTACTTCATCAGATGCCACAGAATCGGCCGAGTCCCGATCTGCACCATGGGTTTGGGGACGTCGTCGGCGTACCCTCGGAGCCGCATTCCGGCTCCCCCGCAAAAGAGAACTACTTTCATGGCTCACCTCCGCTTTTAATCGACTGTTACCTTCGGAATCGGCACGACAAAGCGGCCGCCCCACTCTCGAATGAACTGCAACTGCTGCATGATTTCGTCTTTCAGGTTCCAGGGCAGGATCACGACGTAGTCTGGCTTGGTCTCGCGGATCCGGTCCGGGTGATAAATCGGGATGTGATTGCCTGGTAGGAATCGCCCCTGCTTGTACGGGCTCCGGTCCACCGTGTATTCGATCAAATCCTTACCGATGCCGCAGTAGTGCAGTAGCGTCGCGCTCTTGCCAGGAGCTCCATACCCTGCCACCGACTTGCCTTGCCGCGCGGCCGTCAGCAAGAAACTCCACCAGCGCGAACTTTGTCTCTTTCACCTGCCCCGCAAAACCTTTGTATCCTTCAGGCGAATCCAGCCCAGCCCTTTTCTCCTCCGCGATCAAATGCTCAACGCTCGGCTAGGACTGCGTGTGTGCGGCTCTCCGCTCGGCAGGCGTAGACCCGAAGCGATCCACCGTGCGACTTCAATTCTTCCACGTCGAACACCTTCAGGCCGTGAGCCTCCAGGATGCGCACGGTGGTGAGCATCGAGAAATACGAGAAATGCTCGTGATAAATCGTGTCAAACTCGTTGCGTTCGATCAGCCGCAGCAGGTGTGGAAACTCCAGCGTCAGGACACCGTCGGGCTTCAGCAGGATCTTCAATCCTTCGACGAAGTCGTTCAGGTCAGGGACCTGCGCCAGTACGTTGTTGCCCAGAACCAGGTCGGCGCAACGGCCTTCCGCTGCCAGTTCTTTTGCCAGCTCGGCACCGAAGAACCGCACCAGAGTGGGAACGCCTTTTTCGACCGCCACCTTGGCTACATTCGCTGCCGGCTCAATGCCTAGCACTGGCACGTGTTGTCGCGACGAAATACTGCAGCAGATAGCCATCGTTACTAGCCACTTCGACCACGAAACTTTTCTCGTTCAGGCCGAATCGCTTCGCCATCTTGTCGCAGTAATTCTCGCAGTGCTTAAGCCACGAGTCCGAGTAGGAAGAAAAGTAAGCGTAGTCACCAAAGATATTCTCTGCGCTCTCGTATTGTTCCAGCTGTACCAGAAAACAGTTCTCGCAGACATAGACGTGCAGCGGGTAGTAAACCTCGCCGCGATTGAAGTCGGCGACCGAAGGATACGTCTCGCACAGCGGAGACAATCCCAGATCGACAAATGTTCGTTGCAAGCCAGCACCGCAGAAGCGGCACCGACTTGGTTGCGGCTTGTTGTTGTTGAGTATCCGTGGGAAGCGTCATCGTTGCCATATTTTTCTTTGTCCTATTTCGGGAGAGGAACCTCGATCAATTCACGCAACCACCACCGCCTCGGCGGCCTGGCGGCTCCAACGCAGGGAAGCATCCAACTGCCCAGCGTTCAGAAGGCGCTGAATATGGCTTATGCGGACATAGCGGCCACACTCCATCTGCTCGCGGCTGAGCCCGGCTGTGCGATAGGCGTCGTAGAGCTCCTGCGCGCCTTGGCGGGCGGTCCATTGCGGACGAAAACCTGGGAGCAGGCGGCGGATCTTGTCGCAGTTGATGCGGTAGCAGCGTTTGTCCGGGCCACCATCGGGAGCGTATTCGACATGTGAACCGGGAACGATTTCGGCCACGATGGCGGCCAATTCACTGATGCGGTAGTTTTCTTCTGTCCGGCCGACATTAAAGGTCTCGTTGTGGATGGCCTCTTGCGGCGCTTCCAACGCGGCGAGGATCGCGGCAATAATGTCACGAATGTGTACGATTGGGCGCCACGGCGTGCCATCGCTCTTTATGTACACTCGGCCGGTGGTGTACGCCGACGCCACCAGGTCGTTCAGGACTATATCTAGCCGCAAGCGTGGAGACACGCCATAGGCGGTCGCATTTCGCAAGTAGGTTGGGCTGAAATGCTCATCTGCCAGCGGTGCGATGTCGCGCTCGACCAAAACCTTGGACTCACCGTACGGTGTCACCGGGTTGAGAGAAGCAGTTTCGTCGTGGAACGCGTCCCCTGCTGCGCCGTATGTGCTGCATGACGAGGAGAAGACAAATCGCTTCACCCCCGCTGCCTTGGCCAATTCGGCCAGGCGGACGGAGGCTAGGTGGTTGATGTCATAGGTCAGGGTTGCATCAAGATTGCCCAACGGATCATTCGACAGCGCGGCCAGATGCACCACCGCGTCGAAGCCCTCGAGATCCGCTTTGGTCAGGTCACGGATGTCTTTGCGGATCTCCGGAATCTCCGGGGCCGCTTCCCCGAACTCACAACCCGCAAACAGGTCAGCGTCAAGCCCCACGACTTCATGACCTGCGGCACGCAACATCGGCCCCGCCACGGCGCCGATATAGCCTTTATGGCCTGTCAAAAGTATTCTCATACATCTCCTGTTCGAAACAGATTTAGATCCTACGATTACTGATAAGAAAAGCACCGATCATGGACGCCTTGCAAGGTGCCTTCGCGCGCAAGCTTCGGCTCGGGGTCGTTCCTGCCTGTGCTATCGTCCGGGACGATCGACAGCAGCCCGTTCTGGCAAAGCAACTTCGCAGCCTCGCTGATGGCCGAAAATGGGACACCGGAACGCTCCGCAATGTCCAGCAGAGAGTGCTCTCCATCGGAAAGATTGAGCACCCAGAGGCGCGCATGAGTCTCCATTCCGATCGCATTGCCACCGGTGGAGCGGTAGAGGTTTCTGCGTCCCAGTTGAGGTTCACAGTAAGGGCTCAGATTGCAATACCGACGATTGTTTTCAAGCACGTCCAGGATGGCGGCGCACATACGGAGCGATTCGGCAAGTTGCAGCGGTCGGATAAATTCGAGATTGTCGGCCGAAGTGTGATACTCAGGAAAGCTTCCCCAAACACTGCGCATCAGGCACCCGACAGGAAGATTGAAACCCGGAGAGCAGTACTGCCGCTCGTCATAGCCGTAGGGAGAGAACTCCAGAATCTCGTGGGGATTCGCTGTAGTGGCTGAGAACATGCGCCGCAGCGCGGTCAATCTCGGCATCTCCCCGGCGACTCTTCTTGTAATGGAATCCACCTGCGTCTCCGATGCACGTTAGCACCAGGCCATGGCGGATGCGTCCAACGGTCTCGCGATTTCGCGCCAGCCAGGTGATGGCCCCGATCGTTCCCGGAATAAACAGGAACCGGTAGGAGTAGCGAAGATCCCGTCCGGACAGAAACTGCGCCAGAAACGTTGCCACGGTTAGCCCGGAAAGATTGTCATTCGCCAAGGATGGATGGCAGGCATGACACGAAATCAGAACCTCGTCCGAAGACCTGTCCTGGCAAATAGCACTCTCCGTAGGTCAAGTGGCCATCTTCGAGAGTGGAGTCGATGCATACCTCGTAGTCGCCGTCCTCAAGCGCCAGCATCTGGTTATGGGAAAGGCAAAATCCCCAGTCTTCCTTGTAGTATGACGTTCGGTAAGGAATCCAGTCGGGATGCTCCGGAATCGTGAACAGATGCGGCCTGAGCTCGCTCAAGCGGCATGGTCGCGTGCACCGGAACACTGTAATTCATGACGTGCAGGTTGCATTGCTGAAAGTCCACAAGCCGCTTCCCGCCGGAATCCGCGATATAGGCATCTCGAATATTCCACTCTTTAGGCACGGTCCAGTCGAAGACCGGCGTCCCCGTGGGCACCTCAAAGGTCTGCAGCGGAATCACGATCCTGGATCATGGCCAGCGTACGCCGGATGCCGTCGCCGGTGATGCTCCGGCAGATCGGGTAAAGGTCCGTCGCGAAGCGGTGCAATTCCTCGCCCGATTTTCGCCACATCCCTCTGTCGAGTTCCTTCAGCAGGCTCATCGCTCTATTCAAAGTTCGGGTAGGTTCGGTCCCGTTCGGAGATCACTTCCACTTCTCTCGGGCCAAGCAATCTGGAATGCCGGATCATCCCACCGCACTCCCCGAGCCGATTCCGCGTTGTAGAATTCCGACATTTGATAGAAAACCTCGCTCTCGTCTTCCAAGGTCAGAAAGCCGTGCCCGCACCCCTCAGGCACGTAGACCATATGGCGGTTTGTCAGCCGTCAGAACCACCGCGATCCAGTTCTTGAATGTCGGCGATTCTGGGCGTAGATCAACCACGACGTCGTAGATCGCTCCTTTAGTGCAGCGTACTAGTTTGGTCTCCGCATAAGGCGGCGCCTGATAATGCATGCCTCGCAGCGTGCCCTTTCGGGAGTTGAAAGAAATGCTGCATTGCACAAGCCGAGGATTCAGGCCTTTGCTTTCAAATTCTTCTTGACACCAAGCGCGCGCAAAGAATCCGCGCTCGTCCGATTTGGGCTCGAGATGAATTTCGAAAACTCCTTGCAGTTTGGTTTGGTGAAAAATCATGAAAAACAGGACTAGTCTTGGACCACTGCATGGGCAGGGGAAATGGAGTGCTCGGTTGCAAGCGCCTGCTCGACCGCATCGCAGAGCGCGTGACCGGACAGGATGTGACACTCCTGGATTCGGGGCGTGTCCTGCGACGGGACCGCGATCAGCACATCGACAAGGCCGCGCAGCCGACCTCCTGTGGCGCCGGTCAACGCTATGGTGAATAGACCTAGCTCGCGCGCGCGTACGACAGCCTGAACAACGTTCGGCGAGTTCCCCGAGGTGCTAATGGCCACCGCCACATCGCCGGGAGCGGCGAGGGCCTGAAGTTGGCGCGCAAAGACCTCCTCGTACCCATAATCGTTTCCGATCGCCGTGACGGCGGAACTGTTCGCGTTAAGCGCCAACGCCGGCATTGGATCCCTCTCACGTAAGTAACGCCCGACGAATTCGGCGGCCAAATGCTGCGCGTCCGCTGCGCTGCCACCGTTCCCGAAAAACAGCGCCTTGTGGCCGGCGCGGTAAGCTGCAATGAGAGCATCAGCCGCCGCCGCAAGCGATGGCAGACACTCCGCTATAAGGCGATTGTGGATTTCCAGGCTGCGCTCAATGTTGTTGCGAAGAATGCTGCTGGTCATCACACCCTCGTTCGTTAGCGGTCACGCATGAATGAGTCCGGACCCAAAATGATTTCGCCTTGTCTATCAAGCGCGCAACTCTGGACGCCGACTGTCGAGTGCAATGTGCCCGACAGTTGATGCCAGTGGCCAGTTGGCCCCGCCACCAATCGAGCATGTCGCGCAAAGTCTCGGCCAGATCTATTTCTGTAGTCCATCCGCTGCAGCTCCGGAACTTGGTAATATCGCCTGCAATGACTGGTTCATCACAACCGCGCACCAGCAACGGATCCTGCTTCACGGTGAAGGAGATCTTCACATGGGCTTGAATAGTCTCGATTATCTGCTGAACCGAGTAAATCTGGTCGCCACCGAGATTGTAGACATCGCCGATCGCACAGCGCTCTGCCGATAACCAGAGTCCGCGGACAAGATCACGCACATCGACGATGGCTCGTTTTGTGAGGTTTCCAACCATAAGAGACGGCGGGCGCATTCCGAGCTCCATCTCAACGGCCCTCTTCGTGAGATCTGAGCACACATCGCCTACTTTGCCAGGCCCAGTGGTATTGAAGATCCGAATTCTCACGCAGGGAATCGAATAGTTGGCAAAGTACTGCGCGGCGAGCAGGTCCTGAGCGACCTTGCTAACGCCGTACGGATGCAACGGACGAAGTGGATGATCCTCTCGGACCGGCAAGTCACTGCTCGCGACCGGTCCGTATTCCGCGCTTGAGCACGCTACAACGACTACAGGCCGTATTTTCGCTGTACGCAGGCACTCGAACAGATTTACGGTCCCTCCCACATTGATGTCGATGGTCTCTCGCGGCTGCGCGAGCGATACGGTCGGGTAACTCTGAGCGGCCAAATGAAATATGCGATCCGGCTGGAAGGTCGATATCAGGTGCGACAAACGCGCCTCGTCTCGAACATCGCAAGGTTCGAACGCGCCACCAGCCCATGCATCGCTCGGTTCGCTGATGCCAAGTCCGAGCACGGAACAACCGGCTTCCAGACAGTGCTTCGCCAGAAACCCACCGATGAAGCCAGCGGCCCCCGTAATCATGACCTTCATAATTGACCCTCGCGTTGAAGCGCCCGTTCGGTCGTTACGTCTACTTCGACGTTTGCCAGAATATCCTGTGCGTTCCGATAACGTTCTGGAGTACCAATATCGATACACCTGCTCGAGCAGACGAATCCCTTAATGTACCTACCTTGCCGCAGCCACCGGGGAAGAAGCTCCCGTTCCAACGAAACCTCAAGTCCAGGCGGTATTTCATACAGCATTGGCCGTGACATCATATAGATGCCGGCATTGACGTACGGCGCATGAAATGGATCCTGCTTCTCTGCAAAACCCGCAAGTTTGCCGCTTCCATCTATCAGCACCGATCCACAGTCGCTGCGTCCGTCAGCAGCTCACAACAACCACTGAGAGATCCGCATTCGCTTCGTCGTGGTCAACCACAAACTTGCAGAGGTCGGCATCGGTGTAGCTATCTCCGTTCATGACAAGGACGTTGTCTGACTCAATCAGGTCTGCAGCGTTGCGCAATGCACCGCCCGTTCCGAGTGGGCATGACTCGACTGAGTATGCCAGGTGCAGGCCGAATGCTCGCTCGCCAAAATGCGAGTGGATCAGCGTCTTTCTGATACCCGACAGCTAGAATGGCGCGCTCGAAACCGTGCCGACGTAGCTGCCGAAGCAACAGTTCCAGAAATGGGCGGCCGGCGACCTCGGCCATCCCCTTGGGAGCATCTTCCAATAACACTCCGCAACCGAAGGCCAGCGCCGCCACATAGCAATACGGCATCGGGTGTGTTAGGCATAGACCGCATCTCGCTCAGTGACCAGCGATTTGTCGTACACCTCGTCTGGCTCGTAGACCACGACACTACTGCCTCTGTTTGAAAAGGAGAACGGAACGCACAACAGCTTCTTCAGCCGCTCCCTCAAGTCCTGTCGCCGCTCAGGCGGTACGAAAAACAGCATGAAGCCGCCACCACCGGCGCCCAAGTAGCTTGCCTCCCAGAGCGCCGGCGCTAAGCCCGGCTTCGTAGATCTCGTCGATGCTGGCATTGGTGATCTTCTGCGTTAGCGATCGCTTGATTTGCCAGCCCTCGTGCAGCAAACGGCCAAACTCGTCTAGCGGGCCGGGGCTGGTAATGATGGCTTCAGCCTCGTTAACCAATTGAAGCATGTTGCTCTAACTCATGCTTCCGTTGCGGCGTCATTCTGACTTGTTCCTGGGCGATCTCTGAAGCGGTCCGGGCAAAACCGGTAAAGTAAAGAGCCAAGTGCTGCTCGAGCTCTGCTAATCTGCTTGGCGCGGTCAGCACCCGCTTCACCTCGATCGAACCATCGGTATGGAAGTTGATACGATTGAAGCCACCATAGGCGGCACTAACCTGATCTTGCGCGCCGACTGCCTCTTGAAGCAGCTCCTGCTCAACGTGGATTGCGTCGGCGGCAAGCGCCTGTTTATCGCGCATTCGGTCTTGGAGCGCATAGAGACCGAGGAGAAGCCCAACCGTAAAAGCCGAACTCGTACCCAGGCCTGTTCGAGCAGGCAGGTCAGCCACATGGTGAATTTCGAGACCTTCGTCGATACCTAAGAATTGCAGACAGCCGCGCACGGATGGATGCTCAATCGCATCGTTTCGACGGACGTTTTCAACTTTAGAGTACGAGACGCGGCTGTGATACTCGAAGAAGGGCGGCAACCGTCGACAGGTAATATAACAGCACTTGTTGATGGTGGTTGCCAGTACGGAGCCGCCGTACTGCCGATACCAGACAGGGTAATCGGTGCCGCCACCGAAGAATGAAATGCGAAGTGGAGTGCTCGTGATTACCATTTGCGTAGCCTTCCTTCGGAAAGGGTCGATGAGGCCTCAGAATGTCGAGATTGATTGGATAAGGAACTGGGAGCCTTGTCGAAGCGAGTGTCAACAGTCCCCGAGAACAGACCGGCCTTTCATACGCTGCGGCTGACTGGTGCCAAGCGGTTCTAACGATGGTGCCGGCAGACTATGCTGGATCATTGAAACGTGGATCAGATGCCAAAGACGAGTCAACAAATGTCCCCGCTCGAGATTGACACTGGAGGTTTTCTGAGGGGCCTTCACGTCAAGTGACGCGCTCTCTTCGCCGCGATTCAACACTCCGTCTGTCGAGGGCATGTCGAAGCAAGCCGGCATATACTCTCATGGTTATCTGACCGACCACGTCCCAGGAATGTCGCTCCGTCGCGTGGTCTCGTATCTCCTGCCGTCGGCTGTTCAAGTCCGCGTATAGGTCACTCGCGAAGTACCGTTCGATGGCCTTCGCCAAGTCAACTGGATCTTCAGGCATGAATACAAACCCATTCTTGCCCTCCACGATCTCATCCTTCAAGGACCCCACATCCGCTGCAAGAACCGGCAGGCCGAAACTGTGTCCCAGGAACAAGACCCCGCTCTGGTAGATATCCCTGTAAGGCAACACAAGAACGTCCGCCGCCTTGAAATAAACCTCGGTCTCATCATCCGGAATGAAGTCCGCCCTGAGCAGTACTCGTCCGCTTCTGGGCGTCCTCACGGATCGTTTCCCGGATCGTCTGCCAGTATCTCTCGCAATTATCCGGCCTGCCGGCAATGATCAACCGATAATCCTCACGCCGCGCTCAGGACCCGTTGAAATGCGTCGATAAGATATTCGAGCCCCTTGTAAGGCGTGATTCTGCCGAAGAAAAGAATCGTCCTTTCACCATCCCGGATTCCCAGGCGCTGCCTTGCGTCACCCGTGCTGAGACGCGTGTTCGGAACAGAATTGTTGATCCCGAACGGGATGACGGTAACCCGGCTCCCATGCACGCCAAATTCCTCGATGAGTTCACGCTTTCATCTTTTCCGTATGAACGAAGATGTGGTCTGCAAGCCGATATTGGATTCGCAGCGTGAGCCGATTGAGACGAGTATCCTTAGAATCCCGCCTGCCCGCATTCACGTTGTGCGCTGTGAGAACGATCTTCTTCCCCAGGAACCTGTAGTAAAGCATCAGCAACGTTCGATCGAAGAACTCAAATTTGTTGTTCCACAGGATATGAAAGATTCTCGGCTTGGCTGTCGCAGCGTAGCGAATCAGCTTGGCATAGTACATCGACAACCTGAAGAGCCTTTCTTACGAAACTGGCATCCGACCGTTGGCTGCCGCGTAGATTAAGAAAGTTCATGCCAGGCTTGCCGTTGAATTCCGGGGAATCCAGTTCATCGCTACCAATCAGATCCAGAGTCGCTCCCTTGGAAATTAGTGACGTTGTTAGGCCAAACACGTAGGGCCTATCGCTGCCGCCGGTGAGCAGGGCCACCGCGATCTGATGAGCCACCCGCGACGCTGTCAAACTCGCCAATCCTTTTGGATCTTCGTCGATCCTCATGAATATCAATGCTCAATCTCTTCTCTCGGAGCGCTCCGCGGCAGTCTTGATGCGTTTCTATCTTCGATGGAGCTGCGCTCGATCGACGCCGTTGTCTCGGCGAGCCTTCCCTCAGCTTTCGCTTCGTTGACTCACAGAGCTCCAGCACGCTGGCTCGCAGGTCTCGGCCCGCCTCTAGCCTGTAGATTGCCTTGTCGCAATACCTGAAGCATGAAGCCTTGAGCTGCGGAAGCGTCCTCTGAGCCCACTTTGCCGCCTTCCATCCAAATATCGGTTTCATCCAGGCATACTTCGAGCGCAAGCGGGGCGCCTCCAGGTGACCCTGAAGTTGTGCAGCCAGCGCCTGCAATTCCGCAACAATGTCCGGTCGTTCCGGATAGAAATTTTCGATACCAAGTCTGCAAATATGTCAGGCAGGCCTTTCGGACACGTTCGCTTTCTTCAAGCGATCGGAGGTACTGAATGTGCAGTTTCATCGAGAGGAGCATTGCGTCTTTCTTCTTGTCGGACATACCAATGTGGCTCAGTCGGTTCGACGGAGTGATTCTATAAAACACTTTCGCTTCAGGCACGAAACGTGTTCCTTCGGATGCCAAAAGCACGCGGCAGAAATATTCGCCGTCGTCATCAGAGAGTTGTCGCGTGTCCCACGGTCCTGCTGCTTCGGCCAGTTCCCGGCTCGTCAGCCAGGTTGCCGTCTGCATGTGCAGGTTTTCGCCCATCTTCCTCAGGAGCCACTCGACGGGAGAAAGGTCCTGGCACAAGGAGTTGTGGACAAAGCGGGCCGATCGGGTCCGATAGTAGAAGGAGGCCCATGGCGAGGAAAGAAGTATTCGCCTGCCGTCGCCTTCCCGCAGCGCCGCACAGCTGCCGCTCGATCTTGTCCGGCGCCAGAAGGTCATCCGCGTCCAGCCATTGGATGTAGTCCCCTTGGCTGAGCTGCAAGGCATGGTTGCGGGCCGCCGCCGCACCTTGGTTCTGCACCGACACGACCGCAACCTCCGTCGAGGCAAATCGCCGCGCCACTTCTGCCGTCCGATCCTTGGAACCATCGTCGACGACGATGATCTCCTTGCGTTGCCAGGTTTGGGCAATCGCAGATCGGATCGTATCGGCGATCCACTCTTCGGCGTTATATGCGGGAATGAGAATCGAAACCAGTGGTTTCATGTCAGAAGTGGCGTCTCAGAAGCGTTTTAGTTACACGGCGGCAACCGGCGCCTTGCTCGATGAGTCGGTTTTCGGAAGTCTCATTCATGGTAGTAGCAGGGTGCTATTTCTCCCGGCGCCACGTTCAATCGGGACTTCCAATTCCCATCTGAAATCCAGCTAAACTATTGTAGGCAAGCTGGTTATATTAATAATTTGCTGTCCAAGCCACAGCTGCTTAGTAACTCTTAGCCGATTACTTTAGTGCTTCGGCACGAGATTACGCCTCCCAAGCGACAGCGGTCTTCTTGTAATCTGATGGCGTCGCGAAGGCGGTATCTTGTTCTGCGACTGTCTCTCGCTGTAAGTTTACTATTTCTATTTTTGGGGAAACCAAAGATGACGAGAACCATGAAATCGCTCTTATTTGGGCTTCTTGTGACTGCTCTTTTCAGCGCCGCCACGTACGCGGCCACCCGCACCGCAGCTACCTGCAACGCCAGCGACGTGCAAGCGGCGATGAATGGGGCCCAATCTGGCGATACGGTAGCGATTCCAGCAGGCTCTTGCGCTTGGACATCTCAGGTAACGTGGTCTGCTCCCGCCAATTCCATTTTGCAGGGCGCCGGGAGCCAATCAACGTTAGGCGGCGGTGATGCCACGGTGATAACGGACAATTACGCCAGCAGCAGTCCGATTTTATCAATCACAGTCAACGCTTCGGGAACTTTCCGGATGGTGGGTCTTACCTTTCGGGGTGGTTCCGGGAGCGTAAAATACGACGGAGTCGTGGAATTCTTCGGATCGTCAATAAACATTCGCGTCGATCATAGCCATTTCAACAGTACAACTTACAACCCGTCGCAAAACAGCTCGCTGCTGGAGTTCCAGGGTTGCGCGGGTGGGGTTGTAGATCACAGCATCTTCGACAACTCGACGGGAAGCGTGAACAACTCGGTGAGAGCATATAACGATGGCCAGTGCTTCAACGACGGGTTAGGAGTTGGAGATCAATCCTGGGCCCATAGCACTTCTTTGGGAACTTCCAATTTCATTTTCGTTGAAAACAACACCTTCAACAATGGAGTTGGCAACGACTGCACCAAGGGTGGACGTTACGTGTGGCGATTCAACGCCATGAACATGACGAGTCCGGCTCCATCTGTGCAGACACATCCGACGGGAGGCGGACAGAGAGAGCGTGGATGCCGGGCGTGGGAGATATATAAGAACACTTTCACTGCCGTTAGCGGCAACTATATCAACGCAGGGTTTTGGCTGAGCAGTGGAACGGGTGTCATTTGGGGAAATACCCTTCCCTCTAGTTCCGCCGGCGGAGGAACTGGATACCGCAGTGTAATCTCTGGTCATGTAATGCGCTATGACAACAGCACTTACGGGCAAACTGACCCTCCCAATGGCTGGGGATACTGCGGAACGCATCAAACAGGCCGTGCCAGCGGATGGGATCAGAATAACGACTCCACGGGTTACGCCTGCATCGACCAACCAGGACGCGGCGTGGGACAATTACTTGTAAACGACTTCCCCGGCGCAGTCAATAACTCCACTGGAACGATCGCGTGGCTTAAGCAAGCTCTTGAACCGGTCTATGAATGGGCCGATGCTTACAACCCAGTTCCAAACAACCCTTCCGGTGTCTGGTCGGAGTCCGAACCGAATTTGGTTGTAAATAACCGAGACTATTATCTCGGAACCAATGATTCCGGAAACCCAATTACCTTCAACGGGACCGCTGGAGTTGGTGCAGGATTGCTCTCGGGGCGGCCTTCTACCTGCACCAAAGGGGTTGCATATTGGGCAACCGACCAGGGAAGTTGGAAC
Source organism: uncultured Acidobacteriaceae bacterium (assembly GCA_963817965.1). Classification (GTDB taxonomy): domain Bacteria; phylum Acidobacteriota; class Terriglobia; order Terriglobales; family Acidobacteriaceae; genus DASRAA01. The sequence continues at coordinate 360,270 of CAWFQT010000003.1, forward strand.
CAGAGTGGCATCGGTGGTCAGGGCGTTTTGTATCAATGCTCAGCCACGAATACCTGGACGGCTTATTACACCCCTTATACATATCCTCATCCACTCACTAAGGGACAGGGAGGCCCTACCCCTCCAACAAATCTTGTGGCGACTCCTCAATGAACTGCGCTTAGGGCTGCCGGCATTCTAGTGTCCCCTCCAAAACTTCCTCCTTTTGGGCTGTCCACGAACAGGCGGTGAATGATTTCTAGGGACAGCAGCCTGTGAATCTCAGTCGTATAGTTCCGTTCTCCTTTGAGATGACCCCGTACCACCGCCTCGACCCCTTTCCGGTCGATATATGGCCTCGAAAGACTGCGCGGGTCAAGCAACACTTCCCTAACATATCCAGCAAGAGCATCCCGGTACCACGTCCGGAAGTGGAAGATCTTGTGCCTCCCGAGAAAGAGTCGCTCAAGACGCAGGGGTGAAACGGCATGATCCAGGCGGGCCACCCATTGGGGCATTCCCATGTCGTACCCGTACTCGGCTTTGAATAGAAACTCGAGCAGACCCCGCGAAGCCGACTCTGAGAAACGCCCTCTGCCTCCGCCCAAGCCGCGATCTGTCGGGATTCGCATAAGAGCCGAGTTTCCATCGGCAATCAATCGCAGGGAAACTTCATTCGTTGCGAGAGCCAATTCGGGAGCCCGAAAGACGGTGCGAATAAAGTCGTTGTCGAGAAATGGGGACCGCATAGAGAGCTGCGTCTGCTCTAAAGCCAGTATCCCGTAGTGATGCCAAGGGCCTTGCTTGAAGACAGCGAAGGAAACCGGGTGCCCCTGAAGGAGGTCGGTATAGGTTTCTTTCGCCAAGCGGACGTGGCGAAGGAGCTCTTGAGCGAATAATCCGGAAATAGGTTCCTCTGCCTTAAATGCCCGGACCCGGCGCAGGACCTCTCCGCCATAGTTCCCCGTCATTCTGACCGGGGCAACTGAGCGAGCCTGCTCATTCAGATAAAGATCAGGGGCGCGGCTGACGTCAACGCATCCATCGGTCAGGTACACAGCGCGCTCGGCGTAGTGGGCAAATTGTGAAAGGAATTCCTCTCCCACCCTGATGACCTGGTAGGGCTGTTCGCAGGTCCGGGCTACCTGACGTGCCACGATCACGTCCTGGCAGTCTCGGAGCATCCCTCCGAAGGTGTAACACGGCAGATATGCAGGCCGGGACTCTTGCCAGGCCATGATCATTCGCGTGTCTAAGCCCCCAGTCAAGGACATCGCGATCTGCTCACTGCCGCCGAAATACCGAGGAAGGTTCCGCGCAAAGACTTCTCGGAGTTCCGTGTAGTACGGACCAGGCTGCAGACGTTCCTGGTTCTCCCACTCCGCGGGCTCGAAATAACTTTCCTTACTTATGAGGCATCCGTTACCGAAGATCCACCTTGATCCACCGGGAAGTACGCGAATACTCTCAAACAGAGAGCGATCCTCAAGGGTACAGCCACAGGCGACGAACTCTCCCAGCCCTCGGGGATCCATCCTCCTCAGTTCGGGACGCACGGCAAGAATGGCTTTGGCTTCCGCAGCAAAATAGAACGCGTCTTTTGACTCGTGATAGTAGATCCGGTGCATCCCATAGCGATCGTTGAAAAGCACCGCACTCCTGCGGTTCCGATCGATCAGGAGCCCGTGAAATCGACCGTTCAATCCAGCCGGAAACGAGGGGTCTTCCTCGTAGAGGTGAACAAGATAGTTGGGTCCCGCTGCATCAATTTCGTGGCCTCGCTCCTTCAGACGCTGGGCCGTCCCGGGCTCCGGGAATTCCTCCCCGGAAAACGCTAGAACCACATCCCCTCGTTCGTTTCGGAGGGGCATTCCGTCTGAGAAGGAGCCTTTTCGCGCAATCCACCCAACGTATACTCCGAGCGACTCCTCGATCCGCATGCCTGCGACGTAGAAGTCCTCGTGACACAGGACCTCCAACATTTGCAGAAGATCCGCCTCCGCGTGCTCACGCGGCCGCCGAGTTATACAACCTACAATGCCGGGCATGGGTAATTTGCGAGTGCTGGAGTGTCAGAGGTCGCGGCCGATTGAGCTACTTCACCCGTATGGCCGGAAGATGTTGCGCTAAGCGTCCTGAAAGCCAGGGAATCTCTTTGCATACCAGACAGTACGGATGTGGCGGTATCTGGCGGCCACCGGCTCAGGAATCCAGTCGTTAATGCCATGTTGAAGGCCGAGGCGCAGCGCCATCCGCCCCAGAACCGTCAGCGGAACGTAGTATCTGGGCACGTCAACTTTCTGGAATCCATTGTGTCGCTTGAAATCGGCCAGGCTGTCGCGTTGCTTTTTGCCATAGGAGAAGTTCGCGTACCAGAGGTATGAAATCCCTCTGTCGGCGCAGGACCGAACGGCTTGCGCGATCAGTGCATTGGTCGGGGCCTTGTCACGGTGCTGAATCATGGAGATTATCTGCATCAGGCCCGCCTGATCTCGATCTTCGTCGCTCACGAGCTTCACGAAACCAATTAGGTCATTTCGGAAGAACGCACCGATAAAGATGCTTCGATCCAAGAATGTTCCGTTCATCCTGCGTACTGCCTCGAAGTCCTTCCGATAGTGCCAAAACGGTTTGCCCTGCCGGACGGGGGTCTCGTCGTAAATGGCAGATACTCCCCGAACGAGGGCATCGTCGAAAGGCACTTCTCGAACAACCACACCGTTCTTTTCGGCTTTACGAACCTTATTCCTGACCTTGAAATCAATCTGATGCTTCATCCAGTCGTCGAAGCTCGAAACGGGAAGCACAGCCATGTTGTCCCATTCGATTGGATAGCCATATCTCGGTGAAGTATCTGATAGTTTTTGAATAAACGTAAAAAGGTCAATCCGGGTTCCGGATTTGCGAAGTGCTTCCAGCGCTGCCTCCGGGTCTTCCAGAAACTGGTAGCCCTCACCGTCGAGGAACCCGATCCGGATAAGCCTTCCGCGGGTGCGGACTTCCTTACCGTAAACTTCCATTGATCACTTGCCTCTCTTTTACCGACTGGGAGCCGATCCTGGCCCTAGGAAGACCGGGCGCATGATCACCGCCACTGACTTGTTGCTTCTACGGGAAGATTGGAAACGCGTTCCACTGCACCCGCGTACTCGGACGCGGCAGCACTGTCCGCTCGGTCCTCGGCGAGCGCAGGGACGGCAATGGATCCCAGCATAAGTACCATCCAGAGCAACCCACTTTGGAAAGCAGCCTCCGTAATATTGTAAAAGACTAAAACAGCCCACACGGCCAAAGTGAGCGATCCGAGACTGGGAAGACAATCGAGCCTTCTGCAAATCGTTCGGTAGGTGGCCATCAGGAATGCGCCAAGAAGGAAGAGTCCAATCACACCTAGGTTAAGGTAGATTTGGAGATAACCGTTGTGCGCCTCATTTATTCTTCCAAGGCCAAACTGCCAGACGCTCGAGAGCCGGGGACCTAGCCAGAAGCTCTCGTAACCAGTTCCCCAGAGCGGATTGGTGTGCATGTCCAGAAGCATCGCCCATATTTTAGTTCTGTCGGTGAGAGTCGGGTCCTTGCCGACGGCCCCAGCTAGGTCCCCGTTCATTCCGAAACCGAATGCCAGAATCAGATACAGACAGAAGCTCGCCGGAATCAAGATCTTGAGTAGAGCGGCATGGCGCTGGAACACATTGCTGTGAGCCGCCGCGATGACTATGCATCCAAGACCCAGGCACACGCTGGAGGTCGTGCTGTTAGCGCTATTCAACACCCAGAGCGTCATGGCGAACAACGCGAAGTTCAACAGGATGATTCGTCTCGTTCGCCGCTCCTTACGTTCAGACCAGCGGGTCACCGTATCCCAGAATAAAAAGAGACCGCCGATCAGACACGCGACGCCGAGCATGTTCTTGCTCGTCGTGGGTCCCGCATCCGAGAAGCTGCCTGTCCAGACATCGTATTGTCTGCTGATCTCAGGGTAGTACCTGATGACCACTATGGAAAGCGGGATCAGTAGATAGCAAAGACGACGAAGCAGCGTACGAACAGCCTCAAGAGGGCGAGGATCAGATAAAACAACGAGGACCATCAGGTAGTTGCCGAGGTCTCGAATCCACCGCTTTAACGAGACGAGGGGGAAATCGGACCAACAGAAGCTAACCAGCGCAAAAGACAGAAATGCCACCAGGGCAATATTGCGCCCGAAGAAATCGCCCCAATTGAAAGACCGCGACATCAAAATGCCGATCGCCAGCAAGATCAAGAGGGAATTGAAACTGGCGTCCAGCGGATTCCCTTCTTCAAGCGCTTTTGCCACCTGTCCCACCTGGCCGCCGAGCCATTGCGAAGGCAGCCGAGTTCCGACGATGAACATCCAAACGACGGGAACCCATAAAGCGAGCGAGGTACCCGGATCCTTGGCGGGGTCGAAGTACAACAACGCCAGCAGCAGAGCAAGCCATAGAAACAGCGCTATGAACGGAGGCATTGCATCATCTGCTTGCGGCCTACTAGACGAGTGTGCATTTCGCTTCCCGCACCTTAGTTGGCTCTTGTGACCACGTTTTTCAGGCTGGCTGCAGTCGTGCTGAGAAAGGGGCTCTTGGAAAGATACTCGTCTCTAACTTCGGAAAGGATCCGCCTCACGGCTACTGACAGTTCGAAGCGCAACGACCTATCCGCTTTCCCGGCACTCGCCGGCTCTCGGTAGATCACTTGAAACCGTTTTTCGCTATGCGGCGAGACTCTCTCGCCAAAAACAAGGTGATCTGCCTCGGCCGTCCAATTGATGGGTTTCCCGTCAGACAGTATTTCGGCGACAAGATCGGCATGGCCTTCCCGCTTATAAGCTTGCAGTTCGACCTCCCGATCCGAAGGGTTGTCAATCAATAGGTCATTGCCGTACATCTCTACCTCTTCCACACCCGCTCGGTTTACGCGATGGCGGCAAGCTCTTCGGATAACATCCCCCAGCGGGCGCCAGCGCAGGCAACAGTTCAAGGACCGGAGTTTCTCAATCAATTCGATCACGCCTGTGCCGCCATGTTTGAAGAACTCGTGATGAGACACGATCAAGCAGGGCTTCCCTAGGAGAAGATCAAAGGCAAAATTCTCCAACCCATGAGAGGCATATCTGCGCGTGAAGATTGGAAAGCCGCTGTAGGTTCTGACCGCTATATCCCAGACATCTCTGATGCGTGTTCGGGCGCCATCGTCGTCCACCGGAATCGTCTCGGTATTGACTGCCGCGAGGAAACCGTTGCGTTTGAGAACCTCGGGACACATGGAAGAAAAGACCCCCTGCGGGAAAACCATGACAGGATCATGATGGATGCCAGTGCGGGCCTCATGATTCCGCATTCTGCATTGAGCGAGTTTGGCTTTGTCGTCTAAGACTTCGAGGGAGGTTGCTCCAAACTCGGCTCCGATGTGATCACAACCATGAATTGACACTGAAAAATGTTTCGACTCGCTGCTAAAAAAGTCGCTGGCGGACCGAGAAGTACGACGCCAGTTCCACGGAATAAAGGCGATGTTTGTTGTGAATCCATGCTCTCGCATGAGATCGCGCAGTTGACCAAAGTCACAGGAACCATAGTGTTGTTTCAACAGGGGATCATCAACGATCAGACAGGCACTTAGTTCCCGCGACCGCCAGGCAACCTCGGGGAACATGAACCTGAGGAACATAACGAGGGACACCACAGAACAGAAATGGTCCTTCACGTCGTAGAATCCCGGACGTACCGCTTGGTCGATATCGACCATGTGTGAGCTGGCACAGAAGAATCCAGGAACGCCGTTCCACTTGAACCGAAAAAACACGGGATCTCCTCCGGCGGAGATCACGGTCGCAAATCTGGACTCGCCTCCGGCTACTGCACTAACCACAATCGCATCTTCCTTCAGCAATCGCGATGAGACTTCGAGACCAGCCATTGCTCCAGCCACTTCGGTTAGCTCCCTTGATATCCGAATCGGAACTTTGCCCGATGGGACGTCCCGCAGCGAGAGCCTTGTATCCCCGCACAGAAATTGGAGCCCGCGTTCGCTGGCGCTATGGTCGTCCCCTATGTATACATAGAACCCGGCCTGTCGCGGAATAGCGCAGTCCGCTCTCTGTTCCTGCATCAGCGCAGCTGCGACAGTCTGGGCCATTCCAAATATGACGTGCTCCTCACGGCCGCTCGCCTTGTCCGCCACCTTCGACAACTCGACAGCTTCCCATGGGACGCCGAAGAAGTCGAGAATGCGGCCGAGCCGAAGCTGCCACGTTGTCAGACCTCCTTCGCACAATACAATTGCCATTCTAGCCAAGAGTAAAGCCTCTTAATGACTTCGGTTTGCACACGACTCAGGCGGGCTTGCGTGCCACCACCAGTGAACGCATGGCGCGGCTGCGAACCGAGAGATTGAAGAAGGGGCTCATGAGTCGGCAGCAGAGGGTGAGGAAGCGCCCAGCCGAGTGCGGAACCCAGCAGAAGTTCTCCTGCTTGATGATCTCGAATCTCCCAGTCTTGAATGGCTGGGCGTACTCTTCAAGCGAAGGCAGATAGCACTCAACTGGATCTTTATCTAAGCCCTTTAACTTGCTTCGAAACGCCGGGAAGCCGATTGTTCATGTCGATGATGACGCATACCCCTCCAGGCCGTAGCAAACGATAGATGTCTGCGGCACAGTCCACTTCCTTTCCGAGGCGATGGCAGTATCGGAAGGTATTGACGCCCACGATTAGGTCGAAGGAGCCGACCAGGTCCTCGACTCGCCTGCCGAGTTCCGAGCTTAGATCTTGAAGCAGCGACTCGTTGCGCGCAACGTGGAAGCTTAGTTTTCCCGCAAGATGGGGTGAGAGAAAGGTCCTGGCCTCCCGTTCTGCAGCTTGCACCAAGCGCGGGGAGAAGTCGGTTCCGTACGCACTCTCCACCCGAACTTCCTTCTCGTTCCAAAAGCGAAAGCAGGCGGGTGATATTCATTCCGCCACCACAGCCGAACTCCAGCAGACGGAGAGGCCGCACCGCCGAGGTCCGCAAGTAGGAATCCACGACATTCAGATAGATACGTGCGTAATCCTTGCGCAGCAGATAAGTGATTCCGTAGCCAGCGGTCCCCGTGGTGTACTTGCGCACCGCGTCTTCAGACGTATATTCATCAACAAACTTCTCATATATTTGTTCGGTCGTTTCCATGGTCACCTCTAGTCAACTTAGTGCAAATTCGTTAGTAGGATCCTATCGTGCGGAGCGATGATAAGCGAATCCGGCGCCGTAGTTCGATGTACGACCGAGACGATCCCGGCTTCGTGGTTTGTAGCATTGACTCGTTGAGCGTTTACCGGCCGACTTCACATGGAACTAAAGAGTCAACGCATTCATCAAAGGCCCTGTCGAAGTAGTCGTCTGAACCGTGAGTATCGATGACGCATGACTCTCGCGCCTTATGGATTCGCAATCGCAAACCAGGAAGATTATCGCAATGATCAGGCGCGATCTTGGCGCGCACCACGCCTCGGCTCGATACAATCGGTTTCAAACACTACCGATCGACGCTTTCGAAACCAGGAGATCGCTTGCCCGGCCGTTGCAAACCAAGCGCCTCGACTCTTCAGATCCTCAACCACGTCACGGTAACATGCGCCCCACAGCCTCTCCGGAGCGATGCTGCGGTCATGCCAGTTGATCGTGAGGCAGCCGCCGAACTGAACAGCATTGTCCACCATTCGGCTGAGGACTGACCTCGCCTGCAGTGGGGATAGCCCGAGATAAGCGGGATAAAAGAGTGCCGTATCCATCACATGCAGCGGCAGTTCGAGCAGCCGACTTGCTTCGAGCGGCTTGTACGCTTGCGTCGTGCCGGCGCGGTATCCCACCGTTTCGTTGTAGCCAATCGTTGAGTCGTAGGTCGCTCCGGCCTTCTCCAAGACTGCGGGAGATTGTTGGTCATAGTAGAGCCAGTGCATCCGCACGCCGATTTCGGAGACTCCCGTCAGGCGTCGAATCTCTTCCAGCTCCTCTCGCCCTCTGGAACTGTCGAGCCAGGCGTCAATGCCGTGCAGTCCGACTTCGCAGCCCGCAGCCAGCAACTTTTGAAGCGTATCTGCAATATCCCGAGCGCCGTACCGAGCAGCGCGAAACGTGGGAGCGGGACCATGAGAGTTTCTTCCCGATCGATCTTTGAAAGGAATCACGAAATACGTTGAGGGGATGCCCTCTTCCAATTCCAGGTAGCGATCATCGAACTCCCGCCAGAAGTCTTTTGCGAGGCCCAAGTGAACAAATGCTAGCTTACAGGCCGCCGTCCAATTCGTTGACCAGATCCCGAAGCGTTATCCGTCCGTGGATGAGATTGCGCAAAGAACCGAAGACCGCGCGGTACAAAAACCCGAACATTGTGTGGTCCCATTTGTGCTGGCGGATCGAGGGATGGTCTACATCGTGAGTCAGGCAAGCTATGAATCGATATCCGTCGGGAACCGGTGGGATCTCAACCAACGGAACTCCGCACCCTGTGATTAAGTCTCTCAGGAGCGCGATATGCAGCTCCAGGGCTGGCATGTCGGCATTGGCAGGCGGCTGACCCGATCGCCAGCAACGTGCGAACCTCACCGAACAGGTCATAGCCGATCCGCGCCAGCACTCTGTTCTTCGGACCGGTCTAGATATGCCACGCACTGCTGGGAGTCTTCATCCGTCAGGAGGCCGCTCTCTTTCTCCGGAAACGTGATGGTGTCCCCATAAATTGGGATTCGACTTCCTTGATACGAGAGGATGCAGGTGTGCCTTCGTTGGCGGCCAGTGCTGGTTCTCTTGTTCATCGTCAAAATGCATCTTTCTGCCGGCATACAGCAGGACAAGCTTTGCGGTTCCGTCGAACTGGCTATCTTCGGCACAGAGCAGAACTTCGTACTGCCGATCCTTCCGGTAGAATTCCCACGGAGTTTTGAACAGTTCGAAGAACTCGCGGACAACGTCCTGGTCCGCGGAATCCGCAATGACGCCTATCATCGTCAGGCGCTCCTAGCTCAGCGCCGCCACGGGCGCCTCGTGTGCCCGCAACCATTCCTCAAGAACGACGAGGCTAAACAGGATTTTGTGATTGTCCTGCCGGCCGGAGGCATGCTGCTCAAACACTTCGCGCACGGCGCTCGGGCGAAGATATTGATAGATCCTGGAGCCGCCGTCGAGCAGGGTCTCGGTCATCTTGCTGTCGATGGCACCGCGGAACCAGTCATCCACGACATTGACGGCAAATCCGCGTTTCGGTCGTCTCAAAATTGAATCGGGAAGATAGGTCTGACACACCTCGCGGTGTAGCCATTTCTGGGAACCATTCCTCACCTTGAAGTCTGAGGGTGATCGTTCGACATATTCCACAATCTCTTTATCCAAGTAAGGAACACGAAGCTCGAGACCGTGAGCCATGGAGAGCTTGTCCGCGTACATGAGGAGTTCGTCGGGAAGAGTGGATCGCACTTCCAGGAACTGCAGCCCACCAAGCTCGTCGGTCGCGGCCATCAGATCGGCAAGGTCGGCCCAGCACTCCAGTATGGTGTCACCTGGAATCGGAATCGAGCAACCCGTCCTGGAACAGGTCGTCGACTTGGTCTCCTGGCAGGATCGAGAGAACATGCTGATACCTGCGCATCCGATCCGGGATCGCCAGCGAGTAGACTCCTCGCTTCAGGGTCTCATTTCTCGGCAGAGCGTCGATGGCCGAGGAGATCGGGGTGCGCATCCAACCTGGCAATCGTGCCCACAGCATGCCATAGCGGACGCCAAGATGACGACGATAACCGCCAAACAATTCGTCGGGTCCCTGTCCGACCAAAGCCACTTTGACGTCTTGGCGGGCTCGTTCACAGACGAAATACATCGGAACGATCGAGGAAGCTGCGATCGGTTCTTCCAAGGACGCAACGATCTTCGGGAGCGCCTCCTCGAAGATCGATCTGGTAATCGTGACGGTTGTGTGCTTCGATCCCAGTATGCGAGCGGTTTCTGCGGCATCCGCCAACTCGTCGTCGGCGAAGGTCGAGCCGTATCCTACGGTGTAGGTCGGCCAGCTACTCCCGTTGAGATTCATCAAGGCAAGCAGTAGCCCGGAATCGACGCCGCCGCTCAAAAGCAAGCCAACCGGCACATCGCTGATGAGCTGCCGCCGGATCGCCTGTTTGTAGAGGGCCAGCAACTCTTCCCTGGCTTCGCCGGGTGACTTTGGCGGCGCAAAGGCAATAGGCTTGAACTTGTACCATCGACTCAGCTGGTAAGAGTCGTCTTGGACTACTAGCTTGGTTCCTGGGGCCAGTTTGCGCACGCCCTTGAGTATCGTGTAAGGCGAGGGCGTATAGCGATAGCGCAGGAAGAGATTCAACGAAGTGGGATCGATCTCGGCGCTGTCCGACATCGTGGCACGAACAGCGCGAATCTCCGAGCCGAAATAGAGAGAATCCTTATCGATTCTGTAGTAGACGAGCTTGATTCCGAACGGATCGCGGGCGAGAACCAGTCGCCTTTGTCGCGCATCCCAGATGGCCAGACCGAACATGCCGTTGAGGCGATTGAGCACCTCATCGCCCCACTGCTTGTATCCGTGGATGATGACCTCTGTATCCGATTTTGTGCGGAAGACGTGGCCGTAACCTTCCAGTTCACGTTTGAGCTCAAGGAAGTTATAGATTTCACCGTTGAAAACTACCCAAACGGACTCTTCCTGATCGGACATGGGTTGATGACCACCCGCAAGATCGATGATCGAGAGCCTGCGAAAGCCAAATCCGAGTGGCCCGGCGACGTAGTACCCCTCGTCATCCGGGCCTCGATGGATGAGGGTCTTGGTCATCGCTTCGATGTCCCGACGCCGAACAGGCTCTAGACTTCCGTAGTTATATTGTCCGCAAATGCCGCACATGCAACATCCCTAGCTTGTAGTCTTCGACTGCAATGGGTGAAAGGAGTCGCGTGCCATCCCGTCTGTTGGGCTTTGTTAAGTTTCGCGACAGCAAAAAGCAGAGACTTCGGAACATCTGCGACTGAGCCCAGCGATGCATCGGGACATTGTCCCAACCGACCAGAAGCTGGCGCGCTCGAAACGAGCCGTCGGATTGTCTGCCACCGCGCGAGCAGATCCGTGACAACAGTGGACAAGATCCTGTCCAACTCTGGAAAGCGACCGTACAAGAGAACGGCCAGGTTGATACACTCCGCATAGTCATACAGCTCCCGGCGATACACCGTGAGCCGCGGCGCCTTGGAGAATGGCAGCGGCAGGCCCTCCGTGTCGAACAAGTTCCTCACGTAATAGCCGATTCCCCGCTCGATTGCGTTGCTGCACTGGTGGCAATCTGTTAGTTCTTCGATTTTTGCGAGGGCTTTGAGAACGAAGCAGGTATGAAAGTGATCGACAAAATCCCTCTTCCCATCCGTCGAATACCACCAGGAACCATCTGCATTTTGAGAGGCCAGGACGAAGTTCAGGTTTCTTCTCGCGACCTCCAGGTACTGCGGCTGCGAGAGCTCGATCCCGGCCTTGGTCAGAAGAAACGCTCGATAGGCACTAGCGTTTATGACGCCACACTGGAGTCGTCCGGCGCAGGGGTATAGGCACAACTAGCGGTATCTGGCGCCGTCTCCGCGTCCCGGTAACTCCTGGAAGGCATGCTTCGGCGATTGATCGCATGATTCGCAACCACTTCTGGTCCTCGTCAATCGCATAGACCTGTGAGAATGCCTCGTACACATAGGGCACAGTGGTTATCAGAGGTGTGCCCTCTTTTATAGTGCCCGTTCTCGTCTCCCAGTCGAACGGATATCCCCAGCAGTAGTCCTCGTAATCTCGGCAGCGAGTCTCCTGAAGAACCTCCAGGAAGTGGACGGCTCGCTGGTGATACTTGTCGGCTCCGTAGATTTCCGCAAGGAACGCAAAGCCCATGGCATAGTGGGCGTCGGCGATAGGGAACCGTTGCGGTTTCCAGAATAATCTGACGTGCCGACGGCACAAAAGCCTCACAAAACACCGCCGGAGCTACGGCAAGCGTGCCAAGAAGAGGCCTGCGATAGTAAAGTGCCTTGGCACTTCGCCCGAGCTTGCTCGCGAAGAAACTCTGATGATCGTAGGATGTCTCCCCGTACCGATCAAGCCAGACGCAGAACCGGCCAACCGCGGCGGTGATTTTTTCGACCAGAGCTTCGTTCATAACGCCTGCAAGTAGATTGGGCTTAATGCTGCTCCACCTTGAACGTATCAACCCTTTGAAGTCTCACGAGGGACTTGAGGATGGCCTTGAGCTTGACCATCTGTTCTTTCCGGTGGAAGGCCATGAGTTCCCGGGAGACTGGGCGAGGCGTCCGGCGAAGAAAAGCCCAACAATAGCCCGCTCCTAGGGCCAGGCCTCCGATGATATAGGGCGGCTTCGTGGCCCGGTAGGCCACTCGGAATAGTTCCCACACCGGATGCCCACCGAGGTAGTAGTCTTTCTCTCCGTAGGAAAACAAGGAGGAGAGGACACTTCGCTCCGCGGTTCCCAAGTGGCGATAGTGAAAGAACGATCTCTCCCGGAATGACTCTGTCTTCCACCCCATCATCCGGGCGGTCGTGACTGCCATCCAGTCGATTCCCCCAGCACGGTGTGGGATATAACCGCCGATTTCCTCCCAGCATTGCCTCCGGAACAACTGGCACTGGCCTGAAACGTGCTTATGGCCCTCGAAGCTGTCTCGTTTCCGAACTGTAGCCTTCCTCTCTGAAAACTGTTCCGGCCACACCGAGGGTGGGGTCCCCTGAGAACTTCCTGGCAAGAAATTCGAAATGGTCTTTTTCAAAGGAAATGTCGGCGTCCAAGTTGCCAATGATTTCGTATTTGAGGCCGTTGAGTCTTTCATAACCGGCGTTGAAAGCCCCCACCTTGGCTGCAAAGCTTCGGTCTCGCCGTTGCGGCATCTGCACCATTTCGATCCAGGGATACTGCACAAGATAGCGGCTTACGATTTCTGCCGTCCTGTCCAGCGATCCATCGTCTACGATCACCCATTTCGTCGGTAATAACCGTCTGATGAATCACCGACTCGATCGTCTTCTCGATGAACGCCTCCTCATTGCGAGCAGGGGTGACGAGAACGTAGGGCGGAAGCGAGTGACGCTGGTCCATATCGTTCTCTCTGACTGTCGCCGTGGACACGCTGACATCGCAGCCAAGCACTTGTACGCTGCGGATCGCCGTCCCTCACCAATTCCATCCCCTTTCGATAGCCTTCGTCACGCTTTGCGTAGCTCAGGCTCAATCTCTTTTCTGTTGAAGCGCTGGATCGCCGAACGGATCTGCGAAAATTCCAACCGCCTCAGGTGTGAGCCCTTCGCACAGGAGCCCAGTGACCAGCCCCGTGAGTCGGCTTCTCTCTGTGCGCCAGCTGTGGTCTCGATAAACCTCTTGCCCTCGTCTTACTATCTCGATCACCTCGGTAGGATGAAAGAACACATACTCGGTGCTCCGCGCAAGATCCTCTGCGCTTCCAAGTTCGAAGAAGACAAGTGAGTGGTCGTCAAAGTAGTCACAAATTCCCGCTGCCCGCGGGGCAATCACTGGCTTACCCAGGGCCAGATATTCAAAGATTCGAGTCGGCGTATTAATTTCCGAAAAGGCACTGCGGTGGTTGGGAATGATTCCCACGTCACAGTCTTCGATTTCTCGGACCAGATCTTCCAGGCTCTTCGGCCCTAGATAATGCACACAATCCCATAAACCCTTGCTGTGAACCTCGCTCATCACTCTCTCGAGAAAAGGGGTCTTACGGCCGTAAATCCTGAGCTCCGCGGAAGGAACCGCCTTTCGCACTCGTGCGAGCGCATCGACCGCGAGATCCAAGCCGTTTCGCTCGACCAATGAGCCGTGATACATCATTACGAAGCGTTCAGCCGAGGCCCGGTTTGGGGAAGAGTATGAGCGGGCCGCACGAAAGGGAAAGATTTCCTCATCGGGCGAATTCATCACTACACCGATCTTCTCCGGCGAACAGCTACGGGAGCCAAAGATTCGCTTACAGGCGACATTAACGGTAATCACAAGATCGGCGCGGGCGATGCTCCATTTTTCAAGCCAGCTCAGAAGACGGACACTTCGGCTAGTGTCGTTGAGGTTGAATATCGTCATCATGAGCTCGGGCATGGGATCGTGCTGATCGAGAATTACTTTCGCTCCTAATGCCTTCGGCACCAACGAACTCAGCACAAGAATGTCTGGCATGTTGTGTACATAGACGAGGTCATAACGCCGTCGCAGCGAGCGCCAAGCCAGGATGAACGCGCAGATGAGAATGAAGGCGGAATAATTGTATGCGTAGGAAAGCCAACCGCCCCGACGATGCGAGATAGGGAGACGAACGACATTGAGTCGGTCCCGCACCTCATGTTTCGGTTCCTTCCCATCCCCCAGGCATATCAGATCCACTGTCATGCCTTCTTTGAGGAGAGCGTCCGCGGCCCGGCGCGGGCGCGGATCGGCAGGGTAGGAGGAGAACATAACCATCGCTACCCGCTTGCCCTTGAGACGCGAAACCGCCGAAGGGACCGCAGAGTCGGAAGATGAAAGCCCATCCTTGCATCCTCCAGTCACGCGAAAGCTACCGCCTCTTTTTTACTTTGGGCCTCGCGCTCCATTTTCATCTGGTTGGACGCCTGAATCGCCGCAAGTATTGCCGAATGGTCATACCTTTGAAGCAGTTCAATGTTTGGCATGACACAATGGCCGCCGATAACTCCGGGGAAGTACTTAACCGAAGGAAAGAATTTTATGCCCTCATAGAACGAGACGACTTCGTCGTAGTCCTGTCCCGATTGATCGCAATATCGCTCCACCTCCTGGGCCCAGGCGATCATCAGGCCGAAGTAAGTCGTTTCGGTGAGCTTTGCCAGTTCGGTTGCCTCGGGCGATGACAAGATCCTTCGTTTTCAGGCCCACCGACTCGAAGTGCTGAGCGGCCTGCTCGCCGGCTACGATGTCCATCGCTCCCACGAATTTCGTGTAGGACAATACCTCTTCGAGCATGCGGGCGTGCTTGCCACGCACCGGACTGTTCACCACTGCAGCACCGGTTCGCTCTGCTATGGCTCGGGTAGTTCCGACTGCCACGGTGCTGTTAATGATGGTCAGAGTTGGCTGGAACAGTTCAATATAGCGCACCGTCTCGCCGACAAAATCCTTGATCTGGAACGGGTAGCAGACGTGCAGGATATCAACCTGCCCGATTCGCTCGACCGGCGAAATATCTACTCCGATAGCATCATGGTGCCGGGAAACGAGCTCCAGCAAGGGTTTCCCCACCTCTCCGAGTCCAACGACAACAACCTTATCCTTTTTTGTCACAGATTTGAGCCTCCTTCTGGGAAAGTGAAATCCTGCTGATCAGCACCACTGGGGATTTCTTTCTGAGACGGCGTGTTAGCCATTCTGTCGGCAATTTGGCGACCAAGCTTGCAGCGAAACCTCGTCGGCGGAGTTCCTGCCGCAACCAAGACAGCAAGGCGATGAGCTGCTCGGAGTGCTCGACCAGCGGTGCGCTGTGATCGGAGAATTGCCGCGACACCAATCGGTGGCCGTTCAAGCCAGCTCGAAACCCGGCAATAATGGAACAGCGTTGGTCGATGGATGGCCACGCGATGAGAATGTAAAAGCGACCGGCGCGTAGCCGTACGTCCGTCGCAATGCCGCAAGCCACCCTTCGGAGAGCGGAGGTACGGTTAGGCCACGGTCTCTGGCAGTGCGTCGAGAGATAGCAGCGTTCGATCGCCTGCCAGGCACTCTCGCACCACTTGCGCAACATTCTCCTGTTCGTATCGGGAGAGCTGTGGGTACATCGGCAACGAGAGAATCTCCGATGCAACTCTTTCGGTCACCGGGAAGTCTCCCTGGGCGTAGCCGAGGCTTCGATAGGCTTTCTGCAAATGAAGCGGAATCGGGTAATGGATACCCGTACCGATGCCTGCCGCCTTCAGACTGCCCTGCAGCCCGGTCCGGTCTTGTGTCCTTATTACGTAGAGATGATACACTGCCCGGGCCGACCCTGACTCAACCGGAAGCGTCACTCCATTTGCTGAACCAAGCAACTGGCGGTAAGTTTCGGCTCTCTCTCGCCGTTGACTGTTCCATTGCGCTAGATGATTGAGCTTGAAGCGGAGAATTCCTGCCTGAATCGCATCTAGCCTGCCGTTGAATCCTTCTATGTCGTGGTAATACTTCTCCGACTGGCCGTGGTCGCGTAGCATTCGTATTTTTTGCGCCAGGTCCGGGTCATTGGTCGTAACTGCGCCAGCCTCGCCGCAAGCACCCAGATTTTTGCCGGGATAGAAACTGAAGGCCGCTGCCTTTCCGATCGAGCCTGCCTTCTCCCAGTGTCCACTGGTTCGCGAGAAATACTCGGCTCCATGAGCCTGGCACGCGTCTTCCACGACGACGAGATTCCAGGTTTCGGCTAGCGACATAATCGGGTCCATATCGGACATTTGTCCGTATAAGTGAACGGGCACGATCGCGGCAATCATTCGGCCAGTTCGGCGAGAAATCGGCCTTCCGGTGGACTGATCCCTATCGCACCTTGTGTCCAAGTATTTCCGGAGCCGATCAGAATCCATGTTATAGGTTTGCTCGTCAATATCTATAAACTCTGGCTGGGCGCCGGCCTGCGAAATGGCTTCCGCAGTGGCGATGAAGGTGTGAGGCACTGTAAGGACACTGTCGCCAGGGCAGACCCCGGCGGCCGTGAGCGCGAAACGCAACGCATCGGTCCCGCTACCTACGCCGACACATTCACCAACATTACAGAACTCCGCGAAGGCAGTTTCAAAATCCTCGACTGCCTTCCCCCCTATGAATGCGGCGGTACGCAAGCTTGTTCGAAAAATATCGGTTAACTGCTTCTCCATCTCCATGTGGGGACTGATCAGATCCAGAAACGGAATATGAAGATCATTCATTGTATGCACCTTTCGTCTGTCGAGGGTAACTTTGTGCACCAGCCGATGAATTGTTGATTTGGCTGCGCGGCTGCTGGGGATCTCAGTGAAGAAGTGCGTAACTGCCAATGCTACGTCCGCTGCGGGCAACTTACTCCTTGCCTTCTTCAGGCGCCCACTTCCCCGGGTTGGTCCTCGACGATATGTCGCAGGATCCGAGCTGGGTTTCCTGCGACAATCGTATCTCTGGGTACGTCTTTCGTAACCGTGCTTCCCGCCCCGACGATCGCGTTCTCCCCAATCGTCACCCGGGAGAGGATTGTGGCACCGGAACCAATTGAAGCCCCTTTTTTCACCATTGTCCGTTCCACTCTCCAGTCAGCTTCGGTCTGTAATTTGCCTCTGGTGCTAGTTGCTCGCGGATAACTGTCGTTAATGAACGTTACTCCATGACCTATGAACACATTGTCTTCGATAGTTACGCCTTCGCAGACAAAAGTATGGCTCGAAATCTTGCATCGCTTACCGATCGTTGCGTTCTTCTGCACCTCAACAAATGTTCCAATCTTGGTTTCGTCCCCAATCTCGCATCCATACAGATTGATGAACGCTGCAAGCTTTACGTCTCGACCGAGTTTTACGTCAGGAGCTACGCGAAGCAGATCCTTCACAGGCGCACCGCCTCCCCTCGGTTTTGGACAGACTCGCTAGCCGCCTGCAGCATCTGAACCACGCGTCGTCCAGCATGACCGTCG
The DNA here is from genome assembly GCA_963817965.1 of uncultured Acidobacteriaceae bacterium. Classification (GTDB taxonomy): domain Bacteria; phylum Acidobacteriota; class Terriglobia; order Terriglobales; family Acidobacteriaceae; genus DASRAA01. The sequence continues at coordinate 377,943 of CAWFQT010000003.1, forward strand.
TTTACCGGCTTCTTGTTGTTGCTGACACAGTCGACGAAGTGTGCGGCTTCCGCCTCGAGTGCTTCGATTCTCTCCACCTGTGGCGCCCACATGTCACCCGAGCGATAGCTGACGAGCAGGTCATACACGTCGCTGCTGCTCTGGATCTTTACTCCTTTGTCGTACACCTTGATCTTCTCGTCCGCTTCCAGATCGTTCCAAACCAGCATTTTGTTCTCTCCGCCAATCAAGGTCGTGCGGACCTTAACCGGGGAGAGCCAGTTTACGTTGATATGGGCGATGACCTTGTTGGGGAAGTACACCGTCATGTAGGCTACGTCTTCGTGTCCATTAACGTGATTCTGGCCGGTCGCCGAGATCGCCTCCGCGTTTGAATCAATCAGGTAATCCATGATGGACAAGTCGTGGGGCGCCAGGTCCCACAACACATTGATGTCGTGCTGGAACAACCCGAGGTTCACGCGTGTGGAGTCATAGTAATAAAGATTCCCGAGTGTCCCATCGTCGACGAACTGCCGAATTTTCTTTACCGCTCCCGTGTAGAGAAAGGTATGGTCGACCATGATCAGGAGGTTCTTGGCCTCTGCAAGGTCGATCAGTTCGTCTGCCTGCGATACGTTACACGTGAATGGCTTCTCGATGAACAAGTGTTTCTCGTTGGCCAGTGTCTGTTTCGCAAACTGGTAATGTGTCCACACCGGAGTGACCACAGCCACTGCGTCGATGTCAGGGGACTTGATAATATCCATGCAATCAGTGGTCGTTTTGATGTCCGGATAAGCCCGGCTTACGCGTTCCAGCATGCGCGGGCTCTGGTCGCACACCATCTCCACCCGGGACTCCGAGCCGCGATGGAAATTGCGAACAATGTTAGGTCCCCAATACCCGTAACCGATAACGCCAATTTTTAGCATGTTTCCTTTCTCGGCTTCCTCTAAGAATGGACCTGAATTTGAAGTATCGTCTCTGACCGCTGCGCCCCGCGCACTACCGTCCGGGGGCGGGACATGGCCCTCTACTGGCACTGGAGTTGACGAGAGACACCGAAGTAAATCATGGAGACTAGGTGGCGCCATTTCCAGAAAACATCGCAGCAGGCGTTTGCAGGATGATCTTCAGATCCAGCCACAGCGACTGTGTCCTCGCATAGCGAAGGTCCATCCGCACCATCTCGTCGAAAGTTGTTCGGGACCTGCCCTCGACCTGCCAGAGTCCAGTCAGCCCGGGCTTGATCTCCAGCACTCGTCGCTGATGCCAAGTGCGGTAGCGCTCAAATTCGTACGGCAGGGGTGGCCGCGGACCTACAAGTGACATATCGCCAAGTAACACATTTGCGAACTGTGGCAGTTCGTCCAAACTTGTCTTTCGCAGCACCCGACCTATAGGTGTCACTCGGGGATCATCCATTAACTTATAGTTACCATTAGCCTGGCGTACGTGTTCCAGGCCGTCAATGAGCTTTGTGACATATTCGCGGTGCACCGTTGTGTCATTCCCAACTCTCATCGATCGGAACTTGTAGAAGTCAAACATCTTCCCATACTGGCCGATCCGTTTCTGGCGAAAGAGGACGGGCCCTCTGGAGGTCAGTTTGACCACAATGGCAATGATTGCAAACACCGGAAGCAGGAAGAGTAATGCCAGTAGGCTCCCGACGATGTCGATAACCCGTTTTACCAGATGCTCCCGCCGCCTTGGACCTGGCAGGACTTGGAGGTCTCGATAGAGAATAGGCTCGCAACCTTTACCGCCGCCATCAGTCCAACGATGCGGGAAGATTCGGACTTCGAGTCGCAATCGGCAAAATTCATCTGGGGGGACCCCCTGTTGCATCGCGGCCGCTAGTTTCTGAACTAGAAATCCGAGCTTTGAGTCATCGACTTCACCGATTTCAGTCAAAATAACACCAAAGACTACATTCTCCTCGTACCATCCGAGTACATCCGTCTCTCTTGTGCAACGACAGATGGCCGACGCGATCGCATGCACAAGCACCCGTGAGTCCTTGCCGCGGAGACCATCGCCGCTGACCAGGGCCAGCATAAACGGGCGGCCAGATCGCTCGGTCCGTCTGCGTTCTCGCCCTAGCGCGCCCAAGAAGGCAGCTTCTCCAGCAATCTCGCCGCCTTCCTGCTCAGGAATTGCGGCGGCGCCGTTTCCCGGCGCCGGTTTTAGCCGTGAACTAAACGGTAGCATGCTAATCGCTATTTCGACCTTCAACTACCCGAGGATTGGCAAGCGCCAAGAACAGCATCTTTGCAAGCTGACAGACTGTGTATTGCGGAGAAGAATGGAGGAGACGCGTTTCTTGTTGCAAGCCTCAGTCTACTTCGAGCTGAGCAACTACGCTTACTAACTGCGACGCGCTTTTTGGCTCATGAGGAGCTGTCCCTTGACCGATGATAATATTCGTAATAATACTTGTGGCTCGGTGCATCTGCGCCGTTAAAGATCGTCGCGATTATCTTGCTCTTGTCGACCGACTCGAGAGCACGGGCTAGTGACAACTTCGGTGTATTGCCTCGTCGTGTCACGAGAACCACCGCATCAGCCAGTGTCGCCAATATCTGTGCATCGCTAAACGGAATCAAGGGGGGCGAATCGAAGATGATCCACTCGAATTCTGATGCGATTCCCTCTATTGCCTTGGCGAACTCGGACGACTGCAGGATCCTGCCCGGCATCTCGACCTGCGGTCCAGCCGGAAGCACGCAAAGCGGGAGATCTTTCGCCTTGCGGAAAAAAGGCTTCAGGTCGGCGCCTGCAGTGCACCATTTCTCTGCGGACGATTCGTCAACAACACCGAACCACCTGCTCAGTCGGGAGCTCCTCAGGTCGCCGTCAATAATCGCGACCCTCTGGCGATGCAACCCCAGTGTTATGGCAAGATTAGCGGAAACCATGGTCTTTCCTTCACCCGGCACCGCACTGGTGATCAGCAACTTTTTGATGGAGTGACGCTTCTGCGCCTGCATCAACCGGGAAGCCAACGTTCGCAAAAGCTCAGCACCTACGGAATCTGGATCGTTAATAGAGACTAGGCGCTCCTCGGGCCCGTTCGGAATCACGAATTCCTTGCAAGCCATTAGCTCGCCTTCAAGAACACTCTTTAGGTCCGTTACAGGTGGTTCGCGCCGAAGCTCTCCCTTATATTCCCTGATATGGACACCAGCGGTAATTGTATCCCGATACATATGTCTAAGCCTAGATGGTTGCGGAACAGCAGATCTTAGGTCGATGCTGCCTGGTTACCAGTGTTTATGATAGGTGAGAAAGGTGATGGCAGGAATAATGGCAGCCAGGACTCCTGCAACCGCCACTTCCACTACTCGAAGCGTCCGACCTCTTAAGAGTTCCCGTTGCGTCGCCAGGATAGGCAACCCTAGCGTATATCCAGATCCAATGAATTCACTAAGTTCCTGTTCGTGATAAATCCGTGGGCTGAGTAGATCCATGAGTAATGCGATAGCTACACCGACTCCCAGGCCAAGTGCCAGACCGCCTAGAGAAAACGCCAGGCGATTCGGCCAGTAAGGTTGACTCGGCAGATTGGGAGGATCGACCATGTGAAACTGCTCACCCTGCCTGCGCTTTTCCAGATCGGTTGCCATTTCAGACTGCAGCTTCTTGCCGAGAAGGGCCTCGTAGTAGGTGCGCGATTGGTCGTAATCGCGCGTGACGGCCGCGGCTTGCTGTTCGCGAACCGGCGTTGCGTTGAGCCGTGCCTGATAAATTTCGACCTTTTCTTCTAGCTTGCGAATCGTGGCTCTCTGGTTCTTGATCTGCAGTTCGCTTGCCGCTAACTCGCCGCTTAGCTGAATCAGAGGTGCCGATTCGGCGTTTGTCACTGTTGGGGCGCTGACAGCATCCGCGGTGCTCGTGGGTGACCCTCCCCCAGATGAAGGCAACCCAATACGTGCCTGCTGAGCCTCGAGCTCTGCGATCTGCTGTTTCACCCGCAGTACGTCGGGATAGTGATCGGTGTAGCGGCCCTCGAGCTCTGCAAGCTGTGCCCGCAGCGCAGCGAGTTGTGATTGCAGGGTGGGCGTAGTAAACGGGATCGCAGTTCCGTCAGCTCGGGCGGCTGTTCCGGAAGCTTGATATTGATGAAGCAGCGACTGAAGATACATCTTATGCTGATCGGCTTGGCTCAACGCATCATTTGCCGCCTGGAGCTGGACTTGCAGAGTGCCGAGAATCTGCAGGTTGCTCTGCAGCTGTTCCGGTAGCTCGCCCGGGTGCTCCGTTCGAAACTGCCTCACTCTTTGCTCCTGTTCCGTCAAGCTCTGCCGCGCCTGGTCCAACTCACCCTTCAGGAACGAGGTCGTGTCTTCCGAGAGGTCTTTTCGGTTTTGCAGATTCTCATCGATAAACAGGGACGTCAGTTCTGTGGTTACTTGTCTAGCCAGTACTGGGGTAGACGAGGAGTAGGAAATCTTGAACGCGGAATACTGGTCACGCCTGCTTTCGCTGGCGGTCAGCTGGATCCCAATGTCCTTCCGCATGCGCTCAACAAGCGATTCTGGATCGCCGGGTCTCACGTTGCCATAGAGACCGAACTTATTGATAAGCGCCAGCAGCCTTGTCCGGCTCAGAATCTGCTCGCTCATGCTTTGCAGCCACTCCTGTTGGACCTCGGCTGGTATATTCGGCACCACGTAATTTTCTGGAACCTTCTGTTGCTCGATCAAGATAACGGTCTCTGAACGGTACTTTGGGGTCACTATCATGGCAGTGGTCGTGCCAAGCACCCATCCCAAGACAAGAAAGGCCGCGATCAGCCAGCGCCTTTCAACTAATCGGAGCATGGTGTGGCTCATTGATGCTGCAGTTGGCTGCGTGCTTGCTTTGGGGATCGTCATTTTCTGAGAGACCTGATCACGGAGTATGACAAAGAGACAGTCAAGCGATTATGACTTCCCAAATAGACTTCACCGACGCCCGCGGGCCCATTTTGAGAGAGATACCAGTACGCAAGGCTAGCAACCCATCGTTCCGCAAACGTCTTGCCGATCGTTGCTCCAGTGGATGCGTAGTCGTTCGAGAATCGGGCAACTGACTGGCCGATGGAGACCGGCTTGTTGATGTTATAACTGCCGAAGAGATACAGATCGTAACTGACGCCCAATCGCCTGTGAACGTCGGCGCTTATCAATGTCTGCCAAACGTTACCTTGGTACTGCGTTCCCATACTGAGCAGCCGCGCCGCGTTCACTGTGAAGATGCTTTTGCCTTTGGTCCAACTCAGAGCCGTCGCCCCGGTCCATGACCAACCGGCGGAGCGCTGGCTAACAATCCCAGCCACGCTACTGTTGCCAAGCAGGCCTCCGTAGCTCGTCTGTACATATTCAGGTCCGAGCATCGCCGAAACCCGAATCGCGGACTTCGGGGCGAACTCCAACCCATATTCTATGGCCTGCCCCAACGTAGTGATTTGACCCTGGCCGCTATCGACGTTGGTTGCCACATACTGGAGGCTGGTGACGCATCGACGATTCAAACTACGGCGCAAACCCACCGACAATTGTTCTGAATTCGATTGTTCAAACGGTGAAGTCACCTCAGAAGTGGCGGAATTGTGCTGATAACTGATGTAGTTGTAAGCGGCCAAGGCGGTCAGCGCCGTGCGGGGACTCAGGCTGTAGACCAGCTCCCCCTCGGCGGATTCGTTGGTTTGAGGCAGATAGTTCAGGGCAGCGGTTGCTGCAGGCGCGCCGGCGCCTGAGCCGGTCGGGGCACCGCCAGGAAGACTGTCAAATGGATTCGCGCTGGACACGAATCTGTTCAGGAGACTAATTGTCAGCCGTTGCGATGCACGATATTTCAGCCCTACGCCTGATGTTAGGGATACCGCTTGATATTGAGGCAGATTGGCGCTATAGGAGAACCCAGGCGCGAGGTTGGCCACCAAGTCCCATCGGGGTCGGGAAAGGTTAATTCCAATCAGTTGACTCACCGCGTACTGCACATCGGCAATTGGAGGATGGCTGCTGAGCGCGTTAGAGTCATAGGTGACCTGCGTGCTGGTTCCGAGAAGAATAGTATTGGGTCCTTGATTGCCCGGCGCAGGGCTACCGACGGTCACACTAGGCTCGCTTGAAGCGACAGTCTGAGCCTGTAACCCGGCTGCTCCGAAAAGCCCTAGCAGCGCGAATATTGCAGATGCGCACGGTTTCATCACACTAAGATTCAACTACTAAGGTACAACTATAGTGTCGTGAGACTCAAGCCTAACGTTCTGCGACAGATTTGTTCCCTTGAGTACCTGCTTATAGTGGAAGGGGAGCTTGACGGAAGACCCGTCTGAGCGAAGGCGGAGGACATAGATGGCGTTGCTCTTCGCATAGACACCTAGTCCTCCTGCCTGAGCAATAGCATCGAGTACGGTCATCGACTCGCCCAGGGAATAGGAACCGGGTTTCGCAACCTCCCCGATGATGTTGAACTTCTGGCTTTTAACCTCCTGCACAATGACCGCAACCTCTGGCACCGCAACATACGAAGCCAGACTCTGCCGTAGCTCCTGCTGTAACCGCTGGGGAGTCTTTCCGGCTGCCGCAACGTCACCAACCAGGGGAAGGGTTATCTTGCCATCTGGCCTGACCGGCAACGTCCTGGAAAGATCGGGCTCTTTCCACACGCTGATTGCGAGTATGTCGTCCACTCCGATCACGTAATCTTCAGTCGAGACAAGCGATCTCTTCTCTACCTGAGAGTTTGTTGGAACCCCTACTGGCGTGGAAGAAGCTGCTCCGACCACCGCCTGAGCCTGCACAAGTTGGGTGAGGAAAAGCAGGGACGTAATCGTTGGAAGCATCGAGCGGTAATTCATTTACGCTCCTCCTCTCCCGCGCTGGCTAATATCTGGTCCGGTGGCGCAACAGCACGGATGCTCGCACGCAGCTGATTAAGCAACTCCAACAAACCCTCTTGCTCCACGCGAGGAAGGGCCAGAGGGGGAGCTAACTAGCTCCAGAAGCTCAGCATCGACTTCCAGGGCTACCGATTGATGAATAAGGGCGATACTGACTACCAATCGGCAGCTGTTGTTGGAGCGAATGACAATTCCCTGCAGTCCTTCAAAGGAGCCGCTCTTCACTCTCACATGATCCCCCGTTGTGAGGAAAGTATGCCTTTGCAGCTTTGCGCCATGCCGGATGCACAGGCGAACGCCATCGATTTCGTCATCGCTGACGGGTATAGGACCTTCCCGGTTGGACAATAGTCGAATGACACTTGGTACAGACAGAACCCTAGTCTTTTCATTAAGATGCATTCGGACGAACACGTAACCGGCGAACAATGGAATTTCGAGGCTCACTCGCCGGTCCTTCCATTGGCTGACCTTGGTGAAGGTTGGCAGGAAGCTCTCTATCGACTTCTGTACCAGGAGATCGGACACGTTTTTTTCGTGACGTGGATAGGTATATGCAACGTACCAAAGCGGCTCGTGCAGGGCGATGTTACTCGGAATGCACGCCGACGGAGACGCAACTTGGGGTTCCATAATTCTCCTCAGGTGAGTGCGACTCAGTTGAATTTTTGAAATTGGCAAGGCTTCGCCAAGGCAACCTACAATCAGTCGCCGCAATGGAGGCCCTTTATTAGCCGACAAACGTTCGCTCCTGCCTTTGCAGGACGAATGCAGCTAACGGGTCGATTAGAGGGGGAGGGAAAAGTAAAACCCAATCGGCCAGTTTGGGACTATTCAGATATTTAAAGACAATAGCACGATCAGATGTAGCGGACAATAGGTGAAAAGTTTTTTAAGTCTGACTGAGTCATACTCACCAGTATCTCGCATACCCTACGCTCGACGTGACCTACCGCCAAGAAAATGTGACTTCTCCGGTTCATCGCCGATGGAAGGATAGTACCTGAACACATTAACGCTCTAGCTCGGAGGAATGACGAATTATGCCAGCAGTGCGATCACTCGCTCGACCGGCCCGATGGATTCGAAGGGCCGTCTGGGACGTTCGTTGACCTCTAATCTCCGCCACGGCTTCCGCAAAGGGAACGTCTAATTGTCTCATCGACTACCCGAAACGTGTCTCGAAAAAGTGGTCAGAGGGTGCCAGTGCGAGTCTCGACAGGATATAATTGGGCGTGCAAATAAAGAATAAGCTCCGCTCGGCTTGAGATCCCCAACCTCTCAAATATACGGAACAAATGATTCTTGACTGTGTGCTCGCTTACCCGCAGCATCTCGGCGATCTCCCGGTTTTTCAATCCTTCGGCAACTTTGGAGACAATCTCATGCTCCCGTCTGCTCAGCAGGACCTGGCCCCGAGCGTCGGTAACAAACGGCGGCGCACCCTTCGCTAACGCTTCGAGAACATATCGAAGTTGGCCGCTAGTGGCCCACACCTGTCCACTGTTCACACACACGATGCACTTGCAGAGGTATTCGTACGATTTGTCGCGCTCGAACACTCCGACTGCGCCGGATCGAAAAGCCTCAATGACGACGCTACGATCGTTTCGATCCAGCAAAAGTACTGAATTCAGGTTCCGATATTCTCTCGACAGCCGACGGAGAAGTTTGAGGCCGCCGAATGCGTCGTCCTTCAGGGCCAGGCTGATTACCGCGACGTTCGCCTTGTTGACCTCCGAATCGTTCTTGAAGTCAGAGCTTACTCCGGTCGTTATGACTCGGATGTCATTAGCTGAGGCTTCAATGGCACGAGACAAAAGTTCACAAGCCATCTGCGTTGATTCGAAGACCGCCACAGGAATACGCGTTCTCTCGCTCATATTGGTCGATTTTCTTTGATTTGTTTACCCGTGACTGGACATCACTGCACGACCGGTGGCGGTCCACCGCCCGTATAGGCTCTCTCGAGTACGCATGTCGATACTAACTGGAGGATAACTCGTTTTGCGGAAAATAGGACAGAAAAACCTGCGGGGTGTGCCGAAGAATATCAACGAAATTACTCACGGCGGAGACCGCGAGTAACAGGCCGACGATTACTAGCAGTTACGTGGGAGAGACTAACGAGCGCAAAACTATAGTTTGATGTTAATTGAGAAAAACGTCTCAATATCGAGCGTCGTCTTAGCTACGAAACGGTAGGTAGCCAATAGGACTACTGACTGTTTTTATCCTCCATCGGCGCCGTAAATCCTAATGAGTTGGTGGTGATACCGATCCGCCTATTAGTGGTGCTGCGAACTACCCGTGTTGTGCGACCGCAACCGCAGGCCGCTGTTACAGTTTTCGCGGAATTAAATTCCGGGAGCTCCGCTCTCAGAACGAGAATTCGCCTGAACTTGTCCGGGCTGTTCATAAAGGCAATTCGCGTCACGGGCGGGGTCATGCTGCGCCGGCCCCTCGCTCAAGAGCCGCTAATAATTCGCATTTCATTGGGCGCGGTTTACGAAATCTGCCGATTCGACTCCATCTTGTCTACGTAACCTCGCTGGATTCAAGCCACGGAGGCGATCCCGTGGTATGAGAACTTCGCCTCGAATTGTAACCGAGACCCTGATTCGTCGAATTCCTCGTCTCATGAGGATCCGAAGCAAGATATCGACAGAACTATCATTCAGGCCTCGATGGCTTAGCAAACAGCTCCTTGCGCTATTTAACACCGCAGGCAGCCCCGATGAACCGGAACTCTAGCGTTGAAACGATTGGATCCAGTTCGAGGAGCGGAATGTAATTCGAGGAGTATGGTTTGGCGCCCTCGATCTGTTTGAGCAGATCGTTCTCCTGTTTCGATAACGCGCGTTCCTCCACTTTAGCGCTTGGAGTCAATCGCACTTCGAGGTGTCCACAAGCGGAAGGGTCCTCTTCGAGCAGGCCATGACGCCAGGAGATGACAACGCCTGCTCCGAGCGAGCCGTAACCTGTGAGTTGAAACGATTTGCCGTTGAGCTTTACGAGTTCGCGAATGGGTAAGCCGATGCGAATACCGCTGGCCGTGCGCCATTTGCACGGGCCGGCGGGACTGCCGAAGCAAATGCGAATAGTGGCGGGACGTTCGCGGTCCCAGGTAACGGCGAGGCCGGCGCTGGGATCTTCGCCGAGAACGATGGTCGCAGCCTCGGGCACGTCGGGGCCTGCGAAGCTGCCGTCGTGTACGTTTTCCCTACCGAATAGGTCATCGAGCTGCGCCCGGGTGGTTGCCGCCGTAATAGGTCCTACCCGCTGCCCGGGAACGATCAGCCAGTCGTTCACCTGAGCGTGAGCAAATGGAGGCAGGAACGCCGCCATCAGCAAAAAAAGTCGCCGTCGTTTCATGGAAGTCAGCTTGCACGTCGAGGGTAGCATGGGTGCGGGAAAGCCCGCCTACATCGTGTCGGTTTGCTTTATGGCGAGTTACAGGACAGAATAGCCGACGCACCGATTGTGCGGGGATTCGATCACCGCCGCCACCGTCCCGAACGGTGAATTGGAGATTGCTAAATGACGATTCAGGCCAGCACTCGTGTGGTGGACGGAATTGCGATTGTCGATATCAGCGGCCAGTTGCGCCTTGGGGAGGGCACCGGCAAGTTACGTGATGTGGTACAGCAGTTGGTACGCGAGGGTTATCGGAAGATCCTGCTGAACCTGAACGGCGTGATTCATATCGACAGCTCGGGCATCGGCGAGTTGATGATGAATTACACCACCCTCCGCAACCAGGGCGGCGAGTTGAAGCTGATGAACCTCAATAAGAACATCAGGAACCTGCTACAGGTAACACGGCTTTACACGCTGTTCGATGTGCATGACGACCAGGCGTCGGCGCTGAAGGCGTTTCACTAGCCAGACGATCAGGGGATGACCCACAATTGGCTGACGGTCACTCTGAAAATTACCGATCTGGCATTGTTGCGCTTCGATCTACGGGTTCTCCCCGCGGATGTTACGGTTTCTGCCCGATGCCTATTCGGTTTGGCTCCTTCTAAACTTACCCCGTCTGATGGGTGTGCCCTGCACCTCCGAAGGAGACGAACGATGCCATTGATCCAAGTGCTGATTGTGCTGATTGTTGTCGGAGTTCTTCTCTGGTTGGTGAATACCTACATTCCCATGCAAAGTGCGATCAAGTCGATCCTGAACGGTGTGGTTGTGATCGTCGTCGTGCTGTGGTTACTGAATGTTTTCGGAGTGTTGGGATCGCTAACCAACCTTCGCGTTGGCCACTAACATTCCCGCATCGATTTCCCGCAGGATACCTTCCGCCGCCTCCGACGGATTTTTCGCTTCCAGGACAGGTCTTCCGACGACCAGGTATGTGGCTCCGGCGGCGATGGCATTCTCCGGTGTGACTACGCGAGCCTGATCGCCGACCGCGGTTCCGCTTGGGCGGACGCCGGGTGTCACGATTGCGAAGTCGTCGCCCAGTTCGCGGCGAAGTTCTCGGGCTTCCCGGGCTGAAGCAACGAGACCACCGCATCCGGCATTGCGGGCAAGCGATCCCAAGCGTTATAACTTCTGTCATAACATTACCCCTGATACCGATCTCGGACAGGTCGGCGTCGGAGAGGCTGGTCAGGACCGTTACTGCCAGAACCATCGGCTTCGAGGGGGATTGCGCTGCAGCGTCGACAGCGGCCTTGAGCATCTTACTGCCGCCCGAGGCGTGGACGGTCAGCATGCTGACGCCCAGCTCAGCGGCCGCGCTGACTGCCGCGGCTAACGGTGTTGGGAATGTCGTGGAACTTCAGGTCCAGAAAGACTTTACGGCCGGAGGAGACGAGATCGCGAACGATCTGCGGGGCCCTCGGCCGTGAAGAGTTGCTTGCCAATTTTGTAGGTGTTGGCGGATTCGCCAAGGGATTGGACGATTTGGCGGGCTGCGTGGCGCTGGGGACATCCAGCGCCACGATGAGCCGATCTCGGCTCAGCATCGGCCTATTTTACCGCATAATGACAGGACTATTGTGGACCAACGGCCCTTTGCGGGACCGATGTTGCTGGCCACGGTCGGAGTCTCGATGACATCCAGGCGCACTTTGGCAACGCCTTCGTTGCCCATGCCTAGAATCATGGCAGCGCCGTAGGACAGGTCTAGAATCCGGCTCTTCAGGACGGGTCCGCGATCGTTAATGCGAACCATGACGGACTTTGTCGTTCTTCAGATTCGTAACCTTGACCCAGGACCCAAGCGGTAGCGTACGGTGTGCAGCCGTAAAGTCATGCATGTCATACGGTTCGCCGCTAGCAGTCTTCTTGATGCTGGAACAGTGCGACCGTACCACGAGGCCTTGCCAACCTGGAACTTTCTGGTCGGAATTGGCTTGATGGTTTCCTGAGTCTGCCCTGGGATACCTTGGTTCGAGTCCGGTGTCTTGTTGTTACCGGGTGCTGCACCCAGCGCCGTGGCCAGAAACAAGCACCATGGCAGTCTGGCTCAGTACTCGTAGCATTAAACACCTCGCATCGTAATTTAGGGCCCTCCCTGTGCAGGTCTTAAGAGTGTAACTACGGGCTACACGGGAAGTCAATCAAAGATCAAAATTTCTCAAATTTTCTTCTTGACTTCGCTCATTTAATGTGTATCGGTGCGGTCACAATTGATTTCGAGTTCAGTGGGCTGGGGAATGCGGATGAGAGGGAGAAACTCGGCTTGGCTCTGGCAACACTCTCGGCGCAGGCTCATGAAGAGACTTTCAACTTATTCATTATATTAGACTTGGGGAGCGACTCTTCCCCGAGCGAACGGCGGTTTTGCTCCCCCACAGCACGACTGAGGTACAGTCGTGGCATGCAGACTCGGCCGATAGTGCTGAGCATCGCGGGCTTTGATCCATCGTCGGGCGCGGGAGTCACGGCGGACACAAAAACAGCCGCGGCTTTCGATTGTTTTGCGGTTACGTGCATCACGGCGCTGACGATCCAGTCCACCCAAGGAGTATTTGGGGTGGAAGCGGTTCAGCCGGAGGCGGTGCGGGAGACGTTATTTCGCCTCGCCGAGGACGTGAAGATCGCAGCCGTACGGATCGGGATGCTGGGGTCGGGAGGAGTGGCGGGCGTCGTGGCCGACTTCCTGGAGTACCATCGGCCTCCGAACATTGTCCTGGATCCGGTTCTGAGGGCATCGAGCGGCGCTCAATTGATTGATTCGAAGGGATTTGACCTAATACGGGAGCGTCTTCTCCGGCTGTGCGACGTGGTGACGCCAAATCTGGCAGAGGCAGTAGAACTCGCAGGAAGTATTGACGGCGGAGGGCCAGCCCTCACTTCGGTAGGCCGACGCTGAGCCTCGGTCGCGAGAATTGGCGGCGAAGCTGCACCAACTCGGGTGCCGCTCGTTGGTCATTACAGGAGGCGACTTGCTAGAACCGTCTGACTACCTGAGTTGGCTGGATTCCGACGGAATCCGGGCACAAGGATTCCCAGCAGAACGAGTGGACTCGAAAGCTACTCACGGTACGGGCTGCGCTTTTGCTATGGCATTGGCTTGCGGGCTGGCCCACGGGCGCAGTCTGCCAGATGCGGTGCGGCAAGCGCAGGACTTCGTCCGCAGGGCAATTTCAGCCGCCTATCCGGTGGGCCAGGGCAACGGCCCGATGAACCATCTCTTCCGGTTGGACTGAGGATCCGGTGGAGTGCTCCACCCGCGATGCGCAACCAAATGACTCGGAATTGCGTCTGAAGGCCTCTCCGCCCCGGAAACTCGGGTAAACTTTCGTAAGCGAGCCCGATGAAGTCTCATCCGCAATCGGATTCCCGCCGGCCCCTATGCACGGCAATGGTTCCCTTAGTGCTTTTCTGCATGGCGGTAATGGCGGCTGCAGCTCGATACCAAGCCGTGGGTACCTACCCGGGCAGCCAACGACGCGGCCACCCGCAAGGGCTTCGAAGAGTTCTACAACCTCGAATACGACAAGGCGATCCGCGAGTTCGAGACGGCTCTGCAGGCACATCCGGACGACCCGTTCGCCGTCAACCACGTACTATCAGCAACGATTTTCAAAGAGCTGCTCCGCATCGGCGCCCTGGATACCGAGGCGTACGCGTCCGACAACTTTATCGACAAAAAGTACTTACAGCCACTCGATCCGAAGGTCCAAGTGCGGGTTGACCAGCTAGGCGACCGCGCGCTGCGGACTTTCGAACGCACGGCTGGCCGCCAATCCAAACGACGTGCAGGCACTTTATGCGCGCGGGATCACGCTAGGCCTGCGATCGACTTATATGGGAATGGCCGCAACACGCGTGGTTTGCGGCGTTGCGCAATGCGATCGGCGCACGCCGTGATCACGAGCGCGTGCTCGAACTAGATCCGAATTATGTGGATGCCAAGAATCTCATCGGGATCGACCTGTACATCATTGGCAGCCTGACCTGGCCGGTTCGGGTCGCGGCATCCGTGTCGGGCTTGAGTGGAAGCAAACAAAAAGGGTTGCAGTACTTGCGCGACGTGGCCGCGCATGGAGATCCGGAAGTAGCGTGGGACGCAAAGATCGCCCTCGCCCTATTTTTGCGACGCGAACAGCAGTACGCAGAAGCGTTGCAGGTAGTCGGCGGGAATGTACCAGGCGTTTCCGCGGAATTTTCTGATCGCGACCGAGTATGCACATCTCTTGAATGCGGCGGGGCACGGCCCGGAGGCGGTCGCGGCGTACAAAAAGATCGTCGCTGGCTGCAGGAGCAACGCGTTTACGGTCTGCCGAATGGAGATTCCGGCATACGGTCTGGGCGAGGCGATGAAGGGACAGCGCGATCTGCAAGGCGCCGAAGAAGCCTACGAGCTTGCAGCCAGCGCCGCCCTGGACCCGGAATTCCGCCAGAAAGCCACATTGAAAGCTGGCGAAATGTACGACGCCATGCACAAGCGGGATGCGGCCCTGGAGAAATACAAGGCGGTCATTGCAACCAAGTCAGACGACAAGTCCGCTGATCTTGCGCGGCACTACATGAAGCAGGCCTACACCATCGAATAAGGAGCCGTATTTTGGGCTGGACGTTTGCTGGAGTGCCCCTTGCCAGGCTGGGAACCTTTTTCTATGCTGTGCGTATCTCATGGTGGAGGCTCCATGTTCTGCAACTATTGCGGTAAGCAGATTCAGGATGACGCAGCCGTATGCGCTTATTGCGGGCGGCGCATCGGGTGTGTAGCGAACGCCGCAGAAGCTGATGCGAGCGGCCAAACATAGCCCTGACCGGAAGATCGCGGGGGTTTGCGCGGGCTTCGCCGAGTACTTCGACCTGGACGTTACGATTGTGCGGGTGGTGTGGCTCATCGTCGCGCTATTCGGCGGCGGTGGTGTGCTGGCTTACATCATTGCGTGGATCGTAATGCCGGAAGCTCCGGATGTTGCGGTGGCTCCTCCGGCTCCCATGGTTCAGCCGTATCATCAATGAATACAGCTGGTTACCAGGGTGCAGGGCCGATTTTCTTCCGTTGGCAGCGCCGACGATAGCGTTACTTTCCGGCTACTTCCGCGGGAAACTCCTTTGCCATCGCGTCGGATCGCGCTAGGGTTAGAGCTAGGGCTACCCGATGGAAGAGAAGACCAAATACGAATCCATCCTGAATGCGGTGCCTTTGCAAAACGCGGTTTTGTGTGCCGATTGCGAGGTCATCAGCGACAGCGCCGGCGACGCCTGCTCCGTTTGCAGCAGCCACTCACTTATCAGTTTGGGCCGAGTGCTGGGAGGCAGCGTGGGCGATGAACGTGCCGTCCTGGTGAACCAGCCCGAGCCGAACGTGCGGAGCCAGTTCACCCTGCTGATCCATCGCGACGCATCCACCACCCTGCGGCCCATCGCGGCGGTGGCTGCGCCCACTGAAAGTGGAGAAGTCCGGAACCTAGACTTCCGGCTCAACGCTTCAAAACCTCACGATAATCAACAGCCACGCGCCTGCAAGACTATTCCTCGGGTGTGAGCGACTCGCCAAGCCCTCTTCGTACATTTAGGATGGCAGAGGAAACTCCGGAACATCTGGAATGGAGTGTTTATGACATCCGCACTCATTGATCTAGACCCGCAAGTTCTGTGGAAGCACTTTGATGTACTGGCTGCGACTCCGCGCCCGTCCACAAAAGAGGCGGCCGCGCGGAATTACGTGATTTCGCGGGCGGAGGCGCTCGGGCTTGAGTACACCCAGGATGCCGCAGGCAATCTGGTGGTTCGGAAACCGCCGCGGCCAGGCCGGGAGTCGGCCCCCATGGCGTTGTTGCAGGGGCATCTCGATATGGTCTGCGAAAAGAATGAAGGCACGCCGCATAACTTCGACACCGACGCCATTAAGGTCACGCGCGACGGAGACTGGCTGAAAGCGGAAGGCACAACCCTGGGCTCGGACAACGGAGTAGGGGTGGCTGCGGCGCTGGCGGTCATGGAAAGCAGTGACATTGCGCACGGGCCGTTGGAGTTTGTATTCACGATCGATGAAGAGACGGGCTTGACTGGGGCGGCCGAGTTTCCGGGCGGTCTGCTGAAGTCGAAGTACTTTCTTAACCTCGACAACGAAGAGACAGGAACACTCTGCATTGGATGTGCGGGCGGGGTGAAGACGACGGGAAGACGGAAAGTCGAATTTGCGCCTGCCAGCGGAAAGTCGGCGTTCCGAATCAAAGTGTCAGGACTCAAGGGCGGACACTCCGGGGTGGACATCCACCAGGGCCGCGGTAACGCGTTGCGGGTCCTCGGCACGACCTTGCAGCGCTTGACAGCGAAGCTGCCGGCGGAAATCGCAACCTTGAATGGCGGCAGCGCTCAGAATGCGATCCCGCGAGAGGCGTCGGCGGTGGTGGTGCTGGATGCCGGGCAGGAGAGCTCGCTCCGGGAGCTGGTATCGGCGTGCGAAACAGAGTGGAAGACCGATTTAAGTAGATTCGACCCGGAATTGCGGATCACTGTCGAGACATCGCCCAAGCCGGAAAGGACACTGAAGGCCTCCGACTCAGCACGAATCATCGATCTGCTGGTGACTTTACCTTACGGCGTGGTGGCAATGAGTCCCGATGTTCCAGGACTGGTGCAGAACTCAACCAACCTGGCTGTTGTCTCCATCAACGGCGATACGGCCGAGATTATCACCAGCCAGCGAAGCGCGATCGAGAGCAGCAAACAAGCAGTCGCACAAATGGTTGCGACAGTAATGCGGATGGCCGGATTCGAAGTGGAGCATACCGGCAGCTACCCGGGATGGAAGCCCGAGCCAACCAGCGAGATTGTGAGAAAGTTGCAGTCGGCACACGAGAAGGTGTTCGGCAAACCCGCGAAGCTGATCGCGATGCATGCCGGCCTCGAATGCGGCGTAATCGGTGAGAAGTATCCTGGGATGCAGATGATCTCGTTCGGGCCGACGATCGTCGATCCACACAGTCCGAATGAGCGGGTACAGATCTCGACGGTGCAGAACTTTTGGAAGTTACTGAAGCAAGCGCTGGAGACGATCTAAACCGCAATCATCCGGGGGTGCTCTTTTGGCGGCAGCGCTCCACGAGCGCAGCCGGGCCATCAAGTCGAGCACCGGCCTGCGTTGCGGGTGCAGGACTTCCGCCTCATTGACGGTGACAGCCGCCAGGCTGTAATGGTGTCCGGTGAACGTCGCAGGAATTCCGAGGAGCGAACCGGCTGGGAAAATCCGGTCATATTGCTCGAGGTCCTGGACCGAGAGGCAAACTTCGCCTTTCAAGACGAGATAGACACCCTGGTTTTCCCGCTCCATTCAAAAAGATGATGGTCTCTGGGATAACGCTCAACCGTGCCCGCCTCCCAGGTTTGGATGGTCGCTGCTGGTTCGAGGTGTTAGCATTTCGGACTGGCGCAGCTGTTAGCAAACCAATCAACATGAGGGGCCCTCATCGTGCAAGCAAACAAGGGTTTTTGTTGGGCGCGACTTTATCTGTCACTTCTCCTGGGCTTCAGTGGCCTTCTTACGAATTCGGCAACCGTCCAGGCGCAGGCGGCTAAACAGGCGACGACGCAATCGGCTGAGCAACGGGCCGACGCGCTCCTGAAGCAGATGACGCTCGAAGAGAAGATCGGGCAGCTCAACCAGGCGGCCGGCTCCGCACTGCTTCCGCTTCCAAACGCGCCGTCGACGGCGGAGGAGCAAGTCCGCCGGGGCCTCGCCGGTTCCGTGCTATGGGTCTCGAACCCGGCTGACATCAATCGCTTTCAGAAGATCGCCGTAGAGGAATCGCGGCTACACATTCCGCTGCTGATCGGGTTGGACGTGATCCACGGGTACCATACGATTTTTCCGGCCCCGCTGGCGATGTCGGCGACGTGGGAACCGAAGCTGGTGGAGCGAGTGCAGACTATTGCGGCGCGCGAAGCACGAGCGGCGGGCATCAACTGGTCGTTCGCGCCCATGGTGGACATCGCGCGTGATGCGCGCTGGGGACGTATGGTCGAGGGTGCTGGAGAGGATCCCTATCTGGGCGCGGCGATAGCGAAGGCACAGGTTAGGGGCTTCCAAGGGCCGGAGTTGGGTACGCCAGGGCACGTTCTGGGTTGTGTCAAACACTTTGCCGCCTACGGCGCCGCGGATGGCGGCCGTGACTACGATTCGTCGTACGTGCCGGAGGACCTGCTGTGGAACGTGTACTTCCCTCCCTTTAAGGCAGCAATCGATGCGGGCGTGGGCAGCTTGATGAGTGCCTACATGGACCTGAACGACGTTCCGGCTACGGGCAATTACTTCCTGCTGCACGACGTGCTGCGCGAAGCCTGGAAATTCGATGGCTTCGTGGTCAGCGACGCCATGGCGATTGGAAGCCTGGTCACACACGGCTATGCCGACGATCGCGCAGATGCGGCCTTTCTCGCGTTTCATGCTGGGGTGAACATGGACATGGCCAGCTACAGCTACCTGATCGAGTTGCCCAAGCTGGTCAAGGCGGGACGCGTGACCGAGGCTCAACTTGATGCCATGGTTCGGCCGTTGCTTGTAGTGAAGTACAGGATGGGTCTGTTCGAGAACGCGTATACCGATCTGTCGAACATCGGGTCCGTAATGAACGATCCGGCAAGTGCAACCGTTGCGCGCGAGGCAGCGCAGAAGTCGATAGTGCTGCTAAAGAACGACGGCCAGTTGCTTCCATTGGACAAATCGGGCAAGAAGTATTCGTCCATCGCCGTAATCGGGCCGGTGGCTGATTCAGGACCAGCGCAGGTCGGCTTCTGGGGTGGCATGATCACTGGCGGCGAAAACGTGATTACGGTGATTGAGGGGATCAAGCAGAAGGTTGGCTCGGCAATTAAGGTGGAGTACGCCAAAGGGCCTACGATTCGTCGCGAAAATACGTCGAAGTTCGAAGGCATTCCGGGAATCAAGCTGCGCGACGAACCTCCGCAGAGCGCTGCCGATGCGGAAGCTGCCTTTCAGCAGGCCGTGGCTACCGCGAAGCGCAACGATCTGGTCGTAATGGTACTGGGCGAAGGCGGGTTGATGGCCGGCGAAGCTGCATCAAACTCGGCGCTGCGCCTCGCCGGGCGGCAGCTTGCAATTGCTGGAAGCTGTAGTTGCGACCGGCAAGCCGGTGGTGCTGGTGCTCATCAATGGACGGCCGCTGAATATTTCGTGGGCGGCAGAACACGTTCCCGCCATCCTGGTGGCGTGGGAACCGGGCAATCAAGGCGGCAATGCCGTCGCCGATATTCTGTTCGGCGATGCCAATCCCGGAGGCAAGCTGACGGTCACCTGGCCGCGCACCGCCGGGCAGGAACCGCTCTATTACGCGCACAATCTCACGTTCGAGCCGGAAACCGACCCAAACTACAAATCGCGGTATCAGGACCAGCCCACTTCTCCGCTATATCCGTTTGGATATGGGCTGAGCTACACGAAGTTCTCGATCGGCAAACTGCAGTTGAGCAAAGCCACCGCCAGGGTTGGAGAGGCAATCGGCATATCGGTTGAGGTGCAGAACACCGGCGGCGTCGCCGGTGATGAAGTCGTACAACTCTATATTCATCAGCAGTCAGGGAGCGCGTCGCGTCCGGTGCGGCAGTTGAAAGGATTCGAAAAGGTGTCGCTTGCGCCCGGAGAAACCAAGACCCTGCACTTCACGCTCGGGAAGGACGAGTTGACCTATTGGAGCCCGTCTCAGCACAAGTGGGTGCTGGAACCGGCAATGTTTGACGTTTGGGTGGGCGACGACTCGACCGCGTCGTTGCATGGAAATTTCGAGATGACTCAATGACCGGACCAACCCACGCATCGGCAAGTAGCCGCAGATCGTTTCTCTCGACTCTGGGGCGGGCGTTGGCGGTCGTATCGATGGCGCCGCGCATATTCGCTCATGCGGTAGACCAATTTTCGCCGGAGATTGCCGATCTCTATCGCAAGAGCGTAGTAATCGACACGCTGTGTGGGCCGTTCACCAGCGACGATGGTTTACCCGACAAAGCTGCAATTGATGCTGTGCGCCAATCGGGCATCACCGCGATCAACTTCACGATCTCAGCGCCAACGTTCGAGGGAACGATCGATGCCTGGCGTATATCGATGCGTTGGTGGAGCAGTCACCTGACGTTTTCACGGTCATTCGGCAGCATTCTGACATCGCTCGCGCCAAGCGCGAGGGCAAAATCGGCATCATGCCGGGTTTTCAGTACACTCAGTTCCTCGAGAGCGATCCGTCGCGTATCGAGACGTTTCGGCGGTTGGGCGTACGCATCATGCAGCTCACTTACAACAACCGCAGCATCTTCGGCGATGGATGCCTGGAGCCGGGCAATGCCGGACTGAGCAAGGCTGGCCTTGCCGCGGTGCAAAAGATGAATGAACTCGGCGTAGCCGTCGACCTGAGCCATAGCGGCTATCGCACCACGTCGGAGGCCATCTCGGCGTCGAAGAAGCCGGTGTTGATTACTCATTCTGGGTGCGCATCGATTTATGCTCATCCCGCGCAACAAGCCGGACGAAGTGATGAAGGCGCTGGCGGATCGCGGCGGCTACTTCGGCGTTTACTTAATGCCTTACCTGGTGGCATCGCCTACCGTGCCGACGCGAGAACATGTCATCGACCACCTGTTGTATGCCATCAAGGTTTGCGGCGCCGATCATGTAGGCATTGGGTCCGATGGTTCGATCCAGGGCGTCTCGCTAACACGCCGAGCAGAAGAAGGCATTCGATGAAGACATCGCCCGCCGGAAGAAGCTCGGCATCGGGGCGCCCGGGGAAGACCGCTACCCGTACTGTGCCGGACCTGAACGGCCCTGATCACATGGAAGTGATCGCAGCCGAATTGCAAGAAGCGGGGCCAGCCGTCGTCGGTGACTGAGAAGGTGTTGGGCGCAAACTTCCAGCGCATCATCGGAGAGATATGGGGAACGGCGTAGGAAGCGAAAGCAGCACACGGACCTACACGGGCGGTACGGAGATCGGGATCGATTTTTGGCCCTTGTGACGTTGTGCGCAGTGACTCTGTGGCGGATTTGCTGCGATAGCACAGAACGCGGCACCGCAGACGCCTGCGCTGCTGTTGGGCACCGCCTGGTATCCGGAGCAATGGCCCGAAGCGCGCTGGGATGCGGACCTGACTCTGATGCAGCAGGCCGGCATCCACATGGTGCGTGTCGGCGAGTTTGCCTGGAGCCGCATGGAACCGAGCGAAGGCCAATACGACCTCGACTGGCTCGACCGGGCGATTACAGCGGCGGCGAAGCACGGCATTGTCACGGTGATCGGAACGCCGTCGGCCGCGCCTCCCGCGTGGCTTACGCAGAAGTATCCCGAGACGCTTGCGCACAAAGGAAGACGGCCGGAAAGACCAGCACGGAAACCGGCAGCAGTTTAACTTCGCCAATCCCAAGTATCGCGAATTGGCACGGGCGATGGCGGAGCAGTTGGCCAAGCGCTTCGGCCACAATCCGAACGTCGTGGGATGGCAGATCGACAATGAATATGCAGAAGTGTCGTTCGACGCGGAGACTAAACAGCAATTCCAGCAGTGGCTGAAGAACCGCTACGGCACGCTCGACAAACTGAACGCGCGCTGGACCACTTCGTATTGGAGCGAGACGTACTTCGACTGGAACCAGGTGCCGATACAGGTTGGGTACGGCAACCCGGGTTTACTGCTGAGCTGGATGCGTTTCGTCAGCGATACCTGGCGCAGTTATCAGAAGAACCAGCTCGACGTGATTCGCGCGAACGCCGATGCGAGACAGTTCATCACCACCAACATGATGGGATGGTTCGACGGCTACGATCATTACACCGTCGCGCAGGACCTCGATCTCGCCGCATGGGATGACTATGTCGGGCCAGGGACATCTCGATCCAGTTCGGAACGGCGCGACCCACGACCTGACACGCGGATTCAAGGGCAAGAATTTCTGGGTAATGGAGACGCAGCCGGGCGGCGTGAATTGGGCTTCGATCAACAACTGGCTCGACAAGGGCGAGGTGCGCGCGATGGCGTGGCACGACATCGGGCACGGCGCCGATACCGTGAGCTACTGGCAATGGCGCAGCGCGCTGAATGGGCAGGAGCAATATCACGGGACGCTGATTGGGCCAGACGGAACACCCGACCCGCTGTATCCGGAGATTGCGCAGGTCGGACGCGAATTCGAGAAGGCCAGCCCTGCGCTGGCAGGGACGTCAGTGAAGTCCGAGGTCGCGATCCTGCATTCCTACGACAGCCGATGGGCCATCGAGTGGCAAAAGCACAACAAGAAATACGATCCGGTCGAGGAGATTCTGAGCTACTACGGACCGCTGCGCGCGATTGCGCAATCGGTGGACATCGTTCCGCCGACGGCGTCGCTGAGCCAGTACAAGCTGGTGGTTGCTCCAGGACTGAACGTGCTCACAGAAGCGGATGCGCAAAACTTAATCCAATACGTTAACAATGGTGGACATCTGGTTCTGGGCCAGCGCTCTGCCATGAAGGACGATTGACAACGGACTCTGGCCGCAGCGGCAGCCCGGCCCGCTGACTGATCTACTTGGCGGACGGGTCGAGCAGTATTACGCGCTGGTGGATGCTGTGCCGATCGAAGGCAAGTGGGGCGCTGGCGAGTGTCCGCTGTGGGCGGAGCTGCTGAGCGCCAAAGATGCCGACACGGAAGTGCTGATGCGCTACGGCAAGAGCAACGGCTGGCTCGACGGGCAACCTGCGGCGATCACACGCAAGGTTGGCAAGGGACGAATCACCTACATCGGAGCATGGCTCGATCCCACAGACCATGGCGCAGGCGGCGAAGTGGATGACTTCGGTTAGCGGCGTGAAGCCCGCGCTCGGGCCCGCACCGGAAGGCGTTGAGGTCTACCCGCGTTACGGGGAAAAGGGTCCGGTGTATATGCTGGTCAACTTGGCAAAGACCCCACAGACAGTCAGCCTGCCGGCGAGGATGCAAGATGTTCTGAACGGCGTCGCAGTCCAGTCGGTGACGCTTCCGCACTACGGTGTAGCGGTAGTGAGCTCGAAGTAGTGGCGGCCATTTCGGGCGGGAACGAAGGGGCCGATCCAACCAAAAGGACCGGCCCTCGACGCTTGCAAAGCGTAATAACTACTTAATGGTCTTCACGTAGGCAGCAACCGCGGCAGCCTGATCAGCCGTGATGCCGGCCATGGGCTTTCCGTGCGGGGCTTTCTTTCCGGGTGCACCTGTCATCAATGCATCGGCAATCTGGTCTGCGGTCAGGGACGTGCCCTTCAGGGCCGGACCCATCTTACCTTCCCCAGCCGCACCATGACACATGGCACACTTTGCTTTGTAGATCGCGGCGCCGTCTTCTGCAGCCAGAGCCATACCAGACGACAATGCAACTACTGCCAACACCTGCTAAGAAACGCTTCATGGATACTTGTCTCCTTATAAACAGTTTCGAAATTTCACGACATTGCAGGACGCACAAGGCTGCAACATCATCGCCAATCTCCTGACGTTCAGCCGGCGGCAAATTGCCGGGCGACCCTTCACGCCGATTCAAGTCTATCGGGCGATGGGCGGCCGTACGGTGACGTGCATCACTGAGCGTTGGGAATTTGAACATGGGGACGGAACGCAACCTGAGGATTCGTGGCGCTACTCCACCTTATAGATCGCAACTGATTGCGGAGACATCTGCAATTGGAGCTGCGCTCCCTGGATCGTCGCCGCCGGGGCAGAGTTTAAAGGCGCCACTCCCTTGGCGGTGGCAAGCGTCGTATCGGACAGGTCGATGGTGACGCTCTTCGCGGCTTCGCCCTTATAAAACACGATCAGCAGCCGCTCACCGTTCGTTTCACGTGTAAAGATGTAGTAGTCGTCGGTAACGACGACGTGCTTCTGGTCCCCCAGACGCAGAGCCGGATGGTCGCTGCCGCAGTTTGAGCAAGCCCTGCACGTGCGTGTACACCTCCTGCTCTTCCGGTGTGCGGCCTGCCGGTGAGAATGCATTGTTCGGATCGCCCGGAAATCCGCCGGGGAAATCACGGCGGTTGTCGGGATCTTCACCTCCCGGCATCGCGATCTCGTCACCGGAATAGAGCTGCGGAATTCCCCGCAGCGTCGCCAGGAGCGAGAGCCCGAGCTTGAGTTTGGCGGTTGAGCCTCCTGCATCGGTGACAAAGCGCGTCATGTCGTGGTTCCCGATGAAAGTCACCAGCAGTTCGGGATGTGGATACAGACGATCCTGACGAAGCACTTCCACGATTTTCTTCGCTGACGCTCCGTGATTAACAACCTGGCGGATGGCGGAGTTCATAGGGAAATCGAAGGGAGTCGTCAGATGGGTGTCGATGCCGTCGAAGCCCTTATGTCCCCCGGCGAAATAGGAAACCACGGGAGGCTCGAAGTTGTAGACCTCGCCCACGGCGAAGAAATTGGGATACAC
The DNA here is from genome assembly GCA_963817965.1 of uncultured Acidobacteriaceae bacterium. GTDB lineage: Bacteria > Acidobacteriota > Terriglobia > Terriglobales > Acidobacteriaceae > DASRAA01. The sequence continues at coordinate 402,678 of CAWFQT010000003.1, forward strand.
GGTTTGCAAACCCTGAAGATACATCGTCCAGAAAGAACGCGGAACATAGGGAAACGTATCGATGCGAAAACCGTCGACGCCACCTGTTTCCATCCACCAATAGGCATTCTGCAAGAGGTACTGCGCAACCAGCGGATTCTCCTGCGCGAGGTCGGGGAGAACGTTGGCAAACCACCCGTCAAGGGCGCTGCGGTAGTTCTTCTCGACGGCGTGCGGATCAGTAATCGGCGGATAGTCGTAATCGGTGTCGATGTGATGTTCGGTTGTGCCATGCAGCCATCCTGGCGCCGGCTGGGAGGTCGCCCAGGGATGATTGGGTCCGACATGATTGGGAACCATGTCGAGCAGGATCTTGATTCCCTGCTGATGCGCCGCCGTTGACGAGTTGCTGAAAATCCTGCCACCGTTCCGAAGTGGTCTTCGACGGCGTAGAGATCGATGGCGCCATAGCCGTGATACGTCTCGCTCACGTTGTCGTTGTCGACGATGGGATTGAGCCACAAAGTCGTGACGCCAAGATCTTTGAGATAAGGCAGATGGTCTTGAATTCCCTTGAGGTCGCCGCCGTGGTAAGCCTTGGCAGCCTTGCGATCGTAGGTGCCGGGCGATGCGCCCTTCGGTATGTTGTTGGTGGGATCACCGTCGTCGAAGCGATCGGGCATGATGAGGTAGATCACGTCGTCGCGTGTAACGCCCCGGAACCGTCCAGCCTGAGGAAGTCGCTGCAACAACGGCAATGATGCGGTCGTGGAAGCCGACAGATGTCTTCACCGTCAAGGTCACTGTCCCTGGCTTCGCGGTCTTCGCGATGTTCAGCCAAACGAAAGCGTGTTTGCCATCGGATTGCAGCTGGATCTTCTCGATCTTGACTCCCGGGTAGGAAACGGAAATCTTCGCATCCTCCAGGTTGTCACCGTAGAGCAGGACCATGACCGGCGATACAAATCCCGTCCACCAGTTGGGAGGCTCGACTTTGCTGACCTGAGGCTGCGAGGCTGTAGCCAACGTCTGGCACGATAAGACCGCGCAGAAGATCAGCAGCAAAGGGAGCTTCCGGAAAAAGGCCAGCCGTTTCGGGATACACATCGGTACTCCTCGAGCGAAGACGCGAAGAGCCTGCATCCTGCTAACGAGCGATGTTATTGGAAGCTCGCGCGGGCGGCAAACCCGGCCGAATTGCCTGCCCCAGAGTGTCGACAATCATACGGATTTTGGAAGTTCGACGGCAATCGGAGTACAGTGTCGGATGGTCGCCGCTATAGCGAGCCAAAGCGATCGGGCCAGCGCTCTATGAAGCAAAAACCGCGCAAGAATTTCTGGCAAATCTGGAACATGAGTTTCGGGTTCCTTGGCATTCAGTTTGGCTGGGGACTTCAGATGGCCAACATGAGTGCCATCTACGAGTACCTGGGTGCGACTGCCGACAAGATCCCCATCTTGTGGCTGGCTGCGCCGCTGACAGGTCTTCTGGTTCAGCCAATCATCGGCCACTCGAGCGACAACACCTGGACGCGGCTGGGACGGCGGCGGCCGTACTTTCTGGTCGGCGCGATCTTGAGTTCGTTTGCTTTGATTCTCATGCCGCGGTCATCGACGTTGTGGATGGCCGCGGGACTGCTTTGGATACTGGATTCGTCGATCAACATCAGCATGGAGCCGTTCCGTGCGTTCGTGGCCGACCTGCTGCCCGCAGAACAACGCACCCAGGGCTTCGCCATGCAGAGCCTGTTCATCGGCCTGGGAGCAGTGGTTGCGTCCGCATTACCCTGGCTGCTGACCAATTTCTTCCATCTGCGGGCGGACGGCGGGGGCCATGCCATTCCGCTGACGGTGCGGTTGTCGTTCTATATCGGGGCGGCGGCATTCTTCGGCGCCGTGTTGTGGACGATCCTGACAACCAAGGAGTATCCGCCGGAAAACATGGCGGCGTTTCGGGAGAAGAAATCGCAACACCGTGGTATCGCCAGCCACGCAGATGAGATTCTTAGGGCAATTCGGAACATGCCTGCGACCATGCGGCAACTGGCGCCGGTCCAATTGCTGACGTGGCTTGGGTTGTTTTGCATGTGGCTGTATTTTCCGGTCGCCGTCGCGCGCAACGTGTACGGCGCTACCGATCAGAGCTCTCCCGTTTACACCCGCGGCGTGGAGTGGGGTGGCGTCTGTTTCGGAATGTACTCCTTGGTGTGTTTTGCGTTTTCGTTCTTCCTTCCAAAACTGGCAAAGGTCATCGGGCGGAAGCACACACACAGCCTATGCCTGCTTTGCGGCGCAGCGGGACTTGCCTCGGTAGCTGTGATCCACGATAAGAATCTGTTGCTCCTGTCGATGGCTGGTGTCGGAATTGCATGGGCGAGCACCCTGTCGATGCCATATTCGGTGTTGGCCGGCTCGCTTCCGGCGGAGCATACCGGCGTTTACATGGGCATCTTCAATTTCTTCATCGTGCTGCCGGAGATTATCGCTTCGCTGGGATTTGGCTGGGTGATGAACCATATGCTCAACAACAACCGGCTTGCGGCGGTGGTCGCCGGCGGCATCTTCATGGCATTGGCCGCACTGCTGATGCAGCGGGTGGTCGATCCGGGCGCGGAGGTCATCGAAGAGGTTGTTCCCCTGCCTGCCGATGCAGAAGTTCTGACATCCCTGAAGCCGGGCCAAGCCGCTCCCTAGCTGTTTTGCAATTGCACTTGGTTAGAGCTGAGCTTTAGCTCACGGGCTACTGACAACTGGCTACTGGCTATTAAGAAATGTCCCGCATGAGCCTTCCACGATCGAGCGGCATCCTTCTGCATCCCACTTCGCTTCCTGGTGCTCACGGCATCGGAGAGCTGGGTGGTGAGGCACACCGGTTTGCTGACTTCCTGAAGGACGCGCGGCAGAAAATCTGGCAGGTGTTGCCACTCGGCCCAACTGGATACGGCGACTCTCCCTACCAATGTTTTTCTGCGTTTGCGGGAAACCCTCTGCTGCTCAACCTCGATACGTTGGTCAAGCTGGGATACCTCTCTCGCGACGATTACGATCCACAGCCGAAGTTTCCTCGGGACAATGTCGATTTCGCAACACTGATCAAGTGGAAGCTCCCGCTGCTGCGCAAGGCAGCCGAGAAATTTCGAAGCACCGCCGATACTGCCGAGAAAACCGCTTACCAGGATTTCTGCGGGCGCCATGCCGGATGGCTGGACGAATTTGCGCTGTTCATGGCGCTCAAGGAAACCCACGACTACGTGATGTGGACGCTATGGGAGCCGGAGCTCGCGTTACGCGAGCCGGCTGCGCTCGAGAAGGCGCGCCGCGATCTGAAGGATCAGATCGAGAACCATAAGTTCATCCAGTTTGAGTTCGACCGCCAGTGGTCGGACTTGAAAGCTCACTGCGGTCGCAATGAAATTCGGGTGATGGGCGACGTGCCGATCTATGTTGCGCAGGACAGCTCGGATGTTTGGGCGCAGCCAGGATTGTTCGATCTGAACGCCGAAGGAACGCCGCGGGTGATCGCGGGAGTTCCGCCCGACTACTTCAGCGCCACCGGACAGAGCTGGGGTAATCCGATTTACCGCTGGGACCTGCACGCGAAGACCGGGTTCAAGTGGTGGATCGCTCGTTTTCGGCGGGCTTTCGAGATGCTCGACCTTATTCGTCTGGATCACTTCCGTGGGTTTGAGGCCTACTACGAAATTCCCGGTACGGAGACAACCGCCGTTAATGGCAGATGGGTCAAGGGTCCCGGAGCAGCATTGTTCGAGGCGGTCGAGGCGGAACTCGGGAACTTGCCTATCCTGGCGGAGAACCTCGGCGTCATAACGCCGGAAGTTGAGGGCCTGAGGAACCGCTTCGGCTTCCCTGGCATGGCCATTCTGCAGTTTGCTTTCGGCAAGGATCCGCAAGCTCCGGACTTCAAGCCGCACAACTATCCACGGCATCGCGTGGCCTACACCGGCACGCATGACAACGACACCGTCGTGGGATGGTGGAACAGTACGGGTGCAAGCGACAGCACCCGCACTCCGGAAGACGTTGCCAAGGAGATTGACTTCGCCAAGCGCTACCTCGATACCGAAGGATCGGAAATACATTGGGTAATGATTCGCACCCTGGTGGCTTCAGTCGCCGACACCGTGATCTTCCCGCTGCAGGACGTGCTGGGAGTTGGGAGCGAAGGACGGATGAACCTGCCCGGCTCTTCTTCTGGTAACTGGCGATGGCGCTATCGCGCAGAAGAGTTGACCCTCGGCGTTGGGAACCGGCTGCGGCAGATGGCCGAGACCTACGACCGCTGAAACAAATGATTCATCCGTACGCTTGACCTGAAACATAACCATCACGCCGGTGTCGTGCGTCACAGACGCCGGTACCTCCCTCAATCAAGAATGGTGGCGTAAGACGGGGGTAAACCTATGGCCGCACCCTGGGCCCATCGTTACGCACAACGCACCAAGACGGTAAAAAGCTCCATCATCCGCGAGCTGCTCAAACTGACGACCAATCCAGAGATCATCTCCTTCGCGGGCGGTCTGCCCGCGCCAGAGATGTTCCCCGTGGAACGATTTCGCGTCGCCTGCGAGCGAGTGCTGGCGACTCAAGCCACGGCGGCGCTGCAGTATGGGCCCATCGGAAGGCTATAAACCCTTGCGCGAGTTGATCGTGGCGCAGATGGCGAAGTACGGCATTGTAGCTACCGTCGACAATGTGCTGATCACTTCGGGATCGCAGCAGGCGCTCGACCTGATTGCCAAGCTGCTGATTAACCGCGGTGACCGCATCCTGGTGGAGTCGCCAACTTACCTCGGCGCGTTACAGGCATTCGACCTGATGGGCGCGGAATACGTGACCGTTCCGATCGACGGGCAGGGCCTGCAAACCAGGATGCTGGAAGGCGGCGCTGCGCTCCGGGCCGAAGTTCATGTATGTCCTGCCGAACTTCCAGAATCCCGGCGGGGTAACGCTCTCGGAAGACCGGCGCACGACAGTTGGTGTGGCTGTCGGACAAGTACGGCATCCCCATCATCGAAGACGATCCGTACGGCCAGTTACGTTACGAGGGCGAACACATCAAGCCGTTGGTCGTGCTGGACCGCATGAATGTTCTGCGTGACAACGGCTATCAGTTTGGGCAACGTAATTTATCTGAGCACCTTCTCGAAGGTGCTGGCGCCTGGGATGCGGCTTAGGATGGATCGTGGCACCGCCAGATGTGATTACCCGCCTGGTGCAGTTCAAGCAGTGTGCTGACCTGCACACCAGCACGTTCGCCCAGATGGTGACCTACGAGGTGGCCAAGGACGGATTCATCGACGAACACGTCAAGACAATCCGCAAGTGCTACAGAGAGCGGCGCGACGCGATGCTCGCGGCGTTGAACGACTTCTTCCCGCCCGAGGTGAAATGGACTCACCCGCAAGGAGGGCTGTTCCTTTGGGTGACGCTGCCGACGGGCGTCGATTGCATGCGGATGTTCGACGAAGCGATCACGCACAACGTGGCGTTCGTGCCAGGACAGCCGTTTTTCGCGGAGGGCGACGCAGGCTCGCACATGCGGCTGAACTTCTCGAACGCCGACGCCGGAGATGATTCGCGAGGGCATTCGCCGGTTGTCGATTGCGGTGGCGCACGAAGTGGAACACGCGAGCGGCAAGTCGTGACAGCCGTCTCGGTAACGGCTCTCGGCATAGCATGCAGGTGCTCGGTAGACCTGTGCAAACGAGCTCCCGATACTACCGGAGCCATCGATTTGCCGATAGCTTTGCGCTAGTAGCCGTGTCCGCTCGCGCCTTCTTCCACCCGCACCTTGCCGCGGAACATGCGGTAGATGAATACGAAATAAGCGGCAGCGAAGACCATCCCGATCCCCCACCACACAAATCCGACACTCATTCCGTGCGCGCCGGCAGCGGTGTTGTAAATGGTCAGGCTGTAGTTCGGATCGGTACTGGCAGGCAGGACTTCGGAGTACAAGGCAAACGCTGCTCCGACGAGCATTCCGACGATGTAGCCGCAGGACGCCAGGAACGCTCCTTGATCGTTTCTTCGCCGTTCGGCAACAAACAGATAGAGCGAGACTGCCAACGAACCATCAGCGGGATCAGATACCCAATCGGCCACTTGACGAAGTTATTCAGGATGCCCGGGCCGGATATACAACGTGGCGATCAAACTGAGAACGGTCAGCAGGACCTGCACCGGCCACAAGCACGGAGGCGATCTTGCGAGCTCGCGCATTCAGCTCGCCCTCAGTCTTGGTTGCGAGATAGAGCGAACCATGCACAACCAGCGTGACCAGGGCAACCACTCCACATAGTCACGGTGTACCAGTCGAGACATTCCGTTGTTGGTACCGACCAGGAAGTTGGTCCACAGGGGCTCGAAGAAGTATCCATCGGCATTCAGCGGCACGCCACGAACCACGTTGCCCAGCGCAGCCCCAAAGAAAATTGCGAGTAATATGCTCGCCAGCTGAAAAGATGACGTCGAATGCAGAGGTCCACATTCCGTCCTGCAGATGGCTACGAAACTCAATGCCGATGCCGCGGAGCATCAGCAGCCACAGCACCATGATGAGTGGAAGGTAGAATCCGCTGAAACTGGAAGCGTACAGGAGGGGAAACGCGAAGTACAGGGTGCCTCCGGCGGCAAGCAGCCAGACTTCGTTGCCGTCCCAGACCGGCCCAATGGCGCGAAGCATGGTGCGACGCTCGGTGTCGTTCTTTGCGATGACGAGATGAACAGCACCGGCGCCGATGTCGAAACCGTCCAGCAGTACATACATGGCGACCATTACTGCGACAATCATGAACCAGATCGTTGCCATGGCTATCGCACCTCCGCGGGACCGCAGCATTAAGCTTAGTGGATGGAACAAGCGCAGCCGCCGGCTTCGGGACCATGTTCAATCTCGCGGTGAACCAGGAACAGAAACAAGAACGACAAGCACGGTGTACATTCCGGCAAATCCGAGGAAGGTGAACCAACCATTACCGGCGGAAACCAGCTTGGAGAACCCTTCCTCGGTGCGCATTAGTCCGTACACGAGCCACGGCTGCCGTCCCATCTCGGCAGTCATCCAGCCTGCCGTATTCGCGACGTACGGGCAAGGGGAACATGAGCATAAGAATCCACAACATCCAGCGCGATTCGAAAGAGCTTTTTGCGCCAGAGCAGGAAGGTAGCAACGGCCATGACTGCGATGAACATTGTTCCCAGCCCGACCATGATGTGATAGGCGTAATAGAGCAGCGGGATGTTCTGCGGCCAGTCACGCTTGCGGGACTTCGTTGAGTCCGTGCACCTGCGGCGTTCCAGCGGCGGTAGGTCAGGAAGCTCAGCATCTTCGGCACGATGATGGGATTGTCGATGGTTTCGGGTAGCCATATTCGGCTGGCCGATAATGACCAGCGGTGCACCAGGCTGCGTATCGAACAAGGCCTCCATGGCAGCAAGGGTAACCGGCTGCTTCTCGGCGACCATTCTTCCGGCCCAATCACCCGTCGGGAAGAGCTGGAGCACGCTGACGATCAAGCCGGCGATCACGCCGATCCGAACAAAGATGCGGGCGTGCTCAACGTGGCGATTGCCGAGCAGATAGAACGCGCCGACTGCGGCCATCACAAACGCTCCGGTGATGACAGCTCCGCTCATGTTGTGGGCATATTGCACCCAGGCCCACGGATTCAACACCAGTGCCCAAAAGCTTGCGAGTTGGAGCGAGCCATCGGCGACCTTCTCGTATCCGACAGGGTTTTGCATCCAGGCATCGGTGGCAACGATGAAGTAGCCGGAGGCCCACGAGCCGACGAACACCATGAAGGCGGCAAACCAGTGCATGCCTCGACTCAGGCGTTTTTCGCCGTACAGAAACAAGCCCGAGGAATGTGGATTCCAGGAAGAAGGCAAAGCACGCCCTCCATGGCGAGCGTCTGACCGATCACGCCGCCCGCAAAGCGGGAGAAATGCGACCAGTTGGTACCGAACTGGAACTCCATCGGAATGCCGGTTACGACGCCGATCGCAAAATTGATGCCGAAGATCTTGGCCCAGAATCGAGCCGCCTGGTTGTAGGTCTCGTCGTTCTTACTGAATCGCCAAGGTCTTCAGAATCACGATCAACGGAGCGAGCCCCATGGTCAATTGCGGGAAACAGATAGTGGTACGTAACCGTAAAGGCGAACTGCAGCCGATGGATCAGGAGTGCGCTATCCATGCATACACCTCATAAAGAATAAGGATACTCGTGGGACCTCCCGTACTTGAGGGCTGGCGACCAGAGCGGCCCTCGACCTGTTGTTGACGGTATCGGGCGCTTGCTGCTGTGACGAGAATCACAGATGTCGCGTAATTCAGGAAAACACTCGCAGGCACCGTCACTTTCGAGGGCGCGAGTCTTCCAGATGTACTACGGGTCTAAACTATTGACGATGGTTCGCACCTCAATCAGGTTCATACTTATACTCGCCTTCGCGGCAATTCTTGTGCCTCGCTGCGTGCCCCAGACCACGGCTGCAAACGGGCAACAACAGACCAAGCGGCTCATACTCAAGGACGGCTCGTTTCAGCCGGTGGTGAAGTATGAGATCCAGGGAGACAACGTTCACTACCTCAGCGCCGAACGATACGAGTGGGAAGACGTACCGTCCTCGCTGGTGGACTGGGATGCAACAAAGAAATACGAGGCTGATTTCAGCCAGCGGGAAAACTCGCGTCCATGTGGAGACTCCGGAAGAGAAGGAGGAGCGCGAGAAAGAGGAGGCTAATTCACCCGAAATCTTACCTGGCCTGCGGTTGCCGGGAACAGGCGGAGTCTTTCTGCTTGATCAATTCGACGGCAAGCCGGAACTGGCCGAGATCCTGCAGAATGGCAGCGAACTAAACCAGAGGCGCGAACAAGAAGAGCGTATTGCGCAGCGCGATCAATCCCATCGGAAGTTCAAAACATTCTTTCGAGTTGAAGGGTCCGCACGCCAAGATTCAGTCGCACGTGCCATCACCCGTTATTTACGTGGACATCGACGAGGGCGCGCTCAACGACATTCCCGTGAACGGCCGCTTTCGCATTGTCCGTGTCGACGTAAGAAAGGACACGCGTATTGTGGGCAACCTGAAGGTCACGTTCACCGGCAAGACATCACAGGAGGGAAACTTCATTCGCCACGAACGTGGAAAAGATCGGAACCGGAGAGTGGGTCAAGGTGACACCGGCCCAGGCCGCTGCCACCCGGCGAGTATGCGGTGGTGGAAATGCTCGGGCCGGAGGAAATGAATCTTTACGTTTGGGATTTCGGAGTTAATCGCCAGGCGCCGGCGAATCCCAACACCTGGCGACCCGCGTCAGCCATCCACCCGGCACTCGTCTCAAACTAAATCGGTGACCGGCTTAGCTAGCTGTCGAGTCATCTTCCAATCCCACGATACCCAGGCCGGAGACCGCGATGTTGTCTCGGCCGGCCTGCTTCACGGCGTACATCATCTCGTCGGCGCGCTGAACGATAGTCTGCGGGGTGGTCGCGTCGGCCGGGTAGGTAGCGATTCCGATGCTGGCTCGCAGCTCGACCTGAACGCTCTTCTTCCGGCGAGCCACTCGTCGATTGCGAAAGACACGAGAGATACGGCGTGCGACTCGCAGTCCCGCTTCTCGCGACGTCTGCGGCAGCAGGATGGCGAACTCGTCGCCGCCATAGCGAAACGCGGCATCGACCAGCCGCAGGTTTTCGCGCAGGCATTCGCCGACCTCTGCCAGCAGCTTGCTGCCGACGAGGTGTCCGTACTCGTCATTGACTCGCTTGAAGTGATCGAGATCCAGGAACAGCAGAGTGAACTCGTAGCCAAACCGCGCGGAGCGGTGGACTTCTTCGCGCAATCACGGTGAACAGGTGGCGAGCGTTGTAGAGGCCGGTGCAGTCGTCGGTGATGCTGAGTTCCTGAATCCGTCGCACGGCCCGGGCATTTTCGATGGCGATGGCGGCATAGTCGGCAAGCGTCTGCAGCAGCAACTCGCTGCGGGCGTACACACTCCATGTCGATGTTCACGAGCTCGATGACGCCCAGTACTTTCCCAGCCGTCCGCACCGGTACGCAAACCACTGAGACAGCTGTCCTTCAAACCACTCACTCCTGCTGTCGGGATCGATCATCGGATCGGCATTGACGTTCTCGATGACCAGAGTGCTTCGCCATGGTCGATGACCCAGTCGGCCAGACTGGCACCATCGGACAGTCGAAGTGCGGCCAAGCCCTTCGGCCCCTTGCCGACCGAGGCGGCGTAGTACGGTTCCTGGCTGGACTCGTCGAATCATCACCAGCGACCACGTGGCTGGCTCGAAGTAGGCCGCCATCTTCTCCATGATGGTCTGCAGGATGGTGTCGAGATCGAGAGTCGAAGTCAGCGCCTTGGCGACGTCGTGAAAGATCTTCAACTCGTAAAGCTGGCGATCGTTATCCGCTGTTGCCACCGATTTGCGATGACCTGAAATGAAGTTGTCGACTAACTCCGGCTGATCCGGGCGCGCCGGCAGATGGATCATACGATTCAGCAACTCGACGGATGAACGTTAGCCGCAGAACGGTGTCTATGTTACAGGAAAATAGTGGTTTATCCTATACTGCGAACGTTACATCTTGATGTAGGATCGAGTCTCGTTTCCGGAAATTTTCCTCTGACGGCTTCGCGAACGCTGCGAGCTGACAGGCTGTCCGGTCACTTTCGGATCAGGACACGCGCAGCGCAGTCAGGCGCGGAAGTGCGTCGAATTCCAACCGAAGGGAAGATACAAGGTGGGTTCGTTTGGCGAGCGACTTCGCCGCGAGCGCGAGATGCGCGGCGTGTCTCTCGACGATATTGCCGAAGCGACCAAAATCGGAACTCGTTTGCTTCGTGCTCTGGAAGAAGAGCATTTTGAACTGCTTCCGGGCGGAATCTTCAACAAAGGGTTTGTTCGCGCCTATGCCAAGTATCTGGGGCTGAATGAGGACGAGGCCGTCGCCGATTACCTGGATAGCGGCTGGCGAGATCGACCCCCGATCCACGAGTGATCGCAGAGCAGAATTCGTCGCGGATCGATCGTCCGGTGGATACGGACGGAGCCTCGCGCCAGGCGGGCTTCCCGATCGTTCCAGTTCTCATTCTTTTGCTGGTCATCGCGGCCGGTGCCGGTGGCTGGCAGATCTACCAGCAACGAGTCCGTGCGCGGCAGGCGCGCGAGGATGCGGAACAAGCTGCGTCTCGAACGCCTCTCCGGCCCGCAGAGCTCCGTCACCCTGCGAACCAACCACCGCCTCAGGTCACCCGGATCGCACAAGCGACGACGCCCCACCGCGAGGCTAGCTCCGGCAGCGGAGTCCAGGCCACTCCGGGCACGAGCGCGGCCGATCTGAATTTGCCCGCGAAGTCGCAACTCTCTAGCGGAGGCGCACCGGGTGCGCCCGATTCAGCTGGTTTGCAGACCAGTCCAGCGGACATTGGAGCCCAAACAGCGGCAGCTGCGGGAACGCAGGTGACGGCAACGCAGCCGTTTGAGGTATACGGTCCGAGCCAATAGATCAGCGCTTGGGTGTCGATCAAGTCGGACGGCAAGATTGCAGTGCGTGGCATCATCGGCCCTCCTGACGTGAAGACGGTTCGCGCCAACTGACCAAGTTGTTTTCTGGACTGGCAACGCCGGCGCGGTGGAGGTTTCGTTCAACGGCCAGCCGAGTTCGCGCTGGCGGGCGGACCTAATCCGGAAGGCGTCGCTGGTCTTCAACTCTCATGGAGTGGTGATTCCGAAGCCGCAACAAGCCTGAACTCGCGAACCGTAGAGCCGACATTCATTTCTCAAACATGAAGAACATTGCTGAAAATGTCGTGCGCATCGAAGCCGAGGCGCTGCGCGCGCTTGCCGACCGAATCGCCGGCCCAATGGCGCGCCGATTTCGAGCGCGCCATTGACGTTGCTGTATGACTGCGCAGGACGAGTCGTCGTTACCGGAATGGGCAAGAGCGGACTCATCGCACGAAAGGTGGCTGCGACGTTGAGTTCGACCGGCACCCCTGCGCTCTACCTGCATCCCGCAGAGGCCCTGCACGGCGATCTTGGCATGATCGTGCGCGGCGACGTCGTCGTGGCGATGTCGGCCAGTGGTGAAACGGACGAGATTCTGCAATTGCTGGCAACCGTGAAGCGGCTTGGGGTGCGATTGATCACAATGACCTGCGACGACCTTTACTCGCCCGAGCAGCCGGCAGGAGGCGCTCTACTCTGGTCCAGGCGGCGGATGTGGCGCTCGATTGTTCGGTTGCGGAGAAGCCTGTTCGTTTGGACTGGCGCCCACGGCGTCGACGACCACCATGCTCGCACTCGGGGATGCGCTTGCGGTGGCGCTGTCACAAAAGCGAGGGTTCAAGGAAGAGGACTTCGCAAACCTTCATCCCGGCGGAAAGCTGGGCAAGCGGCTGACCCGGGTATCGGCGCTGATGCATAGCGGCGACGCGTTGCCCAGCGTTACGCCGTCAACACCGATCAGCCAAGTCATCTACGAGATGTCGCGCAAAGGCCTGGGGATGACGACAGTCGCAGGAGGATGGCAAGCTGGTTGGACTCATCAGCGACGGAGACTTACGGCGGCTTGCTCGAACGCCACGGCAAGGATGTTTTCGACCTTACGGCCGGTCAATGCATGACCTCGCGGCCGAAAACGATCGATCCGAATTCCTATGCCATTGCGGCTTTCGACATCATGGAGCAGACGAAGATCACTTCCCTGGTGGTGGTTGACGATTCCGGACAGCTCTTGGGAGTATTGCATTTACATGATCTGTGGGGAACCCAGATGGTGTAAAAGCGCAAATCGATCCATCCAGCGGTCTCTTATGCCGGCAACTCCGGTTCCGGCGTCGGAGCGCCAACCAACGAAGGAGTTCCCTCTTCGGACAGCGCAAGACCTGCGAGACCCGGTTTAGATCGTACCGCCGCCACCACAACGAACATGTTCGTGAACAAAACCACAGTAAATGCCATCGCAGGCAAGTAGAAGAAACGCCTGTCCTCTGGCTGCGAGTACCTGAAACGCGAGCACGGCGGTAATCAAGCCACGCGGAAACATCAGAAATAGCAGCTCGGTGTCGGCGGCGGTAGATGTCACGAATCGACCAACGCGTCGCGCGTACCGCCAACCACCGCGCCAGGACCATGAGCGCCGCCAGAATTCCGAGAATCGGCAACTGCATAAGCTCGGCTGACGAACTGCGCCATGATTCCAAGAACCACGAAAAAGAACGACCGCACAAGAAACGTCAGTTCGGAATGGAAGGCGAGCATCCGCGCACCTGGCGAGTCATTCTCGGCGTGCGCGGCATGTTCGGCCAGTGTCAGACCAAAACCAGTTCTGCCAACAGGCCACTGCCGCCGAGCCACCGTCCGACTGCGAACACGCCCAGTACCGTGCCGAGATTCAACGCGATTGCCAAATTGCTGCCCCGCTATTAGCGGCCAGACGCGTGACCATGCGACACCAACCGCGATTCCCACCGCCACGTCGATCAACACGTGGTGGCCGAAGCCGGTGATCAGTCCCTCGACCAGCGATTGATTGCCGTCCAAGCCCATCAGGGTGCCAACGGTGAGAACGGCAATGATCTCCCCCAGGGAGGACTCGAGGGTCAGGGTGATTTTGATTGCCTCGGGAGCATTAATCTGCTGGATTGCCGGCAGCACCACTGCTGCGCTGGTTGATCCAAGAACAGCCCCGATGAGAGAGGCGTCCAGCCAAGACAGGGCAGCGTGAACCTCACGACTGCCGCGACCAGTCCCAAGGTAAGCGAATAGCTGACGATGGCGAGCAGCAATCCGCCGGGGCAGTAACGAATGGCTTCCTTGAGCCGAAGTTCGAGGCCGCCCTCGAAGAGGATCAGGATCAGCGCCAACATGCCCAGAATGCGGATCATGTGGTCGAAGTGGGCGGGATCTATTCATTTCAATACAGGCCCCAACCCCACACCAATCAGCAGGAGAACGATAATGTCCGGGACACGGGTCCAACGCGAAAGGCGGTTTGCTACCACGGCGATGATTAGTAATGCCGCAGGTAAGCCAAAGATGCGCGCCATATCTATAGGAAAAGTGAGCCAGGGGAGAGGAATATATTGCTTCAATCCTGACGTAAACGCCAGCATTTCTTTCGTGGAAAGAACAACGTTAACCTGCGAAAGGCGATAGGTTGTCACACCGCCGTGGAGAAGGCCACGCCGACCTCGCGTGAGCGAGGGCCATCGAGTTCCACCAGGACCACGCGTTGCCAGGTGCCAAGTACCAAAGATCCTTTCTCGACGAGCAAGCTGATCGAGGTCCCAATCAGAGCCGACAGGATGTGATCGGGCACATGTTGGGGGTCATGAGGATGACGGTAGTTGAGTTTGGGGACGATGTGCTCCAACGCATCCAGCATATCGATGTCGGTGCCGGGATCGAGGTCGGCGGTAGTCAGCGCCGCGGTCGTATGCAGAACAACCAGATGACAAATTCCCGAACGCTCGCCATAGTGCTTGTGCAGGTAGGCCGCAACCGATTCAGTGACATCGAGGATCTCGCGCTTGCGGTGGGTCTTAATCGTGAGTCGGTGCATGCACGGAAATTCTAAATTGAATTTGTGACCGACTGCTGATCGCGGCGAAGGGAGGGATCAATTTCCGTCTCCTCCCGTGTCCGGGTGACCACCATTGTCGGCCGACGGTTTCTCGTTCCGATAGTGCTGCTCGGAGACGCTGCGAAGACGCTCTGCTGCGTTCTCGGGCGTGATGTCACGTTGAGGTGCATCGAGCAACTCATAGCCGACCATGAATTTCCTTATCGTGGCCGAGCGCAGTAAGGGAGGCAAATAATGCGCATGTAGATGCCATTCAGGGTGAGGGGCGCCGTCAGTTGGTTGCTGATGAAAGCCCATGGTGTAAGGAAAGCAGGTTTCGAAGAGATTGTCGTAGCGAGTAGTTATGCGCTTCAAAATGTCTGCCAAAGCGTCGCGGCCGGCGTCGCTGAGTAACGTAATATCGGCAACATGTGCTCGGCTGCATAACATCAGCTCGAACGGCCAGACCGCCCAGAACGGAACCAGCGCTACGAAATGCTCGTTCTCACACACCACGCGCTCGCCGGCGGCAAGCTCTAACTCTACGTAGTCGCAAAACAGGCAGCCCTGGTTACGGTGCTGATAATCCAGAAGAGCCGATTGTTCCTTGCGCGGTTCATTGGGAACCGTATGGTTGGCCCAGATCTGGCAGTGCGGATGCTGGTTGCTGCATCCCATCAACTCCCCACGATTCTCGAAAATTTGCACATGATTGATTTCAGGCATCGCGCCGAGTTCGCGATATTGTGTGGCCCATGCATCCACGACCGGGCGAATCGCCGAGACGTCCATGTTTGCCAGCGAAAGGTCGTGCCGGGGCGAGAAGCAAAGCACACGGCAGACGCCCCGCTCCGTCTCTGCAACCAGCAGACCGAGTTCATCCTCACTCCGACAAGTGGCGGCACCCAATTTCATCGCCGCAAAGTCATTGTCGAAGATGAATGTTGAATCGTAACGGGGGTTTCGGACGCCGCCTGCGCGCTCATTCCCCGGGCAGAGATAACAGTGTGGGTCGTAGCGTAGGCCGCGCTCCTCGGGCTGGCGCTCGGTTTGTCCTTGCCACGGGCGCTGGGTGCGGTGCGGCGATACCAATACCCAGTCGCCTGTGAGTGGATTGAAACGTCGATGGGGAACCTGCCTGAGACTGGTAAGATCGATCATGGATGGGATGGACTGATTTCTCCAGCGCCTTCAGCGGCGGCGCAAACGTATATCTGGGGCATTAGGCCAGTAACGCGCTGATATGCGCGCAGGACGGAAATCCTGAATTCGTCCACGGCGCCGGCCTGCACAAGGTTGACGGTGCAACCTCCAAATCCCCCGCCGGTCATACGTGCTCCGTAGACCCCGCGACAGTCTCTTGCCGCCGCGACCAGAATGTCGAGCTCCCTGCAACTGACCTCATAGTCATCACGTAAGCTCTCATGTGAATCGTTCATCAGCAAACCAAATTGCCGAAGGTCGTTTTGCTTAAGTGCCTCCGCCGCAGCGAGTACGCGTGAATCTTCGCTGATTACGTGCCGACAACGCCGGTAGGTTACCTCAGACATCTCTTTGCCATATCGTTCGAGCTGCTGTAAGGTCACATCACGTAGAGCCCGAACTTGCGGCAGAAACTGCTGCAAAAAACGCACCCCTTGTTCACAGTCCGACCGGCGACGGTTGTACTCACCGCTTGCCAGCTCGTGCTTCACCATGGTGTTGCATATGACAAGGCGCACGCGGTCATCGATTAACAGATGGGTGAAATCCAGGCTGCGGCAATCCAGAAGCAGTGCGTGCTTCGCCTGACCAAAGCATGAGATGAATTGGTCCATTATGCCGCATTTCGTTCCGGCGTACCTGTGTTCCGCTTCCTGGCAAATGGATGCTATCTCACGCCTGTCTAAATCGATTCCGGACATACCAAGCAGGGCCATTGCGGTCGCTACCTCGACGGCAGCAGAAGAACTCAGGCCGCCACCGACGGGTACCTCACCCTTGATAACCAGATTTGTGCCGGCGACTGGAACGTTTCGAGACGCCATCACAGCCGCGACGCCGCGAACGTAATCGCTCCAGTGACC
The DNA here is from genome assembly GCA_963817965.1 of uncultured Acidobacteriaceae bacterium. Taxonomy (GTDB): domain Bacteria; phylum Acidobacteriota; class Terriglobia; order Terriglobales; family Acidobacteriaceae; genus DASRAA01. The sequence continues at coordinate 419,336 of CAWFQT010000003.1, forward strand.
GGTTGGACCGGCGGGCTTATCCTCCAACCTGAACTCGCGGGACTCCTGGAAGTCGATTGAGTCAACATGAAGCACATGGTCGCTCCGACTGCCGGCTGCCACGTAACAGTAAAAGCCGAGTGCCGCGGGCATCACGAAGCCGTCATTGTAGTCGGTGTGCTCACCGATGAGATTGACCCTGCCGGGAGCTCGAAATAGCCCGTGGAGTTCGCCATGACGTGTCCGGAATTCACGGACCAGAACCTCAGTTGTCGAATGCCGAACGTTGGCAGGGCTAGTTTCCATGTGGGCGGTGACCGAATTCGTCCTGGGGAATCAGGACAATCAGGATACTAGACAGGCCAACAGCAGGCTCCTTTGATCGAGGGCACGAGCCCGAAGAGTTACGTTGGCGGAGTTCGGCCCGTCAGGCCTTGGCGATCACCCAAGGCTATTTGTCGGCAGTCGTGGCGTGTGGAGGTTGCGACTTGGCCATCTCTTCCGTCTTGGCCAAATCGAGCTTCACGTGCTCGGTTAGCGGTCCATTCGGCACAAGTTTTATATATGCACGGTAGTGCTCAGCCGCTGAAGGATAGTCCTTCTTCGCGTTGTAGATTGCGGCCAGGAGGACCTCCACCCGGGGCTCAGAATGCAGCTTGTCGAGACTCTCTGCCCTCAAAGCGTTGGTTTCCGCTTTGTCGAGCTGCTTTAAGTTGAATTCGGCTATGGCACAGTAATAGTAGCCAAGGGGATAATTAACCGGATCGAGGCTGAGAAGGTGCTCGGACAATCTGCGTGCCTGGTCCCAGTTTTGAATCGCCGCTGAAAGAAAGGCCATCCGTAGATAGGGCAGGGGGAAATTGGGATCGGCGTTGATCGCCTCCTGGTAATTCTGGATCGCGCCGTCGACGTTCTTCTTCCGCTGCTCAACATCGCCCAGACGCATCCATGCCTCCGCAAACTTGGGATACTGATCGATCGCTTTGTGCAGGGACTTTTCAGCGTTCGCCAAGTCGCCTTTCTCCAGTGCTTCGCTGCCCTTCTCATATTCCTTGCGCGCCTTCGGTGGTACCTGGAGGCTGGCAACGCTTACCGAACCACCAGCACCCGGGGTGCGACTGTGCATCACGATGACACCAACGTTGGAATTGGTCATCGACGGATCGAGACGAATGAAAGAAGATGTGTAACCCGGCAGTTCCGCCCGAAGTTCGCAGTCCGCGATCGGCGAGGAGAAATTGGTTTGACCGACAGCCAGTGGATTTCCATTCGGCATTTGCGACGTGTTGAGGCCGAATTCCCGGGAATCGTCGGAAGCATCCGCCACCATGCCGGCAGCCCGATCTCCGATCATGAAAGAAAACGAACCGTCGCTCGACGTGTATGTCTCGCGGTGCCTGAAGCCGTTACAGATGCGAAGTATGGCCACCGAGGCGGGTGGAGCGATACCGGTGTCCATGACCACCTTGCCGACGTAGTAAACATTGGACTGGGGGTTCGTTGGTGCGGGCGTCGTGCGGGTGGACGTTCCCATGGTGGGACCGGTTGATTTGGCGCGCTGTTGGGCTCCTGCCGCGCCCATGAGCACGATGCTGCAAACTAGCAATGCGGCAGCTGTCAGTTGAAGATGGCTACGCATCGTGCACCCCCGGATCGTACAGCCCCTAAATGCACCCAAGTGGAAGCATCATACTGCGAACGGGCATTACAGTTGTAACGGGGTTGTGTCGGACGACCAGTCGTTTTCTTGTCAGTTAAATACTCTATCGCATCAGTAAATTTCTTATGGGCTCATGCACGAACCACCAATGGGAACATCGGCAGAAAGCAAGCGACAGTTAGTTGCCCGGCGGTGGGCAGCTACTGTTGTATGGTCTGAATCGCCTTCGGACGCACCTGTTCGTTCTGAATCTGTGACGCATCCCAACTTCCACCCAAGGCCTTAACTAGATAAACGGACATCACCATCTGCTGGCCGAGCAACTGGGTCGCCAATCGCTGGTTATTCAGCAGAGTGGCCTGAGCCGTAATTACGTCCAGATAGCTGGTGACACCGCCAACATACCGGTTATTCGCCAGTTCCAAGGCACGGCGTGAATCGGCTACTGCAGCATCTTGAGTGGTGTTGGCCTGCGAGAGGGTGTTCAGTCCGGAAAGTCCATCCTCAACCTGCTGGAAGGCAGTCAGAACTGATTGGCGATAGTTCGCGACGGATTCGTCATATGCAGACCTGGTGGCCGCGAGATTGGCGCGGTTTCGGCCACCCTGGAAGATTGGCTGCAACAAATCGCCACCTACCGACCAGACTGCGCTGGGCGCTGTAAACAAAGCGGTGATGTCCGTGCTTTGAACTCCACCGCCGCCGAAAAGGGTAAGTTGTGGATAAAACGCCGCTGTGGCCACCCCGACCAGGGCATTTTGGTAAGCCATCTGGCGCTCTGCGGTGGCAATGTCGGGACGCCGCTCCAACAGGTCGGAGGGTAGTCCCAACGGAACCGCAGGAGGGGTGGCGCTAAGAGCTCGCACCGGCACCGTAAATGTCGAAGCCGGGTTCCCGGTCAAGACTGCGATGGCATGCTCATATTGGGCTCTCTGCTGTTCGACAAGGTAAAGCTGAGTTTGCGTCGAGTCGAGCAGCGTTTGTTGCTGCGCGAGATCGAGGCCAGATGCCACTCCACCCTTGTGGCGCGAGTCGACCAGCTGCAGTCCTTTTTGCTGGATGGTAACGGCTTCACGGACCACCTGCGTTTCGGCGTCAAGCTCGCGTAAGGTGAAATAGTCAGCCGCAAGCTCAGCCGACAGGACCAGGTTTACGTTGTACATGTCGGCGGCTGTGGACTGCAGCGATGCGTTAGCAGCCTCCAGCGTACGCCGTTCCTTGCCGAACAAATCCGGCTCATAGTTGAGCAGGAAAGGGATTTCAAACGTGTTCTGGGTCAGGGGCTTGCCTAACGTAACGACTTCGGGACGATTGCCCGAATAGCGAGTGCGCGAAGCACTCGGATCGGTGCTGAAGGTTGGAAAATACCCTGCCGAGGCGACGCGCGCCAGGGCGCGCGCCTGGCTCAGCCGGTCCTGAGCGGCTGCAAGTGACTGATTCGCATTTAGGAGTTGCTGCTCATATGCATTCAACTCAGAATCGTTGAAGATTCCCCACCATGCTCCTTTGGGAAGGGAGTCTTTCGGTGCTGCGACCCTCCAAGGAGCCTCCGTCTTGTACGCGTCCGGAGCTTGCACTGTGGGGCGGTGATAGTTTGGCCCAACGACACACCCTACCAACAAGCCGCAGGCAACTATCGCCGGGCAAAGTCGCGACCGCCTCATGAAGGCGGCCCACCCCCACTTGGGGCGACAACGTTCACGGTCTGTCCATCCTCCAGGGAATCAGCGGGATTGATGATCACCTGATCTGCTGCTTCGACACCGCCCAGGATTTCCAAAGTGGTACCGTAGTCGTGCCCAATGGTGATGGGTCGAAGCGTGACTTTATTGTTGCGGCCGACAACTGCCACCCGCGGCCCTTCCTCGCGAAAGAGCATCGCGTTCACGGGAATGGTGAGTTTCTGTACGTTGATTCCCACCTTAAAATGAACTTCGCCAAAGGAGCCCGGAAGCAGGTGGCCGTCCGGATTTGGGACGTCGACCTCCGTCAGAAGTGTGCGGGTCGTAGGATCAATGGCTTGTGCGGTGCGAGCAACTGAGCCTTTGAATTTCTGACCCGGCAGCTCCGGAAGGGTTACCCAAGCCTCAGTGCCAATTCGGATGGCGGGAGAATAGTTCTGCGGAACGTTCACGTACACACGGAGCGGATCGACCTTTGCCAGATCGAAGAGCTGCTTTCCGGTGTCTCCGGAATTGATCAAGGCTCCCGGATCGACGTTTCGCTTGGTCAAAACGCCCGAAAAAGGAGCGTACACGTGCTTGAACGATTCCAGTTGCTCAAGCCGGCGCACGCTCGCATCGGCCGCTTCCAGATTGGCTTTCGCTTGCTGATACCCGCTCGCCTGCTGATCAGCTTCCTGCTGAGACACCGAGTCGGTTTGACGCAAGCCCACGTAGCGGTCCGAATTAATCTTCGCCAAGTCCATCTGAGCGGCGACTTGTTGACGGTTGGCTCGGGCTTGCATGAGCTCCTGATCAACTTCGGGTGTGTCGATGTCAGCTAACAGCTCGCCCTTGGCAACGTGGCTGCCCATGTCCTTGTACCAGCGAAGAAGATAGCCATTCGTGCGCGCGTATATCGGCGACTCCTCGTACGCCTGTAAAGAGCCTGGCAAAACCAGATCCTCGTCCGGCTTCTCTGCCGTCGGGTGCACTACAGCCACAGTCGGAACCGCGTTACGGGCAGTCTCGTCAGCGAGGACGTGGTTGTCGCGCATCCGCATCAACGCCGCAATAACGGCACCGATCACAAGCGCAAGCAACACCAGCCCAATCAGCAGTAACGCCGTACGCGGCGGAGCCGGGGGCAAGGAGGGCGGCGGCGCTATTTCTGGCGCCTGTCGTTCATCGTCCAGAAGATCAGGATTTTGGTGCGATTGCATAAGAGGCACTATCCATTCGACGTTATTATGACCTTCTCGGACTCCGCTATTCTTGCTTCCCTGCGACCGTGAATCATCGTGAAGATGCAAGGCACAAAGAACAGCGTTGCTGCTGTGGCGAAAATCAAACCCCCAATCACTGCCCGACCGAGCGGGGCATTTTGCTCGCCGCCTTCGCCTAACCCAAGCGACATGGGCAACATGCCAATAATCATCGCCAAAGCAGTCATGAGCACGGGGCGGATTCGGGTAAAGCCTGCCTCCAGGGCGGCCTGCATTGCCGGTACTCCGGCACGGAGGCGATCGCGTGCGAACGAAATCAGCAATATCGAGTTCGCAGTCGCAACACCCATACACATCACCGCGCCGGTCAGTGACGGAACGCTCAGTCTCGTATGAGTCAGGAGCAGGATCCAGCAAATTCCCGCTAGCGCACCCGGCAGTGCGGTGATGATAATGAACGGGTCAAGCCACGACTGGAAGTTAACGACTACCAGGAAGTACACGAGGACAATCGCCATCATAAGACCAACACCCAGTCCAAGGAACGACGATTGCATCGTCTCCACCTGACCACGCACGATGATCCGTGTACCTCGGGGAAGCTTCTGCTCGAAGGGTTTCAGGGTCTTCATAGTTTCTTTTGCGACCGCGCCCAAGTCTCGCCCTTGCGTACTAACGTATACGTCGATGACGGGTTGCACGTTGTAGTGGGACACGACCGCAGGCTGGGCAGCCGGCGTCAACCCCGCAAGGTTGCCGAGTACCTGGTAGTTCTTGACGGCGGGATCGTTCACCGGCATGCCCATTAGATCCTGCATTGAAGTCACGTGATATTGCGGAGTCTGCACGGCCACGGAATACGTGACTCCATTATTCGGGTTCAGCCAGAAATTGGGTGCGGTTTGAAAACTGCCGCTAAGCGAAACCAGCACGTTCTGCGCCACGTCACGTGCGTTCATGCCTACTTGCGTGACTTTCGTTCGGTCGATGTCCAGATCGAGCGTTGGCAGCGTGAGCATCTGCTGGACATGCACGTCTGCCGTGCCTGGAATCTCGCGCAACCGGTTCGCAATCTGCTGCGCGATGGCGTAATTGCCATTCATGTCGGCGCCAGTGACCTGAATATCGATCGGAGCCGGCAAACCAAAGTTAAGAATCTGGGTGACGATGTCGGCAGGCTGGAAGAAAAACTCGACCCCGGCAAACCGTCGGGGCAGCTCAGAACGCAACATGCGAATATAGTCACTCGTTGGATGATGATGCTCCGCATTAAGCCCAACGAGGATTTCCGCGTCGCTGGTGCCGATCACGCCAGAATTGCTATACGACAAGTTCAAGCCCGAATACGGCAATCCAATATTGTCGAGAATCGTCACCAGCTCGTCTTTGGGGATTTGCTGGCGCAGGTAACTCTCCACTTCGTCACACAGTCGCGCCGTCTCCTCCACCCGGAGCCCGGCACGAGCGCGCAGATGCAACCTCATCAAGCCGGCATCAACCGAGGGGAAGAAGTCTTCCCCAAGAAAAAAGACCAGGCCCATCGACAAAATGCAAAACGCCAGGAAACATACCGCGAATACCTTCCGATGGCCAAGGGTTGTCTCTAGAAGTTGATAGTAGCCGTCGCGAAACTGGTCGAATCTTCGCTCGAACCCACGCTGAAAGCGTCCGAAGATGGTCTTCGGTCCCGCGGCGCGGTGTTCGTGACCGCGCATGATGTACATCACCAGGGTGGGAATGAGGGTACGGGATAGCAAGTAAGACGCAAGCATGGCGAACACGACCGCCTCTGCCAGGGGAACAAACAGATACCGTGCTACGCCAGTCAGGAAAAACATTGGCACAAACACAATGCAAATGGATAGCGTCGAAACGAATGCCGGCACGGCGATCTGGGCCGCCCCGTCGAGAATTGCCTGCTTCATTTCCTTGCCCTGGGCGAGGTTTCGCTCGATGTTCTCGATCTCGACGGTAGCGTCATCCACCAGGATTCCTACCGCAAGCGCCAGCCCTCCCAGGGTCATGATGTTGATCGTTTCACCCAGTGCGCTGAGCAGAATTACCGAAACGAAGATCGAAAGCGGAATAGAAATGGAGATCACGATGGTTGGGCGCCAATCTCCGAGGAACAGTAGGATCATCGTCGCAGTAAGCGCGGCGGCTATCAACGCTTCGCGTACGACGCCGTTGATCGAAGCGCGCACAAATAGCGACTGATCGAAAAGCGGCTTGATCGAAATTTCCTTTGGCAGCGACTGGGAAGCAATGGGAAGGATGTCCTTCACCGCTTTCACAATGGTCAGCGTCGAGGCGGTGCCGATTTTGTACACCGACATCAGCGTTCCGCGCACTCCATCTTGCCGGACGATATTGGTTTGCGGCGCGAAACCGTCGCGAACGTGCGCCACGTCGCGCATGTATATCGTCGAACCGTTCACCGTCTTGACCGGCAGATCGTTCAGCTCGGCGATCGTGTTCGGCGAGCTGTTCATCACGACTTGGTATTCCAGGGGACCGATCTTGGCCGAACCTGAAGGCGTAATGAGATTCTGCGCGTTGATGGCATTAACAATGTCGGCCGGAGACAGGCCATTGGCCTGGAGTCGAGGCAGGTCCAAATCAACTTGCACCTGGCGAATCTTTCCGCCGTACGGGTACGGCATGGCAGCGCCATGAACTGTCGCCAGCTGGGTGCGCAAGAAGTTCTGTCCGAGGTCAAATAGCTGCTGTTCCGGGAGAGTCTTACTGCTCAGGCCTAATTGCACGATCGGTGTCGATGATGCCGAGTAGGTGATGATCAGCGGAGGCGTTGTCCCGGGCGGCAAACCGCGGACAACCGTCTGCATCATTGCCGTCACCTGTGACAGCGCAGCCTGAGTATTTGCGCCCTGCCGGAAGAAAATCTTGATCACTCCGACGCTGTTTACCGACTGCGACTCCATGTGCTCGATGTCGTTCACAGTCACCGTGATTCCGCGCTCGGCGTTGGTAACAATGCGATTCGCCATCTCGCTGGGCGCGAAACCGGTGTAGTTCCACACCACACTGATTACGGGAATATTGATATCGGGGAAGATATCTACCGGGGTGCGCAGAATGACAATCGGCGTCAGGATGATGATGACCAGAGCCATGACCACGAAGGTATAAGGACGCCTTAGCGCTAGCGCGACAATCCACATTGGTCGGTTACGACTCCAATCAGACGCTAGAGCTCATTCCCTGCAGGAAACTGGCCGTAGGCCGATGAACGGTTGAATTCAATACGGTACGTATTGTATTTAATATATGCTATGGTGGGACGCAGGGCAAATGGTTCGAAGTCACATTTTGAGGGCACCGAGCTCTAATGGAGAAAGGCGGTCACCCGGCCGTCCGCGCAGCGAAAACGCGCGCCGCGCAATTCTGCAAAGTACGCTCTGCCTGTTGCAGAGGATTGGCTTTCCCGAACTGACCATCGAGTCGATTGCTATCGATGCCGGTGTAAGCAAAGCCACCGTTTACCGGTGGTGGCCCAACAAAGGCGCGTTGGTCGTCGACGCATTCGCCTCCAGTACTGCGAGCAAGCTGCACTTCCCTGACACGGGGTCGGTTTATCAGGATGTTGCCCTCCAAATGCAGCAGGTTATTGCCATCTTTCGAAGCCGGCGTGGAAAGATTGTCGCCGCTCTTTTGGGTGCCGGACAGTCCGATCCTGAGCTGCTTGAAGCTTTTCGGGCCCGTTTTCTCCGGCCGCGAAGGCAAGAAGCCTACAAGACGCTCCGTCGGGGAATTGAGCGGGGAGAACTGCCTGCCGATCTTGATCTCGATCTCGTGTTGGACATTCTTTATGGCGCCATCTATATGCGCTTCCTGATTCGCCATGCCGAACTCAGTGCTCGATACGTTACCGAAGTCTGTCAGTTAGTGCTCACCGGAGCGGCGCGCAATTGCATTGCTATCTCCCGATCTGACCCCTGGATCGAACTGGAAGCTCAAGAATGATTTGACCCGATGATCAGGATGGACGCAACGCTGATGCCCGTTAAAGTTGGGATAAGCTTTTATGGTGGACCTGGTCGGGATCGAACCGACGACCTCTTCCATGCCATGGAAGTTGGAAATATCTAACTTATTGACGGTAAAGGGCTAAAAAGTTGCCCCGAGCCCGAAAAACCGGCAAAATCGCCCGGTCTTGACACCAAATTGACACCAAATTGGGCCATGGGCTGATAGTGGCGGATCGGCCCTTTTCTCAGGCGAATAAAAGAAGAATTAGGCGTTCTTGTTTCCTCCGGCCCGCTGTCGCGTCTCTTTAACCGATTCAGGCGTGACTACCTATCGGAAGCCCATCGAGCACCACATTTGATGACTCAGATCGACAAATAGGCGGAGCATACGAAGGGACCCCGCCGGAACCATGAAACGGGACTTAGTTTGATCGACACTTCCGCGTGGCTGATTCACCAGCTGGCATGTACGCCGCTCACTGATGCCATGCTCTTCACTCGCATGGCTCACCGCACAGCGCCGTCGTTCCGGCTTAGAGGTTTCCCGAGGCGACGTCCTTCAACACCAGCTTGTTCAGGCTCGGCTCTGCTACCAGACGCTTCAGCTTCCCGTTCTCCTGCTCCAACTCCTTCAGCCGTCACGCCTGGTCCACCTGCAAACGCCATACTCCTTGCGCCAGTAGACGACAACTTCGCCATCATGGTCATGGCAATCGCGTTTTGGGGGCGGAGCACAGTCCACAGAACAGCGTTCTTGACCAGATAAAATGCAGCGAAAATGGACCACAAAGGAAATGACCGCAGGCGCTGTGCCAGGAGTCCGGTAAGAAGCGGTACAACTGCGGTCCACCACGTTGTTGGCGAGATCTTTCTGTGGCACATGTCCCACAAGCCGGTTTATGGACCGTGAGCCAAATGTTCGCCATGCCGATTGCTGCATTGGGCGGGCAGCAGATTGTAGTCAGCGCACCTCTGCTGTGGCAGACCGCATGGTAACGCTGCCAACTGCTTTTCTGCACACGGCTTGCACCATACCTCGAAAAATCAAGATGTGAATGGGGTAAAGAGCCCACCAATAAAATTCGCCTGACAATCCGCGTGGCTCAAACCAGGCGCAGCAGCGCACCAGCGTGCGGCCGCTGGGCTGAGGAGAAAGCAAGAACTCCAACCATGCACGACCCGGCAGCTTCATTTCTGCCCGCAGCAGGAGACGACGCCCTGCCTCCATATCCTGCACGTACCAGAAGTCGATGTGATCATTCTTGTTCAGAGGTGCACAGCCAAGGCTACGTCTCATGCCAACCCCTCCCAGGCATCGGTCCAGCCAGCCGCGGATCCGCCACAAACTGTTCGCGTACAAATAGCCGTGCGAATTCCCGAGGCTTCTGATGACGGAGAACACCTTGTTCGGGGACGCGTCGGCGACGGCTTGACGGACGTCGCAAAGAATACCGTCCCGCCGAATCAAGACGTGGGCGGGCTGGCAAGGAACAGTCGCGACCAGCGAATCGTCCGGCAGCGTGCGGGTCCTCGTCTTCTCGATTGCAGCGGCATAACTCATGGGTTCTATAGCAGGGAACAATTCAGCGGCACGCGTGCTTCTGCAGACAACCTCCGTGCGCAGCCCCTCGATCAGCGGGCGGGCGATCGAGGGGGGAATTGGGGTCACCAATCGCAACCAGTAGGAAGACAGTCGTGGCGTCAGGACGGGCACGCGCAACAACCAGCGTCGAAGCTGCCGGGTCCGGGCATAGGTGAGCATCATGCTGCGGTAGGTTTCAATTGTTGCGCCGCCGATTTCGATTATCTGACCCGCTGACTCTGGTGACCGCAGCGCCGCCACCAGATAGTCGAGAACGTCATCGATGGCAATGGGCTGGGTGCGCGTAATCACCCAGCGGGGGCAGATCATGATAGGGAGACGCTCAGTCAAGTATCGAATCAACTCGAACGAGAAACTGCCATTGCCCACGACAATGCCGGCGCGGAACTCAGTTACCGGCGGTCCGAATTCGCGCAGAGCTTTTCCGGTTTCGTGGCGACTCTTGAGGTGCACAGAAATTTGTGATGTTTCGGACGCGAGCCCGCCAAGGTAGATGATCCGGCTCACTCCTGCTTGCCGGGCGGCAACGGCAAAGTTGTGGGCGGCACGCCAGTCGCGCTGCTGGAAATCCCCGCCGGAAGCAGACATGGAGTGAATCAGATAGTAGGCAACCCCGATTCCACGCATCGCTGCAGCCAGGCTCTCGGGTTGGAGTGCGTCGGCAACGGCGAGGCGCGTGTTCTCAGCCACCTGTGGGTCCACGCGCGAAGCGTCCCGCACCATGCAGGAGACTTCGTGTCCGGAAGCCATCAGACGCGGGACCAGCCGGCTGCCCACATATCCGCTCGCGCCACTGACCAGAATCCTCATACCACGCCGGAATTCATTTGCCAGGTCTTGAAGTTTAGCTGCGAGGCAAAAGCAACCCACAGCGCATAGGGCACCATAAGCCAGAAGTCGAGGCCGGGAACAAGCCGGAACGCCATGGCGGTTGCGGCGACGGTGTTGTCAGACATGGCTGGCCTCTAGCTGTCTGACATCGTGGATGTACTGATCAGAATCGAACTTCTTTGTAGTGCTGGCGTATGACATGTAGCGAATGTGTCCGAAGACAGGCCTGTCGAACCATGGCCGGTCGTGCTTGCCGACAATGGCCCAAGCAATCCCGGCGTAGCCGCTGGGATCGCGGCCGTCGAGTTCATAACGGTCATTGAGCCAGACCGCGCGCTGGTAAGCGGTGGCAACCGACGGACTCCACTCCAGAATTTTCTTGGCCCAGTACATCCTAACGTAGTTGTGCATCCAGCCCGTGAAGACCATCTGTTTCTGGGCAGCGTTCCAAAGAGGATCGTGAGTTTCAGCGTGCTCCAATTGATCCTCGCTGTAAACAATAGGACGATGGTCGCCCGAGTGTTGAGCAAAAGAGCGATCCGCCCAGGCATCGAGGCATTCGAAGGAATCGTAGTGCGAGTTGTAGCGAACGAAGTTCACTGATAATTCGCGCCGGACAATGACCTGATCCAGAAATGCTTGTTTCGCGGCTGGAGGCGCGGAAGCCGCCTGCACCGCGTGCGCGATAGTTAGCGGGCCGATGTGGCCAAAGTGAAGGTAGGGCGAGAGGCGGCTGGTTCCGGAAAGCTCCGGATGATTCCGGTCCTGAGGATAATTCCGCAGCCCATGGTTGACAAAGTCAGCCAGGATGCGCAGGGCGTTCCCAGTCCCGCCGCGCCAGTTCTCTACCGGCGAAACGGAGCGATCGAGCGACCAGCCTGCGGTGAAATCTTCATGCGCCGATAGGGACTGCAGCGTCCGTAACCTTTTCCAAGGTACTCGCGCTTTGACGACCTTCCTTGGAACAAGGAACTGAGGCAACAGCTGCTGGAGTCGCGGCCGGATCGTCCGGGCGCCGTAATGCTCCTTGCCCAGTAGCCGCGAGGGCACAACGACATCGGCATCAACGTTCCAGAAAGGTACCTTCAAATACTGGGCGGCGCGAACTCGCCAGTACTCCGCTTCGCGCAAAGGGTTTTCGTCGCCAATTACGATGGCCGGGCGGACTTGTTCGCAAAACTTCATCAAGCTGTGATCAGGATAAGTCCGCAGCACAAAACCGACATTGCGCTTGGCAAGTTCCTCCGCGATGTCGGGAATTCCGGTCGCGAGAAAGTGGTAGTGACGCAGATTAGCATGCGGATAAAAAGGTACCGGAGCGAGGAAAGCCACCACCGGCTTGCCGAGTTCATTGCCCACGTGAACGGCCACATCCAGAGCGGGGTTGTCCAATGCCCTTTGGGCGCGCTGCATCCAGTAGACGATGCAATTTCCTTCTGGATCGAGCATCCCAGAGTTCCGCACGATGATGCGGGGATCGAGGCTGAGTGTTTTGATTCTCATCACAAGTAAGGTCGGGGAGAACACAGAGCTGTTCTCCCCTTCCGCATTCTCGCCCTAACGGGCGCGAGCAGTTGCCGGCTCGTGTTCCCAGCGATGCTGAATGGCCTTGAACGAGACGGCTTGGTACAGCGCCGCCAAGCCAACCAGCGCGTAGACGGCGGAACTGAGTGAAGTTTCGCCGAATTTCATTCCGAAAATCGCGGCTACCAGGTCGAAGTGCGCAACGCCCGCCAGACCCCAGTTCAGTCCGCCAACTACGAGAAGCACAGCTGCGATCACATCCAATCTTTTCAATTTCATGATTCCTCCGTTTAATTCGTGCGCTCTTGCGCTTCGCTGTATTAACTATAGAGAACAATTATTGTCGCGATATGAAAAGCGACAGAGTTCTTCAAGTCATGTGAGCGCCAGTCAATATTTCGAACCCATTTGTACTGCTGGGAAAACAGGAGAAGCGAGTGGTCAATAAAATAATTGTCGAAGGGCTTCGGCCCTACGCTGGGCGAGAAACTCCGGACGCCTGGATCAGGTGCAAACTCCGCTTGCTGCGGACGCACGCTCTGATCACCAAGATCACAGGTACGCACCTGAGCCTCGCCAAAACCAAAAGCTTTCCGGTTTCGGATACCGACCGTTGTGATTCCAGGAGTGCGGGCCGTCAATCAAATCCGCGACATAGTCGCGTGAGGCGGCCGCAGCGATTGGCAGGCTGGATGGGTTTGGGGAGCCGCGATTCTCCCTGAAACCCAGCACACGTTAGACTGGGAAGGTGATTCACGACCCGCAGCGATTTGGGCGGCGACCGTGTAGCGGTGGTGCAATCCGCCGAGTCGTGGCATGGAGATGACCTTGTCTGCGCTCGGAGGGGCCAGCGCGGTAATTCGGCCTCCGGGCGTGTCCTTCCCTAGCCCGAGGTGAGTCCGATCTTCGTGGTAAATAGTGGACGTAGTTTTTCAGCAGTCTTCTCAGGTGCCGCCGGTTCAGAACGATCACGTGGTCGAGCAAATCGCGACGCACACTCCCGACCCAACGCTCGGCGATGCCGTTTTGCCGCGGACTTCGAAAAGTAGTCGGGACAGGTTCTGTGCCATTCTGTTTGACGGTCGAGATGACGTCAGCAGAGAATTTTGGCATCGCGGTCGAAGATCAGAAACCGGTGTGTCGGTTCGTACCCCCAAGCTTCGCGCAGCTGCAATACGATCCACAAGGCGTCTGGCAGCGAGATACCGTTCGTTCCGAGATAACAAACCCCAGCTTGAGCAGCTCACCGTGGATGCGTGGTGCTCCCCAGCTTGGGTTTTCTGCCACCATACGGAAGATTAGCTCGCGCACTTCCCTTTGGCGAGGCACACCAAAAACTCGGGCCCTCGTTGCGCCAAGACCGCCGGACTATTTCGATGCCTGCAGGTGAGTTCGTCTCCGTCCAGCCTCCGTAGTGGCGAACCGTGATAATTGTCGCCGATTGGCCAAAATTGGACAGCTCGGACGAGATACTTCTGCCACACTACGGCCATGACAACTAAAACGATTCCGGAATACCTCGAGGACGAGCGCCGAAAAAATATAGACACTCAGCTGCGGACGGAAGAAGAAGCTGCGCGCGTCCAGGCGCTCCACCATGGCCACCATCGCACTCCAAAACCGCCCAGGCCGGAATTGCCCGCTCCGGTTGAAGCCGTGGCCAAAGCGAGACATGCAACCATAGCCAAAGCGAGAAAGACGGTCGCGGCGAAAAAGAGAAAACCTGCCGCAGCAGCTGGGAAAGAGCCAGCCGCGAAGCGAAAAACGGGAACGAAAGCCCGCAAGAGTGCGTGACGATCCCTGCATGATCTGTGCGAATCAGAGCCGACCCTATTCCGCATATTAGTGGATAAGTCCAACGGGTGACATCGTGCAAGTAGGCATAAGAACCAGCCAAAACAAGAATCGAACCGACCGATTCTCGCGCGGGTCAAAAAGGAAATGAGGAATGCAATGCCTGGTACCAATGAATCGGTCGAAATTGTGAAAGACCTGATCGAAACTTGCCGCGACGGCCAGAACGGCTACTTACACGCAGCGTCAAAAGTGGAAGATCCCAAGCTGAAGGCTTACTTCGACGAGCAGAGCCTCAAGCGGGGACGCTTTGCCGTAGAACTCGAGGAAGCCAGCACGCGACTGGGTGACGTGGACGCCAGCGACACAGGTACCGTCGCGGGCGCGATGCATCGCGCCTGGTTCGAGCTGAAAGCAGACTTAGGCGCGGGCAATCATGAAATTCTGGTGAGCGTCGAGCAAGGCGAAGATCGCGCCAAGAAAGGGTACGAAGCCGCCATGAACGCTGCTCTGCCCGAAATGCTGCTGGCCGTCATCTGCGAACAGTACGCTAGCGTGCAGGCCGCCCATGACCGCGTCCGCGACTGGCGCGACGGGTAACGATACGAAGCGACAACAGATGCAGCCCAAACTGAAGAAGATACCAAAAAGATTAACGGATCAACCAGCCTGAATTATCGAGCAGCATCGGCGGCGTTTGGTTTTGATAAACCACAGGGAGATCAGTTTTGCACAAAGCGAAAACGTTGAACGGAGTTCTTTGGCCAACCGCAGGCAAAGGCTGGAATACGTCCGGCCGCTCAAAACTTATTAATTTGACTCGCACCTTCCGTGGCGAGACGAGCAAAGGTAACCTGAACTCCGTTATCCTGACTTTGCGCGAACAATCCTCGGTGTGTTGGCGTCAGGATCAGTGCCTTACGTTCTGGTGCAGCTCATTATTGTCAAGGGGTCGCGCGTGTTCCGTATTTTTCTGGCGGACGACAGCGCGGAAGTGCGAGCAGCACTCACAACTGCATTGGAACAACGCTCCAATTGGGTAGTGGTTGGCGAGGCATACAACGGTCGGCATGCATTGGAACATTTCTGGATCACGCCTGTGGTTCGCCAAAACTAAAAACTTCTCCGGTTTCTCGGATACGGAGCGTTGTGATTGCGGGTTTGCGGCCTGCCAATTCAAATCCGGAACATAGTCGCGTGAGGCGTCCGCAGCGATTGGGCAGGCCGTGATGGGATTGGGGAGCCGCGATTCTCCCTGCAATCCAGCAGACGTTAGACCGGAAAGGTGATTGACGACCTGCAGTGATTTACGCGGCGACCGTGTAGCGGTGGTGCAATCCGCCGAGTCGCGGCCACAAAGGCGGAATTGAAGCCGCGTCGTGAAGAGCGACGCATTTCCGGTCTAGTTCACGAGCAAACGGCACACCTCTTGGTTCAGTGCGAGCCGCATCTTTCACGCTGATGAAGTGAAGTTTCTCCCTTCTCTTCCGATCTCGTCGCCAGTTAGGGTTCGGTTGCGACAGCCTCGTTCGAGTAACCGCTCTCATTGCCCTGTGAGTCCACCGAAGTAGCCACATAGTAATACGTATAACCACTCTGAACCGTCTGGTCAGTGTAGCTGGTAATGGGAATCAAGCCGGAATTAACTTTCGTGTACGGCCCACCGGAAGTTGTCGAACGGTAAGCGTTGTAGCCCGCCACTTGCGATGTACTGGCAGTCCACCCTAAGAGAATCGAATGCAGCACCTGCGTTGTCACGGTCAGGCCGGTGGAACCGTTAACCGAACCCGAAGCCGCCTGAATGGTGGTGCTCCCGGCGCCTACCCCAGTGGCCAAGCCACCGCTGCCGATGGTGGCTACCGAGGGCGCACTGGACGTCCAGGTCACCGAACTCGTGAGGTTCTGCTGACTGCCATCACCGTAGGTCCCGGTGGCGGTGAACTGCTGCTGCCCTCCTACCACAATCGAAGAATTGGTCGGTGTTAAGGCTATGGACACCAGTGATGGCGGGGGCACGGTCAGGCCAGTGGAGCCGGTGATCGAACCCGAAGCCGCCTGAATGGTGGTGCCGCCAGCGGCGACAGCGGTAGCCAGGCCACCGCTGCTGATGGTGGCTACGGGGGGGGCACTAGAAGTCCAGGTGGCGGAACTGGTGAGGTTCTGATGGCTGCCGTCACTGTAGGTTCCGCTTGCGGTGAACTGCTGCTGGGTCCCCGCCGCGATCGAGGGATTGCTCGGCGTCACGGCTATCGACACCAATGCCGGACTTCCCGACGGCGTGCGGAAAGCCACCATCTGCATGATCCAAGGCCCAGATGACAAGAGAGGCGCGGTAGCACTATAGCTGCTGGTGGCCATGACCGCCTGATCTTCCGCGATGTCACCGTCTGGCGACGTGAGCAAGCGACTCGTAAAGCCGCTGCCCGGCCCGCTGGTTGTGGTCAGAACGATGTTTGCCCCAAAGATCAGGTCAGTCGGGTTTGTCGTCGTCGCCGAGCCGCTGCTGCTGGTGGCGCTGTTGCCGGAACTCGCGGCCGTCACATCCACCGGGTTGTTCCCATCCGCGCCACTGTATTCAAGGATGCGAATATCCGGGTACGCCGCAGCAGTCGCAAAGGTCACGGTGACGCTGTTTGCTCCCGCGGGTGCGGCTGCAATGTTCTTAGCGTAGTAGGTGGACTGCGAAAGAGAACCACTGATGACTGTGGGACCGACCCCGAGCGTGTACGTGTTGCCGCTGTTGTCAGCGACCGACGTAACGACCGCGGTACTGTCGTTCCAGCCGACTACGACAACGTTGAGATCACCGGCCGCCTGCGCGGCGTTAAAGGTGACACTCACCGTGGTCTGAGGTGTTTGGGGGGTTGTGTAATTGCCTTGGACATAGCTGATGGTTGTGGACGTTGGCGTCACCGTCAGCGCGACGGTGACGTTTTGCTGGGTCCCTCCGCCATTGCCGGTCACGGTGATGGGATAAGTTCCCACCAAGGTGCTACTGCCGACGGTGATGGTCATGGTGGAGTTGCCCGACCCCGGCGCAGGTATGGTACTCGGATTGAAGCTGACAGTCGTAGATGAGGGCATACCGGAAGCCGACAGACTGATGGAGCTGTTGAAGCCACCGCTGATGGTGGTGGCAATTGTCGAAGTCACCTGATTGCCCTGCCCGACATTGAGCGAGGCTGGTGAGGCCGAAAGAGTAAAGTTGGGCGTCGCTGTCACGGTCAGGCCAGTGGAGCCGGTGATCGAACCTGAAGCCGCCTGAATGGTGGTGCCG
The DNA here is from genome assembly GCA_963817965.1 of uncultured Acidobacteriaceae bacterium. GTDB lineage: Bacteria > Acidobacteriota > Terriglobia > Terriglobales > Acidobacteriaceae > DASRAA01. Next base: position 436,880 of record CAWFQT010000003.1, read on the forward strand.
CCAGCGGCGACAGCGGTAGCCAGGCCACCGCTGCTGATGGTGGCTACGGGGGGGGCACTAGAAGTCCAGGTGGCGGAACTGGTGAGGTTCTGATGGCTGCCGTCACTGTAGGTTCCGCTTGCGGTGAACTGCTGCTGGGTCCCCGCCGCGATCGAGGGATTGCTCGGCGTCACGGCTATCGACACCAATGCCGGACTTCCCGACGGCGTGCGGAAAGCCACCATCTGCATGATCCAAGGCCCAGATGACAAGAGAGGCGCGGTAGCACTATAGCTGCTGGTGGCCATGACCGCCTGATCTTCCGCGATGTCACCGTCTGGCGACGTGAGCAAGCGACTCGTAAAGCCGCTGCCCGGCCCGCTGGTTGTGGTCAGAACGATGTTTGCCCCAAAGATCAGGTCAGTCGGGTTTGTCGTCGTCGCCGAGCCGCTGCTGCTGGTGGCGCTGTTGCCGGAACTCGCGGCCGTCACATCCACCGGGTTGTTCCCATCCGCGCCACTGTATTCAAGGATGCGAATATCCGGGTACGCCGCAGCAGTCGCAAAGGTCACGGTGACGCTGTTTGCTCCCGCGGGTGCGGCTGCAATGTTCTTAGCGTAGTAGGTGGACTGCGAAAGAGAACCACTGATGACTGTGGGACCGACCCCGAGCGTGTACGTGTTGCCGCTGTTGTCAGCGACCGACGTAACGACCGCGGTACTGTCGTTCCAGCCGACTACGACAACGTTGAGATCACCGGCCGCCTGCGCGGCGTCAAAGGTGACACTCACCGTGGTCTGAGGTGTTTGGGGGGCAGAGTAATTACCCTGCACATACCCGATGCTAGTGGCCTGAGGCAGGTCAGCCACGCTGGCCGTCAGGTCAGCAGAGCCGTTGATCGAGCCCGAAGTCGCCTGAATGGTCGCGCTTCCTGCGGCCACCCCGGTGACTAGGCCACCGCTGCTGATGGTGGCGACGGAGGGGGAGCTCGACGTCCAGGTGGCGGCGCTGGAGAGGTTCCGATGGCTGCCGTCCTTGTAGGTGCCCGTAGCCGTGAACTGCTGCTGGGCTCCCGCCGGGATCAAGGCATTGATCGGCGTTACCGCCATCGACACCAATGTCGCCCTGTCGTAGATCTGCTGGATTTGTGCGGCCGTAAGGGCGCTGTTGTAGATACGGAGGTCATCGATGCTGCCGGAGCTAAACTCCGTGGTGCCAGCACGCGAGAAGAGATAGATGGGATTGCTGCCAAAGCTATTCGTGTTAGTCGAGGCGTGGAGACTCCAGGTGACGGTCTGTAATACGCCATCCATATAGAACTGTACTTCGTTGCCTCCGGTCTGGCTCTTGTCAAAAACAACCGCGAGGTGGTGCCAGACTCCGGAAGAGGGTTGGCTGTAGCAGTTCGTCGTGTATCCTACGTCGCCACGCAAGGCGACCTGAATGCCGTGGCAGGTGGCATCGTCTGGGAAGAAGCCGAACCCCGTAATGGAACTGGTGTAATCACCGGTGGCCTCAAACAGCGCAGGTCCCCCGGCTGTCGTGTAGGTCCGATTCGCCCAGAGTGTAACCGTGACTGCCTGAGTGTCGCTGAGGTCAATCGCAGGAATGCTCACATACTGCTGCTTTGCCGCATTCGCAGAAACGGCACCGCCGATTTCTCCCGAGACCCAGCTGACGCCGTTGACCAAGCTGGCGGTATGGCCGTTACCGGACGAATCGGCTACCTTCGTTCCGGCGCCATCGTCAAAGGTCCAATAACCGACAGGGGTTTGGGCTTGTGCAAGTGTCGCAAGGGCAGCAACTGCAAGCATGAGATGAACCAAGACAACGAGTACGGATGAGAGATGGATGAAACATTTCTTATCTGCCACAGGCAGGCCATTCCTCTCGTTTTACCTCGCCGATAAAACCGGTTTCAACGTTGGGTAGATGGACCTGCGTAATTGCAGCGATTACTTCAGTCGCAAATGGTTAGCACCTTTTAGTTAGACACATAGCGGTGCTGACTCCAAGCAGTCAAATATTAATTGGCCCATGGAGACGGTAATAGTTACTTATATCGTGCAGTATTTGCAGGTTCAATCCTGTATGTTCTTGAAAAGTCAGGCATCTTTACAGATGCGCAAGCTCGACAATCAAGTTGCATTCAGAGTGCCACACGGGGCGCGGATGCATCAATTAGTCCTGCCTAATTGGCACTATAGTAATCATCATCGTTAGTACCTTACCTTAGACTCTTTATGTACGGATGCTCGGGTTCGCCATCGCCGGTCTCACTGTCGCATAGAGCGATGCTCTGTTGCCTGGCGTGCAGGTCGCAACCTACAATTTTCATCTCGGCCTCCTTCGTCCGAGCCTTTTTGGTTGGACACCGCAAAGTCTACTCGGAACATCGCGGGGCCGACGTCGTTATGACATCAGCTATACCGTTGCGCGCGTTCACAGTTTGGTCATTCAGCTTGTGGGCGTTTGATGTTTTGGCGAATCACAGGTCAGCCATAAGCATCTCGACTATTACCTGGACGAGTTTACGTTCCGATTCAATCGGCGGAGATCAAAGAGCCGCGGCAAGCTATTTTTCCGCCTTGTGCAGCAAGCGCTGGCAGTTGAGCCCGTTCCCCTCAACCGGATCCTTCACCCTGAAACTAAGGTCAAACCGAAACCACAATCTGTAGGGGTCTGGTGAGTAAAGCAGATACCCATCAGGGATTTTTCTGATATGCCTCAAGTCTGACCCTCAATTGCGGGGTCCGGTTAGTCCTTGGGGAAGCCCTCCTACAAATTACTTGGGAATGGTGACAGGAAACTATAGGCCCACTCCTAGTAGGGTGTCCTGTCGCGAAGAATCCTCCAGGCCGCTTTGGACCGCCTGCACGCGGAGTGGCGTCTACCCCCCCAATCAGATTAATCCTTTTGGGCTAATGCATCCCGGCGATTGTGGCCCATGCTCTGTCTCGGCTAGATTCTTGCGAGGCAGCGAAGCGTCTTCGTTCGGGGGACTTCAGCTATTGCCGCGCTAGTTGTCGTTGGCCGTCCAGGCGCGCTGGGCGGCCTTCTGTATGGACATATCAACGTATTTGGCTGCGTAACGAAAGATGGTTAGATGTATGCGTCAGAAACATTCAGTTGTTCTGTTGATCTCCTGGGGAGTGATTGCCATGGCGTTTCCCGCGAGAGCAGACATTCTAACCAGCGCCACTGCGACCGCGAATTGCCAGGGCTACTCCCTGACCGTGAATGCGACGAACCTCACGATAAACGCAACCTATACGATCGATTACAGCTTTACGGTCACCTGTGGCAGCGGTACGCCGATAACGATCCCACGCAGCGTCACTTTTAAAGCCACGGCCACCACCCAAACTGTAACGGCGTCGGGATCTTTCACAGGGACGACTGGCAACTGCATCGTGACTGGCACCGCCACACTGACCAGTTCTGGGTCTACCGTTAACATCAACATTAACGACACAGGCATGAGTCCGGCCACGCTGATGTGCCCCACCTTAACGTTGGCATGCCCAGCGACCACCGGGCAAGTAGGCGTTCCATACAGTTCCAGTTTGGTCGCCACGGGAGGAACTCCACCGTACACGTTCGAGGGCATCTCTGGTGGAGTGCCCGGGATCCCTACTCTGAACACATCAACCGGACTTATCACGGGAAAGCCAACTCAGGTTGGAACCTTCAATTGGGAGTTTGGAGTGACGGACTCCGCGGGCAACACGACCAACACCGGAAGCGTGTGTATGGTTACGGTCACGTCGCCGTTGCCGACTGCTTGCGTCATTCCGCCCAGCGGGACTGCGATAACCGGAAGCCCCGTTTCGTGGAACGGCTTCACTGCGCCGACCGGCAGTGTGGTTTGGATTAATGCGCACCTGGACGCAAAGAACGTTCCCACGAACACGATCACCACGGTTGATTTCACCGGAGTCACCCTGGTGGTTAACGCTACGAGCTACGCGCTCCCGAATGGACAGGTCGTGTTCAATCCGGCGATCACGACACCGACGACTGTCGTCAATGCCGACGGCAGTTGGACGACGACGGTGAAACCGACTTTTAGCAACGACATCTTCTTTGACGGCCAGGCCATCCCGGTGGACTCCAACGTGGAAAACGGCGGCCACGGCAACACCGGCTCGACGCTCAGCTTTTCGACCAACTCGAGCGACAGCAGCCCTGCAGTTCCAGTGGCAGTGGGGTGCGGCAGTGTACACCTCCTGGCCCGGCAATGCCGCGGCTGATATTGAGCCGGTTCATGCGAAACCTGCAAGCAGGCGCCCCGCAGAACAAGTCTGTCCAGGCTGACCTGATTCAGGGTCCGCGCGGCGGCGGCGGATCGAACTTCACGGGTTCCTGGAGCGGCACGGGACATGGAACCTGTCCTCAGTAATCGCGAACCGGGAAAGCCCTGTGCATACCGAAAACTTCGTCCGGATTGATAAGAAATACGGTTACGACGGTTTGAGAGATTATCATCGCTTTCAAGATGGGTCCTGTTTTCATCCGTCGTGGCCTGGCATCGTGCCGGCTTTCGCCTGTTCTGGACCTGGAAGGTGCGCCGCGGACAACCGGGACGCGTATTCAGTGTGAAATGGAAAGAGAATTCTGCGAAGTAGATCGCTGGTCATGTTGCGCCATCAGAGCGCATCCGAAATTCTTGCTGGCCAACTTCGCGACGAGATCTAAAGGTCGGAGGTAATTCCGGCTGAACGGCCCGTTCGAGACAGGTCGTGAGTTGACGTGTTCACTACAGCTCGTCGACGCGGGCCAGAAGTAGCATTATAGGAAGTTTCACGGACCACTCGACGGTTTGGCGACTTTTCGGCCAAGTGCATAACTTCCGGCTTTTCGATAACACACCCGGAACTCGGAAGATGGGGTTGATCATCACCCAGTCGCCCTGGAATGCCGGTCCCGAGATCGTGGAAACAAGCCAGGCGTCGTTCCGACGATAATTACCCTAATCTGTAGTGCGGGGAAACAACTACGTGATCACTGCGGCAGAACTGGCGCTCATACCTCTCTTCGCTGGCCTGGACGAATCCGCGCGCCAAAGACTCGCACAGACGGGAGATGCTGAAAGGGGTGATCGCAAAAAACGGTTTGAGCTCGTAGATCGAAGGACGCACGCGAACTGGTTGGAAGAAGGCGTTATTCAGTCTTCGGTGTGGCCAACTTGATCTGTACGGCCTGGTGTTCACGTTCCCCTAGGAGTCTGTCGGGAATAGACTCTGCAGAAGCACCAAACATAACAACTTTTCCAAAGGGTGTATGGGGTTAAGATGCGGCCATGGGAAAGTGCTTTCGATCCGCGGATGTGAACCAGGCGCTGCTACTTCCGCCGTCCCTGCATGATTGGCTGCCAGAAAAGCATTTAGCACGCTTTCTGGTGGATGTGGTGGATGGCTTGGATCTTGGGGCCATCTACGAGTCCTACGAGGAAAAGGACGGGCGCGGGCAAGCCGCCTATGACCCGGCGATGATGGTGCGGGTGTTGCTCTACGGCTACTGCATAGGGAGCTACAGCTCGCGCAAGATCCAGGCGAAGACCTACGAGGATATAGGGTTTCGGTACTTGGCAGCCGACGAACATCCCGACCATAGCACGTTGGCAGAGTTCCGCAAACGGCATCTGGAGGCGCTGGCGGGGTTGTTTTGCCAAGCCTTGCAGTTGTGTGAGAAAGCGGGGCTGGTGAAGCTGGGACATGTGGCGATTGATGGCAGCAAGATCCAGGGGAATGCCAGCAAGCACAAGGCGATGAGCTATGAGCGGATGAGCGAGGGGGAGAAGAAACTGCAGGCGGAAGTAGAAGGGCTGCTGCAGCGGGCCGAAGCGGTGGATGCGGCCGAAGACGAGAAGTACGGGAAGGATCAGGCGGGCGACGAGTTACCGGCGGAGTTGGCGCGGCGGGAGAGCCGGCTGGCGAAGATTCGAGCGGCGAAAGCGGAGTTGGAAGCCGAAGCCAAACAGAAGGCCGAGGAAAAGAAAGCTGCCGCCGAAGCTCAGATCCGGCAGCGCCAGGAGCAAGCAGCCCGCACGGGCAAGAAGGTGAGCGGACGTGAACCGCAGGTAGCGGATCCCGAGCAGGCGGTGCCGGACCCGAAAGCGCAACGCAACTTCACCGACCCGGAAAGCCGGATCATGCCGGATGGGGGCCACAAGGGCAGCTTCGTGCAAGGCTACAACGCGCAGATCGCGGTGGATGGGGAAGCGCAGGTGATCGTAGCCGCGGAGGTCACGCAGCAGAGCAATGACAAGCAGCAATTGGTGCCGATGGTGGAGCAGGTGAAGCAGAATGTGGGGGCCCAACCCCAGGCAGTGAGCGCCGACAATGGCTACTGGAATGGAAAGCAAGTGGGAGAGGTGCAGGGCCGAGGTATCGACTTGCACGTGGCCACCGGGAAACAGAAACATGGGGATCCGAGCACGGCGGAGGATGAGGACGCGCGGGAGTCAAGCGCAGAGGCTGGGTTGCTGAAGCAAATGAAGCAAAAGCTGAAAACACAAGCGGGACAGGATCTCTACCGGATGCGCAAGGCGATCGTGGAGCCGGTGTTCGGGCAGATCAAAGAGTGGCGTGGGTTCCGACGGTTCCTGCTGCGCGGATTGCAGAAGGTGCGAGCGGAATGGAAACTGATCTGTCTCACCCACAACTTACTCAAGCTGTTCCGCTCCGGCCGAGCCTGGCAGAGGTCGTAAGGAAGCAAGAGGAAAATCCACGCATAGGCAGCAAAAAAGGGTCTTGCGGGCTTACGAAGGCAACAAATGAAGCAAGCCCGGTTTCAACTTCCGATTTTTGTCGCTGCTCTAAGCACCTCGAACGGCTATGTCAAGAGATTGTGATTCCGTATTCCCGGCAGACTCCTAGCGTGACGGTCGTAGGGTCGGAGCTGATCGGCGGAACTTCTGGCGTCGCCGAAGGCAACTTGGCAACGACGCGATACTTCCCCGGAGGCAGAACGTCAAAGCTGAAGTGTCCGTTCTGGTCGGTCCTCGTGCTGTGGGAGCGGCTCCGGTTGTAAGGCGTCTCGGGATCAAACTTCAACCGAACCTGCGCTCCGGCTATGGGCTGGTCGTGCTCGTTATCGGTGACCGAGCCCTCCAACTGTGCGCCGTCTGAACTGAGAATGATTTCCAGACTACCGCCCGAAGCACCTCTTTCCAATTGAACCCCCTTCTGGTACACATCCTCCCCTCCCATGCGCGCAGATTTCACGAACCAGCCGTGCTCCCTCGTGTAAACTTGCAGAGCGTAACTCCCATCGGCCACATCGTTCAACTAGAATGAGCCGTCTTTTTTTACTTCGGACCAGGCAAAACCTCCCTCGTTGTCCTCATCAACAGATGTAAGGTTAACCTGGAGCTGATCGAGGGGATTGGCGCCCGCACTTGCGGCGATGACACGCCCGGAGATGCTGGCGCCGCGGCCGAAAGTGATGGTAATTGAGCTGATCTTTTCCTCTCCCACCTCCAGCTTCTGCCGGGCCATGTAGTGCTTATCCTGATCATGTTTCTGCGCGCTCTAGGATGTAACTGCCTGGCGGCACACCCTTGATGGAAAATTCACCCTTCGCGTCGGTGCTTGCGGTCAGTCTCTGGCTCCAATCGCCGACCTCGGGAACTGACAGATCTACGTACGCGTCGGTTGCAGGTCCGCCATCAGCTGCAAGGATGCGTCCCGAAACCTCCACCATTTTTATATGCCGCATCGCGAAGTCGGCCTGCACCTCCTCTCCGGCGCTTAGGCTGACCGCTTGCGCCTGATCCACTTGGACCACTCCTGGATAGAAGAGAGGAGCATATTGGCTGCCCAACTCCCGCCGGATCGTCCACTCCGTGCCATCCCAGACAACCTGGCCGCGTGGCCTATCCGTTTCCGCAGCCTTGATGTAGTAATCGCCGGGCTTGAGACCGAAGACTCGGTACTCGCCACGGTCGTCGCTGGTAGCCGAGGACGACTCAAACATCTCTCGTTTCTTGCCTCTCGGCCCGGCTTCTTCTATTTCCTCGGTGCTTGGTTCTTGGAGGACCGAGACGGTCACACTCACCATCGGCTCACCGGCTTCGTCGATCACCCGCCCCGTAATGGCGCCTCCGCGCACCAGCCGGAAGAGTACGGCGTTAACTTCCTGCCCAGGAACAAGCGCCAATATGGCGCCATCGTTGGTTCCCCTGGCCTGGTAACGTTGGCTGATGTAGGCAGTGTGAGAGGCAACGAACTCATAGCGCCCCGGGTCGACCTTCTTGATCTCAAAGCGCCCGTCATTGTCGGTGGAAGCGGCAAAGACGTGCGGGTGACGTGCGGCGTTCTGCTCGACCAGCGCAACACGCGCTGACTTAGTTGGCGTGCCTTCCGCCGCGGTGACCACGCGTCCGGAAATAGTGCAAGGATCAGGCTGCCTTTTGTCCGCCTGGCCAGACTGCGTGGCAGGCGTCTGAGCCATGGACGCAATGACCAAAACCACAGTAGCAAGCAGCTGGAGAAACTCGCGCATCGGCGCGTCCTCCCTTGTCGAGTACTAACTATTTTGTTCCAAACCAGAACAAAAGCAAACTGGTGGCTGATCAATTTCACACTCTATCTGTCCCGAACAACATGATCAGCGAATCCCAGCTTGTCTTAATTGTCCCGAAACCGGCATGTGGGAAGTTTCGAATCTGACTTCTTCGATGAAATCGCAGTTGCTTCGTAGTTCTGTTTCATACGGGCGATGAGCTCATAATCTGCGTTCTTTCCGCCCACATGTTGTGCTGCGGTTGAGCCGTGGCAGCTCTGGACCTGATCGGGATCGCCAACGACCTCTTCCATACCACGGAAGCGGTCGCAGCATTTTGAAGCCGAATATCACAAAACTGGAAATCGGGCTATCTGCAAGTAGTTGAAAAGATGGTGGACCTAGTCGGGATCGCGCATGGTGTCTTCATTGAAACCGGGAGTGTTTGTGGTCTTGTGACACCAAATGACACCAAGCTGAAAAGCGGAGTATCTGCAAGTAGTTGAAAATGGTGGACCTGGTCGGGATCGAACCGACGACCTCTTCCATGCCATTTCCCTGATTCGGATGACATGACAGCATAACGAGTAGCAGATATGACTGGGTAGGTCGCCTTGAGCACTGCTGCGTGCTTGTGCTGTTCTACTGTGGAGGGTACAACATGGGCCGCCGTGTCGCAGCGGCGCAAACTAGATCCCACGATCTGGTAGTCAACATCATCGCAATGCTGGCAGGCATATCATGGCTGGTGTTGAAGTATAGGTATGACCGCGAGCCACAATGAAGCATTCAGTTGAGAGGCAAAGGAGGTCGCCATGAAACGATTTGTCTCCATCGATGAGGCAGTGGAGTACCTGAAAGCTGGTGGTATTCCTGAAAAGCAAGCCCGTCTAGCCATTCTTAGCGGAGAGATTCCGCATGTGACGATGACTGAAGCGGTTCGCAAAAGCCACAAAGACGCGCAGAGCCCGCATCGCCCGCGCCGAGGGAAAAACCCTGATAAGAAAAATGGAACAGAGGATAGAGGTCTATGAGGAATTCATCGCCATTTATCTGGACCTGATTCCCAAGACCCTTTACTGGCATCCGGCATACGCCGGCCCTCACGGTATGAGGACTCACTCGCCACAGAGTCGCCAATTCACTCCCTGAATGCGCATCGCTCGAAACCAGGGAAAAATCTCTAAACGGGGACAAAAACCGTCTTCACGGTAGTGAACAAGATTGTGACCGAGGGATACGGCACAGGTTAGGCCTCCTGCGCCGCGTCAAAACTCCTCACTGAGGAAGAAAAAACAGCGGCTTCTTAAAACGGCTGTAATGCGGCCTGAGTGGGAGATGGCATATCTTGCCTCGATTCTCTCCCTCAACACAACCGCGAGAGGCTGCGAATTGAAAGCCCTCCAGTGGTCGGACGTTGACCTGTTCGCCCGGACTCTCACGATTCGCACCCAAGACGGCTGCTGGAGAAAGAGCGGTGCCTCTAACCGACTTGCGGCTTCGGCACTCGCAAGGCTACGTCGCAGAGCAGAGTCCTTCGGCCCAGTTCTCCCATCGCATTACATCTTTGCGGTTTCGTGCCCAAGTTCACCTTCAGCGGGAAAAAGGTCATGGGCTACAACGTCACCGCGTTTGACCCGACAACTGCCGTCAAAAGCTGGAGGTCACCTTGGCGGACTCTGACGAAGAAAGCAGGGCCGCCGGGTTTCCTGTTCCACGATCTTCGGCACTGTGCTACCACACAGCTTGCTGAGGACGGCACATCTGATCCAACCGTCATGGCGATTGCGGGTCACGTCAGCAGAAGGATACTGGAGCGGTACGGTCACATTCGCATGGAAGCGAAGCGAAAAGCGATGGAATCCCTCGCAACAAGCACCAAAACGGCAGGTTATGACACAAATGTCACGGCTGCGAGTACCCGCCCAAGTCTAAGCTATTGAAAGAAATGGTGGACCTGGTCGGGATCGAACCGACGACCTCTTCCATGCCATGGAATGGTCAGGGTAGACGGCTATTGATTTTACAGCAGTTAATGGCCGGACGAACCGGCAAAACCGGCATAAACAGCGCAATTTGCTACCAAATTGCTACCAAACTGAATGAGTGGGATCGAAGGGCTGATTCGTCGGGGATCAGCCCTTAACATTGTCGAGCCGTCGCTGATGTCATGCATGGATCTCCGACCCTGATATTGGGCGGGTCTTTCTATGAACAGGCGCAGTTAGACCGAATTCTTCCTGAGGACTACAGCGGCAGCCGGTAAGGATTCTTGCCCGGTCAGCGTACGTCTGGCAGAATCCGGAACGCGCGTTTACGAGCAGATCGATACACCGAAAAATCGCGCCTGTCGAGGGTGAAGATCGTGTCGATACCCTCCCGATCCGCCAAATAGACTAGCGCCGCATCGGCGAGCTGCGGCCGGATGTCCTCATACCTCTTCATTATCTCGGCAATCGCTCTAGCTTCGGAGCCTGCTAAAGGAAGCAGGACAAGGAAATGCTCGTTGATACTGCTCAGAAGTTGCTGGGTTGCACCTTGATACGTACGAAGGAGCCAAACAGCTTCCGTGATCACAGGCCAGCAGGAAAACAGGGGGCCAGGGAGAGTCCGAAGCGCGCTCACGCAAGTCTCGTGGTGCTCATCTGAGATGGAGACGATGGCGACCAGTGGGCCAGTATCCACGAGCACCCGCGTCATTTTCGATTCCCGAAATTGTCAAAGTGACGTCGACTCGTGCTAAGGTCTTTGGGGGCACGCCGCACACAGCCAATCAAACCCGCTTCCTCGGCCAGGTCGTACGCCGAGCGTTCGTCGCTTCTCTCAACAAGATAAGTTTCCAGGGCCTCCCGGACCAGCTCGGATTCCGACTTTCCCTTCATCAAAGACCGTCGTCTAAGGAGTCGTCCGAGGGTGTTGGGAATCCGAATCGAAATGCGCTCCAAGGTCATCTCAGGCATCCTCGCAATCTTCCAGCGTCAGACATCGTAGCACACTTGTCGGACAGAATCCGCAGAGAGGCGAGAACTGGCTTCTGGTGGGAGCAGATACTCCGCCACGCGATTTCTGTTGAAGGTTGCCTGCCCGCTACGAGAGCAGGAGTGCGAGGTCATCGGGACGCAGGTTGCGGATCAGGCTGTTGTCTGCGCCGATGATCGCGGCGGCCAGATCGCGCTTGGAGTTCTGTAACTCGAGCACCTTCTCCTCGACGGTGTCGCGCGCGATCAGCCGATAGGCGAAAACCTGCCGCGTCTGTCCGATGCGATGGGCGCGGTCCACGGCCTGCGCTTCCACGGCGGGGTTCCACCAGGGATCGAGCAGAAACACGTAGTCGGCTGCCGTGAGGTTCAGCCCCAGACCGCCCGCCTTCAGGCTGATCAGGAAGAGGCGGCAATCCGGATCGTTTTGGAAGCGCTCCACCCGCGCCTGCCGGTCGCGCGTGGCGCCGTCCAGATACTCGTAGGTTATGCCACTGCCGTCCAGACGTTGCGAACGATCCTCAGCAAGCTGGTGAACTGCGAGAACACCAGCGCCTTGTGGCCCTCGTCAAGCACCTCGCGCAATCGTGCCAGCAGCACATCCAGCTTGGCGCTGGGATCGGTGGAGCGCTTCTTATCCAGCAGGCCGGGATGGCAGGCCGCCTGGCGCAGGCGCAGCAGCGCTTCCAGCACCTGAATCTTGGATTTCGCCAGTCCGTCGGTTTCGATCTTCTGCAGCAGAGAGTTGCGGTAGTGCTGGCGCAACTCGTCATAGAGCTTGCGTTGGGCGGGTTCCATCTCGCAATGAATGGTCTGCTCGCTCTTGGGCGGAAGTTCGCGGGCCACTTGCTCCTTGGTGCGGCGCAGGATGAAGGGCCGCAGCGCGTGCGCCAAAAGCCGGCGGGTGTCTTCATCGGGATTGCGCATGGCCCCACCGGCCAGCTTGAAGACGCTGGCGGCGCCCAGCATTCCGGGATTGAGAAACTCGAACAGGGACCAAAGCTCGCCCAGATGGTTTTCCACGGGAGTGCCGCTCAGCGCCAGACGGTGACTTCCGCGCAGCAGGCGAACCGCCTTGGCCGACTCGGTGGTCGCGTTCTTGATGGCCTGGGCCTCGTCGAGGATAACGTAATCGAACTCCGACGTCCTTGAGACGCACGGCATCGCGACGCAGAGTGCCGTAGGTGGTGAGCACCACGTCGTATCCGTCGAAGCCATTGCTGATTGCGCGCCAGGCCGGTGTAGTCGAGCACCCGAAGCGACGGCGTGAAGCGCTCCGCCTCTTCTTTCCAGTTGAAGACCAGCGACTTGGGGACTACCACCAGCGAGGGCCCACCGTCTCGCCAGCAGCCCGCATGGCGCGCCGCGTCTCCAGCAGCGCCAGCACCTGCGCGGTCTTGCCCACGCCCATGTCGTCGGCCAGGCAGCCGCCAAACGAAAAGCGCGGAGGAACTGCATCCAGCCCAGGCCTTCGCGTTGATAATCGCGCAAGTCGCCCCACGAACCCTTCGGGCTGCTCGGCAGCCTCCACACCTTGAAACAGCCGCAACTCTTCACGGACGCGGGCGAAGACCGCATCGCAACGTGGCTTCGGGTTGTGCGGCCAGCAATGCATCGAGCAGTCCCGCCTGACTGGGGCGGAAGCGAATGTGGCCGTCCTCGGCTGTTCCCATGCCAGCCACGGGACCGAAGCGGCGCAACCACTCTTCCGGCAGTATTCCGTAGTTGCCGTTGTCCAGCCGAACCATGTTGTCGCCGCGACGCAAGGCCTCGAGTAATGCGGGAAGTTGCGCAGTGCTGTCCCCGTATTCGACTTCTCCGTGTAGTTCGAACCAGTCCACACCGCTGGAGACTTCGACGCGGAACCGCTCCCGGGACGCCGGAAAATCTTTCCCTCGGCCTCGATGTGCCAGCCCGCCTCCACCAGTGTCCGCACGACGCGGGGCAGTTTGCTGGGGGAGATTTGCCGGTATGGTTCGGGGTTCCAGTAGTCCGCCCCCCGGAGCTTGACGCTTAGATCGTCGAGCAACGCGGCGGAGGCTTTTTCCGCCTCGGAGTCACGGCGCACCAGACGGCGATTGGACGCCTCGTAAAAACCCTGCGCCGGATCATGCGCTGGCGCGAGCCGGCCATCGTAATCAAACGACAATTCCGCCGCCAACCGCTCGGACCCGTACCGTATTTCCGCTTTGCCAATTCGCAGACAGGGACGAGGCCGCAGCATGACCTCCTCATACCGCAGTTCTTCAGGTAGATCCAGCAACGGCGGGCCGGGCGAGCAGAGCAGGGCGGTCATGAGTGCATCCGTATCCTCTTCCGGCGCCTCGATGCAGCCCATCTTGCGGAAATGCGTCACCCATTCGAACGACGTGTCTTCGGCCAACGGCGCCACGCGGTCACGGGTGAATACGAAGCCGCCCGGCGTGATCAGTGCCGGAGCAGCCACGTCCATGCGCTCCTCTCCGCGGCAGAGAACGCCGGTTATGACCCAGCCGTGGGGCCCGCGCCGGCGCATCTCGAGTTTTACCTTCCAGGCAACGCCATCGTCCCACGCCAGCCGAAGCAAGCTGTCCGCTTCCCGGTTAAGTCGCACGTAGCAACGGCCGGTGCGGGTCATCCGCGGCATCATGATGCCAGCCAGGTCAGGCGGTATGAGAAAAGACTCGGGAATCCGCTCGTAGGAGTCAATATAGCCGTATGCGTGCTGTTGTTTGGCACCAGCCAAGACCGACAGTGTTTCGCGGTCTTCCAGCAGAGGAAGCTGCGCGAGTTGCGTCCGTCTCAGGGACAGCGCACGTTCCGGCTTCCAATTGCCGTCGGCTTTGCGGTCGCGCGACTGGAGCGTAACGACCAGGCCCGTCGTCGTCAGGCTGCTGGGAACATCCACCACGTAGAGGATCTCTCGATAAGCGGGCCATGCATCTCTTGGTGTGGCGACCTGGCGATGGTTGAGGATCTCGCTGACCTGCTTCCGCCAAGCCGGCGGCGGTGGTGGCGCCGGCGCCCTGAAGATTGCGGGAAGCGCGCGCGATGGCGGCGGCGCCAACGGATCCCCGTCATCTAGGTCCCAATCTCCTTCGAAAATGTTACATTCCAGCACCGGGTTCGCTGCCCCGGCGGCGGGCGACAGATAGCCCTGCGCCTCTGCCGCCAGCATCGTGGCCCACAGATGCTTACACGGGAGTCCGTTATCCAAGAAGTAGGGACATTCACACGAGACCGAGAGCCGGTCGCTGTTCCAATTCAGTTCTACGTAGTAGGCTTGCGAGCCGCGTACTGAGGCCGCCACCTCAGTGTCAGAACCGCTCTCGATTCCGACGCGACGCTGCCGGTAATAGTCCTGACCGCGCTTCCGGACGGTGCTCCTGAATTTTCCAGCAAATCTCTCCGAAAGGATCATGCGCCTGCTTCTTAGGGAAGACTTCTGGCCATTCTATTCGAGTTGGCCGGTGGAAAACGCAGAAGCATTGCTCCGTTATCCGAAAGGCTTGCCGATGTGGGCGCGATAGCGCCGCTTTGTATTCACTTGGATTGCTAAAAGCAAGCCACCTTCCTTTCGGAGCCACACCGCAGTGGAATTCCTGTAGAGGAACAACTCCGGCCGCGTGTTCTGTTCGCGCTGATTTTCGAGCCAACGTCCTTCGCCGGAGTTCGTACGAGTTGCCCCGGTCTCTCCTTGCCGGCAGGACAAAAGAACTCTATCGAAACCGTCATCGCGTCGACATCCCATACCCAGCGAAACCCGCAGCTCACCCTTTCTGAATGCGGCAAGAGAGTTCAATCTTTGGTATCGGCCCGTCGCTCCCGCCATTTAGGATCGCTAAACCGTGTTCCAGCCTTTTCCCTGAAACGCGCAGCCTTTTATTCTCCTCCATGTATTCGCCAATACTCGCTTTCCGGTTCGTCTGTGTCGCGTTCGCGTGTCAGCAGCCAGAAGACAACTTTTAATGAGGCAATGCATAACGTGAAGCCGCCCCTTGTTCTCATGTGCTGTTTCCAGTGTTCTAAAAACTGGCCTTGGAGCTATCGACTGCGGCGCGGAGATCGTGCCTGAACTTTACAGGTCTGCACAACGACGGAAAACTGAATGAGAACTGAATGAAGAAGTTAAGATGTGCGACACTGATCGGACAACCTTGACCTGGCCGCAGCTGCGAGATGCGCTCTCAAAGTTGTCTGCTAGAGATCGCATTCTGTTGGAACTCGACATGACGAATGCACTTCGTCCCGGCGAGCTGTTCGCTCTTCGCTGGAAGTGTTTCAACCACGCCGAATGCACCATGCAGTCTCGTGGAAACGGTGTACAAAGGCAAAATCCGCCCCTGGGGTAAGACTCAAGAAGAGCTTGGGGGTCGTCCACGTTCCGAAAGAACTGGCCGACGACCTGTGGCTCTGGAAGCAGGAGATGCCCCGATTCATCGCCGGACGCGTTCATCTTCCCGAACAAGAAAGGCGGGTTCATGGACAGCAGCAATTACCGCAAGCGGGTTCTGCACAAGCTGGCGCAGGAGCTTGAGTTGCCCAAGCTGACCTTCCAAGTGATCCGGCGCACGATTGCCACGCTGGCGCAAAAGAAGGGGACAGTGAAGGACGTTCAAGGCGTGCTCAGGCACTCCCGCGCCGCAACGACAACTGACGTTTACATGCAGGAGATTCCGGAAAGCGTGCAGGCGACGGTCGACGCCATCACGCCGAGCTTCGACTCCTTCCTAGATTTGGAAGAGGTCACGCGCAAGGGACGAGCGTTTTGCTACCAAATGCTACCAAACTGAAAAGCGGGGTATCTGTAAGTTGTTGAAAATATGGTGGACCTGGTCGGGATCGAACCGACGACCTCTTCCATGCCATGGAAGCGCGCTCCCAGCTGCGCCACAGGCCCACACTGCGAAAGGACAGCGCAGACATATCATGCGCCTCTGTCATTTTCTCGCAGCCGAACAGCTTCGTCAAACCACGTGCTTCGCACGCTGGCAGGAGAGCCGCCCCACCGTTCGTGCGCCCCTTCCTGTTTTTGACGATTAATATCCAAATTTGGGAACATTTTCGTAGTGAGTGGTTTCTACTATCTTCAGGGATCTGCCGATCCGCGGCGCATAGCTTGCGGCTGTGGCTGGTTCGAGCGAACTTGCCGGTATTGAACCGCAGCGCTCTCTGTTGGGGGTACCGAAGTTGAGTATCATGAGGAAAACGCCATGAGCAGCATGGCGGGAGCACCGACATTGAGTGATCTGGCGAGTGCGATAGGCGTGCGCAGCGAAGAAGTGGCGATTGTTGCCGAACTAAAGGCGGGATCGGACGACGCCTTTGCATGGCTCATCGCCCAATATAGCCAGCCTGTCTACAGCCTCGTGTACCGCGTTCTGGAAGACCCTTCGGACGCGTCCGATACGACCCAGGAAGTCTTTATCAAAGTCTTTCGCGGAGTAAAGAACTTTAACGCGAACGCAAGTCTCAAGACCTGGATTTATCGCATCGCGCTGCGTGAGGCATTCAATCAACGCCGCTGGTGGTTCCGCCACAGGGGGCGGGAAACGTCGATTGAGCCAGTAAATCCTGGGTACGACGGGCAGGAAGGCTTCGCTGTCAAAGACACATTAGTCGACGAGACCAAGTCTCCGTTCGAAAACGCTTTCGACAGCGAGCTGCGAGCGCGCGTCGAAACGGAGCTCAGGCTGGTTCCGGAGCCGTATCGCACAACCCTGATCTTGCGTGACATTGAAGAACTGTCGTACGAGCAAGTCGCCGAAGTGATGGACACATCGCTGGGAACTGTGAAGTCGCGCCTTATGCGGGGACGCGAGGCATTGCGAAAGCGGCTGTCGCGCCATCTCCACTCTTTCGGTGTAGAAGTCCGGCAAGAAAAACCCGATCATCACCGAGAGAACACGCTCTGCCAGGAGGTGGAAGTCCTGCCATGACCTGCTTCGAGGCCAAACATTTCATGTCGGGCTATTTGGACGCCGCTATTAGCCGCAGCAAGGTGAGCGAACTGGAAGCCCACTTGTGCGAGTGCGGTCAGTGCGGCGTTCGATTCGCCGCTTTGCGGCAGACCCAGACTTTGGTTGCGAATTTAGGACGCAGGCCCGCCCCGCCGGACTTGACTCTGAAACTGCGAGTTGCCCTGTCTCAAGAATTAGCGAACGCTCGGCAACCGCGTTGGGAGACGCTGCGGGTCCGGTGGGAGAACGTTTTTAACGCCGTTATGGTGCCGGCGACGGGAGGGCTGGTCACCGCCATTGTCATGTTCGGCTTGTTGATTAATTTCCTGGTTCCCACGCAGTTTGCCGGAATCAACGATGTCCCCACTACTTTGTACACCCCTCCCCAACTCCAGTCCTCTCCTTTTGAGTTTACGGTGGATAGCAATCACACCGATCCCCTCGTCGTGGAGGCTTACATAGGTGCCGATGGCCGCGTCCAGGATTACCGGATTCTTTCCGGCAACGATAACGGCGGAGCCGTGCTGTCGGAACTTAAGAACATGCTGATTTTTGCCACTTTCCGGCCCGCGACGAGCTTCGGCCGTCCAACTGCTGGACGCGCCATTCTTGCTTTTTCCAAGATCCAGGTTAAAGGCTAGGCGACCTGTCCGATCAGTACGCCCTCTCGCCCGTCTAACCTCGCCCAGAGAAGTTTGCGCATGAGATTCTTCTGCCCGTAAACTGGTGTTTGACTCCCGCCCCCGGTCGCCTTCAGGAGGTTCGTCTGAGCAGTACTTTCCGAAATGCTTTGGTAGTTGTTGCCGCTGTCATTTTTAGCTCTGGCGCACGAGCACAGTCGCCAACGACCCTCGACATCAGCGAGACCCTGTTCAGCGTTCTAGCGGGAATCAACGTGTGCGGGTACGACCAGGAGTTGGCGTCCTCATCTCCGATTCGCGCTCAAGTTCGGGGTGAACTCGTTGCAGCCAGCAAGTCGCCGGACGCGGCCGCTGCGGCCAAGGCGATGTGTACTTTTTACCAGGATCACCGGAAGTCCGATTCGGCTCATCAGCTGGCGCAATATGTTTCCCTGGCACTGAATCTTGGTGAAGCTCCGAACTTCACCCCCAAGTTTCCCGAGGCCGATTTGCCGCCGGATGCGGGTTACGTGCTGGGATTCGTTCCCCTGTTGCGGCAATACGCTACGGCCGCAAAGCTGCATTCAATCTGGCTTACTTACAGACCTCAATATACTCTCTTGATAAGCGAGTACCACGAACCGGTCGCGAGGATGATCACCTCCACTGACACATACCTCCGCATGCCACTCGCTGGGTACCTGGGACGCACATACACTATGTATCTGGAACCAATGGCCGCCCCGGGCGAGGTCAACTCACGTAACTACCAGGCGGATTATTTTTACGTGGTCGTGTCCCCGGTAAATAACGAAATTCACATCGAGCAGCTCCGCCACACCTATCTGCACTTCGTACTAGAACCGTTGATCTCGAAGAGGGCCACGTCACTGACCCGGCTAAAGCCAATTCTAGGTGCAGTGCAGAAGGCTCCGATGGCGCAGGAATACAAGACCGATACCGGTCTTCTGGTACTTGAAAGCTTGATTCGCGCGATTGAAGCGCGCACACCTGCCAACCTCAAGTTGCCTGAGAAGGAACGCGTCGCGATGGTAAGCCGCGACGAGGCCGAAGGGTACGTTCTGACAGGCTACTTCTACGATCAACTCAAGGTTTTCGAGAAGGAGTCAATCGGGCTGAAGGATGCGTTTCCAAACTGGCTCCACGATCTTGATGTGGACAAGGTCGCAAAGCAGGCAGGGCAAATACAGTTCGCTTCGGAGGCGACCCCTGACGTAATGGGAGCTGGCACGCAGAAACCTGAGCGCAAAGTCGACCAGGCAGAGCGTGCGCTGGCGAGCGGAAATCCAGCGGGCGCGGCCCAGTTGGCCCAGGAAGCGTTGTCAGCTAACGAGGACGCTGGGCAATCCTACTTCGTTCTCGCCCGCGCCGCGTCACTGGCCGGAAACCTGCCTGAGGCTAAAGAGGACTTCGAGAAAGCTGCCTCGCTGACGAAAGATCCTCGAGTTGCCGCCTGGTCACACATCTACTTAGGACGTATCCTCGATCTGCAGGACGACCGGGATGCGGCCGTCGAACAGTACAGGGCGGCCCTCGGCGCCGGCGACATCTCTGCTGAGACAAAGACTGCAGCCGAGCGCGGACTCAAGTCGCCGTACGAACCGCCCCAAACTTCAGCACCACCGAGATCGCAATAGAATAGATTTGCCTGGAGAGGCTGGCTCTCTCCTTGAAAGGACCCGAAATGAGACAAACGTTGGTTACAGCGGCCATATTACTGGCTGCTAGCTGGGCAACTGCGCAAAATGCTCCCAGCAAGACACCGGCCCCGGCGCAGGGAGCCCAGGCAAGCGCCACAACGCCAGCATCACCAGCCCAGCACCAGCCTCAGGCGAAATCGAAAGAAGAATTCGATGCTTACCATCAGGCGGCTGCTAAGACCGATCCTGCACAACTAGAAGCCGCAGCGGACGAATTCGCGCAAAAATTCCCCAACAGCGATCTTAAAGAGCTGCTTTACGTTCAGGTTATGAACCTGTACCAGCAACAGAACAACTCCTCCAAGGTAATTGTTGCCGGGAGAAAGGCGCTCGAGATCGATCCGCAGAATCCTGTGCCGTTAGTTACTGTCGCCTCCGCCTTGGTGATGGATACGCGTGAGTCCGATCTGGACCGCGACGCCCGCTATGCGGAGGCTGGAAAAGACGCTCAGGCCGCGCTCGACAATATTGACTTGGGACTACAGGTTCCGCCCAATGTGTCTCCCGAACAGGTAGCGGCCGCCAAGGCCAATCTGCGCTCAATTGCATACGACACCCTGGGCGTCATCGCAATGAATAAGAAAGACTACACCGCGGCGGAACAGAACTTCCAAAAAGCGGCAGATCTGATGAAGGATCAGCCCGATGCAGTTGTGTACCTGCGGCTGTCGGTCGCACAGGACAACGAGAAAAAGTATCCCGCAGCATTGGATTCCGCCAATAAGGCCGTACAGTATGCGCCGGAAGGCAGCGCTGAGAAGAATTTGGCTAAGCAGCAGCAGGCACGGCTGCAGAAGTTAATGGCCGACCAAGGCACATCGGCAACACCGCCCACAGCAACGCCGCACTGACGATGAAGACAGAAGCTCTCAATCTATCCGAGCTGGAAGATATCGTGGGGCATCGGTTCCTGCGTCCCGAGATCCTCGAGCAGGCGCTGACACACTCTTCTTTTGCACGCGAAACAGAATCACAGGCGGTGGCGAGCAGTTCCGCCGTGATTGCAGACAACGAACAACTTGAGTTCCTTGGCGATTCTGTGCTCTCTTTCGTTGTGAGCCAGGAACTGTTTCGCCAGTTCCCTGAATTTGCTGAGGGTGATTTGTCCAAAATGAGGGCCCACATTGTTAGTGCCCGGGCCTTGGTTCGCCCCGCTCGTCAACTTAGAATCGGAGAATTCCTGCGTTTCGGCAAAGGCGAGGAAAAGAGTGGCGGCCGGTCCAAGAGCGCTCTGCAAGTCAATGCGCTCGAGGCGGTAATTGCAGCCCTTTACCTCGACGGCGGTCTTGAGGCTGCACATAGATTTATCCTGGCTACGATTCTTCAACCTGCTCTCAAGGAGTACCAAAAAACCGCCGACGGCGCGATGCCCGTCAGCGACTACAAATCGGCTTTGCAGGAGATTGTCCACGTAGCCGGCCGCAATCAGCCGCGCTACGAACTGGTAGAAGAGCGTGGGCCGGACCATCGCAAGGTCTTCACGGTTGAAGTGCATGTACCAGGTAACTCTGCCGGCGAAGGAGCCTTTGTAAGGCGTGCCGAAGGAAACACGAAGAAAAGGGCTGAGCAGGGGGCTGCGCGACAGGCATGGGAATATCTGCAATTGCTGCGGGGCGAGATTTCGGCGCAACAAGAGTCCTCAAGACGCGAGCCGTCTAAGTAGTATGAATGAAGTCCACACAGAAACGGATGTTGCAGAGCCCAGGCTGGCGCCTCCGCGCAAGGACGACGGCTCAAGCCATACTGATTCTTCCGGAATGAGCGGACTGCAATCCCTCGCAACGACCATCGTGATTGCCGTGTTCGTGATCACTTTCGTGGTACAAGCCTTTCAGATTCCGTCTGAGTCAATGGAAAAGACGCTCCTCATCGGCGATTACCTGCTGGTCGACAAAGCTCACTATGCAAATGCGGGATTCTGGAGTTGGCTTCTGCCCTACAAGCCCATCGAGCACCAGGACATCATCGTGTTCCGTTACCCTGTGAATCCCAAGCAGCATTTCGTAAAGCGAGTCATCGGAGTGCCGGGCGACCACGTGCGGCTGGTCAATAAACACGTCTACGTGAATGGCGTGAAACAGGATGACGAATACGCCTCCTTTAATTGGAACCAGCACGACAAATTTCGCGACAACTTTCCCAATGGCGGCTTTTTCGCGGACAAAATCGCGTCCAAATGGTTTATCCAGGCACAGAAGCTGGTGGAAGACGGCCAGCTCATCATTCCCGAGGGTTCGTACTTCGTTCTCGGTGACAACCGCGATGACAGCTATGACTCGCGTTATTGGGGACTGGTACCGGCCGATAATGTCGTTGGGCGGCCTCTACTGATCTACTGGTCCGTGGGACAAGTGCAATCGTCCGTAAGCGATGAATCGTCGTCTGGTAAACTTTCGACTTTAGCGTATAACCTTGTCGAATCGGTGAAAGGACTGCGCTGGAAGCGCATGTTCCAGGTACCCCATTGATCGGCGGCGCTCCCTAGTCATAGAGGAAGGTCCATTTGGCTGCTCCAAAGAAAGTCAGCAAAAACAGCGGGGATCAAAAGGATCCCCTTGGCAAGCCCAAAAAAAACAAGGAGACGACTCCGGAATTCATTGCTTCGATCGCGGCGGTGTTGGTCACGGGCTTATTCATTATCACCTTCGCCCTGCAGGCGTTTGTTATTCCATCCAGTTCGATGGAAAACACCCTTCTCATCGGCGACCATGTGTTCGTCGATCGCATCATGTTGGCTCCCAAAACAGATTGGGTCGGCCGCCTGATACCCTACCGGCACCCGCGGCATGACGACGTCTTCGTGTTTATTTCGCCAGCTGAGCCCGGACTTTATGTAGTTAAACGTGTCATTGGAGTACCCGGCGATCGGATCAAGCTGCAGGATGGGGTCGTTTACCGCAACGGGGAACGCCTCGATCAACCCTTCGTCATTCGCAACGGTACATATAACGGGTACAGGGATAATTTTCCGACCGTTCCGGCGACTGATTACGATGGTGCGACCCCAGCATGGCGCGAGGAACTTCCCTCTCATATCCAGGACGGCGAGCTGGTCGTTCCGCCCGACAGTATATTTGCCATGGGCGACAATCGCGATGTCAGTCTCGACAGTCGTTACTGGGGATTTGTTCCTTACCAGAACATCATCGGAAGACCAATGTTTCTTTACTGGTCGTTCGAACAGCCACGCGACGAGTTCACTCGCACCAGCATCTCGGAGAGGCTTCAGTTTCTGATCACCATCGTGACTCATTTCTTCGATCAGACACGCTGGTCTCGGATGTTCCACGTGGTGCGCTGATGTCCGTCAGGCTAGCTCGGCGGGGAATCTGGATTCTGGCCGTGCTTGGGTTGATTGCTGCCGGCATTTTCCTGCCACCCCTCGTGAACGCCAACCGCTACCGAATCCAGGTTGCATCAGCTATAAGCAATGCGATCGGTCGAGGAGTAAGTGTTTCGAATGTCGAAGTTCATCTGATTCCACGGCCTGCGGTCGTCCTTTCCACCTTCATCCTGGCCGACGATCCCGCCTTCGGCGTTGAACCCATGCTTCGCGCCGACACCGTGACCGCCTACATTCGACTGAGTTCCCTTTGGCGAAGGCACTTAGAAATTGGAACTCTTTCCCTTGAAAATCCCAGCTTGAATCTGGTGCGGCGTGCCGACGGGCGATGGAACATCGAAGGACTGGTGCAGCGGAGCTCGCAGGTGCCCTCCGCTCCCACAGGCCAGAAAAGGCCGGAATCTCGACCGCGATTTCCCTACGTCGAGGCAACGGCCGGGCGGATCAACTTCAAGTTCGGACAAGTCAAGAAGGCGTTTGCTTTCGCAGATGCCGACTTTGCGTTATGGATGGAGTCGGAAAACGAATGGGGCGTTAGGCTCGAGGCCCGCCCCATGCGTTCGGACGTTCCCGTAAGGGATACCGGCCTGCTGAAGATCGAAGGCCGCTTTCAACGAGCGCCCAGCCTCCGCGACATCCCCCTGACGCTAAAAGCCGACTTCTCGAAAGGGCAATTGGGCCAGGTTACCACTCTGATTTACGGCCGTGACCGCGGTTGGCGCGGCAGTGTAGCCTCCACCGCAACGATGGCGGGAACGCCGGCCTCCCTCGCAGTGACGCTCGATAGCAATGTTGACGATTTCCGCCGCTACGACATCGCCTTGGGTCAGGCTCTGCGGCTGAGCGTGCATTGCGTGGGCACATATTCCTCGCCGGATGATTCGATTCGCGGTATTCAGTGTCAGTCGCCAATGCGTTTGGGATCGCTGATGCTACGCGGCGACATTACAGGGTGGCCGCAACAGGCCTACAGCATCGGAATATCCGGAGAACAAATTCCTCTCGATCGCATTGTCGCCCTTGCGCGACACACCAAGAAGGACCTACCGGAAGACCTGACGGCCACGGGAAGCGCCGAAGCTCTGTTCACCGTCCGCAAGGACATGAACGGCAATGCGGTATGGGAGGGGGGAGGTCGAGCCTCAAACTTCGCGCTCCAGTCCAAGGTGCTGAAACAGGAATTGGAAATTGGCACGGTGGAATTTACCTTTTCGGATACGACTCACAATCGTAGGAGTCAGCGGCGACCGACGGCCCGCAACAAGTCCGGTACATTCGATGCCGGCCTGTCGCCCCGGCTGGTGCTGACTCCATTCCCCGTATCGCTAGGCGCTCCTTCGCCCGCTACGGTTTCAGGATTTTTCGACTTGCAGCGATATCGTGTTGCGATAATGGGCAACGCTGAGCTCGCCCGGCTGCTGGACGTCGCCAGGGCCATGGGAATAAGAGCGCCCGGCATCGGCCTTACCGGAAGGGCCCAACTTGACATGGAAATTGCGGGAGCCTGGACCGGATTTGCACCGCCTGCTCCATCGGGCAAGCTCCAAATTCATGATGCATCTGCGGAATTGAAGGGCGTGCTTGAACCGCTCCAAGTCGATGCGGCGAACGTGACTCTTGCCGACCAGACGGTCGCAATCAGCGCCTTCTCCTCGCACTTCAAAGACGGACCCGTCATAAGCGGTTCCGCAAGCTTTCCGTTAGGCTGCCAGACACCCTCTACTTGCGTTCTCCATTTCGATCTGCACACGCCCGAAATCAGCCTGTCGCGATTAAATCAATTGTTGAATCCGTCTTTCAAAAGCCGGCCCTGGTATCACCTGTCGGAAATCGGCGAACGGGATGACAACGCGTTCCTGAGATTGCAAGCACAAGGCCGCATATCCGGCGATCGCTGTGCCGTCGGTTCGCTAATCGCGTCCAACGTCACCGGGACCCTCACGATGAAGGCAGGCGCCATCAGCTTTAAGAGCATGAATGCTGACGTGCTTGGTGGGCATCACATTGGTAATTGGGATGCGGACTTTTCTTCGCAACCTCCGAAATTCTTCGGTTCGGGCACATTAACAAAGGTGGCCATGACACAACTCGGAGCCCTGATGCATGACCCGTGGGCTAGCGGAACGCTGGACGGCCAATACACCCTAGGCTTGGCAGGAGCCGATTCCCCTGGTCTACGCGATTCGGCAAACGGATCGGCTTCCTTCATATGGAGTGGGGGAACCCTGCGTCACATAACTTTGGAAGGCCGAAGCACACCTCTTTCATTCTCAGTTTTTAAAGGACAAGTCCTGATCCGAAACGGTGTCTTGAGCTGTGAAAGCTGCCCGCTAAAATCCAGCGGCGACCTCTACCAAGTGAAAGGCACCGCTAGTTTCGCCCGGAATCTCGACCTCCGACTGGAGGGCTCCGGCGATACTGCATTTACCGTTTCAGGTCCGTTGGAAAAACCGCGAGTCGAGGCTGTGCCTGTGCCTTCGCCTGAGGCCAAGCTTCGTTGACCGGCCTGGTTCGCGGGCCATCTCTTTAAAAACTCAAGCTTGTGTTCCGGCGTAAGAGCCGCCCCTCGGCTACATGGTAGTATCGAACAAAACTGCCATGCAGCGAGATGCCGTAACCATATTCTTCGAGATCGTGGTCTTGCTGTTTGCCATTAGCGTCCACGAATCCGCGCATGCCTGGATGGCTAATCGCCTCGGCGACCCAACCGCCAAGATGCTCGGCAGGGTCTCTCTGAATCCTCTGGTGCATATTGACACGTTCGGGACGATTCTGTTGCCGGCAATGCTTATTCTGATGGGTTTCCCACCCTTTGGATACGCCAAACCGACCCCGGTTGATACCCGCAATTTCAGGAACCTGGTTCGAGACGATATCCTCACCGCCGTCGCCGGCCCGGTGAGCAACCTCCTCACTGCGTTCCTGTCTGTAATCTGCCTGGCTGTAATCTTGCGGGGTACAGGCGGGGCCGTCTCGCCCATATTTCGTGGCACCGACGTGGTATCGCCGCTGGCCAAGATGTTCGAATTGGCCATTCTCATCAACGTGATTCTGGCAGTCTTTAACTTGATTCCACTGCCTCCACTCGATGGAAGCCACGTCATTCGCCACTTTTTGTCTTACGAAACCCTGAAGGTCTATGACCGCGTCGGCTATTTCGGCTTGGTGATTGTCATGTTCGTGCTGCCCCTGGTCGGATGCTCGGTTGTCGACACAATGGCGGCTCCGTTCCTGCTATTCTTCAGTGCCCTGCTCAATTCGTTCTTAAGGTTCTAATGACGCAATCACCGCCCAACAAGAAAGGCCGCATATTAAGCGGCATGCGCCCCACCGGCAAGCTGCATCTTGGAAACTATGTGGGAGCGTTGCGTAACTGGGTCAATCTTCAGAGTGATTATGACTGCTTCTTCTTTATCGCCGACTGGCACGCCTTGACCACTGACTATGCTGACACGAACAGCATCAAGCAGAATTCGCTGGAAGTAATGATCGATTACCTCGCTGCGGGTCTGGACCCAGAGCGCAGCACGCTTTTCATTCAGTCCCACGTCCCTCAGCACGCCGAACTTTATCTATTGTTCGGCATGATTACGCCATTGGGATGGTTAGAGCGCGTCCCTACCTACAAGGAACAGCGCGAAAATATACGAGACAAAGACCTGAGCACCTATGGATTCTTGGGCTATCCCCTGCTTCAGTCGGCTGACATTCTGATGTATCAGGCTGACTTTGTGCCGGTGGGAGAGGATCAGGTGCCACACGTTGAGTTGGCCCGTGAGGTAGCCAGGCGTTTCAATCAGTTCTATCCCCGAAGGGTCACACCGGGAGCTAGGGATCCGCAGCGCTTGACCGTTTTCCCGGAGCCAAAGCCGCTGCTCACGCCGGCCGCCAAGTTGCCCGGCACAGATGGCCGGAAAATGTCCAAGTCCTATGGCAACACCATCTTGCTAAGTGAACCGGAACAGTCTCTGCGCGCGAAGCTAAAGACGATGGTCACCGATCCCGCCCGGGTTCGGCGAAGCGACCCGGGTAATCCGGACGTTTGCCCAGTCGGCGACTTGCACAAGATTTTCAGCTCTTCCGATACCATGGCGAAGGTGTATGAAGGTTGCCGCACGGCCGGCATCGGGTGTATCGAGTGCAAGAAATGGGCGGCAGACAGTTTCTGGGACGTCTTGAAGCCCATTCAGGAACGTAGGGCGATATACGAGACCAACCCTAAGCTCGCATGGGACATCCTGGAGGCCGGCTCATCGAAGGCCCGGCTCGCTGCCGAAGCGACCATGGATGAAGCCCGAGCTGCGGCCAATCTATCGTATGAATACGAACCGCCCAGGCCCGGTGGGGAAAGTTAGTCACGCATGGCAGACGAATCACAGGTTCAAAAGGCGAATGCCACCGTCGAAGGTGCACCGGTCCAAACGGTGCGCAAGGATTCGTCCGACGAGTCGTCATTTTCGGTACTTGTCGGACAAGTTTACGATGGTCCGCTCGATCTGCTGCTCGACCTCATACGCAAACAGGACATTGACATCTACGACATTCCGATTGCACGGATTACCGGGCAGTATTTGAAGTACGTGGAAAATATGCAACAGCTCGACGTCGATGTGGCTGCTGAATTCATCTACACGGCTTCTGTCCTCATCCACATCAAGTCAAAGATGCTGCTGCCGCGCGACCCGGACGCCAGTGGTGCAATCGAAGATCCAAGGATGGAGTTGGTGAACCGGCTCCTTGAACATGAGCGTTTTCGGACGGCCGCGCAGATGTTGCTCCAAAAACAACAGATTGAAGAGGCAGTTTGGACGAATCCGGCGCTCAGGGCTTTTCAGGATGCCGAGGGCGCCGAGCCGGAGTTGGCCGCAGACATCGTCGACCTGGTTAAGACGTTTCAGCAAATCCTTAGCCGCGCACGCAGCAAGCCGGCCTTTGACGTCCAGGAAGACAGTGTCACCGTTTCTCAAATGATCGATTACGTCCGGCGGCGAATATCATTAGAGGACAAGCCTATTCGCCTGAAAGCGCTATTGCGCAGCCTGCGCTCGCGGACGGCGCTTGTGTGTGCTTTCCTTGCGATACTGGAGCTGATCCGATTGCAGGCCGTCCTGGCACGCCAGGACAGCGTTTTTGGCGAGATCGTACTGAAGAAGCATACGAACTTCGACTCGCTTGTTCCAGAGAATTCTGAGATTAAGGACGACTGGCGATAATTCGCCATCAATACAATGAGCGTTAAGGCCAAAATAGAGGCAGTCATCTACGCAACCGAAGAACCGGTCACTATCGGTCAGCTCGCTTCCCTGCTGAAGGATCCTGTGCTGGCAGAACTGGAAACGGAAGAGGCAACCCTAAAAGCTTCGCTGGAGAGCCTTACGGACGACGCCAAGCTGACTAGTGAAGGCCAAACCGCAAACCTCCAAGGACAAGCTGCCCTCGCGCACACTGAACCACCCAAGTACTTCGATGGAGGTATGCTCGCGCCCGGCGACTTCAACGATGAGCAGCAGGCCCCGCGAGAGCGGGACGATTCAAAGCGAGTCAAGGGTTATCTCACCCGCATACTCGACGAACTCGTGACCGAATACGCTCAGGGCACTCATGGGGTGGAAATTCGCCAACTGGCTGGTGGCTACCGGATGGGAACTAAACCGGAGCATCACGATATCGTGATTGGTTTCGCAAAGAGCCTCAAACCGCCCGTAAGACTGTCGCTGCAGGCTCTCGAAACGCTCGCTGTCATTGCATACAAGCAACCCGTGACGGTGCCTGAAATTAGCGAAATTCGAGGCGTGGACACGTCCGGAGTAATTGCGACCCTACTCGATCGCAAGTTGATTACGACAGCCGGCCGCAAGCAGGTCATTGGCCGTCCGATCCTTTACAAAACCACAAAGGAGTTCCTGCTTCGTTTTGGGCTGAATAGTGTGTCGGAACTTCCGAGCATTGAAGAATTTGAAAAGCTGGGTGATCCACAGGGTGGCCTGTTCAGTTTGGCCGAGCCCTCTGCGGCGGCAAGTCCTGAGAAGCTCCCGAACGCAGCAGACACTACCCTGAACGAATCGGAGAAAAGTACGCCCGTAGACGAAAGCGAACCGGCAACTTCCCCGAACGACCACTCCTAATTTCTCGCTCACACTTCAGTGTCAGAATTGGAGCTGCCCTTGGCTGGAATTTCCATGAAAAAGCTTCTTGAGATCCTAGCGTTTTGCCTCATGTCACTTTATCTGTTTGGCCAGCAGATTCCCTCGGGCACTCTCCTGCCCGTCATGCTTGACGACACGATCGATTCGAGTCAAGAACCTGGACGAGAAGTAACCGCCAAGCTGATGCAGGAGGTGATACTTCCTGACGGCGGGAAGATCAAGCGCGAGTCGAAAGTGCTTGGCCAATTGGTGGCCATTACACCACCGTCCCACGGCCACAGGGCGACGTTGTCAGTGCGATTCGATCGGATTGAAGTCGAGAAGCAGGCCCTTCATATCAGCGTAGGTCTTCGTGCCTACGCGACCATGGAGGCAGTGGCCACAGCGCGCCAACCGGTAAACGCTAATAGCGGCTTCGGCACGTCACCGTGGGACTGGAACATGGTCCAGGTCGGCGGGCAGGCGGTGTTCAATGGGCAGAGGATCGTCAAGTCTCGAACCGGCCAGGTGGTGGGTAGGGTTCCCGAACCCGGCGCCGTTCTGGCCGTTCCTATGGTAAATCCCGCTCGCGGCTGCACTGGTCCAGCCAGCTCCACAGAACAGTCCTTCTGGGTATTTTCGACTGATGCCTGCGGCGTTTACGACGAAAAGAACTTGATATTCGTAAACGGACTTGGTGGACCGACCGTGGGCCTCATCACCTTCAAATCGCCGAAGAAGATCACGATCCGTGGGGGCAGTGCATGGCTGCTTCAGGCAAATGACGGCAGCCAGCCATCCGCCCAGCGTTAGTCGCGGATCCTGATGCGCACTTCCAAGCGCGTCAGTTCGATCGCCGTACGAGATTTGCCGCCGCGGTTATTCCCTCCCTTAATCTGCGACTGGACAATCTGGTCGCAGAACATCTCCGAAGCCTGAATCGCGACGGTGTACCACTCTTCAGGATCCGCGCAGTCACCGGCCTGGCGTAGAAAGTGCTCGTAGACGTCCTCTCCAAGTCGGCTGATCCTGGCTTGGATCCCGGGAGCCGATTCTTTCCTCATATTCATCGACCCTCTTGAGCCCTATCGCATCGCGATAGCACTCCAGCACTTTTTCAATTCCTGCCTTGGCGCGAAGGCGGCGACGTCGGGGAGCGCTGTCATCTAAGTTGCATACTATCTTAACTACGAATATGGCAAAGTGATTCTTGTCACACCCCCGAGGCAACAATGGTGGTAACGGAAGACTCTGCCTCCGGTTCCTTTGCGAAACGCACTAGCCACTCGAGGGGCTACGCCCGAGAAACTCGTATCCCCTGCGGCCGGTGGCACGATAAGATGAATGTCCATGCCAGTCATACGACTTCAGAAAATCATTGCGGCTGCGGGCATAGCATCCCGCCGGAAAGCGGAGGAACTCATCGTCGGAGGCTTGGTTTCAATCAACGGCCAAACCGTGACCGAACTCGGAGTCAAGGCCGATCCCGAAGTCGATCACATTAGAGTGAATGGGCATTCGCTGGGCCAGGCGGAGAACCATGTCTATCTCCTGCTGAACAAACCAAAGGGGCATGTCACCACTCTCGCTGATCCGGAAGGCCGCCCAACCGTGATGGATCTTCTTCAAGGTGTTCGGTCCCGGGTCTATCCTGTTGGCCGGCTCGACTATCTCAGCGAAGGCCTCCTGCTCTTGACTAACGATGGCGCTCTGGCCCAAAAGCTGACCCACGCTTCGTCGCATGTCGCCAAAACTTATCTGGTCAAAGTGAGTGGTAAGCCCTCGGACGCGGCGATTGCGCGACTACGCGCCGGAATATTCCTGCCGGCCGAAAAGTCGTCTCTGAAGCCCACATTGCCGTCCCAGACCGGTCGTCCTACCCGAAGACAATCCAAGGCAGTACGAACCTCGCCGGCGCGAGTTAAACTCGTCCGCGACGCAGCCAACCCCTGGTTTGAGATCACCCTGATCGAGGGAAGAAACCGCCAGATCCGCCGCATGTTCGAACAGGTCGGACACCACGTGGAGAAAATCAAGCGTGTTCGCTACGGTCCATTAGAGCTCGACGTAGACCCCGGGAAGTTCCGCCACCTGACGAACCGCGAAGTAGAGCGGCTGAAAGCCTCCGTCGCTCGAGGGCAGAATCCCACCACTCCCAAATCTGCGGACCATCCGTCCCCCAAGGCCCGCTCACGGAGATGAAAGCGATGGCCAGATCACGCCCTGTTGCTACGCTCTTCCCTTTTCGGTCTGTGAAAATCCCTCCAACATCGGCAACCGCGCTGCGCCGTAAAGGCCGGCGTCGCTGCCCAGCAGGGCCCGGGTAACAATTGTTCCCTTGTCATGGCCGACACGGTCCGGTGCAGTAAGCGAATAAATCGAAGACCTGAATTTCATTTCTTCGAACATCGCAGGCGCGAAGGCGTCCCAAGCGCTCGAGACTCCCCCACCGATGACGTAGATGGGGAGATTAAGGGCGTTCACCATGGAGCCGACGCCGATCCCCAGCGCACGTCCCACGCTATCGAATACCTTTTTCGCTGCCGTCTCGCCTTGCACGGCAAGGTTGTAAATGGAACGCGAGGTGAATTGGCCCGGATCGTGAGAAAGGCGCTCCAGTTCTGCTGATTCGCCGCGCGCGATTGCCTCCGAGGACATACGGACCACGGCGGTCGCTGAAGCATACTGCTCGAGGCAGCCGCGGCTCCCGCATCCGCACGGATGCCCGTCGGAGTATACGTTGAAGTGCCCTAGCTCACCGGCCATGCCTGTCATACCGTGCCAGAGGTGCCCATTGAATACCAGTCCGCCGCCGACGCCCGTTCCCAGCGTGTACATGGCCATGTTCTCGTAGTCGCGGGCGGCTCCAAGCCACTTTTCGCCCATCGCAGCCGAGTTAGCGTCATTTTCCAGTATGACCCTCGTTTTGAGACGCTTCTCTATTTCGTCGCGCGCCGGGAAACTCTTCCAATCCGGAAGGTTCGGCGATTCCATGACCATCCCTGCCGCCATGTCGATGAATCCCGGAACACCGATCCCTATTCCAAGAAGTTGCCCCGTTCCCTGGTACTTCGCCGTCAAGGTTTCGATGGCGTTACACATCTCGCTGATTACGAAGTCACGGCCCCGGGAGACTTCAGCCCCCAGCGTCAGCTTCTCCATCAGTTTCCCATCGCTGTTTACTGCCGCAATGCGCAGGTTCGTACCGCCCAGATCTACTCCAATGGAATAATCGCCCATGGTTCGGCCTGCTCCTTTCTGGCTTCCGAATACTCGATTTTCAGTGGGAGCGAAGTCCGTTCGACTATTTTTGACAACGAGGGCAATAATGACTGCT
The DNA here is from genome assembly GCA_963817965.1 of uncultured Acidobacteriaceae bacterium. GTDB lineage: Bacteria > Acidobacteriota > Terriglobia > Terriglobales > Acidobacteriaceae > DASRAA01. The sequence continues at coordinate 469,430 of CAWFQT010000003.1, forward strand.
TCGTCCCGTTATGACGATGCGCTTGATTGGCGTTTCGCAAACCAGGCACGGCTCGCCCTTTCTACCGTACACCCGATGCTGGATTTGAAAAAACCCTTCTTTACCGTCGGCATCAACATAATCGCTGACCGAGGAACCGCCCGCCGCAATGGCTTCGCGCAGCACGACCTGAATGCTGGTGTGTAGTTTGCGTAATTCGTCCTGCGCCAGCGAACTGGCACGGCGCCGTGGTCTGATGCCCGCGCGGAACAGCGATTCGTCCGCATAGATATTCCCGACACCGCTCAGCAGCTTCTGGTTCAATAACGCGCTTTTGATGGGAGATTTGCGGCCACGAAATAGCTTGATAAACCGCTCCACCCGGGCATTCAAGGGCTCGTCTCCGGGTGCCGCAAACTTTTCGGTACCGGACGAACTGGAGCCCACGACAGCTAGCCGTCCAAAGCGTCGCGCATCGACAAATCGAATTTCCCTGCCCGATGCCAGCTTAACGATGGCGTGGGTATGGCGATCGATTTCAGCATCAGGACTGGTCACTTGCATTCGGCCGGTCATCCCCAAGTGGACGATCCACTGCGCATCAGACTTACGTCCGCCCCTTTTACTTTGCCTACGCTCCAGGTCGAAGACAATGTGCTTGCCAATCCGGTGCACCCGAATGATATGGGAGTGATCGAGGACCTTGGCAATCTCTTCGGGGTCGGACTTGAATGGCTCTGGTTTTTCCCCTAGCCAAACGGATTCTATGGTGTCTCCCGCAACTCGGTTGTGCAAACCACGCGCAATCGTCTCGACCTCGGGGAGCTCCGGCATGACCGTCTAGTGTACGGTATGCGACAAGAGCTTATCCTGAACGCTTCGATTGCGCTGCTGTCTCCCGCACTGTAAAATCAGTGGTTACACAGCCCGTCCGTCCCCGAAACACTCCAGCAACCTGTACCAATTTTTGAACGTTGTCGGCGCGTTGTGTGCGAATCTGAGGGACGCGCAGCGTAGGCCGTAGTCCTTCCCCCGGAGTTACAAGTTGAAACCTGGTAAGACAGCGGTGGTCGTCGGCGCACAATGGGGCGACGAAGGTAAGGGCAAAATTGTCGATGTTCTCTCCGAACGGTTTAAGGTCGTAGCTCGTTATTCAGGCGGTCACAACGCCGGCCACACGGTCACGATCCACGGCAAAAAGTTCATCCTCCAGCTTATTCCCTGTGGCGTGCTTCGTGAAGGATGCCGTGGTGTCATTGGCAATGGTGTTGTGCTGGATCCTTTCGCCTTCATGAAAGAAGTGGACGCCCTGCGAGCAACCGGCGTCAAGGTGGACAACAACCTCTTTATCAGCAACCGTGCCCATGTAATCCTGCCTTATCACCGGATGATTGAGCTCGCGGCCGAAAACGCTCCTGGACGAGTGAAGATCGGCACCACCTCACGCGGAATCGGTCCTGCCTATTCCGACAAGATGGCACGCAGCGGTCTGCGCGTCCAAGACCTTCTCGATAAGGCCTTATTGAAGAAACATATCGAAAACGCTTGTCAGGAGAAGAACACGGTCGCACACGCGCTGTTTAATAGCGAGCCCATCGATCCCGACAAGATGAACTTCGAATACGCCGCGATCGGAGATCGAATTGCCCCGTTCGTTACGGACACTGCTCTCCTGCTGAATCGCGCCATCGCAAGTGGCGAAGCGGTGATGTTCGAGGGCGCGCAAGGCACCATGCTCGATATCGATCATGGAACCTATCCCTTTGTCACGTCTTCCAGTGCAACTTCGGGCGGGGCTGCAACCGGCACCGGCGTTCCGCCCAACGCTATTGCGATGGTGGTGGGAGTTACCAAGGCATATTGCACCAGGGTGGGTGGCGGACCTTTCCCTACGGAGCTCATGGACCAATCGGGCGACGCGCTCCGCGTCAAGGGCAACGAATTCGGCGCCGTCACGGGCCGCCCCCGGCGCACGGGCTGGCTCGACTTACCGTTGCTGCGCTACTCCAATATGATCAACGGCACCGGGTGGTTGGTCGTGACCAAACTCGACGTGCTGGACGATCTGGCAGAGATCCCCGTTTGCGTCGGCTACAAAATCGACGGCAAGCAAACGGAGGAAATTCCTGCGCAGGTGTCCGGATTCGAAACGATTGAGCCCGTCTACACCACGCTTCCAGGATGGCAGTCGCAGACCTATGGAATCGACAAATATGATGCCCTTCCGGTCAATGCGAAGAAATACCTGTCGTTCATAGAGAAGCAGACCAACGCCCATGTCGGTATCGTCTCAACCGGTCCGGACCGCGAGCAAACCATGTTCATGGACGCGTTCTCCACCGCTCTTGAAACGATATCCGGAAGATAATTTGACCGCTCGGAGACCTGGCAATGGTTGTTTTGGCAGTTACATGGATAGCCGATCCGGGAAAAGAAGCGGAAGTTGCGGAGATTTTCCGCAAGCTTGAGAGTGCATCCCGTCAAGAATCGGGCTGCCTGATGTATGTAGCACATCAGCACCGCACACAGCCCGGCCGCTTCTTCATCTATGAGCAATACCGTGACGACGCTGCGTTAGAAACACATCGTGAGTCTCAGCATTTTCAGGAGCACGCAGTGGCTGCCCTACAGGGTATTGGTAAGCGAGTCGAGGGTGAGCTTTACTGGCCGCTCACTTCCGCTGGTTCCAGCACGTAACTGCACGCGTTCTCGTCCTTCTCAAACCACGTCACGCTGTATCCCTTTCCGAACAACTCCTGAAAGCCCAGCCGGAGCTTGGTCTGAGCGCTGGCAAGGCTCTCCTCCGACTTTCTCCCAATATCGACCTTGATGCGCTCACAAGGGCCGGTTTGGGCGGGCGTGACATTGGAGAGAACATCGCGAACCCTCGCCGACGCCAGGTACCACTCCGCAACCAGGCGGTCGGTTGGCAGTCCTGCGTGCAGCGGACTACTTGTCGAGCCATACACATCAGGCAGGTATCGTCGAACTAGGACCCCGAGACGACAGATGTTGAAGTAAGCGTTTTTCACCTGCAAGGGATCGAAGGTCCATTCAATAAGCGATATCCCCCGAGACAGCGCTTCGTCGCGTTGGGCCAGCTTGAGGCGGCGGCCTATGCCGAGATCCTGAAATTCAGGTAGCACGGCAGCCATGTGCGAGTGGAGGTACAGCTCGCCTTGCCGAATACCTGGATAGGCCAACACGAATCCTGCCAGTTTGTCCCCTGCAAACGCTCCCAGCACCTGTCCCTGGACCTTATCGGCCACCGTATACATCTGCGAAGGAACGAGGTCTCTCTCAGTAAAACCCCAGACCTGCGATTCCAGTTCGACCATCTGCTCAAACTCTGCGATGGTGTGGCAGGAACGGATTGATATTTGCTGATCTGGCATCGACAAAGTAAGGGGACCATTCAACGCGCGAGGGACGGAAGTCAGTATTCGGTTCTATACCAGCGGAAGCCGCGGCGCTGCTCTTCGTCGGCTTGCTTGATCAGGGACACGATACGTCCACGCTTCAGGTTGCCGACAGCAGCGACGATCGCGTCGATCAGGGCCATCGGGGCCACGTAGGAAGCGCCGAACGAAGGCGTTTCTACAGATGCGATCAGGCATTCGTCAGCGATTCGCGCCAGCGGCGAAACGAAGGTATCCGTAATAGCGACCGTAAATGCTCCGTTCCGCCTGGCACTCTGCAGTCCTTCCACCGTCAGCCGCAACCCTCTGCGGAAGCTGATCCCAATGACCAGGTCCTTACGTCCTACCGTGCGCACTATGTGGCTTACGCGGCCGGCAGCAGTCGCCGATAACACCGGAAGACCGATTACCGTAAAGTGATACTCCAGGTGATGCACCAGCGCAGTGGCAGCGTCTCCTCCCAGGAGAACGATCTTCGGGGCATCATAAATGCGCAGGGCAAGCGCGCATATCTTGTCAGCATCGAGGCTGTTGCTGAGCGCATGCAAGTTCTGAAAGTCCCGATGCAACGCTGCCCGGACCAACGCGGCAGGACCGGAATCTTCGCTTGCCGCCGCCTTCATGGTATCGAGCGAAGTCGCATAGGCCACAGATAAGTCGTGAAGATGCCGCTGGAAGTCTTTATAGGTTGAGAAGCCCAGTCCCTGAACGATCCTCACGGTAGTCGCCGGATCGGTGCCCAGCTTATTCGCCAGTGCGCGAATGCTCAGAAGCACAAATCCCTGCGGCTTCTCCAGTACGGGACGAATGATCTCCTGGCGCTTTGGACTGAGATGGCGAAGTTTCTCAGATAAATTACCGGCTGGTGACGGCGCCCCTCTGAATGCCTTTTCTCGAGCCATGGCTAAGCGCAGGATTTCCTATCTTTAGTTCCTCTGTCAACAGTATTCAGCAACCGGGAAGACGGCGAGCTTTAGCGCTCCGGAAGATTCTGCATCCTTTGTACCACAGTTGACGCGCCGGGCTGCGGTGCTTGGAACACCGTATAACCGCACTCCGGGACGCAGCGGATCGAAGAGAGCCTGGGCTTGGCAGATCGACATGAAACGATGGTTACAGCCTCATTCACCCCGATTGGCTCCTATTCGGGATTAGGTGTCCTTGAAGGTTCCCGATTGAGCTCTTCGCGAAACATTTGGAAAAGTACCGTCAAGACTGAGGCGATCACTGGACCGAGAAACAGCCCCAGGAACCCAAATGCTTCGACTCCTCCCAGTATGAAGAACAGAAGTACCAGCGGATGAAGTTCGACCTTACCGCTGACTACCCATGGCCTGATTACGTTGTCTGCCGCGCTGATGACCACCGTCCCCCACAGCAGTACGAAGATACCTTTCCAAAGAGCGCCAGTGAAGATGAGATAAAGTCCTGCGGGAATCCAGACGATACCGGCTCCGACGACCGGAACTACGGAGGCAAATGCCGCGCCCAGGCCGAGTAGTACGGGTGACGGGATCCCCACCAAAGCGACGGCTATCCCGGTAAGAATGCCCTGTGCCAAACCCACGGAGAGAATGCCGTACATATTGGCAACGATCGTGTCGGATATGTTGCCGAGCAAGCGCCGCGCCTGTTCCGGCGACAGAGGAATGACCCCCACTGCCCGGTGCACCCATTCGTGACCATCACGAAATAAGAAAAATACGATAACCAGCGTGAACAGGGTAGTGACGAAGAGTCTGGTAAACCCTCCCAACACGGCGGCGCCCGAGCCTAATAGCCACACTCCAGCTTGCTGGACGTGCGAGGTAATGGCTCCCCGGACGTCATATTTGGACAGGTCAATCCAACGGCCCACAAATCGCAACCCACGGTCGGCTATGGTCGTGAGGAACAGGGTGAACCCACCTTCTGCGGCACTGCGGCGCGTCAGGTATTGGGCCGCGGCGACGCCCTCGTTCGCCGCCAGGGAAATAACGACAAACACCGGCACACCAAATACGAAGAGCAGCGTCAGCGTGGACAGCAGTGACGCGAGCCCAGGTTTACCCTTCGTCCACGTCAGAATTCCCTGATGTACGGGATTGAATACCACCGCGAGGACGATGGCCGCCGCAACTGGATAGAGGAAGGGCCTGGTTATAACGAAAGCGACTCCGGCCACTAGGAGCGTGAGCAACCCCAGGAACCAGAGTCTCGTTCCCCGGCTATACATGCGTTACCCACTCGCAATTTGCAACCAACAGGTGAATATCGCCTCCAGCACCCAGCACGTGCATACGCATTCTATTACTTCGTCGCGACCCGAATGCCGCAATCCCAATCTGCCTCGGCATGGCGTCCGCCGCGCACACAATAAAGCCTCCGCTGGTGGGCAACGGAGGCTGCAGAATTGGTCTCGCCGGCTGATCTGCCGACTCGAGACGCAAAGCAAGAGTCGAGAGCTACAACTGCGGGGGAAGCCCTCTTCAGGCTTCCCCCTTAATCGTTTCCAGTCACAATCGCCGAACTAGAAGGTCAAGCGTATTGCGAATTGCAACTCGCGCATCGTGGTGTTGGGATCGATATCCGTAACCAGACCCGCATTGTTGAGCAACGCGCCGGTTGGACTCATGCAATCGACGCAGGTGTTGCCGGCGTTTTGGTTAAAGTTCAACACGCGATGGTTGAACAGATTGAACGCGTCCATGCGGAACTGAAAGTTAAACCGCTCGGTCAGGTTGAAGTTCTTCATGACGGTTGCATCGGTTGTAAACGAACGCGGACCGTACAAAGAGTCCGTGCCTGCGTTCCCAAGGGTGCCGGTACACGGCCTTGCCCACGCACCATAACTCGTACAGGGTGTGGCCATTTCCTGTATCGGAGTGAAGTAGGTGACCGTGTGGGTAATCGGATTCAGCGATCCGCCACCCATTGACCAGAGCGCGGAATTGCCCTTATTGGGATTGCAGACACCTACGTCCTGGTCGGAGTTACATTCGTTGTAGGTTGCCGTGAACGGCAAACCTGCCGACCAGTTGCGTACTAGACGAAACCTGCCAGCCGCCGATGATCAGGTTCTCGACCCTGCCAGCATTGCCGCCGAACTGCTTGCCCTTGCCGAACGGCAGCTGGTAAGTGATGATCGCGACGAACACTTGCGGACGGTTCTGATCGTCCGGACCGTAAGCGACCCTCGGATTGACTTCGAAGTACCCGGTGTTGCCGCCAGTGTAGTTCAACGCGTGCGACCACGTGTAATGAGCAATGAACTGCAGGCCGTGCGCCATATTCTCTTGCAGCTTAACCTGCAGAGCGTTGTAATGACTGTTGGCATCATTGCCGAACCAGTTCCCCATGATGCCGCCGGAGCAGCACAACACATTGGTAGTTACCCCGTTGGCATCAGTGTAGGGGGTGCTGATCTTGTTGAAGAAGTACTGGCGGGCGCTCTGCGGAATGAGCCCAGCCTGCGTCAGACCGTAGTTCTGAATGTTTACCGGGTTCAAGTTCCACGATGGTCCGTCTCCGTCGAATCCATGACGCCCGGTATTACCGATGTACGCGATATCCAACGTCAAGTTGTTGGTCATCTGGCGCTGTATCGCGACGTTCCAGGCGGCCACGGAAGGTAGCACCTGGCTTGTAGGACGCATTCTGGGCTGAACGTTGCCCTGCGGTCCGCCCAGTGGAAGGATGCCAGTGGCAGGAATGACCGGGGATACGTTGGGCGCAGGACCGACGCTCAGATTAAACGCCGGAAGGAAGTTGTCCGACGCGCCGGGAATGCTGGTTGACGCGGTGATCTGCTGGTTGGCCAACACCGGCAAGTTTTGGGTGACAGCGTGTCCGAAATTCGAACCGAAGACACCAATGTCGTAGCTTACGCCGAAGCCCATGCGAATAACGGTCTTCTCGTTCATCGAGTAGGCAACGCCAAGGCGGGGGGCGAACGCCTTGTAGTTGTTGTTGATGTTCCCGCTCAGGCCATACGGCCCATATCCGGCGACGCGAATAACGCCATCGCCCGGGTTGGAACTCAGCACGGGATTGGCAAAGCCGCCGTTACCTTTCCCGTTGACGGACTCAGGCATGTAGATTTCCCAGCGCAAGCCGTAGTTGACGGTCAACTTCGGCGTAATGCGCCAGGCATCCTGCCCGTAGAAGAAGTAGCGCCATTGGTGCTCCGAGGCATTCAGCGTGGTGCTCACAAAGCGGTTGAAGCTTGCCACGTCGCCAAAGAGGAACGAAGCAAGATCGATGCCCCCAATGCCGGCGTTGGAGGTAGTCGAGGTGGTCGAAGTTCAGCACGCCAGTGCGGTTGGCATCGCTAGGCACTCGCAGGTTGCTGGCGCTGCGGATGTCGGCGCCGAACTTGAAGGAGTGGTTGCCCCACAGCTTCGTCCAGTTGGTGACACCCTGGTACTGGTTTTCGTCTTCAATGAGTGGGCAGTTGCAGCGGCCAACGTTGAGACCTTCTCCAAAATTCGTGAGCGTTGCGGAATCGGTGTTCATTTGGAACGCCGGAAAGCCCGAGGTGAAGGCTGCCGTCAAGGCTCCTTGGTCGGTGATGTTGAGGCCCGGAATTCCCAAGTTGCTCATCGGAGTCGTACCTGCGAAGAACTTCTGAGTTTGGGGATTGTAGTGCATCCACCCAAAGCGGAAGTCAGCCAGCCAAGTCTGACTGAGCGTCTTCGTCACTCCGACCGACACGCTGTAATTGTGAATGTTTGAGCTTCCGGCCAGTCCACCGGAACCGAAGCCAGTACCGCCTATTTGGGGGAGACCCGGGGCTCCCGGATACCGAGAACCACTGCTGGCTGTAACGACCAAAGACATTCAGGGTTGGGGTTGCTACCCAATCGATACGCCCGTCCCAGTTGTTCCCCGAGAACGGACCGGCCCCGCCGGCAATGTAGTTGTTCTGCGTGCCGTTGGAACTACCGCGTTGAGTTGGGCGCCGGGAAGAGCGCCAGGAGCGACCTCGCCTGGGGCGAGATCATGCTGTTAGGGATCAGGTTGCCCGCAAAAGCAGTGCGTCCGCCACCCTGGAGGTTGCCAGTGTTGGGATCAAACACCTGACCCTGCAGGACCGCCACCGCCGCCGCCACCGCCGGTCTGACCTAGATACTGGCTGAGATCGCAGAAGCCCGGTGGTCTGACCGCAGGTCTGTTCCACCTGCAGCGTTGGTATGCTGTACTGATTGGATACGCCGGTGGAGTACCTCTGGCCTTGGTAGTCGCCGAAGAAGAACAACTTGTTCTTCATGATCGGACCGCCAATCGACCCGCCAAACTCCTGCCACCTGGTGGCAGGTATAAACCGGCCATTCACCGGCTGAAATTGCGTAAATGGATCGCGAGCTTCATTGGCGTCGGTACGCCGGAACCAGAAGCCGCCGCCATGAAAGTCATTGCTGCCCGACTTGGTCTGCGCCGTCACATAACCCGCGACCGCCTTGCCCATTTCCGCGTCGTATTGCTGCAGGGCTACTTTAGCTTCGGTCACAGCGTCGAGGTTGGGATTGATGACGATGATTCCCAGGATCGGGTCCTGGTTGTCTGTGCCATCCAATTGATAATTGGTCCCGCTGAAGTGCTGGCCGTTCACGAAAATCTGCTGGGAAGCCTGCGGATTCTCGGTGTTAGCGTGGCTCCAGCCAGTCAGTTTCTGCGTGCCCGGGGACGCCAATTCGAGATTTGTGAAGTTGCGGTTATAGCTTGGCAGGTCCTGACACGTAGGTACTGTTGAACTGCAGCGCGATGTCGGATTTGTCCGTCTGCAACTGCGGCGGCTCGCCCGTGACCTCCATCGTCTCGCTGGCGGAACCGACCTGGAACTGGCAGTCCACGCGTTGCGTACCGTCAGCGGAGACAGGCACGTCTTTCTGTTCGAATACCTTGAAACCCGACGACTCCACCTTGACAGAATAGACGTCCGGAATCAGGTGAGTGACCGAATAGTTGCCGGACTCATTGGTAGTGGCCGTAACCGAAGTCTGTTTCGTCTGACTCGTCACGGTCACAGTGGCGTTAGGAACAGCCGCACCCTGCGGATCAGTTGCGGTACCGACAATGTTTCCGAATACTGCCTGACCATAAGCCGCGGTCGAAGCTAGCACCAGAAGCACGCACACTACATAGGACAACACCCACCGTTTTTTCATTTCACCCTCCGCAGAGGAGTTGCGGTCACGTGGTCAAGTAGCCTCGCGACTCGCGAATTCCCTGCCTTTCGTGGCTGGAAACCGTTACTGCTTTGTTGACGTTGAGTAGATTTGTGCGGTCAGCTAAAAAAGGACGAATGAAATGATTGCGATTCGCTGCCTTGGCCGAATCCACTCCTGCCGCATCGTAAAAGAGGTAGAAGTCCACGATCAGATTTTCCAGCTATAGTGTTGTCACGAAAGGGCCGTACCCCAAGTCACCCCGACGTGACCGTGTGCAACGTTAAATCTTGAAACACTTGATGTCAAGAAAGTTGTGACTACCTGTCAATAACTTCTTTACAGTACCCTCAAAAAAAATCGGCCCGAGGCAGAAGTATGGCTAACAAAACCGATTTTCCCCTCGCACTCCCTTCATTCGAGGGGAATCAGCCAAGTTATCGCTCAAGGCGTCGCCTTAAGCTTCGGATCCAGCGCCTCCGCCTTCTGGTACTCCTCGGCCGCCCCAGCCTTGTCGCCTTTTCGCGACAGCGCCAGCGCAAGCTGATAATGCGCCTGCGCGAACGATGGAGACAGTTTTATTGCGCTCTGGAATTGTGATATCGCACCGTCGAGATCACCGGCTGCAAGCATTCGTTTGCCCGAGTTGGTCGCGAAGGTCGCACCTTGTGCCCCGATTTTTTCCTTCACCAGCGCGTCGCCCAATTTGCTTTCGGCGTCTGCTCCTGCGCTGTCACCCATCTGTCGAAGGACAGCCGCCAGTGTGGTGTGCGCACCCGCAAACTGCGGTTGCAATCGGATAGCTTCCTGCAAAGCCTTTGCGGCCTCCGAAAACTGGTTCATTTGTTTCAGTACCGTGCCCAGCGTGTAGTACGCCTCGGCATAATCCGGTCTCAGTTCGATTGCCTTGCGCAGTTGTTCAACGGCTTCCGGAAATTCTCCCTGCTGCCAGAGCGTGACGCCGAGGGTGTAGTAAGCATCCACCAGTTTGGGATCCAGCTGGATCGCCTTTTTCATCTCCGCCATCGCAGCCGTCAACTGATCTTTGAGTTTCAACGTTAGCGCGAGGTCGTAGTGAGTGGACGCGCTGTCCGGGGCCATCTTGAGCGCCTCGCGCAGGTTCTGCTCCGCAGCATCGAAATCCGAAAGTTGCATGTACGCGATTCCCAGATTCCCGCGGAACCCGGGGTCGTCGGGACGAAGTCGGACCGCCTCCTGGAATTCCTTAACCGCCGCTTCCCCCTCGCCTTTCTGCATCAGGACGAGCCCAAGGTTGTTGTGGGCCTCGGGATCGTTCGGTGTCAGCGCAATCACCTTGCGAAAGGCGGCTGCGGCGCCTTCCATGTCCGTGGTCCGTTGCAAGGCCAGGCCCAGCTTGGTTTGGATCGAGGGTGAATCGGGTAACAATGCTGCGGCCCGCTCGTACGCGGAAATCGCCGCCTCTTTATTGCCCGTCGTCTGATACGCGTCCCCGAGATAGTAGTACGCCCTGCCATCGTTTGGATTGGTTTGCGTCACCAGGCTGAGCTCTTTCTCGGCTTCATCGGTGTGTCCTTCATTGAGCCGGACGACGCCAAGATGAAAGTGCGCCGGCTGGTAGCCCGGGTCGATGGCGAGCGCGGCCTGGAATTGCTTCGCCGCTTCATTGAGCTGGCCTGACTGTGCCAGTAACGACCCCAGCTCATCCAGTGCTTCGACATTCTTCGGAGCCAGCGTCACCGCTGTCTTAGCTTCTGCGAGCGCCTCCGGGGTTTTGTTCTGCGCACTCAGCGCCCGCGCCAATGCGCGATGGGGATCCGCTTCTTTCGGAGCGAGCTTGGTGGCAGCGTTGAGTTCTGCGGTCCCCTCGTCCAACGAACCCGTAGCCGAAAGCGTTTGGCCGAGATAAAAATGCGCCTGGGCCAGGCTCGGCTTTAGCGCAATCGCCGTACGCAAATGGGCAACTGCGCCCTCCAGGTCGCCGAGATGCAGCAAGACCTTGCCGAGCGCCAGTTGAGCGTCCGCATTTCGCGGGTTTAGTTTCGTAGCTAACGCGAGCTCCGTCTTTGCTTTGTCAAAGTCTCCCGCACGCATGGCTGCCAACCCGCTTTCATATGCCTTGGTGGCGGCAGGATTGGCGGTCGCCTGCGCCAAGAGTGGATTGCAGTTGGCGGCGAGAATCGACCCGAGCACGAGGATATACAGATTGCGAAATTTCAGAAGGACCGGGGAATTGAGACCGAGCACGATAGCAAAAGGCTAATGCTTTCTACGCCCTCCCTTCAACACAACGATTCCTTGCCTCAGCCTCTCGCGCCGGGACTACAATGCGCAACGATGAATCTCACCAGTGCTCATCGTACGAAACGCTATCTTCTACGGATTCCGTTGATTGCTGCTGCTGCCGCCTGCTTACTGGCGGCAGCGGGATGGAAGCTCCCTTACGGCTCGTGGCGTCGCGCCTCTGAAATGCCCGTCCTCGCCCCGGAGGGAGACTCCTGGGAATCCGCAGGCACATTCAACCCTGCCGTCGTAATCCGTGAAGGCAAAATCGCGATGCTGTATCGGGCCCAGGACAAACACGGCACGTCGCGCCTGGGGTATGCGGAGAGCGCTGACGGCATCCACTTCGCTCGTCGCCCTGAGCCGGTGCTTTCGCCCCAAGCCGCGTACGAAAAGGACGGAGGAGTGGAGGATCCTCGTCTCGTGCAGTTCGGCGACACCTATTACCTGACCTACACGGGATACAACACAAAGGACGCGCAGCTTTGCCTCGCGACTTCCGAGGACCTCATTCACTGGGAGCGCAAAGGGGTGATTCTTCCTGCTTATAAAGGCAACTGGAACACAGGATGGACGAAGTCAGGTGCAATCGTCCCTGAAAAAATCAATGGAAAATACTGGATGTACTTCCTGGGAACGACTCCTGACAAGAACGATCAGACGGGCTTGGCTTCTTCAACCGATCTGATTCACTGGACGGAGGAAACGCGCACACCGGTTTTGCCGCGACGCCCGGGCCAGTTCGATTCCCGCGTCGTCGAGCCCGGCCCTTCTCCGACCCTGAATTCCAACGGCATAGTGCTGGTTTACAACGGTGCTGATGACAAACTGGTCTATCGCACAGCGGTCGCAGTCTTCGATCGCAACGACCCGCGCAAATTGCTCTATCGGAGCGAGCAGCCGATTTTCGCGCCCGAAAGAGAATGGGAAAAGATTGGCCAGGTCCCCAATGTTGTCTTCGTCGAAGGGATGGTCAAACGTGGCGATCGTTATCTTTTCTACTACGGCGGCGCTGATAAATACGTCGGCGTCGCTGCGGCGCAGGAGATTCCGTAACGTGGCTCAATCTTTTTCGAAACGAAAATTATCTGCCCTATTATTCCTACCCTTGTTCGCAGCCACTCTCCAGGCCAGACAGCCTAAAGAGTTCCGTAACTGGCCAGCTGGCAAGTCGCCTCAGGAGATCGGGGCTCGAGTCGCCGACCGATTCGTTTCGACTGTTTCGGTAAGTCAGACTTCACCCATCTACCCAATCGTGTGCACCTGGTACGGTGCCCTGAAATTTGCTGAGGAAACCAAGAACAAGCAACTGCAGAATCGTCTCGTCAGCCAGTATGACCTACAGTTCACTCACGACCTTATTAAGTTCAGTCTCGAAAAGCAGCATGTGGATTTTTCCGTTGTCGGTGCGGTTCCACTCGAGATCTACCTGGCCTCGGACGACGCGAAATACCAAACAGCAGGGTTGATCTTCGCGGATCACCAGTGGTCGGCGACGACTCCAGATGGACTCACCGCCGAAACCCGGTATTGGATCGATGACATGTACATGATCACCATCCTCCAGGTGCAGGCCTTTCGGGCGACCGGTGACAAAAAGTATCTCGACCGCGCCGCAGACGAAATGACCGCCTATCTTGCGAAGCTTGAGCAACCGAACGCTCTCTTCTACCACGCTCCGGAGGCTCCATTTTTCTGGGGCAGGGGCAATGGTTGGGTTGCAGCCGGGATGACGGAACTCCTCCTCGCATTGCCTGCGGACCATCCGCAACGTCCCCAAATCATGTCTGCGTACAAGAGAATGATGAAATCGCTTCTTGCTTTGCAGGCGAGCGACGGAATGTGGCGTCAACTGCTCGATCATCCTGAGGCGTGGCCCGAAAGCTCCAGCACGGGCATGTTCACCTTCGCCATAATTACAGGCGTGAAGCAAGGGTGGCTCGACGAACACACTTACGGACCCGCAGCACGGAAAGGATGGCTGGCGCTCGCCGGCTCAATCGACTCAAACGGTGACATCAAGAACGTCTGCGAAGGCACCGGCCAGAAAAACGAGCTCAACTACTATCTCCAGAGACGCCGCATTACCGGCGACCTTCACGGACAGGCTCCCGTCCTGTGGTGCGCTGCTGCATTATTGCGTTAGGCGGAACCTGGATTACCCACTCCGGGCGATCGCCTTATCCCGCGGCCTCGGACCCCGACTCCTCGGTGCGTTACTCTAAGACTGAAAGACTCAGCGGGATTCTCACATGTATTGCTTCATTCGACTCGCAATCTTACTTGGCGTTTGCTGCACTCTAGCGAACGCACAGACGACCGTTCCCAGCCCTTCTGCATCCACACCCCCGTCCACAAAGACCGACGTTCCCAGTGCACAATTCGCTTCGGCCCGTCGCTTGTCGCAACAGGGAAAATACGACGAGGCAATCGCCCAACTTCAGACGCTGGCAGCGAAATCTCCAAGGCCGCCCGGTGTGACCCACGAGTTGGGTGTCGCCTACTACAAAAAGGGCGATTACCTGAAAGCTGCGGAATACCTGAAGCGGGCCTCCGCCGAAGACCCGAACGACACGGAAGCGGTACAACTGTTGGGCCTCTCCTACTACCTCGCCGGACGCCCTGCTGAAGCAATTCCGTATCTGGAAAAAGTCCAGACGTGGTACCCAAGAGCCAACATCGATGCGTCTTACGTTCTCGGCATCTGTTATATCCAGTCGAAGGATTACCCCAACGCCCGAAAAGCTTTTGCGAAGATGTTCGATGTGCCGCCGGACTCCGGCGCGGCTTACCTGGTCACCGCCAGAATGTTGTTTCGGCAGGAATTCATACCGATCGCCGAAGAATACGCGCAGGCGGCCAGTTCGCACGATCCTAAGCTTCCACTCGCCCATCAATTGCTCGGCGAAATCTACATGTTCAATTCGAAGATTCCCGAGGCCATTAACGAATTCCAGAAAGAATTGGAGATCAATCCCGGGTATCCGGCTACTTACTACAAGCTCGGTGACGCCTACTCGCGGGTACAAAAATACGATGATGCCGAGCGACAACTACAGCGTTCCATATGGTTGGATGCCACCTCAACCGGCCCGTACATCCTGCTAGGCAAGGTGCTCGAGAAGAAGGGTGAAGCTGCGCTTGCCCTGCGCGCTCTCCAGCGCGCAGCCACCATGGATCCCAACAACCCGATGACCCACCAGCTTCTTGGACAGGCCTATCGCGATATGGGCAGGCCCGACGAAGCCGAGCAGGAACTCAAACTCGCCGAACAGTTGCGTAACAAGCAAACTGAAATCCAATAGTTTAGGGCGTGCATTTTGGAGGGTCGGCGTTCAGGTGCTTGAGCAACGCCTTCGCTGCGCCCAGGTCCGGATTGAACTGCAGGACCCGCATGGTGTAGTCTCGCGCGTCTTTGAACTGTCCGGTCGCGCAGAAGGTGTGGGCAAGGTTCATGCCGATGTTGCTGCGGCCCGGGGCCCTGCGGAATGCATCCTGCCAAAGTTGAACTGCGTCGGTCAACTTTCCCGAGCGCGTGTCCAGCACCCCCAAATTGGTTTCGACATCAACCAGCGTCGGGTCAAGCGCCAGGGCCGTGCGATACGCTTCGCGTGCCTTGTCATCGGCCCCCTTTTGCTGTTCAACATAACCAACCGCCGAGAGAACTGCTGGATCGTTGGGAAACCGCGCAGCCGCTTGTTTCAAGAGACGTTCGGCCTCAGGCTCCGCCGCTGTCATCCCACTGTTCACGATCGACTGCCACGCTAACGCCAAATCGCGAACATCGTCATCACCGCCGCCCTTCTTTGGCGATGGAAAAGGCACCAACTGCGGCAGAGACGACGAACTGGCATTCTCGAGTTTCGGGCCTAATGCTGGCCTGCGCGGAATGCTGTGGTCCGTAACCGCGGTATGCGCAATGTCGCTGCTGGAAGCCGCTGGCATATGACACTGCGTACAGTCTGTCTGGTTCGGGTGGTGTTTCTCGCCGAATTGCGCGCCGTGACACGCCAGGCATTTCGTACGGTAGAACGTAACCCGTTCTTCCGGCGGAATTGTCCGATGAGGATCGTGGCAGCTCGTACACGACATCGCATCGCCCGATTTTTTCTTGCAGGCGCTCTGCGCCAGCTCTTCGAACTGGCTGGCTGCTCGCAGCCCCGGTTTCCCGCTGTATGTGAGTACGTAATAACGAACATAGTCCGAGAGATCGTCGCCCGGGCGATACTGATAGAGATGCCTGTTCGGGCGTTCGATCGCCGCGTTGCCTTCAAGGTGACACTGCATGCATACCTGATCGCGTTTTTCGGGTGCCAGTTTTGAAGGATTGACGATCATGCCGCGGTTGCCGTCGGCATGACTCTCTCCCGGCCCGTGGCAGCGCTCGCAGGTGACGCCTGCATGCAGGAATAGGGGCGTCGCGTATCGGTTCTCCGTGCCTTCGATCGGTGGACGGATTCCGCTGACGTGACAGTCCATGCAACTGGTAAGCGCCGGAAGGTTCATCGGAATCTCCCGCGCATCGCCATAGGCAGGGGCCATGTCCCACACATGTCGGCTGGTGTAGAGGTTGATAGGCGTCTCAAAGAAATACCCATCCACTGAAAACAGGTACGTCGTACCGCGACGCCCCTGGCCGATGTAATACAAAAGCTGGCGCTTGCCTTGCACGAGGGGATCGCCCGGACGCTCAAAACTCATCCAGACCTTGCCCGATTCCGAATAGACGCGGTACTTCACCTTAGAGTTCGGGTGGCTGAATTCACCGGATACGAGGTTCGCGTCCGCAGGTCCGCTGGCGTGCGCATGAGCGGTGCTGGAAAAGGATCTCGCGATCGGCCCATGACAACTTGCGCACGCTTCGTTGCCCACATACCCGTTTGTGGCAGGCGGCGCGGCAGATGTCTTTTGCAGATCGTTGGCGGCAATGGCAATCACCGCGTAAAGAGCACATAAAATACCTGCGAAAGTCGCGCCCTGAGTCCGTCGTGACACGCTGAGTTTCCGATCCCGCTACATGATAACGGACGACGGCAAGAAAGCAGGATCAGTGCACGCGGTCTTTGGTCAGCTCTTCGAGTTGCTGCAGGTTCTCGCGTGCAAGCTGATTCGAAGGATCGATGCGAAGAGCCGCTTCGTAATGTGACTTTGCTTCATTCAGCCGTCCGAGCTGGACCAGCGCGGTGCCGAGATTCGCTTGCGCGTTCGCGTCGTCTGGATTCAGTTTCGCAGCCTCCCCGAATTGTTCAGCCGCGCCTCTGAAATCCCCCTGTGCCGCCAACGCGCTACCCAGGTTGTAGTGGGCATCGAAGTAATCTGGCTGCGACGCTAACGCGACACCAAATTCCTTGACCGCGCCATTCAGGTCGCCCTTTGCCAGCAGCGCCCCGCCGAGGGCGTTGTTCGCGACCGCATCGCTGGGACGAATCGTAACCGCCGCCTGAAACTGCTCGACAGCCTCGTCGATCGCCCCCCGTGCCTGTAGCATTTCGCCGAGGTTATAACGCGACTCGAAGCTTCCGGGAGCCTTCTCGACTTCGTGCCGCGCCCACGCTTCTTGCAGCACCATGCGCGGGTCCCCTTGGCGGGACGGGTCACTCCTTGGAAGCACCTGCAACCACAGATGCGCCATCTCGTCAGTCGCAAGGTTGCCACCCACCACCCTTGCCGGCGGACGATTCGGATTGGCGGTATTCTCCTCCGAATTGTCGTATACGTAGTGCATGGTCACGACCGTGTCCTTCGGAAGAAACACCGGCTCGGCATACCGATAAACCGCCTGCCAGTTCACGTCCCAGTGCTTGATGTGAATCAGCGTCTCGGTAGTTCCATCCGGCAGCGTCGCGGCGGCCAACAGGTCCTTGCCCAGGTAATGCGCGTGCGGATAAATAGCCATCAGATCAACGTCGATCGGCAGCTTGAACTCGTCCGTCACTTCAAAATTGCGGTTCCCTGCGGGAATGTCGAGCGCGGCATCATTCTGCATCTGCAGCAGCATGGGATGCACCGTCGCCGGCTTGTCTGTGAAGTACAGCCCGATCGTCGGCTGTACCGGCTCCTCCTTCCCCGAAGGTTGGAGATGCGCATTCAGTACCAGGTCCGTACCTCTGTCCAGGCGCAACGCCATTCCGTCGGGCTCGTTCGTCACCACCATCCCCGGCTTCCAGAACAGAAAGTGGCTGTCAGGGTCGAACACCTCCGAGTCGATTCGGATTTCCATCCCCCCAAATCCATTGCCCTTCACCTTCTCCATTCGACGCGACGACTCGTACCGGTCAACCAGAAGGTTGGCATGATGAACCAGCCGCTTGTCACCCGGACGAATCTCTACCGCCCGCACCCATTTCGTCTCGTGAATCGGCACCGGCAAAATAAAGTTCCAGTACTGATCGGTCCCGCTCGCCTGCAACGTATACGGCTTCTCGGCTTTTAGGATCAAGTCGGGCTGCCCCAGTTGCCATCCCTCAACAAGCTTCGGCTTCGGCGGAAGATCGCCTGGGTTTCCTTCCAGCATTCCCTGCTCCACCCAGGCCCGTATCCTCGCAATCTGTGCGTCACCCAGCCGAAGCTCGTCCGCAAACTTGAGCTTGCCCGGCTCGGGCAACCATGGCGGCATGAACCGTGTCTGCGTGACCGCGGCAATCTGGCTCCCATGTTTCTTCACATCCTGATACGTCAGCAACGGAAACGGTCCCGCCTCCCCCGGACGGTGGCACGACGCGCAGTACTGGTAAACGATGGGAGCGATATCACGGTTGAATGTGACCTTGCCTGAAGACACCCCGGGCTCTGAAGACCACAGTCGCGACTGATACCCGCCGATTGCGACGACGGCGCCAATCGCAATGAGCATCGCTCGTCTCGAACTAAGCCCTAAGCGGTTCATTGCAGGTCCGAGATGTAGCAGCCCACACCGCCAATCGACGCTGGCGCCGGATTCCCGCCGCTCACCGTGGCCCGGATTGCCTGGTCAAGTTCGTGGGTCGTCGGAGCCACGCGAGCATGCCCGAATTCCTTGTACCAGTTGTCTATGCGCCCGTGATAGGTGAGCTCGCCATGGCGATCGAACACCGCCGCCTCAGGCGTGATGGCGACCTTGCTCAAATTGACCAGCTCTCGTTGCGTATCGCGCAACGCCGGTATTTTGTAGCCGTATTCAAGTAAGTGTTTTTCGATGTCCTGTGCTGTTTCGGATTTGTCCGGGTAGACCAGAATCATCAACGCAGTGCCCGCATACTTCTTGCTGAGTGCCTGTATGGTCGGGGCGTACCGGTTCGAAATGGGGCAGTCCGTTCGCACGAAAATCAGCACGAGCGGTTTACCGTCCGACATCTGAAATGGGTCGACTTTGTTCCCCGCGAGATCGAGGGCGCTCACAGCCGCAGATCCAGTGACGGTATACAAACCAGCCGAAGCTGTTCGGGCAATCGGACCGGACTGAGCCTGCAGCAACGCCCCCGCAAACAAGGCGCCTGCTAGTCCCAAATATCGCCTGAACACTTCGCTGTCTCCGACCATCCGTCACTGCTGAGCGAACGGCTTACTTGCTGAGTTCTCCGATATACACCGTGTACGGCGGCAGCACTATTCCGGCAATCGGCTGTTCACTCCCGGCCGCTGTCGTCGTCAGCAGAGTTTTTGCCTGCTTCGAAGCAAATCCCTGGGTAGAGAGGTCGAAATCGACCTTCTGCTGATTGGGCGACATGTTCAACACTACCAGCGACGGCCTCGTTCTTATAGCGCCGCAGATACGAGTATACGTTGGCATCGTCCTGGTTGAGCGCAACGTAGTCGCCCGTCGAGCAACGCCTTGTTGGTATGGCGCAACGCCAGCAGCCTCTTGTAGAAGTTCAGGATCGAGTTCGGGATCGTTCTTCTCGGTGGCGACGTTGTGGGTTTCGTAGGTACATCGGGAACCGGCAGCCACGGAATACCCTTCGTGAAGCCGGCATTCGGAGTGTCGTTCCACTGCATGGGAGTGCGCTCGCCGTCGCGGCCCTTCTGTTCCGGCCATCCCAGTCGGCCGATCGGGTCCTTCACGTCTTCCTTGCGCGTCGGATCGTTGTTCTGCATCCCGATCTCTTCGCCGTAGTACATGATCGGCGTGCCGCGCAGCGTGAGATACATGCCGGCCATGACCTTGGCGATGTCGTCATCGTGCTTGCCGTCGGCAAACCGGATATAGGCGCGCACGATGTCGTGATTGCTCATGACGTAAACCGGCCACTCGCCCGAGCGCGTCCACTGCTCGCAACGTGCTTGCGGAACACATCGGCCGACAGTGGCTTCAGCTCGGTGAACATCAGGTCCATCGGCATCTGCAGCTCATCGTGATTCGCGCCGTAATAGCTCCTTCAACTTCTGCGACGTTGTCGGTCCACGTTTCGCCAATCAGCACCGCGTTGTATTGGTCGGCAACTTTGCGCAGGCCCGCGCAGCACCCATGCACTCTCGGGCAGCTTGTTGTTGTACTTGTTCTTCATGTTCGGGTCGCCGTATGCGTTCTTGCCCGGCAGGATCGGATTGTCCTTAAGGTTGGGATCTTCAAAGAGCGTGTCGACCGCGTCCAGCCGAAAGCCCACCACGCCGCGCTTGTACCAGAAGCGCGTAGCGCCGTACATGGCACTCGCCACCTTGGGGTTGCGCCAGTTCAGATCAGGCTGCTGCGGATAGAAGTAGTGGTAATAGTACTGATTGGTCTTCGCCGTCCCACTGCCAGGCCGAACCACCGAAGATCGAGAGCCAGTTATTCGGTGGCTGGTTCGGGCCTTTGCCGTCGCGCCAGATGTACCAGTCGCGATAGGGATTGGTCTTCGACGAGCGCCGACTCGAGAAACCACTTGTGCTTGTCCGAGGTGTGGTTCACCACGAAATCGAAAATGATGCTCGACGCCGTTCTTCTTGCCCGATCTTCTCCATGCGATCGAAGTCGGCCAGCGTGCCGTACATCGGATCGATGTTCTCGTAGTCCGAAACGTCGTAACCGAAATCGACCTGCGGCGACGGGAAGCACGGCGCAATCCAGATCGCATCCACGCCCAGCCACTTGCAGGTAGTCCATCTTCGACGCGATGCCGTTCAGGTCGCCGATGCCGTCGTTGTTGCTGTCCATGTAGCTGCGCGGATAGATCTCGTAGAACACGGCGTGCTGCCACCACGCATGACCTTCGGCATCGACGCCCTTGGTTTGCGCGGATGCGGCAAGGTTCGAGAAGAGAAAGCAGACCAGAATCGCCGCCAAAATGGAGTATTTGCGAAGCATCGAACGTGCCTCCTGGGGCCGTAATGGTGAACCAGAAACGGGATTGAGTGTAATGCATCGCAACCATCGACGCCACAAAGGTTCATGTAACTACCCTCAAGGACTGTTATCCCGAGCGCAGCAATCGAAGGGAGCGAAGTCGAGGTACCTGCATTTCGCCACGGACTACAGTATTCCCCGTTTCAGACTCTTTGCTCTCCGTGCGTCCGCGATGAAGGGAAAGCGCGGTACTGTCCGGCTTGCCATCCCCCTTCCACCTCCCGCAAAATGAATTGCATACCCAGCGCGAGAGTGGACAGGTACATATTCTTTGTCACAGTCACGTCGAAAATTTCTGAAATCTCTCTGCCGCTCTGCCCTGGTTCTCACCTTTTCTGATGTCATGTCGCTGGCGCGCCCACTTTTTGGTCAGGCACCCTCAAGCCCCGACAACGATCTGGGCGTCACCTTCATCGACGTCGCCAGGGAAGCCGGACTTAACGCCAAGACCACTTTTGGCGGCGAGCACAAAAACAAGTACCTGCTCGAAACCACCGGCTGCGGCGTGGCTTTCTACGACTACGACAATGACGGGTGGCTCGACATTTTCCTTGTCAATGGCTGGCGCCTCGAAGGTTTCCCTCCAGGCGAAGAGCCCTTCAACCACCTGTTCAAGAACAATCGTGACGGCACCTTCACCGATGTGACCTTGAAGGCCGGACTCAAGCACACGGGATGGGGACAGGGTGTGTGCATCGGCGACTACGACAACGACGGCAACGACGACCTGTTCATCACCTATTTCGGAAAAAACGTCCTCTACCACAACAACGGAAATGGAACCTTCACCGACGTCAGTGAAAAATCCGGAGTTGCAGGAACCAGGACGCGCTGGGCCACTGGCTGCGCTTTCGTTGACTACGATCGTGATGGCAAGCTCGACCTGTTCGTTGCCAACTACATCGACCTCGATCTCAAGACCGCGCCGGTTCCTGAAAGCGGGCCGTGCCTCTACAAGGCTGTCATGGTGGCATGTGGTCCGCCCGGGCTGAATGGCGATTCCAATATCCTGTACCACAACAATGGAGACGGCACGTTTACCGACGTATCCGATAGCTCTGGAATTAAGAAGGTCAACGGTACCTACGGTCTTGGTGTCTGTGTCGCCGACTTCGATAACGACGGCTGGCCCGACATCTACGTCGCCAACGATTCCACCAAGTCCCTCATGTACAAGAACCTGAAAGGCGGCAAGTTTGCCGAGGTCGGTCTGGAAGCCGGTTGCGTACTTAGCGCCGATGGCAAACCGCAGGCCGGCATGGGCGTGTCAGCTGCTGATTACGACCTGGACGGCAACCTCGACATCCTCAAAACAAACTTCGCCGGCGACACGCCTTCGCTGTACCGCAATCAGGGGGACTGGAGCTTCGAAGACGCGACCTTCCAAGCCGGCCTCGGCCTTCACACCCAATATCTGGGCTGGGGTTGCGGATGGTTCGACTTCGACAACGACGGCTGGCCTGACATTCTTATCTGCAACGGCCATGTCTATCCCGAGGTCGAGCAGCTCACCACCGAGGCCGGATATCCGCAAAAGAAGTTGCTCTACAAAAACACGCGCAATGGGCGCTTTGGCGAGGTGACGCAGTACGGCGGTCCGGGAATCACTGTCCCGAACGCCTCCCGTGGCTGCGCCTTTGGCGATTTCGACAACGACGGCGATGTCGATTTTGTCGTCAATACCGTGAATGGCCTGCCTCAACTCGTTCGCTGCGACTCGAAACTGGACAGCAATTGGCTCAAAGTAAAATGTATTGGAACCAAATCAAACCGCAGTGCCATCGGCGCGCGCGTCAAATGCGTCACGCATCCCCCCGACGAGCAGAAACCTCACCAGCAGATCGACGAAGTACGTAGCGGCGGAGGCTACATTTCACAGAGTGACCTGCGCATTCACTTTGGTCTGGGCAAGGCCGACAAGGTCGATCTGCTCGAGGTGCGCTGGCCCAGCGGCCAGGTCGACACCATGAAGGACGTGAAGGTTAACCAGTTGGTTTACGTTAAAGAGGGCCAAGGCATCGTCAAGACGGAGCAACTTGCCGGGGCGAAAAGCTCCAAGCCGGTCAAATGATGTCCGCTACTTCATTCCGCCAGAGTGCTGAGCAAGTGGCAGATACTCAGGATGCGAGTGTCAATCATCGCTATTTCGCCGCAGTTCACGGGGGTACTAACCAGCTTTCCCGCCATCTATCCCTATCCCTATCCTCAACAAAACAAGGATTTTGAGGGGGAGGGGATACCCCCTCACCTGCGGAATCCGCCCCCGCCACGAAATCCTCCAAAGCCGCCCGCGCCGCGATCGGCCCAGCCGCCGCCACCAAATCCGCCGCCCCATCCGCCGGAATGGAAGTTGCCCCAACGCTGGCTGCCTTGGTCGCGGGCCGATGCCCAGTTATCCGCGGATGATTTATCGAAGCCCGAAGAAGGTGCTCCCCAGCCGCTACTGCTGTGCTGCTGCCATCCATCACCTGATCCTGGAGTGGCCTTGTACACGTTGCCGTCCTTATCGGCATATACATTCCCGTTTGCGTGCGCCACGCCGTTGCCGGTGTTGGTGTTGTAGGAGAAGCCTCGCGACCCGGCTACTGATTGTCCTGAGTAGGCATTGCCCGCCACTCCCGTCGCCCCTCCGTGGATCACGCCGGTGTTTTGGTTGTACTCGGCGCCGCGCGCTCCAGCAGCGTAATTGCCGGTGTAAGCATTGCTGGCGGTTCTGCCTTCACCAGCGTACGACCTTCCGGTGCTGGGATTGTAGCCACTGACGTTTGTTCCTGTGCGGTAGTTGCCGGTGTAGGCGTTGTAGTTGGCTCCGTGCGCGGCATATCCCGAGTTGCCCGTCACGGGGTTGTAGTAAGTTCCGCGGGCTCCGGTGCCAATATTTCCGGTGTACGGATTCGCCCAGGCCGCCCTTGTGCCGGCATAGGCGGTGTTGCCCCATCGTCCATAGACATTCGCTGCTGCTGCACCGCCATATCCTCCCCAACCCCATGCGGGTGCAGCATAACCCCATCCCCAGTAACCTACAGGCCCCCACCAGGGACTGCAGTATGCCCCCACCGCCATTCCAACGCCGAACGCCAGTCCCCAGCCCGCTGCGGTGCTCCAGCCGAATCCGGCGCCCACTCCGTAGGTGTACGGAGCTGGAACCCAGACCGTACTCGCGATGTACGGCGGATAGTAATAGCCAGTGCCGTACACGACCACGCCGCCGGGCGCGACCACCGTCCCGTAATACCCGGGCGTGTAGCCGACGTAAACGACGGTCGGAGTCGAGCCGTAAACCTGCACGTAGGTCACGTAGTGCAGCGGCGAGCTTGGTGGAATGGTGTAGATCACCGGCGGAATGTTGACGGCAACTGTCCACGGACCGTTGAAACTTGCGGCAGTGAACCAGACGCCGTTCTCCACCGCATAGTAGGAAGAAGCTGAGGGCACGAACATAACCGGCGTCGCGGTGTTCACGGCATAGGTGAGCGGCGTGTCGGTGATCGGCTGGAAGCTCGGTGCTCCGTAGTACGTGACATTGAGCTTAGCCGCAGAACGTGTGATGGTAGCCGTCTGCGGAATGGAATTGGCAATCAATGCCTCTTTCGCCTGGGTCGTGCCGGGAACCGATACCAGAACGCTCGCCTTGGGACTGGTGGGCGGGATTTTCGCGAAATCGCCCGGCAAGCTTCCGGGGGCGACATAGCTCCACGGGCCGGACTGCAGTGACGTCGAGTTGAACCAGCGTCCCGAGAGCAGGACGTAGTAGTTGTTGGTTGCCGAGTCTAAAAATATGTCGTTGCCGGTGTTCGAGACATAAAGCAGGTTGGTGCCGAGGACAGCGCTGAGTTGGGGCTGTCCCTGCAACACAAGCAGTTCGGCAGGAACCGTGCTGACGTAAACCGTCGGCATCTCGTCTTCGCCCCAGGCATCGCTTAGCGATTGCTCCGGGTTGCCCAACGGTTGGTTGGTATTGCCGGTCTGGGCGGCCTGCTTGATCCTGTCCAGGTCCTTGGTCGGCTCATGCCTCGCCACTGTGTAGGGACCTTCAATGGTGGGGGATGACATCCAGCCATCCATTAATGCGAGGTAATACGTGTATTTGGACGTGTCGTACACGATGAGCGAACGGGTATTGATTACCTTCTGGAGATGGTCCTTTTCGGGTCCCAGCACGGGCTTGCCGTCGATGAGAGCCAGAACTGCCGGCGTCATGCTGTAGATAATCCGCGGGAGGACTGTTCTGAACTTCATAGCTCTTCATCGCCCCCGCGTCAGCCGAGACCGCCAGGGCGCTCTCGAGCATGTCCAGAGGAATCGTCTGGTTCCACGGCAACTCTCCGGTGAAATCGCTGGCATATGCCGAACCGTTATTCGCGAGCGTGGGAAAGCTCTGCTTGGTGATATTGAAATTGTCGAGAGTTACAACGCGGTTGACCTTATCGACTTCGGTGTTGGCGGTAAACCAGACGACACCATAATCTGTCGTCTGCTTCCCTGTTGTTTTGACTTTCACCGCGGCGTAGGCCTTGAGCACGTTGCCGGTCCAGCTCTCGACTTGTGGCTGATAGATCGAAAGCGTGGCGGTTTTCGCGTAAACAACTCGCGGCCACGGCTGGCTGGCGTCGGGTGCCACTTTCGCCGTGGACTGGCCGGCCATATTTGCCGGAGACGCCGTCACAATTAGCGCGCAAAGCATGTACGCAAGACACGGCCGGAATAATTGCTGCATCACATCTCCCTTATTTCTTCGGAGGCTCGTTACTCACGAGAGTGCCTGAGCCTTCCTTCAGCGTATTCAACTGATCCGCAGTGACCGTTTCAAAACGCTCTGTTAAGCCGCTGGGCCAGCGGACTTCAACTGAGTCCGGCCTGGTGACAGAACCCAGGCCGAAATGAACTCTCATGTCATTTTGGGAGTAATAACTCGAACCGCTTCGCACCTCGTCGACCAGCAGCCGCTTCCCTGCCTTGACCGTGATACGGGCTCCAATACCATCGCGATTCGATTTCGTTCCAACGGTTTTGAACCCGATCCAGTGGTTCGAGTACTTCTGTTCATTTTTCAGCAAACTTGGGATCGCGTTCATATTGCTGATAACCGCTGAAAGTTCACCAGTGTTCCAAAGATCTCCGACCGCTAATCCCCGCGATGAAGCCATAGTCGTGACGCCGCTGCCGGCGGCGTCCGAGACGTCTGTAAAAGTGGCATCACCGTTATTGCGGTACAGAATCCGCGGCTCCTGGTAATTGCTGCCGAGGTGGAATTTGTCCACCTCAGGGTAAACGTGGCCATTCACGAGCATCAAGTCGGGCCAGGTGTCATTGTCGAAGTCGAAGAACATCGTGCCCCAGCCGAGATACTTGGTGTACAAGCCCAAGCCCGCAGCGGTGGTCACGTCGGTGAATGTGCCGTCGCCGTTGTTGTGATACAGGGCAGAAGTGTCGTCGGAGAAATTCGTCTTAAATATGTCGAGGCGACCGTCGCCGTCGTAGTCACCAACGGTCGTGCCCATGCTTCCCTGCTCTCGTCCGTCTTCGTTGAACGCCACACCTGCCACTACGGCAACGTCGGAAAAGGTTCCGTCGCGATTGTTGTGATAGAGAATGCTCGGCGTACTGTCACAGGCAACGTAGATGTCAGGCCAGCCGTCGTTGTCGTAATCGAGAGTGGAAACGCCTAACCCGTAATGGCCGTTCGTCCTATCGATGTGGGCCTTAAGGGTCACATCCTCAAAGGTGCCGTCGCCCCGGTTGTGATACAGGATGTTTTTGTGGTGTGGCAGGCCTCGCGGACCGCACATGACCGGCGCACCTTTCCACATGCAGGACGGACGATCACCCGGGGCGGGAGCGGTGGTCACATCGAAGTCAACGTAGTTAGCGACAAAGAGGTCGAGGTGACCATCGCGATCGTAATCGACGAAGGCGCAGCCTGCTCCCCACTCTTTGCCATTTCCCCCGACGCCGGCCTTTTCGCTGACCAGCTTAAAGACGCCCTTCTCGTTGTGATACAGGCGATTCTTGCCGTAATAGGTGACGTACAGGTCCTGCCACCCGTCATTGTCATAATCGCCGACGCACACGCCTTGTCCCCAACCGGTCGCATCGAGCAGTCCGGCTTTCTCGGTGACATCGGAAAACGTACCGTCGTGATTGTTGTGGTACAGGCGGTTGGTGGGACCACTCTTTCCCGCCCTCATGTCTTCGAGGGTGGTGCCGTTGACGAAGAAGATGTCGGGCCAGCCGTCATTGTCGTAATCGAAAATGGCGACGCCTGTGCCGGTGGTCTCGATGATGTATTTCTTGGTATCGGTCCCTCCGAACACGTTTTTCACAGTCAGGCCCGCCTTTTCGGCGATGTCCACGAAATTCGCAACCGGCGGGAGGCTGTTTTTGACTTGGGAACGGGAGGAACCGCTGACGAGGACCAGAAAAACGACCGAAAGCACCACACGCCACGTTCCGGCGCGGAGAAACGAAAAAAGAACTGGAAGGGAACCCATTCTAGATTTCGATACTAGGGAAACGCTTCGAGCAGCGTCAAGCGACCATGGTAAGAGCTACGCCACGGCACTCCGCCGGTAATTCAGAAATCCGTGGGTCGCTTCCATGTCACTAAGTCTCAGCACGAGACACTTGGCCGCACCGCCGGCTTTCAAGAACTCCGTCAGTGGCGTTTGAATGACGTGGAACCCGTAGGATTCCAAGCGCGACGAGAGTTGCTGGCTGACTTGGTTCAACAAGATCGCCTTCCCGACGTTGATCGCATTGCAGGCAAAGCGAAGGGCATCCTGGGTCGAGACGGGGATCCGCTTTTCATCCGGGTAACGGGCCGCAATTTTGTTTTGCGACGGAATGTCGAAGGCCTCCGGGTAATACAGCACGTATCCGCCGACGAGCGGACAGAAGCAGGTGTCGAGATGATAAAAACGGGAATCGATCAGCCGCAGCGAGATCACTTCCACGCCCCAAGTGGCCTCGAGATACTGGTGGCTGGATTGCTGGCTTCGCATTCCGTGACCGGCCCAGAGACGGGAATTATCGGACTCAAAGAGCGCGTCGCCTTCGCCCTCGAATGGCACTGCGGATGGCAGTTCGCGCACCGAAAAGCCGGCGTCATCAAACCACTTGCGGAAGTGTGGTTCCTCTCCTTGACGCTCGGGATGCAGAAACCGGCTGAGCGCAACCACACCCGCACGCACGAGCCCGGCGTTGGCTGTGAAGACCATATCGGGTGAACCGGGTTGCTGCTCTACCAGTTCAACGCGTGCCAGGGAAGCGAGCGCGAGGTGCAATTGTTCCCACTGGCGAGTTGCGTTTTGACGGGAAGAGCGATCGACATTGCCGTCCATCCACGGATTGATGACGTACTTGACGTCATACATCGTGGGAGGGCACATCAGGAACGTAGGGCCGCCCGCTGCAGAGAAGTTGCCAACCTGTTGCACAAGAACCTCACCCAGATGGGAACAGTCTGACCCGCGTCGGAGGCAGAGTCCAATCCAAAATTTCTATGCAGGTTACCGAGTGGGTTCGTTGAAGAATGCCGGATTACAAAGGGAACCAGGCCGTTATTACTTAACTGGATAATCCTTAAACATCTTGCTGATAGTGGAATTGGCTTCGTCCTCGAGCTTTTCAGGATTGCTGCTGATGGCTTCCGATCCCATGCCACGCCAGACGAGTTTTTTCGCTTTGACATCGATGAGATCGACGACCAACTGGCCGGGATGAACGACCACGGTAGAGTTTCCGTAATAGCCGTCCCAGTAGAGGGAGTTGCCCGGAGAGGTCATGCTTGGGTCGAAGGGCGGGATGCCGCCGGTGGCGTTATAGATCGGGTTATTGGAGGTCATGCTGACTTCGGTATCGACCGAGCCGTAGATTTGCACCAGCAGGTCAGGATTGGACGCCACCTTGGTTAAACCTCGTGCTGCCATTTCCTGGTCCACGGCCCCCACGATGTCCAACGCCAGCATGGGATGTGCGACTGCTCCAACTTTGGCCCAGCCGTAGGTCTTGTATTTCGAAAAATCAACAGACTTGTCGTAGTGAACACGAATCTTCTCGGCATTCGCCGCTGAGGATGCCAGCAATGCAGTCAGCAAAACGAAAAGGAAACCAACAGGAACCTTGACTCGGGTCGAAAACATTGGGTACTCCAGCATGTTCACGTTTGGGAATTCTGGCGTCGTGAGCGGTTTGAGCTCGGCTGTGCCGAGTGTCTTCGCAATCACGGGGCCTCATTCATCACAGGTTTGTAAGCTAGCTCTTCGGCCACTGCTTGAACATTTTCTGAACTGCGTTGTGGACTTCTTTCTGGTTCTTGTTGCCGTTGTTGCTCAGCGTGTCCTGGGAAATGCCGCGCCACACCAACTCCTTCTGCTTCAAGTCGTACAGGCTAACCACCATTGTGGCCTCGACATTCTGCTGGGGGCTGATTCCGCCCATACCGCCGCCGATTCCGCGCATGCCCCAGGCGTTCCACGAGGTCTGTTCCCGCTCGCCGCCGCTGGCGGTCAGGATCAGATCGGGGCTCTGGCTTTCCTGCACCTTTTGCAGTCCCTTCTCCTGCATAGCCGCTTCGATGTCCTGTTGCGCCACCTGAGCCAGGATCGAGTTCTGAATCTGATTGGTGTTGTTCGAACCCCAAGCGTATGTGTGATATTGACCAAAACTAGCGTCGTGATTGTAGTTGACCGAGACTTGCTGGGCCCCTGCGAACACCGACACCAGGCAAATCATTGCGCACACTGCGAACCTGAATTTCATGAGATTCCCTCGGATGGCGGTTTTCAACGCCACTTCCAATGATTGCAACTTGCTAGTTGGGACGGCATTGGGTCGCCTCACGCGGTCTAGCGCGATTACGACCCGGAACCCGGTCGTCCCGCTTGCGTTACCTTGGCAGCCGACGACTCACGTTGCCGTCTGGACTTTTTGCAGGGCAAGTCTTCCCCGGCCTCGCAATAAGCCGCGTACAACACAACTCCCAACGCTGTCAGCGTGATGAGAATTACCAGTACTACCGTCCCCACCATGACTCTCCCCCACTCCCGAGCGAAAACCTTGGTGGGATTATGACACGCCAAAGCTAAAGGAGTATTGCAGGTAAGGCCTTTAATTCGGGCCGGGTTACTCGCAGGGCCGTCTCCGTGCCTCGGCTCGGGGAAGGCCAGATCGGGGCCGGCCGCCCAGCCCCGAAAATCAGACAATTGACTAGGTTCCCGCGATTCCCTTGTTTTGCAGGACTCTAACGACCACGCGACGGTTTTCGGCCTGTCCTTCGGTCGTACTGTCCGCGGCCACCTGATCGGCGGTGCCCATGGCTCCCGGCGCCAATACGTTGGTCAACGGGATTCCGCCTTTCTGCTCGATGAAATCAATTACATTTTGCGCCCGCTCCTGGCTCAGCTTCTGGTTCAGCGCTGCTGAGCCGACTTTGGATGCGAAGCCTTGCACCTGGATCACGTATCCCGTAACTGTCTTTGCCTTCTGGCACAACGCCAACAGCTTGGGGTCGTACTCCGGATCGACGGTCACCTTGCCATTGCCGAAGTACACCGTGACCTCATCCCAGATGTTGTACTCGCCCAGCTCGCCAAAGCGCTTATTGGCGGCAGCAACCGCCGCCTCATTCGCGGCGATTTCTTCGGCGTGCTCCGCTTGTATCTTCTGCTGCTTCGTCAGCTCGGCCTGCTGCTGTTGCAGCTTCGCTTTCTGCTGTGCAAGCTCCTGCTGCTGCTGTTGCGTCTGTTGCTCCACCGGAGCCATGCCCGCTTGTATGTCACTAGCGGTCTGTAGCGATTTACCGTTGAACTGGACGGTGTCGGCTACGAGCTGGTTCTGGCCGTTGTAGGTTCCCTTCACTTTTACCGCCAGTCCGGGCACGAGGGCGGTCACTCCCATTTGTTTCTTGCGAGCGTGGAATATGCCGGAGACATCCTCAACGGTGGTGTCCCCATTGAGGAGGACAGTGACATTGCCGGAATCGGTCTGAACGGTCATGGTGGGACCGCTGCGACCGTTGATAACGCCCTGAACCGTTGCGCTCTGGGCGACGGCAGTGCCCGCTAGCATCACCAGCCCAGCCAAGAGGGCGGCAATTGCGATTAGTCGTGTACGCTTCATAGAACTTCGCCTCCAGAATTAAAGGGTGATGGACGACGAATGCCACCTCATCGTCATTTGCAAGGTTGAGTGTCGAAAAGTTATCTACCTTACAAGGCGGCGCTTATCCCGCGACATGCCCACTTCGCACATCGACTGGGAGATAACGTTAACAAAAGGGCTGCAATGGCGATACTAGCAGAACTGACAGGTGTCGGCGAAACGTTTTATAGGCTGTTTTTATAGGCTGCCCGACGCGTTGTCCGCGCGCCGCTCGTCCTGCCGAATTGGCCTCTGGGTGAGAAGAGCCGCCGCCGTATCAAATTTTTGACTTGAACTCATACTTTTACCAGTTACCGTTCAAATCGCAGCAACAATTAGCATTAGCACGCGTTCAGATCGGCCGCTTTGCCGTTCAACAAAATCGTTATTGCGTTGACAGAATCGGAGAGACACGTTTATGGACACTGCATCGAAGTTAGGAAGGTTGCGGTCGCCGTTCTGTTGGTGGTGGCGATGATCTCCGTGCCTGGAGTTGCCCGGGACAAGAACGAAACCATCGACGCCACCGCCTACGGCACCAGCACACAACTCGGGCGCAATGTCGGAGTCACCATCATCATCTACGACTTCTCGACGCCCGAAGACCGGCAGATTCTTGTCGATGCCTTCCAGAAGGGCCAGAACCAGGGATTGGTCAATGCTTTGCAGAAGATGAAGGCCGTGGGCCGCATCCAGATTCCCGGAACGCTGGGTTATGACGTGAGCTTCATTCGCATGATTCCGACGTCGACCGGCCGCACGATCCGTTTCGTCACCAACCGCAAGATCGCCTTCGGTGAAGCTTACGCGGATACGCAGTCGCAGATCTTTCGACCTGACCGCGGGCGAGATTGACATTGAACGACCAGGACAAGAGCAAGAGCACAGGCGTTCTGTATCCGGCCTGCCAGTTCATCATCAACAAAGACGGCGAGTTGCAGATCGAGTTGAACCAGAATGCGTGGAGACTGAGCAACTTCATCGACTGGAAGGGCACGTCTGAAAACTAGCTGCCTGATCGCGTTCAGTCGCGATACTGTCGCGTGCCCGATGGCGCTTAGCGGCTGCTACTCCGCGGATTCGAATCGCGCCGTGTCTGGCACAGGTCTACGAGTCAAACGGGCGTACGAATCTGCGCTGGTTCTCACGAACGCACTAGCACTTCGAGCGAGGTGGAATATGAAGACTCAAGAGATCGCTCGGCATGGCTGCATCGTGTTGCTGTATCGTGCTTCTGGCCAGCGCGGCGCTGCCAGAAAAAGAGCAAGTACGTGTGTGACGAAGCGCAACCGGCGAGCCTGTGCACTGCAGCCAACACCTGCGGTTCGGCATCGGCTCCCTGCACGATCGACATCACCAAGTCGGGCAGTTCTTCCAACGTGAAGCCGGGTATTCCCAACGCGAAGAACAATCAGTTCTTCTGCATCAAGAAGGGCACGACCGTGGTCTGGATGACCTCGAACAAGAACACCGGCTTCATGGTCTCGTTCGGCACCGACTCGCCGTTTGATCCGGACGACCCGATCATTGGCGGAGCCAACAAGCAGATCACGGTGAAGGCGGACACTCCCGGCTGTTACAAGTACGACGCCGGCGCGTTCTACTCCGGCGCGACCTACGGAATGAGCGGCGGCAGCAAGCCGGAACTCGTCATCCTACCGTAGCGAATCTGTTCATTCGTCCCGCGTTTCACTGGGACTGGCATTTAAGACACGGCTCGCGAATTACCGTTTCGGGAATCCGCGGGCCGTCTTTTGCTTGGGCCCAATCGCGCCGGCGGCGCTTGACGTTTCAGCGGGTCGCTTTGAGCTTTAGGTAAAGAACACAATCTTGCCGAGGAAGAAAGGCAGCGGAAAGAACGCTGCAGCCAAGCAGGAGGTCACGTAAGATGTCTGCGAGCATTGCTTTTCGACCCTTAACTACCAGCGCGCCACCGTCGAGCGCCCAAGGGCGCACCCAATGTGCCTTTCGTTCTGTACGATGACAGCGTCTTGCCTCATAGTCCCCGTTCGGGCGGCAAGATCAATGTGCCGACCCTGCAGAGACGACGGAACAAAACCGAAGATCGACCCAGCTAAGCCTTTTTCAAACGTTACCCGGGCCATTTTTCCATTTTTTCTGAAAGTGCAGAGGTCCTCTCGATTCTGAGCTTCGAGGAGAATGAGATGAATAGCAGCGACGAAAAACCAGTTCGCCCGACTATTGAACAACTTCGTGTGGATCTTCGTCGGCTCGAATGGGCAGTGGGACTCAGCGAGGAAACGTTGACGGCGATCACGAACGCGGCTGAGTGGGTCGAGTTTCACACCGGGCAAGTGATCCTCGAAGTCGAATCAGAAATTACTCATCTGTACTTCCTGATCACAGGCCGGGTGCAGTCAACGCTTCACGATTCGCTGGGCAAGGAGATTCAGAGAGACACAATCGTTCCAGGGCTTGCCATTGCATTGGTTGCCATCGGTTCATCGGACCGCTCTCTCTTGCACGTCGAGGCCATTGAGCCTTCGACAGCAATAAAATTGACGCCAAAGGACCTGCTGCAGCTGGCAGCGAGGCATCCCGACCTTCAACTTGCTCTATTCCGCTTGACAGTGAACGCGTTCAAGCGATACGTGATGGTCGATCGTTCCCTTCCCAAGCCATCCATCGTGGGTATTATTCATCACAGCGAGGCGAGCCGTTCACTCGTGGCTCGATTGGCACGTCGACTGAGAGACTTGGACGAGTCTCCGGGCGTTATCGGCGATGACGAGCAATGGAAGCCTGACGGAGATATTCCCTTTAAATTCCTCGCTGCGGAAGGCCAGATTCGACACGACCTCCTTAAAGACTGGCCCTTGATTAGACGGTTGCTGATCGATGTTCGTGCGGACCATTCAGCTGAGGCAATGGCGCGGCTCTTGAGTTACGTCGACGTAGTGCTTTGGTGTGTTCGGCCGCAAGATGCGCGCGCAGCAGTTCTCCTGCTCGAAGGATTGGTGAAAAGCGTACCCAGATGGCGAGACAAGATCCGGATCGTATGGATTCTCGACAGCAACCAGCCAATCGCTCCATATGTGCCGGAGTTTGATCAACTCGCTGGGCGAGACTTCAAACTTACTTTTGACCCTCCCGGGGCAAACCAAAACACTTTACTGCAGCATGGATTCGAACGAATCATTCATCACTTGCGAGGCATCCAGATCGGGTTGGCACTCGGAGGTGGCGCAGCTCGAGGCATGGCTCATCTCGGGGTGCTCAAAGCGCTTGAGCGGCATGGCATCTACATTGACATGCTGGCGGGTACGAGCGCTGGAGCGATGGTTGGCACAATTTACGCGGCTGGCTTGGATCCCGACTACATTGCTCGTCGCTTCAAGACCGAATTGCAGCCATCGTGGTTCTTTCGACAATTGCCCGGCGCCGGCTACTGGTATTTGCTCTACAAGTACAGATGGCGCCAATTCGATTCCATGCTGCGGAAATACCTGGGTCAAGCCAGGATCGAGCAATTGATGCTTCCGACGTTTACGGTTTCCGTCGATCTCGTCCAAGGAGAAGCGGTAGTGCGCGGGGCTAACGATGCGACCATCGGCGTCATGCAAAGTATCAATCTTCCTCCTCTGTCGCTTCCCATCATTGAGTCAGGCCAGGCATTGGTGGATGGCGGGTTGCTCAATAATGTTCCCGCCAATGTGCTGGTAGCCAAGGGATGCAACTTTGTCATCGCATCCACTGTAACGGCAAAGCTGGAGAAAGATTTTGAGGGAATTAGTTCCAGGTTCACCGGCCGGTTCCTGGCAACAATTCAAGTGATCATGCGACAGACCATGGTCCAGGACTACAACATGAACTCCGTCGGGGTTCAGCCGGCAGACTTTGTGCTCGCGCCCGACGTGACGTCGTTTGATATATCGGAATTCACTCGGGCCGATGAAATGGCGCGTATCGGGGAAGCGACAACCGATGCATCCGTCGCAAAGCTGCGCAAGATGCTTAGCAGGCTTGACTTCAAACTCTTCGAGAGCTCCGATGGAAGTGGGGGACGCATATGACCGTCGGTGTCTGTAAACGAAGTCGCGAGCTCAGACTATTGCGCTACTTGGACAATTCATTCCAGCCCAAAAACATACTGGGCCATGTGGGGGACCACATGACCCAGTTCTATCGCCTTCTGATGGGGCTGCTGACAGGCGACACTCGTTAGCCGCTTATTCAGGCCTTGATGTGGCCAGTCTTACGGCTGCGGTGCTGGTTTCTTCGTTTTCTTCGTTTTGGCGGGCGCATTCCGCGCTTGCCCCTGGACGGCGCTTTCGTCAATGGTCACCGATTCCTCCTGGGTAAAGGTCGCTCCCTGGGGGACGTAGTAGAAGTGAGCAGCTTTCCCTTTCGTGCCGCCCTTACGCGGCTCGATTCGGCTCGCGTCTACCTTCGGGCCCAGCTCATCGGTGGTCAGGTAGTACTTGACATTGACCGCCCGCTGCGAACCCACCGTCTCTTCGTTCGCGACTTCCGTCTGGTCGTTGAAGCCGACGATGGCAACCTTGCCGTTCGGCATCTGCTGGATGCGGAGCGCGAGTTTGTCCAAAACGTCCTTGCAATCGTTATCCACACGCCATGGTCTCTTGGGATCTTTCTCGAAGGTGCACTCGCCCCAATCTTCGACCTCAGCGACCTTCTGGACAGGCGGCACGCTGATTGCCGCCGTGCAGCTCGTGCTCAGGTTGTGATCGTCGGTTGCCGTGCCTGTAACGGTGATGGTGTTGCCGGCATCGGCACTGGTTGCGGTCAAAGTGGCCGAGGTTCCGTTGCCATTCAGCTGTCCGCCAGTGCTCGTCCACGCGTAGGTCAAGGGACGGTTCTCGGGGCTGCTGGCGGTTATGTTAACGGTGGAGCTTTGCCCAATCGCAATTGCACTTTGACTGGCCGAGCAGCTTGCCGTCGGCGGATAGTTCGGCCTCGCTTTTACCGTGAAACCGGCGCTGCATGATGCGACGTTGTTCTTCTTTTCCTTCTCGTCAGTCGCCGTCGCTGTAACGGTATAGCTGCCGGGAGCGAGCCCTGTGGTATCGACGTTTCCGGTCGTACCCGTACCGGAGACCCTTGCGCCGGTGCTGTTCCACTTATAGCGTCAGGGTATGTTTCGGATTGAAATTCTCGGCCCGTATTGAAGCGGTTGACCGGATCACCAGGGTAAACCTCGGTCGGCGAAGCCGAGCAGCTCGCGGTCGGGGGAACCGGCGGCTTGCCGCCAAAGTTGAAGTATATTCCCGCCAGTGCGCCACTCTGGGCAACGTCGTAAACGAACTGATGGTTGCCCGGACGATAGTCCACATCCAGGTAGCGCCAGCCGAGCCCTAGTCCGAATTTGCGGGTGAAGTTGTAGGTGAACAGGCCCACCACCTGGTAATCCAGATTCGCTCCACCGCCTCCTGCATCACCCGCCACAGTGACCGCCGCTTTGGGTCCAATCGGCAGGATGAACCTGCGCGCCACCCAGACCATCCACCCAGTTGGCCGACCGTGAAAAACTAAGTCCCGAGGGCACCAGCGTCAGGTCTTGGCTTCCATACCAATATCGGATTCCAGCCAGGGCATCAACTTTCAGATGCTCACCGTCCACGATCCTGTATCCGAGTTTGGGAGTGAAGATCGATTCCGTGATGTGCAGATTGACGGAAGTTTGACCGAAGTCATTGAGCGGGATGCCTCGGTCGTCGCCCAGCTTGACCCAGAAAAAATCGATCGGCGCCACGAAGCGTCCCTTGTCGAGCTCCACTGCGACGGGTATCACGCCCTTGAGGAAGTGGAATACATCGCTAAACGGTGCATGAATGCTGGCATCATGATTCAGCACGCCAACAGATCCGTGAATTCCCGGGAACCAGCCATAGATCGCCACCGTGCCGTGCCAACTATCGCTGCTTGCGGCGGGACCTCCCATCTGAGGGGCGGGCGGCAATGGCTCGGAAACGCTGGCTGAGGTCGGCGTAGCCGACGGATCCGCAGGCCCTTGGGCGCTGGCAGAGGTGGAGACCAGGGTAAATAGGACCAAGGTGAAAAGAACCGCAAAATGCACCTTTTGACAAGAGTTCATGACCTTCCCTCGGCTCGAACCGTCTTACCAAGCAGCAGTCGAGCATCGCTAAACCGGTGGTTGATAGAAGAATTAGCATTGCGGGCTGCCGCTTCACAACTGGCAGAAGTGACAGTCTCGCCTCAAAAAACATCGACGATTTCCGATCACTATCATTTCACAGTGCCTTACCGATTCGGGAAAGGTAGTTTTTGTGCCACTTTTGTGGGGTGAGCGAGTTTCTCGCGGCACCTCTGACAGTTTTGACAGTTACAATCGCCTCATCGATTGCCTATGGTGCTTCTCGAGGCGATAGCTCTCTCGCCGGAGTAGAGGCGGGGTCTGTCGCCGGAAAGTTGCCGGCAATCGGATTCTTCCGCTTAATCACATCACTTGGAGAGCGCTGAATGTGAAACGTCATTACGCGTTCGTAGCGGTATTGGCCCTGTTGTATGCGGGCATCGGCAATGCGCAGTCACGGTTTTCGTGACCTGCAGCGGACCTCCCGAGGTAAGATCAACCGCCTTCCTCGCACAACCGCCGGATCTACCACCAGTGCCTTTGATGGATATGGGCTTCGCTATCATTTGCTAGCTCGCCCGGCACCGCAGGCCTTCTATCCGGTTCTGTTCATCGGCTCGCGAGTTTGATCCGCGCTTCCTTCAGACCCGACCTCGCGGTCGGCGCCCTTGCGCGTCTCTAGCCGTTTGCCTCCATGAGGCTCGGCAGGGGACTCATCATCCCAAGCTGTGGATCATGCTCGGCACACAAAAAAGGGAGCGCGTGTGCGCTCCCTGTCGATCGATTGTCAGCCGTACTCGCCCGGCTGCTTTGGCCGGAAGCCGAACCGACTATGAGCTACTATTTGGTTCCCGGCACCGTGTGTTTGGTTGCGGCAGCGGCTTTTGCGGCCGCCTGTTCGCCGGCGCTGGGATTGATCTGCAGGGTCCAGCTGCTCTGGGTATCGGCGCCGCCGGGCCAGTTGATGGCGTTCAAGTACTCTTTACCACCGTACTTGTTGAACGTGACATCCATTTTGGTGAGTGGCTGAGGGCGGCCGATCGCCGTGAACTCCACGTACGCTTCATTCTTTCCCTTGCCGCGGATTAACAGCGAGTTGGCCTGCGGGCCTGCACCCTGGGTGACTTCATAGGTACCGGCGGGCATCAGCTTGTCCCCGGCATAGAAAGCCATCGGAACCGTGAATTTCACATTGAGGCTTGAGCCGTTCCATGTCGCCTGTGCTGCCGCCGGAACCACCGAAACCAATGCTACCAATCCTGCAAGGACGATCACCGTCCAGAATCTCTTCATGTATTCCTCCCTATGGGCCACTCAGGGCCGAGATATATTGCTCACCAACTGGAACCCACACCCGGATACACTACCCGGGTTGCTAGGGCTCACAGCATCACGGTGAACTCACCACCAGATTGATAAATCGATGCTCCTGCTACAACACCGACTTCGTTTAGCCGGTGCAACAACAGTTTGACTTGTGAAGATCGTCCGCTGCGCTGGACAGCCTAAAGCTTACCCGTAATGAAGGCAAAACTCACTAAAAAAACGGTTCTGTGGGCAGGAATGGCTGACTGCCGAGCTACCTCCCCGCTCGGTGTGGCCAGGATTTAAACCAATGTCAATTCGATCCGCTTGGCCGCAAGGTCGAGATGCGTAATCCGGAACTTCCGAAGCTGGCCAATGCGAAGGGACTCCGATACGCTCGACTCCCTGGCAGAGGCGCCCTTCCACTTGGCCATAAGCATCGAACTCAAATCCGCAACATTGCCGGCTGCGCCCCCGCCCTCCCGGTCGTTCCCGTCTGTTGTTCCGGTAGAAACCAGCGGACAGATGCCATAAACTCCGTCGCCAAACTCAACCTTACCGTCCTGCTCCGAAACTACGGCAACCCGTCCGGTCAACACATCGCCAACCGCATGGCCGGCAAAAAACTCGTCCCACCCAGTGGGTATCAATTGCTTCATGCTCAGACGGATCAACCGCTTCTCGGGATCGATGGCGATGACCTGCGCCTTTACCTTTTGCCCTATCTTCAGCGCTTCCTGGGGATGATTCAGGCGTTTCTCGGCGGTAATTTCACTGATATGAACCAGGCCTTCGACTCCTTCGGTCAGCTGCACGAAGGCCCCAAATTTCGGCAGACTGGTAACCGTTCCTTCAAAAGCTGAGCCGACGGGAAACTTCTGGGGCGCATCAGCCCACGGATCTCCCAAGGCCTGCTTGAGCCCGAGCGA
This sequence comes from uncultured Acidobacteriaceae bacterium, assembly GCA_963817965.1. Lineage (GTDB taxonomy): Bacteria > Acidobacteriota > Terriglobia > Terriglobales > Acidobacteriaceae > DASRAA01. The sequence goes on from CAWFQT010000003.1 coordinate 508,987, forward strand.
AATCTTGCGCTCACCCACATTGATACCCAGGATGGCCGCCTCGACGACATCGCCAGGCTTGACTATATCGCCGGGCGTTCGGACTTTCTTGCTCCATGACATTTCCGAGATATGGACCAGGCCTTCGACTCCAGGCTCCAGCTCAACAAATGCGCCAAAGTCCGCCAGACGCGTGACCGCCCCCCGGATGCGATCTCCAACCTTGTACTTTTCTCCTACCGCATCCCAGGGATGCGGTTGCAACTGTTTCATACCAATGGAAACCCGCTGTTTCGCGCCGTCGATCTTGAGGACTTTCGCTTCGATCTCCTGGCCGACAGTAAGAACGTCTTCCGGTTTGTTGACCCGGCTCCAGGCGATGTCGCTCACGTGCAGGAGTCCATCAATGTCGCCCAAGTCCACGAATGCGCCATAATCCATCAGGCTCCTCACGGTGCCGTGTACGATATTGCCCTCCTGGATTTCGGCGTAGCGGCGGTCTTTACTGGCGCGCATCTCTTCTTCGATAACCGCGCGCCGATCAACCACCACGTCCTCATCGGTGACATCGAGCTTGGTAATGCGACAACGTATCTCCTGCCCGACGAGTTTCTCCATTTCGACGGATTCGCGAATACCGCTGCGGGAGGCCGGCATGAAGGCCCGCACGCCAACGTCGACGCTCAGTCCGCCTTTGACCACTCCGGTTACGGTGCCAACCAAGGTTGCTCTGGATGTGAATGCCTGTTCCAGCGCAGTCCAGTCTTTCGGAACCACAATGCGTGTACGGGAAAGTTGATAGTAGCCATCGGCATCGCGGCCCTTGACCGACACCGCCAGCTTGTCGCCGGGTTTCGGAGTTGCGTTAGCTGACTGGACTTCGGACAGCGGCAGAATGCCTTCCGTCTTGAAACCGATATCAATGAGTACCGACTCGGCGGTGATCGCTATAACGGTTCCTTCCAGCTGTCTGGAACCGTTCTCGGAGGTTGCGACGTGGCTCTTCTCGTATTCCGAGAGCAGTTGGTCAAACGATTCTGTTGATTCGGGCGTTGGGGTATCAGGATTGTTGGAGTCAGACATGATTGGCTACGCGGGGAAATAGGGTTCGTAACCAGAATATCAGCGCCGGGCCGGTCACGCCCGATAGGCCAACAAATGGGGTGAAGCCGCTACAGCGTTCTTTCCCGCTCCAGCCGCTCTTTTTCCGCTTCCATCGCCTGATAGGGATCTCGACCCGTGACTTCCTTGTACCACGCAGGATGGTGCGTCCACGCCCAGGCTTCGCTCACCGTGCCGCGCGTCATCGCCTGAATGGTGCCCGGCTCGCCGAAGGTGCTGAGATAAATGTGGACGAAGATACCGGCAAGCATGACCAGCGCCGAAATGTCGTGGATGACATAGGAAATCGATACGAGAATTCGGCCGAAGATTTCCGGGAACCACATGATGACGCCGGTGATCAGGTAGGCGATGGAGCCGCAGACGATTTCCCAGAACATCAGCTTCTGTCCGGCGTTAAAGAAGCCGACGTCGGCAGGCTCCATCGGTGTGACGACTGGTGATGTAGTCCGGCAAATGCTTCATCCACTGCGAGTCGCTCGGCGTCCACTTCATGACGCCAAGCCAATTCACGACCTGAAGCATGAAGAAGAACACGAAGCCGAGACCGAACCAGGGATGCAGCAAACGCGTCATGGCTCCGCCGCCGAACAGCGGCGTGAAGAAGCGGAAGATCCACGGCAGGTAGATGCCGAAGCCCGAGAGCAGCGCCAGGAAGAAGAAGATGCCGTACATCCAGTGCAGAAAGCGGGTGTACACCGGTGACGAAGCAGTTCACCGACGTATACCACGGTGCGGCCCAGGCGGTCGATGACGTTCGCCCGATGTCGAATCGTTCGGCTGAGGTCGCCATCTAGTTCTCCTTCCCGCGGTCGATGCCGCCGATCAATTTCTTTCACCGGCGGCTGCGGCTGCGTCGCGGAGCGGACCCTCGAAGACGTAATGCATCACCACGCCCACGAATCCCAGCATCGCGCCAAACAGACCGATTGGCTTGAACCACTCCTTCCAGACGTGAAGCTCAGCGGAATGCGCGGCTTCGCCGGAAGGTTCCGTATTTCTCCGGCTTGGTGATGTCGTGCAGCACGTAGATGACGTGCGTGCCGCCGATGGTGTCGGGATCATACACGCCCGCGTCCTTAAAGCCCGACACATCGCGCAGCTGCGTCGCCCGCTTTTCGGCCAGATACTTCATGTCGTCTTTCGTGCCGAAGTGCAGGCAGCCGGTTGGACACGACTTGATGCACGCCGGCTCCAGACCCGCGCTCACTCGGTCGGAGCACAGCGTGCACTTGTAGACCTTCTTGGTGGTCGGATTGAACTTCGGAATGTTGAACGGACATCCGGAGACGCAGAACTGGCAGCCGATGCAGTTCTCCTGCTGGAAATCGACGATGCCGTTGGCATACTGCACGATCGCGCCGTCGGCGGGACAGGCGCGCAGGCAACCCGGATCGTCGCAGTGCATGCACTGATGCTTGCGCATCAGCCAGGCAAAGCTGCCGTCGGAGTGCTGGTCCTCGTTGAACTTGATGAGGTTCCAGTAGTTCCAGTCGGTGTCGGGCATGGTCTGGTAGGTGTTGTCGAACATGGTCGTCTGGAACGGCATGTCGTTCCATTCCACGCAGGCCACTTCGCACGCCTTGCAGCCGATGCAGGTGGTGGTGTCGATCAGCTTGCAGACCTCGGATTGCCGCTGCATGCCTTGCCCGGCAATCGGTCCAGGGTGGGCCGAGATTTGCTGGATTTGGAGTGTTTTTCGATCACCCATCTCGTCCCTCCCCTATGCTTTCTCGAGCTTCACCAGGAAGCCCTTGAATTCCGGTGTGTATGCATTCGGATCGGTAACGGTCGGCGTCAGCAGATTGGCCGGCGTCTTCGCCGTCCTTCCTTCGCCTTCGGCAATTCCCAGGAAGCCCCAGTGAATCGGAATGCCGATCTGGTAGGTCTTCTTGCCGTCGACCATCATCGGCTTGATGCGCTTGGTCACCATGGCCTTCGCGATGTAGTTGCTGCGGATGCTGGTGACCTTTACCTTCTCGCCGCCGCGAATGCCCATCTCGTCGGCCAGTTCGGCCGGAATCTCGACGAACGGCTCCGGCACCAGCTCGACGTTCATCGGATTGTTCTTCGTCCAGTAGTGATAGTGCTCGGTCAGGCGATAGGTGGTGCAGACCAGGTTGTAGCCTTCCTGCGTCGTGCCGTACTTGTCCAATGGAGTCTTGAACTTCTTCACCATCGGATTGTTCGACTGGTTGGGGTGCAGAGGATTCGCAATCGGGCTTTCGATCGGCTCGTAGTGCTCGGGGAATGGCCCATCGGCGAGGCCGCCCAGCGGAACGAAGAGCCGCCCGACACCCTCCGGCTTCATGATGAACGGGCCCATGTGCTCTGCCGGCTTGGAGTCGGGCTTGAAGTCGGGAACGTCATTGCCCACCCACTTCTGCGCTGTTTCGTTCCACCAGACCTGCTTGCGGTCCGGATCCCAGGGCTTGCCCGAGACGTCGCAGGACGCGCGGTTGTACAGGACGCGGCGATTGGCCGGCCACGACCATGCCCAGTTGGGATAAATTCCCAGACCCGACGGATCTTCGGTGCCACGCCGTTGCATCATCGCTCCGGCTTCGGTCCACGATCCGCAATAGATCCAGTTGCCGCACATGGTCGTGCCGTCGTCGCGCAGCATGGCAAAGCCCGGCAGTTGCTGTCCGGCTTTCAGCGAGACTCCGGCTTTCTCGTCGCTGATGTCGGCCACCGCCTTCCCGTTGAGCTCTTTCGCTACCTCGCTGAGCGACGGGTGGTCGGGAAGCGTGTAGCTCCACGAGGCGTTCACGATCGGATCGGGGAATTTACCGCCCTCTTTCTTGTACAGCTCGCGAATCTTCAGGAAGATCTGCGCCAGAATGTCCTGGTCGAGACGACAGTCTCCCGGCGGCGGAACCGCGGCATTCTTCCACTGCAGCCAGCGCGCCGAATTGACGAAGGTCCCGTCCTTCTCGGCGAAACCTGCGCCCGGAAGCCGGTAGACCGTCGTGTTGATCTTCTTCATCTCCTCGGCGGTGATGCCCGGCGCTTGCCAGAACCCGCTGGTTTCGTCGGGATAGATCTCGCAGACCACCACGAAATCGGCCTTCTTCAGGGCGTCGATGTTCTTCTGCGAATCGGGACCGATCATCACGCCGTTCATGCCGAACGCATAGAAGCCCTTGATGCCGCCTCGGTACATGTCGTCCCAGATTTCCGCCCAGGAGTAGCGGCGATCGATCTTGGGCAGGTAGTCGAAGGCGAAATCGTTGTCCTTGGTGGCCGCGTCGCCGTACATCGCCTTCAGCAACGACACCGCGAATTTCGGAGTGTTCGAGTAGTAGTTGAACGACTCCCATTCGCCCGGCTTGGCCGACTTCGGCGTGACGCGGTCGAGGTACGTCTTCAGGTCCTTGTCGGCGGGGTTGGGCATCTTGAGGTAGCCGGGCAGAATGTCGAAGATGCCGGCCATGTCGGTTGCGCCCTGGATGTTCGAGTGTCCGCGCAGCGCGTTCACGCCGCCGCCGGCGCGGCCAACGTTGCCCATCAGCAGCTGCAGCATCGCCGCGGTGCGGATGATCTGCGTTCCGAAACTATGCTGCGTCCAGCCGACGGCATAGATGATGGTTCCGACCTTCTTCATGTCGCCGTCCTTGCGGATCGAGGTGTACAGGTCGGCGGCCTTAAGAAAGTCGGCTTTGGGAATTCCGGTGATGCGCTCCACCATCTCGGGCGTGTAGCGCGAGTACTGCTGCTTCAGCAGTTGATAGACGCAGCGCGGATGCTGCAGGTCAGGTCGTAGGCGACGTTGGGCGGCAGCGACGGAGGCACCGGCGTTGCGCCGCCGGCGGCAGTCCGTGGCGAACCAACCTGCTCGTGAGCGGAGGCATTCACCGACCGCGCCTGGTACTCGCAGCAGGCTTGCCGGTCTCGTTGCCGCCCTCCTCGTAATTCCAGGTGTCCTTGTTGTAGGTGCTGCTTCTCGGGCATCGAAGCCGGAAAACAGCCCGTCTTCCGGCAGCTTGAATCCGTCTTTAATGATGAACGCGGCATTCGTGTAGTTGACCAGGTATTCCTTGGCGATGCGGTCGTTCTGCAGCGCGTAGTTGATCACGCCGCCCAGGAAGGCGATGTCGGCGCCGGCGCGAATCTGCAGGAACAGATCGGCCTGCGTTGCGGTGCGGGTGAAGCGCGGATCGACCACGATGATCTTGGCGTTGCGGTTGCGCTTGGCTTCGACCACCCACTTGAAACCGCAGGGATGGTTTTCGGCCGGATTGCCGCCCATGATCAACATCATGTCGGTGTTCTTGATGTCGATCCAGCCATTGGTCATCGCCCCGCGTCCGAAAGTTGGTCCCAAACTTGAGACCGTGGGGCCGTGTCAAACTCTCGCCTGGTTTTCCAGATAGACAACGCCCATGGCGCGCATCGTTTTCACCACGAGGTAGTTGAACTCGTTGGTGTCGGTGCAGCCGCCGGTGAAGGCGATCGACTCGCAGCGGTTCACCGTGCGGCCCTGTGGGGTCCTTCTCGATGAACGTCGCGTCGCGCGTCTTCTTGGTCCAGTGGGCGATCTCGTCGATGGCCTGGTTCCACGGAATGTCTTCCCAGTGATCGGAGCCGGGACGCCGCACCTGCGGCTTCAGCAGCCGGCGATCATTCAGGATGTCCTGTTGCAGCGACGCTCCCTTGGGACACAGCGTGCCGCGATTGATGGGATGGTCGGGATCGCCTTCGACGTGGACCACCTGCGGCGTGACGTTCTTCGCCTTGTCGCCGATGGTGTGGATGATGACGCCGCAACTCACGGAACAGTACGGGCAGGTGCTGCGCGTTTCCGTCGTGCGCGAAATCTTCAGCTCCCTGGGCTTGCGCGTAGAGCGGCTCTGCATCGAAGCCGAATGCGGAAAGGCCGACGATTCCGGCCAATCCTGTCTTAACAAACGTACGTCGAGAGACGTCCATGATATGGACCTCCATACCCCGAACTGGCTATCGCTTCCATCGGAGACAAGACGGCAGGAGAGGGCGTAACACGCCTGGCTTGCAAACGGCATCAAGGGGCGCTAAATCGATTCACAACTCCCACACGGCGTGACCCGATAAGAGAGAAGTGGAACCAAAACCGCAACGAGATTACATCCGGAGTACGGAACCGGTCAATCACGAAGATGATTCGGCCTAAAATCCCACGATGTTGACCTGAATTTTGGTGTAGTTGTGCTCCGCGGCCCACAAATCCAAGGGGGCAGTAGCTATTTCGTCAACGACTGGCACCGCGAGTCCGTCCACCGTCAGATCCACCGACTTGAGATAGTGCTGACAGTTATCGCAGGCCTCGATTCTCACGGCGGCGATGTCCGCGGCTGTAAACCGCGGGAGTTTCTCGTGGTTCTCCTCACCGCAGGCTGGACACAGGATTCTGCGGAACTCCCATTCCGAATTGCACAGGGAACACAGCAACAGCCGCTTCCCGCCATCTCCTTCCGGCCTGAGAACCGCTAGTTGGGGTGCCGAGCCACAAAGTGGGCAGTGGTTTTCGGCGAGCTTCTGCGGTGCGACGCCTCCCGATTCGACCAGACACTCGGCCTGCGGCTGGAGCAAAACCCGGGCGAAGAACGCGGAACCACTCTCTGAATTGGCCGACCCAAATAGCCAGCCCTCAACCAGGTCTCGATTCTGTTGAGGAGAGGAACTACGCAACTGCTCGGCGCGCTTCGCCAGAACGGACGGACCATGCCTGGCGACGACATCAGCCAGTTCGGGGAGGCTTCGCGCCGCGGCATCGATATCGAGAGCCATACGAAGGTTATTTCGGCCTGAAGACGTATTTCCAGGCTGAAACTTGTCGAACAGCGAGCCCTGAAATACCAAGACCTGCACGTAAAAGCCAAGGACCTGCGTGGCCCATGGATTCCGATCGGCAAGCTCTTCGGCGCGTTTGACGCGTGTCGTCCATGATGTTCGACCCTGTGAACCGGCAATCTGCACGCAAGACAGTCCTTCGGCTGCGTGACGATCATAACTCAGCGATTTCGGCGCCTCGACCTGGGAACCCGTTAAGGACGGAGTACGGGCCTTGCACTAGAATCCTCGGATGACCCTATGCACCCTTCTCTTCGGCCTGTTGCGATTCTTTCCCGTATGCCTCGTTCTTACTGTAGCCGGGGCTTCAGCCGCGGACTTCCGCTACCTGGTGTACGTGGGCACTTACACTGACAAAGACAGTAAGGGCATTTACGCCTTCAAGTTCGATCCGGCGAGCGGGGTGACGGAACCAATCGGATTGGCGGCTGAAACTCAGAATCCGTCCTTCCTCGCTGTGGATTCGAACGGCAAGTTCCTGTACGCGGTGAACGAAGTTGATATTTTCAACGGAGCAACGACTGGTGGCGTCAGCACCTTTGCCATCGACAGGGATTCCGGAAAGCTGACTCTACTGCAGCAGCTGTCATCGGCAGGCGCCGGCCCGGCGCATATTTCGCTCGACAAGACCGGCCGATACGTTCTGGTGGCGAACTACGACAGTGGGAACATCGCGGTGTTTCCGATCAACAAGGATGGCCAACTCGGCCCTCGCACGGCGTTCGTCCAGCACGCAGGCTCCAGCCTAAACAAGGAGCGTCAAGCGACGCCACATGCCCATGAAATTCAAGTCAGCAACGACAACCAGTTCGTTCTGGTTGCCGATCTTGGTATCGATGAACTTCTGGTTTACCGCTTCGATGCGAGTACCGGATCCCTGACACTTAATCACCCGGCCTTCGTTAAAGTCAGTCCCGGTTCTGGGCCGCGGCACTTCGCGATCGCGTCCTCGGGAAAGTTCGTCTATCTCGTGAACGAGATGTCCTCGACCATCGATGTCTTCTCCTTTAACCCCAGTTCCGGACGACTGCACAAAGAACAGACGATCTCAACCCTTCCGAGAGACTTCAAAGGCGAGAACACTACCGCTGAAATCGCGACCGACTCGTCAGGCAAATTCCTTTACGTGTCGAACCGGGGTGACAACAGCATCGCGGTGTTTGCGATCGATCAGCAGAATGGGAAGTTATCTTTCGTGGAGCGGACACCGACTGGGGGCAAAACACCTCGCCACTTTGCGCTCGATCCGACGGGAAAATGGATGTTCGTAGAAAACCAGGATTCCGGAACCATCAATATCTTCGCGATTGACGCGGCAGGCGGAAAGCTATCCGCAACGTCGCACACTCTGAAAGTTTCGTCTCCGGTGTGTCTCGTGTTCGTTCCGCTGGAGTAAGACCAGCAACCGAAAACAGCGATTTTTCGATTACGCAGTGGTCTGTCCGGCGGCAGTCTGGTCGGCAACGATCACCGCGTGTTCGCGGCTAATACCGCCGGCGGGAATTATTGAGTCTCCAGCCTGAAGACGCGTCAGCATCGGAGTCTTTTCCGCGCCGGTTACCAGCCACAAGATCTTCCGCGAACGGTTCAACATGGGATAGGTCAACGTCATGCGACGGTGTCCCATGTAAGCCTGAGTCACGCCGACGTCTGAGTCGGTGATCTTCAGCACAGGATCGCCAGGAACGAGCGACGCGGTGTGACCATCCGGGCCGAGGCCCAAGTGCACCAGGTCGAGTGTCGCCGGCGAACCAACCACCTCACGAAGCGTTTTGCCGTACTGCTGCGCAGCCGCCTCCAGGTCTGGCAACTCAACTGGCATGGCGTGAATTTGCTCACGCGAAATCGGGGCGTGCTCCAGAAGGCTCTGGTGCAGGTGCGTCAGATTTCGGTCCTGGTCACCATCCGGCGCAACACGTTCGTCCACCTGAAAAACTTCCACGGCGTCCCACGGCACGTCTTCGTTTGCAAGGGCCCGCAGCATGACCCAGGGGGTGGTGCCACCACTCACCGCCATCGAAAACTTGCCCCGCGTGGCGACCGCCGCTCTGGCATCCTGCGCAATGATTCCCGCCGCTCGTTCCGCCGCCGCTTGGGCGTCCGCCAGGACCTCCAGCGTCATACTCGAACTCTCCCGTCAAAATTTCCGGTTCTTTCGCAATGCGAACTACTTGTCCGATTTCTCCAGGTGTCCGCCGAACTCGAAGCGCATCGCCGAAAGCAACTTGTCGGCATAGTCGGCCTGGCCCCGCGAACTGAAGCGCTCATACAGCGCCGTCGTCAGAACCGGGGTCGGCACAGCCTCGTCAATTGATGCCTTGATGGTCCAGCGGCCTTCGCCGGAATCGGACACCCGTCCGGCAAACTTCGACAACGTCGGGTCACCCGCAAGCGCCGAGGCCGTCAAGTCCAGCAGCCATGAGGCAATCACGCTTCCGCGCCTCCATACTTCGGCTACATCCGGGAGATTGAAGTCGTACTGATAGTGTTCGGGATCGCGCAACGGGGTAGTTTCAGCGTCGACCGCGTGGGTCTGTTTGCCGACATTGGCAGAGTGCAGCACATTCAGTCCCTCGGCGTAAGCCGCCATGAGGCCGTACTCGATGCCGTTATGGACCATCTTGACGAAGTGGCCGCCGCCGCTTGGGCCGCAGTGGAGATAACCCTGCTCCGCTGTCCCCGCCATTTTGTCGCGTCCCGGAGTGCGCGGGATGTCGCCAATGCCCGGCGCGATCGTCTTGAAGATCGGATCAAGATGCTTCACCGCGGCATCGGGACCGCCAATCATCAGGCAATAGCCACGTTCCAAACCCCACACTCCGCCACTGGTTCCAACGTCGACGTAGTGAATTCCCTTCGGGACCAGGTCCTTCGCCCGCCGGATATCGTCGATGTAATACGAGTTTCCACCGTCGATCAGGATGTCTCCGGCCTCCAGGAACGGCACGATCTGGGAAATCGTCGAATCCACGACTGCCGCCGGAATCATGAGCCAGATCGCGCGCGGCTTTTGTAACTTGCCGACAAAATCCTGGATGGAGGACGAACCGGTTGCGCCCTCTTTCGCCAACTCTTCCACCGACTTTGGCGACATGTCGAACACCGTGCAGGTGTGGCCGCCTTTCATCAGGCGACGTACCATGTTGGCGCCCATGCGCCCGAGACCTACCATTCCAAGTTGCATGAATTGCTGTCCCCCCTCGAAAAAATCGTTGAATTCTCTACTTGCGGGCGCGATAGCGAAGAATCTCGTTGTTGGTGGAGCTGTCGTGATGAAGGTCGGGCTGGTCCTTACTCTCCAGCTCCGGGATGATTCGCTGCGCCAATACCTTGCCTAGCTCCACGCCCCACTGATCGAACGAATCGATGCTCCAGATCGTTCCCTGGGTGAACACAATGTGTTCGTAGAGTGCGACGAGTTTGCCCAAAGCCTCGGGCGTGAGCTGCTCCATCATAATGGTGTTCGATGGCCGGTTTCCCTTGAACACACGATGCGGCACCAGCCAGTCCGGTGTGCCCTCGGCCTTTACTTCTTCCGCCGTCTTGCCGAACGCCAATGCCTCCGTCTGCGCAAACACGTTGGCTATCAGGAGGTCATGATGCCGGCCGAGCGGATTAAGCGTTTTGTAAAAGCCGATGAAGTCGCACGGAATCAACTTCGTTCCCTGATGGATCAGCTGGTAGAACGAGTGCTGCCCATTGGTTCCGGGTTCGCCCCAATAAATAGGACCGGTCTGGTATTCGATCTCCTTGCCGCCCAACGTCACATGTTTGCCATTGCTCTCCATGGTCAACTGTTGCAAATAGGCGGGGAACCGCTTGAGATATTGCTCATACGGCAGAACGGCGACCGTCTGGGCGCCAAAAAAGTCGTTGTACCAAACCCCCATCAGCCCAATCAGCACCGGCAGATTTCGCTCGAACGGCGTCGTGCGGAAGTGCTCATCCATCTGGTGGAAGCCACTCAGCATGTCGCGGAAGTGGTCCGGCCCAATCGCCAGCATGGTGGACAAGCCGATGGCCGAATCCATGGAGTAGCGCCCGCCGACCCAATCCCAGAATTCGAACATGTTGGCGGTATCGATGCCGAACTTCGCTACTTCCGCAGCATTGGTCGACACTGCGACAAAGTGCTTTGCGATTGACGACTCGTCTCCGCCCAGCGCAGCCAGCGTCCAGTCGCGCGCGGTGTGGGCGTTCGTCATGGTTTCCAGGGTGGTGAATGTTTTCGACGAGATGATGAACAGCGTCTCAGCTGCCTCGAGTCCGTAAACCGCTTCGGCGAAGTCGGTGCCGTCGACGTTGGACACGAAGCGGAAGGTCATGTCCCGCTGGCTGTAGTAACGAAGCGCCTCGTAGGCCATGACCGGACCGAGGTCAGACCCGCCGATTCCAACATTGATTACGTTGCGTATCCGCTTTCCGGTGTGGCCCTTCCATTCTCCGTTGCGGACCCGGTCGCAGAATGCCGCCATCTGGTCGAGTACGGCGTGAACCGCGGGCAAGACGTTCTTCCCATCGGTTTTGATGTCTTCGTCTTTGGGGGCCCGCAATGCCACGTGCAAGACCGCGCGCTTTTCCGAGACGTTGATCTTCTCGCCGCGAAACATGGCGTCGATACGCGCGCGAAGGCCCGACTCTTCCGCCAATTGCAGCAGCAGCTTAAGGGTCTCGTCGGTGATGCGGTTCTTGGAATAATCCAGAAAAACGCCGACTGCCTCGGCGGTGAAGCGCTCTCCCCTCTGAGGGTCGTCAGCAAAGAGCTTGCGGAGATGGACGTCCTTGAGCTGTTTGTAGTGGGACGCTAGAGCTTTCCATGCCGGACGACGCTTGAGGCCCTGCAACCTGCCAGCCATCCTGTCGCTCCTGTTGTCTTAATGTTTACAGTCCGCGCGGCTGTCGCGCTACTCACGACAAGGCCAACCGGATCCCAAAGCAGAGCCTCTGGAGCACGCGACTCTGGAGGATACCGGTCGGCCTTATCCCAAACCTTCCACGAATCTACTTCAGGACAGCGCTCTTGGATTCAATGACTCCGAGCAGATCGTTCCACGACTTCACGAAGGCCTTTGCCCCTTCTTCCTGTAACTGCTGGCCGAGTGCGTCAATGTCTATCCCCACGTCAGCAAACTTCTTCAGGACCTGCTCACAGTCCCCGCCATCCGCCGGCATTACCGGTCCGATCTCACCATGGTCAGCGAAGGCCTTCAACGTGGTTTCGGGCATTGTATTGATGGTGTCGGGCGCAGCCAGCGCTTTGATGTACAGGATGTCGGACGCATTGGGGTCTTTCGTTCCGGTGCTGGCCAGCAGCAAGCGTTGCGGATTGTATCCGCCCTGGACGATCTTTTGCCAGCGAGGAGTCAGCAACAGATCACGGTACGCCTTATACGTGCGCTGGGCGATGGCAATTCCCAGTTTGTCGCGCAACTCGTCGGGCACCTTTTTGTTTGCCGCCACATCCCAACGGCTGATGAATACCGAGGCGACCGAACCTACGTTCGCCGGACGGCCCGCAGCTATGCGCCTCTCGATCCCCTTCAGATATGCCTCGGCTGCTGCCAGGTACTGCTCCCGTGAAAACAGCAGGGTGACATTGATCGAAACCCCCGCGTAGATGGCTTCCTCAATCGCAGGCAAGCCCTCCGGGGTACCCGGGATCTTGATGAACAGATTGGCGCGCGCTGCCCGCTGGGAGAGGCTCTTCGCAGCTTCCAGGGTCGAAACTGTGTCGTAGGCGAGCAATGGCGACACTTCCAGCGATACCCAGCCGTCCACACCCTTCGTCTGGTTGTGAATTGGACGAAACAGGTCGGCGGCGCGAGTCAGATCGTCCAGGGCGAGGTCGAAGAATAGCTGCTCGCCGGACAGATCCCTGCTCATCGCTTCCTGGATCGCCTGGTCGTAGGATGCACTCTTCGAAATTGCGTTGTCGAAGATTGTCGGATTCGAGGTCAATCCCGTCACCGAAAATTCGTCAATGTAACTCTTCAGCGTGCCATTATCCAAAATATCGCGCGTAATGTTGTCGAGCCAAAGACTCTGTCCCAAGTCGTGTAACTGTTGGGTCGGTTTCATACTGCCTCCTTCACCGGTGTGCGATTCGCGTCGCCCGCACTAGTCAGAGTTTATAGGAAAACTGCATCCAAACGGGCATCCATCATTCTACAGAAAGCAGTTTTCCGGCACTCATTCAGAGGACTCAGGTTACGCGCCGTGAATCCGTCCAGCGAGATTTACAGGAACGTAACTTTCGATCGACGGTGGCGTTCCGCCGAGTCGATTCGTGCGGATACACTGGTCGCCCGGTACTGTTACGCTGACCTTGGTTTCCACGAGAGGTCCTAACCAAACAACCGCGAGACATTTTATGAATATGAATAAGACCATTTTGGCTAGCGCTCTCAATCACCAGTTCGGCCTGCCTGGACTGGCTGAGATCGTCGATGGCCATGGCAACCTGCCGAAAGTTCGAGTCTCTTCACCGACTGCCCGCGGCGAGATCTATTTGCACGGCGCGCATGTGGCTTCATGGCGTCCCGCGGGGCAAGCTGATGCGTTCTTCGTCAGCCGTGAGTCGCGTTGGCAGGAAGGGAGTGCCATCCGTGGAGGCGTGCCGATCTGCTTTCCCTGGTTTGGTGACAAAGCTGACGATCCCAAGGCACCTGCGCATGGGTTTGTGCGGACGAAGACCTGGCAACTCGAATCCATCGCCGACCGGGGAAGCTCGGTCGAAGTCAGCTTGTCGACCTCGAGTGATTCCGACACAAAGCAATGGACGGCCGCAGACTTCCGTCTAGCGCTCACCGCCAGCTTTGGCTCGGAGTTAGGTCTCGAGCTCACGGTCAGCAACACCGGCGCCTCCGCATTTCAATTCCAGGAAGCATTGCACGCCTATCTCAATGTCGGAAACGTCCGCCAGGCGAGGCTGCAAGGGCTCAACTCTGTCCACTATCTAGACAAGACCGACCAATATCGCGAAAAGACTCAGGGCGAAGATGTGGTCATTTCGGGCGAAACCGACCGCGTCTATCTCGACACCGCAAATCCAGTTGAACTCGTGGATCCGGTCTTGAATCGCACCGTGGGAATTACTAAATCGAACTCCCTCACCACCGTGATCTGGAATCCGTGGATCGAGAAAGCAAAAGCCATCTCAGACATGGCCGACGACGAATGGCAGCGGATGCTATGCGTCGAAACAAGTAACGTGCTGGGCTACGCAGTCGAACTCGCGCCCGGCCAACGGCATGTTATGACCTCGATCGTGAGTGTCAGGCAAAGTAGTAGAAATGCTTGATAAAACTATCAAATCAAGGGCTTTAAGACTGGCGCAGAGACAGGGGTTCGAATTGTGAATAGCTTCACATTCATAACAATCGGCGGAAGCTGGTGGCACCGTCGGAAGCTGATTGCGGCCCATCGTGGAGTACCTTGACAGCGGCGTGACCGCATGACCGCAGCGCCACCAGCCGCCCGTCCCATTTTGGACCTCATGGAATCCTTTGATTGCATGCCGGCGGTACGAACCCCGGAAGCATCTCAGAACACTCGCCACTACGCGTCCTGAGTTTCTGCCTTCCCGTCTTTGCAGGTTGTTACCAGACCTGCTGCCGCTGGCATTTTCCCAACGCTATCTCTGAGAATCTTTCTTTGGATGCCTGATCCCCTACCCCGGTGGTCCCACGAAGTGCATTCAATGCCAGACGACTGCTAGCCTCTCCTTGCCTACTTGGGACTCGCAACAGATCGATTCCGGGACGAACTCACTCGGGACTTGTCTTGGGCGCGCTGCCACTGGTCCCCGACTCAGATCGAATACTCGCATGAGTTGGACCTGCGCGGCGAAAACCGGCCGTTGCTGGTCACTCTAAATGGTGGACAAGTGGACTAGGGCCCTGACCTTCGTTTGCCCAGGTTAGCGTCCAATTGCAGGACGCGAACCTGGGGCACCCCGGCGGATGCGAGCCAGGCATATACGGTGGCAACTTCTTACGAAAAACACCGATCAACAGGAAGGAATATCCAAGCCAGAGGCTCTTAAGCACATAATCTTTAGCGAGAGGCGGCTGCATTCAATTCGGATTTCCGCACCCAGGCTTTTGGGCGCGATGGCTGCCGCAATCGAAAGAGTCGGCCAAGCCGATCACGGTCGCCCCAGACCGATTCCGTATGGTCCATGATCTGTTGCGGTGAGAACCAGAATTGCTTGAGTTGTCGGCGACTGTGTAGTTTAGTTTGATCGTTGTAGTGGGGCGACGAAGGCTCCTCTGACTCGCCATAAGGGAGCAAGCTCCAAATCTCCTTTGACTCGCCTTCCATGACAATCATCACGTGGCCCCATCCGTCGTTGTCGAAAATCTGTCCGTTGGCCTGCTCGGGCCCATCGTCGGGATGCAGAACGTCATACAAGCCAGTGCCGTCCATCGGAAAGGTTCCGTTGCGAATCGTGACATTCACCTGCCCCCAGGGGACCTCGGTCGTTCCGAAAAGCTTCTGCATTCGTTCCAGAGCTGTCTCCAGAGCGCGACGCGCGCGGCGCTGCTCCAGCCAGGAATCAATGTTGATGTTCCGGCGGGCATACTGAGTGAATCGGCCAAAGCTCTCGGACGAGTAGAGATCCTCGTAGGCCTTGCCCCAGAAGTACATGTAAGTGAATGCGACAGAGTTCGGTGCCGAGCGGCGGTCCCAGGAGTGCAGCTCTTTCAGAGCTCGGAAGACGCGAGGATCCTGGCGCGAAGGCCAGAGCGAAAAAACCCCAGTATACGCGCGGTCAAGCAATGGAATGATGACGTCGGCGGGGAGGACGTAAGTATCCAGGGCGAGTGACTGCATATCGTTGAATGAGAATTTTGCGTTGCCGGAAAGAACCTGAAACACTCGTTCTCCCCTCATATTCAGGGCTTCTTCTCCGTCGGCGGAGTCGAAAAGCTGACTGAGGTCGATCGGTATGATGCCGAATAACATATAGGTCAGAAAGGTCAGACGTATCAGTTGTTTGCGTATGCGGTGCACGTTGGGAGTGACTTGCAAGTAGTAGGAAACGGGCGCAAGCGGCTTTAAACCAGAATTCTTCGTGGCAAGCCACGGCGGATTGTTGCAGTTTTGCAGGAATCCTGTGGGTGGATTCAGGAGCTGCGGATTGTCGCTAAAAGGGAGATATGGTCCCCAGTCGGTTGCCCTAGTCCAGCCAGGCACGGGTTTGGTCCAATCGTACCCTCAGACCGGCGCGCGACGACCCCGTTGTGGACCCAGAAGATATTTTTCTCATCCGAAACAAGAAAATTCCAGCGAGGAATCAACTGACGGCTCAGAGCGGCTTGGAATTCAGAAAGACTACGAGCCTTCATCAGGAGATACATTCCCGTCGAGTAGTTCACCCCGTCTGCATTCGGCAGCTTGATGGAATAGGCCGTATTTGTTTTTCGATCGAATCTGTACAATCGGACCGTGACGAGTGTAGTAAAGGGGAAGGGTTATCTCCTCCATGCCCGCTGCCGTTCTTACGCTGAATGTTTCCCTTTCCATGCGAATGGGATTCCACTTTCCTTCAAACCAGTATTGCATCGGGTCATCTGGATTGATCCTCTCGATATAAACGTCGGAGATGTTAGGGCGATTCCAGGTGGCCGACCACGTGATTCGGTCGTTGAAACCATCCAGGAAAAACGGGCTACCAAACCAACTGATTCCGCCGACGTCAAGTTTGCCGGGAACGATCAAGTGAGCTTCATAATTCTGAAAACGGTTGTCCCAGGGCATGTGGGTGCTCTCCACGTGGATAACCCTGCCATTCGCCGACCGGAAGGGAGAAATCGCCCACTGGTTGGAGCCAAATGGGGGAAACTTGTACGCTTGCTTATGGATTTTCTGAAGCGCATCGTGAAGACTATAGAAGCGCAAGTAGTCGCTACGTTGCAGCGCTTCGATATCTTCCGGCGTGATGGAATCAATCCATCCCGGAATCTGCGAGCGGTGCTCGGAGATATACTCATTTACACCGCGGGCGAAGGCGGATAAGACCTGGTAGGTGTTCGGATCGATCTTATCCTTGTTCTCTGTAACATCTCGCTTGGCACGGAAAAGCCGCTGCAGGTAATCACCGCCCCAGCGGTAGTCATGATCCGTGAACTCCAGCCGCTCCCCCAGCGCCGCCTTCCCGAGGACTTCCGCGCGGCGTCCCTGGGCATCCCTGTATTGAAGCATCATCCGCTCAAGGTGGTCCTGGGCCTGGGCGTATCCGTATCCGAAAAAGACGGCCTGCTCCGTTTCACCGACGATGTGGGGAACGCCAAAGTTGTCGCGGTAGATGGTAACCAATCGAGCCAGTGGGTCAGCGGACCAAGCCGACGGAACTACGCAGAAAAAGACGAAGATTAATCGTGAAAGGAGTCGTCTCATCTGGACCGAGACCTGCAATCCGGTTCCCCAGGTAGACGGCGTTGTACGCTACTCGGGACGAAGTGAAGTGAACAGGAATTTAGGAGAAAAACGGGTCGCCGTCAATGGGCCTTACGTCTCAGGTTTCTTCGATCACGATTGCGTGCCCGGTTCTTGGAAAACGTCGAGTGAGGGGGGTGTTTCCTGGTCGAAGCCAAGTCGGTGAACCAGCGCCAAGCCAAGTGCATGCGCAATTCTGCAGCTCCCTGTGGTGCAGGCGGGTGGATTTTTTCGTCAGCTCCCTATGGGTTCATGATGCCGGCAGATCTGGACGCAAGCAGCGTGACGCCGAGAGAACAATTGGGCCGGGCCAAACTACTGCAAAGCATTCTCATCGGTTTGGTGCTATTTGTTTGGGCTCTGGGAGCCTATGGTCAGAACTGGCACGGTACCTGGGGCGAGCTCTCGACCGTGTTCTTCGGGGCGTTGGGGCTGGATATCACGCTGGATGCACTGCAGGCAAGGCTGAAGCCGAAGGGTTAGTCGATTATGCGCATCCTAACGAGTGCCACTGGAGTAAACTGCCGCCCATGGATCCTTCGGCCCCGCTCTTGGATGAGGCGCAACCCACGATAGAACAATCAAGGTTGCGCCAGTCTTTTTTCCCTAGCCTGAAGCGTTGGCTGCGCGAGCCGTTGCTGCATTTTCTGCTGCTGGGCCTCATGCTGTTCGCCGCGTACACCTACATGCAGCGTGGCCGCGGCGGAGTCGAGTCGTCCAAACAAATCGCCCTAACCATGGACGACCTTCGCACTATGGATCTGTACTTCGAGTCGCAGTGGCACCGTCAGCCTACTCCGGCCGAATTTCAAGCCATGGTCGAGGACAAGGTCCGCGAAGAGGTTCTCTACCGCGAGGGCATTGCGATGGGCTTGGACAAAGACGACACCATCGTAAAGCGCCGAATGGCGCAAAAGATGCAGTTCCTCGCCGAGGACGTAGCCGCTGCCCACGAGCCTTCCACAGCGGAGCTCAAGGCCTGGTTCGAGAAGAACAGCACCAAGTTCGCCCTGCCCGGCCGCTACAGCTTCCGCCATCTTTACTTTTCCCCGGACAAGCGTGGAAAGAACGCTCAGGACGACGCTGCTAAAGCACTAGCTAAGATCGCCGGTCAGCCCGAAGACTCAAAGCTCGCCGTTTTGCTCGCCGATCCGTTCATGTTTCAGGACTATTATGGCGACCGCGCTCCCGAGGCTTTGGCCAAGGAGTTCGGTCCGCAATTTGTTGTCGCCCTCGAGAAGGTCAAACCTGGATCGTGGCAGGGGCCAATCGAATCGGGCTATGGCTGGCACCTGGTGTATGTAGACACCGTCATTCCTGGCCGCATCCCGGCTTTCGAGGAGATGGAGCCGGATATAAAGACAGCGTGGCTGGGCGAGCAAAAGGCGACTGCGTGGCAGAAGGCATTTGCGGAAATGCGTGCCAAGTACACCGTGCTGTTACCGGGTCCATCCGACAAGGAAGCCGCTCAAGCCCCGGGTCCTCGGCCAAAGAAACAAGTTCCGTCTACCTCCGGTGAGGCGCCGCTGTGACGTGCTTCCATGCTCGCTTCGCCTGGCTCGTGGCTTGTTTGCTGCTTGCCATTTCGGTCGCTTCGGCGCACGAGGCTCGGGTGCCCGAACCAAGCTCCTTCCTGCTGATGGGCATTGGTTGTTGGCTGGGCTGTGGCCAGCGAGGGAGCAGGTATTTGGCCACGGGGTGCGCTGCTACAGTCAATAAATTCCGGCAGCGAACCTCTTTCACGGCGGCGGTAGCTGGAACATCGTCACCGATGCGATCCCACCTGTCGAACAAGTGCTGCGCTTGTCGCTTGAGCGGCAGTGGGGACCACTTGCCTAGTCGTATCGCTTGTCCTGATTTTTTGGGGTGTTGCTAGTAGCCCCATCCGGTGAGTGATTGACGTGAAATCCCCATCTGGTAGGTAATCCCGACGGCTCGTCCCGCCTTCGGATAGGCTACGACTTGGGCTGTTCACAACGGTTATCCTCTAGGTGGGTCACCGCGCAGGCCATTCGCGTCCATGAACATCCAACAAAAAATTGCCGAACTTCATGACCGAGGCTTCTGCGTGCTAACGGCTCACCTTCCGAAGCCTCTGGTTGATGCGTGCCGCGAGGGGTTTTGGCCGACGCTCCTAAGTTATCTGGAGGACAATCATGAGAACTCTAACCGTGGCCCTTGTCGCCACTTTGTGCCGATGCCATTCGTGCCGCCATGCTACGCCCCGCAGTTCTTCTTCGACACCGACGTGCTTGGGATTGTGCGTGGCGCAATGGATGACAGAGTGGTCGCGGACCAATGGGGCTGCGACCTGCCGATAGAGGGCTCCGACTACCAGGGATTTCATGCCGACTATCAGCGTCCATTGTTTGCGGAAGCCCCTGAGATGCAGTTGCCCGCTTATATGCTGAACGTCAGCTTTGGCTTGCTACGAATAACGGCTGCAAACGGCCCCATAGAAATCGTACCCGGCACTCACCGGATGCAGAGAGAACAAGCTAAGCGGCTTATTGAACTCGGGGAAATCAAACCGATTACCGTTCTGTTGGAATTAGGAGACGTTCTAATTCGCCATCCTTGGTGTCTGCACCGAGGGACGCCAAACACGACCGATGTACCTCGACCTCTCGTGACCGTTCGTTATGTTCGCCGCTGGTACGTCGACAACAGTCGCGAGGTCAATTCCATTCCACTAGCCGTTTGGCAGTCGCTAGACTCTGACCAGCAGAGCGCAGTGCGTTTCCCTATCGGGCACTGAGGAGCGACCGAAGTTGTGCCAAGCATTATTGACGAGAAATTGCTATCTAACACGCAATACGCGCAGTGAAGCCAGTCGGCGGCTGTTGCGGCACATGATCACCGAGCCCCACCGCACGATGGTGATGGTCGCAATATGCCTCGGACTGCGACGGTCGGAACTAGCTGGGCTGAAATGGTCGGACTTTGACTGGATTGCCCAACAGGTGCTGATTCAGCGCAGCGTTATCACTAACCGCGTGGATGCCGTAAAGACGAAGAAGAGTAAATCCCGCCTGCCGCTTGCTCCTGAGTTGAAAGAGGTACTTCAGGAGTGGCGGAGATTTCTCAATTCAAAGCGGACAGTGATTGGGTGTGGGCATCGCCCTGGGTTGCAGGCACGATGCCGTACTACCCGAATGCCGTTCAGAGGGACTACATCATCCCGGCTGGCGAAAGCTGCGGACTCGGAAGGGTGGGCTGGCACACGTTCCGCCACACCTATCGCACTTGGATGGGGAGCAACGGAACACCGCTTGGGATTCAAAAGGACCTGATGCGTCACGCTGACATCAAGACAACGATGAACGTGTACGGTAGCGCGATGCCAACGCCGCTGTAGTGAGGATGGTGATTCAGTAAGTGTACTGGGCTATTTGACTGTTATCTGACTGTGCCGCCATGTAAGTTGTTGAAAATATGGCGGAGAGACAGGGATTCGAACCCTGGGTACCCTTTCGAGTACACACGCTTTCCAAGCGTGCGCCTTCAGCCACTCGGCCATCTCTCCGTTCCGAGGCGCGAGGTCGTGACCTTCCCTCGCGACCTCGGTGTATTGATTGTAACGTAACTTCGCTGGGCGAGCGGACGCGCAGGAATGTAAGTCGCTACTCTTCTTCCTTCAACTGTTGCGCAAGATAATTCTGATAACCCATTTCGCCGATGGCGTGAAGCTGAGCCTCGAGCCAATCGATGTGGTGCTCTTCATCCGTAAGAATTTTCTCCGCCAGCTCGCGCGATCCTCCGTCGTTCTGGGCGACACATAACTGAATACCGTCATTCAGCCGCTTGACCGCGTCGTACTCAAGCTGCAGGTCGTTCTTGATACTGCTGCTCCACCGTCTGGCCAATGTTGATCTTGAAGTAGTCGCTCATGTTTGGGCGTGCCATCAAGGTAAAGGATGCGCTCCATCAGCTTCTCGGCATGCTGCATCTCTTCGATCGACTCTTTTCGGATGATCTTCGCCAAGCGCTCATAACCCCAGTTTTCGCACATCTCGGCGTGCAGAAAATATTGATTGATCGCTGTCAACTCGGCCTTTAATACCTGATTTAGAAACTCGATGACTTTTGGATCACCCTTCATGGCGACTCTCCAGGAATTTGAAGTTAAAACACAGTCCCGCGGCAGACGCCGGACGGTCTCATATCTGGACGGAACCGGTTATTGTAACCCGTGCAATTGGATTGGCTGCTGTAGGAATGTCACCCGACTGGATTTGGCTAGTGGGTACTCACTACCGCTCTCGTAAGGCACGGATCCCGCGGCCGGAGGGACTATTCCTTCTTCCCGTCGCCGTTAGTCGGGTTTGAATCGGCCACCGGCGTATCCGTCGATGACGCGGAACCGTTGCTCGCGAGCGGGGCAGGAAGCCGGCGCCCGGCCGCCGGAATATATCCATCGAGGAGCCGGCGGTGCATGCTGTAGAGGGCTAGCTCCAGTCGATCCGACACACCCAACTTGTCATAGATCTTGCGGAGGTAGTTTTTGATTACCTGTTCCGTGGTTCCCACTTCCAGCGCGATGTCTTTGTTCTTCAATCCCTGGGTTACGCCCCCGATGATCAGCATCTCTTTCTCGCTGAGACGAAGTTGATGCTTGGGTGCTATGCCCTGCTCAGCTTGCGTTCTATAAGCCTCGATCACCCAGTTCACACCCTGGTTGTCCAGCCACGTTTCACCGGCTGCGACTCTGCGCACACACCGAACCAGCAGGTCGGGAGAAACCGAACGCGTGAGAATCCCGCGCACCCCGCGACGAAGGTATTCGACGGTCTCCTCTTCGCTGGTGCGATGCGCAACCACGATCACCTTGGTACCGGGCTGCGAGCGTCGAATCACCTCTGAAATCGAGTCGGCAGGGTTGGAGGAGAGGCCGGCTTCAAAGAGAATGACGTCCGCCGGCGTGCTGGACGCGGCCGAGAAGGTCTGCTGCAAAGTATCGCTCTGGGCCACTACTTCGAGGTCTTTTTCCAGTGCGAAGATCTTGCCCATGCCGACACGGAAAATTGCCTCTGAGTCGGCGATAATCAGGCGAACCGGAGAGCGTTTCGACTCCGGAGGAACCGAATCACTTGACGCTCCCGGTCGTGTGGCGACCCGGCCTGCGGTTTCGCGCAGTATCGTGGATCCTAGTCGTTCAGTGGCGCTCAAATTTATATTCATCGATGACAACCGCTACATTTCGGCCAGAATGGTCCTGACTGCATCGAACTACTCGTCCCTGACACTTCACTGAAACATCACACTCCGCTCCCAATACATCTCTGGACATCGAAACTGTGAATTCGACTATGGAACCGACTTCCACATCAGTTTCAGTCCGAAATAGTATCCCTCCTGCAGAGATATCAATCGTTTCTGCCCGATGTTCTGCCGTCGGCGTCTTCAACGTCACCGGAAGATGCAACGGAAATCGAACAGCATTTCTCAAATCAGGATGTGATTCCGTGGTCATTCAGTCAGTCCCGCACCAACAATACAACGAATCGCATCCTGGACTGAAGTTACTAAAGTACCACGACAGTCACCATTCTTTCCATGAAAAAAATTCGCTGATCGCAGAAAAACCTCCCCTTTTGACCCAACGTTATCAGCTAGTTACCACTCGGTACCGCTGAACATCTTAGATTGGAGTAACCACCACTTTTGGGCGGCTCATTTCTTAACTCACCCAAATGTCTGATGCAGATTTGAGACCACACAAACTGGAAATTTTCGGATGGACGAGCGCCGGTGATATTGTGATTCCAACCGCTCCTTGAGTTGTATGCGTGGTCTTCGTGATCGGAGCGCTTCGATGCCGGATATTCCGATCAAGACCATAAATCTCGAAGAAGGAATGCCTACGGTCGCACAAGCCTCAGCTCGATTAGCAGGCTCAGTGG
This sequence comes from uncultured Acidobacteriaceae bacterium, assembly GCA_963817965.1. Taxonomy (GTDB): domain Bacteria; phylum Acidobacteriota; class Terriglobia; order Terriglobales; family Acidobacteriaceae; genus DASRAA01. The sequence continues at coordinate 532,263 of CAWFQT010000003.1, forward strand.
TTGCCGCACGACGCCAAGGCGCGACGGTTCTTAAACTTATCCATGGATATGGTTCGAAAGGCGTTGGCGGCGACTTGCGAATTGCGCTTCAGTCGTCGCTTCGCCAAATGATGGAGCGGGGTGAAATTCGCGATTGCATCTATGGAGAGGACTGGCGTAGCAGCGATGCAAGGGCCTGGGACCTCGTCAAACAACATCCGGAGTTCAAGGCCGATCGCGATTTTGGGCGGGGCAATCGGGGGGTCACGATCGTGCTGTTATAACTGACGTTAGAACAGCACGATTTCAAAGAAACGGACCGGATTTTGCGCTCGGCTGCAAAAAGAAGAGACCGCATGGCTTGCGGCCTCTTGAAATAACGATCGCGGGTCCAGTATCGCTTTAGGTACCTTCGGACCAACTGGCGAGATACTCTTCCTGCTCCAGTGTGAGCCGATCGATCTTGATGCCCATCGATTCCAGTTTCAGCTTGGCGACTCGCTTGTCCAATTCCTCTGGAACCGGAAATACTTTTTTCTCGAGGTTGGCGTGGTTCTTGACCAGGTAGTCAACCGAGAGCGCCTGGTCAGCAAAGCTCATGTCCATCACTGACGGCGGATGACCTTCGGCCGAGGCGAGATTGATCAGTCTTCCTTCGCCCAGCAGGTTGATCTTGCGCCCGTCGCGAAGGGAGTACTCTTCGACAAAACCACGAGTTGTCCGCTTCGAGGACGACATCTTCTCCAGCGCAGGAATGTCGATCTCGACGTTGAAGTGTCCGGAGTTCGAGATGATAGCTCCGTCCCTCATCGCTTCGAAATGTTCCTTGCGAAGAACGCTCTTGTTGCCAGTGACCGTGCAGAACACGTCGCCGATCTTGGCTGCCTCGTCCATGCTCATGACGCGATAACCATCCATCACCGCCTCAATCGCCTTCGTGGGATCGATTTCGGTGACGATGACTTCGGCCCCCAGGCCACGCGCGCGGCTCGCGAGTCCGCGACCGCACCACCCATAACCGGCAACCACGAACTTTGAGCCCGCCAGCAGGTAGTTGGTGGCGCGCACGATGCCATCAATGGTGGACTGCCCGGTACCGTAACGGTTGTCGAACAGGTGCTTCGTGTCCGCATCGTTTACCGCGATGATGGGATAGTTCAGTACTCCCTGTTTCGCCATTGCCCGTAGTCGGATGACGCCCGTGGTGGTCTCTTCGGTCCCCGCGATGATGCCGTCCAGCACTTCTTTGCGCTTGGTCAGGGCAATCGTTACCAGGTCGGCGCCGTCGTCCATCGTGATGTGTGGCTTATGATCGAGGGCCGCCATGATGTGCGAGTAGTACGTATCGTTGTCTTCGCCCTTGATCGCGTATACCGGGATGTTGTAATCGCGCACCAGACAAGCGGCAACATCGTCCTGGGTGGACAGCGGGTTGGAGGCACATAGGACGACCTCGGCTCCGCCATCGCGCAAAGTTATCGCCAGGTTCGCGGTCTCGGCGGTCACGTGCAGACAGGCAGAGATTCGCATGCCCTTCAGTGGCTGGTTCTTAATGAATTCCTTGCGGATGATCTGCAGCACTTTCATCGACTGGTTGGCCCATTCGATGCGCTTCTTTCCCAGATCCGCCAGTTCGATGTTGGCGATATCGCCAGCTGTCGGTGTAGTCGTCGTCGACATATGCTCTCGTTTCTTGCTTGCGATGACCCCGTGCACAGATTCGCAGGTAAAATCGCGAGCGCAGGGTCAGGGTGAAGTGGTGGGGCGACCGGCCGAAGCCCGGCGCCCCCGGAGTCGAAGTTACTTCGAAGTCTTCTGCGCGCTCGCCTGGGTCAATCCAGCCGCTTCGCGCAGTTTTGCTGCCTTGTCCGTGGCTTCCCAAGTGAACTCGGGTTCGTTGCGTCCAAAATGACCGTACGCGGCAGTCTTCCGATAGATTGGCCGCCGTAAGTTGAGCGACTCGATAATTCCCTTCGGATTGAGCTGGAAGTTAGCCCGCACCAGGTCTGAAATCTTTGCTTCGTCCACCTTTGCGGTTCCGAAGGTGTCGATCAGCACGCTAACTGGCTCGGCAATTCCGATCGCATAGGCCAACTGCACTTCGCAGCGATCGGCCAGTCCTGCGGCAACGATGTTCTTGGCAATGTATCGCGCCATGTAGCACGCCGAACGATCGACCTTGGTCGGGTCCTTGCCGCTGAAGGCTCCACCACCGTGACGGCCCATGCCGCCATAGGTGTCCACAATAATCTTCCGGCCGGTGAGACCGGTATCGCCCATGGGACCGCCGATGACGAATCGTCCGGTCGGATTGATGTGGTACTTGGTATCTTCGTCGAGCATTTGGGCTGGCAGCGCCGCCTGGATTACATGCTTCAGGATGTCAGCGCGCAATTCATCGTTGGTCACGTTCTCCGCGTGCTGCGACGAAATTACTACGGCGTCAATTCGGATGGGCTTGTGGTTTTCGTCGTATTCAACTGTGACTTGAGACTTGCCATCAGGCCGGAGGTAAGGAAGGGTGCCATTCTTGCGGACTTCCGAAAGGCGCTGGGTCAATTTATGCGCCAGGTAGATCGGAGTCGGCATGAAGTTCTCATTTTCGTTGGTGGCGTAGCCGAACATCATGCCCTGGTCGCCCGCGCCGCCCGTATCTACGCCCATCGCGATGTCGCCCGACTGCTTGTTGATCGACGAGATCACCGCGCAGGTATTGGAGTCGAACCCGTAGAGGGCATTGTCGTATCCGATGGACGTAACAACACCGCGCACCAGCGTCTGGAAGTCAACGTACGCTTTGGTTGTGATTTCTCCCGCGATGACGACCAATCCGGTCGCGGTCAGCGTTTCACAAGCTACTCGGCTGTATATGTCCTCTTTCAAACACGCATCAAGAATCGCGTCCGAGATCTGGTCAGCGATCTTATCGGGATGCCCCTCTGTGACAGACTCAGAGGTAAATAGATAACGTCGTTTCGACAATTTGGTGCTCCTATAATGTTAGTGCAAGACTTGCAGCTCAAAAGCCTGTGAGCTGACCTGGGATATTGGCGAAAGGTCTCCTGCCTTAACCAGAATACCAATTTCGTTAGGCAACCCCCATATTTTACGCTTCAATGGCCTCGAACTTGCACTGGACGGCAGGAATTTGCAGTGGAACGGGAGCGTTCGCAGGTCTGCCAACGGGGCTCAGCGCAGCGCCTCGTGAATCGCCAGCAGTTGGTCCAGGACCGCATCGAGGTGCTTGAGATCCAGGGCGTTGGCACCATCCGATTTTGCTTCCCTCGGATTGTCATGAACTTCCATGAAAATCCCGTCAATGCCCGCAGCGACAGCGGCGCGCGCCAGGAGTGGTATGAACTCGGGTTGTCCACCACTCTGCTGCGCCCCGTCCTTTCCGTTGGTTTCGCCGGCGGATGGAAGCTGGACGGAGTGGGTGGCATCGAACACAACCGGCGCAAAGGCTCGCATCACCGCCAGCGACCGCATATCCACTACGAGATTGTTATAACCAAAAGACGCTCCGCGCTCTGTGAGGAGCACCTGTGGTCCTCCGGCTTCGTGCACTTTGTCCACCGCATGGCGCATGTCCCATGGCGATACAAATTGACCTTTCTTGATGTTTACGGTCCGCCCGGACTTTGCCGCGGCCGTCAACAAATCAGTCTGCCGGCAAAGAAAGGCGGGGATTTGCAATACATCGACCGCCTCCGCTACCTGCGGGACATCAATCGCCTGATGAACGTCCGTCAGCACAGGTACTCCATATTCTGCGCGAATTCGCGAGAGGATCCGAAGCCCTTCGGACGTCCCCGGCCCCCGAAAACTGTGCAACGAAGTGCGGTTTGCCTTGTCGTAGGACGCCTTAAAGATGTACGGCAGCTTTTTTGGGGAGGCGATAGTGGCAATTGCTTCGGCCATGGTTCGAGCGTGCGCTTCACTCTCGATGACGCAAGGTCCGGCGATCAAAAAAAGGCGCCCGCTTCCCACGGGCACATCGCCTATCGAGAAGGCATTATCGAAGAGAGCGCTGCTGGTCGAACTCATCGCGAAGTTCCCGTTCTCTGACTTGATTCTCCCGATCATTGTACGCAGGGCGAGGCAAACCAACCACAGGCCCTATTGCAGAGCATGGTTCAGGAAACTTCAAGGTGTAGTAGGTGCGACGCGGGTGTATAGACAAAGCGTGAAAATAGAGGAGCGCTGGAACCCGGTTAGGTTCCAGCGCTCCAGTTCGCACTGTTGGCAGTGGCCCGTAATCGAGAAAAACCGATTAGGACATTCTGCGCCGGATCAAACCGGCCAGACCGATGAATCCGGTACCCACCAGCGCTAACGTCCCAGGCTCCGGCACGGCGCCGGTCTGGAAGGTAATAGCGCCTGCTCCCAACTTGGCCCTGTCCGTCGTGCCACCGTTCACAAAAATGTTTTGTGAAGTGGTGAACGAGTCCGACCCGACAGGCATCCAGGTGTTGGGCAGACCAAACAGCGACGTGATGAACGGGCTCACGTAGCCAACCTTGAACAGGGCCTGAAATGAGCCGGTGCTATTTAAGGCCGCCACATATGTACCAGTGGTGTTCGTGCTGCCCTGTAGACACACACCAGGCATTGAACCACCAACGCACGACGCCGAGTCCACCTCAACCTCGACTCCAGAGCCGGGGTTGAACTGGGCTACCAGCACTCCACTCGCCGCCACATAAGTCGACGCAGTGCCTGTCGAAATGTTGGCTGTGGCGGTTAGAAAATTTGTGACGTTTGTGGTCGTGTCTTTTACCGCGAGTACCGCGCCGTTAGCCACGGTAACACCGCTGGTGTCGACCTTGACCGCTGGTGTCGAGGGTCCGCCGACAAACGCGAAGCTAATCGCGTCGGCTTGTGCAATGGTTGCCAACGATGTCAGTAGCGCGAGGCATCCCAGTGCGAGTAAGGCTTTCTTAGTCATGTTTTTCCTGTTCTCCTAGTGCGGGCACCCACTGCCCTTTGGCTTTTAGTCGTTTTTGTTGTCTCGGCCCGACAACACCGTTCTCAAGCAATTTTCAGGTAACCCAGACTTCTGATTACCTAGCGAGCTTAGCCATGTTCAGTGCCTTCAAGACTTTCGAAGATCCGAGCTTCCCCTTAGGGAACAGCATTATGGCTTTCGCACCCAGAAGAAGTGCACGCTCAATGCCAAGTTGCGTCGTAGTGTCTCTTCAGCAAGTTGTGTTCAGGCAGCCGAGAGAATGTGTGCAAAAATTTGCTACACCTGGAGAGGCTGGTGGTATTTCGCTTTCCCGCCCGCAATTTAAGCGGATGACAACGCAGTAGCAGGAAATTTCAACAGAAGTAAGATTATGCTCGCGAGTGTATAACTGAGGAGTAAACACTGGGTAACCATTCGGTAGGTTACAGGAAACCTTTGTAACAGGATCAGCCGAATCATCGCCTATTGCTTTATCTTTTCCGGCCGCAGAAACTGCTCCACCTCAACGTTGGCGCGGAAGTCACGTCGTCCCTGCCCATGCTCATAAGAGGCCTTCACGAACCGCGTAAACAGCGGGTGCGGCTCCAGCGGCTTCGACTTGAACTCAGGATGAAACTGGCAACCCAAGAAGAAAGGATGGTCGGGCACCTCGACGATTTCTACGTAAGTGCCGTCCGGAGTAGCACCAGTAATCCGTAGCCCACCTGCCGTAAGTGTGCCTTCGTATTCACGATTGAATTCGTAACGATGCCGGTGCCGCTCACTGATCTCGGTCTGCCCATAGGCGGCATGTGCCAGCGAGCCCGGCTCGAGTCGGCACGCCCACGCGCCCAGCCGCATGGTGCCACCCAACTCCTCGATGCCGCGCAATTCGCGCAGCTTGTAGATGACGCGATGCGGCGTTGCCTGATCGAACTCGCTGGAGTTGGCTTCTTCCAGTCCACAGACATTTCGCGCAAACTCGATGCACGCCGTCTGCATTCCGAGACAAATTCCGAAATACGGGACATTGTTCTCGCGGGCGTACCGGATGCCCTTCAACATTCCCTCAATGCCGCGCTTGCCAAAACCGCCGGGAACCAGGATTCCATCGACTGTCTCCAACTGCGCCTGCACCGACTGATCTTTCGACTCCAGCCCCTCAGCCTCGATCCAATCGACATTCAACTTAAGGTTGTGCGCCAGCGCACCGTGGACCAACGCTTCTTTGAGAGATTTGTAGGAATCTTCGTACTCGACATACTTGCCGAGGATGCCGATCGTGACTTCGTCCTTCGGGTTGTAAACGCGGTGAACCAGTTCCTTCCACTTCGTCAGGTCAGGTTCCCGGGTTTCGATGCGCAGATATCGAAGCGCCAGCTCGTCAACCTTTTCATGCGCGAACACCAACGGGACCTCATAGATAGAAGCCACGTCCTTAGCGGTAATCACCGCCCGTTCCTCCACATTGCAGAACAACGCAATCTTCGACTTGATGTCGTGTGACAAGTAACGGTCCGTACGGCATAAGAGAATGTCGGGCTGGATTCCGATGCTGAGCAGCTCTTTGACGGAATGCTGCGTCGGCTTGGTTTTGAGTTCACCGGCCGCGGCGATGTAGGGCACAAGCGTGACGTGGACGAACAGCGTGTTGTCGCGGCCCAGTTCCTGCCGCATTTGCCGGATGGCCTCGATGAAAGGCAACGACTCGATATCGCCGACGGTTCCGCCAATTTCGACCATCACCAAATCGACGTCATTGGCGACTTTCTTCATCGCGCTCTTGATTTCGTTGGTGACGTGGGGAATGACTTGTACCGTCTTGCCGAGGTAGTCGCCGCGCCGCTCCTTGGCGATGATGTTTTCGTAGATGCGGCCGGTGGTCCAGTTGTTATCGCGGCTCAGCTTGCTGTGGGTGAAGCGCTCGTAGTGGCCGAGGTCGAGATCCGTCTCGGCGCCGTCATCGGTTACGAAGACCTCACCATGCTGGAACGGTGACATGGTCCCAGGATCGACGTTGAGGTAAGGATCGAACTTCATCAACGAGACTTTCAGGCCTCGGCATTCCATGAGACAGCCGATCGAAGCCGCCGCCAATCCCTTGCCGAGGGACGACACAACGCCGCCCGTCACAAAGATGTACTTTGCCGCCATTCCAGCCTCTGTGTTGTGGATTTGTGCAGCCGGGACGACCGCTCCGCGCTCGCCGAAAATAGGGGAGCCCCTTGCGCTGACCAGGCAGCGTCCTCACGGTGGAGCTTGTAGGGGTGCACAATCAATTATGGCGGGATTCCTGGCCTCTGACAAGGGGGCACGATGAGGACTCCCTGTGAATAGCCAGGCACTGTCCACCGGTGCGCGCGGAATGTCTATTAGGCTTGCTTCGCGATCTTTTTTGCCGACTGAAACACCGCCTCAAACATCGCCGCCGTCAACTTGCCCGTGGCCGTATTCTGGTTGGAAGGATGATAGCTGGCCAAAAGCGTAACTCCATTTGGCATCTTGTATTTGCTGGCGTGGCCGAATACGTAGCCCGACCTGCTGGACAGCACACCAATGCGCTTCAGATGGGCAAGATAGGCGTCGAATGCCACCTTTCCCAAGGCCACCACGACTGTCACGTTTTTCAGTATCGCCAGTTCGCGGTCCAGGTACGCGGAGCAATTCATGAGTTCGGAAGGAAGTGGCTTATTGTCCGGAGGGGCGCAGCGGACAGCCGCCGTTATGTAGCCGTCGATCAGCTTTAGTCCATCGTCGCGACTCTCGGCAACCGGCTGCGATGCGAATCCCACCTTATAAAGGATCGGATACATGAACTTTCCCGAGGCATCCCCGGTAAACGGCCGGCCCGTGCGGTTTGACCCGTGGGCACCCGGGGCCAGCCCCAGAATCAACACTCGCGCAGCAGGATCGCCGAATCCGGGTACGGGCCGTGCCCAGTAATCGTGATCGTTATAAGCGCGCCGCTTTTGCCGGCCGATTTCTTGACGATACTCAACCAGCCGCGGACACCGCGTACACGATATGACCTGTTGATTCAGCACAGCTAAAGCTGAGGGCATACCCACATTCTATGGGAGCGTTCCTTCGCCAACTGGATTCGTCACTCCTGCGGCTTATCGCTGAAGTAGCCAATTGCCGTCTCTTCCTCCGTCAGCTCACGGCACTGGTTGTTCAAAGCCTCATACTCCGCGCGCCGTACTGTTCTCGGAAATGCTCGTAAGCGCCGCGAGTGGTCCAACGATCAATCACAACAAACGCCAGCGGATCGTTTGTATCGGCCAAGAGATCCGTTCCCTGATAACCCGAAGCCCGAGCGAACAATTTCGCCCAATCACCGTCGCCGGCATACGTTGTCTGAAACTCTTGAACTTGGTTCGGTTTGGCGCGAAATCGCCAGAGGATGTACAGCACTTTTCCCAACCTCTCCAGGAGCAACCTCGTGCGCGGAATTCGAGTTACCTGTGACAGTATCCTTATGAAATCCGTTCGCAAGCTTCCAGCGCCATCCCGTGAGGTGCGTCAGGTTGATTCTCCGCTTCCTACCATGCCTGGTTCTCGCCGCTTTGCTGGCAGGCCAGGCGACTGCGGTTGCCCAAGCAACCGCCTCACAAACGAGTGGTACTTCCCTGCGAGCGGTCGGGTCCGAGCGGAACATCATTGTGGGCGCCGCCGCCGCTCCGTGGCATCTTAGCGAACAGCTATACGCCGATACTCTCGCGTCGCAATTCGGGCAACTCGAGCCGGAGAACCAGATGAAGTTCGAGGTCATCCATCCGCGTTCCGGGTCCGCTACGTCAGCTTACGACTTCGGCCCCGCTGACAACCTGCTCACTTTCGCCGAATCACACAATATGCTTGTACGCGGACACTGCTTCGTGTGGCACCAACAGGTCCCCGAATGGATTACGTCCGGCATCGCATCGAAGGTATACGGAACGGAGGCGTTACGTAACATCTTGCAGAACCATATCGCCACCGTCGCCGGACACTACGCAGGCAAAGTCTGGGCATGGGACGTCGTCAACGAAGCCTTCCTGGATAACGGCTCGCTGAGAAGCACAGTCTGGTACAACTCTCCGGGAATCGGGCTTTCGGGAAAAGGGACGGCCTACATTGAGCAGGCGTTCCGCTGGGCACATGCCGCCGACCCCAAAGCGAAGCTTTTCTATAACGACTACGACGCTGAGACTCTCAACCCCAAGTCGGATGCCATTTACGCAATGGCGAAGGACTTCCGAAGTCGCGGGGTTCCCTTGGATGGAGTCGGTTTCCAGGCGCATCTGAAGCTTTCCTTCAACCATCCCAAGACGCTCGAATCGTTCGCCGCGAACTTGAAGCGCTTCAACGATCTTGGCTTGGAAATTCACATTACCGAACTTGACGTCGCCCTGGACTCCCCCGACCCCGCCAGCCTCGCAGCTCAGGGCGCGCTCTATGGCAGCGTGGCTGAGATTTGCCTGCACACACCCCACTGTCGCGTCCTCCAGGCCTGGGGATTTACCGACAAGTACTCATGGATACCGAGTTATAGCAAGGGCAAGCAAGGATGGGCGTTGCCCTTTGATGCCGACTACCGGAAGAAGCCCGCCTATTACGGCATGGAGAAAGCGTTGCAATCGAAGTAGTCGAAGCCTCCAGCCACTCGGTTGGTTTGACCGTACTTCCACCGTCTCATACACTTAAGGATTGCGGCCTCCTCCAATAACACAACCGCCGGCAGCGCCGCACTGACATCATTTCCTGAAGGCATTCCGTTGACCACAGATACCAGTACATCCGAAACGAATACTGCTGAAACCGCCAACCCTTGCAAGCGCGAAGTAACCGTGGAAGTCCCTGCCAACGTGGTAAACAACGAGCGCGACAAGATCGTCGGACGCTACACGAAACTGGCGCGCATACCCGGATTTCGCAAGGGGAAAGTCCCGCCTACGGTGGTTCGCCAGCGGTTTGCCGACGAAATCAAAAGCGAGATCGTGGAGTCTCTGGTTCCACGCTATTTCCGCGAGGAAACGAAGAAGCAGGAACTGCTGCCGGTGTCCCAACCTCGCGTGACCGACCTCCACTTTCACGAGGGAGAGCCGCTGAAGTTTACCGCTGAATTCGAGATCCTGCCGGACTTCAGAGTCAGCCCCTATGACGACATCAAGCCGGAGACCATAGACACCGCCGTGACCGAAGAGGATGTAGAGCAGGCGCTGAAGAACCTGCGGCTGCAGCATGCCACCTACGACGCGGTCGAAGATGACCGCGGCCTTGCCAATGGTGATTTCGCTGTCGTGAGCTTCCGCGGCCTGCCGAAAGAAGGCGGAGACGATGCCGAGGCAAAACCGGTTGAGGTTGACGAGGTCATGGTGGAGATCGGTGGGGACAGCACCATTCCCGAGTTCTCTGAAAATTTACGCGGCGCGAAAGCCGGCGAACACCGGTCTTTCGATGTGAAATACGCCGAAGATTTTTCCGACAAGCGTCTGGCCGGCAAAACCATGACCTACGAAGTTGATGTCAAGTCGATCAAGACTCGGAACCTACCCGAAGCCAACGACGATTTCGCCAAACAGTTGTCGGCAGACTTCTCCACCTACGAGGACCTACGCACTCGTCTGCGCGAGAACATGAAGGCCGAGAAGGAACACGCGGCCGAACATCAAGGCAAAGACAAGCTCGTCGCCGAACTGGTCAACCGCAACGAATTCCCGGTGCCTGAAGCCATGGTGAACCAGCAGATCGACCTCAGGCTCGAGCGGGGGTTGAGGGCACTGGCCGCTCAAGGCATGCGTACGGAAGACATGAGGCGCATGGATTTTGATCGTCTGCGCGCCGGGCAGCGAGAAGGAGCACTCCGTGAGGTGCGGGCTTCTTTAATCCTCGAGCAGATTGCCGATCAGGAAAAAATCGATGTCAGCGATGAGGAGCTCGATCAGGAATTGTCGGCCCTGGCGTTGCAGGCCAAGCAGCCAATCGAACAAGTCCGTTCGCGTCTCAGTGAGGACGGCGGGCTGGAGAGAATCCGGCATCGCATTCGCAACGAAAAAACCCTTAACTCTCTCTACCGCAGGTCCGCCTAGCGCGGAATGCGCCTTTCCCTGCCGCCGCCTTGCCAGGCACGGCCAGAACTATGAAGGAGCCACGATCGATGCTGGTACCCATGGTGATTGAACAAACCAGCCGGGGCGAGCGGGCGTACGACATTTACTCTCGGCTGTTGCGCGATAACATTATTTTTCTTGGCACTCCCATCGATGACAACGTCGCCAATTTGATCATCGCGCAGCTGCTTTTCCTTGAAGCTGAAGATCCGGATAAAGACATCTCGCTCTATGTCAACTCACCCGGCGGGTCCATCACTGCCGGAATGGCGATCTACGACACCATGCAATTCATTCGTCCGGACGTGACGACCATTTGCATCGGTCAGGCGGCCAGCATGGCAGCGACGCTGCTCGCAGGCGGCGCGCCGAAAAAGCGGTTCGCGCTCCCCAACTCCCGCATCCTGATCCACCAGCCCTTGATGTCTGGCCTTTCGGGCCAGGCGACCGACATCGACATCCATGCCCGTGAAATTCTGCGCATGCGCGAGATCACCAATCAGATCCTGGCCAAGCACACCGGTCAATTGCTCGAGAAGGTGGAACGGGACGTGGAACGGGACTTCATCATGAATGTCCAACAAGGCAAGGAGTACGGCATCATCGACGACATCATTTACAAGCACAAGTAGAGGACGAGGACGGGACATCGTTCCCGGAAGGCCTCTGCGCAAGAATTACCATTCTGGTTCTAAAGTGGTATTTCAAATTGCACTCCCGGCACGCGTGACGCTCAGAGTTATGCTTCAATATGAGCATACGCATTGAACTGGTAGCGACGGCCATCGTCGTTGGGAATTCAGCGGCGATTGTTTTCGTAGAAGCGGCACAGCTTCTCGAAAATAGGCGCGACCGGGAAATGCAATTCGGGGCAACCATGGCCCGCTCAGGGCTTGAAGTGCAAAGGAGTATCCTCCGTGAGAACCAGAACTGGAAGCGACGAGGTCCTTCGTTGTTCGTTCTGCCACAAGTCGCAAGACGCTGTCGCCAAGCTCATTTCGTCTCCGACTGACTATCCGCGCGCTTACATCTGCGATGAATGCGTGGCCGTCTGCAATTCGATTCTCGAAGATGACCGCACCGAGACGCAGACTACCGCGACGCCCCATCAGCTTCCCAAGCCGTCCGAGGTCAAGACCTTCCTGGACGAATACGTCATCGGTCAACACCAGACGAAGAAGAAGCTCGCGGTCGCTGTCTACAACCACTACAAGCGCGTCTACATGAACCGCCAGCGCAACGGTGAAGTCGAGCTGGCCAAGTCCAACATTCTTCTCATTGGGCCTACCGGGACGGGGAAGACGCTCCTGGCGCAGACACTGGCGAAAATGCTGGATGTCCCTTTTGCCATCGTGGACGCCACAACCCTCACCGAGGCCGGCTATGTTGGCGAGGATGTCGAGAACATCATTCTGAAGTTGCTGCAGGCTGCCGACGGCGATGTTGCCCGCGCCCAGACCGGCATCATCTATATCGATGAGATCGACAAGATTGGCCGGAAGGACGAGAACCCGTCCATCACTCGCGATGTTTCAGGCGAAGGCGTTCAACAGGCGTTGCTGAAGATTCTCGAAGGCACAGTGGCGAACGTGCCTCCGCAGGGTGGGCGCAAGCATCCCCATCAAGAATTCACCCCGGTCGATACCACCAACATCCTCTTTATTTGCGGCGGCGCGTTTGTCGGACTCGAGCGGATCATTTCCCGCCGCATGGGCAAGCGCTCGATGGGCTTCCGCACCGACGAAACCAAGGAAGCGGCTTTCACTGAATCCAATAAACGCGACACTCAGTTGCTCGCCCAAGCCGAACCGCAGGACCTGATTAAGTTCGGGCTGATTCCTGAATTCGTTGGCCGGCTGCCGGTGGTCGGAGTGTTGAACGATCTCGACGAAGACGCCTTGGTCGAAATTCTCTCGAAACCGAAGAATGCGATCGTGAAGCAATACCAGCGCCTCTTCGAATTCGAGAACGTCAAGCTACGCTTCACCGACGACGCGCTGCGGTGCATTTCTCGCGAGGCCATGCAGCGGAAAGTCGGAGCCCGCGGATTGCGAATGATCCTGGAAGAGCTGATGCTCGACCTCATGTACAACCTTCCCAGCCAGAAACGGGTAAAGGACTTCGAGGTAACTCACGACATGGTCGAGAATCGCAATGTAAACCTCCCGATTATGGAAAAGGCTGGATAGCAGTTCTACGCTTCGCGATGCAGATGGGCGCGGCCTCGGTCGCGCCCATCGTACAAACCAACACCTTGCCTCGGCTTTCCACAAAATCAGCGGTCTCACGCGTGTTATCCTAGACGCAAAACTACGTGCCGCAGGCGGTTTGTAAGTGGGTCTTCTGCGGTCTGTTCCGGTCGTAACTTCTTCGTCAGAGCGGCGGCGTTCTGAATAACAAGGTGGCTCCTGTGACTCAACGAGAAAAGTTCGAGACCAAAAAACTCCCTATGATGCCCATTCGGGACGTCGTCATCTTTCCGTTCATGATGACCCCGTTTGTGGTTGGCAGGGAGTCCAGCGTGCGCGCCCTCGAAGAGGCCCTGGCCGGCGACAAGAAGATTTTTCTCGCGACCCAGCACGACGCCAGCATCGACGAACCCAAGCCCAACGAGATCTACCAGGTCGGCACCATCGTCAACATCGTGCAGAGCCTTAAGCTGCCTGACGGCAATATCAAGGTGTTGGTCGAAGGCCTCGAACGCGGCAAGATCCTTCAGGTCGTGGACACCGACGGCTACTTCGAAGCCACCGTTCGCACCGCGAAATACAGCACTGAACTGACGCCCCAGGTCGAAGCCGCAATGCAACGCGTCACCGGCCTCTTCGAGCAGTACGTTAAGCTCTGTCAGTCGCTGAATTACGAGACCATGATCGCCGCCGTGCGCAACGACGATCCCTCCAAGCTCACCGACACCATCGCAGCCAATTTGCAGTTATCGATCGAGGAAAAACAGGAACTGTTGGAGATCTTCGATCCCGCCGAGCGGTTGAATCGCATCGCCGACGTGCTCGACGTAGAGATCGAAAAGCTCAACATGGACCGCACCATCCAGTCGCGCGTCAAGCGCCAGATGGAACGCGCCCAAAAAGAGTACTACCTCAACGAGAAGATTAAGGCCATACAGAAAGAACTGGGGCGCGGCGAGAAGAGCGAATTCGACGAACTAAAGAAAAAGATCGACGCCGCCGGCATGCCCCGCGAGACCCACGAGAAAGCCATCCAGGAGTTGAAGAAACTTGAGGCGATGCCGCCGATGTCGGCTGAATCGACCGTTTCACGCAACTACCTCGACTGGCTGCTGGCAGTGCCGTGGAAGAAGCGCTCCAAGGAAATCCGCAATATCGAAGTCGCCGAGAAAGTGCTCAACGAAGACCACTACGGGCTTGAGAAGATCAAAGAGCGCATTTTGGAATTCCTCGCCGTTCGCCAGTTGGTGAAGAACCCGAAGGGCTCTATCCTCTGCTTCGTCGGGGCTCCGGGAGTCGGCAAGACGTCTCTGGGCATGAGCATCGCCAAAGCCACTGGACGCAAGTTCGTTCGCATGTCATTAGGTGGTGTGCGTGACGAAGCTGAAGTCCGCGGCCATCGCCGCACTTACATCGGCGCCCTACCCGGTCAGATCATCCAGATGATGAAAAAGGCCGGTACCAAGAACCCGGTCTTCATGCTCGATGAAGTGGACAAGATGTCCATGGATTTCCGCGGCGACCCTTCCGCGGCGTTGCTGGAAGTGCTCGACCCCGAGCAGAACTTCATGTTTGTCGATCACTACCTCGACGTGGAATACGACCTGTCCCAGGTCTTCTTTATCGCCACGGCCAACGTACTGCACACCATTCCTCCTGCATTGCAGGACCGCATGGAAGTGCTGCGATTACAGGGTTACACCGAACCGGAGAAAGTTGAGATCGCCAAGCAGTATCTGGTCCGAAAACAGCGTGAGCAGACCGGTCTCACCGAGCAGAACATCGCCTTCACCGACGCCGCGCTCACCACGATTATTCGCAACTACACGCGCGAAGCCGGCGTTCGCAACCTGGAACGCGAAATCGGCAACATTTGCCGCAAGGTAGCGCGCAAAGTAGTGAAGGAAGGCGAGAAGTATTCCGTCACCCTCACCGCCGAGAACGTCAACGACTATCTCGGCGTATTGAAGTTCCGCGATACCGAGGCTCATGAGCGGAGCGAAGTTGGCCTGGTCACTGGGCTCGCTTGGACAGAAGTCGGCGGCTCGATCCTGACCACCGAAGTCGCTACGGTCGACGGTAAGGGTAAGCTGACCCTCACTGGCAAACTGGGCGACGTTATGCAGGAATCCGCACAGGCAGCTATGTCTTACGTCCGCTCGCGTGCGCATCGACTTGGGCTGCCTCGCGACTTCTATCGCAACCTCGACATCCACGTTCACGTGCCGGAAGGTGCGATCCCGAAAGACGGCCCGTCCGCCGGCATCACGATGGCAACCGCGATTGCCAGCGCCCTGAGCCGCATTCCGGTTCGTCGCGATATCGCGATGACGGGTGAAATTACTTTGCGCGGCAAGGTGCTGGCCATTGGCGGACTGAAGGAAAAGCTGCTGGCGGCGCACCGTGCCGGAATCTTTGAAGTATTGCTTCCTGCGGATAACGAGAAGGACCTCGCCGAAGTACCTGAGAACCTGCGTTCCGCAATGAAGTTGCATTTTGTGAAGACCATGGATGAAGTGCTGGCGTTCGCTCTGGAGAGCCCGCTGCCCGAGGTTGCGGAGGAGACTGCCGACAATTGCGGCGCTGCCGTCCAGTCCCGAGCCGCCGGCGGCGCATCAGTAAGCACTTGCCATACCTGAATGAAAGGCTCGCCATTGGCGGGCCTTTGCTCTTGCACTGAATACGGCCTCTTCGAGAGAACAACCCTTGCTCTTTATCTTCTCAGCCGCCATATTGAATTCGTGAAGGTTTTCACTCAATTCGTGACGAGTGCCGCTGACCCGCGGCAATTCCCTGCCCCTAGCGTGCCTGAGATCGCGTTCCTGGGGCGCTCCAACGTCGGCAAGTCAAGTCTGATCAACTCACTGGTGAACGCAAAGGTTGCAAAGATCAGCAACACCCCCGGTCGCACCCAGACCATCAACTTCTTCGAGCTGCGACGCGCGGGCAAAACGCACGCGGAATTCGCCTTCGTTGATCTGCCCGGCTACGGTTACGCCCGCGTGCCCAAAGAGCTCAGCACCCAGTGGTCCCACTTCATCGATCCCTACCTTGCATCGCGCCCTTCATTGGTATTGTGCCTGTCGTTGGTTGACGTTTCGATTCCGCCTCAACCCTCCGACATTCAACTTCATGAGTGGTTGCGCCACCACGAGCGGCCCTACCTTATTGTCGCTACCAAGGCCGACAGGATCTCGGGGAATCAATTACGCAAGTCGCTGGCGGCCTTATCGGATGCCCTCGAAATAGGCCCAGCGAACATGGTTCCCTTTTCGGTGAAGTCTCGTACAGGACACGTCGCTCTCTGGCACGCTATTCAGGCGGCAGCAGGTCTCCCGGCGCCGGGCGGCGCTCGCGGCGAAGCGGTCGGTTAGTTCAGGCCGGCCAGATTTCCAATGCTGTTCGAGACAGGATCTGTTGTTTCGCAATTTCTGAGATGGGTAACTTCCGAAACTCCCCCAGGTTGTCGGCGATTCCCGGCACCCCAGGTCCCGGCCAGTCTGTACCGAACAGGGTCTTGTGGGCGATCTCTTCCAGGCGCGGAAAGTACTTCAACAGCGACTTCGGCGGGATTCCGCTGATGTCGAGATAGACATTGCGGTGACGCCGCACCAGGAAGAACGCGCTGTCCATCCATAACGGGCGGCCGCCATGGGCGAGCAGGATTTTCAGGTTCGGAAAATCGACGGCGACATCATCGACATAAATCGGGTCACCGAATTTGTTGCGCGCTCCCGGAAAGATCGACGTTCCCGTATGCACCATGATCGGGATGCCGTTTGCTTCCGCCGCACGATAGATGATTTCCAGCTCTTTCACGCCGTTCAGGTAATCGTTGGGATAAAGCAACTGGTGCGGCGGATGGATTTTGATCAGCTTGATTGCCAGTCGAACGATCTGCTCCATGTCGGCCAGCACGTTCTTCGTATGCCGCGGATGCACGCTGCCGCAGGAGATTAGTCGCGTCGGATCTTCCTTTACGTACTCGGCGACAAACTCGTTGACCTCGGGTGTGAAGCCGATCACCTCCGGCGCAACGTAGTTGATCAGCACTGCGCGATCGATGCCGATTTCGTTCATGTGATTGAGAAACGCCTTGGGCGACTGGCAGTAGCGCTCAACCTGGTCGAAGTCCTTACGCGACTTCTTCATCAGCGCCAGCGCTTCGGGCTTGAAAAGCTGCATCGGCGCGATGTGAACGTGGCAGTCCGTAATCATCTAATTGGCTGCCGCCCCGAGGAGCGCGCGCTTAGCGAAGACCTTGACCATCTCGCGCCTATATTCGGGCGTCAGCGCCGAAGTGGTGAGCGGTTTGGCAGTGCGCGCAGCCAGCTCCGCGATCTTCTCCGCCAACTCGAGACCGACTTCCGAACCGATCAGTTCGGCATCGACGTCCTTCACGAGAATTGGCGCAGGATTGACGGCGGTAATCGCCATACGCGCATCTTCGACTCGTCCGTCACGCAGTTTCATCGTGACAGCGACACCGGCCAGCGGGTAATCGATGCTGCCGCGCACGCGAAGCTTTTGGTAATTGCCGCTCCAGCCTCTCGACGCCGAAGGAATAATTACGCGCGAGACAATTTCGTCGCGATCGAGATGCAGCCGCACGATCCCGTCGTTCACGTAAAAGTCTGCGACCGGAACCCGTCGAACGCCCCTCACACCGGCGATCTCGATTTCAGCTCCCAGACACATCAGCGCCGGCGGCGTGTCGCCCGAAAATGCCGCCCAGCACGTCTTGCTACTCGGTGCGACATGACAGAGGTCTCCGTCCTTCTTCAGGCAGAATCCACAGCTCTTGCGCCACAGTAGCGACTGGTTGTACCAGAGGCAGCGCGTGTCGAGACAGATATTTCCACCTAAAGTGCCCATGTTTCGCAGCACTGGAGACGCAACCGTCTTCGTCGCTTGGTGCAACACCGGGAAATCTCGACGAATCACCGCAGAGTGCTCGATCGCAGCCAGCGTCGTCAACGCTCCGACGCTCACGTCACCGTCGTTCAGCTCCTGAATGCCGTGCAAGTCTGCAACACCGCGAAGATCGAGAAGGAATGGCGGGGCGAACAGCTTCTGCTTCATCGACGGCAACAGATCAGTTCCACCAGCGATAATCTTGACCTCATCGCTGTGACGACCTAAAAGGTCAACAGCCTCGCTTAAGGTCGAAGGCCGCAGTAGTTTGAAGAACGGCAAACTCACGGCGCGCCTCCCGCCGTCACTGCAGTTCTCGCGGGGTCGTCCGGATGTCGCTCCGGGCCTTTGCCGCGAAACCACAGCGAACCGCCATGTTCGCGAAACGTTGTCGGCTGCGTCGGATCGACACCTTCCGTCATCTCGACCTTCTTCGCGCCTCGCTTGGCGCGCAACGCGGCCAAAACCCGCTCCGGCGTGAAGGGCGCTTCGCGCAAACGAACTCTCACAGCGTCGTAGATCGCGTTGGAGATGGCAGGAATGGTTGCGGCCAGCGATCCTTCGCCCGCTTCTTTCGCTCCAAACGGACCCTCAGGATCGATGCTCTCCACGATGATGCATTCGATGTCGGGAGACTCCGGCGACGAAGGGCTGCGGTATTCCAGCAACCCCGGATTCATCATCAACCCGTCCTTCCACACCATTTCTTCCTGCAGCGCCTGCCCCAATCCCATCCACACTGATCCGATTACCTGCCCCTCGACCGCGACCGGATTCAGCGCCCGCCCGCAATCATGTGCCGCCCAAATCTTGTGCACCGTTACTGCCCCGGTTTCCTCGTCCACGCTCACATCGGCCACCTGCGCCGAATACGAATATGCCGGTGATGGCCCGACGCCTCCCCCCTTGTGCCTACCCCCGCGCGCTTCTATAGGAGGCGCGTACGAACCCGTGCCCGTGAGTCCGCCGTGAATGTCGATGGCCGCCACCACAGCCTCTTCAAAGCTCATGTGGTCTTTAGTGCCGCATTCCTTTCGCGTCTGCAGCACCGAGCCACGCAGTATCTGACCATCGACGTGCCCGCGAGCAACTTCCGAACCCGAAGAAACAGAACCTCCGGCAGACGATTCAGCGTTCAGGTTCCAAACTCGGTCATCCCGAAAGCGGACGTCTTCAGGAGCACAATTCATCCGCGCGGCCGCTGCAGCCAGAATGTTCTTCTTCACATCCTGCGCGGCCCGTAGAGCCGCATTGCCTGCCATGAACGTCACACGGCTCGAGTACGATCCCAAGTCGATCGGCGTAAGGTCGGTATCAGCGGCAATCACCTTCACCCGTGACAAGCTGCATCCCAGCACCTCGGCCACGATCTGCGCTGCCATGGTGTCGGAGCCCTGGCCAATTTCCGCTGCGCCGGTATACACCACCACTCCGCCGTCGCGGTCGATCTTGATGTTCACCGTCGAGTGCGGCATTTCGGAACGAATAATGCTATTCGCCGCTCCACTCACGTAGTGGCTACACGCCATCCCGAGGCCTCGGCCTTTGCCTAGCTTGCCGCGACGCTCGTTCCACCCGGATCGCGCAATCACCTGCTCGACGCATTCCGGCAAGCCGTAACTGAGCACACGCAGACCATTCACCGTCACCGTCGGAGGCTTCAGGAGATTGATGCGTCGCATCTCCGCCGGATCAAGGGCGAGTTGCGCAGCAATCTCGTCCATCTGTGATTCGAAGGCGAAGCGCACGTTCACAGTGCCGTGTCCGCGCATCGCTCCGCAAGCCGGTTTGTTGGTCAGCACACGATAACCGTCGTACCGAATATTAGGAACGTCGTACAGCGCCCCCAGCAGTGCTCCTGAATAAAGAATCGTCACCACGCCGTAGGAACAGTATGCCCCACCGTCCTGAATGACCCTGCACGCGACCGAAGTGATGCGCCCATCGTTCTTGACGCCGGTCTTCAGGTCGATGATGGTGCGCGGCCGGCCCCGGTGAGCCCAGAAAACCTCTTCCCGCGTGTACGTGATCTTCACGGGAGCATTGGCCGCCCGCGCCGTCACTGCCGCAATGATTTCCAGCGGAATGATTTCGCTCTTGCCGCCAAATCCTCCACCCACCAGCGGCTTGATCACGCGGATCTGCGACATCGGCAACTCGAGCACGAGCGAAAGCTTGTGCTGCAGATAATACGGCACCTGGGTGGACGACCAAACCGTCAGCCGTCCCGGCTTGCCGGTGTGCGGATCGATCTCGAAGCTCGCCAGTGTGCTGTGGGGCTCCATCGCGGCGTGCGTCACTTCATTCGCGATGTAGCGCGCCTCAGCGACATAGTCGGCTTCCCCAAAGCCCTTCTCCGGATCGCCAAAAACGTGGTGGTAGTCCTTCTCGATATTGTTCGGGCGGTTTTCGTGAATCAGGTCGTGCTCCGCCTTCATCGACTCTTCTGGATTGAAATAGGCCGGCAACGGCTCGTATTCCACTTCGATCAGCTCAAGCGCCTGCTCCGCAATTTCTTCGCTCACCGCAGCCACGCAGGCGACGTTGTCGCCGACATAGCGCACTTTGCCAACTGCCAGTGCGGTCTCATCGTGACCAACCGGAAGAATCCCGTACTGATTCGGAGCGTCTTCTCCAGTCACGACCGCGACTACGCCTTCCAGCGTACGAGCCCGGCTGGTGTCGATGCCCTTAATCAGTGCATGCGGATACGGCGAATGCAGAATTTTGCCGACCAGCATGCCCGGCAGGCTGAGGTCGTCGGTATACTTGCCCGCGCCGGTTGTCTTACCCGCCGCATCGACCATCGCGATCGACCTGCCGATCACAGAGAATTCGCTCATAACCGTCGCGCTCCTGCCAACTCGCGTTTGCTGTCCTTCTTTTCAGCCTCGACCACGGCGCGAATGGCCTGGTACATCTGCGAGTAGCCCGTACAGCGGCACAGATTGCTACTGAGCGCCTCGCGGATCTCCGCCTCGGTCGGCTCAGGGTTGTTGGCCAGCAGCCAGCGCACTGTCAGCATGAATCCCGGCGTACAGTAACCGCATTGCGAGCCGCCAAAATCGCCATAGGCTTTTTGCAGCGCGGCGAGGCCTCCACCGTCGGCTATACCTTCGACCGTCGTGATCTCGCATCCCTGAAAGCTGGCGGCCAGCATGGTGCACGCAAGCATCGGCACGCCGTCCACCTGCACCGTGCATGCCCCGCACGAAGAGTCGTCGCAGCCGCGCTTGGAGCCGGTCAGGCTCAAGTCCTGCCGCAGCACGTCCAGTAGCAGGCTGTTGGGCTGGACGGCCAACTCGTGCGACCTGCCGTTCACCCGTAATTCAATGAGTTCTTTTTTCATCGCAAATTCCTAATAGACCGGTACCGACGGATCGATTTCCCGCGACCAGCGGTCAATCCCTCCGCGCATTGACTGGACTTTCTCGAACCCTTGCTGTCGCAACCATGCTGTAACGTTCATCGAACGCACCCCGTGATGGCAAACCACAATGATGTGGTCTTCGGGGTCGAGTTCCTGTTGAAAGCGCGACGGAATGTCCCCCATGGGAATGTGCTTGCTGCCAGCAATTGACGCCGTTTGATGCTCCCACGGCTCGCGCACATCCAGCAGCGTGAAGTGCTCGCTGGAATCACGCAACATCTTGAGTTCGGTAACCGTTATTTCGTAATCCATCGAAATCCCACTCTTGCAGGAGACTACTTTCCCTGCCACTGTGGTGGTCTGCGTTCGGCATAGGCCTTGATTCCCTCATGTGCGTCGGCCGTGTGCATTAACACGTCCAGATAAATCTGCTCAGCGCGCGTCAGTCCTTTGTCGAAGTGAATGGAATCCCACGCGTAGAAGGCCTGCTTCGCCACGGACAGCGCAGCCGGGCTCAACTGCAAGACCCTCGCCACGCATTCCGTCACCAGCGTCTCCGGGTCATCAGCCAAACCGTTGACCAAGCCGGCCGCCAGAGCTTCCTTACCCGTAAGCGTCCGGCCTGTCAGCACCATCTCAGCCGCAAGCTTTTGTCCTACGATCGATGCCAACGCCACGCTGGCCACTGGCGGAAAGCAAGCCAGCTTGATTTCCGGGAATCCCCACACCGAATCGGGCGTGGCGAAGATGATGTCGCACAGCAACGCCAGTTCCGCTCCGCCGCCCAGGCAATGGCGGCGTACGGCCGCAATGGTTATTTTCCTCGTTGCGGCGACTGCGCGTATCACGCCGTGAAATGCAGTAAGCATATTGCGCACGTTTTCGGGAGTATGCACCGCAATATCGACACCGCTGGAAAACGCCTGCGCCGAACCTGCAAAAACAATGGCGCTGACTTCAGGAATGACTTCAATCTGCTCAAGCGCCGCCAGTAACTCCCCCATCATCTCCATGTCGATCACGTTCAATGGAGGGTTGTTGAGCGTCACCCTAACCACAGGCGCCTGAAGGTCCACGAGAATGCGGCGAAACGCGGGCTTGCTGGCGAGTGTCATGGTGTCAGGTCCGTTTCCTCGGCCGTTTGCTCGACGCCGTGGCCTCATCGATTGCGCCCGATGACCGTCCCCCGGTTGGGCTCTGCCTTCGGATGCCTTGCAGAAAGATGTTGCTGATCTGGCGAGCAATCAGCTCCGCGTCAGGATCGACCCGCGGGTTGTACCAGGTGTAGAGCCAGTTCATCATCCCGAACAACCCCATCACGGCGGTGCGCGACCGCAGCCCGCTCCGGCTCGCCACCTGTTCCGCGCCATTCACTTTCCTGAGTTCGTCCACCAGCCCGATGCAAGTCTTGTAATACTCGCGCTTGATCGCCGCCAGTTCCGCCCCATGGCTCCCTTTTAATACATCATCTTCGTGCGAAAGGACCTTCATGGCATTCTGTTTGGCCACCGCGTAGTCCACGTGATTGTGCACGAAAATCCGGAGGCGGTCTTCAGGATCGCTGCTCGCTGCCAGTCGCTCGCGCAGCCGCTCGATGATGGTCGTAAACGTGTGCTTCTGAATCTGGTACAGCAGCTTTTCCTTGGAATCGAAGTAGTAATAAAGTCCGGCCAGCGACAGCCCGCTGAGTCGCGACAGATCGCGCATCGACGCGCCTTCGTAGCCCTTTTCGGCAAATACTTCGGTCGCATAGTCGATAATTTCGGCGAAGCGGCGATCGAACCGGGTATCCTGCCCGGGAACTCGAGGTTGAACCTGGGTCGTCGACGCTGCCATGGGAAGGTTTCCAGAGTTTGCCGCACCCGCGCGGGTGCCGTTCGAACGTTCGTTCCAATTTTAGCACTTCTTAAGTGCTCTGGAACGAAATCGATCGTCCTGGTCGAATCCAACGATCCAAATCGGAACCGTTTGCGATTTTCCGGTTGCCTGTTCGCGCCGCGGGATGAAACGAGCCGAGGCGGAGGTCCGAAGCCGGGAAATACGTGGAGAGCGTCCCGGCCGGAATTGTGACCCTGACAGTGGTTCTCGTTTTTGTTCCAATCGCTCTTCTGCTAGCGGGCCTGGTGTATAAGGCACTCGCCAAGGCACCTCAATCGAGCAGCGGAGGAGTGGGATGGGACCCGGAGAGCTTGCTTCGTCAGGTGCCTATCCTCGGGTTGCTACCTGGATGGACGCCACTCTCAGTGCCATTGGTACCCATCTTTGCAGCGGGCTTTTATTGGGGATTCCACGCGAGCCGAGGAAGTTGACATTCGTTGACGCTTCCGTTGACATTATCTCTCTGACAAGGCAAACTGCAGAATCCTGAGGATTTGGTTCCGTCTGGGGGCGAAGCAGCGGACCAAGCGGAACAAACCTATTCATGACCGCGCAATCAAAGGTCTCCTACCGGATGGAATCCACGCTGGAAAGCGTGAATAAGGCCGAAGAAATGGCCGACCAGTTAGCTACGCAGGCCGGATTTGATGAGGACATGCGCGGCGGAATCACCATGGCGGTTCGCGAAGCCATGATTAATGCCGTCTTGCACGGCAATGCATATGATCCAGGCAAGCGCGTAAACTTGTCATTCGAGCAAAACGGTCGCGAGCTGATCATAACAATCGGGGACGAAGGCAAGGGACTTGAGCCTGATGAGGTTCCCGACCCCCTTGCACCGGAAAACCTGATGAAACAGTCCGGCCGCGGAATATTCCTAATCCGGGCATTTATGGACGAAGTTCGGTTCCGCAAATTGGAACCTGGCACTGAAATTACATTGATCAAGCGGATACCAGGTACTGATCTGGACCGCCAGGAGGCTTCCACGTGAGCATGAAAGCAAGCACCCGGCAAGTGGATGGCGTTACCATCGTTGACTTGAGCGGGCGTATCACTCTGGGCGAAGGCAGCGTGGTTCTACGGGACACCATCAAGGACCTGCTCGGCAAAGGCGCGAAGCATATTCTCCTGAACCTCGGCGATGTCAGCTACATCGACAGCTCGGGTATTGGCGAACTGGTCAGCGCATTTACCTCAGTTCAGCGCCAGGGTGGCGAACTCAAGCTTCTGCACCTGACTAAGAAGGTGCACGACCTACTGCAGATCACCAAGCTCTATACGGTGTTCGACGTGCAGGAAGACGAAGCCAACGCCGTCAAATCTTTCAACAAGTAGTCGACACTCCATCCAATCGCGTCATGACAACGTCGGACGCCTTTTCGCCCCGGCGCGGAAGGGCGTTCGTTTGTTCTGCTCGCTCTTCTACAGCCAACTCCACCGTGGCTCCTCCCGGCTGAACTTCCTTAGCTCCGCCAGCGAATACCAGGTGCCTCGCCAAACCACCCCACGCCGTGCGAGCGTTAGCATCACCGACCGCACGATCGCATAGCAGAACAACACCGTTCCGATCGGATGCAACCCTACGTACCAAGGCGATATGTCGCTGCGCCAAGACATTCCCACATAAATCAGCGCCAGTGACGCCAGTGCGGTGACAAACCCTGCGCGCCCCCATCCCGTGGTCATCCACACCCCGGCAAACGGAAGCAGGTTAACAGTGAGAATTCCCAGCACCGCCAGCACCGCAAACGCTGTGTTGAACCGCAATATCGCGAAGAAGTTCTTCGTCAGATTACGGACCATGCCCAGCGCGCCGAACACCCAGCGCAGTTTCAGCAAGTCGCGTCCGAACACGATTCGCTGTCGAAATCCGTTCTGCTTCACCACTTCGCCCAGGCGCATGTCATCCAGGACCGCCATGCGCAACCGCTGATAGGTGCCGAGCCGTTCGTAAACCGTGCGGCGAACTAGATTAAACGCACCCACCCCGATCGCATCCTTGGCCTTCGGGTCCGCCACCTTCCATGGCCGGTGACCGAAGACGAACTGGGACTGAAAGAACGCCATCATCATTCGTTCACCAGGAGACTCCATCACCATCGTCGGAAACAGTACAAGATGGTCGGCCCGTTCGCGCTCGGCATAGGCGACGGCTCGCCGAAGCGCGTCCCGCCGAAATACCACATCCGCATCGGTGAACAAGATCCAATCGCCCATCGCTTGCTTCCCCGCCAGCCACATCGCATGAGTCTTACCCAGCCAGCCTGGCGGCAATTCAATCACATGAATAACTTTGAGGAGGTGATGGGACTCCACTCCACGCACACGCCACTCCGCAGCCAGTCGATCGAGGATCGCGCTCGTCGCGTCGTCTGATCGATCATCGACCGCGATGACTTCGTAGTCGGGATACTCGAGATCGAGCAATGACCTTAACGCCGCCTCAATGTGTTCGGCTTCGTTTCTGGCTGGAACAACAATGCTGACACGTGGAACCCCTCCCGACGCATCCACCGGAGCAAGGTCATATTCAGGAAGCGCAATATCGGCGACTTTTCCCATGCCGAACGCCGCCGCCAGCAAACGTGACAGCCACACTGCGCTCAGAAACACCCCGAGACACCCGAGTAGAGGATGCTCCCCGAATCCGGACCACATCAGACCGAAGCCCCTGTGGCAACCGCCAGCTTTTGTTCCTCGGGCGGCAAATGGGGCGCAAACTTCATGCCATAAACCAAGATGGTTCCCGACAGCGCAACCGCGACAATCATCGCCACCATCCCCATCTGCAAATTGGTCCGGTCCGAGATGTAGCCAATCAGCGTCGGCGAGAAAGCGTCACCCAGAAGATGTATGGTGAACAGGTTCACCGCAATCGCTGTCGCGCGAATCGGAGCCGACACCGAGTTCACCAGCGCAGCATTCAAAGGCGCTGTGTTCAACAGAATGCAGAACTCGCCAATCAGTATCGCGGCATACATCACTGATCCGGTAAGATAGATCGCTCCCACGACAGCCGGGATTGACAGCAGCATGCCTGCCGCCGACACAAGCTGATAGGCCGCGGGCGTTCTCCGCAGCAATCGATCACCCAGCCATCCGCCAAACAATGTAGCCACGGTTCCGGCGACGACCGTCATACCTCCGAAGACCAGGTTCGCCTTGTCCAGCGGAACGCCGCGCACCCGGGTCAGAAACGTCGGCATCCACACCTGCATTCCGCCGACTGCGAACGTCATCATCGCCATGCCCAGGCTGACCGTCCAATACCCCTTGTTGCGAAACAGTCCGAGAATTGTGCCGCGCTCCTTCGAATTCGGCAGGCGGTCACTGGCCCCTCGCTCCGGTTCCCGCACGAAAAACATCCCCAGCGCCAGCAGCAATCCCGGGACTGCGCCCACCAGAAACGGCATACGCCATCCGAAATGATGTCCCAGCACCCCGCCCATGACATATCCCACTGCGGAGCCCACAGGAAGTGACAGATAAAAGAACCCCATGACTCGTCCACGAATGGATTCCGGAAACAGGTCGGACAGGAACGCCGGCGAAATAACGACAAACGTCGCCTCACCAATCCCGACAATTACGTGTCGAAGCAGAAGCTCGTCGTAATTGTGCGTCACTGCTGAGAGCAGCGTCGCCAGGCTCCACACCACCGCCCCGGCCGCCATGATCCATTTGCGTGAGAATGGTTTTGTCCGGCGCGCTGCCCAGAGCGCCGCCCCGGTCCAACTGCGGGGCAGGGGCACCAACCGTCGGGCGATCCGCAACGCACCCAAAATCAGTTTGCGCGGATTTTCGGTCAGCATGGCGATCGGCGGAGCTGCAACCATGTAGCAGATGAAGAACGCCGTCGTCAGAAAACCCATCTTCGCGTCGTCGATCTTGAACTCATGCTGGATCAGCGGTTGCACCGCGAACAGCACGTTGCGATCGACGTAATTGAAAAAATTCAGCGCGGTCAGTAAAAGGAGCACAAATCGCGCGTTGTTCTGCTCAGTCATGCGTTGGCGGAGAATACCATGCGGTCAGACTGCAGGCTACCGCTTCGGTCGCGGATATCGCGCGATCACAACCGTTCCAATTCCGCCGCGCGGACGGAACTCCCCGTGCACCTCGGCCCATTTCGGCTTCGCGGCGCGCACTACGTCCTCCAACACCCGGTTGACGATGTTCTCCTGGAAGATGCCGAGGTTGCGATACGACGTCAGGTATTCTTTCAGCGATTTCAGTTCCAGACACTCGCGACTGGGCATATACCGGATCCACAGAACGCCAAAGTCCGGCAGGCCAGTCTTTGGACACACCGAGGTAAATTCGGGCACGTCGATGACTATCTCGTAGCTCGGAAACTGGTTCGGCCAGGTTTCAATCTCCGGCAACCTCACATCCAGCCCTGACTCGCGCGTGCTCCGGTGTATAGCTTTTACTCTTTACCATTTCGCTATTGTAATTGGCCGGATTTGCTGTAGTTCTTGCATCGCCTTGGCCCAATCCACTCGCAACTTCGCGCTACACTATACTGTCTCGTTTAAACCCCGATGGCTGAATCGATTCAGAGCAGAACCCGCCCAAAATTGAGTACGCGCTGGATCATCATCATCGGCGTGGTGCTGGGCGCACTGATTCTCTCCGCCGCCCTGTCCTTCCGCCGGACGCCGGTTCAGGTTCGCACCGCTCGCGCCTATCGCGAGACCATCACCTCCAGCATTGCCACCAACGGCAAGATCGAGCCTATCGATAAGTTCGAGGCCCACGCCCCCATTGCCACCACCGTCACCCGCGTCAATATCCATCAAGGCGACTGGGTGAAATCAGGCCAACTATTACTCCAATTGAACGATGCTGACGCTCGCTCGCAAGTCGCTCGCGCGCAGGCGCAGGTAACGGGAGCCGAAGCCGACATTGCTGCCATGTCAGGCGGTGGCACACAAGAAGAAGTGCTGACCACCCGCAACGCACTGGTCAAAGCCCAGGCCGACCGCGATACTGCCCAGCGAAACCTTCAGGCGATGAAGCGACTGCTGCAATCAGGCGCAGCTTCTCAGGCGGAAGTCGATGCCGCGCAGGTCCAACTCAACATTGCCGATGCCAATGTCCATACCCTGGAACAGAAGTTACACGACCGCTTCTCCAAGCCGGAAGTCGGACATGCCGACGCTCGTCTCACCGAAGCACGCGCCGCGCTCGCAGCAGCGCTGGACGTCCTGCGCAACATGAATGTTGTGTCCCCGATTGCCGGTATGGCCTACAACCTGCCTGCCAAAAAAAGCGAGTTTGCAGCCGCCGGAGATTTGCTGGTCCAGGTCGCCGATCTCCATCATGTGCGGGTTCGCGCCTTTGTCGACGAACCCGACATCGGACGCCTGCAGATCGGCCAGCCAGTCGAGATCGCCTGGGACGCCCTTCCCGGCCGGACCTGGAAAGGGACCATCGAGAGCCTGCCCACGAATGTTGTGCAACGTGGGACTCGCATGGTGGGCGAGGTTACTTGCCTGCTCGACAACGCCGACCTCAAGTTGATTCCCAACACCAACGTCAGCGTCGCCATCATTCAGGCTCGCCACGAAAACGCCCTCACTGTTCCACGCGAGGCGGTCCGTCAGGATGCCGAGGGCAAGTATGTCTTTCAGGTGGTCAACGGTGAACTCAAACGCCGCAACGTGAAGACCTCGATCTCGAACCTCACCCGTGTTGAAATCACCAGCGGCATTCCCGACGATGCCGTGCTCGCCCTGGGCGCCGTCAACATGCAGCCACTTCGCGACGGAATGCCGGTCAAGAATCCCACGTAATGAGAATCTTTGTGCGAAAGCTTTCGCTGCACCTGATGGTCTCTCTCTGCTGCGTTGCCGCGGTGTTGGCCGGCGCCACCCCGGAGCAGATGATTGCTTCCGGCAGCGTCGATGACGCCATTCGCACCCTATCCGGGCACAACGACGCCGCTTCCCTCAACCTGCTCTCGCGCGCCTACTGGGCCATTGAGCAATGGGACAACTCCATCAAGAACGGTGAAAAGGCCGTCAGCCTCAGCCCCAAAGACGCGACCTATCATCTCTGGCTGGGCCGCGAGTACGGCGAGAAGGCAGCCTCTGTGAATCCTCTTTCTGCTGCGTCGCTGGCGAAAAGAGCGAAGGCTGAATTCGAGCAGGCGGTCTCGCTCGACCCCGCTAACGTCGAGGCCCATGCTGATCTCGCCGAGTACTACACCGATGCGCCTTCGATTATGGGCGGAGGCCTCGACAAGGCTCGCGATCAGGCAGCCCAGGTCGCAAAATACGACCAGGCCACCTCGCACTGGATCCTGGCTATCGTCGCCGAAAAAGATAAGCGCTACCCGGATGCTGAAAAAGAATTGCAGGAGGCCATCAAGGTTGCCAAAAACCCTGCCCGGTACTGGATGAGCCTGGCTTCGTTCTATCGTCGCCGCTCTCGCCTCGACAACATGCAGAAGGCGATGTCGCAGGCCCTGGCGCAGCCCAACAAGACGGCCGAGGTTTACTACAATGCTGCCAGTGAACTGTTCCAGTCGGGAAAGGATTTCGCCTCTGCCATTCAGTACTTGAAAGAGTATCTGGCTTCCGGCGTCATGGTAGAAGACGCTCCGGCGTTTCGCGCTCATTACCTGTTGGGACAGATCTACGAAAAAATGGGTAACAAATCCGACGCAGTGACCGAATACGGGGCATCGCTGGCGATGGCATCTGGCTTTAACCCTGCGTCCAAAGCCCTGGGCCGGCTACAGTAATGGATCTCGTCGTGACATTGCGCGCCGCTCGGATGACGAGGGGGATGCCGGCCGCAAGATACTGCGCCCTCTTGCTGCTCGTGTTCCTTTTTTCCGCGGACAGCCTGTTCGCCGCCGATCCACCCGTAGAAGCCCTGCGCTTCCGCGCGGCAATTGATCTGGCGCTCCAGCATAGCGGCGTCATGGGTATCGCCGCCATGAACCAGTGGCGCTCCCAGAAAGCCTACGAAGAGGTCCGCAACCACTATCTGCCTCAGCTCACTGCGGGCTCTGGCCTGGGTTATTCTTTGGGATTCCCCCTCACCCTCGAGGGCTCTGCCCCCGCCATCGCTAATTTCACCTCCCAGCAATCGCTGTTCAATCTTTCACTCAAGCAGTTCTTGAAAGCGGCCAAAATCGATTGGAAGGCAACCACGTTCGACGTGCAGGACAAGCGCGCCGAGGTGATCCTCGACACTGCACTGTCCTACGCACAACTGGTCAACCTCATCGGCAAGCTCAGCACGCTCGCCGAAGCCCAAACCGCTGCCGACAAAGCGGCATTCGTCACCGAGCAACGTCTCAGCGAAGGCGTGGACAGCAAGCTCGAACTAACGAGAAGTCAGCTCGTCGCCGCGCGCATCCGCTTGCGAATCGCCGATGCCCAGGCTCAAGCCGATGTCCTGCGTGAGCACCTGGCCAAACTAACCGGCCTGAGTTCTGCTGAGATTCAGCCCGATCCAGAATCCATGCCGCCATTGCCTCTCATCTCTCAGGAAGACGATTTATCCTCCCGAGCGACTGCCAATAGCCCGGTGGTAAAGCTCGCTGATCAGAAAGCCGAAGCTGCCGCCGCCCGCGCCAAGGGCGAACATAAGGCAACCCTCCCCTATGCTGACCTCGCATCCCAATACGCGTACCTCGCCCGCTTCAACAACTACGATCAGTACTTCCTCAAGTACAGTGCCAACAACCTTGCAGCCGGTCTGAACATCAAGTTTCCTTTCTTCAATCCGATACAAAAAGCTCATGCGGCTCAGGCCGACGCCGACTCGATCATCGCTCACAGGGAAGCCGATCTCACCCGTAACCGGGTCGGTGAAGATGCTCTCAAGTTGCAACGCTCGCTCCGCCAGTTGCAGGCGGCCCGCGACGTTGCCAAGCTGGAGTGGCAAGTCTCGCAGGGTGATTTGGAAGGCACGCAAGCCAAGGTCCAAACCGGCACTGCCAATCTACGCGACGCCCAAGTCGCCCAACTCGACGTGGACGATAAGTACGCTGCCTATCTCGACAGCGAGTTCGAGTTGACCCGCGCGGAATTGCAACTGCTCCGGCTTACCGGAGAACTGGAAAATTGGGCCGTTCCGACCCCATAAGTCGCCGTTCGCTGCTGGTTACTAAAAGTGCTCTAACTGAAAGATTCTCAAGAACTTCCATATGGCGACCGGCATCCAAACAATGGTAAAATTGAGTCATCACTATGCCCTTGAAGACGCTCTTCCTGAATCCACCCTCGTTTGAGAACTATGATGGCGGCGCCAGTTCGCGTTGGCCGGCGACCCGCGAGATTGAGTCGTACTGGTACCCGGTGTGGCTCGCCTATCCCGCCGGCATGCTGGAAGGCTCTCGCATGTTGGACGCGCCGCCACACCACGTCTCGGCGGAAGAGACCATCAGCATCGGTAAGGACTACGATTTTCTGGTGCTGTTCACCAGCACCCCCGGCTTCCCTGGCGACATTCAGCTTGCCGCCAAAATGAAGGAAGCCAATCCGACCCTGAAAGTTTGCTTTGTCGGACCGCACGTGACCACCCTGCCCGACCGCTCGCTTGCCGAGGGACAGGCCATTGACTTCATCGTGCGTCGCGAGTTCGATTACGCGACCGTGGAGTACGCCAACGGTAAGCCGCTCAGTGAGATTCTTGGTGTCTCCTATCGCGGTGAAGACGGCAAGGTCGTGCACAATCCCGACCGTCCGGCCGTCGCGGACCTTGATGCTTTGCCCGACGTAGTTGACGTTTACAAGCGCGACATCGATCCGCGCCGTTACAATGTGCCGTTCTTGCTGTATCCCTTTGTTTCGCTCTACACCACGCGCGGATGCCCGGCCCAGTGCACCTTCTGCCTCTGGCCTCAAACGCTCAGCGGGCATCCTTGGCGCAAACGCTCGTCCGACGCTGTCGCACGCGAGATGGCCAAGGCCAAAGAGTACTGGCCGGACGTAAAAGAATTCTTCTTCGATGACGACACCTTCAACATCCAGAAGGCGCGCACCATCGAGCTTTGCGAGAAGCTGAAGCCGCTCAATCTCACCTGGTCATGCACCTCGCGCGTCACCACCGATTACGAGACGCTCAAGGCCATGAAGGAATCTGGCTGCCGACTGCTCATCGTAGGCTACGAATCGGGCGATCCGCAGATTCTGAAGAACGTGAAGAAGGGTGCCACGGTCGAGCGCGCCCGCCAGTTCACCAAGGACTGCAAGAAGCTGGGACTGGTGGTGCATGGCGACTTCATTCTCGGCTTGCCCGGCGAGACCAAGGAAACCATTCGGACCACCATCGATTTCGCCAAAGAGCTCGACGTGGAAACCATTCAGGTGTCCGTCGCTCACGCTTATCCCGGGACCGAGCTTTACGATTACGCGAAGGCCAACGGCTTCATCCTGAGCGAAGGCGCGCAGATGGTCGACGAAGGCGGACACCAAGTTGCGATGATCGAGTATCCCGGTCTGCCTCGCGACTATGTCATGGAGATGGTTCACCGTTTCTACGACGAGTATTACTTCCGCCCGAAAGCGGTCTATCGCATCGTGCGTAAAGCGGCATTCAACTCTGTGGAGCGCAAGCGTCTCTACAGGGAAGCGAAGCAGTTCCTCACCTTGCGCGCAGCACGCAACCGCGCGGTGAAGGAAGCCCGCAAGATCCAGGGCACGCTGACCACCGCTGCCTCCCAAGCCAGCAGCAGCGGGAACGACTAATCCGCTGTTGTTGTCATCACGAGGGGATCTCGGCCCAGTGGGCCAAGCTTGAAAGGGCACGGCTTTAGCTGTGCCCCCCAGGACCTTTAATTTTGTCATCCCGAGCTGGCTTCAGCCCGCGGAGGATCTGCTTTTCTGACTTTCATCGAACCTATCTTGACCACACGCAAATACATAATCCTGCTCGCCGTCGCGGTATTTGCCGCGACCGGCGACGTGTCCCTCAGCCGTGGTATGAAGGCGTTTGGCGCGGTCACGCTCGCCAACCTTCCCAGCCTGTACGCGGCGCTGTTGAATCCCTGGATCGTCCTCGGAATTCTCCTGCTGATCGGTTTCTTCGCCAGCTATCTGTCGGCGCTCTCCTGGGCCGATCTGACTTACGTCCTGCCTGCAACCGCGGTCAGCTACATCCTGATGGAGTTGCTCGCCAAATTCTTCCTGCACGAGAACGTGACCAGCTGGCGCTGGCTGGGCGTCGCACTCATCACCGTTGGCGTGGGAGTTGTCGCCACCGGCCCCGAAGCCACGCCGGGGGCACACCGCCATAATCGCCACGACAGCTCCGCTAAGCCGTCGGCCACAATCGATGAACTCGCCGATGTCGGGAGCGAAGCATGAACCAACTGGCGCTGTGGAGCGGAATCGCCGCCGTCGTCATCGCCTCGACCATCGGCGACGTCTTGCAATCCCGCGCCATGAAAGAAATCGGTGACTTGGGACTCGTCCGTCAGTCGCACGGCACATGGGGAGCAGTTCGCCGTGTCGGCACCAATACTCGCTTCATGATCGGTCTGGCCTTTATGGCGATAGGCTTCTTCAGCCTGCTGATTACGCTCTCGTGGGGAGACGTCAGCATCGTCGGCCCGGCATCGGCGTCGCTCACCTTCATTGCCAACGCCCTCGCCGCTCGCCTCTATCTCAAAGAGCATGTCGACCGCCGCCGCTGGCTGGCCGCTCTCTTCGTCGCCGGCGGTGTCGCGTTGCTCGCGCACTAAACCGAATTCTCGAGCTGCTTCAAGTGCTTTGCCTGCGTCTTGTCATCGCGAGCGCGGCGAGCCATCTGTCTTCGTCGTCCCGGCCCTTGCACCTTTAAACAGTACCCCGCTTACGCACGATTACTTCAGGCCCCGGCCGCAAGACTTGTCCCAAGGTGACATGACCTAACGTCGCTTCGCAGCCTGGTTACGGTAAGGTAATGAAAGCATCGTGAGGCTGGGCATGTGTCGTCTGCCTGGCACAACCCGTTGTGGTTCAGGACTTTACCTCTAACCTTAATGGAATGATTATTTTACGCGGGAATCTATCTAAGTAGCTGATTCTAAGTAATTTGAGGGGGGTGGGGGCGGTCCGGGTGCCTTCTTCCTCGCAAAGTAGGCGAAAATCGGAATCCCGGACAAGATCACCGCACATCCCCACAACGAATTCCGCAGGTTCGCGGTGAACGTGTAGAAGAGCAGCACGGCCGCCACGATCACAAAGACCCCCGGCACCACCGGGTATCCCCATGTGCGGTACGGGCGCGGTGCATTGGGCTCTTTGACTCGCAACACGAATACCGTGCTGGCGGCGATCATGTAGAACAGCCACTCCGCGAAGATGGTGAGGGAGAACAACTCGCGGAAGCTTCTCGCGAACAATAACAGAACGATCGAAAGCCCCAACTGCACCAGCAGCGCTACCGAAGGCGTGTGAAATCGCGGATGCACATCCGCCATCGCCCGGAAAAAATATCCGTCGCGCGCCATCGCGTACGGGACACGCGCGCCGCTCATGATCGTACCGTTGAGCCCAACTAGCATGGATAGCGCCATGCCCAGCGAAACGACAGCCGCCCCCCATAGTCCCACGGCAATCGCAGTCGCGTCGGACGAAGGGCGAGGCGACGCCGCAATCTGGTCGGCCGGCAAAACGTACTGGACTGCGGCATTGTTCAGCATGTAGAGCACCGCGACGATACCGACACCCGCAATCAGCGCGATCGGGATCGTTTTCTCGGGGTGCTTGATCTCTCCACTCACCATGTTGAGGTCGTTCCAGCCGTCGTAGGCCCACAGCGCTGCGACCAGCGCAGCCATGAATCCGGCGACGCCGCCAGTCGCCCCCACAAAATACGTACTGAAGTTGCGCCAAGTACCGCTGGCTGCCGTAAATCCAACCACGCCGACGCCGACAATCATTACCACCTTCAGGACAGTGAAGACCCACTGAAACTCACCTGCTCTTTTAACGCCAATGTAGTTCAGCCAGGTGATCAGGCCGGCAGCACCAATCGCGACCAATTGTCCATACGTGATTGCCAATGGAACGCGTGCCGCGGTCTCGTTCAAAAATCCCAGCACCGCAAACGTCCCGAGGATCCGCACAATGCCCGTGGCGATCGTCGCCACGGAGCCCGGCTTCGCGATGACGAACCAGGTCCACGCGTAAAGAAATGCCGGCAGCGGACCGTAGGCGTCGCGTATGTACACATACTCGCCGCCAGCCTGCGGTTTCATCGCGCCGAGTTCGGCGTAGGTAATGGCTCCCGCCATCGACAGCGCGCCGCCTACGATCCACGCCAGATAGACCAATTTGGCAGAGCCGACCGCCTGCATCATCTCCGCGGGAACCAGAAATATCCCACTCCCGATGATGGTTCCGACAACGATGGCGCCCGCCTCGCGGACCCCGAGTTCCCGCAGCAGTGCGGGCGACTTTGACGTTATTTCAGCCGTCTGATGCATCTCTCTCCGGCGAACGACGATAGCAACAGACTGGAACTATAAACGATCAGATTCACAAATCCCGGTCCTGGCCACGCGCAGATTGCGGTTGGCAACAAAAGCGCGCCGATCAACATCGATTTACTTCGGTGGCAGCAGACCTTCGCCGCACCACAACTAATTCGGCTATTAAAAAATCTGCAACTCGCCCCAGTCCCCTTGAGTTACGGCGCGAAGGTTCATATAGTGTCATCATTTGATCGCGGACAGTTTGAGTGGCCGCGTGGAGTACTTCCCGGGTGTCTCCAGAACTCGAATTCGTCCGACGCGAAACCGAACGCGCCACGAGCGGGGTGTTGCCGGATGCGCTGGCCCGCGCTCCTGATGGCAAATGGAATTCGCTGCAGATCCTCGAACACCTCCTGCTGTCGTACACCGCCACGACCAAGGGCCTGCTGCGCACGATGTCTTCCGGTCAGATCGAGCGAATCGATCGGACGCTCGGTCATCGCATTCGCAGCCTTTACGTCCTGGGCATCGGGCGATTCCCTCCCGGCGTGGAAGCACCCAGGCAGACCACACCTCGATCCGCGCTTGGGGGCAAGCCGCTGCGGCAATTTAACGACGCGCTGGTTGCCATGGATGCCTCGCTGAACGATGCGGAAAAGCGGTTCGGGCCGAAGGCGCGCGTGCTGGTGCATCCTATCCTGGGACCGCTCACGGCGCAGCAGTGGCGGCGTTTTCACCAGGTACACGGGCGGCATCACTTAAAGCAGGTCGTAGCAAGGGTGAACGCTCGCAGCTGATCCCGGAAGTCAACCGAACAATCCAAGGTAGACACTCCAGGCGTGCTGTCCGAAGAAGAGGGCGAACAGTGCGCTCACGCCAAGAAATACTCCGAAGGGCACCTCTTGCCGCAGTAGTTCTTCCGTCGAGCCAGACCCGCTCCTCAGTCCGCCCGGTTCATGCTTCGCAGTTCCGCGATGCGTGAATAGGAGAATGGCTGCATATATCGTGCCCAAAACCGGGGCCAGGAACACCGCGAGCACGGCAAGTTTCAAACCGAGGAACGCGCCAATCATCGCAGCGAAGGCAATGTCGCCAATGCCAATGCCCTCACGCTTGCGCACCAGGTAGTACAGCGCCCACGCTAGATAAAAGAATCCAGCGGCAAACACAGACGCCAGGACAGCGTCGAGCAGCGACAGGCTGCGGTCCGTCATGGTGACGCGGCAGCCGAATACATTCGACAGGAACTCGGTGGCCGAGAAGTCACCGGAAACGAACCAGGCGAACAGCAGTCCCAACCCAGTCCCTGAGTAGGTGAATTCGCGCGGCAGAAGCCCGGTTTCAGCGTCCATAAAAATGAGGCCCAAGGTCAGGAAACAGAACAAACACGTCTTGGCGCCCAGTCCGGTAAGACCGAACGACGCGTAGCAGGCGACGAACAAGAGGGCCGTCAGGAGTTCGACCGCCGGATACCGCCAGGAGATAGGGTGTCTGCAATCACGACATCGGCCGCGCAGGAGAACCCAGCTCAGCAAAGGGACATTGTCACGGAAGCGGATCGGCGTTTTGCAATGCGGACAGAAGGAGCGTGGTTGGATGATGGAAAGATCGCGCGGAATACGGCTGATGCAGACGTTCAAGAAACTGCCGAACGCCAGCCCGGCGAGAAATATGGCTGCTGCGAGAAAGGGATCCAAGCGCTACTAGATTACGTTGCCGCCGCGCCCGAGGGAAGCGTTGCGGCTCAACGGCGCTATGCACACAACGTTACTGTAGGGGTGTCCGTCCTGCGTTCTTATTGTTGGCACTTTGCTCGGTCACGGTCACAGTGTTGATCAGCAGGAAGCTAAGGGTCGCTTCCGGGGCCAGTTTGATCTGTTCGCCTTTCTTGGTTGCGGCCGCGCCCGTGCCAGCGCCGGCTCCGGCCACGGAACCAATTGCCGCACCCTTACCGCCTCCCGCGACGGCGCCGATAACGGCCCCGAGAGCAGCGCCACCACCGGCTTTCACAGCCGTGTTCTTGCCCTCGCCCTTACCCTGGCGCGACCACTGGCTGGTTTGGATGTTGTAGATCTTGCCATTTACCGAGAGCGAATTGAGTTCGAGAGTGAGGAGCGAATTCCCGGCGAAACGGCCGGCGCTCTTGACATCGACTACGCGCCCGACGACATCAGCGCCGGATGGAATCACGACTTCATCGTTCATCGAAATTGGAGCGCCCAGGGTTGCATGAAACGAGTCGCCCACCTGGTTCTTCTCGGTATCGAGTACATCGTTCAGGCGAACTGTGAGCTGGGTCCCGGCCGGGATGGTCACCTTCTTCGGCGGCGGGGGTGGGGCTTGTGCCACGGCGGGCTCGGCTGGAGGGGGTGGTAAAGCAGCCACCTGCGTGCTTGGTTGGTTTCCAGCAGAGGGAGCGGATTGTGGCACTACCCGCTTATTGTTGGCAGCAGCGACTGGTTGCCGCTTGACTGAACCCTTCGCCGGTTCGGTGCGTGTTTCCGGCAATTGCGACGGCGGGGCTTCCGCTTGCTGGACCACGAGGTTGTTCACGACCGTCTTGACGCCCTCCACGGTGGCGGCGTCACTGGCGGCAGCTGCGCGTTCATCGTCACTCACAACCGTGCCGCTGAGCGTGATCACCCCGCGTTCAGCCTGTATACCGATATCGTGGCTGGTAACCTTCGCGTCGGCGCCAAGCTTGTTTTGTACCTCGACAACCACCTGGGCGTCGGTCCTGGACGAGTTCTTGGTGCATCCGTTCAAGGCTGCCAACAGGACCAGCCCTGCAATGACCAGCGTCGAAAATCTCATGACCTTTCCCTTGTTAAACTCCTTCTTCAAACACGAAATTTGCGGGCGAGTCGCTCATGCAGGCACCGAAACAAGAAGAACCGGAGGCTTGCTCCGGTTCGCAAACAATCGAGAATCAAGAATGCTTTAGTTCTGCTGATCGGTAATCCGATTGTTGATGGCGAACAATGCGAGTTCCAGCCGGCTCGCCACTCCGACCTTGTCGAAGATGTTGGTCAGGTGGTGCTTGACGGTATCTTCGCTGAGCGCGAACTTGCGTGCTATTTCCTTGTTGCTTAATCCCGCAACAATGGTGGTAAGAATGTCCATTTCGCGCTTGGTGAGGCCGAAATTCTTCGGAGGCCGGTCACCGGATGCGTTGAGTCGCATAAATTCCACGATATCGCCTACGGACTCGCGGCCGATCCAGTATTCACCCGCCATGACCGTGCGAATGGCTTTCATCAGCAGTTGGGTAGCCGCCTCTTTCATCACGACGCCACGCGCTCCGAGCTGAAGGGCCTGTACCATCTGGATGCGCTCAATGGCGGCGGTGAGCACGATGATCTTGGTGTTCTTGCCATCGCCGGCGCCCGAGAGCTCGCGCAAGGCTTCCATGCCGGGCAGGCGGGGCATGTTCAGGTCCAACAGCAGAACGTCGGGTTCGTGTTGTTTGATCTGGGCCACCGCTTCGTTGCCGTCGGCAGCTTCGCCTACCACTTCCAGTTCGGGCTCAGCTTCGAGCAGCCGGCGCAGTCCGTCGCGAAAAATCGTGTGGTCGTCGGCAATAACGATGCGCACCGTTGCGACTTTACTATCCATAGAGTTCATACCCTTTCTGTGGGACGGTAACTTCCAACCTTGAACCGTGACCCGGACTGGACTCGATTACCATATCACCACCAATGGCGCGCACGCGCTCCTTAATCACTGCCGGACCACGATGCAGGTCATCGAGTTCCGCCATGGTGAGGCGGCCGGCGAATGGAAATCCCCGCCCATCGTCATCAATCACCAGTTTCCAAAGTCCGTTTTGCGCCCCGAATCGAACGTAAACCGAAGAGGCACCGCTGTGCTTCCTGACATTCACTAGCCCTTCCTGTACCACCCTGACCAGTTCCCTGCACGCTGATGCCGGCAGCGTAACTTCTTCCAGCTCGGATACGAAGCGCGCGTCCAGGCCGGTATCGGTACGAAATCGCTCGACCAGTTGGGCGGCAAAATCAAGAAATTGCTGAGGCCCAATCTCGATGGGTTTCAGGCTCTGCATCAACTCGCGCATGTTCAGGACTTCCTCCCGCAGCAACCCCTGGATTCGTGCCAGTTCTGCGGTCTGGGGCACACCGTTGGATCTCCTTCTCAGAACGTCAACCTGCATCTCGATACTGATGAGCGACTGGATGGCGGTATCGTGGAGTTCGCGGGCCACCCGGGCGCGTTCCATGGCCCCGGCGCGCGTGCGCAGCCGCCTGAACAAATAGACCGAGTAGAGCACCGGAGCGACCTGGCGCAGTACGTTCTGTACGAAGCGCAATTCCCGGTCGCGATTCCAACCGAGGGTGCCGTTGAGGAGTACGAAGCGGCCGTTCCATTCGCGTCCAACATCCAGCCTGACGGCGAGTATCGATTGTGCGTTTTCGAGCGGCATCTGGAAATTGCGAAGCTCCGAGGGGCGCATCGCGCGTCCTTCTTCATCGAGCGCGTCCACCAAACAGCGACCGCCCTTGGTGCGTTGGGCAAAGAAGGTGTCTGCGTACCCCGTCATTAGCTCGGAAGCACCCTTGTCAGCTTCTATTTCCTTCACTTGATAGCTGGGTTGAGCGGACAAATCGACATCCCAGCGGAACACTCTTCTGGAGGTCACCTGGGCAAAGGTCGCGTAGACTCGCTTGCCGGCAAACACCTTGGCGAGCGCCTCCGATACGGCCGCAACGACGTCGCCCAAGGGGCTTTCAGCGCGTGCGCGTGCCAGCAAGTTGTTGGTAAAAGCGATCTCCGCCTGCAGCTCTTTTTCGCGTTCGGAAAGATATCCAAGCAAAAAAGCCGTCATCAGCAAGAAGATGCAACGCAGTACCAGTCGCGGAACGTTCAATGGGGCATAGACAACGCGGCCGAGGGCGTAGGGGCCAAAGGCAACAATCGCGCTTTGCAGCAGGAGCACGCAAGTGCCCAACAGTCCGGTGAGCATGGTTTCAGGTAAACCGAAGCGAAATGCCGTAGTGACTAGTGCGAAAAGATAGAAGACGAAAACCTGGCTGTTAGGCGGATCTGCAAACAGGCAAAATATCGTGGGCCACGCGATGTCGCTGATTTGAACGACATTGACGAATGAAGCTTCGGGATCGGGCTTGATCATCAGCCAAATCAGGAGACCCAGGCTTTCGACGCAATAAACGATCAACAGCAGGATCTGGACCTGGTTATGCGGTTCCGGCGCGGTAGGATGGACAAGATCCACAACAAGTGAAGCTCCGCCCATGAATACCCGCGAAACCGCGAGTACCCATTCAAAGCGCGGACGTTCGTACTGCAGCCCAGAGGCCTGCAACCGGGTCAGGAACCGCCGGGCGAACAATGAGGAACCCACCAGATCGTCCTTATGCGGGTTATTGATGTTGCAGAAATTATGCACACGAAAGCGCCAAACCGCAATCCTTCAGCAGTGGTAGGGGATAGCCCTAAGTCCCTGCCTTAGTCGGTAACTCACGGTGTAGCATTGCTGTGTCGGGTTGGTTTATGCCGAAGTATCCAGAGGAGTTATCGTGCTTCGAGGCACTTTTTTGATTTTGATGATGTTACTTGGCGTAATGTCTTTTACCCTGGCGGCCGTCAATGCCGAGTCAGCGGAGGACCAGCAGCCAGCCAAAGTGTCTCCCATCAACGGCTACCAACCAAAGTGGTGGAAAGAAGCGATCGTTTACCAGGTGTATCCACGGTCGTTCAAAGACTCGAACGGCGACGGCATCGGGGATCTGAAAGGCATCACCTCGAAGCTGGATTACATACAGGGCCTCGGGGTGAATGTGATTTGGCTGAGTCCGCACTACGATTCACCAAATGCCGACAACGGCTACGACATCCGCGACTACCGTAAAGTTATGACGGAGTTCGGCACGATGGCTGACTTCGATGAGCTGCTGAAAGGCGTCGAAGCAGCGGCACATGAAGCTGATCCTCGACCTGGTGGTGAACCACACCAGCGATGAACACGCATGGTTCGTGGAGAGCCGCAAATCGAAAGACAATCGCGTATCGCGACTACTACATCTGGCGTCCGGCCAAGGATGGGAAGGCACCGAACAACTGGACATCTTTCTTTTCCGGATCGGCATGGAAGCTCGATCCGACGACGGGCGAGTATTACCTGCACCTGTTTGCCGAAAAGCAGCCCGATCTCAACTGGGACAATCCGAAAGTACGCAGCGAAGTTTACGACCTGATGAAGTTCTGGCTCGACAAGGGCGTCGATGGCTTCCGCATGGATGTCATCCCATTCATCTCCAAGCGCGAGGGTTTGCCGGACCTTCCGCCGCAGTACATGGCCAAGCCGCAATACTTCTACGCTATGGGTCCGCATTTGCACGAGTATCTGCAGGAGATGAACAGCGAGGTCCTTTCCAAGTACGACGTAACAACGGTCGGCGAGGCATTCGGGGTGACGCTGGAACAGACGCCCTCGCTGGTTGACGAGCGCCGCAACGAGCTGAACATGATCTTTAACTTCGATGCGGTCCGGCTGAATCGCAAGGGTGAAGCGTGGCGCGATTGGACGGTTCCTGAACTGAAGTCCATTTATACGCAGCAAAACCAGGCGCTTGACGTACACAGTTGGAACACCATCTTTCTGTCGAACCACGATAATCCGCGGGTCGTGTCGGCATTCGGCGACGACTCGCCCGCGTATCGCGCGGCCTCGGCCAAGGTACTGGCGACGATGTTGCTTACCTTGAAGGGAACTCCATTCATCTACCAGGGCGATGAACTGGGCATGACGAACTTTCCTTTTACCAGCATCGAGCAGTGCGATGACATCGCGGTTAAGAACGCATGGAAGGCCCTGGTGGTGACCAATCAAGTCCCGGCGGACGTATTCATGGCCAACGTGCGCAAGGTGAGCCGCGACAACGCACGCACTCCTATGCAGTGGGACAATTCCGCTAACGCAGGTTTCACGACCGCGGCCAAAACCGTGGCTTGCCGTGAATCCGAATTACCTGGAGATCAATGCCAAGCAGGAGCTGAGCGACAGGGATTCGATGTACCACTATTTCCGCCTGATGGCGGACGTGAGGCGTAGTTCACCGGCATTCGTTTACGGCGACTACAACGACCTCGATCCCGCAAATCCCAAAATCTTCGCGTACACGCGCTCGAACGGGGCTGACAAGTATCTCGTGGTGCTGAACTTTTCGAAAGACCCGATCACGTATCAGCTACCTGGGGGCATCAAGGCCAACGAACTGGTGATCTCGAACCTCGGAAAGACCGCGGAGCGCGGCGACACATTGCACCTGAAAGGCTGGGAAGCGCGCGTTTACAAGCAGTAGCGCGGCGGGACCGGATTACTTCTCCACGCGGATAAATGCGCCACTGGTGGCGTCAATTGCGATGCGAAGCATGGCTTCAGATGGGTTGTCACCGTAAAGGACGTGCCAGACGAGCTGGTTCTTGGTGGCGTCCCACGACAGCTGGAAAGTAATGGGCTGCTTTGGATTCTTGGCGGTCAATTTGTCGCCACCGTTCTTCTGCGCGATCTCGTAAGCCTTGTCGCTGTCCACCTTTAGGAAGGCCATGTCGAATGGTTGCGTGGAGCTGTTGCTGGCGCTCCAACTGTCTTCCGCGGAAAAGCTGATGCCTTGCTCGGGTGCGTCGGGTCCGACCAGTCCAGACCAAACGAATAGCTTCATCATGCGCCGCGAAGGAGAGGCAAACGATGCCCGCCATAACCCAGCCTTACCCTCGGAGGTGGGGGCGTCGGGTGTGTATTGTGATTGCAGGCGGAAGGGCTTCACGTCGGGCGCCCACGCGCGAGCGGCCACGTACATTCGCTGGAAGGCAGTACGGCCGGTCTCGTACTGGGCTTCTTTCACCGCGGGCTTGGCAGGTTGCGGCGCCGCGGTGGTCGGGGTCTGCTTTTCGGAGGAGCAGGAGACCAGAAGCGAAAGCACTACAGATAGGAATGCGGTTTTTAACATGGTGATCGTTTCTGGCCAGCTTCGATGTCTCCAGTGTACCCAACAAAGTCTGCGCGCCGCCCCGCAACTACGAG
Organism: uncultured Acidobacteriaceae bacterium; assembly: GCA_963817965.1. GTDB lineage: Bacteria > Acidobacteriota > Terriglobia > Terriglobales > Acidobacteriaceae > DASRAA01. Next base: position 576,119 of record CAWFQT010000003.1, read on the forward strand.
CCCGTATGAAGACCTCCGCCTTCGGGCTCTGTTGGGCTGTCATGCATGTGGCGCAATCGGGACCGGTCTGCCGACTTTGGCCTTCTCGTACACTTTCTCGTACTCGCGCGCGGCGGTATTCCAGGAATAGTCCTGCACCATACCGTTGCGCATCAGTTTCTGCCATTTGTTGGTGTCACGAAAAGCAAGCACCGCCGTTTTCACCGTGTCCAGAAGTGCTTCGCCACCGTATTCCTTAAACTTGAACCCCGTACCCTTGCCGGTCGCAGGATCGTAGTTTTCGATGGTGTCGTCGAGCCCGCCGGTTGCACGAACGATGGGGACCGTGCCGTATTTCAGGCTGTAAAGCTGGTTGAGGCCGGCAGGTTCGTACTTCGATGGCATGAGAAACATGTCGGCGCCCGCCTCGATTTTGTGCGCCAGACGGTTGTTGAACTCGATCTTGACAGCGAATTTCTGCGGGTACTGTTTGTGCAGGCGACGGAACATGTCTTCGTATTCACGATCTCCAGTGCCAAGGGCGATTACGATGAGTTCTTCGCGCGCCATGCGGTCGGCGACATACTGGATGAGGTCGAAGCCCTTCTGTCCGGCGAAACGCGAGACGATACCGATTACCGGCAGTTGAGTGTCATGCGGAAGTCCGAACTCGGTGAGTAGATCCTGCTTGCACTTAGCTTTGCCGGAAAGATCGTCGGGCGAGTAATTGGCAGCGATCATCTTGTCGGTGGCAGGGTCCCATTCCGCATAATCGACGCCGTTCAGGATCCCGGTTAGAGTCGCGGCGCGCGCCCGCAGCACGCCCTCGAGTCCAAAGCCGTATTCAGCGGTCTGAATCTCCAGCGCGTAGCGTTTGCTCACGGTGGTGATGTAGTCGGCGGCATCAATCGCACCTTTCAGAAAATTTACTTTGCCGTAAAACTCCAGCTTAGCCATAGTGAAGAGGTCCCACGGCAGCATGAGCAGGGGTAGGACTTCCGGTGGAAACAGTCCCTGGTAACCGAGGTTATGAATGGTCAATACACAGGGAGAATGCGAGTAGGCTGGATCTTCCTGGTAAAGCGTCTCCAGCAGAATGGGTATTAAGGCAGTTTGCCAGTCGTGGCAGTGGAAGATGTCGGGCACGCCGAGGAGTTTTGTCGCCTCCAGAACGGCGCGGCAGAACAGTGCAAAGCGTTCGGCATTGTCATGGTAGTCGCCCAGCGGTGTGCCATATAAGGCTTCGCGATCGAAAAACGGCGGGTAGTCGATGAAATAGCATTGCACGCCGTTGCGGACTCCGCCATCGAGCACCGAGCAGAAGCGGTAGCGATCATCGAACGGAACGGTAATACTGGGAATGACCGTGCGTGGATTGTCGAGCCTGGTCGAACGGTAACGCGGAGCGTAAACCGTGATTTTGTGTCCCAGTTGCGCGAGTGCGGCCGGTAGCGCTCCCACCACATCCGCCAGCCCGCCAGTTTTGGAATAAGGTGTGCATTCGGATGCCGCAAAGGCGATTTGCATGAAACCTCCGGGGCTGGCGGCGCTAGTTCTAGAGCACGATTAGACAGCAAGATACACGCCACGCGGTTATGATATTCGTCGAGCGAAACACTTGAGTCTAATCGGGGAATCGAAAGAGGGCAATGTGGCCAGGCCGGCAAACGAAACGGTCCCGATCCGGGGTGGAAAGCTGAAGCCAAAGCTGGGACAAAACTTTCTGACTGACCATTCCGCGGCCAAGCGGATTGTCGATGCCCTGGGCGACATTTCCGACCGCACCGTCATCGAGATCGGACCGGGCCGAGGAATGCTCACCGACCTCTTAGTGCGCAGGGCCCACAAGGTCATCGGCATTGAACTGGATCGTGTATTAGCGGCGCAGATGCGCATGCGCTACGCAACGCTGAATAATGTCGAAGTGCTCGAGTCGGACTTTGTCACCGTGGAGTGGACTTCGATGGTGGGCCGCCGTCCCGGTCCTTTGCACGATTTGCGGCCTACGCAACCCGAGACTGTCGATGTCGTTGGCAACCTGCCATATTACGTCACGTCAGACATTGTCCTGCGGATACTTGCAGAGCACGAGAACATTAGCCGCGCGGTCATCATGGTGCAACGAGAAGTCGCTGACCGCATTGCGGCTGAACCAGGGAGCCGCGACTACGGGCTGCTCTCGGCGACGGCGCAGTTGTTTGCGCGGGTGGAAAATCTGTTCACTGTACCACCCGCAGCATTCGATCCTCCACCGCAGGTGCATTCCAGCGTGTTACGGCTGACAATGGCGCCGCGAGCGAGCGAATTGCAGGTCGAAGCCCGGCCCATTTGTGGAAATGCTGAAACTGGCCTTTGCGCAGAAGCGGAAGACGCTTACAAACAACCTCAAGGGCCACTATGACGACAAGGCCACGCGCTCCGCCTTAAAGGCAGCTGGCATTCGGTCTGACGCCAGGGCTGAGGCGATTCCGCTGGACAAGATGGCGGCCATCTTCCGGGCCCTGCGAGCGGCGTAGAATTCTGGTCATACCGGCTGCGCCACGGATCTCTGATCTCTGGCGTTCAATGGAGCGTGTCCGATGACCACTGCGATTCGTCAACCTGCTGTGGCTGGACGGTTCTATCCTGGGAACGCTCAGCGTCTGCGCGCGGAAGTCGAAACCCTTATCACACGCCGTGCCACTGCGGCCCAGCAGGCAGAAGAGCCTGAGATCGCCGCGATCGGCTGCATTGTACCCCACGCGGGGTATATGTACTCGGGCGGCGTTGCGGGTTCGGTGTATCGAAGACTCAAACTGCCTCAACGCTGCGTGATCTTGTGTCCTAACCACACGGGCAACGGCGAGCCGCTGGCAATCATGAGCGAGGGAGCATGGCATACACCGCTGGGTGACCTGGCCATCGATGCAGAGCTCGCGGGGGCATTGAAAGCAGCGACGCCCTTGCTCATGGAAGACTCGGAGGCGCATCGTTACGAGCATGCTTTGGAGGTACAGCTTCCCTTCCTCCAGGTGCTGAAGCCGGGTCTGCACTTCGTACCGATCGCGGCGGGCACGGGCAACTTCGATGTGCTGAGTGCATTGGGCGAGGCGATTGGCGAGACGTTGCGAACCTTGTTGGAGCCGACCCTGATCATCGCGTCGAGCGATATGAATCACTACGAAAACGACCAGGTCACGCGGGTGAAGGATCGTCGCGCCATCGACCAGGTGTTAGCGCTCGATCCGCGCGGTCTCTACGACACGGTGCGAGAAGGGCAGATCAGCATGTGCGGCTACGGCCCGGCGACGATCATGCTAACCGCGGCACGCAAGCTGGGAGCCACGAAGGCGGAACTGATTGGATATGCAACGTCGGGCGATGTCTCGGGTGACCGCGACATGGTGGTGGGTTATGCGGGGATTGCGGTGTATTAGGTGAAGCAGATTCCTCGCGGGCTAAAAGCCCGCTCGGAATGACCAAGAGAAGCGACTTTTATGGCACGGCTTTCAGCTGGGCCCTTTCAAACCCCAGTTTTTCGGCAGACTGAAACCCCGCCAACCTTCGGGACTGCCGAAATACCTTCTTTCCGCAATGAAAGGCGGCCCGCGGGCCGCCTTTTTGATATTCGAACTGAGGCACGGATTATTTCGGCGTGACTTGCCCGCTGCTGTGTCCGGCGGTGGTGCTGCTGGCGTGGGTGCCGCCCGTGCTTTGCGTCGGTACGCCACTGCTGTGTCCGACTCCGGTCGAGGCGCCTGACCCAAAGCCCTCGGGATTGCTGAATGCCGGCCATGAAGATGCCGCCGACGGTGGCGGGGCGAAGACGTGTCCATTATGGCCTGCGCCGCCGCTCATGTTGGTGGAGCGAGAATTGTGTGCGAAAGAACTGCCCGTAGCGGTTGAGCCGCTCGTGGCGTTCGTATTCCCCGCTGGGCCCTTCGTGCCCGCCAAGCTGGAGTGATCGGTAATCACACTGCGGAAGTCCGGTGGCACAACTCCGCCGGGCAGGTACGCCGGCGCACGGCCTACTCGCCCGACCAAGACCGCGGGGCGAGGACCGGTTGTGGGAACTGTGGGTGGAGTCGGAGGCTTGTAGCCTACAGGGGCATTAACGATGGGAGCATTTCCCTGCCAGTTGTTGACCACTCCTCCGCCATTGAACGAACTGCCCGGATACCAGAACCAGCCAATGGTCGGCTGAAACGCCCATGCTCCGTAGTGATAGGGCAACCACCCCCACGGGTAGGCAGACGCCCAGACGTAGCCGAGTCCCGGGGTAAACGCCCAAGCTCCAGTCGAGTAAGGATCCCATCCCATCCAACTGGATGCTCCATACGGCTGCCAAACCGTGCCATAGCCCGAGACGCTCATGAATCCACCGTAATACGCGAGGTCCTGGTAGCCGAACGCCGAGAGACTTTTGCTGCCGTAAGGATCGTTGCTGTAGGAGTACGCGGTCTGATAAGCCGCCCGTTCACTGTTCCAGCGATCGAGTGGGAGCTTCTCAACGCTCTTGGCGATGACAAATCCCTGGGGATTGGCCGAATCGACGGTCAAGGTGTCATTTTTCTTGATGTTCGTCGGCTGGGCGCCGCTCTCGAGCTGTGCGCCGCCGTTGAGTACGGCCGCCTGGACCTGGTTTCCGCTAGTTTGGAAGCGGACCTGTGAATTCCGGCTGATCACGAATGTCTGATCGGCGGCGATAACGCGATAGATATCGTTCTTGCTGGAACGGGTATCGAAATACAACGTTCCGCTCACCAGTTCGACTTCGTTCACCTTGTCGCCGGCATCATTGATGAGCAATTGCCGGAACTTTGCCTCGCTGGCCTCTCCCAAACGCACCGAGCTGTTATTCTCAAACTCGACCTCGGCCAAGCCGTCTGCGCCGGTCACGACACGCGAGCCCTCGATGACTGGCGAGTTGAGCATGGCGCGCTCCAAGCCCTGGCCAGTGCTGCGATCCATCTGCACATGACCGCTTTCGTAGCTCAGGCGAACGATGCGGACGTGCGATGTTGCCTGCACGGACCATGCAGTCAGCAGCATGGCCGCCATCACGACCGGTGTGAGATTCCTACTTTTTGTCATACCCTCAATCCCTGGAGAACCTGGTAGCGTGTCGCACGGACGGTGGGAGAGCTTATGCACAACACGACCAAGGTGCTAGTTCATATCTATTAAACACCCATCTGGTGCGAAGTTGCCGAAAATCAGCGCATCCGGAGAGAGTTTACAAACCTGCCGAAATGGTTGAGGCGGGCCCAACACTGTGCGCGTCATGGCTGGCTGACTGATTGGCTGCCGGACGGGCTGAGGCCTACAGAGTTCAGCAATTGCTTCGCGGTTACGCGATTGATGTGCATCATGTTCGGGTCGCCCGCGATTTTCTGCAGAATCGGCTCGATGGCCTGCAGCTCCTCGACGTAATGGCTGGCCTGCAAGTCTTTCAGCGACTGAAGGCGGGCGTCCATACCCAGCTTGTCGAACTTGTATTGATAGGCCAGTTTGCGACCGAAATCCAGGGTCGCGGCTACAGCCTGAAAGATCCGGGTCAACTCCTGAACGTCGTTGTTGGTCGAGAAGTTGTAAGTAGCCGAACGGGTGGGGGCCTGCGCTCCGTCTTCCGATTTTCCGTGGTATTCCAGCGTCTTTTCACCGGTCTTGGCGATGTTCTTCTGTTTGGCTTCGAGGTTTCCCCGGAAGTAGTCGGCCTTCCTGGCCAGGTCGAAGATCTTCTGACGATTGGCGTCGGACATGCGAAAGTCCTGGGTAAAGGAATCGTTCTCGCCGTTTTCGAAGGGACTCCCGATACCTTCGAAGTGAGTATTGCCGGCGTCGTCGACGGTCAGGGTGTACCGCAACCAGGGCATGCCCTGGTCCCAGTCGAACTTGAAGACGACGTAGGAGCCGGTCGGTTGGGGCACTGCGACCGGTTGGTGCAGTGTCTGGGCAGCGGCAGCCAGTGGGCAAAGCAGTGCCGTCATCAGGACGTACTTCAGCGCCGGAAGTCGCATCTGGCGAATGATTCTAGAGCAGTTTCACGATGGCTGTATACCAGCGAGGGTACTTTGTAGAGGGGTTCACTTCGCCGCCGCGTGCTGGCGCTCATGGTCGCCGCGGTGTGGACGTGGCAGATGGCGATGGCCAGCGCGTCGGCAACGTCGGGCGGTTCGGGAGGCTCGGGGAGTTCCAGCAGGCGCGCAACCATCAACTGAACCTGCGATTTTTCAGCGCGGCCGTATCCCACGACGGCCGATTTGATTGACAGCGGCGAGTAGGCGATCACCGGCAGTCCGGCCTGGGCGGCAGTCAGCATGGCGACTCCGCGGACGTGTCCGAGCTTCAGAGCCGACTTAACGTTGACGGCGTAGAAGACGTCTTCGATGGCGACAATCTCCGGCGCGTAGGCGGCGATGATTTCGCCCAGACGCTGGCAGATTTTCATCAGCCGAAGCTCCAGGGCCTCGCGCGGAAAGAGCCGGATGGCGCCGCTGCAGAGGTGGTAGAGGATTCCGTCGGCGTCCTGTTCGACGACTCCGTAGCCGGTGTATTCGCCGCCGCAATCTATGCCGAGGACTCGCATGGGTTTGCGCCTGGGGCCCAGATACCGTCTCATCAATTACGTGAGCAGGGAATCGATTTCCCTCAGGGCTGACGTCCAACGGCTACGGTGCCCCGGCGGCACGGCCGAGGCCATACCCTTTCAAAACCGATTTATGATGCCAGTCTCAGGGTCTATGGCCGAGTGTAGCAGGCTAGCCAGTCTGGCGGTAGTTACGATTGAGGCATCTGCGGCTTCATGCGCGAAGCCAGTCGCCCGGTGAACATCAGGCCGAGCATGCGGAAGTCGCTGATGAAAGACCAGACTGGATGCCCAAAGCTTGCGGGCTTGTTTTTCTCCAGGCCGAAATGTCCAGTCCAGGCGAAGCCGTAGCCGATGGGGAAGAACAATAATGCGTACCATGGGTGTCCCAGGAAAAACGCACCTAATACCACCGCGATACCGAGGGTGGTGCCGATGGCATGCAGCATGCGGTTACGCGGGTGGCTGTGCTGCTGGAGGTAGAACGTAAAGAATTCGTCGTAGGAGCTGAATTTCCGGTCTTCGCCCATGGCTGTTTTCCTCTACCGAGCCAAATGTGTCGCCGCTGCGCAGTTCGATCTATTTTCCCACCTCGACCGCGGGCTTAGCGGCCACGGCAGACACAAATATCACCCCTTCGGGCTCCCTACAAACCGCCGCTGGTCGGTCGGTTTCACCGGAGCCCCCACCCCTCTCTGTTTTGCACCCGGCACTAATTGCACCAAACGCGTTCGCGCGCTGTGCAGCGACATGTGCGCGTGAAAAGTGTACTACGCCCGGCAGATGTGGTGGCCATACGTTACTATCATTTACATCCATATCTTGATCTTGGAGGATGGCTCGAGCGATGAGAGTGGGTATCTTGACCGGCGGTGGCGACTGTCCTGGCCTGAATGCGGTAATCCGGGCGGTAGTGCGCAAAGGTATTCTTCATTACGACGATGAGTTTGTTGGTTTTCTGGAAGGTTGGCGGGGCGTCCTGGAGAACAAGACGATGGTGCTGGATTACGATGCCATCTCCGGCATCCTGCCGCGCGGCGGCACGATCCTGCGCACTTCGCGAACCAATCCGTCCAAGCGCGAGGGCGGACTGGCACGCTGCATGGAGACCTTGAAGCACAACAAGCTCGACGCTCTAATCGCTATCGGCGGCGACGACACCAATAGCGTGGCGCAGAGGTTGTTCGAGCAGGGCATCAAGGTCGTTGGAATTCCGAAGACCATCGACAACGACCTGAGCGGGACTGACTTCTGTTTTGGCTTCGATACTGCAGTCAACACCGCCACGGAAGCCATCGACCGCCTGCACACGACGGCTGAGGCGCACCAGCGCGTCATGGTGGTGGAGGTCATGGGCCGCGATGCGGGCTGGATCGCCATGTACAGCGGCATCGCCGGCGGCGCTGACGTGATTCTGATTCCCGAAAAACCGTTCGACATCGAGGAAGTGGCTGAGCGCATCCGCCTGCGCCATGCACGCGGACGCTATTTCAGCATCATCGTGGTCGCCGAGGGAGCGAAGTTCGCCAGCGACACCGATCCGGCGCAGGGCGCTCCGGTGGTCAGCGAGATGGGCAAAGACGAGTTTGGCCATGTCCGGCTGGGCGGCGTGGGACAGATTCTGGCGCGCGAAGTCGAGCGCCGCACCGGTCTGGAGACGCGCTACGTGGTGCTGGGACACATCCAGCGCGGCGGCTCACCCAGCGCCTTCGATCGCGTGCTGGCTTCACGCTACGGCATCGGCGCGATCGACATGGTGCATCGCGGCGAATTCGGCTGCATGGTTGCGCTGCGCGGGAACGATATTGTCTCGGTTCCGCTCACCGAAGCGATCAACAAGAACCGCCTGGTCGATCCGGCGCTGGTCGATGTGGCGTTGGGCCTGAGCGAGCCTCTGAAGGCCGACAAGAAGTCATACCTTAATCCGGGCTCATCGACGGTGCGACCCTTCCTTGCAGCTCGCAGTTCCCGTTTAATGTGCAGTTCAACTTGCTGGCAGGAGATGCAAGATGCCAGCCAGTAGGCTGCGCCTCTTCCGTTATCGCTTTGCTTCTTAGTGCCGCCGTGGCGATGCAGGCGACAGAGCCCCTTTGCTCCCAGGGTATCGGGGCCTCTGTCGCAGCGGGTGGTGGCTTACCAGATTGACGCCAATTACGATCCCGACAAGCACGCCGTCGAAGCCACCGAGACGCTGACCTATCACAACCTGACCGGCCAGCCGCTCGACCGATTTCCTTTTCATCTCTACCTGAACGCGTTTCAGCCGAAATGCGACGTGGGTGCGTGAAGCTCATCGCGACGGTCATGCAGTTCGAGCGATGAATGGAACGCGAAGCACAGTCGGGTCGAACGAGTCAGCTCCTTCGAAGTCGTCGGCATGGGCGATCTGACGAAGCAGATTAAGTTCGTTTCGCCGGACGATGGCAATGCCGACGACAAGACGGTCTTCGAAGTACGTACTGCCGCGTACCGTCGCGCCGGGCGCAGGACGTGCAGTTCAAGATCAACTTCCGGGCGAAGTTTCCTGAGGTCATTGCGCGCACCGGATACAAGCGCACGTTTCTGCTGGCCGGGCAGTGGTTCCCGAAGGTTGGAGTCTGGTGGAACGGCGCGTGGAACTGCCATCAGTTTCATGCCATGACCGAGTTCTTCGCCGACTTCGGGACTTACGACGTAAAGATCACTCTGCCCAAGAACTACGTCATCGGCGCTACGGGTGTGCAGACCAGCGACACCGACAACGGTAACGGCACGAAGACGGTCGCGTTCCACGCCGAAGACGTGCATGACTTCGCCTGGACGGCTGATCCGCAACTACAAGGTTACTCGAAAGCACACTTCGATGGCAGCGTTGGCGCCGTGAAGATTCGGCTGCTGACGTACGAGAGCAACCAGAGTTCCTGGCAACGCTACATCGACGTCATGCAAGGCACGATGAAGCGCTTCGACGAGTGGTACGGCCCGTACCCATACGCGCAGATCACGGTGGTCGATCCGCCGCATGGCGCGCTGGAAGCCGGAGGCATGGAGTATCCGACCTTCATCACCGGAGACACGTTCTGGTGGGCACCCAAGGGCCAGACAGCTATTCCCCGAGGGCGTGACCGAGCATGAGTTCGGGCACCAGTACTGGTACGGCATGGTCGCGACCAACGAGTTCGAGAATGCCTGGCTCGATGAAGGCATCAACAGCTACACCGAAGTAAAGGTGATCGGACAGCCTGTACGGCGCGAACACCAGCCTGTTGAACTGGATGGGCGCGCAGATGGGCGACTCCGAGCTGCAGCGGCTGCATTATCTCGGCAGTGCCCGACACCGATTCGCTGTCGCGTCCCAGCTACACGACATGAGCACGGGCGATCGTACGGATCCGTCACCTACGGCAAGACGGCTACCATGCTGCTGACGCTGGAGGCGGTCGTCGGCGAGAAGACACTGCGCAATGCGATCCACACATACTTCATGAAGTATCGCTTCCCCATCCGACGCAGGAGGACTTCCTGCGCACGGTCAACGAAGCTGCCGGACAGGACCTCAGCTGGTACTGGCAGCAGGCGGTGTACGGAACCCAGGTGCTGGATTACGAAGTGCTGCGTGCGGAGTCGACTCCCGTCGACTGGGTAAGTAAAGAGGCTCCGACGAGAAAAAGGGCGAGACCGAATACAGACTGCATGGTGCTGTTGCACCGGCGTGACGATTTCGTATTTCCGGTTGTAGCAGAAATCAAGTTCGACAACGGAGAAACGATTCGCGAAGAGCTGGGACGGCCGCGATCGCTGGATGCGCTACATCTATCGCAAGAAGGCGAAGGTGGAGTCGGTGCAGATCGATCCTGACTACCAGGTCATCATCGACCGCAACTACCTGAACAACAGCATCGCGACCGAAGCCGCAAGGCGGCGCGATCATGAAGATCACAACCTACTGGACTGTTCCTGACCCAGTTCTTCGGCCAGATGTTGAGCTGGCTGACCTGAGGGAGATGACGATGGCAGACGAAAACAAAGGAATGGTCGCTGCCGGCGCCGCCTGGTGTGGCGTCATCAGCGCGTTTTGTGGTGGGTGTTCGCGGTCAATCTTGCTCTGGGACGTTGGGCACCGCCGGTGCGCATCATCAACTGGAGGAAGTTCTGCGGCACAGTCTCGCCGGTGAAGCGCTTACCAACGGCTTCGATCTCGGAATGTTCATCGAACTGTTCCGGGTGCCGACGCCAACCTTTATGCGCTCGCACAGGAAGCTCGTTCCACTTTGCGCTTCTGTTCTTCCTGTTCATGCTGTTCGTCGACCGGCGGAATTCTCACGGTCTATCGCGACGACCGCAAGTTCACGGCAGCAGAGTTCTTCGCCGCATCGGGTGCCTTCTTCTGGCGGTTCGTGCGACTGGTGCTGCTCTCGCTGGTTCCGTTTGCATCTCTGGCGCCGGTTTGACGAACGTTGAGACAAGCTGTCGACTTACGTCGACGATCGCGTCATGCCCGGCTCGGCCGGCTTCTGATCTCTGGCCGGCGGTTGCTTCCTCCTGGTGCTCGGTTGCCTGTTGGTGCGGCTCTGGTTTGATATCGCGCAGGTTCGCGCTGTCGCCCAGAACGAACGCAGGCATGTGGCGGAATTTGTGGAAGGCGTTCGGCATCACCTGGCGGAACCTCGGCCAGCTTTTCTGGATGTACTTCTGCATCAGCGTGCTGGCGTGGGTCACGCTGGTCATCGGTCTGTTCCTTTGGAGCAAACTGCCGCCGACGGCGACTGCCGGTTGTCGTTCTTGCTGCTTGAGTTGATCATCCTGATGCAGTTGCTTACCCGACTCTGGCAGCGGGCCAGCTCGGTCACGTGGTACAAACGGCATGCCGCGATGTTCCCAGCCGACGCGGTGGACTTCACAACCCCGGCGCCGGTGGAAGTCGGTCGAGCCGGCGGATCCAGGCTACCGAAAGCGTGCTGGAACCGGAAGCCGGACCGAGACTCGCCTCGCGGAGAATCCGCTCGCCAGTCGAAATGATCGACTTAACGGCACTCCATCGAGTCGCAGGGGCAGGCTTCAAAGCCATGACCGTTCAAACAAAAACGGGGCGCATTGACAGCGCCCCGCTTTTCTTTCGGACCGGAGTCCAAGTCTACGCTTCTTCTTCCTTCAGCTTGGCGATCACGCCAGAGGTCTTCCAGCGTCGTAGATGTCGCCTTTGACTTCTCCGCTGGAAGCCAGTTCGCGCAGCAGACGCCGCATGATCTTGCCGGAGCGCGTTTTGGGCAACTGATCGGTGAAGCGAATGTCGTCGGGCTTGGCCATCGACGCCGATTTCCTTCGCCACCCACTGCCGCAGTTCTTCTTTCAGCGCGTCGGAAGGCTGATGCCCCATCTCGAGGGTGACGAAGGCCGCCACGGCCTGGCCTTTCATCTCGTCGGGACGCCCACGACGGCCGCTTCCGCGACCTTCTGCGTGCGCCACCAGCGCCGATTCGATCTCCATGGTGCTGAGGCGGTGTCCGGAGACATTGAGCACGTCGTCCACGCGGCCCATGATCCAGAAGTAGCCGTCCTTATCCTCGCGCGCGCCGTCGCCGGTGAAGTACACGCCCGGAATGTCGGACCAGTACTGGCGCACGTAACGTTCGGGATCGCCGTAGACGGTGCGCAGCATCGACGGCCACGGTTTCTTGATGACCAAGAATCCGCCCGAGCCCAGCGGAACTCGCTCGCCGCTGCGGGTGACGACTTCGGCCTCGATTCCGGGAAGCGGCTTGGTCGCCGATCCCGGCTTGGTCGCCACCGCACCCGGAATCGGCGAGATCATGATCGCGCCGGTTTCGGTCTGCCACCAGGTGTCGACGATGGGGCAGCGGTTGCCGCCGATCACCTCGCGATACCACATCCACGCTTCGGGATTGATGGGCTCGCCGACGGTGCCCAGCAGGCGCAGGCTGACGTCAGGTCATGCTTCTTCGGCCACTCGTCGCCCCACTTGATGAAGGTGCGAATCGCCGTCGGCGCGGTGTACAGGATGTTGACCTTGTGCTTCTCGATGATCGCCCAGAAGCGATCGAAGGCCGGCCAGTTGGGCGCGCCTTCGTACATCAAGCACGGTCGCGCCATTCTGCAGCGGACCGTAGACGATGTAGCTGTGGCCGGTGACCCATCCGATGTCGGCGGTGCACCAGTAGGTGTCTTCTTCCTTCAGATCGAAGACCCACTTGGTGGTGATATAGGTTCCGACGGAGTAGCCGCCGGTGGTGTGCACGATGCCCTTTGGCTTTCCGGTGGTGCCCGAGGTGTAGAGGATGTAGAGCGGATGCTCGGAGTCGAGTTCTTCGGCCGGACAATTGTCGCTGGCCTTGGCCATCAACTCGTGCCACCAGTGGTCGCGGCCTTCCTTCCATGCGACGTCGCAGCCGGTGCGCTTGTACACCACGACGTGCTTTACCGATGGGCAACGGTCCATCGCTTCGTCCACGGCCGCTTTCAGCTTCACTTCGCCGCCGCGGCGATACGAAGCAGTCCTGGGTGATGACGGCGACGGCTTCCTGATCGGTGATGCGGTCGACCAGCGCGTTGGCGGAGAATCCGCCGAAGATGACGGAGTGCACGGCGCCGATGCGCGCGCAGGCCAGCATGGCGATCGGCAGCTCGGGACACATGCCCATGTAGATGGCGACGCGATCGCCGGACTTGATGCCCAGCGACTTCAGCACGTTGGCGAACTTCTTCACCTCGGTCAGCAGTTGCTGATAGGTTAGCGTGCGGACTTCGCCGGGCTCGCTCTCCCAGATGATGGCGGCCTTGTTCTTGCGCCAGGTCTCGACGTGACGGTCGAGGCAGTTGTAGGAGAGATTGATCTTGCCGCCGAGGAACCATTTCGCCCACGGCGCATCCCACTCCAGCACCTTGTCCCAGGGCTTGAACCAGTGCAGCTCGCGCGCGATGTCGGACCAGAAGGCTTCGGGATCGGCAGCGGCTCGGGCGCAAAGCTTGTCGTATTCCTCTTCGCTGTTGATGTGTGCGTTCTTGCTGAACTCTTCCGGCGGAGGAAAACTGCGGGTTTCGGTAAGGATCGAATCGATATTCTGGGCCGGTGCACTTCGCTGGGTCGACATCGAGACTGCCTCCGATGAGTGCTGACATCATTCGCGACCTACGAGTTACTGCGATGAAGAACGGTAATATGCGACTTTGAACGCTGGCCGCCTAAACGGGCCGGTTCTATAACGGATCTGCACTACTGTTCCAGCGTGGAAAGATCGCCGATTTCCGCTCCCGTTTCCTGCGCCTTCAGCAGACGCCGCATGATTTTTCCGGAGCGCGTCTTCGGCAGTGCCGTCACGAACTTGATCGCCGACGGCGTCGCAATGGGCCCCATCTCGCGGCGGACGTGCTCGATCAGTCCGGCCAGCAGCGCGTCGGAAGCAACGTGTCCGGCGCGCAACTGCACGAAGGCCACAATGGCTTCACCCTTCAGCGCATCAGGAATTCCAATGGCGGCGGCCTCGGCAACCGCCGGATGCGATACCAGAGCGCTTTCCACTTCTGCTGTACCGATGCGATGCCCAGCAACGTTGAGCACATCGTCGGCGCGCCCGATCACACTGATGTATCCTTCCGCGTCCTTCGCGGCCAGATCACCGGTGATGTAGGAGTTGGGAATCTCCAGCCAGTCCTTTTCGTAGCGGGCCGGGTTGCTCCAGATGGTACGCATCATCATGGGGAACGGACGGGTTCAGAATCAGCCGTCCACTGACGCCCGGGGCCAGCGGTTTGCCGTCGATGTCGACGACATCGGCTTCCCAGCCCGGCAGCGCTAGACCGGCTTTGCCCGGCCGCATCGGCAGCGTCGGCGGAGTGCCCAATGCGGGACCGCCAAGTTCGGTCTGCCACCAGTTGTCCACCACGTAGCCCCACTTGCCATCGCCAGCAATATAGGTTTGCGCCCAACGCCATGCCTCGGGATTCAGCGGCTCACCGGCACAGGCAATCAAACGCAGGCTGCTGAGATCGTGCTCCTGGGGATAGCTTCTCACCATAGCGCATGAACATGCGTAGCGCGGTGGGCGCCGTGAACATCTTGGTCACGCCGTACTTCTCGACGATCTGCCAGGCGATCGAGGGATCGGGATAGTCGATAGCACCTTCGCGGAAGAGCGTGGTCAGCACCCGCACATAGCGGCGCATAAACGATGTAGGAGTGGCCGACGATCCAGCCGATGTCGGATGTACACCAGAAAACGTCGCGCTGGCCGACATCGAAGAACGAGCTCAGGTGATAGGTCGTACCGACCATGTAGCCGCCGTGCACATGCACGACACCCTTGGGCTTGCCGGTGGTTCCAGAGGTGTAGAGAATGAAGAGCGGATCTTCCGCATCCATCTCTTCGGCCGGACACTCCGCCGGAAACTTCATCAGCTCGCGGAAGTCGACTTCGCGGGAACTCGCCGCCAGTGAAGCCGGCAGGATCGCGCGTAAACACAACCACCTTTTCGACAATCTCGACGCCGTCCAAAGCCTCATCAACGATGCGGCTTCAGCGGCACGGGCTTGCCGCGGCGGAATCCCTGCGTCGCCTACGATAACGACCTTGGCCTGCGCATCTTCTACGCGATCGCGCAGTGAGGTATGCCCGAGTCCGGCATAAACCACGGAGTGGATGGCGCCGATGCGGGCACAGGCCAGCATGGAGATGGCGCCTTCTATCGTCAGCGGCATGTAGATGACAACCCGGTCACCCTTTTTCACGCCAAGTGACTTCAGGCCGTTGGCGAAACGGCAGACGTCGCGATAACAACTGTCCATAGGTGACGATGCGTTCGCTGCCGTCCTCACCCAGCCAGATAAATGCAACACGATTGCGGTTGCCGGAGTTGGCGTGGCGATCGAGCGCATTGATAGTGATATTCGTGCGCGCCCCGATGAACCACTTGTGGTGAACGCCATCCCATTCGAAGACCTTGCTCCAAGGCCTGGTCCAAACGAAGTTCTTCGCCACTTCTTCCCAGAACTTGTCGGGGTCCTTCTTGAACCTTGCGTTTTCGGCGGCCCAATCTTGCAGCAGGGCCTGCTGCTTCACGATGGCAGGCGCGGGATACTGGTCAATCGAATGACTCACAGGCGCCGGGACTTCCGGTGGGTTCGCGATCGTACTCATGTTATGAAGACTCCTTACAACCAGAACTGAATACGCGCAGAAAAATCAGCGTAAAAACAATACGCCCGGGCGCTTGGGCGCGCCCGACAACAGTCGGAATCATGACGGCGCGGCGATTCAGTTATCTCATGTTGCCGGAATTGCCGCCGCGAAAATCACTTCCAAACACGCCCCGACCTGTGCTCGCGCACGCCGCAGGGATTAGTGAGCCGTCGCTTTCTCCGCACCGAGTCCGGTGTTCGAGCGGACCAGCAGCTCGTTGAACTTCGACTTCAGCCGAGGGTTCTTTGGTCAACAGCGTGCCCAGAATCGCTCCCAGGAAGCCTAGCGGAACACTCAGAATGGCCGGGTTTTCCAGTGGGAACCAAGCCTTTTGCTGGAACAGGTGCCGAGCCGCACCGACAAGTGTCGGCGGATCGACCGCCATGAAGCTGGGGCTGATGATGATCAGGAACAGCGACGAAAGCAGCCCAATGGCCAGACCCGCAACGGCGCCGGTGGTGTTAAATCGACGCCAGTAAGATCGACAGCACGATCACCGGCAGGTTCGCCGAAGCTGCGACCGCAAATGCCAGGGCCACCAGGAAGGCCACATTGGCCGTCGGTCCCAACAAGATCGCAATGCCCATCGCAACGAAACCGACTACGAATGCGGCAACCCGGGCCACCTTCACTTCCTCTCCCGGAGCCCGTTCGACACCGCTGGTGAATCACGTTGGTCCAGAAATCATGGGCAAACGAGGTGGACGCGCTGATGGTGAGTCCGGCCACCACCGCCAGGATGGTGGCGAAAGCAATGGCGGAGATGAACGCGAAGAAGACGTCGCCGGCCAGAGCCTGCGCGAGCAACGGAGCGCTCATGTTCGTGCCACCGTGGGTCTTGATGAAGTCCTGACCAACGATGGTCGCCGCGCCGAATCCCAGGAAGGTGGTCATGATGTAGAAGCTGCCGATGAGCACCATCGCCCAGACCACGCTGTGACGCGCCGTCTTGGCATCGGGTACGGTATAGAAGCGAACCAGGATGTGCGGCAGACCGGCCGTCCCGAAGATCAGCGCAACGCCTAGCGAGATCAGGTCGAGCGCGCCATACGGCGGCTTGTAGCGCGAGCCCTGGGGTGAGGAAGTCCTTGACCACTTCCTGTCCCTTTGCATCGTGATAGGTCACGTGTCCGATCGCGTCGAAGAACGCGCCCAAGCTGAATCCAAAGTGGGCCATGACGAGAATGCTCAGCAAGAGCGTGCCACCCATCAGCAGGATCGCTTTAATGATCTGCACCCAGGTGGTCGCCAACATGCCGCCGAATACCACGTAGACGATCATCAGGATGCCGACGCCAATGACGGCCACGGGAAACTTGTATGACCCGAGTCCTTCAGCAGCAATGTGACGAGGGCGCCCGCTCCGACCATCTGCGCGATCATGTAAAACGTGCTGACGGTCAGCGTGCTGAGTGATGCCATGGCCCGCACTGGCCGCGCTTTCAGCCGATAGGCCAGCACATCGGCCATGGTGTATTTGCCGGCGTTGCGCAGCGGTTCGGCGACGACCAGAAGTACCGTCAGGTAGGCCACCAGCCAGCCTACCGAGTACATGAAGCCGTCGTAGCCGAAGAACGCGATCAAGCCGGCGATTCCCAGGAAGGACGCGGCGCTCATGTAGTCGCCGGCCACTGCCACGCCGTTTTGCCAGCCTTTGATCTGGCGCCCGGCGGCAAAGTATGCGCTCGACCCAGCGGAGCGTTTTGAGGCCCAGATAGGTAATGCCCAGTGTGACGGCAATAAACGTCAGGAACATGATCAGGGGAGTTGACATGGCTATTTGCCTCCCTGGCGCGATTACTCGGCTTTTCGATGATGTCGTTCGACAGCCGGTCGAAATCGTTGGCAGCCTTCACGTACAGGCCGGCGATGATCCAGGCAACAAAGAATTGCGACAGAGCAAACAGGTAGGCAATGTTCACATTGCCGATCACCTTCGTGGCCATGAAGGCTGGCGCATAGCCTACCAGCACCGGCAATGCGAAGTAGTAAACGACGAAGAAAATGAAGGCGGGAACGATGAAGATCTTCTTGGTCGCCATCAGGTCCTTGAACTGCCGGGAGTTCGCGATCCTGTCCCACACTGTGTCGTTAGCTTCGTAGTGCTTCACGGCTTCTGCCATAAGTTCCCCTCGTTTGGAGCGGATTCGCTGCCATGTACAGTGGCGTCGAAACAATATCAAAGGAACGCGAATTCGACTACAGGATTTGAGCACTACTCTGAGCCAACGGCATTCACGATGAATTGATTGGGGGCTTTCGTGGCCTGCCGCCCCTTCTAAATCGGCCTCCGAAATTCAACGATCTGCAACACAACTTTCACCGCTTCAAGTCGCACGCTGGATTCTGAACCATTGGCGGGAGACGCTTGGGGTAGAGGAGAGTGGTCAGTTCCGCAAGTGCCCGGTTGCCTGATGCAAGCTGGAACTTGAATTCCAGCCGCCCGTTCGTGGCCGGAAGTACCTCAGACGGGACCGACATCTTGCGGCGATAGACCAAAAACGTCTCCCGCCTTATTGAGCCGTTGTGGAACGGATTTTCTGTCAGCACATGGGCAGGGGTCTGTGACCTGAGTTACTCATTCTTGTGACATACATCACACCGAGGGGCAGTTGGGTTGTCCTCCGGACCGTAGCTTGCGGTCCCGGACTGCCTGTCAGGTCGGCATCCCCAGGCCAGCCGCATCCGCGGCATGGGCCGGAATCTAACAGAGATATGGGACTTTATTCTCTGTGGTGTTAGCATGGAAACTAATCCTTACGGAGGCACGTGTGGGGTCACCTTACGGTTTTGAGCTGGTAGAGAATTGTGTAATCTGCAAGCTACGCACCGATAGTTTCTTCTGTTCCCTGCCCAGGGGTGCCCTCGAAGCCTTCGACAAAATTAAGTACACAGCGTCCTATCCGGCAGGGGCTGTTCTATTCGTGGAAGGCCAGTCGCCTCGCGGAATCTATATGCTGTACAAGGGTCGAGTAAAGCTGTCCACAACCTCGGCCGAAGGCAAAACTCTAATCCTCAAGATTTCGCCGCCTGGCGAAGTACTCGGAATGCACGCAACCGTTTCAGTGCACGTCTTACGAAATCACTGCTGAAACCGGACAACCCAGCCAGCTCAACTTCGTAAAGCGCGACGATTTTCTGAAGTTTCTGCAGAACCACGGCGATGCCTGCCTGAAGGCCGCGCAACACCTGAGTAAAGATTGCCAAAGCGCCTATCAGCAGATACGCAGCCTCGGGCTTTCCCATTCGGCACCGGAACGGCTTGCCCGCTTATTGCGGGAATGGACAGCCACGAACACCGATCAATCGGAGCCGAAGGTGAAGCTGGCGCTGACCCACGAAGAGATCGCCCAGATCATTGGCACGCTCGCGGGAGACCGTAACTCGCGTTCTGGGTGATTTCCGCAAGCGCCAGATGCGCGAAGGACTCAGACCGTCCGTTCGTGGAGATTAAAGCGACGTAGCGGGAGCGCTCCAGGCGGTCAGCAGATTCGCGGCAATTGCTCGCCGCTGAGCATGTCGAGTAATTCGCTCCGTACCCATGCGGCTCATCATTGTCACCATACCTGCCGGCTTCTCGGAAACCTGACCGATGCGAACGGCGCCTCCGCTTAGCGGGTGTTGGCTGAGAACGTCGAGCGCACGTGCGGTTTCATGCTCGGGAACGACCGCGATGAAACGTCCTTCGTTGGCAAGATAGAGCGGATCGAGCCCGAGAATTTCGCACGCTCCGGCAACATCTTCGCGCACCGGTATGCTCGTCTCTTCGATTAGTATGCGTAGCTGAGCAGTCTCGGCAATCTCGATCAGGCCGCTGCTCAACCCTCCACGCGTCAGATCGCGCAGACAATGTATCTCGATTCCAGCTTTCAATAGCGCCTGCAACCGGCTCCCACAGCGGTGCGCAATCGGATTCGATCGCACTTTCGAATGAGAGCCCCTCGCGCGTCGCCATGATAGCGATGCCGTGCCGGCCTACATCCCCGCTGAGCAGGATCACGTCTCCGGCCTTCACTGAAGAGGGCGCGATCGGTTAAACCATGCTCGACCACACCGATTCCAGCGGTATTCACGAAAATTCCGTCGCCCTTCCCCTTGTCCACGACCTTGGTGTCGCCGGTGACCAGTTGCACCTGCGGCATCGAGCGCCGCGACCGCATGGACTCGACCACGCGACGCAGCGATTCCATGGGAAGACCTTCTTCGAGGATGAACGCCGAACTCAGATACAGTGGCCGTGCACCACACATAGCCAAGTCGTTGACTGTGCCGTTGATCGCCAGCGTGCCGATGTCTCCGCCGGGAAAGAACAGAGGCTTTACGACGTAAGAGTCCGTGGTGAACGCCAGCCTGGCTCCGCCAATGTTGAGGGTTGCGCCGTCGTGGCGCTCCAGCAAGGCCCGGTTCCCGAAGCTTGGGAGCAGCAGCCCTTCGAGCAGTTCGTGCATACGCCGGCCACCGCCGCCGTGCGCCAACTGCACGTTTTCGGTGTCGTTCAGCGGCAGCCGGACACTGCAACTGGAAGTCTTTGACGTCAGCCACGTCCGTTGCTCCCGATCCCCACCAGTTCAGGGTCACGCAGGCGGCGGTAGCGGTAATATGCAGCACAGGCGCCTTCTGACGACACCATGGGTGCTCCCAGCGGATGATCGGGCGTGCACCGTTTTCCGTAAGCCGTACAGTCTTCCGGTTTCTTGGCTCCCTGCATCACCAGTCCGCTGATGCACTCCGGATCCTCGGGCGCAGAATAGCCCGAGACACCGAACTTCGTCTCGGCATCGAACTCCGCGAACTCGGGCGTCAGCCCCAGGCCGCTGTGCGGGATCTCGCCAATGCCGCGCCACTTGCGAGGGAGCACCCGAAACACCCTCGACACGAGTTCCTGCGCGGTCAGATTTCCTTCACGCCTTACTGCGCGGGCATACTGGTTTTCGACCTCATGGCGGCCTTGTTCCAGTTGCGACACGCACATGTGAATGCCCTGCAGAAGATCGAGCGGCTCAAAACCCGTCACCACGATGGGCACTTTGTACTTCTTCGCTATCGGTTCGTACTCGTTGTACCCCATCACAACGCACACGTGTCCCGCCGCCAAGAAATCCCTGCACATGATTGTTGGGCGAGCCCAGAATCGCCTCCATCGCCGGCGGCACCAGAACGTGCGAGACCAGCACTGAATAATTGTTCAGCCCCTGCTGCCTCGCCTGGTACACCGACATCGCGTTCGCGGGCGCAGTGGTTTCAAATCCCACAGCAAAGAACACTACTTGCTTGTTGGGATTCTGCGCCGCAATCTTCACCGCATCGCTGGGCGAGTACACGACGCGCACGTCGCCGCCCGCTGCCTTCACGCTTAAACAGGTCGCCGGATGAGCCTGGCACCCGCAGCATGTCCCCGAACGAGCAGAAAATGACATTCGGGTTGCTCTGCGATCTGAAGTGCCTTGTCGATCAACTCGAGCGGCGTGACGCAGACCGGGCATCCCGGGCCGTGCACCAGCCTGATTTCCTTCGGAAGCATCTCATCGATGCCGTATTTCACGATTGAATGGGTCTGTCCGCCGCAAACTTCCATGAGCGTCCAAGGCCGTGTGACGGTGCGGTGAATCGCCTCGGCATATTGCTGGGCCGCCACCGGATCGCGATATTCTTCGACGATACTTCATGACTGCACCTGCCTTAGGATCGAGTTCTTCCAGATCGCCCATCTGCTTCAGATATTCGAATGTCTGCAACGCCTCGGCTTCATCCACCACGCTGATGGCGAAGCCGACGTGCACGATGACGTATTGGCCCTCGAGCGCTTCCGGCACGTAAGCGAGGCTCACGTCCTTTACAATGCCGCCAAAGCTCACCCGCGCTGCGCGCGTGAAGTCTTCCCCTTGAACGCTTAGGATTTTCCCTGGGATTGCAAGACACATGGAACTTGTCCTCGTTCCTTTAACGATTTCGAAACTGAGCGGGCGACCGCCATCACTTGGCCGAGCGCGATACCTCCGTCGTTGGGTGGCACCCGCTGATGCCAGTACGGCTGGAAGCCTTCTTCGCGCAATCGCTGCACAGCCCGCTCTGTCAGATAGCGGTTCTGAAAGCAGCCACCACTCAAGACTACTTTTTCTTCCCCACTGGCGCGGGCGACCCGCGACCATCATTTCCGCCAGTGTGTTGTGGAACCTGGTGGCGATGTCAGCGGTTGACACGCTCGCTTGAAGGTCCTCTACAACCCCACGGACCGCCGGCGCCCAATCCATGCTGATACTGTCTAGCCCTTTCGTCAACTCGAAGGGGTAGTATTCCTTCGTCTGCACGCCGTGGGTGAGGAATTCCAATTCCATGGCAGCCTGCCCCTCGAAGCGACAGACTTGGCGGACGCCGATGATCGAAGCCACTGCGTCAAACAATCTTCCGGCGCTGGAGGTGAGCGGGCTGCGCAGTTTGCGCTCCAGCATTTCGTCAAGCACTCTGAGGTCGTCGGGGTCAAAAGCCCGCAGGGTAGCGATTTCGCGAAGTGCAGCCGTGTCGCCGCCAAAGGTCTTGCGCAGGATAGCCAGTGCTACTCGGCGGGGCTCCTTTACCGCCTTCTCTCCGCCGGGCAGGCGAAATGTACGCAGATGTGCGAAGCGCTCGAAACCATCGTCTGTGATACGCAGAAACTCGCCGCCCCAGACCGTGCGGTCAGAGCCAAAACCGCTGCCATCCCAGGAAATACCCAGCGCCGGTGCTTCGAGCTGGTTCTCCGCCATGCACGACAGCACGTGGGCATAGTGGTGCTGGACAGGGACAACTTCGATCTCGGCTTGTTTGCAGGCATATTGCGTCGAGAAGTAATCCGGATGCTGATCGCAGGCCACCCACTTCGGTTGCAGCTCATATAAGGCGGTGAAGTCGCGCAGCACCTGTTCGAAAGCTCCATAAGCCGGTGCGGTTTCCAAATCGCCAATGTGCTGACTGATAAACACCTGGTTACCGACAGAAGCCGCTACTGCGTTCTTCTGGTGCGCGCCAACGGCAACGATATCTGGCACTCCTTCTCGTGCCAATACCGGCAATGGCGCGAAGCCACGCGCACGGCGGAGAACCAGCTCGCGTCCGCCCATGACCCGCACCAGCGAGTCATCCACGTGGCGAACGATTCGCCGGTTATGTACCAAAAACCGATCCGCGATTCCGCGCAGACGCTCCACCGCGTCGCGCTCATCGATACAAATCGGTTCATCAGAAACGTTGCCGCTCGTCGCGATCACCGGCAGCCCCAGTTCGTACATCAATAAGTGATGCAGCGGCGTGTAAGGCAGCATGACCCCGAGAAACGGATTTCCCGGCGCCACCGACGCCGCCAATCCGTCACGTCGGCTGCGCCGCAACAGGCCAATCGGCGCTTCCGGCGACAGAAGCAGCCGTTCTTCCGTTGGCTCGATCGACACAAATTCAGCAGCCGACTCCAGCGAAGGAAACATGAGCGCAAACGGCTTCTCTTCGCGTCGTTTCCGCTGACGCAGGCGCTGCACGGCATCCTCGTTCGCGGCGTCGACCATCAGGTGGAAACCTCCCAACCCCTTCACAGCGACGGTCCTTCCATCTCGAATCGCCGCTGCGGCCTGCCTGAGCGCGTCGTCCTTCTCAGCGATCGCGTCGCCGCTCTCGGTCCATAGCTCAAGATGGGGACCGCACTCAGGGCACGCATTCGGCTGGGCATGAAACCTCCTGTCGCGAGGATTGTGATATTCCTCCTCGCACGCCGCGCACATCTGGAATACGCGCATCGAGGTGCGCGGACGGTCGTAGGGCAGCGACTCCAGGATGGTGAACCTCGGCCCACAGTTGGTGCAGTTGGTGAACGGATACCGATAGCGCCGGTTGCCGGGATCGAAAACCTCTCGCTTGCAGTCTCCACAGGTGGCTATGTCAGGAAGGATGAGAGCCGTCTTGGGACCGCCGGTGCTTTCACGAATTTCAAACGTCGAATATCCGACAGGATCAAGATAGGTGGACTCGAAGCTCTGAATGTAGGAAACTGCCGGCTTCTCGCGCTCTATGCGCAGCAGAAGACTCTTAAGAACATCTGGCGCCGCCTCTGCCTCGATTACAACACCCTGGGTATTGTTGATGACCCAGCCCTTCAAATGCATTTCGTCGGCGAGCCGGTAAACGAAGGGGCGGAATCCCACTCCCTGTACCGCCCCGCGAATCACAACTCGAACGCGTTGCAGTTGGCTGATTTCCACGGCTCGGACCCTTAGCTGTCTTATCACAAGTGTGGACGATATACGCCACAATTTCGGGCTATCGGGTTTTCCTTTAGTTGGCCATCAGGATTTCCCCTTCTTCTTACCAAGTGATAAACTCCACGTCTTATGCGCTCGAGGGTGTGCGTGAAAGTCTTCGTCAGCGCGGCCCTGCTCGCGCCCGGAATCCTGGGACAGGCGCAAGTTCCGCTCGAAACTCCGCAGCAACCGCCACCTCCTCCCAAAGTTGTCACTTTTCGCGCCACCACTGAAAATGTGAAAACGGTATTCGGGCCCGCCGAGCCCGTGGCTGCCCTACGTCCAGGCGATACGCTCGACGCCACTACACTTGACTGCTTTGGTGGAGCACTCACCAAGCCCGGTGACACGCTCAGCATGGTGAAGATGGACAATCCACTCACTGGACCCTTCTATGTTGAAGGAGCACAGCCGGGTGACACGCTTGTCCTGAAGTTCCTGGAGCTGACCATCGATGGTGATCAGGGCATTGGTGCTCTCGGCCCGGGATTCGGCGCGCTAAGTGGCAGCACCTACACTCCCATGCTCAACCACGATTTGCCTGAGCGGATCTGGTTCTACCCAATCGACAAAGCCGCCGATCTAGCAACCTTCAAGGCCAGCGATTCCGATTTCACTGCGAAGATCCCGCTGCATCCATTCATGGGATGCGTCGGTGTCGCTCCCGGTGATGGAGAGGCGCGGAGCTCCATTGTCCCGGGAGAGTTTGGCGGCAACATGGACACGCCCGAGGCCAGTGCCGGCACCACCCTTTATCTTCCCGTCAATGTTCGTGGGGCCATGCTCTATCTGGGCGACGGGCATGCGGCGATGGGTGATGGTGAAGTGGCAGGCACCGCCATCGAAGTCCCCATGCATGTTCGTGTGAAGATCGATTTGATTAAGGGACAGAAGCTGGCGTGGCCGAGATTTGAGAACGATGATTACTTGATGACCACCGGAATTACCCGTCCACTGGAAGATGCCACTCGCATCGCCTTTACCGAGCTCATCAAGTGGATCCACGACGACTACGGTATTTCGCAGCTCGACCTCTATGAACTCATGTCCGTGGCGGGAGAGATTCGGGTGAGCGAGATCGTTGACCCCGAGTACGTGGTTATTGCCCGCATCAACAAGAAATATCTACCTCCAAAACCACCACCGGCTGTGCCTGCCACACCTGTTCCGTCCACCCCGGCACCGAAGTAACCGCTATTCGGGCTTCTTTTTCCCGGGCAGCGCCGCGGGATTCTCATGGGTCCGTTCGCGAAAACGCGCTTTCATTCCGGCAGCCATCGAAATGGCGTGCTCACCGAATTTTTCCCGCATGCGGTCGGCCGCCGACAGTGCCTGCAGCCACTTGTCATGCGAAGACTGGCCCTCAAGGCTCAGCTGGTCGCTCTCCTCGTCGAAGTGGGCTGCGTGAACTCCCAACAGCCTTACTGGACCCTTGTTCCAGTTGTCGCGGAACAACTCGCGGATCACAGTAAAGACCTCCGAGTCCACTGCCGTAGGCTTCTCCACGGTGCGCGCCCGAGTAATCGTGGTGAAGTCCGAGTAACGCAGCTTCAACTGTAAGGTCCGGGCATGCAACTTCTGCTCACGCAGGCGCCGGCATACCATCTCCGACAGTCGCGCCAGCATGGCTTCGAGCGTCTGTGGCTCCGCCGTGTCGCTGTTAAAGGTGTGTTCGTGGCTGACGGACTTCGGACCGTTGTCCACGCCAATATCGGTCTCGAACCATGCTCCGGCATCGAGACCTTTCGACTTGCCAGAGAGCGCGAGTCCGAGTGCGCCGAAGTTAGCTTCAAGCCAGTCCGCGTCATGCGAGGCCAAGTCGCCAACCGTGCTGATGCCGCGCTCATGGAGGCGCTGCTCCATGACTTTGCCGACACCGGGAATCTTTCGCACATCGAGCGGCCTAAGAAATGCGACTTCTCCTCCGGGGACGATGTACAACATTCCGTTTGGCTTGGCCTGATCAGAGCATACCTTGGCGATCAGTCGCGATGTGCCGATTCCGATGGAGCAATTGAGATTCGTCGTAGACTTCATGCTCTCGTGCAAGACATGGGCGGCTCGCGTTGGAGGCCCGTGCAGCCGTTCCGTTCCGGTCATATCAACGTAGGCTTCATCGATCGACACCATCTCCAGCTTGGGCGAGAACTTGCACAGTACCTCGTACACCTTAGCGGAATACTCCCGGTAACGCTCGGGATGCCCATCTACGAACACCGCCTGAGGACAGAGTTTCGCCGCAGTGCGCAACGGCATTGCGGAATGGACTCCGAACTTGCGAGCCGCATAAGAAGCGGCCGAAACCACTCCGCGCTCGTGGGCCTGACCGCCAACCACCACCGGCTTCCCCTTCAGAGATGGATCAAACAGTTCCTCGACCGAAACAAAGAACGCGTCCATGTCCACGTGAAAGATGGTGCGGGGCATGCTGGGATTGTAGAACGGAAGAAAAGCGTAGAGACAGCGGCACGCGGTTGTGGGCAGCGGGCGAAGCGTTGGTGTTTAATTGGGAGCGCGGTTCGACAGCTTCGGCAAGGTTAATCCTGATTGGGAAAGAAACATGAGCGACACCGTCCAGCAATACAAAGATTTCCTCATCACAAGCTTCACCAAAGCGGTGCAACCGGTCGTGGTCGAGAGCGCCCGCGGCTGTGTGATTCGCGACGCCTCCGGCAAGGAGTACCTCGACTGCTTCGCGGGCATTTCGGTGGTGAATGCGGGACACTGCAATCCAAAGGTCACCGCGGCAGCCAAGGAGCAGATTGACAAGCTGGTGCACTGCGCCTCTTACATCTACTACTCACCCGCGACCGGGTGCTTTGGCCGAAAAGATGGCAACGATCATGCCCTCGCGGCGGCTGCGCAAATCGTTCTTCGCCACTAGCGGCGCCGAAGCCATCGAAGGCGCACTGAAGACCGCGCGCCTGTTCAGCGGCAAGCATGAGGTCATCTCGCTACAGGCCTCGTTTCACGGACGCACCTGGGGCACGCTCAGCGTCACCGGCAACCACGCACGGAAGAAGCGCGGTGGACCCTACGCTCCCGGTGTGTCATTCGCTTCTGCGCCGTATGTCTATCGCTCGCCTTGGCCCCACGATCCTGCGCGCTGCGTCGATTTCTGGGGCCAGTCACTGGACGAAATTATCCATTTCTCGACGTCTGGCGATGTCGCCGCCTTCATTGCCGAGCCGGTCATGGGTGAGGGTGGAATCATTCTTCCGCCGCCCAACTATTTCCGCGAAATCAAGAAAGTGCTGGACCGTCACGGTATCCTGTTCATCTGCGACGAAGTTCAGTCTGGCTTTGGACGCACCGGCAAAATGTTTGCCATCGAGCATTATGGTGTCGAGCCCGACATCCTGGTGACCGCCAAGGGCATCGCCGACGGCTTCCCGCTGGCTGCGTTCACCACGCGCGATGAAATCGCTGCCGCATTCAGGCCCGGCGACCACATGTCTACCTTTGGAGGCAATCCGGTTTCGTGCGCAGCGGGGTTGGCGAACATCGAGTTCCTGCTGGAAGAGCACTTATGCGCTAAAACTGGGCATGACGGCGAGTACTTAATGCAGCGTTTGCGCCAGAACGCGCGCGATCTGCCTCTGGTGGGCGAAATTCGCGGCCTCGGACTCATGGTCGGCATCGAACTTGTCCACGACGACCAGCGCACGCCCGCACCTGAGGCCGCTGAGGCGGTCCGCTGCCACTGCTTCACCAACAGAGTTCTCATCGGAGTCGGCGGGGTGTACGGCAATGTGGTACGGATCCAGCCGCCTCTGGTCATCACGCGCGAACAACTAGACCGGGCCGCCGACGCAATAACTGCTGCCATTCGGCACCTAGACCGCGAACGGACATCTCCTCCGTCGGCTTGGGATTCGGGTTAGAATTCCAAACTGTCGTCGGCACACGGCTGGCAACTAGCCCGCGGTTTCGACCATCAGCAAAGGTGTACGGACTCGCGAGCTGCTTCCGAGGTCCTTGATGAGCCACACAACTTCAACCCCTACACGCAGTTTTGGTTTTTATCTCAACGGTAACTGGAATACGCATGGCCGCGAAGTCGTTATCTCGTCGCCTTTCGACCGTTCGGTGGTCGCCGTGGTTTACGAGGCGACCGCCGATGATGTCGAAACCGCGATCGGCTCCGCGCGGGAAGCGTTTGCTGTCACCCGCAAGCTCACCTCATTCCAGCGCACGTCGGTGCTGCGCAAGATCGCCGACGGCGTACGCCAGCGCCGCGAAGAGTTCGCACGAACCATTTGTCAGGAGGCAGGCAAACCGATCAAAGTTGCGCGCATCGAAGTTGATCGTGGCATCTCCACCTTCGAGGTCGCGGCCGAGGAAGCTTCCCGCATTTACGGCGAATACATCCCCCTTGATACGCTCGAGGCTACGGCCGGCCGGTGGGGACTGGTGCGCCGATTTCCGGTTGGCCCGGTATTCGCGATTACTCCCTTTAATTTTCCGCTGAATCTGGTGGCGCACAAAGTCGCGCCAGCCATCGCCGCCGGGTGTCCTCTCATCCTCAAGCCGGCCCCACAGACGCCGGTCACAGCGCTCTTGCTTGCCGAGGTCGTCCACGATGCTGGTTGGCCCGAAGGCGCATTCGCCGTCATGCCGTTGTCGAACGACGACGCCGCGTCGCTCGTCAGCGATCCGCGCATCAAGCTACTGACGTTTACCGGCAGCGCTGCTGTTGGCTGGGCGCTTAAGAACAAGGCCGGAAAGAAACGGGTCACGCTTGAGCTCGGAGGTAATGCGGGGGTGATCATACACAGTGATGCCGATCTGGCTTACGCCACGCAGCGTTGCGTTGCCGGTGGCTTTTCCTACGCCGGACAAACCTGTATCTCGGTGCAGCGCATTCTAGTCGAGCATTCCGTCTTCGAGCGCTTCACCAAGCTGCTGCTAGAGAGTATAAAAAAGCTCAAGGCGGGCGATCCCATGCATGACGACACCGATATACCGCCGTTGATCCGAGAATCCGATGCGGTCCGGGTCGTGGAGTGGATCGACGAAGCCATTCAGGGAGGCGCGAAACTATTGGCTGGCGGTAAGCGCAACGGCTCGTTCATCCCACCGACCGTTCTTACCGGTACCACACCGGAGATGCGTGTGAACTGTGCCGAGATTTTCGCGCCCGTCGTCACCATGGAACCGTACGAAGACTTCCACGACGCCATTCGGCAGATCAACAACAGCCCGTACGGACTCCAAGCGGGGATTCTCACCCGCGATGCCGGACGTATCCAGTTAGCCTTCGACGAACTCGAGGTTGGAAGCGTCATCATTGGCGACGTGCCCAGTTTCCGTGTCGATCAAATGCCGTATGGCGGAATAAAAGAGTCCGGACTGGGCCGTGAGGGACTGCGCTACTCCATCGAAGACATGACAGAACGTAAGCTCCTGGTCATGGCTCTGCACTGAACGAATCTAGCGTTCCAGCGCGCAAATGAAAAGCGCGAAAGCCTTTGGCCTTCAGGCGTCATTTTTCTCTGGGAATCTAACGCTACAGCTGGCTGGCACCTGTCGTCCCGATCAAGTCGTCCTCGGTCGGCTCGCTCGCTTCCGATGCGCTGCCCTTGGCCTCGGTGGACTTGCCTGAGTACTTCTCGAAGACCACGACGTGCAGTACCGGCTGCCGCTCTTCGATCGGATCGACCATTCCCTTCTGCTGCAGCGGCAGGAGATACGACCGGATCCATTGGTACTGCGCATTCGTCAGTCCGCGGCGGGACAAGTCAACCGCTACACCCGCAAGGTGGGTCGAAGCCGTATCGCCAAACGCGGGCGCCGCGAAGCGGTTGTGCTGTCGAAGGTAAAGCTGCTGGGTCGAGGTCCGGACCAGGGAATTGACCTGCAGCGGCGCGTGGAAAGTATTGAAATATGCCTGGCTGATGTCTTGCAGGAAGTCGCGTGTCCACGGCCGACAGTAGCGGCGCGTATCCATCAGACTGTCTTCGATCTTCAGCGCTTCGGTCTCGTTCACCTGTACCAGGTCGTTCGAGGTTTCCGACCTGATCAGGTCGTACTCGGTATTCATCCGGTCCACTTGCGACCGGTCCAGCTCGGCGTTCTGTTCCACCAGCTTGTCGTGCGTCCCCGGAAACAAGGGATTCCACTTGGGACCGCGAAGCACGCGGCGAGAATTGAAGGTTGAGGACTTGTAGGCTTTGTGGTGCGATGCTTTCTTTTGGGTGGTGGAGACTACTGCGAACGAGGGAGACGCGAGCGCCAAGGTTACAAGAACTACCGCCAATGCGGTCGCCCACAAACCGGCACGGGTCTGCCCCACGTTGATCAATTGGCCAAGGGTTTGGATTTGCAAAAAGAACTTATCTCTCATAATTCGTTGTGAATTCTGGGCGCTTGGCGACTTTGTGACTGTTGTATTAAAACACAGACTGCGCAGTCCAGCCAAGTGTTCTTCCGCCCGTTTGATGGCGAAAACGGGTAATTCGCAGTGATTTCCGTTACTTGGCAAGTCTGTGGCATTACCCCGCAGAACATTAACCGCGATAGACCATTTCCGTCAGCGTGCAATCGTCACTCAGCGGAGTACTTCCCCGAAAGACCGTTACTGCCCGCTCAATTCCTTCGAACCCGTCCGAACAGCATTTCTCGAGGCGGTCATTTCCAAAGAACTCGCCACTGGAGTCCTCTGCCTCGGTCACTCCATCCGTCACGACAATCAGACGGTCGCCGGGCTTCAGTTGATGCTTCACCGACGTGAATTGCGCCATCGGAATCAATCCAACGGGGAGGTTCCCCTCCTCCAGCTTGGTTATGGTTTGACCCGAAACGACGATGGGAGGCACGTGCCCACAGTTCATCACCTCGACCTCGCCGTTGTGGCCCATGCGAGCAATGACCAAGGTGGCGTATTTCTGTCCGCCGATCTTCTCGAACAGAAAACGGTTCACCGTCGAAATCATTTCCGACAGTGAAGCATTCTCCGCCAGGTGCGAATACAGCATTCCCTGCAGGATGGACGCCACCACCGCCGCCGACACTCCCTTACCGGAAACGTCTGCGACGATCAGCGACAGACCCAAATCCGTATGGACAAGGTCGAAGAAGTCGCCTCCGATGTCCTTGCAGGGATAACTCACCGCATGCACCTTCGCGTACGGTACCTCCGGAACGGTCACCGTCATCAGGCTCTTCTGGATCTCGGCTGCGATGGCCATTTCCTGCTGCACGCGGCGTGAAATCTCTTCCGCCTCGACCAGTGCGGCGTTTTCTACCAGCGCTGCGGCCCCGTTGGCAATCGTCCGCAAGATGTCCTGGCTTACCGACGACAACTTCCCCGAGAGGAAATGCGAATCCAGGTACAGAATGCCCTGCAGTTCCGCACCTCCGGCCTTCGATTCTTCGACGGTCTTTCCCTGTATGCTCGTTCGGCGCAGAGGAATACAAATGACGCTCTTCAGGTTCTGCGCCACCACGCTCTCGCGTCCCGTAAGCTTTTCGCTGTCCGATGTGTCAGTGACGAGGAATTCCGAAGCGCTCTTGGCCGCATCACGAAGCACTGACTTGGAAATGGTGCTGTCATCGTTGATAACGTTCCCCTCTTTGTCGCGGCCGGCGGCCATTTGCAGCTCGTTGGTCGCATCGCGCAGGAAAACGAAGCCCCGTTCCGCCTTGGTGAGTCGCAACGAAGCTTCCAGCAATGTCTGCAGAACGTCAACCAGGACATTGGTGCTGTTCAGCTTTCGGGCCGCCTCGAGAAATACATTGAGGATCTCGAAGTCCGAGCCGGTCCCTGTGCTCGGCTTCCACGAAGAAAATTGGCTGATGAACTGTTGTGCGATGCTCGAGACCGACCGGTCAGGGTTGAACAGCACGAAAGAAGCGCCTTGCACCCCAAATTCAAGCCGGTCATTACGCAGCAATTTGCGGCGGGTGGTGCGCTCGCCGTTGACGAACGTTCCCTGGCGGCTGTTCTGGTCCTCGATGTAGATGCCGTCGTTTTCCCGCATGAACTGCGCGTGTTCGCGCGAGACCCGCGGATCGGTCAGCACCAAGTCACGGTCAGTTCGGCGCCCCACCGTGAAGGGGTAGTGGTCCATGATGAGGTTGCGGCGGTCGGTTCCCTCCACCACCACAAGCGTCAGCGGATCGCTCCCGGTTGAGACATCGAACTTCCGGACCCACATTCCCGTAGCGCCCATGCCGGGGGCCTCCTAACCATCGTGCGCAGACAAAGCTGTACTGGATTCGTTGCAAGGAATATATTCCAAACGCAAACCAATCATCCAGTGTAGCCGCTTTATCCATGCGAAACCCCGTCCCGCATACGCTCGTTCTGATGTTAGCCTGTATCGCCCTTTGCAGGTTCACCAACGCCCAACCGGCGTCTGCCAACTCCATTACCGGATTCACGCCTTCCCATGCCGAGGACGAAACCCGACTCGAGACCCAGTTCAAATCGTCCATCTCGTCGAGCCGGATTCGCGATTACCACCGTTACTTCACGCTGAAGCCGCATCCCGCCGGTTCCAAGAACGACTACGAAGTGGCCCAATACATCGCTGCCGAGTGGAAAGAGCAGGGGCTGGAAGACGTCGCCATCCGGCAGTATGACGTTCTCGGGACACGCGGGGTATCGACCATGCTCGAGATGGTCGCTCCCCGGAAATATTCGGCAGTCCTGCGGGAGCAGCCTTACGACATCGACCCCGATACCAGGAACCCGCAAGTCGCGTCCGCCTGGATCGGCTTCTCAACCAGTGGCGACGTCACCGCTCCCGTGGTGTACGCCCACAGTGGCAACCCCGAAGACTATGACGTTTTGCGCCGCCGAGGAATTGATGTCAAAGGCAAGATCGTCCTCGTGCGCTACTCCAATCCATATAGCTACCGGGGCTTCAAGGCTCTTACAGCACAGCGCATGGGTGCCGCCGCCCTGTTGATCTACTCCGATCCGGCCGAGGACGGATATAAGCGGGGCAAGGTCTTCCCTGATGGTCCCTGGGGACCCGAATCGCACATTCAGCGGGGTGCCATCACTTACGATTTCATGGTTCCGGGTGATCCGCTGACGCCAGGCTGGGCCTCGATTCCGGGAGCCAAACGGATTGCCGAAAGCGAAGCGGTGTCTCTGCCGCACATCATCGCGCTTTCGTTGTCGTGGCACGACGCGAAACCGCTACTGGCAAGTATGAATGGGCCGGTTGCTCCCAAATCCTGGCAGGGCGGCCTGCCCATTACCTATCGCCTGTCGGGTTCGGTGGTCGCCCATTTGAAGGTCGAAATGGATAACTCTACCCAGCCTTACTATGTCGTCGAGGGCCGTATCAAGGGCAGCGAGTTCCCCGACGAGTGGGTGCTGATGGGCAACCATCACGATGCCTGGGAGTACGGCGGAGTCGATCCCAGCAGCGGCACTGCGTCGATGATGGAGATGACACGCACGTTCGGAGCCATACTGAAACAAGGCAAGCGTCCTCGCCGCACCCTGATCTTCTGTAGTTGGGACGGTGAAGAGGTCGGCCTCACCGGCTCAACCGAGTGGGGAGAGCAGTTCGCCGACGAGCTTCGCACCAAACTGGTCGCGTATCTCAATGTCGATTCTTCCGCTGCCGGTCCCAACTTTCATGGCGGAGCATCCGGCTCGCTCGCTCCGATGCTGGTGGAAACCAGCCGGGCGATCCAAGATCCCAGCGGCGAAACGCTTCATGACGCATGGCTCCAATCAACCTCCATCGAACGCAAGCAGGATCGTGACCGTACTCCTGTAAGCGATAGCAATGTCGTGAATACACGCATAGGCAGCGGCTCTGATCACACCGTCTTCCTCAACTATCTCGGCCGCCCCGTCATCACCCTCGAATTCGATGGACCTTACGGCGTCTATCACTCCATGTACGACGACTTCTTTTGGATGAACAATTTTGGCGATCCCGGCTACAAGTATCACGCCGCCATGTCACAGCTCTGGGGAGTAACCGCTCTCAGGCTTGCACAAGCCGACGTACTACCCATTGACTTCGAGTATTACGGCGAGATCATCCAGCAATTCCTCACCGAGCTTGAGAAGAACAAGCGATACGATGCTGGCAAACTCAGTGTCGTGTCCGCGCACCAGGCCGCTCAGGAGCTCACGTCCGAGGCCAGACAAACGTTACTGCTGCTAAGTCCGGCTATCTCATCCGGAAAGCTTACGGCGGAGCAAGCCGCATCCATCAATGCTTTGCTGCTGAAGGGCGAAGCCAACTTCATTTTGTCCGAAGGCATGCCCGGCCGGCCGTGGTTTAAGCACATCTTATATGGCGCCCGATACACCTACGCGCATCTCGAACTGCCCGCTATCACCGAAGCCGTGGAATGCGGCAACTGGCCCGAGGCCCAACGTCAGACCGAAATCCTGACAAAGGCTATCCAAGGGGAAACCGGGCTGATGCGGCAGATCGCTGCCGTGCTGCAAGCCAAATGAGGAACTCCGACAAGAGAATGGGCCTGAAGCGGTTCCTCTGCTCTTCTCCTGTCGTAAACTGATGTTTGGATACACCGTCCTCGGCAGAGTCCGTGCGCACGGCGGACCGATTTCGATCTGGAGACCGCAATGAAACTTGCTTTCCGCCTGATTCTTGCCAGCTTGGTCCTGGCCTCATTTGCTTTCGCTCAGCTGCCGCAGTTCTCGCCCTTCTCTGCCGACCTGCAAATCACCACCACCCGTGGTCCGCGCGATATCACCGGCCAGGTGTATGTCGGAAGCGGCCACATACGCATGAACATGGATGGCGGCGGCCATAAGACCGCTTTGATCACGGACTTCGCTACGCGGACCACCGACATTCTGCTCGTCGAACAGCAGATGTACATCGAGCAGAAAGCCGGCCAGATGGCCGGTCGCGGCCCCGACAGCGTGACCCAGGACCTGAAGCCTTACGATCCTGAGCATCCCTGCGCCAATCAGTCCGACATTACCTGTAAAAAGATTGGGGTGGAAGAAGTGAGCGGCCGCACGTGCGATCACTGGCAGATCACCGACAAGAACGGCAAAGTGTCGGACCTCTGGATCGACCAGGCACTTCACTTCCCGGTTAAGGTCACTACACCCGACTCGACCATGTTGCTGACCAATATCAAAGCGGCCCAGCCTGACGCGACGCTGTTTGAAATCCCAGCGGGCTACCACAAAATGGACATCAGCGGCATGATGGGGCCGGGCATGCAGCATCCCCCTCAGAACTAGACAGACGAGGCATCTGTGCGGTCGCCAGATAACGCCTCCCGATGCCGTCCGGCATTTCGTTCCAAAACGAGAAAAATCGATTTCCTAAAGGACTTAGGCCGAATTCCCGCTTGCCATTCTCTCAGTTTTCCTGTTCCATGGGCTGTATTTGCAAAT
Source organism: uncultured Acidobacteriaceae bacterium (assembly GCA_963817965.1). Taxonomy (GTDB): domain Bacteria; phylum Acidobacteriota; class Terriglobia; order Terriglobales; family Acidobacteriaceae; genus DASRAA01. Next base: position 611,459 of record CAWFQT010000003.1, read on the forward strand.
TGACAAACGGTGGGCAGGAGTCAACATGGACCGCAGGAAATTCCTCGGTGTCTCAGCCGCAGGACTCGCCGCAACCGTCATTTCCAAGACAACCCTGAACGCCCTTCCCTTGGTCGCTGGCAGCGAGGGCGGGTTTCAGCCAGACTACCTTTCCTTCGCGCCTGGGGTTCCGCCCGAGCCGTACCAGTTCCCCAAGAGCTTCATGTGGGGTTCGGCAACTGCCGCCTACCAGGTGGAAGGGGCGTGGAAGGCCGACGGCAAGGGCGAATCCATCTGGGACCGCTATGCCCACACCGTGGGCAAGATCAAAGGGGCCGCGACCGGCGATGTGGCGTGCGACTCCTACAACCGTTACAGGGAAGACATAGCACTTGCGAAACAGCTGAACTTAACCAGCTATCGTTTCTCTATCAGCTGGCCGCGCATTCAGGCTAACGGTACGGGCCCTGCAAATCCCAAGGGCCTCGACTATTACAAGCGCGTTTTGAACGAACTGCACAAAGCAAACATTCGCCCGCTGGTCACCATGTATCACTGGGACCTTCCCCAGCCCCTGGAAGACAAGGGCGGGTGGCCGAATCGCGACACCGCAGGATACTTCGCTGACTACGCCAACCTTCTTGTCAAGAACCTCGGCGATGAGGTCGACACCTGGTGCATCTTCAATGAACCCAATATCTTCACCTGGCTGGGCTATGGCACTGGAATTCATGCACCCGGTCGCACCGACTGGGCCGACTTCATGAAGTCCACCCACGTCGTCAACCTGGCGCAGGCCCATGCATTTCGCGCCATCAAGGCCGCTACCCCCAAGGCGGAAGCTAGCTCCGCCGTCACCATGGCCGACTGCATCGCGCGCACTAACTCCGAAGCCGACAAGGCTGCGACTGAGCGCTACGAAGCCTATCGAAACTATTGGTTCCTCGACCCCGCGCTCAAGGGCGAATACCCCAAAGCGTTGGGGTCGGACGAACTCTTGCAGTCCATGGGTGTTCGTTCCGGCGACATGGAAATCATCAAGGTTCCACTGGACTATCTTGCGATCAACTACTACCAGCGCTCGATCTGCTTTGCGGCTGACGCCAACGGCCCCGCCAAAGTGGATACCCAGGAAGGCGACCAAGGCCCCAAGACCGAGATGGGCTGGGAGGTCTGGCCCGAAGGCTTTTACAACCTCATCACCCAGGCCAACGCCAGGTATAAACCGAAGGCAATTGAGATTACGGAGAATGGCTGTTCCTACGGCGACGTGCCCGATGAGAAGGGCGTCGTGCCCGACGAACGTCGTACCGCTTTCTTCCGGGGCTATCTCGGCGCCCTCGGCAAGGCACACAAGCACGGCGTTCCCATTCGCGCCTATAACGCCTGGAGCCTGATGGACAACTACGAGTGGTCGGAAGGCTACTCGCAGCGCTTCGGTTTCATCTTTGTCGATTTCCGTACGCTGAAGAGGACCGTGAAGGAATCCGGCAAGTGGTACGAACAGTTGGCGGCCACCGGAAAGCTGAGCTGATTTTCGCTGGCCACGCGTGCCTTTTTTCCATGAGACCTTTCGTCCCACCTTGTGGGACAGGCAAGGACTTGCGCGCCCAACCCAGGGCGTTTCCGCTCGAAGCCCGGAAACTGCACACCGGTTCTGCGAGACGCGCCATTGCCAACCGTCCGAAACCGCGCTACTGTTTCCCGTGGGCGCGCCCTCGACCTTTTTCTTGGAGGTAAATTCGATGCCCGATTCGCCCTTCAAATTCTCTTTCGACGCCGTCTATTACCACGTAAAGGACATGGAACGTGCTATTGATTTCTATCGCCATGTGCTCGGCTTTGCGCTGAAGTCCCGCGACTACGTCGCCCGCTTTGAGGTCGATGGAGTGCTCTTTGAACTGGTTCCGGCGCCTGAAGGCGAAACCGTCTCGGGTCCGGCAAATGCTCGCCTTAGCCTTGGGGTGACGGACATCGAAGCGGCGATCCGTTACCTTCGGTCACGCGGAGTCCAGTCAACTCCGTCCAGGCAGGAGGCGGGCGGCATGCTATCGCTCTTCAAAGATCCTGATGGCAATGAGCTGTGTTTGTGGCAGACAGCCGCCTGAGATGCGAACAAGCTGCCGGGTTCGCCCTTGATGAATGCGGATCCGGACGAACCTTCTTGGTGATACGGAGGCCATGCATACTCGTGACCAAAGAAACCAGAACCGTTTGCGATCCCGCAGGTATTCCCATCCTCGAATTCGTCAAATCCGAGGACGGCAACGTGACGATTTATGAAGCCGATGACATGGACAACCATTTGCAATTCGCGGCTTCCATGATCCCGTCCGTCATCGAACAGCTCGAGACTCTGAAATAGGTGCTTCACCCCCAGGGTTTACCGCCTCGCTCCCGCCGGAGGTCAGAGTTGGTTCAACTGTTTGACAGGTTTCTTTATCGTTTTCAATAACATAGGCCCGTGATTCGGCTCACCGTTCGATGTGAGATATCTCCGCTGAAGCACCAATTCCTCCCATTTGGCCTATCTTCGTTGGCCGCTTCACTCCCGCCCTTTAGTCTTGTAACTATCTTAGGGTGTGGAACTTGGCCTGTCTCTGCAAGGGTGGGCCAACACCAATCTATTCGCGAGGCGTAAATGCACAAGCCTATTAAGTATGTCGAGAAAGCTGTCACCGTGGCCGCCAAAGGCGCATGGGCGGTTTTCGACAAAGTCAACAGCATCAATCAGAACCCTTCGTTTACGCCCAAGTGGTCCGACAAACCACTGCTGAAGTCGTATCAGAAGTCGAAGCCTCCTCTCGGCTGGCCGCGCACCACGGATTCGCTCTGCCCTAAGTGCGTTCCTGAGATCCGCCAGCAGATCATCGACGGCAAGCTGCCCATCGAAGTCCTGATGCATGAGAAGGCGGGCGAAATCAAGGCCCAGATCATCGAGCGCAACGGCAAGATCCTGATGGTGAAGGATTGTCCCATCCACGGTCACTTCGAAGATGTAATGGCCATGGATACGGCGTTTTTTAAGCACCTCGAAGATGTCTTCCCTGGCCGCGACATTCGCGCACACAACGACGAGAAGCTCCATCATCATGGCAGCAGCACCGTGCTGCACGGCCGCGGATCGGTGCTGACCATCGATCTCACCAACCGCTGCAACATGATGTGCGATCCCTGCTTCATGGACGCCAACCAGGTCGGCTTCGTTCACGAACTTACGTGGGACGAAATCAAGACCATGCTGGACAACGCCATCACCATCAAGCCGCGGCGCCAGATGTCGGTACAGTTCTCCGGCGGCGAGCCAACGCTCTCGCCTTACTTCCTCGACGCGGTTGCCTACGCGCGCAAGGTCGGTTACAACAGCGTGCAAGCCGCAACCAACGGCATCGAATTCGCCAAGAGTTTTGAGTTCGCCAAGCAGGCTGCTGAGGCTGGTCTTCGTTACGCCTACCTCCAGTTCGACGGTATCGGCAACGCGGCTAACTCCCATCGCCTCGTCGGCAATCTGTTCGATGTGAAGTTGCAGGCCATCGAAAACCTGCACAAGGCGGGCGTCGAAATCGTACCCGTTGTCACCATCGTCAACGACCTCAACAACGAGCAGGTCGGACGCATCATTCAGTTCGCACTCGACAACCCCAAGCGCATCTCATTCCTCTCGTTCCAGCCGGTTTCGTTCACTGGACGCGACGAAGAGATCACCGACGAGCGCCGTCACGCACAGCGCTACACGCTGTCGCACCTCGCGCACGACGTGAAAGATCAGACCGGATTGGGCGTACCCACCCGCGACTGGTTCCCCATCTCGTTCATGAGCACTTTCTCCGATTGGGCGGACTTGGTTCACGGGCCTGACAAGGACTGGGGCTCCCTGAGTTGCGGCTGCCACCCGAACTGCGGCGTCGGCATGGCCGTCATGATCGACAAAGAAACCAAGGAAGCCGTACCCGTCACCGCGTTCCTCAACGGCGACACCATCGCCAAAGACATCGCGAAGGTCAATGACGCAGCCCGCGGCAAGTGGATGTCGATCGCAGGCATGACGCTGGCGCTACTGAAGAACTATGATCCCTTCAAGTCGCCGACGCACTTCAAGTTCACCGACCTGCTGAAGAAGTTCGACAAGACCTTCGGCGCCACCGGCAAAGACTACGGCAAGGTCAGCGGTGATCGCAGCGAAACCGATATCCAACGCCGCCGCCGCGATCGCTGGAACTTTCTCTTCATCGCCGGCATGTGGTTCCAGGACCTGTTCAACTACGACTTCCGCCGCACTGAGCAGTGCATCATCCCCTACGCCACGCAAGAAGGCGAGATCAGCTTCTGCGCTTACAACACGGGCGTGGGCTGGCGCAACATCGTTGAGAAGATGCACATGACTGCGACTCTGACGAAGTGGTACGAAGAGCACGGCCGTCACGAAATCTTCGCCGGCAACAAGAAGGTGAGCCTCTCGACCACCGCCCACACTCTCAACTTGATCGACGAGCACGTGAACGCGGAAGCCAATCACACCCTTGACGATCTGGGCATCGCCAAGAACGCCCGTCAGGAAAAGTTCAAGGCGCGCGACGAGAAGATCAAACAGGAAGCCGAAAACGCCCGCATGCTGGCTCTTTACAAAGAGCACGTGCTTGGTGAGCAGCCTGCAGAGATCGGAACCTTCGTACCCCTCGGCAGCATCGGCGGCATCAAGCCCGCTCCTACGAAGGAAGTCAACGAGCCCGTCTTCGGCGACTAATCACCAGCAATTAGCAAAACCCGCCCGCCAAAGCGGGCGGGTTTTGCTTTGCCCTTGAATTTAGCTTTGTCATCCTGAGCGAGGACGCGCTGAACAGAGCGTGTCCGGATCGAAGGACCCCTATCGTTGGCGAGCCAGTGTGCGAGCCACTCTTCCGTCGGACCTTACTCGCGACTTAGGCCGTGAGCCGCTCTCTTTCTCCCATCCCCCAAGCGCCAGCGCTACCGCAATACACGCGGCGCGAAGTTCATCCGCGTGACTACGGTCGACCAGTGTCCTGGCAACGACCATTCCGCCGATGCTGAGAGCTGCGATCGCCTGCGCCGTCACGCGTCGCTGGCTGTTCTTCCCCGCCAGACTTCGCTCCAGCACGCTGACCATGGCTCGAAACACGGTCTCAAAAGCGCGCCGGACCTCCACCCCGCTGCGTGCGACGTCCGTTGGCAATGCAACCATGGGGCACGTGTTTTCCACATCCTCGAAGTGCTGACGCGACAGGTAGGCTCGCACGATCTGCGCACCCACATCGGTTGAGGAGAGGTCCACGTGCACTCCCTCCCAGCAGTTCTTCCATTCCGGATCGGTGAAGAAACAATTCATGACTTCGGCATATAGATCGCTCTTACTGCCGAAATACGAATAGAAGCCGCCATGTGTGAGTCCTGCGCCCGACATGACTTGCCCGATAGACACGTTCTCGAAGCCATGCCGATTGAAAAGCTTTCGTGCGCTCTCGATAATGTTCTTCTTTGTGCGTGCGCGATGAGCAGCGGTGTAAGGCATTTGCAACTCCTCCGGAAAACGATCGAGCGACCAGCCAACCGGGCGAGGGCGATCACAATATTATATTGATCATATTTTGGCTTGGTGTTTCCATTCATTGGCTGCCGCAATTGGCAGATCCTTCTCAAGCTCTTACGCCAGGAGTTCTTTTGTGGATACTTCCCTCGGCTTGCCAACGTTGATCTCTTCTTCCACCCGGCGCCAATGGATGACCGGCGCCGCAGTAGCTATTGGCAGTCTCGCGCTTGGCACCCTCGATGCTGGGGCCGCCAACAATGGCCTCTCTCACACCGCGGAAGGCATCCATCAGGAGACCGTCTTCCAAGCCAGCCCGCAGCGAATCTATGACGCTCTGCTCGACGCGAGGCAGTTTCAACAGGTCGAACTGCTCAGTGGAGCTATGAAGGGTACGGACCTCAATGCCAAGCCCGCGAGGATCAGCCGGGATGAGGGCGGGACATTCAGCATCTTCGGTGATTATATTGTGGGCCGACAACTGGAGCTTGTGCCGAACCAGCGGATTGTCCAGGCTTGGCGCGAAACCAGTTGGGATGCGGGTATCTATTCCATAGTGCGCTTCGAATTGAAATCAGAGGGTTCGGGAACCAGGCTTATTTTCGACCACACGGGCTTTCCCGTCGGCAATGGCGAACACCTCGCAATTGGATGGAAGGCTCACTACTGGGAGCCTTTGGAGAAATTCTTGAGCTAGTCTGGTCAATCTTTGAACCACGGCCTGGGCCATCGTGCAGCGCGGCGCCCGTGCCGCATCCGGCCCACAGTCGATAGAATCAAATGTTCGAAAGTCGCTGGCTGCGGACTCGAGGGCAACATGGCTCACAACTTACAGGACACCATATCGCTACTCTCGCGCACTCCCGCTATGCTCAATGCACTTCTGCGCGATCAGCCGGAAATCTGGACGTTGCGCAACGAAGGCAACGGCACTTGGAACCCGTTCGACGTCGTCGGCCATCTGGCCCACGGAGAGCGCACCGACTGGATGCCCCGTGTCAAATGTATTCTGCAGCACGGCGAAGACCAGGCTTTCCAGCCCTTTGACCGCTTCGCGCAAGAACGCGAGAGTCGGGAAAAGTCGTTGCCTCAGTTGTTGGATGAATTCAGCGCGTTGCGTTCACGAGAACCTGAACGTGCTATGCGCACTAAACTTGCGGCCGGCAGATCTCGACCGCCGGGGCCGGCACCCTTCTCTCGGAACAGTTACGCTGTCCGAACTCTTGGCGACCTGGGCGGCACACGATCTGACTCACCTGCACCAACTGTCACGAATCATGGCGCACCAGTACCGCGAGACGGTCGGCCCATGGAGCCAATATCTTGGCGTCCTCCGGTGCCAGGGCCACAGCTCCTGATTGGTGGCACAACCCGTGTGTCGTGGTCTTGCCCCGAACCTCACACCGCTGCGCTCGTGCCTCTTACAAAGTGAACAATCAGCGCGATCACCGCCAGCACCAGAAGAATGTGAATCATCGCTCCCGCAACGTGAAACACTCCGAATCCGAGGATCCACGCCAGAAGAAGCACAACGAACAGAATCGTGAAAATACTCATTCCTAGCCACCTCTGAATGTTGGAAGTCGCGCGACTTCAGAAGGTTGCCTTCCGAGCTCCCTTACACAAATTTGTACTTGGACATTCCGGTATCCCCGCCGCTGTGAAACGTGAGAAATCCGCCAATCCCGCAAGGGTTTCCCGGTCACGAGAGTGACGCGGGCAACACAACGGGGATTTTCGACTCTCAACCTGCATGGTATCGTCGATGCCGCATGAACCGTATCTCAGGGAGGGCTAAGGCAATGGGAGTGAAACCATCAACTCAATACATATCCTTGGCTGGCATTCTGGCAGCAACCATGATGATCGCAGCGCCCAGTCGGGGTCAAGGCACGATCGCGGCTCAGATCACGGGCGGGAACGGCAGCGGAAAATGCACTTTTGAGGTGCGGGTGGACGGCGTTGCCGATGTCCAGATCCGGGCAACCAGGGCTACCCTGCAGACCCGCAGCGGCATGCGTGCCCAATGGATGCGCCTGAAGTGTAATCAGCCGTTGCCCCGCAATCCCAATAACTTCCACTTTGCTGGCGTCGACGGTCGTGGCAAACAGTACATGTTGCGAGATCCCTCACAGAATAGCGGCGTCGCCGTGATTCGTATCGAAGACAACCGTAACGGCATGGAACGCTACACCGGCGATATCTTCTGGAACGGCGGCAGCGACAACTGGAACGGTGGAGGGGGCGGTTGGTGGCAGGACGACTGGAACGGCGGCGGCTGGAATGGTGGCGGCGGTGGCCCGATCCCATAGCCCGGCAACGGCTGGAGCAACAACATCGTCCCCAATTGCCAGAACAATATCCGCAACAAGGTTGGGCAGCAGATCAACAATGCGCAGGTGAGTTTCAATGGCCAGCCGAGCCGCAGTCAAGGGGGGATCGTTCGTCATGGTGGATGGCACCGCCAACGTTCGCGACAACCAGGGACGAATGGGTCAGATTTCTTATCACTGCAGCAGGCATCCCAATGGAAACGTCACCGGTTCGAGCTATGACGTGACGCAGCGGCCTGGAAACCCGCAACCACGGTAGAGTCCGGCAAACTTAAGAAAAGGAGCCGCATCGGGCGGCCCCTGCTTGTTGTCGACACTTCTAACTCAGAGCAACAGCCGGCACTCAATATCGCTGCGCCACCTGCTGGTGCTGCAACTTCGGTTCTTCGTATCCATGCGCCTTCTGGCGCGGTGGCAATTTCGGCGGTTTGTACGGAATCTCCTCGTACGGAATGCGGCTCAGGATGTCGGCGATGCAGTTCAGCCGCGCCCTCTTTTTGTCATCGGACGGCACGATGTACCATGGAGCCTGCGCCGTGTCCGTCGCCGCCAGCATCGCGTCGCGCGCCCGCGAGTAGTCGTACCAGCGGCGATGGGACTCCAGGTCCATCGGACTCAGCTTCCAGCGTTTCGACGTGTCCTTCATGCGCGACTGGAACCGCTTGTGCTGCTCTTTTTCGCTGACTTCGAGCCAGTACTTGAGCAGAATAATTCCGTCACTGACAATCGAGGCCTCGAAGTTGGGGGTGTTCTTCAGGAACTTCGTGTACGCCTCTTTGCTACAGAAACCCATCACTTGCTCCACTCCCGCACGGTTATACCAACTGCGATCGAAGATGACGATCTCGCCGCTGGCGGGAAGGTGCTCGATGTAGCGTTGCAGATAAATCTGCGTCTTCTGGCGCTCGGTCGGCGCAGGCAGGGCCACTACACGAAACACGCGCGGGCTGGTGCGCTCGGCCATGCGCTTAATGATTCCCCCCTTGCCGGCTGCGTCACGGCCCTCAAAGATGATTACGACCCGTGCTCCGCTCACCTTTGCCCATTCTTGCAGTTTCACCAGTTCGGTCTGCAGCTTGAACATCTCACGCTCGTAGTCCTTGTTATTGAGCTTCTGGGGTACCGCTGCGTCGTTCTTTGCCGCCCCTTCAGGCTCCCCTTTGTGATCGTGCGCGGGCTTCTTCTTTTTGGATCCCTTTGCCATGGGACCTCCTGATCGGTATCAAGTTGTGCTGCGTTGAATGGATGATTGTACGCCGCGGACGACCACGAAGGAGTGCGCGCATCACACCGGCCGGTTTGAGCCTCCGATTTCGCCGCCCCTGCTCAGCGCCGTCAGCGGCTCGCTGAATGCAAGCTTTCGCCTGCTCGCCGCAACCCTGCCCTACTACTTGGCGTGCGGCGCGACACTGCGCCGAAGACCCGTCTGGAGTCACAATGTGCACTGAGCGACACGGCGAGTTGTGTCTCTAAACTCATTGGTTCTGTGCACTTCGCCCCGCTGCCTGGTTCGAGAGGTGAAAGTCGAGTGAGTACACAGACGTTGTCGCCTGAAGTCACTATCCTTGGTCCGGTTCCGGTGAAGCGCGCCAGCCTGCGCATCCTTCAGCCCGAAGTGACCTGTACCGGTGCTCCCACCAAGCCCTTGCATTGTGGACTACCTAAGGCCGCCGAGCTTCCCTGTGTCCCGAATGCACGGAGGTTATTCCCGCACGTGTCTTCGCCGACACCGGTAATGTCGCAATGCAGAAATCATGTCCGGACCATGGGGAGTTGCGTGACATCGTCTTCAGCGATGTGGAACTCTACCTGAAGATGGAGGAATGGAACTTCGGCGATAACCTCGGCTTGTCGAACCCGCAGGTCGAGGGCGCGAAAGCGTGCCCAGACGATTGCGGGTTGTGTGGCAATGGCAACTTCCTCACCCCGGAGGCCACTTCAGGTCACGGCCGCCGAGCAGGTGCAAGTGCAGGTGAAACACCGACTGTCCTGATTTCGGCCCAACGTTGTACACCGTCCGATAGCCATCTTCGATGCCACGCTCTCTCCCGATTTTCGCGGCGATGAGCTGGCAATAGCCGATCATTTCCGCATCTTCGGCTGTGGCTTCCTTTAGCCCGGCGACGTGACGCTTGGGCACGATCAGCACGTGTGTGGGCGCCTGCTTGTTGATGTCTTCAAAAACAAACACCTTGTCGTCCTCGTACACCTTCGTCGCCGAAACTTTACCCGCGATGATTTTGCAGAAGAGGCAGTTGTCCATATGGTGTCTCCTTAGCGCTGTTCGTTCCGCCGAGCCAGCAGGTAAGCCCGGATCAGCGGATTCAGGTCGCCGTCGAGCACGCGGTCGACGTCGCCGATTTCCACCCGGGTGCGCAGGTCTTTCACCATGCGGTAGGGCTGCAAGACGTACGAGCGAATCTGCGAGCCGAAATCGATATCGAGCTTCGAATCTTCGATCTGCTTCGTCACCTCTCTCTTCTTCTCCAGTTCGTACTCGTAGAGGCGCGAGCGCAGGATGCTCATCGCCTTCTCTTTGTTCTTGTGCTGCGAGCGCTCGTTCTGGCAGGCGACCACGATGCCCGTCGGAATGTGCGTGATGCGCACGGCGGAGTCGGTCGTATTCACGTGCTGTCCACCCTTGCCGCCGGAGCGATACGTGTCGATGCGAATGTCTTCCGGCTTGATATCGATCTCGATGCTCTCGTCGATTTCCGGCGAGACGAACACGCTGGCGAACGACGTGTGACGTCGCTTGGCCTGATCGAAGGGCGAGATGCGCACCAGGCGATGCACGCCGATTTCGCTGGTCAGCAGCCCGTAGGCGTGTTCGCCGTTCACGCCGAAGGTCGCCGACTTGATGCCCGCCTCTTCGCCCGGCTGATATTCATACATCTGCGTGGAGAATCCCTCACGCTCGGCCCAGCGCAGGTACATGCGCATCAGCATCTCGGCCCAGTCCTGCGACTCAGTGCCGCCCGCGCCAGGATGAATGGTGACAATGGCGTTGCGCTCGTCGTTGTCGCCCGAGAGCAGCGTCTCGATCTCCAGCTTGTCGACCAGCGTGCGCAGCGCGTCGATTTCGCGGCGCAGGTCGGCCGACACATCTTCGCCTTCATGCGCCAGCTCGAAGTATGCAGTCAATGTCGCCGGAGCGGCGCGTCAGTTCCGCTTCGGTCGCGAGCGCAGTTTCCAGCCGCTTCTTCTCGCGCATGACCTGCTGGGATTTTTCGGGATTCGACCAGAGCGTTGGATCGGCGGTTTGCTTTTCGACTTCGCTCAGTTTTTCGCGCAGCTTGGGCGCGTCAAAGATACTCCTGAAGATCGTGCACCTTGTCGCGCAGGGCGGCGTATTCCTGTTCTAGTTCTTCGACCATGTGGTGTCAGAACCCTTCTGAAACCGGCGCAGGTTGCAGCATTTCCGCAGGTTCGCGAAAGCGCAACGCCACACCGGCCAAGGTGATTATCGCACACACAAACGGGAACCAGTCGCCGTGGCGGGTGTAGAACGTGGTGCTCTCCACCAGCGAGTACGCGCCCTGCAGCGACGTACGCTGGTTGCGCGGCGCTTCGGCGACAATGCGACCGTACGGATCAATCACCGCGGTGATGCCGGTGTTGGTGTCGCGCAGCAGCCAGCGATCGTTCTCCACCGCGCGCATGCGCGCCATGTTCAGGTGCTGCACGCGGCGCGCCTGTCTCGCCGTACCATCCGTCGTTCGAGATGTTGACGAACAACTCTGCCCCATTGCAGCGCGAACTGTCGCACTTCGTTCGGAAAGACCGACTCGTAGCAGATGAATGTGCCGACTCGCATGTCGCCTTCATCCAGAGGCATCCGCTGCGTGCCGCGCGCGAAGGTTCCGATCTCGCGCGTCAGGGCTTTGGCAAAGCTGATGAGATTTTCGAACGGAACGAATTCGCCGAATGGTACGAGATGAATCTTGTCGTAACGCGCCATCCATGCGCCGTTCGGCGCGACCAGCGCTGCCGAGTTGTAGATGTCGGGCGGCCGCCGCGGATCGCCCGCGTGCTCGATGCCCATCGAGCCGGCGATGATGAACGAATCCGTCGCGCGCGCCACTTCGCCAGCGTGCCGCGCACGTGCAGATCGGTCACGAAGAACGGCGCTGGCGATTCCGGCCAGATGATCAGAGCCGGGTGATCCGGCGTTGCCTTGTGCAGGACGCACGCTGAGCGCCCGCAACTCGCTGAGAGTCTGTTGCAGGTAGTCCAGGGACCACGCGTCGGAGTCGAGTATGGGGACATTCGACTGCACCAGGGTGACGCCCCGATCGCCGTGAGCACCGCAGGCTGTCACAAACTTCCCGGCATGCAAGATGAGCGGCGGCAGCCAGCGACGCAGCCAGCAGCAAGTTGCGTCGCGCGCGCGGCACCAGGAATGCCGCGGCCACAGCCGTGTTCACCAGCGCAATCTCGAACGAGATGCCGTACACGCCGGTCACAGTCGCGAGACGCGATAGCGGAATGTTGTCGATCTGCGTGGTGCCCAGCAGGTCCCAGGGGAATCCGGTGATGTAAGTCCGCGCCATTTCAACGGCGACCCAGGCGAATGGCGCGAACACCAGAGCTCGCAGGCTGTATCCGTTGCGCCGCCGGCGATCAGGGCCAGCAGCAGTCCGAACAGGCCGTGATACAGCCCGAGATAAAGCGAGAACATCAGCAGCAGCACCGCAGACGTCGGCGCACTCAGGTCTGCCGTAATACGTGCATGACGTGGAAGACCCAGTAGCAGCTGCCGAGATACCAGATGACACCGCTTAGCGTAGCCGAGCAGAAAGCCTTGCCACGCGGTCGCAGGCGCAAACCACTTGCCGTCCTCGACCATGGTCAGCAGCGCATCCTGCTTCGCGGCACTTGAGGATGGCGTAGATGAGCGGCGCCAGCGCGACCCAACTCAGAATGTAAAGCGCGGGTTTCGGGAAGATCAGAACCTGAAGCACGCCGGATGCGGCAGGCCAACATCCAGGCATCGCGTCGGATTCGTCTCACATTTGGAGTGTAGCAAAGCGAGCGTGAAGCGACGATTAAAGGTACAGCAGTCAGGTCGAGGTGACTGCTCACAGTGGCAAAAATCGGATGGCCGCACAGGTATGCACGGCCTGGGCTGATTGCTAATTGCCAGTCGCTACTTGATCGCCACCAGCTTGTTCATCAGCTCCGAGTAATCTTTCTTCTCCACGCCGTGAACCTGCTTGTTGTACTCGTCCACTTTGGCCGAGTAGTTCATCGAGCAGAACTTCGGGCCGCACATCGAGCAGAACGCCGCCTCTTTGTAGTAGGCATCGGGCAGCGTCTCGTCGTGCATGCTGCGGGCGGTCTCGGGATCGAGCGACAGCGCAAACTGCTTGTCCCAGTCGAAGGTGTAGCGCGCGTAGCTGATGGCGTCGTCGCGGTCGCGCGCGCCCGGACGATGCCGCGCCACGTCGGCGGCGTGAGCGGCGATCTTGTAGGCGATGATGCCGTCCTTCACGTCTTTGTCATTGGGCAGGCCGAGATGCTCCTTCGGCGTGACGTAGCAGAGCATCGCCGCACCGTGCCAGCCGATCATCGCCGCGCCAATCGCCGAGGTGATGTGGTCGTAGCCGGGCGCGATGTCGATCACCAGCGGACCGAGCGTGTAGAACGGCGCGCCGTGGCAGAGCTCGACTTCCTTCTCCACCTGCTCCTTGATCTTGTCGAGCGGCACGTGGCCGGGGCCTTCGATCATGACCTGCACATCGCGCTCCCAGGCCTTCGTCGGTCAGCTCGCCCAGCGTCTTCAGCTCGGCGAACTGCGCTTCGTCGCTGGCGTCGGCGATGCAGCCGGGCCGCAGGCCGTCGCCCAGCGAGTAGCTCACGTCATGCTTGGCGAGAATCTTGGTGATGTCGTCGAAGCGCTCGTAGAGGAAATTCTGCTTGTGGTGGTGCGCCATCCACTGCGCCAGGATCGCGCCGCCGCGGCTGACGATGCCGGTGATGCGCTTGGTGATCAGCGGCAGGTACTCGACCAGCACGCCGGCGTGGATGGTCATGTAGTCGACGCCCTGCTCGGCCTGCTCTTCGATGACTTCGAGCATGATGTCGGCGTTGAGGTCTTCAATGCGCTTCACGCGCGAGACCGCCTCGTAGATCGGCACCGTGCCGATGGGCACCGGCGAGTGCCGCAGGATGGCTTCGCGAATCTCGTGAATGCCGCCGCCGGTCGAGAGGTCCATCACCGTGTCGGCGCCGTAGTGCACCGAGGTGTGCAGCTTCTTCAGCTCTTCGTCGACATTGCTGGTGACCGACGAATTGCCGATGTTGGAGTTGATCTTGCACTTCGACGCGACGCCGATGCCATCGGCTCCAGCTCAGGATGATTGACGTTGGCCGGAATGATCATGCGGCCGGCAGCAACTTCGTCGCGGATCGAGCTCGGGCGCGACCTGCTCGCGCTCGGCGACGAAGAGCATCTCTTCGGTGAGCAGGCCTTTGCGCGCAAAGTGCATCTGCGACATGTTGGTGTCGCCGCTGCGCGCAGCCTCTTCGCGGCGCTTTGTGATCCATTCGGCGCGCGGCCTCAAGACACTCGTGCCATTGCCATTGCTGCCATTATTCGCGGTCATAAACGTGGGGAACCCCTCCGGACTTACTGGTCATTATAGCGCCGCAAGATACATGGGCGATGCCGGTGGAAATGGGTTCATGGCCTCTCGGCTTTGGGAGCCCAGTACATTTCCAGAGAGATTTTCGAACGCTGACACGTTGGGGGCATAATTCAACTGGAGGCAGCCACGCGTATGTCTTGCCGAAGCCGTCCCCTGGGGATAACAGCACTTAGCTTTTTTCCGCATTCGGCGCGCTCACGAGCGGTCTTGCAGCGGTGATGCTGAGCTTCCCGGCACTATGTTGGACACATTATGGCGCCTGAACCCGCGGGCGACGGGTTCGCCAACATCGGATCCATGGCCTGATGGCGGCGGTTTGTGTAGCCTGTGCGATCGCCTCATTCGGTTTATGGCATTGCAAGCGCTGGGGATTCTGGACGGCCCTCATCATCCTCAGTGTCAACCTTGCCGGTAACGTTACTGACAGTCTGTCGGCGCACGAGTGGCGTCCTTTGATTGGGTTGCCGATCGGCGGCTTGATGATCGCGTATCTACGCGAGCGGCACATTTTTGGCCGGGTTCGCACGTAGCTAACTGCGAAGGGTTTTCCACTTTTCTGCCTAGGCGAGCGATGTTAGGGTTGGCATGACACGAAAGGCTTAGCAATGGCCGAAAACAAAACCAAGCCCACTCAAGTAAGCGTGGCAGCGTTTATCGATGCCCTCGCAGACGAGACAAAACGCGCGGATGCCAGGGCGCTCGTCAAGCTGATGCAAGCCGCGTCCGGCGAGATGCCGAAGATGTGGGGACCATCCATCGTCGGCTTTGGTAGCTGCCACTACAAATACGACAGCGGACGCGAGGGCGACATGCCGTTGATCGGTTTTTCGCCGCGTAAGCCCGCCAACGTCCTCTATAGCTTGACCGGGTTCCCCGGAGCCGACGCGTTGCTGGCAAAGCTCGGCAAACACACGACCGGCAAAGGTTGCCTCTACATCAAGAAGCTGGCGGATGTGGACCAGAACGTCCTGAAGGCGCTGGTCGTGAAATCGGTCGCCGCCAAACGAGCGCGGCAGCCAGGCTAGGGAGCATTGGCACCGGGCCACTCCGCCTTATCACCACACCCTGTGCCCTACGTCCTCTCCCACCTCCGTCCGGGCGTGTAATCAATGCTTCGTGAGGCAAGGGATTGGTGTCTCTTGCCGTCGGCCCCGTGGTGCGGGCCGGCAATGTTCTTGACAACTGAAACTTGTTGGCGCCGACCCGGGCGAATCCGACCGAAGTACGGCCAAATAGCAGCGCTAACTCCAACGGGCAAAATTGGATAGGTATAACTATTTTAGAATCAATGGGTTTGCGGGATTTTTGTCTAACTAGCTGATTCTAAATGATCGTACAAAAAGCAATTTCGTACGAACGGCGAATCGTTGCACCCATGTCGATGCTGGAAGAGATGCTGGACGAGATGAGAGTGGCCGACTAACCGAGTCCGGCCCGCCTTCTACCCGCCTGGTACAGCAGCGCTCCCCCCGCAATCAGCAGGGCGCTCAGCAGGACGACCTTGACCACCGCCAGAGCTTTGTGGGGCTCATCGGGATCAGGCATCGCGGACCCGATGATGACCCCCGTCGTGGTCACGATGCCTATGACCGCCAGAGAGATGGCAACCGGCTTGCCGCCGGGGATGGTCACCACTCCCGGTTCCACCGGCTCGCGCTGCAAGTGGATCAACGCCGCGAACATGAATAGGAATGGAATGAAACTCGTGATAATGCTCATGGCTACCAGAAACTGATAGGCGCCACGCACGCTGCTGCCCGCCTGTCCAAGCACCACGAACACCGCGCAGCACAAGGCTTGTGTGACCAACGCAATCGCAGGTGTGCCCCACCGGGGATGGACGCGTCCAAAAGCAGGCGGAAGGTAGCGGTCGATGCCAATTACGAAAGGGAGACGAGCCAGCGAGGCAAGATACGCCCCCACCCCACCAAGATTTGCCAGCACAATCAGGAATGCTATCGCCGGCCCGATGCCATACCAGCCGACACGCGCGGCGGCATTGCTGATGGCCTGCATAATGCCTTCCATGTTGCCCACCTGCGCCGGCGGCAAAGCCACCAAGATCGCGATGGTGCCGAGAATATAGCCAGCCGTAACGATCACGCCGGCCACGATCAATGCAGGAGGAACGATCCGGCGAGCATTCTTCATCTCGTCGCCCATAAAAGATGCCGCCTCCGCGCCGCTGAACGCGTAAAGCAAGGTCGCCCACACCCCGATCATTCCAACGTTGAGAGAAGGCCGGAGCGCTTGCGGCCCGAAGCTGGTTGCGGAGCCAAATCTTTCCCAGGCTGCCAGGCCCACAATGCACAGCAGAACGACTGGAAGCCACGATCCCCAGGCGCCCAGGTTGTTCAGCCACTTACCGACATTCAGGCCGATAACGTTCAGCCCGAGTGCCAGCGCGACTCCGAACAACGAGAAGACGATGAAATACCACGGACTGCGCTGCAAGGCACTCGAGCGGCCTCCTCCGATATAGAGGGCATTGCTCGCGGCGAAGTAGAGAATCGCTGGAAAGTATGGCAGATTGCTGGTCCAATAAATCCACCCGGTAAGAAACGCCGGAAAATCTCCGAAAGCGCGCTTGCTCCACACATACATTCCGCCTTCTTGCGGATAGCGCGACGATAGCTCCATGATGCAAAGTGCCAACGGAATGAAAATCGTGATCAAACCGACGACCCAGATGAAGATGGAGCTTGGACCGACGCTGGCGGCAACCGGAATCCAGCGCAGGCTGAGCGTGGTGACCACGTAGAACATCACCAGGTCGCGGAAGCCGAGCACACGCTTCGGGTGTTGCGGTTGTGGGGTGTCTGCAGGCTTGATGTCCGTAGTGGATGGTTGCATGCGATCGCCGGGTCAAACCGCCAGGAAGTATCGGTAAAAGGCGTCGTCGCGCTTCCAGCCCAGACGCTCGTAGAGGCGTTGAGCGGGTTGATTGGTAGCAGCTGTCTCCAGCATGAGCCCGTCGGCTTGGGTATCTTCAGCGAACCGCCGGGCGCGCTCCATGAGAGTATGCCCAACACCGTTTTTCCGCATTTCGGGAATCACAAAGAGGTCATTCAGAATCCATTGCCGGCTCAGGTTCACGGAAGAGAAGACAGGATAGAGGTGTACGAAACCAACCACCATCTCCCCTTGGTGTGCGTAGAACAAGACGGAATCATTCTTGCTCAGTCGGGCAAACAGAAACCGCCGTGCAGCTTCCTCATTCGGTGGCTTGCCGTAAAACTGCCGGTAGGCATCAAAGAGTGGAGCAACCATCCCGACGTCAGCGGGCGTGGCCTGTTCAATTTCGATCTGGAGCGACTCTGGGTGCATTCCGACACGAAAACACGACGTCATCCTTGCGTCAACCATTTTGTGTTCGCTGCTCCCGGTATGCCTTCCGGCTATGATGGTTGGTCGCTACTTTGAAGATAGGCGCCCGACTCACCTCTATGATGGAAGCTTACATTTGCGATGCAATCCGCACGCCCTTCGGTCGCTACGGCGGCGTGCTTTCGTCGATCCGTACGGACGATCTGGCCGCAACCCCGATCAAGGCGCTTATGGAACGCAACCCCGACGTTGACTGGCGCGCCGTAGACGACGTTATCTTCGGCTGCGCCAACCAAGCCGGCGAGGACAATCGCAATGTCGCGCGAATGGCGCTGCTTCTGGCGGGACTGCCGCAGGAGGTTCCGGGAACGACCGTCAATCGCTTGTGCGGCTCAAGCATGGAGGCGGTCGTACAAGCAGCGCGAGCCATAAGTACAGGCGAAGCCGATCTGGTTGTCGCCGGGGGTGTGGAGAGTATGTCGCGCTCCCCTTTCGTCATGGGGAAGTCTGACGCGGCTTTCTCGCGGGCCGCAACGCTGGAAGACACCACTCTGGGGTGGCGGTTCATCAATCCGCTCATGAAGGAGCGGTACGGTGCGGACTCGATGGCCGAAACCGGCGAGAACGTTGCGGAGGAATTCCACATCTCACGTGAAGATCAAGACGCGTTCGCATACCGAAGCCAACATCGCGCCGCCGCAGCCATAGCGAGCGGAGCTATGGCGCAGGAGATCCGCCCGGTGACAGTCCCTCAAAGAAAGGGCGCCTCGCTCGTCGTGGACCGTGACGAGCACCCCCGATCCGACACGACCCTGGAAGGGCTGGCTGCACTCAAGCCAATCGTCAGAGCAACGGGAACCATCACCGCCGGGAATGCAGCCGGTATCAATGACGGCGCATGCGCCTTGTTTGTGGCTTCCGAGTCTGCCGTCAAGAGGTATGAACTCACGCCCAGGGCGCGCGTCATGGCTTCAGCTGTCGCTGGCGTCGCGCCGCGAGTCATGGGTATTGGACCGGTTCCAGCGTCGCGCAAGGCGTTGCAACGCGCAGGGCTTTCGGTTGGCGACCTGGATGTCATCGAACTGAACGAGGCTTTCGCTTCCCAGGCGCTTGCGGTGCTGCGGGAACTTGGCGTCCCGGACGATTCTCCCAAGGTCAACCCAAACGGAGGCGCCATCGCTATTGGCCATCCTCTGGGAGCCAGCGGAGGAAGACTTGTCACTACAGCGTTGTACCAGTTGATGCGGACGCAGGGCCGACACGCGCTGTGCACCATGTGCATTGGAGTAGGGCAAGGCATCGCCGTCGTGCTGGAGCGGGTGTAAAGCCGACAGTCGTCATACCAGGCCCGGCAAACCGGCTTCGAGGGGAAGAAAACTCGGCCAGCCGGGCGCTGTCAGCGCCGTGAGTGATGGTGGTCACAGCAGGGGTGCAAATGCACGCCTATCGTCAATATTGAAATTGATTTTCATTTTCATTATTGGCGATTTTTTTTATGCGCGTACTATCGGCCATTCTTTCTCTTTTCATCATCTCTGCGTTGCGCCCTTGGGGGCGCAAGATTCTGAGCAGGCGGTGGAGACCTACACTGCCTTGACCTTGGGCAAGGGCTCAAACCTGGCAGTTGATCTCCAGCCAACCCCGGATAGAGCCGTGATCGCGGTCCGATGTGGGTAACGGGATTTCGTTTGCATTGGGATTCGCCGACGCGGAGGAAGAATCTATAGTCGTGAGCGGACACTTGTTTCAGGAGATCTTCCCTACGGAAATCTTTATCTTCACCCGTTACTATGACCGGCCAGGCGCCGCGGAGGAGGTGCAGAAGGCGCTGCAGGAAGTGGTGCCTCTCTCAAGCGCAAAAGCCGGTTGCTTACACATTCATGCATTTCGCTCGATCCGCGATCCGCAAGTCTTCTACATTCACTCGCAATGGAAGAATGAAGCGGCGTTTGAGACCCACGCGCGGCGGCCACATACGGTAAGGTTCATCGAGCGCGTTGAACCGCTCCTCGATCCTTCGCTCCAAGCCGACCGCTGCAAAATGGTGGTTTGAACAGCTCTTAAGTCCGCGCGTTGTAAACGGTGTGTGCGCGGTGAATGTGGAAATCAGCCGGAATGCCGCGCCGAACGTTGCGCTCGTAGGCGAACTCGATGCCGAGTGCCCAGAAACAGAAAGCAAACAGCAGCACAATCGATATCCATAATATCTTCCGGCTATTTCCAGCCATTACCGTCTGAGCCTTTCTACTTCTTCAGGTGCTCTTCGAGAAACGCAACAGTCAGTTTCCAGGCCTCCGCCGCATCCTCGGCTCGGTAGCCCGTCTTGTTGTTAGGGTTTTCAAAGGCGTGCCCGGCATCCGGGAAGATGTGAATGTCGACCGTTTTGCCGAGCGCCTTGAGTTGCGATTCGAATTTGCTTCACGTCGGCCGGCGGAATCCCCTTGTCCTGTCCGCCAAAGATGCCGAGGATCGCGGCATTGATCTTCTTCAGCGTCGCGTCATCGGAGGCGAGATGGCCGTAATTGATGACTGCTGCCTTCAGCGTAGGATCGGCAATCGCCAGGTCAAGCGAATAGCCGCCGCCCATGCACCATCCGATGGAACCGACCCGCTTCGGGATCGACGTTTTTCTGCGCCCGAAGATAGGCGCTGGCCGCCAACAGATCGCGATTGGCGCGGTCTTCCGGCACGCCCCGCATGATCTGGTGAGCTTCGTCGGGAGTGGTTGCCACCTTGCCGCGATACAAGATCGACTGCAAGTGCGACGTAGCCCTGGTCGGCAAGCTTTGATGCCTCCTCCTTCACCCAGTCGTTCAGTCCCCACCACTCATGAATGACGACGAGCGCCGGGAACGGTCCCTTACCCGGCGGCGTGTACAGAATGCCGTTCACGGTTTCCGATCCGCTCTGGTACGAGACGGGCTTGCCATCGGCAGCGAACACGGCTGAAGTTATCACTACAAGCAAACATGCGAGAAGCGCAAGTTTCATCGTTTCTCCTAAAGACAACGGTACATCGCCAAAGTTCTATTTCTTTGGAGCGCGCAGGGCTTCGAGCAGTTGCTTGCCGACCTTCTGCAGCTCGCCAAAGCGTTTCTGGTAGTCCACAAACAGGCGATTGTATTCCAGGGAGTGCTCGGCATCGAGATGGGCACGCAAAAGCATGTCGCGCAGATGGACAGGGTTAGGCAGCACCGCATCGTCGTTCAGTTCTTCGAGGGCAACGTGACGGATCGTAATGATACATGTTCAGGTCCTCAGTGATGAGTGTGATGATGCATCGCGAAGCCGGAGCAACGCAAGCGACGTCGACTCCTCAAGCGCCAGTCAAAGTGACCCTGATGAATCCGGTAGAATAAAGGATTCTTCGACACTCAAAGGAAGTCATCAGAAAACGCATGCATCGTTGGTCGCAGCTCTTTGTTCCTACCCTTCGTGAAGCTCCGGCGGACGCCGAGGTCGCCAGTCACAAGTACCTGGTGCGCGCCGGCTACATTCGCCAGCTCGCCGCCGGAATCTACTCATTCCTATTCCTCGGACATCGCTCGATGTTGAAGATCGCCAATGTGGTGCGCGAGGAGATGGACACCATCGGCCAGGAGTTCTATCTGCCGGCCCTGCATCCGCGGGAGATTTGGGAGGCGAGCGGGCGTTGGCAGCTGATGGGCGACAATATGTTTCGCCTGAAAGACCGCGGCGGACGCGATCTGTGCCTGGGCATGACCGAAGAAGAGGTCATGACCGAGATCGCGCGCAAGGAACTCCGCAGCTATAAGCAGCTCCCGCAAATCTGGTACCAGATTCAGCAGAAATTCCGCGACGAGCCGCGTCCGAAGTCGGGCCTGCTGCGCGTGCGCCAATTCACCATGAAGGATTCGTACTCGTTCGACATTGATGCGGCCGGGCTCGATGTGAGCTACCAGAAGCATCACGATGTGTACTGTAGGATTTTCGATCGCTGCGGTCTGAAGTACGTCGTGGTACATGCCGACTCGGGTGCTATGGGCGGATCGGGTTCGCAGGAGTTTATGGTGTACACAGACGCTGGCGAGGACCTGGTTGTGAGCTGCCCAGAGTGCGGCTATGCAGCCAACCTCGAGAAAGCGACGTCGCGGCTGGAGTCAGTCGAAGAGCTTGCTCCAACGAGTGACGGGAAGCCGGAGTTGGTGCACACACCGGGCAAGGGAGCGATCGCCGATGTTTCAGAGTTTCTGAAGGTGTTGCCGAAGCAGGACATTAAAGCGGTGGCTTACATGGCCACGGTGCGCAGGGCGCAAGCCGACAAGAAAGAGGCTATGAAGGCGCAGGCGGTGGCCGTGTTCTTGCGCGGTGATCACACGGTTAATGAAACCAAGCTGCTGGCCGTGTTGAATGGCGAGCTCCGCAAACAGGGTGACGCCGGCAAGAGCGCTACGGTCACCGAGTTGCGTTCGATGGCCGCCGATGAAGTCGAGCAATTTTTCGCCGGGCCCGGCGGATACATCGGTCCTGTTGGGCCGACGTTCGCTGAGCAAGCGCTGGCTGGAGAATTCACCGCAGTGATGGACGCATCACTGGAAGGCCGTCACGACATGATTTGCGGAGCCAACAAGCTCGACTATCACTTCCGCAACGTCACTCCGAGCCGCGACTTCCAGCCGACCCTTACCGCCGACGTGCGCAATGCGGTCGAGGGCGAGGGCTGCCCCAATTGCGGGCATCCGCTGAAGATCGGCAAGGCGGTGGAGATCGGCCACATCTTCAAGCTCGGCTACAAGTACTCCGAGTCGATGGGTGCACGTGTGCTCGACGAACACGGCAAAGAAGTCACGCCTATCATGGGCAGCTACGGCATCGGTCTGGAGCGCATCCTGACTGCCTGCGTCGAGCAGAACGCCGACGACAACGGTTTCTGGATGCCGGCAAACATCGCTCCGTTCGAAGTAGTTGTGACTTCGACCAACACTACGGACGAGAAGATCAACACCGGTGCTCAGGAGATTGCCAAGGCACTTGAGGCCGCCGGTCTCGACGTGCTGCTGGATGATCGCGATGAGCGCCCGGGAGTGAAGTTCAAGGACGCTGACCTGGTCGGAATTCCCTACCGCATCAACGTCGGCAAGAAACTGGGCGACGACATCGTCGAAGTCGTCACCCGCGCGGGAAGCAAGCGCGAAGACGTGAAGGTCGGTGAAGTGGTCGAACACGTGAAGAAGCTGGTGTATGCCTAGCTCGCGGTAGTTTGAAAGGCACGGCTTCAGTCGTGCCAACAGCTATTTGCCTGGGATTCTAGTCCGCCGGGTGTTGCTCTCTCCCGCGCCTCCTTTTTCTTCTTTTGCAGTACTTGTCTATAGCTGGCTGAGGCTACGGAGCGTAGCCGGTCATATCGTGCGGCTGAAGCCATCCGCGAATTTGTCGCCCTGAATGAATGGCAGATCGAGGAAACCAGGAAGGCCGTCGCACAGGCTGACGCCGGCGACTTTGCCACTGACCATGAGGCGGCACGCGTAATCAAGAAATGGACGGGGCGTGCGCGTTAAGTGTGGGCACCCGCGAGCTAGTCTTTCTGCCCTACCTCATCCCCTATCGGGTTCGCGGCGACGCCATCGAAATCTTGCGGATTTTTCACGGCGCGCAGCGCCTCCCAGATAAACTGCAGGGCGCCTACCCGAAGTCTTTCCCCGCCAACCCCAACTCCGGTGCAATCCCCTTCATCGCCTCAATGCAAAACGCAATGTGTTCCTCGAGATCAACGCCCGAGGTCGGCGGCGCCGTTGATGATGTCGTCCCGGCTGACGGAGCGGGCGAAGGCCTTGTCCTTCATCTTCTTCCGCACCGACTTTGCGTCACACTCGGCGAGCGACTTGTTGGGCTTGACCAGCGCGCTGGCGGTAATGAATCCAGCGAGCTCGTCGCAGGCGAAGAGCGTCTTTTCCAGGCGGCTCGCGCGGGGAACTCCGCTGTAATTGGCATGTGACAGGATGGCGCGACGAATTTCTTCGGACACGCCGCGCTCTTTCAGAATCTCGCTTCCCTTGAAAGGATGCTCTTCGGCTGAAGGATATTTTTCGTAGTCGAAGTCGTGAATGAGCCCGACGAGACCCCAGAGTTCTTCGTCTTCACCGAACTTGCGCGCGTAGGCGCGGACGCACGCCTCCACAGCCAGGGCATGTTTGCGCAAGCTTTCTGACAGGGTGAACTCAGTTAGTAAACACCATGCGTCATCGCGCGTCATTGCGGTTTTCTCCGGTATTTATCGGTTTTTGTCGGCATGTCGTCAGCTGCACGCATCGAATTTGCACAGCTTTTTCGGGTTTCATCCATCTCGCCCCTTGACTCTATCAAACGAATGCCGCAAAGTACGGATAGTTTCAATGGATCTGGGGGCTTGTAGAATTGATCCATAGGGAAACAGTGCCCTGCTCTGGCACTCCCGCAACCTGAATGGCTACGACTCTCGCACCCGTAGAGAACCGGGAAGTGGTGAGATGCGACCATTGTCATCTCGTCCAGTTCAGAACCATCAATAACCTTTGCCGCAAATGCCGTACGTCCCTGGATGAGGATGAGCCGGAGCCGATCTTCGCGCAGCCGATGCCGGTGATGGAGCCGGTCAGTCCAAGCCGCTCGGAGGTGCAGGTGGCAACGGCCATTCGCAGCCTGCGGCAGCGCAGCGGACTGAGCCAGCGGCAACTCGCGTTGCGCATGGGTGTGCCGCGAACCTACGTCTCGAAGATCGAGAACGAGAAGGCGACTCCGACGCTTTCTTCCTTGGCGCGGCTGGCGGACGGCGCTGACGGTATCTATCCCCGATCTGCTGATGGCGTGCAGCCCTTCGCGGCAGGACGAAATCAATGAGCTGCTAGCCGATCCGTTCGTCGCAGAGATGGCGGCGTTTACCAAGCAGCTCGACGGGATGCAGCGCACCAGCGTGCTGGCGCAGATTCGCGACATGGTCGCACATCCGCGGCGCGGCGCGTAATTTATGGTTCCCACCCTATCGCCAAAAAACGGGCGAGAAGGGGGCGCCCACAGCATCAAGCGGGCAAGTTTCGCGGTGTATATCAGCGGTGACATACAGCGCGAGGCGGAGTTTCCACTCCGCCGGTGTTCTCCATCCTGCGCGGTGACGTTCGTATCCCAGGCTAACGCCCAACTGACGGGCGTGAACCTGGGGCACTCAGGCCAGCCGTGTGAACCAATGCCGACCGGAAAACGCCGGGGCCCGAGCCTCGGCTTTTCTATGGGCGGATTCAGTCAGGTTCGTTCACCCTTGCAGCGCTGACAGTCTGTGTGAGAACCGTGTCGCCGCTACGCGGTTCGACGACTCTTCCCACTTCCCGCGGGACTGCGCCCACGGGCATGTACGGCTGGATGGCCCTGGTTATCCTTGTCTGGATTGACCCAATTTCGCCGGCGCGGATCGAGTTCTGGTCCCTGATGCAGTTAGCGATGGGGTGTGGATTCTTCACCGCCTACCCAATGAACTGGTGGCTGGTGAAGGCCGGGATCAAAACGGCAATGTGAGTCAGCGGCGTCGAGTCCTACTCGTACTCCATCACCAGGTAACTCAACTCACCGTCCCGCTCAATTTGTAGGACCACCGGATCGCCCGAATGGACTACCCGCAGGAGTTGCTTCAGTCCGGGAATGTCTTTGACCGGCTGGGTATTTACCGAATGGATCACGTCGCCGGGTTCAGGCCCTTGTCCGAGCAATGTACTGCTCGGTGTGCGCGCGGCCACGATGACACCCGAAAGGATCCGCAAATCGGGCAGTAGCCGCCTCAGGTCGTCGTTGATCGTGATACCGACAATGCCAAGCCGCTCAACCACATTCGCCGGACCCGTCACCATGTCGGCGAAGCGCAATGGATCATCGGGACGTTCGGCGATAGTAACGTTCACCGTGACTTCTTTTCCATCGCGGATCACGCCAATGGGTGCGCTTTGTCCTATCTTGTACGTGAACAGTATGGTGGCGAATTCTTTCACGTCTCCTATGGGCTTGCCGCCGATGCTGGTAACCACATCACCAACTTTCAAGCCCGCTTTATCGGCTGAAGAATCGGGTGAGACGTCTTCCAGCAGCACACCGTGATTGCGCGGAAGCTTCAGCCCCTCCGCGAGATCCGGGGTGATCGTACGCGGATACACGCCGATCTGCCCGCGATGCACGTGCCCTTCCGTCTGCAGTTGTTCATAAATGTTGCGTACCACGTTGCTGGGAATGGCGAACCCCAGGCCTTCACTGCCTCCAGACTCCGAAAGTATGAACGTGTCGATGCCGACCACATGGCCATCCACGTCCACCAGCGGACCCCCGCTGTTACCGGGATTGATCGGCGCATCGGTCTGTACGTAGGTCGTGGGATTGTCTTCGCTCACCTGCCGCGCCGTTGCGCTGACCACACCCATGGTGACCGAATTCTCCAGCCCTTGCGGACTACCGAACGCAAAGACTACCTGCCCTTGCTTCAGCTGGTCCGAGTCGGCGAACTCCAGTGCCGGCAAGTCAGTAGCGTCAATTTTCAGAACCGCCAGGTCCGATTGCCGGTCAATTCCCACGATCGTCGCGTTCACCGGCCCATGCGGCTTCGAATCCGTTTCCTCGGCTCTTCCAGCCCGGGCAGTCGCACACGAATTTTGCGCGCTCCCTGCACCACGTGCGCGTTGGTCACGATGTATCCGTCGGGCGAGAGAATTACACCCGCTCCTATTGCCTCCTGCGGTTCAAATAGAGCTGTGCCCGTGGCTTCCTTCTCGGTCTTCAGGCCGTAGCCGGTAGCTACGATCTGCACCACCGACTTTGTGACCCTCTCCGTCAGCGCCTGTATCGACTGGCTGAAAACATGCAGTGGATCGCCCCGCAACGCTTCGGCTGCTTCCGCTGCCGGGATGGATTTCTCGGTTTGGGCGACCAATAAGGGTGGGCTGAGCGCCAATAAGACAATTAAAGTGACCAGTGACTGATAGCGATAAAAAGTAAGCTTCATTTTAAGAGGAGTCTCACACGGCAATCCGTCGGGATATTACAGCAGAACGATGAACCTCGTGGCCTTCGATTCAATGTCAATGGATGACTTTGGATATGGTCAAGGCTCACGATTCCGGAAAATCGAGTCGATAGCACTACTGTTCCAAGTTTGTGCGTCCCGGGTTCCATAATC
Source organism: uncultured Acidobacteriaceae bacterium (assembly GCA_963817965.1). Taxonomy (GTDB): domain Bacteria; phylum Acidobacteriota; class Terriglobia; order Terriglobales; family Acidobacteriaceae; genus DASRAA01. Next base: position 638,438 of record CAWFQT010000003.1, read on the forward strand.
GGGTCACGTTGCGCATCAGTGTGCCGAATACAAGTCCGCCACGCGATCGGCCATCGTCTCAGGCTGCAAATCAGTCGCGATTACACAGAATGATGATGGTCAATCCTTCGTCAGGGAACCGCTCGATAAAGGTGCTGAACCCGGTCGTCGTGCCCGAATGCCACGTGCGGCGTCGCCCCTTGTAAGGATCGAGAAACCACCCGAAGCCGTAGTCAGTTGTTCGTTCCGTCTTCCTTCTTCGCGCCGCCCGGAACTTTCACGGGCGTGAATGCAGCCTGCATCTCCTCCGCGCTCAGCAGGGTATGCTCGCGCAACGCGGCATCCCACTTCGCCAGGTCTTCAACGTTGGAGTAGATACCACCGTCGCCAAGCACCGCCGAGGTCGAGCTCTGGTCGGCCTCGACCCACGCGCCGTCGTTTTTCGTGTAGCCCAGCGCGCGATGAGGGACTTCGTTCTTCCCTTTCTCGTACGCAACGCTATTGTTCATTCCAAGCGGGGCAAAGATCCGTTCGACGCAGGAATTCTCCAAACGGCTTGCCGGAAACTTTCTCCACGATCATCGCCAACATGGCGTATCCGGTGTTGCTGTAGCGCCACTGGCTTCCCGGAGGAAAATCGGTGGCGCCCTGTTGCTTCCATCAGTGCCAGAATTTGCGCGTCCTTGATCTGCGGAATCTTGCGATCATCCTCGCCAGGAAACTGTGCCGCATATAGGTCTTCGTAATCCTTCAGCCCGGAAGTGTGCGTCAGCAGCATGCGGACGGTAATCGCGCTTCCATACACCGGGAAGCCCGGGAAAGATCTTGGTCAGCGTATCGTCGTAGCTCAGCTTGCCGTCGTGCACCAGCAGCATGATGCATGTCGCGGTGAACTGCTTCGTAAAAGACGCCAGCCGGAAGTCGGTGTCGGTCGCGATCCTGGTCTTGGTTTCGAGGTTGGCCACCCCGTAGCCCCGTTTGAACTCAACCTCGCCGTTCTTCAGGACGATCACCGCCGTGCCGGGCGAATCCTCGGCAACCAGTGGCCGAAAGATAGCGTCGAGCTGTTCGACGGATACGTCTTCGCATGCATTACGGATGGGTTCATGGTTGCGAGCATGCCCAGGAACCATGCGGCGGCAGTGGCTCTCATCCCGTGGGACCGTGGTCCAGTGCAAGCTCAGGCGGAAACCGGTTTGCGTCGTGCGGTCTCACGAATACCGTTCGGCCGCAACCGTTGTAGCCTCGGCGGACGCATCAGCTAATGCTTCGGCGACACTCAATCGCTTCGGGATGCGTCAAGACCATTCGTCCGCCCGGTTCCAGCCGGTACCAGTCGCTCCCGCCACTCAATTTGGCGGCCGGAATAACTGGCGCACCAGAACAGGAAGCCCATCAAATCGCGCAGTGGATAGACCCAAGCCAGGCGCAGCGCACGCCGGTCATGCACCACGCCCCACCCCGAAATGACAGAAAGAAGCACGCGATTGAAAAATGCAGCCGCGAACAGTACCGCGCCCAGTACGGCGTTGATGCAGGGCAATCGCCCGCAACAAGCCCGAGGATCCCAAATGGCATTGCGAAGGTCAAAGCGGTTCCCGCATGGCCAGCACAGCGCGAAAAACGCGTGCTCTTCATCCAGCGGATCTGGTGCCGCATAGACTCAGCAAAGCTGCGATTGATGACGACGTGATCGATCACATGCTGAGACATCACCACCTGTCTTCCGCTTTCCGCAACTTCGCGACCAAGCACATAATCGTCCGCGCAATAGTCGGCCAGCGGTTCGAATCCGCCGACCGCGTCCAACGCATCGCGCCGGATCGCCATCGTCGGTCCGAGCGCGAACTTCATGCCCTCGAGCAGATTCGCAACGATCGCTCCGGACGTCATCTCCACGCTCATGCCCAGCGCTTCAAGCTTCGACCAGATTCCGCCGGTGGGTCGACCGCGATACAGACACGTCACCATGCCGTTTTGTTCGGTCGAGCAGAGGCGGCACCACTTCCGCGATGTAGTTCGGTGCGACTTTCACGTCGCTGTCGCTGATGATCAGGTAGTCGTGAGCGACGCGACTGGTACATTTTCACCAGCGAACACACCTTGGCGTTGGGTCGCCACGGTTCGCCTGACGTGACAATCTCTACCGGAACGTTGGGATATCGGGCGCGAATGCGGCGCACAACATCAAGGGCCGGATCGTCGGGCCACCGCGCCCCAAAAACGATTTCGAAACCCGGGATAGTCTTGCTCGAAGAAGCTGGTCAGGTTCTCTTCCAGCCCGGGCTCCAGTGCCGCACAGCGGCTTGAGCAAGGTGACGGCCGGAAGCTCGTTGACACCAGGCGCGAGGCACGGCCGATCACGACGGAATCGAGCGCTGGCGATTACCACCAACACCAGGTATCCGGTGCTCGTACCAATCCTGCCACTCCGAACAGAAGCAGCAGCCGCCAAGAACATCATCTAGCTCTCCCGAAGGGCGCACCTCAGCATTGCGAACCGAACCACCGGCGACGCGGAAACGCATCTTCTCTCCGTCCGCCGAACCTATACCCTGTAGCTATACTGGTGACGACATTATAAGGGAGTTCCTATGCCACATTTCGCAGCAAAACGCTACTGTCGTGGAGCGAAGAAATATCCGTTCATCCCCCAAAAAGGCTATTGTTCGGGCCCGGGCCCACGCAGGTGCATCCTCGGGTTTACCAGGCCATGGCGCAGCCGGTCGTCGGGCACCTCGATCCCTACTTCTTCGAGATCAGTCAACGACAACCAACGCATGCTACGCAACGTCTTCGGCACTGAGAACGAGTGGACGTTCGTTGTCTCCGCCACTGGCAGCGGAGGCATGGAAGCCGCCATCAGCAACTTCGTCGAACCCGGCATGAAAGTAGGAGTCTTCGCCAACGGCTTCTTCTGCGACCGCATGACCGAAATGGCGAAGCGCCATGGTGCTGACGTCGTCCGCTTCGAGAAGCCCTGGGGCGGCGCTTTCGGCGACAGCGAAGCCGCCGAGTTCATCCACCGCGAGAAGCCCAAGGTCGTGATGTACGTCACCGCCGAAACTTCGACCGGCGTCTTTCAGCGCGGCGAAGCAATCTGCCAGGCGGCGCACGAAGTCGGCGCACTTGTCATCGCCGATTGCGTCACGTCGCTCGGCGCCATGCCAGTCAACGTGGACAAGACCGGTATCGACGTCGCCTACAGTTGTACGCAGAAAGGCCTGAGCTGTCCTCCCGGACTCTCGCCGATCACGGTTTCACCACGCGCTGCCGAGTGGCTTCAAAGCCGCAAGAGCACGAACCGTTCCTGGTACTTCGACATCAAGCTCATCTCCGACTACCTGTTCGTCTCGCACCGTTATCATCACACCGCCTCGGCGACGCTGTTTTATGCACTGCACGAAGGACTCAGCCTGATCGAAGAGGAGGGTCTCGTGCACCGCTGCGAACGCCATCGGCAGGCGCACCACGAATTCGTCAAAGGCATCGAGGCAATGGGACTCGACGATGCTCGTACCAGCCGAATATCGCATCTGGAACCTGAATACACCGCAGGTGCCGGAGGGTGTGGACGACGCCAAGGTGCGCGCCACGCTACTCAAGGAACACGGCATCGAGATCGCCGGAGGCTTCGGCCCGCTGGCCGGCAAAGTCTTCCGCATTGGGTTGATGGGTCCGCTCGCAACCCCCGATCATGTTCAGGACTTCCTGTCCAAGTTCGGGGATGCGCTTAATGCAGCCGGATTCAAGGGCTAGCGCGACAGAACCTTCGCCTCAGAGGCACGAAGACACACAGGCCGCGGAATTCCGACCTTTAATTCTCTGTGCCTTAGTGTCTCTGTCGTTCATCAAATGACAGGAAAAGTATAGATGCTACAGACCGCCGAACATCCCGTAGCCGTCTCTGCGGCAATGCTGGTGTACGACGGCGCTTGCGGATTCTGCAACCGTTCGCTCCAGTTCATTCTCCGCCATGAGCGCCGTCACGATCTTATGTTCGTGCCGCGCGATTCGCCGCTCGGCTTGGACCTGCGACGTCATTTCCATCTGGAAACTGTTGAATCGATGCTATGGATCAAGCATGATAGCGTCGCGATCGAGTCCGAAGCAGTCTTACGCGCGGCCCTCTATCTTGGCGGAGTTTGGGCCATTCTCGGCAGTCTCGGCTTGATCGTTCCCAGCTTCTTGCGTAATTGGGCCTATCGGCTGATCGCACGCAATCGCCGTCGATTGTCTGTGAGATCGACGAGTTGCCTGGTTCCAACGGCCGAGCAGCGCGCACGGTTTCTGAGCTAATCCACAGGTCCCGGCATCCGATATTATTTCGCCGCCGGTAAGGCAAACCCCTGCGCCGCAAGCCACCAGTAGAATTCGTCGATCCAATGATCGCTGGTGGTGCCTTGTTTCTTCATCCCGAAGCCGTGACCGCCGGCGCTGTAAATATGCACTTCAGGCGTCTGGCCCGCCAACACCAGTGCATCATGGAACTTCACGACTGGGCCAAGCGCTAGAGGATCATCCTGAGCCCACGCCATAAAAATCGGCGGAAGGCTGGGCGCGATAGCGGGCTTCACTCCAAAAGGACCACCATAAATAAGGGCCACCAAGTCGGGCCGCGCAGCCGCATCGGTCTGCAGAAGGACTCCGCTGGCTACCATGGCCCCGGCTGAAAAGCCTATAAAGCCGATACGGTTTGGAGAGACTCCCCATTCCGACGCATGCTGGCGAACAACCTTAACGGCCTGAATTCCGTCGGCGATGCCAAACTTCCCGGCCTCATCGAAGTTCATGTTCGGCGGAATGCCGTCCTGCTTCTTTTCCATGATCCGATACTTCAATACGAACGCGGCGATACCCCGTTGCTGAAGCCAGCGTGCCACCTCATTGCCTTCGAGGTCGATGGCCAGCGCCACAAATGCTCCTCCCGGAGCAATGATCACGCCGCTTCCTGTGGCCTTACTTCGTTCTGGAAGATAAGCGGTTAACGTCGGCGTCACGACGTTAAAGACCACGGTCCCCAGTGGAGTGTTTTCCGCGATCTTTTCCTTCTGGGTCCAGTTCTCCGATCCCGGAGCCCCACCTGGCCACACATTTACTGTCTGCGCGCCTGCGTCGCAGGCCATAAGGAGACTCCAGACGATTCCGGCCACCGGAGCAAGTTTCCTGCGCTTCATAAGCCGCCCAATATAGCAATACCCACATCGCGTGCCCGATCACATAATTGTCTCGCATTCCCTAAGAACGCGGGACATACTGCGCGAAAACTAACCCCAGTCCCTTATTCTCTCGAGGAAATCATGCCTCAGACCCCTCTCAGCAAAGCTCAACTCCGCCGCCAACTCAAACCGCGTCCCGCCGTAAAAGAGGCCTGAGTAGAGATTACGTTTGAGCATCTGCCGCTTCCGCCGAGACCAGGTGTCCGGATATTTCCCGAACCGGTCAAGGGAACGTTCATCAAACGTGTCGCACGCTCGCGCGCAAAGAAGGTGGTGGCTGCCGAGACGGACGAAAGTAAGCTGGCGGGCTTTCTACCGGAACATCTGGCACTGAATCCGCATCAGCCGCTCATGGACAAGCGATTCAAACGTGGCAAGTTCTTCGATCCGCTGAGAACGTGAAGGGCGAGTATATGGTGACCACGATCTTTCGCCCGATCAGAGGTACGCATTCTCCGACACTTCATTCCCCTGGTCACCGGGGCAAGAGTCGACGTTGGCGGCGGATGGGGCAGTGGCGTGTTAATCGTTACTCGCCCTCTGCTGTGGCTGGCGGGCGGTGGAAATGACATTCCGAACCTGGTAATCCGGGCACGGAACGACTCTCCATGAGGTGGCGAACGGTCCCTACCTCTTCGGCGCGGGCGCGACAGATCCTGTCTGATTGCTTGGGTTCGAAGAGGAAGAGCCCGAGCTCGGGCCGGTGCTCGCGGGTAAAGGCTTTTTCGCCACGGCCTTCTTCTTGGACGCTGGTTTTTTCGGGGGCTCGGTCTGTGCCACGAGCAATTCTTTACGCGCCTCTGCGGCCGCAGCTTTGGCAGCCTCCAATTGCTCCTGTTGGTCCCTGATCTGGGCTCGCATCCGGTTGAGCTCTCCTTGGTTCGTTCGAGTCAGCTGTTCTAGTTCTTCGCCCAACTTGCGGCGGGCAGAACCCATCACCTGCAACTGCTGCGAGAGGGTTTCATATTCGCCCTTCTGACCAAAAACTCGCGTCGCTTCTGTCACCGTACCGAACACGTCGTAGAGGGCATTCAAGTTCCGGTACAACTTGAACTGCGCGCCAACGTCATCAGGGGCGGTACGGACGGCAGCGATTAATCCTGGTAAAGCGGTGGTGAGGTTGCGCTGCACTGACTCTGCGTCGGCCTGGGCCGCGCTCTTTGCGGCGGGATTCGCCTTCCACTTTTCAATATGCAAGTGCCCGATGTCCTGGGCAGCCTGGGAGCCAGTGGTTTGCAGCTGGTCCAGGAGCGCAGGCATGGCTGCCGCTGAATCGCCTGCGTTGGAGGCACTCACCGAGTTGCTCGCGGGACTCGGTGTGGGGACTTCTGAGGTTTGTGAAAACGAGGTTGTTGAAAAAAGCAGAAGCAGTGCAGATAACGGGAACTTCATTTTCCACCCCAGGGTAGCGACTACAAGGAACCGGGAACGAGGTGGCCGGATCGTCACCGTTATTTATAGCTGCTTCGATGCCATTCGACAACTCCATGCCAGGTTTACAAACCGTAGCCGTCCGTGCCAGTAAAGTCGCGGAGCAGCCACAGAAAAGGTTCCGGTCCGACGCTTAGCTTACCCGTGAACGGGCTGTCGAGCGAAAAAATCAGATAGAACGCGAGCCCCACAATGAGAGACAACCCGCACAACAACACCCCCCAAAGCGCCCAGGCATGAGCAACAAACAGGCCGTGGAAAGCGAACAACACGAAGGCTCCCGCCATCAGTAAGCCCCACAATGCACCGGCCGTATTGCCTCGTGCACTGCGGAGGCGGTCGCGCCGCGCATCGAGCCAGAATCCCGTGAGGTCGAGAGCTTGCGCATAGAGCTCCACCTCGCGGGCCCCCTCAGGCTTTATCGCAAGGATTGCCTTCAGTAATGTGTTTGAGGTGTCCAGGTTAATCTCTTCCGGTGGCGGGTCGTTATCGCGGGTCGCATGCCCCAGCAGGTCCCAGCGTTTTATCACGCTTCGCACGTAGTTCTTCGCCGACTCGCAAGTGGCCTCCGACCTTTCCGCAGACATGTTGCCGATGACAAACACCAGGTCAGTGAGTGCGTTTGCTTCGTTGTTTACCGCGGCAGCCGCGGCGCTGAAGCTTTGCCACACTCCCGTAACCACAAATGCGATCAGCACCGCATACATCGTGCCCAATGTCCCGTAAACGGAACTGGTTAAGGTGTTATCCAGTTCCAGTTGTTGGGCCCTGAAAAATAGACGGGTGACCAATGAAACCAGGAACGCCGCGACCATGGTCGATCCGATAATGACGATCGGCTGCAGCTTATCGGGCAGCGATAGGATATAAGAACGCATCTCACCCCATTAGCCACGTTTTATGGAAATTCCTTTGCTGAGTCGTGTTCCGCTCCAGTGAACTCGCTTCCCATGCGTCCGACAGTCACTTATTCCTGTCGCCCAGAGTTAAGAACTAGGGCTTGGGAGAAGAAGCCGGTTCCTTGCGCGGGTAGTTTTCGACCAGCACGCCGAGAACCAGCGCTGCGGTTGGCAGCTTTGCATACGTTGGATGATCGTTGATGTACTTCACGAGCAGCTTCGACACCTGCCCCACAGTGATATCGGGAGCGTCAAACAGGGGAAGGACTTTCATGTTGGAGTTGTAGGCTTGCAATCCATCAACGACACCCGTGAGCCAGATTCCGCAGGCCGCAGCATAGTTCTGCTGACTCTGGGCCGACGGGACGCAGATGCGTAAGTAATCAGTTCCGGAGTTGCGTAACTCGGCGCCAGAACTTGACTGGGCGTTGGCAACCAGCGGAAGCGAGAGAAGTAGTGCAACCAATACTGTTTTCATGTTGTGAAGAAGTTTAATGCAGGGCGGGACACTATGGGAACGTTCGCGCCAAATTGTGATCCACTGGTCGGCCACGAGGACCAATAGCAAGTCACGCCTGGGTGTAGCCCATCGGATGCGATTTGTGCCACTGCCATGCGCTGGCGATGATGCTTTCAACATCGGTATACCTTGGGCGCCAGCCTAGCAACCGGCAAATTCTATCGGAACTCGCGACCAGAATGGCAGGATCTCCCGGTCGGCGCGGACATTCGCGCGCTGGAATATTGTGGCCAGTCACTTTGCGGGCCAGGCTGATGATCTCGCGCACGCTGAATCCCTCGCCGCTGCCAAGGTTGCAAACCAACGTTTCATGCCTCTCCAACCCTTGCAATGCAAGCAGATGAGCGACCGCGAGGTCATCCACGTGGACGTAGTCGCGGATGCAAGTGCCGTCTTTTGTGGGGTAGTCGGTGCCGAATACCGAGATCGCGTCGCGCTGGCCCAGCGGCACCTGGAGAACCAGCGGAATGAGATGGCTTTCGCTACGGTGCGCCTCCCCGCGGGCGTCAGTAGCCCCGGAGGCGTTGAAATAGCGCAAGCTGGCGTATCTCAGTCCATGGGAGTACTGAAACCAGGTGAGCATCTGCTCGACGATAAGCTTGGACTCCCCGTAGGGATTGGTGGGCGCCAGAACGTGATCTTCAGGAATAGGAATGGTTCGCGGTTCACCGTACACCGCGGCGGTTGAAGAAAACACAAAGCGTGAGACCTTGTGCTTAAGCATCGCGCGCAGGAGAGTCAGCGTGCGCAGAGAGTTGTTGTCGAAGTAGCGCTCCGGGACCTGGACCGACTCGCCCGCCTCGATGAGCGCTGCGAAGTGCATCACAGCGTCGAAGCGGCGCGCCGCAAACAGTTGGTCCAGCGCTGCTTCGTCCCCTGTGTCGGCTTGGACGAATTCAGCATCGGCAGGAACGGCTTCGCGCCATCCCATGGTGAGGTTGTCGAGAACGGTAACCGTATGTCCGGCGCGAAGAAGATGGTCGGCTACTACGCTGCCGATGTAGCCTGCCCCGCCGGTGACGAGGACTTGCATTGGAATCCCCGAAAGAAAAATGACCGCAGCTACAGTTGTAGCGTGATGCGGCTAGGGGTGCAACACGAGCGTCGTCACAGGGCTCGGCTCGTTACTTGGTGATCACGCCACAGGCGATGCGATCGCCGGCATTGCCGGCGGGGTCAGTCTTCATGTCGTCGGCTTTGGCGTGAATCATGAGAGCGGTACCGCCGTTTGCGAAAAGAGAATTTGGTTCACTGCCCGTTCCGAGAACAACGTCGGCATCCTTAACTGTCACTTTCGCTGTCCCGTCAGGCTTCACGGTGAAATTCGCCATGTCGCCATTGTGGTGTCCTTTGGGATTGAGAAACCCATGTTCCTTCTGATCAGGATTGAAGTGCGGCCCCGCAGACTTGAAGTCGGGTGGATCACATTTGGCGTTCTGGTGAAAGTGTAAGGCGTGATCACCGGGAGGCAGGTCTTTAACGTCGAGTTTGACTTCCACGCCCTTGCCTGACGGCTTGACAGTCGCAGTACCGACGCTGTGGTCTTGGGCGTTTTTCAGCTCGACGACTTCCTTCTTTACGGGCTTCGATTGCTGGCCAAACGCTGCCAGTGCCAAGGCAGTGAGCGCGGCAATCAGGACGGGCGGACGTACGGTAGAGCGGTTCATATCAGCAGAGTTGTATCACAGTCTGCGCTTGCTCTCGATGAAGTTGTTCACCCGCAGAGGACAACAGGTGCGGTATCAAAATCGGAACTGGGTCCAAATTGTGCACATGGCGAGTGTCCAAATTACCGGAAACTGGAATTGAAAATGAAGAGTTCGCTTCCGATCATCTCCGCAAACCTCGTCATATCAATCGAATGAATGGATTTGTCTGAACGGCGCTCAAAGTGTTCTCCCCCATTGATGGCACTTAAGCTGGCATATGGCAGGCATCTAAGTGCTTATGTCAGCGACGAGGAGCGGGTCCGAGTAATGCAGACCGCCGGAGTGATCAACATCGTGTCGGTGGGCGGGAGGCCGGCGCCTCTCCGGCTGGGAATGAGGTCACGGTCGAGGCACAGGCGAGCGCTCCGGCCAGGTAATGGGAGACGGGCGCGAGGACGGATGGTCCGCAGCATGGCGGAAGCGAAGTATCGCTGCGGAGGATGCTGCTGTGCGCTTCGCGGGCTGCGGCGTGAAGACCACGAAAGTATCCGCGCGAACCCTCTGGTTCGCGCGGATACTCAAGGCATGCCGATTGACATACCGTTGCCTGAGCAAGACAAGTGTAACGTCGCATCGTCTCACGGCCTGCGGGCCTGCAAGGGATTAAGCCCTTGGACGCCCATCAAATACCAGGCGGTGGCCCCGATATGGAGATAGGGGAAGTAATTGAAGCCAAAGCCGGTATTCAGGATGCTCGTGGAAGCCGTGAGTCCCTGGCCAACCACCAGCGATTGCCCGTTAACGGTCTGGTTGGCACCGAGACTATTCTGAGCAACCTGCACGTTTTCAATGAGGGTATTGGCCAGGTCTTTGTCCCCATGAAAACTAGGAATGTCCTGGCTGGGAACTAGTCCCCGAAGTTTGAGCGCGGCGATGAGATGCCCGGTGCCTTCCAGCCACACGGCATCGGCATCGACGGTGTTGTCGCCGAGCACGGTTCCGAGTTTGCTCAAGCTCGCATAGGTCATTCCCGAAACCCGCAAACGCAATCCACCGTTGGTGTTCCAGCCGTTGTTGAAAGCAAAAGTTGTATCGGTTGCGGCGAGGTTGGTTTTCACCCAGTCAATCGTGACCGCGTAGTTTGGGTCCTGCATCGCGAGATAGGACCAGGTCTGAACGTCTTCGGGACTATTGTTGTAAAAGATGTTCACGGGATCGGATGTGCCCGTCCAGAAATGGCCTGAGGGAGCATCAAACATGGCCTGCACGAAAGCCAGGGCATGCTGTGCACCGTCGAGCCAAAAGCTGTTTCCGCTCAACTTCGCAAGCATGATGTACAAAGCGTACACGTCAATGTTGTGTTCAGTGGACTTGTTGCTCTGGCCATTGCCGAAGTAATAGCCACCGGGGGGAACATTGACATTGTCCCGGGTCGTGGTTTCGATGAAGTTAGCGGCCCAGAGAGCGCCATTCAGATATTTGAGTCCCCCCGTACGGAAGTAGAGTTGGGCGAGTGCAATGCCTGCCCACGCCACGTCACCCACCGCACTGCCTTGGAAGAACGAAAGGCCGGCGGTCACGTACACACCGTTGCTGTCAGGCACGCCAGCGAAATAGGCCTGGCGAAAGCGGCCGTCGGCCGCAGGATCGTTTTTCTGAGCGTAAAGCAGAGCGTCGCCAATGATCCGGGCCCGGGCCGTGTCGCCCGACTTTCCACGGGCAAGATATGCCAGGGCCAGCAGGGCGTTGTCATAAACGAAAGCGGTGCTGAAAAATGTGCCGCCTGCGATTTGATCGCAGTAGCTTTGGCACATCCTGGTGGGGGAGCCTTGGGCGTAGGCATCCATCATCTGGTCAAGAAACAGATATGCGTTGGCAATTGAAACCTGGACCGGCGAAGCTCCTGGATTGGCTTGCGTGATCAGACTGCTTACCCCGGGTTCGCTGGCGTAGGCAGAAGTAACCGCAGATGTGGACACCAAGCCGGCGGTGGCAGCAGCTCCAAATCCTAACTGCATTACCCGGCGTCGAGAGAGTTCGTTCTTCATCGCAATTCTCCTTGAATGAATTTTTGCCTTGCACTGCCCGTCGCGGGCAATTCGCGCTTCGCATGGGCAGAGATTGCGTGCTCGATCAGGGCGATGTGACGTGTCATGGACCTTTGGGCCGTTCCATCAGCGCGCAATTGTGCGCTCTCCCGAGGCTATTCGACAAGCAGTTTCTGACCAGTTTGACCATTCTTGGGTGGAAGAGGCGCTTCAGCGGTTTACGGGACCGTTTTTCGACTTCTTCGCTGGTCATCACTTCTCAGCCAGCTTTTGCATTGGAGGTATCCATGAAAAGCAAAACGCGGGTGCTGGTCAGGGGCGCTGGCGGGTTCATCGTTCATCAGCTGGTGAAGGGCCTGAAGGCTGATGGTTGCTGGGTCCGGGTCGTTGACGTCAAGACGCCGGAATAGGAGGAGGCAGAGCATCTTTGGGCGTGCGTGGGCCGAGGGTACGCCTGCGTCACAGGGGTGCGTGGAGTGATGGAATCGCGCGGCGACCCCCTTGGTGACATTCTGAACCGGGTATTCCTCTCGGTGCCCGACGGGATGCCGATGGTATGGGTTGGCCGCCTGCAGGGACATCGGGCAATGCGACGCGTTTATCGACCGGACTACATGGGCGTGATGTGTGAACATTCGTTGTTTCGTGGTTATCGGCACTTCCTTGATGGCGCTGCTCCTGGCGTGACGGAGAGGTTGAAAGCCAGGCTGGAGTCGCGCTTCCCAGAATTGCGTTAGTAGGAACGTTGACGCCGCCCTTAGTGTGCAACCAAAGCTGTTAAAGGTGCCGCATCCGAGACGCACCTGCGAAGGAACCTCCGACAAGGATGAGGTGCATCTACTAAGCAAGTAGTTGGCGCCACACCCCTTCCGTTATCGACTGGGTTTGATTTATCATTCGCGCAAGTAATTTGTGGCCCGAGTGTGCGGTTGCGGACGCACAGCGCAAAGCAGGGTCCCAACAGAAAGTCATCCCCCGTCGGGCTCCAGTGTCGAGCAGTCAGGATTGTTTATGCCGGATTACTTGCCCAATCCCGTTCCGGATGTAAGTCATGCTCCCCGAAGCCGGTCAGTCCATAAGCGAACCTTGATCCTCAACGCAGCCATGCATCATTTTGCGGAGCACGGTTACGAGGCCGCGCGTGTGGGCGATATGGCGAGCCGTCTGGGTATCGCCAAGGGCTCGGTGTTTCAACACTTTGGCAGCAAGGACGGGCTCTTCTTCGAAGCTTACAAATCGGCACTGCGGTCCCTGCCGCCTTACCTTGACGTTCCATCGCCAGTGAAAGAGGCCGGCTTTTTTGCTGTCGTGCGCCATCGGTTGTCATTACCGGTGCAATTCTGGGAGCAGTATCGCGTGCCGTACCGCATTGTCCTGCTGGGGAATTATGGGTCGGACATGAACTTGAAGAAGCGCATTGCTCGATTTGTGGCCACGGAAGATCCGTTGGGCTCGGCAGCATTCGTAGCGATGGGAATCGAGCGGGGAGAATTGCGCACGGATGTCGATTCCGTATTGATGACGTCGATCCTGGAGTGCACCTTCGAGCGGATGCAAGATTCGCTGTTGACCGGGGAAGGCGACCGCGACCTGTTTCATCGTACTGGCGGGATGGACGGCAATCGCGAGCAGGTGGTCGAGCAGTTCATCAAGATTCTGCGCGGTGCGATTGGCGCTTCCCCTCGGGCGTAGCGCGGATGGAGTCGAAGCTTCGAATGCCCTGACACGACCGCTTTTTGCGCCCGACGACCGCAAAGATCTCTAGTCGCTTCTGATAATGACATGCCTGTTATGATGCCTCCGCAAAGCTCTGGGGGCCCCGATGGAATCCTCGCTCCATGAAATCCTGCAGTCCTATAACGCTCAAAGCCCGTTTGAGGAGTCATACACGATCCCTGCGCCCTGGTACGTGGATGACCGGGTGGCGGAATTGGAGCGGCGAGTTGTGTTTGGCGGGACCTGGCAGGTCGCGGCGCGCGTCGACCAGCTAGAAAAGCCCGGGCAATTCGTCACAACTGAGCTTGCGGGAGAGCCAATTGTTGTCGTGCGGTCGGGCGATGGGCAGTTGCGCGCCTTTTATAACGTATGCCGGCATCACGCTGCAGCCGTGGTCACAGAGACGGAAGGTAGCGCCAGTATCCTGCGCTGTCCGTATCACGGATGGAGCTATGGGCTGGATGGCGCGCTGAAAGGGGCTCCGGAGTTTGAAGGTGTGTGCGATTTTGATCGCTCACGAAACGGTCTGGTGCCTGTGAAGGTCGCGGCCTGGGAGCAGTTTGTGTTCGTGAATCTCGATGCCTCGGCACCGCCACTGACTGAATTTCTGGGAGGATTGGTGGCGAGGGTTGCGCCGTTGAATCTCGCGAGTCGTGCACTTCTTCGAGCGGCGCGTTTACTCGCTGGGATGTAATTGGAAGGTCTTCGTCGATAACTATCTGGACGGTGGATACCACGTACCGCATCTCCACAAGGCGCTGAACAGCGTACTGGACTACAAGCAGTACACGATCGAAAACCAAGACCGTTACTGCCTGCAGTCGAGCCCAATGGTTGCGTCGCGGGAGGACGCGGCAACGTCGGCGACACGGCAGGGGGAGCGCGCATGGTACTTCTGGCAGTATCCGAATTTCATGATCAATCTCTACAAGGGTTACATGGATACCAATCTGGTATTCCCGGATGGCGTGGACAGGTGCAAGGTCGTCTTCGATTTTTATTTCGATGATGCGAGCAAAGCGGCCGCCGAGCGTAATCGGCAAAGCATCGCCGTCGGCGAACGGGTGAACGAAGAGGATGTGGGAATCTGCGAGTCGGTTCAACGGGGGCTACATTCGCGGGCGTATTGGGCCGGACGCTTGTCGGTGCGACGCGAGGTGGGGGAGCATTTGTTTCACCGATTGTTGGCGGGGGATTTGAAGCGGGGCGTATAGAGCGCCAACACCAGTTTCGAGGCTGCAGCTGAGGCCTCGTAGGGGGCCGACGATAGGGGTTCTTCGACTCTGCGACCTGCGGCCGCTTCGCTCAGAATGACAACTCGTCAGGGGTGTTATCGTTTGCGCAGGTCTTTGGCGATTTCGCGGGCGGCGTTGGCGCCGGAACCGCCGGTCAAGCCGTTTCCGGGATGCGTGCCGGAGCCGCATAAATACAGGCCTTTGATGGGGGTGCGATATTGCGCCCAATCGAGCAGCGGACGCATGGTGAAGAGCTGGTCGAGCGCCAGCTCGCCGTGAAAGATGTGTCCGCCGGTGAGGCCGTAGGTCTGCTCGAGGTCTTTCGGCGTTATGACCTCTCGTGCCTCGATCTTGCTGGGCAAGTCAGGCGCATATTCCGCCAACGTGTTTACTACGACGTCGCCCAGGGCGTCGCGCTGCGAGTCCCAGTCGGCATTGCGCAGCTTATAAGGCGCGTACTGCATGTAGAGCGACATGACATGCTTGCCGGCGGGAGCGAGCGAGGGATCGTGGAGCGTTGGAATTGTGGCCTCGAGGTACGGATGTTGTGAGAACTCTCCGTACTTCGACGCATCGAAGGCCCGCTCGAGATAGTCGACCTCCGGCGACACCTGTATGCGGCCACCAAGCATCAACGGCGCATTGCCGTTGACGCCTTTGAATGACGGCAATCCGCTGAGCGCCAGGTTCACTTTAGCAACTGTGCCATGGATGCGGTAGTTCTGCAGCCGCTGCAGGAAACTGGGTGCAAGATGCTGGGGATCGACGAGGCCGAGAAGGGTCCGTTTGGGATCGGCGTTGGAGATGACGGCCTGCGCATCGATCTCGTCGCCATTGCTCGAGAACTAACCCCGCGACTGCGCCGTCTTTGACTTTGATCTGCGCGACTTCGGCATCGGTGCGAATCTCGACGCCGGCGGCTTGCGCGGCGATCGCCATTGCCGTGGTAAGCGCGCCCGTTCCTCTCTTAACGTACGTTGCGCCGCCTGCGGGATTGCCATCGGAAGCCGTGCGGAGTAGGAGCGTCGCACCCGATCCAGCCGACCACGGGCCGAGGAACGTTCCAAAGATCCCCTGCGCTGCTATGGTGGCACGCAGCAATTCAGTGTCGAACCATTCGGCGACCAGATCGGCGACGGCCATGGGCATCCAGCGGAAGCAGGCGGTAAAAGTCCTTCTCGCCAAGGCCGCGAATCTTGCGGCCGGTCTTCAGCAGATCGAAGACGTTGCCCGACGCTGGAGTCATCGATGTCAGGCGGAGTCATGTGCAGCAACTGATCGATCACGGCGGCGATATTGGCCAACGTCTTCTGCAACCCAGAGTAATTCGCGGCTTCCTTTGTCGAGTACTTCGCAATTTCCTGCTGGGTGCGTCCGGTGTCGGAATAGAGGGCGAGGTTATTACTGTCGGGCGAGAGCGACAGTACGCGGACATCGGGTATGTAAGTTCTTAGCCCGTGGCTCGCGAGGTTCATGTCGGAGACGATCTCGGGGCGCAACGGTCCGGTGGCGTGCGCGAGCGTCGAGCACCGGAAGCCGGGATGAAACTCTCCGGTGACGGCGCAGCCTCCGACTTGAGGCGCCCGCTCGAGAATGAGGGGCTTGAAACCGGCTTTGGCGAGGTAAAACGCGGTGACTCAACCCGTTGTGTCCCGCTCCGATGATGACGATGTCGCGCGTCTCCGCCATGCCCTAGTTGCTTCCCTTCCCCTGCTTAAGGATTTCCTGCGCCGCGAGGCGCCCGTTCGCGCCCATGATGCCACCGCCGGGATGCGTCGCGGAGCCGCACATCCACAGGTTCTTGATCGGCGTTTTGTACTGCGCGTAGCCGGGCACGGGACGCAGGAAGAACAACTGCTCCAGCGTGAGCTCGCCCTGGAAGATGTTGCCTTCGGTTAGGCCCCACTCGCGTTCCAAGTCCAGGGGCGTGACCACCTGGCGGCCGACGATGATGTCCTTGAGATTGGGAGCGTATTCGGCAATCGTATTGATGACGTTGTCACCGAACTCTTCGCGCTTCTCGTCCCACGAACCCTCTTTCAGCTTGTAGGGAGCGTATTGCACGAAGCAAGACATCACATGCTTGCCGGGAGGCGCAACGGACGGATCCGTCAGGCTGGGGATCACCATGTCGATGTAGGGGCGGCGGGAGTAGCGGCCATATTTGGCGTCGTCGTAGGCGCGTTCCATGTAATCGACGCTGGGCGAGATGGAGATGGCACCGCGAAGGTGCTTGCCTTCGCCCGGCATGCAGGTGAAGTTGGGTAGCGCGTCGAGCGCAAGGTTCACCTTGCCGGACGAGCCGCGGAACTTGTAGCGCTTAACTTCTTGGCGGAAGTCATCAGGCAGGTGCTGTGCATCGATCATCTTGAGGAAGGTCAGGTTGGGATCGACGCTGGAGGAGATCACGGGGGCGTAGTACTCGTCGCCACTTGTCGTAGCTACGCCGATGGCTTTTCCAGCCTTCACCAGGATTTGAGCCACGCCCACCTGAGTGCTGATTTCAACTCCAGCTTCGCGGGCCGCGTCGGCGATAGCGTTGGAGATGGCGCCAGTGCCTCCGCGCGCGAACCCCCAGGCGCGAAAGGCGCCGTCGATTTCGCCCATGTAATGGTGCAGCAGGACGTATGCAGTACCGGGTGACCGCACACCAAGGAAGGTGCCAATGATTCCCGAAGCCGACATCGTAGCCTTGAGTACATCGGTCTCGAACCATTGGTCGAGGAAGTCGATTGCGCTCATGGTCATGAGCTGAACCTGGTTGTACTTGTCTTCGCCGTTCAGATCTTTGAAGCGCCGGCCCAGGAAAAGCAGCTTCATCAGGTCCTTGGGATTCAGCGTGGTCGGATCAGGTGGAACCATGCTGAGAATCGGCTTAACGAAACGGCACATCTGGAGCATCGCTTTTCCGAATTCGTCGTAGGCTTCTGCATCGAGCTTGGAGTGGCGGGCGATCTCGCGGCGAGTCTGAAGCCGTGATCGTTGACACGCCAAAGATGGTCTCCGTTGGGCATGGGCGTGAAGGTGCCATCAAGCGGCAGAATTTCGAGCCCGTGACGCGGCAGATCGAGTTCGCGAATGATCTCGGGCCGCAGCAACGAAACAACGTAGGAGCAGACCGAAAACTTGAAGCCGGGAAAAATTTCTTCGGTGCAGGCGGCACCGCCAACGATGTGGCGCCGTTCGAGGACGAGCACTTTCTTGCCCGCTTTCGCCAGATAGGCTGCGTTAACCAGGCCGTTGTGGCCACCACCGATGACGATGGCGTCATACTTTCCCGATGCGTTGGAAGGCATAGTGTCCTGAACGAATGTCTTTTTGTGCTATGAAGGCAGCGCCATTCTAAATGGCATACGGCGCATTTGTCTGTATCTCGGAGGTGTCGGTGGCTTGCAAGGATGCCATCCCTGGTGAGACTCGGGTCTCTTTCACCCTCGACACACCTGCCGTGGCTGCGTGTCGGGCCGTCATGACACATCCTGAGGGCTCGGTTTTGCTTCGCGTCCTTGCCGCGGTTTGTGCGCGCCGATATAATCCGCGCTTATCTACTTCCAACGAGGAATCGAAGTGCCAATCGGTACCGCGGTCCACGAACGAACTCTCCCACTTTGCCAGAGCCTGAATTATCGCGAATGGTCCGGGTTTTACGCCGTGAGCGTGTACGAGACCCATCACGAACATGAGTACAACGCGATCCGGAATGCGGCAGCGCTGATCGATGTTTCGCCACTGTTCAAGTATTTGATCAGCGGACGCGATGCCACCAAGTTCGTTAATCGCGTTCTGGCACGCGACATTAACAAAGTAGCGGTAAACCAGGTCATCTACTGTTGCTGGTGCGATGAGGACGGCAAGGTCATCGACGACGGTACGATTACTCGGCTGGAGGAGAACTGCTATCGCTGGACAGCGGCCGATCCGAATCTGCGATGGTTCCGGCAGAACGCGATCGGGCTTGAAGTACAGATCTAATGACATCACGGAGCAAGCTGGCTGCACTTGCGCTGCAGGGGCCGACGTCGGGTAAGTTGCTGAAGAGCGTCGCGGAAGCCGATATCGAAAACCTGAAGTATTTCCGCAAGACGAGCGGTAGGATCGGTGGCGTCACGGTCGATATTTCGCGCACGGGTTACACCGGTGACCTCGGCTATGAGATCTGGATTCCGTGGCAGGATGCGGTGCGGGTTTGGGATGTGCTGATGGACGCCGGACGGCGCTTCGACATTCATCCCACCGGCATGCTGGCGCTGGATGTAGCGCGTATCGAAGCAGGGCTCATTCTGGCCGACGTCGATTACGTCAGCAGCAAGAAGGCGCTGATTCCGTCACAGAAGTATTCGCCTTATGAGCTCGGACTGGGCAAGCTGGTGCATCTCGAAAAAGACAGCTTCATCGGCAGGCAAGCGCTAGTGAAAGAGACGAAGCGAGGGCCGGAGCGGGTGCTGACTGGTCTTGAGATTGATTGGAATGAGGTCGAATCGTTGTTCGACGACGTCGGATTGCCGCCGCAGACTCCGGCGACGGCATCACGCGTTCACGTGCCCGTGTATCGCGGGCGGCAACAGGTCGGGAAGGCGACCTCGACCACCTGGTCTCCACTGCTGAAACAGTTGATTGCACTGGCCAGCATAGAACCAGAATGTGCCAAGCCAGGTACCAAGTTGCAGATCGAATTCACGGTGGAAGCGGTGCGTCATCGTGTTACGGCGGAAGTGCGGCAGCTGCCGTTCTTCAATCCTCAGCGCAAATCGAAAACACCTGTCTAGTCGACAGGGACACTGGCGATACCAAGGAAGCTCGGCGCGATGCATGAATGATGATAGCCAGGAATAGCTACCGGCGGCTTACCACAGTGACATCCGACTCTGAGCCCTTGTGATAGAGAAGGCGCTCAACGGTCTGATCCATGGTATCCAGGACGCTAACGGCGGGCGGGGTCTTGCGAGCGTCATCCAAGGCCTGATCCCACTTCTGCGACGAGTCAGCGGTTTGGCTCGCACTGCTGCGCACAGTTGACGGCAGTATCGAGTACGCTAGCCAAACCATCGCACTGACGATGTAGGCAAAGCTGTTGATTCTCCGCAGATTGCCGTGGGAAATAACCGTGTCATGTGCCAGCGCCGTCATCACAAGCATATTCACAGCGGCGAAAAAGCCAAAGCCAAGTGCAACTCCAAACACGAAGTTACGTCGCGAAATGCCCAAATACTCGTTGAAGAGCAGGAGGAAGAAGCACCAGGCTGCACTGCATCATGCGAACGCTGCGATCGACCAGGTAAATGGTGTTGGTGATGCTGTCGATCTGGCCGCCATGCCATGAACTAACAGCCCACATTCCCGCAACAAGCAGGACGACCAAGGCACACCAGCGGAACAATATGACACTAAGATCGCGCAACGCTTCATACGGCCTGAAGGCGTCTTTAAAGATTTCCAGCAGTACGGCAAACGTAACGACGACACTCAGCGCGCTGGTGGTCCAGTAAACGTAATAGTAGTTCGCCCAATTGCGCAACGGAAATTCAATCGCGAAGGACAGAATCTGAAAGACAACGTAGTTGAAGAAGTATGGGAATTCCCGGTACAACCGATTACGGTACATGCCAACGGCTATCACTCCCATGAGCACGGGATTGATACACCACAGGAAATACTCGAGTAGATGCAGTCGCATGGCAGCGCTCTCAATGGTAGCGCCCAACACCGCGCGAAACAAGCTCTAACTCAACCCCCCAACTCTGCCTTCGTGCCGAAACCAATGATTCCGAAACGTCTTCCCCTTTTCGGGGAGACGCTACCCGGCACTCTTGGGCCAGCCCATCTATAAGAATTGCCCCCTCTTAGGCCGAAAGACGCACTGATCTTGCGTCGTCCGCACTAAGTGCACGCAAGAGTAAGTCATCATCAGGCTTGCACGGCGTTCCTGGGCGGCAGGTCGGAATTGGCCCCCCATCGCTGGCGATCTGCCGTAACGCGTCATCGTCGTCCGGCTTGCAATTCGGATTGCCAGGGCGACAGGTGGGAATCGGGCCGCCGTCGCTGGCCATCTGGCGCAGGTCGTCATCCGGCGTGCACGGCGTTCCAGGACGGCAGGTCGGGATTGGCCCGCCATCGCTGGCGATCTGCCGCAACGCGTCATCGTCGTCTGGCTTGCAATTCGGATTGCCAGGGCGGCAGGTGGGAATCGGGCCGCCGTCGCTGGCCATCTGGCGCAGGTCGTCATCCGGCGTGCACGGCGTTCCAGGGCGGCAGGTCGGGATTGGCCCGCCATCGCTGGCGATCTGGCGCAGGTCGTCATCCGGCGTGCACGGCGTTCCAGGGCGGCAGGTGGGGATCGGGCCGCCGTCGCTGGCCATCTGGCGCAGGTCGTCATCCGGCGTGCACGGCGTTCCAGGACGGCAGGTCGGGATTGGCCCGCCATCGCTGGCTACAAGGCTCGGTTGAGCTGAACCGTTCGGGGGTGGTGAGTTGCTGCCGTTGCCGACCGCAATGGTTAACACGCCGACAATCAGGATGGCTGAGAGCAAATGGGTTTTCATCTTGGTTCTCCTGGTCCTTCTAGACCTGGTTTGGGGGAATTATTGGTTGACCGAATTTGTGTCGGTCTTTTCGTTAGCTGGAGGGGGCGACATTGGCAATGGCGAGGTGCCGTCGCCCATAATGACGACCATTCCATTTTCCCGGGTCGAACTTGCGCCGCTGACCGCACAAATTGCGCCGGCCAGCATCAGGCTTGAGAGCAACGCAATGATCGTCTTTTTCATCGGGGTATATCTCCTTGAGTGCAAAATGCTTGATGTCCGCTTTTGTGTGCTGATACCCGGACAGAGTTTGTCTCCAACCGTCGCGGCCAAAGTTATTCACGGCGATTGGAAAACGGCGGGAAGTCTTTCTAAACAGAGCAGATTGAGAGGCCGCCCTCCAAATCATCGCGCCTTTAAGAGAATGAAAGTATCATGCAATACGCTGCGCGACTATTGACGGCATGAGACATGTTGTTTCTTATCGCATTATAGGAACGGGTTCGGATAAGCCTGAAGGCTTAGTTTTGCGTGATCCCACCCGAAAGTACATGTACTTTGGTTCTTGAGGCTGGTTACCGCTAATTCGTCGGGTCGTTCCGCTGTCTCCCTTTAGTCGTGTAAGGTGTTTGTCAGCAATTCTTTGGAGGAGGTTAGCATGCAGCGAAAAGGCAGCGCCCATTGGTCCGGTGGACTCAAAGACGGCAAAGGAAGCGTTTCCACGGCGAGTGGCGTCTTAAACAACACGCAGTATTCTTTCGGCACGCGATTCGAGAATGGAACTGGCACGAATCCCGAGGAACTGATCGCAGCTGCCCACGCCAGCTGCTTCAGCATGGCGTTGTCGGCACAGCTCGGAAATGCAGGCATGACCGCCGAGAGCATCGACACAACAGCGACGGTAACTCTTGACAAGACTGATTCAGGATTCTCCATCACTTCTTCCCATCTCGATGTCTCGGTGAAGATTCCTGGCGGCGATAAGACCAAGTTCGATGCGGCGGCCAAAGCTGCTGAAACTGGATGTCCGGTCTCGCGCGTTCTGAACGCAAAAGTTACGATGGACGCCAAATTGATTGCCTGAGGGTCGAACGAAATTTGCGGGATGTCGCAAGAGTAGCGGCATCCCTTGTTCTTTCAAGTCGGACCAACAAAGCTTTTCGCGCCTGCGAGAGCACGGAAATACGTCAGCTTTGGGACCGCAGAATCTGGCGGATCTCGCGATTCAGCCTGGCGGCCTCACGCGCGGCATCATCAATTACGGAGAGCCATTTCTTGCTTTGCCCATCGAGCTCGGCTTGGCCCAGCAGGTAAGACGCCTGCATCACATTCTCAATCGCATTGCTCAGATCGTGGGCCAGCCTGCGAAGATCGACGACCGATTTGTCGGTGGGTTTCTTGGGTTCGTCTTCCGTCATGACACGCCGGTTCGCCACAAGCGGAGGAAGCAAGATGTGCCGGTAATGCTGGCTCGTCGGAGTCCTGTAACGGCCGCCTAGGCCTTCGAAACCTTAGCACAAACAAAGGTCATGAGTCTGTCTTCATGCTCCTAAGTGTAGGCAATGCTGGTATGATTCGAGCATCGCTACGGTGGTCAAGAGCCCTTTCATGGTACGCGTCCGCCTGAAAACCAAGCTGGTGCTGGCAATTAGCGGCATGGTGTTCCTGCTGGTGGCATTGTTCTGCTATGTGTACGTCTCGCACCGTGTGCGGCAGACCATCATCGAAGCCGAGGAACGCGCTGACTTCATAGCCCAGGAGATTGAGGACAGCGCTCACCAGGCGACCCAGGGCGACCTCGGGCAGGAAAACTTCGACCACAACGATCCCCTGCTGGTGCAGGTGGCACTGGAGAATCGTCTGCAACACGACAAGGGGTTAAACACATTGTTGCAGACCATTCTTGCCTATTCCAAAACCACCTACGATGCGGGCATCGTCGACGTGGACGGGCGGGCGATCGTTCACACTGATCCTGCGGTGGTCGGGACGGTACTCCCGCCTCGCGACAACTACGAAAAAGATGTCACGGCGGCAACGTTTTGGCGCCAGCTTCGTACTATCTACGGTCCGCCGCGCGTTTTCGATGCTGGGCTACCAATCCAGCGTGGCGAGGGATCCCGCTTTGGAAACATTCGGGTTGGTATCTCCACGGTATTCCTAAAGCAGGAAGTGCAATCACAGCTAACACCCGCCCTGACGATCTCCGCCATAGCAGCCTTGCTTTCGCTGGCGCTGGCTGCTCTGGTCTCGAACCTCGCACTGCGGCCGCTGGAGGCGATAGGGCGGCGACTTGATCAGATGACTGCGGAAGTACCGGATCCCCAACCGCAGTTGCCTGACGGCCGTCGGGTGGACGAGTACGGCCTTGTAAATACAAAAATCGATCGTCTTGGCCGACAGATCAAGGACGTCAAAGAAGTGTTTTCTACCCTGAAGGGCAATCTTGATCAGATCATGGGCACCCTTCAGGACGGACTCGTTCTGTTCACGAGCAACAATCATGTTGTGCTGGTTAGCGCATCTGCGGAGCGATTCATTGGCCGACCTCGCGAACAAATCATGGCGAAGCGCGTGGAGGACATCTTTACTGATGCCAACAAGCTGGGGCGAATCGTCCTGGACGCTTTTGCCCTGCATCAAACCATTCCGCAGCGGGAAATCGAACTGGAAAACGGACGCAGGATCCAGATCGCACTTGATTTCATTGCCGAGCGTGACCAGCGGATTGGCGCATTATTGACCATGCGTGATGCTGAGTCGGTCCGCCGAATTGAAAATGAAATTGAACTATCGCGACGCCTGGCTGCCATCGGCCGTCTCACCTCCGGCGTGGCCCACGAAGTAAAAAACCCCATTAACGCCATCGTCGTACACCTGGAATTACTACGGGAGAAGATGCGGGAAGTCGATCCGAACACCCGCCGGCACATGGACATCATCGGGAGCGAAATCCACCGCTTAGATCGCGTAGTGCAGACGTTGGTGGATTTCAACCGCCCAGTAGAGTTACGCATTTCAACATTCGATTTACGCAAGGTAGTAGAAGACGTCGCCATGCTGGCGGCCCCCGAGGCCTCCATGCAGGGTGTGCACGTAAAGACCCAGATCGCAAGAGAAGCTCTACCCATCAATGCCGACAACGACCTGATCAAGCAGGCCCTGCTCAATGTGGTTCTTAATGGAGTGCAAGCGATGGAGCAGGGAGGTGTGTTGACTTTAGTAGCGAGCAAGGAGGAGGGCGCGGCGTCGATTGAAGTGCACGACGAGGGCAAAGGCATCCCTGCTGATATTCGAGACAAGGTTTTCAACCTGTACTTCACCACCAAGAAAACAGGAAGTGGAATTGGTCTGGCCGTGAGCTATCGAGTTCTTCAGATGCACAGCGGGTCTCTGGAATTCACAACAGAAATCGGATCAGGTACAACATTTCGCTTTATGTTGCCACTGGCTGAGGCCAAGACACGCGAGAACAAGGAGGTTGCAATCTCGACCTAACCGAAAGGTGCGTTACCAGATTCAATTTTCGGAAGGGAAAGGCGATGGCGTCTCTGCCAAAAACGTTTATTATGTAAGAACTTGACTGGGCTCACTGGCCATTCGGCTTCGCCGAACAATTGAGCAATTCCCCCATTTGATGAAAGCACAGCGCAAATTCGTCACGTCCCTCGTCCTGCTGGCTTTGTTGTTCAGCGACGCCTGCACCAGGAAGAGACCTGTGCTTCCACCACAGACACCGGCTCCTACTCTCGCGGAGGCACTTCCTGACGAGATTCCTGAAAAACCAGAAGAACCAACCCCCGAAGTAGTTCAAGCTCCGGTCGACACACCGCCGGTGAAGTCGAAACCCAAGAAGCCAACGCGAACGGCGGCGACAAGTAACAACAAGAAGACCGTCGCTCCTCCAGTCAGCACCCCAGCCCCACCGACGCCTGCGCCGGCCGCTGCTTCTCCTCCAACCCAGGCGCCAGGCGCCGACACTCAGACTGTCGCGACCGCGCGTACGCCGCGAACCGCTGCTCCGGAGAGCACCCCTGATCTAGCCATCGCCGCTGTTATACCCAGCGCCAAGGTTTCGCAGCATGAGGAAGAGACAGTTCGTATGGTGGACGCGACAGAGAATACCCTGAAAGGCATCAACCGGTCGCTTTCAGACGACGAGAAGGCTATGCTAACGCAGATTCAATCGTATCTGCAGCAGTCACGCAAAGCGACCGCTGATGGTGATGTCGAACGGGCGTATAACCTGGCAAAGAAAGCCCAATTGCTAGCGGACGCGTTAACCAAGAAGTAGCTAACGCATTGAGAACGGCCCCTGGAAAGTTCAATTGAGGTACGCATCGCGGTGGCGATTCTGTCTGCGATCTGAGGGATCTAATGAGCGACACCAACCGTGGGCACACCCGAATTTAGAGCCGGAACTGTAGGGGCCTTTACCACAAAATAGTTGTGATCGTAGAGATTGCGATAGAACAAGCCAGCAAGTTCTGCGGCTTTTGGTCCATAAGTAGGACGTCCGCCCTCCAGGAAAATAACCGTCACGATGCGACCGTATTCGGTATTTGCGTAAGAGGCGAACCAGCCATACCGGATTCCGTTCTTTGAACAGGTCCCGGTCTTACCCAGGATAGGCTCCTCGATAAAACTGCTGCGTAAGTAGCGAGCGGTGCCGTACTCCACCGCGCCCGATAGACCGTCGGAGATGTCGGGGATGGCCGGACCTATGTCCAACCTGCGCTTTATTCGCGGGGTGAAGTTCGCCACCTCGTCGGGGGCCACGGGGTGCTGCAAATAAAAGAGGGTTCCGCCGTTCGCGACGGCTGCCATCAACGCCCCCAGCTGCAATGGGGTGAGCGAAATACCTTCCCCGAAGGAGCACATCTTACCCACGCCCCCGAGCTTTCGGTCGAGTTCGGTGGTTGGAAACGTCCCCAAGTGTTCCCCTGGAATTTGCCAGCCGGCCAACTCACCCAAGCCAAATTGGCGCGCGTAATAGCTGACCCTTTCGAATCCCAATTTCGTGCCAACAGCGGCAAAATACGCATTGTTGGAATGCGCCAATGCCGAAGTGAGGTCCAGACGCCAATATTTTCCCAACTGAATTTCAGTGTCCTTGGTAATAACGTTTTCACTCAGAGCTGCAAGCGCTACAGCAACCTTGATCGTGGAGCACGGTTGGGCTCCGGCAGAGAGCGCCAGCTTCTGGTTCACCATTGCCAGAATCCGCCCACTGTCGGGATCGATGGAGACGACGGTGCCATTCATGTTGCCGAGGGCCTCGATGGCGGCGGCGCGCACGACTGGATCTTCACCCGCGGTTGAATCGCCTTCGATCTGATCATTGGCAAACGAGTTTCCAGAAAAGCGTTCGTAATATTTCCTTTTGCGGCCGTGCGCCTTCGCTACGACGACATGGGTCGATCCGTTATTTGCAGCGGCAGTGCGGCTGCTGTGCTTCATCCGCACTATCTTTTTTTGCGTGGAAGGACTCTCGGTCACGTGGCGCGATTTTGCGTGGGGTTTTTTGGGCGCTGCAACGGTCGCAGCCCGTATCTGATCGACAGACAGAAGCAGCAGCGCAGTCAAAAGCAATCGGGCAAGACCAAACCTAGTCATTGAGTCCCAGGCCGAATAGGAATTTGCGCAGACTTCCGAGCATGACGGACTCCGACTTTCACAGGTTCTTCCGAGCACATGCAACCGATTGATTGAGTGTACCAACTAGTAAACTGTCTTCGTCCGGAGCCTACACTCTTAATTACGTATCACAGAAAATGCTCCGTGTCGCGGTAGTAAGTGTGGTTCCTTGCCGCCCAGTGTTCATCAGAAACCCATTTCGGGCGGTGTCGACTCGGGGAGGCTCGATATCTAGACGTTTCGGAATCGTCCGACAGAACCGCGCAACTTTACAGGCAAGCCTGTGTTTTGGAACGATATCAACCCTGAGAATGGTCGTGAAAACGACTAGCCCTCCGGTGCGCAACTCGCCCCTGCGCACCGGAGGGGTTTTTATTGAACTATTGCACCCGTGCCGCGGGATCATGACTGCGTGAATAGATATAATCGTCAATGACTCGCTGCAGGGTGCCTTGGGCTCGCAAAATGTACTCGATAGCGTCACGGACTGCGCCTTTGCCACCTTCATGGGGCGTAACATAGTGCGATTCGTGCAGCACTTCTGGCCGCGAATTTTTAACTGCAATGGCTAATCCGCAGAGGCGCATCACCGGCAAATCGATGATGTCATCGCCGACATAGCAGACCTGGTCAGCTTGCAAGCCTTCTTTGGCCAGAATTTCATAGAAGGCCGCCGCCTTGTCCTGCTGACCTTGATAGACGTGCTCGATTTTGAGGTCGCGCGCTCGAAGTGCGACGGTCTCGGAAATTCGCTTCGTGATGATCGCGGCCTTTAGTCCGCCGAGACGTGCCAGCGAAAATCCGGTGCCGTCGTGGGCATTAAACCCCTTGGCTTCTATCATGTTAGCGCTGGAGATAGCAAACCCACCTTTATCGGACATTCGTTTGCGATGATCCTGAGTGTGGGGGCCGGAGGCGCCTCCGGGCGAGGGAAAGAGAAAGATTGTGCCATCCGTCATGACTCCATCGACGTCGAAAATGATCAGTTTGATCTTCCTGGCTCGCTCCTCGGACATGGGGCCATCTTAGCAGCCAGCTCAAGAAAGTCCTCCTTATAACATTTGTCATAACGCTTCGTTATAGCGAACAATTGGCGAAAGTCTGGAAAACGTCTAAAATGGCGAACATGCCTTTGCAGGACATTCCGGTCTCGCTGGCCTGGGCCCATCCACTGGTTGCGGAATGGTTCCTGACCAAGTTCGGCACGCCCACCGAACCGCAGGAGCAGGGCTGGCCGGAGATTTTGGCGGGACGCACGACTCTTATCTCGGCGCCCACCGGATCGGGCAAGACGCTATCGGCGTTCCTGATCTGCATCGATCGTCTTGTCCGCAGCGCATTGGACGGCAGTCTGCGCGATCGGACTGAGGTACTGTATGTCTCTCCCCTGAAAGCACTCGGAAATGACATACAGAAAAACCTAGAAGGGCCACTGAGTGAAATCCTTGCGCTCGCGGCCGAGCGTGGTTTCCTGATGCCCGAGATCCGCACTGCCGTTCGCACAGGCGATACCTTGGCAAAAGAGCGACGGGAGATGCTGAAGCGGCCGCCACACATCCTGGTCACTACGCCGGAATCCCTTTACATTCTGCTGACCGCTGAAAAGAGCCGGGCGATCTTGCGGCCAGTGCGAACCGTCATCCTTGACGAAATTCATGCGGTTGCCGATGACAAGCGCGGCGCTCATCTCTCGTTGTCGCTGGAACGACTTGACCTGCTGGCTGGAAGCCCTACTCGCATCGGGTTGTCAGCCACTCAGAAGCCGATCGAATTGGTTGCGCACTTCCTGACCGGGGCAAATCGGCCGGCGCCGGCGGTGGTGAATATCGGACATCGCCGCAAGCTGGATCTGGCGGTGGAAGTACCTCCATCCGAGCTTGGTCCGATCGCGAGCAACGAGATGTGGGGCGAGATTTACGACCGCATTGCAGAGCTCACGTTGCAGCACCGCTCCACCCTGGTGTTCGTAAACACACGGCGGCTGGCCGAGAGGGTGGCATTACACCTGAGCGAGCGCATCGGTGAAGACTTAGTGGCTGCCCACCATGGCAGTCTTGCAAGGAAGCTCAGGCTCGCAGCCGAACGGAAACTCAAGAATGGCGAGATACGCGTCCTGGTGGCGACGGCGTCTCTGGAGCTCGGCATCGACATCGGCAATGTGGATCTGGTGTGCCAGATCAATTCTCCGCGAGCGATTTCAGTAGCGTTGCAGCGAATTGGGCGGGCCGGCCACTGGCGAGGAGCAATTCCCAAAGGACGTTTGTTCCCCACGACCCGGGACGAGCTTATTGAGTGCGCTGCTACTGTCCATGCCATCCGAAATGGAGATTTGGACCGGATCGCGGTGCCGGAGAAACCGTTGGACATCCTGGCGCAGCAGATTGTAGCGATGTGCGGCAGCGAAGACTGGGATGAAGGTGAATTGTTCGCCTGCGTGCGCCGCGCTTATCCCTACCGCGAGCTGACGGCCGAAGAGTTCGAGAGCATTCTGGAAATGTTGTCGCAGGGTATAGCTGCGCAGCGTGGACGCTACGGCGCGTACCTGCATCGCGACATGGTGAACCATAAGCTAAGGGGAAGGCGTGGAGCCAGACTCGCGGCAATTACCAGCGGCGGAGCGATACCGGAGACGAACCTTTACACCGTGGTTGCACAACCTGAGGAGGTTGTAGTCGGCACCCTGGATGAGGACTTCGCGGTGGAAAGCAACGCCGGCGACATCATGCTGCTCGGGAATACCTCGTGGCAGATTATCCGAGTCGAGGCAAAGTCGGGACGCGTGGTGGTGCAAGACGCTCACGGGGCTCCTCCGACCGTCCCCTTCTGGCGGGGAGAAGCGCCAGCGCGGACGCCAGAGCTCTCCCAGCACGTAGCCCGGCTGAGGGAACAGGTCAGCGCAATGCTACCGAATACTGCACCCTTACCTGCGCCACCCCACACCGGCGATCAACAGCCTGCAAAGCGTTTGCGCGGTCTTGAGTCAAGTCCCGAGGTCCAGAACGCAGTGGCGTGGCTGAAGGCCGAATCCGGACTGGATGATTCGGGCGCCGAGCAAGTGGTGGAGTACATCATTACCGGGCGCGCAGTGCTCGGCGAGGTGCCAACCCAGAAGACGATCATTGCGGAGCGCTTCTTTGACGAAGGCGGAGGCATGCAGCTCATCTTGCACGCCCCGTTTGGTGGTCGCGTTAACAAGGCCTGGGGACTGGCCCTCAGAAAGCGTTTCTGCCGCTCGTTTAACTTTGAATTGCAGGCAGCTGCCACTGACGATGGGCTCAACATCGCATTGGCCGAACAGCATAGCTTTCCCCTGAGTGATGTTTTTCATTACCTGCAGTTGGAGACTGTGCAGGAGATTTTGGAACAAGCCGCTCTGGCTTCTCCAATCTTTGCCACGCGCTGGCGGTGGGATGCTAATCGTTCCCTCGCTCTGCTTCGTTTTCAGGGCGGCAAGAAGGTACCGCCCTATATTCAGCGCATCCGCAGCGATGATTTGATGGCGTCGGTGTTCCCCGATGTGGCGGCGTGCTTCGAGAACCTCGAGGGCGACATCAAGATCCCTGAACACCCGCTCATTCAGGAGGTGATGAAGGACGTCCTTACTGAAGCGATGGACATTGACGGTCTACGCGAGGTCTTGAAGGGCGTTTACGATGGCTCGATTCGCTGCATCGCGGTCGATACTCCGGTGCCGTCACAATTTTCGCACGAGATTCTGAATGCCAACCCTTATGCCTATCTGGATGATGCTCCGCTGGAAGAGCGCCGCTCCCGCGCGGTGGAAATGCGACGTATTCTACCGGACGCCGTGCTGCAGGAAGTGGGACGGCTTGACCAGTCGGCAATCGCACGCGTGCGAGAAGAAGCCCTTCCGGACGTCCGAGATGCGGAAGAATTGCACGACGCTCTGCAAACGCTAGTCGCGCTGCCGTTGGAGGCATTGGATACGGAGTGGCGCGCCTTGATTTCGAGCTGGATGCCTCTGGCGGCGGGATTGATGGAAAGCTGGCGCGGGTTGGTGGCGTCAACGGGCGGACGACGCTACCTCGTCCCATCTGAGCGTGCCAAGGAGTTTGCACTCATTTATCCCGATACGCAGTTCGAAGTTACTCCGCCGGAACTGCCGTCGAGTGCCGAATCTCGGGATGATGCGCTGCTGACCATGATCAAAGGCTGGGTCATGCACTCGGGCCCCACCAGTGCCGCAGCTCTGAGCATCTTGCTGGGGCTGCCTTCCGCCGATGTCACGCGCGCACTGCTGCGAATGGAGGCCAGCGGCTCAACCATGCGCGGAAACTTCACCGGACAAGCCGCCGGAAGCGAGCCGGAAACAACCGAGTGGTGTGACCGGCGCTTGCTGGCGCGCATTCACCACTTGACGGTCGCGACATTGCGTAAACAAGTCGAGCCGGTCACAGCGGCGC
Source organism: uncultured Acidobacteriaceae bacterium (assembly GCA_963817965.1). Lineage (GTDB taxonomy): Bacteria > Acidobacteriota > Terriglobia > Terriglobales > Acidobacteriaceae > DASRAA01. The sequence continues at coordinate 669,716 of CAWFQT010000003.1, forward strand.
AGTTCATGCGCTGGCTGTTGCGCTGGCAACATTTGGCCCCGAATTCTCAGTTGGGCGGAGCGCGCGGACTCCTGGAGGTCGTTCGGCAACTACAGGGCTTCGAGATACCTGCAATCGCCTGGGAGAAGCAAGTGCTAAGGCCGCGGGTGAACGATTACGATCCATCCGTTCTGGATCAATTGTGCCTGACCGGAGCGATCGGTTGGGGGCGGCTGTCGCCTCATCCCGCGACGCTTGATGAATCGAGCAGCGGCCGAAGGCGCGTGGTACCGACCAGCGTCGCGCCGATTACGTTCTTCGTCCGCGAGGATTCCGATTGGATGCAACCACACAATACCGATGGCCCCGAGGAGCAGGAACGCGTCTTAAGCGAGTCTGGCCGAACGGTTGCCGAGTTGTTGCGCCGTCGTGGCGCATCGTTTTTTGCAGACATTGTGCGAGGGACCGGGAAGCTCAAAGCGGAAATTGAAACCGCCCTTTGGGAGCTTGTCGCGGCCGGCCTTGTAACAGCCGACGGATTTGAGAACCTGCGCTCACTGATCAATCCGTCGCGAAGGACGGCGCCGGGCTCGCCGAAGGTTGCACGACCACGGCATGCGACGGGGCGGTGGTCGCTGCTCTACGCAGCGGAAGCGGGTGACAGAACCAAGACGCTTGAGGCCATGTGCCGCATGCTCCTGCGACGCTATGGGGTTGTGTTTCGTGAAGTGCTGGCGCGGGAGTCCAATTTGCCGAAATGGCGCGAACTGCTCATCACCTTCCGGCGTCTCGAGGACCGAGGCGAAGTTCGCGGCGGGCGATTTGTCAGCGGCTTTTTAGGCGAACAATTCGCGCTGCCAGAAGCGGTTGAATCGCTTCGCGCCATGCGAAATCTGCCGGCAACCGGAGAAACGATTGTGGTCTCGGCTGCCGATCCGCTGAACCTGGTTGGGTTCATTGTTCCGGGCGACCGCGTGCCCGCAATCTCCGGAAGATACGTGAAGTTCAGAGACGGCATCGCGGTCGACCCGGAGGAGCGCACTGCATTGCTCCGCGAAGCGGGCGCTTAATGATCGATCGTGAGTTGATCGAAGGCGTCGATTATTACGTCGAGAACGGCTTGTTTGTCTTTACAGCGCAATATCTGCGCGACCGGGGCTATTGCTGCACGTCGGGATGCCGGCATTGTCCGTATGGGTTCGTGCGAGAGCCAGACACCCAACCCGAGCCGTTGAACCAAAAATAAGCGGGCGTTGTACCCGCTTATCATTCGCAGTCAAGTTTGGTACTAGCCCATTGTGCTGAATTTCTGCGGCGTGATCTTGATGAGCACGCGCTTTTCGCCAGGTTGGGCGAAGGGATACTTGTCCTTGTCGAGATATTTTTTCGCCATCTTGTCGATGTGCCTCTCAGCGCCGTCCTGCGTGATTTCGTCGACCTTTCCTCTCACTTCCAAATATCGATACGGGTTATCGGGATCAATGAGGGTCACTGCAACTCGGGGATCGTGCCGCACATTCTTGTCCTTCTGACGGCCGAGCGCTGTATTTACGATTACTTTGCCATTATCGAAATCTACCCATACGGGAGTCGTCTGAGGGCTGCCATCGGGCATGAGGGTGGTGAAGCTGCCGAATGCACGTTTCTGGAAAAGATCTTTGTGGCTCTCGGGAACTGTAGCGGACATTTCAAATCTCCTTGCTGATTTCCGTACCGGGGCGTAGTCTGCGACGTTCTAATAGATTCCGCAAACATTGTAAGAGGTGCGTCGAACTTTGCAAACGCACGGATCGCCGCTACCACGCATTCATAACTTCTTCATCAGGGGGCAATCATGTCAGAGGTGAGGAGTCGAAGGGAATTCTTGAAAATTGGTGCCGGCAGCGTGGCCGTGCTTGCCGCAGGGGACGCTGTGGCGGCGGGTGCAGACCCGCGTGAGGCGTCCCCCTCGCCTCAGGGCGAGATTAACCTCCGAGTCACCAGTAGCAGCCAAAAGTACGCGAGCGCACCACATCTGCAATGGAGATCGCCTTTGGCGGCACCCAAGGGGGATGTGATCACGATTGACGACGGAAAACGCTTTCAACCAGTACTGGGGTTTGGAGCTGCATTCACCGATGCTGCCTGCTACATGTTCAACCAACTCGAACCGGATGCTCGTACACAACTGTTTCAAGAGTTGTTCTCACCGTCCCGGATCGGCCTCAGCGTCGGGCGAGTTTGCATAGGATCAAGCGACTATTCAACATCGGTGTATAGCTTCGATGAAGGCATGCCTGACCCGGAACTGGCGCGCTTCTCGATCGCCCATGATCAGGCGTACATTCTGCCAATGCTCACGGAGGCTCGCAAGGTCAATCCAGAGTTGTTCTTGCTGGCTTCGCCATGGAGTCCGCCCGGCTGGATGAAGTCGAGCGCAACAATGTTGGGTGGCGCGATTTGGAGACATTATTTCGCGGTCTACGCCGGCTACCTGGCGATGTTTCTGAAGGCCTACCGCACAGCGGGAGTCACGATCAACTCGATCACGACCCAAAACGAAGTCGACACGGACCAGGACGGCAGGATGCCGGCCGCCATGTGGCCGCAGGAGTTCGAGATGGATTTCGTCCGCGACCACCTGGGCCCACAGATCGAAAAAGAGGGCCTCGACACAAAGATCTGGTTGCTGGACCACAACTACAGCCTGTGGGGACGCGCAGTGTGCATGCTGGATGATCCGGGCGTTCGCAAATACGCCGACGGTATCGCATGGCATGGCTATGTGGGCGCGCCCGAACTGATGAGCCGCGCACACGAGTATCACCCCGATATCAAGATGTACTGGACCGAAGGGGGCCCGGACATCACCGCGCCCGATTATCAGACCGACTGGTGCAAGTGGAGTGTGGCGTTTACCGGCATCCTTCAGAACTGGTGCCGCTGCATCATAGGGTGGAACCTGGCGCTCGATGAGAAGGGAAAGCCGAATCTCGGCCCGTTCCCGTGTGGAGGGGTGGTCACGATCGACTCCAAAACCAAAGCAATCACGCACAGTGGACAATACTGGGCGCTGGCGCATTACTCGCGCTCGGTGCAGCGCGGTGCTGAACGAATCGCGACGGCATCGAAGGCTGGCACGCTGCGGCATGTCGGGTTCGCGAACCCCGATGGAACAAAGGGCCTCCTGATTACGAATCCGGACAGCGAGCGAACCGTTACGGTACAGGCGGGAGGGTCGCGGTGTGAAGCTGCGCTGCCTGCGAACTCGATCGTTACCCTGGCCTGGAAGGGATAGTCGAGACCAGAAATATCAAGGGACTGGACAGAGCCGGTCCCTTTTCCCCATAAAGCTCGGATAGGTTGTTATCGAACACCCATCAGAACTTCCATGGTGAGCTGATCGAGTCGTTCATATTGCAAGCCCTTCTTCGAAAGCGCACTGCGATCAAAGCTCCTTGCCAACAGCTTTTGCGATCCCGAGCCGGAGTAAGCGCCCACCCCATCTCCGCCTTTCGACAGTTCCTTGACGATCGACTGGATTTCGGCGTCTTCATTCCATTGCCGCGCCTTTTCCTTGAGGATCACGTAGGTGCGCATGCATCCTCGGGCAAAGTCTTTTACGCCCTCGATGTCTTCGCTGCGATAAGCGTGAGCGTCAAAGTGGCGAGGACCAGCATAGCCAACATCTTCCAGGAACTTGACCAGGAAGAACATCGCTTTGGGTGTGGCCGAGCCGAAACGGAAATCCTGATCGTAACGGCCAGGGTATCTGATCGTTGAGGTCGATGTGGAAGAGCTTGCCGCACTCCCAGGCCTGCGCCACCGCGTGGAGAGCGTTGAGTCCCGGCATATGTTCGTGTGCGACCTCTGGATTGACTCCAACCATTTCGGGGTGAGCCAGCGTGGGGATGAACCCGAGATACGCACCGGTGGTCGCCATGTAGATGTCACCACGAGGTTCGTTGGGCTTGGCTTCGAGGGCAAACCTGAATCCGTACTTCTTGTCGATGTTGTACTCGCATAGATAATTCAAGGCCTCACGTAGCCGCTTAATCGCCTCATCCGGACGGCGACAGGCATCGGTTTCGGTTCCTTCGCGGCCTCCCCACAGCACAAATATCTTCGCGCCCAGCTCAGCGCCAAGGTCCATTGCGGCCATCGTCTTCTGTACCGCATATGACCGAACCGCCGGGTCGTTGGCTGTGAAAGCGCCATCCCGAAAGACGGGATCGTAGAACAAGTTGACGGTCGCCATCGGGACACAAATCCCATGCTCTTTGCACGCTGCTTTGAACTCTCGCACGATGCGGTCGCGCTCGGCAGGGCTGGCGTCAATCGGCACCAGGTCGTTGTCATGAAGATTCACGCCCCACGCGCCCACCTCCGCCAGCAAGGCGACAATGTCGTTGGGTGGGATGGTGGGCCGTACGGCCTCGCCAAAGGGGTCGCGGCCCCGGTTGCCCACCGTCCAGAGACCGAATGAAAATCTGTGCTCCGGGAGCGGATTGTATTTATCGTTCGCCATGATGCCTCCTATGAACTGCGATACCGTCGACTAGGATGAAGGGGCGCTGGCCCGTAGCTCGCGCAATGCCGGATAGACGCGGCGGTAAGTTTCATATTGTCGAGTCATGACTGCCATGGTAGCGGGATTGGGTTCGACTGTTGATGAAACGCTTACCGCCCGCTGACACGCCTCGTCAACACTCGACCAGGTCCTGGCGCCTACCCCTGCAAGCAAAGCGGCTCCGTAGGCGGCACCCTCTTCCGCGTGCAAGATCTCAACGGCGTGACCGTAAACGTCGGCTTGTATCTGACGCCAAAGCGGTGAGCGGCCGCCTCCGCCTCCGAGACGGATGTTCGTCACCGGAACCTTCATCTCTTCGAAGATCGAAAATGAGTCGCGCAAACTGAAAGCCACGCCTTCCATGATGGCGCGAATGATGTGCCCCCGACCATGATTCGCCGCCAGGCCAATCAGGGCGGCTCGCGCGTAGGGATCGAGGTGGGGCGTGCGCTCCCCCATCAAATACGGCGCCCAGAGTACGCCGTCGCATCCGGGAGGAACCGCGGCCGCTTCGTCCGACAGGCGATCATAGGGATCGCGCGAGTCCGTATGGCTCGCGCCAAAATTATCGCGAAACCACCGTAGCGATAGACCGGCGGATTGTGTCACTCCCATAACGTGCCAGCGATCAGGAATAGCGTGACAGAACGTGTGCAATCTTCCCTTGGGATCGAGCGCAGGACGATCCGTGGAAGCAAAAACTACGCCTGAGGTGCCAATCGTGGCGTGTACGGCGCCGGGGTTTACCACTGCCGAGCCCCACTGCTCCCGCCGCCTGATCCCCTGCACCGGTGACTACCGGAGTTCCCTTCTTCAACCCGGTTGCTGCCGCACCGGCTTCTGAAATCACCGCGCAGACATCGGGTGACTCAAACAGCGGAGGGAGGCACTTGAGGTCGATGCCCGCCGCGTAGGCCATCTCGGTTGACCACCGCCGGTTGGCCACGTCGAGCAGCAGCGTGCCGGAGGCGTCCGCCATGTCCATGCCGTATTCACCGTAAGCCGATAACGGACGTAGTCTTTCGGCAGCAGCAGCGTACGGAAGCGCTCGAACAACTCCGGCTCATGCTTGCGGACCCACAGCAACTTGGTCAGCGTGAAGTTGGTGAGGGCCGGGATTGCATGTCCAAGCGATGATTCGGTCAGCACCAATCTGAGTCGTCAATTCGGAGGCTTCATCGGCGGTTCTCTGGTCACACCAGATCAGGGCCGGACGCAACACTTCACCAGCGGCGTCGAGCAGCACCGCGCCGTGCATCTGGCCGGAAAATCCGACGGCAGCAATTTCAGAGGAATCGGTGCCTGAGGTGGCCAGCACCCTTTTAACCGCATTGCAGGTTGCCCGCCACCAGTCATGAGGATCCTGTTCGGCCCATCCTGTTTGGGGCGATGCAAAAGCGACATGCTCGGCCGTCTGGGACGCCGCCAGGGTCCCCTTAGCGTCGATCAAAACAGCCCGAGTTCCACCTGTGCCGACGTCGATGCCGAGGAGTTTAGAAGGCATATCAAGTATGACTACGCGGGAGCGGCGGTTCCTTTTGGTTCACGCCCCTGCCGGATTATTACTCGGAATGAGATGAAAGAAAAGTCAAATCGTGTACGTTAACGGTGATATAACCAAAGCGCACAATACAGTAGTACTTCAGTCGAATGCACGGTGACGATGGTTCCAAATTCGGTCGACTTGCAATCAGTCTCCCTGGAAGTCCAGCCAGGAAGGGAGGTTTAGGTCGATGAAGGACAAGCGCAGCGGGATTCCGCTCATCGCGGAGCTGGCCGGCGTGTCGATCGGCACCGTCGATCGCGCCCTGCACGGCAGGAGAGGAATCAACCAAGAGACCCGCGACCGTGTTCTGGCTGTGGCCAAGAAGATCGGATATCGGCCCAACCTGGCGGCGCGTTCTCTGTCCACCCGTAAGCAGATTCGCATTGGGGTATGCGTCCCGCGCGAAATTCGCTACTTCTATAACGAGATGTGGGCAGGGATCCACGAGGAAATCCAGCGTTACTCCGATCGCGGAATCGAGTTCCTGGTCCGGCCAGTGCCGGAGCTCGGCAAAGGAGAGCGGCAGGCTTTTCGCGAACTGGTCGATTCGGAGGTTGAGGGCGTGGTTGTAACCCCGGGGAATCCGGAGTCCATGGCGCCGCTTATCAATGATGCCGAGGAAAACGATATCCGCGTGGTCTGTGTATCGACCGACGCGCCAGCAAGTCGAAGGTCGTGCATTGTTTGCGTCGAGCCGAGACTAAATGGACTGTTGGCGGGTGAATTGATGGCGAAATTCGCCGCTCCCGGCGCGAAGGTGGCAATTATTACCGGCATGTTGAAGACAGTCGATCATCGCGAGAAGGCGGAAGGATTCACCAAGAGCTTCCGCCAGTATTGCCCAGGCGGATCGGTGGCGGCGACCATTGAGGGGCACGAAGACGCCGACGAGAGCTACCGCAAAACTCGAAAGCTGCTCAAACGTGTGCCTGATCTATCCGGAATTTACGTCAATACCGTCAATTGTCTTCCAGTCTGCCGGGCGCTGTCGGCGGCTAAGCTTTCGGGCAAAGTAAAGCTGATCGCGACCGATCTCTTTCGCGAAATGGTTCCCCTTTTCCGGGCAGGAACGATTGACGCGTCCATGCATCAAAGGCCGTATCGGCAGGGGCAGATCGCACTTCGCAGTCTTGCTGAACATCTGCTTCACGGGTCAGAATTACCTAAGGCTCAGTACCTGAATCCTGGAATCATCCTTCGTTCGAACCTCCATCTGTTTCGCGAGGCTGGGGGGAAAGGCGCCTGATCGTTAATGAGGCCGGAGTGCGGCGGGCAGTTTGTCGGGGTCGTAAACGAACTGCACGAGTCCGTCGCGATAATCAATCTTCATTTCGAGTTGTCGAAAGGTTGTAAACCCCAGAAAGCCGGAGACTTCGACTCCTAGATTTCTGCTTATACCCGACAAGTCAAAAGTGACCATGTCTTCATTTGGCTGACGAATGTTGCCAAATTGGAGCGTAGCCTTATCCGCGCTGTACACCTTATCCACTTCCCCGCTGAATCCCCTGACCTTCATGTTCTGATCCGATCGGACCTTCGTCACCTCGCGAGCAGCTCGTGTGGATATGGTGTTCCCGAAGGCCCCAGTATCCAGCACGAAGAGCATGGACTTCGAGTCATTGACTCGCGTCGGTATCAGAAGGGCATGACCGATTCTGTATACTTTCGCCCACTGCGCCATCTCGGGTGCTACGTAACGATCCCTTGGAAGTGAGCGCTGTGGGAGTGAGGACGGATTCTTCGCCTCAGGCGATGAGGTCGTTTCCTTATTGTCTTTCACGGCCTCGCCTTGCTCGTCGGGTACCGATTCAGAGTCCTCTTCCGTGGCCAGCGACAGCTTCGCATCAATTTCGTCCGGACGTCCGGGAAGCGGAGACAACCGCATTGTGTCACCAGGAATATCGATGTCCACGAGGTAAGAGCTAAACACGTCGGCGCCAATAACGCCGTCTTCATCCATTCCCAGAGACTTCTCAGAGACGGTCACGACGCAGTCCTTGAAACTCAAATCACCGATGCGTATGTTCTCGGCCACCGCTAAATAGGCGTCGCGGTGTCCTTTGTCGCCGATGCCACCAAACTGAACTGCAGAGATCTTTGTGAGCCCTGCTTTCTCGGCGGCTTTCCGATTGATGAGAATTCCGCTGGCGCCGGTGTCCAACAACAGACGTTGATTGCGATCGTTGATCCTGACTTGCAAACCGTAACCAGAAATCCGCCGCGTATCGCGGAGGAAAATCTGCATTTGCGTCTCCGTCTTTGCGACGTTGTTCGCCAATCTGCAAGCATGAACTGGCTGGGCATTCGTCGCTTTCAAGTATTCGAGCCAAGAATGCAGCGCAGCATTTTCTTCGGCGTTGTCGGGATGCGGACCGTCGAGGTACGACTCGAGCGCTTTCAACCGCTCGCTCCGAGGTAGCATTCCTAACCATGCGCGCTGCACCTCTGGATCCTGTGGAGCAATCTCACGCGCCCGTCTTATCTCATCGTAGGCACGACGATAGAAAAGAGCGGACCGGTAAAGCCGGGCCAGCCCCAGATAGGGTTGTAGCAGGTTGGAGTCGAGCTTTTGCGCATTGAGAAAAGAAGTCTGCGATTCCGGAATTTCCCCGAGACGATATTGCACGCTGCCCATCGCCGCCAGGAGCAACGGTGAATTTGGCTGCAAAATAAGCGAACTCTTGGCAAGGTCGAAGGCCGGATCCAGCTGTTGGTCACGCAAATAGGCTTGCACCAGTCCGGCCTGGGCCGCAACCACCTTCGGATCGGACCTCAGGACTTGTTGGTATTTCTGAATCGCTTCCGACAACTTCCCCGACCGTGATAGCTCTTCGGCAGCAACGAGGTCAGGGTAATTCTGCGGTTTAGAATCCTGGGCACAGGTGTGCAGCGAGAGGCAAAAAGAAAGGCCTGCAGCGATGATGGGAAGCACAACTCGCTTCACGATCCACCCGTACGAACTAAGCAACATAGCATGAGTTTTGACCAGTTTGGAGAACAAAAGGCCCGCGAGGATTGGCCAATACGCTTACAAAGATGGCTGGGACTTGGGCTATTCGCCCGACCAAAGCGAAGAGCCTCTTCTGTTACCTTATTGGTCTGCCCTGACAGGAGGCCCAGTGCCCGATTCTTCGCCGCCCCAGAACCCTTCATCCAATGCTCTGACGGTCCTCTGTCTCGCCAGTTATCACAAGGGAATCGAATTCATGCTCGAGTGTAAGCGTCAGGGGTGCCGCACCCTTCTTTTGACGTCACAGAGCCTGGAGCACGCGGACTGGCCGCGCGAATCCCTCGACCAAATCTTTTACGTCCCCGATGTGGACAAGACCTGGAACCTGCAGGATGTTGTGCTAGGCATCAGCCACCTGGCCAAGACCGAAGTCATTGACCGCATCGTCCCTCTGGACGATTTCGACGTGGAAACGGCAGCGGCCCTGCGCGAACACTTGCGAGTCGCCGGCATGGGAGACACGACGGCTCGCTATTTTCGCGACAAGCTGGCAATGCGCGCCAAAGCGAGAGACGAGGGTCTTCCAGTTCCGGAGTTCATCCAGGTCCTTAATTATCAGAAGCTCAATGAATTCCTACAGCGCGTGCCTGCGCCGTGGGTGCTTAAACCGCGCTCGCTAGCGGGTTCTATCGGAGTTAAGAAGATCTTGAGCGCTGACGAGTTCTGGTTCGCCGTCGACAAGCTGGGTGATCAACAGTCGTTCTATTTGCTCGAACAATATGTGCCGGGCGATATTTTCCACGTCGACACAATCACCTACGAAAAACAGCTTCTGTTTTCGATCGCAAGCAAGTACGGGCGCCCTCCGATGGATGTGTCGCACGAGGGTGATATTTTCACAACCCGAACCCTGCAGAGCGGCTGCGACCAGGAAATTGTCCTGCGCGAGCTCAATAAACGCGTCCTAGAAGGGTTTGGAATGGTGCGCGGCGTATCGCACAGCGAGTTCATTCAAGGTCAAGATGGGAAACTGTATTTTCTCGAGACAGCAGCACGTGTGGGTGGCGCTCACATTGCTGATTTGGTCGAGGCGGCAACCGGAATAAATCTGTGGGCCGAGTGGGCCAAGCTGGAAATCGCCGGCGGTAAGACGCCCTACGCCGTCCCACCGTCGCGGCATGATTTTGCGGGCCTATTGATTTCTCTGGCGCGACAGGAACATCCAGACACCTCGGCTTACATAGATCCCGAGATTGTGTGGCGGATGAATAAAGACCATCACGCGGGCTTGATTCTGCGGTCGCCGGATGCGGCGCGCGTCGAATACCTGATCGATGACTATGCGCGCCGTTTCAGGCAGGACTTTTTCGCCTCACAACCTCCGCGGGACAAGCCCACGAGTTAGAGCGACGAAGCGTGGGCTTCCGTTATGCGTGATCGTAGAAGCGGAAGAACAGAGCCTGTTTCGAGACCGGCTCCGCCTTCTGTGCCAGCGCGATCATCTGCTTCTCGCTAAACGGTGTGAATTCCCGCGCGAGCTGAACATTCTGTTCCAATTGGGCCACTGAATCACAGCCGATGATCACGGTGGATACGGGCAGCGAAAGCGAGTAATACATTGCCTGCCGCATGTCCAGCGTTCCCGGCGTCGGCGCCAGGACCATCCCCTCCCACGAATGCTTCTGTTGTTCGATTGGCGGGGGCGTCCAGGATGAAAGGATGCGTCCACGCGCTGGGACTTTCATTCCGATGATGCCCATCTGCTTCTCGACAGCCAGGGGCAGCAGTTGCTCGGAGAAGCTGAAGTGATGCGGATCCGCGGCGTTCACCGCCATCAAAATGGTGTCAAACGGATAGCGGTGGATGCAGTCGATCAGCGGCTCCGGGCGGAAGTGCCCAGTAATACCGAGGAACCGGACCATCTTCTGATCGCGCGCCTCGAGTAGCGCCTCCATGGCCCCGCCTTTGGCAAAAATTTGCTGCACCTCATTGTCGGAACCGATGTCGTGCAGTTGCCATAAGTCGAGATGATCCGTGTTCAGCAGTTTCAGCGAGGTCTCGAGCATGCGCAGCGAACCTTCCTTGGTCCGCTGGATGGTCTTGCTGGCGAGGAACGCCTCGGAACGTCGACTCTTCATGACTTGTCCGACGTATTGCTCGCTCCAGCGTTGTGGTCCTCCGTAGATCGAAGAAGTGTCGATATAGTTCACTCCTAAGTCGAGCGCCCTCTCGATGATTGGCACCGCGATCGCGGCATTGTCTGCGCGCTCAATGGCAGCCTGTCCGCCGAGACTGAAGATGCCGACTCGATAGCCGGTTTTGCCAAGGTTGCGCGTGGGCATAGCCTTGGGGGTCGCGGGGTTCGATGGAAGAGACGGGAGTGACGTCGCCGACGCCGGCAGCGCCGCTTGAGCCACGAGGCCCGCGGTAAGCGCTCCGGTCGTCTTCAGAAAATCGCGGCGGTTTGTAGGGGAGGCAGTGTCAGTTTTCTTTGGCTCCATGATGACCTCACGAGCGATGGGCATACTCATGCCGTAAAGAATTGAGGCGTCAGTATTTGCCCAAGATTATACGCCGCAGCTCGGCGCCGCAATCACATCATGAAGCCCTTGGGGTGGGGTAAGTCTGAAATAGTTATCCGCATTTCGAGAGCAGACGTCTTCAATGACCCAACCCTACAACAGCTCGCCATTCGATGTCGGGTATCAGGAAGAAAATTATCGCTGAGGAACCCAGTCATACGAATATGCTCTCCACTTTTGCGGCATAGCGCAAGAACGATCGGCTCGACCGACGTCGAGGATGCGAGAATACTCGGTGAACCCTAATTGTGCAGAAGACAGGGGATAATCGGAATGCTGGCAGGTTCAGGTTTCACCGACCGAAGGTTGAGTGATGATGAGGTTCGGCAGATTGTGAGTATCGCGGCCGACAATCTAAAGATCGAAGGCAAGCGTTTCCTGGTCATTATCCCCGACGCCACCCGTACCATGCCGATGCCGTTGATGTTCGAGCTTCTGCAAAAAGAAGTCGGTGAACGTGCAGCGGCATGCGATTTCCTGGTGGCTCTTGGCACTCACCCCCTCATGCGCGATGCCGAACTCTCGGCCCTCGTCGGTAAGACAGTGGTGAGCGGCCGCTGTGGATCCTGCAAGGTGATGAATCACCATTGGGACATTCCCGCCACTTTCGCGGAACTGGGCGTCATTCCCAAGGAAGAGGTAGTTCGTATCTCCGGCGGTTTGCTTGATGAGGCAGTTCCAGTTCGCATCAATCGTCTTATCTTCGATTATGACCAGGTTCTGATCTGCGGCCCGGTATTTCCCCACGAGGTGGTCGGCTTCTCGGGTGGCAACAAGTACCTCTTCCCAGGAATTGGAGGACCGGAGATCATCGGGATCAGCCACTGGCTCGGTGCGCTGCTCGGTAGTTACGAACTAATTGGTACACGTTCGACGCCGGTGCGTGAATTGATCGACAAGGCAGCGGAGCTGGTGAAGGTTCCAGTCGCCTGTTTCTCACTAGTTGTTAATGACGATGGCGTTTGCGGCATGTATTACGGTGAGCCGAAAGAGGCGTGGCGTGCCGCCACTGACTTGTCCGCGCAGACCCACATCGTTTGGGTGGATGAGCCGTTCCGTCGAGTGCTCTCGGTCATGCCATCGCTCTATAGCGATCTTTGGACCGCTGCCAAAGGAATGTACAAAGTAGAACCTGCGATGGCCGCTGGCGGCGAGGTGGTGATTTACGCTCCGCACATATCGGAGGTCAGCTACACCCACGGGGCCGAGATTGAGAAAATCGGCTACCACTGTCGCGATTACTTCGTAAAGCAGATGGATAAGTTCAAGACTGTTCCGCGCAGCGTCTTGGCGCATTCCACTCACTTACGGGGTAAGGGCGATTACGATGCTGCGAGCGGCGCGGAATCTCTTCGCATTAAGGTGACACTTGCCACAGGAATCGAAAAGGAGCGATGTGGAAAGCTCAACCTCGGCTACTCCGATCCCGATGAGATCTTGCTGGACGAATGGCGAGGCCGCGAAGATGAAGGCGTCAAGCTAATTCCCCGTGCCGGAGAAACGCTATACCGGCTTAAGACCGTGGCGGCATCTTAATGCGTGGGCTCGTCTCCCACGTCTCCGGTCGTCCATCTGCGCCATAAACCGCGAGGTTATTGGTTTACCCCGCTCGCAAGAAATCCCCCGTCCACTACGAGAATTTCTCCATTCACGTAGCTGGCGGCATCCGACGCCAGGAATACGGCGGCTCCGGCTAGTTCCTGAACATCGCCAAAACGTTTCACGGGTATGCGTGACAGAAACTCGTGACCTCGTGCGGTGCCCTCCAGCAGCGCTCGATTGAGATCGGTGGGAAATACGCCTGGCGCAATAGCGTTAACGCACACCCCTTTGGGACCCCATTCAAGAGCCAGCGACTTTGTCAGCGAGGCAACTGCCGCCTTGCTCGCCGCGTACGCCGCCGCTTCGTACAACGCGACGAAGCTCGCTATCGACGCGATGTGTATGATCCTGCCGTATCCGCGGTCCAGCATGTGACGTCCGAAAACCTGCGCTGCTCGGAAGGTTCCAGTGAGATTGGTCTCGAGGATGCCTTGCCAGTCAGCTTCCCCGAAGTCGAGCGTCGGTGCACGTTTCGTGCGACCCGCACAATTCACCAGGATGTCGACCTTTCCAAACGCTGCGATCGCCTCAGCAAGCAGCCGTTCAAGGCCGGCCCGATCGAGAACATCGGAAGCACAAACCATGGACCGGCGGCCGAGTGCCTTAATCTCTGCGGCTGTTCGCTCCACCAGAACGACCCTGCGGGACGTCGGAGCAACATCCGCGCCAGCCTCCGCCAGACCCAGCGCGATGGCATGCCCTATGCCGCTGGCCCCGCCAATCACGACAGCGGACTTTCCAGAGAGATCCAGTGCTTTATATGCCATATCTTCAAAGCCCCCAAAATCCAGGATCGCACTCCGTGGGAATCATACCCAATCAAACACCGAGTACCCGCGTTCGACAGGGGATGAGCGTACTTCGCCCACGGGCCCGCCTCGACAACGGGAGCTTGCGCATTTATAACTGACATCCTGTTCTTTTATGAGGCCTTCTCCCATGGGTCGTGTTGTTGTTATTGGATTTCTGGTGTTCTCTTGCCTGCTTGCGGTGGGCCAGACCAAACGCCCGATCACAGACAAAGATCTGTTTCGTTTTCAGTGGATCGGTGATCCTCAGGTCTCACCAGACGGCACTCGCGTGGTCTTCGTGCGCGTGACTGTGAACGAGAAGAAGGAAGGATACGACACCGCGCTGTGGATGGTCGCGACCTCCGGCTCTGAGGCGCCGGTCCGTCTGACGGGTGCCAAGCATGACAGTCAGCCGCGCTGGTCTCCTGACGGGAAATGGATTGCATTCGTGCGCGGTCCCGCCGATAGCGGAGCCGCCGACCACAAGCCGCTACCCTCGCAGCTGGCACTGCTATCGCTAGCGGGCGGTGAAGCGTGGGCAATCACCGATCTGCCCCGTTCGACGGCGAATCCGGTCTGGTCGCCCGATGGCAAGCAACTAGCTTTCCTGTGCGATGCGAATCCGGATGACCTCGCCAAGAAGCAAAAAAAGGATGCCAGCGAACCTGAGCACGAGAGTGACGTGAAGGTCATCACTCGCGCAATCTATCGCTTTAACGGCACCGGCTACCTCGATCCAAAGCATCATCAGCACATTTGGATCATCGACGTCCCGGCAACATCCGAAGCGAAAAGCACTCCACGGCAGCTTACCAGGGCGAGTTCGACGAACGCGAGCCGACCTTCACGCCGGATGGCAAGCAACATCCTCTTCCACACCAGTCACGACCCCGAGCCGTATTACGAACTTGCCGACGACCGAGATCATGTCGGTGCCCGTGGGGGGTGGACCTGCGCAATCGTTGGCCAACGTTACACGTGGGCGGATCATTGGGTGGAATCAGCGAGATGACCTTGTCGCCCGACGGAGGCCGTCTCGCTTTCGTCGCCGAGGTGCAGGAACCGGTGCGTTCTTACACCCAACCCGACATGTGGGTGCTCGATCTGAACGGGAAATCAGCGCCAGTCAATCTGACTGCCAAATACGACTTCGACATTGGGCAGCGGCGTGGGTGGCGATAATCGCGGCACCGCGCGCCGCGGGAAGTTCGCACCAGTGTGGAGCAAAGGATGGCTCGCACGTCTTGATGTGGTCGCCAAGCAAGGACGTGCGGTGCTGGTTTCAATCAACGCAAAGACGGGCGAGGTGACGGAGCTAACTCGCGGCAATCAGGCGGTCGAGGATTTCGCACTTTCAGGCGATCAGGGTACCGTTGTGCTCAACGTTTCAACGCCAACGATGATCGACGAGTTGTTCGTTCTGGTCTCGGACGGATCGCAGAAGCAGATTACGAATATCAATGCTTCCCTGTTCGCGGAGTTGAATCTGACCGAGCCCGAAGACATCTGGTACACGAGCTTCGACGGCAAGAAGATCGAAGCCTGGATACAGAAGCCACCCGATTTCGATCCCGCCAAGAAGTATCCGCTGATCCTCAACATTCACGGTGGCCCGCATTCGGCTTACGGCTGGGTCTTCGATCACGAGTTTCAATGGATGGCGGCCAAGGGCTACGTCGTGCTGTATCCGAATCCTCGTGGCAGCACCAGTTACGGCCAGGATTTCGGCAACATCATCCAGTACAAGTACCCCGGCGACGACTACAAGGACCTGATGGCCGGCGTTGATGAGTTGCTAAAACGCGGTTATATCGATGGCAACAAGCTGGGCGTTACCGGCGGCAGCGGCGGAGGACTGCTCACCGACTGGACGGTAGGACACACGCATCGCTTCCACGCCGGCGGTTTCGCAGCGCGACATCTCCGACTGGACGTCATGGTGGTATACCGCCGATTTCACTCTCTTCCAACCCAGTTGGTTCAAAGCACCGCCGTTCGACGATCCCCAGGACTACGTCGAGCGGTCGCCGATTACGTACATCAAGAACGTGGATACTCCCATGATGTTCATCCTGGGCGACGTCGATTGGCGGACACCTCCCGGAAGCGGTGGCGAACAGATGTTTCGCGCATTGAAGTACATGCACCAGCCAACCGTGATGGTGCACTTCCCGGGCGAATCTCACGAGTTGTCGCGTTCGGGACAGCCGTGGCACCGCGTCGAACGGCTCGACCACATCGTTGGGTGGTTCGACAAGTGGCTGATGGGGGTGCCGAATCCCGAGTACAACATGCCATCGGAAGAGAGCACTCCGCCAGCCAAGCAAGCGACTGGCGCGGATTGAACACCTCGTCCATTCTTGTTCCAAGCACATTGGCCGACACTACTTCGAAACCTCGCGGTCACTGCCGACCTTCAACAGTGCCTCGCGAAGCCTTTCGTGCTTCTGCAGCAACTGGAGGTAGCGGGTTTCACTCGGCCCGGCCTTGGCCCGAATGATAGCCAAGAGTGAGCGCTTCTCGGCTAGTGCTCCATCGCGGCAGATCTTGCACGATCATCATCACGTAAGCAAAGTTCTCGAAGACCATTCTGTCGCTAGCTTTCCAACTGCTGATGTCGACGCTCAAGATGCAGGCCAATCTCTTTGTCGAAGCTTGCCGCATGCGAGTGACCTCGCCCTTGAAATCCGTAGCCATCTTTTGCTGCACCGCGAGACCGATTGTCCGAGTCGAGAATGTGTCCCATCGTCCCGGATGATCCGATCCAAACTCCAGGAACATGTGCCCGTCGGCAAGCTGGCGCAGGGTCCGCGGGGATGTACGGTGACCCGCCTGCTGAGAAATCTTCCGTTCTTCCCTCTCGGCGAGCGCCAGCAAATCGCTGCGGCCTGGACGGAATCCCAGCTTCCGGTAAAACCAGAAAGCGCCCGATCGGATCGCCTCTTCGTTGTCTTTCCCGATTTGGTACGGGTATACCGAGACGCACGTCGTGCCAGCCAGCTGATGGAGAAGGTGCAGGACTTTCGAATAAACCCAAGCGGTCTCGCCCTCCCGGAAGGCATAGAAGGTGTTGAATCCGACTTCCATCCACTCAAAGAGTCCAATGGCCTCGAAGTAGTTGATTGGCACACCGTTCTTGAGCGTAAGGCCCGCATAGTAGCCGCGCACCGGTAATCGCCATTCGAGCGTCGAGTCCCCAGATGAACAACTGCACTCCCCTCCCGGCATCTGCCTGAAATGCCTGGCCGGGATCGCCGTATGTCGAGCCCTGCAATTCCCGGTAGCGGACCGCAAGGGCATCTCTGGCGAAGTCAATGATCTTCTGGCCCGCAGTACGGCTGAGCATTCGTACCGGGAGGGGCCGCGAAGCCATCTCAGCGAGTATGGACACCTGATTGCGTTGGAGGAGTGGTTCGTTGTGACAGAACAGCTTCGGGGCCGACCGCCGCGCGAGAGTGCGACTTGCTGCTGAACCGGACAGATTCCAGCGAAGGGTAATGCCGAGTGCGTCGTACAAGCTGGCCCGGTCGATGGGGAAGACCGGCAAATGCGCTACGTTTTCGAGCAACCATGCGATGTCGCTGGGGCTGTTGCTGGCGGCCGCTTGTATCCACTCGAGATAAGGAGTATCTGCTTCAACGAACGAATCATCGGCCAACAAGGGGAGAATTTGCGGCAGTATCAAGCCCATTTGCCGGTAGTTGCTTTCGACATCCCATTCCGCCGTGATTTGCGAGGGGTGGCGATTGACCAGCCATCGAGCGAGGTTGAATGTCCAGGTATTCGAGATCGTGGAGCCAGCAATCCCCGAGACTGATTCGTCATCGAGAACTTCTGCCGCATCACTCGAATCAGTCAGGGCTGATAGTTGGCTCTCTATCCCGGCAAGCACTTTATCGGCACGTCGGGCGACTTGTTCGCTTGAGGGAAATGCACGCAGGAACAGCAGGGTGTCATGAAATCGAACTAGGGATTCGAGATCGGGAATTCTGGCTCGCTGCAAGACTTGCAAGAGGCGTTCGCATCGCTTCGCGCAACCGGGCCCGTAGGCGCGTTTCATCGCCTCAAGCTGTTGCAGAGAATCGGCCTGGCGCCTGGGCACCCGTTGCTCTCCTGGACATAAAAACCGCAGCCGCCAGTTTACCGTGTCGCTCTTTTAAGCCCGCAAATCGCTATTGCTTGTTGGATTTAGCACGCAATCCCAAGGGAATGGTCAGACGCAAGGATTCCCGAAGTCTGCCGATAGGTTATGTCAGCCATGGCCAACACAGTCGAGACCGGCTTTGCACGGGTACGTCTTTCTGTTGCTTCAGATCGCCGAAGGATGGATCGGGTTCTCACCAATCTTCCGATCCGCATACTGAGCATCGACGGAAACCCGACCTAGTCTTCAGGTATCTGCACGAACTTGAGTCGCGGCGGAGTAGGATTTGAAACGTCTGCACGGCTGGAGGTTAGCAAAGTCATCGAGGTGGAGCTTGTCCAAGCGGTTGACGAAGCGGTGCGCTACTGGATACGCATTCTATTCCGGCACGAACAACGCTCCGGCGGTTACTACGTGAATGACGATGGGTCGGACATTCGGTCACCGAGCTGAAGGGGCGATTCCCGAAACGGGAATGCCGAGGGACCCTCTCCCTAAATCTTTGGAATCAAGGGTTAGGGGACGTTTCAAGCGCAACCGGCCAGAAACAAACGATTTGCGGGCAAAATATAGATCCGCTGGGAGTTAGCTCGGGTAGCGCACGCCTTGGCGGCTGCGTCGATTGCGCTCGGGGCAGGCTTTCATCGCGCGACTGGGGTTAAACTCTGCGGGAATAGTTTCTTCCGTGGAAACGATTGGCGCTGCCGCGTTGAAGTACTTTGCATCGCTGGAATACCGTACCGACGTTGAGGTGGTGCTGGGCATGATTCCGTTGACCGGGATTTACTGGGTAGACGAGATACCTGACCATGACCAAATTGCAGCGCTTCCGGAGAATGAGCGGTGGCAAGTCTATAACCTGTTTTTGATACGCAAGCTGATTTGGAGAAAAAAGGAACTAAGCCCGGAAGACCAGGGGTTTTGGGAATCGGTTCGGAAGCAGGTGCCTGCCTGCCCGCTGTTTCAGCGCCTCGAACCATCACGCGAGATCGTTCACGCCGACCGACGCATCGAACGCCAGATGGACCGTTGCGAAGCTGCTTTGGAGGCTGAGGCGTGGGCGAACAGCGGCGAGACGAAATAAGCTAGATGTGCCGTGCCCGAGAGGCACTCGGTTTGCTCTACTACCTCTCCCACCGCTGCGCTGGGCTTTCTTGTTCCGCGCTTGTGGCGCTAAATCAAAACTTCTCCCCGCGCTCCAACCTCGCGGACTGAAGTCTGCTCGGGATGAGAAGAATAAACAACTTGTGCGGCACGGCGAAAGCCATGCCCTTTCAAAACATGAACCAAAACGACTTCTTCGGCACTCTGCTAGGGCTGCCAGCCTCCGCCGAGCGCCTGGTACAAGGCGGCGTAGTTTTGCAGCTCGATAAACCATGCCTGTGAGAGACTCAGGGCTGACACAAAATACTGCTGTTCGTAGTACTGGACTTCGAGGAAGCCGGTGACGCCACCCTGGAAGCGGACATTGGCGAGGTCCGCCATCTGTTTGTAAGTGGCGGTTTGCTGCTGGATCTTCATTCGAAACTGGCGGGACTGGTTGTATCCAACCAAGCTGTTGGAGACCTCTCCAAAAGCTTGCTGCACGGTCTGCTTGTAGGTCAGTTCTGCCTCGTCGCGCTGCGCCCATGCCAAACGATACTGGCTCCTGATACGGCCGCCCTCATACAGCGGCTGGAGAGCCTGTCCGCCTACCGCCCAGAATGTAGCCGGACCTTGCAGGAAGCTGGTTAAGGCGGTGCTCTGGGCTCCGAAAGTGCCGGTGAGCGAGATCTGCGGAAAGAAATTCGCCTTGGCGACACCGACATTCGCATTGGCCGAGACCAGGGTCTCTTCCGCACGGCGGACATCGGGACGGCGCTCGAGCAGCGCGGACGGGAGTCCGGTGGGGACATCGGGCTCGTGTGGCTGCTCGGTAATAGTCAAGCCGCGAGCGACAGGCCCGGGGTTGCGGCCGAGCAGGATGCTGATGTTGTTCTCCGTCTGCTCAATGAACTGCTGGGTCTGGATGACCTGAGCTTCGGCTTGTTGCAGCAGCGTCTCAGCCTGATAGACGTCGGTTATTGCGCTTTCGCCGCCTTTGAACTTGATCTGGTTGAGTTTAAGGATCTCCTGGTCGACCTCAACCGTCTTTTTCGAAAATTCAAGCTGAGCGTCGTACTGCCGCAGCAGGAAGTAATCGGTGGCAACGGACTGAATCAGCGAGGTGCGAACAACTTCCTGCCCAAACTGAGTGGCCAGCAATATCGCACGCGCGGCCTCGGTAGCGCGTCGGTATTGTCCCCAGAAGTCAACGATGTAGTTCAGCGAGAGGGCGAGAGTGTCGAAGGTGGGGGCGTTTGGAAAGAAGTTATTACGCTCATTGATGATCGAACCCGAGCCGTTCAACTGTGGGAACTGGTCGGCGCGGACGATTCCTACATTCGCATTCGCTTGCAGTACACGGGCGGCGGCAATGCGGACATCGTAGTTGCTGGTGAGGGCTTCCTTGATGAGGCCTTGCAATACCTGGTCCTGGTATACCGAGGCCCACGGCGTTTCGGCGAAAGCCTGTGCTCCGGCCTGCTGGGAGGCATCGGGCGCAAGGCCGCGATATTGATCGGGAACCGTGGTAGCCGGGCGCTTGTAGTTGGGGCCGACTTTGCAGGCGGTAGCAGAGAGCAGGAGCAGCGCTGTGAGTCCCCGCAATTGCCAGCGGCGAGCAATTGTAGGCCACCCACCAAGGTGAATCCCTCGTGGGCTAAAGCCCGCAAGGGAAGATGCAAAAGGAGCGCGTTCCGGCACGACTGAAGTCGTGCCCTGATACGAAGCCATGCACAAACTAGTCTTTTCTTGGTCTGTAAAGTCACTATCCACAATTGCCCAAGACGGGCAATTACGGGCCACCCTAGGAATGCCTTCCTTCAAACCCGCGAACCGTTCGAATCGGAGTGACTTAGTCATGGGCCTCTCCTGGAGCCGGAGTTCCCGCAGTGCCGGGAGCGGGCTCATGCTTCTTGCCGCCGATCCAATTACCGAATCGCTCGACGACATCGAAGCTGACAGGGATGAAGAAGATGGCGAGGAACGACGCAGCCAGCATGCCGCCGATGACGATAGTGCCGAGCACCTGACGTGAGATAGCGCCTGCACCGGTGGCCGTCCACAGAGGCACGCAACCTAAGATGAAAGCAAACGAAGTCATCAAAATGGGACGCAATCGCAGCTTGGCACCACTCAGGGCCGCTTCGATGAGAGTTGCTCCCTTGTCGTATTCCAGTTTGGCGAATTCCACGATCAGAATTGCGTTCTTGGCCGACAGACCAATCAGCATGATCAGCCCAATCTGGGCGTAGACATTGTTGTCGAGTTGCCGGAAATACAGTGTCGCGAATGCACCGAACACCGCGATGGGAACGCCGAGCAGGACGCTGAAAGGCAAGGTCCAGCTTTCATACTGCGCCGCCATGATGAGAAAGACTACAAAAAATGCGGCTGCAAAGATGACTGCAGGTGAGACACCCTGCGATGCCTTTACCTCCTGGTAAGACATGCCCATGTAGTCATAGCCCATTTGCGTGGGCATGCTCTTGCGGAACGTGTCTTCCATGGCGGCAATGGCCTGCCCGGAGCTGTAGCCAGGAGCAGAAGCGGCGTTGATCTGGACGCAATTGAACAGGTTGTACCGCATAACAAATTCTGCGCCGGAGCGAGGGTAAGTGGTGGACAACGTGCTCATCGGTACCATTTCGCCGGCGGCGTTGCGGACATAAAACTTACCCAAATTGCTCGCGTCGGTACGGAATCGGCCGTCAGCCTGTACATAGACCTGCCATTGAAGGCCGAAGCGGTTGAAGAAGTTAATCAGAGAGCCGCCCATGAATGTCTGCACGGTCTGATAGAGCTGGTCCAGCGGGATTTGTTGGGTCATGGCCTTGGGGTTATCCACATTGACGCCAACCTGGGGAACACCGAATAGCGCGGTCGTCATGGCGCCGGAAAACTCGGGGCGCTTACGCAACTCAGCCATGAATATCTGGGTGTTTTTGGCAAGGAAGTCGATGGTCCCGCCGGAGCGGTCCTCGAGAACGAACGTCACACCACCTGAGGTCCCAACGCCCGGGATGGCCGGCGGCGGGAATGAAAATGCTATGCCATAAGGGACTTGGGAAAGGGCACGCGCCAGGTGCATTTTTATGCCGTCATAGCTGTTCTCAGGCGTCTTACGTTGATCCCAAGGCTTAAACGAGATGAAGAAGAACGAGCTATAGGTTGCGTTCACGCCGCTCAACAGGCTGTATCCCATGATTGAGCTGACGTACTGGACACCGGGGGTGTCCATGATGATCTTTTCGACGTCTCGAGCGGCATCGGAAGAACGCTGCAGCGAGGAGGCATCGGGCAGTTGCAAACCAGCGTAGACATAGCCCTGATCTTCGTCAGGCAAGAAGCTTCGCGCGAGGTGGCCGCCGAAATACCACGCGGCTACGACAGCTAGACCAAGTAATACGAAGGCGAGCCAGGCATTGTGAATCAGATGCCGGCAGCAATTCACATAGCCATCGGTGGCCTTCCCGAACACCTTGTTGAACCCGCGGAAGAAAGCGCCAAGGGGGCCGCGGGCTTCCTTCTTGGGCTTCAGAATCAGCGCCGACAACGCGGGGCTGAGGGTCAGTGCGTTAAAGGCCGAGAACAGCACCGAGATCGCGATGGTGATGGCGAACTGCTTGTAGAGCTGTCCAGTAATACCAGGTATGAACGCTGTTGGGACGAAAACCGCAGCCAGAATGAGCGCAATAGCGACCACCGGTCCCGAGACTTCGTCCATCGCCTTGATGCTGGCGTCATGGGGCGTCATGCCGTGCTCGATGTTGTGTTCGACGGCCTCCACAACCACGATGGCGTCGTCGACCACGAGTCCGATGGCCAGCACCAGTCCTAAGAGCGAGAGAGTGTTGATGGAAAACCCCATCGCGGGGAAAACCATGAAGGTCGCAACCAGGGAAACCGGCACCGCGATCAGAGGGATCAGCGTGGACTTCCAGCCTTGGAGGAAGATGTAGACCACGATGATAACGAGAATGATCGCTTCAAACAGCGTGTGCTCGATTTCGCTGATGCCAGCGCTGACGGAGAGAGTCGTGTCCAGAGCGGTAACGTATTCCAGCCCTTGTGGGAAGCGGCCTTTGGCCTCCTCCATCATCTTGAGGACGTTGCCACGCGTCACGAGTGCGTTGCTACCGGGGGTAAGGTAGAGGGCGATCAGAGCAGCCGGCTGCGCCGGTTTCTTCTCGTCGGCGTTGCCCAGTCGCGCCTGGTACGAGTAATACTGCGAACCCAAATCCACCCGCGCGACGTCTTTCAGACGCAAGATCGAACCGTCGGACTGGGCGCGAATCACGATTTCGTCGAAATCTGCGGCGGTGGGCAGGCGTCCGGGCGCACGGACGTTGTAAGTGAACTGCTGGCCGCTGGGAATGGGCTCACCACCGACCTGACCGGCGGGATTCACTTTGTTCTGGGCTTTTACGGCGTTGATGATGTCCGATACCGTCACGCCCAAGTTCGCCAGCTTGTCGGGATCTACCCAGATACGCATGGCGTAAGGGCCAGCACCGAAGATCTGCACCTGGCCGACGCCCTGTATGCGGGTCAAGGCATACTGCAAGTTGATAATGGCGTAGTTGGCCAGGAAGATGTTGTCGTACACACCAGTCGGCGAGTACAAGTCGAGCAGCATGAAGGGTGCAGTCGTACCAGGCTGCACGATCACGCCTTGCTGGACCACTTCGCTGGGCAGTTGCGAATTCGCCTGTCCTACGCGCATCTGGGCCAGAATCTGGTCGGTGTTGATGTCGGTTCCGAGCTGGAAGTCGACGTACAGAGACATGCCACCACCCGAGCTGGCGCTGAGCGAGTACATGTAGTTCATGCCGCTGACGCCTGACATCTGCTGCTCGATAGGAGTGGCGACGGACTCGGCGATCGTCTGGGCATCGGCACCGGGATAGGTGGCCTTCACCTGGATCATGGGATCCGCGATGTTGGGAAACTGAGCGATGGGGAGTTCCAGCATCGCGACCAGGCCGCCCATCACCATCAGAATGGCGATGACAATGGCGACGATCGGCCGGTTGATGAAGAATTTAGACATGGTCAGTTGCTCCCGCCCGCGGATGCGGTTGCTGCGTAAGGCTTCGCACTAACCGGAATTCCTCCTTCTTTCATCAATTGAGGCGCTGCCGCAGCGGCCTGCTGGACCTTCAAGACTCCTTCGGCCACGACGCGCTCGCCGGGCTTCAAGCCCTCGGTGACGACCCAGTTCTGTCCGACCCTCTCGCCCACCTTTACCGGGCGGAATGTGGCCTTGTTGTCCGGAGAAACGACGATCACCTGATACATCGATTGCACTTCGATTACGGCGGCCTGGGGAACGAGTAGCGCATTCCTGTTGTCGCTGGTCTGAATGCGCACGCTGCCAAACCCGCCCGGGCGGAGGAGAGCGTCTTTGTTGGGGAACTCGGCGATGATCTGCACGGTACCGGTTCCCGTCGCTATCTGGCGATTGATCGAGACGATGCGACCGGTTTGAGGATAGACCTCGCCATTGGCTTGAATGAAGGTCACGGGAATGGTCGGCCGGGCCTTGCCTTCACGAACGACCTCGGAAATCTTCGCGGCGTTGGACAAGTACTCACTTTCGCTGATGTTGAAGTAGGCCCAGATGGGGTTGACTTGCGAGACGACAGTCATTTTGGTGGTCGTCCCCACCAAGTCGCCGACTTGTGAAGTCGATACGCCGGCGATGCCGTCGATGGGGGAATAGATCTTGGTCCACGCCAGATTCAACTTGGTGTTGTCCAGTGCGGCCTGGTCGGCAAGTATCTGGGCTTTCGCAGCATTCAGGCTGGCAACGTCGTTATCGAGCTGCTTTTGAGGGATAGCATTCTGCGCGGCCAGTGGAGTATCGCGGGTGACGTCGTTTTGGTAGCGCTCGACCTCCGCCTGAGTCCTCTCCAGAGTGGCCTTAGCCTGGTCCACGGACGCTTGGTACTGCCTTGGGTCCATCTCGAACAGAAGCTGCCCTTTACTAACGAAATAGCCGTTTTGGTAGTTCTGCCTGAGGAGGTACCCCTGCACCTTGGGCGTGATTTCGGCGTTGACGGGACCGTTGAGCTGCCCCACCCACTCGTTGAAGATCGGTACGTTTTGTTCGGCGACCGGGGCGACCAGCACCTCGGGGGGGCCGGGCTTCGGGGCTTCTTCCTTCTTCTCGCAACCAGCGAAGAGCAGTAAGGCGGGAAGGCAGAGGCCCGCTATCCACCGCAAATGACTATCGCGAACCGAACCCTGGCCCAGCGAAACGGCCGAACCCTGTGGTTTGGAATGAATGCAACCCATTGAGACACTCCTCGGAATGATCACCGGTCGTGCAAGCGCTTTTTCGAAACTGGCGGCGAAGTACTTTTGTAACGCAATCCGGCTCGGATTGCCAGTAGCATGTCTCTCGATACGAACATGTTGGCTGTCCTTGAATCGACTTCGCGGGCAATATTCCCTCGTCATTGATCACCCGGGCCGCTTCACCTTGACAGCCGTTTGCCGAGCGTTTTACTGTAAGCCCCCACTGCCGCGAGGTGCTCATGTCGCTGTCTCCCGTCACCGAACTCGATGACGAACTAGAACAGGCCGGAAAACCCGCCGGCCCCTGCGCGATGGTGGTTTTTGGCGCCACCGGCGACCTGACCATGCGCAAGCTGGTGCCCGCCCTCTATAACCTTGAAAAAGCACATCTTTTGCCCAAGGAGTTCGCCGTCGTTGGGGTGGCGATTGACGACATCACGCTCGACGAATTTCGTACCAAGGTGACACGGTTTCTCCCCCCGGAGGAACGGGGCAGCGAAGTTTGGGAGCGGTTTGTGGATTCGCTGCATTACATGAAAGGAGATTTTGGCAACGCTGCGACTTTTCCCCAGTTGGGCGAGGTGCTCCACACCATCGACCAGCAAGTTGGCACCGACCAGAATTACCTGTTCTACATGGCCACGGCGCCAAAGTTTTTCAGCGGAATCGTCCAGCAACTGGGGGAATCGGGCCTGTCTCGTGAGGAAAACGGACATTGGAGACGGGTTGTTATCGAAAAGCCTTTCGGACAGGACCTCGATTCGGCACTGGCTCTGAATTACAACATCAAGGCGGTCCTCTCCGAAAAGCAGATTTACCGGATCGATCATTACCTCGGCAAGGAAACCGTGCAGAACATCATGGTCTTCCGTTTCGGCAACGGGATCTTCGAGCCGATCTGGAATCGCCGGTACATCGATCATGTCGCCATCACGAATGCCGAAACGGTCGGGGTTGAACTGCGCGGAGGTTACTTCGACACCGCCGGCACGCTTCGCGACATGGTTCCGAACCACATGATGCAGCTCATCAGCCTCACAGCCATGGAGCCTCCGGCCTCTTTCAGCGCTGACGCGGTGCGCGATGAGCAAGCCAAGGTGCTCAATGCGATTCAGCCTTTAAGTTCCGAGGACGTATTGCACCAGGCGGTCCGCGGTCAGTATGGCGAAGGCACCGAACTGGGTGAAAAGGTACAAGCCTATCGCGCCGAGCCAGGGGTTGCGCCGGAGTCAAAAACCGAGACCTTCGTCGCCATGAAACTGAACATCGACAACTGGAGATGGGCGGGCGTCCCGTTCTATTTGCGAACCGGAAAACGCATGGCCAAGCGCCACACGGAAATCAACATTCAGTTCAAACGGGCGCCCTTCCAATTATTCCGGCACACGAATGTACACAAACTTCAATCGAACCGGCTGGTGATTCAGATTCAGCCCGATGAGGGCATGGCACTTGGCTTTGGAGCGAAAATACCCGGCCCCCAGCTTCGTCTTGGCTCGGTGGAGATGAGCTTCGAATATTCAAAATATTTCGGCGCAGATCCTTACACTGGATACGAGGTCCTGCTTTACGACTGCATGATCGGTGACGCCACGCTTTTTCAGCGTGCGGACATGGTCGAAGCAGGGTGGCGGATTCTCGACCCCGTCATCGATGTATGGAAAGCGTTGCCGGCACGAAATTTCCCCAACTACCCTGCGGGTTCGTGGGGACCGAAGGAATCTGACGATCTGATGGAACGCGACGGAAGGCACTGGAGGAAAATCGAATGATCCTGGCAGGCGATATTGGAGGCACAAACGCGAGACTTGCCGCTTTTGAAACAGAGGGCAACCGCTTGCAATGTGTCGTGGAAAAGATTTACGCGAGCAAACAACACAGTGGCCTGCCGGAGATCGTTACGGATTTTGTGAAGACCGAGGGAATCCCTGCGCAATCCGCGTGCTTCGGCGTCGCGGGTCCGGTACGCGGCGGGCGCAGCAAGATTTCCAATCTACCGTGGGTCATCGATTCGCGCGAACTTGCATCGCAGCTACGACTGCGATCGGTAGGACTTATCAATGACCTGGAAGCTCTCGCCTATGGTCTCGATGCACTGGAATCGAAGGACTTTGTGACGATTAGTGAAGGGGCCTGCGACTCTGAAGGAAACATGGCAGTGGTCTCTGCCGGTTCAGGCCTGGGCGAGGCGGGACTGTACTGGGACGGATTTCGTCACCACCCGTTTGCCTGCGAAGGCGGCCACACGGAATTTGCGCCTAAGAATGACGATGAAGTCGAATTGCTGCAGTACCTGATGAAGAAATACGGCCACCAGCATGTCAGCTATGAGCGCATCCTGTCGGGTCCCGGAGTATTGAACGTCTACGAGTTCTTGCGAGACACCGGCAAAGAAGAAGAACCGGATTGGCTCAAACAACAACTCTCGACTGCCCCAGACATGCCGGCGCTTATTTCCGAGTTGGGAGTGAGCAAGAAAGCTCCGATCTGTGATCGGACTCTGTCGATATTCGTGAGCATCTTCGGATCGGAAGCCGGCAATTGCGCTCTCAAGATGATGGCCACCGGAGGCGTTTTCGTGGCAGGAATCGCGGGAAAGATTGTCGCCAGGATGAAAGAGCCCGCGTTTATGGACTCGTTTCTGGACAAGGGACGCATGAAGGCCCTTCTGGAAACGGTTCCCATCAAGATCGTGCTGAATGATGACTCCGGCCTGATAGGCGCGGCGCGATTTACGCTAGTACAGAAAGCGTTCCGAGGGTAGGAACGGCTTTCCGTAGTCTGACCCGAGGCTAACGCGCCGCTTTCACGGAGCGGCGGGCAAACTCCAGTGGACCGGTATCTTCGTCGCCCAATCCAGGCGATTCCTCCCTCTGAGTTGCCGGGACCGTCCGCAGCAGCCTCACGCAGCGGTTCCAGCGCAGCACGGCTTCCTCATTGTCGGTCGGCTTGAGCTTTTCCGCTGCCTCGAAGTGCTTCATGGCATCTTCGAACAACGGCACCCACACGTTTGAGGGACGACCTGCCCGCGCTTGTGCCTTGGCACGCCGCTCGCAAAAAATGCCCAGGTAGTACTCGCGCTTGTATGCGTCGGTGAGTCCCCGGAAAGCCGATTCGGCCTCAGGATAGCGGTCGGAGATGTTGCCACGGAACTGGTCGGTGATGGCGAGACCGAGTAACCGTAACGCTGCCTGGTTTCCTGGCTCAGCCGCCAGGATGTCCTGACAGATTGATTCCGACTCCTCGGGTTCGTTCAAGCACCTGTAGAGCTGTGCTTTCGAGAGTGCTCCTTCGATGCCGCTCTTTGTAATCGTCTTCAATTGATATTCCACTGGATCCTCCCGTTCTGGCTTACGCCTCGTTGCAAGGAAGAATTTGAGCTCCCTCAGGGCTAAAGCCCTGCGTTTAAGCGGACCATAGCGGCACGGCTGAAGCCGTGCCCGTTCAAAACGGATTCAAGAGCCCGCCTATCGTTGCTTCGCACCAGACTATGCAATCGTCCACAACAGATACGCGGCTACTACCGTCCCGATTACGGCACCGCCATAACACAGCGCAAAAATAACCTCGTTCAAGTGCTTTACCTGAAGCCCGTCGTAGAGCGTGTAGCGGAACCGATGCGCCCAGTGAAATAACGACAAGGAACACAACACAAACAGATAAATCCTTACCAGCGGCAGGCTGACGAGTGCCATCAGATGTTCATAACTGGGGGCCTGCACCCATCCCAAGGGAACCGCCACGCCGAAGAGGAAGAGTTGCACCGGGATCAGGAGCGCCGCCACTACTCCGCCAGCGCTGAACAGCACCCAGAAGAAAGCCTCGTTCGACTGTTTTTCCATCGTTACCTCGCGCAGCTCACCGCAGAACCATCCACGCAACGAATGCGGAGATCACGATCCACGCAATATAGCTGGGAGCCGCGACCAAATAGCCCGGGACACGCTTTCCGCCGAGTCGCACCGGCATCGCACTCGGCGTCAGGTTGAACCACGTAATCGAATGAAACACGACGAAGAATAAGCCGACGATGTTCAGCGCGATGATTAAGGGAGACTGCAGGCGCTGCTGGAAGTGCGCGTACGCTTCTGGTCCATTCTTCAGCGCCCGCAACTGGAAGAGCGTCATCACGACGAAGAGAGCCACGAATACGCTGCTCAGCTCGCGCAATATGAACTTCAGGTATTGCCGCTGCTCCAGCCACCAGTACACCGACACGCGCGGCCGATACCAGCGCGGATGAAATTCGGTGTAGTCCGCCGTCCTCAACGCTCCTGGCTTGGCTTCGCTGCATATTAGAGGCCTGGCCCTTTCGGCGTCACGAACGACTTCAACCATTCAAAGACTGCCGTCAGTTTGTACTGCTGAATCGCTCCCGCCGGATCGACATGCTTGGGACAAACTCGTGTGCACTCGCCGACAAAAGTGCATCCCCAGATGCCGTCCGGATGCGCCAGCACAGCGATGCGTTCATCGGAGCCTTCGTCGCGCGAATCCATGTTGTAGCGCTGCGCGAGCGCAAGTGCCGCCGGTCCGACAAATATCGGATCCAGGCCAACCACCGGACAAGCCGCATAACACAGCGTGCAGTTGATGCACATGCTGAACTGCTTGTAGCGGTCCAACTGTGCCGGGGTCTGCAGAAATTCGCCCGTGGAGAGCGGCGGCTGGTTCGGATGAATCAGCCACGGCTTAACCTTCTTCAGCTTGCCGAGAAAATCGCTCGAGTTCGGTAACCAGGTCGCGGACCACGGGAAAATAGCGCAAGGGCTCAACCCGAATCTTGCTTCCTTTCTGCGCGTAGTCGCTAAGAAAGGTGGCGCAGGTAAGCTTGGGCTCGCCGTTCACCATCATGCCGCAACTGCCGCAGATGCCCATGCGGCAGGACCATCGGTAGGTGAGCGTGCCGTCTTCCGTGTCCTTGATATGGTTCAGCGCGTCGAGTACGACCCATTCTTTGTGGACCGGCACCTCGAAGCTCTGGAAGTGCGGCGCCGTGTCGCGCTCAGGTGAGTATCGCGCAATTTCGAGAGTAATCGTTTCCGCCATTTGCGTGGTCAGCCTCGCTTAGTGTTCCTGACGCTTGTTTGGCCGTCTGCTGCCCGTAAACCCGTTCTCCCGGCGGCCATCGTGTAATCGTCACCGGTTGATACTCAACCCGTGAAAGACCCGTCGGAGTTGCGTAACACCAGCGAATGGGCGAGAAATTTACTGTCGTCCCTTGCCGGATAATCGGTACGCTGATGCGCGCCGCGCGACTCGGTCCGATGCAGCGCACATTGCAACATCGACTCGGCGACATCGAGCATGAAGCCTAGCTCCAGTGCCGACTCCAACTCAGTGTTGAAGGTGCGGCTGCGGTCGTCGAGTTGTATGTCGCCGTAACGCTCCTGCAGTTCGCGCAATCTTGTGCACACCTTCTTGCAGAAGACCCCGTTCGCGATAGATGCCGGCGCTCTTTTCCATCGTTGTCTGCATCTCAGTGCGAATCGTGGCGATCCGCTCGCGTCCACCGGTCTTATTCAGGAATTCCGACTCCAGCCGCTTGCGTTCGTCGAGTGCCAGCGCCATGCGTCTTGCCGTTGGGAGCGGGCTGCCGGGATGCATAGACGGCCGCAGCTCTTCCAGCGCGAGCGCCAAACACCAGGCACTCGGACAGTGAATTCGACCCCAGGCGGTTTGCGCCGTTGATGCTGACGCACGCCACCTCGCCGGCGGCGAACAAGCCCCGCCAGAGGTGTGGCTCCATTGATGTCGGTGCTCACGCCACCCATCATGTAATGCACTACCGGCCTCACCGGAATCAACTCTCTTACCGGATCGACATTCTGATACTTCAGGCAAAGCTCACGGACAAAGGGCAGCTTGGTGTTAATCAGCTTCTCGCCCAGGTGGCGCAGGTCGAGATGCACAACCGATCCGTAGGGCGTCTGGATCGTTCGACCTTTCTGGTCTTCCTTCACGAAGGCCTGCGACAGCCGATCGCGCGGACCCAACTCCATCGAGCGCAGTACCGGCTTGGCTTCGGGCGTGCCCAGATTGTAGTCCTGCAAGTAACGATAGCCGTCCTTGTTCAGCATGTAGCCGCCCTCGGCGCGCGCGGCCTCGGTGATCAGGATGCCAGTGAACGGCAGGCCCGTCGGGTGGTACTGAACGAACTCCATGTCTTTGAGCGGCGCGCCCGCCCGATATGCCAGCGCCATGCCGTCGCCATTCTTGATGTTGGCATTCGTGGTAAACGGAAACACGCGACCACATCCGCCGGTACACAGAATGACTGCCTTCGCGCTGATTGCCTGAATTCTTCCTGACATCAATTCGATGGCGACCACGCCTTGTACTCGCCCATCGTCCACCAGAAGCTTCGTGACGAACCACTCGTCATAGCGGGTAATGGGCTCGAACTTCAGCGATGGTCTGAAATAACGTGTGCAGCATGTGGAAGCCGGTCTTGTCAGCGGCAAACCAGGTGCGACGTTTCTTCATTCCGCCAAAGGCACGGACGGCGATGTGTCCGTCGGACTCGCGATTCCAGGGACAACCCCAACGTTCGAGCTGCAGCAGTTCTTGAGGAGCCTCGTTGACGAATGCCTCGACAGCATCCTGATCGCTCAGCCAGTCGCCGCCGGAGATGGTGTCGTAGGCGTGCTCGTCCAGACTGTCGTCGGGCTTTGCGACCCCCGCAGCGCCGCCTTCAGCGGAAACAGTGTGGCTCCGCATGGGATAGACCTTGGAGACGACTGCGATACTGAGCTTGGGATTAACTTCGGCGGCGGCTATGGCAGCGCGAAGGCCCGCGCCTCCTCCACCGACGAGAAGAACATCATGCGATGAATTGTCCATCGATCCCCACGGGCCCACGTTGACCGACGGACCCTTGGCCTGAGTGTCGGACATTCTCCCTTAAGCAGCGCTCGAATGTAAATAGGAAATGTGAGGAGCAATCCGCGGATCGTCATAGCGTGGCTTTTGGAAAGGTAAAACTCACGGCGCAACCTCGCCAGCCTTACGTAAAATCGGCCGGTTTCTCACGCATCACTTCGTCCGCTGCATTGGCTTCATCACGCGCAATATTTTCCGTCGAATCATCAAAGACATTCCACTGGAGCGCTCCCGTGAGCAAGTCCTGAAAGGTATGAACACACCCGTAAGTTGAAGTCCGAGCCTCTCTCTTAGCGCTTGCTCGAGCGCCGCCCGGCAATGCGCGACCGAGGTGATCGGGCGGGCCGGTCGATCGCTAAGCCACTGATTCGTTGTGAAGTTCAGACTCTTTGCGCAGATCAAGATCCTGAGCTCCATCAAGCGACGAGGCGGATCGCCGTTCACAATTTGTTGCAATTTGTTGCTTCGTCGTGACACCTGTCTGAATCCACTGCCCTATGCTCAACCTCGATGGGCCCCGAGTACCTTTCTGAGAAGTTTCGTATGGCGAAATGGCAGATGCAACGTTGGTCCGAACGGCCTCGGATGTTGGTCCTGATGCTGGCGGTCATACTGCCTGCGGCGGCATTGATTCTGGCCAGCGTGTACCACCTTAGATCCATTCAACGCGAAAAAGCGGTCGAGGCTGTTATTCAAAGGGATTATCAGCAGGTTCTGGCGATTGCAGAAAAACGTATCGCCGAGCGCGCTTACGAGATGACGGAGGCAGCGAAGGCGAAGTTCCCGGGCGCCGATCATCCAGAGGAGCTCGAGACCTTCCTCGAGACACATCCGGACATCGCGCATGCCTTTCTGTGGAAGGGCGGAGGGAATCTGGCTTTTGTCTCCCAGCCGCGCCGGAGGGATGATCCTGAGTTCCGCGAGGAGGCCAAGAAGCTCGCGTCGAATGTTGGGAACTGGTTTGACGTGGGTTCGAAGGAATATGCGCTTAAGTTGAAGAAATTTGAAGCGACAGAAGGCCGGAAAGTCTACATCACCTCGAACTGGGTACCGCGGGGTGACAAGTGGCTATATCAGTCGCTGGTGCTCTTCGAGCCCCGTGGCTCGACTTCCGAACATCCTGCGCTGGCCGGGTTCGCTTACGATTCGGACTATTTAGCCAACCAATTCTTTCCTCAAGCACTTAACACGGTGCTGCCAAACCAGAACCCGGACGACACCTCTCATCCCCAACCGGCGATCATGGTGCGAACTGCCAGAGACAACAGTCCACTCGCCTCCTCCATCTGCTGGGACGGGGGAGCGCCAGAAGTGGAGCGGGGTTTCGAAAGCGTTTTCCCCGGCTTGATCCTGGGGATAAAGTTGCGTGGGACCACCATCGAAAGCATTAGTAACAAATTTCTTAGGACCAATTTTCTGATTCTCGGGGCCCTCTCGCTGCTGATGGCCGGGGGCATGTGGATCACTTATCGCAGTGTGTCCCGGGAGCTTGCTCTAGCCAAATTGAAATCGGACTTCGTGTCCAACGTATCGCATGAGCTGAGAACGCCACTTGCGCTGATTCGCCTCTATGCCGAGACCCTGGAGCTGGGACGACTTTCCAATCCTGCGAAACAGCACGAGTACCACGAGATCATTCGCAAAGAAAGCGAGCGGCTGACTGCGTTGATCAACAACATCCTCGATTTTTCTCGAATCGAGGCAGGAAAGAAGGAATACAACTTCCGCGAAACCGATGTCGGCGATCTGGTGCGGAGCACGTTGGAGTCGTATCGATTCGAGATCGAACAGAATGGATTCCAGCTCGAAGAAAAGATCGAGAGCAACCTGCCGCCGTTAAAGGTGGATCGCGAAGCCATTGCTCGCTCTCTGTTGAATCTGGTCAACAATGCCGTGAAGTACTGCTCAAGCGACAAATATCTGGGCGTACATCTATATCGGCAGAACGGCAGCGTCAATCTCGAAGTTGTCGATCATGGAATCGGCATACCTGCGAACGAGCAGCCCAAGATCTTCGAGAAGTTCTACCGCGTCGGAGATCCGCTGGTGCACAACACCAAGGGTAGCGGATTGGGTCTATCCCTGGTGCGCCACATCGTATTGGCGCATGGCGGCGAGGTTGCAGTGGAAAGCACGCCGGGCAAGGGCAGCAAGTTCATCATTACTCTTCCAGTTCAGGGTTCCGCGATTCAGCAGTCGAAAGGGGGGTGGCATGAAATCGGATGAAAGGGTCAAGGCCAGTGACACGCCGGCTGCTGCAAAGATTCTGGTTGTGGAGGATGAACCCAACATGGTGGCGGGGTTGCGAGATAACTTTGAGTTCGAAGGCTACCAGGTGATTACTGCGCGCGACGGCGTCGAGGGTCTTCAGAAGGCGCTTGAGCAGTCTCCCGACCTGGTTGTTCTCGACGTGATGATGCCGCGGATGAGTGGACTGGAAGTGTGCAAGCAACTCCGTGCCAAGCGCGGTTCTATTCCCATCATCATGCTCACCGCGCGCGGCCAGGAGGTCGATAAGGTGGTCGGGCTCGAGCTTGGCGCGGATGATTATGTGACCAAGCCCTTCTCGATCCGCGAACTCCTGGCGCGAGTGAAGGCAGTTCTCCGGCGGACGGCTGTCGTCCCCAAAGATCAGGACCGGCATAGCTTCGGCGCGATTGAAGTGGACCTTCGGCGCTGCCGCGTACAAAAGTCAGGCAAGACCATCGACATTTCCTCGAAAGAATTCGAGTTACTGAAATATTTCATCTGTCACTCCGGCGAGACGCTCAGTCGGGATCGACTGCTCGAAGACGTTTGGGGATACGACAACTATCCGACCACTCGTACCGTGGATACGCACTTGGTGCGTCTGCGCCAGAAGCTGGAGCCTGATCCGGAGCAGCCGCAATTTTTTCTGACGGTGCATGGAACGGGTTACCGGTTCGTCGGCTAGTAAGGTCACGGCAGAGACACCATACGACTAAACACAGGACGCCCCGAAGATGGAGAACTGCATGCCAAGGAGTCGAATCAAGCTGCGGGCGAGTAACAGCCTTCGAAATTGGAGCACGTCGAGCGCACCATCCATCAAGCCCCTCGCAGTCAACGTACCATTGCAGGACGAAATGGATTCTCTCGTAAGGGAGAGACTCGATCTGCATGTCCAGCTCTTCGAGGCAGCTCAAATTCAGCGTAAATTAAGCGGTCCGCGGGCATTGCATTGCGGAAGCATCGAGTTTGCCAGCGAAGTCTTCGCCGCGCGTTATCTTTCCGGAGACTTCGCGGTACTTTCGCAAAATGGTTCCAAGGTGCTCTCGACACTCGGGGACATCGCCGGCAAAGGCTTCGCTGCCGGAATGTGGTTCACCAACCTGGCTGCGCTTTTGCAGTGTTACGGTCATCCCGATTCTGACCCTGCAAATATTGCCTCAGAGATCAATCGTCATCTGTGTTATCTGCAACCGACGGCGCCCTTCGTGACCGTATTTCTGGCGCAGGTAGACTGCAATGCAGGCGAAGTGACCTACTCCAATGCTGGTCATTTCCCGCCGATGCTGCTGCGCGCCGATGGACAATCGGAACTGCTGGAGACTGGCGGCCCTCTTCTCGGTGCGGTTGAGGGCGCGAGCTTCGAATCAGGTCAGGTAGTCCTCAACCCCGGCGACACATTGCTCGCTTACTCCGACGGCGTGCTGGAGTGTCGCAGTCCTGCGGGCGAAGAGTTCGGCTCGGATCGACTACTGGCCGCTTTGCGGCAGGCGAAACAATCTTCTGCCAAGGCGACGCTGGTGGCACTGCTTGCCGAGGTGCAGGACTTCGCCAATGGCAACCCGCCGTTCGATGACCTCAGCGTGACGGTGATTCAGCGCGATGCCGAGAGATGTTGACTCTTAATCGCACTGGCAACGGAAACTACGGGATAACTTCGGACCAATCGGCCATGCCGAGGCCGCGCCTGTGTTGAGAAAATGTCAGGACTTCTCGAGCTCGGACAATACATGTCAAGTCGCATTCGCCGAATGCTCGCTTTGTGATCGCATTGCGTTCCCCTAAATGAGGATCTTCAAACTGGAGCGCAGATTGGCCCTCTAGAGAAAAGAGCCCGCAGCTGGTACCCAGCAAATGCGAATGCTGCTCGCAATCCACGCGAAGGCATTTGGAACACTCGCTAGAACGAAGCTGTACAGTAATGGAACGTGCGGATGCTGGGGTTCGCCTCACGAACTCAGACCGCATTCCTAGATATCAAGCTCTCGCGGCGCGCGGGCGCGCTATGCACCACTCGTGACCCTTCTGACGCCAATATCTGGATTAACAGGACGCGCGCGTACGCGTACGTCGCAGTCAACGTTTACCTGTGACATAAGTGACAGCCAGCCTAGGCCCGGCTCTGGAAGGCCGCAAACCACCACTTAATTCAGAAGCGAACGAAAAAGAAGCGCGGCGCCCCTTGTGTCGCAATGGCCGGAATCCCTTCATACCTAGCGCCCATCTGGCTAAAGAGCAAGCAATAAGACGGTGAGCGCGAATTTCAATGATTCATCTCCAAGGTGGGTCTAACACCTCATACAGGAGAATGGAGGAAAAGAGGCCAACGTGTCGTTGTCCGAAGGATTAATGTGGCTTTGCGAGGTCGCTCTGCGGATTCTTAGTGGATGTCGCCGTCGGTGCATAGGTACAACTTATCTGCGTCTTGGTGCAGGGACACCGATGCCACCCATACATAGCCCTCTGCGTTTGCGTTAGGGTCTTCGGGGTCATACACCCTATCAGGCTGGAGGCTGAACCAAGGCTGTACCTCCTCGATGCGTTTCATCGCCTCCGCGCGGGTTTTAAAACTAGCAACCTTCAATTCTCATTCGCCTCCGGTTTGCAACTGAGTACTACCCTAACCATCGGGCAATGCCGGAATCACTTCAGACGCGGCGCCCATCCGGGATGACCAGCAGAACAAGCAGTAAGACGATGAGCGCGAGTTTGAATCAAACATCTCCAAAGTCGGTCTACTACAACGATAGGATGAGGGGGCCAACGAGTCGTTGTCCGAAGACATCTTGCTGGATGCGCGTGAGCAAGGAGCATGGACAGGCAGCGATAAGAGTTTCGGCCAAATTGGGGGATAGCCTACCCTCTTCGCCGTGGACTGATTTGAAAGGGAGTGCCCATCCCCTTCGCTTCCTTTCTGTTGGAAAAGGTTGGGGTGAAGAGTCTTCCAACCCGGCGAGTAGCTGCTGGGCCACTAAAAAGCCGGAACGCGAAGCTCCGGCTGCCACGAAGTGTTAAAGATTTAAAGGGTTAGAGCAGAATCTTGCGGCGCAGGACTCCGACTCCGGCCAACATGCCCGAACCAAGCAGGGCAAGCGTGCCCGGCTCAGGAGTCGCGTTGTACTTAACATCGTCAATCGCGTAGAAGTCGACGACGCCACTGAGCGACGAGTCCCTGATGCCCGATCCTGCAACGCTTACCACCACGCCCGGGTTGGCTTAGCTTGAGTTGGGAAGGCGGGCGCTACTGATGACATTTCCCAAGTCCGTCGTGAGCTGTGACCGATCCTCCGAAGAAGTCGTCAGAGGACACAAAAAGATGTGACGTGGTTGGAAAGCAACAGCGGACGGATGCAGGCTGGATACGCCTGTCTGGTCACACGGAGCAGGTCAGGTCTGACACTGCTGAGGTGCAGGTGCGGTTGCAAGCTCCAACCCCTGCTCGGCGTGGTATTATAGCGGCCCTACCCGGGAGCGATCATGAAGCTTACTGACACGGTTGAGTCTGTTCTGAAACAGAAAGCTGGTAAGGCAGTATTGTCGGTCACCCCCGAACAGACGGTCTACGAGGCGATTGAGAAAATGGCCGAGCAGGAAGTGGGGGCGTTACTCGTCATGTCCGAAGGTAGGCTGATTGGGATCCTCTCCGAGCGTGACTACGCCCGCAAAGTCGTCCTTAAGGGCCGGTCCTCGAAGGAAACTCGAATCCGGGAAATCATGACCAGCCCAGTCATCTTCGTAACTGGAAACCAAACCGTAGACGAGTGTATGACCCTCATGACGAACCGCAGGGTTCGCCATCTTCCGGTGGTGGAGGGTGAAACCGTCGCGGGCGTGATATCCATTGGCGACCTGGTGAAATGGATCATTGCGGGACAGGAAGAAACAATCAAGCACTTGGAAGGCTATATCACAGGACGATACCCTGGCTAAGGGGCATTGTGCCGCGCCGGAGGCAGGAGAGCCGGTTTGCAGCAGAGAACGATTGGATTTCGCCTCTCCCGTCCAATCGGGCAGACTTCCATACAGCGACAGCGGCTTCTGGCGCGATCTCAAGCGTGCTTGGCGAAGAAGCGGGAATCGGGGCGGCGGGGACCCACGCGGTCCGGCGCACCTACCGGTCATGGCTGGATGCGGTCAGAAGGGCTAGATCGCTTCCAACCATGGCGGCGGCCAACCTCATCGTTGGCTTCGTCATAGACGTCAATGGCAGTTCCACTTCTTGCTGAAAGATGGATTCTTCAGCTAAAGAGTATGGTGGCCGACAACCAAAATTGTCGGCCACCAAGCTTGGCTCCTTTAGGCTGAGATCTTATGCGTCAAGCTTCTATAATCGTGACAGCCTCGAACACGGAAAATGACATGAGTTATGGCTTCGGCGCAGAGGCTCGGCTTTGAGCGAGCGCGGCCGAGTTCGGGACGAGGCGTCGTGGCGCGACAAATTGCTGACCGTGCTAACGGCGTGGAACCGCCACCAAGTCTGGAAAGTCCTGACCGCTGTCGTGGTGATCTGGATCGTCAGCGGCACAGTACTGCACTTCGCGGAGCGTGGCACTAATCCAGCGTTCAAGACGTTAGGCGAGTCCTTCTGGAACGTTTGGGTCACCCTCTTCAGCGGACTCAGCTTCACGCCCAACTCTTCTGTTGGGCGGCTCGTGGTTTCCGTCGTGCTTGTCGTCGGTGTCGCCGTGGCCGGTTTGTTCACGGCCAGCGTGGCGTCGATCCTGGTCGAACGCTCACTAAGGAGTCGTGAGGTGACTAATCTTGAAATGTCTGACCATCTGGTGCTGTGCAACTGGTCGCCGCGAGCACTAGACTGGATACGCGAAGTGCACAGCGGTATCGTCACCGACAAGCGGCCAGTTGTGATCGTTCACGACACACCCGACGAAGTTGTGCTGCCTGACAAACAGGATGACGCCGCTTTCAACGACGTCTATATCGTCAAAGGTGAGCCAGCCAACGAAGTGATCCTGCGCCGCGCCAGGGTTGCACAAGCGCATTCCGTCGTCATCTTGTCGGATGACCGCCAGGACCAGCACGCCGACGGAAAAACCATCGTGTGCTGCATTGCCGTGAAGAACGTTTGCGTACAAGAGCGCCAGCCAAACATCGTGGCCGAGTGCCAGGATCCGAAATACCGGCCGCACATGCGCAAGGCAGGTGCCGATGAAGTCATCTCGGCCGCCGACTTCGGATTGCGTCTGATAGCACGTGCCTCGCTCTTTCATGGCATGACGCGCGTTTATCAAGAGCTGCTATCGGTCCGGCGCGACGCCAACGAGATGTACCTGGTGCCAGTGCCTGCCCAACTTGTCGGGATGGATTTCGTCGCAGCGGCAAACGTGTTCCTGCCCGATCGCACGAATATGAAGGCGTGCCTTCTCATCGGGTTCTATCGAGGTGAAACAATGACGCTCAACCCGGTTGGCGGGGAAGCGGGACCGTTGTGCGAAGGCGATGAGCTGATCTTGCTGAGCCAGACTCAGCCGGATTTGTCGCGGCTCAAGCCGCCCGACGCCGCATAGCTCCTGCACCGTCGCTGCCAATTCGTGGGATGGGGGCGGCATCGATCCGTCGAGGTCAGGTCGCTGCCGAGAGCGAATCAGGACGCGGCGTGGTGACCGTGATCCGTGGGATTGAATTTGCGTGACATTAGGGCTCTCTACGGTGATCCCCCAGCCGAAACCCAGCAGAAGGAGGAATAGTTGGCTCTAAACCTAATCGGGGGAGCACAGGTTCCGCCTGCCAAACCAGCCCCGAATCGGATATCGCTCGGAGCGGCATGTTTACTGCATAAAATGGCTCCTCAGGTAGGACTCGAACCTACAACCCTCCGGTTAACAGCCGGATGCTCTGCCATTGAGCTACTGAGGAGTGTGCGCTTGCGGCGCTGTATTTTCTTTTCATTGTAGCGATTGAGGATGTTTGCGTCAAAAAGGACGCAAGGGTAATACTGGTTTTCTTCCGCACGAGAGGTTGGATCTTTCCATTCCCTATGTGACCTGTCAGAATCGTCCCATGGCGCCCAAGGAATCGCGCTATACCCTGGCGCGAGACGACGCTGACAAGCGCGACCTGATCTATTCTGCGGGTCCTGCAGATCGACTCCACCAGCTGCCGCCGCAGGTGGATTTAAGGAAGACCTGCCCGCCGGTCCTAAATCAGGGGAGAATCGCCACCTGCACGGCGCATGCCATAGGTGCAGCATTTGCCTACGAACAGCGGGTACAGAATATAAGACCGATCACCCCGTCCCGTTTGTTCATTTATTACAACGAGCGTGCCCTGACCGGTCAACCGGGTTTGAACTGCGTCGTACGGTTGCGCGATGCGATTAAGGCCACCGCAAAGATGGGCGTGTGTCCGGAGCACATGTGGCCCTACAGCGAAGACACTCGAATTCTGCAGAAGACACCTCCCAAACATGTCTTTCATGCCGCGAAGAGCCGGAAACTTGTCGCCTATCATCGCATCCCGATGCGAACGGACAAGCCAAAAGTATTTCTCAAGCATCTGAAGCACTGCCTGGCCGAAGGACACCCTTTCGTGTTCGGTTTCATCGTCTATGAAAGCTTCGAGAAGAACGTGAGAGGGACCTGGAAGAGCGGCGTGATGCCTGTTCCGAAGCCACATGTTGATAAATCGAAGGGCGGACATGCCGTCATGGCGGTTGGCTACGACGATAGGCGCAAAACTGTGCTCGTCAGAAATTCCTGGGGCCCCAAATGGGGCCTCGACGGTCACTTTCGAATGCCGTACAAGGTGATTACCGATCCCAGATTCGCCTTCGACTTCTGGACGATTCGAGGCGTTACTGGCTAAGATTGATAGTGCGATGGGTTCGCTCTTTCGCCATGAGCCATTTGGACCGACGTGTCCTGCATTACTTTGGGTGCAATCCGGGAACAACACAGTCATTGGTGATGCCTGCGATTGACCCGCCTTTTCCCCGCATGCTATAAAGTCTCGCTCCACATTGCATTCCGGGTATTTACCGGCTGGGATGCAGGTGGAGCGCGCCCGACGCGGCCAAACCTCAACACTTCTGTCTTGAAGTGGAAGCGCGTTTCCGGAATATGAGCAGGTCGGCCAATGGTATTGGGTGGCACTGATCGAAACGCCAACTCGAAGCCTGTACCGCCGAAGCCTGCCCGTCATTTTCAGTTTTCATGCGGCGCCTCCATGAGAGGTGCTCGTTTGAGACGGCAATACTGTTTGGACAATTCATTGGGCGGCCCATCTTTATCGTGGACACGGCCCATCGGAGGATTTCTTATGCAAACCTGGCTCGCCTCTGTTCGGCGGCTGTCTTCATTTTCGGACTCTACCCTGCGTGTTACCAGACGCTTCAGCATGGGATTTTCTTTCCTATTGCTGAGTTCATTGGCAGCCTTTGCCCAGCCGAGCGAGGCCGGAGGCGAAGCAAGTCTCCAGCTGCCGGATTTAAGTTCTGTGAGTTTCCTCGGTGTGGACGGCCACAAGCTGCTGATGATTGGCCTGTTGTTTTGCGTGTTTGGGCTGCTCTTTGGATTGGCGATTTACATGCAGCTCAAGAAACTGTCGGTCCACCGCTCAATGCGCGAGATTTCCGAGCTGATTTACGAAACCTGCAAGACTTACCTGGTGACCCAGGGAAAGTTCCTTCTCGTACTCTGGGCCTTCATCGCAGTCATCATCCTGTTGTATTTCGGACTGCTCCTGCACTTTGAGGCGTCGCGGGTGTTCATCATCCTATGCTTCAGCGTGGTCGGCATCTTAGGCAGCTATGGTGTTGCGGCCTTCGGCATCCGCGTTAACACTTTCGCTAACTCCCGTACGGCATTTGCCGCACTCCGCGGCAAACCTTATCCGTTGTATTCGATTCCGCTACGCGCCGGCATGAGCATCGGCATGATGCTGATCAGCGTCGAGCTGCTCATCATGCTCTGCATATTGCTGTTCGTTCCCGTCGATTATGCCGGCCAGTGCTTCATCGGATTCGCTATTGGAGAGTCGCTGGGCGCTGCGGCACTTCGTATCGCGGGCGGAATCTTCACCAAGATTGCTGACATCGGCTCGGATTTGATGAAGATCGTCTTCAAGATCAAGGAAGACGATGCGCGCAATCCGGGCGTCATCGCAGATTGCACGGGCGACAACGCGGGTGACTCGGTTGGCCCCAGCGCCGACGGATTCGAGACCTATGGTGTCACCGGTGTTGCCCTCATCACATTCATCCTGCTCGGCGTTCGCAATCCCACGGTTCAAGTCCAGCTGCTGGTGTGGATCTTCGTGATGCGCATCATGATGCTGGTATCGAGCAGCGTAGCGTACTTCCTGAATGAGGCGGTCGCCAAGGCGCGCTACGGCAACGCGGACAAAATGAATTTCGAAGCTCCTCTGACATCGCTGGTGTGGCTGACTTCGATTATTTCTATCCTTCTAACTTACCTCGTTTCGAAAGTGATCGTTCCCGACCTGGGGGGCGATAGCACGCAATGGTGGAAGCTGGCGACGATCATCTCTTGCGGAACACTGGCTGGAGCCATCATCCCTGAGTTGGTGAAGGTATTTACATCGGTTGAGTCGCGGCACGTGAAAGAAGTGGTCACCTCGGCCGAAGAGGGCGGTGCATCGCTCGATATTCTGTCAGGACTGGTGGCGGGCAACTTCTCCTGCTACTACCTCGGCTTCACAATGGTCATCCTGATGGGCATCGGCTACTACGTGAGCAATTACGGACTGGGCGCCCTAATGCTCGCACCCGCCGTTTTTGCCTTTGGATTGGTGGCTTTCGGTTTCCTCGGCATGGGGCCGGTGACGATCGCTGTCGATTCCTACGGACCGGTGACGGACAACGCGCAATCGGTATACGAATTGTCGCTTGTCGAACAGATCCCGAATATCGCCAGCGAACTTAAGCGGGATTACAACATTGACGTTAATTTCGAACGCGCCAAGCACATGCTAGAAGAGAACGACGGCGCGGGCAACACTTTCAAGGCCACAGCCAAGCCCGTGCTGATCGGAACCGCCGTCGTGGGCGCAACGACCATGATTTTCTCGATCATTATGGCGCTGACCCACGGCCTCACGGAGAACGTCGGCAACCTATCGCTGCTGCACGCGCCGTTCGTGCTTGGGCTCATTAGTGGAGGC
This sequence comes from uncultured Acidobacteriaceae bacterium, assembly GCA_963817965.1. Taxonomy (GTDB): domain Bacteria; phylum Acidobacteriota; class Terriglobia; order Terriglobales; family Acidobacteriaceae; genus DASRAA01. Next base: position 713,512 of record CAWFQT010000003.1, read on the forward strand.
GCCGTTATCTATTGGTTTACCGGGGCCAGCATGCAGGCGGTCACGACCGGCGCGTATCGAGCGGTCGAATTCATCAAGGCCAACATCCGGCTGGAAGGCGTGGAGAAGGCCTCGGTGGAGGACAGCAAGAAGGTGGTCGAGATCTGCACGAAGTACGCCCAGAAAGGCATGTTCAACATATTTCTGGCGGTGTTCTTCGTGACTCTGGCATTCGCCTTTGTGGAGCCGTTTTTCTTTATCGGCTACCTGATTTCGATTGCCATCTCCGGCCTGTACCAGGCCATGTTCATGGCCAATGCCGGCGGCGCCTGGGACAACGCCAAGAAGATCGTCGAGGTCGAACTAAAACAAAAAGGAACGCCGCTACACGACGCAACGGTCGTGGGCGATACGGTCGGTGATCCGTTCAAGGACACGTCTTCGGTGGCCATGAACCCCATCATCAAGTTCACGACACTCTTCGGACTGTTGGCCGTCGAGCTCGCTGTTCAGTTGACTGCGACCAGCGGTACGGGGTTGGCACATATTCTGGCGGTGGGTTTCTTCGTGATCTCGTTCGTCTTCGTCTGGCGTTCGTTCTATGGAATGCGGATCGTGAAGGCAGCCTGAGTGTAGTCCCTTAATTTGTGCAAAACGCCGTCCCAGGGCGGCGTTTTTCGTTTCGTAGCCACTTAGTCTGATTCGAACTCGGCAATCTTCAAGTGATATCCGTTGGGCTCGAGCACGGAGTATTGCCGCGTTCCCCACGGCCGAGTCTCGAGCTTTTCGAGAATCTGGGCTCCGTTCGCCGAATGCCGGGCATAAAGGCTCTCTATCTCTTCGACCCAGAAATAGACATCCGGCGCGAGTCGTGACTCCTGGATGGCGCGAGCCAGTACGGGATCGTGCGAAATGTAAATAAGCGCCTGGCCAGCGCATATTCCCGCGTAAACCGGCGGTTCGCCCCAAATCCACTGTTGCTCGAATCCGAGCACTTGCACGAAGTACGCAACCGTCTTCATGACGTCACTCGAAGCGATCACCGGGACGGCTGTCTTGAAATGATTCGCGGCCATTTTATTGAGACTTCATCTTGTCTTTAACGGTTTTCGCCAGCTTCTCAATCTCCTCAGCCTTCTTGATCACATCCATCGAAAGGATGTTCTCGTTGGTTTTATCAACGTACTGCTTGAGTTCCGTCGCTAGCTGGAGCAACTTGTCGGTATCTTTCTTGATGTCCTGCTGGCGTGCCTCATTCTGTTTTTTTGCCATCTCGCGCTTCTGCTGAAGAACGAATGGGTCCTCGGTGTTTCGTTGACGCTGAGGACCAGAAACGCTGGCGTCCGGTACTTGCGTGTCCATGACTTGCGCTGCCGCACCACGGGGTACGATAACGCACAGAAACAGCAGACCTGGCAAAAGACTCTTACCAACTGCCCGCGATGGTCCAGCCAACTTCATGCGAACTCCTGTTGTTGAAATCGCGCCTTCTTCACTCCGCGCGTCGCTCGGACGGCGTCCGCGACCGGCATGTAATCGATTGCTATAATCGCCCAGAACATAGCGCGCGTGACAAATAATATGGCCCCAAACCGGATAGTACAGGTGATTCACGATTGGGGCGACGACGCGTTTGATTTTGCCCGCCACCAGGCCCCCCGGATTCTGACCGTTCTGGTCGTCGCATTTGTTCTTAGCCGGCTGCTCAAATTGCTGACGAAGCACCTTTCCGATCTGGGCAACCGTCAGGGCCTTCCTTCTTCTGTCCGTTCGCAGCAGTTGAGAACGATGTCGGGCGTCATCTATAGCATCGGACTTTTCATCATTTTCTTCATTGCGTCCATGCAGGTGCTCGCGCTTTTGGGCATCAATATGGGGCCCTTGCTGGCCAGCGCCGGCATCGCTGGTCTCGCCATCGGGTTCGGTGCACAGACCCTGGTTAAAGATTTTATTAACGGCTTCTTCATTCTTGCTGAGAATCAGTATGATGTCGGTGACACTATCCGAATTGCCGGCGTCCAGGGCGTAGTCGAAAACGTGACGCTGCGGCGGACGGTCTTACGAGATGCTGACGGCACGGTTCATACCGTGCCAAGCAGCGACATCCAGGTCGTCAGCAACCTGACCCGTGACTGGACGCAAGTGAGTCTCCAGGTTTCGGTTTCTTACGCGGTCGATAGCGACAAAGTGATCGCTCTGCTGAAGCAGGTGGGCGAGGACTTCGCGCACGATCCGAGCTTCTCACCAATGCTAGTGGCAGCGCCCGAAGTGCTCGGCATCGACAAGGTCAGCGGTAATGCGGTGGACTACCTGACGATTGTAAAAACAAAACCGGGATCGCAATTTGCGGTACGCCGTGAACTTCAGAAGCGGATCAAGGCGTGTTTAGAAGCGAATCATATCGAGCCGGGTGATCCCACCCGACTGGTCGTGACTGGCATTTCCAAGCCCAACTGACGAAAGCGGTCGGCTACGACTTTTGCGGGCCGTTGAGGCCAGCCCATTTCTCCAGAAGCTGAATGGTCGCGGCGAAATCGAGGTCGTCCCAGCCCTCTTCGCTGGCTAACTCATAGATCTCGTCCACAGTCTCGAGAGCCGGAAGCTTCACCCTGACTTCTTTGGCGGTGTCCAGCAGGAGATGAATATCTTTGTGCATGAGACGCAACGGGAAATTAGGAGAGTAGTCGCGCCGCGTCACGAAGGGAGCTTTGTAATCGGTGACACCAGAGCGAATCATCGACGCCTGCACCAGTTCGATCATCTTCTGGGGCTCTACGCCGAGCTTGCGCGCCAGGGTCAAGCCCTCTGCGAAGCCTTCGTAGATCATGGCGATCTGCAGATTCATGCAGATCTTGGCGCTTTGCCCCTTGCCTGTGTCACCGACGTGGATGACCGTCTTTCCCATAGCCTTGAACAACGGTTCCATCGACTGCACCGTCTCGGCAGGTCCACCCACAATGAAGATGAGCTGTGCGTTTTCGGCGCCAATTTTTGAGCCGGTCACCGGCGCGTCCACCCACTGCACACCTTTCTCGGCGACTCGCTGAGCAAAACGCACGGTGGCAGACGGAGAGATCGTGCTGGAATCGGCGATGATCATGCCTTGACGCAACGATTGCTCGACACCGTCTTCGGAGAATACGACGCGCTCAACGGCCGCAGTGTCCGCGACACAAATCCATACGACATCAGCATCCTTTGCCGCTTCGGCCGGGGATACGGCAGTTACGGCGCCATCTACATGCTGGCGGGCGGATCGATTCCATACAAAGACTTCATGCCCTGCTTTCACCAGGTTCGAGGCCATTGGCCGACCCATGATGCCCAAACCGAGAAAAGCGATTCGCATTGCGGTCTCCTTGTGGCTGCACTCTGATTTAAGCTGACTGTCCCAGCAAGGTCAAGGAAGTCTTCATGTGTGGGCAACAACCCCGCATCGCAGTGCTGTTGTGCGGCGTCTAATAGTGGGACATGACAGGAATCACAATCCGTCGTAAAGCCAGGCAGATCGGAACGCTCGTAGGCCGCTCGGTCATGACGCCTCGCAGCGGAACCACGCGAAAGCCCGTCCTCACAAACCGGGGACAGTTAGGCGTTACGTTTATCGGGCACTCCAGTTTCTTTCTGCAGATCGGCGGTAAGAACATCGTCATCGATCCCAACTTCGCGCAATGGATTTTCATTCTCAAAAGGCTGCGCCGTCCGGGCCTGCGGATGAGTGATCTGCCGCCCATCGATGCTGTGCTGGTTTCGCATGCTCACTTCGACCATCTGCACCGGCCGTCCTTGCGGACCATCGCCAACCTGACGCGTCGCAAGTCGGGCAAGCGCCCGGTAATTGTCGTGCCTCGACATGTTCGTGACATAGTGGCCGACCTGGGTTTCTCGCGCGTTATCGAGTTGGACTGGTGGCGCAGTTTTCAACTGGGCGGGATCGAAATCGTGCACACTCCCTCACGTCACTGGGGAGCCCGGGTGATACGTGACATTCATCGGGGCTATGGGGGGTACGTTTTGCGCTCGGGAAAGCATAACGTGTATCACGCGGGCGACACAGCCTATTTCGACGGCTTCGCGGAAATCGGGGCACGGCTGCGTCCTGAGCTAGCGCTGTTGCCCATCGGCGCGTATCATCCGGCGTCGTTCCGCAATGTGCATACCAGCCCGGAAGACGCGCTGCAGGCGTTTGTCGACCTCGGCGCACGTTGGATGGTCCCAATGCATTTCGGATCGTTTCGCTTGTCCTACGAGCCGGTGGAGGAGCCCGTGCCGAGGCTCATCGAAGCTGCCAGACAACGAGGCATTGAAAACAAGATCTGTGTGCTGGAAGAAGGAGTGACAAAGATGTTCGAATAGGCGCCTCCATCGTGCGCCATTGCGATTGGGTTTCCCCGCTCTAGATTCCGGCGAGGGCCTGGTCCAAATCCGCGATCAGGTCTTCCACATCTTCGATGCCAACCGAGATTCGCACCATGCCGTCGCTCAGGCCGATCACTTTACGGCCCTGGGCGCCAATCGCGGCATGCGTCATGCTCGCCGGATGCGAGATCAGTGTCTCGACCCCGCCTAGCGATTCGCCCAGGGTGCAGACGCGCACGCGCCGCAGGAGCTTTTTTGCGTTAGCGAGTGAGCCGGTCTCAAAGGTTATCAGCGCTCCGAATCCTAACATCTGGCGGCATGCAAGATCATACTGGGGATGGCTCTTCAAGCCGGGGTAAAAAACCCTTTTCACTTTGCGATGGCCGCTGAGAAAGTCGGCAATCACGCGCCCGCTCTGGTCGTGCTGTCTCATTCTTATCGCCAGAGTCTTCACTCCGCGAAGAACGAGCCAGCATTCGAACGGTGAAAGAATCGCTCCCACTGCCTTCTGCACGAAGGCCAGCTTCTCCGCCTGTTCCTCGGTCGAACAAATGAGGACTCCACCGATGCCGTCGCTGTGCCCGTTCAGAAACTTGGTTGTGGAGTGGAGCACCATGTCAGCACCGAACTTGAGCGGCTGCTGGAAATAGGGCGACATGAACGTGTTGTCAACTACAACTTGGCAGCCGTGCCTGTGGGCGATATCGCTGACCGCAGCAATGTCGGTAAGCGCCATCAGGGGATTCGTGGGCGTTTCGAGGTAAACGAATCGAGTGTTCTTCCGGATCGCTTTGGCTACGTTCCGGGGATCCGCGCTGTCCACGTAGGCAAATTCCAGCCCCAGGTTCGCCAGGACCTGATTGAAGAGTCGAGGAACCCCACCGTATAGATTGTTTGAAGCGACGATGTGCTCGCCAGTCTTCATCAGGCTCGCCAGCGCTGATACGGCCGCCATACCGCTGGAGAATACGCGCGCTGCGACTCCCCCTTCGAGGGAGGCCAGGTTCTGTTCGAGGCGAGTGCGCGTCGGATTCCCTGCCCGGGAATAGTCATAGCCCTTCGTCTTGCCCAACTCTTCCTGGGCATAGGTCGAAGTCGCGAATATCGGAGGCGCAACTGCTCCGGTGGAAGGATCGGGCTCATTTCCGACGTGGATGGCGCGAGTGGAAAAACCTGTCTTTTTAGCCTTCATGAGTTCGCGGGGCACGCCGTCACGCAATAGGAACGCGCCATCGCCGACAATTGCGGGCCTATCCTTTGAAATTGAAAATGTCCTTTGAAAGGTAGCGCTCGGCGGAATCCGGAATGATCGTTGCTACACGTTTCCCCGGCCCAAGCCGCTGGGCGACTTGAATCGACACGAAAACGTTGGCTCCCGAGCTGGATCCACCCAGCACGCCTTCCACCGCCGCCAGCTTCTTGACCATGTCAAAGGCATCGTGATCGCTGACGGCGATAATCTCGTCGGCGAGTGAAGCGTCGAAGGTCTTGGGGATAAAACTCGCGCCAATGCCCTCGATCGCGTGCGACCCTTTGGGCCCCCCGCCCAATATCGACCCTTGCGTCTCGACCACAACTGCAAGCAGCCCGGGATTCCGCTCTTTGAAGTAACGTGCGATTCCGGTAAACGTTCCGCCCGTGCCTGCGCCAATCACGACCGCATCCACTTCCCCTCCGAGCTGCTCAAAGAACTCGCGCGCAGTTGTCTGGTAGTGAAAGTCCGGGTTGTCGAGATTCTCAAACTGCCCCGCCACGAAGGCGTTGGGCGTCTCGCCGGCACGTCCCTTTACATACTGGATAGCGCCTTCGATGCCTTCTGCATCCGGAGTACGAATTACTTCGGCCCCCAAAGCTTCCATGAGAATGGTCTTCTCGATGGAAAACTTCTCCGGAACCGCGAGCACTACCTTGTACCCGCGCCGACAGCCAATCAGGGCAAGGCCAACACCAGTATTGCCGGCAGTCGCCTCGAAGATGGTGGCACCCGGCTGAAGCCGGCCATCTTCTTCGGCACGAGTGATCATACCCAGTGCGGCACGGTCTTTGATGCTGCCACCGGGGTTCAGGTATTCCAACTTGGCGTAGATATCGGCGGCGCCCGCCGGAGCGATCCGGCTTAGGTGGAGTACAGGGGTTTCACCAACTAGTTCACTGATTTCTTCCGCCACACGGAGAGAGATCATTTCGGCAGTTTTCATGGACCTCGAGGCTAGTCCGGGTTGGACTTTTAAGGGTACGTGATGGCAATTGCGCCGGTCAATGTGGGAAACTTTCGTCTTGGGAACCAGTGGCTATTAGCTAGAAAGGCATATGCCACGCTTGAACGGAACGTCTTAATTTTAACTGGTAGGGGAGGGCTCTGGCATGATTCGGCTGTCCGTGCTCGGCGCGCTCGTTTCTGTTTCATTCTGCTGGACTGGAATTTGCATTGCTCAGACTTCAGCGAGCCCTGGCTCACCTCCCATGATCACCGGCACCGTGACCTACCGCGTGCGGACGGCATTGCCACCCGACGCTGCAATTGATGTCCGCCTCGAGGATGTGTCACGCGCCGATGCTCCGGCCACGGTCGTTGCGGAAAACATTTTTGCAGCTGCCGGAAAGCAAGTTCCTATCCCCTTTCAACTCCCGTATTCCGAGAAAGACATCCAGCCGAACCATCGGTATCAGGTGCGGGCACGGATTACGGTAGGTGAAAAGCTCATCCTGACGACAACCACTGCGTATCCCGTCATGACGAACGGCGCACCTACGGTCGTAAACATGGTGCTGCAGCCTGTAAGTAATACACCGCCGGCGCCCGCAAAGGACAACGCTGCCACAGTGCCCTTGCGCGGTACAAACTGGAAGCTGGTCGAACTGAATGGGCAGCCGCCAGTGTCCGCAATGGGTAAGAACCACGCCCAGTTGGCGCTCGACGCCACCGAAAACCGCTATTCGGGTTCAGCAGGTTGCAACCGGATGACAGGCGGCTTCGAGTTAGACGGTGATTCCCTTCACTTCAAACCCGGAGCCATGACCATGGTCGCCTGTCCCGACCCTCTGATGAAGCAAGAGCAGACATTCATCACGGCCCTCCAGTCGGTGACGACTTACAAGATCAACGGAGAGAGGCTCGAGTTGTTGGCGGGAGAGCAAATCGTAGCGAAGTTTAAGGCCGACACGCCCTAGCCGCCTGGATAACGGTAGCCTTTACCGGATCACTTCGCCTTGGGCGTTTCCGCCGGTGCTGCGGCCCTCTGTTGGCCTGCGTAATATCCGCTTCGGGTTCGTACTTGTAACCTCTTATAGCCCTTGGCATTCGCCTCGACCTTGACCGTCCTGAATCCGCCTTCGCTCTGGGGCTTGCTGGGCTTGTAGCCGATGGTGTACTGATTGCGGATGTCGTGGGCAATCTGCTGGGTAATGGCGTCGACTTCTGCCAAACCCTGGGGGAAGAATGCCATTCCTCCGGTTTCTTCCGCCATTGCCCGAAGGGCCCTGCGCGCGCGCTTGTTGTGTTCCTCGCCCAGCAATCCGATGGTGTAAACGGTCGGACCGTTCTCTTCCTGGAGGCGCCGAATGGCCTGCTCCAGCGACTCGCGGCTGGCATTGTCTTCGCCATCGGTAACCACGAGGAGAACTTTCTTTTCCAGCAACCCAGACTTCTTCAGGTGATCGGCCGAAGCGACTACAGCATCGTACAAGGCCGTTCCGCCCCGTGTTTCGATACGCTCAAGGGCGTCCTTGAGCTTGGGAATGGAGGCCGTATAGTCCTGGTCCAAGAAGTAATCCTCGTTGAAATTAACGACGAAGACTTTGTCTTGCGGGTTACTCGACTTTACGAAATTAACGGCGGCAGCATTCACGGCCTGGCGCTTTTCGCGCATCGAACCGGAGTTGTCGATGACGATCCCCATGGCTACGGGAATGTCCTCGCGCCGAAATGAAATAATCTTTTGTGGCTGGCTGTCTTCGAAGACCGTGAAATCCCCGCGCGTGAGATCAGTGACCAGGTGGTTCTTGTCGTCCACGACCGTCGCGTGGAGGGTCACCTCGTCTACTTCTTTTCGGAAGACGAAGATATCTCCGCTTTTCGCGGCTGGAGCCTGGTCGGAGCTGGCTCCCGAACTCGTCGAAGGCGGATTTTGAGTTGGCGGATTTTGCGCTGGCGGAGTCTGTCCGATTACCAGCGACCCCAGGAAAAGTGTCGTAACAAATAGGAGGAGTAGTGTCCTATTCCGTTGGTGCATAGTATCCCGTTTTGGCATACACGTGCAGCGGGGGCAGGCCTTTGGGAGGATTGAGTTTCACCTTGATTTTCCGCCATTTGCCGTCGCGAGTTGGGTTCTCGGGCCGGTATCCGAGCACGTACTGATTCCGCAGCTCAATGCCGATTTTCGTAGCGACGTCGCCTAACTCGTTGGGCGACCCGATGGTGAAGGTTCGCCCACCCGTTACCTCGGAGATCTCGCTCAGCAACTGCGGACCTTCCCTTTCCTCGGGCGTTTTGAAGTCCCGGTCGTACAGTCCTATTGCATAGATCTGTACATCGGCCTCGCGAACCAGGGATTTAATCTCGCCCTCCGTATAACGGCTATGATTGTCCCCGCCGTCGGAAATGATCAGCAGGGCTTTCTTTTGGAGTTTCGCCTTGCGCATTCGGTTCATTCCCAAATAAATGGCATCGAGCAAGGCCGTGCGTCCCTTGGGCTCGGCGTACACCAGTCGGCTTTGAATGTCCTCAACCGATGAGGTGAAGTCCGCCAGAACTTCCGGTTTTTCGGAGAACGTAATCAGGAAAAACTCGTCTTCAGGGTTTGCTGTCTTAAAAAACTCCACCACCGCATCGCGGGACTTGTCGATCTTATTCGACATGGAGCCGCTCACGTCGAAGATCACCCCCAGTGATACCGGGGCATCCTCACTTGAGAAGTGGCGGATCTCTTGGGGCTGGCCGTTATCGGTCAGGAAGAAATTCTCCTTCTCGAGCCCGGTCACGAGCCGGTTCATGGGATCGGTAACGGTCACTGGAACCAGAACCAGGTCCACATCTTTCCGGATTGGCTTGGTATGGGTCTTTAGTGAAGGATCGACGGAGACTCCCGCAGCTTTGGCTTCAGCGGCCACCCCCGGCGGCATCACGGTTGGATCGGGTTTGGCGTCCTTCTTCTGCTCTCGTGGAACAACATGGATGTCGGTCTGGTCGTTCTGGGCGAACGAGTTAAGAGACAAGCAACCGATTGTGAGCAAAAGCGCGCTGAACGCGAGAAGGATCTTGCGGGAAAGCTTGAATTCACGGCCGGAACCGCCGGGCGCACGACCGGCTATTTCACCACCACCGCCAAACTGCTTGGCCGGGGCGCCCCACCCGACTCCCCTACCGCTGGGGCCATAGGTCCCTCAAGTGGGCTAAATGTTAACACAGGTAAACCAGTGCCATGTCAAAAGCCGGACACACCAATCGAACGTGATTTCAACCCGAGGCAGCGGCATTTGATGCGCTGCTACATCGGGAATAGGTTTTTCCGGCTGCTACAATCGAGCCGTGTTCCGTTCTTTCAGAAGCCAATCATATTACGAAGGAAAATCTCATCCAGATGGCCAGCATCTTTCCGTTTCGAGCCTTGCGATATGATCCTAACAAGGTATCCGTTGCCGACGTAGTTACGCAGCCCTACGATAAAATCACCCCCGCTATGCAGGATCGCTACTATAGCGCCAGTCCTCACAACCTCGTACGAGTCATCCTGGGAAGAAAGGAACTGGGAGATGATGAGGACCAGCAAAACGTTTACACCCGGGCCGCAGCGCACCTGGAAGATTGGCGCGCAAACCGCGTCCTGGTGTCCGATTCAGAGCCCAGCCTTTACGTGTATACCCAGACTTTCCAAATGCCCGGCGATTGCTCCGGCACCGAACATGTGCGTCGGGGATTTATAGCGGCGGGGCAACTGGAGGACTACGATCGGAAGATTGTCTTTCGCCACGAGCAGACATTGAGCAAGCCGAAAGCCGACCGGCTTAACCTTTTGCGGACGACTCAATCTCATTTTGGACAGATTTTCATGCTGTATAGCGACCCCTCAGACCAGGTTGCCGCTTTGTTGAGGCAGTCCCGGCCACCGGATACCGAGGTTTGCGACGAATACAAGGTCACCCACCGGCTTTGGAAAGTCGATGATTCGGCGACCATCGCATCGGTGCAAGCAGCAATGCAGGACAAGAATCTGATCATCGCCGACGGCCATCATCGTTATGAAACTGCTTTGAATTATCGCAACGAAATGCGTCAGCAACTGGGACACGATCCGGATGCCGCCCACGAACGCGTGATGATGACTTTCGTAAACATGGATGCGCCAGGGTTGGCAGTGCTGCCGACACACCGCGTAGTCTTCGGTCTGGAGCAATTCGATATCACAACGGCAATCGGTAAGCTTCAGAAGTATTTCGAGGTCGAAAATCTCGGCCCCGTCATTGATATGACGGCAGCTATTGATCAGCTCCGCGAGTCGGGCAAGAACCGGACGGCGCTGCTCGCCGTCGCTCCGCAAGGTGGGTTCCTGCTGAGGGCACGGCCCGAGCAAGACTCCGCCAACTTGGCCGACCAGTCTCAGCGGCAGCGCAAATTGGACGTCGTCCAGCTTCACAAACTCGTCCTGGAAGAGACACTTGGCATGTCGGAAGAAGACATTCGCAACCAGAACCACTTGAAGTATGTCCGCGAGGCAGCAGACGCTCTGGACGAGGTCCGTCAAGGCGCTGACGTTGCTTTTCTGATGAATCCGGTTCGCATGGACCAGGTCCGCGATATCGCTTTCGGCGGCGAGGTACTTCCGCAAAAATCTACTGACTTCTTCCCCAAGCTGTTAAGCGGCTTGACGATCTACTCGCTGGAGGAAGCTGCACAGCCCGCGGCGAGGGGAGATCGTTAGGTTTCTGTGTCCTCTCGACCGGCAATCGTACTCCAGGCAATTCTCGTAATAGCGCTCGGCTGCGCTACCACGTATTGCTGGTTTGTGCGGTGGTCGGTCTTCGCGCAGCCTCCAGATACCTCCGCGATCTCGGTCTATTCCGCGCACACCAACTACGTTGTGCCACTCATCGATCACAACGGCACTACGTATGTTGGCCTGGTTGAATTGCTCGAGCCTCTAGGCACAGTCGACGCGCACGCAGACGGCAAGAAGTACAAGCTTAAGTTTACGCCCCCAGGATCTCGCGAAATGGAACTCCAGTTCCATGACGGCAAGGACAAAGGCAAGGTCAAGGGCGAAAACACCAAGCTGGGCGCGGACTTCCTGATCCAGAACGGTAGGGGTTATGTGCCGCTTTCGTCCATTAGCGAGTTGTTGGCTCATGCGCTCTCTGTCCAGATACGAATGAACCAGGCGGCAGGGCGGCTCTTCGTTGGTGATATCGGACAGCGCTTCACCCTCGAGCTGCGACCGGGTAACCCGTCCAAGCTGTTCGTGAACTTCGATTCCCAGGTAAATCCAACGATCGCAACCGGGCCCGGCTACATACGGTTTACGTTTCGGCGGGAGCCGGTCGTCCCATCCATCGACCACGTTTCCTACAACGACCCATTGATAACCGGCGCGAAGTTTTCCGAGCACGACGGAATTGCTGAACTCGACGTCTCGGGAAATTCCGCTCTTATGGCTAATTTCGCTGACGCCGGACGCACGATTGTCGTAACCGGCGCGCCTTTGCCTCCGCCTCCGCCGGTCGCCCAGCAAGCCGCGCCTCCCGCAGCGACTGCGCCTGTCGCGGCGCCACCGCCTCAGCCGCAGGCCCCTGCTCCTCCGCGCTTTCTGGTACTAATTGACCCGGCCCACGGCGGCACTGAGATCGGAGCGGCCATCAGTCCTACATTGGCGGAGAAAGACGTGGTTCTCGCGCTGGCTCGCAGGCTGCAACGCGAGCTCTCGACTCGAGGCATCTCCGCGGCGTTGCTGCGAAACTCGGATGTAACCATTCCCCTCGATCAGCGCGCAATTTCAGCAAACGCAGCCCGGCCAGCGTTGTATATATCGCTGCATGCCGCCAACAGTGGCAGCGGAGTGCACGTTTTCACTTCCCTGCTCAATCAGGAGAACTACGCTTCCCGGGACTTCCTGCCCTGGAATAATGCCCAGAGCGCTTATCTTGACCTCAGCTCGGTCGTGGCCGGCTCAGTCGCCGCCGAATTAGAGGGGCACAAGTTACCCAACATTCTCCTGGCCGCGCCGTTACGTCCCATGAATAATGTCGCCGCGCCGGCGATCGCCGTCGAGATTGCTCCTCCAGCCGGCGACGTTGCCGACATCGCCAGTGCTGCCTATCAAGAGCAGGTGGCACAGTCCGTGGCCGGAGCAGTTGCGGCAATTCGCAGCAAGATCCCCGAGGTGCGGCCGTGACTCGACGCGTACTGGTGATGTTTGCCGCGCTGCTCGTCATTGCCGCAGCGCTTGGGTTCTACGCTTATCACCTGAAGAAGCATGTCGCTGAGGAAGAGCAGCGGCTGGCCGCACAACCGAACGCGGTTGCGCCCCCCGCGAACGGCCCAACTACACTCGTTACTCTCTATGTAGCTTCCGATGCCGGTGGAAACTTGAGCCGCACGCAAGAGAACATCTCCTTGCCTCAAGAACGCAGTGAACGGGCGCGGGCGATTCTTCGCGCGTTGTTGAACAAGTATTCTCAGAGTCCTTCACCTCACCCCATCGGAGCGAACTCCGAGGTGCGCGATGTCTTCATCATGGAAAACGATCTGGCCATTGTCGACATGAGCGCATCCTTTGTGGAGAACCATCCTTCGGGCGTTCTCGCCGAGGAGCTTACAATCGCCTCCATCGTGAATACCCTGAATGCGAATGACCCGCAAATCAACCGCGTAAAAATTCTCGTCAACGGCCAAGAGCGAGATACCCTGGCCGGACATGCGGACCTCCGTCGTTTCTATCTTGCCAGCGGCATTGGTCAACTGATGAAGGAAGTTAGGTGATCCTGCCTCGCATCGGGGTCTTCGACTCGGGCGTGGGTGGACTGACCGTGCTTCGCGCCATCTCCCAACGCTTGCCGGCGCACTACCTCTATTTCGGAGACACTGCCCGCCTGCCCTACGGCACAAAGTCGGCGGAGACCGTGGCCCGCTACGCGATCGACGCAACCCGCTTTCTTGAACGCCAAAATGTGGACTTGTTGGTGATCGCCTGCAATACCGCGACTGCCCTGGCATTCGCGCCAATTGAGCAAGCTTCCAGCGTTCCTGTAGTCGGAGTGGTTGAACCGGGAGCGGCCGCGGCGGCCGAAGTCAGCCAGTCCCGATCCGCCATTGTCATCGCCACGGAAGCCACAGTCAGCAGTCATGCCTATCGCGATGCTGTTCAGCGATGCGGAATGAAAGCTTACGAGAAAGCCTGTCCACTGTTCGTTCCCCTGGTGGAGGAAGGATGGGTTGACCATCCGGTAACTGAGCAGGTGGCCCGGATCTACCTGCGAGAAGCCATAGCAGAAGCCCCGCCGGACACGGACGTCCTCGTCCTGGCTTGTACGCACTATCCCTTGTTGACGCCCTTGCTGAAGCGCATTGCCCCCAGCCAACTCCAGATCGTGGACTCCGCCGAATCGACGGCGCGCTCAGTGGCCGCAATGCTGGAGTCGGGCGCTTCCAGGGGGATCGAGGCTGCCGGACCCGGCCATCGCACCTTCCAGTTTTATGTCACCGACTCAGTGGACAAGTTCAAGCGACTGGCGACCCGGTTTCTAGGCAGACGGGTCGATAACGTGGAACACATCGACCTCGGAGGATAACGCTCGGTTTGTCGTCGGAAGGACCACGTACTCCAAACGACCGCCAGCCCGTTTCGGGAAGGTTACAATCGCCTCCTATGGCCTATCGCTCCGACAACCGCGCCCTTGACCAGATGCGTCCGGTCAACATCGTCCCGAATTACATCGCAACAGCAGAGGGCTCCTGTCTGATCGAAGTTGGAAACACTCGGGTGATTTGCACGGCAACGATCGAAGACACCGTACCCCAATTTCTGCGAAACAGCGGAAAAGGCTGGGTAACGGCGGAATACGGCATGTTACCTCGCGCGACCCTGACCCGAACGCCGCGCGAGGTCACGAAGGGCCGGCCCAGCGGACGCACCCACGAAATCCAGCGCCTTATCGGAAGGTCGCTGCGCGCCGTCACCGACTTGGACAGACTCGGTGAGCGTTCTGTCTCCATCGACTGCGATGTAATTCAGGCGGACGGCGGCACACGAACAGCTTCCATCACCGGCGCCTTTGTCGCTTTGGGGCTTGCGATGACCGCAATGGTTGAAACCGGAGCTCTGCCCGCTTCACCGTTACGTGATTACGTCGCCGCAACCAGTGTTGGCATTGTCGATGGTGTTGCTATGCTTGATCTCTGCTATGAAGAGGACTGCCGTGCGGACGTAGACATGAACCTGGTCATCACCGGCAGCGGGAAGATGGTGGAGGTGCAGGCGACGGCGGAACATTCTGCATTTGATGACACTCAGTTGTCACAGATGATGTCGCTCGCACGTGCTGGCATTGAGTCACTTGTGGCAAAGCAACACAAGCTGCTGGAGAGTTTGCCCCTGACCCGATAGGAGGAGCCGATGCCCTGGCGGCCGACAGTCACCATAGCGGTTTTTTCGATATTCACGTTGCTGGCAGTCGTGGGTTCCCGAGCCCAGCAACCGAACACTCATTCTGACGTTCCCGACAGTCAACCACCGACAACCGCAGGAAACTTGGAAGTCCTTACCGACACCAAAGGCTTTGACTTTGGCCCTTACCTGTCGAACGTGGTGGCAACAATTCGCAAAAACTGGTATTCGTTCATACCCGAAGAGGCACGACCTCCCCAGTTGAAGAGTGGCGTAACGACGATTCAATTCGCAATACTGAGGGATGGCAAGATTGCAGGGATTAGAATCACACACCCCGCCGGCAGCACGCCTTTGGATCGCGCCGCCTGGGGTGGCATTACGGCGTCCCACCCTTTTGCTCCTTTGCCAGAAGGGTTCAAAGGTCACTATCTGCCGCTGCGAATGAGCTTTAGCTATAACCCTGCGAAGAACGCCGATCCAAGTTTGTCATCGCCCTCTTCAGCTGAGTCAAACGAATCTCCTCCTGTTTCTTACTGACTACGGCTTCCAAGCGTTTTCATATTGGTTCATTTAGAATGGTGTGTCTTGTATTCGGCAGGACCAGCCATTATCAGTAGGGCCGGACCACAAATTCATAATCGGGCGCTCCGCGCCTGGGGAGGTTTGTCATGAAACTCACTCCTGGAAAACTGCAGGGAATGAAAAATGTTTCGAACGGGCGTGGCGTGATTGCCGCCGCCGCCATGGACCAGCGGGGATCGCTGAAGAAGATGCTGGGCAGCCGCGCCAACGATGCGGGCCTGGAAGAATTCAAAATCAACGTGACTGAGGTACTGACCAAGTACGCCACCGCAATTCTGCTCGATCCCGAGTGGGGACTTCCCGCTGCCAAGCGTCGTGCCCAGGGATCTGGTTTGCTGCTTGCCTACGAGAAGACAGGCTACGATAAGGCCCTGCCGGGACGTCTGCCAGACCTGCTCGATCTGTGGTCAGCGAAGCGTCTGAAAGAAGCCGGCGCAGATTGCGTGAAGATCCTGCTCTACTACACTCCTTACGACGAACAGAAGATCAACGACCACAAGCACGCATGGGTCGAGCGCATCGGTGACGAATGCAAAGCGAATGATATCCCCTTCTTCCTCGAGTTAGTCGGATACAAGGAAGGTCTCGACGAAAAGGGAGCCGAGTTCGCGAAGCTGAAGCCCGAAGTCGTCGCCAAGTCGATGGAGGAGTTCTCCAAGGACCGCTATGGGGTTGATGTCCTTAAGGTCGAAATTCCAATTAACCTGCAATACGTCGAGGGCGCACGGTCATTTAAGGGAACGAAGGCTTACAGCAAGACGGAAGCACTTGCTCACTATCGCGCCGCCGCAACCGCTACGAACAAGCCCTTCATCTACCTGTCGGCTGGCGTGAGCAATGCCGAGTTCATCGAAGATCTCGAATTCGCCGCCGAGGCGGGTGTGAAGTTCAACGGCGTGCTCTGCGGACGCGCAACCTGGAAAGATGGCATCCCGATTTATGCCGAAAAAGGAGCCGCCGACTTCCGCAAGTGGCTCGAGACCGATGGCGTTGCCAATATCGAGAATGTGAATAACGCCTTGAAGGCTGCGACGTCGTGGTACAGCATTTACGAGGTCGAAGAACCCGCCCTGGCGGCAAAGTAGTCACCGGTCCCGTCAGTACACAGCACGCGGCTCATCACCGCGTGCTTTCCGTTTATACCCCGAGCGCTGGTTACTTCCTGCACTTGAGGCAGTAGCCGCCAATTTCGAATCGCGCTACCAGGATATGAAATTGGCAGTCGCGTTCGACCTGCCCTTTGACCCGATCGAACAGGTCGCTCTCGAACTCCTGCACGCTTCCGCATCGAAGACATGTCATGTGCATGTGATCTCGCTGCGGTCTGCGTTCGTAGAAGTGGCCTTCGCCCTTCACATGCAATAGGTCGAGCTCGTCCACGAGTCCGTGCCGTTTCAGAAGCGAGAGAGTGCGATAGACGGTGACCCGATTGATCTCCGGATCGATGCGGGCAGCTTTCCGCAGGATCTGGGCGGCGTCCAGGTGTTGATTCGCTGTCTCGATAATTTCAAGAATAATGCGGCGCTGATGGGTCAGTCGTATTCCTCTTGCCAGCAGCGCGGACTGTAATGAGCCGCGGACCGAAGTTTGCGGAAATGGCACAGTGTCGTCTCCCACTGTTGCATGTGGTTGCAACCCCAATGCAACAGAATTTTCCCAAAGTACTTGAAGTCTGAACCGCGCGTCTATTTAATAGACACATAGCAGTTGCAACTGAGTTGCAACTCGACAGTAAGGAAATTATAACATCGGAAATCCCAAGGCTCGGCAACTATCTTCTGACGCGCAGGACACCTAAGACAAAAACGAGCGGCGGATTGGGACACGACATGAACGTAAGTCGCGCAACAAAATCACTACGAAGGGGGGCAGGCCTCTTATTACTCTTGGGGGTCATAGTACCCGCTCATGTCAGGATGTCCGCCCAGGAAGATCCGTACTTCGTAACCTATTCGCAGGTGATGGAAGAGCCCGGTAACCTGGACGTCGAATCCTTTAATGTCGCCGGTAATCCCAAGGGCGGCAACAGCTTTCTCGGCTCGGACCTGGAATTCGAATATGGCGTCAAGGCCTGGTGGACCACAGAGTTCTATCTGGACGGTCAGATTACTCAGAATGAAAGCACGATCTTTACGGGCTTCCGTTGGGAAAATCGTTTCCGGCCGCTGGCCCGGGAGCACTGGATCAATCCCGTGCTGTACGTCGAGTTTGAAGACACGAGCGCCGACAAGACATTGCGTGAGGTTGTCGGCCACGACGGCAACGATGATTTTCTGGTGCCGAACTGGCTGGCGCGCGAAGATAAAGAACGGGAAATTGAACTAAAGCTGATTCTTGGAAGTAACGTACGCGGCTGGAACATCAGCGAAAATTTCATCGCCGAAAAAAACCTGGCCGGCGACCCCTGGGAGTTCGGATATGCCGTCGGCGTGAGCCGTCCCTTGGCAATGGTGGCCAGTGCGCATGAGTGCGTGTTCTGCCTGGAGAAGTTCCGTGCGGGCGCCGAAATGTATGGTGGATTGGGTGATACTGACGGTTTCGGCACCCATCTTACTTCGCAGTACCTCGGCCCAACTGTGAATTGGACCTCTCCAAAAGGAGTGACCGTGTCCTTTTCGCCGCAGTTCGGTTTGAATAGTTACAGCATACCGGTGCTGATGCGCTTCGGGGTTACGTACGAGATTCAGGAAGTCTTCGATCACTTTCGCAGGGGTTCCAAATGAGTCGGCAGACGGTCCAGTCAGCCGCCGCCCTGCTGGTCTTGGGATCATGCTTGGCGCTATATGCGACCTCCAACGGAGCCTGGTTGTCGCAAGTTCCGCCGCGCGACCGGGAACGCGCTAATCCCTATGGGAACCAGGCTGACGCAATTGCGGCCGGCAGCAGACTTTTCGCCGACCATTGCGCTCACTGTCACGGTGCTGATGGCGACGGAACCAAAAAGCGGCCGTCCCTGCGAAGCCCCCGCGTCCAGCAGGAGGCTACCGAAGGCGATCTCCACTGGTTGTTGGTGAACGGCAACCGCGGACAAGGGATGCCCTCTTGGGTCAAGCTGGGTGACCCGCAGATTTGGCAGGTCATCAGCTATGTCAGGTCGCTCCATTAATAAGCTGGGTATCTGATTGTTCTTGTGCTGGAGGAAGATCTCGCCGTGCTGCGCTGGACAACGAAAGTTGGACTCGGCGTTCTTGTGTTCCTTCTGCTCATCCAGATGATTCCAGCCAGCCGAAGCAATCCGCCAGTAGATTCGGCCCACACCATCTGTGCTCTTCAAAGCGTTCCAGGGCCGGTCAAGGAAGTTTTTGCGCAGTCTTGCAACAATTGCCATTCCGATGAAACGGAGTGGCCGTGGTACAGCCACATAGCTCCAATGTCTTGGGTCATTTCTCGCGATGTCCGTCGTGCCCGAAATGCGATGAACTTCTCACAATGGGGTTCTTATTCTCTTAAGCAGAAACAGGAAAAGCTCGAGGATATCTGCGAGCAACTCGCCAACGGGGAGATGCCTGAACGCAAGTACCTTCTGTTCCACCACGACGCCCGAGTAACGCAAAGCCAACGAAAAGCCGTGTGTGAGTGGACCGACGACGCCCGCGAATACTAGTCGGCCAACATCCACGAGATCCTCCGCTCACCGCAGTGAAGAGAGTCACTAGACTGCCTTGCTAAGATAATTTCTCAGGAGGACAACCTTGGTTCGATCTACTTACATCGTGGTTTTGCTGACTGCTGCGACTGCTATCTCCCTTTCTGCTCGCGCGTTCGCGCAAAGCTTCCACAATGCTCCGGCCCCTGCTGCTCAAATGAAGAACCCTTACTCTGCCGACGGACAAGCGTCCGTGGGCGGAAAAAAACTCTACGCCCAGAATTGCGCTCAGTGTCACGGAAATGAACTCCAGGGAATCGGTCCGGCGCCCACCTTGATGAGTGTCTCGGTGAAGAACGCCTCCGCTGGTGATCTTTTCTGGTTCATTACCAACGGTGACCTGAGCAAAGGCATGCCTTCCTGGCCGAATTTAACTAAGCAGCAACGGTGGCAGATCGTCACTTTCCTGAAATCAAGAAACGACGCAAAGTAGCGCCGATTTGATCTTGCAAAACCTGCAATCGGCCCGGAGAATCCGCTATAACTAACCTGTGAGTACCAGCAATCCTTTTTACTCCCCGAAGACCGCACTCATCACGGGCGCCTCGAGTGGAATCGGCCTTGAGTTGGCCCATTTATTTGCCGCTGACGGCTTCCGTCTGGTGTTGCTGGCGCGCAACCGCAACATCTTGCGCCAGATCGCCGATGATCTTCAATCACGCTACAGCGTTGAGGTCCGAATCGCGCCCAAGGACCTGTCGCATCCCGCCGCTCCGGACGAACTCTACCAGGAGCTGCAGGAAGCCGGCCTTGTCCTGGACGTTCTTGTGAACAACGCCGGGTTTGGCGTGGCGGGCGCCTTCCAGAGCACCGATTGGAATACTGAGGCGGAGATCATGCAGGTCAACATGGTGGCGGCTACACACTTGACCAAGCTGTTTCTATCTCAGATTCGTGCTCGCGGTGGCAAGATCTTGAATGTCGCAAGCACGGCAGCTTTTCAGCCCGGCCCCTTCATGTCGGTTTATTACGCAAGCAAAGCATACCTGCTCAGCTTCTCCGAGGCCCTGGCCGAAGAGCTAGACGGATCGGGCGTTACTGTCACCTGCCTCTGCCCCGGCCCGGTGAAGACTAACTTCCAGCGAAGGGCGTACCTCGAAGGAACCGCGATGGGCAACAGCCCGCTGACCGTCGATGTGCGAGTCGTCGCTCGTCTCGGTTATGAAGGAATGAGGCAAGGAAAACGCATCGTAATTCCTGGCTGGAAAAACCGGGTAGGGGTTGAGATGCTTCGTATCTCGCCACGAGCGATGGTTACGAAAGTTGTTCGGCGGCTCCAGGAAAAGAAGAACGGATGAGCCTCACAGGTTGAACAGCTCGCGAAGGCGTTTCGTTTGTGCGCGGCTGACTGGTATTTCCGCCTGCTTCTTATCGTCCATCCGAAGTTGGTACGAACTCTTGAACCATGGCACAACTTCCTTGATGCGTTGGATATTCACCACGTAGGAGCGGTGTGCCCTCCAAAACATGTTGGGGTCGAGCGAATCGAGTAGCTCTTCCAACGTTCGGCAGTTGGATTGGCCCTCCATATTTGCCGCCACCACAGTGATAATGCCATCTTCGATCGATGCATAGCAGATATCTTTCTGGTCAACCAGGAACAGCCGGCCTACAGACTTCAACAGCACTTTCGCGGCCTGCGGACGCTGCTGCTGTTCCAGCATTCTCATCAGAGTGCCAAGCTGATCGTTCGGAGTCCCGGATTCCCCTAGCTTCTTTTTAGCTTTTTCGACGGCTTGTGCAACCCGTTTCTTGTCAAAGGGCTTCAGCAGGTAGTCGATCGCATTGACTTCAAACGCCTTCACGGCGTACTGATCGAACGCCGTGGCGAAAACGATTTGCGGCATCGACGCTTTGCGGTCAAGCAACTTCTTGATGACCCCAAAACCGTCGAGTCCCGGCATCTGGACGTCCAGGAACACCAGGTCCGGCGACAGTTCTTTGACCAGGTTGATCCCTTCGACGCCATTCTTACCTTGCGCCACCACATCCACATCCACTTCCTTCAAGAGGTAGGCAAGTTCGTCGCGGGCGAGTTGTTCGTCATCGATGATTACGGCTGAAATGGACATGGGAGCTTTGAGCTTTTCGCTGCGGAATGAGTATAAACCGCACAGGCGTGCCGACGATACGTATCGTAAACTTGTAGCTCATGGTCGTGATCTTCGGGATACATGCCGTCAGCGAGGCACTGAAGTCTGCCGCCCGCAGCGTGGATTATGTCGGAATTTCGCGTGAGCGCCACGATCAGCGCATGCAGCGCCTTATCGACACGTGCCGCACCAGCGGAGTCCAGGTCCGGTTCCTGACTCGCGAAGAGCTCGATCGCACCGCCAAGACCCACACCAATCAGGGAGTCATCGCAGTTACGAGCGCCAAGCAATACGCCGATGTCGACATGCTGATCGAACGGCGCAAGTCCGATCACAGCTTTATCGTTGTGCTCGACGGCATTGAGGACCCTCACAATCTCGGGGCTCTGATCCGGACCGCCGACGGAGCCGGCGCGGACGGCGTCGTTATCCCTGAGCGTCGCGCTGTCGGCCTGACCGGTACGGTCATCAAAGCATCAGCAGGAGCATCGGAACACCTCCCCATCGCGCGGGTTACCAACATTGCCCGCACCCTCGAGGAACTCAAGGAACGCGATCTTTGGATTGTCGGGTTGGACGAGCGCGGTCAGCAATCCTATGACGAGATGGACTACAACATGAACTGCGCGATCGTTCTCGGGGCAGAGGGAAAGGGCATTCACGACCTGGTCCGCAAGCGCTGCGACTTCCTCGTTTCGATTCCCATGCGCGGCAGTGTACCTTCCCTTAACGTTTCGGTCGCCGGCGCTGTCGTGATGTACGAGGTGGCTCGCCAGCGCAAGACGCCCAATCCCAAGGGGAAAGCCTCACGCTCGGAATGAAGCAGATAATTTCGACGCTCTTGCTGGCCCTGGCCTTTGTCATTCCTGCTTCCTCCCTGGACCGCCAGGCCTTCACCGTTACCAGTTATCAACTCGACGTGCAGATCGATCGTCCTTCCCAGGTTATGGCGGTCACCGGCAGGCTCACGCTGCGCAATGACTCCAAGCTTCCCCAAAAGAACACTGCGTTGCAGATATCGTCCGCACTTAGCTGGAACGGAATAGCCATCAATAATGCCCCTGCCGAATGGATCGGGAACGACTACACCTCCGACATTGACCATACCGGCAAGCTGTCGGAGGCCATAGTCAACCTGCCCGCAACGGTGCTTCCTGGGGGAACTATTTCGCTCGACGTCCAGTTCGGAGGCAAAGTCACTCGGGACTCTACGCGACTCACTCGAATCGGCGCGCCTTCAGAGCTTGCGCTCCGGAACGACTGGGACCAGATCAGCACAAACTTCACCGCAATTCGCGGACTGGGCTACGTCGTCTGGTATCCCGTGTCGATTCCTGCCGTCAGCATGAGCGATGGCAACGCGGTGACAGACGCGATTGATTCGTGGAAGGCGCGTCACCTGCAATCGGCGTTTGAAGCCCATATCAGCGTGGTGGACGAAGATGCTCATCTTTGCATCGTTGGGAATGCAACTGCTTCAAACTGCGGTAGCCTGAGCAAGACCGACGATCCGCGCACCGGGGACACAACAAACCAGGTCAGCAATGACGTACGGCTTTCCTCGCTGGGGCAAACCGTCCCCGCATTCGCCGTCGCCGATTACATTCCGCTGGAGCGGCCCGCATTGCTGCTGTTCCACGTACGCACTCGAGAAGCTCTCGCCCAGGACTACGCCTCCGCGGCGGAGGCCAACGATACCGTACTGACCGAATGGCTCGGGCCCTCGACTGGTCGCGCTCGCGTCATCGAACTAACCGATCCGAACGCTAATCCTTGTCAAATTGGGCCCGTTCTCTTTACACCGCTACGTGCATCCCAGCCCGCGACGTTGCAGCAATTGCTGATCCCCGTTGAGGTGGCGGCGCGTTTTACTTCGCCTCGGCCCTGGATCGAGAACGGACTGCAACGCTTTATGCAGGCTGTCAATATCGATCGGTCCAACGGTCGCAAGAGCGCACTGCAATTTCTCGACGAATATCGCGCTCCGCTCTTGCAAGCTTCGGAACCCGTCCAGGCCGGCGCCGATTCTTCCTCAACGAGTCCAGGGGGCGAAGCGCTTTTGACCACCTCTGACGAAATTATTTTGCGGGGCAAAGGAAGCTACCTATTCTGGATGCTTCGCGACATGCTGGGCGATTCAGCTTTGCAAAAATCGCTCACCTCGTATCATGCTGTCGAGGATAACGAGCCGGCATATTTCCAAAAACTTACAGAGCAGAACGGTAAGCGCGATCTCGGATGGTTTTTCACGGACTGGGTCTACCAGAACCATGGCCTGCCCGACTTACGGATCGACAATGTCTACGCCCGACCGCAGACGGATGACCCGAATCGGCTGTACCTGGTGACAGTAACGGTCGAGAACCTCGGTGGCGCGGGAGCCGAGGTTCCAGTCTCGATTCAGACGCCGTCGGGCGAGAAGTCCATTCGCTTGCTAGTACTAGCGCATCAGAAGGCGTCGGAACGGACTCAACTGCCCGCAGCTCCTACGCGTGCCATCGTAAATGACGGCAGCGTGCCGGAGATTAATACCGGCAACAATACCTTCGATGTTCCTGCTGTTCGGCGGCCCTGAAGGCAAGGCACTTGCCAACGACTTGCCGGCGAGCTACAACGTGATGAGTCGCAACCGCACGATCTGTGCACGAAAGAGGAAAGCTTGAGTTATATCCAGTTTCTCGGCGCCGCCGGTGTCGTCACAGGCTCAAAGCACCTTATTAATACTGGAGACGAGACAGGCAAGCCTGGGATTCAAGTCCTCGTCGATTGCGGACTCTTCCAGGGACAGAAGGAATGGCGGGAACGTAATTGGCTCGATTTGCCTGTTCCCGCCCGTGAGATCGATGCCGTGATCCTTACGCATGCTCACCTCGACCACTCGGGATGGATACCGCGTCTGGTCAAGCAGGGCTTCCATGGCCCCATTTACGCGACCTCGGCAACCATCGACTTATGTAGCATCCTTCTCCCTGACTCAGGGCATCTGCAGGAAGAGGATGCCGCATTTAACAATCGGTATAAGACCTCTAAACATGTTCCTGCTCTGCCGCTCTATACAATGCAGGAAGCCCAGCAGTGTCTCACCCTTTTTAAACCGGTGAACTTCGGCGAACCGATGCGCCTTTCGGACGAACTTTCCTTTCAGTTCGTCCGCGCTGCCCACATCCTCGGCTCCTCAATGGTGGAGATTTCGCTAGTTTCCTCGGGGCATCCTTTGCGGCTCCTGTTCACTGGCGACATCGGTCGCGTCCGTCACAGCGAGGTTTCACCAGGACAGGTGCTTCGTTCCGGTCCAACCGAAGGCGAATCCTGTGACTACCTTGTCATGGAAAGCACGTATGGTAACCGTGAACATCCTCACGATGATCCTCGCCCTCAGTTGGCGGCACTGATACGCACCACTGTCCAGCGTGGCGGGAGCGTTGTGATTCCCGCCTTCGCCGTGGAACGTACGCAAAAGCTTTTGTTCATGCTCAAGGAGCTCATGGAGGACGGTCAGATTCCACCCGTCCCGGTTCACGCCGACAGTCCGATGGCGATTAAGGCCGTCCAGGTTTTCCTGAAGTATACGAACGAATACAGTCCCGAAACCGAGGCTCTCATTCAGAAATATGGATCTCCGTTGGACTGGCCCAACTTTTATTTTGACCTCACCCCAGACGATTCCAAGAAGATCAATGAATCGAAGTATCCGGCGATCATCGTTTCCTCCAGTGGAATGGCGACCGGCGGCCGCGTCCTCCATCACTTGATTCAGCGCCTGCCTGACCCGCGCAATCTCGTGCTGTTTATCGGCTTTCAGGCGCCCGGAACCCGCGGTTTTGACATCAAGAACAATGCCTCCGAGGTCAAGATGTTCGGCCAGGTTGTTCCTGTGCGAGCGCAGGTGGCGTCCCTCGAGCAATTCAGCGATCACGCAGACACGCCTGAATTGCTGGAGTGGCTGCGGACCTTTAAGGCGCCGCCCAAGGAGACTTTTCTTGTCCACGGCGAACCAGCCGCAGCCACTGCTCTACGGAATACGATGGTCAGCGACCTCGGATGGACTGTAGAGATCGCTGCCTACAAGCAGAAAGTTACAATCTCGTGATCGAGGAAGAAAATGGCAACTTACGGTCTCCTTGAATACGCCGACGCCAGTCCCGAGGTCCGGGCGATCTACGACGACATCATGATTACTCGTAAGGTTGACTGGATTAATAACTTCTGGAAATCCATCGCCCACGATCCTGCCCTCCTCAAACGAACGTGGGAAAGCATCAAAGAGATCATGGTTCCGGGTGCGCTCGAACCACTCTTCAAAGAGATGATCTACGTCGCCGTGAGCACAACCAATGGCTGCGAATACTGCATTGCGTCTCACACTGCCTCGGCGCGTAAGCAAGGCATGACACCCGCCATGTTCCATGAGTTGATGGCGGTCGTCGGAATGGCGAACGAGACGAACCGCTTGGTCAAGGGCTATCAGGTGGAGATTGACGAGGCGTTCAAAACTCCAGTCACATGACCTTCAAGAGCGCCCAAACTGGGCGCTATAATGAGAAGTCCATATGAAAGCCTACGTTTACGTTTCGCTAAAGAAAAGTGTGCTCGATCCTCAAGGCAAAACTATCCATGGCGCCCTGAAAAAAATGGGATATCGCGGTGTAAATGATCTGCGGCAGGGCAAGTACTTTGAGATCGCGCTCGAGGATGGAATCGATCGTGACGCTGCCCAGGCTGAGATTGAACGCATTGCCCGTGAAGTTCTCACCAATCCAGTGATCGAAGAATATCGATTCACGCTGGAAGGCTAAAAAAAACGCTTACCCGCTGCCGTTTTTTAATATCCCTGAGCGCTAGTTGTAGGGTGGTAGCGTTTGCCTGCGCCCAACCTTGAAATCGGATAAGATAAGAGCATTGTCGGCGATCTTCCCCCAGGATCGCGCGCCTCGGTTTTCGTCGTCCGCGAGTTTGACGTCCTGCGTTCCTGGAGCTAAAAAAAATGTGCGGCATCGTTGGTTATGTAGGAAAAAAGAGGGTCGTCCCAGTCATCATTGACGGCCTGCGTCGTTTGGAATATCGCGGCTATGACTCAGCCGGCATAGCAGTTGCGGGTAACGGCGACGGGTTGCAGGTGCGTCGCGCCGAAGGCAAGTTGCGCAACCTCGAAGAAGTGATCCAACTCAAACCGCTCGACGGTACCTACGGCATCGGTCATACCCGCTGGGCCACCCACGGGCGCCCCACCGAGGAAAACGCACATCCACATCGCGACTGCACCGGCAAGATTGTCGTAGTCCACAACGGAATCGTGGAAAATTACATGAGCTTGAAGAAGAAGCTCATCGAGGGCGGTCACAGGTTCCGCACCGAAACCGATACCGAAGTCATTGCGCACCTGATTGAAAAGACCCTCGCAGACTCTGGCCAGTCGATCTCTCTGGAAGAAGCAGTGCGGACCACCGTCAAGCAATTGACGGGTGTGTTCGCGATCGCAGTGATCTCCTCCGACGAGCCGAACAAGATTGTTGCAGGCCGGAACGGACCGCCCGCTGTCATAGGCCTGGGCGACGATGAGTATTTCGTCGCGAGCGATGTGCCCGCAATCCTCTACCACACCCGCGATCTGTTCTTTCTTGGTGACGGCGACCTCGCCGTAATCACTCCCACCGGCGTGCAGTTGACGGATTTTGATGGCCACCCCATCGCGCGCGAGGTCCAGCACATAACGTGGGATCCCATCATGGCGGAAAAGGGCGGATTCAAGCATTTCATGCTGAAGGAAATCTTCGAGCAGCCCCGCGCCGTGCGCGACACCACACTGGGACGCATCTCTCTGGATACCGGCAAAGTCTTCCTGGATGAAATGGACATCTCGGAGCAGGACTTCCGCAAACTGCAGCGTGTCTACATCACCGCCTGCGGCACTAGCTGGCACGCCGGACTTGCGGCAAAGTTCATGATCGAGCGCCTGGCGCGGGTTAACGTCGAAGTCGATTACGCCAGCGAGTTCCGTTATCGCGACCCGCTGACCGGCTCCGACGACCTCACTATCCTGATCACGCAGTCCGGCGAGACCGCCGACACTATCGCAGCCATGCGCGAATCCCGGAGCGAAGGGATCAAAAACACTCGGCATCTGTAACGTTGTCGGCTCCATGATCGCCCGCGAGGCAAATGGAACGATCTATACGCATGCCGGACCGGAGATCGGCGTGGCCTCTACCAAGGCGTTTACCGCCCAGCTGACGGCTTTATTTCTGTTTGCCGTTTATCTCGGCGAGGTTCGCGGAACCATTACAACCGAAGAAGCCAAGAAACTCCTGACAGAACTCACCCTGATTCCCGGCAAGCTCGAAGCCCTGTTGAGCGGCGAAGACGAGACTGAGGAGTTGGCGCGGCTCTACCATCGCGCACAGGATTTCCTTTACTTAGGCCGCGGCATTCACTACCCGATCGCTCTCGAAGGCGCCCTCAAGATGAAGGAGATCTCTTACATCCACGCCGAGGGCTATCCGGCGGGCGAGATGAAGCACGGACCCAATGCCTTGATCGACGAAGAGTTGCCGGTCGTGATTATGGCGACCCGTGACCTCAACGATCCTGGCTCCGTTTTGCGCTATGAGAAGACCATTTCGAATCTGAAAGAAGTTAAGGCCCGCTCGGGAACGGTGATCGCCATCGCCACCGAAGGCGACACTGAGATCAAGGAATCGGCCGATCATGTCGTTTACGTTCCCGAAGCCCCGGAACTCCTTGCGCCGATCCTGGAAGTAGTTCCCCTCCAGCTTTTGGCCTACCACATCGCGGTTCGCCGGGGATGCGACGTCGACCAGCCTCGCAATCTGGCTAAATCGGTTACAGTGGAATAGTCTCAGGTCGAAGAATCAGCGAGGCGGCCGGGCGGCCGCCTTTGTTTTTGCTTCTGCCCCTCGCTCCTTCTGCTGCTTTCGCTCTCACAGTGCATCCAATAAGTTGTGAGTGAAGAAAACGTCATTTCGTCAACCGCAACTGCGGTTGCAGCAGACAGCGCGCCTGCTCGCCCGACCGTCGAACGGAAGCTGCTTTCCGCTCGCCTATCCAGATCGTCTTTGCTTTCAGACCAGACGAAACATCTGGAGTTTGTCGTCGAGGGAGGGGATGCGTTCCCGTTTGTCCCGGGTCAGTTCATTTCGGTCCAGCAGTTGAAGCCTGAGGGAAAAACACATACGCGTGCTTACTCTATTGCTTCGGCGCCGCGTAGTTCAGCTTCTTTCGATCTGTGTCTAAACCGCGTGGAGAGTGGGTTCCTTTCGAATTGGCTGTGCGATCTTGCGGAAGGATCGGTCGTACAGTTCCATGGCCCGCATGGAATGTTTACTTTGCGGCAGCCACATCAGGATTCGGTCTTTATTGCTACCGGCACCGGGGTAGCGCCGATTCGCGGGATGGTGCATTGGCTGTTCGAGCAGCCCGAGCGGCACCGCGACCATGAATTCTGGCTGGTGTACGGCACGCGTCACGAGGAAGGCCTGTATTATCGCGACGAGTTTCTGGCCATCGAACAAGCTCATCCCAACTTTCACTATGTGCCAACGCTGAGCCGCGGCCGCGAGGATTGGCCCGCACTTCGAGGCTACGTACAGGACCATGTTCGGGGAATCGTCGGCGAGCGCCGCGACATGCAGGCCTACATCTGCGGCCTGCATCCGATGGTGGACGCCAATCGCAAGCTGCTCAAAGAGGAACTGGGCTGGGACCGCAAGCAGATCGTCTTCGAGCGGTATGACTAGTGCGCCGCGGGCTAACGCCAGGCAAGGGGTTCCTTCTCGCAAAGTACTCAAATTCAATAGCTTAGCGGCTTTCCCTCGCAAACGATTGAGTCTATGCGAGTTACGGGTAAAGTATTTCCTCCCAAAGGCTTAGAAGCGGACATTCACTCTAACCTTCATTCCCTGTCGAATCATGGCGCAAGTTTCAAATACCCCATGACACTCCCTGACCAGATCTGCACCCGAAGGGTCGATGCTGCTGCGAACTCCACGCATTCGGGAATCGGGAAATCGTGGCCGCAGGCAGCATCGATTTCCGCACCTATCGTTCAGCACGAAATATGCCACGTTTACCGATAGCGGTTCGAAGATTGGCGAGTCAAGCAATATCTTGATGCGAAGCGATAAAAGTAGCCGAAATTCCCGAGGTGGGAATGGAAAGAGAATTTCACCACAAAGGCACGGAGGACACAGGGAACACAAGAGCGTGAACCGCACGGTCGGAATCGAGGAAGAAGATGTGTTAGTACGAGTCTTGGCCATAGCCCCACATTTGCCAAAACCGGGCAAATGCGGGCCTCACTTCGAAGCTCTGGCCGGTTTCACCGCGGCCTTGCACCGCATCTTGGGCATTCAACCCTCATGGCCTTTCGTTGGGCTTCCATGCCCCAAAGATTACAGTTGGATCAAGCCCTGCGGATTCCAAACGGCACCACTACCGAGCGCGCCCTTCGCTTGAAAGTGGCGGATCGTGTGATGTACCTTACGTCTGATTTACCCAAGATACCCGGCAGTCTGGTGGTAGCTCGGCCACGCTCTTAAACAAGTTGATCTTTCAACTCAAGACACCACGTCTTCAAATCTATTTCGAAGGAGAAGAGCCTGCCTGTAACAACTGACGAGCGCAAACAAATAGGTGCTAATGATAGCGATCGCGCAAAACCGCGATCAGATTCGCGAGCAAGTGGTTAAGTTCCTGGCGCCTGACCAATTGTCCAAGTGGGATTCGGCCCTTTCAACACCGCAACAAGGCACTGGAACATCCGGGCTGCTCGGCATTCATCAATCGCGGTTCGTGAAAATCGCTGAGTGATCCGGCAAGCTTTCATCAGAGCAAACGAGGGATGGTATCAGAAAGTCCCACTCAGTTCTGTCTTAGCGAATACAAGAGACCGATGGCTCTGAAATGCCTCGGTGAAGAATGAAGGAGACAATTATGAAAAACGTAGTGATCGGCGGTACTGGACTCATCGGATCAAAGCTTGTCAACAAGCTCCGCGAGCACGGGCACGAAGCGATAGCGGCATCAC
Organism: uncultured Acidobacteriaceae bacterium; assembly: GCA_963817965.1. Taxonomy (GTDB): domain Bacteria; phylum Acidobacteriota; class Terriglobia; order Terriglobales; family Acidobacteriaceae; genus DASRAA01. The sequence goes on from CAWFQT010000003.1 coordinate 743,812, forward strand.
CCAATTCGGGTGTCAACACTCTCACGGGCGAGGGACTGGCCGGAGTGCTGAAAGGCGCCTCGGTTGTCGTTGACGTATCGAACTCTCCTTCGTGGGAAGACGCAGCAGTGCTCCAGTTCTTCGAAACATCAACCCGCAACCTCCTCACCTATGAAGCTGCCGCCGGGGTAGGGCACCACGTTGCCTTATCGGTTGTGGGAACCGACCGGCTGTCCGAAAGCGGTTACTTCCGGGCTAAGATCGCTCAGGAGAAGTTGATCAAAGAATCTTCAATCCCCTACACCATCGTGCACGCCACGCAGTTCTTCGAGTTCCTCAAGGGCCTTGCCGACATTTCCTTCGAGGGCGGCAAGGTGCATTTGCCACCTGTGCTCTTCCAGCCGATGGCTGCCGACGATGTCGCGAGTGCCGTGGGCAGGATCGCAGTAGGTCAGCCGGTGAACGGCATCGTCGAAATCGCAGGCCCGGAACAGTTTCGCGTGGATGAACTAGTCCGGCGCCGCTTGGCCTCGCTCAAAGATCCGCGCGAAGTCATCGCTGATCCAAACGCGCGTTACTCTGGAGCGAAAATTAGCGAGAAAACACTGCTTCCGGGCAAGAATGCACGACTCGGCGAGACCCGTTTCGAAACATGGCTGACTCAGCCCGCCGCACAGATTCCGAGTACGCATCCTCAGCCTACTGGCCTCGCAGTGGTAACCAAGGAGAAAGAGACTCACAAAAAGGCTGGCTGATATCGCCACCGCGTACGCCACTGGTGAGCGGGCTATGGGAAAGCACACCGGTCGCGCCCCACCCCACACACGACGAGATTGCACAACTCGCCTTCAGTTCGTACGAGTCACGAGGCCGGCGGACACCACATCGACGATTGGCTGCGTGGCAAACAGGAACCCGTCGCGGCACTGCGCGTAACTGCGAGGTGCCGACGAACAAACACGACCCATTAAATGGCGTCGGTCGAGCAAAAGGTTAATTTATGACGTTCACAAAATTAATTCTGGCGCTGGCATGTCTCATGTCCGGCACGCTGGTGGCACAGGAGGCTAGGGTAACTCAGCTCCTGTCGAAAGACCTGACAAACTGTCCGGGCAAAGAAGGTCTGATGATCACTGTGGAATATCCGCCGGGCAGTTCGGACCCGATACATCGCCACAACGCACATGCGTTTGTTTATGTGCTTGAGGGCTCAATCGTGATGCAGGTGAGGGGCGGAAAGGAAGTGACTCTGACACCTGGTCAGACCTTCTACGAAGGCCCCGATGATGTCCACATCGTTGGACGGAACGCAAGCCAAACCAGACCGGCGAAATTCGTCGTGTTCCTGGTCAAGGACAAAGGCGCTCCCGTATTGGTACCCGCCAAATAAAAAACATGGAACCGCGAGTAGTTCTGCTCGCACAGACTTACCAACTTGAGGGGAAAATTTATATGAGCACGATTACGGTAAAAGATGGCACGACAATCTACTACAAAGACGCAAGGGCCCGGTCGTCACGTTTTCGCACGGATGGCCGCTGAGTTCCGATGCTTGGGACGGACAAATGCTGTTCCTCACCCAGAATGGGTTCCGCGTGGTTGCGCACGATCGGCGTGGCCATGGCCGGTCCAGCCAGGCTTGGTTGGGGAACGACATGAATGGGTACGCCGATGATCTGGCAGGCTGTCATTGAGGCACTTGATCTCGTTCCGCTATAAGGCGAATTCTGCCCCACCACTCTTATTGCAGCGCACCCGACAGAAATCCGCTTACATCTTTCTTGAGGTGGCCGAGCGACTCGCTCTTGATGTACATCATGTGCCCGGCATCGTAGTAGCCCAAGGTGACCTTCTGGTGCTGCTCCGGCGTCAGGTTCATGTGGTCGAGCGTGTATCGAGTTGCGAAGAACGGAGTCGCCAAGTCGTAATACCCTGAAGCCACGAACAGCTTCATGTACGGGTTCTTTACGAATGCGAGCCGAAGGGCTTCGCTTGTATCAGGGAACCCCTCTCCCGCGGACCCCCAATCCCACTCGCCGATGCCACCGCCGAGAACGTAGTATTCCAGGTCGGTTTTGAAACCCAGGTCGCTCCGTACGTAGTTATTGAAGGTCGCGGTGAAGGGAGGCCGGATCGCCGCCAGGGACGGGTCCCAGAATTGCCCTTCATTCCGTACCTGCGACAAATCGTCGCCTTTGAATCGGCTATCGAGCCTTCCGACCATGAGGCGCTGGTCTTTCAGCAGTTCGCGGCAGAATATCGGCTGTTTCAGTCGCGCGTCGTTAAACTCAACCACGCTGCGATCCAGTCCGGTGAAGCGCGAAACCTGCTCAACCAAGGTCTGCTTCTCTTGCGGCGTGAGGCTGTCGCCCTTCTCCAGGCTGCTGGCATAGGTCCCTCCCGCAAACTGCTGTGCCTGGGTCAACACACTGGAGAGGTCCTGTGATTGCAGGTCGGACGGCAGCTTCTTGTGATACCAGGCAGCCGCGGTGTAGGTCGGTAAATACAGGATGTAGGGCAAGTCGTTGCCGTGCGTGAACTCCAAGGTCTGAAAGTTCAATACGGACGAGACCAGGACGACTCCGTTCAGGGCGATGCCGCGATCGACCAGGTAGCCGCTCAAGCCCGCCGCGCGCGTGGTTCCGTAGCTTTCGCCAACCAGGAAAAGAGGGGCATTCCAACGCTGGTACCGGCTCAGGTAGAGTCGGATGAATTCGGCTACCGATGAAATATCGCCCCGAACGCTGAAGAACTTCTTGCCTTGTTCTTTCTTGATGGCGCGGCTATAGCCGGTGCCAACTGGATCGATGAAGACAAGGTCGGTCTGGTCGAGCCAAGTGTCTTCGTTATCGACCAGTTCAAAAGGCGGTTGCGGCATTCCGCCATCCGGCATCATCTTCACGCGGCGCGGTCCAATCGCTCCGAGGTGCAACCAGATTGAGGCCGATCCAGGTCCTCCGTTGAACGAGAACATCAGTGGCCGCTTCGCCGCCGGACCGTCCAGCGTATAGGCGACGAAGAAGATATTGGCCTCGACTTCCTTGCCATCCTCTCCGCGGATCGGCATGTAGCCGGTGGTCGCGGTGTAGTGCAGGATGCGGCCCCCGACGTGGATCTCGTGATGCGTAACTACCGGCGGTTCTTCCTTCGGGGCTGGAGGCTTTCGCTTCCGCCGGCGGCTTTCCCGACTTCTCGGTTCCCTGGGCACCCTTGTCTTCCGATCCTTCTGCCTCATTTTGCTGGGCGACGAGACCTGCAAAGCTTACAAACAACGTCAAAAATATCGCAGCGACGCGAACATAGCGCATCCGGTTTACCTCTCGAATGAAAAAATTTGTTTGTCGTCAACGGACGGACGGTTCGTGAAACTTTAACACGAATGCCATTTGGTCAGGCCTTCTCCGCCTTGCGCTGCTCCCGCTCGGCCTTGGTCGCCTCACGCCGACGCAATGCGCCTTCGTAGCGGCGTTTTTCGTCCTCAGTTTCAGGAATGACTGGATTCACAGGCAATTTGCGCCCGTGCCGGTCGACGGAGACAAATGTGAGATAAGCCTTCGCGACCTTTTGCCGGGAGCTGGAAATATAGTTCTCCACCGATACGCTCACACCAACTTCCATCGAGGTGTTAAACACCCGGTTGACGGAGGATTGCAGCAGAACCATATCGCCAACGTGGACCGGAACCAGAAAATCGATGTGGTCCATCGAGGCAGTGACGACGTAGGAATGGGAATGGCGATGGGCCGCGAGCGCACCCGCCAAGTCGATCCAGTGCATGAGACGGCCGCCCAGCAGGGCGCCCAGCGGGTTGGTGTCATTGGGTAACACCAATTCGATCATTTCGGATTTGGATTCACTCACTGGTCGGGGCGTAAGCAGTGTCGCGTCTTGCTCCATCTCTCGGTTTCCCTTTATGCTGCGGTTGAAGCCGGCCTGGGCTGCTGTTCTCGTTAAGACTTTTTGAATATCGGCGGCCGACTGTTCTCCGATTGTACCGGGCGCTTGTCCGGTCAGCATACTCGAACACGAATCGGCGTTGAGACCCTCCGCCGCATTCCTGTACGATGCCCTCGAGTACGGAGGGAAGATCATGTTGGACAACGAACGCGTCGCAGCGTTGCAAGAAATCCTAAGGGCGACTCCGAATGACGCCTTCGCTCGCTATGCCCTGGGCCTGGAATATTCCGGAGCAGGAGAAGCTGACGCGGCACTAGCGGAGTTCGATCAGCTTCTCGCAACGCATCCGGAGTACACCAACGGCTACTTTATGGCCGCCCAGGTCCTCGATCGAGTCGGGCGCACCGACGACGCCAGCGCCATGCTCACAAAGGGCATCGATTCGGCGCGGCGCTCCAACAATCGTCACGCACAATCCGAGATGGAGGCGATGCTGGAGGAGTTGCAGACACGTTAATGAACGATGCTATAGTCGCGGCAGTTACACGATTGGCAAGTTTTGCGAGTGGTACAGCGTGCAAGTGGGCGATAATTGCCTAGCATGTTTCGATCTGCCAATCCCATCGCTGTAAACCGTTTGCCGAGGGCCCACGCTAAGTTTGCGTTCCGCGCGCTCGCTTCGCGCGCGCTTGGGTTGCTCCTAACGTTCGCCGCGGTTGGATCCTCGAATCTAGGCGCCCAACAAACCTCCGTTCCTGCCGCCCCAAAGCTTCCCACGATCCCCCTGGCCTCGATTCTTCCGGACAAGCCGAAGGTTCCAGCGGCTACCCAGGAGCTGCCGCCCGCACTCCCGGAATCGCCAACAGCAATTCCCTTGCCGGATGTCGCTCCGCGCTCCCAAGCACTCGCCGCCCTGTTGCGGGATGCTGCCGCCAAGCTAGCCAGCCAAGAACAGCTTGATTCCATTCAGACCGCGATCGCCGGCCTGGAGCCCAGCCTGGAGACCAAGGAGCAGGAAGTGAACACGCTGCTCTCGGGCACGCCCAACTCTCTGGAGGTGCGGGAAGAGGAAAACTTCTGGCGCGGCATGCAGGCTTACACTGCCGACTGGAAACAACAACTGCTCGGTTGGGCGAACGATGCACAAAAAGATGTTGACCTGCTGAACGCACAGGAACCGATATGGGCGGCCACCCTGGAGGAAAACAAGGGAAATGCGGACCTCGGGCCCGTGCTTTCCGTTATCGAGGGTAACCTGGCGGAAATTCGGCGCTTGCGAAAACGGGCCAAGGATACGCTCCAGGTAGTCGTTAATCTACAAATCAAAGTTGGAGAAATCGACCAGACATCCGCGGATACCATTTCGCGCCTCGCCCTGGCCAATTCAAAGCTCAAAGGGCACCTGCTCGATCGCGACAGCCTGCCGCTATGGAAGGTCACGGCTCGGCGCGAGATTGGCGAAAGTTCGGTCGTGTTCCACTCTGCCAGCAGCCGCTGGATCTCCGTCCAGACCTTCCTTAAGGAGAACGTCGGCGTTATCGTTTTCCTTTTTCTGTTCGCGGTTTGCTCGGTACTGTTCGCGAGGCATCTCCACCAGCTGGTGGGCGACCGGCAGCCCGCCGACGAGCTCGAAGCAGACGCCTATCGCATCCTGAGCCACTGGTTTGCGGTCGGCCTGCTTCCGCCCCTGATCTTCGGCTACGTGTTGGCGCCTTCGGCGCCTGTGACACTGTTGGGATTGTTGATTATCGTGTCGTTCTTCCCGATTTTGGTCGTGCTGCCGTCGTTGCTGCACCGACGCCTGCGGCTCTTGCTGTACCTGTTCGTGGGAATTTACGGAATCAACTGGGCGATTGCCTGGCTGGGGTTTAACCCTTCTACCCGGCGTGAAGTTCAGTTCGTTACCAATCTCATACTTTTTTGCGTTCTGGCATACCTGATTCGCCCGTCACGCAACTTGCCTCGGCAGGCGACGCGTTGGGGACGCGTAATCCTGTTTGTGATTCGTGTCGGCGTCGGCCTGCTCGGTGTGGCTTTGTTAGCCGACCTTTTCGGCTACCTGAAGCTTGCCCACTATCTTGTACTGGCCTGCATCTACAGCGGGGTCGTCACAATCGGAGTGGTGACGGGCGTGCGGGTGGCTATTCTGCTGGTGACCGTGGGACTTCGCTCGCCTGCGGCTGAGCGGATTGCCGCGGTGCGTCTACATCGGGAAGGAATTGCGCGCTGGTTACCACGCGCCTTGCAATGGACTGGGGTGTTGGTCTGGGCCTGGTCTGCCACCGCTCTTCTCGGCTTTGACGATGCTTTGCGCGATTCGTTGGGCACGCTCCTCGATTTCCACATCGTAGGCGGTACGAGCGGAGCCACTCTCGGAGGACTCCTCGGCCTTTTTGCGGTCCTGGTTCTTGGCTACACCGTTGCAAACGCGATTCGCTTTTTCTTTCGCGAAGAAGTATTCCGCCGTTTTCATATGAGCCGGGGGCTTCCCGAGCTGATTTCTTCCCTCATCTATTACCTGCTGATGCTGATTATCGTCCTGGTAGCAATCAACACAGCCGGCATCGAGCTGAACAAGTTCACCGTGCTCACGGGCGCATTCGGCGTGGGCATTGGCTTTGGATTACAGAACATCATCAACAATTTTGTTTCCGGCCTGATTCTGCAGTTTGAGCGGCCAATTCACATCAACGACATTCTTGAGGTCGACAACAATACGGGAAAGGTCACGCGGATCGGGATCCGTTCCAGCACCATACAGACCTTCCAGGGGGCCGAAGTCATCATTCCTAACGCCACCCTGATTTCCAACAAGGTGATTAATTGGACGCTGTCAGAATCTCAGCGGCGGCGTGAGCTACCGGTGGGCGTGGCTTACGGCACTGATCCTAAGATTGTGCTGAAGATCCTGCGGGATGCTGCCGCCAAGCACGAACTTGTCCTGACCAAGCCCGAACCAATGTCTTATTTCAAGGGGTTCGGGGAGAGCTCGCTGGACTTCGAGTTGCACTTCTGGGTCATGCAAGAGAACAACGGCTTGCTCATCACGAGTGAAGTGGCAATGGATGCAATGCGGATGTTTGAAGATGCCGGAATTGAAATTCCCTTCCCGCAACGCGACTTGCGCCTTCGCGCGCTGGATCCGGCTGCCGCAAGCGCCCTAATGACCGCCGAGACTAACGGCCTTCTTTCGCCACCCGAGCCATCGTACGAGCCGGTCGCGCGCAAAGCCGAACGTACTCGCGGTTCGGCAAGCGACTAGCTACGAATTCGATTGATCCAGCCTGGTGGGATGTAATCGGTCGCTGTTCCGTGGCGGCAGTTCTTTTCGCCCGCAATTGCATCTATAGGTCGTATCGCGCCAGCGGTTGTGTCTGCAGTCGAACGGTGCCTGCGCTCCGTTGCTCGCCTTTCCGCTGGCGTAGAATACGAACATTCGACCGGTCCTGTGGGGATCGGTCGAGACCCTGGAGGTATCCCGGCCTTGAGCAATCTCCCGCCGACGCTTGTCGAACTTCGTCGCCATCCGCAATTCTCCGAGGAACGCGTGCGCTCGCGTCGCGTGAAGGACGAATTGCGGGACAATCTCATCGCGCGCCTGCGGCGTGACGAGCCGGTGTTCCCCGGAATTGTGGGCTTCGACGACACGGTCGTGCCCCAGGTGGTCAACGCGATTCTGTCGCGTCACAACTTCATTCTGCTGGGACTTCGTGGACAGGCGAAGAGCCGCATCTTGCGCGCTCTGACTACACTGCTCGATCCGAAGATTCCCTATCTGGCTGGGTGCGAAATCCACGACAACCCGTACGCCCCTTTATGCCCGCGCTGCCGGCACCTGCTTTCCGAGGATCCCGACAGTGCTCGCATCGCATACCTGACGCCTGACGATCGCTACGTCGAAAAACTCGCCACGCCGGATGTGACCATCGCTGACCTGATTGGAGACATCGATCCCATCAAGGCGGCTAAGGGCGGGCACGAGCTGGGTAGCGAACTAACGGTTCACTATGGACTGCTCCCGCGCGCTAATCGTGGCATTTTTGCGGTGAACGAGCTGCCCGATCTCGCGGGAAAAATTCAGGTCGGCCTGTTCAACATCATGCAGGAAGGCGATGTGCAGATTAAGGGCTACCCGGTGCGCCTGCCTCTCGATGTATTGCTGGTGTTCAGCGCCAATCCGGAAGACTACACTGCACGCGGCAAGATTGTGACTCCCCTCAAGGACCGTATCGGCTCGGAGATTCGCACGCACTACCCGGCGACGGTACAGGAAGGCATCGCCATTACGGGCCAGGAAGCCTGGACGCAGCGCAACGGGCATCAGCTGTTGATCCCGGAATTCATTCGCGAAGTCATCGAGCACGCCGCTTTCGTCGCCCGAGAAGATAAGCGCGTCGACAAGCGTTCCGGCGTGAGCCAGCGGCTCCCGATTAGCGCCATGGAGAACGTGATTTCCAATGCCGAACGGCGGGCCATCCGTTCCGGTGAAAAGCTGGTGGTTCCGCGGATCGGCGACATCTACGCCGCCATGCCCGCCATCACCGGCAAGCTTGAGCTCGAATACGAAGGCGAGCTAAAAGGGGCCGACAGCGTGGCCCGCGATATCATCCGCGCCGCTGTCGCCCGGACTTACGATCACTACTTTCACGGCAACAACAACATGAATCAGGTTGTGCAGTGGTTCGACTTGGGAGGCGAAATTCAACTGCGCGACTCTGCCGGCGCTCAGGAGACACTACACAAGCTGCGCGGCATTCAGGGCCTGCTCGATAAACTTGGCGCTCTCGGTTTGAGCGGCAAGGAACCATCGGAAGTTCTGGTCTCGGCCGCAGAGTTTGTCCTTGAGGGCCTGTATGCTCACAAGCGCATCGGACGCAGTGAAGAACGCGTCTTCACCGCGGGCGAAAAACAGCCGCGTCCTGAGAAGCGGAACCTGCGCGACGAAGATGAAGAGCGCGACTTCCGCCGTCAACGCAGACCTTTCAACTAAGAATATTTCGGCACGCTGGCACCCATGAAGTTCGTCAAGTATAAGAAGTACGTTCCCGATCCGGCCTCAGAGATGAGCATGGAAGACTTGCTTGCGGCTCTCTCCGACTATCTCTTGCAAAGCGGCTTCCAGCGCCAGTACATGGACTACTACGACCAGCAAAGCCAAGAGCAGTCGCTGGAAGATCTTCGTAATGCGATAGCCGAAGCACTCATGAACAGCGACATGCTGGATCAGCAACTGCGTGAGCAAATCGAGTCTATGAGCGCCGAGCAGTTCGAGCAGCTGATCGAACAGCTCCTCGATCGCATGCAGCAGGAAGACTACATCAGCATCGATCAGCCTCACGATCCTGCGCGGACTTCGTCAGTCGGAGGCCAGGTCGGAGAATCGCAGCAACAGACTCGATTTGAAATTACCGACAAGAGCCTCGATTTTCTGGGATTTCGTGCGCTCCGTGATTTGCTCGGCTCGCTGGGCAAGTCGAGTTTTGGACGTCACGACACTCGCGACACGGCCACCGGAATCGAGGCCAGCGGAGCTTCGAAGACTTATGAGTTCGGCGACACTCTGAATCTGGATATCACCGCGACGCTCTCCCACGCCATCCAACGGGAAGGTCTTCGCCTGCCGCTCAATATCGAGTACAGCGATCTCCAGGTTCACCAGTGCGAGTACCAGTCGTCCTGCGCCACGGTGCTGATGCTCGATTGCTCGCATTCCATGATCTTGTATGGCGAAGATCGCTTTACGCCGGCGAAGAAGGTAGCGATGGCGCTGTCGCACCTCATACGCACGCAATATCCTGGCGACTCTTTATCGCTGGTGCTGTTCCACGACTCGGCCGAAGAAGTTCCGCTGTCGCAACTGGCGCGCGTGCAGGTCGGCCCTTACTACACCAACACACGCGAAGGGCTGCGGATGGCGCAGCGAATCCTCCAGCGCCAGCGCAAGGACATGAAACAGGTGGTCATGATTACCGACGGCAAGCCTTCTGCGCTGACCCTCGAAGATGGTCGCATTTATAAGAATGCCTTCGGCCTCGACCCGATGGTCGTCAGTGAGACATTGCAGGAAGTATCGAAGTGTAAGCGAGCCGGAATTCTAATCAACACCTTCATGCTCGCGTCCGACTATGGTCTCGTGCAGTTTGTTCAGAAAGTCACGGAAATGTGCCGCGGCAAGGCCTACTTCACGACGCCGTATACGCTTGGCCAGTACCTGCTCATGGACTACATGTCCCGCAAGACCAAGACCGTCCACTGAAGAGGATCCAAGCCAAGAAAAAGGACCGCATCACGCGGTCCCAGCTATCTCGACAGTGGTCGTGACTAGATCTTTGGTGTTTCCGGTACTGACTCGTCAGCCTTTTTCACTGCGGCTTCTGCGGCGATAAAACCGATCTTCGAGTGCGTTCCGTCGCAAAATGGCTTATTGACCGAACCTCCGCAGCGGCAGAGCGAGAAGGCCGGCTTCCCGGTCAGGTCATACTTATTCCCATCAGCGTCTACAAGTTCGATTGCTCCTTCAGGCGCTTCCACGCGGTACGGACCGTTCTTTCGTACAGTAATCTTCACTTCTGCCATAACTCTCCTCCGGATTCCTGGCGCGCAGCGCCCTGATTTCATTGTAGCGGACAGGGCGATGTCTCACTTTTGCCGAGCGACAACCGAACCAATCCTCCCGAGTTGCGTATCAGCAGTAACGGGTTGTTGTCCAAAAGCGGACAAAGCGCTGGCATCAGCGGACAAGCACCCGCCGAATACATAGGTAAGCCACTCATACAAAAGCTACTTTTAGTGGCGAGTGCCGTGCACTTAAGCAACTAAAGGGCTCGTTCATCGGCTGCCAAATTGGGGTTTGGGGAAACCGTCTATGCGTCAGGATCTCTTGTATGCGTTACGACAGCTAAAGAAGAATCCAGGATTCGCTGCGGTTGCAGTGCTGACCCTCGCCGTCGGCGTCGGCGCCGTCACGACCGTTTTCACATGGGCCAATGCTGTCTTGTTCAATCCCTGGCCGCAGGTGCACCGCTCCAACGAAATCCGTACCCTCGCTGCCAGAGTTCACGCTGGCGGCGGTTATTCTCTGCACTACGATCAGTTCCTCTACCTGCGTGAAAACGATCGCGCCTTCGCCGAGAGCACCGCCCATGAAATGTTCCCGGTGGACCTGTCCAGCGGCGGCGTTCGGCCCGAAAGGTACTGGGCGGGCATTGTATCCAGCAACTATTTCCAGATGTTGGGAGTCGCGCCCGTGCTTGGTCGGGCCTTCGCCTCGCACGACGACCGTGCCTACGGCTCGGCGCCGGAGGTGGTGATTAGCCATGACTTGTGGCACACCCGGTTTCAAGGCGACCCTGGAATCGTCGGCCGCACCATCAGCGTCAATCGCCAGCCGCTGACGGTGGTCGGCGTGGCGCCTCAGAACTTCGTCGGAGTCTACGGCGGTTTGGGGCAGTCACTGTGGGTCCCGCTAAGCGAGCTGCCGGCTCTCACAGATGGGAAGCCCGATCCACTGGTGGCCGGCAATTTTGGCCTGCAGGTTGCTTCCCGGTTGCGTTCAGGTGTTTCCGACGAGCAGGCGTCCGCCGAACTCCACACCCTCGCGCATCAATTTGCGGCGCAGCAGAAAGCTGCATACTTCAAAGACTGGGACCTGTCGATGTCCGATCCCGGCCATATGTCTCGAGGCCTTTATGGAAGCATCAGCGAGGTGATTCCGACTCTTTTCGGTGCCGCGGGATTGCTTCTGGCGCTGGTTTACGCAAACGTAGCGGTTCTGTTGATACAACGCAGTTCCCGCCGCGCCCGTGAACTGGCGGTTCGCGCTTCGCTCGGCGCAAGCCGCGGTCGACTTTTGCGCCAACTGTTGACCGAAACTGCGGTCCTTGCCGTTCTCGCAGGAGTCGCCGGTTGGCTGGCAAGTATTGCTTTGTCGCGGGCGATATATGTTCTGCTGCCTAAGTTCGGCATTTCTTTCGCATTCAACCTGCAGCCTGATATCCGCATCCTGGCTTTTGCTCTCGGCCTGACCGCCGTCACGGTTCTCGCCTGCGGGCTCTTCCCCGCCCGCCAGGGCCTCAAGATTTCGCAAGTGAGCGCCCTTCATGATGGCGCCACCGCAGTTGTCGGCGCACGCAGTCGCACCCGTCGCAATGCTCTGCTGAGCTTGCAGCTTGCCCTCTGTTTTGTTGTCCTCGTTGCCTGCGGACTTCTGATCCGCACCTTGTGGAATGTCGTCCACCGGGATCCGGGGTTCGCCACCGAGAACACGCTGGTTGCGTCGATCGACCTGGCACGAGCGGGATACCCGGAGCAGAGGGGATTCGCTTTTCAACGCACGCTGCTGGAAAGAATACGTGCGCTGCCGGGAGTTAGCTCTGCCTCGCTCACCAGTTACGTTCCCATGGGTCTAAGCGGTGGCGGCAACGTCCGCGATGTAGCGGTTGCCGGATATGAGCCCGCCAAAGACGAAAGCATGAGCATCGTTACCGACTCGGTAGGGCCTGATTATTTCAAGGCGCTGCGCATTCCGATTCTGCAAGGTCGCGAGTTCACCGACCGCGACATTGATACTGCTTCTTGTGTTGCGATCGTGAATCAGAGTATGGCGCGCAAGTACTGGCCCAGGGGCGACGCTCTGGGCGCGAAGATACAGGTGGGCAAACGGTCCTGTGAGGTCGTCGGAGTAAACCGCAACATCATTTACCGCAGCGCCTCGTGGGACACGGGCGATCCTGTGGTTTACTTGTCGATACTCCAGGACTACCAGCCCACATTCAATATGGTGCTGCGCGGCACAGCTTCAGTGCAGAACCTTCTTCCTGAACTCGATCGCGAGGTTGCTGCGCTCGACAGCACGCTGCCCCTTAACGATATCGAGACGCTGCACGATCACATTCAAGCTTCGTACTCCGATGCCAAGGTGCCTGCCGAATTGATTGGCGTCTATGGCGCCTGCAGTCTCCTGGTTGCGATGCTCGGCGTATATGCAGGATTGGCGTATTCGGTTGTCGAGCGGACCAGAGAATTTGCTCTGAGAGTGGCCCTCGGCGCCGAACGGAAGCGCATCTTCACCATGATTTTCCGCGAGAGTGCATGGATTGCGATGGTTGGAATCGTTGTCGGCGCCACCGGTGCGTTCTTTGCAGTGCGCGTCATGAAGAGCCTGCTGTTTGGTGTTTCTCCATTTGATCCGGTCAGCGCGCTGGCCGCAGTGTTGGTGTTGGCGGCGACAGCCGGGTTCGCGGCCTGGATGCCTGCACGACGCGCCGCTTCTATCGAACCCATGCAGGCTCTACGCTCGGAGTAACTGACGATGCATTCGATGATGCAGGACATTCGCTACGCAATGCGACAACTGACGAAGTCGCCGGGGTTCGCGAGTGTTGCGGTACTCACTCTTGCCCTCGGTATCGGCGCGAACACGGCCATCTTCAGCCTGCTGGATGCTGCGCTTTTGCGCCCGCTGCCCTATGACGAGCCCAACCGCCTGGTACACCTGATGGAAACACGGACAGCAGGCGTATGGCAGCAAATGGAGGTCTCCTATCCGGATTATGTGGACCTGCGACAGAACAATCAGTCGTTTTCGGCCCTAGGGGGATATTCGGGGGCGACCATCACCTACTCCGATTCGGAAAAGGCCGAGCAAGTGTTTGGCGCGTTCATCAGTGCGAATTTCCTGGACGTGCTGGGAGTCCGGCCGGCGCTGGGTCGCAACTTCCAGCCCGGCGCCGATCTACCCGATGGTGAAAAAGCGGTATTGCTTAGTTACCCCGGATGGCAGAAACGCTTCGGCGGTGATGCCAGTGTGATCGGAAGGACGGTAAGGCTGAACGGCGGTATCCACACCGTGGTGGGAATTCTGCCACGTGATTTTCAGTTTGCTCCCGGCCGATCTGCCGATTTTTGGTTGCCAATTTCGGTATCGGGTTGGAGAGAGCGTCGAAATGCGCACTGGTTCTTTCCGATTGGACGGCTCAAGCCGGGGGTCACACAAGAGCAAGCGCAAGCCGAACTGTCGGCATTCTCGCGGCAGCTCGAGAAGCAATATCCGGACTCGAACCAAGGTGTTGGCATTCAAGTCACTTCACTGCGCGACCAGATGGTCGGCAATGTGCGCCCGATCCTACTGCTGTTGATGGGTGCGGTGGTTGTGGTCCTGTTGGTCACGTGCCTGAATCTTGCCGCTCTGCAGTTAGCACGGGCGGTGAAGCGAGAGCGCGAGTTCGCAGTACGTTCGGCGCTGGGAGCCACGCAATGGCAAACCTTGCGGCTGATGTTGACCGAGAGTGTGGTCGTTTCCTTGCTCGGCGGCGGGTTGGGTGTCCTACTCGCCTACTTAGCGTTGCCGTTGCTGGTGGCTGGTATTCCGCAAGACGCCAAGGCGACGTTGCCGTTCCTTCAAAATCTTCGGGCCAACCCAACTGTTCTGGTGTTCTCTGGAGTTGTTGCCGTTAGTGTCGGTGTCCTGTTCGGAATCGTCCCTGCCTTGCATAGCTCTCGCTTGCAGCTGCGCAAATCGTTACAGGACGGTACCAGGTCGGCAACGGGCGGGCCCCGTCATCGACTGCGCGATGTGTTGGTGGTGACGCAAGTCGCGTTGGCCCTGGTGCTACTGGTGGGGGCTGGATTGCTGACCAAGAGTCTTCGCAAGCTGACTAACGTTAATCCCGGATTCGAAACAACACATCTTCTCACCTTCAGCACTTCGCTGCCGCGTGAGCGCTATCCCGACGAGCCTCAGGCCATCGCACTGGAGAGCAACCTTCGGTCGAAGCTCGAAGCGCTTCCAGGGGTGAAGTCGGCCGCAATGATTAATCAGTTGCCGCTGACCAACGCTGGCGGCACTTCACGCTTTGTCCTGGAAGGACACCGCAACGGATCGGACCGGGACCTGTGGGAAGCCAATTCGCGCGAAGTCAGCCCGAATTACTTTTCGACCATGGGAATTCCGCTGCGGGTGGGACGGTACTTCGATGAACGCGACGATGCCAAGGCACCTCACGTTGCAATCATCAATCAGACTCTCGCCGATCTGCTGTTTCCGGGCGGCGATCCGATTGGAAAACGTATCGATTTCACCTACACCGGCCAGCCTGATATCTGGCAGATTGTTGGCGTGGTTGCCGATGAGAACCTGGCGGATCTTGATAGCAAGCCGGCGCCGGTGGTGTACGAATCGTTTGAGCAGAGCCCGGATTCCTACATGAGCGTCGTGGTGAGGACTGTGGGCGATCCCGATTCGATGGCAGGCTCCGTCCGGCGCGCAATGCACGATCTGGATATGCAACTACCGGTTACAGGTCTGGTCAGCATGGACGAGATCATTGCCGGCTCGCCCGCCGTAATGATTCGCAAGTATCCGGCCTACTTGATTGGAGCATTTGCCCTGCTCGCCCTGATATTGGCCGTACTGGGAATTTATGGATTGTTGGCGTACGTCGTCGCACAGCGGACCCGGGAATTGGGGATCCGGTTCGCCCTCGGGGCACAGCGAAATGACGTGCTGGTGCCGGTCATCGCGAATGGATTCCGATTGACGCTCATCGGCATTGCCATAGGCGGTTTGGGATCGCTTCTGGTGGGACGAGCCATGGCAGCATTGCTGTTTCAGGTACGGGCAATGGACGCGGGCGTTTTTATGAGCGTGGCAACTCTGCTATTGGTGGTCGCTTTACTGGCGAGCTATATCCCTGCCCGTCGCGCAGCATCCATTGAGCCGATGCAGGCCTTGCGGTCGGAGTAGCACAGAAGGTTGGGAGAACGAACGTGCACGCAATCGCGCAGGAATTTCGTTACGCTATTCGGCAACTCGCTAAGTCGCCGGGCTTCGCCATCGTTTCTGTGTTGACACTAGCACTCGGCATCGGCGCCAACATCGCCGTGTTCTCGGTGACCAATGCGGTGCTGCTGAACCCGAGTGGGATTCCCCACTCCGCCAACCTAGTGGCGCTACGTGCCCACTATGACAGCCCGCCTGATTTAGGCAACATCTCGCTGTCGCCTCCCGATTTTGCCGATGCTGCTGAAGGCAAGGATATCTTTTCGGGCGCTGCCATAATGAACGGCAGCAGCTTCAACTTCAGTCGCGAGAACGCCACCCCCGAACTGATGCAGGGTGCGCGGGTTTCCTCTGGCTACTTCGACGTGTTCGAGGTGCGCCCTTCCCTCGGTCGAGTCTTTACGCCGGAAGAGGATCAGCCCGGCGCCGGCCTGGTCGCTGTGCTGTCGTACCAAGCTTGGCAAAAGCGGTTTGGCGCGGATCCCAATATGGTTGGCCGTTCCGTCATTCTCGATCAGCGTTCGTATCGGGTTATCGGCGTCATGGGTCCGGAATTTAACTGGCCCAATCAGGCAGAGCTTTGGGTGCCGATCGCCCTTCCTCCTGCCCGTTATCACGACCACAACTACCGCTACAACGAATATCTGTTCGGAGTGGCCCGCCTGCGACCGGGCGTGACCTTGCAGCAAGCCAACACGTACCTGAAGATGAAGGCGCAGGAGAATATCGCGTCCGAGGGGAGCGACAGTTACGGTCGCATCAGTGGCTGGGGCATGTTCTCCATGCCGCTGACCGAGTTCGTTGGCGGCAATCTCCGCAAGCCCCTATTGATGCTCCTGGGTGCCGTTGGCATGGTGTTGCTCATCGCCTGCGCCAATATCGCCGGGCTGCAAATCGCGCGAGCATCAGCCCGTCAGCGCGACCTCGCGGTCCGTATTGCGCTGGGGGCCTCCCGGTGGACATTGATTCGTCAGGCATTGACGGAGAGTATCGTGCTGACCGTTGCTGGCCTCGTGTTGGGATTCCTCGTAGCGCTGGCAGTGGCCCCGCTGTTATTGAAAGGCCTGCCCCCGTCACTGGCCGAGCACTTGCGGCTTTCGTTCGCGGGTCCCGTTTTGTTTTTCGTGGTAATGGTCGCCGTTGTCTGCTCGCTGCTTTGTGGAGTAGTGCCCGCCTGGCATCGCACACAACCAGGATGGTACAGCGCTCTCCACGAATCCGGTCGTTCGGGTACCGCCGGACGCGGAGGACAGCGGGCGCGTTCTGTCTTGGTGATCGCACAGGTTGCGCTTTCACTTCTGCTGTTGGCTGGGGCGGGTCTCCTGTTCAGCAGTCTGAAGGCCCTGGAGACGGTAGAGAGCGGCTTCCAGGTCAGTGGTGTCGCGACTGCCTATTTCTCGTTGCCTAAAACCGTCTACGCAAAAGATGAGCAACAAGCCGCCTTCATGACTTCGCTCGAGGAGCGCCTTCGTGCGATCCCGGGAGTGCAGTCTGCGGCTCTCATCGATGCAATTCCCTTCAGTAACAACGGCGGCTCGGCGAGCTTCTCCATCCAGGGACAGAACAGGTCGCCGAATGCTCCTCCGCCACACGGCAACATTCATTTGATCTCGCCGGGATTCTTTGCCACCCTGCGTATTCCTTTCGTGCAAGGCCGCGACTTCACCGACGAAGATCGCAAGTCGACCGAGCAAGTTGCCATCGTCGACGAGGTGCTCGCTCATCAGTACTGGCCCGGCCAGGATGCGATCGGCCAGCATATTTCCCTCGGTGATCCCAACAAAGGTCCGTGGATTACTATCGTTGGCCTGGTTAAGCATTCGCGCGAGAATTCTCTCGAAGCCGACACCAACGAAGGCACCTACTTTCTCCCTATCGCGCAAGCGCCAAACGACACCGCCGGTGTTCTGGTTCGCAGCTCGCGCCCGGCGGAGGGGCTGACTACTGAGCTCGCATCCGCCGTTCGCACAGGCGACTCTAGCGTTCCGATCTATGACGTGAAGACGATGGAGCAACGTGTGAATGAGTCTCTGGTCGGACGTAAGTTCGTGGTTATGCTGCTCGGTACGTTTGCCGCCCTGGCGTTGTTGCTGGCGGCGCTGGGACTCTATGGGGTCATCAGCTACTCGGTACGCCTCCGCACCCGCGAGCTTGGAGTACGGATGGCGCTTGGCGCGCAGCGCGGCACGGTCTTGAAACTGGTGCTAATGCAGGGAATGCGCCTGGCGGCGATTGGCATTGCCACGGGCGTCGTCATCGCAGCTTTTCTCGGCCGCGTATTCACCAGCTTGCTTTTCCGAGTCAGCGTACTGCATGTTCTGCCCTGGCTGGGTGCGGCAACGGTACTGATGAGTGTTGTCCTGGTGGCCAGTTTTCTGCCCGCCCGTCGGGCCGCCTCCATTGAACCCATGAAAGCGCTACGGACGGAATGATTCACTACGCTGCTTCGTAAGAGGGATTCAGTTATGCGCAGTATCCTGCAGGAAATTCGTTTAGGGTTGCGGCAGATGCGGAAGGCGCCTGCCTTCACCATTGTTGCCATACTCACGCTTGCGTTGGGTATTGGCGCCAACACGGCGGTCTTCACGCTGCTCGATCAGGCGTTGCTGCGGTCGTTGCCCGTCAGTCACCCGGAGCAGCTCGTCCGTCTGCACGCAACGGGAGAAGCTCCGGGTCACTTTAACTCCTACGGTGGCGATGACCACGACTACTTTTCCTATCCTATGTATCGCGATTTGCGCGACACGAACCAGGTACTGCAGGCCGTCATTGCCAACTCCCAACAAAATGTCGCCATCAGCTGGAACAACAAGCCCGACATGGCCGGCTGCGAACTGGTGTCCGGCAACTACTTTGAAGCTCTAGGTGTCCGTCCGGCAATTGGGCGCTTGTTCGTGCCCTCAGACGAAGCCGCGAACGCTAACCTGGTCGCAGTGCTGAGCTTCAATTATTGGAAGACTCATTTCGGCTCTGATCCAACGGTCATCAATCGCACGCTTCTGATCAATACGCAGCCATTCACTATCGTCGGCGTCGCGCCTCCCGGCTTTCACAGCATCGTAGCCGGTTCGGTCGAAGACTTATTTGTTCCCGTCACTGCCAAGGCCATCATAACGCCCCGCTGGCAGGACCTGGAAGACCGCCGGTCGAGTTGGCTCACTCTCTCCGCGAGGCTGAAGCCTGGGATAAGCCGCCAACAGGCCGAAGCAGCTATGGGTCCGCTGTGGCACTCCTTGCGGGCAGAAGAGTTCAAGACCTTCGAGCACAAAGACCGCTGGAAGAAGCGGTTTCTTGATGATTCTCATCTGCAGTTACTCGATGGCGCCCGCGGATTCTCTCCATTGCGTGACCAGATCAGCGTTCCTTTGATGATCCTGATGGGAATGGTCGTGCTGCTGGTCTTGATGGCTTGTGTTAACGTTTCCAGCCTGCTGCTGGTTCGCGCAGCCGGACGCGCCCGCGAGATTTCAGTCCGCTATGCTCTCGGCGCGGGCCGTTGGCAGGTCGTTCGCCAATTGCTCATCGAAGGCGTCCTCCTGGGCCTTTGCGGAGGATTGCTGGGCCTCGCGGTTGCTCCCATGGCGACGCAGGTGCTGATTCGCCGCCTTGTCAGTACTGACAGCGACCTGCCGTTCAACACCACGCCGGACCTGCGCATTCTCTTGTTCGCATTCACATTGGCTTTCCTGGTTTCGCTGGCGTTCAGCCTCGCGCCGGCACTGCATTTCATCAACCCCGACCTGGTGAGTTCGCTGAAGCAGCAATCGGTGACCGCCTCCGGGGCACGCCTGCGTTTCCGCCGGATTCTGGTAGGCGTTCAAATCGGATTGAGCTTGCTCTTACTCATAGGCGCCGGGCTCTTCGTCCGTACTCTGAGGAACCTGCAGTCTGTGAACCTTGGGTTCACCCCTGACCACCTGGTTTCCTTCAACGTGAATCCCCGCCTGGCTGGCTATCAACCTGACCAGGTCATCGCTCTGGACCGGAGAATCCTTGACCAACTCTCGGCCTTGCCCGGCATTCGCAGCGCCGCCGCGACCGACGACCCCGATCTCTCCGGAGAAGATGACAACGGCAACGTCCGCATCGTCGGTTACAACGAACGCGAAGACGAAGACATGCAGGCCGAGCAGCCCTGGGTCACGCCGCAATACTTTGGCACCATGCAGGTTCCATTACTCGCCGGCCGCCTCTTTACTGAAAACGACATCATCGGTAAAGACAACGTTGCCATCGTGAACGCCAGTTTCGCGCAACACTATTTCGGAAGCCCGCAGGCCACCCTGGGCCGAGTAGTGAACTTTGGAAGCGTGAAGGAGCCTGTCAACACGACAATCGTCGGTGTGGTCGGCGATACCAAGCATTCAGGCGTTCGCAATCCCGTCCGCCGGACTGTATACCGCGCGCTCTACCAGTCTTCCCAGCCGAACTTCACCGCATTCTTGCTGCGGACCTCGCAGACACCCACAGCTATCGAGAGCTCTATCCATGGGGCCATGCAACAGTTGGACCCGAAACTCGCGCTCGGCAAACTCCGCACCATGGATGACCTGATCGCCGACAACTTGTCCAGCGAACGCCTGGTCGCGCTGCTTTCCGTCAGCTTCGGTGTGCTGGCAATCCTGCTGGCCGCAATCGGACTCTACGGAGTGCTGGCCTATTCGACGGCCCAACGCACTCGCGAGATTGGAGTCCGCATGGCCCTGGGAGCCGACCGCCTGAGCGTGGTTTGGCTGGTGCTGGCCGACGTCCTATGGCTGGCGGTTATCAGCATTGCGATCACCGTGCCGCTTTCGTTCCTGTTCACCTATATGCTGCGCAGCCAGTTGTTCGGCGTTAGCGCCTATGACCCAATCACCGTAGTCGCTGGAACCATCCTGGTTGCGCTGGTTGCCTTGCTCGCGGCTTCTCTGCCGGCGAGACGGGCGGCTTCCATCGAGCCCATGAAGGCCCTCCGGACCGAGTGACCCTGCACGCGTCAGCGGGCGCTGGCCGTGGGTCCACGGCGGCGAGTTGATGGCGCATCCTTGCCTGGCGGGGTCGCCTCCTGAATGACAACGCCCAGCTTGCTTCGCATTGTCTCAGCAAGGCCCCGTATCGTGCGTTACCTGTCGCAGTCCGCTGTGTACCTCCCCGGCGACTCTTGCTCGCCCACAAAACCAACATCGGGATCACCGAGCCACTTCATGTCCGATCTACCAACGCCATTTCATAAGCACATCAGATGCCAACACGGTGCAATCTCTAAGTCCTTCGTTTTAATCGCGACGGCGAATCTTCGGACATAGGCACCCTTTAGGTTCGTTCCAAAACGGAAGCACACCATCACCAGACGGGAATTGTCCCTCACAACGGAACAACCAAAGTCTCTAGCTGTAGCGTCATCAGAACAAAAAAATACCGGGAGCCTTAGCTCCCGGTCGGCGGTACAGACTCCCGAATGCTACTGACTTTTGACGGCAGCGGTGGTCTTACCCTCCATCGCAGGAGCCGACTCCGCACTGCTTACACGCTGCAGAAGCAATCCGTTGTGCCATGACGAGGCCAGCAACTGCCCCTGATAGCTCATGGCACTCCGTATCTGGAAGTTGGCCTCCGGAGTCTGTGCCCAGGTTTTGCCGCCGTCAGAGCTTTGGTACACGCCCTTGGAGTTCATGGCTGTGGCCAGCAGCCGATGCGCGTCGGCGTCATACCTCACGCCCAACACCAGACTCGGTGGCAGCCCGCTCGTGACATGTACCCATGTGACTCCGCCATCGTCCGAGCGCGCCGCTCCTTCTCTCGTCCCCAGCCATAACGTCGAATCGGGAGTCAGGGTGAAGTCGTAGATACCGGTCACATACTTCGGAGGCGTGATCTCCGCCCACGTACGGCCGTCGTCGTGTGACAGAAACGCCCGCTTCACGGTTGCCAGGGTAAGCGTGCCGTCGGAATATTCGTTGGCGGCGACAAAGTCTTCCTCGCCTTCGACTGGCATTCCATACCACTTCTTGCCGTTGTCCACGCTGATGAACAGGCCTTGGTTGGTGGCCGCGTACCACGCTTTGTCCGTGATCTGCAGCGAACGCACGCGCGGTGCGATGGCTATCGGTATCGGAACCTCAACCGGTCCTTTCTTGGCCGGTGCCTTTCGCGCAGTCGTGGTGGTATGGGTCGTCTTTGATTTACTGGCGACGGGTTTGACCGGCTCCGGAGGAGCTTCTGTTTTCTGCCATTCCGGCACCGGCCCCACAATCATCGCGGCCGGCTGCCATCCACTTATCAGTGAAGTCAGAAAGTAAATGCCGTGGTTGGTGCCGGCGTAGATGACGCCGTTGTCTGCCTGCTGCAAACTGAGGATGTCGCGATCGCCCAACCCTCGGGTGATCTGCTGCCAGGTCTTGCCCACGTCTTCGGTGGTAAACATTCCGCCGTGGACCTTGTCATTCACGATGCCGACATACAGCCGGTTCGGGTCTGGCCCGGTCGGCAATTACTGCGCCGACCATGCGGTGCGAGAATCCACGATTAGACGACTTGAATCTTGGCGAACCCATCGTTGCTCGCCAGCACTCCTCCGCGGTCGGTTGCCAGCAGTACGCGCTGCGGGTTGCGCGGATCGATCAGCACGTCGTTGACCATCACATCGGCCGAGGTGACCAGCGACCACTTCGCGCCGCCGTCCATCGTCTTCCACAATCCGCCGGTGGTGCCGGCATAAACAATCGAAGGCCGCACCGGATCCTGTTTGAGCACGCGGGTGCGGATGGCCGAGTGTGGCAGTCCCTGCACGCGATGAAACAGGTCGGCACCATTGTCGCTCTTGTAGATTCCCGAGCACGCGCTGGCATACACGCGCGACGGCGATTCTTGGGATCGACGATGATGCTGAATACGTCGGAGTCGTCCAGCATTCCGTCCTTGAGGTTGTGCCAGGTCTTTCCGCCATCGGAGGTCTTCCACGCCAGGTGCCGCGTTCCGGCGTAAACCACGTCAGGATTCTGCGGATCGATGGCCACCGACACGAAGTTCTTCATGGAGGAATGGTTCTCCAGTGACGTCGGGATTCTCTGGAGTCATGCGTTCCCATGTGGCGCCCGCATCGCGCGAGCGGAAGACGCCGTCCAGCGCACCGATCACCAGGGTGTTGTGATCGCTCGGGCGCCATGGCCAGGGCGCGTATCGACTTGCCATGCGCTCCCGGCAACGCCGTCCAGGTAACGCCGCCATCATCGGAGCGGAACACGTCGCCTTCGTCGTCGTGATACAGGCCCCAGCCCGCGGCGTAAATGACTTTGGTGTTCGTCGGATCAAAGACGATGTGGTCGATGACGAGGTCGTCGCCCGCTCCCAGGTGAGCAAACGGCGCCCACGAATTGCCTCCGTCCTGGGAAACGAACAGCTGTGCCGCGCTGGTTCCCAGTAGCAGATGGCTGGGATCGCTGGGATCGTAGGCCAGGCTGCGCACGTTGCCGCCATCCGGACCGATCAACGCCAATCCGAAGCCAGCGGCGCGACCAGCGCCTAGTGTGACGAGCAACGCAAACGCAAACGTCAAGCATAAAAACTACCACGGCTTTTCATACCCACGACTACATCTCCCATTCGGTAAGTAACGAACTTAAGATCACCGCACGAAAATCATACCCGCGCGCCCGCACTGGCCGCACAGTATCAAGATCAATTCGGGCCGCTCGTCCCGTCGAGCGGTTCTCGATGTCTCGCGCCGGACAATCTCGTACGGGAAGGCACCCACCGGACGCAAACATGCAGACACGCTCAGGACGAGCGCGCTTCGCGAACCGTAGCTTTCATCTTACTACCCGGCGAAAGCTGCGCCCCTGGCTACAGGAAAAAGCCGGTGAGAGGTTGTCCTCTCACCGGCTAGGTTACTGCGCTACAGGCACCTCGGCTACTGCGCTGGCGGCGCTGCCGGAGCCTTGCTTTGCCTTTTTCTTCCCGGAGCAGGCGCGTTACGCGACTGCGGCTGCACCTGCGCTCTCATCAACCGTCGTTCCTTCTTCCGCCTGACCCGGCACAGAGCTGCCCTCAGGCACGAAGTAGAAGTGAGTCGCCTTACCCTTGGTGCCGCCCTGCGCGAGGCTGGATGCGGCGTGGCATCGACCTTGGTCGGGCCGTCCGTGAGTCAGGTAGTACTTCACGTTGACGGAGCGCTGCGCACCCAGCGTCTGCTCGCTGACACGACTTCCTTCTCGTCGGTGTAGCCAACGATGTCCAGCTTGCCGTTAGGCATCTGCTGCAGACGGAGAGCCAGCTTGTCGAGGACGTCCTTGCAATCGTTGTCAACACGCCACGGTTTCTTGGGGTTCTTCTCGAAGGTACACTCGCCCCAATCCTCGATGTTGACGCACGTTATGATCGCAGGCACGGTGACCGACGCCGTGCAACTGCTGCTCTGAGTGACCGGGTTCCCGCCGGTGCGCGTCAGTCGTCGCCGTGCCGGTCACCGTGATGGTGTTGCCGGCATCGGCAGCTGGTTGCTGTCAGCGTCGCCGTCGTGCCGTTGCCGCTCAACTGCCCGCCGGTCGCCGACCAGCTGTAGGTCATTGGCCATCCCTGCGGGTCGGTGGCGGTCATGGTGATGGTCGCCGGCTCGACCGACGGCGATCGTGGTCGGGTTGGCCGAGCAGCTTACCTACCGGCGGCAGCGGCTGCTTGACAGTGAAGTTCGCCGCACACTTCGCCGGCGGGATGGGGTCGGGCTTGCCCAGCCATGTTTAGATGATGGCCGGAGTCAAGATTCTTAAACTTGGGGTCGACGTCGGTGATGGTCGAATTCGCCGTGTAGCTGCCCGCCGCCACGCCCGTGGTGTCGACGGTTGCCGTCTGCGAGCTTGCATCGGACATCTTGCCACCATTCGTGGCCCAAGCATAGGTAATCTGATGCTTCGGGTTGAAACCGGTGCCCGTGGTGGTGACCTTCACCGGGTCTGGCGCAAAAACCTCGTCCGGCGTGGCCGAGGCAGTGCAGGTAAGTGGCGGGTTGTAGTAGCTGCCCAGGTTGAACACCACGCCCGCCGACAGACGGACTCTGTTCCAGGTGGAAGTATGGCCGTTGAAAGTCCTGCGGGTTATAGGACGTATAGATGTAATCGGCCTGCGCGATTCGGATGCGATATGAAGTTGGTCAGCGTCAGATCGAAACCGCCACCGCCGCCGACCGTTGCCCGCCACTCGTGCATTCAAGCCTGCCGGGCTGATGTGCGACGCGCCGACCAAGACCCGGACGAACGGCGAAAACTGGTCGTTGTGAAACTTGTACTGCAAACCCAGCAAACCCAGACCAACATTCGACTCGGTGCTGTTGTAGTGGCCGCTTCCATCGATTACGACGCCCAAGTTGTGCGCCTGGGGAAGATAAAACGTGCTGGAAGCGTTCCAGCCGTGAGCGATGTCGGGAACCTTGCCCCAGTCAACATAGCCATTCGGGTGCAACCAGGAATAGCCGCCAAAAATTTCGGCTTTTGGCTGAATAGTAACTTGCGCTGCGGCAAGTGAGCCCAACACACAAACCGCAAACGCAAGCGCGATCGATGTCGCTACAAGCGTTTCGGAACTCCATCACAAAAAGCCATTCTTAATCCTCCGGAACTCTAGCAGTACCGTCAGCAAAGTGGCCCACTGGGGTTCAATTTAAAACTTGATCAGGTGCACGAAAACGTCATCCTGCTATGTAACAGCTCACGATTGTACAGCAACGAAGAGCATATACAAAACTACTGTTTTCCGATGTTTACTGACTTTATAACCGGGACTCGATGCTATCTTCGCGCGTCATCTGCACCCGCCAGCATGTCCCACACTGCATCGCGCAACGTACACCCCGACGCACGGCCGAGCTGCATGATATCAGTATCGTACAACATAGCCGACAGGAACTGTACGGATAACGTCCCGAAATTTGAGCACGGTAACGGCGGTGGAACCTCACTCGCACCCGCCATGGCAAACCGCCGATCAAAGCATCGACCGGTATCTCTCGCCCAGGCTAACGATGCAGCACGCTTCTCTGAAACTGATTCTGTCGGACCCTAGCTCGCCACGCTTGATACCGGCTCCAGGCACGCAACCGACATGATTGGGAAATCGTCGCGTCGTATTGGCGCCTTCGGCCGCCAGGGCGTCAAAGTGTTACCTTAGTGGCAAGCCACCTGTCGCCCAATCTCCGTCAGGAGCGTCGGGCCGATTCAATGCGCGGAGTCCAGCAGTCTAGTAAGCCGCGGGAATGCAATCCGCGTCGCGCTCCGGCGCTTTCCAAGAGGCAGCTTGTTCCGCATGATTCGAGGAAAAAGTACTGATCGTCGAGGACGAGGAGAACGAGCGAACCGGGCTTGGCCGAACTGGTCCGTGCCTGGGGCTACGAGACCGATACCGCCGAGGACGGCGTCGAGGGCCTGGCCAAGGTCGAATCCTGGCGACCGGCGATCGTGGTCACCGACCTGAAAATGCCCCGCATGGATGGCATGGAACTGCTGGAGCAGCATCGCGGCTGCGCCCCAGCAGGTCGCCGTCATCCTGCTGACCGCGCAGGGCAGCGTCGATGCCGCCGTCACCGCGATGAAGAGCGGCGCCTTCGACTTCATCGAGAAGCCGGTCAATCCCACCCGGCTGCGCAACATCCTGCAGAATGCCTCGCGCATTCGCGGCACCGAGCGCGAACTGGAAGCCAGCCGCCGCAGCTTGCGCGACGTCGGCGTGCTGGGTTCGCTGGTCGGCCCGTCGAAGAAGAATGCAGGAGATCTTCCGCCTGATCGAGATGGTGTCGCCCAGCACCGCGTCGGTGCTCATCACCGGGCGAGAGCGGCACCGGCAAGGAACTGGTGGCGCGCACCATCCATTCCCTCAGCAATCGCAAGCCCAAGCCCTTCGTCGCCATCAATTGCGCGGCCATTCCCGAGACGCTGATCGAAAGCGAGATCTTCGGTCACGAGAAGGGCGCGTTCACCGGCGCGCTGGAGCGCCGCACCGGATGCTTCGAGCTGGCCGAAGGCGGCACGCTGCTGCTCGACGAAATTGGCGAGATGCCGATCGCCACCCAGGCCAAGCTGCTGCGCGTGCTGGAAGACCGCAAGCTGCGCCGCCTGGGCAGCAAAGGCGAGACCTCGGTGGATGTGCGCGTGCTGGCCGCCACCAACAAGCCTCCGGAAGAAGCCGTCGCGCGCGGCCAACTGCGCAACGATCTTTACTACCGGCTGAACGTCTTCAACATTCACATGCCGCCGCTGCGCGAGCACAAGGACGATCTGCCCGACCTGGTGCAGCCGCTGCTGGCCGACATGAACGAGAAGCACAACCGCACCGTCGCCGGCATGTAGCGACGCCGTCATGAGCGCCTTCCAGGCGCACAGCTGGCCGGGCAATGTTCGCGAGTTGCGCAACACGCTGGAGCGCGCCGTCATCCTGTGCGATGGCACCGATGATCGAACCCAGGCACCTGCCGCCAGGATTCGGAAAAGCCGTCGCCCGCGCTCCTGTGCACGACGCCAATTCCGTCCACCTCGGCGTCGGCACCACGGTCGACGAAGCCGAGCGCCTGCTCATTCTGAAGACGCTCGAAGCCACCCACAACAACAAGACGCGGGCCGCCGAGATTCTCGGCATCAGCCTGAAGACGCTGCACAACAAGCTGAAGGAGTATGGCCAGCAAGGCACGCCTGCAGCCACGGCGACGCCAGACAGCTGCTGCCAGCTAGAGTCGCCTGTCAGCGCATTGCGTACCGCCAGATGCCGCTTGTACAATCATTTATTGCCCGTAACGAGTTGCATCTCGCAGCTCGTTCGTTCCCGCGCCGAAGTGGCGGAATTGGCAGACGCGCATGGTTCAGGTCCATGTACCCGCAAGGGTGTGGGGGTTCGAGTCCCTTCTTCGGCACCAGATTAAACTGTGGCGCTTCAGTAACTTAGAAGCGCCTCTAGTTTTTTGTACACATTTTGTACTTGTACACACATTCCGGCTAAGCCTGAAGACCAGGCTGCGATGCTGGCCAAGTTCCAATTCGGTCAGTTCAATGTTCCCGACACTGAGCGGCTCAAGCGCCCACGCTGATCGGCCGGCCAGCTGGAGGGCTGCGAGGTCCAGGCGGGGGTGGACAACAAGTTTTTGCGGGAGCATTGGAGCGGTTGGGGTGGAGCGGCGGCAATGTTCCGGCAGGCACGCCACCTGTCCTGTCCGAGGCGGAAAAGACCCGTGTGAGGTGGCCTATGACGAGCATGGGGGAAACCGTACGGCAAGCCGATGCAATAGCGACTAGCGCGGGCACTGACCCACACAGGGGAGTTCCCTGCCATCGTGGCGAACGTAAATGCCGTCACGGTTGCGTTTGCCACAGAAGCAGCAAATGTCACCCTTCAGAACCCTGCTGAAACGAAAGGGCTGTTTGAGGCGAGAGTTGTGCTCGTCTACAAGTTTCTCCCAACACGACTCGCAGATGTTGTGTCTCCACAGTGGCATTGCTTCATCCCTCCCCAGGAATTCTTTCGATCTTGATCGCGAATCGGCGGGAGTACTTCTGCAAAGCATGTATCTGGCGACAGTTTGTTTTGACCTTGTACCGCGGCTCAGTATCGAAGTTCGCCACTGGTAAATAGATACACCGGCTTGGCATTCTCCTGCGGGGTCATAGATATCGCCCAGACATTGCCTCTCTCATCAGAGTTGGGGTCGTTGGGGACGTGACCCTTTTCAGGGCAGATCCTAAGCGAAGCTTGCATTCTCTTGACGTATTCCATCGCCTCACGGCGCGTTTTGAAAGTTTGGAG
Source organism: uncultured Acidobacteriaceae bacterium (assembly GCA_963817965.1). GTDB lineage: Bacteria > Acidobacteriota > Terriglobia > Terriglobales > Acidobacteriaceae > DASRAA01. The sequence goes on from CAWFQT010000003.1 coordinate 772,226, forward strand.
CTGCAAAGTTCTCCTTAGCACGAACGGCTAGGCGAGATTCTCTTCTGAGCAGTGCATGGGCCACAATCGCCCGGATGGATTAGCCCAAAAGAATTAATCCGATTGGGGGGTAGACGCCACACCGCGCGCGGGCGGTCCAAAGGAGCATGGAGGATTCTTCGCGACCGGACACCCTACCAGGAGTGGGCCTATAGTTTCCTGTCACCATTCCCAACTCATTTGTAAGTTTTTGGGGAAGCCCTGCTGCCACCCTTCCCGCACTGCCCACGTTGCGCCAGCTATGACCTCTACCGCCGAAACAATGTTGGCAACTACGAGTGCCAGAGTTGCGGCCTGCGCGAGATCACCGAAGCAGGTCGCCAGGAGGATCCGACCACCGACAACCGCAACGATAACGGGATCTGCACTGAAAAGCATTACACGCCGCGAGAGGCGGCAGATATACACCACGTCAGTACGGACAGATATACGCTTGGTTCCGCGATGAACCGGGCGTCGTCGACATCGGTAAGGATGAGAGACTCCCCAAGCGAAAGAAAAATTGATCCGTATCCCGCGCAGCGTGCTGGAGCGGTTCCAATAAGAAGCACAGGACGGTGAAGTCATGACCGAACTTTGTACGTATTTTTGTACAAATGAGGCTGGGTTTCTGTCGACATTTGCGGATTATAAGTTGTTTTAACCCCTTTAGAATCAATACGATTGGCAATCCTAGTCCCTTCTTCGGCACCATAGAGTTCAAAAGCTCCGGTCCCCCGGAGCTTTTTCCTTCCAGCCGCTATTCCGGTTACGCCACCATCTGAGATACTGGTCCGGTGAACTGCAGGGCGAGCAGGGTCTCATCGTCCAGCCGCTCAGCCGTTCCGCGAAAGTCCTGTAAGCAATCCCGGCACGACGCGATTAATTCTTCCGGGCACCACAGGTTCCGCTCTTCGATAAGCGACTGCAACTTGGCGACGCCGTACTCTGTGCCGCCGGGATTCTGCGTTTCCGTAACCCCGTCCGTATACAGCACCAGCATGTCGCCTGGGCCCATCACTTTGTGGCAGGAGGTGAATTGCTGGTCGGCGAACAATCCCAAAGGGACGGTGTCGCTTTCAAGCCGAGTCACTTTTGCGCCTTGCACGAGAAATGCGGGTAGGTGACCTGCGTTGACCACCTGTAGCTTTCCGTTCGCCGAACTGTGCCCGAACACCAGCGTGGCGTACTGCATGGGCAGCTTGCCTTCGCAAAACAGGCGGTTGGCATGCGTCAGCAACTGCTCAACATCCAACCCGAGCGGTATCAGTGCGCGGAACACCGCACGCAGGTTGGCGGTCAGCATCGCGGCCGCCACGCCCTTTCCAGCGACATCGGCGATCAGGAAGTACGCTCCGCCCTTTCCGTCGCTGATGGCATCGCAATAATCCCCGCCAATCACCCCCGCCGGACGATAATGATACGCGACCTGCCATCCCGGAATCGCCAAATCCTGCGATGGCAGCAGGCCGTTCTGGATCCGCGCCGCCAGTTCCAGGTCGTATTCCAATGCGCGCTGCTGCGATGGCGACAGACATCCCAGGCACACGGTCACGAGCGGGTCGCGCAGCAGGCGGTCCGCCTCAACACTGTCGTGACAGACGGCACAGATGCCGAATTCTCCGCAGTCGATGCGGTTCAGCGCCTGGTCCACTTGCGTTAGCAGTTGATTCAGATGCTCGTCTGAATGGTCTTCCAGCACGCTTTCAAGACGCTCTCGCCGCGCCACCAAGCTGCTCGCGCGCGGTATGCAGATAACCCGTTTCGACTGTCGCCATATAACCACCTATACACGGTTAGACGGTTAATCTTCACTGCGGATTCACTGTTTGTGAGTCCGCCAATGCCGTCTATCACAGTGAGATTACACCAGCTTACGCCCAGTTTCAGCCCGACTCTTGCGCGCAAACCCGCATTCTGGGCGGGTATCCGCAGGTCGTATCCTGTTGATGATGGATCCTGGTAGCGAATTGCAATTCGAACGCAGCCCCTGGCGCGAGCGCATCGCCGTCACATTGCTTTTGGCACTTGCGATCAGTGTCGGGGGCGGCATTTGGTGGTATCGCTATACAAGTACGCCGGAATACTCGCTTTCGGAACTAGGTCGCGCGGTTCGCGAGAAAAACTATGGCAAAGCCAGTCAATTTGTTGATGAGGAACGAGTTGCACAAGCGATAAGCAGATCGCTAACGGATGTGTTGGTGGCGAAGTACACCAAGAAATTCCAGCACGACCCGCTGCCGTTCACTGAAACCCGGGTCGAATGGCTGCATAAGATAGCGCCCCAATTTCATGACTGGAGCCTGATCGGCATTCGTAATGCCATTCGGCTGCTGCTGAGCGGGAACGGAATTCTCACCGGCACTTCGGGGTTAAAACAGCTCGACGTGCACAACTTTTCGGGGTTGCATGTGCTGCGATCCGAAGTGAATGGTGATACGGCCGACGTGTACATCGGTGGGCTACCGCAACCCAATCCTTTCGATTTGAATGAGATACGGTTGCGCATGGTTCGCGTTCCCAACCAGCGCATGTGGCGCATTGAAGAAATCCCCGACGCCGCCCCGATCTTCGCCAAGTATTTCGATGCGCCGGCACCAGCTGCACAACCATGAATGGCCGGACAATGCGAACGCGCTTCGTGATCATGGCGGGCCTGCCCGGCACCGGCAAAACCGTTCTTGCAGAAGTACTTGCGGCGCGATTGGGCGGCATCGTGATCAGCAAAGACAAAGTTCGCGCCGCTCTATTTCCGCCGGGAGCGATCACGTATTCCAGCGGTCAAAACGATTTCTGCATGTCAGTAGCTCTGATGGCGGCGCAACGGATCGCGGCCGACCACGGTGTCGCCTTCATTTTTCTCGATGGCCGGACATTTTCACGTAGCCGACACGTCCAGCAAGTAGCTGAAGCCGCACGACTTGTGGGCGCGGGGCTCAGCCGTATTGCATCTGCATTGTCCAGAAGGACTTGCGCTCGAGCGCATCAGGAAAGATCAGGGCAAGCACGTCGCGAAGAATCGCGATCCGCTGCTGTATTTCCTGGTGAAATCGTACTTCGAGCCGATCACGCTGCCCAAGCTGGAAGTGGACACGGCCCGTCCGCTGGAGGAGTGTGTTGCGAAATGCGTCGAATACTTCATCACAGAGGCGCAGAGGCACTGAGAAAGGCAACAGGCTAAAGAAAAAAAGCCAGGGTGTGACAGTTATAACAGTTATTATAATGCATTTTTGGGGATTTCCGGCCCGCGAGCCTGCCCTACTGGATGCAGCTTTTCGATGACGTCGTAGCTCTCGGCGAGGGCGGAATCGAGCGCGGCGGGATCTTTGCCGCCGGCTTCGGCCATGTCGGGACGTCCGCCGCCGGAGCCGCCAACTTTCTTCGCGACCTCGGCAATGATTTTTCCCGCCTGAATTTTCGAAGTGAGATCTTTGGTTACGCCGACGATGAGCGCGACCTTGCCGTCGCTGACCGATCCGAGCACGACGACGCCCGAGCCGAGCTTGTTGCGCAGGTTGTCGATGAGCACGCGCAGTTGCGCGCGCTCGAGATTGTCGGCGCGCGTGGCCAGGACTTTCACGCCTTTTACCTCGCGCACATTTTCCGCTGCCGACTGAACGGAAGTCGACGCCGACTTCATGCGCGCCTGGTCGAGTTCCTTGCGCAGCTTCTTCAGCTCTTCCTCGCGGCGCTCGAGTTCCTGCTTCAGCGCTTCGGCGGGAGATTGATCTTCTCCGCCGCGCACCAGCGTGGCGACGACATTTTCGAGTTGATGGTCTTTGCGGAAGTGGCGCAGCGAGCCTTCGCCGGTGACGGCCTCGAGACGGCGCACGCCGCTGGAGACGCTGCCTTCTTTCAGTACTTTGATCAGGCCGATTTCGCCGGTCGCAGCGGTGTGCGTGCCGCCGCACAGCTCGGTGGAGAAGTCGCCGATGCGAATGACGCGCACGCGGTCGCCGTACTTCTCGCCGAAGAGCGCCATCGCCTTGTATTCGTTGACCGCGACATCGATGGGCACGTCTTCGATGACTTCGACGCGATCGTTGCGCAGGACTTCTCGGTTGGCGAGGTCTTCGATGTCCTGCAACTCCTCGTCGCCGAGCGAAGCGAAGTGCGAGAAGTCGAAGCGCAGGTGGCCGGGATCGACCAGCGAGCCCGCCTGCTTCACGTGCGTGCCCAGCACTTCGCGCAGCGCGGCATGAAGAAGGTGCGTGCCGGTGTGATTGCGCATGGTGGCGCGGCGGACTTCGTCGTTGACGACGGCATCGACCTTGTCGCCGACATGAATCGATTGCTTGGCAACGACGCGATGCGCGCGCACGCCCTGCACGGGATAGGTCACGCCCTCGACATCGGCGACGAGCGTGTTGTGGTCTTCGGCGTAGAGCCAGCCGACATCGCCGACCTGTCCGCCGGCATCGGCGTAGAACGGCGTGTGATCGAGCACGATTTCGCCGCGCTCGCCGGGCTTCAACTCCTGCGCGCCGACACCAGCGCCGTTTTCGGACTTGATGATGGCGAGCACTTCGCAGTTGTCGGAGCGCGTCTGGCGGTAGCCTTCGAAAACTGTGGGCGTCAGACGCCTGATAGGCAGGGCTGGCCGATGGCCTTGCGTGCCGCCTTTCCAGGAGGCCTGCGCGCGCTTGCGCTGCTCTTCCATGGCGGCGTCGAAGCCAGCCTGATCGAACTGGATTCCCTGATCGCGGCCTGCGTCTACCATGAAGTCTCGGGGCAAGCCGAAGGTGTCATAGAGCTTGAACGCTTCTCGCTCGGCCTGCGCAGGTCGCACAATTCGACAGTCGGCACTTCTCGGGTTCGTAGCTTCCTTGTCGAGCCAGCCTTGACAGCGGCATGTCAATGGATCGGAGTCTTCTCCAGCCTGCTTCAAGCCCAATATCCAGCGTGTGCGCGAACCGCGTCTCTTCGCCTTTGATCGTCTCCGACACACGATTCGCCGACTCGATCAATTCGGGATACGCATCCTTCATCAGGTCGCGGACCGCGAACACCATCTCGAACAGAAACGGCTTCTCCGCGCCCAGCAGCCGTCCGTGACGAATCGCGCGGCGGATGATCTTGCGCAGCACGTAGCCGCGGCCTTCGTTCATGGGCAGCACGCCATCGGAGATGAGAAACGTCGCCGCGCGCGCGTGGTCGGCGATCACCCGCAGCGAAGCCGCCTGGTGATGCTGCTCTTCCACGTCTTCGCGCTTCATTTCTTCGTCGAGCCGCTACGTCCGGTCAGCTCGGCCGCGCGCTTAATCAGCGGCACAAACAGGTCGGTGTCGTAGTTCGAGATCACGCCTTGCATCACTGCCGTCACGCGCTCCAGACCCGCGCCGGTGTCGATCGACGGCTTGGGCAGCGGATTGAACTTGCCGTCCGCCGACTTGTCGAACTGCATGAAGACCAGGTTCCAGATTTCGACGTAGCGTCCGCACTCGCAGGGAAACTTGCAGTCGGTGTGTCCGGCGTCGCTGGCCGCGACGCCCATGTCGTAATGGATTTCGCTGCACGGGCCGCAGGGGCCGGTGTCGCCCATCTGCCAGAAGTTGTCTTTCATGCCCATGGCGAAGATGCGCTCTTTGGGGACGCCGACCTCAAGCCAGAACTTCTCGGCTTCGTCGTCGCGCGGAATGTCGCCCTGGCCCTCGAAGATGGTCGCGTAGAGCTTGTCCTTCGGATCGATCCCGAACCAGTCCTGCGAGGTCACCAGCTCCCAGGCGTAGGCGATGGCGTCTTTCTTGAAGTAGTCGCCAAAGCTGAAATTGCCCAGCATCTCGAAGAAGGTGTGATGGCGATTGGTGAAGCCGACGTTCTCCAGGTCGTTGTGCTTGCCTCCGGCGCGCACGCATTTCTGCGAGGAGGTGGCGCGCGAGTAGTCGCGCTTCTCGAGGCCGAGGAAGACGTCTTTGAACTGGTTCATGCCGGCGTTGGTGAACAGCAGCGTGGGGTCGTTGGCCGGAACGAGCGACGAGGAGTGGACGATCTTGTGTCCCTTCTGCTCAAAAAAGCGCAGAAACATGGAACGAACTTCGGAACCTGTGGGCTTTTGGTGGGCATAAGAAATTGGGGTAAATCGCGTTCTTCCCCGCGAAAAATGGGTGTTTGGGCGGGAAGCGAAAGGTTGATTTTAACATTGCGGAGAGGTTCACCACGGAGAACACGGAACGCACGGAAAAGGACCGGGCAAAGAACCTACTAGGGCGGATTGCGCCTCGATCAGGCTCATCGAGTTATTCACCGCGGAGGCACCGGGCGTAAGTGTCGTACCTGGGGGACTCGTTGGTTTGGGTTGGCGCGTTCCCGGTACTGACGTGCCGGGCCACGGTTGTGCCGCCCTACGGGCTCGGTGCTAGCTCCTTCTATCTATGCGTGCTGCCCGCGGGCTTACGTCCACGCCTCGAACAAATTTCGCCCTGCGGGCTGTTCGATTTTGAGGGAACGTGTTTTGTGCCTGGGGCTAAGGGCCATGACATTACGAGTAAGGGTTCACCGGGCTGAAGCGCGGCGCTTCCACCCAAGAACGGTAGATCCCTCGCGATGGGGAATGAATCCCACCCTTTCCCAAGAGACGGGAAAGGATGGGCACCCACATGCTTTCTACGCGGACGAAAAACAGATTCCTCGCCCGCTATGGCGGGCCCATGATGACAACCAGTTCCTGGTGGCCTGCGTTGGGTTAGCTTGAAACCCCTGTTGCAACGATTCCCTGGTGGGCTGGGTTCGCGAACATTGCTCCTACACCGGCACCCCCTTCGGCAATTGACCCGAGACCGCGAATCACACCATAATCATCTTGCTCAGCGATTCCGCTACACAAGGTGGCTTGCAGTGAACCAGCAAAATCCGAACGGCCGTCCTTTCTCTACGGCGGGCAAGAAGCTCGACGACGTCATCGGCGAAACCGCGCAACGCATCGAGGACGAGACCAAGCAGCTCATCGCCTATCTCAACGACGAAGTGGTTCCGCTAGTGCGGCAGCACTCCACCAAGGGCTTGCGGGTTGCGTCCGACAAGCTGAAGGAGCTGGCCGATTACATGGAATCGGCGACGCAGCAGAAAAAGGGCTGATCACGCGGTTTCCTTTCCTCACCTGTGTTTTGCTTGGCTCGTTGCTGCTGACGGGTTGCAGCAAACATAAGAACGCGTCGAACAAGGACGTTCCGCCGCCGCCGACAGTCACGTCTGCGCCAGCACGCCCTGCGCCGCCCATCACATCCAAATCTGCGCCCGAGACAACGGTCTCGCCCAAAGCAAAGCCGATTTATGTCGAGACCGGATTGGCAAGCTGGTACGGACCTCCCTATCACAATCACAAGGGAGCGAACGGCGAAATCTACAACCAGAACGCGCTTACGGCGGCACATCGCACCATTCCGCTGAATTCGATGGTGCGCGTGACCAACGAGACTACGAAGCACGCCGTCATCGTGCGCATCACCGATCGCGGCCCGTTCATCGAGGACCGCATCATCGACTTATCACTGGCTGCCGCCAAAGCCGTGGACGTGTGGCAGCCCGGCACTGCGATGGTGAAGGTTGAGGTGTTGTCGGCACCGGCGCCAATTGACGAAGGCGGACGCTGGTGTGTCCAGATCGGCGCATTCCAAAGCGAGCACGAAGCCCGCAAGCTGAAAGAAAAACTACAAGAGCATTACACGGGCGCCGACGTCATCCAGTTCACCGGTCCCACCGGGGAGTGGGTGCGCATCCGTCCGGAAGGCGACGACAAGCGCAAAGCGCAGGAAGTGGCGGCCAAAACCCATGTGAAAGAAGGCGGCGTGTTTCTGGTGCGGATGGACTGAGGAAGAAGCGAGCAGTTAGCAATGAGCTGCAATTACTTATAATCATCTCCGTGCATCCTGCCTCACCTGCTGCACATTCGGCTGCGATCCAAGATCGCGAAATTATCGTCGCCCGTGGCCGTCGGCTGGAATACCTGACCATCGCCTGGAACAGTTTCGAAGCCGCGGTTGCGCTGTTTTCCGGATTCTTCGCCGGAAGTGTCGCGCTGGTGGGCTTTGGTCTGGACTCGCTGATCGAGATCGCATCGGCGCTGGTTCTTTTGTGGCGCCTTAACATCGACCATGCGGTGGAGCGCCGCAAGGACGCCGAGCGCAGGGCATATCGAATCGTCGGCGTGTGTTTCCTGCTGCTGGCCGCTTACGTTGCCTTCGAGTCAGCCGACGCTCTATGGACCCGCCAACACGCTGAGCGAAGCTTTCCGGGAATCCTGATCGCCGTGGCCGCCGTGATCGTGATGCCTATGCTGGGTCACGCCAAGCGACAGGTAGCGCGGGGACTTGGCAGCCGGGCGCTGCGCTCCGATTCGCGCCAGGCTGACTTTTGCGCTTATCTCTCGTTGATTCTTCTTGCCGGACTTCTGCTGAACGCATTGTTGGGCTGGTGGTGGGCCGATCCGGCAGCAGCTCTGGTGATGGTGCCTATCATCGCGCGCGAAGGCCGGCAAGGTCTGCGCGGTGTGCCTTGTGACGACTGCGCCCATCAAACTCATTGAGTCCAGGCCGGGTCTCGCCATTTCCTGCCCACATCAGGCAGTTTTTCGCTATCCTGTTGGCACACTCATAGTGCGATTGATTAACCATGCGATCTGAGCCCCGCTTAGCCAATAAAAAACTCTCGCCGCTTTCGATTCGCTTCGACCATGCCATGCTGTTTGCCGCGCAGGTGCATCGCAACCAGGACCGCAAGAAGAGCGGCATCCCGTACTTGTCGCACTTACTGGGCGTGGCCGCCATCGTGCTCGACTATGGCGGCGACGAAGACATGGGCATTGCGGCGCTGCTGCATGACGCCGCGGAAGACCACGGCGGCAAGGCGATGCTGCAAGTGATCGACCAGATGTTCGGACCGCGCGTTGCCAAGATCGTGGATGGCTGCACCGACTCCTACGGCGATGCAGGTAAGCGGAAGCCGAAGTGGTATCCGCGCAAGCTCCGCTACCTGCACCGCGTGCGCAACGAAGACGCCGAAACGCGCTTCGTCTCGGCCGCCGACAAGCTCTACAACGCGCGGGCCATCCTGCGCGACGTGCGCCAGTATGGAGACTCGGTTTTCGAGCGCTTCTCCGCCCCGAAAGTGAAGACGCTGTGGTATTACCGTTCGCTGGTGCAGGAATTCCGCGCGGCGGGCGTCACCCACCAGCTCAAGCCGCTGCTCGATGAACTCGATCGCGTAGTGACCGAGCTTGAACACTTGTCCGGACTTCTAGCTGCTCCGGTTAAGCCGACGCGCAACGGCAAATTGAAGGCCAGGAAAAGATGACTCCACCTCGACCTCGATGCTCACTCCTTTGACAGAAGCCAGGAACATTAGCGAGTTGCTGAAGAACGCTAAGACCATCGCCGTGGTTGGCCTCAGCGACGATCCCTCCCGCACCAGCTACGGTGTGTCGCGCTACATGCAATCGCAGGGATACCGGATTATTCCTGTGAACCCGCAGATTCGTGAATCGCTTGGCGAAAAGGCCTACCCCTCGTTGAGTGACGTGCCAGAGAAAATCGACATCGTCAACGTCTTCCGCCGCTCCGAGTTCGTACCCGAAGTGGTCGAAGAAGCGATTCGACTCAAGCTCCCGGCGATTTGGATGCAGGAAGGCGTGATTCACGAATCAGCTGCGGCGAAGGCAGGAGCGAAGGGAATCTTCGTCGTCATGAATCGTTGCATTCTGAAAGAACATCGCCGTCATTTGAGGTGAAGCGGAGGCACGCAGAACGCGGAGCAATTGAATTCCTGGAAAGAATCCGGCGTAAGTTTGAATCCGTCAACCCTCACCACGATTCGTTGATCTTTTCTTCTCCGTGCTCTCCGTGGCTGGGTGGTGAACATTTTTCTTCACCTGCCTGATTTCTTCCAGCCTCGCCTTGATGCGCTTTTCGACTCCTTCTTCGGTCGGATGGTAGTACACACGATCTTTCAGGTTGTCAGGTAGGCACTGCATGTCAGCGACCTTCTTTTCCAGGTTGTGAGCGTACTGATAACCCTTGGCGTATCCCAGGTTCTTCATCAATCCAGTTGGAGCATTGCGCAGATGTAGCGGCACAGGATCTTGCGTCGTTTGCTCGACATCTTGCAGCACCGCTCCGTAGGCGGTTTCAAGCGCATTCGACTTAGGGGCAGCACACAGATACACCACGGCTTGCGCGAGCGCCAGATTGCCCTCAGGCATACCGAGGAAATCGTAGGCATCGCGAGCCGCGAGAGTGATGCTCAGGGCATTTGGATCGGCGAGGCCGATGTCTTCCGACGCCATACGCACCACCCGACGCGCGATGTAGAGGCCATCTTCACCCGCCTCGAGCATGCGTGCCAGCCAATACAGCGCTGCGTCGGGATCGCTGTTGCGCACGCTCTTATGCATCGCCGAGACGAGGTTGTAATGCTCCTCACCGGCCTTGTCATACACCAATACGCGCTTCTGTAAGGCATCGGTAGCAATCGCGTCCGTGATGCGCAGCGCATCGCCACCTCGGTCACTTGCCAGCGTGGCGGCAACTTCCAGCGCGTTGTAGGCGCTGCGGGCATCGCCGCTGGAATAGGCGGCGATTTTTTTCAGGGCGTCTTCATCAGCTTGGAGGCCGATTTCGCCCAGTCCTCGCTCCATGTCTGACAGAGCGCGCCGCAGCAGAGCCACAATCTGTTCTTCGTTCAGCGGCTTCAGGACATAAACGCGGCACCGCGACAAGAGCGCGGAGATCACTTCGAACGACGGGTTCTCCGTCGTCGCTCCAATCAGGCGAATGCTGCCTTTCTCGACATAAGGCAAAAATGCATCCTGCTGGGCTTTGTTGAAGCGGTGGACTTCATCGACGAAGACGATGGTGCGGGTGCCGTACTGCCGGGCGCGTTCGGCGTCGGCCATGACCTGCTTGATTTCCTTGATTCCGGCCAGCACCGCCGAAAACTCGATGAACTCGGCATGGGTCATACCGGCGATGATCTTGGCCAGCGTGGTCTTGCCGACACCGGGAGGACCCCAGAAAATCAGCGATCCCGTATCATCCCGCTCGATCTGCACGCGCAGCGGCTTCCCGGGACCGAGAATATGCTCCTGCCCGACGAACTCGTCGAGCGTGCGAGGACGCATGCGATCGGCCAGTGGACGGGTCTTATCAGCTTCGGGTTGTTGCGACGGAAGATTCTGGAAGAGACTCATGAATGGCTTCTCTGCCGCGCCACCTCGTACAAAATGATCGATGAGGCTATCGCGGCGTTCAGCGACTCAACCTTGGATGATTGCGGGATCGCCAAAACCTCGTCCGCCTGCGACAAAATATCTCTCGGCACACCGGACCCTTCATTTCCAACGATCAGCGCAACTGGCACTCGAAGATCGGACTGCGCAAGAACTGTCCCTTTATGCGACGAGGTAGCCAACACCCGCAGTCCGCGGGCTGTTGCCTCTTGCAACGCCGCTGCCACCTCGACCTTCACCGTCGGCACACGAAACAACGACCCCGCCGAGGCTCGCAGTGCCTTCCAATTCCACTGGCTCACAGTGCGCTCGCCCAGAAGCATTCCCGTTGCACCAAAGGCTTCGGCCGATCGGGCAATCGTTCCCACATTTCCCGGATCCTGGAGCCCAGCACAGAGAACCACCAGCGCAGGCTCGGGAGAAAACACATCCTTAAGCTCAAACGACTTCACCTTCACGATCCCGGCCACTCCCTGCGGGGTTTCACTTGGTACCGCGCTGGCGAACACTTCATCGGGCAGCAGTAATACCGAGGTATGGGACGAAAGCTGGGGCAATAATTTATGTGCCCGCTCCCTCGCCGACTCGGCAAAAAATACCGTTTCCAGTCGCAACCCGCTTCGGATCGCCTCTTCCAACAGGTGCATGCCCTCAATCGCCACCATGCGGTCTTGGGTCGGCGCGGCCTCATGAAACAGGGCACGCAACTCTTTGACTCGCGCATTCTGACGGCTGGAAATGGGCTGCCACCGATCGTCGAGTTCCACCTTCATCGTCTCGTTCCCAAAACAGGCGTCTATCCTACACGCACGGGCGCAATCAAGCTCCGTCGTGGTAATCTGCTTTCTTACAAACCCCAGGATGTGCATAGTTCTTGGCGCTCCTGAATACTGATCCCGAAGAGGCACGGTTGCGTCCTGAGATCGTAAAGATTAACGTCAACCATCCTGAATCTTCCCTCGTGACTTACGTCGCCGAGAAGATTCGCGGCGGCAGCGTCGTCGGAATGCCGACGGATACCTTCTATGGGCTGGCGGCCGATCCTTTTAATCTTCGCGCCGTCGACCGCATCTACGAAATCAAGACTCGGTCCCGCCACAAGCCCCTTTCGCTGCTCATTGAGTCCGTTGACCAGGCCTCCGAGCTGGCGTGGCCCGTACCCGAAACGTTTTTTCTTCTGGCGCGGCGGTTCTGGCCCGGTCCGCTCACCATTATCGTAAAGGCCGACACCAAGCTGCCGCTTAAAGTCACCGCCAACACCGGAAACGTGGCGTTGCGCGTCCCATCTGCTGAGGTTCCCCTTGCCATCATTCGCTCTGTCGGATCGCCCATTACCGCCACTTCGGCCAACCTGCACGGCGCGATGGAATGTACCAACGCCCATGCGGTCCGCGACCAGTTGGGTGATTGCCTGCCGCTCATCGTGGATGGCGGGCAGTCTCCCCGCGACATGCCCTCCACCATCATTGATCTGACCAGCGACGACGGCTCCTGGCGACTGCTACGCCAGGGAGCGATACCTTCCGAGCAGATCGTCGAATTGCTCGGCCGGGAGTAGCCGCCACGGGGCGCGGCAGTTTCCGGTCGCATCCCTACCGTTGGTTGTTCGCGCTGGCAATCGCCGCTTGCCTTGTGTATTTGCTCGCGACCGCTTCGATGATCATGCGCCAGGCCAACTACGACGAAGCCCGGCCCGCCGATGCAATCGTGGTATTCGGCGCCGCCGAATACGTGGGACGTCCCTCGCCAATTTTCAGGGCCAGGCTCGATCATGCCTACCAACTGTTTCAACGTGGGCTGGCTCCGCTCATTATCACGACCGGAGGCGCCGGCAAGGACCCGCGCTTCAGTGAAGGACAAGTAGGACGCGACTATCTGGCGAAGCTGGGGGTTCCGGACGTCAACCTGATCGCCGAAACTCAAGCCGGCGACACCGACCAATCAGCCCAGCGAGTGGCGGTCATCCTCGAAGCCAATGAGTTGAAGACTGCCCTGCTGGTCAGCGACGCCTATCATCTCTACCGCGCCCGGCGCATGATGGAACGGGAAGGCATTACGGTATACGCCTCGCCCCGGCCCGGGTCTATCCCAAAAACGCCCGTGGGACGCTGTCTGGCGGCACTCCGCGAAGCCATCAGCTATACGCTGTACCGATTACATATGACGTAGAGGGCTTTTCGGTCATCGCTTTTCGCTCTTCGCAAAAGACTCTTTTCACCACCGAGACACAGAGGCGCAGAGAAAATCGGGACATAAAACCTGAGCTTCTCGCGTTTCGGCCGAGGATGCCTTCCCAAATGTGGAGTAAGCCTTTTTTGCAGGAAATCCCAGGGCAATTCGGGAGCATCTCCGACTCCGGCCCGGGGATCGGATCAAGTTCTTCGTACATCCCGACGGCACTGTCGTTCTTCTCCCGAAACTTCCCGCTGCAGCGCTTCGGGGAATGCTGAAGATGCGGCGGTGCCCAATAACCATTGCGAAGATGAATCAGGCTATCTCAGAGGCTGCGGAAGGCTTGCGATCAGCTCGCGCCCGATGATCGGACTTGATACCAACGTCGTGGTGCGCTATCTCACGCAGGACGACCCTGCACAGTCGTGGAGAGCTACCGGGATCATCGAACAGGGGCTGACTGTTCAGCGACCCGGATTCATCTGCGTTGTCACGATGGTTGAGATCGTATGGGTGCTGGCTTGCGCCTACCGCTTCAATGCCAGGGAAATCGCGGCCGTCCTCGAGCGCATGCTGCAAACGGATGTTCTGGTTATTGAAAATGAGCAGGAAGTCTTTACCGCCTTGATTGCCTTCAAGGAAAAGCGCGGCGCTTTTGCCGATGCCGTCATCGCGGCGCTTGGTGCCAAAGCCGGTTGTAGACACACCCTGACCTTCGACCAAAGGGCCTTGCGTCGGTCAGGCTTTCAGCCTGCGTAAGTGTACGGCTGCCCCGTAGGGGCGATTTTCGAGCCGATTAGGGATCGAACGGTTTTCCTACTTCACCAGCGCCAGCAGCCGAGCCGGGCCGCCGGAACCATCTTCCAGCTTGATGGGCGCGACAACGATAGTCGCGCCTGAGGCCGGCGCCGATCTCAGGTTCGCCACATTTTCCAACTGGTACACGCTCGCATTGGCGGTGAAGTGATGCACCGGAAACGTCTTGTTCGCTCCCGGATCGATGCTCATGGTGTCGATGCCCAGCGCCACAACATTCCGCGTCTTGACCAGGAACATGGCGGCCTCCAGCGAATATCCCGGGAAGTGCATCACCCCATCGACTCCGGCATTGCGGAAGGCATTGGGCGAACTCCAGCGTTCGTCCCATCCGGTGTAGGCGATGACTACCGCACCCAAAGGTATTTCACCATTCCGGCTTTCCCAATCCGCAATGTCTTTCACGCTGATCTCATAATCGGGATGCCCAGCCGCATTGTCGTGCACGTCCAGCACCACCAGCGGACGCACCAGTCGCTCCACTGGAAGGCGGTCTACCGTCCACATGCCGCGCGCAAAATGTGCGGGAGCGTCGATATGCGTACCGTAGTGTTCCTCGGTGCTGAAACTGCGTGCGTAGTAGCCGTCATGCTCGATCGTACCCGTCTCTTTGGCGTGAAAAGGCGATTCGTCCGTGCCCTCCCAGTTGGGCGAATGGTCATTCAACTCATGGGTAAGATCGACTACGTTGCTGTAGGAACCGGCATCAGTCATGGCAGCCCTGCGCTGGGCGAACAGAAAAAGCGCCAGCGCCAAACTCAAGCTTATCGCAAGTGTCTTCCACGAATACATGACGGCAAATAAAACTAAACCCTGCGCGCTGCCTTTCGACTCACTAGATTGCTGCTGAATTAGACGCGTTGGGCCACAACTTTGTTTCGGGAACTGAGCAACTGGGGCATTGGGTGAGGAAAGGCTTGCCGTCCGTTACTAATCGCTAGTTGCCAGCTGCTAGTTTCTTTTCAGGGCAAACCCGAACCATAGCGAGTTCGATCCGTTGTAATTCACGCCAGCCCGCGTCTGGCTCGCAAAACCTGTTCGTTCTACCTTCAAGGAGCATCCACTGCACGATTGCTCCAGCACGAACTCGTAGTGTCCATCTTTCTTAGTTCCTACCGTTGCGACGACCTTACCCTGACTATCCGCTAGGGTGAGCTTCGTGCGCGGCATCGGATATCCGCCTTCGTCCGTCACCGTGCCCTGCACTTTGCCACGCGGTGGCAGCCCGTCGGGAATATAGTCGCGCATCGCGTAACCGGGCCCGCGCAGCGGCCGCCCGCCTAGTTGCCCTGTGACCTTGTCATGTTCGACTGAGAGAACGCCGTTCACAAACACGTACGTAAATCCTACCGACGTCCGGTTCGGGTCCTCGAAGGTTGCCACATCCTTCACCGTCGCGGGATCGAAAATCGTGATGTCGGCAAAGTATCCCGTCCGCAGCAGGCCGCGATTTTCCAGCTTTACCTGTTGGGCTGGGAGAGAAGTAAACTTTCGAATCGCATCCTCCAGCGTGATGACATGTTCTTCGCGCACATACTTCCCCAGAATGCGGGCAAAACTGCCATAGCCGCGAGGGTGAGCTCTACCTTCGCTCAGCGGTCCTGTCGGACTGACCTCCGGGTGGTCCGTTCCCACGCTCACCCACGGCTGTTTCATGGCGAGCTTGACCTCGTCTTCACTCATCATGAAGTACAAAGCGCCGACGTTGTCGCGGTTCGCAATAACGAGATCGAAAGCGGCATCGAGAGGATCTCTGTTCTCCATTTGCGCGATCTGCGAAACCGTTTTGCCCTCGTATTTCTTCGAATCAGGATTCAGCACCGAAGCGACCATTACGCCATCGCCCCCGCCCGCGGCCAACCACAAGTTCTCGAAAGCCACGCCGGGACCGGCTAAGTCCTTTTTGATCTGCGCCCGCACCGCCGAATCTTTCAGGCGTCCCACAAATGCGTCCGTTCCGCCGTCGTGATACTTCGGTGGAACAATCGCCCCCAGAGACGTTCCTCCTGCCACATAGGGATACTGGTTAGCCGTAACGTCAAGTCCGCTGGCGCGCGCCTGCTCGATGGCCGCAATCACCTTCGGCATGTTTCCCCAGTTTTGTTTTCCCGAAACTTTCAGGTGAAAAATCTGCACGGGGATGTTCGCCTCGCGGCCGATGCGGAAGGCCTCATTCAGAGCATCGAATTCGCCGTCCCCTTCGCTGCGCATGTGCGACGCGTAAACTCCGCCTTTGGCCGCAGCTACCTTGGCCAGTGCGATTAACTCTTCCGCCTTCGCATAGTTTCCGGGGGCATAAATCAATGACGTGGACACGCCCATAGCGCCGTCGCTCATGGCATCGTCCACGGCAATCTCCATGTCCTTGAGCTCGGCCGCTGTCGGCTCGCGATTCACGGTTCCGATGACCAGCCTTCGCACCTGCGCCGCCCCAACGTAGGTTCCCAGATTGATGCCGCTGCCCTGCTTCGTCAGCCGTTGGAAATATTCCTCGAGGGAGTGCCAGTCTCCGGCGACCTTGTAATGCTCAAACACGTCGGCGTTTTCGGCGTTCAACGCTTCATTGGTCGGTGCGATGGAGTCCCCTTCGCCGGTGATTTCTGTGGTCACCCCCTGCGTCAGCTTGCTGACCGCTTGCTTATCGATCAACAGGTTGAACTCCGACTGCCCCAGCATGTCGATGAAACCTGGAGCCACCACAAGTCCCGTCGCATCGATGGTGCGCTTTGCCGTGACGCCCGTGCCTGCCCTTCCGACGAACGCGATGCGGTCGCCGATCACGCCGATATCCGCGTACGTCCACGGGTTTCCGGTTCCGTCTGCGACTCGTCCATTACGTATCAGCACGTCATACTGCTGGGCGAACAAGCAGGTTGCTGACAGCGCAATCAGCAACAGCGGAGTCAAGCCATTTCGTTTCACGATGGGCTCCGAATCATTAATGTGCGTGAGAAAGAAGCGACTTCAACCCCGGGGCCTACCGTCCGATTCTCGAAGCGAGAATTGCCAGCAGGGCAAAATCAGCTGCGAATATCGTGCTCACAAAATTTACAGCATCGTTGCCCATGAGGCCTTTGTTTTCAAATGCAGCTCCCAGGAAGCTGTCGAACAGCATGCCGGCAGTCCCGGCCAGTGCAATCACCGGCGACCATCGCAACGGCAGGATATTTGAGAAAGCGCTCGCCCACGCGACTATGCTGGCTGCGATGCACCCCGCCAGCGTTCCTTCCACGCTGATCGCCCCATTCGTTCCAACCGGAGCACGAGCAAGGCCCAGTATCAGGAGCGGCTGAGTCGCCGAACCCTGTCCGACTTCGCTCGACACCGTATCTGCCGCAGCCTCCGCCAGCGCAGCCATGGCTCCTGCCATGAGTAATTCCAACTGCCCAGGAAACATCGTCGCGGCCAACGCGCAGAGCCCTGCAGCGCCGAGATTGGCCAACACCTGTGACGCTCTCCGCCCGCCGGCACCTTCCGCTACCCCGGCGTTTCGTTTGCGCTCGGCGCGCCAGCGGGTCGCCAGCCAGGTCAATAAGAACACCACCAGGATGGGCACGAAACCCGTCAGGCCAGCCGCATTCATGAACAAAAACGCAATGCCTGCTCCCAAAATGGCGCCGCCATCGGTCACCGATCGCAAAACCCGCGCCAGGACCGCGAAACCGCCCGCGACTACGACGGCAGGCAGCGCTCGCGAATGCTCCACCGGCATCACGAGTTATCGGTCTCCGCCAAGCAGTCCTCTCCAATTCAAGGCAGACCCCTTACGTTAGCAGCGCATAGCGGCGGAGCGATAGCCGTTCCTCCGCGTCCGCAAAGAAAGAATGTTCCTGCTAAGGATATGGCACTTCCGTGGAAGGGGACGAAATCTGTCCGTTTTGTACTAGTCTGAAGGGGTGCGCAGTAATAAAACCAGAAATCCGATTCGGATCGCTGTGGTGGAAAATGATCCACTTCGCTTCATCGGTTTTCGTGCGCTTTTCGACGGAGAACCCGGCTTCGAACTAAGCAGCTGTTCTGCCTCCTCCATCTTCAAGGCGCGCGGCTACGACGTGGTGTTGATTGCAGCGCGTACCGGCGTTGCGATGTACGACATCATGGCAGGATTGAAGGCCATCAACCCTTCCGTGCAGATTGTTGCTACCGGGAGTGTCGGCGGCGACGAAATGGCCATCCGTGCTCTTTGTGCGGGAGCCAAGGGATACATCGAGGAATCAGCGACTGCCGAGGAATTCAGGGAGGCGATTCGCACCGTGTACAGCGGCTCGGTTTGGGCGTCACGGCACGTCATCAGTAAGTTCATCGAGCGAATCACCCCCACGCCTCCGCACAAGGCAACGGACAGGCCCCTGGTTTTCAGCGAACGGGAACGCGAGGTCCTTCTGTTGCTGGTGAACGGCCGCTCCAACCGCGAAATTGGTTTCGCCCTGGGCATCGAAGAGCGTACGGTCAAAGCCCATGTTGCCAACCTGTTGCGAAAGACCGGCGTCAACAATCGCATCGCCCTTTCAGTACATGCGCTAACCCATTCCATGCTGGGCGTGGACCAGGCCGAGTAACGGTTCCCATTTTCGCAGCCCACCGATGGTTACTAAAGGACACGGGACATGTATGCTCGTTAGTTGCCAGGATTCCCGCAACCACATACCGCCTTCACTGCCACAGAACCTGGGAGAAGGGTTACAGTAAGGATGCGAGGGTCTCCTCCTCTAACCCTCGATTTCTTGGAAGCAGGTCATTTCCGCTCGCCTAACCCATCGCGAAGGCCCGTGCAGGGACACTAGAGAGTAACCAGCGGTTCTTTTCTATTCAGCAAAATCGCCGCCCAATCCAACTAAGATGGCGACAGCCGGTGTTGCCTGGCCGGATGCACCGCGATCCCTTATCGGAGTCGAGCCATGAAGAAAATAGCGATTGTCCTGCTCACGTTCCTTGCAACCGCGACATGGGCCCAGTCGGGAGCGCGCAGCGCCGACGTCGAGCGCATACAAAGCGCAACTACCATCATGAGCCAGATCATGGAGGCCCCCGACAAAGGTATCCCGGACAGCATCATGTCGGGCGCAAAGTGTATTGCCATTGTGCCCTCGATGCTCAAGATAAGCTTTATCTTCGGCGCAAATTACGGGAAGGGCGTCGCTACCTGCCGCACCGCGACGGGCTGGAGTTCGCCCGTTTTCTTCCGTCTGGAAGGCGGCAGTTTCGGATTCCAGGCCGGAGGACAGGCCAGCGACCTGGTACTGATCATCCGCACCGACGAAGGTATGCAGCACCTTCTGCAGAGCAAGTTCAAACTCGGGGCCGACGCCTCGGCGGCGGCCGGTCCAGTTGGGCGCGATGCCCAGGCCGCTACCGACCTCACCATGCGCGCCCAGATCCTGACCTACTCGCGCTCACGCGGTTTGTTCCTCGGCGTCTCCCTGAGCGGTGCGGTTATCCGCCAGGATGACGGTGACGTTCGCGCGTTCTACGGCAAAGACTGGACCTTTTATTCCTTGCTGAACGGCGAGGTTCCCGCGCCACCCGACACGCTTTCGTTCCTGACCACCGTGGAACGTTATGCCCCGACCCAGCGCGCGGCCAAGCCCGCAGTAGCCCCGGTTGCCCCTCCTGCGCCCGACGCAACTCCTGTGGCAACGCCCGCTCCTGCCGCCGAACCAACGGCGGCGGCATCGCCTGCCACGGTTGCACCAGCGGAACCCGGCGCCGTAACTGCGTCTCCGGCAGGGCCCGCCAAGGCTCCAACACCTGCGGCGCCTGCCGATCCTGCGCGCGGAAACATGATCTGAGGATTGAAGAACTCTTTTTACGATAGGTGGCTGCGGCCACCGTTTTTCCAGGTTCCCCAAATCTCTCGCTAATCTCCGTTTGCGTTCCATTCTTGAGCGGTGCTAGGGTCGTATGTCCCTTGCATGATTTACCGACTGCAATCTTGGCCGTTAGCGCTGCTCGTCCGTTCTATTGGAGTTTTACCTCGGCCGCTGGCGCGAGGCGTCGGACTCGCGATCGGCCGCGCTGTTTACTATCTCCATCCCAGGCTGCGGCACGTTGGAATGCGCAATCTGGCAAGGGCGTTTCCGGAAAGATCCCCGGCTGACCGCCGTCGGATTTTGCGCGGGGTTTTCGCCTCGCTGGGCCGGCTTCTGGCCGAATTTTGTTTGTTCCCCCGTTACACGTTGGCCAATGTCTCGGAGGTCGCGGTTTATCGCGGTTTTGAGAACTTTGAGGCTGCCGAGAAGCGTGGCAAGGGGGTTCTCTTCCTCACCGGGCATTTCGGCGGATGGGAAATTGGCTCCTTCTTTCACTCTCTCCAAGGCCATCCCATGGTGATCGTCGTTCGTCCCCTCGATAATCCATACGCCGACGCTCTCGTCACTCGCTACCGGACGCTGCATGGCAACAGCGTGATTGGGAAACAAGGGTTCGCCCGCGGCCTGCTCGCCGCTATGCACAACAACGAAACCGTCGGAATCCTCATGGACACCAACATGACTCCGCCGCAGGGAGTCTTCGTCGATTTCTTCGGCATCCCCGCCTGCACGGCTGTCGGCATCGCACGCGTCGCACTCCACACCGATGCCGCCGTCGTGCCGGCCTTCACCATCTGGGATCCGGTGCTGCGCAAGTACCGCGTGGAGTTCAGTCCTGCCATTCAATTAATGCGCACCGGAAACGACGAGGCTGACGCCATCGCCAACACGGCACTCTTCAACCGGATCTTCGAAGACTACGTCCGCAAATATCCTGACCAGTGGCTCTGGGTGCACCGTCGCTGGAAGACCCGTCCTCCCGGCCAGCCTCCGCTGTA
Organism: uncultured Acidobacteriaceae bacterium; assembly: GCA_963817965.1. GTDB lineage: Bacteria > Acidobacteriota > Terriglobia > Terriglobales > Acidobacteriaceae > DASRAA01. The sequence goes on from CAWFQT010000003.1 coordinate 793,258, forward strand.
CTAAATTGTTCACCACGGAGGCACTGAGCACACGGAGAGATTGAAGAAGGAGAGATGAAATTAACTGCAGATCATATAGAAAGACACAGATGAGATTTGAAGGCTCTCGGCGCCCCAATAGACCAACAACCCAGGGGCAGCGGCAGATTCTGAAGGGAGTGGCGATTTCTTGATCCCATTTCCTCCGTGTCTTCCGCGCCTCCTTGGTGCAGTATTCCCAACCCGCCGAATTTCGCCTATAACTGACCCATGCCGCAGACCTTGAAAGCGCTCGCGGAATTCACCACTTCTCGTCTCATCGGCAATGGAGAGATCGAGATCGCCGGAGTCGCCAGCGTTGCTCACGCTCAATCCGGTGACCTGGTCTTCGTTGAATCGGCGCGCCACCTGGAGCGCGCCATGGACTCGCACGCCAGCGCGGTGATTGTGAAGGCGTCGGACGCCGAGATTACGACCACCAAGCCGCTGCTGATCAACTCACACCCGCGACTCGCATTCGCCACCGCCGCTGCATTGTTGTATCCAAGGAAGGAATGCCCGCCCGCGATTCATCCCGCCGCGGTGATTGATCCTCGCGCCACCGTAGCGCCCAGCACCAGCGTGGACGCTCACGCGGTCATCGAAGCCAACGCAGTCATCGGCGAGCGATGCTTCATTGCGTCTGGATGCTACGTCGGCGAAGGCGTCATCATCGGCGAGGACTGCGAAATCTATCCGCGGGTCGTGATCTATCCCGGCACGACCATCGGCAGCCGCGTCATCGTCCACGCCGGCGCCGTGCTGGGCTCCGACGGATTCGGATTCGTTCGCAATGAAAAGCTCGGACACTACGTGAAGTTTCCCCAGGTCGGCCGTCTCATCATCGGCGACTACGTGGAGATCGGTGCGAACTGCACTATCGACCGTGGCGCGCTCGACGAAACCGTCATCGGCCCCGGCACGAAGCTGGACAACATGGTGCACATTGGCCACAACTGTGAAATCGGCGCCAACACCGTGATTGCGGCCCAAACGGGAATTTCTGGTAGCTGCAGCGTTGGCGACAACTGTGTATTGGGCGGCCAGGTTGGGATCGGCGACCATGCCCGGCTGGAAAACGGCACGATCCTCGGCGGCCAGGGTGGCGTATTGCCCCACAAGGTTTTGCGCGGCCACGGCGAGGTTATGTGGGGAACGCCAGCGCAACCCGCGCGCACCTATCTGAAGCAGCTTGCCGTCTTGTCGCGGCTCACGCGCAAGGACGAAGAATAAAGCCATGGCACTCATCGTGGTCGGAGGACATTCACGCAGCGTAGGCAAGACCAGTGTCGTCGCCGGCATTATTGCCGCGCTGCCTGAGATGCACTGGACCGCCGCAAAGATTACCCAATACGGTCACGGCATCTGCTCGGCCAATGGCGAGCCTTGCGATTGCGCCACCGACGATCACACGTGGGCCATCAACGAAGAACGAGACCGGAGCGGCGCAAGCGACTCCTCCCGCTTTCTCGTGTCTGGTGCATCGCGTTCTTTATGGGTTCGTACTCGCCAGGGAATGCTGGCCGAGGCCATGCCGAGACTTCGCAAGGAATTAGCCGGTGCCGAGAACGCCATACTGGAGTCGAACAGCGTGATGCGCTTCCTGCGTCCCGACCTGTACCTGACCGTTCTCGATTCGGCGACTACTGACTTCAAGGCCTCTGCCAAGGAATACCTCGACCGTGCCGATGCCGTCATTCTGCACGACGCATCGGATCACGTCGCGTGGACCAACATTTCGCTCAAGCCGGTGGCGGGGAAGCCAGTCTTTCACATCAGTCCTCCGCCCTACGTGACGGCGGATCTGATCGAGTTCGTGCGCCAGAAGATTGGTTAGAGTTTCTTCGATTGGATAAGAAGGACGCTTCCTACCCACCCCGTAGAGCTCACCACGAAGACTCAAAGAGGCCGATTTTCTTCGTGTTCCTCCGTGCCTCGGTGGCTGAACCTAAATGCTTACTTCGGGTCCAGCTTCAGGGACGCCGAATTGATGCAATACCGCAGCCCCGTTGGCCGCGGGCCGTCGGGAAACACATGCCCGAGGTGCCCGCCGCAACGCGAACACGTCACTTCGACCCGGCGCATGCCCAAAGTGTCGTCTTCGTGTTCGTCGATCTTGTCTTCCGACAGGGGCTGATAAAAGCTCGGCCAGCCGCATCCCGCGTCGAACTTTGTGTCCGACAGAAACAGCTCCTCCCCGCAAGCCGCGCATTTGTACACGCCCGGAGTCATCACACCCTCGTATTCCCCAGTGAACGGCCGCTCGGTGCCCTTCTGGCGAAGCACGCGATATTGCTCGGGCGTCAATTCCTTCCGCCATTCCTCTTCCGTCTTCTTGATTTTCTCTGTCATGCGTAACCCTCACTGTTTAGATTGCCTAACCGTGGCGTTCGTCGCATCGCAGGCGGGAAGCCGCGAATCTGCCGTTTCATTCAAACTGTCTGCGAAACTCCGCCAGCTGCCGCTTCAGGTCGGCTACTTCGTCGCGTAAAGTCGCGACTGCCTTCTCCAACTCGGCAACACCTTCCTCTCCGCCGGGTGAAATCGGCCCAGAGGCCCCGAGGGAAGTCCCGACCTCAACCTCCCCCGACAACAAATGCGCATAGCGCGATTCCTTGGTGCCCGGCTGGCGCGGCAGCATGACCGCCAGCGGCGGCTCACGCTGCATCAGGCGCTGCAAGCTCGATTGCACCGCGTCCAGGTCTGCGAAGGGATGCATACGCTCGGTACGGCCCCGCAACTCTCCCGGCGTCTGCGGACCGCGCAACAAGAGCACGCACAGCACCGCCGTCTCACCGCGCGACAGGTTCAAGATCTCCTGCAGCCGGTGTTCATACTTGGTGACGCGAGAATCCGCTCCGCTGGCCGGTCCCGCGAGCCCCAAGTCTTGCAGCCCGCCCAGCGCATCGCGGACCACATTCTCGTCCAGGTTCATCACCGGATCGCGGTTGTTCTTCTGGTTGCAGGCATTGACCAGCGCATTCAGAGACAGCGGATAGTAATCCGGCGTGGTGATGTCCTTCTCCACCAGCGCGCCCAGCACCCGGGCCTGCACGTCGTTGATTACGTAGTCCATGAGCTAAAGTCCGCCGCAAGGCGCCAAGGTCAAAGCCGCGGCAGGTGGAAAATTCGCCACAGCGGCAGACACAGCAACAACGTGGCGACAATCGCCAGTCCTACCCTGACCTGATGGGTTTTGAAGCGCTGACTGATGGCAGTCAATAACAGTACTGTTGCCAGCAATACGGTGACACGCACGTAATTGTCCGACGTTGTCCGCGCCTTCGTTCCCTGTTCAAAGAGTTCCGAGGCTTGGTCATCCAACTTGGCCGACTCTGCCAAACTGGCATTGTGATATTCGGTCATGAGCATCGGGCCGGGAGGAGCGTTCGGATTGTTCAACGGGTCGAGTTTCATCCATGCGTCGTACGCCACGCGATACTCGGGCCGAAAACGTTTCTCGAAGATCTGCGCAATCTTTTCATTTCCGGTGGCCTTAGCCTTTAACCATTCGGCGAAGGTCAGCGCATCATAGATACGCTCCTGGCCGCCGGTCGTCTGCAGTCCCTCTGCCTGGACGCGGAGCTTGGTTGACTGCCCATAACGCTCCTGTTGCAACCCATCCCACAGCGCCACCTGGTAGCCGCTCCACGCGGTGGCAATGGCCACCATGGCCAGCATCAGTGCCTCCACGATCTCCAGCGCCTCCACCCATCGTGAGTCGTGATGTGTGGCGTGTTCTTTTCCTTCATTCAGTCGGTGAGCGATTTCGATGTTAGCTCCACCCGTTTCCGGCATGCTTTCCCCCAAGGTGCGAAACGAATAGATGTGCAAGAGGTTTTCCATCATACATCGGCACTTACCCACGCGACGGAACACCTCGCGTGCTCCGCTATAGAATCAATCTACCCATGGCCGAGCCCGCTGCAATCCCGGCATTCGAAGTTCTCTTCGACCCAGCCGATCCCAGTCCGTTCGCTGATGATGCGCTAGCGCCGTACGGAAATTTTGCGCTGCCCGCGCCCCTTGCCGATCGGCCGTGGATTTACACCAACTTCGTGCAATCGCTCGACGGCATTGTCAGCTTGCTGGGAAAACATGCATCCGGCGCCGACATTGCGCAGTCTCGCGCCGACCGATGGCTGATGGACTTGCTGCGCGCCCACGCTGATGCCGTCATCATGGGGATGAACACCCTGCGCGAAGAGCAGCGCAGTCGCGGACCTGAGAGCCGTGGCATCGTATTTCAGGCGGTCGAGCCGGACCTGTTGCGCCTGCGGGAAAAGCTGGGTCGAGGGCGTCAACGAAACATCTTCGTAACTCGCGCTCTTCAGCTCGACCTCTCGCAATTGAAGGCATTCGACGGCGACATCGTTGACGCAACGATTGTCACGTCGCCCGCGGGCGCCGCGCGCGTGCGCGCGTTGCAGACGCATCCTTATGTCGACATTGTCGCGGCAGGGGCCGGTGAGTCGATCGACATTGCGGAGGCTGTGCGTCAGCTTCGCACACAACTCGGCATCCAATACCTGCTCTGCGAAGGTGGCCCGACGCTGTACGGCACACTCGCTCGCGCTGATCTGGTGGACGAGAAGTTCCTCACCGTCGCTCCGGTCGAAGTCGGGCAACAAGTGCCGGCAGAACAAGAGCGCCTGAGTTACGAAGAGGCGGTTTCGCCACTCCTGCGTCCGACCATCTTCGGCGGACCCGGTTTCACCAAGGACAGCATCACCGGCTGGACGTGGCTCAGTTGCCGTAAATCGGGCGACCACCAGTTCAATCGGTATCGCCGCAACCGCAGTTAGTCAGTAGCCAGTTTCCAGCTGCCAATTGCCAGCGAAATGCCCTCCTCACCACGGAGGCACGGAGGGCACAGAGAAAGAGCGGAAAGGCCGGCGCGGCTTGACGCGGACTAAAGGTACCGACCGCTCGCCAGCCTTAGCTTTTTCGGGCCAGAAAATTAGCAATCAAAAAAAGAAGAGCCAGCCGACCGGCTTGTCTTTGCACCACGTCCGTGCGAGAAACAAATCCATCGGTCAAAAGAGAAGGTATGGCAAAACCAATTACAGGGCTTAAAAGTCGCAATCCTAAGTCACCGACGATCTTGAACAAGCAGAACTGATCGAGCCGCGTAAGGCGCTGGATGGAGCGGTAGCGAAGACGACCGTCATATCGCCTAAGCAGGGACGGATCCAAGGAATGAAGCACGATGAGAAGGCAGAAAGGTCAAAGTGGGCATGGTACTCGACCAGGCCAATCCGGAGGCGTTCGATGCAGTACTGCTTCCGGGCAGCGCACTGAATGGCGACAACCTGCACGTAGAAAAGAAGGCGCAGGAGTTTGTGCGCAAGATGGACCAGGCTGGCACGCCGATCGCGCTAATCGGTCATGCGCCCTGGCTGCTGGTGTCGGCCGGACTGCTGCGAGGGCGCAAGATGACCAGCTATCACACCATCCAGGACGATCTCCGCAATGCCGGCGCCCCATTGGGAAGACTCGGAATGCGTGCGCGACCGCAACTGGGTGAGCAGCCGACAGCCCAGTGACATTCCGGCCTTCAACCGCGAGATGATTCAGCTGTTCGGGTCCTCCGCGAAGAGGCAGCGGGCGGCGTAGGCAGTTGCCAGTTATGCGATTCCACATTTCCCAAATACTGGGAAATGTGGGCCACCCACCGGGATGGGGACCTCGCGTTAGAGTCGAATCGAAGCGAAAGGCTGGCGTTACGGAATCTCTGCCTCGACGAGCTGCGCCAGCAGTATCAGCGACTCCTGCCAGCCGAGGTAGCACATGTCGGGCGGAATGACGTCGGGCAGCCCTTCCTGCACGACGTTGAGCTCCGTGCCCCACGATACCTGCTTCAGAGTCACGGTTGCCTGGATTTCGCCGGGCAGGTTTGGGTCGTCGAACTTGTCCGTGTAGCGAAGGCGTTCGTGCGGCACCAACTCGAGATATTCGCCTCCAAAGCCGTGGCTCTGCCCATTGGTGAAATTGGTGAACGACATCTTGAAGGCGCCGCCGACCTTCGCATCCATGTGACGGACCTTGCCGGTGAAGCCGTTAGGCGGAAGCCACTTGCTCATTGCGTCCGCATCCAGAAACGCCTTGTAAACTCTCTCGGGCGATGCACGCAGCACTCTATGTAAGCGAATGTGTTGGGCATGAAAACTAAACCTCCGAATTCAAAGTGTCTTTACCGAAGCAGCTCATCGACTACGGCCTCGACGTGAATCACGGTCGTGTCGAGAAACTCGATGCCCTGATTGGCAGACTCTCTCAGCAGTAACGGAAGTTCCGTCCCCGCCAGGACAAGCGCTTCGATGCCATCTTCGGCCTGCATGCGGCGAGCTATGCGCATGATCTCCTCCCGGCTCTGCGAAAGGAATCGGTTCTTCAGCAGCTCACCGATGTACCTCTTGTGGATGAAGTCCCGCTCTGATTCTGTAGGTTTCGCGAGAGCAATGCCCGCGCGGTGGAACTCCTCGGGGTAGAAGCTCGCGCGCATGGTGAAGCCTGTCCCAAAGAGGCCCACCCTCTTCAGGCCGAGCACCTTGGCTCGGTCAGCCGTGGCGCGCACGATGCTGAGCAGCGGGATGGCCGACCGCCGCTCCAGTTCGTCGAATACCAGGTGCGGTGTGTTGGCAGCGATGAAGCCGAAGTCAGCGCCTGCTTGCACCAGCATCTCAATGCCGGAGGCAAGATAGTCTGCCAGGTCATCGAGCTGCCCGGCGTCGAGCATAGCGATGCCCTTATCGACGTCAAGGCTGTTGATGACGATGTGCGGATTCCCGCTGTCCGGCTTCCGCACACGATAGCGCGCGATGATGGATCGGTAGTAATCGATGGTGGACTCGGGCCCGAGCCCACCAATCATGCCTGCGGTCCGCATACCGGTCATTATCCCCTACACATTCATCTACGGGGTTCAAAGCCTCAGGATGGTGTCGGCCCAATCGCTCTATGTGCTCGTCAACGACAGCTTCTCCACGGCGATAAAGGCGACGACACACAGGGCATAGCCGGCAGCAAACCATCGGTCCAGGCTACGTGTCGTGGCGAAGCGAACTAACAGAAGCACCGCTCCGAGGCCGAAGACTGGCCCGAACAAACCCACCCAGCCCGATTGACCAAAAACGGCGACAGAAACGGCATGCGCGCAGTTGCCCCGGCGAGAATGGTCAAGCTGGCCAGCAACATCATCGGGCGGTGAATCTTCGGGCGCTTGCGGGCAAGAACCCCCACCGTGACAAAGACGGTATACATCGCTATCTCGGTGAACATGATCAGGAGAAATCGCCTGTACTCCATACCGAAAAATTGAGCGTCTGCCGGAGCTAGCTGCACCGAGCGGAAGGCAACAGCAGCCCGGTGCATGCAATGGTCGCGCCGATGAGCAGCACGCTCCAGCCGAGTTTCATATGAAGCTTGCGGTTACGCACCGAGATCAGTAGCGGTTGCACGAAGAACAGCACATACCAGGCCATGATCGCCGAGCTATGCAGCACGACTAAGGTAAGGATCGAAGAATCGATGGGGCTACCGTCCGAGTGGGTGCCGGCAAAGATGTAGTGACGGAAGCCAATGGCCATTAGCACCAGGAAAATGGCGCCTGCAGTGGTATAGAAGAAGCGGTCGGGTACTATCGAGTGTTGAGAGAGATTAGCACGGGCCGCACCCAACGCGGCCCGTGCCAGCCTTGCTACATGCCCTTCTCCAGCGTCTCCGCCGCCTTATTGATCGCGCCTGTGAGCACCTCTAGTTGCTCCTGCGTTAGCGGCAGGTCGCCTGCGTCAATCGCTTCATTGACTCCGGGGATCACCACCGCCGCATATCCGGTGTACTTTCCCGGAGCGTAGATCGCGTGCTTAAACCATGGGCGGTCTGGCAGCCCGTCGATGAGGAAAGCACGCTCGGTGTCGCGAATTGCCAGGTTGACCTTCGCAGGATCGCCCTTCCAGCTGCTTTCCACCAGCAACATCTGCGCTCCTGCCTTTTCGAAGCGCGAAACGGCTTGTTCCGCGTCCGCGAAGGATGGTGACTTGTCTCCAAACGTCTCTTTCGACTTGTCCTCTGCCGCCTTCAGATACTGACCGATCTCCTTGGCATAGTCTTCGTAGTCGAACGGCAACACATCTTCCGACGCCATGCGCAGGGTCTGGAGTCCATACACTCGCGCCATCTGTTGTTCGTACACAAATGTCGGATCGCCAAATTTCATAAACCAGGCAAAGTTGTCGAACACTGAGTGGTAAACACCGTAAGGACCGCCCGACCCGATGTCTGCCGACGGCACTCCCAGGTGCTGAAGGAACGGCGTGTAGTCCGACCCACTGCCCAGGTCGCCAACGTTTACATCTTTCGTAACCACCGCGTTTGGCTGGCGCGGAGCTCCCGCTGATGCGCTTTCATGCTCTTTCTGGCGCTTGTCGGTAGCAATCTTCCACTGCTCGTAGACGCTACCGCCCTTCGGACTCGGCACCGACTGCGACACCTCGCGCATGTACTGCTTCAAACTCGGCACCGAAGATGCACCGAAGTTCGGCCCGGCCACAGCGACATCCATGTTGAAATACGCTACCGCGTTGCGCAATTCGTCGGCATGCTGCTCGGCAAATTCAGTCGAGCCGATCAGTCCCTCTTCTTCCGCGTCCCAACTGGCGAAGACAATGGTTCGTTTCGGCTTCCATCCCGCCTTCAATAGCGCACCGATTCCGTGCACCGCTTCCAACTGCGCCGCGGTACCGCTATTGGGATCGACCGCGCCATACACCCACGCATCGCGATGGTTGCCCGTGATTACCCACTGCTCGGGAAACTCGCTGCCCTTCACCATCCCAACGACGTCGTAGATGGTGGTCCACTGATAGTTCTGCTTCAGCAGCATGTGGACTTTCACCGGTCCCGGCCCTACGTGATAGGTGAACGGCAACGCGCCTTGCCAATCGCGCGGCGACTCCGGCCCGCCCAGGTTCGCCAGGATCGGCGACGCGTCTCCGTACGACAGAGGAGTTGTAGGAATCCGCGGCATGTCGGTCGCCTCCTCCGGCGAAATGCGCTTGCTATCCGGCAGATCCGGCACCGAAGCAATCCCCGGGGTTGTCGGGTCACCCGGATAGCGGAATAAATACTGAATCGATCCGCGCTGCACCGCGGTATCCGGCCGGTACGGTCCCTTGGGATACTTGTCTCCCTTGAAATAGCCGTCGTCCCACGGATCGGAGTAAATGATGACGCCGGCACAGCCGTATTCCGACGCAACAAACGGCTTCACTCCGCGGAAGTTCTGCCCGTAGCGAACGACGGCAATCTTTCCTTTCAGGTCAACGCCCATCTCCTTAAGCTTCTTGAAATCCTCGGGACGCCCGTAGTTCGCGTAGACCACGTCCGCCGTCACCTCGCCCGAGGGCGAGAAAGCGTTGTACGGCGTCACCACCCGCGGATCATCCTGGAACGGATCGTTTCCGTTCACGTGTTCCCGCGACGGGCCGTGCATCACCACGCCGTCTGGTGCGACCACATCCACGTGAATCTCGGCCGGAAGGTTCATCCAGATCTTGTATTCCTGGATGTATGCGTCGAGACCGGCTTCCTTGTATTTCTGCAGCACGTATTCCGCAGTCTTCTTGTCTTCCGGCGAACCTGCCACGTGGGGCGCCGACGTCAGCGTACGCAGGTGCTCTTTCGCCAATTCGGCGCTGGGCGCAGCCAGAAACGTTTTCTCCGCCTGCAATTCGGCGGTCGCATCCCGGTATCCGGTTATCGCTGTCGGCGGATTGAAAGCCGGTTTGTCGGTGGGCTGCTGGCTGTAGGCAATCGGTGAAAGGTTAAGGGTGACGAGCAGGCAAAACGCAAGCGCAGATTTCAATTCTAAAACTCTCCTCAGAAAAGCGGTTACCATCTAGCTTAACCGAAGAAGTTGGGTTCGCGCCCGTGGGCGTAAAACCCTGCGACGACGTGTCCAGGTGCAGACTGAGCACACGAATTCCCCCCGGCTCCGCACATGGCGTTTGCGGCAAGTTGCCTAGGTGAGGCGGCCCTTGAGGAATCGGTATCCCACTGAGGCGCCCAGAACAAGCAGGCTGATGCTGGACGGTTCGGGAACAGAAGTCAGGGTACCTGTATAGGCTGCGTTGCTGATCGCTTCCGTAAGCGGACCGGTCTGAGTGATGGTTCCCATAATCGTCGCCGTTCCGTGGACACGTCCAAATATCCCTGTCCCGCCGGTAATGATGAAGTCGGCCGTGAACGTGGCGGTTCCGTTGCCGTTGGCCGTACCGCTGCCCGACCCAGTTCCAAAAAGCGTTCCCGCGGCGAATACTTCTTGCAGCATCCCATTGGTGATCGTGATGGTCGGGGGACTACTGAAGTCGACTGTGGACGTGGAGGTGACATCGAACGCGCCGTACGTCGTGTCGGTTCCGTCACCCATGAAGTTTTGGATGAATACTCCAGGTGTGTTCGTTGGCGTGAGGGTTGCTGTTCCGTCGAACACTCCGGAAATCGATCCGGCTTGTGCCGGTACGATAAGCCAAATCGAGGATATAAGTAAAAGCGCAAAAGTACCTGCTGCACTTGAGCGTAGCCCGCGGGCGCTAGGTTTCATCTGATCGATCCTCCACAATTCGATCCCTGGGGGGCGAAGGGCACCCATTGTGTCCCACTTTTTCCTGTCTGTGCCAGTCGTTTCTGAATTTCTTTTTTTGCGTCCGATGGTCGTTATGCGAGCGTTCTACCTGACCCAGGATGATAACGCTTAGGTTTAGATAGCGTCCAAGTTAAAACCACGTGAAAGGACGACCCTTCAAGTGGAAACAGCGCACTTTGGTGGTCGCTACGTGAGAGGAGAGGCGATGCCCAACTGCCATCCCACGAAACCAGGAGGCAGGCTGCGCTGTGGGAAGTTCCCCAGGTTTTTCCCGTTATTTCTCATGGTCCTGGCGCTCTGTCTTCCGCTCGTCGGATTGCCGAATCCGGTCTCCGGCAGTGCGCCCTTCATTTTTGAAGGCAATCGCATGTACGCCGAGTTGGCTTTCGTCCGGCCCGACGGAACCCTCCACAAGACTCTCGCTTACGTGGACCTGGGCAGCCCATCGATGATTCTGTCGGAAGCCCTCTTCAAGGAACTCGAACTCGACCCCAAAAAGCCTCTGGTCTTCAACGTTGGTGACACGCCAGTACGTGTCGATTCCAGCACCGTGACCAGTGACCCTTGGCTACCGTTTTCGGTTGCCCACAATCGCAGGGTGGAAGCGCTCCTGCCTGCGGGCGTAATGCAGAACTATGAAGTCGTCATCGATTACGCGCATAGCAAGCTGACGCTTGCGCAACCGGGAACCCTCAAGCCGGAAGGGACTCCTGTACCCGGCCGCGTCGACCAGAAGACTGGCCTGATCGCGGTCGATGTCTCCGTGGACGGGCAATCGTATCCGGTCACGATTGACAACGGGTCGGCCTACACCTGGCTCAGAAAATCCACCGTGCAGCAGTGGCTCAAGGTGCACCCGGAATGGCAGCGCGGTACTGGCGCCGTCGGCCCAAGCAACATGAGAATGGCGGATGATGGCATCGAAGCCAAAGGCATTCTGGTTCGCATACCCGAAATTAAGCTGGGTTCCTTGCACCTGAAGCAGGTTGGAGCTCTCGCCATTGGTCCCAGCAAGACCAGTTGGGATTTCATCGACTGGTACTCCCAGAAGAATGCGCTTCCCGTGATCGGGTGGCTTGGCGGTAATCTCCTACGCAGTTTTCGCATCACCCTCGACTACCCCAACCGGATGACCTATTGGCTGCCACAGACGGACTCAGACACCAACGATCTCAACCAGGTCGGTCTCACGCTGATCAAAAAAGGCGACGCTTATTTCGTCGCGGCCGTTGTTACCCGGGACGGTAAGCCAACGGTGGAGGGCGTTCGAGTGGGAGACAAACTGCTCCGGATCGGGACGCTGCCCACATCCGGCGCCACGCTGGCGGAAATCTTCTCCGCGATGCACGGCAAACCCGGAGAAGTTCGTTCCCTGCTCCTCGAACGAGACGACAAGCAATTCACCGTGCGCGCGAAGGTAACGTCCTTCTAGCTCCCAGGAAATCGGATACCCGAAGCTTGACGCACTCAGTCGTCGTCGGGATCGAGAGGGGCTCGCTTGTCGTTCAGAAAATGCGCAGCGTCCAAGGGCGCTTGAATAGCATGAAATTGGATTGGAGTCTGAGTGAAATCGAAGCAGTCCGACAGATCATCGGCGTGAGCATCGGCGTAACCGAGTGACGGCAGGCCAAAATTCTTCTCAATGAATTTAAGGATGCTGCCAAAGTCGTGGTTGACGTGCGAGACGTAGGCAGCCTTGGCGTATGGCGACACTACGATCAACGGGACTCGGAAACCGTAAACATAGCCCGATCCCCAACTCACACCGTCGCTGATGACTTGGGGCGGCGGAACGTGATCGTACCAGCCTCCCCAGTCGTCCCAGGTAATGATGATGGCGGTATTGGCCCAATACGGGCTATTGCCGACGGCGTTCACAACCGATGCCACCCAGGACGGACCGCTTCCGTCGCTAATGGCCGGGTGGTCGGAAGCCTGTCCGGTGGGGACCACCCAGGTCACAGCAGCAAGCTGGCCGCTGCTGATGTCGGTGAGCACCTTGGCGGGCGGGGTCACGATGGTCCGGGCCCACTCGGCACTCTTACATTGAGCGCCAACTGCGCCGCACATGTGTTGAATAGCGTTCGGGCCGGTGAAGATTGAATTTGCGTTCGGGGTGTAATACTTCCAGCTGATCCCCGCGTTGTCGAGCAGATCGGTGAGAGTTGGATGCTCGAAGCAGGGGAACATCCGTGACGACTCCACCCCCTGGGGATCGATCATGTCGACGTAGGCCCCGGGAATCGCGGTGCACCCGGTGTCGATGCGGGGGTTGTCGGAGGCAAACAGGTTGCTGGTCGCAGTGGGCGCCGAAGTGCCTGAAATGATGAACTGATGTGACGGGAAACTGGGCCCCTGGTTGGTCTGAAACATGCGGTCGCCGAATGTGTATTGCTCTGCCAGCTGGAAATAAGGAGCGACTTCCGAAGGATTCACGTATTGAAACTGTGAGTTGGGAGGGCATCCGGGATTCGTAGCCGGATTGCAGGAGTCAATCTTATTGGCTCCATCCATTTTGCCGCCGTCGTACATCCGCAGGAAAGCAGTGTGATTATGGCTTAGGTCGTAGTTGTTGGCCAGCGCGATTGGCTGCAGGGTGATGGTGTTCCCATGCGAGTCCAAGCCCGTATTGGCAATGTCTGCATTGGGCAGCCCGTGGAACAAGTTGTCCGGACTGCGATTCTCCTGGAATACGACTACCACATGTTGAACCTTTTGCGACGGAACGGGCGGCGGAGGCGTCACCGAACCGGTGTTGCTGGAACCACCGCATGAGTTCACGTTCAACAGCAGGGCTGTCATCGCCCAGAGTACGATCGAAGCAACTGACAGACGACAGGCGGGCATAAATCCACCCCGCTCGGAAGATCTTCCTTCCACCATAAACCCCATCGTTATCCTTTCGATTCGTGACCTGGGGCGCTTTCAGAGAGCCGCTACATTAACCCAATGCTCTGGCGGCAATTGCGTTGCCCTGGTTGCAGTGTCTGGTTCTTGACACTCTGAAAACTGCCGTCCTCTTGAAACAACCACGACCGCCACTCTGCTCATCTATCGATACGTCGACGGCCTTGGCCCTTGCATAACGACCGAAGATGCGGAACTTACGAATCGTTATCCGGCCGGTTACAGTCTCTTTTTTGTTCTCGCCCTCCGGGATTCACGCGCGTGACTTCGCTTCGCCCTGGGCTGACCGCCCCACGTGTTTTCACTCCGACGACGAAGTGCTGGGCGGTGGCGAAAACGCCGGATTGTCCGTAATTCCCGACGGCATGTCGAGTTGCAGGTTCGCAAAGCCATGTGAGGAGGTCCTTTCGCCCACCAATGGGTCGAGGTCGGGCGCATCAGATCCAGCGGTCATTATTGGATACTCCCGCGAACTTCCCATTCGTCGATGCCGGCCAGGTTCTGGTCGTTGACCGCAGTGGTTTCGAGCTTGTTTCGCGCTGGCATCTCCTTCAGGAGACTTCATTCCAGCCGAACGGCGTGGCCCCGGAAGGCCCATCGGCAATCCCATCTTTGTGACTGCAGCTCAGGCCCAGAATCTTGTCCATCGTGAACGCAGCCACCGGCTCCTTCCTCTTTACCTACCGCTCTTCTACGACTGCCATACCTTTGTCTGTCTCGTGACCGCAAAGGTGCGGGCACCCATTTCACGGATTAGGCCTTCACAACTCATTGCACTTGGATTAGAATTTCCGCGACTCTTCAGGGACTGCTTCGTCCTCCGCCCATCTCGTGTTCCGTTCCGCGTCGTCTAGGTTCGCCGGCGCCTCTCGTGTTCGACCAGTCGGTCTGGCCATTCAGCACTCCCGGTGCGCTTGCCGGCTCCAGTAAAAACAGAGAGGACGCGATGTACTTCAACAACCGCAAGACTCCCACCGCCGCGTGCGCGCTTGCACTCAGTTTCATTTTTTGGATTGGCTGCGGAGGCAAGAAGCCCAGCGAGCAGGAAACAACCGCGGCGCTGCCCCCGCTTCCTTCCGCTGAAGTTGCTAAGCTGAAGCCCGTTCCCCATCGCAACATGCTCGCCACCAGCGAGGTCCTTTCGCCGGCTACTCCGCCCCCGGAAACCGCCGTCCACCCAGCTTGCGCAGCCAATGGTTCGGAGACCGACTACACGGTGGAAGTCAAGTACGGAGTTGGCGTATGCACTACTCCCGGAGGCTTTCCGAGTGTTCCCTACAGCGGAACTATTACCCAATCGAACTTCGCACCCACACACAAGCTGGAGGCAACTACGCTCTCTGACGAACAAAAAGCTGTATTCCAACCGCCTCTCGGTGGGGTCTGGTGCTACATCGATAGCGGCCCGTGGCAGGGATACATCACCAGCACCAGGGGCTGTTCGGGAAGCTGCAGCCCTGACAACGTTCTCACCCTGACCAACGCACCGAATCTGGTGGTGATCAGCTGGTATGGGAGCGTTTTCGATCATCCGGCCGGCTTCGACTACGTCAGCAGCCCTAAATCGCAGGGCACTGCGGACCAGGGACGTTGTCATGCACAGAATTAGCCGAGTGACTCATACAATCCCGATTCTGGATTGGGTGGGTTTTTTTTGACCTTCGCCGGAGCGTTCTCGGCGAACGCTTTCATCCTTTCTCAACCGCCCCGACGACTTTATACTGCTGTTGTCGCCAAATCGGGCGGCATACGGCAATGTCGAACATATTAACTTGCTGGAAAGAAATCGCTACTCACCTGGGCAAGAGCATGCGTACCGCGCAGCGCTGGGAACGGGAAATGGGATTGCCCGTCCGTCGTCCCACACGGCGTGACACCGGGTCGGTGTTCGCCGTTCCCCAAGAACTGGACGCCTGGGTTCGCTCTCAACCTCGGAACGGTAAACAAGCCCGGGACTCAAAACTCCGCAGCGAATCAGACGCCCTGCAAACAGAAATCAAGAAGCTTCAGGCGGAGAATGAAATTCTTCGCCGCGGGCTGCAGAACATGATGGAGAGAGAGCAAAGCGTAGCCCCAATCGATGGTGATTTTGAGGCTGCGGCCCTGCGGCAGCTATGGAACCGGTCCTTTCGGGCCCTCATTTCTAACGCACAGAAGCGGGTTGAATTCAGGGAACTGGTCGCCAAGGCCAATAGGCTACAGACCTTCACCTACTCCGACCCCACCGGCATTGCACTGAGAATCCGAAACAAGAAGTACTGAACTCGAATCCGAACGATCCCATCCAAACAACGTAGAGGGACCGGCGTCATTTTGCGCCATACGAAGGACCAATTGTTCCGTGGCGTCAAATGTCGTTTTCTTTACAGACCGTTGGCTACCTTATTTCACGAAGAATTCGTTAGACTCCAACTCACTGGACCTGTTTCTTAATGGGAGGGCGTTTCGAAATTCCCGCTTGAACTGTGCACGGGGCCGACATGAGTGCCGAACCGCTGTACCACCAGGCTTACTCCTCTCCGCAGTCCGCCCGCAACGGACGAAAGTTAATCCTCTCCGTCGACGACGAGCCGGGCGTGCTTCGCGCCCGCTTCCTGCTGCTGTCCGCAGCCGGGTATGCGGTGCTTAGCACCACCGACGCAGCTAACGCGCTCCAACTTTTTGCCAAGTATCCTGTAGATCTCGTGCTGCTCGACTACATGATGCCGGAAATTGACGGCGGCCTGATCGCTCAAGCAATGAAAGAGTACGAGCCGAGGGTTCCTATTATCATGGTTACGGGCGTTGAGCTATCGCAGGAGTCTCTGGCCGCAGTGAACCGCTACTTACGCAAGGCCCAGGACCCCGACGAACTTCTCCAGGCCGTCCAGGACCTGATTCCTTCTTCGATCAGGACTCGCTTTCCCACGAGACCCTGACTGAGCGGGGGTGCCCCATCCAATCCACTCTTCACATTGATTGGGTCGATTGCCTCATACAACGGCTCCGGCACGCAGCGGTCCCATGCTTTCGCTGGTTTTGCGAAAGGGTGGGATCAACGATGTCTGGAGTTCCTACGCAGCCGGACTGCTCTCCGTCACTGCTCTACTAACCGACGCGAGTCCAGTCTTTTGTGACGCGCTCGCCTCCGGCCTCTTCAGAATCTCGCGCACCTGCGGCAGCGCAGCCCGCATTGCCGCTTCGCCGGCGGCAATCAATTCCGGAGTCCTCTCGAAGCAGTCATAGGCAAAGCCTGCCACGTTGGGCTCAATCACCAGGTTCGCGTCTTTCGTCCACGACTCGCGAAGCTTCGATTGCGCAATGGAGAAGCACTGGCCAATTACTTCGAAAGCATGACGCGGCGGTCGCGCATTGTTCCAGTGCGCGCTGAGATAGATGCCGATCACCCGCTCGGCTCCCATCTTCCGCAACGGGGTCGTGGGGACTCCATACGCCAGCATACCGTCGATGTAGGAGCGTCCATCGATTTCGACGGGCGCGAACATCCCGGGATAAGCGCAACTCGCACGTGTCGGATCAGCCAGGCTGCCTTCGGTGAAGACAACTGCCTCGCCGGTCCGGTACTCGGTCGCCGTAATCGCGAGAGGAATTTTCAGTTCCTCGAAGGTGTGGCACTTCAGTACCCGGGAAAACAGCCGTAACATGGGGTCGCTGTTGTAAAAGCCGTATCGGGAAAGGGTAAGGCGAGCGAAGTCGGCGAGACGCAGTGTGCCGGCCATTTCGGCCAATTCAGCAGCGGTCATCCCGCAACAGTAGGTCGCGCCGATAATCGCTCCTACGCTGGTGCCGGCCACATAATCAACAGGAATGTTCTCTTCCTCCAGGACCTTCAGCACGCCGATGTGGGCGATGCCGCGCGCAAAGCCGCCACCCAAAGCGACGCCAAGAGTCAGGCGCTTTGGTTGCGAGGCAAGCGGTAAAGCTAGTGGTTTCTTAAGTTCGCGGGAAAATGCACGCACAGAACGAACAATTCGATCAATATTACTCAAGGCCCTGACTCCCTACCGACTGGCTTTCGCACGGTGGGTGGCTACCTGTACAGATGCCATCCGTTGCCGCGATGATGCCTCAACATTGGTCGAACGTCGAGTACCATTCGCAGCACATTTGGTGAAAACCCGATGAAACCTGCGGCGTTTCGCAACGCTCGGCGATTGTCATCCTGACCGGAGCTAGCTGCCGTGGCGACGAGTGGTGTCGAAGAACTGCCGTTGCGACTGCCGCCACCCTCCGCCGATCCCCCTTATAATCCCGCCCATGGACTTTCCGTCCCAGCCGAGTTCGCACCAGATCCTGCGCATGCACTGCGTCAAGGTCTTCGTCCGCGATCAGGAACAAAGCTTGCGATTCTACCTCGATCGGCTCGGCTTTCGGTTGGTCGCCGATACCCTTCTCCAATCCGGGGAACGATGGGTGGCCGTCGCCCCGCCTGATGGGGAAGCAGTAATCGCCCTGGTCGCACCGCCACCCGACTCGAGAAAGTACCAGCTCATCGGACACCCCACCGAGGTCGTCTTCGTGACCGACGATGTCGTTGCCCGCTATCGCGAATGGTCGCAGCGCGGAGTTAAGTTCCTGTCGGTTCCGAAATTGAGACGCATCAAGTCAGCCGGAGCTTCGCCGTCCGATGGAAAGCCGGCACTCCTTGGACACGAATCACCGGTGTGGGGCGGAGTCTTCACCAGCTTCAAAGACCCCGACGGCAATTCATTCTCACTGGTCAGCTTCGACGAGGTGACACATGCCATCGAAGCCCAGCGTCGCGCTATCGCCGAGAAGGCTGAAGCCGAGCGCCGCATTGCCCAGGAGCTTGAAATCGCCAAGCAGGTTCAAGCGGGTCTCTTCCCGCAGGATCTGCCTCCCTTGAAAACGCTGGAGTACGCGGGAAGTTGTTCGCAGGCCCTTCAGGTTGGCGGAGACTATTACGACTTCCTCGTTCTCCGCCGCGAACGCCTCGGCCTCGTTATCGGCGACATCGCCGGAAAAGGCATTGCCGCAGCTCTGCTTATGGCGAATCTTCAGGCCAATCTGCGCAGCCAGTGTGCCATGGCCGTCGAAGAGCCCGAGCGCATCTTACGCTCCATCAACCGCCTCTTTTACGAAAACACGCCCGACGGCGCGTACGCGACCTTCTTCTTCTCGGAATACGACGATCAGGCGGGCCGTTTGCGCTACGCCAACTGCGGACACCTCCCGGCACTCGTTATCCGTGGCGATGCTCAGGTCGACCGCCTCAATTCCACGGCGACTGTCCTCGGACTGTTCGAGGAATGGGATTGTTCCCTAGGTGAGACGACCTTGTTTGCGGGCGACACCCTCGCGCTCTACACCGACGGTGTGACTGAAGCCTGCAACACGAATGGCGAGGAGTTCGGCGAGCAGCGTCTCCTCGACTGCCTGCAACGCGACCGGCACCTGCCTGCGCACCTGCTGGTTTCGGCCGTGATCGACGAAGTCCGTCGCCACTGCCCCCACGAGCAACAGGACGACATCACGTTGATCGTAGCCAAGTGCCGCTCGAGCGCGCCGCAGAACCAACTGGGCCTGCCGTATGACGCAAACACGTGACCTGGTCGGGCAGGGCTTATCGTCGCCTTTAATCGTCGCCTTTAGAGGTTGTCAGTGGTCTCGAAGATAGAGCTCGACTCGGTCGGTAGTCCAAGTCGCGATACCGGTTCCAAAGAAATCCTGATCTTCTGTCCAAATCGGAAGGTCAAGCAATCGTGCGGTCGCCGCCACTGGCCATTACTCAGGATCACGAGGGAAGGACGCGCTTTCGAGCGATCCCTTCATACTCCTCGTACAGGCTTCTGTCTGCTGGTTGGATTATTTGACCGATTTGCTCGAGTACAGAAAATGCCAGATCGACATCGAACCCTCGACGCTCGGAAACGTCGGGGATGTACTCTCGCGCATCCTGAAAACACACATGCGGTGATTAGAAGTCGGCCTGGTTCTCCTGAGTTTCCGGGATGTTACGGACTCGCTGCCCGAGGAAGGAGCCGGCAAGCTTCTCCCGGGGATTCGCGAATACCAACCTTCAATGCTTTCATTCCCGTTTTTTGTGTACACTTGTGTACATATAATGTCACTCTGCGATCTTCTGGGTGGCTGCTTGCTGAGTTTTTTCGAACTTGAAACTCGAAGCTCGAAACCTCTTCCGGTTGTCACGCGCGCCATACTCTGCCAAACTTACTTTTTCCCTTCCTGACTCCCATGGTGCGAGAAATTTCCTCTGGCGGTGTAGTCCTGCGCAAAATGCGCGGCCGCTGGTATGTGGCTGTCATCGAGCCGCACATGGATCGTCACCGCAAGAACATCAAGCTCAGCAAGACCAGGCGCACTCCCGCCGACGCCGAACTGATTGCCCTTCCCAAGGGCACCATCGATCCCGGCGAGACGCCCGAGCAGACGGCCTTGCGCGAAGTTCGCGAAGAAACTGGCGTTCGCGCCGAACTGGTCGCCAAGCTGGCCGACATCAAGTACATCTATGTCCGCAATTGGGGAGACCATGCCAAGGTGTCCAAGATCGTCAGCTTCTATCTTTTGCTGTATCGTTCCGGACGCCTCGGCAACATCGCCCCCGCCATGCGGGTCGAAGTGCAAAATGCCTTCTGGCTGCCGCTGGAAGAAGCCCCGCTCGAGCTAAGCTACAAAGGCGAGCGCGAGGTCGCGCAACGCGCTATCGCGTATCTCAAATCCCATCCCGAGCTGGGAGAACATGCCGCAAACACCGCACATTGAGCGTCACTTCACCGCCGGCGAAGTCGTGCGCGACGTCGTCATCGGCATGTCCGACGGCCTCACCGTTCCCTTCGCCCTCGCCGCCGGAATCTCCGGCGCGGTGGACAACAGCCGCCTCGTCGTCGTCGCCGGGCTGGCCGAAATCGCCGCCGGATCCATCGCCATGGGCCTCGGCGGATATCTCGCCGCCCGCAGCGATGCCGAACACTACGAGAGCGAGCGCAGTTCGCGAAGAGCGCGAAGTCGAAGAGATCCCCGACGAGGAAGCCCGCGAAGTGCAGAAGGTCTTTACCGATTACGGACTGACCCGCGAGGAAGCCGCTCCTGTCGTCGAAGCCATGACCAAGAAGCCCAAAGCAGTGGGTTGACTTCATGATGCGCTTCGAACTCGGCCTCGAAGAACCCGATCCCAAACGCGCCGTGCAGAGCGCCGCCACCATCGCCGGCTCCTACATCGCCGGAGGCTTCATCCCGCTCGTCGCCCTACATGCTTATCCACAGCTCGCGCGAGGCGTTAGTCTGGTCGGCGGTTGTTACCTTGCTGGCTCTCGGGGTCTTTGGCTACATCAAAGGCCGCTTCACAGGCTCACGCCCCGCCGTTCTGCCCTGCAAACCATTGTAATTGGGGGACTTGCAGCCGGAGCTGCCTTCCTCATCGCCAAAGCCATCTCCTGAGCCCGGGTCACAATCCCGCCAATAGATTTCCCTACGATTTTCGATTGACTGAATGAGGATTCATTCATTACCATTGTCTCAACTTAATAGGCGCGCGTCGTTGCCATCCTCACCCCACATCTTACGGCGCGCGCTGCTTATATTTTGTGGCCGTTTGTACGTGAGGAGAGCACAAGTGAACCGCCATCATTCCTCCTTCGCACTTATCCTGGCAGTCATCTCCCGGAATCGTTCATCCGGACCGCCAAACCGCACACAATCGAAGTTCATAATCTCTTTTTGCTGCAATCGCGTGTTAGTCAACGCTAGCCCGGTCCGGCGAACTCGCGCCGGCACGAAGTTTGGAGCGCTTGAGCCTCCATGCAGAAACGGATCGATAAGGTCGCCGTCTTGGGCGCGGGCACCATGGGCGCCCGCATCTCCGCGCACCTGGCCAACGCCGGTGTTCCCTCTTACCTGTTCGACATCGTTCCGCCCGACGCCGACGGCCCCGCGCGCAATCGCATCGCCGCCGCCGGAAAAGAAGCCGCGGTCAAGTCGAAGCCCGCCGCCTTCATGAAGCCGTCGCTCGATTGCCTGGTCACCATCGGCAACTTCGAAGACGACCTCAAGAAGCTCGCCGAAGTCGACTGGATCATCGAAGCCGTCATCGAAGACCTCGACCTCAAGCGCGAGCTGCTGCGCAAAGTCGAAGCCGTCCGCAAGCCGGGAACGATCATCACCACCAACACCAGCGGCCTGCCCGTCGCCAAAATCGCCGAAGGCTTCTCCGACGACTTCCGCCGCTCGCTGGTTTGGCACGCACTTCTTCAATCCGCCGCGCTACATGCGGCTGCTCGAAATCATCCCCACCGCCGACTCCGATCCCGCCGCGATGAAGGCCATCGCCGACTTCTGCGATCTGCACCTCGGCAAGAGCGTGGTCTACGCCAAGGACACGCCCAACTTCATCGCCAACCGCATCGGCACCTTCTCCATGCTCAACGTCATGCGCGTCATGCAGGAGATGGACCTCAGCATCGAAGAAGTCGACGCCCTCACCGGCACCGCCGTCGGCTGGCCCAAGACTGGCGACCTTCCGTCTCGGCGACCTGGTCGGCCTCGACATTCTCGGCCACGTCGTGCGCAACGGCCTCGTCAACATCAAGGACGAGCGCAGCGACCTCAAGCTGCCCCGCGTTCTTCACCGAGATGCTCAATCGCAAGTGGCTGGGCGACAAGACCAAGGGCGGCTTCTACAAGAAGCAGAAGGGTCCCGACGGCGAAAAGCGTTTCGCCCTCGACTGGAAGACCCTCGAATATCGCGAGCAGCAGCGGCCCAAGTTCCCTGCCCTCGAAATGGCGAAGAACATCGACGATCTGCCCGAGCGCCTGCGCACGCTGATCGCGCCCTCGAAAGACAAGGCCAATCTCTTCCTCTGGAACGTGCTCTCCGATCTCTGGACCTACTCCGCCAACCGCGTGCCCGAAATCGCCGACTCCATCGTCGAAATCGACAAGGCGATGAAGACCGGCTTCAACTGGGAGCTTGGCCCGTTCGAGCTGTGGGACGCCGCCGGCGTCGCACAAGACCGTCGAGCGCATGAAGAAGGAAGGCAAGCCGGTCGCCGCCAACGTCGAGAAGCTGCTCGCCTCCGGCAAGACCACCTGGTACGCCGACGATCCCAAGACCGCCAGCGGCCGCAAGTACTTCGACATCGCGACCAGCGACTACAAGCCCGAAGAAGTTCCCGCCGGAGTCTGGTCCGTCACGGTCGCCAAGAAAGCCAACGGAGTAGTCAAGAAGAACGCGGGCGCCTCGCTGGTCGATCTCGGCGACGGCGTCGGCTGCATCGAGTTCCACTCCAAGATGAACTCGCTCGGCGGCGACATCGTCTCGTTCATCACCCAGACCTTGAAGCCCGGCGGCGCAGGCGACAACGTTCGACGCCTTCGTCATCACCAACGATGCCGGAAACTTCTCCGTCGGCGCCAACATCATGATGCTGTTGATGGCGGTGCAGGAAGCAGGAGTGGGACGAAGTTGACATGGCCATCCGCCAGTTCCAGAACATGACGCAGGCCATCAAGTTCTCGCACAAGCCCGTCGTGGTCGCGCCCTTCGGCATGACCCTCGGCGGCGGCACTGAAATCACGCTGCACGCGCACGCCCGTCAGCCGCACGCCGAACTCTACGCCGGACTGGTCGAAGTCGGCGTCGGTCTGCTGCCCGGCGGCGGCGGCTGCAAAGAGATGACCATCCGCGCCATTCACAAGGCCACGCACATTCGTCCGCAAGGACGCGGCGAGAGCGTCGAACTGATGGAAGCCATGAAGCAGGCCTTCGAAACCGTCGCGATGGCGAAAGTCTCGACCTCGGCGATGGAGGCGAAGAACCTCGGCTTCCTTTCACCGGGTGACAACATCACCATGAACCGCGAGCGCGTCCTGAGCGACGCGAAAGACGCGCGCCCTCGAACTCGTCCACGAAGGCTGTCGTCCGCTGACCATGCGCAACGACATTCCGGCGCCGGGCGAAAGCATCCTGGCGACGCTGAAGATGGGCGTGCACATCATGCGGCAGGGCGAGTTCATCAGCGACCACGAAGTCAAGATCGCCGGCAAAGTCGCAGAAGTCCTCTGCGGCGGCGAAGTCAACCCCGGCACTCTGGTGAGCGAGCAGTACCTGCTCGACCTGGAGCGCGAGGCCTTCAAATCGCTCTGCGGCGAAAAGAAGACGCAGGAACGCATTCAGTACACGCTGAAGACGGGAAAGACGCTGAGGAACTGAGGTCGCCGGGCGAGATCTATGTTTCAAGCGATTCGCATGCTTACGGGGAAGTCGCAGGTCAATGGGCTGCTGAAGAAGCACTTTCAGGGGATTGAATTGACGACCCTGGTGACTGCGGTTCGGCGCTTTCCTTCAGCATCTCGTGTAGACGTGCAAGTTGCGCTTGACGATTTCCTTCAGCGGTACCCTGCCAGATTGCTGGGCATTCATTCGGGGTTCGGTCACGAAACCGTTAGCTTAGCTCATCTCTTGACAAGAGGCAGTCCATTCCCCATCGATGTCGGGCCGCTACAGCACGACGAAGTGGATATTGGCGAGCCGGACCCAGTGCGCTGTCTGAAGATGGGTCTCTGGCTATCTTCCGTCGAAAACCTTCCGTTTGCCATTTTGGTCAGCCCCGCCGTTCAACATGGAATGGTTGCCGGCATTCAGGTCGAAATAGGAGTGCCCGCGGGCGAAGTTGGGCTGGCCTTCTCGCAATCGTTCTTTCGCGAGATTGAGAAGGGTGTGAACGCCGGTCGCACATACCGGGGCCGCATCATCTCTCTGGAGACAGGCATCGACTTCGCCGGGCGAGGCGGTACGGTCAAGGTCCACCGCTTGCACCAGGTGGCTCGCGAAGATGTGGTATTGCCGGACAGAACTTTGAGCTTACTTGACCGGAATGTCTCAGCCTTTATCGGCGCGCGGGACCGCATCAAGAGTCTCGGTCTGTCTGCCAAGAAGGGGCTGCTTTTCTATGGTCCTCCCGGAACCGGCAAGACACATACGATCCACTACCTCGCGAGTCAACTACGAGGACACACAACACTGCTCATTACGGCGGAGCAGGTTGGTCTGCTAAGCGAATACTTTCGATTGGCGCGATTTCTGCAGCCGTCCGTCATGATCGTTGAGGATGTGGATCTGATTGCTCGCGAGCGGACGCATATGGGCAATCCCGAACAGGAGATGCTTCTAAATAAGCTGCTAAATGAAATGGATGGTTTGCGCGAGGATGCCGACGTAATTTTCATCCTTACTACCAACCGTCCGGACCAACTGGAACCGGCACTGGCGGCTCGCCCGGGTCGAATCGACCAAGCGATCGAATTTCCTTTGCCTGATGCAGACGGCCGAGCCAAGCTGGTTCGACTGTACTCGCGTTCCTTGTCGGTGCCCGACGATGTGGTGAGCGCAGTCGTCCAAAAAACCAAGGGTACCAGTGCGGCGTTCATTAAAGAGCTGATGCGACGCTCCGCGCAATTTCAGTTCGAAGAAGATGGAAAGGACGTGCTGCACCAGCGGTCCGTGGATGCTGCTTTGGAAGAAATGTTGTTCATCGGAGGTTCGCTTAACGCCAAACTCCTGGGAGCCGAGAGCGCCGATATCGTGGGCGGCTCAGATACTTCTAGCTTTGCGATAACTTCGAGGTTGCGTAGCGGCAGCGGAGTCTAGAATCCCGGAGCCGCAAAGAGGCGGCATGGCGTTAACTAGGTGGTTATGTTACCGAAGTAATAAAATGGCCCAAACAAGCCAAAATCCGGCCCGTAACTCCTTACCCAAGACAATGGATACGTATAACTCATTTTGAATCAAACTCATGCGAACAGTTTCCGCCCAAACCATTGATTCTAAACAACCGTGAATCAGGTGTGAACGCAATGCTGCGCAACACAGACGGCAACATCGAATTTAACTAATCTGGTAACCCGCAATCGGCTTATTGCTTATTGCCAACTGCTTATTGCTCGGAGCTTTCAATGCGTGAAGTCGTAATCGTCAGTGCCGTTCGCACCCCGGTCGGCAAAGCCTACAAAGGAACCCTGCGCGCCACCCGTCCCGACGACCTCGCCGCCTTCGCGATCAAGGGCGCCCTCGAGCGCGTCCCCCAGCTCGATCCCAAAGAGATCGAAGACGTCATCCTCGGCTGCGCCATGCCCGAGGCCGAACAGGGCATGAACGTCGCCCGCATCGCTTCCCTGCGCGCCGGACTTCCGGTCGAAGCCTCGGCCATGACCATCAACCGCTTCTGCTCCTCCGGGCTTGCAGGCGATTGCCCAGGGCGCCGAGCGCATCATGGCCGGCGGAGCCGAAGTCGTGGTCGCCGGCGGCGTCGAGTCCATGACCATGATCCCCATGGGCGGCAACAAGGTCTCGGCCAATCCCTGGCTGGTGGCGAACTATCCCGACTCCTATCTCTCGATGGGCCTGACCGCCGAACGCCTGGCCGCGCGCTTCAACATCACCCGCGAGCAGGCCGACCAGTTCTCGGTCGACAGCCACAAGAAGGCCTTCGCCGCCATCGAAGCCGGCAAGTTCGACGACGAAATCGTGCCCGTGCCCGTGAGCTTCACCACGCCCAACGGCAGCAAGCCCAAGCGCACCGACATCGTCTTCAAGATGGACGAAGGCCCGCGCGCCGACACTTCGCTCGAAGCTCTGGCCGCGCTCAAGCCCGCGTTCCACGCGAAGGGCACGGTCACTGCCGGCAACTCGTCGCAGATGTCCGACGGCGCAGCCGCCGCGATCGTCATGTCTGCCGAGCGGGCGAAGGCTCTGGGCCTGAAGCCGCTGGCGCGCTACGTCGGCTACGCCACCGCAGGCTACAAGCCGGAAGAAATGGGACTCGGCCCGGTCTTCGCGATTCCCAAAGGTCCTGAAACTGCGCGGGCCTGAAGCTCAGCGACATCGACGTCATCGAGTTGAACGAAGCCTTCGCGGCGCAGTCGCTGGCCGTGATCAAGGAAGGCGGACTCGACCCGGCGCATCATCAACCCGAACGGCGGCGCGATCGCCCTCGGACATCCGCTGGGATGCACCGGCGCCAAGCTGACGGCGAGCATCATCCGCGAACTGAAACGCCGCAAAGCCCGCTACGGCATGGTGACCATGTGCGTCGGCGGCGGCATGGGCGCGGCAGGCATTTTCGAGAATTTGCAGTAAGAGATTCACCACAGAGGCACTGAGACACGGAGAAGAACGATCGAATTCTAAGAGCGGGACCGTATGCTGGTTCAACGAATGCGTCGCAATGCAAGGTTTTAGACCTAAAGGTTTTCTCCGTGCCTCCGTGTCTCTGTGGTGAAAACGATTTTGCAGTCAACAAGCGAGGTTAAGATGGCCACAACGACGGTAGCTCCCAAGACGAAAACTACGGGCGGAAGCTTTCTGCTCGAAGACCACAACCTGGAAAACGTCTTCACTCCCGAAGACTTTAACGAAGACCAGCAGATGGTCGCCAAGCTCGCCGACGAGTTCGCGATCAACGAACTCCTTCCCAACGTCGAGAAGATGGAGCACAAGGACTGGCAGGTCACGCCGCGACCTGCTCAAGAAGGCCGCCGAGATGGGCCTGACCAACGCCGACATCCCCGCCGAGTACGGCGGCTCCGACATGGACAAGGTCTCCTCGGCCATCATCTCCGACTTCATGTCGAAGTACGGCAGCTTCATCGTCACCATGGGCGCGCACAGCGGCATCGGCACGTTGCCCATCGTCTTCTTCGGCACCGAAGAGCAGAAGAAGAAGTACCTGCCCAGGCTCGCGACCGGCCGAAATCATCGGCGCCTACGCGCTCTCGGAGAGCACCAGCGGCTCCGACGCGCTGAACAGCCCGCACCCGCGCCGTGCTTTCGCCCGACGGCAAGCACTACATCCTGAACGGCGAGAAGATGTGGATCACCAACGCCCACTTCGCCGACCTGTTCACCGTCTTCGCCAAGGTCGACGGCGAGAAGTTCACCGCCTTCCTGGTCGAGAAGGACTTCCCCGGCTTCTCGGTCGGCGCGGAAGAAAAGAAGATGGGCATTCGCGGCTCGTCCACTGCGCCGCTCATCCTCAACGACTGCCAGGTGCCGGTGGAGAACGTGCTCGGCGAAATCGGCAAGGGACACATCATCGCCTTCAACATCCTGAACGTGGGCCGCTTCAAGCTGGGCGCGAGCTGCGTCGGCGGCGCACGCTCGTCGCTGGTCAGATGCCATCGCCTACGCCAAGGAGCGCAAGGCCTTCACCAAGAGCGATCGCCGACTTCGGCCTCATCCGCGAGAAGCTGGCGCAGATGGCGGTCGGCATCTACGCCGGCGAGTCGATGGTCTATCGCACCGTCGGCATGATGGATAACGCGCTGCTCGGACTGGTCGAGAAGAACCCCGAGGCCATCCGCAAGGCGATCGAGGAGTACGCGGTCGAGTGCTCCATCATCAAGGTCTGCGGCTCGGAGATGCTCGACTTCGTGGTGGACGAGACCGTGCAGATTTACGGCGGCTACGGCTTCGTCGAGGAGTATCCGGCCGAGCGCGCCTATCGCGACTCGCGCGTGAACCGCATCTTCGAAGGCACCAACGAAATCAACCGCCTCATCATCACCGGCTGGTTGCTCAAGCGCGCCATGAGCGGACAGCTTGCCTCTGCTGCCGGCCATCAAGAAGACGATGGACGAAGTGATGGCGGGCCCGTCGATTGCGAGGAACTGGAAGGCACCCTGGCGGCGGAACAGAAGATCGTCGGCAATGCCAAGAAGCTTTCCATGCTCGTGGCCGGAGCGGCTTCGCAGAAGTACATGCAGAAGCTGGCCGACCAGCAGGAAATCATGGGCGCGATCGCCGACATGGTGATCGAGACGTTCACCATGGATTCCTGCCTGCTGCGCGCGCGCAAGTTCATCGAGACCAACGGCGAGCAAAAGGCTGCTCTGGTGACCGCGATGACCCAGGTCTACATCGCAGGCGCAATGTCGAGGCTGGAAGCTGCGGCGAAGAAAGTGCATCGCTGCCGTGGCCGAAGGCGACATGCTGCGCACCCAGATGGCGATCGTGCGCCGTCTGGTGAAGTTCGAACCGGTGAACGTGATCGCCTTGCAGGAACAGATCGCCGCGCGCACTCTCGAGATCGGCAAGTACGTGACGACGTAGTCGGACATGGGCGGAGCGTCGGTCGTCTCCGCTCTCGTTTTTGCGGTATATATTGAACCTGAGTCAAACATGCAGACGCCGACCTGCACCGCCATCGTCCAGCGGAAGATCGATGGTACGTAGCCGAGTGTCCTGAAGTCAGCGTTGCAAGCCCAGGGCCGAACCATCGAGGACGCGGTTGCGAATCTCAAAGGAGCCACTGAACTCTATCCCGAGGAGTTTCCTCCGCCCCCGCCCTCGAAGGGCAGTGATCACGACGTTCGACGTTTCCTATGCCTGAATATCCCCGGGTGTCTGGGAAGGAAGCCATTCGCGTACTCAAAAAATTGGGTTTCGTTCAGGTACGCCAGAAAGGCAGCCACGTTGTTCTGAATAAGAAAACGGATGGTGGTTCGATTGGTTGCCTTGTTCCCTGCATGACGAACTGGCAACCGGTACTCTGAGAAGAATTCTGAAGCAGGCAGGCATTGAACTGCATGATTTTGCCGGAATGATATAGCGCTATTGTCTATTCCACTTCTTTCTGCTTCCGAATCTCTTCCATCACCGACGCGACCAGTTCCTTCGCATCCGTGATGCCTTTCAGCACGATCTGAATGTCCAGTGCCGGCTTCCCGGGTCGTCGTGCACTCTGGCAATAAACGCCATGCTGACCCACCATCGTGAGCGCATCGGTCAACGAGTCGAGCGCCACCGCCAATCGTCCTCGCGCAACGCCCATGCGGAATTCGTAGTGCTCCAGTTCCTCGCGCTTTTCGTCGAATACGCTCATGGCTGGATTGTAACGTTTCACGAAGCCGTGAATAATAGAGCCGCGCCCAGATTCCGCCGGGCACGTCTCACAAGGAGAATGGAATGAAAGTGAACTATCGTTTTCTTGCACTCATCGTCGCAGTCCTCGCGGTCAGTGCGATTGCCTACGGACAAAACCCGCCGGCCAGCCCTCCGGGAACGGCATCGGTCACCTTCGCCGACGGAAAGACCGTGACCATCAATTACTCGCGGCCGTCGATGAAGGGACGGGAGATCTTTGGCGGACTGGTTCCCTACGGTCAGGTCTGGCGCACCGGCGCCAACGCAGCCACTAGTCTCAAGACCGATGTCGACCTTACGATTGGGGGAGCTGGCGTTCCCGCCGGAGGCTATACGCTATACACCATTCCCAACGAGACCGGCTGGAAACTGATCATCAACAGGGAGACCGGGCAATGGGGCACAAAATACGAGGACGGCCAGGACCTGGCGCGCGTGGATATGAAGGTTTCCAAGAACACCTCGCCGACCGAGCAGTTCACTATCTCGCTCGATAAGACGGGCCCGACCGCGGCGACCTTGAAGCTGGATTGGGCGAACACTACCGCGAGCGTGAACGTTGCCGAAAAAAAATAGCAGGGATTGATTGACGACGCCCGAGGGCGCGGACCTGAAGCGGCGCGCGCTCTCGACCTTCTCACCATCATGGACAAGAACACGAAGATCGAGATTCACCGCTGCCTGCTTTGACCCGGCCTGCGACGCCTGGCCGGGAGCCTCAAGCGCGAATTGAAGTCGAAATACGGCGTTCGGCCGAAGATGAGCCATAAGTATCACGAGCTCGAAATCCTGGTGGATGGCCGCAGCGTCTTCTGCTACTCCCGCGCCCCACAGATGCCCACGATCGAGAGTCTGATGGCCGCGATCGAGGCTTCCAAGGCCGCCGGGAATGTTCGCGACGAATTAACCGGCAAGTTTTGACCAGTCGGTGTCTTCGGCAAACTCGATTCCGAAACGTTGCTGGAGACACTCGCGCAGCTCTTCGTGACTCTCCAGCTCTCTTTCCCGACGTTCACCGTCCCGTGTTTCAATCAGCCTCATACCTGAAACGGTGACCCGGCCATCAGGTAACGCTTTGCTGCAAACCCGCGTTTGCACAAAGTGCGACTCTGGCGAGGTTTGATGAAAGTGGCACATATCTGCGAAATCGTCGAACTGGCGTGAAGCTTCAGTAAAGCGATATTGGGGCACATGCGTACCGTCGCGCTGAACCCGGACCAGGTCCCACGTTCCACTCGATTGCGTTAGTGCAAATTCTGGGGCGTCGTCCAACCCCAGATTTGAGTGGCGGAGCGGTAAGGGATCAAGGAAGGAATCGCCAAAGCCCACATCGGCGATCCACGGTTCCCCTAAATCGACCCTGAGAAGCATGTGGTCAAACTCGGGACTAAAAGTGCCGTCCGAGCGAGCCACGCGTGCCGATAGCATTTCGGCCCGAAATCCCAAGGCCTGCAATAACCCGTGGAACAGGCCGTTCAGCTCGTAGCAAAAACCGCCGCGCTTACGGGTAACGATCTTGTTGAACAGCGCATCGGGGTCGAGTCGAATGAGCGTTCCCAACGCAATGTCGAGGTTTTCGAAAGGTACCGTGAAGAGATGCTGGCGGTGGAGCCCGCGGAGTGTAGTCGCAGAAGGGTTACGCGGGCCGTCGGACTCAATGCGGCGAAGATACGCCTCGACGTCCATTCCTAGACAGAGAGCTGCTCCTGCAACCAGCTGTCCTCGGGCGTTTTAGGTTCCGCGGTCAGGTCTAGCACCAGGTTCTCCAGCACAAGCCGCTTGCTGACGGGATTGGAACGCAACGCAACATCAGCGCGAGCTATGCGACGGATCGCGCGGGTGAGTTCCCGGCGCGACTTGTAGCGACGTGCCTGGCGAATAATGTCTTCCGCCGCGAACGGCGGTACGCGGAATCCTTGCCAGAGTGCCTGCCACAACATTCGCGAGTCGCGCACGTTCCGCTCGAAGATGACGAGCATCTGGCGGAAGGTTCGGGAGAGCATGTAGATGTGCCCGATCGCGGCTTCTTCGCCATCGCCGGAGTTCAGTATCGCGTCAAGCACTGCGAGTGCGCGGGAGCGATCACGGGCCGAAATAGCATCGGTGAGTTCGTAAAACGAACGCTGCTTGGCGGCCAACACCATGGTTTCAACATCTCCGAGCGCGATGCGTTTCTTCTCGCCGACAAAAAGCATCAGCTTCTCGAGTTCGTTGGCGACCATCATCATGTCGCCGCCGAGCGAGTCAACGAGTTCGCGAGCAGCATCGGGATCGAGCTTCACGCCTTCTGCATTCGCAGTGTCGCCGGCCCACTTCACGGCGTCGCCTTCGTCCACCCGGGCGAACTCAAGTACGGTGCAGTACTCGCCCAAGGTTTCGCGGATGCGTTGGTAACGGTCTTTGTCCTGCAACTCCATGCGTCGAACGTCAGCCGGAATACTGATGTGGTCGGCCACGAAGACCAGGAGAGCATCAGGATTGGGATTCTTGAAGTAATCTTCGATGGCGGCAAATTCGTCGTCATGTTTGCCGCGCGTATAGAGGTTCTTCACCCCGCGGATGAAGAACACCTGAAAAGGCGCCATCAGCGACGGAGTGCGGGCGCGGTCGAGAACCTGTTGCAACTCAATTTCGCCCAGGTCCATATCATAAACGCTGAGCTCGCGAACGTCAGCCGGAACCAGTTGTTCAAGTACGGCGTCGCGACAACGCTTGCGGAAGAAAGCCTCGTCGCCCATAAAGACGTAGCCCGGGGCCAACTTGCGGGCCCGGACGTCAGCCACAAAACGGTCCGAGGCGACGAAGCTTCGCACCTAGTAGGCCTCCAGCATATTACTCACCAGCGACTTTGCGAACTCCTTCGAAATCCGCAAAAATGCGGGGTTCGACTCGTCAAAGAAGCTGGCGACGTCACGCGAAACCTGGTACTGCTCCCGGTAGGAATAGTTAGGATTATCCCAGATTGTCGTTCCTGACTTGCTTACCAGTGAGACCTTCATTCCGATGACAACCAGTGACGAAGAGATTCGGCCCGTGACCGAGTCATAGGTCAGCGGACTATTCGAGGTATAAACGACGGTCCCTTTCAAGGTCGCATCGACGTCACTGTCGTTCGACGTAACTACGCGAAAACTGCTTCGGCTGCGCAATTCCTCGACCACAGCAGCGGTCATAGTCTGTTCGACGCGAAAGCTCTGGGTAGTATTACCGAAGATGGGAACGTAGATCGTATGCAGATCAGACGGCAGACGTACCGCGTGAGCACTGGTGTGATAGCCGCAGCTGGTGAGGGCAAGCAACAAAGCGAGGGCCAGTACCTTAGGCACACCGCTAGCCACACCGCTGCGCCATTCCGATCTCGTCATTGCACCGTCCCGCGCGGACGCCCGGGGATCAGCGACTCTGCAGACTCCACCGCTGCCACTGCCGAGATCCGGAGGTTGTCCGAGGCTGCCCAGATCCAGAAGCCGGCCTTACGCTTCGTATCCTGCCGTAGCCAGCACTTGAATCTGCTCCTGACCCGCAGCATTGACGTTGCTGGGGGAGTCCTCGCCGCCGCTGCCAGATCTCGACGTGGTCGCCAGCCAGCGCGGCGGTGAAGTTCGCCACGTCGGTGGCACGCTCCAGTTCAATGTAAAGCGAGAAAGCATGACCGTGGAAGATGGGAGCCTGAATCAGCATCAAGGAAGGTACGCTGACCTTTCCGTGGACAATCTGCTCGAAGTCGCGCACGATGCGCTTTTCCACGGTTTCAAGCGAGCTTCCCGATTGCGCCCCGTAGCGGTCGATCAGATTGAATGCCACTTGGGAGTCAAACACGGTCTTGGGCAGTTGCTGGAATGACAACAAGTTCACGGTTTGCTCGTGCAGTTCGTCCATGCCGCGCTTGCCGCGCTCCGATACCGGCTCGAACACGGTGACAATCGAGCGCGCGATAGGGGCCGACTTTGACAGGCGCAAAAGCAAGAGCGCGAGGACCGTGGCAGCGGGATGAGCGATACGGACCGGCGCACCGGCAAGGTCCAAGCGAGGTACAACGCCAATTTCGCGTTCGACCCAGGGGGCGCGCAGGATCACGCCTGCCTCGTCCTCGAGACCGTAGGAAAGATCGATGATGTCGCTGGCGGCGTCGCGGGCCATGGCCCAGGTCCCGCGGGTAAATTTGTCGTCGGAGGCGAAGAAAGTGAAGTCCACGCCCTCCATGTGTTCGGGTAAAACGCTCTGGATGAAGGTAGGCTCGTCACCCACTGCTTCGATCTGCCCCAGGGACTCATCGTCATCCAGCAAGCGGATGTCGCGCGTCGGAAAATTCCGCTCGCTCAAAACATCCTTCAATTCGCGGCCTTTCAAGCTGGCGGCGCCCACGATAGCGACGCGAAAAAGTGCTCCCCAATTGAAGGGTTCTGGGTGCGCGGCGGAGATAGTCTTAGGATCACCCTTCATTATGCGTGCGAAGCCTCATCCTGCGGGGGCGGAGGCGGTAAGGTCGGGCGGCGGAGCACGAAAGAGAGCCGCGCCATCACTCCCGCGAGCGTGTATAGCAGCGCTATCACGAACAGAACATAGCGCGAAAAGAACCAACCCAATGCGATGATGCCGCCGAAGACAATGATCCAGCGGAAATTCAAGGGCCGGCGAAAGTTAAGTTCCTTGAAGCTATAGAAGCGCCAGGTGCTGACCATCAGGAACGCAACTGCGCAAACGACTCCACCCCAAGTAATGGAGTACCACCATACCTGGAGTGGCTCGCCGGCGGCGAAATGCACCAAAGCCGCGATCACGCCTGCTCCCGCAGGAATCGGCATGCCCACAAAGTACTTCCTGCCCGGCCGGCCGGGATTCGACGGCTGCGGGTTGGTCTGAATATTGAACCGTGCGAGACGCGCTGCCCCCGCCATCAGGAAGATGAACGTCGCAATAGCGCCGAACTGCACGATCTTGTTGCGCAGTTCCACGTCGTCCATCATTGGCAGACACCGGAAGCCCCAAAGCCACGCGAGTATTGCGGGTGCGATACCAAACGCGACAATGTCGGCCAGCGAGTCGAGCTCGCGACCGAAGGCGCTTGCGGTGTTGGTCAGCCTGGCGATGCGTCCATCGAGACCGTCGAAAAGAATCGCAAACCCGATCGCCTTCGCGGCATGGTCGAAGTGCCATGGATCAGCAGCTGTGCCCTGGATTGCCTGCGAGATAGCGTAGTAGCCAGCGGCCATGTTGGCGGCCGTAAAGATGGACGGCAGTATGTACAGACCTTTTCTCGCGGGACGTGGTTTCGACATCGCCTGGGAGGGCGTTACCCGGTCATTCATCTCGCCTCCGCAGTGCTCGGCAATGGCTGGGCAACAGAGCTCACCAGGGACAGCGCCAGAACCGACGAGCCTCCAGCGACCCGATCACCGACCTTCACCCTGATGTTCGCGCCGGGAGGAAAGATAACGTCAACCCTGGAGCCGAACTTGATGAGACCGACGCGTTCGCCCCGGGCCACACGGTCTCCCACTTTCTTGGTGAACACGATGCGGCGGGCGAGCAGTCCTGCGATCTGTTTGAAGACGACGGTGCCCTCGTCCCCGCGCGCCGTCACACTGTTCTGCTCGTTTTCCTCGGACGAGCCGGCACCCATGGCGTTGCCGAACTTACCCCGCTTGTAGGCGACGTCGGTGATGACTCCTGAAATCGGCGAGCGGTTCACGTGCACATTGAATACGTTGAGAAAGATGCTGATGCGGCCGCAAGACTCTCCATCGCGGTGGACGAAGGAGACATCGGTCACGGTGCCGTCCGCAGGGGAGACGATGGCTCCGGCTTCAGATGGTATCGGGCGCTCCGGATCGCGGAAAAACCATAGGAAAAAAGCCCCGAGCAACAAGGGAATAACAGCGAGTCCGGGCACCGTCAGCCAACCCGCCAGGAGGGCTGCCGCCAGACAGGCGAGACCATAGTAATAGCCGTCACGAACCATGACTGTTCCAATGATTATAGAGCTTTGGATATGGGAGGGGGCGGTTTATCGGGTGATGAATCCTGCGGTGGGTAGCCGGGGCCCGTCCAAATACAAGTCCGGTTCGGCGGTAGGCTGAGCAGCATCACCGCCGTAGGGACAAACTCAAGACTGACTAGGCGACGGGCTGAGTGCTGCGGAACTGCTGTTCCAGCGACTCCATCTGATCTTTCAGCCGAAGTTTCAGCTTCTTCAGTCGCACTTCCTCCAGCTTCTCTTCCTCGCTGAGATACTTCCTGTTAATAAGAGCATCGAGCCGCTGAGAATACTGCGAGTGCTCCTCCGCCAGTTTGCGAAAAATCTCATTGCTGGCTAGGAGCTGATCACGTACCTGAGTTGCCATTCGGGAAACCTCCGGCGTAGTGGAGAGAAACAAGACGTTAGCACAGGCTCTTTTGTGCTTCAACAAATTTTGTCACAGAATCGCAATGAAATGCGGTAAAGAATCGCATTTTCTGGCGGATGGTCGTAGTAGGCCAACCTCCGCCCTTGAGACCTAAACCCCATGTTTTCATAAAGTCGGCGCGCCGGCTGGTTGGATTCCCTGACTTCCAGGAGCACGAACGGGCAGACGGCCGCCCGCGCCTCGTCGAGCAAAGCGCGAACGAGCGACCGGCCGATGCCCTGGCGACGCGACGCAGCGGCCACTACCAGGTTCTCGACCTCCCATTCATCGGGCAGGCACCGGGCGATCAGAAACCCGATAACCGACTTGCGAGGCTTGTCCTCCGCCAGTATCGCGATTCGACGCGGCGCCTCTGGACCGAAGAGCGAGTCATATTGTGCTTCGCCCCAGTGCGCTGCGGTGTACGATTCCCGTTCGAGGCGGCGCAGGTGCGGGACATCAGCGGAAGTGGCGCAGCGGATTTGCATGTCAGGGCTTCGGCAGGGAAAACAGCTCGGCATCCGAACGGCGTATGTAGTTTGCGTCCAGCGTTGCGGGATCCGCGGTTTCGCCGGCCAGCAATTTTCGCAGACCGATGCGGGCGATGGTGTCCGCGTGAACTGGCTCTACTTGCTCAACGTGCATGCCCGCAGCCCGGAGCGTCTCGACCGCCTTTGCAGACGTGGTAATAATGCGTGAGTTTAACGGGATCTGACCGGCAAGTTCGCCCAGCTTGACGATGAATTGCCGCCCAGGACTCGCACCCCGACTTGAGATGTCATATTCCCCGGCGTAAAGCTCGCTACGCCCGGCGTCCAATAGGGTCGCTACAGTGGAACCTTCGCCGCCATAGGTAATGCCGAGTGCCTCGAGCATCGATACCACAGCCAGCGGCCTGCGCAGGACCTCACATAGCGCTTTCACCGTTGAGAGGCCAACCCGAAGGCCAGTGAAAGAGCCGGGCCCATCGACGACCGAGAATGCCTCCAAGTCGGTTGGGGTGAGGTTGGCGGTTTGGAGCAGATCGGCAATGACTGGGATCATGCGAGCTGAGTAAGTACCGCCTTCGAGGTTGCTGAGTCCGAGAACTTCGAAGTTGTTGGCGTCTCCGCGGCAAAGGGCCACGCTGCCGTGACGGCCGGAAGTGTCAAGCGCGAGAATGAGCATGGTCAGCCGACGTGTCCGGCGTCTTCTACGAGTTCGAGCAGAACGCCCCCGGCACTTGAGGGATGAACGAAGACATACCGGTGGCCTCCGGCCCCAACCTTAATTTCCTGGTTGATAAGGCGGGTCCCCGAAGCTTTCAGGCGCTCTACGGTGCCAGCCAGGTCCGTTACATGCAGCGCGACGTGATGCAGCCCCTGGCCACGTTTTTCGAGGAACTTCGCAATCGTGGATTCAGGGACAGTGGGCTCAAGCAGCTCGATGCGGCTTTCGCCCATCGGGACCATCGCCACGCGCACCTTCTCGGATTCGACCGTTTCTTCAGGCATCACTTCCAGACCCAGCTTTTCGTAAAACTGTTTGGCTTCAGCAAGCGACTTGACTGCAATGCCAAGATGATCAATTTGCGTCATGCGTGCTTTCCCAGTTCTCCGCACGATCTCCTCCACCAGGGAATACGGATCGCGTTTGTGTTCGGCGATTTCGGTGGCGAAACGCTCAGCCTCGCCATGGCCGAGGTAACCGTTAACAACGCGCTGAAAGAGCGCATCGCGCAGCATCTCGGTAAGGCGTTTACGCCAGCTTTCTATGCGACGATTGCGTCCCAGGCTTCCCTGCGTCAGGTATGCCTGGTACTTCTCGATGGCCTCGACGGCCTCGGGGACGCCCCGGCCGTCGCTGGCCACTGTCTTGACGATGGGCGGCGTCCAGTTGTCACTGCGAACGGAGAGTGACTGCATAGCCCTGATCTCGCGCTCGACACGCTCGGCGCCATCGCGGTCCGACTTGTTGATTACGAACAAGTCGGCAATCTCCATGATGCCAGCCTTAATCGTCTGCACGTCGTCACCCATTCCCGGCACGAGGATGACGACCGTTACGTCGGCAAGGGTGACTATGTCCACTTCGTCCTGCCCAACCCCAACCGTTTCGATCACTACCAAGTCGCGGCCGCTGGCATCAAGGACCGTGGCCACATCGGCGGTAGTGGCGGCAAGTCCGCCCAGCGACCCGCGAGTCGCCATGCTGCGAATGTAGATGCCCGGGTCCGCATAATGCGATTGCATGCGGATGCGATCGCCGAGAATCGCGCCTCCGCTGAATGGGCTAGTGGGATCGACGGCCACGATGCCAATGGTCTTGCCCTGTTTTCGGTACTCGCGCGCGAGCTGATCGACCAGCGTGCTCTTGCCTGCTCCGGGGGAACCGGTGAGCCCGATCAGCGCAGCGTTGCCGCTATAGGGAAACAGCGCCTTCAACAGTTCCGGGGAGTGCGGGCCGCGGTCCTCGACCAGCGAAATCGCCCGCGCGAGGGCCCGCACGTCGCCGCTACGAACGCGACTTACGAGCTCTTCAATTTGGCAGGCTACGCTCACTGGATTGAACCCTTCAGATTATCAGCTTGTACAAGCTGGGAGGCCGACAGTCATTGAGGTATAGTTCGTCTGATCTTGTGGAGGAACCTGAATGTCTTATGGGCCGGTTTTGCGCACGGCGCTCATTACATTGGCGCTGGTGCAAGGGCAAGCACAGAATTCTGGAGCCAGGAACATGTTAGTAGTTATCGAAAAGGGTGCCCATAGCCTCGCCATTGTCGACCCCACCGATGGCAAAGTTGTGGCTTCCGTACCCGAAGATGGCGTGACCGGACATGAAGTGGCGGCCTCGCCCGACGGACGCTTTGCCTATGTTCCCATCTATGGTGACTCCGGCGTAGGACTGCCGGGAACCGATGGTCGCAACATGGTGGTGATCGACGTCGCCGCACACAAAGTAACGGGCAATGTGGACTTTGGGCACGGGGTTCGGCCGCACTTGCCGGTATGGGGACCAGGCGGGCTGCTTTATGTCACCACCGAATTGGACCGGTCGGTAACGATTGTCGATCCGAAAACGCTAAAGGTTGTCGGCACCATTGTCACCGATCAGCCCGAGTCGCACATGCTCGCAATTTCGCACGATGGGCGCCGCGGATACACCGCCAATGTCGGACCGGGAACAGTTTCTGTTTTGGATTTGCAAGCTCGCAAAACCATCACGGTGATTCCGATCTCGAAAAACACACAGCGGATTTCGATTTCGATGGACGATCGTATGGTCTTCACGGCCGACCAGACAAAGCCGCAACTTGCCGTGATCGATACGGGAACGAACACGGTCAAGACGTGGATCCCGCTGCCGGGGATTGGTTACGGGAGTGCTCCGACTCCTGATGGAAAGTGGCTGCTGATGGCGCTACCTTCCGATAACAAAATCGCGATTATCGACTTGAAAGAGTTGAAGGTCGCGAGAACAGTCGATGTGCCGCCAGCCCCACAGGCAGTGCTGGTTCGTCCGGATGGCAAGGGCGCGTACACATCATGCGCCAACAGTAACCAGGTAGCAGAGATCGACCTTTCGACGTGGAAGGTGACCAGGCTGATCAAGACTGGCAGTAGCCCGGATGGCATGGCCTGGATCGGGAGTAAATAGAGCAGATTGACCGCCAGGGGCGCGTGTTTGTAACTGGTAAACTTTCTTGTTTTTCGCGACCTTTTAGAATCAGTGGGTTAGATAGAATTCCGTCTAAGAGACTCATTCCAAATCTAGTCATACGTATCCAATAGATGGCATTGGAGTTTAGCCGGTCGGTTGCCAGTTCCCGAAAACCAGCTGCCAGTAGTCACAGTTGCCAGTAAAAGCCAGGAGTGATCAGGACAGATCAGCACCGTTTCGGTTGTCAAAGAGCTATCCTTCCTCGCCAAGGCGGGCAGAGGGCAGGACACTAATCTAATTCCAACGCCGGATTTCTAGACAATAGGACTCAGCACACATACGCGTGTGATAAGAGGCGAGTTGGAATGGATCGCTGCGGGAGGTTAGTCTTTCAGAACCTGCCGGGCGATTACCAGGCGCTGGATCTCGCTGGTGCCTTCGCCGATGGTGCAGAGCTTCACATCGCGATAGAACTTCTCCGCGGGATAGTCTTTGATGAAGCCGTAGCCGCCGTGGATCTGCACGCACTCGTTGGCGCAGCTTACCGCGATCTCGCTGGTGAACAGCTTCGCCATTGAGGATTCCTGGGTGGTCTTCAGTCCGGCGTCTTTCATAGCAGCGGCGCGTTGGGTGAGGAGACGGGCGGCATCGATCCCGGTCGCCATATCGGCGAGCTTGAACCCGACGGCCTGAAACTCGCTGATTGCCTTGCCGAATTGCTTGCGCTCCTTGGAGTACTTCACGGCCGCCTCGTAAGCGCCCTGTGCCATGCCCAGGCCGAGCGCGGCGATGGAGATGCGTCCACCGTCGAGGACGCGCATAGCATCGATGAACCCATCGCCTTCCTTGCCCAGCAGGTTCTCCGCAGGGATTTCGCAGTCCTCAAAAATCAGTTCCGAGGTATCGCTTGCGCGCAAGCCGAGCTTGTTTTCCTTCTTGCCAGCACGGAAGCCCCTGGTTCCCCTCTCGACAACGAACGCCGATAAACCATGAGTATGGGCCGTTTTGTCCGTGACGGCGACCACAACAGCCACATCTGCGTGATGCCCGTTGGTAATGAAGGTCTTGGTGCCATTGAGCACCCAGTTCTTGCCGCGACGAGCAGCAGAACATCGGGCGCCCCCGGCATCGGAGCCTGATCCGGGCTCGGTAAGCCCCCAGGCGCCGATGAATTCTCCAGTGGCCAGCTTAGGAATGTACTTGCGCCGTTGCTCCTCGCTTCCAGCAATAAAGACATGGTTGGAGCACAGCGAGGTATGGGCCGCTACAGTGATGCCCACCGATCCGTCGACGCGCGACAACTCCTCGATGGCGGTGACGTACTCGATGTAGCCCATGTCAGAGCCGCCGTACTCGGTGGGGAAAATCGTGCCCAGCAAGCCCAGTTTGCCGAGCTCCTTTACAATGGCGAGCGGAAACTCGCCGGCTTCGTCCCACTTCATGACATGGGGGCCGATTTCGCGCTCGGCGAACTCACGCACCATTTTCTTTAACTGCAGCTGTTCATCCGAGAGCTGGAAATCCAAGGATCCTCCGTCCCGCCACACAGAGCTCTCCCCCAGCCGGTTCGAACTCGTTGGCGAAAACTAACGATTATGACACAGGGGAAAGGTGGAAACCACGGCGACGGGCGCGTTGCGCACTACCCTGGTCTGGCCGGAGCGCGGTGAGTATGGGAGTCGGCGAGTCTTTGGTGGCATGATAGCAGTCACGGATTTCGCTGGCTCCGTGCTGCCTCTGTTCGCCTCACCATTTGGGCGCAGGTCATCGAACCTCGGTGCGCGCCACCGTTTGTGTGAGATCAACGAAGCCGATCCCCCTGCGCAACACAAGCGCTCGCGCCAAACATCACGGCAAGTAAGACCCTGAGCCGTCAATTTTGCCAGAACCACTCAATTCTTGGCATAGGCGAGAGAGAATCTCGAGGTTGGATTCTAATTCCGCTTGTGTGATGCTGCGACCAAGAAACATATTGCCGCAAGCTAGTGGTACTGCTTTCGAGTTGTAAATTCGGCACCGGGGTTTATTCGACGTTAGTCTTAATAGATATGTCTTTTCGTGTACGGCTGCTGCTTCAGGTATTACTCAGTCTGTTGTCGCTCTCGCCCTTCGTATGTGCGGCCACAGCCGCGTTCGACCTGCCCGGTCCGCAGGTTGAAATACGCGTTTCGCGAGGCGGTAAAGAATTGCCGATCGCGCAGGTTCCCAATCTGCAAGAGGGCGATCGAATCTGGCTGCATCCGGCGTTTCCGGAGACGCAAAGCGCGCATTATTTATTGATCCCCACATTTCTTCGCGGATCGACGAATCCGCCCCCGGAAAGCTGGTTCACCAAGATCGAGACCTGGGACAAACATGTACGCGCCGAAGGTGTGGTGGTGACAGTTCCCAAAGGCGCGGAGCAGATGCTGTTGTTTCTCGCTCCGGAAACCGGTGGCGACTTCGATACGCTGCGGTCTACCGTGCGTGGCAAGCCGGGAGCCTTCGTGCGGGCCACACAGGATTTGGACCGGGCGAGCCTCGACCGGTCGCGTCTCGATGTGTACCTGAGCGCGATCCGGCAGGCGTCGGATACGGACCCCAGCGAGCTGAAGGAGAAATCGACCTTGTTAGCGC
Source organism: uncultured Acidobacteriaceae bacterium (assembly GCA_963817965.1). Classification (GTDB taxonomy): domain Bacteria; phylum Acidobacteriota; class Terriglobia; order Terriglobales; family Acidobacteriaceae; genus DASRAA01. The sequence continues at coordinate 835,367 of CAWFQT010000003.1, forward strand.
GAAGCCTGAACATCAAGCTGGACGATCACTGTTTTGAGAAGCCGGAAGAACAACAGATGTCTTGCCTGATGCAGAACTCGGACCAGTTGGTGCTGGACGATTCGCACAGCCAGTCGATGGTTGCCGAGTTGGCGTCCGGTCCGTCGGCAGACTTGGTCGGCCAGCTCAGCGCTACGCCGTGGGCCGGAGGAGGGTTCTACAGTCCCTACGTCGGAGCGGTGGTGGATGTCGCGCGGCTGATGACGACGCTTCGTACGGCTCAGTATCAATACATTCCCGCTCTGGCGCTGCCGAAAACAGATTTGCTTGACCTTCAGCTTAATGCCGCGCCGTCGTTTCGCAAACCGAAGTCGGTACTGGTAATTGGTCTGCCGCCGGTGGCTGCGGCTCAGTTGCCGCCGCTACGGGCGGTCGATCCCAGGGCTGTGCATTGCCTGCAGCGCGATTCGCTGGTGCTGCCGGCAGAAGGCGCACCACTCGTGTTCTCGACGACCCTGGCCCACGATTTGGTGCTTCATGTGTGGAGCAAGTCGGGCGCCTCCCTGGATCTGCCAGTGAAAGCAGATGCTGCGCGCGGCGGCTTTGTGGTTGATACAAATGGGGCGCAAGACAAAGAACTCGATCGGGAAGTAAGCGGGACTTTGCGTGGGCAGTGGGGATTTGAATCGTTCGAAGGACCGACGTTCCATCTGCGGACTTCGCACTCGGACTCAATGGACGATTGCGTCGGCGGACCAGAGCGCGCTCGTCGTGGGGCGTCAAGACGTGCTGCATCTGCACTCGGATGTGGCGGCATGCGTGGAGGATGTGACCGTCGAAGACCCGCACGGCAAGAAACTCAAGGTGACCCAGAAACTGGTCAGTCCGGAGGAGTTGCAAGTCGAGATCTCATTGAAGGATGTTGCGCCCGGACCACTCACCATGCGGGTAAAGCAATTTGGGCTGGCGAAGCCGGACGAAGTCGCACTGCTCAGTTATTCCGAAGCGGGACGCCTGGACAGCTTCACCATCGATGCGGGGGACCACCAGGGCGAACTGAAGGGGAACCGCCTGGATGAGGTTGCGGGACTCGAAATCAACGGGACCCACTTTGCGCCCGTGGGACTCAAGCGCGTGGGCAACGAAGATGAACTAGAGATGTCGGCGCAAGATTCAGCGGATATTGGCGGGCTACATCCCGGAGAGAAGCAAACCGCGCGCGTCTCGCTGAAAGATGGCCGGGTGCTGGATGTGACTGCCACGGTGCGGCCGGCGCGACCCAGGCTGGTTTTGATCAGCAAGAGTATCGAGCCGGATGCAGCCGCAGCCTCTTCCTCGATTCAACTCGAAAGCCAGGACCAGCTGCCGCAGAATGCGAAATTGGCCTTCTCGCTGAAGACGCATGTGCCAGAGACGTTTCCGCGCGATGAAAAGATTGAAATTGCGACCGAAGATGAGTCGGTCCACGTTCTTCTTAGCATCGCCGATGGCACGCTAACGCTACAGGATTCGCAGACGGTACTGGCAACGCTTGATCCGCTGAAGAGCTTCGGGCCATCGGCTTTCGGGCCGCTGCGCTTCCGTCCGGTTGACGCCAATGGAGAGAAGGGAGACTGGCAGCCGCTGGTGACGCTGGTCCGCCTGCCGGAACTGAAAGAGTTGCGCTGCCCCGGCGCTTCAGACCAGCAGTGCACGCTTCAGGGAACGGGTTTGTACCTGCTGGACTCGGTCTCGACGGACGCGCAATTTCAGCAGAGCGTCGCAGTACCTGACGGTTTTGCCGGGTCGACCTTGAGTGTGCCGCATCCGACTGGAACCGGGTTGTACGTCAAATTGCGCGACGATCGAGCGGAGATCAACAGAGTGATTCTGCCGGTCGTACGGGAGAAGTAATTAAGAGCAACGCCGACTGAACCTGGAAGATTTACACAAGAACATTCTTCCACTAACTTGTCAGACGGGGGTGGCGTTGGCAGCGCAAACCGATGCCACAATCTCGAGAGCACGGCTGCATTGCTCTCGGTCCACATCGCGATGGGTAACGAATCGCAGGAGTTCGGGACCGACACCGTTGGCGAGAACGCCGCGCTGACGCAAGAGGTTGGACCATTCGCTTGAGGTCATCCCCGTGGCGGTGATGTCGCAAATCACGATGTTGGTCTGAACTTTCGTGGGGTCAATCTTGAATCCCGGCACTGTTGCCAGGCCTCCGGCGAGGAACATGGCATTGGCGTGGTCAGTGGCGAGGTGTTTGGGACCTTCTTCCAGCGCGATGAGCCCGGCAGCGGCGAGGATGCCCGCCTGTCGCATTCCTCCCCCAAGCGCCTTGCGATAAAGGCGGCCGCGATCAATGAGGTCTGCCGATCCCACAAGCAGTGATCCAACGGGAGCACCAAGTCCCTTCGACAGGCAAACCATGACCGTATCAGCCTTCGCCGTGAGTTGCGCGACAGGCACGTCGACAGCGACCGAGGCGTTGAAGATGCGGGCACCATCGAGATGCACCGGCAGTCCCGCGTTATGGGTGCGATCACATACTTCGTCGAATACTTCCGGCGGAATAACGCTGCCGCCCGCGAAGTTGTGGGTATTCTCCAGGGAAACGAGCCCGGTCTTCGCAGCATGATAGCTCCGGGGACGGAGCTTCGATTCCACGTGCTTCCACGTCATGATGCCGTCTTCGGCCCATAGGGTCCGCGGGATAACTCCGGAGAAATGGGCCATCATCGCCATTTCGGAGTTGAAGACGTGACTACGCTCCTCACAGACGACTTCCTGACCAGGGGTGGTGTGGAGCTTGATAGCGACCTGATTGCCCATGGTTCCGCTGGGCACAAACAGTGCAGCTTTACGGCCGAAGATTTCAGCGGCACGAGCCTCCAGGCGGTTGATGGTTGGGTCTTCGGCGTAAACGTCGTCGCCCACTTCGGCTTCGAACATAGCCTTGCGCATCTCGGGCGTCGGCTTGGTAACGGTGTCGGAGCGGAGATCGATGAACCGCTCCTGATCTGTCGGGTGAGGTTGGGAGGAGCTGGACATATAAGGAACGGATAGAACTCAAAGGTCGAGTTTAGCAGGAGGTTTTGGCGCATGGTACTTTGACCGCGGTGCGTGGGCTTTCGTGACTAGGCGCGGGCAGGCCGTGGTTCTCGAAGGAAGCATGCAAAGACTTCGTTTGAGAGCAAACGGCCTCGCGGGGTGAGCCGCACGAATTCACCGGCGCTCTCCAGCAATCCGGCGTCCTGCAGCTGGACGATGTTGTGCGCAACTTCGGTTATGGCTTGCGGCCCGAAACGGGCCGCAAGGTCGGTAAGCGAGACGCCGCGATTCATTCGCAGGCCAAGAAAGAAGGACTCTTCCAGCGCGGCCTGGGCGTCGATCAACGTGCGGGAGGCTGCGAGTTGACGCGAGCGTTGGGCGAGAGGTTGAAGGCCGTTCGCAGCCGAGGAGTAGCCTTCGAGCGAATCCGGAGTTGCGAAGCGGACGGCTTCGATTCCCTCTTTCTGAAGTTGAGCATTTGCGGGGAGCATGGAGTGAGCATCGACGCCGAATCCAAGATATGGTTGACGTTTCCAGTACTTGAGGTTGTGGCGTGAGTCTCGCAATCCAATCCCATGCGTGACCTCCCGCGCAAAATTGGAGATCTCGTACTGGTGAACCCCGCCGCGAGCGAGCCGCTCACAGGCGGCGAGATAAAGGTCGGCGCTCAGATCGTCGTCGGGCACGAAATGGGCGTGGTAGCGGGCGCCTCCGGCCAACAATTCGCTGCCCAGCCGCGAATCTTCATCGACCTCCAGCATGTAGACGCTGACGTGAGGTACGCCGGTTGCCAGCGTTTCGGAGAGAGTGCTGTCCCAACTCGCAGCGGTCTGGTGCGGCAGTCCGGCGATTAAGTCGATGCAGAGGTTGCCGATGCCTTGGGCACGAAGCCGGGCGATGTCGTCGAGGGTAATGGCACGGCTATGAAGGCGTCCCACTGCCGAGCATTCCTGATCGATGAAGGATTGCACACCGAGGCTCACGCGATTGACCCCGTAACCGGACAGGGTGTCGAGCGTTTCCGGCGTCAGGGTACCGGGAGCACACTCGACGGTGATTTCCGCGTTGGATGCGACGTCGAAGTTGTCGCGCACTGACTGGAACAGCCGCTGTAATTGGTCCGGGGCGAGAATCGACGGAGTGCCGCCGCCGAGGTAGATAGAATCAACGTCGGGTTCGAGCTTCGCGCCGAGGCCTGTTGCGATGGTTTGTGACGAGGCAACCTCAGCGCAGACCCGGTCAACGTAGCGATCAAAGACAGCGCGAGAGAAGACGCCGGAGGCGAAATTGCAAAAGGTGCACTTGGTGCGGCAGAACGGCACCGAGATGTAGATCCCCAGAGACATTTTGGCGACAAAGGTCCTGTATCGTCAGTGAAGAGGTCTCGTCTATTATCTCCTAGGCGAGCCGACGTTGGTGCAGCTGCACTAAGGATCGAACCACAGGGTAACGATGGGACTTGTTTGTAAAGAAAGCCGGGCTGCTTGAAGAAGCGCGTCGTCATTACAGGCATGGGTGCAGTGAGCCCGAACGGCATCGGCAACGACGAGTTTTGCCGCGCGGCACTGGCGGGCACGAGCGGAGTGCGGCGTATCACGCGGTTCGACGCCAGCGATTTGCCGGTTCAGATTGCAGGCGAGGTATCGACTTTCAACGAACTGGCGTGGGTCGATGCGCACGAGCGCAAACATCTGTCGCGCTCGGTGCCGATGGCGTTGGCGGCATCGAGTGAAGCACTGCAGAGCGCCGGGATTGAATTCGCCAGCCTGCCACTGCCACAGCAACGCGACATTGGAGTGGTGCTCGGTTCCGGAGGGGGCGCACAGGATTTCTCCGAAGAAAACTATCGGCTCTACTTCAATGGGAAGGCAAAGCAGGCCAGTCTGTTCTCGATTCCCAGCGGTACCATGGGAACCATGTCGAGCGAGATCAGCATGCGCTTCGGATTGCGGGGCATGAGCCACGTGGTCACGACCGGTTGCACATCTTCGACCGACGCCTTCGGCTATGCGTTGCGGCAAATCCAGTTCGGGTTCATTCCAGTGCTTTTGGCCGGCGGCGTGGATACGCCGATCGCTCCCGGAATCATGAAGGGATTCGCCCTCATGAAGATCATGACCAGCTCGTGGAACGGCGCGCCCGAACGTGCATCGCGACCCTTTTCGGCGGACCGCGACGGCTTTGTGCTGGCCGAAGGTGCGTGGATGTTCGTGCTGGAGGAACTCGAACACGCACGGGCCCGCGGGGCGAGAATTCTCGCCGAGGTGGCGGGCTACGGGTCGACTTGCGAAGCGTTTCATCGGGTGCGTTTGCAGGAGTGCGGCGAGGAGCCGGCACGAGCGATCCAGATGGCGATGGACGATGCGGGAATCGGCGCGCAGGACGTGAACTACGTGAACCTGCACGGGACTTCGACGCAACTGAACGATCGCATCGAGACCAAGGCGCTCAAGCTGGCGCTGGGGCATTGTGCATCCACCACTCCAATGTCGAGCCTGAAGTCGCAGATTGGTCATCCGCAGGGCGCGTCGGGGGCGGCGGGCATCGCAGCCACATTGATTGCGATGGCACATGGGCAGGTGCCGCCAACGATTAACCTGGAGCAAGCCGATCCGGAATGCGATCTCGACTATGTTCCGGATGCGGGGCGCAAGGCGGCGGTCGAACATGCGGTGTGCAATTGCATTGCCTTCGGATCCAAGAATTCGGCGCTGGTTCTTCGCAAGCTCTAAGTCGCGTCCTGAAGAAAGCCGAAAAGCAGATCTCTCGCGGACTAGAGTCCGCTCGGCATAACAATAAAAAAGGAGTTGGATGGCGCGTTGAAGGCATGCCCTTTCACAGCAAAGACTTGGGCAGGTACGCGGCTTGGGCGGGCCTTGCGATTGGCCAAGGAAAACGATAGAGTCGCCCCATTCTCCTCGAGGGTGACGGATGCCACGATTTCGCGCGCTGCTGCTGCCTAGCGTTCTGATTTTGTTTTCCTTCCGTTGCTTTTGCTGCTGACACGAAGCCCACGCCAACCATCCACGAATTCAGCGCCGGGATGAAGGCGATGGACGGACTTTTCCCGATGTTCTGGGACGCAAAGTCCGGCCATGTTTTTCTCCACGTCAGCAAGTTCGACCAGGACTTCCTGTTCCTTACATCGTTGCCTTATGGATTGGGCTCGAACGATATCGGGCTCGACCGTGGAAAATTGAGCGATGGTGTGATCGTCCATTTCACCCGAATTGGTCCCAAGGTCCTGCTGGTGCGGCCGAATCTGGAGTACCGTTCTTCGTCCGAAAACCCCGCAGAGCGGCTGGCGGTGAAGCAATCGTTCGCCGAGTCGGTGCTGGCAGGCTTCAAGGTCGAAGCTGAAGAGAATGACGCTGTTCTCATCGACGTGACGGATTTCGTTCTCTCCGACTCGTTCGGCGTGATCAAGCAGCTCGCCGAAAGTAAGCAAGGCAGCTACCGGGTGGACAAGGAGCGCAGCGCGATTGCGCTCGACAGCACGAAGAATTTTCCGCTGAACACCGAAATCGAGTCGATGTTGACGTTCACTACCGACAAGCCCGCGGACAAGTCATTAGTCGCAACCGTGGCACCTGATGCCTACGCAGTAACGCTGCGGGAGCACTATTCGTTTGTCCAGTTGCCCACGGGCGGGTATCAGTCGCGCGCCTTCGATCCCCGCGCCGGGTATTTCGACGTGAAGTATCGAGACTACTCGGCCCCATTGGGTTCGCCGCTTGACCTGCGTTTCATTGCGCGGCATCGGCTGGAGAAGAAAGACCCGTCCGCCGCTGTGAGCGAGCCGGTGAAGCCGATTGTGTATTACGTGGACCGCGGTGCTCCGGAACCGATTCGGAGTGCGCTGGTAGAAGGAGCGAACTGGTGGGCGCAGGCATTTGAGGCTGCGGGCTTTAAGAATGCGTTTCGGGTTGATGTGTTGCCCGAAGGCGCCGATCCGATGGATGTGCGTTACAACATCATCCAGTGGGTACACCGATCGACGCGGGGATGGTCGTACGGAGCGGGAGTGATTGATCCGCGTACAGGCGAAATTATCAAGGGGCAGGTAACGCTGGGCTCACTGCGTGCGCGGCAGGACTACATGATCGCCGAAGCGCTGCTATCCCCGTATCACGAGGGAGTCGCCGCGCCGACACGTTGCAGGCGATGGTGCTGGCACGCATTCGCCAACTCGCGGCTCATGAAGTCGGACACACGCTCGGCCTGGCACACAACTTCGCAGCGAGCGCAATCGCTCCGGGAACGTCGGTCATGGATTACCCGCATCCGTGGATTACGCTGGATGCGAACGGACGTCCCGACCTCTCGCATGCATACTCCACGGGAATCGGCACCTGGGACAAAGTGGCTATTCAGTACGGATATTCGCAGTTCGCGACGGGCAGTGACGAGCATGCAGCGCTCAACGACGATCCTGAGCAAAGCGCAGACCAATGGGCTGTACTTCATCACCGATCAGGATTCGCGGCCGCAAGGCGGGGCACATCCTTACTCGCATCTGTGGGACAACGGACCCGATCCGGCGGCGGAGCTGGATCGGATATTGACGGTCAGGGCGGCGGCCCTTGTCGCAATTCGGCGAAGAATGCGATTCAGACGGGCCGGCCAATGGCAGAGATAGAAGACACGCTCGTGCCGCTTTACCTGCTGCATCGCTACCAGACCGAAGCTGCGGCGAAAGAGGTGGGCGGACTGAACTACCGCTACGCGCTGCGTGGTGACGGGCAAATGGTGACGGAGATCGTCAGTGCGGCGAATCAGCAAAAGGCCCTCGATGCGCTACTGAAGACGTTGGCCCCAACGACGCTGACGCTGCCGGAGTCGTTGCTGAAGATCCTTCCACCCCGTCCGCCGGGATATCCGCGGACCCTGGAGTCGTTTCGACGGCGCGCACGGGCGTCACGTTCGATCCGGAAAGCGCGATGGAAGCGGCGACGGAGATCACCGTAGGTTTGCTGTTCGATCCGGAGCGAGCCTCGCGACTGGTGGAGTACCATGCGCGCGACGCACAGATATCCGGAGCTGCAGGATGTGATTGAGGCGACGATTGCGGCAACCTGGAAGGCTCCGCGGGCGAGGGCCTGCAGGCCGCAACCCAGCAAGCGGACTATCGAGACGTCCGTCGCGGAACATTTGCTTGACTCTGGCCGCTGGCGAGGAGGCCTCGGCTGAAGCGCGAGGCATTGCGCGCGGCGAAGTGGTTGCGTTGCGAGGGTGTGGCTGTGCCAACAACGATGGTAAGACCGCTGAAGAACAGGCCCAGCACGCTGCAACTTCGGCACGAATTGATTTGTTTCTCAAAGATCCGGAGAAGTTCAAGCCTGCGCCCCCTCCGACGGTTGTCCACCGGGACAACCGATTGGAGACGAAGACTGAGTTCGCCGTAACGTCGTTTTCGATCGACGACCTAAGAACCGATGTCGCCGTTTCGGCGTCTAATGAAGGCCGATGCGAAGTGACATCGACATGCGGCGATTCGTTAGCATCATGCTGGGACATGGCCGACAATCCACGAAGAAGACGTACTGGGAAAAGCGTACGACAGCAGGCTGATGAAGCGTCTGCTGACGTACCTGCGTCCTTATCGGCTGCAAGTGACGGTTGCGTCTGATCGCCATCGTCCTGAAGGCCGGCGTGGACGTCCTCGGGCCCTATCTGACGAAGGTCGCGATCGACAAGTACCTGGCCAACCGCACCGAATCTCATTCCCTGCTGGACCGGTTTCTCAGCAGCCAGCCCATGACGGGCATCGCGCAGATTGCGGCAATCTATCTCGGCCTCTTGTTGATCAGTTTCCTGTTTGAGTTCACCCAGACCTACGTCATGCAGTGGGCGGGGCAGAAGGTGATGTTCGACCTGCGGGCGCAGATCTTCCGCCATCTGCAACGCCTGCATATCGCATTCTTCGACCAGCAATCCCGTCGGCCGTCTGGTTACGCGCGTGACCAGCGACGTGGATGCCTTGAACGAGATGTTCACGGCCGGCGTGGTCTCGATCTTCGAAGACATCTTCGTGCTGGCGGCATCGTCGTCATCATGCTGAACATGAGCTGGCGCCTGGCGCTGATCACCTTCGCGGTGCTGCCGGTGATCTTCTTTGCCACGAGCTGTTTCGCAAGGCGGTGCGGGAAAGCTACCGGCGCATCCGCATCGCCATCGCGAAGATCAATGCCTACCTGCAGGAACACGTGACCGGAATCGTTGTCCTGCAGCTGTTCAATCGCGAGAAGAAATCGTACGAAGAGTTCGAAGAAGATCAACCGCACGCACATGGACGCGTTCAAAGACGCCATCCTGCGCTCACGCGATTTACTACCCGGTGGTCGAGGTGCTGTCGGCGGTGGCGATTGCGAGCGTGATCTGGTTCGGCGGAAACCAGGTGATTCGCAATGCCGTGAGCCTGGGCGTGCTGGTGGCATTCATGCAGTACGCACAGCGTTTCTTCCGGCCTATCCAGGACCTGAGCGAGAAGTACAACATCCTGCAGTCGGCGATGGCGTCGAGCGAGCGGATCTTCAAGCTGCTCGATACCCGCGCGGATGTAGTGTCCCCGGAAGTTCCGCGGATACCACAGGGGCCGGGACGCATCGAGTTCGATCACGTATGGTTCGCGTACCGAACCGTGGCGCAGGCGGCGGAAGAAGCGGCGCGCAAGGGCGAGAAACCAAGACCCTCGGTTCGTCCGATGACGCTACGACTGGGTGCTGCGCGATGTGTCGTTCACGCATCGATCCGGGCGATACGGTCGGCCTTCGTCGGACACACCGGCGCGGGCAAGACCACGATCATTTCGCTGCTGCTGCGGTTCTACGACGTGCAGAGGGGCGCGATCCGCATCGACGGCCTGGACATCCGGGACATGGACCTGGCGGAATTGCGGCGGCGTTATGGAGTCGTGCTGCAAGACCCCTTCCTGTTTTCCGGCACGGTCGCCGACAACATTCGGCTCGGAACGCAGTGGATCACGGACTCGTCGATTGAGGACGCCGCCGAACAGGTGAATGTTGCGGACTTCATCCGCTCACTGCCCGGCGGGTTTGGCGAGGAAGTGAAGGAACGAGGCAGTACGCTGTCAACCGGGCAGAAACAGCTTATCTCGTTTGCCCGTGCGCTGGCGCACAATCCAAAGATACTGATCCTGGATGAGGCCACTTCGAGCGTCGATACCGAAACCGAATTTCGCGTGCGCGATGCCCTGACCCGCATGGTGGAAGGGCGCACGTCGATCATGATCGCTCACCGGCTGAGCACGGTGCAGCGCGCCGACAAGATCATCGTGATGCACAAGGGCAAAGTGCGGGAGTCGGGTACGCATCAGCAGCTGCTTGCGCAGCGAGGTATCTACTGGAAGCTGTACCAGTTGCAGTACAAAGAACAGGAGATTCCGGCGGGAATCGCGGCCGGCGGAATTACCGCGGCGGCCGGAGGAACTCCGGCACACGATTAAAACCATCATGCCTGCCAGGACTCCAGGCGTTGTTCACGAACTGTTTCTCGATGCCTTCAATCGCGGCGACGTCGAGTCGGTGGTTGCTCTCTATGAGGCCGGCGCTGTCCTGAGAACTCGTCAAAGTGTGTCGATTGGGCACGATGCAATTCGCAAGGCTTACCGGCAGATTCTGGCGGACAGACCGCAGATGAGACTGGAAACTGACGCGGTAATTGAGTGCAATGACGGGCTGGCCCTGCTTCATGCGAAATGGACCTACCAGCGGGGCGACGATGCGGTGTCGGGGCTGAGCACCGAGGTGTTGCGGCGGCAGCCGAATGGCTCGTGGCTGTTTGTGATCGACGAGCCGAATACAATCCGTTCCTGATGTAGCGTTCCCACCTGTCATAATTTCATCGTGAGATTTCTGATCTCTGCGGGCGAAGCTTCGGGCGATGTCTACGGCGCACAGCTTATCGAGGCCATGCGCGGTCTGCCGCGAACACAAACAGCGCCACACGAGTTCTTCGGAGTCGGCAGCGACCGGATGAGGGACGCCGGATGTGACCTGGTGGTCAATGCCAGAGAGCTCGCCGTCGTCGGACTGGCGGAAGTGGTAGAGCACTTGCCGCGAATCTTCAAGTTGTTCCACAAGGTAGTAGCTGAAGCTGATCGCCGGAGGCCAGATGCGGCGGTACTCATCGATTTTCCAGACTTCAACTTCAGGCTGGCGCGCGAACTTCATAAGCGCGGGATTCCGGTTATTTACTACGTCAGTCCGCAGTTGTGGGCATGGCGGCAATCGCGAATCGAGCTCGTCCGGAAATATGTTCGCAAAATGCTGGTGATTTTCCCGTTCGAAGAAGGCTTCTACCGCGAGCACGGGATCGAAGCGGAATTTGTCGGACATCCCCTGGTCGACATACCCTTGCCAACCGTAACACGAGAGGCGTTCGCCACCCGATATGATCTCGATCCCCGGCGACCGTGGATTGCACTATTGCCTGGAAGCCGGAAGGGCGAAGTGTCGCGCATCTACCCCAAACTCCTACAGGCTGCGCAACTTCTAGGCCCAGACTACGTTTACATTACTCCGGTAGCTTCCACGCTCGACCCCGAATGGTTAGCTTCGCTTCTGCAGCAACACCCCGGCCCGGCAATCGAACTCACCAGCGATGCTCGTGCCACCCTGATGCACGCGCGTGTGGCCGCGGTCGCCAGCGGAACATCTACGCTGGAGGCGGCGCTGATCGGTACACCGTTCGCGATGGCCTACCAGGTGTCGTCGCTCACCTGGACACTCGGACGCCGTCTAGTAAAGGTGGACCGCTTCGCCATGGTGAACCTGATCGCGCAGAGGGACGTAGTCTCGGAATTTGTACAGCAGGACTTCACCCCAGAGCGGGTGGCTTCGACGTTGCGCCTTCTGCTGGACGATAACGAGGTTCGAGCCAGGATGATCGAAGACTTCAAGGCCGTAAAACGGGCACTGCAATCCACCGCGGAAGCCGGCAGTCCAAACCAAAGGGCGGCGCGAGCCGTATTACGAGTAGTAGGACAGGCATCGTGAACGGAGCCGCGGCAGCTTTCCATGAAGTTTTTTCATCATTTATAGTGACCTGCAGGCAGGAGTTCTCTCCATAATGCACATCCCGGCGCGGGCCCTCGGGCGCGTTGTAATCATTCTCATTGCTGTGACCGGACTCATTCCGGCAGCCTACGCGGCTGAAAGACAGCGCGTTCAGGTCGAGAACTACGTGATCCAGGCGGTGGTGACGCCGCAAACTCACCAATTGAAGGCGGTCGCGCAGGTAAAATTCACCGCGCTCGACGACATTAGTATTGCCACTTTCCAGCTTCACAACGGATTGCGGCCGATACGGGTCCTGGACGCCGACGGGCAAACCCTTTCGGCTGAACGCATCAGCCAGGACGCATCGATTCGGGTCTCGCTGCCCGCAGGCCTGTCCAAAGGCGCCAGCGGGACGCTCATTTTCGAATATGAGGGCACGGTACAGTCGGCGGACGATAGCCCGGTGCCCGGACTGAAGCTTGCCTATATTGGGGACCCCATCACCTACCTGCTATACGCCGGGGCTTGGTTCCCGATGACCGGATACGGAACGAACCGCTTTACTTCCACGATTGGAGTGAGCTTCCCTTCCGACTACACCGCTATTGGAAGCGGCAAAGAGACGCAGGGCGGACTGCCCGCGATCGGCGATGAGTCTGAGGCCCCACGCGCCGGAGTAAAGAAGACAGGGGCCCGCTCAGGACCAACGAAGCTGGCGGTCCCGGCAGGCTACACGACCCGTGTCTTCACCTATTCCCGTGCAAGTTTTCCGGGAACCATCGTCATCGGCAAGTACGACGAGACCAAGAGCTCGGAAGGCGGACTCGACATTACGGTTTACACCTCCGCAAAAAACAAAGGGTTTGCGCAGGCCTACGCGGACACCGCGTCGAAGGAGTTCTTTTTCTATACGACAACGTTTGGTCCCTCCCTTGGGCCGAAGCTCAGTGTAGTGGAGATTCCCGACGACACCGTGCCGTCGGCATGGGCACCGGAAATTGCGGCGATCAGCTCGCACGCCTTCAGTGCGAAGGTGAATTACCGGCTGCTGGCCAACACCGTCGCCCACCAATGGTGGGGAACAATGGTGAGTCCTGCCACCCGCAACGACTGGTGGATCAGCGACGGTTTTGCGCGCTACTCCGAAGCTTTGTATGTGCAGCATGTGGCCGGACAAGCCGGCTTCGAGGAAGTCACAAAGGACATGGCGGTGGGAGCGTTGGCTTATATCAGCGTTCCGCTCTCGCAAATCGGGAAGCTCGACGTGTTCTCTCCGGAGTTCCAGTCTCTGGTGACCGATAAGGGCGGAAGCATCCTGAACATGCTGCGATGGGTCATCGGAGAACAAGCCTTCGACAAGACCATGCGCGAGTTCCTGGCGAAATACGCCGGTAAGCCGGCGACGGTCGATGACCTGCGCCAGGTTGCGGAGCAAGCTTCGGGGCAGCAGCTATCGTGGTTCTTCGTGCAATGGCTCGATTCGACTGGTGCACCTGAGTTCAAAACGAAATACACGATTTATCGAACGCAAAAAGGTTTTCGTGTGGTCGGCGAGATCCAGCAAGACCTCGATCTGTTTCGCATGCCGGTAGACCTGAAAATCGACACCGACGGAAAAACCGAAACCAAACGCATCGAAGTTTCGGGTACTGACTCCGCCTTTGCCGTGGAAACCTTCGGCAAGCCACGCAAGATCACGGTTGATCCCAACAATCGCGTGCTGAAGAACTCGCCGGAGCTTCAGGTACGTACTTCGATTGTTCGCGGACAGCAAGACGTGGAGCAGGGCGATCTTCCGGAAGCGCTGAAAGAATTTCAGAAGGCGCTGGACGTGAACAAGAACAGTTCGCTGGCGCACTATCGCATCGCCGAAGTGTTTTTCCTGCAGCACAACTACCAGTCGGCGGCGAACTCCTATCGGGAGTCACTCAACGGCGACGGCGAGCCGCGGTGGACTGAGGTCTGGAGCCACATTCAGTTGGGAAAGATTTTCGACCTTACCGGACAGCGAGAACGCGCCAGCAATGAGTACCGTCAGGCCCTCCAAACCAACGACAACACTGCGGGCGCTCTCGACGAAGCTCGCAAATATCTGCAGGCTCCGTACACTCCGCAGAGTGCGCCGAGCGGCTCGCAGTAATTGGGCATTGGTTTGACTCTTTCACGGATGGCACGGGAGGCGGCGCCTTCGCATTACGTTCCTACGAATCCGGTGCCGGAAGCATGTGGGCTAAGGTCGGGCCCCGGATCGGGGTTTCCTCTGAGCTCGAGGTTTTGGGAACGCAAGACTGCGGATAGTCAACGGGACGCCCGGCCGCAAGTCGGTCGAGCGTCCCGCTTTCATGTGTTGCTTGTCCCGTTTTGATCGAATAGACAATCTACCGCGGAACACCGGTTCGAGCTTCACTGCCAGTTCCGTCTAATGGTTGTACGCCCCAAGGTCGCAGGCGCCAGGATTGGGACGCGGCCTGCCGCGCTGATCGGACGTCAGCCGGTGATGCGTGGAGTCCATACAACCACTCGGGTTGCCTGCGCTCCTAGCAGGACTCCCAGCGAGCAGAGCCATCGTCTGGGTGGGACCGCCATTGTTCTGCAATGGCCCGAGCTTGGGGTCGATGTTTTTCTGCTCGCCAGGCCCGTTGAAACGGCAGGTCGCATCGCTGCTCAGGTTAAAACCAAGCGAGTGCATGACCCCATTGCAGTTTCCCCCCAAAGTGTTGGAGGCAAGAATGCTGTTCTGGAATGTCACCGTACCATTGCCCCGGTTGGAGACGCCACCCCCATTTGTGCCAGCTGTCCCGAAGGGAGTGTGAATCAATGCGCTGTTCTGGCTGATTGTACTGTTGTCAATCGCCACGGTACCGCCAACGTTGGCTATTCCACCGCCAAACGGTACCCCTGAGGGCCAATAGTCCCAAGCCTGGTTCGCCGTTATCGTGCTGTTGACAATCGTGAGCTTCCCAGTGTTGTAGACACCACCGCCATACGGGAAGGCGCCCATACGGAACCGGGCGACGTTATTTCCGCTAATCGTTGTGTCATGAATAGTCAGCGTGCCGGCGTTATAAATGCCTCCGCCCAATCCGCTGACGGCTGCGACGCTATCATCGGAACTATTTCCGCTGACCGTGGTGTTGACGATTGTCAGTGTCCCGAGGTTATAGATGCCGCCTCCGCCATGAGAATGCCCTGAGCCATTGCGGATGGTCAGCTGCGCGAGGTTGACATGCGCGGTGGTTCCGCTGACTGTGACCGTTGTAGAGGAATGTCTCCCGTCAATAATTGTTGTCAAGGCGTTCGCTCCGACGATGGTCAGGTCGAACCCAACGCTGAGATTCTCTGTATAGGTTGCGGCAGCAACAACAATTGAATCGCCTGAAGTTGAATGCAAAATAGCGTGCCCAATGGTCTTGTCGGCAGTGGTCGGGGTCTTGCCGTTGTTGCGGTTATTGCCGCGCACACCATCGACGTACCAGGTTGTACTGGCCCAGGCGTTCACACCTAAGATTAGCAATAGAGCCAGAAGTAGTAAGCGGCTCGTCGTCAGTTCGCTCTTCATTATTTTTTTCTCCGCTCTTGTTCAAGTTTGTGGAATTGACTAGCTCGTGCAACTTCGGACTTGACAGCAGCGTGCAAGTCGAAGCTTCAGCGAGCGGTGGGAAACTGGGGGTAAGGGAAAACCCTGACAAGCTACACCAGTTCCATTAACGCTTCAACGAAAATCGCTTCGACGCAGAATCGCTGATGCTGGGAAAGCCCATGGTCTTTAAACATCAGCTAAACGGCTATTAACCAACAAGTTGCGTGGCGCCTGGCTACGGTCGTGCAATCGGACGGCGTTCTCTTTCGCCGATCGGCACGGCTCGGCTCACACAAGGCGTTGGAATGGCGTTCTGTGACCTAACTAAATACCTAAAGGCTCAGCAGAAGGGAAGGCAGAATAAGAATCGATTTAAGCGAAAGTAATCGTCAGAGTGTTACTAAAGATTCCGACTGGGGTGGCTTGCGTAAACTGGGTGGCTTGCGTAAACTGATTGGCTTGCGTAATTGAATTGGCTGGCGTAAGCTGAAGTGGCTTGCGTAAGCTGAATCCAACGAGGCAACCAAGCAGTCGGCAGTTCGCGTCGAAATTGCTTGTGGGGCAATCGATCCCGGCGTACATAGCACCTAAGTGGTTGAGAAACATTCCCCATAGACAAGGGCAAACTAGTGCAATATATTGCACGCTCTGCCGTTTCCGAGTCGGTAACCGGTTGTTTTTTCAGTAATCAACTTTGGAATCTGGCGTGCACTAAGTATTGCAGACATCGGTGTTTCGATGGTGCCGGTGAGATGAACTTGCGCCCGCTTCCGTTCGAGCTAGCTTGATTCAGGAGGAAGGTTAAGTGAGAAAGCTTCTAGTGGTTGTAGTATTCACCCTATTGTTGGCTGCCACCGCAGTCGCAGATCAGATCAACTTCAACTTCACAACTGGCCTCCCAGGTTCAGTCAAAGCCACCGCCGCAGGCCTGACGTCGGGTCCATCGAAGCTTACCAGCGTTAGCGACTCGGACACGGGTTTGATTATTCCGACTGCAGGAACATACAAAAACGGTAACACCGGCGCTGCAACGTCCCTTGGGCAATTTGGACCATTTGTTATTGGCACGTTCGGTGGCTCGTGGTGCAGCTAGCGTGCTGGTCGTTGACTCTTCAAATAACGTGCTTGTTGCTGGTACTATGGATAATGGCGCCTCTTTACTGAGCACGGTTCCGGTTGGGACGGGATCCTTCCTCTCAACTTTCCACGTTACATTCGTCGATCCCGCGGTCTTGGCGCTGTTTGGGGTTGGTCCAAATTTTTCGCCGGATGGATCAGTTGCGTTCACTATTGGCCGCGCTAACTTTAATGGAACCACCTTTACAGGATCTATCGGGGGTGGAGCCGTCACCATCGAATCAGCGTCAACGATACCTGAGCCGGCCGGCCTTGGGATCCTCGGAATGGGATTGCTGACGGTCGCCGGTGGGTTGAAACGTTGGCGTACAACTCACGACTCGCCTTCTCAATAACCAGGCCGTAGCATATTCAGCAGGCCTTAGGCCGCCCAACTGGGCGGCCTTTTCTCTTGCCACACGCAAGACACTAGGAGGACCTGAAAAGATTTCAGCCGAGCGGCGATCCACACAACAATATGTACCAGGGATACTGGTCGGGCACTTCCATGGCGGCTCCGCATGTTGCTGCTGCAGTGGCGCTGCTGTGGCAAGCCGAACCCGCACTGATCGGACAGATTTCCCTGACGCAACGCTACCCAACCCAGAATGCAACTCAGTTCACCACCACTTAGAACCTTAGAACTGTGGAAGCTTTCCGGGGAAGCAACTCCAAACGCTGCGTTCGGCTATGGAATGCTCAACATTCTCGAGGCCGTACAAGCTCCGTAAGCGGCGCAGCCAAACTACTTCAACGCACAAACTTCAGGCCGCTCAATTGGGCGGCCTTTTCCTGCTGCACGCCGTAGCACTGCACAAGCACTTGAAAGACCTCACCCATTCCCCCAGGACTGAGCAAGTGTTTCAGTTGCAGCGCAACCTTGGCCTGTTCCTGGGGCAGCTTGCAGTCCAGAAATGCTTCGGCGAATTGAGAAGCCTCGCCGACGCCCATCAGGAATTGGGTTTGGGTCACCAACCCCAGCGGAAGCAGATCCAGTTCCCTGCCCGCGCTGCTTAGAGCGGTGAAGTTGACATACGCCGTAATATCCTGCTCGCCGGGAGCCTCGTAGGGTGAGCCGTGGGTTCGATGCCTGCGGTACGTCATCAGAGTATCCCGGTGGCGACCAGCCAATTGCTGCTCACGGGTGTAACCGTAGTCGATGAAGATCGCAAATCCGGCCCGGGCAGCGAAAGCTGAGGCGATGCGTCGTATCCAGTCGACCGCGGCGAACGAGACTTCGACCCGCTCACCAGCTTCGGGATGAACGCTGTAGCGATCAAGAAAGTCGAGCTCGGCCGACGAGGCTGGAAAGAACTGCTCACAAAGAATGCCGCCCTGCTCGATCACCCGCACGCCGCCGCGATGGTCGATGAGGCTGACTGGCAGCGCGTCGAAGAACTCGTTCGCAAAAACCACGAGATGCGGAAACAATGTAGACTCGGCATGGTCCGACGTTTCGTAGATTTCGACCTTGCCTCCGGCAATGTACTCGGATAGGCGATTTCGCAGTCTTTCGCGGAGTGCCGGTGATTGCTCGACCAGAACGTAGCGGAAAGCATGCGCGAAATCGGGGAAATACTTGTTGGCCCAATCGAGCACGTCTCGTGCGAATAGTCCGCGTCCCGGCCCGAGCTCGAGAATGTCGATCCGGGCGGGCGAATCCAGGATGCGCCACATCTCTTCGAATTGACGGGCGAGCAGACGGCCGAACACGGCGTGGACGTCGCTAGACGTATAAAAGTCACCGCCTTTGCCAAACTTCTCGGCTGGCCGAGAGTAGTACCCGAGCTCAGGATGATAGAGACATAGTTCCATGTAGCGCGAAAACGGCATTGGACCGCAGCGCCCGATTTCCTCAGCGATCTCTTTGCGAAGGCTCACAACTTGCCCTCGCGCTCCATTTGCTGATGCTCTTTGCGGTGCTGAGGTGTGCGGATGAACATTTCTACCAGGTAGTCGTGCAGGCAATCAAAGAGCTGGCGCTGGAAAGCCCACTGGAACCGGGGGTCGTCGACGTCGCGGGGATGCAACTCGAAGTAGTAGGTGTGGACGGGAGGATCGGCGAAGCGCGGGCGGATGATGACTTCGACAGAATCGCCTTTGGCGCGGGCATCAAATTCGACGAGCGGGTGCTCGTAGAGGCGAAGTTGCTGTTGCACGCGCGGCAGGCGATCGACGGTCATGCCGCGATTGTAGTCGACACGCTACTCGTACCGCAGGGCCTCGATCGGATCAAGACGCGAAGCTTTGATCGCTGGCAGCATGCCGCTGACCAGGCCGACCAGTCCAAGGATGATGGTAGCAACCACCACGATGGTCGGATCGATCATTGAGTTGGATGTCGGCCGCCTCGGCATTCTTGGCCAGAGCACTGTAGAACGTGATACGGCCTGCAAAGATTGAAACAGCGTAGGCGAGGATGATCCCTGCAATTCCGCCAACGGCGGTGATGGTCAGCGCTTCGGCGAGGAACTGGAAGAGGATGTCGCGCCGGCGTCCGCCAAGGGCTTTCTCGACACCGATTTCGCGAGTACGTTGCGTCACCGACACCAGCATGATGTTCATCAGGCCGACACCGCCGATACCCAGGGTCAGAGTGCCGATGAAGCCAAGCAGTATCTTGAGGCCCATGGTGATGACCTGGAACTGGTGTAACTGCTTCATCATGTTGAAGACGTACACTGCACGCTTGTCGTCGGGTTTGAAGTTGTACTGCTCGGCGAGAACGCCACGCACCTGCCGCTCGACTTGCTCGAATTGATCGCCCTCATAGGCCACCCAGATGCCATCGAGATAGTGAGTGTTCTTGAGATCGCCCATGGTGGAGAACGGAATCTCGATCACCCGGTTGACGCCGTCATCGCCTTCCTGCATACGAGGCGCCAGCACCCCGATGATTTTGAAGCTGATGCCATCGATGCGGATGTACTGTCCGAAGGCGTACTGCCCGGAAAAGAGCTTGGTCTTGGTTTCCGAACCGATGACGGCGACGCGCGCCTTGGCTTCCTCGTCCTCTTCGTTGAAGAACTGGCCCTCGCCCAGGTGCATGGCCTGGATCTTGAACATGCTGGGATAGATTCCCTCGACGTGGAAGGTGTAGCTTCGCACGTCGTACTGCACGGTGGAATCCTTGTAGGCTGCGGGAGAGATGCGCCGCACCAGAGGCGCCGCATTCACGATACGGTCAACGTCCTCCATCGTGAATCGAACCGCGTCCCGGCCTTTTGGCCCCCAGCCTGTTGCGAGGTGCGTCCCGGAAATACGCCGATGATGCGCGTTCCCCACTGGGCAAAGATGGTCTCGATGGCGCGGCCAAAGCCGTTGCCGTAAGCCAGCAGAAGTACGACGGTTGCGATGCCCCACGCCATGCCCAGCATGGTGAGCGTGGTACGGCGGCGATTGAAGCGCATCGCCTCGTAGGCCTGAGAGAGCAAATCCCTGAACATAGCTACTCCTGCCTCAGGGCGTCCACTGGCTGCAACATGGCCGCCTTGCGTGCGGGATAGAGTCCGGCGATGATGCCCGCGATGGCTAGCGTACCGATCGCGAGCATGGCTGACATATAAGACATGGTTGGGGGATCAAAGCCCGGCGCAGCAGCACCCATCCCGCTCAGTCCCTTCATGACGAGGGCGGCGCCGCCCATTCCGATGGCCCCGCTCATCAGTGTGAGGAATGCGCCCTCCAGGAAAAACTGCAGCAGGATGCTGCGGTTGGTGGCGCCGAGCGCCTTACGCAGTCCGATCTCGCGCGTGCGCTCGCTGACCGCGACCAGCATGATGTTGATGATCCCAATGGCCCCGAGGGTAAGCGTAACCAGGCCGACGCCGCCCAGAAAAATGTCCATGACGTCGAAGATCTTACCCACGGTCTCGGCGTTCTTGACGGTGTCCCAATCCTCAAAGGCGTCATCGTTGCGCCAGTCGAAGCCATGATTGCGGGCAATGATCTTGCGGACTTCCTGACGCGCGAGTGTCGTGCTCCTCACGAACCCTGGGCCGGTAGTTCAGGAACGAAATCGCATTGTCTTCCCGTTCGGCCTTGAGCGGGAAGAACTGGTGCATCATGCTGTAGGTGAGGAAAACGCGATTGTTGGTGGAGTTGTCGTCGCCGTGACCAACGCGCTGCACCACTCCTACCACCTCGAAACGCACGTCATTCAAGCAGAATCGAGCTGCCGACCGCGGTCCTGCCGCCGGGGAAAAGGTTCTTCAGCATCTCGTCGCCAATGACGCAGACGAAGCGCTTCTGAGTTTCGTCGGCCTCATTCAGCCAGCGGCCCGCGGCCAGCGGAAGATAGCGAATGGTGTTGAAGTGGGGAGGAACGCCCACGACCTGGCCGTTGGTGTTGCCGTATTCGCTGACTTCGCGAATGTCTTGCCGCTGCAGCACCGGCGCCACGGCGCGGACGTGGCGGCGCCTCACGCTGGATGTCGAGGTAGTCCTGATAGGTAAGCTTGTAGGGGTGGCCAGAACTCATATTTCCGGCGACGGCCGGCGCCCGGCCAGGAAACATGAACATGATGTCTTCGCCGAGCGAGTTCAGTTCCTTGCGGTTGCCCGGACCGGAATCCCTCTCCGAGGCCGACCAGCAGGAGCAGAGAACCCACACCCCAGGCGATGCCGAACATGGTCAGGAACGAGCGCAGCTTGTGCGCCCACAAGGTGCGCAACATCTGGCGGAGAATCTCGAAAAATACCATCGCGAATGCCTGAACCCCACTCTGTGGAGTATTACGATTTGCCGGACCCGTTAGTTCCTGCTTGGACGCGACTTCCTGTCACTATCATCTGCCACGTTAGACCGTACAAGTTACGGAAGGTGAGCAATTTACATGAAACCATAGGCGAGTTGCCAAATCTTGTTCCGAGATGCCAAAAGTTGATGAAAATTCACCACTAAAGTGCGCTCAATTTTGAGGGGAATTCGATATCATAGAGGAACCGTGGCAGGCAGCGACCGGGGGACGGCGTAGATCCGCCGCGAACACAACTACAGGAGTGGACGAAGAAATGCCCAGAGTACCCAAAGCAACCGACGGCGCAACCCCGAAAAAGCGTACCAGTAAGGCCAAAAGCTGAGGCTGCGAATGGCACTAAAGTAGCGACAAGCAACAGAGGTTGAGCCGCAACGACCGCTGCAACCCTGGAGATCGCCGGTTGAGGATCAAGATCCGGATTCGCGCCTACGAGCTGTATCTTGCAGCGCGAGAGGTCGGGGAGGCATCTCCTGAGCAGGATTGGCTCCAGGCAGTCGCCGAAGTATACGGTGCGTCGGTAGCTTAGACTAGCTGCGCCGGCTGTCGAGAGGTTCTCCTATCCTGCGATGGTCCGTTTTTTGCTGCCAATTGCGGGGTTGCTTGATTGCGGACCTAATTCGAATAGCTGGAAAAACTAATGAGTCTTATGGGCTGGGGAGGCAGACTTTCACGGTCGCCTCCCCATTCGCTTTCGGCTGCGAGATCGGTAGCGAGAGCAGAGTCCCGGCAGGGAGCAAGTGCGCGAATCCCATCGCTGGCTGGTGTGATGTGAATCACGTAGCTTCGGGTTGGCAAACGCAGTATCCTTAGCCTGACGGGGGACGGAAGGCCGTCGATACTGTCGAGTAGAACCAAAACAGAAGGAATTTTCGCAGTATGTCAGAGCAGGGACGCAGATACCTGCGCTTCGGCGCAGTCATCGTGGTGATCGTGGTAGTCGCTGAGCTATCTCGCCTACACCGGCGTGCAGGACAGTAAGAGCTATTACGTCACCATCAAGGAATTGAACGGGATGGGATCCGACGCTTACAGCAAGCGTCTGCGCGTAGCCGGCAACGTCGCTCCCGGCTCGATCAAGCGCCAGGGTACCCACCTCGAGTTTCAACTGGCGGAAGAAGGCACGCATGATTCCCGTGGTCTACGTCGGCAGCGAAGCGCCGCCTGACACCTTCAAGGACAACGCGCAGGCGCTGGCGGAAGGGAAGTATGGGCGTGACGGCGTTTTCCACGCGACCAACATCCAGGCCAAGTGCGCGTCAAAGTACGCTCCCAAGCAGAAGGACAGCCGGGAGCCACGCCCACCGCCAACGCCCCAGAAAGCGGAACTGAACAAGGCTCAGCCCGGAGGCCAGGGCCAGTAGCTTGCCCCTCGACGGCCACATGTCAACCGGAAGCCGTAACCAGCGTACGAATCGCCTGCCATCCAGCCTGTCATCGTTCTCCAAGACCTCGTTAAATTTTTCGGGAGATTCGCCGCACTGCGCGGCATCTCCGACATACTTCGCTCCCGGCCCGTCTCTACGTCGTCGTTGGCGACAACGGAGCGGGCAAGAGCACGCTGTTGCGCGTGATCGCAGGACTGATGCAGCCGAGCCAGGGTTGGGTGAGCTGTTGGGCGCAAAGAACGCGCGAGCCGTTGCACACCGCATCGGCTACATGGGACACGCTCCGCTGCTGTATGACGAACTGAACGGAATGGAGAATCTGCGGTATTTCGCAGGTCTCTACGGCATTCCGGACGATGCGGTTTGCCGAGACGCAATGCGAACAGGTCGGCCTCGATCCGGACCTCGAGCGGCGCGTCGGACAGTACTCGCAGGGAATGCGTCAGCGGCTCTCGCTGGCACGGGCAGTGCTGCACGATCCTGATCTGATGCTGCTCGATGAGCCGTTCTCCAACGTTGATGCACACTCGGCCCGCGATATGGCGGCCATGCTCGGACGGGTTCGCGACCAGGGGAAAACAATCTTCGTCGTGACTCACCAGGCGCCTCTGATGGAACCAGTGGCTGATGAGTTTGTGCAGATGTCGGCGGGACAGATTGTCTCCCGCACCGGCCCGAAGCGGAGCTGTCAGCGTCCGTGGCGGTTGATGCCGGAGGTGCTCTTTGAGCAGCTTGAGCGTGGCTCGCGCGACCCTGCTGAAAGACCTGCGCATGGAGTGGCGCTCCAAAGACGCCATCAACTCGATGCTGTTCTTCTCGCTGCTGGTGGTGGTTATCTTCAGCTTTGCCTTCAATCCCACGGCCGAGGAGTCACGGCTGCATCGCGGGCGGCTTGATCTGGGTGGCATTTCTGTTCGCGGCTGTGGTTGCGCTCAACCAGACCTGGGCGCGCGAATTGCGCAACCAGGTGCTGGACGCATATCGAGTCTCACCCGCCCCGCCAAATGCTTTGTTCCTTGCGAAGGTGTTAGGCAATTTCCTGTTCGTCGTTGTATTGGAAGCCCTGATGGCGCCGCTGTTCGTGGTGTTCTATCAGCTGCGGTCCGTCGGTCCGGTTTGGCAATTGGTCGTAGTCGCCTTGCTGGGAACCTGGGCGCTGGTGGTAAACGGCACGTTTTTCGCAGCATTGTCGATACGCACCCGCAACCGCGAGATCATGTTGCCGCTGATCCTGTTCCCGATCTCGATTCCCGCGCTTGCTGGCGATGGTCGATTCCACGACCGCGATTCTGACCGGCGAGTCCTCACCCGACTTCTGGATGAAACTGCTGGTGGTTTACGATGTCATCTTCACTGCAGTGTGCTTGTTGCTCTTTGAAAGTGTGTTAAACGCGGAATGAAACCTTTCAGCATCGCATTCATCATTCTTACCCTGGGCCTGCTTGCCTTCAGCACCTATCAGGCACTCTTCGTCGCACCTACCGAACAGACGATGGGTGAGGTTCAACGCATCTTCTATTACCACGTTCCGTCGGCGTGGGTGGCAGGCGTGTGCTTTTTCGTGAATTTCCTGGCTTCGATCGCTTACATCGTGAAACGCAATGAGAAGGCGGACGCTTTGGCTGCGGCGAGTGCGGAAGTAGGTGTGGTGTTCTGCACGATCGTGCTGCATCACGGGACCAATCTGGGCGCGTCCGGTTTGGGGTATCTGGTGGACATGGGACGCGCGGCTTACCACGACGCTGGTGCTGTGGCTGATCTACGTCAGTTATCTCATTGTCCGCCGCTTCGCGGCGGGCAGCCAGACGCAAATACTGGCAGCCGTTATCGGGATCTTCGGCTTCGTGGATGTACCCATCGTTTACATGTCGATACGCTGGTTTCGCACACAGCACCCGTCGCCGGTCATGGCCGGGGGTGAGAACTCAGGCCTCGATCCGGCGATGCTGCATGTGTTCTTCTGGAATTTGCTGGCCTTCACCTGCGTTGGCATCATCTTTATCGGCTTGCGGTACCGCCTGCAGACCATGGAAGATACGTTAGAGGCCGAACACGCGCAACTTGCCCTGGAAGGCGGTTCCCAATGAGCGGAGTATTCGCCCTAAAGGCGGCGTACGCCGTTACCTGGATTGTTCAACTGCTTTACCTGCGCTACCTGCTGACGCGCTTTCGACGGGTGCGGCGTGAGATCAATGACCTGAAACGGCATTCCTAAGGACGAAGCGTGAGCGAAAAGCGCGGGCTTCTCAGGTTCATCGCGGCCGCCAACTTCATCTTTGCCGCGCTGTTTCTTATCTTCAGTCTGCCATTCTTCTGGCGCCAGGCGAACGTGCTGTGGCACTGGCCAGAAACCGATGCCCAGGTGCTACGCAGCGAAGTTGTTACCGACGGCGCTTCGGGACACGAAAACCTGTACCGGGCCAAGCTGCAAGTGCTTTACTCGGTCGGCGGCCAACCCGTCACATCCGACCTGACCAGCTATGAGAGCACGAACTACGAAGCTACCCTCCAGCGCACGCAGCAGTTCCCTGTTGGTAGCCACCACGTGGTTCGGTACGATCCCGCGAACCGAAGTCGGGCCCGTATTGGCGCAGGTTGGAACCTGACATTCTTCGCCCTGCCGCTGATCGTCTCCGCCATGGCTGTGTTCTTTGCATTTGGGGCGTCCGTGTGTCTGGCGATAGCCAAAGCATAAAGCGGCTTCGTTTGGGATACCATCGATGGGCTCTTGGCCCGCTAAGTCCTTTCATAAGATATGGATAGCTATAAACCACTTCGAATCAATCGCTTGCGAACAGTTTATCCCCGACCCAGTGATTCTAAACGAACCCATGAATCGTTCTTCCAGTCCAACTCGTGCTTTTTTCCGTTTCAGGATTCGTAAGCGTTGTGGCTGCTCTTTCAATCGCCATTGACTCAATCCGGGTAACGTTCTCTACTGGCAATGTAATTGCGCTATTGGCGGAACTTTCACGGCTGTTGGGGTGAAATACTAATGGAAACGATAGCGGTTCATCGCTGAGGTGGCGTTGCTGACCGATCAGACCGACGAACAGCTCCTCGTACAGGCGCTGACAGGCAATGAGGACGCATTTACTGCCCTATATCGACGGCGGCAGGGGCCTATTTATCGCTTCGCGCTCCACATGAGCGGATCGGCGCAAATCGCCGAGGAAGTGACGCAGGACGTTTTTCTGTTCCTGTTGCAGCGGGGACGTGACTTCGATCCAACCCGGGGAGCGGTAGGCGCTTATCTGTTCGGCGTAGCCAGAAATTACGTCAGGCGAGCAGTGGAGAAGAGCATCTCCGAGGCTATGACGACGTCGCCGGCGGAAGAAGATGACCCGGTTTTGGTCACCGATTTCGATCCGGTGCGGGACATAGCGCGCAGCCAGACGTCGAAAGCCGTCTGGAAGGCCGTGCTCTCGCTGCCCGAGCATTATCGGGAAGTCGTGGTGTTGTGTGATTTGCAGGAGCTTACCTATGCCGACACCGCGCAAGCCTTGGGATGCGCATTGGGAACGGTCCGGTCGCGCCTTCATCGGGCCCACGAAATGTTGATGAGAAAGCTGCAGCACTCCGCGCCGGCCAGGGCAGGGTTTTCCGGCGATGCTGCGAGGTGTCTGTCATGAAATGTCATGAGTTTATGAGTGCCGCGGAATTGTTGACCACATCGCAGTTACTGCTGATGCAGATGGAAGATCCCGTGATGTCGGTCCATGCTCGCGAGTGCCCGGCGTGCGCGCAATGGGTTGGTTCGCAACGTTCACTCAGTTCGGCGCTGCAGACCTTGCATATGGACACGCTGGAACGGCAAGCCAGTCCTGCGGTGGAGAACACACTGTTGCAGGCATTCCGTGAGTACGATTTCCACCCAGGTGTGCCGGCGGCTCCGGAGCATGCCGCTCCCGCGGCGTGGAAACTCAGCCGCGTCTTTGAACTTGCGGCGTACGCCGCAGTGGCGGCCGCTGTCATCGTAGGAGCATTTCTGGGGTTACGCGTTTTGAACGACAGGAACCTCTCCCCGACGCAGGTCCAGGCCGGCAAAAGCACGCCCGTGCCAGTTTCCGACGAAGAGAGAACGGTAGTCGCAAAATCGTCCGTAGAGACTCCGCGGCCCGAAAATTCGAATCTGGCAGGCTATTCAGCCAGCAGCAGGAATTCTGCTGTTCGGCTCAAGCATGCCCAGTCCGTGACGGAACCTTCGGAAAAAATCGTTGATACCAATGGTTTCGTGTCGCTTATGCTGTGCGATCCGCTCATCTGTTCCGGCGACGAGCAAATAATCCGCATGGAATTGCCGGGGACGAATGCCTCCGGCCCTGTACTGGCCGACGTGGTGGTCGGAGAGGATGGCTTGGTGCGGGCCATGCGAATCGTGAATTAGAAATACGCAAGTGAACCGCATCTTGAGGGTTACGTCATGAAACCAAGAAATTGCGCTTCGTTCTGGGGGTTGATGCTGCTGGTAGCCGGACTCTTGACCAGCGTTGCGGCTGCACAAGCGGTCGCGCCCCCGCCTTCTCCGCATGATGGATTTCTTGCTGCCGGGCCTGTCGGCGGCATGATGGGCGGGGAATTCGGCGATGGTAAGGCAGTCGCTGGGGCACCTCTCACCGCCGACCTCGCGGTAACCCGCGATACCACGCTCGCGGATGGAAACACGATCCACACCGAATCGCAAGCAAAGGTCTATCGCGATTCGCAAGGCCGCACCCGACGCGAAATAAATGTTGACTTGACGACTCCGGCAACCGGAAACGTAAAGCGCAACATGATAGTGATTAACGACTCCGTCACCGGCCAGCGCTACGTTCTAAATCCCGAGAACAAGACAGCACGCCAAATGCAGATACACGGCCCCCGGCATCGCGGTCCCGGGCCGGATGGCGAAGGACGTGATCCAGCCATGGGGGGGGGCGCGGGACCGGCCGGGTCCGAATCGGTAAAGAAAGAAGACCTTGGAACCAAGACAGTGAACGGCATCCAGGCACAAGGGGTGCGCGTCACGCGTACGATCGCGGCGGGCGCGATCGGCAATAGCAAGCCCATCGATGCCGTCACGGAACGGTGGTATTCGCCTGAGCTGCAGATGGTGATTCTGACGATACACACGGATCCAATGATGGGAACGGTCACCAGCAAACTGACGAACATAACGAAGACAGACCCTGACGCTTCGCTATTCCAGGTACCGCCGGATTACAAAGTCGAAGCGGGCAGACCGAACGAACCGATGTACATGCCCATGAAGCCTTAGATTCGCTCCGCAACGCGCAGGCGGGAGCCCCGTGTGGCTTCCGCCTTTTTTCTTGCATCTGGGTCAAGCGGTTCGCCCTCTCGAGCCGTACTGTTCGGAATCCCCTCTTGTTCACCTCGATTTGACATTTACCAATAACAACTGGCGTACAATCCTTCGCACGGAGCGGGAGTTCAATCCCGCCCGCAGGCACCATGTTCCGGGTGACTCCAATGCGGGCAGGCCTTTGCCTAATGCTGCTGGCGCCCGTGCTTTGTGCGGCGCAGGGTGCACCTGCGCATATAACCAGCGTCGAAATCCTGGTGCGAGTGACGCTCCCGGATGACCGGGCCGCGGGCGAGCAGATTCGGGTGGAATTGGTGAACGACATGGGAGTTCCTGTCGGTGAAATGTTCACCAACTCCGAAGGAAGGGCGCAGTTCCATGTGGGCACCGCAGGAACATACGAGATACGGGCCTCGGGCACGCCGCTCCAGGGAACTGCCGTAGAAACCGTTCGCATTGAAGACATGGACAAGAGCAGGACGGTGTATGTCCGTGCGAAGCCGAAGAGCGACGTTAACACGACCACGACCAAGTCGAGCGCGCCGCCCGTCACTTCAACCGGCGAGTTGAGGATCCCGCCGGACGCAAGAAAGGCGTTCCATAAGGGAATGGAGGCCTGGGAGCGAAACGATTTTCCGAAAGCGGCGGAGTACTTCGAGAAAGCCACGTCCCTCTATCCTGAGTACGACACTGCGTTCAATAACCTGGGAGTGATGTACTACCAGATGGGACAGACGGAAAAGGCCCGTGCGGCATTCGAACGATCAGTCGCGCTCAACGACAAGAACGCTGACGCAGACCGAAATCTGGCGCGCATTCTGATTCACGACAATAATTTTTCCCGGGCGGAAGATCTCCTGAAAAAGTCTCTGATGGTAGAACCACTGAATCCGGTAACCCTGACGCTGATGTGTGTGGCGGAAATTCAGACCGGCGACGACGATGGAGCGCTGGCGACGGCGCGCCGGGTCCACCAACTGCCGCACGAGGGGTACTCGCTGGTGCATGACATTGCGGGGCAGGCCTACGAGCACAAGGGCCAGCCGCAGAATGCCTACATTGAGTACGGAACGTATCTGCGCGAAAGCCCGAATGGCCCCGAAGCAGGACAAGTAAGAAATGCGATGGCCAGGCTTACGGCCAGTAACTCTCCCCGCCCCCAATAGCGGACCGACAACTCAGCCCACAAGGCGCCTGCGGCTGGAGGTTCCTGCGGTATCCTAGACAGACTCATGATGACCAGGCTGGCTGTTGCTCTTTTCCTTCTCCTTCTCGCCACAATTGCCGGCGCCGCCGATAGTTCCACCGTACGCGGAGGAAATGGCGTTGTACTGCCCGCCCCTCCTCCGACGAAAGTCGATCCTGTAACGGAAACGATACACGGCTTAACCATTACCGACCCATACCGCTGGCTCGAAGACAGCAAGAGTCCTGCCACCCGGGAATGGCTCAAAACGCAGATGCAGTACACCGAAGACTACTTATCCCAAGTGAAGATTCGACCGGAAGTTGTCAAGCGACTCACTGAGCTGGTGCGAGTCGAAAGCTATACCATTCCGGTGGAACGTGACAACAGGTACTTCTTCAAGAAACGTCTGCCTGACGAGAACCAGGGGTCGATTTACATGCGCCAAGGCTTGAAGGGCGCCGATGATCGGTTGATCGATGCCGGCAAACTGAGCAGCGACCAAAACACATCCATAAACATTGCCGACATCTCGAAGGACGGAAATCTTCTGGTGTATGAAGTCCGCGAAGGGGGGGCTGACGAACAGTCAGTCCATTTGCTTGATGTGAAATCACGGACCGGTCTCTCGGATGTACTGCCCAAGGCGCGATACGCGGGAGTGAGCCTGAGTCCCGATGAAAAGGGACTGTACTATTCCAAATTTGAGCCGACCGGATCTCTGGTGTTCTATCACCAGCTTGGTACACCCGTTTCAGCAGACCAGATGATCTTCGGGAAATCGTCGGGCGACGAAACCTTTGGTCCGATGGAGTTGATCTATCCCGAAGTAACTGAAAACGGGCGATACCTCATCATTCACGTCGCGCATGGCGTTCCCGCCAAGCGCGTCGATCTCTACGTCAGGGACCTGCGGACCTCCGAGTCGGCCTTCCGGCCGCTCATTCATGGAATCGACAACCGCTTCACCCCGGTAAATTACGGCGACGATTTCTATGTCCTCACGGATTACCAGGCGGAAAACTATCGCGTCGTAAAAGTAAAACTGGGCGACACCTCGCCGGAGCACTGGCAGACCATCGTGCCAGAGGGAAAAGACGTCATCGAATCGATCTCCATCGTGGGCGGGAAGCTGTTTGCAGCCGGGCTACACGACGTCATCACTCAGACTGAGGTTTATGACCTGGACGGCAAGGCCGGAGCGAAGATTGCGTACCCGACGTTGGGGGCGGCATCTGGGATGTTCGGACTCGAGTCGTCCAACCATGCTTTTTACAATTTCGAATCTTTCACCATCCCGCCGGCTATTTTTCATTACGACGTAGCCACCGGAAAAACGGACATCTTTGCTAAACCGCAGGTGCCGTTTGCTTCGGATCAGTACGAGGTCTCGCAGGTCTTTTACGACTCGAAGGATGGCACTCGCGTGCCTATGTTCGTGTCCGCGAAAAAGGGACTGAAGCACGATGGAACGGCCCCAACGCTCATGTTTGCTTACGGCGGGTTCAACGTAAGCCTGCCGCCCCATTGGGACCCAGAGTACGCGTGGTGGATGGAACAAGGCGGATTCTACGCGCAGCCCAACCTTCGAGGCGGTGGCGAATACGGAGAGTCTTGGCACAAGGCGGGAATGTTCGAGAAAAAGCAGAACGTATTCGATGATTACTTCGCCGCCGCCGACTATCTGATCCAGCAGAAGTACACTTCCCCTGCGCACCTGGCAGTGCGTGGAAGATCAAACGGCGGGTTGCTGATGGGCGTAGCCATGACCCAGCACCCGGAACTGTTCGGTGCGATCTGGTGCGGGTATCCGCTTCTCGACATGCTTCGTTACCAGAATTTTCTTGTTGGCCGTTGGTGGACGGCGGAGTATGGCTCTGCCGAAAAACCTGATCAGTTTTCCTACCTGATCAAGTATTCGCCGTATCATAATGTGCACAAGGGCGTTAAATATCCGGCCATCATGTTTAATACCGGCGATTCTGACACGCGAGTCGATCCCCTGCACGCACGCAAGATGACGGCATTAATGCAAGCAGACACAGGAGGCGACAGGCCGATCCTGCTGCACTACGAGCTGAAGGCAGGCCACAGCGCCGGAGTTTCCATCATGCAGC
The DNA here is from genome assembly GCA_963817965.1 of uncultured Acidobacteriaceae bacterium. GTDB lineage: Bacteria > Acidobacteriota > Terriglobia > Terriglobales > Acidobacteriaceae > DASRAA01. Next base: position 866,854 of record CAWFQT010000003.1, read on the forward strand.
TGGTAAATGATACTGCCGACGAGCTTTCGTTCCTGTGGAATGAAACTGGAAGCAAGTAAGCCCGTGCTGGCAAACTTCATGGAACTTGAGCCCCTTTAGCTGTGCAACCGTTTGTTCCATCGGACTGCTCGGACTGATTCACCACGCTCACGGATTTATTGGCGGTGAGGTTTACTTGAAGCTCCATGGCAAGCTGTTCACGTTGCTTTTCTTGCTGGTAGCGTTAACAAGTGTCGGTTATTGCTCGGACGAGCGGGTCGAAGAAAAGGCTGCCGCGTACGCCACTGTGTCCTGGTTGGCGTTGATCGATTCCAACCAATACGGTGAGAGCTGGTTCCAAGCTGCGAGCGAGTTCCGGAACTCATTGTCAAAGGAGCAGTGGGTTAATGCCCTCCGATCCGTGCGAGCTCCGTTGGGAAAGCTCCAATCGCGCCAACTCAAAGGGGCGACTTATACCACCAAGCTGCCCAGCGCACCCGCCGGTGAATACGTCGTGGTTCTTTATGATACGAACTTCGAAAACCGCTCTGGCATGATCGAGAATGTCGTTGTCGTGAAGGAGAAGGGCGGCCAGTGGAAGGTGTCCGGATACTTCATCAAGCCTGCGGGAGAGGGTCGGTAGTAGCGCTTCCCTACCAAGGCAAATGAGCCTCTTCTCTCGGTTGTTTTGGTTGTCGCCACTGCTTTGGTGTCCCTGGCGACCTGAAGTAATAATTAAAAGTGGGTGACAATCCGCCCCTTCCGTTGACGGTTCGCCTGCGATGGTGAATCGTTAATGTCTATCGGGCCGGGGCGATTGCCAATCCCGTTATTTCCGGCGAATTGAGGTGTCCTCATGAGTACCGTTTCTTCCGATCAGACTACCGAGATTGCCGCGATCAGTGCATATGGTCCGGCGCGTTCGACTATTACGGAAACACCCTTGGGCGCTGACGAATTGCATAAGACAGATGCGTATTGGCGCGCCTGTAACTTCCTCAGCCTGGGCATGATTTATCTGCTCGACAATCCCCTGTTGACGGATCCACTACGACCGGAACACATCAAGAACAGGCTTCTGGGCCACTGGGGATCGAGTCCGGGGTTGTCATTCATTTACGTTCACCTCAATCGCCTGATAAAGAAATATGACCTTGACATGATCTTCCTGGCCGGTCCTGGTCACGGGGCGCCCGGAGTTCTCGGTCCGGGTTACCTGGAGGGGACGTATTCCGAGGTGTACCCGGAGAAGAGCGAGGATTTCGAGGGCCTCCGCGAGTTCTTTAAGCAGTTTTCCTTCCCCGGGGGCATTGGAAGCCATTGCACGCCGGAGACACCAGGCTCGATTCATGAAGGAGGTGAGCTTGGTTACGTACTATCGCACGCGTGTGGGGCAGCGTTCGACAATCCGGAATTGATCGTTGCTGCCGTGGTGGGCGACGGTGAATCGGAGACGGGACCGTTGGCGACTTCCTGGCACGTCAATAAGTTCTTGAATCCTGCACGCGACGGCGCCGTTCTGCCGATCCTTCATCTCAACGGGTACAAGATCAATAACCCGACCGTACTGGCGCGAATTCCTCACGAGGAACTGGAAAGCCTGCTGAGGGGCTATGGCTGGACTCCGTACTTCGTCGAAGGCTCGGATCACGAAAGCATGCACCAGGCAATGGCTGCAACGGTCGAGCACTGCGTATTGGAGATCAGGCAGCATCAGCAGGCAGCTCGGAGGGATGGCGCGAGTTCACGGCCGCCTTGGCCGATGATCGTTTTGCGCTCGCCGAAAGGCTGGACTGCTCCAGTCGAGGTTGAAGGGCACAGACTCGAGGGCTTCTGGCGTGCACATCAGGTGCCTCTGCCCAATGTGAAGAAAGATCCCGAGCAGTTGCGGATCCTGGAGAACTGGATGCGCTCGCAGCGTCCCGAGCAACTGTTCGATGGCGACGGCAGGTTTGTGACCGAGTTTCGCGATCTAGCTCCAACCGGCACCCGGCGCATGAGCGCCAACCCGCACGCCAACGGCGGACGGGTGAAGAAGGCCTTGCGCTTGCCTGACTTCCGGCAATACGGCATAACGCTCGCCAAGCCGGGCCGTACGCAAGCTGAGAACACCCGCCCCCTGGGGACGTTCCTGCGCGACGTGATGAAGCTGAACATGAGCAACTTCCGGGTGTTCGGTCCCGACGAGAACACCTCGAACAAACTCGATGCGATTTACGAAGTGAGCAAGAAGTTCTGGATCGAGGAATACTTCCCCGAGGACTCCGACGGAGGCGAGCTGTCGAACGACGGACGAGTCATGGAAATGCTAAGCGAGCACACCATGGAGGGCATGCTCGAAGGCTACCTGTTGACGGGACGCCACGGGTTCTTCTCGACCTACGAATCGTTCGTACACGTAATCGACTCCATGTTCAATCAGCATGCCAAGTGGCTGGAGATTTGCAATCATCTATCCTGGCGCGAGTCGATCGCATCGTTGAACCTGCTGATCACTTCAACCGTCTGGCGCCAGGACCACAATGGTTTTACGCACCAGGACCCAGGGTTCCTCGATGTGGTGGTGAACAAGAGCGCCAATGTGACCCGCATCTACCTGCCACCGGACGTGAACTCGCTGCTCTCGGTGGCCGACCACTGTCTGCGCAGCCAGAACTACGTCAACGTGATCGTGTGCGACAAGCAGATGCACCTGCAATACATGACGATGGACGCCGCCATCACGCATTGCACGAAAGGCATCGGCATCTGGGACTGGGCCAGCAACGATGAAGGCGGCGAACCGGATGTGGTGATGGCGTCGGCGGGCGACATACCGACCCAGGAGGCCCTGGCCGCAACGGCGCTGCTGCGGCAGGAATTCCCGGACATCAGAATCCGGTTCATCAACGTGATCGACCTGTTCAAGCTCCAGCCGAGCACCGAGCACCCGCACGGGCTACCGGACAAGGACTTCGATTCCCTGTTCACATCGGATAAGCCGGTCATCTTTAACTTCCATGGCTATCCATGGCTGATCCACCGGCTGGCGTACCGGCGTCATAACCACGACAATATGCACGTGCGCGGATACAAGGAAAAGGGCAACATCAATACGCCACTGGAGCTGGCGATCAATAACAATATCGACCGTTACAGTCTGGCCATGGACGTGATCGATCGGGTACCCCGATTGCAGAGAATCGGAGGTCACGCGAAGGAACGCTTCCTCAACCAGCAGATCGAGTGCCGTAACTACGCGCATGAGTACGGCATCGACCAGCCTTCAGCGGCAGCGTGGGTTTGGCCGTATTAGCTGGCGATTTGTAATTAAGAAGGATGCGGCTGGCCAAGGATGACTCGCACTGTGTCGCGAGCAATCAGGAGTTCCTCGTCCGTGGGTATCGCATAGGCCAGGAGTCTTGAATCATCGGTACTGATGAGGCCTTCGCGGCCCACCATCTGCTCATTTCTGGCTTCATCGATTTTAAGCCCGGCCCATTCCAGGTTCTGGCAAATGCCCGCGCGAATCTGCGGTGAGTTTTCACCAATTCCGCCGGTGAAAACGATCCCGTCTGCTCCGCCCATTGCAGCCAGGTAAGCGCCAATGTACTTGCGCGCGCGGTAGCAGAAGATTTCGATTGCCAGGCGAACCCGGCGATCGTCGTGGTCCTTTAGTTCTCCCTGCAGTTCGCGCATGTCGTTGGTCAGGCCGGAGACTCCCAACAGACCGGACTGTGTATTCAGCAAGGTCTCAACTTCCGACGAAGACATGCCCTCCTTGGTGGCGATCAGGTCGACGATCGCGGGATCGAGGTCGCCGCAACGGGTACCCATCACCAGGCCCTCCAGTGGCGTCATACCCATCGACGTGTCCACGGAATTGCCCCCCTTAATCGCCGCTGCGGAACACCCATTTCCTAAATGGAGCGTGATGATGTTGGTCTGCTCTCTGGTCAGTCCCCGTAGCGCCCGGTAGCAAAAGGCGACATACCGGTGCGACGTGCCATGAAAACCGTAGCGTCGGATGCGATAGCGACGGTAAAGGTGGTACGGAAGCGCATACAGGAATGCGTGCTCAGGAATGGAATGGTGGAAGGAAGTGTCAAACACTGCAACTTGCGGCGTGTCCTTGCCGAACAACCCGCGCGCAGCCAGAATGCCCTTGATGTTGTCGGGATTGTGCAGCGGAGCAAGGTCAATGCAGTCCTCAATGCCGCTTAGTACCTGGTCATCCACCAGCGCCGACTCGGCGAACCGCTCGCCGCCGTGCACCACGCGATGTCCCACCGCATGAATGTCGGCGGTGCTCCGGATCTCGTCCACGCCCGATTGGTCGGACGCAATGTAATGCACCAGATAATCGAGCGTGGCAGAAATGTCGCGCAACGACGCGGTGAGCTTGCGCTTTGTCTGCTGCTTGTATTGAAAGGTGATGATCGCCTCGCTGCCGGTGCGCTCGACTTCGCCACGGCAAATTCGTTCATCCTTGTGCTGTCTAATGCGGTCGAGGTCGGTTGCGATGACTTGAAACTTCAGACTGGAACTGCCGGCGTTCAGAACAAGGACATTCATGAGTAATCAATCCTTGTGGCAAGTATGGCATCCAGGCGGGATTCGGCGTAGCCCGTTTTATAGATGGCGCGGCGCATTCACCCGCCCGTAACGAATGTCGTCGCTACAGTCATCGAGTTTCCAACACCCGGGCTTTGAGATTAGGCGGGTAAAGGTTGGGCTTCGCAGCTATCGCCCGCTACCGTTGGGAACTGGCATCGGCGGAAGGTTCGGTGTTCACCTGCGTTTGGAGGAAGCAGATCGGAACCGCAGAAGCGCAGCTCGACAGAAGCCAGGAGCCGCCTACAGGCAACCCTTGATCGTGCGGCGGCGTAGCGAACTCAGCTTAGTGGACCGTAGCAGTCTGCTGCTGGACCATCTGCTTTCGCTGTTCGAACATACGCTGCATATCACTGATCATTTCCTGTGTGGTCTTGCCCTGATTCTGCGCCAAACCGGATTCGGTAGAGGATGGGATGATTGCGTTCGCCTCTGGTGGCGTAACGGCAGATGCTGCGGGCGCATCGGCAGATGCTGCTGGCGTAACGGCAGATGCTGCGGGCGCAACGGCGCTGCTGACGCACCGTCTGTGGGTGCACCTTCGACCGGAATCGAACTCGCCGGAGCGGCAGCAGTTTCGACCGACACAGGTGCAGGTGAAGCCGCGTCCGTTCCCTGGCTGGATTCATCGTCCGCAGCAGTGAAAGACTGCACATAATTGTGTCGTGCTTCACGCCACGCGCGCCGATTTGGCGACAGGTTGTCATTGCTGGCCACCTCTGCGGCCGCTTCTGCGGGCGAGTCGCCGGGGCGCGGATTCAGCTCGACCGTCTGGACTTTTTCTGGGTCTAACGGTGACGCCTCGATCACGTAGTTGAAGTCCGTCGAACTCAGAAACTCTGAGAGAATTGCACGTACCGGCCCCGGTCCCGATTGCGCAAACAAGCGCTCCGCCTTGGCGGCTTCGGGGATGTTGATATCAGCTCCGATGCAAGCATGGATGGCACTCAGTACGGCGCCCAGGGTGGAATTCTGCGCGGAGATGGTGAGCTGGTTGCCACTACACGTAACCTTTGGGGGATTGGGCGGCATTTCTGCGGGGGTACGCTGCACGGCTAAGGTGGGCGCGACACTGGTCACCGGTCCTACTTGGGCGACGTTGGAAGGCTGTTGTCCGCCAGCATCAACTGCAGACAGCAGAAAGAAGGCACTAACCCATATCGCGAAAAGTTTTTCAGGGCCCGTCATGAATCATCTCAGACATACCCACGAAACGGTGAACCGGTGCCTCGAGCCCCCAGGTCAGGCGCCTTCAGCACAGGCCAAACTTACATTCCCGGTCGCTTCGCTAACACCATTTATCCGCAGTTCAGCCCGCCCACTTGGCACTAAGGGATCGTTACAGGGCACCCAGATAACCCTCACTGGCCACGATCGATCATTTTCCCGCTTGCCCGGGGGGCACGCTCCTGACCAACACAAGCCTTTCCGCTGCGCGGCTGGCTCGCTGCTGTATTCGACGCACTTGCGGGGCTTGTCTATTGGTGGTTTATATCACAATTTCGCAGGCTCAACTTGACCTGGCGCAAAGAGATTTGGGGTGGGGTCAGCACCGAGCAGCCAAGCAGCAGGCACGTGGCATCCGTCTGGGGGCTCGGCTGAGATCGTGAGCTTGCCTCCCTCGCACGTAACCTTCGGGGGTTGGGCGGCATGTCTGTGGGAGTACGCGGTGCGGTTGAGATCGGCGCGGCACTCGTTTCAGAGGGCGTGTCTGAAACGGCGGCCTGTGAGGACTGCTGTCCACGAACCCCAAGGGCAGACCGCAGGACGATGCTACCGACCATTGTTACAGCAAGTTCTCCAGAACCAGTCATGCATCATCTCAATCGCTAACGGATAAAGGTGAAGATTTCGCTACTGAATCTTTCGCACCCGGTACTGAAGGTCGTCGGCAACATAAGGGATGCCCTGGGGATTCACCGATACGGAGATCGGACCGTCTAAGTTGGTTTTTGTCGAAGCCAGACCATCGCCGTTATAGCCTTTCCCGCCCGTGCCCGCGTAAGTGGAGATGGTACCGCCGCTGACCTTACGAACGCGGAAGTTCCCGTAGTCGCCGATGTATACATTAAGGCTCTTGTCCACGGTCACGCCACTCGGATGGCACAGCCTGGCAGACGTCGCTGCCCCGCCATCGCCAGAAAAGCCGCACGTTCCTGTACCAGCATAGGTTGAGATAATTCCACTGCTGACCATCCGCACTCGCTGATTGAAACTATCGCCGATCAACAGATCGCCCTTGGAATCGATGGCTACGCTGTACGGGCCGTTAAGGTGCGCCGAAGTTGCGGCGATCCCATCCGAGTTGTAGCCGCAAGTTTTCAATACGCCAGCGAAGACGCTGACGACTCCAGCAGGGGTAATGTGCCACACCACGCAAGCTCCGTAGTCCGCAGCATAGACGTTCCCAGCTGAATCGGTTGTCAATCCTGCCAGTTGCAGAAATCTGGAGTCTTTAGCGAAGGTAGTGATCGTGCCAGCTGTGTTCACCTTCCGAACCACTTTGTTGCCGGTATCGGCAATGTACACGTCCCCGGTGCTGTCCGCTGCTACTCCGTGAGGAAACCATAATTGCGCCGAGGTGGCATTGCCTCCATCGCCGGAGTAGCCGGAGGTTCCTGTACCGGCAAATCTAGTTATGACCCCGGTGGTGGAAAGCTTGCGAATCCGATTGCCGCCGGCTTCGGCTATATACAGGTTTCCAGAGGCATCGAAAGCGATATTTTCGGGTGCGTCCAGACTGGCCGCAGTGCCTGCACCCCCATTTCCGAGGTATCCACCGGCGAACCCGGTCACGATTGTCGTGCCAGCACCGACCTTACGCACCTCATCATTCCCGCCGTCGCCAATCAGCAGGTCGCCCAAGTGGTCGACCATCAAGCTGAAAGGAGGCATGAATTTCGAGGACAAGGCAGCGTTACCGTTGCCGTCAAAACCCATTGCGGAACCAACAAACGTGTGAATCACATTTGTCGCCAGGTCCACACCCTTTATCTCTGCCTGGCAAGTAACCCCGATGAGCAGTGTAGGTACGCCACTGACCAGACTGCCATGGTAAATCAGCAACCCAGACGGTATGCCTAAGCCGGCACTAGTCGCGGGACCTCCATCGCCTTTGCAACCTGCACCACCGTTTCCAGCGAAGGTGCTGATGATTCCCGACGAGTTTACTTTACGTACTCGAAGGTTGTTGCTGTCGCTTATATAAAGATCGCCGGTATTGTCCGGTAATACTTCAGTGGGAAAATAAAGTTTGGACGACGTGGCTAAACCACCATCGCCACTGAACCCAGCCGTGCCGTTTCCGGCCACAGTTTGAATGACTCCAGCTGTATCGATCATGCGAACTCTATGGTTGAATCGGTCAGCGAAATAGAGATCGCCTGCAGAATCTAGATTCAAACCCGCAGGCCGGTTTAACTTCGCGGAAGTCGCCAGTCCACCGTCGCCGCCAAACCCGGGTACTCCCGTTCCTGCAATCGTGGTGATGATGCCTGCAGTGCTGATCTTCCGAATACGGTTGTTCCCGCTGTCGCTGAACAGGATGTTACCCTTGGAGTCGATTGCTACTTCCGTGGGAAAGCTGATGTTGGCTGTTGTAGCGGGTCCACCGTCACCGTTATAGCCAGCGATCCCAGTCCCCGCAATCGTGGTCATGACACCAGTCGTACTAACTTTGCGGATCCGGTGATCGTTCGTGTCTGCAATGTACAAATTGCCGGCGCTATCCGTCCGGCCGCCTCCTGGACTTTGCAATGCGGACATTGTGGCGGGTCTGCCATCATTGATAAAGCCCCCGGCGACAGTACTGACTGTCTTCGTTCCGTAGATCACAGGACCCCAGGCAACGGTTCCGTGGCCGCCGACAGTTATAGGCGAGCCTGAGTACGAGGTGTTTCCATATACAAACACCGTCCCGGGTCCGTAGAAAGCAAATGCATTCGTGTTGCCCGGGGGCTGCGGTACGTAGCATAGGCTGGTGCCGGGATTCTCGAAGATGGCGGGACAATACGAATTTGCCACCGTGGCGCCAGCCCACCCGGGATAATTGAAGTTGAACACCGTTAATTTGCCTGTGCTGTCCCAGGCGAAAGAGCCGGAGTAGACGGCGCCGGCCGGCAACCACCCATCATAAATGGTAACCGTGAAGGTTTCGCTGCCGGATGAAACGGCGAACGCGGCGACAGCAGCCAGGAGAATGAGAACCACAACCAGGGTCATCCTTCGACTTGATACGCGCATCGCTTACTCCTTCCAAATAGGACGGATTCGACAGTCATATGTCAATCGAGGTCCAAATCCTTAGAGATTCTTAAATGGGAAATTCCGAGTGGCTTGGACATAGTAATTACTCCGTCAGGGACCTCACCAACATAATAGTTTTCTCTGGCCGGGCCCAAGGCTCAGGGTTGAACGGGGCACCCAACTTCGGCTTTCTGCTTCGAGAAGCGACATTGACATTGCCATCCTCACCTTGTCCGAGTCAGATCGGCTTTTCCCGCCGCGCAAGCTACTGGTGGCCTGTCGAGGCGCCCGGCTTGGACTCAGGAGCAACGAGCGAAGAAGGAGCGGCAGTATCCGGAGGAGTCGGCGGCTGACGCAAGGACTGACGCTGTTGGCGATACGCCTGTTCGCCCGCGCCGAAACGACCAAAGGAACGGCTCTGCGCGGTCGAGATCGTAATTGCCTGCAATTGTGTCAACATCATCGCCCATAACTCGTTGTCCAGCTGAAGCTGTTGCTTTAATGTAGGGTCCTTAACTTTAGCGGTGTTGACTTTCATTTCGTCCAGTTTGGTTTGCATGGCTTTGATTTGGTCCATCATCCGCTTCATTTGCCCCAGATACAAAGAGTTTGCCTCGACAGGCGTCTGGGGCTGACCTGCCATTCTGGACTGCAAAGCCGCTGGATTCGGTTGAAACGCTGGCGCGGGCTGCGGTACCGGAGCAGGGTTCGCCACCGGAGCGGAATTCGGCGCTGGAGCAGATTGCCCCCACAGCGTTACAGACACAAGCAAACAAGACGCCAAACAACGTAGCAACTTCATAGACCCTCCTCCCAGCAACTCGAATCGTCTTTCAATTCAACAAGCTTCACGCAATATGAGCCATGACTTCCGTATTACAACCATGGTTGTTACGATTGCTGCGAGGCTACGCGCACCAGACCGGTTCCTTCGCCCGGTTCGAGACCGAGAAGACCGGTCGCATCGACGCTATCGCCGGTTAGTTCGCCGGATTCCTTTTGCAGCGCAGACTCCCTCCAAACCAGGTACACGGCCGGATATACCAGTAACTCCAGAATGAATGAGGTGACGATTCCACCTACCATGGGGGCGGCAATGCGCTTCATGATTTCCGATCCCGTGCCGGTAGCCCACAGGATCGGAACCAGCCCGATGCTCATGGTCGCGAAGGTCATCAGCTTGGGACGCAGCCTCCTGGCGGATCCCTCGACGATGGCTTCGCACAGACGCGGCCGGGTCATCCCCGTCGGCTCGTGCTCGGCTTTCTCATACGCGAGGTCCAGATAGAGGAGCATGAAAACGCCTGTCTCAGCGTCGATTCCCAGCAGAGCGATAATGCCGAGCCAGACTGCAATGCTCAGGTTGTAGCCCAGGGCATAAACCATCCAGAGCGCTCCGACCGCTGAGAAGGGAACGGCCAAAGTGACAATCAGGGTCTTCGCGATCGAACGCGTATTGCAATAGATCAAAAAGAGGATGATCGTGAGGGTGACCGGGACGACCAACATCAGGCGCTGACGCACGCGCTCGGCGGATTCGTACTGCCCGCTCCACAGGATCGAATATCCCGCGGGAAGAGAAAGCTTGGACTGAATTTGCTGTCGCGCCTGCGCCACGTAATCGCCGATGGGGCGATCGTCGACATCGACGAAAACGTATCCCGTAAGCAAGCCGTTTTCGTTGCGGATCATCGCCGGCCCGTTCAAGGTGTGGATGGTCGCAAGTTCCGACAGCGGAATCTGCTTCTCGTTGGTCGAGATCAACACCCGGCCTAGCGCCTCCAGGTCCGAGCGAAAATCGCGCATGTAACGCACGTTCACGGGATAGCGTTCGCGGCCTTCGATCATGGTCGTGACGTTGTCGCCGCCGACCGCCGTGGACAGAGCGTTCTGCGCATCGTCGACCGAGAGGCCGTATTGGGCCAGCGCGTTGCGGTCCCACACGACGTCAAGGAAATATCCGTTGCCGGTGCGCTCTGCGAATACGCCGCGCGTGCCCGGTACGGTGCTCAACACCTGTTCCAATTGGTTACCGATCCGCTGGATTTGGGCCAGGTCGGCGCCTTGAACCTTGAGGCCAACGGGCGTGCGAATACCGGTGCTGAGCATGTCGATGCGTCCCCGGATGGGCATCGTCCAGGAGTTCGACAAACCGGGGATGCGCAGCGCCTCGTTCATTTCCGCGACCAGTTGCGGCTCGGAAATATGGTCGGCAGTGATGTGCCGCAGGATGGGCAAGAGCCAGTTCGGAGCCCACGAGGAGTACCACGTTTCCGTCCTGCGCCATTCGGATTGTGGCTTGAGCACGATGAGGGTTTCGAGCATGGAGAGCGGAGCGGGATCGGTTGCGGTGTCAGCGCGTCCGGTCTTGCCCATCACGTGATCGACTTCCGGAAAGCCTGTGAGAATGCGATCGGTGACCTGCAACAGTTTCTGCGATTCCGCAATCGAGATGCCGGGCATGGTGGTGGGCATATAGAGCAGCGAGCCTTCATCCACCGAGGGCATGAATTCCGAGCCAACCTTCCAGAACAGGGGGATGGTCACCAAAACAAGAGCCAGTGCGCCCGCGATCACGAGCCACTTCCAGCGCAGGGTCCAACGGACCACCGGATCGTAGATGCGCATCAGCGGGCCGGTAATGGGATGGTCTTCTTGCGAACGAATGCGTCCCCCGAGCAGCCAACTTGAAAGACGCTGCGCCGTGCTGGCGCAGGTGTCGACCGAAGCGCGGCGCCTTACCAACAGCAGGCGCAGAACCGGATCGAAAGTAATGGCCAGGGCTGCGGCCGCGAGCATCGCAAAAGTCTTGGTCAAAACCAGCGGCCGAAACAGCTTCCCCTCCTGCCCTTCCAGAGCCAGGACGGGCAGGAAGGCCACTGCGATCACCAGCAAGGCAAAGAACGTGGGTCCAGCCACTTCGCGGACCGCCTCCAACACTACGTCGCTATACGAAAAAGGAAGGCCGGATATCTCGTAGCTCTCCAGTTTCCTGTGCGTCTGTTCCACCACCACGATGGCGGCATCGACCAGTTCGCCGCAGGCAATGGCCAAGCCCGCCAGCGACATTACGTTGATACTCATGCCAGCGTACCGTAGAGGAATCAACGCTAACAGTACAGCCACCGGGATGGTGACGACTGGAATCACCGCACTGGGGAAATGCCAGAGGAAAATCAGGATGATGACGACAACGGTGAGAATAACTTCTATGAGCGTCAGGCGCGCGTTGGAGATCGAACGCTTGATCAACTCGGAACGGTCGTACACCGGCACTACTTTTACGCCGCTTGGCAAACCGGGCTCAATATCCTTGAGACGGGTTTTCACCCGGTCAATCACATCCAGCACATTGTTGCCGTCGCGCATGATAACGATTCCGGAAACGACTTCCCCCCTGCCGTCCAGATCGCTGGCGCCGCGTCGGATATCGGGACCGATGACTACCGTCCCAACATCCTTGATCCGAATCGGAGTTCCATCGACGGAAGCCAGCACGGTCTCTTCGATATCGTGCTGCGACTGCATGTAACCGCGGCCGCGGATCATGTATTCGGCGCCGCCAAATTCCAGCAGGCGCGCACCCGTCTCGCGGTTGCCCGCCCGGACCGCATCAGCCACTCGAGAGATCGGGATCCCATAGGAGCGCAGGCGGTTGGGATCCACGTTGACCTGATACTGCTGCGTGAATCCGCCGAGCGAAGCCACGTCAGCCACGCCGGGGACCGCCTTCAAGTAGTACTTCAGATACCAGTCCTGATAGGAACGAAGCTCGCCCAGGCTGTGTTTGCCGGACTCATCCTTTAGAACGTATTGGAAAACCCAACCCAGCCCGGTCGCATCCGGCCCGAGCTCGGTTTTGACTCCTTCCGGGAATCGGCCAGTAACTGCGGAGAGATATTCAAGCGTGCGGGAGCGCGCCCAGTAGAGGTCGGTTCCCTCATCGAAGATTACGTACACGTAGGAAAATCCGAAGTCGGAGATTCCGCGTACGGTTTTGACATGAGGGGCGCCCGTCATGGCGGAAACGATGGGGTAGGTAACTTGATCTTCGATAATGTCGGGACTGCGGTCCCAGCGCGACAGGATGATGACCTGGGTTTCGCTCAGGTCGGGCATGGCATCGACGGGCAGGCGCATCATCGACCACGCGCCCCACAGGCAAGCCGCACCGACCAGAGCGAAAACGAGGAACTTGTTTCGAACGGAGAAATCAATGATGCGGTTAATCATTGCCGGTTCCCAGACGGATTCAAGGCTAGATAGTGCTCCGCGGGCGCGCTGAACTTCTTCTTACAGCGATCGGAGCAGAAATAATAGGTCACGCCATCACGAGTGAGAGTGTTGCCCTCGGCTACCGCCTTTCCCTGATCGATCATCATGCCGCAGGCCGCATCTTTGACCTTGCCGGCGCTGGCAGCCACGCCCGGCTGGGCGCTGGATTTGGCCGGAATACTCTGACCTTGAGCAGGCCCTTGCCCGGGCGGCGACGAGGTGACGGATTTCAGGCGACTCTCCGAGTCCACCAAGAAGGTTCCCGTGGCGACCACGCGTTCGCCTTCCGCCAAGCCCTGCACGATCTCAACCCGGTCGCCCGAGCGCCATCCGGTTTGCACCAGGCGCGGCTCGAACACTCCGCTGCTGCGCTCGACGAACACGCGCTGCTCGCTTCCCGAATCGATCACTGCATCCTGTGGAACGGTGAGTCCAGGCGGTCTAGCCACGGGCAACTCGACATCTACGTACATATCGGGGCGCAGTACGAAACCAGGGTTATCGGCTTCCAGGCGAAGCTTCAAAGTCCGCGTCGCGGGATCGATCTCCGGCAAGACATCACTTACCCGGGCCCTAACGGTCTTTCCCTGGCCTGACAGAGTGACGCGTGCGACGGCGCCTGGACGGAAGCTATTCGCTTCATTGCTGAAGACGTCCGCCAGGATCCAGACTCGAGTCAGATCGGCGATCCGGTAAAACTCCATGGAGCGATCGAAATGAAGTCCCGGCGAAATGTTCCGGGCCAGAATGAACCCGTCCGCGGGCGCGACTACATCAATATCCTCAGGAAGCTGGCGGCTCTCCGCTACCTGCCTAATCTGCACGTCGCTCATGCCGAGATTGCGCAGGCGATCGGTATAGCCCTGGAGACTGCTCACCCCTTGCTTAGAGACAGCACCCGGAAACGGCATAGTTCGGTTTCCGTCCTTGCCCACGGCACCCGGCACGCCCGTAGTCGCGGCCAGATACCCGGAAAGCACCGACAAGGAATCAGGCCCATAAAAGCTGGCCAGCTTTTGGTCTTTCTTGACCCGTGCTCCGACCGAATCGTTGTAAGTCTCCCGGATAAAACCCTCCATCCCGGAGTTGATCCGATACACTCGTGTGTCTTCCGGAACTACATGCCCCAGCACACGGACGACCCCAGGGGCGCCGCTCCTCTCCACCGTGGTTAGTCTGATCCCCAGTAACCCCTGCGTGGCGCCATCAATGGCAACGCCTCCTGCGGGGAATTGTGCGAGCGACGCAGATCGCGGTGCCTTGCCTGATTCGTCGGCATAGACCGGCTCGAGCTGCATGCCACAATCGGGAGCCACCCCGGGGCGGTCCGACTTGTAAGTCGGATGCATGGGGTCGACCCAGTAGAGCACGCGCCTGGCACTCGAGCTCGCGGTCGCGGGACGCGCCGTGTGATGCCGTCCTATCACGTAGGACAGGATCATCAGCAGGGAAATCACAACTGCACTCAGGATTTTTTTCATCGAATTACAGCCTCGCGACAAAACACTGTTTCTGTCGCTCCAGGAGTCTTCGGTCTAGTTTGGGGAAGGGGAAGGACATTTGCTGGTGGGGTGAGGGAAGCTTGGCCGACAGGGTTCCCGCTGCCGGCCGGGGAATGGCGCAGGCTCACGAGCGAGGCGCCTGGCGGCGCTGTGACAAGCGATGTGCCCTCGGCCCAAACCGTTGTCACCACAACAACCCCGATGGCTGCGGCTGCACGCCCCAACGTCATACCCGTATCCTTAGCCGATCAGCAACAAAATTCGATAACTCCCACTGGCATTCGATGTAGCGGCCTGCCAGGGCTTCCAAGCCGGCCGAACACAATCGTCGAGTACAGCATAAAGGGGAGAAACCCCAGCTCAATTTGGCTTTGCAAATCGTGACTCGTCCAGTTTTGGATTCGAGATTATGTTTTCGACCGTTATTTTCTCCCTGTACGGCGAGCCTTCTACTGCCGTCACAAAGAGATAAGGCATCACGAGTCCACTTACAGATCTGTAGTCATGCAAGTAAACTGCGACAGGGCGATACTTACCGTCCAAGCGCCGCGGGGTGCCTTCAATCTTGGTTTCCAGAAAGGTCTCGGAATCCACCCAGACGTGACGAGCGTTGCCGTTCTTGTCGGTCACTTTGAGGTTATAGGCATTGCGGCCCTCTACCTGATCTACGCTTACGAGCTCCACTTTCGAACCCTTGGCCGCATAATCGATCAGCAACCCATCCAAATCGGTCTGCGTGGAAGCGGCTTTCAGTTCGTCCGGCGTGAAGTTCTCGACCTCATGCCGATTGAGGAAGGGGCGCAACTTCCAGCCATGCACTCCGTCGTAAACCTGGATAGCTGTCTGGCCCTTGAACGCGAGCTCGACCCGTTGCTTTCGCCCCCGTTGCAGTTCCATGACAAATGGCAGTTGGGCCTGCTCTTTCGGCCGTGGAGGCACGACGCTCACCCCCTTCATCATCCCCTTCGTTGCGCCAGGAACCGGAAGCGTTGACCGTTGGTCCCCCCCGGCTTCCATAGTGCCCTTCATTTCCATCGTCTGCACGGCCCGCCACGCCGCCAAGCCGCCGCGCGCCGCTACGTTTTTGTCGACGATCTCCGCCGCAGTCAACTTCGACGCGCTAGGCTTCGTGTCCGACCCGGCCATCGACAGCGAAAGCAGGGCTACCACCAGACTTGCGCAAAGCAGATTCATACCTCTCATTGAAAGGTTCTCCTTCTCCTGTAGCTGGATCCCATGCGGAGCATGCAAACTCATCACCCCGGTCCGAAAGCGCGATCCCAAAACGCCTTGTTCTCGAATGTGGTGCTCGGGCGCGGCTGCCCCTCTTTCCATCCTCAGGGGCCAGTCTGACCTGGACCGGACCGTCGATCAGGCGAGGCTATGCCCTCACCTCACCTCACAAATACCCCACTTGTACGTTTGGCTATTTGACCTAGAGCAAGGTCAAGCGATAGTTTTGGCGCGAATCGATTGAATTTGCTTGTGGCACAGGTTGGCGCCTGGAGACGGGCAGCCACCGAGACCTATCCCGACACCCACGACTCGCTCGAGAACTGAGCTGGGTCGCGTGCCCTTGCTCCCGCTGCTGACTGCGCGTGCCGAAAGGCGGAGCCGACTTCTGCCATTGTTCCTGTAAATTGGCTCGCAGTGTCGGCGAGGCAGCCGCACCGGTTACGCGAGCATCGTTGATGGTCGTTGCGGTATTGGAGAAGGTGTTCGATCCGTACCACAGGGATTTGATTGACGCCAACCGCTGCTAGGTCAGCACACACGCTCACCGCGCTTGCGCCGTTTGTTTTTCCGCTCGACGGGCCTGGATCCTCTGGCGGACTTGTCTTTGTTGCTCGGGCGTTAGCACCTTGTAAACCCGACCATACTCCAAACGCTCGTACCCCTGGAGCATGGCATCTTTTTGATCTGCGGTTAACTTATCGTCTTTTGCTACCGCATCCATAAGCGCCTTGGTATTGCGATGAATCTGGTCGATTTCTGTCTTCTGTTCCTCGCTATAATTCAACCCGGCAAAATCATCGGCGGGGAGAGAGTCTCGCTTCACTTGGGCCCCAGACGAGGCCGCCTTCGGAGCCTGCACCGGACCGGGCGGAGCACTCTGCGCGCGAGTCAGCCCAGGTACCGCACACAGAAAAATGAATCCACCTACAACCGTCACTGGCTTCGCTAATCGGATCTTGTTCATGAGCACCTTTTTAGGGGACACAGAGTGTTTTTTGTCTGACTTTCGTTTTAACCAACTCTTCTACGCGGGGATATTGCCCGGGAAGACCGCAGCTCCCCGGCGGCAGACAACTTTACAACGTTCCCCGCATTCCTTCCGCTAACCTTAATCCAGCCCACCGTCACGGCGACTCTTCACGGTTGCTGCAACGCCCGCCCAAACGCTATTCAATCAATAGTCCTTGAGCGCGAAAATTTCCAATCACAATATCCACGCGGTCTCCGGGCTTCAACACTCGCCCGCTGTTCGAGAACGCCATCCAGTAGGACTTTCCGGCGTCGAGGTCGTGGGGAGCCTGGCGCAATTGCCCGACCTTCTCCATCGACGGGACTACCAGTTTGACCCCCTTCGCCGGGCTAACCAGGAAAGGATCGAATTTCTTATCGCTGAGCGGCTTGGCCTTTCCCGGGTCCAAAACGCGGTAGCTGAACCGAAGAATCACCCCCGACTCCACCGCTTTGACGCTGGGGGCTTCGATTCCCCAGACCGCTTCGTAATACGCCGCGGCCCGATTCGCGATCCGATCAGGCTGATTTCGGTACGGAGTGGAAGCTGCCGCGGATTTCCCATTCGGAGCGGCAGGCGGCATCTTCGCCGATGGAGAAGCGGAGTTGGCCGTAGTGGGCGGTGACGAGGGAGCCTGACTTGACGTGGCTGAGGATTGGGGTTGCGCCGATGATACTAGAATGCCAGTGGCAAGCAGCCCCGCCAGAAGCAATCTGCCAAATTGCATCAATTGTCCGAACATACTTACATCCTTCCCCGGATTCGCGTTCCAGGCAACGCAAACAACGTCATCTCCCGGTTACTCGGCCGACCAACTACTTGTCCGCTTTCAGAAAGTCCGAGCAGGTCTTGGTCGCCTCTTTCTTGTTGAGCTTGTCGAACTCCGCGCTGATCGATTTGCGCGCTTCCTTGTAATCCTTGGAATCGCGCGTAGCCTCCAGATCTTTCTGCGGTACGTCCTTCTCCAACTGGTTGGCGTAATCCTTGAATTTCTCGGCTGCTTCGGGGTTCGCCTTGGTGCAGAAATCCATCGAGGCGTCTAGCAGGGCCAGTGTCTGGAGATCGAACGGAGTCTCAGCGAAAGCGGTCTGTGAAAGGACGAGGGCTGCGCCCAAGCATAGGATGCGACTGAACCTCATGTCCGTAAGAACTCCTTTTCCGATTCCAGCCCGTACTGAGTTCCCAGTGCGTGCGGGAATGCTGCTTGCTTGGATTGCAGGGCGATCTGAAAGACCGCCCCGCTTTCGTTTCTTGAACTGCACGTACATCTTAGTGCCAGATACTGCTCGCGGTGGTTGCCGCGAGCAGTATCATTCCCGGTCGCACAATAGTGCCTCATTGAGCGACTCCCCTAAGCACTCCGCTCTGCGGTGAGCCGGTGGCCGTGTCGGTGAAGGTAATCGCCCCCGTATGGGTGCCGACCGATAGAATACGCATGAATCTGACTCCGACCGTGCAGCTCGCGCCCGGCGCCAGAGCTGCACCGGTGCAGGTGTCTGTACCTTTGGTCCAAGCCCAGATCAGCCCGGCTCCAGTGACAGCTACGTTGGTAACAGCAACGTTCGACCCACCGGCCGCAGCAGTGTTGGTCAGAGTCACGGTGCTGGTTCCGCTGAGTGTTCCGGCCGGCAGCGTGATCGTCAGCGGATTCGGCGTAATCGACACAGTTGCTGGCGTCACCACACCAGTTCCACTGATTGAGACCGGTGAACCCGTTACGGTTGCACCGGTGTAGGCCACCGTCAGCGTTGCGTTCGAGGCAACCGTGGCTGCCGGCGCGTATTGCACTTTGATGGTGCAGGAAGCACCTACCGCGAGAGTCGCCGCACAATTCGGAGCGCCGGTCGGGAACGTTCCGGTCGTGATGCGAGAGAAGGGCGCCGCCAGAGCGCTGACGGTACCACCGGCCAGGCCAACGTTACCGCTATTCGTTACTGTCAGGTTCCTTGTGAAACTGGTTCCCGTCGCCCAATTACCGAAGGCCAATGGGCTCGGCGACACGGTTGCGGTCTGGATTATTGGTATGCCAGTTCCACTAAGCGAAACCGGCGAACCATTTACCGTAACGCTGCCCGTAACCGTAGCCGTACCAGTGTATGGAGTCGCAGTCGCCGCGAGCGGCGGCGAGAATACGATGTTGATGGTGCAGGTTGCGCCTGCGGCCAAGGTCGTACCGCAGGTACCGCCAGCCAGGCCGGCAGGTCTGGCAAACGGCGCGGTGACAGCAACCGTGATGCCGGTCATGCTGACACCGCCGTCATTCTGCAGCGTCAAGGTTTGTGCGGCGCTGGTCGTGGTGCCCACCACGCTGCCGAAATTCAGCGGCCCGCCACTTACAAAGACAACCGCTGTCGTATCGACGCCCTGGTATTCCACCGCGCCAACGTCGAAGGCGTTGGGTCTGACTGGATCCGGCCGCGGATTTCCGAAGAAGTCCGTCCTGGGTACCAGATTGTAATTCGGTTGTGAAGTCGGGACGTAATCGATGGCCGGTGAATTGACCGCCAGCGCGTAGTTCCCGAGCTGCGCATTGGTTACCGGGTTCAGCATCGACAGCGGGCCCCAACGCATATTGATCCAGTTGTTGCCCTCGTCGACGGTAGCGACCGGAGTCAGGTTGAAGATGGGATTAGGCACGGTGGCGTCCGCAATACCCGGAGGCACCGCCCAACCGGAGGCACCAAATTCCGGAGGAGTTCTGGCACCGTCGCAATACTGGCTGCGAAGGTTGGGGTTATTCGCCAAGTTGTGTAAGCCGGGATAGTCTCCGGCATCGGTGATCACCGAGTAAGTCGGTGCAAGACTGAGACCAGATTCGTGGCCGGCGACGGTCATATCGCCGCGCATGCCGATATCCCAGAAACTGGCGGGTACGCAGGCACCGGTGCCTCCCGTGATGGTCACACCGTTGCCATTGGCCGTAGTAGCGCCCGCTTGTGGCTGGGTCGGGGCTAGCGTCGTGGTAAACGCATTATAGAGTGATACTACATTCTGCTGGTATTGCGCGCTGAGGGCACCCACGCCGATGTAGTAGGCACTATTCTGCCAGAACACATCGTTGGCCAGCAGCGGATAAGAGTACTTCCTGCAGGTACCGTTGGTTGCGGATGTGCCCGGGGCATAGTGGTTCGGCGGGCAGGTGACGGTCGCAGGAAGGTTTGCCTGCAAAACCGCCGTGTTCATGATGCTCACCAGTCCTGAGATCTGAGGACAAGAGGTCTCAGTGCCGATGACGCAATTGCTCCCTTCGGAACTTGCCAGGGGATACCCAATCGTGGTGAACAGGATGCCCGCCGAAGCCGTGCTCGAGTTGGAAACAACCGTGTTGTTGATGAAGTTGACGTTGAGAGCGTCGACCATGGAAACTCCCGCGCCATCCCAGCCGGAAACGTTGTCCGCGATGATGTTGTTGGTGATGGTGGGCGAGTACCATCGGGAAGGCGTTGTGGGGAAAGCCAGCACATCCGAACCGTTCACGTTCTGGAGGCGCAGGCCGCCGCCGCTGCCCGATTCTGCGGCGTTGCCCATGATCAGGTTGGCATTGATCGTCAGGTTGGGACCTATGCCGTCGCTGGGGGTAATCGAGGCTGCCGGATCCACGCAGTCCGTATCAACCGCTCCACCGCATATCGTATCGACGTCGGGGGTGCCCATGACCAGCAGACCGCCGCCATTGGCCGGGATCGTCGGGTTGAGGCTCTGGTTGAAGAGGATGGTGTTGTGTTGGATGCTACCGTTGTAGCTGAACCCCATGTGACCGACACCACCGCCGTCCCCGCTGCTCAGATTGCCGCAGACCCAGTTGTAGTTGAAGTTGTAGAAGTCGGCGCCGGTGCAGATGCTGACACCGCCCGCCCCTGCCGACGTGGCAGAGAACAGTTCGTCGCCGGTTGAAGAGTTCAACGCTATGTAGTTGTTGTGGATATTGACGCTCAGATTTTCGCAGTACGGCAACTCCGCGTTATTGGCTACACCGAACGTCACGCAGGAGCCTGGGGGCGAGTTTGTGGTGCTGCCCTGAATGTTCGCCGGAGAAAATTCACCCTGGCCAACGTTGATACCGCCAGAAAGCGTTCCCGCATTGCTATAGATCCGGTCGTTGGCGATTTGCAGGTTATGTCCCCAGCCGTGGATGAAGATCCCGCCGCCGCCCTGGGAACCGTCGGTGATGCCCAACCCGTCGATACTCGAAGGGTTGCATTGGAAGTTGCTGGGGAACGGATTCGTTGTGCTCGTGCGGCTCGTGTGACACAGAGCATTAGCGTCACCCGTGGTGTAGGCACCGCTGACACTCACAGGTCCAGTGAGCAGGGTGGTGCCGGTCGGGAACCCACCCAATTCGCCTCCAGTTCCCGAGCCGAGGGGACTGGGGAAGTTGACTCCCTTACCCAGCACCGTAATTCCGGCGCCTTCGAGCGCCCCCATCAGGGTTGGCTCTTGCAACAACTGAGCCAGGTTTCCATTTTGCGAGGCGTCCCACCCAATGATGGCTTCGGTTGGCAGGGGATCGACCTGGGCATTGTTGGCATTCTCAACCAAATGATTCAAGCCTGCCGGGCAACTGGGCGCACTGGTGGGCGTCCCACTGGGACTCAAGCCAAACAGACAATTGATATATTGGCGCCAGACATCCAGCTTTCCGGCGGGGTGAGTATTGGCGTTGATGATGCTCGAGGCCGCGCCCACACCTTGCAGTCGGACAGGCTTCCACATGATCAACAATTCATTGTGGGTACCGGGGTCGACCATGATCAAGTCGCCCGGAGCGGCAGCGTCAATCTTACTCTGGATCGTACCTGAGGCGGGGACGTGGGTCGGCGCTTTGCCGCCAACGGTGACGGTGACGGTGTCGATCGACTGTTTGCCGTTGCCGGCCGTGATGGCGAGTTCGCCGCACCTTGCTTGTGAGCCACCGTACTGCGCTTGCTGCTGCACGGCGCATAGTGGGATCTGGCCCACCGCGCGCACGGTGGCTACGATGGTGGTGTCGTTCCAGGTTGTGACCACGGCATTTACTCCGCCGATCGTTACGTTCGGGCAGTTTGCGCCGCTTCCGCATGTGGAAGGCCGCGCTCCAAAGCCATAGTGGCGCTTAATGGTCTTCTGATTGAATGGAGCCGTGGTAGCCGCAGGCCCTGAGTAGGCATAGTTCGCCACAGTCTGGTCACCGAGGGCCGTGATCGTGAGCTGGAGTGCACCGGTCGCGCTCACCCATGGTCCGACGCCATCGCCGTCCACCTCTGCGATCGCGGGCGTAGCATCCGGGTAGGCGCAGTCAACATTGTTGTACCCCGCGCCGGCGAAGCCAGACGTCGGCACGACCGGCGTATCGAGATACTGCGTGGTCCCGGGCATGAACGGCAGTTCATAGCAGAACTGGCTGTAGCCTGCGGTATACAACGGGTCGGTAATCATCGTTCCACCGGGTCCGGGAATCGGTCCGGGATCGTTCATGCAAAACACCATCATGGTGGGGGAATACCCAGTCGGGTTCGGCGGGTTGACTTCCCAGGTCGAGTAGGTCATGCCGTCGTAGGCTCCCCAGTGGTCAGCATACACACGCGAAATTTCGTTGCCGGTCCAGTCCTTAACAGACACAGGCAGGTTTGGCGGTGAAAATTTCTCGCCGAACTGCGGAGAGAAGGGATCGAACTCCGAAGTGTAGTCGTCGGTGATGCCGCCGGTGAACTTGGAAGCAATGTGAGTTGAGGTGTAGATGTAGAATTTGGCAATCGCGCCCGCCTGGTCGCTCAGGGTCACTTCCTTGCGGTCGCACAGGTTACGGGTAGCTCCGGCAAACGGGGCTACCTGCTGAGACTGCGGGTACAGGCTGATGTAGTCGGGGACAATACGTGCTTCGCCGACGCACGGCCATACGGGCTCAGGTATGAACCCCGGGACAATCTGGTTCTGCTGCCCGGCTCCCAGGCTCTGCGTGGGATTCTGCGCGTTATTGGCGTTGTAGCCAGGACCGGGATACTGCTGCGAAGCAGCCACCGAGGCCTGGTCGGGAACGATGAAGATATTCCCTAAGCCGCCGAACTCCTGGGTGACCGGCGCGATGAAGTTGTCGCCGATGAGGATGTTCTTATCCTCTTCCTTGACCAGCTCATAGCCCGGGGGCACTACCACTTCCACCACGTACTTGCCGGTGGGCAGCATGTCTTCCTTGCCGAACCGGAACGAGTCAGTGGGATCGGTATTCTTGACACAGATTGTGCAGTTGTGTGCCGGTCGTGTTGCCGGTTACCGGATTTGTGCCCAGCACGCTGGGAAACTGGTACATGCCGTCGTAGGGCGCCGGCTGGATCTGATTCCAGTTGTGCATGCCGTCATAGCACTTGAACTGGGAATTGTCCGGCAGCGGGGTCAATGCGGGCCCGCCGTGCACGGAGTTGTAGTAGTTGAGGTAGTTCGGCTGATCATACAGCGAGAAGTAGAACAGGTCTGGAATTGCGCCAGAGGTCGCTCCCTGGCCCGGGCAGTTCATGTTGGGTGTGACGCCATCGGCCCGGAATCCTTGGGCATAATCGTCCCAACTGCTGGTCTGGGTGGTGTCCACCAAGGTGAGCGTCTGTGTTACGCCGTCGCTGGCAAGCCCTTCGCTGATAGAGGTTGATGGTGACGTGAGGAACCAGCGGCTCCCACTGCGTCTGAACCAGCAGCTGCGGGTCGTCAAACGGACGGGTCGAGGCATAGATAACGTGCCCCTTGATGCCGCCATTTTCGCCTACAGAGTAAGGGGCCTTGCCAAATTCGAGGAAGTTATTCTGGCCGGGGAAGCCCTGCCAGCCCTCCACTCCTCCAGTCCGCGGGTCGTCGATTCGCCCGGAGGAAAGCTGGGTCGAGCAGGTGGTCACAGGGGGAGTGGAGGTGGACGTCGTGCAAACGCTCGGCGGGTCGCTGGTGCCCGGGCCATTTTGAATCGATTTGCCGGCGCAGTCCGCTCCAGCGCAATAGACCGAGCCCGGTACGCGCAGGTTCGCAGGCACGGAGACAATTTCCGCAGTGTTGGCCAGGTACTTCCCGATCACCGAGCTTCCGCACGGCGGATAGCCAGTCGTACCGCAAGCCGGGGAGCCATCGGCGGGTCCGCCCACGTCATACACAACGTGGGTGCCGGTGTTCTTGTAACGGGTCACGTCCGTTTCCACCGTGTACCAACTGAACAGCGGGAATGTCTCGTTGAAATTGGCGGTGCCGGTGAAGTCAGTGACTAAGAGGTTCTCCAGGCTGCCGTCGCGCAACCGGACGGCGACGTTCGCGAATGGAATACCCGCTTCACTGGACTGGGAGAGGCCATCCTTGTTGTCGTCAATGAAGGTCCGGGTGTAGAGGTTGGCTTGCCACTGGGTTGAAGCGATGTCTCCCATGTGGTGGTGCCGCCGGTCGCTCCCTGGGACAGCGCGATTGGCGTGGAAAGCCCGTCGACCAGCAGATCGTTCCACTGATCAAAAACCGTGACTCTCCAATTGCCGTCGGGAAGGCCTGTGAGCGTGAAAGAGCCATCGGCCTGGCACTTGGTGAAGGCGAAGTCTTCGCCGTCGGGGTCGCCAAAACTTACATAGCATTGGGACCAGTAGTAGGTATCGTGCGAACCGCTGCTGTAGAGTCGCTCGTCCGGCGTGCGGCTCAACCGCTCGCCTGTGACTTTGCCGGTGAGGGTATTGTTGCAATTGACGCCCGTGACGGTGGGATCGGTGCCGTTACAAACGTAGGGATGGCGAGCATTGATGATCGCCGGGTTGGCAAACCCGATACTGACGTGGTAGGACGCCGGCCCGAACTCCTGGAAGTAGCTGGGCTCGCCGATTCTGGTGAACACGTCGTGAGCCTTCTGGCCGTCCAAGGTGTTGGTCTGGAGCCACTCCTCGCCTCTGGCAATGCGGTCAGCCCCTGGCGTGGCAATCGCGCCCCATCGTCCGGGCATCAGGTTCGCAATGACCGCCTGGCCCGCGAGCGGAGACAGTGTTTTCCCGTCGGATTCGTACTTCGGGCAGGTCACGACCATGCCGGTAATGCCGGTTGCCGTCGGATCAGTCGTACCAGTGCCGCCATTCAGCGGATTCGACGTGACCGGGCACGCGTCGTTCCCGTTGTTCGGATCTTTTGTTCCCGCCAGGCTGTTGGTCAGCGGCTGGTTGAACATGTCGTAGGTCATTTGTCCGGTAAAATCACCGTTACCACCCATGGCGTCCCAGAGGTGGATTTGGAAGCCGCCCAGTCCAGGCTCGTTCGGCGACAATACGTCGATTCCGCCGCCGCCATCCTGCTCACCGTTCAGTGGGAAGTCATCTTCAAAGACAAACACGGAGAGTTTGCCCGGCGGGTAGGGCGAGGGTTGCGTGAGCACCGTGACCGCGGTCTGTCCCGGGGAGATGGGAGCGCCGCCCATGCCATGGCCGCAGTTCCCAGTCGTGCAGTTAGGAGGTGTCGTTTGGCCGTTGATAAACGGGTTGGCGGCGTCACCGGGCAGAATGGAAATGTAGTAGCGCTTAGTCGGATCCAGCGGGACCGCGCCTGGCATGACAGCTGTCATGCCGCTTCCTGTGGTGTCAGGTCGACACTGGCCATTGCCAATATCACACACCACTGGATCGTGCGTGCCGGTCGCTGGATTGAAGGCGGTCTGGCCCGCTTCGCAGGACAGCGGTCCTGTGCAGCCCTGCGCCACATACGGCATGTAGCTGGTGTGGAAATTGGTCCCGAGAGTGGGAACGATTCCCGAACCCAAGGCTGGGCAACCGATACCCGTCGGCGGAGGATTCGCCGTGCATCTCGGGTCGATGTAGAAGGTGCGGTCTTCCTCAATGATCCACCGATAGTCAGTAATCTGGGTGGTCTTGTCGTAGCCGTCCAGCACGTTGACCGTCAGGCCGCTCCCCGCGGGGAAGACCAGCGTCACGGTGGTGGGCGCGCTCAGCGTTCCCAGGGAGTTCTTTGCCTGGAAGGTGAACGTATTAGTGCCGCCGGCCGTTGCGGTGAACCCGCCATTGGCATCCCCAAGCACGGTGAACGGAGGGGTTGCCGTAAACGCGGTTGCTGTAAGAGGCAAGTTTGCCGCGTCTTTGCAATTCGCCAGAACGCCGGGCGTCTTGATGGCCAGGTACGTAGCCGTGTTTGCGTTGTACGTGGCCGCCGTACAAGTGATGCCACTGTCCACGATATTCGATGCACCCAGTGTCACCGTGGCGGTGATGCCGGATGAGCAGGTCGTTCCAGACACACTACCGTTCGCGCAATAGGTAAACGAGTCCGAGGTAGCTGTCCCGCTGGGAACATAAGTAAACGTGCCGTTGGCATTGAGTGTCACCGTCCCATGTGTCGGCGCTGCAAGCAGCGTTGCGCCATATACGTTGGTGTCATTGGCGATCACACCTTTGGACGGATCCGACACGTTGAGGGTCACCCCGGCGACCATAGCGTTATAGGTATCTGCGCGGGCTACTGCGGGCCCAAACACACCGGAACCGGCGGCCACCGGCAGTCCAGCAGAAGGACTGGTGGCGATGTAGGCCAGCATGCCGGCGTCGCGCTCAATCGCATTGCCTGACAAGCTCAATTCACGGTCATACACCGGCAGTGCGTTCGGGTACGGCGAGATGGTTCCTCCGGAGGTCGACTGTCCATTGATCATGACGTCATAGGTCTTGCCCGCGGCCATGAAAACTTCGCTCTTGACCTTGGGAACGCCGGGCAGAGGATTGCCGTCCTCGGCAATCACCTTGAAACCAGTAACTATGGGATTTGATCCTCCCGTTGCGCCCGCCACCTGCGATCCGACGATGGCTGGAACGTGCATCCGCGAGCCGGCGTTAACCAGGCGCACCAAAACCGAGCCCGTGGTGCCTGCAGTGGGGGCAATCATCGCTGGTGTAACCGGGAATAGCGAGCCCCCAGGAGCCGTCTTATTGAACGCGACGCCGTTGATCGTGTAATAGAGGGGCGTGTAGTTCACCGCGGGTGGGTAGCAAGCTTGTGCCCCCTGCTGGCAACTGCTCCAAACCGTGACCGTGGCTGCGGCACCCGTGCCGCCCCCACCCGTCAGAGTAACGAGAGGAGGAGTGTAATATCCCGATCCCGCATTGGTAAGCGTGATCGCTGTGACAACTCCAGCGGTCACAGTCGCGGTAGCCGCCGCGCCCGTGCCGCCTCCGCCCACGAACGTGACGGTAGGGGCCGACGTATAACCACTCCCGCCCACGGTCAACTGTATTCCAGTGACCTGCTGAGGAACGTTGCTCCCTCCGCTCCAGACTGCGGTCTCGCTGAAACCCACACTATTAACTGCGGTGGCGACAGCATTGTTCTGCACCGGATCGATTTCACTGAGGAGCAGGGGAATTTCGGCATCGTACGGAACGGCGCAAGTAGACCCAGTCGTCGTAGTTCCGGGGACGTAACCATAAGCGCAGCCAGGGGCGGTTTCCGTAGTTCCCGGTGCGGTTCCACTGGCCGTAGGCGCGGCGGTGACCACCAGAATTCCGTACAGACCCATCGGACCTTGGATGGACGGGTGCGTACCGGACTCCAGCAGATACGTGCCGGGCTTGAGGGCTGGC
This sequence comes from uncultured Acidobacteriaceae bacterium, assembly GCA_963817965.1. GTDB lineage: Bacteria > Acidobacteriota > Terriglobia > Terriglobales > Acidobacteriaceae > DASRAA01. Next base: position 894,255 of record CAWFQT010000003.1, read on the forward strand.
CAACTCAGCGCGGTGGTCGCTCCCGCAGACACTTCGGTAGCGAACGATTGCACGCGCGGTCCTTGCGGAGGAGGCACATTGGATGCACCGGGGGCGTTCGCGACCGGCCACGTGGTTGATTGCGTGGCGTGGGTCGGACTCGGCGTGGTCGTTCTCGAGCTTCCGAGTCCGCCGCCCACCTGTCCCACGATCATGATCGAGGTGGGCACGGTGTTCCCGTTTGCAAAGGACAGATTATTCGTGAGGTTGATTGTCAGGCCGCCGGATGCGCCCGTGGGTACGGTAATCACCACGGGGGACCACGCGGCGCCAGGATTCAGAGGGGCGCAGGTGGCAGTGGAGCTCGTTACCACGCCTCCGCAAGTGTAGCCCCACATCGGCACCGTTGAGCCATCGGGCAGGAGAAGGTTGGCGGGGCCCGCGGTCAGATTCACCTGTTGCTGGGCGAAGGTGGCGCTCGCTCCGAGGAGGAGGAGGGTAATTGCCAATACCGCTGTCTTCAGGGTAGCTTTCACGAAGTTGGGTCGCATCTGTCTTCTCCTCGTTATTTCGACTCGTCGATGACAAATTCCCGGGAATCAACCAGCATCATCATCAGCATCCCGCCGGGGAATACGTTGTTGGTGGTAATCTCGCGCTCATTGTGCGAGTGCCACATATAGGCCCAACCGCGTTCGTTTGCCGGGTTGGCTTGGGTATTCGCGGGCTGCAAATTGCTGGGTTGGGCCCTGCCGAGCGCGTCGCGCGCGCATCCGGCCCTAAATAAGGAGTGCCGCCGTACCAGGCGCCGTTGGTGAAAATGTTGGGATTTGGCAAAGTCGCCGGGCCGCCGGCAGCCACATCACCAAAGGGAGCAACTTCGAGCGGCTTGTTGTGGTCCTGGCACCACTCAAAATAGTTGATCGCCTTCGGTGTCCCGGTGTTGTAGCCGTTGGCATCTGGACTACACCCTAGCGATGCGGAAGGGTCGTTCGTATCACCGGGATGATGACCGTAGGGATCCCAGTTCAGCCCCCTGCCGGTAAAGTAGAAAATCCCGTCGAACGCCTCTCCCGGAGTCGTGTCGGTGTTGAACATCAACTGTCCCGCAAGATTCGTTCCATCGGGAGCCAGGATCAAGTTTCCGTCACGCGCCAGAATGCGCACGTGATTCGCGTGCTCATGGAACGGGTGTTGCCACCGGCCCTGTCCGATCGTGCGGACCAGCGTCATTTCGCCTGGATGCATATGCGGATTGCCGTTATAGGGCTGGTGCGGATACTCGGCCGCATAGTTGGCGTCCATGAGGTCGGGCATGGAACGTCCGTTAATCAGGAAGTAGGCCGGATGGTACGGCTCGGTCGGGACATTGAGGCTGCATCCGGGGGCTCCCGCAGAGCAACTATTTAGCGCCGTCACCTGCGCCAGCGCCTGTGCGTGAATTCTGCTATCCATCTCCGCCCACTGGAACAGATACTCCCGGTCGTAGCAGGTCTTGGAGTTGTCAAACGCAGCTTGCGAGAGGCGGAAGTCGGTTTCACCCCAGAACGCTTGAGCTGCCGCGTTCCCGCCGGGGTTCGTGAGGGGCAGCCCGGCCTTGCAGGCGGCAGGAACGCTGACGGGAAGGACAACGACTGCGCCGTACATGCCCATCTCGATTTGCAGGTCACCCTGCGTTCCGCTGTAATAGGCATGAGTGCCCGGCGACGAGGCAACGAACCTGTAAGTTACTGTTCCGCCGGAAGGCGCCTCTTGCGTCAGCAAGCCGGCCACACCGTTCGCAGGATTCGGCGTACAAACGCCGCCGCTGATCGTTCCAGTACACACCTGGAACCCGGGAAACAGAATCGAGGTGTTGCCAGCCGCCGTGGGAAGATTATTCGTCAGATTTATCGTGACCGTCTGGCCTTCCGTGACAATCAGCGTCGGCCCCGGAACTTGCATCGTTGGGCAAGTAGCGCCAGAGATAGCGGCTGGGGCAAAGCCGCTCGGAGAGCCATTGCAGCCGTACCCCCAGGAGTAAACCGAGCTCCCATCCGGCTGGTTGAGGAAAGCGGGTTGCGCTGTCAAGTTGAAAGTGGCGCCCGTACCTGTCGTCAGCGAGCCACCGGTGATTCCAGGAACGGCAGCGTGAGCCGCGGCCGCCAGGAACAAGGCCATCGCCGGCGCCAAAAGCAATCGTGCGATCAAGATCGATTTTGTCATTTTCGTTGCGCTCATTGCCGCTCTCCTAATTGCAGGTGTTACCAAATGTGTTGCCGCCGGTCACGCTGCTGCAGATGTGAACCTCGGTCATGAGTCCGCCGAAATTCTCTTGATCGTTAGAAAGATGGTCGAGATTGGGGGTGTAGAGGTAGAAGGTGCTGCCTGGCGGATACAATGTGGCCGCGCAGCCGGTGGACCCGCAGCCTGCGTCACTGGCATCCAAAATCACATCCAGCGACTCGCCGCCACCGAGGGTGATGGAGTTGGTGTAAAACTCCATATTGTTCCCCGCCTGATCCCGCAGCAACTTGGCGTTGAATCCAACTTCCTTCATGGGAATCCCCAACGAGGCCAGCGTTTGGTACTCCGAAACGTCCAGGTCCGCGATGCGCAGCAGAGCTTTGCCTCCCGCGGGAATGTTGATGATCGCGGGCAGTGGCTGCGAGTAGTGCACTCTGCCATCCGAAGACTGTGTAGCCAACGGGCCAGGCGTGACTGTGTCGGGGTAACTCCGCCCGTTGAGCAGGAAGAACTTGTCTTTCATGTCGACGAACGCTTCGGGATTGAAGGTCATGCCGACAAAGTGGAAGTTGGGGTCAAAGCCGTGAATCTGGAGGGGATACTCGACATCGTAGGCGGTGGAAGCGTCGCCGTCGTTGTAAGTGTACTTTTGGGGACTGCCTAGCAAATCCGTACCTTGGGTTATGCCGGTGTTAATGGCGGGCGTGACCGCGCTGCACAGGATATCGGCGGCGGGGTCGCACGCCGTGCGGAGGTCAACCGTCTGCCCCGCGACTTGACCGTTCTGCAGCTGGAGCGCCGTAAAGAGGCTGGTGCCGTGCGGAACTCGATTCTGCCTTGGCCGCACATACAGTTGCCCGACCATGCCCATCTGCAGGTGCTCGGGAGGCGTGATGTGGCAGTGCCAGAAATACGTGCCAGCGTCGGGGGAGAGATAGTAATAGGTGAAGCTGCCGCCGATGTTGATGGCCACCGAGGCGTCCGGCACGCCGTCATAGACCGACGAGGCGTTGGGGTATCCGTGGAAGTGGATGGTGTGCTGCTCGAACAAGTCCGGCCGCATGATCATGCCGACGTTGGTGAGGGTGAGGAACATCTCGTCGTCCTCATCAAATGCAACCAACGGTGCCGGGATGTTGCCGTTCATTACGCCGACATCCATGATTTGGCGGGGATCGACGTGCCCATCGATTACCGAGCCGGTCGATGCGGTTGCGGTCTGAGATTCGTTCACGTCGGCCAGCCCTGTGGCTGTCGGAATGGTGAACGTGAAATTGAATGAAGACGGTTTGCCGTAGTTGGTCACGCCAGGGATGCCCGCGACGGGGAATGTGTAGGGGGCGGCGGTAATGGGCCAGGTCCCGTCATAGCCCGTCGGCGGGACGCCGCCTGTACCTGCGATCACCACAGTATTTCCGGTCGTCAGCCCCAGGGGAGCGTTGGTTTGGACGTAAACCGTGTTTCCAGTCGTGCCTTGGGAGATATCGTAGATGCTGACCAGATTCGCTATGTCGGGAGCCAGTCCCACCGCGCCGTTCCACGTAAGGCCCGCAGTCGAGAGGGGGAACCCTGGCCAGGTGTTGGCCACCATTCCATCCGTCGTGGCAGGATCACCGGGCACCAGAGTGCCTGGATACGCCGTATTGAAGACGGAGGGGAACTCTGTACCAGGCTGACCGTTGGCGATGTCGGCGATTCCTGACAGTGGCCCAAAGGAGAACATAAACGTCTGGGTGCCGTTCGCCATCGTCGAGTAACCGTCGCCGCCCGAAACCTGCTGGCACTTGATGGCGCCATTCACGTTCGCAGTCGGAGCCAAGAATTGCTGGCCGTTGAGCCCGAGAGTAGTCGGAGTGGTATACGCCGGCTCGGCATTGACATTCGTCAGACTACTGGGGTGGGTGATCGTCGATGTTGGACACTGGACCCGAAACGACTGAGCGCCGGCCATGGTTGCGAGGCTGACTAGAAGCAGTAATAGGGAGAGTTTGCGAATTGCGCCGCTGGCCATGCATCCTCCTCTACCTCTAAGCGCACTTCCGGTCGGTGAATCGTGCGCGCTAGAGTCGTTCCTTTTTGTTAGGAACAAGTCGCGATCATAGGGAGATAACTACTCTGGTGTTTGCGCTCTACCAATCTGGCTAAAGACTTGACATTGTTCACAAGGACAAGCGGCGATGGCCAATAGGTCAGAAATGTGAACAGAGGTCCGCCATGATCTGGTTTTGAGCCGGAACGACGAGAGCTACAGAAGGAGGCGGCAAGACGATTTCGGAAACCGCGACGGGAAGCCGAGGATGGGGCGAGCCCTGCGGAGGTTTTTCTAGGGTGGGCACATCCTGTTTGCGAAATGGATTCGGCCTCAGGGTGTGCACTTATGGTTGAGGGTTGTCGGATACTGAACTGCCGTCATGAACAAGCGGCAGGATCTGTCACGGTGCGCTGAGCATGATCACTTGTCCCGGCGATAGGCTACTTGTGATTTACTTCCCCGAACCTATAGCCGAGTCCAGAGACGGTAAAGATAAACTCCGGTCGTTTGGGGTTTTCCTCCAATTTTTGCCGCAGACTGACTATGTGGGTATCGACGGTTCGGGTGAACGCATCGGTGCTATAACCCCATACCGACCGCAACAGCTCGTCTCGAGACACACTGACTCCTACGCGCTGGATGAGGTAACGAAGAAGCTGGAATTCACGAGCCGTGAGATAAACAGACTTTCCATCTCGAGTAACCTGCGCTCGCCGGATGTCTATACGGATCGGACCAAATTCATAAAGACCTTGCCCAGTATGGATGGGTACGCGTCGCAGCAAAGCCTCGACGCGAGCCATGAGCTCCGCGGCTTCGAATGGTTTAGTCACGTAGTCGTCGGCGCCGAGCTTGAGTCCCACCACCTTATCAACCGTCTCGTTCCGAACGGTGAGGATCAGGATGGGGGTTGCCATCCCGGCCGTTCGAATATCACGGCAGACATCAAGCCCGCTACGACGCGGTAACATGACGTCGAGAATAATCAGATCGAAGGGCAGGTTAGCAGCTTTGTCGAACCCCTCCTGTCCGTCTACTGCAGTGTCAACGACATATCCCTCGCTCCGCAGACGGTCGCTCAGGGTCGCCCTTAATGCCTGTTCATCTTCGACTAGAAGAATGCTTTCATTCATTTAGAATCGCCTCATCTACTCTTGAACTCTCGGTTAAGAGTTCGGGCTCTTGGGTTTGGGCAGCTGCTAAGTGCAATGTAAAAACGCTTCCCACCCCAACTTCACTGGCAACCGAAAGTCTTCCACTCATCGCCTCCGCAAGATGCTTTGCCAAAGGCAGTCCCAACCCCGTCCCGTGTATCTGGGCAGCAGTTACCTCGGGGCTGCGGTAAAACGGCTCGAAGATATGTTTCAACTCTGAACTGCTGATGCCCATTCCATGGTCCTCTACGCTGATCCAAACTTCTTTCCCATGGTTGTTCACCTCGTGGAGGGCGGCAGAAATGCGAATGCGGCGATCTCTCCGGCTGTACTTGACGGCATTTGTGACCAGATTCTCCAAGCAACCGCAGACCGCAGACAAATCACCGACAACGCACGGCAGGCTTTGCTCCACCTGCTCCTCGACAGCGTATGCATCTTCCCTTATCAGTGCTGCCGTGGTCTTGCGAACGCGTTGCAGAATTTCTGAGACCTGAAGCACACGCAGGTTGTACGAGTCCTTGCCGCTTCGTATGGATGCGAATAGCAGAATGCGATCGACGTGGTCCATCAGTCGCCGCGCCTGGCTGATCAACATCGAACCATAGTACTCAAGACTTGATTTTTCACTTACGAGACCGTCCTTGATGTTCTCGCCTGCGCAAAAGATGGCGGTCAATGGCGTGCGTAACTCGTGCGAGACAGAGGCCACGAAGTCCATCTGGAGCCTGGCGAAGCTCTGCGCTCTAAAACCGGCGGCCGTAACAAAACCCACGTTGACGGCGAGTAGTAGAAGTACCAGAATACTGACTGCTAAGTTCCTTTGCTTCGCCTTGCTTATCATGGCCTGAAGCGGGTCGGCACGCCGCTGCAGTACTAACACCCACTGACCCTGGCGAGACGCGTACTCTATCGTTGGAAACCAAACCGGCCCGGTGAAATTGTGCCATTCCTCGGTTGGCAAGTACTGGCTATTGCTGACTGTTTGCCAGCCCACATCTGCTTGTGGGGGACCGAAGATATTCATCGTTGAATCGACGGCGCCGCGATCCCGGATCCCAAATCCAGGATCTGAAGAATATATCGTGCGCGAGGTTTCTCCGGTAGCAATGACCGCTACCTTGTACTCAAGTCGGTCCCCGCTGCCGAAATATCGTTTCGCAAGTTCGGGAAAAATCCGTTGCTGGATGGTATCGCGCCTAAGAACAACCACAATCCAGTCGACGGGATTTTGGCTGCTTGGGGGGTCGGGATCGCTGTGCCGCATGGTATCGCTGTGCCGGAGGATAGGATGAACGATCGCAGGGATGTTCTCATCGAACTGCCAACCCGTGGTGGCGCTGCCTCGCAGCGAATCCGCACCCGAGGGATCGTTCCGCCGGGGGCGCTGCTCTGAGGATATGTCGGGTGATTCCCAAGCGCGTAAAGCCCGAGAGAGGCTGGCGGAGTTTGCCTGCAATCGAGCCAGCAGCGTTTGCAGGTCCTGGGGCACGTCGGCAGCGTTCAATTTCTTCTTGTCAGCGTTAAGAAGCAGCAACCGGGGTTTCGTTTTCTGGCTTGTTTCCCAGATGTAGATGTTTTCGACCAAATCCGGATTCTGGTAGATGTTCGTCGGCGACTCGTGATTCAACCCGATATTGCTCCACTCCGCATAGCGTTCGAAGAAATCGCTCCAGGTGTCACGACCACCTGAATCTGGACCGACCTGCAACGCAACACAGATGGCTGAGAATTCACCGTAAAGATCGAGGTGCCATCGCATCATCTTTGCCTCGAGTTCAGTCCCAAGGCGGATTTCGGTGCGAGCGCTGGCCTCAGCAGTCCAGCGGTATAGCAGAACTGAAACAGTCGCCAGCAAAACCACCGTTCCTGATAGAAGAAGCGGCCAAAATGGGAACGATACTTTGAACCGACCGCCACGCTTGGTTGTGGTTGTGAAGTTGGACAGACCTTTGAATAGACGTAAGCTACGCACCCCTACCTCCAAGCCAGGTACGCTTGGGATACTGGTCTGACCAGCACCTGCGTTGCCACCCTGCTTTCCCGCAGAATCTCTTGGAAATTGAGGGAGGAGTTGTTACTCAATCTCGGAAAACAAAAAGTTATGCTGGTGGCTGGCGGTATTGTCGTATGCCCCACGTCAACTGTCAAGGAGGTGTCTCTTCCAGGAGGTGTCTCTTCCAGTGTCTTTTCCAATGCAAGATGAGCCTTAAGCGGGCGCTTGTTTCCAATACAAGATGAGCCTGAACGGGTAAGGCATGCTGACGATGAATGATCAGCGTGCACGAAACAGAAAACTTAAGCTTGCAACAAATTGAGAAGTTGCTAGTGGCCGCGGAGGAAGCACGATTCGAGGCCAGCGAACGGAAGCAACTTTACGGCTGGTAGTGGTCGTGCGGTATCGGCGAAGCTATTCGATCCAAGGCACGCGGGGCCTGATCGAAGCCAACCGCTGCATCATTGATCAAGTCGCCGCTCACACTCGCAGCAAAGCAGTTCTACTGGCCCCGCTTACTTGTGTTGCTGCCCCGTCTTTCCGGGCGGCTTCTGCGCGGGCTTTGCGAGATCATAGCTTTTCGGAATTTCGAACAGATCGGCCGACTGCGGGCCTTCCTTGATATTGTGCAGTTCCGCCGCTGCCTGCCCCTGGTCCCACTTGATCACGTAACCTAGTTTCGAGTCGATCCAAACATATTCGGCAGATCCATCGGCGAGAGAGTTCTTGTACTTGATGGTTTTCCTGCCCCCAACCACGTCCTCTCCCACCTTTTCGCATTTCAGTTGCTTGCCGGCGGCCTCCTGCCAATCGGTGCACGCATTCCCGACGTCGGTCGAGCGAAAATACTGCGACGGACGAGATCCGATTTTTCGGTAGGTTTTCTGCTCGGGGTAAAGTACGACGGTGGAATGATCCACAGCATCCACGAGCATCACCAGGTCGATCATGCCTCGCGATTCCAGACGAATATCGGCTTTGCTCACAAAGATTCTGGAGGAGGGCGCCGTTGCCGTTGCGGCAGTCCCGGTCGACGACCCCTGCGCCGCTGGAACTTTTGTGTAGACCACGTCTGCGGAAAAATCTTGCGCCTGACAGACGGCCGTGAACAGTGCCAGCAACACGACTAGAGCTCTCGTTGAGCTGCATTTCATGTCTTATTTCCCCTTGGCCCCGAATTCTGAACCCAATTTTCACAGAACGCACCGCCGGCTGGCGAGTGTCTGGCGAAAGTCCAACCCAAGTATCAATGACCGAGCTCCGCCAACATGCACAATCCTGAGCGGTATCGAGCAACCCATCCACATCCGCGGCGCGAGACAAAGGCCTGGTTCACTTTTGTTTCGCAGCAGCCTTCATCCAGTCTGCGACACTGAGCTCGGGGGAACCATTCTGAGCCTGCCGCACCACCCGCGGGTCGTACTTCTTTTTCTGCTCATCGTTCAGAACCGCCCTGATCCGCGCAACTGTACTGTCCTGGAGACTGCCGAGTCGGCTGATTCTTTCAGCTCCCGAGAGTGACTCATCCAACCGAACTCGTCTAGTCTGGACCTGGCGGAACTCCAGGATTTTCTTTATCTCGGACTGTTGAGTTTCGCTGAGGTCCAACGACTCAGCAAATCGCTTGACCTGATCATCTATTGTTATGGTGTGCCTTCTGAAAGGAGTCTGGGTTTGAGGCTTCGTGTCAACACCTGCGGACGTCTGGTCAACCGCCTGAACGCCCACAAGGGGAACCCAGGCAGGCAACCCCAGAGTTACCAGCAGCAGCGTTTTGCCTAAAACGCTCTTACCTGTTGCGATCGATGGTCCGAGTCCCATAATCTGCCTACTCATTCGCACGTTTTTCCTTCGCCGTGATCGAGCGAGGAGCCGCTTGATTTAACCGTAACGTGGCGACACAAGAGGCTCCCGTTTGGGCTTCCCTGCCCTGTATTTAGTTGGGGAGGAGGGTCGTGTCAACCCGGAGCTCGAAATCCCGGCAGTCGTGCCCCACCAGAGTCCTCGAAAAGTAAGGTCAGGTCAGACTGCGAGCCCGCGCCGACGGTGCGGAAGGCAGACGCTAATCCACTTCGAGTCCTTGGGCGTGAAAATTACCGATCACGACGTCAACGAGGTCCCCTCTTTTCACTCGCCTGCCTTTGTTTGAGAAAGCCATCCAGTAGGCCTTGCCGGCTTCGGGGGTGGCGCTCTGGCGGAGTTGCCCAACCTTCTCGAGCGACGGGACAACCAGTTTTACCCCCGCCTTCGGGTCGACCAGGGAAGGCTCGTTCTTCTTGTCGTTAAGGGCCTTGGCCTTCTCCGCGTCCAGCACGCGATAGCTGAATCGAATGACCTCGCCCGACTCAGTCCACTTTACGCTGAGAGAGTCAACTCCCCAGATGAGCCGATAGTACTCACCTGCTCGCCCCGCGAAGCGATCAGGATGATAGCCGGACTTAGCCGTCGTGGTTGCAGGCTGCGCGGCTTGGGCGGGAGATTGAGTTGCGGATGGATTGGTTTTGGCGTCTTTTGAGGGGGTTTCGCTCTGTGCCCATAGAATGCCGCCGCAGAGAAGCAGATGAGCCAAGATAGTTGATCGAATCATTAGGTTTCCCGTTGCGGTATGTTGCCGGCCAATTGTTTGTGGCTCCAGTTCCTTCTCCAGTTTCGCGGCTTCCGTTGCCGGATACTACCTGCCGCCTTCCAGGGACGCGGCACATGCCTTAACCGCCTTATCCTTCGGCAGCTTGCCGAGTTCATCACCAATCCAGGCATAAGCCTCTTTGTACTCCGTTGTCTCGCGAGCCGCCGCCACTTCCTTCTCCGGGACATCGCGGACCAAGAGTTTCTTTTGTTCCTGATACTGCGCGGCCGATCGCGAGTCGATCTGGGCGCAAAAATCAAGCGCGCCTTCCAGCTGCCCAAATGCGTCATTCGGCAAGGGAAGTTCGGCCAGCGCCAGTTGCGGAACCAAGATGGCAGCGCCTAAACAGAGGATTCGATGGATTTTCATAACTGTACCTTACCTCAGGTTCTCGGTACGACTCAGCCCGAATTTACGGTTCGCACCGCTGTTGCTTCTGGACTTGCGCAAGTCCCCTAGAGGAAACCATGCTGCTCGCGGGAGACCCGCGAGCAGCATCGTGTTTAGACTCCCCGTGACTCGCCCGGCATCTGCTAGTTTGCCGTGCCGGTCAAGGTCGAGGTTTGCGTACCCGCCGCGTCGGTGACCGAAATCGTCGCGTTCTTGACGCCGGTTGTCTGAGCGGTCTTCGGCTGGAACTGCACCGTTACCACGCAGGTTGCACCGGGAGCCAGGGTTGTATTTGCCACGAGTTGCCCGCCAACAGCCGGACCGCAGGTGGACAGCAGAGGCCTGTAGGTGAACTCAGTTGCGTTGGTTCCACCGAGGACACCATTCCCGATGCCGGTCAGTGTTACGTTCCCCGTGTTGGTGAGCGTAAAGACTTGGGCTGGATCAAGCAAGCAGGCCAGTGCCGGAGTCGGGCAATTCCTCGTCACCGTTCCATAGTTACGTGACGTCGGAGTGAGAGTTGCAGCCACTACCGGTGCCACGCCCGTACCGCTGAGCGCAACCGGCGAGCCGGTCACCACAACGTTAGCAGTGATGGTCAGCGTACCGGTCGTCGCACCAAGTGCTGTCGGCGAGAACACCACGTTGATGGTGCAGGTAGCGCCTGCCGCCAGGGTCGTGCCGCAGGTGCCGCCTGATGCCGCCCGCGAAAAGACCGTCGACGAGAAGGCCAGCGCGATAGCCGTTCCGGTTGCCGTCCCGGTGTTGTGCAGAGTCAGCTGCCGAGACGCGCTGGTCGTGCCGGTCGCCACGTCGCCGAACGCCAGCGGCCCGCCGGTCACGCTAAGTATCGCAACCGGAGGTTGGGCCCCGAACTCGACCGCGCCGACGTCAACCGCGTTGTTCGTCTTCCTCGAATTGCCGAAGAAGTCGAAACTCGGCGCAGCCGCATAAGTCAAGGCCGAGAGGGCGGGCGTGATGTAGTTAATGGCTGGCGAACCCGCGGCCAGCCCGTAGTTGCCGAGCACAGTGGCGGTGACGGGGTTGGTCATCGCCAGTGGACCCCAACTGATGTTGATCCAGTTGTTGCCCTCGTCCACCGTGGCGGCCGGCGTCAGGTTGAAGATTGGGTTGGGCACAGTGGCATCCGCGATACCTGGAGGCACCTGCCAGCCCAGTCCGCCAAATTCCGGCGGGACTCGCGAACCGTTGCAGTACTGGCTGACAACGGCCGGATTGGATGCCGAGTTGACCCGGAATCCTGTGCCCCCACCCGGATAGCCAGCGGTGCTCGTCAGCATCGACGCCTCTGGAGTTAGAGTGAAGCGTGGATTGATGGGTGGTGGGGCCAAGGTCGCCGCGCACGCCGATGTCCCAGTAGCTCGCAGAGGGGCAGGCGCCGGTTGTCGACTGGCTTGAAGCTGTCGTCCCGCTGAACGCGTTACACAGCGTGACCACGTTCTGCTGGTTGGTGGTTCCCGTACCGAGAGCACCCACACCGATGTAGAACGAACGGTTCTGCCAGAACACGTCGTTATACAGCTCTGGATACGAGACGTGCCTGCAAGCCCCGTTGGTAAGGCCGCCGAGACCAGTCCCTCCCGGTCCATGGCCTGCGGGGCAGGTGATAGTCGCGGGCAAATTCGCTTGCAGAACCGCGCTGTTCTGGATGCTCACCAAGCCGGCGGGCTGAGGACACGATGCGGTCGTGCTGCCGGTCTGGATGCAATTGCTTCCCTGGGTGCTGGCCAAGGGTGCTCCAACGGTGTTGAAGAGCACTCCCGACGAGGCAGTGGTGTCGTTGGAGATGATCGTGTTGTTGATGATGTTCACGTTCAACGCATCCAGCAGGGAGATTCCAGCGCCATCCCAGCCGGCGACGTTGTTGGCGATGATGTTGTTGGTGACGGTCACGCTATTCCAACGGGCCGGAGTCCTGGGGAAGGTGACCACATCGGTGCCGTTGAGTCTGCTGCAAGCGCCAGACCGCCGCCGCTGCCGCTTTCCGCCGCGTTGCCCATGATCAGGTTGGCATTGATGACCAGGCCGGGACCGGTGCCGTCACTGGGCCCAACTGAGCCCAGGACAGGCACGCAATCCGCGTCGATCTGGTGTGCCGCAGGCCGGATCCGCATCGGGCGCGCCCATGATGAGGAGCCGCCGCCGTTGGTCGGGATGGTCGGGTTGGTGCTCTGGTTGAACAGGATCGTGTTGTGCTCGATGTCGCCGTTGTAGCTGAATCCGAGGTGAGCGACGCCGCCGCCGTCACCGGTGCTCAGGTTTCCGCAGACCCAGTTGTAGTTGAACTTGTAGTAGTCGGCGCCGGTGCAGAAGGTGACGCCGCCCGCCCCTGCCGGCGTGGCGGAGAACAATTCATCACCGATGGAGGAGTTCGGCGTGATCGTCGTTGTTGTGCACGTTGACGTTCAGGTTGTAGCAGTACGGCAACTGCACGTTGCGGGCAACACCGCTCGTCACGGCAGGAGCCCGGGGCGTGCGTTTGTGCGCGCTGCCCGCAATGTACGGCGGCGGGAAATTCACCCTGGCCGACGTTGATGCCGCCAGACAGCGTTCCGGCGTTGTTGTAGACCCGGTTGTTGGCGATTTGCAGGTTATGCCCCCAGCCGTGGACGAAGATGCCGCCGCCGCCCTGGGAGCTGTTGGTGATGCCCAAGCCGTCAATGCTCGACGGGTTGCACTAGAAGTTGCTGGGGAACCGATTGTCGCGTTGCTGGTGCTCGTGTGACACCGCAATCGAGTCGCCGTGACGGTGGCGCGGTGACTCACAGGTCCGGTGAGCAGCGTGGTGCCGGCCGGGAACCGTCCCAGTTCACCTCCGGCTCCGAGATTCGAGTTCCGGGAGGTGGAAGTTCACGCCCTTCGCCAGCACCGTAATTCCCGCTCCTTCGTAGCGCGCCCATCAGCGAGGGCTCCTGCAACAGTTCGGCCAGGTTGCCGTTGAGCGTGGCGTCCCAGCCGACGACTGCTTCGAGCGGCAAGGCGATCGACCTGCGGATTGTTGGCAGTGGCGTTGTAGCCAGACCAGCCAGGACTGCCGCAACCCGGATGTCCAGTCGTATTCGGCGTGACCATTGAGCGCCAGCCCGAACAGGCAATCGACCTTTGCGCGCCACGGGTCCAGCTTGCCCGCGGGATGGGTGATTGGCGTTGATGATGCTGGAGGCAGCTCCGACACCTTGCAGCCGGACCGGCTTCCACATCAGCAGCATTTCCTGGTGGGCAGCTTGCGAGTGGACAGCACCAGCGGTAGTACACGCAACTGGCCCGGCAGTAGCAGTGCAAGTCGGATCGACAATGATCAGGTCGCCCGGCTTGGCCGCGTCAATCGCCGCCTGGATCGTGCCCGAGGCGGCAACGTGGGTCGGCGCCTTGCCGCCGATCGTGACCGTCACGGCGTCGATCGACTGCTTGCCGTTGCCGCCGTGATGACCAGTTGACCGCACTGCGTCGAAGTGGTTGCCTGCAGGGCGTACTGCGCTTGCTGCTGCACGGCGCAATTCGGCAACGCCGCTGGGCACCGTGACCGTGATGCTGGTGTCGCTCCAACCGGTAACGGTCGCAGGCAGCTCCGCCGATGGTCACGCTTCCAGCTCCCTGCGCGGCGCCAAAGCCATAGTGGCGGGTGACGGTCTTCTGATTGAACGGAGCCGTTGTGGCCGACGGTCCCGAGTAGGCATTGTTGGGCACCGGCTGATCGCCCAGCGCAGTGATGGTCAGCGTGTGACCGGCCGCGCTCACCCACGGTCCGACCCCGTCGCCATCCACTTCGCTGACCGCCGGCGTGGCATCCGGGTAGGCGCAATCGGGGTTGTTGTATCCCGCGCCCGCGAAGGCGGACGTGGGCACGACCGGCGTATCCATGTACTGGGTCTGCCCGGCATGAACGGAATCTCGTAGCAGAACTGGCTGTATTCCGGGTTGAACAGCGGATCCGGGGTCGGCCCGGTACCCGGGTCGTTCATGCACGTGACCATCATGGTCGGCGCATACCCGGTCGGGTTCGGCGGGTTGACTTCCCAGGTCGAGTAGGTCAGGCCGTTGTAGGCTCCCCACTGGTCGGAGTAGATGCGGGAGATTTCGGCGCCGGTCCAATCCTTGATGGAGATCGGCAGATCGGGCGGCGAGAATTTCTCGCCGAACTGCGGCGAGAACGGATCGAATTCCGAGGTGAAGTCGTCCGTGATCACGCCGGTGAAGTGCGCGGCGACGTGGGTCGAGGTGAAGATGCAGAACTTCGCCAGCGCCGCCGTCTGGTCGTCGAGCGTCACTTCCTTGCGGTCGCAGAGATTGCGCGTCGCTCCGGCGAACGGCGCCACTTCCGCGGACTGCGGGAAGAGGCTGATGTAGTCGGGCACAATACGCGCCGCACCGACGCAGGGCCAGAAGGTCTCGACACTGCCCGTGTCGCCTTCGCCACTCGGCAGTGAGGTTCGCCCGAACGTGGTCGTCGGATTCTGGGGATTGTTGGCGTTGTAGCAGGCGGCAACTTCCGCCTGGTCGGGCAGGATGAAGATGTTGCCCAGGCCGGCGAACTCCTGGGTGACCGGCGCAATGTAGTTGTCGCCGATCAGGATGTTCTTGTCCTCTTCCTTCACCAGTTCATAGCCCGGAGGCACGACCATTTCCACCACGTACTTGCCGGGGGGCAGCATGGCGTCCTTGCCGAACCGGAACGCGATCGGTCGGGATCGGTATTCGTTGACGCAGATCGTGCAGTTTGTGCCGGTCGGTGTTGCCGGTCACCGGATTCATGCCCAGGACGCTGGGGAACTGGTACATGCCGTCGTAGGGCGCCGGCTGCAGCTGGTTCCAGTTGTGCATGCCGTCATAGCACTTGAACTGGGAGTTGTTCGGGATCGTGTGGGCCGGCGTGCCCCCGTTGTTGTACATGTCGAGGTACTTCGGCTGGTTGAACAGCGAGAAGAAGAAGAGATCGGCATTGGTTCCCGAAGCCGTGCCCTGGCCCGGGCAGTTCATGTTGGGTATACGCCATCGGCCCGGAAGCCCTGCGCCCAATCGTCCCAGCTGCTGGTCTTGGTGGTGTCGACCAGCTTGAGGCTCGTGGTGCCATCGGGCGCCGTGCCCTCTTGGTAGAGGTTGATGGTGACACCCGGCACGTCCGGCGTCCAGCTGGTGTGGATGAGCAGCGCCGGATCGTCGAACGGCCGGGTCGAGGCGTAGATGACCTCGCCGTGGATGCCGCCGGTCTCGCCGGCTGCGTAGGGCTTCTTGCCGAATTCGAGGAAGCTGTTCTGGCCGGAGAATCCCTGCCAACCTTCAGTGCCAAACCAGCAGGGCGGATCGACTCGGCCGGTGGAGCCGCCCGCCGCCGCCCGCGCGCCAGTGGAGACGGGGCATCGGTGCAGTCCGCGGTGGCGCAATAGAACGCGCCCGGTACGCGCAGGTTCGTGGGCAACAGGAATCTGTTCGACGGTGTTCGCCAGTAGTTGCCCGGCAATGCTGGAGCTTCCGCCCCCGGGCGTGCCGTCGGCCGGACCGCCCGCGTCGTAGACCACGTGGATGCCGGTGTTCTTGTAACGGGTGCTATCCGTTTCGACCACGTACCAGCTGAACAGCGGGAAGATCTCGTTGAAGCCGGCGTAACCGTTCAGATCGGTGTTGTTGAAGTTGGAGTAGCTGCCGTCGCGGAAGCGAATGTTGGTCGCCACCAGCGCGAGCCCCTGTTCACTCGGGTCCCGCACACCGTTACCGTTCGCATCGAAGAAGGTCGTGGTGTAGATATTCGCCTGCCACTGGTTGGTGGCAATCTGTCCCAAATTCACGGTAGTTCCGCCACCCAGCCGGACCGGCGTCGACAGGCCGTCCACCAGCATGTCGTTCCACTGGTCGAAGACGGTGACTCTCCAGTCGCCGTCGGGAAGCCCGGAGAGGGTGAAGGTCCCATCGGCGTCGCACTTGGTGAAGGCGAAGTCTTCGCCGTCCGGATCACCAAAGCTGACGTAGCACTGGGTGAAGGCGAAGCTAGCTGTTGTCGCCGCTGCTGTAGAGTCGCTCATCCGGCGTGCGGCTCATGCGCTCGGTCGTGACCGTGCCGGTGATGCTGTTGGTGCAGTTTATGCCGGCAGATGTTGGGGTCGCTGCCGTTGCAGACGTACTGCTTTGCGGGCATTGATGATCGCCGGATTGGCAAAGCCGATGGACACGTGGTATCCCGCCGGTCCGAACTCCTGGAAGAAGCTCGGCTCGCCAATGCGCAGGAACGAATCGTGCGCCTTCTGGCCGTCCAGGGTGTTGGTCTGGAGCCACTCTTCGCCTCGTGCAATCCGGTCGGCCGCCGGGGTGGCCACCACGCCGTATCGTCCCGGCATCAGGTTGGCAACGACGGCCTGGCCCGCCAGCGGGGACAGCGTCTTGCCGTCCGCTTCGTACTTCGGGCAGGTAACGATCGTGCCCGTGATGCCCGTCGGATTCTGCGGTCGTACCATCAAAGCCCGTGGTCGCATTGCTTCGAAATCGGGCAGGCATCGAGTCCGGTGGCCGGATCGATCGTTCCCGCCAGGCTGTTCGACAACGGCATGTTGAACATGTCGTAGGTCATCTGCCCGGTCGCGTCGCCGGTGCCGCCGGCATCGTCGAACAGGGTGATGTTGAAGCCGCCGAGGCCAGGCTCGTTGGGCGACAGCACGTCGACGCCGCCGCCTGCCATCCTGCTCACCGTTGAGCGGGAAGTCGTCCTCGAAACACGAACACGGAGAGTTTCGACGGCGGGAATGGATTGGGTTGCACGAGTACAGTCACGCTCGACGGAAAGGCACCGGTCGTAGCGGTGCACGTGACTGATCCCGTCGAAGGCACGCAGGCAATCGGGGCACCGCCCATGCCGTGGCCGCAACTTGGAGTTGCGATTACCCAAACAACTGTTCACATTCTCGAACGAGTTGGCCGCATCGCCCGGCAGGACCGAGATGTAGTAGCGCTTGGTCGGATCCAGGTGGACCTGCGCGGGATCGAGCGGCGCCTGTTGTGATGCAGTTGTTCGGCAAACACCGTTGCCACACGTCGCACACCGCCGGTACACCGCCGAGGCTCTGGCCCGCTTCACAGGACAGCGGACCCGTGCAGCCCGTCGCCACGACCGGCATGTAGCTGGTGTGGAAGTTGGTGCCAAAGGTTGGAACGAGCCCGCTGCCAGCGGTCGGGCAACCCGCCGGCGGCGGATTGGTTGTGCAGTCGGGATCGATGTAGAAGGTACGGTCTTCTTCAATGATCCAGCGGTAGTCGCTGATCTGAGTGGTCTTGTCCTGGCCGTCCACAACCTTCACGGCGAGACCGGTCGCGGCCGGGAAGGTCACGGTCACGGTCGCGGCTGTGGCGCTGACCGTTCCCTGTGAGTTCTGCGCCTTGAAGGTGAAGGTGTAGCTGCCCGCCGCAACGCACTGGCAGAAGCGTTGAAGCCGCCATTCGGATCCACGGATAGCGCACTAAATCCAGCCGACGTCACGACTGGCAGCGTTGACCGTCAGCGGATAGCCCGCCGCGTCTTTGCAGCCCGCCAGGATGCCCGGGGGCTTGATGCTCAGCGTGGTTGCACGTTCGACGTGAAAGTAGAATTAGGGCAAGTGATTCCGCCGGCTGCCTCGACGGCGCGGCGCCGAGGGTGACCGTAGCCGTCATGCCGGAGGAGCATACCCCAGCTGTAACAGAACCGTTCGCGCAGTAGGTGAAGGAATCTGCGGTCGCAGTCCCGGCGGGCACGTAGGTGAAGGTGCCGTCCGCGTTGAGAGTCACTGTGCCGTGGGCCGGCGGAGCCGTCACGTTGGACGCCGTAGCACATTGGTGTCGTTGGCGATCACGCCCTTGGCTGGATCCGACACGGTGAGCGTCTGGCCCGCAATTACGGAGTTGTAGGTATCTGCGCTGGCTACCGCTGCGCTCGCGGTACCCGTAGCGGCGGCCGGAAGTCCAGCGCCATTGACGCCGATGTAAGCCAGCATGCCGGCGTCGCGCGCGATCGCATTGGCCGACAGGCTCAACTCGCGGTCGAAGATCGGGAGCGCCGTCGCGCCGGCTGGCGGGCACATTGATCATCACGTCGTAGGTCTTGCCCGCGGCCATGAAGACTTCGCTCTGCACGCGGGGAACGCCGGGCAGCGGATTGCCGTCTTCCGCGATCAGCGAGAACCCGGGACCCGTGCTGCGGTTACGCCGGTGGGAACTACGGCGGGCGTGGTCTGCGATCCGACGATCGAAGGCACGTGCATGCGCAAACCGGCGTTCACCATGCGCACCAGGACCGTTCCTGTCGCAGGACTGGCCGCGCTCCCGGATGTCGCCGCGAACAGCGAGCTGCCCGCGTTGGTCTTGTTGAACGCAACTCCGTTGATGAGGTAGTACAGCGGCGTGTAGTTCACCGCCGGCGGATAGCAGGTGTTGGTACGTCGGCGAAGCTCGGGTTCCCGCAACCTCCGGGCTGCCCGGACCACACCGTCGTCTCGCTGAAACCCGCAGTGTTGACCGCGGCATTGACCGCGTTGTTCTGGACCGGGTCGATTTCACTGAACAGGAGCGGAACTTCGGCGTTGTAGGTCACACCTGGGTAGGCGGTGCCAGGCGCAGTTTCATTGCCCGTCGTCGAGTCCACGGTGGGCGCGGTGGTCACGACCAGGATTCCGTACAGTCCCATCGGACCCTGAATCGACGGATGCGTGCCGGACTCAATCAGGTAGGTGCCCGGCTCGAGAGCTGGTCCAAGTCAGCGCCGTCGTTGCTCCCGCCGCCACTTCGGTGGAGAACGACTGGACGCGGTTGACCCTGCGGCGGCGGCACATTCTGCGCACCGGTGGCCGCGATGGGCCAGGTGGTGTCCTGAGCGCCGTGGGCCGGACTCGGCGTGCTGGTCGCCGTCGTTCCGAGACCGCCACCCAACTGGCCCACGATCATCAGCGAAGTCGTCTGGCACCGACGCCGGCAAATGGTTTGTCAGGTTGATCGGTCAGGTTGCCGGTCGGCACGGTAATCACAACCGGCGACCAAGGGGTGGTGCCCGCGGCGTTCGGGTTCAAAGTCGCGCAAGTGGCAGTCGCAGCCATCGCCGTGCAGGTGTAGCCCCACATCGGGACCGATTGTGCCGTCGGGCAGTGTGGTGGTCGCGGGGCCCGCAGTCAGGTTGACTGACTGCTGGGCGAAGGCCACGCTCGCTCCGAGGAGGAGAACAGTAACCGCCAGTACCGCTCGTCTTCAGGATCGCTTTGACGAAGTTGAATCGCATCGTCTTCTCCTCTTCCTCTTAGTTAGTTCGACTCGTCGATCACAAATTCCCGGGAATCGACCAGCATCATCATCAGCATTCCGCCGGGGAAAATATTGTTGGTGGTGATTTCGCGCTCGTTGTGCGAGTGCCACATGAAGGCAAAGCCGGCTTCGCCGCTGGGCGAGTTCGCGATCGTGCCGGAGGGCGGAGTCGTGCCGGTGGCACCGCACGAGCCCGCTGGAGAACCGGGGCTGCATCCAGTCGCGCGAAGTGTGGCATTCGGACCGAGGTAGGGACTGCCGCCGTACCAGGCGCCGTTGGTGAAATAGATTGGGATCGGGCAGAGTTGCCGGGCCGCCGCCCGCGACATCGCCAAACGGAGCCGCCTGCAGCGGCTTGTTGTGGTCCTGGCACCACTCGAAATAGTTGATCGCCGTGGGAGCTCCGGTGTTGTAGCCGTTGGCATCTGGCGTACAGGGAAGCTTGGCGATCGGGTCACTGCGAATTGGGGTTGTGACCGTACATATCCCAGTTCAGCCCCTTGCCCGTGTAGTAGAAGATCCCGTCCATCGCCAGGCCGGAGTCGTGGTGGTGGTGAACAAGCAGCGGTCCCGCGAGGCTATTCGGGTCGGTCTGGCTGAGAATCAGGTTGCCGTCGCGCGCCAGGATGCGCACGTGGTTGCCGTGCTCGTGGAACGGATGTTGCCAGCGGCCCTGGCCGATGATGCGCAGCAGACGTCAGCTCGCCCGGATGCATGTGCGGATTGCCGTTGTAGGGCTGGTGCGGATATTCCGGGGCATAGTTCGGATCCATGTCGTCGGGCATGGAGCGTCCGTTGATCATGAAATACGCGGGATGGTAGGGCTCGGTCGGCACGTCGAGACTGCATCCCGCAGCCCCGGCCGTGCAGCCAGCCCTTGCGGTGACCTGCGCAAGTGCCTGGCTGTGAATCTTGGGATCCATCTCGGAGAACTGGAACAGATATTCGCGGTCGTAGCAGGTCTCGGGGTGGTCGTAGGCGCTGCCGCCAGCCGGAAGTCGGCTTCGCCCCAGTTGCTCTGCGCCGTCAGGTTCGCAGCGTGCACACCCGCTCGTGCAGGCCGCCGGGATGGCGCTGGGCAGCACGATGATCGCGCCGTACAGGCCCATCTCGACCTGCAGGTCGCCCTGCGTTCCGCTGTAGTAGGCGCGCGTTCCGGGCGATGAGGCGGTGAACGTGTAGGTCACCGTGCCGCCCGGCGCCGCCTCCTGCGTCAGCAGGACCCGCGCAACCGCCGCCCGGATCGCCGTCACGCTGAAACCCGGGAAACAGGATCGACGTGTTGCCGGCGGCAGTGGGCAGATTGTTGGTCAGATTAACCGTGACCGTCTGCCCTTCCGTGACGATCAGCGTGGGACCGGGAACCTGCATGGTGTTGCAGAGCCTGGTTCGGCATGCCGCCGGCGCAAAGCCGCCGGGCGCGCCGGTGCAGCCGTATCCCCACGAGTAGATCATCTGGCCATCCGGCTGGTTGAGGTAAGCCGGTTGCGCCGTCAGGTTGAACGTCGGACCCGTGATGCCAGGAGCCGCAGCGTGAGCCGTCGCCGCGAGCAGCAAGACCACTGCCACCATCGACGCCAGAAGCAGTCTGTGTCTTCAAGATCGCTTTCTTCATGTTCGTCGGCCTCATCGCTGCTCTCCTAGTTGATGTGGACTTCGGTCATCAGCCCGCCGAAGTTCTCGGCGTCGTTCGACAGGTGATCGAGATTGGGGGTGTAGAGGTAGAACACTTGGCCCGCCGTGTATCCGGTGGCATCCAGAATCACGTCGAGCGACTCGCCGCCGCCCAGCGTGATCGAGTTGGTGTTGTAGTACAGGTTGTTTCCCGCCTGATCGCGCAGCAGCTTGGCGTTGTACCCGATGACCTTCATCGGAATTCCCAGCGAAGCCAGGGTCTGATATTCCGTAACGTCCAGGTCGGAGATGCGCAGAAGCGCCTTTCCGCCCGCCGGAATGTTGATGATCGCGGGCAGCGGCTGCGAGAAGTGCATGGCGCCGTCCGTCGACTGCGTGTGCCAGCGGACCGGGGGTGACCGTGTCGGGATAGCTGCGGCCGTTCAGCAGGAAGTACTTGTCCTTCATGTCGGCGAACCCTTCCGGGTTGAAGGTCATGCCGACAAAGTGGAAGTTGGGATCGAAGCCGTGGATCTGGATGGGATACTCGACGTCGTAGTAGGTCGAGCCGTCGCCATCGTTGTAGGCGTAGCCGCTGGTTCCGCCCGCCAGGACCGTCGCTGCCCCAGTCGCACCGGTATTGACAGCCGGCAGCGGATTGCTGCACAGGATGTCGGTGGCAGAATTGCACGCCGTGCGCAGATCGCCCTGCTGCTGCCTGAAGCGCGGCATAGAGGCTGCTGCCGGCCGGAACCCGATTCTGCCGCGGGCGCACATAGATCTGTCCGACCATGCCCATCTGCAGGTGCTCGGGAGGCGTGATGTGGCAGTGCCAGAAGTAGGTGCCGGCATCGGGCGCGAGGTAGTAATAGGTGAAGCTGCCGCCGATGTTGATGGCCACCGAGGCGTCCGGCACGCCGTCATAGAACGACGAGGCGTTGGGATAGCCGTGGAAGTGGACCGTGTGCTGCTCGAACAGGTCGGGCCGCATGATCATGCCCACGTTGGTCAGCGTGAGGAAGAACTCGTCATCCTCGTCGATCGCCATCAGCGGCGCGGGGATGTTGCCGTTCATCACGCCGACATCCATGATCGGGCGGGGATCGACGTGGCCATCGATTGTCGGGGCAATCCCCGCGGATGCCGTCGTAGATTCGGTGACCTCACCCAATCCGGTGGTTGGATTGGTGTATTGGAAGGCATAGTTGGCTGGGAAAAAGTTGTTGGGAACATTGATGGCGGTAACAGTCCGGGTGCCGTTGTAGCCAGTGGTGTCTTGTCCCGAGATGGTTACCTGGTTTCCGATAGCCACACCTAAGGGCGCGTTGCCGATAACCGTGACCGTAGTCCCAACCTCGCTGATGTCGTAAATGCTGACCAGGTTCGGTATGTTGTAAGCCAGTCCCACTGCGCCGTTATAGGCGAACGGCTTATTGGCGTACGAGAAGATTTGTGGCCATGATCCCCAAGTGTTAGCGACCGCCCCCCGGGCGGTGGCGGGATCGCCGGGTCTCAGCGTAGTAGGCGTCATCGCATTGAACACGACTGGGTACTGTGTGCCTGGCCGTCCGTTCGCGATGTCGGCGAGCCCCGATAACGGCCCGAACGAGAACATGTAGGTCTGCGTGCCGTCGCCCATCGTCGCGTAACCGTCACCACCCGAGATCTGCTGGCACTTGATGGCGCCGTTTACCTTCGCTGTCGGCGCGTAAAATCCATTGCCGTTGAGCCCCAGAGTAGTCGGACCGGTATACGCCGGCTCCGCATTGACATCCGTCAGACTACTGGGGTGCGTGATCGTCGATGTGGGGCACTGCACCCGAAAAGACTGGGCGCTTGCCATGGTTGTGAGGCTGACTAGAACTGTTAATAAGGAGAGCGTGCGAACTGAGCCAGGGGCCATGCATCCTCCTCTGCGCTCTCACCGATGCCACGACCAAGTGGGCAGTGAGAGAGATACTTCCTTTACATTTTTTACAAACAGGAGTGGATCATAAGCTGAGATGGAGTTTGTAAGATTTGCGCTTCGTCAAACGGTTGAAAGTTTATTAAGCGGCGCAGTCGTATAGCTGCATCGCGGTCAAATGAATGAGTATGTGGAGCGGTTTCCTAAATGAGAGTGCAGCTAGTAACTACTAGGAAGTCAGATCAAGGCGCATTTGACTTGATCCGAGCGTGCCCGAACATCGGAGACTCTTCGCGGCGAGCGAGGGGTGAAATCGTAAACCAGGTCATTGAATTTGGTCTGTGCAGGCCTGTAAGCGCGGAGCTCTAGCGAATGCAGAAAGCCCAGGATTTACGACTTGTAAATATTCCCTATTCTTCAATCAGGCGTTCTCTTCTTTGCTCAGCGTCAAGTATGACACTCACGAATGAGCATATTACTAATGGCCATTGCTCTTTTGGTAAACGAGGTTCGCCGAGCCAGTCGATGGTGCCGCACGTTGGATTCGGCATCGACACCCGGCTGCCAAACAACTCATTGCGCAACCACTTTGTCTGATGCAAGCAAAGGTTTCGTTAAAGTAGCCATGAAGAAGCTACAAATGTTGGGGAGTTTTCTCTTCGTACTGCTACTCAGCGTTCCGGGGAATGCGGACCAAGCTAATGCCGCGTACAAACGCGGAACTCATGCTGAAGCGCAAAACCAATACGAGCAGGCCTATGAAGCCTACTACCAGGCCCACACCCTGAAGCCCAAGGAAGCGAATTATTACGCTGCCTACCTTCGGCTGCGTTTCTACGTGGCGGTGGAGGACGTACGCCAAGGGCAACAGCTTCGCGATGCCGGCAAGCTGCAGGAAGCGCTGGCGAAGTTTAACCGTGCTGCGGACGTCGACGAAACCAACTTCTATGCCAAAGAGGAGGCTCGACGTACCGAGGAGATGATCCGGAAACAGGCGCGGCGGGAACAACAAACTCCCGAAGTCAAGTCGCCGTTGGCCAAACTCGCAGAGGACGCGGGTGGACCGGTCGAATTGACAGCTATCTCAAGCACCCTTATTAATGTCCGGCTCACCGAAAGCGCCAACCTGGTTTACAAGACAATTGGCAAGCTGGCCGGAATCAACGTCTTGTTCGATTCTGACTACAAGCCCCAGAAAATGACCATCGAGTTGAACGACGTCACGCTGCGCGAGGCGTTAGACATGGTTGCGCTGCAGTCGAAGACCTTCTGGATGACTACCTCTACTAACACAATCCTTGTCGCGGCTGACACGCCGACGAAGCGCAAAGAGCTTCAGGGCACTGTCATGAAGTCGTTTTACCTGAAAAACGTCTCAACCGCGTCGGAATTGCAGGAAGCCGCCGCCACTCTGAAGGGAATTCTCGACATCAATCGGGTTCAGCTGATCCCCACGCAGAACGAGATTGTCGTGCGGGCCACGCCAGACCAGATGGTGTTTGCCGAGAAGTTACTCACCGATATCGATAAGCCCAAGTCAGAGGTGGTGGTCGATGTTGTTGTCTTGCAGGTGAGCCGAACCAAAATGCTGACGCTGGGTGCGGTTCCCCCGACCACCGTCAGCGTCGAGCTGACGTCTCCATCTACGTCCACTACTTCGACTGTGACCACAGGTTCGGGAAACACCGCCACCGGTACGACGACCAGCGGAGGTGGCTTTAACCTGAACAATCTCAGATATCTCAATGGCACCAATTTTGCAGTCACCATTCCACCCTATAGCTTCACAGCTCTGGCGGGCGACAGTAACACCAAGGTTCTACAAAAGCCGGAACTCTGGGCTATCGACAACCAGAAGGCGACACTAAAGATCGGCGATCGCATTCCCATCGCCACCGGTTCTTTCGGGGCCAGCGGAGGGACGCAAGGCTACGGAGCACTGGTCAATACTCAATTTCAATATATCGATGTGGGAGTCAACATCGACATCACGCCGCACATCCATAACGATCACGAAGTGACCCTGAAGATGACGCTGGAAATTTCTTCCGTGACCGGCACCCAAAACATAGGAGGCATCAATCAGCCGACCATCGGGCAGCGCCGTGTCGAACTCGAGTCGCGGCTGCGAGATGGAGAAGTGAACCTGGTGGGCGGAATTCTCGAAGACACTGAATCTCAATCGCTCAGTGGCTATCCTGGGCTTTTGAGGGTTCCTATTCTGAAATACTTCTTCGCACAAGACGCGAAGCAACGCCAAGAAAATGAGATCGTCTTTGCCATAATGCCTCACATCGTGCGGGCGCAGGAACTTACCGATGAAAACCTGCGACTGGTCGATCTGGGAGCGGGGAACGCCGTTTCGGTTCGTCACACGGATCCCCGGAAGGCGGGCTCAGCTCCCTCCCCGGCAGCACCCGAAGCGGGTCCTTCGCACAACGATCATGCGCCGGCAACCGACCAACATGCGCCGGCTCCGGCGGCGGCGCCTCCGCAGAATTCTTCTCCATCGCCGAGCACTCCCGGGACGAGCAAGCTCAACAGTCCACCCGGGCCGGCAAGGTCCTCGTCGCCGAATAGCTCGGTGCGGCCCGCGAATCCCAATGCTGCGCCTCCGCCGGTGGAGGGAACCTCCGAGATCCATGCCCCTACATAAGTAGGAGTAAGTAAAGATACGGCCTTCAACCAATGGTTCGGAAACTCTATCAGGCTCTGGTGTTTCGCCGAGATTCACAGGCGAGATGACGCAGGGCAGGTTGCAACGATGGATTCGAGCGTCACAGCAAGAAGACCTGAAGGACCGGGCGGATGGCCATTGGAGCTCAGCATCGCCACCGCCATTGACCAGGTACCGGATTCGAGTGCCGAGACCTTGCATGCCTAGAGCCCTCCAACTCGCGTTGCTTCTCGCCTTCGCGGCCACGCAACTGCCTGCGGCCGAATTGGCCAATCTTCACAACGGATACAGCATCCGGCATGAGCATCATGAGACGCTAGGCGGGATCACGCGCTTGTATCTGGGCCGTGAGACCAACGGCAGTTTTGTTGATGTCGCCACCTCGCAAATCGACAGCTTCGAGTCCGCGCCGCCGGAACCGGACCAAGCCGGCCCCCAAACCTCGACCAGCCGGAATCTCGGCGCCATCATTGGCGATGCCAGCTCCCGCAGCCGGATTGACGCCGACTTCATTGCCAGCGTCATTCACGCAGAGAGCGCCAACAACCCTCGTGCCGTCTCGCGCAAGGGAGCACAAGGCTTAATGCAACTGATGCCAGAAACCGCCAGGAACCTTGGCGTCAAAGACAGCTTTGATCCGGCCGACAACGTTGAGGGTGGGGTTCGCTTTCTGCGGGAGTTGCTGCTTCGCTACCATGGCGATGCCGCCAAGGCGCTGGCGGCCTACAACGCTGGGCCGTACCGGGTCGAGCAATACAAGGGTGTGCCTCCGTACCGCGAAACCCAAGCTTACGTCGCTCGTGTAATCAGTGATTACAACCGAAGGAAGCTGGCCCAGCGCCAACCACCGTCAAAGCTGACGGCGGAAGCTTCGGGTCCTGCCAGTAAACTCGATACCATCGCGGAGAAGGCGCAGCCCAATCCTGCCGGCGCGCATTAACCAGAGGTGGCCCTGCCTTCGAACGGTATTGGCACTCGTGGCCCAGGGCCGCGCATCGCTGACTCATGCATGGTGAAGCGAGCTCTCTTCTCGTCGCCGCCACGCTCGAGCCCATCGACCGCGCTGGACAGCAAGGGGAGCAAAAGCTCCTTTCGGCTCTATCCGGCGTCCAACGTGAACGGTGTTTTTGCGCCGCATCAATAGTCAGGGTTCCGAAGATAATTCCCGACGAATTACCAGAGCGCCTCCCCTGCATACCGGTGGCAGGTCCACCTTTGGAATGTCGTCGCCGCGAGCCTTTCGGCCTTTCGAGTCGGGCCGGCGTCTCCGCTTGTCTGTTCGGATCCCGGGCAGAGACTGGGCTTCAGAACCCTGGCCAGAATTGACGATCCTCCGGTTGTGAGTTCGTAATACGAATGCACGGCTGGGTTCTGGAGCTTGGGGTTCCGTTGAATGAGTGCCGATACAGGACTATTCGGCGCGTGAGATATCTTCTAATGCCTGAACATTCAATACCAGCAAGCCTTGACGCTTAGGCCGGACGATTCCCAGTTCTTCCCACTGCCCGAGAAGCCGGCTGACGGTAAAGAGCGTCGTACCCGTAAGCTGCGCGAGGTCTCTCTGCGAAAGTGAGATTTCCACGTAGCCGTTCGTCGGTTGTCCGACCTGACTCACCAGACGAACCAACTGGCTGCTGAGACGCGGACCAACCTTTTCCGTACACATCTCCCGAAAACGAATTTCCAGCTGATTCAACGTATGCAGAAGGACACCGGAGATATTCCGACCCAGGGCTGGGAACCGGTCCGCAACTGCTTCGAAGTGACTGACCTCCCACACCAATGCAGCGGATGGTTTCATCGTTCGGGCCGTCGAGCAGTGACTATACTTCGGGAAGCACTCCGCGCAAAGAGACTCACCTGGCCCGACCAGTCTCAAAATAACCTCCTGGCCTTGTGGACCCGTTTGCGAGAGTTTCACACATCCTGACGTAACCAACACGACCTGTCTAACTGGATCGCCCTCAAAATAGATCGTTTTCCCACACTGATATACACGTTCCTGCGCTGCCGCTACAATCTTGGCGCAGTCCTCTGTCGGAATCTCCGAAAACAAGAGGAAATCCTTGACCAGCTCGGTTCTGAGCTTGATAACTTGACTGAACCTGTGAGCACCATATGCCGATGCGCTTCCGCCGGCTATTTTGTTGGCTTCTGTATACTCCATTCACTTTCCCCTGGTCCGTTGCACGGCTTTGCAAGACGCCTATTTCGCTTGCAGCCAGAAATTCCGAGCACTATTGACTAACGGGAAATGAGCCCTGGAGTAAGTGGGTTTAGCGGAACTGCAAGCACAGCCCTACCGCGACCGTCCTCGCATGACCGTTTGAACCGACGAAGTTCTAAAGGCGCATCACCGTCAACTGGGGGCGACGTATGGCTCCTGAACGCTTTGCACAACTCCAACTGTATGGAGCAGGCTACTTATTAACTCGTTTTATAACGCATCTCTTTGCGTTTGCGCAAAGAAAAAAGAAAAAATAGTAGTCGTTTGACGCCAAAGTGTGACACCTACAGGCACGAATCCGATCTCAGCGTCGTCCCCGAGCTGTGGCACAAGTTCTTTCCAGCTGGCATTGGCACTATCATGGATAGCTATCACACTTTTATGCCTAGCCGCTTCCCCACAAACTGGCCCTAAGAGACCAGAAACCCAGAAGCCAAAGCGCCAATAGACTGAAACATCGATGAGTCAGTTAGAAGGACCCCAAGAAAACTATGACGCGTGGACAGGGCACATCCCGCTCTGCTCTTCCCACCCTCACCCTCGAGAAATCTCCACCTCGAGCGCCGCAGATAACTTGGGACGGCAACCAGCTACCGATCAAAAGCGACAATTTAACTCTGGCGAATATCTTGATCCAGTGCAGGTCCTGATTAAAGTTGCGGTTGACGTGCCAACCGGCCCTGCCGCGGAACGCGTTGCCACTGACTTGGGGCCCAGGACCAGCACGGGAAGTCCTCCCCTCGCTTTTAAGCCGCAGCAACTCCGACTACGTCGTCCAGACCTCCGAGGCCAATGAGAATACGATCCAAAGCATTCTCCTTACCGCGAAAGGAAAATCCGACGATACGACTATGGCCACAGTTCCCACGCCACCCCGGTGGTTAGGCGGATGCCTGGCTATCCCGACCAAGCCAAGGAGTTTCGCAGGCGAGTCAGGACTCGCTACGGCGAAAAACCCCTCCGTCGAGATGCCCGCCCCAAAAAACACCTTTCGATCCCAACGTCGAGCGTGCTGTCCTTCTCCCGATAGCGTCTCCCCCCGCCTTTCCGGCTCCAGCCATTCAAGACCGTATGCCCGCCGTAGTTACGCCCAGCTCGGACGTAACCGGGCAACGGGTAGCTAATGCTGCAGATAACTCAGCAAGCCTGACGGGAGGAGACGAATTCGCGCCATCTCGGACGTCACAGATGGTCCAAGACTTGCAAAAGATGTACCCGCAGAGGCGTAAACTTCAGGTCCAGCAAAACACAGCCAACTCGGCTCCGCCCGAGCATACAAGCTCGGCCGTGAGAACCCGTATTTCTCCCGGGTCACAGGCTATTTGGGGAGTAACGAGCAGCAATGATGTTTCGCGTATTCGTGAATGCTAATTTCACACGGAGCGAGCCGTATGTGTTCGGAATCGTTTGATAGCCAATACCGTTAAGGTCGCCAGGACAACAAACACGATGAGCTGGGCAATCAAGAAAGACGGCTCAGTTTGCGTCGGAGCGATTATTTTTAGCGCTGATATCTTCGCAAATAATTGCATGACTGCCGCGAAGCAGTTGAAATAAAGCGCGCAAATGGCTGCCACTATATAAACCCACCGTCCCGGTCCAGCTAACCCAAAAACATACCGGGCAAATATGGCAATGATGAGCGCCAGTAATGATAGAAGACCTAATATGTGGGAGCGTAGCAGCCGTTCAAAGGGAAATAAAAATCCTGAAATACATGCCAGCATTGATGTAGCAATAAAGATCGATGTCCATCCATCAAGTTGTTTTTGATTAATAAGACCAAATAAGACCATAAGCCCGGATCCTATCCCGGCTAAACTCATCAATACGTGCACCAAGGTGAAGTGAGAAACACTCATGCCAAGTATCACGGTATGGTCTTTCTTGAATTCTTGCGTTGGATATATTCAATCAACAAACCGACAGGCTCGTAGGCCCGGACACCAATTTTTCGCTAGCCCGGTCCTACCTTACTACCGTGAAATAGTAATCATGGTTGTTTTGTAACAAATTTGCGAACGAAAAAACTCCAGCAATATGTCCACGCTTCATCGGATAAAAATCTGAGGTCGACTTTCAATAGGGGCAAGCCGGAGGAAACGTGTGAACGCTAATTCCCAGCATCCCAGGATCGGCCGGCCGGAGGACTTGGATTCCTCTGTGCTTTGGGAAGCGAAACTGAAATCGCGTGACTTTCTGGAAGTCGCAGTAACTTACGGGTTGGTTCTGCTGGCGGTCTGGGCACCGACTCCGCTGCAAGTCTGGCTTGGCTGGATCATTTTAGTTTGGGTCTTTTCAGCGACCGCAGCCTCGGCACACGATGCGCGCACACTCGGCTTGCGACCCTCAAGACCGAGGCGATCGCTCTGGGTTGTCGGTATCGCCATCCTAGCCGCGGGCTTCGCGGTCTGGATCTCAGCGCAGATCCATACCTTGCATCCGTTGCCCATTGGCGTGCCAGAAGTCGCCCGAACCTGGCGGTACTTCCTCTGGGCATTTGTACAGCAGTTCCTGATGCAGGATTTTTTTCTGCTGCGCTTACTCCGGTTGCTACCCAGCAAGACCGCGGCAGTCATCGCGACAACAGTGCTGTTCGCTTCGGCCCACCTTCCCAACCCGCTGCTGGTCGTGGTAACGCTCCTGTGGGGCGCAGCCGCGTGCGCACTTTTTCTGCGCTATCGGGATCTCTACTCACTCGGCATTGCGCATGGCATCCTCGGCATCTGCCTTGCGGTGACGGTCCCCAACGCAGTCCACCACGGGATGCGGGTCGGACTCGGCTATCTTCGCTACCACGAGTACCGTGTCCCAGTTCATCGAAGCCAGAGCAACCAAATCGTGTCCACGGACGCGTGGGTAATCGCGGACGCCACCAGGCGATGTCCCTCTCTCCAGGCCCTGCCGTAGAAGAATCCCGCCAAGGTCGCCAGCAGCACGTAGCGCCAATTGAAGTGCGTCGGTCCTTTATTGAAATGCGACAGTCCAAATAACACGGCGGTGATTAGCAGCGACCAGCGCTGGCCGATCCGACGCTCCAGCAGATTTTGTACCCATCCGCGGAAGTAGGTTTCCTCCAGCACCGCGATAAAGGCGAAGATCGAAATCCATGACCGCGCGAACTTCCAAGCTGACGGAAGCTGGGCGTGAAAGTGCAGAAACCCCAGCCCCAGGCCCAGCGGAAGTGCAATGGGCGCATACAACGCCAGTTCGCGCAGCCCTGTCTTGACGTCTTGCCATCGCGGCACAAAATGAAATCCGACATTGCTTAGCTGACGGATGACGAGGAAGCCATAGAGCCCAGTGTCGAGCAGGGTCAGCCGGTTGAAGAACCGGAGATGTCCCGGCCACGCTGGTTCGAGCAGGCGAAACTCGACGACGAGTCCGAGAACCGCGAGCACGACAAAGTCAGGCCAGCTACCGCGCTGCTGTGGATCAAGTTTCGCAGCATACCAAAGCAGGCCAACCAGGATGACTGGCAGAGTGGCATACAGCCCCGCGAACGGCCAGCGAAAATCGCCCGCCGAGTGGGCCACCAGGTAATACGGGATCACCGCCAGCGCAGGAAGCGCAACCCGAGCGATTACTGGCAGTCTATTAACGGCCTTCGCAAAAAGGTCCCCTGCGAACGCCAGCGCCAGCACCGGAAAGAGCAGGATGACCTCAGCCGCAACGATTGGCGCAGACCATGGCATTCCGGCATTCTAGACGACGCCGGGTGCCCCACATCTCGTGCCAGGGAAAAGTCGGAACGACGCCAACAGGGATTACCATATCTGCGGACTGAGCCATGTGGCCAGATTGATAGGTCTTGCAGGCGCAGATCATCGTTACTTGCGATACAGGCTGTTAAACGGCTCATCACGTTTACAGCCGTCGGGACATTTGTGTAGGTTTTCTGCAGGTTTCTGCTCTGACACGCGAACCGGCTAGGGGCAACACTCTTCCCCATTAGGTTGCGTCTTTTCGCCCCCCAAGCTTGCTCTACTGGGGCGATTGAAGTGGGACTTCTTTCCCCTGTGTCAGTTCGTCGGCTCTGGCGATCGAATTTCAACATGGAGGGAGGTCATGAGACACAACCACGCGAGGGTGTTGCTTGTGGGTATACTCGCGGCGTGCGTGGGCCCGGCCTTCCCACAGCAGTCTCCTGCGGGCTTGAATACGGCGACCAGTGAAGCCGCGATCGCTAATCAGAACCAGCAAGCAGTCCTCCCAGACACTCCGTCTGCCACGAGGCTGGTATATTCTCCACCCAATTTGATGCGACTGGAGGACCGCGTTCGCGCCTATAGCGACGCAACGTCGCGCCCTTACACCGTCATGGGCATTGCCTTGAATGGGCTGAGTCAGTTAGAAACCGAGCCACAACAGTGGAAAAGAGGTGGCGCTGGCTATGGCTACCACATGGCTGCTGGCATCAGCCGGCAGGCAGTCTCGGAGTCAATTCGGGTTGGGTTGGCCGCCTTTGACGGCGAAGACCCGCGTTATCACCGCTCGGAAGACACCAGCGTGCTCGGCCGTGCCCGCCATGCTTTCGTCGGAACTTTTACCTCCGAGACGGCCGACGGCTCTCTTATGCCTGCGTACTCGCGCTTTGCCGGCGCCTATGGAGCAGCCTTTGTCTCCACTGCGTGGTATACGGATTCGCGGGCCAATGCTAGTTGGGCCATGCGACGGGGTTCATCGGCAATCCTTTCGACCGTCGGACTTCACCTCCTACAGGAGTTTGCCCCCCGCAACAAGTACTTCAAACTTCTGGGCCTCTCCAACGAACCGCGCTGATAGCGCCGACTGGCGCAGGCGCCGTCGATCCGATGCTTATGGTTTGACATGATCGTTAGACAACTAGGCAAATGCCTATCTGCCCGCAGCGCGGTGACGGGCAAGGTTGGCGGCTCAGTGACAAATTGGGCTTGGTAGTTCTCGGTTCACGACTCCGATTAGCGGTCCGCCCTGCGTAGTAATTGTGAGATGCCCATATCGCAAGTAGTTTCCTAAGCAACACTGGATCTCGAACCCGCTCCCCGAAGATTCTCCCGAAGTCCGCTTAGAGGAAATGCGGTGTTAGGAGCGCTCGTTGTGCTCCGATCTCCCGAGCTCGGTTTCTGGCCAACTTCCTATTGGTCGACCATATGCCCACCATCAGTGATTGGCCTTCCGGAAATCCCCTTTTCTTGGCGACACGCCTCCGATTCATGCAAAACGCTGTTTTCATCAAGGACGCTCCGAATGGATCTTCCGGTTGGAGCGGAAACAATGATTTACGCTGGTTGCCTTGTGTCACAGACTCCAGCATCCCTGACGTCCATGGCGAGCGGCGTCCTTTGCATCGACATATTCGCTGCCCCGGCAAATCGCTCGATAATGGTTTTTCTACGGAACCGGCGCGCTAGATACGCTCACCTGTGGACCCACCATAGCGACCGATAGGCCCGGTCCGGCGCTAACCATTGCGCTCCCCGCAAAGGTGTTCTGGTTCCAACTTGAGCTTCCGGCAAGCCGGGTCGATACAATAGTCGATCCCCCATCCACAAAAGTCCCGGCGCGTGTGGCAACGACTTGAGGTCCCGAGTTCAGTTGCGCTTTCGTTTGCCATGAGCCACCAACTGGCCTGTAGGTGGCATAGGTCCCTGGGTTGATCGTTACCTGTTGGAATATTGCCACAGCGTTTCCACTGCCATCGACAGCAACACTGGTTCCGCCGCCGGCTTGACCTGTCAGCACCGGCAGGGCCGACGCCGCGCTCCAACTGCCGTTCGACCTCACTGCATAGGAAACTCCATTCCGCGTCCGCCAGACGACAACCGCGGTACCGTCATCACCCAGCCCCAGGTTCGGCTGATTTTGCCGATAGCCGGAAGCTGCCACGGTCACGGGCGCACTCCAGGTTCCGGTCGAATCCCGGGTGACACCTATTACAGCTCCGGTCAGGATTCCCGCTGCCCCTTCCACCGCCACCGCCTGCCCTCCACTGTTCACC
Organism: uncultured Acidobacteriaceae bacterium; assembly: GCA_963817965.1. Lineage (GTDB taxonomy): Bacteria > Acidobacteriota > Terriglobia > Terriglobales > Acidobacteriaceae > DASRAA01. Next base: position 928,335 of record CAWFQT010000003.1, read on the forward strand.
GCCAAACGAGTCCAGCCATAGCAGGTGGCAGCATTGGAAATGGTCTGGCCTGAGCCGAACCCGTTGGTCGCGTTTCCCGTGGCAGACTGCAGGGCGCAGGCGACGGTATTCGGGTTGGTGACCTGCTCCCAGATCACGGTGGCCTGGTTGTGCAGGTCGAACCCGATGCTGGGTAAACCAAAGCTATACGCGTTTCCGTACGCGTTGGTGGAGAGGGTAATGGTGTTGCCCCAATGTCCTGCGGTGAAGAACCTCGCTTGTGCCTGATTTGGGAGGTAGGTATTGGTCGTACGGAAGCTCCACACTGCCAGCACATCCCCATTCGGGGCAACGGCGATGCTGCCCGTCCCGTTGCCGTACGGGCCGAGAGTTGACAGGGTGACGGGCGCACTCCAGGTGCCTGCGATTTGGACCGATGCCTGGAGTCCACCCGACGGAGGCATGAAGAGTACGGCGGAAGTCCCGCTCCCGTTAGTGGAAACGCCGATGCCCAAGCCATTGGCCACGAACTGCGGCGAACTCCAGGTTTGTGCTCCAGCGAGATGAGCACTGACGATGATGGCAATCAATGGCAGAACGGCAAACGCCTGCAACGATCTCCGTGAACGGCCCATAACACACTCCTCTGCTTACTTCTTACTTCTCGGCAACTCTGCCAAGTGAAGCCGATGCGGAATCACCGCGATGAGAGAGGCGCCTGGAGCTCGGTCAAAAACAGAGGTATTCATGCACCCTTTGCAGCTCTCTGGATCTTCATGCCCAGTCCCGCCAAATTAGTACTTATGAGCAGGAGACTTGTGGGCTCGGGAGCGGTCCCAAAGCGCGCCAGTGATACGCGATGCTTCGCACACCAAAGGTCGCTGTTGTGTACCAACAGCGCTATCGTCTAGGGCTGTAGTTGTTAACACAGTAAGCTTTTCGAATGGTTGCGCTAGGACAAACGAGGTGTCGAAGGGCGTCGCAATTTCCTACCTGTTATGAGAGGTTGAATGGAATGCAACTCTGAAGCGGACAACCCTTTTCGGCATCGCAGAGGACGATGACTCCCTGATTGCCGGCAGCCCGAAACGCTTTGGGTTCTCCGGGAAATTGCCGTTCATTTTGGCGGCGAAGTACGCCCGGCCAAGATGCAATATACCTGCCTGACCTGAAATCCGCCCGTCGGCGTATGCATGCTCAGTACTGCGGGCGGGGCCGTCTTGCCTTCACCCTGCAAGCGGAATGCCTGTTCGACCGCCACAATGCACTCGTCGATCGTCAGCAGCTCTCGAATTTCCTGTGGTGCCAACACCATGATCTCTTCTGAGTTCATAGGTGTGTTCCGGATATACAGGCTGGTTCTCCTGACACAGCGGAGAGATCGGAGCCTGGAGAAACCTCGGCAGGCTCTTCGCCGCGCCGGAAGATGCGAGCCATGTTCGATCCCTTCAAGATGACAGCTCCGGCTTCTACCCGGAGCATTGAGCCTTCCCGCAGCCCAATGACTGGCTCTTCGTTTTCCTCCATAAACTGCAGAATTCGCTCTTCCTGGGTCTCTCCCTTATGCGTGGACGAGGGATCAGGATCAGGTAGTGCGGGCCAATCTGGAATGGAACCAGGCCCGGCGCCTGGAACGATAGAGGTTGCATCACACGCATGTCCTTGTTCGTCTTGAGCGCAGGGCACGCCGCAATTGAGCCGGCACTCGATCCGATGTAGAGCGCGCCCACGCCACGCGACGTCGAATCGGGCCAAGCGGATCGTGGGCATAGAGTTCCGTCAACAATCGGAAAGTATTGCCGCCACCGACGAAGATTGCGTCGGCTTCATCGATCGTCCGAGCCATGTTGGAGACATCGTGGATTAACGTAGTCGGAGTAGGGATCACGATTGCTCATGACCCCCTCCACGGATCCGGACGAGCGGGTTTCCCGCATCCGGCTCTTGCCTTAGGTAACAACGCCCATGCGTCGCAAAGGATAGGGATGACAGACAGAAGGCAAAGGCAGCCAGCGAGTGATGAGACGCCGCATGCGCTCCCAGAGGACGCGGCCGTTTTGGCTGCGCCGCGACAGCGAGCGCTGCCAATACCAGCCGACTCGGAACCGAAAGATCGCCAGCGCCGGTTGGTTCATGGGCACTCCGTAGTAACGAAAGTGTCCACCCACAACCGCTCGCAGCCACTTGCCTTGTCCGGGGATGGGTTCGTGCATTCGTCGCCGAAGCTCGGTTTTCACCTCATTCAGCTTCGTCTGCAACCTTTTCCGTATCGTCTGCCGCAACACCGTGAACCGTCCATTGCTCTTCTTCTTTACGCAGATATGCGTAAAGCCGAGAAAATTGAACGTCTCCGGCTTCCCTTCTCCACGCCACTGCCGTTGGTCGATCGCAAACGGACCGAACTCCAGCAGCCGCGTTTTCTCGGGATGCAGCTCCAGGTGGAACTTCTTCATGCGTTCCGTAAGTTCCGCCCGAAACTGGTCGGCATCCACTTGGCTGTTAAATCCAACCACGATGTCGTCCGCGAATCGCACCACGATGACCTCGCCGTGCGCCCGCTTCTGACGCCATGCCTGGACCCACAGGTCGAATACGTAATGAAGATAGACGTTAGCCAACAGCGGCGAGGCACTTCCGCCCTGGGGCGTCCCTTCCTCCACCCGTATTCGTTTCCCATCCTCCAGCACGCCGGCTTTGAGCCATTTCTGGATCAGTCGCACGACCCGCCGATCTGCTATCCGGTGCTCGATGAATTTCACCAGCCATTCGTGGGAAAGCCCATCGAAAAAGTGGCGAATATCCAGATCAAGCACCCAGTTCACCTTTCTCGTCAGCAGTCCCGTATAGAGCGCGTCCAGCGCTTGATGCTGGCTTCGCCCGGGCCGGAACCCATACGAGAATCCGAGAAAATCCGTTTCGTAGATAGCGTTCAACACTTCGACCGCCGCGCGCTGGACGATTTTGTCTTCCAGCGCCGGAACTCCGAGCGGCCTTTGCCGCCCATCGGCCTTGGGGATGTACACCCTACGTACTGGCTTCGCTCGGTACGCTCCTCGCTTCAGCCTATGGGAGAGGTCCTGGAGATTGTCCTCGAGGGTCTCGCCGTAGTTCCGCCACGTCTCTCCATCGACACCGGGCGCGGCTTCCTTCTTCAAACTGAAGTAGGCCATGCGCAGCGTTTCCAGGTTGTAGATGTGGTGCAGGAGCGCCGTGAACCGCAACTTCTTATCCTTACTTGCTGCTTGACGTACCCGCTCCAACGCACTGGACGCGTCTTCCCGGCTCGGTGTCCGGGACGCGTTTTGCTGGGGCAGGTTCCCTTTGGCCAGACCCCTTCCCTCCATCCCCTCCGCGGCCGGTTGCCCGGCATTGTTCGGGGACTTCTCCGGTACAGTAGGTCTGTCCGACTTCCCAGGTCCGTTCGTCATCGGCGTACGTCCTTAGACTTCCCGATGCGTCCCGAGGCAACTGCTGCTCCGGGCGGACACGGGATCTCCCGGTTCCCGCGCGAGGTGTCTGCGTACGTGCACGGGGTCTGTGACCGCGCGGGACTCTGGCACACCTCGCGATATCGGTGCACCCGATGGAGCCTTCCGCATCTCCTTACAGCGTCGGCGTCCCGGAGTATTTGTCTTACGCGGCTGAATACCCGGCCCGCACGTTCCCCTGTCAACGCTTCGACGCCGCCCTCGCGAGCGGCTCCGCATGACTCGGGGCCGATGTGGGTCGCTAATTCACATTCGTATGACTCTTTCATTCACTACACCTCGTCGGTTTTAACCGGCGCACAGGGAGAAGCCCATGTCCAGAAAACGTTGTGCCGCCCTCGCCACATAGCTGTTTCGGTCATGGAGGGCAAACGGAATGAAGGCGACTTGGGTCGAACTTCCCAGTAAATCCCGGATCTCTGTTTCCGCATGCTGCAGACAGCCGCTGCCATGAAAACTAGAGTTGCTGATCAACAGGAGTCGGCTGACACTGTCGATTCTCGCCGTTGCTCCCCAAAGGGCTCACTTCAGCGACCCATACAAGCCTTCGATTAACTCCATTCCTCGCTTTAGCAGTTCTTCGTCCGGCAAGTCTTGCTTTGCCCAGCCAATTAGCACTTTGTCCAGTCCTTGCCCTTCCGCGCGACCGAATTTCTCGTCGCCCAGGTCAGCATCGTGGATGATCTCGGCTATTCGTTTCACCTTGCCGTCACGGATTGAGAACTGCTTGCGGAGAGTTTCAAAAGTGCAGTCCTCGCCCTGGTGCCCGAAACCCTGCGGGCAAAACATGTCAAACGGTATGGCGTCGGGATGAATGCTGGGCTCATCCCCGAAAATGAAGCGCGCCTTCGCGTCGACAAAACGACGGATCAGCCACGCTGACGAGACTCGATCGATGCCGGGACTTGGCCGGGTCATCCACACCCGATTGAGGTACTCACGCGCCTTTCGCTTCTGATTTCTTCCGGGCTTCCCGGCGGCAGATTCATCGGCCTGCGCCAGCAGCTTCTCAATCCGTGCGCGTAGCGGGCTCTCGAAGAAATCGATCTCCACGACTTCCAGAAGTCGACGCCGAATGCGGTTTAGTCGTCCTGCGGGTCTCCGCGCCGAGGATAGCGACAAGAACTTCTTCAATTCATGCAAGAGCTTCTGGTAGTCATGTGAGCGCGCTTCGATGAAGAGTTGCTCCAGTCGCTCCGTCGGCAACTCGTCAAAAGCTTGGACCTGAGCCACGGAAGCCTGCCCTTTGTAGCTGCGAATGGCTGAGGCGAGCCACTCCATGCGCTCCTGGTTCATCGGGGAGTGCGGCAGAACGTAGCCTGAGCTACGCAGAGGCAGCATCCCGTATCGCTTCATCTTCCGCCAGATCTCCACTCTCTGACTGGCTCTTTTCGCGGGGAGGCTAAAAACGAGCAGCAACCACGGAACCCTCATTGTTGTGGTTAGCTTCATTGCTAATATGTTATATGTGTAACATGACCATGGCAAGGCCTACCGCCGAGCGCTGACATGGAAGAGCGCATATCAATCGCTGAAAGCTTAGACACGCAACCGACCCTGCGCGAATTCCTGCTCTACTTTCTCCGCCTTGGGGCTTTTGGTTTCGGAGGGCCAATTGCCTTAGCGGGCCATATGCAAAAAGACCTGGTTGAGGACCGCAAATGGATTTCAAGTCAGGACTATTTTGAGGGACTCGCGTTTGCGCAGCTTTCGCCCGGCCCGCTTGCTGCCCAGCTCGCTATGTATCTGGGTTGGGTACGGGCTGGGTCTCTAGGCGCCACCCTCACGGGAGTCGCCTTCGTCCTTCCGTCGTTCTTGATGGTAATGGTCTTGGCCAGCCTCTACGTGCATTACGGACGGTTGCCCTGGATTCAAGGGGTGTTCTACGGAATCGGAGCCGCCGTCATCGCGATTATTGTGCGGAGTGCTTACAAACTCGTTCGCTCAACCTTAAAGAAGGATTGGCTGCTCTGGACCCTGTTTGCAGCACTTGCAGTTACCACGGCGTGGAGAGAATCCGAAATCGTCTGGCTCTTCCTGCTGTGCGGGTTCGTTTCGATGTTTATCAAGGCACCCCCACGGGTGAATCTGACATACTCTGCAGTGTCGGCATCCCCGCAGTTGGAAAGCTTGTTCACGGGTGCTCTGGGTCCGGCTACTGCTGCCACGTTGGGCAGCCTCTTTCTGTTTTTTCTGAAAGCGGGTGCTTTCGTTTTCGGCAGCGGCCTGGCGATTGTCCCGTTTCTCTACGGCGGTGTCGTTGGCAAGTTCCATTGGCTGACGGAGAAACAGTTTCTTGATGCCATCGCTGTAGCCATGATCACGCCCGGCCCTGTCGTCATCACGGCTGCGTTCATCGGATACCTGGTGGCGGGAGCCATGGGAGCTGGTTTGGCCGCTCTAGCAGTGTTCGCGCCCCCGTATTTCATTGTGATCTTGGGAGCACCTTACTATCGGCGGTTCGCGCAAAATCTTCAGGTGAAGGCCTTCGTGCAAGGAGTTACGGCTGCCGCCGTAGGCGCGATCACTGGAGCCGCTTTCATTCTTGGCAGACGTTCACTGGTTGATCTGCCAACAGTCACCATTGCCGTACTAACGTTTGGGCTACTCAGCATCAAGAAAATATCAGAGCCGATCCTGATTCTGTGTGCGGGTATCGCCGGCCTGCTTCTTTCGAGAGGATGAAAGCTGCGGGATAAAGAAACTCCGGAGGACAACCCTTAAACACCACCGCAAACACCACCGCGTCCACTTTTGCGAACTCGGCACGGTCAAACTCAGAATGCCCTCTAAATAGATCTACCTGGCAACTCCGAGCTTTGAAGGCGAACGATGAAAACCCGCGCAGTAGGGCAGATATGTATCGCTCTCGCTGGCTGCGATCACGACAGTCGATAGCTGTCGACAAATTAATCTCAGTCGTTGTCCGCTGGCAAAACCTCGAATCGTCGGCACAGTGCGACAATGGAGGCCGGACGAGGTGGATAGAGGCGTTGCGGTCAACCGCCGACCCGTCAGCCCTTCGGAAGCAAAGCTAGTTCATCTCACTTGCACTTTAACGAACTGTCATTGTCGACGCCGCGAAAGTCAAAGCCCTTCCATCTGCAAGCCGGAACTTCTCAACCGAAGTAAACAACCCGTGGTCATCGCCTCAACGGGTGCGTCGGCTTCAAGTTGTGTCATACGAATCCGGACTTCCTGGAGACTAATCCTGCGAGAGGGTGACATCGGAGGAGTCGAGCTGATTGTGCGCGAGCGGTGCGGCCTGCGGCGCCAGAATCTCGAAAGGCCGTCGCAGATGCCGCGGCGCCGCGGTAGCCAGGCTCCAGCCAGCGGCCACGAGGGCAAAAAGGAGTGCAGCGGCGGCCATAAAGTAAAACAGGCCGTCAATGCCGGAGCGCCCCATAATGCTTGTGCCGATAATCGGGCCGAGCACCGAGGCCAGCCCGCTCACTAGGATGAGCCGGCCGCTTACCGCTACGACCCGATTGGCAGGCATGCGGTCGTGCGCGGCGGCGACACAGACAGGGTAAAGGGTCGACATAAAACCGCCTAATAGTGCAGCGGCTGGCACGAGCACCGACCGAAAGGGGGGAAGGTGGACCAAGGCAATGGCAGCGCCAGCGAAGCCGAAGCCAAGCGCGGCCAGCACGATACGCCGGTCGTAGCGGTCCGATAGCCGCCCGATCGGAGCTTGAAACGCGAGCCCGCCGACCACGGCAACGAGCATGAACAGCGCGATGTTCTCGCGCTTAATGCCATCGTCCTGCATCCACGCCGGAACGAGCGCGTAGAACGCGCTGCTGACGAGCCCGCTCATCGCGCAGCCGATGACCGCAACGGGTGCCGCGCGCGCGAGCTGGCCATAGGGCAGCTTCTCGGTGGCGACCGTCAGCGGCGGCTCGGCCCGGGTCATGCTTACCATGACGAGCGCCACGGCAAACAGGTCGACGATTACATTGAATGGTGCTGCCCCTTTGACCTCGATCCGGCTGATCAGGAGCTGTCCCACCGCGAGAGCCGAGAAGGTGCCGACCATGTAGAGCGAGAAGACCCGACCGCGCTCTGATGGCTGCGCCTTGGCGTTGAGCCAGCTCTCGGTCGTAACAAAGACCCCGGCGCACCCGAATCCAACGATCGCACGCAGGACTAACCATGGCAATGGTCCGATCAGGAGCGGCATGGCAGCAGTCGCCGCTACCACCAGGCCAGCGAACGTAGCATAGGCGCGGATGTGCCCTACCCGCTCGATAATCTGTCCGCAGCGCACCGCGCCCAGCGTGAAACCGGCGAAATAGCTGCTGAGCACGAGACCGGCAAGAGTCGCGCCGAAATCCTCGGTTGCCACCCGCAAGGAGATGAAGGTGCCGAAGAATCCGTTAGCAAGTTGGATGACGCTCGTCGCGATGATAAGCGTTCCGATCTGCGCGCGCATTGAGCCACTCGACGGCATCGGACATCATTTCTCTCGCGGCCGACCGGGGAATCTTGCCGGTCCGCGCCCCATCCAACGTTACCGGAATCGTGCCTCAGCCATCAAGATTGGCACTGACTTGGATGAATCTCGATCCGCATCCCGCAAATGCTGCTGGGATAGGGCCGATTGCCGCGCGCACCGTCCATCTCGCCCATGCCGCCCGCGCCTAGTGGTGCGACGACCTCAAACGAATCCGGCCAGTGCTATAGTTGCCGCGAAATCGCCATACACTCCTAATCGAGTCGTCCCAGTATCCCGTCCCGGCGATTACGTACCACATCGCCTGTTCGCACCAACTGATTAAGGACAGGCAACTTCCGGTTGGCCCGTGATAGAAGGGCAAGCTCCAGAAGGCACCCTAATCGGCTCCGGAGACAGAATTAGTACTTCGTTGCCGTTGACATTCGTAGACATTGTGCTAACATCCCCGCCAAATGTTTTGGTTGTTCTAAATGGGGGTTCGATCCCGCAGAACATAGCTTTCATCCCTCGGATATGTAGTTTGGCACGACTCGGCCCTCGAGTTCCCGTTCAGGCGACCCGACAAGGTTAGGCCAGATAGCTAACGGATTTAACCTCGGTTTCACGGGCTCTGCGACATGTGCAGGCAGGCAGTTGGCTTCAATTGCTGATGTACAGAAGGAGTGCGTATGGGCACAGTGAGCTATGGTGCACGGACTTTGGTCCGTGATCAGGTCGAGCCCGCGAAACCCACCTCATCCGTCTGGAGCCGCCTCAAGTCGGATTCGGGCGCGAAACTATCCTTCGTTTTCAACTTCGTCTTCGGACTGCTGCTAGCAGTTTCGTTCGTACTCTGCATTGAAGTGGCGGTAGGTGCCACAGTGCAGACTGCTTTCGGCATCGTCGCTAGGGTTTGCCACGAATCGATTCTTCCCCGCGTTTATCCAGATGAAAGTGCAATGGCTTCGAGGGATGAACCTGACCGTTCTTCGACATCGGCCTCGAAGCTATCGTCTGAAGAGCGAAGACCATCGCCGTCTCAGACGCAGCAGCTGGCGGTGCAGAAAATCACCCTGGATTGCATGTCGAGCCCACACGAGTGCAACTAGGACGGCGCTGTGGGCGGGAGGCACTTTTGTGCTAACTCCTGCGTTAAGTGCTGTGAGTGCGGCATGCAACTTGTCCCGCCGAATGGCACTAATCCGGCAGAGCGGCCCGTCGGGTGAGATTGCGAGTGGTCGTGTTCACAACAGCCCCAAGATGTACGATGCCTTATGAAACGAATTAGCGATTCCTGGCGACCGCTAGGTGCTCTTCTGCTCGCGTTATTATTCTTGCCGGGTTGCAACGCACTCAATCCCCTCTGCGGAAGTACTCGGCCAGCCCCAGTTATAGGGTCCCTTTCTCCGACCACGATTACATTCGCTGAAGTGCAGCAAGGCCTTGTTCTTGCCGTGAATGGTAGCCAGTTTGTTTCGTCTTCTGTCGTGGTCATCAACGGGACGACGCTAAGCACTACGGTCGTGAGTAGCCAGCAGTTGCAAGTCACGATCACGACCACCTTGATCTCCGGTCCTGGAACAGCCAGTGTGACGGTCAATACTCCGAGCGGAAATTCGGGTAATCTTGGCTGTACAAGCGGTGGAACCAGCAGCGCCCTCGTCTTGACTATCACTTAAGGAAAACCAACAGTGAACCGGGCGATTAACCCTGTAGCCGGGCGTTTCACCATCCCATCCCTCCTCGTGAAACAGTAGAGCGACCGTCCATGGCCAGCGGAAATACTTCTCCATAGCTCCTCATTCTCCCCTTCGCCTCGCTACGGCTCCCATAGCTGCCGATCTGTGCGTAGTGCCGTATCCGCAGTGCTCCGCAGGCAGGACCGGGGCGGTGGCGATGACTTGCGCACCTGGCGCTGTTTGGCGGGGGCACCGCACCTGCGGTCGCTGTAGCACGAAGGTCTTCCATAAAGTCATAGGATTCCTTCCGAGAAATCGCCATTGCGCACGTAATCCAATGTGGCCGCTCGCGTTCAGGATTACTCACCAGATGGAAGGTTCACGCCAGCGAACAATTTTCACGACTGAACCTGATGCGATGCACCGATAGAAGAGAACGAACTTCTGGTAGCCGCGCGTTACGCGACCCCTGGCTCAAAACTGCCAGCTCCGGCGTTGAGCAGCTTTGAATCTTACTTTGCGACCTTTTCCAAGGGAACTGCTTCGAAGTATTTCGGCACGATGACTCTGGTATTGGGTGAGGCGGCAATGATCTCTTGTACGAAGACCTGCAGAGCATCTAGGGCAGGTTGCTGCGAAGCTCCGTACGGAAGCAGAAAGTTGTCCCAGTGAGTAGGCATAACGATGGTTGGATAATTGAGGTCGCGCATCAGCCGGCCAATGTAGTCGAAGATTTCCTTTCGCGAAGCGCCAGCCCCAATCAGGGCAACGTCCGGTTGTAATCCGGATATCTCGCGTTCGATGTAGTTCATCCCTCCAAAAGCGAGGATCTGATGACCGTGGAAACGAATCAAGTATGCAAGAGTACCTCCTTCCGGGTGCATCTGTTCCAAGGTCAACGGCGCTTTCATACCCGCTGGCGCCGTAGCAGAACTGAAATAGCGTTTGTGGTCCAGGGGACTGTGAATGCTGGGAATGACTTTGAGGGAGAAGGTGCCGAATTGGTAGTCCTCTCCGCCACGCACGGTAATCAGTTGTTCTTCCGGCACGCCGTAGGCCCGCATCACATTTTCGGTGCTCTCGGTACCAATCACCGCGGCGTGAGTTTTGAGGGCGATATGAGGAACATCCAGCACGTGGTCGTAGTGTGTATGCGTCACCAGAACGAAATCTGCTCGTTGAATATGCGAATCGATCGCTGTCGCGTCCGGAGAGGCAAGGTCATGCCAGCCGTACGCCCGACGAGTGTCTCCAGCGATGGGATGGCCCGACCCTCCTCCCGGTGGAGGCGGTCCGTTGATTCGCGACAGATATGGGTCGATCAGAAGAACCGTTGACCCATCGGTGATTTCCCAACCCGCCGTTCCCAAATACTTCAGAATGACTTGATTGCTGGCTCCAGCGATCCGCTGATCCTGGGCCCCTGAAAGTACAAGGGTAGCTATTGCCAATGCAAAGCACACAAGCCCCGATTTCAGCATGGGGATACCTCCAGGGCCGGACTTGCGCCGGAGTCTATTCCGGACGAGGAAAACGGTCAACCCGAATGGTGTAAGCGGCTTTTGGCGGCAGAGCCTGGGACGCAACCGACCTGAAACGATCCTGATTGATGAATGGACCAGAATCCCAGGCGGTCCCCTCTCGAATAGGCATTGTGAAATCGCCCAACTCGCAAGCAATCGCGGTCCGCCGCCTATGTGCTTGCATCTGCCAGTCGTGAAATCACCACGTCGCTGGTGGTTCGCCCTTACTGTTTCGGGTTAGGTAGAGCTACCATGTTCTCGTTTTCACCTCAATTATCCGACATTCCCAGTTGCCGGACATCACCATTTCGGGGTTTACTTATGTCATAACCACGGGGTAGCGAGCATGGCGACGTGGCAGCAATGGGAAGGACGTGTCATTAACGAGAGATTTCCGCTGCGCCAGTATCTTGGCGGCTCGGAAGAGAGCGCCGTCTACTTGACTGAGATCAGCGGCTCGAAAGCGGCTATCAAGTTAATCCCATCGGATGCAGCGCACTCCCAGATCCGGGTCTCACGGTGGGAGTTGGCGAGCAGAGTCTCCCATCCCCACCTTGTCCAAATTCTCCACACAGGTCGCTGGCGAGCTGACGAGGAACGGGACATGCACTTCGCCGTTATGGAATACGCCGACGAGAATCTCGCAGAAATTCTTCCTGGCCGGCGGTTGACGCCGGCCGAAGCCCGCGAAATGCTGCTCCCGACTCTGGATGCCCTCAACTACCTACATGAGCGCGGCATGGTGCATGGGAATATCAAGCCGGCAAACATCATGGCGGTCAGCGATGAGTTGAAACTCTCGAGCGATGGAATCCGTCCGACAGGTGAGTCAGAGGAATCTGCCGATACGCGCGACGCCTATGATGCGCCCGAGAACATAAGCGGCGCGATATCGCCCAGTGGCGATATATGGTCGCTCGGTATGACGCTTGTCGAGGCGCTCACGAATCGCCTGCCAACTTGGGACAGAACGGTGGCAAACGATCCCGAGTTGCCGGAGAACATGCCACCGCCATTCGATGACATTGCAAAGCATTGTTTAAGTTGGGATCCCGGACACCGATGGTCCACCGCCGAGATCAGAGAGCGCCTGGACGGGGCGACCGCAGCGCCCAGGAGAGACGTCGAGAATCAAGAGCTATCGGCGGTTGATGAAGTGCGCGAGTCTCCTGCATTGGCAGTAGCGCAGAGGAGTGTTCCGTCGCCTGAGGCGGGGGAGAAAATCGTCGAAGGGTCGCGACGGAAAGAGAAGCTTCGCGGTAGTCGAGTGGCGGCCTCAGTCATTCTTGCCCTTATTGCGATTGCCGCGGGTTTCCAACTGTTGCGACACCGTTCACAAACCCCGCAACCTGCGTCGACCACCTCAGCACAACGCACTCCCGAATCTCTCGTCCAGCCAGCGACGAATGACAGTTTACACGCTTCCAAGACGAAAGCCGGTAGCGTCACTGGCGGAGCTGTGACTCACGAGGCTTTACCGGATGTGCCCCAAAAGGCAAGGGACACAATAAGCGGCACGGTCACCGTGAAGGTGAAAGTCGCTGTGGACACGGCGGGCGCGGTGTCGCATGCAACTTTGGTTTCCGCCGGACCGAGCGGATACTTTGCCAATCTCGCAGTGCAAGCTGCGCGCAAGTGGACGTTTACAGCGCCAACAGTTGACGGAAAGCCTATGCCGAGTGAGTGGAACTTGAGATTCGAATTCAAGAGAAACGGCACCAGAGCAGTGCCACAGCGCCTTTCGCCAAGCTTGTAATCTGCGCGGCGTCTAAAGATAGCCCGAGGGGACTACCCGTTATGCCGATAGCCACCAACCCATTGCAAGCAGTCCGTGACCTCTGCAGCTCCTGTCCGTGATGAGTTGTGCGCCCTGCAAAGCGAGGCATTGCGCGAAACGATTGCTCGTTTGGAAAGACTGGCTCGCCCGTGATTTACGGACGGTGAACAGATGAAGCCCAACTTCGCCACCTACACGCTGGCCGGTGTTGGGAATCTGACGCCAAACGGTACTTCTGAATCGTCGCTCGTCACCACTTTGTGGATGGTCACATCCTGGGCTTCGTCATCTATGAGGTACTTTGCGACGCCAGGGTTTTTGCCAATCTTGTGCCGCCAGAAACCTTCTACGCAACAGTAAATGGCTTGCCTCAAAATGCCCCTCGTTCAGCATCATGAAATCCGGGCACTCCCTAGCGACCTTCCAACGCTTAGACCGATCCAGAATCCGATCTCCCGGCGCTGGCAAGAACAGCAGAACCGACGCCGGAAGCTCGATCGGGCGAACGATCTCGACGTTTTGGGTGACCTTTGTCATTGCGGCTACTGCTGCCTGCAGATCAATGCCGGGGTTCGCCTGCACGGGTTCAATCATCATTCGTCCAAACATCGCAGTGGTCCTTTCCGGGTGATCTGGCCAGGTCGTGTTGTGTTCAGAGCCAAGACGGGACCGATGGCGCACATCTGCCATGGGCAGAAGGCGTCAGCTCAGTTAAGTGACTTGTTTTGTTACAAGTAACAGGGTTAGAGCGGGGTAAGAGCAGAAACGTGACTGTTAAGCTGAATGACGTCTATATATTAAGGATGCAGGCGGACGGAATTCTAAACCCACAATTCCCACATGCGGGTTTCGGCCAACTTCGGGTTGGCATACCACAAATCCACGATTATGGTCGGCTTTCCGGAGGTCGGCGGCTCTAACCCGCACCTCGAATCGAGCCGGAGCGGAACGCAGTTCGGCCCCAGGAGACACTCGAACCGGCTCAGGCGCGTCCGGCACGGCAAATTGTACCCAGGGGCGGAATCAGGCACGCACGTATTTGTTGAACCAGTCGATCGTGCGTTGCCAGGCCAGATCGGCCGCGGCTTTGTTATACCGTTCCGGCGTCGCGTCGCAATTGAAGCCATGTACGGCACCAGGGTAAATATAGCCGTCGTGCGGAACGTGCGCCGCGTTCAGGGCCTGGTCGTAAGCCGGCCACGTCGCTGCCAGTCGCGTGTCGAGCTCCCCCTGATGCACCAGGATCGCCGCCTTAATTTTCGGGATGTCTTCTGGGGCGGGAGGACCGCCATAGAATGGCGCCGCTGCCGCCAGGTCGGCTCCCAGCCGCACCGCCAGCATATTGGCGGTCGAGCCCCCGTAGCAGAAGCCGGTAGCGCCGATCTTTCCCGTGCAGTCAGGGCGCGACTTCAACCACATGGCCGCGGCCACCATATCCTCAGACATCTTGCTCTTGTCGATCTTGTTGAACATCTGGCCGCCCTTATAGTCGTCGCCAGGATAGCCGCCCAGAGATGTGAGTCCGTCCGGCGCAAATGCCATGAAGTTAGCCAGGGCAAACCGCCGCGCGATGTCCTCGATGTGCGGGTTCAGACCCCGATTCTCATGGACCACGATTACGCCGGGCAACTTCGTTACCGTCTCGGAACGGGTGTCGGCGCTGACAGGCCGCACGAGATATCCCTTGATGCTTCCGTTGCCCTTCGGGGAGGGCACGGTCTCGTAAGTGGCCTTGATCCGGTCATCGGTGCGGGAAACCTGCTGGCCCAGAGCATAATTCGGCATCAATGCATTGATGACCGTGGCTGCCGCCAGACCGCCCGCTAGTCGCTGCACGCCTTCCATAAAGGCGCGGCGACTAATCTCACCGTGAATGAAATCGTTGTAGAGCTCTATAGCTTCGCTCGGCAGTTTGGGTTTTGTCGGTTCCACTGGTTGACTCCCGCCGCGATAATACCACCTGTTTCTGGCCGCGAGGGCGCGGCATACGGGCTACGCCCACCGCGTTCGACGGTTTTTCGGTCGGGGTGGCAATTCACGACAGCAATAATGTGACAAGGCTTCGCGCCAGCGACGGGCATCTTCCAGGAACATTTGCGGCGGGGGCACAACCGCAGTTCGTAGCTTTTTGACGGGGTGAGCATCTGGGTAACAAATCAGGCAAGTGGTAGCGTCACGAAGCTAAGCGCATGCGACGGATCACTCTCAGGAATTTTTGAGGCGGGTGACTTTCCCGGTTCGGATTGGTTTGATGGGCGAATATCTGGGTGAGTAGTCAGCACGGTCACACGTTCTCGAAAATGTAGCGGACCTCGCACACTCTCGTACTCACTTGCTTGATGCGCAACCATTGCCGTCGAATGGCAGGCGGTAACAATTGGCGAGTGTCGCTCGCGAAGCTGGGAAGGAGTGCCCGCACGGCCGTCTGCAGTGTGCCCGCCATCTGCCAGGTCAACGGCAGCCCATCGTAAGCGAATGTTCCCCGGAAGTCCGGTTCGAGGACATTTGGTGTTACGGAGAGCTGCTTGCTCTGTGATCTCCTCAGCCGGTTTCTGGACAACGTCGTGTCGGCAGACCAACCTGCAGCCATCGCCTAGTGTTTCGAATCGAAACGCCGACCGCTTTTACGAACCTAAGGAAGCACGACGGGAATAAACTGGCGTTAGCGATCTCTTCCTATTTGTGAGCTAGTTGTGCTGCGGTCCACGCTAAGACAAGGTAAGACCCTCCCGCAATATTCCCCAAGCCCGGGTCGCAGTGCCTGTTGGAGCGCGATCGTGCTGGTCGTGCTTTCGGCTGCAGCGTTGGCGCAATCACGCTCGGCCAATGTGCTCGGGGTGGTTCAAGGTTCTGGCAGGGCAATAGCGGGCGTACGGGTCCATCTGTCAGCTGCGGATGGTTCCCAAACCATTGCTGATGCCGTGACTGACGCCAGCGGACGCTTTAGCTTTACCGGGCTCACGTGGGGAACCTACAATCTCGATTTGTCGGCAGACGGCTGGAAAAGTAGGCGAGTCGTGATCGGGGTTCGCTCCGGTAGCACCCTCAACGTCCGCGCCACGCTGTCGCCGCTGGCTAGCGATCAGGCAACGGTGCCTGTCCAGGTCAATGACGAAGACGTCTGGTTTGGCACTCAGTTCGACAATTTCTCAATCTGGCAGCTACCTAATGGGCGCAATATCTGGTCGCTACTGCAAGGCCAGGAAGCTTCGACAGTCACGGATCGATTCGAGATCGGCGGGCTCAGGACCTCAGTTCCCGCACTTTTCTCCGCTTTCGGCGCTTCGTGGACCGAGAACCAGTACGGGTTCAACGGTTTGGATGTAACCGATCCCTACATTCCCGGACTGCCGCTCATTAACCCCGGCATTGATGCGCTTTCGGAATACCAGGTCGTGACGGCATCCAAACCCGCGGCGGCACAGGGTTCGGGAGAAAATCTCACTCTGGCGGCGCCGAAACCGGACGGTGTTTTGCACGGTGGCGTCTGGCTGTTTGGCTCGGGAGGCGCGCTACAGAGCGATAACACGAACGCTCGCTTGCAGGAAGCCGACTTTCCCGGTCCGGAGCGGCTCAATTCGTTGATCGACGCTAGCGCTCAGCTCGGCGGCAAGTCCCCGGCAGCCATGGCTGATCTGCCGTACTTCATTTCATTCTCAACCCAGCAGGTCTCGCAAAATCTAGGAGGCTTCGCCGCTCCCATCGATACCGGAGTCAATCGCGTATTGACCAACTTCACACCCTGGTCACGCGGCTCCCAGCGCCTCACTCTGTTGTACAGCGGCCAGCATGTGTTTAACTCCAGCCAGGGAGCGATGCCGACCGTTGCGCCCAGTGCCACCACCCGAGGCAATGACAACTTCAATCAATTTCAGGCGTTGTGGAACCAGATACTGCGCCCGGCGACGCTGCTGAGCGCCAGCTTCGGCGTGGTCAACGCGATTGTCTCCTCCAGCTTTCAGAACGGCGTGCAAGGCATCAGCACCGTGGACTTGCCGCTCCTGATCTTCGGCGGCCCGGCTCCCCTGGCAACCTCTGGCTTGCGGACACGCTACGAGGCCCAGGGCATCCTGCAATCCATCCTGTACGGCCACCTGGGAAGTCATAGCCTGAGCTTAGGTTTTGATTGGAGCCGCAGCAACATGACGAACCGCTGGTATGCCATGGGCAACACTCAACTGGTCCTGGTGAACGGCGTCGGTAGCGAATTGATACTCTGGCATACCCCTGCTATCGCCGAGCAGCACGTGCAAAATATCGCCGAGTACATTCAAGACTCCTGGCGGCCAACCAAGTGGCTGACGCTGCCGATTGGCCTGCGCATCGACACCTCGACCGGGCAGGCCAGCGAAGCCGCGAATAGCATCAGTTGGACAACCTTGCAGCCGCGACTGGGTTTCGTGGTGCCACTGTGGCCGCGTGGAAGGATTCTGAAGGGCAGTTGGTCTCGTTACGGCCAACTCTTGCAAGGGCGCTATCTTGATTTCGGAAACCCTGCGGCCCTGGGAGCACAGGTGTTTCGCTGGCAGGACTCGAACGGAGATGGAGTCGCCCAGCCCGAAGAGGTGGGTCCACTGCTGCGCGTATCAGGAGGTCCGTACTCCGCGCTCGATCCCCATATCGCTCGTCCCTTCACCGACGAGATCAGCTTCGGGTTAGAGCAGAGTGTTGGCAACCGCGTAACGGCCTCGATCCGCTTCTTTCGTCGCGACGATCATCGCCTCATAGGACTGGAAAATTCCGGCGTCCCTTTCTCCGATTACTCACCCGTGCAGTACACCGATCCCGGCAATGACGGCGTCTTCGGCACGCAGGATGACCAGGTCTTGATGCTCTACAACGAGAATCCATCGGCACTGGGACATGATTTCCTGCTGCTGACGAATCCGGCGCTTCGTGCCACCTACAAAGGCTTCGAAGCTTCGGTGGTGGCGCAGGTGCGGAACTCATGGGAGTTTTCTGCGACCTTCTCTGCCGGACAGACACTGGCGCACACCAGCCCGGGCAATTCTCCTTTTCAAAACGACACCGGATTCACCGGCTCGCTGGGCATCGATCCCAACACGCTGGTGATGTCGCAGGGCAGAACGTACTTTGATCGCGGCTACATGGGGAAGATCACGGCCTACTACGCCGCGCCTCACGGTTTTTATCTCGCGGCGGTCGCCACCTACTTCGACGGCGTACCCTTCGGGCGCCTGCTCTTTGTCAATGGGTTCAACCAGGGCCCTTTCTTCGTGAGGGCAACACCAGTAGGGCATCCCAGCGGCTTCCAGACGCAACTCAACTCAACACTCGACGCGCGGCTTGCCCGCGACTTCCGTCTGCGGGAGAGTACCGTCTCTGGCTACCTTGATGTGTTCAACCTTCTTAACCTGAACAGCAACACCCGTGAGGCCGATCTCACGAGCCCAGCGTTCCTGCTGCGCGTGCCGCTGGCAGTGGAGGCGCCGCGCACAATTCGGCTTGGCGTGGCGTGGAATTTCTAGGACCCGGGCTACGGAGCGTCCGGCCCCGTTCTGTTGGCTCGAAACGGGAACGTGTTGGTTTTCGACGCGTGGCTTGACCGCTGGCACACCCAGTTTCAGTTCTACGATCTCCGCACGAAACAGAGTTCCACTGTTCGGGCCAAACGACCTGCTTGCCGTGGAGTGGACCGCGGAAGACACGCTGGTCGCTGTCTCGCATGACCGCACAAAGATTCTGGCTTTTGATATCAAAACGCAGAAACGGTCAGACCTGGTGCCGGGTCCGATACCCGGAGGTGTCATCAACTGGACCTATTCGCCGGATTACAAGTATCTGTACTACACCACCGGCGGCGCAGAGCCCCAAGCCCTGCGCGTTCGGCTGGCCGACCACAAGGTCGGAAGCGATCACCAGCTTGAAAGACCTGAACCGTGCGACAGGAACGATATTCAACACCCGAATCGGGGTTGCGCCCGACGGCTCCGCAGTCCTCACCCGCAACATCGGGGCGCAGGAAATCTACGCGCTCACCGTCGGCTGGCCGTGACCACGATCCACCGCGGACGTAGGGCCGAGCGAGAAGACAAGCTAAGGGTCCGGATTCATCGAGCGCGTTGCCCCTTCCGCTGTGAGCGGTTGGTCATTCACTGGGGGCGTGGCGAGGGGCGGGCCACGGGTTCGGTCATCACCTGAACCGACGAATACGGCAGAGAGCTGGCCAGTATCGAGCTGATCTAGAGCAAGGGTTTAGTGCTACAATCCCCTGATTCTGGAGCCCTAATCCTCCAAAATAGTTTAAGAGATAAGCTTCTTGGTCGTTAATGGAGGAATGGGCGCATATCGGGCTGGATAGCTGCGCTCTGTTCTTACTCGAAGGTCAGAACCAATTCTATTTGGGCCTATCTAAACCCGTTGCCGCTTCATCCCGTTCTTAAGAATCATTAACACCGAGAAGGGGGAAATATATGATGCGACGGTCGTTTAAGTGGCCTCTCTTCTCAGCAATGCTCTGCGTTTTGACATTGCTGTTACTTCTCGCCACCAAGCCAATGTCAGCACAGACGACATCGCTGGGGGCCATCGCTGGAGTGGTTATCGATCCGACTGGTGCGGTAGTTCCCGACGCCACTGTGACCATCAGGGACACTGCTACCGGGGAGGTACGAACCACTAATTCGAACGATGCCGGACGTTACGTCTTTGTCAACGTACACCCTGGCATTTACGACATCGTTATTGCCAAGCCGGGCTTCTCCAAGGTTTCGATTCCCCGCGATGTGGTGGAACTCGGCCAGCTATCAACCCACAACGTCACCCTGCGGGTTGGCGCGAATAGCCAGACCGTTGTAGTGGCAACCACGGGCATGGAATTGCAGACCGACAATGCAACTGTCGGCAACCAGATCTCCGGCCTCGCTCTTAGTTCATTGCCTAGCATAGGGCGAGATACCAGCACGTTCCTGGCGCTACAAGTGGGTATTAGTCCCGATGGCAGCGTCGCTGGCGCGGTGGTGGATCAGAGCTCGTTCCAGCTTGACGGCGGTGACGACACTAACGACATGGACGGCACGCACGGGCATCTATACGCCCAGCTACGCCGGTGACCCCACGGGAGGAGCCGCGAATCAGAGCTACGGCGTAGCAGCGGGCGCAAGTGGCGTCATGCCAACTCCAGTCGATAGCGTGGAAGAATTCAAGGTGAACGTCGCTGGTATGGGCGCGGACTTCAACAGCTCCGCGGGTGCGCAGGTGCAGATCGTCACCAAGCGCGGCACCAATCAGTGGCACGGCACGGCATATGAGTATTACCTTGACAACAATCTGAACGCCAACACCTGGCAGAACAACTTCAACGGCATTCCGAATCCGAGTTTCCACTACAGCCGATTCGGCGGCGCCATCGGCGGCCCGATCATCCCCAAGAAAATTCTGGGCGGTAAGACCTACTTCTTTGCCAACTACGAGGGCTTCCGCTTCCCCCAGGCAACCACCATCGAACGTGCGGTTCCTTCGGCGGCGATGCGTCTTGGACTGCTGCAGTTCAACGGTCAGGTTTACAACCTGAACCCCATACCCGTGACCTACGACGGCGTCACCTATGCGCCCGCACAGTGTCCAGCCGGGCCGTGCGATCCGCGTGGTATCGGCATCAACCCGCTGGTGCAGCAACTCTGGAACACATACATGCCCGCATCAAACGAGACGGGCTGCGGGCTTTCGCGCTGCGACGGATTGAACGTTCTCGGGTTCGCCGCCAACATGTCCATACCCCAGTCATCCAATTTCGGGGTAGCCCGTATTGACCACGACTTCGGTGACAAGTGGCACCTCGTGAGCACCTATCGTTATTACAACCTCACGAGCGCCAGCACTCAGCAGGTGGACATTGGAGGCTTCTTCCCGGGTGACAAGTTGGGTGTCCCCCAGTCCCTCTCCAACAATCCGCAGCAACCCTGGTTCCTGGTGGTCGGCCTTACCGGCAACATCACCAACAATTTCACCAACGATATCCGGTACAGCTACCTGCGCAACTGGTGGGCATGGGAAAGGCAAGGCGATACACCGCAACTGGCCGGGCTCGGTGGGGCGATTGAGCCCTTCGGTGAAACTGGGACTCAGGCGCTCATCCCTTACAACGTGAATACGCAACAAACCCGTACCCGATTCTGGGATGGTCAGGACAACATGATCCGCGATGATGCAACCTGGCTGCATGGCAAGCACATGATCCAGTTCGGCGGCATGTACAAGCACAATTTCAACTGGCATCAGCGCTCCGACAACGGCGGCGGCATCAACTATCAGACCGTGTATCAACTTGGGACAACAAACGGAGCAGGGCTTGACATGGCCGGTTATGTCCCAGCGGGCGTACCTTCATCCACTTGGGGTCGCGACTACGCCGCCGTGTTGGGCCTCGTTTCGATCTCGCAAATTGCCTATATCCGCAGCGGTAAAGACTTGCGGTTGAACCCGCCCCTCACCCCAGCGCAGGACAAGGTCACGATTCCCTACTACAACTTTTACGGCAGCGACACCTGGCGAATGACTCCCAAGTTCACCCTTACCTTCGGCTTGGGCTGGACGCTGGAAATGCCTCCGACTGAACAGGACGGGAAGCAGGTTATCTTTGTCGGCCCGGACAACAATCCCATCACCACCGAAAAATACCTGAATGCACGCCAGGTCGCCGCCCTGCAGGGCCAGGTGTTTAATCCGCAGATCGGTTTCACCCTAATCGGTAACACAGCTCATCCCTCGAAGTATCTGTACAACCCCTATTACGGTGAATGGAGCCCGCGGATAGCAGCGGCTTGGGACATCTTTGGGAATGGCACCACAGTGCTTCGCGGCGGCTACGGGCGTACGTATGGTCGACTCAATGGAGTGGACCTTGTACTCGTCCCACTGTTGGGTACTGGAATCATCCAAGCAGTACAATGCACAGCAACACGATCGAATGGAACTTGCGGTAGCAGCCGTTCCAATCCAACAAACGTCTTTCGCATTCGCACGGACGGCCTGACTGCTCCCTTACCGGCCGCTAGCCCAACTCTACCTCAACCACTCTATCCCGGAGTGAACGGGATTGCTACGGCCGGGGCAATGGTCTTGGATCCGAATTTCCGACCCAACGTAGCGGATTCATTCACCCTCACGTTCGCTCATCAACTCACCAACAAGCTCAGCCTCGAAGTAGGTTACATCGGACGTCTGATTCGCAACGAATACATGGAAGTCAACCTCAACGCCGTACCGTACATGATGACTCGGGAGGCCAGACCTTTGCCAAAGCCTACGCGAACGCGGTCATCGGCTACTGCGGCAGCGGAAATGTTAAGAACATGGGCGGGGGTAATTGCATCGGCGACACCGCTGCGGTCGCACCGCAGCCCTTCTTTGAGGCTGCTCTAGCTGGCACCGGCTACTGCAACGGCTTCGCCAATTGCACTCAGGCCGTCTTGGCCAATGAGGGCAATGACGGTACGGGAAACCTCTGCCATCCAAACGTCTGGAGCCTGTACAGCGATCTGGACAATGGCGGTTTCAACTTCCCACGCAGCATGATGAACTCTCCGCTCAACTGCCCGACCGGAGTCGGAGATCGGCTGCCAGGGCCAGATGACCTCCGGTGTGGGCATGCTCGCGAGCATTGGCTACGGCAACTACAATGCGCTATTCATTACCCTGAAGTCGCAGGACTGGCACGGCCTGACGATGCAGTCGAATTTCACCTGGTCAAAGGCGCTGGGTACTGGCGCTGAGGTGCAGGCGATCAGTTCGGGTACGCCGCCAGATCCTTTCAACCTGCAGACAGGCTATGGCTACCAGGCATTCGATCGCCGGTTTGTCTATAACGTGTTCTTCGTCTATCAGCCTCACTGGCACGATTCGCAGTCGGGATTCCTCGGACATTTTGCTGGCGGCTGGACATTGCCCCTGTTTTTACCGCCGGCAGCGGACTGCCGATCACCCTTGGCACGATTAATGGAGGCGGTCAGGCGTTTGGCGAAGGCGACTCGTCGAACTTCTTTGGATACGGGGTATCGGAGAATGCAATACCTCTGTCACCCCCGCCAACCTGGGACACGGCTCACGTCATTTTGTGAGTGGTAATGGCATCGGTACATCTGGTTTAGGTGGCGCGAACTTGTTCGCCGACCCGGCAGCAGCCTTCAATAACATTCGCCAGCCAATTCTGGGCTTTGATACTCGCCAGATGGCGGATTCGGAGTATACCGCGGTATGCCGTACTGGAACGTTGACCTGAGCGTGAAGAAGATGTTCAAGATTACCGAGCGCTTCAGCCTCGAAGCGCAGGTGGTCTTCACCAACTTGTTCAACCACGATCAGTTCGGCGATCCCTTCGGCGACTACCTCGACACGAGCAACCCGGACGGTTTTGGATCCCTCCCGGGGTCCGTGTCGAATGGTGCCTTGACCTATCAAAGGCAGATGGAGTTTGGTATCCGCCTTAGCTTCTAGGGAGTCGCTCGAAAACCAAGACGGGAGACTCGCTGCATTGGCGGGTGGATATGCTCGACTGGGGTTAGAAGTTTTCCATCATCCAGACATTGTTGTTCCAAGCTGTGGCCACAATCGCAAGGTGACGGCCATCGGGAGATGGCAGGGCATACACTTTCGAGCCTCCTCCGTTCGAGCTCCATAGAGGGTGCGCCTCGCCTTGTAAATCCACGTGCAGCAGGACGACGCCCATCTCGCTCCTGCTTGACGTGAACCAGCCCTTGCCGTCCGCCGCCCAAGATAATGCCCATCCAAATTAGTCCAATGCTTGACGGCAACCTCCTGTCGGCGCTTCGCCCTTCAAGGAAACAATGTGGATTCGGTTGTCCCAGTGCTTTAGGATTGCGATGCGGGTACCATCCGGAGACATGCCCCAATTGTATTCCGCGGCTAGGTTCGGTTTCAAACCTGGCGATTTCCGCGCCGCGGCCCTTCAGGGCATCAAACGCCGTGAAGATGAGCGGCTTGCCATCTGCACTTTGCTCGGCGATGACACACAGGTTAGCCGGAGCAGACGGTGCAGCGAGGCCTGGCCGTACGGTGTCCGATGTCAGCACCATGGTGTGGCTCCCCTCCATGGATCGGAATTCGCATCACCGGAACTCGGTTTCACAACCCGCTGCCGCTGCTTCACATTGGAGGAATAAAACATCCAGGCGCCGTCCGGACTTATTGCAGAGCCGCCGACATTCTCGGCTCCCCATGACAAGCGGTTCCTCGATGTCAGAGTTGAGAGCCTGCTTGAAGAGCCTCCCATTACCGTTGCGCACTCGAGCGGAAAGACGAGCGCCCTGCTGTCGGGTGTCCAAGTTTCAGCAACGTTGGAATACTCGTTGAGTGTGAGGCGCCTGGCAGCGGATAGATGAGTGCCGTTTGCTTCGATGTCAGCAACATTCACCGTTGTCTGGGGAGCCGATCGTTGGAACACGAGGCGCTTTCCGTCAGATGTTACGCTCGTGTACCCAAGCCAAAGTCCGGACCAATTTGTGAGCTGCCGCGGCTCTCCAGCTGGGCCGCCATTGCGTGGGTCCATTCGCAGTTCCCAGAAGTTACCGTCGCGGACATAGATGACTCGTCCATCGGGTAGCGAAACAAAATCAGTCAAGTTCCAACCAATCCGAATATTGGACGAGTGGGATGGCAGGCCCACCTCGGAGGTCGCGGCTTACGAGTTCCCCATTGTCGGCGGTGACCTCGAGATAGATCGCTCGCTGTCCGTCCTCCGACCATTGGAGGTCTCCAATCGCAGTTTTCTCTGGTGCGTCGTAGAGTTTTCGCGCTTGCAGTCCTTTGGCATCCATCAGCCAGATTTCACGATCACCGAGTTCGGTCGGGTTTGTTCCGAAAGCAATCAACGATCCGTCAGGCGACACCGAGAACGCATCAGCGTCGTCGCGAAGCTTCTGAGGCGGCTTTCCTAATACGGAGACGATCCAAATGCTTGCCGGTTCGCCTGACCCGAGTCTCGGTCGAACCGGTTGGCCTGGAGTTAGCTGCAAACCGAAAACGGACTGCGAACCAGGCGATACTACCAGGTGGCCTTGCATTGGCAATAAATCTCGTGCTGTCGGGAAACCACGCGGCGATCGCCCAGTCCACCGAATTACCCTTGAGTGACTCCGGTTCAGGAATGGTTTGCGTCTCCCCAGTCTCCAGGAGCCTGACCCGCATTCTCCTCGTGTTGTCGGTGAATGCGAGGTATTTTCCATCGGGGGAGATTGCACTGCTTGTCACGGGGTTCTCGAAGGAGTTGGCAGTGAGTTGGGTCGTCTTCGGCTCTGGAACGGCCGACGGCATGCGGTCGAGACACGCGGCTACGCCACAACAAAATGCCCGCAACCGCGAGGATGACCGTCGCCGACACCCAGAGCAAGTGGATAGTTGGGATGGGCTTGCGGCGGGTAATTTCGGCGCCGGGTTCGTCAGGAACCCGCTTCGGCATCACAACGACGGGCTCTGCAAGTCGATCACGAATAGAGGTGTCGAATTCCAGGTTCCCAATGAATCGATACCCTTGCCGAGGGAGCGTCTCGATGAAGCGCGGCTGCTCGGCCGAATCGTTCAGTGCTTCCCGGAGCCGGTTCACGGCTTTCCTCAAGCTTTGCTCGTAATCGACAAATGTATCGGACGGCCAGAGATGCCTGACGACGACATCATGGCTCACAAGCTGGCCTCGGTTCTCGATGAGAAGCTGAAGTACCTGGAAGGGTTGGGGGGCGAGCGTCTGCTTGGTTCCGTTGGTCCATAGTTCACGGGTAGACAAGTCCAGTTCGAACTCGCCGAAGCGCACCCGCTGCGAAGTTCGCGAGGGAGTAGCCATATTTGCCCCCGGAAGATTGGGGAATTCTAGCACGATTGGCTTAATGGCAATTTAATGCCCCTGCACAAGCCAAGCGGAGTAAAGGACTTGCAGATGGTCACAATACGGTCACGGCAATTTCCCGCGCTCGCCATTGCGCAAGGTGCACCTACTGTCGCAGAGTGCGGCGCACGCGAATGAGCATGAGCGCCGATTTTGCCGTTTTAAGTAAGACGCTTTCGGCTGATTCGGTTCTTGCCTGTCAATCTCGCAAATAGAAGGGCATGCAGAAGGGTATCTCAATTCTTGGAGTGCAAAATGAAATCCCTAAAGCTGCTTCCGATCACCCCTAACCGAATCGCTTGCGGAGGATGATATGAAGAAATTTCTGTTGGTTGCTGTGGCTTTGTTGGTCTCGGCTACTTCCGCCTCAGCCCAGTTCACATTCAGCAGCCTCGACTTTCCTGGCAGCACGTTAACCACGGGTCGCGGCATTAACAACCATGGCGAGATCGTGGGTGCCTACCGTTTCGAACCGCCTCGCCATGCGTATCTGTTCAAGGGCGGCCAATTCGCTCCGCTGGCCCCATCAACAGTTTTGGGTACGAACTTCAGTGAGGCTTTCAAGAACAATGATCGCGGCGACATTGTTGGCTATTTCCAAGATGACATCGGTAACCATGGATTTTTGCTTCGCAAGGGTGTGGTGACGACACTTGATTTCCCTACCGCCAGCAACACTCTGGCTTTGGGTGTCAACGAGGCCGACACTGTGGTGGGTTATTGGACTATTGTCGACTCCGATGGCAACCTGCTCGCTGCCCACGGTTTCATTTGGAAGGACGGTACCTTTTCTCAGGTGGACTTCCCTGGCGCTGCGCTGACATTCCTGTACGGGATCAATGCTCGCGGCGATATCGTAGGCGAGTGGGACTCTGACATCTTCGGGACGACTGTACATGGGTTCGTCTTGACCAAGGGACAGTTCATCACCATCGATGTGCCTTTCGCGGGATCTAGCTACACGCAGGCAAACGATATCAATGCTAAAGGCTCTATTGTTGGGACTTGGATCGATGCTGACGGCGTTCTCCCACGGTTTTCTGGCGGAGGGAGCAAAGTTTACCAGTATCGACTATCCGGGTTCGGTGGGTACCACGGAATGGGGCATTAATTCAGCCGGGCAGATGGTCGGGAATTGGTTTGACAACGATGGCAATTCGCACGGTTGGGTAGCAACACCGGGCAGTAAAGGAAAGCCTCAGTAGTTCTACTGTGCTGAAGGCACGATTGGAGCAACGTTATTCCCGCGGCGTATTGGGATGGCCGCGACATCTTCATCTTGTGAATTAAGGAGCAGACCGTGACGGGCGTTGCCCACAATCGCCCGGATGCCCCTCGATAGGACTTAGAACGAAAAAGATGATTTGTCCGAAGGCCCTGGTGAAGCTCGCGAGTCGCTATTCGGAAAACACCAACCCCACAAATGGAGAATTATCATGACGCCAAAGAAAGCTGCCATGTTCGTCATAGCCTTGGCCGTGGTCTTTGCACTTACGCCTCAACCAGTATTCGCCGGACAACCCGTAGACCCTGCCACACTCAACCCGCCACCTCCGCCCGAGTTCAACCCTGTTTGCATGTCTGTCGGCAGCCGCACGACTTGCACCCTGCAATTTAGCGACCCGCCGTTTGCTGGAGGCAGTGGCGTGATCTGTGGTACCGGAGCGAATGCTTATGAGGTGTTCCAATTCCAAAACAGGTCAGTTCAAGGAACACGGGACTATGACAGCAACGGAAACTTGACGCTCCGGCACTTTCACGAGGTGGTCACTGGCACTCTGTCCAATCCCCTCACGCATACTGCAGTATCGTATTCGGCCCGTGGCAACACTCTCCACGACCTTTCGATTCCTGGAGATATCCTCAGCGGCACACAGGTCTTAACGGGATCGTTCCGCATTTATCGGCCGCAGGGGGGCAGCGTGCTGATCGAGGCTGGCAGAACCGTGTCCACAGGAGACGGAACCTTTATCCGTGAATCGGGTCCACACCCTTTGCAAGACTACTTTGTCTTTGGAGATACCGCGGCGGTGCAGCCGCTCTGCGACGCTCTCCAGTGAAATTGTCACTGGGATCTTCCGTCCTTCACAGGCGTGTAGCGCAGCCCGGTTGCTCGCTGCACCGCACGCCGTTGGAGTCCGTCATGACTTGTACAAATGAGTGCCGAATGAGCCAAACACACTGGAAGAGCGGAGAAACCAATTCACAGGAGGCATATTTCATGTGACCAAGTTGCACACCAGCGACGGAGCTGTGCTGGGAACGTTTCCAGTGGGAAAGAATCCTGTAGGCGTTGCGTTCGACGGTTTTTCCGTCTGGGTGGCTAGCCAGGATACCAACTCCGTCACAAGGCTTCGCGGCACCGACGGGTATCTTCTGGGAACATTCGCAGTCGGGGTACAGCCGCAGTTCGTAGCTTTTGACGGGACGAGCATTTGGGTAACAAGTCAGGCAAGTAACAGCGTCACGAACCTAAGTGCGTGCGACGGATCCCGACTGGGAACTTTTCCCGCCGGCGACTTTCCTGCAGTAGAGAAGAAGTGTCCGCAAGGCTGTTCGCGATATGCGCGCCGTCCGGCAACTCAACGACAGCCCGTCGTAGGCGAATGTTCCCCAGAAATCGGCTTCGAGGAAATATGGCGTTACGGAACGCTTTGCGCTCCGATCTCCTCCACGCCGGTTTCGGGCAATGCGACAGGCGAATGCTGCCCGGAGCATTATGTCCAGTTACGACATGTCCTGATATCACTCGCTATCTGGGATGGCTATTAAGTTCCAAGTGCTCGTGATTCAAGCACAACGGTGGTGGAAGCTTAGACGCTCTTACCCCTACCCGGCCGCCGTTACAACCGAGTTGTTGCCAATTGCAATTCTCCGGCGCATGATGAGAGGCCGAAGTCGGGCTTTGTCCGGCCTTTTGTCAATTCGAGGGTGGTAGCACAGGAGCCAAGATGCCAGTAAGAACCATCGTCCTGGTTGCAACGTTCCTTTGCGGGCTAGCGCACGCGGACTTCAGGTACACGCAGTCAGGGCAATTCACGAACGGCGTCGCCCAGGCCAAGGCTGCCTTCGGTACTCAGGCCACCCAAGTCACAATTTATGTGAAAGGCGAATTCCTGCAGATCGATCTTCCTGATGGCCTGTATGGAATCATCGATTTGGACGGGCGCCGGGACATTCAAGTTGATCCCAAAACCCGGACCTACAGCATCGTAACCTTTGATGAAATCCGCGCACGTGATAAGGCGGCCGCCCAGCAGTTTCCCTCTCACATCACCCAAGATCTAAACCTCACGGTAACCTCCACCGGCAAGACGCGCAGTCTACTGGGCCAGACTGCACAGGAAACGGCGGTGGAGATAGAACACAACCCGGCGGTTTCTTTGAGGATCGATTCCTGGATCGCTCCGTCGGTCGACGGCTTTAATGAATTGAAAAGCTTCTATGAGCGGGTGACCTCCGCGATCTCCAGGACGCCAGATGGTTCCGGCACCGATGCTGCGCGATTTCCCGCGCTTCAGGGGGTAGCAGAACTTATGATGGCCGTTGAGGTGGGCGTAAACTCTCTCGCAGTTTGGCCTGCCGTCATGTCCAAGGGAATTCTTGACCTCTGTAAAGTCGCCAACGCGCCGGACGGTCTGCCGCTCCTCCAGACTTACCAGGAATCCATGACGCGGCCAGCCCCGCCGGAGGCAGAAAAAGGGTTAGCAAACAGAGGGGATGCCAATGCACTTGCCAACTCAGGCTCAGCGGGTGCTGTCCCTGTTGATGCAGGAGCTCAGAGTGAGAAGGGCGCTCGTCAGGAGGTGGGAATGGAATTCACCCTGCGCGTCACTTCCTTTTCAGCAGACAAGCTGGACAAGGGGCTGTTTGAGATTCCGCCGGGCTACAAGGAGTCTCACCTTGACCTGCGCGACATGTGGATTTCGGGCATAGGCCAGTAGCTTCTACAGCAGTCGCCGCTTCGCGGTTCATGCTCTCGGTGAGTTTCTTTCCTTAGGAGGCACCCAGTGAAATTGGTGGCGGCGGTGGTCGCGGCACTCCTTTCAGGCGCTTTTGCTCAGACATTGAACACCAGGGCTGTCATCAAAGGCGAGGGGTGTTTCGTCGTGGCGTTTCTCGAGTTCTCTCCCGACGGCCGGGAACTCGCACGAGGTTGAGGCTTCGGCCCGATAGAGATGTTTGAGACGGCTGAGTACAAGAAAGCACGTACATTTCGCCCGGAGATCGACTACACTGCCGAGCTCACTGATTTTGCCTACAGCCCGGACGGTACGACAATCGCCACCGCCCGCGGGCACAGCGGCGCGGTCGTCTGGAACGCGGCGGAGCAGGGCAAACCGGTCAGGGCCGAGGGCGAACCGCTGAAGCCGTTCTATGGCGTGAGTGAACTCTACGCGTTGGAGAAGCCTCTGTATGTTCTTGAGTCACCGGCCGGGTCCGGTGACGAATTTGCCTCTGTCCTCACGATCAAGTACTCACCCAATAGCAAACTGGTTTTCACAACCCATCACAATGGTCATATGAAGATCTGGAGTACGACTACCTGGACGTTACAAAGGGAACTTGTGGTGAGCGAGAAAGGAAACAGCGCATTGTTCTCTGTCGTAGCGATTTCTCCCAATAGTGAGTCCTTCGTGATCGGCGACGAAAACGGCGTGCTGCACTACCGTAGCCTGGCGGCCAATTCCGAACTTCGAATATTGCGCTCACCCGATGTAACAGGCCACGTAACAAGTCTCCGGTTTTCGCCTGATGGGAAAATGCTGGTTGCGACCTACCACGGGAAGAGGTTTGCTGACGCTTCGGCGGTCCTTTGGAACACGGGCGATTGGACTGCACAGACCATAAGCGGCTACGGCTCCGCCGCGTTCTCGCGCGACAGCCAACTGCTGGCGCTCGGTGGAACGGACATCAAACTCATCGACCCCGGCTCGCGGAAGGAACTTCGTAGGATTGAGCTGCCGGCCTTTACCAGGGCAGAGCTTCCGGCCTTAACCAAGGGCGAGGTGTTGCCCAACTCAGCCACGCGCTCCGATGCGAAAGACAAGGTTTCCTGCGGCGTCTCGGCTCTTGCCATATCACCGGATAACACAACTCTTGCTGCGGGCTGCTTCGAGGGAACGCTGCGCATTCTGAATCTGAAGCCGTAAATCACCCAAAGCGCCAGAAAGCCTTACAGTGAAAACGCGGGCTCCTGTAGTTCCAGCTGTGCGGCTCACAGATGTGCTGGCGCTAACACGAATGTGCTGGCGCTAACACGAAATCTACGGTAGAAATTGAATCCATTTCGGCCAACCGGAAGTGGCCCGAAACCGGCTTGTGTGAACGCAAGCGTTTCTGTGTAGATAGACGGCCCCCCGAACTTTGTTGATGGCGACCTATAAATCGCCATTACACTTGAGACGGCGTCAATCATGCTCCTCGCTCCTGCGGCAGATCATCGTCTTTATAGCCCTTTACGCAGGCCATGCTCCACCTACCGTAAGGGCTTCAGGCGCAAGGCATGTGCAATTCATGACCGCTCCATCCCGGGTGCACCGGGTCCGGAACTAACAATCAGCATTCTTTGGGATCCGTCACGCCAACCAGGCTCCGGCTCAATACCGAATAGCTCTTGTGAAATCGACCTATCCCAAGTAATCAGAAAGCCGTGCATTGTGTTGGACCGTTCCTTTCGAACAGAGATTCTGGTTTCGTCGCTTGGGCGGGAATCTCCCAGCTAGAATCTGCGCGAGAGATCATGCGATCCCAGCCTGACTACGGAATTGATGCGCCGCATGTGATCCGAAATCTGCTGCTTTCGGGACTCGGCGCAATCGTCCTTTGCCTTCTCATTCCCTCTTTCCGGGTTGGGAAGGTGCAGGTTTATCTCTACCCAAATTTGATATGGACCGGTGCGTGGTTGATGCTTCCCGCCGTACTGATGATCATCTATGCCAAAATCGGCAAGTTCCGGCACCGCGACCGTATATTGAATAGCGTCCGGTGGACGGGAAAGGAGCAAGTCCTCGATGTAGGCACGGGCCGCGGCTTGCTTCTCGTGGGCGCCGCAAAAAAGCTTACAACCGGGAGGGCGGTCGGAATCGATATCTGGAATCAGGAGGATCTTTCTGGAAACAACATGCAAAACCTGGTGCGTAATCTAGATCTGGAAGGAGTGCGGGAAAAAACTGAGATAAGAAACGAGGATGCGCAGAAGATGAGTTTTCCGGACGAGTACTTCGATGTCGTCCTTTCGAACCTCTGCTTGCACAATATCTATAACGTACCCGGGCGAGTTCAGGCTTGCAGGGAGATCGCCCGAGTGCTGAAACCTGGCGGACTCACGGTCATTTCCGATTTTCGGCATACCCGTGAGTATCGCGACACACTTTCAAAGCTGGGTTTCGAGATCCATACCTTTCCACTATCGCTTGACACGTTTCCGCCACTTCGGATCATTACGGCGCGCAAGCAGCCATAATCTTGTACGCGGGGCTCGGAAACCCAGGACAAAGCGCTCGCGGAACTCCAGGAAGCATTCGAGGCAGGTTATCGAGACTTCGCCGCCATTAGCCAGTCCGCACTTCGCCGCCTTGCGCTCGGACCTGTGTTTTCAGGAGCTTGTCCAGCGTTATCGACAATAACGCCTCTATTCTGTGATCGTCAGCACGCGTCCCTTTGATGGCGTCTATAAGGACGAAGGTGAACTCCTAACTCACTTTCCGCTGTCTGCCGGCGGCTTAACAAACGTAAAGGGAGCTGTAAGACTGAACTCAAACCGGGTGTTTGGTTGCAGGTCCACGCTTGCGGCATGAAATATGGCAATTACCGGACTCACGGCCGAGCCTGGGTCGGTTCCCGTCGCCATGTTCGCTCCCGCCCCCGCGCTGGCTGGGGCTGCGGCTTTAATCTTGGCAGCAAGGACGCCTTGGTCCTTCTGGTAAGTGTCGCTCACCACTTCCAGCTTTCGTCCGTTCATCACCAAACCAACCAGTTCGAGTGCCACTTCCGCCTTTCCATGCAGATGACCACCCTTCTTGTTCTCCGCCATTCGCACGTGCGCCTCCGTGCCGCGCGGGATCACGACCCGATCGTTGTAAATCAGCGAGGGATCCACGATACCGGTCAATAGGTCGCCGGAGTGTAGCTTGTTGGAGTCCACTCGGTCAGCGATGCGCACGGAGATCACTGTGCCGGCGGGAAGCAAGACTTGCTCGTGTTCACCAGGTGAGTTCGCAGGCTGGGTTTGGTCTGGCTGGGCAGGTGATGGGCTCTCCTGTGCAGCCAGCGGGGTGCTCAATGTACTCAGCGCCAATGGAGTGCACGCTGCCAGCGCAAGAGCTAAACACCGATACTTTGCTGCCTGAAGTAAAGACGCTGGCCGCTCTTCTGCATGCGACCCGCGCAGTAAATGCCTTGCGATTTCAAGTACGTCTGCACTCGACTGTGTATCCATGCTCGAGCTCCGTTGGGTATGATGCCGGAGTTCCGACGGTGGGTTGCGTGGGAGACTTGAAGGGAGCGTGGATCGGCAAATCGGCATTTTACCCGCGATTCACACATCGGGTTGCCACCTTGCCATTACGTGCTACGTGGCCTGTTCTCACTCGATGGCGTTTAGCCTCCTTATTGAGAATGTGAGATTGATTGCGAGAGTGGTGAGGCAGGATATTTGACGACTAAACGGCGGCACTGACCCGAGGCACGCCGCCTTTGGCTTCATCATTGATTCGTACTGCTGGTCGGGAAGGATCGGGTCGAGGTATCAGGAAAGACCGTGTATCTCACGAACTGGGAAGACTCGACATAGCCTGCAGATACGCATCTTGTCCGATCGGTCGGAATCTGACGGCCTTTCCGAGTTAGAACTTCCCTGCCTTTTTTAACGCGGCCTCAATTGTGTCGAGCGGCAACACCAGGGATAAGGGCGCGTCCAGCAGCGGCACAGCACCATAGCTGGCATACCATCCTGCTACCCCTTCATTCTTGGCCTCGATGACAAGCACGACGCCGCCAACCTCCGCCGCGGCCAACAGGCAGCGTCTTCCGGCCGCAAGCAGAAGTTGTCCGCCAATTCCCTTCCCTTGTAGCCTTCGATCCACAGCGAGACGCGCCAAGCGGAAACCCGGAACGTCATGGCGTGCCAGCTTGCGACGTATGATCTCTGGCGCGCGGGCATAGTCAACCGAGGCGGGGCTCAGACTGTAGAAGCCAAGGATGGTTTTGTTGTCGGCATCGTCAATTGCAAGAAAGGTTTTTGCCCCGCCCAAGTCGTGGCTCTTACGCGCATAACGTCGCAAGTATTCATTCAACGCTTCTTCGCCGCAGTCGAACGTTTCCCGATCATGCTTCTTGCTGATCGGCTCTTCGTGCCACGCCATCACAGTTAGGACCGCCTGGGCAACGCCCGGGCAGCTGCCAGCAGTTTTTTGTTCGGTGCCGGCGGGTTCTCCAGCAGATTCAGGACCCGCAGACTGTCTCGGCCGGTGAGTTGCACATGATCCGCCTCTTCGATGACGGCCTTGGCGGCACGTAAGGCGTGACGAATGACAAAATCCGTCAGGTCGGTGTGATTCAGCGCCACCGCGCGCAACAGCAACGCTTTTTCCTCAGGCCTAATCCGCAGGGACATCCGGCTGTTGTCTTCAACCGCTACTCTCGGCATGGCAGTGACTCCTCGCATTCTGTACACATTCAATTAGTACATATGGGTGTCTGTAAGTCAACCTCACATCAGCACTGTCTGCTCATAAGATCGATCGGCCTTCGCGTAGTACCTCCTGGGTGAAGAGTTGCGAGGTAAGCAGTTACATCCCGGAGAAGCAGAAGAAGGGGCGACGTAACTGGCAAGGCAAGCCAGCAGAACAGCAGGCAGTTTACGAGAATCGCAAGAGTCTGCTGCGGCGACGTGGTGAGTTGGTGGAACGCAGCTTCGCGCACTGCTACGAGACCGGTGGCATGCGGCGCTGCCACCTGCGCGGACGGGACAACATTTTGAAGCGGCAGTTGGTTCAATGTCGGTGCCTTCAACCTGAGCCTGATCCTGCGCCAACTGCTGGGTGCGGGCACGCCGCGAGAGCTGAGAAATCGCACTGGTCAGCTTGTTCTGAATCTACTTTTGCTGCTCGGGTACGGGAATGGTCAGCAACGATGTCGTAGCAGCCGTATCTCTGCGTCGACTGTCAAGAACATCTCAAAATCGCGTACCCGGCTGTGCCGTCCGCTCTGCCGCAAATCAGCCCTTTCCGCCACCGGACTGCTAGGCCTTGGTCATCAAGCTGCCGGGCGGCGGTCCCGGAACTTCGGCGGCGGTTGTGGGGATTGGGACCTGCTGCGCGTACACGTTGGCAAATGCCAACGCGCTAACGAGGGCGGCTGTCATGAGGTTTTGTCTGAGGGATTTCATACGGTGCTCTTTACTCTGGGCGTCAGCTCTCGATGTGCCTATGACGCGTCCAGGCATTTGGAATGATTCGTATCACGGAACGAAAGTAATGCGGTGTTCCGCACCGTGCGGATTTTGTCCAGCTTTCGTCGTGTCATCGATCCTCCATTTTCAGAAGCCGGGTGCGACTGGCTTTTTCTGGCTTTCAGGAGGCCACAATACGTGCGGCGAGCTCCGGCCGTAACTGTCACTTGCGACCGGGGTAACTCGGGGCTGCCTTGTGGTGACACCCTACGTGGCGTCCTCAGCCATGAAGCTTGGGTGGTTCAAAAGCTAAGCTTCAAGGCCAATTGTCCGACTCTTGGGTTCACGGAAGCGCCGCTGATGACGCCGAAGGTAGGGGAACTGAAGTTGTTATCGGGATCGGCGAACTGCGGATGATTGAAGACGTTGAAAAACTCAGCGCGAAATTGCAGGCTGCTGCCTTCTTTTGGCCAGCGTAAAGGGATGATCTTAGTTAGGGAGAGATCGAAGTTCGCCTGGTCTGGACCGTTCACGATGCCGGTCGTGCTGTCTCCAAAAGCAGTTCCAATGCCGTCTGCGCCAATAATCGGTGGCGTTGTGAAACACGCCTTATCAAAGTAATTGTTCAGCTTCGATTGCACGGAGCCCGGCGTCACAATCTGGCCATTCGTGCACAATCCGCTCAATTGCGCCCGATCCTGGCTGATGCCAAAGACATTGTCGGAGTTGTTGTAGATGATGGTGATGGCGTCGCCAGACTGGAAAGTTCCTACGGCCGCTACAGACCACCCCCCCAATGCGATGCGCTCAAATTTTGTTGAATACGAACTCGGCAGGGCATACACCATGCTAAACACAAATCGGCTCGGGCGGTTGAAGCTGGAGCGTCCCCATCTCTGACGTGGCGAATTCTGATCACCGCGCGTGAAGGTGTTACCTGCCGCTGTGCCGTTGATGTTTGCGCCGTCGGTGTCCAGCGACTTTGAGAACGTGTACGATGCGAGGAACTGGAGCCCTCGGCCGAACTGCCTGGTGAGGCTTAACTCCAGGCCGTTGTACCAGGAGTTTCCACCCGACTCAACTAACTGCAAGCCATCGGAGGGGATGCCCATGATGGGAACACGCAGCGGAATATTAGCCACCTTATTATCAGATAGCCCGCGGATAGGATTGCCCGGCGACGCATCTAGTGCCTGATTTGTCAGCAGGGTCCGCATCAGGTGGGTGCCCCGAGTACCAACGTAGCCTACCTCAAGAAGTAAATCAGGCCGAATCTCATACTGCATATTCAAGCCGAACTGCTGAATGAGTGCCGGGCGAAAATCAGGCGAAACCGTCGCCACCGTAAGCGCAGTCGACGGGGAATACGCCGGAAACACCGGAAAAGATGCCGGTGTCGGAAAAGGCTGAGGAAACGGTGCCTGGAACGTGGCCGCTGCGTTCGTCAGCCCGACATTGAAGTTTCCAGACGATAGGGCGCCCCGAAAACGCTCTGAAAAAACGTTTGGCCGGTGGGCCGGCAGTAATACATTCCATAGCCGCCTCGAAGTAGAAGTTGCGAGACATTTGGCAGAAACTGCCACGCAAATCCGATTCGAGGCGCGAGCGTGTTCTGTCCTTCGGCATTGTTGGCGAACGTGTTGTCATCCCTGATCACGCCGGGGAGGAGTGGTTCCTGCAAAATTCGAGCCGACTATATACCCTGCGGTACGTCCTTGCGGAGGTGGGTTCGGATCTGCTTTGCTCACATCGAAGCTGGAGTTTCTGCCGAGTTGATCGCCGAACTGCCCTAGCCGCTCGTATCGCAAGCCGAAGGTCAGTGTCAGCGTCGGGCTGATCCGGTAGTTGTCTGATCGTGTACGCAGTCTGCGCCGGGATTTTTCACAGTGGCTTTTCGGTGTTGAACCTCGGGGTGCAGCTCGTTGAGATCGCCATCTTCGTTCCGCTTGTCCTGTTTGGCCTGAGCAGGTTGGGGGTGTACCTTATTTCTTTTGTGGCTTCGCGAACTTTTCGCGTAGCGAGGCATTCACCAACGCTCTCCGTAAGCTTCTCGAAGCGCCGCGGCAAGATGCTACCCGAGCGGTGGAGATTACGTTCCCAACCTGGGCTACCAATTGCTTTCAAGGAGATGCATAATGGATTTTGCAGCAGCAGTTCGACGACTGGGACTTGGAGCGCTAGCCATCTGGACGTTCCTTGTGGGTGTCAGTGGGATCGCAAGCGGCCAAGCCGCAACCACGACCAAGCCCAACATCCTCTTCATCATGGGAGACGATATCGGCTGGATGCAGCCGAGCATCTACCACCGCGGCCTAATGGTCGGGAGAACTCCCAACATCGACCGCATCGGCAATGAGGGCGCGCTCTTCACCGACTACTACGCCGAGCAGAGCTGCACCTCGGGGCGCAATGCTTTCTTCACCGGCATGCACCCGCTGCGCACGGGCATGATCCCGCCGCAACTCCCGGGCAGCCCGTCTTATCTGCGGCCCGGCACGCCGGCGCTCGCGGTGTTCCTGCACGATCTCGGCTACAACACCGGAGAGTTCGGCAAGAACCACCTCGGCGACCACGCGGCGGCACTGCCGACGGCGCATGGCTTTCAGGAGTTCTGGGGCTACCTCTACCACCTCGACGCTATGCAAGGGGTAAGCTTCCCTGATCTCAATAAGTCCCCGACGGTGCAGGGCATTGCACCGCCATGCAAGAACACGCCGGTTGCCGGCATACAGGAGGTTCCCGGCGCAGTAGACCCCAAAACCACGACTCTGCCTGACACCACCTCGGCCGGTTCTCTGGTGCAACTCCTCCGATGGCACGGAGAAGAACCAGACTTGCAAAGATGAAGGCCCCTTAACCCTGGAGCGCTCGAAGACAGTGGACGAGGAAATTTCGTCCAAGGTCATCGACTTCCTCGACCGCAACGACCCCAAGAAGACCAATAAGCCTTTCTTCGTCTGGTACAACCCGGCGCGCATGCACGTTACCACCGTGCTCTCGCCGAAGTACGAAGCCATGATTGGTGAGCCGGGCGGCATGGACTGGGGCGCCAACGAAGCCGGCATGAAGCAGATGGACGACAACATCGGCTACGTCCTCAAGAAGCTGGAAGACATGGGCCAGCTCGACAACACCATCATCGTCTTCACCACGGACAACGGCGCCGAGGTCATCACCTACCCGGATGGCGGCGTCACGCCCTTCAAAGGCGGGAAGCTCACTACCTGGGAAGGCGGCATGCGCGCTCCGTGCGTCATTCGCTGGCCCGGGCACATCAAGCCGAACACCGTCATCAACGGAATATTCGCCTCGCTGGACTGGGTGCCGACGTTTGTCGATATCGCCGGCGGTCCCAAGGGCGACGACCTGAACAAGCAGATCCAGGCCGGCAAGTACCCCGGTATCGTCAAGACCATGCTCGACGGTGTCGATCAGCGCGCCTATCTCGAAGGCACATCTGCCGAACTCGGCGCGCGATACCTTCTTCTACTATTCAAACTCGACACCTTCCGCAGTGCGTTACAAGAACTGGAAGATGTATTACACGATGACCCCCACCAGCCCGACCGGTGCGATGCAGGGGAAGATAACCTATGGCTGGACTATGGTGGACAACATCCGGCGCGACCCCTTCGAGATCGCTGGCGGGTTGGACGACCCAAAATCCGCCCTGGGGATCGGAGGCGCACTGGCCTCGCCATCTACGGCCTATCTGTACGACTGGAACATGCTGCCCCTTGGCCAGTTGTTGTGGGAGAAAGAGCTGATGAGTCGTATCAGGCATTCCCGCCGCTGCAGGCTCCGGAGTCCTACAACCTGTCTCAGATCTTGCAGCAGGTCAGGGCAGCCCGGGCGACTAGTCACGCGGGTGACTAGGGCGTGAAAACGCGGACTTGAAAGAGTCCGCACTAATGGAAGGTGGCGAGGAAGGCAGAATGTCGTTCCTCGCCCTCCTCAGCTATTCCCATGGGTTGGCTGTGAAAGAAAGCGCGGTCTTCGACGATAGCTGTAAGCTGCCGGAGATCCGAAGGCTTCGCTGATCGCAATGACGCAGGTTGCTAGGCCATTTTGGAGATGGACATTTTTCGTGTACGTCGCGTGCTTGCCCGCACTCGCGCAGCAGAACGTCCAATTCCTGCCGGAAGTAGATGCCTATCTAAGGCTGAACTCTGTGTTTCGTGTGTACGTGGAGGCCAAGGACGATCAGGACGGCGGTGATCCTGCTCAACTGGGGACTGGGCCAAGTGTTCAACTCTTCTTGAAGCCTTTGGCCGCGCTCAAAAAAGTGAGAGCGTTCGATCTGGATGACGCCAAGTCAAGATTTTTGGTGCTGGAAACCGGATATCGCAATGTTTGGGAACCAAACGCTCCCGCGGAAAACCGAATGATCACGGCCGTGACCTTTAACCTTCCCATGAAAGCCGGATTCAGCATGTCCGATCGCAACCGCGCCGACCTCGACTGGAAAAACGGCACTTTCACCTGGCGCTATCGCAACAAAATGCAGCTGGAGCGGACGATTGCCGTGCGCTCCTACCACTTTATCCCGTACGTCGCCGTCGAGCCCTATTACGAGAGCCAGTACAACAAGTGGTGCACCACGGCCTTCTACGCCGGCAGCGTTTTCCCGGTGGGCAAGCACGTAGAATTCAACCTGTATTACGAGCACGAGAACAACACAGGGGGGACCCAGAACCATCCGGAAAATGCGGTCGGATTAGCTTTGTATCTCTTCTTCTCCCGGGAGAAGAAGTGAAGCCTAACCGCCTGCGAACGTCGAATTTGAAAGGATTTCGAGTGTTGAAGCGACTTCTGATGTCTTTGCTTTCCCTGAGCCTCTTGTTGAACCTGTCGGTAATCGCGCAGGACAAACCCGATTCCACTGCGCAGGCGAAGCCAGCCGCTACCGATCAGAAGCCCGAAGCCACGGTTTCTGAGGAGGCGCAGGCAGAAGCGCTGCAGAAGGCGACGCAGAACCCGGTTGCTAACCTTATCAGCGTTCCTTTGCAGAACAACACCAACTTCGGCTATGGCCCTTACAATCGCGATCAGGACGTGTTGAACATTCAGCCAGTCATCCCCACCCATCTGGGCAAGAACTGGATGCTCATCTCGCGCATCATCCAGCCGATCGTGTGGCAGCCGTATCCCAACCAGAACACGGGCGGCGAATACGGCCTAGGCGATATGAATCCAACGTTCTTTCTGTCGCCCGCCAAGCCCGGAAAGGTGATCTGGGGTGCCGGCCCGGCGTTTGTAATTCCGACGGCCACGAACGACATCCTGGGACAGGGCAAGTTCAGTCTGGGGCCATCGTTTGTCGCTCTGTACCAGCCCGAGCACTGGACGATTGGCGCGCTGGTGAATAACGTCTGGTCGGTAGCCGGCTCGGGCAGTCGTCCGCCAGTCAACCAGATGCTGTTGTAGTACTTCATCAACTACACCATGAAGAAGGGCTGGTACATGACGATGTCGCCGATCCTCACGGCCAATTGGAGGGCCAGCAGCGGCAACATTTGGACGGTGCCGCTCGGCGGCGGCGTGGGACGTATTATGAAGCTGGGATTCCAGCCGGTGAACATTTCGGCGACGTTCTACGGCAACGCGGTCTATCCGACGGGAACTTCGTCGTGGAGTATGCGGCTGCAAATCGCCTTCCTGTTCCCCAAGTTCACCAAGGAGCAGGGGAAGGAGATGATGGAGATGAAGCTGAAACAACTGGAACAGGAGCAACAGCAGGCGCCACCGAAGAAGTGAACCGAGGTGTGTGCGCCCCGGCTGAGACCGCGAGAGCCTCGACGATCGTCATCTCTAAAAGTGTCCGGAGGAGGACTACTCATGAAGAAATCTCAAATGTTTAGGATTATTTGTTTGTGGATATGCGCTGTTCACCGACTATTACGCGCAGCAGAGCTGCACCGCCGGGCGCGCCGCCTTCATCACCGGGCAGAGTCCAATCCGCACTGGTCTGACCAAGGTCGGACTACCGGGCTCGCCCATTGGATTGCAGAAGCAGGACCCCACGCTTGCCGAACTGCTCAAGCCACTGGGATACATGACCTTCCAGAACGGAAAGAACCATCTGGGCGATCGCAACGAGTTCCTGCCCACGGTGCATGGCTTCGACGAGTTCTTCGGCAACTTCTATCACCTGAATGCCGAAGAAGAGCCGGAGAACGTCGACTATCCGAAGAACCCGAGCTTCACCGCGATGTTTGGGCCGCGCGGTGTCTTCAAGTGCAGAGCCACCGCGACGGATAACCCTGCTCCCTCCGATCCCCGCTTCGGACCCTGGGGCAAGCAGGTGTGCGAGGATACTGGCCCGCTCACCAAGAAGCGCATGGAAACCGCGGACGATGAGTTTCTAGCGGCAACCATCGATGATATCGATCGCTCCGTCAAGGCAGGCAATCCCTTCTTCATCTGGCACAACACTACCCGCATGCACATCTGGACGCACTTGCCGCCGAAATACGAAGCCATGGTTAATGAGAAAGGCCTTTACGGCGCGGGCATGACGCAGCTCGACGACAACATCGGTGTGATCCTCAAGAAGCTCGACGATCTCGGCATTGCGGATAATACGATTGTGATCTTCACCACCGACAACGGCGCCGAGGCGATGAGCTGGCCCGACGGTGGAACCACGCCCTTCCGCGGCGAGAAGAACACGAGCTGGGAGGGCGGATATCGGATACCCTTCGTGATTCGCTGGCCGGGAGTGATCAAGCCCGGAACGGTGGTGAACGACATCTGCGCGCATGAGGACTGGGTCACAACACTCATGGCCGCAGCGGGTGTGCCCGACGTCAAGGAGAAGCTGTTGACTGGCTACGAGGCGGGCGCCATGACCTACAAGGTCCACTTGGATGGTTACAACTTCATGCCCTATTTCAAGGGCGAAGTGCAGGAAGGCCCCCGTCATGAATTTCTCTATTGGACGGATGATGGTGAACCTGCCGCGCTGCGCTACAACCGCTGGAAGATGTTGTTCCTGGAGCAGCCTGCCCATGGCTTTGCTGTTTGGGAGACGCCGTTCATTCCGTTGCGTGTCCCCAAACTGTTCGACCTTCACGCTGATCCCTTCGAGCGGGCCGAATATGAAGGCATTGATTATTCGCGCTGGCGGATCGACCGCGCCTATTTGGTAATTCCTGCGGCAGCTTACGTTTCGCAGTGGCTGAGCAGCTTCAAGGAATTTCCTCCCCGACAGAAGCCGGCCAGTTTCAACCTCAATCAGGTGATGACTGAGATAACGAATGCGACGAGCGGCAATTGAGGCTGACGGCTAAGATGTCCCCCGGTCGGGCTACTCGGGGGAGAGTATTCGGAAGTTCAATTCAAGGAGAAACGAGAACGATGTTTAAGAATGCGAAATGCAAGCTTGCCCTGATTTGCCTGGTCGTGGTGACCGGGTTGGTGGCCGTCCAGTGTTTGTCGGCCGAGGATGTGGTCCATGCCGTCAGCGGCATCGTGCGGTCGGTGGACAAGACCACCAAGACGATGGTGGTCAAGACCTCCGACGGCACGGAGCACACCATCAAGTGGACAGATAAAACGACTGTGAAAGGCGTCGACGCGTCGGGCAGGGCCGTTGCGGATACCAGCGTGGACAGTTATGACGGCCTCAAAGAAGGCGCCAAGGTTTCGGTCAAATATACTGAGAAGGGCGGGGAGAAGACGGCTGTCGCGATCAAAGATGCCAGCAAGGCCACGGCCAAAGCTGTAGCACAGTGACGTATTGATGAGCGTGCCGAGCACTGACCCGGCGCGCATTTCTTCATTCGAACGACACCACGGCGACGGCGCGAAAGGCTGTCTGCGCGAGGATCTACTTGTTCTTGAACAGTAGCTGCGATCGAAAAAACGCGTGCCTCGCCATGTTGTTCGGGGTCTTACTGAATTTCAGCGTCGCAGTGGGGGCCGCAACCCAGGCGCAATCAACGAATACCGCTGCTGTCGCAGCCGACAAATCTGCTACGAAATCGACAGGTTCTGGCCTGCCGTTGAGTTTCGCGCGACAAACCGGCGACCTGGATGCGATGGTCAAACGGGGCAACATTCGTGCGCTCGTGCTGTATAGCCGCTCCGGGTTCTTCTATGTGGAAGGGCGTCCTGAGGGCATCTATTACGAGGCGCTGCAATACTTCGAGCAGTTCATCAACGAGAAGCTGCACACCCGACAGCACGTGCAGGTTACGTTTATTCCGGTGCGGCCCGACCAGTTGGAGGCTGCCCTGACCGAGGGCGTTGGCGACCTGATCGCGTACGGATTGGTGGTGACGCCCGAGCGCGAGCAGAGGGTTGCTTTCTCAATCCCAATACAAACCGACGTAAAACAAATCGTCGTGACGCGGAAGGATTTCGGTACTCTTTCCTCGTTGGAGGCACTCGGTGGGAAGAAAGTGTTCGTCAACCCACTGACCACGTACTACGAGAACTTGGAGAGAGTAAACGAGTCGCTGGAGAAACAAGGCAAGCTGCCGATACTTATCGAGAAAGCCGACAAGAGCCTAATCGATGAAGACCTGCTGGAAATGGTGAATGCGGGCATACTGCCCGCGACAGTTACGCTGACGGAGCGCGCTGACTTATGGGCCAGCGTGTTTCCAGGAATTACTCCGCGGCCGAAGCTTGTTGTCGGCACCGAGGGGGACCTGGCCTTTGCGATGCGGAAGAACAATCCGCAGTTCAAGCAGCTGGTGGATGAGTTCGTTAAGACTCGTGCGGTGGGAACGTCGTTCGGCAATACTCTATGGCGGCGCTATTTGCAAAGCGATCAGTGGGTCAAGGATCCAACCACCGCAGCCGAGCTCAAGAAGTTCGAAGAAACCGTTGATCTCTTCAAGAAGTACGCATCGCAGTACGGCTTCGACTACCTCATGGTCGTGGCCCAGGGCTACCAGGAGTCAACGCTGAATCAAGCGGCCAGGAGTCCGGGTGGCGCAGTCGGGATCATGCAGGTCAGGCCGACTACAGCGGCGGCTCCGCCCATCAGCATCCCGGACGTTTACACGGCGGAGAACAACATTCATGCGGGCGTGAAACTGTTAAATTCGATTGCGACGGAATATTTCAACGACCCGAAGATTGATCCGGCGAACCGCCTGCTGCTTACTTTTGCGGCGTATAACTGCGGTCCGAATCGCATCGCGGAGCTGCGAAAGAAAGCACCATCACAAGGGCTGGATCCGAACAAATGGTTCGGCAACGTTGAATTGCTCGTATCGCAGAGTGTGGGACCGGTGACGGTTCAGTACGTCAGCAATATTTACAAGTACTATGTTGCGTATAAGCTGGTGGTTGAACAGGGACAATCGCTGCAGTAGTGCAAGCGACGGCGGTGCTCGGGGAGCAACGTGTAAAGTGAAAAGCCGAAAGGCAAACCGCAGGAGTAGCGCATGCAGGCTTTAGATCAGACCGGGAGCCTCGCCGAATCAGCATTTCGCCTGTTCCGTTTTTTCCTGCAAGCGCTGATCTTCCTTGCAGCCGTTGCCGCCTCCTGGTGGGGAATACGCACCTTCCTGCTGAACCGCGGCGGACGCTCCAGTCGCTGGCGCAATATTTTCTCAGGCATCAGTATCGTGGTACTCACCGTGCTTCTCCTTTTGCGTGGCGCGGCCGACAAGGTACTGACTGCCGTGGGGAACGCCATCAGCCGCTTGCGTCCGGAATCCGAGCTGGGCTGGCTCAGCGGCATGCTGGCGGGCGTCTATTACGCACTGATTGCCACTTCTTTTTTGTTGCTAGCGATCTACGTTG
Organism: uncultured Acidobacteriaceae bacterium; assembly: GCA_963817965.1. Classification (GTDB taxonomy): domain Bacteria; phylum Acidobacteriota; class Terriglobia; order Terriglobales; family Acidobacteriaceae; genus DASRAA01. The sequence goes on from CAWFQT010000003.1 coordinate 973,231, forward strand.
TGGGGCAGGTGTACTGGTTTGCCGATAAACGGATCGGTGGGTGGCAGGCGCGGCTACGTACAAGTAGCAAGGCGCTAGAAGCCAATCCCCGATTTCACGCCAGCCGAATCCTTCGCTTTTGCTTTCTCTTGTTCCGTAACCTGGTGGGAGCCGTGCTGGTTCTGGGTTACTTCTTGTACGGCTTTGCGATCTTTCCACGCACCAGGATATTCACCGACGCACTAAGCAAAGTTCTCGGCCCGCCGGTGCAGGATGCTGCCCAAGCGGTGGAGAATTACGTTCCCAACCTCGGCTACCTGTTTGTGATCCTGGTGTTCGGATGGGTACTGCTCAAGGGATTGAAGTACCTGTTCGACTCCATTCAAAACGGGAACATTGTGTTGGACAAATTTCCCGCAGAGTGGGCGGATCCGACGTACAAGCTGTGCCGGTCCATCCTGTTTCTCTTCGTCCTGATGGTGAGCTTTCCTTACCTGCCGGGCGCGAACTCAGCGTTCTTTAAGGGCTTCTCGCTGTTCGTCGGCGCCTTGGTGACCTTCGGCTCCAGTGGTTTCATCGGAAACCTGCTAGCTGGAATCCTGTTGACCTACGCGCGCGCCTTTAAGGTCGGGGACGTGGTCCGAATCGAAGGGGTGTATGGGACAGTCGCGGAGAAGACGCTGCTCGTCACCATGATCATCACATCGGGCAATGAACACGTCGCCATCCCTAACAGCAAAGTATTGGCAGACTCAGTGACGAATTACAGCACGCATGGTCTGAACAAGGGAGTTGCGGTGTCTGCGGTAGCCACGATTGGCTATGACGTGGATTGGAGGACTGTACACAAGCTACTGCTGGACGGCGCCGCACGAACCGAACAGATCTCTACAGACCCGGCTCCCCGAGTCCTGGAACGGTCGTTCGGAAACTATTCCGTGGAATACGAGCTGCGGGCATGGACGAAGACAGCGGAGGGGATTTTCGAGTCGCAAGCGGCGTTGCTGCGGAATGTACTCGACGCGTTCGCTGACGGTGGCGTCGAGATCATGACGCCAACGATTCTGTCACACCGCGACGCCAGCGAACTGGCCGTTCCCACGGAACGGTTCCCCGATCGTCCGCAGCCCCGAGGGATAAGGATTGCGGTCGATCCCGCGGATCCTACCTGAGAAGTATGACAGGACCCTTCTCGTTTCAGCGGACGTAGGGTCTTACTGTAACCCGGGTTGCGGTCCCGGCCCAAAACGTTGCGCCAGCCTGGCTGGTCCGGGTGTCTTGGGAGGATGGATGAGGAAACATGAAGCTCGCTTACCTAACGAAACTGCGGCGGAGCGGATAGAGAGGTCGCCGGTTCTCCACGATAACCCGTGGTGCCGTCGCTTTGTCCTATCAAGAACCTCTCCCCCTCGACACCGGCGCACCTGTCGCAAGTGACAGTTATCCTCGTATCGCACTTGTAGTGCGCTAGCATATGGATACGGGTCCTTGAGCTCGTAAAGGGGTACGTAAATGAATATGACACCTGGAAAGCGAGTTTTGTCAGCTGTACTGTGCTTCGCTCTGGTCGCGGTCACCATGCCGATCGATGCGGGCGCCCGTGCTCTTCCAGGGCCGGGAAGCGGCGCCCGCGTCAGGTTCCTCGTCCTCATCTGCATATCCTGGCCAAGGCGCGCCTGAGACTGCTGAGGAGCTGCAAAGCCTGGTAGCTCCCATTGCGCTATACCCGGACGCGTTAGTGGCCCAGATTCTCAGTGCCGCCACGTTTCCCGACCAGATCGCGGTGGCCAATTACTGGTTGGAGCAAAACAAGAACCTGACCGGCAGCGCCCTGATGCAGGCAGTGAACAAGCAGTCGTGGGACCCCAGCGTCAAGGCGCTTACGCAGTTTCCTTCGGTGCTGGACAACATGGCAAAAAATCTCTCGTGGACCTCGCAGTTGGGCGAGGCTTATCACAATCAGGCGTCCGACGTAATGGCCGCCGTCCAGACCTTGCGCGCCAAGGCCAAGGCTGCCGGCAATCTCAAGTCCGGTTCGCAGATCACGGTGGTGCAACAGACGCCGCAGACCATCGTTATCCAGCCGACAAATCCCCAGGTGGTATATGTTCCGCAATACAATCCGACGGTCGTCTATGGCACACCTTACGTGGTTCCCGCGTACGTGGCTCCTACGTACAGTACTGCTGACGTGGTGGCGACCGGCCTGCTCTCATTTGGAGCCGGGATGGCGGTCGGGGCGATGATGAGCGGAGGCTGCTGCGGCTGGGGATACAGCAGTTGGAACTGCAACTGGTATCACGGCGGCGGAGTGTATTACGGTGCCCACCCTTACTACGGAAACAGCGCGTGGCATGGCGGCTACTACGGCAACGGTTACGACAATGGAAACCATTATAACAATGGTTATAACAGCAGTGGCTACCACGCCAACACCAACTACAACCACGGTTACAACAGCAGCGGCTACCACGCCAACAACTACAACCGTAACACGAATGTAAGCGGCAACACGGTCAACGTGAATAATGTGAACCGCCAGAACGCCAGCGCAGATCGTAGCAGCTTCTCGGATGCTTCCCGCGGATGGGGACAGAGTGGTAGTGGCCGCGGCTCGACAGCCTTCAGTGGCTTCGGCGATCGCGGATCGGGTGGCGGTGGCGGCTGGGCAGATCGGTCAGCCAGCTCTCGCGGCTGGGGAAGTCGCGGTGGCGGCGGTGGCTGGGGCGGTGGCGGTCGTAGCTTTGGAGGCGGCGGTTTCGGCGGCGGCGGTTTCCGGAGATAACGTCGCAACGTGTGTGGATAGCTGGGGTGCAGCTGAAAAACTCGGCCGCTCAACGATAACGTAAGAGCTTTGGAGGATGGGAATGTCGCACGTCAAGGTCACGATTTCGCGGTGTTGCGTGGTCTTCGCACTCGTCGCTTTGGTGATTTCCTTTGCCTCATGCAACAAATCACCAGAGAAGCCGGCCGCTACAGAAGCCGCGCAGAAGACATTTGCGTCTCCTGACGATGCCGGCAAGGCGTTGGCGGAAGCCGCCAAAGCAGGTAGCCATGACGCATTGGTCGCGATCTTCGGTCCGGGGTCGCAGGACGTTATCTTCTCCGGCGATACGGCACAGGACAAGACAAATTTCGACGGTTTCACAGCAGCCTATGCAACCATGAATCGCTGGCGCAAGCAGACCGATGGCAGCGAAGTACTCTACCTCGGGGCCGACAATAATCCTTTCCCCATCCCGCTCAAGAAGAACAGCGCTGGACAATGGTACTTCGACACTGCGGCTGGCAAAGACGAGATCGTTTCCCGCCGTATCGGCGATAACGAACTGTCTGCGATGGACGTAGTTTCTGCAATGGCAGGCGCCCAGGCCGAATACTTTTCGCAACGTCACGACGGCGTGAAGCAGTATGCGCAGAAGTTCATCAGTGACGAAGGGAAACAGAACGGATTGTATTGGAAGTCTCCGGAGGGACAGCCTAAGAGCCCGCTTGGACCGCTGGCAGCGTATGCTGCCGCCACAGAAGGATTCACCCCCGAGGCGGGCAAGCAGCAGCCATTTCACGGCTACTTCTATCGCATCCTCACCAAACAGGGTGCGGATGCCAAAGGCGGGTCGAAAGATTACATCGTCAACGGAAAGATGACGGGAGGCTTCGCCTTCGTCGCCTATCCGGAGAAGTATGGCGATACCGGCCTCACCACCTTCATCATCAATCAGAGCGGGATTGTGTACGAGAAGGACCTCGGCAAGAACACCGTTGAGACAGCGAAAGCGATGACGGAGTTTAATCCTGACAAGAGCTGGAGTCCGGTGCCGGAATAAATGTCGTGTAACCTGGGTTTGTCTTGGCTGGGGGCTGCAGCATAGCTCAACTGCAATCCGCGAATTGTGACTCTTAGCCAGATGGTTTGTACACGGGCAAGTCTGGCGCATCTGCGAACGACGACTTGAAGGGAGAGTAACCCCGTAGGGTGTGCAATTTCGATAGCCGACGAAGTCTGCCCACACGTCGAGTGACGCATGGCCGGGAGAGAAGCTCATGATACGACTGATCCGCGAATTAGTCCGTCCTTATCGGGGAACACTGCTCATCATCCTGCTGGCAATGCTGGTGGAAACGGCGATGAGCCTGGCCACTCCCTGGCCGCTGAAGGTCATCCTGGATAACGTCGTCAGCCACCACAAGATGTCGCCCTGGCTTGAGGACTTGCTCCATCCCTGGATGGACGGCAGACACCAGATGCATATCGCGGCCTTAGCGGCCATCGCTTACGTAATCATTGCACTGCTTGGCGCGTTGGCCACGTACATCGACAACTACTACACCGAGAGCGTCGGCCAATATGTAGCGCACGACTTGCGAATGCGCACCTTCCATCACCTGCAGCGGCTGTCTCTGGGTTACTACAACACCCACCAGACCGGCGCAATGCTTAGCACCATCACCACCGACATACAGACCATCCAGGGATTCGCTTCGTCGTCGACCTTGAACATCCTGGTCGACATGCTGACGATCGTCTGCATGCTGGCCCTGATGTTCTTGCTCAATTGGGACTTCACGCTGATAGCCATCGGCGTGACGCCCTTCCTGCTGTTCTTCGTTTCACGATTTAAGAAGGCTGTGAAAAAAGCGACACACGAGGTCCGCAAGGAACAAGCCGAGATCGTGGCTGTCGTACAGCAAGGCTTGGAGTCGATGCAGGCCATCAAGGCTTTTGGACGGCAAGACCAGGAACAGGAGCAACTTCGAGAGGTCAGTCACGCGACTGTGGGCGCAGCCCTAAAGGCTCGAAGCATCAAAGCAATTCTGTCTCCGGTGGTGACAGTGACGGTGGCGGTGTGCACAGCCGTCGTGCTGTGGCGTGGCGCCTATCTGATCCTCGCCGGAGTGATGACGGTTGGCGCCTTAACCGTGTACCTTTCGTACCTCAACAAATTCTTCAAGCCGGTGAAGGACCTTGCTACAAGTACCAACGCGATTGCTCAGGCAGCGGTCGGAGTCGATCGCATCCGTGCGATTCTGGAAACCGACACGATCATCCCGGAGAAAGCCAGTGCGGTTGCGCCGCCTCCGCTGCGCGGCGAAGTGGTGTTCGAGAACGTCGCGTTTTCTTACGACCTGCAGAATCCCGTGCTGCAGAGCGTCAGCTTTACCATTAAGCCCGGACAGTTAGTAGGGATTGTCGGCCCAACTGGCAGCGGTAAATCAACCGTCGTGAGCCTGATTCCGCGTTTCTACGATCCGACCAAAGGAACGGTCAAAATCGACGGCTACGATTTGCGTGACTTGTCTCTGAAGGCGCTGCGCGAACAGATTGGCTACGTGCTTCAGGACACGGCTCTGTTCCACGGCACGATCGCGGAGAACATTGCATTCGGACGGCCGGACGCATCGCGGGAAGAAATCATCAAGGCAGCTGAGTTGGCCAATGCTCACGAATTCATTTCCAAAATGGCCAGGGGCTACGACACCATCGTGGGTGAACGCGGCTCGACCCTTTCCGGTGGCCAGCGGCAGCGCATCGGGATCGCACGCGTGATGGTCCGCAACAATCCGATCCTGCTGCTGGATGAACCAACCGCCGCGCTCGACAGCGAATCCGAGAAGCTGGTAATTGAAGCCTTGGAGCGCCTGATGAAGGGACGCACCGTAATCACCATTGCTCACCGCCTGACCACGATCCGAGATGCCGATCAGATCATCGTGATCGCCGGCGGTGTGGTGGCGGAAAGCGGTACGCATGACGAGTTGATGGCGAAGAATGCCATTTACGCGCAACTACACCGCACCCAGTTTGACGAGTCGGCACAGGCCCCGGCCAAGGCGTGAGAGGCATGAGCATACTTCGGGCTGTGCCACAAAGAGAGGAATGGTATGTCTCGTTCGTTAGTTGTACTCCCCGACGATTCCGCGCGGCCCATACTGGATGCGATCAACCATGCATCTCGATCGCTGCGCATTAAGATGTTCATTTTCTCTGATCCCGCAATTCTCCAGGCCGTCATCGCAGCCCACAAACGAGGCGTCGTTGTGCGAGTCATGTTGAATCCAGCTCGTCGCAGTGGCGAATCGGAAAACGAGGCAAGCCGCAAACTGCTCGCCTCAGAGGGCGTGAACGTCCTCGACAGCAATCCCGCGTTTGACCTTACTCATGAGAAGTCGATGGTGGTCGATGACGAGTCCGCCTTCATCATGTCGTTCAACTGGGAGCCCAAGGACCTGACCGAGACACGCGACTATGCCGTAGTTACAAATGCCGGTCACGAGGTGGCGGAGGTCATGGAGTGCTTCGATGCCGATTGGAACCGGAAACCATTCACGCCCGGGCGACCATTCGCACTTGATCTGGTGCGTGGGCAATGGACGCGAGCGCATCGGCAGATTCATCGACGAGGCGAAACATTCTTTATGGTTGCAGAATGAGCGCTACCAGGACCCGGTCATCATCGAGCGCCTGGTGCGCGCGCGCGAGCGCGGCGTTAAGGTTCACGTGATGGCCCGGCCTCCGCACAAATTGAAAAAAGAAAAGCTACTCGAAGGCGTGGGTGGTTTGCGGATTCTCGATGACGTGGGAGTAAAGGTTCACAAGCTGAAGGGGCTCAAACTGCATGCCAAACTGTTGCTGGCGGACAACGTCCGCGGCATCGTAGGTTCGATCAACCTTGCTCCCGGAAGTTTTGACAGCCGACGGGAGTGTGCCATCGAAGTGCGGGACGAGGATGTGGTGGGACGCCTCCATCAAGTGACCCACGCCGACTGGAAGAACTCGCATCCGCTGGACCTGACGGACGAGGGACTACTGGCGGAGTTGGGAGATTACGACGATAGCGCGGCGGAAGATTTGGCCCTCAAAAACCATAAGGGCAAACACCAAAAGCGTTGATCCTATAGGCTGGTGGTTTCGAAAGCAACCCGATACTGCTGGAGTGAATAGGTGGATCCAACCGACTTCATCAAAGTGCTTGCTGTCACCTTTGTTACGCTGTTCCCCGTGGTCAATCCCATCGGGGATGCCCCAATCTTCCTAAGCTTGACACGCCGCTACTCGGCATCCTCCCAGGAGGTCCTGGCACGGAAGATAGCGGCGTACGGATTCGCTCTGCTGGCCGTGTCATTTCTGTTCGGAAGTGAAATCCTCTCGTTTTTCGGCATCACTCTTGCGGTCATCCAGATCACAGGCGGGCTGATCGTAGCGTCTACGGGCTGGGGTCTACTCAATCAGCAGGTCGCTGCATCTTCGGGAGAGCAAGCTTCGGACACCCTCGAAGACGCCCTCCAGCATGCGTTTTATCCACTGACTCTACCCATTACCGTAGGCCCAGGCTGCATCTCCATCGCGATCACCCTCGGCGCACACCTGAGACACCAGGCCGGTACCGGCTTTGAACATGGCTATCCCCGCCATTTCCTCGCGGCGTTGACAGGGATGCTTCTGCTCTGTGTCCTGGTGTGGGTGTGTTATGGAAACGCCGACCGGCTGGTGAGGATGCTTGGCAAGTCGGGTACGAACATTCTCACGCGACTCTCTGCGTTTATTCTCATGGCGGTCGGGGTACAGATCATGTGGAACGGCCTCAGCTCTGGAATGCCGACTCTGTTTGCGCACATTGTCGTGCACTGAACGTTGTGATTCGACGACCGATTACGGCACGGGTCAGGATAATCGCGGCGAGGATATGCTCCTTCAAGGTCGATCTTCTTACCCACTGTGATTGCACCTTAGAGTGCGTTGATCACCGGTAGCTTAACGCCATTCGTGATCGGGGATCGACCTTCTGATCCCATCTAAGACTTACCGGGAATTGCAATGTGCTAGAGAAATATTTTGATTCTGACGTGATTTTTGTTCTACGGTGAAATACCCCGGGGGACTATCTCCGCGTCAGCCGCAACTCGATCATCATCCGCTCCTCACCCTTGTCATCGATGACGTAATGACGATGGAGGAGAAGGCGGCCGTCTTCCTCAAGGTGCGCGCGTGTGACGGTTTTGCGCCCAGGACGGTCGGGATCGAGGGGCGTGGCCCACAGGACGATGTTCTTGCCGTCGAACGTGCCATCGCTCTGGCGAATCGACATTGTCGTCTGCCGCGAGTCGTACCACACAGTGGTGAAGCGATTCGTTTTGGGATCAAACCCGGAGATTCCGGTGCCGGTGCTCTTCGTTCCGTCAGGATTGAAGAAGGTGAAATCTGACTGCAGAAACTTGCCGTCCTGGATCATGTACTGCTTACACGTGCCTTTCGTCACGATCGGCTTTCCGTTCATCGGGAAGAACGTCTTGACGACCTCCCAGTCGCCCGTAAATTGCGCGAGCAGCCTCTGACCGGCACCCGTAACGTTCGGCGGCTCATATTGATTGTGGGTTTGCTGCGCTACCACTGCAGTGGCAATGAGTAACGTCGCGGTAATCCATTGCTTCATGGCCGGCAGACGATATGCGGAAATCGCGAGTATTGCACGCCTTATGGCGCTTGCCAATCCAAGCAGAGAACGTAACTTAGTGCGATTGCGCGGCCCAGACGTCAATGCTCTCGATGGCATCCCCGCCGAATCTACCCCATGCCAGCCCCCAAGCGCAACTCCTGCACTTCGGCAGGGAACCTGATTAACGGGCAAACCGTCACTTGCGCTTCCGGGCCCCTTAACTTCGAGTTGGCCGACCACGCACGAAGTGATCCGGAAAAAGCGTTGGCTGTACCCTGGCGAGTGACGTGATCTTGAGCGTCCTGTATTCGAGGTGATTCAGCATATCCAGGCGTCGCGTTCCAGTCGGAGATCTAAAAGTACGAGAGGAACAGATACTAAGCGTGGTAGTAATCGTTCCAGATTAATTACCCTCCCGTTCATGTGCACGCGCTGTCTCCGCGCATTTCTATTTCCAACTCTTGTCATCATCCTGTTGTCTTTCGGCTACACCGACACGCTGGCTCAAACCGATCTTGGTGCACTCAAAGGCTGTGTGCAAGACCAGCATGGGAGCGCCGTCGTGGGCGCAACCGTTAGCCTCCGCAATGCGGCAACTGCATTCAGCCGAACGGCGCAAACGGATGCAACGGGGAATTTCTCCTTCGCCGGAATTCCGCTGACTGGCCAATACGTCGTCAGCGTTACCGCTCCGCAGTTTAAGACGGTCCAGCGCGAGGACATTCAGTTGCGTGCAGGAACAACCGCGACCGTGGATTTTTCGCTCGACGTTGCGGGTGACAAGACCGAGATCAGCGTTTACGGCACCTCGGAAACACTGCCCACCGAGTCGAATCAGGTTGCAATGCGGCTCGATCTCACGAAAATCCAGGACACCCCCGTCCTGAATAACAAGATATCGTCGCTCCCATTGCTTAACTCCTCGGTGCGGCCTGCGCAGACCACAGGCGATCTATTTCTGAACGAGACCCTGTATGTCATCAACGGCAATGGAAGGCGGCAGACCACTTACCAACTTGATAACACCGACGCCGACGATAGCTGGGGACGGCAGACGATGTTTGCGGCGGTGCCGTTCTCCGTGGTGCAGGAGTTTACGGTTTACACCAACGCCAGTTCGGCAGAGTGGGGACGCAATGCCGGCACTGCTGTAAATCTGGTATCGAAATCCGGCACCAATCTCTGGCACGGGGACTTTGTCGGCATGGGGCGCCCCGCTTTCTCGGACGCAAATGTGCCGCTTACCACGCGGCGAGCCGTGAATACGCTGGCGCAGGGAAGTGGAACGGTCTCGGGGCCCGTTGTAAAAGACAAGACGTACTTCCTGGGATCCTATGAGTACACCAATCAGAATCGTGATGCGGTTATCACCTCCCCGGTTGAGCCCGGGACGATCTATACCGGCGACTTCAGTCAGTCCCTGATGTTCGCGCGCCTCGATCAGCAGTTTGGCCGGAACAACCGCTTGACGTTGCGAGGCAATTTCGATCGCTTCTCCGACACCAATCCGCAGGACGCCGTGAGCGGCGTGGCCCTGCCCACGGCGGCCCGTGTGTTTGCCCGGCGCACCTACCAGGCGGCGGTTACAGATACGGCGGCGATCAACCCCAATCTTCTGAACGACGCTCGTTTCCAGTTGCTGGTTGGCTCCCCCATCACGCAGTTTCTGCCGGTCGTCTTCGCGCCTCAGGAGTTTGTCTCGGGCTACTACACGAATGGCGAATCGCGTTGGGCAGAACTTCTGAACCATCAATATGAATGGGGCGACACGTTGAGTTGGTCGCATGGCCATCATCAGATTAAGGGCGGCTTCAACGTGATTTACTCGTCGTCGGGCGGCTATGGACAGGAGTTCGGTAGCGGTTATATTGACGGCCGCTTTCAGATCAATTCAAAATATGAAACCATTCCCATCGCGACGTTGCTCACCCACAATCCCGGTCTTCGCGCCTCCGGGATCGCCGGAGGGTTCGCCTTCCATCGCCAGTAGCTTTACGCAGTCATTCGGCAATGCCAACTACAACATAAAGGAAACTCTTTACGGGATCTTTGCGCAGGACAACTGGACCGTCAGTCATGACTTAACCCTAAACCTGGGCCTGCGCTACGAGGGTCAGACCTTTACTTCGCAATACGCCATGTTCTCTCCCCGCGTCGGTTTCGCGTATCGGATGCCGGGATCCAACACGGTCTGGCGAGGCGGATACGGCATCTATTACTCCGAAGAGCGTGCCGACTTGGAAGCCAGCGCTGCTTTAGGCGGACCGCAGGGCGTATTCACTTACACGGTCGCTCCGGACGGGCTCGGTTTTCCAACCTCGTTCAATCCCATCTCAAGCTTTCCGCCGGGTGTCCTGTTGCCCGCGCGTGATATCACGATTCTTGCAGGCCAATGTGGCTATCTGAATCAGTTTCTGCCCGTCTCGCAGCTCCGTTATTGTCCAACCACGTTCTACAACCCGTACACCCAACAGTGGAACCTGGGGATCGAGCACGAGTTCGGCAAAGGTTGGTTCTATTCGATGGATTATATTGGGTCGCATACCATTCATATCGAACAGCCGGCTGACTTGAACGCTCCCTCCGCGTTCGTTCGTACCACTCCCGGGCAGACACGTTCCGTCGCGGCAGCCAATGCCACCCGGCCTATCCTCCCGGTGGCGGGAGGCTATCGCCAGGTGTTGGCCTACGCCAATTTCGGCACTGCTTTCTATGATGGGCTTCAAGTCAAGCTGACCAAGCAACTCTCCAATAGGCTGTCGTTGTTGCTGAGCTACACCTGGTCGCACGACATCAACACCGTGGAATGGGACGGCACCGGCCAGAACCCGAACGACTATAGCTGCATCGTGATTTGCGAGAAGGCGACCAGCTTGCTCAACCAGACCAATCGAGCCTCCCTGAGCGGCACGTACAACTTGCCATGGGGCTTCATGTTCTCGGCGTTCGCCCAGATGGGATCGGGCTTTCCGTTCAACGTGACCACCGGCGTCGACAATAACGGCGACGGCAACACCTCCGACCGGCCGGTGATCAACGGAGTCGTCGTGCCCCGCGATTGGGGACAGGCGCCGGCGCTCTATGACTTCGATTTTGCGGTGGCGAAGCTGTTCAAGATCGGAGAGCGGACCAGCCTTAGCCTGCGCGCTGAGTCATTCAATACCTTTAATCACCTGAACACCTTCAGCCGCAACGGTACCTTCGGCAATGCAGCCGCACCCGTTTCGACGTTCGGGCAACCAGTGGGCGGTCTGGCTAACGTTGGGCCGCCGCGCGAGATGCAGTTCTCCGCCCGTATCTCGTTCTAGCGCCTATGCGGTAAATCCAAGCGTCCGGTTGCGAAGCTCTTCGCAACCGGGCCCCCAACCCAGGTGAGGTGTCGATAGCGTCCCAATGGCAAGATGTATAACGGCCAGCTTCGTAACCGACGCGCGGCATTGAAGCTGTGCGCATTCCGGTAACAATTATCATTCGGCTCTATGCTCGCGCATTGGAAGTTGGGGTTCCATAGGTTATCTAAAATGCCTTGACGGCAGCTGCCATGGGCGGGGGGTTGGTCGAGAAACTGCCGGGCCAAGTGTTCGCAGAAAAGTTCAGCGGGGCGCTGCCGTGCTGCTTGCGGCCACCGGATGACTGAGACCCCATACGTAGGCAGCCAGCGCGGACGCCTCGGTATCGGAGAGTTGCGCTCCACCCATGGGTGGCATCGGGCTGCGATATTGCTTGGGTTGCGGCACGCCGTCGGTGATCACTTTCAATATCCCGGCGAAACTGCCGTCGCTCCACAACCACTTTTTCTTGGTCAGATCAGGACCCAATGGTGAACCCGCGCCGTTTGCGCCGTGGCAACCGGTGCAACTCGCTCCTCCAACCTGACCGTGGTAAATACGAGCACCGAGCGCAACCATATCTGCAGTGGATCCTTCAGGAACCGGAAGATTTTCCGTGTCACTCTCCGGCGGCTGGGCGGATGATGCAACAACCTTGCCAGCGTGGGGCCGAAATACTCGGGCACGGTGTGCCTTTGGGTGCTGGGCCGGCGGGATCGCCGGTGTAGACAATTCGATAAATTCGTCCGCGAATGTCGTCGGAAACGTAGAGTGCCCCGTCCGGCCCGACCGCCAGTCCAGTCGGACGATAGGTGGCGCCTTCCGGAGTCTTCTTTGCTCCCGCAAAACCGTCGGCGAATATCTCGCAGGCGCCCGACGCGTGGTCACCATCGAGTGGCTGAAACACTACGTTGTAGCCACCTTGCGCGTAGGGCGCCCGATTCCATGAGCCGTGAAAGGCAATGAATACGCCGTCACGGTAGCGAGTGGGAAAGTTTTTGCCTTGGTATCGAACCATTCCGTTGGGCGCCCAATGAGCAGGAAATGCGGCGGCCGGAGCCAGTTTATTCGCGCAAACGCCGACCGTTTTGCCACCGTCACCTCCGTATTCCGGGGCAAGTACGAGTTTCTTCTGCCCGCCGTCGTAGTAACACTCGGGCCAGCCATAGTCGCCGCCGGGCTTCAAAAGCATCAACTCCTCTGCCGGCAGCGTAGCTTCCTCTTCGGGTTTGTAGAGTTCCGGCCAATTCGAACGCAGCTGGTCTCGCCCGTGTTGTGTAACAAACAATTGACCCCTGGAATCAAAGGCAAAACCTTCCGCGTTGCGTATCCCGGTTGCGTAGCGCTCTGCGGGTGAGAACACCTGGTTCGTTTTGTTGGCGTCATAGCGCCAGACGCCACCACGAGTCTCAAGTTCAGTGCAGGGATTGTCGCCAGGTATCTTGGGTTGCCGGTTCTTTGCCTGGCAAGAATTAGTCGCGGTAGCAACATCCACGTACATGGATCCATCGGCACCGATGATGAACGGATGCATGGGATGATCGCCACCCAGAGGTAACTTGGAGACGATCGTTTCAGGACCATCTTTTGGAACGATTGCGTCAGCGGGGAGTGAATAGCGGACGATGCGATCGTTGATCTCTGCGTAAATCGACCCCTTATACATGCCGATGCCTACGCCACCGGCCCCTCCAGTCTGCACGGTCTCGCCGAAGCGCTCAATCACGTCCGCTTTTCCAGCGCCCATCGTGTCCTGGAGAGCCACCAGAAAGCCCCCATCATGCGGTTTGTCGAAGTTGTAATAGCCTCCCGACCAAGTGTTGACGTAAACCACTCCGCTCGGACTGACCACCAGGTGGCGCGCGTGCCCGATACCCTCTGCAAATACTGTGGCGCAAAAACCTGCGGGCAACTTCAATCTGCTGTCATCGTGCGTGCACAATTTACTTTCAGTTTTCTTGCCAGGGCTGGCCTGACTTTGCGCCGAGACTATCAAACTGAGGACGCACGTTATGGCGAGCACGCCAATGACGGACAACCGAGGTGTACACAGTCGGAGCAATCGCATTAAGGCCTCCCGGAGATCACTATGGACTGTCGCGGGCGATTCTAATACAGCTACAGCCATCAGAACCTTGTTGTTTCCCGTGTTCGTCTTGCACTATTCCTCCCGCCGTGTCGACGCCATCGAGGACTTTGGGGGAAATGTAGAATGACGAAGGAAAAGACTGGGCTGCGATGCGCGATTGCACCGAAAGGTTCAACCAGTCGGGTGAGCGCATAGCGACGATCTTCGGAATTGGCCCTTCGGCACCACCCTGATTGTGTAGGTGATATCAATCTGGAAGCCGGTGTTTTTTGCTGTCCCCCCAAAATTGATGGTATGAAAGCCCGGGGGAAGAGGGCTCCGGCCTACCAAGATTCGCTCGCTCGCTGCGATCGATTTGCACTGAGTGAGTTCTTTTGACAGGGAATGAGATAGTCCTCTCGCTAGCTCACTTGGCCTTCTGCTGGGCGATCCACTTATCGGTGCGAGCCTCCAGCATATCCAACGGTAGTGATCCTCCGTCGAGAATCTCGTCATGAAACGTCCGGATGTCGAAGCTCGCGCCTAACTCTTTCTGTGCGCGCTGCCTCAGTTCGCTGATCTTGAGCTGCCCCAGCTTGTAACTCAGGGCCTGCGCCGGCCAGGCAATGTAGCGGTCGGTTTCCGACTGAATCGTCGGCTCGTCAACAGCGCCAGACTTGCGCATGAACTCCACAACCTGCTCCCGGGTCCAACCTTTTGAGTGAATTCCTGTGTCCACGACCAGACGCACTGCACGGAACAGCTCCGACGACAGGCGGCCGTAATCCGAGACCGGGTCCTGGTAGAAACCAACCTCCTTGCCCAGTTGCTCGGCATACAAAGCCCAGCCCTCGCCATAGGCGTTGAAGCCTAATCCATGCAACCGAAACTTCGGCAGCCCCGTGAGCTGCTGGTTTACGGAGTTCTGCATGTGATGCCCAGGCACTCCTTCGTGATACGCCACCGCCTCATCGTCGATCAGTGAGCGCTCGGCAAAGTTGGAGGTGGCGACTACGACGCGGCCAGGCCGTTTGCCGTCAGGTGTGCCGGTGACGTAATGTGTTGCGGCCGCCGCCTGAAAAGGCGGAATGGCTTCCACTGTGACGGGCGACTTCGGCAGCAGCGTAAACAGTTGTGGCAGCTTCGGCTCCATCTGCGCGATGTACTTGCGGAAGTCGTCGAGGATCTGCTCCGAAGAAGTCGGAATGTACTTGGGATTTGTCTTCAGCGAAGCCCGGAATGAAGCCAGGTCGGCGAAGCCCTCTTTCTTGGCGATCGCCGTCATCTCGGCCTCGATGCGGTCGATCTCGCGCAGCCCGATCTGGTGTATCTCGTCCGCATTGAGGTGCGTCGTCGTGCGCGCGTAAATATCGTTTTCGTAGCGCTTCTGGCCATCCGGCAACGACGTGATCGCCAGCGTGGTCCTGCCCTGCGGAGCGTACTCCGTCTTCACGAAGTTGGCAAAGTGCTTGTACGCAGGAATAACCTCGTTGTTGACCACCTCGGTGATCTGCTGCGTCAGGCGCTTCTGCTCTTCCGGTGAAATGTTCGCCGGATACTTCTTGGTAGGTAGCAAAAACGGATTGGCATCAATGATGCCCTGGCACTGCACAGGAATCTTCTCCAGCAGGAACCGAACCGGCATGAGTTTGTCCTTCATGCCGGCGCGCAGCACCTCCTCCGTCTGGCTCAGCACGCGCGGAATCTGGTGCAGTCGCGAGATGTAATCCTCGTACTGCTTCACCGTCGTGAACGGCACGGAGTTCGGCAGGTCCGCCAGGCTCGTGTGGATGCCGTTCTGCTGGTTGATCGGCATCTCGTATTCTTCGAGGCTGTAGTCGGTAATGCGCTGCTGTAAGACCCGCATCATCAGGTCGTGCGACAGTTGGTCCTGGTCGCTGAACCCCGTGGTGTCGATGGCCTTAAGGCGGACCAGGAATTCCTGGTTGGTCTTGTTGCGCTGTGTGATCGCCTCCAGCGAGTAGTCGGTGAGCCTGTCGTTGTAGCGATAGTCGCCGAACGCGGTGGAGCGCTCCGGGAAATTCTTGAGATCAGACTCGTACTGCTCTTCGAAAAGCGCATTCTGTGCGGCAACACGATCGGCAACCGGCTTCGGGTTCTGCGCAAACATCAAGCCGGCAAAAGCAAAAAGGCATAAGAGGCTCAGGGGGAGTCGCATAATAAAGAGGCTATCAGAACAAACCGGAAAGCAACGGAGGTAAGCAGTCGTAAGTAAACTCGTAGGCAAACCAACATCTGCCAGGATACGAAGACGCCTTTTTTGGCGTGCCTGGGCCGATGATTGCAGCCCTTTATCGCTCGGGTCAGCAAGACCCGGTATGTCTGCTCGGCTGGAATTACGAACTCTTCTTCTCGGGCTTTCCAGCCAGTTCTAAACGATCACGACAGGCTGGCATCCATCAATGATCGGATGAATCCGCCACTGGTTTTGCGGCAGCTTCTGGCCTTCCAACGTGGTCGGCGAGGTCGCACCATTCACCGCGTTCTGCCAGCGCTCCTTCAGCAAAATCACCTGGTTTGGATCGCAATCTGTTACCGGGCTCGCTATGCAGCACATCGTGATGGGATGAAGTTCATAGAAGAGGTCGCCATAGTCGAAGCGATGTCCGGCATCGCAAACCCAATGCCCCATGATCATTAAGACGCTAGCGCCAGTATGGTCGGGACCATTCATGTGAAGCTCTCCAAGGTTGGGGTTCACATCGCTTGGGTCGCCCGAATCGAAATGTCCCAGACCGAGACCTATGCCCAAGCTCAGGAGCCCAAGCAGGGCAAGAATAAGAGCGACAACCCACCCGTAGCCTGGAATCTGGCAAGCGAAGAGCGCAGCAACCACGGGCAGAAGTGCGGCCTGAGCAGCTAGAAACATGTCGTATATAGCACGACCTTCAAACTCGCAGTGCAGCACCTGCGATCTGATGTCCTGGCTAGGATCTTGAAATTTGTAATCGACGGCACCCTGCCCGGTGAATGCCGGCGGCGGCGGCGGAACACCGTTCTTTGTGACCGGCTGTTCGGTAATTAAGTACCCGAAAGGTCCGGGCGCCGGGTTGGCAGCTGTAAACGGTCCTTGCGAACCGAGGGGAATGCACGACGGCAGTATGCCCATGCTGAAATCGTTGTCGATATCGAGAGGGTTCGAGTCGGAGTAAGGCGGAAGGGTATCGATCAGCGTTCCGATGACCATCTGATTGCCGGTACTGTCGTTGGGGTGGTCAGGCGTCGCAGGAATACAAATCAGCCTGCGAAACAGCCACCAATAGCAGTAGCCAATGATGCCGGCGATGAGATAAATTTCGGCGAGCAGTAGCAAGCACCAGGGGCTCCCACCCGCCAGCACCATCAATACAGGAATTACGGCCGCTGGCAAAGTGACATAAAGGCCGATTAGCGCGGCTTGAGTATACGGATTCGCCGGATTGAAGTTGCTGATGTCAACACATTGCGTGTACTGCCTATAGCTGGCCATATCTTAATCTTTCACTCCCTTACACCACTTGCACGGTCAGGGTCACGCCGCCGGCTATCCCGACCGCATGAAATGCGTTCACGTTTAGAACTTGATTCCCAGTGAAACCCGCGGGCGGTGCAGCCGTGACGGTTATAACGGTGGACTGATCGGGATCCAGGATGGGCGTTTCCGGAACCACCGTTAGTTGCCAGCCGGCTGGTACTGGTTGAACACCGCGCCGATGACGCGCCACCCGTGCGGCGCGGTCCTTGGCAGAATTGGTAGCTCCACATGGGTCGGGCGTGCCCGGGACGTAGGCATCGAGGGCGAAGTTGTAAGTCTGCTGCTTGTCGGTGTCGTTGCGCAGGGTGAATGTAAAAACCGCCGGAGAATGAGCTGTACCTACGTTGGTATTTTCCTGGCCCAGATTGTTCTGCGTGTTGGTGTCGTCGGCGGGCTGCAGCAGAACTTGAATGCAGTAGTGGCCCGGTGTGGTGGGCGTGGTCCATGGCATCGAGGCATAGGCTGGACAATTTGGACCTCCCTTCACGCCAAGGTCGATTTGTGTCGAGCCAATGGGGACGCTGGTGGTACCCACTCCGAATTCAAGAAACGAAAATGCTACCGGCATGCCAACAACAGGCGCATCGGTCGAGTTGTTCCAGATCTGCGCTACAACTTCGTAGGTTGTGCCTGGCATAAGCAGCGATGACGAAACCGGCGCCCCGTTCAGGTAGAGCTGAATGTCGGGATTGTCCCAGGTGACGGCTAATCCGAGACTCGCCAAATAGTACTGGTCATAGATCATGGGATCGGGTCGCACGAAAGCGGGGTCATTGATGGGAACACAACGGTGCCGCGAGGGAACCTTGCGCTTGTGACCGCGAACACACCATCGCTTTGAAAACTGGCACAGGAGTCGCCAAAGCTCGACTAACGCGATGATCCAGCCATACAGCAGCGTCTTCAGAAAGAATAAGAACATCTTCATGGCCGCCTCTCCCAAGATTTCCGTAATGCTCGATGGACGTTGCCTTCAGCCACTTGAGATACGGAGACGTCGTGGAATATTGTGCTGCGAACTATCTGCGGTGCTGACTGGTAGGCGTCTCTGTCCGTTTGATGTTGTGGCTCAGGGCCAAACGAAGAACGACCACGCTGAGCAGAATTGCGACGACGCTGGATTCCAGGAGCCCGCTACCCGCGTCCGGATAAAGGCCAAACAGACGTTCGATGAACTGCATGGGGCCTCCTAACAAATCGCGCAGGATTGCAGAACGGTGGCGCCCGGCGGCACTTTGAGGATGAGAGTGTAGCGCATCCACGAGCGCGGTCAAGCAAATTCCGGGGGGCCCACATTTAGGGATGCCGGGGCTAGACCAGAAGTGGCAACCTCTGGATGAAGGAAGACTCGCGAAGCCCCGAGTATTGCTGGGAGCCGACGGTTCTAAAACGAGCTTCCTGCGCTCTGTGAGGATCGGCAAGGAAGACGGCCAAGGTCACTCCCGTAGGAACATCCTGACGCGGTCGGATGTCCACGTGGCCACACCACATCCGAAGAAATCTGTGTCTTCCGTCCAGATTGTGCACCCAAGGGCGAGTGCCGCGGCCAGCATGGGGCGCTGAACCAGAGGCGGGATAAACCTCGAGACGTTCTCATCTTGGACTCTTATCGTCCAACCAGCCGTACAATTGAGGACCACTGGCCGTATATCGAAATTCCGCAGATCCGATGACCCTGGAAATCGACATTCACGCCGTCCGCCAGAATCGTTGTGGCGAGTCGGTCTAACAAGGAGAGGTTCGAAATGCCCCGGAATCCGGAATCAGCCCGCCTCGAAGAAGCCCGTACTGCCAAAACTCCGTGGAGAAAATGGGGCCCATATCTCAGCGAGCGGCAGTGGGGCACGGTCCGTGAGGACTACAGCCGGGACGGCAATGCCTGGGATTACTTCACTCATGATCAGGCCCGCTCCCGCGCATATCATTGGGGCGAAGACGGCATGGCCGGCATCAGCGACGACAATCAGTTGCTGTGCTTCAGCGTGGCGTTGTGGAATGGCAAAGACGCCATCCTCAAAGAACGTATGTTCGGCCTGACGAACAGCGAGGCCAACCACGGCGAAGACGTAAAAGAATATTACTTCTACCTCGACAGCACACCCACCCACTCGTATATGAAGTACCTGTACAAGTATCCGCAGGCAGAATATCCCTACGGCAATTTGATCGCGACGAATAAGGGACGCAACCG
Organism: uncultured Acidobacteriaceae bacterium; assembly: GCA_963817965.1. GTDB lineage: Bacteria > Acidobacteriota > Terriglobia > Terriglobales > Acidobacteriaceae > DASRAA01. Next base: position 992,768 of record CAWFQT010000003.1, read on the forward strand.
CTATGACATGGAGTATGAGCTGCTGGATACAGGTGTCTTCAACGCGGACCGCTACTTTGACGTTTTCGTGGAATATGCCAAGCAGGGTCCAGAAGATGTTCTGATTCAGATCAGCGTGAGTAATCGTGGGCCTGAGCCGGCCAAGATAGATGTGTTACCGACCATCTGGTTTCGTAACACCTGGACTTGGTGGCCCGGCACAGCAAAGCCATCGCTGAAGCAGATCCCTGGTCCGAAGGGCGCACAGGCCATCGCGGCCTCGCATGCCCAACTGGGTGACCGGTATCTGTACTGCGAGGGAGATGTTCCGCTGCTGTTCACGGAAAACGAGACCAACAATGAGCGGATTTTCGGCACGCCCAATGCCTCGTCTTTCGTCAAAGACGGAGTTAACGAGTACGTTGTCCGCGGAAATCACAATGCCGTCAATCCCGAGAAAACAGGGACGAAATCTGCGGCACACTATCGGTTGAATGTGGGTGCCGGAAAGACAGCAACCATCCGCCTGTGGTTAAGCGATCTGGCACCTTCTGCGATCGGCGATCCTTTCAAGACGTTCGATGCGACCATGCAGACTCGTCACGGTGAGGCGGATGAATTCTACAAATCCATTACTCCTGCACGGGTCAGCGCTGACGAGGCGCTGGTCATGCGCCAGGCACTGGCGGGAATGCTGTGGTCCAAGCAGTATTTCTTCTTCGACGTGGACAAATGGCTCACGGAGCACGGCATCGATCCGCTGAAGCCCGGCGGACGCTTCATGCGAAACCGCGAATGGTTCCACATGGTGAATCAGCACATCATCTCCATGCCCGACAAATGGGAGTATCCCTGGTATGCCGCCTGGGACCTGGCTTTTCACACCATCGCGCTCTCTACGGTTGACACCGATTTCGCCAAGGAACAGCTCGACTTGATGCTGCAGGAGCTCTTTCTGCATCCGACCGGTCAAATCCCGGCTTACGAATGGAATTTCAGTGACGTCAATCCGCCTGTGCACGCCTGGGCCTCGATCTTTTTGTATCGCACGGAACAGGCCCTGCACGGCAAAGGCGACATCGAGTTCCTGAAGCGATCATTTGCCAAGCTGATGCTGAATTTCAGTTGGTGGGTTAACCGCAAAGACCGCTTTGGCAACAACTTGTTCGAAGGCGGGTTCCTCGGGCTCGACAATATCGGGGTCTTCGACCGCAGCGCTCCATTGCCCACCGGTGGCAGCCTCGAGCAGGCTGACGGCACCGCGTGGGTTTCTATGTTCGCGCAAAACATGTTGGAGATCGCCGTGGAGTTGGCGGCCAGCGATCCTTTCTATGAAGACATGGCCATGAAGTTTGCAGAGCATTTTATTTGGATCGCCGTCGCCATGAATCAGATGGGGCCCGAGGGAATGTGGGACGAGGAGGATGGATTCTATTACGACGTCCTGCGTCTCCCGGACGGTAGCACCAGGCGGCTCAAGGTCCGCTCCATGGTGGGCCTGCTGCCCTTGGCGGCGACCACTGTGATCGAGCCGTGGCAGCGCGAACGGGTGCCGCGAGTGATGAAATCGCTGCGGGATCGGCTCGAACGTATGCCCGAGATACGCAACAGTATTCACGCAGCCGGGGTCGGTCATTTGGGATATGGGGAGCGTGGTATCGCTGCTCTGGTGAATGAAGACCGGTTGCGCCGAATCCTGACGCGCATGCTCGACGAGAACGAATTCCTCAGTGAATACGGGATACGGGCGCTATCTAAGTATCACGATCAGCATCCGTTTGTCGTCAATGTGGAGGGCCAGGAATACCGGGTGAATTATCTGCCGGCCGAATCTGACACTGGGATGTTCGGTGGCAACTCCAACTGGCGCGGGCCGATATGGATGCCGGTGAACGCGATTCTGATCCGTGCCCTGATGTCGTACTACCTCTATTACGGTGACAACTTCAAGATCGAGTGTCCGACCGGGTCCGGCAAGTTGATGAACCTCTACGAGGTGTCTCACGAGATTGCCAATCGGCTGGAGCGGATATTCCTGCGTGACAAGTCGGGCCGGCGGCCGGTTTTCGGAGGTACGGAGAAATTCCAGACTGATCCGCTGTGGAGGGACAACATACTGTTCTACGAGTACTTCCATGGTGATAACGGCGCAGGTCTCGGCGCTAGCCACCAGACCGGATGGACCGGCGTGGTGGCGAAGCTGATTGAGTTGTTCGGTCGTATCGACCCGCAGCAACTGTTGGATGCGGGTAAAGCAGGTGCGTTTGCGATAGCCGACTCGAAGAGTTAGTGATCGCGTCGGGTACTTGGATTGCTGCGCCGACGAAGTTGAAGGAGGCGGTTGGCCGGTAGTTCCTGAAAACAGGATCACCGGAGCACCTGCGTTTGGCTTAGGGTCTTCGAGCCATTGATGGTGATTCCCGGAATTGCGCAGTCGCTGGTCACCATTCAGTGGATTTCCAAGTTGTATTACGGGTGAGAAGGAAAATTTGAGCTCAGGCCCGGCGGAGCCGGTGATGTTGGCAACCTAGATCTGATCGTCAAGAATCCGAATATTCCTCGGAGGCTCAATGATTCAAGAACCTGCCTTGATCCGTCAGCCCATGAGGACACCGCGCGTTGCCGCCATTGCTGGGATCTTCTTTTCTTTGTTGTTCATTATCAGCCTGCTCCTTATCTGGAAGATCCAAAGATGCCCACCGCGCTTGCTCATTTCCAGCGCCGGCTCCGCCCGGTCCTGTGTCAGGTGGTATTGCAGCTTTAGCAGGTCCTCTATGGCGTTCTTATAGTCGGCGTCGATGGCGACCCATTTACGGCGCTGGGTTGAGGCGTAGATGGCATACAGCCCGACCGTAATCTTGCCTTCCAGGTGTTGGCGGATGATTTCCTCCGTCAGCATCGGCGGTATATCTGTCCCTTGCTTCGTCGGCCGGAAGTAGTGCCGCCCGGTTTCCGGGTTCACGAATAGCTGCCAGTAATCCGTGACGACTGCCCGGGTTGCCTTGATTGCCGCGGTCATTGACCGATCACCTCCTCCTGGCAATTTCGCGAGCCCGCACGCTCGTTTTCGCCATTTACCCATACGGTTTTCCCATGTGGGTGTCGTTAGATAACCCGGAATATTTTTTCTGTCAGAGGCCCGCCTCTGGCCGCATTCCGGGTGACACCACCCACCGCAACCCGGTCCGCCAAAGCCCTGGCCGCTCCATGAGATCGAGGAAGTTACAGTCCTTCAGGAGCATTTCCAACTGGCTTACGTTGTAACCGCCGAATTCCTTGTCCTCGAAGTCCACCGCGTACCAGGTTCCTTTCTTGCGATCGAAGACATAGACCGCTCCAGACTCCGGGTCTCCGGGCACCAGCAAGAACAGCAGGACCGACGCCGGCAACTCGATCCAGCGAACGATCTCGACGTTCTCGGTGACCTTTATCAGTCTGGCTACCGCCGTGTGCAGATCGATTGTGGGGTCGACCTGAACAACGGGTTTAATCATCATTCGTCCAAACATTGCAATCATCCTTTCTGGGCAGTCCGCCGCCCAAGTAGCGTTGTGTTGAAAGCCAAGATGAGACCAAGGGCGTACATCTCGGCGGTCGCATGAGGGGCAAGTGCGTTAAGGGTTTTGTTTTGTTGGAAGTCCTGGGGTTGAGAATGGGTGAGAGCAGAACGAAGATCGTTCCGCAGGACGATCTCTATATATAAAGGATGCAGGCGGACGGAACCCTAGCCGCAAACTGCCCACATGCCGGTTTCGGGACAATTGAGACAAGCTGGGATTCGCCGATCATATTGTTCGGGACAGATAGAGTGTGAAATGGCCTGTTCAAGACAGCTGTCTAACGACAGCCAGCATGCGAGTTGCCCGTTACCCATTACCCACCACATTCGGCAAGCACCAGCGTAAGCCTCATCGGTAGCATTTTAAGCCGAAGGGCTGAACAGACGGATGATCCAGAATGTGAGCATGGCGACTGCGGCGGAGGCAGGGATGGTGAGCCCCCATGCCCAGACGATGCGAGTGGCAACGCCCCAGCGGACAGCCGACAGCCGATGGGTGCTGCCGACGCCGACGATGGCTCCGGTGATGGTATGGGTGGTGCTCACAGGGATGCCCGCAAGAGCAGTGCCGAAGAGCGTGATGGCTCCGGCGGTTTCGGCGCAGAAGCCGCCGACCGGTTTGAGCTTGGTGATCTTCGAGCCCATCGTGTGAACGATGCGCCATCCGCCCAGATAGGTGCCGAGCGCGATGGCAGCGTGGGCGGCGAGAATGATGGGCCAGTGCCAATGTCCCCAGTTGGCGGCGAAATCGGCCTTGGTCATGACGCCCGCAGTGTAGAGTGCACCGGCGACGATACCCATGGTCTTTTGGGCATCGTTGCCGCCGTGGCCGAGGCTGTAGGCCGCTGCCGAGAGAAGTTGAAGGCGGCGAAACAGTTTGTCGACTTGGCGGGGCGATTTGCGGTGAAAGATCCAGGAAACGGCAATCATCATTCCAAAGCCGAGGACAAAACCCATTAGTGGCGCCAACACGATGAAGATCAGTGTTTTGGTCCAGCCGCTAGTGATGATCACGTGCGGTGCCTCCGACCAGCCGTGCAGCGTCGCCGCGCGTGCCATGGCGGCCCCGGCATAACCGCCGATGAGGGCATGCGACGATGAGGTCGGCAGCCCCAATAACCACGTAAGCAAGTCCCAGATGATGGCGCCCACTAATCCGGCGATCACGACATATTGGGTGACAATGTCGAGCTGGATCATACCCTTGCCAATGGTCTTGGCAACGGCGGTGCCCAGTAGGAATGCTGCGAGGAAGTTGAAGGCCGCGGCCCAAGCCACTGCCAATCGGGGAGACAGGACGCGGGTGGAAACCACGGTTGCGATGCTGTTGGCGGCATCGTGAAAGCCGTTCAGGAAGTCAAAAATGAGCGCGGTGAGGACGGTAATGACCAGCAGCACCATTCCGGTGTTCATGGTCGTCTGCTCCATCTGGATGGGTCAGTCAGTTGCACGCGATAAGGTCTCAAGCGCTCTTGAGGATCACGGTTTCGATTACATCTGCGACGTCTTCGGCCTTGTCACTGGCCTCCTCGAGGACTTCCAACAGCTCTTTCAGCTTGATCAATGTGATCGGGTCGAGTTCTCCGTCGAACAGACGTCCGATGGCCTCGCGGCTCACCTTGTCGGCCTCGTTCTCAAGGCGATTGACTTCGACACAGTGCTGCAAGACATGGCTGTCTTTACCCAAGCAGAGAGAGGGCTTTGCCGAGTTCTTCAGCCTGCCGCAAGATGATGCCGGCCAGTACCTTTGCGGAGGGCGAAGGAGCCGTGATCTTGTAGTTGAGCAACCGATCAGCCGCGGAGAAGATGAAGTCCAAGACATCGTCGAGCGAAGACGCCAGAAGGTGAATGTCTTCCCGGTCGAACGGGGTGATGAACGTCTGGTTGAGCTTGATGAGGATGCGGTGGGTCATCTCATCGCCGCGGTGCTCGATTTCCGTTATATGGGCGACCGCAGCCGGCATTTGCTCGTAATCGTAGTGATTGAGCAGCTCCGACAATGACGCGGGCACCGTCGGTGACGTTACTGGCGATCTCCGTGAACATTTCGAAGAACTTGGTCTCACGCGGTATCAGGCGCACCGGAATGCTCCACAGGCGGACACGGAAGGGGGAAGGTCCATGGGAGTAGAAGAATTGCCGATTGTTACAAATTTGTTAAGACGAAACTATCGCACGGAGCCAGTAGAAGGGTCAAACGACTGCGACTGGGCTGACAGGCAAAAGGCATTTCGTTGACTTGCTGCCAAAATCGAAGATCAGAGTCCGCAATGCAGGGACGGGTAGATGGGAGCGCAACCTGCGAAACCAAAAGCGTACCCCGTCCTTAGCGAAAACGGCGAATTTCCAGCTTCCAACTTGATTCCCAGAAATGCAATTCCTCGGGCAGGAATGTGTGGACGCGATGGCAACCGGGGCACTCATCGATCGTAATAGACCGATCAGAACGGGCCGGAGGGCCAGTAGAAGATTCAGAGGGTGCCTCCCAAAGTGGGATAAATTTGTCTTGGCAAAACACACCCAAATATCTGAATTCCTTCTTTTCGTCGAACATCGTCAAATTCTCTTACGACCATGTCGTTCTGTCCAGCGTGTTTGAAGTCACTCGCACCATGGCGCGAGGTGCAGACAGGAAGGCGACGCCAGTCGGCAGTTGGATGGTGCCGTGGATTATCCCCGAAGGAAGTCGAGTCAGCTCGGGTGAGGGTTGATATGGTGAAATCCCCAAGCCGCACGTAATCCGGCTGAGCAGTTCCACAAACTCACCATTTCTGCAGCGAAGGCGGCAAGCACGGCGCGAGCGAATATATACCAGGTCCCGTCAGTAAGAACGCCGCCGAGAGCAGCAACTGAGTGAGGGCGTATTCCACGCCGCCCTTGGAGACGTCAAAGCCATGTGTGATGTGCACCAAAAAAATCGCTCCAAGCATGACGATGAAAATGGATGCTGCGCCCAAGCGAAACAGAATGCCACTCAGGATTGCCAAACCTCCCCCAACCTGCGCTAGTCCAACCAGGTATGCGAGAGCCGCCGGCCAATGGTGAGATGCCGCAAATTGCTCCGGTCCGGGTCCTCCGAACGCACCGAACAGGATACCGCTTCCGTGATATAGGAATGCCGCAGCGGAAGCGACCCTGAGCAGCAAGAGCGCTACACCGATCTGCTTCGGCCCGGGTGTGCTTGTATTGACTGAAAGACTCATCGCTGTCCCGTGTGCTAAGGGAGATAACCACTCTAGTGTTGCGCTAGGAGATCACGAACTTATCTCTTTTCAATGCCATCTCGACACTCTCTTCGTTACGTGGAAGATCCAGTCTTCCGATCCTGCCGGATCTCCCGATAACGGAAACAATCGACGAGATGATCGTTTACCATTCCAACGGCCTGCATGTGGGCATACACGACCGTCGAACCAACGAAACTGAATCCACGACCCTTAAGGTCCTTGCTGAACGCATCGGACTCGACAGAAGTTGCAGGGATCTGTCGCATGATCTTCCACCGGTTAAGCTTTGGCTGTCCGTCAACGAAACGCCAGCAATAGGAGTCGAAGCTTCCGAACTCTTCCTGGATTTTGAGAAACGCGCGTGCGTTGCGCACGGCGGCCTCAATCTTCATACGGTTGCGAATGATCTCAGAATTTAATGCGAGCTTCTCGATTCGTCGAGCCGAATATCGCGCGACTTTCTCGGGTTCAAACCCATCGAAAGCGCGCCGATAACCTTCCCGCTTCTTCAGTACAATCGTCCAGCTCAACCCGGCCTGCGCAGCTTCAAGCACGAGAAATTCAAAGTGCTTGCGGTCATCGTGGACGGGGACACCCCACTCGCGATCATGATATTGGAGCATAAGCGGATCATCGACACTAACCCACGAGCATCGTTTAATCGTTGCGGTTGCACTGCGCATAAAGACAGTCTTCCTTGAATTTTTACTTGACCAAAATGTTATATTTATTGTAACAATATGTCGAGGATTAACAACCGATTCTCAGTCGGTGCTCACATCATGACAGCACTTGGCGACCATCACGGTGAACCTGTGACCTCAGCGCATTTGACCGCAAGTGTGCGCGCCCATGAATCTCAAGTCCGCAGTGTGCTGTCCAAACTGGTGAAAGCGGGTTTAGTGGTGGCATCTCGGGGCCGCAATGGTTTTTCATCGTTGTCGCGGCCAGCAAATAAGATCAGTCTGTTGGAGATTTACAAAGCAGTAGAGGCACCTCTTGCTTTTTCGATTCACGAGTATCCAAAAGAAAGGACGTGCCGCACGAGTTGCACTCATAAAGAGGCAATGGCAGAGCTGCTGGAGGACACCCAGCGAGCGTTTGAAACTCGGTTGAGCCAGCGAATGCTTTCTGAGATGGTCGAAAAAGCGAGGAGCTACAAGTAGGTTTTTTGGCAGAAAATGAAACCGCACGTTACCGATTAGGGAAGGTTTGCCGACGATACGGGAGTAAAGCCAGCTTTGTGGGCCATTCTGATGTGGGCCGGCAGCGGCCCATGACCCTGGCAGGGTCCGCAACCATCGCGTTTCGCTCCGTCGGCTGTCTGTCTTCCTGCTGAGGCACTTGCGATCTCGAAAGCCTTGTCCTCCCCGGTACGTCACTTGCAACCGCGTAAGTGATCACGGCATCCGCAGTTCTCACGAATAGCACTGGGGTGCGTTTGGGCGCAAAGGTGCGACGCGGCGACGATCAACGTTTCGCGCCAGCACTCGCCGCGACTGTTCTTCTCACGGCAGGCGCCGCAGACTCAGGGGGGAGCAGGGTCCCTGGGCAAGCGCGATTATCTCGAACACAGGGGGAGAGCTCATGGGCTCTGAACGGGGCCACGGCAAGTCGCTGGGGATGGGCTTGCAGGCTGCCTGTCGGACTTGGAAGCATCCCTGGGCCCCAGATTTACAGCGGCAGCCCAATGCGACGCACAAGGTCCTGGAAGCGCGAGTCGGAGCGGAGAGGATCGAAGCCGGGCCGCAGCAGGACGCCCGGGTTAAAGCGCTCTTCGTAGCCTTTCTCGAGCCAATTCATGGCTTGATCCGTATCTCCGAGAGATGCATAGATCACGGCAATCTCCGAAGCATTCGAATAACCAGGGTCTGAGCGCTTCTTCAGGTCGCTGAGCAGCTTTAGCGCTTCGCTCCTCTCGCCGGATACGACATAGGCACGGGCAAGATTAGCTATGCACGTCGGGCTGCCCCCAGAAAGCTGGACCGCTTTTCGCAGTTCTGCGACTGCGTCATCGTACATGTGTTTTTGAATGTACGCCTGGCCGAGTTGATTATGCGCAAGAGCAAAATTAGGATCCATTTCGATGGCCTTGCGGCTCTGCTGTATCGATTCGTCATAGGAATGCGCGAGGTCAAGAAGCTCCGCCAAATCGGCGTTAATGACAAGAGAGAGCGGATCCAAGCTTGCCGCTTTTTTCATTTCCACGAGAGCTTCGTCATACCGATGTAATAGTGCCAAATGCCAAGCATACCAATGGTGAGCTGTGGCGTAGCCTGGGTTCAGTTCAATGGACCGCAGAAATTCCTTCCCGGCGGAGTCAAAAGCCCAGTCGAAGCCATCCAAGCAGAAGGCAAGCGAGTTGTGGGCTTCGCCGAGCGCGCTATCCAATTCCAGGGCTTTGATTGCTGCGGCCTTCGCTTTGGGGAGTGCTTCCTTGGGAGTCATTACCGCATACTGCCAGTCTCCGAGCAAAGCGTAGGTATCGGCTAAGCCCGAATAAGCTCGAGCGTATGCCGGATCTTCATCGATCGCCTGATTAAAATAAGCTAGGGCAGCCTTCAAACTTTCCGCCGACCGCTTGTTCCAGAAATAGCGTCCTTTGAGGTACGAGACGTAGGCTTCCGGATTGACAACTTTTGCGCTTTTCAGAGCAGCCTGTTCCCGTGGATTCAAACTGATCTGAATTTGATCTGCAATCGCTCTAGCCACCCTGTTCTGGAGCGCTAAGGTATCACGCAACTCACCCTCATAGCTCTGGGACCACAAGTGCTTGTCCGTAGAGGCCTCGATCAACTGTGCTGTAATTCGCACCTGGTCACCGGCCCGTAGCACCGATCCTTCCACCACCGCGTCTACGTTCAACTCCCGCGCAATCTCCGGAAGAGGCTTGCGCGCTCCTTTGTACGCCATCACGGAGGTGCGGGAGATCACCCGTAAGGCGCTGATTTGTGCCAGATCCGTAATCAGCTCATCGGTCATGCCATCGGCGAAATAATCCTGCGAAGCGTCGCCGGAGAGGTTGTCCAGTGGAAGGACCGCCAGGGATCGGATGCCCGTGGGCGGACGGACACGCGAACGAAATAGCCAGACTGCAAGAATCGGCAAACTCAGGACCAACGCCAGGGCGATGACCCGACCCGTCGGCCACGGCCGGCGTTTGGGCGCAAGGGGGGCAAGGGCCAGTCCGGCATCTTGCACGCGATGCTCAGGCTCTGTCCGAGGCAGATCTCGGGCCGCAGATTCTCGTTGTTTTGGGTGCGGACCTGCGTCGACAACCGACACGTCGGCAATAAAGCGATAGCCACGTTTTGGAAGAGTCTCGATATATCGCGGACTCTCAGCCGAATCCCCTAACGCACTCCGAAGCTTTCCGATGGCGATGTTGAGAGCCTGGTCGAAATCACCGAAACTTTCGTTGGGCCAGACTCGGTTGCGCAATTCCTCCCGGGTGACAACTTCCCCCGGATTCTCTAGCAATGTCTGCAGCAATTTCATCGGTTGCTGCTGGACCCTGATTTTCATCCCTGCTTTGCGCAGTTCGCCCGATTGGAAAGAAACCTCATAGGTTCCGAATCGCACGACGGACGTGTGTCGCAATGGTTCCATATCCCATTTGGACTTCGCGCGCAGTTTAGCAATTCTCGCACAGACGCGCGGTGGGGATAGGTGCGGAGTTAACTCATTAACCGACAACTGTTTAACAGGCAATGAGTTGGATATGTTGCAAAAATCCTCAGTAAATTGACGCCGTACGACTGGCGCGTCAGAGTGGGCTGCAACCGGGGCTCGAGCCGATTCAGGAGAACGCAAATGAGGCGTATTCAATTTGGCCCACAAGGGATCGTCGGATTCGGGACTTCATCCTCACAGGGCGATGAATCGTCAGCAGGGTTCGAAGAGTTGGCCATGCCCCTGTTCGATTCCCTCTACAACTTCGCGCGCTGGCTTGTGCACGATCAGGACGATGCCGAGGATCTCGTACAAGAGACTTATCTTAAGGCCCTGCGCAGCTTTGCATCGTTTCAGCCAGGCACCAATTTCCGGGCATGGATATTCCAAATCCTGAGGAATACCTTTCTCAGTTCGGGGTCAAGACTCGAGCGGCGCATGACGGTTGCGATGGACTCAGAGGCGGATTTCCTCGTACTGCCAGCGACTTCCCCCACTCCTGAGTCCCTGCTGATCGAGCGTTCCAGCGTCGAAGCAGTTCGGTGCGCAATCGAGCAACTGCCGGTCATCTTTCGCGAAGTCCTCTTGCTGTGTGACGTCGAAGATGCGTCTTACCGGGAGATCGCGGACATCTTGTCGATCCCTATTGGTACCGTTATGTCACGCTTAGCCAGAGCCCGGAAGTTAGTTCACAAGTCACTCTGTAGCAGTCCCGCTGCACAACTATCAGAGGGCAATGAGAGAGGTGTCCACCGGTCAGGAATTCACTTCAGAAAGAAACAAGCTTCCGCGTGACTTTTCAGATTCCAGATCGAAACTTGAAGCACTGAACAACGAGTCAATCCAAACTTCGATGAGGCTAGCAGTCGCAATGTCCTCGTATTCTTCGCAGACGCTGTGGGCCTCGCGGAGGCGCGCGGCGAATGTCTTGCTGTCTTCGCGCAACTCAGCCAGCATGTCCTAGGCATCGTTTTCCGATAGGCGCTGCAAGCCGGCGATATGGCCGATGGACCTGTTCGTGCTCCCACCTAACTTGCGGATGCGCTCCGCAGTGGAATCGGTCATGGCAAAGAGTTGTTCGGCCTGTTCGTCAAGTAGCAAGTGGTAATCGCGGAAGTGCGGCTCGGCCATGTGCCAGTGAAAGTTCTTGGTCTTCAGGTCAAGCGCGAAGATATCCGCCAGGATGGCTCCCGCGACATCCCTCATTCGGTTCTCAGTGCCTGCGTTGGTTGAATCTTGGCACTCCGCTGCGCCGGAATGAGAGCAGCGATGGTGGTCGTCACTCCGAGAACCCCAATCGTGAACGCTAGCGTCTCAAAATCGAATGGCCTCACCCCAAAAAGCAAGCCTGAAAGCAGGCGGCTAATCATTGTTGATCCAATTAGTCCTGCGCCTGCGCCAACCAGGGTCAGCCGAATGCCTTGGAAGACGACCAATTTGGCAATGCTTCCACGTGTAGCTCCCAGCGCCATACGAATACCAACCTCCCGGACTCTGCTCGCCGCAATGAACGAAACCAACCCATAGATGCCGAGAGCAGAGAGCGACAGAGCCGCCCCGCCAAAGAACATCAACACGATGAAAATGAAGTGCCGGATTGCAATCGAGTCTTGAATCAGCGCAGGCATCGATTGGGCGAAGAAGACGCCTTGGTTCGAATCGACGCTGGCGACGGCGTTCCTGAGCAAACGCGCCGCCTCTCCAGGCGCGGCTGGGCCCTTGATAACCACAAAGTTCACCCAGCCAGTTTCTTGAGAAAGCGGGACGAAAACACCGGGACGCGCGGTAACATCAAGGGATTTATTGCGCATTGGCGCGAGGACGCCCACCACCTGACGCCATACCGGTTTTGCAGGGTCGTCGCTATTGATGAGCTTGCCAAGTGGATTCTGGCCGGGCCACAACTCCTTGGCCAGGTTCTCGTCGATGACGGCCACTTTTGGTGAATTCGTAGTGTCCGTCTCGGTCACGAATCTTCCGCGAATAAGTTGCACACCCATTGCTTCCAGGTAACCGGAGGAGATTTGATTGAAATCGGCACTGATCCCAGAACTTCGATTTCCCGGAGCAACTTCTGCTGGTTCGGCCTTCACGCTGTCGTACTGTCCTACCAACGGAAAGCCGGTTGCGACGGCGGCAAATTCGATTCCCGGCACAGACCGCAGACGATCCAGGACCTTCTTGAAGAACAATTCTCTTTGTTCGCTGCGAGGGTACTGAGAAGGTGGGAGCACGGTGACTCCGTACAAAACATGATTTGGCCGATAGCCAATATTGGTAGATAGAAGATTGAGGAAAGTCCGAAGCATCAAGCCGGCGCCACTGACTAGAATGACTGCAAGCGCAACCTGTCCCACAACGAGGGAACTGCGTAGTTTTGTGCGCGGCCGTCCCGCACTATTTCTCGAAGCGTCGGAGAGCACCTCACGGGGCGAGCGCTTCAAGACCTGCAGCGCATTCAATCCGCCTACAAGAACTCCACTGAGAATGGCAAGAGCGGCTGCAAAGAGCACGGCCTGCAAATCGATCCTGGCATCTGCGATGCGCGGGACATCAACGGGGGCCAGGTGAATCAGGAATTTCAGGCTGGCGATTGCCAGCGGCACACCCAGCAGACTGCCACAGCAGCAAAGTAAGATTCCCTGCATCGTAGGAAGTCGTGCCACCCGCCAGGCGTTGCCGCCGAGCGCCATTCTAACTGCCAATTCGTGGGCGCGGGACTCGCCTCTGGCAAGCAGCAGACTGGTGATGTTCGCACACGTCAGCAGAAGAATCAGGCCGGTAGCGGCAAACAAGGCAAGCAAGGGGCCATTGATTTGCTTGACCGTTTGCTGGCGTAGAGACGACAGTCGTGCACTCAGGTCCTTATTGGTTGCAGGATATTCCCGCTGCAGCCACCGGCACTCAGTTTCCAGTTGTGACTGAGCTTCCCTCAGAGGGTCGCCTTTTTTCAACCGGGCGATTACGCCGGCATTCGGAACGCCATGTTGCTCCTTGGCGGGATCTGCACCCAGCGGCATCCAGTATTGCATCTGATCGGTTGGAAGCTGCGCGCTCGTGCCAAGCTTCAACGGGAAATTGAAGCCCTTCGGCATGACCCCAAGAATCTGATAGCGTTGGGTATCCAGGTGGATGGTCTTCCCGACAATGTGAGGATCGGCATGGAAACTGTGGCGCCACAGATTATCGCTGAGGATGATAACGTGCGTGCTCGCTGGCCGGTCGTAGTCGGCGGAAAACCATTGTTCCAACTGCGGGCGCACTCCCAACATCGGCAAAAGATTGGCAGTAACGCGCAGCCCGTAGAGGGACGATACCTCGTCGCCGTCCGTCAGATTGACCAAGTTATAGCGGTACATTGCCACATCCTGGAAGGCCGGTACGGTAGCCTTCCAATCGACCGCATCCCGTAGGGGTGCACCCCAGTCGTTTTGGTCGCCTGATTTGGGCCACGTGCTGACAATCTGGACCAGACGGTCTGAATTCTCATAGGGCAGAGGGCTGAGAAGTACGGTGCGGACGGTACTGAAAATGGCCGTGCTGATGCCAAATCCCGCAGCCAACACCAGAATCACAGCCACTGCAAAGCTCGGGCCCTTTCGTATCTGCCGGCAAACCTGCCGTAGATCGTGGCTCATCGTTTCGAACGAAATGACGACTAACGTTCCATTGCGTGTCATTGCAACTCCTCCTACGAGGATGGACTCTGAACAGGAGGCTGCGACCCCGCACAAATACTCATGACTCGCTGATAGGCCCTGGATCGCAAGTAATCTGCATCCCTTAGTTACCTGACCTTTGGCTGGTCCCTCTAGCCCTTACAACTGAGCACCAAGATTTCTATTCCCGGTTGTGAGCAGAAATATTCTCTGAATCCGGGAATATTACTTGAACACCGAAGTTTTATATAAAGCTGGGGAACCGTCCTTCTGCGACGCGCAGTCCGACGAAGGGAAAAGTTCGTCTCTAGCGGGAACGAATCGCTCCCGTTTGGTGTCCAAGTTCGTCATGCGATCACATCAGTTCAATTCGGTTTTGCGCTCGCTATTCGTGCTTTGCGCACTGTTAGTGTTTGCGAGGGTAGTTCTCGCACAGCCTGGGGGCCTTGCGCTCACGCATGTCACCATCATCGACCCAGGTGTGGACAAGCCACAACAAGACATGACTATCCTCGTCCGCGGGCACGACATTGCCGCTGTAGGCCGAGCGAAGCAGGTCACGATACCTACCTCCGTTAAGGTGATCGACGGCACCGGCAGGTTTGTGATCCCTGGGCTGTGGGACATGCACTCTCACTTTCGCGACGCGGGCCGTGATCTAAAGATGGACATTGCCAATGGGGTTCTCGGGACTCGCAACATGGGCGGACCCGCCAAAGAGGTATTTCCTCTGCGCGATGCAATCGTCCACGCTCAGCAAGTCGGACCGAAAATTGTGGCTTGCGGACCGATCGTTGACGGCCCTAACTCGTGGTCAAATCCCAAATTCACCATCTCCGTGACTACTACGGACGAGGCACGGGCTGCCGTAGTGTCGCTGAAGCAACAGGGCACGGACTGCATCAAGGTCTACGACGGCCTGTCGCGAGATTCCTATTTCGCGATTGTCGATCAAGCAAGGAAGCTAGACTTGCCAGTCGTCGGGCATCTACCCAGCGCTATTAGTGTTCGTGAAGCCGCGGATGCCGGTCAGCGTTCTTTGGAGCACGGTATTGCGCTCGCGGGCGGATCAACCATGGAGGATGAGTACATCAAACGGCGTCTGGATCAATCTGCCTTTCAGGAGGCTCTCCGTACAAAGAACTTCGCACTGATTCCAGCCAAGATAGCGCGGGATAACACTATGATGCTGGACACTTTTAGCCAGGAACGCGCGGATGCGACCTATCGGCTGCTGGCAAAGAATAATACATTCATCACCCCCACGCTAGTGACCGAGCGCTCGCTGACGTTCATTGATGATCTGAACACAAGGCCCGATCCCAGAATGCAGTATGTCTCGGCTGAGGAGTTGCAGTGGTGGAAACCAGAGAACGGCATGCTGACGAAATACCGGACGCGGGAGTACATTGCGATGAGAAAGCGGGAGTATGCAAAGATGCTGGAAGAAGTCCATCGTGCGCAGACGCTGGGCGTGCACCTTCTGGCTGGAACAGATATTACAATTCCATACACATACCCGGGTTTCAGCCTGCACGATGAACTCAAATTGTTTGTCGAAGCCGGATTGACTCCGATGCAAGCGCTCGAAACGGCTACGACCAACCCTGCCCTCTTCCTCGGATTGTCGACAACGTGGGGCCGTGTCGAGCGCGGCTACACAGCCAACCTGGTCTTGCTGAATGCTGATCCTCTGGCGGATATCTCGAACATAAGCAGGATCGATTCTGTTGTCATAAGTGGACAGTGGTTAGACCGTGCCCAACTCGATCAGCTGCTCAATGAGGCAAAAGTAGCTGGCACAAGCGGCAGCTCTCAACAACGATGAGTCCGTCGAGCAGACCCGACCCACTCTGATAGGCAGCGGGTTTCTGGGAATAGTAGCCACTCTTGGCACTGCGATTCAAACTGCGACTCCTGGATCGGCTATCCCGAAGTAAGCCACCTTATGTTTGCGACGCTGCTTATATCCCAAGGCATCGGCAACAGAGCGGAGCGCGCAATCTCCAAAGCTTGGACATCTTTCGGACGCGGATAAATCACAATTAGCTTCATGGATACTGCGTCGCTCATGTTAGAACTCCCTTTGCGAAACTGAACTACCGAACATGAGAGTTGCGGCTTTCGGGTGCCGCAACTCACAAGTCAGCCGAAGTTAGAATGCAGCGATGCCGTTAAAACCAGCCTTTGCCGAGATGGCATCGGCTTCGCCAACGTTAAGAAGCGTTCCGTCTTCCTGAATACCAAAAATGCCTATGGTGCCATTCCCAGAATTCAGCGAGTATAGGAACTTGCTGTCTGAACTGACTGCGATGTCAAGATTGCCACTGCCGGTCGGATTTATCCCTAAGACCGTTGCTGTAATAGGCGTTAACGCTCCGTTTATACCGATAGAGAATCCAGATATGGTCGATGAGGCGGCATTTGAGACGTAAACCCACCGTCCATTTGGAGTAATGGCATTCCAGCAGTTCGCATTTCCCAGCGTCGGAACTCCTGCGCTGATAGGAGAGAGCGTTCCATTAGCGAGCACCGAGTAGGAAGAGATTGTAGAAGCATTGTCACCCCCGGCTGGTCCCGTCTCAGAGACCATCGCCGCACCGTTCGGAGCAAATGAGACGGCAAACGCACCTGGTTGTGAATCCGAATTGACGACGATCGAACCTAGCGTACCGTCAGGCCGGACCTGAAAGGCATCAATGTTGTTGGTTGCGCGCTCGGAAACAAGTAAGAACTGGCCATCAGGGCTGAAAGCCAGCGAGGCAGCTTCTGAGTTGTTTGTGGTAAGAAAGCGGATCGAGTCGGGAATCTGGTTAAGGTGCCCTCCAGCATTCAGCGTAAATCCCACGACATTGCTGCTGCCGCCGACGTTGAGAACGTAAACCAAGCCTCCATGTTGCGCCACTGCATTTGGCTCGGCACCGCCGGTCGACTTCTTGTCAACCAGCGCAAGCTCTGGACCGTGAACCCGGAACACTGAGATCTCTCCGCTGCCGCCATTAACGGCGAACAGAAGCGAGTGATCTTGGCTCAGTGTAAGTGATCCCTGGGATTCCAAAGGGTCAGTCACGCCGCCCGTTCCCCGACCAGCAGTAGAGAATCTTTCGGCTTGTTGTAACGATCCATCTACACCCCGCGAAAACGAAATGATCTCGTTTCTATTTGCGGAATTGTTCATTACAAATACAGCACCCGCTCCGCTTAAATGGTCGGCTTGCGCCAGGCTGCGCTCTGAATAGAGCAGGCTCGTGGCTAAAGCAACCAACAGCAGACTGCGACTTATTGTTTGCATTCCTCAACTCCTAGTTTTATAAGGTTTACGCGTCGTGAAAGGAAAAGCCGCAACAGAGGAGCGTGCCCCCGTTTCAGGTCGCGTGGTGAATGAGAGTGAACGGGAAAGAGAAGGTTTCGAACAGGGATCATGCACTTCGTCTCCAAATCGCACAAACGGATCGCTCAGCACTAGCCCAGCAGGGGCGAGCATGCAATGGGTGGCGGAATGGTTGTGTGTAGCAGTTTGCATTGCATAGTCGTGAGTGTGCCTACAGTGTTAACTGCGGCTCAGTCCTCTTATTCCATGAATAATTAGTTCTTAAAGGCTGAGTCTGAGCACTGTAGAGAGAGCCCGTCGGGCGAACACGGCGGCGCTTTTGGTTGTAAGAAAGGGCGCCTGGCAAGCGCCCTGGTTGGGATCGGATCGGTCCGCTAATTCTTGGAGAACGCGCTCGCTATGACGGTCGCGACGTCCCCGGTCGAACTGTCCCCGACCAATTCCTTGGGACGATTACCGCCCGGCAGCTCGCGTCCGCTCGTATCGCCTTGGGTCCAGATCTCGCTCAGGAAATATGCGCTTCCGGAATGCTGGAAAACGAGCTTAGAATACGCGGACGGTTCAAGTACATACTTTGCGTTGGTAGCCGCAAAGGTAACGTGTGCGCCATTTGTGCTCTGGAGCAGGATGAGATGTTGTGACTGGACGGACGAGATGGTGTAATCGCCCGCCGGGAAGCTCTGGTTCCCGACAATAAAGCCGAAGGGAATCGAGGTCTTCATCAATGGCCGGATTTCCTGGGCGTAGCTCGAAACAGAGCTCAACAATAGTGCCATCGTGAGCAGAATGTGTGTTGTTTTCATGTTAGTTGTTCCTGTCATTTGTTGATGGATATTCAGCTTGAGTGATTTCGGAGCCAGCAGTTGATATAGACTTTTTCTTTGTTTGTCATGCTTTGCGCTCCATTTCGTGTAGTGATGCTCTCGTGCTTCAGTGTGTGTAACTGCTGGAGGCGGGCGATATTCCCACCCAAGCACGACATCCCTTCTCTTTTGACATGTCGTTTACAAAGTCACGACATTTGGAAATGCGCATACCGGATTAAGTGGATCGCTCCCCTGGATGATCCCCTGGTAGTTGCAATGCAGTTTGGATATCGATCTACAGCTGCGGCCTCATTGTGAGGCGCCAGGGAGCTGCGGTCGGCGAGCTGGGAGTTCTTCTGAACGCCGGGCTCCACGGCAATCTGTGCGCCTATTCCTTGAATACACGAGCTTCGAACACACCCCAGGTCTTCGGTTTCGTGGCTGAAGTGACTGTCTCGGATGACCGGATGATCGAGACCGGTGCCTGTCGACGACAAATGCTGAGATTCATTATGGTCTTGTGAATTGTGGAAGCTGGAACTGTAAGGGCTTGCCTAGTCTTTAAGAATAGACATCTGGAAGAACCGAAAGGCCGCTTTAATCACCGGGCGGCCTTCTTACTTTGCTGGTCTGAATGCAAACCGTGGCGTTGGCGATATCTTAAGACGGCCTCCCAAACAAACATCATCCGCGTTCTGGAATAAATCGTAGTCGGAAGCTGTTATCACCAATAGAGTGCAAATGCTCCTGACGTCGAAGGACGCAAGAAGGCCATGTCGCACCACGTGAGGTCGTATCAACATGAATTAGTTGTTTGTCGTCAAGAAAACAGAACTTCCCGAAAGCCGATCATTGATCGCTCGGCGCGACCACTCTTTTGCCCGCACGAGTGTTGGCGTTTGTGGGGACGTTGTTGTAGCTGCGTGGCCCTTCTTGGTACCGAGAAAAGAGTGTGGGGCCGAGGTGCGGATGTGCCAAGGCTGCAGGAAAAATGGCGGGTAATACTTCAAACCCGTTCTGAGCGCGGCGCATTTATCGAGATCTTTGACTCCGGCAATGCTACAGAAAAAAGGAGTGCTAGAAATTCTGGGGTCAGCGCGCGTCGACCGTGAGGAGTTTCCTGAACTGCTAAATGCGATGAAAGAGACGAAGTGACCACCTGTCGTGCAAAAGAAAGACTGTCACAGACCATATATAGTCGGAGAGGGCTATAGCGGAGCCCGATGTGCCGGAACGTTGATCGCAGGAACACGCGATGACAACTGTCACATGCCCGCCTCCGTGGGAGAAGATCACAGCGGCCCCGAATTCGCCCCGTCGACGGGTAACCAAACAACAATTGTTCTGGACCTAAAGTTCTCCGCCCAGTAGCAGAACCATCAGTAGGAGTGCTTTCGGAGAACGGAGAAACGATAGCCTATGGCGAATATTTCAGTTGTTGTGGCCGACGTTGCATTCGTCTCACTGGCCGCCACCAACGTGGCGGTCATGCTGGAAGCTGCCCAACCCTCGCGCAGCGGAACGACCAAAACTCGCTTGATCGCTGTGCACCGGGCGGGCGGGTACTTCTCGATGAAGTTTGGGGTTACCAGAGCTACACCTGCACGCGGACGGTGGACAATCACATGCTGAGGCTACGACAGAAACTGGAGAGCGACCCTTCACACCCGTCACACCTTCTCACAGGACACGGTCTGGGCTATAAGTTTGTGCCTTAACAGGCCGTGGTGCAAATCTAGATTCCGAAGCCAAAATTTTTGGAGGATACACAAGCTCTGTTCGTAGCCGGGAAGCTTGAGAAAGGGTCTCTCTGGCGCTTCAATAATTCCGGAGTGGTCAAGTCCCTCGGGATTCTTGTCGGACTGAGCTTTCATCATGGGCTCGGCTTCGAGCCATTCCTCCGATTCGATCCGTTGCTAGAATCCGACGATATCGTCTCGAGTCTCGGGTGACACCAACCTTACGGGAATGGGGGAAACTGGCGACGGAAAACGCCTAAACCGATGTAGTGATCGGGATGTAAGACGGCAGTATCGAGAACAGCGGTGGCGCCGCAAACTCCGATCCCACGTTGAGGATTACCGCCGGCTGGTTAGCCAGGGGATCGCTCCATTTCGTCCCTCTCAGAATTTTTTTTCGACACGGTGGGAATAATCTCTGCCCAACCCAGTTTAGATAAGTACAGCACTTCTGAGTCCAGGCCGTAGTTCTCGATCGTTCCGTCACGGCCGTGAGGACTTGAGGTCAACGAATTAACCAACTTACGCCCTGCACGCACGCAGGCCACTGTGTCTTTTGGAGGAACTCTCATGTCCCATTGGAGGAAGGTTTTCCTATTTTCTTGCCTTTTTGCGACATTGGCCGCCTTGGGTACGGGACTGGCTAGAGTCGCAGCGAAGTCAGCTACTGAAGCGCCGGCCGGGTTTAGCACTCCCAGCTTCAACGCCGAAAAGAGCGTCAGCAACGGAATCGTCGAGCCACCCGGAGACACGTTTGCACGGGACCAGGAGGTCTATGAGGAAAACAAGGCGGTCGCGGACGGACTTGGACCTGTCTACAACGCACCTAGCTGCGTAAGTTGCCATCAGAATCCGAATAGTGGGGCAGCCAGCCAGATCACAGAACTCCGGGTTGGGCACAACGATGCATATGGCAGTTTTGTCAACCCGACAATCTTCATCAACGACGGAAAAAACACGATTACCGGCAGGTCCATTGTCAATGATCGTGCTATCGGTCCGGAGGCCCAAGAGCACATACCTGCGACCGAAAACATCCGCACGTTACGCGCTGCCCTCAACACTCTGGGGGATGGATTTGTAGAAGCCATTGACGACGGGACTCTGATCGCAATCGCCGAGAAACAACCGGAAGTGACCGACGGTAAAGTTCATGGGGAAGTTGTACAGGCTCCGATTTTCGAAGCCCCTGGACAGACCCGCGTCGGACGCTTCGGCTGGAAGGACCAGCACGGCAGTTTGCTCTCCTTTATTGGCGATGCCTACCTCAACGAGATGGGAATTACTAACCGGCTGCGCCCCAAGGATGTTACGACAGTGCTCAAGACCACGACGGACCCGGAAGATCAGCCAGATAGCCTTGGCTTGGCTGACATTGACCACTTTGCTCAGTTCATACGCGGGACTAAGGTTCCACCTCGAGACACAGTGCTTGCTTCGACCCCCGCAGCGTTAAAAGGTGGAGCACTTTTCCGGCGGGTCGGTTGTAATGTTTGCCACGTGGAATCCATTGCCACGGCTCCTGCAGGGACGGTTATCGATGGTGGCACGTTTACGGTTCCAGAGGCTCTGGGGGATAAAATAATTCATCCTTTCAGTGACTTTTTGTTGCATGACATCGGAACTGGAGATGGGATCGTCCAGGTTGGGCCGCAAGACACGGCCAACAAATTAAGAACTTTGCCACTTTGGGGTTTGCGCACAAAAGCGCGCTTTATGCATGACCTGAAGTCGTTATCTCTTGAAAATGCTATCTCGCGTCACGATGGCGAAGCACACGATCCCGCGAGACGTTTTAAAGAATTGAGCCCCGAGGAGAGAGATGCGTTGATTACTTTCTTGAAAACGCTGTGAAGGCAGTCGCAAGTTACCATCCTCCAGGGGACGGGTCCGTTTGTGAATGACTTGCCGTAACAGGGCATTCGATTACCGCTGCAGCACGGTGCAGCAACGAGCAGCAGTGACGATTTTGATATGACATCTGTTCACTTTTGAGCAGTCCTCGAACTATTCGCGGGCCGTTCGCCTGAGGACCAACTGCAACAGTCCGAGGTTCGGGCCGGTGACTAAGTCAACATGTGTGTCTGGAACATCTGCGTGATCGATCCCATGCGGGGTTGCACGTGGGTTTCCGCCAGGACGAATGACACCCCGCCGATGAGTTTCACATCGCGGCGGAGTACCTCTGAAGAGCAGTGTGTGGGTCTATGACTAGGCGGTTGAGTTGGCGGCTTGCCAACGGCCGGCGCGCAGGGCAAGATGATTGTTCTGCGCGAGGGCAACAACGGTTTCACCTGCATGCCGGGAAATCTCAAAGTCGTTGGCGAACGCCCTGCTGCCCGATGGTGCCTCGATCATTCTCACCGCGTCGGTCGTTGGGAGCAAAGGGCTCCCTGCAAGCAGCGTGTATTCGGCGAGCAAGGCGGCGGTGCTGGTGCGCCGCCGGACGAAATCGAAATTGCATGTGCAATCGTCTGTTTGCCGCCTTCGGACGCTGCACAGTGTTCGAGGGCCTCCATCGAAGGGAATACACCTCAGCGACGCGGTGAAAGGAAGGTTCGTCCGCTGGAGAACCGAGTACCCTGGTCGCGACAATCTTGGTTTTTGCCGGCAAGTCTATCGACCGCCATGGGCACATAGTCCTGGTTGTAAACTGTTTCGAAGGCTTCGATATTCTTTGGGCGCGGAAATCACCACTAACTTTACTGCCATTTCGTTCTCCTTGAGAGGTTATGCAGACCACAACAGAAAATTGTCGATTCATCTCATGTATCAATGACCTCTCAGCGTGCCACCGATAGCAATCGGGAGCTGAGGAATATTCTAGCTAAGGTACGGTATGAAAAGACCCGCCATATCGAAATGTGAGATGGCGGGCCGCTCTATTGTTAGCCAGCCGACTCTCAATCGAGGCGCTGAACGATCGGACAGTTGATGGAGAAACCTGCAGCTCCCGAAGGTTTTACCACCTGGCCCGGTGATCAGACCGTCTTGCACGAAGGTGAGAATCTGGAACTCCTCACGCAGCTGTCCGCGGAACCCCTGGTCGATCGCATCCTCGGTCCATTCGAACAACTGCGCATCCCAGTACGGGCTGTAATCGAGCGCGATGGTGGGAATTCCACCCACGACGTTGTTTGGTCTGAATGCCATCGGCCAGATCTGCCGACAGACCTTGCCGCAGTGGATTGTTGCAGCCTCCCGATTCAGGTCCATTGGTGCTGATGAAGATACGCTCGACAGGACTGGCGAAGCTGTCATCGTGGCCTAGCAGGAGTCTTCTGCATCAGTGGAGCGAAGGTGTTGTGTTCAATGGCAGCGCCGAGAGTGCTGCTGGTGTCCATGGAGAGATACCACACCGGACGACCGAAACTGAAGCCGTTAATCAGGTTAATGGTTACCGTCATGTTGACCGGATCGATGGCCACGACCTGGTCGTGCACTTTGGTATAGTCCACGTTGCCGTTAGGGAAGCTGATCTGATTGGCGTCCACGTCGAAAGCCACCATGGGCGCGTTGTAAATCACGTTTGCGGCATTAACGATTTGGACTAGCGGACCATAGTTCGCGTCCCCGATGGCACCCGGGGTCGCAAACGTGGGAGGAAATTCGTGACCGGGAGGGCCAGGAATAATCTTCCGTTCAGGCTTAAAGTTCACGGTGCCCGCGTCAAATACGATGTTCCCGTTCGCATCGAGGTTTCCCGTTCTGGCAGAATGCGACGCGAAAGTAAGTTTGGCGGAAAAATTCAGACCCAACTCGGCAGCGACGTTGGCATCGTCAACATCGGTCAAGATGTACCACACGTTCTTTCCACTGCCCTTCAGATGGCCCAAATAGAGCGGTATGGTAATGGTCCCATGCGCGACGTCAACCTACTCCGGTATCCAGCAATTGAACAGGCCCGACCAAGCTACGATTGGTGTCGGAAGGTGGTGGTCCAAAGTACGATAGAGGAACTGTGGTGCCTATGGACGCGGGCGCTGGGAACAAATTGCAGCCCGGGCCGGGACCAATTGGGCCAGGACCAGGTCCCTGCTCAGAATTGAAACTCGTTGACGTTAGTGCAGTAGTAGTAGCTGCAAGTTCCAGGCTCGTCGTCGACGCCGTAGCTACGGGACGTTTGGCGCGAGCATGCATTGCGAAGATTTCTGGCGAGAGCGGCTGCTTAACGGGAACCTGGGCTGCATGCAAGGTCCCCGACGACACCGCCAAAGAGAAAATCACGGCGAGTGTAAGGATCGGGCTTATCGCTCTTATGCGACAGCTGCCCAGTGGTATTCTATCTTGTCTATGAGTTGCTTTCACGATTCACTTCTCCTTTGAGTTTTGTGGTCTGAGGTTCTGAGACTCGAGTTTTGGTTTGGAGTGAGTTGGGGTCAGTTAGGCTAAAACGCCATTCACGCTCAGTGCTGCATTTCGTCTTTCTGCATACTGTCGCTCTGCTTCATGTTGTCGCCGTGCTTCATCTCATCTTTGCCCATTGCGTCCTTCTTGTTCTCCTTCTTGGACTTGTGGGCTTTCTTCTGTTTCTTGCCTTCTGTCATCTGATCGTCCTTCATGCCGTCGTTCGCCATGGAATCCTGTTTCATCTCGTCCTTGCCCATGGAGTCCTGCTTCATCTCATTTGTTTTGTTTCCTCTTTTGTATGCCATCTTGCTTCGTGGCATCCTGAGCGAAAACGCTGATGGAACTCGCCAGAACACACGAAGCCAGCAGCATCATCAGTTTCCTTGTTTGATCTCTCTTTGCGTTTGCGACTCGCCCACTTCGGGCGTGACGGAATGATTCAAGACATGGGAAAAAGTTTCCGAGGCACTCGTGTCTCCGAGATCTGTAACTAACTGGCTAGATCAGCATCCTCCAGTTATGCGTGATCTTGTTTGCGAGGTGGGGTTGATTCCGCGTCTACTAATGTTGATGTTGTGGATGTGCTGTCTTAGCTTTGCTCAAGAAGAGAAGAATGAGCTTGGCTTACTACTCGGCGCGGAATTCATCCAAGGGCCGCAACCACTTCTAACCGGAAGCTGAGTGTCGGTAGAAGCGTCGCGTATTCTGTTGACTATGCGACTGTGCGCGCCGTCTATCCAGCGCCAATACCGCCCTGCTCTGGAGGTTCCGTTCGCTGCAGGGCCGAGTCATAGGGTGGAGAGCGCACAACTCAAAGCCATTACTAGTCTCGCAACGTTATATTTGTGACGCCTTCGTTGCGAGCCCAGTTTGTGAGCCACGCTCTTGCACCGCCATCGCTATCCGCGGGCCTCGGATATGGACTCTACGAAGGAAGTAGCGTATTGCAAAACGCGGTTGCTAACACGGGGATTCATCGGAACGTTGCGACACCGCACTTCGGTGGGGGAATCGACGTCCGCACCCGGCTCAAACTGCTGTTCCCGATCGGCTTCACAGGCGAGTTTCGGGACCTCCACACGTTAGGGAACCCCAGTTTCGGTGTTCCGGTCCAGCGCTCAGAACACTATAATCTCGTCGTCTCGGGGAGATTGGTTTGTCCACTTCTAGCCGGCTGCGGCGAGGACATCCCCTAGTGAATATTGAAGATCGGATGCTCAATCGCTTCGCCGACCACCAGAGCTAGTGTCATGACGGAAGCCAGGAGGGTAACGGCAAAGCTGACTTTTTCGCGCAACGTCATTGGCCTCTTTCGCCAGCGAGCGGCAGACCGGTTCCGGGCGCGCCAGGCGTTCCACAAGACCAACAACGTAATCAACGCGGCGGCCGCCGAAACGACTAAGACTGGAATGCGCACGATATCGGCATGCAAACGCGAAGCCTTCACCGCCCCCGCTACAGCTCCGAGTCCGAGAAAGAGCTTGGCGGACGCACTGGCGACAAGGATCGCACACGCGCCTTCTACGAGGCTGCCTACGAGAGCTGCGCTCGAGAGCAGCAAAGAGGGGGAGGATGATTTCTGAGTTTCATCGACCGGTGAAATGACATCAGTCTCGTTAACAGGCACACCCACCTCGCACTTGAATCTGATGCCATAGCATTCGATAAGTTACGATCGTTTCAGAAATCCGCACGTCGAATGGTGCGCGTAAACCTGAAACTTTCCGGCAGGTCGTGAATCATACCAGCGGACTCGACTCTCAGATGCCCACCAGCGGTGGGATTGCGCGGCTGTGCGAATGCAGAACACCCTGCTTAGGGAATCCGAAAATGACCGCGTCCTCGAGGGGGAACGAGAGCTCGTCGCCGAGATCCTGGCTGGAAATCATGAACGGTAT
Organism: uncultured Acidobacteriaceae bacterium; assembly: GCA_963817965.1. GTDB lineage: Bacteria > Acidobacteriota > Terriglobia > Terriglobales > Acidobacteriaceae > DASRAA01. The sequence continues at coordinate 1,018,988 of CAWFQT010000003.1, forward strand.
TACGAACTGATTGCGCCGATCGAGCGCCGTGTGTACTACACAGCATATGCGATTTTGCGGGCCGAGGCCGACGCCGAAGAGGTGTCGCAAGAGGCGATCCTGAAGGGGTTCAGAGGCTTGCGCACATTTCGCGGGCAGGCGAGATTCTCTAGTTGGTTACTAAGCATCGTGGCCAACGAAGCCCGGATGCGTCTGCGACAAAGGCGCGAAGTGTCTCTTGAGCTTCTAAAGTCCCCCGATAACGAGGATGAATATACTCCGATTGAACTCGCCGACTGGCGAGAGATCGCCGTAGAAGCCCTCGCACAAAAGGAACTCGCGGCGCATCTTGAGGAGGCATTGGGGGCGCTTGCGGAGATTTACCGGGAAGTGCTGATCCTGCGCGACATCGACGGGCTTACCATTGCCGAAACCTCGGCTGCGCTGGAAATAAGCGTGCCGGCGGTAAAGACTCGACTGTTGCGCGCCCGACTCATGGTTCGCGATTACTTCGTTTCGCGCTCATGGGCCAGGCATCTAGGACTCGGAAAGGCACAGCCATGATCACCCTGAGTTGCGAAGAGGTTCGCCGGGAGATCTCGAATTATCTCGATGACGACATGTCTCCAAGCCTGCGGCGCTTGCTTGAGACCCACCTGGAGCAGTGCCGCAAGTGCGCGGTGTTGCTGGACAGCACGCACAATGTGCTTGTCTTGCTGGCCGACGAGCAAAGATTTGAATTGCCGGCCGGATTCAGCGTCCGCGTCAGGCAAATGCTGGCCAAGGAATTCGAGAAAGCAAAACGCTGACCAAGCTGCAGCTCATGAGCTGTCCCTGGCGAATTGTTGTTCCGCCCCTAATTCCTTAGGATTTCCCGTCCTGCTACGATTCTGCGATCCGCAAGCTGGCCGTTCTTTTCATCCACTTCATCGCTACCTTGGCCCGCTTGCTCGGACCCGGCGGCGTCCGTTCCCTAATTGCGGAGTCGCTACTCCTCAAGCACCAACTCCTGATCGTGAATCTTTAGCTCGGCAAGTTCCGTTGGGCTGACCAGACAGCTACCATGAGCGTTTCAAGCAATGGCGGAGATTTGGACAAGGGCAACTCGATCAACCGGAAGATCGGTGTCGGGACAATTATCGAAAGAAAATCATGAGACAGCGGTGAAGACATAGGAGCGCAAGAACTCGTTTTGGAATTTTCCTTGGGGATCGTATTTGCGGCTCAATTCTACGAAGGCGGGCATTCTAGCGTAACTGGAGTCCAGTTGCTTTGGGGAGAACGTAAACAATTTTCCCCAATGCGGACGGGGATGAAATGGCGCCAGTTCCTTTTCGATCACCGGTAATAGTTGGCTTACGTTAGGCCAATCTTGCTTCCAGGTGAAATGGATAGCGACGCTTGGTTGCTGACAACACGGACTCATCCAAAGGTCGTCGGCGGCAATGGTTCTGATCTCAGAAATCAGCAGGTAGGGACTAACCTGATCATGCAATCGTTGTATGGCGAGAATTGCCTCGACTCCATTCTGACGCGGGACAAAGTATTCCGATTGCAGTTCTTTGCCGGCGCTCGGGGTAAAGCCCATCCGAAAGTGAGGCAGCCGTTCGTACCAGGGGCCTGGTACTCCCATTTGTTCCGTGCAGTTCTCTGCGGAAAGCTCGATGATCGGGTGAAGATTTTTGGTCGCCCTCTTCGCTCCGTAGAATTCCGGGGGAGCATCGAAGCCCTTGCCGTTCTCCATTCGGCTCTTCAGCCAAACTTCATTGATCGATTCGGTTCGCCAGTCGGTGAATAGGCTTACGCTGTAAGCGGCAGATTCGATCGCGTCGAAGTGAGTCGTGAGTTCTTTCAGAGGAAGGTTCTGATACACATATTGCTGCATCGTGAAGCGGGGTTGAATATTGAGCGTGATTTTTGTGACAACTCCAAGCGCTCCCAAACCGACCACTGCGCCGCGGAATGCATCGCCATCGTGCTGACGTGAGAGTTTCACGACGTTGCCTGTCGCATCAATGAATTCGAGTGCCGAGACAGCGGTCGCCAAGTTGCCGTTCTTTTCTCCGGAGCCATGGGTCGCGGTCATGCAAGCGCCGATGATCGAGATGTGCGGCAAGGAGGCGAGGTTGTGTAGCGCCCATCCCTTGCTGTCGAGATATGGGCACAATTGCCCATAGGTCATGCCAGCTTCTACGGTGACTGTGCGCGCGGCGGAGTCCAAGGCGACGACCTCATGCATTGCCTTCAACGACAGAAACTGATCGGTGCTGTCGGCAATTCCATTGAAACAGTGGCGGGTGCCGAGCACTTTAAACTTGTTGTGCTTCCTGACAAAGTCCTGCACGTTTTTCAACGAGGTCGCAGTTGTCAAGCGCTCGGTGCCGTAGGTTACGTTGCCTGCCCAATTCTTTAGTTTCTCTTCCTGCGTCCAGGTACGTAATGGAGATAGCACAGGTGTGCTGATGGCGGAGGAGCAAAGTTTCAGGAAGGTTCTTTTATCCATAAATCTGATTCAGGCAAATCGACAGAACGAGTATAGTGTGAGGCCCAGCCCGGCTATAAGTTAATTCATTTCTCGCACGATTCAGTTTCAACGCAAGACTGCCGAGGTCTGCTCGTTTTGCGAATGAGCGCAAGCATGCTTAGTCACTGTGCCCAAAATATGCGAGTTGCCGCGAAAATCGCCATACACTCGCAATCGACTCGTCCCAGTTTCCTGTCCCGCGATTATGCACCACATGATTTCATAACACTGTCGGCTCCCTCGACCTGAGTAGACTTGATAGCTGCCAAACAACCTTAGGCTCGGGAGGAAGGAGCCGAACATGCTGATTATAGGTTGCGATTACCACCCGAGCGTCCAGCAAATCGCGTTTGTAGATTCAGAAACGGCAGAAACCGGTGAACGACGACTGCTGCACAAAAACGGTGAAGCCGAAAGATATTACCGTGGGTTGAAACTACGACGCGTCTGCGTGCGCGGGGGGATAGAGGCCACAGGGCACGCCCGCTGGTTCGAACGGTTGGTCTTTCGCCTGCTTCGGACACTGAGGCTTATGCTGGCCGCCTTCACAAAGCGAGGGAGCTGAGTCAGCGTTGGGTCGACTCCGCAATTCGATCCGACAGCAAGGAAAATGCTGGCGTTTGACTGACGAATGCCGCCGTACGCGAAGCCGCCTTTGGTAACTTCCCTGAGGCCCGTCAGTACGCGGCTGCGGAACTTAAGCTTGCTGCTGCTGGCCAAGGCGTGCAAGTCGAAGCGGCCCTTGCTTACGCGATGGCCGGGGATACAACTCACGCTACGATGTTGGCAAGCGAGTTGCATAGACGCTACCCGCTGGACACCCGGATGCAATAGCTTTGGCTACCTGCCATTCAGGCGCAGTCGGCACTGGACAACAAGAATCCCGCAGCCGCCCTTGCTGCTCTGCAAGTTACTGTTCCACCGGCTGAGTACGATTTGCCTTTTTCGCCATCAACACATGCCTTCACCCAACCTACATTCGTGGTCAGGCCTATCTCGCGGCTGGACAAGCAGAAATATTTTCGGAATTGGGGAATATTACTCGACTGGCGGAGTTTTACATATAGCTGGAACCAAGAATCACAGGCAAAAGGATCCCGCTCGATGACAAAAACAAATGCCGGCCGGTGACAATTTCGAGACAACACCCGTCGCAAGCGGAACCTATTCTACCCAAGCAAGGGATTAGGGCGAGCTGCGCTATGACGTGTCGTTGCTTCGACGTGGTCCATCCTTAATGATTTTCGCTGATTGAAGATGGAGGAGGAACTGTACTTGAAGCCAATTTCTAGATTGTGCACGATGTGCATTCTCACAATTGCCGCTCTGCTTGCTTTCAGCACGCGGGGAATGGCGCAGGCCTACCAACAGACCAACCTTGTTTCAGATATTCAGGGCCTCGCTCCAACTCCGGACGGCCATCTCCTTAATCCTTGGGGTCTGACTGCAAGTTCCACCAGTCCCTGGTGGGTGTCAGACAACAACGGCGGTGTATCGACTTTGTATAACGGCAGCACCGGAGCAATTGTGCCGTTGGTGGTGAACATTCCGCCACTAGACGTGAACGGAAACGGCAAGGGAACTCCCACCGGGATAGTTTTCACTGGAACATCGGGCTTCATGTTTCAGGCGAACGGCAAAACCACCGCCTCCGCGTTCACGTTTGTCACCGAGGATGGCACGATTGTGGCTTGGGGTCCTGGTATTAATCCCAACGACCTTCCCCATGACGCATTCGTGGTAGTGGATAACTCCGCGAATCCCACTGCCGCTACGGGTGCTGTATACAAAGGCGCGACCATTGCGCAGATGACAACGGGTGGACCGTTTTTCCTCTACGTCACGAATATCCGTGCCGGGCGTATCGAGGTGTACGATACCAACTTCCACGCCGTGAGTCTGGGGGGCCAAGGGGAGGATCAAGCCTTCCGGGACGAAGAAATTCCCCGGGGTTTTGCTCCGTTCAACGTGCAGGAAGTCAATGGAAATCTGTATGTGACCTATGCCAAGCAAAACGCCACCAAGCATGACGACTTCGATTTCCCGGGCTTCGGATTTGTGGACAAATTCTCTCCCAAAGGCAAGTTGCTGCAACGGCTGAAGCACGGTCCATGGCTAAATGCGCCCTGGGGTGTGGCACTTGCACCGCCAAACTTCGGCTTCTTCAGCAACCACCTGCTGATCGGCAACGCCGGGAGCGGGCAAATCGCTGTTTATGACGTCGACAGCGGGCGTTTCGATGGCCTCCTTCGCGACGCCAACGGACATGCGATCCAAAACGACCGCCTGTGGGCGCTGCGCTTTGGGAACGATCAAGGAGCCGGACCGAGCAATTGGCTGTTTTTCACTGCCGGCATAAGCGACGAGGCGCATGGCCTCTTCGGCTTCTTAACGCCTGCGGACAATAGTGCTACGGAGGCCAGCGGCGACAATCGATAGGTGACAGTGCTTGGCGTCGCAGGTAGCCCCATTTCTCCGCTCACAGGAAGGCGATTTTGCGTCAAGTACCTAATGTCGACGCGATCAACGTCCGAGTAGATGACGATCCGGGAATTAGTGGCCGAGTGGTTTGACTTGAAAAGGTGTGATCATGTCTACGCTTAACCCAGGGTGATCTTCAACGAGGTCAAGTGAAACATCGTCTTAGCGACGTAGTCGCTATTGAAGGGAATCTTTGCTGCAATAATAGGCATCGTCGCCGACGTAGGCATTGCTCCTGGGAGACCCGCTGTAATCCATGTCGATGGTTAGCCTGCTCGGATACCTGGCATGGACTGGCATCGTCAGAAGGTGTTGCTGGCCATCACCCGCTGCCGCACCGCCACCCTCGGCGGACATCCTGATCAGTGCTCCCACTAGCCACCCAAAAGCTGCGTTTCCGGCTGGTTGGTTTCACAAAAGGGCGGCGAATCTTCGATGAAGCAGCGTTCTGATACCTGAGGTGTTAACCATGCCGCAATCCCGCAGAAAGAGTAAAAGCTTATGGCAACCGCTACCTCAGCAGCAACATTGAGCACTCCAATATCCGAACTGCGACCGGCTCGAATGGAACGGATTTTGGTCATCGAGGACGATGGTGCATCGCGGAAGATTCTGCGGCGGCTTTTCTCCTCGGAAGGATATGAGGTCGATGTCGTCCCCGATGGCGTTTGTGGTCTGGAGATGCTTCGCCAAAGAGTACCAGCCGCAGTGATCCTCGATCTACTCAGCCCCGGATCTTCAGGGTGTGACCTTTGCAAGAAAATTGCGAATTTGATTCCTGGTCTGCCCCTTGTAATTCTTAGCGCAAGCTCAGATGTTGCGGGCAAGGTCCTTCTCCTGGAAATGGGTGCCGACGATTACGTGACCGTACCGTTCAGCCCTAGGGAACTGATTGCACGCCTGCGTGCGCTAATCAGACGTGCATCGCGCGTCAGCACGGACGACAAAGACATATATGTCTTTGCGGACGTGATGGTGGATTTTTCTAAGATGGAGATCACTCGTGACGGCGAGAAGATCACGGCCACCGCAAAGGAATTCAAAATGCTGGAGTTCTTGACAAAGAACGCCGAACGGGTGATCTCGCGGGACGAACTTCTCAATGACGTTTGGGGCTACCAGAACTATCCCAGTACCCGAACGGTGGACAACCACATCCTGAGGTTACGGAAGAAACTGGAGAGCGACCCTACGCACCCGTCACACCTTCTGACAGTACACGGCGTGGGCTATAAATTTGTGCCGTAACCGTTGTGTTGCGTTACATAGGGCGGAAAGCGCGGGATAGCGTCAAGAGAGCTCTTTTAGGGCCTGACAAGTGGGTGGTCTTTGGTCTTGCGAGAGATGTAACCGGTTGCCCCGACAGGGCGTCAATTCTATGACCCGGTGGCTTTAAACAACTTCGCGATGCTATCAATGTCGGCAGCACTTGCGTCGCCAATCACGAAATAGCGCAGTCCGCCTTGACTCCATGTTTCCATGTTGTACGGCACCTTCTTCGGCGACAGAGAATTCTCGTCCAACCCGGTTGGCAATGACCGTTCCTGGAACACGAACACAGAAATGTGGTGCTTGCGAACATCGTAGATCAGCTGCGCGCCCGGCGTTTGGTCAAGATAGGCCATCCGGCCTCCCATCAGCGTGAACTCGGAGTTCTGGAGCTCCGGCAAATTGAACGCGAAGGGGATCTTGCCCTGGAACCAGGGCTTCACTGTGTGCCGATCGGTGGAGATCACATCCACCGGCGAACCACTGGCCAATGTCGCCACGTGCAAGTCGGCAATCTCGCTGTAAACGTGGTCTCTGCTGGATCGGTTTCCCATATAGGTTGAAGTCAGCGCCCCGGCCACGAGAATGGCGCGCCGCAGCAGCTAATATCCAGCCGAGACGGAAACTGCGCTGTGGCTTGGGTGCAATGCTTTGCTGCATGCGCCGGCGGAACTCGGCACTGGGAGCAAAACGCTTTCCAGCGACTTGAACAGTGCGCTTCATCTGGACGCGCGCAAGGGCATCCGCCGAGCAAGAGGTGCAGCCACGCACATGCGCGTCGAAGGTGCGCATCTCCTCTTCCGGAAGCTCATTGTCGAGATAGGTGTCGAGTTTTTCCTTCCAGCACTCACAAACCATGGTTCATCCTTTTTGAAACTGCGGCCGTAGGCCATCGCGTAAGGTTTTTCTGGCACGCGATAAACGCGACATTACCGTGCCGATCGGAATGGAAAGAGTCTCCGCAATCTCCTGGTACGACATTTCCTCCACCTCACAAAGCAGGAGGATCTCCCGTTGATGCACCGGGAGATCGTCGATGGCGTTCTGTACCAGTTCGGAGTCAGTGCGTTTCATCAGAATCGTTTCGGGAGTCTCGTCCTCAACTGCCAGCTCAGCTCCGTCTTCTTCCGAATCAAGAGGAACCGTCGCCGCAGCTCTTAGTCCGGTGCGCGAGGTCAAGAACGTATTGCGCAAGATGCGGTACATCCATGCCCGAAAATTAGTCCCAAGCTGGAAAGACGAAAATCCCTTCAAAGCCTTCGCGTAGGTTTCCTGGACCAGATCCTCCGCCTCTTCACGATTCTGTGTCAACCAGTGCGCGAAGTTGTACAGCTGATCGAAGAGCGGCATCGCCAGCTCTTCGAACGAATCGGATTGGGTCCCAATCCAGACATCCACACTAGGTTAAACCGTCGTGCGAGGCTTTTATTCCCTTCGATAACAACGATTCCGGTGGAATAAAACGCCGTCTGGCCGGTTATCCGTCATGAGCGCCGGAATGACGCAAGACCCCTAGACGGTACAGGACTTAAGACTCACAGTTCGGGAGCCCTGAGGACAGTTAACAACATTTTCAGCTCGGCATTCGGTCATCGGAATGCCGCAGCAAAACAGGAGTGAACGTGATGAAACGTAAACAGTTTGAAACTATGGGCGGCCGCGTCGCGAAGATCGCTGCTCCCGCGCTTGTGTTCTTCCTTTCGTTGGCAGCTCCGGCTGTCTCGCAAACTAACTTGGTGAACGCAATTCCGGGCGCCGCCGTGTCCTCCGCGAGCACGCCGGCGCCTAAGGGAGTGAAAGTTCTTGCGCGCGTTCCGCTGCCCGGCCTGCCCGTGACTCGGATGTACACACAATGGGAATCGGGCCGGAACTTTCTCTACATCGAGCACGGTAGCGAGCAAATTACCACGGTGGATATCACTAAGAAACGGAATCCGCAGGTCGTCAACCACGAACCCGCGCTAGTGGAACCCAGGCGGTTTGAACAGCTCGCCGAAGGCGCCGAGATCGTGGTTTCACCGCCAGTACGCGTGGTCGCAGGAGTTGACAATCTGGGTGGTCGCGGAACGCTTAGCATCCTCGAGAGCACGAATGCCGCCGATGCGCCCGTGCTGCAGGCCTTCGGGCGGAACAGCAGCAACCTGGCCGACCGCGATCGTAACTTGATCTTTTTCGCATCTCCGACCCAGTTGGTCATCGTTGAAGACCACCGCTGGTATGGGATGGACTACTACATCAACTAAGTCTCTCGCCTGATCGCCTGGCCGGAGCCCTGCGCTCCGGCTTTTTTATTCCACTTTGACCTTGGCTGGGAATAAAAGCGACTCGCGCCAGTTATCAACTTAGAACGCTACAAACCAAGGAGGACAAGTGATCGACAACAAGCCAGATCTCATCGATCAGAAGTTGCAGGATCTTAATAACGATGGCATCGACCGTCGCGGGTTCCTGAAGTGCATGGCATGGGCGGGTACAGGCCTGGTCTGGACCATGAGCGGAGGCATTCCGATGTCTCAGGCATTCGCCAAGACGGTTGATCAAAATGCGGGCAAAGGCGGGGACTTCAGCTTTGTGCAGATCAGCGACAGTCACATCGGCTTTAACAAGCCGGCCAACCCGGACGTCACCGCTACTCTGCAGACGGCAATCAACAAGATCAACGCGATGCCCCACCGACCGGATTTCATCATTCACACCGGCGATCTGAGTCAGCTCTCGAAACCGGGTGAGTTCGATACGCTGGACCAGGTATTAAAAGGAGCGTCCGCGAAACAGATCTATTTCGTGCCGGGTGAGCATGACATGCTGACCGACAATGGCGAGCAGTATCTCCAACGCTATGGGAAGGGTACAAAGGGCACTGGATGGTCCAGCTTCGATCACAAGGGTGTGCATTTCGTGGGTCTCGTCAATGTCGCCAATTTGAAAGCCGGAGGAATGGGGTCACTCGGTCACGAACAGCTGGAGTGGCTTGAGGACGATCTCAAGGGCCGCTCTGCCAGCACTCCGATTGTGCTCTTCGCACACATTCCACTGTGGACCATCTATCCAGATTGGGGCTGGGGAACAGACGACAGCGAACAAGCCTTGTCTTACGTCAAGCGTTTCGGTTCCGTGACTGTGCTAAACGGCCATATTCACCAGATCATGCAGAAGATCGAAGGTAAGGTTTCGTTCCACACCGCGATGTCGACTGCCTTCCCTCAACCTGCGCCGGGTACAGCTCCCTCGGCCGGACCCATGAAGGTGCCAGCCGATCAGTTGCAGCAGGTGTTGGGCATCACGGATGTGAACTATCTGGTCAGCGGTCGGAGCCTCGCAGTCGTCGATTCGCCACTCGGTGCCTCGGGCTCTTCGGCTTCCGGGAGTGGAAGCGGCAGCTAACTCAATCCTTGAATGGGCCGGAAGGATCCGGTCCAAACAAATGAAGATCAAGCAAGAACATCAAACTTAGAAAGGAAACAAGACAATGACGAAGAACAGGTTGTGGGTTGTGGGTTTGGCGACGCCGGTAGTGATTGCCATGCTGCTGCTGTTAGTGGGATCCCCGAGCGTCAAAGCGAATGACCAGCCCTCCGCGGCAAACGTGGCAGTGAAAATCGATAACTTCGTTTTTGGGCCACAAACGATCACAGTACCCGTTGGAACGACAGTTACCTGGACAAACAGTGATGACATTCCTCATACGGTGGTCAGCACTGAAGGCGTGTTCAAGTCCAAGGTGCTCGACACGGATGAGAAGTACTCTTTCACCTTCAGCAAAGCGGGAATGTATCCCTACTTCTGCTCGATTCATCCGAAAATGACAGGCAAAGTCGTGGTCCAGTGAGCCGGCGATGAGAGTAAATCCCTTCGACATCAAGACCGTCATTCTAGCCAAACACGCGCAGCACGTGGTGCTGATTCACTTCCCGATCGCGCTATTTATCGCGGCCGTGGCCTTCGACTATCTCGCGCAGTGGAGAAAGAACCAGGCGCTGGCTGCCGCAGCATATTTCAATTTGCTACTGGCCGCGATTTCGACGGTACCGGTGGTGGCGTCGGGACTGGTGGCGTGGCAGTGGGCGCTCGAGGGCCAAAAGATAAAAGGGATCCTTTTGATGCACCTAGTCTTGGGATGCATATCGAGCGTGTTGATCTGGCTGGTGTTCTGGGTCCACTGGCGCGCGCGCCGGCTTCCGCAAAGATCTTTGCCAAAGTACCGGCTGCCGATCGAAGTGCTCGCGGTCTTGATCGTGGGGCTCACAGGTCATCTTGGCGGATTTCTCAGTGGGGTAAACGGAACCCCTTAGGCAGCCGACCGGTTGCAGCGGCCGCAGGTATCGCCGATGAGAGCCATCTGGTCAACGGCGGCTACCTCGCCATCGTCGATTCACGACCCGAGGCCTCAGGATCTCCGGCTTCAGGAAATAGAAACGTCCCAGAGATGACACAAGCCACGGCCGCAGTATCAGCAATCGGTTCAGCCCTGAAGTAAAGATCGACAACTTCGCATTCACCCCAGGACAAATCACGGTAGAACCTGGCACGGAAGCGACTTGGAACGACCGCGAAGACAGTTTCCATTCGGTTGATCACGCGCACGGCAAGTTAAACTCCGTACTACTCCACACATACCAGATCTAACAGCTCCGCCTTCACGAGCTTGGAGAAACTACTACTAACGATCCATCCGAAACCGAGCGGGACCATCGTTATGCGCTCTTAGTGGCAGAATTCGGACGAGCGCGGATAGACAAACTGCGGGTAACGAAAGGAGGTACTGAACCCGGAACAGCTTTGTGGGTCTTGTCCATGCTAACAAGAATGTCTGGGGTATCACATCGAGAGCTTCGTCGGCATGGTGCACCTCGGCTGCATTCAATTCCGGGCCAGATATTTATGAGAGCGGTTGTAGCGGCTTCGGTCATCTTTCGCAGGATTGAGTGAAACGCTGGAATAAATCTCAGCTGCCTCGGTTATAGAAGGCAGATGTTGATTTTCTTTAGAGAGGAACAAATGAAGCATTTTGCACAATACCTGTCCGGACTTGTTCTCGGACTAGGTGTCATTCTCTCGGCCCTACCAGGACATGCGCTGGATCCGGCTCGAGTCAACGTAACAGTACCATTCGACTTCACCGCCGGTGACAAGCAACTCAAAGCTGGCGACTACATCATTGAGTCCCTGCTCAACAAAAAAGTACTGATGCTCCGTAGTAAGGGCGGAGATGTTCAACAAGTAGTTTTGACCGTCCCAATCGAGACAACCACGACAACCACGCTTGGAAATCACGAACACTTGCTATTTCTACATGACGGTGACCGGTATTCACTATCGCAGGTCTGGTTCCATGGAGACGAAGGCGGCCGCGGCCTCTTTCATGTAGGTCATGAGAAACGTCCTGAAACGTTCCTGCGAGTCAGTGATCAGGTAATTGTTGGCCAGTGAAGCTCGCGCGCTGCCGTCAGACAAAAAGGAGTTCCCATGTTTGAAGGTTTATTTCAACCCATGCACATGCTGCTAATTCTCGGGATTGCGCTATTGGTATTCGGACCCAAGAAACTGCCGGAGCTAGGCAAAGGACTTGGTGACGGAATCCGCGGATTCAGATCGGCAATGAAAGAACATGGGGACTCTTTGGAGTCCGACGATTAGAGGCTCTGAAGTGAAGGAGCAGAAACCACTACGAGGACGCTCGATGAGCACTTATCAAAGCACTCTGTCAGGTCGAACGGAAGTTGCTAAAGGCACAATGGCATTTTGGTTTAAGAAGCCACACGACCTTATATTCAAAGCCGGGCAGTATATCGACCTGGCTCTATCAGGTTTCCCGTCTGGGTCGTCAAGCGGACCGACTCATACCTTCTCCATCGCAAGCTCGCCGTTCGACGAAGATGTAGTAGTCACGACCCGCATGCGCAATACAGCTTTCAAGCGGGATTTATCTCTCCTGCCGATCGGTGCCGGGGTGAGGATTGAGGGGCCAATGGGCTCTTTTACCCTCCATAACAACACAGCTAGGCCGGCTGTCTTCCTCGCGGGCGGGATTGGGATCGCGCCATTTCTCAGCATGGTGTCTTACGCAACCGGGGAAAAGCTTCGCCATCCTATTGTTCTGTTTTACGCGAACCGCTGCCTGGAGGATGCCGCATTCCTGGATGCGCTCTGGAAGTTGGAACGTGCAAATCCAAGATTTCGCTTTGTTCCCACCCTCACGCGCATGGCCAACGATAACGGGGCCTGGAAGGGGAAGACTGGGCATATCAGTTCGGAGATGCTTTCCACACAAGTAAAAACCTTGCGAGGCCCGATCTATTACATAGCCGGGCCGCCTACCATGGTCGCGGCGACGCGCCGAACGCTCAGTGAGGCGGGCGTTGATGAAGACGATATCCGGACGGAAGAGTTTGCAGGCTATTGAGAATCAGGAATCCGAGGGTGGAGCGGATGATGAATGACATTGTTTTTTCTTCCAGTTAAGGGCTTTCTCGGCACCGGCGCCACCTTCGGGGCAGATCTCAACCTCGTCGTGCAGCTCATCATGGGGGCAGCCTTGATTGCGGGGGCTCTTCTCGCGAAACAAAAACGCTACAGAGCTCATGGTATTTGCCAGACGACGGTGCTTCTCTTGAACCTGTTGATGATCGGATTGGTTATGGGGCCGTCGTTCCAACAACAAGTGAGGCCAGCAGCGTCTAAGGTCCTTCATAAGTGGTACTACGTTGTGGCGACCATACACGCGGTTCTGGGGACAGCGGCTGAGCTTCTGGGACTTTATATCGTCATCGTGGCCGGCACGAACGTTTTTCCACAGTGGCTGCGGTTCAAACATTGGAAGTGGTGGATGCGCACGGAACTGGTGCTTTGGGAAATTGTTTTGCTCAGTGGGGTGGGAACCTACTGCGCATGGTACGTGGCGCCATTCCGGTAGTACCGGGCCCAGGGGCGATTGTTGACACATGTCGGTCGGGTGACCGTCAAAGAGCGCGAGCGAAACGCACGGGAACCTAAAAATGATGAAACTAATCTCTTGTGGACTTATGGGGCTGGCTGCATTCCGTGTGATGGCGTTCTGTTTTGCATACAGAGATGAACTTCCTCCGGCCCGAGAGAAGTCCGTTCTTGATCTGGTCAATGACGCAGACTTGAACGATTCTCCGATGATCGAGACTGGGGTGGGGGTTCCGTGGTTCCAGGGGACAGTTGCTAAGCAACGGCAAACTGCTCCGGGGTCCTTACTGCGAACAACACCGCGTACTGAAACAGGCTCCGGCGCCATTTGGAGCGATGGTTGTCAATGCGATCGCGGGCAAGTGGAGGGTTTACATGGCTGACGCTGCTGCTTCTGTGTTGGCACAACACGCGCACTCCATGCCGCTCCTGGCCCATCTGGAGGAGTTGAGGAAACGAATCATCTTTGCAGTCCTTGGGGTACTCGTCGGTTTTCTTGCGTGCTGGTCTTTGGCTGACCGTATTTTTGGTTTAATGCAGCAACCCATTATTCAAGCACTACGTCACCACGGGTTCAGCGGCGGGCTGGTGTATTTAAATCCAACTGAGCCCTTCAACCTCTATTTGGAGATTGCGTTCGTCGCTGGATTATTTGCGGCCTCGCCATTTGTGTTCTATCAGTTGTGGTTGTTCATCGCTCCCGGGCTGTATCGCAAGGAAAAACGTCATGTTCTGTCATTTTTGGTCAGTACGGTCGGTTTGTTCATGGCCGGAGGTTTTTTTGGTTACAGGATGGTCTACCCGGCGTCGCTGGACTTCTTAATCGGTTACGGCCAACGCTTCCAGCCGATGATTACCATTGGAGAATATACGAAGCTGTTCTTGACGATCATCGTCAGTCTGGGACTGATTTTCGAAATGCCAATTCTCGTATTCTTTCTCGCTTTGATGCGTGTGATCACGGCTCGCTGGATGTGGCGGAATCTGCGATATGCCATACTCGCCATTTTTGTTGTTGCCGCAATTGTCACACCGACCGCCGACATCTTGAACATGTGTCTTTTCGCCGCCCCGATGGTCGCGCTCTACGCCATTAGTATCGGAGTGGCTTGGCTGGTGAATCCGGCGCGCAAGCGTGGAACAAGCGCCGTCTAGCCTCCTCTAACGATCACCGCTGCCGTGAGCACAAGAGAGGCGAGTTCGGTGCATCGGGCGCCGCGGCTGGAGCCCCGGCAAGGGGTAAGAAGCAAAAACCCTTGAGTTGGCTCGGATATTGCTCTTGAGATCAGCTAATTCCGAGTGGCGACAATCAGCTGACACTAACCTTGCAACTTGGCCACAATGTGGAGTCCCATTGCTGAATCGACCCATATCTTGGGCGTCTACTGATGCGCCTACGAACTTCCACAGTTAATACAAGGCGCAACCGTTCGGCGGGACGGTCTCTAAGGGCTGCTTTGTGAACAGAAATATTTTCGGAACCAGGGAATATTACTCGACTAGCGGAGTTCTACATGTAGCTCGACCAAAAATCATGAGCTAAAGGAGCTGGGGAGTAAACCATGAAAGAAGAGAATTTTCCATCTGCGGTTATGTCCGACGCAAACTCAACTGAAGCGAGTCACTCTTCGACGGAAGAAACTGTTCAACGTCACTGGCAGGGAGTAGTTAAGAGACGTTCATTTCTTAAGGGCCTGGGGATTGCCAGTGCAACCCTGTCGGCCGGCGCCTTATTGGGGACTGAGGGCAACGCTCAGGCCACGCGAAGCACGGGCAAGCTTTCCAAAGGCGACGCTGCACTTCTGCGGTTCGCGGCGGCAGTAGAACTCATAGAGGCTGATCTGTGGCAGCAATACAACGAACTGGGAGGAGTCCAAGGGGGCAATCCGGCCTACATAGCCGCGCTCAGCAACCTCGATGGCGATATGGCTCAATATATCGCCGACAATACCGACGATGAATTGAGCCACGCGGCCTTCCTGAACGCCTACTTGATCTCCAAGGGAGAAGAGCCAGTCGATCTGGATGTATTCCGGACCTTGCCCAGCAGTCAGGCTACCGGCGCGAAGGATCTCGGGAGGCTGACAAATCTCTTGCGGCTCAATGTTGACCTGAGTTGGTATACCCGGTACCGCAGCACAAAGAACCCTGATTTCGGAGCGAACCTCAAGGGACCTTTCACCATTGAGAACCAGCCTGCCATTCCACTAAACGACACCGACACGCCTCCAACCCAGGCCCAACCCGTTCCCCCAGCGACCCCGCAAGAAGCCCGTATGCAAGCCATCGCAAATACCGCGGGCTTTCACTTCGCCTTCATCGAGCAGGGCGGAGCTAGCCTGTATCCTACCCTCGCCTTCAAGGCGACCGACCCTGAGGTGCTGCGAATCCTGATCAGTATTGGCGGAGTCGAGATAGACCACTTTGGACTGTGGCATGACAAGGCGGGCAATGCCGTAGCTCAGCCGTTAGCCGGTGTGACCGACCCAGAAACTGGCCTGACCTTCCCGGACCTGAATGCGCGCAACTCAGAGCTCGACCAGACGAACCTGATCCTGCCTGAGCCATGCGAATTCATCAGCAGGGACCTGCCGCGGTGTTCTGTGATTCGGCCTACGTTAACTCGTAATGGTGGTGCAGTTGCCACCATCAAGGCTTTTAAAGACGACCTGCTGTTCCTTGGTCAATCGACGGCGTTCTTTAGCCTGGTGAACCAGCTGGCTGTCGAGGCTGATTCGGTCCGACGCGGCTTTTGATGGTTGCAAGTTCTCCCTTGCTGTTTGGGGCTGGCGCTGTATCTGGTTACCGGTTGCAGCGCCTGCATTTGTACTAACACAACTGTGAGATTTTCTCAGTCGATCTAAGGAGTGTCCATGTTTGAAGGACTGTTTCAACCGATGCATCTGCTGGTAATTTTCGGAATTGCCCTGCTCGTGTTCGGGCCTAAGAAGCTTCCCGAGCTGGGCAAAGGGATCGGGGAAGGTATCCGCGGCTTCAAGTCAGCCATCAAAGCTGAGGAAGAGAAGCTGGTCAGCACAACAACCACCCTCGCCAACGACCAAGGTCTAACCAAGGAGTGATCGTGGGTTTTGGCACCGAAATCCTGTTCTTGCTTATGCTCGGGCTCCTGGTACTGGGTCCGAAGCGGCTGCACACGATGTTGGGGCACATTGCCCGGGCTAAAGCTCGCTTTGAAGACGCGAGCCGTGGCTTCAAGTCTCAGCTCGCGGCAGAACTCGATGCTCCGCCCCGGTACTGCGAAACCGATTGCTCGCATGAATCAGTTGGGGACCAGTGAACCATCCTCGAATACTCGGTATCGGAACAGCGAACCCGCCGGTTAGGCTCACCCAAGAGCAAAGCTTTCATGCGGCGGGTTACCAGAGCGAGCGGATTCGGAAGATTTTCCTGAATAGCGATATTGATTATCGCCATTTCTACCTGGAAGGCAGCCCGAATCGCCAGGAGAGCTCTTATCAACTGAATCAACGCTATCTGCGTGGCGCCATGAAAACCGGTTGTCACGCGATTCTGGACTGTGTGAATTCAGCCGGAACTACCGTGGGGGATGTGGACTTCCTGGCAGTCTGCACCTGCACAGGCTACGTGTGTCCAGATGTGGGCAGCCGTCTCATTGCGCATATGGACTTCCGCAACAACCTGCAGAGAGCGTCGATCGTCGGCCTTGGATGTGCGGGTGCCCTTCCAGCGTTGCAGCGTGCGGTCGATTTTGTTCGAGCAAATCCAGGCCGCCAAGCATTGATGCTAGCTGTTGAGATTTGTTCAGCTTGCTACTACGTCGATAACACCCTCGAAACGGTTGTTGGTAACGCGATCTGCGCTGATGGCGCCGCAGCCTTCCTGCTTGCAGCCGGCCAGCAAGCTAATCGCAGTTATCCACAAATTATCGACTTTGAGACTTTCATCGATACGGAGCGAATCGAGGAGATTGGACTTCAACATCGCGATGGAAAGCTGCGAATCGTGCTGGGAGCCTCGATTCAACACCTGGCTGGTCCCATGATCGAAACGGCACTCCAGCAGTTGCTGCAGCGACATGGACTTTCAAGATCTCACATAGGTTTCTGGATTGTTCATCCAGGTGGACGTAAGGTAATCGACAACGTTCAAAAGCATTTCGGCATGACGGATGCCCAGCTGCGTTTCTCCAGAACTGTATTGCGGAATCACGGAAATATGTCCTCCCCCACAGTCATGTTTGTTTTGCAGGAAGTGGTGCGTAGCGGTGACCCGCAACCGGGGGAGTGGGGGGTGATGATCGCGTTAGGACCAGGAATGGCTGCCGAGGTTGCACTACTGAAATGGTAGCTCGCCGATTGCCTCTCTGGCCGCTTCTTCGGGTTCTCCATCGGGCAGGACGGGTGGGTTTGTGGGCGGAGATGAAGCCGCTTCTGAAAGATCGACTATTTCCCGTGAGAATTGCACCGACGAAAGAAGGGGACCCGTCGCCTCTCGTTCTGTTCCAGATGGCAACCGGTTATTGGGTTTCCCAGGCGATCTATGTCGCCGCCAAACTCGGTATTGCCGATTTACTTAAAGACGGCCCCCAATCGTGTGTCGCACTAGCCACTGCCACTGGAGCGGACGCCGCTTCGCTCTTCCGCCTGATGCGAGCCTTGGCAAGCGTGGGTATCTTTTCGCACGTCCGGAGAGACTGC
Source organism: uncultured Acidobacteriaceae bacterium (assembly GCA_963817965.1). GTDB lineage: Bacteria > Acidobacteriota > Terriglobia > Terriglobales > Acidobacteriaceae > DASRAA01. Next base: position 1,036,853 of record CAWFQT010000003.1, read on the forward strand.
TTTGCTCTTTCCCGCCTTGCGGAAAGCCTTCAGACCGACACCCCTGGATCTCTGAAGGCGATGGTGATGACAATTGGTGAGATTCACTACCAAGCATGCGGAAATCTTCTTCACAGCATTCAAACCGGGTCTCCGGCCTTTAACAATGTGTTCGGCAGGAGTTTATTCGACTACTTGCAGCACAATGCCGAAGCGGCTGACACGTTCAATCACGGCATGACGAACCTGTCATCGATGCTGGCTTATGCGGTACTGATGGCCTATGACTTCACCGGTATCTCTTCCATCGTCGACATAGGAGGAGGTGAGGGTAGACTTCTGAGAAAGGTTCTGGAATTGAATCCAGAGATGAGGGGTGCGGTTCTCGATATGCCCGCAACCATCGAAACAACAACTCAAGATCTCGACCACAAAACGTGTGTAGGACGATGCTCATACCTGGCAGGAGATTTCTTCGATTCGGTTCCGGAGGGAGCCGACGCGTACCTTCTCTGCGGGGCGATTCACGATTGGGACGATGATCGGGCTGTTACTATCCTCAGAAATTGCCGCAGAGCCATGGCAAAGAGTGGCAGAGTGTTGCTGGTGGATATGGTTGTGCCGGAAGACGATGCGGCCTGTTTCAGTAAGCTTCTCGATTTGAACATGTTAGTGATGAACGGGGGACGGGAACGCACCAAAGCTGAGTTCCGCACTCTGCTCGATGCCGCCGATTACAAGCTCACGAGAATCGTGCCAACCATGGCTCCGCAGAGCGTAATTGAAGCCGTGCCGAAATCAAGTCGACCCTCTTAATCTCCAGGCTCGCATGACCGTAGTGGTGATGACGATCCTGCCGATCAAGGCGGTTATTTCCAACGAAGAGGCCTTTGAGCGGGGAAAGCCGCGCTGGCATCCATGAAACAACAGGTGCTAAGCGAAAGTTTAGTAATTCACAGCCCCTCGGGGAATATTTCGTCTCCCGCCAAGTTCTACATGGTATCAGTGCCTGACCGCAGTGTTCTATGTTGCAGCTGGTCAGGCACCAAATCCGAACAATGAGGAATAAGGATATGCCTAAGATCTTAGTTACGCTTGCTCTCATGTGCGCCAGTCTTCAGGCTCAAGTTACAGGAGCCTTCATTCCAAATGACGACCCGTCCGTAGTGAGTTCTGCGCCAGCTGTCAATCCAGTCATCGAGTGGAATAGAACCCTCCTGTTGATCCTGCGGATTCCCGGCGCCCAGCCTCGCAGAATTCATTCGACTCGAAGCTTCGCCATTCTGCATGCTTCCATCTTTGACGCGGTCAACAACATCGACGGAACCTACGGTCCATACCTGGTTCGCCTCTCGAACGTCTCGCGGCTGGCTTCACAACCGGCTGCGGCAGACCAAGCAGCGCATGACGTCCTGGTCGCTCTCTACCCGGAGTTTCACACAATTCTCGACGCTGAACTCCAGCAGGACCTGGCGCGGATTCCGGAGGGACAGGACAAGACGGATGGCGTCACCGTCGGACAAAGCGTTGCCGCCCAGATTCTAGCGTTCCGCAGCACCGACAGAGCGAACATCACTCCGCCTCCTTTTATCCCAGGAGACCAGCCGGGAGACTACCAATTCACGCCTCCCAATTTCGCACCAGCGGACTTCACACAATGGCCTCAGGTCACGCCGTTTGCCCTCGCGCGCGCTGATGAATTTCGTCCCGGACCGCCACCGCAGCTGACCAGCGACGAGTACACGAGGACTTTCAACGAGGTCAAGAGTCTGGGTTTCATTACCAGCAACACTCGCACCCCGGAGCAGACCCTGATTGGAACCTTCTGGAACGGCAACATTCAAGA
>CAWFQT010000004.1:0-19782 GCA_963817965.1 uncultured Acidobacteriaceae bacterium
AAGATCAACGAGGCCAATCGGTACGATGCGAATTTCATCGACGCTATGTACCACGCCGTAAAGATCGCCCGTGGTGGAGAAATCTGGTACCAACAAGACTTCTTCCGTCAGGACCTCCATTTGATGCAACCACTTTGATGCAACCACTTTTTTTCAAACTGCTCACCCACGGCGCGAGCAAAGGCACCGTACGACAACATGCCCTGGCGTCTCATTGCTGCCGGGACGGGGCGAGACCAAGTGTCTGCTGGTCAACGTCCAATGCCCATTCAAATAGAATTCGCAGTTGCTTCACTTCACTTGCGCCGAACAAAAGGGGCGCTCCGAAGAGCGCCCTCGCCGCGGCGCATCAACCTGGCGGCCGCACAACCCGGTTCCCGGGCCGCCGTTGGGTTGTTAGAAGCTAAGCCGCAAACCAAACTGCATTTGCCGCTGGTAGGTCAGAGTGCCATTTGTCACCGAACCCGGCAGCGATCCGAAGCCCGCGGAATTGCTGGTGTCGAGGAAGTCGCCCGAGGGATCGCCGAACTGGTCGTGGTTGAAGAAGTTGGTGAACACCACCTGGAACTCGGCGCAACCGTTCGGTGATCTTGAAGTTCTTCTTCACGCTCAGGTCGACGTTCCAGTACGGCATGCCGCGGTAGACACCGAAGCCGCCGTCGCGGGTGTCGTAGCCGAGGATCGGCTGACGGATATTGTTGAATGCCGCCGCTGGATTCGCGAACATGTTGGCGCCACCCAAGCCGCTGGTGCCAATTCCGTTAGCCGCTGACGAAGTAACGCGAGCCGCTTTCCGTTGGCAGGGCTGAGCGGGATGGCGTTCTCCGAGACTCCGTAACCAAAGAAGTTCGAGGAGTCGCCTTCGCCGAATGCCTGGCCGCCACCGTTGACGGTGCCAAGGGTGATCGGCAAGCCGCTGCCGGTAGCGAAGACGGGAGCGATTGTCCAGCCACCCAGCACGTGGCCCAGGAAGCCCGACTGCCCCTTGTAGAAGTGAGGTTGATAAACGAAGAACAGGTTATAGATGAACCGGCGGTCGAAGGCCTGATAGCCGTAGCCCGTTCTGCAGGTTGAAGGGATCCGGCGCCGTCGCCGCGCTGGTGGCCTGGACTTCGGCTCCGGTACCCAGCGCCTTCGACCAGGTGAAGTTCGACTGCATGGTCACGTCGTGCCATGCCTGCGTCTTCAAGCTGATAAACATGGCATTGTAGTTGCCGTAGCCGACGCTGGCGTTCATGCCGACGCCGCTGGTGAGCTGGCCGTTGGCGCCGTTCACGGCCCGGGGGCAGCGAGGAGTGTTCATCATGCTGCGCGGGAAGTTGAAACCGCCGCAGTCCAGATCGCTATACAGACTCCAGACGATTGGCGATGGCGAGGTTGCCGGTGCCATTCACACCCTCGTTGGCAATTACGGCCTGGGTGCAGTTGGCAAAGCCGTTGCAGTAGCCCGTGCCCGACAGGGCCGCCTCGAAGAACGGTTGCGGTGCGACTGCTGCGGCGTTGCCGACACAATTGCCGCCACCCAGATTCTTGACGTTTCCGTTACCGCAGTACCCAATCACGTATTGGCATAGGCCTTGGCAAAGGTCTGGCCGCCCTTGGTCATCATGTAGGGAACAGCGTTGAGGTTGATCGGGAGATACTCGTTGTTGATGATCCGCCCGATGTAGCCAATCTCCATGCTTAAGCTTGTTGTTGAGTTGGCGGGCGAAGGTGAGCGTGAACGTGTCAACGTGGTTGGGCCGGAAGTTCGGATCGAGTGCCTCGCCCGCTCCAGCTGCGACGCCGTTCACGCCGGGATAGAGTGGCTGAGGCAGGGTTGGAGTGGCCGGCCGGCAGTGGAGCCGACCAGACCGTCCGACACCAACGCGAAAGGCGTTGGATGGGCGGCGAGTGGCGCCGCAAGCGCCGTTCGACAGTGGCATCAACGCACTGCACCGGCTGGATCAGGCCGGTTCCCAGCAAGCGGAACCAGAACCAGATCCACGCCGTTGAGACGCCCATAGGTCCGGCCGTATCCGCCGCGAATCACAGTGCGTGCCGTCACCGAAGACGTCCCAGGCTGCAGCGAGACGCGGGCTCCACTCACCGTAGAACGGGTTGTAAGGATACTTGGAGGGATGGGCGGTATTGCCGACCAGGGTGAAGCCCACCTGCGGGTTGAACACATTGCCCTGCAGCGCAGCCGCCGTCGCGGGCATTCAGATACTGCTCGGTGCTGATGGGATTGTTGTCAGGCCCGACGAAGATGACCTGTTTGCCCTGACGCTTCGGTCGGAGGCATTTCCAGCGTCCAGCCCAGGCCGAAGGTCAGGGTGAACTCGCGGAGTCATGCGCCAAGTGTCGCTGCCATAGAAGTTGTAGTAAGGAATGGTGACCTTGTCTTCGGCCGGAGTGAGCGGCGGATTCAGCGCCAGGTTGTTGCCACTGCGAGTGTAGGCAATCTGCGAGATCGAAACGATGCCCAGCATCGCAGCATAGTCGCGGCCCCAGTTCGTTCGTGGAGCTCACGGCCGCGGGAACGTAGCCGCTCATGTTGATTCCCGCGCCGGCCGTCGTTCCAAGCTGATAGACGGGGTAGTAGTTGATGCCGCCGCCGTTGTCGGTGCGCTGGTGCCAGTTGAAGTTGTGCTGGTACATGCCGCCGAACTGGATCATGTGCTTGCCATGTAGCCAGGTCACGTCGTCGCGGATCATGTTGTCCTGGCCGTCCCAGAAGCGGGTACGGGTCTGTTGGGTGTTCACGTTGTAGGGCTGGACTGGCCCCTGGTTCGGGGTGTTGGTTTCGCCAAAGGGCTCCAGTGCGCCACCAAGACCCGGAAATTGCGGCGGCGCTCCCGCTCTGCCCCACGCCCACCAGTTGCGCAGGTAGCTGTAGCGGATGTCGTTGGTGATGTTGTTCGTCAGGTTGGCCGTAGCGCCGACGACCAGGAACCATGGCTGCTGCGGGTTGTTGGACAGAGATGCTGGAACACCCAGCGTGTCACCGGGGAAAAACCCTCCGATGTCCACTTGTTGATTACTGGCACTTGTGAGGTTGTAGTAGCGGTAGCTGCTCATGAAATGCCACTTGTCACCGAAGTCGTGGTCGAGCCGCGCAACTCCGAAATTGGATGACTGAGGAGTGGCCATGTTAGCGGTGAATCCCAGAATGTTCAGCCCGTCGCAGCGCGACTGGCCGCAGCCGCTCTCATTCGAAGCGGCATGTACTTGTTCCACATTTGCTGGACCAGAGGATTGATTCCGATCCCACGCGGGTCGCAGGGGCCGGCCGGACACTGCGCTGGCATATACGTGACGCCGTTATAGGTCACAGGCGTGGGGTTCAGGTTGTAGACCTGCGTCACGCCGTTTGCATCCGGGAACTGCAGCAACCCGAGCCGCATCGCCGCCGAGGGTACTGCCTTTTCGATGGTAGTGGCTTGCGGAAAGCGGAAGCCCTCGTAGTTGGCAAAGAAGTAGGTCTTGCCGCCCAGGATCTTCTTGGGAATGATCGGGCCACCGATCGATCCGCCAAAGCGGTTGTAGTGGAAACTCGGATTGGGAATGCCGCTGAAGTTGTTCTGCCAGGTGTTGGCGTTCAGGTTGTTGTCGAGGTAGTACTCGTACGCCGTGCCATGCCACTGATCGGAACCACGCTTGGTGACGATCTGCACCTGCGCGCCCGCTGAGCTGTTGAAGTCGGCGCCCATGCCGGCGACGTTTACCTTGAACTCTTCCACGCTGTCGGCCGGGGTCGGCATGACTCCCGTCGCTCCGGCAGACACACCGTTACTCTGGTTGGCGGCACCGCCCGTGGGATCGCCGGCATAAGTCGGCGTATACACGCTCATGCTGCCGTCCATGTCGTTAGTGTTCTCGCCGCCATCAAGCTGGAATGAGCTCTGGTCTACGGCTGCGCCGGCCACGCTACCGTCCGGGCTTATGCCAGACTGGAGCGTCAGGAAGGTGCTGGTGTCACGGGCAATCGTGGGAAGCGACTCGAGCGCCAGGCCGTTTACGGTGTTGCCGACGGTGGCGTTCAAGGTCTGCAACTCGACACCTGAACTTTCGACCTCAACGGTCTGGGTTTCTGAACCGACCTTCAGCACGACGTTTTCGGTCGACACCATTCCCACCTGGACAACGTCTTTGGGAATTGAAACCTTCGGGAACCCGGGCTTGGTGACCGTGATGTCGTACGTGCCAGGAGGAAGGTTGACGAAGACATACCGGCCCGCAAAGTTGGTGTTGGCGGTCCGCTCCTCATTGGTGGCGGTGTCTTTGATGGTGACAGCCGCGTCGGGAACTATCGCATTGCTCTGGTCTGTTACCAGCCCAGTGATTGTTCCCATTGAGGTTGTCTGCGCCCACGCGGGAAGTACCACACCGCAAAAGAGCGAGGTCAAGATTGTGGAAATTGAAAGCAGAGACCCCAGAAATCGAACACGTGTCATCACGAACCCCCTTTTCAAGTTTTGCAGGCTCCCAAAATGTTTCGACTCTTCCAATGCGAACGCACGTGCAGCTTACCGTCCAAGGAGAGTCGTGTTCATGGGGTCCGGGATCGATGGCACAATTACTGGCACGGCTGCCTGTGTTTTCGCCACAAGCAAGTCTTCAGTTTGCTGACGCGCTTGCGCGTGCTGGTTGCAACTCTATGAAATCGAGTATCTGCGCGGCCCGATGCTACGGAATTTTGAATTCGAGTAACGGGGAGCCTCTGAGCTAGGACCCCGTTTCAAAGCTTGCTTCCCTTCGCGATGGGCTCCCGTGGAATGCACCAGTGCCTATGCAATAGTTGACCCGAGGTGGTAGCCGGAGGGGCAGAGCGTACATGGCGGAAATAAACTCGCAAAAGACCAGGAAACAGATGACTGGGTCCTGCAGCTGGCCCCGCGACAATCATGTTCGGAACGCGCAGCACCACTCTGAGCCGAGAGGCTCAAGGACGCTGGGCTCTTCGACTAAAGTGCTCGCGATACAGGCTGGGAGACGTTCCGCAGTACCGCATGAACGCACGACGTAGCACTTCGATGCTACGGAATCCTGAAGCTAATGCGATTTGCTTCAGGCCCTTGTCCGTCAGCTCCAACTCACGGCGCGCCGCCTCCAGGCGGAGTTGCTCAACGTATTGGGCTGGGGTCGTCCCTGATTCGCGGGCAAAGACTCTAGCGAAGTTGCGCTCGCTCATAGCCACACGCGAAGCCAAGGCACCGACCGAGAGGTCCCGACTGAGATTCTCCGCGATCCAGATCTGCAGCTCCCGTAGTGGTTTAAAATCGGATACTTGCGCGGATAAAGAAATGCTGAATTGCGCTTGTCCTCCGGGCCGGCGAAGAAAGAGCACCAGGGTGCGCGCAATTCGCAGCGCCATCGCGCTGCCTAGGTCTTCCTCCACGAGCGCGAGAGCCAGATCCATACCAGCGGTCACACCAGCGGAGGTGTAGACGTTTCCATCGCGGACGAAGATTGGATCGGGATCAACCTCCACCTTGGGATATCTGGCGGCGAGTTCCGTGGTGAACATCCAATGGGTTGTCGCACGTCGGCCGTCGAGTAGTCCAGCTTCGGCTAAGAGAAAAGCGCCCGTGCAAATCGACGCGACTCTGCGCGCCCTGCTGGCTACCTTGCGAATCCAGCTCGCGACAGCGCGGTCGCGCGAGGTTGTCGCACCAGTGCCGCCGACGACGACGAGGGTATCAATTTCCCCGTGCACCTCCGTGTATCTGTACCTCGCCGACAGCGTCAAACCCGAATCGCCCCGAAATGTTCGGTGCCTTCCGGCGGTCACTAGGTCCATGTCGTACATGGGGCCCTGTTCTCGCAGTGCGCTGTTGACACTACTGAACACGTCCCACGGACCGACAATGTCAAGCTCCTCGGCGGGCGGAACCGTAAACACGACTACGCGTAAAGCCCTTCGTCGGCCGGGCAGTGTTTGCGCGTTTTTCATGTGCATCATCCATTTCGGATTATGGCAGAAATCGTCGGATATTTGTCATTCTGCCGAGCGCCTGTGGAGAACTAATATTCCGGACAGATCGATGACATGCACAAACTGGCGCAGGTCGCGCGATCAAGGGCCGGGATGAGCTCGGATATGTCGTCGGCATCTCGGACACCAAGATGACGTTTTTCATTTTGTCCGAACGAAAGCAGAAAATGAAGTGGTCCTAGCAGCTGTCGTGAACAGTAAGAGCGCCATGGTCGCCGAAGGCAAGCCAGAGTATGCATGGTCGCCGCCCGACGCGGCCGAGGAAATTGACGAGGTCACGCCATTTGTTACGGTTCCACGTCCGAGCATGGTCGTGAGTATCCGAGAAGAATGTGTCCGGCGGATGATTAGGGCGAGAGCTGAAAGCGCGCGGCTCTTTACGATCGTGGCGGAAGTTGCGACGATCGCGGACACAGTCACTGCATTGCGCAACTTCGAGCCGGACCTGCTTCTGTTGGATACTGACCTGCCGGACGGGAACAGCCTAGAGCTCCTGTCGGCGTTGCCAACCGGGGAAGATCCTCAAGTGATACTCGTAGCAAATACAGGTCATTATGCAGTCCGCGCGTTCGAGCTGCGCGCATTGGATTATTTGGTCAAGCCTATTGATGAAAACCGGTTGCATACATCGCTTACCCGCGCGAGGCAGCAGGCTCATACCACTAAAGCCCGGATGCATGGACCAGGATTGGGATTTAGCGAACCTTGCGATCAGTACGTCTCCGAACTCGACCGAGTGGTCATAAAGACCAGAGGCAAGATGCAATTTATCGAGTACGATGAGATCTACTGGGTTGAGGCTGCTGCTCATCGTGTTCGTATCCACACCGAAAAGGAATCGTACTTGGTCCGAGCCACAATTGGCGCTATCGAGCGCAGAATCGACCCACAACGCTTCCTTAGAATTCACCGCTCGATCATCGTCAACTTTCGGCATGTGCGCGAACTCGAGCCCTGCAATGGAAACGAATACATTGTGACTCTAACGAACGGTAAATCGCTCTCGTTGAGCCAGTCTCATCGGAGACAAATCGACCATCGCCTCCGGCGTTTGCTGCTGTTCGCGTAGCGTGTCACGGCCAGTACATCGCGCCCGAGCCTGGCTGGGTTTCTCCCATGCTGCCGAGATAGATAGTCACCGCAAAAGCCCTATATTTCCGTTCTCTAACCACGACGAGAAGTCGGCGGTGTCCAGCCCAATCCTGGCCAAGAGCTGGTTCGTATCTCCCCAAACAACTGGCGATGCCATGCTGCGTAGCCCAAACCAACGGGGATCAGTAGCAGTATGAAAAGGAGAATGGCAATCCCAGCATTGGAACGCCAGTGGCGCTTGTCCCACTCACTGAGATAGTCCCGTTCCGTCGCTCCGATTGGGGTAGCTCTTACCGCAAACGCAGACCTGGAGCTTTTCTGTTGCGACCATTTTCACTCTCTGGATGGACATTCCATGGCGTCCGGACAGATGCAAGATTGTAACGAAGTCACCGAGCGCGCCGGGTGCGCCAAATCCGCCGACGGTCAAGAACCTACTGATTTCGAGCCGGCTACAATATGCAGACGGTTTCCCAAGCACTCTCGCGGGGACAATACGGAGCCAGGCGAGCTTGTTTCCGGTGTTGCTAGTCTTCCTTGCTTGCTGCGATGAATGCTCGCGCGATTCGAAATAAAATATCAACGATCGGGTTCCTTGATCGCTTGCGCTAGCGTTCGCTGTGCGCTGTGGCGGATTCTGTCGCGCTTCGGTTCTGTATCGGACCATGAAGATGCCGGAGCGGCATGCGAATCGAGAAGCGATAAGGCCTTTTGAGCGTACTGGCTCGCAAGGTCTTTTTCTCCATCCGCAAGGTAAGCAGCAGCGAGATTGTCGTTGGCATCGGCCGAGTCCGGATAGGCTAAAAGATTGAGCTTGAAGATCTCGATCGCCTCTTTAACATTCCCTACGCGCTGGTAATCCGACCCGATAATGTCCAAAGCGACCTCAGGCCACAATTGCGCCTGCGGATCTTTCTGGCGAGCCGCCATCCATCCTTCTTTGACGTGGGCAGAGCAGCCGGGCGTTTGAAGTTGATTCAGTATTGGTGCTGCCGCCAAAGTATCGGCGGGGCCATGGGCCGGTGTTTTGATCAACGTGGTCACAAACCATTGCACGATCATCCCGGGCAGCTCGGGGTGCAGCTGGAACATATCCGTTCCATGACCGCTGTGAGCGGGAACTCTTCCCACATCGAATGGCTCATACCAAAGCCAGGGAGCATTCTCAGCCGAAGAGTAGTGCACAAGCTTCTTGCTGGGGTTCGACGCGGTGACATAGAGAAGCTTCATCGCATCTTGTGTGGGCGGGTATTCGTCATCGTCGGAGAAAACGAATAGCTCCGGCAATTGCCTCGCTTGGCGAAGAAACTGCAGTCCATCACGGAAGGTCTCACCCGACATCAAGACGAGTGACTTTATTTCGGCAGGATGCCGACGCGCCGCTTCCACAGAATTGTCAACACCTAGCAGGCCGGCACCACCAATTCCGATCAGGTCGCGATTGACGCCCCGCTGTGAACACAGGAACTCCAACGCGGTGTCAACGTCTTCGGGCCAGCCCCGCCAGTGCTTGGCAAGTTCACTGTCGGTCAGCTTCTGCCAGCGGGTACCGCCGCTCTCGCCGACTCCGCGCATATCGAGCGTGAGGGTATGGATTCCTCCGGCCGCCAGTTGGGCTGCTACCCCGTCCCAGGACTTGCGGTCGCGGTTGATCTGATGCAGCAACAACACTCCGGGCCCAGGCTTGTTCGCGGCAAAGTAGGTGGCCTTCAGCGGCGTACTATCGGACGCCTTCAGTTCAACTACGCGTGGCAGCGGCGGCGATGCCTGCGACCTCGCTGCGATTGGTGTCGCGAGAAGCAGCCAGGCTGCCAATAAAGCGGTAAGCAGCTTCATACAGGTCCTCCTAAGTGGAGTGCGCTATTGGTTGTCTCTTGAATGTGCAAAGTCATTCCTGATCACCTGACCATCTTTCATAACGAAACGGACGCGCTCCAGTTCGGTGACATCGGCGAGGGGATCGCCGTCTACGGCGATGAGGTCGGCGACCTTGCCGGACTCGATGGCGCCGATGCGGTCCGACCAGCCCAGCATCTCTGCGGCACTTGTGGTGATGGCGCGGATCACATCGAGAGCCGGCATTCCAGCCTGACGCAGGTTAAGAAGCGTCGCAACGCTGGCTTCGCCGCGTGTTTTCCCCGGGTAGAACCAGCACATATCCGACCCGGCGGCAAATTTCACGCCCGACTTCAACGCCCGCTGGACCAACTCCTCATAGTTCTTATTCCTTCGCGCAACCGAACTTGCATTCGCAGCGCGCATTGCGGGCGACATTACGATGCTCGGCTCCATGATCTTGGTGAAGAAGCCGCCGAACGCCGTTGGCGTCAGGTCGAAGAAGATTCCTTTGTCGCGCATCTGTTTTAGTTGCGCGTCGGTGGCTTCGTCGCCGTGCTCGATCGAATCTGCGCTGGCGTCGATCGCGGTTTGAATGCTGTGGGTGTCGATGGCGTGGACGGCGATCTTGAGGTGCTGACGGTGTGCTTCTTCGATAACGGCTGCAAGTTCGGGAACTGTGAGATTCTCATCGGCCGACACCTTGATCACATCGACGTTCTGGAACGCATTCTGCCGGACCGCCTGCCGCGCCCGGTCAGCGCCGTCGATCAACAAAAACTCCTGCTGAAGGATCGCATCAGCAAGGGCGGGATTGAGGTTCTGAACGTACTCACCTCGCGTTATCAATTTGCGTCCGGAAGCCAGGATTCTTGGGCCCGGCACTCGGCCTGCGTTGATCGCGTCACGGAGCTCAGTATCGCCATCGACCCCTGAGTGACCAAGGTTGCGAACGGTTGTGATGCCGCTCGCCAGGTCTTCGCGAGCCAATTGTGCGCCCATCAAAACGCGTTTGGTTGGGGATTCCACAATAGCGAGAAGCATCCCGGGAGCAAACTTGCCATTGAGGTGGCGTGCGCTCTCGGCTTCCGGCGGGACAATCACATCAAGAAGCAAATGTGTGTGACTGTCGATCAAACCGGGCAGCAAGGTGGCGCGCCCCAGATCGATGATCCTTGCTCCCTGAAGGGGTTGTACTTGCGAAGGCGGGCCAACTTGCTTGATCTTGCCGCCCTCGATCAGCACTGCCGCCGGGGAAAGGACATTCCCGGTGCGCGGATCCAGCAGGCGGTTTGCCTTCACCAGTGTGACGGGCGCAGCAGATTGGGCGCCCAGTTGCACCGCCGCAACCAGCGCCACAAGCAATAGCACGGACAATCTCGGGCATTTCCGAACTCGACTGAACGGCTCCTGTGCCATGGACTTGAGGCCCCCCGCGTTGCGACTGGCGTATCTACTACATCTCACGGCAATGCTACTACAGTATACGTTAGTATTGCAATTAGACGCAGCGGGCAGTGGCGGGTGAGGGAGGAAGACTACGCGGTGGTCAATGCTTCAGGACGAAACAGCAAGCGGTATGTGCGACCGTTGCAAAGACGCCAGCCACGATGACCGCGGTGAATAGAAACGCTAGTAAAAGACTCGCTGCGCGGCGGGTCGCTTGTGCTGGACCAGCTAAACACGCCAAGCGATAGCTCAGATGTGATGCGGCTGTCGCTTGCAGAAACAGCGCTCTTTCGGGAACTGCAAGTTTGGCGAGCGCCGAAACCAGCGCCTGCCCGTGCGCACGACGAATAACAGACTCATCGCAGGAGAGCTCGCGGTAGAGTGCCATCCGCACTCCAGCCAGCCAGATGAGCGGATGGAACCAGAAGGCGCACAACGAAACTTCATAGAGCAGACGGATCAAGTTATCGCGCCTTCTTGCGTGGGCGAGTTCGTGAAGCAGGACAGCGTTGAATTCTCGTTGATTCAGTAACCGATCGATGCCGACGGGAAGCAAGATCTGAGGGTAAAGGACGCCACGGACTGCGGGACCCGGATGCCTGTCACCGAAGCTCACCGGGATGCCATCCGCTACGAAACCAGAGGTTACATGATTGTCGGGGAGATCGGCCGGAGCTGGAGCCTCGCGGCGCTCTCGGCGGATACGCGAGATCAATCGGGCAAGCATGGCGAATGAGCCAGCCATCCATATCACGGCAAGCACCATGGCCATCCGGCCCGCTGTAAGATCCCATATCGGCCCGCCAATGGCACCGAGCGGCCGTGCCCAAGCCAAATGCGGTGCCCAGAGCTTGTCAATGACAGCTCCCGCCGGCACGACGAAGTTGAACGCGGTCACAACCCAGATCCAATATTTCGTGGTGGCGCTTGCTCCTCGGATCGATGTCAGCACCCACGCTGCACAACCGACAATCGATGCGCACAGCAGTTGAACGCTGAAGTAGTACATTGCGCGTGCGATATGCTCATGCACGTTTGCCTCCACGGCCGCGGCCGTTCTTCTCACTGCGTGCCACATTTTGCAGTGCTTTCAGGTCGCGGAGGGTAAGGGCACCATTCTCGAGCAGACTAGAGACCAGAAGACGTGGCGAGCCGCCAAACAGGTCCAGCAAGTCGCGTACTAGCCTGCCGCGGTATTGGCTCTGGTCGAGGGCCGGCTGAAAGAGCTGCGCATTGCCAATCTTCTTTACCTTCCTCAATGCTCCCTTCTCCTCAAGTCTATAGACGAGCGTCTGGACGGTTGTGTAAGCGACACGCTCGTCTTCAGGGAGGCTTTCCAAGACCTCGCGCACCGACGCGGTCCCCAGTTTCCAGTACTGCTCCAAAATGCGAGTTTCGGCTTTGGAAAGACGTGGCTCTTTCATGATCTCCTACTTACTCCGGCAATGCTACTACAACTAACGGCATATTGGCTAAGGTTGTAGTGTTGCACGAGGGGACTCTGAAATTCTGCGAGAGCTTCCGTCGGCTTTCCTGACTGAAGATAGGCCCGTCCCCGCACTACACCCCTTCTAAGGGAGCGTCCTGGCGACGCGGAAGCCCATGATGCCGTCGCGATAGTCGGCGGGATTCCTTTCGCGCGTGGCCGAGCGCAGCGCCCACGTCCGGAACATCCACGATGCTCCTCGATCAACGCGGAGGCACTTGCCCTGACTGTCGTTCGCCTGGACGTCGCTCGAGGGGGTCTCGTTCGCGCGCCCATCTGCGGGAGCCGGGGCGTAGCTGTTGTCGTAACAATCCTCGGTCCACTGCCAGACATTGCCGACCATGTCACAAAGACCAAAGGCGTTCGCGGGCTTCAATCCCGCCGGGTGAGTGTGCCCACCCGAATTGTACTTGTACCAGGCATGATCTGACGCCGCAGCGTCATCGTCACCCCACCAGAATCGCGTGGTTGTCCCGGCACGCGCGGCATATTCCCACTCCGATTCGCTAGGCAGCCGATAATGGCCGTCGCCTGAAGCTGAGGACTTCTGCCGCACTTTGCCATTCAACCATGCGATATAAGCTTTCGCATCCTGCCAGCTGACGCACACTACCGGATCGCGATCGGTCTGATTAAAGCCGGGGTTCTGCCAGCTCTTTTCAGCTTGCTTCGTCCACTCGAAACCGTCGACACCGCATCCATCGCCGGCGGAATGTTCCGTTTCTCGAACGAAGGCCGCATATTCGCCGCGAGTCACGTCGTACTTGCCCATAGCGAACGATGGCAGCGAAACATTATGCTGCGGGAACTCATCGGCCACCCCTTCCGCGCTGCCCACCTGACTCGCTGCCCATGATTTCTCGGCCGACGACGAGCCCATGGTGAAATTCCCGGCGGGGATCACCACCATCTCCGGACAATCCGGGCAGTCGCGAAACACGCTGCCGGGCGCGCGTCCCGAAGTGGTCACCGCGGTCGCGTTTAGCTTCTTCAGCAAATCCTCAACGCCGCTACGAATCTCAGCTCGACGCTGCTCGGTGTCGGACCACGACGACAACGTCGCTGCGTGAGAATCGATCATCGCCAACGCTTTTTCGGCATATCGGCGCGCCAAGTCTTTCTGCCCGTCTGTCAAGTAAGCGTCGGCAAGGTTGAAGTGCGCGTCGGCGGAGTCCGGGTATGCGAGAAGGTTGAGTTTGAAGATCTCGATTGCCGCCTTCATTTCCATTGTGGCTTCGCGCAGATGGCCGGCTTTCTCCTCTGTCTCGGCCTGGAACAAAAAACCCGAGGCGATGATGTCCAGGCTGACCTCGGGAAACAACTGCGCTTTGGGATCACGCTTCCGCGCTTCCATCAATTGCTGCGTCACCTGGGCGGCTCCGTCCGGCGCCGTCGACTGATTGAGGATGGCGGCGGCGGCCAGCGGATCGACGGGGGCGTGCCCTGGAGTTTTGATGAGTGTGGTGACAAACCACTGGACGATGATGCCGGGCAGATCCGGATGAGTCTTAAAGAGATCGGTGCCGTGGCTGCCGGTGTCGGGAACTTTGCTAGGATCGCTGGTCTCATACCAGAGCCAGGGCGCTTCCTGCGCAGCGGAATAGTGGATCAGCTTCCTCATCGGACTCGAGGCTCTGGCGTAGAGCCAGAGCATGGTTTCGACGGTAGGGGGATATTCGTCCGTGTCGGCAATGACGAAGAGTTCGGGCAACTGCGAAGCTTCGTGGAGAAATTCGATGCCCGGAGGAAAGGAATCACCCGACAGCATGACGAGGGATTTTATGCCGGTGGGATGCAGGCGGGCGGTTTCCAGGGCATTGATGACGCCGTAGCTGCCCGCACCTGCCAAGCCAATGACGTCACGCTGGACGCCGGGCTGAGAGATCAAGAACTGGAAGAAAGTTTCCATGTCGGCCGGCGTCTTCTTGATAGCATCTTCGCGTGTGCCGCCGCTTTCGCCGTGGCCGCGGCCGTCGACTGCGACCGTGTTGATTCCAGCGGCCGCCAGTTGGCATGCCGCGCCGTCCCAGGAGGTACGTGTGCGGTTGGCCTGATGGAAGAGCAAGACGCCTGGGCCCGGCTTTCCAGCGGAGAAGTAGGTGGCCTTAAGCAAGGTGCCGTCGGTGGATTTCAGATCGACGACCCGCGGAGCAGGCGGCTGCGATCGTTGAGCGCGAGTCGCGCTCGCCACCGTGGAGGAGATGAGGACGGCAAAGACCAACCGGTTTCGTAGTTGCTTCATACGGATGGCTCTCCCTATTTGTCTGTCTACTACATTGTACGGTATAAATACTACATTTGACGTTTCTATTACAAGCAGACGCGGTAACCACTCTTAGGTCAGGGATGCGACCAGGCGGCAATCAGCGCTTCAGCGGGAAACAGAGCAGGCGGTATGTGCGATGGTTTGAAAGATGCCAGCCGCGATGACCGCCGCAAGCAGTGATGTCAATAGCAGGGTCGCTACGGGGTTTGTCGTTTGTGCCGGCGCCCGGCGAGGCTCGCCAAGCGATAGCTCAGATGTGATGAGGCTGCTGCTTGCAGAGGCAGCCCTCGTTCCGGAGTGCAAACTTTGCGAGCGCAGAAACCAGTTCTGTTGCATGTGCACGCTGAATGATGGACTCATCGCAGGAGAGTTCGCGGTAGAGTGCCATTCGCGCTCCGGCAAGCCAGATGAGCGGATGGAACCACAAGGCACACAACGAAAGTCCGTGGAGTAAGCGAATCCTCGTGAGTTTGACCGCTGAACAACCTGAACAGGCCGCAACTGAACTGAAGCGCTTCGCTGCAGACCTCAATCTAACCGAGGACCAGAAAGAGAAGCTCCAGGCCGCTCTTACGGAAGGAGAGAAAAGGTCGGAGACTACCTTAAGAGCAATCCCAACGCAACCAAAGCCGACATCATCGCCAAGGTAAAAGCGCACCGCGACGAGATTCGTCAGCGTGTTGTTAAATTTTTAACTCCTGAGCAACTCAACAAGTGGGACAGCGAAGTCGCCAAAGCCAAGGAGTTCCTGGGCCAGAAAGTTGACGCATAAGCTCGCACTCTGAAGGCGCCAAAACCGGTGGCCGGCAACCGAAACTGCCGGCCACCAGAACCTTTAGTCACTTCCCAAGCTGATGCTCCGCGTTCTCGTCCAACAAACGACGCACAGGTTGCGCCCACTTCTGTCAGACTCACACTTACGAGCTCACTTCCTCGTAGACTCACTTCCATGTAGGAGTGCTCGCGCATCATGTCCTCCGCCACACTGTTGATCCACTCCCTCATCCAAGGTTCGTCTGCGTCGGCCATCCGCACCCTCCTCGGAGTTCCATAAACCGGAGTTCCCTCCTGTGGGACAGTGTCCCTTGGTCCGGCTTGCCAGTCGAATCGATAATTTCTATTGACACCATTCCAGTTATTGCCTTACCGGTGACCGGTCCCAAGGTGAGTCTGCTTCGGGCCGAAACCGCCCGTTGGCTTGGACTCCAAGGGGACACCAAAGTTGCCATCTTCTCGTGGTTCTGTCGCCTCAATGTGTATGAAACCACCTTGTCTCTCACTACCCTCGGAGTGGCTCGTTTGCCACTCCTGTCCTAAACATCCTTACTGCAATCGACGTTCCAAATGTCGGACACTTTCCAGTCACCCGAAGATGTGCCTGACCAGTGAATTTGCCTCCGGAAGGGGGATGGATGCTGAGCAAACGGGCAGTACTTCTAACATACTCAGTCGACACTGTCAGTCCGCTGACACTTTTGGTGACCCCAACCTTTTCGCGCGGCGCAAGAGTCGGATCAATGAGCCCCGAGCGCGGTGCCCTTGCTTCCGGAGCTGCGTGATGGTCGGGTACCCCGGGCTAAATCTTGCCGGCTGGTTGGAGGAGTTCTGCGATCTATTTCGGGTGCGCTATCCGATCGGATAGCGGCAAGAGCCAAACGGTCCCAGGCGGATCGTGACCAGATCTGGTACGGACGGGAATTTGCTTCCGCAGTTCTTGTAAATCAGCGACGTATCCGACTGCCAGTGGATCCAGTATCCGCACGCGGCAGGGTTGCTGCGGGCAAGCTTCCGGCCACCCGAGGCGATCTGTGCTATCCGTACACTGGGGGGGCACCGTGGCAGCCTACTGGATGACAAGAACTCCTTCGTCAATTCTGGAGCTTACGCTCGACTGACATTCGGTGGAAGAAGCTCGTAAAGCGGCGAAGACGCTGTCTGAGATATCGGAATCTGCTTAGCAAAAGGAAGGACGGTGCAGAAGAAAACAGAGGGGAATAACAAGAAGCTTGTCTTGGAAGCCTTTCACACGCTGTTTAATAAGCGGGACTACTTGGCCGTTGAGCGCTATTGGTCGCCCGACTACATCCAGCATAGCGCCCACATCGAGCCTGGCAGAGAGGGCCTGTTGAATCTCGTCAGGAGCATCCCGCCCACGCTGAGGTATGAGCGGGGTCATCCTCGCCGGGGGAGATTTCGTGATTGTCCATGGCCGTTTCTCGGGCTTTGGTGCGCCTGTGAACTGGATCGCCGCCGATATCGTTCGTCTCCAAGACGGGATACTCGTCGAGCACTGGGACGTGATTCAGGACGAGGCCACGCAGGAACAGTCAAAGAGCGGTTTGCCAATGTTCGGTGACAAATTTCCACAGTGAACGAGTGAATCGCGCCGCCCATCGGCTCCGTAACACTTCGATCAACCGAATTTAGGGAGCAACCTACATGAGCACGACAATACAAGGCACGCAACTCAGCCCTGCGTCAAGCTCTTCATAGAGTTGCTACTCGACGGAGGGTCCGCAGTCACATCAAGAGAGGTTGCCATTGCCCGTCCGCCTCAAGACGTTGTAACGCGTTCGGACGGGACTCCCTCCCAACGCTCTAATTCCGGAGAACATAGATGAACGATTTGCTGCGGGTTGCCGTCAATGCCCACGGTGGGCTGGAGCGGTGGAATCAATTGAAGACGGTGAAGGCAAGCGTATCGATCACCGGTGCAATTTGGTTAATTTTGAATCACGCGAAAACTGGGGCACTGTCGCTGGCAGGCACCCCGCGAATCGTAGTGAGAAGTTCGATCACGACGAGCAGTCCGGGGTCCGCGTTGTGGGCAGAAATCACGCCGCCATGAATTTGCACCGCCCGCTTTGCAATGGATAGTCCAAGCCCTACACCGCCGCTGTCAGAGTCTCGCGCTACTTGTGTCCGAAAGAAGGAATCGAAAACTCTTTCCAGAAACTCCTCGGGAATCCCCGGTCCGTAGTCGCGAATGGCAATGCTTGCGGTCTGATCATGAAGCGCGAGTTCCACGTCGATCGGACTGTTTTCGGGGGAATGCTGAATCGCGTTCCGCAAAACGTTCTCCACGGCGCGGCGCAGCAACTCGGGGTTGCCATTCACCACAATTCCCGGCGGACCAGAGACCTGAATTCGACCGCCACGTGCCTCCACTTCGACGCTCGCGTCGCGAATTGTCTCAGCAACAAGTTCGTTTACGTCCACCTCTTCGAGGTCGCAACCTGCAGGACTGCCCTCGGCCCGGGCCATTTCAACAAGGCTCGAGACCAGTGTCGATAGCCGATCCACATCGCGCTTCACACGATCGAGAGCAGCATTGCGGTCCGCGGCGGTGCGGGCCAGCTTCACTGAGAAATGGAGCCGCGCCAGCGGAGACCTCAGTTCATGCGAGACGTCGGCCAGCAGACGCTGCTCGCTCAGAAAAAAGCGTTTGAATACGCTCTGCCATACTGTTAAACGCATTGGCCAGGGTCCCGATTTCGTCACTGCGGCGCATCGGAAGTCGAACAGACAAATCTCCTTCCCCAAAGCGACCGATGCCGGCGGCAATTTTCCGGATAGGCGAGACCACGAATACGGCCGCAAGCCAGCACAGCAGAGTACTGTGCCAACCACGAGAAGATAGAAGCGGTAGAGCGGTGGGTGTCTTTGGTCTCAGCGGAGACATGACTACAAACCAATACCGTCCGTCGCTAGATCGATGGGCAATGATATGCCTTCCGTCTTTCTCTCCACGGAATTTGGTGAAGGGGGCTTGGGGAAGAAGTTCCGCGTGGCTCTGCCCGCTCACTACATCGTTCCCATCCGCATCGAGCAGGTATGCACCGCCAAATACGGAATCCAGACGATGCATGTAGGTCATGACCGCATCAAGCCCCGTACTCTGCAGCATCTCCGCCGCTTCCTGGACTGAAACTTCATCCATGTCATCGAAAATAGGATTGAAATAACTGTCTTCCATCGAGTTTGTGATAGCGAGAAACACCACGACGGAGAGGGCCAGGATGACAACCATGGCGAGAACGGTTGCCAGGTAAAGTGATTTCACGGGATTTGTCTGCGGTGGCTGGTGAATAGGTAGCCGACTCCGCGGATGGTTCTTGTACTTTGCCGTCCGATCGGCTCCGGTTTCTTGCGCAAGTGGCTGATGTGGACATCGAGGGAGCGATCAAAAGGGGTGCGTGAGGCTGCGCTCCAGGATTGCCGTGGACAGCTCTTCGCGTGTGAGCACTCGGCCCGCCGAACAGACCAACAAATACAAGATATCGAACTCCACGGCGGTGAGATCAACGGGCTCCGACTTAAGCCAGATCTGACGAGTCTGGCCGTTGATTCGCAATTCGTCGGATGCAAAATGCAGCAGCCGATCAGAATTCGTCTTGCTCGCCCGCCTTAGCACGGCACGCACGCGCGCCAGCAGTTCATCGGGATCAAACGGCTTGGGTAGGTAGTCGTCGGCTCCCGCCTCCAATCCCTGGACACGATCGCGCGAGTCTGTCCTCGCGGTCAGCATGATAACCGGCACTTCCCGGCGCCGTCGCAACTGGGCGAGGAGCATGAACCCGTTCATTCCAGGCAGCATGACGTCCAGAATCACCAAATCATAGCGATGCTCGACGGCGCGTTCCAGACCGTCAATGCCGTTGCGCACGCAATCCAAAGCATGCCCATTCTGCTCAAGAAACTCGCGCATCATCTCACAGAGTTCGGCGTCGTCGTCCACCAAAAGAATGTTCAGGCTTTTCGATTCGTCAGCAGACACCATTAACAACCTTCGGAACGACAAGTCTTGCACCATGGTCGTTGATTTTATCAGCACCAGGGAACAATGAGAAAAACTTGAAGATTCGTTTATTCAGCAGAACCGATATTGTATTAGATATTGCAGTCCATAGCCCCATACGGCGCATGGGAACGTATCTCAACCTGCGGGGCCCGGATACAACTACTGTATCTGTATGCATTCTTACCTCTTTCTGTCTCTCCTCGGTCAGAACCATGGCACTCATCGCCTCAGTCGTTGGTGCTGTTGCTCAGGATGCAGACCGACCATGGATGAACAAGGCCGCTCTCGCCGGCAGAACGAGCTGATCTGATACTGAAACAGTTGACGCTTGACGAGAAGCTGGCCCTCCTGGACCGGAACGGAATGGCTAACAACCCGTCCTGGACCAGGCCTTCACGCCGTTTACGAATGGCGGCGCCGGTTACGTCGAGGGAGTGAAGCGCCTCTGCATACCTCCTCTTGTCATTTCCGACGCAGCATACGGAATCAGGGATAGTGGTGTGAATGGAAGATATGCGACCGCTTTGCCCTCGAACTTGGGGAACAGCTTCGGCAGCGGCATCAGACCGCGTGCGAATACGGAGAGGTAATCGGCAGCGAACTTCGCGCCCAAGGCTTCGACACCGCCGCGGCGGATTGACCTTACCCGAGAGCCCCAAACGGGCGCACATTTGAGTACGCGGGGGAAGATCCACTTCTTGCCGGCACACTTGTCGGGAACATGATGAAGTGCGAACAGGCACAACACGTCGTCGGCGACATCAAGACTACGCCAGCGAATGACCAGGAGACGGGGCGGTTCGTTGTCAATGCCATCATTTCCAAGCGCGCCATGCAGGAATCCGATCTCTTGGCGTTTCACATCGCCATCTCCA
>CAWFQT010000005.1:0-7597 GCA_963817965.1 uncultured Acidobacteriaceae bacterium
TGGTCCGCCACGGACAAGAAATCGTGTTGCGAACTGACCAAGGATGTAATCGCGTTCGCAAACACCGGTGGAGGTTATATCGTAACCGGCGTATCAGAAGTGCCAGGAGGTTTTCAGCTGGACGGCGTCACGCCCGATCAGGCGACAGGCTGGGGCCGTCCTTCGTTATAGTGTGTCATCCAGGAACGCAACATCATCCGCAGATGGCGCTCGTTCAGGGGAATCATGAAATCCAGGCACTCTTGGCGCACCGTGCCCACCAGCCGTTCACAATAAGAGTTCACCGTTGGGCGCCCGCACTGGAGTGCGCAAAACCTTCAGATCAAAGTCACCCTTCAGTTGCTGGTCCAACTGCCGATTGGAAAAGACTGTGACTATAAGTGACGGTTTCCCGGCGCTCACAACATTCCCACCGCGCGGGCGGCAAGCAGGATAACGACGGACAGGGAGATCAACGACTGTAACATCATGCCCATCTTCGCCCCGCGCGAGAGAACAGCTGTATCCGTCGGTGAAAAAGCTGTGCTGGTGTTGAACGCCAGGAAGAGGTAGTCGAGAAAATTTGGCTACCACGAACGCTCCCGTTCGTCCTGCAACAACATCTGCGGGAACAGAAACGATCCCTGGTAATGCCCGCCGGCCTGATCCCGGCCCAAGGGACCTCCTGCGTCAAGCTTCCAGTACCAGAGGGCGAATACCAGGACGTTGGTGATCCAGAGTGCGCTCGCGGAACGCAGCAGCGTCGCTGGAGGATCGCGATGATGCGGCATGCCCTGAATCAGAAGGATCAGCGACCCAATCAACGCGACAGTGATGGCGGCGTTGGCGCCGAATGTGAGAATCCGCGTCACATTGTAGCGGCCCCGATAATAGGTGATGCTGATTGGGATCAGCAAAACGAAAATGACAGCCAGTAACAGCCAGCTGGGACCAATGGAGAGCCTCTCCGGCAGCGCCAGGTACACCATGCCAGCCGCCACCATGGCTACAAATGCGGTCCAGCGCGGTTCCCGGACTTGTCGCGCGGTGTTGGAGGGCGGCATACGTTGTTTGCGCCTACTTGGGTGTCTTCTTCCCAACAATGTTCAAGTCCACGACCTGTCCATTTGGACTTTTCACCTGAAGCACTCTGCCATCTAGTCTGGCGGGAAATTCTTTCCCCGGGCTCCAGCCGAGAAACACCGCTGGGTTGCCGTTGGCGTGGCAGGAGTACACCGTATTCCCCAAGCGCATGGAAATCCTGTAACTGTCCGCATTTTCCGGATGCTGGGCGTCAGCGGCGACTTTGTCGATCGAGACGACCGTCGCCATCTGGAACCCCTCGTCCGCGCTTTGCGCATAGGCAAGCGTCGCAGCCATTGCGACCAGGCACAGCAACGCCATCGAACATTTCTTCATGGGCGCTCCTCTCCCACGGTCGGGAAGCAAGTATAGACCGAGCGCCCGTGTGCACTGGAACCATGCCGTCACACGGTCGGTACAAGCAGTGAACAGCCGGGGACATTCCTGACAGTTTAGACCGGGCACATGCCTGACACTTTCTCCTGGTTTCCGTCGAGGGGAAGAGGTGCAGGAGAAGGGGAAAAAAGCCAGGGCTAGACACGCGCTCTGACCTCAATCCCATAACGAAAAGGCATGGGCCCGAAAATATTTACAACCGGAGACTATCTCCGGTTATCCTATCTACTGTTTCGGAGACACCCTTCCGTTTATCGAAGGCGCGGCGGGTCGTCAATAACAATTGCAATAAATACGAAATTCAACCGTCTTAGTACAAGGAGGATGACAATGGTGGAAGTATTTGGAGCGACCTCAACCACAGAAGACGTTTTGTCCGGCGTGAGTCTGCACGGTAAGCGGATCCTCGTCACGGGCGCATCGGCTGGGCTCGGCGTAGAGACCGCGCGGTCTCTTGCCGCTCACGGCGCGCACGTTGTCGGTGCGGCGCGCGACTTGACCAAGGCGAAAGGGGCTACCGAACAGGTACGCAAGGACGCCGCCGCCAATGGCGGAGGTTTCGAACTGGTTGAACTCGATCTTGCCAGCCTCAAAAGTGTTCGTGCCTGCGCCGACCGATTGCTGGCAAAAGGTGAGCCCTTCGACGTGATCATTGCCAATGCCGGAGTGATGGCCACCCCGTTTGGCCACACCGCCGACGGCTTCGAGACCCAGTTCGGCACCAACCACCTGGGCCACTTTGTATTGGTGAACCGCATTGCGTCTCTACTCCCCGCAGGCGGACGGGTGATCAATCTCTCTTCTTCGGGGCACCGCTTTTCCAACGTCGACCTCGACGATCCCAACTTTGAACGGACGCCCTATGACCCCTGGGTCGCGTATGGTCGGTCTAAGACAGCGAATATTCTATTCGCGGTTGCTTTCGACCAACGGCACCGTGAGCGTGGCGTGCGTGCTGCGGCTGTGCATCCAGGCGGCATACAAACCGAACTCGGCCGCCACCTGGACGTCGGTCAGCTACAAGGAATGGTCGACCAGATGAATACGCAGCTTGCGGCAGAGGGCAAGCCACCCTTCCAGTTCAAGACCATCCCACAAGGAGCTGCAACGTCGGTATGGGCGGGTGTCGTTGCTCCTGCTGACGAGATCGGCGGCCGATACTGCGAGAACTGCCATGTCGGCCATATTGTGCCCGACGACGTGACCATCAGCGCCATCAGCGAAGGGGTGCGCGGCTATGCGCTCGACCCAAACAACGCCGAGGCGCTTTGGAAGAAAAGTGAACAACTTGTGGGAGAGTCGTTTTAGGGATTCAGCCGCTTGATGCTGTTCGTATCCCCAAGTTTCCCGCAGCTGCACTACGATCCATAAGGCATTTGGCTGACCGGTCACGTTGCAGTGCAGCCCAGTAGTTGCTGTCCTCGTCCCGCTCTTTGGCGCGGCGTTTTCTGGCCGATACCCCCGAGCCTCTTTGGCTTCATCGGTCGTATTCCAGGAGTGGGATCGGCCAGGGGGGTTGGAGGAGTGCTTCCCGAGCAGTGACTTGCTTCCCACCAAGGACAACGACCCTGACGGTACCCAGTGGATCAAATCGGTAGGTGCAGGCGCTCTCGGTACCACGCCAGTTAGTGGTAACTTTGGCTTCGCGCACACCGTGGAACACTGTTGCACTACGCTGCATCCCCAGGAATAACGCGACAACCGTGCTGCCTGTTACCGCTGGCCGGCATCGTTCGTCTCCGTTATCACGAACGTGGGCGTCGCCACAGGGCATAAAACACTCCTTTCACTACACGTTATTCTGTGGACGTACTTGTGAAGGCGAGGCCCGCAGAAAGCACGAACCGCTCGACGTCCAAATCTTGTTGATGTCTATCAGAACGGCTCTATGCAACCGAACCGCCCTGATCCTTCCGTTTGACCGATCTAAGTTCATTGCGGCCTAAGCCAACTTCTTCTTCTCTTGATCATGTTTTTCTTGCGTCGGCTGCCGAGTTTTGGGCTGTCCGGCCGGGACCTCCTGCTTCGGTTGCCCCTGGCACGTTTGGCTGCGTTACAGGTTTCTTGTCCTCAGGCTTCTGCGGATCAGGCTAGGTTGAATTTCGCTCCCGGACCGCGCACACTCTTGATGTGAAATGGAAAACATACCTGCATCGGTCCGGCCTCGAGCCAAGGACATCCTGGGCGGTCTACATCACGAATACCGTCTGGAACAGCGCGTCGCTTGAGCCGTCGCAGGTTTCTGCGGAGGACAGCTATGGCGAATGAAGTGCCAACCGCCTCGTGTGTGCGCGAGATCCAACGCCAGCACTGCCGAAACCCTGCCCGATGCCAGCGAACAACGGTCTCCGGGGTGACAAGGATCAATGATCTCTTCCATCCAGACCATACTCGCCGGAGTAGGACCCAGAACAGTTTGTCGAAGGCGCCGAGCCGTGGGCGCGGCCGTTTGGCATGAACAGCCAGCAGTTGTTGGCGCAGGGCGAGGTTCTCGAGGACGAGGTCATCCCGAGAGCGAAAGACGGAAAGAATCCAGCCGAGCAGATATCGAAGACACACAAACATCCGAGAATCTCAACGGAATGCGCGCTGTGCAGGCAGTCTCTCAAGTTATTGATTCTGCAAATGTACGGAGTTATGGCGAGCCACCGGTCGGCTACGCGAGGCCGCCTCTGTCTAAGCAAAGCGCTTCTCATGTCGAAAGCCGGGCGGCGTTTAGTTTTGATGAACCACAGCCATCGTCTTCACGACTGGGCCGCGCAATGCCGAGCTTCTTCATTCGGAATTGCAGGGTCGAGCGATTCAATCCCAGCCGTATCGCTGCCCCATTCGGTCCCGCCAACACCCAGCGCGTTTTCTTCAACGTTGCCAGAATGTGCGCCCGTTCGGCCTCTTCCAGGGTCTGCGGCTTCCAACCATCAGCCGCAGAAGCAGTCCGGGAAAGCTCGCCAACCGGAACCCGCAATTCGAGACCCGAACTCAGAATCACCGCCCGCTCGATCACGTTCTCCAGTTCCCGGACGTTGCCTGGCCAACTGTAGTTGATGAGAGCATCCATACCCCGCTTGGGAACGCTCTCGATATTCCGGTTCATGCGCTTGGAGAAGCGCTGGGCGAAATGCCGCACCAGCAGCGGGATATCCT
Source organism: uncultured Acidobacteriaceae bacterium (assembly GCA_963817965.1). Lineage (GTDB taxonomy): Bacteria > Acidobacteriota > Terriglobia > Terriglobales > Acidobacteriaceae > DASRAA01. The sequence goes on from CAWFQT010000005.1 coordinate 4,603, forward strand.
CCCGCCGCTCGCGCAGTGCGGGGACCCGGACTGGGAAGACATTCAGCCGGTAGAAAAGATCAGGCCGGAATTTCTGCTCTTGCACCAGGGCACCGAGGTCTCGATTGGTAGCAGCGATAAGACGCGCGTCCGTCGTTAGGGTGCGAGAACTTCCCAAGCGTTCAAACTCTCGCTCCTGCAAAACACGTAGCAGTTTGGGCTGGAGCTCGAGCGGAATCTCGCCGATCTCATCGAGGAAGATGGTTCCCCGATTGGCCAGCTCGAAGCGACCGATCCGTTGCGCAATCGCGCTGGTGAAGGCGCCTCTCTCATGTCCGAACAGTTCGCTTTCCAACAGTCCCGTCGGGATCGCGGCGCAGTTCAGCTTCACGAAGGGGCACGCGTGCCGCGCGCTGACATTATGCAGAGCCCGCGCAATCAGTTCTTTGCCCGTCCCAGTCTCGCCATAGATAAGGACGGTGGAATCGGTGGGGGCAACGGTCTCGACTTGCCGTAAGAGCGAGCGGAGCGCGGCACTTCGGCCGACGATTTCCTCGAAGTTCGTCCCGGTGGGGAGTTCGTCGTCAAAGTAAACGCTCTCTGACGTGACTTTCTCGGTGAGCTGCGCGATATGACGGTGGGCCGTGGAATTGTCGATGAAGATCGCCACCTGGCCCGCCACCTGGGCAAGAAACTCGACGTCATCTTCGCTGAAATCGTCCTCGGCAAATCGTCCTACCACCTGGGAACCCAGTTCCGAGCCGCGGCTGATCAAGGGGAGCGAGCATTGCCCCTTGATCTCGTCGCCGCGGGGAAGGCAGCTTACTCGGGAACTGTGTGCGGGCGCCGCACCTTCTTCGTGAGCATCGTCGGAAGAATGCCGGCTTTCACGATTACATACGGCCTCATGCGCTTCCCCGGACGTCGGACTTATCTCACTCGAGTACGCCCGGCTAACCACAATGTCAAGCAGATCGAAGTCAACGACCAGGCGCGGTTCGGCTGAGATGCTGGTGGCCATCTCTTCTGGCCGCGCCGACGTCAAGCATCTATTCAGGCGCAGCAACATTTCGTAGCGTCTCATGAACCTATCCACAGTCCCCTCCTTTGTTCCCCCACAGTGAAACGATGATCGCAAAGATGGGACTATGTGTCTTGCATGAAGGGGCCGTGATCGGTACGTTCTTGCTGAATTGTTAGCTTCCAACGTGCGCGGGGCGAAGAGGAAGGATATCGGGTCCAGTCCTGAATCGATGGCGAGCTAGGCTAGGAGAAACACCGGTAATTGTCCGGAAGTGTCGGGCAAGGTGACTTTGGTCCGTGAAACCTGCCACAATCGCAATCTCCGAAAGTGGAAGGTCGGTGTTTCGTAGCAGCTGCTGTGCATGCTCGACCCGTCGCTGCACTATATAGTTGTGCGGCGGTATCCCGAGGGATTGGCGGAACGCGCGGGCAAAATGATGAACCGACAATTGTGCAATTTCGGCGAGCACTTCCAGAGCGATATTTTCCTGCATATGCGAATCTATGTATTCGCATATGCGATTGGCGCGTGCGGGTGCAAGGCCCCCGCGATTCGTGGGCGGACCCACTGAGAGTGGCAGGTGTGCAAGCATGCCGACTCGCGGTCGTGAGTGAAGCAGGGCGTCCGTGGGAGAACACCAGCCACTCATCCTACAAGCTGGGGGAGTGATCAAGGCGTTCCATGGCTCATCAGTTCCTGTCCGAAGCAGACGAGCCGCCACATCTTGCATCCGCTTGCAACGAAAGATCGAGGAATCACACTCGAAGATCGTCGCCAGAGCCATGCCCCGGTTCAGCACTTCGTCATTGAGACTGAAGACCCGGCGAGCGATCTGGTCTGCGCCCAGAATTCGTTGATCATTGTCGACCGCGAGCAGAACCGCTACATCACTATCCCCACAGGAAGCGGCTGCAATATTCCACGCGTGTCGGAAATACTCGCGGAATATCCGCTCCTCGATACCCCGGGCCGATACTTTGGTGATGCCCATGACCAGAGAGAGGGACTGCTCTGTGGTCTGCGGGTTCATCGATGAGGTATCCAGCACCGCAGCCAATCGACCAAGGGGGTCGGAAATCGGGGCGCCCGCACAGCTCAAGTTGGAATGGCGTGTGCGAAAATGCTGGCCGCCATGTACCACCGTGGCTCGTTGGTCAGTGATGCAAGTCCCGATTCCGTTGGTACCTTCAATTTGCTCCGACCAGACCCCACCTAGCCAGATCCCGCGATCTTTATAGGCATCCGCCATTGACTCATCCCCGCGGTGGTGAACCGCAACCCCTTCGCTGTTGCATAACAGAACCACATACTGTTGTTGTCCGACGATGGCATATAGACGATCGAGTTCCTCCTGGGCGTGCAAAATGAGATTGCGCAAGGGCTCGCGGGAGTCCTTTATTTCCCTTTCTGTGATGATGTGCGGTGCGGCCTGAATCTCGGGATCGAGGTGATGTGCGGTTAAACAACGCCGCCAGGAGGTCGCAACTTCCTCGACCCCAGGGACCAGCCTGCCTTTGCGGGCTACGAGGTCGATGCAATCGACGTGAGACAGTCCATCGATCGAACGTTGCGTGCGGTTTTTGTTTGCGGCAGCCAACCCAGTCTCCCTAGGGGCCGATTAGTCAAGCTTGACTATGACACTGGCTTCCTGCAATGACCTCAATGTAACGAAGGTTGAAAGACACAAAGACACGTCGAAAGCGGAACTTGTTTTCTGATGCTAGCTCCCCAATTCTGGTTGCAAACTAAAGCGAACCCATCCGGCAGGGCACGGACCAACGGTGTCGGCTCGTTCGGCTACGGCTTCGGCCTTGACCCTGTGGTTAGCCAAAACTAGAAACTTCTGCGGTTTCGGATACAGACCGTTGTGATTCCGGGAGTGCGGGCTGTCAATTCAAATCTGGGACATAGTCGCGTGAAGCGGCCGCAGCGATTGGGCAGGCTGGATGGAATTGAGGAGCCGCGATTCTCCCTGGAATCCAGTATACGTCG
>CAWFQT010000006.1:0-12591 GCA_963817965.1 uncultured Acidobacteriaceae bacterium
GCTGACGGGTAGTGGCGCCTGGCGCCCACAATCACTCAGCTTTACCGGGTTTCAAAGTACGCAGGTACGCACAAGCGCATCCTGTTCGATACCGTTGTCGCAGTCATCGCTGACACTCGGGAATCCCGTCGACGACGGAGCAAACATTGCCCAGCAAACGTGGCTCACGTGTTGGATCGTCATAATATTCTCCGAAGCAACGCTTGACCGTGTCGATTAGACTCTCCGAACGCCATAGAACGCGGCAAACCCCCACGGCAGATCAACGACATCACGTCGGTGTGCGGTGGAACGAACCCAGAACCCCATAGGAATGTACGGGACGTCCTGCCACATCTGCAGTTGCATTTGCACAGCAATCCGCTTCTGCGCATCGACATCCGCGGTTTGCAGCCAGGCGCTGCGCAATGCCTCAAGCTTCGGGCTGACTGGCCAGCCTTCCAAGCCCGACCTGCCATCGCCGCGGATCTGGATGTTCGTCGCCGGGTTGTCGCCGAACAGACCGTCGGTGATGTTGAAAAAGACATTCCATCCACCCTTCTCGGGTGGCTCCTTGCTGGCGCGGCGACGCACCATAGTCGTGAAGTCCATCGTCTGCACGTCGAGGTTCATGCCGGCCTTGCGCAACTCGTCGACGCCCACCGCCGCGATGGACACAAAGTAGGCATTGTCGGAGACGGTCAGAACGACGATCGGCTCGCCTCGATAACCTGCCGCCGCGAGATCGCGCTGCACTTTTCCGTAGTCGCGGGGACCGCTGAGCACCTCGATGCCGGTCTCGTTCGCCAAGAGAGAGCCTGGGCTGAACAGACCAACCCGTTCGCGCCAGATGGCACGGTCCGTGCCGGCCACGGCACGCATGACCTCGGCCTGGTCAACGGCACCAAGCAACGCGCGCCGGATGGCAGGATTGTCGAACGGCGGATGCAGCTGGTTGAAGCGCATGAACGGGATCGATCCGGAGGGCTCGATGACCTCCACCTTCACGGTTGTATTCCGCGCCAGCGCCGGCACCAGATCGGCCGGTACCGAATCCAGCCAATCGACTTCGCCCTGCGACAAGGCCGCCACCGCAGTGGCGATATCGCCGAGTACGTGCCACTCCACACGATCGAAATGCGCCACCTTGGGGCCGGCGGTATAACTCACGGTCTCGCCCGGGCGAGGCTCATATCCCCCGAAGCGCTCGTACACCGCACGCTCGCCTGCGCTGAACTCGGCGGAGAGAAACCGGTACGGGCCACTGCCGACCATCTCCGGCACCTGATGGAAGGGATCGGTATTGGCGAGCCTTTCCGGCATGATGCACGGCACGAGGAAGGATGATCCGGCCAGAGCCGCAGGCAGGTGCGGGAAGGGCTTCGCCAGGCGGAACCGCACCGTGCGGTCATCCGGAGCCGACAATTCGTTGGTCACTGCCATAAGTGCCTGACCAAACCCGTCCCGAACAGTAAAGCGTCGAATGCTCGCGACTGCATCCCGCGCAAGCACCGGCTCACCGTCATGAAACCGCAGCCCCTCGCGCAGTCGAAGCGTCCAGACGGTACCGTCGTTCTCGACAGTATGGCCTTCGAGCATCTGTGGCTGGGGCGCGAGCGTCTCGTCCAGGCCAAACAGCGTGTCGAACACCAGGTAGGCGTGGATATGGGTTCCCCGGGCCGAACTCCAAACCGGATCGAGCAGGGTCAGGCCAATCCCCGGAACGTACTTGAGAATTCGTCCGCGTTGCGCTCGCGCGATATGCGGTGCGGCGAGAATCGCGGCGCCAGCGGCGAGCCTCAAAACATCACGGCGTTGCATGGATCCCCCAGGCGGCAGATTGGTTGGAAGGGCCGAGGCGTCGCCCTGACCGGCAGATTGAGCTCGCCGACAGTATCCGCCTGGCTCGCGGAAGTCTTTTGGTCGGCCTTGATGCGACCTTGAGGTACATATGATTTTCGTCTGAGATGGCCCTTGCGTGGCTGCGGGAGGTCCCAAGTGCAGTTTCGCTTTGCGGATTACCTGCTCGATGTCGGGCGCCGCGAACTTCGGCGGGCCAGCGAGCTGATCGCGGTGGAACCACAGGTGTTCGACCTGCTGGCGCACCTTATCCGGAACAGCGACCAGGTTGTCAGCAAGGAGGACCTGCTGGACTCCGTGTGGGGCGGCAGGGCCGTCTCGGAATCGACGTTTTTCAGCCGGATCAACGCCGCGCGGAAGGCGATTGGCGACAGCGGCGAGGCTCAGCGTCTGATCCGCACCGTGCCACGCAGGGGCTTTCGCTTCGTCGGCGACGTGACTGGGTCGCAGTCTGTCAGCCTCGCTTCGCTGCCAGGTCTGCGCGATCGTCCGTCGATTGCAGTATTGCCGTTCGAAAATCTGAACGACGATTCCGGCCAGGGATATTTTGCCGACGGCCTTACCGAGGACATCCTCACTGCACTGACCCGCTTTACCCAGCTGACCGTTATCGCCCGCAATTCCACTTTCGTCTACAAGCGGCAGGCCGTCAGCATCGCCGACATCGCACGCGACCTCAGCGTCCGCTATGTGCTTGAAGGCAGTGTTCGCCGGGCTGACAATCGTCTCCGTGTCACCGCGCAACTGATCGATGCGGCCACGGCGGCGCATCTGTGGGCGGAGCGTTATGAACGGGCGATGTCGGATATCTTCTCGCTGCAGGACGAGATCACCGAACGGATTGTAACCACCCTGGTGAGCAACATCGAGCGTAGCATCATCGAGCAGGCGCGCCGCAAACCGCCCGGCTCGCTTGGCGCATACGAACTCTTACTGCAAGGGCGGGAGCTGCGGAATTTATCGCAACTGGATGGAATCCGGGCTGCCGAAGCGCTGTTCGAGCAGGCAGTCGCGCTCGATCCGGGATTTGCTTTGGTGCATGCAGAGCTTGCCTACATCCAATATGTCCACGTGACCTGGCGGATTGATCCGAAACGGCGGGACGCACTGCTGAGCAAGGGCTTCGCCAGTGCACGTCGCGCGCTCGAACTCGAAGCGTCCTCACCGCTGGCCAACCGCGTACTCGGCAATCTGCATCTACGCGCACGCCAACATATGGATGCTGTCACCTGGACGCAGCGTGCAGTGGCACTCAACCCGGGCGAGGCTGAGAGCTATGCCTGGAATGCCAACGTGCTGTCCTATGTCGGGCGATCAGCTGAAGCGCTGGAACAGCTCGCCCATGCAAGGCGGCTCGATCCATTGCACCCGCCACTGTGGGACTTCTATATTGGCCGCGCGTTATTGCATCTCGGCCGTTACGAGGAAGCGCTCACCCACTTTGAGACCTGCTCGCGGCGAACACCATTTTTGAACAACTGGAGACGGCACTTAGCCGCAACTCTGGCGCAGTTGGGGCGCCTGGACGAGGCGCGCGGGGCACTGCCGAACCCGGGTTCGCCACAAACCTACGCGTCCATCGGCGAGATTCGCCGCCTGGACTCGTATCTGGAGAGCATCGAGTTTGACAGGTTTGTCGAGGGTCTGCGCAAGGCGGGACTTCCGGAATGACTACTCGCTCACCCAAGGTCCTGTGGCGGTGGCCGCGCACGCCCTCCAATGCCGAAGCGCGCACGACCGCTTTCCATCTACAGCCCACGTTTTGTGCATATCTTAAGATATTTGCATCAAACCCAGGACACTGATGCGATTGGACTTTTCTGATGCATAAGTCCGGTGCGAAATCCTCGCCCTCGGGAATTACGCCTTTTCTCCCTCCCCGCTAATCTGGTTCTCCCGCCAGTCGGCGTATGTGCGCCCATCTCCCTCGACGTGCCATGTTTGCTTTCCGTTGTCCGCGCGCCCGGCAATTGTTGCGCTTGCACCAGAAGGGCTGCCGAAGTTCGCATCTTGCGTGAAGCGGTAGAGTTCCAGGTCGGTGTCCGGTGCCAACACGTGAGTTTCGATCAGAAGCTTGCGCTTGTCGGCAACACTCTGCGAGATTCCTGGCATCTCGCGCCGCAACGCAGTGGAGCCTGCGAGCACAACGAACTCGCCGGCGCGTTCTACTGCGCGCCCTTTCGCATTCCTGATTTCCGCAATGAAGACGGGCGACCCGGCGGCGACTTCAGCACCTTTTCTTAGATCCTCCACCTTCATGCGCAAGGCGGCGCTGATGCGCGCGAAGGAATAGGTGAGGGTGGCGATCAGCGCGCGGTGCGTCGGCCTGGCCCATCGGTTGCTCGGTCAGCACGGTCGCGGTGTGCCCCGGGCTGGTGCGGAACAGCCAGCCCTTCTTGTCCTCTGCGATACCGAAGGCATCGATATAGGCGCGCAACGCCTCGGCCAGCGCGTGATGGCACGGCATCGCGTGCTGCTTGCCGCCTTTCTCGTGCAGCTGCACCTGCCAGCCGGCGCCCTGTGGCCTCATTTCGGGGAAATGCCATCCTGCGCACGACAGAGCTTCTATGATCGGCGGAAAGAGCGGATCACGCAGGCCAGGTGGAGCGGATCAGAGATGCAGGAACTTCGGCTGACGTACGCCGGTGTCGCCGCGACGCGCTGCACTTCTGAAGAGCGTTACGACGGAGACCGTTATCTATTTTTCCGGATCGAGATCCGCCCGCCCAGCCTTACCCGATCTTGCTCGGGCGGCGTCCCTGCGTACGGAAATGGCTAGGTGTAGTGGCGAAGAAGATCGAATTGCTCCATTACCAGCCGAGCGGAACTGCGAGCCTGTAAGAACAGACCGATTTCGCCTAAAGGGTTATTTTCAGCCGAGTTCGCAGATAGCCAGTTTCGACTGGTGATCAGAAGATTGTCATCGTCCCACGCCAGGATTTTGGCATGGATCGTAGGTTCATATACAGGCTGCAAACGTACCCTTGCTGCTGCTGCGGCACTGATGAGCTTCGGTACTTCATCGCGCATCTCGGGGTTAACAACCCCATAGTAAATTTTCACATCCAAGTCGCGCATCGCGGCGGCCTCTTGCGTTGGGGGAAGAATGAACGCCTTGCTAGCCGCCCCCAGGCGATGGCTCATGACAAAGATTTCGGCTCTTGGCTTCGTCTCTTGCTTGTCGAACAAAACGTCCGTGTTCGGGGCCGGTCACTAAGGTACCGATCGCCCTTGCCCCTCCCGGATTAGGCTGCGGCCTCACATTCACGGCCAATCGAGCAAACTCATCTGTGATGTTGGTCCAATGCCGCTCGACACCACGGGACAATTCGGCCACTTGAAATAGTACGTCCGACACAATCTCCGGATCGCGCAACCGCACCGACGCTTCGAACGACGTAAAATTGCTGTAGAACCAATTACACGAGCCCAGGACGGCGACCAGACGGTTTGGATTGCCTTCGTCGCTAATGATAAGCTTGGCATGCGAACGCGTAGAAAAGGGGTGCACCCGCAAGACGGCAGAAAAGCCGGCAGCGGCGATCTCTTCGCGCAGCTGGGTAGCTACCTTAAATGTAGAACGTCCATCTGCCGCCTTCTCATTTTGCCCCCACAGGATATCTACCTTAACTCCTTTCTTCGCGGCCTCGATTAGCGATGGCTTCCATTGCGAGAACGAATCACGTCGGATGAACGTTGAGTGTATGATCAATCTGTGCCGAGCCTTACGGATGGCGTTCTCGAACACCTGTTTGTGTGCAACGCCTCCGATCAGAATGTCGGATGCCTGAAATGCGATCGAGCGCGGCTGAACGAGGACCGTCTCTGTCTTGACAGGCTGGGGCTCGACAACGTGAGTCGGATACTTTTGCGCGCCTGAAGGCGCCGGCGCGTATTTTGCCGCCTCAAGAATCCAATGCGCGAACTCGCTTGGCGCTCGCGAGGGCAGCCCCTCGATCTCTTGGTCGTGCACTGTGAGAAGCGCATATCTCTGTGCGGGGCGATCAGCAGATGTGTCTATACCTACGAACCTCTCATCATCCTCAAAGAGCACGGAGAGGATAGAACGAACATCACCGCCGCTTCCAATCTCTCGATCATGCATCCAGACAATAGGCTCAAGCTGCGCGAGCTCTAAAACCCTAAATTGAGGATATAAAAGCGGCCAGTCGCGCGTCCGATAGACAGTGCCTGTTATCTGATCTATCACGTAGCTCATAGTGCGATGCATGCGCTTCGCTGGCGCCGGAAGTTCATCGGCATGGGCGGCCACCAGGCCTGCGGGACTTGCTCGGAATTGCACGCCCTTGTCGCTTTGGATAAGCTCTACCCAGCCCGCTCTCATTAATCGCACAATCACCTCAATCACGAGGCGGTGATGAAGTCTGCCGGCCTGAGAAATCTGAGTGGATGTTTGGCTGTTCTGTGCGAGGGAATGCAGTATGATCTGCTCGACAACGCTCCAGGGGCGACCTTTGTCGAAGTAAAACTTGTTCTTCCGTCTCAAGAGCGGAACTGCCACTTTCACCGAGCTCATGACTGACCACCCGAGAGCGTCGCGAACGGCACAACCCGGACTGCGGAGGCATGACTGGGGGGCGGCTTTGCCAACCACTCGGTAAGGAGCTTCATAAACTCAAGGAGTTCTGCGTCGGCGGGCTGTTTGGCAGCTGCGACGATGGTCTCCAAAAACTTGATGCTTCCAACAATCACGAGTTGCCATTTCGCACGGCTCAATAGAACATTCATGCGTCGTATCTCGGTTAGAAACCCGAGAGCATTTTGCGGGTTGGAGTGATCGTTGTTCCGCACCATTGAGATGATAACAATGTCAGCTTCGTCACCTTGGAAAGAATCAACGGTGCCGCAAAAGCCACCTGGTGCAGCGGCACGGAATCCTTCTAAATGAGAGAGTTCCGACGTGGCACCGTCGGCGATCATTGCTGACAGCTTTTTCACTTGCCTGGAATAAGGCGAAAGCACCGCAAGGGTGGGCGGTTTCGATGCATCAGGATTAGCGCGCAAGAGCTTGAGTATTTCCTTGATCGCCAGCACCTCACCCGGATTCGTCCAGCGAGGCATCATATCTCCGCAGGTCTGGCCGACGGTCGTGTGAAAAGCGGGCATATCGATGACGGTGACCGGAGCGTCGGGTAGCTTGTGCGGATTGCTGGTGCCGAACGGACGTGTTTCGGTGGCGAAGCGCCTTGCGCACTTCGGGTGCGTTCGGAGTGTTCCCCCGTAGAAGCAGATCGAGACCATGCACGCGATTGCTGGGTGCATGCGATGTTGTTGGGTGAGCGTGTTGGCTATGGGCCTCCCTGGGCGACCTTTTGCCTGACGCTGGAATTCGGTCTCAATGGCAGTTTCAAAGAACATCAACATGCTGATCGCAGTAGAGCAAAGCTCAGGTATAAGCCCCTCGTCAGTCTCTGCCTCTACGCCCTCAACGATTTCGTCGGTCGTCGCGTCTCGCATGGACCTACCGACAAACTCCTCCCCCACTTGGATTGCCGCCTTAACGGCCTCAGGTTGACTAAGCAGGGTAATCATCCGGTCAGAATTGAACGGCGGCAGTTGCTTGTGATCTCCGATGAGCAACCTTCGGTGTGAGAGCAACAAAGGGGGGACTAGTTCGCAGCCGGTGGCCTTCCCAGCCTCTTCAACGATGGACCAATCAAACTGACCTCTCTCTTCAATCGAGTTGTTCCAACTCTCCCGAATTGGTTGTCGCGAACACGAGGTTCGCCGCACGTGCAACCATACCATCCAACGACCTCAACAATACCTCGGCTGGGCCTTTATCGAGTGGGACGCCACGACGAAAACGGGAGCGGGCCGACCTATTCGATGTCTTGCTAGCATCGGATGTGACTGCCTGTCGGATCATCGCTTTGAGGCGTTCCGACGTCTCCTCCGCGAGTTCGCTGCCGTTCAAACTCGCAAGCACTTTGCTCGATTGCTCGCGTATCTCAAATGGGCTGCTTATCCCTGCGCTGTCGCGGGACCTGCAGCGAACGACCAAAGGAAGCTCCGCCGCACTCGCGGTGAAGGTCTCTTCAAGCTCCCCGAGAAGATGGTCGATCGCGGAATTGCTCTGGGCAGTCAGGAGCATTCTGGCCGTGGGTTCCTCTTTGAATCGCCTACCAACCAAGTCTCGCACGAGCCTTGTCTTTCCCACACCAGGCGGCCCCTGAACCATGTAGAATGGAACCGTCTGGATGATGTTACGAAGGCTTGTCTGCTTCGGCTCATCGAGTTCACGAAAAGCATCGTCCTCAGTGACTTTGTCGTGGCTGTCCAGAATACGGCTGCGTCTATCAGCGAACATGCGCAGCAACTCGTCGTGCTCGCTCAGTGCTTTGAGAGCCTTGAGGCGCCGCCTAAGCTGCGTATCGCGTCCCACGGACTTTCCCGATACCAGAATGCCTCCTTCGATCTGAGGTGCAACGGCTGGTCCACTGAAAACATAGATGTCCGCAACAGCAGTGCGCGACACGATTGCCTGGAACCGCCAAACCGTGTCCTCTGGTTGTCGCTCCCCCAAGGACCCGCGCTCGGTCAGCGTCCATTCCTCCGACTTTGCCTTGTCGCCTGTCAAGGTGTCTCGCAATCTCGGGCCCAGGGCCTTGAGGTTCAGGTGTCGGGATAACGTCTCGCGTTCCTCATCTCGACGCGGTTGAAGGAACAGCAGGTACTCGCCCTCTTCAACGTTATCCAGCTTGTAGTCGGCAGGAGGGGCAATCACCTCGACAGGGTATGCCTCGGCAGCAGCATACAAAGCATCGAGAAATTGCGTCAGGACCAATGCCCGGTGAACCTTGTCCAACACAGTAAGCGTCGGAGCTTCCGCCCGCAGCCTATCCTGCATCTCGTTCCAAGATCTCAGCTTACCCCGCAACCGAGGGTACCTTGTGCCGGCATCTTGGAGCGACATCACTGCGAGTGATGCTGCGTCGACCGCTATTTGCGCAATGATGTCGGTTGCGGCGGGTGCAATCCCCCTAGCGTTCTCACAATATGCAAATTCCCAAGTCGTGGCCTGAGAGTTCCGTGGTCTATATTCTCGAAGGTAGTATGTGAGATGTTGGCCGCGCAGCGCCAATCGTTGTCCATCTAGGTCTTCCGCAGACTTTACTTTTACTGCGAGCGGAGCCTGCGAGAGGTCATCTTCGATGAAGGCTAATTGCCCAGCGATGTCGTCGATTTCTATCTCTTGCAGAGACTTTTCCCTGATGAGAGCGGAAAGGGTAGAAGTCTGCCCGAGTGCGAACACGAGATAAAATTGTGCCTCTTTATCGGCCGCGTTAGCGACAAGCTTATCTAACGTCTCGCCAATCCATCTCTCGACCTCCTCGCTGTCTAGCCGCGTCTGGTGTTCCGCTCTGATCAGTTTCCGGAGCAGGTCAGTTTCGTCAATCGTGAGATGACTCGCGACGTCCCCGAGTGGGACGCCGAGATTGTCGAGGCGCTCGGGATCGGCTCCAAGAAGGCCCGCTGCCAATGCCCCAAACATTGACCAGTCTCTGGAAAACGAGTTGAATGGAACCACTTGCTTCCGGCGACTGGTCTTGCTGTTCTGCGCGGGGTCTTGTGCGGCAACGAGCCGCATCGAAAACTCAAACCCAGTAAGCTGGAAATCCGGGTGATCGCCAGCTGCCGTTAGGACTGCCCAGGTGTCAATGTTGCGATGAAGCATTCCCTGCGCATGCAAAAGCCCGATCCCGTGCGCGATCCGGCGGAGGTTTCGCCACATCAGAATGCGGTTGGTTTGCTGACGCGGCAGCCTCACCCAGTGTCCAGCGTTCGCTCGCTCCAAGGTGACTGCCAGCGGTTGCCGCTGGCCAGGTGCGAGAATGAGGTAAAACCCGTCATGGTCGAACCCTGCGTTATAAAGCCCAGCGATGAAGTTGCCGGCTCCCGGATAGCCCGCCAGCCTATGGAGCTGTCGAAGCTCGTAGCGCCATATCTCTTCGATGTCGGATGCGGATGCTTTTTTTGGCCAGAACTTGACCAGCACGGGCTCTCCGTCCGGGGATGTCGCCAGAAACATGCCAGCACGTCCGGTCGAGGGGTCGGGCCTCAGCAGATACCCTTGATCCTCTGTGTATCCAGCAAGAAAACTGCTGCCCTTCTTTCGTCTCCTGGCGACCACTTGTTCCCCCAAGCTTTGCCTGCCATGCCGCGATGCCATCCAGAGTCCACGACATCCAGGGTAGCACCCCTTTCCCCGGGCGTGCACAGGATGTGACGAACGATTTCGGAACCCGCGCGGCAGTGACATTGAGGCAGCTCCCGCAACGAATGCTCATGTTGAAGCGTCGCGACCGACCTCCGAAGGAACCCTTGTGCCCGCCTGTCGACTGCCACCCTCCCGATGCATGACGGGCGGACACCGAGCGCTCGGACTTTAACCGGCGAAGAGGCGGTCGACTGCTTCTACACGACTGGGCCCAAGGCAAGCGATCCATTCTGGTCGAAGCTGCTAAGCGAGGGGGCATACCTTTCCCAAGCAGCGGCGGGTGCCGAAGAACATGCAGTGCACACGGAAAACACAACGTCCTTATGTTGCACTAGAATCCGTATCGGCAGCCGCCTCATTGTCCAAGCCCCCGACCCGGAGCCGCTCCGGCACGAGCGAGGAGCAAGGGGGCGTCGAGACATGGAATGGCCTACGAATTGGAAGGCCGCCCTTTTAGCATGCGGCGCCAGCCCGCACCGCTATGCGAGCGCACAGTGGCCGGCAGCTTCCTCTGGCGGGCGCTCATTAGAAGAGTTTGTCATGGCTCGATCACTGCAATACCCATCGCGGAGCTCTGGACCTGTCGTGAATTGATGCCCGGCCTGCTGCACGCGCTGGAGGTTGCGGAAGAAGCTGCCATTCTAACTGCACGACCGACTATACAGAACGACGATAGCCATATAGACGACCGCATCCACCATCCGCCCCTGCAGAGCCGCGTTCGCTGCCAGCACTGCGTATGCGGCAGAGAACAAAATGCCTGTCTGTGTTGCCATAGGTCCAGCCCTTCCACGGATGTGCTCGTGCCCGTAGAGTGCAGACCGCTTTGGAAATGGGATGGCGACACAACGGGTAAAAACTGGAAGCGCTGGAGCAGAATGATCAGCCGGACTGAAACGGTAAGAACGGAAACGCTCGCCTTTCCTGCACTCCTTGCAGAGCTCTTTCGTGAATGGGTAAACACCTTACGCGGAGCCGAAGCCCGATGGCCGCGTACGACCTTAGCGCGGAAAGGCGGGATGAGTGTCAAGACTATTGACAATTGGTTGCAGGGCAAGGTCGTCCCGAAGCCTCAGGGTTTGTCGGCAATCACTGCCGTTCTGCGCAACAGTGGCTGCAATGAGAAGCTGCTACCGCGAAGCTGTGCGATTTGGCCATGGGCCTGTTTCAGCTGCGGAGGTGCTCGACCTTCGGCTCCCGCCAGAGCCATGTGAAGTCGTAGGTCGCCATCGGATCGTTCGGGTCGGGGCTTGGCTGGACCGGTTTTCCAAGTGCTTCAGCCAGGTTGCGAGGTTCCGCTGGCCGCGGGCACTGCGAGCGGCGGCGCGCGGGGTGAGATTGCCCAGCATCGGCACGGGCTCGTCGAGTAGGGAGCGGTACTGGCGGTCGAGCATATCGTGGACCAGTTCGGCCTGAATCTCGGGCGGGATCGGCGGCGCGGGCGCCCCGTCGCGCGGGGCGGCGGCCCGCATGGCCACCAGAGCCAAGTCCCCAGGAAAAAGCGTCCAGCACTCGCCAAGCTCGTCCGCCGACCACAACCGCCGCATCGCTTCACCCCGTCCAGCCCGTATGAGGATCAGCCTACAAGCCGAAAATCAACGCCGTCACATCAGATGGCCAAAACGCACAGCTTCGCGGTCACAGGGCCGATGACCGGCGCGAGCTACCCGACAAAACTGCCTTAGGGCCTGTCGATAAATAAATGCTACATTACCGAGGCCGTGGGCGCTATCGTGTAGTTCCCTCGCCATGGAATTCGTGTGGGCTGATATTCAGTGCGGCCATTTCGGCGTCTGTGACTTTGATACCGGATGGGGTAAGTGCCGTTGTCGATCTCGGCTTTGACGTTGAATCCGGTGCGCGTTGTGGTGGCGGCGATCAGTTGCACGATGGTTTGGTAGCTCACCAGGGGCTTGCCGCGCCAATTCTGGGTGATGAACGAGAATAGCTTATGCTCGATCTTGTTCCATTTGCTCGTTCCAGGCGGCAGATGACAGACGGTGATGGTGAGGCCAAGTTCGTCGGCCAGACCTTGCAGTTCTCGCTTCCACAACCGAACCCGTGCGCCGTTGCTGCCACCGCAATCGGCGGTGATCAGCAGGCTGCGTGCGTTGGAGTATCGCTGGGTTCCCATGGTCTGCCACCAGCGTCGGATGGCATGAACGGCGAAGCTTGCCGTGTCGTGATCGATGCCCACGCTGACCCAACCGGTGTTGCCGGCGATGTCATATACCCCATAGGGTGAGGCGCGCCCAAGTTCGGGTATCTTGAAATCATGAACGCGCACCGGTTCTGGTTCGCCTTTGGGGCGCAGTTCGCAGCCTGCATTCTCTGAAGTCGCCGACCAGTTCCTTTTTCTTGGTATCGACGGAGATGGCCGGCTCGCCGGCGGCTAATGCCGCAGCAACTTTTGCATTGATATAGACAAATTGCGCATCTCGGTCGGGATTGTGGGTTCCTTCGCGTGTCTTGCGATTGGATTGCAGGCTGTAGTTTAGCTCGCGCAAGTC
>CAWFQT010000007.1:0-177810 GCA_963817965.1 uncultured Acidobacteriaceae bacterium
GTTCCGACATACCGCGCAGCAGGTCACGCTGCTCATCGTTCATGCCGTGAAATTCGTCGGAATTGAAGAACTGCGCCCGCTGTTCGGGAGACATCTGGCGCATCTGGCGATACGCCTGCGAAACCTGGCCACGCTGATCAGCCGGCAATCCCTCATACCGCTTGAACAGCGACTGCGCCTGGGCCTGCTTCTCCGGAGGCAGGTGTTCGAACGTCTCCATTCGGTTCAGGATTTTCTGCTTCTTATCAGGTGTCAGGCTGTTAAAGTTCCTCAGCCGGTTCAGTAAATGCTGTTGCGTTTCTGGATTCAAGCTCCGGAACATCGGATCGTTCTGCAGCTTTTGCTCCTGCTGTGCCGGCGGAAGCGCTCCGTACTGTCGCAGCCAGTCTCCGTTATGCGGTCCCGGACCGCGCAGGTGGGACTTCGGGATACCTCCCGCATTCGGTGCCTGCGCTTGTGCAATGAGCTTGTTTGCTGCAAGGTGTGCGAACGGCGAAAGCCTTTGTGCTGCCGGCACCGGATTCAGTTTCTGCCAGAACGGGACGCCATACATCGGGACCGAGCTCGTAGCTACGGTCAAAGCGATGAGGACCGTGTATGGGGCGCGCCTGGTCATTAGTTCGTCTCGGTCTGATTATCGTCTAGAGCATCGAAATCAGAAAACAGGTCGGCATGGTTGTCGAGATATTGCAGATCATTCACCGGACTTGTCGACGCCATTCCGATCGGATTCGCACTACCGTTACCCGCAATCGTCTGTTGATGGCCCGCCTTCCAGCGCGTGCCGCCCAACATTCCGACTCCTACCGCCAGCAACGCTGCCGCGGCGGTGACTACTGCCGGACGCCTAAGCCAGCCAAACCAACCCACCTGTTGCTCGGCGTGCTCCTCTCTCATGCGTGCCCGCAGCCGCGCAGAAAAGTACGGCGACGGTTCCGGCGTCTGCCACTCATCCAGAAGATTCATGGTTCGCCGCAGCGACGTCACTTCCTCCGCGCACGCTGAGCAGGTCGCCAGATGTTCCTGCACCGCTGGCGTAGCCAGATCCGATCCGCTCAATACGACTTCCATCAACTCATCGCGCAAGTTACCGCACTTCATAACCGCACCCTACTTCCTGCAACTTCTTATATGAACTCTTTCAACGTCTCCCGCAGCGTTTCATACGCCCGGAACAACAACGACTTCGTAGCCGACTCACTCAACTTCAACACGCCCGCGATCTGCTTGTAGTCCATGTTTTGGTACTTATGCATGATCACTGCGGTGCGCTGCCTCTCCGGCAAGGCATCGATGTGCTGCCGAATCGCCGCCAGCCGCTCCCGTCGCAGAATGACCTGTTCGGCATTCAGGCTGCGGTCCGCCACGTCCACCGTCAATCCGGTTTCCGTGTCCGGCTCATCGATGTTGACGGTGTTTTCCGGCCGCTCATATTTGGTATCGCGCGCGTGATTCACCGCCAGGTTGGTGGCAATGCGATACAGCCAGGTGGTGAACTTTGCGCTCGCCGCATAACTCACTCGCGAACGGTACACTCGCAGGAACACTTCCTGCGCCAGCTCTTCGGCCACCGCCTGGTTGCGTGTCATGCGGTACATGAAGCTGACCATCGGCCGGCGAAACTTTTCCACCAGGTAGTCGAACGCCTCGGTGTCGCCTCCGGCCACGCGCAGCATGACCTCGGCATCGCTCAGCATCTCAAGAACTGGCGTCTCAGTCATGGATGCCTGCACCGCCGGAGGTAAGTCCCGGCCCGCTCCCCCAACGAGGGCGCCACGATCTAACGCAATGCTGGCCACATTCCCTGTAACCCCTGTATCTCCCGAAAGTTGTGTAATTCGCGGCCAGCAGGGCGCGCTGACCGAGGGGATCGGTGAGTCTTGCTCGGCTTTTTGAATATGACTCGCCCACTCGCGTTTTAGGCCGCCCGTTTTCATCGTGGCAAACTGCTGTGCCACAGCAGTGTAAAAGATTATTATGCACAAGTCGCCTTGTCATTGACACCCGGAACCCTTGCCCATACCTCGTTCAGAACGTGCAACTCGACCGCGTCGGACTGGCGCTAAAGTGCCCGTCCTCGCGGTCGCTGGACTGCTGGCCATGGCCTGGCTCACCTTGCTGCCTCCAGTGGCGCTGGCAATGACCCAGGATCAGGAAACCGCCCCATCCGAGGCCGCCGCTGCCTCCCAAAATCCCGGTGATCGCCCCTCTGCGCCTCCCGCGACCTCCGATCTATCAGACGAAATTGTTCGCGATGTGTTAACCAACCTTCAACGTGGAATGGAGGACCATAACCTCGACCGGGTCCTCGATGCCTTCGATGCTAGCAATATGCCCAACTTTGCCCAGTTCCGCGACCAGATGGCGTCGTTCTTTCGGCTCCACGACAGCGTGAAATTCCGTTATCAGCTCTTGCAGGTGACCGAGGACAAAGAGAAAGACGTCGGTTTCGCCATCGCCGACATTGAGATGGATGCCGATCCGTCCGACATCTTGCCGACCGAGCAGCGGCGCAGCACCCAAATGCGCTTTCAATTGAAGCGCGGCCCCAAAGGCTGGAAGGTCATCGGCTTCCGTCCCCCCGACTTCTTCAACCAATAACCCGGTTTGTCAACCTGAGCGAAGCGCTCGCCCGGAATTTCCGACCCGCAGCCTTTGCGGGTCGGGCGAGCGCGCAGTCGAAGGACCTGCTGTTTGACCCGCCCAGAAAGAATCTCGCTGACTTCTTCAACGTGCGACCTATAGGCTACTAATTGACCCCAAGTGGCTTCAATGCACCCATGAAACGCGACTACCCGGACCGCCCCATCGTTGGCGTAGGAGCTGTCATCGTCCGCGACAACCGAGCCCTGCTGGTTCGCCGCGCCACCGAGCCGCTCAAGGACGAGTGGTCCGTTCCCGGTGGAGTTCTGGAGCTGGGCGAGAAGACTCCGCGACGGCGCCGCCCGCGAGGCCCTCGAAGAAACCGGGTTGCGTGTCGAAGTCGGCCAAGTGCTCGATGTCTTCGACAGCATCTTCCCCGACGCCGATGGCCGCGCTCAGTATCATTATGTTCTGATCGACTTCCTCTGCCATCCTCTCGCCGGAGAACCCGCCGCCGGCAGCGACGTCAGCGAAGTGAAATGGGTGACTGAAGCCGACCTCGCGGCGTTGCACTTGCGCCACTCGATCGCCGAGGCCGTCCGCAAAGGACTGGTGGCATCACGAACGCGCTAGCTTGTCCAGGCCCAATGCACGGGAACCCATCTCGGTTTGCGAAACAGAACGAACCACGGATGAACCACCCCCGGAGGGCCGGCAGATCTTACCCCAGCGCTTTCAGCGCTGGCTAAGCCCGTAATAAAAATCCGGGAGTCGGCTTTAACCGACGGCAGACACCTGCGAGGGCTTCAGCCCGAGTGCTACCACCTCCATCCCCAGTATTCATGCGGCTGTCCCCCGGTATGTCGAATCTGCACCGTGTCACAAATCATGGGCGATATTTTGGCTCTTTCGACACTGAATCGTTGTTCGCGCTAGCTATCGGCTGCTTCATGACACAACTCCGTGTGCTCGTCCCCATGGTGTCTCCGGCGCGGAACACTGCGCTTTCCCTCGCGTCTATTCCAGCACATCGTTGCACACCATAGCCACGACGCACGATACCGAGCCAGATGTTCGCGGCGAGGGACAGCAACACAAAAGGAGCATGTCATGAACAAGACCGTTCGCAATTACGTGGCGCTGGTTGTTTTCGCGATGGCGCTCACCGGACTCTCCCTGGCGCAAGACGACACCTATGGTGTGACTGCCAGAATTCCCTTCGACTTCTACGCGGGCGACCAACAGCTTCCCGCGGGCACATACCTCATCAACGTGAGCTACGGCCCTCACTCTGTCACTTTGCGCAACCACGACACCGGCCGCACCTATAACATACTTGCCGAGCCCGCCGACGGAGCAGGCCTTGGCGAGGCCGTGGTGGACTTTGATGTGATCGCCGATACGCACATGCTGGCAGGCTTGAAGACCGCGAGCACTGGCGTCAACTTCCCCGAAAGCAAGCGCCTCCTGACCACAGCGCAGCGCCGAGGCTCCGTCGCCATCGTTGCCGTTCTTCGGTAGCTGTGTTGTTTCCGCACGTGCCCACTCAATCGACACCACACCATTTCGATTGAGTGGGAACCACGATTCACTGCTGGCCGACTTCCACTGTCTGCGCTCGTCTGTACTCCAGGCCGCGGTCACGACCCGGGGCCTCTTCCCGACAGGCGAGCAAGGGTCATATCTCCATATTGAACAGAGACCGCAAGGCAGATGCCGAGGATGCCATGTGCAATGCCGAGTGAGTAGGGATCCCGATAGCGCAGAAAAAATGCGCACGCGGCTGCTCCCCAACGGAGCGTTACCTCGACCAGCAGCGGGTTGGGAATGTGGGCCGAGGCGAACAGCACCGCTCCAGCAACCACCAGCGAAAATCGCCCGCCGGGTGCGTCACCAGGTAATAGGGGATCACCGCCAGCGCAGGAAGCGCAACCCGAGCGATTACTGGCAGTCTATTAACGGCCTTCGCAAAAGGGTCCCCCGCGAACGCCAGCGCCAGCACAGGAAAGAGCAGGATGACCTCAGCCGCAACGATTGGCGCAGACCATGGCATTCCCAAATCTTGGACGAGGCACTCAGCCGACGCGCATTCTCGTCCAAGTCGGCGGCAAGCAGGTCGTCGCGTTGTTTCTCGTCTCATGCAGCCGTAGCGATTGAGCTACGTGGGGGGAGCGGTATATACTCCCTGACTCAGAAGACGAGTTGTGGGCTTCCCTGGCGGCTGCTGCCAGCTAGTGGTACCGGTTACCTCGTTGTCTCTCTCGCCAAACAGTCAAACAGCGGAGGCTCCGCGCGGTCGTCTGACGGCCGGGTGGGACTCCAGGATTTTCAGCCAGTCCGTTTGGGCTGATTGCAACCTCTTGCAAACTGAAAACTAGGGAAGGAGATTTTCCCGTGATTGCTAAAAGATTCCTTTTGCTTATCACTCTGATTGTGATTGGCCTCGCCCCGGCTCTTCGAGCTGACCCCGGCTGTGCGGCTACGACCATGAGCGGCGCTTACGGGTTTTCCGGGAATGGGTTTGAAATCGTTCACAAATCGGGCAGTCAGACCGGCCAGCCAGAGCTTTCGCTCCCGTCGCTTTCGTTGGCACCCTTTCGTTTGCCGGAGACGGAATGCTTTCTGGTTCTTTTACGGCGTCCGGCAACGGACACAAGGAGACCGGAGTTCCTTTCAAGGGTGCGTATGTTGTCAATGCCGACTGCACGGGGTCGATCGTTATGGTTGAGGATAATGGCGTTGAGTCGCACTTTGCCGTGACCATCACCGACAGTGGAAGCGAGATCATGGCCATCCAAACCGATGCCGGAACTTCCAGGAACTTCGTACTCCGGAAGCAGTAACGAGCAACGAAGGTGGATGTGGTGGGGTGGCCGACCTCGCGCCTCTGAGTGTTTTGAAGAATCTTGAGGTTGGTACCCCATCCCGGCTTCCTTTGCCGCGGCGGAGGTTTTCGTTTGTGCTACGAAATCACGCCGACCACCAATCCCCTGTGACCACTTTCCGATTTGTCATCCCTCGGGCGTTAGCCCGAGCAAGTGCCACTCAATTTCAGTATTCATTTGGCCGTTCCATGGCTGGGACATCCGTCAAGATTTGTCTGCAGGGACGGGTGCTCCGTCCCACCGTTTGCTATTCTCTGGTTCCGCTACTGGCTAATAGCAACTGTTATGTTCCAATTCGGGGAATCCGGTTACCTTCGTCATATTGCGGCTGACGATTTTTCGTGACTCGCGCCCAACCCGGACGCTATTTATCAGACGGCTGGTTTGCGCTTCAAATGATGCTGGCATTGCCCGCCCGGAGCCTATTAGTGGCTTAGCTCTTTGACAATAACGTGCGCCTGCGATACCGGATGAGTACATCCATCCACCCGCAAGAGGTGTGCGAAAACGACGCATTTTCGCACCGCAACTCCTTGCGCCTCAATATTTTGAGCTCTAACGTCCCTTTTGAACATTTTGCAGCTAAATCGTTGTAACCGATGATTCCAAAGAACCGCGGGAGGACTGGGAGAGGTAAGAAAAATCTACCAAGATCCCATTCTGGGAAAAGTAGTTCCTATAGTTGGATTTTCCCCGCGAACTGTTCTCCAGCTACAATCAATTCCGCGCCCGGCCGCTAGATAATGACGCACAAGCCAAACAAGTCACGCCAGCAAACCCGAACTGCGGTCGCAACTGCCTCCACAACGCCCACGCGGAACATTATCCTCATCCTCGCCCTCATTGTTGTCGCGCTTGCTATTGGCATTGCCGCCTGGACGCTACGGCCGCGCCGCACTATGGAAACGGCAAGCGCGAGCGTTTCCCCGGAAACGGCGACTGCAGCTCCGTCCGCTCCGATGGCGTCTTTCGGACCAACGATTGCCAACCAGGGCAAGCCAACCACGCCAACTCCAGCCGGCATGACATGGATTCCCGGCGGCGAATTCTCCATGGGCGCGAACGATCCGCCCGACATGGACGAAGTCGGGATGAAGGCCACACTGGACGCGAGGCCGATCCATCGCGTTTACGTTGACGGCTTCTACATGGACGAGACCGATGTGACGAACGCGGAGTTCGCCCGCTTCGTGAAGGCCACGGGATACGTTACTGTGGCCGAGCGCAAGCCGCGGCCGGAAGACTATCCCGACGCACCGCCGGAGAACCTGGTCGCCGGATCGGTGGTCTTTTCGCCCCCCGATCACGCCGTCCCGCTCGATAACCACTTCCAGTGGTGGAGCTACGTTCCTGGCGCAAACTGGCGCCATCCGCTCGGCCCGAAAAGCAGCATCGTTGGCAAGGACAACTACCCAGTTGTACAGATCGCCTATGAAGACGCCCAGGCCTATGCCAAGTGGGCAGGCAAGCGTCTGCCCACCGAAGCCGAATGGGAATTTGCAGCGCGAGGCGGTCTTGCCGGCAAACCGTTCGTCTGGGGCAGCGAGTTCCGGCCAAACGGCAAATGGATGGCAAACACGCATCAAGGCCACTTTCCCAACCGCGACACCGGTGACGATGGACATGTGGGTATCGCGGCCGTTGCTCAATATCCACCAAATGGCTATGGCCTCTACGATATGGCTGGAAACGTGTGGCAGTGGACGAGTGACTGGTATCGTCCCGACTATTACCAGCAACTGGTGGCGTCGGGCGCGGTCGCTCGCAACCCTCAAGGTCCGCAGTCGTCGTACGACCCTGCCGAACCAAAAGAGCCGAAGAAAGTCCATCGCGGCGGATCGTTTTTGTGTACTGATCAGTACTGCTCTCGCTATATCGTCGGAACCCGCGGCAAAGGCGAAGTCAGTACTGGAACCAACCACTTAGGCTTCCGCTGCGTCCGGGACGCCAAAGCGCCCTCTCAGCAAAAAAACCAGTTAAGCGTCCTCCAACTACGATTCATCCCACACGCTCGGTTCTTTAAAAAAATAATC
Organism: uncultured Acidobacteriaceae bacterium; assembly: GCA_963817965.1. GTDB lineage: Bacteria > Acidobacteriota > Terriglobia > Terriglobales > Acidobacteriaceae > DASRAA01. The sequence continues at coordinate 7,502 of CAWFQT010000007.1, forward strand.
TCGGACCCTGTAACCTTCTTGGCGGTGTTGCAGTCTTACAGCTCTGATCTGATTCTGAGAGTCAAACCAGGCTAAGATGGCCGGGTTCTGCGGGCAGGACTTTTTGGGGTTCGGGCAAAGCTTTCACATCTGCATCGAAATCCGATAGAATCCCGCCGACGTATTCGGAGTGGGGCCACAGTAAGTTCTAAGACTCAGGTCTAAACAACAATCAGTAGAGGAGAATACTGCAATGACGAAGTCGATGAAGTCACTCATGATGGGAGCTGCACTCGCGGGATTCATGGCCGGCAACACTGCGATGGCGCAGACACCGTCGTCCACCTCCAACAGCGTTTCCAGCGGCTCGAACCTGGGCCACTGGTCAACCTCCTTCTCCAAGGACAAGCACGCCTGCAAGGGCCAGAACTCCTGTAAAGGCAAGGGCGGTTGTAAGAGCCGGCGACAACGGCTGCAAGGGCAAGAACTCCTGCAAGGGCAAGGGCGGCTGCGCAACCGACGGCTCCAAGCCACCGGCCCAGTAACCTCGATCACCCATTGATCGCGAGGGCTGGAGCGGCAAGCCCGGCCCTCGTGATCGCCCGATCCATCGTATCCATTTCGTGTTTATCTCATATGCCCGCAAATCGCTTTAACGGCTTCACGGAATACGGAGTCGGCATCGGCCTGCGGATTCCGCACTACAACCACATTCTCGAGCAGAAGCCGGTGGTCGACTGGTTCGAAATCATCTCGGAAAACTTCATGGTGGATGGCGGCCGTCCGCTGCACGTGCTCGACCAGATTCTCGAGCAGTACCGCGTGGTGCAGCACGGCGTCTCGATGTATTTCGGCTCGGTGGAACCGCTGAATCGCGAACATCTGCGGCGGCTGAAAGTCGCTGGTACGGCGCACGAAGACTCCGTGGCTGTCCGACCATCTGTGCTGGGGCAGCGTTGATGGTACTTACTCGCACGACCTGCTGCCCATGCCCTACACCTTTGAGGCGGCGAAGAAGACGGCACAGAAGATCCGCGAGGCGCGCGATTTTCTGGAAGTGCCGGTCGTGGTCGAGAACGTCAGCAGCTACGCCGAGTTTCACGCCTCGGAGATGACCGAGTGGCAGTTCCTCACCGAAGTCGTGGAGGACGCCGACTGCGGAATTCTGCTGGACGTGAACAACATCTACGTTTCGTCGCGCAACCACAGCTTCGATCCGTTCGAGTATGTGCAACAGCGTTCCACACGAGCGGGTGGCGCAGATCCACATCGCCGGCCACTCGAAGTTCGAGAAGTACATTCTCGACACGCACGACCATGCGGTGATCGATCCGGTGTGGCAACTGTATGCGCGGGCAATCGAGTTGATTGGCCCGACGGCGACGCTGCTGGAGTGGGACGACCACATTCCGTCGTTCGACGAAGTGCACGGCGAAGCGCTGAAGGCCAATCGCTACGTCGCCGAGAAGGTGGTCGCGTGATGGACCTCGACCACATTCAGCGCGACGATGTTCGACGCGGTGCGACAGCCTCTGACGGCGGCTGAAGGCATGCGTCAGCGCACCAGCGATGGCCGGTCGCTGCGAACCGATCGCCGAGGAGATCATCAAGCCGAACGATCGGCTGACGTCGTTCGAGCGTCTGGAGATTTACAACCGTCAATACTGGTTTCGCGTGCTGGCGGCGCTGGCGGAAGATTTCGAAGGGCTGCGGCTGATCATCGGTGATCGCGCCTTCGAAAAGCTCTCGGTCGCGTACGTCCAGGATTGCCCTTCGCAGTCGTTCACGCTGCGCAACCTGGGATCGCGGCTGGAGGCGTGGCTGCGCTCGCATCGCGAGCACATTGCCGGAGTCGAAGACATTGCGCTCGACATGGTGCGGCTGGAGTGGGCGGACATCGAAGGCTTCGACGAGGCCGCCAAACCAAAGCTGTCTGAAGCCGACCTTGCCGCGCTGGGTCCGGACCCGCAATTCGAGCTGCAACCCCACATCCGGCTTCTCGATTTGCAGTATCCGGTGGACGAGATCCTGCTGGTCGATTCGCCGCGAGTCAGCGCGAGACCGACATGGTGAGCAATGCAGTCACCGACCGGCCTCCAGCGGAGGCGCGCCGCGAATGCGCACCTTGCCCAAGCCGAAGGCGGTTTTTCTGGCGGTGCATCGTGCCGACAACTCGGTGTACTTCAAGCATCTCGACGCGGAGGCATTCGGCATTCTCCGAGCATTACGCGACGGCAAACGGCTTTCGGAAGCTGTCGAATGAAGTGGACTGGAGTAGCCGGTCCGGCGAAGAGGCTGCGGCGAACCTGCAGGCATGGTTCGCGCTCTGGTCGTCCCTCGGCTGGTTCTGCAAATCAGATTAGGACGGTCGTCATGACAACCCTGGCAAGCAAGCTTGCAGTGGGCGTACTCGCTCCTTGTCAGCATCGCCAATTCCCTGCAATCGCCGCTCCTGCTGTTTGTTCGTCTTTATTGGGGATGGCAATTCATGGTGGATGGCTGGGGCAAGCTGCACAACTTGCCGAAAGTCATCGAGTACTTTGGCAGCCTTGGGCTGCCCGCGCCCGGTCCGACCGCGTACTTCGTGTCGATTCTCGAATTGGTCGGCGGCCTCTTGCTCGCCCTGGGACTGGGAAGCCGTCTGATCGCCCTATTGTTGACCTGCAACATGACCGTGGCATACATCACCGGTGATCGCGAGGCGTTGCTGTCTATCTTCTCCGACCCCGACAAGTTCTCCGCCGCAGCTCCATTCACGTACCTCATGGCGTCGCTGGTTGTCCTGATCTTTGGTCCGGGCCGCTTCTCGCTGGACTATCTCATCGAGCGTCGGTGGGCGCGGCGAAGTCGAATGAATCGGCCGCCGTGTCGGTGCATCCGTTACATGCACTAGGATTCGAGGAACGATGCAGTATCAGCTCGCCCTTTTCGGCACATATCTCCGCCGTGGATTCTTATTTGTTCTGCTTCCGATTTGCTTTGTGGCTGGCTTTTAGCTGGCTCGTGTCCGCTCGCGAGCCAGGTGCAAGGACCTGCGACGACGGTCAACATCTGCGGTTCTTCGATCGACGTGCAGCTTCTGACGGCGAGACCAACACGGCCACTCGCGGCTGACCTGATGAACTGGGTCCATCGCGCCGGGGATGCGGTCTGCACCTACTACGGCAAGTTCCCTGTCCCTCACCTCAGTCTCGACGTGCGAGTCCGTGGAGGTTCCGGCGTCCACGGTGGAGTCACCTATCCCGAAGGCGGCGGTTACATCAGCATCTCGCTGGGGGCAGACACAACGGTTGCCCAACTGAACGACGATTGGATGCTGACTCACGAGATGATCCACCTGGCCTTTCCGTCGATGGCGCGGAAACATCACTGGATCGAGGAAGGCATCTCGGTTTACGTCGAGCCGGTTGCACGGGTTCAGGCCGGACAGCTCTCGGCCGAACGAATGTGGCACGACGTCGTCCGCGACATGCCGCAGGGCGAGCCCGAGAACGATGACAGAGGACTCGATCAACACTCATACCTGGGGCCGCACCTATTGGGGCGGTGCCATGTTCTGCCTGGTGGCCGACGTCCGCATTCGCCAGCAAACGCACAACCAGAAGGGTCTGCAAGATGCGCTGCGCGGAATTCTTTCTGCGGGCGGAAATATTAATCAGGATTGGGAGATCGAACGGGCGCTCGCGGCAGGTGATAAGGCGACCGGGACCACCGTGCTGGTGGATCTGTATCACCAGATGCGTGACAAGCCTGACGCCGTCGATCTCGCGGCGCTGTGGAAGCAACTCGGCTTGCAGCGCGAGGCCAATGGCATGATCCGATTCGATGACAATGCGCCCTTGGCGAACGTGCGCGCGAAGATTACACAACGCGAGGCAGGGACGCAAAGCGGCAGCCGCTAGACGACTTCGAAGCTTTCCTCGGCCGAGCAAGCTGAGCACAGAGTCGAAAAGCAGATTCCTCGGGACTAAAGTCCGCTCGGAATGACAAGAACGAACGGCTTAGACGCTGGCCTGAAGGCCAGCTCTACCGCAACACGGACCTTTTCCGCAGCCTGTAAAGCAGTGCCCTTTCAAGGCATCGGCCGAACCAAGTTTTTTAGAAAGCTGTAAAGCCGTGCCCTTTCAAAGCGGCTTGCGGGTGCTCACCCATGCTGTAGTCGCCCCCTGACACGACAGGCTACCCGCAAGACATCTCCGCTAGCCGCGAAGCAACTGCCACGAAACGTCGCGATCTGCGGATACGAGTTTTTTAGAGATACACGCGTTCCTGGGCACGGATGGCGCGGTAACGCTCGAAGACTTTGCGGTCGCTCTCGAAGCCCAGGGCAGAGCGCAGGCAGCTGCCGCGGAAGGTGTGCATCAGCATCCGCCGCCAGTGCTTGAGCACAAACCAAGGTTCTTTCATGATGACGGCAGGTATGTGAGCGGTCTTCATCCAACGCTCAACGCGCCACCGCTCGTATTCGATCTCTTCGGGTGCAAGGTGTTCGGTTGCGACCACGGCCGTGGTGCCGTCGTACTCCTCGAGCCGCTCGATCTTGATGAGGTTGCGCGCACGAAAGTCCTTCGTCATCGGGGTACCCGGATAGGGAGTCGGATGCTGAATGTACGGCCAGTCGACATACTCGCGCGCGAAATCGAGGTTCGTGCGCATGGATTCCAGCGTGTCGTCGGGATTGCCGACGATCAGGCCGCCGACAACGTACATCTTGTTCTTGTGCAGGATGTCGATGGCGCGGATGGTTGCGTTGCCGGTGCGCTGTCCGTTTTCGCGGAATCGAGTTCTTGGCGGAGGCCTTCAGGTACACCAGGTCGTCTTCAAGAATGTTCTCGATGCCCAGAAACACATAACGGAATCCAGCCTTGCGCATCAGCGGCGCCAGCGTTTCGCCATGCATCGCTATCGGCGAGGTCATCGCCTGCACGGTGTAGGCAATGTCGTTCAAGGCCGGCGTCAATGATGGCCTGGCACAACGCCTCGAAGCGCTTGATGTTGAGTGAAATATTGTCGTCAACGATGAAGAGCGCTCGCGCCCCGTTATCGCGAGCATCGCGAATATCGGCCAGCACGCGATCAAAGAATAGGTGTGAAAATTGCGGCCGCGCATCTCGATGATGGAGCAGAATCCGCAATCGAAGGTGCAGCCGCGCGAGGTCTCGATCACATCCACAGGTCGCCCGATCATGGTGTAGCCATTCAGCACGCGCGCCTTGCGATTGGGCAGCCGGATCTCGTCGCCTTCCAGCGTATGGACGGGGCGCGGCACGTTCTCGTGCCAACCTTGCGCCATCACGGTAGGTGAGTCCGGCGATCTTGCGAAAATCAGACCCGTTCTCCAGCGCGCGCAGAATTCGCGAAAGGTCAGCTCGCCTTCGCCGCGCACGATGAAGTCCACACCACAGTCTTCGGGCTCGGTACGCATCGGACGCAAGGCTGGGATCGTAGCCGCCAACTACAACACGCACATCCGGCTTTATGGCGACGTAGCAGTTCGATCACGCGAAACGCCGTTTTTCGCTGGAAGGTCATGACCGAGAGCCCAACAACGTCGGGATTGTTGTCGCGCATCAGCCGCTCGACCGTCTTGCGAACGCTTTGTTGCACCAGAATCAGGTCCGCGACCGCGACCTTGTGGTGGGCATCGACGTTGCCCGCAAGAGAAGTCAGACCTCCGTTCGGCATGCGCACAGCGATGGAAGGCATGTGCTCGAAGGAATCGGGCATGGAGAGCAGGAGGATGTTCACCGCATCACTACCTCAACGCTTTGGAGTGACGTACAAGGCCCAAGTGGTTCGATAGTACACCGATTTCCGGGCTGCGGTTCGAAGACCCTTACGTTTTCGAGACACGAGGGGCGCGCCTGGCGATCCAGCGTGGGTTCATACCCTCGGGTTTCGGCGCTAGGTGTAGACTTTGAGCCGTCCTCATTTTTGCATTACAGTGCACGAGTGGTCCTGGCTAGTTTGCAGGTCCAGGGTCGGGACTGAAGCTGTCTATCTCAGGAGGTCGTATGGTTCGAAGGGTTTTATTTTCCGCACTGGTTCTTTCACTGGCTCTGTCGGCGATGGCGCAGAGCGCACCGTCGTCCCCGACGGTCGTGCCATCAGCAGACCTAAAGAAGGTCGTACCCGATTCCTATTTCTTCCGCGGCCTGAGTGCCACTACGCAGCTTCGCAACTCGGCGGCTCTGCACTACCCCGATGATTTCTATGTCATGGCCGGACTGGTGGACACCTCCGGATATTCGTCCGACGTCAAGGCCAAGTACAACGGATTCTTCATCACGGAGAAGAAGCTGCGGTTCGACGGCGGCGCCATGCTTGCTCCGGGCCAGTACGGGATGGGATACACGGCGGACGGAAAATTTCACATTCTTAACGTTGCCGGTGACGAGTTGCTGGTAGCCGATATCGTGGTCGACGACAAACTGGCGCGTCCGCAACCGCTCAAGATCGTGATGGACGGAACAACTGCAAAGCTCTACCTGGGCAAGAAATACGTGACTTTCACGGCGCAGTAGTCGTGGGCGTGTCGCGAATTCGATAACATCCCTCGCGGAATGATATTCGCGAGGGATTTCTGGCTGTGAATATAAACCGAAGTCTAAATAAGAAGATGGTAATCACCCGCAGATATTTTTCGCTCGCTGTTTTATTGATCTCCGTTACCGTTTCGGCTGCGCTGGCCCAGAGCAAGCCAGAACCACCGCCGCCGTTTGATATCCGCGCGCATTACACGAAGTACGAGTATTCGATCCCAATGCGCGATGGCGTGAAGTTGTTTACGGCGGTCTATGTTCCCAAAGACAGCTCGCATTCGTATCCCTTCATGATGGATCGCACGCCCTACAGTGTCGCGCCTTACGGAGTGGACAACTACCGGACTTCGCTGGGGCCGTCGGAAGCGTTCGAGAAGTCGGGGTACATCTTCGTTTATCAGGACGTGCGCGGGCGCTACATGTCGGAAGGCGCGTTCATTGAGATGCGTCCGCACATCGACCATAAGACCTCAAATAACGACGTGGACGACAGTACCGACACCTACGACACCATCGAGTGGCTGCTCAAGAACGTGCCGAATAACAACGGGCGTGTCGGCATCTGGGGCATTTCGTATCCGGGCTTCTTTACGTCGGCGAGCATTATCGATTCGCACCCCGCGTTGAAGGCGGCCTCGCCGCAGGCTCCCATGACGGATTTGTTCATGGGTGATGACGCGTATCACGGTGGGGCGTTCATGCTGGCGGCGAACTTCGGCTTCTACAGTGCCTTCAAACCGCAGAACAACCCGGCGCTGCCTCCGAAGGAGCGGCAACCGTTCGATTACGGCACATCGAGTGGATATGACTTCTTCCGTGCTATGGGACCGCTTGTCGAATGCTAATGCGCGGTATTTCCATGGCCAGACGTTTCTGTGGAATGACCAGTCGCAGCATGACACCTACGACCAATACTGGCGAGAACGTAATCTGGCGCCGCATATGAAGAACATCCATTGCGCTGTGTTGACGGTGGGTGGGTGGTTCGATGCCGAAGACCTCTCCGGGCCGCTACGGACGTTCCACGCGATCGACAAGGCTAATCCAGGAATTTTTAACGCCCTGGTAGAAGGTCCCTGGGTGCACGGGGGATGGTCACGCTACGACGGACGTCGCCTGGGGTATGTGGACTTCGCCTCCGACACTGGCGACTATTTCCGTGACCAGATCCAGTTCCCTTTCTTCGAGGCCTACCTGAAGGGCAACGGCGACGTGAAGTTGCCAAAGGCCTACGTGTTTGAAACGGGAACGAATGTCTGGCGGCAGTATGATGCGTGGCCGCCGAAAAATACCCAGGCGAAAACGCTGTACCTGGATGAGAAGGGCCGGCTGACATTCGATGCGCCTACGGGGACGGCGGAGGCGTACGACCAATACGTGAGTGATCCGGCGAAGCCCGTGCCATTTGTGGGCTACACCGCGCTGGGGGTTCCGCAGGAATACATGGTGGCGGACCAGCGTTTCGCCGCAACGCGCACCGACGTACTGGTGTATCAGACCGAGCCTCTGCAACAGGACATTACTATTGCGGGCCCGGTGTCGCCGAGGCTTTTTGTTTCGACTACGGGCACGGACTCGGACTTTGTAGTGAAGCTGATTGACGTCTATCCGGAGTATTATCCCGAGCCTGAAGGCGAGAAGCCCGAGCCGCCACGCAAAGATGTCGGGCCGCCGGTCGAAAAGTTAGCTGGATTTCAGCAATTGGTCCGGGGCGAGCCGATGCGCGGAAAATTCCGCAACAGCTTTGAAAAGCCGGAACCGTTCGTACCGGGCAAGATGGTAGAAGTCAGCTTCGATATGCCCGACATCAACCACACCTTCCGCCGCGGACACCGCATCATGGTCCAGGTGCAGAGTTCATGGTTTCCGCTGACGGACCTGAATCCGCAGACGTTTGTGAACATCCCCGACGCCAAGCCGGAGGATTTCAAACCAGCTACGGAACGCGTGTACCGGTCGAAGTCGGCGCCGTCGGGGATACAAGTGCTGGTGTTGCAGACCCAATAAGAGACTCGCACGAGCAGGGGCCTCGCATGGCACGAGACCCTTTGTCGCCGCAAGGAGAGTAGGCGTTGCTCCTACGCCTGCGCGGCAAGACCGCTGTTGACCCGCCAGCGTGCCGGCTGTGGCGACTTCGCCTTCGGCAGGATGTCGAGATAAATCACGGCATAGCGAAACGCCATTACGGCAGCCGCGATCACCAGAAGGCTGGACGCCAGCTCCGTCCACTTTGCCGGTTGGGGCAGTGAAAGCAGTCACCTGCACCCGTGATTCATCAACGACAGTAACGTGATGTCGACTGGGGAGAAGGATGCCTGACTCAGTCGATGAGACCACCAACGATGGTCTGCATGACTTCCCCGGCTGGAGTTAAAACGACAATGTCGGCATCGGCACCCGCCGTCAGGGTGCCTTTACGCTCCGCAATTCGGAGCGCACGGGCCGGATTGAGCGTGGCCATCTGAACCGCGTGCTGCAGGCTGGTACCGGTAAATTCCACAACATTGCGGACGGCGCGATCGAGCGTTAGCACGCTGCCCGCCAGACGGCCGTCGATTTCGCAGCGTCCATCGTGGACTTCGACTTCAAGGCCACCGAGCCTGTACGTTCCGTCGGGCATACCGGTGGCGCTGATCGCGTCGGTGATGAGCACGGCTCCGTTGATGCTTTTGGCGCGCACAAACAGGTCCACGACGACAGGATCGACGTGGATGCCATCGACGATGATGTCGGCGGTAACCGCGTTGTCGGTCAGAACGGCACCGAGAATACCAGGCTCGCGATGATCGAGCGAACGCATGGCGTTGAAGGTGTGAGTTGCGTGGCGCGCACCTGCACGAATTCCGGCCTCTGCCTGGGCCAATTGAGCGTCGGAGTGGCCCACGCTCACGCAAAACACCGCGGCGCGCGGCTTCCGCAATAAGGTCCGTGGCGCCCTCGATTTCCGGAGCAATGGTCAGCACATTGACTCGTTCGCGCGCAGCCTGCCACATGTTTTCAAACAGCTCCAGCGATGCAGGCCGAAGCAGAGCCGGAGGATGGACCCCGCGTTTGGCGTGGCTGAGAAACGGCCCTTCGAGATGAATACCGAGGGGCCGAGCGCGAGTGCCATCGCGATTTGCGGCGTGCTCTACTGCGTTGCCGAGTGCGTCGAGCGAGCGCAGCGTGGCGTCGATTGGAGCTGTGACGGTCGTCGGACAGTAACTAGTGACGCCGTGCGTCGCGATCAACCGTTCGATGGCGGCGAGATCGGCGTCGGTTCCCTCCATCACGTCGTGTCCGGCGCCGCCGTGAATATGAATGTCGATCATCCCGGGCGCGAGGATTGCTTCGCCGAAGTCGAATACGCGACTATGGGGAGGAATGGCATGGTCTGAACGGCTACCGACGGCAGTGATAATGCCGTCTTCGAGGAAGAGGGCTGCGTCGGTAATTGCATCCAAGGGCGTGAATAACTGGCGAGCCAGCAGAACGGTCGGCAATCGGAAGCCTCGTATCTAGGATGGCGCGAGACGGATTCGCCGCTCGCGCGGTGCACGGCGATGCAACAGGAATTTACGGCGTCGCGTCAGACACCAACGCCGTGAACGCCTGCATCAACAACCTGTTATACTTTGGGTTGGCGCGTCCCGTGAAACTCACGCCCGTGAGTGAGCGCTATGCCCGTTTGGTCTGCCGGACGGTGCGTATTGTTCGAAGTCGGGGAGTGGCTCAGCCTGGTAGAGCACCTGGTTCGGGACCAGGGGGTCGGAGGTTCAAATCCTCTCTCCCCGACCAACAATCATAAATAGATATGCCGCTTAGCGACCTCAGCTTCGGAGCCGGTTTTTGCTGGAAGCCGACGGTGCTACCGGGGATCGCTTCTGTCGAGGAAGAAACCTTGTCTTCCTGCTGGTTGCTCGACTAGGCTCAGTCCAGTCGCGATAGGAAGCAAGGTCTCCGTCGTGCCTGTGGCATTTCTCTGAACATAAATCAGCGCCAGCGCGTGTTCGAACCGAGACGCCACGGGAGTGGCATCCATACTCTCGCCTTCGTGATGGACTTGGGTGAGCACCTTGAACTCAGTATTCGGGTTCTCGTTCCCGCTCGCGTCGCCGGTCACGTTGATCGAACCAAGAGTGGCGGCGCGTCGAATCGGCCCGGGGCTTCCTTTTATGGCATCCCACCCAACGTAAAGCGTGCACTTGGCATCCGGTCCGCTGCCCCAGACCTTTACATCCGTCTGCACGCGGGCTACCGCGCGCGAAACTATGGAAGGTGTGCTCCCCTGGGAAGGCAAGCATCGATTGAGTCACAACAGTTCGTATTGGTGGCCGCCGGGTCGGGGCAAAGCGGGCGAGCCGTGCAGTTGGCAAAATGCTGTGAGGATGCATCCGGGCACTGGGTGTCGCCTCCGGAGAAGGGCCCGGGGTGTCGCCATTTGGCGACTATGTCCCCACGCCGGTTGATCGCGGCCACGGTCACAAAACCTTCATTGTTGGAATCGCTCTCCAGAAAGCTGACTAGAGCGTGATGGGTGCAGGGGTTAACGATGACTGTGGTGTGACCAGCGTTGCCGCGCGCGTTGTCGGGTGGGTCCCGCATCGGGTCAACAAACTCCGCGCTGCCGGGCCCGATCTTGGCGCGGCGACAGGTGGGGCTGTCCACTCTGCCGGTGCAGCGGGGAAACAGAACCGCGCAGGGATGGCCGCTCGAACTGCCGGTCGGTTTGCCGCATGTGGCTGCGACCCACAGCGATGTACCGCCGGGATCGTAGGCCGCGGTCAGCCCATCGTCTGCTTCACTGATGGGAAGGGCCCACCGCGCCTTCGGCAGTTGGCCGGACTCCAGGTCCGAGGGCTGAACTGAAATGATGCCCGGGGAAGAAGTGTGCGTCGGCGGATTGCTGGGGTCCGTGAGCGGCAGTTTGCAGAGTTTGAACGGCAATGGGCAGAAGTTCCAAGAGACGCGGGCCGCCACATACTCTCGTCCACTGAAGCCCGAGGTGGTGGCCCAGACGTCTCCGCCCGCCACCAGCGGACAGGCGTTCTGCGGCGTTGCTCCCTTCGGCCCGCATGCAGGCGGCTGGAAGTTCATTCCGTTGACCTCGGTGGTCGTCTGCGCAGCCAGGACGGTGTTGGAAATCTTCCACTTGGTTGGCGAGCCGGCCTTAGCCCAGGAGACAAGCTGGCCGACATTGCTGTTGCCGGACGCTTGGAAAATGATCCCATCATTGGCGGAGAGCACGGGGTGGCTCTCGTACCCAGAGCAGTTTCCCGGCGTCACATCGAACCGCGCGCCAGCTTTGGACTCTTTCGGCGTCGGTGGTTCTTGTTTTCCCGCAAGGCACTCGCCGGCAAAGCATTTCTCGCCCCTTGTTGCAACTGACACCGCAAGCGCCGCAACTGTGTTCATCGCTCACTACGTCCACGCACTTGGTCCCACAGGCAACAAAGCCGGGCTCGCACGCGCAGTGGCGGTCGTAGCAGGCGAGGTGGGGCGCCGAACATATAGCCGCCGCGCACGAATCCCCGACGTCGGTAACCTTGGGAAAGGGCTTGGGCGCAGGCGTGCACTCGGCTTTACATGTCTTGAATTCCGCAACGCAGCCTTGGGCAGTGCCATTGTGGTGTGCCACTTGATCCATACAGGTGTTCTGCTCTTTCTGGCATCCCGTGGTGCACGCGTCAGCGCGCGCAATGCTGCTAGACAACGGAACCAGTATCAGAAGAACCGCTAACCTCCCGTAGAAGACTCGGTCCACTGTCATGATTGGCCTCCTTGAGCGCGGAATGGACGACGTCACTCATCGACCTGGGAGGAGTATAGTCGCGACATCTCAACTCCATTTGACCGGCTGTCTTGAGAAGTACTCTTTCACCGCCTCGGAGTTGCGAATCACTTCGCAGAGTCAGGGGCTAGCTGCGTCACCTCAAGCTCCCGAGGTTGGAAGCAGAGCGAGAGGCTTGGGTGTCAACAGCAGAGTTCGAAAAACGTCTGCTAGGGCCGACCAACAATCATAAATAGATATGCGGCTTCGAGCGACATCAGCTTCGGAGCCGGTTTTTGCTGGAAGCCGACGGTGCTACCGGGGATCGCTTCTGTCGAGGAAGAAACCTTGTCTTCCTGCTGGTTGCTCGACTAGGCTCAGTCCAGTCGCGATAGGAAACGAGGTCACGCGGCCATGGCGAACCCTGAACATCTCGCGATCCTCAAGCAAGGGGTCGAGCACTGGAATAAGTGGAGGAAGGAACATCCCGGAGTATTGCCGGATCTCGACTCGGCGAACCTGTGGGAAGCAAAGCTCAGGTTTGCAGATCTGGGCGGGGCGCGTCTTTCGAAAGCATACCTCCGCATGGCGAGTCTGATTGGTGCTCGTCTCGCCAATGCGAACTTTCAAGGGGCGGACCTCTGCGGGGCCAAGCTCATCATGGCTGACTTGAGCGAAGCGGACTTGAGCAGTGCGGATTTGAGAGAGACGAATTTGAGCGAGGCGTACCTTAAGGGAACGCACCTTGACGGTACCAACTTCGGACATGCGCGCACCTTAAGAACATGCTTCGCCAACCTCGATTTGAGCGCCTCCAAAGGACTTGAAACTATCAGTCATTACGGCCCGTCCACTGTCGGCATTGACACTATCTACAAATCGCGCGGCAAAATTCCGGAAATGTTTCTGCGTGGTTGTGGCGTTCCCGAGGAATTCATTGCCTACGTCGGATCGATGGTGGGGCGGCCGATCGAGTTTTACTCGTGCTTCATAAGCTACGCAACCCACGACCAGGAATTTGCCGAACGGCTGCATGCCGACCTGCAAGTCAAAGGCGTCCGATGCTGGTTTGCTCCGCACGATATGCGCGGTGGAGAAGAGATCCATGAGCAGATCGACAGCGCCATTCGCTTACACGACAAAGTGCTGCTAATCCTGTCGGAGCACAGCATGAAAAGCGCCTGGGTGAAAACCGAATTGGGCAAGACCTTGAGGCGCGAAAAGGAAGAAGGCAAGCGGGTGTTGTATCCGGTGAGGCTCGTTTCGTATGACACGTTGCAGCAGTGGGAGTACATCGATAGCTCGGGCCTGGATCTGGGCGAGAAGATACGGAGGTATTTCATTCCCGACTTTAGCAACTGGAAAGACCACGACTCGTATCAGGCCGCGTTTCAGCGGTTGGTTAGCGATTTGAAGGCGGACAAGTGAGGTGCGGGTGCGCACACCGTGACCAATGCGTAACCATCCATCCCTCACGGACCCTCACCGAACCGCGCAGACCGAACTGGGGTGCCGCCGGGACTTCAAACGCGAGCGTGCCGTCCCAGGTCCCAATGTCGAGCACCGTCTTCGCAGATCTGAGGGAAGTGCAGCCAGCGTCTTTGCAAAGTGTCGCTCGGCTCGGTAACACGCATTGCCTGAAAGGCGATGCAATGATTATGGATCTGTTGGTCTGCGAACACGACGTTAGCTCAGGAGTACCGGCTTCGAGGACATGTGGCCTGCGAGGGCCATCAAGATTCACTGAATAGTCGGGGACTATCTCATCAGCCGCGCGGCGATTTACCGCACCGGAGAGTCCCAGACTTGCAATCCGAACGGGTCGAGCCGAATCGGAATGTTGCGATAGTTTGGATTTGCGGATTCAATTGTTCGCAACATCGATCGTCGGACAGCGCGATCCGGTCCACTCAACAGCGTAACGGATCCCCCCTCCCCGCCTGCTCCGTTCACCTTCCATCCCAATGCCCCATGTTCTTTGGCAATGTCAATAATCTGCTGATGACCAGTTCCGACTAACTCCGGGTGAAGATTGCGCTGAGCCTCGGTATTCTCGATCATCGCCTGTCCCAGAGCGACGAAGTCGCCTGAATACGTGGCGTCGCGCGATTTTGCCGCTGTGCCTCGGAGACACTCGAGCTTGGCCGAGCTTGGTCCGCTATCCCGGAGTTCGCGGACGACCATTTCATGAATATGCGACGAACTGTGGCTCAATCCCACATAAATCAGCGCCAGCCGAGCTTCGAGTTCAAGTTCAATCGCCTTGGGCAGGTTGACGGGATGTACCGTGGCTTGGGGGTAACCGTCTATCTCGATGAAGTTGATACCACCAAATGCAGCGGCGAGTTGGTCCTGAATGCCGCATTGTCGATGCAGAAATTCGGTTTCGACCTTGTGGGCCGCCACAGCCACTTTGTATGGATTCAGCCTGCCGGGGGTCAAACTGTCCAGCGCCCCGATAATGGCGACCGTGACAGCAGCCGAGGTTCCGGTGGAACATCCTGCCGGCGCTTCGCTAAAAATGGATAACTCGAGTGCCTGATTGTTCGGGATGAGCACGCAATCGAAAGCTGCTTCGATGAGTGGGTGCTTGCCGTATTTTCCCTTTGGCTGCGCGATGCTGTAACGCTCGTTGTAATTCAGAGCGTTAATGGTAATGGGCGGTGAACTGCCACGGTCGCGGTAAACCCTCAATTGAACTTCGACTGTCGGAGATACGGCGATGTTGAAGACCGCGCCATACTGCGCGAACCAGGTGTCTGTCCATCCGCCGTTGTCGCAGATTCTCATAGGCGCAGTGCTGTTAACTATCCGAACCGGCTCTTGTGAACCAACCATAAGTATCCGAGCAGCCCCGCAACACAGTTCAGCGCTTTGCAAGGCTCTCTTGTGTCATGACGGTGAAATGCTTGCGAACCAGCACACTAAAAGGAGCGCAATTACATCCTCAGTGCTTAGCCACAAGATGTTTGCACAAGTCTGCCCTCGCACAGTGGTTAAATCCTAAGGTTCAGAACCGACGGTCTACAATTCGGCCGGTCCAAATCATGGTTTCGTTTTCGATTCCGTGCGACGCCAGTTTCTGCCTGTCGATGTCCCTGACGTAGCCGCTGGTCTCGCCCGAGGGATCAACAATCGAGGCCAGATCACTGGCCCGTACCAGCCATTCGGGAGCAATTCGCGACATGGCTTCATAGCTACACCACACGCAGCGAAACCGTAACGGTCCATTCAGGGTCAAGATGCCGGGGGCAATCGCCCGGCTTTCATTCTGCTTGGTCCACGGCTTCAAATTCCAAATCGGCGTAATAGAGGATGGCAAGATGGCGCGACTCCCCACCGATAGTTGTTGACATCAGGCCATGTCACACATAATCAGGATCTGCGCACGCGAGGCACACGCACTGAGGCCAATCCCAAAATTGCCTTCTATCGGCAGACTGGTATTCGCATATTCAAAAACTCGAAAGACGGTGAAGTCCCCTGACCCCGTCCCTAACCCGTTGACAGATAACTGCCGAATGGGATGATTCATCCCCGAATGCGACAACGCAATCCAGCTTGCAAGTGCCTGATACGACTCGAATGGAGGCCCTGCCAACATTGTTCTAAACCTTACTCCCGCTGCCTGGGTCGCCCAGCATTCGCAGACTCAAATCAGGTTCTGTCGCGCGCACGGGCTTGCCGTTCATAAGGGTGAAAACCTGATCACCATCGCCCTCGCTGTGTAAGAGAGCCGCGAGCAATTGGCGCACGGCTTCAGTCATCATCACTTCTCAGCCTGCAAAGATCCTGATTGGATAGTCGGACGAATCGTCCAGTTATGAACTGGTAACTCGTAATTGATTCATCAATATAGCACCGGCAGTAGTACGAAGTGGACTATCCGACGAGATAGGCCTCGTAAATGTCGGATCCGCGCCCACAGTTTCGAACTAGGTTAAGTCATTTCCCTTAAATCCTCTATCAGCAGCGTTGGCCAAATCACACACCATGCCCGCGCTGGCAGGGTGAATGCACTACACACCGGCACAGCAAGGAGGCTGAAGAGAGCAATTTACGAAGATTCGAAACCAGTCAATTTGTAAACGACCTCAGCTTCAGTCTCAATTTCAGCATCGTCGGGCGTACACGCCCGGGCGGAAACTTCAACGATTCGAACCAAGGGCTACTTCCAAACGAGTGCCCATCAAGAAGGAGAACGAAAATGACGATTACACTACGCAAGACGCTTTTTGCTATGGCAACGATGATCGTCCTGCTGGGTGCCATCCAGCCAAGTATCCTATCCGCGCAAACCAGCGGCGTTGGAAGCGATGGCTACACGCGCTTCATGTGGACGGGGACTGACGATCGAATCTCCATATGGAGACTCAATCCAGTCCTGGGTGGAGCTATATCTCATCAATACTGCGGCTGATTGATCGGCACGCCCCGCTGGATTTGACCGTAGGTTCCAATAACTAGAGCTACGTGCTGCGGAAGCGTACTGACGGGGCAATAAGCCTGTGGTTGGTAGACCCCAATTTGAATGCCGTAACTAGCCGTGTCTATGGGCCCGTCTTCGGCTGGGTTCCTGTGTCGCTGTTTCTACAGTTCCGCGGGCCGTTCTTCGATTTGATCCTGAAGTATGCGCTTGTTGCTGGTGGGCTATTTCTACGGTATCACGGGTGAGCGGCGTTTACTTTCTGGCCAGGAATTCTTGGCTATGAGATTTCGCGGAGCCGCGTGCTGAGTTGCAAGGAAGTTAGAAATTTGACAAGACGCTGACGAATCTCGTAGCGCTGCGCTTTCACGTGTCGATGATATCGGCTTTGGTGGTATTGGGATTGTTCTTGAGATACTCTCCGATCTTTTCTCGGCCTTCCGCCAGAGCGGCGTGGAGCTTCTCTTTCTGCTCGTCGTTTAGATTGAGGTCTTCAGCGAAACGCTTCAGTTGAGTCGCGACCTGTCCGCGTTGTTCAGCAGTCAAATTCATGATAAGTCTCCTTCGATCTCTGATGATTTGAGCTAGGACACCACTCGGAGCACTTACGAGCCGAGTTTCCTCAGGGCGAGAGTATGCAAGCCTGAATGCTCGCATAGAAGAGCGGAAGGGCCCACGGACCACGGGTCAAACTTCAGGTGCTACAATTTGCCAGCTCTCTCGTGGCATAATGTAGGCGAGGTGCTTAATGTCAGTTCTGCATCAGCAGGTTGCCCAATGGCTCGGCATCCGACCTCCGCACACGGAAAGACAGATGCTGGAGGTTGTGGAGCAGCAACTCCCCACGTCCTCTATTAATAGGCTGCTTACACTCGGGCTATCGCGTCAGGAGATCGACTCGCTGGTGATACCCCTGCGAACTCTGCAGCATCGTCGCTCAAAACGCGAAAAACTCACCGTCGAGGAATCAGACCGCGTGTTGCGCGTAGCCAGGCTGCTCTCGCAGGCTGAGGCTATTTATGGTTCGCGGGTACGAGCCTTGCACTGGCTTCGGCAGCCGACGGCAAGGTTGGGCAACCGTGCTCCCCTTGAGCTTGTGCGAACGGATACGGGCAGCCGGATTGTAGAAGAACTCTTGGTGCAGATCGACGAAGGCATGTTCGTTTGATGGTGCTCTGGCGGATCAGCCGGCATCGTGACCTCGACGGCAATGGAGGCCTGCGAGCAGCAGGGCGCTGGCACGAGCGGGGTTTCCCGATTGTCTATTTCGCAGAGACACCTGCGGGAGCGCTGCTGGAAGTATGCGTTCATACCAGTGCCAACGACATCCCGCCAAGCTATACGCTGCTGGAAGTCACGGTAGGTCCGGGCATCAGCCTCGAAACCGTAGACGTGAAATCGCTTCCGCGCAATTGGTCAGAGAATCTGGAGGAAACCCGTTCCTTAGGCTCCCAATGGTTGCGCTCGATGCGAACAGCGCTGTTGCGGGTTCCAAGCACGATTGTCCCCTCTACCTGCAACGTACTGCTCAATCCGAGGCATGAGGACTCTAAGAAAATCAGGATCACATCCCTGACCGAATACCCGTTCGATGCTCGCTTGAAGAGCTAAACCCGCGACTGTGGCTACAGCTACCGAAAACTGCGTCCGCGCTGCAAATTCTATTTGCCTAACGCCCCGAACGAATGGTCGGGACTATCTCATCAGCCGCGCGGCGATTTACCGCACAGGAGAGTCCCAGACTTGCAATCCGAACGGGTTGAGCCGAATCGGAATGTTGCGATAGCTTGGATTTGCGGATTCAATTGTTCGCAACATCGATCATCAGGACAGCGCGATCCGGTCCACTCAACAGCGTAACGGATCCCCCCTCCCCGCCTGCTCCGTTCACCTTCCATCCCAATGCCCCATGTTCTTTGGCAATGTCAATAATCTGCTGATGACCAGTTCCGACTAACTCCGTGTGAAGATTGCGCTGAGCCTCGGTATTCTCGATCATCGCCTGTCCCAGAGCGACGAAGTCGCCTGAATATGTGGCGTCGCGCGATTTTGCCGCTGTGCCTCGGAGACACTCGAGCTTGGCCGAGCTTGGTCCGCTATCCCGGAGTTCGCGGACGACCATTTCATGAATATGCGACGAACTGTGGCTCAATCCCACATAAATCAGCGCCAGCCGAGCTTCGAGTTCAAGTTCAATCGCCTTGGGCAGGTTGACGGGATGTACCGTGGCTTGGGGGTAACCGTCTATCTCGATGAAGTTGATACTACCAAATGCAGCGGCGAGTTGGTCCTGAATGCCGCATTGTCGATGCAGAAATTCGGTTTCGACCTTGTGGGCCGCCACGGCCACTTTGTACGGATTCAGCCTGCCGGGGGTCAAGAACTTGCCACGCCGATAATGGCGACCGTGACAGCAGCCGAGGTTCCGGTGGAACATCCTGCCGGCGCTTCGCTAAAAATGGATAACTCGAGTGCCTGATTGTTCGGGATGAGCACGCAATCGAAAGCTGCTTCGATGAGTGGGTGCTTGCCGTATTTTCCCTTTGGCTGCGCGATGCTGTAACGCTCGTTGTAATTCAGAGCGTTAATGGTAATGGGCGGTGAACTGCCACGGTCGCGGTAAACCCTCAATTGAACTTCGACTGTCGGAGATACGGCGATGTTGAAGACCGCGCCATACTGCGCGAACCAGGTGTCTGTCCATCCGCCGTTGTCGCAGATTCTCGTGGGCGCAGTGCTGTTAACTATCCGAATCGGCTCTTGTGAACCAACCATAAGTATCCGAGCAGCCCCGCAACACAGTTCAGCGCTTTGCAAGGCTCTCTTGTGTCATAACGGTGAAATGCCTGCGAACCAGCACAGGGTTTACATAAAAGAATTTACATTCTTTCGGACGCCGATTTCGCACTGATCATCCGCGGGTTTACAAAGGCTCCAAACTGGCATGATTGAGCATGAATGAGACGGTTGAAGACACGAGAAGACGGCGTACATCTGGGATCCTACTGTTGTGCCAGGCGCCCGATATTGTCGAGGCGATTGCCTGGAATGCCGGAAGCAAGTCGCACTTAGCTGGGTCGGCTATGAGGCCTATTTGCCAAGGACTAGATCGATTCCCGAAAAGAGCAATTCCAACTTATGACGTGGCAGCTTGCTGACGCGTTCACTCAGAAGGGACTTGTCTAAGGAAATGATTTGCGAAACGTTCGCGACGGAATCTTTTGGCAATCCAGTAACCCGCGCGGACAAGCTCACATTGCCCGGTGCTAGCGCCCACTTCAAATTGCTGGTCAGTGGAACGCAAATGGCCGTAGAGATGCGGCTCTGATTAAGGGCATCGCTTTGAATGACAACCACGGGTCGCCGAAACCCAGGCCCGGAGCCGGTGGGTGCTGGCAGGTCCGCCCACCAAATCTCACCCTGAGAGATCACCACTCGGTTCGCTCTAGCCTACGGCGAGCTACGGAGGAAACGAACTCGTCCTTTCCCTCGCCGACTTCCATTATTGCTTGGTCCATGGACTCGGTGACTTTATCCGGTGCGTGGCGGGCCAGATATTCGCGTAAGGCATCAGTGAAGAGCCGGCTCCGCGACCTGCGCGTACGTCGGGCAAGACGTTCCGCTCCATCAAACAGATCATTAGGAATGGAAATCGCCGTCTTCATACCCAGAGTATAACCACACGACCAATTCCTGGCAAGAGCATCGTTCAGCTTCATTTCGACTTCAGCCCATCCAGCTGCACCAGCTCGCCAAAGTGCTCCTTGCGC
Organism: uncultured Acidobacteriaceae bacterium; assembly: GCA_963817965.1. GTDB lineage: Bacteria > Acidobacteriota > Terriglobia > Terriglobales > Acidobacteriaceae > DASRAA01. Next base: position 27,968 of record CAWFQT010000007.1, read on the forward strand.
TCCCTTCGTTTGGCAGTGCTTCTTTCCTTTCCGCCGACTCCAGAGGTGCTCCGCCAACATCCAGCGGCGCAACGTCTCGTGATCGACCACAATCCCATCTTCATCAGCCAAGTGCTCGGCGGCAAGGTCGGGCCGAATCGCTCTTCCTCCGAACCGGAATATTTTTCTTGAGTTTTCTTGATTAAGTTCAGCACTCGACGCCGTAGTTTCATCGGCTTACCGCGATTTGAGGTTTGAGGGCCGACCCGCATGGGCATGCTTCATTCCCTGCCTGCCTACCTGCTGATAACGTCGCCACATACGCTTCACCTTGCGATGACTCAACTGCAGCATGGCTGCTGCATCCACCGACTTCAGTCCCTGCTGGGCAACTCGTCCCATCACCTCCACTGGCTCCAGGTCACGAGTGCTCGTCGCCGTCCTCTTCAACAAGACCTCCTTGGCTGGAGGCCCCAGTTTAAGGGGACATTTCTAATGAGTCCGCGAGGGGACATTATCAAAGAGTTTCAACACGGACGTCGCGGGGACCTCCACAAGCCGCAGCTTCCCGCGTTACACTTGCACTGCCCCAGTGCACGGAAACCCTATGCGGGAGATTAAGGAACCTGATTGGAAAGTGCTGCGGCGCGTGCATCCGCTCGCGCTCGAACGCTTCTGCGAGCGTGTCCTTGCCGAGATCGACCGCGTCTCGCGCGATGGCGCGACGAGTCACCATGCGCGCTACCTCGAAATCTTCAGGATTCTCCAACAACGTGATCGGGAGATGGCGCGTCTCTTCGACAATCCGCGGCGCTCTCATGCACTAACGATGCTGGCCCAGATTCGCTCGCAGGGGTTGCTCACGGAGGATGAATTTTCCAGTCTGAGCCCAGAAACGCGCGGTGCCATTCAAATGCTGCTCGGTGCAGGATGAAGCTCCATATGGCTGCACGGTCTCGCTTTTCCACCTCCACCGTCATCGATTCCGAATACCTCGTCCCGTGGCTGTCCGCAGAAGGCCCCCTGGCCTACAGCCCCACCAAGCCGCCGGCGAGGGACTACTTCTTCCAGTACACCTGGATCCTCCCGGGAATCTTCAATCCGCAGGTCAATCTGCGCGAGCATCGCTACTTCGGCAGTCCCCTCAAGGACAGCGCACGCTTCCTTTTCGACTTCTGGGCAAATGCCCGTAGAGGAGATGGACCGGCGCTGCAAAGATACTGCCAGTTCGGATTCTTTTCAGACAACGAGTTGAGGACGCCGATGGCGGCCTATCATCACGTCCGCGACTATCGCGACACACCCGGTTCCCTGCTCATTCAACATGGTAGTTATCAGTGGGTCTCCCTGGAGGATCAGCCGAGCATCCCGGCCGGAGAGGTCTCGCTTTATCGGGGCATCGGACAGGCCACTCGTTTCCGCTGCCTGCGATTCCGGCCCGAAGAACTCTCGCCCGCGAACGGGGAAATATGGCGAAAGTACCTGCGCGTCCAGGCAGACATGCTGTCGGACTCCATCCTGTCTTTCAACACGATTCATGACCGCGTCAAGCGCTGCGAGACCGCAGGCCTGCGCGACGGGACTTGGGTGGGCGACGAGCTGGCCACGCAGGCCGGATTAGACATTCAATCGCCAGGCTTCGCCAGGGATCTTTGGCACGCCGCCCAGCAGTCGTATTCGCTCGAACGGGTGATGGGAGTAGTGAAGTTCGGTCCCCACCATGTCGTGCGTCAAGACCCCTCTGAGCAACATCCGGATCACGACGTTCTTCGCGGGTGAGTCAGAAGCAAAGATAGTGGATCCGAGCCGGATCTCGGAAGTGCAAGCCGTCGGCTGTGAGGTGGATTTCGCCCTCCAATGGAATAATCACCCTATGACTCCCTATATCTCATGTTGACGAAACCGAGCGCCGAGCTGACGCTGTTCGACACACTTTCGCGACTCACTTTCACCAGAGCGGCGAAGCTGCTCGGCCCCAAGGGTAACCGCCTCATCGCCACAGGCGGCAAATTCGACATTGACCTCACCACTCAGGTCAAATTCGATCGGGACATGTTTCGGCTGACTCTGGACGGCGCGGCGGTCACGCTGACTTTGAGTCCGGCCGCCCGCCATCGTCTCGAATGGCGCTGCGACGCGTGCGAGGTGCCGTGTGAGCACGCCGGGGCGGCCTTCTCTCTGATTCTGGAAGAGAAGCTCGCGCTGGGACTGGCCGGAGCGCCACCCGCGCGGGCCCCAGCTGAAAGCGTGAGCGAGGAGGCGCTGGTCGCGCAAGCGCTCGCGGAGCGGGCAGAGCGCGCCCGGACCGAGAAAATGCGGCTCACGTCTCTCGACAGTCAGGAGATCTGGACCGACTACACATTGACCAATGCGGCCTCTGGCAAGTCGTACCGGGTCGCTCTGCGAGGGTGGCAGCCGGGACAGTCGTACTGCTCGTGCCCGGATTTCCGTAAGAACACGCTCGGCACCTGCAAGCATATCCTTCATGCGCTGGAAAAAGTTCGAAGACGATTCTCAGACTCGCAGCGCAATCGACCGTATCGGCGCCGGGACATCAGTGTGCATCTGTCATATGGGGAGGAGCTGGAATTGCGTGTCTTGTTGCCGCCCCACCTCGATGACGTGACCAGCGGCATCGTGCGCCCGATCCGCGATAGGCCGATCACCGATCTCCCGGATCTGCTAAAACGCATCCGTCAACTCGAAGCACACGACGTCGCCGTGACGGTCTATCCCGATGCGGAGGAGTACATCCAGACCCGTCTGCTGCTGCAGCGCATCGCGGCAAAGGTCGCCGAGATCCGGCGCAATCCGAAATCTCATCCACTGCGCACGACGCTGCTGAAGGTGGAGATCCTTCCCTATCAGCTGGACGGCATCGCTTTCGCAGCAAGCGCTGGGCGCGCGATCCTGGCTGATGACATGGGACTCGGGAAGACCCTTCAGGGTATCGGTATGGCGGAGCTGCTGGCGCGCGAAGCAGACATCCGCAAAGTCCTGGTCGTTTGCCCCGCGTCCGTGAAAGCCCAATGGCGCAGCGAGGTTCTCCGCTTCTCAGGCCGCGATTGTCAGATCGTGTTAGGGAGCGCTGCGGGGCGGAGCGGTCAGTACGAGAACGAATGCTTTTTCACCATCTGCAACTACGAGCAGGTATTGCGTGACATTATCGCGATCGAACGCGTGAGGTGGGATCTGATTGTTCTGGATGAGGGCCAGCGCATCAAGAACTGGGAAGCGAAGACGGCTCAGACCATCAAGAGCCTGCGTTCGCCGTTCGCGCTCGTGCTCTCCGGCACGCCGCTGGAGAATCGGCTCGACGATCTTTTCTCCGTCGTCGAGTTCATCGACGACCGACGTCTCGGGCCTGCATTTCGATTCTTCAACCGTCACCGCGTCACCGACGAGAGCGGCAAGATCCTGGGTTACAAGGATCTCAATCTGTTGCGCGAAAGACTCAAGCCGGTACTGCTGCGCCGGACGCGCAGCGCGGTGATGAAGGATTTGCCCCCGCGCACGACGGAAATTGTGCGGATTGCGCCCACGGATGAGCAGGCGGGCATCGAACTCGCGCAGATGCAGATTGTGAGCGCCATCGTCCGTAAGTCGTATATCTCGGAGATGGACCTGTTGCGTCTGCAGAAAGCGTTGCTGCTCGCACGGATGAATGCGGACAGCACCTTTCTCGTGGACAAGCATGCTCCGGGCTTTTCGAGCAAGCTGGAGCGGCTGCAGGAGCTGTTGGAAGAGCTGGCCGCGGAGGACGATCGCAAGATCGTGCTCTTCTCCGAATGGACAACGATGCTCACTTTGATCGAGCGGCAGATCACGCGACTCAAGCTCGATTACGTAAGGTTGGACGGATCCGTCCCGCAGAAGAAGCGGCAGCAGCTGGTGCACCAGTTTCAGCGCGATCCGACCGTGTCGCGTGTTCCTCACCACCAACGCGGGCTCGACGGGGCTCAACCTCCAGGCGGCGAATACCGTCATTAATGTCGATCTGCCATGGAATCCGGCCATGCTCGAGCAGCGCATCGCCCGCGCGCACCGGATGGGGCAAAAGAACCCGGTGCAGGTCTATTTGCTCGTGACGGAAGGGACGATTGAGGAGAAGCTGCTGGCGACGCTCTCGGCCAAACATGACCTGGCTCTCGCCGCGCTGGATATGGAATCTAATGTGCGGGAGGTCGCACTTGCATCCGGCATCGAAGAGCTGAAGCAGCGCCTCGAGGTGCTGCTCGGCGCGAGAGCCCACGCCGCGGTAGACGAGACGGAAAAGCAGCGCCAGCAGCAAGAGGCAGAACGGCTCGCTCGCCGCTCGCGTGTGGCAGAGGCTGGAGGCCAACTCGTCGCTGCCGCATTCGCATTCCTCGGCGAAATGATCCCGCAGCGTCAGCCAACGAACGGTGCAGAGCAAAAGGCAAGCGAGTTCAAAGCTCGTCTCGCCGAGTGTCTGGAGCGCGACGAGCAGGGCCGCCCGCGACTCACTGTCACACTGCCAAACGAAGCCGCGCTCGAGAGCCTTGCTAGGTCACTTGCCGCCCTGTTCACCGTTACCGAGACGTGATCTTTGTACTGTCGCCAAACCCGTGACGATGGAAGCTTCGCTCGGATAGGCGATGTCGGCCAACGTCAAAGGAGCGCAATTACATCCTCAGTGTTTAGCCACAAGATGTTTGCACAAATCTCCCTTCGCGTAGCCGTTAAATCCTAAGGTCCAGAACCGGCGAAGGTCGGCACGGTGCCAGGCCACGACCGTTTCGGGCTTGACGATGACCAGGGCCGAACGCCAGTCTCTCCAATACTGCGATTTCCGGGCCATCGATCGGGCACTGACAAGAGCTGAGATGGCTGAGCTGCGGTCCATTTCCACCCGCGCCGTGATTACCTCGACCAGTTTCACGAACCACTATGAGTGGGGAGGGTTGAAGGCAAATCCCCTTAACTTCTGGAAAAGTACTTCGACGCATTTGTCTGCGTGGCAAATTTGGGGACACGGGAGTTCTATCTTCGCCTTCCGCAGGAGTTGGTCGACTCCAAGCAGCTCAGAACCATGCTCCCGGGCGACGCCGCTAGCGTGCGAAAGGCCGGGAGCAACCTAATTATAGGGTTCGAAAACGAGCCGGAGCAGAATGACTGGAACGACAGCACCGGCTGGATGGGTTCGCGGATCTTTCTGCGTTCTGAATTGCTGCGCGGAGACCTCCGGTGCCTGTATCTCGGATGGCTTCTGTGCGTGCAGTGTGAGGAGTTCGCGGAAGAGGAACTGGAGCCTCCCATGCCCGCCGGCTTGGGCGAACTGTCGGCTCCTCTCTACTCGCTGATTGAGTTTCTTGGAATCGACGAGGATCTAGTCGAGGTCGCCGCACTAACTTCTGTGCCGCTTAACGCCGGCCCGAGCCGGAAAGAACTAGACTAGACATCTGGATTCGAAGCCTGCCGGAAAGGGAAAAGGCCGATCTACTCCCCTCCGCAATAGCGGGGCCCCGGGGAACACTGGAAAAACGAACTTCTGCGGCGCTTTCAGCAGCAAAAGGAGCCGCGCAGATCCTGGCATCTGCGAATGCGCGCGCTGAGGAGAGAATCCGGCTATCGGACGCAAAGCGAGCGGCGGAAGCGAAGCGGCAGAAAGCAAAAGCCGAGGCGGACCGCAGACGGTATCTGGACCAATTGGAGAAGCGCCGAGAAACGACGTGGAATCAGATTGCGGCGCACATCTAGAAGTGCCAGCCGAACGAATACGACAAGGCGGTCAGCTTGCTGGTCGACCTCCATGATCTGGCGGTCCGCAAGCAGCAGGTTTCTGAATTTCAGTCCGCGCTGGAGAAACTCCGCCAAACCCACGCCGCCAAGGAGAGTTTTCTGCGTCGGCTGGCAAAGGCGAAGCTGTAACGGGTCACGGCGCAACAGTAAGGAGACCACATCAGGTATAGAAACCTGAGATGGATAACACGTTTATGTCATTGGGGGAGCCTACGGCCAGTCTTCGACTTCCGCCCAGTATTATCCGGTTCAAATGAGTTTACAATCCGAAATGGACGCTCGTAGCATCCGGGCTAGACGAGCATATAATCCGAAATCGACGAAACATTACTCCGAATCAAGACGGAGGTTTTGCCCGGAATGCGGGATGCGGCTCAGGTGCTTTTCCCTCGTTTTGCTGCCGAACTCGTAACCACTGCTCTCAAGGACACGCCGGTAGTTATGGTTACAGGTCCGCGCCAGTGCGGCAAGACCACACTGGTTCGCGATCTGGTCGCAAGCAATCGTGAATTCATCACCTTGGATGACGACACAGTTATGGCATCGGCGCGCAGCGATCCAACCGGGTTGGTGCGCGGCCTCAACCGAACTACGATCGATGAAGTGCAGCGGGCGCCTGACCTCCTCCGGGCCATCAAGCGGTCGGTGGATGACGATCGCCGGGCCGGTCGGTTTCTGTTGACGGGTTCGGCCAATATCTTGACTCTGCCTCAGGTTTCGGAGAGTCTGGCTGGCCGAATGGAAATCGTGAGTCTCCTGCCTCTCTCGCGCGCCGAGATCCGCGGTAGAAAGGACTTCCTGAAATCTGCCTTCGAGGGCAAACTGGGGAAACCTGCGGAAACAATGATCGGCGACGATCTAGTACAAACCGTACTGATCGGCGGCTACCCTGAAATGCTGCGACGCGGAGATCCGAAGCGACGCCAGACGTGGGCGCGCGATTACGTGAAAGCCATCGTGCAAAGGGATGTGCGCGACATTGCCGAGGTGGAGAAGCTTGAGCAAATGCCTCGGTTGCTGCAAGTCCTTGCCCACCACTCCGGCCAACTTACCAACTTCACGCAGATGGGCAGCCAAATTGGTTTCGACGACAAGACCACCAGGAAGTATGTCTCCATTCTGGAGCAGTTGTTTCTCGTTCGTCGGGTGGAACCGTGGTTTCGGAATCAGTTGAAGCGTTTGGTAAAGACCCCCAAGCTGCATTTCCTTGACTCTGGCCTGCTTGGCACACTTTTGAGGGCTACCGCAGAACGGGTTGCGAGAGATCGGTCGATTTTTGGAACGCTGTTGGAGACGTTTGTCTTCTCTGAGGTGTTGAAACAAGCGTCTTGGCTCGGTGAGAGTTGCGCGGTTTATCACTACAGGGACAAAGATCAGGATGAAGTCGATCTTGTGATTGAGGCTGGGGATGGTGCATTGATTGGTATCGAAGTCAAAGCGAGCGCCACCGTGAGCGCGGGTGACTTCAAGGGACTCCGGAAGTTAGCCGATGCTTGCGGCCGTGACTTTCGGTTGGGACTCGTTCTCTACGATGGCGCGAGAGCGGTTCCCTTTGGCGAACGTCTTTTCGCCGCGCCGATACCGTGTTTGTGGGGGTGATTCAACCTTCTCCCGAAGCATAGCTTGGTACGCACGTTCAAGAATGCAAGGGGCGGGAGCAGATGGGTTGGATGCTGAAACCCTCATGAACCATGCTGAGCAGCTTGAAAGTGCCGCGGGGTTGGTTGATTGCGGCTGTCGTTGTGGCTGCAGGTTGCTGTAGATTGCGAGCGTTTTAAGCATTTACGAGTGTTTCTCTGTACGCGCACTCCACCGCCTGAAGCGGTAGGTCGAGGGGCGACGGAAAATCGCTATGCTGGCGAACCACCGGGATCCAAAACTTGGGTCCATTCGCTGCCGAAAACCAGCGAACACGAGACAAATCGACGCAGAACCAACCTAACTAAGCGGACGAAAAGAGCGGCAGCTTCAGCACCAGATCCGCCTCGACAGCCTTGGTCTAGGACCGAAAGCACTACTTCCTGCTGGCTCAGGTTGTGCTGCGCACGCTGGGTGGCCAGGGGCGGAGTTGAACCGCCGTCGCCAGCCTTTCCAGATGTAGTCTCCCGTTTTCTGAGGATGCTCTCCACAGCACAGAGTTTTCTTAAGACAAACTTCAGGTGCTACAATTTGCCAGCTCTCTCGTGGCATAATGTAGGCGAGGTACTCAATGTCAGTTCTGCATCAGCAGGTTGCCCAATGGCTCGGCATCCGGCCTCCGCACACGGAAAGACAGATGCTGGAGGTTGTGGAGCAGCAACTCCCCACGTCCTCTATTAATAGGCTGCTTACACTCGGGCTATCGCGTCAGGAGATCGACTCGCTGGTGATACCCCTGCGAACTCTGCAGCATCGTCGCTCAAAACGCGAAAAACTCACCGTCGAGGAATCCGACCGCGTGTTGCGCGTAGCCAGGCTGCTCTCGCAGGCTGAGGCTATTTATGGTTCGCGGGTACGAGCCTTGCATTGGCTTCGGCAGCCGACGGCAAGGTTGGGCAACCGTGCTCCCCTTGAGCTTATGCGAACGGATACGGGCAGCCGGATTGTAGAAGAACTCTTGGTGCAGATCGACGAAGGCATGTTCGTTTGATGGTGCTCTGGCGGATCAGCCGGCATCGTGACCTCGACGGCAATGGAGGCCTGCGAGCAGCAGGGCGCTGGCACGAGCGGGGTTTCCCGATTGTCTATTTCGCAGAGACACCTGCCGGAGCGCTGCTGGAAGTATGCGTTCATACCAGTGCCAACGACATCCCGCCAAGCTATACGCTGCTGGAAGTCACGGTAGGTCCGGGCATCAGCCTCGAAACCGTAGACGTGAAATCGCTTCCGCGCAATTGGTCAGAGAATCTGGAGGAAACCCGTTCCTTAGGCTCCCAATGGTTGCGCTCGATGCGAACCGCGCTGTTGCGGGTTCCAAGCGCGATTGTCCCCTCTACCTGCAACGTACTGCTCAATCCGAGGCATGAGGACTCTAAGAAAATCAGGATCACATCCCTGACCAAATACCCGTTCGACGCTCGCTTGAAGAGCTAAACCCGCGGCTGTGGCTACAGCTACCGAAAACTGCGTCCACGCTGCAAATTCTATTTGCCAGCACTGAGCGCATTGAGCGGCAAAGCCCTGAGGCTAACGCGCTTTCCAGAGACCACCCGGCTTCCACTAGATTGAAGTGGAATTGCCAGCAGATGGTAGAACAGGCGTAACGAATCGTTTGTTTCCCAACATCCCGCGCGATGCGGGCTGTGAGATCGGCGGTGGAGAGGATTATTCGCGAAGGATGAGATATGGTTGGTCTCCCGGTTGGAGCGTATCGCGCAATATTCCAAACATTCGCACAAATTCATGTTGCGTGATTCATCTTGTTGTTCCGTGATTTCCTGATGGTTGCGCGATTCCATGTTTTAATTGCGCGAGCGTGTGCATGCGAAGCTCTAGCATTGCTGGTTTTCGCTGTGAGTGCGGGATGAAGAGCGGCAATGACAGCCTCGGGGTTTCTGGCGATGACAGTTAGAAATGCGCGTACAGGAGCCTCTGGGGTGCGTCGGCCTCCCTCCCAATGCTTCACAGCATCCAGACTGAAGCCGAAGCAATCGGAGAACTCGCTCTGTGTCATATGCAGGTGATTGCGAATTTCCTTCACGTTAATCTCCGCAGGGAGCGTCACCTTGAAGCCGGCCTTTTCGCCGCCGAGGAAAGCGTCAACTTCCGCGAGTCCCTGCTTTAGATCTTCAAAGAGTTTGCTCATTTTAAGTCCCTTTCACTTTGCATACTTGGTGAATATCGTGTTGGCGATCTTTGTCACAGAAATTTACGCCGATTGTGCGGCTTTTTCCCTAGCATTTCCTAGCATCCTGGTGATTTGCGGTTTGCCGGTGTCCTCCGTGTCGTCTTCCGACATGAGCGCCAGGCGCCCGCGGTCGCTAGGGATTACGTGGGCGTAAATGCTCAGCGTAATGGAAGGGTCGCTGTGTCCGAGGCGGGCGCTGACGGCAGGAATATCTGCGCCCTCGTGCAGTAGGATCGAGGCGTGGCTGTGGCGCAAGCCATGCGCAGTGAGTTCCACGCTATGCTTACCGCAAAAATACCGCCGAGCGAGTGCTGAGGTTTGAGGGGAGCTAGTGTCTGTGATCGATCATCTGAAAACGTAGTTTTTGAACGTCTGCCGGAGTAGAACACCGACATCATCATCGGCACTGCAGGCGACCTTGCCCGGCAGCTAAGGTCCTCGATATAGTGGGTGGCTGCCGGCTGACTGAGACCAGTCGTCCTTGCCTTGCACTCAACCCGTGGAGTTCCTTGTCACTGTGGCAAAGAGGAGCGCATCAGAGAGCGGTAAATTGCGGATCGGCGATGATTGGAATGCTATCCGTATTATCGCGCTCTCACAAGGCAATCCGCTCAAGGCCATCGCGGAGTTGGTCGAGAACAGCATCGATGCACATGCCAAGACCATTGCCATCACGCGCGGCCGCGAGCACGGCGAGCACTATCTGACGGTCAAGGACGATGGCGACGGCGTTCCGCGTGATCCAAACGGGCTGCCTGACTTCAAGTATGTCGCGACCCATATCTGCGACTCGGTCAAACGACGCCTGAAGGCAGACGGCGCTGGAGGTGGCCTACAAGGGGAATTTGGTATCGGTCTTTTGAGCTTCTGGACCGTGGGCGACAGGCTCACGATGACTTCTACGGGTGACGATCAGCGGGTCTATCAGATGGTTATGAGCAAAGGAGATCCACGCTACACCGTGAACTCTCGACGCGTGCTCTTTGCAGAGCGGGGCACCGACCTCAAGATCAGTCCCTTGCTCGAGGGCATCCGCAGCTTGAGCGGCGAAAAGATCCAGTGGTATCTGGCCTCGGAGCTGCGCGACCGTATTCGCAATACCCAGGTTCGTATAACGGTGATTGATAAACTTGCGCGCAAGCAGTACCAGGTCGAGCCGCGGCAGTTTGAAGGCCGCTTGCTGCACCAACTACCGACGGTGCGCTCGGCATTCGGCGAGGCGTATGCCGAACTGTATCTCACCGAGCCCGTCGAGGACAGTCGGGTCGCCATTACCCGAGGTGGCACGCGCGTGGTCGCGGATATGGGTACGCTACCAGGTTTGGAGCGCCCGCCGTGGAGCTCTCGTTACCTACAGGGCTTGATCGACGTGCCCTACCTTAACCTCACACCCAGCACGCGTTCCGGGATTGTCCACGATGAACGCTATGGGGCTTTCGCGGAAGCTCTAGTACCGCTGGAAGCACACCTCAATGGCCTCATCGACGCACAGCTCCGCGCCGAGGAAGAACAGGCAAACCAGGAGTCCTTGCGTGCCATCCAACGTGCGTTTCGCGAGGCCATGCTGGTCTTGCCACGCGAGGAATATGACTGGTTCGATATCCAGTCACGCTCGCCGCAAGCGGCCGGTGCAGGCGAGCCAGCGGAGCGAGGCGTGGAGGCCGTGGAGGCCTCAAGTGCGGGGGAAGATAGGGTCATGCCGGGAGTTGCGGAACCGGGCGGAAGCGAATCCGCCCAGCGCCAATTCTTCGACTATGCCGGGCCTTTGCACACCGTCGTGATTTCACCAGCGGCAAGCACACTGACAGTGAACCGCAGCCGGCGCTTTCGCGCGCTTCCCCGGGATCGCTCGCGCCGGCGAGTCGAGCAGGACTTGACATTTGCCTGGGAGATCGTCGAAGGGAGTGGCACGCTCTCGTCCACCTCCGATCAAGAAGTGAGCTTCGAGGCTCCATCGTCGCCCGTTCTCGTGCGTTTGTCCGTGGCCGTCTCACAGCGCGACATGCGCTGCAGTGCCGAGGCGCTGATCACCGTCACCGACAGCCTTGATGTGGCTATGGGCCCTGCTGTCGTCAATGCGCGTGGCTTGCCGGGCTACACCTTTGAACGGGCCGGCGGGGAACTCTGGCGCTCGCGATTCGATGCCGAGCGCAACCTGATCGTAGTGAATAATGGGCATCGCGATTTTGTCTTCGCCATGCGGAGTCGCGCGCTCCAGCTGCGCTATCTCGTCCGGCTCTATGTCAAGGAGTTGGTGCTCAAGAATTTTGCCGGACTGCCGGCCGAACAATTCGCGGAGCGCATGATTGAGCTCTCGCTGTATGTCGAAGAGAAATTGAAGTCCACGTGAAGGGTTGCGCCGGAGAGGCAGCCCAGATGCGGGACAGCAGGCCCCAAAAAGGCAGTCCACAAGGGTCAACCTGGGACGCCTTATCGCGGCACGCTGCAGCACGCCGATTTGGTGGCGCAGAGCCAAGTTCGAGGGCAGCGCGCGAATGGAAGAGCGACGAAAGTGTGACAGGGACTGTCGTAAAGAGAAGTGAGCATCGTAATTGCCGCCCGCTCAGACATTTCGAGGTTTCCGAGAGGCACAACAGGCCCAGGCGTTGTCGTTTGGAGCCTACGAAGATTCCGGAAATGACCGAGACCTTGTCTCGCCGTCGTTGGCGGTGATAGTGAACCGGAGTACGGCCTTGCGGGAAACAGGTCTTGGCCACATACAGAATCAAGAGGAAACCTGCGCCGATGTGGAGCGATGAACTTCTCGAAGACGCTGAACTCGACGTCCTTCGACCTTTTCTTGAGACCGAGGTCCGGATCCTGGACAGTCTCAGCGCATTCGTGTTGGCCTGCATCCGTATGGAGAGCGCGGACGTCAGGTGAGCCCCCACGGTCAAGCAGGAAGAAAACAACAGGTGTCAGTGCAGCAGTTCCACGCCAGCTTTACCCGCGGCCTTGCGGAGAGCCCCATCCAGGGTTGCCAGAGGAAGTCTCGCTCGAAGCGCCAAGTCTAAATAAACCGAATCGTAGGTCGATAGCTGATAGGCGCGCGCCGTCGTTAAGGTCTGTCGCATGGGAACAATCTCCGCCTCGATTTCGAGTGCTTGTGCACACAATTGTTCGAGTTGCAGGAGGGCCAACATGGCGTCGGATGAGGTGAGAATCCCTCGTCTCTCGGCTACGGCAAGGCCGTTGGCAATTTCTAGATGCCACAAGGCCGGAGCCACTGCCCTTGTCCCGGATAACAAAGCCTGTTTCGCTCGAGTCGCAGATGCGGAAACCGGATTGCCCAGAGTCCAGCCGAGAGCAACAGAGGCATCCAGAACAAAGGTCTTCACGAACGGCCCTCTTCAATAAGGTCTTTCACGCTTGTGTCTTTGACTCGGCGCGCTCTTCTTCGGATCCCCTCCAAGTTCTCGAAGATCCCGCATAGGTCGTATTCGCCCTTGACGGAAACGATGACCGCCGCCAGCTTGCCGCGCCGCGTGATGCCAATCCGCTCGCCTGCCGCCGCCCGTTCCACCAACTCCGAGAGCTTCTGCTTGGCTTCAAACAACCCGACTTTGTGCATCGGTTACCAGCTCCAGCAATCTAGATTGATATCCTAGATGAAGAAGGACCTTTTGCTGCAAATTGTAAACCCCGAGAAAACGGTTGCGTTTGGCAATCTGAGTGAACTAAACTAACTTAGTTTAGTTTAACATCATGAAAACGGTCAACATTCACCAAGCAAAAACGCAGCTGTCGAAACTGGTCGACGAGGCTGGCAAAGGGGAGCCATTCATCATCGCGAAAGCGGGTAAACCCCTAGTCAAAGTCACCGCGCTGAGTGCTCCAACAGGTGCTCAACTTCGTCGTCTCGGGTTTATGGCAGGCGAGATTGCCGTGCCCGACGATTTCGACCAGATGAATAGCCAGGAGATCGAGCGGATCTTTGCGGGTGGAGCATGAAGCTGTTGCTGGATACACATCTGCTGCTCTGGGCGGCCGGTCAACCCGAGCGCCTGTCGGCCAAGGCCCGCCGCTTGATCAATGATGAGCGCAATGAACTGCTTTTCAGTGCTGCCAGCTTGTGGGAGGTAGCCATCAAACGCGGATTGGGTCGGGACGATTTCAAAGTGGACGCACGACTCCTGCGCCGCGGGTTACTAGACAACGGCTACAAAGAACTGCCGATCATCAGCGATCATGTCGTCGCCATCGAGAGCCTGCCGCCGATTCACAGGGATCCCTTTGATCGTTTGCTGGTGGCACAAGCGACGGTTGAGGGTGTTACGCTGCTGACCCTTGATCCTCTAGTGGCTCACTATCCTGGCCCAATTCGGGCACTCTAGTAGGGCGCGCTGTGTGAGCTGGCAAGGGTCCTGCCACCGCCGGCTTCTCCGCCGGCGCCAGTTCCGCTCGAGGCAGTGGCAAAAAGCTTCGACCTCCTCGAGATATCGGCGGACTGGTTCGCACGTTGGCTGAGTTATTCAGGAAGACGGGAAAGTGGGATTGGACGGACCGCGTTTATTTCTTAAAGCGGTGATCCGAGCCTCGCAGAAATTCAGCTGCTATCCACCATCCGGACCTCGCGAGGCGACTCATCAGGGTCGTGCCTTTTGTGGTAGCAGGCTGTTGAGCTCAACTGACCGCGTTCAGCAGAGCCCGCGCACGTCATTAATAGAAGGCAGAAACGTTTCCACATTGTTAGTGTCGTCTCACTCTTTCTCTTGTCCGAAAACCTCAATCAATGCCGGAAAATCCGCTTCTAAATCCTGAGTTGCGTCTCGAAGCTCATCCAGATCTCTCTTCATTGCCAGCACCACTTGGCGCAGTAAGTCTTTGTGGTCCGCCTCCATCGACAGGAACAGCGGCAGCGTATTCTCGGCAAAGGATCTCCCCAGTACCGCGACGTGAGCGAGTTGGCGAGCGAGATTGTCCCGAGTCGTTTCGCGCAGACCGACTTCACCAAGTCGGCGGATCAGGTTCGATTGCAGGGCGATGATCTCGCTTGTTTCCGGGTCGCTCATACCGCAGATTTGATTTGCAAGCCGAAACAAAGTCAAGCTGGGGCAACGGGCGGATTGCCATCGCGCGTCGCTAGTTGCTGGAGCTGGAGGCCGCAGCGCGGCTGTGCCCCGGCGAGCGCCTTGGAAGGACCGAGCAACCGAGCCAGGGTGGCGATTAAGTGGATAAAGAGAACGGCCAGATTGCGCATCGAAGATAAGGTGGCGGGATGGGGAATCCTGACGGAGTCTTGGGGGGAATAACAATTCGCCAGCCACAGGATAAATCCCAGCCGAGTCCGTGGACTCTGTCCCTGGCAAACTGTACAGTTCAGTCAATCGAAATGGAGAGTTCATGGCTACCGTCACAACCGACAAAAACGGCACGATAGTGGTCTCCGCCTTGCGAGCCCGCGCCAACTTCGGCAAGCTCCTGCGCCGGGTCGAAGACGAGCGCCGGTCGCTCGTAATCGAAAAGCGCGGAACGCCCAAAGCCGTGCTGCTCAGCATTCGAGATTATGTGAAGCTCGCCGCGCCCGAGCCCGAAGTCTTGAGGGTCATCGGCGAGGAATCGGAACGCAAGGGCACTAGTACCCTGACCGTGCGTCAGATCGAGCAGGTCATCAAGGCATCCAGGACCGAGAGATCGAAGCGGTAATGCTTCCGCTGCGGCTTGTTATCGACACCAATGTCGTTATTTCTGCCGCGCTTAAGCCCGAAGGCCTGCAGCGCACGACCTTCCTTCTGGCGATAACGAAGCCCGCTCGCCTTTACGTGTCCCAGCCTATCCTGGATGAGTATGCCGATGTCCTTTCCCGTCCGGAACTCAAAATCCGCAAGGGTCTGCGGCGGCAACTGCTCCAGCTCATCAAAAACCGAGGTAACCTGGTCGTACCTTCGCGGCGTCTTGAAGTGTCGCGCGATCCCGATGACAATAGGTTCCTGGAATGTGCCGATGCGGCCCGCGCCGACTACCTGGTCACGGGCAATCTGCGGCATTTTCCGAGATTCTGGAAGAAAACCAAGATCATAACGCCGCGTGAGTTTATCGGGCTTGTGGCGCCGCACCTGATCACTTAGGCGGCGCCGCAGGGCAGGGGGGCCGGCATCCTCCCAGCGGAGTAGCAGCTTCCCAACCGCCTTGCGTCTGCGCGACATCCAACGCCAGTACACCCGAAGTCCTGCGCGATGCCGCCGGACAACAGTCCCGGGCGTAACGAGGATCAATGATCTCTTCCATCCGGACCAGGCTCGCCGGCGAGCAACCCATAACAAATTGTCAAAGATGCTGAACCGTCGACGAGGCCGTTGACGCAGAACGAAATTCTCCAGAGTGAGGTCTTCCCGAGAGCGACGACGGAAAGAATCCAGGCGAGCAGCTGTCGAAGGCGCACAAGCATCTGGGAATCACAGCGAAAAGCGAGGGGTGCAGACGCGCCTCCAAGTTATTGATTCTGCGGACGGGCAAAGTTTTGGCCAGACACAGGCCATTCCAACGGCCTATGCACGCAAATTGAAACTCCACACACCACGGGAGCTTTCTAACAAGCTCACGCCTTAGCAAGCTGAGATAAAAGCACCTAAGCGCCATTGACAAGCTACATCATGCAGCCCAAAATCCGCTTGCAATCCACGACACCGATCGCGGCGTTGGATCTCCTTCCCGCAACGTAGCGACGATGAGCAGCACCGAGAAGCGATGTTCTGCAGGCCCTTAGTCGTACGGAGGGCAAGATGATTCGTTCCGCGCATTCTGTTTTTCGTTCCCACATCGCGGTCGCACGTCTGTACGTCGTGCCGCTGTTCGGCATGCTGGTGCTTGCAGTTGCACTGGCGCCGGCGATGCATGCCACTGCGATCGCGACCGGGAAGCATTCAGGTCACCAACTTCACCATCACCCCGGCCAGTGGAACGGTAGTCTTCGGTGGCCCCTGGACCGCGCAGGCCTTTGCCGAGGCGCAGAACAGCCTGTGCGGCTGCGACTCGCAGTTCAATTCCAGTGTCGGTGGCACTGCCCAGGCGGACGCAGCGGTGATGTTTGCCCAGGCCCACTCCCTGACGGACGCTGCAGCCGTGACACTGTCTGCGTCCGATACCGCGAATATTCCCGGCGGAGTCATCGCGGCGAGCACGATCGGTCAAGGCGACCTCAGCAACACCTTCATGATTACCGGAGGCATCGGAACCGTCGACGTTACCTTCAGCGCGCTGGTGAGCATTAGCCAATCGCTCTTCACCGATCCGGAGGGCGTGTTCGCAAAGGACGCCACCTCGTTCCAGTTGACCATCGACGGCCAGACGGCCTTGTTCATGAGCGCCTCCAATCAGATAGGGCCGAATTCTTTGTTCAGTTCCAGTTCGTCCGCCACGTCGACGCGACACTATGACCCTCAATTTCGACCAGACTTATTCGCTGAACGGCATAGCAATTGACGATCCTCACGACTACAACTTGCCCGAACCGCCGAGCGGTTCGATGCTCTTGCTGGGAGGCGCATTGATTGCCGCCCAGCGTATTTTCGTGGCTTTCAGGGCAAGGTACCCAGGCCCCAATTCGCAGTAAGGGGGATTCCCGCCATGTCGCGCTTACCTCGTCTCTGTGCAACCCTGTCGCTGTTCGCTGTTTTTGTTGCCGTCCTGTTCAGCCCGCGCGCCGCTCGGGCGGATACAACTCCGGGTGATCCGATTTCATGTGAACAATGTCCTGATTGTTGTTTACAAAATCAGAAATCACATTCGTTTGTGAGTCTTACCGAAGGGAACGTTTCCGAAGATTATCTCGTCGCGCGGGCGACAAGCGCATTTGGTGCAACCCTAGAATTCAAGCTTACATATAACTCGTACAACGCTGACAATTCTCGCGCTTCAATTGACGCGATGGTCGGGTTTGGCTGGACCCACACCTTCAACGATTTCCTGTTCGCACAAGGCAGCGACATGTTCCGCATGCGTGGCGATGGGCGCGTGATCCGCTACGCCTTCCAGTCAGGCGGAACATACCACACCAGTCCCGGTTACTTCGAAACGTTGGTTAAAAACCTTGACGGATCGTTTGACATCACCACCAAATACAAGACTCGCTATCACTACCAGTCAGTTCCGAATACTCCTTTTTTGGTTCACGGTCCCATATTACGACTTATCAGCATCACGGACCGCAACAACAACGTCACTACGCTTACCTACACTGCAGGCGACTTGACCTCGATTGCGGACACTTATAACCGCAGCTTTCACCTCGCCTATAACTCCAGGCACCACCTGGTTAGCATTAAGGATCCCAACAGTCAGGTCACAACCATCACCTATAGTTCCTCTGGTTGCCTTATCACCGCCATTACCGATCCCACCGGACATCCGCGACACTACACCTACAATGCTCTATTTCAGGTCACGTCGATGGTCGACCGCGACGGCAGAAAGTTCATTTTCCAGTACAAGAACAACCTGCCTTACGCCGAACTGGATGGCAGCGGTGGCCGCCTTTACGCCCTCTCGAATACGTCGAACTGGGCCACCGATCCGACCCAGGCCGCATTGAACTACATGCGAGTATATGTTCCGTCCGCTACCTCAAAGACTGATGGCCGGGGAAACGCATGGCAATACGCTTATGACAGCAACGGTCATCCTGTAACGAAGATCGCACCCGACGGGAGTACGACGACATACACATATGACCCTGCGACTCTTGAGGTTTCCTCCATTACCGATGCAAACCTGCACACCACTTCTTTTCAATACGACTCGCAGGGCAACCTTCTTCAGCGAAAGGACGCACTAGGTCTTATAACGACATATACCTACGAACCGGTCTATAACCAAGTCACGAGCATGACCGACCCCAACGGTCGGACGACAACCTATGCCTACGACGGCCGCGGCAACCGGACCAGCGAAACTGACCCGCTCCTCGGCGCAAAGAGTTGGACTTACGACTCCCACGGCAATATGTCCACGTTCACGGATCAGAACAACAACCCGCCAACCACCTATGTCTATGATGTTTATGGCAATCTGATGGAGACGGACCAACCGCTCCGTGACATAGCGAAATATACCTACGACATTATGGGCGATCGGACATCCGTGACCGACGCCAACATCCATCAGACTCAGTATCAGTACGACCCCTTATATCGGCTATCCGTGCAAACCGATTCTCTTTTAGGTACAAAGCAGTATGACTACGATGGGGAGGGCGACATTCTTAATTACACGGACGAGAATGTTCACTCGACTGGTTATGCGTATGACCTGCGTCGCAGACAAATTCGAACAACTGACGCCTTACTGAAGTCCGCGACGTATACATATGATGCGGATGATAATCGCCTAACTAGGACTGATCGGAACGTCCACACCACACGCTATACATATGACCTGCAAGATCGCCTGATTAGGACCACTGACGCCTTGGGACACCTATCATCCAGCACGTATGACGGGGTTGGCAACAAGCTTTCTGAGACCGATGCCAATGGCCATACAACGAACTATCTTTACGACGCTGTGAATCGCCGGACCCGAGCGACGGACGCCCTCAACGAGACGACCCAATGGGGATACGATCTCACGGGCCTGTCCGGGCATCCGGAATGTACCGGGCCGACTTTGGGCACCGACAAAGTCACGAAACACACTGATGCGAACGGAAAGGTTATCTATTACTGCTATGACGGGCTCGACCGCCTGCACATCGAAATCCACAAGCAGGGCAGCACCGCGTATAACATCACCGCCAACGACGCGGTCACCTTCTCTTCCTACGACCCAAATTCGAATCGGCTGTCGTCAACCGAGCCGGACGGCAATACCACCAACTATTCGTATGACGCGTTGAACCGCCAAGTCACGGTGGTCAATGCCGCGGGCGACAAGACCGTAACAACCTACGATCCTGTTGGCAATGTTCACAACACAACCCAGCCCAACTCCAATGTGATCACTAATGTTTACGACGCTCTTAATCGTCTGGTGCAACAGGCAGATTCTCAAGCGCTCGTCCAAACGATCTCGTATGACGCAGTCGGTAATGTGATCACTAGGCGGGATGGAAACAATAATGGGACCAACTACACTTACGATCCCGATAACCGCCTCATCGCCATGACTGATGCTTTGGGAAAGAGTACCGGTTATGGCTATGATCCGGTGGGAAATCTAGTGAGCACGACAGATCGCAATGGAGCTATTACTAGTCACACATATGATGCCATTGATCGGCGCACCACCATGACGGATGCCCAACCGGCCCTGTCCAGGTATCGATATGATAATGTGGGCAATCTGACCACAATTACTGACGCCAATGGCCATTCAACGATCTTTACATATGACGCGGTCAATCGTCGCATCTCGGAACGATATCCGGATCCAAGCCACAACACCATTTTGTACGCCTATGACGCAGTTGGAAATCGCATACTTCGAACGGATCAGGATGGGCAGACTACTAACTATTTTTTTAGCGACCTTTACTTCCTCCTCCGGCGAACTTATCCCGTGAGCGCCGCCGATATTTTTACGTACGACCTGTCTGGACGAGTACTGAGTGCGACCCGTGGTGGTTGGGCCGAGACGTTCACTTATGACGGCGCAAACCGCCTCCTCCGGAGTGTGCAAAACGGTCGGACGATCGTGTACTCATATAACGTCCCTTCTCGCATACGCACCGTCACCTATCCTGGCGGACGGACAATCAAGGAGCAGATGGATTTCCGCAACTGGCTTTCGAAGGTTAACGACGGCAATGTGACGCCTATTGCACAGTATTCCTATGATTCGGCGGAACGGGTGCTCACGCGTACATACCGCAACGGTACCGTCGCAAGTTACGGATACAATTCCGATAATTGGATATTTTCCCTTCGTCACACAAAAGGGCCCAAACTCATCCTTGGCTTCAATTACGCATTTGATAACGAAGGCAACAAGGCTAACGAGCAGAAACTGCACGACAATACGCAGTCGGAAGGATATGGTTATGATTCCGTTTACCGGCTGATCGACTACAAAGTTGGTACGCTGACCGGCTCGACTATTACCATGGTGGTCACGCAGACGGCATATAACCTGGACGCTTTGGGCAACTGGACAAACAAGACGACCGATATGGTCACCCAGACGCGCGCTCATAGTCCTTCAAATGAAATTAACAAGATCGACACGACTCTGATATCGAGTGACTTCAACGGCAATACCAAGGACGATGGTGTAAGTCTCTATTCATACGACGAAGAGAATCGGCTGGTGCAGGTGGCGGCAAAATCGACGCACGTCGTCCTGGGCCGCTACCAGTACGATGCGTTCGGGAGGAGAGTGTCCAAGATAGACAATTTTGGCACTCAGACCAATTTCTACTACGACGGGTGGCGGACGATCGAGGAGCAGTCCTCTGCCGGCGTTATCCAGGCGACCTACGTCTTCGGTAACTATGTGGATGAAGTGCTCACCATGGACCGGGCTGGCAAGATCTTCTATTACCACCAGAACTCACTCTGGTCGGTGTACGCGCTCACGGACAATACCGGAGCCGGAGTTGAAGGCTATTCTTACGACGCGTATGGTTATCAGACTGTCCACCTGCCAGGTCCCGATGGGATGCTGTGGACCGCAGATGACACGGTTCTCCCAGGTGCGAAGAGTGCCTACGGCAACCCGTTCCTCTTCACCTCACAACGGTACGATTCAGAGGCGAGTTTGTTCTATTACAAGAATCGTAACTACTCGGCCGGCCTGGGGAGGTTCTTGACCCGCGATCCAGCAGGTTACGTTGCTGGTGCTTTTCTCAACCTGTATGAGTATGTCGGAGATAATCCTGCCAACCTGATGGATCCGTACGGGTATGACTGGCTGAGCGACGCATGGAATTGGTTCGTTTGTTTGTTTAAGGACTGTGGACACCCTCCGCCACCGAAACCGCCGAATAACAATTGGACTTGGGACTGGAAGTGGGTAATCAATATTCAGATCAATAATCCAACGCCGCCCGGCACAAACAAAGGTGGTGGAGACCAGTCACCCGGAGACCAATCGCCGGGAGACACCCAGAAGGGCGGTCAACAAGGCAATGGAGGCCAAGGTCAGGGTCAAGGTGGCGGCCAAGGTCAAGGTCAAGGTGGTGGTGGCCGTGGCGGCGGCGGGCAGGGCCAAGGGGGCGGCGGTCAAGGTCAAGGCGGTGGTGGCCAGGGTCAAGGCGGCGGTGGCCAGGGTCAAGGCGGCGGTAAGGGCGGAAATCAAGGAAATGGTAACGCCTCGTCCTCAGTTTGTGTGTGCAAATATAAGGGAGTGGACTACACCGAGGGCTCGCGCGAATGGCAAGTCGACCGCTGCTGTGTGTGTCACCCATGCCCGAACTGGGACTGTCCCAAAGATCCGGCTCCCGCAGGACAAGGACCAGGAGGATCGGGTGGTAATGGCCAGGGCGGCAATCAGGGATCCGGCGGTCAGGGCGGTGGCCACGGATCCGGAAACAATGTTTCAGGACGCCGGGAGTCTGATGATTCAGGAGTATGAGAATACAGGCGGGTGGCCGGATGCCCTAGCCCACTTCATTCATGAAGGATTGAAGTGGCTTGTGGATCGGCAAGATTGCGTGGAAGAGGATTATCGCCAAGTGATGTTGGTTGTTTCGTGCTGCTGGTGAGCTTGGCGGTCTTGCGGAATGGGTGCCATGGCCGGTATCTATTTTTCATGGCAGCAAGCCAAAGACGGCAACTCCGCTCGGCGTGCCGACGTAGACCTTGCCATTGACCACCAACGGCGTGATGAACTTGTTGCCGTTGCCGAAGTGGTCGCGGCTGTTTGCCGCCTGGTCGCTGTTGTATAACTCCTGCAGACTGATTGCGTCGAAGGCATGCAACACGGCCGGAGAGGAATTCTCCACGGCCCAGACGATCCCGTTCGTGCTTCCGTTGGCGCTGACCGACGGCGTTGTTCCCGGGTAGGGAAAGGCGTTCGTACTCTTTACGCTCGCAGCCGGAGCCAACCGGGCGTTGGCGATGGGGAAGGCTTTCAGCGCATCGCCGATCGCTCCGTAGTAGACGGTGTTGTTGAAGTAAGCGGGCATGGAAAAGACCATGCCGATGGCTCCGTCGATCTCCTGGTAGAGCGCGGCGTTGCTCTGTGGGTTGTATTTGCCCATCGAGTCGCGATTGACGACATAGATCTTCTGGTCCTTTCCCGCACCGACAGCGAGGTGATGGATGCCGCCAGAGCCATCGCTGAGGTCCGGCAGCAGCAGCACTCCCCCGGACCCCAGATCCTGGTCTATCGCCGATTCAGCCAGGGTATTGTAAGGCTCAAAGTAGTCGGCCACGGTGAGCTTGCCGCCCGCGGTGGACACTTTGAGGAACCCGTTGCCGAAATCGCCATTAACCGGGAAGCCGTTCGCATCGAGGGTGGCATCGAAGGTTCCATTGGCGTCGAGAAAGTAGATGTTTCCGCTCGCATCGGCAGCCAGGCCCGTGCCCGACATCCAGATAGAGCCTTCGCTGCCATTCGGCGTCAGATTGAGCACGCTGGTTTGCGCAAGCGTCGACTCGCTGTAGCCCATCAGCCATCCCGTGTAGGGTGGCAGGTCGCAGTGCGAGGTCCAACCCATATAAATCACGCCGTTGAGCAGCAACAGTCCTACGCGTTCTGCATACTGGCCGGGATCGAAGACCACACTTCCCCCCGAGCTGTTTGCTCCGGTGCCGGGATAGGTGGCGTGAATCTCGACCGGACTGCCGACAAGTTCCGCGCCCGTGGTTGCATCCAGCGCATGAAGCCGTTGGTGATAGGCGCCCGCCTGATCTTGCGACATGCCCACCACGAAGGCCGTGCCGTTGGGGCCTGCGTTGCGATCGATCACCGGCGTCGAAGTGATGCCGATTTCAGGCGAAATCTGCGCGCAGCCGTGATCTCCGCTGGGGGTTTCACTGGCGCCCAGAATCGAAGCCTTCCAGAGCGGGGTTCCGCTGTCCGCGTCAAAGGCATAGACGCTGTCGTGCTCCGTGACCGCATAAACCACATTGCGCTGAATCCCGCCCACGGTCAGGCTCGAGAGGACCAGCGGCTCCCCATCCACCTTTCCATCCGCGGGCAAAATCCTCAGCAATCCGAATCGCGATGAGTTCACGTTGCCCGGCGTCAGGATGGTCTCGTTGGCATTCAAGCCGGTGCGCGCGACATCGTCGTGATAGGTGACGACGTCCATGCCCGCCGCGACCGCAGCATTGACGCTGACTGCAACCGGAGCGGTATGGCTGAGCATCCCTGAAGTGCCGGTGAATTGCACCGCTGCGGTACTCGTAGCGGCGGAAGCAGAGGCCGTAAGGCTGATTTGCTGCAGCATACCTGGCGTGAGGCTGAGTGTCGAGGGTGAGGCGGTTACGCCTGCAGGAAGCCCGCTCACGGTCACGTTGATGGTCCCGGAGAATCCATTGAGTGCGGCTGCGGAGAGAGTGACCCCCTGGGTGGCTCCTCCTGCCGTGAGGCTCAAACTTGCGACGTTGGCAGAAAAGGCAAAATCCGGCGGACTGCTCGAGGAGGGACTATTGCCGCAACCGCTGCATAGTCCCACGGAGACAAGAGCCGTCAGCCACCACATCCGCCTCTGCCACCCGAACCACACGTCGCCCCTCGACCTCCTAAATGAACCTGGATGCGACTTGTCGTCCGTCCGTTCCCGGGGACTCGCCATTCCAATATAAATGGCCGAGCCTGAGGGAACACCCGTCGAACCCCGTGAACGGTGTTTCCAGTCGAGATAGCCTGTCGAGGCATTCCTCGCAGGCCATCTTTCCGTGTGGCTTAGCTGCGCTGTAAACTGCAGCAGCTTCTTACAATGCCAATATGCGCGTCACCGCAGGGGTAAGTCTGCGGGCAAGAACTGGCGTGCTGTTGCGCCGACGGCGCAATGCAGCCGAAGGGGACAAGGCACTGGAAGTGCGAGTTAAGCCCTTACGGCTGACATGGGACAGCTATAACTTATTAAAATGGGATGGTTGCGAACAACTTCCGGCTGAATGACTGAAGACAAAACATCGCGGTAAAAGCAATTTTGGCAAAAAATCCATTTCGCTATGCCATCTGGGTCGCGCTTCTGCTCCTCGTCCCTTCCCTCTGGGCCCATGAGTCCCGCCCCGCTTACCTCGAGGTAAAAGAGACTGCTCCCGGCCAATTCAGCCTGCTCTGGCGGACCCCTGTGCTCTCGGGCATGCGACTCCCGGTGGTGCTCCAGCTTCCCGACGACCTCCGAAACCTGAAGGAACCTGCAACGCAGGAACTCGCGGACTCCGTTCTGACACGCTATTGGATCGAGGCTGGTCCCGCTGGACTTGCCGGTAAACGCATCGGGTTTCCTGGACTCCAGGGAACCATCACCGATGTCTTAGTTCGCGTCGAGATGCTCGACGGTCGAAGCTGGACCACCATCGTCCATCCTTCTCAGCCTTGGGTTGAGATCACGGCGGCGCAGACCCGAATGGAAGTGATGGGCACCTTTGTCGTTCAGGGTATCCGGCACATTCTCTTCGGCGCCGACCACATGCTCTTCGTACTGGGCCTGTTGTTGATCGTCAAAGACCGCTGGATGTTGCTGAAGACGATCACGGCCTTCACCGTCGCCCACAGCATCACTCTGGCGATTGCTACGCTCGGATACGCTGAGGCTCCGGTGCTTCCGCTGAATGCGGCGATTGCGCTCAGCATCCTGTTTCTCGGCCCGGAGATCGTGCGCTCCTGGCGCGGAGAAACCAGCTTCACAATCCGTCACCCCTGGGTTGTAGCTTTCGCGTTCGGTCTGCTGCACGGCTTCGGATTCGCCAGCGCACTTACGAGCGCGGGACTGCCCAAGGCTGAACTGCCTATTGCCCTGCTGTCCTTCAATGTGGGAGTCGAGATCGGACAGCTGTCCTTCGTTGCCCTAATCCTCCTGTTGGAGCGCTCCTTCCGCATCCTGGAAGTACGCTGGCCGCGCTGGGCCGAAGCCCTTCCCGGCTACGCGGTGGGATCGTTGGGAGCCTTCTGGACGGTACAACGCCTGGCCATCATGTTCGGAGCCGCCCGATGACTACGACACCACGCCAGCTACTCGCTAAATGGAGCGGCGTACTCGCGGTCGTCTTGCTCTGGACCGAGACAGCCTTCGCGCATGTACAAAAAGGAGAAGCAGCTGGTTTTCTCAGTGGCCTGAAACATCCGATATCAGGGCTCGATCACGTGCTTGCCATGGTTGCGGTTGGCTTGTGGGGAGCCCAACTCGGCGCCCCGGCAGTGTGGCTCCTGCCCGTCGCGTTTCCCATGGTCATGGCCTTCGGCGGCATGCTCGGCCTGATGGGTGTGCCCCTGCCTGGAATCGAATACGGCATTGCGGCCTCGGCCATCCTTTTGGGATTGGCCGTGATGTTCGAAATGCGTCCTCCCCTCGCCATCGCGGCAATCCTGGTCGCGATCTTCGCAATTTTCCACGGACACGCCCACGGCACCGAACTTCCTCCGGGACAAAGCGGTCTCCTCTACAGCATGGGATTCGTAATCGCTACCGGATGCCTGCATGGTGTCGGCATCACAATTGGGACGGTGCATCGCTGGGGATGGGGACAGAAATTCCTTCGCCTCGCCGGCGCCGTCGTGGCCATGGGTGGAATGTTCTTCATGTGGAAGGCGTTCGCGGTATGAAGCTGACACCGCGCCATTCAAGAACTCCGATATACGCAGCGGTGGTGTTCGTCTGCACGATGTGTCCGGTCGCAGCGGAAGCCCACTTGAACTCCACCGGCATGGGGCCGATCTACGACGGCCTGATGCACTTCCTCACGAGCCCCGAAGACCTCGTTCCTGTTCTGGCGCTCGCATTGCTCTCTGGCCTGCGCGGGGCGTCCTACGGACGGCGAACTCTGTTCGTTCTTCCCGCCGCGTGGCTTTTCGGAGGCTTACTTGGACTCGCGGCCTCGGCATCCAACGGGAACGCGATTGTGTCGGCGGTGTGGTTCTTGTTGCTCGGTGGATTGCTCGCAGCCGACGCGAAGCTCTCGTTGCGAGTAACAACTGCGCTGGCAGCATTGCTTGGCCTCTATCACGGATACCTCAACGGGGCCGGCCTGGGACTCACCTTCAGTTCGGCTGCCGTATTGCTTGGGTTGATCTTTTCGGTCTTCGTGATGATCGCCCTGGCTGCGGCGTTCGTCCTTCAATTGCAGGCTTCGTGGGCACGCATTGCAGTGCGCGTGGCAGGGAGTTGGATCTTTGCCAGCGGCCTTTTACTCATGGGATGGGCAGTGCGCAGCGGGCATGGCCGCCCGCTTTAAGCCTCCGTCTTGTCGGCCGCGCTGTCTTCCGGATCGATACCGGCAAGTCCGCGAGTGTTTCAGAACATGTCTGCTACTGGCGGTGTACGGTGCAGCCTAAGTTGGGGCCCCGGCCAGGGGGAGCGACACTTGAAAGCGCGTGTCACCGGGCTTGGAAATAACCTGGATGCTTCCTCGATGCTTCCTCACAATTCGCTGGACGGTGTCCAGACCGAGTCCCGTACCTTCTCCAACTCCCTTGGTGGTGAAGAACGGTTCAAAGATGTGTGGTTGTACCTCGGGTGAAATTCCGGGACCGTTATCGCCGATTTCGACTACCGCACAGCTATCCTCGCGGTAGGTTCGGATGCGAAGCTCGCCCTTTCCTCCCATCGCGTCGATGGCGTTGTCAATGATGTTGGTCCAGACCTGATTTAGCTCGCTGCCAAATGAGTTCACAAGTAGCGGATACGCGCTGGTAATCGCGTTGCACGGCTACTCCTTGTTTCAGCTTGTGGTTCAGGATCGTGAGAGTGGTTTCCAGGCTCTTCACGATGTCCACATTCTGAACCGGCGCCTGGTCCATGTGGGTGTATTCCTTGATGGCGCCGACCAAATCCGATATTCGCGAGGTGCTGCTCTCGATTTCGTGCAGCAAACCCGCAATCTCCACCGAGGCGGCGATCCTGACCAGAGCGGCTCGAGCGGTGTCGGCATCGAGGCTTGCGAAAAGCGATTCCAGGACCTCGGGCTTGATATTGCGTCGCGCAAGGCTAGCTGCCAGCATCCACAAGTCGTTCTGCCCGTGGCTGCGCAACAAGGAATCGATCTCGTCTTCCAGGTCGCTGATGGTCAGCGCATCCGGCGGAACTACGTCCTGCCGGGTAAACAGGGTTTCCAGTTTTTCAATTTCCGATTTCTGAGCGGGAGTGAGATCTCGTCTCCCCAGCTCGAGACTCGCGTCCCTGATCTTCTTTAGAATATCGCGCAATTGGCTGGCAGCGCGTTTCGCAGCGGAAGCCGGATTGTTGAGTTCATGCGCAAGTCCGGCCGAGAGCTTCCCCAGGGAGGCCAGCCGGTCCCGCTGTTGTTCGATGCGGGTGGCTTCGCGGATCCGGTCGGACATCAAGCCGACCAGGCGGGTGGTCAACTCCGGCATTTTCTGCACAAGTTCGGGAAGCAAGGAAGCCGGAAATTTCAGAACGCGGCCGTCCGTGAGAGCTCGCCGCGTTCAGGCCGAACTGCTTCATTCTGGAGAAAGGCAGTACCCCGGTAACGTCGCCCGCTTTGCCGCTAAGCACAACGGTTTCGCCGCCGAATTCGCCGCGCCACTGAAATTGCGCCTTCGAGAAGGACAAACATCCAGTCCGCCGGATCACCCTGGCGCGCGTAGAAGTCGCCGGCTGCCAAATGCAGCTCCTGCGAATTGCTGAGGAACCAGGCGATCTGGTCATCGGGCAGATCGGCGAACGCCGGAACGCGAAGTAGTTCCGATTTGTCGATCATTACACCTTGCTCAAGATACTGATGAATGAACTGCACCGCCACCGATCCTTCACCGACTCCGGAAGCTACCCGTTTGATGGAACCGTGGCGCACATCGCCGACCGCAAAGATGCCGGGAACATTGGTCTCCAGCAAGAAGGGATCGCGGTCGAGCGTCCATCCCTTCGGACGTTGCCCGTCACGTATAAGGTCAGGGCCAGTCAACAGGAAACCGCGCTCATCCCGCTCGACTACACTCGCCAGCCAATCGGTCCGCGGCAGTGCCCCAATAAAGATAAACATGGCACTGGCCGGCACACGCTCGACTTTTCCGGTATCAGAACACAGGACCGAAATCTCTTCCAGATGAGTTTCGCCGTGCACCTCGGCCACGCTGGCATGTGTCCACAGTTGAATGTTCGGCGTTTTCAGGATCTGGTCGATTAAGTATTGCGACATGGTGCTGGAGAGCGATTCGCCGCGCACAAGAATAACGACGCGCTCCGCATATCTGGCAAAGTTCATCGCGGCTTGACCCGCCGAGTTCGCGCCGCCCACCACATAGACGATCTCACCCTGGCAGGACAGCGCCTCGGTGGCACCGCCACCATAGTAAATTCCCGCACCCTGCAACCGGTCTATTCCGGGAGCTTCCAGTCGACGCCACTGCACTCCGGTCGCGATCATCAGCGCGTGGCACGAGATCTCGTTCCCATCCGCCAGCTTGATGATGCGGTAAGGTCCTTCCGTTCGAACGCCAACAGCCTCCTGCGGCGACAGGATCTCCACTCCGAAACGCTGGGCTTGCACCACGGCACGCCGGGCCAGGTCGCCGCCACTAAGCCCGGTCGGAAATCCAAGATAGTTCTCGATGCGGGAGCTCATGCCCGCCTGACCGCCGGGCGCTTCCCGCTCAATCATCACGGTATGCAGTCCTTCAGAGGCTCCATAAACGGCGGCCGCCAGACCGGCCGGCCCTCCACCCACGATCGCCAGATCATAGAAGCTGGTTTGAGCGCGGGTCCGCAATCCAACCTTTTGCGCAACGTCGGCGGGCACACTCTCCAGCAGCTTCGTACCGTCGGGAAAGAGCACGACGGGGAGATTGGCCGCCTCCGGACCCAGAGCGTCCAGAAGGCGCTTGGTCTCCGGATCATTGGCGGAAAGCTCGACGTCAATCCACTGATACGGCACGTGGTTGCGAGCCAGGAAGTCGCGCAACTCGTATGATCGCGGCGACCAGCGAGTACCCAGCACCCGAATGCCTTGAAATGTTGGACGGTAGGAAGCCTGCCAGTCATCGAGCAAATCATCTAATTGCGGATACAAATGCTCGGCGGGAGGATCCCATGGTTTCAAGAAGAAGTAGTTGATGTTGGCTTGATTGATGGCACTAATCGCGGCGTTTGTATCGGCGTACGCAGTGAGCAATGCTCGCTTCGCAGCCGGGAAAGATCCCCATGGCTTCCTGCAGGAATTCGACACCATCCATGCGCGGCATGCGCTGGTCGGCAAGCAGCAGCGCAACGCTGTCGTTACGCACCTTCAACTGCTTTAACAGGTCAAGTGCACCCTCGGGTGAATCACTCCCTATGACTCGATAGTCAGCGCCGTACTGCGAGCGAAGATCGCGTTCAATCGCCCGCAGGACATCGGAATCGTCGTCCACACTTAGCAAAATTGGTTTAGCCACGCTCAATCTCGGTTTTGGGCAATGAATTGATTACAGACTGAATTAGATACACGAAGTTGCGTTCGGTCGCGCGCGACTCCAGTTATTGATAGCACTTTCCGCCACATGCACCCATTTTTCCTGTGATGTACCTACCCATTCGTCGGATGTGCGGGACAACAGCCGATGCCATGCTTGAACCGCAAGCGGAATTCCAAGCATCAGGAGTGAGCAATGGGTAGCACTGTCAACCAAGTCTGGGAAGCCATCTCGAATCATAGCGCCACGCTCGCCGAGCAAACAGGAAAGGCCATCGTCGCGGTCGATGCGGGCCATCGCGTCGCCGCCAGCGGCGTTCATTGGAAGCCCGGCGTCATCGTTACCGCCGGGCATCTCGTCCGACGCGCCGAGGAGGTCAGCGTTATTCTGCCGGACGGCAGCAGAGTCAAGGGAACGGTTGCGCGGCCGCGACAGCACAACGGACCTCGCTGCAGTTCGTATTGAAAACTCGGTAAGTCTGGCGACATTGCCGCTTGCCTCAGCCGCGAATGTCGGTGAGTTGGTGCTGGCGGTCGCGCGTTCCGGTCGGGGCGAGCTTTCCGCCAGCGCAGGAATCGTTGCCCGCATCGGTGGACCATGGCGCACCTGGCGCGGAGGCCAAATTGACCGCCTCCTTCGCCCTGACGTCCGCCTCTATCCCGGCCAGTCTGGCAGCGCGCTGGTGAACGGTCGCGGCGAACTGCTAGGCGTCAACAGCTCAGTGCTCGCACGCGAGTCGGTCATCACCTTGCCCACGGAGACTGTCGATCGTGTGCTCAAAGAACTGCTGGAACGTGGCCATATCGCGCAGCCCTACCTCGGCATCGCCATGCAGGAGGTCCCTTTGCCACAGGAGTGGCGAGCAAGCACTGGTTCCGATCAGGAGAACGGTCTCCTGGTGATGCACGTGGCGACCGATGGGCCGGCCAGTCGGGCGGGTATCTACCTCGGCGACCTCATCATCGGTGTCGACGCTCAACCGGTCCACGGACTCCGGCAGTTCCATCAAACGCTGACACTGAAGCACACTGGAGAAGCATTAAAGTTGCGCATACTTCGAGCAGGAAATGCCACTGCGGTGGAGGTTACGCTCGGCGACCGGCCAAGGCGATAACCCAAGGCGATAACAATGTCGAGTAGCGGGTTCAGAACCGTACGAAAGCCAAAGCATGATCAGCCGTCAGTCATCGAGCCGTTGCGCGTGCTGATCTCGGCTACATCGACATTCGCCCGCGCACGACTGGAGCGCCTTCTGGAGAAGGAGCCCAGCGTGGAAGTTGCGGGCGCAATCAGCAGCGCCGACCCTCTGGCGCCGGCAATCGCGGAGAACGATCCCGACGTGGTACTCCTGCACCTCGAAGCTCAGTTATCGGAGACAGAGTGGGAAGAAATGACCGCTCTGGCAGTACCGATTGTGCTGCTGGCCGATGAAGCGGACCTTGCCAGCGCAACCCGGCCCTGGCCAGCGGGGTGCAGGGCATCCTTCAGGGTGACGCAACTGGAGCTGAATTGGTCGCAGCAGCCCATAGCGCCGCAGCCGGGTTGTTTACGCTCTCGGGCGATCTGGCCGATCTTGTGCGCCAAGGCCTGGTCGCCCATTCACGCGAGGAGGCAGACGAATCTGTAGACGGCCCTGGTCCCATCGCCGACGACTCTCCAGAGCACCTCACTCTGCGGGAGCGCGAGGTGCTTGAGATGATGATGGAGGGTCTGTCGAACAAAGAAATTGCAGCGCAGCTTAATATCTCAGCCCATACCGTGAAGTTTCACATCAGCTCCATCCTGGGCAAGCTGGGCGCGTCCTCTCGTACGGAGGCGGCTGCGATTGGTCTTCGCCGGGGACTGATCACCATCTAGACCTTACCGATCCTGGATTTGAATTGCCGACAGAAATGGAGCCTGCCCAGAAAGAGTTCGACCGCTAGTTGGCGGAGACTCTGGACGACCTGGCAGAGCAAATGGAGGGAAATCTTCCACGGGTGAATGAGTCACCGTTGGCAAACGCGGCCGCCAAGGCGCCGATCTCCACGTCGCCGCCGACCACTGAGACCAGATGGGCCTTGCCACGTTCTTCTCCTACGAAGACACCCAGGAAAACGCGGAGGTTGGTGGCTGTCTTTTCGGTTTGGCACCGATACAGGAGTTTGCCGAACCGTTCATGAGCATTTTTCATGGCAAGAAGTCTACTGGGTATGCTCGTGCAAACCCGCGCTTCTCAATTCTTTCGGATGTGTTGTGCTATCAAAGTTGGGATTTGGGATTCGGCTTCCAGAATGGACAAATCCACGGGGCGAGGAAGTCTGTGCCATGGGGGCCTATTTTTCGAAATGCTATGCGCACAAGTTGAGAGCACTGACTAAGGCCGAGCGCTCTTCCCTGCGCAGCCTCCGCGCTTTGTTGCTGCTTGCTGCTAAGCTATTTGCCGCTTCCTGCGGCTCCTGCGGCGTTCCATCAATTTTGCGACTGCCCGCAAGGTTTCATTTACGTCGTCTGCGGTCTGGAATTGGCTAGCTACATCTGGTGCCAAGACGACAACGTTAGAACCGGCGGCATAGCGCGCAGCATGTTTACCGCGCATGCCTTCGCTGAAATCGTACTCGGGACGCATTTGGTCGGAACTGCGCGCCTTTCTCTTATTCTGTTTCTTCATATTGTTTTCGCTCATTCCGAGCAGCCAGTCGCGCACTTATGATGCGGATTGTGTTGGCTCGCTCCGTGTACGATACCACGAGCAGACGCCCGAAGCAGGAAAGACCGATGTCGAGAAAGCGCGTTTCTACCGAGGAATGATCGGGATCGGAGATCGTGATCGACAGCGGGTCGGCGAACACCGTGGTGGCCTCACCAAAAGACACGCCGTGCGCTCTGAGGTTCGACTCTGCTTTGCGTTTGTCCCATTCGAAGCTCAGTGCCATCTGAGATCCCTTTTATATCAGACTGCCGGTGGAGTAGGCGCGACCACACCAGGGCGCAGGGGTACCCCGCGATCACGAACCAACTTCGGGCCCTGATTGATGTTGCTTGGTTTCCTTGAGTTGAACGATCTGGCCACTCTCGTAAGCGCGGGTCAGTTCATGGCTGAACCGTTCGCGCTTGCGAATGATGGTCTCGCCCTCGGATTCCCCTTCTTCGTTGAATTCATCCACGTACTTGACGGATCGCCAGTGGGCAATGTGCCGCATTTCACCCTCCCCGAAAAAGCCATTCAGCATGCCGCTGCAGGCCGGCAGTCCGACATGCCTTTTATGGAGCGGAGTCACTGGCCGGCCCGACATCTTCTGCAGTTTGCGGACAAGAATCCCGCGCGCATTCTGCAGCGCGACAGACCGCTGTAGGGCATCCTCAATCTCGTTCAGCGGTAGTCCTGTGTAGGTGATGGCCGCCGGCGATGATGGTGGAATCGCGTAACGTTCACTCACTTCTTGGTTAAGTAGCGGCAGCAACTGCGGCTTATACGCAATCCGCAGCAACTCCTCCGCTCCCTTAGGCTCCCCACGTAGATGCGCTCTGTTCCGCCTGCCAAACACCACGACTTGGTTGAGGTGGACAGACTCCGGATGTCCCAGTCGAAACACGCTGATGCGGTCAAACAAACCCAGAGTATGACCACACAACCAATTCCTGGTAAGAGCATCGTTCAGCTTCATTTCGACTTCAGCCCATCCAGCTGCACCAGCTCGCCAAAGTGCTCCTTGCGCTCCCTTCGTTTGGCAGTGCTCTTTCCTTTCCGCCGACTCCAGAGGTGCTCCGCCAACATCCAGCGGCGCAACGTCTTGTGATCGACCACAATCCCATCTTCATCAGCCAAGTGCTCGGCGGTTAAGGTCGGGCCGAATCGCTCTTCCTCCGAACCGGAATAATTTTTCTTGAGTTTTCTTGATTAAGTTCAGCACTCGACGCGGGGCGCTCCACAAGCCGCAGCTTCCCGCGTTACACTTGCACTGCCCCAGTGCACGGAAACCTATGCGGGAGATTAAGGAACCTGATTGGAAAGTGCTGCGGCGGGTGCATCCGCTCGCGCTCGAACGCTTCTGCGAGCGTGTCCTTGCCGAGATCGACCGCGTCTCGCGCGATGGCGTGACGAGTCACCATGAGCGCTACCTCGAAATCTTCAGGATTCTCCAACAACGTGATCGGGAGATGGCGCGTCTCTTCGACAATCCGCGGCGCTCTGATGCACTAACGATGCTGGCCCAGATTCGCTCGCAGGGGTTGCTCACGGAGGATGAATTTTCCAGTCTGAGCTCAGAAACGCGCGGTGCCATTCAAATGCTGCTCGGTGCAGGATGAAGCTCCATATGGCTGCACGGTCTCGCTTTTACACCTCCACCGTCATCAATTCCGAATATCTCGCCTTTGGCTGAACTCGAGGCCGCAGTTGAGGAGTTGAGTAAGACAATCTGGCTCGCTCCGGCCGTTGTTGCGGAAGTGTTGAAGAAGGCGCGGAAGGCTGACCGATGAAAAAGGAACAGATGGTAGGTACGAGGTTGCCTAATGCAGTTGTTCGCGACCTTGAAGCAATAGAGGAAGTCGAGCAAAGCGACCGCTCGACGACTGTAAGGAAACTTCTGTCTCGGGCAATACAGGAGTGGAAGCTGGACTACTATTCGCGCCTGTATGGCAACGGCAAGCTCACATTGGCACGTGCCGCCCGTGAGGCAGGAGTTTCACTATGGGAAATGATGGATTACCTGAAAACCAAGAAAATCACTGCACAGTACGATCTTGAGGATCTTCAACGAGACCTGAAAGCCATCGCCGCAGGTGAAAGCGGTAGTGGCGGCCGCACGCTTAAGAAAGATTGAGCATGCAATGAGCGGTTCGAGCAGGGTGGAGGCTGGGAACAGTAGAGTGCCCCCCAAAGTCGAATACCGACTTACAGATTCGGGGCCGATCCCTGGTCTGCTCTTAACGCTCTCCTGAAGTGCGCGGGCCGACGGCCCTGTTAGAGAGAAAACTGTCCACCATTCCGACATCAGTTCACGACTCCCGAGTGGCGGGCTGTTCCACAATTGACTCAGTTGGCGAAAACAGGACTTCACTTGAACTAACTGCTTGTTGTCAAGAGAGGAATTCTTCCGAAAAGCCGACCGGCGATTGTTGATCCGTGGTCCGCCAAACTTGAAGTTGGCCCGAGACCGGCTCGTGGGAGGTTACCC
Organism: uncultured Acidobacteriaceae bacterium; assembly: GCA_963817965.1. Classification (GTDB taxonomy): domain Bacteria; phylum Acidobacteriota; class Terriglobia; order Terriglobales; family Acidobacteriaceae; genus DASRAA01. The sequence goes on from CAWFQT010000007.1 coordinate 63,152, forward strand.
CGATAAGTCGGCTTCTCGACCCTAATTAGCACTCGTTCTCGTGCTAGCACGCCGAAATGACTTCGTAACTCTGGTGAAGAGCGAAACCGAACAATCGATTGCGACTAGCGGATTTGGCTAACTGGAGAGCACACTTTTCCACGCCTGCTATCTGTAGCCCCGGTAATATGGTAGCTAGAACAGTCCTCTGAGTACGAAGGGCCATATTTTAGGGTCGATGTATTCACCCATGTAATACTCCAATTCAGCTCGGTTTGACGTTTAAGACCCGGGTAGGGCAGCATACCTCCGTTGACTTGGAGCGTGCGCTCGAATTCGTTCATCCCTCTGGCAGTGGCAATTTGGGCAGTTAGGAGAGCGAAGGCGTCCCTGGCGGCTTGATTGTGTTCCTGAGTGAACAGCATTTCGCGAAGTCGAGTTTGATGCAAATTGCCGAGCTTGAATGTCACGTAGCAAAGTTGCACCGTACCATCTGCCCCCACCCAGACCATCCTGTAGGCAGTGCAAGGAACGCGCATGGTTTGTCTCAGGAGGGCCCAGTCAGGAATAGAGCGTATGCTCTCACGTGACTCAGGGTATAAGTCAGGATATTCATTCTTGAAGCGGAGCAACGCATCCGTGAACTCTTGCAGTCTGGGAGCGTCCGCATCTGTAAACTGCAATTCCCTGTCGTTACCCTCCACAAAATAAGGCAGCGAATAGTGCACGATATCAACTTGAAGCGTCGTCTTATACCGTACAGCGAAGCCCAAAGCTTCGTGAAGTGAGGCCAAATCGCATGAATGGCGTGACAACAGGAAGTTGATCTGGATGGTTACGCTAGATCCATATCGATCTCTTACTTTGGCAACGCTCTCCACGAGTTGGGTGTAGGTGCCCGGTCGCTGGACATAGCGTTCGTAGACATCGCCGGTTCCGTAGTAGCCGATTGTCAGGCAGCGGAGGCCAGCCTCATAAAGGCGCTCAATCTGGTCTCCCAGCAGGATTCCGTTTGTAGTGACATAGGGCGTCATACCCAACTCACATGCCGACCGAACCATTTTATGGAGATCGCGGTGCAACAACGGCTCGCCTCCATATAGCCGCACTCGTTGGAAACCAGCTTCCTTGGCATCGAGCAGAAGCTCTCTCACCAACTCGAGGCTGAGTTGCTCCCCTGCCATGAAATCCCGACCGTAGCGGCATCCGACGCACCGGAGATTGCAGTTCGCGGTTATCGCGACCGTGAGTTGTCGTGGTTGGGGCCGGATCAGGACCGGCAACACAGAAGCAATGCTGTGCCGGTTGCGGATAAGCGCGTACTCGGCGTCTACCAGGAGGCGCTTGAGGGTCGGATGGCTACGTACTGCCGCCTTTAGTCGCCGGCGAAGGATTCCTCGAGCAAACATCGCACCGCCCCCGCACTTTCAGCGTGAGTGCAAATACCATTGCTTGCGCCCGACTCCCATTCGGCAGTGCATCTCATGGGAATCGCATCCACGACATCGCTCGGGATTTTGGCAGTCTGAGCTGTGTCTTGTCAAGTACAATATCATTGATACATATAATTGGAGTCTATGACCACAAAGGCTGGGTCTTAATCATGGGCGAGCGTTAGACGCATCGATCAGAGGTTCTGGCTTAGGTGACAACTACCACGGACTGTAACATCGCGGATCTTGGGTCGCCAGGCATAACAGTCATCGTTGGAGGATGCGGACGAGTTGGCTTGCCTCTCGGCATAGCGCTGGCGAGTCGAAATGTGAGCGTTAAGTTGCTGGATGTCGATGCCGAGAGGGTTAAATCTGTTAACTCGGGGCATATGCCTTTCCGCGAACAGGGTGCCCCCATCTTCTCAGACAAGTTGTTGGTACCAAGTTAGTGGCAACTTCGGATCCCGCTTGCCTTGGCGCCGCAAACGTCGTTATCGTAGTAATTGATACTCCTGCTGACGGTCTCAACCCGACGACTGAGACAAATTACTATCTTGGTTCTTTCTTCAGCAGCTTACTAGCTCCGGATACCCCGGGATTCGACCCGAACAGCAGATGGCTCGCCGTACTTGGCGACAACGGCTTGCTTTTAATGAATTCGTGATCTACCCAGCTCTGGTCTTAAGATCAAGCAATATCCATGTCGGCGCATGGTCGCTGGCGTTTAGCCTGTCCACGCGCCCATCGGTCTACACCGCCGCCCACCAGCCGGTCCGACACGCTCGGCGACAGCAGAAAGTGATCGAGCCGCATGCCTTTGTCCTTCGCCCACCGTTCATATTTGTAATCCCAGAATGTCCAGAGCGGCCCGTCCGGCTGTAGCTTCCGCATCGCGTCGGTCCAGCCTTGAGCCAGCAAACGCGCAAAGGCTGCGCGGCTTTCGGGTTGGATCAACGCGTTGTTATCCAACGATCTGGTCGGATAGATGTCCTGCGGTGTCGGCACGACGTTGTAGTCACCGGCCAACACTACGGGGGCGCCGCTCGCCATGAGCTCGGCGGCATGGGCAATAAGGCGCTCGAACCAGGCCAACTTGTAGTTGAATTTCGGTCCAGGATACGGATTCCCGTTGGGAAGGTAGATGGAAGTGACCAAGACTCCCTGAACAGCCGCTTCGATGTAGCGAGCTTGGTGATCTTTAGAATCCCCCGGCAAGCTTGCGCAGGTCAGAACGGGAGCGTGGTTTCGCGCGAGAATGGCCACGCCGTTCCAGGAACGCTCCCCTTGCCAAACTGCTTTGTACCCAAGCGTTCGAAGGGCATTCACCGGAAAGGCTGCCTGCTCCGCCTTGAGCTCCTGGAGACTAACCACGTCCGGCTCAGCTTTGGCTAACCACGCCAGGAGGTTATCAAGCCGCTTATTGATGTTGTTAATGTTGAAGGTTGCGACTCTCACCAAGTCCCTCTGCCCCTGTTCCTCTGGGTGCCAGTTAAAGTAGCAAGTTCGTTGCTCCGGGCCGGAGTTATTTTACCGGTGAAACGAAAAGGCAATCCCGCACGAAACGCATCGGCTTAGTGGACCGAATGGCGAAACGGGCTAAAACGGGGAGCGGTCGCGGCGAAAAAGAACCACCACGCGGACAACCGGATGCGCGCCTGTTTCTCCAGGCCAAGTACAGGGCCAAATGGGCTTAACACCAGGCGGTTGACCTACACGGGGTGCGCCAGAAGCCGAAATTCGCGCATAATCTGGCGATCACATACCTGTGGAAATAGACGCTGAGAAGGCTGGGTTCCATTACATCATTGTCGTCCTAGGGCGTAATGGCAATCACTCTCAGAGGACTGCCAGATCCGCCGACAATCTTTAGCGGCGCCGCAATAACAATAGCGCCGGTCGGCGGAAGTTGATCGAGATTGCACAGGCTTGCCAAACCATATTTTCCACTGCCGTGCATCAGGTAGTGGTTGGCAAATGGCGGATCAAAAGTGGCCGCTTGGCCGGCATCGGTGCCGACCGTTTCTACCCCTACACCTACGACATCGCGCTCCCTGGCAAGAAACGCAGAAGTTTCCGGAGCGAATCCGGGCGTATGCGGTCCATTCTCTTTTGCGTTGACGTAGTCCTTCGGGTCGGTCTTCTTCGACCAGTCTGTGCGCAGCAGGACCCAAGCTCCTGCTGGAATGCGTCCGTGTTGCTGCTCCCACTGGCGAATATGGTCAGGCATTAGCAGGCAGTCTGGATCTTTTGCCGCTTCCGCGCTAAGGTCGATCACGCATGCCGGCCCGACAAACTTCTTCGGAGGAATGCGATCGACGGTATTGTCCGGGAGGTCTTTCCCCGAGACCCAATGAACCGGCGCGTCAAAATGCGTGCCGGTATGTTCGCCGGTTTGAAAGCCGTTCCAATACCAGGCTGGGCCGCGGTCGTCGTACCGCGATAGATCCCATATCTTGAACGCAGGAGTGTTATTCCACTGTGGCGGCAGCGGCAGCAAAGGCGTCTGTGGGCTCAAGGGTTGAGTCAGATCCACGATCCGCAACCTTCCGGCGTTGAGTTCTTCGAGCAGCATTCCCAGCACGCTAGACATCAGGCTTTCTCCCACGCAACCGATCTCTCGTTGACTATGTTTAATGCCCCTTCAATGACTGAATGTATCTTCGAAATTGAAAGCGATTTTCGAGCAGCGACAAGTCAGTGACGTAACCAGATGGACCGATGGGTTCTACTTTTGCGACTATGGTTGTCAGTTCATTGCTGTGAATGGCTTCGTAAACCGCAATTCTAAAATTTTCGACCGAGCGCACAGTAAAGACTCGCGGGATGCCCGCAGATCGAGCGATCCCCTCCAGATCGGTGCCCGTGCCCGTAGCTGTTGGAAAACCACCCACGGAGAGCAAGCTCTCGTTGTCGAAAACAACGTGGGTCAGGTTCTTTGGGCGATAACGCGCCATCGTGCTCAGGCTCCCCAGGTTCATTAAGAGCGAGCCATCACCGTCGAAGACAATCACCGATTGATTGGGCAAGCACAACGCTAATCCCAGGCCGGTCGAAGACGCCAGGCCCATCGCGTGTTGCAGATAGAAGAAATTGGGGCGGTGTCCCAGGGACTGCAGCTCTGCCGCAACCGCTCCCATGATCGTGACGACAGGACGGTCTTCGAGTTCCGAATAGACCGAACGAAGACAGTCAACGCGGAGCATCACTCCTCCCACATCAGGTCGCGCGTCAAGAGCATGGCGACGGGTTGCAGGCTGCTCTCCGCCAGGGTTTGCGCATCGCGAATTCGTTTCTTGACGGTTTCGATGCTATCCAGAAAGAAATAAGGGATCCTCAAGGCCCGCAAAACCGGCTCGGTGACATTGCCGCCCTGCGTCTGCCACGGATCTCTCTCTCCAAACGAACCGCGATAACTGATTAGCATCAGAAGTGGAATCTTGTAGAGATGCGCAAAAGAAACGATGCCGTTGATGGAAGCCAGGAAGCCATGGTTCTGCATCAGCATTGCTGACTTCACCCCGGCAAAGTATGCTCCTGCGGAGATGCCAACTGCCTCCTCCTCCTTGGCCAATCGCACCAGCGTCATTTCCGGATCCTCATCCGTCATCCGAACCAGATGAACGAGCCAGGTCTCGGGCAGCGCTGACACCAAGCGAATGTCACACTCCTTCAGCGTTTCGTAGATCAGTTTCGAATTGGCGAGGGACACCGGCATCTTGCCGCTCTCGGTTTGATCCACCTGCCTCGAAGAGAAGAGGACATATTCTAGCCTACGAGCGGCGAATCGGTGCTCTTGACGACGGACGCGGCGCAGTAATAGGTTGACGAAGTCAGTCTCATAGGGCCGCCGGGCGCTCTTTCCAGAGGACGAGGACAAGGCTTGCGATTAAAGTCCCAAAGCGTTCTAAACAGCGAGAGCCCGTCCGGGCAATCGCACGACTTTCCGGTTGAAGCTGTTCGTGCCGCTTTCCCGGCATTGAACCGCAAACCTGAATTCACATTCTTCGACAATGCGGCCGGGGCGCAGGTGCCGCAAGTCGCACTCGACGCCATCAATCACCACCTGCTCGAGTGCAACGTGCAGCGGGGTGGACGCTACGCAAAGAGTCGTGCGGTGGACGAGATGATCCAGCGTGCCCGGCAAAGCGTGGCGGACCTGGTGAACACGCGCGATTCGAGCGAAATCGCCTTCGGCATGAACGCCACCTCCTTCATTCGCCTGGTAAGTTTGGCGATCGGACAAACGCTCAGCAATCGGAACCAGATCGTTGTCACCGACATGGACCACGAGGCCAATGTCGCTACCTGGCTGGCCCTGGAGCGAAATGGAGCCAGGATTGTCTGGTGGAAGATGCGGGAGGATGGGAACCTGCACGTAGACGATCTAGCCCCACTGCTATCACCCGCAACGCGCCTGGTGGCATGTACCCTCGCTTCGAATGCGATTGGGTCCATCGTAGACGTGGCTGCGGCAGCGAAAGTGGCGCACGCTGTCGGAGCTGAAATTTTTCTCGACTCCGTGCATTTTGGCCCACACGGCCCAATCGATGTGCAGGCCTTCGAATGTGACTACCTGGTGTGTTCGGGCTACAAGATATTCGGCCCCCACATGGGATTTCTTTGGGGGCGCCGCGAACTGCTGCAACAGCTGCCGACCTTCCGCGAAGATTTCATCCCCGATGAGCCACCGGGAAAAATCGAGGCAGGCACTTTCATCTACGAAAATGTGGCCGGTATGGAGGCTGCGGTCGAATACCTGGAAAGCCTGGGCAGAACCGGCAGGGAGGAAACGAGGCGCGCTCGCCTGGAACGCGCGCTCGCATCCATTCGCGCTTATGAAAAAACCTTATCGATGGAGATGCTCAGAGTTCTAAACGAGTCCGATGCAGAGATATACGGCATGAAGAACGGGGACCGAATTGGGGAGCGCGTGCCGACTTTGTGCTTTAACTTGCCGAACCTCCCCCCGGCCAGAGTCGCGGAAGAACTCGCGAAACGAGGTATCGGCGTCCGCGATGGCCACATGTATTCGCCGCGGCTCATGCGTCGCCTGGGGCTTTCCCCAGAGACGGGCGCGGTCCGGGCGTCACTGGTGCACTACAATACGCTGGCTGAAGTACAGAATTTTGCCGGTGCACTGGCCGAAATCAAAATTTCATGCTGACCGACTCGCAGATCAACGAAGTTCGTTCCCGTTTCCGCATTTTCGATCGCAAAGTTTATCTCAACACCTGCTCGCAAGGTCCGTTGTCCGACGCGGTGCAAGCCGGCTTTGAAGACTACCTGGCAAGCTGGCATGAGCAGGGCTCACCGTGGGAGCGCTGGATTGAGCACTATGAAGCCGCGAGGGCAGCGTTCGCGCAATTCATCAACGCCAGTCCCGACGAGGTCGCCATCGTGACCAGCGTTTCCGCGGGTATCAACAGCGTCGCCAGCGCTCTGAATTTCCGCGAACGGCCGAAAGTCGTGATGGGAGAATTCGAGTTTCCCACCATGGGTCACGTCTGGCTGGGACAGCGTGCCCGGGGAGCCGCCGTCCAGTTCGTGAGTGCTGAAGGCAATCTGATCCCCAACGCCCGTTATGAAGAGGCGATCGACCGCCAGACGCTCATCGTGCCGCTTACCCATGTCTGTTTCAAGAACGGATTTCGCTCCGAAGTAGATGCCATCACTCAAATCGCCCATGGCTGTGGCGCCTTCGTGATGCTCGATGACTACCAGGACTGCGGTACCCGCCCCGTGAACGTGAAGGCTATGGACCTGGACTTCTATCTTGCCGGGACTCTCAAGTATCTGCTTGGACCTCCCGGGCTCGCCTTTCTGTACGTCCGCAAGGAACTCATTTCAACCTTGGCCCCTTCGGTTACGGGATGGTTCGCGCAGACGAACCCGTTCACCTACAACCCGCAACATTTCGAACTCTCTCCGACCGCTCGCAGATTCGAGTCGGGCACTCCCTCCATACCGAATGTCTACGGAGCCGTGCCGGGCTTCCAGCTCCTGCAGAAAATCGGCATGGACGAGGTTGCACGTCACATCAGTAGCCTGACGCAACAGCTTTTGCGATCCGCCAGCGAGATGGGGATCGTCGCCAAAACCCCCGCCGACAGCGCCGGGCCGCTCGTCGTACTGCAATCAAGAGATTCCACCTTATTAGTGCAGAAGCTGGCGGAAAGCGGAATCGTCTCCTCGAACCGCTACGACGGATTGCGAATCTCGTTCCATGTGTACAACACAACCGACGACGTGGACGCGGTTACGGAGATTCTGAAGAAAAATATCGATCTCATGGTGCTTGCCCCCGCCGTCGCCAGCCATGACTAATCCGCAAGCCACAAAGGTTGCGACCGAGTCGCAGTCGTCGCGGCAGGTCGAGGGCCTTCAGCGCCGCCTGAGCCAAAGACAGCTCACGATGATGGCCATCGGCGGCGCCATCGGGGTTGGATTGTTCCTCGGCAGCAGCGTGACCATCCGACTCGCCGGACCCGCAGTGATCCTGTCTTATCTGCTGGGAGCGGGAATCGCTCTGATCATGTCGTATGCTCTGGCGGAAATGGCGGTTCTCCAACCCGTGGCCGGTGCGTTCGGTGTTTATGCTGAAACCTACCTCAATCGCTGGTCCGGATTTACAGTACGCGCCACTTACGGCGCTGCCCAAATTATTGCGATCGGCGCGGAAGTGACAGCGGGCGGCATTTACATTTCGTTTTGGTTTCCGAACATTCCGCAGTGGATATGGGTCGTGTCGATCTCAGCCGCTCTGGTGGCGCTCAACGCCATGAAGGTCAGCCGTCTGGGAGAGTTTGAATATTGGTTTGCCATGATTAAGGTGGCTGCCATCCTCTCGTTCATTTTTGTGGGGATCTACTTGATTTTTGGCGATGGCTCCCGCGGTGCTACCGCCTGGGCCAACCTGACTCAACATGGCGGCTTCCTGCCGGCAGGATGGAAGGGAGTCTGGTTATCGCTCACCATTACCCTGACCAGTTACATGGGAGTAGAGATCATCGCGGTGACAGCAGGCGAAGCAGAGCATCCGGAAGTTACTATTCCGCGTGCGATGCGCAGCATAGTGTGGCGGCTCATTCTGTTCTATGTTGCGGCGATTGCGATCATGGTGGCAATGGTGCCGTGGAACCAGTCCGGCAATTCGTCCAGCGTTTCCGGCAGCCCGTTCGTTACCGCGTTTGTGGGAGTACGCCTTCCCTTCGCTGCGGCCATCATGAATTTCGTGGTACTGACCGCGGCGCTCTCCAGTGTGAATACAAACCTCTATCTCTCAACCAGAATGCTTTACTCTCTTGGTCAGGAAGGCTATGTCCCGCGGTGGATGGGGAAAGTTAGCCGCAATGGTGTCCCACACCGCGCGCTCTTCGCCTCAACCGGTGGGATTATCGCTGCCATCCTCTTGGCCATCTTTGCACCGAAGAACGCTTTCCTCATGTTGTACGGAGCCGCTGTCGCGGGGATGCTGTTTGTCTGGCTGGTAATTCTCAACACGCATCTTCGGTTTCGGAAAGCCCTCACACGCGAGCGATTGCTGCGCTTGCCGATGCGTTTGCGAGCCCATCCCTTGTTTACCTTGGCTGGGATTGTATTAATCATCGCTGTCGCCGTTACCACTTTCTTTGTCGACGGATTGCAGTGGTCTGTCCCGGCATTCACTGTTTTCCTTGTTTTGATCTCGCTTTTGTATCTGCGCATCCGACGGCAGGAAACCCCAGGGGTGCAAGGAAATGCCTGAACCAATCGAAGAGACGCATTCCGCGCTCCGAGGGCGATTCAAAGGTGATCTGCTGCGGCCCGAGCATCGTCATTACGAAGACGCGCGTGCCATCTGGAACGGCATGGTCGCCAAGAAGCCGGGACTCATCGCACGCTGTGCGGACGTCAGCGATGTGCAAAACGCGGTCCGGAGTGCCTCGGCCAACGGAATTCTCACCGCTGTCCGGTGCGGCGGTCATAGCCTTGCTGGTTTCAGTACCTGCGACGGCGGTCTTGTAATCGACCTCTCGAGGATGCGCGAAGTCACTGTGGATTCTGACGCACGCCGCGCCCACTTTGCCGGTGGTTGCCTGCTCGGATCGATTGACAGCGCGACACAGCGAGCGGGTCTTGTCTTTCCCTCGGGCGTCGTCTCGCATACCGGAGCTTCCGGACTGGTATTAGGTGGAGGCACAGGATGGCTTACTCGACGATTCGGGTTGTCCTGCGATAACGTCGAAGGCCTTACGATCGTCACCGCCGATGGCTCCGTCTTGCTCGCCAATTCGCGCGAGAACCCGGACTTGTTTTGGGCTCTGCGCGGGGGCGGCGGCAACTTCGGCGTTGTCACAGAATTCGAGGTGCGACTTCATCCACTCACGTCGGTGACGCTCGCGCTGGGACTGTGTTGCGAGCCTGACATTCGCCGGCTGCTTGAATTCTGGAGAGATTTCATGGCGGATGCGCCAATTGATCTGAAGTGCAATGTTGATCTGCGCCTTGCACCAAACGAGAAGAAGATACCTGGTGACCTTCGCGGACGTCCGGTGGCGAGTTGCTCTTTAGTGTGGACCGGTCCTCCCCAGGCCGCGGACAAATATTTGCACCCCATGCTTTCGAGGTGTCGACCGGATTCGGTGAGCAGCGCTGTTGTTTCCTTCACTCACCTGCAAACAATGGCGGATTCCTGCTTCCCCCACGGCCAGCGTTACTACACAAAATCGGGCTACTTCACCTATCTCGACGATGTAACCATAGATCGCATGCTGGGAGCGGTTGCTTCGCTCCCGTCTGCAGAAACGCAAATTGAGCTCGCCTATCTTGGTGGCGCCGCGTCACAGGTCCCCGCCGGCGAAACGGCGTTCGGCGATCGCGGCGCTCCTTTCGTCGTGAATCTGCTGGCGAATTGGTCCGAAGCTTCCGTCGATGACGTTCACATCTCATGGGTGCGCGCATTATTCAATAAACTTCGGCCCGCAATGAAGCCTGGCGTGTACGTAAACTTCATGAGCGGCGACGAGCAGGATCGCGTCCCCGAGGCTTACCATGAACGATGGGACCGCATGGTCGCCGTCAAGACGCAATACGATCCGCACAACTTCTTCAGATTGAATCAGAATGTTCCTCCCAGGATTCGGAATGAATCCTGAACACGTCCCCTATGGCAGTGATCCAAGCCAGTTTTTCGAAGTGTGGCATCCCGAGCAGGCGGTGGCTGGCTTCGCGGTTTTCATCCACGGCGGATTCTGGCGGGCGAAATACGATCTCAGCCATGCAAACACATTCTGTGCCGCGTTGGCGGCGCGGAGCATTGTCACGGCCAATGTCGAGTATCGGCGGGTAGGTCAGCCAGGCGGCGCCTGGCCGGGGACGTTCGAAGACGTTGTGGCAGGAGTCAGAGCTGCGAGCGAACATCTTGGCCGTGCGCCGGTCGTAGTCGGCCATTCTGCCGGCGGACAATTGGCTCTTCGCGCTGGCCAGCGAACCAGTCCCTCTGAAGGCAGTGGTTGCACTTGCTCCCGTAGCCGACCTGCGGCTTGCCTATGAGTTGAATCTCAGCAACGGGGCAGTCGCGGAATTTCTGGGCGGGACCCCCGAAGCAATGCCTGGCCGCTACGATGAAGCCTGCGCCAGTTCGCATGCTGCGTCGGCGCGCCGTTTTATCGTGCATGGAACTAAAGACGAAGACGTTCCGATCGATATCACCCGGGCGTTTATGTTGGCGCGGCACAACGACCCTGAGCCGCCGAGCCTGTTAGAGATTCCTGATTCAGGCCACATGGATTTGATTGATCCCGAGTCGCCCGCCGGCTCAATCGTGCTCGATCTCGTAACTCGGCTTGCGCGAGAGTGAGGCATTGACAGGCCCCGAAGACCCTTCACAACAGGGCCACGATGAAACGCTCGACGAATCGATGAACGTCGCGGTAGGTGTTGTAGAGCGGCACAGGCGCTATGCGTAGTATGTCCGGCTCGCGCCAGTCGCACACGGCTCCATGCCCAATCAACCGGTCGCAAATGGAACGGCCGCCGTGGTGTATTCGAATGGAGAGCTGCGCTCCGCGGCGGTCAGGTTCGCGCGGCGTGAGCACGGTAAAGTCCAGCGACGCACACCGATCGAGCAGAAATTCGAGGTAGCCGGTCAACGACTCGCTTTTCTCACGAAGCGGTTGCATGCCGGCGGCGGCGAATATCTCCAGCGAAGCTCGCAACGGCGCCATCGACATAATCGACGGATTGCTCAACTGCCACCCGTCGGCACCGGGCATAGGGTGGAAATGCGGCCCCATGAGAAACCGGCTCTCCTGGTCATGCCCCCACCATCCGGCGAAGCGCGGCAGATCGAAAGCTTGTGCGTGCCGCTCGTGGATGAAACATCCGCCCACGCATCCCGGACCGCCATTGAGGTACTTGTAGTTGCACCAGACGGCGAAGTCGACGCCCCAGTCATGCAGTCGAAGGGGCACATTTCCTGCCGCATGCGCAAGATCAAATCCCACGACACAACCCTGCGCGTGTCCGGCTCGCGTGATTGCTTCCATATCAAACAGCTGGCCGGTTGCGTAGTTCACTCCGCCCAGTAGCACCAACGCAATCGCGGAACCTTCGCTTGCAAGCAGCGCATCGATGTCTTCCGGCCGGATGCTCGCCTCACCTGGCCGCGGTGTGAGCTCGATCAACGACGTCGCAGGATCGAATCCATGAAATCGGATTTGCGATGAGAAGGCGTACTGGTCGGAAGGAAAAGCTGCAGTCTCGACTACGATCTTGTGGCGCTGCGGGGTGGGCCGGTAGAACGACACCATCATCAAGTGGAGGTTCACCGTGAGGGAATTCATTACCACCACTTCGAGCGGCTTTGCGCCGACGATTCCGGCCATGTTGTCGGTCAGCAGGCGATGGTAAGGCATCCAGGGATGACGACCGTGGAAATGGGCTTCCACTCCCAGCGTTGCCCAATCCTCAAGTTCTTGCTCGATGTATGCGCGTGCACCCTTCGGCTGAAGTCCAAGCGAGTGTCCGCAGAGGTAGACCGAGGGGCTGCCGTCCGGCCCGGGTGGAATATGGAATTGCTGCCGGAAGATGGCCAATGGATCGCGCGCATCCATCTCTGCGGCAAAGCTGGCGGATGTGTCGAAAGTGATGGCTCCCATCTAAACTCCTGGCAGCGGAGTCAGCTTCTGCCGCACCAGCGCTTCGGCCTTTGTCCAATCGATGTCCTCCAGCCGTTGCACCGAATCGCAGAGCTCGCCAAGCATGTGGTCTTGAACGGCTCCCCGCTGGGCCGCGATAGAGTAGGGCGTCCGGTGAAAAGTTACCATCGCATACTTCGGCACAAAACGGCCGGGATACTTCTTTTCGAGTTCAAGCTCAACTTTCTTCCTGAACAGGAACCGCGGGTCGGCCACGCGGTCGCGCATCTCGACGAAGTTCTCAATAGCAAGGTCGGCGATGGCATCGGTGTCGGCCTTCCGCGCCTTCTCGAATGCAGAGAAGAGCACGGGCCAGTCAGAGCCGTACCGATCCAGCAACTCAAGGAAGTAGGTGCAGTCTTCAAAAGCGCAGTTCATGCCCTGGCCGAAGAAAGGCACAATAGCGTGCGCCGCGTCGCCCAGCAGCAGTGCTTTGCCATCGGCGTGCCAGGGCGAGCATTTGACTGTCACCATCGCGCCGGTCGGATTTCCGAAGTAATTCTCGATCAGGTTCGGCATAAGCCGAACGGCATCGGGAAACTGTACTTCGAAGAACGACAGTACTTTCGCTTCGGTATCGAGCGCTTCAAAACTGATGTCGCCACCCTCGAAAGGGAGGAACAGAATGCATCCGAAAGTGCCGTCGATGTTTGGCAGGGCGATCAGCATGAAAGTGCCACGGGGCCAGATGTGAAGTGCATGCGTTTCGAAAACGTGCCGCCCGTCGGTCCCCGCTGGAATGGTCAGCTCTTTGTAACCATAGTCGAGATACTGCTGCGAGAAGTTAAACCGGGGCAGCTTGTGCATCTCGGTGCGAACGGCAGAAGCGGCACCATCGGTCCCTATCACAACCTTGGAATCGACAACCGACTCAGCTTCCGTGTCCTCGTTCCGCAGATGAATCGCGCCGCTGTGGAGATCGAAGCCGGTGCAACGTTCGTTGAAGTGAATAGTCACTCCGGCTTTCTCCGCGGCACTCATCAGCGAGATGTTCAGCTCGGCGCGCGACACCGAGTTGATGAACTCGGTCTCATCCTTGCCATAGGGCATGAACGTCAACTCGCCGGTAACGGAGTGCATCATGCGTCCACGCATAGGGATGAGAATGTTCTCAATTTCGCCCCACAGGCCTGCTTCACGAAGGGCGTGAATGCCACGTGTAGAAAGTGCCAGGTTGATAGAGCGCCCGGCGCTGATTCGCACATGGCGCATATCGGGCCGGCGCTCGTAAAGCCGGACCGGAAATCCGCGCTGCACCAGTGAAATAGCCAGCAACGGACCGGTCAGTCCCGAGCCGATCAGGGTAATGTTGTCACGCTCAAGTTTCATGCCACGGTGGGATTCGTCTGCGGCTGGTGAAGCATGGTACGCGCTTCCCAGAGTTCTGGAAACAAGCGCTTGCCCAACGTAGTACGCAAGTACGATGCGCCTTCGCTGCCGCCGGTGCCGCGCCGCGCGCCGATGATGCGCTCCACCACCTGAATGTGACGCAGCCGCCAGGCCACCATCAGCTCGTCGAACTCCGTCAGCCGCTCGCAAAGATCGATCCAGTCGCGGTAATGGTGTTCGTCTTCGTAAACGTTGCGCACCGCCTCGGCACGTTGCTGGAAGCGATCCTGTTCAGTCGGATTGCCCGGTTTTTCGGGCATCTTGCCAATGGTGGCCAGGGCGTCGAAGAAGACATCGTGCAGCGAAGGCGAATGCAGTCTTTGCTCCAGGCGGGCGCGGGCTTCGGGATCGTCCGCATGCTGGCGAAGGAGCTTCTCGTCCTTCAAGCCGCAGAGGAATTCGATCTCGCGGAACTGCTCGGACTGGAATCCGCTGGCCGGCTCCAGCTTTCCCCGGAATGCCATGAAATGAGTTGGCAGCATAGTCTCGAGAATTGTGAACTGTGTCACCAGTACCCGCATGATCTCGGTACAGCGGCGCAAGAGGCGTGCTGCCTCGTATACCTGATCGCGCCACTGCCGTGAAGCCACCCGTGCGAGGCTCTCGACCACCGCGTCGAGATCATGCAGCAGTTCCTTGAACCACAATTCGTAAGTCTGGTGAATGATGACAAACAGCAACTCGTCGTGTGTCGGTGGCGAAGACAGCTGATTCTGCAACTTCAGCAAATCTGGAATCTGAAGGTACGAGCTGTAATTCAGTAGAGCGCCTGAAGAATGTCCGACGTCGCCATCATCGCGGTCAGTCGCCTGACCAAAAGGACAGCCGGAGGCGATGGCTGCTGCGTCCTGGCGCGCGGAACCAGCCTTCTCCTGGACCATCGAGTCCAACCCAAAGAATTCGGCTGCGTTGCCGCCCAGCATTTTCTGCTTCGCACCCGCCGAGAACTGGCTCTTTCGTATCAGCTCGCCAATGTGCTCCTCACCCAGAGGATAAGGATAGTCAGAGCCCAGCATGATGTGGTCTTCGCCCATGACATCGACCAGGAGCTTCAGCGAGCGCTGGTCGAAAATGGCCGAATCGACGTAGAAGCGATCGAGATATTGGGTAGGCGGGAACTGGGCCCTTCCCCTGGCCAAAGGTTGATGCTCCCAGGCATTCTGCATTCGGCCCAGCAGATAGGCGAAGCTCCCGCCCCCGTGAGCGAAACATATCCTCAGAGTCTTCGGCAGGCGATCGAAGGCGCCGCTGAGGACGAGTGCCGACACTGCGAGTTGCGTCTCCGCCGGCATGGCGACGGTCCAGGGCATCATGTAGTTGGGCATGCGATCCGGCGCCATCATGTCCCAGGGATGCACCAGTACAGGAGCACCGATGTCAGCACAGTGGTGCAAGAAAGTAACGATGCCTGGATCGTCGAGGTTCTTCGGGCCCACGTGGTTTCCGATCTGTACGCCAATGTGCCCGGCGTGCATGCATCGGCTCACCTCGGCGCATGAGGCATCGATTTCCTGCAAAGGCACCTGACAAAGCGCCTTGAGCCGGCCATTTGCGTGACTGCACATTTCCAACGCAGCATCGTTGAAGATGCGCGCAACTTCCAGCGCCTGCTCCGCAGGCCGGTTGTAGGAAAACAGCACCGGCGTTGCGGAGATCACCTGCAGGTCTACTCCCTGCCGGTCAAGGTCCTCCAATCTGAGCGTTGGATCCCAGCACACTTGCGTAATGCGACGAAACTCGCGGTTCCCCAGCATGATCATCGCTTCGCCGTCGCCGAGGGGCCTCATCCAGGGCCAGTCAGGTGAGCCGAAGCGAACCGCGAGGTCGGGCCATGATTCGGGGAAAAAGTGCGCGTGCATGTCGATGGTCTGCATGCTTATGCTCTTCCTGGGTGAACGGTACCGCAATTCCCGCACCGGCGCGCTTCCTCGCTACCGTAGAACTTCTCGAAGATGGGAGGAAGGTCGCGCACAATGCTCTTGAGCTTCACCTCCGCTCGATGCACCAGGTTGTGGCAGTCAGGGCAGTACCACTCGAAGGCGTCCAGCGTACCCTCCGGTCTCGGCATCTCGATCACAAGTCCGATGGTGTCGGCCTGGCGCTGCGGCGAGTGGCGAATATGCTTGGGCAGAAGGAAAACTTCACCTTCCTTAATAGGTATGTCCTTGGGAGGCTTGCCCGGCTCTTCGATGATGCGCAGAACGATGTCACCTTTCAGCTGATAGAAGAACTCTTCGGTGGGATCGTCATGATAGTCGCGGCGCTGGTTCGGGCCACCGACTACCGTGACCATAAACTCTCCGTCTTCCCATACTTGGGCGTTGCCCACGGGAGGCTTCAACTTGTCCCGGTTTTCGCTTATCCAGCCTTGCAGGTTGAAGGCCCTCAAGGAAGTGATCGATGCCATCCTTACTCCTCTCTTCTGACACTGTCCCTATTGATGGGCTTGTAAGCGATCGCTCTGATCTCAATCAACAGGTGCGGATGCGGCAACTGATGAACGGCTATCGTGGTTCGCGCCGGACCCTGATGATCGAAGTACTCGCCATAGACCTCGTTGTATCCCGCGAAGTCGTTCATGTTGACGAGAAACGTTGATATCTCCGCGATGTCACTCAAATCCGCTCCGGAACTAGCCAGAATGTCGCGCACATTCTCGATCACGGCGCGGGTTTGGGCGCGGATATCGAGGCGAGTAGTGCCAAACTCGTCCACGTCGGCTCCCGCGATGGAATTGTCAGGACGGCGGGCACTCGTTCCCGAGACGAACAAAAAATCCCCGGCACGCTTAATGTGCGGATATCGGCCGCGGGGCGTCGCTTTACCCTCTACCACCGTCGCCTTCATCACGCCGCCCGGTTGCATCACTTCTCCTGCGATTTCAGAGTCGAATACAAATGTTGTTCAGCTCGGAATAGAAATTCAGTGAATGCACGCCGCCTTCACGGCCAATACCAGAAAGTCCCACTCCTCCGAACGGCGTGCGCAGGTCACGTAAGAACCAGCAATTCACCCACGTGATTCCGGTCTGCATCTTGCGCGCCACCCGGTGCGCGCGCTTCAATTCGCTGGTCCAGATCGAAGATGCCAGCCCGTACTCAGTGTCATTGGCCATTGCAATGGCTTCTTCCTCCGAGTCAAATGGAGCGACATGACACACCGGCCCGAAAATCTCTTCCTTAACGCAACTGGACGACTCGGGCAGGCCTGTCATGATCGTTGGCTGCACGTAAAAGCCGTTGTCGCGGGCATCGCCAAACACCGGAACACCGCCGCCGGTCACAATGTTGGCTCCTGACTCTTGCGCCTTGCGGAAGTACGATAGCACCTTTTCCCGATGAGGGGCGGAGATGAGCGGGCCGAGGTTGGTCGCGCTATCTGCGGGCCAGCCAATGTGCAGGCTTTCGGCTTTCTGCTTCATGGCAGAAACGAACCAGTCGAAAATTGACCGCTCGACATAAATTCTTTCCGCGCAAAGGCAGACCTGACCGGTATTCAGGAACACGGCGTCGCTCATCTGCTGAATGGTTTGGTCGCGCTCGCAATCAGCGAATACGATGGCCGGATTCTTGCCGCCAAGTTCAAACGAGACAGGCTTCACGCCGGCAGCGCACGCTCTCATGATGGCAGCACCGGTGCGCGATTCGCCGGTAAAAGTGACGGCGTTGATGCCCGGATGGCTCACCAGGTATTCACCAGTCGAACCCTCACCAAATCCATGCACGAGGTTAAAGACGCCGTTCGGCACGCCGGCATCGCGCATCACTTCAGCCAACAAGGTGGCGCTGGCGGGGGTCTCCTCCGACGGCTTCACCACGACAGCGTTGCCGCAGGCCAGCGCGGGTGCGACCTTCCACGTCATCAGCAAGAGCGGAAGGTTCCACGGCGTGACGATAGCGACGACACCAACCGGCTTGCGTACGGCATAATTCAGCGCGTGTTTGCCATCTGGGGTTTCGGTCTCGAATGCTTCCAGTGGGGCGGTCTTTATTAGATCAGCGAAAACCCTGAAGTTTGCGGCCGCACGGGGTACGTCAAGGCGCGACGCAAGCGCGACAGGCTTTCCTGTGTCAGCCGATTCAGCCTGCACAAACTCGTCGAAACGTGCCTCGATGCCGTCTGCGATCTTGTAAAGGAGAGCGGCGCGCTGCCGAACTCCAGCGTTCCCCCATTCACCACGAAGTGCCTGGCGGGCGGCGTTGATAGCGGCATCGACAATGGCCGGCCCCGCTTCCGACACACGCGCGATAATCGTTCCGTCCGCGGGATTCAAATCGTCGAAGAAACTGTCGCCGCGCACGAACTCTCCGTCCACGAAGTTTCGAAGCTCCCCGACACCAGCGGCACTCTCTGCCGGGGCTTGCGACATTACCTTGTTTTCAACCGACATAGGCACTTCGCATTCTATCCCTTTGTGGTGCCCGCACTCAGTACGCGTCTGCCCAGGTCAATGGTCCGCAGGTACGTACGCTGACGGTCCGGACCGCTTCCAGATCGTTTCTGCAGGTCGTTGGTTCTTGTCGCCACTCTGCTGCAGCAGCTTGGCGACAAGCGCTGTCCATCCGGTTTGGTGACTGGCGCCGATGCCCGCCCCGGTATTACCGTGAAAGTACTCGTGGAAAGGAATCAGGTCGTGCCAGTTCTCGTCGTTCTGGAATTTGCGGTATTCGCCGAACATCGGCCGGCGGCCTTCCTCATCGCTGAGAAAGATACCGCTGAGTCTGCGGGATATCTCGGCAGCGACCTCCCACAATGTCAGATTGTTGCCTGAACCCGTCGGGCACTCCACCTTGAAGTCGTCACCCAGGTAGTAGTGAAAGCGCTGTAATGCCTCCACCAGAAGAAAGTTTACCGGGAACCAGATCGGCCCGCGCCAGTTGGAGTTACCCCCGAACAGCCCGGTGCGCGATTCGCCCGGTTCGTAGTCCACGCGATGCTCGGCGCCGCCCACGTTCAGCACGTAGGGATTGGTCTCGTGATGACGCGAAAGCGCCCGGATGCCATAAGGCGAGAGGAACTCGTTCTCGTCGAGCATATAGTTGAGAATGCGGCGCAGCTTTTCCGCGTCGACAATGGACAGCAGCCGCCGCTCGCCCTGGCCGCGCGTGCGCATGCTGGCGAGGTTCGCGGTCAGGTCTGAGCGGTTCTCCATGAACCACTCCATGCGCCGCTTGAATGACGGCATGCGGTCCAGCAGTTCCGAGTCCAGCGTCTCCACCGCAAACAGCGGGATCAGTCCTACCATGGACCTTACCTTCATGGGGAAACGTTCGTCGTTACCGGCGTGCAGCACATCGTAGAAAAATCCGTCTTCCTCATTCCACAGGCTCTGGCCGTCGCTTCCTTGGTGGCACATGGCGTTGGCAATATAGAGGAAGTGCTCCCAGAACTTGCTGGCTACGTCTTCGTACGCCGGGTCTTCCTTGGCCAATTCGAAGGCAATGGCTAGCAGATTCAGGGTGTACATGGCCATCCAACTTGTACCGTCCGACTGTTCCAGGTGCCCGCCAGTGGGCAACGGTGCGCTGCGGTCGAAGACACCGATGTTGTCGAGCCCAAGGAAGCCGCCCTGGAAGATGTTCATGCCCTCCGCGTCCTTGCGGTTCACCCACCAGGTGAAGTTCAGCAACAGCTTGTGGAAGACGCGCACCAGGAAGTCGCGATCGCCATGCTCCCGCTGCTTCTTGTCGATCTTGTACACGCGCCATGCAGCCCAGGCATGGACTGGAGGGTTCACGTCGCCCAGCGCCCACTCGTAGGCCGGCAACTGCCCGTTGGGATGCATGTACCACTCGCGTGTCAGCAGCACGAGCTGTTCTTTCGCGAACTCCGCATCCACCAGCGCCAGCGGCACGCAGTGAAACGCCAGGTCCCACGCGGCGTACCATGGGTACTCCCACTTGTCGGGCATGGAGATCACGTCGGCGTTGTAAAGATGGCTCCAGTCCTTGTTGCGGCCATTTTTGCGCTCCACAGAAGGCGGCGGGCCTGCGGGATCTCCCTCCAGCCATTCTCGCTGCACGTAGTGATAGAACTGCTTCGACCAAAGCAAGCCAGCGAAACTCTGCCGCATCACATTCTTGGCGTCATCCGACAGGTCGGACGGAACCATGGTGGCGTAGAACTCGTCAGCTTCTAACTTGCGGGCAAGAAATACCCGGTCGAACTCACCGTTGAGCGGGTCTTTTGCGGCCAGCCAATCCTGATCGGTGAATCTCAGCTTGATCGTCACGGTTTCGCCGGGAGCAATAGTGAAGCGGTAGTCCGGCGCGGCCTTTGTTCCTTCGTTCTCGGGGTTAACGGCATCGATCTGTCCGTTGACCACGAAGTCGTTGATGCCATCTTTGCAGAGGGCCGGCCCCGGAGCGTCGTACAGCTTACGGTTGTTCGTCTCATTTTCGGTGAACAATACTTGCGGCTTGTTCTGCAAGTACAGGTAACGGCGACCGTAAACCGCGTCATCGACGTAAACTACAGTGCCAGGACGGCCATTCGGTCCCTTCATAAGACGGGGCTTGGGGGAGTTCGGCTGCCATGACCAGATATTGCGGAACCAGATCGTCGGAAGAAGCCGCAACCGGGCGGCTTCGGGTCCGCGATTTGTCGCACTGATGCGGATAAGCAGGTCTTCAGGCGAGGCCTTGGCGTACTCGACCACCACGTCGAAGTAGCGGTCTTCGTCAAACACGCCGGTGTCGATCAGTTCAAACTCCGGATCGTCCTTGCCGCGTCGCCGGTTCTCTTCAACCAGTCGGGCGTACGGAAACTCCGCCTGCGGGTACTTGTACAGATATTTCATGTACGAGTGCGTCGGCGTGCTGTCGAGGTAGAAGTAATATTCCTTGACGTCCTCGCCGTGATTGCCTTCGTTGCCAGTCAGACCAAAAATGCGCTCTTTCAGTATCGGGTCCTTCTCATTCCACATTGCGAGAGCGAAGCAGATGCGCTGGTGGCGGTCGCACACGCCGGCGATACCCTCTTCGTTCCACCGGTAAGCTTTAGAGCGCGCTGCATCATGTGTCACCGAGTTCCAGGCGTCGCCGTCCGCGCTGTAGTCCTCGCGCACGGTACCCCAGGCACGCTCGCTCACGTACGGCCCCCACCGTTTCCAGTGCGACTTACGGTCGCGGCTTTCCTCCAGCCGCTTGTGTTCTGCCGTCTTAGGTATGCGTCCGTCCATATGCGTCTCCTCACTGTCGCTGTGGCAATAACAACCGATGTCCGTCGGGCTACGAATCAACTCTGCCCGGCTCGCACGGAATAGGAGCTCCGAGCCTGCAATTGGTTTCACCGAAACTGGAAGATTTTTTGCGTCCACCAAAGCCGCCTCCAGCCCGCCATTTGGGATCGCCTTTGCCCGGCGGGAACTGCAGCACTTCCAGACGATGGCCATCTGGATCGCGGAAGTATTCCGGCCAATGTTGGGTAAACGCCCGTTTGGTGTTGTCCGACCAATGCCCGTCTTGGCAGAAGTTGTGCTGTAAATACTTGCACCGCTGCGGCTGAAGTACATTGGATTTCGTGTCTCATGCGAGGTGGGATTCGGCTGGTCGTAAAAATTCATGGTCGTGCCGAAGAATTTCTTCCGACCACGATCCTTCGTCCATTTCCATACCTACCAGATAGGTGGAACCGATGTCACGTTTTGTTGCCACCTTGGTCGCAAAAATCCCGTAAAATCCTGCTACTCATCGGAGCTTGTCTGAGTTTAGGTTTGTGCTGATGTAACTATGGCAGCGCCCAGTTCGCAAACCAACGACCGCGAAGCGGCGTTGATTCAACGAGTCTGCCGAGGGGAGCGCGAAGCTTTCTACGAGCTCGTGCGGCCGTACGAGCGCGCCATCTATTTCGCCGCCATCGCGGTGTTGAGTAACCCCGCTGATGCGGAAGACGTTGCTCAAGAGACTGTTCTCAAAGCCTTCAAGGCGCTCCCGAACTTTCGATTCGAAGCAAAATTCAGTACCTGGATCATCCAGATCGCTATCAACGAATCGCGCATGAAACTGAGGAAGGACCGGCGCCATCTGTACGAATCCGTTGATGCCCATCGCGAAGACGAGGAAGGCGAATATCGTCCCAAAGATTTTGCAGACTGGCGGGACATCCCGTCCGAGGAACTGCAGAGGAAGGAGCTTCGAGAAGCGCTAAGGAGAGCGATGGCTGCCCTGGCGCCCAAGTATCGGGAAGTTCTGATCCTGAGGGATGTCCAGCATGTCAGCATCGCGGAAACAGCAGAGATACTGAGCATTACCGAAGCCAGCGTCAAAACCCGCTTGTTGCGCGCGCGCCTCCAGATGCGCGAAGCCCTGGCTCCGGGTATTGACGGTTCGTGGACCACCGGAAAGGACGAATTCAAAAAAGTTAGACCCTGGTCATAAGCCGGGTGTAACAATTTTGCCTGATTGGCATCTATCGCATGGTGATTGAAATTAGCTGCGTTGAGGTGTGGCGCGAGATTTCGAACTACATCGACGACGCCATCGAACCCGAATTGCGGTCCCGCATGGAAGCACACTTCAGAGTGTGTAAGCACTGCTCCGCCGTGCTGGATGGGACACGAAACATCGTGAAACTCGTCGCCGATGAGGCGGAATTTGACGTTCCGGCTGGTTTTGGGGCGCGGCTGTATTCCAAGCTGAACGCCAGATCGGATAAGCCATAGAGCATGGACAACTTAGCAAACTCCAGCCCTGAAAAATGTTGTCCTAGTCAATCACATCCGGCAAATCGGCATTGTCGATGTAGCGAATAATGCGCCACTCACCGTTGGCCTGCTTCTTCCAAAGTTCTAGATAACGCTTGCGAACAACTTGGGCTTCTGCGCCCGATTTTGGAGTCAGCGTAAACTCGTGCCATCCGTAGTCGTAGGCGGCACTGCCCAGCACAACGATCGAGGCCATGATCACGGTCAGGCGAACTTCATACAGGGCAAACAGTTCAGCCAGGTATCGGCGAAGTTTGATCGGAGCGTCTTTGCCGTAGCGGCTGGGGCGGCCATCCGAATTGTCGGTGAACTCCGGAGCGAACACTGACAGCACCCTGTCGGCGTCCCCGGTGTTATAGCCGTCCCGGTATTCCGTTTTAGCGACGTTGATCGCGTAAGTGTCGTCCGCCGACATTGAGGCCTTGCGGTAAGTCTAGCCGAGCAGTATGGGCAGTAAGACCCCCAACCCCAAAACCAGGAACCACAGGGCCGGCGCGGGTGTGCCCAGAGGTCGCACGCGCCGATTCTCGCGCATCGCAATCCGCGGATCGAGCAGCAGCCAACGGAGATAACGGTTCTGCAGTATCAGGAACACGCAGGCTGTGACGGCGCCGAAAACGAGGTGCCCAATCAGCGACGGCAAGAGGGCCGAAGCGGCGTCGGTGCTCCAGTCGCATACACCCGTCAACAGGAGAGGCAGCAAAGTCATTGGCCCTAGATACCACCACGTCAGACCAAATAGCCATCCCCAGGCCACGCCAGCGCTGAGATTGGTTGCCTCGTTGCGAAACAGCAAGCCAAATGTCATCCCAATGGCTGTACTGACGAGCAGGTGCACCATCAGTCCGTGCCAGTTGCTGAAACTGGTGTCAAGTCCTGCGACCTTGGTAAGCACTCCCGTCTTCAGCATGATTGGACTGGAAACGATCCCTCCGACAAATCCTGCTATCGCGCCCCAACCGAGCGACTGCAAAATGCGCAATCCGGGACCGTGTGCCTCCCGATTTAACGGATCGGACTGTATGAATAACCGGACCCAGACCTTGTCGAAGGTCGCATAGCTCACTCCCAGGATTAGCCCGTATAAAATATGTCCGACCAGCGAACCAAACATGGCGCTGCCGGCTTCTGATGTCCAATCCAGTGGAGCGTGGGAAACGATCGGCCAGAGGGTCATAGGTCCGAGAAACCACCAGAGGATTGCGTAACCAATTCCCCATCCCATGCACGAGCCGTAACCGCGCACGTCACGCTGAAACAGCACTCCGAAAATCACTCCCATTAACACAGCGATCAGAAATTGCAGCAGAAGGCTAATGCCAGGGGATGGGATGGAGCTCAATCCTGACAATAACGGAAAAAACTCGCCGGCCGACATCCATCGGTCGAAGATGAATCCACCCAGTACGCCGGCGAGCGCTCCGGCCACCAAGGCGCGCGACCAGTTGAAATGGCTGTTGACCTCGACCGCGCGCATTCCGTTGCGCGTTCCAAATACCAGTCCAATGGGCATTCCCAGGCAGAGCAGGTAGCCCACCAACAGCGGAAACTGGTCGCGGGCATCCCCCAGCGCGGCCATGGAGTGTAACCCCCTGTTGAACAATGGTCCCAGGCCCGCAGGGAAAATCAACCAGATCAAAAACGCAGCCGCCAGACCCCAAATCAATCCCGCCCCTGCACTGGACGCGTGCCGCTCAAAGAAGACCGCAAAAACCACGCCAAACAGAGCCCCCACCACTAATCCATGTGGCATCGGTGTGCCCAGTGCCAGGCTCTGCACTACGCCCCCGGCGAGACCCACGACCAGCCCAATTGTCAGCTCGGTTCTAAACAGTTTGCGCACATTAGTCTCAATGTCGATTGCCGCAACCGATTCTGTAACCGACATGGTACTTCGCTCCTACCTTAAGTCGATGGTCTGCACGATGTCCTTCGGGAAGAACAGCTCTACCGTCCAGTCAACCAGTACGCGAATCTTGCGTTCCAACCCCGGGAGTTTACCCAGGTAGATGCCCCGCCACAGGAACCATGCCAGCAGTCCTGAGAATTGCATCGCCTTATCACGTGCGAACGGAATCGTCAGTTCCGCGCAGGCAGTTTGGTGACCAACGACGCACAGCGCTCCAAGGGAGTCGAAGTGAAAGCCTCGCGCTGGCCGTCCTTTCAAGCTTGCGGCAATGTTTTTCGCGAGCGTTGCTGCTTCGCGCAGCGCAAACTGTGCCGTCGGCGGACACGATTTCCCTGTCCTGGCATCCACTACCGCGGCGCAATCTCCCAGCGCCCAAACTCCTGTATGGCCTGGGATAGCCAGGCCCGCGTCTACCACCAACGCGCCTCGCCTGTCCTTATCCAAGGGCAGTGACGTGGTCAGCGGATTCGGTGCAGTGCCGGCTGTCCAAACCAGGGTCTCGGCTGGAATCTCTCCGTCGCTGAGCACCACCACACCCTCCCGTGCATCGGACAGTCGGGTATTCAGCCTGAATTCAAGACCGCGCATTTCCATGCGCTTCTGGGCGTACCGACCCAGTGATTCGCTCAACTCGGGCAGAATCCGATCGCGAGAGTGCACCAGCACGACTCGCACATCTTCGCGGCGCAGATTCGGGTAATCAGTGAGGATCCCTCGGGCGAAATCGTTAAGGGCCCCTGCCAGTTCCACTCCGGCAAATCCGCCGCCCGCAATGACAAACGTCAGCAACGACTTACGCGCCTCGGGATCTCTCTCCCGGTCTGCGCGCTCAAACATCTCGATTACGTGGTTACGAATGCGGATGGCATCGATCAGGCTCTTGAAATCGAATGCCAGCCTCTGCACGTTGCTCAAGCCGAGGTAATTCGACACCGCACCTAACGCAAAGACCAAGTGGTCGTAAGCCAGTTCGCTCTGGCAACTCTCCGCGCCAGACATACTGGCATCCAGCATCACACGCTTCTTCTCCAGGTCAACCCCAGTGACCCGCCCACGAATGAATTCCGTGCGGTGCAGTGTTGTGCGCAGCGGAGTACTAATGTGACTCGGCTCCAGGCTGCTGCCTGCAACTTCGGCGAGCATGGGCGTAAAAAGAAGTGCATTGGTTTCGCTCACCAGCGAAATCAAGACCGATCGGTCCTTCTCCAGCTCACGCTCCAGGCACTCCGCGGCCTTCATCCCCGCAAAACCGCCGCCGAGGATCACAATGCGCTTCTTTGGTGTCGGGTCCTGTGTCTGAGGCACGGCTTCCGGACCGAGCCATCGCGTCGCAATGTCATTCAACAGCTGCGTACCGAATCCCAGGGCCACGCCGAACAGCACCCACCCCACCAGGGCCGGAAAATGTGAGCGCATCTGTTCGGCGCCCCACTCGGGCATCTGTCCCGAGAGCAGAGGAAGAGCGATCACGCTGAGGACTGCCCAGAGAGGTACCCCATAAGCCCCGGCAGTAAATACGTTGTCCAGATACGCGCCGGGAGTCGGTCCGGTCAAGACAGCGAAGCCCGCTCCAATCAGCGCTCCAAGCAGTGGGACACCCACAACATGACCCAGGGCCGCTATAAGCGGCGTGGAAGCCACAGCTCCCGCGATGCTTCCGATTACGGCGCGCCTCACAAGTTGGTTCATGTTGACCTCGCCTACGATCCTGCATCGGGACGGATGACGGTTCCTTATATCTCCTGAGAGTCGCGTATTGCAAAAAAGTTTCGGGCCGGTCGGGGTGACGCAAGAATCGTGGAGAACTAGAGTGGTTATTTGGCCCGGCTCGGTGGTCGGGGCAGGTTAATCGAAGCGGCCGCGCTCCCTTTTCAAGCGTTTCTGGTTCTCGGCTGCGTCCAAAATTCGCCGCAAACCGGCTTCTGGAAGATCGAAGCGCAAGCAGCTCTCCGTGACGCTACATTTCCTCTAAACGGACTCTTGGACAACCTCGCACAACCCATACCCGCTGCACGCACGGTTCCCTTCCATCTTGCCGGCTGATATGAAAATGGACGCAATGGCTACTTTCAGTCAACTGCTTCGATGTGGATAAAGCATGGCGCAGGGCTACTAGCGCGTTACTTCGAGCCTGGGCCCGCGGAGCGTTTCAACATGGCGGTCTTCTTCTCCGCAGGCTTCACTTCCTCGAAGCTGAACTGCTTGTCGAGCTTTTCGTACGGCTTGCCGTCGACCTCCACATACGGGTAGACGAAGTAGTTTAGTGCCGGACCACTCTGCTTAGGAGAGAGTGTGATGTCGCGACCGGTAGAGAACTGGATGCGATTGGAATCAATGTTGCCGAAAAAATAATCTTCCTTCTGTTTCGCTTTCCACGCCTCTGAGATATCAACGGGGATCCAGCCTGTTTTGGGCGCATAGAATTCGGCCCAGCAGTGATAGCCTGGGATATCTCCGTTGTCCTTGTTCTCTGGAAGAGGAAAGCCGATGTCGAATCGCGCCGGAATTCCGTCAGCTCGCAGCATGCCGATGAATGGAGAATGGAAGTCTGTGCAGTTGCCACGCTTGGCGTCACAAGCCCACAGTGCGTCCCCCCGCCCCCAGCCGGAGCCCGTCTTGTCGTAGCGCATGTTCGTGAAGAGGTAGTTGTACGCGGACCTGGCTTTCGCAATGGTGCCGGTTTGCGATCCGGTCACCTCCATTGCCAGAACCTTGATCTTCCCATCCGTCGGAATCAGGGTGTCCGGCGCCAGATAGCGGCTCATTGATGCAGAAGTCACACCAGGCTTCTGGTCTTTGCGCTCAAGTTCTGTATATGTGCCGCGGGAGTATTCGCGGCGCGTCACTTCATACTCGAGAGTGAACTCCGCCTTAGGCGAGGAGGGATTCTGCAGCTCGGCGTACATCATCCGATTTCCGTATTCGGCCTCCTGCGTCATCTGGGTTTTTCCAGGAGCCTTGACGTTTAACACCCGCACGGTCTGGTGCCGGTCGGTCTGCGGCACTGGAACCCAAACCCGCACTTGTTTCGCGCCAGCGGGAATGTCCTTGATCGTGAAGTTGTAGGTGAAGCGAAACGTACGAGCCGGCTCGCTGAACGTCTGGTTATTGGAAGCGCCCTGGGCCGCTAACAGACACCACGGGAAGGCAAGCAACGGCAACCATGACAGAATTCGCAGCCTCACGAGAAAATCTCCTTTGTGGTTCCGTTGTTAATTCCAACGAATGTAATTAGCCAATGATCGGAGTGAGGCAGCAGAGAGGACGACCGCGAGGCGGTTACAGGAGCTGCGCCGGCAAACATAGGTGTAGATTCTACCGCGGTGGAAGCGAGTTGTCAGGCGCGGGGTTCATCAACACAGTGGCAGACGAACCGTTTCCCAAAAGAAGAGTTAACGCTATTGTCAGTTTCTGATCTGGTATACCATTCCACGGTGCGAGGTCCAGCATGACGAGTGCAGCACCGTTGCGAAACGACATCTCCGGAACGGCCTTTCAATCGCAAGCAGCAGTCGGGCTGGCGATAGTGCGTGTGACGATCGGTGCGATGTTCATTTGGGTCTTCTTCGAGAATCTGGGGAAGGGCCTGTATACCCCAGGGGGCTACGCTGGGCTCATCAGCTACTATATCCAGCACAGCCATTCGCCGGCTGCGTGGAAAGCGATCATGGGTCTGGCGGCGAGCCATGCTGCCATGGCGGGTCCCCTGCAGGCCATGACTGAAATCTCCCTCGGCGTGCTCCTGCTCGCCGGTCTGTTCACGCGCCCGGCCGGTTTTGTGGCCTTCCTGTTTCTCTCAAGCCTCTGGGTCTCGGAGTTCGGCACCGCATGGATCTGGGAACTGCTGGTCCCAATGATGGCATCGCTTGGGGTCGCGGTCGGGCGCGGCGGCAGGGTGTTGGGCGTCGACGCGTGGCTGGCGCGGCGGCGGCCGTCCTCCCCCTGGTGGTGATTTGAGCCGAGGTAACGTGCGGGTATCGGTCATCATTCCTACGCGCAACGAAGCTTCGGCGATCAGCCGTGTTCTCGCCGATCTCCCGGCCGATCTCGTTACTGAGGTCCTGGTTGTCGACAGCAACTCAATTGACGGGACTCCCGGGATCGCCGCGAATGCAGGGGCGCGTGTGGTTAACGAGCCACATCGCGGATATGGGCGGGCCTGTCTGACCGGGCTCGCCAATGCCGATAGCCCTGACATCGTGGTGTTCCTCGATGGCGACTACAGCGACCGGCCTGCTGAACTGCCGCTTCTTATCACTCCGATTATCGACGGACGCGCTGATATCACCCTGGGTTCGCGCCTCAGCCATCCGCGAATTCACGGAGCTCTCCCTTGGCATTCTGTCTTTGGCAACCGCCTGGCGGCGGGGCTGATCACCCTTCTCTATGGCGTAAAGATCACCGATCTCGGCCCGTTCCGAGCCGCACGTGCCGAGGTGCTTCGTGAGTTGACGCTCGAAGAGGACACTTACGGCTGGGCAGTTGAGATGATCTTGAAGGGCGCCTTGCATGGATTCCGGATTGTCGAGGTGCCGGTCAGCTACTACCCACGTATTGGGAAATCGAAAATCAGCGGTACCGTTCGGGGCACTCTTGGAGCTGCGTGGTTCATTCTCAGCCGCATAATGCGTTATTCTTTTCGGCGTCGACGGGTCGGCGCGCCGCGAGCAGCCTGAGGCCTGGGACAGCAATCTCATATGGGTTCTTCGAGCGAAGCCATCGTGCGTCCGTATGAAAAGGACTGCACACTCGTGATCATGGCCAAGGCACCGAGGCCGGGCCGGGTTAAGACGAGGTTGGCTCAAGGCCTTCCCACGGCAGTTGTGACCGCGCTTTACCGCTGCCTCTTGGACGACACCATAGCACTGGCCCAGTCGCTGCGCACCGTGGAGATTGCCATTATGTGCCCTGTCTCGGATATCAACGATCTGGCGTGCCTGGCGGGTGAGGCGGTGAGCGTCGTGGCACAGAGTGGCGAGGGTCTGGCGGCAGGCCTCACGTCAGTATTTGAGCACTTCGCAGCGTCCGGCCGTCAGCGCGTCATCGCGTTCAACAGCGATAGCCCACATCTGCCCGCTTCCATTCTGGAGAACGCGTTCGAAGCTCTTGCGACCTGTGACGTGGTTGTCGGACCGACGCACGACGGAGGCTACTACCTCGTGGGCGCCAGAGCCAGCCATCCGGGCCTTTTCGAGGGCGATGGTATGGGAAAGTCGAATGCGTTGGAGGCACTGTTAGCACGAATCCAGTCGCTCGGACTCTCAGCGCAATTCGCAGATCCGTTTTACGACATCGACGTCGCGTCCGACTTGATTCGGCTCGATGAGGAACTGCGGGTTGCTCCCGCCAGGTCGCCACGAACAGCGGCCTGGTTGGCAGAGTGGCGGCAAGTGTTGACGCAGTTGCAATCCGACAGGGTAGATCTGTGAACCTCACGGCCTCCCGCAGGCTCTACTTTCTCGGTTTCGTTATGCTGGTTGCGCTGACCATCTGCTCGCGCAAGTTCAGCGGCCAGGGTGAAGCGTTTCCCATAATTCCACTGTTGGTAGCCGGCGTAGCGTATCTTCTGGCCATTCGCGAGTTCTTCTGCACCCCGTACTTCCCAACCCAGGTGATTGTCATCGGCCTTGTGTTGGCCTCGGTGTGGCACATTGAATTTCTGCGGATTCCGACGGGTTCCGATGACGATGTGCGCCGCTATGTTTGGGATGGCCGTATGCAGCGGCTCGGCTATAACCCTTACCTTGTGGTCCCCGATGACCCCGCGTTTGCCGCAATGCACACACCCGAGACACGAGCGCTGAACAATCCCGATCTACCCAGCATCTATCCACCGGGCGCTCAGCTTTTCTTTCGTGCCGTTACAGCGATTCATGAATCTGCCTTTGCCATGCGAGTAGCATTTGCGATTTGCGAACTTGCGATTGTTCTTGTCTTGCTCGATGTCTTGCGTGGTACTGGGCAAGCTGCACACTGGATTCTGGCTTACGCCTGGAACCCGCTGCTGACGACAGAAGCGGTGGGCAGCGGTCACATCGATATTCTCGGGGTACTGCTGCTGGTTGTGTCCTTCGCAGCGCTGATGCGCCGCTGGCGCGCGGTTGCGGCCGTGACGTTCGCGCTGGCGGTAGCCGTGAAATTTCTTCCGATTGTCCTGGTGCCGCTCTACTGGCGGCGTGTTCGCATTCGCGACGGTCTGCTGGCCGCAATCGTGTTCGCACTCCTATACCTGCCATTTCTCAACCATGGGCGAATTCCGGTCGGTTCGCTCGGCACCTACATCCAGGGCTTTGGTTTTAACGATCCGATTTTTGCACTGCTCCGGCGAATAGCGGCTCCGCAGCTTCTGGTGGGATTAGCGGTTTTCGCCGGCATTCTTATCGCAACCTGGTTCAGGACTCGATTACAGGCGTGGTCTGCCGACGCATTTGCATGGCCGATGGCCGCATCGCTTTTATGCGCTCCGGCGGTATTTCCCTGGTATTTGCTTTGGCTGCTGCCGTTCGCGCGATCCGCCTTGACACTGCCGATCATCATCTGGACGGTGAGCATCATCCCCACGTATATCGTCTGGCATCTACGCACTCTCGGACATCCGTTTGTGCTTCCGGGCTGGATTATGCTGCTGGAGTACGGAGCCGTTGCGATAACCGCGGCAGCTATGCTGATACGCCGAATCATTCGGCCGGCCGTGCCGCATTGCTCAACCGACTAGCTGCATTGGCTCACGTAGCACAACCAAAGTCTTGTTAACATACCTCTCCGTATTTTGAAGCCCCCGCCCTTCACCCAACATCCATTGTTGAAGTCACCAAGGAGGATCTCCATGACAGATTCGCGCTGTAATACAGCGGTACGTTTCTTTCTAGTGTTTGGGCTCCTGGTCCTTGCTGCAACTTCCTGGGCGCAGCAGCACAATCCGATCACTGAAAAGCTCGCCAAGACCTATGGTCTCGACTCGTGGGATCAGGTCGAGGCCGTCCGCTACACCTGGAATGGAGAAGTCACCGGACTGTTCAAAGCTAGTCGCTCCTGGACCTGGGAGCCCAAGACCAACCGAGTCACCTTCGAGGGCGTAGATAAGGACGGCAAGCCGCAGAAGGTTACCTACCTGCGCTCCGAGCTCAGCACCCAACCCGACGCCGTAAAGAAGGTCGACTCGGGTTTCATCAACGATAATTATTGGGCCCTGTTCCCGTTCCATGCTTATTGGGACACCAGCGCCACCGTTACCGATCAAGGTATGCAGAAATTGCCGCTGGGCGCTGGCTCGGCTGATCTAGTGTCAGTCAAGTATCCTTCGGAGGCCGGCGGTTACACTCCCGGCGACACTTGGAATCTCTACATCGGGAAAGACAACCGCATCCAGTTGCTTGAGTTCCACCACGGCGGGGACGCGAAGCCGAGCCTCGTCATTGCAACCTGGACAGGCTACAAGAAGGCGGGTCCGCTGCTGTTCTCAACCGAGCACCGCGGCACCGCCGACGGCAAGCCGCTTCATATCTTTCTTACGAACGTCGCCGTCAAGCTGACGGGCTCCGACAAATGGGTGCCCGCGCAATAGTGGCTGAGCACGACCAAATCGTTCCGAGGTCTGTTGGCGGACGCGATGTTGCTTGATCTAACCTGAGCTTTTGCAAGGCGGGGCTGTCGATGTCGTTCTCGTAATACGTGGCAAACCTCTACCGCGCGTCGCAGCTGTCCAACGCCCAACTCGAACCTGCGACACGGTCAGCAAAACGGGGAACGATTGGGAAGGCGATGACGATGACAATCCCCAACAACTCCTCCGCTGAGCGCATTACCGTGCAGATCCCGACGGCGTCGGGTGACGCGATCGAAGCTTGGGTCTACCGGCCCGAGGGGAGCGGTTCCCACCCCGCCGTGGTGATGGCTCACGGCATCGGCGGCATCAAGGCGGGAGGACTGTCCCCATTCGCCGAGCGCTTCCGTGAGGAGGGGTTCACCGTCATTGCTTTCGACTACCGCAACTTCGGCGGTTCCGGCGGGGAGCCGCGCGAAGTGCTCTCCGTCCCGCGCCAGCGCGCGGACTATAGTACCGTCATCGGCTGGGCAGTTGAACAGCCCTACATCGACCCGCGTCAGATCATTGTCTGGGGCACGTCCTTCGCCGGCATGCACGTCCTCGAACTCGCTGTCTCCGACACTCGACTGACCGCAGCGGTCGCCCAGGCCCCGCTCACCGACGGCTTGGCCGCAGCAATGATGTCCCCGCTCAAGAACGGGATCCGACTCTTCGGATTGGCCCTGCTCGACCGCCTCGGCTCCCTGTTTGGTCGCCAGCCGATCTACATCCCCGGTCACGGAAGGCCCGGCGACCTGTCCATCGGCGCGACGCCGGACGGCCCGTTCGGTGAGAAGCTCATGACCCCGAAGGATGGGACGCGATGGCACGACCGCGTCGCCGCGCGGTCTTTGCTCAGCTTCTTCTGGCGTCGACCCGTGCGACGGGCCGCCTCCGTGCGTGTCCCTTTCCTGCTAGTCGTCCCCGAGGCAGACAGCATTGCGCCCGTCCCGGCCGCGCTCGAGGTCGCCCGCAGGGCACCGGGGGCCGAATTGTTCCGCAGCGTCGGTGGTCACTACGACGTCTACGAAGGCGGAGCAGGCTTCGCCGACGTGCTGCGAATGGAGGTCGACTTCCTCCACCGCCACGCCAAGACCGGAACCTAAACTGTGTCCTGAAGGCCTCCCCAAGGGCGTGGCCGCGCAGGCGCGGTAGAAGACCACGTGAACGAGCCTGGTGCAAGCTTCCCGCGACCAGGATTACGGAATTTAGGAGGGGCGCTGTGGATTTAAGACTTACTGGCAAGATTGCGTTAGTGACGGGATCGACGGCAGGGATCGGATTCGCGATTGCCCGATCGCTGGCCTGCGAGGGCGCAAGTGTCTACGTGAACGGACGGACGGAAGCACGTGTAGATGCGGCAGTGGCAGCAATTCGATCGCATGTGGCGACGGCTGAGGTTAATGGGATTGCAGCGGACTTTTCAGGTCCAGCTGGTGCAGAAGCGGTCATTACGAAGCTGCCCGCGGTGGATGTGCTGGTGAACAACGTGGGCATATTTGAGCCGAAGCTGTTTGCTGAGATTCCTGATGCGGACTGGTATCGGTTCTTTGAGATCAACGTAATGAGTGGAGTGCGGCTCGCGCGATACTATCTCGCAGGAATGCTGAACAAGAACTGGGGCCGTATCATTTTCATTTCGAGCGAGTCTGCGGTGCAGATTCCGGCAGAAATGGTGCACTACGGAATGACAAAGACTGCCCAGATTGCTATTGCGCGCGGGATCGCGGAGTCGGTAGCTGGAACCGGCGTGACAGCGAACAGCATTCTTGCCGGGCCTACGGAGTCGGAGGGTGTGGCCGGGTTTGTTGAAGCGATGGCTAAACAGCGGAATAAGACGAAAAAGGAGATGGAGAACGAATTCTTTGAACATGCGCGGCCTTCGTCTCTCCTGAAGCGCTTTGCCACCGTTGATGAGGTGGCGGCCATGGCGACCTATGTGGCCGGCGAGCTTTCATCAGCGACGAACGGAGCGGCGCTGCGAGTAGATGGCGGCGTTGTCAGGGCGCTTCTTTAAATGAGGAGATAACGACCAGGACAGACCCATGCCCTATCACACACCCCTGTGTCCCACGCCCTTTCGCTTCCAATCCCCGAGTGTGTAAATCTCCACGTGTGAGGCGAGGGATTGGTGTCTCTCGCGACCCCCAAACGAGGCGTTGGGGTACGACAGTCGATCTTTGATAACTTAAGAGGAAACTAAAGCGGTTAGGTCTCTGCAACAAAATCGGCCCGCTAACTCCTTTGCTTCCAATGACTTTAGCCTATAAGTCCATTTGCTATGAGGAACTTACGAGCATTCGTGCTGTAACCCTTTTTTTCAGTAGGGATGGGGGGTACCCCCAAAAACCGAATTTCCCGGTTGGAACGTGCTCGTCTCTATCGGGCGATCACAACGGTAGTGCAGGAACTGCTGAGCTTGGGCAGGTCGCGGTTGGCAGCCATGCGGATCTCGAGGTGCGGCCGTTCTCCGCGAATGATCGGACAGTAACAGTCGGGTTGCAGCAGTGCATCCTGCAAACGTCGCCGTCCTGCACATCCGCCATGGCACGAGTCCAGGAACTCGCACGGCTGGCATGCGTCAGGAATCGTTCGCGCTTGCTCAAAGGGCCTTGACTCTAGAATGTCGAGTCCCGTCGAAGCCAACTCCGACAAGGGCTCGCCCGCTCCCGGCCAGTAAACGCAGGGTTGTGTGGTAGCGCGCGGCGTCACCCGCACCGTACTAACGCCACACCCGCCTCGGAGCGGTGGCAGCCCCGCCATGGCTCGCACCAGCGGTTCGCCAATCGCGATCACATCGGTCTCTCGAAACAGGCGCCCGAATCCATCCCAATACTCCTCGTAAGACAACGCATAAATATCGGACCGCACCGCCTGATAAACGTTAATCCGCAGAGGAGCGTCGAACTGCTTGGCCACTCGCGCTACCTCGGCCAGGCGCAAGTAATTCGACTTCATCATGACCGCTACGATGGTAACGGGGACACCCAGCTTCACACAGCGCAGTGCCTGTTCATGGATGAGCGCCCAGTTTCCCAGGCCGCGCTGCGTATCCTGCTCCGCCTGGGTTGGATAGTCGAGAGAAAATTCGATGTCATGAAAGGCACGCAGTTCGCTGTCTTCCAAAACGGCGACGCTATGACCATTTGAAGTAATGGTGAGCTTGAGAGGCTGTGTTCGGAGATAGGCGAGGATTTCTTTGAAGTCGGGATGCATCCCGTTCTCACCGGTGCCGAGATTGACTGAGCGGACGGGCAGCCGCTCCATCACTGCCTCCACCTGAGCCAGCGAAAGACGGTCCGCGCGTGTGGGATCGCGGTAGCAGAAGGCGCACGTGAGATTGCACTCGTTTGTAAGGCCCAGTCCGAGCGCAATACCGGCATCCGGCGCGGTCGCGCGAGAACCGGGCAATGATGACAGAACTGCGCCGTCGGTCACGCGCCATCCTCCGGGACTATCGCCGCACGACGGGCCAGGTACCGCGTAAAGCGTGTCAGGCGACCGGTCGCCGCGATCGTCCACGGATCCCATTGTACCCGGAGGTGTGACGCCCTATCGCCGTCTTCACACGGTCTCGCATCGAGTGCTGTTAAGTCGGCTTGTGGAACGTGAGTGGTGATCGCGCTAAAACCGGAGTTGACGCGGGAGCCCCAGGCAACACAATGTGATCGCAGCCGGCGGTGCGAAAAAATAAAGTGGCGTAAACTCTTGCCCAGAGCGAGATCGCAACTGCGGATTCGTCCTGATGGAGTTTGACATGTCGATTCGGCCCGTAAAGCGGCTCATCAAGTCCAAACCGGCTATTGAAGGCGCCGGCGTGCATCTTCGCCGGGCGTTTGGCTTCGGAAACACCAAGGACTTCGATCCTTTCCTCTTGCTGGACGACTTTCGTAACGATGTTCCAGAGGATTACCTGGCGGGATTCCCGTGGCATCCTCACCGCGGAATCGAAACGATTACCTATGTTCTCGCGGGAACAGTCGCCCATGGCGACAGCATGGGTAACAGCGGAGTCATCGGCGCCGGCGATGTGCAGTGGATGACAGCAGGCAGCGGCATCATTCACCAGGAGATGCCGAAGGGCGACCATGCAGGACGTATGCACGGTTTTCAGCTGTGGGGCAACCTGCCTTCGTCG
The DNA here is from genome assembly GCA_963817965.1 of uncultured Acidobacteriaceae bacterium. Lineage (GTDB taxonomy): Bacteria > Acidobacteriota > Terriglobia > Terriglobales > Acidobacteriaceae > DASRAA01. The sequence continues at coordinate 99,466 of CAWFQT010000007.1, forward strand.
CTGAAAATGACCGATCCGCGCTATCAGGAAGTGAAGGCTGCTGAAATACCGGAGGTGACCGATGACGATGGTACTCACGTGCGAGTTGTCTGCGGCCACTTCTGGGGGAAGACTGGACCAGTGGCCGGCGTCGCTGCCGATCCAATTTATCTGGACGTTTCGGTTTCGCCGGGCAGGAGAAAAACGCTTCCTGTGGAAACGGTCCGGCATGCCTTTGCCTATGTTTTTGCGGGTAGCGGAAAATTCTGCAATGCTTCGGGTCCTCTGGCAGTGCCTACCGAATCCATCAAATGGCTGGATACCACTCCTCCGGTGGAGGCGGACAACCGCTCCCTGGTCCTTTTCGATCGCGGCGATGAAGTTACCATCCAAGCGGGAGATGAAGGAATCCGGTTTCTCCTTGTCTCCGGAAAGCCGCTTGAGGAACCCGTTGCGTGGTACGGTCCAATCGTGATGAATACCCAGGAGCAACTGCGGCAGGCATTTACGGAACTGCAAGAAGGAACGTTCCTGAAATAGAGCCGTCCAAGGTGAACTGGCGGGTCGTAGGCCGCCCGGAGCTTTAGAGGCTCGCGAGTACAACTGCGACCACGTCGTAGCCGTCGACATGAGAGATCTTAGCTAGTACACCGACACCGCAGGAGTCCTTCCAGGCACATCGAGTGTGGACTCTTCGCAAAATCGCAGGTTGGTTCACAGAAACATGCACATCCCGTAACGGTGAACTCTGGCCCCCAAGGTTCGTGCCACTGCGGCCGGCGTTTGCTGACACAAACGACCTTCTCTAGAATCTCGATACATTCGGATTATTCGTCTCGCCGTGTGCGATTACGGGCCCGAAGGGCCCGTGACTCGTCTAAAGCATTTTTTTGGGTAAATTGAGTGCCACCGATCGCCTCAGTCCGGTCGTTGTTCACACGCTATGGCATACCCCTGCTTTCCGTCGCGGTCGCGTTTGTTTCGACCCTTTTGCTGGAGCCTTTGTTTCCGTATCCGTTCCTATTTCTTTTTTTCGGCGCGGTTATGGTGAGCGCCTGGTTCGCGGGTGTTGTCGGCGGGTTCTTTGCCGTGCTCGCATCGACCTTGCTCATCGACTACTTTTTTGTCCCTCCGGTTCATTCCTTTTCCGTAAACGCTTCCGGCGAGGCATATTTCATTGCGTTCGTCTTGTGCGCGCTGGCGGCTAGCTGGATTAGTTCGGCGATGCGCAAGAGCGAAGAGGCGCTCAAAACTGCGCTGGATCAACTCGAAGTTCGCGTATCGGAGCGGACCGCGGAACTCATGAAGACCCAGGCGGAACTCGCCCACTTGTCTCAAGTCCTGAGTATGGGGGAGTTGGCGGCTTCCATCGCCCACGAGATTAATCAGCCGCTGACTGCCGTGGTCGCTAATGGACATGCATGCGTGGAGTGGTTGTCGGCGAGTCCTCCAAACCTGGAAAAGACCAGGCAGACCGTGGAGCGGATCATTCAGGAAGGCACACGCGCAGGAGCCGTTGTGCGGCGAATTCGGGCTCTGTTTCAAAAAGAGGTGGCGGCCCGGGACTTGCTCGATATGAATGAAGTGATTCGCGAGCTGATCGTTTTCGTTCGCGACGAGGCGATCCGACGCCACATTGCCATTCGTGCTGACCTTTCTCCTCGCCTGCCGAAAGTCACGGGAGACCGGGTGCAGTTGCAGCAGGTTGTACTCAATCTCGTGATGAACGGGCTGGATGCGATGGATGACACATCAGATCGGGTGAAGGAATTGCTGATGCGTACCCGGCTGGAAGCATCCGAAGTAGTGGTTCAGGTCGAAGATACTGGTATCGGACTGGACCCCGAGTCGGCTGAAAAAATCTTCCAGCCGTTCTTCACCACCAAACCGCACGGCATTGGTATGGGCCTCTCGATCAGTCGTTCGATCATCGAGGCCCATGAAGGCCGATTGACGGGAATGCCGCGACCCTCTGGCGGGGCTACTTTCCAATTTGCTCTTCCGATCCGTCCTCGAGAATCCAATGCCTGAGAGCCAGCCTACAGTTTTCGTAGTGGACGATGATGCCGCAGTCCGCGACGCGATTGGTAATCTACTTGAATCGGTCGGGCTGCGAACGGAAGGGTTCGGATCGACCGAAGATTTCTGGGAGGCAGAGAAGCCCGACGCCCCCTGTTGCCTGGTGCTGGATGTAAGACTTCCCGGCGCTACGGGCCTGGAATTTCAGGAGCTTCTGGCGAGCCAGGGCATTCGCATACCAATCATCTTCATTACGGCCCACGGCGATGTTCCTATGACTTCGCGTGCCATGAAGGCGGGAGCAGTCGAATTCCTAATGAAGCCATTTCAAAAGGACGAACTCCTGGCGGCGGTCCATCATGGCCTCGAGCGCGACCGCCAGCGGCGCGAGCAACAAGCCGGAATCGACATTCTGCTGTCTCGGGCCAAACAGTTGACGCCGCGAGAACGGGAAGTCATGGGCTTGGTAGTTACGGGACTTACCAACAAACAGATTGGCGCGCAATTGGGATTGAGTGAGGTCACCGTCAAGATTCATCGCGGTCGCGTCATGCAAAAAATGCAGGCTGCCTCGCTGGCCGAATTGGTCCGGATGTCCGACAAACTAACGCCCCCGGCACGCTAATTCATTTTTTGATGCATGCCATCGATTCTTTGCATGGGTGAGCATACCAAAGGATGATTGTCACAGGCTCCGTCGCTCTCTAGGGTGATTGCATGAGCGCTTCGAGAGCTTGGGGTCCAAGCGGTACACAACCAACTTTGATTCAGCTCGATCCGCATGACCATTTTGTGCGGCAGCATGCGTTCTTGCACAGCATGGCCAGCCGCAGGACGGCGGCAGTTCCCTTCCGTGAAGTCCTGTTGCAAGTCGTCGACTTTGTCACGTCGGTGGTGCGGTGTGACTCTTGTTTCATTTACGTTTTGCAGGGCGAAGAACTGGTGCTGAGTGCTTCGAAGAACCCACATCCCGAAGTAGTCAACCGCCTAAAGCTGAAAGTCGGTCAGGGAATTACAGGTTGGGTCGCTCAACACCGGCAGCCCGTCGCGGTAGGGCGGAATGCGGCCGGCGACGCACGATTTCGGATGTTCAATGAGTTGCCCGAGGACCGTTTCGAGGCGTTCCTATCCGTTCCCCTGTTAAGCCGGGGAAGGGTCGTCGGCGTCATGAATCTGCAGAACCTGGCTCCGCACGAATACAGTGAGCGAGAGATCACCCTGGTTTCAACTGTGGGATTCCTGGTTGGCGCCGAGATTGAAATAGCGCACCTCGAGAAAGAGAATTCGGAGTTGGCTGGTCGCCTCGAGCTGCGAAAACTAGTGGAGCGCGCCAAGGGTATCCTGCAACGGGAAATGAAGATCAGCGAGCCAGAAGCGTATGTCGTGCTACAGCGACAGAGTCAGGCAAGCCGTAAGTCGATGAAGGAAATTGCGGAGGCGATCGTGCTGACCTACTCTGTCGTGCAGGGGGCAAATACCATACTTGCCCGCTAGTTTCCAGTGGGACTGGAGTTTGTCGTGCACGCGGCGTTGATAGGCACAATAAGAAGTTTGAATTGGACTTCACGGATGTACGGAAGCAGAATTTAGTCGTTACATGGCACCCGCAGTTGGGGTGCTTCCCTTTCTTCGACGCCGAAGAGAGGCGATTCTAAGGCACGACGCAGTGCCGAATCAATCAGACATCTGAGTACGCGACAGCCAAAGTTACCGAGATTGAGTCGCTAAGTACGCATGCTCTGGACCGCTACTAGAGGAGCGCTATGAAGTCCCTTTGGGAGGTCGCCGACTTTGTCCGCCTGGCGCCGAAACGTCTCCGATTCGGAGAGTTGTCGCGCGCGCCCTTGCGGTTGCTGCGTCTGGAACTACGTGGAGAGGTAGCGGAATGTGAATGGATGGCCCGCGCCGCGGACGCCTGGGACGTGCACCTGCCCGCGGCGGTTGCCGAGCGCCACGCCGCGATTCAAGCGTTGGAGGATTCGCTCTCGATCCGCCAGATGCTATTTGCGACCGTGCCCAGTGCCTCTCGCGCCGTTCTGCGGGTCTTCCGGATCGGAAGAGAGATGCGACCGGAGCTGATCATCGCCGGACAGGTAACCCGCGATGCACCGCCTGAACCGGGAGTTCGTTCCGTCGCAATGCGCGCGATGTCGTGCGGTTTTCGCTTTTCGCTGGAAGACGGAGTGTTGCGAGCGCTGCATCCGGATTGCGCTGCGAGCTTCTGAAAGTGAAGGCAGTAGATCCGGAACGCAGTGGGGTGAGGTCAAACGACGTTTGGAATTCAAGACAAGTACACATGGAGGAGACGATATGTCTGTCATCGCCGATACCAACAGAAGGCTCTCGTGGTCTGAGAAACTGTCGCGCCTGAGAGTCAGACTCCGGGACCCCGAGTGGCGACGCTACGGAAGTTTGCTTTTGACTGGAAAGGTTCTTGGCGTCGGAGCGGTTCTGCTCGTCATGGCCAGTTGTGTCTGGAATTTTCTTTACAACCGTGCATGCCCAGACAGCTGCGCCGGAAGTAAAAGCCACGGACGTCGTAAACCCGGTAAATACGATGTGGACCCTGGTGGCCGCTTTCCTGGTCTTCGGGATGCAGGTGGGCTTCACGATGCTGGAAGCAGGCTTCTGTCGCTCACGGGAGACGGTGAATGTTCTCATGGAATGCGTCGTGGATACGTGCCTCTGCGGCATTCTCTTCTATGCCATAGGCTTTGCCTTCATGTTTAGTCATGGCAACGGCTTCATCGGCTATCACTGGTTCTTTTTGCAGGGAGCGCCGACCACCTATGAAACCACTGGGGTTGCATTCCTGGCGGTCTGGATCTTCCAGTTTGCTTTTGCCGACACATGCTCGACCATTACGTCAGGCGCAATGATCGGCCGGACCGGCTTTGTGGGCGACCTGCTTTACAGCCTGGCGGTTTCCGGCTTTATCTATCCGATCATCGGCCACTGGGCCTGGGGCCCGGACGGCTGGCTCGCGATGATGGGTAGCGACGGCCACTTCTTTCCTTCGCTCGGATTGGGCTTCCACGACTTCGCCGGCTCGACCGTCGTCCACACGATTGGCGGCTTCATTGCGTTGGCGGGCGCTATCGTCCTGGGTCCGCGCCTCGGACGCAAATTTAAGCGGGACGGCGGCGCACCCATGTTGCCGCATGATCTGACCATTGCTGTCAGCGGCGGACTGATCCTGTGGTTTGGCTGGTATGGTTTCAACCCCGGAAGCACGCTCTCGGCGATGGACTTCGAAGGCATCGGGCGGGTTGCGGCGAATACCACGCTTGCGGCTTGCGCTGCTGGTTTGACTGCGATGTTCTGGGCCTATCTCTCCAGCAAGAAGTGGGATGCCGGATTTACTACCAACGGGTTTCTTGCCGGGTTGGTAGCTATCACCTGTCCATGCTACTGGGTCAGCCCCACAGGAGCTATCCTTCTCGGAGGCGTCGCAGGCGTTCTGGTTGTGCTCGGCGTTGAGGCTCTCGAGTGGCTTAGAATTGACGACCCGATCGGAGCCGTTCCAGTGCACGGATTTTGCGGCATCTGGGGAACACTTTCCTTAGGCCTGTTTGCCTGCGGAAAGTACGGTTCCACTGGGCCAATTTCTCCTGACAACTCGGCGGCACTAAAAGGACTGTTCTACGGCGGTGGCACAAAGCTTCTCCTCGCTCAGTTCATCGGCAGTGCGTCGATAACCCTGGCGACGTTCGGTGTAGCCATGGCAGTGATGCTGGCAGTAAATGCATTCGGCCTGCTGCGTGTCTCCGAAGAGGGTGAGCTTTACGGCCTGGATCTGCACGAACATGGAATCTCGGCATATCCCGAGTACGTGATCTCAGCTCTGGGCGCCCCTGGTGGCATGAACCAAGAGATTCCGGCGGCAGCACTCAAGACTGGTATGGCGGGCACCAAACCGCTTACCCAGGTTGCCAGTTGATTGACGCCACGTTGTACGGATCGTCGGAGGCAGACTTCGTTCTGCCTCCAAAACATTCATTGGCCACGAAACTCAGGAGACAAAATGACGAAAGTAGAAGCGATCCTGCAGCCTAACCGGTTCGAGGTGGTAAAAGACGCGCTCATCGGAGTTGGCGTCGACGGCATGACGGTTTCTGAAGTGCGCGGCCACGGGCGACAGAAAGGACATACTGAATCATTTCGGGGTCGTGAATATGAAGTCGACCTCCTCCCAAAGATCAAGCTTGAAATGATTATTGATGACGAGATTGTGGACACAGTCGTGGACACCGTCATCAAGCACGCCGCGACCGGAAAGATCGGAGACGGAAAAATCTTTCTTTACAAGGTCGAGCAGGCGATCCGAATCCGCAACCAGGAGCGCGGGGTGGCAGCCCTGTAATAGCCAGTTGCCGGAACGACGCCTAGCTGGCAGCCGGGATTGACCTCCCGGCTTTTGCTTTGTTATGGACTACAGTACACTCGCCATGCTGTACCTCTTGCGCATCGGCATTCGAGGCATACCGGTTGGTCTGCTCTTTTGGCCTGCGGTCCTCCTCCATGCAACCCTCATCGTCCTTTTAGCAGGCGCGGGTGGAAGCAAACAAGAGCCCCAGCACGTAGAACGCAGGAGGTGTTATGGACCGGGCCAACAGGCCAGGGCTGGCGACTTTTCTTCCGTACATGACAGTACTTTGCGGCTGTCGGGACCTGATTCCACATAACGGACCCAGCCTGCTCGACCCTCATATGGAGCGGTCGGAGGTCCTCGGCTTGGTTGCTGGTTTCGGAACAACCTTCGCCGCTATGCCGGACTTGATCGCGATGCTCAGGCGCCGGTCCACTGCAGGCATGAACCCGCGAATGGCAGCAATCATGGGCGTCTTTCAGATCCTTTGGGTCTATTACGGTTTATTGATCGGTTCGCGACCGGTGATCCTGTGGAATGTGATCGCGGTGTTGGTTAATTTCGTAAGCGTCAGTGCTTATTTTTATTTCGTCCGTAAAGAACAAGGCCGGTAAGAACCAGGAATTTTGCATTGCAGGACACCTCGGATTGAAGCGCCAACCGTCACGTTCTGTGTCGGCGCACGGGTTTGGAACACTACTACCTCTCTGCCTGCCTCGTAGCACCTTCTGGCTGATTGCGCAGTCCTCGCTCCAGGGCTACTATTCTTTCCACCTGGGTTACCCAAGCCTCCGCTCAGCTACTGCGCCCGAGACTCCGACTTCACCGCGTCGACATGCGACGCAGCATAGAGGAGCGTGCCATGAACAGCAAGACCCCTGGATCCTTTATTCTGACGTTCACGATGGCTGCGAGCCTGACCATTGCGTCTGCCGTTGCCCAGGAGAAGAACCCCGAGCGCAACGCCTATTTCGGTGAGACGCACGTTCACACCAGTTGGTCGTTTGACGCCTTCATTTTCGGCAATCACCTCACCGGACCGGCGGACGCCTACAAGTACTTCAAGGGCGAAACCATCAAGCATCCGTTGGGTTACGACATCAAGATCACCACGCCGCTGGATTGGGCGGGAGTAACCGATCACTCGGAGTATGTCGGCACGGTGCGCCTGGCGCAGGACCCGAATTCCTCTATCAGCAAGCTACCCATCGCCAAGCAGCTGCAGGTGCATGACGCCGCCGATGTCCAGCGAATCTACCTGTGGCTCGGTACTGCGATGATCAAGGGCGAGCCGGTGAAGGAGTTATTGGTTCCTTCCATCACCCACACGGTTTGGGAGGACAACAACAAAGCGGCTGACGCTGCCAATGAGCCGGGAAAGTTCACTGCATTCTGCTCCTACGAGTGGACGTCAACTCCCGATTTCCGCAACCTGCATCGCAATGTCTTTTTCCGCGATTGCGCCAAGGTGCCACAAGCACCATTTAGTTCCATTGACTCTGCCCACCCGGAAGATCTCTGGAACTGGATGGACGGACAGCGCAAAGCCGGCAACGAGCTGTTAGCTATCTCGCACAACGCCAACTTGAGCGACGGCCACATGTACCCGATCGAGGTGGACAGCTTCGGACGGCCCGATTGACGCCGCTTGGGCCGCGTCGCGCGACCGCAACGAGCATCTGGTGGAGATTAAGCAGATCAAGGGGCAGTCGGAAACGCATCCCTTGCTCTCCCCTAACGATGAGTTCGCAAACTATGAAGTTCTGAGCTACCTGCTCGGTAATCCCGACGGACGCTTCGATCACATCGTAGGCAGCTATGCCCGGCAGGCTTTGAAAGATGGCCTCACCATGCAGGACACCAGGGGCTACAACCCTTACAAGTTCGGCATGGTCGGCGGCTCCGACTCCCACAATACCGGCGTGCCTTATCGCCAGGAGAACTTCTTCGGCGGTCATGCCAGCTTGGACGGGAAGATCGAAACCCGCATGTCGGGTTATCTGTTCGCCGGTCTGGACGTGCGACTGGAGAACCCCGCCGGAGTTACCGGCGTCTGGGCTGAGGAGAACACCCGCGCCTCTATCTTTGACGGCATGCAGCGAAAAGAGACCTTCGGCGCTAGTGGTCCGCACATCAAAGTACGCTTCTTCGGCGGCTGGGACTACACCAAGGACATCCTGGATGGCAAGGATTGGATACAGCATTCTTACGCGGGAGGCGTGCCCATGGGGAGCGACCTGCCTCCGGCAAAATCCAAAGCGCCTACCTTTGTGGTGTGGGCGGTAAAAGATCCGACTTCCGGAAATTTGGATCGAATCCAGATCGTCAAGGGCTGGAGCAAAAGCGGCCAGAGTTTCGAGAAGATATTTGACGTCGCATGGTCGGGTGATCGCAAGCCCAACAAGTGGACCGGCAGGGTACCGGCCATCCAAAGCACGGTGGACATTGAAAACGCCACCTACACCAACTCCGTCGGCTCGGTGGAACTGAAGACAGTCTGGACCGATCCCGAATTCGATCCCAGCCTGCACGCCTTCTACTACGCTCGCGTGCTGGAAATTCCCACGCCGCGCTGGACAACCATACAGGCGCATGAACTAGGGATCGCGCCGCCGGACGTTGTATCTGCAACCGTGCAGGAGCGCGCCTGGAGTTCTCCCATCTGGTACACGCCGGGTGCAAGTGCCCGCAAACAATCTTCAGACACGACGGTGACCGCACTACAGAAGAAAGGTGCGGTGGCATTGAACGATGTACGCTGAAGGCACTTGTCGTCGGCAAGACACTCTGGGTTCGCAATACCGTCACCGGCGATCAGTTCAAGATCGTTTACACCAAGGGTGGCCAGAGCATCGTCTATCACGTCGGCCGCAGCATGAATTTGCCAAGTGAGGTCGGCAACCCGGTACAAACGGGCTATCAGGGCATTTCAACCGCATATTCCATCCAGAACGGGAAGATCGTCACCACACTGGCGGAAACGCCGTTTGAAGTCGCCGTCTACAAGGTGGGCGACACCTACTACGGTGCGCGCAGCAATGAATTCGGCTACGCCAATTACCAGATCATGGCGAAGCCGCCCAACAACTTGATCACTCTTCCGAAGGGAGTCGGCGAGCAGACAGAAGATAAAACTCCGGCGCCCGGGGTCGCCGACTAAGACGGTCGGAGTAACTGCTCATTATGGATTCTCCGGTCCCGGTTCTGGATCAGGAGCAGCCGGAGGAAAGAAGTCTCGACCGCAGGGTGCGTTCCCGTCCGCCTTCAAGCGCTTTCTGCGCAAGCCCCGGCTGAACTTCTTGCTGCTCGGTCTCGTACTCTTCGTGGCGAATGCCTACATCCAGCGGCGCCGCAACCTGGAGGAGCTTATCGACCAGGTCAACGAACTTACTATTGATGATGTGCATAACCGCAATGGACATGGCGATGAAAAGGTCAAGGTCCGGGTGTTCTGCGAGTAAGGGCGGTGCCGCAATTCGTTTTTGGATGTCTAAAGACACGGGCGGGGGCGACCATTGCTGATCTTTGTCTTCCTACGAGCGATTTCAAATTCCGAAACCAAATTGTCATCTCCCGAACCCGCGTAAATTCGTGGATACTCTTTGATTTCGCTATAATATTGGTCATCCAGCTCCGGCTCCAAGCAGGTACATTTTTGCGCCCTTCGAAGCCGTCGCTACTCGTGTGCCTCAGGAGGCCGAATGTCGCATACTCCCGATCCCGCAGCCGTGCGCCTGCCGCGGGATTACGATGTTGAATTCTTGCAACGCGACCTGCGTACACTGCAGGAAGTTCAGCGTGCCCCCCAACCAGGGCCCTACCATAAGGGCGAGTGGACCGGTATCGCGTTGTATTCAATGGGCGGAAAGCAATCTACCTTTCCGAGCGCAGCCGGAACCGACCACTACCAGGAAACGGAAGAGCTGCAGCGCGCCCCTTACTTGAAACAAGTTCTGGATGACCTCAAGTGCCCGAAGGAGGTAGTGCGCATCCTGTTTCTTCCGCCCGACGGACATATCAAGGACCATTTCGACTTTCACACCAGCTTCCAGTTCGGACTGTTGCGCCTGCACATTCCCATCGTCACCCATCCTGACGTGGTCTTCGTCATCGACGCCCAGCGCATGAACTGGAAACCAGGCGAGCTCTGGTACGGCGACTTCTCGAAAGTCCATTCCGTCAAGAACAACAGCTCGATCGTGCGCGTACACATGGTGATCGACGTTCAGATCAACGACTTCGTGCTTAGCCTATTCCCTGCCGACTTCATCGCGCGGCGGCGCGCCGAAGGTATCTCCATTAGTACCGACCCCATCCCCGCTTCGGAGACCGAGCTACGTCGCTTCGCCTGCGACTTCCGGATACCTGGCGAGTTCATGCCGATGTTCGTAATCGGCAAGCCGCTCGCCACGCTGGCGAAAGGCGCCAATGCTGCCGTGCGTCTCATCGACGGCAGGTTGAATGTGCTGATCGACAACGAACCGGCCTTTCGCCTTGATCGTCTTTCCGACGATGTTTTCGGCATCTCCGGGTTACCTCCGGGAATGACCCTGCAACTGAAGCGGGAAAACCAGGTCGTGAGCGATGTAGTGCTGCACATGAAAGGGCTGCCGAAAGATCTGTACTCGGCGCGGCTGGGAATCATGCGCGGACCTTCGATCAGCGAACAGAGTGTGCCGTTGCCTGTGATCCAGCAGCCGACAGCCAATGCCGCCGGCTCGCTCAGCTAGGACCCTCCCATGGCCACCACAAAAAGCGCTATCGCCTACGAGGACTTTTCGCCTAACGCGACTCCCGCCGCCACCGGCAGGTTCCTGGCGCGGCCTCTGGGCTGGGCGCTTTGCTTGACGCTGCTGATTGGGATCGGCGTCGTCCGAATTGTCTCGACCTACCACGTCTTCAATCACACGATTGATGAACCTTCTCATCTGGCCTGCGGCATCGAGTGGTGGGAAAAAGGTGTCTATCGCATCGAAACCAAGCATGCGCCACTGGCGCGTATTTCGATCGCCTTCCTGCCCTACATGGCGGGCCTCCGTGCGCCCGCTACCTTTACCAGATGGGAAGATACCTATCCAATCCTGTCGGCTGATGGACATTATTGGCGCAATCTCACCCTGGCGCGCATGGGTATCCTTCCTTACTTTGTTATTTGCACTCTTGTCGTATTCCTCTGGACGAAGCATCTCTACGGTCCACCCGCAGGACTGCTGGCGGCGGGCATTTTCACCATGCTGCCTGCCATATTGGCGCACTCGGCGGTTGCAACCACCGATATTGCTCTCACAGCTATGTTCTGCTGGGCGCTCTATGCGTTCACGTTGTGGTTGCAGCAACCTGATTGGAAAACCGCCTGCAATCTTGGTGTGGCGACCGGACTTTCGATGGCGGCAAAGTTCTCTACCATCGTCTTTTTGCCGGCATGCGGGGGCGCCATTCTCGTCCTGTATGTTGTCGCCGGGAATCGCAACTGGCGCGTTCTGCTAAAGACGTTCGTGATCGCCTTGCTTTGCGCTTTTCTGGTCACATGGTCGATCTACCGCTTCTCGCATACGTCCCTGGCAGAAATCACCGGCGTCCCTGACCGTATCGCAGCGCGAGTATTTGGTCCGGCATCCGGCCTCACACATGCCGTGCACAAGTTAGCGTCGGTGTTGCCTGTTCCGGCGCCGGAAATTCTCGACGGATTACGCACCTTGCGCCAGCAAAACGAAGAAGGAACGAGATCTTACCTCTTTGGTCATATTAAAGAAGGAGGTTTCTGGTACTTTTTCATAGCCGCATTGGCATTGAAAACGCCTCTCGCGGTGCTTCTGCTGGCATCCTTGGCCGCCGGCGTTCTGCTAAGCCGTTACTTCCGAGACCGGCGAAGTTGGCAAATCCTCGCACCGTTGACCTCCACCGTCATGATCTTGATTGTCACAGCGCCCGCCCGGCTGGACAGCGGTGTGCGCTACGTCATGCCGGTCTTTGTATTCATGAGTATGATGGCGGCCTTCGGACTGGTGATGCTTTGGCAGCGCCGTAATCACCAGCCTCTCTATCGCGCGGTTGCGGTGTTGCTGTGTGCCTGGCTGCTGGTCTCTTCCGTGCGCGCCCACCCTGACTATCTGGCCTATTTCAACGAATTCGGCGGCAGCGATCCTTCGCGTCTGCTTGTGATCAGCGATTTGGATTGGGGCCAGGACATGACTCGTCTCGCCGCCTATCTGCGCGATCAACATATCGACCACATCAGCATCGCGTACGAGGGTTTTTACGTTCCCAGCTCACTAGGACTTCCCGACACCATAAAACTCAGTTGCCGGGACGTGCCGACCGGATGGGTCGCCGTGGCCGCACGTCGTGCCCGCCGCTCACCGGAATGCGAACCATGGCTGGCCGGACAGCAACGCCTCGCCGTGGTCGGTAAGACCATGTGGATTTATCATCTGCCCGACCACTAGGCCGAGAGGCTGAACCGCTGCGAAGGCAGGATGTGCCGGTGACGACGCTCCGGTCCGCCGGCAGGCCGATGCTAAACTAGCACTGTCACACGGCTTTCTTCGGGATTGGCCCATGCGCAGCCAAAGCCAGACCTTCCATCTGTTGCAGCCCCGTCCGTATCCGAGCCTTCTTTCGCTCGTGATCCCCATGTACAACGAGGAAGCCGTTGTGCCCTTCCTGCGCAGCGCGCTCGAACAATTCACGACCGAGGTCTCAGGCGATACCGAAATTATCCTCGTGAACGATGGCAGCAGCGACAAGACACTTGCCGGAATCGCGAGCTGGGCGACGGAAGATCCCCGGGTAAAGGTCATACACTTGTCGCGCAACTTCGGACACCAGATCGCCTGTACCGCGGGACTCGATTTCGCCTCGGGTGACGCGGTGGTCGTGCTTGACGCCGATTTGCAGCATCCGCTGCCCGTGGTCCACGAGATGGTCCGCCGCTATTGCGAAGGGTACGATGTGGCCTACGCCGCAGGCCTGGTACGCGAAGGGGAAAGCTGGTTCAAGCGGTTCAGCGCCTGGTGCTTTTACCGACTGATGCGCAGCCTGGTTTATAAGAGCCTTCCGGTTGACGCGGGAGATTTTCGACTCATCTCGCGGAACTGCCTCGATGGCCTTCGCCAGATGCGCGAGACACACCGTTTTCTGCGCGGCATGGTTGCCTGGGTCGGTTACCCACAAATCGCGATTCCTTATCAGCGCCGGCCGCGCGTCGCAGGTGTATCGAAGTATCCGCTCCGCAAAATGCTGACCTTCGCCTGGACGGCGGCAACGTCGTTTTCGACACTGCCGTTGCGAGTCAGCACATTTATGGGATTTTTGGTGACGCTCTTCGGGATCGAAGAAGTCTTGCGCGTCCTGCTGCATAACGTCTTTCACTGGTACACGGTCCGGGGTTGGTCATCGCTGATGGTTGCAGTGTGCATCATTGGTGGAACCCAGTTGATGACAATTGGGATCCTGGGAGAATACATTGGCAAAATCTACGAGCAGGCCAAGGAGCGTCCTCTCTACCTGGTCGCTCGCACTGTCAATATCGGGTTGGCGAAGGCCGATCCTGCCAGCGAGCCTCTCCGCCGAAGTGAGTACCGATGAGCGACCTTCCAAGCGACTCTGCTTCTGTCTCCCTGGCACGGTGACAAACATCCGACAAAATTCTCGTCCGGCGACGGGCCATTGCGCGTGATTCCCATCTACCTTCGGTTGGCTAATCATGGCGTCATGAAGGTCAGATCGGTCGTCTGGGATTTGTTACCCACCATGTCAACGGATAGGCATCTAAAATGGTACTCCGTAGCCGGAAGCAATCCCGTCAGCGTTGCGCTATGCGATAGCACTCCATGCGTGTCGGACAAGGCAGTCTGCTTTCCGTAACCTGTGGTTGCTCCGTATATCACCTGTGTCGAAGCCAATACGTACGTGGTCCACGTTATAGTCGCATGATCCGACGCAATCGTTGCGGTGGCGCAGGTCGGGTTGCAGTTCACGTTTGTCGGAGTCGGTGGCGTCGTAACCGGCCAGAATCCGGTGAAGCTGTTGGATGCCGGGTTGGTATACGACATACCGTTGTTCTGCAGCAACCTTACGGTGTCAAAACTGAATTCGAACTCTTGCGAGAATTCCTTTCCGTCCCAATCAAATCCACTGGCTGGATGGAACGCGTTGGAGAACAGATCGTACGCGTGCTGGCGTTCGGTGGTGTCGCCCGTCATGTACCACACCCACGCATATCCCTGTGCGTTCAGGTTGTTGAGCAGCGAACTGTCTCCAGTAAGCGTAGGAAGCGTGAAGCGGTTGTAGTTGAACCACCCAGAGGGGAGCCAGTTGGTGCTCCACAGAGTGTCCAGCGCTACCTTCATCACCGGCACAACTCGGTAGTCGGGTCTCCCTGCCGCAACGCTGAAGGCGTACCAGCGGCTCAGTGTCTCCGCCGCAAGTCCAACCATGAAGGGATGGACAGCGCCGCCGACCCCACCCGTTCCCTCTGCCGCCATGATGAGGTTCCCCAGGAGCTTGTCGATATTGCTTTGCAGCAGCGGTGACGGAGCAGCACCGAGTTCCTCATTCGCCATAAACATGTTCGAGCGGTAGGCGTTCTCACGTATCCCGACAGGGTCAACCGAACCAGTGCTAACGTGTTGTCCTCCTACTGTAGCCAAGGTGTTGACCGCATCCAGCATCACCGCATTGTGGGTGCGCCAGTAGTTCATCGCCATTCCATGCGGGAAAATTGAATAACCATGCATGTTCCCGTTGTTGGCATTCTGCCAATATGCGTAGGGGTAAAGGACGGCCTGCGAACAGTGCTGCCAGTACGCATGATTTGGCCTTTGCAGCACGTCGGCTTCATAGTCGTCGATCTGCTCGAACACTCGCCCGCCGTCGTAATACCACGCATCCACCTGCCATCCCCAACTTTCAAAGTTTCCGCGGGCATCCTGCGCATCGCGATAGTTGCACCACTTGTGGCCGAGCTTGTCCATCTGTGTTTCCCACGTTGCAAGTCCGGGAATTGCCGTAGGCGTCTTGGGCACAACGCTCACGCTGGTAGGGGTTTTCACCACCGTGAACGGGTAGGTCACCGGAATCTTTTGCCCGTTTGAGATTAGTGTCAACGTCACCTTGTACGGGCCGGGAGTTATGTTTTCCGGTACGCGCAGCCGCACCGTAACAATTCCTCGGTTGCCTTTCCAGCAAAAGCCTAAACTCTTGACGGCGCTATACAGTTGTTCGGCGGAATCGAGTCCGTTCGCGTTATTAGCGGTACAGGATAGATGCACACCAACGGCCGCGGCTGGCGAGATCACGCCGTCAGTCCCGTTGTTATAGCCACCAGCGTTCTGGATGTATAGGTGATCGACTGTGCCTGTGACCTGTGCCATCTGCACTTGAAAGTAAGTGTCATGCCCGGTGTAGGCAGCGGCCGGCCCTATCGTGTAGACGAGCGTGTTCGGTGTTCCTGTAGGGTTCGGCGGCGCAGTTTTCATAGAAAGCAGCGGGTGCGTCCCGGTTCCGTCCTGCGGCCCCGGTGCGGTGCTCAATTGTCCTGCTGCAGCAACAGACGCCACATAAATGTAGTATGTCCGATTGGGTACCAGATTCCCCACTGTCACTCGGTGGGTGGTGACCAGTGCGGGGTTGGTGATGGCAGGAATCCACCGCTCCGGCTCGTAGTTTCTATCCCTCGCCAACAGCACCTGGGAAGTGCTGGGATGCACCGTAGTCCACACTACGTCAACACTTGTCGGCGTTACGTTTTGAAAGTGAATGTTGGATATTTCGTTGGGCAGGCCGGTGGAAGAAAAACTGGCACTGGAGAAGGCCAACACAAACAACAAGACGATCGAGAATTTGTGCATTAGGAACACCTCCAGGAACGCTAGTGGCAATCATTTCGCCCGAGGCCATCGTGGGATGACAGCATGACCGCCATCAACGTGGCTGTCGTGGCTTCGGCCCAGCTCTATGGTAACCTAAATTGGTAATCTAATAGTGATTACTATAGTGGGGCACTATGGTGGGGTGTGCGAAGGAAGTTCTTGCGGAGCTGCGACGCGGATTGGCCGAATCTTATTGATTTTAGATGTACTTGAGAAGCCCTGAGGGAAGAATGGGCCCCCACCGGGCTACCCGCTGCAATCTTACGGAAAAACCAGCAGCGGTTCATTGCAAGGCAGGTTCGACTGGAAGAGCTCGAGCAACGCGAGTCACACCTATACATTCCGCCTTAACTGAGGCACCCTACATCCGCGATGACCTTTTAACTAAGTGGATGCGGTGCTACGCTGCCGATTTGCTATGACACATCGGCAGCGAGTCGATGCGAGAAAAGGACTGCTCCGCCACTTTGATCGTGCAGCAGAACGGCCGGCTTTTTTAACAGTGGCCGACAGTACGCAGCCTCGACGCACTGGGACGTTCGTCCGGAGTGCGGCGATCTATTACCGCTTAGCTCACACCTGGACGCAAACTCGAGATTTTGGGCAAGTGCGCGAAGCGAGTGTTGGTGGCTTTTGCCGCCTACTGCGCCTTGCCGCCGGACGGTATCGGATAAGCGGGCTCAGTGGTCAAAACTGGGTTGGCTGCCTGTGCAACCGTTGAGACTGAATTTCCCTGACCGCAGCGAATTGCATCAAATGACCATTTGAAGTTCTGGCTATATTGCTTACCCGTGAAGCTATAGTCTTGAGAGTTGACGGAGCACTTGTTGCTTTTGCCTGCTCCCATGATCGCCAGCAGAGAAAAGCGCATCGAACTGTGTTTGATAGCTTGGGTCGAAGTGTGTGGCATACCACGCCCATGCCGGGGAGCTAAGATTATTGAGCGAAGATGCGGTGTAAATCTGCTTGGTGCCATCGGGAAGCTTACACCACTGCCCCTGGCAAAGGTTGTTGTAGTACATGGCCGAGGAACTGGGTTCGACGCAGTTTGCCCACATGAAGTCGAGCGTCTGTTTGACGATAGGCGGAATCTTCGTATCAGGGCGGCCCGCCAATACTGTCTGGTCGTAGTAGTGAATGAGCGTCGCTAGCGCCAAACCGATCATGAAGTTGTTAACCGATTTGTCGGCATTGGTGGGGGAAACCGTTCCCAAATACGACTGGCTCCCAGGCGTCATGAAAGCCTGCAGATCAGGAACTACGCAGTCATAAATCGCCGGGTCGAGCAATGGATGGACAGTACCCTCCAGCATCCATTGGCAGATAAGAACGTCGGCGGCATAGGCACTTTCCCTTATCCCCCACGGTGACCAGTTGAAGCCCTTAGGCTGGTTGTGCTGACGAATATATCGCAGACCCGACGCAATAAAAGCAGAATTCTTGATTAAGAAATCCAACGCCTGCTTGTGCTTTGGGTTGCCTGGGTTTCTCCACGCGGCCATCGTGATCCCATAGGGAAACACTCGATATCCGGGTCCAAAGCCTGGTGGTACAGGCTGGCTCAGAATATAATTTTCGTACTGATCCAGAACCAGATAGGCGTAGTAAGACGGGTTATGTTTGGGAACCGCCTGTTTTGCGGGTAATCCCCGCCACGAGTCATGGAGATAATCGGCAACTTGCAGGAGTACGCGCCCACCGTCGTAGTACCAAATCTGGGATTCAACTCCGAAAAATAAGATTGCTGATTGTTTTCCTGCGCCCACTGCCGCTGCTTGCTGGTCTAGCCACACTGCCCACTTCGCGCCCAGAGTCAGCATCTTGGACTGCCATGTACTGAGTGCGAGGCCGTCTTTGGTCCGATCTTTCGCGAAGAGGCTTCTTGGCAGGGCGGCTGCTGCAGCCACCAGTGCGGAGCGTTTGAGAAGTTCCCGTCTGTTCATATTTCTTCCTTTGCTTCACACCGTGGCGAGGAACTGAATGCTACCACAGTGGCTTCGCCGCAGGTGTTTCTGCTTGGTTGTTCGGCCGTTTTTCGTAGGTTTTTCTTTTCTTGGCACAGGACTTGAATTGAATCCGCGTCACCGCTTCGTCACGGGTGGTTTGTTCGGAGGAGCCGAATAGTTCGCCGCGAGCGCGGGGCCCATCCGCTCGCGTCAACGATCGGACGAACCCCTCGGTGCTGCTGCAGTCTGCGCTAGATGGTGGGTGTGAGGTTGAAGGTTGTGGTGGCGGCATTGGCGAACCGGTGCTCGCTGTCATTCTCGATTGGGACACTTGCGGTTGGTCGTGGGGTGAACCTGGAGTGCACGCCAAAACTGAGACACCAAATTAAGGGGCCAGCTACATTGAATGGAGGAGAGTTATGCTGCAGGAAGCTACGGCTTCGATCGGAGAGTTCCTGGAGAAAATCTACAACCAGGAGCGCTTGCATTCTGGAAAGGCGAGTGGCGGGCAAAGGTGAGCTGGCTTTTCCCGGCAATGGTAGCCGCCCGCAGTCGAAACTGGGATGCCGATCAGATTGCCCAATTGGAACGTAAGATCGGACAGCAGGCAATGGAGATCGAGTTCTTAAAAAAAGCCGTCCGCCGCTCGAGTTCGAGCGAAGCTTAGGACTCTCATCGCGCTGGGGAAAAGACGAGCATGAGTTTTCTTAGGCATAAGGAAATCTTTCGATCCGATGTAGGCTTCGGAAATATCGGGAGCGGCAACGGGTGTCGTCGCTCCGGGTGCTCATCGGCTTCGATGAGTTTCCAGTCGGCTATTCCTTGGCAGGTTGCCCTCCGGCAGAGCCTGTCTCCGCTTCACCGACTGGAAACGATTCTCAACAACCCACCTTGCCGTACAATGATTTTTCAGCGAACGGTACCAACCCCCTTTAACTTCGTGTCTCAACCTAAGGGTGCACTCCACTCCGGGCCGTCCTCACCGGTGCCGTTTTTGGCACCACGGAGGTTGATGCAGTGACCGACGGCCGGCAAAATTCTCGCACCTCGGCGCCGGGCGACCGTTTGCTGATTGTGAATGCAGACGATTTCGGTCGTAATGAGGCAGTGAACCGTGGCGTGGCAGAGAGCTTCCAGAACGGAATCGTCACCAGCACGTCGCTGGTTGCGACGGGCCCGGCCTTTGAGCAGGCGGTTGCGCTGGCAAAGGCTCTGCCCGGGTTGGGGGTGGGAATCCATTTGGCGGTCACTGAGTACATACCAATACTCCCGCCGGCGAAGATTCCGAGGCTTGTCGATTCCGATGGTCGCTTTTACGCGCGACGCCGGCAGTTTAAGAGAATGGCGGTCGATCCGCGGATCCGTGCCGATCTTTTGCGGGAATGGGACGCTCAAATCTCAAAGGTCATGACCGCGGGAATCAAGTTGACCCACATTGATGGGCACGGTCACTGCCATGCGCATCCGGCGGCCGCGGGGGTTGTTCTTGAACTGGCGAAGCGATACGGAATCGAGAACGTCCGTCTGCCAGCGGAGCCGATCGGGTGGAAACCGGGACAGGAACTCTCGGCTCGATTTGCGGCAAAAGTCGCCCTCAACCTGGCGAGTCAGATTACGCGGCAGCTCTGGAATGGCAAGCTGAGGTTTCCGCAACCGTTCTACGGCTTTTCGCACGGCGGTCGAATCGATGCGAGTGTGATCCGGCAGGTCGCGAGGTCTGTGCCCCCCGGAGTCTCCGAACTCATGGTGCATGTTGCGGTGTCGAACGACCAGCTGCCAGGGTACCGGACAAAGTTTGATTTCACATACGATTTCCGCGGAGTCACCGCATACCGCAAGGATCAATTTGAGAAGGAGTTCGGCATCTCATTAGTCACGCACGTCCAGGGGGGACATGACGGATTCAGATGAGCAACGCAGTTTTTGGGATCAGCATATGCAGAGTGCCCTGCAATCGCCTGGGAAAAAGATAAGGACCTCCCTATTGTCGAGAGAATCGCCAAGCCATGGCGCAAGCAGCTGAAACTGCGCGGAAGACATGGCCATTTCCGTCTATGGTTCGGCGGGTGGTTAGAGTCGGGAAGCCTCTTAGCCGATGTAGAGGGTTTCCGGGTAATTTGAACGACGTGGTATCCCCAACTTCCGTTGCCAACTCGTCGTCCTATGTTCTACTAGCACCTTGACCCGCCAGCCGTCATTGCCAACCCTCCGGAGCAGCCGACGCTGGCGCATTGCCGTGCTGCTCGGCATCGGCGTCATCGTCAATTTCTTCGATCGCGTTAACCTTTCGGTTGCCGTTACACCCCTGCGCAGCGAATTCGGCCTCACCACGGTCGCCGTCGGCTACCTTCTCAGCACCTACAGCTGGACTTACGTATTGCTGCAACTGCCTTCCGGTCCCATGCTCGACCGATTCGGAGTAAAGCCAGTCATCCGCATCAGCGCATTTCTATGGAGCGTGGCCTCGTTCGCCACGGGTCTGGCCCGTGGATTCGCCGGTATCATCAGCGCACGGCTTTTGCTTGGCATCGCCGAGGCCCCCACCTTCCCCGGGAACGCCAAGGCCATCGGACTATGGTTTCCCCGCAGCGAACGGGGACTCGCCACCGCAATTTTCGATTCCAGCGCCAAGTTCGCCTCCGCAATCGGTATCCCGTTGGTTGCGGTTGTGGTGCACTATTGGGGCTGGCGTATGAGTTTCATCGCCACCGGTGCGCTTAGCCTGGGCTACTTCGCCCTCTTCTGGCGCGTCTATCGCGACCCTGCGGACGATCCGCTGCTGTCGTTGGCGGAACGCGAGCATATCGCCATGGACGGCGCGGAAGGTACTGCTTCTATCCATCCTGACGGTGCCGCATCCCTGTGGTTTCTCTTGCGCCGTAAGAAGGTCTGGGGACTCGCTCTCGGCATGGCCGCCTACAACTACAATTTCTATCTCTTCCTTACCTGGCTGCCGGGATATCTCAATACCGCTCTGCACCTCGACATTCTTCGCTCCGGTCTGCTGACTGCTATACCCTGGCTGGCCGCGACCGTCAGCGACTTGGTTGTCGGCGGATGGCTGGTTGATCACCTCATACGCACCGGGCGCGACGCCACGCGTGTGCGCCAGACCATCCTTGTGGCCGGTTTGGTTCTCGGCCTCGCCGTCGCAGGCGCCACCCGCACCAACGAACCACGCATCGCCATTTTCTGGATCTCGATCGCGCTTTGCGGCCTGGCCGCGTCAGCTCCGATTGGGTGGTCAATTCCAGGGCTCATTGCTCCTGCCGGCAGCACCGCCCGGGTGGCAGGAATCATGAACTTTGTCGCCAACCTGCCTGCGATTCTTGCGCCAGTTATTACCGGATACCTGGTCGGCAATTCGCAGTCTTTCCGCAGGCCGTTCCTGGTCGCCGCCGCGGTCCTGGTTGCAGGAATTCTTTCTTACGTCTTTCTCCTTGGCAGAATCGAACCCATTCCGGGACCGGGGTTAGCTTCTTCGCATTGAGTCGGATCGCGGGGAGCGCCCGCTCTGCGACAATAGCTTCGGACCATATCCATGCACATCGAATCTGCATCCACCCCAGCTTCTGGGCTAAGCTACTGGGCGGCTCGGGTCCTCGAGGAAGCCGACAAGGCCGGCCAGGATTTTGCCGCCGACCCCGTGCATGATCTGCGCGTTGCCATTCGGCGTTGCCGGTCCATGGCTGATGGATTTCTCTCCATCGATCCCGATCCGGCATGGAAGCAAATGAAGAGGCTTGGCAAAAGCCTTTTCGCCAGCCTGGGAGGCTTACGCGATACCCAGGTGATGATGGAATGGGTCGCCAAACTCTCTGCTGAGGACGATCCCCTGCGCCACGTTCTGCTTGGTTCGCTGCGGCAACAGGAGGAGGCACTCAAGCTGGTTGCGCGCGATGCGGTGGTTAACTTCGACCGCCCACGCTGGATAGCGCTGAACGGAAAGCTGGCCGAACGCGCCGAACGTGTCCCTCTCGAAGGGCTGGTCTTCCAATACCTGGCTCTGGAGCGCTGGCACAACGCGCACGAAATGCACCGCACCGCCTTGCGCAATCGCTCCGCTGTCGCCTGGCACCAGTTGCGTATCGGTATCAAACGCTTTCGCTACACCGCAGAAAATTTCCTTCCGGAACGCCACCGTCGGTGGTCGCGGGATCTTCGCGATCTGCAGGATGCACTTGGGGAGGTTCATGACTTCGATGTTCTGTGGACACTGGTGAAATCACATCCGGAAATTGGACTGGAGGAGCGCACGCTGTGGCAGGAAAAGCTTCACGCTGAACGTGAAGTGCGAATAGCGCTTTATCGCAAGAAAATGATGGGGCGAGACTCGCTGTGGCAGGCTTGGCGAGCCCAGCTGCCTTCTGGCGACACGCTGGCTGAAGCTGCGCTGGAGAAAATGAGGACGTGGGCGGAGTTCCTCGACCGTAGCGACAAGCACACAGAGTTGGTCAGGGCATTGGCACTGCAGATCTACGACGGTCTGGTCCAGCAAGGGATTCTTCAGTCCTCCGAAAGCGCTCGCCACATTCTGCAAGCCGCGGCGTTCACCCATGAGGTAGGCCGCGCGAAGAACGGCGGTGGTCATCGCAAACGCGGCTATCGCATGATCAGGAGCCTTAAGCCAGGTGTGGGATGGACTGAGGAATATCTGCAAAGCGTTGCCATCGTTGCACATTATCATCGCGGAGCTCTGCCCGCATCCAATCATCCCATCTTTGCAGGTCTTCCAGCTCAGGTCCGCGCCGGGTTGATGCCACTCGCCGGAGTGTTGCGCCTCGCCAATGCGCTCGACGAATCGCATGACCAGCGGGTGTCTTCTGTTTCACTAAAGCTAAGCAATAGCGCAATTGTGATTGCAGGGGAAGGGCTGACGGCAACCGTTAACTCGTTCGGCGAACAACTGGCGCGGGCGCGATACCTGCTCGAATCATGCATTGGAAAGCCGATTCTGCTTCGGCCGACGCGAGCAAGGCAGAAGACGCAGGCTAAAGATTCGACGTCGAGCCTTTGACGGCCACTCGAGCGCAAACCGGATGCGGCTCAGGCAGCCTGGTCATCTTTGTATTTGTAAGGGTCGCCAACAAATACAAAGGAATACTTTCGCAGCGCCTCGACGTCTTTCGCCGCGGCATAGCGTTCGACTTCTTCCATCAGCTGGTCGACTTCATACGACGGCATACCCTTCGTGGCGTGCCAGAACTTGTCAGGGAAAAACCATATACGTTCTCGTTGATCCGTTTGAGGGTATTGTTCAGTTTCGCCTGGCATTTTTTGCTCCTCGTACATTGTCGGATACTGAATTCGGGGCGACCTGTGAGTGCTAAAAAAGGACTGCCATACAAAGGTTCGATGCGGCTCCTTAATTATCGCTGACTCCTCCACTTAAAGTAAATCACTGTATTTTGATATTTGTGAGTACGATCTTCCCAGGCCGTACCTTCTCTTCAAGTCGTGTGGGATGTTGGTCTTGCGAATGGTTTCGGCGGGATTCCGCAGCGTAGTACTACAGTTTTCATGCGACAGCCTGTGGAAAACCCAGGTTGTTTAAAGAGTCTCCTTCTGTCTCCCGCGTCCGTTTTTGGAAGAATGCACGGTGACCTCGAAGGCCTCCGTGTACGCACACGTAAAGGCTGATCGCTGACGGGAAGCTGATGCTTGTCGATATCCCACAATGTCAGGCCAAGCATCCTTCCCGCGCAGAACGGAGGCGGCCCATGAGCGACATTCCCAGCCAATCGCCGCGGGAACTGTCTCTACACGGTAAGGCTCGAAACCACTTTTCGAGTCAGGCATGTTCGCCACATGGAAGAGTGAGGAACATGCTATGCCTGACATTGTCAGACATCTACCGGTTTGGTTTTTCGGGGCACCATCGGCGGCGTGATTTATGTTTTGTTCTTCACGCCACCTCGGTCGCGTCTTCGGTTGCGAGTTCGCCGGGAACCATCGCTGTCGATGCAAATGCCTGTTGCAAGTCGGCGATCAGGTCGGCTGCGTCTTCGATTCCCACTGAGATTCGTACCAGGTCGGCCGGCAATTGGCGTGACTCGCTGACTTCAGGCGGCACACTGGCATGCGACATACATCCGGGCAAGCTGATGGTCGAATTGATGCTGCCAAAACTCACACAAATGCGGAACATCCGGGTAGCTTCCACGATGCGCCGTGACAATTCCATGGAACCGGTCGTGAAACTGAGCACCGCCCCGGCGCCGCGAGCCTGCTTGCGCTGCAGCAGATACCCGGGCGACGTCCTCAGCCCCGGATAATTTACTGTCTTTACCCGCGGGTGCTCTTCCAGCCACTCGGCGATCGCCTGAGCGTTCTTCTGTTGGCAATCAAGCCGCAGCTTTAATGTCTTAAGGCCGCGCAGAAACAGAAAAGCGTCGAACGGTCCCAGCGCGTTCCCCTCGGCGTTTTGCAGAAAATAAACCTGCTTGGCCAACTCATCGTCTTTCACCACCACCACGCCCCCGGTCACATCACTGTGTCCGCAAAGGTACTTGGTGGCCGAGTGCAGCACGATGTCGGCGCCAAGGTCGAGCGGGTTTTGCAGATACGGTGACATCGCACTGCTGTCCACCGCTAACAGTGCGCCCTTGTAGCGTGCAAAGTCGGCGATCTGGCGGATGTCCGCCACACGCAACAGCGGATTGGTCGGCGATTCGAGGTACACCAGCTTCGTGCGTTCCGTGATTTGTCCGGTAAACGCATTCAGGTCGCAAGCGTCAGCGTACCGCACCGTGATCCCTGTACGATCCAGGACGCGCGCAAACAATCGGCACGTCCCCCCATAAAGATCGCTGTCTGCGAGAATCTCGTCGCCCGCACGCAGCAATCGCGTAACGCATGTAATTGCTGCCATTCCGCTGGCAAAGCAGAATCCGCGCGTCCCGTTTTCCAGGGCAGCAATTTGTTCTTCCAGCACCGTACGGGTGGGATTGCCGCTGCGGGAGTAGTCGTAAGGCCCAAAGGCAGTGGCCTCGTCCTGTTCGAAGGTCGCAGTCTGATAAATCGGGGTCGCCATCGGGCGAAACGGATCGCCCGGGGCTACATCAAAACTAACCAGCCGGCTGGCAAACTTCATGTTCAGCGCTCCTTTCCGCCTTCGCGCCGAATACAGAATCGAGCGCCTGCCGCAAGTCGGCGATCAGGTCTTCCGCCGCTTCCAGGCCCACCGACAGCCGAATCAGTCCATCGCTGATGCCCAGCTTGTGCCGAGTCTCCACGGGAACATCCGCATGCGTGGCCGTCGCCGGATGTGTCACCAGCGACTCCACCCCGCCCAGGCTCTCGGCACGAATCCACAACTTCAGCGCGTTCATGACCGCGATGGCTTCCTGCGGTCCGGCGTCTAATTCAAAGCTCAACATTCCACCGAACGTGCGCTGCTGCCTCTCGGCCAGCGCTTTCTGCGGAAAGGAATCGAGCCCGGGGTAATAAACCCGTGCTACCGCCGGATGCGCCTCCAGCCACTCGGCAACCGTCGCGGCGGTCTCCGAATGGGCTTTCATTCGCAGGGGCAGCGTCTTCAGGCCTCGCAGTGTCAGCCATGCATCCAGCGGAGCCTGGATTGCACCGATGGTTTTGCGCACCAGGCGGAAGCGCTCCAGCAACTTCTCGTCCTTGCACGCCAGCGATCCACCTACTGTCGCGTGGTGCCCCTCGATGTACTTAGTCGTCGAAAGCACTGATATGTCCGCGCCCAACTCGAGTGGCCGCTGCAATACCGGCGTAAGGAATGTGTTGTCGACGGCCAGCAGCAAGCCGTACTTGCGGGCAATCGCGGCAATGGCGGCAATGTCGGCCAGCTTCATCGTCGGATTGCCGGGTGTCTCGATCAGGATGATCTTCGTCTGCGGCGTCACGGCGCGTTCGACAGCGTCGATGTCCGATGTATCGACCGACGTGTTCGCGATGCCGAGACCGTTCAGAACTTCCCGAAACAGCCGCACGGTCCCGCCGTACACCACGTCAGAGACGATCACGTGATCGCCGTTCTTCACCGTCGCCAGAAACAGCGTAGTGATTGCGGCCATCCCAGTGCGGAAACACACTGCCTGCGGCGTGCCTTCGAGCGCACCGATGGCCTGCTCGAGAGCGTCCACCGTGGGGTTTGAACAGCGCGAGTAGCTGTGACCTTTGGTAACGCCTGTCTCTTGCTGCTCAAACGTCGCGGATTGAAAGATGGGATACACCACCGCCTCCGCGTGCGCGTCGGGCGTACGGCCGCCGTGGATGGCTAGTGTGGAAACTTGAAATTTTTCGTCGTAAGACAATTCGACCTCCCTCAGCTAGAGCGTTATTGGTTAGGCGATTCGCTCGCCGCCGCCTTGGCTTTGCCCCCAGGCGGCCGCTCCGTGATGGGAGGTTTTAGCTACGCTCCCGGCACAGACCGCTCCCCGCCTGGGGGACACATGGCCATGGTCATTCGGGAAGTGCGTGGCATAAGGTCTTTTTGATCCTCAAATTCCGGGTTGCGTAAGTATACCAGTCCTGCGCGCTCTGTCAAAGGCGGCTCTTGCGCGTCAACCGTGCGGAATTGACGCCCCGCCCATCCTCGCCGAAGATTATCCCGTAATCGGAACTCATGCTCATTACTGGAAAGAGACCGGTGTGAACACCTTCCCCGTAATGCTGGCGACGCTGTGCGTCTTCGCCCTCGGCTACCGCTATTACAGCGCATTTCTTGCCGCGAAAGTGCTCGTCCTCGATGACCGACGAACTACGCCCGCCCACGAATATGCGGATGGTCACAACTACGTCCCTTCGCCTAAGTGGGTCTTGTTCGGACACCACTTTGCCGCAATTGCCGGTGCCGGGCCCTTGGTGGGCCCCACTCTCGCCGCCCAGTTCGGGTTTGCGCCCGGCTTCCTCTGGATCCTGATCGGTGCCGTCTTCGCAGGTTGCGTGCACGACTTTACCGTACTCGTCGCATCCATCCGCCACAAAGGCCGGTCGCTGGCCGACATTGCTCGCACCGAAGCCGGTCCGTGGGCAGGGCTGGTGACAATGATCGCCTTGCTGTTCATCTTGCCCGTCACGCTGGCAGGACTCGGCATCGTTGTCGTGAATGCGCTGGCAAATAGCCCATGGGGCGTCTTCACCATCGCTATGACCATCCCCATTGCCGTCCTCATGGGACTTCTGATGTTCAAGAGTTCGCCAGGGCAAGTCAAGATCGCCGCACCCAGCGCCCTCGGAGTTGTTCTGCTCATCGCCAGTGTTATCGGCGGTCACTGGATCGCGTCTTCACCCGCCGCCGGAGCGTTCACGTTCGATGCCCGCCAGATCACCCTTCTTATGGCGATCTACGGATTCGTTGCGTCCGTGCTGCCGGTCTGGCTGTTGCTTTCGCCGCGTGACTACCTGTCCACTTACATGAAGCTGGGTACCATAGTGCTTCTGATCCTCGGCGTCTTCATCGTTCATCCGGACGTGGAATTTCCCATGGTCACCGCGTTCGTACACGGCGGTGGTCCCATCATTAAGGGCAAACTGTTTCCGTTTCTGTTTGTGACCATCGCCTGCGGTGCAATTTCCGGCTTCCATTCGCTCATCTCGTCCGGCACAACCCCCAAGATGCTCGACAAGGAGAGCGACGCGCGCACCATCGGATATGGGGCCATGCTCTGTGAGGGTACGGTCGCGGTGTTGGCACTCATCGCGGCAACTTCGATGCATCCGGGAGACTACTTCGCCATCAATACTGCCCCAGGTGTGTTCGCTAAATTGGGAATGCAGGTGGTGGACCTCGATCACTTTTCGCAGGCCGTTGGCGAGCAACTAGCGGGACGCACAGGCGGCGCGGTTTCGCTGGCAATCGGGATGGCGCACATCTTTCGTGGCCTTCCCGGCATGCATGCGCTGATGAGCTATTGGTATCACTACGCCATCATGTTCGAGGCGCTATTTATTCTCACCACGATTGATGCCGGCACCCGCGTCGCGCGTTACGTGATGCAGGAACTCGCGGGCAAGATTTACAAGCCATTCGCCAATCCCGCGTGGTGGCCGGGCACGCTGGCGGCAACGACGCTGGTGGTGATGAGCTGGGGATACCTCATCTACACCGGCAACATCTCGACGATCTGGCCGCTCTTCGGCACCGGCAATCAATTGCTTGCGACCATCGCACTCGCGGTTAGCACCACTTTCATCGTCAATATGGGCAAGGCGAATTATGCATGGGTCACGGCTGTTCCAATGTGCTTCGTTGGAATTACGACGCTCACCGCCGGAGTCGAAGGAATCCAAACGATCTTCTGGCCGCTGACGCATCAGGCCGGCAAGCAATTCCAGGGCTACCTGGATTCGACATTGATGAGCATCTTCATCCTCGGAGTTGTGCTGGTGCTGATTGAAACTGCCCGCCGGTGCTGGAAGACGCTGAACGGTATGCCTCTCCCCGAAGAGGCATTTGGCGAACCCGAAAAAGAACTCATTATGCGCGGCTGCTGCTGAGCCCTGGCTGCTCTCAAATTGAAGAAGGGACACTCGGTGTCCCTTCTTGTGCCGCATTCCTGCTTACTTCCACGAGTTGTTAGGGAACTTCGATCAGCTCGATCTTGCCGTCCTTACGGCGATGGAGCACCTTGACCTGGCCCTTGCCATCACGAAAGACAAAGACATCGCGATCGCGGAACTCACACTCCTTCACCGCTTCTTCGATGGTCATCGGGCGCATGGCAATCGAGTCACTGGACTTTACCAGGTGGGCCTCGGTTGTCCGGGCAATCGATGGAAATTTGTGCACCACCACAGGGACCGCGGTCGCGGCATTGGCGCCCACGGAAATTTGCGTCTCGGGCTCGGTCTCGACCGGAGTCAGCCCATCTCTTGTCCTTGGGCTTACGGTGAGTGGCACGGCGGCGGCCGTTGCTCTTGAGCGCTTGGGTCTCGATGTGCTCCAGGGCCTGGTTGACGGCGGCTACCATGTCGGTTGCTTCGGCGAGTCCCACAATGTGACCACGGCGGCGTTTGACCGTGATTTCGGCGATGAAGCGATGCTTCTCGACGGTCAGAATGACCTTGCTTTTGAAGGTCTCACCCAGAATTTTTGTGAGTTTGCCGAGGCCGGATTCTACCTCGTCACGAACGGCGGGAGTAATTTCGTACTGTCTTGCCAGATACTCTACGTTCATTGAGCTCCCTCCTTACCGCAGCGTTGTTATTTGATGTTTGCCTGGCCGCGGTGCGATTCACCTCTTCGGCGCTCCGCTTCCCGCCCAAATCCGCAGGCTGTAAAAGAGGCGAGCGGAACCCGGGAACGCCGGTTAACAGCCGCTAATTTTTTACTCTGCGCTGGTGGGTGCTCGGGATGCGCATGTCTTCCCGGTACTTCGCAACCGTGCGGCGAGTGACCTGGATGCCCTGCGACTGAAGGATGCGGGTGATCTGCTCGTCGGTCAACGGCCGGGCGGGATCTTCTTCTTCGATGAGCTTTTTGACGCGGCGCTTAAGAATGAGCAGCGAGGTGCCGCCACCCTCGGGTCCATTCACGCTCTCGGTGAAGAAGTAGCGTAGTTCGAAGACGCCCTGCGGCGTGTGCGCGTATTTGTTAGCCACCGCGCGGCTAACGGTGGACGGATGCACGCCGATCTCTTCGGCAACTTCCTTGATCATCATGGGCTTCAGCTGGTCGATGCCCTGGTCAAGGAAATCACGCTGACGGGCAAGGATGACATAACACACGCGCAGGATGGTCTGCTTGCGCTGCTCGATGTTCTTGATGAGCTGGATGGCCGACTTGTAGCGCTCCTTGACGTAGTTGCGCACGTCCTTCTCGGCGGCGTCGCGATGCAGCAGGCGCCGGTACGCCGGATTCAGACGCAGTTGCGGAACCTCTTCGTCGTTCATCACGACGAGATACTCGTCGCCCTGCTTGACGAAGGCGACATCCGGCTCGATCAGCCGGGTTTCGATCTTGTTGTAGCGAAGGCCGGGCCGTGGATCGAGCGTCCGAATGAAGTCCATGGCGCTCATCACGGCTTCGAGCGGGCGTCCCATTGCCTTGGCGACTTCCTTGTAGTGTCTTGTTCTGCAGCTCATGCAGATGCTGGTCCACCATGAGAATGGCGTCGTCGATGGATTCGTTCTCGACCTCGTGGTTGCCGTTGCCGTTCTTGCGTTCGATGGTCTTGAGGTGATTGAGCTGCGCAAGCAGGCATTCGCGCAGGTCGCGTGCGCCGACTCCGATGGGGTCCATCTGGCGAACGACGTCGATGGCTTCACGCAGGGCGTCACGGCTGAAAGGTACACGTGACGGCTCGGTGCGTGGCGGGACCAACGAAGGCCGCGGCACAATGGCGCTCACAGCTTGCGCCAGAAAACCCCCGGAATCTTCCGGTTCAGCTTCGTTCCGCACTGGACCTTCCGCCGAACTGTGAAGACCGTTGCCGCCGGAGGACTCTGAAACGAAACTCGATATCGGCTGCCGCAGCCTGGACGCGTGGCGGACCGTGTTTTCCGCCTTGGGCGCGCCGGGCTCGTCTTCCATCAGGCCGAGGAGCTCGTCTTCGGTCGCGATCAGGTATCCGTCTTCATTGAGGTTGCCGATGACCAGTTCAGCTGCACGATACACATCGTCCTTTACGTGCAGCGAACCGAGCTGCCACAACAGATGATCGGACAGCGTCGTCGGCTTTGAGAGGAAGTTCTCAAACGAGGGCTTCTCGCTGTCTTCCATCTCGATAGAGGTCCGCAAACCTGGATCAAGATATTCGCGAAAGAAGCTATCGAAATCGATTTCTTCGAACGGGTCTTTTTCTTCGGCCGGCTTGGGGGCCTCTTCGATGACAGCGGCGGAGCTGTCGCGATCCATCTTTTCTTCGCGGGCTGAGAAACCTCGTCGAGCAGGGGGACAGCGTTTTCCAGCTCTTCGAGAACCGGGTTCTCCGTAAGTTCGGCATTAATCATGTCGGTCAGTTCAAGCTTGTTGAGCGCAAGAACACTGACCATCTGCACCAGCCCGGGAGTCAGAATCTGCTTCTGCGATACGCGAAGACTCAATTTGGGCTGCAGTAAGACCATGACTGACCGGAACGCCGGGGCCCGACTCCTCCTCTGGAAATTCTAAACCTAAACCAGCGAGAAGCTCTCGCCTAAGTAAACGCGTCTTGACTTCCGGGTCGTTGCCGAGCTGTTCGGGAGTACCCGCGCGGAAGATTCGGCCTTCGTTAATAATGTAGGCGCGATCGGTCACTGACAAAGTCTCACGAACGTTGTGATCGGTTACCAGCAACCCGATACCGCTCGCCTTCAGGTCAAAAATGATCTTCTGCAGGTCGAGCACAGCCATGGGATCGATACCCGAAAACGGCTCGTCGAGCAGAATGAATGACGGCGAGATACACAGGCAGCGCGCGATCTCAACTCGTCGCCGTTCTCCGCCCGACAAGGCGTAGCCACGGTTCTTGCGGATGACGCCGAGACCCAGCTGGTCGATCAGGCGTCTCCTGTCGTTCGCGGCGTTCGTGCCATGAAATCGGTTGCGCCTCCAGAACTGCCAGGATGTTGTCTTCGACCGTCAGCTTGCGGAAGATCGACGGCTCCTGCGGCAGGTAGCTGATACCGAAGTTCCGCGCCCGAAGGTACATCGGAACATCGGAAATGTCCTGATCGTTGATCACCACCCGGCCGGTGTCGGCGGGAATCAGGCCGACAATAATGTAGAAACTGGTGGTTTTCCCGGCACCGTTGGGGCCTAGAAGACCGACCACTTCGCCTTGTTTTACGTTGAGGCTGACGCCGTTGACGACGCTCCGTCCACGGTAACTTTTTCCGATCTCATCCGCCGATAAAGTCTGCATTTACTTAGTGATACGCGCACGTGTAACGGTGGGCGGAGTGTGCTTGCTTTCCACCAGAACCCTATCATCGTGACTATAGAAAGTCAACGAATCGCCCCATATCGGTACCGTGTTCGGCATCAAAAATGCTAGCGTTTTTCCCGGTTAGGTAATACTTCCCGTCGTCGGCGGTGTAAACCAACCTGTCGCCGACCGCGCGACGGTTCGGTTCGGTGACGACAACCTTGCCCAATGGCGACCATGTGGTCGATCCGGCTGGGACCCTCGGAGCCGGGAATGATCGACTTTGCCGTCTTGGCGGTGACTCCGGCTTGACCTTCGGACTCGATCGCCGGACTGTTGCAGATAAACATCGATCTGCTTCGGCACTGACGGTGCCGGTTGTACTCTTGGCCAGGACATTGCCCGGTGTAGCGGGCACGTCGCTCGGCGTCCACATAAGTCAGCTTGTCGGCCGTAACATCGACGGGGGAGAGCTTGCCGTCCTGTCCTTGCTGCACAAACAAGCTCGAAACCGACTGGGCGGTGTCGGCATGCGCGACGATGGTTCGGTTCTGCTGGTCGAAGTCGATCATGGGCGCGCGTACAACGTTAGCGGTCTGCCAGAGGCGAACGTTTCCGGTGTAGTGCGCTACGCCGGGCTGCTGCCTGCGAGATCATGTGCAGTGCGGTGACGTGAACTGGGTCAGACGGAGCGAGCAGGGCGCCGTTGGGCTGAGGCTTCAGGTCGCTGTACGTGGTTTTGACGTTGCCGTCGGCGAAAGCCTCGCCCGACTGGCGGTTCAGGCGCACCACGTCGGCAGTGGTCGTCATGCCGCCGTCGATGGCCCGAGGAGAACCGTTGAGAACCAGTATCTGGTCGGCGGGTGTGTACGTGGCCTTGTCGGCAAACATGGCGCGTCCGCCAGTATCGGGGTTCAGCGACGGCTCGTGATATTCGAAGCTCCCGGTCTGAATGAGTTTCTCTGCTCCGCCATCGGGAGCAAAAGCGACATCGAGAGTTCTGCGAGGTGCTGACCTTGTCGGCTAGCCCGGGCGAAGTCGAGACAATACGCGCATCGGGCGAGCCGTGCAGGGACTGCATTCGGTTTTCAGCGTCCAAAAATGGCGTGAAACTTGCCAGCTGTCGCTACCGTGGTCGAGTTACTGGAACCGAAGTCCTGCCCCGGTTGGGAAGGCGGTCTTCGCCGCCTTCGTTCCCGCAGGTGCGGGGAAGATTGTGATCTGTGCCTTGCCGAGCGGTGTCGCCTGTCCTGAGCTCATTGCCATTCTCCAGTACGAAATGCAACTGGTCGGCAACGATTTCCATTGGCTGCCCGGGAGAGCCGGGTTTGCCAGGCTGGGGTTCCTGACGCATGCGAGCGTTCTTGAGCATGTGAAAGTACTTGGGCTGGTTGTCGGCCTCAAAGTCGAGGACAAACGTATCGGCAGACCCGTGGCTCAGATTATCGCCGCGGGTGTTGAACTTGGCACCGCCGGTGACGATGGCCTGGAGTACAGCGTTCTGAGGTCCCATGTTGAGGTCACCGCGAGGACCACTAATATCCACTATGGTCGGTCCCCGCACCTCGATATTGACGTTGCCTTCGGCCTGCGAGTGTTGAATGGTATTGTCGGGCTCGAACAGCATCGTGAGCTTGTCGGCGGTGAGGGTACGGTCAGGCTGATAGATAGCTGCGTTCAAAAGAACAGCCTGACGCGGGTCCTTCTGAATGGTGCCACTTGAGCCGATAATATCGGCGGCATTGTCGCCGGTGGTAATGATGTGAACGTCGGACTTCAACTGCAACTGGTTGGTTTTGGAGTCGTAGTAGGCACCTTGGGCGGTGCCTGAGGCCTGCAGGCTGCTTGAAGATCACTTCGTCATCGGTATGGGCCTGCACCGGTCTTCTGGTTGAAACGTCAACGAACTGGTCGTGATGTGGATGGGGTTCTTGAGTTCGTCCGGGCGGCGCCTGGTCTGGCTTGGTTGGACCTTCGGCGTAACCCTGAAGGTCGATATTGACCTCACCGATGCCCTTGATGTCGCCGCTCTCGGGGTCGTAGGTGAACTCTTTGCCATAGATCTGGTCGAAGCGGTCGTGGCCTTTGCCGTACACCACGATATGCACGTTCTTCAGGTCGGCATGTCCGCCCTGCTTGAACTGCACGGCGTTGGAAGCACGAATTGTGTAAATCGTGCGTCCGCCCTCGGACTTGGAGAGGGAGAACCCCTCGCTGGTTTGCTGAATGTCGATACCAAGCTGTTTGCGGAATACTGTGCAGCCTGGGCTTCACCTTTAGTTTGGCGATGCGATAAGAGACCGTGACCACCAAGAGGAGAGCTACCGCGACTGCGACCAGCCATTTGCGGACTTGAGCGACCGATTGGGACATCTGAGATCGATATTACGCCGGTGCTTCGAGGGGGGACAAACGCACCTACGGCTGTCGTCCGAACAGGGACAAGCACGGTTCGGCGACCCGGATTACGAGGCAATCGGAGGGTATGTCGTGGAGCGCCTGGCGGCGCTTGGTCCAACCGGCCATCATGAATCCGACCGCAGCGGTGAAAAGCGAAAGGAATTTCATGAAGTGACGGACAGTCGCCTGTCCGAACGACAACTTCCCGCCGGAGGAAGTCACAACCTGAAGTCCTATCGATGCGTTTGCCGATAGTGGCCCGCCGGTCGGAGCTTTCGGCCAGAGCAGAGTACAACCACGCACCGATACTCAGCACCAGGATGAAAGCGATACCGGTGACGTAACGGCCGGTGATGGAGCTAAGGCCATACTTGCGACCGATCAGGAGCGTGATCCAGCCCACGATAACGGTGATGAGAACAGCTCCCAGGGACTTCCAGAATGACATCGATCGCTCCCGCCCAGACACGAAGCCAGAAGCCGGCGTACTCAGGAGGGCGAGGCACAGCCACAGCCTGGGAGCCGGGCGCCCGGGGAAGACGAACATTGGCTGGGTTATTTTGCGGAGGGTCGACCAAGAGATCTCCACAAAAAAGGCAGAACTTGCCATCGGGTAGCGCCGGATTGCCGCAACTGCTGCAAACATGCTGGACAGCAGTATCCATCGGTGCTGAATACTATCGCCTTAGTTAGGCAGATGTAAAGCAGAACCGATTTGGTGGGCCTCGTCAGAGGGCTGGTTTTCACCAGAATCAGGGCGACAAAAATCGACCAGCGTCAGTTGCACTCCGCCGAAGTCCGGGTGTGCGTTGTAATCCACCGTGAACGCCAGATCGAGCGTGTCTCCCAAAATCAGCGACTCGCGGGTCGCGCGTTCGGCCATGCGCCAGCCCACGACTTCGTAAGCCCGCTGCGACCCGCCGTTTCCGGTGGCGGCGGTTGGAACCACTCGCAGCTTGAGATGCTTCTCTTTCAGGATGCGAGGCGGTTGCACGAGCCTTGCCGCGCGCGTGACGAACACCGGCGTCGGATTACCCGATCCAAAAGGTTCTATGCTAACCAGGGACTCCCAAAGCCGATGGTTAACTCGATGCAAGCGAAATCTCGCCGTCATATTCCAGAACGGGAACGAAATCGGCCGGCACCAGGCGCAGGCGAGCATAGGCGTCGAGACGAGCGCGCAGTTCAGGGAGCCGCTCGACTGGAAGGGCGCACCCCACGGCATGAGAGTGGCCGCCGAAGCGGGTGAAGAGTTCGGAGCAGGATTCCAGGGCGTCGAGCAGATGAAAGGCGTGGATGGAACGACCTGAACCGTGTGCTTCGCCGTTTTCGCACGAGAAAACCAGCGCGGGCCGATGATAGCGCTCGACCACGCGGGTGGCGCATATTCCGATAACGCCGCGATGCCAGTTTTCCCCTGCGACAACCAGCGAGTAGGCGCCTTCCCATTCGGCGGTGGAGTCGATCTGGCGGAAGATTTCGTCGAGGATGCGTTGCTCTTCGAGCTGGCGATCGCCATTGAGTTCGTTGAGGCGCGTGGCCATCTCGACCGCGCGAGCCTCATCCTTCGTCGTGAACAGTTCGATGACGCGCTCGGCGACGTCCATGCGTCCGGCGGCATTCAGCCGAGGCGCAACGCGAAATGCGATGTCCCCCGCGCTGAGCGGGCGAGATCCGTCCAGCTGGCAGATGAGAGCAGAGCACGAAGGCCGGCATTGCGAGGCTTGCGCAGCCCTTCGAGGCCAAGCTTGGCGAAGACACGGTTTTCGCCGACCAGGGGAACGGCATCGGCAATCGTAGCAATAGCGACAATCTTCAGAAAAGAAGGCAATAGACGTTCGCGTCCCGTCGCTTCGAGCAAGGCTTGGGCGATCTTGAAGGCGACACCGGCTCCGCACAGGGACTTGCAGGGATACTCGCAACCGCTCTGATTGGGATTGACCACGGCCAGCGCCTTGGGCACGCCTTCGGCCTGGGGCAGGTGGTGATCGGTGACGATGAGATCGACGCCGCAACGAGCTGCGGCCTCGGCGGCGGCGAAGGCGCGAATACCTGTATCGACGCTGATAATCAGCCGGACGCCTTCTGCCGCGGCCTGTTCGATCACCTCGTCGCGCATACCGTAGCCTTCGCGAATCCGGTGCGGCACGTGATACTCGACCTTGCCGCCACAAATCTCTAGTGCAGCCTTCAGGATGACGATGGCCGTGGTGCCGTCCACGTCGTAGTCGCCGTAGATAAAGATGGTCTCGTTGCGCTCGATAGCGGCGCGAAGACGCTCGACTGCCGTGCGCAATCCTGCCATCAGGTAGGGCGAATGCAAGTGAGAGAGCGAAGGCGCGAGGAAGTCCTGCGCCTGCTCTGCCGTGCTGATGCCGCGCGCCGCCAGCAAACGAGAGATAATCGGGGACAGTCCGGCCTCGCGGGTCAACCGATCGGCAGCTTCCGGTTCGATGGGGCGAGGTTGCCAGCGCACTTAGTGCTCTTCGTCCTGGTCGGAGCCGTCCACGGTCAGCGTGCCGAAGTCTTCAACGAGATCCAGCAGGCGTTGATAGCGTTCGTACCAGTCGGTTGAGATCTCATGCAGGAACATGATTCCCTGGTGCGGCCAGCCCAGCTGTAGAAAGCCGGTCTTGCCGACAAAGCTGCGCAGCCAACGCGCTTCTTCAAAATCGTCGTCGCTGGGAAAGCTGGTCTGTTGCAGGCGCTGCACGAGGTAGTCGAGTTCATCGCGCTGCAGCACTTCCTCGTCCATGGACAGGAAGGCACAGCCGGCTTTCTTAGCCAGCTCCACGAAGTCCTTCCAGCTTTCAGGATTGTCGCGTGGGTCCCACATCACGCTATGGACGTCTTCGGTGACATACCCCTGGAAACGGCTCATCCCGTGGCCCAGGATGAAAGCCACCATGTCGTCTTTAAGGCTGGAGAGATCGTCAGACATGACCATAACTCGCGGCGATCGTGACACACGGCTGCGCCGCATTGATCAACATCATACTCCGACGCGAGGCCAACTGGTGCAACCGGCTACGGCTTCCCTGGGCCCGCGTGTTGAGCAAAAAGCGGAAGGCGAACAGAGAATAGCGTTACCGTACTCCGGTTACGGTGTAGAGGTCCGACAGCCGCACGCGGTAGTCGAAGCCGTAGGTCGTTGCCGTCGGGTGTGATGATAGGCGGATCAGGGATGACGCCTCCGATGGGAGCGGTGGCGAGGACGCGCCACGGAGTGCGTGCACCGGTGTGTGGGTTGAGCTTTTCGACCTTGACCCCTGCGCCGGTAGCGTCTGCCGACGCTACATAAAGCTGTCCGTCAGTGGTCCAGCCCAGCGGGAATTCGCCGGGCTTCAAGCCATTAATTTCGACCGTGTTACCGCCTGTCCAGGGACAACAGGGCCGTCGTGTCCCCCGCCGTTGGCGGAATCCCTCACGAACACGAGTCACCCATTTGTCGTCAGGAGAAACCTCGCGAGCCAGAACGCCCTCGGGTGACACTGCTTTGGGGTCACCGCCATTCAGATCCTGCAACCAGACGCGGGGGAATTTTCCGGCTTCGCTGGCGGAGTAAAGCGACGCGCTTGCCGTCGGACAGAAACTTGGGAAGGATATTCGCGATGGCAAGGTTCGGCGGATTGACACGACGAGGCTCGCCCGGTCCGATCGGCAGCAGCCATACCTCATGGTTGGGCTCGGTGAGTTTGATGGCCAGCGCCCACTTCTTGTCGCGCGAGAGGGAGCCAGCATAGCCCTCGCCGATGGGGACAGCGGCTGAACCGTCGGTGTCGCGCACGTACACGGTGTAATTGGCTGGTCGAAGAGCCTTCCTCCTCGAAGAGGATCATCTTGCCGTCGTCGCTGATGTCGCGAAGGTAACTGAAGTCGAGCCACGAGAGGTCACGCAGCGAGTCGCCGTGATTGCTGGAAACGACAATGCCGCGGCGGGCGATGCCCTGCCCCACGAGAAGCTGACCTTTGGATGAAATGTCGCGCAGATGAATGCGGCCGGGCATGGCCAGCGGGTCGCGGGTCTTGCCCGAGAGCGACAAGGCGTGGACCTCTCCGGATTCGAGGGGAGAGCTGCTCCAGACTTCGTCGCCGCTGACGCTCCAAGCCAGACCCTGGGAGCTTTCGTACAGCGGACTGGCGGCGACTTTCTCACCCGCTGTGCGGATGATCATGACCGTACC
The DNA here is from genome assembly GCA_963817965.1 of uncultured Acidobacteriaceae bacterium. Lineage (GTDB taxonomy): Bacteria > Acidobacteriota > Terriglobia > Terriglobales > Acidobacteriaceae > DASRAA01. The sequence continues at coordinate 138,055 of CAWFQT010000007.1, forward strand.
GCGATCGTCACTGGGATTGGTGTGCGCGATGAATGCGAGGTACTTGCCGTTGGGCGAGAAGCGAAGGTCGTCGATGAGCCTTTCACGAAAGAGCACCTTGCCAATGGGGTACTCGAGCTGACATGTGAAGTCCGCGGGAACGTAACGCACAATGGCGAGGGCCGAGCCGTCGGGAGTGAAGTCGGCGGCCTGTATGTTTTCGATCTCGGGCTTAGGAGCGCTGTTGCCGGTGGTGCGAGCCAGATTGCCGGGTGCCAGAAGCGTGGTAAGTCGCCTGGGGAGTCAGCGCTACGGCAAGTTCGCCCTTGCTGGAAATCGCCAGCAGTCGGGCGTCCTTGATGCCCATGGGATGGCCACCGACTCCGTCGGCAGGCACGCTGTAGAGCTCGGGCTCGGCGGCTTCCCACGCGGCGGTGTAAATCACGTTCTGTCCGTCAGGGGTGAATCGCGCCGTGCCGGGCGTGCCGCGGCGATAGGTGACCTGATGAAATTGCGCACCAGTGGCGTGACGCGAGGCCGACGAGGAGCCATCCGGCCAAACCGGCGAGCGACACGAGGGCTGCGGCGGCAGCGAATAGATACGAACGAGTCTTGCGCTCCTTGGCCTTGGCGGCGGAGAGGCCGCCGGAAGCCGTCAGCGTGGTGATGGACTCCAGATCGAAGGCCAGGTCGCGAGCTGACTGGAAACGCTGCTCCGGGGCTCTTCTCGAGGCAGTGATGCACGATGCGATCGAGCGCGGGCGGAGTCGGGCGGCCGTCGGGCGGATTCTCCGGCGGATCGTCGTGCAGGATCGCCGTCATGGTCTCGGCGGTGGTGTCGCGCTGGAAGGCACGCACGCCGCGTGAGCATCTCGTAGAACACGGCGCCGAAGCTGAAGATGTCGGTGCGGCAATCGACGGCGGCGCCGCGAACCTGCTCAGGCGACATGTATCCGGCGGTGCCAACCACGGTGCCGACACCGGTAGCGGGAATGCTCGGAGGTCATGGTGGCGATGTGGGTGCCTTGACTGTCGGCGACTTTTCGATGGTCTTGGCGAGGCCGAAGTCGAGGATCTTCACCCGTCCTTCGCGGGTGACGAAGATGTTGTCGGGCTTCAGGTCGCGATGGGCGATGTCTTTGCCGTGGGCCGCCGCCAGTCCGTGCGCGATCTGGATGGCGTAGTCGATGGCCTTGCGATGCGAGAGCGGGCCGCGCGCGAGAATCGTCGCGCAGGCTCTCGCCTTCGAGCAATTCGGAGACCATGTAGGGAGTGCCGTCTTGCTGGCCGATGTCGTGGACGCCGAGGATGTTGGGATGATTGAGCGCGGCAACCGCGCGCGCTTCCTGCTCGAAGCGACGCAGGCGGTCGGGATCGGCGGCGAACGACGCGGGCAGAATCTTGACCGCGACATCGCGTCCCAGACGCTGATCGCGGGCGCGATAGACCTCTCCCATGCCGCCAGCACCAATCAGTGCAACGAGTTCGTAAGGACCGAGTTTGGTACCGGGAGCAAGAGCCATGAGAGTGTGCTGCATTATAGCGTGAGAGTCGAAGTTCCGAGCAATCCGTCAGAAGACGTCAAGAAGCGCTATCGATACGATGTGGCGAAGGGCGGAACGTACAGAGCGGCGGCGCCAAGAAGCCGCGCAAATTCGTGTGTTAAAATGTCAAGTTTTCGACAACTCGATTTCGACACGCATGCATCTTCTCCAAAGAATATGTGGGCTACCTGGCCCGCGAAGTCACCAAAAAACTCATTGACGGTGAGTTCATCGAGACCCCCGATCCACAGGAGGTGCGCGAGCGCATCCACGCCGCCCTGCTGGAGGAGTTAACGCTGGAAGACCGCATCAACGACGAAGTGCGCATCATCCTCGAGACCTACTCCGACGAGATGCGGCAAAGCGGCGCCAACTACCAGGAAATGTTCAAGAAGATCAAGAACGAACTGGTGCGCAAGTACAAGGCGGTGCTATGAGGATCAGCCGCGAGAAGATCAACAAGCTGGCGCATGCCGTGGCCGACACGCTGGCCGAGATCGACAGCGTGGACTTCATCGAGGACCGCAACACCATTCGCCAGGAAGCGCGCCGCATCCTCGAAGCGCTGATGGCCGAAGAGGCCAAGATCGACGCTGCCGCCCGGCAGAAGATCGAGAGCCAGCGAAGGACCATCCTGGAAGGCTCGCAGGAGTGGGACATCCTGTACCGCAAGTATTACAACGAAGAAGTGAAGAAGCTGGGGATTTAGGACCAGCAGTCAGCTGTGCGGTGACCGAAGGATTTGCCCAACAAGCCCCTGTTTCCGACTCTTCGTAACCCACCGCAGTCCCTTAGGCGGGGTTACCGCCTGCTAGGCGAGGCGTTTACAATTGAGGTTAATTGTGCTTCGAGTGCTGGCTTCAATGTGTCTGCAAACCTTCCGGTAATGTGGTTGCTGTCTCGATAAATCACCATGCCTTTCTGTATAGCTGGGCAAACATTTCCGTCGCAGAACTGGTCCGTCAGATCGACAAAGTGAACATTGGGAAGACCGCGGGCGGCAGCCCTTTCCGCCTCGAATATGGCCGGATCCAGAGCTTTGGACTCATTCATCTCACACGAGCCACCGGGATACCATGAGTGCCGGATGGACCTAGCAAGACATGTCGGCACGTCAAATGCGAAGAAGGGATTTTCGCGCATGACCACCACACGAAGACCCGCACCCAAGAGGGCTCTAGTGTCCGCCTCGTTCCATCTCGCCATTCATCGAGGGAGATATCGAATCGCCTCGCAGGCTTGTCTTTCTGCCCCAGATAGATTGTTGAGTTTACCAGGAGGACGATTGAGGGATGCTGTCCTCCAATTTGCCGAATAGCCTCCGGACGCCAGTACGCACAACTCTTTGTTCTCGGGGGCCTGACAATGACATCGATTGAGGGGCATCCTGCCTTCAGCACAGTAGTTAACTTCCAGCCCTGCGCCTTCGCGATAGCGTTCAAGGGATTGATCCACTGCTCCGCGTGAGAGTCACCAAATAGCATCACATTGGTTGCGGAAGCCGCATCACCAAAAACACACATTTTGACTTGTTTCGATAGCACCCCGCTTCTGCATTTTTCTTCCATGGTCGGATCCAGAGGGGCGTCGTCGAATGTTGCCTTTATCGCTTTCATCTCCGCCGCACTCGCCAGCCGGGAGGCAAAGCGGACGGACTGGAAACTGACGCCTAGCGAACACAAAGTGACTCCGGCAGCTAGATACAATGAAACCGCGGGGCGCGCGACTAGGTAGGGGTGAAATCGAATCGGATTCTCGACGAAATGGTGCGTGATTGCGGCAACAGCCAGAGATGCTATGGCAGCGGCCGTCTTACCGGCAACCGAGATATTGGGGAACAGTACTGCAGCAAAAACGATTAAGGGCCAGTGCCAAAGATACCAGGAATAAGAGAGGGTTCCGAGAGCGAGGAGGGGTGGAGAGCCAAGCACGACCTTGTCTCGGCGATATGGCTGTTCCGCGCCCGCGATCAAGGCAGCAGTAGTTCCGAGCACCGGGATCAAAGCGATCCAACCAGGGAAATCGTCAGCGCTTGAAATGAAATGCCCAGACGCCAGAATCAGGCAAATTCCCAGGAATCCGAAAATCGGCCAGAAGCGGGATGGCAGCTTCAGGAAGCCCACTGGCAGTAAAGCTGCCATCCCGCCGATGCCGAATTCCCATGCCCTGGCCGGCAATTGATAGAATGCGAAAGTCTGCATTTCCGATGTGGACCAGGCGCTCGCCGCCAGCGAGAGCAGCGTTAGTGCCGAAAGCACGGCCAATAGCGCCTTCCTGGATCGCCAGAACAGCAAACCCAACATGATGAGTAAGGGCCAAATGAGGTAGAACTGCTCTTCCACGGCCAAGGACCAGGTGTGCAATAGCGGGTTTGATTCCACATCGGGGCTGAAGTAGTCGGCCGCATTTTTGGCAAAAAAGATGTTACTTGCATAAAGCGCGGTCGCCTTACCAGCGCGCCCAGCGAAGGTCAGTTCCTGAGGAGCTAGGATGAGCGCGCCGACCAGCAGCGTCACAATCAGGGTTAGAGCGCACGCTGGTAGCAGACGGCGGACCCTGCGGGCGTAAAACTGCAACAGACTGAGCCGGGAAGTTTCTTGAATCTCAGTGACAAGCAGTCCGGTGATTAGATACCCGGACAGAACGAAGAAGACATCAACACCTACGAATCCACCGCCGAACCCAGGGATACCTAGGGCGAACGACCTGTCAGCTCGGAAAAAGCGCGAATTGGCTCGCCGCGCGGACGGGTGCGTGGGGTGCTGCAGAGATTCGGGATCTCGACGACGCGAACCGTGCGCCCACCGAGTTTCTCCGACCGTTCAAGGGAAAGCTCGGCGAGCGTTGTCCCTGGGTTCGTTGCCACGAATGAATTGAACACGTCCGTATACCGTTTGCCAGCCGAGAGCCCCGATGAGTGCGGTGGCGATAGGGTCCAGCGAGACCGATCGGTCCGTCGGGCAGTCGGAACACGACTGTGGTGCTGCTGTCTGAATCGGAAGGCCAGATTCTCACGATAGATGGGGTCATCGAGCGCGAATTGGTCGGCGCACTTCTGCATTCTGGGCTCCTCGGAAACTTCGTGGCCCAGCACGATCATCGCGTTATGACGACCCTGTGCACCAGCATCGCGGACGTACCCGACGCTTTCCCATAAGCACTTCAAGGCAGTCATGAGAATAATGTTTTCGAAGAAGAAAGCTGCTTCACCGAGATGGTTTGTAGAACGTGGGCTCGTGGGTGATTACCAGATTGGCGCGACGGCGGGGCGGTCTCACGCCAAACATCCATGATGGTGTCGAGGAAGATAACCGCGATTCCGGTTACGAGCGTGGACGGATCGCCCGCCTTGTGATGGGCTTCAATCGTTTCCCCTCGGAACGCAACCCTAATTGTAGTGGCGACCGGGGCAAGTCAGGAGATGCGCGATCACACCGTGGTTTGTTGCGCGTTTGAAAGGATTTGAAGATCTGATCATCGCCGGCGTGGGCGACTATCGCGGCGGCTCAACCGGTGCTCTCCTCAATTACAAGCGGACAATCTTGGCGGATTCGACGCCGCGCAAAGCGTTACGCGTATCGACGATCAGCTGAGCTGCGTCGAGCAGCCCCTTGTAGTCGAAATTGGAGTGGTCGGTAATGATGACGACGCAATCGGCCTGCTTCGCCGAAGCCAGCGCGTCCTGCGATTCGAGGTCGACGACCATCGAGCTTCAGCTCCGGCACATAGGGATCGCTGTAGGTGACTTCGGCGCCCAGTTTCTTCAGCAGAAGAATGACGTCGAGCGCCGGCGACTCGCGCATGTCGTCGATGTTGCGCTTGTAGGCCACGCCCAGCAATGTGCACGTGCGAGCCCTTCACCGCCTTGCCGTGGTCGTTCAGCGCGTTCTGAATCTTGTCGACCACGAAGTGCGGCATGTTGCCGTTGATGTAGCCGGCCAGTTCGATGAAGCGCGCCTCGATGCCCGACTGCTTGGTCTTCCACGAAAGATAGAACGGATCGATGGGAATGCAGTGGCCGCCCAGTCCCGGGCCCGGGATAGAACGGCATGAAGCCGAAGGGCTTGGTGGCGGCGGCGTCGATCACTTCCCAGACGTTGATGCCCATGCCGTCGCACATCAGGGCCATTTCGTTCACCAGGCCGATGTTGATCATGCGGAAGGTGTTCTCCAGCAGCTTCACCATTTCGGCCACGCGCGTGGTGCTGACGGGAACCACCTTTTCCAGCGCCTGCGAGAAGAACAGCGGCCCATCTCGGTGCAGGCCGGCGTGATGCCGCCGACCACCTTCGGAGTGTTCGAGCGTCTGGTAGACCGGATTGCCGGGATCGACGCGCTCCGGCGAGAAGCACAGGAAGAAATCTTCGCCGACCTTCAGGCCGTGCTTTTCGAACATCGGCAGCAGCAGCTCGTCGGTGGTGCCGGGATAGGTGGTCGATTCGAGAATGACCAGCAGTCCGGGATGAAAGTACTTGGCGATCTCCTCGGCGGCCGACACGATGTAGCTCATGTCGGGGTCTTTGGTCTTGCGCAGCGGCGTGGGAACGCAGATGTTGATGGTGTCGAGGTCGCGCACGACGGAGAAGTCGGTGGTGGCATCGAATCGGCCGGACTTTACCAGTTGCGCGACCTCGCTGCTGGGAACGTCCTGCACGTAGGACTCGCCCTTCATGAGGCGGTCGACCCGCGACTGCTGCAGGTCGATGACCGGTGACATGGAAGCCGGCCTTGGCGAACTCGACCGCCAGCGGCAGGCCAACATAGCCCAGTCCCACGATGCCGACGCGTGCGGTCTTGTTTTCGATCTTCTCTTTGAGTGCCTGAAATGTGCTCACGGATGTCTCCGCCACGTGCATTGGCCGTGCCTCCGAAAATGAATAGCGTTAGCGTTATGGATAACAGCTGAATACCGAGTCAATTTCAAAATCACTAAAGAGTGCTCTCAGGCATTCTACATGGGTCAAACGACCAGCTTACATCACGGCATGCAGAAAGGCGGGGGCCTGTCATCACGTGATCGAAATAGTTGATTTTGATCGGGAAGCAGTGCACGGCATGGACGCGGCAAACACAACTAACTCCTGCATCACCATGTTCGGCCTGCTCTTCGGAAGAGCGAACAGCGGATACCGTCCTTCGAAACATCATGCCCGCCATGTTAAAGCAGCGCCGCTTCCCCGTCGATTTGAGCCAACAGGAGGCGAAGCATGAGGCATTCAATCATGCCTTCTCGAGTGCCAGGTTCCACAATCCCAGCGGATGTCCGGGCAATGGCTGGACATGGACCATCAAAGAGTCAACCGGGATTTACAAATGGGGCTTCGTTTTGTGCACTGGAGAACCTGGCCATACGCTGTAGCACCGTCATACCAGCTTCCAATCCTTGTGAGAACGGATCGAGTCCGTGCAACGCTCCCTGGCCTGATCAGGCGCCTCCCATCCAGTTCGCCTGGCTGCAGATGACGCGGAACCGCAAAACACCCTCCAAAGCGGGCTACAATAGTAACCTCGTTCAAGATTACTATAGTAAGCTGTGACCTACCTTTTTTCTTCACCAAATTCAAAGACTATGCAAGTCTTTTTGGTAGTAGGTACTTCGAGGCCAATCGCCGTACTTTTCCTAGAGGAAAAATTCTGGTCGATACGCAATAAGTAACCGGCCCACCGTGACCTTTTCAAGTTCACTTCGTGTGTTGTGGTTGCAGTGCGATGTCTTCAAACCAATATTCCAACAGGAGAACCTTATGAGGCATTCAATCGTGCCAGGTCTTCGGATGTTCATCTATGCGTGCCGGCTTCGAGGCGCAATTGCCGTGGCAGCTACGCTAGTAGCACTATGTTTATCAGTCTCGCTCCGCGCCACCGTCAACTCCGGGGAGATTATTGCCAGCAGCGTATCCGCAACCGTCAGCCCCACCATCGATCCAGTCAATGGTATTTCGGTCACTTTCACGTGGACCACCAATCATCTCAGCAACTCCATCGTCATTATCGAGAGCCCCAGGGATTACAACGCCGGTTATAACGTCCCTACCCGCCAGGTGACCAACAACACTCTCACCACCAGCCACCGGGTCGTGGTCGATCATCTGCAGGCCAGCAATGGCAATTGGGCTTATTACGTCGCTTCCCGGCAGTCCAGCGGTATTTGGGCAACTTATCCCGGCCCCCATACCAGTGCCTGTTTTTCTCCTGCGGTCCCGGGCTGTGGCGGCACTTATAGAACCTTCAGGATCTCGGCCTACACATCCTCTGGCTCGCCGCTATTTACTCTGTGGCCGGTGGGCGCCAGGTCGGTTTATCAGGGCGACCCTACCCGCAGTCCCTCCTACAACGATCTCTACATCGCTCTGAACCCTGCGCTCCTGCGTGGCCCGGTCGGTACCCTAACCATGAAAAACCCAACCGTGACTAATCTCGGTACGGGTCTGACGGTGTCGACCATCACGCCCGTACATCTGTGCACCCTGAAGGGGCCTTCCAATCCGCCACCGGCCGGTTGGGACGGTAATTACTATTCCAATGGCATCTGCTGGAATGCAAATACCGCAAGCGGAGGGACTAGTGTGCGACTGAGGGTCTCGTCCACCGCAGCCCCCGGGCAATACAAGTTCAGCGCCACCTTTCAAGGCTCACCTGGCCCAGCAGTGCCTGTAACCTGGACGTTCACGGTTCTGCCGACTGCTTCATTCGTCCCAACACCGCCGATCAGCAGCCCTCCAATTTCTGCGCTGGCAACCTGGCAGAGCAACATGGTGAACCCCGTCCCATATCCCGGCTCAGGAGGAACGCCTTACACCTCGGGCGAATGGTGGTGCACTAATCACCAGCAGGTTGTTCCCTGGTGGAGCATCGACAATTCGTATTTCACTGGCCACTTTGATACCAGTTTCGGTTATGGCTCGATTCAGTCCCGTCCTTTCAATTACGACGGCGGACGGGTCTATCAGCAAATCGCCGATTATGACTTCAACACCCTGGGAATGCCGGGCTATCAAGATCCTGTTGAGCAGGCCCACTGGAAGCGGTGCGCCCAAGCCGTGATGGATCCCTACAAGAACGACATCATCGCCAGCCAGGGCTACATCATGATTGAAGCCAACATTCATCCCTTCGGCATGGAGATGAATTACTTCCGTACCGGCGACCCCACCAATTTGCAGGCCATCAACTATATGGCCAACAACTCTGTTTGGGGAACCTCGTATGGCGGTCTCTATGCTACGTCTACCCGGCTGACGGCCTACTTACTGGATGCTGCTCTGGCGGCGGAGATGACCGGACACCCCAGAAACACTGCGTTCCTACCGCGCACCGTCGACATTCTTTTGGGCTACCTCGATCAGCTGCAAAACTTGAATTTCAACGATCCCAACACCCAGGCCTTTGATGCTCACCCCTTCTTTTTCGGCGCCGCCATGGAGACCCTGATCGATTACTACGAACTGGACCTGGCCGAAGGCAACACTCCCGATCCCCGTATTCCCCTGGAGATCAAGAAGACACTCGACTGGCTCGCCACCAATGCTTATATTCCGAGCCGCCATACCATGGTCTACAACTTTTACGACCTGCCACGAGACCCGAATCTGGTGGGCGGTGCCCTGTTCGAAGGCACCGAGCTCAATGACCTGGTGGCTCCAGCTTACGCTTGGTACTGGAGCTTGACCGGCGATCCCGCTTCCTTAACTACCGGCGACGATCTATTCAATCATGTCTTCGACAGTGCCAGTTTCCACAATCCCGGCGGATATCTGGGCAATGGCTGGACATGGAGCATCAAGGAGTTCAACCAGATTTACAAATGGAGCTTCGATTTTGTGAACTGGAGAACCTTGCCGTACGCTGTCAGCACCGTCTTGCCAGCCTCCAATCCTTGTGAGAACGGATCGAGACCGTGCCGCGCCCCCTGGCCTGATCAGGCGCCTCCCATCCAGTTCACCTGGCTGCCGGCGGCACAGCATGCCAAACCCACCATCAACAACGTCGAGGCCACACCAGCCCTGACATCTACCACGGCAACCTTCACCTTCAACAGCTATAAGCTTGCGACGGCACAGATCTTTTACGGAAAAGCTGCACCCGCGGCCTGTACCATGCGGCCGTACCCAAACTCCGGACTGCTGGCTTGCGTGTCAAGCAACTATTCCAATGTATCAAGCGCAGTCGTTGGCATATACAACACGAATACGACTGACCCATACGATCCCATCGGTTCTCCCAACATCTACAACTACACTGTCACCATAACGGGACTCACCCCTGGCACTAAGTACCATTGGCGGCCGTTACTAACCGATTCTTACGGGAATACAGCGGCCTACGTGGACCAGACTTTCACCACTCCCTAGCTGAGAATGCCCTGGGTCGAACCCGTGCAATAGTTCGGAAAACAACAAGGCGGCTGTCGGCATTGCCGAAGCCGTCTATTAATAAGGGCCGGAGATCTCCGAAGTGTCGGCCTGATCCAGCAAAGCAACTGTCCATCTACGCTCATAACGCGAACGATGTTACATTAGACTCCTAGTTTTTACACAAATACTTTATTGAAGGTGGTTTGATCCTAGTTCTATGCGGCGGAGACGGTCGCTCAATCTTCTGCGGACAGAAGACCGCTTGTCGGTTTTGCTCGTATCCCTAACTTATCCCCCGGCGCTGGGGGGCTCCGAAATGGAAGCGCAGCGCGTTTGCGCTGGATTAATCGCCCGCGGCCACCACGTACGGGTTGTTTGCGGCGCCGTCGGTCCCATGCCGGAAAAGCGAGAGTGGGTTGACCCGTTTCAGGTCCCTGTTCGCATTTTCGGACACGGATTGCCAGGCCGGTGGCTAGATCTCGCGTTTGCCCTCCGCGTCGTCGAAACGGTGGTACGGGAAAGGGAGAACTATGACCTAGTTTACTTTTTGATGCCCGGCCTTCATGTAACGCTTTGTCTACCCGTCACAAAACTTCTAGGAATACCAGTGGTTATGAAGTTTGCCTGCAGCGAGCACATAACAACGGTCGGTAAGTCGTTGACAGGTAGACTTGAGCTGTATTGGTTACGTTGCTGGGCACGGCGGATCATGGTGCTGAATACTGGGATGGTTCAGGAGGCTGCTGTCGCTGGTCTCAGGTCGGAGCAGTTACTATGGATGCCTAATCCGGTCGACATCGAGGAATTTGCACCGTGTCGCCTGGTTGAAAAGGCGAAAATTCGAGCCTCTTTGGGTTTGAACCCCGACGTTCCGGTGACCATATATGTCGGCCGGCTCGCACCGGAAAAGAACCTCAAGACTCTGCTTAAGGGGTTTTCCCGAGTACATCAAGCTATGCCGGCTGCCGTACTAGCGCTTGTGGGAGAGGGCGCGGAGCGAACCTCGTTGGAGGAACTCGCCGATCAGCTTGGTATCGCTTCCAGTGTTCGTTTTACCGGTCGCCTGGGGATGCCCGCCCTCCTGCACTGGCTTCAAGCAAGTGATGTGTTCGCACTTGTCTCACACTGTGAGGGGTTCTCCTGTTCTTTAATCGAGGCGATGTCAACGGGGCTACCCTCCGTCGTTAGCAAGATCCCAGGCAACACCCAACTGATTGAGTCGGGGGTGACCGGCCTTATCGTTGAGGAGAACGACGATCTTGCGATTGCGAATGCAATCATCACCCTAATGGGTAATACTGCTCTGACAACTAGGCTGGGGTGGGCAGCACGACAGCATATTGCGGCAAATTACACAACAGATCTAGTCGTCAAGCGCTACGAAGAGACTTTCTATGATGTCGCTCGAACGGTGACCGTGCTTTCTTGAAAATAGATTTCTGCTCAAAACATCACGTAAACCGACTCGGGGACGTCTTCCTCTAGAGCTTCCTTGGCCGGATGCTGGAGCCCCAATTCAACAAGTTCTTCCACCAACGGAAGCAGCGCCTCACGCGCCGGACCGCGCTTCCAGCGTTCCGTCAAGGCTTTTGCAAATGCTTTGCAGTCGGGCGCAGAAGTATCCAACGCCTCAGGAAACTCGAAGAGCTCTTTCACCGGCTGCGATTCATCCGCGGTGGTCCATTCCGAGATGCTTCTTCGGAACGTCCTGTCTACCAGGACCGCGTGTTGCTGTCGCAGTGAAGCCGCAATGGCTGCGAATCGCCACCGGAACAGTTTCCCTAGAGCGCAAACCAACTCTTTTGGATGGTTACTGCCCTCTTTCTTGGTAACATGTTCGCTTTCCAGAGCCTCCGCCTTATTCTCATGCCATGCCGGCTGCTCTTCTTTAAGCAGGACACAATTGCCAAGCGCCAGCACATTCATCTCTGTTCGCATGAAACACCGATAAGCGTCGCCGGGAGTGCACACAATCGGTTCTCCGCGCACGTTGAACGAGGTGTTGACGATTACGGCGTAGCCGGTCTGTTGTTCGAAGCGATGAATTAGATCGTAGTAGACGGGATGATCTTCACGTGCCACGGTGTGAATGCGGGCCGAATAATCAACGTGTGTGACTGCCGAGATATCGCTGCGGGCCTGGCGCACCATGGACAGTAGATCATCACCCTCGACGGCCTCGCTTGGCTTGCGGCGATCTTCTCGTACAGGTGCAACAATCAGCATGTAGGGACTCGCACGATCCAGATCGAAATAGTCGCCGACCTTCTCGACCAGCACACTAGGCGCGAATGGCCGGAACGACTCTCGATATTTGATCTTCATATTGAGATCGGCCTGCATCTCCTCGCTGCGCGCATCGCCCAGAATGGAACGTGCACCCAGGGATCGAGGTCCATACTCGAGCCGTCCGGAGAAATGGCCCACGACTTTGCCCTGCTTAAGACATTGCGCCAGAAAATCGGAACGCTCAGAATCGCGCATCCGGTGATGGGGATAGTTGTAGCTGTCCAGGTATGAGACGATCTCGGCTTCCGAGAACGAGGGACCCCAATAGGAACCGCCTTGCAGGGGACGCCCGTCCACAGACGGCACTCGTTCCTTGCCGAAGTAGGTGTGATAGGTATCAAGTGCTGCGCCGAGCGCACAGCCCGCGTCACCGGCTGCGGGCTGAATCCAAATGTCATCAAACGGCCCTTCGCGAAGCAGTCGGCCGTTCCCCACGCAGTTCAGCGCCACGCCGCCCGCCAGGCAAAGTTTCTTCTCACCCGTGAGCCGCTGGGCATGGCGCGCCATGCGCAGCATTGCCTCTTCCGTCACAAATTGGATCGAACGGGCCATATCGATCTCGCGTCGAGTAATGCGAGAGTCCGGTTGGCGTGGTGGGCCGCCGAACAACTCGGCGAAACGCTCATTCGTCATGGACAGCTTATCTAGGAAGGCGAAGTACTCCAGGTGCAACTCTACCGAACCGTCGTCTTTCAGATGAACCAACTTGTCCAGAATCAGATCCGTGTATGCCGGCTCGCCGTATGGAGCGAGGCCCATCATCTTGTATTCGCCTGAGTTCACCTTGAACCCAATGAATTGCGTGAAAGCGGAATATAGCAGTCCCAGAGAATGCGGAAAATGCATCTCTTGGAGCAGCTTCAGCTGGCTGCCCCTGCCGACGCCGACCGAGGCGGTGGCCCATTCGCCGACGGCGTCGATGGTGAGGATCGCCGCCCGGTCATAAGGGCTGGGGTAAAAGGCGCTGGCGGCGTGGGACCGGTGGTGCAGGTCCTGAAGAATCAAGCCGTCGTACTTCAGGTAATTCCGAATCAACTGGGGGATGTGCAGCTTGTATCTGACCCACGACGGCATGACGCGCAGCCAGCTTTCCTCGGCCAATTCGCCCACTGCAAGTTCGGTGTACAAAATGCGCTCAAAGACCAATGAAGGGTTCTCGTAGTAAACCACCGCGGCGAGATCACTCGGATCCACTCCTCCTTCTTCGAGGCAATAGTTGATTGCCTGGTGTGGAAAGCGCCGGTCATTCTTGATCCGCGTGAACCGTTCTTCCTCGGCTGCGGCCACAATCTCTCCGTCCCGGATCAGGGCGGCGGCCGAATTATGATAAAAGCACGAGATTCCGAGGATGTGGCTCGAGTTCTGTTTTCGATCGGAACGTACCGTTGCGGAAATCAACGGTTTTTTCGGCCGCGCCGGTAGCAATCGTCGCCCGTCAATGCAATCGGCCATCATCCTTGCGACCTTTTCATTCGCGAACGGTGTAAAGTGCGGGTCGAGTCTGAACGAATATTTTCGTCTAGTCTTCCACGGCTCGCTGATCAGCGGACGGCTAACGTCTAGTACGTGTACGCCCCGAGCCGGATCTTCCATTTGCGCAAAGAGAGTCTGGTAAATGGGTTCGACACCCTGCGAAAAATATTCCAATGTCGGAATCGGAACTATGACCACCGGTGTGGGCGCCACCTCGCGGATGAACTCGTCCAAGATGGCTCGCATTAGGGTCCAGCCAACACTGTGCTCGCTCCTGAACTCGGGATAAGGTTGAATGCCGCTTCGCCGGTAGACCTCGGACTTCAGCCGCAGGAGGTTGCCCCTCGTCCGTTTCCGCAGGCGTCTGAAATACGGACTGGTGCTATAAAGCCGGAGGGCTGCTTCCTTCCAGCCATCGAGACTCCTGGAAGCGGGAGAGACATCGGGATCGATGCTACCAGCCACCGGCCGCTCGCGCGGTACCGGAACGTTGTGCAAGACCAGATCGCCGCCTGCGAGTGTGAAGTAGGGCTTGGGAACGAGTAGCCGCTGTCGGCTCAGCCTGTCGATCGACTCTCGATGGCTCATTTGGATTCGGCGCACGGAATCGATCTGTACACAGATTAAGACCAGATCGCGCTCGACATTGCGGGCGAACTCGCGGTAGATCAGTAACTGTTGATCAATGCCCGAGCCCGAGAGGCCGTAGTTGTACACCTCGACGTCCAACATGCATGCTAATTGGTCCGAATAGCGGTCGGAATTCACGCAATTGTCTCCCGCAGTGTACGAATCCCCGAACATCAAGATGCGCGGAGCGCCGCGCTTGGACTCGACGAACTCAAAATCAGCACGGAAGCCAAGCGAATTCGTTACTGCGAAATAGCCGCCTGTCTCCGTAGGTAGGCGGGCTTTCAGGTTCGGCACATAAAGATGACCGATTAGCGGGTGGTAACGAACCAGCATGCGATGAGTGGATTGGTTTAGAAGGAACATTCTGACCTTCCTCCTCGCTCGATGGCGCGGAAGACCTCGTCCTGCTGTACACCTTGGGAGTACGGTTCGAGCATCCCGCGAATCAAATGCATAAAAGACTCATGATAGCAACGCCCACGAGTGCACGAAGGCGCTACCGTTGGAACTGGCCGAACGACGAGCATGCCGGATCAAGATCCTAACCGAGAACGTACTCTCTTCGACCGAATAGGTGAAGGACCAGGCCGGATGGCCTTCATCATGGGCGCAATGGCAGCTGGATTTGCCACGGCGGAAATGACTCAAACTCACCGAGCCGGGGAGCAGATCGGGGGGAATGTTGAAACGAGCGATGAGATCAAACTTGCGCTGACGAAGGCGAGCGGCTTGGGGCCTTTGGGCAGGCTGTTCATCGGTCCAGTGTATATGTTTGATCTAGTGGTATAGATACCACCAGAACAACATAACTCTCGCTCGCCAGTTGCAATGCGAAAATAGGAAAGTCTCGAGGTAGATCCTATGGTGCGCCTCAGAAAGTGCTTGACAGGGGCGACATTGTCAGAGAGGCGATTTGTCGGAGGTAATCCACCAAATCCCCTAAATACCGCCTTGCTTCGGCGATTGCACTTCCCCTCTCGCTGATGGGCCAAGAGGGTTTGCGAGAAGCATCACTTGCTCAAATTCATCTGCATACCCCCTCACCCCACCTCGATGCTGTGCCACTGGCGCTGACTAGTGAGCGCCTTCGATGACCGAAACCGTTGCCTGGGGCGCGGGTCCGGGGCCGCTATAGGAGAGATCATTGCCATAATCGTTCAGGACGTAGACTCTGTGGGTTGCGGCGTTCACTGCTGCGGCACGTGGTTCCACGCCGACGTTCAATGTGGTAGTTGAATTAGTTGCGCCATCGATCACCATTACGGTTGAGTACGACGCCGAAGGTAAGAAGAGTAAATTGACCACATAAATCTGGTTCGCGGAAGCGTCTACCGTGACAAAACTGGTGTTTCCGCCAACCGGCACGCTGGAAACCTTCAGCCTCGCTTCGTCGATGACAGCTATGGGGCCCGGGTAGAGCAGAACGTAGATCTTGTTTGTCGTGGCGTTGCCCCCAATCGGAGCCGCCACAAAACCAGATGAACTATTCATGTCAACATTGGTGGTTGCCAGTGTCGCACCGTCGAGAATTGTGACCCGGGAACCGCCCTGACCGCTTGCTGCGGCCCAAGGAAGGTCGCCGATAGTATGAAAGGCCGCTTCCGGGGTTTAGCGACGACCGGGGCACACTCTGCGCAGACTGGAAAGGCCGAGGTTGTTCCACACAAACAAGGGGAAGAGATCGAGATGCTGGACCTCTGAGCCGCGCCTACTGGGAACCTTAGAGGCGACAGGGGTTGGAGTAACGCATTGCTCTCCAACGAGCTATTTCGCGGCGACAAGTTCCACCACGTCCACGTCGTTGCTGACCATAAGATATTCGCGATCACACGTTTTCAATGGTGGGCACGCAAGCAGGACGACTTCGTCTCGGCTCACCGATTACTGGGTTGATGCTATAAAGTCGGCGGGCCGTTTTGTCGGTCTCAATCCGTTCGTACCGCTGGCAATGACAGTTGGGGCAATTCAAGGCGAACCCGTCGCGCGCGGCTCGTCGGTGTTCCGGCGTAAACATCATGTCGCGGAGCCGCTTCTCATGAAGATTACCCAGCTTAAAAGTGACATAGCAGAGCTGCACCGTTCCGTCGGCGCCGACCCAGATCATCCGGTAAGCGTTGCATGGAATGCGCATCGCCGGCCCCTTGAGCGCCCAATCCGGAATCGACCGAATGCCCGCGTCAGGTTCCGTGTATAGTTCTGGACGCCTCTGTCGAAATTCCAGCAACTCCTGAACGACAGAATACAGCCCTGCTTCGTCCGACGGAACGAACTGGAGTTCCCGATCAGGTCCTTCGGTGAAGTATGGAAGGGAGTAATGCACGATGTCGACTTGCAAATTGGTTTCGTATCGCTCAGCAAAGCGCAGGGCGGTACGCAAAGACTCGAGGTTGCAGGACAGACGGGACAACAGGAAGTTGATCTGCAGGCGCACATCTTTGCCGTAACGGTCACGCACCTTGGCGATGCTGCGCTCGAGCTTGGAGTACGCGCCGGATCGTTGCACATAAGGGTCATAAGTATGCTCATCGCCGTAGAAGCCGATTGTGGCGGTTCGCAATCCAGCATCGAAAAGCGTGTCGATCTTTTCTCCTAGCAGGATGGCGTTGGTGGTGATGCACGGCTTAAGTCCGACGCGGCACGCAACGCGGACCATCTCGGGAAGATCCCTATGCAAGAGGGGCTCGCCGCCGTACAGCCGAACGGTGAGGAACCCTGCTTCTTTTGCATCTTCGAGTAGAGTGACGACGATCGGCAAAGGCAGCGACTTGCCCGGCATGAAGTCGCGACCGTAGCGGCACCCCAAACAACGAAGGTTACAGTTGGCGGTGATAGCAACTTGCAACAACCGCGGCTCTGGTTTTATAAGGACCGGAAATTGCTTTGCCCATTCGTGGCGTTGTCGAGTGAGGGCTAGATCCAGTGAGACCAATCCGTTCTTCACAGATGGAAATCTGCGGAGTGCCGGGCGGATCAATCGAAGAAGCTGGCTCTGCAGGTGCATGTTGGCGCATGTTAGTCCAAGAGTCGGCTTTTTTAAAGCATTTAATCAGCAGATCGCCCAAAACCTTCCAACACGGTAAGGCGCACCATCTTGCGCGCGAATGTCAGTTTTGACGAATTCTGTAATATGGTATGAGCCGGATTCTACTCGGCGGCGGCGATCACGATAATGAGGCGGGAGCGTCCGAAGCTGGTTCTGACGTTCGATACTCCGGGACGGGGGACAGGTAAAGCTCGGATTGCGAGCCGCTGGGCTGCCCGACGAGCTGCGAAAGTCACCAGTGTCTCCGACAATCTGTCAGCCCCGGCTAGTCGCATCCGGATGGGTGTCGCGGTCGGAGACTATCTGAAACGGCGTTGATACCAAGCGGTCTACTCCGGAGGGATCGCATTTTGGATTACGGGAGCTGTATAGCTTCTTGGACGGGACGCTGCTCATCGGGCAGGTCGTCCGTATCGACCAAAATAAAAGGCAAATCGACTTGGTTGAGGCCCTACCCCTACAACTGCTTCGGAGCGACCTTGCACATATCGCGTTGGTCTTTGCGGGCGACGACCCAAACCGATCTGCGATCGAGCAACTCGTTGCATCCGTCGGGAACGTCGAGGTAATCCCACGAGTGGTTGATGTCGCCTCCTTTATACCCGAACTCGACATTTTAGTCCTCCGTTCCGAGGACGAAGGTGCTCCGCGCGCACCGCTCGCCAACATAGAAAACACTCACAGATTCGTCCCGCTGTGCCCAAGTTCGCCCGATTTTATTCAACTGCGGAACAGTGAACAAACTTTCATGTCAACCCCTCGCGCCTTTGCTGAAGTCTTCGCATTCAATTGGCAGACCGTGGAATTTGCCGCATATCCTCCTCGCGGGCGTATTGGCTGTCAACCACGTTTTCAAATCAAATATCCACGGATAAAGAACCCGCCTTCTGCCTATGTCGAGGGTGCACTTCAAGCGCTCAGGCGGCGTCGCGATCGGATAACCCATTTTCTCCAGGAAGCGGCCAACCCAGCTCTCAAATAGCGCCAACTGGTCGGCCGACATCGCGCGTTTCCAGCGTCCTATCGGATTGAAGCCGAAACCATCAATTTCGTCTTGGAACGATGTGTTGGGCCTGCCGACAGGCCCCATGCCCATTCGGCGAATCCGATCATAGTCCAACGGATGCTCGATAAAGTCACCCAGGGTGGCCAGTGTTTCTCGGGGGCGGCTCACCAAGTCTTCAAAACGCACTTCGATGTATTCCGATCCTAGTCTCAGACCGTGTTGCCGGCCCCGGTTGACAAGCCATCCCCAATACAGACCGGTCACCATCAAACCGTGCTCTGAACTCCAGGGGTAGTTTCGAAGCCAACCCATTTTCTCCATGGAAAGGGCGACGTCTCTCCCGTCGCGAATGATGTGAACAATTAACGCGTCGGGGATAGTCTTCTTGATGGATTGAGGCGATCGAGGCGCTGCAGGGCGCCAGCGACGATCGGATTCAGCAGAAGACGTTGGCGTTAGAACACGCGCGTTATGAAGTGATACACGCGCGACGCCAATATGATGCAGTAGATACGGCGAATCGGCTCGTCGCGGCGGAGCTCGAACGCCGCTGGAATCAAGCGCTGACCACAGAGGCGCAGCTCGAAGCCGAGATCCCGACCTTGCAACAAGGTCGGGAGCGCCCCTCAGCGATGCACAGAAACGGGAAGTGCTGGAACTCGCGCGGGATCTTCCAGACTTTGGGACCATCCGCATAGTTCGCCGGAGCACAAGAAGCGCCTTCTTCGCATCGCGCTGAAAGAGATCATCGCCACATGTGAGGGTGAAACCATACGGCTCGTGCTGCATTGGCAGGGAGGAGATCACACCCAGGTGGAGTTCGAGAAGATTCGCAGCGGCGCGCATCGCTATGTCACCGATAAGGATCTCGTGGAGATCGTTCTCATACTGGCGCGGATCGAACCGGACGCGCGAATCGCCTCGGTCCTGAATCGGAATCAACGCCGCACGGCACATGGAGAAGTATGGACGGCGAAGCGTATCTGCTCCCTGCGCAGCTATCATGCGATTCCGGTCTACTGCGAAGGAGAACGGCAAGCCCGCAACGAAATGTCTGTCAGCGAAGCGTGCGATGTTCTCGGCGTTACGCCGACCACTGTGCTGCGGCTGATTCGGTTGAAACGGTTGCCGGCGACGCAAGCTTGCGTGGGCGCACCTTGGATCATTCGCAGAGCAGACGTCGAACGATGCATAGCCGAACGGAACCATCCAGCGACCCCACCAACGGTCGATTCTGCGCAATTGGCTTTTGAAATTCCATAACATCCGAAGGAGTGCACCATGTCGAACTCTCGAAGAACAGTTCCGCTTGCCAGCGGCACTTGTAGATTTGCGCGATGGTAAGTGCGGGGAGTGCAAAGTTGTTGGTCAGAAATTTCAGCCGCTTGTTGGTCTCCACGTCGAAGTAACTCACGCGCCGCAGCGCATCGGGATATGCCGAGGCCGACTCGAAGGAGGTGAGCATGACGGTCTGATCGGAGCGGACGCCGGTGCTCTTATCCACCGCGTGGGAGTAGCGCCGTTGGAGCAAAATATTCGATTTGGTTCGCACTACAAAGAAGGCTGCGCTGAGCGTGAACACGAATAGACGTTGGAAATCGATGTAGCCGCGATCCATCACGTAGAATGCGCCCGGCTCAGGCATGATCTCGTCCAGCAGGTTTACGTCGTGCACCTGGCCATCGGTAATGCGGATAAAGGTGGGAATGTTGCCGTGCAGGTCCAGCAGAGTGTGCATCTTGACGGCAGCTTTGTGCTTGCGAAACTTGGCCCAGGGGAACAAGGAGAGGCAAAGGTCGATGGTAGTGGAGTCTAAGGCATACAAGCTCTGGTCCAAATCGATGCCGATGGGATCACGTGCATAGAGCGGGCGAGCGATGGCGATCAAGACTTGCATAGGGGACATACAACAGGTGCTCGTTCGTGGTCTCGGCCCATCGTTCAACATTCTGGTTCCGAGCTGTCTCTTCCATTGTTATTCTCAGAAAGTCACCCGGGTTTCGGCATTCGGCCAACACTCTCTTCCGGATCTTCTCGGAGTCCAAGCTTGTCGATGTAAACAACCGCGTCCGCAACCAAAGGTTGGTTAAGTTTTGCCTGTTTCTTAGGAACCGCAGACTGCCAAATCGTCGCGCGAGGTTGTTAAAAACACTGGATTCCTCGGTATACACAGCAAAATTTCCTGAGGAGAGCAGCATGTAATACAGAAGAGTAGTTCCGGAGCGAGGGCAGCCGAGAACGAATACTGGTGCCTTCTTTCGGGATCGAGCCGCAATCGTTGTTGGCAATTCTCAGCCTCGCTCTTGGCCAGCCCAATCCATCGCCTCCATTTCTGATAATGGCAGCATTCAAGACTCCTGCCGTTAACTCAGCGCGCGACTCAGCAGGACGAGAATCACCGACAGCACGATTCCGGCAGCGAGCGTCCCCCAAATCAGCTTCGTTTCCACTGGAAGGAGAGGTTCATACTCCTCTTCCATCCGACGTAGTTCATCGCCGATACGAGGTTCAGTCATGAGTTATCCCTTCACGATGGGCGGCAGCATTCGGTTGAAGAACAGCCACGCGATCAACAACCCGACCCAGATAATGTATCCGAACAAGCAAAGCACATACACGGCGGCAAGCTTGGCGATGCCTTCCTGCCAAAGTCTACGGAAGTTCGATACCACACCGATCGAGAAAAACGTCATTACGAAGAAGATCGTGCGGAAGACGTTGGCCTGCGCCATCGCCGCTTTCGCTTTGGGTACGAGCGCGGGCGACACCATACCGATCAATAGCACGATGAAAAAAGTCGCTGCGTAGCCAAGGATGAACTTGGGAAAGCGCTGCCAGATTTCGCCCGCGTGGACGCGGTCGCCTTCGCGGCGCTCAATCTTCGACGACCAGATCCAAGCCAGCAAGAACGCCCAGACGCCGATGAAGATGTCGATGAATACTTTCACGGTGGTGGCAGCACCCAAAATCCAGCCCGGCTCGAAGTTCAAACCAGATGCAGCCAGCGCCTTGGTTCGTATCAGTGCGTCAGCGATTGCGCCGCTGGCGACGGCCGCCCCATCTGTTTTTACCGCTAATCCCATCCACGCGCCGGCCACCATCGGCTGGTGATACAGAAAGTGCTGCGCGGCGAAGGGGAGGATCAGCAATTCGACCACGGAGAACACAACCACCAGTGAGGAGACCATTACGGGAACTACCGACCGAGCCCTGATAGCGCTGCCGGTAGCGATTGCAGCCGAAACCCCACAAATCGAAATGCCTGAGGCTAGCGGCGCCGCCCATTCGCGGCTGAAACCAAAATAGCGGCGCGCGACATAGTACACGACTGGCCAAAAAATAAGGTAGGCGCAAACAATCGCGCACAGTCCCTGAAACAGCATGGTCGACGCCAGTCGTCGCTGGTCCAGCGCTGTAATGCCCAGAAAACCTCCGAGGATGACGATGGCAGTCTTGATGTACAACTCCGGCCGGATTGCTTCTTTCAAGAAGTTGTATACGCCCGGCAGGAAATTGCCGATGATCAATCCCACCAGCAGGGCAATGATGAAGCCGGATTCGTTGGTCAGGTTCAATGACCAATCGATTTTAAGCGCCTGTCGCTTGTCGGGTGTCGCAGCGATGAACGCCCAGCTGCCCAGAAACCAGCAGAGATAGCTCAGAAAGAAAATAATCGTGAAGCCTTGCGCGAACCGCGCCACGTTGGCATGAAGCAGCTTTGCGCCAACCGTGAGAACGATTAAAAGGAATGCGTAGGTGGCCATGAGCGCCCACAGTCCGGGGAGGGTTGCGTATCCCTTCGATACGGTTCCCAGGGCTTTCCCGGGAGTCGTCCACACCGAGGTGGTGACCGCCCATCCAAGCACGTCGGCGCCGAACAATAATCCCAGCGAGCATGCAAAGGTGAATAGGCCGATGCAGACAGCCAGCCAGTCCTCATTGAAGCTGGGACGGCCGGTCGAAATTGCGGACTGACTCCCTGAGACCGCTGTGGCATTGCGTCGTAGGTCAGCAGGAGTGCTCATGCTCGTGCCTCGAAGTCTACTATAACTTCTGTGCGCTTCGGTTTGTGTCTTTGACGATGCTGACTGTCGGCGCGTGTGCTGGCGCTATTTGACGCCCACTATTCTAGTCGTCGCTGTCGTCGTGACTGGCGCCTCGAATCGCAAAGTCTGCCGGATTCAGTATGGTCGAATATTTGTCCAGGTAGGGAAACGGCGTGTCGCAACAAATAAAAACGGATATGACCTCTCCGTTGGAGTTGCGATACTGGTCGAGATCGGTCTGCTGTTCGAGGAAGCGATTTAAGCCGGCCAGGGCGAATCCCGAGCTCGGGCCTGCCATGAGACCGGCGCGGCAAAGCTCGAGGCTCATCTTGTAGGATTCCGCAGTTGCCGCCCCCACCCGGTTAGGCACGCCTGACTCCCAGTCAAAACTTATTTCGCCCAGTCGCTGGATCGAGCGCACGCCCGGAACAGCAGCGTCCGGAAGCACGTAGGTCCCGACCACTGTAACTTTGTCGCCATGCTCACGAAAGAACTTTACCGCCCCCAGTGCCGTTCCTGTAGTGCCAAGTCCCGCGCAGTAAATCGAAAGGTCGCCCTCAGTCTGCTCCCACACCTGCTTTGCAGTCCAGACTGCGTGGGCTTCAATGTTCGCCGGATTGCCGTACTGATCGAGGTTGAGAAAGCCTTCCCGCTTGCCCATTTGCCTTGCCAGCGCGACGCCCCCACCCTCCGGCGGAGCGAAACGCACATCAGCCCCAGCGATTCGCAAAAGCTCAAGCTTCCCCGGCGCGATGTCAATCGGAACGATCGCCCTTACGGTATGAATCCCGTAGAGACGGGCGATAATCGCGAGCGAGAAAGCCGTGTTTCCGGAGGAATTCTCGACGATGGTGTGTACGCCATCGAGTTGTTCCGATGCCTCCTGCAACATCTTGAGCACGGGCAGCGATTTGAGGTTGAGCAACGGCAAGAGGTACATCGAACGATACCTTTCCCCATGGCTTCCCTAACTCCTTGCCGAGTTCTGATGTAAGCAGCTTCCCTGCCGTGGTGCGGTTCAACAGGTCAATGACCCGCTCGCTCCACGTAGCCTTCTCCCTGGCACCGACAATGCGGACGTGAGCGCCTGGAAATAACGTGCCCACGTTCGCCATGAAGCTTCGAAGTTCGCAAGCCACCACCAGCCGCTGCTTGCCACACATGCCGTGCTCATCATAGGTCCGGGCTCGACCACGCAATGCCAGTTGTTTGGACCAACGCAGTCGATGCCCTTTAGAGATGGCTTCGACCCCTGGAGATTGGCTGGTGAGGGTTTTCATGTTCGCAAAGTCCCCTTCGTCTACTCTATGTTCCCTGTAGCCCTGCGTAGTAGCTACAGCCACGCTCCTGGGAATGAAGAACTCGTCGAACAGGAAGACAACATCAGCATCTTGCCACGTGTTGCTGCCTATCCCGGTGCCCCAATGGATCGCACAGACCCTTTCGGCCTTCGACATCCCACTCGTAGCCTTGTGCGTAGCTGTCTAGCTGATCGAACCTTGGATCGCCCTGAGGCCAAGTGGGAACATTTTGGTTCTCGAAGAGCGCTTGTTTGCAGACCACTAGACCCTTCTCACCTGGTTTCATGTGCTCCTTGATAGTTTGCTCCATCCAGTCAGCGTAAGCGCGGCGGTTGGTGACTTTCTTGAAGTATTCACTGAGCCGCCGTGTGGTATGCTGCGGGACCTGAATAATCTCTAGGTTATCGTAGTGAGCTTGAGGCACTTCAACGTCGGCCTGCCACAGAACGACGCGCGAGATACCGTCGATGTCGGCTGTAGCGTCCAACAAGATCGTGCCAGCGCTCAGGTTGACAGTGAGCTTGCTAGAATATCCTACGAACTTCACGCGCTCGCCGCCATCGGTTGCGACGAAACCCACGCCCAACAGCAATGCTGTTGCATACGCGAACAGCCGATCCGTGGCCAGTATCCTGGGTGCTGCCGAGGCTGCAATGCGCTCCGCCTCACTCGTGTTAAACCAAGCGAGGCCATCAAGAGCGTTTTTCGGTATCTCAATGCCGGGACGAAAGAGGCCGTTCGCTGGTGCATAACTGAACTGCTCCATAAACCGCAGCAGGTTGTCTAAGTGTTCTTTGGCCTCTGGATGGGTTTCCTGCAGTGCTTCACGAACACTCTGTGCTTCCGAGAGTAACACGGCGAACGTGTCTACCTCTCTTTCGGCCTCTCATCGACCGCGCGTATTAAGTCACTCGAGACGCACGTGGGGTAGCGTCTGGCATGTCGGCGCGAGGACGCAGGCACCCGCCTCAATAGGAGAATCGCCATGACGTTCTTTGTTCCGGTTTTCTGGAGCCGGAGATCGCAGACCCCTAGGGGCACCCAAGGCCCCCAGGTGACGGATGGTGCCAAAGCCCAGCGCCTATTCATCCCGCTTGCCGCCGTGCTGTTGTGGGCGATTGTCGACAACGTGCGCGATGACGCGCATTGGCGCCCGTAATGCTGGTCCTTTGCAGCCGCAAAGTCAGCAGCGCTCATGAGCGCCTGTGCTTGCCGGTGGCCACTAGAACACGGCCGGTGCGTGGGTTGACCCAATGTAACCGCGAGCACGCGATACACTTCACCGATTGATACGCCTCTGGATCGTCGGCAACAGGTGGATCATCGGTCCATCCCTGCACTTCCTGTCCAGTGTTGGGGCAGCGGTAGATGAACGTGGTCATGATGTGCGGCTACACGGCTTTTCGTGACAACGCTTGAACTGACGGAACTGATGCTCCCGTAGGTTCTTGTTGTCCGAACGGTTAGGGTGCAATGAACAGCACTGAAGAAAGCAAGGGTCCTCAGCGTGGCAACTAACGCGCTACGTGTTGTTCGGGCAAATTGCTATCGTCGAGCTTACGTCATGCCGCCCATCCGCTTCGGTGCAGGCGGATAGCAAAGCGAGGACCGTGAAGATCGGCAGGGGGAGAACCACAAATATGGAAAACCGCGAGACACGCCGGAAGATCATTCGCCAATGGGCATCGCTCCCCAAGGACAAGCGGCAGACAGAAGACCAGGCAGCAGAATTTGCGAAGAAGGCGATCGAGCAGAATGAACTTCAGCCCAACCGGCGTGACCCGTACCAGAGGGTGATGGGCTGGCTGTTGCCACGCACCGGCAGGTGACGACATCGGTCCTTTTTCAAGCTAATCGCATTTGGTCGGGCTTTCGGTACTGCACAAGTTGGTCAGGTCCAATCCTGGATACCGAACTTGTGATACAGCTGAAGCCAGCCGCTCCAGACCAAATCTTCGCACCATTTCCTTTGCGCCATACTTACGCGCGACGGTTCCAGGTCCGACGTGACCAGTGAGGGCGTCGTTCACATCTTCGTCTACTCCGGCCGCTCGTAGTGCGTCCTTGAAGCCATGACGGAACGAGTGGAACACGCTGGCTGGATTGGTGATGCCGATGTTTCGGATGTAACGACCGAACCATTTCGACCAGCCTTCGCCGAGCCCGCCTCTTGATCCCGGTGTGAGTAGTGGGAACAGCCTTGCTGGCTTGCTGTGGTCCCGGCAAACATCTTCTACGAAGTTCAGAAAGCCCAAGCGGACTAACTCGGTGTGAATTGGAACGACGCGACGAGATGCAAGCGTCTTCAGCGTACGCCCCTGATCAAGGTCTTCAGTAATCGTGATGATTGCGATGCCGGAGGGCTGTTCGATCACTACATCCGCAGCGGTCAATGCCGCCAGTTCACTCAAACGAGCCCCTGTGTAAAGAGCGAGCAGCGGGAGCCAGAACGCCGCTTCGCCTCGACCGCCCTTCGGCCGCGCGCCTGCAACGAAGACTGGAGAAGAGAACAACAAACGCAGCTCGTCTATATGCCATGGCTCCCGAGTTGGCACATCTTCATGTAGCCGCATGTTTGCGAAAGGATCAGCCCAAGGCAGGTCATCGGGTATCAGGCCGTTGTCCCGGCCCCAAATCGAGACGGCCTGAACAGCTCCGATGAGCTTGTTTATCGTCGCGTTGGATAGCTTCGGCGCTTCCGGGTGTGTTTTGGACCATGCAACCAGTTGCGGTAGAGAGGCTCTGAGCAGCTCGCCGCTTCTTCGCTTTGGCAGCTCTTGCAATGCTTCGCGGAACTCGCGGACATGCTTGCGCGTGATGGCTGTCAGGGGCAGATCACCATGCAGTTCGACAAACCGCGCAACCGAGTAGTCAAACTCGCGAAGGACAGTCTTTGAGCGACGCCTCGCCTTTGTCCAACCCTCAAGGGCAGCTCGCAAGCTCTCACTCGAACGGCTACCGCCGGCGGACGGCTCGGGAAGTACCGGCGTGTTCACTGGCTCGCCTTTGTGACGACGTGCCACGTCTTGCAGTGCTCTTACGAACTCCTTGAGCACCGCCATGCCTAGTTCGCGATACGAGGCACACTCCGGGTCGAGATTGATCCGAAAAACCTTCAGAAGTTCATCAATTTCCCACTTCAGGAAAGAGATGTTCCCTCGCGCCAGCGCCTGTTGAGCAGCGGGTAAGACCATTTCAAGAGATTGGTCGATTTTGGCCATCTCACGGTCTGACAAGCCGAACTTTGGCACCGACCCGAGTGCGTAGGGAGTTTGGTACTCGATCCCGGCCTCGTCCAATTGGCGCGCAACGTCTTGAAATGATGCTTCGGACCCACCTTCGCGGCGTCCTTCTTCGTCCGCGGCCAGCTCGCTTACATAAAAGAAGCTCGCAATTCGCTCGATCTCACGAGGATCGAGTTCAGACCGCAGTGGCCGTTCCATGAGCAACGCTTCGGCCTCTGCAAGTACTCGTTCGAACTCCATGAGAACGGGAGGTGCAAGACGCCGCGCTTCGCGTTTGTCTTTCGTCCGCAGCGACCGCTGAAGGAATGCGACGCGCGGCTTCGAAGCGGCGGTGACGACCGCCGTAGCTTCTTCGAGTTTCTTCGGCACCTTCTTGCGTACGACGAAGACACCGTGTTCGTTCTGAATGACCGACATGCTGATTGGCATAGTTGATACCACCGCTTGATACCAGTGCGGCAGGACCAACTCGTTGAGGGGATTGAACTACTCGAAGTATCAAGAGCTTGGCGAAAGCGTGGCGCGCCCGAGAGGATTCGAACCTCTGACCTTTGCCTTCGGAGGGCAACGCTCTATCCAGCTGAGCTACGGGCGCAATGAAGCGCGATTGCGGCTTAAATAGCGGATGCGCGGCGTTGCAGCAACGGCCCCGGCGAGGGCGCTTGCCGCACGCGCCGACCGCTCCTATAGGTGGGCGCGAATTTGTCATTCCGTCACCCTGAGGCGCGAGCGAAGCGAGCCTCGAAGGGCGACGGCCCCCAGCGCCTCGGCCCCATCCCTCGAGGGCCGCTGCGCGGCCGCCTCAGGATGACGGAATTAATAAGGAGCACGCCATGGCGCAGCCGGCGGAAAAGCGCGACAGCAAGGCCACCGCGATCAAGGACGCGGCCTTCAACTGGGAAGACCCGCTCGACCTCGAAGGCGAACTCACCGAGGAAGAGCGCATGGTGCGCGACACCGCGCGCGACTATGCGCAGGACAAGCTTTTTCCGCGCGTGCTCAAGGCCTATCACGACGAGAGCTATGATCCAGCCGTGATCCTCGAAATGGGCGCGCTCGGGCTTCTCGGCCCCACCATCCCGGAGGAATATGGCGGCGCGGGCCTCGGCTATGTGGCCTACGGCCTGATCGCGCGCGAGATCGAGCGCGTCGATTCCGGCTACCGCTCGGCCATGTCGGTGCAATCCTCGCTCGTGATGCACCCGATCTACGCCTATGGCAGCGAAGCGCAGCGGCGCAAATATCTGCCCAAGCTGGCGACCGGCGAGATGGTCGGCTGCTTCGGGCTGACCGAGCCCGACCACGGCTCCGACCCCGGCTCGATGATCACCCGCGCCGAGAAAGTCGCCGGTGGCTACAAGCTGACCGGCGCGAAAATGTGGATCACCAATTCGCCGGTGGCCGACATCGCCGTTGTTTGGGCGAAGCTCGACGGCAAGATCCGCGGCTTCATTGTCGAGCGCGGCACCAAGGGTTTTTCCACGCCGAAGATCGAGGGCAAGCTTTCGCTGCGCGCCTCCATCACCGGCGAGATCGTGCTCGAGGACGCGATCGTGCCGGAAGAGAATCTGCTGCCGAACGTGAGCGGGCTTGCCGGCCCGTTCGGCTGCCTCAACATGGCGCGCGCCGGCATCGCCTGGGGCGCGCTCGGCGCCGCCGAATTCTGCTGGCACCGCGCGCGCGACTATGTGCTCAACCGCAAGCAATTCGGCCGGCCGCTCGCCGCCAACCAGCTCATCCAGAAGAAGCTCGCCGACATGCAGACCGAGATCACGCTCGGGCTGCACGCGGTGCTCCGCCTCGGCCGCATGATCGAACAAGGCACCGCGTCGCCGCCGGCGATTTCGCTCCTGAAGCGCAACAATTGCGGCAAGGCGCTGGAAGTGGCGCGGATGGCGCGCGATATGCACGGCGGCAACGGCATTTCCGAGGAATTCCATGTGATGCGCGTGCTTTCCAATCTCGAAACCGTCAACACCTACGAAGGCACCCACGACATTCACGCCCTGATTCTCGGCCGCGCCCAGACGGGCATCCAGGCGTTTATGTAATTCCCTGCCTCTGCCCGCGCGGTGATTCTCACTCCCTCTCCCCGCACGCGGGGAGAGGGTCGGGGTGAGGGGGCCTCTCCGCTGGGCTGATCCTCACGACCAAAATCTGCAACGCCACTACGGTGACCGCGCCGCTCAGAATCGCGGAGAGGCCCCCTCACCCTCCGTCGCTTCGCTCCCTCGACCTCTCCCCGCGCGGCGGGGAGAGGTGAAACGCTTGGCTATTGCCTGGCACAATGAGAATCAGACTTGGCCGCCCCGTGCGTCAGCCGCCATGCGGCGCAGCGTCTCGGCAATCTCCGCCTTGCCGCCACCCGGAGCCCTTTCGATGCCAGGTGTCCAAAAATCATCATGGAGGCGCGCGCAACAAGACAATGCGGCAGCCTCATTGCCTAACCTCGCATGGCAATCGGCCTGGACCAGCAACCCGAATGCATGTTCTGTCCATTGCGCAGGATCGATTTCCTCGGCGCGATCAAAGTCCTCTAAAGCTTTTTCATATTCGCCGATGCGGCGATAGACTTCCCCACGCGACCAGAATGCGACAAGCTGCGGATTGAGCTGGATCACCACGTTAAGGTCATCAAGAGCGCGTTGCGGGTCACCAAGCTCCAGCCAGGCAAAATGGCGACTGAAGTAGGCATGCGAATTGCCCGGATTTTCTGCTATCCATTTGTTGACAATCTGCAGATAGTGCTGTGGATCGGATCGCAGAAGATTGTGCAGCACCTTCACCTCTTCTGGCGTCGTCGGTTCCTTCATTTGCTGTGCTCTGTCGTTTTGAACACTCTCGTCACGCGGTGAGATTTTGCAACATGCGCCTGTCATCCCGCCCCGCGCAGCGGCGAGGGGGGACCGCGCGCAGCGCGGTGGGAGGGGCCTTGGCGAAGACGCCTGCTCCCTCACCGGAAGACCTCGCTGAGCGACCGCAGGCCCCCTCCACCATGCTTCGCATGGTCCCCCTCCCCCGCTCCGTTTCACTGCGCGGGGGCGGATAAGCAACATCGTTCTCGCGACGCCTATGCGCCCGAGTTTTGCTTCACCACAACGCCACGAAAAGAATTCGCCCCCGGCCAACGCATGATCCCGAAAAGTGGTGTCCGGTTTTCGGACAAGATCATGCGCAAAGAAGAGGGAGGCGAAGCGCCGAAAGGCGCATGCCAACCATTGCCGCGCAACATCAACAAACGTTGCCGCTCGTCGATGTCTCGGCGCGGCTGCGCGCCAAATCGGGGCGCGCCCGCCTTCCGGCGCTACGCCGCGGCTCTCGCAGGGACTCCCATCCCTGCTCAGCTCCAGGCCATGCTTCCTGGGACGTGGACAGCGCACGATCCGAAGATCGCGCGGCGAAAACCGGCGGGCGTTACCCGCGCTCTCCTGTCCCAGTCCAGTGACAGCACCTCACGCCTCGGCCGTAATACCGAAGGGAATGATGCCCAAAGCCGCCCCGGAGCGGGTTGCAAGCCCGCGCGGAGGCACCGCACTCGCTCCGCTTCCGAAAGTGCCCTCGCGAAGGCGTCCCTCGATGAGCGAGATTTTCGTTTTGTAACTGAAATAGAGACGATTGTCAATGTTAATGTGACGGGCTATGATCCACCATCGCGAAATATGGTGGCCTCTGACGGCCAGACGGGTTGTCTTCTGCGATGTTCATGGCATTCACACAACGGGCTAAATTCGCGTTAAACGCGTATTTTGCGTGCACCACAATTGACACCGATTTTTGCGAATTTTGCAGCTCTGGCGGGGAACGGAGGTTTCCTCTGCAGCAATTCTTGATTGATGGCACTTGGGACCCAGCCAGACATCTCGCAGTTTTTTGCTCGAATAAATGACTTGTATTCATTTTTTCTTGGAATTGGAAAATTCCAATCGACAAATACTAGCAATCAACAGAAGCGAGCTCTGATCGGAGCTTTCACTGAAAACACGCTTCACAGCGGATTCAACTACGTTAATTTTTATGGGGACTTAAAAGGCCTCGTCGGTTTTGGCGAGCGCCTAGCTATGCCCGCAATCGTCAAGCAATCTCCCGGATTCGTGAACGTGGAAGGAAAGACAGCAACACTGAATGAGGTAGCGGCCGCGCTCGATAATTTTGAACTCGCGCAAGAGGCGATTAAAACGGAATACAATTTATTGCGTGGATTCCTGAGCAGATCGAAGTTGCTGAGGCGAGCCAATATTGACCGGATCGATAAGAACGACCCCATTTACAAATTTATCCGCGCACACAATGAGACGTTGGCAAATCTTCTTGCGGTTAATGTTAAACCTATTGACAGGCTTACGGGAAATGCGCTCACGACCGCCAAGATTTTGCTTGCGCATTATCGTCGGCTTGAGCGGTATCATATGTTTTTTGTAGAGGGTCGCGCGAGAGCTAGTTCGACGCCACCTGTCATTGCTAATAGCCCTTCCATTGAAGGGATACAGGGTGTTTAAGCAAGTAGCCCGGATTGAGCGGCAGCGAAATTCGGGATCAGCGGCGAGGTTGCCCCGGATTTCGTTTCACTCAATCCGGGCTACGCGGCTTGCGCTTGCAAATGACGCCGCAGGCCCCCTGCCCACCGCGCTACGCGCGGTGACCCTCGCCGGCTTCGCGGGAGAGGATAAAGAGCTACCCCGCTGCCTTCGGCTCCGCGCTCTCGTCCGCCGGCTTGTCGGAGACGCCGGCTTCGGCGAAGGTCGCCATGCCGGCGTGGCAGGCAAGCGCGGCGCGGAGAACCAACAGGGCCGTGGCGGCGCCGGAGGCTTCGCCGAGCCGTAACGCCCGGATCCTTGTAAGTCGTAAGGCGGTAAGTCATATTGTGGACATGAACCGCCAGACGCGCCAGCCTTCCGTCTTCTCCAAGGTCTCGGTCAAGAGCCAGACCGTGATTCCGCGCGAGGTTCGCGAGCGCCTGCGCTTGCGGCCCGGCGATACGCTCCGCTACCGCATGACCGAAGCAGGCATCGTGCTCGACAAGGCACCGGCAAGCGAAACAGACGACCCGTTCACAACCTTTTCGGAATGGTCGAACGAGGCCGACGCGAAGGCTTATGACGGCCTCTGACGAAAAGCGGTTCGGGCCGTTCGATGTCGTCGTGGTGCCGTTTCCCTATGCCGACCGACGCGCCGAGAAGCGGCGTCCCGCGCTGGTGATTTCCAATCGCAAGCTTGCGGTCCACGGACTCGTTTGGGTCGCCATGATCACCAGCGCCGAATACGAGCCCTGGTCGAGCGATGTCGCAATCGCCGATCTCAAGCGCGCCGGGCTGCCGGCTCCATCGGTCGTTCGCCCGGCCAAGATCGCATGCATCGAACCGGCACGAATCGATCGGCGCATCGGCCGCCTCGACAAGACCGCAGCACGCGCCGTGGCGCAAAGGTTGCGCGGTTTTCTGGGGTAACGCGAGTTCTTTGTTTGCGCATGTCCTTATCGGAAAACCGGGTTCCACTTTTCCGGGACATGCGCTAGCCCGCGGCCTTCGGCTCCGCGCTCTCATCCGCCGGCTTATCGGAGACGCCGGCTTCGGCGAAGGTCGCCATGCCGGTGTGGCAGGCAAGCGCGGCGCGGAGAATCAATAACGCCGTGGCTGCGCCGGAGGCTTCGCCGAGCCGCATGTTGAGATCGAGCAGCGGCTTCAGCTTCAGCTCGTCGAGCAGCGCGCGGTGGCCGGCTTCGGCGGAGACGTGGCCGGCGAGGGCATGGGCAAGCGTATCGGTGCGAAGCTTGTAGAGCGGCGCGACGGCGGCGGTGCAGACAAAGCCGTCGAGCAGCACCGGGATGTTGTGGCGGCGCGCGGCAAGCGTCGCGCCCAGAATGGCGGCGAGCTCGCGGCCGCCAAAGGCCGCGGCGATGCGGAGCGGATCGTTGAGGATCGCGGCATGGCGCGCAAGCGCGCGGTCGATGACGTCGCGCTTTCTGGCAAGCCCCAGATCGTCGACGCCGGTGCCGCGGCCGGCCCAGCGCTCACCGCCGCCGCCGAACAAGGCGGCCGCGATCGCCGCAGCCGCGGTGGTGTTGCCGATGCCCATTTCGCCGAGGCAGAGGAGATCGCTCTCCGGCTCGACGGCGTCATAGCCCGTGGCGACGGCGGCGCTGAATTCGGCCTCGCCGAGCGCGGGCGCCTTCGTGAAATCGGCGGTGGGGGTTTCGAGCGCAAGCGGAATGACGCGCAGCGAGGCGCCGGCCGCGCGGGCGAGCTGGTTGATGGCCGCGCCGCCTGCGGAAAAATTCGCCACCATCTGCACGGTGACCTCGGCCGGATAGGCGGAGACGCCCTGGGCGGTGACGCCGTGATTGCCGGCGAACACCAGCACCTCGGTGCGCTCAAGCCGCGGCGGCGCGTGGCCCTGCCAATGGGCGAGGAAGGCTACGAGCTCCTCCAGCCGCCCGAGGCTTTTCGGCGGCTTGGTCAGCGTGTCCTCGCGCATGGCGACGGCATTGCTGGCGGCGGGATGGCCGCTCGGCAGGTCGAGACAGACGGCGCGCAGATCGGCAAAGGAGGCGAAGGGGGGCATGGGCGTGGTCCTACGAACGCGATCCGCTCGTCCCCGCGAAGGCGGGGACCCAGCTGTGTGCACCAGCCTCTGGATTCCCGCCGAGGCGGGAATGAGCGGAATTTCGGCTCGCACGGTGCTTA
The DNA here is from genome assembly GCA_963817965.1 of uncultured Acidobacteriaceae bacterium. Lineage (GTDB taxonomy): Bacteria > Acidobacteriota > Terriglobia > Terriglobales > Acidobacteriaceae > DASRAA01. The sequence goes on from CAWFQT010000007.1 coordinate 171,648, forward strand.
GCAAACTTGTCCAAGTCCAGCCACTTCGTGCTTCGGCCGTCCCCCTCTCCGGCTCGCTCCGCTCGCGGCCTCTTCCCGGCGGGGCAGAGGTGATAAAGTCGGTGCTTTGGGCACGGCACAGCGAGGGCACGATGGCATCCGGAGCATTGGGCGAATGGGGAAATCGGCTCGGGGCGCGGGTCGGCGAATTCTCCGCCAGCATTCATTTCCTGACACGGCTGCCGCTGCCGCGGCACGAGGGCTCGGGCTCGGGCGCCGGCGCCGCGGCGAACTTGGCGCAGGCCGTGTGGGCGTTTCCGCTCGCCGGCTTCGTGGTCGGGCTGATCGGCGCGCTCGTCTATCTGGTGGTGGACCGGCTGGTGTGGTTCGCCTGGCCGGCGGCGGCGCTGACGGTGGCGGCGACGCTGTTCGTCACCGGCGCGCTGCACGAGGACGGGCTCGCCGACACCGCCGACGGCTTCGGCGGCGGCGACACGCGCGAGAAGAAGCTCGAGATCATGCGCGATGCCCGCATCGGCACCTACGGCGTGTGCGCGCTGATCATCGCGCTGCTCATTCGCATTGCCGCGATCGCAGGCCTGACCGAGCCGGCGCTGGTGGCGGTGGCGCTGATCGCCGCGCATGTGGGGGCGCGCGCGGTGCTGCCGTTCGTGATGTTCCTTTTGCCGGCGGCGCGCACGGATGGGCTCGCGTTCGCGGCCGGGGTGCCTTCCGGCGTGGGCGTGGCGATTGCCGCGGCGCTCGGATTTCTGGCGCTCTTGTTCTGTCTCGGGCTTGGGCATGCGCTGGTCGCGCTGGTGGCACTGGCGATCGTGGTGGCGCTGATGTCGTGGCTGGCGATGCGGCAGATCGGCGGCCAGACCGGCGACGTGCTGGGCGCGGTCGAGCAGGTGAGCGAGATCGTGATCTTGCTGGTGGCGCTGCGGTGACTGCTCATCCTGCCCCGCACTGCGTGCGGGGGCGGATTAATTCGCCTGCCGCGGCGCCAGCAGGCGGGTGCCGACGACGACGGCGAGCGCGATCAGGCCCGGCGGGATGGCGAGCCACAGACTGACAGCGGCGACGGCGGCGGTGGCGGCCCAGCCGATCGAGGAAAAAGCCTCAGCGAAAGTGGCGACGCGCGAGGAGACCTGGCGGCGGCGGAATTGGCTGCGCTTGGCCTGGGTGCGGAACCAGAGCTGGATCGCGGTGGCGCACGCAGCCGCGATCACGATGCCGGCGCCGGTGATCGCCGCATGCCAAGGCGAGGCGATGGCGATGACCGCGACCAGCGGCGCAAAGATCACGGCGATGATCGCGATCACGGCTTCGATCTTGGCGCGCAGCACGTAACGCTGCGGGATCGGCGCGGTAGCGACTAGATCGGGCGCGTCCTCGCCCGAGATGGTAAGCCAGGCGAGGCCGCCGGCAAGCTGGCCTGCCGCCATGACAAGCACCGGCACCAGCAGATTGAGTGCGCCGCCGCCAGCTTCGAATGTGCGCCAGAGAAGGATCGCGGGCGGCAGCAGATACAGCATCTGCATCAGGGTCTGCGAGGCGAGCCAGGGATCGCGGCGCAGCAGGAGCCATTCCTTGCGGCGGAGCGCTGCGCGCGGCGAGGCGACGCGGAAGCTTTTTGCCCGGCGGGTGCGCACGGCGGGCGAAGCGCCGGCGCCGGACGCCGCGATGGCATAGTCGCCGAAGCGCGGCGCGACGAGCGCAATCACGGCGGCGAGCAGAACAAAGCTCGCGGCCAGCACGGCGAAAAGCGCGGGGATATCGCCGAGCACGGCGCGCGCCGGCCACCAGAACGCGCTGGTAAGATCGGGCGCGAGCGCTTCGAGCGTTTGCGATTGCAGCACGTCGGCGCGCGACAAGGTGCCGTAGGAGAGAATGGCGGCGACCTGCAGCCCGATGACAAAGGCGGCGCCGATGATCGCGGCAAGCACCTGCGCGGTGAGCCGCGTGCGCTTCGGCCCGATGATGCGAAACAGCGCGACGGTAAGCACGACCGCGACGGCGGTGGCGGCCGCGCCCATCGCGAGGATCACGCCGTAGGCGCCAAGCCAATGCCAGCCGCCGAGGAAGCCGAGCATGTTGATGAAGGGACCGGCGAGCGGCAACGCCATCGCGGCGACTGCGAGCGCGACCGTCGCGATGCGCACGGCGAACAAACGTTGCGCGGCGACGGGCGAAGCCAGAATGAGATCGAGATCGGCGCGCGTGTAGAACGCGCGCGTGACCGATTCCATCGCCTGCGACACCATCAGGAGCCACGACAGCAGGATCGTCGCGGTGACGGCGATCAGAAAATGCTTGTCGATGACGGCGGCGGCGAAGCCGCCGACCACGAAGTACGCGACCGCGTGCATGCCGATGACGAAGGCCGCGATGCCGAGCGCGACGCGGCGGCGGCGCGCCGCCTTGCCGGCGGTCATCATCGCCACCCAATCGCGCCAGGCGAGCCGCGATTCGTGGCGCGCGAACCAGACAGCAGTGCCGGGCTGGATCATGGGGTTACTCTTTTCCTCCCCCGCAAAGCGCGGGAAGGGGACCGCGCCTGAGCGCGGTGGTGGGGCAGGCTTGCTCGGGGTGAGCCATTACTTACCCCCACCGGCTCGCTTTGCTCGCCGCCTTCCCCGCGAGCGGGGGAGGAAAATCGGAACAGCCATCACGCGGCTTCCGCCGACTCGGCGACGAGCGCGAGGAAGGTGTCTTCCAGGCTCGCGTTGCCATCGGTCGCGGTGACGCCAGCGCTCGCGCCGTTGTTGGCGGCCTGCCGGTCCACATGCCGGCGCAAGTCATCGAGCGTGCCTTCGGCGATGAGCCTGCCGTGCGCGATGACGCCGATGCGATCAGCCATGCGCTCGGCGACTTCCAGAATGTGCGTCGTCATCAGCACGGTGCCGCCTGAGCGCGCGCGTTCGCGCAGCACATTCTTGACCTGGCGCGCCGAGCCGGCATCGAGCCCGGTGAGCGGCTCGTCGAGAATGATCAGCAGCGGGTCGTGCACCAGCGCGCCGGCCAGCGCCACTTTCTGGCGCATGCCTTTCGAGAACGTCTCGCAGCGCTCGCGCGCATGCGGCGCGAGCCCGAGCCAATCGAGCAATTCGCGGGCGCGCGCCTCGGCAAGCTTCGGCTCGACGCCCCACAGGCCGGCGACGAATTCCAGATATTCCTCCGGCGTGAGCTTGTCGTAGGTCATCGGCTCGTCGGAAATCCACGCGGTAAGCCGCTTGGCCGCGACCGGATCGGCGAGCGCATCGATGCCGGCGATGCGGATCGCGCCCGCATCCGGACGCAAGAGGCCGGCGATCATGCGCAGGGTCGTGGTCTTGCCGGCGCCGTTCGGGCCGAGCAGCGCGTAGAATTCGCCGGTGCGCACGGCGAGATCGAGGCCATCGACCGCCGGGCGGTCGAAGCTTTTGAACAGGCCACGGATTTCGAGGGCAAGCGGCGGCGGTGTGTGCTGCATGCAAAACGTCTCACACGCGTTTCCAAGCTCTGCGTAGGTAACGATTCCGGGTCTGCAGCGCATCACTTCGTGCTGCGTCGCGCCCGGGATACGCGGGCTATGGGTCTTACCCGACACTGGTTTCGGGGCCGTGAATCGGCAGCCCCGATTTCACGTCCTTTTCCGCTCATTCCCGCGCAGGCGGGAATCCAGACAGGCTCGCACGATGGCGCCGGACTTGCGTCCCCGCCTTCGAAGGCGGGCACGAGCGGACCAAAGCGCGGCTCTAGCCGCTGATATTATAGGCTGCGAGCGCCGCCATATTGACGATCTGCGAGTTGTTTGAGCCAAGCTGCACGATCTGCACCGAGCGGTCGAGCCCGACCAGAAGCGGGCCGATGACGGTGGCGCCGCCGAGTTCCTGCAGCATCTTGGTCGAGATCGAGGCCGAGTGGAACGCCGGCATGATCAGCACATTCGCCGGCCCAGACAGGCGGCAGAACGGATAAGCCTCGCGCAGTTCCATGTTCAGCGCCACGTCGGCCGCCATCTCGCCGTCGTATTCGAAATCGACGCGCTGACGGTCGAGAAGGCGCACAGCCTCCTGCACGCGCTCGGAGCGCTCGCCCGGCGGATGGCCGAAAGTCGAGAAGGCAAGCAGCGCAAGCCGCGGCTCGTAGCCGAGCGCGCGCGCCACCCGCGCCGCCTCGATCGCGATGTCGGCGATGTCGGAAGCGTCGGGCATTTCGGTGACCGCGGTGTCGGCGACCAGAACGGTGCGGCCGCGCGCCAGCACGAGCGACACGCCGATCACGCGATGGCCGGGCTTCGGATCGATGCAGCGCTGCACGTCTTCCAGCGCCACCGAGAAATTGCGGGTGACGCCGGTGACCATCGCATCCGCATCGCCGAGCGCCACCATGCAGGCGGCGAAGTGATTGCGGTCGGTATTCACCAGCCGCTGGCAATCGCGCTGCAGATAGCCGTGGCGCTGCAGCCGTTCATAAAGATGAGCCGCATAGGCGGCGTTGCGCGACGACAGGGCCGCATTGACGATCTCGATAGCGCCGCCACCGAGCTCGACGCCGGTCGCCTTGGCGGTGTCGCGCACGCGCGCTTCGCGGCCGACGAGCAGCGCCGTGCCAAGACCCTGCTGCACGAACGACGCCGCGGCGCGGATCACCTGCTCTTCTTCGCCCTCGGCAAAAACGACGCGGCGCGGCTGCCGGCGCAGGCGCTCGAATACGCGCTGCAGCACGCCGGCGATCGGATCGCGGCGCGTGCGCAATTGCTGCCGGTAGGCTTCCATGTCGACGATCGGCCGGCGCGCAACTTTCGAATCCATCGCCGCCTGCGCCACCGCCGGCGGAATGTAGGAAATGAGCCGCGGATCGAACGGCACCGGAATGATGTAATCCGACCCGTATTTCGGGCGCGCGCCATACGCGGCGGCGACTTCGTCGGGCACGTCCTCGCGCGCCAATTGGGCCAGCGCGCGGGCGGCCGCGATCTTCATCTCCATGTTGATCGCGCGCGCCTGCACATCGAGCGCGCCGCGGAAGATGTAGGGGAAACCGAGCACATTGTTGATCTGGTTCGGATAGTCGGAGCGGCCGGTCGCCATGATGGCATCGCTGCGCACCTCCGCCACCTCTTCGGGCGTGATCTCCGGATCCGGATTGGCCATGGCGAAGATGATCGGCTTGTCCGCCATCACTTTCACCATGTCGGGCGTCACCGCACCCTTCACCGAGAGGCCGAAGAACACGTCGGCGCCGGCCATGGCATCGGTCAGCGTGCGCGCGTCGGTCTTGACCGCAAAGCCCGACTTCCACTGGTTCATGCCCTCGGTGCGGCCTTCGTAGATCACGCCCTTGGTGTCGCAGAGGATCAGGTTCTCGGGGCGGAAACCGATGGCGCGCAAAAGCTCGAGACAGGCGATGCCGGCGGCACCGGCGCCGTTGCACACCACCTTGGTGGTTTTGATCTCGCGGCCGGTGAGCTCGAGCGCATTGATCAGGCCGGCCGCGGCGATGATGGCGGTGCCGTGCTGGTCGTCGTGGAAGACCGGAATGTCGAGCAGTTCGCGCAGCCTCTGCTCGATGATGAAGCATTCCGGCGCCTTGATGTCTTCCAGATTGATGCCGCCCCAGCTCTTGCCCAGGAGCTTGACGCAATCGATGAATTCGTCGGGATCTTCGGTCGAGACTTCAAGATCGATGGAATCGACGTCGGCGAAGCGCTTGAACAGCACCGACTTGCCTTCCATGACGGGCTTGGCGGCCAGCGCGCCGCGATTGCCGAGCCCGAGAATTGCGGTTCCGTTGGTGATGACGGCGACGAAATTGCCCTTGGTGGTGTAGTCGTAGGCGCGGCTCTCGTCCTCGGCGATCGCCAGCACCGGAACGGCGACACCGGGCGAATAAGCAAGCGACAGGTCGCGCTGGGTGGCCATGGGCTTCGTGGCCACGACCTCGAGCTTCCCTGGCCGGCCCTGGCTGTGAAACAGCAGAGCTTCCTGATCGGTAAACGTCGGCCGGTGCGAGCGGCCGCCAGATTTCGTAGCCATTTCAATTCCTTGGTGAAAGCGTCGGCAGTCGGGCCTTGCGGGTGGGACGACGTTAGCGGAAGCCCTTAGCGGAAGCCACTAGCGGAAACCATGGCCCGCGCTCAAGGGATGGCAGCCCGGCGCCGGCTGCGGACGCCAAAAGCGCCGCAGTCATCTGGCAA
>CAWFQT010000008.1:0-23771 GCA_963817965.1 uncultured Acidobacteriaceae bacterium
TTTAGACGGCGAAAGTAGCATTCCCATATCAATCTAAGGCTATTAGCAGAATTGCGGAATTGGAGATTCCGAGCGTGGCGGGGTGGCGGGAAGCAGACTGTCGGTACAGTTCAGGCCTGGGCCCTACGACTGCGGTTGAGAGTGCAAAAAACCTTCCCTTAGAGGGACCAACGGACTATCTTTGGTAACCGTCAGCGGTAACCATAAGAGGACTTGAGCGTCTGATCATGAACATCTCACGCACCCCAGGATCCATTGCTGACCTTTTGCTGTTCACTGTGGCCGTACTCATCATCAGTCAGCTTACCGCCTGCGGGGGATCAAATCCTCCAGCTCCTGCTCCTGCGCTCAAGTTTGTCCAGCTGATTCCTTTAACTTCCTCGATCAATATAGGAGAGACTCAGCAGTTTGCCGCCTGGGGAACTTACAGCGACGGTATCAGCAAGGATATGAGCGGCCAGGCCGCGTGGAGTTCCTCGAACCAGGCCGTGGCCACGATCAGCTCAAGCGGGCTCGCGCTTGGCCGTAGCCAGGGCAGCACCACCATCTCAGCCATCTTTAATGGTGGCGCCGGCCCGGTTACTGGAACAGCGACGCTAGGCGTGGCTGCGACCTTGACATCGGTGAACATCGCACCGGTGAATCCCTCCATCGCCGTCAGCACCAGCTTGCAACTTACAGCGACCGGGATCTTTTCGGATGGAAGTAGGCAGGACCTCACGGCTTCCGCGAGCTGGAGCTCGTCCTCCAGCGCCGTGGCAACGGTTAGCAGCAGCGGGGTGGCGACAGGGACGGGAGTGGGGACAGCGACCATTGCTGTCACTCAGGGCGGAGTGTCGTCGGCAACCATCTTGACTGTCCGATCCGCTGCACTTAGCTCGATCACAATCACGCTACCCAATATTTCAATCGCCAAAGGCACGAGCAGGCAACTTACCGCTACGGGAAACTTCTCGGATGGGACGACCCAGAACCTCACCGCGTTCGCAACCTGGGCTTCTTCCTCGCCATCGGTCGCTGCGGTCAACAACACCGCACCCCGTGGCCTGGTAACGGGAAATGCAGTGGGGAGCGCAACGGTCAGCGCGACCCTGGCGGGGATATCAGGCGCGACCGCAGTGAATGTCACGCCCGCCCTACTGACTTCGATCGCGCTCACTCCACCCAATCCTTCTTTTGCCGACGGTACCACTGCGCAACTCACTGCGACCGGCACATTTTCCGACCAGACTACTCAGGATCTCACCGCCTCGGCGAGCTGGAGCTCGTCCACAAGCACCATAGCAACGGTGAGCAGCAGCGGACTGGTCACTGGGGCGGCAGTTGGAAGCACAACGATGACTGCGACTGAGAATGCAGTAATCGGCGCAACCACCGTGACGGTCACAGCCGCAGTACTGACCGGGATCACGGTCACGCCACCCAGTTCTTCCATTGCCAACGGTACCAGCCAACAACTGACTGCTACCGGAGACTTCTCGGACGGAACGACCCAGAATCTCACCGCGCTCGCGACGTGGGTCTCCTCTGCTCCAACCCTCGCCGCCATCAGCAACGCTCCCGGAAGCCAGGGCCTTGTGACGGGTGCCGGCGTGGGTAACGCAACCATCACTGCGACCCTGGCAGGAGTGCCAGGTACGGCCAGCGTGACTGTTACAGCTGCCGTGCTTACCTCGATCGCTCTTACACCGGCAAGTCGTACTATCGCCCAAGGTAGTACTGTCGGATTTACTGCTGTAGGGATCTTCTCTGACGGCACCGCCCAGGACCTCACCACGTCTGCCAGCTGGATCTCGTCGTCGGATGCGATCGCAACGGTTACCAATTCAATCAATCCCGCCCTGGTGACAGGAACGGGAGTCGGCAGTGCGACGATTACTGCGACTCAGGCCGGGGTGTCCGGATCGGCGACCGTGACGGTCACAGCTGCGGTCCTGATTTCGATCACCGTCACCCCGTCGGGTCATTCCCTCGCCCAAGGCACCACGGTCGCACTTACCGCCTTGGGAACCTTTTCCGACGGCACCACGCAGGACCTCACTACTTCGGCAAGCTGGAGTTCGTCGTCGTTGCTATTGCAACCGTCGCCAACACCGTCAATCCCGGTCTGGTCACAGGCACCGGGGACAGCGCGGCGTAGCCGATGGCAAACCCGCCATAGATGGCTACTGTGCACAAGGCCGACGCGACGGCCTGTCGCACCGGAGACACGAGCATCGTAACGAGGCCGATGGAAGCGAAGAGCGAAAAAACTCCGATAATTGCGACCGCTTGCGAGCTGCGAGGAACCGATTACCAGAGTTGTGCTCTGTCGTCGCGGACACGCGAACTGTGAGTCTCCTTCGGAATCGCTTTCCTCCCCGACTCAGGGACGCACAATCTTGCTTGCTCGCGGTCCACTCCTGGTGATGGAATGCACCGTCAGACTGCCGCCGTTAGAGCGGGCGGTGTCTGCCGGGACAGACTCCCATTAACGCGGGCCAGAAGTCTTCTTCGAGGAAGCGTGCGCTCCGGCAGCTAACTGCGCTCAAAGATTCTTCGTCCGCCCATGACCCGATTCTAGCCGTGCGCTATGGCGATTGCCGCCGCAGCCTTCTTTCGGCGCGAGGCATATACTTGCTTCAACTACCGAAGAGCTGTCATGGCGCACCTGAATATTTACGTCTTTCATTGCTCGCGCTGCGGTGAGCCCGCGATATCACTGTTCAAGGAAAGAACCCCCGGGGGTACCGAGTCCCAGGACACCATCTTTCCTGCGATTGATCTCAAGTCGATTCGCACTCAGTGTTCCGCCTGCAAGCACACCCAGTTTCGCGATGCGTCTGACGCGGCTCATCACCAGTTGCTGGACTGGACCTAGCCGTTGAGCAGCTATGTGGCGGCAATGGAAATAGCGACCCTCCAGCGGGTGGAAACCATGTGGTTTCGGCGCGCAAAAGTAGCTTAGCGGCCCGAATCTGGCAGATCATCGGCACACCGCGATTCCGTACGAGCGGAGCATTCAGCGGTACCACCGTGCCCAGACCGGCATAGAGATAATGGTCACCGAACGACTTCTTGAGCATCGCGAAGGCCGGTGCGCCCGTGCAGTGTCCGGGCGCAATGTATTGCACTTTGTAGGTGTCGTGCACCCTTCTTTGGGGGCTTTCCGCAGCGCCTCAGCGGCGGCGTTGTAGCGCTTTCTGGGGGGCGCGACCCCTCGGGGCGTACCGGCATGGTCGACACTCTAAGTTTGATAAATCGCCATGGCACGGGTGATCTCAGTACCGGCTACCGACCAGTGCCAAAAACCCGTCGGTTCCGATCTGCTAAGTCACGCGTTTCTCACACCTGCCACTGAAGGAATGTAAGGTTCCGAAAGCACATGGTTCTGGCGCTCCAGGGCTCACTTTCCGAAAAGCGGTGATGTCCTAGTTCAGTGTTGGTTGAAATCCGGCTTGTGCAAGATTGACCAGACATTCTAACGGATAGCGGAATATCGTCATCGTGAATCCCCTTCTTAGGGGACGATTCAAGTAGCACAGAGGCCGCCCTGGCTAAGTTCCCGGCGGCCTCTCTCTCTGAAGCTTTAGCTATTGATTGAAAATCCGCCGGCCGCACAAAACCCGCAGCGCCCGATTCTCCAATGAGAAGAGTCTCATCCACACCCCGGGGCTACTTAAACCGCATATGCCACTATTCGGCCAACCCCGACTTATTGAAGTTCAGTTAAAGCAGACCACGGTTCGACCGAGTCTGTCAGGCCGCCCATCATTCGTACGTGATTCGATTTCGTTCTCTTCAGCGCATCTTCAGGTCGCGTCATTAATCTGAGAGTGCTGCCACTCGAATATCAAATGCCTGATCCTTTACAGTGGTCGGAACAGCGCTGTTGCGGATGCGTCCGTGAAGTGGATTACCCGCAAGAACATCAAGGTGGATCGAGTTGCCTGTCCCTGGCTGATTCGACGCTTCATCGATCCGGACGCTGAACTCGTCTTCGTGGATGAAGATCAGCTCGTTCGAACTTAGCGCGGAAGACATGGGATTGTCTTCTCGACCATCTCAGTACGAACACTCTTGAATAGGCAGACGCATTGCCCCCGCTGTGGGTTAAGATGTCGCCGACGGTCCAACTTGAGAAAACCAGGACGTTCCTCGTGTTTTCCGTCAAGTAGTTTGTCGCAGATGTTCATGGCCGTAAATCCTCGGTTCTGCGCCGGAAATGTATTCGCTTACCGGAAATGTATTCGCTTAAATGACAAACAGAGCCTCACTGTACATTTTGCGGACAGCAAACGCTTGCCAACATCGACAGGTGACTTCGGCGAAGATGTTCTGGCAGTTGAGTTCTTCCAAGGTCTTCTGCTTCCCGTGAAAGAACACATACAAAGCGCGGCCGCTGTGCTGGTAGGCAAATGGGAGCGCCGTCGCACAGCGGACGTGGCTATGTTCCACTCGGAAACCGGAGGTTCACAGGCGCTGCCGACCCCGCGCAGCACGCGCGCGCAAGCTTACTTGTGCTTCTGCACGCTCTCGAATCCCTTTTCAAATTGCGTGACCAGCGGAGTTTCGCCGGACTGGAGACCGTCGCGTCCCATGACACGCCAGAGAAAATTGCCACTCGGCCACGAGTGCCCATCGTACACCGCCATCACATCTTCGGAAGGCCGGCTCATCACGAGGATGATGATGTCTGCTTCGGAAGGCCGGTATACGATTACGAGTTTGCCCCACTCCTGAATGGCGCTCTGCACGGCGCCGATCGCGTTCCGATCTTCGGAAAGCAGGTTCGGATCGAACTGATCTCCGTCATAGGAGGAAACGTAGACATAGCGCGCATTCGCCAGAATGCCCGGGAATGCCGGGTCTCTCGCGGTACTCGGATTAGGCGCAGCCGGTGCGGAAATCGTCGCCAATACAATCAAACTGATGGCCACGAGGAAAAATCGCTTCATACAAATCTCGCTGCTCCTTAGATGCCTTAGGAATGTGCGGAGGTGCTAACGCTCTCAAATCAGTACTGTCCGGTTAGAGGTTGAATAGAATCAATTGATTTGTTAGGAGCATCGCCACGTATTCACGACGGCCTATCGACGCGGGCCAGAACTTGGGTTGTAGGAAGTTTCACCAGATTGGTAACGAGCAACGCCCATCGAATCATGCATGTTTCCGGAACGTAATGGATCATGGAATTGTGACGCGACGCCGACTTCACAGGACTAATACCGGCGTACAAGCCGGATAGCTTGGCGGTTGGCCGAGGATTCTCCACAGGGTGCCGTCATCACGTTGCAAAAATCCCTCTTTAATCGTTGGAGGAATTTACCTGATCCGTTCTTCCAAGGATATGGCCACCGTGTCACCCACATTCTTCCCGATCGCTTGGCGAATGTCTGCCCCTACAGGCAATTTATGTGTGCCATCACCCAGAGCCATGAACGAACTCCGAAAGGGGTAGCCATCGATTTCGCCCCTCACCTTTACCAAGCCGCGGGTTCCAAAGAACCTGACTGAATCAGGCCAGACGACATACGTCCAACCACCCTTCTGGGTACTCTTTTGTAATTTGGCTGAGAATTTCTTGTCTAACTTCATTTCTGAATCCGTCCTTTGTTTTGCCCGGATTAATATGAGCAGGCCCTAAACATTGCATAAGTTTAGAGCACCTGCAAAACTGCCAATGTCGCATCGTCCGTCTGGCACCCCCTGGAGAAGTCGTCCATGGAATTGAAGATCGACCGGACGAGATGTTCAGCACTCTCAGTCCCTTGTCGCGCCCATGCGGCTGTGGCGTTCAACAAGCCCTGAACTCCCCACTCCTCGCCGGATTCGTTTGCCGCTTCAATGACTCCGTCGGTGTAGGTGATAACCACATCGCCGGGATCAAGCTGCACCGCTCCCTCCTCATAGCTCGAATCGGGAAACATACCAACAGCCGCGCCGCCCGTCTCGAGCATATCGATTGAACCGTTTGGCCGAAGAACGATCGGCGGAGTGTGTCCGGCATTCACGTACCGTAGCGTGCGCGTCGATCCGTCGAGGATGCCATAGAACACGGTCGCATAACGGTCCGTGAGCGACGAAGCATATGCCTGGAGATTTATTATCTTGAGTAGTGTAGCGATGTCGTTTCCCGTGAATAACGCCGCTGTCCGAAGTGAGGACTGCACACTGGCGATCATGAGTGCCGCGGCGACGCCTTTGCCGGAGGCATCTCCAACGACCAATGCCAGGCGGTCATTTGTAAGAGGCATGAATTCGTAGCAATCGCCGCCGAGGGCTCGAACTTGGCGGCAGCACGCGCTGTAGTCCACCGAATCGCTGGTCCGGCCCAGACCCTGCATAAAGCGCCGCTGCACATCGCAGGCCAGCACCCAGTCCTGGCTAACGTCAACCACCACATCGTCCGTCGTCATTTCCCAACCTCCACTCGTATGTCGACCCTGGATGAGAAAAATCGACAGGCAGGTCTGATTTCTGGTTAAAAAAAATCTTTTCGAGGGATGTAGAGAACGCCGCAACGGCTCCGACTACCCCATGAAAACGCAGATTAGGGTCTGGCAAGTACGTTACGAAAGGAGAATGACCGTGGCCAAAGTCACCGAAGTATCTCGTCGCCGTTTCGTTGCTTCCGCGCTCTCCGCTGCGGCGTTGGGGGCTTTACCTGTTCGTTCGATGGCAGACTCTAAGATGCAGAAAATGGGAGGGAATGAAATGACCACCTTGACCCCATACCTGTTGTTCGATGGCAAATGCCAGCAGGCCATGGAGTTCTACAAATCCTGTTTTGGCGGAGAACTGACCGCGACCAAGGTTAAGGATTCTCCAGCAAAGGATTCTATGCCTGCATTTCATCAGGAGAAGATCGTCAATGCCCGGCTCAGAAACGGCAAGCTGGAGATTTCAGGCTCGGACTGGCTGCGGCCTGACCGAACTCCAATTCGCGGCAACACGGTTTGCCTCTATCTGAGTGGAGGAACTCTCGAGGAATCGAAGACTCTTTTTGAAAGACTTTCGGAAGGCGCAGAAGTGACCGACCCTCTGAAAGAGCTGTTTTTCGGCACCTATGGAGCACTCAACGACAAATTCGGTGTCCGGTGGATGTTTCAAACAGACAAGAAGTCTTAGGCGAAGCGTATTAAGGCGAGCAAAACGACATAGGAGCGATAGATATGAAATACATTTTGCTGATGTCCGGCACGAAGGCAGGCGTTGACAGCTATCACGCCTGGTCGCAAAAGGATATTGAGACGCACATGGCTGTCCTCCGGAGTATCACCAACGACCTGACCGGATCCGGAGAGTTTGTGGCCACACAACGCTTAGCCGAACCCGCTGAAGCGAAGGTTGTGCGCGGTGAGAAGAATGGTATGCCGGTCACAGACGGTGTTTTCCCCGAGTCGAAAGAGTTTCTGCTGGGCTACTGGATCGTTGACGTGGCCACTTCCGAACGCGCTTATGTAATAGCGGGCCGGATTTCGGCGGCGCCGGGGCCAGGAGGAGGAGCACCTACGAACATGCCGATTGAAGTCCGGCGGTTCGCGGCTTATGAGCAATCTAAGTCCCAATGACGGAATGCTGAGAATGCTGCGCGCATTCCGGCAAACCTGCGACGGCGCGGAAAGCAGCGTCGGATGAAATCAAAGGAGAACGGAAAAAATGAAATACATCCTGATGATGAACACAATGCGAGTCGGCCAGGGAGTCCCCCAATGGGCCCAAAAAGACCTCCAGGCACACATCGCATTTATGATCGGTCTCAACAAAGACCTTCGCCAATCGGGCGAGTTGGTCTCAGCCGAAGGTCTGTCTTTTCCCGATCAGGCTAAGCTGGTGCGGGCTGGTAAGGATGGCGTGCCGATCACGGACGGCGTATTTCCGGAGAGCAAGGAATTTCTCGCGGGATACTGGATTGTCGATGTTGACTCTCCGGAGCGAGCCTATGCCATTGCGGCAAAAGCGTCGGCGGCGCCGGGTCCCGGTGGGACGCCGTTGAACATGGCGATTGAAGTGCGTCCAATTATGAGCGGGCCTCCACCGGAAATGATGTAACGAAAGCTGCGATGACAAAGCCATGGGACGTGACTTCCGAGCATCTGTTGCGCGAACTTGCGCCACAGGTGCTCGGTGCAGTCGCTCGCCGTTTTCGCGACTTCTCCTCCGCCGAAGATGCGGTGCAGGAGGCGATGATTGCGGCGTTCACGCAATGGCCGCAGGAGGGTATTCCCGAGAATCCACGCGGCTGGTTGATTCAGGTCGCATCCCGCCGCATGACCGACCAGGTGCGCCGCGAAATTGCCCGTCGTCAGAGGGAAACCGCTGTCGCCAAGGACGTGGAGACCATGGCGCCCGTCGACGATATCGAGTCTGACATGAACCTGGACGACACTCTGATTTTGCTGTTCATGTGCTGCCATCCCGCCCTCACTTCGTCCTCGGCGATTGCTCTGACTCTGCGCGCGGTCGGCGGTTTAACCACGGCGGAAATCGCCAATGCATTCCTGGTTCCCGAGGCGACAATGGCGCAACGGATCAGCCGCGCGAAGCAAAGCATCAAGGCTTCCGGCGTGCCATTCCGCCTGCCATCCCCGCAGGAGCGGGCCGAACGGCTGCCTGCAGCTCTCCATGTGCTCTACCTGATCTTCAATGAAGGTTACACCAGCAGCATCGGAGCACACTTGCAGCGACTCGATTTGGCACGTGAAGCGATCCGGTTAACTCGCTGTGCAAAAGCGCTGCTACCCGAGAATGGAGAAGTAGAAGGCCTTTTGGCGCTCATGTTGCTGACCGACGCTCGCCGTGCGGCACGAACCGGACCTAATGAGGAATTGATACCCTTGGATAAGCAAGATCGAACTCTGTGGGACCGGGCCGAGATCTCCGAAGGCATCGAACTCTTGACCGCCACACTATCGAAAGGATCCGTCGGTCTGTATCAGTTACAGGCGGCTATCGCTGCAGTTCATGACGAAGCAGCGCGAGCGGAAGAGACGGATTGGCCGCAGATCCTGGCATTGTACGAACTGCTGAAACGTGTGTCTCCCAGCCCTATGGTCACGCTCAATCATGCAATTGCGGCTGCCATGGTACACGGCCCAGCGAAAGGTCTGGAACTGCTAAGGACGCTCGATACCGACGCCCGGCTTGCTGGTCATTATCGTCTCGACGCGATTCGCGCCCATTTGCTCGAAATGGTTGGCGACTATGAAAGCGCCATCAAGCATTACCGAACTGCGGCCAGCCGGACGACAAGTGCCCCGGAACAGAATTACCTCATGACCCAAGCGGCTTGTCTGGTGGAGAGAAAACTGGGCTAGAGTCTTCGTACCGTCCGGCCGAGCAAAGCAGGAAGCCTGACAAAAGACTTATGCGTGACTGTCGACGGGGTTGCCGACGAACCGGACGGAACCGCAATGCGACACACTTCCCCCAAGCCGGTTTGAACGAAGCCGCAAGGCGACGGACGCTTTCGCGTACGTGGTATCAGCAGTAGCGATATAAGAGGATAAGGTTGGGCCATAAGGAGACTTACCAGGTCATTGGCGTAGTAGGAAATGCCAAGTCGCGCACTCTTGGCGAAGGTACCCGTCCCATCCTCTACCGTTCGCTCGATCAAAGCATCGCCGATGATCCCTCGATGATGGGGTACACGCTGATCGTGCACACCCGGAATAATCTGGTCGTGATCTCCGAAGCTCTGCGTCACGAGGTGTACGAGCTTGATCCGACAATGGCCATTTACAACGTTGAAACCATGGACGAGCACGTAGCGAGCGGCCTACGTACTGCCGCGCGTGGCGGCCATGCTCTTTGGGGTGTTCGGCGGAATCGGGTTGCTGCTGGCTACGGTGGGCCTGTACGGCGTCATGAGCTTCGCAGTGACCCGGCGTACACGAGAGATCGGCATCCGGATGGCTATGGGCGCACGGCCGGCAGCCGTATTGCGGCTTGTTTTGCGCCGGGGTATGACGCTGACGTTCGCAGCGCTGGCGCTCGGCTGGCCCGCCGCATGGATGCTGGCGAAGCTAGCTTCCGGTCTTCTCTACGGCATCTCACCGCACGACGCACTCACGTTTACGTTGGTGCCGATCGCGCTCATTCTGGTTGCGCTTGTTGCCGCCTGGATCCCTGCCCGGCGCGCCTCTTCAATCAACCCGACCCAGGCATTGCGGGTAGAATGAAGGCCCAGGTTGCCCGTACAAGTGCAGCGCCCGAAGTATCGGTTCGCGTCTCGATCCAGTAATTGCCTCCCACACGGCAGGCCCGAAGTCAGCTTCGAGGACATAACTGCTCGAGCTGTCTTATCAACCCACACATGCGAATGTGATCTCCGCGAGGCCGGTTTCTGGACAGTGAGCCGAATAGGAAAGCCTGCGTTTTTTCATCATTATTGGCATCATCCGCAAAAACCGCTTGACTCTGGAGTTAGCTCCAGAGTGTATCCTTAGGGCAAGTCTTGGAGCTTGCAAGAGAGGTCGTTTGATGCCGCATGGTGTTCAGATTGGCAAGCTTGCCCGCGAGACGGGGCTAAGCGTGGATGCGATCCGATTCTACGAAAAGCAAGGTCTGCTCCGCGAGCCGACTCGCAGTCAGGGCGGCTTCCGCCTTTACACCCCGCGTGATGTGGACCATCTGCACTTCATCCGCTGCGCGCAGCAGCTTGGCTTCTCTCTGGCCGAAGTGCGCGAGCTGCTGCTCATCCAGAACGAAAATACGCATGCATGCACGCAGGTGCGCGATTTCATCCGCCAGAAGCTGGCCTCCGTCCACCAGAAAATGTCCGATCTGAAGAGGCTTGAGCATGCGCTGAAAGCAGCACTCGGCGAGTGCGAGAAAGCGCTTGGGCGCGATGATGTGGACGCGCATGAATGCTGTCCTGTACTGGAAGAACTTGCCCGAACGGGCCATGACGGGAGAGTCACTCATGAAAATTGAAGTGCTGTATTTCGACGGCTGCCCAAACCATCTGCCCGCTGCGGAACGGGTCCGCGCCATTTTACGGCAGGAGGGCGTTGTCGCCGAAATACTGGAAATAGAAGTGAAGGATGAATCTGCGGCAAAGGCTTTTGCGTTTCCCGGCTCCCCAACGGTTCGCATCAACGGACTGGACATAGATCCGGCGTTGCGTGGCTCGGTCGATGCTGGCTTTGCCTGCCGCCGCTATCCGGGCGGGCTTCCCTCGGAAGAGATGATTCGCGCAGCGCTAAGGGAGGCGCACGCCCAATGAACACGACCGACCACGCCACTAGTGGAAAACGTATCGAGCCGACACCTGACCACGCCTCGCGCAGTATATTTGCGGGTGTGGCAGCGATAGGAAGCGTACTTGCCGCATCGAGCTGCTGCCTGCCGGTATTACCCTTCCTGTTTGCGGCAGGCGCGGCCGGTAGCTCCCCGTTTCTCACTGCGGCACGTCCGTACTTGCTCGCGGCTTCCGTTCTGTTTATCGCCCTGGGGTTCTATCAGGCGTGGCGGGCGAAGCAATGCCAGCGAAAGCCTAGCGTGGTAAGCGCGTTTCTTCTGTGGACTTCGGCGGTTTTCGTCATCATTGCGATTTTCTTTCCACAGGTGATGGCGAACGCTGCTGCCAACCTGGTGTCCCGGTGAATCGATGATCCGAAGGAACTGCATCATCGGAGCCGTTGCTGCGTTGGTTGTGATTTTGGCGCTCGTACATTTCTATGGCGGCAGCCAGACACCTACCACTCAGCCGCAGCTAGTGCGTTTGACCCCGGAGAACGTCGCGCAGGTTGAAGCCGAATTCAATGCCGCATGGCAAGACGTTCGCCTGCTCGTGATGTTATCGCCCACCTGAATGATTTGTTTGCAGGGGGCCTCTGCAACCCAGCAAGTACTACAGGCGTTCATCGGGAGGCCGGTCCGGGTCTTTATTGTGTGGGAACCGGTGTTGCCGACCGATTGGGGAGCACCGTCCACAACGACGCTCAAGCGGATCACCGACACGCGCGCTGCCCAATTTTGGGATGGCGGGCGGCTTATTTCTCACCAACTCGGTGAGCACGACCGCCGCGGCATCGTTTGGGATTACGTTGCCGTTTATCCCGTCGGTGCGTCGTGGAATCAGCAGCCCCCGAATCCGCTTTATGAAGGTCGGCCTGTGATTCAGGTGATTGAGCCTCTACGCAACGCCATTACCCGCGCTCTTGAAGGGCAATAGGGAGTAGCGGAATTCGCCCAAGACAAGTATTTTGAAGGCAAAACAAGCTGCCAAGGGCGGATTCCCAACGACGCGGCGACTTACGCTTTAGCATGGCCCAAGAAGATGTTCTGGAGCGTCGAGAAAGGCTTGTTTTTCTGTGCTTGATTCTCGCCCAAGGGGCGCACTCAATCGAGGAGTATGCCACCCGACTCTACCTGGTATTCCCGCCTGCTCGTTTTGTGAGCAGCGTGGTCAGCCACGATCTCGCCGTGGGTTTTCTGTTCGTGAACGCGGCTCTTGCCGCGTTCGGTCTGTGGTGCTGGGCTGTCCCTATACGCTCAAGCTGGCCTGTAGCTCGCGGGCTAGTGTGGTTCTGGATCCTTCTGGAGCTGGGCAATGGCATCGGTCACTTGTTCCTTGCCTTGTGGCACGGAGGCTACTTCCCCGGCGTGGCGACAGCTCCGTTACTTCTGTTGTTCGCTGGCTGGCTTGCGGTCCTCCAGGCTCGTCAAGCCGGTCGGTCATCAGTCTTGCCTTCCTAAAGGATCGTCCCGCCTCGCCCGCCCAGACCCCCAACCCTGTTTTGGTGCCGACATCCCTGGAATCGATGGGGCAGGGCGAAGTACACCGGGAATGGGGCCTCGCGTCGAGTGCCGTTCTTGAGCTTCTGGCGGTATCCCGGCTTGCCTCGTGGTGGTTTGGTGCTAACCGAAGGCGCTGATAGCCGCAGCTTCGTCGTCTTTAACGTCGAAAACGGTATAGAGCTTGGTGATCTGCAGCAGGTCGTGCACTTTCTTGGTCAGGTGCAGCAACTTCAATTCGCCACCCTGGTTGCGCACGGAGGTAAAGGCGCTGACTAGTTCGCCGATACCCGAGCTGTCGATGTAGCTAATTTCGGCCAGATTCAACAGCATTTTCTTATGTCCCTTCCCCAGCAGATCCTTGACGGTTTCGCGCAAAACCGAGGTGCCCTCGCCCAGTTTGATATTTCCGCTCAGGTCGACGATGGTAACGCCTTTTACCTGCCTGGTGCTTGCTTTCATGCTCACGAAACCTCCTGGCGAACGTCTGTTGTTGATCGTTCAATTCGCCAACAAACCCAAGTCTTACGCTCGCAGAATGGTCTGTCAGTGACCTCTTGCGATCTGGAATGGCAGCGAATCTTGTCCTGGGATCCCTAGGACCGCTAATCATGACTCTATCTCGGTCAGAGGAAGAGATCGTCAACTTATCCGGGTTCTATAGTCTTTTGGCGCCCTTCTTTTTCGCCTCAGCCCATCGCGCTCTGGCAAGTGCAGATAGCTTCTTCCGAGCCGCCGGGCTCATCGGTTTCCGGGCACCGGCCTTCTTCGCTGAGGTTGCAGCCTTCTTCGGCACAGACTTACCCCGCCGTTGTGCCCACCGCATCCTCATGGCTGCGGAAATACGCTTGCGAGCGGCAGCGCTCATTGTGCGTGTGCCTGATCCTGCCTTGGCTGGGCGGCCACGGCGAGGACTCGACCCTTCAAGAGCCGCAATTGCTTGATCGATTCGACTCCGTTCGTCTGTGAGTGCAGAGACTATCTGGTTGATATCCATGTAGGACAGTTTAGCAGCAGAGCGACAGCGACGGATTCCGCGCGGCCGGCCACCCAGACGCTGGCCGCGTTTGTGGCGGTCGAGTAATCCTGAGCAACAGCCAACCGGCGACTCCGCCTTACCGAAGATTGTCCAGAAGTCCGCGTCTGGTCCATCACGTTGCCCGCGAGATCCTCCTCCGACACATGTCGTCGAAGCCGGTTTCTGGCCGAATGACTTGATTGGTGGAGACATGGGCGTGTACCAGTACTGATCCAGTTAGATCTGGCAGGAGGGGACTTTTGGGGGCGTAACCGCTTACTTGAGCCTCGCGTATTCTGCCTTGGCTTCTTTCAGGATGGGGACGTCGGGGTCGGCGTCCTTCCAGAGGGTGAGGAAGTTCTGATATGTAGCCTTTGCCTTTGCTGTGTCGCCCTGCAGAGCGTAGGCGCGTCCAAGTTGCAGATGTGCGAGAGCGCCAATGGGTTGGTTCAATACGATTCCGCGATGGTCGAGAACTTTCTGAAACTCGGCGGCGGCTTCTTTGCCCTGATGGGCGGCTAGATAGGCTTCTCCGCGGGCATAGACAGGATACAGGGCCGTCCAGCCGTAAGTACTGTAAGTGGTCCGTCCTAGCTCATACGGCAGAGCGGCTCTGAGAGTCTCCAGGGCTTCAGAAACATTTCCCTTGCTGACCGCAAGCTTTGCGCGGAGGGTTGGCAGGTAGTTGAACTGCACGACCGTGGCCTCCGGAAACCTCTGGCCCAAATCGTCGGTAAGTTTTTGCGCTCGCTCGTCGTCCCCAATATAGGCCCACGAAAGCGCGGAAGCATACTGCAGATCGTGGCCTGCCGGATGGCTCATTACCAAAGTGGCAAGCCGTCTTGCTTCGTCTGGGTTGCCGAACAAGGCCTCCCGGAGAGCTGAAAGGGCGGAGTAGGTTGCAGCCGCTTCCTTGTCTCCAGACCGTTCGGCAGAATCTATCGCCTGACGGGAAAACTCTCGGGCGCTCCTAAGCCGCCCGGAGTAGGCAGCGGTATCGGCCTCGTTCGCGAGCAAGGAAGCTTCTAGTCCCGGCGTTCCTTCCGATAATGACACCTGCTGCGCCATCCCCGCTGCATCATTCTGCAAAAAGGCAATCTGATACAACGCAAGATGGAAGAGAGAGTGTTTCAGTTTGCGTTCGAGAGCTTGCTCATACGTGGCCTTCGCGTCATCGATGCGATTCAGCGAGATGTAGTCAAACATCGGGAGTACGTACGAGGGGGAAAAGTTCGGACTCAAGCGGACTGCCTGTCGGCCTGCTTCAACTGCTTTCTCGTATTGACCTGTATTCGGGTAGACTGCCCCCGCTAAGTAAATATGCGGTTGTGCCATGCGGGGATATGCCCGTATCCAAAGCTGGAGGGCTTCCTCGGCCTTTTCGATGTTCCCGGTGACCACCTTATGGAAGCGAGCCGTGATGAAGTACTTCTCAGGCTCGCTCGTCCGGTCGCGCAGTTCGTAAGCCTTGCGGGAACACTCAACGTCCTTACTGAGTTCACCAATATCGTTAAACGCGAGGCCCAGCCATAGGTAGGCGAGTGCGAAATTTGGGTCGAGTTCGATGGCCCGCCTATAAAACGGAATAGCCGCAGCATCCCCGACAGTACTATGAACTTGAAGGCCCGAACTGAAGGCTTTGAGAGCTTCCAGCGACGGCGTCGTGGCCTGTTCAAGAGGCGTATCGAGCGCTTGCACCGTGCTCAGCGACTCGCCGAGTATCTTCCGAATCTCCGAAGCTGTCTTCCCCAGTGCATCGAGCACGTGGTTCTTGTCGGTCGCCAGGGCCTCTGTGCTGGCCACCGTTTCCCCGCTCGCGCAGTTGACCGCCTCGAGAGTTAAAAGATACTGCGAGCCAATCTGCGAAATCGAACCGTCGAGGACAGCGGCGCTCGCCGTCCGCTGGCAGAGTTCCCGTCCAATTTCCGGCGTGAGCTTCGCATCCGGCTTCTGGCCCATCATCTGCAAGGTCTGCTGGACTTGCTGCTCGGGCACAATGCTGAGAAATGGCGACTGTTCCAGTTGCACCGACAACCCTTGCCGCAGAGTGCCGTCAAAGACAGGGTCGCCCGTGGTGTTGGTGAAATCGGCAACGACGATGGTGTCCTTATTTGTGAGTTTTGGATTTTGGTGGAAATAGAAGTAACTGCCGACTGACAGAGCCAGCACGGCTATGGCAGCAGCGACAATGGCCTTCCAGCGTTTCGCGATGCTCGCGGCCCCGGGCTTCGCAGTTGTTGCCACCAGCCCGGAATCCGAGTCTCGTTTCAGCCTCTGAAGATCGCTGCGCAGGTCGGCAGCGTGCTGGTAACGCAGATTGCGGTCCTTTTCCAGCGCCTTGTTGATGATTCGTTCCAGCTCCAGCGAAACTTCGGGATTCAGCCGCACCGCTGGCGTCGGCGTCCCGTCCAGTATGGCTTTCGCTATGACACCCAAACTCTCGCCGCGGAAAGGCGGCAGACCCGTAGCCATCTCGTACAAGACCACGCCGAAAGAGAACAGGTCGGTCCGGGAATCAAGTTCCTTGGCTCGCACTTGCTCGGGCGACATATACGAAACGGTGCCGGGAGCAGAGCCAGGGCGGGTCAATGGCTCTTCCTCAGTCAGCGTAACGGCGTCGCCAACCAAGCTCGCGGAAGCGGATTTGGCCGTCACCTTGGCCAATCCAAAATCGAGGATCTTGGCGTGTCCACGCTTGGTGACAAATATGTTGGCAGGCTTGATATCGCGGTGGATGATGCCTTCGGCGTGGGCGGCGTCGAGTCCGTCGGCAATCTGAATCGCAAGGCTAAGCAGCAGACCGGTCTCCATCGGCTTTCCACCGATGGAGTGCTTCAGTGTCACGCCGTCGAGGAACTCCATGGCTATGAACGGCATGCCGTCCTGCTGCCCGACTTCGTAAATGGTGCAGATGTTGGGATGGTTTAGGGCCGATGCAGCCTGGGCCTCACGCTGAAATCGTGATAGCGCCTGCGGATCGCGGGCCACTTCATCGGGCAGGAACTTGAGCGCTACAAAGCGATGGAGGCGCGTGTCCTCGGCCTTGTAAACAACTCCCATGCCGCCGCCGCCGAGCTTCTCGACGATGCGGTAGTGGGAGATAATCTGGCGGGACATTAGAGAAGTTTGGCTTTGCGGTTAGATGATCTTACGGTTGTATTTACGCGTCAATGAATAACCGCGCACTGGCACTAATGTCGCAACCTCATATTCGATGGTGCGGGACGCGTTATCGCCGCGAAAGCGACGGGCTGGTTGCGGTGACACTCTGCGTCGCCACGGACGGCAGCTTGTGCCGCTTCCACCAGCAAGAAACGCAGCAGAGTATTACCTTGCTTGCTGATGTGTCCCAGCCGCTGACGATTGGCATTGGAGTCTTCACAGGGAATCAACCCCAGGTAGCTGCCAATTTCCTTGCCGCAAGCAAAACGCTCCGCGATCCGATGACCAGCACAAAGGCGTGGGCGGTCAGGGAACCGACCCTAATGCGTCCTGAGCAACAGCCGATCCGCAAGTCCGCGTTCCCGATGATTGTCCATAAGTCTGGCCCATCTCGGACTCAGAACAGCTCTTATCGAGATTCTCAACCTCCCAAAAAACATCGAACGCGTTGACACCGCCATTGTGTGATGCGTTGTCCGTAGCCATGGTGACGGAGTCCTTGCTTCTGTTCAGCGCGCGTTTCTGTTTTCTCTGCCCTGAAACGGAAAGGGGCGAACCCGCTCGCCCCTTCATGCCTCTCTTTGCCCTCCACTTTGACCGATCTTTCCCCCACTCATTTCATGCGACTTCCGACACTCGTGCCGCAGCCCGTCACAATCTGATTACCGTTGGTGTCGAAGATTTGAAGCGCAACTGTATCGGTGAACTCGTCGGCGTCGTTACCGATTTCGATGGACCGCGTGAGCCTATTGGTCTGCGTCCAGACTCCAGCGGAGCTAAAAATGAAGGACTCAGGACACTGCGCCATAAGAGTGGCCGTTCGTGTGCCGCCAGATGCCCAGACCTGTAGTGCTTAGTGCAGGGAACTGGCCCGCGGTCGTCACAGTTAGCGTACCGCCTTTGGCGAAGGCAAATACGGCCGGGAAGGTCCTCAGGCAGGAGATGCGGAGATGCGGAGATTATTTCAGGTGTGGGCTTGTCTACAGTCAAAAGCACGCATACACCGTTCATGGGCTGACTTGTTGAGTCGCTTCGGGTCCTGACTCCGGTGTGGGTATCAGACGATGCTCGACCTCGACGAGCAGGAGAGCAGTGGCTGAACGCCCTGCTCGTCCGCGCTCCGCAGTTAACGGACAGCTTAACGTAGCTCTCATCGCTCCCTGTCCCTGCTCATTGCTCACGCGCAACCAGCAGGCTGCCTTCGGACAACGACTCTACGTTTACGTATGTGTAAAGTTAGGCACATGGAAGTAATCACACTGCACAAATGTAAACGGTGCGGCAAGACATGGTTTCCTCGTAGGCCGGGGATTCCGAAGATCTGCCCAACATGCAAAACAATTCATTGGAATACGCCCACGAAGGAGGTGGCGGAATCGAAAGCTGCAAAGGAACCCGTTATTGCTGACTATTGCAGACGTTGATTGCCAGTGCCGGCAATACGTGACAAGTATTTTTCGACGAATGCCTCTGCACCCTGGATGGTCTCTCCTGAAAGCGATCTGCCGTCTTGCAATCGCTGCACCGGGGCCGAATCACCAGGAGGAACCACCCGGCACGCACTCCGATCCGGGTTGGAACAGCTCACCACGTCACACGCGCTCTAAAGCTTCGATGTATTTATTGAGAGGTAGGTAAAGCAAGAAATGAAGTTCTCGTTGTCATTTGCCACTTTTGGATGCGTCACACTCGGTTATTGTCTGGTTGTAAACCCAGCGTTGCCACCGCTGTTTTCATTCGGAAACGCAAAGACGGCGCAGCATGAGGCCCGCGATCGCAACTCTGGTAGTGAGAGTAAATCTGATACTGCTGGCGGTGAATCGAAATATCCTAAGGTCAGGTCGCTTCGCATAGCGCAAAAGCATCTCCCCGACCTGTTCAAGATGGAGCAGATTCCGGAAGAAGACCGCTTCGAATTCGTTGACGAAAATGAGCCGGATAACGACTTCGCCTTCCGCGGTGCTCCGGAGCTGACAGACCCCTGGCTCATGGCAGACCTGCCGGATCCCGACCCGAACACACCAGCGCAAGATAATTCCGGGGCGTCACTCAACTCACAGGATGCCACGAACTACCGGATGCGTTGGACAAGTGGTACAGGTGGATCCAGCTCGTCGTCTCAACAGAGCAATCAGCAGAACAATCCGACGCTTGCGTCGAATGACGGTTCGCACTATGTACCCACCGGTAGTTCTGCCGGTGTGTCTGTAATCATAGAGCCGTTAATCATAACGAATGACACACATGGCGGGACCAATCCCACACTCACGGCGACACCCGAGCCGAGCGCGCTGCTCTTGACCGGGAGTGGAGTGCTCAGTGTTGCTTGGTTCCGGCGCCGTAGACTAGGCGGGAAATCGAGAAAAGCATTACCAGCACGGTGAGACACCAACAATGTTTGCCGAGCTGGTCACTTTGCCTGGAGAAGTGCCACCGGGCGTTTTTCGTCGATGAGATGGCGCCGTCCATCCTCGCTGGTGGTTGCTCCCTGCTTGATGAGTTCAATGACTTGCGCGGGTGTGAGCGAAGGATCGAGCGCAAACAGCTTGGCCGCGAGGTTGACGACGTTGGGAGTCGCCATCGATGTGCCCGACAGCTTCAGCTTTGCCCCTCCCGGAACGTAGCTTTCAACCTGGTAACCGTCTGCGTCCACGACGACGGTATCGCCGTAACTGGTGAAGGAAGTCTCGTCTCCAGCCTGGTTGACAGCGCCGACCGCGATGAGGTTCGGGAGATGGAGAGAGGCCGGTACGTCGCCAAGGAACCCGGCATTACTATCGCTGTTTCCAGCCGCCGCGATGAATAGAGTGTTCGGCGAGTTCTTGATGGCAGTCTCGACGGCGTTGCGCCAGATTACGTAGAGCTCGGCGGCATGCTTCTTGCGCTCCGCAAGATCGACGCCGCCACCAGTCTTGGAGAGCCAGGTTTCAAACTCCTGTTGGTCGTCCGACCAACTCATATTGCGTGTGCGGAAGAAGTCAGATATTTGTTGGAAGGCAGCCCAGAGAGCCAAACTGCGTTGCAAAGTGTCATCGACGCCCGTCAAGCGGAGCGGAAGGCTGTTTCCTTGAGTCTCGGAAAATGGAACACCGGCCTGCCTGGAACCTCGGGTTCATCTGGGACGGCTACGAGTCAATCAAATGGTTCTGCCGAAAGTATCCAGCTCGGATGTCGACACAGGACATTATGTGACGCTGATTCGCTACATGCAGCAGGGAGCGAGCAGGATCAAAGACAGTCCGGCGCGGCTGGACCCCGCCCGCAAAGCCGCCGAGCAGGCCGGAGGCAAGGTCCACTCCTGGTTTCTGACCATGGGCAAGTATGACGCAGTGATCGTCTCGGAATTTCCCACCGATGATGCGGCCGCGAAATTCATGCTGGCCACGGGCGCTGCCGGCAACGTAACCACGCAGACAATGAAAGCGTTTACTGAAGGCGAATACAGGAAGATCGTCGCCGCACGGTGAGTTTGAATGGGACGCAGCTTTCGCGAAGTTCGAAGCTAGGGCTGCGCCCCTGCAAAGCATCCAACAGCTCGCTTGCTTCCGCAGCCCGCTAGTAGTGTTGAATTAGTTTCGCAATTCTGCAACGTGTGTCTCCCTATACTTGTGACCAAACCTGCCTGGTTGCATCCAATGAGAAATAGAGGTACATGTCATGAGACTGCCAAGGTTGAAAACACTCAGTGTTTTCCTTCTGGCAGCGGTTTTGACCGCGCCCGCGTGGGGCGCAGACACAGCGCTTCCAGGAACTCTCAACTACATTGAAGGACAAGCCAGCGTCGGCGACCAGCCGCTGAACGCGAAATCTATTGGTTCAGTCGAGCTGCAACCCGGCCAATCGTTATCGACGGGGAACGGGAAGGCAGAAATCCTGCTGACGCCCGGCGTGTTTCTGCGCGTCGGTGACAACAGTATGGTGAAGATGGTTTCGTCCAGCCTGACCAACACCGAAGCCGACCTGCTCAAGGGGCAGGCCACCGTCGAGGTCGCCGAGATTCATCCATACAACCAGCTTCGCATCGGAGAAGACGGCGCCAGCACTCAAATGGTGAAAGATGGTCTGTATGCGTTCGACGCCGACCATGAGCAGGTACGTGTCCTAAAGGGCGAAGCTTACGTTCAGGACAATGATCAGAACGTGAAGGTCAAGGGCGGACACGAGCTCGACTTGAAGGCGAGCGGCCAGCTCAAGACCACGAAGTTCGATAAGAACACCTTTGAGGCGAGCGACCTGTATCGGTTTAGCGATCTGCGTTCGCAGTATTTGGCTGAGGCCAACGTCGATATAGCCCGCAATTACTATGCTGGAAGTCCTGGCTGGTATGGTGCGGGCTGGTATTGGAACCCATGGTTCGCGGGCTACACGTGGATTCCCGGCGACGGCATCTTCTATAGTCCGTTCGGCTGGGGATTCTATTCGCCATGGTACGTGGGCTATGCGCCCTACTATGGCTACGGGTATCGCCGCGGGTTCGGATACCATGAGCACTACTACGCGGGACGAGCACTTCCTCCGCCGGCAGCGCGCGTAAGTCCGGGACGCGCGTTCGCACCGGCTCCTTCAACCCGACCTAGCCATGGAGTGGCGGGCCCGGCATTTCATGGCGGCGGAGATTTTCATGGCGGCAGCGGCGGCGGATTCCACCACTGAGGCTGGACAGGACGCCTATTCCTAGCGCAGCGCCACCAGGGGATCGACCCGCGTGGCGCGGCGCGCGGGGACTAAGCAAGCTGCGGTTCCCACCGCCGCCAGCCCTAGCATTACACCAACAAATGTGAGCGGGTCGCGCGGAGAGACTCCCCAGAATTGGCTGGCGACCAGTACACTATGCCCACGCCGATGGGGCGAAGTCCCTTGCTCAGCACCATCTTCAGATCGCTCTGCTGGAGCGACTCCCCTACCCTGTGAAGATTGCCGCGCTTTTGGTCGCCTCCACGGGCATCCGCATCTCCGAGTGTCTTGGTTTGACGTGGAAGCACGTGGAGTGGGCGAACAATCGCATCTTCATTCACCCAACGTTCAGGCGGGGGTGAGATTCAGAAACGGACGAAGACCAAGGCCAGCAACGCACCCGTCCCAATGTGTGCGGCTCTGGCAGCGTTCCTCACCGATTGGCGGCAGCAAACCCCGTACGCCAAAGACGAGGACTTCATTTTTGCCTCGCTGAAGCTGAAGGGAAAGCAACCGCTGTGGGGTCAGACCATGAACGCCGACTTCGTTAAGCCAGCCGTCGCTGCTCTGGGGTTGGTAACCAAGGGTGAACGTTTGGTTGGCACCGTTTCCGCCACAGCTTGAGCACCTGGGCGAACGAAACCAGCAAGCACATTACGGTCTCCCAGACCTTGCTCCGTCACAGCAGGCCCGAGATGACCTCTAACTGCTGCCGACCAAGCCCGCCTCGGAGGCCACTCAGTGATCTGTATCGGGCTGGCATCGGGCTGGGATTATGCCGGGCAAAAACAACAGCCGCTTGTAAGTGGCTGTGCAGTAAGCAGATGATGATGGTGGGCGCTATAGGATTCGAACCTATGACTTCCACCGTGTGAAGATGGCACTCTACCGCTGAGTTAAGCGCCCAAGCCTTGCGGGCCAATTACTTGCGGACCGCCCCAAACACCGACCGTACCAAAGCGTACCAAATTTCTCGATTTCACGATACCGCCACCAGCTTCGGCGGTGCTATCAACCCTGAGTAGATCGCTTCCAGCCTCTGCTTCACGCTACGTGATCAATGGGTCCTCGCAGAACCGGCGCACCTAGTCAGCCAGGGGTTATGCCGCCGGAAACCGGAACCGCGAATTCCTGACGAAAAGGACTCTGGAGCCAATCGGCGGTATCCTGCTGGCTTCGAGGCGTGATCATGGCTCGACCGACCGAGGCCAGCTGTCTCGCTCGCGCGCGGCAGTCGGCGCGAGCGAGCGCCACGCTTGAAGAAGAGGAGATGAAGAGCATGAGAAAACTGGTTGTGGGTACTTTCACAACTCTGGATGGCGTCATGCAGGCACCCGGCGGCCCCAACGAAGATCGCGCCGGCGGCTTCCAGCACAGCGGCTGGCTGGTCCCTTACTTTGACGCAAAGTTTGGTGAAATCATGACCGAGTGGACGAAGCGCGCCGGCGCCTTTCTTCTCGGCCGCAAAACCTATGAGATCTTTGCAGACTCCTGGCCCAAGTCCACCGATCCGGCGCATGAAAATGGTATGGCCCTCAACACCGGCCGAAGTTCGTCGCATCCAGGACACTCGATAAGGTCAACTGGAACAACTCCATCCTGCTCAAGGGCGACGTTGCCCAGGAGGTTGCGAAGCGCAAGGCACGGAAGGCGGCGAGATTCAGGTCCACGGCAGCGGCAACCTCATCCAAACCATACTTCAGCACGATCTCGTCGATACCGTATGTATTTGGCAGTTTCCTGTCGTTCTCGGTACCGGTAAGCGTCTGTTCGGGGGAGGCACGATCCCGCGCAGTTTTCGCCTTGTCGACACACAGCTGAACACGACCGGTGCAGTTTTGCACGTTTACGAACGCGCGGGCGGCCTCAAGTACGGCGAGGTGGAGGTTGACCAGGAGACAGTGATATTCGATTCAGACGCGGCACAGAAGTGATGCATTATCACCGCCTAACAACCGGTTGCAGCGGACGGTCCGCTGCGCGGGCCACTGTTGAAAAGGCGCGTTAGGTCACGTTGCTGCTGGCCGTCGCGTAAGAGCTGACTGAGTGCGGCGCGCAGACGGCGTTGCCTGGCACCGGAACGTGTCCGCATAGGATTTTTTCAATATTCAATAACAGTGGAAAGCCTGTGGGATATTTTCACCGACCTTCTGGCCCCGGAAATACTCTTCGGATGATCTGGCACAGGTACGGA
>CAWFQT010000009.1:0-547180 GCA_963817965.1 uncultured Acidobacteriaceae bacterium
GGATCCGGAAGGCTATTCTGAGGGGTCGTAGTTCAGGTTTTGCCCGAGCCATCGCTCGACCTCTGCGACACTCATCGCCTTGCGTGCGGAATAGTCAGCGACCTGATCCCGGTCGATCTTGCCGAGGCTGAAATATCGCGATTCCGGGTGAGCAAAGTAGAGACCACTCACGCTCGAGCCGGGCCACATCGCAAATGACTCAGTAATCCGCATTCCGGTATTGGCCTCCACATCGAGCAAATGCCAGAGCGGACCTTTCTCCGTGTGGTCCGGGCACGCCGGGTAACCCGCCGCGGGCCTGATCCCACGATATTTCTCTTGGATGAGATCTGCGTTGCTCAGACCTTCGTCACAACCGTAGCCCCATTCATCTCGTACCCGCTTGTGAAGACATTCGGCGAAAGCCTCGGCCAATCGATCAGCGATCGCTTCGGCCATGATCGCGTTGTAGTCGTCGTGCTCGGCCCTGAATCGGTCGCACAACTCCTTCAGGCCTATGCCGCTGGTTACTGCAAAAGCACCAATATGATCTGACAGCCCCGTTTCCTTTGGCGCGATGAAGTCGGCGAGCGATCGGCACGGCTCGCTGCCGTCTCTGTCTGACTGCTGGCGGAGGAAGTGAAATCGCTCGAGAACACTTCCACGTGTGGAGTCCGTGTACAGCTCGACATCGTCTCCCACGGCGCTGGCGGGAAACAAGCCATACACACCGTGCGCTGTGATCAAGTTCTTATCAACGAATAAATCCAGCAGGGCATTGGCTTCTGTATAGATCTGGCGCGCTTGCGCACCTTGCTCTTCATGGTCGAGTATGCGGGGATAAACACCTTTCAGCCCCCAGGTGTGGAAGAAAGGTGTCCAGTCGATGAAGTCGCGCAGCGTCGCAAGTGGAAAGTTCTTCAGCACGCGCACGCCGGTAAACGTCGGTACGGGCAGGTCTTCGGCACGCCATTCGATCGGTGTCCGCCTACTGCGAGCGGTTTCAAGGGAGACAACCTGCAGGCGCGGCGCGGAGTGGGCCTTGCGGAGCGCCTCGTATTCGGCGCGATGCTGCGCCACGAACGTCGGCTTTCCGTCGTCACTAAGGAGGCTGGTCGTCACGGGCACCGCCCGGCTGGCATCGAGCACGTGGACCACTGGCTCGCTGTAGTGCGGAGCAATCTTGACGGCCGTGTGCCTCCGGCTCGTGGTCGCCCCACCGATGAGCAGCGGCAACTTGAAGCCCTGGCGCTCCATCTCGCGGGCCACATGCACCATCTCGTCGAGAGACGGCGTGATCAGACCGCTGAGGCCGATTAGGTCCGCCTTCTCAGCCTTGGCGCGTTCGAGAATCTTTTCACAGGGGACCATTACCCCCAGGTCGATCACCTCGTAGTTGTTACAGGCGAGGACGACGCCGACGATGTTCTTGCCTATGTCGTGAACGTCACCCTTGACCGTCGCCAGCACAATTTTTCCCTGCGCCTTGACCATTTGTCCAGCCGCAACCATCGCCGCCTTTTCGGCTTCCATGAACGGCGTCAGGTGGGCCACGGCCTTCTTCATGACCCGGGCAGACTTGACCACTTGAGGCAAGAACATCTTGCCGGCTCCGAACAAATCACCCACCACGCCCATGCCGGCCATCAGCGGGCCTTCGATGACCAATAGAGGGCGCCCTAACTTGATGCGCGCTTCTTCGGCATCGATCTCGATATACGTGTCAATTCCCTTGACCAGTGCGTGAGAAAGACGTTCCTCAACCGTGCCGCTGCGCCATTCCTCTGCCTTCTTTTCACTTACTACCGCACCAGCGCCCTTTAGTGTTTCGCCGAACTCAACCAGCCGCTCTGTGGCATCGGGACGACGGTTCAGCAACACATCCTCGACCAGCACCCTCAGTTCAGGCTCAATCTCTTCGTATACTTCGAGCATTCCGGCATTGACGATTCCCATGTCCATGCCCGCAGCGATGGCGTGATAAAGAAACGCGGAGTGCATGGCCTCGCGAACCTTGTTGTTACCTCGGAAGCTGAAGGAGATGTTCGAGACGCCGCCGCTGACCTTCGCGTGCGGCAGGTTGGCCTTGATCCATCGCGTGGCGTTAATGAAGTCAACCGCGTAGTTGTTGTGCTCCTCCATGCCGGTGGCAACCGTGAGGATATTGGGATCGAAGATGATGTCCTCAGGCTGAAAACCAACCTCGTCGACCAATATCCGATAGGCTCGCTCGCAGATTCGGATCTTGTCTTCATAGGTCGCAGCCTGGCCTCGCTCGTCGAAAGCCATTACTACCGCCGCAGCGCCATACTTCAGAACGGTGGCGGCGTGCTGGCGAAACTTCTCTTCGCCTTCCTTCAGCGAAATCGAGTTCACGATGCCCTTGCCCTGCAGGCACTTCAGCCCCGCCTCAATCACCTCCCATTTCGAGGAGTCGACCATAAAGGGCACCTTGGCAACCTCGGGCTCGCTGGCCAGCAACTGCAGATAGCGTGTCATTGCCGTGACGCCGTCGATCATGCCCTCGTCCATGCAGATGTCGAGGACGTTAGCCCCATTTTCGACTTGCTGCCGGGCTACGCTGACTGCCTCTTCGTATTTACCTTGCTTGATGAGCTTCGCGAACTTAGGCGAACCGGCCACATTGGTCCGCTCACCGATCACGATGTAGACGCCGCGCTGCTGGGTGAACGGCTGTGATCCCGACAGACGAAGGGGTTTCGTCTCCGGGGCGTCGCCCACGCTCACGACTCTCGGCCACGCTCACGGCCTTCCCTCGCTCTGGCGTGCGCTGGGTCCGACAGCTGGCGCGATCCCCCACCTTCGCGGAGGCTGACCCTCGAGCGCTTTGGCGATCGCCGCGATGTGCTCAGGTGTGTTACCGCAGCAGCCGCCGGCAATGTTGATCAGCCCTCCCCGCGCGAAATCGAGCAGATAGCGCGCCATGTCCTGCGGCCCCAGATCGAATCCGGTTTCCGAGAGCGGATTCGGTAATCCGGCGTTCGGATAGCACGAGATTGCCACGTCCGCCTTTTCCGACAGTTCCTCAAGGAATGGATACATCAGATCGGGTCCAAGGGAGCAGTTGAGTCCCACCGACAGCGGTTTCACGTGCTGCACTGCGTTCCAGAACGCCTCAATCGTCTGGGCGGAGATCATCGTCTCGCCGCCACGCCCTACCGCCGCTGAAATCATCACTGGCAGCTCGCTGCCGTCTTCATCAAACACCTCACGAATCGCAACCAGCGCGGCCTTAGCATTCAGCGAGTCAAATATCGTCTCTACAAGAAGAAAGTCCGACCCCCCGGCGATGAGCGCGCGCACCTGTTGCATATAAGCGGTCTTCACTTGGTCGAAAGTGACCATGCGGAAGCCGGGATCATCGGCATCAGGCGAGTTCGAGAGCGACACCGTCAGCGGTCCGATTGCTCCTGCCACGAAGCGTTGACGCGAGGTTGCATTGCCGACACGATCGGCCCATTCGCGGCACAGCCGTGCCGATTTCTCATTGATTTCCGAAGCCAGGCTGCCGAGGAACGGGTCGTCGATGATCTTCTGGTAGAAAGTGGGGTCCTTTCGGCCGCCGTGCTCCCTGGGGTCATCGACGAAAAATTCGCTCTGGGCGATGCTGGTCGCACCGAAGGTATTCGTCTCGATGATGTCCGCGCCCGCCTCCAAAAACCTGCGATGGATGTCCCCGATCATCTGCGGCTGTGTCAGGGTGAAGAGATCACCGTTGTTAAGCAGACCCTTGGTAGCGTCCTTGAAGCGGTCTCCTCGAATGTCCGGTTCCGTCATGCCGTAGGTACGGATCGTCGTGCCCATTGCTCCATCGATGATGGCAATTCGGCTATCGAGAATCTCCTGAAGAGGATGTGGGCGGGATTTCGTCATATCCATATTGCCTTGGGCATGCTGTTTCGCTGGTATCTATCTGAATTAAAAGGTGCTTGGCCGACGCTCGCGGTTGAGCTCTTCTGCGCACATTCGCTTCAGTTCCGCCACATTTGCCACTAGGCGCGCTCTTCCTTGAATTATAACGATCCAGGCTAGTATTAACCTCTGATGCGCATGTTCGGTGGGATGATGCTGATACGGTTGAGTTTCAGGCCCGCCAGTAAGTGAGAGGGACGCTGGTGAAAGGTCGGGTCTGTTCCCACCGCAAAAAGAGTTGGCCGTCTCTGATGGGGCGGTTGGCTCTTGGAGCTTGACGGCAAAGCTTTCTCTGCGGAGACCAGAAAGAGTGCGACCCACAGCGATTCCAACCTATTACAGCCGAATGCCCTTCACCGCCGCGGGCGCAGTCACGGGCATCGGCAGCCTGCCTCTTACTTCTGTTACATCGGCCATTGAGGCGGTTGCTGAATTTTCGCCGGAAGTCCCCTTCTGGCCTCAGCTGCCGCAACTCTCAGAACGGGAGAGCGTAGTCGGCCAGGGCTTGGGCAGTGTGGCAGATCTGATTGAGCCCCGCAACGAAGGCTACGGTTATCAGGTAAAGGAAGGCCGGATCGATTCGTTGCTCGAAATCCTTCATCGGAGCGTTGGAGCTCTGATGCCGTCGAATGCCGCGGGCTTTGGTGCATTTGAGGAAGCGTTGTCCGCAGGATTCTTCAAGCACGCGGCCGCCGTGAAAGGACAGATTGAGGGTCCAATCACGCTGGCAGCGTACCTGTTCCACCAAGATCGGCCTTTCCTATCCGATCCTGCCCTTTTTGCAGCCGTCGCATTTCATGTCTCGCAGATCATCTGCTGGCAGATTGATCGCCTGAAATCCGCTGGCCTTCCAGTATTGATGTTTGTTGATGAACCAGCCCTGTGCCTGGAAGCGCCAGTCGCGAGCGCTGTTTCCGAGGACAAGAGACTCGGCGCATTGGCGGTCACACTGCAGGACGCCCGAGTTCGTGGAGCCTACGCCGGACTGCATTGTTGTGCATCGCGTCCGTTTGACCGCATGCGCCGCGTGAAGCCCGATATTCTCTCGTTCGATGCCTATGAGGGCCTTGATTTGTTTTTTGCCGATTCGCATGCACTCGACTTCGTGCATCAGGGAGGAATAGTCGCTTATGGCATAGTCCCCACGCGACCAGGTCTGAACGCGGTCGATACCGCGAGCATCTTCATCCGGTGGTTGCAAGCAGCATCGCAAGCGGGCGATCCCCAGGAATTTGCTCAACGCGCGATGGTTACGGCAACTTGCGGACTTGGACTGCTCGATATGTCCGCTGTCGCCGAGTCATTTAGCGTCGCGCACAGCATAAGCAAATTGATCAGAGCCCTAGCCGGAAAGGCAGCAATAACGCCTTCAGGATAGAGCCCCTGATGAGGCACGGGGGAGCAATGGGATTGTCACTACATAACTAGTACCGATAAACCCGAATTCCGAAGCTCCGCGTTTTGTTTTCTCGTAAACATCTGAGACAACAGGGGAATGAAACCAGATGCAGCGGACAACTCAGTGCCGCGCGAGATCAGCGCCCTGTTGTCGCAGGAGCGGCTGATTCTGCGCGAGACACAACGTGCCGTGACCCCGCTGGGCGGGGTTGCGGTTTTTGTAGCGTTCCTTCACCAGTTGGGGTTTGTCGAGAAGCTTCGGCAGCACATGTTGATCCAGTGGAAGTCCCCCAACCAGATCGATCCCACCACGACCTTCACCGCATTTCTCATGGCAGTGTTGGCGGGAGCCAAACGTTTTGCGCACGCCAACTGGTTACGCAATGATCGCGCCTTGCATGCCTTGCTGGGCCTGTCTCGCTTTCCCACTAACGACGCCATCCGCAATCTCTTCCGGCGTTTTGGCATGGGCCATGTGCATCGTCTCTTCGACCCGCTGGCCGAGTGGCAGATGGGGCGGTTGCCCACACGCAGCAAGTGTTACAGTTTGGAATTGGATTCCACCCGTCTTCGAACGCTATAGCCAGCAGCAAGGCCCGTTGAAAGGACACAATCCGCGCAAGCACCGACGCCCCAGTCATCATCCCTTGCTGGCCGTGCTCGCCGAAGCTCACTTCCTGCCCCACGGCTGGCTCCGCAGCGGCTCGTTCGCTATCGCACCGTCAAACATTCGCAAAGCATTCTTTCGTTGACATTGAAATGGGCAGGTGTAAAATACACCACCATTTTGCCACCGACGGGCGGCTCCGTTAGAGTTGGCCAAACGGGCATTTCGAATCGTCCAAATGAAGTTTGAGAAACATCTATTCCTCAGCTACGCACATGTTGATGACCTGCCGACCCCCGGTGAGGATCACGGATGGGTGACCCGATTCCATAAGTATCTAGAGACGTACCTCAGCCAAAGCATGGGCGAAGAGGCCAGGATATGGCGGGATGACAGACTGCGTGGCAACGATATCTTTACCAATGAGATCGTCAAGCAGTTTCCCGAAACCGCCGTCCTGCTATCCGTACTCTCACCTCGTTACCTCGAATCCGAGTGGTGTCTCAGGGAGGTCAACGAGTTTTGCAAGGAGGCAGAGTCGCACGGCGGATTGACGGTAGAGGACAAAGCCAGAGTCTTCCGGGTCATGCTGAAGAGACTACCGACTCATCGTCGGGAACAGTTGCCGCACATTCTCAAGGACGCGCTGGGCTACGAGTTTTACGAAGCAGACGGTACACGTGAGTTGCCATTGGACCCGAGTTTTGGGAGCGGAGAAACCTACAGGAGACAAATCTACTTCCTGGCACAAGACATTGCCGATCTCATCTCCAAGTTGAAGGAGAAAGATATCGAACACGTGCAGTCGACAATTGCATCGAGGCCGACCGTTTACTTGGCCGAGTGCAGTTATGATCGGCGCGAAGAGCGTGACAAAATAAGGGGTGAGCTTCGTGCACATGGTTATAGCGTACTTCCCGACCAGATTGCGCAACTGCCGGATCTGGAATCCGAGTACATTGCAGAAGTAACTCGCCTCCTCGAATCGTGCCAAGTTGCCGTTCATCTGATCGGGCCGTCACGAGGCAAGATACCTGACGGCGCAGGCTCAAAGTCCGCCGTTCAACTCCAGAACGAAATCGCCGCCAATCGAAGCGAGGCTTTTGGGTTGCGTCGCTTGATTTGGCTTCCAGAAGGTACTAGCTCTCAACACCCCGAACACCAGGCCTTCATTGATGCTTTGCTGAGACTTCCTGAATTGCAGCGAGGAGCCGACCTAATTACTGCTAACATCGAGACACTTAAAGCAGCTCTTCACTCCATGCTTCATAGGTTGGAGACTTCGGCCCGACTGACGCCTCAGCCTAACAACTCCAATAAGCTCGTACACCTTATATGTGATCAGCGGGATCGTTCTGCTAGCATCCCACTCCGCAGGTACTTGAAGGGCGAGGGTGTTGATGTTGCCATCCCAGTCTTTGAGGGGAGTGCAGTGCAAGTTCGACAGGCGAACGAGGATTTGCTGCGTCGCTGTGACATAGCGATTTTGTACTATGGTGCAGGCGACGAGGCTTGGAAGCGTACAGTCGAGAATGATCTGAGAAGAGCCGCAGCATACCGCGAGCAAGAACCTTCGCTCAACCCCTTTGTTTTCTTGGCCCCTCCTGCCACTGAGGACAAAAACGAACTGATCGAGCTGGGAGAGTCCAACCTGATCAATGGAATGAACGGACTTAACGAGTCTGAATTAGAGCCGATCTTGCATTCGCTGAGGTCCTGACCCCAGCTTTGGAACATATGAGCCAGACTGCCGCGGCGATCGTCTTCAGCAATGTTTTCCCGGGCCTAAGACCATTTCGGCCAGACGAGGAGCACCTCTTCTTTGGCCGCGAGAGTCAAGTTGATGCAATGGTCGACGTGCTCGCGAAGGCACGGCTCGTCGCGGTTGTGGGAGCCTCGGGCAGCGGCAAATCGTCTCTGGTGAACTGCGGCCTGCGCCCGGCGCTACGCCGGGGGTTAATGGCTAATGCCGGCACTTCCTGGCGAATAGCGCAGTTTCGCCCGGGGAGTAGACCCATCAACTCAATGACCGGGGCGTTAGCTGCTGATGGCGTGCTTTACCGCGACTATAACGGGGCTGTACCTCTAGAAGAGATCCTGGACACTTCTCTGCGGGTGAGCAAGCGAGGCCTACTCGATGTATTTCGGAAGGCCCGTCTTCCAGACGGTACCAACCTTCTGGTCATAGTTGATCAATTCGAGGAACTATTCCGGTACCAAACACAGGGTGCGTCCGCAAGCGTTTCGCAGCAGTCAGGTGAGGAAGCAGCTGCGTTCGTCAACCTACTGCTGGAAGCCAAACGTCAAGTTGCGCTCCCGATCTACATAGTGCTGACCATGCGGTCTGATTTTCTCGGTAACTGCGCTGAATTTCAGGGCCTGCCAGAAGCAATTAATGAGGGCCAGTATCTTGTGCCTCGCATGACACGCGATGAGAGAAGGGTAGCTATCAAAGGTCCCATAAGGGTGGGTGGGGCCCAGATAAGCCCTGTACTGCTTTCCCGCTTAGTAAACGACGTCGGCGATAACCCTGATCAGCTCTCGATTCTTCAGCACGCGCTCAACCGCACTTGGGCCTACTGGATTAATGAAGGGAATAGCACAGGCCCGATATCCTTGGAACACTACGAGGCCATCGGCACCATGACGTATGCCTTGGACCGTCACGCGGAGAAGGCATACGCGGAACTTAGTACTGAACGGCAAGGGAAGATATGTGAGAGAGTCTTCAAGGCATTGACGGACAAGGGCACTGATGTTCGTGGGATACGCCGTCCGGCAAGTCTAGAGACCCTCTCTCTCGTGTCGGAGGGCAGCATTGCCGAGGTGACCGAGGTCATCAATGTCTTCCGGAAACCTAGCCGATCCTTTCTGATGCCTCCTCTTCCTGGCTCTTTAGAACCCTCGTCTGTGATTGACATTTCTCATGAGAGTTTAATGCGCGTCTGGGAACGCTTGAGGGATTGGGCAAACGAAGAAGCGCAGTCTGCCCAGCTATATCGTCGCCTGTTGGAATCCTCCTCTCTGCACGCCGAGGGCAAAGCTGCTCTGTGGAGAGACCCGGAATTGCAACTGGCGGTTGACTGGCGAAATAGAGCCGAACCCAATGCGACTTGGGCGCACTTTTACGGGGCAAGATTCGAGCAGGCCATGATGTTCTTAGCGCAGAGCGAAGCCCTCAGACAACATGAGATTCAGGAGCAAGAGGAGCATGCACAACGAAGGGCCGACTACGAGAAAGCCGTAGCTTTGGCCGAAGAACAAAAGCTCAGGATCGCAGTGCAGACCAAAGCAACGCGGCGACTTCACCTACTTCTGACGTTACTCGTGATGTTGTTTGGGGCGGCTGTTCTCTTAGGCCTCCGGGCAGTACAACAGGAACACAAGGCAGAGAGTCTGCAACGGGAGTCGAAGGCCAGAGAACTGGCGGCGTTGGCCATATCGAGCCTGAAGGAAGATCCGGAGCGCAGCGTACTCTTGGGCTTGCAGGCTGTGAACGCCACTCTTCGCTTCGGGCAAGCGCCCCTACCTGCAGCGGAAGACGCCCTCCAAAGGGCCATTCTGTCGGTGCCCGAAAACGTAAAGCTGCATCACCCAGCACCCGTTCTTACGGTGGCTTACAGTCCCGACGGCACAAGAGTCGCGACTGGCAGCACGGATGACGTCGCGAGAGTATGGGACGCGCACGACGGAAATCTTGTGCTTTCTTTGAAAGGGCACACCGGCCCAGTGAACAGCGTCGCTTTCAGTCCTGAGGGAACAGCTATAGCCACTGCCAGCGGGGATGGAAGCTTACGGGTATGGGACGTGGCCACAGGAAAACTGCTGCGGACGTTCAACCTGCAATCCGGGTCCTCTCACCGCGATCGCTTATTCACCTGACGGCAAACAACTGCTTGTGGGGGGTTCCGAAAAGAGCGCAACTCTCCTGGACGTCGCAGACGGTAAGCTCCTCCTCACATTGCACGGGCACTCAGCCTCCGTGACAAGCGTTGCTTTTAGCGCGGACGGCAAACTTCTGGGCACGGCCAGTTCGGACAGAACCGCTAAGATTTGGAACCAAAGTAACGGAAAGCTCATCTTGACAATCCACGGACACTCGGAATCGGTCAATGGGCTCGCCTTCAGCCCAAACGGGAAGTTCCTCGCTACGGCCAGCTCTGACAACACGACGCGGCTATGGGATGTGCGCACTGCGGCGCAGGTGCGGAATTTGCGGCACTCTGGCTCTGTCAGGAGTGCGACTTTTAGTCCGGACGGCAGGTGGCTTGCAACGGCCGGTTCCGATAACACAGCAATCCTCTGGGACACGGCAAAGGGTGTACAGGTAGAAAACTTGCGACCGCTGGGCTCGGTCAACGCGGTAGCTTTCGGCCCCGGCGGGAAGCGCCTCGCCACAGCGAGCGCTGATAACCTGGCCCAAATCTGGGATTTGGGTGCGGGCAAAGGCTTACTCTCTCTCCATCATCTTGATTCTGTAAACGACCTGTCTTTTAGCCCGGATGGAAGAGAGTTAGCGACCGCCAGTTCCGACGGTACAGCCAAGATTTGGGACGCGGCAACCGGAAATAACTTGTCGACGTTGGACGGCCCTCCAAGTCCAGTGAATAGCGTAGCCTTCAGCAAGGACGGAAAACATGTTGCGACAGCCAACGGCGACGGTACTGCAACAGTATGGGAGATCCAGAGCGCGCATCCCTTATTGATAAGTCGGCGATTTACATTGAAAGGCCACCTAGGCTCGGTAAATGGCACGGCATACAGTCCCGACAGCAAGCACTTAGCAACCGCTAGCGCAGATGGCACGGCCAGAATATGGGACGCTGTCAATGCCGGACCCGCGTTGTTGGTGTTGCGCCATTCTGGTCCAGTCAACTTTGTTGTATACAGCCCGGACGGGAGGCGCTTAGCTACAGCCAGTTCTGACGGCACGGCCAAGGTCTGGAATGTAGCTAGTGGTGAAGCGTTGCTGACACTCAACCCGAGCGGCAGCGGCGTTCTGGATGTCGCATATAGTCACGATGGACAACGAGTTATAACTGCCGGTATGGACGGTGATGTTTCGGTCTGGAACGCTGAAACAGGGCGGCTAGTTTCCGTACTCCATGGGCATTCAAGTTCGGTACTGGCTGTTGTGTCCAGTCCCGACAATCGGCACGTCGCTACAGCGAGCCAAGACGGAACAGCAAAGATTTGGGACGCCATAGATGGGCAGCGTGTCCAGACTTTGTATGGGCAATCGGGCGCAATAAACAGCGTGGCCTATAGCCCCGATGGCAAGCGTTTAGCAACCGCAAGCACAGACGGCACCGTACAACTTTACGCCCTAGACATATTCGAGCTAGTGAGGCTAGCCCATGCACGGACAAGCAGGGAGCTTTCTCCGGAAGAATGTCTCCACTACTTACAGGTGAATACCTGCCCTTCGATTCCGTGATGTCGCGAAAACCTCCGGCGAGATTCAAGCGAGAAAAAGGTTTCGCTGGATCAATTCCAGGCTGAGCGAGAAAACTCAGGGCCCACATCCTGCAAGAGCAGTGCTTCATTTTTATGAACCAATCAGAATCGGAAGCCGGAACCTCACTTGACGACAACAGGGCCTTGCATGAATTGGCGGCATGGCGTCAAGAAAAGAGGATCTCCAAAGCAGGCCACGGATCGTGGCACGTAGTTGGCCAACCAGAACTTGCCCCCAACCGGCTCCGGGGACATGTGCCACAATAGATCTCGCTAACAACTAATGAACTAGAACGAGGCTTCTGGCCCGCGCCGACGGGAGTTCGTCAACTTCCCACACTATGGACTCGCAACCAGCGGGCCCGAAACTTCGGGGGAACCCAGGGTCCCGCCAGCCACAACCCACTTTGGGTCTGTAATTCCGGTTCGGTGATTGCACGATTTGCTCCAGCTAACCATAATGGGAATAACATCCGACGTCGGCTGCACAGAGTTCTCGTTAGGAACAATTTTCTAATGCTGAGGTCGCTGTAGGGACTCGGGACGTAAATGCCGGCGCTCCTAGCGAAACATCAAGCCCTTTCTGACTTTCACGCGAGCTTCCAATCACGCCTGAGTATCGAAACGAGGTTGGACGAGACTAGCTCCCCAAACAGGGAACATAGGCTCCGGCGAATCGCACTCCAGCCGGGCGAGCATAAGCCCGAGTTCACCGCGATACAGGCTCTGCGGGTGATCGTCAGCCGGCCATTTTGGCTGAAGCTTATCCAGGATTTCCTGGGCGCGACGCTGCCATAACGGTTCCCCTGCAGCCGCCGCGAATGCCGCCAGCGAGACTGCCTGCCCAGAGGCGCCGCAGCAGAGATTCCCCATCGCGGTTCGCGACTCCAATATCCCCCAGGCGATCTTCTCCATCATCTCTCGATCCTCTGATTCACCGGATGTTTGCCATAACTTCGTCCACATTAGCAGGTGCCCCGCCACACCGTTGCACCAACCCGGCATGAAGTAGGAGCTGCCAGCACGCACGGGCCATCGGATGCCTCTGCGCATCATCACCTGCATACCACGCAGCCTGCCGGCAGCTTCCGAAGTCTCTCGGGATGTTCCATTGGTAAGCGCGGCGAAGACCATGCCCGCAACTCCATGGGCAAATCCCAAGCGAGACCGGCTACTGAAGGCGGGCGGGGATTGTTGCCAGGCACGAGCCACCAGCTGATTTCGAAACCCGCTGAGCTTTCGGTGCGTCTGTCGTGGGAGCTGTAAGTTACAGAGACAGTCGGACGCCAATGCCAGGCCGACTCCACCAAGATTCATATCCGCATGGTGCGAAGGCCGGTACGTCGCTGCGGAAAGAAACTGCTCCACTGCCGCGTGGCTACCGGTTGAGTCTCCTACCGATGCGCGGACCAGGCTCTTAGCCAAGAAGAGGCCTGGCTCGGCTCCGGAGACTGAGGCGTACCCGATTCTCCGGCGGCTGAGATCAATTGCACGAGCGGTGAACGCTTCCGGGTCTTTCGCATGCAGCTCCGCTAGCTCAATCCATGCATCCGCTGCCCACAACAGCTCGGCGTCGTCAGTTAGCTGAGAGGCGCGCAGAAGAGCGTAGGCG
Organism: uncultured Acidobacteriaceae bacterium; assembly: GCA_963817965.1. Lineage (GTDB taxonomy): Bacteria > Acidobacteriota > Terriglobia > Terriglobales > Acidobacteriaceae > DASRAA01. Next base: position 12,987 of record CAWFQT010000009.1, read on the forward strand.
ATTCCCGAAGCCCCATAGGTAAGCGAACAGCGCGGAGGGGCCAGGTCGAATTCCCTTAAGCGCGCGGAGCCGAGTCCGAATTCCGCCTTAATCTTCTGCTGGGGATCAACCAGGCGTTTGATATGAAAAGGAGTTGGCGCAGCCGGCTCCGTCGTCAACAGGGAATGAAGTCCATCCCGCAGAGGCGCCAGCGATGGTGGGCGTTGCTCGGGGTCCTTGCAAAGGAACGGGCGTAAGAAACGATCCACGGTCTCCCATCCGACGCCGGCTGAATCCGTCAGCCGGCTGGGCTCGGCTTCCGTGACCTGGCGGAGCAATGTTTCCCTCTCTGGTGAAAACTCGATGCAGTGTACGCCGGATAGCAGATAGAACAGCATCGCTGCAATTGCGTAATTCTCTCCGCGCACGGTTGGTGGCTGAAATTCAGCCTGGGCGCCGTCCGGTAACATGAGCGCACCAGCGTACTCGGGTTCAAAGAAAAACGGCACGCCCATACGGATGGCGGGCGGCGGCAACCCTGGCACAACGGAGTTCGCAAAGTCGATGATCCACGCCCGGTTTCGAAGATCGATTATGACGTTCTTCGGTTGAATATCACCATGCGTAATACCAATCTCGTGCAGGCGTTCGTAGGCGTCTACCATCGTGATCGCCAGGCGCAAGAGTGCAGGGCGCGAATCAGGGGAAGCACGAAGTTCGTTGAAGGCATCTGCCGCCACGGATCCGGATTTCCAATCCGATACGAGAAATGGTCCCTGCGGTGACAATCCGAAGTCCAGCAGTGCGGGGGCGAGATCGTTCCCAACCAGTTCCAACACACGGCGTTCTCGTTCAAGCATCGCCTCAGCAGTTCCCGTGCGAACCAGCTTGAGTGCGCCGAACTGGCCGGTATTGTCTTTCACGAGGTATACGGACGAATCGTCGAAATCGTGAATCTTACGTTCGAGCGACCATCGGCCGATGTTGCGCCACCCCTCGCCGCGTCGAGTGCCGCCAAGCCGGACGAGGATTCCGCGATCGAGAAACATCTTCAGGCTGGGATAGACCTCCTCAAGTACCGTTTCCGGCTCGGCGGTTGTGCGCTTGGAAATCAGCTGGACGGCGCGCAGCAACGCGCAGGGTCTGGAAAACGCCAAAAGAAACTCAACAGTTGCACGATTCACCGCGAGCGAGGGGGACCGGCTGGCAGTGCGCGTGACTACGAAGTCGTCCGAACGGTCTTCCGGAGAATCCTTTGAAGGCGGGGGGTCATAGCGGCGAATGACGATGTCTGAGTTAAGGACCAGGTGGTGTTGGAGGCCGATCATAGCTCTAGCCTCCATTTTCGCGACAGGAGTTGCTGGCGTGGGAGCCACGTGACCGGATCGATATTGCGAAGACGCAAAGCTGCCTTCAAATGACTCAAAGCGTCGGTCGAGTCTTCTGTCAAGGGAATTAGGTGCGCGCACTCGGCGAGTTGGCGGGTTAACCAAGACCTCCAGCTGGAGCTTGGGCCCATGGGCTCGTTGGGCGGATCTACTCCCCAGCTCAACAATGGAGCTCGTGGCACGGGCGCAGAAAACGGTACGGCTTGGACGGTAGCGTCCAATGATAAAGCTACCAGCCGGGAGAGTGTCTCCTGCAACGCGTCGAAGGTCGGCACGTAAGCGACGATCTTATCCGGCCGGCGCAGGGCTTCGGACGGGAATGCCATCTTGAATACCCCCCCGGAAGTGCGACTGCCCAGCACTTCGGCGAAACCGCGAATGACATGCGGAATGTCCTGCGGGCGGGGGGAGAGATAGATTTTGAAGCGTCCTCCGGACGAACTGCCGCGGCGGAAATAGAGCCAAGCCCGGGCAGGCTGCACTGTCCATTCATGGCTGCCAATCTTCAGTACAGGATTATCTGCGTCGATGCTTGTTTGCAACCCAAATTCCGCGGACGCATCCCTTTGGGTCGGCCTTGTTGTGGGGAGCGAATTGAAGGCATAGAGTCGTTCGGCCAGAATACTCGGATCCAGGTGACGGACCGCGAGGGCGTATTCAAGGGCGAGCCCGGATATGCGGCCCGGCTCGTCCCCGTGCGTTTCATCGCGCCGACCGCCGGCCTCGAGTTGAAGCGCTGCCACGCCGCTTTGGAAGCGCCCGTCTCGGCGAACTTCTACCAAGCCATCCAAAACAAGACGCGCGAGTAACTGGTCGCAGTCACTTATTTGTTCGCGAAGTGCGGGCGGCAAGTGCCCCGCCGCTTTGAGCGAGGTCAGCAAGACTACTTCATCCACAGTTAAAGGGCGATCGGGAAGAGTGCGGTTGCGGCGGTGACGCGCGACCGCAACCGATCCGCTAGATGAAACGGGAGTGCGGAAGTCGACTTCGAAACGGAGGCAACTTCGAAGAATTTCGCCAGACCAGTCCGGTGCCCGTGACATTTGTTCGAGACCAGGTACGGATCGCTTACTTTCCGGCCCCGCCCTTCCTCGGTGCGGATTTCTTCGCTGCCGTCTTCTTGCTGGTCTTCGCTGCGGCAGACGCCCGTGATTGAATGTGTTGCTTGCTGTTTTGCAGATCCTCGAGCGCAACCCGTAGAATCGCCTCGGCCTTCTCAATCTGGTCTTGCGTCCGCGGCGTAAGAGCTTCAGCAAGCGCACGTTCGCGGCGTTCGACAATTTCGAGTCCCAAGGCGAGCTGACGGCGCAGAACGCCGAGGTCGGCCAGTGAATTGGGATTGAGCCTGGGCTCATCACTCCGGAAGCAGACTCCCATCGGCGTCTCTATAACGACACCGGAATTCACGATTTTTTCGCATCCCGTATCCGTGATTTTGGGGCACAGTGGCAGAGAAACCAGAATTTGGCAGCCACTGTTGGGATCAGGGCAAGGCTCGTCGGCTGTCTCGTCGGCTTTGTTGACGAGAGTCACGCCCCCGGGAACGCATTCGAGAGTGATGCCCGGCGAACGGCACACCAATGAGAATCGCCAAATATTGCATTTGGTGTCGAAATGCAGAGAGCAACCGCAAGCCCATCTTTCCTGGAGATCCGCGGCCAACGAACCTTCACCGCATATTGCTGGCTCTCCCGAGATGTTTTGAGCGCATGCGGAGTCGGTTTCGCATGTCATGGGCTCTAATACCTGGATTAACAGGTTGCGCACACGAAAAATTGACATTTCTTATCTCCTCGCGGCGAGGTCGCTGGCTCGAGAAAATCTAACGTTTTTCAAAAATCAATTAGACCGTTAAATTAGAGGAAGAATGGTACCCGCTTCGCTAGTGCACGTCAACCGCAATTTGCAACCGTTGTCAACGGACAATAGAAATGTCCCCTTTGTTCTCGGCTCTACACGCCAATTCGCGACCTGACCCGAACCGGGCCGCCCATCATGGATTACTTACGACATGGCGATCACGGAACCCTGTGCCACGCCCTGGACCCGGCCAAAGAAGTATTCATGAGCTGGGGTTCCTGAACAGGTATATAGTGTGGCACTGTTAGAGCTGAAACGGAAATTCCGTCTTGCTGCAATGATCAAGTTTGATTGATTATGATCTCGCTTCGTCAAGAGCTAGGCCGAGCGAATCTGTTCGCAGCCGTTGTACTTTTTGCTCTGCTCACAGTGGCGGCTTCGTCGAAAAAGGAACCGATCCCACCAGGGGATTATGTCGGAGACAACAAATGCCTCGCCTGCCACGCGGATAAGCAAACATATCTTCAGACTGCACACCATCTGACCTCCAGCTTGCCAACGCGGCAAACCATCAAAGGCAACTTCAAGCACGGCCAGAACGTACTCAAGACAACCACCCCGGACCTGTCTTTCCGGATGGATGCCACTGCAAATGGGTTTACGGAGACGGCTGTCATTGGCGCGGCTCCGGATGCGATTCGACACACCGAGCGACTTGACCTGGTGATCGGGTCTGGCAGAAAGGGACAGACTTATCTCTACTGGAAAGGAGATCGGCTTTTCGAGCTGCCCGTTTCGTATTGGACCGAATTGAACAGTTGGGTTGACAGTCCAGGGTATGTGGACGCTTTCCCAAATTTCGAGAGGCCTGTTCCTCCCCGCTGCCTGGAGTGCCATGCCACATATTTTGCCTCCGTAAGATCCCAAGGCCCTTCAAACCGATACAACAAAAGCGGGTTCATTCTGGGTATTTCCTGTGAGAAGTGCCACGGCCCGGGTAGGGCACATGTTGCGCGCTCCGCTTCTACTCGGGCCACGTCAGCCGAAGAAGCCATCGTCAATCCGGCAAAGCTGCCGCAGGGCCGACAGCTAGACATCTGCGCGCTGTGTCATGCGGGCATCGGAGTCGCACCGCTGGCTCCTGCATTCTCGTACATTCCTGGAAAACCATTGCAGGACTACATCGAGCTGGCGGCTCCGGACCCAAATGTCAAAATCGACGTCCACGGTAACCAGGTGATGCTGTTGCAACGGAGCCGTTGCTTTCAATTTTCGCCTGCCATGCCTTGTACGACTTGTCACAACGTGCACGTTCAGCAGCGGAATGCGGCTGGATTCTCAAACCGCTGTCTTACCTGCCACAAGGAGGACAGCTGTGGTGAGTTTAAGAAGAAGGGTCCCGGTATCGCCATGAACTGCATCGAGTGCCACATGCCGATACAGGAATCGAACCTTATTGTTTCAGGGTTCGAGGGTAAACAAGTCAGGGCAAAACTGCGCAGCCACTGGATCCGGGTCTATCCGCAGGACTTGGAGGAGCGGGAAAACTCAGACCGGCACTGACCTGGCAAACCGGTGGTATCACGCAAGTGATATCCCTACCGCCATCACCCTATCTGTCCCGGACAACGTGATCAGCGAATCCCTGCTTGTCTTAATTGTCCTGAAACCGGCATGTGGGAGATTACTCCTGAGAAGTGTGCCATTCAGGTTGTAATCTCGAACGCGAGGCGAGCTGCCGCGATAGCCGTCGCGATGGGCGTTGTCGGTAGTAATCCGACGGACGAGCTAATGACTTCTGGGTTAGCCCGTGGATACGGGCAGAACCCTCGACGGCGTCCGTCAATTTTGCTTACGACTACCTGAAATTTCTTTGGATTTCCTGAAGTCTGTCGAATGGACCAATTCTCGCCCGTCATATGGATAGGCGCCAGTAAAGCCGACGACAATTCCGTCAAAGGAGAGAACTGATGCAGTTTGCTCTGCTGATCTACCATTCACCGGAAGAATTTGCCATGCGGAAAAACGCCTATAACGATCCTCATCTCGGCGCCTGGCGGGCTTACTACAAGGCGCTTGTCGAGGCCGGAGTCTACGTCGGCGGTGATGCACTTGAAGTGCCCGAGACAGCAACTACGGTGCGTCTCAAGGAAGGAAAGCGCCGCGTGCAGGACGGCCCCTACGCTGATACCAAAGAGCAGCTAGCAGGATTCATCGTCCTGGAAGTCCCTTCCGTTGACGCCGCGCTCGAATGGGCTGCGCGATGCCCCGGAGCAGCGCTCGGCGCAGTTGAAGTCCGCCCGCTGGCGCCTGAAGCCAAGCGGCGGGGGTTCACAGGATGAATGGAAGCAGTCAGGAGGACACCCACCGAACTATAGAGCGCGTGGCCCGAGAATCATATGGTCGTCTGGTAGCGTACCTTTCCGCCCAAACGCACGACTTGGCGGGGGCCGAGGATGCCTTCAGCGACGCCTTGCTAAAGGCGCTCACGGCTTGGCCGCGAGACGGCGTTCCTCAAAATCCCGAGGCGTGGTTGCTAACGACAGCGCGCCACTCTCTCATCGACTTTATTCGTCATCAGCGAGTGGTGTCAGAGAGCGAACCTGCGCTTCTGCTCCTCAAGGAAAACTCGACAGAGATAGACTCGTCGACCAACTTTCCCGATGAACGGCTGAAATTGCTCTTCGTCTGTGTGCACCCGGCGATAGATCCGTCCATGCACACCCCGCTCATGCTGCAGACCGTTCTGGGCCTGGACGCCGTGCGCATCGGCCACGCCTTCCTGGTCTCGCCAAAGACAATGGGGCAACGCCTGGCGCGCGCCAAGACGAAGATCCGAGATGGTGGTATCCAATTTGAAATCCCTCAAGAGCGCGAATTGCCGGTGCGGCTCGACGCGGTGCTTGAGGCTATTTACGCGGCGTTTGGGATCGGTTGGGACGACATGGCGGGCGCCGATCAACGCGGGCGGGACTTGGCCGAAGAGGCGATATGGCTGGCACGAGTGCTCCTGCAGTTGATGCCTGATGAAGCCGAAGTTCTGGGTTTGTTAGCACTTATGCTGCATTGCGCAGCACGACGGGCCGCGCGACGAGACCGTGACGGTCGTTACGTTCCTCTTTCCGAGCAGGACCCAGCACTGTGGTCTTTTCCCTTGATCGAAGAGGCGGAGCGTGATCTCGCTGAAGCATTCAAACACGGGCGCCGCGGGCGTTTTCAACTTGAAGCCGCAATTCAGTCCGTGCATGCTGAGCGTGCGCACAACGGCCGGGTTGAGTGGCCAGCAATCGTGCGCTTCTACGAACAGCTAATCCGTATTTCGCCAACCGTCGGTACGCGAACTGGACACGCCGCCGCGGTTGGCGAAGCGAACGGACCTGAAGCGGGGCTGGCCGTTCTGGACACGATTGAGTTGGAGGCTGTCTCTGGATATCAGCCTTATTGGGCCGTTCGTGCCCACATCCTGCAACGACTTGGAAAAACTCCTGACGCCTTAGAGGCTTACGACCGGGCTATCGGCCTGGCCGAAGACCCTGCTGTAAGAGAGTTCCTGCTCCAAAAACGGAGCTAATTTTCTCTATCGGCGCTGTAGAAATCACCCCACCTTACCCGTCACCCATATAGAGGCGGCTTAGCGGTAGTCCCGAGACGCCTAATCAGACAGGAGGGTATATGACAGTCGCAGACAGAACAGTTTTGGTGACCGGGGCCAATCGCGGTATAGGACAGGCGCTGGTCGAGGAAGCCTTGAAGAGGGGCGCGAAGCGGGTATATGCCGGTACGCGTCAGCCTTTGGCTCATTTGGACAAGCGCGCCACGCGCCTGACGTTGGACGTAACGAGCGTTACGCAGATCCAGCGGGCGGTCGACGAGGTCGACACGCTCGACGTCCTCGTCAACAATGCCGGCATCGCCATCTACGACGATCTGAGTGATCTCGACATCATCGAGCAGCACCTGGCCGTCAACCTCTTCGGACCGCTCAATGTGACGCGCGCTTGCTTGCCGCTGTTGAGACGCTCTAAAGGGGCCATCGTCAACAACCTGTCCCTTATGGCGCTGGCGCCCTTGCCGATCACGCCCGCCTACGCCATTTCGAAGGCGGCCGCGTTCAACATGACGCAGTCACTGAGAGCGCTGTTGGCGGGCCAGGGTGTGACGGTCCATGGGGTTTTCTTGGGCCCCGTCGACACCGACATGACCCGCGGCTTCGAGATTCCGAAGGCCTCGCCCGAGTCAGTCGCGGCGGGCATCTTCGACGGATTGGAGAATGGTGAAGAAGATATCTTCCCCGATCCAGCATCTCAGTCCATCGCTGAGGGCTGGCGCACTGGCGTTGCCAAGGCGTTCGAGCGCCAGTACGCAGCTTTCGTGCCGGAGAGAGCGGCGAATCTTGGGTAACGTCGCCTGGGTACACGTATGTTCCTAATTGCATTTAGCGCGAAAGGACTGACGAGCTGGGGGACGGTGCCGAGCGGCGAAAGAAAGGGTGAGAAGAAAGTTCGAAAGCTTGTTTTACCGAGAGGTTTTTGCAGGAGGCACGACACGATGAAAACGCTGCAAGGAGAGAAAAAGGCAATGACGACACAGGTAATGCGCTCAGGCGCGGACGAATTAGAAGTTCAGAGGAGGGACATATGTGCCCAGCATGCATCGCAAGCACAGCAGTAATGGTCGCCGGAGCCGGATCCACGGGAGGAATTCTGGCGGTGTGCATCGGCAAGTTCAGAAAATTTTTCAGAGCGAATCGTCTCGGTCTGTTTCAGAAAACAAAGGAGAAATAAGATGGCAACAAGCAAAGAGAGAGACAAGGAACACGAGAAAGGGCATCTCGCGATGAACACACCCCCGATCGTGTCGCAGCAGGAGTGGGAGGCTGCGCGCCAGCAACTCCTCGTGAAGGAGAAGGCCTTGACCCGCTCCCGTGACGCGCTGGCCGCCGAACGCCGGCGGATGCCTTGGCTGGCTGTGGAGAAGAAGTACGAGTTCGACGGACCCAAGGGTAAGGTAAGCCTGCTCGATTTGTTCGAGGGCCGCCGTCAGTTGATCGTCTATCGCGCCTTCTTCGAGCCCGGGGTGTTCGGCTGGCCCGAGCACGCCTGCCGCGGCTGCTCGCTGGGCGCCGATCAGGTCGCCCACCTGGCCCATCTGAACGCCCGCGACACCACCCTCGCCTACGCCTCACGCGCGCCGCAGGCGGACATCGCGCGCCTGAAGGCGCGGATGGGCTGGGAGATGCCGTGGTACACCATCACCGACAGCTTCGACGCGGACTTCGGCGTCGATGAATGGCACGGCCACAACGTGTTCTTCCGCGACGGCGAGCGGGTGTTCCGCACATACTTCATCAACGGCCGCGGCGACGAGGCGATGGGGACCACCTGGAGCTACCTCGACATCACGCCGCTCGGCCGTCAGGAGACTTGGGAGGACTCGCCAGAGGGTTACCCCCAGACCCCGCCGTACAAGTGGTGGAACTGGCACGACAACTACGACGCCGAGGCCTCGCCTGACCCGAAGTGGGTCGAGGTGTCCGACGCTGGAGAAGCCGCCTTCCGAAAGCGCGACGCAGAGGCGAAAGCGAGCTAAAGAAGGGCGACCACTTCGTCGCCTTCGAGCAGCCTGCAAGAGGCGCCGATTAGTAATGATAAGTGTGCTTCCAGCGAAGGCCGGCATGAACAGTGGGTGAAAGTCCCATCGGGTAAGAGTTCAAGCCCCGTACAGCGACCCGCTTTCCTACTCCGGCAAACGCCCAGGCAGCAATGGTCGATCCGGTTCTGCCCCCAAGAATCACAAGATTGGATTCTTCCGATTGCGTCTTAGATACCTGGGCAGTAGAGGTGCTTGCTTTGCTGTTCATGCGACTTCATTCCCGAGCGACATGCTCACTTTTTGGCTTGCATTGGTGTTCAGCTAGGGCAAGCAGGTCTTATTCAGATGGTGATGCGTCCTCCATCAACGGCGAGTTTTGCGCCGTAAATGAAACTGGCACCGTCTGTCGCCAGGAAGACAATCGCTTCTGCTATCTCGTCGGCTGTAGCCGAACGACGCGCCGGCGCCTGGGCAGCTAGCTGGTCACTGGATCGTGCAATCCTGGAGAAATTCTTGCAGAAAACCTACTCGATCTGAAGACCTTCGTGCCTGCACAAGAGATCGCGACGCATTTCCCCGAGCTGATCGCAAACAATACGGTGAATGGCCAGGCTTTGAAGAGCTTTTCAAGCGGCGAGTGGTGGCCTCCGCATCCGATGAAAGCCGCCTGCCGGGTTGAATTTTGTCGCTAATCAAAGCGTGTGTGAATGAAACTGATCTACTCGCTCCAGCAGCAAAATCAGAGATTGGCCCGCTGGGGTAGGCTTAACGGCGTCTTCGAGTACAATGTCGCGCGCGCTGACGGCCGTGTTGTAAAGGTGCTGGTCGGCGCTCGAATCGGACTCCAAGCTGGCGCCGTTCAGTGACGTGCCGGCAAAGAGTCCTTTGGCATGCCCAAACGCCACAACATCGGTGTCGGCGACCCATCCGGTAGAGGTTTCGGCTCCCACGGTGGCCGATATGTCATTCTTGCCGACCTTGATCTTGCCCGCCAATAGCTTATTGGCTGCCGAGGGTGACAGGATGAGAGTGACAAAATCGGTGGACGAGCCCCCAAACTGCAGGCCGGCGGTGGCTCCGCCGAAGCTATACATGGCAGGCGCTGACCATTCCCTAGCGCTGAAGTTCTTACCCTTGCGGCAAATCAGCGGGCCGCGGCCACCGCTTTTCCCAACGCCAACAGCGAACTGCTTCACGTGCGGCAAAATGAGAATGCAATTAGCCGTCGTGAGCATGCCGGCGGGTACGGCCCCGCTGTGGAGCATTGCTTGTAGCACCCTTTCGGCATTCTTCAAGATCTCTTCGTCTTTGTTCTTGTCGGTGCCCCATGCAGGCAGCGTCGAGATCAAGAGCAGGCATGCGAGCGGCCAGGGTAGAGCCGTTTTGATACTCCGGGTGGACATTGGTATCTCTTATGTCGTGGCAGAACTCAGCTCGGATCAAACGTCGGCGGACGCGATCATCGTGCCCAACGTGCCGAACACTATATACCACTACTCGCCCGTCAAAACGGTCCAGGTGCCCCTCAATAGGGGCGAAGGGATTGTCAAGCGGTTCTCCTGTGGCGGTACGTAAGCACCCCTCGCTCGCCGGCACCATTGAGAACGAAAGCCACTGGGGAACTCGCGTTAATCATGTCTCGGTGTCACCAGCCTCGGCTCGCGCGCGGATGGCTGCATTCGCCTGACACATTCGAGTAATTGGGTGTGCGTTCAGCCTCTAACTCGCACATCACAATGAGTTCGCAACTCTTACACATGTAGGCTGTGCAGCGAATTACAGAAGGGCGTTACGGCGTGCCCGTCCCAAAGCAAGGTGTTTGACTCGGCGGATTGGGGTCCCGAGGAAACGCTGTTTAGTCACGCCAGCAGCCTGTAGGAGTCGGTGCGCCGCACCTGTTGCCCACAGATCTTAACGAGTCCGCAGCTAGTGGCTATGAATGCTAGTGGAAACACTACAGAAAACTGGCCACAGGCGCACGGTCTTCAGACCCCTCGGACAACGTCTACGGGCGCACGGAGACATCCACAAGAACGAGCCTCCCAGCAACGGTGCAGCATGTTGTGGCTGCTTTCGACCGCGTCGGTCTCACTTAAAGCCATGATCGATCAAGCCTGCACTCCGAGCGGAGTACAGGCTTGTGTCGTAACCCTGCTATCCCTGTTCGTATTGGGCTGTATCGGAAGGTGTCGTTCAGGAGCAGGTGGGAGGCAGCCGACAGCGAAGAAAGCCCATGAATACTACCTCAGCGTATCCTCTGCGTCTCACCCGGTATCGTCAGGGGCCGCCCGTGCATGGTCCGCAGGTGACCGGGCAAGGCCTTGTGCAACAGAAGGTGTCGCATTCGCGATCGGTGCCACATATCACTCTCGAGAAGCCGGTCGGGCATGTGGGATCCGGTATGGTGCAGGGTCAGAAATGTGTTTACAGCCTCCACCGCCGTTCGTCTTAAAGCCAACTTTTAGTGGATCATTGAGGTTTGATTAATATTTCTGCGGAGATTGGCAGCAGAAGTCATATAGGCTACGAGCTTATGCAGATGGTGAAATACAAGACGTGACGATGGAAACAATTCGGTACGAGTCGGTTGCTCTCGGGCTGGCGGCCATGAGCCTTGGGGCTTGTCTCTTGGCTCTACCAGCCGTGTGCTGCGCAAGCCGCATCTTCCGGCATGCCTGCCGATCCCGCCGTCCAAATGGACTGGTCAGCCTATAACGGCGGCGTCGATGGCGACCACTACTCACCTCTCTCGCAGATCACGCCGGCCAATGTCGCCGGGCTGAAGCAGGTATGGCGGGTGAACGTGGGCAACGATGGCGGCCTGCAGGCGAACCCGCTGGTGGCGGGCGGTGTGCTCTACGGATACGGTTCCACGCTCCAGGTCTACGCGCTGGATGGAACCACCGGAAAGCAACTCTGGAAGTTTGATTCCGGCATTGTCGGCCGTCAACCAAGCCGTGGGCTCAGCTATTGGACGGACGGCAAGGAGTCGCGCCTTTTCGCCTACATCATGAACTTCCTGTACGCGCTAGACCCGGCCACAGGCAAGCCTATCGCCAGTTTCGGCGAGGGCGGACGGCTGGACATGCGCAAGGACCTCGACTCCGATTACACGCAGAACTCGGTCGTGCTCACCACACCCGGCGTTCTTTACAAAGACAACCTGATACTCGGCTTCCGGGCTCCGGAAACCAAGCCCGCGCCGCACGGAGATATTCGGGCCTACAACGTGCGCACGGGCAAACTACAGTGGAGCTTCCACACCATCCCGCACCCGGGCGAACCAGGGTACGAGACGTGGCCCGATGGCGAATGGAAGACCGCCGGAGCAGCCAACAATTGGGCGGGCATGGCGGTCGATACGAAGCGCGGCCTCGTGTTCGTTCCGACCGGATCTGCGGTTTCGGACTTTTACGGCTCCGATCGCCAGGGTGACAATCTTTACGCCGACTGCCTGCTCGCGCTCGACGCCGCAACAGGGAAGTTGGTCTGGCACTTCCAAGGTGTGCATCACGATATATGGGACCGCGATTTCCCATCTCCGCCCGCACTCGTCACTCTCATGCATGACGGCAAGCGGGTCGACGCCGTCGCACAAACCACCAAGCAAGGCTTCGTGTTTGTCTTTGATCGAGTGACCGGCCAGCCGCTCTTTCCGATCGAAGAGCGACCCTTCCCCGCTTCAACGGTTCCGGGCGAGATGACGAGTAAGACCCAGCCGATTCCTCGTGCCCCTGCGCCCTACGCCCGCCAGTTGCTTACGGGAGACATGCTGACGACACGCACTCCAGAAGCGCATCAGTGGGCGGTCGAACGGTTCAAGTCATTTCGCAGCGAAGGGCTGTTCGTCCCTTTTTCCGTTGATATACAAACGATCATTTTCCCCGGGTTCGACGGCGGCGCGGAGTGGGGTGGACCTGCGATCGATCCGCTATCTGGCATCATTTATATCAACGCCAACGACCTTGCGTGGACCGGCGGATTGACCGAAAACAAGGGCGAGGCGAGCCCTGGCGAGACGATTTATCAAACCCAGTGCGCGACATGCCACGGGACCGATCGAACTGGAAGCCCGCCGGCCTTCCCGTCGCTCGTCAACATTGGCAAGCGAATGAATCAGAGCGAGATTACCGAAACCATCCGCAACGGCAAAGGCCGCATGCCAGGCTTTCCAAAGCTTACGAATGCGGATATGGCGGCGCTTCTGCGCTTCCTCGGCCCTCCCATAGAACCCGAACCAGCTCCCGCCGATGCAGGCGGCAGAGGTGAGCTGGCCGGCAACGCTCCTTCATCGTCATCGTCCGCCACGCCGAAATACCGCTTTACCGGCTATCGCAAGTTCCTCGATCCGGATGGCTATCCGGCTGTCGCGCCTCCGTGGGGCACACTCAACGCGATTGATCTGAACACGGGCAAGTATCTTTGGAAGATTCCACTCGGCAACTATCCTGAACTCGCCGCAAAGGGCATGGCCGATACCGGAACGGAAAACTACGGTGGCCCCATCCTGACCGCGGGAGGCGTCTTGTTCATCGGCGCCACGCTGTTCGACCACACGTTGCATGCGTTTGACCCAAAGACCGGCAAGCTGCTCTGGCAGGGTGATCTTCCGTTTGCCGGCAACGCTACGCCCAGCACGTACATGATCGATGGCAAGCAGTACGTCGTGATCGCTACGAGCGGATCGCGTAATCCCAAGGGCCCGCAGGGAGCCGCGTACGTTGCGTTTGCGCTCCCATAAGTGAAGAAGATGCTAAGCGTGTCTTCACAGAATAATAGAAGACAGGTACATGAACCGCGATCGATTGCGTGGGTGGTTGGCCTGGATTTATTGCCACGCATCACACCGACGCAGTGCGCCGTTTAGGTGACGTCCGCTTATGGGGCTACGGGTCGAACCGCGAGTCCGCAACTGCCGAGGCATCCTCGGTTTCGAGCGCATCGGCGGTGCGCACCTTAACCGAGCGCAGGATTTGTTTGACTCTCGACCAGGCTTGTTCGATGGGGTTGAGGTCGGGCGAGATGAGCCGAGCCCCGCAGCTTCGATCCGCTCCCGCAGGATTTTTCAGCGGCCCTGCGTCGTCGCTTCTTTTACTCGCTGGCCCAGTGGAGCGCGAGGGTAGCTGCGCGTCATCTGCGTGCGGACTCCGCTCTGGCCGAGAAAAATTAGCTGCTCCAACATCCACCGAGCCAGGGCTTCTCGCCAGGTCTGCCGACGCTGCTGCGCTTCCTCGCCATCCTGCTTTGCGCGTAGAGCGCTTTTTTATGTGCGCAGCCCCAGCGGACACGAGGCCAACCACATCCGCCCGACACTTAAGCGCACATGCTGGGCTTCTTCCAGTCGCTCGCGCAGCTCCAGCAGCGTCACATCCGGTCGGCCGCGGATTTGGCTTCGGATCCACTCCCGCACGGCCAGCGTGACCCGGCTCACCGGCCCATGCCGCCATACCGGAGCATCCATCTCTCCGGTCCGCGACCGGCGGGCGGAAATCTTTTTCGCCCATCCCAAGCTCATTCGAAACTGCTCCGCTAACTCTTCCAGCGTGCCTTCGCCTTCGTCATAGGCCTGCAAAAACTTCCGTCGCAGATCGTTCGAATAGGCTCGTACCATGCAGGTGAGCGGACATCGCCACCTACAGCTCACCGTTTTCCTCTCTTAGTTCATGGTAACTATGAAACTGCTTTAAATGCTGGTTACTGGCAGACCTGCGCCAACTGCTCTATATGCGTCACCGTCAGTGTCGTGGGGCTTCCGTGAGCAGACGAGTCTTTGTCGGGTTTCACGGTGATTTCGACTTGCTGGCCGTTGTGGCTGAACATGGCGTTGTGCTTGCCCTTCAACATGAAGCGCTCACGGTTTGCAGTTAGCAGGTAGAAAGTGCCGTTGACGTTCAGGAGGCAACCCGATAACTTCGCCGGACTGCTGGGGGCCGCCGCAGTGCTGCCTGAAGGGTTATTGGACTGCTGGCTGAAGCTAATGGAGCACAGCAGCACCAGAATGCCGATAACCTGACACGTTTCGCGCATAGGCCGACCCCGTTCCTTCGGAGATTTTTGGTATACGGCATTCTAGCAGCGGCGGATACGGTTTGCTGGGCGGGCAGCCAGGGTTACTTGCGACATGGCGTCTATAAGGACGAAGGCGTTGTCAAGGACAGAAGTATCCTGAGCAAGTGTTTCTCTCACCGCGTGTTCGCCAGAGCTGGAGTTGAGGACCAAGAGCTCCGAAGATCACGCTTCAATCGCCTGCGATGGTGGCAACCGCTCATCATCCGTCTATGCGGCCTTAACCTCGACCATGATGTTGCTTTGCGACACTCCAGCCGCCGGACCGGTGCGGAATTGGAAAACGGCTTTGTTTTCCAAGGCGCGCCAGCCCCGTCTTCTGCACGCGTCGGTGGCACGGGTCGGTCTGGATGCGAGAGCGCCCAATCAATTTCCCGGTCTAGCTCCTGGCCGACCACACCATCTCGCGGGCTGCTCTCGATGCGAGCGCTCTCCGGATAGGCTGTGTTAGTACACAGCATCCAGAACAATCGCACGGCTAACTTTCTCGCCGCTGCCACCGACCGAAATCGGTAAGCGGACTGAAAGCCAAAGAACCTACGGCATTGTTACGGCTTTGCTGCGAAGGCAACGTCATAATCGGTCCCGAAACTCCGCAAGGTTCACATTTACCCAAACATGCTGACGTCTTGGTTCAGACGGAAGGTGAGCCGCCTCTCGCTGCCAAAGACCACGTCTTTCTTGCCGGTGACGAGCGCCGTGGTGGTGCCGGCGGCAGCGCCAATGCCGCTACCAATGAGAGCACCCTTACCTCCCGCGGCCAACGCTCCGATCACCGCGCCGCCACCAGTACCGCCGCCGATCCATCCCCAGTTCCGCTTCTTGTGCGACCGGCCACGCGCAACGACACGCGACGTGGTAAGGCTAATAATCTGCTGGTCGACCGTGACCCTGTCCAACGTAAGCCCCAGTTCACCCGGATGACGGAGACGCCCCGAGCGGCGCGCAACGGTCACATGCCCTTCCACCACGGCACCAACGGGCACGACGATCTGATCTCCAACCATAATCGGTTCGTCGACCACCGCCGCAAATCGCTCGCTCGGCACAGGCCGTTGCACTCGAGAGCCGCTGCTGAAGGCGAACCGTAATGGCTGTCCCGGTCGGTAACACGAGTTTTGGAAGAGCCTCGTTCTGACCGGTTTGGGTGTTCTGCGGTGCGGACGCGGCTGTGGAAGTCACAGGCAGGTTGTCAGCAGCCGCTCCATTACGGCTTGGTTGGGTCGCAGTGGTTTGGTCTCCAGAGTTCGAGGCAGTTGCGCTTTGTGTCGAGGACTTGTGGCATCCGATCGCCCACAACAGCGCCAACAGTATGGTTACTATCGCATAACGTCTTGGATGCATGGTTCTGCCTTCAATCTCTACAACACCCTTAGAGCATATGCCATGCCATTGCGTTGCCCGGTGGAAGCCCATGTACTTACTAGAAATAGGATGCCTTCTCCGCCGTGCAACTTCCTATCGTGGACATTCCGGTGCCGAAGTCTGGTCGGCTCGTGGGCCTTGCTAGTGCAGCCGTTCGTCGGCACCGGTCCCATTCGAGTCGAATCGTACCTTGGCAGCCTGGCTTCGACGACATGCGCCGCGATAGGGCCTGCCGAATGCCGTGATTCCTGAGAAGGAGACTTATGGACAATCATCGACAAGGCCGGACTCGCCGACCGGCTGGCGTTAAGGATTACATACGGCATGGCAATTTCTCACCCGCTATTCCCGTCGGTCTGGTCTCTTTAGTCAGTCTCGCTGGCGAACTTGTCCAACTTTTCAATAACTTGCGTACGAACCTAGATCCCATTCGGGTCCAAAAATCCCTCTTCCGGAGGCAATCACCGGAGGAACCGTTTTTGCGGGTTGAGGCAACCCGCGGGGGAGCACCACCCTCTAACTCACAGTTCTCTCTGCGCCAGTTACGATCTCGCGCAACAGCGCGAAACTTTGGTGGAGGTTTCCTAATGAAAAAGATCTTGGTAATAACCCTGTTCATGCTGGCGACGCTAGCCTGGGCGGCGGCACAACAGCCCGGCAGTACCCCGGAGCGGAGCAGTGGGCAGGCCACTCCCCCGAGTTCGCAGGCGCCGGACGCGAGTCAATCGCAACCATCGACGCCCGGCAGCACTGACCAGGGCACAGCACAAAGTGGTAGGCAGGCCGGGTCGCAGGGCCAGGCGGCGAATGCGCCTGTCACTGAGGGCTGCCTGGGCGGCAGCGCCCCGAACTTCACGATCACGGACAAAGCTGGCACCACCTACAAGCTGAATATTCCTCCGAACACCGATACCTCCACGCTGGCGCAGCATGTGGGAGAATCGGTGCAGGTCGCGGGCAATGTGAAGGACACCAGTAGTGCGGGCAATGCCTCGATCGATGTTCAAGGCATCGGTAGAGGAACGGGCAAGTGCCCAGGCCGCGGTCCAAGCGACACGCAGTCACCGCCGAAGCAATAGGTCGAAGTGATCGCTCGTAGTTGAGAATCCCGGCAAAGCCGGGATTCTTGTTCTTCCTCCGGTAGTTAACTACCAAACGTCGGCACTCGCGCTTCGGAGGCGACCGTCCGAGGTCACCGTACCGTATTCGAATAAATCACGACGAAATGCCTGGCTTCAATTTGGGTGGGCTCGAATGGCGAAGCATCCCCATACCGAAAATCGCTGCCGCAAACAGGCCACCAATCCTGAACGGGCCGCTCGACCGCGATTACTTGCGAGTTGGCGACTATCAACACCTATAAGACCCATTTCCTAAAAGACGGATACGCCGTTGCGAGATATTCAGAATTTTGTAACTGCCTATCGGGTCGTTCTTAGACTATTCACAACAGTTCTTTTATTTAGCCCTATTAGCCCTTTTGGCAGAGGAAGTGCTCCCGAAGGCCTGAAAGCGAGGACACCACATGATAGACCGTAGGATTCCAGGCCTCTCTGTTGCGGCCATTACGTTGGCTGCGCTGCTGTTCACTATCGGTTCAGGCGTCGCCCTTGCTCAGGTCGTTGCCTCGGCTACAGGCTCGGGTCAAATCCATGCCTCAGGCGAATATCGCACCTTCACCTTCAGCGCACAAACCGACAATACCGGTATTACGACCGGTGTAACCCAAGGCTTTAACCGCGGTCTTCCCTTTAGCTGGCAAGGCAGCCTCAACTGCCTGGACGTTGAGGGGAACATAGCTACGATGAGCGGCACCGTGACGTACGCCAATCCGGATCCCGGCCCTGGTGGGATAACCGTTGGGACACCCCTTGTATTTCAGGTAATCGATAACGGTGAAGGAAACAAAGGCACGGGAGATCTTATTTCGCTCACGTTTTTCGCCGCAGGAGGACCTCCGTTTCCGTGCCTCCAGTCTGTGGACGGTATCTTTGCGAACATCCCCATTGAGCACGGCAACGTTCAGGTGCACAAGCAGTAGGCCGTGACCGCCACTGTCCGCCTGAGCTGCGTTCAGAAGGAGCCACGCCACCCATATAGGACGGCCTCTCAATCACCGTGGGAGGCTGTCCATCTAAAGAATGGAAAGAACGCGGACCCGGGTACCCGCGTCTTTCGGAATTTCCTTTTTCCGCACCTGCCCTGGCGACTATTTTTCGGGGCTACTTTGCGTTTACGTTCGTTACGCCCGATGACTTGCTCACCATCCTGAAGATGGCTTTGTCAATAGACGAAAGATTCGGTTTCCTCCTCCTCTATCCAAGCTACGAGGTTTCTGACTTTTACCTCGGTGAGTTTGCCTCCCACTGAACATATCAGTCTCCTTTCTTTTCCTGGATGTACCGCAGCTCAATAGCCCCGCCCACCGACACTTCGGTCTACGCTTCAGGCGACACCTCGCGATATCGCCTGCAAGACTCGAGGCCAGGATGGATTCGCTGCTTTCCTTTCCCGTAGGGCTCTTTCATCCCCTACAACGTGCCGGTTTATCCCCATCGCTCTCCGAATGGCCGACAGACATGACATCGCCTTCGCAACAGAGTCGGTGTCTCATATAAAATTAAACAGATACGTAAATTCTTCCGGTCAGGCCCCCCGTCTTTGCAGATATGGAAAGTCCGCCGCGCAGGCGTAATGACAGAAACCGCCAACAGCAATGCGAACGAGGCCTTCCGCGTTAAACCAATGGCTGGGTGACCGCAGCCTCCATGACATCCAGTTCGGAGTCCAACAACCTATGATGGCATTCTCAACCCGTATCTCTTACGCATTTCGTTGCTTCTTCTCGCTCCTGTTCAGCGGAACTATCCCACAGGACATCGGGAGCGTGACAGACGTCGCGACTGGCGCGAGTGCGCCAAGCGTGCCAGCTACCGTAAGGCCCAAGCCCGGCGAAAATCCTCCGGTTGAGTCCTTCGACCGGGCGGTACAGATGCTTGCCTTGTTGCAGCGTGACGGCAGGTTGGTCGATTTCCTCTCCGAAGACGTCTCACCGTATCCAGACAGCCAGCTTGGGGCGGCGGTCCGAACCATTCACGCTTCTTGCCGGCAGGTGCTAGATCGCTACCTGAAACTTGAGCCGGTCATCGCTTCCGATGAAGACCAGCCCGTCACTGTGCCCGCCGGCTTCGATCCTGCCACGGTGAAATTGCTGGGGAATGTAGTCGGTCAGCCTCCGGTCAAGGGTTTGCTGCGTCACCGAGGCTGGCGCGTAACCGAAGTGAGGTTGCCGTCCCTGCCACAGGGAATAGGGCGTGAGATCGTTGCTCCGGCGGAGGTCGAGATTCCTTAGGTATCATCTCCGCTTTTTTCATTACATTTCGTTTTGGATTACACGATTATTCGATGGAGGTTCGATTGGACTCAGAATTCATCGTTGGCATCGATTTAGGCACGACGAATTCCGCACTATCGTATTGTGCAGTCGCGGATGAAGGTGGGCAGATCATAGGCGAAAAGATCCCGCAGCTGGCAAACCCGCACGAAGTCGCCAACCGCACGCTTCTGCCGTCATTCCTCTACGTCCCCGGTGAACTCGACTTTCCTGCGGGCAGCCTCGGCCTGCCGTGGAATGACGCGCCGAAGTTCGTCATCGGAGAGCTGGCGCGCAAACGCGGCGCTGAAAATCCCGTGCGGCTGGTTGCGTCCGCGAAGTCATGGCTGTCGCATGCTGCCGTAGATCGAACGGCATCGATCTTGCCGTGGCAGGCGCCAGACGAAGTTATCAAGATCTCGCCCGTGGAGGCTTCTGCGCAATACCTGCAGCATATGCGCTCGGCGTGGGATTCCCAGCACGCAATCGATGGCTCCGGTTCCCGCCTGGCGCAGCAGGACGTGTTGCTCACGGTGCCGGCGTCGTTTGATGAAGAGGCCCGTGAGTTGACGCTGCGCGCGGCCGAGCATGCGGGTCTCGAGCGCGTGACCCTTCTGGAAGAGCCACAGGCTGCGTTCTACGCGTGGCTCGAGAGCCGTGGAGACGACTGGCGCAAGAGCATCAAGGTCGGCGACCTGGTGCTGGTATGCGACGTCGGTGGCGGCACCACAGATTTCAGCCTGATTACGGTAACGGAAGAAAGCGGCGACCTGGCATTGAAGCGGGTTGCGGTCGGAGAGCACATCCTGCTGGGCGGCGACAACATGGATCTCGCCTTGGCACGGTTGCTGCAGCAGAACTTGGAGGCTGAGGACCAGCGCATCGACACCTATCAACTCCAGGGGCTCTGGCACCAATGCCGGGCAGCTAAGGAATATCTGTTTGAGCATCCCAAGTCCCAGAAGCAGGACGTTACGTTGCTGGGCAAGGGACGTAAATTGGTCGGCGGCACGATCAAGACGGAATTGCTGCGTGAAGATCTGGACCGCGTGCTGGTCGAAGGCTTCTTTCCGCAGGTAGCCAGCGCCGAAATGCCAATGCGCCAGCGCCGAAGCGGGTTTCAAGAATTAGGTTTGCCGTATGCTGCCGATGCTGCGATCACGAAACACCTCGCCCGTTTTCTGTCGCAAGCAATACAAAACAGTCCAGAGGCCGGCATAGCTCGGCGCGGCAAAAGTGGGCTGGCGTGTCCCACACATGTTCTCTTCAATGGCGGCGTGATGAAGGCGGCGGTGCTGCGCGACCGCCTGGTCAGCGTGTTAAGCCGCTGGCTGACGGAGGAGGGCTTCGACGCACTCGGACCCGCGCAGGTGCTGGGTGCTCCTGACCTCGAGCATGCTGTGGCGCGCGGTGCCGCGTACTACGGAAAGGTGCGGCGTGGACACGGAGTGCGCATCCGCAGCGGCGCCTCGCGGACGTACTACATAGGAATCGAGAGCGCAATGCCAGCCGTCCCAGGGATGGAAGCACCGATGAAGGCGCTGTGCGTCGTACCGTTCGGAATGGAGGAAGGAACGGAGGCGCAGATTCCGGGCCGCGAGTTCGGTTTGGTTGTCGGCGAGCCTGCGGAGTTCCGCTTCCTCAGTTCTACGGTGCGCAAACAGGACCCGGTTGGCAAGCTGGTCGAGAACTGGGCTGACGATATCGAAGAACTCAACCCGCTCGAAGTGACCCTGAATATCGACGGCCAGCAGGGAACCGTTCTTCCGGTCGGCCTGGAATCGCGGGTGACGGAGATCGGCACACTCGAGGTGTGGTGCGTTTCCCGCGACGGCGCGCAGCGCTGGAAGCTGGAACTGAATATCCGGGGAAAGGGCGACGATCGCTAAGACGGCAGTCATGGACCGCTCTTCCCGTTACCTGATCGGCATCGATCTCGGCACTACGAACTCGGTCGTGGCCTACATCGACACGTCTGAGGCGCCAGGTGAAGCTTCAGCGGAGATTCAAGTCTTCGACGTTGCCCAGGTCGTTGCGCCCGGTGAGGTTCGCGCAGTGCCGGCGCTTCCTTCGTTCCTCTACTTCCCGACCGAAAGCGAAATCGAATCGCATGCGTTCGACTTGCCTTGGGAGGGCCGCCCATCTGCGATCGCGGGAGTGGCGGCTCGTGACCACGGAATGCTGGTTCCTGGGCGGCTGGTTTCGTCGGCAAAATCGTGGCTGTGCCAGGATGCAGTCGATCGCACCGCTGAGATTCTGCCGCGCGAAGCCGAACCGCCGGAGCCCATGATCTCTCCGATTGAGGCATCGGCGCGCTACCTCACGCATCTGCGGAACGCATGGAACCATGCGATGTCTGCCACGGATGGAAGTACGCCCGAGCAGCTCTTCGAAAACCAGCAGATTGTTCTGACGGTGCCCGCGTCCTTCGATGAAGAGGCCCGAGAGTTGACGGTGGAGGCTGCGCGCAGGGCCGGCCTTGAGCACCTCACTTTGCTGGAAGAACCGCTGGCTGCCTTCTACGCCTGGGTCACCACACGTCGGCAGACGATTGCGACTGATCGTACAGGACGGCGACCTCGTGTTGATCTGCGATATCGGTGGCGGTACATCGGATTTCAGCCTGGTGCGTGCGCACATCGTTGGCAGCGACGTTCAGTTCGAGAGGACAGCCATCGGTGATCACCTGCTGCTCGGTGGAGAGAACTTCGACCTGGCCCTGGCGCGCCGCGTTGAGCAAAGGCTTAATGCAAAGCTAAGTCTGCGGCAGCGGCAGGCCCTCGCAACCGCGTGCCGTGCCGCCAAGGAAGGTCTGCTGGGCGATAAGAACATTGACCGGCTGCCGATCAGCATTTTGGGTTCGGGGCGCTCGGTGGCGGGCCAGATGCTCCAGAGCGAGCTGACTCGCGACGAAGTGCTGGAATTGCTCATGGACGGATTCCTTCCTTTGACATCACCAGAAGAGATGCCAAAGCGCAGCCGCTCATCAGGCCTCCGTGAAGTCGGGCTGCCGTATGCGAGCGATCCGGCAATCACCAAGCATCTCGCAGCCTTCCTGCGACAAGCGGGCGCCGCAATGAATGGGCAATCAGGTGCAGACTTTGCGGAAGGCCGTTCAGTCATCGATGACGCGACCCGATGCCGTTTTGTTCAATGGAGGCTTCTGTATCCCTGCGGCAGCACGCGAACGAATTGTTGAGGCAATCGCTGGTTGGTTTGGGGGTAAGGAAAGCGGCTGGTGTCCCAGGATTCTCTGCAGTGACGCGATGGGTAGTGCTGTCGCCGTCGGAGCCGCCTACTACGGTCGTGTGCGACGCGGCGAAGGCTTGCGCGTGAAGGCGGGCAGCGCCCGGAGCTACTACATCGGAACGCGCACGGAGGGCGCTGCGGTTTGTGTGTTGCCGGCTGGAACGGATGAGGGGACGACCCTGGAACTGAATCGTGAATTCTCGGTGCTGGCGAACAGGCCAGTGTCGTTCAACCTCTTCAGTTCGACCGTGCGGCACGACCCACACGGTGCGTTGACCGAACTGGATCCAGTACTAGTGCATCGGCATGCGCCACTGGTGACGCTGCTGCGGTATGGAAAAAAGCTGCAACAGACGGATCTGGCGGTGCGATTGTCCGTGAACTTCACCGAAGTGGGGACGCTGGAACTCTGGTGCCAATCGGTCAGCTCGCCGCATCGGTGGCGGTTACAGTTCGAATTGCGCGGCAAAGCTCCTGCCGGCGATGCGAACGTCATGTCTACTCCGCATACAAGCATTGCGCCATCCTCACTGGAGGTTTCCGAAGATTCGCTTCGAGCCGCGAAAGAGGCGATTCGAGCGGCGTTCACTCGGGAGGGAGACCCCAGCGCCCAGGCGTCGCTGGTGAACGAACTGGAAGCGGCTATTGATCTCAAGAAAGAGTCTTGGCCGTTGCCGTTACTCAGGGTGTTGTCTGAAGTTTTGCTCGAAGTTGCCGATGGCCGAAAGTTGAGTGCGCCGCACGAAGCGCGATGGCTGAACCTGCTCGGTTTCTGCTTGCGTCCGGGGTTCGGAGACGCGCAGGACAACCAGCGCATGAATTCAATACGCAAGCTGTATCAATCGGGACTGGCGTTTCCCGCTGACTTGCAGAATCTAGTCAACTGGCTGGTGCTTTGGCGGCGAACTTCAGGCGGCTTGAGTGCTGCGCACCAGCACGAGATTCGCAACTACCTTGGCGGAATCGGGATCGGACGAAAGAAGTCCGGCACGCGCTTAAACACGCAACTCGAGCGCGACGGCTGGCGGCTTCTGGCCAGCCTGGAACACTTGTCGGGCACCACTCGTGCCGCACTGGGTGGCGAACTACTGCGCAAGCTCAAGAAAGCGCCTGACGATAGCGCCTGGTTATGGTGCCTTGGCCGATTTGGTGCGCGCATCCCACTGTATGGTTCACTTGCTTGTGTTGTACCCACGGAAACTGCAGAGGAGTGGATCTCAGCCCTGCTTGCTTCGCGCGACCTGAAACAGGAGACAGCCAAGGTGATACTTCAACTCGGCAGGCTGACTGAGGACCGAACACGCGACATCGGCCGAGACCTGCAGAAACGTGCTGTCGGGCGCCTAAGAATCGCCGGCGTGATCGACGAACCAATGTTGCGAGCCTTGGTGGAATTCGTCATGCCTGGTCGATCGGATGTATCTCTGACCTTTGGCGAACCGCTCCCCAAGGGACTGCACCTGGAAAGTACGGCTGATTGCCTGTCGCCCGTCTCGGCAATCACTACGGAAGACTGAGAGGCGCAAGCCGAGTGCGGGTGAGAGCGGCCGAGCCGCCGCGCATCCGCATCAGGCTCAGGCAAGCATCGCCGCCACCGGCACCGCGCTGAATTCCCGGCCGATGACGACTATGCCGGAATCGCTCACGTGCCATCCACGCGCCCGATCGGCATCGAGATCGTAGCCAACCGTAGCGTTTTGCGGAATGCGGACATTCTTATCCAGGATGGCGTGACGTAGCTTGGCGTGGCGGCCGATGTCGCAATTGTCCATGATTACGCAGCCTTCAATAGTGGCGCCCGTATGGACATGGACGCCGCGTCCAAGAACAGACTTGCGCACGACGCCGCCGGAAATGATACATCCGTCAGATACGATGCTGTCTATCGCCTGACCACGGCGATTGTCTTCATCGAAGACGAACTTGGCAGGCGGATTCGAGTAACTCGTACTGCGCACCGGCCACTCGCGATTGTAAAGATTGAGATCGGGCTTGACGTCGTTCAAGTCCATGTTGGCTTCGTAGTATGCATCAATGGTGCCGACATCGCGCCAGTAGGGGACGGAGTCTTCGGCTTCCCCGGGGATCCGATTGGCCTCGAAATTGTACGCAAAGATGGGCGCATTGCCGGCGAGCTTGGGCAAGATGTCCATGCCGAAATCGTGATGACTGCCGGTGGTTTTCGCGTCAGCCTTGAGCAGATCGACAAGCGTGCGCGTGGAGAAGATGTAGTTGCCCATTGAGGCGAACACCCGGCCGGGATCACCAGGCATGGTGGGCGCGTTGGGGTTCTTCTCGTGAAATGCCGCTATGCGTCCATCCTCATTGACCTCAATGACGCCGAATTCGCCGGCGTACTGTCGGTCAACCGGGATGGAGGCGACGGTTACCTCCGCCTGCTTTGCCAGGTGGAAGTCGATCATGCTAGCGACATTCATGCGGTAGATGTGGTCGCCACCGAAGATAGCTACCAAGTGTGGATCGGACTGCTCAATGAGGTTAGTGTTTTGAAAGATGGCGTCGGCGGTGCCCTGGTACCAGGATTCGTTCTCCGAACGCATCTGTGCCGGCACATTGATGATGAAGTGGCTCTTCAGCATTCCGCCGAATTGCCATCCCTCGCTCAGATGCTGGAGCAGGGACTGGCTGCGGAACTGGGTGAGCACATAGATCGAGTTGATTCCGGAATTGACGAAATTGCTGAGGACGAAATCAATGATCCGGTATTTGCCCCCGAACGGAACCGCAGGCTTAGCACGTTCCCGCGTTAGTGGAAAGAGGCGGGTTCCTTTGCCGCCGGCCAGTACGATGCCTAGCACGCGAGGATGTAGAGTTTTTTCCGGGGCGTATGCGGATTCTCGTTCAGGGGTCATCTTCTCAGGCATGCCGCCCTCCCAATACTTGCTCCTGCAGGATGTTATCAAACAGTGCGCAAACCCTGTCAGTTATCGTTGTAGCTGCCCGTCGCGAAGATAAGCGGACTCCCGAAGGCCCGAAGAATTTCCGATCATTGGGCGATAGGGCGCCGTGGTTGAGCCGGCTCGATTCTCGAAACGGTTCGCAGACTGACTGCTTACTCACCAGACAGTTCGAAGTTCGGACAAAATCTCCGGCAACGCTCGCCCTGAAACTCGGATTTCTGGGCGTCTTGGCCATGATCGCCGGTGCTTTCCCCGGCTTCCGGTTTGCCCATCACAATGCACTCCAGCGAAGGAATTGATTGACCGGGATCCAGTTGCCCGTGCGGCCCACCAACCTGCGTGATTCCGATAAAGACATGGGAGCCGAGAGGCTGTTGGCCCGTCTGCGGCTCACAGCCCCCCATGCTCAAGGTCAGATGGGCGCTCTTGGCAGCAAAGTGATTAGCAGCAAAAAACGGCCCGATGTTGGCCGAATCGGCTGACTCCCTGAGGTCAGCAGTGAAGTAACGGGTCGAACCGGGCGATTGTGAGAATCGCCTTCAACCCAAAATTAGCTCCACGTACACATGAGCTTGCGCTAGAAAAACGTCTCCAATATGTCGACAACTTGATAGTTTGAATCCAGCACCACCAGGTACTGCCACTTGTCGAATGTCAAACAAGGATGGGAGATGTCAAAGCCAATCATATCCCCTATGTGAAGATCAGCGCCGCCTTCCGCGGTTTCCATAAACGCGTGTTGATCCATCATGCGCGTAAGTTTCCACGAGTTGGGGGTTGGGATCGGTGCGGCACTGCCGGGACGGAAAAGCTGGGTTGGGACTGGCAATCCGGCATCAAAGGCCGCATCTCGTTTGCCGAGTGCAATGATGGCTCGACCTTTCTCAGGCAGAGACTGCACATACGTCCATAAGCCCAGGGCGGGTATGAGGCCGGGAGCCATACGCTGTGCTATGACATTTCGGCCCATGATCCGTTGCTGTGCGTCTTTGTAGATGCCGACGTCGTGTGTTAGATAGCAACCTGGCCGAAGTATTACTTCCACTTCTGTTGCGAATTTTGATTTGCAAAACACGTCGGCGACTATGTCGTACCAAGCCGAACCGGCGCCTGAAAGAATGAAGGCATCTCGATCGAACCGTTGCTCACGCGCCAGTTCCGTGGCCAGGTCCACGGCGTTCAGCAGCAGGGCCCGGACTGATGCTTCATCGCTCAGCACACCTTCAAAAACCTCGACGCCGCACAGCGCAATTTGCTTCTTCCACGAGCTGAGAGCAGCCAGCAACGCTTTCAGCTGGTCACGATTTCGAATCCCGGTACGGCCGTCCTGAACTCCGACTTCCACAAGCACATTCAGCCGCTGCCCCTGTGCCTGGAAGTACTGGCCAAGCATTTCCGTTTGCTCCGCGGAATCGACGAGACAGAAGAACTCAAATTCAGGGTCTCGCAGCAGGCGCGAGACCAATGCCATGTTCTGCCGTCCGACTAACTGATTCGCCATCAGCACGCGCCGCACGCGGTGCTCATAAGCCACTCGCGTATGAAGCGCGGTGGCTACCGTAATTCCCCAGGCACCGGCGTTCAATTGTCGAGCAAACAGCTTCGGTGCCATTGTGGTCTTACCGTGGGGCGCCAGCTTGGCTCCGTACGCATCGGCGAATTTCTGCATCCATTCGAGGTTGTGCGCCAGCTTATCTTCGTAGAGCACAGCCGTTGGAAGGCTGAGGTCCTCGCGAAGCAAGTTCCATCCCAAGCTGGAAATTTCGCTTGGCGCGAGTGGACCATCGAGAATTCCCAAACCCTTTGACAAAGGCTGGATCAAGGCGTTGGCCGCTCCATGAGAAGGTTCTCTAACCTGAGTTGAAGTCTTCATCGATCTGAGTTGATCTGCCTTCCTCATACCTCTTGCCGTGATAGAAAGTAATATACGCGACCAATTACTTGGGGTGTGATCGAGTCGGTTCAGGAGAGGCTGTGCTTCAGTGCGACACGATAATTCGCAACGTGCAGATCGTTGATGGCAGTGGCGCCGAGCCACAGGCCGGCAATATTGCGATTACGGGCGACCGGATACGAAAAGTCGGCGATGTGCGCGAGTACTCCGCCCAGCACGTTGTGGAGGGCGAAAACAAGGTTTTAGCCCCTGGATTAATCGACGCCCATAGTCATGATGACCTCTACGCCATCCGGGCGCCCGAAATGCTTCCGAAGTTGTCGCAGGGAGTAACGACAGTGATCGCCGGGAATTGCGGGATCAGTGCAGCGCCCACCAGGCTCAGAGGCAATCCTCCACCTCCCATGAATCTGCTCGGCGCAGCAGATGAATTTCGATATTCCACTTTCCACGAATATGTTTCTGCACTTGACGCAGCGCGACCGGCAGTGAACGTCGCCGCGCTGGTAGGCCACACTTCGCTGCGTAACAACCACATGAACCGGCTTGACCGAGTCGCGTCGGCCAGTGAAATTGCGGCAATGCGGGCTCAATTATCGGAATCACTCGAGCACGGCGCCCTCGGATTAAGTACAGGACTGGCATATTCGTCGGCAAACGCTGCCACAACCGAAGAAGTGATGGAATTAGCCGAAGCTGTTTCGGCGACCGGCGCAATCTACGCAACCCACATACGCAGCGAAGCCGATCTCGTGCTACTTGCGATAGAAGAAGCATTTCGCATTGCCAGTCATGCTAAGGCACCGCTGGTCATTTCCCACCTGAAATGTGCGGGCGTAAACAACTGGAAACGCAGCAGCGAACTGCTAAGACTTTTGGAAGCAAGAAGCGGAGACTCAATAGGCTGGGATGCTTACCCCTACGCCGCCAGTTCCACCATTCTCGATCATAATCAGGTGGACCCGCGAATTGCGATCATGGTCACATGGTCAGCTCCTCACCCTGAAATGTCTGGCAAACTGCTGGCCGATATTGCGGACGGGTGGGGCCTGAGCCAAATCGAAGCTGCCAAACGGCTGCAGCCTGGCGGGGCGATTTACCATTGCATGTTCGAGGAAGATGTCCGCGCTATTCTGGCGCACCCTGGCACCATGATTGGGTCGGATGGTTTGCCGAATGATGCATTTCCTCACCCACGGCTCTGGGGTACATTTCCGAGGGTTCTCGGTCACTACCGCCGGGATCACAGCCTGTTTTCGCTTTCAGAGGCGGTCCGCAAAATGACCGCTCTGCCGGCGCAAAGGTTCGGTTTAAAGGATCGTGGGATGGTGCGTGAGGGTTACGCGGCGGACCTTCTGTTGTTTGATCCTGAAACGGTACGGGACACGGCAAGCTTCACTGCGCCCGTGAAGCTGGCAATTGGTATTGAGTCGGTGTGGGTGAATGGCACCTTATCGTACTGTAGCCAGTCTTCAACAGGTCAGCGCGCAGGACGTTTCCTGCCGCGCCTTTCAAGGTGAACTGATAAATTTCAGGAGCAGAGAAGATGAGCATTAAACGCTACGGAGTGGAAGGCGGCAGAGGTCCAAAAGGCCAGGACCTTCCCTTTGCTCGCGCAGTCGAGGCGGATGGCTGGCTGTATGTTTCCGGGCAGGTGCCAATGATCAACGGAGAAGTCGTTCAAGGAAACATTGCCGCTCAGGCACATCAGGCAATCCGAAATCTGCTTTCCATTCTGCAGGAGGCGGGCTATGCTCCCCAACACGTGGTGCGATGCGGCGTGTGGCTCGATGATCCGCGCGATTTCCAGTCGTTCAACGAAGTCTTCAGAGAGTATTTCGGCGACAGCCCACCGGCGCGCGCCTGCGTTGTTTCGAGCATGGTGATTGATTGCAAGGTGGAGATAGACTGTATCGCTTACAAGCGGCCGCGAGATTAATTCGCGGGACATGACGCACTGTTCGGATCGAACCTAAACCAATGTTCGATAGCCACGATGCATACCTGCTGGTCACGGCATTCGTGTCCGTTGTCGCGCTGGTCGTCCTCATAGCGCGGCTGAAGCTAAATCCTTTCATCGTTCTGATGGCGGTGTCTTTGGCATTGGCTCTCATCACGCGCATGCCGCCTCAGAACATCGTGAAATCCTTTGAAGCGGGTGTAGGCGGGACGCTGGGCCACGTCGCCATCATTGTTGCCTTAGGGACAATGCTGGGAAAGATGATGGCCGAATCGGGCGGCGCCGACCAGATCGCGCAAACTCTGATTCAGCTCTTTGGCGAACGTCGCGTGCCCTGGGCGATGGCAGCGGTCGGCTTCCTGGTTGGGCTGCCGGTTTTTTTTGAAGTGGGCTTCGTCTTGCTAGTTCCGATTGCGTTCAATGTTGCGAAGCGCACCGGCACTCCGCTGATTCTGGTCGGCCTGCCTATGGTGGCCGGACTTTCGGTGGTCCACGGATTAGTGCCACCGCATCCGGCTGCTATGCTGGCAGTAACAGCTTACGGTGCCGACATCGGCCGCACGGTGCTGTATGCCGTATTGATCGGTGTTCCAACCGTTATTGTCGCCGGCCCTCTGTATGCACGATTGATCGCGTCGCAAGTACAACTCGACCTGCACAACCCAATCGCTGACCAGTTTATTGATGACACCCCGCATCGGAATTTGCCCAGCTTTGGATTGACCTTGGCAACAATTCTGCTTCCGATTGCCTTAATGCTCGTCGGCAGCTGGGCCGATGCTTTTTCCGCGCCACCGAGTTCGCTGAATGCTGGCCTGCACCTCCTCGGCAGTGCTGATGTGGCCCTGCTAATTGGCGCGGTGGTAAGCTTCGTGACCCTCGGGAGAATGCGAGGCTACAGCCGTGAAACGGTCCTTAAATTTTCACAAGAGTGTCTAGCGCCGACTGCGACGATCACACTGCTAATCGGCGCCGGTGGCGGTTTTGGCCGGATTTTGCAAGACAGCGGCACCTCGACGGCGATCATCAATCTCGCACTCCGTGCTCACATCTCCATCCTGTTTTCAGCATGGCTCGTGGCTGCTCTAGTACGTGTTGCCACAGGATCGGCCACAGTGGCCATGACCATGGCATCGGGAATTGTCGCTCCCATTGCTGTGCACACCGGAGTACGCCCGGAACTGCTTACTATAGCTACCGGCGCTGGATCTTTATTTCTGTCGCATTTCAATGATGGCGGATTCTGGCTTGTGAAGGAGTATTTTGGCATGAGCATCTCGCAGACCCTGAAGACCTGGTCTGTGTGCGAAACCATTATTTCTGTCGTGGCCTTGCTGCTAACACTGGCACTGGCTGCGCTGATTTGAAACTTAAGGACCACCCCAACATGAAGGCCAACTCGACTCGGCGCACAAGCATATCTCGCCGGAGCGTCGAGGCGGATGAAAAGTGTAGCGCATAGCTTACAAGGGGTTACATCGCTTTTGGTTGGCCTGGGAGGCGCCAATGCCTACCGTTTCGAGAAGAGAGTTCTTGAAGAATGCGGCCGGCCAAGCTGCTGCGGCCGGCTTACTTTGCTCGGGTGCACTCGAACTTCGCGCCAATCCGCTTGGCATGCCAATTGGATGTCAGACCTGGCCCGTCAGGGACATGATCGCCAAGGACTTTCCCGGCACGATCAAGCAGCTTGCCGACGCTGGATTTCAGACCATCGAACTGTGCTCCCCGGTAGGTTACGTTGATTCGGGCTTCTCCGGCTTGGCCAAATATACGGGACCCGAACTCAAGAGGATTCTGGGAGACGCGGGAGTCAAATCTATCAGTTCTCATTTCAGTATCGAGGAGCTGCGGGAGAACCAGGAGGGCCGAATCGCCTGGGCGAAAGATATCGGGCTAACTCAAATGATCATCCCAAGCCTGGACGGGCCGAAGAACCCGACAATGGACGATGTAAGGCGAGCAGCCGACGAATACAACAGAATGGGTGAGCGGTCGGCCAAGGCTGGCATCCAGCAGGGCCTTCACAACGAGGACTTTGAATTGTCGATGGTTGATGGCAAGCGAACCTACGACATACTCTTCGATCTTCTCGATCCGAAACTGGTCAAGTTCCAGTTCCAGGTCTCTACGATCAGCCGCGGCTACGACGCCGCGGAGTATTTCACGAAATATCCCGGGCGCTTCATTTCAATGCACGTACAGGGCTGGTCGGCGAAAACCAAGAAAGTAATGCCTGTGGGACAAGACACGCTGGATTGGAAAAAGATCTTTGCCGCGGCAAAAACGGGCGGCATAGAGAACTACTTCGTCGAAATGGACCTGGAAATGATGAAAGCCAGCGTTCCTTACCTTCACGATCTGCAGATCTGACACAGCCAGGCAGCTTCGCAGGTAAGAACTGATCCAGCTATCGGATTGAAAGCGCAAGTCGCACAGTCAACGGTTCGGGAATCGAAATCCGCGCGCTTGAGCACATCTGCATCATTCATGGCCAGTTCGAGACGAGATCGCGGGCCTTCGAAGGTGGTTAGGAAGGCCTGTAACCGAACAATTGTTGGCACTCTTGTCGGAGAAAACCGCCGGTGACGGGGATGTCGTGATTGCCCTTCTCGAAGACGAGCCGGCAGGGGATGAGGCAAGCTCGCCACTTGTATTCTTCCGTACCGCGCCTGCGGCCATAAGCGGCAATGTCTTCCTGGGAGACGCCGTAGACGACCGCGCCAATTCTAGCCCACACGCAGGCGCCGGCGCACATGGCGCAGGGCTCGTGCGTGGAGTAGAGCACGAAGTCGCCCAGGTAGCGGCCATAGCCGCTTGATACGTATTTGAGCGTTTCCAACTCCACGTGCTTGATGCTTGAGCCCGAGGTTTTTACCCGGTTACCGGCGCTAGCAATGACCACTTCACGCCCACCCATGAGGCGTGTGATGACCGCGCCAATGGGATAGTCGCCTCGGTCACGGGCGCGCTTTGCCTCCGCGATGGCCAACTGCATGAACTTCTTTTTCGGTTTGTAGGAAGCAGGAATCATGCAAGTTGGCATATTATCGGTTCGTCTAAGCTTCTGGATAGCCCCCTGTCGTTAGCGAGAAATCTGGCAGGGGCTGGGCGGGCGTTCGGTTTACCTCAGCGCTCGGTCAGCGCGCACGGCTTGTACACTCCGTTGCTCGCTCGAGGAGCAGATTGCGCTCGCGCACATTGCGCGTGAGCGCGGCCGCGCGCTCGAATTCGGCGCGAGCCTCGCTAAAGCGCCCGAGCTTCTTGAGTAAGTCGCCCCGCACGCTAGGAAGCAGGTGGTAGTTCTTGAGTGACGGTTCTGAGACGAGCGAGTCGACAATCTCGAGGCCGGCCTTTGGACCAAACGCCATTGCCACTGCCACCGCTCGATTCAGTTCCACGATGGGGGACGGTACGAGTTGAGCAAGCGTCTCGTACAGTGCCACAATGCGCCGCCAGTCCGTATCTTCCGGAGCACGTGCTCGCGCGTGACAAGCGGCAATTGCCGCCTGTATGGCATATGGGCCGCTGGTGCCGCGGGATTCTTCGGCGCGGCGAAGTGCTTCCAGACCGCGACGGATCAGGAGCTGATCCCATTGCCCGCGGTTTTGATCGAGGAGAAGCACCGGCTCTCCCGAATGGCCAACACGTGCTTTCGAGCGAGAGGCCTGAATCTCCATTAACGCGACCAGGCCGTGCACTTCCGGCTCGGTGGGTGCGAGTTCGGCCAAGATTCGACCCAGGCGGAGCGCCTCTTCACACAGTGCAGGACGCATCCAGTCCTCGCCGGCAGTAGCGGAGTAGCCCTCGTTGAAGATGAGATAAATCGCTTCCAGGACGGATGACAATCGCTCGGCGCGATCCGGACCGTGCGGAACCTCGAAGGGAACGCGCGCTTCGGTCAGCGTCCGTTTTGCGCGTACGATGCGCTGCGCAATCGTCGACTCCGCGACCAGATAGGCGCGCGCGATCTCTTGCGTGGTCAAGCCACCGAGCAGACGAAGGGTGAGGGCTACCCGTGCTTCGGTCGAGAGCACCGGGTGACAGGCGGTAAAGATGAGACGCAGCAAGTCGTCGCCAATGTCGTCGAGAGCAGTGGTGAAATCCGGCACGGCTAGCTCCCGGACCTGCAACTCGCGGCCCAGCTCCTCGTGCTTCCGCTCAAGGAGCTGGGTGCGGCGAAAGTAATCTATTGCTCGATTCTTCGCCGCGGTCATCAGCCAAGCGGCGGGATTGTCGGGAACGCCCGATTCTGGCCACTTCTCCAGGGCCGCCACCAGAGCTTCCTGGGCGAGGTCCTCAGCCAAGCCGACGTCGCGCACGATACGCGCGAGTCCGGCGATGAGCTTCGGCGCCTCGATCCTCCAAACAGCGTCGATTACGTTGTGTGTATCGGAAGCCGTCACGACCTCCGATCACATCACGTTCACGCCTTCAGAGCAACCGCGGCAGAGTCGTGAGTTGCAATTCCGTCCGCCTCCGCGCAATTCGGCTCGTAGATCTGGCGTAGCTCGCACTCTCCCTCGCCAGCGATGACGAGGAACTGCTTGGCCATCTCGATGGCCTCTGCCTTCGAGTCAGCCTTAAGGATGGCGAACCCGCCCACAACCTCTTTGGCTTCTGTAAAAGGGCCGTCGGTCACGGTCAGCTTGTCTCCGGTTAGGCGAACGCGGGCGCCAAGCGCCGTTGGCATGCAACCTTCGGTGCCGAGCAGGAAGCCGGCCTTCATTCCATCTTCGATCATCTTGCCGAAGGTAGCCATTTCCTCTGGCGTCGGGGGAGTGTTGCGTTCGGCGTGCTTATAGATACTCAGGAATCGCATGTTTTGTCTCCTCTATGTTGTTTTAGGGTCCGGAGCTGGGTTTCGGCGGCGTTGGCCGGAGATAAACCGTTACTCTAATAGTACGTCGAACGAGACGCTGCAAAATCGACAGGGCCAAGCCCGTGCTGAACTATTTTTTTGAGGCAGCCTGGTCGCGCAGGCGCTGCTCCTGCTCTCTGAGCTCAGGAGTAAGGTTGTCGCCAAAATCCTCCGCCTCAAACACCTGACGGATCTCGACTTCTGTTCCACCGTCAAACGGTGCGCGCTTGAGCCACTCAACCGCTTCTTCCATCGACCGCACCTGCCACAGCCAATAGCCGGCGATGAGTTCTTTCGTCTCGGTAAACGGTCCGTCAGTGACGGTGCGCGTTGCTCCCGAAAATCTGACGCGCTTGCCCTTCGCGGTTGGATGTAGCCCGTCGCCCGCAAGCATGACGCCTGCCTTCACCAACTCCTCGTTGTACTTCCCCATCTTGGTAAGGATGTCCGTGTCAGGAAGAGCGCCCGCTTCTGACTCCGGGCTGGCTTTCACGATGACCATGACTCTCATGGTTTTGTCTCCTTTGTCATCGACTTCTGCTTTAGACCAGGCCTCGCAGCCAATCTTAGGCGAAGTTCGGTTCTATCATCACGACGAACGGGAAGCCGCGAGATCGACATGCCGCTTTACTTGGCTTCATGGATCAAAGTGTCCATGAAGGACGGGACAGCGAAGCAGGCGTCGGCGACGAAAAAGACGTTGTCAGCACGCCGCGCCGCAAATGACGCAGGTCGTCAGAGTACGCGGCGTGTTTGATTTTCGCCTGAATCCAAGTTAAGGGTGATCGCCTGATCCTCAAACGCTGCGCCCCTGCTTTCCGATCCAAGAGCCATTACGCTGAAACCAAACTTAATCCTGGGAACGGTAACGGCCGCTCCTCCAGGTACCAAGATGTTGTGAACACCCCGAGCTCGTAACCTACCTAAATCGGGCACAATGCTCCGAGCAGCACTCGCTTGTCACATTGGCCCGAAAACCGGCTTCGAGAACTCGTCGGCTCCCAACTGAACGATCATACTGACTGCAGCGGATTGGCAATTGGTTGAGCGTCGAGCAGTCCAGGACCTTGCTCGGTGGATCAACATCAGACTGCGTTCGAGGCAAACGTGATCGGGCGATACCGGCGCTGCTCCTTTGGAAGCGGTCCATGACGGGCCGAACTGGTTGGACTCAGAGTGGAAGATCTCCAGGTTCGCGAAGAGCATTGGGTGATCGCTGACCTGATTGGCAAAGGAAAACACGTCCGTACAGTTCCGGTTCCGGTGTGGGCGAAACGCGCCGTCGATGAGTGGACCGCGGCGGCTGCCATCGATGGTGGTCCGATCTTCCGGCGAGTAAGTCGGCTGGGGAAGATCTGGGTGCAGGAATCACGCCCAAGACAATTTGGCACATCGTGGGAGGGGCGGTGAAGCGTGCCGGCATCAAGGATCTTGCTGCGCACGACCTACGCCGCACCTGTGCACGGTTATGGCAGTTGGCGGGCGGAGAACTTGAACAGATTCAGTTTCTGCTTGGGCACGCCTCGGTTCAGACAACCGAACGCTACCTCGGCTGCAAGCAGAAACTCAGCCAAGCGGTGAACGACAACCTCGGCAAGAACTGGATGTCCCCTGACTGTGGTGGCTACGGCGTGGAGGAATAACAGCTTGTGTTCACCGGGCCGGGGGCCTGACCGAACCAGCTCGAAACGAGAGCTTTCTTCACCTTGGCGCGGCTCGGTCTACACGGCACACTTCGTACCGCGAGCACGTTGAGGCAATGGGCGAACATGTCGCACTAAAATTGATACGATTCTCGAGACCAGTTCCGGGGAGAAGCCAGCGTGAGTAAGACCAAGCGAACTCTGAAGCAAAAGGCCGTTCACGAGATGAGAGAGTACCTCGTGATGTCTTTTTATCTCTTTGTTGTGTTCTCCTTGTTCGTCGTCTATAAGTCCGTGATTCTGGCCGAACATCACATTAACTTCGCGCTGCATGGATTCGCCCTGTTCGACGCGCTGGCGCTTGCGAAGGTGATGCTCGTCGCCCAGGAGCTCCATTTGGCCGACCAGTTCCGTGATGCGCCTCTGATTTATCCGACACTCCTAAAGTCTTTCTTGTTCACCATACTGCTGGCTTGTTTCAAAATTGCCGAAGAAGCTGCTGTCGGCATGTTTTACGGCAAGTCATTTCATGAAAGCGTCGCCGTCATCGGCGGCGGTTCCTGGAAGGGAATTTTGTGTCTCATGTTGTTGTTGTTCGTCATGCTGGTTCCCTTCTTTGGCTTCACGGAGCTGCGGCGGGTCTTTGGTGCGGAACGTTTAGTGGGGGTCTTTTTCCGACCGCGGTATTTGCTAAATCTGCCTCCGGTTGGATAAAGAAAGGTTACCTCCAAAGGCCGGACGCTTACGAGGGAGTTCGCTCCTAACGTCCTCGCATTGCCGCGCGTTGTATTTCAGCGTTGATCATCCCTCCCAGCAGGTACGCCAATCCGGATATATAGAGCCAGAGCAACAGAATCATGACCGTTCCCACGGATCCGTACGTGGCGCTGTAGTGATTGGAGAAGTGCAGGTATATGCGGAATCCGAGAGAGGCGGCTAGCCATACGAACGCACCAAATGCAGTGCCCGGAGTCATCCAGTGCCAGCGTCGGGCCTTCAAGTTGGGGCCAAAGTAATAAATCAGCGAACAAGACGTAGAAACAAAGAAGATGGCAGCCGGCCACTGAATGGCCTTCCAAACCAGGACGACAACCGGATGCAATTCAAGCTTGGTGCCTAACCAGCCAACAAAATCGCTGCTCACCAGCACAAGAAACAAGGCCGCGAGAAGGAGGATCGTAATCAGCAGGGTCAATCCCAGTGCTATGGTGCGAACTTTGAACCAGGAACGGGACTCGCGGACGTGGTTGACGGAGTTCAAAGCGGAAATTATCGAACTTATGCCGTCAGAAACACTCCAGAGCGCGAAAACAATGCCAAAAGTCAGCTTTCCTCCACTGGCGTTTGTAGCCAGATCGGTAGCCACTGTTCTGAGGAGCTGGAACGCTGTCGGGGGAAGAAAATCTGCGAAATAAGACAGCATATTGTTTTGAAGTTCGACACGGTGGGACTCGAAGAGTCCGAATACAGTCATCATGACTAGAATCAGCGAGAAAAGAGCGAACAAGAAATAAAATGCCAGTTCGGCCGCACGTCCGAAGATGTTATTGGCGCTGATCTGCTCGCCAACTTTGCGCGAGAGTTGCCAGGGAGTCAGACCTCCCAGCTTCCAAAGGGATTGGCGTTGAATCGCGATCGAGGGTTCTGGGATTGCCATTTATGCTGCCGGAACTTCTGTTTCACCTTCACTCTAGCTTTAAGGCTTGGGGTATAGGGGAAACGACACGCGGCATGCCGTGCGAGAAATTGTTTTTACGTAGAGTTTCCTCGGTGGAAGCACGCCGCGGTCTCATTCCTCGCTCGGGATAGGGCACCAGCGATTTGTCCAAAGCAAGAAAGGCAGAAACAACTGGACGCCTCTCACCCGGTTGACCGGATTCGAACCCGCTGCCTACCGCTGACAATCCGTAAGCTGCTCCCGCCGACGGTCAATCGTAAAGTGGACCAATCGACGATAGCAGGGTGTCGCATGAGCTGACTGTTTGTCGTCAAGAAAAGGTCTCCGGAAAGCTAACCAATGCTTGTTGATTGCGGAATATGTTGATTCGAGAACGAAGTTGGGTCGCCGTAAACGAGGCAGCACCGGACAAACGCAACATTAGGGCCGAGGGCTTACCCTTCTGCGAGTAGTTGACGTAAACAGCCCATGCCACACCCGATGCTGAAACCTTCACGTTGCGATGCGGTCACGTGTGACATGCGGCGCCATGGCCAGTTTCCATGCGGGATGCGTCTAGGCGAAATCCTTCCGTAGGGGATAGTCGACGATAATGGCGCGACCGTCGGTGAGGGCGCGTACTGAGTGGCGGACGTTGCCAGGCACGATTGCAACAAGGCCAGCTCGGGCGACTTGGGTCACACCGTCGATGGTCACCTCCAGTTCGCCCTCGATCACCTCATAGACTTCTTCCTGAGGATGGAAGTGCTCGTGAATGAACGAGTCACGCTTAAACTCATAGTGGGCGAAGGTCATGCTCGGCGAGTGGAAATAGCGGCCGCGCCATCCTGGCAGGCGCTCGATGACATCGAGATTGTGAGTGTCAACAAAGGCCATCGGATCTCTCCCTGAGCATACAATGCTAATCCATTTGGCGGTTGGAACGTGGGAGATTCGAGGGCGACTCAGGACAATTGTTGCGAATAGGCGATGTTGGAACCTAGATTGAACTGGACGTAATGCTCCGAGCAGCGTTCGCTTGTCACATTGGCCAGAAACGGCTTCGGGGACATGTGCCACGGAAAGATTTCGCCAGCAACGTAATGGACAAGAAGACGAGTTCGGGGGAGCTCCCGCGTGTTGCCGGCCGAAAAGCACCGATTCGAGCCTGCTTCCGCCAACGCATGCGCTCAGGTCACGAAAAGGCGATTTTCGCCAAGTGACCAAGAGAAGTAGCGCCACCAGCTTCCGAGTAGACGACTACCCGTGAGTAAATCTATCCCAGCCCTCATGGTCAGTCAGCCCAACGCATTCGAGCCTCGGTCACAAGGGCCGCGCAAATCGTCCGCTCATGCCAATGCGGAATGTCCTATAATCAAGCTCTCCCCTATATCAATGAACGGCAAAGGGCTAATGGGCCAGGCGCCAGGTGTCAAGAGTACACAACGATTCCGGTTACTATTTGCCACGTCCGATGATTCGGCTCTACTCGACATGGGCCAGGAACTTGCGCCCGCCTTTTTCATCAGTATTGCGCAAACTCCCGATGGCCTGATGTCGGGTATCCGGCAGGATGACCCCGAAATCATCGTGGTTGACGTGGACACAATCGCTCCCGACGGAAAGGATTTTTTCGCCCACGTCGCTGAAGTGCGTGCCGCTGCTCCGAAAGCGTTGCTTAGCAGCGATCTCGCGTACTCCTCTGCGCAAGGCTCGCCAGCGCACCCGCGCAGCCGGCGGGGACGAGTTTCTGTTGGCGCCGGTCGATTTCGCCGAATTACGCGAGTATCTCCTGGAAGCTGCTGACGAAAGACTCAAGCGGCTGGAAGCCCAACGGTTGCGCGAGGAGATCCGAAGCAAGAATTCCTTTTGCGATCTGATTGGCGGTAGCGACGAGATGCGGCGTGTTTACGAAGCCATACGCCGCGTGGCGCCGGGAACCACGACCGTCATGCTGCGCGGCGAGAGCGGCACCGGCAAGGAACTGGTGGCACGAGCCATCGTTTCGCTCAGCCCGCGACGCAATGCTCCTTTTGTCAGCGTCAACTGCGCGGCCTTGCCGGAAACCCTGATGGAGTCGGAACTCTTCGGCCACGAAAAAGGGGCATTCACCGGGGCACACGCCAGCCGGCCGGGACAGATCGAACTGGCCGACGGAGGAACGCTCTTTCTCGACGAGATCGGATCTCTCGGGCTTTCCTTGCAGAGCAAACTTCTGCGTGTGCTGCAAGACCGCGCGGTTCAGCGACTAGGCGGGAAGAGCGCCAAAAAGATCAACTTTCGCCTGATCTGCGCTACCAACGAAGACGTTGAAGAAATGGTTAAAGCCGGCCGGTTCCGCGAAGACCTGTACTACCGCATCCACGTCATCCCGATCTATGTGCCGGCACTGCGTGAACGCGACGGAGATGTGGCCTTGCTCATCGAGCACTTTCTGAACGTGTTCTGCGCCGCCAATGAATCGCCCCTCAAGCGGATCCATCCAGACGCGATGGACGTTCTGGAAGCGAGTCCCTGGCCAGGCAATGTGCGCGAGTTGGAGAACCTGGTCCAGCGGCTGGTTTTGATGACGGAAGGCGACACCATTCGCGTCATCGATCTTCCGCAACCGCTGCTGCAGAGAACCTCGATGGGGCAGGAAAGAATCCTGATTCCCGATGGAGGTGTGGACTTCGACGATGAGATACAGCAGATCGAGATCGCATACCTTAGCGCTGCGCTGCGCCGAACGGGAGGCAAAACGGCGGCAGCAGCTCTATTGCACATTCCCGTCCAGAAAATGAAGTACCTCTCCCGAAAATATCGGCTCTAGCTGGGAGTGGGTAAAAAATTAACCTCCGACGGTTCATTTTTTAACCTTTGCCGCCGCTCATCCTATGCCGACCGCCTGACCTAACGTGCTGTATATGCCCTAAAAGCTGTGGTTTCGTCACCACGCAAAACAAACTTCAGTTTGGCGACAAAAGTGCTACTACTAAATCCGTCGGGGCAGCCATACAGGCTGAACCAGTCCAAAATCCTCTGAGGGGAAACAAAAAAATGGTGCAGAAGAAATCGCTGATCAGCAACATGAGCGCAACCAATAAGGCGTTTGCTAGCAAGGCTTCTACCTTGAGTCAGATTTCTGAGAGACCTAGCCTGTCCAAGGGCGGCCTGGTATCGAAGGGCGGCCTGGTATCGAAGGGCGGCCTGGTATCGAAGGGCGGCCTGGTATCGAAGGGCGGCCTGGTATCGAAGGGCGGCCTGGTATCGAAGGGCGGCCTGGTATCGAAGGGTGGCCTGGTATCGAAGGGTGGCCTGGTATCGAAGGGTGGCCTGGTATCGAAGGGCGGCCTGGTTTCCAAACAGATTCTCTAGTATTTGTTCGCGTCAAACGGTCACAGGGGAGGGTAACCCGCCCTCCCATCTCACCTGTCCCAGAATCTCGGTTCCAGTCTTACCAGACCTTGCGGCCGACAAATTCGTGTACCTCACGGCCAAGCAGTCCTGCAAGGCTCTGCGTTCCAACCCGGATCTTCACATTTCCGCTCATCTGATCGCGGAGGCTCCCATCGTTCCGCAGGTACGATTCGGCCACGTAATACTGGGCGTAGGCGAATCCTTTGTAGGATGCGGCTGGCTCGAGGCCAGGAGCGAGACTGGTGGAAGCAGGTAGCACGACATCCACGCGGCCATCGACAGGGGTGTAGCGGCCATCGAGCAGCAAACGGATCGGCAGGCCCGCACGGACATCGTCAACCGCAAATTCAGGCAGGTAAATGCGGGCGCGCATCGAGCTCGTGTCGGCAATTTCCGTTACCGCCGCGCCGGTTTCCAGATAGGCTCCCCTGAGGTCCCTTATCTTGTCGGAAAAAACGATACCTCGGATTGGAGCCGCCAAGGTCAACTTATCCAACGCTTCCCCTGTGGTGCTGGCCTCGACCGCGTATTGTTTGCTCCGCTCGGCAGCTTCGCCTGAGTTTTCATAGTTCAGTTGCGCTTGGATCTGGTTTCCGTGGGCGTTGGCAAGGTTCTGCCGCGCAGCCTTGAACTGCGACTCCGCTTTATAGTCCTGCAGCTGCAGTAGCGGCTGCCCAGGAACGACTTGGTCTCCTTCGCGCACATACACTGCCACCACGTTTCCCGGAACGGCAGTTCGTACCGTCGCAAGTTGTATTGGTTCCAGCAGCGCG
Organism: uncultured Acidobacteriaceae bacterium; assembly: GCA_963817965.1. Taxonomy (GTDB): domain Bacteria; phylum Acidobacteriota; class Terriglobia; order Terriglobales; family Acidobacteriaceae; genus DASRAA01. The sequence continues at coordinate 54,904 of CAWFQT010000009.1, forward strand.
CGGGCCTGTACGAATCGAGGCCACACCGGCAGCAAGAACACAAGCAGCAGAATCGCAGTCACGGCAGTCGCCCGCGACGGCGTCATCCACGAAACCAAGCGGTCTTTTTTGTCCAGGTACACGGTATTCATAAACCTCACGAAGATTCGAATGCGGGAGCGAAAGATGAAATAAGCTAGTGCCAGCGCGGGCACAAAGGCCCATTCTCGGCTGTAGTTCAGAAATACGTTACGCGAGAACCGCACCACCACGAACAGCAGTGCGTAACTGTAAACACCGGACAGAATCGCGTAAATCACATACAGCGGCCGCCGCCGCCGGGGCACGTAGTCCACCTCCACCGGCAACCGGAAGACATGGCGTCGCACCCACGAGGAGAGATAAGACGTAGATTTCTCCTTGATGTCGGGAAAGCCCAGTATCTCGGAAAAAGCGTAATAACCATCCAGTTTAATGAGCGGGTTCATGTTGACTACCACGACTGCAACGCCGGTAATCAGCATGATCTTGTAGGAAAGCTCGTGGATATAGGTTCCCGGCGGTGTGCCCCACCAGACGATGGTACCGGCGGCGCAGAAAATCAACTCAATCCAGATTCCGGCGAGGATTGTCACAAACCTCTGCCAGCGAGTGGCGTACACCCACGCCTCAGTCACGTCCACGAAAAAAGCCGGACTGAGATAAATCAGATGAAATCCCATCCGGTGCACTTGAGCCCCGTAATGCTTGCACGTGAGCGCGTGGGCCGACTCATGAAAGAAAGCCAGAATGAGAAAGAGTATCCAGAATTCAGCCAGGTCGCGAGCACCCTTGGCTGTAAAGGTGTAGTAAGTGAGGGTGTCCTGCCCAATCTCGCCCCATCGGCTGACAAAAACGCAAATCATGAATGCGAACAGCAGAAGTGTCAGGTTGGTGAACCAGGGGGTGTACACCCAGCGCACCCGGGGATAGAGCTGCGCGAAGAAGTTGTCCGGGTCCCACGCAGAGAACTGGACATGCGCAATGTCGCCCCATTTCGACTTACGATGCTGGTGCTGATGGCGATGCTCAGCCAGCTTCTGATTCAGAGCAATGTTCCGCTCCTGTGCAGTTTTGTACCAGAAGTCGGCTTGATCCAGGACCGAGGCAAACTCGCGTACATCTTCAACCGTGTACTGCACGCCGTACTGCTCCACATAGGCTTCCACGACCTCCTCGTACGAGCGCTGGCCGTCGAACAGTTCGACGAGTTTCCACTGTTCGGGCGGAAACCTGTACAGCGACTCCTTGCCGCGAACGTGCGCCACCACGATCGGCCTGCCGTCTTCGATCTGCTCGCCCCAGATGGTGGTGCCTAGATCGAGCTTGGGATAGCCCACTCGGGCGGTTTTCGCGGGCAACTCCGGCAGAGCCGCGTTCAGTGCCTCAGCGAGGTTCATGGATTCCTGGGTACGCGGATAGACGCCGTCATTCCTGGCCGAAAGCCCGACAGTTTAGTTAAAACGGCGATGACTTCGACTGTCCCACTGGCGGGATCAACCACTGGGCTGACATGGATGACCTTCGCTGATGCCGTCTCACCCTGGGATGTAGTTGACGTGAGTGCGAGTTCGTCGCCCTGCTTCAAGGCGCGGCTGTAGGGTTCCGGCAGTGTGAAGCGCACCTGTAGAGGTTCGACAGCGGTCACCCAAAACAGTTTGTCGCCCGCAGAGACCCGCTGGCCCGCGCGAACATAACGGCGAGCAACAATGCCGGTGAAGGGCGCGCTGATGCGGGTCTTTTCCAGTTCGAGGTCGGTGGCTTGCAGGTTGGCGCGGGCATTCAGCAGATTCTCGCGTTCGCGGTCTACTTCGTGTTGCGTGGCTTCAACGTTGTAGCGGTCATGGTCCACCTGCTGCTGCGTCTCGATCCCGGCCCTCAGCAGTTCCTCGGAACGCTGCAAATCAACCTGGCGCACCTTGACTTCCGATTCCCAATTCTTGACGTCGGCGTCGATGCTGCGTAATTTGTGTTCCGCCGCCTCACGTTCAGCCAGCAGCTGGCGATCGTCGAGGCGGGCCAGCAATTGTCCTTTTTTGACCGGTGAGTCAACGTCCATCGTCAACTCGCTCACAACGCCATCGCGCAGCGCGGTAACATCCAATTGCTGTTCCACCACGATCGGTCCCATGGCAACAAATACGTCTGGCTGCGAAGCAGCCGCCGCTTTAGGCGCAGGCGGCTGATCCACCGCTGGCCGTGATGAGGCCGAGACCGTCGGCGCAGGCGCGGAGCTGCAGCCTGGTATTAGCAGTAGAAGCGCAGCGACCAGAAAACAACCAAGACCCTTCATCGTTTCTCCTACCACCCGAACCATGACCAGACTTTCGACCACACCCAGATGCCCAGATCGCGGAAGAACACATACCCAGCAGGATGCCAGCCGGCACTGATCTTGGCCCGGCCCAGCATCCCGGTGCGAATCGCACCATCCTCGTTCGGCACTTCGACGCGGGCATAAAATACGCGTCCATCGCCCTGCACCTCACCTTTAGGGCTGACGATAACCACTTTCCCGTGAAATGTCCTCGTGGGGAAAGATTCCAGCTTGACTCCCGCAGTGGCTTCCGGATTAGTCAGCGCAACATCGCGTTCCGGCACAGCGACATCCACTATGACGGCCGACGTATCGACCAGTTCCATCACCGCCGCTCCCGCGGTGAGCATCTTGCCATCCATGTCTTCCACGTGCGGTGTTGCCACCACGCCGCTGATCTGGGCGCGCAGCGTGGCGGCCTCAAGCCTGCCGTGACCCCGTTCCACTTCCCCACGCCAGTAATCAGCGTCGACCCGCTTCCGTCCGGCCAGAGCTCCATCGTTCATCGCCAAGGCCCGGTCCATGTCCTCAACGGCGGCGTTGTACCTCGCCTGGGCGCGCGCCAACTCGGCGGTCTGTTCCCAGTCCTGCATTTGGGCGAGCACAGCCCCCTGCTGTACGTGTTCGCCTTCTCTTACAAAGACCTTGTCCAGCACTCCGTCGAAATCGGCACGCACGTAATCCGTTCGGCCGGGCGCAACGGAAGCTTCTCCATCAATTCGCATCGGCATGGGCGCGAGTGCAAGGAACAGAATGACCGCGGCAACCGCTGCGAGCGCGGTCGCGCGGCGGCGCTTTTCCAGTGCCATGAACTTGCGCTTCTTTTCGAGGATCGGCTCCAGCACGCCGATAAAGGGCACTTCCTTGTACAGCGAAGCGTTGCGAAGAGCTACCGTAGCCTGGCTGGCCAGCACCTGGATGATTTCCAGGTGCGCTGCGGTGAGGAAATCAGGATCGCTGCTCTCGAACGACAGAATGCCCAACCGTCCTTCCTGATCCGCCAGCGGAATCGCGAAAAATCCCCGCGAGTCGGTGTGCTCGAAGTAATGACGGAACTTCTCCCGGGTTTCAGGACGTGGGTCGTCGATCTCGCCGTCACGCTGGGAAACATGGATCTGTTGCTCCAGCCCTGATGCCCAGCGCAGCACCGATTCCAGCCGCTGCACATCCGGATCGGAAGGATTGAACTGCGCGGTGCCGGAGATGGCCTTGATGCGCAATGCCCCGCGCTCTTCCAGCGCGATGGCCCCGCGATCATAGGGTATGACTCTTTGCGGCTGGTTAACGATGGCCTCCAGCACTCGTTCCTGGTTGAGCGTCGAGGCGATCTCCTGGCTGACGCTGACCAGCGTGTGCAGGATCTCGACTTTGCGCTCGGCTTCCAGCAGCGACGCGTTGTGCAAGGCCTGGGCCGCCGATCCCGAGACCTGCACCAGCGTGAAAAGATGGTCATCGTCGAACTGCGCGGACTCATCACAGCTCACGACTTCCAGCACTCCGACCAGGCTTTCGCCATCCATCAGCGCGGCTGCCATCACCGAAGTGAGCGGCGTATCGCCAGCTTCGCGATTGCGCTGCGTTAACCGCGGATCGTCGCCTGCGATAAGCACCGGCTCAGCACTGCCACTGACTTCGCCTGCAATTCCGACTCCCTCAGCCTCCCTCGCGCCGACCTCGCGCGTTGGGTCAACTCCTGCCTGCCGTACCAGCAGCAGGTCTTCCTTGTCCACCATCCACAGGTTGACGCCGGTGCCGTCTGTCAGTTCCAGCACCTTGGAGCAGATGAGCATCCACAGGTTCTGCATATCGAGCGTGGCATTGAAGACCTTCTCTATGTCGTAAAGTTGCGTCAATCGAGTGATCGACTGCAGGCCGGCGTTGCGTTCCGCCTCGTAGGCAAGTGCTGTGGCTATTCCGATGGCGGCACACTCGGCCAAGGGCGCCAGGCTCTCCAAAATTGTTGCCGGCAGCGACTCATCGAAGTTGACAATCTCAATGCATCCCAGCAGGGTGCCCTCCAGCACGAGGGGAACATACGCCAGGCTGCCGATGCTCTGGCGGACATCGAGGTGGGCGTAGTCCTCGCGTGCGAGAGTTACCGCTTCGAACTGCAGAATTCCGCGCTGTTCCGCCACGGTGCCAAGGGTTCCCGATTCGAGCGGCAGCTCAGCTTGGTCGAAGGAGATATCGCCCAGGTAGGCTTTCAGCCGCCACGCGGGCGCCTGCTGATCCTCAATGACGTAAACCGCGACGGCCGACTCAGGCAGCAGTTCCGAAACCTGCTGAGCAATAACGCGAGCACGCGGCCTGAGCTCCCCTTCGGCTAGGAGAGCGGCAACAAATTCAGTCAGCGGGACCGAGAAGACCGGCTCAGTCGCCAATCAGCAACCTCCTTGGCGCGCGGAAGATGCAACGGGTTCACAATGCATCGGCTCGGGTTGGAATTAGCCGATTCTTGTACACTAAGTGACTTTGGGTTAGAGTGCACTGTAGCAAAGCGTTCCAGTGGTGTCAAAGAAATCCTGACGGACCCAGGGGGAGAACACGTGGATATCGATATTCGTAGATTTGGGGAGGTACAGGTGATCCGCCTGCGCGGTTCGCTCACGCTCGGTGCACCTGTGGATGATTTGCGACAAACACTGGACCACGCCCTTAGCGCCGGCGACTCCAGTTTGGTGTTGAATTTGAGCGACGTCCGATGGGTCGATTCCAGCGGTGTTGGTGTCCTGGTAAAGTCCCTCACTTCGGCGAAACAAGCCGGAGGTTCACTCAAACTGGTCAACCCCTCAAAACCCACGCTGCAGACGCTCAAGATGTGCAGCTTGTTGACACTTTTCGAAATCTTCGCTGAAGAGCCAGAAGCGGTTCAGTCCTTCGACTGATGTGGTGCGTCGAGATTGGCAATTTCGCGCGCCGAAGTCAGAGTTGGCTCGAATAATCGACCGTGATTATTCATTGTGGCGGACAAGCGCGAAACCGGCAATCAAGAACTGGAGTGCCCCGTAAGTGTAACTCTCTCTTGCGGTTTACATCGTGTGATGCCGGAGAGAAAGGCGCCATTTAACTGGGAATGCTGCGCGCATTGGACAGCCGACGGGAAGTACCTCATGTTGAGTAGCCAGTTTTCCTGCGTATTCGCTACGCGCAATCCCCCTATAATTTAGGCGTCCGCCTCCGAGGAGATGAAATGGATGCCATCGTCTTTACGGTCAACGGAAAGGAACGCCGGGTTACGGCTCCTGCGGAACAGCCGCTTTTATGGGTTTTGCGCGATCATCTGCAGCTTACCGGAACCAAGTACGGCTGTGGCGAAGGGCAGTGTGGAGCTTGTACAGTCCTGCTCGCGGGAAAACCGGTGAGGTCTTGCCTTACGTCCTTATCTGCTGTCGCCGGCGAGCAAGTTGTAACAATTGAAGGGCTCGAGCAGAACGGGAGTTTGCATCCTGTTCAGCAGGCTTTCCTTCGCGAAGAAGCCTTTCAGTGTGGCTATTGCACTTCGGGCATGATCCTCTCCGCTGCCGCACTCATCGGGAGCAACAAAAATCCCACCGAAGACGAAATTATGCACGCATTGAATGGCAATATATGTCGCTGCGGAACGTATCCCCGTATTGTGGCGGCTGTTCGGCAGGCGGCACAGACGGCGCAATCTGCGACCAAGGTGAAGTGACGCCATGGGTTCTGCAATGGACGCAAGACTCGAGATTGAGTTAAAGCAGCATGAGGTGCACGGTGATCTGCGTCATTTTGAGCTGGACCGCAGGGACTTTCTGAAGCTCTGCACCAGCGGCATTCTGATCTGCACTTGCGCGGGAAAGACGTTTGCGCAGGAGTCAGGCCGGACGCGGGAGAGCCATGAGTTACCCAATGACCTGGCGGCCTGGCTCCATATTGACGAAGACGGACGGGTCACCGTTTTCACTGGCAAGGTCGAGGTCGGCCAGAACATCCGCACCTCGCTGTCCCAACAGGTCGCGGAAGAACTGCTGGTCTCCGTCGAATCTATTTCCTTGACCATGGGCGATACCGACTTGGTGCCCTGGGATATGGGCACTTTCGGCAGCCGCACCACACCCACGATGGGACCCCAGTTGCGCACCATGGCTGTAACCGCCCGCGACATGTTGCTGGCCCTGGCTGCCGAGAGCTGGCGCGTCGAACCGACTACCCTGGTGGCTGCCGACGGCAAGATCACGAATCCGAAGACCGGGGAATCCCGCAGCTACGGAGAGCTGACGCACGGACAAAAGCTGGTGAAAGTTGTTGCCCGCGATACAGCACTCACGCCGGCATCGCAGTGGAAGATCGCGGGCCTGCCTGTTCGCAAGGTTGATGGCTCGGCCTTTGTCACGGGCAAGCATCAATACACATGCGACATGAGCCAGCCTGGAATGTGGTACGGCAAGATTCTCCGTCCGTGGGGATTTAATGCCACGGTTCAATCACTCGACGACTCAGCTGCCACGCAGTACCCGAACGTCAAAGTTGTGCGTGACGGGGACTTCGTGGGAGTGGCTGCCTCCGATCTGTGGTCGGCCGAGCAGGCGCTGGCCAAATTGAAGGCACAGTGGAAGGTGCCGGCGCAGATCTCGGATCGCGAGCTGCTTGCGTATATCAAGGCAAATGCCGACAAGCACGATAGCGAGCCGCCAGATGTCGCGGGCTCGGTCTCCCAAGCCCTGGGAGTGGCGGACCTCAAGCTCTCGGAGACTTATTCCGTCGCATATATCCAGCACGCTCCCCTCGAACCGCGTGCAGCGCTGGCGGAGTGGCAGGGCGATAAGCTGACGGTCTGGACTGGTACGCAGCGGCCATTCGCAGTACGCGACGAGCTCGCCGCAGCGTTTCGCATTTCTCCGCAGAAGGTCCGAGTGCTGATGCCCGATACCGGTTCGGCTTACGGTGGTAAGCACACCGGTGATGCTGCCGTCGAAGCCGCCCGTCTTGCCAAGGCCGCGGGAAGGCCGGTGAAGATCGTGTGGACACGCGAAGAAGAGTTTACCTGGGCATACTTCCGTCCCGCGGGCGTAATCGACATTAAGAGTGGTGCGCGGCTTGACGGCACGATCACCGCTTGGGAATGCCACAACTACAACTCTGGCCCGGCGGCGATCAACACACCCTACCAGATCGCCAACCGGCTAATCCAGTTTCATCCCGTCGACGCTCCACCGTTGCGGCAGGGGTCGTATCGCGGGCTGGCTGCGACCGCCAACCACTTTGCCCGCGAATCTCATATGGACGAACTGGCGCACTCGGTAAACATGGATCCCTTGCAATTCCGGCTGAAGAACACGACGAATGAGCGGCTTCGCGCGGTTTTCGAAGCCGTGGCGGAGAAATCCGCCTGGGCCAACCAGAAATCAACCCCGAAGCGCGGGTTCGGTATCGCCGGGGGAATCGAGAAGGGCGGGTACATTGCCACCGTCGCCGAAATCGAGATCAATTCTGCCAACCAGGTACGCATTGTTCACATTGTCGAAGCCTTCGAGTGCGGGGCAGTCGTGAATCCGAACGGTCTTCGTAATCAGATCGAGGGTTCCATCATGATGGGAATCGGCGGCGCTATGTTTGAGGCGGTGAAGTTCGGCGGCGGGCGTGTGTCCAATCCACACTTCGCGCAATATCGCGTGCCACGGTTCAGCGATATGCCGCAAATCGACGTCGTGCTTGTCGACCGCAAAGACCTCCCATCGGCCGGGGCCGGCGAAACACCGATAGTCGGCGTGGCGCCAGCTGTAGCCAATGCCATCTTTGCGGCTACGGGTGAGCGCCTGCGAGCGATGCCGCTGGTGAGAAGCTGACTGGATACTTAGCGACCGCAGAATCTGGCAGGGGTCGGTTTCGTCATCGTCGCAATGCGAAAGTGTTCCATCGGCCCATCAGTCTTCGTCCGGCGATCCGGAAAACGGGTTTCGAGGAGATCGGAAGCAGGCAGAGCTCAATGACACACATTTCCTCTAAGAGGCTTCTGAACAACTTCGGTCCGCCGGCCGCGAACGGCCATTGCAATCCCATTCCACCCTTCGCATAGCTTCAGGGTTGCTAGTGATTAGTGAGGAATCAGGCTCTTGACGCTTCTCTTGGCTACCGCTATTTCTCGGCTTATGCGAAGGCGTAGATCGCGACCAGCGAATGTTTCTTGACGAACTTTGATGGATATCACGGATCGTCACAAAGCCCAGACTCGGCGGCTCATCGGAAGTTGCTGAACATAACGACGTCCGCATCGTTGTAGAGAGCGCGGATTATCGCGAATTTCCTTCCATCGCGTGACCAGCCATAGGCGGCCACAAGAGCGCGCTCGGAATCGAAGTGGGTCAACTGCACCGCCGCGCCGCCAGCCAAGGGCTGCATGTACACATTCTGTGCATGTCCCGACGTGTTATGCACATAAGTAAAGGCTTGGCCGTCCGGCGTCCACCCTATTTTCGTCCAACTCCGCCAATCATCGCTCGCAGGCACCTCGAACTCGTGTACAGGATCCCCGCCCTCCAACCCTGCACCACCCACTTTCTCTTAGCGCTGGTCCCTGCCCGTCGGCTCTCCCATACGCGACCAATGCGCCATCCGGGGATACCGCCGGGCCAAATACGTCTCCCCAAATCGATTTAAAGTGCTGAGAATCTACTTCTTGCCGGGTCGTCTTCGGGATGGATGTAGTTGAACTGCATCGGCGCGACGCCGTGAATCTGGACGATGACTTCGCCGGAGGCCATCGCGTAGTGGTGCATGTCGGGATCGAGATAGGCGAAGCTACCGGCGGGGAAGGTCGCCATCTTGTCTTTATCGAACGTGTCTCCCATTCCGACCTTGAAGGTCCCCGAGATGACCGTGACGTTTTCGCGCAGCGGATGCCAGTGGGGAGCGATGCGATAGCCGTCCGGCATTTTCACTCGCACGGTGTAGTCCCCGGTGGATGCGGCCGGATTGCCTTCGATGACAGCAACCTGCGCACCTGGGGCAATGAAAGGCGGTGGCGGACCCCACTGAACTGTGTCCGGGGTGAACGCGTTCTTGTCGTGAGCGCCGGGATGTGCGGCGGTGGTGAAGAGCTGGCCAGCGAAGCACACCATCGCAAGGATTGACAGGGTGATGAACGGTTTTCGTTTCATAAGTTCCTCCTTCGAGATTCTTGATGGGGATGATCTCGTGCGGCAGTGAGCTTTACAATGCAGCCTCTATCGCCTTTGGATATCTTTCTTATATCGTCGCAAGTTATTGATTTTTATCGGATAATGCTGGGCAACGGTTCTCCATGGGGCATTCAAATCAGAGTGTTGGCGAAGTTGAAGTCGACTTGGGACGCTACGAACTGCGGCGGTCCGGACGTCGGATCAAGCTCGAGAAGAAGCCCATGGAGTTGCTGATCTTTCTGCTCGAGCGCCGTGAGCAGATGGTGTCCCGCGACGACATCGTGAAGAAGCTGTGGCGCTCCGATCTGTTTGTCGATACGGAAAAAAACGTCAACAACGTTGTGCGGAAGCTTCGCATCGCGCTGGGCGACAACGCCGACCGACCGCGGTTTCTTGAGACGGTAGTTGGAAGAGGGTATCGATTCGTCGGCCCGGTTCGGGTGATCGACGCGAAATACCCGCTCTCGGATTCTGGACGAAGCTCTCTCCGCAGCAACGTTCGGAAAGACGGGGGCGAATGGGGCGAGCGGTCCTCCATCGCCGTCCTTCCGCTGTTGCTGCTGGAGAAGGAGACCGATGACCAAGGCCTCTGTCTGGGGTTTGCGGACGGACTCGTGTCGCTCCTCGGGAATCTATCGGGCTTGGATGTGCTGCCAACATCGGCAGTCATGAACCTGCCTCTTGAACAAACGCCCTCGGAAATCGCCTCTCGCCTGGGCGTGCGATTTGTCGTGCACGGCGCCATTCAGATGTCCAAGGGGCAGTGGCGTCTCTCGCTGGAGATGTTTGACACGTTCCTGCAGCGCTCCAGCTTCACGAAGAAGTGTGACATCGACATGGATCGCCTTGCGAGTCTCGAAGGCGATATTGCAAAGCAGATCAGCCGCGCGCTGAACCGGCCGTATAGTTCGGCGTCGGTCGAGCAGCGCCAACGCTATAGCCGGGATCCGATGGCGTATGCGGAGTTCATGCGCGGCTATCGGATCACGGCCTCCGGCGACGCATCCATGATGGATCAAGCGAGCCATCATCTAACGAATGCCGTGACTCGCGATCCGACGTTTGCCCTGGCTCACGCGACCCTTTCCTTCGCATGCACCACCCGCCATTTCGAATTCGACCCAGCCAACGTGTGGCTGGAGAAGGCGGAATTCCACTGCCGGCGAGCCCTCGAGATTGACGCGAATCTTCCCGAGGGGCACGTGGCCCGGGCTTTTCTGCTCTGGGGACCGTCGAAGAACTTTCAGCATCTGGAGGCGATCGCCGATCTCAAGCGGGCTCTGGCCCTGCAGAACAATCTGCCTCATGCCTACAACCGCCTGGGCAGTATCCTCGCACATATCGGACTGCTCGATCATTCGCGTGCGATGTTTGAACGGGGACGGCCTTTTCAACCCAAGAAGGCTGTGAGCCCGAGCATTGTGCAGGTATATGTCTGGGGCCAGGAATACGACCTGGCGCGCCACCAGATTCAAGTCTGGCGGGCGGAGAGCCCGGGCAACAAGTACGCTCTTTATTTTGCTCCGTTCCCTGCCATGATGACTGGGGATTGGAAAGAGGCGAGGCTCCGGATCGACGAAGCGCTGCAGCTTGTTCCGAACGAACCGCTCATCATCAGCCTGGAGGGCCTGCTCTACGCCTTGATGGGAAATCGAGACGCGGCCATTGAGTGTGTGACCAGGGCTTGTTCGAGTCCAAAGTCGTTTGGCCACGCGCATCATACGTATTATCAGATCGGCTGCACGCTCGCCCTCACCGGGAGACGGGAGACCGCTTTTGAGTGGCTGGAGCGAAGCGTCAGCACCGGGTTCGCCTGCTGGCCTTATTTCCTGAAAGATCCCAGCCTCGCGACTTTACGCAGCCTTCCCGAGTTCGAACTTCTGATCTCCGCCTTGCAGGCCAAATACCCGGACCATCTGGGCCTGCTATAGGGAAACATCGTCAATGCACAACCGTGCGGTGCTCTCCCTTTGTTCCGGATGTATTGTCAGCCATCCAGAAGTTGACCGCGTAGCTCGGCTCACCGGGCGCAAAATCGCCAACTCGCACACAATGCGCGCTGAGGCCTCTTTCGGGATTGGTGAGGCAATGGCCTGATTGCGCCAACGATTCACTGGTCTAATCGCCCGTTACGACACCTGTAGGCATGGTCCGCGATCCTCACGGGCCGCTCCAATGAGGACTCTCCGTTGGCGGGTTTGGCTGCACCACTATAATCACTCGCATGGCCGGCGACCCCTCCTTGTCATGGACGAACCGAACGGTGCTTCGACCAGACCGCGAAGCCCGCTACCTGTGTATCCAGGACATCGTCGTTTTCGTTCGCGATTTGGACCGGAGCCTGCGATTCTACGTAGACGTATTGGGGTTTGAACTGATCGCCGATAATCGCGGGACGTCCGGCGAAATGGGATGGATCGAAGTAGCGCCTCCCGACGGCAGCGCCAACCTCGCGGTGGTTGCTCCCAAGCCCGACCAGCCCGAATACAACCTGATTGGCGGTTACCGCTGGGTTCTTTTTATGACCGAGGATGTTCACGCCAAGTACCAGGAGTGGAGTGAGCGCGGGGTTCATTTTGTATCTCCCCCGGAGAACCCGTTCTGGGGCGGGACCTATGCCCGGTTCGAAGATCCGGACGGGAACGCGTTCGGACTGGAAGGATTCGATGAGGTGAGGCGAAGCCTGGAGTTGCGACGGCAGGAGCACGCCGAGAAACTCGAATCCGAACGCCGTGCCGCCCATGAATTGGAAATAGCCAAGCAAGTGCAGGCGCGGTTGTTTCCACAAATTCAACCGCAGTTGAAGACGCTCGAATACGCAGGCATCTGCCTGCAAGCCCGCCAGGTGGGAGGGGACTATTTCGATTTCCTAAACCTTGGGCCGCAGCGGCTGGGCTTGGTCATCGGCGATGTTTCGGGCAAGGGGATCGCCGCCGCTCTGCTGATGGCCAACTTGCAGGCCAGCCTGCGGAGCCAGTCGGCACTGGCCTTCGGACAGCCCGAAGCGCTGCTCGGATCTGTGAACCGACTGTTCTATGACAACACTGGCGCCAACGCCTACGCGTCGCTCTTCTATGCCGAGTACGACGACGCGACGAGGCGACTGCGGTACGCCAATTGCGGACATTTATCTGGCCTTTTGTTGAGAGCAGGCGGTAACGTGGAACGCCTCGATTCGACCGGCACTCTGCTGGGTCTGTTCGAAGAATGGGACTGCTCTATGCGCGACCAGGAGCTCTCTCCCGGCGATGTGCTTGCGCTTTATACGGATGGCATCACCGAAGCCAGTAACGAGCACGGAGAAGAATTTGGCGAGCGGAGCCTGGTGGAAGCGCTGCGGCAACATCGGGAACTATCTTGCCAGGCATTGCTGACCGCAATCGTAGGTGAGGTTCAGCGATTCAGCTCTCAAGAACAGCATGACGACGTTACGGCGATCATCGCGAAGTTCAGAGTCAATGGATGACACGTCGCGGAATCCGACTGTATTTGATTTGCGAACCGGTAATCGCATCCGCAAAATGCTTCGATGAGGCTTGCGATTAAGCCACCCATCGCCGCCCATACTTATCTGCCCAAGTTCCGGGCTTGCTCGTAAAGCAGGAACTATCCAATTTGTTCCGCCGGGTTCGGTGTCATGCCCTCGCTGAGGCAAGTTTTGCTGCCGCATCTCTTGGGATCAGCAGCGCAAGGACGGCACCTACAGCAAGTAGCGCCAGAACATCGCCGCAAAGATGCCCCATGTGCTCGGGGTTCGCCAACGACTGTGCTGCCATGATTCCACCGTGCACAATGCTGGACCACTACCGTGAACCAGATGAGGCTCAAGTGCGCGAACGGCTTGCGGGAAGCAATCAACAGAAATACCCCAAGCGTCGCGTAAAGGTCCAAGATCATCGGCAGATAACCTGACTGGCCCGCGTGCCATGACCAGCCGGACGGCCAAATAATGGTGAGCGGGTACATCCCAACGATGAAGATCACACCCGCCACCAGCGGCAACGCGATGCGTAGGTATTTGACACGATTAGTTTCATCCATGTTTTTCCTCCTTGAAGTCATGCAAAGAAGACTCTTATGGGTCAGGCGGCGACCGCCTTTTTTAAATTCAGGAGGCTCTCTCGGATCGTCCCATCGAACACCCACGCCGGCGCTCGATCGGGGCCCAAGTGGGTGACTACGGCCACGATCCCGAGGTCCGGATCCTCATGCACACAGTCGCGGAAGTGCGCGCGTCTAGCCGCCGCTTCGGGACCAAACTGCGCCGACAGCTCGGCGCGTAATGCGGCCACGGTGCGCATCCGGCGTAGGCCCTCGCGGCGCCGCTCCTTATAGCGGTCGAACCGAACCGGTGCCCATCCTCGCTCTTCAAGCAGGATTTCGGAGAGCAGCCGCACATCGCGTAGCCCCAGAGAGAGTCCCTGGCCGATGATGGGGCCGCTGTACCCACCAGCGTCGCCGATTAAGACGACGCCTTCCACAAACGGAACCTCGGTCCACGTATCCTCGCCACCCATCGTGGCGCAGGGGCCAATGGGTGTCGCCCGTCCCAGTGCTTCGCGGTATGGGAGGCAAGATAGGCCATGAAAATCATCCAGGAACCGCCGGGGACCAGCCGGGCCGCGGTACCGGCTGCGCTGATCGAGAGCCGTGCATGCGTAGAGGCGGAGCTTCTGTCCACCCTGTGGGAAGACAAAGAAATGCACATCGCCTTCAGTGCCGATGGCGATGTCTTCCTGAGGCCACTCCGGCACGTGCCCCACCAGCATCCCAGAAATGAGGTGTGTCGGCTCATCGCGCAGCAGGCGAATCCCGGCCTGCGCCCGCACAGTCGACGACCGCCCGTCTGCGCCGACAATGAGCCGGCACGAGAGCCGATGTTCAACCCCGTCCAGCTCGAAGGCCACCGCAGGCTCGGATCCTAGCGTCACCGCCGGGCGTCCGATCCCCCTGATGACTGTCGCGCCGGCAGTCTCCGCAGCCTGACTAAGGGCAAAGCATGCCGCTGGATGAGAGACGCACAGAGCTCCCGGAACACCCGGCACGAGCTCACCGAGCGCGCGTGCGGTCGCCTCTGCCGCATGCGGGGAGTTGATTTCGTCGTACGGAATGATGCGGCGGGCAAAAAGGGCGCCGGCTTCAATGAGGATCTCGCTGATGCCGAGATGCTGAGCCTCGGCGACTCCCCACGGCTGCATGTATTCGCCCCGAACACGGTCGCCGTACGATAGCTGCTGCTCCAGCACCGTGACAGTCAACCCCGCTCGGGAGAGCACCAGAGCCATGGTTGCCCCCGCAATTCCCCCTCCGACTACCACGATGTCCGAAAATCCAGAATCTAACGATGAAAGGCGCACGATTGATAGCTCCTTATCTCTGTCGCAGATCATGTCTTTAGAAGTGGGGTAGTTCAATGAAGAGGGGATACTGTTTAACTATCTTTTATGTATCGTCGCAAATGACTGATTCTTAGTGGATAATGCGCTACAGAGCCTTATGCGAAAGCGAAGGCTAGCAACAGGTGAGATCGAGTTGGACCTGGGGCGATAACGAGCTTCGCCGACTGGGACGACGAGTGAAGCTAGAGAAGAAGCCCATGGAGCTGCTGATTCTTCCGGTGGGGCGGCGAGAACAACTGGTGTCAGGCAAGGAGATCGTTGCGAAATTGTGGCGCTCGGATTCTCCTTGTCGATACCGAGCCCAATATCAACAACATCGTGCGAAGGATCCATACGGCACTGGGCGGCAGCTCGGCGAAACCGCGTTTTCTGGAAACGGTGGTTGGCAAAGGGTATCGATTCATCGGTAGGTTGGGAATGTATTTCCGAACATCGGCCGCTTGCTTACCGACTGTTCTTCGCGTCGCTTCATCCTGAATGACGTCCCAATGCTCGACCAGGATCCCGTTTTGCATGCGCACAATATCTGCTGCAATCCAATTCACAGGAGCACCGAAACCGCTAAATCGCCCGTGGACGATTACGAGGTCTCCCTCAGCCACGATCGCCCCCGGTTCGTACTTCAACGTTGGCGGAAGGCTCTTGATGAGACCAAACAAACCCTCGCGGCCAGGCGCGATATGGGCGCTATGTTGGATATAGTCAGGTGACCAGAAACGCTCGGCAGTTGCATAGTCACGCTGGTTGAACAGCGTGTCAAAGGCTTCTAGAACAAGAGCTCTGTTTTTCGACTCGATCTTCTCACTCATCTTTCATTTCCTCCAATTCTCCGTCAAGATGCCAGGTCCTTAGAGCTTCGACCCGCCGTCCACCGGGATACTCGCTCCCGTGATCCATCGGGCCGCGTCTGAAGCCAAAAACGCGACTACGTCCGCAACATCGTCTGGCTTGCCTATCCGCTTCAAAGCCTGCATCCCGAGCGTCACCTCCCGCCCCGCCTCGCTCTTTGTGAAATTTGACATGTCCGTGTCGATCACACCGGGCGCGACTGCATTTACGCGAATACCGCGAGGCCCGAGAATGGCAGCCCAGTTCTTGACCAGAGTCTCTAGCGCTCCCTTGGTTGCGGCGTAGGCGAGAATCGAAGGGCTGTCCAAATCGGGCTTGCCAGCTACGGCCCGCGCCCCGATCGAAGAGATCACAATGATGTTCGAGCCTTCACCGAGGATGGGAAGGAGTTGCTGCACCAGGAAAAACGGGCTGCGCACATTCGTTGCGAAGAGGCGGTCAAAATCCGCCACCGTATGATCCTTGAAGGTTGCAGCCTTGCTGATTCCGGCGTTGGAAACGAGCACATCCAACCGCTGGCCGACGATGGAGCGAACTTCGTTTGCCAGTAGGGTTGCTCCCTCTGGAGTTCCCAAGTCCGCCCTGATCGCATCCGCGTGTCCCCCTTTTGAGCGGATGGCAGCCACGAGCGATTCCGCATCCTGCGCGGAATGGCCGTAGTGAACCAGCACATGCGCACCCTCGTCAGCGAGCGCAGATGCGGTCGCGCGGCCAATTCCCCTTGACGCACCCGTCACCAAGGCAGTTTTATCTTGAAGTGCAGCCATTTTACGTACCTCCCCGTTCTTATGAACCAGCGTTCTCCTGTCATGCTCACAATCCTTCTTGGAGGCCGCCCGAGAATTAGTCCGCGATCATCCCTCCATCCACCGGGATGGAGGCACCAGTCATGTACGACGCATTTGCCGAAGCGACGAAAGCAATCACCTGCGCGATCTCCTCCGATGTTGCCAGGCGCTTGACGGGTACGGTCGAAACGAGCGCCGCTTTGTTTTCATCTGTGTTGGTGAAGCGTGTGAGCATCCCGGTATCCGTAGTGCCCGGAGCGACTACGTTCACCCGAACTCCAGTCCCCGCGACCTCCAGTGCAGCGGATTTTGTCAGCCCCTCCACCGCGTGTTTGCTGGCCACATAAACGGAAGCTCCAGCAGCTCCGACACTTCCATAAGCCGACGAGATATTGACGATGCTTCCACTGCCCTGGGACAGCATCACCCGCAGTTCGTGTTTCATGCTTAAGAGCACGCCGAGCACGTTGGTATCAAACGTAGCCGAGTAGCTCTCGGCAGTCTGCTCTGTTACCAGACCACGCAGTCCCTCAGTCCCAGCATTGTTGATTGCAATATCCAGACGTCCGAAGCGCTGGAGGGTTTCAGCGACAACGTTGCGCACGTCCTCTTCATTACGGACGTCAGTGCGAACGAAAATGGCCTCTGCTCCGAGCCCTTGTAGCTCGGCAACTAACTCCTGTCCTTGTTTATCTCTACGACCAGACACAACAACACGGGCACCTTGTTGCGCAAAGATTATCGCGGCGGCGCGACCGATGCCGGTCAGCGCGCCCGTAATTAGAACAACCGGTGAACTCATAGCAACTATCTCCTTGATCCAGCACCCATGCAGATCGGGTATGACTAATGTCTGCCAGCGCTGTCTTCCGCATTACCTTAGATCACCTGCTTAGATTGCGATGGTTGGCGTTGGTCGCGGGGTCGAAGCATACTTTGTTAAGCTGTGAGCGATACTTCACAAGCATGGGAGTGGAAATGGAGTTACGACATCTTCGCTATTTCGTCGCAGTTGCGGAGGCGGGAAGTCTGACCGTGGCGGCGGCGCAAAAACTGCACACGTCACAACCCTCTTTGAGTCGGCAGATTCGAGATCTTGAGGAAGAGATTGGCGCCGCACTTCTGACGCGCCGAGCTCGCGGTATCGAAGTGACACCGGCGGGTCGAGCCTTTCTTGATCATGCTCGCTCGGTGCTATCGCAGGTAGAAGCGGCGACCGATGCTGCGCGCCGGGTCGCTCACCCCTCCAGGCCTCACTTCGTCATGGGTTTTCTGACCGGACACGAGTTGACGTGGATGCCCGAAGCCTTGCGGATCTTGCACGACGAACTCCCTAATGTCGACGTGACGATATCGAGTCAGTACTCGCCGCTGCTTGCCGACGGCCTGTCGAAAGGAAAAATCGATGCAGCTTTTCTGCGTAGGGAGCGAGGACTGCCGGATTTGGCGTTCCGTCTTCTCGTCAAGGAGCCCTTGATGGTGATCCTGCCTAGTGACCACCGCCTCGCTGCGCGCAAAGGCATCAGTCCGAGGGACCTAGTAGGCGAGACATTCGTGGCGGTGTCGGGCACGGCTCCTGTACTGCGGGTGATCATCGACAATTACCTGAAGCGGTGCGGAATCAATATCACGCCAGCTTACGAGGCGGACCATCTCGCCATGGGAATGTCCTTGATAGCGTCGACGCGGGGCGTTGGGCTGTTACCTGCTTACGCACGAAACTTTCTCCCTTCGTCTGTAACGAGTCGCCCTCTGAAGGGAGATACGCCTACTGTCGATCTGGTTCTCGGCTACAAAAAGTCGAACCAGTCTCCCATCCTGAAGCTATTGCTTTCGAGATTGGACGAGTTGGTCGCTCGTGTCTCGAGGAAGTCCCGCTAAGACTCGGAAAGCATCTAGCAAGGGAAACCATTGAGCTCTTGAGTCAGGGGGGATCTGACGTTGAACGCTGTCGACTGGATGAGCACCGAGAAACGTTAGGTCTCTGTCGGGACTGCCCCGGCGGACGACGGAGGATTGAGCGGGGTTCTGAAGCTGCATGTCTTGATCAGCAATTTCTTGGTGTGGGTTGTCGTTCTGCCCTGGGACTCGGCGGCGGCTCAAGAATATGGACCGCTTCGGGTACAGTTGGAACGTACCGGCAAGTGATGGGTGGCCTTGACATGATGATTGCTGCACATGCGCTTGCTTTGGGAGCGATCCTAGTCACCAACGATCGCGCTTTCTCCCGCATCAGGAAACTAAAAATTGAGGATTGGACAAAGGAATGGGCATGGCCAAGAAACTTTTCGTGACGGCAAAGTCTACGTAATGGGCGAGAAATGCGCCCGCTGCATCTTTCGCCCCGGTTTTCCTTTTTGAAGTTCGGGTGTCCCCGAGGCGGTCCGCCGAACGGAGGAGGCCTCAGGGAAAGGTCGCGCCGCTGATGTCAGGGTATGTACCGTTAAGCGGATATCCTGGCCCGCAATGCTGCGTCCCAACAAAAGCTACTCTGCGACCGGGCCCCGCTGGTCAAACGCAGACCGTAATGAGTGGGGATCCTGACGTTGAACGCTGTCGACTGGATGAGCACCGAGAAACGTTAGGTCTCTGTCGGGACTGCCCCGGCGGACGACGGAGGATTGAGCGGGGTTCTTTCGACCGGGGCAGTTTCGATAGAGTCGTTTGAACTTCTCAAGTCGTTCGATGAGTGAAATCTCGTCCCGGGATAAGTCTGAACACCATCCTTGCCGGCGTAGCAGTTTGACTTGTTGACCAACACCCTTCGATAATGGGCGCCAATCGTAAGGGCCCATAAAATGACTGCCTCTGAACTAGCCGCTTTGTTAAGGCATCTGAGGCCACCGTTCCTGGAGGACTTGGCCGCACCGGAGATCACCGCGATTCTCGCGGGTGCACGCGTGCGCCGGTTCCTTAAAAACTCCGTAATTACAAACCAGGGTCATCCCGCCAGTCACATATTCATGGTTCTCACTGGGGCTGTCCAAAGTTTTTTTCTAACAGAAGGAGGACAGAAGCTCTACATTCATTGGTATCCACCGGGGGACATGTTTGGAGGCATGGCGCTCGTGTCGAGACCTTCTGTGTATTTGTTGAGCAGCGAAGCTCTCAAAAACAGCAGCACTCTGGTATGGGAGCGAGCAACCATACGAATCCTGGCCGCACAGCATCCGAAATTACTGGACAACGCCCTCTCGATCGCGTCGAATTACATGAACCTTTCTATCGCCACGCGGGTCTCCCTGAGTTGCCACACGGCGCGGCAACGGCTGGCGGTAGTGCTTGCCAATTTGGCTAGCGGAATCGGTCATGAAGTACCGGGCGGAATCGAGCTTTCAGTCAGAAATGACGAATTGGCTGCCGCTGCCAACATTACTCTTTTTACTGCCAGCCGAATCATGAGTGAATGGGAACGCCGCAAAATAGTCAAGAAGACCAGGGGTAAAGTCGTCGTACGATCTCCTGAACAGCTGTTGCTACAGGAGATCTAAGGGCGTCTCGCGACGGCTTCCTGAGCTACCCAAGCCTGGGCAGAATTTGGGGACACGGCCCCACGTTCAAAGTGATCTGGGCAATTGTGAAGGTAAACCGCGAAAGACTCCGGCCTGCCAACGATCCCACCGCACCGCTTAATTCACCAGACCGGAGATGGGTGTGTGAGAGGTGCAATCCGGGCGAGAATGGGCAGCAGTTGGGCCGGGAAAGAGGTTGATCAGGAAGAACGTTGGGTGGGGAGGCGGGGGAAGGGTAGTTTTGAGCAAGGCTCCGCCGGGATGGCTTGTGGGGCAATGAGTTGGGAGGCCGGAATCGAGTTAGCTGGTTTCGCTGACGAGCGTAGCGAATGGTACAGTTGTTGAAATGGCCAGCCAGTAGCCAAGTGAAAGCGGATGCAGCGGGCGGTGTGGCGCACGCGGGCACCGGGTTTGAACAACTGGGCGCGCAGAGCTTCGATCGGTGCTGAGCGCCAAGGCTGGGGTAACCGCTGGCGGAAGAAGTTGACCAGGTTGAAGGCAGCCCCGTGCAGGAGCAGGCGAAGGCGTTAGCCCGGAAGCGGTGGCAGCTCAAGCGATCGGCGGGAAACCGTTTTCGAATCGAGCATTCCTCGTAAGTTATTGGTTTTATTTGACATTCCACCGCAGAAACCTTCTCTCACTTAACGTCTTTCATCGGGGTCAGTGTCCCGTACTCGTGGCCGCCGCTGTCTGTCGCACGGGATATCAAGGCGGTGAATCCGTCGCGGAATTCGGGATACTTCGCCAGCAGGGCCTTCATTACCGCGGCGTTTTCCTGCGACGCGAGGGTTGAGTTGCCCGCGTCCGCTGATTCATATTGCACGCGCAGGTCGAAGTCGCCGCCCGCGAGAACGGCGGCTATCTCCGAAATCTTGACAGTCTTCCCGCCGCCAAGTCCGAGAACGGTACCGCCGCCGGGCATGTCTGCGGGGCGCGAGCTCTGGATCTCATCCGTCAGCTTGTCGAGCTGCGGGGTGCTCATGAACTCCACCGGGGCAATCAAGTCCCACGCTGTCAGATAATAAAACCACGCATTGTGTGCTTGTCCCTTTTCCTTGTATTCCCGGGCCTTGGCCAGAAACCACTGGCCATCGTGATCGGCAATCGAATTCCGCCGCACGTAATACCCAGCCAGCTTCCACGAACTCTTCCCCATCTCTTCCAGGATCATGGTCAGGGTGATCGGGTTTTTCCCCACGACCTTGGCGATGGTCACCGCATAGCGGCCGGGGGGCAGATTGGGTATCGCAAATCCCACACGATCGGGCGAGTTGTAGATTCCGCAATAGAATTCCGCCCGCTGCCAAGTCGTTTTCGAGTTGCTTGCATCGAGCAGGAACAGGCGCGTATCCGTGAGCTGCCCTTGTGCGAGGAACTCCTTATTCGTCACTACGGCTCGCTCGATGCCCCCGAAGCTGGCCGCGACGTCGGGCACTGCGTGTGCCTTGAGTCCGGCAACATCGCCTTGGGCAGACATATTGAAGTAATCTCGCGCGGCCGCCGCGATGGATTGCGCCGCGACCGGGTCTATTTCCGACCCCGAATAGCATTCCTGCGCTCTCAACGAATGCGCAAACAGCAATAGCAGTCCAAGTCCGCCGAATAGAATCCTGCAGTTAGACCAAATCCGAACCATAAAGTTGTCGTTCATCGCCGGGGTAAAAAGTCTGTGGCTTAGTCAGCGACACTCCTTTGCCGCAGGGGTTACAATTAGGTGCCTCAACGCCGCCAGTCTTTGCTGCGTTGCTGTAATTTTATGTTACGCCCCGGCAGTAAGCTCAGAGCGGTCCTGTCCCTCGCAACGGTAGCGCTGTTGGCGGTCGGAAGCTGTGCCGCTCAATCGCCGCAGGTTGTGCGAGCCAGCGCGCCCTCATCCGCGAAGTCAAAGGCGCATGGAAAGAAAGCCGCGCCCGTCGTCGAAATACCGCAACCTCCGCCGCCACCACCTACGCTTGAACAGCAGCCCCCGGTGGCGCCGCAAGTGACCTATCGCGACGGTCAACTAACGATTGACTCCCGGAATGCAACCCTCTCGCAGGTGCTGCATTCTGTGCAGACGCAAACGGGGGCGTCTGTGGATTTGCCTCCTGGTACCGGCTCCGAACGCGTGGTCGCTACTCTCGGTCCGGGCAAAGCCAGGGATGTGCTGGCCGCCCTACTGAATGGCTCCAAGTTCAACTATGTGATTTTGGGCGAAAACAATAATCCAGGGGCTATACAAAAGATCATTCTGATAGCAAAAACTACCGGCCCATCCGCCGGAGGCGGAACAATGACTGCCGTGCAGAATAACCCCGGTCCACGGCCCCCCGTGCAGCAGGCGATTGAGCCGCCGGAGGACGAATACAATCCGCCGGAGCCTGAACCGGACAGCCAAAACCAGCTTGTTCCGGGGCAGACGGGCATGCCAGGGGGCGACCAGATATCACCGGAAGTTATTAACCCTGCCGGCCGCACGCCCGAACAGATGCTGCAAGAACTTCAGCGCATTCAGCAACAACAGCAGCAGATGCAGCAGCAGTTGAATCCAGCTAACCAATCACCGCAACAAGGCGGCCCAGGCCAGGCGCCGACTCCCCGACCGCAATAGCGGCGCGATCTACTGACGTCTAATCAGCTGGGCGATGCAACCTGAAGGCCTAGACTAGGCAGGTACGGTTCCCGCTATAAGTCCCGCTAGCGATTCTTGGTACGGAGCACGAGCCACACCGCGTTCCGTGACGATTGCCGTCACATATTTGCTTGGCGTGACATCGAATGCCGGATTCTCCACGCGAACGTCATCCGGTGCTATCTGTCTGCCCGCGAGATGAGTGACTTCGGTCGACGCTCGCTGTTCGATGGGAATCCTGCTGCCGTCGGGAGTATTCAGGTCAATCGTCGAAATCGGCGCCGCCACATAGAACGGAATTCCGTGCTCTTTCGCCAATACTGCTACCGTGTACGTGCCGATTTTGTTGGCGACGTCGCCATTGGCGGCGATGCGATCGGCACCCACGATGACGGCATCAATCTTGCCCTGGCGCATAATCGCGCCTGCCATGTTGTCGGCGATCAGCGTCGTCGGGATGCCGTCCTTCATCAACTCCCACGCTGTCAGACGTGAGCCCTGCAGGAATGGGCGGGTTTCATCGGCATAAACGCTTAGCTTCTTGCCCGAATCGACCGCAGCACGGATCACGCCCAGCGCAGTCCCGTAACCGGCCGTAGCCAGCGCGCCGGCATTGCAGTGGGTCAGCACGCCCCCGCTGCTGGGTAGCAACACGGCGCCATGCCGGCCCATAGCCTCATTGGCGGCGATATCTTCAATCAGCACGCGCTGGGCTTCAGCAACGAGCCCTTTCTTTATTTGGTCCACCGACTCTCCGCTCAATTCTTCGAGCTTCTCGCGCATGCGGCGGATCGCCCAGAACAGATTCACGGCTGTCGGACGTGTTCCCGCGAGTGTATTGCAGATCGTGTCGAAATCGCGGTTGAAGTCTGGAATTGTCTGTGCCGCAGACTGGTTCGCCCCCAGCGCGACTCCCATCGCGGCGGCTACTCCGATTGCCGGGGCACCGCGCACGATCATGGTGCGGATCGCCTCCGCAACCTCTTCATAGTTCTTGCAGGTGACGTAAACCTCTTCCGTCGGCAGCTTCGTCTGGTCGATGAAGCGCACTCCTGCATCTGTCCATTCCAGTGTTTTGATCATCTTTTCATTTCGCCTGGAGAGCTTTCACGTGCTCGGCGCGCACATCGGTGGCAGTAAATAGCGCCACAAATGGCGCGGGTGCCGCACTTTGTTCCACGTTCATCCGGCCGCCCGCCTCCTGTCGCTCCACCAGGCACAGCACGCCCACGATTTCAAACCCAAACTCACGACCGGCCTCGATTGCCTGAATCGTGGACGCTCCGGTCGTGCATACGTCATCGACAATCACCACGCGAGCGCCTTTTTCCCGGAAGCCTTCCACGCGCTGCCCGGTACCGTGCGTCTTCTCCGCCTTGCGCACCAGGAAACCGTTGATCGGTTTACCTTGCTGCGCGCTGATCACCGATGTTGCTACGACGATAGGATCTGCGCCCATGGTCAGGCCACCGATTGCGGTTACGTTCCAGCCGCGCTCGCCAATTTCTTCCAGCACCGCTTCGCCGGTTGCGACAGCTCCCTCAGCATCGAGCGTAGTGAGCCGGCAATCGATGTAGTAGTCGCTGGTGCCACCGCTGGAAAGCGTAAAATTTCCCAGCCGGAACGATTTCCTGGCCAGCATCGTCAGCAATCGCGCGCGAGAATCGCCCATCGTTTTACGATACCATCTTCAACTTGCGACCTTGTCGAGATGCCGGAAGTGGTCGCTTCCTATCCACAACATGGCGAAGAGAGTGAAGTTATAGCCGCAATGCATGAGGAACGACGCTGCTACCGATCCCGTCCGTTCGCGCACAATCGTGAAGATCACACCGACCACGAAGATACTCAACAGAGGGGCCCATGCGTATCCCAGTTGAGCGCCATGGATGAATGCGAATGCGGCCGCGGTCAGCAGTACGGCTGCGACCACGCCTGACGCCCGCCGCAAGACGGGGTACAGCAGTCCGCGAAAGAACAACTCTTCAAGCAGGGGTGCCAGGGTTATGCCGAATCCCGCCATCAGGTAGGCGCCCGCCACATCGTTGAAGTACTTGTCCACCGGTAACGACTTGGGGATCGGGAGCCAGCGCGAAGCAAATTCCACCACGATCGCGACGGTCGCGCCGGAAAGAATGAATCCCCACGACGCCGCACCAGGCCAGTTCCAGCGAACCGCTTTCCAAAAGTTTTCACGGGTCTTGCTTCGTATCAAGAGAACCATGAACAGGACGACTGCGGGATAAGCTGCGACCTGCGACCCTATGAGAACGGTCGTGTTGGACGCCAAGTCGCTCCACGAAACGTGTTGCTTGCGGCTCAGGGCGTAAGCGATGCCGAGGGCGAGGGTGCTGAAGAGGAAGACGGCAGCTAATGTGAAACAAAGCACCGCCGCCACATCCCAACCGGACCATGGTGGAAAGATGTTGCGACGCGGCAGGGTAACCGGCAGACCGGGGGTACTCGTTACCGGTTCATGGGACAGTTCAATTGCCGCCTGCGATCCTACCGGCACTAATGGAATTTCCGCCGATTCTGTCGTTACGATTTCCGTCTCCTCCGGAGTCGGTAATCTCGACGCGTCATGTTCCGGATTAGCCATTCGGTTTCTTAGGTGCCTATTCTCGCGAGGACGATGTTCCTGGTCAGGACTCGACTATAACGCTGCGGCTAGGGATCGCCCGAGGCACGGCGTCTATCCGTTCTTTCCATTTGACGTCCCGGGCAGTATTTTGGCGAGCGCCTGTCCGGTATACGATTTCTTCACCCGCGCCACCTGCTCGGGCGTACCTTGAGCCACAATGCGTCCACCGTCCTCGCCGCCTTCAGGCCCCAAGTCGATGATCCAGTCCGCATTACGGATCACATCCATATTGTGTTCAATAATTATGATGCTGTTGCCGAGGTCGGTGAGCCGGTGCAGCACTTCAAGTAACTTGCTTACGTCGTCGAAATGCAGTCCGGTGGTAGGCTCGTCCAGCAGATAGAGCGTTTTGCCCGTCTGCCGTTTGCTCAGCTCGCGCGCCAGTTTGATACGCTGCGCTTCGCCTCCCGATAGCGTTACTGCCGACTGTCCCAGGTGAATGTATCCCAGGCCAACATCGACGAGCGTCTGCAACTTTTGTTTAATCTGCGGAATGTTCTCTAGCAGCGGCAAGGCATCCGCCACCGGTGTCTCCAGCAGATCGGCGATCGAATACCCCTTGTATTTCACCGCCAGCGTCTCGTGGTTATACCGCTTGCCCCCGCAGACTTCGCACTGAACGTACACATCAGGCAGGAAGTTCATCTCAATACGTCGTTGCCCATCGCCCTGGCAAGCTTCGCAGCGCCCGCCCGCCACATTGAACGAAAAGCGTCCCGCCTTGTAGCCGCGTTCGCGCGATTCCGGGAGCATCGCATACAAGTCACGAATCAGTGTGAACACGCCGGTGTAGGTCGCCGGGTTCGAGCGGGGCGTGCGGCCAATCGGAGACTGGTCAATGCGAATGACCTTGTCAATGTTCTCCGCACCCGCAATGCTCTTATGAACCCCAGATTCTTCTCGCGAGCCGTACAGCGCCTTCGCCAGCGCGCGGTACAGAATGTCGTTCACCAGCGTAGATTTTCCGGAGCCCGAAACTCCTGTGACAACGGTCATCACGCCCAATGGGAAAGTTACATCGATATGCTTCAGATTGTTTTCATGCGCGCCGAGAATGGTAATTGCCTTGCCATTGGTCTGCCGGCGTGCGAAGCGGTACATAACTTGTTTCTGGCCGGAGATGTACTGTCCGGTAAGCGAGCGCGGGAAGCCCTCAATCTGTATTGGCGTTCCGCTGGCGACCACTTCGCCGCCATGCCGGCCGGCGCCAGGGCCGAGGTCGATCACGTAGTCCGATCGCCGAATGGTGTCCTCGTCATGTTCCACCACGAGCACGGTGTTCCCCAAGTCACGAAGCGATTCCAGGGCCTGCAGCAGACGATTGTTGTCGCGATGATGCAATCCGATGGACGGCTCATCGAGCACGTACAGCACTCCGCGCAGCTTCGAGCCAATCTGTGTTGCCAGCCGGATTCGCTGCCCTTCGCCGCCACTCAGTGTCATCGCAGAACGGTCAAGCGATATGTAGCCGAGTCCGACGGCATTGAGAAACCCCAGTCGCTCAGTGACTTCTCGCAGAATCCGTCCGGCGATCTTATCTTCGCGTTCGTTGAGCCGGATCTTTGCCGCCGCCTCGACCGCGCGCGACACCGGCAGGGAAGTGAAGTCGGCGATCGACATTCCGTTCACTTTTACCGCAAGGCTTTCCGGACGCAGTCGCTTGCCTTCGCAAACCGGACAACGGGTGGCCGACATGTGACCAAGAAGCCAGTCCCGGTAGGTTTCGGAGCTACTGTCTTCCATCGCCTGCCGCAGATAGGCGAACACTCCCAGGAATCCGCCACGCTTTTTCTCACCCTGCTCCGGCCCATAGAGAATTAGGTTCTGGGTCTTGCGCGCCAGCTGTTCGAATGGCTTTCCGAGGTCGAAACCGTATGCTGCGGCCGCGAGATTGAGCGAATGAATCAAGTTCTGCGACGCCGAGCCCGGTCCAAGCCCTCCCTCCAGAACCGGCTTTGACCAATCGCTGATCACCTTCACCGGATCGAAGTCATACTTACTGCCGAGACCGTTGCACTCGGGACATGCACCATACACGCTATTGAAGGAAAACGACCTCGGCTCCAGCACCGGGACATTGATTCCACACTCAGGGCACGCCAGCCTCGACGAGTAGAGTCTCTCTTCGCCGTCCACCACCGCAAGTTGTACCAGGCCATCGGCAAGCTTCATCGCCAACTCGACGGCTGCCGTCAGCCTGCGCTCGATGCCTGGTTTCACCAGCAGGCGCTCTATGACGACTTCAATCGTATGGTTCTTGCGCTTATCCAGCTTCACGTCCTCGTCGGCGATATTGCGCAACTCGCCATCGATCCGGGCGCGGCTGAAGCCTTTTTGCACTAGCTTGTCCAGCTCCTTCTTGAATTCGCCTTTGCGCCCCCGCACGATAGGCGCAAGGATCATTACGCGGTCGTCCGGCTTCAGATCCATCACACGCTGCATGATCTGCTCCGCCGATTGCCGCGAGATTGCCCGCCCGCAATTTGGACAGTGCGGTATCCCGATGGAGCTGTACAGCAGGCGAAGGTAGTCGTAGATCTCGGTGATGGTCCCCACGGTCGATCGGGGGCTTCGGCTGGTAGTTTTCTGCTCGATGGAGATCGAAGGGCTTAGTCCGTCGATGCTGTCCACATCCGGCCGTTCCATCTGGTCGAGAAATTGCCGCGCGTACGCCGACAACGTCTCCACGTAGCGGCGCTGCCCTTCTGCATAAATGGTGTCGAATGCCAGGGATGACTTGCCGGAACCACTCAGACCGGTAATGACCGTGAGGGTATTACGGGGAATCTCGACGCTGATGTTCTTCAGGTTATGCTGCCGGGCACCCCTGACTGTAATGTTGGTGATTCCCATTCCTTGACTTCTATCGAAAGCCGGAAAAACCGGAGGTACGCCCATTGATGGCTCGTTTTGCAAGCCTCAGAGCCCGCTTACACGCTGCTTGGCTGCCCAAAAATCGGTCCAATCGCACAGAACGGTTCGTCGGCGGGAGGAGTTAACTCTACTCCCGTATCTTATTTGCCAACAATAGTTAGCGTCAACGCGAGGTAAAGTGGAGGGCGATGTTTCTTTGCCTTCAATCGGTCTGCGTGTTGCAGTTGTCCGCCGCAGAAAACATTTCTTCCATATCTTGTAGAATGCGAGCTATATGACGCCAGTGTTGCTGTCGTTGTTATTGCTGTTCACCATCTTTGTGGCATTCGCATTAGGGATCGCGGTGGGATACTGGGCCGTTTGCGGTATCTTGTATTTCTTTAGCCCGGACCGGAAGCAAAATCGACCGTCCCGTCGGCCGACCTTGGCGCCCTCACACAGCGGGAATTGAATCTCTGGCCTTTACCCGCGAGCGCCGCGAAGACGTTCCTCCGCCGGTCGATCACTTCGCGCAAGTTCTCGCGGGAGATGAACAGGAAGATCACGCGCGTCTCTACGTCTGACACCTCGCGGCCTTTTCCAGCCACCGCTTTCCTCTGTTATCCTTTTCTCAACTCATGGCGCCGAACCTTCCGCCGCATCAAGGACTCATCCCGATCATGGCTCTTCGATTCCGCAGGCCACTTACCCTGCGTTGTGCTGCCGCCCTGCTTGCCGTCGCTATCGCCGCTCCTGCCGATCTGTTCGCCGCGACCGCGTCTCTGCCCAATACCGAGAGCGTGAACTGGGAGATCGTGTCGCAGATCCGCAACGAAGGTTTTCATAACTCGAAAGTCATGGAAATCGAGGGGCAGCTCACCGACGTTATCGGCCCGCGGCTTACCGGCTCGCCCAACATGAAGCGCGCCAACGAATGGACGCGCGACCAGTTTAGGGAGTGGGGGCTGGTCAACTCGCATCTCGAAAGCTTTCCCTTTGGACGCGGCTGGTCAAACAGCTATATCGAGGTGCGCATGGTTGCCCCACAGGAGACACCGGTGCTGGCTTATCCGAAGGCGTGGACGGTCAGTACCAATGGCATGCTTCGCGCACCCGTGGTGAAAGCAAAGCTCGCAACCAAAGAAGATCTCGACAAGTACAGAGGGCAACTGGGCGGGAAGATTGTCCTTAACGGCGACATGCGTGAGATCAAGCCGCAATCCGAAGCTGCTCTGGTGCGCTACGACGACAAGAAGCTCTCCGAGATTGCGCAGTACGAAATCCCCAGCGAGAAGCCGCGCTTCAACCGCGAAGAAATCGCCCAGCGCATCGCCTTCCAGAAGACGCTCAACCAATACCTCATGGACGAGCATGTCGCTGCGATCATCGACCCCAGCCGCGCTGGAGAAGCGGGTCTGGTTTTCGTGCAAGGCGGAGCCAGCTATGAGCCGAATACACCGGCTGGAATTCCCGCGTTAGTCATGGCGATCGAGAATTACGGGCGCATCACTCGGCTTCTCGACCGAAATATTCCGGTCGAACTCGAGCTCGACGTCCGCAATACCTTTTACGATTCTGATCCCAGTGCATATAACACCATTGCGGAAATACCCGGCAGCGATAAGAAAGACGAGCTGGTGATGCTTGGCGCGCACCTCGACTCCTGGCACGCGGGCACCGGTGCCACCGACAATGCCGCAGGGAGCGCCATCACCATGGAAGCGATTCGCATCCTGAAAGCACTCGGCATGAAGCCGCGGCGCACTATCCGCGTGGCTCTGTGGAGCGGCGAAGAAGAGGGGCTGCTCGGCTCGGCGGCGTATGTGAAGGAACACTTTGGCTCGCATGTCGCGCCCACGGATCCGAAAGAGCTTGCTATGCCCGAGTGGCTGCGCAAGAACGATACGCCAGTCACCCTCAAACCAGAGCAGTCCAAGGTCTCGGCGTACTTCAACGTCGACAATGGTACCGGCAAAATCCGTGGCGTCTATCTGCAGGAAAACGAGGCCGTCGAGCCCGTGTTCGGCGCATGGATGCAGCCGTTCAATGACCTCGGCATGACGACACTGACCATGCGCAACACCGGCGGCACGGATCACGAGTCGTTCGATGAAATCGGCATCCCAGGTTTTCAGTTCATTCAGGACCCGGTCGAGTACATGTCGCGCACGCACCACTCCAACGCGGACGTGTACGAGCGGATCCAGCGCGACGATATGATGCAGGCAGCCGTCATCCTGGCGGCGTATGTGTACGATGCCGCCATGCGCGACAATATGCTCCCGCGTAAGCCGCTGCCGAAACTGGCACCCGCTACCTCACCAGACGCGGCTCCGCCAGCGCAACCGAAGAAATAAGCATCGGCACGATTATTCTCTTGCCGGTTAGAGAGTAGGGCGCCAGTTGTGAAGAATCTAAAACTATTTCTCGGGGAAATGCCGCTTCGCGAAGGGGAACATGCGATCTATGCGCCGCCCTTTATTGCTTACATTCGTGTCTGCTTGTACACGCCGACGACGAAGGAATCGACGCATTAATCACAGTGGTCCCAACACACCTGGTATGCGTGATGACGGTAAACCGTCGTACAAGTGCGGTGGGGGAAGCGTTCTCGAACAGCTTCGAGATGTGGCCCGCGATCTACGTCAATTGGAGCGTTTACTTCGGCGCCGAGGAAGTGAAAACTGAACTGGAATTGCCAGCCAGAGCCGCCGCCGGATCAAGGTCGAACTTAAACTGATAAAGGCGCTGCAAAAGTTGCAAGAAGCGCACGTGTGCACGGCGTTCGAGTCGTGTTCCATGGAGGCTGGCAAGGTTGGCGACAGCTAAAGCAGCCTGCTACCTAGCCTTCACGGTCTTTGGCCTGTCGACCCAGTGCCAACTGAAAAGATGTCCCTTGTGTTCGACGGCCATGGCGGTGAATCCCATCACGCCCATGACGAGGAAGATCAGAAAGAAAACCACCGCAATAACGAGGACTGGCATACCTCACCTCTGCGCCCATTCTGGAACGCGAATGCCGGGCCTGCTGTGACTGCTATCACCGTTCGATGTGAGGTCCACCAAAAGCAGACTCGACTTCGATCCCAGGCCAGGCGGCTCGGGATGATCTTAACTTCCACCCACCGAGGTTTTCTCAGCCAGTTGAGCCTTTGCCCTTGCCAGTTCCGGACGAGCGGACGTCACGCCGGCACAGTTCTTCACCAGTTGAGCGTAATATTTCGTGGCTGTGACCGGCTGCTTTGCCAGTTCTGCAGCGCGAGCCGCACCATAGAGTCCGTTGAACCGGTTTGGATCGATCGTCATCGACCTTTCGTATTCAGCGAGTGCCTGCTCCGGATGGTTTGATTCCAGCAGAATATCGGCCAGCATTTCGCGAGCAGGAATTTCCACTTCGCCTTTTCCGTGCGCATCCTGCTTATCGGCGACAGCCCGCATGATCTCCGCCGCCTCTTCGTTCTTGCCTTCGGCAAATACGACCCAGGCGCGAATCTCATCGTGACCTGTATCCATGTACTCCGCCACGTACGCGTCGGGCGACTTCTTCACCGTCTCGACCATGGCCTCATATTGCACAAGGTCGTGCTTAGCCGCGGCCGCATCGTGGAGATGTCCGCTGCCTACTGCCCGTGCCCAGTAAGTGATGGCGGCGTTTTGTGGCTTCGCGTCCATGGCGGGTTCGAGGGCCGCCGCCTCTTTCCAATGCCGCATCTCGATTTGGTAGGTGGCCGGGAATCCTGCCTGCGCCAAATTGAGGTAATTGTGCATGTCGTGGCCGTGCATGGGGTCCATGACCTCGACCTTGGCAACAATTTCGTGTGCCTTGTCGTCTTCGCCCACTTGCAGGTAGGCGTAGTTAAGGAAGTCCATGGCATGTAGTTCATGCCCGGTCGAGCCCGCCTGCTCCGCCGCCGCGATCGATGCCAGGTTGGCCTGTATGTCTTCCTGCCAAAGCCCGAGCCGGGCAAAGATGTGTCCCGGCATATGGGCAGCGTGTGGGGCCGAGGGCGCGATGTCTCCGTAGCGCCGAGCCGCCACCAGACCATCCGCGGCCATCTGCGGACTGTCGCAGCTATGAATGATGTAGTGAGCGATGCCGGGATTGTCGGGCGCCAGCACAAATTGCTGGTTGAGCAGGGCGAGGGCCTTCTTCTGATTGGCAAACGTCGCATCGCGCGGAGGCGCGGCCGCGAGCAGCGACAGGCCGTAGAACGCTGCCCCTTCATGGTCCTGCGGATACTTCTCGTGCAGCTTCTCCATCGCCTGTGAATAGGCGGCGACCCTCATCTCGTAACTGGCCTTGTCGTAATTCTGATAGAAGATGGCGAGCGCATCGAGGTAATCCCTTTCGCGTTGCGTCTTCGCGCCCAGCTTCTGCCCTTTCTGCACCAGCTCAAGCCCGCGCTGCAACGTGGCGGCATCCGGACGGTCCCAGATTTGGTGGAACAGACTCATCGCTTCGCCCCAATACGCGATGGCGCACGTGGAATCGGAAGCAGTGATGTCCTTGAACTGCTGCTCCGACTTGTCGTACCAGAAGTCGTGCAGCAGAGCGACACCGCGCTCAAATGCATTCTGTTCGCGAAGGTGCACAGGAGGTCGGAAAGCTGACCGTGCCGAGTTTCTCAGTTGCCGTTGACGTTGACGTTTGTTGGGCAAGCAACGAAACGCAGCACAGCAAAAGAGGAAGTAAAAACAGCGGCCTTGGCTTCATGCGTCACCCCACATTGGCCCGAAGTAATAAAATGGCGGGTCTCCTGATCGATCTCAGTGCGTCACTCAGTCTATACCGGTTCCCGGCGCCCCGCGGACCGCGCTGGAACTGGTTTACAAGTCTGATTGAAACGGGGGCGACGTTACTTCTGTCAAGAGGATCCGGTCTGAGTCGCCTTTGAGAGGGCGCGTGTCATGGATCGTGGGCCGGAGCACTCTGCCCTACAGTTCTGCGATTTGCGCATCCAACTCCGCCAGTGTGCGTTGCAACAGGTCCGAATACCGCTCGCTGGAGCTTTGTTCCAACTGTTGTAATACGTGTCTGCGTGAAAGAATCAGGTCCGCTTTCCTTCGATGTTTCTGCAATTCTTCCGGAGTGAATGCCGCTTTGTTCTTCGCGGATTCGTTTGCGACCGATTCCTCAATTTGAGCTTCGACGGACTTGCTCTCCCAACCTCTCGCCATGTCTCGATTATAGGTCGCCGACGAATTCTGACGGAGACCAAACGGCCGGCCTCGGCGGCCGGCATGTTGCTTTCGCCGGCGCCGAGGCCTCGAGCATAGGTAGAGGCTGGGGTGAGAGGGGTACGGCGGAGTCGTGGGCCGGAGCCTGAGTTCCACCGCGCCGCTAGCGCCTCCGCCACGCGCGCTAGCAGGCTACTAACCGTAACGGCTTTGGAATGTGTTTCGGGGACGAGCTAAACGTTGCCAGCCGTAGTGCTTCGCTCTCGGCATGTCCTGTCATGAACAACGCCGCGAGATGGTCCGGGTTGCGGCTGCGGAAAATCTTGGACCTGCCACGAACTGCTTACGCCGGGTACGACAGCAGCTTTCACTGGTCTTCCTGCCAGCGCAATTCGATGCAAGCACCTTTGCGATAGCCGCAATGGTTTCCATTCCCGAATGCCCATCGCCGTTGGCTGCAGCGATGTTCCGGCGAACACAATGATCTGGTTACAATACGATTCGGCCACCCGATCGCCGTGATAAGGGGACTTCTTGATAAGTATTCGATAGAATGCGCGTTGTTGAGGTTTTCTCATTGCACGTGAAACTTCAATCGCGACCGGACTTGTTCCTCCTCCTATCCTTGCTACTGGCCTTTCTGTTGACTCCGCTGTTGGATCACGGTTATCGCAGCCGACTGGTACTCGCGGCAGTGACGTTCATACCAGTCGTCTTATCCCTTGTCCGGTTGTCGCAGATAAAAGGGTGGGTGTGGCCGTCGGTTCTGTTGGCGTTGGGCAATGTGATTTTTGTGGTGGCGGGTAATACGTTCCGCAGCCAAACACTGACCGGGATTCGATGGGGATTTTTGGCTGCGTTCTTCGCACTCGCGGCTGCGGGTCTTTTCTCGTATCTCAGGAATTCTCGTTCCGTCGCTCAGGCACAGCTCTACACTGCCGTCAATATTTATCTGTTACTTGGGGCGCTATGGACGGCGCTCTATTTGGCGATTGATGCTTTCTCTCCGGGTTCGATCCAGATGAGCAGTCACCTAGCCGACCGTGAGACCGAGCTGCTTTACTTCAGCCTGGTAACGCTCTCGACAATTGGGTACGGGGATATAGTGCCCCTTAGCGGGGAAGTCCGCATACTGGCGGCACTGGAGGGGGTGACCGGAGTTCTCTACATAGCGATTACAGTGGCGCTCTTAGTAAGCAGGTTCAGGAACGAGCCTTCGGATTAGCCCGACGTGACCGACGTGACTGGCGATAACAGAGGCGGTAGCACTTAGAACCCCTTCCGTCTGAATAACGGGCAAACCGGCAGTAATCCGCCGTGAACGGAGGGACGAAGACTCGCCGCCTGAGAATTTGCCGATCAAGTGGTGAAGTCACGCCGGCCGCGGAGTGTTCTGTCAACCGTGTGTTTGCTCTGACACTTACCCTCTTCGCGCGCGAACGCAGCGTCGCGTGCGAAGAAGCATCTCCATGTCTCACCTCCTTATCTGGTGAACTTACCGTTGCACCTTCTTCGCCGCCAGGTAGTAAGAGCGCGCCGGTGGGCAGTCAGAAACCATAAGTTCGGATCGCTGTTGCAGGCGATTGTCTGCCCGCTTCGCTGGTTCCGGCAGGGATTCCGGCCCCTGCACTCTTCTGGGCGAGAGTAACAACTGCTGCGTGCGCCACCGGCGCTTGCTAACCCTCGCGGTGTAGCTTCGCGAGGGAAATGGTCAGGAAACCAGCATCAACGGTTCGCTGGTCCGAAGCTCCGCCCAAATGGAGCCACCGCGAAGCAACCGTATACTTCGCACCGACCAAACCTGTGCTGGGAAGCAATAGGCTATCGATAGCTTTCGAGGTGCAAACGAAAGGACAATAGGCTCTTACTAGCCAGCGCGTACTTAATTGTTTCCGGTTGCGTAGGATTCAATCGCCAGGAGTTAGCGATACTTCGCAAGCATCAAACGCCCGGTAATCGGGGTAACCGTCTGGTTGCTCCGACCTACGCACCGAGATGTGCGATTTACGTACGACATGGGCGTTTCTCCTACGCAGATGCTACTTTGCACTAACTTGGAACGAATTGCAAGTGGAAATCGGCAGATTTCACATCGTATTGACATTTCAGCAGCGACTGGCACGAAAGCGCAAAGCTAGCTTGCATCTTCGTGCAGTCTATCGAATAACAGCTACTAGAGCATTGTGCCATGGTTTGCAGACCCAGAACAAGACAGGTCCATTGCGACTACTTTCCGTTAAACAACAGAGGTGTGAATGCAATGAGATTTCTTCGCCAGACCATCCAGGTGTGAGCACCGGAAGTTTCAACATCGGTGAAAGCCACATTCCTGGATTTCAACCATGCCTTGAACTGGCGGTTGGCTTCGATGAGGTGATCGCTGGTGCCACAGGCAATCCACAGCAAGCGAAGCTGCGACGTTTGCTTCGCGTCGAGTCCCGGAAATGCAGCAGAGTAGTCCTCATTCAGTCCACCTGAGCTGAATGCCCCCACATAGGCGAACTTGTCGATGTTATTCAATCCGGTCAGCAGGCTCTCTGCCCCTCCCATCGACAGCCCTGCGATCGCACGGTCTTCGCGCTTCGCTGAGACAGGATATGCACTCTCCACTTGCGGAATCACTTCGGTCAGTAACGACTTCGTGAAATAGTCGAAGTTGCGCTGGCGAATCTCCGGATGCTTTTGCCACACCCCCCACTTCTGCGTAATCATCTCCATCGTGCCGTAACCCAGCGGCATCACCACGATCACAGGTTTGACCTTGCCCTGCGCGATGAGATTGTCGAGGATCACATTCGCCATGCCGACCGCGGTCCATCCACTTGCATCGTCGCTATAGCCGTGCAGCAAATACAGCACCGGATACTTCGTCTTACCGTTCGCATCGAAGCCCGGGGGCGTGTACACATAAAAATCGCGCTGATCACCAATCAGTGCCGACTTGAAAAAGTGATGATGGACGACCCCATGGGGAACCTCTGCGACCTCCCACAATTGAGGACTCGTTCCCGCGACGTGCACCGTGTTCTGTGGTTGGATCAGGTTCGGCTTGAATACCGGATTGTTCGGATCGAGCGTGAATACTCCGTCGGCAACGAACTCGTAGCCATAAATGTCAGGATCGAGCGGTCCCAAGGTCGTGCTCCAGATGCCGGCATCGTCGCGCGTCATGGGCAACAGCTTCGACTCGCCCTCGAATTGCAGCTTCACTTCTTTTGCCCCCGGATCCAGCAGGCGAAATGTGGCCTTGCCTTCGGGTTGGACGTCGGGCGAAGTCACCGCTGGCGGAGGTGTTTGAGCGAAACCGGACAGGGATGTGAGCGCAGCCAGCAAGAGCCATATGTGTTTCATGTCGAATGAATAGTAAATCGTGAGGGAGCAAAGCGCGAAGGCTCATCATCCCACGGATCGTCTGCGTTCGTGGCCCCTAGTCCTGTAGCCAGTAATTGCGCACCCACCTGTGTTTTCGCAACTTCAGAACCATCTCTGCCGGCAGAGGTCCTGCATCGGACGCAGCGACATTCGCCGCCACGTGCCGTACGTTCCTCATCCCGGGAATCACCGTCGATACCGCAGGCGGAGTCAAACAGAAGCGCAGCGCTACGCGACGGAAGCTCATCGAGCGTGATGCCGGTATCGTGGACAATGGCCTGTACTGCCTTCCATACTTCCTCCTTCCGCTTGCCGCTGAAGTAGTTATGCCGGAAGTCTCCCTCGGGAAACTTCGTGTCGGGCTTCAGCTTTCCTGTCAGCGCACCTTCATCAAAGGGCACACGCACAATCACGCCAATGCCATGTTCCTCGCAATAGGGAAACAGTTCATCTTCGGGCGACTGGTCAAAAATGTTGTAGATCACCTGCACGCTATCGATCAGGCCGGTATCGAGCGCTTTGAGCACATTCGCCGGCTGATGGTTCTGAATCGAAATCCCCACCAGCCGCACCTTGCCCGAACTCTTGAGTTCCCGGACTGTTTCCTGCCACTCAGGCTCTTCGGCCCAGTCGTCATGCCAGGTGTGGAATTGGTAGATGTCGATCTGCTCGCGTCCCAGGCTGCGCAGGGTCTGCTCCAAACTCCGAAAAACGTGCTCCCGCGGGAAGGTGCTCACGCAGTGGCGAGCCCGCCGCGACTTCCCACACGTAATTGATCGGAGGCACCTTGCTGGCGATGATGATGTCCTTGTCCCTGCCGAACGCGCGCGCGATGAGTTCCTCGCTGTGGCCATCTCCATACACCAGCGCGGTGTCAAAAAAGTTGACGCCCGCGTTACGCGCGGCATTTAGCGAGCGCAGGGATTCCTCGTCGTCGGCGCCGATCCACATGCCCTTGCCGATGCCCCACGCCCCATAGCCGATATCGCTGACCTTGAATCCTGCTTTTCCAAAGTTCCGGTATTGCATGGTATGAGTGCTCGATTCTGCCCTAACCCGCGGCACGAAATTCGTCCTCCAGTCTTTCACACGCCGGGCTCAGGGAAAAGCAACCCCAAGCGGGTTTTTCGGCAACTGTGGCGCGCCATTTGTGTTTTACGATTGTTACTTTGGCCTTATTTCTAGAGACAATCGCCGCCTTTGGGCAACACTCGGCTGTATCCTGATTCCGAAGTTCTAAAAATGGGTCCGCATGAGAACAAAAATCGCCGTCGCCGCTATCCTTCTTTGTTCATTTGCCCTCGGCCAGGAAGCCCAACAAAGGCGCATCGTGCGCCCCGTCAACAACGCCAGCATTGTTCGACTTCGAGGCACCCTCGTTCCCCGCGCCCGCGCCGAATTAGACCGCGGTCCCGTTGCCGCCAGCATGCCGATGCAGCACCTGACACTGGTCTTCCAACGTACGGCTGCGCAGCAGGCTGCGCTCGACCGACTCCTCGTCGAGTTGCAGGACCCCAACTCGCCCAACTATCACCAGTGGCTTACTCCGGAACAGGTCGGTGCTCGCTTTGGCCTCGCTCAGGCCGACATGGATGTGGTCTCAGCATGGCTGCTGGCCCAGGGATTCACGGTCGAGGATATTGCCCGCAGTCGTACCTGGATTTCCTTCAGCGGCACCGCTGCGCAGGCAGAGGCGGCCTTCCAGGTACCGATTCACAATTACGTGGTTGACGGCAAAATGCATTACGCGCCCAGCGCCGAAGCCGCCGTTCCCGACGCATTCGCCGGAGTCGTCGCCGCCGTTACCGGACTCCACGACTTCCGCCCGCGCGTGCATTCGCGCGCCCGCCATGCAAATCCTCAGATCACGTCCAGCATTTCCGGTAACCACTTTATTGTCCCTGGCGACTTTGGCACAATCTACAACCTCCCCAACTACGCCAATGGTGTCTTTCAGCCGGGAATTGACGGCACCGGGCAGTCCATTGGCATCGTCGGCCAGACTACACTCACCAGTTCCGGCGCCTATACCGACAACGACACGTTTCGCAGCGTTTCCAAGCTTCCCCCGGCCAATTTCACGCAAGTGCTTGCCGGAGGAACTGCGCCCGCATTCAGCACCACGGACGTTGACGAAGCGAACCTTGACATCGAGTGGTCAGGCGCGGTCGCTCCCAATGCAGCGATCATCTTTGCCTATTCCAGCAATGCGTTGACGACGTCATTGCAGTTCCTGGTGAACCAGAACCAGGCGTCGGTTATCAGCATCAGCTATGGCGATTGCGAAGCGAATTTCAACTCCACCGACATCTCGGCCATTGAGGGCTACCTGTTGATGGCATTCATGCAGGGCCAGTCCGTCTTCGCCGCTGCCGGAGACAACGGCGCTACCGATTGCGACGGCACCGCCAAGACCCCTGCGACCATCGCGACTCATGGTCTCGCCGTCGATTATCCCGCAAGCTCAGTGTATGTAACCGCGATGGGCGGTACCGAGTTTACGGGAGACAGCACAGCAACTCCCGTGAACGGAGTCGCGCCGGCCCAGACCTATTGGAACTCCTCGAGCGATCCCAACGACACGAGCGCCTCTGCGTTTTCGTACATACCTGAGATCGTGTGGAACGACACCGCCACCGTCAGCCAGAACGTCGCCACGGGCGGCGGCGTGAGTAAACAGTTCGCTAAGCCCTCATGGCAAACGGGAAACGGTGTACCCGCTGACGGCCAGCGTGACGTCCCGGATGTAGCCTTGGCCTCGTCGCCTAACCACGACGGCATCATCATCTGCTCGCAAGGCAGTTGCCAGAATGGATACCGCCGGACTTCGGACCAAACATACACCGTGATCGGCGGAACTTCAGCCGCCGTTCCTGCTTTCGCGGGCATCGCCGCGTTGGTCAATCAGAAACTCGGTGCTCGTCAAGGCAACCTCAACCCAAAGCTCTACTCCACCGCTGCCAGTTCGCCGTGGGCCTTCAACGACATCATTACCGGCGATAACAAAGTCCCCTGCCAGACGAACCCGCCAACTCCCGATTGCACCAGCTCCCCCATCGGCTACTCCGCCGCCGCCGGGTACGACCTCGTCACTGGACTGGGCTCCGTC
Source organism: uncultured Acidobacteriaceae bacterium (assembly GCA_963817965.1). GTDB lineage: Bacteria > Acidobacteriota > Terriglobia > Terriglobales > Acidobacteriaceae > DASRAA01. The sequence continues at coordinate 94,693 of CAWFQT010000009.1, forward strand.
GACGCTACCGCTCTGCTCAACGCCTTCAACGGCACACCGAGTCCACACTTCATTCTTCTGCCTTTCTCCAGAAATGTATCTGTTGTTCCGGCGGTCAGCAGCACAGTAGCGGTGTCGGTCACACCCAAGGAGGGCTTTACCGGCAGCGTCGCCCTCTCGTGCCTGGTTTCTTCCAGTCTGTCGGGTGCAACGTGTAGCTTCGACAACACCAGCGTTGCTGCGCCGGGATCGGCCAATCTCACCATCCACTCCGGCTCGGTGCTCAGCCGGCCAGACCGGCACGGTTACCATTCAAGGCTCCAATGGCAGCAATACCGACTCGGTCGTCATCAACGTCTCCATCGTCGCGCCGGACTTCCAGATTTCGTCCGGAAACAACATCGAAACCGTCGCTGCCGGCTCCTCTGTTACGGACACAATCACGCTGACTTCCGTGCAATCGTTCAGCGGCCAAGTGAATTTCTCGTGCTCGGGAACCGCAGGGGTGACTTGTAGTCTCTCTCCCAACACGCTAACCACTGATCCGAGTGCCGCTGCCACCACCACTCTGACCGTGGCCGCCTCGTCATCTGCTTCGAGCGGCTCGGCAACCGTAACCGCTACCAGCGGCACGCTGACTCATACGCTTCAGATTCCCGTCACAGTGAATGCAGCTACCGCCGACTTCACCCTGACCGTCGCCAGCCCAGTCGTCTCCATTCCCAGCGGAGGCACCATTACGGACAACGTGACCGTTGCCCCCGTAGGCGGCTTCACCTCCGACGTTGCTTTAACTTGCAGCGTACCCTCGTCGCTCGGAACGACTAGTTGCACCATCAGTCCTTCCACCGTGACCGGTGGCAACGGAACTGCTCTCATCACGATTAAGGGTGCGGTGCTTTCTTCAAATCTCGGAGTTCCCCTGCCGTTTCCCCATCGTGGCCTCGGTGCCTACGCCAGCTTTGTCTTTGCGCTCGGAGTGGTCCTTACTGTGAATCCCGCGCGTCTCTTCGACTTCAAGCGCATCCGTTCCTCACGAAACGTCGTACTCGGGTTGCTGCTCTTGTGCTTTACATTCGGCACGGTATCCTGCGGAAGTGGCGGCGGTGGAGGCTCGACCGGAACGACTCCGACGCCGCTCAACGGAAATGTGACCGTCACTGCTACCAGTGGCTCGCTGACCCATACCACGACCGTCAACGTAACTGTGCAATAGGTCAACCGTACGTCCCGACCTTAATCATCGCGGGTGTAGATTATCTGCACTGAGAAACGCGCAAGGAGGACGGTTCGATGGCCGATCTCACAAAGCTTCCGCACGCGTCGAAAGCCTGCCGCCCCGCAGGAGTAGACGACCAGCACGGTAAAGATGCGTTCGAGGTTCGCTTTGGTACCGCCGCCCTGGAAGCTGCACCGACCGGTAGCGTGGCCCATCTCACTAACGACGATGAGCAGCGCTATCCCGACAAGTCGGGAACCTACACCAAGTGCCTGAAGCAGAAGACCTACGGCGTTGTCGATCCCCATGCGTTTCAGCTGTTTCGACGTGCGCTCGGTTCGGCCGACGGAGCCATTCCCGGAACCGCTGACTTTGAGGTTCCCGGCCTCCTCGGCGCAGACCGTAAGTTGAATGGCCCGCTCGGAGCATTCGCCCTCACCCTGGCAGGAGCCGACTCCCGGAACTTCGGCTCTCCACTGGTCCCGGCCGCTCCCGGTCTGTTGAGCCCCGAGTACGCGACTGAACTCGTCGAATTGTATTGGGCATCTTTAATGCGTGACGTTCCGTTCACCGCTTACGAAACGAACCCTATCGCGATCGCCGCTGCCGATGAGTTGACCCGGCTTGCTGCGTGGTATGCCGGTCCTACAGACCACGGGGCGGTCACGCCTAAGCTGCTTCTTCGCGGAGGACTGCGGGTCCCGAACCAGGGAGGAACAGCGACTGTCTATTTTGCGGGCGAGGATTTCGGTCCTTACGTTTCGCAATTCTGCCTTCGCCCAACCAGCCTTGGAGCGCAGGCAATCGACCAGAAGATGCAAACGCTTGTCGCGGGCGTGGACTACCTTACCCGGCTGGATTCCTGGCAAGCTGTGCAGAATGGTGCCATACCAACTGAGACCAATACGCCGGACAATCAGCGTCGCTATCTTCATGACGGCCGCGGGCTCGCAGCCTTCACGCACGTTGATGAGCTTTACCAGGCGTACCTGACCGCATACCTGGTGCTGAACACCATGGGAATCAGACCTAACCCTGGCAGCCCCTATAACAGTTTCAAGAATCAACAACCATTTGGCACGTTTGGCGGTCCGGACATTGCCCCGACTCTAGGCGCAGCCGCGCGCGCCGCCATCGATGCGGTCTGGTATCAGAAATGGATCGTGCACCTCCGTCATCGTCCCGAGTCGGGTGGAGGCATCGTCCATCTTCAGAAGACCGGTGTCGGATCTACCGATGGGCACGTCGATCCTTTGGTTTTAGACTCCGCCGCCCTACAGTCGAGCTACGAACGAAACGGAAGCTACCTGCTTTCACAGGCGTTTCCGGAAGGATCGCCCGCCCATCCCGCGTACCCCACTGGCCACGGAACGGTCGCCGGGGCGTGCATTACGGTTCTAAAATTCTTCTACGACGGAAACACGGTCATTCCTGACCCTGTGGTTCCTTCCGAGGACGGGCTCTCCCTGCAACCGTACATCGGCGCCGATAGCGGCCAAATGACGGTCAACGGCGAGCTGCACAAGCTAGCCCATAACATCTCCTTCGGCCATGGAATTCACGCAGGCATCCACTGGCGCAGCGACACCGACTATTCCATGCTGTTGGGCGAAGCGGTGGCCCTCAGCTTCTTGCAAGACCAGGCCTACACGTATCGCGAGAACTTTGCCGTTAACCTCACAAAGATGGACGGAACCACAGTCACGATAAAGAATTACTAACCCTCACTTCTTCCGATCCCATGCGGCCCGCAGGTACCTATGGCAGGTGCCGGGCGATGTCGATTCGCAGCTCCAAGCGGGCTGCCTCGCGGGGAGCGTCATGGTGGCCGCTTCGAAGGCAGTTGACAAGGCGGGACGAGCTATGCCCAGTTTCGCGTGCGCTCCAGGAACTCATTGCTCCAAGCAGTACGAATGGCCTCCAGGGTCTGCTCGTTGAAGTGGCTCGGATCGCCTTTGAATTCAACCAGGGCGATTACATAGCCGTGGAGGTCTTTCAGTTCGACCTTGTCGGGTTCGATTTCCGGATGAGTGTTGGATAGGAGAATCCCTATTCTGGCGGTGTCATCCCACGTCAATTCGCTCGTCATGAATATCCTCGGGAAACTAGCGCAGGATTATACCTCAGCGATGCAGAACGGGGCCGCCCTCATCTGGATGTCACGCCAGCAAGGGAGATCGGGGCCACGCGTCCCTGCGGAATCCGCATTGATTTTGTTTTCGACGGCTCGAGTACACCAGCCTTTCCCATTTCGGGAATAATTCCCGTCGATCTGTAAATCCTTTTGCAATCTCTTGTCAAAATTGCCGTCAACTCCGCCTTCGCGAGGCGACTAGTGTCGGTGGAGCCAGCCGTAAAACTCAAGCCGGCCTCGACCCGGTTTACGAAAGGATTCAGCGCAACATGAGAAACCTGCGAATTGTCGTGTCTACTCCCCTACTTATGCCTGGCGCATCGCTGGCACAGGCACAGGTGTTAGCAACCCAGCGCGCTGGATTCAACCTTTCGCCGGGACAGGTGGCTGCCCCTAACACTCCCGGAGGTGGCGTAGTCATCGGACGCAACTTTATACACCGGCGACGCCGCACAAGGCTTCCGCCATTGGAAGGCAGCGGCCCCCGCCAATCCCGATCCATCAACAGTGGCATTCTGGCCTTCGACACGACTTTGGGGTTTAGTCTCGGCGGTGGCGGACTATGCCTGCCTTTCTGTCAGGTAGGTCAAATTGCCTACACGCCAACCAGACTGCCTACCTCGCTGTCTATGACTACCAAAAAGGGCAATGGCGCCGGCTTCCCGGGAGTATGGCGTGTCTCCGTGAATCCAGCAAGTGGACGGCTGTCGGTCGAAGCCCAGCTCGTACCTAAGGCAGGATTGGCGGGGAACAACCCCACAGGCATCGCCTTTAGGGACCGTGCATCAGGTGTGTACCGTCCCAATCCGAACGCGGCGACACTCCCATCTGGGCCGGAAGGGCAGTCGCAGCCATGCAGTTTCGACTAACCTGTCGACCAGGTCACTCCGGTACGGCCATTCGTATAACATTCTGCGCGGGGGCCGAAGCGTATGAAACGGATGGCACTTTTTCTGCTCATTCTGAGCGCAAGCGCAGCCGTGCCGCAACAGCAGCGCGTGCTTTTGGTGGTGTTCGCACATCCTGATGACGAGACGTTTGCAGGCCCGGTACTCGCGCGCTATGCGCGCGAAGGCGTCAAGGTTTACCTGGCGATCGCCACCAAGGGCGAGAAGGGAGCCGATGAGCACTCTCCAATTCCACCCGGAGACCCTCTCGCAAAGGCGCGCCGTGCGGAGGCTGAATGTGCGTGCCAGAAACTCGGGATCGAGCCACCCATCTTCTTCGACTTGAATGACGGGGAACTGGGCGCAATGACCAATCCGCTGGGAAAGAATATTCAGGCCGTGGCCGACAACACCGAAAAGCTGATCGCGCGGTTGCATTCGCAAGTCGTCGTCACCTGGGGACCAGACGGAGGCTACGGTCATCCCGATCATCGGCTGGTTTCCGACGCCGTGTCGCAGGTGATCCAATCGATGCCACCAGGCGTCAAACTCTACTACGTGGGACTGACACCGAAGCAAGCAGCGCCGCTGAATCGCGAATGGCCCCCGGCGATTCCATGGCACACCACGAATCCGAGTTTTCTGACCGTGAGCGTACCGTTCACGAAGGCAGATCAGGAAAGCGCCCGCCGCGCACTCGAATGCCACAAGACGCAATTCTCACCCGAGGTCGCTCAGAAACTGGAGAAGGCGATGGACGAAGGCTGGGCAGGACAGGTATCGTTTCGTGCCTGGTCAAGTACTCAAACGGCACAGGACCTCTTCCAGTAGCTTGCCCTGGTCTGAAGGTTCTGTCAGTGAAGATTTGACGGGCGGATTTCAGATCGGTTGCAGTCCATGACCACAGGTTGACGCGAACATTAGAGCAATCCCCGCTACCGACCTGTCCCCTAATGGAGGCAGAGTCATAGGAGTGTCAGTATGGCCGCATCGCTGAACGACGCCCTTCGAGAACCTAAACCGCTAATTGGAACGCTAATCACGACCGCCTCGCCTGAAGTCGCTGAAGTACTGGCGCTTGCAGGTTTCGACTGGTTGTTCATCGATTTAGAGCACGGTAGCCTGTCGCTTCACGACGCTCAGAGGGCCATCCAGGCTGTTGCCGGTCGATGCTTCACCGTGGTTCGAGTCCCCGATGGGACCGCCGAGAATGTCAAGCGTGTCCTTGACACAGGCTGCGACGGCATCATTGCTCCTCACGTAAACTCCGAGTCAGAAGCGGGCAGAATTGTGGCCCTTGCCAAGTATCCACCCGAAGGCGAGCGGAGTGTGGGCCTCGGCAGGGCCCAGGGCTACGGCTTGAGCTTCACGGACTACATTGCGTCGGCCAATGACCGAATTGCGGTCATTGTTCAGATCGAGCACAAAGATGCCGTCGCCAACGTGAACGAGATCCTGGAAGTGCAGGGAATCGACGCCCTGTTTGTCGGGCCGTACGACCTGTCCGGGAGCATGGGTCTTCTAGGGCAGCTGTCCGAGGCCAGGGTCGTGGCCGCGATTGAGAAGGTGCGGACGGCATGTGCTGTGAAGAGCGTTCCCTTTGGAATCTTCAGTCCCACCGCCGATCATGCATCCGCTGCGATCAAGGCTGGTGCCGCTCTTGTGGCAGTCGGAACCGACCTGTTGCACATGGCGAACTCCGCACAGACACTATTGGAAGCCATACGTGGGCACTAGTCCGCGCAGCTTATGGGGCCCCATCCTTTCCCGGTTGTTCGGAAAGGGTGGGGTAAAGAACCTCCACCGGATGGGATTTTCGTTCGTACAACCAGACCATCCACGAGCCTCACTTTGTGATCGGAGCTTCCTGGCTGGACACGCACTGCCACTGGCCGGTGGGCATTTTTACCCAAGTGTCAGTCCACCTCTCGCGCCTTCGAACGGCTTGCCGTCCCTTGTACCTTTCCCCTTGTACTCGCCGTTTGCGATGGCCGTACCGCCATAGACCTTGATCTTCAGATCGTCGTTCTCCGCGCTATTCCATTTGGTGTTCTTGTATTCGGCCACGGTTTCAGATTTGCCCGTGACCTTGCCGTCGTCCGACGGGTTGATGAACTTCTCCCCCAAAAGCGGAATCAGGAGATCGACATTGTTGGTCTTCTGCGACTGCGCCACTGGTTCTCCAGAGCGGCAATGGCTTTCTCTGTGGATTGCGCCGAGGCGACGGTGGCCAGAACGAGCAAACTGACGAGACAGATCAACACTTCTTGATGAAGCGGCTCCTTGCGGCGGTTTGAGATTTGTTGAAAGCTCCACCAGAAGAATGCTATCGGCCCCACCCGCCTGCACGGGTTGCAGTAACTCGGTCCGTGGGTGGCCCACACTTGCCTGACGTTGGCAAATGTGGGGTTGCAGCACGCCAGGCTACTGCCTGTCGTACACGTACAAGGCGTGGGTCTTCTTCTTTCCGTCGGCGGCGAAGTAGGTCATTGCGAGAGTGCGGCTCTTCCCATCCTTGGCTATCTCGACTTTGCCATTGCTCACCGTCTTGTCGCCCTTCATGTTGGCCAATAGCAGCATGCGGTCGCCCTTGGCTTTGTAGGCGCGGTAGTCCACGTCGGGATCGCCGGTGACCGGATACGGTTTCGCGTCGAATTTGCCGGTCCACTCGGTGTGCGTGGGCTGCCCAGCCGCATTCACGCCATCGGTTGTGATCTTGATTTCGTTGTCGGCGGCCGAATACACCACGGTTGCGTTCTTGCCGACTCCGGCCGGAATCTTGGACTTGGCTTCGTTGAGTTTCCACGTGCCCATGCTGAGGTTCTGCGCGAAGCCGAACGTGAAAGCTAGAAGGCACAATACAAACGTCACCACGACGGATCTGGTTCTCATGAAGTCTCCCATTTGACTTGAGAAGCACGATGCCGGGCCGGATCGTGTCGCGTCAGTGTATGTGTGCGGCCGGCGGCGCGCAATTGCAATTCCGGGTTCTGTTCCTAAAGGGGTTTCATTTCGGGAAGCGCCGGTTACTTTCGTTTTCCTGGATTACTGATTTTTCTGGGCCGTCCCACACCCCGCCCGATACAACTCGGCTGTGGGTCGAGGGATAGGTGCCTCAGGCCCATCCGTGCGCCCAAGCGACCGTAGAAGTTGCTCTTTGACAATTCCCGAATCGAAACATGTCGACAGCTTCTCAATGGAAAACCACAGTGCTAAGTCCCACGCGCACTATTGGATACGCATAACTAGATTAAGAATCAATCGGTCGCGAAAACAATCCGGCTAAGCCCATGAAAACAAAGGAGGCGCGAAAAACGATTTTGGCATGTTTCCTCAATATGGGCGGGGCGCCGGCCTACCACGGATACATTTGGCTCAGCCGGGATGGTATAGATTTCGCGCAGCTACTCTCCCGCAAGGGCCTTGTATTGTGCTTCCGTTAGCGGGACGACGGACAGCCGCCCGATCCGCACCAGGGGTGAGTCCGCGAAGAGCTTGTTAGCTTTGATTTGCGCCAGAGAAATCGGCTGAGGGAGCGGCTTGCCTACCTTGATCTTGACGAGCGGCTTCCTGGGATCGACACCCTCGACCGAAACGACCGAGGCGGTACCAACCGCGCTCTTGTGGTCTCCGGTCTCGTAGATGATGAGGCGGGCGCCCGGTGTCATTTCCCGGAGGTTGCGAACTGCAACCGGGTTAGTGACTCCATCCCAGATTGTCATCTTGTCGCGTTGCAGATCTGCGAAGGAGTATTCGGAAGGTTCAGTCTTGAGGAGGTAGGCAGTAGGCATGACATATGGTCGCATGGCGACGTGCCTGGCGCAAAGACGGACTCGGAGACGCGCAATTCCCCGCTCTCAGTGGTCGAAGCCGTGCCACGAGGTGAAGACCTGAGCGCCGAAGGACGAGGCCATCGCTGTCACCTGCGGACCGGGATCGCCGTAGATTTCCATCCGCGTTGGGCTTGACACCTGGAGCATCTGCGGAACGAGCTGTTGCACCGCCGGACCGTTGAAGTGTGCGGTAATGGCGTCCGCGTCCGTGTAGCCTTCAACCAGGCGGGCGTGCGTGCGGTCGGCGCTGAGCAGAAAGTGATAGCCCATGGTCCCGGGTTCCTTCTCGCTCACCGCGACCATCTTCTGCACTATGGCCTCAAACTCTGCGAACTTTCCTTCGTGAATGTCGATGTCAACCAGCAGACGTATGCGCCCTATGTTCATGTGTGCCTCCCTGACTAGTTTCGCAAATAAATCCCGCCACAGTAAGCTCCACTATGGCGGGACAACTCCAATGCGCCCGGAGTCAAGCCTACTTATAGGTTGCGTTGCTGCGGAGCAGCACATCGCGGTGAGTCCCGAAGTCCACCATGGAACCGATTGCCGACCCACCCATTTGTCGAGGCACTCCGCGTTCGAGCAAAAATAGTAGAACAGGAATGCATTGGGATTGTCGGTATGGACGGCTTCGACGTCCACTTCGTACTCAACGATCGTGCCGTCGGCCAATAGCTTTTCGATGAAGGGTACGAAGAGATTCCTGCCGAGGGCCGCAACGGCGTCATCGGGCGCGTCGGCCTTCAGGTGATATCTCGGCCGTGGCCATACAGGCCCTTCCACGAACCGGACTTCCAATTGTAATAGCAGCTGACGTAGATGTTGTCCCAGTGTTTGGTGGCCCTGTCAAAGAACGGCCGTTGTGGAATTGCCTGACTTGTAGAACTGTTCGAGAATGTTCATCAGGCCGGTTTCCGACACGGAAGACCACCAGTGTTCGTGGGTTTCGCCGTCGGCCTGGTGAACGATAACCCGGTCGTCGCCGTATCCGATGACAGTTCCGCTGCCAGGGCCTTTTGCAGTATTGCGTCGTCGGCAGCAGTGTTCTTGTCCAGCTCTCCCCACTGCTCAAGGAATTGCCCAGTTCCCAAAATACGAATACATCGGGGCCTTCTCTTTCACGTTACTCTGTTCGCAGACCCTTCAAGAAGCCCCTGTCGACGAGCTTTTGGCACGGGGGGGGAACTCTTTGGAATTGAATGTGACTAGCGGATTATGCGGGCAGCTGCAGGGGAAAGCAGCCAGGCAATAGCGGTAATGCTATTAACCACCTACGCTGGAAAATAGTGCAGGCGCCAGACTTTGGTGCTCACAAAATGGACGCTTGGCCTTCGCTCGGGTTGCGAGAGCCAAGCGTCCTAAGAGGTTTGTTAAGCCGTACCGAGCCGCTTCAACACCGTCTCTCGGAAGCCCCGGCTGAGCGTCAGCTTCGTTCCATCGCGCAGCAGGATCGAATAGTCCCCATACAGCGATGGCTTCAGCGTCTTGATGCGATCTACGTTGACCAGCGTGGACCGGTGTACGCGCAGAAATTGCCGTGCTCCAAGGCGATTTTCGAGTGCGGTAATCGTTTCGCGGAGTATGTGAGTGACAGCACCCACATGCAGGCATACATAGTTCCCCGCCGACTCGGCCCAGTCGATCTCCGTAGGTTTAAGGCAGACAATCTCCCCGTCCGACTTCACCACGATTCTTTCTGGTCCCGTGGGGCGGTGATCGAGGTCGGAGAGCATCTCCAGTACACGTTTCTGGAACATCGGTTCGGACGGATGCAGCAGTTGCTTGCGCGCATGGTCCAGGGCTTCACCGAGCCGTTCCTTGTTCACAGGCTTCAACAAATAGTCGAGAGCATGCACGTCGAACGCCCGCATGGCATACCGATCATAGGCGGTAACGAAAACTGTCAGCGGAAGCTGGCCCCGCTTTTGCAGCGCCTCAACGACGCCGAATCCATCTACTTCAGGCATTTGAATGTCGAGAAACACGAGGTTGGGTTTCTCGCGTTCAATCAGCGCAATCGCCGAATTTCCATCGCCACATTCGGCAACGATTTCCATGTCGGGCTCTTCCTGCAGCAGGCTGCGCAAGCGGCCGCGGGCAAGGGCTTCGTCGTCGCTAAGCAACACTCGTATTGACATCGATGTTCGTGACCTCCTCATTCGTCGTGCGATATGGAACGCGGATCCTCACGCTGCATCCGCCGCCCTGGGCATCCTCGAGAACCATGGCGTGATCTTCGTTGTAAAGCTGGCGCAGGCGGCCGCGGGTATTTCGCAGGCCCACTCCCTCGGGCGGCATGACTCCGCGCCCGCGGGTGAATCCGACACCGTTATCCCGGATTTCCATCCACACATCATCGCGATCGCGCCAGATCGTGATGCGTACGAGTCCGGGCGTCCGTCGCGGGCTGATGCCGTGCCGGATAGCGTTTTCGACCAGTGGCTGAAGAATCAGGTTGGGCACAAGCGTATCGAGCGTTCTCGGGTCGACGTCGGTCTCAACGCTCAGGCGGTCATGGAAGCGTATTTGCTGAATATCCACGTACTTTTGCAGGAACATCAACTCCCGGTGCAGGGGCACTTCATGCACCCCTATGCCATCGAGCGACATGCGTAGCAGGTCTGCAAGCTGCAGTGTCATGTGTTCCGCTGCGGGCCCGTCGTGACGGGCCAGCGAGGCAATCGAATTCAGCGTGTTGAACAGAAAGTGAGGCTCCAACTGGATCTTGAGAACTTCGAGCTGCGCGTTAGCGAGCTGTGCCTCGAGCTGGGAAGAAAGCAGCTGGCGCTCCTGGTACTTGCCGTAGAACGCGATCGCCTGCGTGATAAACAGCACATACCAATAACGCTGGATGTCCATGAAGGTGCGAGAGAGCACATGAGCGAAAAATGGTATAGTCGGTTCTTTGGTCCAGGTGACCAATGGATTGATGGCCACCATCGCCATCGCTCCCACAAATGCCAGCACCACGCTGCTGACCAGATGAATCGGTAAGAGACAGCTTCCAGCTATTACGGTCAAACGTGTAATACCGCGTCAGTTCGTAGACCACCGGGGTGAGTACTGTCCATACCAGCGAAATCAGAAAGTTCCAGGCTAATAGTTGGGCCCAGCTGATTGGCGTGCCTGAGGACGCCATATAGACGTGCGCACCGGCTGCGCTCAGGAACGCGAGAAGCGTCCAGAGCACAAAAGCGATGAACCAGATACGACCCCACCGTTTCAGCATCGTGCGTCTCAAGGTGACTAAGCTGGCTTCCTGAACGGACGGACACTTCCCCTGTTGTCATAGACGCAAACGGCGGCAAAATGTTTCCGTAAAGATATCCGGAGATGGTAGTTGTGAATCTGTCCAAAAGCGGACAGATCGGCGGTGAACCGTTTAGGACGTTTTGGGCATCGCGTGAGGCCGATGGAGCGCCGATTGCGGCTGCGAATCGGCGATGGAAGTCTCTTCTTCCTGACGGCGAGTCATTCGCGAAGCCGCTCGCGGCCCGACGAATTTGGGTTGACTACAACGGGCGCGAAGTTGGAAACGGCGGACACAGCCAAAGAACACCTAAAGCACACCGGACTCCACTGGTGCGACAATGACAGGTCGTACGGAACAAGGCCACCCCATGCACGAACTCGGTATCGCGATCTCTATATTGGAGTCCGTGCAGTCGGCGGCCCGTCGAAATCCAGGTGTGCGCATCACGAAAGTGGGCGTCAAGATTGGCGAATTGGCCGGAGTCGATGTGGATGCCTTGCAGTTCGGCTTCGAGTGCATGGTGAAAGACACGGAGTGGGAGCGGTTAGTCCTGGCATGTAGAATCGATTCCGCGGGTGCAGCGATGTCCGAAGTGCCAGCACCAATTCCGCATGACCGATTATGATCCGCAGTGTCCACAGTGCGGTGAGTTTGCCACCAGGTGCATTAGCGGGGAAGAGTTGGACATCGCGTACATGGAAGTGGACGAATGAGCCGTGTTGAGGTCGAGAAGAAAGTCCTGAACGAAAACCAGCTTCTCGCCGAGCAATTGCGCGAGCGCTATCGCGAGCATGGAGTCCTGTGCGTGAACTTCATCAGTGCGCCGGGATCGGGCAAGACGCTGCTGCTCGAGAAGACGCTGGAGCGACTGGACAAAAGCACACGTGTCGCGGTGCTGACCGGCGACCTGCAAACCGAGAACGATGCGAAGCGGCTGGCGAAGTTTGGCTTCCCCGTGAAGCAGATTGTCACTGGCGGTACATGCCATCTCGATGCGCGCATGGTGGAGAAGCACCTGGCCGATTGGAAACTGGAAGACCTGGATCTGCTTATCGTGGAAAACGTAGGGAACCTGGTATGTCCGTCGAGCTACGACTTGGGCGAGGACGCGAAGATCGTCCTGCTGAGTACTACCGAAGGCGAGGACAAGCCGCTGAAGTATCCGTCGATCTTCTTTAAGTCGGAGCTGATGGTGCTGACGAAGATCGATCTGCTGCCGTACGTGTCCGTTCAAAGCGGAGATGGCCAAGGAAAATGCCCGGCGGGTGCATCCGCGGATGGAGATCCTGGAGGTCTCGAGCACGACCGGCGAAGGTCTGGACGCGTGGATGAATCTGGTTGGAAGGGCGGCAGCGCAAAGCTAAGGAAAAGGCCAATCTCGTGCCTGCCTGAAGGGTTCCTGCGGAATCCGTGTCGCCGAGACTTCGTTCCAGTCGTGGCTGCTTTCGCGGACAGCGCTTGAGTGCGCTCACCCGCTTGACCTACCATGGCCGCAAGCCTTTATCACAGAGTGGTTCCGTCCATTGTCGGAGGGATAATCTCCGTGAAGCGTCTCAAGGAACGTCCTTCTTGCGACCTGTCAAGTTCGCGCCCATCCACTTCCTGATCATAGGCCTTGTGCTCACATAGGTGGCATTGGCAGAACGACGAGGAGAGCGCGTCTGCGCAGGAGAAGCAGGGATATCCGGTGATGGTCGATGGCTATCGAGATGTTCCGTGTTCGCCAGACTCTCGGGGCAGCCTCCGCGCAGAGAACAGGGCCGCAGCGAATCTCGGCCGCGCTGGAGGATCTCGGCAACAGCCCAGGACTTCGATCCCAGGCAGAATCACACGCGAACGAAGAAGGCGGAGTCGACCACGGTCCGCTATGGCGATCAGTTGATCGTCAACGATCAACGACGCCGAGGCACGCGGCACGGGATTGCCGCGCAAGGCGTTGGCGATCCAGTACGTCCAGCACTGCTGCAGGAGAAACTTCCAATGGCGCGCCAGCAGCATGCCCCGCGATATTTGTGGCGGGCGGCAGTTTACGCAGCGGTAACGCTGTTGATTTACGTCGGCGGTGGTCTGGTTGGTCGTCGCTGGCACGCGATGGATATTGCTGAAAGTTGAGAACCTCGGCAGCAGCTCGAATCAAGGGAATCAAGATACAGCAAGTCCGAGATCGTGCAGGGTGCGCGGCTGACGGCGCTGCTGGCGTCGCTGCTGCGAGCTCCTTCGGATCGCCATCATCGCAGTACTCAACCTACGTACTTCTGGCCAAGGCATTCAGCTACTTCCCCTGGACACGGGCAGCACGGCCAGCGCCTGCTGGGCATACATCGTCGATCCGCTGGTTGCGATGGCGGATGCGGCACTGGCCTACCTGCCCAAGGCTGTTTTACATCTTTGTCATCCTGGTGGTGACGCACTATCTCGTGCGGTTCATTCGTGCCATTGCCGGGCAAGTGGAGACGCGGACGTATTCGCTTTCCAGGTTTCTATCCGGAGTGGGTGCAGCCGACTTACAAGATCGTTCGCGTACTGATGTATGCATTCGCAGCCGTGATGATTTATCCCGTACCTGCCGGGGGAATAGTCGCCGGCGTTCAAGGGAATCACCGTATTTCTCGGCGTTCTGTTCTCCCTGGGTTCTACCTCGGCGGTTGCGAACTTCGTGGCGGGAGTCATCCTGATCTACACTCGCGGCTTTCGCATAGGCGATTGGGTGACGATTGGCGAGAACACCGGAGAAGTGGTGCAACCAGTCGATGCTGGCCACGCACCTGCGCACCATTCGCAACGAAGAAATCACCATTCCGAACTCAGTGGTGCTCGGCAGCTTCGTTACCAACTTCAGCCTGCAGGCGAAGGAACAGGGCGTGGTGCTGCATACCGCGGTGACCATTGGCTACGACGCACCATGGCGTACGATCCACAAGCTCCTGATCGATGCGGCACTGCGTACGACGTGCATTCTGCAGAGTCCGGCGCCGTTTGTCCTGCAGGCCGACCTGGAAGACTCTTACGTGAAGTACGAGATCAACGCCTACACCGACCAGCCGCTGCGCATGCCCTTCATCTACTCAGACCTGCACGCCAACATCCAGGACAGTTTTTACGAGGCTGGCGTTGAAATCATGTCGCCGGTATTTCACGCGCTGCGCGACGGCAATCATGCGGCGATGCCGGACCAGTACCTGCCGGTTGATTATCGGGCCAAAGCCTTTCGTGTCGAACAGGTTGAAGAAGCCAAAGGCGGCGCCAAGCCGAAGACCTGATTTAGGTTTCGCGCTTCGGATTTGCGGCGCTTGTCCTTGACACTCCTGCCGGGGTTCACTACGGTTGTGGGTGAATGCTCAGCACCCGGCATGTCCCGTCTCAGGCGGAAGACGCCTGCGAGCCGTCCGCTCGTGTCGGTGGTTTTGCTGCTTTTGGTCATTTCGACCGCTGCGCTCGCCGAAGAAGATCAACGACATCCGACCGCAGGGCTATGTCACGGACCTGGCAGGAGTGATCGATCCTGCGACCCGGCAGAAGATCGAATTACTCGCCACGGAAGCTGGAGCAGAAGACGGGCGCACAGCTCGCGGTCGTCACCGTGAATTCGCTCGAAGGCCAGACGCGAGACGAATACGCCGTCGATTTGTACAAGCATCTCGGAATCGGCTCGAAGAAAGACAACAAGGGAGTACTCATCCTGATCGCTCCCAAGGAGCGGCAGTATCGCGTTGAGGTGGGCTATGGACTGGAGCCGGTCATCAACGACGCGCGCGCCGGCGACGTCGGACGCGAGATGGTTCCTGACCTCCGCAAGGGAGACTTCAGCGCCGCAGCTCTGACAGGCGCAACCAGCGTGGCGCAGTACATCGCCGCCGATGCGGGCGTGCAACTTACCGGATTGCCGCAACGCAGGGCGCGTCCTGCGACGCACGAGGCCCCGTGGTGGTTGCCGTTTGTGCTTATTGGCGGCTTCTTCCTGCTGATTAGCGCGTTGTCGCGCGCGGGGCGGGGCGGGGGTGGGCCACGTTCCGGTGGCGGCGGGATGGGCGGCGCGCTGCCTTGGATCCTGCTGGGCAATAGCATGGGGCGAGGAAGTTGGGGCGGCGGTTACGGCGGCAGTTCCGGCGGTTGGGGCGGTGGCGGTGGCGGAGGATTTGGCGGCTTTGGTGGCGGCATGAGCGGCGGCGGCGGCGCCGGCGGAGGCTGGTAAACAATGGCGAACAAGCCCGAAGACAAGTTGCAAAGACTGGTAGGACGCCTGGAGTACGCCTGCGGTGACGATCTGGTGTCAGTCGTGCTCTACGGTTCGGCGGCGCGCGACGATTACCATGAGCAGTATTCCGACGTGAACTTGCTGATCGTGCTGCGCAGCATGAAACCGAGCGTCTATCCCGGGCTGACGGGCGTGCTGAGGTGGTGGAGTCAGGAAGAGAAGCTGCGTCCGCCGACGATCATGACGCTCGAAGAATTGCGCGAGTCGGCCGACGTGTTTGCCATCGAGATGCTCGACATCCAGGGATCGCACAAGATACTTCACGGCGAAGACGTCGTAGCGGGTATTCAAGTGCCCATGAACCTTCACCGGGTTGAGGTCGAACATGATCTGCGGACTTCACTGTTGCGGCTGCGAAACCATCTGCTGCTGACGACAGACGGCGATGACGAACTCAGGCTGGTGTTGGCGAAGTCGGTGACCAGCGTGATTACGCTTTTCCGCCACGCACTGATCGCGCTGGGAGAGAACCCACCCCATGCCAAGCTTAAGGTGATGGAACATGCTGCCGAGGTGTTTGGCTTCAAGGAGCAGCCCCTACGCGCTGTGCTGGAGTTGCGCAATAGCAGTCATGCCATGGACAATGTTCGCGACCTGTATCACGCGTATATGGATGCGATCCTGTCCGTTGCGCACGGACTGGACGTGAAAGCGCCGAAACGGCACTGGCAAAAGCAGGCGTAACTTCAGTTTCGAATGATGCGACTATCTGCGAAAGAGAGAGCAACATGAAAATTGGAGTGATTATTCTGGTCATCATTGTGCTGCTGGGAGTTTGGTTTGGCAGCACCTTTGTCGGTCATCGCAACGAGATGGTGCGAAAGCGCGAGGCCATCAATTCCGCCTGGTCGCAGGTGGACGTGGTGTTGCAGCGCCGCGCCGACCTCATCCCGAATCTGGTCGAAACGGTGAAGGGTTACGCCACCCAGGAAGAAAAGGTCTTCGGCGACATTGCGGCAGCACGCGCCGCTATGATCGGCGCGAAGACACCGGCGGACAAGATTGCCGCCAACGGAGCACTCGACTCTGCCTTAGGCCGCCTGATGGTGGTAGTTGAGAACTATCCGCAGTTGCGTTCGAACGAGAACTTCCTGCGTTTGCAGGACGAGCTGGCGGGTACCGAAAACCGCATCGCTGTCGAACGCAAGCGTTACAACGATGCACTGCAGGACTACAACACGTACATTGGACTGTTCCCCAATAACATCGTGGCCAGCTTGTCGGGATTTACGCGCAACGATGCGTACTTTAAGGCCGACGAAGGTTCGCGGCAGGCTCCCAGAGTGAATTTCGGAACGACTCCGCAGCCCGCCCCGGCGCCCGCGCCAACCCAATAGCGAGATCAAGAGGAAGTGGCCATTCCTGTTCTCACGGGAGTGGCCATTTTCACTTGAGCGAGTAGTTCTTAATCCCTGATTCCAGACCCGAAATCTCCAGGCTCATAAGACTTTTATGGACATTCAGTGCGGCGATCAGGAGTTTCGTCGCTTCTCGATGAACGACTCCAGCGCTTCAGGGGTCTTCGGCCAGTCGTCGCGCAACAGGCGTGAGAGGGAGCGATCGGCGAGCAGCTTGTCGCCCGTCTGGCAGTTTGGGCAGTAGTTCGCCTCGTTTGAGCCGTAACGAATGCGCTGAATTAAATTGCCACATCGCCGGCACTTCTGTTTGAATTTGCCGTGTACCGCCATCTCCTCGCGGAAAGCGGTTACTTTCTCTGGGAACTTGTCGCCAGCCCCGGCGCGTAGTCGGTCGACCCACAAACGCAAGACCGAACCAGCCGCAGCATAGAGCTGTTCCACCTGCTCGCGCGTCAGTTTTTGGGCGAGTTGCATGGGGGAGAGCCGTGCCTCGAAGAGAATTTCGTCAGAATAGGCGTTACCGATGCCGCTGAAGATATGGGGATCAGTGAGAGCGCGTTTCAGAGTGTGATTTTCGGATTGCAAGGCGGCTGCAAACTGTTCGAGGTTGGCGCCGAGAACCTCCAAGCCGCCCGGATCAAGCGACTGGAGGTTGTCTTTGCCCGCGATGACGTGAAGAGAGGCGCGTTTTTTCGAGCCAGCCTCGGTCCAGAGCAGGGTGCCATTGGGAAAATCGAATGCAGCCAGGCCCCGCGGTCTCGCCACTTTGACGCCACGCGGACGCCAATGAAGGCGTCCGGCGATCATCAGGTGCAAGACGAGCCAGAGATCCTCTTCCAGACCAATACAAATTCGTTTACCCATGCGTCGCAGCTCGAGTACTAGTTTGCCTTCGGCAGACTGAATGGGCGGAATTGCGGTTCGCAAGAGCGCAGGGCTGGCTATGCGGACGCTCTCAAGCCTTTGTCCGACGATGCGAGTTCCGAGCGCCTCGATGTAAACGACGATATCAGGGAGTTCAGGCACAGGAGTTTGAGATTAGCGCAATCGATCCAGGCGCCACAATGCCCACTAGCCTGGTCACTGCGCCACACCGGAGCCCAGTAGGCTGTACAACAGAACACCTAATACGACCAGCGTGAGCACGACGTACAGGTAGTCGCGTTCGATAGCGAAGGCGACGGCGGAGAAAACTACGCGCGCGATGGGGGTCGCGATGAGAAGTAGCAGTCCAAACTGAATGATGCTCTTGCCGCGAAGCTCCGCGACGCCATGTAAGACCGCGGCCACTTTTCGAAGTGCCGCGGCTTCGCCCCGAAAAACGCCGAAGTCCGCTGGTTCGGAACCGTGGTGCAGCAAGTAAACCAAGCCGCCAAGTGCGACAACGGAAGCGGCGACGATTACGCCGGCGCGCAAAAGGTCCCCAATCAGCACTCCAATCCGTTGATCATCGAGTCGTGTTGGTGTCATAGCTTTCCCGTGAAGCCGCTGTAGATCATTTCCACTCCCAGAGCGACAATGACCGCGCTGAAAATATAGCGAAGGACTCGCGTGCGTGACTTTACCAGTACCCTCGCACCCAGGAGCGACCCCGCCAGGACACCAAGCATCACCGGCATGGCGATGCCGGGGTCGATGTATCCCCGGCTGAGATAGATGCCGGCACTGGCCGCAGCAGTGACCCCGATCATGAAGTTGCTGGTCGTTGTGGAAGCCTTGAAAGGGATACCCATCGCCTGGTCCATCGCCAGGACTTTCACGGCGCCCGAGCCGATTCCCAGCAGGCCCGAGAGCGTCCCTGCGCCAAACATGAGGCTGAATCCAAGTGGAACGCGATGGACCATATATGAACGAACGCCGCTGGCCGTTGGATAGGATCCATTAAGACGCAAAGTTTGCGCGAGGCGGTCCGGAGGGGTGTTGGCGGCCTCCGGTGGCTGGTCACGCGCAGAGAAAAAAGCCGAAAACAGGAGCACCAGCCCAAAAATGATTGCAATGGAGGCGGTAGTTACCCGGGTTGCGAGCATCGCTCCGGCGATTGCGCCGACAGTTGTAGCGATTTCCAGGAACATTCCGATGCGAATGTTGCTGAACCCTTCGCGTACGTAGGCGGCGGCTGCGCCAGAGGAGGTGGCGATCACGGAGACTAGTGAGGCCCCGATCGCGTATCGAATGTCAACGCCGAAGACGAGTGCGAGAAGGGGAACGATCACCACGCCGCCCCCGAGTCCGGTAAGGGCACCAAGGAACCCCGCGACAAACGATCCGAGAGCGATGAGGACCGTGAAAGAGAGGATCGTCACCACGCCAGTTTCATGGGTCAAGAACTAAGTTTCAAGTTTCACATTCCCCCATCCTTTTAGCGACAGAAAAGGCGATAACGATTGAGGCAAACGAAAGGCCCACCCATTAGAGAGGAAATGAGTGGGCCGACGGTGCGGTGCGGGTTGGAGGCTCGGTGACTCCTCTTCAGGAGCCTGCTTGCCGAGGTACGAGGCGTGGCTGGGCGCTGGAAGTCAGCAGCTGTTGGATGGATTTCAATAACGGTTCGGGACCCTCTCCTTTTTGAACATAGCTGTTCACGATGGCGAGACACCGCTCCGGTACTTCAATACCAGAGACCATGATGATCGGAATACGGGGCTTGAATTCTTTCATAGCCTCGGCGACCACTCCGCCGTCCATGCCTTGCAGAGCGAAATCGAGCAACACAAGATCGACCGGGCTGTTGCCAAAAATCTGGAGCGCCTGGACACCATCGGTGGCACTCAACACGGCGTAGCCAGAGGCTGCCAGCAGCTGGTAGCGGGAGTAGAGTAGTCCCAGCTCGTCGTCCACAGAAAGGATCAGCTTTCGTCCGTCCAAGGCAGATACGGGGGAAGAGCTATTCTTGTTGTACGTAGACTCGGAAATCACGGGATCACCCCAAAGTGTTTGGGTTGGACCTTCACCATAGTGTGCGCGTCACCGGCGCGTCTGTCTGGTAAATAACCAAAACCGGGTTACTCGAGCAAGCCCAGGCGGACGTATTCATCCCGCACCACGCAGTAGCATTCGCAGGCAGTGTCTTCCAGCGCCTGGCGGTCACGAACGGTTACGACGCCTCGCGAGTGATCGATCATTCCGGCACGCTCAAGTAGTCCTACTGCCAGAGTTACGGTAGTCCGTGGCGATCCCAGCATTTGGCCGAGAAATTCGTGTGTGAGCGCTAAACGATCTGTCGGCATGCGATCCCGACAGGTGAGTAGCCATCGGGCCAGGCGTTCCTCAATATTGTGCAGACGATTGCAAGCGCCAGTCTGAGTGGTCTGCACCATGAAGGCCTGAATGTATTTCTGGAGGTATTGACGCAGGTGACCCGAGCAGTCAAATTCTGCTTTCAGGCTCTCCGCTTCAATGCGGAACCCGGAACCTGAGATTTGCATAAATATGCGAACCGGTGAACGGTCGGTCCCGAGGAGAACCGGAATCCCCACCATTCCTTCTGTGCCGATGACGCCAACTTCGACCATCCCACCATCGACGACCGACACCACTGCGGAAGCAACCCCCTCCTCCAGGAAGTATCCGTATGGCGCATTGCCATCGAGGAGGACGGTTCCCTGGGGAAGGTCGACGAATTTCAGGTGGGGAGCGAGGCGATCGATTTCGCAGGCGGGCAGCGAACTCAGGACCTGGTTTTGATAATGACCGTCGGGCGCATTCATTACTAGGTTCGAACTGGGATCCGATGCCAGCGTCCGGGGGCGATTTGGGATCGGTCCCATCGTGGTTACCATCCTCTCCCTGTATCTGAGCACGAGTCTATCTCGCGATGTGTAAGGATTGGCTAAAGGGAAAGCGCCAATACGCGCCAGTCAGGCGAAATAACGCTAATCGCGCCAAGGGCTTGCTTGGCTTGCACGGTTGGGGCTTGCAGATTAGTCCGAATTGACATTGACGCCAGACGATGTCGGGTCCGCCTGACGTCGGGCAAGCCGCAGGACGTTTAGGGACTGGATTTTCTCTTAGCAGTTGCGGAGTGGTAGTAAACTGTAGAAAAGAGCACTTGTGGTCTTCGCGCATTCACCCACGGACTAATGACCCGCGGGCATCGGCTTCGCCATTTCGCCACATCTTTTAGGGTAAGACAGTTTGCAGAGACGAAGGTTCCGGAGGGAGTTACTTCTATGGCCACTGTTTCCCGTCCCACCACTCCCCAGCAAGCAAATGTCCTGGGTTCATGGAAGGAGATCGCCGCTTATCTCCGGAAAGGTGTTCGAACGGTGCAGCGCTGGGAGCAGCAGTTGGGCCTGCCGGTTCACCGGCCCGAGGTAGCGGCGAAGGGAATGGTATTCGCATCACCCGAAGAGTTGGATCAATGGCTGAGTATGCATTGGGCACGAAGATCCGACGCCACAGAGAGCCGGAAAAGCTCCCGCGAGTTCGATATCGACGCGACCGTTCATGCCTCGCAAGAGCTGCGGCTTGCGAACCAGGTCTTACTGAATGATTTAATGCGAAACGCGGCGGTATTGAAAACCGAGTGTGAGGCGCTTGCACTGGCCTCGGCGCGTTGGAGCCAGAAGGCCGGACGCTAAGCACACGTTTTCGTAAGCCCGAGCGTAACGGAGGCCCATGAGCGATCGGGAATCCAAGCCCGCAGCGCAGCCCCATAAATACGAATCTGAAGCGCCTTATAACCGGCGAAGATTTCCCATTGTCGGCATCGGGGCCTCGGCCGGAGGGCTCGAGGCTTGCATCGCTTTTCTCAACGCGCTGCCCAGCCGCCTCGGGATGGCTTACGTGATACTGCCGCATCTGGATCCTTCCCGCGAAAGCGCGTTCAGCGAAATCCTCTCCCGCACCACAACCATGCAGGTGCTGGATGCTACGGACCACACGACGGTTCTGCCAAACCACGTTTACGTTATTCCGCCGAATTACCAGATGACGATCGCGAATGGAGTGCTGCGTCTCTCGCGCGGTGAACAGCCGCTCTCGGTGCGCACCACGATCGACATTTTCCTGCAATCGCTGGCACATGACCAGGGACCTAACGCAGTGGGTGTCATTCTGTCGGGAACCGCTTCCGACGGTACTCTGGGACTGGCAGCGATCAAGGGCGAGGGCGGAATAACTTTCGCCCAGAACAGCTCCGCCAAGTATGACGGGATGCCGGCCAGCGCGATTGCATCTGGCTGCGTAGACATGGTTCTTCCACCTGAAGGGATCGCAAAAGAGCTGGTGCGGATGTCGCAACATCCCTACGTACTGGGGGCGAGCATGCTCCTGGAGCAGGACGGCACCAGCAGGGCCGGACAGCTCAGCCAGCTCTTTTCGCTCTTACGCCGAGCTACGAGGGTGGACTTCTCCGAGTACAAGCCACCGACCATCGGTCGCCGCGTCGCGCGCCGCATGGCACTGCAGAAGCTTGAGAGTCTTGCCGATTATGTAGGCGTGCTGAAGCGCGACAAACAAGAGCTGAATGCTCTTTATCAGGACTTATTGATCAACGTCACCAGCTTCTTCCGAAACTCGGAAGCCTTCGGGGCGCTAAGTCGCGTCGTGTATCCCGAGCTGCTGAAGCGCCGCGAGCCTCGCAACGCGCCGATTCGGATCTGGGTTCCCGGATGCTCCACCGGCGAGGAAACGTATTCCCACGCCATTTCGTTGACGGAATACCTGACCGATCAACGGGTGGAAACTGCGGTACAGATTTTCGGGACCGACTTGAGCGAGACTGCCATTCAGCGTGCCCGTTCGGGTGTTTACAAGGAAACCATCGAAAACGACATCTCTCCGGTACGATTAACGAGGTTTTTTCAGAAGGTTGACACCGGATACCAGATCAACAAGACCATTCGCGACCTGTGCATCTTCTCGACGCAGAACGTTTTCAGCGACCCGCCATTTTCGAGCATCGATCTCATCAGCTGTCGCAACGTGATGATCTATCTGAGTCAGTCACTGCAGAAACGGGTGGTCCCGGCATTTCACTACGCCCTTAATCGAAATGGCTTTTTGATGATCGGAAACGCGGAAGGACTTGTAGGGCCGGGCTCCGAGCTGTTCGAAATGGTCGAGAGAAAACAAAAAATCTATCGCAAAAAGGCCGTGGCCACACCGCTTACTTTTGGTTTTTCCATGCATATGAATGAGATGCATACCCCATCCGATCAGATACCTGGGGAAAGCAAAACGCCAGAGCCGGCGCGCATGCCGGTAGACGTCCAGCGTGAGTCGGACCGTCTGCTTCTAGCGCGCTACGCGCCACCATCGGTCGTGGTAACCGAGCAGTTAGAGATCGTTCACACGCGAGGTCACACTGGGGCGTTTCTCGAATTGCCCGCCGGCAAGATCAGCATGAACATCCTGAAGATGGCGCGTCCCGGCTTATTGTTTGACCTGCAGAGCGCGATCGAAGAAGCGAAGAAAAGCAATGTCGAAGTGGTACGGCCGGGTGTGGTCGTCGAAGGAATGGGTACGACTACGACCACCGACCTGCGCATTTCTCCGTTCAGGTCGCCGGTGCAGGAGAGAATGTGCTTCCTGATAACGTTCGAAGCGCCAAGCGGGACAGTAGCACCACAAGAAGAGGCGATTGCATTGCCCCTCAGTAACGATGAGCGAACACTGAGAGACAAGCAGATTGCGCAACTGCGGCAGGAACTGGCAGCCACCCGCGAGTATCTCCAGTCGATCATCGAGGCAATGGAGGCTACCAACGAGGAACTACAGTCGGCCAATGAGGAGATCCAGTCGGTCAACGAGGAACTGCAGAGCACGAATGAAGAGCTGCAGACTTCGAAGGAAGAGTTGGAATCGGCCAACGAGGAATTGCATACCGTCAATGAAGAAATGCAGCACCGCAACGACCAGTTGAACCTGCTCAACAACGACTTGAACAACCTGCTCAACAGCGTCAACTTGCCCATGGTGATGGTGGGCCCTGAGCTGAACATCCGCCGCTTCACGCCGCAGGCGGCCAAAGTGCTGGGTGTGACCGCAAGCGACGTAGGGAGGCCGATTACGAGGCTGCGGTTGAAGCTCCTGGATGCTGCTGCGCTGGAACAAATCATGCTGAACGTGATCTCCGAGGTCAGGCCCAGCCATCAACGCCTAAGAGACGCGTCCGGCAGGTGGTGCGAATTGCACGTGACGCCCTATAGAACCTCAGACAACCGGATCGATGGCGTGGTTCTCAACGTGCTTACGACAGACGATTCGGGCGACGGCAGCGCCTCCGTGTCCAAGGGAAGAACCTCTCCGAAGAAGAAAGCAACCAAAACGAAGAAAAGTACAAAACCACGGTAGACCGTACTTACCTTCTATTTTGAATTGAGCGTTTCCAGCTTCTGAGATCTGCCAAGCGATCTAACTCGCAGCCCAGTTTCCCCTGCCAATTGATTTCTTGAACTCCCGCGACGGTTCTGTGAAGATTCGGGGGACGCGGCGTGCCCTCAATTCCGCGTATTCCTGAAAACGCATGAAAAGCTGGAACGCACGACTGCTTCGGATGACCCTGGCCAGTGTCATCGTTGGCTCATTGACCGGAGTAGTCGGCGGATCGTTCCGGTGGTGCCTGGAACAGGCCGAAAAGCTTCGCGACCGAGTGGTTCTGCTATCGCATGGTCATCCCTATGTCGGTTGGATCGTACCTGTCATTCTCTCGCTGGTCTCAGTTGCAGTTGCGCGCCTCCTCGTATTGAAATTGGCGCCCGGGGCCTCGGGCAGCGGCATACATCGTGTCGAAGCGATCATGGCGGGGGAGATCGAGCCGGCAAACGACATGGTCCTGCCGGTAAAGTTTCTCGGTGGCCTGCTGTCGCTGGGCTCGGGGATGGCGCTCGGACGCGAAGGCCCGACCGTACAGATGGGCGCTTCCATCGGACACATCGTGGCTCCATGGTTTGTGACGGACCGTGACGACGAATGGGTTGTGCTGGCGGCGGGAGCGGGAGCGGGGCTTGCGGTCGCCTTTAATGCACCGATCGGAGGTTCTGTCTTTGTTTTCGAAGAGTTGACTTCGAACTTCACGCCGTGGCTGCTGGTCGCCACTCTGAGCGCGGCATCCTTCGCCGTAGGGGTGATGCGATGGATGATCGGCAATCAGCACGTTTTCTTTGTCTTGCCGGGGATCGGTCAAGGCGCTTACATAGACTGGTTTTCTCTTTTGCTCGGGGCGTTGGCTGGGAGTGGCAGGAGCGGCCTATAACGCCCTGTCGTTATGGCTTCTGGACTGGTGGGACGACTTCTCGCGAGGCCCAGCCATAATGCGAGCATCGTTCATCGGAGCAGTCGTCGGATTGGTGACCTATCTCACCCCTGCGCTGGTAGGTAGCGGCGACACTCTGACGCAATCGATCTTGTCCGGCGGCCTTCCTCTGCGCGCCCCGGGGATTGATATTCCTGGTCCGTTTTCTCCTGGGCCCATGGTCGTACGCGGCAGGAACTCCTGGCGGAATGTTTGCACCGTTATTGTTGTTGGGGACGGCATTTGGAGCGCTGTTCGCAGGCGTGGTCCACATCATCAATCCAAACCTCACAGTATCGCCGGTGGACTTCGCGATCGTGGGCATGGTGGCGTTGTTTGCAGCCAGCGTGCGGGCGCCGCTGACCGGAGTTGTGCTGGCGATTGAAATGACTGGGCGTGGCGATTTGTCGCTGGGCATGCTGGCAGCTGCGTTGGGGGCGATGTTGGTCGCCATGTTGCTAAAGTCTCCGCCGATTTATGAAAGCCTGCGGGAGAGAATGCTGATTCGCGAGCGACGGGAGGGAAGACCGCCGCCGAGAACGCAACCGAGTAATCGCTCCGAGTGCTCGGAGTAGAGCCGCGGCGGCCAGGCGAACCGGTAAAGAGGATCGAAAACCTTATCCGCCGCCAAGAAGAAGCCTGTCAACACAATCAGGTAGTGATGCGGCGATAGCTGTCGCGAGCTCGGCAGCACGATCGGCGCGAGTCTTCGGGTTACCGGGATCACTCACTACGAAGGGCCTTGCCTCAGCGGGGTGGTCGCAAACGCCCTCGAGAAGCAACTTCAGCGGTTGAGGTTAAGCTTCATCGCAGCCCTCGCCCGACTTGCAGTCACTATCTTGCCGCCCCCGCTGCAATCCTCCCTCGTGCTAAGATCTCCGCTTTCAGGAGAGGCCATTCCCATGACCCCATCGCGACGGCACTTTCTACAGACGGCGGCAGGAGCAGCCGCTCTAACCATCACCACATCAACCCGTTCCTTCGGTAACACGCACGTTCTCGAGGTCGCGACGAACTACCCGGCGCCCCCGGGCCCGGACCGGCTGCCACCAGAGTGGTATCAGCGCAAAATCAAACAAGTACAGGCCAAGATGGCCGAGCGCAACCTGAACGCGATATTGCTGCTGAACGCGCACAATGTGGTTTACACCACCGGCTACTTTCACTTGCCGACCGAAAGACCGCTGGGAGTACTGATTCCAGCCTCTGGCGATCCGACTCTGTTCGTTCCCGGGCTGGAGTCGGACCAGGTCAGGTTGTGGTGGGTGAAAGACGTTGATGTGTACTTCGACTATCCGGGACCGGTAAACCGGGTGCGCTGGATCTTCGAGAGAGTCAATGCGCGTGGCCTCGGCGGCGGCACCATCGGCATCGAGGAGTGCGCACCATCGAAGCGCGCACAGATGCAGTTGGGAACACCCAAGGCAAAGCTCGTGGACGCCGGGGACATCGTCGAAGAGATGAGGTGGATCAAGGACGCCGATGAAATCGCCGTGATGCGGCGTGCCTCTTATTTTGCCGACTATACTGTCCAGTCGGGTCGTGCGTTCATCGAGGCCAACGGCAGCGTCACCGAGGACGAGATCCTGAAAGCCACAGCCGACGCCGTTGCCGACAAGATGTCGAAAGAGCTGACCAGCGTGGTCGGCGTCGGAATCGAGCCTCCGTTTGGAGGACTGGTGCCATTCGGCAAACGTTCAGCTTTTCCCCACGCCGTTCCCAGCAAAGACAAACTGAAGAAGGGCGATGCGCTGATCCTCAGCTACGGTTCAATGGTGGGCGGCTACAGCGTTGAGTGCGAACGCTCTTTTTGCATCGGTCAGCCCAGTGATCAGGCTAAGACGTCTCTACGACGCGATGCTGGCGGCACATGACACGGCCGCGACAAACATGAAAGAAGGCATGGTCGCCGAAGAAGTCGACAAGATGAGTCTTGACCAGATTCGAAAAGCCGGATTCAGTGCACTTTCTCAAGCACCGTACTGGACACGGCATCGGTCTGCAGGGACATGAGGCACCGTGGATCGCCGAAGGCGATAAAACCGTGCTGAAGGTGGGTATGACATTCAGTTGCGAACCGGGTGTGTACGATCCCGGTTGGGGCGGCTTCCGTCACTCCGACACAGTCATCGTCGGCAAGACGCAAGGGGAGATCATGAATAAGTACCCAACGCGGCTGAATGACATGATCATCATGATCTGAAGACTCGCTTCGAGTCTCGCGTTGAACCCGAACCACCCACGGGTGCCTTTGCGCGCAGGAGGGACTAGCGGTTGGTTTTGTTTAGTTGGGGCGTAAGCACGCTCGATGCGCGATGAAAGGCCCTGAAAGTCAATCCGTATACGACCAGCTCAATGCAGAAGACAAGGGTGATGGCTTCAAAGACCGTCGCCACAAAAGAAAGAGGACTGATCGGTCCCTCGTGACCGGCCAGCATGAACCGGGCGTAACAGTATCCGCTAATGCTCGCAACGATGAGCATTAAGCCCGCCAGGCCGCCCTTAACCAACGCGGGGAACTCGCGGGCGGCGGACTCAGGCGCTGGTGCAGTCCCCAGGTACCAGGCACCAAGCCATGCCGCTACGATCAGAAGGCCGCCTACGCTGCTCAGGTGCTGCAAAATCTTCATTAGCACTATGGGGTGAAGAAACGGCACCATTACGGGCTCGGTCAGCACACGCCAGTGCGCGGTTATCCACGTATGGGAGTGCGTGAATGAGTCCCACACCAGGTGGGTGGCGATGCCGACGGTCAACCACAGAACAATCGCCACAAAGCGAGACCAGGGCAGGAACGACAGAGGCGCAGTCTTGTCCTGCAGCCTGCGCTGAAGCGCACGCGGGAGCAATTCGAAGGCCGGCCCCTTCACTATCCACTCGAAAATCCAGAGCACAACCAGGGCCAGAGGCAAAGTTACCAACAACACGTCTGGAAAATGGTGGCCGCTACGGTCTTCGTCGGAAACCCAGATGAAATAGTGACAGATCGGGCGCGAACGTTCCCATGACCAACGCTGGCCAAATGGGCCTGAGTCGTCGGAAAGGCAGTGCAGCGGCGGCATGCGACAAAGTGAACGGCATAGTTAGTCGGATTGAGATTGACAGTAAACCAGGTATGTCGGATCGGACTCGCGCATAACTTGATTATCCGGCCAGGAAGGGATTACGTTCGCGTTCTCTGCCAATAGTGGTCAGCGGACCGTGTCCCGGGTATCACGATGGTGTCGTCCGGAAGCGCCAGGACCGGACCGTGAAGAGACTGCATGATCTTCTTGATACGACCCGCCGGGCAGGTCGGTCCGGCCAATCGAGCCGGCGAACAGCGTATCTCCCGCGATCGAGCTTCTTTTCGGCCGGGAAGTAAAGGCAGATGCTGCCTTCGGTGTGTCCCGGCGTGTGAAGAACGTCGGCCACCAGGCTACCGGCCTCGACCTTGTCGCCGGTGGAAAGACTGGCGTCGATGGCGACTTCCTCAGGCGGACGCATGCCGACCCACGTGGCTTGGACATCGAGCATCTTCAGCAGCGGTTGATCGTTGGCATTCAGCAGGACCGGGGCGCCGGTGACGCGCCTCAGCTTGGCGGCGCCTCCGATGTGGTCAATGTGGGCATGGGTTATCACGATTTGCTTCACGGTTAGGCCGTGGCGCTGCACTATGGCCAGCACCTGCTCGATATCGTCTCCCGGATCGATGACCATGGCTTCGCGCGTCTGCTCGTCGCCCGATCGACTGAGCAGTTACACGCAATGGCCCGACCGGAAAAATTTCGTGAATCATATTCCCAAACTACCACGAGCGTGCGGAATGAGGCACGGACATGCGCGACGCGCCTCTTTGCCTACAGCCTTGTACATGACATCTCTCTGCGGTACACTTCGCATCTCGCCGTTGAGCGGGGTTGTTTCGGGGACGATTGGCAGGAGCAGCCCATGGAACGAATTGTCTTTCTAACATGTTCACAATCAACGCGTAATGCTGGCGGACTGCAGCGACTGCACACCGGCGGAATTGGCCGCAGTCATCGACAGGTCCCAAAGCACGTCACCCGTGAGCCGCACGGATCGGTCCTGCTTCTCGCTGACTTTAGCCGCTCCGTATTCAATAAAGAGACGGTGGAGCACTTGAAACTTGCCGCCGTGTTCGACCGTCCCCACCTGAAGAGGTCGGCATGGGTCCTGACGGAGAACCTCGATAAGACGCTTTACGAATCGATCCGCAGCTTCTCTGGACGAGAGATTCCCACATTTAGGACCCGCGACGAGGCGCTGGAATACCTGCTCGAAGACAAGCCGTCCGAACACTGGCAACCCGATACGGACAAATAAAAGGCGGCAGAGAGCACGTCGACGATGCCCTCAATAGGATGCGAACGTTAACGCTTGGGCGTGGCAGGCGCCGGAGCTGGTGCCTTCTGCGCCGGAGCGGACTTCATGTTGCCCAACACCGATCCGCTGCTGTTCGCGCGGCGAGTAGCCAGGACCGAGAGCGTGATCGACGTCAGCATGAAGGCGATGGCCGCGTAGGTGGTGGCGCGGCTAAGCACGGTACCGGCGGTACGAGTGCCAAATGCAGTCTGGCTGCCGGCGCCTCCAAAAGCGGCCGCGATGTCGGCGCTCTGGCCGTGCTGCAGCAGCACGACAATGATGAGGAAAGCGCAAACCAGAACGTGAATGACGGTGATCAGAACAACAAGCATGGATGTTTCAACTCTCCTCAGGACAGCCGCTCAAGATCAGCGGAGTGCGCCGTTATCAAAATCTCGTGCTCTCGTAACGCTGCCCGGACTCGGGTGAACGATGGTGCGGAAGGGGGGACTTGAACCCCCATGCCTTTCGGCGCCACCCCCTCAAGATGGTGTGTCTGCCAATTTCACCACTTCCGCACACGCGACCGGATGGACAGTATAACGGTTTCCAGGCAGAAACGTAGAGGCCTCTTAAGTATAGCAAACAGAAGGAGACAGAAGCCCTGCGGCCGAGTACAACACGCCCAATCCGATGTGCCCCCGGACACCCCGGACGTGCGGTTAGAAGTAGATGCCAAAGCCGAACTGAGGGTCCTTCATCGTCTGGCTGACGGTAAAGTTCCCAAGCCTGTTGTAATCCGTGAGGCTGATGTGCAGCACGCCGTATCCGAGCGCAAGTCCAAAATGTTTTGCGAACTGCCAATCGGCGGTGCCAACCGCGTACGCTGGAGAGGAAGCATCGCATCCGCACCTCGCAGAAGCCATGAAGGCGCACGGGCCATTGCAGGAGGTCCGGCCGTCCGACGTCACGAAGCTGACGTCATAGACTCCGAGGGCGCGGGCGGGTCTGCCTCGGGTATACAGCTCAATACTTCACGATCTTGGTGAAGGCCTTTGGGTCTAGGCTCGCTCCGCCGACCAGCGCGCCGTCGATCTCCTCCTCCGACATCAGCGCCGTAGCATTGTCGGGCTTCACGCTGCCGCCGTACAGGATGCGGAGCGCCTGCGGCGAACTCGTCGCCGAACGCCTTCTCTGCTTCGTGGCGGATCACGGCATGGGCGTCTGCTGCCATCTGCGGGCAGTGCCGTCTTGCCGGTGCCGATGGCCCAGACCGGCTCGTAGGCAATGGTCATCTTCGCCGCCTTCTTCGCCGAGATGCCGTTGAAGGCGCGCATGCACTGGCGGCGCAACACGTCTTCGGTCAGTCCGGCCTCGCGCTCCTCCAGTACTTCGCCGACGCAGACGATCGGGGTGAGTCCGCTTTCCAGTGCGAGTTCCAGCTTGCGATTGACGGTGTCGTCGGTTTCGTTGAAGTACTGGCGGCGCTCCGAGTGGCCGAGGATCACGTGGGTGACGCCGATGGCAGTCAGCATGGGAGCGGAGATTTCGCCGGTGAAGGCGCCTTCTTTTTCCCAGTGCATGTTCTGCGCGCCGACTGGCGACGTTCGATCCCTCCGCGGCTGCAACGGCGGCGTGCAAGTCGACGAACGGCGGGCATACGACGATTTCGTCGCGCGAGTGGTCGGCGACCAGCGGCAGGAATTCCTGGAAAAATGCGGTGGTCTGTTCGGGCGTTTTGTACATCTTCCAGTTGGCGGCGATGAGTTTCTTACGTGGCATGGTAGGAGTCCGTTCTTAGGGATTTGCTGTCAGGCATACGATCGAGCGGCGTCGCAGAAATGCTGCAAGGCGCTCGGAGTCAAACAGTACGAACCTCACTTCGCGGACGTGCACGGCCTTAGCAAGCGCCTCGGCCGCACTGGCAATGGCGACTTGGTGGCCGCGAGACCTACAGGATACCCGTAGACACCGGTCGAGATTGCAGGAAAAGCGATGGATGCAAGCTGTAGCTCGTCGGCCACGCGAATCGACTCGCGTGTGGCAACTGGCAAGCGTTTCTGCTTCGTTGTGCTGGCCGCCGCTCCAGACGGGACCGACGGTGTGAATGACGTAGCCTGGCGGCTAGTCGGCCGGCGGGCGTAGCGACTGCTTGTACCTGCGGGAAGACGGCCCTGCCGCTCGACGATGTACCTGCAAGCTTCGAGGATGGCCGGTCCTCCGGCGCGATGAATGGCGCCGTCCACCCCGCCTCCACCCATGCAGCGATGAATTGGCGGCGTTCACAATGGCATCGCACGACTCGCGTGTGATGTCGCCCGGTCCGGCGATGACCGAGCGTTCGCTCTTCGCTCACAGAGATCGCGAAGCGGCTCGTTCGTGTTGGTCATGGAACTCGTTTCGCGCCGCTACTTGTTGCTCAGCGCTTCCACACCCGGCAGCTTCTTGCCTTCCAGGAATTCCAGCGACGCGCCGCCGCCGGTCGAGATGTGGGAGATCTTGTCGGCCACTCCGGCTGCCTTGACCGCCGCCACGCTGTCGCCGCCGCCAACGATGGAAATTGCCGCTCCGTTGTCGGCCACCGCATCGGCAATTTTCTTCGTGCCTTTGGCGAAGGCGTCGATCTCGAAGACGCCCATCGGACCGTTCCAGACGATGGTGCGAGCGGTACCGATCTCGGCGGAGAACAGCTCAACCGACTTCGGGCCGATGTCGAGCGCCATCATGTCGGCCGGAATCGGCTGCCCTTCGCCAATCTGCTGGATGCGAGCGTCGGCGGCGACCTTGTCGGCGACCACGTGGTCGACCGGCAACAGAAACTTCACGTGCTTGGCCTTGGCGTCCGCCAGGGTCTGCTTCGCCAGATCGATCTTGTCGGCTTCCAGCAGCGACTTGCCGATCTCGTGTCCCTGCGCCTTGAGGAAGGTATAGGCCATGCCTCCGCCGATGATGAGGGTGTCGACCTTGGTCATCAGGTGCGTGGATGACGCCGATCTTGTCGCTGACCTTGGCTCCGCCGAGAATCGCGACGAACGGCTTCTGCGGATGACTCAGCGCCTTGCCGAGATATTCGAGTTCCTTTTCCATCAGCAAGCCGGCGGCGTTCTTCTCCACGAAATGCGTGATGCCCTTCGGTGGAAGCATGGGCGCGATGCGCCGAACCGAAGGCGTCGTTCACGTAGTAGTCGCAAAGCTTGGCGAGTTGCCTGGCGAACTCCGGATCGTTGGCTTCCTCTTCTGCGTGGAAGCGCAGATTCTCCAGCAGCAGAGTCTGTCCGTGCTCCAGCTTCGTCGCCATCTCTTCGGCCTGCACGCCGATGCAGTCGGGCGAAAAGCCGACGTTCTCGCCGCGTCGCAAAACTTCATCCAGCAGGATGCGCAGGCGCTCGGCCACCGGCTTCAGGCTCATCTTGGGATTGGGCTTGCCCTTGGGACGCCCGAGGTGCGAGGCCAGGATCAGACGCGCGCCATGACGCAGCGCGTACTCGATCGTGGGCAGGGTCTCGCGGATGCGGGTGTCGTCCATGACCCGGCCGTCGTCGAGTGGAACGTTGAAGTCCACGCGCATGAAAACGCGTTTGTCGTTCAGAGGAAGATCACGAATCGATAATTTCGACATAAGACCCCCGCACGCCGTGGCGTGCCAGTCTGAACTGCTTAGCCGAAAGTCGTGTCTCCAGCCTGCGCAATGAGGAGAAGGTTCGCACGATGGAGACCTCAATCAGGAACCGGTAGGGCTGTCCGGCAGGCCGTTTGACCTGCCGAAAGAAATTGGTTGTCGCAATCGGCTGATAGCCCTGACGCCGCTTGCTCCGCCTGCACTGGGGTACTACAGGCCCTTGCTGCGCAATGTAGTGGATCAGGTCACGCACGCGGCAGGAGTATCCCCACTCGTTGTCGTACCACGCGATGACCTTCACGCAGTTGCCCGCCACCACACGCGTCATCGGCGCGTCCACGATCGACGACCGCGAGTCGCCCTGGTAGTCGACGACACCAGTTCGGCGGTCTCGTATCCCAGGTAGCCCTTCAGCGGACCCGCGTCAGACAGCCGCCTTCAGGGCTGCGTTCACTTCTTCCACCGTGGTGGCTCTTCTCCACAAAGACCACCAGGTCAACCACCGAGACGTTGGGAGTGGGCACGCGCATGGAGAAGCCGTCCAGCTTGCCCTTCAGGCCGGGAATCACCAGAGAGAGCGCCTTGGCCGCGCCGGTCGAGGTCGGAATCATGGACAGCGCGGCAGCGCGCGCACGACGCAGGTCCTTGTGCGGGAAGTCGAGGATCACCTGATCGTTGGTGTAGGAGTGAATCGTGGTCATGGTGCCGCTGACGATCTTGAACTTGTCGTTGAATGACCTTGGCAACCGGCGCCAGGCAGTTCGTGGTGCACGACGCGTTGGAAATGATGTTGTGCTTCGCCGGGTCGTACTTGTCTTCGTTCACGCCCATCACGATGGTGATGTCTTCGCCGGTCGCCGGGGCCGAGATGATGACCTTCTTCACCGTACCCCGCAGGTGCTCCTTGGCCTGTTCGGCCTTGGTGAACTTGCCGGTGGACTCGATGACGACCTGCACGCCCAGCGAGCTCCAATCGAGCTTGGCCGGCTCTTTCTCGGCGAAAACGCGGATCTTCTTGCCGTCGACGCTGATGGAGTCGTCGGTCGCCGTAGATGTCGTTCGTCAGGTTGCCCAGGATGGAGTCGTACTTCAGAAGATGGGCCAGCGTCTTGGGGCTGGTCAGGTCGTTGACGGCTACGATGTCAATTTCTTGTCATTGAGTGCGGTACGAAGAACGTTGCGGCCGATGCGGCCGAATCCGTTGATACCTACTTTAATTGCCATATCACCTCTCTGAGGATAAGGTCGTTCTGTAGTAACCAGTAAGTCCGAAACTGCCGGAGTATGATTGCGGGCCCGATGGAGTTGCGCCGGAAGTAAAAGGTTAGCATCCGCCGGAGTGAGCGGCAAATGCCGCACATCACAGATCGGGTATGTCGGTAGTCACATGAGCATGGCTTTAGCGGCGTGGCGAACCGGCCGCGACATTGCCGCCAGCTGCCCCAAGCGTGTTACAAGTGCAACATGCGCAGATGGATGCGCGACCGCGCCAAGCGGCGCAAACAGCAACCGGAAAAGCAGGGGCAGGACCAGCCCGCACCTTTGCAACCCAAGTTTCCTGATCCAATTCCAGACGACATTGGCAACCGTATAGAACGAGCCTGCCCGCGGCGCCCGAAGGCAATTCGGATTACCAGGACACTGAGCCCGCGGCCCAGACCGGCGGCGGTGGGGAGGAGCCTCCCCAGGGGCCGCGCCGCGATCGCAACCGCCGTCGCGGACGTCGTGGACGTGGCGGCCGGCCGCCGGCGCCTACCCAGGCTCCATGCGCTGCCCGACCCCGGGCGGACCGACCGGCGAAGCCGCTGAAGCCGATGCCGCTCCTGAACCGGCGAGCCGCTAGCCGCAACCCGTCCTCCTGCACCTCACGAGGCGCAGGAAGTCAAAGGGCGCAGTGGTGCTGTCGATCGGATTGCCGGGCTCCGGCAAGAGCACCTGGTTCAAGCGGCACAACATCCTGCCGCTTTCCAGCGACATGGTGCGCATTCTGCTGTTCGACGACGTCACCGAACAGCGCTATCAGGACCTGGTGTTCTCGACCCTGCGCTCGATGTTGCGCGCACGGCTGTTGGCCAGGCGTCCGTGGAATTACGTGGACGCCACCAACCTGTCGCCCCATGAACGCCGCAGTTGGATCAAGCTGGCGCACGATTTCGGCTACGAAGCGCATGCCGTGTTCTTCGACGTTCCGCCCGAGGTCTGCATCGATCGCAATCGCCGCCGCGAACGCAACGTGCCGGAAGAAGTAATGCAGCGCATGGCGAGCAAGCTGCGTCCGCCGAAGTTCGAAGAGGGCTTCGCCAAGATTACGGTGGTGCGCCTGAAAAAGAAGGACGGCGAGCCGGCCGCAGAAGAATCGCGCCCGGAATTTCCAGTTGCTCCGGACGAGGGCGAAGCACCCGAGGCGGGCGAGCCGATCGATTCCGAATATTGAGAGACAGTAAGAGTTGGGCAGGCTCAGGTGGAGCGGCGCGATACCGCTCCATTTTTTGTCTGGGAGTTGCGCTATGGAACCAACATTCTTGTCATCCCGAGCGGACCTGGTCTGCGAGAGATCTGCTTTTCCGTCTTTTCTGCAAACCCTTACCGCTCCACCACCTTCTCCAAATCCTCAAAGAACCCCGGATACGAAATC
The DNA here is from genome assembly GCA_963817965.1 of uncultured Acidobacteriaceae bacterium. Classification (GTDB taxonomy): domain Bacteria; phylum Acidobacteriota; class Terriglobia; order Terriglobales; family Acidobacteriaceae; genus DASRAA01. Next base: position 130,406 of record CAWFQT010000009.1, read on the forward strand.
GCCACGCACTCCGCATTGCGGATGAGAGTGTATCCTTCCGCGCGCAGAGCTGCGATCGCAAATGCCATGGCGATGCGATGATCGCCGAAGCTCTCCATCTCCGCACCGTGCAGCTTTTGTCCTCCGGGAATGCGCCAGCCATCGATGGTCTGCTCGACCTCAGCCCCCATCGCCTGCAGGTTTCGCGTCACGGCCGACAAACGGTCAGACTCTTTGACCCGCAACTCGCCCGCGTCCCGCACCACCATGCCGGCGGTATAGGGTGCGATCGCCGCGAGCACTGGCAACTCGTCGATCAGAAGGCCAGTTTGGGCACCGGAAATCTCGACCGGTTTGGCCATTCCAGGCACGAGCGAGATCGTACCAACCAATTCACCGTGAGATTGCTCGACTCGGATCACATTGATGCGGCATCCCAACGCGGTCAGAACATCAAGCAACGCGGAGCGCGTGGGATTCAGCAGCACGCCATCGATGACAAGGTTGGACTCGGGAAAGATCGCGGCCGCGCACAGAAAGAATGCAGCCGAAGAGCTGTCGCCCGGAACGAAGGCCTCCAGCGGATGCAGCGGCTGGCCGCCGGCAATCGTCACCGAATTCCGCGATCGTGTGACCTGCGCGCCAAAAGCGCGCAGAGCAAGTTCACCATGGTCTCGCGTCAGGGTAGGTTCCTCGACGGTCGTCTGACCATTCCCCAGCAGTCCTGCAAATAGCAGGCAAGTCTTCACTTGTGCGCTGGCGACAGGCACGACATAGCCGATGCCCTTCAGTCGTGTCCCGCTAATGCGTAACGGGGCGTGATCGTCGCTAGCAATAATCTCGGCGCCCATCATGCGCAGCGGATCCATCACCCGCTTCATCGGACGCCTTGAGAGCGACTCGTCGCCGATCATTTCACTGGTAAAGGGCTGACCGGCTACAATTCCCGACAACATGCGCATGGTCGAACCCGAGTTGCCGCAGTCGAGCGGACCGTTCGCCGCGCGCAACTGCGGTCCGATGCCATCGATGAGGACAGCACCTTCATCGTCACGTGCCACCGTGCAACCTAAATCCCGAATGCACCCCAGCGTACTGTTGCAGTCAGCACCAGGCGAGTAGTTCTCTAGACGGGAGCGGCCAGGCGCCAGTGCGGCCAGCATGGCATAGCGATGGGAAATGGATTTGTCGCCGGGTACACTCAGGCTTCCCAGAATGTTGCGTGCAGGACGAACGACTACGGCGTCGATTGGCGGCATTAATCTACATTACCGCAAGGCGCGACCCGGCCCACAACCAATGAGTTGGACATTCACGAACGCGGCACCGCGGGGACGGGAGAAGAAAGAAGAAAAAGGGAACCCCGTATTCTGTATCCCGGTATCGAATTCGTCGCGTCAGCTGCGCGACAAGGCTTCGGCGCGCGCTTCCTGTAGAAGGTCAGCGGGAATTTCGCGCACACGCAAGGCAATATCGAAACTTGGTATGGCAGGACCGCGCCCCCACCGGCCGACCTCCCAATGAGCGCGGAGGTATCTAGCGCCACCGGCCTGGGACAAATCCACCAGCAAGGGATATTCCCCGACGTAGAACTTCTGCGGCAGCGATGCCACCGGCTTAGCTTCCCATGTGGTGCCGTCGGAAGAAGTAAAAAGGCTGACTTCGATCGACTCCTGTTCCACGATCTTGGTGATGGAAAGGGTGGCGAGAAATGCCGAATTCTTCGCGGAGCTTATGTCAACGGACTCGCTATCGCCTTTAGCGGTAACTGTTGTATTTGCGGGTACAAGGAATACATCGATCATGACACCAACATTCTACTGAACCGGTTTCACGGGACGGAGTGATGGCGCTCACAATGTGTCGATCAAACTCTGATCAAACTCGCAAGTGTGTGATCAAACTCTGTGGGTTGACAAGCGCTGAGTGCCGACATAGTATCTCGGCACTCAGGGTTCCCGCCAGCGTAATTGAACTTAACCTGCCAAGGAGCGATCAAGCTATGCGTCGTACCTGTATGTCTCTCGCCTGCCTGTTGGTGTCGATGTTCCTCGCCGTCGCAGCCACGGCGCAGATGCCCATGCCGAAACCAGCACCCGAGTTAGCCAAATTGGATTACTTTGCGGGCAACTGGATCTCGGATGGCGACATGAAGCCCGGGCCAATGGGCCCGGGAGGCAAAATTTCTTCCACCGATGAAGCCCACTGGATGGAGGGCAAGTTCTTCCTGGTAATCAACTCGAAATTTGGGGGTGCCATGGGCAGCGGCGCGGGGATTTCGTTTATGGGATATGACCCCGAGCAAAAGGTTTACACCTACAACGAGTTCAACAGTATGGGACAGGCTGAAAAGTCCACCGGCACGGTGGACGGCGATACCTGGACTTTCGCCAGCAACGAAGACTTTGGCGGCCAGATGATGAAGGGCCGCTTCACCATGAAGATCCAGTCGCCTACGGCCTACACCTATAAGTTCGATATCTCGCCAGACGGCAACCAGTGGACGACGGTGATGGACGGCAAAGCAACCAAGAAGTAACCAGTGATTAGTAGCTGGAGCGGCTTGGGAATTGCCCCCAAGCCTTTGCGCAAACGATACGTGAGAAAGAGCCCATAGGGCGAAATTTATGTTAGCCGTGGGCGTCAGCCCGCGGTCAGAACCCATGTCTTGAATTTGGAGCCGGCGTAAGCCGGCGCCATCTTCCACTTACCGGCGCCTCTAGTTATCTAAGAACCCCCGCAACAACCGTCCAAATTCCGCGGGCTGCTCCATCGCTGCATAATGTCCCGCCTTGTCGATCACGCAGAACCGGCTCCCGCGGATTCCCTGATGTATCAACTCCAGCTCGCTTAGCGGAACGCTGTCATCGGCGCCCGCTATGACCAAAGCCGGGACATTAATGGTCGCGAGCGTGGGTACAGAGTCCGCGCGGTCAGCCATTCCGCGCTGCACGGAGGCGACATCAGCCGGCGACATCTTCATCGCCATAGCGCGAGCGTCATCGACGATATCCGGACGGTTAGTGAGCGTCGCGGACGAGAACAACTTCTGAAACAATTCTTCAATAAATTGAGCGGTGCCCTCCCGCAAGACTTTATCGGCGGTTTGCCTACGGCCCACACGTCCCTCCGCCGTTTCGGCCCCCGCGCGCGTATTCGCGAAAACCAGGGCTGAGACGCGTTCGCGGTAACGCCGCCAAAACTCGAACAGCGTATAGCCTCCGATGGACACCCCAACGAAGGTCCCCTTCCTAATGTCGAGTTCGCGACAGAGCCGGTCCACGTCGTCGGCAACCTTCTGCATTGCGACGGGCCCGTTGCCAGCCTCGGAGCCTCCATGCGCACGCAAATCGGGCAACACGACACGATAGCGCGAGGAGAGCTGCGCGAGGATTCCGTTCCAGAACTGGTGCTGCAGCGGAAACGGATGCAGCATGACCACGTCGGGGCCGCTGCCCGCGACCTCATAAACCAGTTCTGCGTCACCGCTGCGGAAGGATGGCATGTGAAAACCGCGAACCGTGGCGGACTAAACCATCTGGCTGAGAACTCATTCCGGGTTACCACCATGGAATGAGTTCTCAGCCAGTCCAGCCCCAGAGGGGGCGGGACAGGATAGCCCGGCACGGAGCCGAAGGTGGAGTGCTGGGTCAGGTGGAAAACAACCAGGGTCCCCAGGAGACGGCACTCGTTCTTACCAAGGTTCCCTGGTGATACATCCGAATTGCCGAGGAATTATTCAAAGACTCCGGCTCCTCCGTGCCTCCGTGATGAATTGTTTTTACCCCGTTATCTTCTTCGCACTCGCATCCCACATCGCGGGACGCTTGTTGAAGTACGAGTAGTTCGCCAGGTGGCAACCGATGGCCGCGTTGTTGCCGAATACCTCATTCTCGACGCAGGGCTTGCGCAGCGCACAGCGTTGAAGAAGTTAGCCTCGTGATCGACGGTGTCGTTGTATCCCGGCGGCGGAACGAACGTCTCGACTTCTTCCGTCAGCTTGGAAGCGAACGGCGCAGCCAGAGGATGCTCCTTCTCCCAACTGCGCTTCGTACTCTTTGCGCAGCGCTTCGGGCCAGCCATGCGTCGAGTATCCCTCCATCTCCGGCAGCGTGTTCTGCGGCGAGAAGGTCAGGGTCGAGTCTTTGATGATCATCGTTCCCTTCGGTGCCGTAGAAGCCGATGAACTCGCCGCCGTCGTTGTTCAGGTTGCAGCGCACGTCGACCCGGAAGTTCGGGATAGTCGTAATAGGTCTCGATGAAGTCGGGGAACTGCCGTCCATCCTTCCAGCGGAAGAGTCCGCCCGTGGATTGCGCGCGCGTCGGCGCCGTGTTGGTTCCGGTGATGAACATGATCCCCGAGATCAGGTGAACGAAGAGATCGCCGCCCAGTCCTTCGCCGTAGTCGGTGAAGCACCGCCAGCGGAAGAAACGGACTGGGATCGAACGGAATGCTTGGCGCGCCGTTGAGGAAGGCGGTCCAATCGATGTTCTGGTCGTTCACCCCCGGAGGAATGGGATAGACCCATGCACCACTGGCAGAATTGCGGTCCCAGTAGGCCTGGATGCAACACACCTCGCCCGAGCTTGCCGGAGGCGTAAATCTCGCGCGCCTTCTCGTAAAGAATGGAACTGACGCGCTGGCTGCCGACCTGCAGGATGCGGTTGTACTTCTGCGCGGCGGCGATCATGGCGAAGCCGTCGTCAACCGTGTGGGAGAGCGGCTTCTCGCAATAGACGTCTTTGCCCGCGGCGCAGGCGTCCACCACGACCCGGCGATGCTGGTGGTCGGTGACGGCGACGATGACGGCGTCCACGTCTTTGCGATCGAGGATCTCTTTGTAGTTGCGAGATGTGGCAACCTGTCTTCTTCAGCGGTTTCCTGGGCGGCGGTGAGGCGGCCTTCCCAAAGATCGCAGACCGCGACGCACTCTACGCCCGGCACACGCAGCGATGCCTTCAGCAATTCGCAGCCGCGCACGCCAGTGCCGATAGAGGCGAAACGAACGGTGTTGCCTGCCCGCTGCTTGCGTGGTGGCGGCCAACACAGTGGTGGGTTCAAGCAGGGTCACTTTCGCAGCGGCACCGGCGGCCAAAGCGCCCGCTCCGATGCGCATGAATTGACGGCGATTCCAGGGATTATCAGTCAACTATGCCACCTCGCAAATCTCAGGATTGGAGAGATTGAATAGCAGAGAAAAAGCCGCGGCACTACCGCGGCTTTCCCGAAGACGAAACGAGGTCAGCGGCGGCGCAGCCGATTTCCTGCTCTTCTTGCCGCCTTCTTCTTCGCCGCTTCTTGGCTGCTTTCTTGGCAGCTTTCTTAGCGGCTTTCTTTGCAGCTTTCTTCTTGCCGCCAACGATAATGATCTTCTTGGAAGCCTTCTTCGCGGCCTTCTTGGCCGCCTTCTTCTTCGCGGGCGCGGCTTTCTTCTTGGCCGGAGCTGCTTCTTCTTCGCGGCCTTCTTCTTCGCAGGAGCCGCCTTCTTCGCGGCCGGCTTCGCCGTCTTGATGCGGCGCCTTCTCGGCAGCCTTCTTGCGGAGCCGACTTCGCCGGCGGAGGAGGCGCGGTGGTCACCGTCGTCTCTTCCGGCTCGCTCTCTTCCACTTCCGACCACTTCTTCGATGACGGAAATGGTTTCCGGTTCTTCTTCTTCCTCTTCTTCCTCTTCGTATTCCTCGTCGTCGAGCGAGTCGCCGTAGGAACCGTCTCCGTAGTCATCCATCTCGTCATCACGACCATAAAGCGTCTTATCGAAAGCCGTCATGTGTCCTCCTGAGATTGCCGGGCTCCGCTATCAAACGGAGACAGCTCGCAAGGCTGATAGAAAGTTGAACTGCACCGCATGCCACATCAACAGGCGCGCGATTATAGCACGGCGAAAAACGGACGCCGATAGGTCGATGCCGCGGACCTATCAAATACTGCGACGCGCCTTGTTGTATCAGAACATCCGCGACAAGGGAAGAGCACAAACAATGTAAGGTGACGAATCTCACAAACGGAGTGTGAAGCAGCTTACTTTCGGATCACCAGTACCTCTCCCGCCCGCAGGTTGGCTGAGAGGTTGGCATTGTTTTTCTTCAGATTGGCGACAGTGGTGTTGTACGACTGGGCGATGCCGCTGAGGGTTTCGCCCTTCTTGACCTTATGGTACGTTGCCGCCTGTGTGCCGGAACTCGACTTTGAACCGGACTTCGCCCGACTTGCTGGATCTTGCACTGGTTCTTGGACTTTTGCGGAGTAGGATCGTCACTGCGGAGCCGCCTCCGGTCCGGCCTGTGTCCCGCCAACGGCTTGTAAATCAGCAGGGTACGTGCCCGACCGCCACGGTATTCCCGCGCAGGTGGTTCCATTTCTGCAGCTTCGTCGACCGGAACCTCGAAGTCGTCGGCGATCGATCCCAGCGGTGTCGCCCTTACGGACTTTGTACCGGGTCGCGTTTCTTGGAGTACGCGACCGTGTCGCCCGCCTGTCCAGGCGCGATCGGAATGATGAGCTTAGAGCCGACCGTCACCTCTTCGCTGAAAAGGTTGTTGGCCTCTTCGATCACGCTGGTCGACGTGTGGTACTTGTGCGCGATCGATGCCGAGCGATTCGCCGTATTCCACCCGGTGGTAGCGCCAGAACGTGCGCATGTCCGGCGGAATCAGGGCGATGGCGGTCTCGTACTTGTCTTTGGTGCCGGCCGGCAGGTTCAGGGTAAACGTCTGGTCCTTCGGGGTCGTCATCCGCAGCAGGCTGGGGTTCAGCTGCTGCAGGTATCTGCCGATGTGTCCAGGCACTCGGCGACCAGCCGAAGATCAACTGGATAATTGATCGACACCTGGTCCGTCGGAACCGGCTTCTCCGGCAACGACGTTTTCCAGGCCGTACTGCGCCGGATTCTTGGCCATGATGGTCACGGCCACGATGATCGGCACGTAGTTGCGGGTCTCCTGGGGCAGCACGCCGCGGCGGTACAACTCCCAGAAGTCGGCGTAACCGGTACGCTCGACCGCATGTTGGACGTTGCCGGGGCCGGTGTTGTAGGCCGCCATCGCCAGGTACCAGTCGCCGAACTGGTCGTAGAGGTCCTTCAGATGGCGGGCGGCAGCCTGGGTGGACTTCACCGGGTCCTGCCGGTCATCCACCCACCAGTTGCGTTCCAGGCCATACATCGGAGCCGCGTCCCGCCATGAACTGCCACATGCCACGTGCTCCGGCGCGCGAAACCGCCAGCGGCTGGAAGCCCGACTCAGCCATAGCCAGATAGATCAGGTCCTGCGGCACGCCGGCCTGCTGGAAGGTCTGCGAGATCATTTCGCGATAGCGTCCGGCGCGCGCCAGGCCGTGCTCCAGCGTGGGCCGTCCCCTGGTGCTCGAGAAGTAGTTGATGAACATCGCGACCTGGTCGTTCAGCATGAGCGGCAGGTCGGACTTGGTGGTCTTGATCTCCGCCTCGGCCTTGGCTCGAACCTTGGGATCGACCGGGAACGTGATGTCATTGGCTTCGTCGATCGGCGCAGGCTCGGACCGTCTGCTCGGTGAATCCGTCGCCCTCGCGCAGTGCGACCTGCTCGAGGCCGCCGAACTCCGTCCACGATCTTGTCGAACTCATGCTCCAGCCGGGGGTTGTCGCGAACACTCGAGGTTGCTGGACAAGCAGAACGTTGAACGCCTGGTCGAAATTCTGCCGGGCGGCGTCCAGATGGCCTGCCTCATAGTCGGCCTGCCCCGGAGTTGTACAGCTTCTCGGCCTGCGCGATCAGAGCATCAACTGGATCGGAGGGATTTTGCGGGCTCGCTGCCGGGGCTGCAGCGGGCTGAGCGTCAGCCGACTTGGCTGCCGGTTGGCTTCCCGTCGGCGCCGTGGCTTGCGGAGGTACCTTAGCAGCAGTGGTCTTAGGCTGGGAGGGCTCACATCCCGTTCCGAGCAGAACGGCGCAAAGCATCGCGGGAGCAACCAGGCAACGAAGAAACCTCATTCGCGCGAAACAGACCTCTCTCACACTGTAGATTGCGTCCCGTGGCTGATGTTACTACGCGATAAACGCGCGAGGCAACGAATTGGGACGAGATGCGACGCTCTTCAGAGACTCATCCGGTTCGCTGCGCTGACTTACCGGTCGATCATGTGCAGGTCGATGAGCTGTGGCGGACACATCGACGATCGAACGGAGTCTTCACGTGCACCGGAACGAAATTCTTCTTCGTCGTGAAGTCGAAGAAGGGAGCGAGATCGGTTGCGTCCTTATTGACCGAGGTTAGGGCCGGAAGCGAGTAGAGGTGTTCTACGAACTTCAAGGCCGAACCGTAATCGGTGGCCGCAGGGTTTGTGCCGTTCAAGCCAGGGATGACCTGACCGTTCCTTCCGTATGGAGAAATCACCAGAAACCGCGTCCGTGGTCCGGGACCCAGCCTGTCGTCCCGGGTTTTCGGCCGGGTCACGTGATCGTAAAATCCGCCCCGGTCGTCCCACAGGACGGGGTGGCCGACAATCCCCTGTCTTCGGCAACTGTGGGTTCGGATACTCCGCTCGAAACCGACCGCGAGAACAGAAGAGCGGAATCGTCCGCCGACCGCGTTCCGCTGCCAGTGCCGAAGCAAGTCTGGCAGCACGACGACCCTGACGCCCCATTCCGCGCTACACCAGCGATGGACGCGAGCTCACCTATGAAGATGCCGAGCGCTGGCAAAGAGGGAACTCGAACGGATGGTCGCCTTCGCCGAGTACGGAGACCTGAAGGTACTCGACGAACCAGACTCTGACCGGGAAGACTTGGACAAGGAAGTAGCGTAACCATGCCAAGTCTCGCGTATAACCATCGCGGCTCAATATTTTCCGGCAACTGCTTGTGTCTTCAATAGTTTGCGCGGAGAATCACGCTAATGCCCTGATTCAAAGTATTTTGCGAGGGGTACCCCAAGACCCAGAACGAGGAAAAAGCACTAAATGATTACGCGCGGGCGAGGGCGGCTTCGAGGTCGGCGATCAGGTCGCCTGCATCCTCAATGCCGACGGAAAGGCGGACGGTCGAAGGCGTAACGCCAAGCTGTTTCAGCCGCTTCGCGCTCAGGCCGATGTGCGACGAGAGCAGCGGGTAGGACAGGATCGACTCGACGCCTCCGAGGCTGGTGGCAAGGTACCAGAGCTTTAGGTTCCGGATGAAGCGATCGACGGCGGGCTCGCCGCCGCGCAGTTCGAACGAGACCATCATGCCGTAGTCCTTCATCTGGCGGGAGGCGAGCTCGTGGTCCTGGTGGCCGGCGAGTCCGGGAAAGTACACGTGCGAGACCCTGGGATGCTTTTCGAGTGCGGCGGCCATGGCAGCGGCGTTACGGCAGGCACGCTCCACGCGAAGTTGCAAAGTCTTTAAACCACGCAACAATAAATAAGCGCAGCCGGGATCGAGGCATCCGCCGGTGAGAATCATCAACTCGCGCGCGCGGACCATCCATTTCTTCGATCCGGCGAGAACTCCTGCAGTGAGATCGCTGTGTCCGCCAAGATATTTCGTCGCGGAGTGCATCACGATATCGGCGCCAAGTTCGAGCGGCTTCTGCAGAATCGGCGTCGCGAACGTATTGTCCACGACAACGCAGGCCTTGTGACGGTGCGCGATGCGGCGAGAGCTCAGCGATGTCGGCGCAACGCAGAGTCGGATTCGTCGGCGTTTCCAGGAACAACATGCGCGTCTGGCGGGTGAAGTAGCGCGCGGCGTTGCCTGAGGTCGTGGTAGGGAATGAAGCGCGTCTTGATGCCGCATCGCGCCAGAGACATCCTCGAAGAGCTTCACCGTGCCTCCGTAGATGTCGAGCATGGAGACGATCTCGTCGCCTGCCTGGCATGTGGCGAGCGCGGCGACCAGGATCGCCGACATTCCGCTCGACGTGATGACCGCTGCTTCGGCGCCTTCGAGCGCTGCGATCTTATCTTCCGCAGCCTTAACGGTCGGAGTGCCATAACGCGAATAGACGATAAATATCGCGATCGCCTTCGGCGTAGCGGCGCAGCTCGGCGAGTCCCGGAACAACGAATACCGAGGTCTGGGTGATCGGCGTTGTCAGCGGAGCGGATTGGCCGTGGCGATCTTCTCCGGCGTGAACGCACAATGTGGCGTCGGCAGATCGACGTTTCATGAGGAGTTCGATTGTAAAACAGTGGTTCGTAGCGAGTGGTAGTAAGGGCGAAAGAAACGGCGCTCCTCACGGAGCGCCGTTTGAACGAGACAACCCGATCTTGCCTTACCAGGACAGCCGCAAGGCGAACTGGAACTGGCGCGGATCGTAGGCTGCTGTTGGCGCACCGGCGTCATTCCAGATGGGGTTTACGTCGGCGACGTTGAACTTGTTGACGACGTTGAACAGGTCCATGATGCCCTGCAGCTGCATCCGTTCGCCGATCTTGAAGGCGCGCGCGATGCGCAGGTCATTGAAGACCGACATACGGCGTAGTGCCGGCGTTGCGCGATAGGTTGCCAATCAGCGTTGGCACTTGTCCGGTGATCAACACGTCCGCGAAGCAGGTCGGAATCAGATAGCCGGTGGGCGAGTACTTGGAGGCGACGGCCGTGTCGCCGCAGGAATCGGTCTGTCCGGCGTGCGCGATCATCGGACGATCGGTGCTGGAGGAGAAGTCGAAGTTCTGATCGAAGCCGATCACGATGTTGAAGGGACGTCCGCTGCCCAGCTTCGAGGATGGAGCGACGCGTCCAGTTGCTGAGCAGCGCGCCGCGTGCATCCCGAGCCCTGACTGCTGCTCTGATAGACGGCGCTGATAGACGAAGCGCTGGCGCAGATCGAAGAGCGAGTTGGAGCGGTCGAGGTTGGGGTGGAAGTTGTCCTGCGGCTCGAGCGTGGCTTGCAGGTCGGTGGCGTCGTCGATGGAGTGCCACCAGGTGTAGGAGGCCAGCATCTCGCTAGTGCTCGGAGAAGCGCTTCTTCACGTTGACGGTGAAGGCGTTGTAGTCCGAGGTGCCGTTCGAGTAGTTGGCCACCATGTCGCTGAAGGGAATCACGTTGATTGCCGTATGCCGAGGTCGTAATGAGACATGACTTGCTGCGCCAGTCCGTTGAGTTGCGGCGGCGCGTAGAACTGCAGCGTTGGGTTGAATCCGCTCGGACGGAAGAAGCTGACCAGCGCGGGAGGAATGTAGGCGCCGCATGCCGGATTCCGCACTTGGCAGCGACCGCAGATTGACGCCCGCGACATCCACTGCCAGCGGGTTGTTGGCAAATGCGGCCTTTTGCGCCTGCGACACGTTCGGGTCGGTCATGGCGTTGTACCAGTTCTGGACGATCAGGTTGCCGTTGCGCGGTGTTGGCGTTGATGGGCCGGTTGAGGTGGCGTCCGCCATTGAAGTTGTAGTGCAATGATCGACCGTCCAGCTCTTGCCGAACTGATGCTCGATGCCGAGGTTGACCTGGTTGGAGTAGCCGTACTTGAAGTTCGCGGCGGTGGGATATCCGAAGGGCAGCACCGACAGCGGCACCGACGGTTGACCGGGCTGCAGGTAGTTCTGATTGATCCACACCGATGGCGTGTTCGGCGTGGGATTGAAACGCTGCTGGTTGGGCAGATAGGTGAAAGCGGACGGCAGACAGTTGAGGCGTCCCGGTGAAGCGAGTTGGCGGCATTCAAGCGTTGGAGACGATTCCGGCGGACTGGCGTGCACGGGTACCGGCGAACCGCCGAAGAGCAGGATCTGCGGCGCCTGCGTTCCGTCGGCCACAACCGAGTCGAAGACCAGCGCCATCAGCGGATGGTCGAAGAAGATGCCATAGGAGGCGCGCGCGACGGTCTTGCCGTCGCCGAAGACGTCGTAGGCGACTCCGATGCGCGGCTGGAAATTCAGGTTCGACGAGGGCACACCCTTGGTGAGTCCGAAGGTCTTGTAGGCTGCCCGGCCAGTGCCGTGGACGGCGCATAGCTGCGGCAGGAACTCGACGTCATAGCGAAGACCGTAGTTCACGGTGAGCCGAGGCTTCATGCGCCAGGAATCCTGGGCGAAGACGCCGAGGGTGTTGTTGTCGAACGCCAGGTGCGGATTGCCGACGCCTTGCACCAGGTATTGCGGAATGCCAGCTCCGTATGCCTGGATTGGAGTCAGGCCGGGGGTGCCTGGCTGACCGACACCTGCCCGAAGTTGTAGATGCCGCCGAAGTTCACGGTGAAATCGGCAGTCAGCGGGATCAGGTTGTAGTCGACACCGAACTTGATGTTGTGCGTGCCCTTGGTGATGGAGAAGTTGTCGAGCAATTCCCAGCGCTGCTCGACGCGCTGGACGTAGGAAAACGGTTCGCGGCCAAAGAAAGCGAAGCCTGGCATATTGACGGCGACATCGCTTCCGCCGGGAGCATTGGAAAACGAATAATTCACGCTGCGGCGCGCGTACTGGAAGCGGAATTCGTTGACCTTGTTGCTGCCGATGGTCCAGGTGTGCTCGGCAATGACGCTCCAGTCGTGGAAGTTGTTGATGGAAGTGCGCGACTGGGCGTTCTGGCCGAAGATCTGTGGGCCCTGGGCATTCACTTCAATGCCGTCGACGATGTCGGGGCTGACGCTGCCGCGCAGCATCAGTTGCTGGTTGTTGTTGATCTTGTGATCGAGACGGAGCGAATAGATGTTGCCGAGTTCGTGGACCGGGAAATTGCCGACCAGCGGTCTCCAAGGGTACATAGGAGGCCGGGAGCGGAGTGAAGCTGCTGGACGGTGGGGGCAAAGAAGCCGCCACCCAATACCGATGATGCTGGGTCAACGGATTCTCTCCAGTGATGGCGACTGGTCCCGCGGTGCCAGCCAGCAAAGCATAGTCGATCGTGGCCGGCGTTAACCGGGACTGACGCCCAAGAATGACGCCTGGGCGGGGGTCACGGGGACGACGACGGTTCGGCGGAAGGTGCTGGCCAAAGCAGCCGAGACGAAGCGTGTAGATGTCGGCCTGTGAGGTGAGTCCGAAGTTGTCGGCGCCGATATTGGAGAAGCCGCTCTCGTGGCGATCGGTGCCTTCATAGGCAAAGAACCAATAGGTCCTGTCCTTCTTGATGGGGCCGCCCGCGGTGAAAGCCGTATTGGGCGCGGGTGTAAGCCGGCTGATTGACATTGCTGAAGGGATTGGTCGCCTGGATGTAGCGGTTGCGCAGATATCCGAAGGCGCTGCCATGGAACTCGTTGGAGCCTGACTTGGAAATGATGTTGATGACGCCGCCGGCGGCCTGTCCGTATTCCGCGGCGTAGCCGTTGGTGAGGATCTGGAACTCCTGCACCGCGTCTTGCGAAACGGTGGAGCGAATGCCGTTGATCGAGTTGTCCACGGCGTTGGTGCCGTCGATGTTGATCAGGTTGCTGCGGCCGCGCTGGCCCCCAATGTTGAGCCCGGAGGTGGGAGCCGCGCCGATGCTGGGCGTGGTGTCGCGGGCGAGTTGCGAGTTGGTCAGCGCAAAGTTGACGTAGTTGCGGCCGTTGATCGGCAGATTCTCAATGCGCGTCTGGTCGATGGTGGTGCCGGACGCCGTCTGCTGGGTCTCAACCAGTTCGGCCTCGGACGAGACGGTGACGGTCTCGCTCGCGGCCGCCACGGACAGCTGTGACTGCCAGCTCCGCGACCTGGCCGATGGTGAGACGGACGGACTCGTTCACCAGCTTGGCGAAACCCGGAGCTTCGACGGTCACCGAGTACAGTCCCGGGAGGGAGCGACAGCAGGATCGCAGTCCCTTCGGCGTTCGTGGTCGCGGACCGGGAAAAGCCTTTGCCGGGCTCTGCCGCAGTGACCGTGGCGCCACTCACCACAGCGCCCTTGGCGTCTTTTACCATGCACGTGCAACTCCGACGTCTGCACCTGTGCCATGGCGCCGCCCAGCAAGACGGCGGCGACGATCAGTCAAGCACAACGATCTGCGCGCGAAATTCATAATGTTCCCTTCTTTTGGCAAAGAGTTTGGCTGGATGATGAAGAGCCCGCGGAGATAACGCGATAGCAAGCGGTTTTCGCCAGACCGCACGATAGCGGTAGGGAGTCATGGCCCAAATCTTTCTAGATAAGTCCGAAAAAACTCACCCCGACAAACTTTCGGTTTGTATAACAAGCGGCGCTTGCAGCGCAAGTGCGAAATGAGAGAGTGGGCCGGACGGCTACAGGTTTGGAACCTGATGCCGGACGACGATGAGGACGGCGAATGCAATGCCCAAGCCATGCGCGGTGTGTTGTGGGCGATGCCGACGCGGCCGCGGGAATCGAGCAGGATGATGCCGCCGTGACCGTTGCAGGCGCGATTTCAGGTAATAGAGAGCACGTTGGGCAGCATCCTGGGGCACTGCGCCCTGTTCGACGCGATCGGCGGTCCACTTACTGAGCACGAGCTTCATCATTGGCTCGCCCCAACCCGTGGTGGAGACGGCAGCACTGAGGTTGTCGGCATAACACCCGCAACCGATGAGTGAAGAATCGCCCACCCGGCCGGGAGCCTTGTTCAAGCGTGCCGCCCGTCGAAGTGGCGGCGGCAATATTGCCTTTCGCAGTCGAGCGCGACTGCTCCGACGGTGTCGTGGGAGCGCATGGGACCGAATTCGTCAGGCATCTGAAGGTAGCCCTGCTTCTTGGCTTCGCGCAGACGCTCGACTTCGCGCGGGATGATGAGGTCGTCGTTGGAGCAGAGCTCGAGACCGTGCTCCTGGGCAAAACGCTCGGCGCCGCTTCACCTACGAAATACACGTGCGGGACTGTCGGTGAGGATCTTCTTGGCAGCGCGAGATAGGGTTGCGTATGTGCTCGACGCATCCAACGCCTCCGGCGCGCAGAGTGGCTCCGTCCATCATGCAGGCGTCGAGCTGGACGCGGCCGTCCATATTGAGGAAGGAGCCACGGCCGGCGTCGAAGGTCTCGTCGTCTTCCATGGTGACGACGGCGGCTTCGACCGCGTCGAGGCAGCTTCCGCCGTTCTGCAAGATGGCGAAGCCCGGCGGCGGCGGCAGCATTCACGCCTTGCAGGTGGGCGTCAACTGCGTCGTCGGGGATCGCCCAAGCGCCACCGTGGACCAGCATTATTGGATTCGCGGACAATGCCGACCTTCCAGAAGGGAATCGCACGTCGTGCGAGGCAAACGAGAAAGGATATCAGAAGGAAAGGCCAGCAATAAGCAATTGGCGATTAGCAATTAGCTTGGCATTGGCACTGGGCCATCTGAATCGCAAGTTTGGACGCCGTCCTGGTGCGGGATAAACTCTGGAGACATGGGCGACTTAGGCCGCATGCTCGTAGCGCTGGGCGGACTGCTACTGGTTGTCGGTGCTGGTGCTGATCCTCGGCGGCAAGGTCAACCTTCCCATCGGGCGGCTGCCGGGCGACATCATCATTCGCGGAAAGAACACGACATTTTATTTTCCGCTGATGACATCGATTGTGTTGGGCGTGATTTTGTCGCTGGTGGTGTGGGTGGTGGGGAGGATGAGAAGGTAGCAACTGGCGAACGGCAATAAGCATCCCGACTCGCGGGTTGCCACTCGGGGTCAACTTCTTCAACCCGCTCAAGACAAGTTCTGAAGGCGCGCCCTTTCGACCTGGCCTCTGCGTTACACTGCGTCTCAGACGAGATTCCATGGCAGACACGGAACAACTCGGACTGATGTTCGCGGCGCCGCAGCGAAAAGTGTATTCGGTGCGCGAGTTGGTCGCCGTGTTGCGTACAGAGGTTGAGCGGGCGTTTACCGACATCTACGTGGAAGGGGAGATTTCGAACTACCGTCCGGCGGATTCGGGACACTTGTATTTCACGTTGAAGGACGGCTCGGCGCAATTGCGCATAGTGATGTGGCGCAGCCAAGTGCGGTTGCTGCGTTTTCGTCCGGAGAATGGCCTGGCAGTGATTGTTCGAGGCAGGGTCACGGTCTATGACGAGCGTGGCGACCTGCAATTGCAGGCGGAGATGCTGGAACCGAAGGGCGCGGGCGCCTTGCAAGTCGCGTTCGAGCAACTCAAGGCCAGGTTGGCGTCGGAGGGCTTGTTCGACGCCGGGCGGAAGAAGCCGATTCCTGCGCTTCCGCGACAAATCGGGGTAGTGACGTCGGCAAGAGGCGCGGCACTACAGGACATTCTGAATATTCTGCGCCGCCGTCACGAGTCTGTGTCGGTCTTGATCTACGACGCGCGTGTACAGGGCGAGACTGCGGCCAGCGAGGTCAGCAGCGGCGTCAAGCAGTTCAACCGCATGCGCGGCATTGATGTAATCGTGATCGCGCGCGGAGGAGGGTCATTCGAGGACCTGTTTGCGTTCAACGACGAAGGGCTGGCGCGGGCGATCGCGGCGTCGAAGATCCCGGTGATCTCGGCGGTCGGACACGAGACCGATTTCACGATTTGCGATTTTGTGGCCGACTTGCGCGCAGCAACACCGTCGGCCGCAGCCGAACTGGTGATCCATTCGAAGCAAGAACTGGTCGGACGGCTTAAGGTCCTGCACGATCGATTGCGGCAAGCGGTCAATTACAAACTGTTGCGGGCGAACAGCACGCTGTCGCGACTTGCCCAGCACTCAGCACTGGTCCGGATGCCGGACGCGCTCGCGCGTCGACAACAGCGAGTTGACGATTTTGTGCATCGCCTGGAACAGTCGCAAGGACGCGTTCTGGAGACTCTGAGGCGGCAGCAGGAAGCACTCGAGACGCGGTTGCGGCACCAGGATATGCGAGTGCGATTGGGTGACATGCGCCGCCAGTTGGACCAACAGGGCAACGAGTTGCGATCGCGCTGGGAGAGGCTCTTGTCCGAAAGAAGAACGAGGGCGGAACAACTGAATGTCGGGTTGGCGAGGGCAACCCAAACGATTTTGTTACGGAGAAATGCCCATTGGGAGCGGCTGCATAACAGTCTCACGGCGCTCTCACCGACATCGATTCTGGCGCGCGGCTATGCTCTGGTGCTGGACGACGACGGGAAACTGGTGAAGGACGCCGGTCAGCTACGGATCGGTGAGAAGGTCCGGACACGGCTCGCGCGCGGCGAATTCAGCTCGACCGTCGACTCTACAGAAACTCGATCTGCCACAGAGTAGGACATGGCTTTCGATGGAATACTCGGATCAAAGCCGTAGCCCGCTGAATTAGAATAAAAGCAGCGCAACCTTGTTTTGCGAGAAGACCCCTATGCTGCAGAGCCTCGGTCACATGCCGGAAATATCGATGACTTCGATCATCGACATTCTGTTTGTGGCGCTGGTGATTTATGGCCTGCTGAAGCTGTTGCGCTGGACCCACGCCATGCCGGCGTTGCTGGCGGTGGCGCTGGTGGCGGTGGCGGTCTATTGGGCCCACTTCAAGGGGCTGAGTACCACGGACTGGCTGGTAACAGCGGTCGCGCCGCTCAGCATTTTTGCTCTGATCGTGGTGTTCGCCGCAGAAATCCGGCACTCGCTGGTGCGGCTGGGGCGGAATTTTTCGATGTCGCGGCTTGGCGGCCGAAGGGTCGAAACCTACGACGATATCGTGATGGCGGCGAACTTGTTCGCGAAGACCAAGACCGGCGCGCTGATTGTCATTGAGCGCCAGAACGACCTGGGTAACTACATCGACAGCGGGGTTGCGATTGATGGCAACTTGTCTTACGACCTGCTGGCGACGATCTTCCTAAAGCAAGGGCCGTTGCACGACGGCGCGGTCATCGTGCAGAAGGACCGCATCGCTGCGGCTGCGTGCTTCCTGCCGCTGGCAACCGACCCACAGTTGTCGTCGCAACTGGGAACACGCCACCGCGCCGGCATCGGCATTACCGAAGAGACGGACGCGATTGTCGTAATCGTTTCGGAAGAGACCGGGGGCATCAGCGTAGCGTCGGGTGGACGCATCGAGCGCGACCTCACGGCAGAGCGGCTGCGCGAGCGAATCAGCGAGCTGTTGCGACGTTATATCCCAAGCACCACGCTACCTACGACGGCGACCGACGGCGACCTGGCACCATCGGAGCGAGTCGGCGAAGGAGTGGGTCAACAGAGCAGGTTCAATGACGGAGCCGAATTGTGAGATTTCGGGGCCTGTTCCGCAAGTACATCCTGAACGACCTCGACCTCAAGTTGCTGGCGCTGGCGATTGCCTTCGCGTTGTGGTGGCTGGTGGGCCGTGATCCGATTGTTGAGACCGTCGAAGTTGCGCCGGTGGAGTTCCAGCACACTCCCGATAACCTGTTGATGACCTCCGACAGTCTTTTTGAGGTCCGCGTAACCGTGCGGGGGCCGGAACGGATCGTCCGTGCGTTGAAGCCGGCGGAGATTACGGCGATGCTCGACCTGAGCGAGGTCAAGCCGGGTGAACGGACGTTCGAGATTGGGCCGCGGCAAATTCACGTTCCACGGGGCATGACCGTACAACAGGTAGTGCCGTCGCAAATCCAGATCGACTTCAGTCCGAGTGAGACTCGAACGGTGGAGGTGCGACCGCGTGTGATCGGCACCTTCGTATCGGGCTACGTAATCAGAAGCGTCTCGACCGAGCCGTCGACCATCACCATCGTCGGACCGCAAAACCGGGTGAATGCAATTGACACCGCCATCACGGACCCGGTGGATGCAACCGGCCTGGTAGGGAAGGCAACGTTCAACACTCACGCGTACGTACCCGATCCATTGGTTCGCGTGCAGCACCCGGCGCCCATTTATGTGACGGTGACGACCGGCAAATCTTCGAGGGGAGCAGGTCAGCCTTGAGCGCTACGGCACGGAAAAACTTCAAAAGGGAACTCTTCGGCACCGATGGCATTCGGGGAATTGCGGGCGAGTATCCGCTGGACCGCGCCACCGTCTATGCGATCGGCCGAGCGCTGGGCCAGAGGCTGGCCGAGCTGGACAAGACCGCGCGCGTGGTCATCGGACAGGACACACGCGAATCGAGTGCATGGATCAGCCAGGTGCTGGCGACCGGTCTCGAAGCCTCGCGTATCAAGGTGGCAAGCGCCGGGGTCATAACTACTCCGGGCGTTGCTTACCTGGCGCGTGAGAACGGGTACGCCGCCGGCGTCGTAATTTCTGCGTCGCATAATCCATGGCACGACAACGGCATCAAAGTGTTCGGTGCCGATGGATACAAGTTGTCGGATGAGCTGGAGCACGCGATCGAGAGCGACATTTTTGCGCACATCGAGCAGTTGGCGTCGGGGGCATCGCGGGCCGACGCTACGGGTTACAGTATGTTGCCCGGGGAGGCGAAATTGCGTGAGCAGTACGCTGAGTGGCTGGCGTCGCTGGTGGGCCCTGGCCGATTCGGCAAGCTGCGAGTCCTGGTGGATTGCGCCAACGGTGCGGCCAGCAGCATCGCTCCGCTGGTCTTCAAGGACTGCGACATCAACGCCGATTTTCTGCATATCGACCCCAACGGCCGCAACATCAATGCCGGTTGTGGCGCGCTGCATCCCGAACACGTTGCCTCCGAAATCGCGAAAGCCAACGGCAAGTACGACCTAGGAATCACTTTCGACGGTGACGCCGATCGCGCCATGTTCTCGGACGCTGCCGGCAACGTAATCAGTGGCGATGGCGTATTGCTGATGGTGGCGCGCGACATGAAAGCCCACGTGCTACTGCACAACGACACGGTTGTGGCCACCACCATGTCGAACATGGGACTGGAAGCCGCGTTGAAACGCAACGGCATCCGCATGCTGCGGGCGGCGGTGGGGGACAAGTACGTGCTGGAGGAAATGATCAAGACCGGCGCGTCACTGGGCGGGGAGCAATCGGGACACATCCTGTTCCGCGACATGGACACGACCACAGGAGACGGCATCCTTACGGCGCTGCGCGTGATGGAAGTGATGGCGCGCGCGGGTAAGCCAATTGCCGAACTCGTGGCCGACATGAAGGTCTTTCCGCAGCGCATCGAAAACGTGAAGGTGCGCGAGAAGCTCCCGATGGAGCAGTTACCGCCGGTGATGGAGACAATCCGTGCGGCGGAACGGGAACTCGATGGAAACGGGCGCGTGGTGGTGCGTTACTCGGGCACGGAAAAGCTGGCGCGCGTGATGGTGGAAGCCGAGTCGGAAGAAGCCATGGAGCGGCACGTGAAGACGATTGCCGGCGCGCTGGAAAAGGCGATCGGGGCGTGAGGTGAGTCTCGAGCAAGCGCATTGGGCGTCCTCAATCGTGCAGGAAGGCGATTCTTCCGCTTTCCCTAAATTCGGAAATCGTGGTTTACTTTCCCCAATCAGGTACTGGGTAGACGAGACTGTCCGTCGAGTCTGGATTGACACCGTCCGGATGCGGGAGAGATCGAGTGGACAAAAGCTCCTGCTCGACATCTACCTGCCAACTGAAAAAAAGCACGAAGTCGCGACGGGCAGTCGTGCTGATTCACGGAGGCAGCTGGACGAGTTTCGACAAAAGCACGATGGGCAGGATGGCGAACTTGTTCGGCGAAAGTACGGCAAGCGCCCGAGGTGTGGCGAAGCGCGTCGCCCGTCTTTGACGTGACGAAATCGAGTGGTCATTCCTCATCGTGTATGGCACCGGTGGCGACATGGTGCCCATCGAGCAGCCACAGGAACTCTACGACAAACTGCAGCAGGCGGGAGTCCCGGTAAGCTTCGTGAAGCTAGGAGCGTGTCTGAGTAACGCAAAATCGGATGCTTCACCCACAATATCTTGCGCTTGGTTGCGATGCGAATCGCAATATGTGGCTATGAAAATGATTACTCGGACACGCTCCTAGACGATGGTCATACCTTCCAGACACCGGGCGCACGCACTCGACTAGCTTTAGAGACGCTGAGATTTTTCAATCGCTACCTGGTGGTAAATCGCTGACGAACCCGAACGGCGGCGGTTGAGACGAAACCTATAACAACTGGTTCCTATTCCAGGTCTCGCCAGTTCCGCCCGACTCCCAAGTCCACTTTCAGCGGAACCTTAAGCTCGAACACGTTCTCCATCTGCTGCGCGATGAGGTTTTTCATCGAGTCCAGTTCGGCTTCGGGGACTTCGAAGACCAGCTCGTCGTGTACCTGCAGCAGCATGCGCGAACGCAGCCTGCGCTGGCGGATTTCCGCATCGATGCGGATCATGGCCAGCTTGATGAGGTCGGCGGCGGTGCCCTGCAGTGGCGTGTTAACGGCGGTGCGCTCAGCGAAGCCGCGCAGATTCCAGTTCTTGCTAAGCATGTCGGGCAGCGGGCGGATGCGTCCGAATAGGGTCGCGACTTTCATCTCGGCTCGCGCCTGGTCCAACGTACGGTCGATGAATGCGCGCACGCCCGCGTACTTCTCGAAATATGCGTCGATGAAGCGCTTCGCTTCTTTCTGGTCAATACCGATTTGCTGCGACAGTCCGAACGCTGAGAGACCGTACACGATGCCGAAATTCACCGCCTTGGCTCGGCGGCGGTGCTCGGCGTTTACTTCGCCGGAAGGAACTCCAAAGACCTGCGAGGCCGTGAGGGTGTGAACGTCGTCGCCGCGACGATAGGCTTCGACCAGGGGCGGGTCTTCGGAGAAGTGCGCCAGCAGGCGTAACTCGATTTGCGAATAATCGGCCTTGATGAGGAAGTTACCCGGTTCGGCTACGAAGGCGGCGCGAATCTCGCGGCCCAACTCGGTACGGATCGGAATGTTCTGCAGGTTGGGATTGATGGAAGAAAGCCGTCCGGTCGCTGATCCCGCCATGTTGAAGGTGGTGTGGACACGGCCGGTGCGCGGATTCACCATCGCAGGAAGCGCGTCAACGTAGGTCGATTTCAGTTTGGAGAGCTGGCGATAGTCGAGCACCAGGCGGGGAACATCGTGGTCGACGGCCAGGCCTTCGAGCACATCGACCGCTGTCGAAATGGTCTTGCCTTTACCGTACTTCACCGGTTTGGGAAGGTTGAGCTTGTTGAACAGCACATCGCCGAGTTGTCGTGGCGAGTTGATGTTGAATTCGCTGCCGCATTTCTCCCAGATTTCGCGCGCCTTCTGGGCGGCATCGCGCTCAAGACGCTGCGACATTTCGGCGAGTACTGCGGTATCGATTCGGATACCTGCATCTTCCATGCGGGCCAGCACTGGCGACATGGGAAGATCGATGTCGTCATAAACTTTTTGCAGTCCGGCGGAGGCAACTTCGTCGCGCAGCTTGGTCGTCAGCCGCAAGGTGAGATCGGCTGCTTCACCCAGGGCGTCGCTCGTCTTGAGATTGAAGCGACGAAAAGCAACATCAGGCAAGGCATAGCGCGAGTAGGTCGGGTCGAGCAGATAGGCATAAAGCAACGAATCATGCTGTACGCCCGCCAGGGCAACGCCGTGGCCGTTCAAGGCGTGCGTGGCGGCTTTCGAATCGTGAATTGCCTTGGGCACGGAGGCGTCGGCGAGTGCTTCGCGCATCGCCTGTCCGGCCTCGGAATCGTCGAGCGCAAGAGATAGAGCAGTTCCCTCTTTGCCCGAGATAGCAATCCGAAGCTGTGACGCTGTGACGGGCGCAACAGCAGTTGAAGCCAGCGACATCTGCGCATCGGGTTCATCTTCGCTTTCGGCGGCGTCAGCTTCTGCGACGTGTCCATCGGCGCTTTCGAACGCGACAGCTAGCACGCCGGCGGGGTGCTTGCGAATTTGCTTCAGCAGCGTCTCCACTTCCGCCGCGGAGGCCGTATCACGATAGTCGGTCTCACCCAACTCGACGCTGTCGCTGAGGAAGTCCTTGACGAGCGTGGTGAATTCCAGCTCCGTGAACAGAGTGCGGGCGCTCGCGGGATCAGGCTCCTGCGCCCGCATCTTGGCCGGATCGAAGTCGACCGCGACATCGCTCTTGATGGTGACCAGCTCTTTGCTGAGCAGGACCATGTCGCGGTTGTTCTGCAGCGATTCGCGATAAGTTTTGCGTTCGATCTCGTCGGCGTGTTCAATCGCGTTTTCCACGGTGCCGAATCGCTGGATGAGATCGACGGAGCCCTTGTCGCCGATGCCAGGTGCGCCGGGAATGTTATCGATACTGTCGCCGCGCAGGGCCATCACGTCGATCACCTGCTCGGGTTTCACGCCGAGAATCTCGTGCACCTTAGCGGCGTCGCAGATGAGGTTGTCTTTCGGAGGATTCAAGACCCACACGCGGTCGTTGACCAACTGCATCATGTCCTTGTCGCTGGAGACGACAAAGACGGTGTAGCCCTCGTCGGCGGCTTTGCGGGCCAACGTTCCGATGACGTCGTCGGCTTCGAAGCCGGCCTGCTCGAGAATGGGGATGCGGTAGGCGTCGAGCGCGCGCCGGATGTAGGGAATCTGCTGCGCGAGGTCGGGTGGCATCGCGACGCGGTTGGCCTTGTATCCCTGGTATTCGACCTCGACGTAGGTCTGAGTCTTGGCGTCGAATTTGCGAAAGCTGGGCATTGCGGACGCCTGCTGGTCGCGAAACGTGGGTGCGGCCACGTCGAACACGGCAGCCAGGTATCGCGGATCAAAGTCGTCGCGCAACTTGCGCAGCATGTTTACGAAGACATAAGTAGCGCTGGTTGGGATGCCGGTCTTGGTCGACATCGGACGCTGGGCCGCCATCGCGTGATATGCGCGAAAGATGAAGGACATCGCATCGATAAGGAAGATGCGGCCCTTAGAACCTTTTGGTTCGGGGGGCGTGGGGACAGCTGATTTCGCCGCGTTCAGCGGCTTGGCGGCGCTGGAAACAGTGGGCGATTTCGGAGTTTTCTTCGTCGAGGGCAAGAGAAGATTTTACCAAGACGGGCGGATTGAGGTTCGGCGCAGCTGGAAAAGCAAGATTGACCACGGATTTACACAGAAGACAGGGAATAGGTCACCGTTTATCCGATGAACATGCAGTCGCCGTAGGAGTAAAAGCGATATCGCTCGCGGACGGCGTGGGCGTAGGCCGATAACGTGGGTTCGCGTCCGGCGAAAGCGGAGACGAGCATGATCAGCGTGGACTTGGGCAGGTGGAAGTTGGTCAGCATTGCGCCGACGACACGGAAGTCGAATCCGGGATAGATAAAAATATCGGCCTCGCCTGATTGCGCGGTGATGCGGCTGTCGGGCGCTTGGCGGGCGGCGAACTCTAACGTGCGGACGGTGGTGGTTCCGACGGCGACGATGCGGCGAGACTCATGGCAAGCGCGCTGGATCTTTTCGGCGGCCACGGCGGAAATCGAGTACCACTCGCGATGAATTTTGTGGTCTTCAACCACTTCGACGCGGATGGGCTGAAACGTGCCGAGGCCTACGTGCAAGGTGACCTCTGCAATGTCGATGCCGCGCACTCGGATCCGGTCGAGAATGTCGTGTGTGAAATGCAGGCCTGCGGTGGGAGCAGCAACCGAGCCCGGTGGCTGCGCGTAGACCGTCTGGTATAGGTCGCGATCGAGGGGCGTGTCGGGACGACCGATATAGGGGGGAAGCGGAACGTGGCCGATACGCTCCAGTATCGCGAAAAAATCGCCGACAGGATCGAAGCGCACGTGACGCTCGCCGAACTCGCCACGTCCGGCGATCTCGGCGGCCAGTTCGTGGTTCTGCTGCGAAGCCTCACCGCCAAAATAGATATACTCGCCGAGCCCAAGCTTGCGTCCGGGATGCACGAGAGCCTCCCACAGGTTCGGTTCGGGAGAGAGTTGACGGGTCAGCAGAACTTCGACCTGGCCCCGCAAGAATTCGCGAGCCGCCGGATTGGACAACGAAAGGTTGTGCGCACGCGAACCGCTACGATGGCCGTAGAGACGTGCCGGAAGCACGCGGGTATTGTTGAGAACGAGCAGGTCGCCGGGATGAAGTAGTTCGGGGAAGTCTCGAAAGCGGCTATCGCGCAGTTGACCGCCGGTGCGATCGAAATGCAGCATTCGAGCGGCCGTACGGTCAGCCAGCGGCTGCTTCGCAATCAACTCCTGGGGCAGATGGTAGTCAAACTCGGATACCAGCACAGAACGATTATGACTTACGGAAATTTACGAAATGGTGACGAGCTTCTTCGCGGATTTCCAAAACTAGGTTACGATAGAAAGACTGGGGCGTTTGTCTCCGGCATCTCAGGCGCATGAAGACGGTTGAAGAACACAAGGACGAAATCGTCCGATTCGGGAAATTGTTGCATCAGACAGGTCTGGTCGCCGCGACCGACGGCAACCTGTCGGTACGGCTCTACGACGGCAATTTTCTCTGCACTCCCACCCTGATGAGCAAAGGGATGATGAGTGCCGAAGACCTCGTGATTGTGGACGGTCGCGGGCGCAAGGTTTCCGGCGAGCGCAATGTCTCGAGTGAAATTGCGATGCACCTGTTCATCTATCGCAACCGGCCCGATGTAGGTGCGGTAGTGCATGCGCATCCACCGACGGCCACAGGATTTGCGGCAGCGGGCATGCCGCTCGACAGCGCGCTATGTTCGGAAATCATCATCACGCTCGGTACCGTGCCGTTGGCGAACTATGAAACCCCGGGCACGCCCGAGCTGGCCGAAGCCCTGGCGCCGTTGGTCGGCGATCACGATGCCATTTTGATGGCGAACCATGGGGTCGTGACCTACGGAGCAGACCTGCTCACCGCATTCATGAACATGGAGACGGTGGAACACTACGCCAAGATTGCGCTGGTGACTCATATGCTCGGCAAGCAGAAGCCGTTGAGTGACAGTCACGTGAGCAAGCTACGCGAAATCCGGTTGAAGTACCACGGGCAAAATCACGTCACTGCGGGCAGGGGCGAAGACTAGGCGATTTGATTTCCACATGAGTCGTTTTGGATGGCGCGAGTGATCGCGCCTTTTCGTTGCGTCGAACTACTGCTTGAACACCACCATTGCCAATGGCGGGAGATTGAGCAGCAGGGACTGATCGTGGGCGTGGCTGGCAATGGGTTCGGTGTCGACGCCGCCATAGTTGCCTTCGTCGGTGCCGCCGTAGATTGCCGCATTGCTGTTCAGCACTTCGCGCCAGTGTCCGGCTTTGGGGACTCCGAGACGATAACCGCGGCGGGGCACGGGAGTAAAATTGCAGGCGACGACCAGCGGGGCGTTCTCGTCCTTGCCATAACGCAAGTAGGTGAGCACGCTGTTATCGTTGTCGTTGGCGTCGATCCAGCGCCATCCCAATGGATTGAAGTCGTACTCGTGCATCGCCGGCTCGCCGCGATAGAAGGCGTTGAGGTCGCTGACCCAGCGTTTGATTCCCTGGTGCGAAGGGAAGTTCAAGAGCAACCAGTCAACACTGCCGTCGTGGTTCCACTCGGTCCACTGGCCGATTTCGCCGCCCATGAATAGCAGCTTCTTGCCGGGCTGGGTGAACATGTACCCGAAGAGCAGCCGCAGGTTGGCAAACTTCTGCCAATAGTCGCCCGCCATCTTACCCATAAGCGAACCTTTACCGTGCACCACTTCGTCGTGCGAAAGCGGGAGAGTGAAGTTTTCGGTGAAGGCGTAGAGACCGCGGAAGGTCAGCTTATTGTGGTGATACTTGCGATGGATCGGGTCCTGTTGAAAGTACTTCAAGGTATCGTGCATCCAACCCATGTCCCATTTCATGCCGAAGCCCAGGCCACCGATGTATGTGGGGCGAGACACCATGGGCCACGCGGTGGATTCCTCCGCGATGGTCTGGATGTCGGGAAACTCCTGGTAGGTGTCGTGGTTCACCCGCTGCAGCAGCGATACCGCGTCCAGGTTCTCCCGTCCGCCGTACATATTGGGAATCCACTCACCCTGCTTGCGCGAGTAGTCGAGGTAGAGCATTGACGCGATAGCGTCCATACGCAGTCCGTCGATGTGGTACACGTCGAGCCAGAACATGGCGTTGCTGATCAGGAACGCGCGCACTTCATTGCGGCCGTAGTTGAAGATCGCAGACTTCCAGTCGGGGTGAAAGCCCTTGCGTGGATCGGCGTGCTCGTACAGGTGCGTGCCATCGAAGTAAGCGAGGCCATGCTGGTCGGTGGGGAAGTGTGACGGAACCCAATCGAGAATCACGCCGATGCCGCGCTGGTGCAGGTAGTCGACCAGGTGCATGAAGTCCTGCGGCGTGCCGAAGCGGCTCGTGGGCGCGTAGTATCCGGTGATCTGGTAGCCCCACGAAGCAGAGTAAGGGTGTTCCATGACGGGCATGAACTCAACGTGAGTGAAACCGAGCTCGTTGACGTAGGCAGCAAGACGGGGCGCGAGTTCGCGGTAGCTGAACCAACGATTGCCCTCTTCGACGTTGCGCATCCAGGAGCCGAGGTGTACTTCGTACACCGAGATGGGCGCGTCGTAGGCGTTGCGCTTATGACGGAGGCGCATCCATTCTTCGTCGCCCCACTGATAGTTAAGGTCCCAGACGATGGAGCCGGTACGCGGCGGGGTCTCGTGATGAAAGCCGTACGGGTCGGCCTTGTTGACGCGATACATGTGGAAACGCGAGCGGATGTGGTACTTGTAAATCGAACCTTTCTCGAGGCCGCGGACGAAGCATTCCCAAACGCCCGAGTGTTCGCGGGGAGTCATGGGATTGGAGTCGGGGTTCCAGCCGTTGAAGTCGCCGACGACGGAGATGCGCTCGGCATCGGGCGCCCAGACCGCGAAGTAAGTCCCGGGCTGGCCGTCCATCGTAATAAGGTGTGCGCCGAGCTTCTGGTAGAGGCGGTTGTGCCCGCCCTCATTAAACAGATGGAGGTCGAAGCTAGTGAGCAGAGTGGAACCGGTGGCTTCGGGAGCCGATGGTGCCATGGTCGGGTCTCCTGACGGCAGAGAAACCTAATAAGAGTACCACCGCGACCGCGGGAATCGAGGGATGGCGCGACTTGAACGGGGAGTCGCTGAAGAAGCAGTTGGAGCTGACGCATCAATTGGACTTCCTGAAGTATCCGTATCACCATGCGATCGTGAACCACGGGATTCCGCTTGAGTGTTGGCGGCGGGATCGGGCAGTCACGGACGATGATGCAAATCCTGCGCAATGCGCATCTCGGCTGGGTGAGCGGCACGATGTGCCAAAGGTGGTGCTGAAGGAGATGTGCGAGAACAAGAACATTCATGTACTGAATTAGAAGAAGCAATTAACAGTTAGCAATTAGCAATTAGTCCGGGCGGCCTCGGGCCGCCCGCGCTTTGGCGCGTCGGATGGACACGATTAAACCGCTGTCTTCTGACTATCAGCCACTAACCACAATCACCAATTACTTCTTCTTGGGCTTCAGCATTTCCCACGCTGCATCGGGGACTTTACGTCCCAGAAGGCTGAAGCTGCTGGCGCCCGCCAGCATCTCGCCGCCATCCATGTAGACCATTTCTCCGTTGATGTAGCCCGCGTGCTCGCTGACCAGGAACGCCGCGAGATTGGAGATTTCTTCTAGCGTCCCGAGGCGATGCAGAGGATTGTGCTCGAGCAGGGCTTTCTCCATCGCATCTGTAGGTAGCAGACGTGAGAATGCGCCCTCGGTGCGGATCGCGCCCGGGGCTATAGCGACGAAGCGTATGCCGCGGCCCCCCCACTCGACCGCGAGGCTGCGAGTAAGTGACAGCACGCCCGCCTTGGCGACGGCGCTTGGGACAACGTACGCCGAACCGGTTTCGGCATAGGTGGTCGCGATGTTGAGTACGACAGCGTTGTGTTTGGTGGCGAGCCAGCGCTTTCCACACGCCATGGTCATGTTGATGGTGCCGTTGAGCACGATGCCGATGACGGCGGCGAAGGCGTGGGTTGAAAGCGTCTCTGTGCGCGCCAGGAAATTGCCGGCGGCGTTGTTGACCAGGATGTCGAGTGGGCCGCCGGTCCAGATCTTTTCTATGACCCTCTCGACGTCTTCGTCATAACGCACGTCACAGGCGAAGGGTTCGCATTTTCCACCTGTGGAGCTGGAAAGTTCTCTTGCGGTCTGTTCGACCACTTCGACGCGGCGTCCGCAGATATAGGCGGATGCGCCGAGTTGCAGAAAGCGCTCGGCCAGCGCACGGCCGATGCCCGTGCCTCCGCCGGTGACGAGGACGCGCTTGTTTTTGAGGAGATCAGCAGCGAACATGAGGGCCCCCTTGGAAACGAATAACCGTAGCACACGAGCTCAGTAGCTGCAGTGACAGAAGGGGACTCCGTCACAGCCCGAAATGTTGCATTGACACAACTGCAAGCTTTTCGATAAGGTCAAGTCAAGATGACTTCGCTGATCCATCGCCATCATCATCATTCGCACGTGGCGAGCGTGTCGGCGGAGATCCTTTTATAGCGTTTTCGCACTTTTACTTCCGACCCGCTGACGCAAGTTCAGCGGGCTTTTTGTTTTTGCGAAAGGAATGGGCATGGCGGTGGAGATTGACTTTGAAAAGATGATGGGACTGGCTCCTGCCATTATGCAGGATGCGGCGACGGGCGAGGTCCTGATGCTGGGATTCATGAACCGCGCCGCCTACGACAAGACGCTCGCCACGGGCTACGTTACCTTCTACAGCCGCACCCGGAACCAGCTGTGGACCAAAGGAGAGACTTCCGGCAATCGGCTGAAGGTCGTGAGTGCGCAGGCGGATTGTGATCTCGACACCATTCTGTGTCGCGTTGAGGTTGAGGGCCAAGGCGTTGTGTGCCACACCGGTACGCGAACCTGCTTCAACGCCGAACTCACCGTGACGGGAGGCGTGCGATGAAACTGCGGTTAGGGATCCCTAAGGGAAGCCTGCAGGAAGCAACGCTGGCGCTCTTGGCGCGGGCGGGTTTGCAGGTGTATGTCAGTCCGCGATCGTATTTCGCCGGCACCAATGACCTCGAGATTGAGTGCATGCTGATTCGGGCGCAGGAGATGGCGCGTTATGTTGAACACGGCGCTCTCGACGCCGGGATGACTGGATCGGACTGGGTGACGGAGAGCGGCCTGGAAGTGGTCACGGTCGCGGATTTGATTTACGCCAAGCAAAGTAGGGGCAAAGTGCGATGGGTGCTGGCGGTGCCGGAGGATTCGCCGGTACAGCGTGCTGAAGACCTGCAGGGAGCGACCATAGCCACGGAACTAGTCAGCGTAACCAGTCGTTACTTCCAGCAACGTGGGATTGATGTAAAGGTCGAATTTTCCTGGGGCGCGACCGAAGTCAAGCCTCCTACTCTGGCAGACGCCATAGTCGAAGTCACCGAAACAGGAAGCTCGCTCAAGGCGAACCGCCTGCGCATCATTGAAACCCTCCTCGAATCGAATACCCAAATCATTGCGAATAAGGCAGCCTGGACCGACGCGGACAAGCGGCAGAAGATCGAGAACCTTGCGCTCATGCTGCGCGGAGCCATGGATGCGCAGGGCCGCGTCGGGCTCATGCTGAACGTCAGGATTCAGGATTTGCAGAACGTACTGGCGGTGCTCCCGGCGTTGAATAGCCCGACGATTTCTACGCTCAGCGACAAATCGTGGGTGGCGGTGAATACCATCCTGGAGGAGAACCTCTGCTGGGAGGTGATTCCGCGACTCAAGGCGGCAAATGCGACGGGGATCGTGGAGTATCCGTTGAACAAGGTGGTGATGTGATGCGGGTACTCGAAGGGAGGGCGGCGGAACGGGCGGTGGTGAAACTGGAGAGCCGGGCATCACGGCTGGAGAAGGTCGAGCCCCAGGTGCAGCACGTTGTTCGTGCTGTGCGCAGAGACGGTGACGTGGCCCTGAAGCGTTATGCCACATTGTGGGATGGACTCGGCAAAGGGCAAGCCCTGCGTGTTTCACAGCAGGAGATTGAACAGGCGTGGAAGGCGACGCCTGTCGGAACGCGGGAGGCACTGAAGCGTGCGTCAGCGAACATCCGGCGGTTCGCGGAGTGGCAGGCGCCGCACTCGTGGAGGAAAAAGATCAGTGGCGGAGAGTTGGGGCAGATCGTGCGCCCGTTGGATTCGGTGGGGTGTTATGTGCCGGGCGGGCGTTATCCGCTGCCATCAACTCTGCTAATGACGGTAATTCCGGCCCACGTTGCAGGCGTGCAGCGCATTGTGGTGACGTCTCCAAAGCCACAGCCGGCGACGCTGGCAGCCGCATATTTACTGGGGGTTAGCGAGGTCTATCGCTGTGGCGGGGCGCAAGCTATCGCCGCACTGGCGTATGGCACGGAGGGAATTGCGCCAGTGCATAAAATTGTAGGACCAGGAAATGCGTACGTCACGGCGGCGAAAAGAGCGGTGAGTTCCGATTGCCCAATCGATATGCTGGCGGGCCCCACGGAAGCCCTGGTTTATAGCGAAAACGGAAACCCCGAATTTCTGGCGTGGGACCTGGTGTCGCAGGCGGAACACGATCCCGATGCGGTGGTGGTTTTTGTTTCTACGAATATCGAACTGGTGAAACGAATTGTCGAGCGCGTGCAACGCGCAGTCAGGGGCAACGTCATCGCGGGAAAGGCAGTAAGACAGAATGCGTCCGCCTTACTGGCGAAATCACGTGGGCAAGCGCTGGACTGGGTGAATCGGATTGCACCGGAACACCTGACCGTGGATGGAGATAAGGACGCGATGGCAGTGTGCAACGCAGGGTCGATTTTCATCGGCGACTACTCGCCCCAATCTGCGGGGGACTACGCGGCAGGACCGAATCACGTACTGCCTACGGCGGGAGCGGCGTGGTTTCGCGGTGGGCTGAGCTCCGCCGATTTCGTGAAGGTCATCACGGTGCAGAAGTTCAATCGGAAAGGCTTGTGCGAGATTGCACCCGTGGTGACGACGCTAGCGGAAACCGAGGGTCTGCAGGCGCATTCGCAATCGGTGCGTGCGAGGTGCGGCAATGCTTAACGCGCGCAAGGCAGTGCGTGAGATGCATGAGTATCATCCACCGCTTGCCGGTCGGACGGGGCTGCGTCTCGACTTCAACGAGAACACGGAGGGGTGCTCGCCGCGCGTGCTGGCGAGGGTCCGGGAGATCACGGCCGAGGACCTGGCACGCTATCCGGAGCGCGCACCGGTAGAGGCGATCGTGGCACCGTACCTCGGGCTCCCCGCGGACCAGGTCCTGCTAACGAACGGCGTAGATGAGGCGATCCACTTGCTGTGCGAAGCCTATCTCGAACCGGCAGATGAAGTCTTGGTAGTGACGCCGACGTTCAGCATGTACGAGATTTTCGCTGAGGCAACGGGTGCGCACGTCGTGAGGGTGCAGTGTGGGGAGGACATGCGGTTTCCGTTCGAAAAGGTGGCTGGTGCAGTAACTGCTGCGACGAAGTTGATTGCGGTGGCGAGTCCGAACAATCCAACGGGCGGAGCGGCATCGCGCGACGAATTATTGGCGATCGCCCAGCAGGCTCCGCATGCGGCGTTGCTGGTGGACGAGGCGTACTTCGAGTTTCATGGCCAGACGGTGCTCTCGGAGGTTGGACGCCAGTCGAACCTATTTGTAGCGCGAACGTTCTCGAAGGCATACGGGCTGGCGGGTCTGCGCATCGGGATACTTGCCGGGCCTTGTGCGCAAATGCCAATGGTGCGGCGAGTGTCGTCTCCGTATAGCGTTAATACGGTGGCGCTGCTGGCGTTGCCTGCGGCGCTGGACGATCCAGAGTTCGTCGCGAGCTATGTAGCGCAGGTGAAGGCGGGACGGGCGAGGCTCGAGCACGAACTGTCGCGGGCGGGCATCAGATGGTGGCAGAGCGAAGCGAATTTCGTACTGATGAAGATTGGCAAGCGGCATCGTGAGTTCGTGGTAGCGATGCGACAACGTGGGATATTGGTGCGCGATCGCTCAGGCGACCCCGGCTGCGACGGTTGCGTGCGCATCACCTTGGGAACTTCGGAACAAACCGATCGGCTGCTGGCTGCGCTACGTGAAGTGCTGGCTGAGCTGACGCTGGGAATGGAGGTGAAAGCGTGAGACGGGCGACGATCCAGCGTAAGACGAAGGAAACCGACATCCGCGTCGCACTCACGATCGAAGGGCGGGGACGGGCGAAGGTCAGCACCGGAATTCGCTTTCTCGACCATATGTTGGAACTGGTGGCGCGGCACGGGGCGTTCGACATCGAGTTGCGGGCTACGGGCGACCTGGACGTGGACCAGCACCACACGGTAGAGGACGTTGGCATCGCACTAGGAGAGGCATTTACCGGAGCTCTCGGCTCGAAGCGAGGAATCTTGCGGGCAGGTTATTTCGTGATGCCCATGGACGAGACGCTGGGCGTTGTCGCCGTGGATTTTGGCGGACGTAGCGCCGCCGTGGTCGACGCCAGGGTGAGGACGCGCTTGGTGGGGGACCTGCAGACGGAGTTGGTCGCTGACTTCTTCGATGGTTTCTCGCGGGGCGCAAAGGCGAACGTACATGCTAAAACGATTTACGGACGTTCGAACCACCATAAGATTGAGGCGCTATTCAAGGCGTTTGCGCGGGCGCTGCGGGTAGCGTGTTCGAAGGACAAGCAATTAGGCCGCATGTTGCCGAGCACGAAGGGGTTGCTGTGATCGCGATTGTGGATTACGGGTCGGGCAACCTGGCGTCAGTAGCGAAGGCGTTGCAGCATCTCGGGCGGCAATGTGCTGTGACCAATGATCCTGACGTTGTGGGACAAGCTGAGAAGTGGATCATCCCTGGGGTAGGAAACTTCAAAGCCACTGCACCGCTGGCAAATGGAAAGCTGGGAGCATTATTGCGTAAAGGGACAGATTCGGGAGAAAGACCATTGCTGGGGATTTGCCTGGGGTTGCAGTGGATGTTCGAAGGGAGTAGCGAGGCTCCCGAACTGCAGGGGCTGGGAGTGTTCGGGGGGAGGTGCGAGCGGTTTTCCGATCAGGTGAAGTCGCCGCACGTGGGATGGGACAGCATTGCAATCGAGGGGCAGTCGAGACTGCTGGCCGGGGTTCCGTCGGGCGCGTATGTGTACTTCACGCATT
The DNA here is from genome assembly GCA_963817965.1 of uncultured Acidobacteriaceae bacterium. Taxonomy (GTDB): domain Bacteria; phylum Acidobacteriota; class Terriglobia; order Terriglobales; family Acidobacteriaceae; genus DASRAA01. The sequence goes on from CAWFQT010000009.1 coordinate 164,109, forward strand.
CGTATCGCGCGCCGGTGTGCGACGACACCGCAGCGACGTGTACGTATGGAGGCCACTTCACGGCGGCAGCAGAGCAGGGGAGTCTGTTCGGCGTGCAGTTTCATCCTGAAAAGTCGGGCGAGGTTGGCATGCAGATCCTGGAGAACTTCTGTGGCCTGTGAAACCCTTGCCAAGCGCATCATAGCCTGCCTCGATGTGAACGCCGGGCGGGTGGTGAAAGGCATTCAGTTCGAACAGTTGCGAGATGCTGGTGATCCCGCGGAGTTGGCGTCGGCGCATAGTGCAGCGGGTGCCGACGAAATTGTGCTGCTCGATATCACGGCCACGGCGGAGTCGCGCAGTACGTTGCTGGAGACGGTGTGGCGAACGGCAAGGCAATTGTTCATTCCCTTTACCGTGGGCGGCGGGATTCGGTCGCTCGAGGACGCGGCGGCTGTGCTGGGCTGTGGTGCGGACAAAGTGGCGATGAATTCGGCGGCCATCGCCGATCCGGACCTCATTACACGCGTCGCAGAGCGTTATGGATCGCAGGCGGTGGTGGTGGCAATCGATGCTCGGCGGACGACTTTAACAACGTGGGAGGTATATGTCTGGGGCGGCCGAAAGCCTACCGGACTGGACGCGCAGAAGTGGGCGATAACAGCGGAACAACTCGGAGCCGGGGAGATCCTTCTGACCTCCATGGATCGTGACGGCACAAAGGCAGGATTTGACTGTCCACTGACGCGTGCGATTGCGACGAGCGTGCGCATCCCGGTGATTGCCTCGGGCGGCGCGGGCGAGCCGCGGCATTTCGTGGAGGTATTCCAGGAAGGCGCGGCAGATGCGGCACTGGCTGCGTCGGTCTTTCACTTCGGACTGAATTCGGTGGAGGCAATAAAACGCGAGCTGCGAAATGCAGGTATTCCAGTGAGACTGGCGTGCTGATCCCGTCAATCGATCTGATGGGCGGCAAGATCGTCCAACTGGTACAGGGCGAGAAGAAGGGGTTGGAGTTCGACAGCTTCGCAGAATGGGTGGATCGTTTCGCGCGGTATCCGCTGGTGCAACTAATTGATCTCGATGCGGCGATGGGAAAGGGTGACAATCGCGCGCTGATTGCCGACTTCTGCGGCAAATTGCCGTGCCAGGTTGGCGGCGGAATTCGCTCGGCAGACCTCGGCAGGCGGGTAATTGCAGCGGGAGCAAAGAAGATAATCCTCGGCTCGTCGCTTATTCGTGGAGGTTCGATCGACGAAGCATTCGCTGGCGGAATGAGCAACGAATTTGGCGCTGAGCACCTGGTTGCTGCCATCGACTCCCGCGGCGGACGAGTGGCGATTCACGGATGGAAAACGATCACCGGGCTTACGCCGCTGGAGATGATGCGAACATTGGAGCCGTATTGCTCTGCGTTTCTATATACGCACATTGATACCGAAGGGACTCTGCAAGGGATTCCGATAGACGTAGTCTGCGAGTTGAAACTAAGAACTGCGCGCAGGTTCATCGCAGCCGGAGGGATACGTAGTCAGCAGGAAGTCGATGAGTTGGATGCGATGGGGGTCGATGCCGTCGTTGGGATGGCGGTCTATTCGGGAATGATCGACGTCTGACGCCTAGAACCTTGGTCTCAGCGTTTGCCTTGCAGCGGGGTGGCGAATTGATTCGAGATCCGGGCGGAAGGCGATGCTCCCGAAACGGGCAGACGGAATTCGACTTCCAGTCCGTGAGGAATGACGTTGCGTGCCGAGACTGTGCCGCCATGTGCAGCGACCGCGTTCCGAACGATTGCCAGTCCTAATCCCATGCCGCCGGTCGCAGTTACGCGGGAACCGTCAACCCGGTAGAAAGGTTTGAAAAGTAATGGAAGGGCCTCTTCCGGGACCCCGGGACCATTATCGCGGACGGTCAGAACGGCGTTGGCGTCGTCCATTTTCAGCCGAACTTCAATCTTTCCTCCCTCACCGGAGTAAAAAATGCCGTTCCGTACCGCGTTTTCGATGGCACTGCGTAGCAGACCGGGGTCACCTTTAACGCTGACGATCGCGTCGCCTGTGTAACCGATCGTTGCATTGGTTGCGGCGGCCTCGAAGCGGGCATCGTCGAGTACATCGTCGACTACTTCATTCAACGAGAGGGTTTCAACCTTGGGCTTGTATTGCCCACTCTCAAGACGGGCGACGGTGAGGATGCGTTCGAGCATCGAGTCGAGTTGGATGGTGTCCTGCTCGATGCGGTCGAGCATTTCTTCGCGCTCGTGGGAATCGGAGCCGCGGGCAAGAGCGAGAGCCAGCCGGATGCGCGCGATGGGCGAACGCAACTCGTGTGAGACACCACTGAGCAGGTTGCGTTCGCTCACAATCTGGTTGTGCAGCTCGCCGGCCATGGAATCAAAGTCGCGCACCAGGTCGGCAATTTCGTCACGGCGATTGCCGATGGTTGAGCCTACTCGAATGTCGAGATTGCCGCGGGCCATCTCGTTGGTTGCTTTACGCAACCGTTCAATGGGCTTGCTGAGATAATGCGCGATGATGAGGCACATTAAGGCGGAAATCACGGTGCCGAGTTTCAACACCCAGATCATGTCACCGGGAACCCGTTCCGTGAGTGGCGGCGGTGTGAATTCGCCAATCAGCAGATAACTGTCACGCTGCGTAGTGGCGGGGGCAACAATGACGACGGCCTCATCAGGACGGACCATACCTTGGCGGCTTAACGCTCGCTGGGCAAAATCGGGGATCTCGGCGGGCAGCGGACGGCCGCTCAGTTCACGCCCAGCGCTGTCGAGAAGCCAGTACTCGACCCGGTGCGGCAGGGACGACCGATCGAGCAAGGACTGTAAAGCGGACGCCCCACCTTGTTCATAGCGTTCGGCCGCCAACTGTGCGACCGACGGCATCAAGTGGCGTTCGGGCTGCACCCACCAGGGGTTCTCAGAATGCAGGCGATAGTGAAGCCGCATGTAGAGCACACCCAGCAATAGGGCCTGTGCTACCCAAAACGGCAAGAAGATCTTCCAGAACAGACGGCGATTCATGCCCGGCTCTTCTCAGCCGGCGCGGAAGAAAGGAAGTATCCGACGCCGCGGATCGGACGAATGAGATCGTCGGTACCGGGAAATCCGCCAAGCTTCTTCCGGACGCGGCTGACGTGAACGTCGACACTGCGATCGAAAGCGTTCAGGGGGCGCCCGAGTGCGACTTCGGCAATCTGCTCGCGCGTGACGACACTGCCTGCATTCCGCAAGAGTAGTTCGAGCACGTTGAACTCGACGGAGGTGAGTTCCACAGGTTGGCCGCCGCATGTAACATTGCGACTGCCGGTGGACAGTTCGATATCGCCGACCTTCAAGAGCTCGTCATGGTCTGCGCGGGCGGCACCCGAGGCGGCCTCGCGAGTGCGCCGCAACACCGCCCGAATGCGGGCCACCAATTCGCGCGGATCGAAGGGTTTTGCGAGATAATCGTCAGCGCCGATTTCGAGACCGAGGATGCGATCGACCGCCTCGCCGCGGGCAGTGAGCAGCAAGACCGGAACTGCAGATTGCTGGCGGAGCGCTTTTAGAAGTTCAAACCCCGAGCCGCCAGGCAGCATGACGTCCAGAATGATGAGCTCGTGGTGGTCAGCCAGTGCCGCCGACAGGCCGCTGTCGTGGTCGTAAGCGGGATCGACGTGAAATCCCTCGGCTTCGAGGAAGCGCTTAAGGAGGTTCACAAGAGCGCGGTCGTCGTCGACAATGAGTAGCCGATTCACCGCACCCATTTTGCCTTTTCCCGAGGAAGATTGCGGTGAAGAATTGTTTCGCGATGTGTTTGGACCCTTCACAAAACTTAACTTTCCTTCACCCTCTCTTAACGGCATACCGACCGGGCATCCGCTCTAATTAATGGGGCTTCATAGTATTGTAGCTGGTGTTATCGGCCTCTATTTTTCGTTGATCAGATGGCGAAGGCTCCGCCCCCACCCTGCAAGGCACGTGGACGCCAACGAGGAGGAAATCTTGAAATTCCGTGGGACTGGTGCTTTGGTCGCCGCCGCCATCCTATGCTGCGCGATAGCCGGCTGTAGCCGAAGTCAAAAGAACCCCAAGGCGAGCGGTCCGCCACCGGCGGTCCCGGTGGGAGTTGCAACGGTACAACAGCGGGACTTCCCCGTCTATCTCACAGGGTTGGGATCGGTGCAGGCATTTAACACGGTCGCGCTTAAGACGCGCATCGATGGGCAAATTACCCAGGTTAACTTTCAGGAAGGCCAGGACGTCAAACAAAACGAGCTTCTGATTCAGATCGATCCACGGCCTTACGAGGTGGCTCTGGCAACGGCCCAGGCGAACTTGCAGCGCGATGAGGCGCAGTTGCAGAACGCCAAGGTGCAATACGAGCGTATGAAGGCACTTTACAGCGGCGGCGTAATCGCCAAGCAGGATCTCGACACACAGGAAGCCTCTTTTGGCCAGTACGAGGGAACGATCGCCGCCGATAAAGCCGCCATTGACAGCGCCAAGCTGAACCTTGTCTACACGCGAATCACTTCCCCGATCAACGGACGCATTGGATTGCGTCAGGTGGACATCGGAAATTATGTACAAGCCTCATCCACCACGCCGATGGTGGTCATTACCCAGCTGCATCCAATAGCCATTATCTTCACCTTGCCTGAAGATCAGCTGCAGGCCGTGCGTCAGCGAATGAAGCAGGGCACTCTGCAAGTGGATGTGTATAGCCGGGACGACCAGACGAAGCTCTCCACAGGCAAGTTGCTGACAATCGACAACCAGATCGATCAAACCACGGGGACCGCGCGTTACAAGGCAGTATTCGAGAATCCGGACAATAATCTCTGGCCCAACCAGTTCGTGAACGTACACCTGTTGCTGGAGACGCGAAAAGACGCAATCACTGTGCCGGCAAGCGCGATTCAGCGCGGCCCGCAGGGTACTTTTACCTATCTGGTGGATGCGGACAACACAGTCCAGGTGAGACCCGTTCAGTTGGCCTTAACACAAGGAACCACGGTAGTGATTGCTTCCGGGCTCGAGGCAGGCGAGCGAGTAGTCACGGATGGACAGGAAAAACTGCAGGCGGGCAGCCGGGTGACGCCCCAGGCGCCTGCCGGTACTTCATCATCCTCATCCTCTAAAAACGCGGAGAACGTTCAAGGCATCGGATCGCAGTCATGAGTATTTCGCGGCCATTTATTCTCCGGCCCATTGCAACCTCTCTGCTGATGGCAGCGTTGCTGTTGGTGGGCGTGGTCGCGTACAAACAGCTCCCGATTTCGGCACTGCCGCAGGTCGATTACCCCACCATCCAGGTAGTGACGTTTTACCCGGGAGCAAGTCCGGAAGTTACCGCCTCATCGATTACTTCTCCACTGGAGCGACAGTTCGGCCAATTGCCCGGACTGAACCAGATGACGTCGAGCAGCTCGTTCGGGGCGTCAGTGATCACGCTCCAGTTTGTCCTAGAGGAGAATATCGACGTCGCGGAACAACAGGTGCAGGCGGCCATCAACAGCGCACAGACATTTCTTCCCGCTGACCTGCCAACCCCGCCAATCTACAGCAAGGTGAACCCCGCCGACGCACCGATCCTGACGCTGGCAATGACATCGGAGGCCCTGCCGCTTTATAAGGTACAGGACCTGGCTGACACGACCTTCGCGCAGAAGATATCCCAGCTGCCGGGTGTTGGACTGGTGACGATCAGCGGAGGACAGAAACCCTCAGTGCGGATCCGGGCGAACCCAACGGCGCTGGCCTCCTACGGAATCAGCCTGGAGCAGTTGCGGACCGTGATTGCGCAGGTCAATGTTGACCAGGCGAAGGGCCAGCTACAAGACAGTCGCCAGGCATACACCATTAACGCGAACGACCAGCTCTTCAAGCCGAGCGATTACGCCGACACCATCATCGCGTACAAGAATGGCAACCCAGTGCGCCTGTCCGATGTAGCCAGCGTGGTTGAGGGTCCCGAAAACGCTTACCAGGCCGCGTGGATGAACAACACGCCCGCGGTCATCCTGAACATTCAGCGGCAGCCGGGCGCCAACATTATTAAGGTCGTGGACAGCATCAAGCTGCGGCTGAAGCAGCTTCAGGCCAACCTTCCGGCGTCGGTAAAAGTTACGGTCCTGACCGACCGCACCAACACGATTCGAGCCAGCGTGGCCGACGTGCAGTTCGAATTGATGCTTACCATCGCACTGGTTGTGATGGTTATCTTCCTGTTCCTGCGAACGCTGGCAGCGACGATCATTCCCAGTGTCGCGGTTCCCCTGTCATTGGTGGGCACGTTCGGTGTGATGTATTTGTTGGGCTACTCGCTCGACAACCTCTCGCTTATGGCGCTGACCATCTCGACTGGATTCGTGGTGGATGACGCGATCGTCATGATCGAGAACATCTCGCGCTATATCGAAGAGGGCTACACGCCGCTCGAAGCGGCGCTGCGGGGGTCGGGGCAAATCGGATTCACGATTGTTTCGCTGACGGTGTCCCTGATTGCAGTGCTCATACCGTTGCTGTTCATGGGTGACATCGTGGGACGCCTGTTCCGCGAGTTCGCGGTAACTCTGAGTGTGACCATCCTGTTGTCGGCCGTGATCTCGCTGACGCTTACGCCGATGATGTGTTCGCTGCTCTTGAGACAGCGGGATGAGTCGCATCATGGCCGCTTTTACGAAGCGTCTGAGCGGGTTTTCAACAACACCATCGCATTTTACGGGCGTACGCTGCAATTCGTATTAAGGCATCAGACCGTAACCCTGCTGGTGACGATTGCCACGCTGGTAGCGACCGTCTGGCTCTACATCATCGTGCCCAAGGGCTTCTTCCCCATCCAGGACACAGGAGTGATCATGGGCATTTCGGACGCGCCGGAGAGCGTCTCGTTTGCCTCAATGGCAGAGCGCCAGCAGCGCCTGGCGGCGGCGGTTTTGAAAGACCCCGACGTGGCGAGCCTGTCGTCGTTTATTGGAGTAGACGGAACCAACACCACTCCAAACAGCGGGCGCATACAGATCAACCTGAAGCCCAAGGACGAGCGTAGCGACGATGTGTCCGCGATCATCCAGCGTCTACAGCGGGAAGTGGCGGGTGTAGAGGGCATCACCCTGTACATGCAACCGGTGCAGGACCTCACGGTCGAAGACCGTATCAGCCGCACCCAGTACCAGTTCAGCCTGGAAGATGCCGACCCGAAAGAGTTGTCGGTATGGACCGGACGCCTCCTGGCAAAACTAAAAACCATACCTGAGTTGCGCGATATTGCAACCGATCAGCAGGACCAGGCCGCCATGACGAACTTGGTCATCGACCGCGACACGGCATCCCGGTTGGGGGTGAGCACCGCCGCGGTTGACAATACTCTGTACGACGCTTTCGGTCAGCGGCTGGTTTCCATCATGTTTACCCAGTTGAACCAGTATCACGTGGTGCTGGAGGTAGACCCGTCATTCCGCGATGATCCGGATTCACTGAAAGATATCTATGTCCCTGGCACGAGCGGGCAAGTGCCGCTGACTGCAATCGCGCACTTCGAGACCAACGCAGGTCCGCTCGCGATCAACCATCAAGGGCAGTTTCCGGCAGTAACGTTCTCGTTCAACCTTGGTGGCCGTTACTCGCTGGGAGAAGCGGTGAGGGCAATCAATGCTGCCGTTGCCGAGGTCGGAATGCCGCCGAGTATCCAGGTGAGGTTCCAGGGTACGGCGAGGGCATTCGAGGCTTCCCAGGCGAACGAAGGGTGGCTGATCCTTGCAGCCATCGTTACGGTATACATCGTGCTGGGCGTGCTGTACGAAAGCTACATTCACCCGATCACGATTCTCTCGACACTCCCCTCGGCAGGTGTGGGCGCGATCCTGGCGCTGACGATCTTCCGCATGGATCTTGGGGTGATGGCGCTGATCGGCATCATCCTGCTCATCGGTATCGTGAAGAAGAACGCCATCATGATGATTGACTTTGCACTCGAGGCCGAGCGCAAGGAAGGCAAAGCTCCGCAAGACGCCATCTATGAAGCCTGTCTGTTGCGCTTCCGTCCGATCATGATGACCACCTTCGCGGCACTGTTTGGCGCCGTGCCGTTGGCGCTAGGTTCCGGAACGGGTTCGGAGTTGCGCCGACCGCTGGGTGTGACCATCGTTGGCGGCCTGATTTTCAGCCAGTTGCTGACGCTCTACACCACGCCGGTCGTTTACCTGTGGTTCGACCGATTGGGGACGGCGCTCAGGAATTTGCGTGCGCCCAAGCCTGCGGAAGCAGCCGGAGCTGCTGGAGACTAGCTTATGAACGTCTCTCGTCCAGCCATCGAGCGGCCGATCGCAACTACGCTGCTGACGATTGCCCTGTTGTTGGCGGGCGTACTCGCTTATTTCCAGTTGCCGGTCTCGCCTTTGCCGCAGGTTGACTTCCCGGTGATCTCCGTTGGTGCATCGTTGCCTGGCGCGAGTCCGGAAACCATGGCGTCCGCCGTTGCTACACCGCTGGAACGTCAGTTCGGTCGCATTGCCGCCATTAACCAGATGACGTCAGCCAGCCAGTTGGGTTCGACGGGCATCACCATGCAGTTTGACCTGAACCGCAACATTGACGCGGCCGCGCGTGACGTACAGGCGGCGATCAATGCCGCTCGCGGATATCTGCCTGCCGACTTGCCCAGCAATCCGTCGTACCGCAAGGTGAATCCCGCCGACGCTCCTATCCTGATCCTGGCGCTGACCTCCGATACGCTGACGCAAGACCAGATGTACGATGCGGCCGACTCGATCCTGTCGCAAAAGCTGGCGCAGGTCGATGGAGTAGGGCAGGTTTATGTTGGCGGATCATCGCAGCCGGCGGTGCGAATCGAAGCGAACCCGTACATCCTGAACAAACTGAACCTCGGCCTCGAAGCAGTGCGCCAGGCGATACAGGGCCAGAATATCAATCTCGCCAAAGGCTCCCTGCAGGGTGACCAGAAGAGTTGGATGGTCACCGACAATGATCAGCTCAAAAAGGCCAAGGACTATGGGCCGCTAATTATCGCTTATAAAAACGGAGCGCCTGTCCGTCTCAGCGATGTGGCTGACATCGAGGATTCGTATAGCGATACGCACGTCGCCGGAAGGTTTAATGGCAAGCCGTGCGTGATGATCATCATCTTCAGACAGCCGGGCGCCAATATCATCTCAACCGTGGATCGTGTCATTGACCAGTTGCCGTTCCTGAAGGCGTCGATGCCGCAGGGGATCAAGCTCGATATCGCGCTCGACAGAACGATCACGGTTCGCGCGTCGGTGGTCGACGTAGAGCGCACGCTGCTTATTTCCGTGGTGCTTGTAGTCCTGGTGGTGTTCGTATTCTTGCGCGAGGTACGCGCTACGTTAATCCCAAGCGTGGCAGTGCCGCTGGCCATCATCGGTACGTTCGGCGGCATGTATCTGCTGGGATATTCGCTCAACAATCTTTCGCTTATGGCCTTGACCGTCTCGACGGGCTTTGTAGTGGATGACGCCATCGTGGTACTGGAGAACGTCATGCGCCACGTTGAGGCCGGAATCCCCCCCTACGAAGCGGCCCTGCTGGGCGCCCGCGAGATAGGTTTCACCGTGATGTCGATGAGCATCTCGCTAGTCGCGGTGTTCATTCCCATACTGCTGATGAGCGGGTTAGTCGGGCGGCTGTTTCATGAATTCGCCATGACCATCAGTACCGCCATTGCGATCTCGATGGTTGTGTCGCTGACTACGACTCCTATGCTGTGCGCCCACTTTCTTAAGCCGCACTCTGCCAAGCATGGCCCGATTTATCGCTTGAGTGAAGGCGGTTTCCGGCGGATGAACAGCGGCTACAAGCGATCGCTCGCCTGGGTGCTGCGCCATCAATTTCTTATCCTGCTGATTGTTCTGATTACTGTTGCGGTGAACGTTTATCTGTACATCATCGTCCCCAAGGGATTTTTCCCGCAGCAGGACACCGGACGCATGATGGGAACCATCATGGCCGATCAAGACATGGCATTCAGCGGGATGCGCGACAAGGTCGCTGAATACATCAAGATCGTAAAGAGCGACCCGGCAGTCGACAACGTCATCGCGTTCTCCGGCGGAAACACAGCGCAGAACCAGGGCCGCATGTTCGTTACCCTCAAGCCCCTCAATCAGCGCAAGGTAACGATCGACCAGGTGATCAACCGCCTGCGCCCGAAGACTGCGCACGTGGTGGGAGCAACTTTGTTTTTCCAGGCGGCGCAGGACCTGCAAATCGGTGGCCGCTTCGCCAACGCACAGTATCAGTACACGCTGTCCGGCGAGGACCTGGACGAACTCTACGAATGGTCGCCGAAACTCACCGACAAACTCAGAACTATTCCGATTCTGAAGGACGTCAGCAGCGATCAGCAAGTCAGAGGTCTGCAACAATACGTCGTCGTCGATCGCGACACCGCGGCCCGGCTGGGAATCACTCCCCAGCAGATCGACAACGTGCTCTATGACGCTTTCGGACAGCGGCAAATCTCCACGATATATCGCACTCTCAATCAATATCACGTCGTACTTGAGGTAGCGCCGGAGTATCAGCAGACGGTGGACGCTCTCAAGAGCGTCTATGTCATTACCAGCAGTGGCGCTCAGGTACCGTTGTCCTCTTTCGCCCACTTTGGACCATCGTCCACCTCGCTCGCGGTTGCGCACCAGGGACAGTTTCCGGCGGTAACCATCTCCTTCAACCTGGCCCCAGGTGCCGCGTTGGGCGATGCCACGCGATTAATTGAGCAGGCGCAACTCGAAATGCGATTCCCAGCCACGATCCATGGCAGCTTCCAGGGAACAGCGGCAGCGTTCCAGGATTCACTGTCCACGCAGCCGCTGCTGATTCTGGCGGCCCTGGTGGCGGTGTATATCGTGCTGGGCATGTTGTACGAGAGCTACATCCATCCCATCACGATCCTCTCGACCATCCCGTCCGCCGGAACTGGCGCTCTTCTGGGCTTGATGCTGTTCGGTTTGGAGTTGAACGTGATCGGACTGGTCGGCATCCTCCTGCTCATAGGCATCGTGAAGAAGAACGCCATTATGATGATCGACTTCGCCTTGGAACGTGAGCGACAAGGTAGGTCGCCGTTGGATGCGATTCACGAAGCGGCGTTATTAAGATTCCGTCCGATCATGATGACCACAGCCGCTGCCATGTTGGGTGCGGTCCCGCTGGCTTTCGGGCACGGTACGGGATCAGAACTGCGGCGGCCACTGGGTATCGCAATTGTCGGCGGCCTGATGGTCAGCCAGATTCTTACCATCTACACTACGCCCGTGGTTTACCTCTATATGGATCGACTGCAAGCACGCTTCCTGGAGCTAATTCCCGGGCGCCGGAAGAAATTGCAGAAGAAGGAAGAAGTCCCAATCTTCGCGGACTGAAAATATTGCCCAAGCGTCGGTAGGGCGTGGTGCGCGTATCCCAGGGAAATTCGAACGCGCTTGCTGTCCGATTCCGGACAGGGCCGACGCGTTCGCGGTCAAACGTCGCGCCCGTAGCGACACATGCATCTGATTCTGTGGAACTTGGCGTCGCTCACGGTTGGCAAACGGTCTGCATTCACTAAGACAGGCTGCACATGACGAATGCAATCGATCAATCCCGCATATTGATAGCAGAAGACCAGGAACATGTCCGCGAAGCCCTTGCGATGCTACTGCGCGCGCAAGGATATTCCGTTCTGTTGAGTTCTTCGCCGAAAGAAGCTCTTGAGTCAGTGGGACGCGAGGCCATTGATTTGGCGCTGGTCGATATGAACTACCGCCGCGACAGTACCTCCGGAGTCGAAGGCCTGAACCTGATCGAGAGTTTGCGGCAGCTTGACAGCGCCCTTCCGGTGGTTGCGCTGACGGCGTGGGGCAATGTTGATCTGGCAGTGAATGCGATGAAGTCGGGAGCCGCGGACTTTGTCGAAAAGCCGTGGCGCAATGACGCCCTGTTGGAGAAAGTTGCATCCTTGATGCAACGCGGCCGCCAGGTGCGGTCCCTGCATCGCATCTCGGAGTACGAAAAGCAAGACGCGCAGCAACTGCAGATGCGCATCGTTCCCCGGCGGCACGTTGTGGAAGACGGCGTCGAAGTTGTGGGAGAGAGTGTTCCCGCGGGAACCGTGGGCGGCGACTATTTCGGTGTCTGGCAGCCCAGTTCCAGCGCATTGCACTTCTGCGTTGCCGACGTCTCGGGCAAAGGGACACCGGGAGCGATGATTGCGGCTATGCTGCACGCTTCGGTAAGCACCTTGGCCATGAGCGGTTCCAGTGCGGAAAAGATCGTCGCCGAAGTGGAAACCATTCTTCGCGGTCAGCTGGGCGAAGGACATTACGTCACCCTTTTCTACGGTGTGCTGGACGTTGCCGGCCGGCTCCTGGAGTATGTCAACGCCGGTCACTGCCCGCCGATTCTGCGCCGCGCGAATGGCGAGGTCATCATCCTGGAGGCGACCCGCCCGGTGGTTGGATTATTACGCCAGGACTTCAACCGGGGCGAACGCATACGTCTAAGCTCCGGAGATACCCTTGCACTCTATACCGACGGCATCACTGAAGCGGCTGGCGATACGGGAGAGGAGTTCGGTGAAGAACGGCTGCGTGAGCTGCTCTTGCGTGCGATATCCCAAAATCTGGTGGAACGGCACAGCCAAGTCCTGCAGAGCGTTCGCGATTATGCAAGCGGCAAGCTGACGGATGATGCAACCCTGGTGCTGATTTCGGTGGGTGAGACGCCAGAAGAGGTTGCGGCTGTCCATAACCGCCACCTGACCACGCAACCAGAAGAGCGATAGCGGGCCCCAGCAAGTTCTTGCCTCGCCACTTGTGTCTCTTATTCCCAAATAACAAACTGGAGCAGTGACGCGCGATTACGATGCGATTGTGCTGGGCGGAGGCGCAGCGGGGCTGATGTGTGCCATCACCGCAGGTCAGCGCGGGCGGCGAGTCGCCGTACTGGAACGCTCCGAGCGCATCGGCAAGAAGATTCTCATCTCCGGCGGTGGTCGCTGCAACTTCACCAACCTGCATTGCCGGCCGGACAATTTCCTGTCAGCGAACCCCCACTTCTGTAAGTCGGTACTGGCGCGGTACACGCCGCAAGACTTCATTGATCTTGTCGAGAAGCACCGCATCCCGTACCACGAGAAGAAGCTGGGACAGTTATTCTGCGACAGTTCGGCGCAGGACATCGTTGGAATACTGGAAGAGGAATGTAGCGCAGCCAAGGTCGAGATTCTGGCAGGAGTTTTCGTACGGGAGGTCAGGCGAGGCGATCACTTCGTGGCTTTCACCGATCGCGAAGAGTTTCACGCGCCAGCGTTGGTGGTCGCGACCGGTGGGCTATCGATTCCGAAGATGGGTGCGACCGCGTTTGGGTACGAATTGGCACGGCAGTTTGGAATGAAGATTCGCGAATGCCGGCCTGCGCTGGTTCCGCTGACGTTCGATGCGGAAAACCGCAAACACTATTGCGACCTGGCTGGGGTTTCGGCCGACATCGTTGCTTCATGCGGACAGCAGAAGTTTCGCGAGAAGATGCTCATCACGCATCGCGGGCTGAGCGGGCCGGCGATCCTGCAGATCTCGTCTTACTGGAATGGATCAATGCCTATCGCGATCGACTTGGCCCCGGAGAAGGATGTCACCCGACGTCTGCGGGAAGAGGCAGCCGGGCGCGACCTCAGCGCGGCGAAAGCAGCTTTTCGTGCGGTCCTGGCGGAACGGCTGGCAGAACGCTGGGTGGAGCTGCATCCTCCGCAACGATGGACGAATCGTGCGTTGGAGGAATTGGAGCGGGCCGCACATCATTGGCGGGTAATGCCTTCGGGCACGGAAGGCTATGACAAGGCGGAAGTCACCGCTGGGGGAGTCGATACGGATGAGCTGTCCGCAAAGACGATGGAAAGCCGCAAGGTGCCGGGGCTGTACTTCATTGGGGAAGTGGTTGACGTGACCGGGCAACTCGGCGGATTCAACTTTCAGTGGGCGTGGGCATCGGGATTTTGCGCTGGCCTGGGGATCTAAGGAGTTGTAACAATCCGCAACATGTCGATGCTCGATTCATTGATAAACTTTTCCTGCAGCCCGTTGGGGTAATCCAGAACAACATAAGCGGAGCGCCGTGACCAGTTCATCCGACGCAATTGTCGACATTCAAAAGCTCGTTAAGACCTATCCGGGCAAGATGCCGGTCGAAGCCGTAAAGGGCATCGACCTCGCAGTGGAACGCGGCGAGTTGTTCGGACTGCTCGGTCCCAATGGGGCGGGTAAGAGCACCACGATCTCGTGTGCACGACCCGCTCGCTGCCGACTGCGGGCCGGGTCAATATTGCTGGAATCGATGTGGTCGAGCATCCGGCGGAAGCGCGGCGTTATATGGGCGTGGTGACCCAGTTCAACACGCTCGACCGGCAGTGTACCGTTTGGGAGAACCTGTATTTCCATTGCCGGTACTTCGGGATTCCGCACGCGGAGTCGGCGAAGAAGGCGGACGAGCTTTTGGAGCTCTTCAAGCTGACGGAGCGCGCTAAGGCGTTCGTGAAGACACTATCGGGCGGCCTCGCGCAGCGCGTACAGATCGCGCGGGCGATTGCGCACAATCCGGAAGTGCTCTTTCTCGATGAGCCCAGTGCCGGGCTCGATCCCCAGACACGTCTGGCATTGTGGGACATCATCCGCCAGCTGCGCAATCGCGGTATCACTGTCGTGCTGACCACCCACTACATGGAAGAGGCCGATCAGCTGTGCGGGCGGGTCGCCATCATCGATCACGGCAAGATCCTGGTGAGCGGTACGCCGGAAGAACTGAAGAACAGCGTCGGTGCGCAGAGAGTTTTCCAACTTCAGTTGCAGAACTCGAACGTCGATGGGTTACGGGGGAGCCTGGCTTCGCTGCCGGGCGTTACCGGTGTGGAAGCCGCGGAAGCGGGACTGGTCGTGTTTACCGACGGCCGCGCCGGGCTGCTGCCGGAAATCGTTGGCATTACAGGTGACAACCTGCGCGACATTTCGGTGAGCGAGACGACGCTGGAGTCGGTGTTCATCAAGCTGACGGGGAGGGACCTGCGTGACTAACTACACGCTCTACTGGAGTTCGTTTCGCGGGTTGCTGCTTCGCGACCTCAGCGTGCTGCGGCGCGAGGTGATTCCGTTCCTCATCCGCACGGTGATGAACCCTTTGCTGTTCGTCTTCGTCTTCACCTACCTGTTCCCCAAGATGGGACAGGGCTTCCAGACCAGCTCCGCGGGCGGCTTCGGAACGCTCATCCTGCCGGGACTGCTGGCGGTTGGCATCTTCATTCAGGGAATCATGGCAACCGCACTTGCCGCTCTCGATGGAGATCGGCGCGACGCGCGAGATCCATGACCGCGTAATGTCGCCCCTGCCGGTGACCTGGGTGGCCATCGAAAAGATCGTCATTCAGCGCGGTACAGAGTCTGCTGGCTGCGCTGGTGATATTTCCGCTGGTGTACTTCATCCCTGCTACGCCGGTGCAGGTGCACGTGTCCAACTGGTTCGCCCTGATCGGCATCCTGCTGCTGGCGTCGCTGGTGGCGGGAACTGTGGGGCTATACATCGGGACAGTGGTGAAGCCGGAGCACATCGCGCTGATGTTCGGCATCGTGGTGGTGCCCGTGACCTTCTTCGGGTGCGTGTATTACCCGTGGGCGGCGATGCACAATGTCCGCTGGCTGCAGATTCTGGTGCTCATCAATCCGCTGGTTTACATGAGTGAGGGGTTGCGGACGGCGCTCACTCCCAATGTGCCCCACATGCCGGCCTGGGTGTCGTTCATCGCGCTTCTGATCGGATTGGGAGTGCTCGGAACCCTCGGGGTGAGAGGGTTCATCAAGCGGGTGCTGACGTAGCAAGATATAGCACCCCGCATCGGTCGAAAATCTTTTTCACGATCACCTAGAATCAATAGTTTGGCTGGACACTGTCTCTAACCAATTGATTCTTAATCCACTTATACGTATCCATGTCTGCGCGTGGGACTTAGGGGCAGTTTTTGCCCCGTGCGAGGCTGTTACCGCGTTCCGATTCGGGAATTTCAAAGGACAATTTTGCAGCGCGCCGGGGGGCGGTCGACCAGGGGCACAAATACCTTGGCCCGCAGAATAGTTGTAACGGGCGACGAGGAGGATCTCCAACAGAATCCCCGATTCGAGGAAACCAGAGAAACCAGGATGGACGAAATGGGGACGTCCAATCCGTTGAGTCATCTGACCGTCCCTGCCGGGACCCGTGGAGGTTCTTTTGCGCTCAAGTGGCCTCGCTGAAGCGGTGCTCTACCCAGTAGCGCCCCAAGCGAGCTCGACTAGCGGTTGTAGACTGGCAGCGGACCGCGCAGATCGTGCCAGACCTGATCGCAGGCCTTGACGACATCTTCGGGTAACGGGCCTTCTTCGCGGCGGCGAGATTTTCGTTCAACTGAGCCAGGCTCGATGCGCCGAGAATAATCACGTCTGACATGGTGTGATGCAGCAGCCAGTTGAGCGCCAGGCTGACGAGCGAGCGTCCGGCGGATTGCGCGATCTGGCGGAGACGCTCGACCGCATTGAAATATTGCGTGTGCCAGTAGCGGTCCTGGTAGAGCTTGTTGTTGTCGAAGCGCGTGCCGGGGAGTGATGAAGTCCTGCCGATGCTTGCCGGTGAGCAGCCCTCCCGCCAGCGGGTTGTAAACCACGGTCGAGACGCCGAACTCGCTTGCACATGGCGCAGGTATTCCTGCTCGATGCCGCGCGCCAGCAGGTTGTACATGGGCTGCGAAACATACGGAGCATGCCATCCGCGCTCTTCGCAGATCCAGAGCATCTGGACCACTTCCCATCCCGCGTAGTTCGACGACGCGAAGTAGCGCACCTTGCCCTGCTTGACCAGCGACTCCATGGCTTCCAGCGACTCTTCGACCGGAACCGTGTGATCGGGCGCGTGCAGGTAGTAGAGGTCGAGGTAGTCGGTCTGCAGCCGCCGCAGGCTTTCGTCGATGGCACGCAGAATCGCCTGCGCGCGAGAGTCCTTGCTGGTCGGGCGCTTCGCCCATCTTGAAGCACACTTTGCTGGCCAGGACGATCTTGTCGCGGCGACCCTTGAGCGCGTTACCGAGCAGCGTCTCCGCCACACCTGCGTTGTACATGTTGGCGGTGTCGAAGAAGTTGATGCCGGCGTCGATGCAGCGGTCGATGACCTCGTTAGTGCCCGCCTGATCGAGCGGCTTGCCGAGGGTCATGGTGCCGAAACAGAAGCGGGAGACTTTGAGGTCGGTGTGGGGAAGGTCGCGTTTTGGGATCGTCATAGAAGTCTTTCGTCGAGGTTTAGATGCATCGGCCGACCCTAGACTGCAAGGGCTTCGACATGGTGACGAAGTGCACGGGCATGGTTGCGGTCTTGATGACAGCCGCTGACTCCGTCCCCGATTCTGTATAGCCGAGCTTTCGGTAGATCAGCGGCAGTTCCGGACGCACGTTCACAACGCGGATATCGGCAAACTTGCATCCCGCAGCGCCGGCCGAAGTCTTCCGCCTCACACATCATGCGCGCACCGATCCCCAACTTCTGTTTTGCAGGATCGACCGCCAGCACTCCGATGTAGGCGCGTTCGCCACGCAACTTGACGTACACGCAGGCGATGAGCGTCTCGCCTTCCCTCAGCAGAAGAAACTGACCGTGCAGCAGCATCTCGCGGATTTGGGTCTCGTCGATGCGGTCGCCGGTCTTGAAGAAGCTTTCAATGGCGAAGGCCCGATTGACCAGATCGACGATGGACCGGACGTCCGCGTCGGTGGCAATGCGCAACACGTAGTTGGGCGTCGTGGCCATGATTCATTGTGGCATGTTCGTGTTCCGGTTGCGGCGGTTGCCCGCGAGGAAAAGCAGGTCCTTCGACTCGGACGTGCTCTGCCCGGCGCGTCATCGCTCAGGATGACATTCTGGACTCTCGTCCCACCCTTTTCCAGAGGAAAAGGATGGGCCCGAAGGCTACAGCACCGCCGTCTCGTGCAGCAGTTCGCCCTTGGCGAAGCGCGCGGGACTCAGCGCCTCGACGTTGCTCACTACGTCCGTCTTGCCGTGCAGGATCAGGTCGGCCAGGATTTTTCCGGTCGCAGGCGCGTGCATCACGCCGTGGCCGCTGAAGCCGTTGGCGCAGAAGAATCCGGGAACGCCTTCGACTGGCCCGAGAATGCAGTGGTGGTCGGGCGACATCTCGTAGAGTCCCGCCCAGGCGCGCTTGGGATTGACCGCGACATTCTCGAAGCAGGGAACGCGATCGGCGGCGCGCACCAGGATCTTCTCGATGAACGACGGCTCGAAGTCGGTCTTGTAGCCGGTGGTTTCCTCGGGATCGTTCCACGCCAGCAGAAAGCCCAGGCTCTCGGGACGGAAGTGAAAGCCGTTGGTCATGTCGATGACCATGGGGATTTCGTGCGAGACGCCGTCGAACGGTTCGGTCGGAACCAGCAGGCGGCGCAGCGGTTCGACTGGCAGGTCGATGCCGGCGAGCGCCGCAACCTGCGCGGCCCAGGCTCCGGCGGCGTTGACGACGACGCGCGTGCTGACGGGTCCGCGCGTAGTTTCGACGCCGGTGATGCCGGTGGCGTCGCGATGGATCGCGGTGACCTCGGTCGAGCGCCACAGTTTCGCTCCACGCTCAGTTGCGCAAGTGGTGAAGCCGACCATGACGCTGTAGGGATCGACAAAGCCGTCAGTGGGGCAGAAGCTGCCGCCGAGGATGTCGTCGGAGCGAAGCTGCGGCACGCGCGCGACGATGTCGTCGCGGGTGACCATGTGCGCTTGCTTCAGTCCGAGCGACGTTCTGCAGCGCCTGATTGGTGCGCAGGTATTCGAGATGCTTCTGCGCGGTCGCGACGAACAGGTAGCCCTGCGGACGATAGCCTCCGGGCTGGCCGAGCCGCTCGTCGAACTCGGAATAGAACGGGATGGAGTACAGCGACATCTGGATGTTGGGCGCGGTGGCGAACTGCGCGCGCACTCCGCCCATGCTCTTGCCGGTGGAACCTTTGCCCTGATGGGATTCGCGCTCGACGATGAGAACGTTGCGGCATCCCTGCTTCGGTCAGATGCCAGGCGATGCTGGCGCCGACGATGCCTCCGCCGATGATGACGACGTCTGCGGTTTCCATGTGAGAGACATTGTAATGGGCGGGAAACGACCGGGATGTGACGGTGAGGAGGTTGGGCCGCCTCAGCCGCGGCTAAAGCCGTTCGGAATCTGGTAGTGCTTTTCCGGGCTAAAGTCCGATGCCTCCCACCCTCCGGTGCTCTAGCACTGGTGCCTCCCGCGCTTCGATTGTTGGTGCTTCCACCCTCTGGTCCGTCTTCGTGTGTCCACCCCTGATGCATCCCCGTGCTTCCGCCCTTAGTGCATCATAGAGGCGGAGTCATTTCGTTATGCCGACCTTTTCCGTGGTCCAAATCCTGACCGCCTCGATTGCGCCGGTGATCGTGATTTCCGGCGTGGGGCTGTTGCGGTTGAGCATCACCAACCGGTATGGACGAACCATTGATCGCGCCCGTCTGCTGGCGCGCGGCCTGGAGGAGAGCGATCCAGAAAGTGCGCGGCGGAGAAACCTGGGCGATCAACTGCGGCTTGCCAATGACCGGGCCCATGTGCTGCGCAGCTCGATGCTGTACGCATCAGCCAGCATCTTTCTCGTGTCGCTGACGATTCTCTCGCTATTTGCCGAGCAGTTGTTGCAGCTGCAGAAGGACTTCATCGCACTGCGGTTCTTCGCGCTGTGTCTGCTCTCGTTGGTGGTGTCGATGTACTACTCGATCCGCGATATCACCATGTCGTTGTCGGCGCTGGAACTGGAGGTCAGCGACCGGAGGCGCGGAGATTTGCATTTGCCGCAGAGAGATCTTCGACTTTGAAGGAGAACAGATGAAGCAAATTCCGAGCGGAACTGAGCTGGCGCGCCCATTCCTTCCCGCGAAAGACTTTGAGTTGTCGAAGGCGTTTTACGAGGCGCTGGGCTTCGAAAAACTGCTTGACGGCGACGTAGCGATCTTCAGGACGGGTTCCGGCGGTTTCATACTGCAGCGGGCTTATCAGAAGGAGTGGGCTGAGAATTTCATGATGCAGCTCATGGTCGATGATCTTGACGCCTGGTGGACGCACATCGAGGCCCTGGATTTGCCCGGAAGATTCCATGTTCAGGCTCCGCGCACGCCGGCCATGCAGCCATGGGGCCTTCGGATCGTGTACGTCGTTGACCCGTCTGGAGTGCTGTGGCACATCGCCGAACGGCGCGACGGGGCAGTCCAAGACTGACGCACGTAGTGCCCGGCAGGAAGCCAAGGCGGCGTATGACGCTTCGTTGTAACGAACGTCACATTTTGGGGGTGATAACCCGCACTACGACCCCGGGACCCATCGGCCTGGCCTTTGGTATCGGGCCCAAAGAGCAGCGGGTGAACTCCATGCCATGTGCTGAACCCCGTCGGATCGCGCCATACTTGGTTCGGACGCACCGGCATCGGGGAATTTGCCATTTCCCCCAGAAGGAAACGATATACGTTTGATGAATGCGTTCTCCATCCACACCCTGAAGCCGATCGACGCAACGGCCGTCATTCACGCGGCAAAAGAGACCGGCGTTGTAGTTACGGCCGAGGAGCACCAGATCGGAGCGCTGGCGTGGCGGGTGAGTGGCATTATCACCGAGAGCCGAGTTGTTCGGCGTGCCGGTCATCACTGGTGCGATTGGTGTAAAGGACCGCTTTGGCGATTCGGGCGCGCCGTGGGAGTTAATCAAGGAGTTCGAGGTCAGCGCCGAGCACATCGCGCAGAAAGCAGCGGAGTTGATTGCCATCGCGAAGGTAAAGCAGGAAGAAGAGAAGCTGGCGCTGGCGCACTAGAAAAATGCTGGCAATTAGCAATTAGCTCAAGCCGTGCTGGGGGACTTCGGTCCCTTTATGATTGGACGGACGGTGAGAATCCGCTTGGGTCCGTGTCCCACTCAACCAAGGGCAAGGGAAGGTTGAGTGGGGCACCCGATTGAGGTTTTGCTTCCGGCTTCGGTTCCGGCGCAGGTTGCGCGTCGATCTCAGCCAGTGCGGCGTACGCCCCGAGACGGGCCAGGTAGAGGGCATCGGCGCCTGCCAAATAGATCCAGGCCAAGAAGCCCATTATTAGAAGCACCCATCCGATAGCAACATGTTTGCCCCAACCGGTCGGCGCGAGCACCAGGAGAAACATTGATCCTGCCCAAACGATCCGCAAGGAGAGAAAGGCCGCGGACAAGCCGAGCAGGCGTCCTCCTTGCCGGGCGCAGAAATCCAGGGCGAGTGAAACCGCATCGCGGGCGCTTGCTTGATTTCGAATGCAGAATAAAGGCGCTAACCCGAAGAACCAGTTGAGTATCACGCCGAAGAGAAGGGACAACACGATACCAAAGACGTAGAAGAACGCCGCACGAGCAGCGCGTTGCTGGCCCTGCATCGCACTTCCAAGAAGAAACGAAACTACGAAGCAGGCAACGGCGGTCCAGGTCCAAAGTGCACGCACGAGATGAAGCTGGAACATCGGCCAGAACTGCCAGCCGGAGTCTTCGTCGCGGTCATCGCCGCCGAATAGCGCGACCAGATTGCGTAGCGAAGCTGCGCGCCCCCCAGTCGCTGCCAGGCACCATAACAGCGTCAACCCTGCGAGAACGATGAACTTGACCCATACGGCCAGCAGCTGTGTGCCATGAAACAGGTGCGCAATCGCCGACCATCCCAGCGCAGGTTGCGGGGTTCCGAGGAGAAGTCTATCGAGCGCTGAAACTGGGATGCTGTCGAGAAAGAGCGCAGCTGCAGACAGAGCCAGCAGCCAGGCGGAGAGGGCGAAACACCAGCGCCATGTCAGCTCGCCCAGGAACAGCAGCGGCTCCTCGCGCAGCGCGGCAAAGCCTTCCTGAAATGGGGTTCGCAAGTTGGCGGGTTGCGCCATGGCATCAGGATAGCAGCGAAGTGGGATGCGTGAGCGCTTGCGCCAGCTCCGCCGGGGTGTCCACCAGTACGTCAGGCTGCGTACGTTCCAGCGTATGGGGCGCGAAGCCGTAGGTGACGCCGACGCTCCACAGGTTGCCGTTCCGGGCGGTCAGCACATCGACCTCGGAATCACCTACCATAACCGTCTCTTCCGGCTCGGCGCCGGCCTCGCGCATCAGCGTTTGGGCTCCAAGTGGATCGGGCTTCTTGGTTTCGAAACTGTTGCCTCCGTAGGTCTGAAAAAAGAACTGCAAGAGGCCAAGCCCGGTCAGGATGTCCCGAGAGGCGCGCACCGGCTTATTGGTCAGCACGGCCATGTGCCGCTTGCGGCCGTCGAAGTTCGCCGCTTGTTGCAGTGCTTCTGCGATTCCGGCATACGGGCGCGTCGTGTCGAGTTTGTGTCCGCGATAATAAAGGAGGAAATAGTTCAGCGCTTCCTGCAGAAACTCCGCATGGGCGGGATCGCCCAGTGCGCGGCGAATGAGCATAGGAGCGCCGTCGCCGATGTATGTTGCTATGACTTCGAGCGGGAGCTCTTTACGGCCGAAGTGACGCAACATTGCGTTGACCGAAGCGGCCAGATCGTGTTCTGAATCGATCAAGGTTCCATCTAGATCAAAAAGAATCAGCTTTATTTTCTTGAGCGGAAGGGCCCGAAATGTGCGTATCATTCCACGTCCAGTATAGACAGGCGGAGTACGCGCGCTGTGACCTGGCTGCGATTCGAGTAAAAGCGGATTGGGATTTACAATAGATAGGTTTGCGCCGTTAACGGGGCCCTCAATTCAAGCCCGAGGTCATGAATGGCAACCACTAAGGTAGAGCCAAAGATTAACGCTGCACCGGCCGCGGCTGCAGAGAAGTACCAAGGGCTTACACCCCTGCACCTGATCGAGATCTATCGGCTGATGTATCAGTCGCGCCGCATCGATGATCGCGAGATCATGCTGAAGCGGCAGCAGAAGATTTTCTTCCAGATCTCGGGCGCGGGACACGAAGCGCTGCTGGTGGCGGCGGGAATCCTATTGCGGCCCGGTTACGACTGGTTCTACCCCTACTATCGTGACCGGGGATTGTGCCTGGCTTTGGGCAACACGCCGTACGAAATGCTGTTGCAAGCGGTAGGCGCAGCCGACGATCCGGCATCGGGCGGACGGCAAATGCCATCTCACTGGGGCCATCGAAAGCTGAATATTGTGACTGGCTCCTCCCCTACGGGAACGCAATTCCTGCAAGCTGTGGGTTGTGCGGAGGCAGGGAGATATTTCAACCGGCATCCGGAGGCGGCGGAAAAAGCTAGCGGCGATTATCGCGAGTTCAAGGACGTCATCTTTCACGGCGATGAAGTGGTGTACGTATCATGCGGTGACGGCACTACCAGCCAGGGTGAGTTCTGGGAGTCGCTGAACTCGGCCTCCAATCTCAAGCTGCCGATGCTGTTCCTGATCGAAGACAACGAATATGCGATCTCTGTGCCGGTAGAAGTGAACACGGCGGGCGGCAACATTAGCAAGCTGGTGCAGGGATTCCCCAACTTCCACTTTGCTGAAGTGGACGGCACCGACGTTCTGGCGAGCTACGCCGCACTGAAAACCGCCATTGATTACATACGCGCGGGGCATGGTCCGGCGTTTGTACATGGGCACGTCATTCGTCCCTACTCGCACTCGCTGTCGGACGACGAAAAGCTCTACCGTCCTGACGCTGAGCGCAAGCTGGAGGCTGCACGCGATCCGATCACGCGCTTCCGGGAGTTTCTGTTGAGTGAGGGCATCGTCGACGAAGCCAAGCTTCACGAAATCGAGCTCGATCTTACCGACGAAGTGCAGGACGCAGCCGACAAGGCAGTCGCCGCGGCGTTTCCCAAGCCGAATACGTATCTGCAGTATCTGTACTCGCCGAATCTCGATCCCACCTCTGCGGCATTCCAGACGGAACCTATTCGTCCATCCGCTACCGGCCAAGCCCGCCGGCGGCGAGAAGACGATGGCCGACCTGATCAATGCCTGTCTCAAAGACGAGATGAAGCGTGACCCGCGCATTGTCGTCTTCGGCGAGGACGTGGCCGATTGCAGCCGCGAGGAATATCTGCGCGAAAAGCAGGTGAAGGGCAAGGGTGGCGTCTTCAAGCTGACCTCGGGACTGCAGTGTGCCTTCAATGCTGACAGGGTATTCAACTCCCCGCTGGCCGAAGCCAACATTGTTGGCCGTGCAACCGGTATGGCAACCCGTGGGCTGAAGCCGGTTGTCGAGATCCAATTTTTCGACTACATTTGGCCCGCCATGCACCAGTTGCGGAATGAGCTGCCCGTAATTCGCTGGCGCTCGAACAACGGTTTCTCGTCGCCGGCGGTGGTGCGGGTCGCGATCGGTGGCTATCTCACCGGCGGCGCCATCTACCACTCGCAGTGTGGCGAGAGCATCTTTACTCACACGCCGGGAATGCGCGTGGTGTTTCCGTCGAATGCGCTCGATGCCAATGGACTGTTGCGTACGGCGATCCGCTGCGACGACCCGGTCATGTTCCTGGAACACAAGCGCCTGTATCGGGAGACCTTCGGGCGGGCGCAATATCCCGGGCCGGATTACATGATCCCGTTCGGCAAGGCGAAGGTGGTACGCGCTGGGACACGACCTGACCGTCATCACGTACGGCGCGCTGGTGCCACGTGCGTTGCAGGCCGCGCAACGTATGGAGCGCGAACACAACGTCAGCGTCGAGCTGATTGACCTGCGTACCCTGAGCCCGTATGACTGGGAGGCCATTGCCAACTCGGTAAGCAAGACCCACCGCGTACTGGTGGCCCACGAAGACACGTTGAGTTGGGGTTACGGCGCCGAAATTGCCGCGCGCATCGCCGACGAGTTGTTCGACAACCTGGACGCTCCGGTGAAGCGAGTCGCCGCCAAAGACACGTTCGTTGCGTATCAGCCGCAGGTGGAGGACGAAATCCTTCCGCAGGCGAACGACGTGTTCAACGCGCTCGTGGAGTTGGCGGAGTACTAGAAAACCGCAACCGGGCGCCTGGGCTCGTTAGGCTGTCGTTTGCTTCTGGTCGGCGAGGGCGAGAGCTTCGATCTCCGACTCGCGAATGCGAAACTTCTGCAGCTTGCCGGTGACGGTCATGGGAAATGCCTCAACAAAGCGGATATGTCGCGGAATCTTAAAGTGGGCAATCTTGCCCTGACAATATTCCTGAAGCTCTGCTAGCGTCATGGTTTCGCCGGGCCGCAGGCGCACCCAGGCGGCGACGACTTCACCCAGCTGGAGGTCGGGAAGTCCCACCACCGCGACCTCGGCGATCTTGGGATGGTTGAAAAGAAAACCCTCGATCTCCGCCGGATAGACGTTCTCGCCGCCGCGAATGATCATCTCTTTGGCGCGGCCGCGGATGTTTAAATGCCCATCCTCACGCATGACCGCGAGGTCGCCGGTGTGCAACCACCCTTCATCGTCAATCGTGCGTGCGGTGGCTTCGGGATCGCGGTCGTAACCGATCATCACCATGTAGCCACGGGCGCATAGCTCGCCCACTTCGCCGACGGGCACAGTCTCGCTGGTCGAAGGATCGACGATCTTCACCTCAGTGTTGGGCCCGGGCCGGCCGATGGTCGAGGTGCGCTGCTCAAAATTGTCGCCGGGCGCATGCAGGGTGATCACGGGCGAAGCTTCGGTCTGACCATAAATCACGGTAACGGTTTCACAGTGCATGTTGGAGGTAATTTGCTTAAGCAAATCGACTGGACATGGCGCGCCTCCGATCATTGCCAGCCGGAGCGAGCGAAGGTCGAAGCGCGAAAAATCCGGATGCTGTAGTTGTGCAATAAACATGGTAGGCACGCCGCCAATAACCGTCGCTTTCTCGGCCTCAACCGCTCCGAGTACTGCGAGTGGATCAAAGGAAGCCGACGGCAGAATCAACGTTGCTCCCCGCGTTACGCAATTCATCGCCGCGCACACGCATCCCGCGCAATGGTAGAGCGGGAACGGGATGCACATGCGGTCGCGTTCCGTCATCTGCATGCAGTCGCCGATGAATCGCGCATTATTCACCAGGCTGCGGTGGGTGAGCAGCACGCCTTTGGGAGAGCCGGTGGTCCCGGAGGTGTATTGAATGTTGGTGGCGTCGTTCGGGCACACAGGTGAAAAAGGAAGCTCGCGTCCGTGAGTGAGCATGGCGTCCCATTCAGAGGTGCCCAGATGAATGATATGGGCGAGCGCCTGATCGGGACGGCGTGCGCCATCGAGGATTTCCTGATAATTGGCACGGGCATCTCGCTCGCGTAAGAACAGCGCTTTCATGCCCGAGCGCTGTAGGATGTACGCCAACTCGTGCGAGCGGTAGGCGGGGTTGATGTTTACCAAGACATAGCCGGCACGGGCGCAGGCATACTGCACGAGAAGCCACTCGACGCAGTTCGATGCCCAGTTACCCACTCGATCACCGGAACAAAGTCCAAGTCCGGCGAGTCCGCGCGCGACACGCGTGACTTCCTGATCGAACTCGCGCCAGGTAAAGCGTACATCCTGGTGGCGGACGATCAGCGCTTCGCGCTCGGGAAACCGCGCGGCGGTTTGCGCAAGCACGTCGGCCAGCGTCAACTCCCACAGCGAGGCCGACGGGCCTTGGGCGTAGCTGAGATTGGCCATGAGGGTCGAGGCAGTATACTGCAGAACCTCGCGGTTGCCGCCCTTTCTATTCCCAGCGTAGTGTTGTCATAGGGTCAACCTGGACTGCCCCCGTGACCTGCGTCCTTTACCTGACCATTAGCTCTTCTTAGAATCGCGCAGACGAGGACCAGGGGGATTTCTTGTCCCCCGACGCATCCGCCGGATAGAGCCGGTTCCGGGCGGCTGTCTAAGTTCTTTGAAAAGAGGCTTTTGCCTGCAACTGCGACGCGTTCAATCGTTTGGAGCAGGATTTCCCGCTATCTTCATAAAAACAAAGATTTAAGAGGGGAGGGGGAGGGGTGTCCGCAAGGGGGTACAGACCGGGCACATACCTGACACTGTGTGCCAGTCCAGCCGCTCTATCTCTTACGCCCCGGTATGGTTTGAGTGCTCAGGCGGAAGGATCACAGGCTCGCTGGGATGATGCGCCTGACGGGTCACGAAGAAGACGGCGGCGGTCCAGGTGGGAAACAGATCAACGCCGGGGAGCGCCTCGACCATCAGGGTCGGAAGAAACGCCCAGTGCCATCCCAGTAACCGGACGAGCAAAACGGCCACGAGGGCGTCAAGGACAGCATCCAGGGGAGACAGTACGCCCTCCGCGAAAAGCGGGGTAACGGCGAGCTGCAATGCGTCGGCGCAGATGGCGACCATCCAGGCCAAGCGCTCTTCGCGCGTCTTGACCGAGCGCAATAAGTCACGCCACATGATGACTATTGTAGAAGGCTGCGGTTTATTCGTCAGCCTTTGCCTTCGCAGGTTGTTGCTGCAGAGACGCCCACTTCGTATTTTCCTGCGAGCTAATGGCTTCGACACGCTCCGCCAAGGTAGCCAGAGGATCGGAGGCGCCGGCATAGACTCCCGCGTTCGCAATGTAGGTGTACTTCTCATGCTTCATGGCCTCACAAGTGGCGCGATAGGTAATCCAGATCTGCTGGTACTGATTCAGTTGCAGCACACCTTCGAGGATGGTGATGAGTACGCCGAGTACAGCCGTCGCGAGCCCGACGACGAGATGCAGGTAACCGGTGGACTCAGAGATGTGCAGGGCGGCGAGGAACGGAATCAACGCGGCGCAAATGATTTCCGTGATCTTGATGCGCTTGTAGTAGCGCTGGGATTTTGAGCTCTTGCTTTCGTAGTAGGTGATCTGGTCGTCAAGACGGGCCATGATCGGATCGGAAATGGCAGGAGTGGCGGGTGCGGTGCTCATGGGTGCCCATTGTACGGGTTACAGATTGGCAAACAAGCAAATTCGCTTGGAACTGCGAGGGACGGAGGCGGGTGGATGGAACCTCCGAATGGCACGAATTCCTTCGAAAGTGGCCGCCATTGTATCGGCGATTAGAGTACGCTCCCCGGCGAAGGAGGAATTCATTATGCCGAGAACTTCTGGAAAGAAAGGCAAGCCGACCCCATCACGTTTGAAGCCAAAATACACACCTGTTCGTGAAGTCGACAATCCGGACAAGCATCCCTCTCAAGCCAACGCGGACATCTCGCTGCCCACCGGTACCGAAGGACAGAATGGATTGTAACCGTCCCGGCAGGGAAGCGGTTGGTCATCGAGTATGTGTCTGGTCAAGCGTTTATTCCGAGCGGGCAGAAGGCACCATTCTCACTCATCGTGTCCTTGCAGGGACAGATAACCGGCACGTGGCATTACCTGGAGACGATGGCTATTGGAGCGTTCGGAGGCCAGGTTGTTTCCAGTGTGGACGATTAGTGAAGCTGTACGCCGATCCGGGAACCACCGTCATGCTGCGGACCGACCGTGATTCTCCTACGGGAAGGGGCCAGTCGCGGATGACGCTATCGGGACACCTGGTCAGCGTACCGTAATTAGTGGTACGCAGGGTCGGTTGCGAACGGATGCGAACGGATTGACCGGGTGTGTGGAGAGTGTTATTGTCTCCACACACTGGAAAGGAGGTTGATCCAACGCCTATGAAATCTGATTGTCACAGTTGTATCTCAAGTGAGGTGGCTGAGGCTTAGGGCTTCCGCTCTAATGCTCGCATCACTCGAAATGCTGTCGAGTTGATTCGCTGAGGCCACGAGAGTGGACAGCCTCAAGCCAATCCCAACAGCTAACCGGAAAGACCCGCCAGGCGCGATGCGCAGCGGGTCTTTTCTATTGCAGTGATGTTACTCAAAACAGGAATCCCAATTCGACTACGCCTCGGGTCTGGCTGGGTTTCGTGCCGAAGGAGCCGAAGGCGAAGCCCTGCGTGAAGTTGCTGGTTGCCTCACGCGATATCCGTGCGCGTGAAGAACTTCTTGTGTTGCTAGGTCGGGGTCACGGTCAGTGACCACGCCGTGCTGCCCGGCCCGTACAACAGGTTGGCGGAGTTCGAAGCCAGGTTGCCGCTGCTGCCGATGTACTCCCAGCGTCCGGTCAGCGAGAAGCCTTTCTTCAGAATGCGGCTGGCCAGAATCGCTCCGCCCCAAGGTCGAAGCTCCCTGTGGTATCCCGGCCTTCAGATTCGTGGGGACGTCGGTGTACTGGACGTAGGGTTGGATGACCCACGGACCTTTGGTATAGGTGTAAATCAGGTCGTAGATCATGCTGTTGTTCTGAATGGGGGTGCGCAGGCTTTGCCAGTTGGTCTGTCCCAGGTTGCCGCCGGCAGTGAAGGCCAGGCTGTGCGGACCGTTCACGTAGGTTAAGGCGCCAGTCAGCCAGTTATAGCGGTTGGAGTAAAAACCGTCATTGTAGCTGAGCGAAGCGGTGAACTTTCCCAGGGTCTGGTTAAGCTGCACACCGCGATTGATGGCATTCTCCTGGTTCCACAGCAGGCCACGCTCGACGTTCATGTTCTGGAAGCTGAAGGTGTACTCGGCGCCGAGCCGAGAGAGCCAATCTCGAAATTGATAGGCGGCGATAGTTGCAGCAGCCCGGAAGTCGCGGGCACGGGCAGCGGCGTTGGAGCAGCTGCCGGAATGGCGGCTTGCTCCGACGCCGGCTTCTGGTCCGATGGAGCGACAGTCGTCGAGTCCTGGCCCACGCAAGCGGAGGCAATCGAAAACGCGAAACTGGCCGCGAGAAGTAGCCGTGTGAATCTCAGTGGGTAGCCTCACGGTCGAGTGCAAGGTTCAGTTCGAGTACGTTGACGCGGGGTTCTCCGAGGAAGCCGAACTGGCGGTACTCGGTGTGAGCCGCGACCAGCTGTCGTACTTGTGATTCCGAGATTCCACGCGCGCGCAGCGACGCGCGGGATCTGAAATTCCGCGGCGGCGATGGAAATGTGAGGATCAAGTCCCGAGGCGGACGTGGTGACGAGATCGACGGGAACAGGGACTCCGGGATTCTCTTTCTGCAGAGCTTCCGCGTCGGACTGCACGCGCGAGATGAGCGTCTTGATTGGTGGGTCCGAGATTCGTTCCACCAGAGGCTGGTTGCGTCATAGCCGGTTCCGGCAGCGGACGGACGGGAGTGGAAGTAGGTTGGCCCGCCAAACGGCTGGCCGATTACGCTCGAGCCGATGAGCTTGCCATTCTGGCTGATCAGTTGACCGTTCGCCTTGTGCGGGAAGAGCGACTTGCGCGATGCCGGTTACCACCAGCGGGATAGATGATTCCCAACAGGATGGTGGTGACGATGGTCATTAATACAGAGATGATTAGGTTCTTTTTCATGGGAGTCTCCTACGCCAGTCCGGTGCGGGTGATCAGCATGTCGATGAGCTTGATCCCGATGAACGGGATGACAATGCCGCCGAAACCGTAGATCCACAGGTTGCGGCGCAGCAGCGGAGCGGCGCCCATGGGGCGATACTTCACACCGCGCAAGCGCCAGCGGAATCAGGGCGATGATGATGACCGCGTTGAAGATCACGGCCGAGAGCACTGCGGACTGCGGCGTCTTCAGGTGCATGATGTTCAGCGCGTTGAGGACGGGGAACGTTCCGGCGAACATCGCCGGAATGATGGCGAAGTATTTCGCCACGTCGTTGGCGATGGAGAACGTGGTCAGCGAGCCGCGGGTCATGAGGAGCTGCTTGCCGATTTCGACGACCTCGATGAGCTTGGTGGGATTGGAGTCGAGGTCGACCATGTTGCCGGCTTCTTTGGCGGCCTGCGTGCCGGTGTTCATGGCGACGCCGACGTCGGCCTGGGCGAGCGCGGGAGCGTCGTTGGTGCCGTCGCCGGTCATGGCGACGAGTTTGCCTTCGGCCTGCTCGCGCTTGATGAGGTCCATCTTGTCTTTCGGCGTGGCTTGGGCGAGGAAGTCGTCGACACCGGCTTCGCGCGCGATGGCGGCGGCGGTCAGCGGATTGTCGCCGGTGATCATGACGGTGCGGATGCCCATGGCGCGCAGCTGATCGAAGCGCTCGCGCATGCCGCCCTTCACGATGTCTTTCAGTTCGATCACGCCGAGTGCGCCGCGAGTCTTCTCGGCGACCACCAGCGGCGTGCCGCCGGAGCGGGCGATTTCGCTCGACCGCTGTCCTGCACCTGCGCTGGGGAAGTTGTTGCCGTTCTGCGCGAGATAAGCCTCGATGGCATCGGCGGCGCCTTTGCGAATCTCGAAGCCGTTCATGTTCGACGCCCGACATGCGGGTCTGCGCGGTGAAGGGAACGAAGTGCGCTTCGTGCGATCCCAGTTCGCGGCCGCGCAATCCGTACTTCTCTTTCGCCAGCACGACGATGGAGCGGCCTTCGGGAGTTTCGTCGGCGAGCGAAGACAGCTGCGCTGCGTCGGCCAGTTCGGCTTCGGTGACGCCGGGCGCCGGAATGAAACGCGAGGCCTGGCGATTGCCGAAAGTGATGGTTCCGGTCTTGTCGAGCAGCAGCGTGTTCACGTCGCCGGCGGCTTCGACGGCACGTCCCGACATGGCCAGCACGTTGTGCTGGATCAGGCGGTCCATGCCGGCGATGCCGATCGCCGAGAGCAGTCCGCCGATGGTGGTCGGAATCAGGCAGACCAGCAGCGAGACCAGCACGAAGACGGTCTGCGGCGAGCCGGAATACATGGCGAACGGCTGCAGGGTAACGACCGCCAGCAGGAAGATGATGGTCAAGTCCGGCGAGCAGAATGTTGAGCGCGATCTCGTTGGGCGTCTTCTGGCGCTCGGCGCCTTCGACCAGCGCGATCATGCGATCGAGGAAGGTTTCGCCGGGGTTCGACGTGATCTCGACCTTGATCTGGTCGGAGAGCACGCGCGTGCCGCCGGTAACGGCGGAGCGATCGCCACCGGCTTCGCGGATGACCGGCGCGGATTCGCCGGTGATGGCCGACTCGTCGACCGACGCGACGCCCTCGATGATGTCGCCGTCGGACGGAATGAATTCGCCGGCCGCAACCATCACGATGTCGCCGGCGCGCAGCTTGGAGCTGCTGACCTGCTCGATGCGTGCCGTCCTTGAGCAGGCGGTTCGCCATGGTCTCCGAGCGCGCTTTGCGCAGCGTGTCGGCCTGGGCTTTGCCGCGGCCTTCCGCCATGGCTTCGGCGAAGTTGGCGAACAGCACGGTGAACCAGAGCCAGAGCGTGATCTGCAGGTTGAACTTGAAGTCGGCGCCGCCGCGGAACAACATCGACGGTGGTGATGACGCTGCCAATCTCGACCACGAACATGACGGGGTTGCCCATCATCTTGCGCGGATTCAGCTTGAGCAGCGAGTCGAGAACGGCGCGCCGCACGATCTTCCATTCCCAGATAGCTTTCTTACTTGTGGCCATGCTGAACCTCAGAATGTCTTTCCAGCACCCATCAGCAGGTGCTCAAGAATCGGTCCCAGGCTCAAGGCCGGGAAGAACGTCAGTGCACCGACGATGATGATCACGCCCATCAGCAGCACGGTGAACAGCGGCGTGGTCACCGGAAACGTTCCCAGCGACGGCGGAACATACTTCTTCTGCGCCAGGTTGCCGGCAATCGCCAGCATGGGAATGATCATGAAGAAACGCCCGACCAGCATGGTGATTGCGCCGGTGATGTTGTACCAGGGCGTGTTGCCGTTGAGTCCGGCGAAGGCCGAGCCGTTGTTGGCGGCCTGCGAGGTGAAGGCGTAGATGATTTCACTGAGGCCGTGCGGACCAGGATTCAGGATGCTGGAAGTACCGAAGCCGGCGATGGAAGAAATCGCGGCGAAGGTGAGGATCACCAGCGGAAATACCAGCGCCACGAGCATCGCCATCTTGACGTCATAGGCTTCGATCTTCTTGCCGAGATATTCCGGCGTGCGGCCGACCATCAGTCCGGCGATGAAGACGGTGAGGACGATGTAGATCAGCATGCCGTACATACCGGCGCCGACGCCGCCGAAGATGACTTCGCTGAGCATCATGTTGACCAGCGGAACCATGCCGCCGAGCGGCGTGAAGGAGTCATGCCAGCCGTTGATGGCGCCGCAACTGGCGTCGGTGGTGACCGTGGCGAACAGGGCGGTGTTGGCGATGCCGAAGCGGACTTCCTTGCCTTCCATGTTGCCGCCGGGCTGCAGTCGCGGTAGCGTGCTGATCAACTCCGGCCAGCAGCGGGTTGCCGCGCGCCTCGGCCCAATACGCGACCGTGACGCCGCACAGGAAAAGAACCGCCATCGCCGCCCATACCGCCCAGCCGTGGCGCTGCGAGCCGGTCATGCGACCGAGGGTGTAGGTCAGTCCGGCGGAGATCGCGAAGATCCCGAACATCTCGATGAAGTTGGAGAACGGCGTCGGATTCTCGAACGGGATGCGCACTGTTGGCGTTGAAGAAGCCGCCGCCGTTGGTGCCGAACTCCTTGATGACTTCCTGCGACGCGACCGGGCCCTGCGCGATGGTCTGCTCGGTTACCGTGTCCATCACCGGCTTGCCGCTGGCATCGACGGCGGTTTGCCGTCGGCGCCCATATGCGGCACCTGTTGCGGCTCGACCAGCTTCACCTTGTCGTAGGGCCGCAGGTTCTGCACTACGCCCTGCGAAACCAGCAAGAGCGCACCGACGATGCAAATCGGCAGCAAAACCCACAGCGTCGCGCGGACCATGTCGACCCAGAAGTTGCCGATGGTCTCCTTCTGGCGCCGCGCGATGCCGCGAATGAACGCAATCGCCAGCGCGATGCCCGACCGCCGCGGAGGTGAAGTTGTGATAGGCGAGACCGGCCATCTGGGTGAAGATAGCTCATGGTGCTTTCGCCGGCAGTAGTTCTGCCAGTTGGTATTGGTGGTGAACGATGCCGCGGTGTTGAAGGCCAGATCGGGCGGCACCGCTGCGAACTTCTGCGGATTGAACGGCAGGAAGCCCTGCACCCGCTGAATCAGGTAGAGCAGCAGCATCGAAACGACGCTGAACAGCAGCATCGCGATGGCGTACTCGGTCCAGCGCATTTCGTGGTTCTCGTCCACCCAGGTGATGCGGTAGAGCAAGCGCTCGATGGGACGCAGCACGGGATCGAGGAAGGTGCGTTCGCGATTGAAGACCCGGGCCATGTAAGACGCCGAGCGGCTTGGTCACCAGCAGGATCGCGAACAGGAACAACGCAATTTGTAGCCAGCCATTGAGGGTCATATCAGAATTTCTCCGGACGAAGCAGGGCGTAGAACAGATACACCATGGTGAGAATGGTGATCGTTAGCATGACGATGGATTGGAGTGTGCATCTGGTTTCCTCACTTAACCCGGTCGCAGAACTTCACGTAACCGATCGAAAGCACGAAGAAATGCGATTGAAGCGGCGATGAGAATGATGTCGCGCATAGGTTTCCTTTCCTGCGGTTATCCAAACTTGAGGCCATCTTTGCGGGGCGCAGCAGCCGAGAGGGACATGAGCTTGACCTGGCCACCGGCGACAGCGCTCGAACCGGAGCTACCGCTAAACGTCGAAGCAGGGAAGCGAATCGTAGCCGGAGAGCTCTTGCGCCGCGGGGCAGCAACAGCGTGGCTCGACGCCGGCGCTATCGTGTCGAATTCCAGCACGGTTACGTGACTCATTTTGCGGGCGACCGGGGAGGTCGTGCGCCGCCGCTTTCGTCCATCGCGGTAAAGCGCCAGCAGCAGCACCAGATAAAACCCCACCGCCAGAGCTGACTGAGAATCAGGAACGTATACATACCCGGCTCCTGACCAGTTGAACTACTTTCATTCGACTCTGGGGGAGCTAATGTCGGACTAAGGGCAAAATAAAGAAATCGTAAAGATTACGCGCCCGGATCGAAGCGGTAACCTACCCAGCGCTCGGTCGAGAAGGTAGCGGGGTTCGGCGGGATCCTGTTCGACTTTCTTGCGCAATTGCCCAATGAATACACGGAGATACTCAGGCTGTTCGGTGCTGTTGGCGCCCCAGACGGCGGCCAGCAGAGTGCGATGGGGAATAACGCGGCGGGGATGCTGCGAGAGGTAGAGGAGCAGGTCAAACTCTTTGGGGTGAGTTTGAGTTCGCGGCCAGCGACGACCACGGTGCGGGTTGCGAGGTCGATGCGGAAGTCGCCAACTTCGATGATCTCGGCGGGCTCCTTCGCTCTTCGGAGTGCGACGCAGATTGGCGCGCACGCGCGCCAGCAGTTCGTTCATGCTGAATGGCTTGGTGATGTAGTCGTCGGCTCCGGCATCGAGCGCCTCGATCTTTTGCCGCTCCTGGTCGCGTACGGACAGGACGAGGATGGGCACCTGGGAAACGGCGCGCACTCGCCGGCACAACTGCACGCCGTCGAGTTGCGGCATGCTGAGGTCGGTGATGATGAGGTTCGGCGTCCAGTCTTTCATGATTTCCAGCGCCATCTCGCCGTCATTGGCGACACGGATTTCGTAGCCCTGTGCGGTCAGCGTCGTGCGCAACACGCGCGTGATCTGAGGCTCGTCGTCGACCACCAGGATGTGGGGATGCTCGTTCATCATCGGGCCTCCTGGGTCACGATGTGGACATCAACCGAGGGTGCACTCTGCAGAAATCGCTGAATAGCCTGCAAGTAGAGATAGCGCTGCCAGCCGGTGCGGGCCGAGCGGCCGAAAGATGATCTGCGTGATGTGGTTTTCGCGCACGAACTGAGCCGTCGCCTCGGCCACGGTCTTGCCCTCGATCTTCGCAACGCGCGCACCCAGGTTTTCCGCGAAGCGAATGTTCTCCGACAAGCTCCGTTGCGTCGTCGACACGTAAGCTGTCGTCCGGTGTCGACGTAGCAGACGAAGAGCTCACCTTTCATGCCTTGCGCCATGCGCGATCCTCGGGCGATCAGGTACTGGGCTGCGGGATTGGAACTGATACACACAAGAATACGTTCACGTACGCTCGATGGCTCGGTGATGTCTTCCTTCTCGAGAAAGGCGTCCAGACTGCGATCGACGACTTGTGTGACCTGGCGTAGTGCGAGTTCGCGCAATGCGATCAGGTTGCCAGGACGGAAGAAGTGCGCCAGGGCGCGACCAGCCCGTTCCACCGGATATACGTCGCCGCGCATCATGCGCTTTTGCAAGGCCTGGGGTGTTACATCGGCTAGCACGATTTCATCGACGCGCTGCATCACCCAGTCAGGAACGGTCTCGCGCACCTGAACGCCGGTTATCTGAAGGATTGTCGGACCCAGGCTTTCGATATGTTGCACGTTCATGGTGGAAAGCACGTCGATGTTGTGATCGAGCAACTCCATGACGTCTTCGTAACGCTTGGCATGCTTGCTGCCTTCGATGTTGGTGTGGGCGAGTTCATCGACCACTACCACGGACGGCTTGCGGGCCAGGATGGCATCGACATCCATCTCTTCGAAGGTGGTGCCTTTGTACTCCAACTTCCGGCGCGGCACCGCTTCCAATTTGGCGGCAAGTTCGGCCGTGGCCTTTCGCCCATGAGTTTCAACGACACCGACCAGCACTTCCTCACCGCGACTGGCGCGGCGAATGGCTTCGCTCAACATCGAGTAGGTCTTGCCGACTCCCGGAGCGTAGCCGAGAAAGAGCTTCAGGATTCCCTGTGACTTCGCCGGCGCGACTTCCTCCAGCCACTGGTCAGGAGTTTTCTGCATTGCCTGTATTCTGATTGCAACCCGCAAAATTGTCACGCAGCGTAAAATGGCGGCGTGCCCAGGGTAAGCCGCACTGCAGTCCTTCGCTATCTCGAGATGTTTACCGGGCTGGCCGTTCTTATTGCCGTCGGCCGCTACCTGGACGTAAACCACACTGCGATCGCTCTCCTATTTCTGATCACAGTGCTGTTGGCCTCCGCATATTGGGGATTGCGATACGCCGTGGTCCTTTCGGTAGTGGCGACAGCTGCCTTCAACTTCTTCTTTCTGCCCCCGCTGTACACATTCACCATCGCCGATCCGCAGAACTGGGTCGCGCTTGTAGCCTTTCTGGTAGCAGCTCTGGTTGCGGGGAACCTCTCGGAACGAGCACGCAGGGAAGCGGAAGACGCCAAGCGCCGCCGGCGCGAGGTAGAGCGGCTGTATGCCTTGAGCCAGCAGTTGTTGATGACAGAGAACCTGGTGTCGCTACTGAACATGCTGCCTAAGATCGTAACGGACACGTTTACGGTGTCGGGCGCCGCCTTGTTTGTAGCCGATCACGCTGCGGTGTACCGCTCAGACCCGGATGTTGCGTTCGATGAAGAAACGCTACGCTCGGTGGCAGCGCGGGGCGAGCTCATTATGCAGGACAGCGGACACAGCTATGTCTCATTGCGGGTGGGAGTAAAGAGCGTGGGAGCGCTAGCCGTTATCGGGGGCGACATCTCGCGTGAATCGCTGGAAGCCATAGGCAGCCTCGCGGGATTGTCCATAGAGCGCGCGCGAGCTGTGGACCAGGTCACCATCCACAGAGCTGCGCAGGAGAGCGAGCGATTGCGCACCGCTCTGCTGGATTCGGTGACGCATGAATTCCGCACGCCCCTGACGAGCATCAAGGCAAGTGTCTCCAGCCTGCTGACCAGCAACGTGCTCGACGGCGAACAGAAGACCGAGTTGCTTACCGTCATCGATGAGGAAACCGATCGGCTGAACCGGCTGGTCGGTGAGGCTTCGGAAATGGCGCAACTCGATTCGGGGCTGGTTAAGCTGAACCTCCAGTCCCACGATATTCGCGACGCAGTGGATTCGGCGCTCGATGCGGCACGCCATCTGTTGCAGAGGTATTCCGTCGAAGTCAGCATCGCGGAGGGTCTTCCCCCGGTAACCATGGATGTTGAACGGATTCGCGAGGTGATTACCCATCTCCTGGAAAACGCAGCCAAATACTCCGATGCGGGAACGACGATCAAGGTCACGGCAGAGTGTCAGGGCCGATCGATGGTGGTGAGTGTTGCGGACCACGGTCCCGGCATCGATAGTTTCGAACAGCCCCTGATCTTCGAGAAGTTCTATCGCGGGCGCGCCCAGCAGTACGCGGCACATGGTACCGGCATGGGCCTGGCGATCGCTAAGGTGATCGTCGAAGCGCACGGCGGCAGCATCGGCGTCGTCAGCCAGTTGGGACACGGATCGGTATTCTGGTTCAAGTTGCCGATACGAGGCGCGCGGTAAGCGTCAGGTCAGCTCCCCAGCATGTTGGCGTGCTGCGAGAGAATCGGCGCCCACTCTTTGCTGATTCGGTCCCGCCACTGTTCAGACGGTAGTTGGCCCTTGGCTCGGTATCCGCTGCGCTGCTGGGTTTCCGCCGCGAGGGCGTCGCGTACGGTCGCGAAATCACCAAGTTCCAAACGCCGGTAGAGCTGTTCGATGACTCCGAGCGGATTGGCAACCAACGATTCATAAGTTAGCGTTGCGAAACGATTGTCGGGCAAATCGGCGGTATCGGATGCGAGCTTTGCTTCAAAGCGGGGACGGTCGGCCAGAACTGCTTCTCGTATGGTGTCATCGTCAGGGATAGGGCAGAGCGCGTAGGTTTCAAACATCTTGCGCCACATGCGGACGACCGACTCGAAGTTGGTCATGGGATCGCGGAGGATCAGAATGTAGCGTGCATCGGGAAGAAGTTCCCGCAATGTCGATACGCGTGCGCCGTGGGTCGGAGATTTGAGGATGACAGGCTTGCCCGCACCCCGGACTGATACGCCCGCAAGAAAACTCAGGAACACTTCGCGCCAGCGTTTCCGGTCGCCCTCTGAGAGGTCACGCGGGTCCGTGAGTTTCAGCGCCTCCGGCAGTATCCGGGGCGCGATCAGGGCCTCGTAGGGTGTTCTCGCGCCCAGCGACAGGAGGGCGAACTCGTCCTCCTGCGGCGAGCCAGGACGCACTTCCATCTCGTCCATCGGACGCTGGGCACTCGAGCCTTGCTGCGCCAGGGCCGAGGCTTCCGAGAACAGGAAGTGATGAGGATTCATGCAGGCGTGGGTTGTGGGATAGGTGTAACGGCTATCCAGGCACAACAACTCGTGCAGCAAGGTGGTGCCGGAGCGCCAGTATCCCAGCACCACCACCGCATCGCGAAAGTTTGCTTGGGCAAGCTGTTCGCGCGAAACGGTTCGCTGGAGGCCCTCCATGGAAGAGAGCACTGATCCGGGGCCCCAGGTTTGCCACAGCAAGATTGGAGAAGGACGGAGATGCCAGTTCTGTCGCAGTTGCCGCCACGCGCCTGCAGTAAGGTTCAGATATTGTTGGCTCACGATGATTTGGGTACAAATTCAGGGAATCGCGAATGGATTGCCTCGCGTAACGCTTTCGCGCGGTCGGGAAACTCGGCGCTGCGGTCGAGGTTCCATATGTGCGCTTCAGCCAGCGGACGCAGCTCGCCCTTCTGCGTATCAAGATAATAGACGTACTCGTACTCGCCGTCGATTACCCCGACTGCCCCGTGACGGAGAGGTTTGAAGATGCTGTTTCGCTCCAGGTACTGAGTGAACGCCAGGCCGTTTTCTTTGCCCGTGGCGGCGCCATTCAGCCACGGTACCAGCGACTGGCCCCTCATCCAATCAGGTCGCGGAACTCCGGCGAGCTCGAGAATTGTGGGCGCCAGCGATGTCTGGTCGGCTGTGAAGGCTACCGTTCGGCCATCCTGCTGACCTGGAGTATGGATGATCAACGGAACGTGGATGACCGGCCGGGTCAGGTAGGGCGTTTGATGCTGGTAAACGCCGCCCTCAAAACTCTCGCCATGGTCGGCGGAGACAATGACCGTGGTGTTTTCGAGCTTGCCGCTCTTTTCCAAGTCCGACATGAAATCGCCAAAGGCGCGATCGGCGCTGGCAAGATATTCGTCGTAAGCAAGGCGACGCCGGTCAATTTTGGGCTGCTCACCGGGTTTGTAGTTTGGGTACCATTTGAAAGCAGGTTCAAGTTCGATAGCCTGCAATTCGGCATCGGGCATAAAGTGGCCCCGGTCCGCAGAGTCGGGTAGATAAGGCGCGTGGGGCGGCAGAACATGAATCCAGAGGAAGAATCCATCCTGCAATTGAGAAAGTACCTGGCGGCCATTTTCAAAACTTGCGCCGGGCCGGAACCGAAATGCCCGGGTCCCGGGAATCCGGCCTACATCATTCCAGAGGGCCTCGAGGTCGAAGTATTCGTCGATGCGGCTTCCGAATCCCGTGCTCTGGTGGAGCGGAGTTGTGACTTCCCACAAGCGCTGAAAGCCACCCGGATGGAACTGAGGTTCGGGGAGCACATCAAAACCGGCCTTGACGCTTCTTGCCAGGTAGTAGGCCCACGGATTGGTGAGAAATGCGCCGGTGGCATATCCGGCTTGCCGCATCTCGTGCGGCAGGTTCTTTTCGGCCCGGTCGGCGGGCAGTTGACCCGATAGTCCGTAGACGAGACTTTCAGAAGGAAAGACTCCCATCAATATGACCCCCACGCTCGGAGTCGTGTAGGTTGACCCGGAGAAGAACCTGGTGAAGACAGTACTCTTCCTGGCGAAAGCTTCCAGGTTGGGCGTCGTGGGGAGACGGTATCCATAAACCGACATGTCTTCCGCGCTGAGCGCATCGAACGTAACGAGAACGAAGTTGGACTTGGGGCGTGGGTGGGCAAGGTTTGAAACTGCCGCCACGGTCCTTTTGCCCAAAACAAATTCCGTGCCCGCCAGAGCAGCCGTCCCCGCGAGAGTCGCAACTGCGGTGCGGCGAGTCATCTTATCGGTGAGATAGTCATCCAGGCTGCTTACGACTGCCCGGCGGGGCCGCGGCAAGAAGAGAGCCAACGCAAACACCAAATAGAACGCAGCCCACAAGAGTTTGTCGTAAAGCCCCGAGTGTTTCGACACTGAATAAGACCACTTGATGAGGATTTCCAGGGCGTACTTGGACGTGCAGAAGATGACCAGAAAGACAGCGATTTTTGTGATTCCGTCGAGCAGTCGGTCACGCGGGGACTTGAAATACCAGAGGACCGGGGCGAGCAGGATGGTGCAAACGGTCC
Organism: uncultured Acidobacteriaceae bacterium; assembly: GCA_963817965.1. Taxonomy (GTDB): domain Bacteria; phylum Acidobacteriota; class Terriglobia; order Terriglobales; family Acidobacteriaceae; genus DASRAA01. Next base: position 205,039 of record CAWFQT010000009.1, read on the forward strand.
CGAGAGCCACTCCGGTCAGCGCCGAACCGACCACGCGCACGATGACTTCAAAGGCGACTTCGGCAGAGGTGAGATAGAACGACCAGCCCTGGGCCTTTCCCCGGGCCAGCTTCAACAACTCGCAAAATACAATTGCGATGATCGAGAGCGTGATCAGCCGGAGCCAGAGAGTTGTGAGGACGTGGCGAAAACCCGACTGGTTAGACATCAGGCCGCCGAATCAGCCGTCGCGACAGTCCGGCGGCACTGCCCAAAATGCCAAACGTCTGTGAATCGTGAGACATTTTAACCTCGAAATAGCTTGTCGCGATGTTGATCTATGCCACGTCAGGAAACCGAGTGTGAATTGCAGCGCGTAATGCGCGCGCCCGGTCGGGATATTCTGCAGCTCGGTCAATGTTCCATATCTGAGCGTCGGATAATGGACGTAACTCGCCCTTCTTGCTGTCGAGGTAATAAACGTACTGGAACTCGCCGTCGATTACACCCACCGTACCATGCTCAATCGGCTTGAAAACGCTGTTAGTCTCCAAGTACTGAGTAAATGCCAGCCCTTCTCCTTTGCCTTGCCGGTCACGGTTGAGCCAGGGAACAAGAGATTGTCCGCGCATCCAGTCGGGTGCAGGAAGGCCTGCAAGCTCGAGAATCGTGGGGGCAAGCGCAGTTTCGTCGGCAGTGTAGAACACAGTCCGATTCTCTTGCTGATCCGGCGTTCGGATGATCAGCGGAATATGAGTGACGGGCCGGGTTAAGTAGGGACTGCTATGTTCATACACTCCCCCTTCAAAGCTCTCCCCGTGATCCGCGGAAAACATTACAGTAGTGTTCCGCAGCCTTCCGCTATTTTCCAAGTCTGACATGAATGCGCCGAATGCGCGGTCGGCAGTGGCGATAAACTCGTCGTACCGAAGGCGACGTTGGTCAACGAACTCCTGCTGGTCGGCAGGGTAATGCGGCTTCCAACGGTTCCCGCCTTCTTCTTCGTAGGTTCGGATGTCGGTGTCACTCAAGAAGCGTCCACGGTCCTCGGTATCAGGAAGATATGGGTTGTGCGGGGTGATCAGGTGAATCCACAAGAAGAATCCGTCGGGCAGGTTGTCAAGAATCAGGCGGGCTTGCTCAAAACTCGCGATCGGACGATATCGCATCGACAGGTTAGCGGGGCTTTGGCTTAGAAAACTCCAAAAGGACTCGAGATCAATGTACTCGTCGATTCGGCAACCAATGCCTGAATTCTGGTGCAGCGGCGCACTCAGTTTCCAAAGGTTGTCCAATCCACCTCGCTGAAAGACCGGTTCCGGCAGAAGATCAAATTCAGTATCAATGCTCTTACCGAAATAGTAAGCAAACGGGTTGGAGAGAAATGCACCCACAGCATAACCGCCTTGCCGCATGAGATGCGGCAGAGTTTGGACCGCCCGGTCGCGAGGCACCTGACCCTGCAGTTGATAAATTCGACTCTCCGACGGGTAGAGGCCCATCATCATGGTGGCTATACTTGGCGTCGTGAACGTCGATGCGGAATAGTAGTTTGTGAAAACGGTACCCTTGCGTGCAAAAGCGTCGATGTTCGGCGTCGTCGGAAGAGACCGTCCGTAAAGGGACATATCTTCCGCATTCAACGCATCGAAGGTGATCAGCAGAAAATTTGATTTGCGACGCTCTGGAGTCAGCGCCGCCCTCACCATGGGCACCGACCTGCTGAGCACGAACTGCGTCCCTACGAGTGCTGCCGCACCGCCGACGGTTGCCAGCGCAGTCCGTCTTGTCATCCTGGGAGTGAGGAAGCCGTCGAGGCCGGCGACCATCTCTTTGCGTGTCCGCGGTATACAAAGAACTGCAACGAATGTCAGGAAGTGTGCCGCGAACAATGCGATCTTGAACCGATCACTTCGAATGGATAAGAAATGCGCCCATTTGATCATGACCTCAAGGACGTATCGGGAAACCAGAAAGATCGATAATATGGCTGCGACTTCAACGAGCCGATCCGCGAGCCGTTGCCGCGAGGACTCGAAATACCACAGAAAGGGCGCTACAACGGCTGAACAAGCGGTCCCCAACCCAAGGCCGACTAGTGCGGCCGCAATGATGCGTACCAGCACCTCAAATAAGACTTCTGGGATCGAGAGGTAGAACGCCCACCCTTGCGCTTTTCCAGACGCAAGAATAAGCGCCTCGGCAAAAATCAAGGAGACGATGGCGAGAACGCTCAGCCGGAACCAGAGCGATGTCAGGGTGGCGCGAAACGCAAGTCCACTAGGCATCGGCCCGTCGGCGCAGACGTCGTGACACGCTCGAGAAGAGTGCGCCCACCTGCTTTCGGAAGAAGGTGATACCGGCACCAGCTATCACGAGCAGAGGAGTCAATATTTGAGACACCAAGCCCGCAGCATTCGGATCAATATACCCGTAAGCCGGAATTGCGACTAAAACTACTGCGCAGACAAAACACAGCACAAAGATAGTTTGGGTCTCCCGAATGTGCTTCATTGGCTCCTCTGGTCAGAAGTGGCGTTTGGTAGATTACAGATATTCTAACACAGCATGCCAGTATTTTTTCCCGCGAATCGAAAGCTCGACATCGCGATTCTCTTGTTCTTGTTGTCTCACTGGACGTTGCCGGTGATGCCGGGAATCCAGCGGACTGCGTTGTCGTGGAAAATCTTCTTAAGTACGGGTCTGGGCAAGCTCAGCCCTTCTATCCGGCGGCCGTGATAGTTGAAATTGTCGGCGGTGGCGAGGTAACGCCAATCAAGTTCATATTGCCGTTCCCAGATCTGGGACGCAGCCTGGTCATTGAATCCCGAGGTGCCGTCGAACCTAAGGTCTGTGCCGTATAGAATCCGGTCCTGATACTTCAAGAGAAATGATCGGACCGTTTCCCTGGGTTGGGCGGCGAGGTTCCGGATGCGCGCTGCAGTGTCGACCGCGAAATTGGGATACCTCTCAAACCGAGCACCGAGGTCATCAAGTTCGTGCTCCCCGCTCCCCAGGTGTGCTCCGATGACCCTGAGGTTCGTATTTGTCGCCAGTAGATGATCTCGGGCTTGCAAGATCGTCCCCTTCTGCGGCGCGTCAAGTTTGGTCGACATATTCCATTGAGGGTTGGCCGCGTAATAGCTTGCGCTTGTGGTTGTCGGCTGCTTACCATCCCAAGCCTCATCCGGGTCAGCCGCGTGTATGACCAGCGTCTTATTGTGGGCCGCAATGTCTTGGTAGATGGGCTCGAACATAGGGTCGTCGGGCATGACGTATTGCCCGGCGGAGTTCTTGATTTCCATTCCAATGTTCTTCCACACCTTGGCCGCAACCGCTCCGTGCGCAAAGTCGTCGTTCAAATCGTTGATCGCATCTTGAGGGAAGCCCGAAGTACTCCAACGAAAAGGATCGAAGGTGGTGCAAAGAGCCGCCTGGCCCCGGGCGCTGGCGATGAAGTTCAAAGCATCCTGTTTCTGCTTTTCCAAAGATGAGCGGTAAGGGCTGGTATCGTCAACATACAGAATGTCGAGGACGTGCATATGCAGTGACTGGAGCATTCCGACGAAGGCGGGACCGGTCTGGGTAATGTGGGTGTGAGCATCGATTGGCTCCAGGGAGGCGAGTTCCGCGAGCAGGCGTTTCTCGCGCCTGCGTTCGGCCTGTTCCAGAAAGGGGCTGATGGCTTGTCGGAGGCCGGACCGACTCAATAAGGATGACTGGTGTTCTGCTTCGCGAGTTGCATGATTTACTACCAGGGCTATTGCAAAGAAGAAACAGGAGACCGCGATGCCGATAATCAGGAAACGGCGGTATCTCGAGGGATCGGACTTGCCGCCACGGCGGTTGGCGAGAAGCCATGTGGCTCCCGACACCACGACGAAAGCCGCACCGACGGCAGCTCCGATAAGACCGAATTCAGTGACAGCCTGGCCGCTTAGAGCAGACATAAAAGGTTCAATGACCTTTGACACCAGCTAGGGTTCAATGCAATCGATATGGCAAGACCACCCGGAAGGGCAGCCTAGAAGTGGCGCCACTCAATTGCTTGCGTTCGTGGAACTCACAAGAACAGCGGGGCCGCTGGGTGTTCCGGCGACTGTTCACCGACAGACCCACTATGATACATAACGAGACCACTGGCAATCGGCAAGAACTCTCGCTGCGCGGATGGGATTCTGCTCAATGATCGTGTGCCAAAAAGAATGCCTTAGCGGTCCACCGTTCGTTTGTCCATGAAAAACCGGGTTGCGGTCATCATAGGGGCTGGACCAGCAGGGCTGACGGCTGCTTACGAACTGCTCAAGCGGACCGACGTCAAGCCCATCGTGCTCGAGCGCAGTGAGTACATGGGCGGTATTGCGCGGACGGTCTCCTACAAAGGCAATCGTATCGACATTGGCGGCCACAGGTTTTTCTCCAAGTCCGATCGAGTGATGAACTGGTGGTTCCAATTCTTGCCGCCGCAGACTTCAGGCGCGGATACGGTGATCGCCCATCACGGGCAAACACGGGCGGTTAATGGACAAGAGTCGGGCAATCCGGAAGAAACTGACCTTGTGATGCTGGTACGGCAGCGGAAATCGCGCGTTTACTTCCTGCGCCGCCTTTTCGACTATCCCATCAGTCTCAGTAAGGACACGGTTCGAAAGCTCGGCATCGCCCGGACGATGAAGATCGGGTTCAGCTATATGCGGGCGGTGCTGCGGCCGATCGCAAACGAGCAGAACCTGGAACAGTTCTTCATCAACCGCTTCGGCAGGGAGCTGTATCGGACTTTTTTTCAGGCTTACACGGAGAAGGTGTGGGGCATCCCGTGCGACAAGATCAGCGCCGAGTGGGGGGCGCAGCGAGTCAAAGGCCTGTCGCTGACGAAGGCCATTGCGCATCAGCTGCGCAAGCTGCTGGGCAAACGGCAGGACCTGGCGCAGAAGGATTCCGAGACATCGCTCATCGAGCAGTTCTTGTATCCGAAACTCGGTCCGGGACAACTGTGGGAAGAAGTTGCGCGGCACATCAAGGAAATGGGTGGGGAAATCCTGACTGGATACCTGGTCAGTCGAATCGAGCATTCGGACGGACGGATTACGGCGGTAGAGGCTCGGCGTGCGGATACAGGCGAGGGGCGGAAATTCGACGGAGACTTCTTTTTCTCGACCATGCCGGTGAAGGATCTGTTAAAGGCCATGGTGCCTGCGCCGCCCGAGCGAGTACGGGAGGTCGGCGATAACCTCATCTACCGCGACTTCCTTACAGTTGGCCTGCTGTGTAAGCAATTGAAAGTGCATGACGATCATGTGGCGGCGAACTCGCTGATCAAAGACAACTGGATCTACATTCAGGAACCTGACGTCAAGCTGGGACGGCTGCAGATTTTCAACAACTGGAGCCCTTACCTGGTCGCCGATCAGTCGACGGTCTGGATTGGATTGGAGTACTTCTGTTTCGAGGGGGACGAGCTGTGGCGGATGCCTGACGATGAGCTGATTCGCTTTGCGACCAAAGAGTTGGCGAAGATCGACATCGTGGAGGAAGCCAAGGTGCTGGACGGTACGGTACTGAGGATGGACAAGACGTATCCCGCATATTTTGGGTCGTACGACCGGTTCCCGGAGATCCGGAGCTACGTTGATGGGTTTGGGAACTTGTTCCTGGTCGGACGGAATGGAATGCACAAGTACAACAACCAGGACCACTCGATGCTGACGGCCATGGTGGCAGTGGACAACATCGCGAGCGGTTCATTGGATAAAGAGAACGTCTGGTCGGTGAATACCGAACAGGAATATCACGAAGAGAAGTAGTGCACGCTCAGCGGCTTGACTCCTGATAATCAGCCGCCAATAATTGAATGATTTCAGGCCAAAGGTTCTTGCCACTGGCGATCAATCCAGGAAGGAGTGTCGTTTCCTGGTTGAACCGCAGCTCCTGAGAATCGAACCATCCCACGCGGCCTCCAGCGCCAGCTACCAGTGCGACACCGGCAGCGACGTCCCACTCGTGCTTGGGTGAGAGGGTCCAGGTGGCATCGACGAGCCCCGCAGCTACAAGGGAAAGCTTGTAGGCGACCGATCCCATCGGTTTGACCCGGAATGGGCTGGTCTCAAAGCGGCTCCATTCTCCCCGCTTGCACTCCTGGCGGCTGGCGACGACGGTGGCCTCTTGTAGAGTCGTGCGCGTTGAGGCGCTCACGGGGCGGGAATTGTAGGCAACACCACAATCGAGCGAGCCCAGGAAGAACTCGTTAGTGGCGGGATTGCAGGTACCTCCAGCAACGGGCACTCCTTCCACGACGAGGCCAACAGAGATGCACCATTCGGGGATGCCGTCCACAAATTCGCGGGTTCCGTCGAGGGGATCGACAACCCAGACAGGCCCGCAGGCAAGGCGAGCTTCGTCATCGGGGTCTTCCTCCGAAAGCCATCCTTCACCGGGTTTTTGCAATAACCCGCGTAACTCGTGGCTGAGTCGACGATCAACCTCGGTAACGACGTCGCGGCCGCCATTGTCGTGCACCCGGAAGGTACCTGATGCGTACTGGCTTGCGATCGTACAAGCGGCTTTGAGTGCCTGCTCGATGCGCGAGAGGTAAAGCCGCTGTGCGGCCTCAGTTAGCATGAACTACCACTCCCCAAAGCATTCTTACTCCCACGACCATCAGAAGTGCGCTGAGTACTTGTTTAAGGCGGGCCGACGAGATGTGCCTGGTCAGGTATGCTCCGAGGATTCCTCCAGGAACCGATCCGAGGATTACGCAGGAGACGAGGATGAGGTCCACATTGCCGAGCTTGAATTGAAGGAAACTCGTCAGGCCAGCGAGCAAAACCGCGTGAACGATATCGGTTCCCACCATTAAGCCGGGAGGAAAGCCGTAGAAGACCATTAGCAACATCAGGATGACACTGCCCGAGCCAATGGAGGTCAAGCCAACCAGGATGCCCGCTAAAAACCCGATGAGCGCTATACCGAAGCGATATGTGTGGGTCTGCAGCGTTGCGAAAGTAACCTCGGGGACCGTGCGTCGTATCTTGAACAGGTATCCAATCGGAATCGTGACGAGGAGAACACCAATTGCAGCCCGCAGGAATTCATTTACTCCGTTTCCATAGGATGCGCGAATCCAGGCGAGGACGGTAACTCCGAAGATGGCGCCGGGAATGCTTCCGTATGCGAGATTAAGCACCAGCGGCCAACTTACATTCCCTTGGCGCCAGTGCAGGCTGCCGGCGCCAACCTTGGTGATCAGGTTGATCACCGCATCCGAACCCACAGCTACGATAGGAGGAACGCCCAATACCGAGATCAACAGCGGCAGCAACACCATCCCGCCGCCCAGGCCCGTAAGTCCCACGAGGATGCCCACAGCCAGTCCCACCGCAATTCTTGCCAGGATGGTGCCTAAATCCACTGAATCTCCGCTTTTGAGGTGCTGTAAATCAGAGTGCGCGATTCCATCAGGAATTCTTCGGAGCTAAGTATTGGAGGACGGCCGAAACCACCTTGGAGGAACTCTCGCGGGTGCTTTCCTGGTCGGTTTGGCAAACGATCTCAGGCGCGAGCGGCGTCTCGTAGGGATCGTCAATACCCGTGAATCCGGTAATCTTACCGGCGCGCGCCTTCTTGTACAGTTCTTTGGGATCGCGCACCTCGCAAACAGAAAGCGGGGTACTGACGTGGACCTCCATGAAGTCCCCAATCGCCTGCCGGGCATTGTCGCGGGCCGCGCGATAGGGCGAGATTGCCGACACAAGAACAGTCGCGCCGTTACGCGTTAACAACTGGGCCACGAAAGCAATGCGGCGAATGTTCTCGTCGCGGTCGTGCTTACTGAAGCCGAGATCCTTGCAGAGGTAATTGCGGATAACGTCACCGTCGATCACCTCCACCTGAAGACCGTGCGCCATGAGTTCCGTCGCTACGGACCGGCAAATCGTCGTTTTGCCTGCGCCGCTCAAACCGGTAAACCAAACCGTCAAGCCCCTCTGACGGGAAACGTCTGTGCCGGTATATGAGGTATCGGACGGTCCGGCACGGTCGGGAACCGCGTCCACGATCATGCCCGCGGCAACCGTGTCATTATTCAGAGGATCGATGACGATGAAGCTTCCGGTATGCCGGTTGTTGCGATAGGAATCGCAGAAAATCGTGCTGTGGAGATCGAGTTGCACTTCGCCGATCTCGTTGAAGTCGAGGCTGTCGGTATCAAGCTTGGCAAAGGTATTGATGTCAATCTTATGGTTCAAGCGGCTGACCTTACCGCAAAGCACCCGGGTTGTGTGCTTCACCAGGTAACGAGCGCCTCTGCGCAATGGTGTGTGCGACAACCAGATCAGGTACGCCGTGATCTTGGTCGAAGCTACGGGTATTTCCTCGGCGGCGACCAGCATATCTCCGCGGCCGAGATCGATGTGATCGGTCGTGGTGATGACAACCGATTGCCCGGGGCCAGCCTGGTCGAGATGCCCGTCATGAAGCAGTACTTCTTTGATTGTGGTGCGCTGTTGCGAGGGCAAAGCGACGATCTGCATTCCCGGTCTCGCCAGACCAGAAGTTACCTGGCCGGCATAACCTCGAAAGTCCTGGTTCGGCCGAATAACGTTCTGGATTGGTATGCGCAAAGCGCTATTACGAGGGAGCGCCGCGGGCAGCGTCTCGAGCAGGTGAAGCAGGGATGGTCCCTCGTACCAAGACATGCGCTCCGTGGACTTGATTACGTTGTCGCCCGCAAGCGCACTTAAGGGAACGAAGCTGAATTCGACGTCCTGGAGTGACTTTGCAAACTCGCCGAATTGATCGCGGATGGAGAGATATACCTGCTGATCGAAATCTACCAGGTCCATCTTGTTGATGGCCACGATCATCTGCCGGATGCCCATGAGCGATGCGATCAACGTGTGGCGGCGAGTCTGGCGCAGTACACCTTTGCGGGCATCTACCAGGATGACGGCCAGCTCTGCGGTTGACGCACCGGTCGCCATGTTGCGGGTGTACTGCTCGTGACCGGGCGCGTCGGCGATGATGAATTTTCGGCGTGGTGTCGCGAAATAACGGTAGGCGACATCGATGGTGATGCCTTGCTCACGCTCGGCGCGCAGACCGTCAGTCAAAAGTGACAAATCGAGTTCGACGTTCTTGGCGACGGATGCTTTCCGTACAGAAGAAAGCTGATCATCGTAGATTCCATTGGAATCGTAGAGCAAGCGTCCGATGAGGGTTGATTTACCGTCGTCGACGCTACCGGCTGTCAGAAAACGCAGAAGATCCCGTTCGGTGCCCGAGGCGCTCAAAAATATCCTTCCCGTTTCTTCAGTTCCATGGAACCTTCCTGATCATGATCGATAACGCGGTTCTCGCGCTCTGACCGGCGGAAGAACTTGAGCTCTTCGATGATCTCAGCAACGGTCGATGCGGTGGAGCGTATCGCGCCGGTGCAGTAGGTGCAGCCCAGGGAACGCATGCGGCACATTACGGGCTGAGGTTCTTCGCCTGGCATCAGATCAATGGGATGGTCAAGGGGGATCAGGTAGTCACCGCGGACCAGCATTTCGCGCTCCTTGGCAAAGTAAAGGGGTACGACGGGAATTTCTTCGCGGCGGATGTACTCCCAAACGTCCAACTCGGTCCAGTTCGAGAGCGGAAACACCCGCATGCTTTGGCCGGGTTCCACCCTGCCGTTATAGAGGTTCCAGAACTCCGGACGCTGGTTCTTGGGGTCCCACTGACCTAAAGCGTCGCGGAGGGAGAACACGCGTTCCTTGGCACGTGATTTTTCTTCGTCGCGTCGCGCTCCGCCGATGGCGGCATCAATGCGGTTCTCCGCCAGCGCGTCCAACAGCGCCTTGGTCTTGAGCAGTGCACAGCACTTGGATGTACCCAACTCGAAGGGATTCGTGTTGGCTGCGATCGCCTCGCGATTGGAGTGCACGATCAGGTTCAGCCCCAGGTCGCGTGCGGTCTGATCGCGGAACGCTATCATTTCGCGAAACTTAAAGCCGGTATCAACGTGAATCAGCGGGAAGGGAATTCGGCCCGGATAGAAAGCCTTCTGGGCGAGCCGCAGCATGACGGACGAGTCTTTGCCGACCGAGTACAACATCGCCGGCCGCGAGGACTCGGCAATGACCTCGCGCATGATGTAAATGCTTTCAGCTTCCAGTACGTCGAGATGCGGAAGCGTGGCAGTAGCCATGAATGTCTCTCACCAAAAGTCGCGTTTTTTGCGAGCGGGTTGGACTTGCGATGATCGCCCGAATGCACCGTGAGCCGGTGCATTCGCAATCCGGTACGGTTACATTGATGTTAGCAGAATTCGAAAGAGAACGATGTTTACCCGGCGCGATGTAACGTCTATCGGCCAGATGCTGACTACAATGAGTATGTTCTGGTGCCGGGAGGGAGCGTTCTTCCTGGCCACTTTTGAAATGTGTAAGTTACTGAAAACAGATAATGCCAAAGCAGCCAAAAATGCCAAAACCGCGCACCTTGAGCACAATTTGGGCACGGTGAAATGGGGTGAACCCCTTGGTTGAGACAATTCTCGATTGGCAGACACTTGCTGTTGGAGTTCGTTGAAACCCTCCCACTAAGACAACCTGCCTCGACATTCATGAGGCCGTCCCGATGATCCTTCATATCTTCGGTTTGTGCAACAGGAAGGTGTGTGAATGAGCTTGTTGAACCACCAGATCAATGCTTCGCCCGAAACGTTACCGAGTTACATCCACGACCTAGAGGCGCGTGCTGACCTCGCCGGGACGTTGCGCCAGAACCTTGAACGCGGCGAACTGATTGAGCAGCTTGCGGTAAAGATTGCGGAATTGAACCGGGAATCGGCATCGCAGGTCAGCAACGAGAAAGTCCTGGAAGGGAGAGAAAACCGACAGGAACCTCGCCGGGTTATGAGTTGCCCTGCAACATCCTAGGCCCCCATTTTCGTAGTGTCTGCAAGAGCTTACATTTCGCAGGCGTTACGTTCGGCGACGTGCGGATATGTCCGGTTACGTCCCGTTGGGCAATTTTGGGCACAGCAGAGAACCGTTTCGCGGAATGCTTGCCGCCATCTTCCAGAAATCATCCACAGGCAACCGATTTGAGATCTTCCACGGCACATCCTTGGACTCCCAATTGTTCGCTGCTTGCAGGGGTTTACGGTAGAGGGTCAGGAGCTAGCAATCTTGAATAATCCCCCGCAGTATGTGACGCAATCCATCTTCCCGTTGTCAGTTTCTGCTTGAGTCTTTTCGGGCAGCGTAAGCGGCCATGCACGGCAAAGGGCGAGCGAGCCGAAGAGTAGGCCACCCACTTGGGTGGCCTGATTTCTGCGCGACAACCTGTGACTGTCACCTTAGGGATGTCGGGAAGAACATCGAATCTTCACATTCCAGTCAGACATCCTTCGCTAACACTGTACGTGCAGGTGGAAGGGATGCGAGTTCCGCAGGCCGTTCGGATCATAGGTCTGCACGTAGATCCCGGACGGTCTTCCAAAACGCTGCGTGACAGTGATCAGGCCCGGCGCCGGAACATCTGCCAAGGCGTCACCGATCGTACCAGTGTAGACGCAGTGGCTGATGTCGCTGGGGAAGTCCACTTCATAGACACCAGGAGTTCCGAACAAGTTGAAAGACGTAGATCCAGCTGGACCAAGAGCCAGGCTACCGCTAACGTTCACGATAACACTGTATGTTTTCGTGTTAACGCCGGTGGTGCCTGCGTTTCTCGTGATGGTCAACTGGTTCATCAACGGGGGTTGGTCCTAGGCGGAGGCCCAACTGCCAAAGACAATGGTCAACGCAAGCAATGCCAGCGTTCTGGCTACATTTCGCGCTGACAACGCGACCATAGGTGAGTTTTTTCATTTCTAGTCTCCTTCCGGTATTTTGGTACCGTTGCTTCTAATGGTTTGTGGAATACACCCGAATTGCCGATTTCCCGAAAGGATCGCTTCCGCAAGAAATCATCAGGCTGAGCAGCGAGTCTGATTCGTCTTCCGCTAAGCGGCCCGCTGACGCTACTCTATCGAGCAATCTCTCTGCCAGATAAAGAGACAGAACTATCTCCTTTTTCGGCCGCCACAACCCAAGCATTAACGGATAAATGCAGCAAACTATCTTTGAAACCGGTGGACACCAAGATATCCAATCGGTTATTTACGGCTATCTGATCGGATACAACAGATGTCATTAGCGAATCAGATACTGGCTTTCGGACTCCCGTGGGAGTCCTGACGACGAAGCCTCTTTAGCCCGTCGTCAGACAGTTGCGCGACTGTGCAACTCATGTCGCAGGCTGGCCGACTCTTCCATGGCGGAAGTACCCGAGCGACGCGGGACGGCTAGACGTCGGCTGGTCGCCCTCTGGTCCGCATTCGAGCGGACGGATGAAATGTCTGTTTTCACGAATATCTGACCGCAAACATCAGTGACTTGTTGGAGAGGAACACATTCTTTGTCAAGTGTGCGCTTATCGCTGGCTTACTGTTACTGATCACCATGGCGCACACGGACACATACCAAACCTACAATCTAGCCTGGTCGGGCACTTCCCTTTGGCAACAGCGCGACCGCGAAACAATCACCCTCGACCTCACCACCCTACCAAACCCCGGCCCTACCGTTTACGACATGTACAACGACAGCACGACCCTTACCGTAACCGTTACAGGAGCCACCTCAGGCAATGGAAGTTGGACGAAAGCCGATCTGGCTCCGCTCAGCGCCCTGGGCACCTACACTTACTGGTGGACTGGTGGCGCAGCCTTAAAACTTAAATCGCAACTTGTCGACTGCCAACCCTCGGGAGTCCTTGGGGCACACCCGATAGCATTAGCGGAGATTTCAATCTCTTTTTCACCAACGGCGGTCCGCGCGGCACCTTCTACTTCACCCTGACAACCGACAGTGGCGCCCAGGATTCGATGCTACTTACATGGTTCGCTCCAGTCGGTAGCACCCCCCGAACCGGTAACCAATCCTGATTGGGAACACTCAGTCTGGATTACGTGTGGGCGCGGATAGGGAACTCCTTCCGCCAGCTGAGCAGCGGATCATCCATGGCGTTCATAATACCGACTGTCTCCGCAGCCGCCACGCTGCCCAAAACAGGGCCAACACCGGTAAGCCGTAGATCAGGGTCATGCGGAATTCCGCCGTAAACGCCGTGCTGAGCAGGATTGCCGCCATCAATCCGGCGCCCAGCAGGCTGGAATACGGATAGCCCCACATTCGAAACACCGATTTCTCACCGGCGTGAGCGCGACGGAAATACACATGAGTGACGAAGATCATCAGCCAGGTGAACATCGCGCCAAACATCGAGATGGCCATCATCAGTGTGAAGGCGGCATTCGGGAACAAGATACTCACCACCGTCGCGAGCGCGATGCCAATCGATGACAATAGCAGCGCCGAAACCGGCGTTCCGCGGGTGCTCAGTTCCCCGAATCGCCGTGGCGCGTGACCTGCCCGCGCCAGGCTGAACATCATCCGCGTGGTGATGTACAACTGGCTGTTCATGGCGGAAAGAGCTGCCGCGAGAATCACGAAGTTCACCACACTCGCGGCAAACGGAACATGCGAACGCGCCATCACGGTTACAAAAGGGCTTTCGCCTTTTCCGGATTCGGTCCACGGTGCGATCGCGAGGATGATGGCCAATGTCAGAAGATAGAAAACGACAAGACGCACGACTGTAGAACGAAAGGCACTCGTGATAGCCCGCTCAGGATCCGCGGCCTCCCCCGCCGCGACCGCAACCATCTCAATGCTCAGGTAGCTAAAAATCGAGACAATCACCGCCACCCACATACCCCACAGGCCTTTGGGGAAGAAACCACCGTGTGCGGTGTAGTTGGAGAACCCAGTTCCAGCCACAACCCACGCACCCAAAAGGATGAACACAATGATGGCCGACACTTTCAGTGCCGACAGTGAGTACTCGACCGCGCCAAATATTTTCACGTTGAGTACATTCACGGCGATCAAGATCGAGGAGAAGCCGGCGATCCAGATCCAGCCCGGCACCCCTGCGAACCAGTAGCGCATGTAGACGGCGACGGCGGTGACTTCCGTACCGACCGCAAAGACAATGGCCGACCAGTAGGCATAGCGAACCAGAAATCCGGCCAGCGGCCCGATGTAGAACTCCGCCCACGCTCCGAACGAGCCGGACGTCGGATGTGCAACCGTCATTTCTGCCAGACACCCCATGAGCAGGAGGGCGATGAACGCGCCAATCGCGTAACTGACGATTACCGCAGGCCCGGCAAAGCCGATCGCAAAACTGCTGCCAAGAAAGAGGCCGGTGCCAATTGCGCCGCCGATGGCGATCATGGTGAGCTGCGCCGAGGTCAAACCCCGGTGCAGTCCCTTTTCGCGCTCCCGGATAGTATCGAAGTTTTGAGCACTCATCAGTCTTGCAAGCTATCACGGCTTACAAGCGAGTGCCTCGAACCGACAGACCCCGCTCCGAGAATAAAATCGCCGATGAACTGTTTGCCGGATGGTCGAGGGCCTCAGTCGAGTGAAAATCGCTGAGCGCGCAATTCTGGGCGCACCAAAGACGCAATTTCCGAAGAATCAGAAGACGTGCAGCTAAACGCAGTCAATCAAGTGGTTAGATGGTGAGCGCGGAAGGAATCGAACTTCAACCTACTGATCAAGACTTGGCCGCGGACCACTAATCGACAAGGCGCACGGAGGTTATGAGGTGCTCAAACATGCCTTCTAGCCGTATTGACGTGGGCTTCCGATTCAACCAAGACGCGTCGGAGAGCGTAGTGAGAGCAGGGGTGTCACCGAGCCTGGTCACCGCTTTGCGGGAAGCGGGGACATGAACCCATCGACGATGTAGTATTCGCTTTATTTGGATGGTGGTCTTCCTCTGGGCGCAGTTTTTCACCACTCCTTTCCGTTTTGCCGGGGTCTTTATTTAGCTGTAGATAGGTTTTGTCCCAGGGGCCCCGCTACTTCGTCGATCTGCCGTCCACCACCAAATTGGGACTTCGCCAAGTGCGACTCTTCCGAGCAATCGGGAGTTGCTCGGCGCGCTGGGCGCTGCATTCACCCAAGTCGTAGACTCTTGGCTGGGGTCGTCCTGAGGTTCTTCGGACAAGGCGGAGCTACTTGCCGCCACGAATCCGGCGATTAGGGAGAAGTAAGCAACCCGTTACCATAGTTTACTGGCGGCAAACTGGTTTGCCCGGGTCGTTTGTGGCTGCAGTCTAAATGAATGACTGACGATTTGTAGTAAATGAGAAGCAACTGCCGATTCAGAAAGGAAGCTTATGCCACCGAAAGGAATTCCACCCTCGGGCGGGCGCGCCATGCTCAACGTATTTGATGGCACGCGTCAGCCCTATTCCGACAAGCCGCAGATCCTCTACACGGTGCGCGATGGCAATCAGCAAATTCAGCATCGCCAATTCCACAAGCAATCCAGCGTCCTTTTTAACGGACTGCCACTGTTCAACAACTTCGGCGACAACTACACGTTTCTCGCAGCGGCCGACGGTTATAAGGATGCTGGCTTTTTCCCGGTCGCGCTGGCACCCAATTTCGATAAGTCCGTCGACCTGATGCTGATCCCATCGTCCAACGCTTTCAACTTCGCCAATGCCACCTGGAAGGCTCTCGGTAAGTCGCGCCCGGAGTTAAAGGATTTACTGTCCCAAGGCGCAGCGTCAAGTGCGGATGCAGCCACTCGTTACGGAAACATTATGGAGGACCAGCAGGGCCAGATCCTCGCCTGTCTCCTGAACATCACCACGGCGATGCAGCAGATCCACCTGGGACAGAAAACTCCGTTCGACTATCTCGAGCAAGTGATCTGGGATCGCGACCCGACAAAGAGCAACTTCGTGATGGCGCAGGACCGTTTCTTCGCATGGGCCGACGTCAATTTGATCAAGCAGTTAGACCAGGCGGTGCAGCAGCCGCAGCCAGAATTCGCGCCAGCACCCTTCGGCCTGCATCCAGGAGCAACCCGCAGCTATAAGCAGATCGAGTTCGGCGAGGCCAATGTCCAGCTCACCTTTCATGAGGGCGAAAAGCAAAACGTTAACGGCGTGGACTGCGTACTCGTGGAGCCCGACATTGATTACTACAAAGATGCTGGCGCCCATTTGATTCTGGAAGTGCTGGTGAATGCATTCGGCAGCCTTACCGATCCGAGACAGGTTTGTGTCCTGCGTTGGATTGCCGGGCGCCGGGCGGGCATTCCTGAGTTCGATCCGCTGTATACGATCCAGAAGGCGTGACCGCTGACCTGCCCCATGAGCTCGTGGAGTTGTGCTGCTGACGTCATCACTTAGCCTGTTGCCCAGGCCAATCCAACGTCAGTGGTGTTGCATCCTGGCGCAATACAAAGACGCATACGCAGACGGGTTTGCCACGGATCTCACGCACTTGCGAGACGGAGACCTCCTACAGTTCCGCCGCGGTTGCTCTCCGCTTACCTGTCAGTGCTGGTGCCGACAGGCAAAGCCCACTTTCCGCTTCAGCGTTGGGCTCCAGGCGCATGGCCTCGCGTGCGTCCTCCAAAGCCTTTTCCCAGTTTCCCAAGGAGGCCTTCCGTGAATCCCAAGTTGCCCCACGAAGGCCAGACATTTGGGTCCCGACGGCGCGTTGGTAATGTTGCGAGCAGGCAAATCGAGACCAAAGAAGTAGATGTACTGTGACGAGTTGATGTTGTTGGTGACCGTAAAAGTTCGAAAAAGCGCAGTCGAATGGCCGACGCGCTCTAACGAATGAGGTGCGTGATATGGGTTTCAACCTACGGGTCGATACGAAAATCGGGATTCCTTCGGCGAACACGGCATGAGGGTCCTCTGATCGATTGTCCAGCAAGCCGGACGAATAGAGCGCTCCCCCACCCGAAAAAGGGCTATATTAACCTTCGGCTTCGCGGCGGCAGCCGTTTCCGTGTGCCATCGTTCTTTCTTAGTCCTCGTCTTTCTTCGTCCTACGCATGGAGGATTTCATAGTCAGTTCTCGGAGCTTCGCACCGAGAAGCGCCAGTTCAGACTCGAGTGCGAGAAATGTTTGTCTGGCAGAACTGAGGTCTCCACTTTTGCCAACAGTCTCCATGCTCTCGGCGGCCGCAAATGCGTTCCGCGCCGCGAAGTTGCCCGACGACCCTTTCAACGTGTGCGCTGCTCTCGCCACGGCTTCTCCATCACTTCGGCTGATTGCTTGCTGGATTTCGGCGAGACGCCTCGGATAGTCGGCGAGAAACAGCCGAACAATTTCGCGCAACAGTTTTCGGTTACCATCAATACCTGCCAGGAGTGTTTCCTCATCAATTACGTCAGCTTCGGAGTTCGTTGTTGGTGCAGGCACCTGCGGCGATTGTTCTGACTGCGTCAGCTGATTGATCACGTCCTCAAGGTCTTTGATGCGGATGGGCTTAGAGGCATAACCGTCCATGCCAGCAGCCAGACAACGCTCGCGATCGCCCTTCATGGCGTGCGCTGTCATCGCTACGATGAGAGTGTGGGTGCCCGTCGTTTTCTCCCAGGCGCGAATGGCGGCGGTCGCTTCAAGCCCATCCATGTCCGGCATCTGCACATCCATTGCGACCAAATCAAACTTGCGCCCTTGCACGGCGCTGACCGCATCCCGGCCGTTGCCCACTACTGTAGCTTCGTAGCCCAGCTTCTCAAAAGTTCGCGTCGCCACCAATTGGTTCACCTGATTGTCCTCCGCTATTAAGACCTGCGGTCTGCTCCGTGCCGATCGAGCTACCCCTTTGCGTCTCTTTGGGGCCTGTGCCCTTTCGATCGGGGGCTCGCCGAGGGCGGTAATAATCACATCGAAGAGTTCGGATTGCTTGACGGGCTTCGTGACGTACTCTGAGATGCCCAGCCGGCGACAGCGCGTGACGTCGTCAGACCGTCCAGCCGACGTCAGCATGATGATTTTGAGGTTAGCGTAGCGACGGTCCTTATGGATCCTCTCGGCTACTGCAAATCCATCCATGTCCGGCATGTGTCCGTCTAGTAATGCGATTGCAAATGGTCGGTTTACGCGTTGAGAGTCTTCCAGCATACCGAGGGCGGCTGCGCCACTTTCAACAGCAACGGGACGCATGCGCCAATTGGTGAGTGCTTCCAGGAGAATACGCCGATTGGTTGCGTTGTCGTCCACGATAAGGATCGGCAAGTCGGTCAAAGTGCGCGAGGTGGGCAGCGACTCAGTTCCGGGCTCCTGAGTCTCGAACCGTCCAGTAAAAACGAATGTACTTCCGCGGCCGGGTTGGCTTTCCACTGAGATGCTGCCGCCCATAAGTTCCACCAACTGCGCCGAGATGGCCAAGCCCAGACCGGTTCCGCCGTAGCGTCGTGTCGTTGAACTGTCGGCCTGCGAGAACGCCTCGAATATGACGCCTTGCTTGTCTGCTGGAATACCGATCCCCGTATCGGCAACTGAAAAACGCAACTGAATGTCGCCATTGAGGCGCGAGCCGACTTGGACGCCCAGCACGACTTCTCCTCGCTCGGTAAATTTGATGGCATTGCCCACCAGATTCACTACAATTTGGCGTAGCCGCAAAGGATCGCCGATCAGGGCGTCGGGCACACCAGTATTAATGTGACACGCCAATTCAATGCCTTTTTGGTGGGCCCGCGGCGCCAAAACACGCAGACTGTCTTCGAGTGCATCACGTAAGTTGAACCCAACATGATCAAGTTGCAACTTGCGGGCTTCGATCTTAGAAAAGTCGAGAAGATCGTTGATTAGTGTAAGCAACGCGTTAGCTGAGTTTTGAATGGCGTTCAGATATTCCCGCTGTTCTCGGGTTATACGGGTACCGAGTGCCAGCTCAGTCATGCCGATCATTGCATTCATCGGCGTACGAACCTCGTGACTGATGTTGGCCAGAAACTCGCTTTTGGCCCGAGTCGCTTCTTCCGCTTTCGTTCGGGCCAATTCCAAATCTCGCGCATAAACCCGTAGGGCGTCTTCGGCCTCCACGCGCTCAATGAATTGACCGATCTGGCTGCCAATAGCATTCATCATTTCTAACAGCCGGCCGTCGGGCTTTTGAATCTGGTGGCTAAAGAATTCGAGTACACCCAGAACCGCATTTCCGAGAAGGATCGGAAATCCGAACGCTGCATGAAGGTCTCCCCGAGCCGCGAGCGGAGAGCGCGGAAAGTTTGAGTCTCGGGTTACGTCTTCTATCCAAACAGCTGCTGCTTGCGACCAGACTCGGCCCGGGAGGCCTACGCCTAGAACGAATGTGCGAGAGCGAGTCTCTCGGGCGAACTCCTCAAGCTCCGTTGAGAGATCATGCCAGGTCTCCACGCAGTGCAACACGCGATGTTTTGGGTCAAGCCTCCAAATGGATCCCACGGACCAGTCGAGGCTTTCGCAGACAGCTTGTAGAATCCGCGGCGTAGCTTTCGCCAGCGTTGGTGCCTCTGCGAGCACACGTGTGACCGCATGCTGTGCGGCCAAACGCGTTTCTTCGCGCTTTCGATCCGTAAGATCTACGCCGACGGCGTAAATCACGCCTCTTTCAGGGTGGACAACGGCCGACCACAGCAGCCATTTGAAGGACCCGTCCTTACAGAGGTAGCGGTTCTCGAAGCAAATAGTGCTTCGCCCGGACGCGATGTGTGAGGCCTCTGCAACGGTGGCCTCTCGGTCGGCAGGGTGCACGAAGTCCAAGTAGGGACGCGAGAGTAGTTCTGCCTGGCTGTAGCCGAGCGTTGCTTCCCAGGCAGGATTGACATACTTAAAGTAACCATCAACGCCGGCGATACATAACAAGTTTAGAGAGAGGTCGCCAAACTCGCGAAGGTCGTCCCCTGTCGGCGGATGGAAACCGGATGTCGTGCTCACTGCTCCACCATTCAAGCGTTCAAATCCAGATGAGGCAATCATTCTTGTACAACGAAGGGATTCGCGCAACCTCGATGGTGAGCGCTCGCCGCGACTCCTTCGGTTGACCTGTCAGTCCAATGGAAGTAGCATTCGGGCGCAGTACAGGCTCTTCGAAGCCGATCAGATAAGGTGATCCCCATGGACGGCACCCAGCCACCGGCAAAAATCCTTGTAGCTGACGACGATCGGACGACGCGTTTTGCTATCTCCAGCATGCTTAAGAATGCCGGATATGCAGTTACCGCAGTGAAGGACGGTGCGGAGGCGTTACGCAATATCCAACAGAATAGTTTTGACCTAGCGTTTCTCGACATCTGGATGCCGAAGTTGACCGGCCTTGAGGTTCTTGCTCGGATTCGGGGGGGGAGTCTCATCCCAAAATTGTGATCATGACATCCGACAATACGCCGGAGACTTTGCTGCGTGCTGTACGTGAGCAGGCATATGAATACTTGACTAAGCCCTTTCCACCAAAAGAAGCTGTGGAGGTTGCGCAGCGAGCGTTGAAGCATGACGCTTCTCCACCTATTGAAATCCTATCCGCCAAACCGCATTGGTTCGAGCTGCTGATTCCGTGCACGCGTGAGTCAGCCGAACGCATTCAATCGTTTCTCATGAAGTTAGAAACAGACCTTTCCGATGATCTGCGCGACACGATTGCGTTGGCATTCAGGGAACTGGTGCTCAACGCGGTGGAGTGGGGAGGAAAGCTAGATCCCAATCGCAAAGTACGAATTGCTTACGTACGCTCCTCACGGATGCTTCTATATCGCGTGGCAGATCCTGGATCTGGTTTCAGCTTCGAGAACTTGGCTCATGCCGCAGTGGGTCAATCGGAGGAGCAACCTATCGCACACATGGCGGTGCGCGATCAACTCGGCATACGCCCCGGAGGATTTGGAATCGCTATGACTCGTGCCATCGCCGATGAGCTGCTCTACAACGAAGCACAAAACGAGGTTATTTTCATTAAGTACCTAAACTAGCGCGCTGCACCATCGTTTGACGGGGAGGAACGTACGACAAGAGTTCCTGGAAGTTCAGGAAAACCGCTCACATGCGTCTTTCTTCGACTCAAAACCACGGCAACCAGAGTGAGAACGCTCACCAGCAAAGGAAACCACACCTGTGCAACCCAGGGTACGGGGATGAGAAACAGCAGGTCGAGGTCGATGAGCGAGGTGGGCCAACGTATCGTGGCCCACAGTCCGGCGTAGTAGCTGATATCCCAGATAGCGAATGACCACAGGAAAACAGCGCACCGCTCTCTGGCTTTGCCAGCCGCCAGCAGGGCAACACCGACGAGCATGACAATTGTGGCGGCTTCGCGCAGCACCTCAACGGTCAGCAGGCTTTGGGGAAATTGGTCGATGGGTAGTGTTTCCGGCGGTGTTGCTCTCGCGAGGCTCTGCACCTCCGACAGTGTTCCCGTATAGCCCGGCAATAGACCAGCAGCCGCACTTAGATAAATCACCACCGCAGCTTCCACGAAACCGAAAGCTATGGCGAAGATGGTGGCGAAAAGCAGTTGTCGTGTAGGAGTCTGGATGCCTCTATTTCTCCAGGCGAAGTACAAGGCCAAGGGGATTAACAGCAGGAGGTTGACCCACCACGGGTGCGCCAGAAGCCGAAACTTTCCCATGATCTGGCGATCATATACCCCGCCAATAAATACGTTAGTGCGTCGGAGACGCCCGAGCTCTATGGCGGCTAGGGCGTAATCGCAATCACTCTCAGAGGGCTACCGGATCCGCCTACAATTTTCAGAGGCGCCGCAATGACAATAGCGCCGGTCGGCGGAAGTTGGTCGAGATTGAACAAGCTCGCCAAACTTAGCTTTCCACTACCGTGCATCAGCTAGTGGTTGGGGAATGGTGGATCGAAAGTGGCGGCTTGGCCGGCATCGGTTTCCGGCCGTCTCTCCACCGACGCCCAAGACGTCGGGCCCTTTGGCAAAAAAACACAGACGTTTCGTTCGCCCCGTTTAGGCGCTTTTTTTTGAACCTTCGTGCTTGTTGCTCTCATCTGGCGTTGAGTTAAGGAAAACGTTCAGATTTAAGGAATTGTCGATGCCAGAGCCTAAAGCAAACATTCTTGTTGCGTTTTACTCTCGTGACGGCTCCATAGAAGCGCTTGCTAAAGCCATCGGTGAAGGAGCCCGTGAAGCCGGAGCCGAGGTTCGGCTTCGCCGCGTGCCCGATATCGTTTCTCCGGCGGTTATGGCCAAAGTGCCCGGCTGGGAGGAGCGCAGCAAAAGGATGCTCGCCGAGTACGGTACCCCAACGCCCGACGACGCAGAGTGGGCCGACGGAATCGTATTTGGCACCCCGACGCGATTTGGTAATACGTCGGCGGAGTTGAAAGCATTCATAGACAGCCTTGGTGGTCTGTGGTTCCAAGGCAAGTTGAACGGAAAAGCGGCTGGTGCCTTTACTTCCACGGCAGGGCCGCACGGCGGAAACGAGACGACGGTGGTCTCGCTGTACTTCCCAATGGCGCACCTCGGATTCATCATTGTGCCGAACGGCTACACTCACGAGAAAGTTTTTCAGGGCCACGGGACGCCGTACGGATCGTCATCGACTTCCGGACAGAACAGCGCCCCGCCGACGGCGGACGAACTTGTCGTCGCGAAGCATCAGGGTGCACGCATCACGCAGGTGGCCGCAGCTCTGAAGGCTGCGCGGTAATGCGAGTTTAAACAACCCATGTAAGTATGGTTTCTGACCAACTTTCGATAGTTGGCCGATAACGGGCAGCCCTGAAGTAATCCCAAGGTAAGATTTGCCGGCCACCCGCGAGCTATTCAACAGGAACGCCTTGTTGTCCTTCGCGCCCACCCGAGCAAAATGCTTCAGAGTGCTTCCGCAGGAGCCGGCCCGCCAGCTTGCGCTTTGCTCGAATGAGCGCCTTCAACAATTTCATCGTGAAGATCCAAGGATTGGAGGCTTGGTTCGGAGTGGCCCAGGAAAAGCTGCGTACGAATGCCGAAGTGAAGTGCATCCCAGTTCTCTAAGAGCACTTGTGAGCGCAAAGTTCGTCCGATTGATCGGTCGCCAAAAGGAAGCATATCTGCCAGACATCAGTTGCAAACAGTACGCAAAATATGAGGAGAACATCATGGCTTATCAAAGCACTAATCCATTGCGGATTCCCGCTACCCACGGGTCATCTCGTCCGCGGTCGGTGTTCACGAATGGACGCATTCCGCCGAGCCGGACATTCGGATCGCTGGCGTCCAATAGTCCAACCGCCCGATGTAATTGAATTGCAGTAATTTAGCCGCTGACCGCCGTGGTTACACAATTGCGCTTTTGTCGTATGAGTCCGTCCAGCGCGTGCGGAGGCCGAGATGGCGAGCCTGCTCCAGGATCTACGATTAGCACTTCGCCAGATGCGCCGTTCCCCCGGATTTGCCACCACAGCCGTTCTCATCCTGGCTATCGGAATCGCCGCCAATGTGATCGTCCTCGGCGTCCTTCAAACGATGATCTTGCGACCCCTGGACGTGCCCCATTCCGACCGCGTGATGACATTTGCTCCTCACGTTGCTGACTATCCGGTCTTCTCCTATCCAGAAGTGCGGGATGTACGCGACGGCAATACTGTGTTTTCTGCCGTCGCCGCTCTCACGATACAGCCTTTCGGGCTCGAAGCCGACGGAATCACGCGGCCGGTCTGGGGATACATCGTGAGCGGTCAGTACTTCGAGGTCGTTGGCATCAAGCCGTACCTTGGGCGTCTGCTGGAACGCACCGACGATGATCATCCAGAAGCCGCAGAAGGCGCCGTAATTACCTTTCCAGCGTGGAAGAACTATTTCGCTTCAGACCCCAACATCGTAGGCAAGACGGTCCGCATCAACAAGCATCCCTACACCATCGTTGGCGTTACTCCCGAGGGCTTCTATGGAACAGAAAAATTCCTGCTTCCCGACATATTTGTGCCGATGGCGAATCAAGCGTCTCTCAATGGTGTCAGCTGGCTTGAGTCGCGGCGAGAGAAGATGGTCTTCCCCATCGTGCGCATTAAGGACGGAATCACGCTAACCCAGGTGCAGGCTGAGCTCGACACGCTTGCCGCCCGCATTCAGCACCAGAACCCTGCGGAAGAAGATGGCTTGGAATTCAAGCTGGCTCGTCCCGGCATGGTCGGCGACTTTCTCGGCGGGGCAGTGCGCCGCTTTATGCTCGGGGTCATGATACTGGCCGCCATTGTGCTGTTGGCGGCCTGCGCCAATCTTGGTGGTCTGTTCGCGGCCCGGACGGCAGACCGCACACGCGAAATTGCGATCCGCATGGCGGTTGGCTCGAGCCGCTGGCGCGTTCTCCGCCATGTTCTAACCGAGGCCATGGTCGTCTCAACCATTGGGGGCGCTGTTGCCTGCGGTCTAGCCTGGATGGCCCTCAAGGGCCTGGCCAACTGGCATCCACCCAGCGAGTACCCACTCCGGTTCACCGTGGAGCCGCAGCCGTTGCTAGTGCTGATTGCGCTGCTGGTGTCGGTAGTTGCCGGCGGTCTATTCGGCATCGTACCGCTGCGGCAGATCTTCAACGCCGATCCCAATGACGCGATCAAGAGCGGCGGATTCCAATCCGGTGCGGGGCGCCGCTGGGCGGTGCGCGATGTCCTGCTAGCGGTACAGATCGCGCTCTGCTGTGTCACCATCACGGCTGCATTTGTCTCACTGCGTGGCTTGCGCAGGACATTGACCCTGGACTTGGGCTTCAACCCGAGGAATGCGGTACTCACCACATTCGACCTAAGTCAGGCTGGCTATCGCGGCGTAGCTGCCGACCATATCCAACGCCAGTTGCTGGAAAGAGTGGCGCAACTCCAGGGAGTGGAAGAGGCAGGCTATTCGAATACCACGAATCTCAACGGGGACAATTCGGTTCCTGAAGTCTTTTCTCAACAAACGACTGACTTAAGGCCTTCCAATAGGGCGTTTTATACCTATGAATATGACGTCTCGCCCGGATATTTGGCTGCGTGCGCTACCCCATTGATCGCTGGACGCGATGTGAGCTTCAGCGACACTGCGACAACGCCGGCAGTTGCGGTGGTGAATCAGGAGTTCGCCCGGCGCCTCTTTCACACGGAGAACGCCGTGGGCCGTTACTTCAAAAACAGCTCGGGCGTCTCCATCCAGATTGTAGGCATCGCCGGCGACGGCAAACAATTCCTGCCCAGTGAAACGCCCAGAGCCGCAGCGTACTTCCCGGTTTCGCAGCGGCCAACTGTGAAGACGTCACTGATCGTCCGAATCAAGCCCGATCCCACGGGAGCGCATGTGGGCGATACGGTAGCCAGCATCCGGAAAATCCTGCGCGATCTCGACGCCGCTATTCCTATCCTGACATCGGGTGAGTGGAGAAGCCTGCTGGCGATGAGTTTCTTCCCGGCACAAGTGGCGACGGTCGCACTCGGCCTGTTTGGCGCTTTTGGACTGCTGCTCTCCATTACCGGAATCTTCGGCCTCGCTTCTTACACCGTCAGCAAGCGGATACGCGAGCTGAGTATTCGTGTTGCGCTCGGTGCTCAGCCAAGCCAGGTACTCTCCGCCGCGCTTGGCCGTATGCTGGTCCTGTTGGCCAGCGGGTCGCTGGTTGGGTTGCTGCTCGGTGTCGCCGCAAGCCGGGTGCTTTCGGTTATCGTCTTCCAGGCGAAGGCGCAGGATCCGTTGGTGCTTGCGGGTGTTGCATTCACCGTACTGCTTTCCGGCTTGCTTTCGGTGGCGGGCCCGGTGCGCCGCGCCTTGCGTATCGATCCGGCTAACGTGCTTCGCGAGCAGTAGAGCGGTGCTGCACCTCCATTTCGGAGCAATACAGGTTTCGCAACTGACGAAGGGATGCGGTAGCCGGCAGAGGATGCGGCAATCCTGAGCAACTAAGGTTTCGGTACCGCGTTATTTCCCGGATTCTTGCTCTTCATCAAGTTCGATATGTATAACGTAACCGCGCGACGCTCGTCCTCGGTTCGATCTCGTAGGCGGCCGCTCACGGCTTGTGCGATCACTTCCGTGGAAAGTGCGCGCTCTTTCAAGGGTGCGCCGGTTTTGAGCGGTTTGTCGCCACCCTCGTTGTGACAACTGGCGCACCGTTCGAGGAAAATCTCCCTGCCTGCTGCAAGTAGCCCACCGGACTCCCCGGCTGAACTGGGCTGCTGGGCGCCTTGAGCATGTAAGGGTATGCCTCCGGCGAAGCCGAGCAGGGCGCTTGCGAAAACAAATGTTGTTGCAGTTCTTCCGCGCATGACAGCCTCTTGTCTTACCTGGTTAGACGCAACTCTCATATCTTCGTTTCTGTCCCGAAATCACACTTTGGGGATCTTCCCCAACCGTCCGCCAGGGACCGCGCCGTTAGTCCGAATCCCGTCTAGGCTTTGTCTTACCGCTGTGCTCGAGAGATTCCGCGAGATGAGGCTGACGAGTGCCGGCGGGCCTCCACGCAGGCGATGGCCCACGTTCCGCGCGATCCCGAAGCCGCGGGCGGACGGCGCCGCAAGGGCAAGCCCACGAGACATTCATGCAGGAGTTGCTGGAATGCGTCCCACGCGATGCAAGCCCTAGAAGCACCTACCGCCTGCAAAAGTCCCTACAGTGCGGCGACTGTTGAATCCGCCTGTTCCTAGCCTGTTCTGAGGCGCGTATCAGCCATCCGTCTGGACCCATCGATGCTCCCCTCAGAGACACCCCTCCCTCTGATTCAATTCCTGCTCTGAGGAACGTCGTGTATTTGACTGAGCTTCAAGCGCACTACAGATGTAAGCGTTTGGAGTTCCCCTCGTGACCGGGATGAGAGCGGCCAGTAGGTGGCCACTTGTTCTTAGACACGATCGTGCTTCCTCCGCTCGGACATTACCACCGTGTCAAATTCGTCGCTCGAAATGCGGCGTTGTGAGACGATGTCCTTTTAGGAACGCTCCGGTTTCTTCACGATCCGCACTTCTGAATCAAGTCAGGCCTCCGGTAGCGCATCCGGGTCGTCCAGTTAAAACGGAAGAAATTTATGGCAAGAGACATCATTCGAACGCCTAACGCCCCGTCTCCGCCGCCGACATACAGCCAGGCGGTACGGGCAGCGGGTCTTGTGTTCGTCTCAGGCACGGGGCCTCACGATCCAGTAACCGGGAAGATTGTTGGGGATACGATCCAAGAGCAGACCAGACAGTGCCTAGAGAATGTATCTGCCATCCTCAAAGCTGCAGGCACTTCCCTCGAACGGGTCGTGAGTGTCACTGTCATCCTTCTTGAGGAAACAGACTTCGCCGGAATGAATGAAGAATGGATTAAGTGGTTTCCGGCGAACCCGCCTGCGCGGCAAGGCGCGAAGTTACCCGTTCGAATCCCCGGCATGAGAGTGTCCATCGCGGCAATTGCCGAGGCCTAAGCCTTCAATCGAGAGACGGCCCCCGGTGGGCTGCCCGTCACGCGCCCAACCTGTTTAGCTGTCGCAGGCCGGTTCCTCTATTGCTTCCAATGCTTCCAATGCGCTTCGAAGTCGAATCCTGATTCTTGACGAATACCAGACGGGTGCGTATTCCTCCAGCAGTTGATAAACGTCGGCCAGAACACAGTAGGTCTTTAAACGCTGCCGCTCATTTGCGGATCCCACGCACGATAGGGCATCCCGGTAATCTACACGAATGGCTCTCCCTTTTGACATCATGGTCTCCTTGAACGGTCCCTGACGTAACTGCTCAACCTCGAGCTTTTCGTCGAAGGATAGTGTGTCGCTGGCATTCGTATCCGCTCGCGACCGGTGACCGGCTACGAAACCCTATATTTCATTCACCCACCGTCAGCCAGAAAGTTCCCCGAAGTTATCTCCGAGCTGAAAACCGGAGCAACCAGTCATAAGGGTCGTTGTACGCCTGGGGTGAGGCAAGCCAGACTGTATTTGCACTCAAATTATCCAGCGAGTAGACCTCCTCGCTGCGGTACTTGTAGATCATCGAGACTTCGACGCACCCCGGGCGCCCCCTCTCCGTATGCATGCCATTTTTGAGGGGCGGATTTTAAAGTAGGGAGTAGAGTTGAACTATTTTGAAGGGACTGGCTTTTAGCCTGCGAAGGTTGTTATGGCTATCCATTCGAAATTCCTGGAAGCTGTGCGGCGATTCGCACCAGATCAGGCCCGTGACGGCCCGGCAGTCGCAGTGCTGCCTCCGAGATCACATCACCCCCCATGGAGTGACCTATGAGGATGACCCTTTTGAGGTTCAGTTTCTTCACCACGGCCGCGACATCGTCGCCATACGACTGAATTGTCCATCTTTCACGGTTGCGGCCAGAGTCGCCATGGCCTGCCAAGGTGGATGCTTACAAGAAGCTAGGAACAGGCCGATCCTCAGAAGAAGTGCAAGCACGTCGGACCCTGCCCTCGTGGAACGAGTCGCGCTCGTAATGTCCTCCGCGCCTCCGAACATCGCTCTGCCATCGGCAGATGCGGCGTTTAGCTGCAGCCGCGAGATGCCACGGACCCTCGAGCGAGTGCAGTTGCCGGTGATCGCGATCAATCCCGAAAACGCTCCCACCGACGTCGCATCGCTCGAGCACTACGGTGTTCAAGTGATCTTCATGCCAGGGGTCGGGCACTTCCTGATGATGGAGGATCCCCAGCGATTCAATAGCCTGCTTAGCACGGCGATTGGCAGGCTTAATCGCGAATGATTCTTTTCGTAGGCGTGCACGGTTACTGGCGTTATATCACCATTACACAAGTGACCCGGTGCGTCGGGCGTCGCTTATGAAGGGCGTTTACGCCAGTGGAGTCGGGCGCCCATTATGCCCTTGTGGATATCCTCCCGACTCGTCGAGCCCTCTAAACACACCGTGCGTCGGCCAGAATTGGACGAAGTGTCCACTCTCGAACAGACCCCGTATTTAAATTACTGGAACTGCTGCGATCAGGTTGGCGTAACAATTGCACCGAGGTACAGCATGTCGACGGTCCTGCTGGATATTCGTTACGCGCTGCGACAAATGCGGCTTTCGCCCGGTTTCACCATCACCGCAATTTTGACGCTTGGCATCGGTATTGGAGCCACCACTGGCATCTTCACCCTGATCCATTCGATCATGCTGAAGTCGCTCCCGGTCACCGAGCCCTCGCAGCTCTACCGTATAGGCGATACCGACGAATGCTGCAATGATGGCTGGGAAGACAGTAATGACTGGAGTCTGTTTTCGTATCCGCTGGTGCAGCGATTTGCCGAAGCGGCTCCAGAATTCGAAGAGGTGACTGCATTTCAAGCGTATACCGATACCGTTGGAGTTCGCAGTTCCTTAAAGGATAGTGCCGCGCGCCCGTTAAGAATGGAATACGTGGACGGGCGGTACTTCCACGTCCTTGGTATCGGTCCTTACGCGGGGCGGTTGCTGCAACTCTCGGATGACCAGCGCAGCGCAGCCCCTGTGGCGGTGATGAGCTACAGCACGTGGCAGCAGTCCTACGGATCCGATCCATCCCTCATCGGATCGACATTCATCATCGAAGGACATCCGGTTACGCTGGTCGGCATTGCGCCTCCCGGGTTTTTTGGCGACACACTGCGGAGCCATCCCCCCGACTTCTGGATTCCCGTCCAACAAGAGTTACTGATTAACGGGCCAGAGGGCCGGACCAAGGGCAACATGCCGCAGTGGCTGTATGCGATCGGACGTCTCAAGCCCGGCGCGAGCGTGCAAGGTCTCGATGCGCGGCTTACCACCGTGCTCCAGCGCTGGCTTAAGGATGAAGACGAGATCCCTGCCGGTTTTAAGGGACAGCTTGCTCCAACCATTCCGCACAAGTACATCAAGCTTGCGCCTGCCGGCGCAGGTGTGGCAATCATGAAGGCGCATTACCGAACCAATCTGCGGATCCTGTTGCTCGTTTGCCTGACGGTTCTGCTCATCGCCTGCGCCAACATCGCGAATCTCCTGCTGGCCCGCAGCACCGCCCGTCGGGGTAACACCGCGATACGCATGGCCCTCGGAGCAAGCAGACCACGCCTGATGGCACAACAACTCACCGAGGCTGTTACGCTCGCGGTTTGCGGCGGAGTGTTAGGACTGGTGATCGCTTACGCTGGTGCCCGCATTATGCTCAGGTTGGCGTTCCCCGCGGCAACGCGCGAATCCAATCAGCGCCGCACCGTCATTGCCAGTGCTCGGCTTTGCGTTTGGACTCTCGCTGCTGACCGGCATCGTCTTCGGTGTGGTACCTGCGTGGTTCTCCAGCCATTCCGATCCCGCGGAAGCGCTACGTGGAGTCAACCGAACCACAAGAGACCACGCCACTCTACCGCAGAAACTCCTGGTGGTGGCGCAAGCCGCACTCTCCCTTGCTTTGCTGGCGTGCGCCGGCATGCTTACGGCCAGTCTGCGCAACCTGCAGAGCCAAGACTTTGGATTCTTGCCGCAAGATCGCGTTGTGGTCAGCATCAATCCGCTCTCTCCCGACTACACGCAAGAGCGTCTGCAGTCGGCTTATCTTTCGTTGCGCGATCGTCTGCGCCAGATTCCGGGTGTGCAGGACGTGAGCTTGGCACTGTACACACCACTGGAGGGTAACAATTGGGGTGAACTGATTGCCGTAGAAGGCAAGGGCAATCCCTCGATGGACGATGAGTCTTCGTGGGACCGCGTGAGTTCCAATTACACGAACGTCATCGGCCAGCAGATCGTCAGAGGCCGCAACTTCCAAAGCAGCGACGCGGGTGGACACCCGGTAGCCATAGTCAACCAGGCCTTTGCGAACCGGTACTTCAAGGGAGAAGACCCGATTGGCAAGCACTTCGGGCTGGATTCGGCGGAGCTCGCCTCGACTTTCGAGGTCGTCGGTGTAGCGCGTGACGCCAAGTACAACGACCCGGCTGAACCTTCCAGGCCGATGTTTTACGTTCCTCTTGAGCAGTCTGAGAAATACGACGTACCGCTGATGCAAAGCCTGGCCGATCGCTCGCACTTCATCCAGAACATTCAGTTGTTGACCGCAGGTCGCACTCCGAACCTTGAGCCGCAGATTCGGCGAGCCGTTGCCGAAATCGATCCGTCCATCACCATCATCAGCGTGAAGACGATGCTGGAACAGGTCGCATCCAACTTCGACCAGCAGAGCATGGTGGCGGAGCTCGCCACCGGCTTCGGACTCATCGCGCTGCTGCTGGCCGCTATCGGCCTTTACGGCCTGACAGCCTATAGCGTCGTGCGTCGCACCTCCGAAATCGGGGTGCGTATGGCACTCGGCGCAAACCGGATGAATATCGTAGTCATGGTGCTTCGCGGAGCGTTCCTGCAAGTTGCGGTTGGCCTAGTGGTCGGCATTCCACTGGCGATCATTGCCGGCCATTTCATGGCGTCAAAGCTCTTTCAGGTACGTAGCTACGATCCGTTTGTGCTCGGTAGCTCCATCATTGCCTTGGGAATCTGCGCTGCAATTGCCAGCATTCTCCCGGCACGCCGAGCCGCCTCAACTGAGCCGATGAAGGCACTCCGTACAGAGTGAGGAAGGGCGGTCAGGCGTTAGGTGCGTTGGAGCTGTGACGGTGTCACCTTCGAAGATAAAGCGAGGAGCGCCTGAAGCCGGGGCGCTTGTTCAAGCTACTTTCCGGGAAACTACAATGAAACCCGCTAAGATTAGATTTATCAGCTAGTTAAGTGGTGCCGGGAGGGGGGCGAACCCCCACGAGGGATGAACCTCGGCGGATTTTGAGACCGAATCACCCAAGCCGTAAGTCAAGCTAAATCAATGATTTAGAGCCACTTAGCCGAAATGTACTGTTCGGTTTTGCACTGCAAAATGCGGGTCTACAAGGGCTCCTGCATCACGATTACATCACGCCGCGCTCGTCAGCCTCACCCCTCCGCAAGAGTGCGTGCGCGGGGTCTTGAGAACACCTGCTAACCTCGAATAGACAATCATTGAGTTCCGCCCGAGTCCTGAACATCGCAAGGTGTTCCACCCTGAAACAAACAACTGGAGCGGCAGTTTTCTGACCTACTTGCCCAGTTCGTGACCACTCATCTTCAATTAGACCCACCTTGGAGATGTTTCGTAAAAACTCGCGCTCACCGTCTTTGTAATACGCGAAGTGCAGGGCGCACGCAGCTTTCTGACTGTGCAGGTTCTGCGAGAAAGACTGATTCGTGGGTGAGGCGCCGAATCGCGAGCATAACAGCGATGTTTCGCGAACCAGACGAGGTTCAGCGGCCCCTGTCGGCCAGATACAGGAACCTCAACAAGCGACGCTCGGCTGTGAGGCTATGAACGCAGGAAAGGAACGCTTGCAAGCCTTCAAAGTTGGCGGTCCCCTCCAATGCGACCAGTTCGTTCCTCCGCCTCTCCCGAGCCTGATGCCACTGCCTTGCGATGCGGGCCGCACTTTCAGTTGTGTCGGTTACATGGATCCCCCGAAACCCCGCTTGCTCGCTCAGTCGCTCATTCTCTCCCGGCGGACTGTAGACGTAATAACCAATCGAACTACGCGTGGCGATTTCCTCGTGGGAAATCATTCCACCAACGACCAGCGCGTCGCTGAAGAGCATTCGTCCGCCTGGCTTTAGAATCCGAAACATCTCGCACAACACTTTGAGCCGTCCTGGAATGTGGCACAAGGCATCATTCGAGAACACCGCGTCAAAGGCCCTATCGTTGAAAGGGAGATTTTTCGAAGCGTCACAGTGTTCGAAATGTGCTCGTGCTGCGAGACCGCTCGTCGCCGCAAGTTGATTGGCATTGTGAACTCCGGCTGCATTCACGTCCACGCCTATAATGTTGCAACCCACGTGCTTCGCGAGGTGCAAGGCATATCCCCCGGATCCGCACCCAAGTTCCAAGACCGACGAGCTAGCTTCTAAGTGAAGCATTTGGGGAATTTCCCTGGACTCTTCCATAGTGACCCAGCTCGTCTGCCCCAAATCCTGGCCATAGGTCTCCATGCATACCTGCTGGTAAACCTCAGAACCATAGTTCGCATATGCACTGTTGTAGAGATCCACTTTCGCCGGCATGTTTGATTACCTCTTCGATGACTCTATGGCAGACTGGAATTAGAACTAAGTACGCCCAAAACTAAGGAAACTCAGCATTTGAGCATGTCCTGGATCGGCCCATCTCCTTTAGCTTCAGGCACACAAGGGCCGGGCTAACGCGAAGTTTCTTCGCGATCGTCCGCATCGTCTCGCCTCGATCATCCAACGTAGGACCGAGCGTTCTGGGGTCTGCTCCGGGCCATAGCAGCAACTGCGCTCGGAATATTTCGACCTAGAGCATCTATCCTATTAAGCTTCGTCCCGTGATCAAAGTCCATTTGATACTCGTCTTGTGACGAGTCATATCTTATTCGACTCTCGTCTTCAACGATTAGAGCACCGTCTGGCGGTCATAGCGGTGTCTCATCGTCAAACTTCAGCTATTCACAGCAGAACCTCATGGCTTCGCGTCATAGTGACCAATTCCGAATTGAGTGGCAATCGTATTGCTCCAGAAAGAACGAACGCCGTAGGGCGATGAGCTGGTCCGCGGGTAAGGGGCAATTAGTCGGGGGCGGACCAGGGGCTCCGCATCTTCGTACTCCAAACGGCAGCATGAAGAGGTGTTAGAGATGAAGAATACCACGCTGAGAGTTGTCAGCTTGCTCGGCGTTCTACTACTGGCTTCGGTCTGTCTATTTGGCCAGGCGGAGACCGGCGTGATCGCGGGCACTATTACCGACACCAGTAACGCAGTTGTGCCAGGTGCGACGGTCACCGTGGTGTCGACTACCACGGGGTTCACCCGGAGCACAACCACGGCGTCGGCTGGGGAATATGCCATCACCAACCTGAAACCGGACACCTATACCATTACGGTTGAATATGCCGGTTTTCAGAAATATAGCCGGCCGGTCCAGGTTCTCGTGGGATCGAGGAATGAAGTGTCGGCACAACTGAACGTCACGGGAGCATCGACGACGGTGGAAGTAACGTCTGCCGGTGAAACGGCGGCGGTCAACACCGAGACGCAGACGCTTTCGCAGGTGGTCACGGCGCAGCAGATCACCGATCTGCCGACTCTGACGCGAAATCCTTACGACCTTGTCGCCGTCTCGGGAAATGTTACTGAAGATACCCAAGGCGGTCGCGGCGCCGGTTATGCGATTAACGGCCAGCGCTCGTCGGACACCGACGTCCTTTTGGATGGCGGCGAGAATGTCGATCTGTTCAGCGCGACGGTCGGCCAGAAGGTTCCCCTCGACTCAGTGCAGGAGTTCCGGGTGTGTGACGTCCAACTTTACGTCGGAGTATGGACGCGCAGGAGGCGGCGTGGTCAACGTGACCACCAAGTCCGGCACCAACCAGTTCCACGGTTCGTTGTACGAATTCAATCGGGTGTCGGCGCTGGCGGCCAACACCTATAACAACGATGCGAACGGCCTTCCCAAGGACGGCTTCACCCGGAACCAGTTCGGGTATTCGGTCGGAGGACCGATCGTGAAGAACAAGTTGTTCTTCTTCAGCAGTACGGAATGGACGCGGGTGCGCAGCGATACGACCAACACGCAAAGCATTGTCGACCCGGCGTTTCTTGTACTGCCCCAGGTTAACCAGGCCACCAAGGACTTCTTTAGCGCGTATGGCAGCCAGTTAGTTCCCAGTCTGCGGGTATTGAGCAGCGTAAACTGGGGAGCCGCGAATGGGGTCACCAGTGGACCATGCCCAGCGCCGTTATCTTGCAACGCGCCTTTTGGACAATATGTAGCCTACAAGGCGCCGGGTGATTCCGGGGCCGGGGCGCCGCAAAATGCCTACTCGACCGTCGCTCGAGTGGACTACAACTTCTCCGACAAGACCACCCTGTATGGCCGTTACGCTCTCTACAGCGAAGACGACTTTAATGGGTACATCAACAGCAGCCCGTACGTCGGTTACGACACCGGCCAGACCTACTTCAACCAGAGCGTGAACATCAACCTGACACACGTGTTCAGTCCGAATATCGTGAATTCCGCGAAGTTCACTTACAACCGGCTGACCAACGTGCAACCGCTAGGTGCGAATGCTATCGGCCCAACTCTATACACTTCGGCCACGGCCACGCCTAACCTGCCCGGTACCAATGGGATCCTGGTGTTTCCGGGCTATTCGGAGTTAACGCCGGGTAACTCCATCCCGTTCGGCGGTCCGCAGAACGTGTACCAATTCTCCGACGACCTTTCGTGGACGAAAGGCGAACACCAGATGAAGTTTGGTGGAGGCTACATTCAAACCCGTGACAATCGCACGTTCGGGGCCTACTATGGCGCGGTGGAGTCGCTGGCGTCTGGAGGCGATATATCGTCAGCCGCGGCCAGCCTGGCGGCGGGACAGTTGTACCAGTTCCAAGGTGCTGTCTATCCGCAGGGACAGTACCCCTGTTCGCGCGACGCAAGCGGCCAGTATGTGGTGACGCCGTCGTGCCTTTTGCAACTGCCGGTATCATCGCCGGCCTTTAATCGCAACAACCGGTATAACGACGGCTCGTTCTACCTGCAGGATTCGTGGAAGGTTACGCCGCGCCTGACCTTGAACCTGGGGGTTCGGTGGGAGTACTACGGTGTCCAGCACAATTCAAATCCGGCGCTGGATTCGAACTTCTACCTCGGGTCCGGCCAAACACTGTTCGATCAGGTGCGCAACGGCACGGTACAGATCGCCGACCAGAGTCCAGTCGGTGGGTTGTGGGCGCAGGACAAGAACAACTGGGCGCCGCGGGTGGGCTTTGCCTATGACGTCTTCGGAAACGGCACGATGAGTTTCCGGGGCGGTTACGGCATCGGCTATGAGCGCAACTTCGGGAACGTGACTTTCAACGTCATCCAGAACCCGCCGAACTACGCCGTCATCAGTGTCATTAGCGGTACCGACGTGCCGGCCGGAAACCTTCCTATCTACGTCAGCAACACTGGCCCGCTGGCCGGGGCAGGCAGCACCTGTGGCGGAAGCCCCGTGGTGGTGCCGGGTACCTCGTGTTTCCCGAACCCCAGCCTACGCGCCGTGCAGCAGAACATACCCACGGCATACATCCAATTCTGGTCGGGCGCCATTGACTACCAGGTCCTGAGGAACTCGGTGTTGTCGCTGGAATACACCGGATCGAAGGGCACGCACGAGTATGACATTGCCAACCTCAACGCCGGCGGCTATGGCTCGACGTTTCTTGGAGACGCCCGTACCACCAATCGCCTGAACTATCAGTACAGCGCCATCAACTATCGGGGCAGCGAGGGCTTCAACCAGTACAGCGGCCTAAACGTGAAGTTCCAGACCAACAACCTCTTCAACAAGGGGCTGTATTTGAACGCGAACTACACGTGGTCGCACTCGATCGACAACCTCTCGTCCGCCTTCTCTGACGGGTCCTCCGGCCTGTACGGATTGGGCTATCTCGACCCGTACAATGCCAATCTGGACAAAGGCAACTCCGATTACGACGTGCGCAATCGCTTCGTGCTCAGCGGAACCTGGAACATTCCGTGGGGAAGCAATATGAGCAGCTCATGGGAGCGGCAGGTTCTCGGGGGCTGGAGCTTCTCGCCGATCCTGAACATCCGCTCGGGCCTGCCGTACTCGATTTACGATTGCACCAATCTGGGTGCGGTCGGGTACACCTGCCCGCGTTACATTCCGTCGCAACCCATTAGTCAGAACGGCGGCGCGAGCAATTCGACGGCAATTGGACCGAACCTGTTCAACTATCTACCGCTGCCGATCGACGCGACTACCGGCGCTCCGGTTAACGCCGGCGATGCGCTGGCGGTGCCGAGCTGCGCTCAGCTCGACCACGGGGAGTGCGTGTACAGCATCAGCGGATTGCCGCAGGGCCACCGCAATGCTTACAGCGGACCCGGATTCTGGAACTTTAACTTTGTGGCTGCCAAGACGTTCAAGATCACGGAGCGGTTTAACATGCAGTTCCGCGCCGAGTTCTACAACGCCTTTAACCACAGCAACTACTACATCAACAGCACAAACCTTGACGTTGAGCAGGGTACCGGAGTCACAGCAGTTCAGGCCTATAAGGGAATTCCGCAGGCGTGGAACTCCCAAACTCCTATTCCGACCGAGAGACGCAACATCCAGTTTGGGTTGAAGCTGAACTTCTAAGTTCGCTTCGCTGATAGAAGCTGACTAACCTGGGGAGCCTTCGGGCTCCCCGAGTTTTGGCCGGTTCAGGATGTGGGGTCTGAAAAGGGTCCCGCTGAGGACCGTGCCAGTATCAGTCTCCATCCAGTAACCCGTACTTCCGTCCCAAACGACCACACCATCGTAGTTGGTGCCGCTTGAAAGGTTTAGGGTCATGGTGCAGTCGCTGTTCACGGTGTAGGGGCCGGAACTTGTGCCCCTAGAAATCACGCCGTTCACGCTTGAAGTCGAGGTGGCAACGCCAGTTCCCTTTCCGTCCATGGTCATCACCCCGATCACAGAAATGGGAGTGACCCCAAGAGTTTCATCACGGAAGCGGGTCCGCCAACTCGAGTCCCGTAGAAAGACCAAAGGGCATGGCAGCAACCGCGCTCTCAAATCCTGTTTTCGGGTCGATCACATAAAGTGCGGAGGCACCAGTAAAATCGGTCGCATACAGCTTCCCGTTCGACCCGAAAGCCAACCCCATGACCGTATTACTTCCCACCAGGTTCACGACCTTCTTGGTAGCGCCGGTCTCGGGATTGATGCGATACAGGATTGCATAATCACTTAATACCGCCGAATCATGTTGACGTTGCAACGTGTTCCACTCTGAAATAAACGCCTGGTCCGGCGGTTTGCTAAACCGTCTTGGGGACTAATACCTCCAACAACGGTTCGAATCCCATCCTCTCCGCTAGCTTCTAAGTTACTGATCACAAAAAGTTCCACGACTAAGCACTCGGACTGGACTGAACCCCCAAACTGGGACACTCGCCAAGGCACACTAGCAGGAAGGAGCTGCAAGTGGCAAAGAGACGAGTGGGGGTTCGATCAGCGGGATGTGGAAACGGGGCACGGTTTGGATAATGAGGCACCGTGAGAAGAAAGGGCCGGACACGGATAGGCCAGACCTAAGGAACCTCTGAACTACCCCCTGTTTTTCAAATGGGAATGCCTTAAAAGCTGAGATTCAGATCGATGCCTTCATTCCCACTGGCTCTTTGAGCCCTTTGGCTGGCCCGTTCCGATAGACAGGCTTCCTTGAAAGACACTACGCCGCTGAGTACAACAGCTTCTTGCGCACCAAGAACAGGTTGACCAGGGCGCAGGTAGCGAACAGCCGGTTGGCGTTCTTTTTTAATCCACGATAGCGCACCTTCACAAACCCGAACTTCAGCTTCATTATCCCAAACACGTGCTCCACTTTCGAACGCACTCGTGACTTCGTGCGATTTTTGGCTCGTTCTGTTTCGTCGATGCGGTCCTTGTAGCGATACTGCTTGTGGGTCATGTCCTGCGCCCCGGGCGCAACTTCCTGCATGACTTCCGTTTTTCCTCGATAGGCCTGATCGCCCCAAACCTTCGTCTCTTCCCCGTGCAGCAACTCCGGCAATACCGTGCCATCGGCTACGTTAGCTGCCGTCGCCACCACGCTGTGAATCATCTTCGTCTTACTATCCACCCCCACGTGCGCCTTCATCCCGAAGTACCATTGCTTCCCCTTCCTCGTTTGGTGCATCGCTGGGTCGCGCTTCTGCTCCCGGTTCTTGGTCGAACTGGGAGCATGAATAATGGTTGCATCGACGATGGTGCCGGTCGTGATCCGCACTCCCCGGCTTTGTAGATACAGATTCACCGCCTGCAGAATCTCCCCGCCCAGGCCGTGCTCTTCCAGCAGGTGACGGAACTTGCACACCGTAGTCTCGTCCGGCACCGGCTCCCGCCCCAGATCGATGCCCACAAATTGCCGCATCACTACCGAGTCGTACAGCGCCTCTTCCAACCCCGGGTCCGACAGGTTGAACCATTGCTGGAGAAAGTACACCCGCAGCATCCGTTCCAGCCCCACCGGGGGCCGCCCGTTACCGGCATTCGGATAGTAAGGCTCGATCAATCGGCATAACTGGGCCCACGGCACCACCTGTTCCATCTCTTCCAGAAACAAGGCACGTCGCGTCTTCTTCGCGTACTGCTCAAACCCGCTCGCCATCGCCAGTGTCTGCTGCTGCATCGCTCTCCAGGCCCTCCGCCAAATTTCTTCTGACTCTAGCCTGTAGATCGGTGGAAATCCGAGTACTTGTTCAGAGTCTCCCTAAACAACCGCGCCACATCTCGACTCTACTCACCACCCGGGGAGTTCATGTCAGTTTTGCTGAGGATCTGACTGGAACACTGGAACTAGGCTGCGGAGGTGTCCCATAACCTCGTATCTTGGCCACATGCCAGGTATCCGATCAGCCTAACCTCACATGGATTCCGGCTGGGCTTCCTTGGAGAGATGCGCAGATCGGCGACGATTCCTATTGCAGCAAGAGTTTGGCTTTTAATAGCAACTAATCGCCGGTGCCGGCCAAACGAGTCCCGGTGAACGCTCGGCCGCGAAAGCAACCTGCTCCGCCGATGTGAAGATGCCCCGCACTCGCTGCGGTTGAACGCGTCGTTCTCGACGGTCGCTACTGGCATTTCAATTTGGCGATGGACTGGCGGTTGAAGGTTAAAGAACCGCAGTGAGACGGTATTCGCGGGCCACAGGTTCTACGATCTTCACCCGTCCGTGGCCGGGATTGATCTGCTGGCGGGTTCTAACCACTCCCGCTCGCTCTAACTTCAGAACGTCTCGGCGCACGGATTTGGGATCACGCTTCAGCGCGGCCGCCAAAGCCGTGATCGACGAGGATTTTGTTCGCACTTTCTGAACGAGCCGGAGACGCTCCGCCGTGAGAACCTCGACCATTGCGAGTGGGTCCTCGAACGTGATGGTGATCTCCGGCTTGATGGCTTCCCGTCGATCCATTTTGCGCGCCCGCTCCAAGGCCCGCTTCGCGTAGCCTTCAAATCCATTCGTATTGATTTTCAACTTCATATCGGCTCCTTCTCTTGGCGGAGTTCCCGCACTTCGTCTAGAAATCGTTCCAGCAGCCTCTGGTAGCTGATAAAAGTAAATTTCTCTTCTGCGCCGGCGAAATGGCGATGATGCTCACCGTGGTTGTTGTCGTAGCCCACCACCCTGCCGTTATCCTTGGCACAAAGAGCGTGATTGATAAACGCCAGGTTGTACTTGGCGACCGCGCCACGAGAGTCCTGCCATATCTCTTCGCGGATGAGTCCTTTTCCGAGAGCACAACGCACTTGGGTCGTTTCGTCCACACCCTTGCGTAGCCTCCGGGTTTTCTTCACTTCTGGATCATATCACAGATAGGGCATAATGCGCCCTATCTGTCACCCGAAACTCACCATTTCAGCACCGTTCGAGGAAGCCAGAGAATTTTTATGCCCGCGTAGTTCGCGGGTAGCAGAGAGGCAATCCGCTGCGCTTCCGGTTCGCGGTGAAAGTCCGCCGCGTATCGTTCGGCTGGACATCCGCTGCATTTACTGACTGAGAATGACGTCGCCGCAGGGAGAGTTGCGCTTTCCGGCGATGCAAACCACCGCCGCAAGCCGAATGATCCAAAAGAATTTAAGTCTGGTGCCGGGAGGGGGAATCGAACCCCCATGACCTTGCGATCGGCGGATTTTGAGTCCGCTGCGTCTGCCAGTTCCGCCATCCCGGCCAAAAGTGAAG
This sequence comes from uncultured Acidobacteriaceae bacterium, assembly GCA_963817965.1. GTDB lineage: Bacteria > Acidobacteriota > Terriglobia > Terriglobales > Acidobacteriaceae > DASRAA01. The sequence goes on from CAWFQT010000009.1 coordinate 245,600, forward strand.
GCGCCGCAAGAACGGGGTTAACGGCGCTGCGAGTTCAGTATCGCATAGCGGAATCTGGGCTGCCAACAACACCAGATCGCGGACTTGGGCACCGGAACTCAATGCTTGAAGTAGTAGGTCAGGCTGAGGCCGATGTACGACTTGAGCGGAACTCCTACCACGCGCTCGAATGGCTCCGGCTCGTTAGGCAAAGCGAGCGTCTCCGTCGTTTGGCCAGTGTATCCATGGGCGATCAGAAAGTTGGCAGCAACCGACATGCGATCTTCAAGGAACGTCCGCAGTACGGCTCCGCGAATTTCCATAATCGGCACGCCAGTGAAGGCGTCGCCGAGTGGCTTTGCTTTGACATATTCGAATTCGCCCCGCGCCCGCAGGTGAAAAGGAAGCTTGTTGGCAGTTGCCACGGTGTCGAGAATGAATCGAGGCGCCTCGGCTACCGGCTCTCCCGTTTCCCTATCTCTCGCGTCGGCTTGCGCCCATGAGAAGTAAAGGCTTCCGTAGGAAAAGTTCCTTTGCATCGAAACCGCGATCACTTTGTTGAGAGACGGACCGACGACTTCCTGCAATCCGGTATCGGGATCGATCTTCGCCAGTTCGAGAGAATTAGAAACTCGTCGCAAGGTGACGTAGAACTGAGTTTGCTTGATGACCTTTGAAATCACGAGTTGATACGCACGGGATGGGGCAATGAGCGTTGGTACTCCCTCGCCAGTACCGATGCGTGGGTCGTTGGTATGAAACGCCTCGCCGCAACTGAACGACACGATGGGCAGATACCAGAGGTCTGGCGGAAGAATGGTCAGCGTGCCTTTAGGCAATGTCAGCGTCGCCAATTTGTCGAATGAGTTCTGCGGATTAATCAGGTCCTGATTGTTCATCCAGACTTCCTCCTGGCGAACTCCCAGATTGAAATGGAGGTAGCGTGAAGCGCTCCCGTCCACTGAAAAGAACGGTTCTACAAACGACATTGTCAGGTTGTTGCTGGTGACAGGGTGGAAGATTCCCTGGTCGTCAATCTTCTGTAGATCCAGATTGCGGGGAGCATCGCGACGCAAATCGACGCCGGCCAGCAGGGCTAGCCAAGGCCGCACGCTCTGGATGTACATTGCTTCCCCACCGACGACGTTGCGGGTTTCGCTCTGTTGGATCAGGCCATCTCCAAAGTTGGAGCGAAGCTGGAGGGCATAGTTGCGATAAAAACCCGAGAAGGAAAATTGCTTTTGCTCGCTCAGTCTCCAGTTGTCGCTGGCGATTGCTAAAAAAGTGTGGGTGACATCGCGTTGGCGGTTGTCAATCGTGTCGCCCGGAACTGGAACATCTATGGGAATCAATCCCGGAATATAGGAAAAGCCGTAATATCCGACACCGAATAGAGTCAAATCGTGTTTGCCAAGGTGGTATTCGCGGAAGCCGTTAAGTCGATACTGTTGTCGGTGCTCGAGACTTTCCAGGAACCCGTTGCCGAAGGACCCTTCCGCCGCTAACCAGGCATTGGTCTCCGGGTTGGTGGGGCTCCAACCGGCCATAACGTCAGCGTCACGATAGTTCCCCGTGAGCTGCACGAAGCTATTGAAACGAGACCTCGGTACGTAGGCCGCCGCTGCGTCAATCGAGTTGTTTCCCTCGCGAACGTTAAATGCAGCGCCATCGACGTCGACCGACTCGATCATCAACGGAATTAGAACGTTCGGATCTGCGTACCCATTTCCGTGCGCATTGGCTGGGAGGTTATTCGGATAAAGAAAGTTGCCAATCTGAAAGTATTGAGCAATCGGTTCGCCATGGTCACCGGCAACTCCCGGAGCAAAGTACTGAGGGGCCTTGATGCCACCGGAAGCGGTCTCGATCGGCAGCCCAGGTATGGAGATCGGGGCTCCTGGCCGTCCGGGATTGGCATCCAGCACCTCATCGTGCACAACCAGGCTTTGCGAGGGATCGGGAGTAAGCGACGAGGGTGCAGACGCTACGACAGTTACGGCTTGTACTGCTGAGGCGATCTGCCGGAATTGCAAGGTGACGGTCTGCTGCAGCCCGCCGGTGACTCCTACATTCGTCACGATGGATACGAACGACGCGGCGCTGGCCGTAAGCTGATAGGCGCCGGCATCGACTCGATCCATAACGAAGGTGCCGTCGGGAGTGCTGTCGGCTTGACGAATTTGCGTGCCAGCGGCGCTCAGCAGGGTTACGTGTGCCCCCGCAACTGGAACTCCACGCGGATCGAGCACCTGGCCCGAAATGAGGGAACTCGGCGGCTCAGCGGTCGCGGGTATGCAAAATAGCGACGCGGCTAATAGCACAGCCGCAATGCAACGCCGTCCGACCTCGGGAAAATCGATGCCCGCAAAATTCACGACAACTCACTGCCTGCTTTACGAATCGGTCGTATCTTTGGATTGGTGGAAAAAAACACAAGACCGATCCTGGGCAACGCGTTGCAACAATCCAGTCTACTTTCGCTCTCGCCTTCCGGTGCTCTCGATTACCCCATAAACTACTGAGATGGAACCCGCTCAGCCGTTGTGGAGTGCGGAGAGTCAGTCGAACCGCCTGGCCGAACTGACTGCCCGGACCTCAGACCCGATTAAAGAGGCGCCACTGCGGCGCGACGTGCGTTCGCTTGGCATTCTGCTGGGACGCGTCCTGGTGGAGCAGGTAGGTCCGGAACTCTTCGACAAGGTCGAAACCCTGCGGCGCCTGCTGATTCAACATCGCGAGCAAGCTGCTGCGGGCAATCGCAACGATGTGGACTCTCTGCTGTTGGACGCCAAGCAGACAATCGCTTCGTTCGATGTCGTCACTGCATACCGCGTGACGAAGGCTTTTGCAGCCTACTTTGAGTTGACCAACCTGGCTGAAACCAACCACCGCAAGCGCCGCCGGCGCGCTACCGCGCTTCATCCCGACGAACCGCCTCTTCCCGGCTCATTTCGTGGGACGCTCCTTCGCATGAAGCAGGCTGGTGTGTCGCCGGACGAGGCACGAGCGGCCCTCGGCGAAATCGCAGTGCAACCAGTTTTCACCGCCCATCCTACGGAGATTACGCGCCGTGCGGTCTTGCTGAAGCGAAAGCGAATTGCTGCGGAGCTGGAGCGGCTCGATCGATTGCCCCTGGCCCGGTCGGAGGCACAAGCCTGTGAGGACGTCATCCAGGGCGAAATTTCAGCGCTTTGGCAGACAGACGAAGTTCGGCTCCAGCGTTTAACGGTGATCGATGAGATTCGCACCGGACTGAGCTATTACGTAATGACGCTGTTCGACGCGGTGCCGAAGATCTACGAGGGAATTGCCGCCGACCTTCGCGAAGTGTATGGTGCGGAACTGGACATCATCGCGCTGCCTGTGTTCCTACACTTCGGTTCCTGGATCGGCGGGGACCGGGACGGCAATCCGTTCGTTAGTCCTCAATGTACCCGCGATGCACTGGAACTGGCACGCACCATGGTGTTGTCGCATTACATTCAGGAACTCTCGCAATTAGTGCGGCGTTTGACCGTATCTACTCATCAGGTGGCTGCCTCGGCCGAGTTGCTTGACCGGCTGGAAAGGTATGAGAGAAGCCTGGTTGGGCCGGTCGAATTGTCCCGCACCCCGCAATACGAGGCTTACCGGCGATTGCTCCTCAGGATGGGGACGAGGCTGCAATGCGCTCGCGATGAGCGGCTGAATCCGATTGCGTATAGCTCAGCGATCGAATTCGGAGATGATCTTTCCGTCATTCGCCAGAGCCTTTGTGAAAACGGGGCCACTCGACTAGCGGTCACCATGGTAGATCCACTGATCTGCAAGCTGCGAACGTTCGGTTTTCGTTTGCATACCTTGGATATACGGCAGCATGCGCGTGTACATTCCAGAGCACTAGGTGAAATTGCGAATATCAGTGTCGAAACCGCTAACCACCAAGTCTTGCCTGCTGTCAGTTCGTCCAGTCTTGAACTTCTCGACACCTACCGAACCGTTGCAGAGGCTAAGAAGCAATATGAAGCTGGGGCTGTTACCCGCTATATCGTCAGCGGAGCAGAGTCCGAAGAAGACGTATTTGCCGTTCTTCGTTTAGCCGCTCTATCCGGTTTGCGGGCCGCAGGCTCCGACGGCGATCCGGGCGTGATGCCGGTCCCGTTGTTCGAATCGATCGACGCTCTTCGCAATGCACCGGAAATCATGCGACGGGTCTGGAGCTCTCCCGAATATCGCACTCTCTTGCCTACGTGGGGCGGTTGGCAGGAAGTCATGCTCGGCTACTCCGACTCCAACAAAGACGGAGGCATGCTAACGAGTACCTGGGAGCTGCACAAAACTCACCACGCCTTGCATTGCGTGGCCCGCGATTGCAGCGTCAAGTTGCGCATTTTTCATGGCCGCGGAGGAACAGTTGGCCGAGGGGGTGGACCGACGCACTCCGCGATTTTGGCGCAGCCAGTGGGCGATTTCAGCGGCCACATCAGGATTACCGAGCAGGGCGAAGTTTTGAACTGGAAGTACTCCGATCCGGTTCTCGCGGAATGGAACCTCGAGATCCTGGTAGCGGCCAGTCTCGAAGCCCTGGTACGGCCTGGCAGCCGCGCTGCGGACGACGAAACCAGATGGCGTGACCCGATGGAAGAGTTATCGCAGGAAGCCTTTGTTTACTACCGGCGAAACATTGCCCAAAACGCGGACGTTTTACGCTACTTCGAATTGGCAACTCCCGTCAATGAAATGGAATTGGCGCGCATCGGCTCGCGTCCTGCTCGTCGTAGTGAGGGCCGCGGACTGGAGGAGCTGCGTGCAATTCCATGGGTCTTCGGCTGGATGCAGAGCCGGCACGCAGTCCCGGCATGGTTCGGCGTCGGCTATGCATTGGAGCAGTGGATTGCGCGAGGGGAGCAAAACGAGCAGGTGCTGAAGGACCTGGCCTCGGGATTCCCGCTGTTCTCAGACATGATCCGTAATGTTGAACTGGCGATGGCCAAGGCCGATTTTTCGATTGCACGAATTTATGCGTCATTGGTTCCGGAAACTCAGTTGCGCGAATCCGTGTACCAAATGCTGGCGGAAGAGTTTCAACGGACGAAACGTATGATCTTGCTGCTTACCGGTCAGACCGAACTGTTGGAGCGGAACGTGGTTCTCTCGCGCTCCATCAAGCTGCGCAACCCCTACGTCGATCCCATGAGTCTGATCCAGGTCGAGCTTCTGCGAAGGAAGCGCGATGGCGAACAAAGCGCAGAACTCGATTACGCCATCGGAGCCACGATGAACGGAATCGCGGCCGGACTACACAACACTGGATGAGCACACAAAAGTGAGTGGCTCCAGACTGCGGGTTCGCCACTTCTTTACAGCTTCGATCCTGTTAGAACAGGCGTCCAATTCTGAAGAAGAACTTACGATGGCCTGTGTCGCCGTACGCGTAAGCTGCTTCCACTGGTCCGAAGATGGTGTTCACGATCAGGCCGACTGCACCGTCGGTTGGGAAGCCCGGAAGCCTTGTTCACCATGCAGTGTGCTGGCCGTAGACCTGCGCGGCCTCGTACATTCCGATGACATAGACGCCACCTCCCAGCAAGGGTGGCAACGTCGCCATCTGGCGGAGATAGCCCAGCTGGAAGAGGAAGTACTTGTCCATCAGGAGTTCATTGGTGCCGTAGGCTACCAGCTGCTGCGAGCCACCCAGCGAGAATTGCGGAAAGCCGGTGTCGTAGAAATTGAAACGTGGTGCCGGCAAATGCGTTCAAAAACACCGACGAAGGCTCATTCAGCTTGAAGAAGTTCCGCGACGCGACCTCCAGCGACGGGATACTGATTTGTCGCCAGAGGATTGGCATTCGACCAGAGAAAATACGGCTCGAGGGCTTGTCCCTTGCGAGGAATGACAGCGATTGTCGAGACGATCCATCCGATACTGAACCTTGGCGTGCCGCATAGCCGCCGGAAAAGCTAGGCAATTCGTTTGGATTTCCGACCTCGCGGCTGAAGTCTTCCCAGCCGCCTTCGTAGCCGACGCGCAATTCGCCCGCATTCCGAACTGATAGCCCACGTCGAGTCCGCCACCGCCAAAGTTCGGCGATAGGTCGAGATGAGTTGATTGTTGTTATAGAAGTAGAACGGGGTCGCTGTACACGAGTACCCTTGGGTGCGATGAACCAGTGAGTGGTCGGAGTGAAGGGATGGTAATACTCCGAGCGCAGCCCGTAATTCGAGAACAGGGTAATGTCGTTGCGCCATTCCGAACGAAAGCCTCCGATGTCGTACCAGGTGACTCGCGCTCCCAGGTTGAAGGTAACATTTGTCGAGACTGGAGCCGTCCACCAGGATGAGAGGACGAACGACCGGCGGACCATAGCACGTTTCCTCAGTCTTTATCAGAAGTCCTTGCTTGCCGTTTTGCTCGACTAACTGGTAATTGAGCACGGAGATAGCGCCCGGTGCCTTTCAGGCGCATGATCTGAGCGTCGAGTTCGTCATAGTCGATGGGCTTGCCGACGTCATGCCCGCCATCAGCTGTCTCAACCTTTTGCGACAGGTTGGTATTCACCCCTTGTACGGCGACGAAGGTCGGTACTGGAAGTGGTGGTAATGCGGCGGGAGTTGCGTTCGGCGATGTACTCGTTCCAGGTCGCATCGTCGACGGCGAGCGTCAACAGGACTTTCGACTTGGCCTGGGCGGCGTCGTATCCGGCCTTGATGATGGCGTCAGCGTCGTCGAAACTCAGCGCGCCCCATTTCTGTACCGGAACCGATAACAGGATATCGGCCATTTCCATGCTCTGGAGTTCATTGGCCGAGATCATGACCGAGATCGACTGGCCGAGCACTGCGAACGAGGAAAGATTGGCGTCGGGCTTCAGGGTTTCTTCGGCCAGGTGGACGCCCAGACACCACGTCAGCCCCCATTTTTTTCGCCACCGAACGGGAAGGTTTTCTAAAAGTCCGCCGTCGGCGTAGATGGCGCCATCGTCGCGCACTGGACGAGAAGATACCGGGCAGCGACATGGTTGAGCGCAGGGCCACCGACAACGAGCCGCTACGGAAGACCTTGGCTTTGCCGCTGACCAGATCGGTGGCGACGCAGGCGAAGGGAATCGGGAGATCGTTGAAGCTCTTGATTTCCGAGTAGGGAAGCAGCAACCTGGTCGAGAATCAGCAAGACCTGCTGACCGGAGTTGAATCCCGAAGGGAATTGCAATCCCGTTGCGCAAGCCGAACTCGAGGCTGTTGGGATAGTCGCGGGCATCTTCCTTGCGCCGGAAGGACAGATCGTCAAAGGGAGTTTGCCCGGCCATCACCTCGTCCCAGTTGATGCCATTCACCACCTGCCGAAGCTCGGTCGCGTTGCGGCCCGTGGCGTACACTCCGCCGACCAGGCCGCCCATACTGGTGCCGGCGACATAGTCCACGGGGATGTGATGTTCTTCCATCCAGGTGATCACTCCGACGTGCGCCAGACCGAGCGCGCCGCCACCCTGCAAGGCAAGACCCAGTTTGGGACGCGCCTTGGGGGTTGCTGGCTGCTGGGCGCTTCCAGTCGACAACGAAAAGCAATACCAAGCCGGCAAGGATTGCACTTCTTCGTTGGGCGGACTGTCTTTGCGAATCGGAGCAGAGGAATCATGTTCAATACCTTCATTTGCAGCGTTTAACCACCGATGGTCCGCTGGACGCGAGCTATCGATTCCACGGTGGTATCGTCCCCGCGCGCTTAGCCGCATTGACGTTCTTCGCGCCGCCGATCAGAAGTTGAGCTCGGGATATCTACAGACTAAGGGTTTCGCAGCGAAGTTGCCAGTGATTTGGCTCACACCTGGTGGATCCGCTTCGGACCAAACGAGACGAAAACAGTCCGAACTCGGTATGATGGAGTACGCTGCGTCGCCAGTGGCGGACGTGGGGGTCTCTGGTCAGTAATGCCCTCCACGAGCACATGGTTTTGGCGTGTTGTCGGGCGCCAAGTCTGGGTTGTCTAGCACGTGCTGAGAGTCAACCAAGAGAATTCAGGGTCATTCGTCGCTCGTCCCCCCGAAAGACTATGACTGAGATGATTCGAGGAACTCGAATGTTGAGCCCGAACTCAAGGTCGTCAACTGAAGCAGAAATTCAGCGCTTGTCTGCATAAGATAGACTGCGTTTGGAACCCCCAGAAGAGAGAGGCCTCCGTGTCAAAACAGCTCTTTTTACTTACCTTCGTTTGGATGATGTCGACCGCGTTGATGCTGCAGGCGGAAGAGGTTTCGCTGAAGAACGGTGACCATCTCAGCGGAACCATTGTCAGCATGGATGGCAAAAAGCTAGTGCTTAAGACGACCTACGCGGGGGACATTTCCATCGATTGGTCAGAAGTCACCCAGTTTTCTTCTGACAAGCAGTCGCTCGTGGTTACCAAGGCCGACAAGCAATTAATCTCGGGCACGGTGACGGCGGAGGGCCCTGACGTCGTTGTGGCTACCGCCCAGGGAACCCAGCGAGTTCCGCGTCCCGACGTCACCACCATGCGGTCGCCTGCCGATCAGGCCGCGTACGAGAAATCGCTGCATCCTGGGATGCTGGAGGATTGGACCGGCGGAGGAAATGTGGGTTTCGCGCTGGCACGCGGCAACAGTGACACCACGAACCTGGCTCTGGGTTTCAATGCTCTCCGTAAAACGACTACCGATGCCTGGGTCGTGAATGCGGCTTCGATTTACTCCGCCGATGGCAACCTGGGCGTGACCTCGGCAAACTCATTAGGGGGATTAATTCGGTATGACCACGATCTCACCAAGCGGTGGTTCGCGTATGGCGTGTTCGCAGGCATGTATGACACACTGCAGTTGCTGAATTACCGTATTATGCCTGGAGCTGGCCTTGGCTATCACGCCATCGCCTCAAAGGCCACGACGCTGGACCTGCTCGGCGGCCTGGGCTACACCCGTGAAAGCTACTATGTCGGCTCCCCCAACAATCTGTTTACCGCGACCCTGGGAGACGAGTTTACCCACAACTTCACGGCGAACACATCGATTACACAGAACCTGTACTATCTGCCCTCGCTGAACGACACCAGCAATTACCGCATCAACTTCAGCGTTGGAATCGCCACCAAGCTCAACGGATGGATGACAGCCAACACAAACTTCCTGGATCAGTACGTTAACAAACCAGTTCCGGGAAACAAGTACAACAATATTCTGTTTACAACCGGATTGGGCTTCACATTTGGAGCTAAGGCGAAGTAAGAACTCAGTTCGGTAGTGTTGTTTTTGCGCGGCCGGCGAGCTCTCTCCGGCCGCGATTTGCTGCTGTGAGACTTACGCGGCCGCATTTGCTTAGTCGTCGCAGCCATCGATGCTAAGCTTCGGCAGGGCGTCCGTCTTATCATGCCGATCACCCGACTCCGAACACAGCCGAACCGGCTTACCACGTGGCCGTTGGTGGTCGCCACGTTCTTCATGGTTTCCGGCGGGGCGTACGGAATCGAAGATGTCGTGCGTGGCGCCGGCTACACACGCGCCATCTTGATCCTCTTTGTCACACCCATCATTTGGAGTCTCCCGACTGCGTACATGATAGGTGAGCTTTCGAGCGCTCTTCCCGAGGAAGGCGGCTTCTACGTGTGGGTACGCCGCGCCATGGGCGACTTTTGGGGCTTTCAGGAAGCGTGGCTCTCATTAGTGGCAAGCGTCTTCGATATGGCCATCTATCCGACGCTCTTCGTCGCATACCTGTCGCGTCTTCTACCGTGGGCAGGCGTAAATCGGCATGGAATTATCGTGGGCGTCGCTGTTATAGCTGTTAGTGCCGTACTCAACCTCGCCGGCATTCGCGCGGTCTCAACAACTTCCATCACGTTATTTCTGGTGCTTTCGGCCCCGTTCGTAGTCATCGTCGTTTTGTCACCCTTCAAATGGGCAAGTCTCGGGCATATGGTTTTCGCATCGTCATCAGCTCCCGTTGACCTATTTGGAGGCTTGCTGGTCGCCATGTGGAATTACATGGGTTGGGACAACGCTTCCACCGTGGCCGGCGAAGTCGACACTCCGCAGCGCACCTATCCCCGCGCGATGTTGATGTGCGTTGGGCTTGTGTCGCTCACCTACATATTGCCGGTTGCCGCTGTTGCCATCACTAAGCTGAACCCGTCGGCCTGGGAAACCGGCTCATGGGTAAATATCGCAGCGCTGGTCGGCGGTCCGCTCTTAGGCATCGCTGTCGTTTTGGGCGGCATGATGAGTGCTTTTGGGATGTTCAACGCCCTGGTGATGAGTTATTCGCGCCTGCCGCTGGCTATGGCCCAGGATCGCATGCTGCCGGCTGCGTTCGGAAGGCTGACAAAAAAGTCGCGCGTACCGTGGGTGTCCATCGTGGTGCTGTCTGCTGGCTGGGCACTGTGCGTCGGCTTGGGTTTCGAGCGTCTGGTTGCAATCGACATCCTCATCTACGGTTCGAGTTTGCTGCTCGAGTTTGCAGCCCTGGTGGTGCTGCGTATCAGAGAGCCAAACCTGGCGCGCCCCTTCCGTGTTCCGGGCGGTCTACCCGGAGCGGTGCTGGTGGGCGTATTTCCCATGCTGCTTTTGGGACTCGCTCTGCTCCGCGCCGAACACGAACAGGTGTTGGGGTTAAGCAGTCGTACATTTGGCATTTTGGTGATCGTTGCCGGATTTCTGGCCTACGGACTGAGTGCAGCCTTCCGTACTTCTCGTGAACCAGCCCATTCCTCCACCGGAGGGAACTGACAGAAGAAAGACAGGGCGGCCTTGACCGCCCTGCCGAAGTCTCCACTCACCGCTTTGCGTTTACTGTGGCTTCACCACCAGCAGCTCAAACGTATCGGGAATGATTTTTCGTCTCTGTCCCGGTGGAGGCGGCGTTGGGTCGAACTGTGCTGTGACCGTGTACACCGTGTTCGAATTGCTGGTCCAGCGTCATCGTTCGTGCTCCACGTTCCGTCGGGACGCTCTGCACCACCGAATACTTGTTGGGCGAGTCTTCGTGAATGACGGTCAATACACCCTCCCCGCACGACATGAAGATCTGCTGGGTGTTCGGGTTGAACGCTCCAGCATCCACGCCTCCGCCAATGTCAACCGTGGTTATCATCTTTCCCGCATCGGGATCCACGACTGCGACCATCTTGCTGCCGCAGCCGGCAAAGAGGCGACGGTGAGCAGCATCGAAAGCCAACGCGCTGGGTTCCTCGCATCCCGCCATCGGATAGTGCTCGCCAACCGTTAGCTTTGCCGTGTCGACCCTCACGATTTCGCTGCGGTCTTCGATATTGACGTACACATTTCCCTTGCCGTCGGCGACGGCAGTTTCGGGCTTTCCGCCAAGAGGAACGGTTCCTATGACTTTCCCTGAAGCCGCGTCAACAACGGTGCTGTCTTGTGACTTCGCATTGAAGGTATAAACGCGTTTCGCCGACGGGTCATAGAGGACAGCGTCGGGGCGCTCACCGACCTTGACCCGGTCCAGCACATTCAGGGTCTTGAGGTCGAAAACAGCAAGCACGTTGTCACCGCCGCTGGTAATGAAACCGCGACCCAATTCCGGTGCCAGCGCGACACCATGAACTCCGCTGAGTCCGGTAATGTCGCCCGTTTGTTTGAGCGTTTTCGCGTCAACGACAATCACGTGCGTGCCACGTGTGATAAAGACGCGACTGCCGTCCGGATCGTACGTGAGGTAGTCCCAGCCGCCTTCGCCACCGAGTTTCACTCGTTCCGTGACCTTAAAAGATTTCTGCGCAACCGCTGGCAGGGCTGCGATCAATGTGGTCCCAAGAATTAACGCTAGAGCTCGTTTCACGATTTCCTCCTTACTCAAGTTATTGCGGCTCAGTTCTGACGCGGCCCAGGTAGTAGTGGACCGCCGGAGTGATGATTAAAGAAAGCACCATGGAAATGGAAAGGCCACCGATGACCGCAATGGCCAAGGGCTGCAGCATCTGCGATCCCGCACCCAGGGCAAGGGCGAGGGGCAACATGCCGGCGGCGGCAGCCAGCGCCGTCATTAGAATCGGGCGCAATCGGCGGCGGCCGGCCTGGATCATTGCGTCGTAGGCTGAATAGCCCATCGCCTGCAATCGCTGGTCGGCATCGAGCAAAAGAATTCCGTTCTTGGCTACGATTCCGATCACCATGATTAGCCCCATGAAAGACGCGATGTTGAAGGTCGTGCGGGTAATGAGCAGGGCAAGAAAGACTCCGGAAGTAGACAGAATCGCTGACGACAAAATGGCGACGGGTGCTGCCAGCGTCCGGAACTCGAATAGCAATACGACAAAAACCAAGACAATCGCCAACACCAGCACCAGCATAAGATCGTGGAACGACTTCTGTTGTTCGGCGTAGGTACCGCCATATTCCACACGAATCGAAGACGGGAGGCGTAAATCGTCCACCGTCTTCTGTACGGCTGAGATCGAACCGCCCAGATCTCGTCCTTCCAGACGCGCCGTTACCACCGCATCGCGCTGTAAATTCTCCCTGCGGATTTCGGTCTGCCCGGGCAACTCCGTGATAGCTGCAAGCGACCCCAGCGTGGCCGTGTGTCCGGTTGAACTGTTCATCACCGTGTTGGCCATCGCGCCCAACGACGCCCGGTTCGAATCCGGATAGCGCACGCGGATGGTGTACGGAATGTCCTGCGCGATCACGGGGGTCGCCGCAGGTTCCCCTTCGAGAATCGCACTTGCATTGACCGCCACTTCCTCCGGCGTAAAACCTGCACGTGCTGCGATCGAAGGGTCAACCCGGAACAGCGTCGCCGGTCCGCTGATCGTGTTATCGATGCCGTCGAGTACATCGACTACACCATCGATCTTCTTGATTGCCTCTGCGACCTTCGGCGCCCATTCAGTGAGCAACGCTCCATCGGGTGAGAAGAGCTTGATTTGTATCGGCTCCGGCGCATCCGTCAGGTCCCCAATCATATCCTGCGTAAGCTGTGCGAACTCCACATCGAGGGCCGGTTCTTCGCGCGCAATCCTGGCGCGCAGTTCCGCGATTACCTCGTCCACCCCGCGATCACGCTTGGATTTGAGTTTGACCGCGAAGTCACCCCGATTCGCCTCTGTCACCGCGGCCAGGCCAAGTTGCAAGCCGGTGCGGCGCGAAGCGCTTTCCACCTCGGGTGTCTCACGCAACATCTGCTCGACATGACTGACCAGCCGGTTACTCTCCTGCAGGGAAGTACCGGCAGGCGTGAGGTAGTCGAGGATGAATCCGCCTTCGTCCATTTCCGGCAGTAGATCGGTGCCCAATGCTTTGTACGTGAGTGCTGAAATCGCGATGATCGCCACCGCCAGAACGGCGATCCACCGGGGACGTTCAAGTCCTAACCGCAGCCAGCGCTCGTAGAAATCGACTACATGCCGGAATCGACCCGTGAAACTGGCTTCTTCAGCCGCCAGCAGTTTCTCCTTGTCGCTAAGATCGCCGCTCTCAGTCGTTTCTTTCGCGGATCCTCGAATAAGGTACTGACTCAGCGTGGGAGTCCAGGTCAGCGCCAGGGCAAGCGAGCTCAGCAACGAAGCTCCCACGGTAATGGCGAGAGCGCCAAAGAAAACCCCAGTGACCCCGGTAATGACTATGAGCGGGATAAACACGACGATGGGAGCGATGGTTGATCCAATGAGCGGGGCCGTGATTTCCCTCAACGCGCTTTGAATCGACTCGAGTCTCCCCTGTCCTGCATCGCGATGCAGCGCTACATTCTCCACCACGACAATGGCGTCGTCGATGATAAGTCCGACCGCCGCGGCGAGGCCCCCCAACGTCATGAGGTTAAAGCTCTGATTGAGCAACTTCAGCGCGATGAAGGTAATGAGTACCGTCGCCGGGATTACCAGTACTGCGACGACCGACGCTCCCCAGTCGCGCAGGAAGAGCACCATGATCAGCGAAGCCAGAATAATGCCCAGCAGAATTGCATCGCGCACGCTGTGGATTGAATCGACCACCAGGTTCGACTGATCGTAGAACGGTTCGAGATGAATTCCCGGCGGTAGCGACTTGCGAATCCGGTCGATCTCGGCGTGAACTTCGTTGGCAACCGCGACCGTATTACTGTCTGGCTGGCGATTGATGCTCAGCAACACTGCCGGCTTCCCATTGGCAGTGACAATCGTGTACACCGGCTTGATTCCGGGTGCGACCGTGGCCACGTCGGCGACTTTGACGGGAACACCCGCCTGAGTGTACTTGACGACGATTCCGCCCAACTCGGCCGGGTCATGCACCTGTGCGTCCACCAGCCCCAGGTATAACTGATGGTCTTGCTCTAGCAATCCCGGGGAGTCGATCAGGTTCGTGCGCCTTACCGCATCGAGAATGTCGGTCACGGTGACGTTGGCCGCGAGCAATTTCGCAGGGTCAGGCGTGATGTGGAACTCGGGCTCCTGCCCGCCTTGCACCACCACGGTGGCAACGCCGTCCAGGCGGTTCAGGCGCGGCTTAAGTTCGTACGTTGCCATGGTCCACAGCTGCGATTGTGGCACCGTATCGGACGTGAGGCTGTAGCCAATGATAGGAAAGCTTGCGAACGTTAGCCGATGCGTCTGCAAGACTGCTGTAGGCGGCAATGTGGTTCGAATGTTCGAGAGCGCTGCGTCCACGAGCTGCAAGGTCGTCACCATGTCCACGTGCCAGTCAAAAAACAGGTCGATCTCGGCTGACCCGCGGCTGGTGGTGGAACGCACCTGCCTCAGACCGGGCACACTATTCACGCTCTCCTCGATTGGCCTGGTAATCGTGACCATCATCTGGTCGATGGGCATCACTCCGTTGTCCACTCCGATCACCACTCGCGGAAAGTTAGTCACCGGGAACACGGCGATAGGAATGGTGAATGCGAGATATGCGCCCGCAAACCCGAGGATGAGGACCAGAAAGACCGTTGCCTTCGAGTAGCGCGAGTACCAGTATCGGTCTCCGCCTTGGGAAGGCGCGCGCATGCGATCCAACAGCAATGTGAGGCGCTCGCGCATCAGTCCTTGTCCGGGGGACCTGAGGGCCCGGCAGCATGCGCTTCGGCTATCTTGACCTTGGTCTTGTCCGGCAACCCATACGACCCACTGCACGATGACGGTTTCGCCTCCCGCGAGCCCTTTGGTGATCTGCACCAGATCATCGTCGCGGACGCCCGTCTCCACGTGGGTCTGCTGGGCATGTCCCTCGGTTACGATCATCACCGACGTACCACCTTCGGGCGATTTGAGCAGGGCTGAGGCAGGCACGACTACTGCATCGTTGATCGATTCGGCAACCATCTCAAGGTTGACAGTTGCCCCGGGACGAAGCACCCCGTCAGGGTTCGCGGCTTCCACCCACACTTCCACCGTGGTGCTGTTCGGATCAAGCGCGGGGCTGATGAGCGTGACCTTGCCTGTAACCTTGACGTCGTTCGGCGCCACGACTGTGGCTGCATCGCCCGCCTTCAACCGCATGGCCTGGTCCTGCGGAATGTGTACCTTGGCAATCACCGACGATGTGTCCATCACCGTCAAGATAGGGACGCCCGGCGGGGGAGTCTCGCCCGGGTACACCGGACGGTCCGTCACCACGCCATCAATCGGGCTGCGAACCTCCGAGTAGCCAAGTTGTGCCGCTGCTCCTTCGTATTTGGCTCTCGCCGAAGCGAGTTGTCCTTGCGCGGAGTTCAGCTGCTCCTTCTTGCCGGCCGATTGCAGTGCCGCCATGTGCATGGAGGCGATTTCGAACTGTGACTTTTGCCGCGGTCAGGGCAACCGTTGATTGGTCGAAGTCTTTACGGGGAAGCGCGCCCTCCTGGAAAAGCTGCTTGCGGCTATCGTAGACTTTTTGCGCTGCATCGTAGTTTTCCTTCGCCGCCTTGAGGTCGTACTCGGCCTTCTGCCACTCTTCGGGTAACGCCGACGACGTTTCGATGTGGTAATTCGCTTCGGCCTGTTGGTAGGAACCTTTATTCTCAGCTTCGACTGCCGCAAGATCACGATTCTCCAGCACCGCCAGAAGTTGGCCGGCGCGCACCCGGCTTCCGCGATTCACGTAAAACGCTCTCACCGGCGCCGTGATCTTCGGTGTGATTGAGGCCTGGTTCCTGGCAAACAGGACCGCTTCGCTCCGGACAACCCGCCGAATCGCCTGCTTTTGTGACTCTCGCAGCTTGCACGGTTACTTCGGGTTCGCTTTCCTGCTCCTTCTTGCTGCAGCCTGGAAGCAGAAGGGTAATTGCCGCTGCGAAGCAGAATAAGAAGGTACCGATTTTGCTCGTGCCAATCCGCATCTAGAAGGTTCCCGTCAATGTCTGGAGATTCGCGAGAGCCAGCGTGATAGCGAACTTCGCCTTCGCTGTAGTTATTACCGGCGCCAGTAAGTGTGTTCTGAGCATCCACCACTTCCAGCGCGCTCGCTTCGCCGGCCTGGTAGCGTAGATTCGTCAGGTGTAGGCTTTGTTCCGCCAATTCGGTGGATTGCTTCAGCGTTTGCAGATGTTCATAAGCCACCTGCGCTTCGGAGTAGAACGATTGCAGGTCAGCGACCGCCTGACGCTGAGCAGCACTCAGTTCAACCTGCGCCTGGTGGCGCTGTAACTCCGCCTGGCGTACTTTGCTCTGCTGCGCTCCCCAGTTCCAAATGGGAATGTTCAAAGTGGCCACACCTGCATAGCCCAGGTTCTCGATGCCGTTGGGACCGCGCGTAGCAAACTGCGCCGCGTCGATTCCGTAAAACATCCCCACCGACAGGGATGGCAGATATCCCGCTCGCGCTACACCAACCTCCTTGTTGGCGAGGTTTAGCGAGGCGAACGCCGCCTGCAATTCAGGATTGTTCTTGGCTGCCATATCGGTCAGTACGGTTAGGGGCGGCAAAGAAGGCGCTGCCGCAAGATCGTTCACCAAGGTGAAGTCCTGAAAGAAACTCGGAAAGATCAGTACCGCCAATTCAAGGCGAACATTCTGCTCGGCCAGTCGGGCGTCGTCCCATGCACGCTTCAGGTCACTGGCCTGGAGTTGCGCCTTAATGGTGTCGGAGTGCGCTACCTCACCGCCTTCTTCAAGCTTGCGGCTCAGGTCCAGGAAATGCTGCCCTTCGTTGTTGGCGCGCTCAGCGTTGAGCGAGCGCGCCTGTGCAGCCAGCAATCCGTAAAACAAGTTGACTACTGTGACGTTAAGTCCGCGCGCTGCAATCTCAGCCCGGGCCTTAGCTAGCGCGTGAGCGGCGGCCGCACGCTGATATTCGAGAACTTCCGTTGGACCCAGCGTTTCGTGTCCTACACCCTGGCTGATGTATTCATGGACGCCGTTATTTCCGATGTACCTTCCACTGGCCGTGCCATTACCTTGCGTGTAGATAAAGCTGTTGTTGTAGTCCACGCCGGGCAGTAAAGCAGCCCGCGCCTGGTAGCGATCTTCACGGGCCAACCCCATCTCGCTAAGCGCTGCCTGAAACTGGGGACTGTTAGCTTTGGCGCGAACCAGCGCATCCGAGAGGGTCAGGACCATACCGGCCGTCTGGGTCTGCGCAGTCGTCTGAGCAGGAGAGGGCGTCTGCGCCATGGAGAACGGGCACAAGGCAATCGACACGGCCATGCCGGCAAGTTCGCGGATCACAACTCTCTCTCTTTCGTTCCAGAATGCAGGGACTCACCTTAAAACAAGCTGAACTGGGGCCGACGAGATTGGAAGCGCGGCAGCGCCAGGTCTATCGCACGGCGGGAAGGCATACTACCATGCGAGTCCCGGCGCCATCGCCACTTTGTGCTTCTATAGTGCCGCCGTAGGCTTCGACAAGGGCTTTGGAAATAGCCAGGCCCAGGCCGTAGCCACCCGTGTTACGCGCACGCGACGAGTCGCCGCGATGGAACCGCTCAAAAATGTGCGGCAACTGCTTGCTCGGAATCCCCGGACCCCGGTCCGTGACCTCGACATAACAATCTTGCTGCTCGGCATGAATTGCGATGCGGACCACCTCTCCTGAAGGGCTGAAGCGGATCGCATTCTCCAGCAAATTTGCCCATACCAACTCGAGATCGTCTGGATCGGCAGGAATACGCACTGCCCCATTGGTTACAAAGTCAATGCCTATCTGGCGCTGATCGGCTAGCGGTCTGAGGCGTTCAACCGCCAGCTGGCAGGTCATGCCAATATCCACAGGAGTCAGGTCGCGCTGTAAGCTGCCCGCAGCCCATTGCTCCGCGCGTGCAAGACGCAACATGGAGTGCAGTAACTTTTCCAGGCGCGCCATGTCGTCGAGCGCTTCCTCCACCCCTGTCCGATATTCGTCGGCGCTCCGGGGGCGCTGTAGGAGCGACTGCAAAGTGGACTTCAAAATCGCCACCGGCGTCTTGAGCTCATGCGCTGCGTTGGCAAGAAACTCACGCTGCTGAGTGAAAGCCCGATGAAGGTCAGTCAGCATCGAAGTCATGGCCTGCGTCAGCGGCTCAAGTTCATACGTCTCCCACACCTCCTCCGGAGGGTCCAGCTTCCAGTTCCTGGGCGAAATTGCACGCGCGCTATCGGCCAGCGCCGACAGGGGCCGCAAACTTCGACGCAGCGCCCAAAAAGAGAAGGCAACGGAGACCGCGAGCAGGACCAGACTGCCGATCACGATATAAAGCAGCACGTCACTCACAGCACGCAACACCGGCTCAATGGGCGCCGCGTACGTGACCGTCAGGTAATCAGCGGTCGGTATATCGGATTCGCGGTCGAGTACCGGGACGTGTTGGAGTCGGAGTTTGCGGTAGGGGATTCCGTTAATGGCATAGGTGGCGAGCCACCGGTAGCCACGCGGCGGAAGTACCGCATCTTTCTCCGGCCAGTTCGGAGAGCGCGCTATCAGTACGTGCGGATCGTGCATACACCTCATAAACGTCCGGGAGCCCCTTCTCCAATGGCTGAGGAACCAGATCTCCCTCGAATAGCAGCTTGTGGGGACTATCTTCGGAATAGCGCACCAGTGCCGCGATGCTCATCGCCCTACCCTGGAGGGCAACATCAAATGCGCGTCTTAGCTGGGCACGGGTGACGAATACGGCTACATCGATCAGTCCGACCGCGAGCAGCAACTGCGAGATCGCGATTACAGCCACAAGCCGTCGTTGAATGGAGGTCGTTGCCATGTCAGGCACGCAACATGTAGCCCTGCCCGCGCAGAGTGTGGATCACCCTGGCGTCGCTGCCGTCTTCCAGCTTCCGCCGTAAGCCCGATATGTACACCTCGATCACGTTGCTGAACCGCTCCCAGTTGAAGTCGTAGAGATGTTCCAGCAGTTCCGTCTTCGACACTACCGCGCCAGGTCGGTGCGCGAGATATTCCAGCACGCGATATTCCATCGCGGTCAGTGTTACAAGCTCACCCCCGCGCCGTACCGTCAGATCGGCCGTGTTGATTTCAATCTCGCCGATCTTCAGCACCGCCGTGCTGTGACCCTTGCCTCTCCGAATCAACGCTTTGGCGCGGGCCAGTAATTCACCCAGATCGAATGGCTTGGCGACGTAGTCGTCCGCGCCGGCGTTAAGCAGCGCCACGACCGATTCTTTCTCATCACGCGCCGTCAGGACGAGAACCGGCGTTTCGCCGCCTTCTTCGCGTAGCCGTTTCAACAAGGTCAATCCGTCGATCTTCGGGAGCATGAGATCGAGCAGCACGAGGTCATACGGGTTCGACTGCGCCATGTACAGACCATCTTCGCCATCGAAAGCTACATCCACGGCGTAACCTGCGCTTTCGCGCAGGCTGCGTGCGACATTTTCTGCGAGTCTGCGTTCGTCTTCCACGATGAGAACGCGCATGGATAGCTCGTTACCCCGTTGCTGCTCTGCCCACTTTGAAGCTAGCGATTCTAAGCTGAAGCTGTGCTTAATTCTCGATCAGCGTCTTATCGTCGCCCTAGCGCAAACGAACCCGCAAATAGACATTCACACCGACTGGATGGCTGCCGTAGTAGGGTTTGATCGCGTCAGGAATTCCATACCAGGAAACGTTCATGCCCAATCCTGTTTGCACTCCGAAAAAGGTACCGAGATCGCGCGTGTAGCCCAAGGTGTAGGCGTTGACGTTGAACCAAGGCACACCCGCCGGTATCGCCAGTTGCTGTTGTAGTGGCGTGTTGGCAGCAAAAAGTTCGTCCCGCTGCGACCATTCGTATCGTCCGGTGACAAAGTTCTTCTCGCGAAAAGGAACAACCGTCTCGGCCAGCACCGCATTGGTAGCGTATCTTGGCCTGGCCTTCCAGTTCCTGCCCCATATCAGGCTCGTCGCCCACCAGTTCTGGTGTGGTCGCGGTACAACGTACTCGACAGAAGCGGTAGTCCGTACAACGTCGCCTGGCTCCAGCGCCTCGGGGTTCGTCAAGTGTCCCGCAGAAATCTGAGCCGTCCACCGGGACGTCGGGGTGAAGGTAATCCGCCCGGAGTAAGAGTCCATCGGGCCGAAATCGAAGTTCCAGCGATTCTCGTCGGGTTCCGCTCCGTGAAATCCTGAGGCCTCGAATCGCACACCCCTGAACGCGAGGACTCCGGTCACCACATTGTTGGCGATGTGGGTCGAATCCTCCCAGTGATGTCCGAGGGTAGCTTGCGGAATTTCCATTGCCGAGGCCCGATGCGGGTAGGCAACCGGTCCAAGGGCCGGATCGCCAACCAGACCATAGTACAAGTCCGCCGTAGCCCGTTCTCCCACACTGTGGGAGTACTGCACGCTCAGCTCCATGACAAAATCGTGCGGATGCTGGGCGTTCGTGATTGGATCCCCAAAGGCAGTTTCGCCGGTCTGGAAAAGCAAGGGATAACGGCGTTCCGTGATCGTGGCCGGCTCCAGGCTCAGCATGGTCCGAAGCATCACGCTACCCCCGCCCAATCTGTGGGTCGCGCCCAGCATGCCCCAGTTCGTGGAGTATAGTTTGTCGGCCCCCAGCGGGCCGGTCTGCTGCGTGTCCACCAGGAAGGCCTGACCCATCCACATCAAGTTCCACGAGCCGGCGCTGGTCATCGTCATCGGCATGGGCCATGCCGCCGGTTGCACCGCCGTTCCCGACGACTCCTCCATGAACAATTCGCTGGCCGACGACCAGCCTGCCCCGTAGTTTGGTTCCGCCATATCCATGCCCGGCATTGCGGCATGTGAATCAGTCGCATGGCCCGCGTCGCGCGCACCCTGATCTTGCGATATTGCGCCGGAGGCGTTGACGATGAACCCGGCCAGCAGGAACAGCGCGACGTAATTCCGTCGGCTGACTCGGGGTTTCCGCCGCTGAGGCGATCCGACCATGGGAAGTGTACGGCAACTCCAAAGCGTGCCGCTATGGCTTGATTGTAGAGGACGGCGCCTACCCCTGCCCCGGGCAAAACTTCCTCGATTGTGGTGGGCATCCCAAGCGGGCAGCCGACGGGTGCTACCATTTCGGCCATCCCGGAGAAGACTGGTATGCCAGTGACCGTTGCCCACGCCGCAGATATTCAAGCCATGATCGAACAATTTTCGGCTGCGGCCAGCGCCGCCGTCGCCACCGTGGACATCACCGACCGCACCGCACCGGCATTGAACCAGGCGATTTGGCGCGCTGCCGGAAACGCCAATCGCGTTTTGTTTGCACCGCCTCACGATCTTCCGCGGGAACTCTTTACGGAATTCGCGAACGACCCGCGTGTCCTCTCGAATGCTTGCGCGGAAGACTGGGTCAATTCTCCCGTAGGAGTCACAGAAGCCTTCGCAGACGTAGCGCGCACCGGCTCGGTCTGCGTTGATGTCGGCTATCAGCGGACCGGAATGGCGAGCCTTCTCGCCCCGTTACATATCGCGGTACTGGTGGCTGAGACGATCGTGCCGCAGCTCCGAGACATTTCCAGCCGCGAGATCGCCATTTGGCAGGCAGCTTTTCTACCATGCGTACTGCCAACAGCGGACTTATAACGCAGCATCGCAGAGCATCGACATGCTCAAACCTGTCGGATTCGACGTCGTGACGTCGGCGGTCGAATGTTGTGGAATGGCAGGCAGTTTCGGATCCAAAGAGGATTATTACGACCTCAGCAGGGCGGTTGGAGCCGATCTGTTCGCTCAAGTGAAGACCAGCGAAGCGGCTGGCGGTGGTGCCAGAGTCCTCGTGGCCAGCGGAATCTCGTGTCACGAACAGCTCAGTGCCGGAATGGGAAGACCCGTCGTGCATCCAGCCGAGCTAGCCAGTACTCTTTCCAGGGTAACCTCAGGGATGAAAGTAATGAGCAAAACGTGCCATGCCAAGGGCTGAGTCCGCGCTCGGACCGATCGTTATAGTAGTTATGCAACTATCAAAAGGGATACTGATGGTTACTTTTGTATTACGGAAGATGTATTTACTTGGCAACCGAAAGGCACGACAATCGCAGGCGTAGTTGGCAGTTCTGGGGGAGGGCTGCCTTCTAGGCGCTCTGCGGGTCACGCAGGGCGCTTGTCATTTTAGGTCGATGTTTCGTCGGCCCGTGGCCCCGAACCTCTCTTATTTCACTCATCTCCCTGCGACAGCGCGTAGAGTCGCGGCACTGCGACTCTACGGAGCGATTCGCATCTATATATCTGCTCCTCGCCCCTAATTCGGGTGATGTGATTCGGATGGTACGATGGAGTTCGCTGTGCGGCAGACCTCAGGAGGGATTCGTGGCAAGTGAAGCTATCTTGGAAGTGACAGATGCAAATTTCGACCAGGCAGTATTAAAGTCGGATCAGCCGGTGCTGATCGATTTTTGGGCAGCGTGGTGCGGCCCCTGCCGGGCGCTGGCGCCAATCGTCGACGAAGTGGCTCAGAGTTACACTGGCCGGGTCAAGATCGGCAAGATGGACGTGGATAAGAACGTTGCAACTCCCCAGCGCTACGGCGTGCGTGGTATTCCGACTTTGCTGATATTCAAGGGCGGACAGGTAAAAGAGCAGATTGTCGGGTATGTTTCCCGCGACGTGATCGAACAGGCGTTAAACAAAAACCTGTAAGCGAATTCGAAGCATTGCCGAGCGCGGCTCCACTCCGCGCTTTTTGTTTGCCCAATTGCGGGATCGGCGGCGGGTGCTTCAATATTTGCGGAGCACCCCGATCACGCGTCCCTGGACCTGCACATCCGCCGCCGGCACCAGGATCGGCTGCATGGTTGCATTCGACGGTTGCAGCCGGATGTTGTGCCCTTCGGTGTAGATGCGTTTCAACGTGGCGTCGGAGCCATTCACCAGTGCGACCACAATTTCGCCGTCACGCGCGACGCTTGTCTTTTCAACCAGCACATAGTCGCCATTCACGATGTGCTCGTCCTGCATGCTCTCGCCCGAGACTTGCAGGACGTACACGTCCTTCGAGCGCGTGAAATCGGCCAGCGAAATCGATTCCGGGTTCTCCAGCGCCTCCACCGGACGTCCGGCGGCAATACGTCCCATCAACGGCAAGGTCAGAAGGTTGTTGGCAGGTATTCCAGCTGAGGCCCCCAGTACCTGCTTCATGCGACCGCGAGGCTTGAGCAAATCAATCGAGCGGCTGCGGTTGTAATCGCGCTTCAGCAATCCCTTGGTTTCGAGATTGCTGATGTGCTTATGGACGGTTGCCAATGAGCTCAGCCCAAGTCCAATACCAATCTCCTCGAATGACGGGGAATAGCCGTGCTCTTCCACAAACTGGGCAAGAAAGTCATAGACCTGTCGTTGGCGGCGCGTCAGAGCCATAGTTCGCACACTGCCTCCATCCCGGATTCTCAGCGAACAAAAGGCGAAGTGTCAAGGGCGGGTCTCACAGTAGTAACCACCCGGGCATCCGAGGCGGGCTATAAGTCCCGAGACGGTGCGATTCCGAAGCGGCGGCGTGGCCGGTCTCATCTAAAATGAAAACAACTTCGGGTGAGGAGCTCCCCATGAAAAAAGCGTTATTCCTGATTGCTGCATTCACTCTTTCTTTAGCGGCCTCGCTCAAGGCGCAACAATTGCGCGGTGACTACATCGAATCTCGCTCGACTGACGTTTACGTAGCGCAGTGCTTTGCCAATGGCGAAGTGGGTCTCACCGGCAACTACGCCCTGATGGCGTGGCACGTTGACGAAGGTGCGTGGAACGGCGTTGCACTCGACGGCCTCACGGTTGCCGTCGCCGTGCGTGCGCGCGCCACTCTCGGCGATCCCTACGGCAATCCTTACCCGGCACAGGCAGTACTGATGGTCGATGATGCCGCAAACCCGGCGCAGCGTCAGGCGCTCGTCGCCCTGGCACAACACGAGGGCGGACGCCTGGTGGAGAATATCGTCAAGGTCGATTACGTTCCCGTGGTCCTCG
This sequence comes from uncultured Acidobacteriaceae bacterium, assembly GCA_963817965.1. Classification (GTDB taxonomy): domain Bacteria; phylum Acidobacteriota; class Terriglobia; order Terriglobales; family Acidobacteriaceae; genus DASRAA01. Next base: position 269,821 of record CAWFQT010000009.1, read on the forward strand.
ACATACCCGCCGACCTCGATCAGGGCAACGCCATCCTGCGGGCCGGACACCTGGCCGCTATCGTGACTCGCCCGCTCAATCACCATGACCACATCTGCGGGAACGAGAGCAATTACTATCCTCCGCTGGCCAATGTCGATCATGCGATGTCGGCCGTTGCCCTTACCGACGAATTCCAGGGCGACGGTCTTGACTCACGCTGGAGCAGTCACGGACGTCGCAGCGCCTACATCGGTACATTCAGCGAAGGCATCAACTCTGCCGCCAGCTTCGCCGAAACTCACTCCTCCGGTCAGTAGCGAGAATCGTTACTCGCTTCGTGATCCGTACCCTTGCGAAACTCCCCTCCAGGCGCTATGTTCGCGCCGGAGGGGGAATATGCGTTCCGCTTTAACGAAGACTTACCTTGCCGTCCTGGTACTTCTCTGGGCTGCGCTCGCTGTCCCGTCTCCAGCTGAAACCGTCAGCGTAGCAGGCTCCGGACCGCTGGCTGCAAAAGACGCCTCCGACGTCGTCAGGAAGGCGGTCGGTGAAAGCGGTTATCGGGTCACATTGGATGACGGCCGGACCGCAGACTTCTGGTTTGCACGTGAATTGCCCACGTCTGCCGCAGGCAATGCTGGTGCCCTCTACCCGCAGTTGGCAAACGGCGAATTTGTCGGCGTTGTCAGCTTCCCCAAGGGCAGCTCCGACTTTCGCGGCCAGGCGATTCCTGCGGGCCTCTACACGCTCCGCTACCAGTACATTCCCCAGGACGCGAACCACATGGGCGTCTCTCCCAATCCTGACTTTCTCCTCGCAGTTCCGATCGCCGTCGATGACAATCCCAAAGAGACCCTTACCTTTGAGCGGCTGGTCAGATTGAGTGCGAAGACCACCGGTACCGCGCATCCCGCTGTGATTGCATTGGCGCCCCCTGCTGCTCCCTCCCTGACGAAAGACGACCAACACATGACCATCTTTACCGTTCCACTCACCACAAACTCGGGCAAGACGCTCAATCTTGGAATTATTCTTCGCGGACAAGCGAACCAGTAGCTAACGTCCCAGCGATGTGTTGCGAACTCTCTAGCTGTGTGGCGAAAATAAACAACACCTGAATTCCTCACCAAGGTATGTAAGTCATTGCAAAATTTGCGGCATTGCCAAACTTCGATCCGTTATTACGAAGCAGGTATTTAAGAATGCCGCAAATGCGAGCCATTGCGATTCTCACAATTGCTCCGATGCATTTCGCAACCACGCCTTGAAATCAAATGCAGCGCAAGGTCTTCCGATGCGCTTCGACACGAACTGCCCCATCGATGTATTTTGGCAGGCCACCTGCCTTAGAAACAGCGAAAGCGTCGATGTAAAGGCGCTTCCAATCAGCAGGCACGCCGTGACAGTACTGCCCGTTCCTGCCACTTTCGCAATCTTTCTAACCATCGGCTTCTTCTACTCCAAGGCGAAACATCCAGTCGTGCAGGTAGTAGCTCCAACGATGAGCAAAGACGGCTCCCGCAACCGCCCCGCAGCTGAGGCCGAGCCTGGTCGGCGGCTTCGCTGTTCCTGAGGATCTCCGCTACCATCCGGGACACACCTGGGCTTGGGCGAGAGCCCAACCTGGTTCGCATCGGCATGGATGACTTCGCCACCAAATTGGCTGGTAACAGGTCACGTTGCCACAGCGCGGCCAATGGATCCGTCTAGGACAGAAGGTATGGAGCCTGATCCGCAACGGCGTCCAGGTTGAGATGGTATCCCCGATCGAAGGCAGCGTCGCCGACATCAACGAAAGCGACCGTTACCGATCCATCATGGATTTCGAAAGACCCCTACGGCGAAGGCTGGATGGTCACCGTCCAATCGCCTGACGCGAAGACGAACTTCCGCAACCTGCTGACGGGAGCACTGGCACGGTGGTGGACCGAAGAGTCCTCGTTGCGGCTTCAACGCCTCGTCCCGAACGCTCTCGGAGCATTGAGGAGTCGCGGTGAACGACATTGCCGGCACGATTCCCGCCGACCGATGGTCGAAAGTCGCGCCCGAGTTCTTCCTCACATAACCAGCGTGAGAACCTCCTGATGATCTTTGGCCGCAAACCACGGGGATTTCGGCAAACCGACCGAGTCCTCGAGGCCCGCGGCCAAATTCTTATGAACCACTTAGGCAACATTTGACCGTCGACTGAATGTAACGAATTCAGCATCGTTGATGCTGCCTCCTGTTCGACTCGCACAGTAATTTTTCGGATCGAGATGAGCCAGATTACGCGCGGCGTTCTATAATGGTTCTACCATTGAACAAATTTGGGTCCGCCTCTCGCCTATCCCCAGGGTATTAGTCGGTCTGACAATTTCGTGCTCTGGCAAAAATCTACACATTTATAAGTCTCGGGCCTGAAGGCTCAAGGGAGTAGCGATGCGAAAGTTGCTTTTCTCGTTGCTGTTGGGTGGTCTAGGCGTGCTTGCGGGCTGCGGTGGCAGTGGCTCCGGCAGTGGCGGGGGGAACACAACAGTGACACTGGTGTCCATTCAGGTGACGCCGGCCAACCCGTCAATCGGATTGGGCAAGACGCAGCAATTTACCGCAACCGGCTCCTATAGCGATGGCACAACCAAGAACCTCACGGCTACGGCTAACTGGTTGTCATCAAGCACCGCCGTCGCGACCATCAACATATCCGGTATAGCAACTGCTGTAACACCTGGAACCACGACCATCACGGCAACTTCCGCCGCAGTCAGCGGAACTACCACTCTGACCGTGGCCAACGCGTTGGTATCGATCGCGGTGACGCCCGGCTCAGCGAGCGTCGCTCCCAACGGAACGCAGCAGTTCACCGCCACTGGAACCTTTGCCGACGGCACCATGCAGAACATCACTTCCAGCGTGACCTGGAGTGCGTCGACGGGCGCAACCATCACCGCAGCCGGTGTGGCGACAGGTGTAACTCCCGAACGCGACGGCCACCATCATGGCTACTCAGGGCAGCGTTTCAGGAACGGCAACGCTGACCGTCACGAATCCGCTGGTGTCGATTGCGGTCACTCCGGCGGTACAGACGATCCATACGGGTACAAGCCAGCTGTACACGGCTACAGGTACTTATGCGGATAACAGTACTAGCGTGATTACTACGACTGTGACTTGGGCTATCCTCCAATCCATCCATCGCCACGATCAGTAATGCCCAGGGAACCTGGGGAACGGCAAGTGGTATCGCGGGGGGAACGACCTCAATTACCGCCACACTCGGCTCCATAGTGAGTCCGGCGGCGTCTCTGACCGTGAGTGCGTCCCCGATCGCCTCAATTGCCGTTACTCCTGCCAGCGCGGCCCTTGTCTTGCAGGCTCCGCAACAGTACACGGCAATGGCTACATTCACCGACAATTTGACGCAAGACATCACCAATACCGCAACGTGGACATCGTCCGACACCACCAAGATCACCATCACGGTAAGCGGCGTCGCGACCGGAGTGGCCACTACAAGCACTCCCGTCACCATCTCCGCGGCTCAAGGCGGCGTCACCGGAAGCACGACTGCCACAGTAGTTGCACCTTCTGTAGCGTTGATCACCATCACTCCCAGCTCAGTGAAGTTGGCGCAAGGGACCAGCCAGCAATACAGAGCAACGGCAACACTTGACGAATGGCAGCACGTTGAACGTTACGTCGCAGGCAAGCTGGACCTCGGCAGACACGACACTGGCTACCGTCGGAACGCACAATGGCCTGGTGCAGGCGGCCACGTCCGTGACGAACGCGAGCAATCCGGTAAACGTTGTGGCGAGCTTCGGCGGAGTAACCCAGACTCTTCCCCTTAATGTCACCAATGCGACGCCGACAACGATCACAGTTACTGCTTCTTTGACTACGCCTACCATCCCGGTTGGCGTTCCCGAGCGCTTCACGGCGAAGGCGCCTTCAGCGACGGAACCAGCTCAGGACATCAGTCTGAGTGCAACCTGGAGTTCAAGCGACACTACGGTTGCAACTGTGAATATTGCGGGCGTTGCGTCAGGCCTTAAACCGGGACCTGCGACGATTACGGCAATGTTCGGTTCGGTGAGCGGGACGGCGACGCTCAACGTCAGTAACGCGACTCTCTCCACCATCACGGTAACGCCGGCGCAAACCATCCTCGCGCCTGCTTCCGTGCTTCAGTACCAGGCAGTGGGAAACTATAGTGACGGTAGCACGCAGTTCATCAGCGGCGTCGTGACGTGGAGTTCCACCAATGCCGCTGTTGCGACGATTGGAACTACTACCGGAATCGCAACCGGACAAAGCGCCGGGACCTCCACAATCACGCGGCGTACCAGGGAGTGTCCAGCTACCAGCGACCAGCAACCCGACCACGGTCCTGGTTACGTCATCGCCGCTGGTGTCGATTGCGGTTGCTCCATCGACCCTTCCCGCCACAGTTCCCGAAGGAGTGGGAATACAGTTTGCGGCGACAGGTACCTTCGCTAACGGGAGCACTGAGAACCTGACTAGCAACGTGAACTGGGCTTCCACCCAGCCCTTGATTGCAACCGTCAGCGACACTGTCGGGCAACAAGGTATCGCCACCGGTGTCTCTCCCGGCCAGTCATCGATTACTGCGGTGTTTGCCGGGGTCGTCGGTTCGGCCACGCTGACGGTCACCAATGCGACCATCATGTCGATCGCGGTCTCTTCCCAACCCAGCTACTGCAAACGTCGGGAGCCAGTTAGCGTTCGGCGCTACCGGAACGTTCAGTGATGGAAGCGTAATATCTTTAACAACTTCGCAGGTAGGATGGAGTTCGTCCGACGTGACAGTTGCGACCATCAGCAGCAGCGGCAATGCCAGTACCGTCAAAGCTGGCACCACCGTGATTACTGCGACATTCACGCAGAATGGCGTAAGCGTCTCAGGCTCATCCAACTTGACCGTACACTAAGAGCACAAACTACAAACTTACGAACTAAAGAGGCCGTCCGAAAGGGTGGCCTCTTTTTCTTGCTTGTAACTGGGACCTACCCGCCCGCTATCGCTCCAATGATCAGCAGTGGTTCGGCCCCTGATACCACTGCTTCGGGCAGTGGCGTGTCTGGAGACTCGTGCGAGAGGTCTTCTTCGCATGCGAAGAACCGGAGAAACGCCCGCCGTTGTTGGGTAACGTGATCGCGAATCGTTCCCTGCAACATGGGATAGCGCGCCTCAAGGGCATCGAGCACCGACCGCTGCGTAACCGGTCCCTGAACTTCGAGCGTCACCTCGCCGCTGACCTTTCGCCAGCGTCCGCAGATGTTGCGGCAACACGACCCGGATCATGGCAGGGTCTGGGTTTCGACGGAAAGCACCGCCGGCAAATCGCGAACGATCGGCTGCCCAGCTGTCGCCGGCATCCGACGAGGCATAGACCTGTCCACCGGTCGTGCCGAAGTACACGCCGCAGGAGTCCATCGTGTCGACCGCCATGGCGTCGCGAAGGACATTTACGTAGCAGTTACTTTGCGGCAGCCCTTTCGTCAGGGCCTCCCACTCGTTCCCGCCGCTGCGGCTGCGGTAAACCCGCAACTTGGCATCATGCACGAAGTGTTCCGAATCGCTCTTGATTGGGACAACGTAAATTGTTTCTGGCTCATGCGCGTGCACGTCGATCGCGAAGCCAAAGTCGGTTGGCAGATTGCCGCTGACTTCGCGCCATTGCTCACCCGCGTCGTCACTGCGCATCACGTCCCAGTGCTTTTGCATGAACAACACGCCTGGCCGCTTCGGATTCATCGCAATGTGGTGCACGCAGTGTCCAACCTCAGCCGTCGGGTCCGGAATGTATTGCGAATGCAGCCCCTTGTTAATCGGCTTCCATGTCGCTCCTCCGTCATCGGTGCGAAATGCGCCCGCCGCGGAAATGGCGATGAAGATCCGGTTCGGATCACTGGGATCAAGGATGATGGTATGCAGGCACATGCCGCCCGCTCCCGGCTGCCAATGAGGACCGGAGCCATGGTGGCGCAAGCCTGGCAGCTCATTCCAGGTCTGTCCACCATCGGTGGTGCGAAATATCGCCGCATCCTCGATGCCCGCGTAAACCGTGTCCGGATCGGTGAGTGAAGGCTCCAGGTGCCATACCCGCTTGAACTCCCAGGGATGAGGCGTTCCGTCGTACCACTGGTGCGTGCCCGGAACTCCGTCGTAAACAAACTTGTTGCTCACCGCCTCCCAGGTCTTTCCGCCGTCGTGTGAGCGCTGAATCATCTGCCCAAACCAGCCGCTCGACTGCGACGCATAAATCCGTTCGGGATCCGCAGGTGACGCTTTCAAGTGATACATCTCCCAGCCTGTAAAATGTGGTCCACTGACGTCCCACTTCTCCCGTTTCCCGTCCGACGTAAGGACGAAGGCGCCCTTTCTCGTACCTACCAGAACTCGTACCGTGCTCATCGACAATGCCCCTTTGGATATTCAGGCGGACTCTCGCCTGCGAAGTGCGAAGCCCCACGCGCCGCATCTCAGCGAAGGATTGTTTCCGATTCCGAACAAATTTGCAACGACCGAAAACCGCGGCGTCGCAGGCTCCCACTTGCGGAAGCGACCAGTTCGCAACTGAATTGTGATGGAGCGCGCGAGTTCCCGGACGGACGTCAGACGCGAGGGTTGGTTGACCTGTGGCTGGAAGCTGCATCAGACTTACTTGCGTGCCCCATCGCAGTCATGTGGCCCGTGTGGTCACATTGCCGGGGATAAACGACTCCGCGATAAGGCCGCAGATTCAGCCATTGTTTTCCCCTACAGGTAATCGATCAATTCGCAGCACAGCGGGATCCGAATGCCGCCTGGTTGCGAGGAGGTCTCATTTGGTTCCTTTAGCTGCATGGCCTCGACGATCTTGTCGCTGACGCCGCTCTTACGCAGGTCCAACAGGTCTTGCGAGGAGACCTCGTATTCACCCTCGTACTCCTCGACGATCCGAACGATCGTGGCGTCGGCAACACGATCGGCCACCAGCGTTGCTATGTCATCGTTCGTGAGCCGCGGTTTGTCTCCCGTCGAATCCAGGAACGAAGGATCCACCAAAGCGCCCAGGATAAGGTTCATCGCCCACTCCTTGTGGATGTCGCTGTCATGTACAAAATCGTTGTTCCGCGCGACCGTGATGCGATGGGGAATGGGTTTCGTCATGGTGCTGTACCTCCTGCGAGAGCGTCCGCGATGGACGACCTTGACAACCAAGACCGTCCACAACGCGGCGCAGTTATGCCATGAACCTCTTCCGCAAAAATGCCAGCGCGCTCAATCCGCCGCCCAGCAGCCCTAAGGTCGATGGCTCCGGGACGGTGCTGCCAGAAAGCGAGAACGAAGCATCGAAAGGGCCTTGTCCGGTGATGTCCGTTCCAATGCGAGACCAATCCGGCGCCAGATCGTCATTTCGGATCCAGCTCTGGAGATCGCCGGTGAATTGAGGCCGGGGCGCGGATAGCCAAAGGAAATCACCGGAATTCACCAGTGCCTCCGGCCGGAAGAAATAGTGATCAGGACCAAGCGCGACCGGCGTGGTGAAGTCCACACTGATCACGACCTCCTGTCCAGTCACCCGGCCTTCTCCCCCCGTGAACTGTCCGGGTTGGGTATTGATACCGTTCACCACACTGTTTGCAGCGGCGAAGGTGGGGTTCAAGAGGGTGACGTTGTAGGTCAGACTGCCGGCCAGGCTGTCGCGGGTTGCGGATCCGATCTCAACATCGGCTGGCGAATTGGTTCTGGTCAACACCCGTCCGTCAAAAGGGCCCGAGTCGTTTGGGAATACGTGATAGAACTCAATCTCGACCTGGCTGATCGAGGTCAAGGGGGCGCCGGTCGGGATCAAACCAATGAAGGTAGCCTGGTTGAGAATCGTAGATTTGCCCAGGATGAAATCGTCGGCGGTTTCGGTTTGAATCTTTCCTGTGCTGCTGACGCGCGAAAGCGTCGCGATTTGCCCATCCGGCGTACCTGTAGTGAAGAAGAACGAATTGGCGGCGGCTGGTATTGCAAGCAAGGCCGCCACGGACAGTACGACGAAAAATCGGAACTTCATGTGCTCCTCCGGGAGTGCTGTGTCCCTTCCGATCTTTCGATCACGCAGGGACCGGGTTGTAGTGCATGCGGCTAAACATGCAGGAAGTACGAGTCAGGACGATCGGTCGACCGATTAACAGAATCGGTCCTTGTATTCCCAGTGCGTCGCTTTGCTCGGCGGACACGGGCTGGAATCGTGCTCACTGACCTGCAGGTTTTCCGCGACGTGCCGGCAGTTTCGCCCCGCAACTGGCAAGAAGTCCTTAAGAACGCGCGAAGGCTCTCCAAAGAAATTCCAAAGAATTTCCAAGTAAGGCCGGCAGCGTCTGTGACGTTGGAAGAAGGAAACTTACGCCGCGTAGACCCTTCGGCCGGGATCTTGCTCAAGCTCCCCCGCCTGAAAATCAGACGGTTTCTCTGTCCAGGGGTTGCGACTTGTGAGATCGCTGGGGAGAAACATGACCGGCGGCTAAGAATCAGGTTGCCGAATTACAGGTCCGCCGCACTCGCGACGCGCAGGGGCCGCCCCCAAATTCGGACTTCATACTCTCCGTCGCCCGTTCCTGACAAACGCCGGCAGCCTTTCGCAAAAGCTAAAAGCGATACAATTGTGACGGGGCAGCGAAACCGTCGGCATGCTGACGGCAATGCCGATGCGTTCTGTGGAAGCAGGGAAGCGGGCTCCGGAGGAGACTGAACACCAGACTCTTTACCAGGAAGGATTTCAGTCCCTTCAAAAATCCGTTCAGTAAATACGGCCTGCAAGAATGTGGCTGTAACTGCTGATAACAGAGTGCGAAAGTGGCGGAATTGGCAGACGCACCAGACTTAGGATCTGGCGGGTAAAACCGTGGGGGTTCGAGTCCCCCCTTTCGCACCAACAACTTACAAAGCATCGTCAGAGTCGGCGTATCCGGCTGTGCCTAATTTTGCGCCCACTCGCACTCGCTGTGGCTACTTCTTCCAGCCCGCCGGCGCGTGTAGACCTTCGGGCAGCTGCGTGTTGAAACCTCCTTCTTCTGCTTCCTCAATTTGACCTTGGGTGAGGTTCTTTGTCGCGCTGAGGTCCGCCCCGTTGAGAGCCGCACCGCGAAGGTTCGCCCTGAACAGGTTCGCGCCATCGAGGTTCGCCTCGCTGAGGATTGCTCCGCTGAGCTTCGCCCTATCGAGGTCCGCTCCTTTAAGCTCCACGTCGGTGAGATTCAGACGTTGGTCGGCCCGTTCGTACTTGCCATCACGTCTGCCGAGAACCGTGAGGATGGCCTGAACATCAGGCTCGGGGCGTCCAGGGAACGGGAGGGTTTCTTCGAGTCGATTGCTGCGGCTTGATCGGAGCAACGTATCGTTGCCAGAGTTTTGCGCGCTTCATTCTCGCTGTCGAATCGCTCCTTCCGATTCAGGCCTTTCACTTGCGCAACTTGCCACTGTGGACCTTTCCAGAGAATCATTAAAGCAGAGTAGAGCACCGATCAGTAGACTTGTTGGAACGAACCAATCCCATGACATTCGGAATCTTGACGAAAGAGCAAGTAAGGCAGCAAGGAAGAGGGACGTCAAAACCACAGTGCCTATAGCCCACACGACTGGCCGGCGTCGGCGAAGGACGACCGGGCCGAAGGCTACGGAGCGTTTGCCGGTGCCAGAATCGTCAGCCATGCTCCCGCACTGTTATGCGGACAGGGCCTGACGCACTAGTAGCAATGGAGCTACCGTCATGGCGACTACGAGTTAAGCAATCGCCGTATAGGATTGTTGTGATGTACATTTGATGATCGCTATTTGAGGAAATATCTGGTGCGTGCCCTTCGGTTTCGGCACATTGGTGTCCTCCTCCTGGTGGCTTGCACTGCGGTCGCGGGCACGTGGTGGTATTGCGAGAGGAAGCACGAGCCTGAGACATCGTCCGAAAGCACAGTCAACCAACAAGTCTCTTCACTCCCGCCTCCATCTTCCGACCGTCTTGCTACGGACAGGCAGGCGTTCGAAAAGGCCGCAGACTACGCTCAAAAGATTACCGACTCAGTTTTACTAATTTTTGGTGGATCGATCGCGGTTCTGCTCGGAACTGGTTACCGTCGTCCTGTAAAGAAAGGAATGCGTGCCACTTATCTACTTTTCCCAGTAGGTTGGGTGTTTCTTGGTTTGTCGATATGGGAAGGCATGAAGGTTCGCGGTACTTACATAGCCTACTTGCTAGGACCGCCCAAAAGCGAAATCGCTAGAACGCACCGTATCGAACAATTAAACGGGTTCGCTCGTTGGCAGGAACGGTGGCTTGATATTGGTCTGGCGATATTTGCGATCTGGCTAATGTTTTATCTCCTCTGGTGGATCCGGCTGTCGGACGCGGAGGTTGAGAAGGGGAACGCAGCATGAAACATACTGTCCTAGCTATTGTCGGTCTGTGCGTGTTACCGATAAACGCACAGCAAAAATGCGACTGCGTATATCCGTACCACCCGGATCCACCCTGCGTGCACCAATGTACATCTATAGTAATGATGGCCGCTAGTAAAGAGGAGCTTGAGAGCCGTTTCGGGTTATCGCCGCAGGATGCCTCAAAGCTGTTGGAGAATCGAAGCTCGCTGCGAACAGCGGCCTGTGAGACCGAGCCGCAGCACGGGATCGATACCAATGAGGTCTCGGCCAAGCTGGAAACGAGCATCACCCAGTTAATCGGAAATGCTCACTATAATGCCGCTGTCTCAAGGTTTCAGGATCTAACCTCAAAGCGACCAAAGTCCAACTTTGACGTATTCGCCAAAAGCCAGACGACGGGCGAAAATACAGCGAAGAAGCTCAGCAGTGTCACGGTTGAGGAAATTTGTCACTAGCCCGCGGAGCGTCGTGAGAAAACAACACTGTCCGCTGCTTTATTGCGATGTAAAACCACACTCGGACATGCCGCCAGCTCGCCGCCCGGTGGCGACGTGGCGGGCAACTGCTCAGAACGTTCATCCTAGGTCTTATCGATGCCCTTGATATGCAAAACCCGAACGGCAGGTGTCAACGTCCTTGCAGTCTCTCGGGCCGGAAACGACATCTTAGCCTCAAGTCGCGTTCTTGCCGCCTCGCCAAGTCGAACGGGCGCAACAGCATTACCCAGGCAAAGAAATTGGGGCCGTGTCACGAGGCGATGTGGCGATATTCTTTCGGAAGAGGAAGCCACCGTTCGAACCTGCTGTTCACTGGGTGTCTGCCGAAGATATCGATGCGTCGTACCAGGAACTGAAGTCGTTAGGTGCGAACATCGTGGATCCTTTGGGAAAAAAAGCCTTGGGGATTACGGCAATTCACCGTAAAGGATCTGGACGGGAACCTCTTCTATTTCCACCATGACTAACCAAACGCCGCATAACAAGCGGCTGGAGTCGGCAAGCAGTCCGGCTCAAATTCGGGCACTACTCATAAGGCTCGGCGATTGACAATCCCGCGCTGATCGAGGCAACCTTTCAATGCTGCGTAGGTCGCATCGGTGCAGATCGAAAGGGCGACGCCCACCTACGGTAAGTGAACACCACTGCGCCTATGCCGAATATCGAAAACCTCAAAAAGCAAGCCAAACAGTATCTGCGTTGGCATCGTGAACGGTACTATCCCGTCGCAGCCCAAATCAGGGCCGCGTTACCCCGATTTCGCCACATCGGGGACGTGCAGATACTGGAGTCAAGCTTCAGGCTCGCGGATGCTCAGGAGCTTGTCGCACGGCAAATGGGGTTCGACGGGTGGCAGGCGCTCAAATCAGGAGCAGATGCCATGACCGATGAACCCAAACAGACGACGCCACGCCCCATTCTCAGCTCAATCTCGGCACAACTCTTCGTTGCGAACATCAAGAGTTCCTGCGATTTCTATACAAATAAGCTTGGCTTCGCAGTCGAATTCATCTATGGCGATCCGCCATACTACGGTCAGGTCATCCGCGACAATGCACGACTGGCCTTGAGGCTGGTCTTCGAACCCGTGTTCGCTGGCGATGTTCGCAAGCGCGAACATCTGCTCTCCGCTTCCATCACGGTTGCCACCGCGAACGAAATCAAACAACTGTTTCTGAGTTATCAGGCTGCAGGAGTCTCCTTCCATCAGGCACTTAAGAAGGAGCCATGGGGTGCCAGAATCTTTATAGTCTCGGATCCAGATGAGAATCTCATCCTCTTTGCTGGCCCGGAAGCCGACTGAGCTACTCCGATTTAGAAATGCGGAACTGCGGACGCAGACGATTACTGCCCATAAGTCGGCTTTGCTCCGATAGTTGGGAAGTGGCGTATCGCGGGATGCTGGGGCGTATTGGTGAAACCTCCTCCGAGCCAATTAGCCTGGAATAACTTTCCATTTGCCCGTTACACACCAGTTGGACCTAAGGCCGAGCTGTCACAGAGAGAGCCTGCCTGCATTTCGGTATCCCGGGGTCAATTCTGGTGGGCTTGGATTGTGTTGAAAAAGCTGCGCTCGTCATACACGTTAATCCGTCTGACGTTCGTAGGCTCCCATGTCGCAGCCGCGAGTGTCCTCCTTGTCGAAACGCGGTAGACCCCGCTGATCGGTCGTCAGCCGGTGACCCTTACCGTCGGTGCAGCCACTCGGGTTACCCGCATCAATCGCCGGGCTAGCAGAGAGCAGCGCCTGGGTAAATGTCGGACCGCCGTTGTTCTGCAGGGGGCCGAGTCGAGGGGCGATATTGTTCCGATCGCCGGAGACGTGGAAATTGCTGCTGCAGGTGTTGTCGCTGCTCAGGTTGTAGCCATGTGAAGTCAGGGTGCCGTAGCAGTTTCCCCCGGGGGAGCTGTTGGCGACAATGCTGTTCTGGAGAGTCACGGTGGCGCCCTTGGAGACAAAGATACCGCCGCCCTTGTAGCCGGCTGCAGTATTACCGCTGAGGGTGGCGTTGTTGATGGTTACGCTCCCTGAGCTGTTGTAGATACCGCCGCCCCCGGACGCATTAGGGGCCATACAACCATTATTATTGATGACGGACACCGGGCCGGTGCAGTTACCGCTGAGAGTTGTGTTGGTGATGGTTACGCTCCCTGAGCTGTTGTAGATACCGCCGCCCCCGCCGCCGCGATAACCGTGGGCGGTATTTCCGCTGAGGGTGCTGTTGGTGATCGTCAGGGTGCCACTATTAAAAATAGCGCCGCCGAACATGAAGTTGCTGTTCCCTGAGTTTCCGCTGAGGGTGCTGTTGGCGATCGTCAACGTGCCATGGTAGTTGAAAATGCCGCCCCCGGCAGCCGAACTTTCGCTGGCCGCTAAATTCCGGCTGATGGTGCTGTTGGTGACCACTAGCGTTCCCCAGTTGAGGATACCGCCTCCACCGCTGGCTACACCATTTTGAATTGTCACCTTTGAAAGGCCGACAATGGCCTTGCTATTGTGGATTGAGATCACCCTGCCACCTCGTTCGGTTCGGCCGTCAAGGATCGTGCTGGTGGCGCCGGAACCGATCAGCCTTAAGCTAATGTTGATGCTTAGATTCTCTGAATAGGTCGCGGAGGCGATCATAACGGTATCGCCCGACGCAGCCAGCGAGATGGCATGCCCGATGGTCTGGCAGGCGGTCTGGAGTGACTTACAGTTGTTATGGTCATTGCCGTTCGCACCAGCGACATACCATACGGTGCTGGCAAGGGCGGTTGAACCCAAGGACAGGCACAAAGCCAAGGTCCTCAGACAGGTCAGTGCGAGTTTGTGTCTCAATCTAGCCTCCCTTTAAGGGAAACCCGCAAGTCGATTTCGCTGCGACCTACGGTTTTCGGTATCGGCCAGACTGGTTATATCCTCGCGTTATTTCTGCGTGTGACCAAGTGTCAAATTCTGCCAAGAAACTCGTGTTTTGAAATCCTCTGCCTTGTCGGCTGTACTACTCGTGAAACCATGTGCCATGCGCTTACTGTCCCCGGTGCCCCAGGTTCGCTCCGTGAATTTGTGCGTTAACCTGGATCCTGTGAATGTTGTGAGTGAGTCGTTGCGTCATCACGACCGCACCAGTCCCGCCTCACGCGACGGAGGAAAGCCCACACCTTCGTGTGTGGGTTGCAATTCAGATTGACACCGAGTCCCTTCAGGGACGTCACTCCTCATGGTGTAATCATCGGCGAGTGGCCAAGCCAACCGAAGAATCTTCCTACCTCAGCGACCGAACGTCAACACCGAAACGCCTTGAAAGTAGGATTATGGGCGTTAGTCCTGAAGGAATGCCGAGCAAATTATTTTCCGCAACCTGCGACGCCGTGTCCGTTGTCACGTCGAACGGTGACTAACTCGCTTGTCGGTTTCCTTCCTGCCCACCGGTGGAATCCGCTTGCAGGATGAGGGAGAGCTGTCGACATTGCATTCGACAGCCTGACTCTACCTTCATCCGCAAGAACGGTGAGCTTCGACCCTGACTGGTCATGAGTGCTGTCGCCTTTTCGCCGACCTTCGACCCAAGCCCTTCCTCCGCCTCCTGGAAATCCTACCTAACTCCTTATTCGGAATCCTTTGCCCATAACTACAATGGCCTCTATGTTTTGCACTCAAGATACCGCCTGTCCCGATGAAGACAAGGATTTCGGGCGGAGAGGGGTATCGCCTACGCCCCCCAATAACCAAATCGGTAGCGGCCACTCGACTATTGCTTGCCAGCCCCTATTCGAGGACGTAACATTTCGCACTTCTGGCCTAGGAGGCGCTGTGCTCAATCGCAGGAAGTTTCTCTCCCACACCGCAGCAGGTGTAGGCGTTGCTCTCGCGACCGCTCACCCGCTGTTCGCCCAATTGGCGAACCTTCCCGCGAAGCTGCCGGATCCGGCCCAGTTTTCCAACAATGAGGAGGCCTATTGGGTCGAGCTGCGCAAGCAGTTCCTCATTCCCGAAGACGAGGTCTATCTCAACAACGGCACCGTCGGCTCCAGCCCCGCTCCCGTTCTTCGCGCGGTCTTCGACGGCTACACCACGACGGAGCGAATGGACCAGGCCGACCCCGAGAACTATCCCATCTGGGGTTACGAGCCGTACAACGAGTACCGTGATCCGTTGGCAGCTTTCATTGGTTGCAATCGCGACGAGCTCGCCTTGGTGCGCAACGCTACCGAAGCCAACAGCTACATCGCCAATGGCATCGACATGAAGGCCGGCGATGAAGTGATTATGACTGATCAGGAGCATCCCAGCGGCGAACATCCCTGGAACTTGCGCGCGAAACGCTACGGCGTCGTGGTGAAAAAAGTTACCTTGCCCAAGCCGGTGAACGGTCCGGCCGACGTTCTGAATTTATTCAACGATGCCATCACTCCTCGCACGCGAGTGTTGTTCTTCAGCCACATCACCACTGTGACCGGCGTCATCCTGCCTGCGAAGGAACTATCGGCGCTGGCACGGTCGAAAGGAATTCTTTCCGCGGTGGACGGCGCTCACGTTCCCGGCATGATGCACCTGAATGTGCATGACATCGGATGCGACATGTATTCGGCCAGCCCACATAAATGGCTGCAAGCGCCCAAAGGCTCGGGCTTCTTCTATGTGCGCGATGAAGTGATAGACCAGATCTGGAGCACCGTCACCACCGCAGGATGGGATGACACCAAGATCCGTGCCGAACGCTTCCAGCGCATTGGGTCGTCCAACGTTCCATCGCTGATGGGTCTGAGAGCCTCGATCAAAATGGCAAACGACATTGGGCTGGACCGCATCGAGAAGCGCCATCGCGAGCTTGCCAACTACATGCTGGTGCAGATGACACAGCGCGGAGCGGAGTCGTGGACGTCGCCTGATCCGACGATGCGGTGCGCCATCGTGACAGTGAACGTTCCCCCGCTACAGCGCATGGCGCTGGAGAACTGGATGTGGAAGACACAGAAGATCCGGATTCGCGGCGGCGAGCCGTCGAAGCTCAGATTGTCAACGCCGTACTACCTGAGCAAGAAGGACATCGATCGCTATCTTGCGGCGTTCGATCAGTACAAGAAGTCGGCGGCCTAGTCGAATGACAATTCGTGATCGTTTGCGAAGGCCGGCAGTTGTCTGCTGTTGCCGTGTAGAATCGAGGCATGGCGTTCAAAAGCTCCCCCGCTGGTTCGAATGCGCAAAAAGGCAAAACTCCGCCTCCGGATGACACCCATCGCGAGGCTGCTTACCTGAAGGAGTTGGGTGAAAAGCAGGTCCCAGTCTGCATCAGGCTGATGGACGGCGAAGAGCTCCGAGGCTGGATCGAGTATTACGACCGCCGCATGGTGAGGCTCACCCGGGAAGGCGCTCCTAACCTGTTCATTTTCAAACATGAAATCGCGTTTATCGCCGAAGAACCCGTGAGCAAACCTCGCACCGAAAAGATCGTCAACCGCGATGCTCCCGTCCGCCGAAAATGAGCCAATATCTTCACGATCTGGAACCGATTGCACGCGAAGCCGGCGCGCTGTTGATGACTTACTTCGACCGGCACATCAAGATCGAATACAAGGGCGACGTTGACCTGGTAACGGCAGCCGACCGAGCTTCCGAGAAGCTGATCGTTGAGCGATTGCGGACGCGCTGGCCACAGTACGGCATCGTGGGAGAAGAAGGCACGCGCAGCGATGTCGATGCCGAGTATCGCTGGTACGTCGATCCCCTCGATGGCACTACCAATTTCGCCCACGGCTATCCAGTCTTCTGTGTTTCGATTGCTCTCGTCCGTGGAGATGAAACGCTTGAGGCGGGTGTCTTGTTCGATCCGACACGCGATGAACTGTTTGCTGCTGAACGAGGGAAGGGAGCGACGCTGAACGGGCATCCCATTCATGTCTCCACCATCGCGCGCCTGGCGGAGTCGATTCTTGGAACCGGCTTTCCCAGCCACAAGCGGCATCAGAATCCAAACATTCACTTCTATCAGCAGCTCACGTTGCTCTCGCATGGGGTACGCCGCGCCGGATCAGCGGCGCTTGACCTCGCCAACGTTGCCTCGGGACGGTTTGACGGGTTTTGGGAGTTCAATCTCAATCCCTGGGACACAGCTGCAGGCGTATTGATCGTGCAGGAAGCAGGTGGCAAGATCACACGCTTTGACGGCGCGCCCTTTCGACTCGACAGCCATGAAGTACTGGCGAGCAATGACCTGATTCACGATGAACTGCTGGCGAACTTCAGCGACATCTTTGCCGGACGAGGACTGGAACCGCTGCCCTCGCCAGTAGAGTATGCAAAGTCGCGCTCCTAAGCGGTATCGACGCCAGCTTCCTGTGATCGATACGATCGGCCCGGAGCTTTGAACTCTGCATTACAATTTGGTTCGATTTACCCAGGAGGCTGATAATGCGCCAATGCCTTTTTCCCCTTCTCTTAGCATTTACTTTGCTTGGTTCCGCAGCTGCCCAGACTTCGACGCCCCGTGTCTGCGTCGCCAAACTGCAGACGAATGAAGGCACGATCTCTCCGGCTGCCGGTCAAGACTCGCTGATTAAATTCCTGAGCAAGCAAAAGAACGCACAAATGGAAGAAGTTGCCCTCGACGCCTCCCTACCGAATGAAGCTATGACGCAAGCCAGGGACAAGAAGTGCGACTACGTTGTCGATACCAACGTGGCGGAAATTCATGCGGATTCCGGATACACGGGCGGACTTGCCGGAGTCAATTTGCAGACCTTTTACGTCACGGTCACATACAAGCTCAACAAGGTCGATGATGGTGGCGAAGTATCGAGTGGGTCTTTCAAGGCTTCCGACCGAGGCTCTGCGCAAAATGCCGCCATTGCCACGACGAAGAAGATCGCCGAGAAAGTCGCGGAGTCGGTCAAGATTGCCAAGTAGCTTTCGCGCAGACTCAGGTTTTACGCTACTTTGGGTGCCGGATCGGGTTTAGCGGGTCGAGGGTGATACATGTCTTCTGTAGCTGAGCGAGTCTCCTGGAAATTCGCGGTTCTCTTGACGTTCGTGCTTGGTACGGTTGTTCTGGGAGCCGCGCAGGAAAATATGGTCCGCGTTGGGGTGGCTGCAATGCAGAATCAGGCTGGGCGGGCGGTCCAGGGAACAGTAGAGCGCGACCGGCTGGTTCAGTCCTTGAACCGCATGAAGCCCGACAAGAAGACCCATGTGCAAGTACAGGGTGTAGCGCTGCAGGGAACCACCGGCAACGAGGTGAGCGACGAAGCGGCATCGCAAAAGTGCGCGTATGTTCTGTTTACCACGCTCACCGAACTGCGGAGTGCCGATGAGCCCTATCAGCGTGTGCCGGGAACGGCACAGACCGGTCCCACCGGGCAGTGGAGTACGCCTGGTGGCCCGCGCGCGCAGCAACCCGATCCCGAATACAGAGTTACGGTCGAGTACAGGCTGTACCGCGTGGGCGATTCCTCGGCAGTTGCTGGCGCCCCATTCTCTCAACAGGTTGCCATGAACGAGGTCGATGCTGTTTCACAAGTTATGGACCGCATTGCGTCGCAAGTCGCCGACTATGTCAAAAAAGGGCCACCGGC
Source organism: uncultured Acidobacteriaceae bacterium (assembly GCA_963817965.1). Taxonomy (GTDB): domain Bacteria; phylum Acidobacteriota; class Terriglobia; order Terriglobales; family Acidobacteriaceae; genus DASRAA01. Next base: position 288,265 of record CAWFQT010000009.1, read on the forward strand.
CATGAGGGAGTAACGCAAGCCCTCCAAAGAATCTGAACGATTGTCCCGAGGTCGTTCGCAGCCGCATTTTATGCGGTAAAATCTCATCGTGAACAATTCGCTGTTGAACCGCGATGTTATCCAGCGCCCCGACCGAGTCAAACTCCAGGGGCGAATTCTTTTCCTCACGGAAGACCCGGAACTGATCAAGCGCCAACTGGCGGGAGAAGACCTGCCCTGGGATACGCAGCATCCCGAGCGCAACCCCAAACTGCGCGACGACATCTCCACCGACGAGATTACGCCGGCACACATCTGCTTCTTCTTCGATGAAACACTGGGTGAATTTCCTTACACCGGTCTAAAGTGCGGCAATGAAACACCGATCCAACGCGGTGATGTGAAGCGCGGTGGCTTCGTGGCATGTGTCAGCGGCAAACGTCGCGGTAAGGGATCGAGCCGCGAGCAATCGCCCTATGCCGAGATGTCGGCCGGCATTCAACTGGTGATCGCCGAAAACATCGAACGCATCTACAAGCAGAATTGCCAAAACTTGGGCGTGCTGACCTCCACCGATTTCGGTCTCATCGACAGCATCCGCCGCGGCGAGGAAATCGAGTTGCGCGAGTTCACCACCGGCGAAGATGAAATTACACGGCAGGTCATTGAGTACGGAGGCTTGTTCCCTTTCAATGTCGCGCGACTGCAAGGCAAAGCGTTTCTTCCGCCAATCGAAACCAGTCCGCGACCGATGACCATCGCGGAAAAGATACTGGCGCGCCACATGCTGCATGGCGCGAACCGCGTCGGCGTGGAGGCCGTGAAGCCAGGCGACACGGGATTCGCCCGCGTCGACCTTCGCTTCAGCCACGAATACGTCACGCCCATGGCGGCAATCTTCTACGAGCACTATCTCGGCAAAGACGAACCGGTCAACGATGCGGGCACCATTCTGTTCTTCCGCGACCACCTGACATTTCTGGACGAGGTCCTGTCGGAAGAAAAGCGCAAGATGGGACTGCTGGACCTGGCGACGCAATTGAAGCTGAAGCAGGAAGACTTCGCCAAGTCGCGCGGCATCCGGCTGCACGGCGAACTCACGGATCGCAAAGGTTCGGAGGGCATCTGCCATTCGGTGATTACGGAAAGCTACGCGCTTCCCGGCCAGTTGAATGTAGGCTCGGACTCGCACACGCCTCACGCAGGGGCGATGGGGTGCCTGGCCTTTGGAATCGGCACCACCGACGTCTTCAATTCATGGTTCACGAAAGACGTTCGCGTAAAGGTGCCGGAATCGGTGAAGGTCATCATTCGCGGCCAGCGCCGTGAAAACGTCACCGCCAAGGACTTCATCCTCAAGCTGCTGTCGATGGAATACATCCGGCATGGCAAGGCATTGGCCAAGGTGATCGAGTATTCGGGCGAGGCCATCGAAGCGCTTGGGGTGGATGAGCGAGCGACCATGACCAACATGGCGGCGGAGATCGGCGGATTTACCGGCATTGTCGCGCCGGACAAAAAGGTCGTCGATTTTCTAATGGAGCGGCGCCGCATGAGCTGCGGCGAGGCCGAGACGCTGATCGAAGGACTGGAAAGCGACCCTGACGCGCATTATGCACATGTCATCGAACTCGATGCTGCCGAGATTTATCCCATGGTGGCGACGCCCGGCGATCCCGGAAACGGCAAGTTCGTGCGCGAGCTGACTACGCCCGTGCCAGTCGAGATCGCGTATGGCGGCACCTGCACCGCCGGCAAGAACGAAGACATGGACATGTACGCCGAGGTACTGCGCGAGGCCCTTGGAAACGGAAGGCGAGTGGCGGACGGCTGCAGGTTTTATATTCAGTTCGGCTCGCAGGAGACGCGTGAATACTGCGTGCGAAAGGGCTACCTGGAAATCTTCGAAAAAGCCGGAGCCCACGTTATCGAGCCGAGTTGCGGCGCATGCATCAATGCGGGACCGGGAGTTTCGACCCGTCCGGATCAGGTGGTCATCAGCGCCCAGAACCGCAACTTCCCGGGACGCAGCGGTCCAGGCCTGATGTACCTGGCGAGCCCGTTGACCGTGGCGGCCAGCGCTGTTGCCGGATACATCGTCGAATATGAGCCGGCTGTGCAACACGAGCACGCGGGAGTGCGCGCCTAAGGCATTCTCGCGAACGACAAGGATTCCCCCATTTTCCGCTTGACCCTGACGCAACGTCAGGCCCGATCCTACAATCCGAGGCGGACGTGAATCGGGACACAACGAAACTCTACCGGGCACATGAGTTCGCGAAACTGGCGGGCGTAACAGTGCGGACACTGCATCATTACGACCGGCTGGGGCTGCTGAAGCCCAGTCATCGCAGCGATGCGGGATACCGGCTGTATAGGCGGCGTGACCTCGTGCAACTGGAGCAGATCGTCGTTCTCAAGTTTCTCGGCCTGCCTCTGAAGTCCATCGGAAGACTGCTTAAGTCGGAACCAGCCAGCCTGCCTGATGTGCTCGAGCGCCAGCAGATCGTGCTGGCGGACAAACGTCAGGAACTCGATCACAGCATCGAAGCTATACGCGCCGCGCGTGCAGCACTGGACGCAGACCGCGAACCCGATTGGACGCTCATTACACAAATCATCAGGAGAGTGGGAATGCAAAACAACACAGACTGGACCGAGAAATATTACAGCGACGAGGCAAAGGCCAAAGTTGCCGAACGGAAGAGTCTCTGGTCGCCTGAGCTGCAGGAACGAGTCTCAAGAGAGTGGAACGAATTGTTCCGTGATATTGAGGCAGCCCTGGGCGAGAGCCCGGCGAGTGCCAGCGCGCAGGCGCTGGCGGCGCGATGGCGCAAGCTGGTAGGCGAATTCACCGGCGGCAATCCGGAAATCCAAAAGGGCTTGAACACGATGTACGCAGACTCACCGAATTGGCCCGCAGACAAGTCGCAACACCAGATTGATCCCCGCATACAGGAGTTCATCGTAAAGGCAATGAATTCGTCGTCCAAGGGGTAACTTTGTCACGCCGCAATCCGCCACGCGCTGCCTTGAAGCGGCGCGTGGAGGCCCTCTGTAGTCGCCCTCCTTTCTACAAAAACGCCTGCATTTTGGTAGTATCAAAGAAACCAATCTGACGGCATTGAATCAAGGTAGTTGACGGAGAAATTGCTCTATGGCCTATGTAATTGCAGAACCGTGCATTAATACCAAAGACACCGCGTGCGTGGACGCGTGTCCGGTTGATTGCATTCATCCCAAAAAGGATAGCGAGAAGTACCCCGCGGAGGAGATGTTGTACATCGATCCCGTGGAATGCATCGATTGTGGCGCGTGTGTACCGGTATGCCCGGTTTCTGCGATCTTTGCCCTCGACGACCTGCCGGAGAAGTGGAAGGAATATACCGAGCGCAACGCCAAGTATTTCGGCCGCTAAAGGTCGAGCAAGATTGCCGGAGGCACATTTCGATGTGCCTCTTTTGCTTTTTCAGCTGTGACGTGCCTTAGAGCAGATTTTGAATTTTCTCGATCAACACGTCGGGTGCATCGCCCTTGGTGATGAAAGCATCCGCCAGCTCAAGCGCCTCAGGCGGGAGCGAGAAATAGGCCGAAAGAAAGACAATTGGGACATCGGGCCTGCGGCGGCGCATTTCGGAGGCGACGTCTCCGCCGTTGAGGCCGGGCATGAAGTAGTCCAGGATCACCAAATCGACAAGATTTTCCTCAAAAAGTTTGAGTCCGTCGCTCCCGTTACTGGCAGTCAGCACGGCGTATCCGCGGCTTTCGAGCATGATCTTGCGAACGCGCAGACCAATTCTCTCGTCGTCAACGCACAGCACCGTCATGGGACGCACCGGCTCCATCTTTCTCAACGACTCGAGCTCTGCCTCAAACTTCACTGATATGGGAACAGACATCGTCAGCTGCTGCTCCGTGCCCTATAAAAAATACAAGACCAAGGAAACGGCGATCGGGGTGAGCGGCTTCTTGAGTTGTACCCTACCCCCAGCAGGTTTGGCCATACATAAAACGTGGTAGATGGGGGCTGCGTTGACCGCGTGAAAATGCACGTGTTACCGTACTTTGTTAAGCCAGCCTGATGCGCCATTTCGCGCCCAAGGAAAAGAATTTGCCCGCCGACACCCAGGTTCAAACCAACATAAGCAAAACGGCGCTGAACACCCTCCACCGCGAACTAGGCGCGAAGATGGTGGATTTCAGCGGCTGGGACATGCCGGTCGAATACCCCAGGTACGGCGGCCTGATGAAGGAACATCTTGCCGTCCGTAACGGCGTAGGGGTATTTGACGTCAGTCACATGGGCGATATCCGGTTGCATGGGCCGCAAGCGCTCGATGCTGTCCAGCACATCACCATGAATGACGCCTCGAAGCTGGAGCGTGGACAGTGTCAGTACTCGGCAATGCTATATCCCCAGGGTACGTTCGTGGATGACGTGATCGTCCACCGGCTGGGGAACGGTGACTACCTGCTGGTGATTAATGCCGGAACGCGGGAGAAAGACGTCGGATGGGTCGTCGAAAATACGCGCCAGTTTGACTGCGCGGTCGAACACCTGAGCGACGCATACACCCAGATTGCCATCCAGGGACCGAAAGGCGTGGCGACGCTACAAAAGCTTACTGACGTAGATCTGTCGCAGGTAAAGTTCTACTGGTTCACGCACGGAACAGTTTGTGGTTTGCCCGGCACTCTCATCGCGCGCACTGGATATACGGCTGAAGATGGTTTCGAAATCTACGTTTCCAGCGACGAAGCGACTAGCGTGAGAGTTTGGAAAGAAGTCATGCGAGCGGGCGAGGAGTTCGGTATCGTGCCCTGCGGCCTGGGCGCCCGCAATACCCTGCGGCTCGAAGGCGCGTTGTCTTTGTACGGCCACGAAATTTCAGACGAGATCAATGTCTGGGAGGCGCGACTGGACCGCTTCGTGAAGATGGACAAGGGCGACTTCATTGGGCGGCAGGCGCTGGAGCAGGCTAAAGCTACCGGCATCAAGAAGATATTGGTGGGGCTGGAGTCGATCGAACGCGGCATTCCGCGCGATGGATACAAAGTCCAGGACGTTGGCGGCAGGGAAATCGGATATGTTACCAGCGGTTCCTATGGTCCATTCCTCAAGAAGAATATTGCGCTGGCATATGTGCCGTGTGAGTTTTCAGCCATCGACAGCGAAGTTGCCGTAGAGATACGGAACCAGCCGGTGAAGTGTAAGGTGGTTCCGATACCCTTTTATAAGCGTCCCCGGAAGCAGGCATAGTTTCGCATTTTATTATGGAGTTTATTCGAACCTCGCCGCGGCGCTTCGCCAAGGCTGAGGAGGAAATCAAAATGGCTTATCCCGCAGATTTAAAATACACCAAAGAACATGAGTGGCTGAAGGTTGACGGGAACACCGGCACCATCGGCATTACCGATCACGCGCAAAACTCGCTGGGCGATATCGTGTTCGTCGAGTTGCCTAAAGTAGGCGCAGAAATTTCTGCCGGACAGACCTTTGGGTCGGTTGAGTCGGTCAAGGCAGTTTCAGACCTGTACGCGCCGGTGTCGGGCACGGTCACCGAGGTGAACGAAACCCTGAATACTTCGCCCGAAGATGTCAATAAGGACGCCCATGCGGCGTGGATGATCAAGGTCAAGCTCAAGGACCCGGCCGAGGTGGGCAAGTTGCTGTCTGCGGCCGACTACGAGACGTTTGCGGCAGAAGAAGGCGGACACTAGTTCTTCGGCGTCGCGCTCGCATCAAAGCTAAGAGGCCGCCTGGGTATCGGCGTCGCCTTCACATTCTTACGAAATTCATAGGTTCCCATGCGCTATCTTCCCAAATCAGAATCCGACCGCGAGGCGATGCTCAGCGATATCGGGGCGAAATCGGTGGACGATCTGTTTGCCGTTATTCCCGAAGAGTACCGTCTCACACGCGACCTCAATATTCCGCGCTCTTACGCAGAGAGCGAAATCATGGACTTTTTCCGTGATCGTGCCGGCGAAAATGCTCAAGGCTACACGTCTTTCCTGGGGGCGGGAGCCTACTCTCACTACCGCCCAGTGGTGATCGATTCACTTGTATCGCGCGGCGAGTTTTTTACGGCTTACACGCCCTATCAGCCGGAGATTGCACAAGGCACATTGCAGTCAATCTTCGAGTTTCAGTCGATGATCTGTGAGTTGACCGGAATGGACGTGGCGAATGCGTCGATGTATGACGGTTCCACGGGTTCCGCTGAGGGGCTGATGATGGCAGTTCGCGTTACCGGACGGCACAAGTCGGTGATTGCCACCAGCGTTCATCCGGAATACCGGGAAGTCATCGCCACCTATGCTCGCCACCAGGGAATGCCGCTGACAACTACTAACTATGGTGCCGATGGCCGGGTCGATCTGGACGCCCTCGATAAAGCGGTGGACAACGAAACCGCGGGAGTGTTAATTCAGTCCCCGAACTTCTTTGGGGTTATCGAAGACATACCTGCGATCGCAGACATCGTCCACAAGAAAGGCGCGCTGCTGGTTGTCTCGATCGCGGAGGCGGTTTCACTTGGCGTGGTAAAACCACCGTCCGAAGCCGACATCGTGAGCATGGAGGCGCAGTCATTAGGCGTGCCCCTGGGCTACGGAGGTCCTTACTGCGGTGTCATGGCAACGCGTGACAAGTTCGTCCGCCAGATGCCGGGCCGCCTGGTGGGCGAGACCAGCGACCGCAACGGCAAGCGCGGTTTTGTGCTAACCCTCTCCACCCGCGAACAGCACATCCGGCGCGAGAAGGCGACCTCGAACATCTGCACCAACCAGGCGCTGGTGGCGTTGATGTGCAACATCTTCATGACGATCTACGGACGTCAGGGAATGAAGGAGTTGGCTGAGCAAAACCTGGCCAAGGCACACTACGCTGCCCAGCAGTTCAAGAAGAACGGAGCCAAGCTGGTGTTCGATGGCGCGCCCTTCTTCAATGAATTCGTGATTCAGACCAGCAGCGATCCACACGCCGTCAATGACCGGTTGCTGGAACAGAAGATCATCGGCGGATTTCCACTCAGGAAGTTCTATCCCGAACTTGGCAACTCAGCATTGTGGTGTTGCACGGAGACCACTGCCAAGGCCTCGATTGACGCGGCGGCGAAGGAGGTGGCGCGATGAATAGCAAGATTAAGAAAGCCACCACTCACATCAGCCAGAACGAAGGACTGATCTTCGAGAAGTCGTCGCCGGGAAAGAAGGCGTACAAGCTCCCGCCGCTCGATGTCCCTCCTGTCGAGGTCGACGATGTGCTCGGCGAAGCCGCGCGCGAGGACCTCGGCCAAATGCCGGAAGTGAGCGAAATCGAAATCATCCGGCACTTCACCCGTCTCTCAACCTGGAACTACGCCGTGGACCACGGCATGTATCCGCTGGGTTCGTGCACCATGAAGTACAACGCGCGGGTGAACGAGTACGCAGCAAGAATGCCCGGTCTGGCGGAAGCTCATCCCTACCAGCCTGAACGAATTTCGCAGGGCGCTCTACGCATCATTAAGATGCTCAGCGAGCAATTGATCGAGATCACCGGCATGGATGCGATTACGTTGCAACCGGCTGCTGGTGCTCACGGTGAAATGACGGGAATCCTGCTGGTGCGGGCTTATCTCGAGTCGCAAGGCAACCCGCGCAAGAAGATTCTGGTGCCCGACTCGGCGCACGGAACCAATCCCGCGACTGCTGCGATGTGCGGCTATGCAGTCGAGAATCTCAGGTCCAACTCCGCAGGAATGGTCGATTTGGCAGCCCTGGAAGCACAAGTAAACGAAGATGTGGCTGCGCTGATGCTGACCAATCCCAACACGCTGGGCGTCTTCGAGCAGGAGATACACAAGATCGCCGACGTGCTGCATGCCAAAGGCGCGTTGATGTACATGGACGGCGCCAACATGAATGCGCTGGTGGGCAAAGTGCGCCCCGGAGATTTCGGCGCCGACGTCATGCACCTCAACCTGCATAAGACGTTTTCAACGCCCCATGGTGGAGGTGGACCTGGTTCCGGCCCCGTAGCGTGCAAGAAAATCCTCGAGCCGTTTTTGCCGACTCCGGTTGTCATCACCAAGCCTGACGGCACGCTGGGATTTGAGTACAACCGTCCGCAGTCTATCGGACGCGTGCGCATGTTTTACGGCAACTTCGGCATGTTCGTGCGGGCGCTGGCTTACATCATGGCGAACGGGCCTGAGGGTTTGCGCCAGACGACCGAAGACGCAGTGCTCAATGCCAATTACATCCGCAGGCACCTCGTGGGTTCGTATGAGCTGCCTTACAAAACGCCGGCCATGCATGAGGTGGTGTTCAGCGACCGCATTCAGACGCGTAAGGGAATCAAGACCGGCGACATCGCCAAGCGGCTCATTGACTATGGCTTCCATCCTTATACTGTCAGCTTTCCGCTGGTGGTTCCGGGCGCATTGATGATTGAGCCTACCGAGAGCGAGTCGAAGGAAGAGCTGGATCAGTTCATCGATGCCATGAAGCAGATTGCTCGCGAGGCCGAGGATTCGCCGGAGATTATCGCCGACGCTCCTTATCACACTAGGGTCACGCGTCTCGACGAGACAGCCGCCGCGCGTAAGCCGGTACTGCGCTGGAAGCCGCAAGGGGAACTAGTCACGAAGTAGAACGTCCGCACGTCAGGTCAAAGGGAGAAGCGATGCCTCTCCCTTTCTTTTTGGGAACGACAGTCTGGCAAACTTTGCTCTCCATGGAACCGGGAGACCGCTATCCTCGTACCTCATTGTGGAAACAGACCAGTGGCACGCAGCCAGCGCGCCGGAAGAAGGAGCATCACAATGGATGGCAACCTGATAGGACTCGTGGCAGTTATGATGTCGCTTGGCATACCGTTAGCAGCGATGTACATGTTCTACCGGGTGCGGAAGCTGCGCACCGATGAACGCATGGCCGCATTGGCACGTGGAATAGCCGTTCCGATGGAGCCAGAGCTTTCGCAGGTGGCACGTTCGCGCCGGTCGGGCATTTTGCTCACCGCGGGAGCGGTCGGCTGGATCATTACTTTTTCGCTGATCGGTCGATTTGAGCACGATGCCTGGATCGCAGGCTATTTTGGCGTCATTCCGCTGGCGCTGGGAGTGGGGTTCTTTGTGGACACGTTCCTGGTGCGGCGTGACATGACCACTTCCTAAGGGAGCCTCATTTTCCCGTTTTTGGGCGCTCCCTCGGGGAGGGGTACCCCTCCCCTCAAATCCTTAGAATCAGCGACTTATGCGCGATTTCGTGTGTAAGCGATTGAACCAGTGGGAGTTACAAGGAAAATATTCGATTGAAAGAACTTAGGGACCTCTGGTCCGAGTGGATCAGGTGCGCCGACGGAAAAGGCGAGCCCAAAGTCCGGTTCTCGGCGCCGCTGTCAACTGCAGAAGGTCAGCAAGCATGTCCGCCGCGCGTTGGAAGCGCAATGCCCGGTCTTTCTCGAGTGCCTTGCGTTCCAAGTGACTCCAGCGACTCCATCACTCAACGCCAAATGCAAAAGGCGTACCCAATCGGTACGCCTTTTGCCTGTTGACTGAGTACGCTGTTTTACTTCGTCGCGATGGCCTTTACCCGTGCGTTCAGGCGGGCCTTGTAGCGGCTGGCGGTGTTCTTGTGCAGAACGCCCTTCTGGACGCCCTTGTCCACGGCGGAAGCAGCGGCGTTCAGGGCCGTTTTGGCGGCATCCTTGTCGCCCTTGGCGATGGCTTCGCGCATGGAGCGTAAGGCATTGCGCAGACGTGACTTGTTGGCGCGGTTGGCGGTAGTCTTCCGCTCGGTCTGACGGGCGCGCTTCAGCGCCGAAAAATGGTTTGCCATACTTTTGCTGTGGTCCTCTGGGAAAGTAATCTCGACCTGCGCCGGATATCTAATTCTACTGGAGTTGGAGGCATTCCGGCAAACGGCGTCACGACCGAACGGGGCGTACGGCGGCGTTCTGTGGCTATCGGAGCTTCTCCGCCTCGCATGCTACTTTTTTCCAGCGGTTTACAAACCCACGACAGATGAGCAGCGTGCCACCTTTTCAAGGGCCGCACCATCCAATCGATGTAGTGTTGAGTGCCGAAAACTGCCGCGACTGCGTATCTAAGACAGTACCGTCTTCTGGCTCGATGCGATTGACGCAGTCTGGATTCAGGGGTAGGCTTACCAGCAATGTGCGGTATTTTCGCTTCGGCGAACATCGCGGATTCCACTCCTCTTCCGATCCTGAGAAATTTCTGTGCGGCGAATTTATTGGTCCGCAGCGCGCAGGACCTGAACCGCCAGGTATGTCTGCACTCATATCGCCCCAGGAGGCCAGTCACCGACACTAAATGAAGACCCAAATCGAGATCAGCCCAAACATCGAAACCCTTTTCGGCACCCGCGACGAAAACCTGCGGATGCTGGAAGACGGCCTGAATGTCACCATCGCTATGCGGTCCGATTCCATTGAAATTGAAGGCGCACCCAGCGACGTCGCTCGTACCCAGCAGGTTTTTGCGGACTACCAGCACCTGCTCCGGAATGGTCACACATTCGTAAACGGTGATCTTGGAAGCATGCTCAAGGTCCTGACTTCCGACGGCAGCGCGACGCTGCGCGGTCTTGCGGAAGCAGGCAAGCAGCGTTCTTTCGGCAAGCGCACGGTACAACCCAAGAGCGCCAATCAGCGGCGGTATCTCGATGCCATTGAGAAGAACGATATGGTGTTCGGCATCGGCCCGGCCGGAACCGGCAAGACCTATCTCGCAGTCGCGATGGCCATCTCGGCGTTGGCGTCAAAACGAGTCAACCGCATCGTGCTGGCGCGCCCGGCTGTAGAAGCGGGGGAACGGCTCGGCTTTTTGCCTGGCACCTTACAGGAGAAGGTCGATCCATACCTGCGCCCGCTGTACGACGCGCTATACGACATGCTCGATCCCGATAGGGTCGATCGCTACCTGGAGAAGAACGTCATTGAGATCGCTCCCATAGCGTTCATGCGGGGGCGCACGCTCAATGACGCGTTCGTGATTCTCGATGAAGCCCAGAACACCACGTCGGAACAGATGAAGATGTTCGTTACCCGGCTGGGGTTCAACTCCAAGGCGGTGATCACCGGTGACATCACGCAGATCGACCTGCCCAGTACCAGCCGCAGCGGGCTGGTCGAGGCGGTTGATGTGCTAGGTGAGGTTGAGGGAATTCGCTTCTGCCACTTCGACGAAGGCGACGTGGTCCGTCACCACCTGGTGCAGCGGATTGTTCGAGCTTACGAAGACCACAAGGGGCGCAACGAACAACTGTCTCTCGACTTGAAGGGCAGCAACGGGTTCCCGGCGCGAACCAACGGTGGGAGCCAATACGCGAGCCAACCGGGAACAGAGTGCCCCGCTACCCGAGGTTCTGCCGGCAACCGATGCGAGTTCGGGAAATCGTATTTCCGAGTAAAAGGTTGCTACCATAGTGTGGGAGGGCTAGCGCCCTCCCATTTGCACATAAGCGCGAATGAGCCCATCGAAGCGATCCGCGAAACCAACCAGCGAGCAGGCCCTGAGCCGCTTCGCAACGCGCGCGCAGCGCGCAATCGGCTTACCTGGCGAGGTGAATATTTGCATTACATCCAGCCGGGAGATGCAGGCGCTGAACCATCGTTTTCGTCACAAGAACGCCGCGACCGACGTGCTCTCGTTTCCGTCGGAAGCTCCCGGCATAGCCGGGGATATAGCGATCGCGCTGGAAATCGCGGCCAGCAATGCGTCGATCCTCGGTCATTCGCTGGCGGAGGAAGTGAAGATTCTTATCCTGCACGGCTTGCTTCATCTGGCGGGACACGATCATGAGACCGACAACGGGGAAATGCTAGCAAGAGAGGCCAAGTTGCGGCTGAAGCTTGGGCTGCCAGCGGGCTTGATCGAGCGCACCGGCAGCGCCGTGAAGAGAAGTTCGCGGAAAGGTTCCGCATGAATCTTCCGCTATCCATTTTGTTATTGTTCCTGCTTGCCTTGCTGGCGCTGGTTTCTTACGTGGACCGGCTTTACCACGAGATGGGAAAGTTCCTGTCGCGAGAATTCCAGGAGAACATCGAAGCCTACGAGCAACTGGTTGAGCCTCGCCTGGGCTTCACCCGCGACCGTGCGTCGCTGTCGATGGCGGTGCTGGCACAAATTTGCATGGCTTCCATCGGCGTTCTCATCGGTTACCTGCTTTTTACCGATTCACGATGGGTGTGGCTGGACCTGGTACAGACGGCCATAAGTCTCATCTTCATTATCGTGATTTTCAACCGTCTCTTGCCCCACATATTCTTCGTGCGAACAAAAGGTGAGTGGCTGGCGAAACTCGTGCCTGTCTTACGGATACTCATCTACCTCGCCGTTCCGGTGACGATGATTCTGGGATTTGCACTCTCCGTCGCCTCGCTTTCCAAGGAACACGGGGAAAAAGAGCCGGAGCACCCGTCTGAGGCGGTTGATGCGCTGATCGAGGCGGGACAGGAAGAGGGCATCCTCGAGGAGAGCGACCGCGACCTGATCCAGTCGGTGGTTGAATTCGGCGACAAGACGGTTCGCGAGGTAATGACTCCGCGACCGGACATCGTGGCCGTGTCCGTTACCATGAGCATCGCCGAGTTCACGGAGTTGCTGAGCCGGTCTCCTTATTCCCGCATTCCCGTGTATGAGGGCGACATCGATCACATTAAAGGGATCATCTACTCCAAGGACGTGCTTCAGATTTCCGACGCTGAGGCCGGTACGAAAACAGTCGCCGACCTGATGAAGACCGATGTGTACTTTGTGCCCGAGACGAAATTAGGCAGCGACTTGTTGCGTGAAATGCAACATGGAAATATCAGGCTGGCGATTGTCGCCGACGAATACGGCAGTGTCGCGGGACTGGTTACAATCGAAGACCTGGTCGAGGAGATCGTTGGCGAAATCCGCGATGAACACGAGAAGTCAGACGTCGTCAAGGAGAGCGATACGTCTTTCATCTTTAACGCCAATACCGATGTTGATTTGCTGGAAAAACTATTGGGTGGCGCGCACCTTGAGGACAAGGATGCAACCACAATTGGCGGCCTGGTGAGCGAACTGGCGGGCCGTATTCCTGCCAGGGGAGAAGTGTTCGAGGACCACGGTCTCATTTTCGAAGTTCTCGATGCTACCGAGCGTCGTGTCGAGCGAGTTCGCGTTCGGCTGCAGGATGTGCCATCCTCGAAGCAGCTTCGTGCTTAGCATGCCATTTCGCTCAGGATTTGTCTCCATCATCGGGCGTCCCAACGCAGGAAAATCAACCCTGCTGAACGCGCTGGTCGGCGAAAAACTTGCCATCGTTACGCGAAAGCCTCAGACCACCCGCAATCGGATTCTTGGGATTATTCACATCGAACGCAAAGGCAGGAGACCCGCCGGGCAGATTGTGCTCATCGATACTCCGGGCGTCCACAAGCCGGTCAACGCTCTCGATAAGCGGATGATGAAAGAGGTGTATGACGCGATCGAAGGCTGCGATCTGTTGCTGCTGATCGTGGATGCTTCGGAGAAGCTAAAAATCGGCGATAACTTCGTGCTCGATATCGCGAAACGTACGAAGCTCCCGTGCATTCTGCTGCTCAACAAGATCGATACGATCCGCAAAGATGCGCTTCTTCCTCTGATCGCGAGCTACCAGGCGATACACGATTTTGTCGAAGTCATCCCCATTTCGGCCCTGAAAGGAAGCGGCTTGGACGCATTGCTCGACGCGATCATGAAGGTGTTGCCCGAGGGGCCGCGTTATTTTCCGAATGAACAGATCACCGATCAGCCGGAGCGATTTCTTGTGGCTGAACTCATTCGCGAACAGGTACTGCAGTTCACTTCCCAGGAAGTTCCGCACGCCACCACCGTTTTGATCGATACCTTTGAAGAAGGCTCGAAGCTTGTTCGGATTTCAGCCACCATCTACTGCGAGCGGGAGGGCCAGAAGGCCATACTCATCGGTAAGCAGGGAGCAAATCTGAAGAAGATCGGAACCGAGGCGCGAAAACAGATCGAGCGAGTGCTTGGTACCAAGGTGTTTCTGGAGTTGTTCGTAAAAGTACAGACAAACTGGCGCGAATCGCGGGAGTTTGTGCAGGAAACCGACTGGCGCCGGCAATTGGAGAGATTGTCCACCCGGAAGCAGGACTGATCGCGCCGGCTTAAGCTACAAAACCGCTACTCTTTGACGGCGATTCCCAGCGCCTTCATCTTCCGGTACATGTGGCTGCGCTCCAGGCCGAGAACTTCGGCCGTGCGGCTGACATTTCCCAGGTTCTCATCCAGCTTCTTGAGAATGTAATCGCGTTCGTAGGACGCCCGGGCTTCGTGCAAGCTGGAAAAGTCAGTGAGGCTTCGTCGTGCTCCCTCGCGGTAAACCAGCGTGGGGAGATGTTTCCGTTCGAGGCGCGCTACGGCGGGATTCATAATGACGATTCTCTCGATCAGGTTCCGTAATTCGCGGACATTACCGGGCCAGGAGTAGCGCATCAGCGTATCCGTTGCTTCTTCCGTTAGCTCTTTCGGGCGGCGATTGTAGGTTTCCGAGAATTCCTTCAGGAAGTGCCGCGCCAACAGAGGGATATCTTCCTTGCGTTCCCGTAATGGCGGTACATAGAAGGGAATCACATTGAGCCGATAGAACAGGTCTTCTCGAAAATTTCCTTTGGAGATCTCGTCTTCCAGGTCCTTATTGGTCGCAGCGATTACACGAGCATCGGCTGTGATCGGCTCGTCTTCGCCCACCGGGATAAATCGTCCTTCATCCAATGTGCGCAGCACCTTCGACTGCGTCTTCAGGCTCATATCGCCGACTTCATCGAGGAACAGGGTCCCGCCGTCCGCCTTCTGAAACTTGCCTTCTTTTTCGGACGCAGCACCGGGAAAAGACCCGGCGCGATGGCCAAACAGCTCGCTTTCGATGAGGTCCTCAGGAATGGCGGCGCAGTTGACCTCGACAAACATCTGGTCCTTGCGCAGACTCTGTGCATGAATCGCCCGTGCCGCTAATTCTTTTCCGGAGCCGGACTCGCCATAGATAAGCACACGTCCGTTCGTAGGAGCCATGAGGGAAATCTGCTGCCGCAGTGCCTTCATGGGAATGCTGTCTCCGACAATCACACTCCTCGTCTGGAACTGTTTGCGATATTCCAGGTTTTCACTGCGAAGACGTTTGGCTTCGAAGGCGTTCTTCAGGACGATCAACGTGCGTTCGATGGACAGCGGTTTTTCGAGAAAGTCGAAAGCGCCCAACTTGGTGGCACGCACGGCAGTCTCAATATTGCCGTGGCCCGAGATCATGATGACTTCGGGAGAATCATCCATAGCGACGATTTTTTCGAGGGCTTCCAGTCCATCGATTCCCGGCAGCCAGATGTCGAGCAGCACGACATCCACCGGTTTATGCGCCAGGGCGGTGAGGCAGTCTTCGCCGCTCTCCGCCAACAGGGTCTTGTAGCCTTCATCCTCGAGGACGCCTTGTAGCGAACTTCGGATTTCCGACTCGTCATCCACGATGAGAATGGTGTGCATGTTGGCTCGAGGGCATCGGGCTTACCGATGTGGCCACAGGTAACTCTACGATAAATCGGGACCCGATGGGGGTGTTCTCTTCGACCCGGATGGAACCGTGATGATCCTCCACAATGCGGCTGACAATCGCCAGTCCAAGACCGGTACCGCGTTTCTTGGTGGAGAAATAAGGCAGGAAGAGCTTCTCTTTCAAGGCAGGGGTAACACCATGTCCGGTGTCGGTGATAACAATTTCGACGGCATCTCGCTCGACCAGTAAGGACGTCGAGATGGCAATCTCTTTAACCATGGACTCCTGCATGGCTTCGGCTGCATTGTCCACCAGGTTAGCAACCGCG
Organism: uncultured Acidobacteriaceae bacterium; assembly: GCA_963817965.1. Lineage (GTDB taxonomy): Bacteria > Acidobacteriota > Terriglobia > Terriglobales > Acidobacteriaceae > DASRAA01. The sequence continues at coordinate 304,109 of CAWFQT010000009.1, forward strand.
CGCTTGATGGCTTCGGGATCGGCTGACACCAGGGGAAGTCCCTGGGCCAGAAATTTCTGTACGCGAATGCCGCTTAAGCGGCCGTCGAACATCAGCAGAGCATTCTCCACGATGCCATTGATGTCCGAAGGAGACGGCCGCGAAGTCGGAAAGCGTGCCAGGGCGGAGAATTCGTCGACGAGGGTACGGACGGTATCCACCGACGAACGAATGGTATCGGCGCAGTTGCGGATAATGCGCAGCGAACCGTCATCCGGCGGAGTGCCCCGCTCGAGATGTCGTCGAATGCGCTCTGCTGAAAGGGCAATAGGTGTCAGCGGGTTCTTGATCTCGTGTGCTACCCGGCGTGCAACCTCGCTCCACGCTGTCTGCTTTTGGGCACGCAGCAAGTAAGTCATGTCTTCCAGTACGACGACATATCCCAGGCCGTGTGTCGGCGAGTCTTGCAGGTGGACCCGCGAATCCAGTGATGCCACGGTGACGGCGACATCGAGATTGACGCCAGGAGTTACGATTTCCATCTGACTCGTGGTCGTGCCCATGCGGTCAGCCTTCCGCATCAGGTGTTCGAGGTCGGCGGTTACGTCCGCAGGGAACAATTCGTTCAGAGTCTGCGCCGACTCAAGCGAAGGCGAGGTCAAGTGGAGCAGGCGCTGCACGGCGCCATTCATGTGAACGACACGGTGGGACGCGTCCAGCGAGAGCACACCGGTGGGAATGCTCTCCAGGATGGTCTCGATGTGCCGATTGCGCTGTTCGAGTTGCACGTTGACGTCTGCAAGGTCAGCACGCGAGGCCTCGATGTTCGCGCGACTGGACTCCAGATCGGCCGCCATCTGGTTGAACGAGCTCACCAGTTGCCCAATCTCACTGCCGGCATGCACATCCACGCGGTAATCGAGGCGCCCGCGGGAAATCTCGTGCGTCGCTTCGGCCAGCGCCAGTAACGGACGCGTCACCATTTTCGAAAGATACAAGGCAAGCCAGGTGGACGCGAACAAGACACCGACCGTCAGCAGGAGCAGGTAGCCGAGATAAGTCCGCCGCAAGCGCCGCCGCTGCTGGCGAAGTTCTTGATATTGCTGCTGGGCCTGCTCGAGATCGCGCAGTACGGTGGAGTAGCCCGCGGGCAAAGGCATAACAACCAGGATCTGACCACGGTTGCCAACGGGGGCACGTCCGAGTACGTAGGTTTTTCCCAAAAGGTCGAACGACTTGAACTTGTTGGCGGCTGCGTCCTTGAGCGGCAATTGATCGTGAATCAGCGGCCACGCCTCGGGCGCATGGTAGCTTGCCTCGGCACGATCATCGGCGATGGCAAACGCGAATCCGCCTTGCAGGCTGACCTCACTGCGGCGGAATTCGCCCATGACTAATCTGTAGTCGCCGGTTTCAAACGATTTCCGGGTTTCCGGCGCCGAAGCGATGCGCTCTGCCTCTACGCGAGCATTGTCAGCGGCGTAGTCGGTCATGAGCGACGCGATTACGCCCGTGCGATACTGCACATCCTCCACCGGCCGTGAAAACCACTTCTCAATCGAACGGTTGATGAGGCCGTAGGAAAACAGGAAAAGGAGGATTACCGGGCCCAGAGAGAGTAATAACGCTCCCAACACCATCCTGCTTCGCAGCTTCGAGCCCAGGAGGCCCGTTCGACGTTCCGCGTAGAGCCGGAGCAGCGTTCGCAGCAGCACGAATGTGAGCGCCACGAAGAGCAGGAAGATAAAGGCAGAGAGCGCAGCAAAGATCAGGGTCTCTTCGCTGGTGTCCGGTTGAAGAATGGTCAGGTTAAAGGTTGCCTGCGCGAAGATGACGGCGAACAGCAGGAAAATTGCGATCGACAGTCCGACAATCGCCGGCGTGCGGCTTCGCTTCTTCGGCCGAATTGGAGCAGCGACAGGTGACATCAGGCGCCAGGGCGTACGCTCTAGCCTGGCAATGCTGGACCGTGCACAGCCATCACTTGGCGGCCCAAGGGCCGCAATTCATTATAGCTTTGATTTCGCTGGCTTTTTCCGGACTTGCGCGATCTTTCGCGCTGGCCGGCGACGAGTGCCCGCATTTGAATCGGATTTCGGACGATGTATCAGCATCGGTCCGAGTGGGCAAGTTTCGCACTTAGGGTCCCGTACGGAACAATAGTGTTTTCCCAACTGCACGAACAGGCCATGCATTTCGTTGTAGACCTGTGCCAGTGGTTGGCGAGGCGCGCTGCTCATAGACGACGGCGCGTGAATCGACGGCCGGGCCGGATCGAGGCCCGAGGCGTCTCTGATGCGCTGCGCAGCTTGCGATCGCAGTGACTGTTCGACGAGCGAGCGGATTTCATCATATTTCGCATCCGGCTTGATTACGTCGTGCCGCTCCAGTACGCGGCGCGTGTAAGCGTCAACGACGAAGATAGGATGATGCCCCGCGTACAGCAGGATCGAGTCGGCCGTTTCCGGGCCGATTCCGTTTAGTTCGAGCAGTTGTTCGCGCAATTGCAGTGTGGGCGTCGCGCACATGGCCTCCAGCGAGCCGCTGTATCTGGCATCGAGAAAGGCGACAAAACTTTTCAGACGACGTGCTTTCTGGCGGAAGTATCCCGACGAGCGGACGAGTTGTTCAAGCTGCGCATTCGGCAATCGCCGCATGCTATCGATGTCGAGGGCGTTCGCAGTACGCAAGCTCGCGAGCGCGCGCTCAACGTTGGTCCAGGATGTGTTCTGGGTGAGGATTGCACCGACGATGACCTCGAAGGGGGTCTGCGCGGGCCACCAATTCTGTGGACCCCATGCGCGCGAAAGCTTTTGGTAGATTGCGGTGACCATCGGCGCGCTATCGCTCGTTTTGGAGTGTTTGTCCTGTCGGCGCGCTGGGCGAGGATGAGACTTCACATTCCGTCTGTCCGCTTCTGCTTGAGTTGTTGCTTCCAGCCCAGAATTCTGGCCTTGGCCGCTTCCGCCTCTGCTTCGGGAACCATGCCCTTGCGCTGATAGAGGATCGACAGACTGGTGTGAGCGAGTACATCGTCGGGGTCGAGCTCGACAATGCGGTTTGCGACCGAGATCGCCTTGTCGAACTCTTCGCTGTCCTGATAGGCCCGTGCCAGGCCATGCATTGCATCCAGAAAGGTAGGGTCGGTGGCGATAGAGGCCTCGTAATCGGCAATCGCTTCATGAAGGCGCCCTTCGGCATAGTGATCAAGCGCATCGTAGTAGCGATCTTCGGCGGCCTGTCGCGAGGTTTCCCGGTCGGTGGACATTCGACGCGAGTTTAGCATGCAGGCGTCGGGAGGAATCCGCGTATCTGCCGCCGATATACTGGTAAGGCGCGAATCGCTTTGAAACATATTGGATACATTCTGCGGTTTTTGTGGAACGCCACCCGGGGACATCACCTCACACCGTGGCGCAGCCCTTATCTGCGCTGGCGTATCGAAACCTATACCGGCATCAAAATGCAAAGTATCGGCTTCCTGGAGTGTTGCGGATTCAGCTGGAAAGAACGACGGGAACTGCTGCGCTTTCTCACCTGGACGGGCGAAATGGAACGCTACGCTCGCGTAAAGCCCAAAAATCCCTAAGGAAGTTAGCTTTGTATGACGATTCCGACTGGAGTTCCCACGCAGGCTTGCAACTTCTCTGCCGCCGACGCTTGCTTGGCCGCAATCTCGAGATAGCCGGAGCTGCCGATGATAGCGAACACTTCGTCATCGCCACCCTCCGCGTAGGAACGGCTGATGCGCGTGATGGTTATACCTGAAATCAACAGCTCAAACTTTGGTTGCGCTCCGTCGAACAGCGTTGCAAGATGCTCCTCGCTGATGTTCGAGATGAGGTTCCCGAACTTGTCTGCCTTCAATACGACCCCACGCAAGCTGTTGGCCGCGATGTGTTCGACCTCCGGGATTTCGAGCCGTACGTAATCCGTGATCTCAGGACCGAATTCCGAAGGCGCAACCCCCTTGAGGAGCCAGGCGCCTACCGGCGCAAAGATGTCGCGGCCGTGAAACGTTTGGCTGACTGGCTGCAGGAAGAATCGGTCGTTAACGATGTGGCGAACCGTGAAGCGCGGCTCTCGTTTTTCGACCAGTGACAGCACGCCGTTGTCCGGCGCTACGAAAATATGGGCTTCGGTCTCGACAAGAATGGGCCGGCGAGCGCCGCCCACCCCCGGATCAACGACTACGACGTGAACGCTACCCGCAGGAAAATATCGATAAGACTGCGCAATCATCCATCCGCCATCGAGAACGTCGAAGGACGAAACCTGGTGACAGATGTCCACAATCCGCGCGTCAGCCTGGATGCGCAGCACTACTCCGTGCATGATTCCGACGAACGGGTCTTGTAGTCCAAAATCGGTGGTGAAGGTCACGACGCGAGAATCCGCCATGTCCTGCAAGCTAGTTGGATGCGCTTTGCGCGTCAAGGTGTATAGCCCGGTCTGGATATTTGGGTTGCTTCGTCTCACGGTTGAAGCTTTGCCTGCCACCCGATACGATTAAGGGTTTGCATAGAGTTTTGGAGGTATTTTCCTTATGGCTACGATGGAACAGAAGGCGCCCGCGTGCCGCGACTGGCAAGGCCACGATTTACAAGAACTTCATCAACGGCGAATGGGTCGAGAGCCACACCGGACGCACCTTTGAGAACCTGAATCCCGCCGACACGCGCGACGTGGTCGGCGTCTTCCAGCGCTCGGACGCGCGAAGACGTGAACCGCGCCATCGACGCCGCCAGCGAGGCTTACAAGAAGTGGCGGCTGGTGCCGGCTCCGCGGCGCGCCGAGATGCTGTACAAGGCGTCGGAGATCCTGATCGGCCGCAAGGAAGAGTACGCGCAGCTGATGACGCGCGAGATGGGCAAGGTCATCAAGGAGACGCGCGGCGACGTGCAGGAAGCCATCGACTGCGGCTACTACACGGCCGGCGAAGGGCGCCGACTGTTCGGGCCGACCGTTCCGTCGGAGCTGCCCAACAAGTTTGCCATGGCCGTGCGCCAGCCGCTGGGCGTGTGCGCGATGATTACGCCGTGGAACTTTCCCGATGGCGATTCCGTCGTGGAAGCTCTTCCCTGCCCTGGTGGCGGGCAATACTGCGGTGATCAAGCCGGCGCAGGACACTCCGCTCTCGACTTTCAACTTTGTGCAGGCGCTGGCTGATGGCGGAATTCCGGCGGGCGTGGTCAACGTCGTCAGCGGATTTGGCAGCGAAGTCGGCACTCCGATGACGCAGCATGCGGCGGTGCGCGCGGTGTCGCTGACCGGCTCGACTGCCGTGGGACGCGTCGTTGGCCAGGAAGCGGCGAAGACCTTCAAGCATTGCTCGCTGGAGCTGGGCGGCAAGAATCCGATGATCGTGCTCGACGACGCCAACCTCGAACTGGCGCTCGAAGGCGCACTGTGGGGAGCGTTCGGCACTACCGGACAGCGCTGCACCGCGACCAGCCGCATCATCGTGCAGAAGGGCGTGTACAAGAAGTTTGTGGACGAGCTGGTGGCGCGCGCGCAGAAGCTGAAGGTCGGCAACGGCCTCGATGAGAGCGTGGACATGGGTCCGGCGGTCAACAAGTCGCAGATGGAAACCGACCTGAAGTACATCGAGATCGGCAAGGGCGAAGGCGCCAGGATGCTGTGCGGCGGCCATCGGCTCGAAGGCGAAGCCTACAAGTATGGATGGTTCGTCGCGCCGACGGTGTTTGCCGACGTCAATCCGAAGATGCGGATCGCGCAGGAAGAAATCTTTGGACCGGTGGTTTCGATCATTCCGTGCGACGGGCTGGAGAACGCCATCGAAATTGCCAACGACATCGAGTACGGGCTGTCGTCGTCGATCTACACCAAAGATGTGAACAAGGCGTTCACCGCGATGCGCGATCTGTACGCGGGCATCACGTACATCAACGCTCCGACGATTGGCGCGGAAGTGCATCTGCCGTTCGGCGGAACGAAGGCTACGGGCAACGGCCACCGCGAGGGCGGCATCGGCGCGATCGATTTCTATACCGAGTGGAAGTCGGTGTACATCGATTACTCGGACAAGCTGCAGAAGGCGCAGATCGATCGACCGGAGTAAGAAAGAAGCAACTAGCCCTGGAGATGGCATGCAAAGTAAGCTTTGAAAGGCACTGCTTCGGCTGTGCCGACCGAAGCAGCGGCCTTTTATCCTTATTGTTCGGAGTTTCGGGGCAATCAAAAAGCGAGGTCCGTCGGTGGCTAACGCCACAAGAGTTAGTGACCTTTTACGGCACGGCTAAAGCCGTGCCCTTTTAAAGCGAGGTCGCCATCATGCCTGCGAAGACCGCAACCGAAGTTGTCGCCTCCCAGCGCATGGCCAATGTGCGCTATGCCATCCGCGATCTCGCCGTCGTCGCCGACGAGGTCGCGCGCGAAGGACACAAGATTCTTTACCTCAACATCGGCGATCCGTGTAAGTTCGACTTCCCTACGCCGCCGCACATGATCGAGGCGGTGCACAACGCGATGCTCGACGGCCACAACAGCTATGGCGAGTCGCTGGGCATCAAGCCGGCGGTTGAGGCGATTCGGCATCAGGCCGAAGCCAACGGCTTTAAGGATATTCAGAGCATCTTCGTCGGCTACGGCAGTGGCGAGGTCATCGACAGTTGCCTGACGGCGCTGGTGAATCCTGGCGAAAATGTGCTGACGCCGAGCCCCGAATATCCGCTGTATGGCGCGGTGCTGGCCAAACTGCGACGCGGTTCCGAATGCTTACGATCTCGATGAGTCGAATGGCTGGGAGCCGGACATTGACGACATCAAGAGCAAAGTAAACCGACAAGACGCGGGCGATCCTGCTGATCAATCCCAGCAATCCGACGGGCGCAGTGTATGTCGCGGCAAGACGCTCGGAGAAGGTGCTGGAGATTGCGCGACGAGCACAACCTGGTCATCCTCGCCGACGAGATTTACGACAAGCTGATTTACGAGCCGGGCGCAGAAGCACATTTCGATCGCGACGCTGGCGCAGGATGTTCCGATCATCACCTTCAATGGGCTGTCGAAGGCCTACCTGGTTCCGGGATGGCGAATCGGCTGGGCAATTGCGACAGGCCCGCGCGAGAGTGCTGCACATTACCTGGAAGCCGTGCACCGGCTGCTGCGAGCGCGTTTGTCGGCCCCGCATCCGTTTCAGCACGCCATCAAGCCGGCGCTGGAAGGTCCGCAGGACCACATTCCCGCGATGTTGAAGAAGCTGCGCCGCCGCGCGCACATCACCGAGGACTGGGCGAAGCGCACACCGCGCGTCAGCCTGGTCAAGCCTAAGGGCGCGTTCTACGCTCATCCATCGCTCGACATTCCAGAGGACGACCTTACGTTTGTAACCGATCTGCTGAAGCAGAAACACGTGCTGGTGGTTCACGGTTCAGGCTTCGGCCAGAAGCCGGGCACGCGCCACATGCGCATCGTGTTTCTGCCGCAGGAGGATGTGCTGCACGCGGCGTACGAGAAGATCAGCGACTTCATGCGCGAAAGATACAAAGATTAGCCACGGATTTTCACGGATCTGTTTCAGAAATCTCAAGACCTGAGCCGATCCGTGTTTATCCCCATAAATCCGCGGTCGACTTGATTTGAATTCGTTTGGGGCGAGACGAAATGGTCGATATTCACTGCCACATACTTCCTGGCATCGATGACGGCTCCGAGACATGGGACATCACGACGAAGATGTGCCGCATGGCGGTGCGCGATGGCATCACCCACATCGTCGCTACCCCACATTGCGACGGGCATTTACGAGTATGAGCGGGCGCACTTCACCGACATGCTGGCGACGCTGAGCGAGGTCTCGGAGGGCGAGCTGACGTTCAGTATCGGCTGCGATTTTCATTTGTCGGCGCCGAACCTGCAGGAGGCGATGGACGACCCGCAGCGGTTCGCAATCGGCGATACGCAACTACATAATGATGGAGTTCGACCATTACGGAATTCCGTCCAATGCGGATGAGCAACTCATGGCGTTGGTCAGCCGGGGAATGGTTCCGATCATCACCCATCCGGAGCGAAACGCCTACTTGGTACAGAACCTGGACCGGGTCTCGCGGTTCATCGAATTCGGGTGCTTGGTGCAGGTGACGGCCAACGCATTCACGGGCTTTTGGGGTCCAAGTCGAAGAAGGCAGCCGAGAAACTGCTAAAGCGGCATGCCATCCATATTGTCGCGACCGACGCGCATGACCTCACCCTGCGTCCGCCGATACTCTCTGAGGCACGGAGGCGAATTACCGAGCTGGCCGATGCCGACGTAGCCGAAGCGTTGGTTACACACAACCCGGCTGCGGTGGTGACGGGGCAAAGCGTGGCGCACTAGCATTCAGCTATTTATGTAGCTATTGCCGAATGCGCGGATTCAACGCCGAGTAGGCCAAGTCCGTCAGGAAGTTCACCAGCACGTAGGTCAGGCCGATCACGAGGATGCATCCCTGCACCAGGTAATAGTCGCGATTGGAGATCGCTTGCACGGTGAGCCGGCCGATGCCGGGCCAGGAAAAGATGGTCTCCGTCACGATGGCGCCCGCCAGCATGGCGCCGAATTGCAATCCTACGACCGTCAGGACAGGGATCATCGCGTTGCGCAGGGCGTGGCGATACACGACCGTCCGCTCCGGCAATCCTTTGGCGCGGGCGGTGCGGATGTAGTCCTGGCCTAACTCTTCCAACATGGACAGTGCGCACCATGCGGGTGAGAATCGCAGCCAGTGCACCGCCCATGCGTGATCGCCGGAAGCACAAGGTGTTGCCAGGAGCCCGAGCCCGACACTGGCAGCCAGCCGAGCTCAATCGCAAAGAAGAGAATCAGGATCGGTCCCAAGAGCGAAGTTCGGAAACGAAAGTCCAAGCAGCGAGACGAAGCTGAGTGCGCGGTCGTCCCAGCGATTGCGATGCAGGGCCGAACGCACGCCCGCGGGAATCGCAAGACAAAGCGCGACCGTGAGGGCTGCAAGCGTGAGCTGCAAAGTCCACGGATAGGCCTGGGCGATGATGTGCCCGACGTTCTGGTTGAAACGCAGCGACCGTCCCATGTCGCCGTGCAGCAGGCCGCGCCAGTAGTTCACGTACTGAGTGCCAAGCGGGAACGTCGAGGCCATAGGCGTGACGCGCCGCTGCGAGGTCGGCCGCCGGCGCACCTTCGCCCAGCATCTGCTGGATGGGATCGCCGGGCACAATGTGAATCAGAGAAACACAACCGACACCACGAGCCAGATGACGGGCAGCATGTAAAGCAGACGGGTAAAAAGGTAGCGAAGCACTAGGATGCCACCGTGGCCGGTGCGCTCGATTGCGGCTGCAGCGGCGTCGATCTTGACCGAGTCCACGCGCAGGCCGTCCATGCTCGACGACCGTGTAGCGCCGCCCTTCAAACTCAAAGCTGTCGCCGGGCCGAGGAATACGCTGCAGGGTCGCGAGCACGAAGCCCGCCAGCGTCTCGAAGCCCTCGTCGCGGGGCAGCTTGATGTGGTATTGCGATTCCAGGTCGCGGATGTTGGTTGCGCCATCCAGCACCATGCGAGGCATCGCCGGCCGCAAACGCGGGCTCGCTCACGTCGATACTCATCTTCAATTTCGCCCACCAGGTGGCTCGAGGATGTCTTCCACCGTCACGACGCCGGCGGTGGATCCGAACTCGTCCACGACGACGGCGAGGTGCCGCTTGCGCTCCTTAAACTCCGTTAGCAGGTCGGGCAGAGGCTTGGTCTCGGGTACCACCAGCACTTCGCGCATGAGGTGACGGACCTTGAGGTCGCTGGAGCGCAGTTGCGTGGGCCGGAAGTCGCTCGGCCAGAGCACGGTAGCGAAGCCAGCGCATCAGATCTTTGGCGTAGAGAACGCCGATGATGTGCTCCGGGCCGCGTTGGGGATCGTAAACCGGCACGCGCGAATGCTGCGCGTCAGCCACTCGCTGGAAGGCCTCGTCGAGGGACATGTCTCCGGGAAGCGAGAAGATGTCGGGGCGAGGTACCATGACTTCTCGTACAAAGACATTTTCCAGGTCGAGCGCGCGCTGGATCATCTGTTCCTGGGGGGCTTCCAGTACGCCGATGCGGCGGCTGGCAGAGACGATCAGCTTCAGTTCTTCGGGAGAATGCACGCCGCCTTCGCGTACTTGACGCGCGCCGAAGGCTTCAAGACGACGCGGGAGGACGTCGGTCATCACGGCGAGCAACGGGGCGGCGAGGGTCATGAATACATCCATCGGACCGGCGACCGGCGAGCGCCACGGTCTCGGTTCGCTGCAACGCCAAAGACTTGGGCACGATTTCGCCGAGGATCACGTGCATGTAGGTGATAAGAATGAAGGCAAACACGATGCTGAGGGCGTGTGCGTAAATCGCGGGAGTGGGGCAGACGGGCGAACAGCGGTTCCAGCACGCGCGCCATGGCGGCTTCGCCGATCCAGCCCAGGGCCAGGCTGGAGAGAGTGACGCCGAACTGCACGGCAGCGATGAATTCATCGAGCTTCTGGTGGAGCTTCTGGACGGTGCGTGCGCCCATGCGATGGGCGGCAATCAGTTGCTGCAGCCGGGTCTCGCGGATGCTGACCATCGCGAACTCGGCAGCAACAAAAAACGCGTTCGCTGCGACCAGCAAAACCACCGCCACGATGCGCAGCACAACGAACGTAACCATGAAGCTGAAATCTTACCATCGGGGCCCAGATGGACGATTTGGATAGCGCACTAATCCATTTATCCGACAGATAGTTACAGAGGATTTCTAAACACTGCTACCGTTTCTGCAGTCCCGAAACGGTCTAACGCAGCGGGAAAGGAGCGTCAGGGTCGCTTTTTCACCATCCGGCACGGAACTTCTCTGCATACTGAAACGTAGAAACAATAGATTGAGACGCTACCTGAGCGTCGGGAGGCAGCAGTGGCCAACGGCAAAAATAAGAAGAAACGTCTGATTATTATTTCGGTTGTGGCAGTCGCCGTAGTGGCGCTGGTCGTTGTGGCAGTCGCCGCGACACGCGGCGGCACCAAGATCGATCCCACCAAGCTGGCAAAGGTGGAAAAGGGCGATCTCGCCAAGAGCGTAGTGGCTACCGGCAAGGTCACACCCATCACCAAGGTGGAGATCAAGTCGAAGGCCAGCGGCATCGTGAAGAAGCTTTACGTCGATGCCGGCGACAAGGTCAAGAAGGACCAGGTGCTGGCCGAGTTGGACCGCGACGAAATCGAGGCACAGGTAAATTCCGCCCGCGCGCAGCTGCTGTCGGCCGAGGCCAACCAGAAAGGGCGCAGAAGCCGATATGAAGCGCGCCGAGGTTGACGCCGCAGGGCGTGGACATACCGACGTTGCAACGCGCCTATGAGCGTGCGCAGGAGATGGCCAAGAGTGGAGTCGTCTCGACCTCGGCGCTCGACGATGCGCAACGCGCCTATATTCTGGCGGTCAACAAACGCGACGTGGCGCGCGCGCAGCTGGTGGTCAACAAAGCTAAAGTCGCCCAGGCCCAGGCCGACGTGCAGAAGAGCGACGCAACACTGAAGCAGCTGGAAGAGCAGTTGAGCTACACGACGATCGTTTCGCCGATTGACGGAGTTGTGCTGTCGCGCGATGTGGAGATGGGCGACGCAGTCAGCTCGATCCTGGTACTGGGATCGGCTGCCACGTTGGTCATGACGATCGGTGATACCAGCGAAGTTTACGTCAAGGGCAAGGTGGACGAGAGCGACATCGGCAAGGTTTACCTGGGACAGCCGGCGCGCATCCGGGTGGAAACTTTCAAGGACAAGACGTTCACCGGACATGTGACGAAGATCTCACCGATGGGTGCGGAGAAGGACAATGTGACGACTTTTGAAGTCCGCGTGTCGATCAATAACCCAGGCGGCGAGTTGAAGGCCGAAATGACGGCCAATGCCGAGATCATCCTCGACGAGCATAAGAACGTGCTGATGATCCCCGAAGGGGCCATCCTGTACGACAAGGACAAGAAGGCGTCGACCGAAGTGCCCGATCCGAAAGGCGAAAGACGGCAAGCGCAAAGTGGCGCTGAATATCGGGATCTCAAACGGCGCCAAGACCGAAGTGCTCTCGGGCGTGAAAGAGGGCGACCAGGTTGTGTTGCAGCAGTAGCGTAGGAATCATCCTCCTGGGGCTGCCGCTGATGGCAGCCCGCATTTTTGTTGAACCAGATTTGGCATCTCAGGGGCGACATCGATGAAACGACATTTCCTGCTCATTTCGCTGGCCACCCTGCTGCTTCCCGTTTCCATGTTTGCGCGAGCAGAGGGGCATTTCGACCGCACTCTGACGGTTTCAGGTGCAGTGGAGCTTGACCTCACGACCGGATCGGGCGAAGTTAACGTCAAGACGGGCGGTTCGAACCAAGTGGTCATTCACGGCACTGTCCGCAGCAGCAACGACTGGTGGGGCGGAGATGCGGATGGCGCGATCCGCAGCGTTGAATCCAATCCGCCGATTGCGCAGAGCGGTAATTCGATTCGCGTCGGCTTCAACCTGCCTGAAGACGCAAAGCGACATGTTTCCATCGCATATGAAGTCACGGTGCCTCCGGATACGACATTGCAAGTCAATACCGGGTCGGGCGAGATATCGGTGGAGGGTATACGGTCACCGTCGAAGCTTGCATACGGGTTCGGGAAGCATTCGGGCGCGCGACCTCGGTCCGCAATCTCGGCTGGAAACCGGCAGCGGCAGCATCCATGCCGATTCGGTTGCCGCACCGGCTTACGCGAATACGGGCAGTGGGTCGATTCAAGGCGACTTTACGGGTATGCGGGGACGTCGAGGTGCATACCGGCTCGGGAGGAATCGACATCCGTGGCGTTAGCGGTGGACTGAGGGCGCGCACCGGTAGCGGCCACATCACGGTTGACGGCAGTGTCAAAGGACCGTGGCAATTGCACGCCGGTTCAGGTAACGTGCGCATGGCCCTCTCTTCCGGAGCCGGGTTCGACCTCAACGCACACACAGGTTCGGGATCCATCCATTCCGATCTTCCGATAACCGTGCAGGGTACTTTCGGCCATCACGAGCTGAAGGGGTCGGTGCGGGGAGGCGGCCCGGAGGTCGAAGTCACCACCGGATCGGGCGACATCGAGCTTCGCTGATGGGTTGCGATTCGCAGGGAAAAAGCCGCTCGCGAGGGCGGTTTTTTTCATAGGGGCCGACCTCAGGATCGGTCCAAAACGGTAACGGGATCGCCGACACGGACCAGGCCTGGGCGGCTCACCGAGCAGTCCAACGCCATGGTTCCATCGAAGTCCGAGACTATTCGAAAGAGCACCGAGCGGTCTTGCTTCAGGGTGTCGGGATCGTAGGTGGTCATCACGCATCGTGCGCGCAGTTGCGCCGCGTGAATTTCAACTTCCCCGAGACGAATCTGCTTCCCTTCCCACTGGCGCTCCGCCAGGCCCTCAGCATCACCGATCAGGATGTTCGGACGAAACCGCCGGCGATCCAAGCCGATGGCGGCGATAGCTCCGTCGGTGGCGACCAGAAGAGGCAGGACGTCGAACCGTTCTGTTCCCGCAACATGAACCAGGTTTACTGGCTCGCCGACAGTCTCGGAGACCAACTGCAGAGCCATGGGATCGTCCCAGGGAATGCCGTCGATGGTGGCAGCTCCCGTTTGCGGTGATATGCCGCCCTGCAATCCCAGTAGCTGGTGGTGAGTGCGCGAGCTGACGACTCTTCGCCGCGCAGCTGAAACTACGACAATTTCGCGGTCGCCGCGGATGCCGGTGGTGGTTATTTCGGCGCTGGTCAGCATCTCACCACGCAGACTCTTTACGGGATAACGCCATAGCTCTTCAACGTGCATATTTTGATTGCGACGTACGGGTGATGGTCATCTGGATAAGCTACCTCGATGTGCCTCGAGCCTTAACGGTAACAGGTGATTATGCGTGGTGATGCCGAATGGGTCGAAAGGGATTCTTGCGCCTGGTCGATGCCCAAGCCGTTAAACCCATCGCCGAGCCTAACCCGCGCGTCGACCGGCCTTGTGGCGGCCGCCGCCAAAAACGCACATCAGGCCGAACAGATAGCCGAAGTTGTACCAGGCGCCGTTGTTGTGGACTTCGTAGATATTCAAGCCGTGGAAGAACAGGGAGATGACGAATACAAAGGGAGCCATGAAGCCCTGCCAGAGTCCGAGCCAGAATCCGGCGACGGTGCTATTGCCGGTGGGTGTGCCCTTTAGAGTGTTGGGGCCGGGGGCACAGGCAGCGAGCACGATAAGGAGGAGGAGAGCGAGGAGGAATGCCCTGAGTTTCATAATGGACTTCTCCTGACAATGAATACGTGGCAGAGGGGGGAATTGTCTCAGGGTCGATGTTGGGCCACGTGCTGGTTAGGTTCCTGGGACTCCCTCGAAGCATCAGTTTGGCGGTGCTGGGAGCCAGTCTCATTGGGTATGCAGCGCTTTTGTGCTTTAACCTGTATCGTCCGTAAGTAAGATTGACTGCCGCCGAGTTTGCCGATGTCGAATAGTGTGCAGGAGTCACGATGAAGCGCGGTTGGAACTGGTACCTCTGGGCGGGGTTTCTACTCTGCTGTCGCCGCCTTTGTCAGTTACCCATTCGTGTTCGCCAGGTTTCCCGTCACCCGCGACATCCCGTGGGCCAACTTCCTGCTCTTCGCCGTGGGCGGGGTGCTGCTCGTGATCGGCTTGCAGCGCGCCTTCGGACAAGCGCAGCAATATCGGGGAAAGATTTTCGGGCCTATTCTGGGCGTGCTCAGCCTCCTGGCGTTGGGGTTCTTTTGTTACATCGTCTTCTATATGACGAAGCAGTTGCCGCCCCCTTCCGCGGCGCTGCGTGTGGGCCAGAAGGCCCCTGAGTTTGTGCTCCCTGATACGAACGACAATCCGGTGGCGCTTGCAAGCCTGTTGACCGCTCCATTGCCGGGTTTGCAAACGCGGCCCAAGGGAGTGTTGTTGGTTTTCTACCGCGGCTACTGGTGACCGTTTTGCAACTCCGAGTTACGGGGTATCGAAAGCCATCTGGCAGAAATTGAGCAATTAGGCGTCCGGCCGGTAGCCATCAGCGTGGACACGCCGGAGAGGTCCCGGAATCTTTGTGCGAAGGCGGGATACAGCTACACCTTCCTTTCCGACCCGAATGCGGAGGTGATTCGCCGCTATGACATACTCCATCGCGGTGCGGGCCCCACGGGACAAGATATCGCCCGGCCTGCCGAATACCTGCTGGATGCATCGGGGACAATTCGCTGGCTAAACCTCACCCAGGACTACCGGGTACGGGCGCGGCCCGAGCAGATCATCGAGCAGGCGAAAGCGTTGCAATAAGCTCTTCGGGCATTGCGGGACTGGCTACCTAGTTAGTACCCGCTGACACCTGCGCCTCATGAGGAGCGAAGGCGTCGGTCAGCGAGATCACGCGCATGTTCTGTTTCAGCTCCTCCAGCGAGGCGGCGCTTGTGATTGACATATCCATCGCCTGGCCGGGCAGCAGGTCGAAATAGTTATCTGAGAGCTTGGCGTCGAGGTTGCCGAAGCTGATGTAAACGCTCTTGGCCAATACCGGTGAAGCGAGATGCAGGGTGTAGATTCTCACCGGCCTTCGTTGCTGGTCAGCTCGCTGGTGATCCTGGCCTCCGGCAGGTGCATGTCTTTCTTGGGAACGAAGAACAGCTCGTTGCTCGAGATCATTTTGTTGTCCACCAGCAGGTCGGTTACGGCGAAGATTTTGCCGAGGTCGCAGTTGGGTAGGTTGGTGATGTCGAGCATCGGCATGGTGAGGTATACCTTGCTGGCGAGCGGCGCAATTTGAACTGGCTGCGACTTGTCGCTCAGGACTGCTCCATCGAAGGTCAGGATACGCACGCGCAGGGTCGCGACCGTCGGCGACGTTTTGTCGGAGACGATGTACACCGCGACGTTGCCTTCCTCCTGATGCGGCGAGACGAGAATGGGCGCGTAGAAGCGGCGGGCGTAATAGTGAAGCGCCTTCCAGCGTCCGTAGTAGTCGAGGCTCGACCATGAGGCGACCGGCCAGCAGTCGTTCAAGCTGCCAATAGATGGAGCCCATGGTGCGCGGACGGTTGCGGCGGAGGTGTTCGGCTCCGACCTTGATGCCTTCGGCCTGCAAGACCTGGCTGGCGTAGAGGAACGATGCGAAGTCTTTGGGCTGGGGATAGTCGCGCAACATGTAGTCGCGGATGATGGCGTTGCCGGCGTTGTTCTTCTGGTGCGCCAGCATGACCGGAGTGAAGATGTTGAGACGGTCTTCGGGAATGGTGAAGGCTTCCACCGTGCGCATCTCGGGGAACGACTGGAAGCCGTACTCGGTCATGAAGCGCGGGTTGTGCTTCTCGTAGTCGGTGAAGGGAACGCGACCGTGCCAGACGCGTCCAGTCGTGCATGTCGCCGGACTGGTACTTGTCGGTGAGCTTCTTCGTAGTCGGCGCTGGGTGAGCTGGGCCAGTAGGGAGTTTCGGGCGCGTAGCGATTGACCGCGGCGGCGAGAATGCCGCTGAAGGTGGAGACGTAGTCCTGCCACATCTGGAAGCGGACCTCGGCGTGCGAGCTTGTCGCGGTCCTTCCAGGCCAGTGCAACCTCGGTTTCGTTATTGCCGCACCAAATGACGATGCTGGGATGGTTGCGCAAGCGTTCGAGCTGCTGTTCGGCCTCTTTGGCGACGTTGAGCTTCCAGTCGTAGGTGCCCGGCTGCCAGTCGTTGCCGAACATGAAGTCCTGCCAGATCATGATGCCGAGCTCGTCGCACATATCGTAGAACTCGTCGGTTTCGTAGTAGCCGCCGCCCCAGTGGCGGACCATGTTCATGTTGGCGTCAACTGCCGATTGCAGGACCTGCGCGGTATTGCTGGGTGGTGACGCGGGTGGGGAAGCTGTCGAAGGGGATAACGTCGGCACCTTTGCCGAAGACAGGGATGCCGTTGACGATGAATTCGAAGGAGCGTCCCCACTGGTCGGGCTCGCGGCGCAGGACGATGGAGCGCAGCCCGGTTTTGGCGACGGCTTCGTCTTCGACCTGCTTGCCCGATTTCAATTGCATCTGAAATTTGTAGATGGGTTGTGCGCCATATCCCGCGGGATACCAGAGTTGCGGGTTGGCGATTTCGATGGGCAGCACGACGTGGTTCACGCCGGGTTGGAGTTGCACGGTGCGATGTCGTCACCGCGGCTTTTCCTGAGACAGCGTAGTCGATGGAAATGGTGGCGCTGGCCGCGGAGGACGCTACGACTTCGACTTCGGCAGCGAGGTGCGCGACGGCGGCTGCTGATGTCGAGCTGGCGGATGTGGACATTGGCGATGCGAGCGTTATCCCAGGCCTCGAGGCGCACCGGACGCCAGATGCCACTGGTGACGAAGCGCGGGCCCCAATCCCATCCGTACTCGTAGGCGGCTTTGCGGAGATAGGTCTTGGCCTCGACGCGTGTCTTCTCACGCCAGGGATCGTTGGCCGCGATGTCGGCAGCGGCTTTGATGGGCGAAGGGAAGACGATGCGCAATTGGTTTGCGCCCGGCTTGAGGTCCGGACTTCACGTTGACGCGCCACTCGCGAAACATGTTGTCAGCGGTCAGGATGAGCTTGTCGTTGAGATAGACCTTGGCGTAGGCGTCGAGCCCTTCGAAGACGAGGTCGATGTTCTTCTGCGCGAGCAGGGCAGGCGTGGCCTGAACAGTGGTGCGGTATTCCCAGTCGGCGTTCTCGATCCATTGCAGCTTGGCTTCGTTGTCGCGGTAGAAGGGGTCGGGAATCAGTTTGTTGCGCAACAAGTCGAGATGGACGCAGCCGGGAACGACGGCGGCGTGCCATTGCGATGCGTCGCTGGAGGACGGAGTTGGCAGCCTGGACCGCGGGTCCGGTAAGAACCTGGCGGAATTCCCAGCCGGAGTTGAGAGGGACAATTTGTTTTTGAGCGGCGGCGGAGGCAGAAACGGCGATGAACAGGATGAGGATGAGTAGAAGCGCAAAGAGATATCGGGTTCGGGACACGGGCAGTGGCTCCTTAATCAGTTGCGGCGAAGGAGAAATAGTAGCAAGAGCGGGGATGGGCGGCGGTGATAAGGAGGCCGGGGATGGGGCCGGATCGGTTTCCGCCCCAGAGGAGAAAAAGGTGGGTTGGAGAATCAGCCACGGAATTGCGCTGAGCGGCACGGGATCGATCTTGAGGAAGCCATTCCCCTTTCTAGCGCGAAAGTAGCACCCTGCTGCTATTCCAATGACTTAGCTTCCAGTGGTACTCTGTTGCCATACGGAGCGACCATAGTTTCCCGTTCCAGCAGCGGACTGGCCTGCCGGCCTCCTCGGAACTGCAAGATCCTGAACTACTTACCCTCTTTATTTCTTAATGGGCAGGGTAAAGGCTGGCGTGCATATGTCATTCGGGACGGAACAAGTTGTGTTCGCCAAGGCCTCATTAGAAAGAAGCAGTCGTAATGTCATCCAACGGATTTCATAATCGTACTTCGCGCGTCGGGAACGTTCGTTCGCTGTTCAGCATGTTCTCCAGCGATCTGGCCATCGATCTGGGAACGGCCAACACCCTGGTGTATGCACGCGGTAAAGGCATCGTGGTCAACGAGCCGTCGATTGTCGCGATCAACAAAAACACTGGTGAAGTAGAAGCAGTAGGCAAAGAGGCCAAGGAAATGCTTGGCCGCACGCCTGGCAACATCGTGGCCATCAAGCCGATGAAAGATGGCGTGATCGCGGACTTCAAAGTCACCGAGAAGATGTTGAACTACTTCATCCAGAAGGCGCACAACCGCAAGATGCTGGTGCATCCGCGCATCGTGATCGGCGTGCCTTCGGAGATCACGCAGGTAGAAAAGCGCGCGGTCATGGACTCGGCCTATCGCGCGAAGGCCAGCGAAGTGCATCTCGTCGAGCAGGCGATGGTGGCGGCGATTGGCGCGGGGCTGCCTATTACGGAGCCCAGCGGCAACATGGTGGTCGATATTGGCGGTGGGACGACTGACATCGCGGTGATTTCGCTGAGCGGTATCGTGTACTCGCGCTCGGTTCGCATGGCCGGCAACCAGATGGACGAAGCCATGATGAATTTCATGAAGCGCAAGTACAACCTGCTGATCGGCGAGCGTACGGCTGAGCAGATCAAGGTTGAGATTGGATCGGCGTATCCGCTGGAAAAGCCGCTGACGATGGAGATCAAGGGCCGCAACCTGATCGAGGGCGTACCCAAGACAATTACGATTGACGATGGTGAGGTGCGCGAGGCGGTTAGCGAGTGTGTGTCGACCATCATGAATGCGATTCGCGTTGCGTTGGAGCGCACGCCACCGGAGTTGTCGGCGGACATCAGCGATCGCGGTATCGTGTTGACCGGCGGCGGAGCGATTGCTGAAGAACCTCGACAAGCGGATTCGTGAGGAAACCGGTTTGCCGGTCTCGATTGCGGACGACCCACTTTGCAGCGTGGTCTTGGGAACGGGCAGGATGCTGAGCGATTTCAAGTTGCTGCGTAAGATTTCGATCGACTAGTTGCCGGCAGCCAGCTATCAGTTGCCGGTAAGGCATTTCGAGCCAAGGCGCTTTGCCCTGGCTTGAGGATCGATGGTTGGAACGGCTGACGGCATCCTTTAAGAGTCTGCGAAAATAGCTCTACCGGCCCGCTGGTGCCGGCCTTGGCATGGAGACGATTCTTGGTCGCTACCGGAACCTGATTGTACTGGCGGCCATTCTGTTCGCCCAGATCATTGGGCTCGCCATTCAAGTACGGCGTCCGGCACAAGACGGCGAAATCCGTCTTATCCGTGTCTGGGCAATTGGCGCGGTCACACCTTTCGAAAAGGCCGTCGTTCACACCCAGCAATGGGCGCATGACAAATGGACCGGCTACCTGTATCTGCGCGATGTGCGTCGCGAGAATAAGCAGTTGCACGCCGATCTCGAGCACATGAAGCTGGAACAAATCCGGCTGAGCGAAGATGCCAACATGGCGCGGCGCATCCAGACACTGCTGGCTTTCAAAGAGCAATACATCGACCGCACGGTCGCGGCACAGGTGATAGGAACCAGCGGTAGTGAACAGTCGCGCGTGCTCTACATCGACAAGGGATCGGACGACGGGGTAAAGGTGGACATGGCGGTCATCACGCCCACTGGAATCGTCGGCAAGATCGTGCAGGTATCGTCCACTTGGGCGCAAGTGCTGCCCATCAACGACCAATTGAGTGGCGTGGGAGCGGGCCTAAAAGATTCTCGGTTGCAGGGGATTTTGAAGGGAGCGCCGAACGGTACCACTATGCTGCAATACATCATGAGTGACGAGCCGGTGAAGCCTGGAGAACCGGTCATTACTAGTGGTGGAGACCGCATCTTCCCCAAGGGATTACCGGTAGGAACGGTGGCTTCGGTTGAGCCCGGCAAAGACTTGTTCCTCAACATTCGCGTGATTCCATCCGCTCGCCTTGATCGCCTGGAAGAGGTGCTCGTAGTCACGAAGATCGAACAAAAGTTCCCGGACACGAAAGACCTTGGACCGATTCGCGCTTCCGACATCCTGGGCGAGCATCTGCCTGGACTGCCTGTAGCGCCGGTCCCGAGTGTTACTTCGGGAGCGGAAGGGACGCAGGGTGGCGGCGTGGGCGCGGCAAGGTTGAATGGAGCGGCATCGGCGCAAACAGGTACGGCCAAGCCTCCAGCGCCCGGCTCGCAGGCCTTGGGAGCAAGCGCCGCAACCACGAAGCCCGCAAATCCCACAGCGGCAGCCCCCGAACCATTAGGAGCTTCAACACCGCTGCCGCTGAAGTCGAATCCGAGTGCGACTCCGAAAACAGGGGGTACGGCTACGCCCGGGACCACGACCCCGACGCCGGGCGACAACAACGCGGATCCTGCGACCAAGCCAACGGTACGAAGGCCGCCTGTAGTGCAACCGGGTGAGCCTGCTGCCAACCCGCCGGCGAACCCCAATCCCCCCGAGAACCGGCCGCAATGACGGCGCCAGCCATGCCTTTTCGCGGAAGCCTAACCTCTCGGGAACAAGCTGCCGCTTATGGGTTCAATTGGCTCGCAGTCCTCCTGATTCCGCTAGTTGCGATTTTCGTTCAGGCATTTTTCACGGCGAAACTTCAATGGTTGGCGATTCTTGATCTGCCAATGATGGTGGTGATTTTCTTCGCGGTGGCGCGACGGAATCCAGTCAGCGGCTGTATCACGGGCGCGATTATCGGAATGCTGCAAGACTCACTTGGTGGCCCTGCACATCCCATCGGAATGTATGGAATCGCCGATACGATTGTCGGCTACGCAGCATCGTCGCTGGGGGTAAAGATTGACGTCGACAACCCCGGCACCCGTTTCCTGATCGTGTACGCATTCTTCGTCCTACACCAGGCAGTTTATTTTGGCGTCGGACATGGGTTGCTCCGGCAGCCGCTGAGTTGGAGTTGGAGCCATGTTGCCATCGGGGCCCTGGCGAATGCGGGCGTCGGCGTCCTGCTCTTTAACCTGCTCGACCGCTTCAAGCAGCGCTGACGATTGCTCTGTGGACCCAGAGGTTACACCCACCGCGCAGCATGAATCGGACTACAATGGAGCCAAGCTAGCATGTGTAATCCGGCAAGAGTAGGGCGAGAGTCATAGCTGTCGATGTTTGGTCGCGAGGAAAAGGTCTCTTCATTCCGGCTCACCGCAGTGCAGTACGTTCTGCTGGCGATCTTCCTGTTTCTGGCATTTGGGCTGTGGAGACTGCAGGTAGCTCGCAGCGACTACTACAGCTCTCTGGCCGAGCAGAACCGGATTAAGCAGGTGCCGATCCTTGCGCCGCGCGGCAAGCTGCTCGACCGCGAAGGCCGCATCATCGTCGATAACTACCCGTCGTTCTCCGTTCTGCTGCTGCGCGACCAGAACCACAATCTCGATGTTGATGCGGACAAAATCGCCGAGGGACTGCACATTCCGCCGGACGAGCTTCGGGCACGGCTGAATCGCATGAAGACGGTCCCAGGCTACCAGCCGCTGTTTCTCAAAGACGACATCACGCCTGACGAGCTGGCGTTTATCGAGTCGCACCGCGCCGACCTGCCGGAACTCGACATCATCACGGTCCATCGCCGGTTGTATCCCAAGAACGGTTTCATGGCGCACGTCATTGGCTACGTCGGGCAGGTGAGCGAAGAAATGCTCACGCAGCCGCAGTGGGAGCTCTATAACTCGGGCGACGTGGTGGGCATGTCGGGCGTCGAGCAGTACTACAACGATGTTCTGATGGGCAAGAACGGTTCGCGGCAGGTGCTGGTCAACAGCCGTGGCAAGGAAGTCGGCACGCTCAGCGATGTGCCGGCGGTTCCGGGAAAGCAGCTCAAGCTCACGATCGATCTGGATCTGCAGATCGCCGCCGAACAAGCGCTGGAGGGCAGGCCCGGTGCCATTGTGGCGATGGACCCGCGCACGGGAGAAATTCTGGCGATGGTCAGCCGCCCGGCTTTCGATCCGAATGCTTTTGCCGTGCGCGTGAGCCGCGACGAGTGGAACCGGCTGATTCAGGACCCGGGAAAGCCGCTGCTGAACAAGGCCATCCAGGCGCAGCTCGCTCCGGGTTCGGTCTTCAAGATCATCATGGCGACTGCCGGAATGCAGGAAGGCATTGCGCAGAACCTGGTCGTGAATTGCGGCGGCGGCAAGAGCTTCTATGGTCGCTTTTTCAAGTGCTGGATTGCGTCGACGCACGGCAACCCATGGCAGCGTGAATATTAGCAAGGCGATCTTTCAGTCCTGCGATTCGTACTTCTACACGCTGGCGGAGAAACTGGGTATTAGCCGTATCGCAAAATACGCGACCATGCTGGGCTTGGGACAGAAGACAGGTGTCGATCTTCCTCAAGAGGTCGCCGGAGTGATGCCGTCGGAAGAGTGGAAGATCAAGAACTTCAAGCAGAAGTGGTACGCGGGCGAAACCATCTCCGTAGGTATTGGGCAGGGTGCTGTGGCGACGACGCCGATTCAGCTGGCCCGCGCGTTTGGCGCGATTACAACCGATGGGTCGCTGCGACGGCCGCACATTGCATTTCCCGAGCAGTTTCCGCCGGAATTCAAGCAGGTCTCCAAGTACAACGACGAAACCAAAATCCGATTGACGAGAAGAACTGGATGACCATCACCGACGCGATGGCGCAGGTGGTTTCGCCGGGAGGAACGGCGGCGAGCGCACACTTGCCGGGCATCGACTTTGCTGGCAAGACTGGCAGCGCGCAGACGGTGTCCAACGAACTTAAGAAGAAGATGTCGGCCAGCGAGAAGAGCAAGTTTAAGGACAATGGCTGGTTCGTTGGCGTCACGCCGCGACGTAATCCCGAGTTGGTGGTTGCGGTGCTGCTGGAAGAGGGCGAGCACGGGTTCTTCGCTGCGCGCGCGACGGCGCAGGTCATCAAGGCTTACGTCGAGAAGCAGCGCAACCGGCAGACGCACGTGGCCAGGGCTAACGCTTCAGCTCCGAACCAGGCTGAGGTGGCGGCTGTGTGGCATGACGGTGACGCCAAGCCGGGTGACAACAAGCTGCAAGGCGGACACTTCACGGTTCCGCTGGACTCGAAGACGAAGCGGGCGGCCGCCGCACCGGGCGTTGGCGAAGGCGAACAGCCTTTTCCGTCGTCAACCCTTGAGGTAACCGAGTCGCATACAGAGATGGCGAGTCCGGAGGTGCCGCCACCTGCACAGCCGGGTCAGCCAAAGCTGCGAGAAGGACCGACCGCTGAACAATCGCCAGCGCAGCCGAATGTCAAGAAGCAGGCCGGCAAACCGGCAATCTCGCCTGCCGCCGCAGTGGCAACCAGGAGCCAGCCCTGAGCCGATACGTTTCGTACCGCGATTTCGATTGGGTACTGCTCGCGCTGGTCCTGCTGATTTGTGCGCTCGGGGTCGTCGAGATTTACAGCGCAACGCTCAATACGAAGTTCATGGGCGTCCACATCAAGCAGGTTTACTGGGTGCTGGGTGGAGTGGCGCTGATGTTTGCCATGAGCGTTGTCAGTTATCAGGCGCTGATCGAGCGGGTACCCATCTTTTACGTCGTCTCGATCGCGTCGTTGCTGGCGGTCGAAATATTCGGTAAGAAGTATCTGGGGGCCCGCCGCTGGGTGCAGATCGGTTCTTTCCACTTTCAGCCATCGGAGTGGGTGAAGCTGGTGCTCATCCTTGCGATCGCCAAGTATTTTGCGGATAACAAGGGCGACTGCGAGGCGCAGGACATCGTAAAGGCGGGTGCCTTAGTCGGAATCCCGATGCTGATGGTCCTGGTGCAACCCGACCTGGGTACGGCGCTTACCTATCTTCCTATCGCCATCATGGGGTTGTGTGCTGGGCGGCATGAAGGCCAGGCATGCGCTGGTGATTCTGCTGGTGGCGACGCTGCTTGCCCCGGTGGGATGGCACGTCCTTAAGCCCTATCAGCGCGACCGGTTGACCACGTTTCTGGAGCCCGAGGCCGACCCTCAGCACAAGGGTTACCAGTTGATACAGTCCCTGGTGGCGGTGGGTTCCGGGGGCATCTTCGGCAAGGGTACGGCACATGGCAGCCAGACCCAGGGACAGTTCCTGCCGGTGCCGCATACGGACTTCATATTCGCGGCGTTTGCCGAGGAGCACGGATTCATCGGCGCTATGGGCCTTTTGCTGCTATACTTTATCGTGCTGATGCGTCTGATACAGAACGCTCAGACGGCCCCTGACCGGGCAGGTGCTTTCGTCGTAATGGGTGTGGTTGCGGTTCTCGCGTTCCACATCCTGGTCAACGTAGGAATGGTGGTTGGATTCATGCCGGTCACGGGTATCCCCTTGCCGTTAATGAGTTACGGGGGATCATCGGTGCTGTTTATGTTCCTGGCGCTGGGGATTGTGATGAACGTCCGCATGCGCCGGTTTGTGAACTGACAATGAGTTTTTGCCGGCCAGGGAAATCGCGCCGTTGAGGACGCGGGATCGGCAAACGCCGGGTTCACTCGCCGGGAAGGCGTCAAACTGGACCGAGCCTTCGAAGAGTGACAAAAAGATTACGAGCGCCCTCACGTACGAGGGCACGGATCGGCCGTACGTTAAGTCGGCCGGACAGGATTGCAAGGCAAGTGGATAAGAGGCAGGTAACGACCCCTTCCAAAATTGGAAGGTGTGGTCACAAACCTCGAAGAGCTTGCCAATTACCGGTGCAGACGATTCCCAACATAGCTGCAGCAAAGATCAGGCTGCGAGACCCATCCGGGCCACGGCCCCTGGTGTGTTTTCGACGCGATCACACCGTTGATTGCCTTCCTCGTCCGCCTTCTGAGCGAGCACGCCGGTCCGACCGGAGCGTCCATGAACAAAGAACTGTATGTGTCTTCCACCCCCCACGAAACCAAAGTGGCGCTGGTGGAAGATGATCAACTTGCTGAAGTATTTTATGAGCGGGAAAACGAATACACCCTCGCAGGATCGATCTACAAAGGCCGTGTCACCCGCGTGCTTGCCCGGAATGCAGTCGGCATTCGTCGATATCGGACTGGAGCGCGATGCCTTCCTGTACGTCTCGGATTTTCTGGAGTTGACAGGACGAAGAAGATTCGGAGGAGTTTGGCGAAATTCCTGCTCCTCCGCACAACCATCAGGCTGAACCGGCAAGACCAGCCCACAAACGAATTGCCCCCGGCAACAGTACCTGCAGATGAGCAGTCTGAATTCGTTGCCGCGGTCGAAGAGCTTCGCGTCGAAGGTCCGGGAGAAGACACGGAAACTCAGGAAACCGCACCGTCCCAGGCGGAAGAAACCCAGGGCGGTGATGGAGCGCGCCGTTGGCGTGGCCGTCGTCGCCGTGGTGGCCGTCGGGGTGGCCGTGACGATCGCTCTCAGCGTACCGAAGCCCGCACCGAAACGGTCGAAGCCTGTCAATTCCTGAGCCGGAAAGCCACCGAACCGCCGCCTGAAACCCGTTCGGCTCCGCGTCATTACGCACCCATCGTCCTTCCGGGAGAGTCGATCTCCAAATACCGCAACCTGCCGCCGAGTGCCCCGGAACACCCGCGTTGCCTCCCAACAGGCACATGTTGAGACAGCGGTGCATGAGGCGGCGACCGGAAGCTGAGATTCGTAGCTCCTGTCGAGACGCCGTCCATCTACGAAGAAACGTACGAGGAAGTCGAAGAGGTCGTCGCGACTCCCCTAGAAAAACAGGAATCGGTGGCAGCCGCCGCGGCGGAATATCACGATGAAGTACGCGCGGACCACTGAATGGACGGAGGCGGCGAGCGACGAACCTCACGCAGAGGCGGGGCCAGAGTTGTACGCCGAAGCTGCGCCGCCGGTCGACGAGCTTCGAGCCCACGGAACACACGATCGAGACAGGCGGCGAAAGCGAGACACGGTGAAGACGAAGGCAGCGAGTCGTTCGGCATGGTACAGACTGCCGGAGTTCCATCAGCACACAGCGCCATTCGAAGCGCCCGAAGGCCGCACGCTCGAGCACGAGACACTCGAAGATGATGAGATGGAATTCCATCCCATGCCCGAGAACCTCGAGGCTCTGAGCGAAGTTGCCGGCGACTCGGAGCTCGAGTTGGAGGAAGAGACCCTCGACAGCGATAACGGTTATTCGGACCGCTGGATTCCCAAGGTCGCTGATGTGGACGAAGACGAGGTGGTCGCTGCCGAAGAGCGGGGCGAGACCCGGTTTGCCGCCGGCGAAGAAGAGGGTGATGAGAGACGAGGACGGAGAAGAAGCAACGGGCGCGCTGAACTGCGTGCTGCTACACCGACGGCTGCTTATCAGCAGCGCCAGCAGCAGGGTGAACGCAACGGACACGACCGTCGCAGCCGGCGCAGGTCGCCGCGGACGCCGCAACAACGTCCGCAGCCACACTCCATCGTCCCGCAGCCCCTGATTTCCGAATTGCTGAAAGAAGGTCAGGAGATTCTGATCCAGATCGCCAAGGAGCCGATTGCCAAGAAGGGCGCGCGCATTACCAGTCATATCGCGCTGCCGGGGCGGTTCCTGGTGTACATGCCGACGGTGAACCACGTTGGTGTGTCGCGCAAGATCAACTCCGAGGAAGAGCGCCAGCGCCTGAAGCGCATCGTTACCAGCGAACGTGAAAACGGCTTGGGCGGTTTCATCGTCCGCACGGCGGCGGCCAACATCAAGGAAGACGAGCTTCGCGCCGACATTCGCTTCCTGAAGCACCTGTGGGCTGAGATCAAGACCCGCGCGGACAATAGCAAGTCGCCCGCGCTGATCTACCACGACCTCAACCTGGTGGAGCGCGTGCTGCGCGACCAGGTGAATGCCGATTTCTCGCAGATCTGGGTGGACACGGAAGAGGAGTACGAGCGCGTGGTGCGCTTTGCGCAACGCTTCCAGCCGTCGCTGGTGCGGCGCATCAAGCTGTACACGAAGACCACTCCGCTCTATGAGCACTTCGGAATTCAGGAGCGAGATCAACAACGCACTGAAGTCCAAGGTGTGGCTGAAGAGCGGCGGTTACATCGTGATCAACCAGACCGAAGCGCTGGTGGCGATCGACATCAACACCGGCAAGTACGTAGGCAAGACGCAGCGACTGGAAGACACCATCGTGAAGACCAACATCGATGCGATCAAGGAGATCGTGCGCCAGATCCGGTTGCGCGACCTGGGTGGCATCATCGTGATCGATTTCATCGACATGGATGAGCGCAAGAACCGGCAGAAGGTGATGCAGGCGCTGGAAGAAGCGCTACGCTCCGACCGGGCGCCGTCGAAGGCCCTCCAGTTCAATGACTTCGGACTGGTGGCGATCACCCGCAAGCGCGTCAAGCAGTCGCTGGAGCGCACGTTGGGCGAAGTCTTGTCCGTACTGCGTCGGGCGCGGGCTTCGTGAAGTCGGTACCGACGGTCTGCAACGAGATCTACATCGAGATGCGCAAGATGATCAAGGCACACGACCGCACTGACGTCACGCTGCGAGTGAATCCGGAAGTCGCGAAGGCGCTGAAGGCCAACAACGGCAAGCTGATCACCGAGATGGAAGAGTTGATGGGCAAGACCGTGCTGGTCAAGAGCGACGCTATGCTGCACCAGGAAAACTTCGACATTCAGTAGAAACCTCGGAGCAGATGGATAGGCCGGGCCAACGTGCCCGGCTTTCTCTTTGAGATTGCTCTAGGAAACTTCGGCCGCGGAAACCGCTGCTTCCCGCTTGGGCATGTTCGAGCTTGCCGAGCGACTTGCTCGAAGGGAAGGAAAACCGAGAATGCCGTGCCGCTTCTACCGGGCCGGTACGCGTGCTGGTGAAGTGGATGGTGCCTTCGTGCTTCTCGACGATTCCGCGCGTTACCCACAGATCCCAGTCCGGTGCCACCTTCGCCCTTGGTGGTGTAGAACGGCGCAAACAGGTTTTTGCGCACACCGGGCGGGATGCCGCTGCCGTTGTCGAGCACCGTTACCCGCACTCCTTTTCGTTCCGGGTCGGTGGCCAGGCTCGATTCGTATACGTGGAGCAGGAGGCGTCCCGCCATTCGGCATGCTGTGAATGGCGTTGGCCACGAGATTGGCGAAGACCTGGCGAAGTTCGCCCGGAAATCCACGTACGGCGCGATGAGTTTCGAACCGCTTGGAGATGTCGATGCCGGCCATCTGAATCTGTGGCGAGTACAGGGTGAGGACGCTCTCCAGGACCTTGACGAGGTCGACTTGCACCGGCGACTGAGCCTCGCGATGAAATGTCAGTAATTGGCCAGTGATCTGCGTGATGCGTCCCAATTCCTCACTTGCCATGTCGAGGTACTGACGAGTCTCAGGCTTGGGATAGGTATCGTGGCGCAGCAGGAAGAGGAGGTTGGAGACGGTGTCGAGGGGATTGCGTATCTCGTGCGCGATGGTTGCTGCCAGTGCGGCCAGCCTGGGTCAGGCGATCGCTGGCACGCAGGGTTTGCTCCGTCTGCCGGCGTTGCGTAATGTCGCGGAACACCAGAACGACGCCTACCAACTGCCGGCGATCGTTCATGATGGGAGCAGCGTTCATCTCGATGGGATAATGTTTGCCGGAACGACTGATCAAGACGACGTTGATTGGACATGCCGACAGCTTTTTCCGTGCGGCGAACGATCTCGACCGGGTCCGTGCATTCTTTCATGCGTTCTGCTCATCGACAAGCCTGGCTACTTCATTGAGGTGCCTGCCTCGGGCTTCCACGTAGTTAGTCCAGCCCGTAAGTTGCTGGGCAACAGGGTTGATGTAAGTGACCTTTCCGTCCGCATCGGTCGCGATCACGGCGTCGCCCAGGCTGTTCAACGTGATCTGGAAGCGTTCGCGGCTTTCGGCGAGCTGCCTGCTCTTTTCCGCTTCAGCGTGCAGATGCTTTTCGTATGTCGCCGAGAGCTGGCGCAACTCGCGCCGCGTCAAGGTGAAGAGCAAGATCCGCAACGAGTAGCGACAATCCGATCGCGGTAAAAAAAACGACCTGGCTCAGGAAGGTGGCCCGGCGGGTGCGCAAGTGAAGCAAGCGCTCTTCTTCGGCGACGATCTCGCGCTGCCTGCTGCGTATGCGTTCCATCAAAGCATCGCCCTGCATCAATTCATCTTCTGTCGGCCTCTTATTCGCATGGGCAGCGACTTCGCCGTTCGCCCAACCGATCCAGTCCTGGTCCAGCCCCCGAATGTCGCGGATACGCGCCTGTTGTGATGGGTTGTCGCCGGTTAGCTTGGACAGGGCCTCAACGCTGCTGGGCAGTTGCGACTCGAGCATTCTTAAAGGTCTTCAGGAATCTCTCGTCGCCAGTGAGCTCAAAACCCCGCGCGCTCGACTCCATATCGGCCATGTAGCGCATTGCCTGCCGGGCGTTTGAGATAACCTGGTCTGCGTGATCGACGAGCCGGAGAGACTGAGTGAGCGTCAGAATCTCGATTGCCAGTATGATCGCCAACAAGATCAGCAGCGCGACCGGGATGGAAACCGTGCGACGCAAGCAGCTTGTTGGAAAGTAAGTTCGTCCATGGTGGAGAAAGGTTCCCGGGGGGCGAGTGCGAGCCAGAACAAGATGATACCGCAACCTCGTCCATTATCGCGGTGAGCTTCTTACTCGCCCACGATACTCCGGGTAATCGGACCCGCCAGCGGTGCCGTGGTGTGCGCGGCGGGACAAGCGTTCCATGATCCAAACCACCACCCGGTAAAGCAGCAAAACGGACAGAATCGCGGCGTAGATCAACGGTTTGCGCAGGTCTTTCTTTACCAGCCAGATGTAATGAATGACTCCGGCGATGGCGGTAACGTAAATCAGCCGGTGAAGCATCTGCCATCGCTTGCCCAGCCACGAATGGACGCCTGCGTGGAGGTGAGCGCCAGTGGAATCATCAGGACAAAAGCCGTGAATCCGACGGTGATGAACGGTCGCTTCACAACGTCTTTTGCGATGCTGTGCAAATCGAAGAACTGGTCGAGCCAGATGTAAGTTGTGAAGTGCAGGCAGCCGTAGAAGAATGCGAAGAGACCCAGCATGCGCCGGTATTGAATCAGCCAGTACTGTTTCGTAAGCTTGCGGACCGGGGTGACCGAAAGGGTCAGCATCAGGAAGACCAGGGTCCAGGTTCCGGTGGACCACGTAATCACCTGAATCGGATTCGCTCCCAATGCCGAGTTGTAGGCCTTCCACGCCTAGCCGCGCGAGCGGTACCAGGCAGGCAAGAAAGACGATCGGCTTGAGATGTTTCGGCTTTCACGATGGGGCGTTTCAGTAATTCTTCTTGAGGTCCATGCCGGTGTACAGCGAGGCGACCTGGTCGCCGTAGCCATTGAACATTAGTGTTGGGCGCTTGAGGAACTCGCCGATGCGGCGTTCCTTAGCCTGGCTCCAGCGAGGGTGATCGACATTCGGGTTTACGTTGGAATAAAACCCGTACTCGTTGGGCGCGGCCTTCGTCCAGGTCGAAACAGGCTCACTTGTCCACCAGCTTGATGTTCACGATGGCCTTGATTCCCTTGAAACCGTACTTCCAGGGCACGACCAGGCGCACCGGAGCCCCGTCCTGATTGGGTAGCGTCTCACCGTACAGTCCCACGGCCAGGATGGTCAGGGGATGCATGGCTTCGTCCATGCGCAGCCCTTCGACATAAGGCCAGTCCAACACGCCCCGCTGCTGGCCGGGAAAGCGCTTCGGATCATAAAGAGACGTGAACTCGTACGAACTTGGCCTTGGAGTTAGGTTGCACCTGATTGAGCACGCTGCTGAGTGGCACGCCGATCCACGGAATCACCATGGACCAGCCCTCGACGCATCGCATGCGGTAGATGCGCTCCTCGAGCTGCATCTTAAGCAGGGTATCGATGTCAATCGTCTGGGGCTTGTTGACCAGTCCCTCGACTTTAATCGTCCACGGGCGTGGATTGAAGTTCTTGGACAGATCGGCGGGTTCGTACTTGTCGGTACTGAATTCGTAGTAGTTGTTGTAATGCGTGATGTCGTTCAACGGGGTTTCTTTTTCGGAGGTCGTGCTGTAGGAACTCTGGCTGTACTGCAGCTTGGTGCCGGCAAGGACCGACTTTGAGGGCGAAGCCAGTTCCCGGAGGACCCCGCCGGTGAAGACAGTCCCAGCCAGGGCGCCAAAACCTGTAATAAAGCTCCGGCGGTTGAGATACCAGTCTCGGGGCGTAATCTCCGAAGAGGGTATATCCGGTTGCTTCTTGAATAACATCACGACTCCAGTTTGCTTCGCTGCCGTTAGCGATTACTCTTTATATTCGAGTTGATTCGCCAAATTGGATTTCGTTACAAAACGCCTGGCAAGCGCCGAAGTTGTGTCCGCGCCGCAGAAAGATATCCCCAATAGCGTCACTATCGACCGTTCGAAAGCCCTTATCGATCTGGGAACAATTGAAGGGCGCTCTCCGTATCTTATCCAAGAATGCGGGGTAGAATTGTCCCCCAGGAGAGCTGCACAGATGAGCTTCAGCACCCGGCAGTTCCTGATGGTATTGATGATCACTGCGCCAACGTTGGCGTTTGCAGGCGGCGGTGGCAGTGAACGCGTTCAGTTCTTCCAAAACATTGACGTCGGACCCGACGAGAAGGTCGGCGACACGGTGTGCATCGTCTGCTCAATCCATGTCGGTGGGACCACCGGCGATACGGTCGCGATCCTCGGCGATATCGTGGTGGACGGCACAGTCACCGGCGACGCGGTGGCTGTAGGCGGTGGCATTGCTCTCCACGAGGACGCGAGAGTCAACGGCGATACCGTTGCTCTTGGCAAAGGGCTGCAGCGGAACCCGAATGCTTCCGTCAAGGGAGAAGTGGTCAGCCAGGCGGGTCCGCTGGTGTTCGCAGGCTTAATTCTCGGTCTGGTGGTCGTTCCACTGTTGCCCATCGTTCTTTTGGTGGCCCTGATTGTCTGGCTCCTGCGCCGCAATCCGTCTTCTCGTCCAGCCCAGGTGGCCTACAGGCGCTGATGTCGCGATAAAACAACTTGGCCCGCCAAATCTCCGGAGCAGTAGGAGCTGGCGGAATTATCCTGCCCGGAAAAGATTCTCCCAGGATTCGTCCAGCTTGCTCCACCGGCCCTGGTCGAGGGAGTTGGCCGGAGACTCGGCGAGATACAAGACGCCGTGGCCGACGGGACAGACCATTTCCGTACCGGCCCAGTTCAGCAACACGGAACCCGGCCGGCCAATTTCCACCGGTAATTCAAGCCTTTGCAGACAACTCCGGCACCGCCGTTGCTGGTCGCGAAATGCCCAGGACAGCGCCACAATTGCCAGCGGCAGGAACAGCCAGATGGAATATTCGTCGATCAACGGATTGATCGAACCGATGGTCCAGCTCGCGATCCAATGCACCAGGCACCACGATGTCAGCGCCACCGCCGCCAGCAACAATGCCGACTTGGTGGCGAAGAAGCCCAGCCATTTCCACCGGGCGGTAGCACCCTCGGGCAGCAGTCCAAAACCGTTCGATGCCTGCCGAATCGCGACCACCAGGACTGCGCAACCCGTCACCAGCAGTAGCAGCCAGATCATGCTGGTAAGATTGCGCCGCAGCTGCGCCGCTATCGTTACCACCTGGAGCTGCGACGACGGGTGCACGTATCCGCCACTCTCGGTGAGGTCGCCCAAATCTCGTTGTAACTGTTCGGGAGTTACGCCTGGGTGGAGACGCGCCACCGCGCCGACGCGGCGCTGAAAATTGGTGAACAGCAGCGCCGGGTCGATCAGTCCCCACACGGCGATTCCGGGAGAAATCAGGCGAAAGCTGGGCGGCAGCACGCCGATCACCGGACGGGAAACACCATTCAGGTCGACCGGCTTGCCTACGATATTTGGATCCGCGTGAAATTCTTCCCGCCATAAGGAATTGCTCAGCAAAACGCAACTTGGGCAACTCTGCAGGTCCTGTTGTAGAAACATGCGTCCCAGTGCGGTCTTCTCTCCCAAGGTCGCGAAAAATCCGGGCCCGACACGGGCCATCGCTACCTGCAGGTCGCGCCTGGGCAGTAGAAGATTGCCGGGAGCCCAGGAAAATGGTGTTGTACCGTCAGCCAGCTCGGATTTGCTCCAGATGGAAGCGAGGTCGAGCAGAGTATCGGAGCGGGTACGGCTGAACTTGCCGTTGATTCCGTTGCCATCCAGCGTGATCAGGACGATTCGGTCCGCATGGGCGACCGGCGGCGAATAGCGCTACGCGTGCCGATCCGATGATTCCGCTGCCAAATCCCAACGCGAGCACGGCGAGCAGAAGGCCCGACAGGAACGCCAGGGGTGAGCCGAAAATCCTGCGCAATCGCGCAAGAAATCGCTCGCGTTCGAATCGCATCCAGAACGCGGTAGGGAACAGCTCCCAGCAGGCATTGGCGATGATCAACCGGTTTTGGAGGTCAGCTGCCCCGACTCAGACAGGAAGTGGCACCAGTGCCAGAACTTGCGTTGCTGCTCAGATCGCCATGTGAGCGCGCCGCGCGCGGAACCAGGCAAGCCGCGATCCATACGATCACCCGGCATCGCCAGAGTGTCGCTCGCAAGCGATCAGGGAACCACATCACGCCCGCTCCTCACCCAACGCCACACGGACAGCGCTGGCGCCATTCTAATCCAGGTTCTTTCGTGCTCAGACACCCGTGTTATGCAAAGGGTTCCGGCAAACCTGCCGCGAAACCCGGAGCCTGCGCCGGTCCTAGTGTTTTTTGATTATTGTTTGCGACTGCGGGAATCGCTGTAATTTGTGTAACTGCAGATTTTGGGGGCACTTCACAAGCGGCAGGTGATGGAAAGTTGCGCGGCAGGGGTCTGTGCGGAGTCGAATCAGGCACGGCGGTGACCTCTATAATCAAGGTTACTCTCGCCATCGTTCCTGAGGAGACAGCCTGAATGTATGCACGTGCTGCGCCGGTGGCTACCGGCCATTGTTACGACTTGTGTCTGCTCGGCAAGCGCCGCTGGGCGGACTCGCCGCAGGTCCGGGCCGAGGCGGCCAAGCTGAACAACCTGGGTGTCGCCATGATGAACCAGCAACTGATGGAAAAGGCGGTGGCCAAGTTCGATGCCGCGTACAAGCTCGACCCGTCGCTGGCCATCGCCGACGTTGAACAAGGGAATCGCTCTGCTGAACCAGCAGAAGCTTCCGGAGGCGGAAGAGGCCTTGCAGCAGGCGGCCGCGAAAGACCCCAGGAATCCGCGGGTCTGGTACAACCTCGGGCTGGTGCATCGCGGCGAAGGCAAGACCGACGAAGCGATCGCCGATTTCCAGAAGGTGCTGAAGATCGATCCCACCGATCCCGACGCCTACTACTTTCTCGGCACGTTCTACAGCCAGCAGCAGGACTACCCGAAGGCCATCGACGCCTTTCAGCAGGCGCTGAAGATCAATCCGCTGCACGCTTCGGCGGAGTTCGGCATGGGACGCGCGTTGCAGCGCTCCGGCAAGACCGACGAGGCGCGCGTGCACCTGAAGCGGTTCGAGTACCTCACGCACAACAAGATTTCCTCGCCGATCACGCTGACCTACGGCGAGCAGGGACGCTATTCGGTGGCGCAGGACGTGATTACCAACGAGCCGGCGGTGGGGCCGATGATTCCGGTGACGTTTGTGCCGCAGGCGCTGGGAGCGCGAGGGAAGGACGGCGCGACCGCCGGGCGGAATCTGCATGCTCGATGTGGATGGCGATGGGAAGTTCGACATCGTTTCGATGGCGGAGGGCGATTCTGCCGTCAAGGTGTTTCGCAACCTCGGCGAAGGCAAGTTCAAGGAAGAGCCGGCGGGCCAGTTCGGGCTGGCGCTCAAGGGAAAGGGTGTGTCGTGCGCCGTCGGCGATTACGACAACGACGGCAAGAATGATCTGGCTGTCGCGCTGAGCGATCGCGTGGTGCTGTTTCACAACGACGGCGGCGGGAAGTTCACCGACGTGACCGCGAAGGTCGGCATCACGCCACTGAACGAGCCTGCTCGGGCATGACGTTCGTGGATTACGACCACGACGGTGACCTGGATCTGTTCGTCACCGGCAAGCGTTCTGAGCAGCGTTGGTGGTTCGACCGACAACGTCCTTTGGCGCAACAACGGCAACAGTACATTTACCAACTGGACGAAGGAAGCCGGATTTGCGGGCGATGGCGCGACGACCAGCGTCGTGCTGTCCGACATCAACAATGATCGCGCGGTGGATCTGGTGGTCACCGGACGCGAACGGTGCGCCGACGGTGTACCTGAACCAGCGCGAAGGGCCATTCAAGGCGATGCCGTTATATGACGCGGCTGGGCTGGCGCCGACGACAGGCGTCTACGTCCTCGACTTCAACAAAGACGGCTGGATGGACGTCGCGCTGACCCATTCCGGTGCGCCCGGCGTCAGCCTGTGGCGCAATGTCGACGGCAAGCATTTCGAGCGCGTGCCGCTGCCTATCACCGATGCGACCAAGGGCTGGGGCATTACCGCCATCGACTTCGACAACGATGGCTGGATCGATCTGGCCGCGGTGGTCGAAACGGCGAAGGGAACTGAAGCTGCGCGTATTCCGCAACAAGGGCGCGCAGGGATTCGAAGATGTCAGCGCGTCGCTCGGACTCGACAAACTGAAGCTGCACGATCCGCGCGCGCTGATCGCCGCTGACCTCGACAACGATCTCGCCGCCGACCTTTTGGTCACGCAGTTGGGCGGCGATCCAGTCGTTCTGCACAACCAGGGCGGCAACAAGAACCACGCGCTGCGCATCGACTTCAAAGGCCTGGCCGACAACAAGACCGGGCTGGGAACCAAGGTCGAAGTCTTCTCCAACGGACTGTGGCAGAAGTTTGAAGTCGCAGGCGGCGCGGGCTACCTGAGCCAGGGACCGCCGCGAGATTCTTGCCGGTCTGGGCAAGAACACGAACGCCGATATCGTGCGCATGCTGTGGCCGACCGGCGTGCTGCAGGACGAGATCGATGTCGCGGTGAACAAGCCGGCGTCGTTTCTGGAGCTCGACCGGCGCGGCAGCTCGTGTCCGACGCTGTTCGCCTGGAATGGCGAGAAGTACGAGTTCATTACCGACGTGATCGGCGCGGGCGTGATCGGCCACTGGATTTCGCCAACCTCGAAGAACACGCCCGATCCCGACGAGTGGGTGAAGATCGACGGCTCGAAAGTGCGCGCCCAAAGACGGCTACGTGAGCGTGCGTTTCGGCGAGCCGATGGAGGAAGTTAACTACATCGATCAGCTCCGCATGGTCGCAGTCGATCATCCGGCCGGATATCGATGTTTATCCCGACGAGCGCTTCCTCGACGATCCGCCATTTGCCAGCGGCAAGACTGTGGCAACTTCGCGGCCGCATGCTCCCGGCGGGCGCGTGGGACAACGATGGCCATGACGTGCTGCAGTTGCTGAGCGCGCGCGACCACCAGTACGTCCGCGACTTCACCAATCTGCCGTACGCCGGCTTCGCCAATACCCACACGCTGACGCTCGACCTCGGCACGTGGACGCCGCAGAATCCCTGCGGTTGTTCCTCAGCGGCTTCATTGAGTACTTCAGCGCGACGTCGATGTATGCCGCATGGCAGGCGGGACTGCAGCCGATCTCGCCCTACATCGAAGCGCAGATGCCCGACGGCTCATGGAAACGCGTCGTCGATGAGATGGGATTCCCGGCAGGACTGCCGCGCACGATCACGGTTGACCTAACCGGCAAGTTGCCGCCGGGCGCGCAGAAAATTCGCATCACCTCGAACCTGCAGATTTACTGGGACCAGGTGCTGGTGGACAATGGTCCGGCGCGCGAAGATGACGTTCGCACTACCGAGTTGCCGTTGGCGTCCGCGACGCTCGGGTTCCGCGGCTATCCGCGTCAGGTGGACGGCGAAACTCCGGGCGACCTGACCTATTACTACGAGCAGGTCAGCACCACCGGGCCCGTTCTCGCGCTTCCGCGGAAGCTACACACAGTACGGCGACGTGACGCCGCTGCTGACATCCATCGACAATCAATTTGCGATCTTCGGCACGGGCGAAGACATCGACGCCGAGTTCGACACGGCCGCGTTGCCTCCGCTGCCCGCAGGATGGAAGCGCGACTACTTCTTCTACGCCAACGGTTTCGTGAAGGACATGGACTTCTACGAGGCGATTCCCTTCACCGTCGCCGACATGCCGTTCCATGGCATGAGCACCTATCCGTACCCTGCGAGCGCAGCACTATCCCGACGATGCGCGCGGCGAACACTACCGGCTTCGACTGGAACGACCGCTTCGAGTCGGGAGCAAGCAACGCGCGAGGTTATCGCTTCGTGTACGACACCGCGGACGATCGATCCGGAGCCGTTGACTCCGCACAAGGCGTCGCACGCGCGGCGCAGACGACGAGCGCGACAGGAGGCTGCGAGCGGACAACGATGAAGAAGCTGGCACTACTTTCGATTGCTGCGCTGACGTTGTCGGCCATCTACTTGTATGCATGGCCCGCGCCCAATCTGTTCTACGCCGGCGGTGGTGCTGTTTCACGTTGGACTGGGCGTGCTGTTCTGCCTCGGCGGAGTGCGGCTGTTGCCCACGGTCATGCGTCAGCCGCTGATCGTTAAAGCTCGGCACGCTGGTGCTGATTGTCGGCGCCGTGCTGGGACTGGCGCTGATCTACACCGGCGCCTCGCGGCCATACACCAAGCTGCTGCTCTCGCACGGCGCGGTTTCGGCGCTCGCGGTCGCACTGCTCGCGGGATGGTGGTTCAGCCGTCGCAAGCGAATCGAACCGAAGCGCATGGGTCCCAGCGCTGGGCATGATCGCTGTCGCGGTCGTCATCGCGTTTGGCGCCAGGTACTCGCGCGACTCGTGGAGCAAGCGCTACGTCATCCGCAATCCCGAGATCGCGCCACTTGTCGATGAACAACGAGGGCGACGGCGTGAACAACCCGTTCTTCCCCAGTTCGTCGCAAGTGGCCGGCGACCGCAAGATTCCCTCGAAGTTCTTCATGGAGTCCGACGCCTGCGAGCGCTGCCACCAGGACATCTTCAAGCAGTGGAACAGTTCGGCCCATCACTTTTCGTCGTTCAACAATCAGTGGTACCGCAAGAGCATCGAGTACATGCAGGACGTGAACGGTGTGAAGTCGTCGAAGTGGTGCGCCGGCTGCCACGATCCGGCGTTGCTGTACAGCGGCATGATGGACACTCCCATCAAGCAGATCGTGCACCGCCCGGAGGCGCAGGCGGGCATGGGCTGCATGATGTGCCACTCCATCGTGAGCGTGAAAAGCACCATGGGGCAGGGCGACTTCATGCTCGAGTATCCCGAGCTGCACGAGCTGGCGGCGACCAAGAATCCTGTGTTGCGCTGGGTACACGACTTCAGCATCAAGCTGAATCCTGAGCCGCATCGCCGCGTCTTCCTCAAGCCGTTCATGCAGAAGCAGACGCCGGAGTTCTGCTCGTCGTGCCACAAGGTGCATCTCGACGTGCCGGTGAACAATTACCGCTGGTTCCGCGGCTTCAACGAGTACGACAACTGGCAGGCCAGCGGCGTTTCCGGCATGGGCGCGCGTTCGTTCTACTACCCGCCGAAGCCGCAGGGTTGCCAGGATTGCCACATGCCCGACACCAAGTCGAATGACATGGGCAACATCGCTGGCAAGATCCATTCGCACTCCTTTCCCGCGGCCAACACCGCCCTGCCCACGGCCAATCAGGACGCGCACCAGCTGGAGGTCGACGGAGAACTTCCTGAAGAGTGGCGCGCTGACGCATCGACATCTTCGCCTTGTCGAACGCTGCGCCCAAGACCAGCGCTGCAGGGCGGCCCGCAGAGCCGAGTTGCAGACGACCTTTGCCGTCGGCGAAGAAGCCGAGATGAAGACCGACCGGCGAATCCGGCGGCGTAGTTGCGCCGGTTACAGCGCCGCTCGACAAGGTGCAGCGCGAGCGGTGCGCCGTGGCGAAAGTGCTCGCGTCGACGTCGTGGTGCGCACCCGCAAGGTCGGCCACTTCTTTCCCGGCGGGACGGTGGACGCTCCTCGATACCTGGGTTGAGCTGAAGGCGGTGGACGACAAGGGGCAGGCGACTTTTCTGGAGCGGCAAAGCCGGCGACGATGGCAAAGGGCCGGTCGATCCCGGCAGCGCACTTCTACCGCTCGCTGCAGATCGACGAACATGGCAATCCCATCAACAAGCGCAATGCGTGGTCCACGCGCGCGGTCGTGTACGTACACTTGATTCCGCCCGGCGCGGCTGACACGATTCACTACCGGCTGAACGTGCCGCAGAACGCCGGCAGCAAGATCACGCTCACGGCCAAGCTCTGCTATCGCAAGTTCTCGTGGTGGAATACGCATTTCGCCTATGCCGGCGTTTCGCAACCAGGAGCC
This sequence comes from uncultured Acidobacteriaceae bacterium, assembly GCA_963817965.1. Taxonomy (GTDB): domain Bacteria; phylum Acidobacteriota; class Terriglobia; order Terriglobales; family Acidobacteriaceae; genus DASRAA01. The sequence continues at coordinate 343,867 of CAWFQT010000009.1, forward strand.
GGCCGGCACCGCAGACCAGCAAAAGGCTACGACGATCGCCAGTTCACCTTTGATGGCGATCTCACAGAGGTTTCCGGCAAGCTGCACGAGATTCCCGATTTGCCGATCGTCGTGATCGCGGAAGACACGGTCGAATTGCGTGTGTTGCCGAAGGGCGCACCGGTCGAAGCTCCGAAAACGCGTGGTCGAGAACAAGCCGACTGGCAGCGCTGGAACGATTACGGCATCGGACTGTTCCTGCAGGGCGACTTCAAGGGCGCGACCACGGCGTGGGAGAAGGTCACCGAGGCCGATCCCAACAATCCCGATGGCTGGGTCAACCTCGGACGCGTTGCGGTGCAGGAAGGCGACATGGAGCGTGCCCGTACCGTGTTGCAGAAGGCGCTGCGCAATAAATCCCGAACCTGGCGCGAACGCATTATTTCTATGCGCGCGTATTGCGCTCCGACGGCGATTACGATGGCGCCGCGCAACACCTGCAGATGGTGACTGGAGCAATATCCGAAGGACCGGGTTGTCCGCAACGACCTCGGGCGCGTGCTACTTCCTGTCGCGCAAGTACCCCGAAGCCATCGCGCAACTGCAGCAGGCAATCGCGGTCGATCCCGAAGACCTGCAAGCCAATTACAACCTGATGCTCTGCTACAAAGGGATGGGCGACACCGCGAAGGCCGAGGAGTACGAGAAGCTCTACCTGCGCTTTAAGGCCGACGAGTCGGCGCAGACGATTACTGGGCCTTACCGGCGGCTGCATCCCGAGGACAACAACGAACGCCAACTGATTCACGAGCATGGTTCGGCGCCGACTCGTCCCGGCCAGGAAACCGGCGGCGGTGGCGGAGAAACATGCAGTTACGACCGCGGGCAAATAACCAAATCCATGAACGTCATTCGAAGGTCAGCTTCTCTTATTCTGTTGTTCGCGCGCGCTCGTCTCCGCGGTATCCGCCCAGGTTACGTTTCGCGACATCACTAAGCAGGCGGGCATCAACTTCGTGCATAACAATGGTGCGGCAGGCAAGAAATGGCTGCCCGAGACCATGGGCGTCGGATGTGCCTTCATCGATTACGACAATGACGGCTACCCAGACATTCTTCTGGTGAACGGCAAGGACTGGACCACAGCGGGCAAGCCTTCGACGCTGAAGCTGTATCACAACAATCGCAACGGCACGTTTACCGACGTGACTGCGAAGGCAGGACTGGCAATTTCGCTGTTCGGCATGGGCGCGGCCGTCGGCGATTACGACAACGACGGCTACGATGACATCTTACGTGTCGGCGTTGGGACAGAGCCACCTGTTCCACAACAATGGCAACGGAACGTTTACCGATGTCACCAAGGCCGCGGGCATGATCGGCCCCAACGAGTTCAGCACCAGTGCCGCATGGGTGGACTATGATCGCGACGGCAAGCTCGACCTCATCGTGGTGAATTACGTGCAGTGGAGCCCGCAAGGCGACATTTACTGCACGCTCGACGGAACTCACAAATCGTATTGCACGCCTGAGTCTTACAAGGGAGCGTCGGTGCGGTTGTGGCACAACCTGGGTAATGGGAAATTTGAAGACGCCACGGCCAAAGCCGGGCTCTTCGACAACTCGTCAAAGTCGCTGGGTGTTGCCGTGCTTGACGTGAATGGCGACGGCTGGCCCGACCTGGTGATCGCCAACGACACGCAGCCGAACAAGCTCTATATCAACAACGCTAAGGGCGGATTTACCGAGTCGGCGGTGTCGGCCGGGATCGCCTTCAGCGAAGACGGGGTGGCGCGCGCGGGCATGGGTGTGGATGCTGCGGACTACGATCACACGGGGAAGCCGAGCATTGTCATCGGCAACTTCGCCAACCAGATGCTGGCGCTCTATCACAACGAAGGCAACGGCCTGTTCGTGGACGAGGCGCCGCGCTCGGAGGTCGGACGCCGCAGCTTGCTGACGCTGGGATTTGCGACGCTGTTCTTCGATTACGACAACGACGGCTGGCTCGATATCTTCGTGGCGAATGGCCATATCGAGAACGAGATCGAGCGTATTCAAAAGCGGGTGAAGTACGCCGAGTCGCCCCACCTGTTTCACAACCAGGGCAAAGGGAACTTCGTTGAAGCGACGCAGTCGGTCGGCCCCGACCTTGGTACGCCGCGAGTCGGGCGAGGCGCAGCCTACGCTGACATCGACAACGACGGCGATCTCGACTTGCTGTTGACCACCAATGCCGGGCCTGCCGTGCTGTTCCGCAATGATGGTGGCAACAGCAATCACAGCGTGCGAATCAAGCTGCTGGGGACGCGCTCCAACCGGGACGGAATCGGGACTACGGCCATCGTGAAGGTCGGTGGCGACCGCCAAACCGCAAATGCTGCGCAGCGGTTCGGGCTACCTGTCGTCCAGTGAATTGGTGTTGCACTTCGGACTCGGCAAAGCGGGACAGGCCGACGAGATCGAACTTCGCTGGCCCAGCGGCCAGGTGGACAGACTTTCAAAGGTCGCCGCCGGACAGACTATCACCGTCAAGGAAGGTTCAGGCATCGTGCAGCAGCGGGCGTTTGGTTCTGCGGCGCCAGCCGCGCAATCCAGTGCACAGCGCAAGGCCGGGCGATGAAGCCAGTCACGCAGCAGTCGGCTTGCGAACTGCTGGCTCTTTTACGCACCAGGAAAATTTCGGCACTCGAGTTGGCCGACGAACATATCCGGCAGATCGAGCTGCTCAATCCGCAAATTAATGCGCTGGTGGACTTCGACCCGGAGCGCGTGCGCGAACAGGCGCGCGTTCGTGACCAAGCTCCCGGCACACCCCCACCGTTAGCAGGACTGCCCGTAACAGTGAAGTCGTCGATCTCTACCGCGGGCCACCGCTGCGAGATTGGCAGCCTGGCCAATCGGGGCCAGGTACCCGCCAAGGACGCGACCGTCGCAACGCGTCTGCGCCAGGCGGGCGCAGTCCTTCTCGGCATGACGAATTGTCCCGAATACCTGATGGCGTATGTGACTGAGAACGTGCTGTACGGCCGAACCAACAACCCGTGGAACCTCGACTGCACTCCCGGAGGTTCCAGCGGCGGAGAATCAGCCGCGATCGCCGCAGGCATGTCAGCAGGTGGGTTGGGAAGCGACAGCGGTGGCTCCGTGCGGGTGCCCGCGCACTTCACCGGAATCTGCTCGCTGAAGCCAACGCCAGGGCGTGTTCCCAGCATCGGCCATCTGCCGGCGTGTGTCGGCCCGTTCTCTTTTCTCGGAGCTATCGGCCCCATGGCCCGCACCATCGATGACGTCAGCCTCTTATTTGACGCGCTCTCCGGGCAAGATCCCGTCGACCCCTCCAGTCCCCCCATCACGCTACGCAAACCGGGTCTCGACGAACTCAAGCACCTCCCGATCGGTTATTTCGAAGATGACGGCCTGACGCCCGTAACACCCGAAACCCGCCAGGCTGTGCAAGACGCCGCCCAGTGTCTTCGTAGGCAGGGATTCGATGTTCGCCCGTTTCGCCCCAGGGGTCTGGAGCAGGCCCGCAAACTCTGGGAGCTATTCTTCGTGCGCTGCGGCGCAATCTTCGAAGAGCCGCTCGTCGGCGGACACGAAGACAAACTCAGCCCCGTGTTTCGCGACTTCCTGGCGCGAGCGCATGCCGCGCCGCCGCTCACCGCCGAAGACGTGCTGAACGCGTGGGCCGAGTCCGACATCATCCGCAGTAAGCTGCTCGAGCAGATGCAGGAATTCCCATTGCTGTTGTGTCCGGTGTGCTCAGTCCCGGCCTTCCGTCACGAACAGCGAAGCTGGACCATCGACGGCCAACCGGTCGAGTATCTCGACGCCATGCGCTACACCCAGTGGTTCAACCTGCTGGCGGCTCCCGCGGCGGTCGTGCCCGTGGGTCGCTCCCTCGAAGGATTGCCCATCGGCGTGCAGATCGTGGGACGCCCGTTTGAAGATGAGATTGTGCTGAAAGTCGCGTCAGTGATCGACCGTGAATTCGGCTATACGCCGCCACCGATGTCCTGGGCAAATATCAAAAACGCTGACGAAACTCGCCTTAGCACGTCCAAATGATTCCGCATCAACCTGCGATAATAGAAACCTTGGATTACCAACCTATGGCATTTTCCGTAACCCTGCGCACCGGTTTCGCCCTTTTGCTTACGGTGCTGATGGCCAGCGATGCTTTCTCCCAGGCTCACGCAGTTGCACCACCACCGCCCCCGGGCGCGAAGAACGTCGTCTGCAAAGACCGCCCGATCCCCCAGTTGGTGGACGTTACCGACAAAACCGGCATCAAGTTCACGCACGTCGCCGATCCCGACAAGAAGTACATCGTCGAGTCCATGGGCGGCGGCGTCCTTGTCCTCGACTATGACCGCGACGGCTGGCCCGACATCTACTTCACCAACGCGCCCACCGTGGCGATGGCGATGAAGAACCAACCGGCCCGCAGTGCGCTCTATCACAACAACCACGACGGCACGTTCACCGACGTCACCGACAAGGCTGGAGTGGCGACGCCCTGTTTCGCGATGGGCGGAGCGGTGGGCGACTACAACAACGACGGATGGCCTGACATGGTCATCACCTGCCTGGGCCACACCATTCTCTACCGCAACAACGGCGATGGCACGTTTACCGATGTGAGCAAGCAGGCCGGCATCGACGATCCACGCTGGTCGACCGGCGCGTCGTTCGGCGACTACGACAACGACGGATTCGTCGATCTCATGGTCACCCGCTACGTGGATTTTCAACTCACCGATATGCCGGCCGTTCGGTAGCAGCCCAACCTGCAAATACCGTGGTCTCGACGTGCAGTGCGGTCCCCGTGGCCTGCGGGGTGCGGGCGATTCGCTCTACCACAACAACGGCAATGGAACGTTCACCGAAGTCTCTAAACAGGCCGGCGTTGACGATTCGCGAGGCTACTACGGCTTCGGCGTGCTTGTGGTCCGACTTCGACAACAAGGTCGTCCGGACATTTACATCGCCGACGACTCTACGCCGAAGTATCTTTACCGCAACGACGGCAACGGCAAGTTCACCGACATCGGACTCGAGTCCGGTACAGCCGTAAGTGCCGACGGTTCCGAACAGGGCTCGATGGGCATCGCGCTGGGCGATTACAACCATACTGGCCTGCAATCGTTGTTATGTTACCAATTTCGCCGACGAGTACAACATTCTCTACATGAACCAGGGCAAGTATGACTTCCGCGACGTCTCCTACGACGCGGGTATCGCGGTCGCATCTCTGCCGTGGGTGAAGTGGGGCGCAGCGTTCGTCGATCTCGACAACGACGGCTGGCTTGACCTGATCTCCGTGAACGGCCAGGTGTATCCGCAGGTGGATCAACTGCCTTCGGGTGCGCGGTACCGCCAACCCAAGAACCTCTTCATGAACGAGCGCAATGGTAATTTCTGCGATGCCGCAGCCCAGGCCGGGCCAGCCCTGCAACTTCCTCGGGCGAGCCGAGGGTTAGCCATCGCCGACTTCGACAACGACGGCAACGTGGATGTCGTGATTAATGACTTCGACGGCGAGCCCATGATCCTCCACAACCAGGGATTGCCGGGCAAGCACTGGGTGAGCTTCGAACTGGCCGGAACCAAGAGCAACCGCCTGGCCATTGGCGCAAGGCTGAAGCTGGTCGCCGGCGGTATGACGCAAACGTCCGAGATCTTCAGCGGCGGGAGCTATCTCTCGAACCACGACTTCCGCGTGCACTTCGGCCTGAATGACGCGACGAAAATTGACTCGCTGGAAATCAAGTGGCCCTCGGGCAAAGTCGAGACACGATCAAGGATCTCAAGGCCGACCAGTTCTACTCCGTGCTCGAAGGCAGCGGAATCGTCGATCGCGACAAGATCGTGCCGAAGAAGAAGTAACCCAGGCGGTCTACTTCCACTTCCGCTTCCTCGACCAGCGTCACGTAGCGATCCATCGGCAGATCGGTAAATCTCTCGACCGCACCGCTGGGCTGCGGCCATTTCACCTCGACCCAGTCGATCCTGGTCCGCTCCCCGGTCCCCAACACAACTCGCGGATCGTGCGACGACAGAAAACTTCCTCCCCCAACCTTGAACCGGCTGCGTTTCAAATCCCCCGCCTGATAGGTGATCAGCGCGCCGACCGCATCGGCGTTGCACTTTTTCCCCACCAGCTTCACTCCCAGCCAGTGGCTGCAGCTTGCCGACTTCGTTGCGCAGCAGCACCGGAGCCTCATCATTGACGGAGATCAGAACATCGAGGCCGCCGTCATTGTTGAAGTCGCCGATCGCCAGCCCGCGCGCCGAGAACGTCTTGTGAAGACCGGCCCGCTCTGCGCGCTGACGTCCTGAAATTGCTTGCCGGTATTGTGAAACAGCAGCAGCGTTCCGTTGAACGTCACGCGGTTGGAGAACTGCTCGACGAGATCGTCCGGAAAGCCGTTGGCGAGATCAGGTCCAGGTTGCCGTCGTTGTCGTAGTCAAAGAACTTCAGGCCCCAGCCGCTCATCCATCGCGTGGGCATGCCGATGCCCAGCGGCATGGCGACGTCGTCGAAGCGTCAGGTCGCCATTGTTCTTGTAGAGCGCGAACATCTCTTCGTCGATGTTGGCGACGAAGAGGTCCATCCAGCCGTCCTGATTGAAGTCGGCGGAGTCCACGCCCATGCCCGAACGCGCCTTGCCCTCGGCGCTGTAGGCTACGTCGGCCGGCAAGCCCGATCTCTTCGAAGCGGCCGTTGCCCTTGTTCAGAAACAGAAAGTTGGCGACCGTGTCGTTGGACACGAACAGGTCCATCAGGCCGTCGTTATTGATGTCGGTGGCGACCACGCCCCATGCCTTGCCCAGGTGTTCGGCGATGCCGGATTCTTTGCTCACGTCGGTGAAGGTGCCGTCGCCGTTGTTGTGAAACAGCCAGCTCGACGTCGGCTTGAAAATCCGCGGAATGCAGTAGTGGCGTGCGCCGTCGGCGTGATGCCGCAGGCTCTGTGACGGGTCCCACGCGGCAAAATGGCCGACGAACAGGTCGAGCCGGCCGTCGTTGTCGTAGTCGAACCAGACCGCGCTCGACGCCCAGCCCGGCGCCGCCACGCCCGCTTTGTCGGTCACATCGGTAAACGTGCCGTCGCCATTGTTGTGGTACAGAATGCTGCGGCCGTACTGCGTGACGTAAAGGTCGGGAAAGCCGTCATTGTCGTAGTCGCCCGACGGCGACGCCCATTCCGTACACGCCGCTGCCGACGCCCGGCCTTCTCGGTGACGTCGGTAAAGGTACCGTCGCGATTGTTGTGGTAAAGCGCATTGCGCAGCGGCGTTGTTGGGGTGATAGAAGTCGGCCTTGCCGCTGTTCACCAGGTAGATGTCCATCCAGCCGTCGTTGTCGTAGTCAAGAAACGCGCAGCCCGCGCCGCTGATCTCAGGAAGGTGCTTCAGCGCTGACTTGCCGGCGCTGTGCACCCAGGTGATCTTGCTCGAGACGGGCGGAACCTCGACAAACGGGTAAGCCGCGGGCGGGGAGTGCATGAGCAACGCGGGAGAGTTGGCTCGCTGCGAAAGAAGAAATCAGGCCATGGAGAAAGAGCCGGCGGGTCGTCACGGATGGCGGGTCAACGTCGAAACTGGAAAAGATCTCTCCCTCCCCATGATCAGAAACATAACATGAACTGCAGAGCCGCGTATGCGCGTGCGACTGCCGCGAATTTCGCGGCCACTGCTCAATTCCGCAGAGCGCCTATCGCGACGTAAATTTCGCGTGCTACCATCGAGCGTGAGTCTTCCCCCCAGGTCACACGGTGATGCCTAAGCGACCCTGCACGTCGACAGTGGATGCTGTTTGCGAAAATCGCTCTCGCATTCGTAATCGTGTTTCCTCAAACGCTGCTCAGCCAAGTCAGCGCTCGCCGGTCGCCTCGTTTCGAAGATCTTGCACGCCAGGCCACGGCTGCGCGCGAACAGGGCAAGCCCGGGGAAGCGATTCAGCTCTACCAGCAAGCGCTCGCAGATTCATCCTGATTGGGAAGAAGGCTGGTGGTACGTCGGAACGTTGTTATACGACGGCAATCATTTTGCCGAGGCCCTTCCTGCTTTTACCAAGGTGACAGAACTCGACCCAAAGCTGGGTCCGGCGTGGAGTTTTCTCGGCCTCTGCTCATTTGAGACCCGGGACTATCGCCTCGCGCTGCCGCAGCTTGAAAAGGGACACGAGCTCAGGCACGGATCAGGTTCCCCAGATTGGGAAAGTGGCCGATTATCATCTCGCTCTTCTGCTGATCCGGAACGGTGAGTTTGATCGCAGCGACGCAGCTGTTGTCGTCGGAATTCGCCCACGGACAGGTGGCCGACCAGGTGAAGGTCGCCTTGGGTCTGGCTCTATTGCATGTACCGCTGCTGCCGGATGAAGTGGATCCCTCGAAGGACGGCGTCGTCGCAACCGCGGGCGCCATTGCCGTGTTGCTGGCGCAGAACCAGCACGCGCAAGCCCTTCAGGCTTTTCAGACCGCGTTGAAGGACTATCCCGACATTCCCACCCTTCGAACGGCCTATGCTGCGGCATCAGAATCAACGGTGCCCGCCACCTCAGCCCGCGGACCCCAGCCAACTCGCGCAGACCGCTCGTCTATTTGCGCGCGCGCAGCGTATCCGCCAACGCAGTCCCTGCGTCCACGGGCTCGGCCGGCTTCGACGAGTTGGCGAAAAATGCCGTCAAGGCACGGGATGCGGGCAATCTCAACGATGCGGCCAGCAATTATCGCGCAGCGCTCCAAGTCCGGCCAAATTGGGAGGATGGCTGGTGGGACCTCAGCCTTCTCTACTTTAGTTCTGAGCGCTACCCGGATGCGATCGATCCGCTCAAGCACGTGGTCCATCTCAAGCCAGGATTTGGCACCGCGTGGGCCATGCTGGGCTTGAGTGAATACGAGACCAGGGATTACAAGAACTGCCCTGATCCATCTGGAAAAAGCCCAGGGCTTGGGACTTCAGGGAAGTGCAGAAGCGATCAGAATCGCTCAATATCATCTTGGGTGTCCTTCTGAACCAGAATCGCGAGTTCGATCGCTCCGTTGAGCTGCTGTCGCTTGGCCATCCTGAAGGTCCGCTGGTCGCGCAGTGGAACATCGCTCTAGGTATGGGACTGCTCCGTGTACCCAAGCTCCCGGAACAAGTCTGCCCGCAGCAGGCGGGACTGCTCACCAATGCGGGACAGGCTGCATCTCTGCTTGCGAATAGCAAGTATGACGATGCATTCGCAATCCTCCAGAAGCTTTTGAAGGACTATCCGAGGACACCCTTCCTGCATTACTCCTATGGCACGGCGCTGGCATCATTTTCGCAGTACGACGAAGCCGAAACGCAGTTGCGGGAGGAGATCAAAATCTCACCGGAAAGCGCCTTGCCATACATCAGGCTCGCTTTTATTGAGCTGAAAACACACCGCTCCACCGATGCCTTGACCTCTGCACGAACGGCTGTTCATCTCTCGCCACAGTCCGCGGAGGCTCATTACGTGCTGGGCCGCGCGCTGCTGGCCTACGGCGAGGCCGCTGGTGCTCTCAGCGAGCTTCAGGTCGCCAACGCAATGCTGCCTAATAGCCCCGAGATACACTTCCATCTCGCACGCGCCTATGCCAAGGACGGCCAGCCCGAGAAGGCCAGCCAGCAGCGCGAAACCTTCGCCCGGCTGAACGCGATCGCGGAACATCAGCGGAGCACCCGCGGAAGCCAGGCATACGGCGCGTCTCACGAACAGCAGAGCGATTTGTCCTTGCCACCGGTTCAGCCGCCTTCGACGTCATCGCCCCAGTAACCGCTTGTGCGAAGGAGAAATCAAATGTGACCAAAATTGTTCACATTTGACCGAATGTGTTTATAACGCCCGGAGCGGGCAGCGCGCTCTTTTTGCTTCGGGGGCGTCACACAATGAGCGGACTTATCGGGAAGAAAGTTGCGGAGCAGGGCCGGTCGATTCGCGGATCACCAGTTCCGGCTCGACCAGGATTCCAGCCTCATGTCCTTCGCGACCTCTCGATGCGTTCGATCAGCGTCTCCGCGGCAAGCGCACCGATCTTGCGCAAGGGTTGGCGCACCGTCGTCAAGCTGGGCAGGTGGTAAGCCGCTTCGCGAATGTCGTCGAAGCCGACCACGGAAATATCTTCGGGCACGCGCAGCCCGGTTTCCTTGATGGCGCGAATCGCTCCAACCGCCGAAATGTCGTTATAGGCGAACAGCGCGGTGAAGGGAACCTTGCGCGATAACAGCTCCTTGGTGGTCTCGTAGCCTTTTTGCGGCGAGGGATCGTCGCCGCCAACTGGGCGGTCTAGCTCGGGCCGCAACTCGATCCCCAACTCCTGCGCGGCTGCCACGATGCCTTCCCACCGGGCGCCCGAGTCGACGCTGAGCGGCTGTCCTTTGATCACCGCGATCTCGCGGTGTCCCAGTTCCGGGAGAGGGCCCAGAACCAGTTGCGCCGCCTTAGATGTGATCGAGCGTGATGTTGGTGACGCCTTCCATCTTTCGGTGCCCGGAGATGACGACCGTCGGCAGCCTGGGAATCTGATCGACCGTGGTGTCGATGGTGATGAAGCCCTCGGATCCTCGCGTCTGCAGGATGTCGGAATACAGGCGCAGCAGCTGCGGATCGTGATGATGCACGACTGTCACAAAAAAATACTTGCGTTCGCTGAGCAGCGCTTCAATGCCGCTGATTACCACGCTTCCATAGGCATCGCCGATTTCCGCGCTATGACGCCGACGGTGAACGTGCGCTTCTTGCGCAGCGAGCGCGCGAAAAAGTTCGGGTGGTAGTTGAGTTCCGCCGCCGCCGCAAGATGCGGTCTTTGGTGTGCTGCGGAATGGCTTTCGCGTAGGGGGAATCGTTCAGGACAGCCGATACGGTGCCCTTCGTCAATCCCAGGTGTTTAGCCAGTTCCTTGAGAGTGGTCCGACCGAGATTAGGTAGTTTCGTGAGTCCCGGCATGCGCTCGTCACACAGGACTCGAGTCTTACCACGAGGTTGCGCGCTACGCAACCGGTTTTCTTGCGGGAAATACGATTAATGAAATCCGAGGAAAAGCGGGCCGAATCGGCCCCTTTTTGGGAATTGAGGCCCGTAGTTTGGGGCAAGATGCAGGAAATCCTAAAAAGATTGTGTTTTTTTGTTGACAGCCCACGGGGTCAATAACATAAATTAACTAGTCGCGGGGTTGCGCAGAAAACCGGTTCTGTAAACACAGAGAATCGGTACTTTTGGATTCACAATTTTGAACAGTTGCACTGAGGCACGTTTTTGTATTGCAGTGCGCGGCGGACCTCATCGCGAGGCCCTGGCCGACGCACGATTTCACGATAACCGTTTCTGGTGGGGGAACAAATGAATCGTTTGGGCAGTTGGTTAATACTGACTCTGTGCAGTCGTATCGCTGCTTGCTGTGCCAATGGTGGCGCAGAAGACGTCGGGTACGATCCGCGGCGTTGTCACCGATCCGTCGGGCGCTGTTGTAGCCAATGTTCCGGTAGAAATTACGAATACCGAAACGGGGCTGTCGCGCACCGTAACCACGAACGCTCAGGGCGAGTACGTTGCTCCTGAAGTCGCCGTCGGCACATACAAGGTGACCGTTAAGGCTCCGAATTTCAAGGAGTCGGTCTCGAGCAATGTCGACATGCACACGTCGAGTACGCAGACGTTAAATATCCAGCTTCAGGTCGGTAGCACCTCGGAGCAGGTCACCGTAGCCGCCAGCGAAGTCCAGGTACAGACGGACAACGCGGCGCTGGGCGAAGTTGTCACTGGCGAGCAGGTTCGCGAACTGCCGCTGAATGGACGCAGCTTTGTTCAGTTGACCCAGTTGCAGCCGGGCGTTTCCGCCGCCGACAACTTCAGCGCCAACAACAAGGGCCTGCTGGCCGGCGTTGACTTCTCGGTGAACGGCAACGCCACCACGAACAACCTGTTCCTGGTCGACGGCGCAAACAATAACGACGTAGGTTCTAACCGCACCATTCTGATCTATCCCTCGATCGAAGCGATCAGCGAATTCAAGATGCTGCGCAACTCCTACGGTCCGGAATACGGCCAGGCGTCGGGCGCGGTCATCAATATCGTGACCCGCAGCGGATCGAACCAGTGGCACGGCGACGTCCTGTACTTCGGACGTAACGACGCCTTGGACGCCGAAGAGTGGTTTGCCCACGCTGCCGGCGTGCAGGCGGCCGCCAACGGGACACCGTTACACAACAACGGAAAGAACGAGTTACGGCGCAATGACTACGGCTACTCCATCGGCGGACCGATCCTGAAGGACAAGCTGTTCGTCTTCTGGAGCCAGGAGTGGAACAAGGAAGTCCGCGGCATCACGCGTCAGTCGTGCGTGCCGTCAGCAGGCCGAGCGGAATGGCAACTTTACCAATCCCACGTGCGGCGAGCCTCTTCCGACCGGTCTGGTAGCTGCAGGCCGAGGCGAATCCGGCGACGCCTTATCAGCTCAATCCCGCCAGATAATCCAGGTCGGCGCGACGCTGGTGCAGTGGCTGCCTCTGCCGAACCTGAGCCACACCGTTGGCCGGCGGCGCTGATTGGAGCGCTTCGCTCAACACGCCAATCGACTGGTCGCAGTGGAACCTCCGTCTGGATTACAACATCAGCCACTCCCAGACGTTGATGTTCCGCATGACCAAGGACAGTTGGACGAACAACTCGCCCAACGGCAACTCGACGCTGGGTCTGTGGGGCGACGCAATTTACCCCGCACTGAACAGCAACTGGGCGCAGCCGTCGAAACAGGTCGTTGGGCGCTTGACCTCGACCATCGGTACTTCGATGGTCAACGACTTGGAGTTCGCCTATTCCGACAACCGCATCAACATCACGCCGGGCGGCACCGATCCTGGACTGTTGCCGCAGATTACGGCCGCGATTCCACCCAGCTATCCGCGAGGCACTGAAGACCTCTAAGCTCGGCACTCCGACTCTGTGGGGCGGCTTAGGTGGATACACCAGCGGCAACACGTTGTGGCTGATTGCTCCCTGGGAGAACAGTCTCGACATTTACACGGTTCGCGACGACTTCTCCAAGGTCGTCGGGGCGCAGACCCTGCGCTTCGGTGCCTTCCTGGGCTGGAACGGCAAGAACGAGTACGACGGCTCCACCAGCTCCACGGAATATCCGCAGTTCGGTACCAGCTGGGGTTCCAGCATCCCGACCGGAAACGATCTGGCAAATCTTCTGGTCAAGAACCAGGTCTGGAGCAACATGGGCGAGCAGTCCACCAACACGAACGTGCATCTCCGTTGGCGCGACTACGAGTTCTATGCTGCTGACAACTGGAAGGTACGTCGCAATCTGACGGTTGACCTCGGCGTGCGCTACTCGCTTCTGGCGCCTCCGTTCCAACCGCAGAACCAGTTCACCAGCTTCCGTCCGAACCTTTGGAGCCAGGCTCTCTACAACCAGTACGGCGCCTCTGATGCCTGTAACGGCCTGATCACGGTTCCGGGCTACAGCCCCTGCCAGGCCGCCAACGCGCTCTATGGCACCAACTTCACGCCGGCCGGATACGGTCAGAACAAGTATTTGAAGGACGTAAACTACCACTTGTTCGCTCCTCGTATCGGCGTCTCGTGGGATCCAACCGGTAATGGCAATATGGCGGTTCGCGCCGGGTTCGGTCAGTTCTTCCAACGTGATCGTACGACGCCGGCATACGTGAACGCCAACAACGCTCCGTTCTCGGTCAGCAACACGTTTACCCGCACCCTGGATACGCCACCCGCCGTAACGGTTCTCGGCGGTGCGGCGTCTTCCGCCTCAGGCGGATATGATCCCGGAACCAACGTCTCCAACTCGCTACAGTGGAACTTGGCAGTTCGAGTACGGTTTCACCAAGAACGCGACGATTGAGGTTGGATATGTCGGCAACCACGCCGTTCACCAGTTGAACAACTTCGGACCTCAACCCGGTACCGCAGCGCAGTGGTTGGGACCAGGCAGCCGTTCCTGGCGCCACGGCTCAACAACTCTGCGCACGTTCCCGGGTTGGGGCACCATGACGTGGTGGAACAACGTTGGCAGCGCTTCCTACAACGCGCTTCAGGTCCTGGCTAAGTACCAGGTCCAGAAGTTCCAGTTGCAGGCGGCCTATACCTGGGGACACTCGATCGGCGACATCACCAACACGAACTCCTCGGGCGGAAATGACTGCGGAGAGCTACACCTTGGGCGCAGATCCCCGCTTGGATCGTGGCAACACGGCGATCAACCGTCCGCAGATCTTCGTGGCGAATGCGGTGTACTACCTGCCTGACCTGAAAGGTTCGAACGGCTTCGTGCAGGCAGTGCTCGGCGGATGGGAACTGGCGGGCATTACGCAGTATGCCTCGGGTGTCTCGCTGTCCTTGTATCAGGCTGGCGTCAGTGAGGCGACGGGCTTAGTACCCGGCGACGGGTACGCTAGTAGCGCGGCTCCCGGAGCTCTCGTTGATCGGCAACGGCTTCACCGACAACCAGCGTCCGCTGATCTCCGGGCAAGGCTGCAACCCGGCATTCAGCGGTGCGCAGGTGCTCAATCCGCAGGCGGTCACACTTGATCGGCTACCCGATCGGAACCGTATCCGACGGGCGTCGAGCCGCGTGGCTACTGTCACGGTCCAGGCAACGTCAACACCGACTTCTCGGTGGACAAGAACTGGCGGGTGTGGGGTGAGCGAATGCGCATCCAGTTCCGCATGGACTTCTTTAACCTGTTCAACCATCGCCAACTTCCGCGGCGATCAGATCAACGGCGTGAATGGTGGCACAACCATCCAAAACGTCAATTGCGGTCCGGTCAATGCGGCTGGCTTCTATCAGCCTTGCAGCCCGACCAACAACATCATCACCCGGCAGACTTATAACCAGAACGCCGGGTTTGCGACGAGCACGAAGGGTGCGAGAGAACTGCAGTACGGTTTGAAGGTCATCTTCTAACCGTGCTCAAGCAGTCAACCCGTAACACCCGACCGGCAGTGCCTGCTACAATCAGGTACTGCCGGTAGTTGTTGTGCGGAGCGAATATGCATTCGAGGTCGGTTAGTCTCGCAAGTTTCCATATCAATATTGTTGAACCGTGATCTCGCATTGGTTCCCGTTCTTCGTTGCTGTCTGGTGCCTTCGCTTCCTGTTCCTTGGATCACGACCGCTGTCGGCGATCATCCACCCAGCCGGCCGCTCAAAAGACCGCCAAGAAGCCGCCTCTAGTCCCAAGCAGGCCGCGCTGGCGCCAGAGGCAAGCAGGCCAAGCTTCGCCCTACCAGGAGCTGCAGAGGCGTGTTCAGGCACAACGTGACGCGATCCAGTCGGGCAATCCAGCGACGGTGGAGGCAACCAGCCGGGCACTGGTCGCCTTCGCCTTGCGGGGAATGGCGCAGATTCGGTCGCTGGAAGCCGCATGGCCCCAGGCGATTGAACTCTACCGTCAGTCTTTGGCGCTGGAGGACGACACTGCCACCCGACTTGGCCCTGGCCAGCGTCTGCATCTCGGCGGACAGGTACGACGAAGGGCCTGTCGAGGTCAACAAGGTCCTGGCGGCCGAGCCCAGGAACGCCGAAGCCTGGCACACCAAGGGCAAGATCCTGATGGCCAAAGAGGACTACAAGGGCGCGGCGGACGCAACGACCCGCTCGCTGGAATTGCACCGCGATGCCGAATGCCCAATTGTTACTGGCCCTGGCCTATCTCAACCTGAAGGACAAGCCGAAGGCCGAAGCCGTTTTTCGGC
This sequence comes from uncultured Acidobacteriaceae bacterium, assembly GCA_963817965.1. GTDB lineage: Bacteria > Acidobacteriota > Terriglobia > Terriglobales > Acidobacteriaceae > DASRAA01. Next base: position 359,591 of record CAWFQT010000009.1, read on the forward strand.
AGATGCTGCAGGATTACGGCGATCGCGCCATCTGGCACGTCATCATCGGCGGCGCCTACCGGGAAACCGGGTATCAGTTCGAAGCGGTCGAGGAATTCCGAAAGGCCTCGCGATGGACCCAACGGTGCCGCATGCGCACTACTTTCTTGGCTTGACCCTGATGGAAATCAACAACAACGGAACGTACTCCCGAGATCATGCAGGAATACGAGGAGGAGGTCCGGCAATTTCCAGACGATTTCTTCGGGAACTATGGCCTGGGGGGACTCGAGTCTCGCGACGGGGACGTAGAGCAGTCGAATAAGCACCTGCTGGCGGCGTCGAAGGCCGATCCGAACAATCCCGACCCCTACATGTATCTGGGACTCAATGCCTTCAAGCAGCAGGACAACGCAACAGCTGAAACGTATTTGCGCAAGGCGATTCTTCTGACCGGGGACAACGTGTCGCGCAATGACTACAACATACGCCGCGGATATATCGCGCTGGCGCGCATTCTTTCGAGCGAAGGCAAGAAAGAAGAGGCCCAGGTTTACTTCGACAAAGCCAAGGCGCTGAGCGATTCGCAACATCGCTCGAATGAACAGACCTTCGTCATCCTATTTGAACGAGTAAAGAGGATACGGGACCAGCGGTCGTGCTACAGCAAGCCCGCCCCGAAACCCAAGGTTCCTTCCGCCGAGCCCGCGCAAGTTGATTTCACCGCCGATATCGGCACGGTCCAGCTCGAAAACACGCGGCTGACGCCGGCCCAGCTCGAAGAGGCGGAGAAGCGCGTGAAGACCCTCCGCGCCATCCTTGGCAACAGTTACAACGACTGGGGAACATCGGAGGCCCGCCGTGGCCAGTACGGCATGGCGCTCTCGCACTTTCAGGATGCCGAGAGATGGGACGACACCACGCCGGGGCTGATGCGCAATATCGGTCTGGCAGCGCTGAAGCTTGGCAATAACGAAGAAGCGGCTCGCGCCTTCCGGGTCGCAGTGGACAAGGACCCCAATGACGCATCGGCGAGGGCGATGCTGGCCATTTCGTTGTACTCATCGCAAAAGTATGCAGAGGCTGCCAAGGCATTCGCGCAAGTCGGCGACGGTGTTTATCGCGACCCGCGCATGACCTATGCCTACGCCTTTTCACTGGCCCGCGTTAACGATCCGCAAAAGACTGTCGAGGTCCTGAACAAGCTCACGGCACAGCCCCTTCCCAAGGAGATGTGGATGACGGCCGGCGACGTGTATACGACGGTCGATGATTATGAGGATGCCCTTCGCTGCTTCCGCAAAGCTATCGAGCTTGACCCCAACATGGACCGGGCCCACCACTTCGCGGGGGTTGCGTTGATACGCCTGGGGCGGCCGTCGGAAGCGATTCCGGAACTCCAGGCCGAGTTGAAATTGTCGCCCAACGATCCTGACACGCAATACAACCTGGCGTACGCGATGCTGGAGACGTCGCAGAAGGACCAGGCGATGGCGATTCTCGAGTCTCTAACCATGGCACATCCCGATCACGCCCAGGCACAATACGAATTGGGGAAAGAGTTATTGAATTCAGGCGACAAGAACGAGGCGATCCAGCATCTGGAAGCTGCGGCCCGCCTGGAGCCGAATACGGACTACGTCCACTACCAGCTGCAAGCCGCTTATCGGAAGGCGGGACGGACCTCTGACGCCGACAAGGAGATGCAGGTCTATCGCGAGATCAAGGCCCAGCAGCGCGAGAAGGGCACTCCTCAGCCCAAGCAAGAGTAAGACCTTCTTAGCCTGAATTCCGAAGTTCCGCTTTTTGTTTTCTCGTAGACATCTGAGACAACAGGTGGATGGGAAAAGATGCAGCGGACAATGCAGTCCCGCGCGAGATCAGCGCCCTGTTGTCGAACCAGCGGCTGATTCTGCGCGAGACGCAGCGTGCCGTGACCCCGCTGGGCGGGGTGGCGGTTTTTGTAGCTTTCCTTCACAAGCTGGGGTTTGTCGAGAAGCTTCGGCAGCACATGCCGATCCAGTGGAAGTCTCCTAACCACATCGATCCCACGGCAACCTTCATCGCGTTTCTGGTTGCGGTACTGGCGGGAGCCAGACGCTTTGCCCACGCCAACTGGTTACGCGGCGATCGAGCCTTGCATGCCTTGTTGGGCCTGTCCCGCTTTCCCATTGACGACACCATCCGCAATCTCTTCCGCCGTTTTGGCATGGGCGACGTGCATCGTCTCTTCGACCCCTTATCGGAGTGGCAGATGGAACGCTTGCCGCAACGCAATGGCGGCTACAGTCTGGACTTGGATTCCACCGTCTTCGAACGCTATGGCCAGCAGCAAGGCTCGTTGAAAGGCCACAATCCGCGCAAACACGGGCGCCCCAGCCATCATCCCTTGCTGGCCGTGCTGGCCGAAGCCCATTTCCTGCTCCACGGCTGGCTCCGCAGCGGCAACTGCGGAGCAGCGCGTGGAGTGGTGGAGTTTCTCCAAGAAGCCCTCGCGCTGTGGGGACAGCGCCAGACGATCCGCTTGGTCCGAGCTGATGCTGGCTTCTTCGAGGACAAGCTGCTGAGCTTTTTAGAACAGCGCTCGCTGCCCTACATTGTAGTGGCTCGGCTGACCAAATGGATCAAGCGCGAAGCCCAGCGAGTCCCAATCTGGAAGACGTTGGACGAAAGCTTTTCGGTGGGCGAGTTCCGGGTGCAGCTGCTGGGGTGGGAGCGCGCACGGCGCTTCGTGGTGGTGCGGGAACTGGTGCATGAAGGCCGCAACAGCGTAGGCCGCAAACTGCTGGACGTGCCCGGCTACACCTTTCGCCTCTTTGTTACTAGCCGCAGTGATGCCCCAGAAGAAATCTGGCGCGATTACAACCGGCGAGCCGACATGGAAAATCGCATCGCCGAACTCAAGCATGACCTCGGCGCCGACGGTTTCTGTCTGCAAGAGTTCTTCGCCGCTGAAGCTGCTTTCCAGGCCGTCTTGCTGCTGTTCAACCTGCTCTCGGAGTTTCAGCGCGCTGCCGGCCTACCCGTCTACCGCGAACCGGCAACCCTGCGCACTCAAGTGTTCACCTGTGGCGCCATCTTGGGTCGAGCCGGGCGACGGTTGGTGCTCCACCTGTCGCAAAGTTGGGGCGGGTTGAAAACACGAAACCCGCTGATCGACAAGATCATAGGCTGGGAAATTCCAACTTCGCCGAAGTTGGAGTCTGCCGTCGCTACCTGAAACGAGACTGTTGGGCTTTAACCCCGATCCCAAGTGCCAAAAACAAGCAATCGCAAGGCTCAACTTCGGATTTCAGGCTTAGCCAGTCCAAGGGACAGTGCAGCGCGTGCGGCTGCTCTCTGCAGCTAGCTCAAGCCCGCGCATGACTCGCAAGGCCTGCTCAGGTGTTACTGACAGCGCAGAGGTACCCAGCAGCGCGTCACGTACATTCTGGTAATACTGGCGGTAATCGCCGGGAGCAGTCGGAGAGGCTTCTGTTACGAGTGAGTCGCCCTGGGCGGTCAGAAGCGTTCCCCAACGCTCGGGCGCCTCCAAGCCCCAGAATTCCCCTTTGGGCGTCTCGCCGCGCTTCAATGCGTCTTCCTGGGGATCGAGCCCGTACTTGAGGTATCCGCCCTGAGTACCTTGAATCACGAATCGCGGTGTTGGCGTACTTACCAAACTGCCTGCGCGCAGGATCGCGCGCATCTTTGGATAGTGGAGAACCACATCGAACGCGTCGTCGATCCTGGCTCCATCACGCTCGATGCGAACGTCTGCGCTGGCTGCCTCCGGCGTTCCGAACAGCACCAGCGCCTGGTCGATCAAATGGGGGCCCAGGTCGAATAGCACTCCACTGCCGGGTTCGGCACGCTCACGCCATGCGCCGTCTTTTAATTGAGGACGGAAACGATCGAAATGCGACTCGAAGACGACGATGCGTCCCAGCTTTTCCTCGGTTATGAGCTTCTGAACGGTGAGGAAATCTCCGTCCCAACGGCGGTTCTGGTAAACGGAGAGCAGACGTTGTTTCTCGCTCGCCAGCTTTACCAACTCGGCGGCCTCTGAATATGTGGTGAGCGAACGGCTTATCGATGACGACGTCTCGTCCCGCGAGCAAGCAGGTCCTGGCGATCTCGAAATGCGAGGGGTTGGGAGTTGCGATGACCACCAGGCGAATGGACTCGACGGCAAGCAGTTCGTCGATCGTGCGCACAAGGCTGACATGCGGGTATGCCTGCGCTGCCTCCGAGCCGCGGCGCTGCACGATTGCGGCCAGCCGCAGTCCATCCACCGCCGAGATCACGGGAGCGTGAAACGTGCGTCCGGCGAATCCGAATCCCACCAATCCAACATCGATCATGAAATGCCCCAAAAACGAAGAAGTCGCCCGCTCAACAAGTCTAACGGATGGCCTTCGGCGCCGGTGCTCATCGCTGTCTGGCCGCTACCGGCTTGGTACCATGACATTCACAGTTTTCATACTGCATCATTTGGGAGGCACTGAAACCTATGCGAAAACCGCTGCTCGCCGCGATCCTGCTTTTCGCGTGCTTGAACTTGGCTGGACAGTCCTCGTCTCCGGCGTGGAAGCGTGCCGAGCATCTGCGGCATGGCATCAACGCCAGCGAATGGTTCGCCCAGTCGCGCGACTACAGCCCGCAACGGCTGCGCTCGTACACTACGCTGGACGACATCGCCAAGATGCACGCTATGGGGTTTGATCACGTACGGCTCAGCATCGACCCGGCGATCTTCCAGTGCGACGGTGCCTGGAACCAATGCGAGAGGGTACAGGTTCTCGACGAGGTCATCGCCAAGGCGTTGTCCCAGGAGCTCGCTGTCATCATCGACATTCATCCCAACGAGGAGTACAAGCGGCAACTGTCGAGCAGTGACTCGGCGGCCGAGAAATTCGCCCTGCTCTGGAGCCGAGTTGCAGCCTACTACGCGAAGACCAATCCAGAGATGGTGTTCTTCGAACTGCTGAATGAGCCGGAGGTAGGCGTCTATCGCTGGGCTGGCATCCAGCAAAGCGTTGTGGAGGCGATCCGGCGCGCCGCGCCGGCAAACACAATCATCGTGACTTGCGGTGAGTATTCGAATCCTGACGATCTTGCCCGCATGCCCGAAGTTCGAGATGACAACTACATCGTCAACTTCCATTACTACTCTCCGCACATCTTCACGCACCAGGGAGCATCGTGGGGATCGGCGTATTGGGTCAACCTGCGCCAGGTGCCATTTCCCGGCACACCCGAGTTGGTCGCGTCCGTCATCGCCAAGCAGAGCGACGATTTCGCGCGCTGGAAGCTCACCCAATACGGGTTGGAGCATTGGGATGCCGATCATGTTGCCGGCGAAATAAGGTTTGCCGGGGAATGGGCTAAAAGCAGGCATGTACCGCTTACCTGCAATGAGTTCGGCGTCTATCGCAATTACTCCAATCCGGGCGATCGCATGCGCTGGCTGCAAGCCGTCCGCACCGCGCTGGAACAGAACCAAGTTGGATGGACCATGTGGGATTACCAGGGTGGCTTCGGCGTGGTGACCAAGAAAGAGGGCGCGACCACCCAGGATGATGCGGTGCTGCATGCGCTGGGGCTGAAGTAAAGCGTCACTCGCGGCTGAGAGCGGCACGTTGTATGCTCGAACCGTGGCCACTCCCTTGAAATCAGGGCGTACACCAACTGCCGGACTTGCTGTTCGGGCTGGTGGTCACGCTCGCGGCGGTGGTGGCGTATACCGGCTACATCACCTACCAGATCAAGGGACTGCGCGAGCTGCAAAGCAACATCATCGACCGCAACCGTAAAGACTCTCTGCAACTGTTGCGCATCCAGAACGACCTGAACTCGCTGGGCATCGCCATGCGCGACATGCTCGATGCCAGTGAGCCGTACCCGCTCAGCGCGTGGTCGGCGCAGTTTCAGCGCATCCGGCAGGACCTGAGCGATGCGATGCAGAAGGAAGCCGAGCTGTCCATGGCCTATCGCACGGCCGAGCAGCGGCACTATATCGAAGACTCGATGAAGCAATTCTGGGGCGCGGCCGACCACATGTTTGCAGCTTGGCTTCGGCGGGCAACGAGGACGAGGCGCGGCACCAGATTCGGGTCTCGCTGCAGGCACACGAGGCGGCGCTGAGCATCGCGGTGGCGCGGCAGTTGGTCGCCAACAATGAAGCCGAACAGCAGGCCGGAGAGCGCATCCAGGAGATCTACTACCGGGTGCAGCGGCAGGTATTGCTGTTTCTGCTGGCCACGCTGGTGCCCATCGTGCTGACCAGCTTGTATCTCATTCGCTCGAATCGGCTGCTGTTTCAGCGGCTGTCCGATCTTGTCGGAGCAGCGCAGCGAGCTGGCGCAAAAGCTGATCGCCACCCAGGAATCTACGCTGTTGCATATCTCACGCGAATTGCACGACGAGTTCGGGCAGATACTGACGGCTATCGGTTCCATGCTGCGGCGTGCGGGACGCCAGGCCCCGGAAGGTTCGACCTTGCGCGCAGACCTGGTCGAGGTTTCGGAGATCGCGCAATCCACTCTCGACAAAGTACGCAGTCTTTCGCAGGCGCTGCATCCGGTGACGCTGGAAGAGGCTGGATTGGAGAGTACCGTGGACTGGTACCTTCCGATGGTGGAACGCCAGAACGGAATCGTCATACACTACAAGAAGGACAGGGGCATCGTTTCCGGTCGAGAGCCGGGCCGGCATCCACGTGTACCGCGTGCTGCAGGAAGCGCTCAACAATGCTACGCGACATTCGGGTACCAAGGAAATGTGGGTGCGCCTGCAGTTCCTGGAACACGCGCTGGAATTGGATGTGGAGGACCACGGCAGCGGCTTCCAATCAAATGGCAGACGCGGCATCGGTCTGGTAGCGATGCGTGAGCGGGCCGAACTGTTGAGTGGGAAGCTCGAATTTCTGCATCCGCATGGTGGAGGAACGCTGGTGAAGCTGTCGGTTCCAAAAGAAGTTGCGAAAGTTGGCATCTAGGAGCTCATGGCAGAAAAAATCTCGGTCTTGCTGGTGGACGATCACGCACTGGTGCGCCGCGGCTTCCGCCGTATGCTTGAGGATGAAGAAGACATCATCGTAAAAGGCGAAGCCAGCGATGGTGAAGAGGCGGTACGCCTGGCCAAGGAGTTGCAGCCGCAGGTCATCGTGATGGATTGCGCTCTTCCCGGGGCACCAACGGACTGGTGGCGACGCGAAAGATTCTCGAGCATAACCCCAGGGCTGCGGTGCTGATGCTGAGTATGCATTCGGAAGATACCTGGGTGCGGCAGGCGTTGGAGTCGGGCGCTCGCGGCTACATGCTGAAGAATGCGGTCGATCTGGAGCTGGTTGAAGCTATCCGGCGCGTGGCTTCCGGCGAAGAAGTTCTCGACTCGCAGGTTGCCCGCCGCGCCAACCTAAAGGGCGAGCGCGACACGGGGCTAACGGTCCGCGAGTTAGAGATTCTGCAACTGATCGTAGGCGGCTTGTCGAACAAAGAGATTGCGACCCAACTGAACTTGAGCGCAAATACGGTTGCCGTTCACCGCGCCAATATCATGGACGCCCTGGGCATACATAAGACGGCCGAGCTGGTGGTTTACGCGATACGGAATGGCTTGGTGAATATCCCATAAGCTTATGATTCTAAGATGGTTATAGCTGCCCAATATTTGCATGTTGATCCAGGATCGCAAATTAGTGGATTTCCAGTATTGCGCATGCTCCAGCGGGCTCGTACTCTGCGATTGCGAGAGCAATTACTCTTAGCTGTTCTTCGGAGCACGGTGCCGGGCGTTATTACCCACCCTTAACAGTCCGGTAAGGTGCTCCTATTTTTTTGCTCGCTGGCACTTAGTTGGTATGGACCGCCCCCTTTTAATATTCGAGCAAAGTAGAGTCGGTAGGGACAACCCTGCGCTTTTCACGCCAGTATGAAATCCGCGATCCTAGTGTTGGCTCTGACCGCCTGGCTGATCTGCGCAAGTTCGAATCGGCAATCGTGACGAACATGCAAACGCAGTCTTGAAGAAATCTCCGTAGCCTGGCGATGCCTCCCTGGCGCTTTTCACGAAGGGACGGTGAATTATAATCCGTGGCGGCTGAAAGCCACGGGTTTGAACTCATCTATGAGACGACATCTCGCTCTTGCAGTGCTCGGCCTGGCGGTTACAGATTTTGCCCAGACAGCACCCCAGCGGCCCCAGATAACTGGAATCTCTCACGTAGCGTTCTACAGCAGTAACCTGACGGCGGCAAAAGATTTCTATGGAACACTCCTGGGTTTGGGAACGCAACCGGCCCGCCCTAACACGTACCAGGTTGGCGTGCAGGCCGTGGAACTCGAGACCCTCCCGGACGGACATGGTCCCGACCTGATCTCTCACGTGGCGTTTGCTACTCCCGACGCCGAGGCGGTGCGCAAGTACCTTGCGCAACATGGCGTCAGCGTGCCGGCCAAGGTCAACACAGGTGGCGGCACCATCTGGTTCGCTATGAAAGATCCGGAGGGTAACCCGATCGAGTTTGTGCAGGAGCGGCCCGAGCTGACCCATCGGCAGCCCGAAGCCCCCGTATCAAAAGTCATGATCCATGCCGGCTTCGTGGTCCATGATCGAAAAAAGGAAGACAGGTTCTACAAGGACCTGTTGGGCTTTCATGTGTACTGGCACGGGGGCATGAAAGACGACCAGACCGATTGGGTCGATATGCAGGTTCCGGACGGTACACAGTGGCTGGAGTACATGCTGGTTCCCGCGCGACGGGAGCTTTCGCCGGGCACGCTGGGCGTTTTGAATCATATTGCGCTGGGTGTCCCGTCGGTGAGTGACGCCGCGCAATTGCTGCGTTCGCGCGGATGGAAGCCGAGCGAAAACGAAAAAGAGCAGATTGGCAGAGACGGCAAGTGGCAGCTGAATTTGTACGATCCTGACGGTACACGCGTGGAGTTGATGGAGTTCACGCCGGTGCAGACGCCGTGCTGTTCTCCATACACCGGGCCGCATCCGCACTAGTTGAGCGTTTGGATTTTTAACCGAGAGAGGGAAACCATGATCAACAGACGAAATTTCCTGCAATTATCCAGCGCCGGCGTGGCCGCGCTGGCCTTGGGCGATATTTCCTGGGCAGCGGGAGGCAAGTTCCCGCTCGGCGTGCAGCTCTACACGGTGCGCGAACAGGCCGAGAAAGATCTGGGCGCAGTGCTGGCCCACATCAGCATGATCGGCTACACGGAAGTCGAGACTTACTGGAACGTGTACACGCATCCGGCGAAGAAACTACGCAGCATGATCCTCGACAACGGATTGACCGTGCCCAGCGGCCACTTCGACTACGAGGGCTTGGAATCGAAGCTCGATTATGCCAAGGAACTGGGCGTGCAATACATGATCTGCCCCATGTTGCCCAAGGACATGTGGACCTCGGCCGACGGCTTCAAGAAGGCGGCTGCGCAGTTCAATGTCTGGGGCGAGCAAGTGCAAGAGCATGGGAATGCAGTTCGGTTTTCACAATCACAATTACGAGTTCCAGAAATTCGGCAATACGACCGGTTTCGATATCCTCACCCAGGACGCAGATCCGAAACTGGTGTGCCTCGAAATGGACTGCTACTGGATCACGCAGGCTGGGCAGGATCCGGTTGCGATGTTGAAGAAATATGGAAGCCGCATTCAGTTGCTACATCTGAAGGACCGCATGGCAGGCTTTCCGACAACGCAAATGCTGGGTCCGGACGCCGAGCACATTACCGAGGTGGGCAGCGGCACCATCAACTGGAAGGCGGTTATCGACACCGCGCAGCAGACCGGGGTGAAGCACTATTTTGTCGAGCGCGACAACGGTAGCACCCCGGCTTTCGAAAGCCTGCGCCTCAGCTATCAATATCTGTACAAGCTGCTCGGGTGATGAAGGTGGAGCGTCTTCGAATCATGATGACGCGCATACTTCCCGGCATTGCGTGGCGCGCAGCCCTTCGTCGTCATGCTGCCGGCAATGCCTGTGCGCCGCCGATTCGAAGCCGACTCTTCTGGTGAATTCCGACCATCGAACGTCTATCAGCCTCGACGGCGACTGGCATGTGATCGTCGATCCGTACGACAACGGGTACTACGACTTTCGCATGCAGCCGCGGGCTGATGGATATTTCCGCAATGAAAAGCCCGACTCGAGTAGCAAGCTGGTTGAATACGACTTCTCGAAGTCGGCGACTCTGAAAGTTCCCGGCGACTGGAATTCCCAACGCGATTCGCTGTTCTTCTACGAAGGCACCATCTGGTACGAGAAAGACTTCCAGTACCAGCGCAAGCCGAATACGCGAACCTACTTTCACGTCGGCGCCGCGAACTATACCGCCCATGTCTGGGTGAACGGCCAGAAGGCATGCGACCACCAGGGCGGCTACACGCCTTTTGATTGCGAAGTTACCGCCCTGCTGCACGACGGTGATAACTTTGCCGTGATTCACGTCAACAACCAGCGGACACGAGACGGTGTACCGACACTCAACACCGACTGGTGGAATTACGGCGGCCTTACCCGCGACGTGTCGCTGGTCGAGACTCCCCAGACCTTCATCGACGATTACTCGCTGCAACTGCAGCGCGACGGCTCGACCATCAGTGGCTGGGTGCACGTGGTTGACGCTCCAGCCGGCACGCCGGTTGCCGTAACGATCTCCGAGCTCGGCCTCACTCAATCGGCGGCGACCGATGCGCAGGGCCGAGCCATGTTCTCTCGGAAGACGACGTCGTTGCAGCGCTGGTCACCCGAGAGTCCGAAGCTCTATGACGTCGAACTGTCGGCGGCCAACGACCATCTCAAGGATTCCGTCGGTTTTCGCACCATCGAAGTTCAGGGCGACAACATTCTGCTGAACGGTAAGCCGGTTTTCCTTCGGGGCGTGTCCATTCATGCCGAGGCGCCCTTCCGTTCTGGTCGCGCCTGGAGCGAACAGGACGCCGAGACGCTGCTCGGCTGGGCCAAAGAGCTGGGCGCAAACTTCGTGCGGCTGGCGCACTATCCGCACGATGAGCGCATGACACGGCTCGCGGACCGCATGGGCCTGATGGTATGGTCCGAGGTCCCGGTTTACTGGATGATCGAGTGGGACAACCCCTCCACCCTGGCCAACGCGACCAATCAGCTGCAGCGAGATGATCCGGCGCGATCGCAACAAGGCTGCGGTGGTTCTATGGTCGGTAGCGAACGAGACGCCGAACACGCCCGCGCGCCTGGCGTTTCTCAAGAGCCTGATCGCAACCGCCCACGCAGAGGATCCCAGCCGCCCTGTGACCGCTGCGTTGTTGGTGACCACCCAGCCCGACGCGGCCGACGGCACTCGCACCAAGGTACTCGACGATCCCCTCGCCGAATATCTCGATGTGATGGGATGCAACGAATACATCGGCTGGTATGAGGGCACGCCTGACTTGGCCAGCCGCACGCGGTGGCAGTCGAAGTACAACAAGCCGCTGATCATGAGCGAGTTCGGCGGCGATGCCAAGTTCGGGTTGCACGGTGCGCCCACCGAGCGCTGGACCGAGGAGTACCAGGAGACGATTTATCGGCAGCAGGTCGCCATGCTCAAGCAGATTCCGTTTCTGCGAGGCCTCAGCCCATGGATCCTGATGGACTTCCGCTCGCCGCGGCGTGACCTTGCCGGGCATTCAGGACTTCTACAACCGCAAGGGCCTGATCTCGAACGAAGGGCAAAAGAAGAAGGCGTTCTTCGTGCTGCAGGAGTATTACAACAGCCTCGCCGCTACCAGCGAAATAGACCTTACTTCTTGGCTGACGCGGTCGCCGGCACTCACCAACTGCACATCCAGCGTTCCAATCTGTTGCGAAGGCTGGTCCATCACGCCGAGTCGCAGGTTGTAGGCTCCGGGAGGAAGCGTTAATCTCCTGCTGTGCGGGAATCCCGTTGTTCATTACGGTCTCGTATGCTGCGGCCTTGATCTTTCCATCCATTACATCCGAGGCGTGCCCCACTTCGCGTCCGTCGTTGTTATAGGCGATGGCGATGCAGTCGAGGGTGATGCGCTTGACCTGGTCGGGCAAGTCGGTGAAGGTCACGCTGTTGGGATTGATGACGTACTGGATACGTACGTTCTTATGCGTCGCATCCGGAGGCAGCACCGAGGCGGTCATGAACAGCATGGTCGAGGGCGGCATCCCTGGCTGAAGCGCGCTGCGCAGGGCAGCCACGCCGGTCTGCGGCGAACCGGGCTTCGCCGGAGAAGAGTAGTATCCGCGGCGGTATGCCAGCTTCATGTCGGGATGATCGATCTTGACGTCGATGCGATGGAACGCCGTCTGGGGATCGACCTTGTCGGGCGTGTACGCCAGGGTGTAATAGATCGAGCCGTCCTCCATGCTGCGCTGCATCGCACGCTTCAAGTTGTTCGTACCCGTGAACGCTTCGCCGCCGGTTTGCTCGGCGACTTGCCGCATGGTGGAACGTTCTTCGGAATAGGCTGCAGTTTGCGAAACCATCAGGTCGCCGTATTGCGAATTCGTTGCAGGCCCTGTCCAGGCCCCGGCTTCGGCCGCGCTGTTCGAGATGTCCACGCCTCGCCCCTGCAATCCCCGGACATCTACTGGGTAAACCGCGATGCGCGACTTCGCCAGCAATGCCCCCGCGGACGCCAGCACCGACTGGTAGCTGGCGGAATTGCGCCACGGCTGATTTTCCTGCTTGGGATCGGCCAGAAGCTGCACGGGAAAGCTGGTTGACAACCAGATCAGGTTCTTGCGTCCGGGATAGCCCGACATCGCGCGCGACAGCGATTCCATGGCCGCCAGAGTGAAATTAGCGCGGTCGCCGATCTGGAAGCTTTCCAGGTCCTGGAGTTGCTGCAGCTTGCCCTGTGGTCAGTCTGCTGCATGATCGGACTGTCGGAGGACGTCGAGCTCGACGGCGCGCTTTCCGTCAGTTCGCGCGCCGCATAGTCAATCTGACCGACCGTATGCTGGCGCTCGGCTTCGGTTGTCAGCACGTGTGAACGGTTGGGCTTCAGGTTCTCGGCCGATTTGATCAGCTTCTCCGGATCGTCGGTAAATCCCTGTATCATGGCCAGCTTGCTGGTCAGAAGGTACAGTGCGATGGGCTGTCCCTTTGGCGCTGCCCGAAGCATTTCCAGCAACTGCTTGCGGGCGTATTCCTGGTCTGCGGTGGGGGTATTCAGCAGATCGAACAGCACGATCGTCCAACTGTCGGCCGTAGCGTCGTTGGGGTGGTTCGAGTATGTGTTTGGCGGCAGCTTGGGTGCGTTGGCAGTCTTTGCCGAAGGGTCTGCGGTGTTGGCGGCCGTATGCGGCTCGAATACGCGCACTTGTTGCGGCTTGCCGTCCTGCAGCACGGTGAAATCGGCTTGGGTCAGCCCGGGGATCGGGCGTCCCTGCTTGTCGGTGACCACCACGTCCACCTGCACCAGGCGAGTGGTGCTGCGAAAGACCGGGTTGGCGTTTGTTCCTTCCGCAACCGGCGGTGTCTGCGCATGAGTGTTGGCAATTGTCGCCGACGGAGAAGCTGCATCGGCGCCAATCGATGCGCTCGCAACCTGCGGCGCAGCCGCCGCTGGGGCGGCATTCGTATCGGCGTTCCCGGGGCTGCTGGCAGGGGCAGCGTTGGCCGTCTGCACCGCGCGAGCCTTGGATTGCGCCATCGAATAGACCTTGTCGAGGTAGAGAACGTACACGCAGAGCAAGTTGTAGGTATCGCTGTAAACCTTGGGATCGAGTGCCGTGCGCATCAGGCGTACCTGCTCTACCTTTGCTGGCGGCGTGATCGTCACGTAGCTTAAGGAGTGGAGCACGATCGCGGGGATATTCGCGTCCTCGAATATCCGCGCGTCGGTTGCCGCAATGTCGTTGACTTCATTCGGGGCATCCACCTTCAGGCTCCGGGCTGCAATCGCCAGGACTTTGCTCGGAGTCGTGGATTCGTGGGGGATTTCTTTCAGTACAGCCTTCTGCCCCACGGTGGCCATCCGCGACGTATCCGGGCCGGGAAACGCGTAGGACGCGGGCGTTCTTCCCACCTTGTCGATCTGGATCATCGCCCTGATTTGGGTCCGCTGCTCGTCGCTCAACTGTTTCAAATACCACTTGGAGCCCGCGAAACCATGGTCGTCACCGGCGAACGCCGCAAATATCAGCGTCTCGCGATGAGGCGCCGAATTCAGCGACTCAGCCATTAAGGACAGCATCGCAAGGCTGCCCCAATCCACCCGAGCCTCTTCGCCATGGGCCTTCGAATCCAGACGCGCAGCAATGACGATGGCGCCGGGCTCCGTCCCCGGAAGCATGCAGATCACATTGGGAAGCTCAACGTCGGGCACGGCTTGTTCCGCGATCTGGTCGGCGGGGCATCCGGCGGCGCGGAACTGGGTGCGCAACGTGGTAACCCGGTCCTGATCGGTGGCAGGAACCGTCTGAAGGCGTTTCTCGATCACAGCCTGATCGATGCGCATGTACGTCAGGTTGTCGGCAAAACAAAAGATGGCGATACTGACCAGAAATAGATGCTTTAGAAAGCGGAGCAAGGCAGACCTCATGAGGGTTAGGAACCAGACACCATCACATAGGCTAACACTTGGAAGGGGACGGAGTTGTAACCGATTTACCGAAGTGCGGGGCCGGACGACACCCAGCGCGGAGCTCATTATTTTCCGGTGACGTTGCTGGCGGCCGACGGGTAGGGCAGGTCTGCGGCCCCGACAATAGCGCCCGTCTTAGGATCTTCAACGAACACGGCGGCACGCAGATTTTCTTTCTTCCAACCCGATTTGTCGGGCAGGTCGATGCTTTTCTCAAATTTTCCATCTGAAGTGGAACCGAGTCGCCGCATCTCGCGCACCACGGCACCGTGTTTAACGGTACGTCCACCGTTTTCCCCAGCGTGAACATCGGTGGTGAGGCCGTCTTCCGTAACCGCGAATAGCACCTGCAGGTGGGTCCCAGTGGGGTCAGCGACGTTAACTTGCAGCTTTTCGGGGGTCGTGAGGTGGAGCGAAACCGCTGCAGGCTTTGGAGTCTTCGCGGCCTCAAGGATCATCTGTTCTACTGCGCGGGGATTATTGCCCGAGGCTTGTAGGTGACCGTCAATAACGATCTGCGGAGTGTAGGCGGTTGCCAGATGGAGCTCGTGGGTGTAGTCGTACTGGCGTTGGGTGTAGTTCGGACCGGAAAAACGGTCGGTCCACCCACCCTGGTTCCAATATTCGACGTGCTCTTCAAGCAGGATCAGCTTTGCGATGTTGGTGTCGCGCTTTTGGCCTAGGGTGATCAGCATGGCGTCGGCAGGAGGGCAGCTCGAGCATCCTTCCGAAGTGAAGAGTTCGATTACGACTGGCTGTTGGGTTACAGCAGGTAGCGTTAATGTGACGGCAGACACCAACGTTGCAATGGCTTGATAAAGGAACCTTTTCATGGCATTACCTGAACAGTAAGACTAGCGCACAAGCGGGTTGTTAAGCCGCCGGCAAGTCACGCTATCGGACTTGTTGGCGAAATGGTTGCGCGTTCGACCGGTTGCTCAAGTCGCAACTTTCCGCAGATGTTTCCGGATTGCATTATCTGTATAAACCCAGAGATAATAAAAATACTGCGGTTCTCCGAGAGGTGGAATGGTTTCTTGGCTGATGTGGAATGGCGTGCTCTGTCTCGCAGCCATCCCTTTTGTTTACTATATGATCGCGCTATTCAGCGGTTGGCGGTTCTTTAGCCGCCGGGTGGCCGCGCCGGAGCCTGCTGCGCCATTTACTCCTCCGGTCAGCATCTTGAAGCCGGTTCGTGGTCTTGACCCCGACGCTTACGAGAATTTTGCCAGCTTCTGCCGCCAGGACTATCCCCAATACGAAATTGTCTTCTGCGTGGGGGACCATTCCGATCCGGTATTGCCGGTAATTCAGCGTGTAATCTCCGACTTCCCGCAAACCGACATCCGCGTGCTCTTCGGTTCCGGCCGAGTGGCGACCAACGACAAGGTTGCAAAGCTGGCACGGCTTTCACAGGAAGCGAAGTACGAAACCCTTGTCATCAACGACAGCGACGTACGCGCCGAGCCCCAATACTTGCGGACGATTGTGGCGCCGCTCGCTGACCCGAACATCGGCGCCGTGACCTGTTTCTATGTTCCCGCCGATGACACGACAGCGGTCCAGAAGCTCCAGACCGTCGGCATGTACTCCGACTTCTACCCCGGCATCGTAGTCGCCTGGCAGCTGGATGGAGTGAAGTTTGCCCTGGGACCTACGATCGCTACCTCGCGTGCCCGTCTGGCAGCATTCGGCGGCTACGAGACCATCGAAAATCGTCCCGCTGACGACCTGCTGGTCGGCCGATTGATCGCTCAGCAGGGCTGTGAAGTGAAGTTGCTTCCTTACACCATTGAAACCGTCGCCGATTTCCAGTCGTTCGGCGACCTATTTTTGAAGCGGCTGCGCTGGATCGTGGTGATGCGGCACATGCGCCCGTTCGGACACTTTGGCCTGGTCTTCACCTGGGGACTGCCGTGGTCCCTGCTAGCTCTCCTGCTGGCCCCCAGTCTGTCGGTCGGGGCCGTATTCGTAGCGGCGTACCTTTCCCTTCGGGTCGCGATGACCCTGCTGATCGAGGGCTGGGGCCTGAAGCAAACAGTCTCCTGGCGGAGCCTGGCGTTCATTCCTGTCTGGGATGCAATGGCCTTCGCGATCTGGCTGGCCAGCTTCACGCGCAGCACTATTCGCTGGCGCGATCACGACTACTTCATCCGCAATGGTGAACTGGTACCCGTGCTCGCCAGCAATGCTGCCGCCAAATCCGCAGCCACCGGAGCCATATAAGGTTACAGCGCTCCGTTGCCGGTCTTCTAGACCAGGCTCTTGTCCAATGCCGGCTGCGGGACACTCTTTTCCAGCCGGCGATCGTTTGTCGCTTTCCGCCAGTTCACTCTTGGCAGGAACAACGACTGGTCAATGCGGTCGCGATAACGGATAGCAATATTGATCAACGAGTCCAGCAGCGAATTCGACAACAGGTGGGGCTCAAGTCCAAGCTTCAACAGGCTGGAGTGCTTGGCGTTGTAGTAATGGTTCTCGGCCTCTACCCGGGGATCGGGCAGGTGGTCGATTTGGACCTTCAGCCCAATCTCTTTGCCACTCGCCTGCACCAGGTGCGCCAACTCCAGGACATTGAATTGCTCCGTGAACTGGTTGAAAACACGAAACTCGCCCGGTTTGGCCGGATTCAGGCAGGCGATCTCAATACAACGCACCGTATCGCGAATATCCAGGAATCCGCGAGTCTGGCCGCCCTTGCCATATACGGTTAACGGATGTCCCAGCGCTGCCTGGGCACAGAAGCGATTCAATACTGTGCCGAAAACTTCGTCGTAGTCAAAACGATTGATCAGCGCCTCGTCCAACGCCACTTCGTCGGTCAGCGTCCCGTAAACCACGCCCTGGTTCAGATCGGTTGCGCGGATGCCCCATACTTTGCAGGTGAAAGCGATGTTATGGCTGTCATGCACCTTGGACAGGTGGTAAAACGAGCCCGGCTGCTTGGGAAAGGGAAGCACATCTTTGCGGCCATTGTGCTCGATCTCTATATAGCCTTCCTCGATGTCGATGTTGGGCGTTCCGTATTCGCCCATCGTTCCCAGCTTCACCAGGTGGCAGTCCGGAGCAAGCTCCCGAATCGCGTACAGCAGGTTCAGCGTGCCGACGACGTTGTTCACCTGGGTAAACACCGCGTGTTTGCGATCGATCATGGAATACGGCGCGGAACGCTGTTCGGCGAAATGCACCACGGCATCCGGCTCAAACGAACCGATCACGGAAGAGAGAAACTCGTAGTCCGCGACATCGCCTACGTACGACTCAATGACGTTGCCGGTGAGCTGCTGCCAGGCGGAAAGGCGCTCCGCCAACGGCCGGATCGGCGTCAGGGTTTGGGCTCCCAACTCATGGTCCCACTGCCGGCGCATGAAGTTATCGATAATGGCAACTGAATGCCCTTTGCGCGACAAATAGAGGGCCGTAGCCCAGCCGCAATATCCGTCCCCACCCAGCACGGCAATCTTCATTACTCTCTCCTCAGCGCCGGAAATGGTACGGCGCGGTCAATCAAAAACAGGCTGTATCTAGGGTGCCTGATAGAGCACCAAAGTTGCAAGAACAGCGAAGGAAAGAGCGACGAATCGCCCTGAACAGGGAAAAATCACCCTTGGCTGGCGCCCAATCCCCTCGCGACCGGACCCGCAAGCCCCGACCCTTGCTTTGTACGAGTTCACCTTGCACCGACTTTCCTACCGGCCCTTCCGCGTGCACGGATTCTGGTTTTTGCTGGCTGGGCGGCGGGCTAATTGTCGAAGCTCAAAGACGGCGCCCGGCCCCGCATGCTGCCTGGCCAGCGAACTCTCGATCCCGCAGGTGCAGCCCGGACACTCCCGGCAAATCATTGCTGACTCTGGCGGGTGTATGCCTCCGACGCCAGAATTTCCGAAGATCCGCCCACCGGCAGGATAGTTTTCAACAAGTTGACGCGCTGCTGACAATTCGATGACAAGTACCGATCCCGGATTTGGTTAATTTAAGAGCGTATCCAGGAGACCATGATGTCAAAAAAAGAAGCGATTCGCGTTGGAGACTGCCAAGTTAGCCCTGTTGTGCTTGCAGAGACCCACCGTGTTCTGGCCGAGGTTTATCAACTGCTGGAGGACTATGCACCCGTCTGGTATTCGTCAAAAATCAGAATTCGACTTCAAACGGAGTTGAGAGCAACGGAGGAACCAGCCGCGCCCGCAACCCAGGCTCTCCGTCTAATTCGTCGAGATCGGTGAAACACGTTCTCTCGTTAATTAACAAGTAGATTCGAAACTATTGATTAGTAATTAACTTTTTGGATGAGCGAATCGCCTGTTTTCGGATTACGTCCAAAAGCGTCACAACGACGGATCTGCGAGCGTAAATCGCGTAATCCAGGCTGAACGGGTCGCGGCTGGGGGCACGCACTGACCACCCCAAAAGTTATTCTTCCTGGAAAGAATGCTCTTCGATCTTAATGAAACTTTCGGGACTGGCGAGCTGCCGCACCCCTCTATGAAGACAGATGAGGCCGGCCCCGATGGTGAAAGAATGCTAATGTCCGCCCGAAGCCGATTAAACGGAAGAGATCTCTCCTGAGCAGTGGCTCTCCCGCCGGTCAACCGCAAGGTGTGGATGCCTAGTTCGTCAATCCGGTTCAGGTCGATAGCGCGATCGGTGTCGATTGCGTCCTTCCACCGCGTCTTCCAGTAGTCGCAACTGATGCACTTGGCCTGACGGTTCTCGGTGAGCTCAAGGCGGGCAGATAAAGGCCTAATGCTCGAAGGCAATAGCTTCGTCGAAACCTGGCTGCCCATCCACACGGGAGGCAGGTACAGCGACACAAGAAACCTCCCGAACACGACCCTTACGAGGCCCTTGGTAACAATCACCGGCTACCACTGTTATGTGCGGAGGTTCAAAGAACCGGACCTATTGTGGAATAGATTGGTTCGTCAACAATGCTCTACCCCCGCTCTGCTTGACAATGTATATCTTTGCCGGCGCGAGCAGCTCGCTTAGATGAGGAAGCAAATTGTCAGGAGCTGCCAGATAAACCCGTTGGTAATCCAGCCACAATGCACGCAAGCGTGCATCATCGATAAAGACATTCGGAGCCTTGGGAGCGTAGGAACCGTAGACTAGATTATTCACTCGGCCGTTCAGGAGCAAGCCGCTGCGGTTGGTGTAGAAAAACAAGGATGAAAATGGGTAGTAATGACGATTCGTTACCAGGATACCGTCGGGCGACCGCAACAGGGCTTCCGCAAGGGGGCGGGAAGACAAGTAGGGGTCAAAATCAACCATGGCCAGGCGCGCCGCCTGGTAGAACACGATCATCATCAGAGCTGGAACTGCGAATACAGCCTGGCCGCGGACCATCAACGTCCCAACCAAACCGGTGCACAAAGCTGCTAGAGCCACTGCCAGTGGTAACCGCAGGTAAGCCATCGACTGTAGTGTCAGGTCGCTCATATGACCGAGCGATAGCTTGTAAGTCGCTTGCTGAGTTAGCGCGGCCGAAATATCTCCCGGTGTCGGCACATGACGCACCGCTACCAGGGCAAGAATTACCACAAGCGCGCCCAATCCTGTAACGAACATTAGTGCGCGAGTACCCCGCGTGATCCACTTCCCACCAGCAACCATTGCCGAGCCCAAAAGCAATGCCATCGCGGGATAGCAGGGCATCGAGTAATACTCCTGGGTGGTGGAAAACGTAAAGAAAACCAGGATGAATCCGATCCAGCACAACGCCAGCAGTCGCGTTTTGCCAGCGCGTTCTGTTGGCTTGAACGACAGGCCGGCTACCGCGGGGAAGTACACGCTCCACGGAAAAAGCCACACCAGATGAAAGAGCCAAAAATAAAGCCGCGGCACGGTATTGTAGTCGCGCGGATAGCGCAGATTCAGGAAGCGCAACAATTGTTCATTGATGAATGAAGAACCACAGGAACCCGTGGTACTCCCCGGGTACGCTGTGCATCGTGAAGGCGAAATAGGGCGGATTGCGTAGTGTCGCCAGCACATGCCACGGAACCGCGATCAGCAGAATGATCAGGGTGCCGGCGAATGGATGGAGCCGCTTCCACGTCCGCGCCGAAAGCATCTGGTGCGTGAGAGCCAGGTAGATTAGTCCCGCGAACACCGGAAAGACGACGCCGATGAGGCTCTTCAGCAGCAGCCCGGTGCCCAGGCATCCGGCCAACAAGTATGCCCACGCGCGCGGATGGGCTTCTTCCTCGTCCAGCGCGCGCAGCAACGCCCACATCGCCAAGGTCGATCGTCAGCGTCAGCATCACGTCGGGAATCAGTACGCGCGTAAATAGCCACAGTCCGACGCACGTCGCCATGCACAGTCCGGCATAGAATCCCGGACGTTTGCCGAATGCCCAGATCCCAAACGCCGCTGTCAACCAGCATAGGGCTATTGCTGAGAGAGCAATCGGAATCCGCGCGGCCCAGTCATGCACGCCGAAGACTTTGTAGGAAGCCGCGATCAGCCAATAGATCAGCGGCGGCTTCTCGAGGTAAATGACGCCGTCGAGTCGCGGCGTGACCCAGTCGCCTGACGCGATCATGTTGCGCGCGATCTGCGCCTGCACTGCATCCACGTCGTCCTGCAAGGACGGAGGCGAAATGATGCACGCCAGGTAGATGGCCGCGGCAACCAGAATGACCGTCAGATAGATGCCCCAATTGCTGCTTCGGGGACTTAGGATCGTGCGGTCAAAAAGGCTGCCGCCGGATGTGGTTGCTTTGAATTGATTTGAAGCGGAATCGGCGGATTGACTGTCTTTGACAAACGGCATGAGTGAGAAACGAACCACCAGCTAAACCGGAGCTGGATTCGACCGGTCGCAAGCGCTATCTGCACTATACCAATGAAGGCTGCTTGCAGGCATCCGACCGTTGCGGTTGGTATAGCATGGTTCCATGGTTCTTCGCTATTCCCGCTTCCTGCGGCCGCAGGGGCCTGATGGACTCTCATAGACCGGCTTCATTTCAAGACTTTCGTCATGATCCTGATCATGATCATCGCCGGCCCGCTCGGCAATGTCCTGCTCGGCAAGGGCATGCACAGCGTCGGAACGACGGCGATTGCGTCCTTTTCCGATTTATTGCATGTCATTGGGCGGATATTCACTTCCCCATTCATCTGGCTGGGCGTCGCATCCTTGTTGACCTTTTTCGTCGCCAACATTCTGGTCCTTTCGTGGGCAGACTATAGTTTTGTGCAGCCTGCTTCGTCGATGGCGTACGGCGTAGTTGCCTTGCTCTCTGTACTCATATTGAGAGAAGCCGTGACCCCACTCCGGTGGGCTGGAATCGCTCGTCATCTGTACCGGCGTCTTTATCGTAGGACGCACTCATCCCCGCACCACCGAGCAAAGCTAGCCATGTTCAAGTTCATCTATTTCTTCATGATCGTGGTGGCGGGCACCGGTGGCGAGCTGTGCGTCTCGCGCGCCATGAAGCAGATCGGCGAAGTGCACGACTTTCGTCCTCGCGCCGTGGTCCAGGTGATCCTCCGGGCTTTGCGGGTGAAGTGGATGTGGATGGGCGTTGGCATGATGACCGCTGGCATTCTTTTCCCTGCTTGGCGGTGCTGTCGATCGAGAAAGTCAGCTTCGTCGTTCCCGTTACCGCGTTAAGCTATGTGGCCGGTGCCCTCGGAGGCATGTTCTTTCTCGGCGAACGCATCAGCCTGCGCCGCTGGACTGGAATCGCCCTGGTTTGTATCGGCGTTACCCTGGTGTTTCTCGGAAAGGGGTAGACGCGATGTCGCACTTGGGGACCAAGTCCATGCCCCTATCGCTTGCGAACGTCACCCGCGAGATGGCGTTCGGAGAATTCATCTCGCAGGCATTCGCCGCGTTTCGCGCCGACAAGGTCCGCGCCACCATGACTGCCTTGGGCATGGTGATCGGAACCAGCTCGCTCATCCTGGTTGTCACTGTCGCGCTGTCAGGCAAAGCAGTACGTGCTGGCGCAGATCGAGAACATCGGCACCAACCTGGTCTGGGCGGAGTACGAAGGCCTGGTCAATGCCGGCGCGAATGCCTCGGTCCGTGATTATCTGACGTACGACGACATGATCGCCGCCGAGCAGCAAGTGCCGGAGATCAAGGCGGCCACGCCAGTACTCAATCTCCACGAACGCATTAGCACGCGGAGGTGGTAAAGAGACCGACATTCTCGTCCTGGGTGTCGATCCCAACTACAAAGATGTCCGGCGCATGATGGTCGTCGCCGGCCGGTTCTTCGACGATCAGGACTCCGAGCTCTTCAACAAGGTCTGCGTCATCACGCAGAAATTCGCCGAGATGCACTACGGCGACAGCGACGCCGGGCTTGGCCGCTCCGTCAAGATCATGGGCCTGCCCTTTGTCGTTATCGGCGTCTTTCGCGAAAGCATGGAGACCTTCGGTCGCTCGGAAATCCAGGATGACACCATCCTGATTCCCTATACGCTTGCTCGCCGTCTCGCCGGAACGCTGGCCATCAACCAGATTTACTTCACCATGTACAACAGCGACAGCGTTCCCCGGGGGTCGCAGGAAATTCTTCGCGTTATCAAGTCCCGCCATCGTCCCGAGTCGCAGTACAACGTCGACAATCTCACCGACGTCCTCAAGGTCGCCGAGAGTACAGCCAATGCCTTCACGATCATCCTGCTGCTGTTTGCCGTCATCACCCTGATCGTCGGCGGCGTCGGCATCATGAACATCATGCTGGCCACGGTAAGCACGCGCATTCGCGAAATCGGCATTCGCAAGGCCGTGGGTGCTACCCGCATCGAGATTGAAATGCAGTTCCTGACTGAAGCGGTGCTGATTTCGCTGGTGGGCGGAATTATCGGAACAGCTGTTGGGCCTGGCAGTGCCATTTTCGCTGCGGTTCTTCACCGACATTTATCTGCCGGTGCCGCTACTTGCGGCGCTCGTCGCAATCGGGGTCTCGTGCTTCGTAGGAATTCTTTTCGGGACTCTGCCCGCCCGGCTCGCCGCTCGTCTCGATCCGATTGAATCTCTGCGCCACGAGTAGCACATGCCACTCGGGGCTTACTCAAACGCGCTTGCTGGCTGCCGGTTTTGACCGGGACGCCCCTCGCCGCGATCCCCCGATGTCCGGTTCGAATCCGAATAGAGAAACTCCTCGATCTCATCGATGCGAGCGTCCGCATCGCGATAGCCAATATCAATCAACGCGCGCGTGTATTTCGGAGTGAAAGGCAGGTAGTTCATCAGGTCCGAACCGTCCCCAAAATAAGCCGGACCGTGCGCGGTCTTCAGGCGTACCGGCTGGAATACCAGCGAAATGGCCGCCGATGTGCACACGTGATCGGCTGTGATCCTGGTCGCCAGCGTCACCCTTCGGCTGCGGTTCCGATTGCAGGTTGCAGAACATAACGGGAGCCCATAATGCGGCTACCTTTTCCAGGGCCAGATTGGAAGTCATCGCCCGGCCGCATATGTCTTGAGTGCCTTCGCCAACGGTGTTGGCTTTCCTTCTCATGATTCCAGGAGTGTTACCGATCCGGTACCCAGGTCGTAGTACCCCGAAGTAACCTTAACGCTGCCAGCTTTCACCATCCCTGCAATTACCGTGGACGACTGTCGCAGCAGCATGGCTTGGATTTTGGCGTTCGCCTTGATGGCAGCTTCCAGGTCGGTTCCTGCCTGGTCCACTGCGGGCCGGATATGTGGAAACAGGGAACTGATCTGCCCGGGTACATCTTTTCCCTGGATGGCTGCCTTGACCGCGCCGCAATTGGAGTGCCCGAGTACGAGGATCACCTTGGTTCCAAGGACAGCCGCGCCGTATTCCAGGCTGCCGATAATCTCAGGCGTGATCACATTCCCGGCAACCCTGGTCACGAATATGTGCCCAATGGTCTGATCGAATAGCAGTTCAACCGGGACCCTTGAATCAGCACAGGAAAGCACGGCAGCGAACGGCTCCTGCTTGTCCTCTGTGTGTTGCTTAAGGGTCGCAAGGTCTTGCTCATGAGCGGTCATACGCCCGGAAGTAAAGCGCTTGTTGCCCGCCATCAGTTCCGCCAAGGCCGCGTCGGGAGTGAGGACTGACTGTCCTTGGGCCACAGATGGCAGGGCAAGCTCCATGCCGCTTGTCAGCACGGCGGCCGCGGCGGCACCTAAACTGGTTCGAAGCAATTGACGTCGAGTGAATCCAGGGGGCGCTAGATTTTTCATACAAACTCCTTGGGTTGGCATTTTGGCGCAATTGGGTGCGAAAGCCAACAGGAATCGCCATTGAGATCCCCGCGGTTTTTGTCATGTCTGTCCTACGGTCAATGCTTTCCAACGCGCGCCTTAGTTAATAAATCGCGCCCCCGGCCTGCGAAGAACTAAGCACGCCACTGTTTGCGGAAACCGTATAGGCGGTCCCGCCCGTTCCTTTCCAGGTCAGGACGTTAAAGGTCGCACCCGTCGCGATCCGATAAACGGCAATGTCCTGGTACGTCAGCGGCGTTCCCGGTTGGCACACTTGCGGCGCACCCGGCGCTTGCAGGAAGTAGACCTTGCTGGTGCCCACCACAGTCCCAGTTCCCTCGGCATCGAGGAGCAAGGCGGTTTGCTCGTCGATGGCGATGTCGCGGGGCTGGCTGGTCCACCCGTTGTTGTAAACCCGGCACAAGAAAGCCAGGTCGCGACCCATGCGGTCGCGCGTCACGAAGTGCGGATCATCAAGCACGCCTCGCAAAATCGTGATGTCCACAAAGTTCTCGCCCAGCGTGATGTTCTTGTTATAGGGATCGGCCAGCGATTCGCTCGAGGTGGCTCCCTGGCTGCGCAGCGCGGTATATACGAACTGCGATAACACGTTCATTCCCGCACTGGTGCCGCCGATTGGGACACCCTGCGCGATCAACGAGTTCAGCGCACTCTGGACAGCGGTGCCCTGCCAGAAATTGATGTAGTCCGCCTGGTTCCCGCCGGCAATGAAGACCGCTTCGGCGTGCTGAATGGTACTGGCGACGAAAGGATCATTCGCCGCACTTGCGTTGGGAATGATGAGTGTGGCCACCGAATTTTCATTCGGGCACAACTGCTGAACGTACGGGTTATAGGCATCGGTTCCCGTGGCGCGGATAACCAGGAGATCTCCGTTGCCGCTGCGTTGGCACATCCACTGAAAGGCAGCGTCCACATCCGTGCCACCGCCCATCAGGACAAATCCCGGCGTCGTTCCGGTAGTTACATCACTGGCATTGCCGACCCGGAAATACGAATATTTCTTCGCAGCGCTCGCAGGAAGGGCGATGCACCACAGCAGCAGAACAACGATGATTGGTTTCAACATAAGCCTCCATTTGACCTGCGCGATTTTCCCGCAAAGTCGATTCCGGGACTAGTACCGCATCATTCTAAGCTCACCCCAAAAGGAGCTACGAATTTTCGATTCTGGAACCGGGCTGTCCAGTGACGGGCTCCAGTCGTCGCTTGCACGCGGCTGTTCGATGATTTGGTACCAAGCGAGACCGAAATTCTTAAAATTCGGGTCGGGAGTAGCATCTGCCAAGAGGTTGCTGTTCTGCACCGTGAACAAGTCGAAACCGGTGTTCGGTTTCAGGTGCTTGGCGTGAAGAATCAGTACAACGTTGAGTCCGCCGCGCTGGACAATCACCTGGGCGGTTGGATCGTAGCCATCATTGGCGCTGAGACAATTGATACTTTCTTCTCAGCTACCAGGTCCAAATACGCTCTCCTGCACCTGTGCTTTGGCAGAGGCAACGACGGCTAAAAGGCTAACGATAGCAATGGCGGTGTGCAGCCAGTGTTTCATAGGAATCTCCTTGTTCGGTGGTTTCGGATTTCAGCGAGCGAATCATTGTTCCCATGTGGCGCATGGCATAGAATCACCATGTTCCGGGTACTACGCCGGCCGACTGGTGCACATTGCGCCGTTCGAGCGGTCTGCGTATTTAAAGGCCGACAAGAAAATTCAAATAAATTGCGAACGAAAACTAAGAACCGCCACCTTGGCGTAAGACATTGCAGTCGAAGCGGCTGTACCAATTCGGCGATTTCGAGCTTGACCCCGCGGAGCACCTGCTGCGGCGCGACGGGCAGACTGTCGTCCTCGCTCCCAAGACCTTCGACCTGCTGATTTTCCTGATCGGACGTCCCGGACGGCTGCTGACCAAGGATCAGATTCTTGAGGCAGTATGGCCGGAGAGCTTTGTTGAAGAAGCAAACCTGACAGTATCGATCTCCGCCCTTCGCCGGGCGCTAGGAGAAAAGCGCGGAGAGCCCCAATTCATCGACACCATACCTAAGCGGGGCTACCGGTTCACAGCCCAGGTCACCGAGCTGGAAGTCCCGCTTTGCGAGCCGATTACGATCCGCATGATTGCTGAAAATGCCGTTTCTCCGCCGAGTACGGACGCCGCTCCAGATTCGGTTGCAGGCCGGCAACCGCCGGCAACCTCAATCAATGCCGCTGGCTCAGCGCGGGAAGTCGGCGAGCGTGAAAGGGAATTTACTGGTCAAGCGGAGATATCGTGGGCGCCGATCTCTCCGACCGCGTCCCGGTTCCCTAAGGCACTGATCGCCGGAGCCCTGGCGATGATTGCTGTGGCTCTCACGGTGACCCTTGTCAGTGTGTTGCGCCGGAAGCCGCCCGCTGTGACTTCACCGAAGCCGATCGCGGTTCTGCCATTCCAAAACCTGCGGCACGATCCCGCGAACGATTTTCTGGGATTCTCACTGGCGGACGCGATCATCAACCGGCTTGGTTACGTGAGCGAGCTGACGATCCGCCCGTCTTACGCGGTACAGAAATATCGGACGGACATTCCTGACATTCAACAGGTGTCCAGGGAACTTGGAGTCGACACCCTGCTGACGGGTAGCTTCATTCGGGAAGGTGACAACCTGCGAGTCAGCTATCAACTGGTGGATGCGAAAAGCGACCACATCCTCCGCCATGGCACGATCGACTTGCAATACCAGAACCTTCTCGATCTTGAAGACCAGGTATCGGCCCAGGTAATCGCTGCGCTGTCCTTGAGCCTGACGCCATCGGAGAGCGCGGAACTTAAAAGCGAGCCACCGGTCCCACCGCTGGCATATGAATACTATTTACGCGGGGTCGATCTTTACTCGCGCAACGAGTTTCTCCTGGCGATCAAAATGTTGGAGCGATCGACGGAAATTTATCCCGCATACGCACTGACCTGGGCGCATCTTGGCAGAAGTTATACGGCCGCCGCATCGTTTCAGTTTGGAGGGGAAGAGCTTTATCAGAAGGCACAGGCGGCTTACGAAAGAGCACTCGCGTTGCAGCCCAATTTGCTCACCGCGAAAATCTACATGGCGAACTTGTTGACGGACACCGGCCAGCCTGAACAAGCTGTGCTTCTGGTGCGGCAGGTGCTGGCCGCAAACTCGAACCTCGCTGAGGCGCATTGGGAGCTTGGTTATGCATATCGCTACGGAGGAATGCTGCAGGAGTCCGTACGGGAATGCGAGCGCGCTCGCGAACTTGACCCCAGCGTCAAGCTCACCAGTTCAGCGATCAATGGCTACCTCTATTTGGGTGACTTTGACGCCTTCTTGCATAGCCTGCCTCCGGCGAATGATTCGGCTTATATCGAGTTTTATCGCGGCTTCGCCCTGTATCACATGCACCAGTGGGACGGTGCCGCTGAAGCGCTCGACCACGCTTATCAGTTGGATTCAACCATGTTGCAAACCCAGGTTGGAAAGGCGCTCAGCCATCACATCCGCCACGAAGATGACAAGGGTATTCGCTTGCTTACTGCCGCCGAGAACAAGGCGACGCAACGGTCGATCGGCGACGCGGAAGCCATCTACAAGTTTGCCCAGGCGTACGCCGAACTGGACGATACGCCTTCGGCGCTACGCACATTCCGCCGTAGCATTGAGAAGGGGTTCTTCCCATATTCGTATTTCGTGCGTGACCCTCTGATGGCTAATGTCCGGAAGCGCGACGAATTCCAAAGGGAACTCGAGAAGGCGCACGAACGAAGCAACGCCTTCAAAAGCCATCTA
Organism: uncultured Acidobacteriaceae bacterium; assembly: GCA_963817965.1. GTDB lineage: Bacteria > Acidobacteriota > Terriglobia > Terriglobales > Acidobacteriaceae > DASRAA01. The sequence continues at coordinate 388,159 of CAWFQT010000009.1, forward strand.
TTCTAAAAAGCAGAAATCAAATTCAGGTCTACCGCTTAGGATGTGATCTCGTAAATACCGTTGTGCCCTATCGCCAGGTTTTCAGTCAGCAGTTGGTTCTTGCGCTCAGATCCACCTGATCGATCAGATCGCTGACAAAATACACCAGGTGGTTTTCCGGCAGCCAGTCGCGCCGGCTTGGGGGTATCAACAGGTCTTGTTCGGGGAGGTAGCAACGGTAGGTCTTCGCCATGACCACGAAACTGACATAGCTCGGCCTGTGACTTTCAAGCACAACAACAGGCAACAGAGTAATTACTCAGACAGGCTCCCAGGCGCCCACGGGAAAACCAGGTGGCTTAGAAAGAATGTGGTGCCAGGGCACGGAGGCTAATCGCGCAAAACTAAGCTTGCCTATGCGGTCCTTTTTTTAGCCTCCACGACCATGCGACCTAAGCGCGGGCCGGTCAGGACCTGTTGCCGACAAAAAAACGGGCGCTCCGAAGAGCGCCCAGTCTGCTGCTTGCGACCTGACGGCGGCCCAACCCCGTTTCCCGGGCCGCCGTCGGCGTGGTTAAAAGCTGAGCCGCAGACCAAACTGAATCTGCCGCTGATAGGCTGAGGTGGCACTCGTCACGGAGCCGGGCAGTGATCCAAAACCGGCGGCGTTGCTGGTGTCGAGGTAATCGCCCGTCGGATCGCCGAATTGGTCGTGGTTGAAGAGATTCGTGAACACCACCTGGAACTCAGTGCTGAAGCGCTCGGTGATCTTGAACATCTTTTTCACGCTCATGTCGACGTTCCAGTAGGGCATGCCACGATAGACGCCGAAGCCGCCGTCGCGGGTGTCGAAGCCGAGGATAGGTTGGCGGATGTTATTGAATGCCGCAGCCGGGTCCGCAAACAAATTGGCGCCGCCCAAGCCGGAGGTGCCAATTCCATTGCCACTCACGAAGTGACGTGAGCCCTGTCCGAGGTTCGCCGGAGAAAGCGGTATGGCGTTCTCCGAAACTCCGTACCCGAAGAAGTTCGACGAATCGCCCTCGCCGAAGGCCTGGCCGCCGCCGTTAATGGTGCCAAGGGTGATTGGCAGAGCGCTGCCTGCAGTAAAGACAGGGGCAATCGTCCAGCCGCCTAGCAGATGTCCTGCGACCCCCGATTGCGACTTGTACCAATGCGGCTGATAGACGAAGAACAGGTTATAGACGTACCGGCGATCAAATGCCTGGTAGCCATACCCAGTCTGAAGGTTGAACGGATCCGGTGCCGTGGCCGCACTGGTTGCTTGAACTTCGGAGCCAGTACCCAGCGCCTTTGACCAGGTGAAATTCGACTGCATGGTCACGCCGTGCCAGTCCTGCGACTTCAGGGTGATAAACAAGGCGTTGTAGTTGCCGTAGCCAACGCTTGCGTTCATACCCACGCCGGAGGTCAACTGGCCCTGGCAGCCGATCTCAGATCCGGTCGGGCAATTGAGCGCAGTGTTCATCATGCTTCGTGGGAAGTTGAAGCCGCCGTTGTCCAGATCGCTGTACAGACTCCAGACATTGGCAATGCCGAGGTTGCCCGTGCCATTTGAACCTACCCCTTCCTTGTCCAGCACGGCCTGGGTGCAGTTGACATAGCCGTTGCAATACCCGGTTCCCGACAGTGCCGCTTCAAAGAACGGTTGCGGTAAAACCGCAGTTGGGTTACCAATGCAGTTCCCGCCGCCGAGATTCTTCACGTTTCCGTTACCGCAGTACCCAATCACCGCATTGGCGTAGGCCTTAGCAAAGGTCTGGCCACCCTTGGTCATCATGTAGGGCACAGCGTTGAGGTTAATCGGTAGATATTCATTCTTGATGATCCGCCCGATGTAGCCGACCTCCAGGCTCAAATGGTTATTGAGTTGGCGGGCAAACGTGAGGGTAAATGTATCCACGTGATTGGGCCTGAAGTTCGGGTCGAGCGCTTCGCCCGCGCCCGCGGCAATCCCGTTGACACCGGGATAGAAGGGCTGAGGAAGGGTCGGGCTCGCGGCCGGCAGCGGAGCTACCAGGCCATCTGGGCCAACCCGGAACGCATTGGTTGGACTCGGGGACGAGGTGCCACACGTGCCGTTCGACATCGCATTGAAGCACTGTACCGGCTGGATGAGGCCGGTTCCCAGCAGCGGAACCAGTACCAGATCCACGCCGTTGAGCCGTCCATAGGTGCGCCCGTATCCGCCACGAAGCACCGTTCTGCCGTCGCCAAAGATGTCCCAGGCTGCGGCTATGCGCGGACTCCACTCTCCGTAGAACGGGTTGTAAGGATACTTGGAGGGATGCGCAGTGTTTCCTACCAGCGAGAAGCCGACCTGCGGGTTGAACACCTGTCCTTGCAATGCAGCCGCCGAGCGTGCGTTCAAGTATTGTTGGGTGCTGATGGGATTGTTGTCGGGGCCGACGAAGATGACCTGCTTGCCGGTATCTTCGGTCGGAGGCATCTCCAGCGTCCAGCCCAGACCGAAGGTGAGGGTGACCTTCGGAGTCATGCGCCAGGTGTCGCTGCCGTAGAAGTTGTAGTACGGAATTGTGACCTTATCCTCGGCCGGGGTAAGGGGTGGATTCAGCGTCAAGCTGCTGCCGCTGCGGGTGTAGGCAATTTGCGAAATCGATACGATGCCCAACATGGCGGCATAGTCGCGTCCCCAATTCGCGGTGGAGGCGACGTTCGCGGGAATGTAACCGCTCATGTCGATGCCTGCGCCGCTGGTCGTACCGAGTTGATACACGGGGTAGTAATTGATGCCGCCGCCGTTGTCAGTTCGCTCGTGCCAGTTGAAGTTGTGCTGGTACATACCGCCGAACTGAATCATGTGCTTGCCATGCAGCCAGGTCGCGTCATCGCGAATCATGTTGTCCTGGCCGTCCCAGAAACGGGTGCGCGTCTGCTGCGTGTTCACGTTGAAAGGCTGGACTGGGCCCTGGTTTGGACTATTGGTCTCGCCAAAGGGCTCCAGCGCCCCACCGAGCCCCGCAAATTGCGGCGGTGCTCCAGCTCGTCCCCACTGCCCACCAGTTGCGCAGGTAACTGTAACGAATATCGTTGGTGAAGTTGTTGGTTATGTTGCCGGTGATGCCGGCCACCAGAAACCACGGCTGCTGCGGGTTATTGGAGAGCGAAGCCGGTACACCGAAAGTGTCACCTGGGAAGAAACCTCCGATGTCCACCTGCTGATTGCTGGCACTTGTGAGGTTGTAGTAGCGATAGCTACTCATAAAGTGCCACTTGTCGCCGAAGTCGTGATCGAGCCTGGCCACGCCGAAATTGGACGACTGTGGGACAGACATATTGGCCGTGAACCCAAGAACGTTCAGGCCGTCGCAACGGGACTGGCCGCACCCACTCTCGTTGGACGCGGGCACGTACTTGTTCCACAGCTGCTGGACGATTGGATCGATTCCGATCCCGCGCGGGTCGCACGGACCAGCGGGACATTGCGCCGGGGCGTAGGTGACTCCGTTATAAGTCACGGGCATGGGATTCAGGTTATAGACCTGCACTACACCATTCGCATCCGCGAACTGCAACAACCCGAGACGCATTGCCGCAGAGGGCACTGCCTTTTCAATGGTGGTCGCTTGCGGAAAGCGGAAGCCTTCATAGTTGGCGAAGAAGTAGGTCTTGCCGCCAAGGACCTTCTTGGGGATGATCGGGCCGCCAATGGAGCCGCCGAAGCGGTTGTAGTGGAAGCTCGGATTAGGGATACCACTGTAATTGTTCTGCCATGTGTTCGCGTTCAGGTTGTTGTCGAGGTAGTACTCGTAACCAGTTCCATGCCATGAATCGGTGCCGCGCTTAGTGACGATCTGCACCTGAGCGCCGGCGGAGCTATTGAAGTCCGCACCCATGCCGGCCACGTTGACTTTGAACTCTTCCACGCTATCGGCCGGAGTCGGCATAACACCGGTCGCACCGGCAGCCAGACCGTTGCTCTGGTTCGCGGCGCCTCCCGTAGGATCGCCCGCATAGCTGGGGGTATACACGCTCATGCTGCCGTCCATGTCATTGGTGTTTTCGCCACCGTCAAGCTGGAACGAACTCTGGTCCACTGCAGCGCCGGCCACGCTGCCATCCGGGCTGATGCCCGACTGCAATGTCAGGAAGGTACTGGTGTCACGGGCAATCGTAGGCAGCGACTCGAGCGCAAGACCCGAGACCTGGTTGCCAACGGTGGCATTCAGAGTCTGGAGCTCGACGCCTGAGCTCTGTACCTCGATGGTCTGGTTCTCGGTGCCGACTTTCAGGCTGACGTTGTTGGTGGAAACCATGCCCACGGCAACGACGTCACCCGGAATCGAAACCTTCTGGAACCCAGTCTTGGTGACGGTGATGTCGTAGGTACCCGGTGGAACATCGACGAAAACATATCGCCCGGCCGAGTTGGTGGTCTGGGATCGCGACAGACTAGAGGCGGTGTCCTTGATCACAACCATTGCGTCGGGAACCACCGCATTACTCTGATCGGTGACCAGACCAGTGATGGTGCCCATCGACGTCGTCTGTGCCCAGGCGGGAAAAGCCGCAAAGCACACGACCAAAGCCAGAGTTATCGTTGTTGGTACAAGGGACCACAGCAGTCGAACACGTGTCATCACTATCCCCCTCTTCGAGATTGCAACCGCCACTTGTGGTAATGAATCGTTTGACAACGCCGAGACAGGATCTCGACTAGTGGTGGTGGCAGAGCAATGCAGTTGCCACCTGGCGGGGATGAAGCAGGAATGACGCGAAAGCATCCGCTTCCGCTGCGAACTACGTGAATTGAACGACCGGGTACAGGTGGGCCTTTCCCGGCATCGGTGCCGCCCAAGCGCCGATTCCAGGATGAAGGCGGTTTCGTCACAATACGAAAGGCGGATCCCCGTTCATCACGGGATGAAAACCAGCTTCTCCCTGCAGGCACGGACACATTGCCGACGCACTTTTGCACAGGATTTGGGCGGAGAACGAAGTTACGCCGACGAGTTCCCAGGAAGTGTCTTACGTGGTGAGCGCGGATGGGAATCGAACCTTCAACCTACTGATTAAGAGTTGGCTGTGGGCCGGGAATCAACAAGTTGCACGAAATATGACGATGTGCTCCGACGCGCTTTCTCTGCCCTGACGACGCGGCTTTCCGAGCCAAGCAAGACACGTCAGAGCACGTCGAAGCGGCAGGGGTGGTCACCCAGGATGGTCACCGCTTTTTTTGGGCGAGTCTTCTAAGCCCCTGTAACCTGTGGTTACCGCTTATGGGCCAGAAGAGTCGTTACATCTTGCCGAAACTCACTTGGACCTGTCCGTATTGCGGGTTTGTCCACAGTCCCGTCGATCTCATGAGACTGGATGGGAATACCTTTCAGTGTAAGCAGCGGAAAACCGTTCCCGAGCGCGCCGGGAGAGCCGTCTGCGGAACCAAAGTGCGTTTGTCTTAGCTTATGCGGCAAAGCCCTCTGGAACGGCGAACCCAAGTAGCGGCATCAGGAAGCCCACCGTTCACGTTTGTGGTGACGCTAATGTCGATGGCGTTAAAGCTGATGTTCTGGAATCCGTACCACAGGTTATTGATGTCTGTTGCTGCGGTGAAACTTGCACCCGGGACGGGCACACCGTTCAACAACGCCCGTGAAGGTCGTGTCATCCCCCCGAATTCGTAATGAACTGAAACGCAGCGGCGTTAACGACGGTTGGAAAACCTAGTCGAGAGCTCTCCAGTTACGGATTGGCTCTGTTCATGCAGTCCTTCACAAAAGAGCGACGATCTGCACCCTGCAGGCCTTTCTTATCCGCGAGGTTCTTGCATGCAGTTGCTTTGTCTTGGTCGTTAACGTTGTCACGGGAGTTGGAGTTCGCAGCCTGATCGAGGCAGTTTTGCATGAACGTCTTCCGGTCCTGACCGTTCAGGCCTTTTCTGTCGGCGAGGTCGTTGCAGGCTTTCGCTTTGTCTTGCTTCGATGCGTTGGAAGATTGCGGGGAGCCGTTGCCAAGCGGCGCTGCAGCGGCGTTGACCAACGCAACGCAGGTCGCCAGTAGAAGCGACATCATCGTTGTCACTATGTAACGAGAGACTCTTGACATAAAGAAATCCTTAAGTTGAGATTCGCCGGGGGTAAGCAGCATTATTTCGCACACTATTAAAGACGGTTCTCATCGCTACGCTAAATTAGTAGTCCGGAATTTCCTTTTGGCGTCGAAAAACGGAACCATAGTACACCCCTCTCGCCCGTTCGCGACACCGTGAAACGATTTTCAATCGGAGCACTCCCGACGGTGCTGGACGCTAGATTGCAAAGAACAGTGGTCCGATGAGATGCCGTTGGCCGATGCCGTTCTGACGGACGTGACAGGGGAGCTAATTGGCAAGTATGCGCAGTGGCGGTGTAGCACGAGCGCGGCTGATTCCGCTCTGACCGTCAACGGTGAACTGCGGACGCTTCGCAGAGCGATGCGATTGGCCCAGGAGTGGGGCCTGACTCTGCACGTGCCCACCAAACACGAACTGGCGGGCGGCAAGGGGCGGGAGCGGGTTGTCACCTTCGCCGAGGAAGTGCGCTATCTGAGCAAGGCATCGAAAACGGTGAAAGATGCCGCGATGCTAGCTGTTGATACAGGTATGCACCCCAACTCGGAGTTGTTCCCGTTGCGGCCTGTGCGCCATTCAGTGAGAAATGTCGAACAGCTCTGAACTACCAAGGAAGGAACTGGTGCCGACGCCGCCTACGACTAGCAGGCGGCCGTCAGGCATGAGAGTCGCAGTATGCTGCGTACGGGCATTTGCCATGGAGGCCGCAAATAGCCATTGCGCACTGGTGGGGTCGAAGATCTCTACTGACGACAGGACAACCGAGTTGAGGCCGTTTTGGCCTGTACCACCTGCTACAACCACCTGGCCGTTAAGCATTAGGGTAGCGGTGTGAGACTCACGTGGGGTCATCATGGGCGGCATTGGTTGCCAGCTCATGGTTTGCGGATGGAACAACTCAACGGTATCGGTTGGGATTCCGGAAATGGCGGCGCCGCCTGCAACCAGGACGGAGCCATCGGGCAGCAATGACGCCGTGTGGAATGCACGTCGTTGGCTCATGTCTGGTAGTACCGTCCAGGTATTGGCGATTGGGTCATACACTTCCGCAGAGGCCAACACCGTACTGCCTTGGTCTCCACCTGCTACAAGAACACGTCCGTCCGCAAGCAGGGTAGCAGTGTGGTTGGCCCTGGCAGTGTTCAGGGAAGCAACAGGAGTCCAGGTGTCTGCGCTGGGGTCGTAGACCTCGGCTGATGGCAGTAGGGTTGCCTGTCGCGTCGTAGGCCTCCTACAACAAGGACCCGACCATCGTCGAGAAGGGTTGCTGTGTGAGCTTCGCGGGCTGTTGTCATGGGGGCCACTGCGCTCCAGAGCGTGCTAAAGATTTCGGCCGAGTTCAGCGTGTCGCCGCTGGCTCCGCCGCCACCCACGACAAGTACACGGCCATCCTGGAGCGTGGTAGACGTGTGCAGGAGGCGCGCTGTCGTCATAGCCGGGGCCGTATTCCAGGTTTCTGTTACCGGGTCGCTGATTTCCACAGAGCTGAGTATGCCTGACGAACCTTGGCCGCCCGCCACAAGCACTGTGCCGTCAGGACGCAGCGACGCTGTATGGAATTTACGGGGAGTACTCAGACTACCGAAAGGCGTCCACGTACCAATCACCGGTTCCACGGTCACGGTAGTCGCACCCGACACGTTCCCCCGAGTCGCGGTAATAGTCGCGCTACCGATTCCCGTCCCTGTCACCAGGCCGGGGTTGCCCGTGTTGGCAACCGTCGCGATCGTGTCTGACGACGAGATCCAGCTCGCCAAAATGAGATCCTGAGTGGTGCTGTCCGAAAAGGTCCCGGTTGCGGTGAGTTGTCAGAAAGCGACCTTGGGCGACAGAAGGATTCGCCGGGGTGACCGCGATCGAGGTCAGTACCGCGGGCGTGACGGTCACGGTGGTCGTACCTGACACCCCCGCCTTAGTCGCGGTAATCGTCGCGCTCCCGATTCCCGTCCCTGTCACCAGGGCGGGATTGACCGCGCTGGTAACCGTCGCGATCCTGTCTGACGACGAGGTCCAGCTTGCAAAAGCGAGAACCTGAGTAGTCCCGTCGGAAAAGGTGCCGGTCGCGGTGAGTTGTGCAGTGGTACCGTTCGCAATTGAAAGATTCGCGGGCGTGACCGCGATCGAGGTCAAGACCGCGGGCGTGACTGTGACGGTGGTCGTACCCGACACGTTCCCCCGAGTCGCGGTAATCGTTGCGCTACCGATTCCCGTCCCTGTCACCAGGCCGGGGCTGCCCGTGTTGGCAACCGTCGCGATCGTGTCTGACGACGAGATCCAGCTCGCCAAAATGAGATCCTGAGTAGTGCCGTCCGAAAAGGTCCCGGTCGCAGTAAGTTGCAGAGAGGTGCCTTGGGCGATGGAAGGATTTGTTGGAGAGACCGCGATCGAGGTCAGGACCGCGGCTGTGACGGTCACGGTGGTGGTACCCGACACTCCTCCCAGAGTCGCGGTAATCGTCGCGCTCCCCACTCCAATCCCCGTTACAAGACCCTGGCTGCCGGGGGCGTCGCTGACCGTGGCGAGCGATGGAGCAGAGGAGACCCAGGTCACGAACGCGGTGAGATTCTGGGTCGTGCCGTCCGAGAAATCCCCGGTAGCAATGAGTTGTTCGCTGGTACCCTCGGCGATTGAAGAGTTGGGTGGCGTGATTGTGATCGCGGTCAGTACTGCGGCTGTGACGGTGACGGTAGTGGTACCCGACACTCCTCCCCGAGTCGCGGTAATCGTTGCGCTACCCACTCCCGTCCCTGTCACCAGGCCGGGGCTGCCCGTGTTGGCTAACCGTCGCGATCGTGTCTGACGACGAGATCCAGCTCGCCAAGAATGAGATCCTGAGTGGTGCCGTCGGAAAAGGTCCCGGTCGCAGTGAGTTGTCAGCTGGTACCGTTGGCAATTGAAGGATTCGTTGGAGTGACCGCGATCGAGGTCAGTACCGCGGATGTGACTGTCACGGTGGTCGCACCCGACACTCCTCCCAGAGTCGCGGTAATCGTTGCGCTCCCCACTCCAATCCCCGTTACAAGACCCTGGCTGCCGGGGGCGTCGCTGACCGTGGCGAGCGATGGAGCAGAGGAGACCCAGGTCACGAACGCGGTGAGATTCTGGGTCGTGCCGTCCGAGAAATCCCCGGTAGCAATGAGTTGTTCGCTGGTACCCTTGGCGATTGAAGAATTGGGTGGCGTGATTGTGATCGCGGTCAGTACTGCGGCTGTGACCGTGACGGTAGTCGTACCCGACACCCCCGCCTCAGTCGCGGTAATCGTTGCGCTCCCCACTCCCGTCCCTGTGACCAGCCCGCTGCTGCTAACCGTCGCTATGGGGTTCGCGGACGAGGTCCAGCTCGCCGAGGCGGTGAGATCCTGAGTAGTCCGTCCGAAAAGATCCCGGTCGCGGTAAGTTGCACAGAGCTACCGTTGGGCGATGGAAGGATTGGTCGGGGTGACCACGATCGAGGTCAGTACCGCGGATGTGACGGTCACGGTGGTCGTACCCGACACCCCTGCCAAAGTCGCGCTAATCGTTGCGCTCCCCGCTGCACTTCCCGTTACAAGACCCTGGCTGGGGGCGGTGTTGCTCACCGCGGCGACCGATGGTGCGGAGGAAGCCCAGGTCACGAACGCGGTGAGATTCTGGGTCGTCCCGTCCGAGAAATCCCCGGTAGCAATGAGTTGTCGGCTCGTGCTCTTGGCGATTGAAATATTGGGTGGCGTGATGGTGATCGCGGTCAGTACCGCGGATGTGACGGTCAAGGTGGTTGCGGCCGACACTCCCCCCTGAGTCGCGGTAATCGTCGTGCTCCCCGCCCCCGTCCCTGTCACCACCCCGCTGCTGTTAACCGTTGCCACGCCGCTGGAGGACGAACTCCAGCTCGCCGAAGCCGTGAGATCCTGCGTGCTCTCGTCCGAAAAGATCCCGGTCGCGGTAAGTTGCAAGCTTGTGCTGATGGCGATGGAGGGATTTACCGGTGTGATGGTCAGCGATGTCAAGGTCGCAGCCACGCCGAGCGTGGCTGTTCCCGTCACCGGACCATTGCTGCTATTGAAGGTGGCTGAGATGGTGGAGCTACCCTGGCTGTGGCCAAGCGCGAGTCCACTTGAGCTGATCGTGGCCACGGTCTGGTTCGACGAACTCCACGTGACCTGATTGCTTAGATCCTTGGTACTGCCGTCGCTGTAAGTCCCCCCGGCCTCGAACTGCAGGGTCTGTCCTATATCGATCGTGGAAGTTGCCGGAAATACCAGGATGTACTTGAGCACCGGAGCAGGCGGAGCTTGAGGAGATGAGCCCCCGCAGGCGGTAAGCTGACTTATGAGTACGGCCACAATGAAAAGGAAGAGGCCAACGATGGGTCTTGGAGTGCGTGAGATGTTCATTATCAGAACGCTCAAGTCCTCTTATGGTTACCGCTGATGGTTACCAAGTATACTCACGCCCAACGCAACTGCCGGAGTTTTTGAAACCGCGCCGAGTTGGTGCATGGCTGTGGTCATTGCACCTTGCCCCTGGCGTCTGGCGGTTTGCCCTTGACGCTGCACTTGTCGATCAACGCGCTGAACGCCTGGAATTCCTCATCGACGAGTAATTGCAAGTCCAATTCGGGCTCGGGCTGCGGTAAACGTAACACACCTTCGGTGTTTACCCGAAGCGCGAGCCTCGCGACGCGCTGGCAGCTTTCGACCGCGCTGGCAAAGGCGCGGATATCGCAAGCCGTAAGATCGTCGCCCTTCGTTCCAAGTTGATCGATCACCAGCTCGCGAATCCGTTTGGCCGCGGTAAGGTCCGCAAGCTTGGTTTGCGCCAGCTCCTCAGCCACATTGAACGCCGATAACTTCGCGGTTTCTTGCACTAGTAGTGTCTCCCACCGGCATGGGCGGTAGTGGGAACTGGAGTAGGTTGCAGCCTCGGCCGCCGGGCAGCAGCGAGGAAAGGCCACCATCGCCATGGCTGCAAGGCCAAAGGCCCCGAGTCAAACTGATATGCGCCTTAGTCATCGTCTGGATCGACAGCGGCTCCTTTGTACATCAGGAAGAAGTTCGCATCCTTTTCCGCGGGCAGCACAAGATATGGACGCGGTTGAGTGAGAGTGAAAAATCCGCGCAAATCGGTCGATGCCCGCTTGTCTGCGAATCCGAGTTGGCCCTCAGTTAGATGATTGATGCCTTCAATCATCCTCAACACACTGCCGAAATCGTGTTGCTCATTGTTGATGTAACCTGCCGGGGTGTAGGCAGAGACCACAATCAACGGCACGCGGAATCCATATTGATAATCTCCCTGGCAGTCGCTTGAGTTGCAAGGCAACTTCGACGCATACGGCGCCGGTTGATTGTCCGACCATCCTCCCCAGTCGTCCCAGGTGATGACGATGGCCGTGTTCTCCCAATAGGTCTGGCCTTCGTCCTTGGTTCCCTTCTCGCATCGCCTGTTGCTGCCAATGGCGTTCACGATAGCGGCAACCCACGATGGCCCGTAAAGATCATTCGGCCCGGCATGATCGGACCATGCACCATTGGGAATGACCCAATTCACTCTTGCCAGGTCACAATTCGCAATGTCTCGCAGAATGTCCGTACCGAGATTGTTCGTGTCGACATTGGCCTTCCATTCCTTTCCAGTACATTCGAGCTTGGAGGCTGGATCGCCGTTCGGGTTAACCCATGCGGGTTCGCAAATCTCCTTGATGGCGTCAGGCGCTGTCCAGATCGAGCCAGGCGACGGAGCATAGTATTTCCAGGTGATCGAATGGGGATCGAGAACATTCGCCATGCTGTTACGGGAAAAACAGAACGTGCCAACGGGGTCGGTCGGATAAATGAGTCCCGTGTTCTTAACGGGACACTCCTGTACCGAGCTGTCCGCATACAGCGTGCAGCCGGGAGGGGGAGTATCCAGCGCGGGAGAAATCACGGCGTTCGTCGCACCCTCCAAGGCCAGGCATCCGGCATTGTTGCTGACGATCTTGTTGTTGAAGTTCTCGGACACGAAGATGGCGTTTGCGTCGTCGGCCGCGGTCGACGCCGATGTCCCGCCGAAGATGAATTGATGGGCGGGAAAGCTCGGACCCTGGTTGGTCTGGTACATGTAGTTGGCCCACCCGTATAGCTTGGCGAGCCTAAGATAGGGTTCGAGCAGATGACCAGGGGAGCCATCATAGTTGGTGACAGGCGTGTTGGCCACGTAACCATAGGAGCTACCCGCCGGGGACGACGTCTTCCAGGCGCCGTCGTTGCGGCATTTCAACGTAGCCGGATCCGGATTGCACATGTTATTGAATCCATTGTGCGAGTGGTCCGGGTCAACGCTGCCTGCCAAAGGCACAGCTTTCAGCTTGACCGGGACAGGAGGGGTGCCTTTTCGATCGGAAAGGCCGCAAGGGGAAATGTCGTAGCAACTCTCTGTGACCGGTTTAGGAATGCAAGCGTCCAAGGCGTCTACACCTTCGGGTAAAGGGCAGGCTGGGGTTAGAAAGTGGAAAAGGTTGTCGGGAGTCCGATTCTCCTGAAAGATCACCACTACGTTCTTGATCTGCGGTGGGAATTGAGCAAAAGCGACTCCTGTCCCAAGCAGAAAAATGAATAACATTATTTTGTGTTTCATTTCGAAATCTCCTGGGGCTGTAATTCGTCCGAAGCGAGAGCGGCCTGGTCACGTCAAGTGCAACGCGACTGCATTCCGAAGCTGCGGGAGGATGGCCTTACCTTCTTGTCGTGAGGCGGCCTCAGTGCGTAGAGCGTGGAGGGGAGCACAGAACCTCCAATGTTGAGCATTGAGCAAGTGGAGATGGGTATTATTCGACGAAGTCAGGCGTTGGGTCTCACCTAGATGACGTAGCGCCGGAGAACTCCAACAATGCAATCGAGACAGCAACCTGGGGTTAGCCTGGCGGATCTGGCCGAGTCTGTGCGTTCCGCGCACTAGATCGATCCGCTGGCCTGACCTGTTGAACCCGAGGTTCGCGCAGCTGTTGCGAAAGAAAACTGTTTTTCAGGAACGTGGGTCGCCATTCCGTCGCAGCCCGGGGTTCGGCACAGCATCATCCTCCCGCACGATGGTTTTGGGCTACTTTGTCTTCGCCCGTCCGCAGGATCAGAGCCGCGATTATATGGGCTGAGGCAGGTCCCGACGCAGCGATATAGACCAAGCTCACCGTATAGTCTCCCCGTGCGGCAGCAGTGCGTAGCTGTGCCTGACGAACTAAGTCAGAACACTTGATTTGAGAATTACGTTGAAGGGCGTAAGAAGCAAGGGCCAACGTAAAACCTGGCAGCAGGTGCGGGACAGTTTACCTATTAGTAGGAGCCGCTTTGCCGTTGCTGCACGATGTTTCCGTGTTTCTATTCGATCCGGGATGCGCCCGGAAGAATGCCACTTGCCTCAGATGGGAGAACATCACTTGGGATGGTGGCCTAAACGGTGTGCTGCTGATCGCGAAAAGGAAAACGAAAGCGGCCCGTCGCGTTCTGCCGCTCAGTCCTCGCGTGCGGATGGTGCTGGAGAACCGCTGGAAGTTGGCAGGGAAGCCAGACGACGGTTGGGTGTGGCCCGCTGAGACAAAGGACGGGCACATCAATCACGACAGCCTGAAACCGGAGCACAAGAAAGCCTTGAGGCTGGCAAGGCTTCGTCCGTTCGAGGTGTACTCAATCCGGCACACGTTTCTCACCCGGCTTGGGGAGAGCGGCTGTGACGTTTGGACACTGGCGCAGAGTGGCGGGACACTCGAATGTCAGCATCTCGCAGCGGTACGTTCACCCCTCCGAGGATGCGGTGCTGAATGCGCTTTCACGTTAGAGTGGGCATAGTCCGGCAAGGCTCGCACCTGCCGGAGTATAGCTGCACCGGGAGCGCCTAATTAGTTGTGAGATGGTCCCGGTGTGAGAGTGACTTCCGGAACCGCACTGGTTATGCCAATCCCGGCCAGCCTGGTCTTTGCCACGCAGGCGCAAGGGACGACCAGTCCTGCGCAGATCATCAACTTGAGCAACACCGGCACCGCCAAGCTCACGATTACCAGCCTTGCCGTTACCGGCACCAACAGCGGCGACTTTGCACAAACGAACAACTGTGGCAGCGCGGTGAGTGCAGCCTTCAGTTGCAACGTCTCGGTTACCTTCTCGCCTACGGCGATCGGTGCGCGAAGTGCCGCCATCACGATCACCGACAACGCGTCAGGAAGCCCGCACACTGTTACCCTCATGGGCACAGGGAAGGCGGGAGCGCTACCAGTGGTGACCCTCACGCCCACCAGCCTGGCATTTCCAAACGTTCAACTCAACACTGCAAGCGCACCAAAAACGGTGATTGTGAAGAACACTGGAACCGCGGCCTTAAACATTTCTAAAGTCTCTATCAGCGGTACTGTGTCGGGCGACTTTGCCCAGACGAATACTTGTACCGCTCCCGTGGCGGTTGGCTCCACTTGTACGATTACGGTGACGTTCACTCCTACGAGCCTGATCGACCAGACCGGGTCAGTTTCTATAACTGATAATGCAGCCAACAGTCCGCAGTCGGTGCCACTCACTGGAAACGGCACCTTTGCCGCGGTGTTCATCAGCCCGACGTCACTTACCTTCGCCGGTCAGAAGGTTGGCACTACTAGTGCCGCGCAAAACATCACTCTGGAAAATTATGGAAATACGGCCCTCAGCATAACTGGAGTTGTTGCGGCAGGAGATTACGTGGTGTCGTCGAACACCTGCGGGTCGAGCCTCGGTATTGGGCTAAAGTGCACGATAGGGGTGGAGTTCAAACCCACGGTAACCGGCAGCCGGCCCGGCGACCTGATGATTCTCGACAACGCTGGAGATAGCCCTCAAGTGGTCGAGCTAAGCGGAACGGGAACTCCGTAGGTGATAAAAGATCGCCCACGATCTTTCCGTCCGTGCAGAACCGCCCACGGAGAAGCAGCTCCTGGTCACGTCTGATGAGATTGGCGCCTGCACGGCAGACAACTCCCTAATCGTTGCATCGAAGGGTGACACGCGTGACAACGGTTTGTGAAATTGACGCCAACTCACAGGTAATCCCCGGCTGAACGGCCCGTTCGGATAGGGTACGGTATGGCGTGTTCCCACATCTATTGCCAGCCGCTTGCTCGGTTCAAGACGATTATCGCGTGAGTTTGGTAAGAACGAGTTCATTCCGCGGCGTACACTGCTGCGCATGAATCCGCATTCAACTCGTCGCGTTGCGGTTTTGTACGCAGTAGCTTTCTTGGCATCCCTGGCGTTTCCCGTAGTCGCTGGGCTGTCACATAACACTGCATCGTTCCCCAAGTGGTGGGGCACCCTTGACGTTGGCCTGGCCTTTGTTCTCGCGGTTCTGGCTTTGCTAATCCTCGGCCTTACTCAAGGCAAAGTGACCAAACACGCTGAAGAGCTAAGTTACCGAGCCTATCGGATTCTCATTCACGGGATATTCGTGATGATGCTTGTGTTCGTCCTATTCGGAAACCACATCGTCTGGAGCAATTGTCTGACTGGCTTCGCATGGAGGGTTTGGCTACTCTTGTACACTTTGCCCGCATGGGTCGAGGCCACTAGTCCGCACAGTAGTTGGTGATAAACTACCATCCCACTCGTAATCTGATGAGAGCGAAATTGTATGGGTGGGCAGAGATTTAGGCCAGCCGCGCCGGGTGAACCCCTTCGTTGAGAGGAGCAGTCGACAAAACTACGAATCTTGCGAGGTTTCTTGAGATATGGAGAACACAATGAGATGAAAATTCAGACGACTTGGTGTTGTCACAAAGGCTTTTTGCATTGCAGACAGTCCGAAATTCGGCCAGTCAATGACCCCAAGGCGTTTGATGGGACCAATCCGGAGGTATTATTTCGGGTTTGCCCGTGACGCGGGATTCCTCCGAATTGGAATGAACCCACGACTAGCAGATGACTTTGCGACCCAGGACTAGTCGATTAGCGCAACATCTCCGCCGCCGTAAGCGCGTAAATCTCCGCGCATTGGGCAATATTGCGAATGGGAACGAACTCGTTCGGTCCATGGGAGACGCTTAGCAATCCTGGTCCATAAGCGAAGGCGGGAACACCATGAGCGGCATAGAATCGCGTTTCGAGTAAGCCCGGGCACATCTCGAACGAGGGATCTCTCCCGGTCACGCTCGCGATGTGCCGCGACAGAACGACGCCGAGCGGATCCCCCGCTGGAGTTGCCGCTGCGGCTTCCTCCTGAAGCGTCTCGATCTCGAAGCCTTCCAGCGCTTCGCGCAACCGGCGCTTTTCGTCTTCAAGGTTTTCTTCGGGATTAATGCGGCGGTCAACCGTGAAGGAATAGAAATCGGGCGTCACGTTGAAATTCGTACCTGCTTCGACCCGCCCGCCGAGCATCAGAATGGACTTTCGCGCCGCCGCCGGAGCGATGTTGTGTTGCGTTTCACGAAGCTCCACTTCCTTCTTGATCTCGAGAAGCCGCGCCATTGCCGGCACTGCGCGTTCGAACGCGTTCACACCTTCGAATTGCCGACCCACATGCGCGGCCTTCCCGCGCATGGAGGCACGCAGCGAAATGGCTCCGCGGTTGGCGTTCCAAATAACGCCCCCGGTCGGTTCCGGCGTTAGCATACCGACCCCGTCGCTCCCAAGAAGCCCGCGTGCATCCAAATCGCGAGACCCTTGTGGACCGGCGGTTTCTTCATCGGGTACCAGCACGATTCCTATACGGCCGGTTTTAAGAAGTCCTTCGTCACGCGCCACGGCGGCTGCGTGAATCATCGCTGCCAAGCCGCTCTTCATGTCCGACGAGCCGCGACCGAACAGATTTGCGCCCTCGACACATGGCTGAAACTGATCGCGGCTCTGCGCCGGAACAACATCGTAGTGACCGCTGAAATAAAGCGTCCCCGGGCCAGTTCCGGCCGACGCGAGTACACACGCGCCTTCACGTCTCACATGATCGAAGCCGAGCCTTTCCAATTCGGCGAAAAGAGTGAGGGCGCATTCCTCGTAGTAATTTCCGGGTGGATTTTCCGATGGAATCGCTATCAACCGCTTCGTAAGATCCAGCATCGCTGGTGCGCTGAGCCGGTCGCGGAGTCGGGATGAAAGCTGTTCGGGATTCAGGGTCTCCACTTCGCTAGTACCCCTCTTGTGTCGAATCGCGAAGATACTGCCCCAATGATGCCACAATGCAATGGCCTGCGACGCAGCCGGAGGCGCCTGTGACAAGGACCAGATCTGAACCCATTGGGTATCCTGTCCTACTCGACCAAAAGTGCCCTGGGATTTGACGCCCCAGGAATCAACGGCTCGCTTGCACAGGTCAGCGCGAGGAACACTCCTAAGTTTATTGCCTGGCTCATTGTCATCGGGCAGTCGTTCGGAAGTATTGCCCTTATGTCCTGCTTTTTAGGAAGAACGGCGGCCGCCACTGCCGCTTTAGCAGATCTCGGCTCTCGATGACCCTGGGGAGCTCTTCATTCCCTGCCGTTGACCTCCACTTATCAAACGCTTAGAGCGCCTGGTCGCACGATCGAATGCCACAATGCCCGCGGCGGCGCATCGTGGGGCTTGCGATCGTCATGCAGTTTTGCCATCCCCGGAGATGGCAAGGGTGGATCGGCGTGGTGTTCTGGATAGCGGTGGCAATCGCAATCATCGATTATGTAAGGACCTTGTTGACCTTGCGCAAGTAAGTAGCTCAGCGAAGAAGTGCTTGCGTTAGGAGCCGTGTCGTTTCGTCCCGCGCATTAAATGAGAGAAGTTTCGTCGGGTTCGGTGACCGATCGGTGAGCGACTGAAAGGAGCCTACGATGGCACTGCAAAGAGGTGAAAGGTTTGGAATGCCTTGGGAGGACTTGTGCGGTTATACCCAGGCCGTGAAGGCCGATGACACGATCTACATTTCCCGTCAACTGAGCCATGATGACCAAGGGAATGTGGTCGGTCCTGCCCCGCTTGATGATAGCGGTAGGATCCGAGACCACTCGAACATGGAAACGCAAATGCGCCAAACGTATGCGAACGCAAAGAAGATTCTCGATCTGGCGCCGCTCTGGACAACGTCGTCGAGGAGGTCCTTTACGTCACAGATATGGACACAGCGTTCGCCCAGCTGGCCCGGTGCGGAAGGAAGCGTATGGCTCCAGGAAGCCCACAGTGGCAAGCACCATTCTAGTGACGCCCCGGCTGGACCAGCCAACGCAGCTCATTGAGATCAAGTTCATTGCGAAGGTGCGATAGACTCGCTTCGCGTGTATATCTGTTGCGCGCGCTCATAGTTTGTCGCCGAAGCCGCTCAGGCAAAGGCTCCAACTGACATGCCTGAATCGCCGAAAATCCCGAGTCTTTGGCGACCTCTACATGTCCCGACCTTTCGGAACCTGCTCATCGCCAACGTGGTTTCCGACATCGGCGCCTTCATGCAGAGCGTCGGGGGCGCCTGGCTTATGGTTTCGCTTAACGCCGGGCCGATGTATGTGGCGCTCATCCAGACCGCCTCTGCTTTGCCCTTCTTCGTTTTCGCGCTTCCCGCCGGAGCAATCGGCGATATCGTCGATCGCCGAAAGCTGATCCTGTTTACCGAGGCCTGGATGGCCGGGGTCGCCGTGGTGCTCGCGGTGCTGACGATCAGCGGACATATGTCTCCGTTGCCGCTACTGATCCTGACGTTTGCGCTGTCCGCAGGCGACGCAGTCGAGACGCCCAGTTGGCGTGCAGTATTGCCGGAACTAGTCACCAAGGAGGATCTCCCGGCAGCATCGGCACTCAACGGCATCGAATTCAACTTTGCGCGTGCGATCGGACCGGGTCTTGCAGGCCTCGTCATCCTTGCGGCCGGCGTCGGCACTGCGTTCGCCTTAAACGCCGTCTCATTCATCGGCGTCATCTTTGTGGTGGCGCGCTGGAAGCGGGCGATTCACAAGCGGACGACTCCGCCGGAAACTGTGTTGGGCGGAACCATTGCGGCAATCCGCTATGTCCACTACTCCCCAGCCATACGCACCTTGCTGATTCGCTCGGGACCAGTAATGTTCTTCGCGAGCGGCCTTCTCGCGCTGTTACCTTCCCTCGCTCGTCTCGTAAAGAACAGCCCGTCAGCTTACGGGCTGCTCCTTGGATGCTTTGGTTTGGGTGCAGTGGTTGGTGCTCTTGTAATGCAGTTCGTGCGCGCCCGCGGGTCAACCGAAGCGATAGTGGCTGCCGGGGTTGCAATTTTCGGACTAGCCACGTTGGCGACCAGCGGTTGCGATCGATGCCGGCTCTGAGTGTGGTCATGTTAGTCGCCGGCTCTGCGTGGATTGTTTTCCTTTCTATTCTCCAGGTGCTGGTTCTGAATCATGCGCCTAACTGGGTTCGGGCACGCGTGCTTGCCATTTCCACGCTGGTGTTCCAGGGAGCAGTCGCTTTGGGAAGCGCCGTGTGGGGCGCCATCGCCACTCGGCTTGGCATCGGCGCGGCATTGTTGTACGCAGGCGCGGGAACGCTCGCTATGACAGTCTTGGCATTATTCTTCCGACTGCCCGACGCTACCATCGACCTGACCTCGTGGAATCATTGGCGATTGCCCACCGTGATCGACGACAGGTAGATGATCGAATGACGACTTTGGGCCCGGTGCTCGTCACGGTCGAATACGAAGTCGCTCCTCGAGAAGCCCGCGACTTTCTTAAAGCGGTTCGTCAACATCGACGGATTCGACGACGCGACGGCGCGCGAAGGTGGGGCATCTTCCGTGACATGGAGAGCCCAAATCGGTATGTCGAAACCTTTATTGTTTCCTCATGGGCAGAGCATCTGCGACAGCACGAACGCTTGACGAAGGCGGATCGCGAAGCAGAAGAGCGAGTGCAGCAGCACGTTATCTCACAGCCAAAAGTAAGACATTTGATCTCCGCCGAAGCAACGTCATCTAGAGAGCCGAGCTGATCCGATGCATAATCAGCTTCGTCACTTTTGACGGCATCTCGTCATCAGGAATAGGAAGGTTCAGCACGGAAATGCCGAATCCGACACAGTATACCTTCGGAACAGAATGGAACTTCGCAATCGGCTGGGCTGAGAGTAGAAAAGGTGGCATCCCGGATTCTTCCTAAACATTCGATCCGAATAAGTCCCTTAACGTGTCCGGGTTGTGACAAACAAACTACACCTCGTTTACACGGTAGAGCCTTGCTGCAGCATCTATTCGAGTAGATCCCGAAAACCGGGGAAACGAGATGAAGAAAGCTCTAACCCAGAATGACGAATATGCAGCGCAATCCACAATGCCAGCTGGCCAGCTAGAGAAGCTCGCCCGTTTCCTAGAGGTGCACCCCCGCTTTTACCCGGAGCTGGAGGAGGAGAACGGAATGATCTCCGGCTTCAGTTTGGGCGGGTGCTTCCTCAGCGTCGCTGAGATGAACGAGTTCATCTCCACTCAGCCGCACTTCGTTCCGCACGAGGTCCCGCTGTTACTAACCGCGCAGCCAAACCGAAGCGACAGGTATCGGTGACTGGTTGTCCCGTTCGCTCGTTCGGCTTGATCCCAGCTGCTCGCTGATAAAGGCGGCGGACCATCCCAGCTTGACCGCAAAATAAGTAGGAGTTGGTATGAAAGCCTTCATCTGGTCCCTGTTGATCCTGGCTATTCTTGCTTCCGCCGTTGTACTTCGCCTTGAAGCCAGCAAAGCGGCTCCCGCACATGAGCCAGCGGTGGATCCCGTTATTGTCACCGCGCCACTGCCCGGCCACGCCGGGCAAGTGCTGGAACGGGCGTGCCGCGACTGCCACTCCAATCAGACTTCCTGGCCGTGGTACAGCCATGTGCCTCCAGCCTCGTGGATGATCCAGCACGATGTTGACCTGGGCCGCCGAATGTTCGACTTCACAGACTGGTCGAGTGGCCGTGCTGCTCCGACCAAGGATCAAATGTCGCTGATCTGCATTGCCGTCTCAGCCGGCAGCATGCCTCCGCTGCCTTATCGCAAGCTGCATCCCCAGGCGAAGCTAACACCCGGCGACGTAGATGCCTTGTGCAAATTGGCAGATTCGGCAGGCGCGCGTTAGCGCGGCGATTGGGCTTCGCGGCTAAAAGGTGACGGCCACGGTCCGAATCAGCTGGCATACAGGCGTGAGGATCGCGCACCCATCCCGCGATCAACCAAGCATCTAACCTGAAGGTACGCGAATGCAATCTCCTCCTCGGACGAGCAAGAGAGTGCACAATCGGTGAGAGCCGACTGGGTGGCGGTCTTCAGCACCCAACGCTCGCGCGGTGTCCTGCCAAAGCTATTGCGGCGGAGTCTCATGGCCAGCGAGGTGCACTGCGGCGAACAGGCAATAATGAGGGAGGTTGCCGTGTGGAACATATTGCTGCCAAGATGGTACGGCAATAATGTCGCCCGAAGCTATCGAACACGCACGCCGAATCTTCGACTATCTTCAGCTGAACCATTGCCCTTTACCTTCCGATGTCATGTTAGTGCTCGGCACCAACGACACGCGGGTGGCTGAGTTTGCCGCTGAGCTGTACCACGCAGGACTCTCGGAGAAACTGGTGGTGACGGGCGGCCTCGCTCATCAAAACGATCTACTGGCCACGGACTGGGACCGGCCGGAGGCGGAAGTGTTCGCGGACATCCTGGCGTCTCGGGGCGTTCCATGGGACAAGATGATGCTGGAGACGCAGGCGCTGAACACCGCCGAGAACCTGGCACTCTCCAGGCGTGTCGTCGAAGCAGCCGGCCTCGTGCCGCGGAACATCCTGATCGCAGTGAAGCCGTTCATGCAACGGCGGGTGATGGCCACCCACGCCGTAGTTTGGCCGGAGATGCCTGCCTCGACCGCATCCTGGACGGGCACATTCGACGACTATTGCAACGATATGCTCCCCGCATCCAAGATCACGAATATCATGATGGGCGACCTACAGCGGATTTGGGTCTACGCAGCGCGGGGTTTCTCGGCTCCCCAGCAAATCCCGGACGATGTGAAGCAGGCATTTCGCCGACTGGTGGAACTCGGCTTCACTCATCACCTCATTAACGAAGACTGAGTTCTGCATCGACAGTGAAGGCGCGCTTCACTTTCATCGGGTTAGCGAGATTATCCGCTTCGAGACTACCGACGTTCCGCGGCCGCTCCTGCGCGCGCAGCGGGTGTCAGGGTCGTTATGCGGGTCATATGGTTAACAAGCGCCGCAGTCTGCGGCTGCAAATCACTACCCATTCAACGGTGATTTCTGGCTGCAATCTGGCTTCGAGATACCTTCGAGTTAGCTCCTGCCAGTCTGTCAGTTGAAGATGGAAAGTCCGGTCGAATCTGTCGGCCCGAAATTGGCCCGAAACCGGCTTCGGGGACGTGTGCCCACAGAAAGATTTCGCCAGCAACGTAATGGACCAGAACAAGACTTCGGGACCGTTTTGCGGAGCTGCACACGCACATGTCGGACAAGCGTGTCCACATGGCAGGGCGAGTGCGGTGCAGCCCCGCGGATCTCTGTGGGTTACGACAAGCGATTCGTTCGGCTGTTTTAGCGAAAGTCTCCAGCCACATGACGTTGCTCACACTCCTGGCGACCTGCTGAAAGGGGAGCGGCTGACCATCTGCCCAAGCTGAAACCCACCACTTTGGCCTCGTTGGCTAACTCCTCGTTGCGCACATCAAGTTCAATGCCTTCGGCGACTCTCTGGCCAATACCGCTCGCTAGCTTCGCCAGTCGTGAGCCAGACGCTGGACCTGCCGTTTGGCAGGTCGGTGAGATACGCGCTGCGCGACAGGAGACGAATAGTCAAACAGGATCGGGAGCGCGCCGTCGATCAATCGTCGGTAATTTGCCATAAGGTTGCGCTTGGTGGAGCGGTCCACCGGTATTCAACATCGGGCATGTTACGTTTACAAAATTAACTGTCGCGCGACTTTGATAATGTCCCCATGCGGCGACATTAGAAATGTCCCCATGCGACGAAGTTACGACATTAGAAATGTCCCCTAATCTGGAGGTCTCCACAGGAGGCCAGATTGGGACGGACAGCCATGAGCAGCAAAGAGTTGCGACGAGCGGGGGTATTGGCTCGAGTGGTAAGCGGCGAACTGAAACTGGTAAACGCCGCGGTGATGATGGGACTGAGCTATCGCCAGAGCAAGCGCCTGGGACAGCGCTATCGCGCAGAGGGAGCCGAAGGGCTGAAGCACCGGAGCGCGGGGCGGGAGTCGAACCGCAAGAAGCCGAAGAAATTTCGGGAACGGGTGTTGCGGCTGGTGGCCAAGAAGTATTCCGGGGAGGAAGGCGAGCGGTTTGGGCCAACGTTAGCGGCCGAGCATTTGGCGAGCGACGATCAGGTGGAAGTGAATGTGCAGACCCTGCGGCGCTGGATGTTGTCGGCCGGGCTATGGAGTCGGGCACGGAAACAGCGGACGCATCGCAAGTGGCGGGAACGGAAAGAGCATGTGGGTGAGCTGGTGCAGCTGGATGGAAGTTTTCACGACTGGTTGGAGGGACGCGGTCCGGAGGGCTGCTTGATGAACATGGTGGACGACGCCAGCGGAGATACGCTGGCGCGCCTGGGGAGTGAGGAGACGATCTGGACGGCGGCGGGAGTGTTGCGTGCCTGGGTGAAGAAATACGGCGTACCGGTGGCGCTGTATACGGATTGGAAGAACGTGTATGTACGAGAAGCGAGCCGGAAAGAGCAGATGCAGGGGGTGGTGCCGGTGACGCAATTTGGGCAGATGTGCCAGCGCCTGGGGATCCGCATCATCGCAGCCAATTCACCACAGGCGAAGGGTCGAGTGGAGAGAAACCACGGCACCCACCAAGATCGCCTGGTAAAGAAAATGCGGCTGAAGAAAATCAAAACCCATGCGGAAGCCAACCGCTTTCTGGAGAAGGAATATCTGCCCGAGCACAATCGGCGGTTCAGGCGTAGCCCGGCGCAGCCTGAGGACTATCATCGAGCGGCCCCGAAGGCAGCGGAGTTGGAGGAAGTATTTCATCTGGAAACTGTGCGAGTCATCGGCAACGACTGGGTGGTGCGGCACGACCGGCGATATTTTCAGGTGAAAGCGCAAGCCCGGCAGTATGCGCCGGCCAAGGGCAAAGTCACGGTGTGGGAATGGGAGGACGGGCGACTACAGATTCGCTATCGCGGTAGGGCAGTGGCGTGGGAGAGATTACAGGCCCGGTTCCAGTTCAGGCCGTAGACCCAGGGAGGCCACGGCCAGGAAAGCAACGCCGCCCACTCCCAAAGCGGATCACCCTTGGCGGCAGGACTATCGCAAGATGCGCCCTTGGAGCCAACCAGCGATCCCGATGACGCCTACTATCACGATGGCCTCGCCTTGGGCTTCGCCTTATCAAGGTTCCGAAACTTCCATCACCCGATAAGCGAGGCGGGAGCAAATTGGCGGCAGTCGAAGAACAACAACTCGAAGCCCAGCGGCGAAAGGCTGTGGAAAAGCCGCTGCGTGGAAAAGTCCACAGTCAAACAGGACTTTCGCACGGAGCGCGCCGTCGATCAATCGTCGGTAATTGCCATAAGGCTGCGCTTGGTGGAGCGGTCCACCGGTATTCAACATCGGGCATGTTACGTTTACAAAATTAACTTGACAAGCACATACCATGGGTGTAGTAAGTTATGTCAAACAAGTTCAAGCTAATCCTTCCTTCTCGAAAGTAGCAAACAGCTAGCCGCCGCCACCCGTCGAACCTAGCTAAGCAGGCCCCTATACCGTTGGATTGGAGTCGCTCCTATGAAGTGGCCCGGCTTTCTGTCTCTGTCGTTTCTTTCAAAATCAGGTTGGAAGTATGCAGCAGGCGTGATCTTGCTCCTGGCGGCTTGTGTTTTGTGGCTCGTGGCGCAAGGGTCGCAGACGGCGCAGAAGCCGTATAAGGGTGGTGGCGGGGCGGCCCAAATTCAAGGCAAGCGGGTGCCGTTCGTCTCTGGACCAAAGGACAGGTATGGGCATGTCTATCAGGTAGCGCCTCCGGCAACAACGATTGCGATGCCCGAACACGTCTCGGAGGAAGTCGAAAAGGACAAGGAACTTGCGGAATCCGGCCACGCGGTTCCGACAACGAAGCAGCTGGCAAGAACACTGTCCGCCGCCGAATCCAAGGCACTCCACGCCTTGCTGCCGAATCTCAAGAGCCGGGGGCCTTCGCATTCGACTCAAGCCGGTGCCGGTTCGACGGATACTGGTAAAGGGACCGCCGCCCGGTCCAGCGCTCCAAGTTCGGCCTCGAACTTTCCCGGTGTGGGTTTCACCGGCTTCATTCCGCCTGACGGAGGAGTGGCCGCGGGCCCCGTGAACGTTGTTGGCGTAGTGAATTCTACCATTCAGGTTTACGACAAGAACGGCAATCTTCTCAGCTCCCAAACCTTGTCTAATTTCTTCAACGGAATTCCCGGGGGCTCCGATTTCATCTTTGATCCTTCGGTTGTCTATGATTCGGATATAGGCAGATTTTGGGTGTTAGCGACTTCGGCGCACGATTCTTCGGGCGGCGACCCAACCAACCGATCAACTCTGCTGGTAGGCATATCCAACAGTTCCGACATCGTAGCTGGAGGATGGTCCATCTTCTGGCTGGATGACACGATCAATGGAGATGGAAGCGACGGAGATAGAAACGCGTGCGACTATCCGCACTTCGGTATCGACGCCCAGGCGATTTATTTCAGTTGTAACATGTTCAGTTTTCCATTCTTCAGCGGCGGTTCGTTTCAGTACGCCAAAGTGCGCATCATGACCAAAGACCAATTCATGGGCGCGGGGTGCTGCAGTTGGTGGGACTTCTGGGACCTGCGCGAACGTTTTCTCAATCTCTTCACGTCGTTCACGGTTCGTCCAGCCATAATGCATTTCTCGCGCGCGTCCGACGGCGACTTCTGGGTTAATGCCGAGGGAGATAACGGCACCTTAAAAGTGAGACGCCTGACCAACGCGCAAAATTGCTGTAACGGAGTCGGTCCTAATCTGGACGACGCGGATCAGGGAGTAGGAAGTTTCAATTCTCCGCCTGGCGCTCAGCAACCTGGCACCTCAACCACCATCGATAGCGGTGACTTCCGATTGCTCTTCGCTACCTGGCAGTTTGGGCACCTTTCAACAGGCCAGAGCCTCGCCTGCAATCCGGGCGATGGCAACCACTCCTGCCTGGGCTTTACCGAGATCGATGTGAGCTCTTACCCCAGCATGTCGAATGTTTCGGACTTCGCCTTCGGAGTCGCTGGAGAAGATCTCTACTACCCCTATGTGGAACAAAACAGCAATGCCGATAAAACGATGGTCTATACACGTTCGGATGCGACCTCCACATTTGCCGGGGCGTACTTCAGAGGCATTCCTAATTCTGGCCTTTGTATAAACTGCATTGATGGTGAGGGGACTCTGCATGCCGGAGCAGGCTCTTACGTAAATGTAGACAGCAGCGGGCGAAACCGCTGGGGCGATTATCATGGCGCCGCGGCTGACCCGGATTTTCTTGGCGTTTGGATTGAGGGAGAATATGCGACATCTTCAGGATTCTCGTGGGCGACGGAAATTGGCCCAACGTACAATAGCTATAACCCAATCCTGGCGTTTTCGAGCAATCCTCTCGCGTTCGGTGGCCAGACGGTGTTTACCGCCGGTGCATTGAATGAATTCATTACCAACAACGGAAATGCAACGCTTGATATCACAGGTGTGTCCGTTTCAGGCGACCCAGACTTTACCATTATCTTCGACGGGTGCAGCTTCCATGCTATCCAGCCAGGCAACTCCTGTGCCGTCACCGTCCAATTCCGCCCCACCAGCGCTGGCGCAGGAGCAGCCACGCTCAACGTACCATTCAACAATACCTCCGCAGGTGCCAGCCTTACGGGCACAGGACTCCAGGATGCGAGCGTCACAGCCTTAACCTCTTCGAAGAATCCGTCCGCTGTCGGCGCGCCGGTAACTTTCACCGCAATGGTAAGCGCGGCTCCTCCGAGCAACGGCCTACCCACAGGAACAGTCACTTTCAAGAACGGCGCTGCGACTCTCGGCACTGTTGCACTTAGCGCCGGAAAGGCGACGCTTACCACTTCCACCCTGACTGCCGGAAACCATAACATTACAGCGACCTATGGAGGAGATAGTAATTTCATTGCCAGCAGTACAAGCCTGATTCAGGCGGTCAGGCAGCCGACTACGACAGCCCTCACCGCTTCTGTAAACCCATCCGCCTTTGGACAACCCGTGGTATTTACCGCTAGTGTATCGCCTGCGACGGCGACCGGAACAGTTACCTTCAAGGACGGAGCAGTTGTAATAGGGACCATCGCAGTTGCTTCCGGGACGGCGAAATTGACCACCGCAACTCTCGCACCGGGTGCTCATTCCATTACCGCGGCCTACAATGGCAGCGGCGTTTTCCTGGCCAGCACATCGGCAGCGTTGTCCCACACCGTCAGCAAGGCGTCCACTAGGACGACTGTGCTCTCCTCGCATAATCCCTCGGTGTTCACTCAATCGGTGACGTTCACCGCCACGGTGGCAGCGATTGCTCCCGGAAGTGGTACACCCATCGGCACAGTCACGTTCAAGAATGGAGGGGTGGCATTGGGCATAGTAGCGCTCAGCGCGGGAAAGGCGACGTTCTCCACCTCAACTTTAACGCCGGGCGCTCATTCCATCACTGTCACCTACAACGGTGGCGTCGATTTCAGCACCAGCACCTCGGCTGTTCTGGCCCAGACCGTTAACAAGGTGGCCACCAAGACAACCGTGGTTTCCTCGCACAACCCGTCCGTGTTCAATCAATCCGTGACCTTCACTGCCACAGTGGCGGCGGTGGCTCCCGGAAGTGGTACGCCCATCGGCACGGCTACCTTCAAGAACGGAGCGGTGGTATTAGGTACAGTCGCGCTCAGCGCGGGAAAGGCGATGTTCACCACCGCAGCCCTGACGCCGGGGGCTCATTCCATCACTGTCACCTACAACGGTGGCGTCGATTTCAGCACCAGCACCTCGGCTGTTCTGGCCCAGACCGTTAACAAGGTGGCCACCAAGACAACCGTGGTTTCCTCGCACAACCCGTCCGTGTTCAATCAATCCGTGACCTTCACTGCCACAGTGGCGGCGGTGGCTCCCGGAAGTGGTACGCCCATCGGCACGGCTACCTTCAAGAACGGAGCGGTGGTATTAGGTACAGTCGCGCTCAGCGCGGGCAAGGCGACGTTCTCGACTTCGACCTTAACGCCGGGTCCACACTCCATCACTGTCACCTACAACGGTGGCGTCGATTTCAGCACCAGCACCTCGGCTGTTCTGGCCCAGACCGTCAACAAGGCGTCTGTCAAGGCGACCGTGGTTTCCTCGCACAATCCGTCGGTGTTCGGTCAGTCCGTGACGTTCACGGCGACGGTGGTGGCGGTGGCTCCCGGGAGCGGTACGCCCATCGGCACGGTTACCTTCAAGAACGGCGCCGTGGTCTTGAGCACAGTCGCGCTCAGCGCGGGAAAGGCGATGTTCACCACCGCAGCCCTGACGCCAGGGGCCCATTCCATCACCGTTACTTACAACGGTAGCCTAAACTTCAATGCCGGCACCTCGAGCGTTCTGGCGCAGACCGTCAACAAGGCGTCCAGCTCGACGAAGTTGACTTCATCACGGAACCCATCAGCCTTGGGCCAGGCCGTAATATTTACGATCACAGTTACGACGGTCGCACCCGGCATTGGTGTACCGACGGGATCGGTTACGCTGAAGAATGGCGGTGCCATCGTGGGTATCGTCCCGCTGGTCGCAGGAAAGGCGACCATCACTACATCCTCACTGACTCACGGGACGCACTCCATGACGGCAGTGTATTCGGGCAGCGTGAACGACCTCGGCAGCAGCTCAGCAGCATTGACGCAGACGGTGAATTGAAGTCTGCTTTTTAGCCGGAGGCAAATGAAAGAGTGGCGGCCTTTTCTTCTGTGTAGGAAGCCTTGGTTGCCGCTCGGTGGTCGTAAACTTCACGGGTCACCGCCTTGCACTCAAGCAAGCCGATGCGAACATAAATATTTGGCGCGTGAACATGTCCGATCCAGAAGCGCCCGCCAAAAAGCGATCGTTTGAACCAGCGACATTTGAGAAGGTTGCTGAAGAATACGTTACCACGAAGACCGAACTCATCTCAGACTGAGGAAGGAAACGCCCGGAGGTTGAGTTGCAGCGTCGGTGTCGCCGTGTACGAGCAAAATCTTCTCGCCGGGACTCGGAGGACTGCATCACCGTTACATGGGCGACTGAATGTGCGAACGGTAGTGGATCACCTTGGCGGTCTAACTGGCCCCTGAGTCGAGGAGATTCGTATCTCCAATCCTATTCAGGCTCACCGAATTGCTGCTGCAGCCAACCAGAAGACCTGGAACAGGGTGTTTTAAGTTCTGGCGAACCACGTCGCAGCAGTCCAATGTAAATCAAATCCTGCGAATCTTCAGTTTTTGCCTTCGGCGATCTGCAGGTCGAGTGCTGAACGTTCGCCGTTAATGACCACTGTTCCTGAGTCGATCAGTTGCTGTCCGGTGCAGTCGTAGCTCGCAAAGCAACGCATCGTCCGGAAGGGTAAGAAGAACTCAACTGACTCGGTCCTGGATTCGCCAGTCTTCAAATGAACGACGGCGCTGAAGTCGATACCGTCAAAATCGTTTTCACCCGGGAAGAAGTCAAGCAGGGGGCGAATCAGGTGCGAAATCTGCTCGTCGAAGGCCAACGCAGCCTGCTTGTAGCGTGAGGTATCGGAAGGAGCGTCTAATTGGGTATTCATGGAGAGCTGCAAATACGCGCCCTGGCGGAAGCCGATGAAAGTCGGTGGAGCATAGGTGACAAAGTGCGCCTCGTTGTCGAGACTTCTGGTCATGCGATCGATGGTGTCCTGGTGCTTATACTGCAGCGTGGCCAGAGCTTCGGGAGTGAGAATGCGCATCGCGGTCGGAGTCGTCTTCAGCAGATTTGGCGACACGCCGCTGCTCGGCGCCGCTTGCATGTTGGATAAAGGAGCTGCTGAGGCGTCGACGGTTTGCTTCTGGTCGATGCGGCGCCCGTAACGGTCCTGCCAGTCTTCGGGTGGCGGACCTTCGTGGATCCACAATGAGTAGGGTTGGCCGTTGAGGTAAATACGTGCCTCCAGCACGGCGGCCTGCTTCTGATCGTCGGACTTGGCATCCACCAGCTTTTGGGCTGACGGAACAGGGATGATGACGGTGACGTTCTCGGCATGCTCCTGGTGTACCCCCATGATCTTTTCGCGGACATGATGTGAAACCTCAATGGCGAACGACGCGAACTCGGAGTCATCGGGAAAATGGGGAACCTCGATCCTGAGGATGGGCACAATCACTTGCTCGAAGGTGGTCTTCAGGCGTGACTCAGCGCTCATAGTGTCGGCATTGTATGAGGCATAGTAGTTACCGGTGACCTCTAGCACGGTCTCGCCTTTGTAGGAATCGAAGCGAATCGAGCGCTGATCGACCTCCTTCATTTTGGCAAGATCGACGTCGAGCAACCGGCTGAGATAAAACGGGTAGGGAAACCTGTAACGCTGGATTTCGCCGCCGATGTCAACCATTGTTCGAAAGTGCCGTTGCTGCAGGCGCTGTAGCTTGGGGTCGTTCAACTCCATGGGAGTGAGGACTTGGGCGATCGCGGGACAACGCAGCCCCAACGTCAGCACCAGGAAAGCCAGCACGCGAAACTTCATGCTACGAATATTCTCCGCCATACCGGCAAAGTCCTTACGCCGGACTATTTTGAAGCACACCATACCGCGCATGCGCATACCGTATGCGTCGATCCTAACAGCCTGTGGCGCAATTAGCGGGTTTTCTGCAAGCCTGACGACGTAGCCGGATACGCGATGCCACGAAGCACTTGGCAACAGACGTGAACTGCGAACTCCTTGCGACCCATATTGATGTTGGTGGCTCACTTGCGCTGCCAAACCTCATCCTCAGTTGAGAAGACATGTACGCGGTTGTAGTGGCTGGTCAAATAGGCGCGAAATGGACCGAGGTGGTTTTCCCCGGGATCGGCAGTAGGATCCGCCGGGTCGGTCCAGCGTGGAGTCCAGAGTATGTATTTTACCCGCTTTTCTTCGATCTGCTGAACTGTCAGTACTACGTACTCCGGGCGGGTCAGCTCATTTGGCCATAGCCCATCGACGAAGACGGGACTGCGCAACTTGCACGGCGTATAGAAGTTCAGCCAAGAAGATTGAAAAAAATAGTCGCCAGGGATCGTATGCTGGCTCAACCAGGAATATTCCTCGTAGTTCTGCTCGGAGAGGACAACTCTGCCCGCAGGCAGCTCTGCGATCCTATGCGGGTGATAATGCTTCGACAATGTTTGCTTGATAGCCAGACCAGCGATGATGAGCCATAGGGCCGTCGTGACATGACGGCGTAACTTGCCAGAGCGGGTTACCCAGACGAACAAAATTACTGCCGGCATGGCTACAGCATAGAGGCGATTCCAGTTCGCCCTGGAGCTGCTGATGAATACCAGCCGTAGAGACACACCTATCGTGGCAAGCAACACGAGACGCATGCTGGCTTGGGATGTCAGCTCCCGTCGTTTGACCCAACACTGCAACAGTACCCATGGACAGACAGCAAACAAGAGCAGGTAGACGAATAACCTTTGGACAAGGTCGGGTAAAGCTCTGAGTGCTGGCAGTCCGTTAATGGCATGGAACAAGAATTGGTGCTTGTAGACCACATATTTCCGCGGATAGGTGACCTGGAGATACCAGAGCTGCTTCCATCCGACGTTCGCTATGTAGTAGGCGCTGAGCGCACTCCACACCAGGGCAAAACCTGTCAGCAACAAGACTTGATGCCACAGGGTGGTTCGCCAAGACTGTC
This sequence comes from uncultured Acidobacteriaceae bacterium, assembly GCA_963817965.1. GTDB lineage: Bacteria > Acidobacteriota > Terriglobia > Terriglobales > Acidobacteriaceae > DASRAA01. Next base: position 420,042 of record CAWFQT010000009.1, read on the forward strand.
TAGTAGAAAAGTGCTCCCATACGAGCGCCAATAACAGTGCAACTGCACCTGCAACGCCGACCGTTTGCGTAGCAAATGACGCAATGCCTAACAGAGCCCCAGCCGCAGTGACTCTCAATCCTGTTCTTGCCGGCATTACAAGTCTGATGGCGCACATCGCCATCAGCAAACTGAGCCAGTGATGGGTGGCATCCAAACGGCCGCCGTAGACAAGGACCACGAAGAGCAATGCGGCTAAAACTGCCAGATCCCACTCCATGAGCTGTTTTGCAAGACTGAAACACAACCAGCAGAGCAAGACGCCGAGCAGCAGGACCGCAAAGTTCGTCACCCACATGTGCGGGCCAAAGAGTTTGAACAGCGTTGCATAGAAGAGGTCGATTCCTGGCGGCTGGAGCTGGAAGAAGTCCCGATAGATTCGCTCACCGCGCAACATGCGCAAAGAATTCACCCACCAAAAGGTCTGGTCGCCCTCAAGCAAAAAAGGAATGTTGGGAAAAGCAAATAAATTGGCATACAGATAAAGCGCAACCCCGGACAGCAGCCATAGCTCAGTCCAGCGTTGCTGCGCCGGTTGCGGTAACATACGGGGGTTGCGTGGAAGACTAGTCACGGCATTCAACGGCGTGCCCTCCGTCACCCGGATCGGTGGCTAATGGCCGAGGTTGCTCTGAAGGATGTCAGCCGAAATTCCGTTTTAGCCCCTAACAGATCCACGCTATTTGACCATCGACGGATTCCACTGCGCGATCTGTTCTTTGAATTGCCCAAGTTGTATGCTGGCGAGGCCAAGGGACTATAAAAAGCTTGCAAATACGAGACACACCGGAACGACCACGGTCCACACAAAGTGCACCCGTACTGGCAGGTCGCTTTGAGAATTGCAAGTGGGCGGTGATGGCATTCCCGTTTCTACCGAAACCCTCTTCCTGGCCTCGAAAACGCCGTGATAGTACACCTTGTGGCAAGCGCCTTTCCCCGCTCAGTTCCAGCCTGCCACACTTGCTCTTTCACTTTTAAGAATACACCCGTGCGATTCGGTGCCGCCGGCGGCACAACTCTCCCACTGCCTTCCGACTCCTGCAGGTGGCGATAATCTGGTCTTCGCTGAATCGAGTCTTCCTCACGACTCCTCCTCTGGTCCGAGCGAGCCATCGTAAATGGAGAAGTCAGGCTGCCAATGGCCTAATTTCTGGGGCGCAGGCCGCGTCCGCTGACGCTGATAATGCTTCATCTTGGCGACGCTAAGCGGAAGTTTTTGGAACAGGAGGCGTATGGTTTACTTTGACACGCGAGTGCTCTGCCATGGAATTCTCCAGCTCCGCGCCCCGCGTCCTCAGCCGCCACGCTTGATAAAACCCATGAGTGACGAACATTTCCACCCCTTCGGAAAGCACATCGTCGCGCACGATCCTGGCAAGAAAAAAGGTATGGCTGCCGAGCCTATGTACTTCTTCGACTACCATTTCTCGCACTCTCTGGGCGAAGTCGGGAATTGGGATCTTGAACTCTTCTGATGTTTTCGTTGCGAACGGCAGCTGATACCAATCGATGGTTTGCTTATTATGATTTGCGGCAATTTGATAAGCGAGAGAAGCTCGGTCCTGTGGCACGCTGCTTAGCGCGATGTTTCGAGCTCGCGCCACAAGACGTGCAGGCCACTTTGAATCCTTTAACGCAAAGGCGAAATATCCATTGTTGAGATCGCCCATGACATTCATAGGGAACATGTTTCTCCCCAGTTCATCGGCAGCACTTACGAGCACCACAGGACGCGGGCAAATGAACATCACATCCATCGCCCGCTTTTCGAGGAGAGACAACTTGATGTCAGAAATAACTCCACTGCGCCATTGGGAGTATCGCTGAAGCAAGTAGTGTGCCCAGATGCGGGCCTGCGGAAGGCAGTGGTTTGTTGTGCTTCGAGCTTCGAACAAAATCAATGGAGGTCCAGCCGTAGCAACAGTTGTCGTAGGCTTGAGGCCGATCTCGCCCAATACCCGCTTTCCTCCGTTGCGCTCACAAAACTTCAGTGACAAGCCATTTAGTTCCCGCCCACTCGGGGCTTTGTCGTCGTCAAACGCAATACAGAGGGTAAACGGAACCGCGCACGCCATTGAGTGGCGATGCGTTACGTCGACTGGTGTGCCCATACCATGTAGCCAGACCGCTACTTCGGTTTGCGGCCCCGTCAGGCCCAGGAAAAATCTTTCAGGAAGGACAGTTCTTCCCAGTAGTAGTCCCTTTATGATTCTGCGGGCATGTGCGACTATTGGCATAGCCTTGGGTGCAATGACTCTTTACCTGTCGCGGCACCAGCAACGAACGCTAGTACGGCATGAAAAGTGCGATCGTTTCACATGTGACTACCAAGCATAAGGCGACTACGGCATCATTGGGTCATAGTATTGTCTAAGGTTTGTCAATAGATTGTTACCTGCGCACGCGACGGCGCAACCCCTTCTACACTTGAGATGTTTCTTCCGCACTGTCACGCTCTCCTGTCGCCAGAAATGAGTTTCTCTCGATACCGCGTTGTTTCGTGTAGAACTCGTAATAACGGCCGCCCATATCGAGAAGTGAGTCATGGCTTCCCCGTTCGATGATTCGCCCTGCTTCAACAACCAGGATCTGATCCGCACGGTGAATGGTTGACAACCGGTGCGCGATGACGAAAGTTGTTCTGCCGTGCATCAGATATGAGAGCCCCTGCTGAATCATCGCCTCAGACTCCGAGTCGAGGCTCGACGTTGCTTCATCCAGAATCAGAATCCGGGGATTCGCCAGGATCGCCCTTGCGATCGAAACTCGCTGTCGTTGTCCGCCCGAAAGCTTGACGCCACGCTCGCCGATGATGGTATCGTACTTGAGGTCAAATCTTTCCGCGAATTCGTCCACACGAGCGATGGCACAGGCGCGAAGGACCTCCGCTTCGGTAGCATCGGGTCGGGAAAATGCTACGTTTTCGCGAATTGTACCGTCGAACAGGAAGGACTCCTGCAGCACCATACCGAGTTGCGTGCGATAGGATTCCAGGGAAATCCTGGAGAGATCAACACCGTCGACCAGGATCTGCCCTCCGCGCGGCTTGTGAAAAGCAGCGATCAAACTAATGACGGTCGACTTGCCGGATCCGGAGGCGCCGACGAGCGCTGTTACGCTTCCGGGCGATGCGTGAAACCAAATGTCTCTCAGCACAGGTTTCTCTTCCTGATAGGCAAAGCTAACGTGCCGAAAAGTCACATCGCCATGAATCGGACCGACCGTGATGGTGCGGCCGGGATCGTCGGTCTCGGGGACTTCATCGAGTAGCTCATTGGTGCGCTCCAGACCGGCAACGGCTTCCGTGACTTGCGTGCCAACCCGAACCACCTGGAATAGCAGCGCACCCAAGTAGCCCAGGAAGACGATGTACATGATGAATTCACCCTGAGTCAGCTTGTTGGCAAGCATCTGTTTCGTCGCCATCAACATGATCGTCGTGCCGATAATGCCTATCAGGGTTGACGAGAATAAGTTGACCACGGAGATCGAGCTTAGGGTACGGAAGGCATTCTGAAGGAGTCGCTCAACGCCCTGTCTGAATACTTCATGCTCGCGGACTTCGGCGTGATAACCCTTCACTACTCGCACGCCTGCCAATGACTCAGTCAGCCGTCCCGTCACTTGGGCGGCTATTGTCGCTCGTTCGCGAAAACTCGGCCGGACCATCTGTAGCGCCTTGCGTAAGCCGAGGCTGAACACCAGCAGAAATATGAATACTACAGCTGTCATGATGGGGCTGACGCGGATAAGGACTGCAAATGCAAGAAGCACTGTCAGCAGTCCTCCAAGGAAGTCGATCAGACCGGTATCGATGAGGTTACGAACACCTTCGACATCGCTCATTATGCGCGACACCAGGGCGCCGGTTTTGTTGTTGTCGTAATAAGAAACTGCGAGATTCCCCACGTGCCGTTGCACTCGCAATCTAAGTTCCGCGATAAGGCTCTCCGCGGATTTCGAAACTGTTTGTGTCAGGCCAAAAGAGGTCGCTCCCTGCACCACTGTCGCCAGCAATACCGTTCCGACAAGCGGATAGAGTAGATTCGGCTGTCTCTTGCCGATAACGTCGTCTAGCAGATACTTGATAGACGCCGGAAGAACCAAGCCGGCGATGCGGTTGATGACCATCAACAGGAGGCCGAGCAAGAGAATCGCCCGGCGCGGGCGGACGAGTTTCCAGATTTCCGGTAGCGCCTTAAAGGGGCCCGCCCTTTTCTTTTCCGGTTTCGAATGATCGCCAGGCATAAGGAGAATTGCGAGTTAAACAGTGCACTGGGTAGATTGTTTCGACGGACGAAGTCCCTTATTAAGCGAATCTTCTCTTAGCGAAGCTTCTAATTCAGCACTACGTTCCCTGAGCCGCCAGACCTGGTAGAAGCCGTGAATCACACATAGTTCCGCCTCATTCGTAAATCTCTCGTTGCTGATGATCTGCGCTACAAAGAATGTATGGCTCCCGATTCTGTGAACTCTCTCGATCTTCATCTCCCGGACTCTCTGCGCGAAAACCGGAACCGGAATCTGAAACGCAGCTGACATCTTTGTGGCGATGGGAAGCTCATCCCAAACGATGGATTCTTTAAAATGATTGACTGCGAGCTGGTAGGCGAGAGGGGCCTGCGATATGGGCACGCTACTGAGGGCAATGCGGCCGGCGCTCTCCACTAGATGCGCGGCCCGTCTCGACTCTTTCAGTCCAAAAGCGAAGCGGCCATTGCCGAGCTCGCCCATTATGTTCATGGGAAAGATGTTCCCTCCTGACTCGCCAACAAGACTGACCAGCCCGACCGGGTGGGGACGAATGAAGGTCACCATCGCGGCCCGTCTATCGAGAAAGGACATCGTCATCCCTGACGTGTTGACCTGGCGCCGCTGCGAGTATGCGTGAAGCAAATAGTGGGCACAGAGACGTGTTCGTGGGAGGCAATAGTTCGACGAGAATCTAGCTCCGAACAACAGCAAATCCAAGCCGGGGACTGTAATGGCGGCAGTCCGCCTAAGTCCGATCTCACCCAGTACTCGCTTTTGTCCGTCCCGCTCACAAAACCTCAGCGACAGGTGCCCGAGGTCTTTGCTGTCGGGTTTTCGACCTTCATCGAAGGCAACGCATATGGTGAAGGGATCGGAACACGCGGTGGAGTGACGTTGGGATACATCTAGGGGCGTGCCCATTCCATGCAACCACACGGCAATCTCTGCCTGTGGCTCTACCAGCCCCACTGTGAACTCCTGGGGAAGCAAGGTATCGCCGAACAGCAGGCCCTTGATCGCCCGTCGGCTGTGCTCGATTATCGACATACGGCCACCTTGCCCGGGTCGCTTACCGCTTCGTGTGAGTCCTACGCGGGTATGCTGTCGCCCCTGCCGCGTATCAGCTGACGCAGTAGAGGCACTCCACTTCACCCGCTCGCGAAACCTTATGGTTGTGCCATCCCGACGAGCGCTTCTCCGCCACGCTGAATGGCTGATGGTACCGCGTCATCAATTCCGACATCGACTCGCCGTTCCGCTCCATCCCCACATACAGGAAAAAGCTTCGAGTGAAGCGGGCGATTTGGCTGATATAGTTGGCCATTGCCCCAGACGAAACATCGGACATGGCATGGGAGCTGAAACTGACCTCGACGCTTCTGGTCGGCACCCTTTCCAGTTCGAACAAGGGCAACAACTCCACATCCGCTCGCCCGATCTCCGCCTGAGTCTGCTCGTCCTCGCCATAAAGCCTGAACGTCAATTGCGGGAACGCCTTCATCAGGTAGTAGGAGGCCAACGCGATACTCTCCGGAACATCAAAATCGAGATACCTGACGCCGGCTCGATCGCGAAGCAGGTAGTAGGCCACGCTACCAAATCCACCTCCGATTTCAACAACCGTGGCGAATTCAGACTGGAGCAGGTTGGACACTTTGTACGCACAATAGTGACGATACGGCGCGCTTGTCTCGACCAGCGTGCCATCAACCAGTGCGCCGAACGGATTTCCGACCTCTGGGCTCGCCAGATCGCGCACCGTAAAACGCCCGTTGGTCTGCTCCTGCCAATGTCCAATGCGATGCAGGACCTCGTTCAAATAGAAACGGCGATGAACATCCTTGATCTTCTTGTCGAAGTAGGCCTTCGACATGCCGTAAGGCACGTTGATCAGGCCCGTGGAACAGGGATCGCGAAAAAAGTTTCGGTACATTCCCCGCAACGCATCGATGTCGCGGGCGAGCAACGCGTGCATCACCGGTCGCAGGCTCCGTTGACGGATATCTTCCCACCACTCTGTGGCCGCGTAGCTCTGCGGCGCGAAAGGCTCGTGATCCACGGCCTTGAGGTAGGCCGTGCAGATTCTTTCCAGCAGCGCCGTATCGTCGCTCAGGCCGTCAAGGCGAGAAGCGAATCCGTCCGTAACGCTCTGCAGATCATAGCGAGCGTCACCCCTGAAGCGACGTTTGCCCTGTTCTGCAATCCTGCGCATCTTCAAACGTGCCGTGATCAGAACTCTCGCAGCGCTCACCGTCCGAACAGGATGACGCAGGTACTTGAGCTTCATCATGAGATTGGCCAGCCAGACGCAACGAAGAGTTGAACCGAACCACTTCCTTAGTCGGAATACGCAGTCGCCAAGACTCGCTCCATGGGACCGAGATGCCGAGAGCGAGCAGAGTCAACCAGCCCCAAAAAACAGAAACATTCTCTGTGTTCCCCACACAGTGGTTGTCACGACGTGGTCAACCGGTTGTCAAGACTTTGTAAACTCAAATAGGCTGGCTATCACGTCAACAAAGACGCTGGCATTGGAACGGAAGCGAAGTTGGTTTGCAGAATGCACATCTCGAGTGATGTTCGATATCGCCACCAGTGCTGACGCATGCACAATCTCAGGAGGAGTAAACCGTTCGTTGAGGAGGTGCTTGTGTGTGGCGATCCGTTGGAAAGGATGGTACTGCAGGTCAAGATACCCGAGGTCACGAAGAGCCAAGCTTACGAGCCTCAAAAAGTGCTCAGCTTGCTTCGTGTTAGTACCCATCGAGGTTATCATTTCGACGAGTGACTCCAAGGTTGTGATACGGACGAGCGAACTGACGAAGATTTTTCTGTCCGCCCGCAAATAGGGCCGAGCAGGGTGATGTCGAGTAAGCTAAAGAATCGAAGGACTCGCCAAACCTTCTGGAAAGTAGCAAGGTCGAGTTAATCGGTGAGTGTGATGTCCGGATCAGTGTCTCGGCACACGGGAATGATGAACTCTTGGCGCTTGCGTCCGCATCGCAGCCGCCGTTAACTCGCAATCGCCGCATCGCCTTGTCTGTGTCTCCAGCATCAGGAACCACAAGATCTCCCGGGGACAAACCGCCCCAGCATGCCCAGCACGGCTGGGGCTCCAGGCTTCAGCAGTCGGGCCAGATTTTGTCTTACCTGAACCAGATCCTCTACACAAGTTCAAACCGGAGAAGTTTGAAAACCCCATCCAATGGGCCTTCGTCTAACATGCCAATCTCCTCTGTCGCCAGAACTCGGAATTCGATGGAATCGCCAAGCTTCGCGTTATCGGCATGCTGACGTGCTTTTTCGACCATACGACCCGAGATGTCGCACGCCAGCACGCTTCCGCTCTGGGCAAGGTGCACGGCGTCCAGACCGGTGCCACGGTCAGCTCCAGCACTCTCTGTCCTAGGCTGAAAGCGCAATCAAGGTCGCGCCAGAAAGCGGCACGCAACTTCTAGCCGATGTGAGTGGTGGTAAAGACTCGTTCATAGCTGTTCGCCGCATCGTCCCAATAAGCTCTTGTGGGCGGTGTTGATCCAGAATCCATGGTCAAGCCCAATCGGGCTGGACGTCTCGCCACGATCGCTCTCAGCGCGGCCTGGCCGATAGAAGACGCGGCGTGGAGCTGACCAACAGCGTACTGCTTGCTGCCTGAATATCCCCTGTCCAGTTCGACACTTGCGCCACCGCCCACGATTTTGGGACATCAAATTGGGCAGTACCGCTCTCTGACCAGACGATCCAACTCTTAGCTGGCCCTTGGTCTAAACTGCAGGTCCAAACTCCAGGCGTTTGCAAACTGCAGGACCGCAGCACGGCGCCGAGCATCCACTCGCGAATGACTCCGTATGCCGCGCCTACCGTCGTCATTTGATTGCCGTCGCGCGTGGTCAGTTCCAGAGTGCTCCAATTGTGGTTGTCCCATGAGTACCAGTAGCAGCGTTCAACGCCCATCAGCCAATTCACCACGTACGTCCGCATAAGATAGCCCGCGGCATCAGCGTCCGAAGAGAAATGCTTGGGCTTCGCCCAGCCCGACTCGGTGTTCCACAGTGGCTTGTTCTCACATCCTCGCGAACGAAGGACGCCCTTGACGTTCTGGATCAATGGAATCATCGCTTCCGGAAGGTCAGGCGTGACATAAAAGTGATAGCCAACCACATCGGAGTATTTGCACCCTCCCTTCGCGAGAAATTCATTCAGCCAGGCCACTCCAGCACTTGTCGTCGCCGAAGGCGAAATCACGGTGATTCCGGGATCAACCCTCTTCATGACTTCGTAAGCTGTGCGCGAAAGTTGCTGCATCTCTTCGGGACTGCCGCTGAAGTTGGCCCGGTCGTTAGGTTCATTCCAGATCTCATAGCTGCGGATGGCGCCCTTGTAACGGGTGGCAACGACTCGGACATAGTCTTCCCAGTCGGCGCGGTGGCGCGGCGGCGCGGCATTTCCCCTGCCATACGCCGAAAGTTCCCGGGGGCGGGCCGATGCCCACGACGGAGTCAAACCCAAGGTGAGCACAATCTCGACGTCATGCTCTGCGGCGACCTGCACGTAACGGTCCAGTAGCGTGAAGTCCCACTTGCCAGGCTGTGGCTCAAGTTGCGGCCATGCTACTCCAGAGTCCCACAAGCGCCAGCTCTCGAACCGGACAGCTGGCCACGGAGTGCCCAAGGCGGCGTGGTGGATATGCATACCAAAATACTGTGCAGTTATTGAGCGGTCAGGACCCGCGTAAACCCGAGGGCGGTCGGTGACACCGCCCAGGACGATAACCGTGAGTATCGAGGCTAGCCGCAACCAGTTAAGTGTTTTACTGGTCGCCCCGCGCCCGGCGCTGCCACTCCCCAGCACGATCATCGTCGTTGTCGCTAATTTCTTCTCACGACCTAAGGAATGACTCGATGGCGCCGAAGCGCAGTGAACCAGAGCGCGCGACCACAGTCGCTGGCAAAGACCAGAGTCTGTGAGTCGGCCTCCCACGTCGGAGCGATATCGTTGCACTCTTCGTTCGTGATCCTACGTGTCTTGTCGGTTTCCAAGTCTATTACCCACAAGTTCCACACCCCTCGATCCTGGCGGCCATATGCTAACCACCGGCCGTCGGGAGACACGGAAGGATACCGAGCTTCGCCTCTATCAAGTCGCCGGACATTGCCCGCGAGGTCCGAAGTGAATAGCTGCGGAGAGCCACCGTTCGTCGCGGCAGCGAAGACAAGCGAGTCATCTGAGAAGAACGACATCTCCCGGACATCCAAGTCCGGAGGCGTAATCGGAGTGTCGCCAAGAGCTCCCTTTTGTAGCGGCCGCAGCCACATTCGGCTCCTTCCTTTTGTTGACCGCAGATAGGCGAGAAATTTCCCATCCGAAGATGCAACCGGAAATTCGGCATCCTCTACCTCAGGCCGGTTGGATTCGTCATCGATTCGACGCGACACGATTCTCGAGGTCTGACTGCTTTCCTCAGTCCAAATTTTCCCACCGGCTGCACTCTGACTGAGTTGGTCATCAGCACTGTTATACACGCGAGTGCTCCCTCGGTTGCGTATTCCGGTACGATAGCCATCGGAAAGCAACGCGGTGAACAGCACGGAATCGCCTTGAACCACCGGGTTTGTTGCCAGCAGGATGTCGGATGACGTTCGCAGGCGCGACGAATAGTTGCTGTAAAGCCCGCGCTGGTGATGAAAAGTGGACGCCATACCGAATATCAAAGCCGCGACCAATACGCCCGCCCACAACCAGCGGTCACGTGTGCGGCTCGCCCCGAATGGCTGTTGCCTGCATAAGATCACATAGGAGAGCAGACAGAACAGGATGACGAAGTAGAGTCGAGGCACGGCCAACAACGGCCACCAGCCATCGCCAAGATCGTGTCGCCACGCGGGGAAACAGACACCTAAGTAAAGCAGCGCCAGCAACAGCAACGAGCCAAGGTCCCGCTCTTCAATGAGCTGGCTCGCCATCACGACAACCGGCAGGATCAGAAGAGTGAAGTGATAAGACGCAGGCAGAGTTGAGATTGCCAGCACAGCGATCAGGAAAGCAGACCATTCGAGTTGAAGGCGTCTGGGATGCCAGTCTCCCGGCACCGCAAGCAGGACGGCGGGCGCGAGGATTGCTATCTGAAGAAGCGGGTGCAATACCGCGAACAGCCCGGGCGAGTGAACCACCGGATGCGGGTTCCACTCGGGCTCGAACAAGAGCAGCCTGTGCAGCAGCGACGACAATGAGCTGGCGCTCAGATTGTACGGATCCATGGCATCGCCCCGCATCGCCCAGGGTAGAACCTGTAACGCATAAAGGCGGTGCAGTTGCAGTCCGAACGCCCACACTGACGTCGCGACTGCCGCAATCGCCCCAGCAACCAGTCCCAGGACGGCACGTGGGTCTCTCTTCCGCCCGAAATAAACCACAAACAGAAAGGGAAATATTTTCAGACCGAAGCCGATCCCCATTAATGCACCGGCGAGCACGCGCTTCCCGCGAACGTGGCACCACAGCGCCAGCGTCACGACCAGTAGTAGAAGAATATAGTACTGCCCGTACTCGAGGTTTCGGTGCAGCGGATAATTCAGCGCCATGACAAGCGCGATTCGCCGCCAGCCAATTGCGGTAAGCGACTGCAGAATCACGGCTACCATGGCCAGCAACGCGATATTTACCATGATCCATATATGCTTCGCCGTAAGTGGCGCCCAATATGTTAGCGGCCACACTACCAATGCCGAAAAGGGCGTGTGAGGTACAAATCCGACGACTGGCTGATCCGTCTGCCTAATTCCGAGGTAGTCCTTTTGCCGCTGAATCCATATCCACTCATAGACTCGCTCCGTGCTATAGCCATCCCGGAGCAGACGCGCCGTAATATAGTAGTTAGGGAAGTCTGTATTCAGAGGCCGCCACGCCCGTGGCAGGCTGCGTCCCCCTAGGTAGGCAAGCGCGATCAGGAGGACGAGCCACTCCGCAAGCTCAACGAATTTGACCAGCCCGTTCCTGGCCCTGCTCGCCTCGCTGGCCCTGGGAGTCGGCTCCCCTGGCGTTACCAATGGTACCGGCGACGCCATCGTCATTTATGCCACTTCCACGACACGGCTGCTTTGCGGCTCCTGCATCCTGGCATACACCTGGCTCTCGATCCATGCGTACGTCTTTGCGAGCCCTTCCTCTAGAGAGACCTCGGGTGTCCAATTTAGGACTGTCTTTAGTAAGGTGTTGTCTGAATTTCTGCCGCGAACCCCTTGCGGACCCGGAACATGCCTCATTCGAACCTCGAATGTTCGCGATGTCGGCAATCATGTCCAGCGAGCTCATTGATGCTAACCATGCGATCCTGGCCAAGATTCAACGGCCCGTGGAAGTCCGAGTCCATGAGCTTGTCGATTCCCCGAATGCAGTCATCGATATAACAGAACGATCGCGTCTGCTCCCCGTCACCCCAGATCTCGATTTCATCACATCCGGTGAGCTTAGCCTTCGCGATCTTTCGACACAAAGCAGCGGGAGCCTTCTCTCTTCCTCCCTCCCATGTTCCGTACGGACCAAAAATGTTGTGGAAGCGGACAATGCGTGTTTCCAGACCGTAGTCTCTCCGATAGTGCATGCACAATTGTTCCGTAATTAGCTTTTCCCACCCGTAGGCATCCTGGGGTTCGGCAGGATATGCGTCTGACTCCTTCAACGGCATGACGTCGGTTTTGAGTTGCCGGTACTCCGGATACACGCAGGCCGACGAGGTGTACAGATAGCTCCTAACACCATTCAGCCGCGCTGCTTCCAACGTGTGGAGGTTGATGAGCGAGTTGTTGTGCAGGATCCGGGCATGATTGCACGAAATGAAACCCATGCCACCCATGTCCGCTGCGAGAGCATAAACCGCGTCGACCCCGCGAGTGGCTACGAGGCAGTTGTCCCACTTGCGCAAATCCAGAATCTCAAATTCGTCCGCATCGCTGGCCCAGAACTCGGGTTGCTTCAGGTCCACACCGCGTACCCAGTAACCTCTTTCCTTCAGAAAACTAACCAGGTGGTGGCCGATAAATCCGCCGGCCCCGGTAACAAGAACGCGGGTTCTTACAGATGACATACTCATGCCTCCTAGTGTGTGTAAATTGCCCGGTAGTCGAACATGCGATTCGGTGGGGCGCGGGACAACTTATGCCGTCCCGATGCCTCGTACGACAGCCGAAACAGTGCGTAACAGAATTGCGAAGTCGAGAAACATGTTCTGTCGATAGATGTAGTAGAGGTCATAGATCATGTTCTGGTGAATGGGCAGCGCACGGGCCGGACTGATTTGCCACAGGCCGGTGATCCCTGGCGGCACGAGTAGCCGCCGACGCTCAAAGGGGCCGTACTGATCCACTATGAAAGGCATCTCCGGGCGAGGACCGACGAGACTCATTTCGCCACAAAGAACATTAATCAACTGCGGCAGTTCGTCGATGCTAAAGCGCCTGATAAAGCGACCTACTCGCGTCAGCCGAGGGTCTGCATCGCTGAGCGGAGAGCGTTCATATCGAGGCGCATCTTGCCGCATGCTGCGAAATTTCCAAAGGCGAAAGACTCCGCCATTCTTGCCTATCCGATTCTGCTGAAAGAAGACTGGTCCGTCGGAGTCGAGCTTGATCGCGACCGAGGTTGCGAGAAATACGGGCAGGGAGAGAACTAGTCCAGGAATGCAGAGGGCGAGGTCAACTGCCCGCTTGATGAATGCTCGTGTGCGCCCAGAAGCTGCGGTTCGCTGATCCGCGACCAGAGGTATGCCGACGATGTCGTAATGAGATCTGCCCACCGGGAGCGCGCCCGCTTCGAAACACAGCGATAAACCAAGGTTCAGCCGCCCGTATTCTTGCTCGAGCGAATTGTATTTGTCCTGAGGCGCGCTGATGATCTCGCCCACTGGTTGCGAATCATTACCACCCTCATCGGCAAATATGCGCTGGGGGCCATACTGCAACCATCCCTCCACCAGACGACCAGCGTAGCGTTGGAGCAGCAGAAGCACAAGGACTGATGCTCCGGAAAGCGCGGCGTACATTCCTGCAAAGCCGGCGTAGCGTACTGCAACCAGGAGAAGCAGGAATGAGAAACCCACGCCGCGCAGCAAGGTTTCAGTTCTGCTGATATTGAGGGGCGTGTCTGCCTGCTCATGCATGCCTGTGTAACGGAAGATGAGCGCAACACCGAGCGCCGCAACCGCTGTCCCAATTGCCAGGTGCTGAGCACCAGGTAAACCTCTTGCAATATCGGATCGAGGGAATAGCCGCGCGGCCGTCCAGAAGGCGAACACGATGGTCAGAAAATCGCCGAGCGATTGAATCATCGGTGCCCAGGCACGAACAAAGCGTGATGAAGTTAGCGGAGAGGCGTGAACTGCGGCTGATGCCGATGGTTCTGCGTGTTGGATCGCGAGGTTAGGAGTTGTCATTGCGAGAGTTGTGATCTGCCCCTAGATGGGCGTCGGACGCAGTGTTAAGAACGGAGTGGCTAACGTGGATCTCGGGTGGCCGCTTCCTGCGATATGTGAACTCCAGAACGGCTTGGTGGGTCGAAGTGTTTCATGCCCGTGAGCTGCATACATATTTCATAAAGAAACTGCGAATTGTTCACGAGGTATCGCTTCCAAAGACGCGAGGGTTCCTGCATCAAGCGATGGCACCATTGCAGGCCACTCTGCTTCACCCATGCGGGGCTATCCTTTATCCGTCCGGTGTGAAAGTCGAAGGCTGCACCAACCCCGATCATGACCGTGGGCGAGAGCCGCGGCATTAAGCGAGCCATGCACTTCTCTTGCTTCGGCGTGCTGAGACCAACCCAGACGATGTCGGGGTTCAGGTCATTCAGCATCTCAACTAGCCAATGCTCCTCCGCTGTCGTCATATTGCGGAATGGTGGCGTATATGTGCCGACAATCCTGGCAAGAGGAAATTTCTGTTGCAAACTGTGTCGTAGTTCTTCGGCGACGCCGTAGTCGCCGCCGCAAAGGAAGTGCGAGAAGCCGGTGGTTTCCGATCTGGCAATCAACTGCAGCATCAGATCCGGGCCGAAGACTCGATCCATCTGCTCGAGGCCTTGAAGATGACCGATCCAGACGGTCGGCATTCCATCCGGCACAACGAGAAACGCATTCGCAAATACAAGCGCTATGTTGCGGTCACGAAATGCCTCCATGACACCGTGAACGCCGGCAACACATACGTATCCTTTTCGTCCGTCCATTACTGCAGACTCGATCACCTCAACCGTCATTGCCATATCGACGGCATCGATTCCCACGCCCAGGATGTTCGCGGCGGAGAACCCGTACTTCTCATCGAGCTGAGGAGTCATAGCCCATTAACTGTTCGGCCGGCGAGGAATAATTGTCGGCCATACCACGCTGCTTCTTGAGAAGCTTCGAATAGATGGCAACGTGCTGAGACCCAGTGGCCGCGGAAGAAAACTTGCTGAGTGACCGAGGAGCTGGTGGGCGCTTGCTCAGTGCCTGCGCGCATACTGCGACTAGATCGGCTACTGCAGTGGCCGATGTCAGGCTGAAGTAGTCGCAGTCGTCACCTGCGGTCTCTCGAAACGCAGGGATATCGGAGCAGACGGTACGAGCTCCGCAGCGCAGGGCTTCGGCGAGCGGGAGGCCGAATCCTTCCATCGAAGAAGGCGCGACGAATAGGTCACAGTTCCTGTACAACCAACACAACTCCGAGTCTGGCAATGTGCTTGTCATAACAACGTTGTTTTGGACTGATAACGAGGTGATCTGGGAGAGGATCAGGCTGGTTAATGGTCCTTGACTGCCCACGATGACCAGACGCGTGTCGCCAGATATGAACCTCCGATGCAATAGATCGGCAAACGCACTCAGCAACAAGGGAATATTCTTATTTTGTCGATGTTGTGCAACGCTCAATATGAACGGCCTTCTTATGTCCCTTTGGGTTGGGGTTTGGCAGGACTGCGGATTGAAATCCACACATGGGTAAATGCACTCAGCCCTCTCTTTTGCGAGCATCGGCATCAGCGCTCTAAGCCTGGCTGCAGTGAACTCGGACGCGCAGGCGACGTAATCGACGTTCGACATGCATTGCCGGAGAAACAGGCGGTTGAACACGGCTCGGAACCGCCCAAAGTTGTCCGGGATATCGTACGGGTATAGATCGTGCAACGACACCACTACAGGACACCGAAACCGGCTGCGCAGGATGGGCACGGGAAATGAGAGATGAACAATGTCGGCGTCACAGGACGATGCAAGTGTCGGCAATGAATTGAAATACCACCAGTTGCGAGAGAATGCTGCCCTTGAGAGGTCGACAACCAGAATCTGAACCTTTGGATCAAACGGGCCGAAAGAACTAGTGAAGTATCGAGCCTGCCATTCTCCTACAATGAGCGTTGCTTTCGAAATCTCGGCATTGGCTGCCAGGCAACGGCTTAAGCTAGCAGCGTGCCGGCATATCCCTGAAGGATGCCGCGACGATGACACCGCATTTATTAAGACGTGCATTTGCGATAGCTACATTCCGCAGTGCTAAAAGTGCAGGTTTGGCAGCCGGAACCGATCAAAATAGTAACCTCGGGAAAATTTTAGAAAGTACCGTAAAGCCGCGGCTGATGAGCGGAGGAGGGTGAATCCGACATGGCGCAAAACTGCGTCCTGCAAGTATGTCGAAAGAGGCGAATATCGCGTCATTACCGCGTTGACTTCTTCTAGTTGCTTATGAGACATGAGGGACGTCTTGCTGTTGGGCTGAAGTCGAAAGTCGCCCAGCACAACCGGAATGTGCTGAAATCGGTAACCACATCTGGCAAGCCTGACAAAAAACTCGAAGTCCATAGCATACTGAAGGCCTTCGTCCAATAAGTGTCCTTCATCAACAATTCGGCGTCGGAAGAAAGTGGACGTCGTTGGAATGTAGAGGACGCGATGATAAAGCAGGATGAAATAGCTGAATTCAATTTCCCGTCTTAACCGAAATATCTTGCCTTGGACATCCATCCAGGCAGAGTCCCCGTACACGATGTCCACATCAGGATCCTGGAAAGCCTTCGCGACCGCCGTGAAGCAATTAGGCCGGTACCGGTCGTCGGAGTTCAGCCAGCCAATGATCTCGCCTCGCGCACGAGCGAAGCCCTTGTTGAGCGCATCGCTCTGCCCACGGTCGGGTTTCGAGACCCATTGCAGATGTTCCCATCCCGGGGTTTCGGAATGCCCCTTCAGGATCTCAGTGCTGTCGTCGCTCGATCCTCCGTCCATCACGATGTGTTCGAGACAGCTGTAGTCTTGGTTCCTGACGCTCAACAGAGCGTCGTCGAGAAAAGCCGCCTGGTTGAAAGACGGCGTGACAATCGAAATGCTTGGAGGTCGATTCACGGATTGGGAAATAAAGTCGAAGCGCCCACCGGCAACGACAATGCGAACATCGCCATGAGCCAAAGCGGGAACGACAAATCGAAACGCTCGGTATCTACAAGTCCACGAATCAAGGCAAAGATCAGAAGAGCGTAGGCTAAAGTCTTGAGGTCGCAGCTTGCGCTCCGTCGAACCTGGAGCAGGAACACCGAATACAAAATGGCTACGACAATCACTCCGACAACACCGTAGCTGAAGAACTGTTGCAGGAATTCGTTGTGTGCCTGCCATGCTTCGAAGTCGCCGAAAGGAGGAACCACCCAGCGAAAGGAATAGAATCCGTGACCGAGCCATGGTTTTTCCACTGCGATGGCGAATGACTCAGCCCAGATGAAGGTTCTCCCGGTCAAGGTCTCGGCTCGGGACCCCTGGGCATACATGTCGAGATACGCTTCGAGCAATCCCCAGAAGCTGATCAGGATCCCGTTCGTGATGATGCCGATCTTGACCTTAGTTTGGCGGCTGATTTTGGCATCGCGCAGGAGATAGAAGATTGCGGCTGCTAAAAACGCAACGATGCACGCCTTACTGAGCGTTCGCAGCAACGTAATCGCCAGCATCGCACCCAGCCATTTCCAACGGCTGGCCTCTTTTGCCAGGCGGAGTGCGAGCAGGGCAGCGATGGCAAATACAAATCCGATGGCGTTTGGATGAAGAAAGTTTTCGTCTCCCAAGCGCAGGTCGTCCATAACGGGAGCACACCATGAAATGACCGCGACTACGGTAGCGCCAATGACAAAGCCTTTCATCAAAGCGACCGCCTCGGCTTCAGGTTCTCCCTGCAGCAGGACAGCAACAGTCAAGACATCGGCCGCCATGGCAGCCCAATACGCAAGGGCTGCGGGAATCGACTGAGTCGTGGTCCATGCCAGGCTTACGACCGCGAGCAGCAGGTAAACATAAATCCACCTTAACGTTCGAGGCGTTGGGCTGACGCCAGAATGGATCGGCCAAACAAGCGCTTTGTAGGCCAACGCAGCTATCAACAATGTGAGACTCAGTCCCACCGTCAGGGCAGTACCGACAGCGGGTTGGTCTCGAAACCAAAGGAATGTCAGGCACACGCGAAACGCATAGATAGCACCCACAATGGCAGAGAGGATGGCTCCGTCACGCTCGGCCGTTGCGTGTTTAGCAATGGAGGTCAGGGCGTCGTCCATAGTGAGTTGTCGCCCATCACGCGTTCCCGCCGCTTTCGAACGCGGCGCTCTCGGGCACCAAAGCGAAATGGCCGAGCGCGTATCGCTGCAACGTCACTGGCTGGTCGAAAGCGTGCTGAAGAGTGGTTTCGTACCACGGACCCCAGGGAACCTTTGTCCAGAAGCGTGATTCGGTAACGGCGAACCCTTCCAGAAGAAGGGGCAGCCTGTTTCTGCCATATACTCTGTGCCAAGGCGAGTGCACAGCATCGCGTCCGACGGGTATGGTAATGAACGCCTTGCCCAGAGGCGACAACAGCGAACGCATTTTGCGCATTGCAATCAAGTCGGCGTTGTCGTCCTGCGTCGATCCGTAGCGCCCTTCCAAGCCGAAGTGCTCCAAAGTAGAGCACGCGACGACAACATCGAAAGTGGGCACCAGTTCGATGCGATTGAAGTCTCCTTGAACGAAGGAGAAGCCGTTCAGTTCCTTGGTGATGGTGGCATCGAGATCTACTCCCGTCACTTCATAGCCTCGTGCGAGCATCGCCGGCAGAACCGGGGACTCGCCACAGCCAATTTCCAACGCGCGACGGGGTCCAGGGGGGAGGTTGACGCAAATCCATCCCCAGTCAATGATCTTCTCGCCAGCCAGATCGAATCCGCCGCGCGGAGGACGCGGTTGTCCACGCAGCCATTCGCGGACACCTAGTTCGCGATCGATTCGCCGGGCAAACTGACCTAATAGGTTTCCAAGACCCATCTGCTACTTTCCGGTAAATGTGTTACATCTCGCATTCAGTTCGGTGAGAGTTCCAGTGCGACAGAAGCATCGCTAAGGTTCTGATCAGGCATGAATTTGCGTATCCTGAAATACATTATCCAGGTGATAGGTCCGTAGAGCAGGCGCCCTGCGGCTGCTCCCACCAGGCCAAACCGCGGGATCAGCACTCCAATAGCGATCAGGGTGATAGCTCCTGCGATAAGGTTGAGGCAGGTCACGTATTTCGCTTCGCCGAACGCCAACAAAGTGTAGTGACCGGTAACATTCAAGCCCAGAAGACCGAAGCCGATCGCCAGCAGCGTCAAAATAACCCAGGTGTGCTGAGCGAAGGTGGGCCCCATCCAGAGCACCAGAAGTGGTTTACTCAAGAGAACCACAGGAAGGCTGAGCAACAGCACCAGGATCGTATTCAACCAAAATGCTCTGGAGACGAGGGGCTGCAAAGCAGTCCGCTCGGCGCTGGAGTTGCGTGCGCTCAGGTGCGGGAAAAGAAAATGAAGTCCGGAGGCTATGAATCCGTGGATGGGCTGCGCCGCCTGAGTGCAAACGCTGTAATACGCCACGGACGATGTGCCAAGCAGAGCCCCAACGATCAAACGGTCTGCCTGGTTGAACACGATGCCCGAAAGACCTTGTAACCAGCTGAAGCTTCCGAACGAGAACAGGCCGGCCAGTGCGTTCCTGTGCCAAGCAGGAAGCAGCGGGACCGGCCCGACTCTGGCACGAACGGCTGTCGCTTGCAAGATCATTCCCACCGTTGCTATCACCAAGGTAGCAACCATGATGCTTACAACGCCATTGCCCCTCGCCACCAGCCAGACGGCCGCGACAATCGTTGCGGCGCGTCCGCATACCGCAATCTCGACTGCGGGACGATATTGCTCGAAGGCACGTAATACGTTCACAAACACGCTGTCAATAGATCGGACGACCAGGATCGCGCTGCCCACTTGCAGCGCCCTGACACATGCGCTTTGCAGTTCGGGCTCAATCGTGAACCAGTGATGAACGGCATAGGGAGCGAGAGCCCAGAGCGCCAGGGCCACCGCAGTGCTGAGCACCAGATTGATCAGAATTGTTCCGCCAACAACCTGATTCACTCGAAGCGGCTCTCCCCGGCCCCGAAAGAAGGAAGCGTAGCGAATAGTTGCATCACCAAATCCAGTGGAGAGCAGTCCAGCAGCCCCGACAGTCGCGCTCGCGAGCATCCACATTCCATACTGTGACAATCCCAGACGGTGAATTAGAAAGCGGGCCGCCAGCAACATTCCCAGAGGCTGGGCAAGGTATTCGAGAACCCCAAAAGCGGCGTTGACAACCCCGCCTCTGGCTTTTTCCGACCGGCGTGCAGCCACCAGAGCCCAAATGACGGCACCTCGCATTTTTTGGAAACAATTCATTGACTTGTGCCAAGACGAGGCAACGGCAGTCGCGCCAGGCGAGATTTGCACGATACCAGGATTTCGTGTGCCAGCAACTTCCGTAAATCATCGTGGCACACCCGCCGCCACCGGTCCTGAATCAGTAACCATGCTGACGTAGCGAGAACTGCGACTCCCGTAAGGCCGATGATCAGCAAAAGGCGCGGAGGAAACGACTTCTTCTCTGGCCAGCTTGGTGGATCGATCACGCTTACGATTGGTATTGACTTAGCCTCCTCGATTCGCGCAGCTTCGTACTGCTCGGTAAGAAGGTCGAAAACTGTCTCCTGTATCTTCACCTTGCGATAGAGATCGGCCCACTGAACGCCGAGAATCGGCAACTGCCGTAGTGGAGGATAGAGAGCGGATTCATCTTTCTGATTGTCACCCGCGGTCAGCCCCTGTCCGCTCATCTTCTTCAGGTCTCGTTCCAACTCGGCAACTCTAGACTGGGCGGCGCGTACCCGAACGTTTTCTCGCGTGTAGATCTGCTCCAGCGAATCTACCTCGGACTTCGCCACGATGAGCTGGGCCTGCAACTTTGCACCGGCGTCCACCATCGCACGGGTTTGTTCCTTGATGTCGAGAGTGGTGTTCTTACTGGCGAATTCACTGAGTTCAATCTGAGCTTTCTCAAGATCCTGCTGCACCGCGACAAGACGGTGTTCAATGAACTCCCGTTCTCGACGTGCCGAAGAAGTGTTAACCCTTGCGACCAACTGATCGAGCTGGTCGACATACCCTTGTGCGAGGTCGCGTGCACGCCTTCGGTCGGTATCGGTCACGACGATCGTGATTACGCCGCTCTTGCGGTCTTCCGTGATCTCGGTGCGTCGGCCCAATTTCTTCAGGGCATCCTGGCGGTATCGGTTCCGGTAGACCCTTTGCAGGTCATATTGCTCCACGAGACGACCTCGAATGGTGCCGCTCTGCAGCAGGTCAACAAATAGCGCGCCAGAATTCTTCATGCCGACCAAACTGCCAGCGAGCCCTGCCATTCCGCCCATTCCGCCCGTCCCGCCTGCGCCGCCCGCAAGCGCCTTGCCCGCCATCGCCGCTAACATCGCCGCCGCACCTCCTGGCTGATCTGGCGGCATGATGCGAGTCGCGGATTCGTACTGTTTGGGGATAAGGAAGGCAATTGCAGTACTGGCGATGACTGCCCACACCGCCGTCCAGAACAGAATGCGCCGGCTGTGCCAAAGAATGAAAGCATTAGCAGGCCAGCCTTCTCCATTTGCGTAAGACCGCAGCGGCTCCAGAGCTTCTTCTTGCGGCATCAGCACCGAAGCTTGATTGCTTCTCACTAGCGGCGTCTCCATGTGGGGGAGTAGGTGATCTGAACAGAGCTGGCGACGTTCGTCATTTTGGTCGTTGAAAGCAAAGGAAAGCTCCAGCGCTCATACTGAACCGACGCCTGCAGAGAAATCTCAGGCCGTATCGAAAACTCAGTCAGGACGCTAGCGTCCTTCACCCATCCGCCTTGCAAGAAGCTGTGGTCGACCCACATGCCTCGATAACTCGCCTGAATCTTGCTGCGAGCTGATATCCAGTACGTGCTCCACACCTGAAAGCCGCTTCCTTGGCGACCTATCCAAGCTTCCTATCAGCTGGCGATCGTTGGTGTACCCACTCAGGTAATGAACGTTGAAATAGAAGAATCCAGGAAACAAGCGATCTGGTGTCAACCGCCCCTTCGGCGCGGAAGTCGACCTTGGGGAGGTGAGGTATCTTGGGGAGATAGATACCGGGAGCCCACGCGCTGTGGGTGGGATACGCCAGAGGAAATACTTCATCGTCCGCAAAGGCATCGCAATAAAACGTAAGCCAGTTGCGAAGCCCCGGAATCCGGTATTGAATGTCGAATGCTGCTCGACGATCGCCGGGATCGTTGGCGCCGTTTGACCCGCTGGTCGAAAAGACGCTGCGCCAGAAGGTTTCCGAAGTCACCGGGAACCCTGGCCCACCAAAGATTACGGTCCTCGACACGCTGAATTCGAGGTTCGGCGTAGGTTTGAAAGATATCTTGCCGCCGTGAATGTAAGGTTGTGGGTTGAGTGACTTGCCCGACTGGCCGATGACAGCGGAAGTTTTCACAAACTGTTGACCCGACAATTGACCGATAAAGTACTGCATTCGGATCGGTCCCAACACGCCGAGAAAACTGGGAAGCTTGAATGGCTTGACCCGGTCATACCGGAGCATCGGAATGGGCAAAGGATTGTCGCTAAATAAAAGTGGGCTGCTGTAGGACGGGCCCCACCACAGCGACTGCCTTCCGAATGACAGCTGGTTGTTCTTGAAATCGACGGAGGCGTATGCGTCGAGCAGCCGGCCTCTTGCTTCGCCAGTCACCGGTCCGGCGGCGGCGGTGGGAGTGAAGTCAGCCTGCGCAATTGCATTCTGGGCGGCTGGAGGCACAACCGGACTGGGCGCGGAATCTTGGTACTCTGCTCGCACGTAAAACGCGAAAGGACCGGCGACCGCCCGAGTCGCGCCGCCAGCGTACCAGTTTGTCCCTTCCCCATAGGGCCGGCCGAAGTCGCTGGTAAGAGTCTGCGCGAAATGGTAGCCATCAATCAATGGCTGCCCCGAGATCCCAGTGAAGCGGGTGTAGACTGATTCGAGTTGAACACCCTTGTTGGGACTTGAGCCTTCGAGTCTCTCCAGCTCCTGTGCGAACTCGGATGATAAGCCGCGATACAACTGCTGGACCGATGCTTCTGCCTCTCCGGCGCCTAAGTCCTCTGCTTCCATCAGTTGCCGGGCGCACTCCATGCGGGTCCATGGCCGGAGGCCAACGAATCCGGTTTGGACGTACCCGAGTGCTGCCATCCTCTCAAAGGCCGGGTATACCCAGCTGTCCAGCGGAACATAAGTCGATGCCATATTGCCGGGGCTTCGCTGTTTGTCTTCGGCTGGGTCGGTAGCCTGGAGTGGCAAACTACTGGCTTGTTGTGCTCGCAGGCATGGAAGGCAGAGATGCATGACCAGGACAACAACAGACCACGTCAAACAGCAGCGCATATTGCCCAGCTACAGTCCTGCCACTTTCGCTGTGATCGCGATCGACGATAAGACCTGCGCCGTGGCGAGCATATTACGCCAAACCATCGACCCGCCCATGATCTTCTGCGGGACCACCACGATGTCGCCGGGCTGCATCATGGTGGACAAAACGTTATCGTCGTACCACTCGCCGGAGTGCCTGCCTACCACCGAGCCATTGGCACGAATCACGAAGATCTCTTTATGATTCGCCATGTCGGTTTGACCGCCAGCACGCTTTAGGTACCATCCAGCATTTTTGCCCGGTACGTAGGTAATTGCGGCCGGGTTGTAGACCTGTCCGCTGACGAGTATGAAGCTGGGTTTCTTAGGGATTGTGAGAACGTCCCCGGAGCGCATTTCGATGTCGGCAGGGGTGTTCTCCCAACTCGCAATGTCGGTGCTGATCTTGATTACCAGCCGTCCTGAGGGCGGCTGGCTGCGCAGTTTCTGCAACACCTGCTGTTGTTGTTGCGCCATCAGTTGCATGCTGACGGCAGCTTCCGCACCCGCCGCCGTCGGCGAGAATTTTGCTCCGGCGGAAGTGTTTTCGATTTGCCGAACTAATTCGTTACGGCTCTTCTCCTCCAGGTCCCGTACCTGAGTGCGAACAAGAATGGCGCCGGTTGGATATGCGGTTGATCGAAATCCTCCGGCGCGCTTCAGTACGGAACTCAGTTTCTCTCCCTCTTGAATACCGTACTCGCCGGGATAGGTGACCTCACCCTCTAAAGTCAATGTCGCGCCCACATCGTTCCATCCCGACAGTTGATGAATGATGAGAATATCTCCAGGCTTGAGGATGACGTCCGCACTGGAATCTTTGTCTATAACGGCTCGGCCGATATTGATCGTTGCCCGATGACTAACTACTTTCTTTCCACCCTTGACCTCATAACTCACCAAATCAGCTTCGGTCAGCAGGGCGCTCCGCTTAAATCCCCCCGCCATCCGCACAAGCTGAGCAGCCGTCATGCCTTCCGGAAGAGGGTACGATCCTGGCTCAGCTATCTCGCCCTCGATCTTCACTTTTGGCGGGTCGACCTCATAGCGGCTGTAGATACGTACCGTGTCGAATGGTTGAAGGTGGATGGGATCGTTTCCAATCAAGGCTTCGGACAGTGTGAACTCGATTGTTTCAGGACGATAGTCCGGTGGACGAAGGCGCACCAATGCGGCGCGCTCGGCGGGTTCGGGTAAGAGATCCTGATAGGAGTGAATTACATCGGTCAAGCTCATCTCGTCCCGGTATGGGTACTTGCCGGGACGGACGACATGACCCTCCAGGTAGATAGCTCGTTCGCTGTAAGGCAGGATGGGAGCCACCATGACGTGGTCTCCGTCTTGAACTATAAAAGAAGCCAGGGACTTCCGCAGAGCATCTGGACTGCCGCCCTCGGGGAAGTTAACGCTTACAGTGACTCTATTCTCGTGCGCCTCTATACGTTCTACCTTGATTTGTCCCATCGCCGCCGAGACGAGGAGCCCTCCAGCCAGGTCAAGCACCTGCGATAGCTGGGTCTCGTTCTTGAGTTCATAAATCGCCGGTCGTCTCACCATTCCGGCGACGGTAATCTGTGTGCCTGCAGGCGGCACGAGAATTGTGTCCCCGGGTTGCAATCGTTCGGTGTCCGGCCGGACCCCGTGCAGGAAGAAATCGTAGAGGTCAACTTCGCGAACGAGCTGTTTACCGCGCAAATGTCGAACTATGCGCAACGATCCGATGGCAGTTGGGCCGCCGGCCGCATAGAGGGCATTGATGGGAGTCGACAGAGAGTTAAGATCGTAAGCGCCGGGTCTCTGCACATCTCCAACCACGTAGATACGAATAGTCCGCATCCGGGTGACGGTCACCTCGACCCGTGCGTTCTGGAACTGCGTTCCGAGCGCATTCTGTATCATCGCCTGCGCTCGCTCGAGTGTCAGCCCTGCGAGAACTACTGGTCCAACCTCGGGCAAGACAATTGTTCCTTCCCGATCGATCGTCTTTGTAATGCGTTGTGACACCCCCCCCCACATGTCAATGTTCACTCCGTCGCCGGAACCGAGAATGTAATCGGGACCGACCGGCATGTCCAATGCCGCCTCCTTGCCCAACAAACCGCGACTAAGGAAGACTTCCGAACCAAACCGCCGCAAAGATGAAGTGGGTGCTGGCACTTGCGAGTAGAGATCTCGCATGGCCATAAGATTGTACGGAGCGGAACGATGGAGAACCTGGGAGGCCCGAGCGTCGTTCGCGTCGGGCGCATCGGACGCCGAGGGCCTGGTTTTTCGAGTAGGCGGTTGCTGTTTGCTGCCAGGGTAGTCTCGCCGCACGTCCGCCACCGGCGTCGGCAAATCACTTTCCGCACTCACCGACCGGGTGGCGCGACCGTAGGCGTCGGGAGGCAAGCCCGCCAGTGCCTGTTTCGAAAGTGTGTATTCGCTGGTGGTCTCCTCATCGGGGTCAGCAGCCCGCGACTGTGCAGCTTGCAGGTCCGCGTCCGAAAGGTAGCCGCGTGATCTAAGCCACACCGTAATCGACGACCTAAACTGCGCATCAGTGGAGATCCGGCTGAAAAGCATGTCGTCAGTGATGGAATCCTCCTGCACGGACATCCCTTGAGCATTCAGCCGCTCCACCGCGACTCTCTTGAGCTCGACTACCAACTCGGGCTTTTCATGCAGCAGCTGGATAATTTGGTCCGCCGTCAACGCGACGCCGGGACCCACAGATGGGACCGACTCCGATTCGCCCGACCCTGACAGACTTGTGACATCAGCCTGATTCTGTGCGGAGCCGGCGACAAAGCTGAGACCTACGACCATAAGGACTGCGGCCAGGCCGTAGACTCGATGTTTCAATTCTATTGTGCTAATCATGATCAACAACTAAGCATCCTCGCGGACGCGAACGAGTTAGAAAGAACGGAGAGCTTCTCAGCAGGATCGAACTGATCGAATCGCTGCAATCTCGAATTCGCTCACTTCGACTGCAATAGAGCGCATGATAATTTCGATCGAGACCACCACTCGCAGTTCTTGTTTCCGCCTGATCAAAATTCCTTCCATCCCGGTTAGGGGGCCAGAGATAATTCGCACTCGGTCGCCAGCGTTGAGATAGGGATGGGGGATGGCTCGTAGGTTTTCGACTGCGGCACGCAGAGCTTCAATATCTTCTGCCGATATCTTGGAGGGATGAGCAGAAGACGATGCTAGGCCGAGAACGCCAGGTATTCGCAACACGTTAACCCGGTCGTAAATTGAAGCGCGGGCGAACAGGTAGCAAGGGAATAGTGGCATTTCTACAATCGCGCGCACCCCGTTCTTCCACAAGTGGCGACATCGGTGGACGGGCAAGAAAGTCTGCAACGAGTTCATTCGCAGTCTCTCTTCCACTCGCTTTTCATGGTGAGGACGAGTTTGAACCGCATACCAATGTGACGGCTCTTTGCACTGCGGGGTCGTTTCAGTTTCCACTGGTGTCCTTCTTGTAGCCCGTCACTCTCGTGAAGATGTCAAAGCAGCGGTCAAGTTCATCTCGATTGTTTGGCGACAGTCACTTTACAGCTCCGCCCTGTCACTTAGGTATGAGTGACCTGCCCATCTCCGTTAGCCATAATGAGCGCAAGCGCAGCGTCAGTACTGCCCGACGCTCGACGCTGTCACCCTGTGCCGATCCACGTTCGCAACCCTCGGTCCGACCTCTCCCGCAAGCAGGGCGCGTTTCCAACGACGAGCTTCAAGCCAATAATGAATACCAGCCGCGATGTGAAACCGAAGCCGAAACACTATGTAACGCATTTGGATCAAACTGCCCCGTATCCCTCTCAGCCAGTGGCTGTTGGTAGAGTCGGCGATCTTGTCGGGAAGACGAACAGGTAACAGCTTCCTACGACGGGTGTGACGCCTCGCGGGCGTGTCAGCTGCTAACTCCTGCTCAAGCAACAGATATAACTTTGTTCCCGGAAACTCTGTGAGCACCGCTTGCCGCCCATAGCGGTTTACCCATAGCCGAACCCGTTTTGGAAGGGTGTCAACGGTCCACTCGATCAGCTCCCGAGGTGCGAACGGTCCGAACAACTCCGCCGCTAGCAGGGTGACGATGCCTATTGCTATTGAACTATCAGAATCTTCCGCGTGCTTCCTGATGTCGCTCCAGAAGGACACGTCGTCGTGCCGGCCCCTTACGAAATGCCTGAATTCGAGAAACCACGCCAGGCGAGTCCATTCGCCTCTGATGTGGCGCAACAGGTGAAAAGCCTGCGCCAGAAACATGTCTCGGGATGCAAGCACCGGAAAGGCATAACCGCTATTGGAGCGGGACTCCGATCGGCCGATGAGCTCATCTGTGCCGAAAATAGTTACGGGGGGAATGGCTAGATGCAGTTCGACCGATCGCTCAGATCTAGGCTCGTAAAGCCTGTCAAGGGCGGGCGGCCGATCTTCTCCTGCCTGGAATTCCGAGATGTAATCGCCGACACCTTTAAGGCGATAACCCATTTGCTCTATGAGTTCACGGCACTTCGACTCGTCGGTCGGAGAAATCAAGAAATCTAGATCCAGTTGGTACCGACGCGACAGATCCCGACAATAGTCGGGGGCCAAGGCAAACCCCTTGAGTGTGACATAGCGCACTCCGCTGCCACGGAAGGCCCCGTTAATCTTTACGAACTCTTCGAACAGGTGGGCGGAGCGCCTTTGGTTGTCGGCTTGATTCTGTTCCAGGCGTCGGAGAACCGAGACAGGAATCAAGCTCTCCAGATGTTGTTGTTTAACTGCCTCCAGGAAATAGAGTGCCACCCCGCTTGCGTCCAGCCAATAATAGCTCCGCTCCCAGTCGCGCAACGTAAACGAGCGCAGTAGAGCGGATGTTAGGCTTGGCTTCTCCTGACTCAGCGTCGCGACCACCGCTTCTGCCAGCTGCCGGGTTTTTCCGAATATCCTCATCGCTACCGCGCCGCCTCGACTCCCAGGCCGCGAATCCCTGAACTACGGCTCAAAATATCTGCGCACGAACTAGCAGTTGTCACGATAGTCGCGCTGAATTGTCACTTCTTTGTCAAAAACTCACGCTGCTCTCACCTAGCGCTTTAAGCAATATAAGAGCTACAAGAGTTACTAGCGGTAGTGGTGCATAGCGTAAGCAGGCTGCGGGAAAGCGGTTGCCGCACAGCGCCATGTTGCGGACTCACAGACGGCTACTCTCCGTGATCTGCCTATCGTGCACTTCGGTCTGTGGCGACCGCCGATTCGGCGAGGATTGGGGAGAGCCGATTCAGAAACTCGCTTGCGTCCACATCGGATGCAAGAAACCCGAACACTCGCCGACAGTCGCGGTCGACAACCACGCATGTTTCTATTCCAAACAGCACCATTACTAGCGAACCAGAAACGAATACTGTGGTTACGTCGTCGGTACTGGTCACGTCGTCTCGAATGAGCTTCCAGGTGTATGAGTGGGGGAAGTTGTGGAATTGCGACCGAAAGTTGTCCACGATTATGGGGTCATTCGTCTCTAGGCGAATCGCATCCTCGCCCATTCCCGTACTAAACGTGTGAGGCGTCGCTACAAATCTGCGTAGCAAGTCCGGGATACCAGATTCAAAACTCACGACTCCATCCCCTCCATTCGGAGAAAGAATCTGGACAGTTCCTGTGCAGCAAACTGCGGCGTCCCTCCGTACCGTAGTCTCCAACTTGGCAGGCATGCCACTCGTGCAATGATCTCTTGTCGGTCAAGGGCAGCCGCACCTAATTCGCTTGGCAGGGGCTCAACGCTGGAATCGACGTACCAGCGTGTCTGTTCCGCTGGTATCGGGGATATCTCGCACCCGGATCCAGTCGTCCGCTCCAGAAACACGAAGCATTGCGGCACGCAGGACCGAACACACCCCGATGGGAATGCCTCAGAGGCCGACAGCATATAAGCCAGCTCGCCATTCAGAGCCACCGACAACTGAAAGCGGGCCAGTTCCGGAAAGTGTTGAATTGCATCTGGTAGTAGCTTGGCCGACGCCCCAACCCCATGCGCTAGTAATCCATGCCGGTCGGTACCGATGTATGTCCAATCATCCGATACATAGTTGAGGCCGGCTTGAGCCAACGCCACAGCGAGAGTGGACTTTCCCACCCCCGAAGCGCCTGCGATTAGGATCCCGTTGCCCCCCACTTCTAGGCACGCGGCGTGTAGGGGCAATATACCGATTGCAGGTCCCAGAACTCCGATCGCAATTGGAAATAATGTTTCGGCCCAAAATGACGCAGTTCGTGCCGTTTCCGCGGATACGGTGGCCGATATTTCACGCCGAAAGAGGTCGAACATGAAAATATTCGATCCGCCGAACGTGGCTATTACGATGTGATCCAGACCGCGAAAGTGCGGAGGAGTCGCGCAGTCGTCCTTGGCTTGAGAGACGACGACGCGCATCGAGAAACCGACTGTATCGTGCTTTCTTCGCTCCCGGCCCCACGAGAACAAAGTCGACGCTAATTCCAACGAGTTCGTTCTGATCGAGCAGGATACTCCGGCAATTTCCAGGACGCCAGCGTATCGAAGATTGTGGTTATCGATGGCGACGTATCTCATTGGGCAACGACTTACCAAGAACAATCTACCGCAGAAACCTGGCTCGCGAATGCTGTCGTCGAAGTCCTGACAAACCATTTACACCGTTGTGACAATCGTGGGTGGGAGGGACCCTATAGTTCAGCGTCATAGGCAGTCTTCCATGAGCAAGAAAATCGTCTTTTTCTTTCCTTCGTTCGCGAGCACGGAAGCGACGGCCCCGCTCGGAATACTGGCAGTCGCGACACCGTTAATCCGTGCCGGATACGAAGTATGTGTAATCGACTCCACGATTACACCCAATTACAAGAAGCGGGTGTTGGAAGAAGTCCGCGATGCGTTGTGTTTGGGCGTGTCGCTCGTGACCGGTCCGATGATTCGCGAGACCGCCGAAATCGCTCGCGCCATCAAGGGATGGAACTCCGACTTCCCTATCATTCTCGGTGGATGGCATCCTTCACTGCTGCCGACCCAGACGCTGGAAGCTCCATTCGTCGACTATGTAGTCCGCGGACAGGGCGAAGACTCTTTCCTGGAACTGGTGCAGCACATCGAAAGCCGATCCGCACCTGACTTAGTGGCCGGCATCGGGTTCAAGCGTCAAGGCAAGCTAATCTTCACACCCGAACGGCCCTTGACCCCAATCGTCGATTTGCCACCAAAGGCTTACCATCTCGCAGATTTTGACGCCTACGAGCGCATGTGCGGGCGCCGCTGGGCGATGTATACGTCCAGCCTGGCTTGCCCCTTTAATTGCGCCTATTGCACCAATGCAGGAGTGTACGGTCGAAAGTGGAACGCATTGCCTGCCGAACAATTCGTCGAAGAGACCGTGGACCTGACTGACCGATACAACCTGGAGATGTTGTGGGTCGTTGATGACAACTTTCTGGTTGACCTCGACCGGGCGCGCGACATCTCTGCTGGACTTGTCAGTGCGGACGCTAACTTCCAATGGAGCATTCAAGCCACCACCAATCTGGTAGCCCGACTTTCCCTGGAAGACCTGAAGCTGCTACGCCGCAGTGGGCTGCAACAAATTTGCCAGGGAGTTGACTCCGGATCGCCGAAGATTCTGAAGGCGATGAATAAGGACTTTCAGGATTTCGAATCGATATATGAGAGCGCTGCACGCTGCTTGGCTGCCGGCATCCGGCCTTCGTTCAACATCATCTTCGCATTTCCCGGGGAGGGACCGGAGGAACGGCGCGAGACCGTCGACTTCATGATGGACGTCTGCACTCGCTTTCCTGGTGCCGAGTTCTGGACCAACATCTTCACTCCGTACCCGGGCGCTCCCATCATGGAAAGGGCGGAGGAGATTGGCATTCAACAGCCAACGTCTTTCGAAGGGTGGGCCGACTTTTTCCCAAGGTATACCAAGCTACCCTGGCTTGATGGTGCTGAACACCAGCGCCTTCAGGTCATGCGCGACTACCTTCGCATTGCATTCGATCGTGTACCGATCGCTGCCGACCGCCGCAGCCGCGTCACTCGATCTTTGCAAAGGTGTATCTCTCTGCCTGCGCGCTGGCGCTTGCGGAGAGACATTCTACAAATTCCCGGTTGAGCTTTGGTTTAACGACAAATTAAAGAAAGGAGCGGCGGCGCCGAAGCCGGCGGTTGATGCCAAGCGCCTGGAAGCTCCCGTGACACAGGCGGCGTGCTGATGCGAGGCAAAGTCGTTCTCTTCTATCCCGCCTATGATGGGCCACCGCTCAGTGCACCGCTCTGTCTCTTGTGTCTGGCTGCCTCCTTACGGTCTGGGAACTTCGAGGTGGTTGTAGTCGATGCAGCCATCGACCCTGACTATAAGAAGCATGTTCTCAAGGAGACAAGCAGCGCTCTTTGCGTGGGGATTTCGGTGCTCACTGGGCCGATGATTCGCGGTGCGGTCGAAGTTGCGACCGCGATCAAAGCTGTCGATCCATCGGTGCCGGTGATTTTTGGAGGCTGGCATCCAAGTCTGCTGCCCGATCAAACACTGGAGGAGCCGTTTGTCGACGCGGTCGTCCGTGGCCAAGGAGACCTGTCTCTCTTGGAAATCGCCCAGGCTCTTGCAGAAGGCAAGTCGCTCGAAGGAATACGTGGTGTTTCATGGAAGCGCGCTACCCAGCGCCAACACAATCCCGACCGGCGAGTCGAACAGCTCGATTCGCTGCCCATACCCGCATTCGACCTGGTGGACTTCGATGCTTACGAAAGGGCCTGTGGAGTGCGCAAGCTGGCTTACGCGACCAGCGTCGGTTGTCCTTATGCGTGTAATTACTGCACCGACATGGTGTTCTACAAGCGCCGATTCAACGCTCTTTCGGCAGATCGAGTGGTTGATGAACTGACCAGCCTTGTTCGCAGGTACAGAATCGAAGAAGTCGCGCTGTTGGATTCCAATTTTCCCGTCGATCTTCGCCGGGCTCTACAGATCGCCCAGGGCATTAACGACTCCGGCGTACGGTTTCGGTGGACATTTCAGGCCTCAACTGACTTCCTGTGCCGCATGAGCCAGGATGAGGTGCGACTGCTCGCTGACAGCGGCGTCTCTCACATGGGATTCGGCACAGAATCGACGTCAGAACCCGTATTGAAGCTGATGAACAAACGTCACCAGCGTGTCAACGAGATGTTTGAGACAGCGCGGAAGACCAGTTTGGCCGGAATCCGTGTGACCTTCAACTTGATCTTTGGATATCCGGGGGAGACGGAAGCGGACCGGCTGATCACATTTCGCACAATGAGCGACATTGCGCGTCAGTTCAGCAACGTCAGCTTTTCGCCAAATATTTTCACACCATATCCCGGAATCCCAATTTGGCCGCAGTTGCGAGCGCTCGGTGTGCCTGAACCAAAGTCGTTGCGCGAATGGATGGAGATGCCACTCGGCGCTAATCTGCTTCCCTGGCTGCAGGGTACGGAACTCGCGCGGCTGCACCGGATGCTGGACTACTTTTTGCTGAACAGTCAAATTCGGGCGTTCCAACCGCAGTTACCCTTTGCTGCGGCGCGCGGTTCGCCGAATCGTGGAAATGCCCGTGCGCTGGAGATTGAACTCAAGCCGCTATTCGTTTCCCTGGGAATTGTGGCTCACTCGTTCGACGGAGCAGCTGGTGTCGCGTCGTTCCCTGGTCACGGGCCAGCAGTTGCCGAAGGAACCGGCTAATGCATGTTGAGATGCCAGGTTTGAGGTGATTTGTGGCGGACGTCTTACTGACACATTCGTACCATCTCCATTACGACCGCAAACAGGTTCGTAAGATGCAGCCGTATCCGCCACTAGGCACCTTGTATGCGGCTTCGGTGCTCCGTAGTCAGGGCTATTCAGTTGCGGTATTTGACACGATGTTGCAGGATCCTGAGGCCGGATTCTTCGAGGCGCTCGAGAGGCATCATCCCAAGATCGTCGCAATTTACGAAGATGACTTTAACTACCTGACGAAGATGTGCCTCACTCGGATGCGGGCAGTCGCATGGGAGATGATCCAGGCTGCTCGCTCCACCGATTGTGCGGTGATCGTTCATGGTTCCGATGCCACAGATCATGCAGAGGAATATCTCCAGCACGGAGCTAATTTCGTATTGCTGGGCGAGGCGGAAGATTCTCTGGAAAAGACTTGCTCAACATTACTTCGTGGGGACGACGTAGGAGCTATTCCCGGGTTGGTTCGCACCGGCTCCGAAGGTTACGTAATCCGCCACGCGGGAGTGAGTGCTCCAGCGAACTCGTGGGTCAATCTTCCGAGTCCCGCCCGTGACCTGATCGATATGGCGCCGTATCGGAAGGCCTGGTCACGAGCGCACGGCTATTTTTCCTTGAACATGATTTCAAGCCGCGGTTGTCCATATCGATGCAATTGGTGTGCTAAGCCGATCTCGGGTAATAAGTTCCACCTGCGGCCGGCTGAGTCTGTCGCCGCCGAGATCTCCGACCTGAAGAATCAGTATGGGGCCGAACATGTCTGGTTTGGAGACGACGTCTTTGCTCTGAATCAGCACTGGATTCAAGACTTCGCGCGCGAGATCGAAAGTCGACACTGCGCCATGCCTTTCAAGATTCAATCGCGGGCTGACTTGATGACGCCGGAAACCGTCGCTGCGTTGCAGCGCGCTGGATGTGCGGAAGTCTGGATGGGCGTCGAATCGGGGTCGCAAAAGATCCTCGACGCAATGGACAAGGGGCTGTTGGTGAGCGAAGTTATGGACGCTCGTCAGCGGCTGCAAGAAGCCGGAATTCGCGCTTGTTACTTCCTGCAGTTCGGATACCCCGGTGAAACTTGGAACGATATCCAGAAGACAGTGTCCCTCGTTCGTGCGTCCAGGCCCGATGACATCGGCGTTTCCGTTTCGTATCCCCTTCCGAACACGGTCTTCTATGAAAGAGTGCAGGCGGAGCTAGGTCGTAAGAGGAACTGGCACGACAGCGACGACTTGTGTGTCATGTTTAAGGCCGCCTATTCCGACGACTTCTACCACGCCTTACGCGATTCTCTTCATGCCGAAGTCGATTGCTGGCACGCCTCTTCGTCTGACGAGGTTGCCCGAGATAAGGTTGCCGGTATGTGGTCGCGGGTAATCTCGCTGGAGCCAGTCAGTCGAAATCCGCACGCCACCACCAGCCATCAGGATGCCATGCGCCCGGAGGATGATTCTCAGTTTGTTCCAATTCGCCGACTGTCTGTTGCCGTGAGGGAAGCATAATGTCCGACCTGCTGCTCACTCATGGTTACTTCCTTTTCGAAGATCCCAAAGAGCTTCAGATCATGAAGCCTTATGCGCCACTGGGCCTTCTGTATCTTTGCTCCCACCTCCGCCAACAGGGCTTCGATGTCGACGTATTCGACACTACATTTTCCACACGTGATCTTCTGTTCCGCCACCTCCGGTCGGAGAAGCCGTCGATCCTCGGCGTCTATGCCAACCTGATGACCCGTAAAAACGTGATTGAGATTCTGCGGGTGGCGCACGAGCAGGGTTGGCGCACCATCGTTGGCGGTCCGGAGCCTGGAGCCTACGTCGAAGAGTACCTGCAATCCGGCGCTGATTTCGTAGTCTCCGGCGAAGGTGAAATCACAATGCAAGAGCTGCTCTTAGCGCTGCGCGAGGGTAATACCAGCTCCCTGCCCAGAGTAGCCGGAATTGCATATCTGGATGCAGACGGCACAGTGTGCCAAACCGCCCCACGCTCGCAGATCAAGGACCTTGACTCGCAGCCTTGGCCGGAGCGTCACGCTATCGATATCAAGCGCTATGTAAATACCTGGCGTGACGCCCATGGCCAGGGTTCGGTCTCATTTATCACGGCGCGTGGCTGTCCTTACAAATGTCGCTGGTGCAGTCATCAGGTATTCGGATTAACGCACCGCCGCCGTAAGCCAGCATTGGTCGTCGATGAAGTCGAGTGGTTGTTGACGGAGTATGCGCCCGACATGGTGTGGATCGCAGATGATGTCTTCACCATCCACCATGGCTGGATACGCGATTATGCCTCCGAAATGCGTCGTCGCTCGCTGCATATTCCCTTCGAATGTATCTCCCGCGCCGACCGCCTCAACCCCGAGATGCTCGATCTTCTGGCAGAACTGGGCTGTTTTCGCGTTTGGGTCGGCTCTGAAAGTGGTTCGCAGCGAATTCTCGATGCCATGGAGAGGGGAGTCCAGGTTGAGCAGGTGCAGAGGGCGGTGGAACTCTGTCGCGAGCGAGGCATCCAGAGCGGCATGTTCCTGATGTGGGGCTACGAAGGCGAGGAGTTGCCGGACATAGAAGCCACGATCGAACATGTCAAGTGCTCGAACCCAGACATTTTCTTCACTACGGTGGCGTATCCCATCAAAGGAACCTCGTACTATGACCGCATTGCCAACCAGCTAATTCAACTAAGACCGTGGGCTGAGAGTTCCGACCGCGACCTGATGATCAAGGGACGACATTCACGGCGATTTTATGAACACGCAGATCGTTTGCTCCACGACGAAGTGGCCCTCGCGCGGTTGCTCAATAACTCTTCGCCGGGATCGGTGTCGGCTGCGGAATTGCAACAGCGAATAAAGGCGGCTCGTGCAGGCTTGATTTCCAGCTACTCAGAGGTGGAAGCATGACCTCCCTTGTCGCGCCTAGTGAACACAGTGCAGGCAGGGCCTTTGATAGCATCGCGGAACGCTATGATGACATCTTCACCCATTCGCTGATTGGTCGCTCGCAACGCCAGGCTGTGTGGGAAAGAATACGTCAGGTCTTTGGGCCGGGCGACCATGTCCTCGAAGTGAATTGCGGTACCGGGGAAGACGCGCTCTTCCTCGCGCGTCATCAAGTAGCAGTGTTGGCGTGTGACGCGTCGGAGAAGATGATAGGAGTCGCCCGAAGACGTCTCTTAACCGAAAATCCTTCCTCGCCCGTCGAGTTCCACGTTCTTCCTATTGAGCGACTGAGCGAATTGTCGCGCGGGCGCTTGTTCGACGGCATTCTGTCCAACTTTGCGGGTTTGAACTGTGTGCGAGATCTGGTACGGGCCGCCGGAGACTTCGCTGCCCTCGTCAAGCCGGGTGGCGCATTGTTGCTGTGTGTATCTACCAGAGTATGTATTTGGGAAATTCTCTGGTTTCTATCACAAGGAGAGCCCAAGAAAGCCTGCCGCCGTTGGCCAGGCCACGCACGTGCCGCGCTCGGCGAACGAGTCGTAGAGGTCCACTATCCAACCATCAGACATCTCCGTACCGTGTTTGCGCCCTGGTTCAGCTTGCGTTCGACGATTGGGATTGGCATGAGCGTCCCGCCGTCGTATATGGAGGCTTTTGTACGCAGGCATCCTGTTTTACTCCGCGGCATGTGCAACGTCGATCGGTTGATTTGTTCCTGGCCGCTATTTCGCGTGCTCGGAGATCATGTTCTGCTCCGTCTGGAGAGGACCAGAGCATGACGCTCCATATCCATCCCGAAGCAGTCGTTACGCCACGCGGAAACACGTCGACAGACCGTCAATTGCGACTCCGCTGTCCGGAATGTCAAACAGGCGTAGGGACTCTCAGCGACTTTGAGGCCATTTCGACGTGGGTCATGGTCTGTCGCGGCTGTGGCTACCTGTTGAGCTGTTCTGATGGCGTAGTGCAGGCCTTAACTGCTGAGCGAGCAGCTCATTTCGATCAGTTTATGGTCGAGTACCAGGTTGTGCGTGCTGCCGAAGGGAGGGGAAGCGATAGCTCAGACTACTATCTGGCTCTGCCTTACCGAGATCTATCCAGGATAAACCAGGCTCAGTGGGATATTCGGGCTCGCACATTTCGTTATCTTGAACGAGTTCTAATCCCCAACCTCGAGAATCGGCACAAGTCTGTCATGAATATTCTCGATTTGGGAGCCGGCAACGGATGGCTCAGCTATCGGCTGGCACTTCGCGGACATAGCCCCGTTGCTGTTGACCTTCTTATAAACAATCGGGATGGTCTCGGTGCTGCGATTCACTTTGGAAAATCACTTACGTCCCTCTTTCCCAGAGTTCAAGCCGAACTCGACAACTTACCATTCGAGGATAGTCAGTTTGATGCTGCTATCTTCAACGCGTCATTCCACTACTCAGAGAACTTCCAGAAGACGCTCGCCGAGGCCATCCGTTGTTTGAGACCAGGTGGCTGCATCATCGTCGCCGACACACCGTGGTACTCGCGCGAAGAAAGCGGAGAGCGCATGTTGATGGAACGTCGCTCCGCCTTCAAGGAGAGGTTCGGGTTTCCGTCTGACGCGATCGAATCGCTTGAGTTTTTGACAACCGAACGACTGCTTAGGCTGGAACGCCAATTCGGGCTGCAGTGGAAGGTGTATTCACCATTCTATGGAATGAGATGGGCATTGCGGCCACTCATTGCGCGACTGCACAACCGTCGAGAACCATCGCGCTTCCGAATCTACGTTGCGGAGGCAGACAAGTGATTATTCTATTTAACCCCCGCGCCACCAAGCCCCGCAACTGCCGGCTGCCCCTCTCGATATTGGCGTTGGGCGCCATACTCGAGGGTCGTGAGGAGTATCAAATCGTCGATGGCAACCTGGACAATGATCCAGTCGGGACAATACTTGAGTTGATCGATAACCGCAAGGTCGATCTACTGGGTGTCACCGTGATGCCAGGCCCTCAGATGGCGGCGGCGATGGAATGCAGCCGTGAAATCCGGCGCCTGCGTCCCCAGGTTCTCATCGTTTGGGGAGGTTATTTCCCCTCGATCTATCCTGACGCCGCGCTGAATGCTAAGTATGTCGACTTTGCGGTACGAGGTCAGGGCGAAGATACCCTGCTCGAACTGGTGGAGGCCGTCCGAAGACAGCACGGTCTGGAAGACATCAAGGGGCTATCGTACAAGGATTTGTTCGGACTGCACCGGCACAACCCCGAACGTCCCATGAAGGGACCCGATTCATTTCCCTGGACCCCATTTCATCGCGTACCGGTCGACAGATACATGCGCCCGTCCTATTTCGGTCGGCGAACTGCAGTTCATCACGCTAGTATCGGCTGCCCCTTTCGCTGCAGCTTCTGTGGCGTTCATGCTGCCTATGGCAACCGTGAACGGATGGAGAGTCCAGCGCGAACCGCGGAAATCCTCCGCCATCTCACAGCCAACTATGGCGCCGACTCCGTCCAGTTTTATGACATGAATTTCTTCATGCGGGAAGATCATGCCCGCGATCTGGCGGATCGCCTACTTCCACTTGGTCTTCGATGGTGGTGCGAGGCCCGTGTTGACACGCTATGCAGGTACTCCGACTCCACTCTCGACGCCTTGCGTAGGGCGGGTTGCACCATGATTTTCTTCGGTGCAGAGTCTGGCTCCGACTGGGCGCTCAAAGAGATGCAGAAGGACATCACCACCGAACAAACGTTGCAGATAGCTTCACGCATGCGCCAGTGCGGGATTATCCCCGAGTTTTCTTTCGTGATTGGCAATCCCAAGGATCCTGAGCGCGACACGCGCGAAACCGTCAGTTTTATTCGAACCATTAAACGCCTTAATCCGAGCTCCGAAATCATTATGTATCACTACACACCAGTCCCTCAGCGAGGCAGCATGTACGGCGACATTGACGGACAAATCGCCTTCCCCGCTACGCCGGAAGAATGGGCTACTAAGCGATGGATGGATTTCACGCTTCGAATTGATCCAAATACCCCGTGGCTGAGGCGTAAGACGAAGCGGTTGATCGACAATTTCGAACTGGTAGTCGGCTCGCGCTGGCCCACTGTGCAAGACATTCGTGCGCCCAGATGGAGTAGGGCCTTACTGAAAGCCCTGAGTGCGTGGCGATACAGCTCACGGTTCTATCACTATCCCCGGGAGCTGCGTTGGGCCCATCAGTTTATCGACTTGCGCAAACCGAAACAGGAGAGCCTATAGGTCCTAGGGCATGTCAGCATCGTCAAACATTTCGGTTGCTTCGCTATCTGGGCAGGCGATGAAAGCCTTCGCTCTATGGGCCGAGGTGTATGACCATCAACCTAACCCGTTCCTGTCGGTCGAGGAGCGCTATGTTGAGCAGCTACTGGCCGAGGTTGAAGGTCACGATGTGCTCGACGTGGGGTGCGGAACTGGGCGCTGGCTCAAATTGATTGCACCTCGTGGCCCCAGGCAATTAATAGGAATTGATAGTTCCAGCGCGATGCTGGACCGGGCTCACACAAAGCTAGGGGGCGCCGCTGACATCCGGCTGGGCGACTGTTGTGAGTTGCCAATACCTACCTCTTCGGTCGATATCGTAATTGCCTCCTTCGTGCTTAGTTATCTGGAAAGTCTTGAGAACTTCGCTGCGGAGCTGCGCCGTGTTACCCGGCTCGGTGGGCGGGTCCTGGTAACGGATCTGCATCCCCAAACGGCATCCTCATGCGGCTGGAAGCGCGGTTTCCGCTCGAAGAGTGGTTCCGTTGAACTCCACACTCATTACCGAACGTTGCAAGAGATAGTTGACGGGTTTGGATCCGCCGGTTTTCGGGCGAACTGCATTCTCGAGCCTTCGTTCGGAATTCCAGAAGAAGCCACGCTGCGCAATGCTGGCAAGTTGGAGGCTTGTGAGTCGACCAGCGTACTCCCGGCAATCTACATCCTCCAATTGGAATTGTCGGGCGCCAAGCGCCAGTCTGGCAGCGTCACCGGTGACGATCTGCTTTTGTCCGTGACGAGCGCGTCCGTAGCTGCAGGCCCGCGTACTGCTGCTAAGGCAACAATATCCGTGAGAGGCGGGCGGATAGAATTCGTTGGCTCCCGTCCCGTTGTGAGCATCGGCCCTCCGAGCGCGGAGGCGCAACTGGATCTCACCGGGTTTTTGCTTTTACCGGGACTGATCAACTCACATGATCATCTCGAGTTTGGACTATTCCCCCAACTGGGTCGTGGCCACTATCAGAACGCTCCAGAGTGGGCGACGGATATCCAAACGGCGGATGCTGAGATCATCGCGAAGCTGCGAGGTATACCGAAGGCCGTCCGTCTCTGGTGGGGAGCAATTCGCAACCTGCTTTGCGGTGTCACTACGGTATGCCATCACAATCCGCTTACCGCTGAGCTGTTGGAGGAAGACTTTCCGGTTCGCGTGTTGCCCGCCTTTGGCTGGGCCCATTCGCTAAGTCTGGAGTCCGATATTGTGGCCAGATTCCAAGCTACGTCGGCGCAAGAACCATTCATCCTGCATGCGGCGGAGGGTGTAGATGCCGCAAGCGCGGAGGAGGTATTCGAGCTTGACCGGTTGCGCGTGCTTGGCGATCGAACGGTGCTGGTACATGGCCTGGCTCTAAACGAAAAGGGCGCAGCGTTGCTCAATCGACGTCGCACAGCTCTCGTGTGGTGTCCCACTTCTAATGAGTTCCTGTTTGGCCGGACACATGCACGAGAATTCCTCAACTTAGTGGACAACGTCGTGCTGGGAAGTGACTCTCCCCTCACGTGTCGCGGTGATCTTCTGGATGACATAGGTTTCGCATACAACCAGGTTGGTGTCGACGCGGACGAACTGTATCGAATGGTGCTAAGTCGTCCGGCGAAGGTGTT
The DNA here is from genome assembly GCA_963817965.1 of uncultured Acidobacteriaceae bacterium. Taxonomy (GTDB): domain Bacteria; phylum Acidobacteriota; class Terriglobia; order Terriglobales; family Acidobacteriaceae; genus DASRAA01. The sequence continues at coordinate 460,704 of CAWFQT010000009.1, forward strand.
TCGAATGCACGAGGGACAAGGCACAGTTCGCCCGGGGGTTTGTGCCGATCTCATCGCTGTCCGCGATGCCGGCACCGATCCCGCAACGACTCTCTGTGAAATGTCAGCTGCTGATATTGCGCTGGTGATTGTCAAGGGCCGTGTGCAGCTAGCTTCCGATTCGGCTATCAGACGCCTGCCCACCGCATGCACAACAGAACTCCGACCGTTGGAGGTAGATGGCCGGATTATCTGGATTAGAGCTCCGTTGGGTTGGCTATTTGGAAAAACCGTGGGCGCGGTGGGAAGTGAAATTAGCTTAGGCAGAAGGAAAGTCCGTCATGTTTGCGCAGCCTGGCTGTGAGATACCGCCATCTAGTGTCCGAGACGAGCATCTGGTCGTATCGATGCCTGTCCTCGTTCTTAATGTTCACAGTCGATGTAACTGTCGCTGTGTGATGTGCGACATCTGGAAGAGGGAAGGTGCGTCCGAAATCACAGCGGAGGATATGAATCGGCACAGGGAATCTTTGCTCACGCTGGCCGTTCGGTGGGTAATCCTTTCCGGTGGGGAACCCCTGCTCCACGGCAACCTTCGTGCATTATGTCGGTTCTTCAGCCAACTGAATATTCGACTGACTCTGCTGACAACTGGCCTGCTGCTTGCTAAGCGATCTGTCGACGTCTCCGAAATGTTTGACGATGTGATCGTGTCACTTGACGGCCCACCCTCCATCCACGACTCGATTCGTCGTGTCCGTGGCGCTTCGCAGCTTATTGAAGATGGAGTCGCGGCTGTCCGTTTTGTGAGACCAGAAATGAAGATTGCCGGCCGCACGACGGTGCAAAGAGCAAACCACAATTACTTATGCGACACCGTTGCCTTTGCAAAAGCAATCGGATTGAACAGTATCTCGTTTCTCGCAGCCGACCTTACGTCGGAGGCTTTCAATCGCCCTCTCCTCTGGCCGGCTGAACGGCGAAGCGAGATAGGCCTCGACGCAAGAGAAGTGAGCGCTCTCGAACAGGAGACTGAGAATCTTATCGCGACTTATCACGATGAGATCAAAAACGGCTTCATCGTCGAAGACGCCGCCAGACTGCGTAAGATTACACGGCACTTTAAGGCCAACCTAGGCCTCACCGGGCATGAAGCTCCGGTCTGCAACGCTCCCTGGGTATCGTCCGTTGTCGAACATGACGGCTCGGTGCGTCCTTGTTTCTTTCATCGATCTATTGGAAATATTAACCATGCGTCATTGAACGAGATCGTAAATGGTGAGGCCGCGCTGTCCTTTCGTCGTTCGCTTTCAGTCAAAGATGACCCAACCTGCCAGCGATGCGTGTGCTCGCTCAACTATCCCAGGGAAGGCGGTTCCCAACCATGAAGCTCGGTGTTATCGGATTAGGACACGTAGGGTTGGTTGCCGCCGCTTGCTTCGCAGAGTTAGGACACCAGGTCTTCGGTACCGACAATAACTACGAAAAGATGCGGAGTTTGCGTGGCGGTGGCCTGCCGATTTATGAGCGCTCTCTGCCTGAGTTGGTTCGAAGATACCTGGGCAATTCCTTGCATTTGCGCGATTCAATTACAGATCTGGTTAACGTAGTCGAGGCTGTGTTCATATGCGTTGGCACGCCGGGCGGCACTGACGGTGATGCGGATCTCTCGTGTGTGGATGCAGTCGTGCGCGACATCGCTCGCCAGTTGCATGGGCGTCTGCTGATAGTCGAAAAAAGTACTGTACCGATCCGCACATGCGAGACTATTCAGCGAACAATGATCGTGAACGGTGCTTCGCGAGGGTCCTTCAGTGTAGCGTCGAACCCGGAATTCCTCCGCGAAGGCACCGCCGTAACCGACTTTCTGTATCCCGACAGGATTGTGATTGGGACCGACGATGACTTCGGCCGCCGCCTGCTAACGACCATTTATCTTCCGTTGACGTCCGGTGCGTACTACCGTCGTGCCACTCGGATACCAGGTCCGCGTCGGGCGACACTGCCTCGCCTGATCCAAACCACGACCAAAAGCGCCGAACTGATCAAGCACGCGTCCAACGCATTCCTGGCAATGAAAATCTCCTTCATCAACGCTGTCGCCAATATCGCGGAGCTTTCGGGCGCCGACATCGACGAAGTGCGCGAGAGCATGAGTGCTGATCATCGAATCGGCTGGCCATTCCTGCAGGCCGGAATTGGCTATGGCGGAAGTTGTTTTCCCAAAGATGTTGTCGCGTTTAAAGCACTGGCGGGGCGGGCAGGGTATCCGTTCGACCTGCTCAATGAGGTCACCCGCATCAATCTTGATCAACCGATTCGGTTCTTGAACAAGATTCGTACCGCTCTCGCCAGTCTGCGAGGCAAGCGGATAGCAGTCCTCGGGCTGTCATTCAAGGGCGGTACTGACGACATCCGCGAATCTCCAGCACTTAAACTCGTCGAATTCCTTGTTAATGAAGGCGCGCGCGTAGTCGCCTTCGATCCAGCTGCGATGGATCGCGCTCGATGTGCATTGCCACGGAAATCAGTGGAGTTTGCCAACGATCCCTACGGCACAATGGGTGACGCCGACGCGCTATTGATTCTCACCGACTGGCCACAGTTCGCAGATCTCGACCTGAAGCGAGTTCGCGAACTGCTGCGAGCGCCAATCATCTTGGATGGCAGAAACCTCTACCCATTGGCAAAGATGGCCGAGGCCGGCTTTAACTACATCAGCGTCGGTCGAAGTCCGGTCAAACCCTTTTTCGACACCGCTGATTCCGAGATCTCCGACACCGCAGTGACTAAAGGAGATCAAGACGCAATAGAAGTCGTCCGTTCAAAACAGCCGATTGATTGGACGTGAACCAGACCGTACGGCTGTACTCACACTCGGAGGGAGCTCGGGTGGAACGAATTCTAGTGATCGATGCTGATCCGGCGGTGCAACGGATCTTGCGACGGACTCTGGGAACCGCCGGCTTTCAAATCGCAGCGGCCGGAGACGGTACAAAAGCGTTGCAAATGTTCCGCTCCACCACACCCGGAGCCGTAATACTGGAACCACGTTTGCCGGGTAAGTCGGGCTATGACCTATGCCGCGAGATCCGGGCGGCGGATTCCAGTGTTCCAATCGTAGTGCTGAGTGCAGCCAATGACGAGGCCGACAAGGTTCTTCTCCTGGAGCTTGGGGCAGACGACTACGTAACGAAGCCCTTTAGTTCTCGCGAGTTGCTTGCTCGGGTTCGCGCGGCTCTACGGCGCGCCCACGATTTCAGTAACAAAAACGAGATTTATCAGTTTGGCGAGATCGAAGTGAACTTCCGGACCATGGAATTGCTTCGCAACGGCATGAATGTGCCGTTCTCGCGGCTGGAGTTCAAGCTGCTTCGCTTCTTCTTGAATAATCAGCTGCGTGTGGTATCCCAGGATGAATTGCTGACCCAGGTTTGGGGGTATCCGGACCTCGCCGGTTTCGCTTCGGGTTCTGTTCGAACGCAAATCCTCGGGCTGCGCAAGAAAATTGAGAAAGATCCGTCTAGCCCGATTCATTTTCGCACCGTGCACGGGTCTGGATACAAGTTTATTCCGTAAGAGGATCCCATTTGGCGAGGACGGCTGTGCTAGTTGCAGGGATCGAGCGGCTCAGACAATGTTATTGGGACGAGGCCGACGAGACCTTTTGGTGTGCTCAGATCACGGGTGTCGCCTGGGGCGACGTCATGAGGCCGTATGTTGCGTGGTCTGCATTGCTGCCATGAAGTATGAGAGCGACAACTGCAACCCAGTTCGAAGATCAATCTTTGGCTCCCAACCGAGAATTCGCCTGGCTTTGTCGATAGCGGGGCAGCGTCTCTTGGGATCATCCTGAGGCAGGGGTTCGAATTGCACAACGCTCTTTGATCCCGTTACCTCAATCACAAGTCTGGCGCATTCCAGCATCGTGAATTCTGCGGGGTTCCCGATATTCACCGGAAAGTGTTCATTCGACTTCGACAGTGCGAGAATTCCGTCGACCCCATCGCTCACGAAACAGAAGCTCCGGGTCTGTAGGCCGTCCCCATAGACCGTTAAGTTTTGCCCGCGCAGCGACTGGGTCATGAAGTTCGAGATCACGCGGCCGTCGTCTATCTGCAGCCGTGGTCCGTAGGTATTAAATATTCGAACAATGCGTGTGTCCACCTGCTGATAGCGATAGTACGCCATGGTTGCGGTCTCAGCGAATCGTTTGGACTCGTCATATACAGATCGCGGTCCGATGGGGTTCACGTGTCCCCAATAGGTTTCTCGTTGCGGATGTTCCCCCGGGTCACCGTAACACTCCGAAGTCGAAGCCAGCAGGAATTGAGCTTTGTATTTCTTTGCGATTTCAAGACAGTTCAGCGTGCCGACCGAACTGACTCGCAGCGTCTCGATGCCATGCTCCAAGTAATCGACGGGGCTCGCCGGAGAGGCGAAGTGAAAGACGTAGTCGATCTTTCCGGGATCGAATGGAATACAAACATCGTGCTCGAGGAACTCAAATTGCCGGTCGTGCGCCAAGTGCGCGAGGTTCTGCATGTGGCCAGTCAACAAGTTGTCGGCACAAACCACGGAATGTCCCTCCGCCAACATCGCGTCGCACAGGTGCGAACCGAGGAATCCCGCGCCGCCGGTTACCAGTACTCGCATAGGGTGTCCTATTAGCCAAAGCGGCAGGCCGCTCTGCTGGGCAGAATCTTACACGGCACTTCACTCCCAGCTCAAAAGGTCCTCTCGGAAACTTATGAGTTGGGCCCTTGCGCAGGCAGAACCCTGAATCGCACACCCGAGTGGTGCAGGCACCTTGACGGCGTCGTCCCCGCGAGTGCAAAGGCAAGAGGGATGCGGGCCACCCAACGGATGCAATTGCGCATCGCTTTTCTGCCAGGACTTCCCAAACCCTGTAGCGGGTACAGTCCCATAGAAGCGAAGGCACTTGCCAAGAATCACAAATGCTCAACCGTCCAGCGCCCAAAGAAGCTCAGGTTGCGGGCGTTGTGATCTTTCAAGATTTGATTCACAGTTGCCTTTTGCTCGTCGCTGCCGTCGGTGGAAACACACACAAACAGGCATCCCTCCTTGAGCGCCGTCTCGCACTCGAGGTTAGCTCGCTCTTCCGCGGTAAGTGACTCCAAGGCACGAATTACCCGGGCCAGTATTCCATGGTTTTCACCGTGCAGATCCAATTTGCTTAAGCCTTCTTCCCCCATAAACACCGAGGCGTCACCCTCAGAAAAACCGGCCGCTTTGAGCGCTCGCATCGCAACAATGAGGTCATCGAGATCATCCATTCTTGCTGTCACGCTTCGGATCGGTTGGGGCGTAAACCCGTCGGCATGGGGATCGGGATTTACTTTGATTGTCATTCGAGATGTCCTCCAAGTGCACCTTGCCACTAAACCCTGATGCGGTCTTTCTTGCCGCATCAATATGCTCCTCAATGTACTGCCTGTGTTGTTTCGGCAAAAAACTGGGCCTCGCCACGGATTGCGCATTGATCGACGAGTTGCAGTAAGCCAACTCTCATCGTCACTCACTTCGTAAGCGTAAAGTCCGTTCCTCCGGTGCCGGGGACTGTCACCGGCTTCGTTTGTGTTTTCATGCCTTCGTGCCAGGCTACGACGTTATATTTACCGTCGGGAACATTGTCGATCTTGTAGTTTCCCGCGCTGTCTGTTTGTGCGAAATACGGCGTAGGACTGACGATGATGAAACCTGACATTTCTGCGTGAATGTTACAAAAAAGCGGCACCACCCCGGGCTGGTCGAACTTGAAAGGTCGCTTCTCCCCTTGGGGCCAAGTGCCGACGTTATGTGCTGCCCTCTTATTGCCTCCGACAGACGGCCAAAATACGTTGTGTTGCTCATTGTCACTGTTGACGAATTGGACCGTTGCTCCTTGTTGCACGACCAGAATGTGCGGCGCAAAAGCAAGGTTCTTCTGGCCCATGATCGCGTCCTGCGCGGGCGGAGGAAACGTTTTGCCTGGTATGGCGTCCACATAGACGACGGACTGTCCGGGCGATACCTTTCCTTCGATAGTCCCGGCAAAACTGGCATTCGCTGCCGATGCGATCAGAAGCAGCGCGAATAAATTACGAGTCATGAGCATTCCGTCTCCTGGTTGAAATTTCTCCATGAGAAAACCTAGTATGCAAAGTCCAAGCCAAGCACGAGCGTATTGGTGTGGAAGGGATTCAGAGCGACCGGCAAGCCGGTCAGCGGATTGGTTGCAATTACGACTGACTGTGAGGGGCGAAACTGGTATTCGACCGACGCTTTTATGTTTGGGTGTATGAGAAACTGCACGGCCGGCGTAAACCGGTTGCGTGTCGAGGCAAACGGTGCATTGAAAGGTGCCCCAGTGAACGATGGGTTTGTGATCAGGCCGTTGATTCGGTCAGAGGTCGAGTTGACGCCGTCGTAACGCATCATCACATACATCCAAGGGTAAGCAAGCCACTCAATATCTACGAATCCACCGCTGAAGGTGGCGGGCGTGCTGCGAACGAAGCCGACCGGGACGGCCTGATTCAAGTTCTGCAGCGGAATGAGACTGCCATTGGCATCGACAGGGAGCAAGTTCATATCGTGCCCGAACATATACAAGGCATTCACCTGCAGACAGCAGCGATAATTGAACGTGAAGTTACCCCCGACTCGATAGAATGGCTCACTAGCAGTTAGGAGGTTCGACGTACCGTCGGGGCCCGCTGTCAATAGCCGCTGGACGGACCGTCCATAGTAGTAATAGCTGCCGAAGTTTAGGTACGTATGGTCATGGGCTCCGGTGGCGCCGGCAGCGCGAATGGCAGTCCGGCTTTCTTTGTCCCGCTCCAAATTGAAGCGGTAATTGAAGCTGGCATAGATGTCCTTAAAGTTCGCGGTCGAGGAGAATCCAAGGCCTCCCTGGCTGCTCCCCGTTGCTGATGGGACATATGGACTGTATCCGTCTCCTCCACCCGTGCTCTGATCGACGACCGCCAGTGAGTAGTTATAGCCTCCCGTGTGATGCCCGCCGCTGATCTCGATGCCCTTGCCCGTCGCAGCCAGAAAGGAATGGTTATTCACAAATTGTTGCAGCGGAACCATTGAATTCATGGCGCCGATGTTGGACTGGAGGTAAATATCGTAAGGACTGGTCCAGATACTGTAGATCTCAGTGAAGGGCAACTCGAGTTCGAACTGTCCGATACGAAGATTCAGAGAGTCCTTCGGCAGCTTCATCAACCGGCCAACGTCAACGAACTTGAGATATGCTTCGCCAAGCCCACCATTTGTGTTGCCAAAACTCAGGTAATCGTGAACCCAAAACGCTATGTCGCTCCCAAAGTTGCCGGCCGAGAAGAGGCTGAATGAACCAGTTTCGAAGTCGGTCGATGGCACAAACGGCGGCAAGGTCCCGGCCGGAGTCAAGGCGGCGAATTTTCCGCTGCTGCTGCCGGTGTATTGGAAGTAGCTGTTCATGCGGAACCCGATGGGCGGGATTCCGGGTATTGTGCCTGGCCAAATAGCCTTGGGCCAGAGCTCTTCATTGGCGGGAGCGCCCAGCATCACCGGAGGAATTTTGATCCTCGCTTCATCGTCTTTGGGAAACTTGAAGCCTGCGTCCTTAAACGCCTTGCCGAAATCGTTTAGCTTCGGAAAATCAATGTGGCATGTGCTGCAGCTGATGCCGTACATGCGTGCGAAGGCCGGAATAGCTTGGCTGGTGCCTGAAAACCAAAGCAGAGTCGCAGTCAAAATGAGACAGGGCGTTAACCTAAATGCACGTCGCGGCATTGTCGTCCTCCTCTAGTGTTTTCTTTCGTCAACTCTCCGGCCTCATCATTGAACGGCTCTGCCCGACGCCTTCTTCCGCCCCAACCGAGAAAAGAGGTACGACAGCGACCTTGCTTCTCCGCGAATAAGGAACAAGTCGTGACCGGATCAATACGGACGTCCCGGGCAGCCAGAGTGCGATGTTCGTTTTTCGATGCAAGTCTTTTGAACTCCCAAAAGGTGAAGCCGAGGCCACCCAGCGTCAGCGAGGCTGCTAGCAATCCCGCGCCGAAAACCAAAGCGACGTGTTGTGTTTCAGCGTGACTCTCGGGGCCCGGCACCTCACTCCATCCTTCGTTCGATCCCGCCCGCCTGTCAGGAATTAGCTCAGTGTGATCATGCCCGGTTAGTGCCCCAGTTGGTCGAGACGTCGTGGCGGGTGATTGGAGGATCGCGAATTCGGAGGGCGGATATAGCGTAAGGTACAAGTAGACGTCAGCCGCTTCATCGGAGGTCAAATAGTAGAAGACTGGCATCCTGCCTCGGACCAGCATTGGGGGCTTCCCCATTAGTACGGGTGCGCCTTCGGTCACCTTCTCGACAAGTCCGGATTGGTTCTTGCGGGTGGTTAGGGTTTCAAGCGGAGGGATGACGCCGTTCAAAAGCTGTTCCGGGCCGGGGTTCGGGCCAGCCGCGTCGTGGCAGATGTGACAGGTTGACTTAACAATGAGTTCGCCGACGCGGACCGGCGACTCGCTCACCGCTATTTGCTCGTTCTCTGCTCCTGGGAAACCGGCGAGCTGACGCAAGTAGGCGAGGATTGATCGGACCTCTGCCTCGTTCAGTTGCGAGAATGGCGGCATGCTTTTGCCCCCGTTGTGAAGTCGTTGCAGCAAGGCCGCCTGAGCCTGTTGCGCAAGCTGCGTAGCCTGGGCCGCGCTCACAGATGCTCCGACCTTCTTCATTCGCTCTTGAACGAGCCGAACCGAAGTCGCCCGCACCGGGTCGATAATCGAGTTGATCTCCGGAGGAGCGCCGAGGCCGGCTTCTCCATGGCATCCCCTGCAATTCAGGCGGTAAAGATCAGCGCCGCGTAGAGTTGTAGTCTGGGTTGTGCAACCAATCAGGAGTTCTGCACGCCCGCGCGGCAGCACCTCTTCCTGCTCAGACGCAGGCGGGCCTAAGCGCCATGTCTTGCCCATGCTGGTGTCGCCAAATGAGCGGTTCAGTTGGATCAGCCAGCTTTCTCCCTCAACAGGCGAAACCGAAGTGTTCTTCGCATTTGCACGAATAGCAGGATCTTGAGGCACCATCGATGTGGACGCAGCCGAAGTGTTCTGCCCTATCGTGAGCATCGCTGCAACAACGAGAAACTCTGCCATTCCCTGATGCTTGCCCATCGCACCTCGACCGAGAGGCGAGTCGTCTATCTATGAGCGAAGGTACAATTCCGGAGTTTTGTGGTTGTCACCGGCAGGTCAGAACAATGTCAACAATTTATAGAGGGACCGTAGAAGGGATTACAACCTAGTCATAACGTTTCTTTAGTCGTGTCGCATCACCAAACAATCACAATACTTTTGCAAACTTCTGACAATTCGAACCAGGTAGGCCTCTAGACTATTTGACTGTTAATAGCTGCTATGAAGTGGCATTAAGATCTCACCGATTCAAGGAGGAGAAATGAAGGCACGGGTCCCGATTCTTGGCCACGGTTTGCGTCCAGGCAACTCTTTCGTGATGGTGGTATGCCTCTGTCAACTTCTGGGCGCTGCATCGGTGGCGGCGCGCGCACAGGACGAAAGCGATATTGCAACCCAGTCCGAGTTAACCCAACGCCTTAGTCCTGGCGTAGTGAGCTCGAACCTCAATCCACTGCAAATCGCCTTATTGCATTGGTACGGCGCAAATCAAACGACAAGTTTCGCCGCCGGCAGCAGTCCGTTTGGCATCGCCTTCGATGGCGCCAACATGTGGATAGCCAACTTCAACACCAGCAAAGTCACCAAGCTGCGCGCCAATGATGGCGCCAACCTGGGCTCATTCACCGTGGGCAGCGGGCCGACGACCTTGGCCTTTGACGGCGCCAACATCTGGGTAGCCAACAGCCACAGCAACAACGTGACCAAGCTGCGGGCCATCAATGGTGTTGTGCTGGGAACATTCACCGTGGGAACCGGTCCAACGGGAATTTGTTTTGACGGAGCGAACATTTGGGTCACCAATAATAATTCGTCCAATGTCAGCAAGCTGCGGGCCAGCGACGGGCACCTGCTCGGAACTTTCACTACGGGCGGACACAATGGCGCCGCCTGTGCCTTCGATGGGGCAAACATCTGGGTCGCCAATAACAGCACGGCTAACATTAGCAAACTGCGAGCCAGCGACGGGCACTTACTGGGAACCTTCAACACGGGAATGTCGCCCTCAGCCGTGGTGTTTGATGGGGCAAACATCTGGACGTCGAATTTCGGCAGCAACAACGTGACCAAGCTGAGAGCCAGTGATGGCGCGGTGCTCGGCACATTTTCCGCGGGGTCAGGACCGAACGGCATTTGCTTTGACGGCGCCAACATTTGGGTAACTGATTTCAACAGCACCACCGTGACCAAGTTGCTGGCCAGCAGCGGCGCGACACTCGGCACCTTTACGGTGGGAACAGAGCCCAACGAAGCGGCTTTTGATGGCGCCCATATCTGGGTAACGAATTTTGGGGGAACCACTGCGTCCAAATTGTAGGCGCGCGGCCGAGCGGCTTTTAGCTGTTGAAGCCGTTTGGCCCTCAGCTGTTCCGCGATCGAGTTATTCCTTCGTCATTTACTGGGGACCAGTAGACGTCAGGACGGTACGAAGGCTGGGAATGCCGATGCTCGCGTAGTTGCGGCACGTCTTTCAGCAACACTATAGGTCAGGCGACAGAATGAGCCAATCTGCTGAAGAAGAGGTCGCAACATTTGCGGGGCTGTTTCAAGCGGTATATCTCGCGGCTTGCCGCGCAGGAACTTTTCTGAAGAAACTCGTTGACGTGTATGCATTCGGTGGTAGTTTGTACCTCGAAGATGAGAGCATGGCGGGGAGACTGGCACGCAAGCTCGACTCTCCGCGAGCACCGTCATCCAATGAGTCTGGATTTCATAAGGCAGGACCATGCGAATACTAGTAACCGGAGGGTTGGGTGCGATGTCGGAGAGTTCCGCCAGATCGAGCGCGTGATCGAGTGCCTGGGCCCCTTTGACTGCGTGTATCACTGTGCTGCGCCACATTCCCGGCAAGTTGCTGATCGTTTGGGACGGACTGCCGGTCACCGCAGCCGTGCGGTATGGCAGTTCGTACAGCAACAAAAAGAGGGCGTCTGTGGCTGGAATGCATTCCCGGCTATGCTCCCGAACTGAACCCAGTCGAGTATCTGTGGTTGCACTGGAAGCAGCACGAATTACCTAACTTCCGCCCCACTACCTTTGGACAGTTGAGTGCTTCCGCACGCCAAGCGCTCCGTCGCATGCGCCGTCGACCCACCCTGGTCTGCGCTTTCTGGGAACAAGCGGAACTCTTCCCGATGTAACTATTTTATGCAACAGTCAATAGAGCATGCAGCACTCGGATTTTACCCTTCGACACCACGCATCACCGTCAAGGGCACTCCGGAGAAGCATCGTCGCAGCTTGTGCCGCATCAGTGGACGAAACCAGCTGGTGCCCGAGTCACCGATGACGTAACTGTGCAACTTGGTGGGCACCGTTCGTTGCGTTCAAGGAGTTTGTTTGATGAGAACTCCGCTGACCGGCGTCCCCAGGCTGCCCGTCCAGGGCATGACCGCGACGAGCATGTCGACTCGGAGCAAGAGGAAGTCGGAGGAGAACAGTACTACCCCCTTAGTGTCGGTGAACGTGAGGTGGCCCTGTGGATTCGCGAACGGCTGGATAACACGGGGTGACGACAGAGTCCAAAAACCGGAATCAGTGGTAATGCCGCTGGGACCCGTGATCGTGGCTGTGAAGGTTCCGTCAGCGTTGAACGTGGGCGTGAATCCCACCTGCGGCGTGAACCCCATAAACCACGGCCCTCTCAACAGGTTGAATATGGCCTGCGTGTTGGTGCCGCCGGTTGTCGAGCCTCCAGGAAGAGTACTCAGTGCAGCTGCGCTAATCGTCCAAAGCCGGCCGGCACCTGTCGCGCCGGCATTGCTCGTGTCGTCGCCCACCCAGAGGTTCCCGGCCGCGTCCAGGGTGAGCAGATTGGTTTTACCCGCTACGAACGAAAAGTCCGACGCATTGGCGCCATTCTTGTCAACTCCGCCTCGCGACACAAATGTAAACGTTGCGTTCGAGGGCGTGTAACGCCAGATCTGGCTACTGCCCTGCACTTGCGAGCTTCCACCGACCGCGAAGTATACCGCGTTCACCCCATCACTCGTCACGCCCGTGTGGGCGGCACTGGTGAAGCCGTCGGAGATCACCGTTGCGTTGCAGCCACCGGTGCAAGATGCACTCGTTGCATTAGGGATTACCGACAATGCATCGACTGATGCGATGTATAAGTCGTTACCAACGAATGCGAACGCACGCGCAGGATGCCCCTGTGGTGTGTTGCCGACGCTCTGGACAACCTGCGTTGTGCCAGTTCCTGGATTGACTATCTTCTTTACGTTACCGCTCTTAAGAAAGCCCACGTACAGGTTGCCGTCAGGACCGAGCGCTGCCGCGGTCGGCTGGTTGCCGTCCAGGCCCGCCGCAGTCGCGATGTAGTTGGATGGTCCTACCAGAGCGCCCGTATTTGGGTTGAGAGCAGTGCGCAATATGCCACGCGCCGACGCCGGAGTGTTCTTCGTATCGACCACGGCCTGAGTGACATAAGTGACACCATTACTTTGGACGGCGGACTGGCCGCAAGTTGCTGGCACGCTCGTCGGAGAAATAGGCAACTTGACCGTTCCCGCAGTTCCGATAGCCAGGAACGGATCCAGTACTCCGGTTTCAACCGCAACCACCGGGGCGAACCCTTGTGATGCATCGCAGGCCCAGGCTTGAGGGCCGACCACGACTCCTCCGGCGGGAGCAGTCGGCAAAACCGCGCCTTGTGGCGAATTTGGCAGATCTGCCGCCGAGCTGCGAAGATCTGCTTGCAGACCTGTTTGCGCCGTTGTGGCAGCGACCGTCAAAGCCATGGTGATGGCGAGCATCCACACATTGCGAATGACTGAGTTCTTCATGGATTTCGTTTCCTTAGTTCCCGCGCCTTGACCAGCCGACGGCGCGGTTCGGATTTGACTAACACGCGAACTCTAGATGGGCGTCCAACAAAGGTTGTCAATCGCGTGTAAAGCTTGAGTCAACTTCTCGACACTTCCTTGTCGCGCTCGCGGGTTCCATAAAAGGATGTCAGAGAAACACTTCATCCTGCTGGGAGCAGAAGTATTTCTCTGCCATCCAGCCTTGCTGCGACTAGTCGATCTGAAAGTGCAGGGGAAAAGTATTGGCTGGTCGTGCAGATCCCGAATCTCAACCTATAATAGACTACCTTTGAAAGCCAGGCAGAGTGGGACTAAAAGACCACATTCGGCTATGCCAGCGGTTCGATTTTTTTGCCTTCAACGACACCCAGTTGAGTATCGGCTGGTTGTTTGGCGATAGCACCGAATTGCGGCCGCCTTGGAGATCGACGGCGCATAGGGGTTCCGAAACATTCATCGTGGCTGGTACTGGCTTCGGGTGGCTGGGAGTGATGAGCGCGGCTGCGCTATGGCGGAGTCACACGTTGCTATCTCGTATGAAATCCTCTCGGGTTACCGACCTCAGCGAACTTCCTCGATAGCGGGAGCTGAGTCTTGCCCCTGCCCACGATTTACCGGACATTTTGCCGTGTGAAGTTCCTTCAACGACTAGATAGTCGCTTGAAGGAATGAAAATCAAACCGTTGTAATCGGGTCGAATGTATTCCAAGAACCCTTCGAACCCTTTAACCATTTCGAAAAGCGATTGCCGTCCGAATCCGAATCCAAATTGTGGAAAATAGATTTCAGCGTCATCATGGAAGAGTTCAAGGATGTCCGGCCGTCCTTGGTCAGCTCTTATGAAGTATTCTCGAGCAATTGTGATTTTCTCTTGATCTCATTTTCGTTCGCCATTTCTATTGGCATCGCCGACGAGAAAGCCACCGGCCTCGCCACTATCTTCTGTATGAGCATCCAAAGATGTGCCATGCCTCGCGATGACGACGTATTCCTATCGTTTTGTCAACCAGGGCCTTTCAGAGGCCTTAGCGTGCAATAAGCTGGCACCGCCGTCGATCACCAAACCTTCATCCCGCCATCGACGACGATATCGACTCCGGTCACGTACGAACTGTCATCGGAGGCCAGGAACAGGGCGACGCGTGCCACCTCTTCAGGCCGGCCGAGGCGACCCAACAGCGTCTTTCCGAGCATGTAGCCGGCCCATTCCGGATCCTTCAGCTGTTCGCGCGTCTGGTTGGTTTCGATCACTCCCGGTGAAATCGAATTGGCGCGAATCCCATGGTCGCGGCCTTCCATCGCCAACTGGCGGGTCATGCCGATGATCCCCGCCTTGGCCGTCGTGTGCGCAAGGGAGCCGAGGTTCTTGAAGCTCATGAGGGCGGTCAGGGAGGCGGTGTTCACGATCACGCCGCGACTGGCCTTCAAGTAAGGCCACGCAGCGCGTGTGAGGTAGAACACCAGGTCCACTTCGTCCCGACGATTGCGGTCCCACTCCTCGTCCGAGATATCCTCCAGCCAGTTGAAGTACGCCATGGCGGCATTGTTGAAGAGCACGTCAATTCGACCGAAGCTGTGCACCGCAAGATCGACCAACGCCCGACAGTCGCCTGGGTTACTGAGACGGCATGGCTGTAGGGAAACCATCGTTCCGCCCGCGGCGCGAACCGCCTCGACAGTAGCTTCCGCATCGTCGACGTGCAGATCGCAGCCGACGACTAAGGCGCCCTCTCGAGCAAAGGTCAAGGCAGCTTCACGGCCCATACTCCCGCCGGTGCCCGTGATAACGCAAACTTTACCTAAAAGCCTGTTCGACATGGTGCTTCTCCTGGGCCTGCGCTATCGAAGCGTCCTCCTCAGCCGCTGGCTGAGAAATGCTCCGATTGCGCTAAGTGCCTGTGTAGCGGCGTTGAATCTGCCTACATCGGTGATGAACCCGTGCGGCATTCCCATCCATATGTCCAACTTGGCGTCGACGCCGCCACGAGTGGTGAGCGTGGCGCCCAGGAATTTTCGTCGAAGTTCACAAGGAGGTGTTGGGTCAGGTGCCGCCTACGGGTGAGCCGCCGGCCGTTTCCCAACTGACACTCGACTCAGGCCGAGCTTCCCCCGCTGACTTCGGTGAAGGCTTCAGCCGCTGAGTCTGTCGCATACCTACCGGATTCGTCGGTCACCTGTTACACGAAACTTGGCTTCGGCGGTGCGCAAACCGATTCAAACCAGCGGCTGATGTACACCTGGGCGTGAGCCTCGCCGCAGTAATGTCGGGCTCCGGCAGCTTGGGCAGCCTCAGAATTCCATCGCTGCACGGTGAGCTCGGAATTTCCACATCGAATCACGAACCAGTGGATAGGATCACTGGTCACGATTCCGCAGACTTCACATCTGAACTCCTGCAGCGCCGTCACGTTTTTTCGCTCCCTATTTTAATGACCGCTCGCACTGACCGTGCGGTTGAGGCGGGTCGCGGATCTGGCGTCAATACCGTTAACTCCCCGACTTGCTCCCGTTTCACGGTACCACGCAGGTGGGCGGCGTGATCCATCATCCAAACCTCGGGAATGATTTCGCCGACCAGTTGTCCATGACAGAAAAGCCGCACCACCGAACTCTCAGAAACCACGATGCCCACAGCCGCGGTAACAGCACTCATGTTGGCGGCGGCAATGTGACGGCTGCCGAGTCCGAGCGGCACGTCCACTTCCCCGGCCACGGCATCGAGATAGCGGCACGCGGAGAGAACAACTCCGTCGCGACTCACGACAAACCCACCGTCCAGCTGCGCCAGTTCCTTGATGGTTCCGCGCAGATTGAGATTTGTGACATGCCGCGAAGCCTCAGGATGTCCCAATAAGGGATCCAAAATCAACGGTCGGGATCTGGCGAGCACGGCATTCTCGTCCCCCAGTGTGAATAGGGTTCCAATGCGTCTTCCCTCTCGCCCCTCGCGAGCAATCTCGACTGCAAGGCCAATAAGGGACTCGAGAACCTCGGGATCATATTCAGTTACCTGGCAGAGAATACTCTCAAACATCCATCAAACTCCTGCTTTGGGGCGACGACACCGGTATACAGCTTAGGTGACTCTGGGTTGGATGAAAGATCCCGCACGAAGTTTCATGCCCTCCGTGCTATCGCTATTCGCACCCGACGCGTATATAAAGGTCACGCCCGGGGCGAGCTTGGCTAAGGTTCCAGCCGCAGAAATCGCGAGATCATATGTTACGCGTCTGTCCGCCTCCTCGTTCATCTCTACTGCGGAGACGCCGAGGCAAAAAGCATGCGTCGTAGCCCGAGAGCCTACCTTGAATTGCGGAGAGATCAGGGACGTCGTCGTATATGATTTCGTGCAGTTTCTCTGCTGTTGTCCGGTGGCGCTGCGACCAATGATGAGGACGCTTTCCGCCTCGGGATCGAGCAGACATTCGCGCAGGACGCCCTGTCCGACCTTACCCCGTCTCCCCTAGAAGAATCACGTTCACGTACTACCACCTTCCAGCTCAATCTTGCATTGCTGAAATGGAAGGGAAGAGCTCGTAACCTTACTCGAACTGAAGCATTACAATCTCGGGATTCGATCCCAGCCGCAGCGGCGGTCCCCAGGTTCCTGCTCCGCTCGAAGTGAAAACCTGCATCTTCCCAATCCGGCTTAAGCCATACACAAATTGCCGGTAAATCCGCCGCGCCATCCAACTCCAGGGTACGAATTGTCCAAGGTGGGTATGCCCGGAGAGTTGCAGAGAAACGCCCGCCGCTTCCGCGATCTCCGGATGGTCGGGGGCATGCGTCAATAGAATGCTCGCGCGCTCGCGGTCCACGCCGATGCCCCGCAGCACCGCCGCAAACTCCGCATCCTGCGTCGCGTTCCGAAAGGGCACGCCAACGATCTGCAAACCATCCACTTCCACCTTCTCATTGCTGAGCACACGCACTCCGGACGCCGCAATGGCATGTAGATATTTGCTGTCGTCCCCGAACTGCTCGTGATTTCCGGCCACGAAGTAGACGCCGTGTGGCGCCGCGAGTTTTCTCAATGGCTCGGCTGCTCGCGCCGCATCGATGGCTGTGCCGTCATACAAGTCTCCCGCGATAAAAATCGCGTCCGGGTTCTCCTGTACAATCTTCGCCACCATCCGCTGAAGAAAACTGCCGTTTCGCACGTGCCCCAGGTGTACATCGCTGATCAGCGCGGCTTTTCGCCCGTGCCAGGCCGCCGGCAGGTTCGTAAGCTGCACCGTGGTTCGCGTAATCCGCGTCCAGCTCGCATTGAATACCCCGTAGAGTCCAGCGAAAACGGCAAGCCCAAACAACAACTCCACGCACCGATGAAAGTTCATGTCCAGCCCAGCCAGCCGGGCAACCCCGAAAATAATCCAGGAGGAAACCGCCGCGAGAAAGAGGAAGCTGACCAGACCCATCCAAACCGCAGCAATCGTGTAAAACGCCCGCAGCACAGCGTTCGTGTAGCGAAAGGCCAGCAGCGAAGCGGCCACAAAGCTCACCGACAAAGACCCGAGGACGAGCTTGATCCAGAACGCGCTGGGGGGGTCGCTCCCTGCGGGCGAAAAGGTCCACGTCTCATAGAGGAGGTAATGGGTCAAGAAAAGAACTGACTGAACAGCTGCGATGAGACCGATTAAATCTTTTCGTAAACGCATAATGCAACAGACTCCTCAACCCGTCATTCGGATTGTTGGCATAACCTCTCGGAGATTCGCTTGCAGATTAACCGCACGAATGCAATTTACTCTAAACAGGACATGGTTCGGTTAGGTCCTTTTTGGGCGATCATTGTGAGTTACATCCTCCTGTTGGGCTAGAGTTTTGTCTGCGACAGCAGGGCATCTACCGGGCCGCTGGCCGCCTTTACTGCCAGACCCGGAGCGATTCGGCTTACGAGCCTGAGAACTTTGCTGAGGCCAGGCAGGATCTCAAGGTGGTCCTTCTGAATCCCCCTGATGGCTTGTTGCACGAGCTTCTTGACGTCCATCATGGGGCTGCCCCTTGTGTCAGAAGAATCAAATCCGTTCTGCAGGGGCGTTTGTGTAGACGGAGGCGCCAGCTCAAAGACCTTGACGCTCGTGTTCTTGAGCTGAACCTTCAGAGATTGCGTAAAGGAATGAAGGCCCGCCTTCGCAGCACCGTAGATGGGAGAAATCGGAAACGGGGTGAAGGCAAGACCTGACGATACGTTGACGATCGCCGCGCTCGGTTGCGCCTGCAGCTGCGGTAGGAACTGCTTCACCATACGCACCGGTCCTATGAGGTTCGTCTCGATCTCCCGGCTGATGTCCTCCAAGTCGCACCCTTTGTCCTGAAGATTGATCTTTCGCATGACTCCAGCATTGTTGATCAGGATGTTGAGTGCCGGATACTCTCGGCCTACGCGCTCGTAAAGCGACGCAATCGCCCTGGGATCGTTGACATCGCTTTGGATTGTTTGAAGTAGAGGGTGCTCCTTTTTGAGTCGATCGAGCCTAGGTTGATCGCGGCCCGCAATGATGACCGCGTTGCCGAGCGCTAGAAGTTGGGTGGCAAGCTCGAACCCGATACCTGATCTTCCGCCGGTTATCAAAATCGTATTATTAGAAATCTTCATCGTAGCCTCGCTGATCCTGCATCGGCCCACTTCTACCTTTTCATGTCTTTCTCCTCAATTTCTGAGTATACCACATAGTCCATTATGGTATACTCAGTCTCGTTGGATGGGATGCCAATGAAAAAGGTTCAGAAAAAAAATGCAGGCACAAGGAAGAACGGTTCGGCCAAGCCAAATGCCATCGTGCTGGCGGCGCTGGAACTATTTACTCGCTATGGATATCGCAAGACTTCCATTGATGATATTGCCCAGTCGGCGCAGGTGGCCAAGCGCACGGTATACCTTCACTTTGAGAACAAAGCGGCGGTCTTTCTGGCGATGCTTGAATATGTCGGCGACCAGGTGCGACAGCGGTGTGCTGCCGCCGAGCGTATGGGTGGCACGGCAGTGGACCGGCTGACTGGGTTGCTCGATGCCTTCTTTGGACTGGGGTTTGACCTCTTCAGCAAATCCGAGCACATGGTGGAGCTGGAGGAGGCCTTCTCGAAGCTGGCCCGGACGAGGATCAGCAGCCTGAATGCGGAATACCACGAGCGGCTCGCGAGGTTCTTGCGATCGCTCCAGAAAATGGGCGAGATCGGAGGGCCTCCGCAGGGTCTCACCGTGGAGCGGCTCGTCGACATCTTGATCCGATCGGCAGAGGGCGCCAAACACGAAGCCAAGGTGCAGGGCGATCGGAAGGCACTTGAGCGGAGCCTACGGGAGCTGGCCCTGATCGCCATTGCCGCGATGAAAACGTAATCGGACGGAGGCGCCTGCCCCAAGGGGGTTCGAAGCCAGCAAAGAGTTCGTAACGAGTCACATGCTTGTCTCTAACTCCCGAGATCAGTCCCGAGAGGTCGGCATGAAGAAGTCATCCGGTTACCGAGTAATGCCAAAACAAGCCGTGATCGGGTACTACAAGTCAAGTCACATTTTCTGAACGATCGGTTTGTGATCGCATTACATTCGCAATAACACGAATTGCGCGACCGAATGCAATTTTCTGTATCTAACTAACTCGACCGGAAAATACAGAATTGTTCAGTTGTCTGTTTGCCGTGAACCGAGATCGAGCATGGCCAAACCAATATTGCTGAGTGTGGATGACGACTCTGATGTTTTGCGCGCGATAGAACGCGATCTTCGTTCGCAGTATGGCGCTGAATACCGGGTATAGGGAGCGATTCACCCGAGGGTGCGCTCGATCTCCTGAAGCAGCTGAAGATGCGTAACGACAGCGTAGCCTTGCTGCTTGCCGACCAACGCATGCCGCGCATGGACGGTGTCGAATTCCTGCAAGAAGCAATGTCCATCTTCCCTGGGGCGAAGCGGGCTCTACTCACCGCGTATGCCGATACCAACGCTGCGATTAGCGCGATCAATCAGGCCAGCATCAACTATTTCTTCTTGAAGCCGTGGGACCCTCCTGCGGAGCGCTTGTATCCGCAGTTAGGTGATTTGCTCGATGACTGGCAGGCTTCCTTTCGTCCAACGTTTCGAGGAATTCGTGTGCTGGGCACTCGCTGGTCGCCTCGCTCGTATGCCCCAACATTCAACTGTGGACGCGCGCTGGTGTGGTTGAGGCACACGGCGAAACCCATCTGGAAGAGATTTCGGTGCTTTGCTCCGACACCGGCGAGACGGAGCGCGTTCCGGCAAATGCGATGTTTATTTTCATTGGAGCGTTGCCGCGCACCGATTGGCTGGCCGGTCTGGTCGAGCGGGACGACCGCGGATTCTCGTTGACGGGTCCCGACCTCATTCGTAACGGACAGCGCCCGAAAGGCTGGACACTCGATCGCGATCCGTTCTTGCTTGAGACCAACGTCCCGGGCATCTTTGCCGTAGGCGATGTGCGCCACGGTTCCATAAAACGAGTGGCTTCCGGAGTCGGTGAAGGATCGGTGGTCCTGCAATTCATCCATCAGTATCTGAGCAAGGTGTAAATGGTCGACAAATCTGAACTGCTCCGCCTTTCCGTATTTGCCGATTTGCCAGACGATCAGATCGACTGGTTCATCGGTCAATCGCAAGAGATGGCTCTCAAGGCCGGTGACGTGTACTCACGCCAGGGTACTCCAGCCGATGCGATGTTTGTGATTCTTGAGGGTCAAGTTCAATGGCGTGGCGAGAGGGGAGGCGAGACTTTTGTCTTTGATGTTGAGGCCGGCGACGTTACTGGAGTACTTCCGTTTTCAAGGATGAAGCAGTTCGGGGTGAACGGACGCGCCGTGACGGACACTCGCGCCCTGCGATTTCCTGCGTCGAAATTTCCAGAGCTTGTGCAGAAAATGCCGGAACTCACCCAGCGTCTCGTGGGCCTGATGTCCGACCGAATCCGTGAAACCACCCGCCTCGAACAACAGCGGGATCGATTGGCCTCCTTGGGAAAGCTTTCAGCAGGACTAGCGCACGAACTCAACAATCCTGCTTCTGCCGCGAAACGTGCCGCCAGCCAATTGCGCGACATACTGAAGAAAATCAAGAACGCGAGCCTCGAACTGGGAAGACGCGATCTTACGCCCGCGCAGAAGTCAGAGATAGAACGACTGGAAGCTCTGTTCACGCAGCAGAATGTAGTACCGCCGGACGCGCTGACCATCAGCGATCTGGAAGATCAGATTGATTCTCTGTTGCGCAGTCACGGACAGAACGACTTGTGGCTTTTGGCAGCTGGTCTGGCGCGGCGAAACATCAAGCCGGAGGTGGTCGAATCTTTGTTCGCAACCCTTGATGGAGATACTGCTCGAGCCGCCTTGGTCAGGATCGCCGCGTCGGAGGAAATTGCGAGTCTGTTACACCAAATCGAGAGCAGCACCTCGCGGATATCGGATTTAGTCGGCGCGATCAAGGAATACACCCACATGGACCAGGCGCCTGTTCAAAATGTGGACATTGTTAAGAGCGTGGAAACCACACTTACGATTTTGAACCACAAGTTGAAACAAGGCGTAGTAGTGCGGCGCGATTACCACCCCGTGCCGCTCTTGGTGAACTCGTTTGGCAGCGAACTCAACCAGGTCTGGACCAACATCATCGACAACGCAATTGACGCTATGCACTGCAAAGGCGAGCTTCGCGTCCGGACCTACCGCGATGACGGTTGTGCCGTAGTTGAGATTGGCGACAACGGGCCTGGAATCTCTGACGAGGTGCAGCCCCATATCTTCGAGCCTTTCTTTACGACTAAGGGAGTTGGGGAAGGTACCGGTCTCGGCTTGGACACCGTCCAGCGAATTGTGAAGAAACATCGGGGAAATATTGAGGTTAATTCTTGCCCCGGTGACACGCGTTTTCAAATCTGGCTCCCGTTGGCGGAGGTTCCGACCTGAGGCGTTGTCGCGAGGGCTGGTCGATCGGTTCGAGATCAGAGCTCGGGCAGCGTGAACATCTGCAACTGTCCCTCGATCAGCGTTTCTCCCTCCAGGCCCAAAATGCAATAGACGCTCCATTGGTCACCCAGATCCACTCCCACCGTCAGACGATTCAGGTTGGGACCAAGCCCACCTCGCTGCTGCTCTTTTCCCGCACTCGCCGATATCGCCTTCGCATCCAGCTTTTCCGTCAGTTTTCCCAATAACTCCGCCATCACTTCCTCGGTATCCCGCGGTACCGAAACCCGCGACTTAGGCTGCTTCCTGCACGGTTCACCCTTCGTGGACGAATTGTTATTCTTCTTCAAGCTCGATCTCCTTATCAACTGTGATTGCACCTGAGAGTGCGTTGATCACGGGTAGCTTAGCGTGATCCGTGATCGGGGATCGACCTTCACATCCCATCTGTTTATGTGAGCAATCACAGACGTTATCACCTACTTCAGTGGGCGCTCGCTCGTCGCAGCTTCGGCTAGAACATGTTCGTGCAGCGATACAACGAATCTGTGACTCTCCATGCAATGACAGATCACAACCTCTGCATCTGACTTGTCCACAGATTGCGGGGCCGCAAGAGTCTTCGGTTGGCTCAAATCAAGGGCTTCACAACCACAGACGGGACATCTCAGAACCGGCATATCAGCCCTCCTGGACGTGGGCGCTGGCCATATAACAGACGAGGCAGCTGCAGACCTCGAGCTTGGGGGGGTTGTGTCGGCGAGGTGGCGGACTTGTCTCCTTGTTACACAAAGCCAGCAAGCAAAGTGTCACGGTTGAGTAAATTATCTGTCACAAATCTGTCCACAAGAACTTCGGCGTTGGTTCACGGAGCATTTGGCCAACGGAAGTAAAACCACTTATCTCAAGTAAGCTGCCCCGTTTCAGGATTCTTTGTGATAAGGCCCATGCCGTAAGTGAGCTGCTTCGCGCCTCATTTGTGAACTACTGTTTACAGCTTGTTTGCGTCTCATCGACATCGCTGCGTCAAGTGATGAGTCAAATGATCGTGGAGACAGAAGGCCACCGGATCGAAGCAACGCCCCTAACAAGCCCGATGCGCCATTCGCCACATGTCGTCTAAAGGAGTTCTTTTGCGAACAATTCTGATGTGGTTGGCGCTGGCGCTTGGGGGGATGTTCTTCGCTCTCCAGTTCGCTCCCTCACCTGTCCAGCCTTTAGTACGCTCGACAACGGATGCACGCGTCCGTTTACAGATCACGGGACACCCTGAAGTAGGAGCGATTCTCGATCGGGCATGCAAAGATTGCCATTCGAACCAAACGCACGTGCCCTGGTACGGTCACGTTGCTCCGGTGTCGTGGATGGTCTCCCAACACGTGAATCAAGGCCGCGAAATGCTCAACTTTTCGGACTGGGATTCACGCCAGCCCACCGCCAATGAAATGGAAGAGGTCTGCGACGCTGTCTCCAGCGGGAGCATGCCCCTTCGCAGCTATACGCTGATTCACCGCAAGGCCATTCTCTCAAAGCGTGATGTTGACACGATCTGCAAGTTGGCCGGTAGGCAACCCAGTTCGACAGCCCAGCTGTCAAGTACTCCAGCTGCGTTGATGCCGAGCAAGGAAAGAAGAAACTAAAGAAGAATAGTAGCTAATGTTCAAGCAGAGATTTTATTCGCCTTTGGTGAAATGAACCGATGATGAGTGCGCTTTGCGCTGCGGGATTGGTCCTTAGAAGTAGGCATAACGCGACGCGTGCACCGAAAAATGCATGGCGCCGATTACCTGTCGTGAAATCGCCAAGTCGTAGGTAATCCGGGCTGAGCGGCCTGGTCGGGATAGGCTGTGGCGTGTTTATCGTTCTCAGTAGCTCGGTCGAACGAATCGGGGGAAACTGCTAAACTGCCGGACTTCGGCCTCGCCAAGTTTCTGTCCGCTGCCACACAAGACCTCACAGCAGGCACCGCTCCCGGTGAGGTTCTGGGCACGCTCCGCTACATGTCGCCGGAGCAGTGGCGCGGCGAAGAGGCTCATTCCTCGCGGGACCTCTGGGCGTTGGCTGTGGTGGCGTACGAAATGTTGACAGGTGCCTACTCCTTTGCGGCAACTCTCCGGCGGATTGGTTTGGAAACGGGAATGGCGCGAGGGTTACTCCCGTGGCCGCCCATCTGCCTGAAGCACCTCGGTCCTGTCCAGGAGCTCTTTGAGCGCACGTTTACGGGCTAACAGGAAGTTTTTCCGGGCCATAAGTCTGGTTCGAGGAAGTCTGCTACCGCTGAATTTTGCTCGCGCGTTAAGTCCCTCGAAGCCTTTGGGGGGCCGTCCCGATGACCACCGAGGATTGACTGACATGGGTCTCTGGTTGTCTCCTATACGTAGGAAGGTTTTTAGAGACTCACCGGCAATGAAGGGTTGAGCACTACCGTAGGGTGATCCAGTGCTCTCCGAATTCTCTTATGACCAGCGCGGACACAGATCCGAGTATCGGTGAATATTTGCGTAAGCGGCTGATGCCGGTGGAAGGCGCAATTCCGCACATCTCTGGCATCGAGATGTACGGGAATTCCATTCCTGCCGGAAACGTTGGCGGTGACCTATTCGAATATATAAATTTCCAGCAGCGTTACGACATCGATGCACGCATTCAGCGGGCCGTGAAGCTATCGAAGGAGTTTCTTGAGCCGCTCCCGCCAGGGGCGTCGCCCCGTAATTCAGCGGACGATCATGTGGAATGGTTGAAATCCAGACCGGGGTACCGGCCCGAAATGGAAACCGAGTACAGGGGCGCGAGAAGCTCGGAGCAAGTGCGGGTCGCCGAGGATCTGCACGAGCTCTATACAACGGCCGGCGTACTCCTCGTCGACGCTCAGGGACACGGGATTATTTCAGCGAAGATTGCGTCCACGGTACACGACACCTTTCACGCCTTCATGCTCTCCGAACTCGACCGCCGCGGCAAAACGACAGTCGAGTTATTTGAAAAAATCAACCTGCGATTGGCGCAATCGGTTACCGCTCGTAATTCGCTGGGCAGAACTGAGAAAGATTACGCGCGTGAGATCGCCACCATGCTGTACGGCGAAGTACATCCTTACGGCTACTTCCGATTCGTGAATTTTGGACATCCGCCGCCCCTCGTGTTCTCCGCTGAATATCGCAGGTTTGTGGAGATCGACAGGGAGCGGATGGCGCAATTCCTGGCGTTGGGTCTGCAGATTCCCGAGGATCATCCGGATCGAAAACGGTATTTGTCATTGACACTCCGGCTGAGGCGAGCTGGCGCGTCCGATGTTGACGAAATCACGCTGATGAGTCCGGGCGACATTCTTTTCCTGTATACCGACGGGGTTTATGACGGCAGCGACAACGAAGAACGCGAGCACCTCGAAGCAGTAATGAGGGAGCACTATTGGCAATCAGCAAAAGACATCTGCAACGCGTTGCTGGAACACGCTACAAGAGATGACGATCATCTGCGGCAGATTGCCGAACCGGACCGCATTGACGACAAAACAGTCTTTATTATCAAGCGGGGGTGAGCCATGACGAGATTAGCAACCATAAGTCGGCGTTACGGATCTGATGGTGCACGGGCTGAGACAATCGTTCCGGATTGCTCCTAGATGGCGGGCTTTCATCGCCAAGGGGCGTTGCTCCGAATCCAGCAACTGCATCGGCCCCGTTCATCCTGCGGCGATGCGGCCGGGAGAGGCGGTTTTTGCGGCTCTTCATCCAGTCGATGCTGATTTCCTGATAGGCAGATCTTGCTTTGGTCTTTTCTCTCGATCTCACCTAGCGGCCACCAAAAGGCAAACCTTGGCGGTCAATCTCGATCAAGTCGTGGTGGGCCGCACAAGGTCAGCTAAACACGATATTGGCGCGGCGAACTCGAGGATTTTTGCAGTCCTCAGAAGAGTTGTGCGTGCCCGAGATCATGCGGTGTTTCTTGCTGGTGGGCTGCAACGATCATGCAAACTTCGGCAGACTGCACAAAACGATGACGGCAAAGTTACGACCCTCGCTTGATTTCGACTTGTCATTGTTGTTCACCTCCAAAATATGGCGCGTCGGCTGGACGCCGGATTTCAAAAGGATCGCTGCAACGTGTAGCCTTCCGTGGCGGCACGATGGCGCGCCCCAATTCAACAGGCTCCTTCTCAACGAAAACAGAATCCCCAAACTCGTGTGTTCGATAGGCATGCTGCTGCAAGATTTGGTCCATTTTGGCCAACGTTTGTTGATCCACAAATGCGCTTAGCAGTTGGTGGTGGCTGGTCCCCGGCTCATGCGTCCCGGATAGGATTGCATCGACTACGCGCAACTCTGTGGCAGGGCCGATTTTATTCGTCGCCACGCCGGTCGTTTCCCTCAGTGATCCATGAATGGAGACTGCATGTTCCAAGGCTCTCACCACTGTTGTGCCGATGGCAATCAGGCGTCCGCCAACTGCCCAGGCAAGCCGGATCGATCGCGCAGCGGATTCGGTTATTCGATAGGGTTCGTCGAAGGGAAGACGTGTATCCAGTTTTGCGTCTCCCGTCGACGAGATTCCAGCAGCATGTGTAATGGTCGCAAAGTGGACCCCGAGCTGATGAATGGCGTCTAGGGTACGCCAGTCGAGCGCGAAGCCTGCCGACGGTGGCTCAAATGCAGCCGGTAGACCGGCGATCGGTGTCCACGTATCCCAAACAGAAAGAGGGGCTGGAATGTGGGAATATTGAATGGGCCGACCGTGTCGGGCCAAACCTTCCCAAATGCGCTCGCTAGGGCCTTCAAAACGAATCAGTGCGAATCGCGAGTGGCCGAGTAATTCAAGGACAGTTGCTGTCAGAGGTCCCAATTGAAGCGTATCCCCAGGACGAAGTTCAGGTGGGCTGCGCCGGCGCTCTGTAGGTGTGCGGTAGTTCCCCTCGCCAAAGACGACAGCTGAGAACTGCCGTACATCTTCGTGGAATATCGACTCGCTGCCGGCCAACCTCACCTCGATAGACCGGCCCGAGCGTTTATGAACTCCAAAAATGCTAGCCGGCAATGTTGCTGCGTCGTTTGCGACGACGATGTCACCCGAGCGGAGTAGGGTCGGGAAACTGGATCTGAGCATATCTCGGATTTGCCCTCCGGAATCGACTACCAGGAGCCTTGCGTCCGCGGGGCGCTGGATTGGAGCACTGGCCGGGATCATTGACTGGCCTCTCTTACAGGCAAAATAAGGTCTGCGATCTTGGGGATCAGCTCTCGGGCTGCATCCTCAGGGCGCCTGAGAGCGGTTGAGTCGGCGTCTGGTACAGCAACTGCATGTAATGGAGTGTCCATATCACCCGGATCCCAGGAAATGACGTGAACTCCTTGCGGCGCCAGTTCTGCATTCCAGATTCCGCTCAGGTGATGGAGCGCTGCCTTACTCGCTCCATATGCGCCCCAGTTGGGATATGCGGTAATCGCTGCATCGCTGGATATGTTCACAACCAGGGGACGACCGCCCTCGCGAGCGGAAGCAGCCAAGGCTCCCAGCAGCGCTTTTGTTAATCGAAACGGACCCAGAACATTGGTCTGAAGCGCGCGTTCAAAATCTTCGCAGTTCGTGTCCGCGAGGGGTGCGAGGGGAACCGGGCCAAGGCTCGAAGCATTGTTGATAAGTACGTCCAGTCCTCCGAGCTCTCCGAGTATTTGGATCGCGATCGAATAAATATCGCCCTTTTGCGACACATCTCCTTGGATCCCACGAGCGTCCGTTCTCTCGCGCATTAGGCGTTCCACCCTGTCTCGGTTGCGGGCAATGAAGGCCACTCTTGCTCCCCGGTCGAGGAACATGCGAACCAGCGCCAGCCCAAGCCCCGAGGTTCCTCCCGTTACCGCCACTCGGATGCTCTTCCAGGCGGCTAATTCCTGCCCTTCGTTCATTTCTACTGATTCATTTGCCATTGGACCTCCTTTTAACTGCGCGTCATTGAATTGATACCCTCTCAAGATGTAAGTTAAAGTGAGCTTGAGATTCAAAAAGTTTCTTGAGGATGAGGCACGAGGTATAAATGGGCGACTTGCTTCCGATCTCCGAAATCTCGCGCCGGAGTGGGGTGGCCTCCTCCGCGCTTCGCTTCTACGAAGAGAAAGGCCTGATTACATCTGAGCGGTCAGGGAGAGGGCATCGGCGCTATCCCCGTGCAGTTCTCCGCCGTGTTGCATTCATTGTGTTTGCCCAGAAGATCGGGTTGTCCCTGGAGGAGATTGGGAAGGAGTTGTCCAAGCTGCGGGGCCACCATGTTCCGGAACGCTCTGATTGGGCCAAGCTGTCGGGAAACTGGACCGAGCGCATTAACGAACGAATTGCGGAACTTGAACGCCTTAAGGCTGGACTTACGCAATGCATAGGGTGTGGGTGTCTCTCGTTGGACCGATGTGCACTCTCCAATCCTGGCGACCGGGCCGCCATGTCTGGCTCTGGCCCCCGATATTGGATTGCAAACCCGAAGCCTTAAGCGCCAGCCAATCTGTCGCAAAATGCAGTTTCGCCACATCACCGCAACCTGCTCAGCAAGTCACATGCAGGATGGCGTTGGTCTCGGCGGGTTCAGCTTTCTAGCTTCTTGAACCTTAAGTTTGAGAATTTATCTCTCAGAAATTTCAAGCGGCGAGTAGATCAATAACTTGTTGAATGGAAGCGTCGGCTTTTTGGCAGGCGGCTTGTAGTTTGCTGGCGGGGGTGTGGAGTTGGGTGGGTGTGCGGTGAAACAGACTGTTGGCCAGGGGTCCACAGACGCGCTGGTGAAAGAGGATGAACATCAGTGCGACGCGGATGCCTTTGTCGGTGAGACGGTAGGCATAACGGTGGCCGTCCCGCTCCAGCAATCGCTCGGCCAAGACTCGGCGGTTGGGTGCAAACCAACTCACGTGAATCCAAACAATGCGCTGCCGATCCTCACTGGCAGCGCAGGTCAACACATTAGTAAGTCACCTATTTCCTAGCAATTTACACTGTGACTCCCGACTTCGCGTCGATAGCTGTTGATCAAATCGCCTCTCTCGTAAGTCATTCCGGGGAGCTCCCAGCACTCAGCCACCCCCACCTGTTCCACCACCCAGGGGCCGGGGATGATGCACCCTTACCAGAGGCCGATCGGGTCAGCTGGTGCAGCACTTCCAGCAGTCTTGCCATCGGATGGCCCACAGAGCGAAGACCACTTCTCACGAGCGAAAGAGCGGCTGGACCGCACGCGCCTGCGCGAGCAACTCCTGCCGCTCTTTGTTGTCCAGCGGTCGAAAATGCTCGGCAAATCCGAGAGCCATGCGCTCATCCCGGGCGGATCACGGGCAATCCACACCTTATCGGATTAGGGTTGCGGTCGCACAAATTGTGGACTTGAAGAGTAGCGCGTTGGTCTATGATTAAGGAATGTATGACATTGCTGCAGGAATTCAGATGTGAGATCTGCGTTTCGACAGAATCTTACCCGGAATTTCCTTTTTGGCCTCAAGAACGGCACCATAGTACACCCGTCTCGCCTCTTCGCGGCATCGTGAAACGATTTTTCATCGGGAGCACTCCTATTGAAGCAAGAAACTCCCTTCAATGGTGACTAACGTGAAGGCCCAGATTGTCGACTCCATGGACAAGTTGGTGATCTCACCAGATGCGATTGCACGCGCCATTGCGTTCGCGATCGAACAGCCAGCCGATGTTGACGTGGGCCAGATAGTTGTTCGCCCTCGTGGTTCGCCAAAACTAGATCGCCCAGAGATCATTGACTTTTCGGTGAGGTAGAAGGAAGAATCGGGAACCAGGCTCGGCTTAAACAGTCGTCCCGGAGAACCTCGACCTCCGCCAGCAGCTTTCCGTTTATAAACGCAAGCACAAGCGTCCGCGCTTGGTCGGGCGCGATCGGTGGTTTTGGATCGCGTTGTCCGTGGTGTGGAAGGAGCGGCAACGAGCCTTGTGCATCGTTCATCCCGACACGGTGGTGCGCTGGCAGCGCAAACGATTCGGGCGGTACTGGGCGCAGCTTTCAAACAGATCGGCAAGAACAGGGCGGCCTCCCGTCAGTTCTCAGATTCGCACATTGATTCGCACTTTGGCACACGCCAATCCCTTGTGGCGTGCGCCCCGCGTTCATGGCGAACTGAAGAAGCTCGGAATCGAGGTCTCCGAACGGACCGTGTCGCGCATTCTGCAGACCGTCAAGCGGCCACCCTCGCAGACCTGGAAAACCTTCCAACAGAATCATATCGGGGAGATCGTCGCGATTGATTTCTTCACGGTGCCGACGATCCGCCTGCGGGTATTGTTCGTGTTTCTGGTGATCGAGCAACGGCGGAGAAGAGTTCTTCACTTTGGCGTCACCGAACATCCAACCGCCGAATGGACCGGTCAGCATTTGTGGAGAGGCTGATCGGCTCGATTCGGCGTGAGTGTTTGGACCACGGTGTGCTGCAGAAGCACACGGATAAGGAGTTCATCATGAACTAATTAACTGTGTGAATAAGCTGCGCGAGAGATGAGGGAAGGCCCCTCGGGATCGGCTTTCAGGAGCAGATCTCAAACCGCCTTCAAGCTGCTGCGGTAAAGAGCCGTGGTGGTGAGCGTTGGAGGAAAAGTACGAGAACAACTCGTGCAGGTGAGCGTGCCGAGAGACGAACGAAAGTGAACCCTTCGAAGACGCGTCGTTAAGCACTCAAGGGTCGTCGAAACCAGGTGCGCGTGGTCCACCTGGGACAAGTCCGCGGGGTGCCTGATGACTGAGCGGATGGCGACCGGCGCAAAGGGGGCGTGAAGCGGATGCAGGCTATCGCGTGGAACTGCAGGAACCAGTCGCTCTGATGTGAAGGGAGAAGCCCAAGCGGCCAAAACCGCGAGGCGAGCGTACCGATGCGGAGCACTGGGGCGGACCGACCCGTAGGAGCGGAGAAAGCTCGTAATGGGGCTGGAGCGAAGGGGTCGGGTCAAGTGGTCGCATGACCGAAGCAACTGGAAACAGGAGGATCTCGATGCGTGCGACAGACAAGCCGTTCAACATCGATAAGAAGCTGGTGTATGAAGCGTACAAAGCGGTCAAATCCAATGCCGGAGCGGCCGGGGTAGACGGACAGACGATCGAGGAATTCGAGGCCGACTTGAAGAGCAACCTCTACAAGATCTGGAACCGAATGAGCTCGGGAAGCTACTTTCCTCCGCCGGTGCGCGCCGTCTCCATTCCCAAAAAGTCTGGAGGACAAAGGATTTTAGGTGTGCCCACCGTAGCCGATCGCGTGGCACAGATGGTGGTTAAACAAGTCATTGAGCCGATTCTGGACCCTGTGTTTCTGGCAGACTCCTATGGCTACAGGCCGAACAAATCGGCACTAGATGCCGTAGGGGTTACGCGAGAGCGGTGCTGGAGGTACGACTGGGTGTTAGAGTTTGACATCAAAGGCCTGTTTGACAACATTAGCCACGAGCTTCTGCTACGAGCCATGCGGAAACATGTGACGTGTAAGTGGGCGCTGCTGTACATCGAAAGATGGCTGCAGGCGCCCATGGTGCAGGAAGATGGAACCATAATTGAGCGAGACCGCGGTACGCCTCAGGGTGGGGTGGTCAGCCCAATTTTGGCAAACGTTTTTCTTCACTACGCGTTCGATCTCTGGATGGAGCGGACCCACCCGAACCTCCCGTGGTGTCGGTATGCGGACGACGGACTGGTGCACTGCCGTAACGAGCAAGAAGCACAGGCGCTTAAGTCTGAGCTTCAAGCCCGCCTGGCGGAGTGCCATCTGGAGATGCATCCAACCAAAACCAAAATCGTCTACTGCAAAGACAAGAAGCGCAAAGGCACGTACCCGAACGTCATGTTTGACTTTCTTGGGTACTGCTTTCGGCCTCGTCTGGTGAGACGTCTCCGGGATAACTCGCTATTCTGCGGATTCAACCCTGCAGTTAGCTCCTCGGCGATGAACGCCATGCGGTCGACGATTCGGGACTTAAACCTTCGCCATCAAACACAGCTGTCCTTACAGGACATTGCCCGGCAGCTCGATCCTCTCCTGCGGGGTTGGATCGAGTACTACGGGCGACATGCCCCATCGGCACTGTACCCTTTGCTGCGGTACGTCAATCAGACGCTCGCAGCCTGGGCGATGCGAAAGTTCAAGCGCTTTAGAAACCATAAGGTCCGGGCGAGCCAGTTTCTACAACGGGTTGCCACGGAACGAAGGGCTCTCTTCGTACACTGGGAAATCGATATGACCGGAGTGTTTGCTTGATGGGAGCCGGATGCGCCGAGAGGTTCACGTCCGGTTCTGCGAGGGGCTCGGGGTGCAACTCCCCGGGCCTACTCTCCTAGTGGTCCTCGGTCAGAGGCACCTTCGCCGTCTACTGAAGAGTTACTTCGCCTACTACCAGTGGTCGCGGACGCATCTAGCGTTAGCGAAGGATGCGCCCGAGCCACGGGCAATCATGCGACAAGGCGAGATCTCTGCTGTCTGGAGAAAGTTGGGTGAGGTTGGCGTAAGCGGTTGAGTGTTCTTAGGATGCGCGGCGGTGTCGGCGGGAACGATTTGAACTCCAAGTCGTGTCTTAACGCCGATCCGGATGGTTGGGGTCGGTGAACTCGATGAACTCAATGGGTGCACCGTTTTCGACGATGAACGCGACGCGCACGCCGTCGGATGGGCTGTTCGGCGCAATCAGAATTTCCCGGCCTACCAGCTCGGACGCAAGGTCACTCACCTCAAAAGCAACATGTGGCACTTGCCGGACCAACTCGGGAATCGGTGCGTCTGCTTCGAACCGCATCCATTCGACTCCATACTCGCTGTTTTCGTGTCCAACAATAAAGGTCTTTAGACGCTCGATGTGGCGCTCTCCCGGCCTCGGTTGGCTGGTAGGAATTCCAATGTGGTGATATCGACGCATTTTCTCGCCTCCGTTCCGGAATAGCACGAATTCTACGGGATCATACTGCGTAGAGGGAAAAGGAAACGCGACCGTTTTGGGGGTAACCCGTGGTGTCCACATCCAAGATCCACGGCTGCTGTAGTGGCGGCTAGAGCTGGCCTTCAGATGCGCGGCTGAAGCCGAAAGTGTTTGAAACATCATGCTTGCATGACTGATGGCATGCTCCACCCATCAACTCTTTCCTTCATGTTCGTCAATGCGGGGGCTACCACACCACGCACCTCTTGTCCGGCGGGCGCACCATCGCCAAGCCGGCCTTGCAAGAAAATGCCTCGGCAAACGGTGGGAAGTTCGACAGTGGGCCAATCACGCGGTACTTGGCCACGGGATGCGGATCGCCCTGGATCATCTTGCGCTGCGTCTCAGTACGCGTTTCGTCTCCGCGGAACTGTCCCCAGGCGATGAAGAACTGCTGATCGGGAGTGAAGCCGTCGATGGTCGGCTGCGGCTTCGCCTGCTGGTCTTTCTGAAACGCGAGGTAGGCAATCTTCACGCCCCCGAGGTCGCCGATCGACTCGCCCAATACCAGCTTGCCGTTATGATGGATGCCGGGCTCGATGTAGTAGCTGTCGAACTGCTCGACTACGCACTGCGTTTTAGCCTGGAAGCGCTTCTGGTCCTCCGGCGTCCACCAGTTGTTCAGGCGTCCCTGAGCATCGAACTGTGAACCCTCATCGTCGAAGCCGTGACTGATCTCGTGCCCGATGACCACGCCGATTGCGCCGTAGTTCACCGCGTCGACATAGTTCAAGCTGAAAGCGGGCGGTTGCAGAATCCCGGCGGGGAACACAATCTCGTTCATGAGCGGGTTGTAGTACGCGTCGGAGGTGGGGGGCGTTAACCCCCAGCGGCTGCGATCGATCGGCTTGCCGATCTGTGCGATGTCATCGGCCACTTTGAACTTGGAGGCGTTGACCACATCGTTGAAGAATGAGTCGCGCGAAATGTCGACCTTGCTGTAGTCCTTCCACTTGTCGGGATAGCCGATCTTCACGTTGAACGTCGATATCTTCTCCAGCGCTCGCTTCTTGGTCTCTGGCGTCATCCAGTCGAGGTTCTGCACCGTGTCGGTCATGGCCAGCAGGATGTTGTTCACCATCTCTTTCGCGCGGGCCTTTGCCTCGGGCGGGAAGTAACGCGCCACATATTCCTTGCCCAGCGGATCGCCAAACAGTTGGTCGGCGGCTTCAGCACACTGCTTCCAGCGCGGCTTCAACTCGGCCCGCCCCTCCAAGTCTTTCTGGTAAAACGCGAAGTTCTCATCAACAAACGGCTGCGACAGGAAGGGTGCAGCTTCGTGCAGCAGGTGCCATGTCAGATAGATCTTCCAGTCGCCCAGTGACCCGCCCGTGATTTGCCGGTCGAACTCCTCCAGGAACTGCGGCTCCTCAACATTGAGCGTATCGCGAGGAATCTTCGCGGAGTCGAAGTACGCGACCCAGTCGAAATGCGGCGCGAGCTTCTGCAAATCTGCGAAGGTCGTACTATGGTCGAGCTGCTGCGGGTCGCGCTTGGCAACGTTGTCGAGCGAGGCCTTTGCCAGCGCAGTCTCGAACTGCATAACCGCGTTGGCCGCCTTCGCCGAATCAGCATCGCTGTAGCCCGCAAGGCTGAACATCTTTGCCACATGCACCACATACTTCTCGCGCGCATCTTTGAAGCGTTGCTCCGGCCTCAGGTAGTAGTCGCGGTCCGGCATTCCCAAGCCGGCGGCACCGATGTCCGCCATCACCATCGAGGGGTTATGGGGATCGGGCATCGACCGAAGACCGAACGGAACGTGGACCGACAGTCCCTGAAGCGTGACGATCATCTTCTGCACGCCCACGCCGTCGTGGATGGCGTCGATCTGGCCCAACATAGGCTTCAGAGGAGCCACACCCGCGGCGTTGATCTTTGATTCGTCCATGCACGCCCGATAGAAATCGCCAGTCAACTGCCGCGACGAGCCTTTTGGCTGGTCGTGCTCCGCCGATGCTTGTTCCAGAATCGTCTTGAGCTGTTCTTTGTTGGCTTCGCCCGCGGCCCAGCGGCGGCTCCAGCGGTCCATGGATGCCGGAATGGGATTTTGCGCCCGCCAGGTGCCATTGGCGAACTCATAGAAATCGTTGCAAGGATCGGCGTTGCGATCGAGATCGCTGACTTCGATGCCATGTTGGGTTTGTGCAATAAGTGCGACCGCCGGCGACAGGGCGCAAAAAAGGAGTAAGGTTGAACGCATCATGGCTCGCTTTCGAATCAAGAGAAACTAAACAGTATCTCTGGCGGGCACGCCATGCGGCAAACCTCTGGTTCAAGAAGGAGGCCAATTGAGATGAGTGACATTGGCGCGCTTTATCTGGACGAGGCTTTTCGCTCGCTGCGCGGGCACAAGCGCCTGGCCAGGAAAGCGGGCACTCGTCTGCGTCGTAGTTCTGGTTGGTGGCCCAAGTCGGCGTAATAGCGAGTTAACAGTCTCCATTTGGTAAGTGATCCTGAGCAACAAGCCGAATCGGCGACCCCGCGTCGCCGGAGATTGTCCAGAAGTCTTCTTCTGGTCCATTACGTTGTAGGCGAGATCTTTCTGTCCCACGTGTCCCCGAAGCCGGTTTCTGGACAATGTGACAGACGAATGCTGCTCGGAACCTAAGGTCCGGTTCAAAATAGGCTACTGGATGATTTCATAACAATGTCGGCTCCCTCGACTTGGGTAGAGTTGATAGCTGCCAAAAGCAACCAAGGCTCGAGAGGAAGGAGCCGAACATGCTGATTATAGGTTGTGATTATCACCCGAGCGTTCAACAAATCGCGTTTGTTGATTCAGAAACGGGAGAATGCGGCGAACGGCGACTGCTGCACAAGGACGGTGAAGCCGAAGGGTTTTACCGCGACTTGAAACTACGAGATGTCGGCGTACGCGTAGGGATAGAGGCCACCGGACATGCTCGTTGGTTTGAGCGGTTACTGGCGGAACTGGGTTTCGAGCTATGGATTGGAGATCCGGCCCAGATCAAGGCCGCCCGCGTGCGGAAGCAGAAAACCGATCGCGCCTGTTTGCTAATCACCCAGGACCCATGGTCCTCAGCAACAGCATTCTGCGCTCGTCCAGGGCACCTCACCCGCCGATTGGCAAGGAGCGCGAGTTGAGGTTAGATATCGTGTTACCCTGTGGCCTCTTTTGTTTCAAGGGTATTCGAAATCCTCCCGCTCCTCGCAATGAGCGTGATGCCAGCGGCCAACCACCAGAGCGCTTGGACTCCTGCAAACGCTGTAACTGGGCCAGGCAGCGTCAGACTGAGCAGAAAAATAACCCCTAGGGCTGCAAAAGTCGTTGCTAATAAGAGCGCCAAATATCCGAACACTCGCGGAAGCACGTTGGACCTGACAAGCACGATGCCCAGCGGCAGGAACAGAGTTGGAGCCGCCACGATGAAGTAAAGGTGCTGAACCGCGTAGATGAGTCTAAGACTGATGGACGGCATCATTGCCGGGTCGGGGTTCAGAGCGCTGATGTAGAAAGTGATCTCGATGAGACTCACCGTCATGAGGATGGTGGCCCCGAAAAAGGTCATCCAACCCGCGAGGCGATGCGTCGCTCCGGCCAAGTGAACCAGCGCAAACGCAAAAAGCACGATAAGCACCGGACCAACCGCCTGCAACCAGGCGCCCCAAAGTATGGTTGCAAAGTGTTGCTGCCCGAATTTGACCAGCTCAGCGCTGCTCGGGTCTGGCGGCGGACCATTGTTGACCGTAAACGATACGATGAGCAACACGACGCCGGCCACACCACTCAGCCCAGTAAGGATGCAGAATGATCGTTGGGAGATGAGGCTCTTGTTCATCTGGCACTCCCTATAAGTAGTAGATCGTGATCTTCAGGTCCACCCGGTCGCCTGAAAAATGAAAAGCCGCAGCTTCGAATTTCGGCGGCCCGAAATGACCCCTTGCGTTGTTCGATGCCCCGACACCTTCGCGTGGGATTCCCACTAAGTTGGTGTCCATTTTGCCGTTGGAGTTTTCGTCGTGAAAAACCGACACGGCATACCTCCCGGGAGCAACACCGGGAAATTCGCAGACCGCTTGCCCATGCGAGATGCCGGACTTCGCGTGTTCGATGGCTTTGTCGCCGTTCTTGGGAAAATCCGCGGCCGACGAAAACAGCGCGCACACGACTTGGCCCTTGTCGTTGCGCAATCCGTCAATTTCGACGTGGATGAGATTTACTTGCTGTGACTTGGCCTGCGGCGGGGAGGCCGCAGCGAGTACGAGCACGGCTCCAACGGAAGAAATCGCTAAGAGGATCTTAACCATACACTGCCACCTTTCCGATTCTGTCGGGATACTCATCCAGCTTCGGGCCAGCGGTGCGAACAGAATCCCCGCGCGCCATTGCCCAACTTAATTAGTGAGTGAGCGCTCACTATCATATATACTCTTCTGAGATCATTGTCAAAAAGCAGCCTGAACAAATCGATCCAAGATTCACCAGACAGACGAAACCGCATCGAACGGGGTACTGCCGGGCAGAGGTGCATACCACAAATGAAAAGGAAAGACGGTTCTGGCAAAATCAACCGGCGCCAAGAGATCCTTAAAGCTGCCGAGAAGCTGGTGCTGACGCGCGGATTGTCAGGGATCACCACGCGACAGATTTCTGAAGAAGCAGGGTGTTCCGAAGGCGCTCTTTACGTTCACTTCAAAGGTCGCTTGGAACTGCTGCTGGCAATGCTGGAAGAGAGCTTGCCGGAGATGCTCGGCGCACTTCGCACACTGCACCAGGAGGTGGGTCGCGGCTCGCCCCAGGAAAATCTTGCGACGGCGCTTCGGGGCGTTTTCAAGTTCCATCAGCGGGCGACGCCACGCGTCGCGGGACTATTTGCCGATCCTGAACTGCACGCTGCCTTTCGAGCTTCCTTGTCGCGTCAAAACAAAGGCCCACATCTCTCCCTGAAGGTGCTGGAAGATTACATCGCCGCGGAGCAGGGACTGGGCCGCATCGACCGACGAGTTGACTCACAATTGGCGGCATATGTGTTGATGTCTTCGTCTTTCTTCCGCGCTTTCAGTGAGCAATTCTTCGGGAGGCCGATGCGGCCAGCATGGGGCAAGTTGGTCGAGCAATTAATCGCTGCGGTAGCCCCGACAGTAGACGCAACGAAATGATGGTTAAGAACGCGTCGGTGTTTCGCAATCTGTCGCCCTGTGGTTCGCCCAGATTCCGAACGTGCTCATAATGCGTGACTTGAGGCTCACGCCCAGGTCCTGAACCAGATGACTTGGGTGCTATGGTCCGAGCCTGTGCAGCTGCAAACCGCCTCCGACAAACCCACTCCGGCGACAACCTCCGCCCCCGGCGGCTTACAGTAATTCGGAACCTAAACACGCATGGCGGAACTCCTCATTGAGTTCCACCCTGCGTTTTGACTTTGACCGAGAAGTATCCGCGCCCTCCGCGTAATCCGCGGTTGTCTTTGTTCTTCCAGACCACACCTACCGCATGAAATTTCCATGGATGAGCCTCACGCCTCCACGCCTGACTGCTCAGAAACGCCCCCTTGCCTTAGACTGCTGATAATTCCATTTGAGGAGAGAGTCCCATGGCTTGTTCACCGGAGGTACTGCGCGGTGTGCCCTTGTTTTCCAATCTGGACGACGACGAACTGCATGTGCTAGCCGGCCAGGTGGAACTTCGGCAGTTCGCCGCGCGCCAGCGCATCTTTCGCATCAGCGACCCTGGCGAACGCGCCTACGTTGTGGTGTCAGGCGAAGTGCGCGTGACTGTCCTCGATGAGGATCAACAGGAGATCGTCTTGCAGGAGCCCGGGCCTGGCGATTACTTTGGGTTCGCATCCATGCTCGAACAGACGCCTCACCAGGCGGAAGCGACCGCTGTCACCGAAGTGTCCTGCATAGAGATGGACCGCCAAGACTTCCAGAAGCTCTTCGAGCAACGGCCCCATGCCATGCTCGACATCATGGCCTTCCTCGGCCGCCAGCTTCACAACGCTCACCAGCTCGCGCGGGCCCGCTCTCTGCGCCCGCCCGATGAAGTCATCGAAGAGCAATACACGTTTGGCGAGCGCATCGCCGACATGGTTGCAGCCTTTGGAGGCTCCTGGAGCTTCATCATTC
This sequence comes from uncultured Acidobacteriaceae bacterium, assembly GCA_963817965.1. GTDB lineage: Bacteria > Acidobacteriota > Terriglobia > Terriglobales > Acidobacteriaceae > DASRAA01. Next base: position 499,633 of record CAWFQT010000009.1, read on the forward strand.
TGTTTCTTGTTGTCATGACCGTGTACGCGATCATCAACATTGCGCTGGGCGGCAGGGCGTGGGACCCTTACCCCTTTATTCTCCTGAACCTCTTCCTGTCGGCGCTGGCAGCCATTCAGGCGCCGGTCATCATGATGAGCCAGAACCGTCAGGACAAGAAAGACAGAATTCGCAGCGAAATGGACTTCGACGTGAACCGCCACGCCCGCGTCGAACTACAGGGTGTCGCTCAGAAACTGAACAACATTGGCGACCGCATCGGCGATATCGAAGAATTGTTGCGCGACAAGGTCAAATAACCGAGCCGCTCATTGCACGCATATCGCTTCTCCCTTTTCCATGTCACTCCTGACCTGCGCCGTTAGGCCGCAACCCCGGAGATCATTAATGTCGATCGAGACCACCAGCAGATCCCGAATTGGTTGAGCCTTTGGCCTTCGTCGAGCACTGTGGATTATTGTTATACTCCTCATCACAGGATTAGATTCGTAATCCTGATTTGGTCGCAAAATTATTTTGGAGGAGGTTCATATGGGCTATTCCAAGGCGCAAAAGGAAAAACTCATAAGCGCATCGTTGCCATTGCCTCAAAGAGATTTCGCGAACAGGGCCTCGCGGGATTCGGAATTGCGGAGTTGATGAAGGAAGCCGGCCCGACGGTGGGCGGCTTCTACAAGCACTTCGACTCGCGTGACGAACTAGTGGCCGAGGCAGTCAGCGCTGCGTTCGGTATTTGGCAGCGCCAAAACGAAGCCGCTGAATCCGGCGGACGGCCGCTATCCGTCGAGACGCTTATCGACGACTACTTGAGCGATGCGCACCGCAAGAATCCGGGCTCGGGCTGTGCCTTCAGCGCGCTGGCGCCGGAGATCGCTCGCCGGACTTGACTTACGACAGGAACAGCCATCCTCATGATGACGAAGAAGTGCTTCGCTGGATCTTCAACCAGCTTGAGGTTGGCAATCGGATCGCCCTCCTCGACGGCAGATCAAGGACCTTCTCTGCCCGCTGACAGCGGCCTTCACGGATTTACTCAGCAACAATGTCCATGAGTGGGAAGTTGATGTAGATGGATGGTTTGGTCACGCATAAAACCGAATAGTCCCACAGTGCTCGCAGGTGCGGATTTTCAGTCCACGCCATCTCTGCTTTTGTAAGCTTGGCCAGCCATTCAAACGGGCTGCGAAGAGACTCAGACCGTCGATTTGACAGGTGCGTCACCTTCCAGCCTGCACTCTCCAGTGCATGTAAGTAGAAGCGCGTCGACCGCATCGGCATTGAGCCGGCGAAAAGCCGACGCGGACCAGATTCTCTTGTATTTACGCGAATAATCAACTTTTTACAGCGTGGTCGCAATCTTGCCAGCGCCTTCTGCGGTTGCTCCAAGTGCTCCAATGATTCCATCCACCATCCAACCGACCAGGCCCCCTCGGGAATCTCACGGTCTAGATCGGCGTGATGAATCTCAAGACCACGACCCGCACAGTATGATGCTTGAACGTGGCTAACTGTGACGCAGAGAACCGAGCAACCGTATTGTTCCTTGAGCACGGTGGCTGGTCCACCCCAGCCACAACCCAGGTCCAGTACACTGCAGGCGGGCTGGAGGTGGTGAGCCAAACTGAGGACGGCGTTTTCCAGTGCGGTTTGCCAGTCCTCGTTCGACTTCCAGATGCCGTGGTGATAGTGCAGTTGGTCGCCGAGTATCTGGCGCCAGCTATCTAGAGGAACGGAAGAGTAAAATTCGTCCAAATCGATGCCAGTCACAATTGGGTTACTCCTCATAGAGCGTAGGTCGCGCTGGTGTTTCGGCTGACCATATTTTTTCAAAGGTCTGCGCATGCTTCGTCGACAGGCAAATCAAACGCATTTGTGTAATGAGTCGAGTTAAGAGGCATATAGGGTCTTGACGCACGTACGGACCTCTGTGGCGTGCGTGGAAAACCATCTCCTTACGCGGCCTCAAAACCTCTCACGAAGACGTCGCTAAAACGCAAGGCTCTCCATACCGAAGCAGCCGTCGCCAGCGTTTGTTCCCCAAGGTCTAAAAGACACCGTCTGCAAAGCCTGCAGAATCGCTTGGAGCGCGTCGGAGGACGGTACCTGCAAGTACCGGGGTGATGAAACTGGCTAGGGAATGTGCCTCAACTCCCTTTTTTCGTCGTCGTGCCGGGGGGCAGCCAAACCGCTCCGCGCGCGCCCAACAGTAAGATACGCTTTTGCCGTGGGGGCTTTGCCTGGCTCATATATTAGCTTCACGTGACTGATTCGTCTCAAGAAGATAGGCGTCTCTTCTCCGCAAGAAGCCGCACCATTTCCGCTCAGCCGGAAGCCCCCTACCCATAAGAGAATAGCATCGCGTTTTTCGGGAAGGCACAGCTTCCTCTGGACAAGATAATCACAAAAGCTTGTCGATTCCGTATCATCTCTATCATCTAAAGGCACTTCGATGCCAAGTTTTGGAGAGACAACCTTTCCGATATCAAGATGTAGGCAGCCCTTGTCCCCGAATTCTAGTAGCTCAGACCAGTATGATTGAAAAGCGTCGGCGGGCCCCTCCCATTGCAGTGCGTTTACGATGCGTTGCACCTCAACGAGAGGAATGCCTGGGGCGCAGATCCGAAACCTATCGGTAGGCCGCGCAAGCCAGACTCCGAACTGCAGAAAAGGGACTTCCTGCAATACTACTTTGAAACACTCCTCCAGCTTGTTTAGAGCACTATCTAAAACATGGTCCACCAAGACTTCCAACAGAGCTCGCACCACCTTACTGCAGATGTCCACCGCATTATAGCTCGCCGGAATCTCGGGTCCGCGAGGCCCTGGGTGGATCGAGAAGAAGACGGACGGAGCGACAAGAGCGGGTTGCGGCCTGTGAACGTCAAATTCGAGTGAGATTGCGGAAATCGCTTGCGACAGCGAGGATTGAGTTTGAGCCCACACACGGGCAAACCGATGAAGTCTCCACCACACGTCTCGTGAGGCGGCATTGATGGTCTTGGCATTTGCAATGACTGCCGAGTTGTTGGCCATCCAGTCCTCGCGCCTTAGGTGAACTCCAAAGTCGACGTAAGGTTCTGGGTTGCCGAGGCGACATTCGAAACCTGCGCACTGCCAGTGAGGCAAGAAAGATGCTATCCGCAAGATAGTGTTCAAGTTGTCACGACAAATCATAGTTGGATCGAGACGTGGCGTGACCGCGGTAATGATTCTTTCGAGAGAATATGGCGTCAGTGTTTTCTCGCTTTCCGGCTGCATGACTATCTCCCCTGCGCTGGGCTTAAGTACCATGGCTTACGCTTTGCTGGGCCAGAGCGATGAAATCTTGTAGCGTGATTGCCCGATGTTGGGCCAGCAGACCGTTGGGCGCCGCATGGCCGATTGCGACGGCTCCTCGAGCGATAGTAGTGATCAATCATCTCGAACTCTTATCCAACGATGTGAGTTCTAATCAATGAGCATTCGAACTGGTGCGATTGATCCCCCCGGCTGCTCCCACGTGGGGGGACTGCAACGCCAGGACTGAGGGCACACGAGTGGGCTCGGCGATACGCAGCAAACCAAAGCCAATTCCTGCAAGACCGGTCATTAGTCCTGGTGTTTCAAAACCTAAAGGCTCGCCGCACAGATAGCCTTGTGTCTCAATATGATGGAGAACGGTGACAGTCCGTTCGTTAACGATAGCTTGCCACTGCTCCTGAGGCAACCCGAGGCCATGGCTAGCCTGCAAGAGCAACTCCAAATTACCAAGGTCCCCATGACAGAGGGAGTGGTTGCCGCCAAATCCCTGAGCCAGTGTTGTCTTGATGGCGATCTCGATTTCTGCGCGAACCGCTTGAACCGCTACATCGTCGAGGTAAGCGAGAGAGTTTATTCGAGCGAGTCCAACTCCTGGTGCGCCGTGACACCATGCCGTCATAAAGGTCTGCAGGTCACTCTGCCCGGCGGAGTTTTTGCGATCGCGTAGATCCGCCCAGTTTCCTGCTGCATGTGAAAAAAGACTCCGTTCGTATGCCATCGCAGACAGCGCTGTTGTCCGAAAGCGCTCGTCACCAGTCAACTTAGACAGCCTAAGGAGCGCCAGGGCTATGCCCGCTGCGCCATGCGCAAAGCCGGCAAGCGGGACTGCCAGACCACCATTTATCCAACCAACGCCGCTTGTCATAGGTTGAGCACAGGCAATCAGGCGTTCACCACATTGTGTCGCCGCGGCTAAGGTCGCATTAGATGGAGCGCAATCATACAAGCTGATTAGACTGCTAACGCACCCGGCAGACCCATTGATCACGTCGAACGCTTCATCTTCCTCAATCAATCTCGGAAGGAGTTCAACAATGGCTTCCGCCTCAGTCAAGCACGCCTGGTTACCCCAAAGAGCACCGAGATGACTCAGCGCATAGATCACGCCGCCCCAGCCACTGAAAGCGCCGACCGATTTGGGATGTGAATCTTCATGATTCACCTGATGTAACAAGGTAGACAAAGTCTTTTGGGCAAGTAACGTGTAGCGATCCTCTCCGGTAACTGCTGCAAGGTGTGCTAGAAATAGCGCTAAACCCGGTAGGCCACTATAAAGGTCGGCGCCGAGCGGGCTGAGTGACCAGTGTCGTTCATCTCTGGGTGTCAAGCCGATCCATGAGATGCCGCTTTCGCCGTGCAATGCTAATGCGTCGAGTCGGTCTCCAATCGCTCGTGCCGCCACCAAGAGTTTGTCGTGATTAGCTTCAACGCTTGACGCGGTGGACCGGTAGATCGGTTGTTGCGAGTGATGCGAGTGATATGGCGCTCTAGAGAGGGTTGTGAGCGAACCCATGATAAACCAGCGTTGTCTCTCCAAATCGGCTTCAGAAAGCTGTTTCACGCGGCGGCGAACGCCCGCCATAGGCGATTCAGCAAAGAAGTTGGGAATCCGGACCTTCGTGCTGCTCCAAAGGTCGCACGAGCCAATGTGCATCGTGAATATTGGGATATCGCCGTTGTACAGATCCTCGCGTTCGGCAGGGATGGTCGTTGCAAGACCAGGGTAGTCCTCTATTCCGACCCATAAGCGATCAAAAAGGCGCTCACGGTCAAGCGCATCCCGCAGCATGTCGGGATGGTAACTGTTCTCCAGCATTTTGGCGTAGATACGCGTTGGCCGAATAATCACGCGCACTTCGTCATCGGTAAATCGCGTTAGCGGGCCGTTATTTGCTAGAAGATCATCCCGGTTTTTCAGGAGTAGCTCGTAGGTACTAGCGAATCCTGAAATGACCGCTTCGGCGTGCTTAAGCACGTCGACTTCAATCCCATTCAAGAGTGGCCGATTATTACCATCAGGCATCATTATTCGCTTGCGTGTGAAGTGCATCGAATCGGTTCCAATATTTTCACATTGTAGGACAGGGTCTGGCGACAGCTGGCCCGACGCCGAAGCGATGCCACTTATATCTATGCCTTCTGAGCTGATGTTTGACCACATTCGCTCCGGGAGCAATCCAACCCGCATGACGGAATGACCCATTGCATCGCCCGACCACCGATTCGACATTAAGTCCATGCCGTTAATGCTGCCGATGCGCGGATGAAAGAGTGTTTCCAGGTCGAGCAGCACAGGGTATTCGCCTGCTGCAATCAGGTTCTCATGGTGGAAATCAGTCGCTTCGAGCGCATATAGAAGAGCCACATAGCCCCCCTGGCGTTCAAAAAACCGCCTGACCTCCTCTAGCGACATGCAGCTCTTCCGGGCGACAGCCTGCATCCATCCATGGCTCCCACGAGCGAGAAGATTCACGGTCTGGAAAGGTGGCTGGCTCCCCCGATCGTTCAGCCAGCCAAGGAGTTCTTGGAAGTGTGCATCAACTCCCAGGTTTCTAGGTTTATAGACTAGCTGAAAACCGGAGCTAAACGTTGCGCGAGATACGGATCTACCGCCTCGATGCTTGTCACCGAGCCCACTTTCCAATGCCACCAAGACATTCGCATCGTGCGCTTGAGGGAAAGTTGTTTTAATCTCGTTCCAATCTCCACACAAGTGATGAAGGAACTCGAGGCTGGAGGTGACCCAACTATTGATGTGACTCATCACCTGCCGAGCCAAAACCGGGTACTCTTGCAATATGGCAAACGCTTTATTGGGCTTGCGCAGATCTTCCACATAGCCCTCGAACCGTTCCTCGGGCGTAGCCCCTTTAAGGGTGCCGTGCAGTCGAGCTACATTCAACTCTAATACTAGTGTGCGGCTCAACATCCAGAGGAGGTGGTCCGATAAATTCGCGAGGAAAAGCGCTTCGACCGTATTTGGTTTGAAAGGTAAACACGGATGGTCTTTGACCAGGGCAAATATTCCTTCTTGTAGACGCTTGCAACCTTTGTGGATCAGCGGGGCAATGATGTTCAGAAAACCGCCTGTGACGGAGCTCCGCGACCTGTCGACAAGTGGTGGGGTGGTGCTCTTGGATAAAGATCGAGAAAGCGTCTGAGCAAGCTCTGCCAACCATGAGGACTCAATATTGAGATGCTTTTGTAACGCCTGGACCGGTATCCCGAGAACATGCCGAAATTCAACTTCGGTGATCTTATCGATTGCCAGCCGTTGAGCAAAATAGGTTTCCACAGTGAAAGGAGATTGTGATCGCCACTTCTCCATCCGTTGATCGGCAAGTTTTGAGTTGCTCTCAACTTCTGGCTTAGTGCGAAGCAACTCGAGACGCTCCGACAATGTGGCTGCGTGATACCACTCAGCACGTTGGAATGACGATGAACGTGAATTCGTCATTATGTCCTCTGAAGTCGCTGACGTGACCGACGACAGGTTAATTATTACAGCCCCCAGCATGGCATCGCTGGAGTATTAGCCGACGGCAGTACGGAGTGAGCTTAAAACGCGATCGGAGTCCCTGCGCCTGCGCTACAGGGTGGGAGGCAGGCCATTGAAGTGAGGAGGCGGAGAACGGACGAGATTGACGTGCGTTGCCGCAGTTCTGTGGACTGTTTGGCACGCTAATTATCGAATACCATCTACGACCCGGTCAGCCAAACGATGAACTATTCCTCGGCGTGGAAGGAACCATGAGCGACAGGGAGGTGTCGATCTTTTGACAGCGTTCAGCCGAGGTCAGCCAGTCCCCGGTCAGGAAGGCACTCACCCCCGGAGACACTCACGAATCTCTCGTGTTTCAGCGAACAGCAAGGTTCGGACCAACGGAAACCCACGGCTAACAGACGTTCGGGTTATCGCACCAGGTTGTTGAGATTGAGCCATATTTTGAACAAGTGCCAATTTGTAGGGCTTGCCGCAACTCGCTGTCGCTCAATTCTTCCATCGTGCCCGCGGGATTGCTAGCAATCCGAGCAACCTGTTTCTTGAGTTGAGCACTTTCCTTTGTGAACTGATTAAGCTGAGCCTTCGTAAGGCGTTTACGGGACGCCTCATCCTTCCAGAGTTGCATTACATCCAATCGCCGCTTCGCCATACGTTCCTCCCTCGTTATCGCAACTGCATGAGGTTCCAATGTGCAATAGTAGCCTAGCCATGGCAATGTCTCAACCGACTCCCCGATATCGCGCCATCCCGCCAGGCAGCGGCGTCGGGTTTTCGTTTTCAGCCCACCTTTGGCCGAGTTTCCAGCGCCGTTAGCTCGTTATCGCCTACCTGTGGTTCGCCAAAATTACTAACATGCTCATAATGCGTGACTTGAGGCTCACGCCCAGGTCCTGAACCAGATGACTTAGGTGCTATGGTCCGAGCCTGTGTTGCCTATGGCCAGCACCCGTTGCGCGTGACGCTGATGTGGCGGCAATAAGTAATAGTATTAAGGATAAATCAGTGCAGAACACAGCCACACTTTAGCCACAGAGCTTCGGGCATAAAGTACATGTTATTGAATAACAAGCAGATCTGCCCATATCCGAACCGCGCGACTGCTGCGCATCAGTTGCTCAGCTGTGAATGTAAGTTGTTGAAAAAACTAGAAGAGAGCGCTAGGGCGGCCCAGCGTCCACAGGAAAGCTGTCGAAGAATCAGCTCGCCCAGCAGGGTGCTGACAACAACTGGATCGGTCCTCATGCTTGGCATTTGTAATGCGAAAAATCTTTGCTGTCAAAACGCACGGCGACGACGAGATTTGTCATTTGTAACTTCAACCATGGCGCCGTCTGAGAGGGGAGAATTCTGTTGACCAGTCAAAGTGCGGCTGGTGAAAAATTTGGCGACTGAACTGAGAGGGACGAGCGGCAGTGCTTGGCGGCCTGGCGAATTTTCTTGGGCAGCCGTCGCCGGCCGCCGCGTGATTTCCAAGGCCAGTACAGCTTGAAACTCTTACGATGCCGGCGGACGAAAGTCGCTGGCGTCACGATGGCGAGTGCTTCTTTCCAGTCAAACAGGCGAGACCAGAGCACCAGTGATAGCCGTGTCGCATCGGTCAGCAGACGAGGCCGGATCTGGTGATCTTGGTAGTAAGCCAGCTGCTTTCGTAAGAGCAGGACTTCCGCCGTTATTGCTTCCGGGAACGGAGCTTCCCACAGAACTGAGTCACTCGACGAGCCTCTTTGGTGCTGCTAGACAAAAAGCTTCAGCCATTTGCACCGAGACTCGTGCACTTGCAGCCCGTCGCAGCTTTTGCGGAGGACAGTTAAATCTTCGCTTGCCACACCGAGCGGCCGTAAGTCGAGAGATAAAGATAGCGGCCGCCTGGGCGCGCAGCTCCCACGGCGAAACCGGTGCAGTGGACGCGGCTGGGAAGATGGGTGGTAGCCAGGAGCCAGGTATTGCCCTCATCGCGGCTGACAAATACGCGAGTGTCAGTACAGGCATAAAGGGCTTGGGGACTGGTCTCGCGGTCGATGATCAGCGCGACATAAGGTTCGGAGCCATCCAGGTTCACTCCGCGGGCGACATTCTCGTTGCTGCCGAGAGGGTCCCAATTGAAGAACTCCGATTGCAGAATCGCTTTGGTGGCAGGACCGTCGTAGAGCGCAAATGCGAGTGCGTCACGGACCACGACGATGTCATGTACCGGCCCTTTGTCTGCAGGAGACACGACCAACTCGAAGGGCGTCTGGAAGGGCGCGAACGAGAAGACCCTGCCTTGCCGTGTACCGGCGAAGATCTGATGTCCGTTCAGGGAAGCGATCGAGGAAATGGAATCCCCGGACTGGAGCGGGAGCGTCGCGATCAGTTGCCATTCGGCATTGCCGATGGTGCCGTCGGTGAACAGTCCGTAGGCGTTGATCAGCTGTCCTCCTGCGTTGGCGGTGGAGGCGACGGCGAACAGAAGTTTCTGCGTGTCCGGGAGAGTGAAGCTGGGCTTAGTCACAGGCTGAACGTCTCCGAACACGGAGAGGGCGCTTGCCGACGGGCTGGTGACGGGGACCTCCTTTGGATCGGCGAATGCCGTGCCGTTCCAGCGAGAGAGCCTCGCTCGACGAGGAGGCGGTGTGTTGTCGTTGGGCGAGACGGACAGCAGAAGGCCATCTGAAAGAAAACGCATGACGATGCCATCACCGCCATCGAGAGTCTGCCAGCCTTTTGTGTCGGGACTTTCAAGGGCGCAAAAGAGATTGCCGTTGTCTTGCGTCGGACCGGCGATGAGTCCGGGGACAGTAGGACTGGCGGAAATACCGCCGCCAGTTTCACCGGTCGCGCCATTTTTGCCGGGTGGAGTGCTGGAGTAAAACTGGAGATTGCGAATGTGCTTGCTCAGACGGCTCTGATAGCCGCCGTCTCCCGCTCGATCGAGCGTGAACGTCACGCCTCCGTCAGAGCCGACATAGATTGTGTTGTCGGAGGGATCGCTGGGATCGAAGAGGATGGTCTGGATGTCGCCATGCACCTGGGAGCTGTTGGCACTCTCGTAGGCCAACGTCCAACGTGTGAGAACATCAGAGGCATTCGAGGTGAGCCACGGACCGTTGGCCCATCCGATACCGACTTCATTCGAGTCATGGAAGGCAACCGCAATGCAGTTGGTGTAATGGCCGGTGAACCCTGCCATGTTGTCGTTGAAATTTGGGTCCCGGTTGTCCGGAGCCAGCGGTGCCAGCCTGCTCTCAGCGACCCGATTGCCAAGGGTGCGTAGCGGCCGCCACGACGCGCCGCCGGTGTCACTGCGCAGTATCCTGTAAATGCTGTTGCTGACCTTTGATGCGAATACCGCATACATGATCGAGCGATTGGAGCCGCACGAGGCGAGTGAGGTATTCGCCACCTGCGTGAGATCGATGTCTCCGTTGTTCTGCGAAGGATCGGGAATCATCTGTGCCGGGCTGAAGATAAGTTGGCTGCCCGACCAGGTTCCCAGAAAGATGCCGCCGTTCGGCCCCGAAAGACTGACGGCCACGGTTTCGTTAGGGCCCTCGCACATTCCGCTATAGCTGCCGTTGGGCAAAGATTGTATCCGCGCGAAGGCGTGCTTACCGGCGCCGGGGATGAAGGAGAGAAAGACACCCCTCATGGTGGCGAGCAGAATGACGCGGTGGATGGGAAGGACGAGGATGCGAAAGATGTCGTCGGTGAGCTGGGGAATGCCGAACCCGTCGACGATGGGAATCTGCCGCCATTCGGAGAGGCCTCGAAGGTAGAGCCCCGTGCCGGCTCCTGCTCCTAGCCTCATACTGGCGCATCCGGCGTAGATCTGCAGGGGAGAATCGGGTCCGAATGCCATGCAATTGAAGTTGGGATTGTCGACATCGTCGGTGGTGCAGCCGGCGGGCGCGTCAAAGTCCTGAGAGTTGATGCCCCAAACCCCACCGGTGCTGGCGGCGACGAACATGGCGTCGGAGCGCAGGAGGATGTCTTTGATGCGGCCAGCGTGCCATGCATTCTGGGCGGCGTCGCTAGAGATAGACAGATCGGTGGTCTCCTCCCAGACGATGCTGGGATCGACGGGAATGTGTTTCGGTGGCGGTGGGAGAACGACAGTGATGCCGAATTCCATGGAGCCCAGCACTTCGCTGAGGTCGGCTGAGAGGATTTGAAACTGCGCATTGCGGGCGCCCTCGGGTGCGCTCGGCAAGCAAGTGATAGGGACCCCGAAGTCGACGCTGCCGTTGGACGGAGCCGGAGGAGGAAACACGGTTGGGGCCGAGAAGAGCGGCTCGAATGCGGACAGGTAACGAAAGGCGATGAGTACGTCGTGACCGAATGTGGAGGTGACACGGAAGGTGAAGCTCACAGTTTCGTTCGGCGCGATGAGTGGTGCACTGAGATTGATGGCCTGCAGAGTGCCCCGGCGCGGGGCGGCATTGACCGCAACAGTGATAGGTGTGGAGAGGCCCGCCCCTTCCAGAATGACAGTGGCTTTGTAGCTGAGTTTGAGTGGATCGGCGGGACAGGCGAAGTCGACGGTAGCAAGTATGGCTTCATCCTGGAATGCCTGTATGGGGCCCGCGCCGGTGACTTTCAGGGCAGGGACGAGCACATCCCGCGGCGGGCGCGTATCGGGCTCACGCTCGACATCGAAAGTCTCGAGCTGTGCGATTGAGAAGAATGCAGCGTCATCTCCGGTGAGTCGAGCGGTTATGAGCGCGTTGACACTCATGTAATCGCCTGCGCTAGAGCCGGCGGTGGTGCCGGGAGGTACGTTGGCGAGCTGAATCTGACGGGGAACTTTGGGACGCATTCCAGCCTCGATCTCGGATGAATGGAGTGTCAATGCATCGTGCCGGCAGATGCGCTCCTCGCGTGAGTCTAACAAATGTCAGATCAAGTTGGAACTAGAACAACTCAACTGAGCTGGGATCCCCTTTCACATCCGTGTAGCCTTCTACCGTAATTCTAGTTGCAGAACACAGACCCGTGGTACACCAGTCCTTGGCCTCTTCTGTCCTAACACTGGTCACGTGAAAGTTTGCCTTCACTGTATCTTGGCCAAAGGAGCGCTCGCCGAGTAGGAGCCCCAGTAAGGTCATGAAAGTGAGAAGACTTTTCATGCGTGTTCCATCGCGTTGCGCCGCCGTTCTCTCTCTCTTATGCCGAGGCCATTTCACTCTTGCACTCAATCGCTTGTCAGTGATGACTGCCAAGTAGAGAAGTGACCATATTTTTTCCCGCCTTTAATGCCGGTATCCCTTTTGCGCCGTTGTCGTTTGTTGCATAATACGTTACGAGAGCCGTGGCGGGGGCTGCGCGTCAGCCTTGACTGGGGAGGTGAATGTGAATTTCGTCGAAGGCCTTCTTGGTATCTCCCCAGACGGTGGGAGCGGAGTAATCGAGTTTTCTCTGTTTGTCCTTCCGCTCATCCTGATTGTGTTCCGGGCCTGGCAAAGGAGTAGCAGGAAGCGCCAGGCCAACCGCACGTAGGTCGCGCGTGTGATCGTCCCGCATCCGGGCGCGAACATGCACATGGAAAGCTCTGGGGAGGCCCGCCGTGAAGACACTCCTGTTTTTAGCCAAGAGTTTGCTTTATGGATGGGTCATTGCGGCGCGCAATTTATGCGCGGCGATTCGCCGAATCTGCGAGCAGTCGCGTGGCGAAAAAATCAAACCGCGCCAGCGCTGCATCCCCATCAACAATCCCGCCTTCGTCCAGCCCGACCCGTTGATCTATGACCAATACTATCTGACGAGCCTCGGTCTCGCCGTCACTTGGGATAATCCCGACATCCAGCTCTATCTGAACGGTGCCCCGGTGTCCTCATCGCTGCTTCAGCCCGCCACCACATACGAGATCGTGGCCCAGATTTGGAACAACTCCACGGACGCTCCGGTGGCGGCATTGCCCGTCTCTTTCTCTTACCTCGAGTTCGGCGTGGGAACGGTGAGTATCCCGATCGGCTCCACCACGGTGAACCTGGGAGTGAAGGGCAGTTCCAAATGTCCCGCATACGCCACCATGCTCTGGACGACGCCGGCCATTCCTGGCCACTATTGTCTTCAGGCTCTACTGGAGCCCTTTGACGATTCCAACTTCAACAACAACCTCGGCCAGGAAAACACTAACGTCGGCACCGCCCAGTCGCCGGCAGTGTTCACGTTGACACTCCGTAACCATACCCGCCGGACGCAAAGCTATAGGTTTGAGGTTGACGCGTACAATCCCGGCACTCCGGATCCTTGTGAGGGTACTACGATTGACGCGAAGACCCGAAACGCGCGGTTGGCCCGTCACCGTCGCGGATCGCAGCCCCTTCCGGCAGGCTGGCAAGTGAAAATCGAACCCGAAGGGCCGTCGCTCGCGCCGGGCCAATCCATCCCTCTTACAGTGACGGCTACCCCTCCAGCCGGATTCACAGGCAACCAGCCGCTCAACGTCAACGCGTTTCATGCCGGGGGAATTGCCGGAGGCGTAACCCTGACCGTAAACATGGCATGAGGGCGGAGCAGAACCATGCGTTTCCAACAATTCACGAAGTGCGTCGATGCCTCAAACTACAACGGCCAGAGCGAGTACATTCAGACCACCGTAACGGCCCTTCTAACCACGTTTGGAGTCACGGCCCTGCTGGTGGCTGCGGCTGCCGAACCTTGGTGTTACGCATTCTTGGCGCCGATCTTTGCTGCCGTTTGGATTCTCGCTTACTGCCGCTGGTGGCTGTATGGACGGCTGATCTGTCTTCCGGACCCTAGTGCCGCAGTCTGCTGTCCCGGCGGAAGAGATCCTGTGGTGATCGGGCTCGTTATCGAGGTCGCAACGCCCAACAATTCGTTCTTACACATCATTAATCCAGACCCGACCAGTGCCGACACTGACTACGGCATTAGCATCCTGCCTGCACCTAACCATCCGGGCAGCACCGAGCAGGATCGAATGACGATCGAGAACAGCATGCCCTGCGGATTCTTGATGAAGGAGCAGGCTGCGACACACGATATCGGGCTGCCTTTCGGTAGCAAGACGGACACCGATCCACAGACAAACCAGACCTCATGGGTTCTGCACTGCGAACTGGAGGGCGCCGGATATCAGGACCTGATGCTTGCCTCCATGGTCGCACTCGAGCTCGCCGTGGCCGCGCTCGCCGCCTGCCTTCTGTTTCCTCCGCCGGCAGGGTGGATTATCGCCATCATCCTGGCAATCCTCAGCCTTCTCGTCGATTACACCGGCATTGTCGTGGGCCATTCCGACCAAGCCAGCCCGGCGGATGTAAACCCTGCTCTCGGTGAGATCCACTCCGGCGACATCCTGGTGATCATGGGAACGTGGATCTACGATACCGGGCACGAGGGCTGGAACGAGCTCCACCCCGTGAAGCTGTGCGAGCGCGTCGGCACCTGGACTGGCGACTGGCCGCCGAACATCGCGCAACTCGAAGCAGACTGGACCGCGATGATCTGCAATGGCTCTTCAACGGTGACGATAGAGAGTCAGCAGCAGCCGCAGAACCAATGGCAGGTGCATCCGATCATCGACGGCTGCCAGCCGATCGTCATCGTGTAGCACAGCTGAGCCTCAATCCAATACCGTAAGGTCAAAATATTCGTCCGACCCAGTAGCCACGATGCTCGACGCTCGTAGTACTTGAGTAAGCCACCCAATCGTTCTCTGCACCCGAGTGCTCCTTGTGGTCGGCGCTGGTCAGGTCCTGGTGGCGAGGGAAACAGAAGCTGGTTGGCTTTGCCCTGGTGATTGCGTTCCCGAGCGAGAACGCGTAGCCACACTTCGCACCGCTGACCAACCCCTGCACAACACTTGGCGCGATGGTGTGCCGACGAGACCGGATCTTGTTCTGGTGAAGCAGTTCTTGAGCGCGAGCGAAGCTCTCTTTCGTTACCAGCGCTGGCACTGGGATCTCGAACCACTCTTCACTCGAGCTGTACTCGCTCGACTAGGAATCCGCTTCTATAGGCTTTTCCAGCAGGTAGCTAGGTCGGGTTGGCTGATGTCGTCGAGGCGTCGGACGCCACAACGCCAAAGCTGCCGTTGCCGCAACTCTCGTCTTCATAAATGCCTCCGTCGTTCTGAACGGCATGCCCATGAGCCGGCGCAGGTAAAATGCGCGGAATCGGCCCCACCCGTCTTTAGTTCGGTTTATCGGCTATGCCCTTGCATGGCTTCAAGGTCATGGCGACAGATTTCGCTGAATTCTCTCAATGGATCCTCTGTTCCATCTATGCCTTTCGCGCGTATTTCTTCGGGTGACAGGTTGGGCTCCGCGTAGGTCCTGACGATGTTCTTAAGTACCTGGTCGGCACTCGCCAGCACCTCCTCCGACGAACTTAGGCGGATCCGACTCAATAATGCATATGCTGGTATTAAAGAGCTGGCGTCATTCAAGTTGTGTTGCATGGCGTCTGCAAGCGCGCGCGTACTCTCGGTAATGAAGTCTGAGTACAACTGCTCGCGCAACATGATTTTTCTGACTAATAAGTCGTGCCGGCTTTGATACCGGTGAGCTATCCAGGTGCTGACAGCCGAAGCTAGCCCACCTGAAAGCGATCCAAAAATAGCCGCCAGCGCGGTAATTGTGGTTGGGCTCATGGTCAACGCGGCAACCCTCGAATTCATCGGCAGATTTCCTTCGATGGAAAAAACAAACCAGCCACCAGGATCAGCCTGTCGAGGGATGAAGTGACTCGACCATGGCTCTGATGTCACGGTTTTCGAAATCCCGGTCCGCTTGTTCCGCTGTTCCACGGATCGTGACATCCAAGGTGAGTTTGGAAGCAGAAAGTCGAAATAGATTTGGTAATTGTCGCGAAACGCCAATCATTTCCTCAACTCATTGGCAATCGGCAGTTCTACGCCCTTATTTGGTTTGGAAACAGGAACATGATTCACGATTACCCGAACTCCTGTCTGACCCGTCGCAAAGCTCCAGATCCACTGCAGAAGAACAGTGAGGCGCAGGCTGGTAGTTGTAAGAAACTGGAGATGGACCGCTGCCCACGCCAGCCAGGCTACTAGCCCGCTCAGGCGGACCCTACTAGCCTGAAGGATCGCGAACCCCGCCCCGATAACAGCCATATTCCCTTTGTCGAAATATTGAAACGGCTTGGAGGAGGGCTTGCCAAGCAAGCTCTGAGCGATGCGCCGACCAGCATACTGGCCTTGTTGAATCGCCGCCTGGGCGACACCCGGCAGTGGTTTTCCTTCCTGTTCGAGAGAAGCTGTATCTCCAATCACGTAAATGTCTGGATGCCCCGGAACGGTGAGATCGCCCTGAATACGAGCGCGGCCGGCGTGGTCCGTCGCCACATTCAGCCATTTGCCAGCTGGAGAGGGAGCTACTCCTGCGGTCCAGACGACGACCTTGCTTCCAATACGCTCTCCACCGACGACCACTCCATCTCCGTCAATTTGGTCAACGCTGTGGCCCAAGCGCACCTCCACGCCAAGCTTTTCCAGCCGGCGTTTGGCTGCCTCGGACAGTTCCGCGGCAAAACTCCCTAAAACGCGAGGCGCCATGTCGACCAGCACGATGCGTGTCGCCGCGAGGTTGATACGGCGGAACTCGGCTTTCAGCTTGGTACGAACAAGCACTGCCAGCGATGCGGCAAGTTCTACGCCAGTTGGACCCGCTCCGACCAAGACGAAGGTCAGAAGCTCCCGGCGCAAACTCAGGTCGTCCTCCGCTTCCGCTTGTTCGAACGCTCTTAGAACCTTATTGCGAATGCGGACCGCGTCCGCCAGTCCCTTTAGACCGGGCGCAGACTCTGCGAATTCATCGTGCCCGAAATAACTAGGCGTCACTCCCGTTGCGATAACCAGGATGTCGAAGCGGAGCGGAACACCCTTATGATCCTCATTGCTGACATAGACAAACTTCGCGTCTTTATTGATTCCGGTAACTTCGCCAAGAAATACAGTCGCATTTCGCTGATTCTTGAGAAGTGCTCGGATCGGAGATGCGATTTGAGCTGGCGAAAGGACTGTTGTGGCCACCTGGTAGAGTAGAGGCTGAAAGAGGTTGTGATTTGCTCGGTCAATCACCATGACTTCTGCGTTTGCATGCCGAAGCGCCTTGGCGGCCGCGAGCCCTGCAAACCCAGCGCCGACAATCACGATCCTTTTCATTGGTTGCCCCAGCTTGTGATTCAATCGCCGATCTTTGTCGAAATGCTGATCAGTCATGCCGCGTGATCTCGTAAAGGCGGTTGCGCTTCGACCAAGGCTCGGATGTCACGGTTTTCGAAAACCTGGCCTCCACGTTCCCCTGTCCGGCGGATGGCGACATCCACCATGGCGCGGGCCAAGTCGTCGGTCCGAATCACCTGGTTGGGAAAAAGCAGCCGAAACGCCGGGTAGATCGCGCGCATCAAGCGATAGCTGAAATTCGGTTCCTTCCGCGACTCCACGGGATAGATGTACGCAGGCCGGAACAGGTAAACACCAGGGAAACCCGCCGCGAGCAATGCCTTCTCGGCCTCTCCTTTGTATCGGGCGAATGCCATCCGACTTCGTCCCGTCTGGTCCGCGCCACTTCCACTCAAGAATGAGAACACCGCATTCGGGCTGCTGCCGCGGAGAACTCGCGCGAATTCGATCGTATAGTCCACCGTTATCGTTCGGAGCTGAGCGTCCGACACCGCCCCGGTATACGCGCCCAGGCAGAAGACGGCTGCGTCCTGACCGGAGAGCACCTCTGCAAGTGCGGAGCAGTCTGCAAAGTCTCGATGCAGAACCTCTTGTAGCTTAGGGTGCGACAGGCCGATCTTGCTGCGCCCAATAGCCGTCACATATCCGACGCCGGGGTTCTGGAGAGCGTAGCGAAGGGCGTATCCGCCGACCATTCCAGTGGCGCCTACGATTACAAGGCGTGTCTCGCTCATTGATGGAACGTTCATCGATGACCCGAAGCCCTACTATGGCGCTTATCCGAATCGCCTGGTTTCTGTCATGACAATGGGCGCTCATCCACCCAGTCGACGTACAGCTGCCGCTCCGCAAAGAGCCACGCTCCGTCTATTTTCACGAAGGTGTCGAGGTAACGGAGCGATGCGACCATTAAGCGTCGCTTTTCGCCTTCCACCGTGACATGATGTGCTAGGCAGTAGGTTTCCCCGCTTCCTCGATCGCCTGTCAGCATGAAAATCGTGCTCTGGCCGACGAAGTGCGTAGTAGCGTCGTACTTGTTCAGGTCTGCGAAGACTGGAGCGAGCGCCTCGCGCGAGTGCAGATCTTGTGACGGCGTGGAATCCTTGGCGTTCATGTACACCACGAAGTGTGTGTCCACCGTAAAAAGAGACATCTGACCTTTCGCATCACGACGATCGGCACAGTGTGCATAGGCCTCGACGAGCTCCCGAATAGCGAGGCGATCCGCCGCTTCCTCTGGGGAGATGGTGACGTGCTTGCTCATAAGTTGGTGTCCTTGTTCGATTGTTCCCTCGCGGCAAGACTGTCACTCTTGTAGCAGGCCAAAAATCTCGGGTGAATATGATTCTGCCTCTCGGTTCGCTGTAAGATTTAAAAGGCGCTTTCGGCATTCTCCAACGGCGATCCGAGGAATTCCTGAAAACATTAAAGGCTAGATAACACCTTCCACGATCAGGCCTTGGTAAATTGCTCCTTTTTGACGGCGTTTGGCGACACTTTGGTATGCTTCGCCATGGTACCAATCCTTCGCTGCCTTTACGGTCGGGAATTTTGCTATCACGATTCCCTCAATGGGATCGCCCTCTAAGACTTCATGCTTCCCATAAGCCACCAAGACTTCAATTGGGTGTC
Source organism: uncultured Acidobacteriaceae bacterium (assembly GCA_963817965.1). Classification (GTDB taxonomy): domain Bacteria; phylum Acidobacteriota; class Terriglobia; order Terriglobales; family Acidobacteriaceae; genus DASRAA01. Next base: position 518,220 of record CAWFQT010000009.1, read on the forward strand.
CTTTCATTGTCGCTTTAATTCCAGCCCAATAAGTTTCAAGCTCTTTTTGATCTAGTGTTTTTGTTCTAATGAAAACGATGTAAGCAGACATGATTGTTTTCCCTTTCCCTCTTGGACGCCTAATCGCGAATTACGAGTGCGGAAAGCGAATTCGAATTGAATGCCACGGCGACCTTCGCTTGCGACGCAAGAGCCTGTAGTTTCTCGCCAGCACTTGGGCTAGGGCTCTCCGGGTAAATGCCGTTTTCATAGGGCACTCAGGATGGCCCTCGGTTCGAGAAACGCCTCGATCCCATACGTGCCGAATTCGCGGCCAACGCCTGAGTGCTTGAACCCGCCGAACGGGGCCTGCTGGTCATCAAGCATGCCGTTGATCGCTACGCGGCCCGCGAGGATTTGAGACGCCACGCGCCGCGCGCGCTTTACGTCGGTACCGCTTACGTAGGCGTGAAGGCCAAAGTCCGTGTCATTGGCGATCCGGATCGCATCTTCATCGTCGGTGTAGTCGATAACGCACAAAACTGGGCCGAATATCTCCTCTCGGGCGACGGTCATGTCGTTCTTCACATTGACAAACACCGTGGGCTTTACGAAGTAACCCTCCTCAAACCCTTTTGGATGTCCCTCGCCGCCGACAAGTACTTCCGCGCCTTCCTCAATGCCTTTGCGGATGTAGGATTGCACGCGCTCGTACTGCTTCCGCGTCACCATAGGTCCGATTGCGGTTTTGGGATCGGCCGGATCGCCGGCTGGAAAAGCCAGGATGGCGTTCAGGATTGCTTGCTTCACTTCGTCGAGCCGGCTCTTCGGTACAAGCAGCCGCGTCCCGGCGACGCAAGCCTGACCGCTGTTCATGAACGCGATAGCGAGGGCCGTTGGGATCGCTTTGCTCAGGTCAACATCGTCGAGCAGGATGTTAGGTGACTTGCCGCCCAGTTCGAGCGTGATGCGCTTCATTGTCGCGGCGCCGTCGCGCATGATTGACTTGCCAACGGTAACCGAGCCGGTAAACGAGATCTTGGCCACATCAGGATTGCGCACGAGCTCGGCCCCGACTACATCGCCGCGGCCAGTTACAACGTTGCAAAGCCCCTTCGGGAGTTTTGCCCCGTGCACGCATTCCAGCCACGTTTGCGTTTGCAGTCGGCTTAGCTCACTGGGCTTAATGACCGCCGTACAACCAGCGGCGAGGGCGGATGCAAGCTTGGCGGAAAGGAAAAACGAGTTTGCGTTCCAAGGGGTAATCAGGCCTGCAACGCCGACCGGCTCTAAGGTCACTGTCGTTTTGCCCGAGCTCCGGGTCAGTGGTAGTTCTTGGAGCGCGTTTGCGGCCGCCAAGAATACGTTGGAGGCCGCCTCAATAATCAGTCGAGAGAACCCGGCTGTGCCGCCGTACTCCTCGACCATTACGCCCGCCAGATGGTCGACGCGCGCCGAGACAGAGTCATGCAGACGGTGTAAGATCTCCGCGCGCTCTTCCTTCGTCGACTGGCCGAAAGTAGCGAACGCGCGCTTGGCGGCGGCGATGGCGCAGCGCGTATCTTCTTCGTCTCCCAGCGTGACGCGGGCCATCACTGTGCCCCTTGTCGGGCTGATGATATCCATGACCTCGTGGCCGTGGGATTCAACGAATGCACCATCAATGTAGTGCGTCGTGATTGTTTTGATCGTATCCCTCTCGGTGATGGTTTCCATTGCGCCTCTCCTTTTGTGAGTATTTACGGTCAGAACGAAGTAACGAAGACGCGCGTGGGTAAGCCGTCCTTGAGCGATGCATACCCGTCATTTACTTAACCGATCTAGCGTTCCAACGCGGCCGGGATAGCCATCGGCTGCCGCTTTGACGTTTTCGAGACCGGCCGTTTTTCCCTAATCGGTTTGAGCTTTGGTTTCTTTTTGGCGCCCTTCACGTTGTGAAGCTAAATTGCCAAAGGATCACTAATATGTCCAAGACATCTTTACTATCAGGCCAATCGCGATAAAGTATCAGAATGGAGTTGCGGCATCTGCGATATTTTGTAGCGGTCGGCGAGGAGCAGCATTACGGGCGTGCGTCGTACAGGCTGCGAGTAGCTCAACCGGCGCTTTCTCGCCAGATTCAGGATTTGGAGGAAGAAGTCGGCTTCAAACTTTTTGAACGCCTCCCGCGCGGCGTGAAGTTGAGTGCGGCCGGCAAGCTGTTTTTGGAAGATGCTAGGCGCATCCTTCAAGAGGTAAGCGAGGCGGCTGCGCGCGCGGCTCGCGTGGCTCGTGGTAATTCAGGCACACTGCGCGTTGGGTTCACCGAGAATGCGTCCTGGCACGGCGTTGTTCCGGATTCCTTCCGGCGATTCCGTGAACTGCAAACCGACGCGGAATTGCAACTTCAACCGGCAGCGAGTTTGGAACAGTTAGAAGCCGTAAGATCCGGCCGATTGGATGCAGGGTTCGTCAATTTCATGCCCAAAGCCGATCCGGAATTGGAACAACTTCTTGTCGCTATGCAGCACGTCGAGCTGGCTGTACCAAAAAAACATCCTCTCACAAAGCCAAAGAAGCTTCGTTTGCGGGACCTAACAGATACGCCATTCGTCTGGTTTCCAAGGTGGGCAAGCCCGGCATTCTACGACCGCCTGATGCATGCATGTTATCGTGGCGGTTTGAAGTCTCCCCGCATCGTTCAGGAGGGACTAAACGAGGCGACGATCCTAAGTCTCGTGTCGACCGGCTTGGGGGTGGGATGGGTTCTTGGAACAGCACGCTGGCGATGCCCTGAAACCGTTGCCATCCTGCCTGTGGTTGATTTGAACGTGCCTGTGCCACTCACCCTCGCCTGGAGAAGGGACAATACCTCTCCCCTGCTCGCAAATTTCATCGCTGAGGTACAGCGCTTGCCAGACGTGCGAGCGGTCAATAGAGGTTGAAGGGCTGGATTTGCCATGCACACCGGTTCAGGCTTTTTCATACGTCGCTCATGACAACGCGACCCATAGGTGTCAGCGCTGTGTACTGAGTACCATGCAGCGCGCGTAAGCATCCCTGTCGGTATTCAAGGCGATAATTGTTTGTGGGACAGAATCAACGCTCCGGCTCAGTTCGCATTCGTCTTGGTCTAACTTCACAGCAGTCCGCACGAGATTCCAGAACTTCGACGCGACAGGAGTCGTGTGCAGACCGACTAGGAGAAGTGGATGGGGGCACTGACGTGTTTCGATCACTTGATTGACGGGTGGCGCCGAGCCAAATATACTCACGCCGATCTCATCGGTTTAGGCAGAGAATCGATATTATTCTGGCAATGCGTTTTGTGCCGAGGAGCAAATCAAAATGGAAATAACGCGCAGACAGTTCGCCCTCTCGCTTGCTGCTGCCAGCCTGGTGCGGCCTCCCTTGTTCGAACCCCTTAGTCCATTGGGAGTCGCACGGGGCGTCGTTCCCGGCCGAGTCACTTGGGCGCACGATCCAGCCGCTGTGACCTGGGATGGCACAGGGTCCTGGTGGACCGACGCCAATAACGATCAGGCTGTAATCGACCGGATGGTTTCCCGGTCCATTTGCGGTCTGACCAATCAAAAAAGCGACGCCCAGGCATGGAACTCTATCTTTCAATACTTCAACCGCACTCATGGTCGCGGCAAAGCCGGATACAAGACCGGCGAGAAGATCGCAATCAAGGCAAACCTGAACAACACAACGGATCATGGCACGATCGAGCGCCTGAACTCTTCGCCTCATCTAATCCTTTCGCTAGTCCGACAGTTGACCGGTCCTGGACGAGTGCCACAATCGTCGATCACGGTTTTCGATTCCAGTCGGTTCATCCCGGGCAATCTCTACGACAAGATTCACCATGAGGTTCCGGGTGTCGTTTTTGTGGACCATATCGGAGGCGATGGACGACTAAAAGCCGAGTTCAAACCCAACGCGATCCCTTTTTCGATTACAAGCCGCAATGCTACGGGACTCGACACGACAGTGGTTGAAGCTGCGTACCTCATCGATGCTGCGGTGTTGAGAGCGCATGTGAGTTCAGGCGTGACACTTTGTGCAAAGAATCTGTTCGGTGCTACGAGTATCAATCCTGATTGGCACAAGAACGCGCACGACGGCTTCCCACACAAAAGCGACGGTTCAGCAAGTTACTCCGCATTTACAGATTTCCTGGGGCATAAGGATCTCGGCGAGAAAACCATGCTTTTTATCATCGATGGGCTCTACGGAAACGACAACGTGGATGGTCCGCCTCATCGTAAGTGGAAGATGGCACCTTTCAACGACGCCTGGCCGAATAGCATTCTTATGTCGTTTGATGGAGTAGCGATCGATTCCGTCGGCTTCGACTTTCTCACTTCGGAATGGCCTGATCTTCCGGATATCGCGAATGCCGATAACTACTTGCGCGAGGCTGCCTTGGCGAACGACCCACCTTCGAAGACGTTCTATGATCCTGAGCGCGACGGCATCCGATGCCGCAGCCTGGGTGTACATGAGCATTGGAATAATGGGACGGACAAGAAGTACTCGCGCAATCTGGGAAAAGCGCACGGGATAGAACTTTTCCAGGTCAGCTGAAGTAAAGGACACACTTGAGCCGCCGTTGCATAGCGGAGTTGCGCAGGTATCGGTCGTTTACGGGGGCACCGAGCGGCCGGATTCCTCGATCGGATACGAACCCAGTCAATTGATTCTTATGGATGGCACGATCGGTGCCGATGGAGTTCAAGAATGAACCCGAGAGTGTTTTCCGTATGCTTCATGGCGGCATCGATATTACCGACAACTGCCTTTTCGCAATCATTCGTGAACCAATATAAAGGACTGCCCTATCATGACAGCCGCTACCAGGGCGGTCCACAAAAAATACCGGGAAAGGTCTTCTGCGCTTACTATGACTTGGGCGGCGAAGGAGTTGCGTATCACGACACGGATCCAAAGAATCACGGCAGCGGAGAGTTGAATCCGGCGGATGGGACCTATCTCAATGAATTTCGTATCCATGAGGGAGTGGATACTTCCTACACGAAGTTTCAGCGGAAGGATCCGATTGACGACAACCCCTTCGACAAGATTGTTCCTCCGGCAGATCTGCCTTATGTTGGCTGGACCGAACCCGGAGAGTGGTTCAACATTACGGTAGATGTGGCAGAGTCGGGAACATACGCAGCCGATTTCCTTTACACGTCGAATCGCGGCGGCACAATATCAGTGGATGTGAATGGAAAGGACGCAACCGGACCTCTCGAGATCACGTCTACAAACGATCCTGCAGACCCGCTGGCCTGGCGTCAGTGGCACCACTGGAATCTGGCCTCGCAACTCTTCAAAGTTCGTCTCACGAAAGGGAAGAATGTTCTCACCGTCCACATATTGACGCTCGGTAACATGAATCTGGCTTATTTCGACTTCAAACCCGCCCATTGATGAACCGACCCTGCCAGCGATTCAGATCAGTGTTACGTGTAATCCCGTCGCATGGGGAACAGTAACGAAGTACTTGCCCTGCTTGAGGGAGCCGGTCTTCGTTGATGTTGTGATGTGCGCTTCGCGGCTGTCTAGGCCCGGTGCGTGTAATGTCTCGGCTTGCACCGCTCCACTCGCGCCTCGACCAAAGTCGAGTTCCTGTGGTTCGCCGAAATTCCGAACATGCTCATAATGCGTGACTTGAGGCTCACGCCCAGGTCCTGAACCAGATGACTTGGGTGCTATGTTCCGAGCCTGTGTTGCCTATTGCCAGCACCCGTTGCGCGTGGGGCTGAGGTGGCGTCAATAAGTAATAGGTGGCGTCAATAAGTAACAGTATTGTCAATAAGTGATTAAGGATAAGTCAGTGCAGAACACCGCCACACTCTAGCCACAGAGCTTCGGGCAGAAGCACATGTTATTGAATAACAAGCAGATCTGCCCATATCCGAACCGCGCGACTGACTGCGGATCAGTTGCTCAGCTGTGAATGTAAGTCGTTGAAAACGCTAGAAGAGGGCGGAAGAGGGCTGTGCAGGGAGTTGGAGAATTTGGTGGGAGTTTTATCTAAGTTGTTGATTCTAAGGTTGGTGAGCGCGGAAGGAATCGAACCTTCAACCTACTGATTAAGAGTCAGCCGTGCACATGGCATCCATCCTTTGGGAACTCACATTTAACCAATAACTTACAGAAGTCTTGCGCGCACACAGGATCACTCGTAAATGCTTGAAACGTTGCGATGTGGAGCAACGTACAGCCACAGTTACAGCCACACCCCGGCTGCATGACGATATCGAAACTCGGGAACCACCCGGAAGGGAGTCGCCGGAGCATTGGCGTTTTTCCCATCCTGGTTTTCGGCTGCCCCATGTTGTACCCGGCACAACGCCAAACATGTTCTTCATGCTAAGCGTGACGTCCGACCAACAGTGCGTTTTACTTTTCGGCATCGACACCAAGAAATCCGCTTCGAGCACAGTCCGAGGGAGCCCGAAACATTTCATGCACATATAGTTCCCGCACAGTGGAGTGCGAATCAGTTCATTCCGATTAAGGTCGGGATCGGTCGGCGCGGCAGGCACTTTGTGGCGCGGAACATCTTTCCTGTCAAAACGCAGCGGGACGCCAGGGACCTATCAGCTGTAAGTCCAACCATTGTGCCGTTGGAGAGGCAGAGAAGTCTGCGTCCAGTCAAAGTGTGATTGATGAAATAAAAGTGACGGGCACCGTGCGAACGAGCTTGCCCGGGACACTGCGTGCAACGACCCCGCATTTGATGCCGGTAGCTTGCGCCATGCGATCCAAAAAAAACACTCCTCCAGGCGCTCATTCAGATGGTTGCTTCGTTCCACCACTTTCAGTGCGGCAACCACAAGGTTCCCAGAAGCCGGTCGGACGAAGCCGCTTTGCGGCGGACGCTTCCGCGTGCGCCGAAGCGAGCGACATGGCAGGATCTCCGATCCCGGGGTGATCGGATAGGCGTACATACCCAAGGCGCCTGCGCTGCGCGCTGCCCGCGCGAGCACTTCGTTGCCCATTAAGAATTGCTTCGGCGGCATATGAAGGTCCGTTCTCTGCTCTCACAAGCAGATCATTAATAGTCGCCCTAACCCGTGGCGGCACCAGCCACAGCCAATGTTGTGCGAATCTGGATCTCGGAGACCAGGGTGCGGTGGACAGGACAACGATCAGCGATCTCCATAAGTCGCTGCCGCTGATCTTCAGATAGATCGCCAATGAGAGAAATCTCTGCGTCGACTTGGTCCAGCATCCCCCGCTTGGTATCGCACGCCACGCAATCCTCGGCGTAGATTTTCGAGTGAGCCAATCGCACCTGCACCCCTTGGAGGGGCCACTGTTTCCGCTCGGCATACATGCGAAGAGTCATACTGGTGCACGCGCCCAGGGCAGACAACAGCAACTCATACGGATTGGGACCAACATCGTTGCCGCCGGAATCGCGTGGTTCGTCTGCCTGGAGCAGATGTGGGCCCACCGAAATGTTCTGGGCGTATCTCACAAGTCCGGAGTTCACCATCACGGTTCTGGGCATCGGTCGACTCCTTGCAAGTTGCGCTTAAACGAATAAGGACCTTCAAAGGCTCCGCTGCCGAGCCTTAGGCAGCCGGCCCCCTCGATGAAATTACCTTTCCATTCAGTTTCTGCTTTTCGTATCGGCATTCCGTCACCTCTTTGGAAATAGAAACTGCATCTGAAATCTTGCGGACCAGCTTGTTGTGCCGTCCGGGCGCTCCACGTTTCGAAAAAATTACGGTGTAGGCGTTCACAGGCTCACCCCGGTTAGAGCCAGCTTGGTTGCCACGAACCCAACGGAGTCAATGGACACTTGTAGTCTCCCGGCGTCTTCGACATCTCGATCATTTCCTTGACGCCCAAGTTACGCCCAGGGCTTTCGGTTACCGCTACTGTCCGCACGAGAGGATAACCGGGTATATTATGGCTGCCTCTATCGCTATAAACCGGCCTCCTACGCCGCCGCAAAAGTTACCCGGCAGTCGCCTGGATGAATTCGTCGGCCAGATCGAACCCTGCCTCGCCAGAGACCGATGCTGCCCCCCGAAAAAAGGTGCCCAAATGTCGGCAGCAAGTCGACACTGCCGATATACGGTCGACAGTTTCGACAGACTGTCGAGCCTCAGTTCGTCGATCCTTGTTTTCTCAGCCACTTACATTGATCATGCCTTGGCATCCGCCTTGCTCTTTAGATCGAGCAGTCCGCAAGTTGGAGATTCTGTCGCTCAAATCCATCGCTTGCGCGAACGCGAAGAACAAGAGGGGGCCAACCATGAAAGGGACTTCAGCAAGACCGACTAGCTTTGGCAGTCGGTACAGCTTCCGCACACTCCGAGCCTTTACTGTCATGCTCGGATATTTGGGCTGCCTCGTCGCGCCCTCGCTCTCCCATGGGGCTGAGTTGAGGCAAGACACTTTGGTCTCTTGGAACGCATACCTCGATGCTGCCCGTCCACAGATGGCCTCCCAAACACCCTTTCTCTGGGTCGACCAGAAGCCCGAGCGGCTTCAGCGTGTCCGTGATGGTGAGATTCTGGTCTCATCCGTCGGGAAGGAAAACCCAAAACCCGAGCCTTCCGGGTTGATCCACGATTGGGTGGGCGCGGCCTTTTTTCCGAATGTCAGTATCAAAGACATTTTGTCCGCCGCGCGTGATTACAGCAACTACAAGGAGTATTACAAGCCAACGGTTGTTGATTCCAAGTTGCTCAGCAGCGATGGATCCTGTGAAAAGTATTCCATGCGCGTAGTGAACAAAGAGGTCGTAGCCGAAACGGCGCTGGATATGGATTACGAAACCTGCTATTTCAAAATCGACGACCGGCGATGGTACAGCACCACGCACACCACGCGGGTGCAAGAGATCCGGCACTTCGGTCGCCCAGACGAGCAGGAGCTTCCGCCGGATCATGGCAGCGGCTTTGTCTGGCGCCTGTACAGCGTCGCCAGGTTTGAGCAAAGAGACGGCGGAACCTACGTGGAAGTCGAGGCGATTGCCTTGAGTCGCGACATTCCCGCTGCGCTGCGCTGGGTGGTCAATCCTATCGTGCGCCGCGTCTCAAGGAACTCCATGCTCGTCTCCCTGCAACAGATGAAGGAGGCGGTCCATTTGACAGAAGATGCGGAGCGAGCTGCCAAATTACCCACGACTGCCCACAATGGCTCGCGAGGCACTTTCGCTTCAGAGGTAGGCATCGCCAAGAGTTTTGCTCCGGCCGGGAAGCCGTGATTCAAGGGTCGTCAGTTGCAGACTGTGTTCGGCCGAGACTCCATTTCGGTCGCTTGGAGCCGTCTTGAAGTCGAGCACGCGACCGTCGGTGTCGAGCAGATCAACCATCCGCCGGACCTTCACTCCGGCGATTTCACCTTGAACGGGTTGCTCACCTGGCTGGGGGAGAGTGGCTCCCCACGGGTGTTCACGAGCTACGGTATTGAGAATTCTCTTGCGGTAGCGCTCATTGATCTTGCCATGTCACCAACGCCAAAGCTGCCGTTGCCGCAACTCTCGTCTTCATAAATGCCTCCGTCGTTCTGAACGGCATGCCCATGAGCCCGCGCAAGTAAAATGCGCGCGGGATTTGTATCCTCCGCAGATGAAGATGTAGCCGCATTCCTAGCTCGCGGCATTGTATAGTTGCTGAAACAAAACAGTTTAGTCGCGCGTTGACCGGCGGGCAACCGGAAAAATGTGCGGCGAGAATTGTCGCTTTGGCGAACACGAACCGCATGAGGCAATTACGATGCCCATCTGGCCTCGATATCCCACATTGTACGAGATCAATACCTGGGTCTGGCTTTCCGAACTCAGCCTGAAAACTGGAACGTCGGTTGATCTTGAGTTCTGTGCCCTCAGCCGAATGGGACGCCATCGCCAAGTTCGGTTTCGATGCCGTCTGGTTCATGGGGGTTTGGGAACGAAGTCCTGCAGGCATTGCGATCGCCAATCAGAACAAGAATCTGCTCGACGATTTCCGTCGAGCTCTACCTGACTTTAAGCCAGAAGACAATGTCGGCTCTCCCTATTGCATACGACGCTACGTGGTTGACAAACACCTCGGAGGTCCTGAGGGTCTCGCCATTGCCCGGCGAGAGCTCGCGAAGCGAGGCATGAAGCTGCTCCTGGATTTCGTGCCCAACCATGTAGCGCCGGATCACCCGTGGGTCACCGAGCACCCCGAGTACTTCATTCGCGGGACTGCTGAGGATGCCAGAAACGACCCGGCATCCTACATTGAGGTACAAGGAAACGTCTTCGCCTGCGGACGCGACCCCTACTTCCCTGCATGGCCAGATGTTCTACAGCTCAATGCGTTTCAGGCCGGGCTTCGGCAAGCAGTGATTGAAACCGTCTCGAGTATTGCAGCTCAGTGTGATGGCGTCCGTTGCGACATGGCCATGCTTCTGCTGAACCAGATCTTCGAACGCACATGGGGCAGCCGTGCAGGCCAACGGCCGCCAACTGAGTACTGGGGCGACGTGATCCCTGCCGATCAAGAAAGCACATCCGAACTTTCTCTTTATTGCCGAGGCCTACTGGGACCTGGAGTGGGAGCTGCAACAGCATGGGTTCGACTTCTGCTACGACAAGCGGCTCTATGATCGCCTGGAGCATGACAACGCCGAGAGTGTTCGGCTTCATCTCTGTGCTGACCTTGCCTACCAGGAGAAGCTGCTTCGCTTCCTCGAGAACCACGATGAGCCTCGGGCCGCAGCGACTTTTTCACCGGCAAAGGAGCAGGCCGCCGCAGTCACAATATCCTCCCTCCCGGGGGCAAGACTCTTCCATGAAGGACAATTTGAAGGCAGAAAGGTAAGGCTACCGGTCTTTCTCGGCGACGCCCCGCAGAGCCCGTAGACAGAGCTTTGCAGGCTTTCTATGACAAGCTCCTGGCAGCCATTAATGCTCCGATTTTTCGCGATGGTCAATGGAGGCTGTGCGAGCGTAGCGGCTGGCCCGACAATCCAAGCTTTCAAAACCTGGTGGCCTGGAGCTGGGTCAACGACGATGATCGACGTCTCATAGTGGTCAATCTCAGCGACGGCGCTGTTCAAGCCCGTGTGCAGGTTCCGTGGGAAGAAGTACGAGGGGCAACCTGGCGCCTGATTGATGCCCTTTCGGATGCGAACTACGACCGCGACGGGGATGAGATGGCAACGTCGGGGCTGTATGTCGAATTAGAACCTTGGAGTTTTTGCTTCTTCCAGTATGGTCGCGGCGAACTTCTTCGCGTCAATTAACGCAAAATCCCCTTGGCGTGAGCGGAGAAATGGCGATACCGTGCGAGCACTTCAGAGCCGGATTCCTTCCGAGTCGCGGGAAACCCTGAGGTCATGCTTGCCCGGCATGGCGGGTTCGAGGTTGTCCAGAAATCAACTTCTGGGCAGTTGAACATTCTGATCCAGCCGCATGACCATTACGAAGACTAATCCACTACCTATTGCCAGCGCCCGTTGCGCGTGGGGCTGAGGTGGCGTCAATAAGTAATAGTAAGTAATAGTATTAAGGATAAATCAGTGCAGAACACAGCCACAGTTTAGCCACAGAGCTTCGGCAGAAGCACATGTTATTGAATAACAAGCAGATCTGCCCATATCCGAACCGCACGACGGACTGCGCATCAGTTGCTCAGGTGTGAATGTAAGTCGTTTAAAACGCTAGAAGAGGGCGGAAGAGGACTGTGCAGGGAGTTGGAGAATTTGGTGGGAATTTTATCTAAGTTTATTGATTCTAAGGTTGGTGAGCGCGGAAGGAATCGAACCTTCAACCTACTAACCTACTGATTAAGAGTAGTCGAGGGTCGGAGGAGCCAGATATTTCTTCTCATCGCAGAATCAATAACTTACCCACAACCGAGCCCGCACGGAAGCGTTTTGAGCCGGTATTGAATCGAAGCACTTTAGCTTACATGGGACCGAAGCGTACGGCACACTTACGGCACACCTGTTTGGGGTGAACCCTTCCATTGAGACAAACCATATTGGCACACCTGCCGTTCATCTGTTGTCCGAACCCTGCGGTTTAGACAGTTTGTCACTGGCACAGTTTGCCAGGTCATGGGATCGCACCTGATGTATCTTCAGCCCGGGCTGGGGTCTGGGGAAGGGGACGGCGATTGAGTCCCCGTCCCATCCTCCTTGTCGAAGACTGTGTCCAAAGATCATTTCTGGCCCCATCCTAAATGGAGAACACGTTGCTAATGGACGAATTTCTGGGGAGCAGGTCATCCCCGTTTTGTGGTGGATTCGTGCCGTGATGTACAGGCACTCACCCTGATCCGTATAATGTCGCGTTTTCTAAGACGCTCTCGAGAGGAGTCGTGTCTCCATGCCATACCCAGGTACTTGTGCCTTGTTCAGGGTGGTCTTTTTCTTTTCGCTGCTCGTACTTGCCGCGTCTAGCGCGCATGCCCAACAACAGGCCGCCGGCCAAACGCTGACTTACATGAATCCGGCGCTGCCGGTAGGCCAGCGCGTGAAGGACCTGATCGGCCGCATGACCCTGGAAGAAAAAGTCCAGCAGATGCGGGACCACTCGCCTGCCATTCCACGCCTCGGGGTACCCAAGTATGACTGGTGGAACGAGGGTCTGCATGGAGTCGCGTTTGCCGGGTATGCCACGAACTTTCCGCAGGTGATTGGAATGGCGGCGACCTGGGACACGGACCTCGTACATAAGATGGCGCAGACGACCTCGACTGAGGCGCGCGCCAAGTACAACCAGGCCATGCGCGACGATGACCACGAGATGTTTTTCGGCCTCACGTTCTGGGCGCCGAACGTCAATATTTTCCGCGATCCCCGGTGGGGGCGTGGTCAGGAGACCTATGGCGAGGACCCGTTTCTTACCGGACAGATGGCGGTCGCCTTTGTCTCCGGAATGCAGGGCGACGATCCGAAATATTTAAGAGTGGTTTCCACTCCGAAGCACTATGCGGTACACAGCGGCCCCGAGCCCCTGCGCCACGGATTCAATGTGGATGTATCGCCGCATGATCTGGAAGATACTTATTTGCCGGCGTTCCGCGCGGCCGTAACTGGAGCGCATGCCCAATCGGTGATGTGCGCCTATAACGCGATTGACGGTGCGCCGGCGTGCGCGAACACCATGCTTCTGCAGGACCACCTGCGCGATGCCTGGCACTTCGATGGTTACGTGGTCAGCGATTGCGCCGCTGTTGCCGACGTCTACACCGGTCATCATTACGCGTCCGACATGGCGCGCGCGGCGGCGGCCGCGGTAAAGGCGGGGACCGATCTGGAGTGCGGATACGGTAAAGGCCAGGCCTATCCTGCGTTGGTGCAGGCGGTGCAGCAGAAATTGATCACCGAAGCCGAGCTGGACACCGCGCTGACGCGGCTGTTTCGTGCGCGTTTCGAACTCGGGATGTTCGATCCGACGTCAAGTTATGCCTACGGTCGGATTCCCTTCAGCGAGGTGAATTCGCCGGAGCACCGGCAGCTATCGCTGAAGGCGGCGCGGGAGTCGATGGTTCTGCTGAAGAATGCCGAGCATGCGCTTCCGTTGAAACCCGGGATTGCGAGCATCGCCGTGGTCGGCCCCACTGCCGAACTCGTGCAGGCACTGCAGGGCAACTACAACGGACCTCCGCCGTCGCCAGTGTCTCCGCTGGCTGGGATCGAAGAGCGCTTTGCTTCGGCCCACATTGCATATGCCCAGGGATCAAGTCTGGTGGAAAGCTTTGCAATGCCGATTGAGCACACGGCATTGCGTCCTGCCAGCGGTACCGGATATGGACTGACGGGCGAATACTTCAGCAACAAAGATTTCAATGGCACACCGGTGCTGACCCGTACGGACCGCAACGTCAATTTCAACTGGGACAAGGTTGTTCCGGTGGCGGGCCTGCAGCGCAATAACTACTCCGTGCGATGGAGTGGCACGTTTACTCCGCCCGCAACCGGGGATTACAAGCTCGGAGTTCGCATCAACTACTGCTACGCCTGCGAAAACGCGGAGGGGTTCCGGCTTTACCTGGACGGCAAACTGCTTGTCGCCAGCAATGAGAAAAGCACTCCTGAAAGGGGTGCGGTGACTGATGAAGTGGTCCACTTCAGTAACTCCCAGCCACATCAAATTCGCCTGGAGTACCTCCACGGCACCGGCAGCGCCGGCATCGACCTTACCTGGCAGGCACCGGCGGCAGTGTTGCGGGATGAAGCAGTGAAAGCTGCCGGGCAGTCGGATGTAATTATCGCGACGATAGGTCTTTCACCTTCCCTCGAAGGCGAAGAGATGCCGGTGAAGCTGGAGGGCTTCAGCGGAGGCGATCGGACCAGCATCGATTTGCCGGCAGTACAGGAGGACCTGCTGAAGGCGCTGGCCGCGACCGGCAAGCCGCTGATCGTTGTGCTGCAGAACGGTAGCGCGCTGGCGGTGAATTGGGCGCAGGAGCATGCGAACGCGATCCTCGAAGCCTGGTATCCGGGCGAAGAGGGTGGAACGGCAATCGCTGAGACGCTGGCTGGCGACAATAATCCAGCCGGGCGCCTTCCATTGACGTTCTATTCGTCGCTCAGCCAGGTGCCGACGTTTGAGGACTACTCGATGAGAGGGCGCACGTACCGGTATTTTGACGGGAAGCCGCTGTACGGTTTCGGATACGGACTCAGCTACACGACATTTGCGTACAGCAATGTCAAAGTTCCATCGCAGCTGAAGGCTGGTGAACCGCTTACCGTGACCGGGGATGTGAAGAACACCGGGAGCATGGCGGGAGATGAGGTCGTCGAACTTTATCTCAGCCATCCGAAGCAGTTCGAGACGCCGATCCGAGTGCTGGCATCGTTCCAGCGAATCCACCTGGAGGCGGGCCAGTTGGCCCACGTTAGCCTGGCGGTTGATGCGCGCTCACTGGGGCAAGTCGATGCGAAGGGGAACCGTGTGATTGTTCCCGGAGACTACGACGTGTCGTTAGGTGGTTCGCAACCGGGCGAGTCGGCATCAATTCAAACCGCGAAGTTTAGGGTCACGGGAAAGGCTGAGCTTCCCAAGTAGATCATGCGGAAAACATACAGGGCACTCTCTGGCAAACAGGGAGTGCCCTTTTGTTCTTCCTCTAGTGTGAGGACCTAATCCATCCAAAGCGCGCTGGTAATGATGCGCGGATAGTAGCGGCTGGCCTTGCCTTCTCCCGACACGATCTGGTCGCAACATGCCCAGTAGGAGCTGCCTTCCGTCTGCCACTTGACGTGAGCGGCATCGGCCTTGCGAAAGATCTGTGCCACTACCGGATCCTGGTCGAGCTGAAAGACTTTCCGCGTCACATGCATGAAGATGGAAATCTTGCTCATCCAGGAGTTGTTGCTAGTCGAGGACAGCTTGATTCCGCCGTCCGCAAACAAGTTGCGGCGCTCGGGGTCGACCACCAGCTTACGGGTGTGCTCTTTCAGGACATCGTACATTCGCTTTTCTGACGGGCTTGCAAACACTTCCTCTAGAGCCTGTTCCGCCCATCCAGTTTTTGTGAAGTACAGCGGATACGCACATCCTTCGACTGCCGGCAGAATGCGCGAGTCATATCCCGGATTTCCCTTTTCGAAGATTGCTGGCAGCACGCCGTCCACGGCTTGGCCGGCGACAACTCCTGCCACCTTAATGGCCAACTCGTCCGAACGCCTTTGGTTGGCCTCCGCGCCCAGATCGCGGAAAAGCAACGCCAGTGCTCTGTAACTCGCCCAGCTCTTTACCGCGATATACACGTTGTTGCGCGTCTGAGCCAGAGAGTGGTCGAGCGAGTCGTAGGTCGTGATCTCCTGACCGCCCGCACATTTTGTACTGTCGTACTGGGCGAAGCCGACATCGCCGCTGCGGTTGACCATACTTTCCAGACACGCCTCAATCACGTGCTGGTTGCCCTTGAGCCACTCGATATCGCGTGTCTTCGCCACGTAACACGCGGCCACTAGAATCCAATTGCAAAGTTGCTCCTGTGTCATATAGCTGAAGCAACCTGTGAGGTTCGCCAGTTCGTAGCTGCTGTGCCCCTTGGGCGAGAAGTTGTTGTGGGCCCCCATATCATGGCAGAAGCTCAGCCCACCCGGTTTCGTGTCATACGGACGATTCAGTTGCGCCTCATCCGGCGGGGGTGGCGCCTGTGAGGGATCGATTTGAGCGGTGTGCGCAGCCATTGCCGCGTCAGCTTTATAGACCTTGACCTCGTCGGTGTAGCTGTAGCGCTGCACAAAGGCGTCAAGCAGGTTTTTTACCAGCCACGGATTGTGGTCCAGTTCCCAGAACACATGATCGACCGCGAGATCGAGAGTGTTCATCATGCAATATTCGCCTTCGTTCACGACCCATAACGGTTGACCCTCGACCTCGAGCAGCTGCGTGCTCCCGTAGTAACTGTGGGTCGCGTGCGAGATGATAAAGCGCTGATCTTCGGAGAGCCTTGCGGAATCAAGTTTCTGATCGAGCGCCTCAGCCTGCGCCATCAAATCGGGCGCCCGATCGAGCGCCGTCTTCAGCACGTCGGCCAATCCCTTGTAGTAGCGCGTGTACAAATAACGGCCGTCCAGCCCGTTCGTCTGGAAACCTTCCAGAAACGATCCCAGGGCGATCACTAGCCCGTACTTCTTTCCCGGCGGGATCTCAAAGCCAAACCCGGGGCACGACCCAAGCAAATGGACCGGATTGTACTTCTCGCGCACGCCGTCACTTGCGGACCAGCGCATGAACACAAAGGGTTCTATCAGCGCCTTCGTTCCCTTTTCGTTTGAAGTAAAGTCGCACAACTCGGCCGCACCGCCCGCCTCGCGTCGGAAAGCGAATCCCAATCGCCCCGTTCCGAGGTTATCTTCGAGAATCCGCGTACCCGGACGTGCATGATTCATCGCGAACATCGCGGTCTTGGTGGTCGTGCCCGTGGTGTTATCGAGCATGAGTCGAGCCATAACCGCGGGCAGCAATCCCTTCTTCATCTGCTGCTCGGAGTCCCTCGCAGGATCGGGAATTGGGTCAAATGGCGAGTAGACCGTGAACGTCAATCCACCGGCCCTCCATTCATCCGTGCACCAGCCGTACGATCGCTCAAATTCGCCAGCCTTGAAAGGCTCTGCATCGGGCTTGACGTTTTGCTCCGCAGGGCCCGCCTGCTCGACTAAGAACGCGTCGGCGGCGCGATTCACCGCTCCAACATAAAACGGCAGGCACTTCAGCGTGGCGTCGGAGTGACGATCACCGTCCTTATATCCAATGAATATCTCCTGGTCCCCCGGTTGCCCGATCTGCAACCCAATTCCGCCACGAGTTCCAAAGTTCCCGCAGGTAAAGCTCATGAACGCTCCCATCGGCGAGTTCTGAGCGTTGAAGCTGACGTGATATGAGAGCGGAGCGCGTCTAGTCACAATGTTTCCTCACAAATGGCAGTTCAGCACAGTCTTGGCACGGACTTGCTCTTGTACGCTGGCAAGAAGCCGCCTGTCAAGGACAGCAAGGCACACAGGCATCGTCGTCGCGTGGCCTCAGCGAACGGGGTGCGATTTCACCTTCAAATTAGATTGCATTAGGAACTCGCGCCACCAGTGGCACCGCCTGGGTCAGTCATGTCAGGGTGGTGTGATACAGTTCGGCCGTCGAATGAATTCAATCTGTGTGACACGTTGCAGACGTTAGGCACGTGGTCGAACCGGGTGAGTTTGCCATCATGGTCGTCAGTCCAGGTGCGCTGCCGATCTCCAGAAACTTTTGTTGCACGCCGGCCAGTGGATGCTTGTATGAGGCTGGCGTTCAAGCTGACGCGCTGGTACATCGGGCACAATGAGGAAAGGATGATTCAGAAACTTTCGGTCGGCGAAAAGGTTGGCTATTCTCTGGGCGACATGGCCGCTAATTTTGTCTTCCAAGCCATGCTCGCCCTGCAACTGGACTTCTACACCCACACCTTTGGCCTTACAGCGGCGCAGGCAGGAACCCTCTTCCTTGTCGTCGGCTTGGCAGTGGCTTGCCTGAACCCGGTCATGGGCGTGATTGCGGACCGCACCAACACGAGATGGGGCAAGTTCAGGCCCTGGCTGCTGTGGACGGCACTGCCTTTTGGCATCATTGGTGTCCTCACTTTTACGACTCCCAACATCAGTCCGGCCGGCAAGATCATCTATGCCTGGACCACCTACATTCTGCTTAGAGTGATCTATACCATCAACAATGTGCCATACGCGTCGCTGACGGCGGTCATGACCACCGACCCCGACGAGCGGACCAGCATATCGTCCTACCGCCAGATCGCTGCCAATTCCGCCGGTTTCATCATAGCCAGCCTGGCCATTCCAATGGTCAAGTTCTTCGGTCACGGCAATGACGCTCTCGGTTATCAACTTACGATGGGCCTCTTGTCCGCCGTGAGTGTCGTCTTCTTTGTCATTGCCTTCCTGGCTACAAAAGAGCGCATCCAGCCCGATCCGCAACAAAAGACCTCGCTTGGCCAGGACCTCAAGGACCTGTTCCAGAACCGTCCGTGGATCGTGTTGTTTCTCGCCACGCTGTTTTACTTCATGGCCATCCTGGTACGCGGCAACATGATGCTGCCCTATTTCCGATTTGTAGCCGGCAACGTGAACCTCTACTCCTGGTTCAATGGGTTTGGGCTTGCCTCTTTACTGCTAGGAGTAGCCTGCTCCACCGCGGTGTCGGTCCTGGTAGGTAAGCGCCGGCTGTTTATCGTGAGCATGGTTCTGGCGGGCGCCTTCAGTGTTGTGCTGCTAGTGATTCCACCGAGCGCTACAGTTGCCATCATCGGGGCTGAAGTGCTTCGTCAATTTTCCTTCGGCCTGTCAGGTCCCATTCTGTGGGCAATGATGGGAGACGTCGCCGACTACGGCGAATGGAAGACGGGCCGCCGCGCCAGCGGTACGGTGACGGCAGCGGTGGTATTTGCTCTGTGGGCGGGTCTCGCTCTGGGCGGCGCAATCGCAGGCTGGCTCTTGTCCTTCTACGGTTTTGTTTCCGAGGCTGCGGTGCAGTCGGCGCACGCGCAGTCGGGCATCCTGTTGACCGCGAGCGTTTACGCGGGACTAGCCTTCTTCGCCACCGCGGCATGTTTGTTCTTCTATCCCATCACAAGAGAAGTCAACTTGGAGATTGCCAATGAGCTGGCTGACCGGCGCAAGAAGTTTGCTTTTTAGGGGAACACGTACTTCGGAATCGCCTTTTTGGCGGGACATTTCAGGTCGAAGGAATCAGGGGCTGAAAACACGAACGGCGTTGAAATTGGCGGGAGTGGCGTGTTTGATGGTCTTTCATGTGCCGATGTCAGGCCAGGCGTCAACCTCGCTGAAGGACGCATATCAAGGGTGCTTTCTGGTTGGGACCGCGCTGAATCCGGCCCAGTTTTCCGGAAAGGAAGCGGCGGAAACTGCGCTGGTTAAGGCCCAGTTCAACAGCATCAGTCCTGAGAATGTTCTGAAATGGGAAGTGATTCATCCCAAGCCGGACACATACGATTTCACGCTAGCGGACCAGTATGTAGACTTTGGTCTCAAGAACCACATGTTCATCATCGGGCACACTTTGGTATGGCATTCGCAAACGCCGAAGTGGGTGTTTGAAGATGAGCAGGGTAAGCCATTATCCCGGACCTCGTTGTTAAAGCGCCTGCACGATCACATTCAAACGGTAGTGGGCCGATACAAAGGCAAAGTCAACGCATGGGACGTTGTGAACGAAGCCCTGAATGAAGACGGCACGCTGCGGCAATCACCGTGGATGAAGATCATCGGCGAAGACTACATCCAAAAGGCGTTCGAGTATGCTCACGAGGCCGATCCGCAAGCTCAGGTGAATTACAACGACTACTCACTTGAAAACGAAGCCAAACGCAAAGGCGCCCTCAAACTCGTAGAGGCCTTGAAGGAGAAAGGTGTACCCATCAACGGCGTTGGCCTACAGGACCACGTCCAGATGGACTGGCCTACGCTGAACGAGATCGACACTACAATCTCGGAATTCGGGAAGTTGGGCATGAAGGTGATGATCACCGAACTCGATGTCGACGTGCTTCCTCGAGCCACATCGAGCCAGACTGCGGAGGTCAGTTTGAACGTCAGCGCAGATCCCAAGCTCAACCCATATCCCAACGGACTCCCCGATTCCGTTCAACAGGCACTGGCGAAGCGCTACGGAGATTTGTTTGCCACCTATGCGAAGCATTGCGGTGTAGTGACGCGGGTCACGTTGTGGGGCGTCACCGACAAGAACTCGTGGAAGAACGACTGGCCGGTTAAGGGCAGAACAAACTATCCGCTGCTCTTTGACCGCAGTGGGCAGCCAAAACCGGCTTTCAACGCCGTCATTGAAGCAGCACCGAAAAAAGTATCGTCAATCAGCAGTCCGTTCTGAGCGAGGAAGACTGAAAGAGATCGTCCAGACGATGGAGAACTACACGTGTGCGTTGTTCGCGCAGTGCTTTGGGACATGGATGGAACTCTAGTCGATTCAGAAGAACTGCATTGGCGCGCGTGGCGGGAGACAATGTCAGATGAGGGCATTTCTATCACCCACGATCAATTTCTATCCTCATTTGGTCAACGGAATGATTCCATCATACCGCTATGGCTGGGTGCCGGCGCGGCTCCCGAGCGGGTCAGGAAGATCGAAAGCGCCAAGGAGGACCGATTTCGCCGCATAGTCCGCGACGCCGGAGTATTGCCGCTGCCTGGGGCGGAAGAGTGGGTGCATCGACTAAGCGAAAGCGGTTGGCTTCAGGCGGTTGCCTCGTCGGACCGCGCGCAAATATCGAGGCGGTCCTAGGTGAGATGGAAATCGCGAGCTATTTTCAGGCCATCGTTTCTGCTGAAGATGTGCACCGAGGCAAGCCGGACCCTGAAGTGTATCTACTGGCTGCTTCGCGATTGGGAGCGCCACCCGACAGGTGCATTGTCGTTGAAGATGCGGCCGCCGGTCTTGAAGGAGTACGGAGAGCGGGCATGTTCAGAATCGGCGTCTATCGCAGCGGTCCGCGCCCTGTCGCGGACCTGGTTGTGTCTTCACTGGATGATATCCACGCCATGCTTTCGGTGTGGGGCCTGTTTGACACAAAGTCTGAGAACTTCCGGAAAATGTCCGAGCAGCATCTCGACGTCCCTAATGCTCACGTTTATGACGCCACCAACCCGAAAGCGCGGGAGTTCTTCTGGAATAACTTGGTAGGCAAGCTGTTCGCTCAGGGGTGGGATGCCTTTTGGCTGGACAGTGCGGAGCCCGAAGAATTCTGGCCGCATATGGGCGACGGAATTCTCCGTAACAAGCAAATTCATATCGGCAACGGTGCCGAGTACACGAACATATTTCCGCTCATGCACACTCTTGGTGTTCAGGAGTACTGGAAGGCAGCAACGGACCGCAAGCGCGTGTTTCTGCTGACCCGGTCCGCCTTCCTTGGGCAGCAGCGAGTCGGAGCAACCGTGTGGTCCGGCGACGTCTACGGCTCGTACTGGGGTTTAAAACATCAGGTCGCAGCCGGGTTGACTTTGCGCTCTCTGGATACCCTTACTGGACAACCGATATCGGGGGATATTGGCCGCCTCATGACGACCCAATCGCCGATCCGAAGTTTCAGGAGCTTTACGCCCGCTGGTTTGAGTACGGAGTCTTCTGCCCGATCTTCCGCACCCACGGGCACAGGCCGCAAAACGAAATTTGGGCTTTCGACAAAGTCGAGCCAATCCTGATCAGCTACGACAACCTTCGTTACCGGCTTATGCCTTACATCTATTCACTGGCCTGGCGGGTGACCAACGAAGACTACACGATTCAACGCCCGTTGGTGATGGATTGGCGCACGGACCCGAAAACCCGCGATGTTGGGGACCAGTTCATGTTCGGACCATTCATCCTGGTGAATCCGGTGCTTGCTCCCAATGCAACTCATCGAACTGTGTATCTTCCCGAGTCGGCAGCATGGTATGACTTCTGGACTGGAGCATCGCAGCCGGGAGGGCAGGAAAACTGACGCCCCCGCTCCTCTCGACCGCATTCCTCTATATGTGCGCGCCGGTTCAATTCTTCCCTTAGGGCCCGGGATTCAGTACGCCAGAGAGAAGCCCTGCCGGACCGATCGAACTCCGCATCTATCGCGGGGCCGATGGCGCTTTCAATCTTTACCAGGATTCCGGCGACGGCTACGACTATGAGAAAGGCGCGCACACGGTCATACGGTCATCCCCTTTCGCTGGTCAGAATCCACGCGGACCCTGGCGATTGGAGATCGGGAAGGCTCATATTCCGAAATGCCTGCCGGCATTCAGATCAATATCGTTTGGGCATCCACCGGGCACGGCGCGAGGCTTGCAGCGACAGCGAAACCTGACAAGACCATTGAGTACGTCGGCAAGGCGGTTTCGGTACAAGCTCCTTGAGATGCGTGGCAAGACTGCAATATCTCGACCCTGAGACGGTGAGAGAGGATCAACATGATTAAGACGAAATTGCGTTGTGTCGTAGCGCTTGCGATGGTTCTTGCTCCGTTGCCTCGGCTCGCTGCCCAAGCGCAAACTGACGTACCTCCTCCTGTCCCGGGCGCGAAGCCTCTCGCCATGGAACACATAAAAGTCCACGGAGCTGCGCTGGAAGGCAACCTGGAGGGAAACGCGGTCGATCGCGACGTGTTCGTGTTCCTGCCTCCTGGCTACGCGCATGACAAGTCTCGCCGTTACCCGGTCGTGTATGCGTTGCACGGTTATTCCATCGGAGCCGAACAGTGGTCCCACGAAATCCATGTGCCCCAGACCATCGAAGGCGCGTTTGCCCAGGGCGCGCAGGAAATGATCGTCGTGCTGCCCGATTCTAAGACCCTGCACAATGGCTCCATGTATTCAAGTTCAGTCACCACCGGAGACTTCGAACGCTTTGTTTCGCACGATCTGGTGGCGTACATCGACGCTCATTACCGCACCATTCCAGAGCGAACCAGCCGCGGGTTAGTGGGCCACTCCATGGGAGGCTATGGGGCAACCCGCATTGGAATGAAACATTCCGAGGTATTCGGCAGCCTTTACATCATGAGCCCGTGTTGTTTATCGCCGGGGCCGGCCGGACCAGCAAACCCAGAAACCGACAAGGCTCTGGAGACGGTGAAGGCTCCCGAAGACTCAGCCAAGCTGCCGTTCTTTGCCCGTGCCATGCTTGCTAGGGCGGCGGCATGGTCACCCGATCCCAAGAACCCTCCGCTTTACCTCGATCTGCCAACAAAGGACGGCCAGCCGCAACGTGAGGTCCTCGCGAAATGGACAGCAAACGCGCCGCTCGCATTTGTCGACCAGTACATCGGGGCTCTCGGCCAGTATCGCGGAATTGCGATGGATGTTGGAGATCAGGACGGTCTACGCGTGGATGCCGGCAAGCTGCACGACGTTCTCGACAAGTACAGAATCGTAAACACCTTCGAAATCTATCCGGGCACTCATACCAGCAAGGTGGCCGACCGTTTCCAGAACCGCGTCATGCCGTTTTTCAGCAAAAACCTCTGTTCTCAGTCAGGTTGCCGGTAGGCGGGTAAAGTCAAGCCTCCTGGAATCAACGGCACTCGAAACTGTTCGCGTCTTGCGGGTCTCCCTGTCCCTTGTATTGGGCATGCTTGGGATACGCGCACAGCGGGCGCCCTCGCCCTGGGAATGCCTTGCCGGTCGCGGTCACGGACGCGGGCACCGTCCCTTTCTCAACCCAGTTGACCATTGCGCCTAACAGATCAAACTGGTCAAGCGACTGGCCTCCTCCACAGTGGCCCATCCCCGGAACAAAATAGAACTGGCTCCACTTGGACACGGTATCGAGTCCTCCGTTAGCGGCCGCCATGTCCTTGTAGTAGCCAAACGTATCGAGCGGCGAGAACCAGGCGTCGCTGTCACCGTGATAGAAAATCAGCTTTCCTCCGTTCGCAGAGAAAGTCGTCAAGTTGGTGGACATCGAGTCCGTGAGCGGCTGAATGGCCGCCAGCGCTTCCTTCGCGACATCCATGGTCATGTCTGTCGGCGCGGGCCCGAAAAGGCCGGGGCCCGGCGAGAGCAATCCTCGAAACGGCGCACCGGCCGTGATACCCGTGTCGTAAAGGAACCCTGGATAGACTTGCGTTCCTCCTGAGGTTTTTGGGCCGGCAAGTGCCTTCTTGATGGCGGCAGCTTTATCGGGAGCCAGGCAGGAGTCATCCGTCTTGCCCTTGCATGCCAGCATCTCAGGATCGAAGTCGCACGCTAGAGGATCAGAGATCATGCCGTCGGCCATTCCGTCTTTCGCGTCGCACCGGTTCATCAGCCCGCCCATGACCAGCTTGCGGTCATTGTCACTGATGGCCTGCTCGATGATTGGCTTTCCATTCGCATCCTTCGGAGCAATCTGGTTGAACGCGATGGGAATCCACCTGCCGATTGCCAGATTGGAAAGCCCAGTGCGCATGGCCGGATCTCCGGAGATAATTCCGTTGAAGGCCGTTGGATAGCGCTGCGAAAGAATCATGCCTTCGCGGCCCCCCGTGGAGCATCCGGCGAAATACGAGAAAGCTGCCGGCTTTCCGTAATGCTGCGCGATGAGTTGCTTTGCGAGTGCCGCCACCTGGATATTCGCCGCGTACGCGAAGTCCAGGTAGGCCTGCTGGTCCTTCATGAAGCCAAAATCGAAACCGCCTCCATGGCTCTTGTGGCCCGTATCCGTGCTCACAACCGCAAATCCACGCATGAGCGCGGGAGTGTCTCCGGCGGCAACCAGACCGAGCGGCGGCATTACAAATCCATTTCCGCCTCCTCCTCCCTGCATCAGGAAATCGCCAATCCACTTATCAGGCATGGCGAGCGCAAAGTGGATCCCGAACTCTTCGCCGCCTACTCCGGTCCGGCGATTGATGACGCCTTCGACCCGGCAGTACGCAGGAAGTGGATCACTGTGGCCAGGTCCATAAGGATTCGTCTCCGTGCTTCCCGACTCGACGTGAACGGACCTGGTGATTTCGACACCCGGGGCCTTGTAGTCGATCAGACGGCTGCATGAGTCCTTTTGCTGGGCGTATCCAAATGCAGTCAATGCGAGTAAGGGATACACGATGGCGGGCAAGATTACCGAATGCAAGTTCGCCTCACTTTCCATTTCCAGAAGGTTCTTTGTGCGTTGCTAATTTGTGCCGCCGACCCTTCGGCTCGCACTCGTGCCAGACCCAGTTCACGTAGCCAATTTCCCCGACAAGCACGGCCAATGACGCCATCCGTTCCCAATCGAGACTGTGCGGGCATCGCCTGCTAGTTTGAGCCGGTAGCCTGAGTGTGCACTCTCACGCCAAGAGTTCCCGCATTACCTGAGTTCAGATCGTAAACCCCGGTGCGAAGGTGGACGTCCGTATTGGAAGGGAGATCGAGCTCTTCTTGGAAGTGAACACCGGATTCTCGCGCCTCCTGGAAACCCTCGGACGTGATGCTCAGGAGCCCACGCTGCCCCGTCATGTTTAGCGGCTTTCCGGCGTCATCGTAGGCGACGGCCTTTACTTCGAGTTGAGCACGACGACTCCCATCCGGTTGGACATCCAGCTTTATCTGGTTGAGCGAGACAGCGAAGTCCAGCGTGTAGTGTGGGCCTCAAGATTGCTTCATATTGTTGATTTGTCTGGGTGGACCGAGCCCTATCCGAACATACTTACGTCATGATTCAGACGAAAGCGAAGCCGACGCTCATTTCCAAACACGACGTCCTTCTTGCCAGCTGGTGAAATTGTGAACCCACCTCGCAACCGAAAGGGCGAGACTGGTAACCCTTCACCTTCACGTCGGCGCGCCTGAGTTCTATCTGTTTCTCTCCGTTTCCTCTGAGAGTGCCTCACTAGGCTGACTTCACAGGACTAATCCGCCGTAGGAGCCGCACGGCTTCCGGGTGGCCAACTTATACTCCCGAAATCGGCGCGGTGTGGCACTCCACCGCCATAAGCCTCTAAACCTACTCGCATCGCAATGCGACCATCGGGTCAACCTTCGTGGCGCGGCGAGCTGGAATATAGCACGCTAGCAGAGCCACGGCGAGCAGCATGAGTGAAGGGGCAACGAAGCTCAGGGCATCAGTGAAGCTTGTGGAGTAAAGAAGTGACCGCATGATGCGCGTTGCCGACAATGCTCCGACCAAGCCCAGCAACAAACCAAACGCCAGCAACTGCAGACCTTCTCTGATCACCATACCCAACACATTTCTTTGCTGAGCGCCAAGGGCAATACGCACGCCGATCTCGCGTGTGCGTTGGCTCACAGAGTAGGAAATAAGTGCGTAAATTCCCATCGCAGACAGAAGCAGGGCTAGTGCGGCAAATCCGCTGACCAGCCACGTGCGAAAGCGCTGCTGCACTAAAGATTCATCAAGCAGCTGATCCATCGTACGTATCTTCGCGAGGGGTAGAGTACTGTCCATGCTTGCAAGTTGGGCGCGGATTGCGGGCACAATTTCCGCATCTCCACTACTGCGTACTACCAAATACATCTGTCGTGACCACATCACCCAGCCATTTTCATTGTAGGGAACGTACAGGGTCGGGCCGGGCCCGGAATCTAGTCCTGAGTATTTCACGTCTCCGACTACACCCACGATCGTTTCCCACGGGGATTTTGGATCAGGGTCGCCCGTCTGAATCCGGCGCCCAATCGGGTCTTTGCCGCCGAAGTACTGTCTCGCCATGGTCTCGTTAATGATCACGATCATGGGATCCTTGTCGCTTTCCACCTTGTCAGACGGAGAGAAAAAACGCCCCTTCACAAGCGGAATCCCGAGTGAACGAAAATAGTCCGGACTCACTGCCATCTCTTCCGCAAGCTGTAATTGGCGGTTGCGATCGTAGCCTTGCCCTTCCACCGTAAATGGATTGGTAATCTGCAGCAGATTGGGAGGCAAGCTCATGGTGATCCCCGCTGCCTTCACGCCGGGCAGGGATTGCACTTTTTCCAGGAACTGCTGCCAGAATTGCGAGATTTGAGGCGGATCGGCATATTTATTGGGGAGAGAGATTGCTGCGGTGATCACATGATCAGTTTGAACCCCGGGATTCACATCGCTCAGGCGGACAAAGCTTCGAATGAGCAGGCCTGAGCCGATCATCAGCAGCAAGGCCAGCGCGACCTCAAAGACCAACAACGCGCGGTGTGTCCGATGAACAGAAGCCGACGACGACGATCGGCTCGCATCTTTCAAAGGATCGCTCAGCGATGAGCGCGAAGTTTCAAGAGCAGGCGCCAATCCAAACAGTATCCCGCTGCCGACGCAGATCGCAAACGTAAACAGCAGCACTCCAGAGTTGATGCCGACTTCGTCTAACCGTGGCATCTGTCCCGGGCCAAACGCCAGAAAGGTTCGAACGGCTAAGTAGGCAAGTAGCAACCCAATGACCCCTCCTAGCAGTGAAAGCACGACGCTCTCGGTGAGAAGCTGGCGCACAACCCGTTTGCGGCTAGCACCCAACGCCATGCGCACCGCCACCTCCCGCTGCCGTACTGTCGCCCGCGCCAGCAGTAGGTTGGCCACATTGACGACAGCGATCAAAAGCACCAGTGCGATTGCGCCCAGCAATACCAGCAAAGCCGTGGAGACGTCGCTGACCATCCACTCCTTCATAGGCATCATCACGCCGACAAGGTCCGGGGAACTCGGATATTGCGCCGTGACTTGGGCGGCGATGTCGTTCAATTCTGCTGTAGCCTTGCGAACACTGACACCCGGCTTGAGTCTTCCCAGGGCAAGCAAGCCGTAGGGAGGACGCACGGTTGGCGAATTCAACGTGTGAATCGCCCAGACATCGGCTGGCCTGCGCGATGGGAAGCGGAAACCCGCCGGCATGACGCCGACGATGGTATGCAACTTACCGTCGAGCCTAAGCGTGCGGTTCAGTACGTCGGGATCGGAACCAAGATGGTCTCGCCAGAATTGCTCACTGATTACAATAACTCCGAATGCGCCTGGACGGTCTTCTCCGGGATGAAATCCACGTCCTCTGAGCGGTGCAACGCCAAAGATCAAAAAGAAATTCGCGCTCACGCTCACGCCGGGAATCCGTTCCGGCGCCCCCATTCCGCTCAACGCAAAGCTGCTAACAGCGCCGTCAAGAACCGCCACCTGTTCGAAACTCTGCTGGTGGTCACGCCACGCCAGAAAGTCCGCAGTACCCATGGGGCTCATTCCAGAACCGTCGCGTTGGTTTGTCCCCACAATAATGAGCCGCTGGGGTTCGGGATAGGGCAATGGCCGAAGTAAGATCGCGTCAACCAGGCTGAAGATGGCCGTATTGGCACCAATCCCAATCGCAATTGCCATCACGGCGACCGCTGTGAACAGGGGCGACTTGCGCAGCATGCGCACGCCATAGCGAACGTCCTGCACAAAAACTTCGATTGCAAACTCCCAACCTACCGCTCGTACTTCGTGCTTCACCGTTTCTATCCCGCCCAGTTCCAGCCGCGCAGAACGCAAGGCCTCTTCCGGTGTCGCACCCGCTCGTACTTTTGCTTCAGCCGCGTTTTGCAGGTAGGTGTTCAGTTCCTCGGTGAGCTCGCTCTCGGTTTTGTCTCTTCTAACCAGCTCTTTCAGTCCGGCTGTGAGATGGCGAAAGATGTTCATAATGCCCCCGTGCGCGAATTCGGCGCTATGCTTCAAGAATGCGTGCGATTGCGACGGATTGCGTTTTCCAGTCGCGCGTCTCCGACTTAAGTTGCTTTCGTCCTACCGCAGTCAAAATGTAATATTTTGCGCGCCGGTTGTTTTCTGTGGCCCGCCATTCGCTGTCCACCCACCCGGCGCGCTCCAGCCTTTTAAAGGATGGAAAAAGAGAGCCCGGATTGACCTGAAAAACTCCCTGGCTGATCTGCTCAATGCGCAGCCCGATACCATGCGCATGCATCGGCTCAAGCGCAAGCGTCTTCAGAATGAGCATGTCGAGCGTGCCCTGAACCAGCGCCGTATTTTTGTCAGCCATGCAAAAAGTCTCCCCTAGAGGATCTAGTCGAAGGCAGTAATGGTACGATCC
>CAWFQT010000010.1:0-10152 GCA_963817965.1 uncultured Acidobacteriaceae bacterium
GACGAGCGGTCTCGCAGCACGAGCACATTTCGAGCAGAGTGACGCTTCGAAAAATCTCCCTTTCAACGATAGGGCCTTTGACGCGGTGTTCTCGAATGATGTCTTGTGCCACATTCCAGGACGGCTCAAAGTGTTGTGCGAGATGTTTCGGATCTCGAAAGCCAGGCGGACGAATGCTTTTCAGCGACGCGCTGGTCGTTGGTGGAATGATCTCCCACGAGGAAATCGCCACGCGTAGTTCGATTGGTTATTACGTCTACAGTCCGCCGGGAGAGAATGAGCGACTGAGCGAGCAAGCGGGGTTTCGGGGGATCCATGTAACCGACACAACTGAAAGTGCGGCCTGCATCGCAAGGCAGTGGCATCAGGCTCGGGAGAGGCGGAGGAACGAACTGGTCGCATTGGAGGGGACCGACAACTTTGAAGGCTTGCAAGTGTTCCTTTCCTGCGTTCATAGCCTCACAGCCGAGCGTCGCTTGTTGAGGTTCCTGTATCTGGCCGACAGGGGCCGCTGAACCTCGTCTGGTTCGCAAAACATCGCTGTTATGCTCGCGATTCGGCGCCTCACCCACGAATCAGTCTTTCTCGCAGAACCTGCACAGTCAGAAAGCTGCGTGCGCCCTGCACTTCGCGCATTACAAAGACGGTGAGCGCGAGTTTTACGAAACATCTCCAAGGTGGGTCTAATTGAAGATGAGTGGTCACGAACTGGGCAAGTAGGTCAGAAAACTGCCGCTCCAGTTGTTTGTTTCAGGCTGGAACATCTTGCGATGTTCAGGACTCGGGCGGAACTCAATGATTGTCTATTCGAGGTTAGCAGGTGTTCTCGAGACCCCGCGCACGCACTCTTGCGGAGGGGTGAGGCCGACGAGCGCGGCGTGATGTAATCGTGATGCAGGAGCCCTTGTAGACCTCTTATGCATTTTGCAGTGCAAGCGAACAGTACATTTCGGTTAAGTGGCTCTAAATCATTGATTTAGATCGACTTACGACTTGGGTGATTCGGTCTCAAAATCGCCGAGGTTCACCCCTCGTGGGGTTCTCCCCCCTCCCGGCACCACTTAACTAGCTGATAAATCTAATCTTAGCGGGTTTCATTGTAGTTTCTCGGAAGTAGCTGTGACCAAGCGCCCCAGCTTCAGGCGCTCCTCGCTTACATCTTCGAAGGTGACACCGTCATAGCTCCAAGGCACCTAACGCCCTGACCGCCCTTCCTCACTCTGTACGTAGTGCCTTCATCGGCTCAGTTGAGGCGGCTCGGCGTGCCGGGAGAATGCTGGCAATTGCGGCGCAGATTCCCAAGGCAATGATGGAGCTACCGAGCACAAACGGATCGTAGCTGCGTACCTGAAAGAGCTTTGACGCCATGAAATGGCCGGCAATGATGGCCAGTGGAATGCCGATCACTAGGCCAACCGCAACTTGCAGGAACGCTCCGCGAAGCACCATGGCTACGATATTCATCCGGTTTGCGCCGAGTGCCATACGCACCCCGATTTCGGAGGTGCGACGCACGACGCTATAGGCTGTCAGGCCGTAAAGGCCGATAGCGGCCAGCAGCAGCGCGATGAGTCCGAAGCCGGTGGCGAGCTTCGCCACCATGCTCTGCTGGTCGAAGTTGGATGCGACCTGTTCCAGCATCGTCTTCACGCTGATGATGGTGATGGACGGATCGATTTCGGCAACGGCTCGCCGAATCTGCGGCTCAAGGTTCGGAGTGCGACCTGCGGTCAACAACTGAATGTTCTGGATGAAGTGCGAGCGATCGGCCAGGCTTTGCATCAGCG
Source organism: uncultured Acidobacteriaceae bacterium (assembly GCA_963817965.1). Taxonomy (GTDB): domain Bacteria; phylum Acidobacteriota; class Terriglobia; order Terriglobales; family Acidobacteriaceae; genus DASRAA01. The sequence continues at coordinate 1,788 of CAWFQT010000010.1, forward strand.
GTACGTCGTATTTCTCAGACTGCTCAAGAGGAACGTAGAACATCGGCCTGGAAGGTTCAGCCGGGTCGTTGTACTTGGCGTCACGCGCTACACCGACGACCTCGAAAGTCGAGGCGAGCTCCGCCGAATCCAGCCCGAAGTGCTTGCCAATCGGGTCTTCTCCCTTGAAGTACCGGTTCGCAAAGGCCTGGTTGACGATGGCTACCGGATGTCCACCCGCGTCGCTGCTTTGGAAGTTGCGGCCTCTGCACGATCTGCTGGCCAATGACGTTCGTGTAATTGGAACTGACGCGGTCCCACGAAGACTCATCGTCCATCGAGGGATTGCCCTTGCCTTCTACAGCAATCAGTTCACCCCAATTGTTACCCTCCAGTGGTGTGTACAGTGCCAAGCTCACGTCCTGCACGCCCGGAATCTGGCGCAGACGATCGCGCAACGAACGATAAGCCGACTGCAGACGCTCTTGCGTGTAGTCGGGAGAGAGCGGATTGATGCTGACTACGACGCGATCTTGCGGCAAGAATCCAAAGTCTTGGCTCTGCAGGTTGCGCAGACTGGCCGTAAGCATGCCGGCGCACGCCAGCAAAGCAAGGGAGAGTGCGGCTTGCGCCACCACCAGGAGTTTCTGCGGTAGAGTGGCGTGGTCTCTTGTGGTTCGGTTGACTCCACGTAGCGCTTCCGCGGGATCGGAATGGCTGGAGAACCACGCAGGTACGACACCGAAGACGATGCCGGTCAGCAGCGAGAGTCCAAACGCAAAGCCGAGCACTGGCAATGACGGTGCGGCGCTGATCGGATTCGCCGTTGCCGCCGGGAACGCCAACCTGAGCATAATGCGGGCACCGGCGTAAGCGATCACCAGTCCTAACACTCCGCCGCAAACCGCGAGCGTAACAGCCTCGGTGAGTTGTTGTGCCATCAGGCGTGGTCTGCTTGCTCCGAGGGCCATGCGTATCGCGGTGTTACCCCGACGGGCGGTGCTGCGGGCCAGCAGGAGATTCGCGATGTTGGCGCAGGCGATGAGCAGAACCGTCAGGCAAACGAGCAACAGGATCCGCAGATTGGTTCGGTAATGCGCCTTCATGATTGCCACACCGGCGCCGGCAGGCGCAAGCTTGATGTACTTGTGCGGAATGGTTGGAGCAAGCTGTCCCTTAAAACCGGCAGGGATCTCGTCTTCATCCTTAAGCCAGCGCTGGAGCACGGTGGTAAGCCGCGCATCTAGACCTTGCACGCTCGCGCCGGGCTTGAGACGTCCGATCGCATACAGCCACTGCGGCATGTTGCCCTTGGTCCGGCCCTCCGGCCCGTTAATCAGTAACTCTTGTTGGACGGGAATCCAGAAGTCGGGGGGATGGCTCCGCAGTGTGTCGCCAAAAAACCCGGGAGGCGCAATGCCGACCAGCGTAACCGGATGTCCTTCGATGATGAATGTCGATCCGATGAGGGATGGATCGGATCCGTAGGACTGCTGCCACGTGCTGTAGCTCATCACCGCCACAGGGGCTGCGCTGCGCTGGTCATCCGAGAGTTGCAGCAACCGCCCCGCGTAAGGACCGATACCAAGGACGTGGAAGTACCGTCCGTCCACGTATTCCATTCTTAACGGGCGCGCGGCACTATCCTTTAAGGAACTGCGAACTCCAACGGTATCGGTATACGCTTGAAATGCAGTCACCTCTTCGAATTCTGGAGCCGCTTCGGCAAATCGCTGCACCAGCGGATACGAAAAGAGACTCCAGTCATTATTGTCTTCCCAGCCATCATTGCAGCATTCGTCGGTATCGCCTATGCGGTAGAGCTGCGAGGGCTCGGTGACCGGAAGCGACTTCAGCATGATCGAATGGATCAGGGTGAAGATGCCAGTGGTGGCTCCAATACCGATGCCAAGCGTCAAAATTGCGGTGATGGTGAAACCGGGCGAAAGCCGCATTTGTCGCAGCGCGTAACGAATATCCAGCAGGACCGTCGACATGCTGTACCTCGGTGCAATTGTTACGCCAACCTGATCGCAGCAGTTCCAGTAATTTAAATACGGGGTCTGTTCGAGAGTGGACACTTCGTCCAATTCTGGCCGGCGCACGGTGTGTTTAGAGGGCTCGGCTAGTCGGGAGGATATCCACAAGGGCATAATGGGCGCCGACTCCACTGGCGTAAACGCCCTTCATAAGCGACGCTCGACGCACCGGGTCACTTGTGTAATGGTGATATAACGCCAGTAACCGTGCACGCCTACGAAAAGAATCATTCGCGATTAAGCCTGCCAATCGCCGTGCTAAGCAGGCTATTGAATCGCTGGGGATCCTCCATCATCAGGAAGTGCCCGACCCCTGGCATGAAGATCACTTGAACACCGTAGTGCTCGAGCGATGCGACGTCGGTGGGAGCGTTTTCGGGATTGATCGCGATCACCGGCAACTGCACTCGCTCGAGGGTCCGTGGCATCTCGCGGCTGTAGCTAAACGCCGCATCTGCCGATGGCAGAGCGATGTTCGGAGGCGCGGAGGACATTACGAGCGCGACTCGTTCCACGAGGGCAGGGTCCGACGTGCTTACGAACATGCTTCGAACGAGGTCGCGAGTTGCTTCTGGGAAATTTGGACTTAACTTCGCAACAAATGCTTGCACTTCTTCTGAGGATCGGCCTGTTCCTAGCTTCTTGTAAGCATCCACCCAGATCAGGCCCGTGACGGCCCGGCAGTCGCAGTGCTGCCTCCGAGATCACATCACCCCCCATGGAGTGACCTATGAGGATGACCCTTTTGAGGTTCAGTTTCTTCACCACGGCCGCGACATCGTCGCCATACGACTGAATTGTCCATCTTTCACGGTTGCGGCCAGAGTCGCCATGGCCTGCCAGATCGACGGCGACAATTTTGAACTGTCTTGAGAAAGGTTCCATCTGACCAGCCCAAAAGCTTCGATTACACGACCAGCCGTGGACGAAGACGAGGGCCGGCGATCCCTTGCCGCGCAATTCATAGACAATGCGAACACCGTCAGTCGACCTTGCCCAGCGAACGTGGCTCTCTCAGTCTGCGGCTGCGGCGGTCGCGAGAAGAAAAGTCGCGGCGAGTGCAGGTGCGAATCGCCGCACGGCTTCCAGGAATTTCGAACGGATAGCCATAACAACCTTCGCTGGCTAAAAGCCAGTCCCTTCAAAATAGCTCAACCCTACTCCCTACTTTAAAATCCGCCCCTCAAAAATGGCATGCATACGGAGAGGGGCGCCCGGGGTGCGTCGAAGTCTCGATGATCTACAAGCACCGCAGCGGGGAGGTCTACTCGCTGGATAATTTGAGTGCAAATACAGTCTGGCTTGCCTCACCCCAGGCGTACAACGACCCTTATGACTGTTTGCTCCGGTTTTCAGCTCGGAGATAACTTCGGGGAACTTTCTGGCTGACGGTGGGTGAATGAAATACAGGGTTTCGTAGCCGGTCACCGGTCGCGAGCGGATACGAATGCCAGCGACACACTATCCTTCGACGAAAAGCTCGAGGTTGAGCAGTTACGTCAGGGACCGTTCAAGGAGACCATGATGTCAAAAGGGAGAGCCATTCGTGTAGATTACCGGGATGCCCTATCGTGCGTGGGATCCGCAAATGAGCGGCAGCGTTTAAAGACCTACTGTGTTCTGGCCGACGTTTATCAACTGCTGGAGGAATACGCACCCGTCTGGTATTCGTCAAGAATCAGGATTCGACTTCGAAACGCGTTGGAAGCATTGGAAGCAATAGAGGAACCGGCCTGCGACAGTTAAACAGGTTGGGCGCGTGACGGGCAGCCCACCGGGGGCACGTCCTCTCGATTGAAGGCTTAGGCCTCGGCAATGGCCGCGATGGACACTCTCATGCCGGGGATTCGAACGGGTAACTTCGCGCCTTGCCGCGCAGGCGGGTTCGCCGGAAACCACTTAATCCACTCTTCATTCATTCCGGCGAAGTCTGTTTCCTCAAGAAGGATGACAGTGACACTCACGACCCGTTCGAGGGAAGTGCCTGCGGCTTTGAGGATGGCAGATACATTCTCCAGGCACTGTCTGGTCTGCTCTTGGATCGTATCCCCAACAATCTTCCCGGTTACTGGATCGTGCGGCCCCGTGCCTGAGACGAACACAAGACCCGCTGCCCGTACCGCTTGGCTGTATGTCGGCGGCGGCGACGGAGCGTTAGGCGTTCGAATGATGTCTCTTGCCATAAATTTCTTCCGTTTTGACTGGACGACCCGGATGCGTTACCGGAGGCCTGACTTGATTCAGAAGTGCGGGTCGTGACGAAACCTGGGCGTTCCTAAAAGGATATCGTCTCACAACGTCGCATTTCGAGCGACGAATTTGACATGGCGGTAATGTCCTAGCGGAGGAAGCACGATCGTGTCTAAGAACAAGCGGCCACCTACTGGCCGCTCTCACCCGGTCACGAGGGGAACTCCAAACGCTTACATCTGTAGTGCGCTTGAAGCTCAGTCAAATACACGACGTTCCTCAGAGCAGGAATTGAATCAGAGGGAGGGGTGTCTCTGAGAGTAGCATCGATGGGTCCAGGCGGATGGCTGATACGCGCCTCAGAACAGGCTAGGAACAGGCGCATTCAACAGTCGCCGCACTGTAGGGACTTTTGCAGGCGGTAGGTGCTTCTAGGGGCTTGCATCGCGTGGGACGCATTCCAGCAACTCCTGCATGAATGTCTCGTGGGCTTGCGCCTTGGCGGCGCCGTCCGCCCGCGGGCTCGGGATCGCGCGGAACGTGGGCCATCGCCTGCGTGGTGGCTCGCCGGTACCGTCAGCCTCATCTCGCGGAATCTCTCGAGCACAGCGGTAAGACAAAGCCTAGACGGGATTCGGACTAAGGGCGCGGTCCCTGGCGGACGGTTGGGGAAGATCCCCAAAGTGTGATTTCGGGACAGAAACGAAGATATGAGAGTTGCGTCTAACCAGGTAAGACAAGAGGCTGTCATGCGCGGAAGAACTGCAACAACATTTGTTTTCGCAAGCGCCCTGCTCGGCTTCGCCGGAGGCATACCCTTACATGCTCAAGGCGCCCAGCAGCCCAGTTCAGCCGGGAGTCCGGGTGGGCTACTTGCAGCAGGCAGGGAGATTTTCCTCGAACGGTGCGCCAGTTGTCACAACGAGGGTGGCGACAAACCGCTCAAAACCGGCGCACCCTTGAAAGAGCGCGCACTTCCCACGGAAGTGATCGCACAAGCCGTGAGCGGCCGCCTACGAGATCGAACCGAGGACGAGCGTCGCGCGGTTACGTTATACATATCGAGCTTGATGAAGAGTAAGAATCCGGGAAATAACGCGGTACCGAAACCTTAGTTGCTCAGGATTGCTGCATCCTCTGCCGGCTGCCGCATCCCTTCGTCAGTTCGCGAAACCTGTATTGCTCCGAAATGGAGGTGCGGCACAGCTCTACTGCTCCCGAAGCACGTTCGCCGGGTCGACATGCAGAGCACGGCGTACCGGGCCAGCGACAGCGAGTAAGCCGCTGAGCAGGATCGTGAAGGCAACCGCAGCAAGAACGAGGGGATCCTGTGCCGTCGCCTGAAACACGATGTGAGCCAGCACGCGACTCGCAGCGACACCGAGGAGCAACCCAACCACCGACCCGCTGGCGAGCAGGACCAACATACGACCGAGCGCGGCCGAGAGAACCTGCTTCGCCTGCGCACCCAGCGCGACGCGAATACTCAGCTCGCGTATCCGCTTGCTGACGGTATAAGAGGCGAGGCCAAAGGTGCCAGTGATGGAGAGCAGCAACCCAAAAGCGCCGAACAGGCCGAGTGCGACGGTCGCCACTTGCGCCGGGAAGAAGCTCATCGCCAGCAGGGTTCTCCACTCGCCCGATGTCAGGATCGGAATCGCGGGGTCAAGATCGTGAAGCACTCTACGAATGCTGGCCACGGTATCACCCACAGCCGCTCCCGTGGGATCGGGTTTGATTCGGACGATCAGCGACGTCTTTACAGTTGGCCGCTGCGAAACGGGGAAGTACGCTGCAGCTCTCGGCGTTTCACTGGGCAAGAATTGTTTGCCGTCGCCGATAATGCCCACAATCTGGATGGAAACACCCGAGCTGTTCTTGAAGTAGCGGCCTACGGCGTTCTCGGTGTGAAACAGGCGCCGTGCGAACTCCTGATTCACCAATGCGACCGCCGGCGTCGTCGGCAGTGTCGCTGAAACTCACATCGCGTCCAGCGAGCAAGGGGGTTGCGCACGCGGCCAGATATCCAGGCGAGACGTCATATTCGAAGGTATTAAACGCCGCGTTGGAAGGCCTGAAGTCGGTAGATTGCTGCGAAAACACCTCAGGAACCGGATTGTCCCCGTTGAGGTTCGTTGTATTCGAGTAGCCCGCTGCTTCCACGCCCGGGAGTTGCGACACTCTTTCCAGCAACTGGCGTTGCAGATGGTCGGCAGTCACGCCGGAATAGCCGGCCTCACTTAGGTCGAATGTCGTTAGTACGGCATTTCTCGGGTTGAAGCCCAAGTCCAAGGTCAGCGTTCTGCGCAAGCCACGCAGTGAGACAAACGCCGCCGTGATGGTGACGCAGCAGAGCGCGATCTGTGCCGCCAGCAGAACATCGCGCAGCGCCCAGCGGCGTCCCGCACCGGATTGGAATCCGCCGCTCTTGATTGCGTCGTTGGGATCGGCCCTGAATATCTGCCGCAACGGCATGATTCCGAAGAGAGCACCGGCCAGCACAGAGACCAGGAGCGCTATTAGCACCAGCAATGGCTGAGGTTCTACAGTGAACCGGATTGGGTATTCGCTGGGTGGATGCCACTTGGCCAGGCCGGTGAGCGCTATCCAGGCCAAACCGCAGGCACAGCGCCCCCGAAGATTGAGACGACTAAAGCCTCAACCAAGACGTGGCGGAGGACGCGCCAGTGGCTTGAGCCAACAGCCAGACGGATTGCAATTTCGCGTGTGCGGTCGGCTGTGCGGGCAGCAAACAGGCCGCCGAGGTTGGCGCAGGCCGCCAAGAGCACAATGCCTGCCAGGATCATGACCCCGAACATGAAGCGCCGCACCGCTCCGCCGAGAAAGTCGCCCACCATACCGGGACGAGCCAGCTTGAATTCCAGTCCGTCTTCTTCTCCAGGGTTCTGTTTCTGAATGCGGCCAGCAAGGGTGTCGAGTTCAGTCTGAACCTGCGCCAGCGAGATTCCGTCCTTGATGCGCGCGATGGGGAAGACCATCTTCTGGCGCCGCGACTCAAGCCAGCTCACGCCATTGAGAGACGCCTGATTCGCCATCGGAAGAAAGATGTCGGGAAGCAGGAATTTTTCCGTTCCATAGAAGCCCTCGGGAGTGACGCCAATGATCGTGTACGGCTGCTTGTTAACGCGGACCTTCTTGCCGACGATATTGGGATCGGAAGCGAAATAGTTCTTCCACGCCGGAAAGGTAATTACGGCGCCTTCTGCAGCTCCGGGATGGTCATCGTCGGAGCGTTCCAGCAGACGCCCAAGGTACGGCTTGATGCCAACGACTTCGAAGTACTGACCGCTCACGATGCTATCCCCAGACTGGCCGCGTAACACCGTCGGCTTCAAGGCCGAACAGGCTGAATCGTGAGAGCGGCGACGGAAGAAAACACGGTATTTCCGTCCCGCACATCGCGCACTTCCGGATAGGAAAAGATCGGATAATCGGCAACGTGAGGGGCGAATGTCATCACCCGGTCCGAATTGGGGATGTCCAGGGGCTTCAAGATCATTAACTGAAGGACGCCGATGACGATCACATTGGCGGCAATTCCGATCGCCAGGATAAGGACGGCTGTGACGGCAAATCCGGGAGAACGGCGCATTTGGCGAACAGCTAATCGCAGATCCTGCAGCAGGCTCGTCATATCGGCCTCCGGATGCTTGACGGAATCTAAGGTAGAAGCGCAACTGCATAGCCACTTCGCTCAGCAGGTAAGTTCCTGCAATCCAATCACATCGGACTGCTGGACCGATAGTCTCCGCCATGCAATCGTCCGCTTGGAGGGGGAATGCGTCCACTCTTGAACACCGACGGCGGATCTTGAGATGACCCGTGGGCAGCTGGGACTCCGCAATGGATTAGTGCTTTGATAAGCCATGATGTTCTCCTCATATTTTGCGTACTGTTTGCAACTGATGTCTGGCAGATATGCTTCCTTTTGGCGACCGATCAATCGGACGAACTTTGCGCTCACAAGTGCTCTTAGAGAACTGGGATGCACTTCACTTCGGCATTCGTACGCAGCTTTTCCTGGGCCACTCCGAACCAAGCCTCCAATCCTTGGATCTTCACGATGAAATTGTTGAAGGCGCTCATTCGAGCAAAGCGCAAGCTGGCGGGCCGGCTCCTGCGGAAGCACTCTGAAG
>CAWFQT010000011.1:0-14221 GCA_963817965.1 uncultured Acidobacteriaceae bacterium
GGTTTAGAGAGGCTTATGGTGGAGGAGTGCCGCCTCGCACCGATTTCGGGATTATAGTCGACTACCCGGAACTAACGGTCTAAGTCCTGAAACGAGCCACCATAATGATGTTCGAAAGCTTGACAGGGCAGGTGCCGGAGACCAGAGTCGCAGCAAATCTCCCGTTTTCACAGCAAGCAAAACAAAATTGAATTGCTGCAGGTTTGGTATGCACAAATGGGAAGTCGGCATTTCGTCAGGAAATCAAGGATTGACGAGATGCGCGTTTCTCGTTACCTATCTGGGTGAAACTTCCTACGACTTGGCCCGGAATAATTTGCGGTGCCCGTCATCTGACCGGCTGTTCTTCTAGCGTCAATGACATTCTCCTCGTCCCGAGATGGCTTGTCAGCGTCCGGAAGAATGTGTGGCCGACTGGCCGGCCAGCAATCGGCAACCAGGAACTTCGTCCAAGATGAAATGGCTGAGCAGCACCAGTTAATTGCGGTAGGATTAGCACGCCTAAGTCCGATCTGTTTGAGGGGGTATTATGCGCAAACCTCAATCCAGCAAAGCCGCTCTTGCGTTCGCGATGACCGCATTCCTGATCTGCACCGATGCCGGAGGGCAAACAGCGGTGGCCCAACCGCCAGCCATACCGCCGTCCCCGTCTCCACCGTGGGTTGCCGTTGTGAGTGCGCTCGCTTGGCCGGTAGCGGCGATCATAGTGGCGGTAGCGTTTCGTCGACCATTGGGTGATTTTTTTCGCGGATTGGCGACGCGAGTAACGAAACTATCGGTATTCAAAGTGGAGCTTGAACTGGCCGCAGCACCAAGCGCTGGCGCAAGTCCTCTGCTGGATGACATCCGCACCGCCACTGCCCCTGCTGCAATCAGCGACTCATCGCGAGCGATGCTTGACCAGGCCCAGTCGACCCTGCCAGCGGATCTTGCCATCATCAGCTTGGATTTTGGCGAGGCTTGGCTTACCTCGCGCCTGTTCATCGCGGCTGCAATGCTTGAGCGAATGCGCGGCGTCAAGGTATTCGTCTTTCTGGAGAGCACGCCGGCAACAACGCGACGATTCCTGGCTGTTGCTCCTTTAGCACAAGTGAGGTGGACGCTGGCGCAGCAGTTTCCCTGGCTTGAAGCGGCGTGGATCCGCGCTTACCTCAGTATGTTCCCGTCCATTCCCCCGGCCGGGATTACAGTACCAATGGGGGCCGCATGGCTGCCAGATCCGCGCACCCTGAGCATGACGACCTCTCCCATCGAGTCGACGAGCGGCGCACTAAGCCCCTCGAAAGCGAGGGAAGTGGTAAGTCAATTCATTACTTTGCTTCAGGAATCCGCCACACCCTCGCCCCCTAGCGCCGCTCCACCCTCTGGCACCGGAGCGGCGGTTCCATCGCCGAAACAACCTCAGATGCAGCCCTCAGTTATGCTTCGTTCGGGGGCGTGGGAACGCGCAAACTGGGTAACGCGAGATTTGCTAAAGGTGCTCCTGCCGGATGAGGCATTCGATCTCTGGGCAGATGCGGGCCGGGATGCACCACGTATGCGCCGTACGCGCGGCGTGCTGCGACGCCCGGCACCGTTCGTAGCGCTGGTTCAAGGTGATCGCGAGTACGTTCGCCTGGTGAACCGCGCGGCACTTTTGGAACAGATAGCGGACTCGCTTGGCGAGGAGCCTGAATCAAATCCTGCTTGATGAAACGCGGTTGTTGCCGGTGCGAAGATCGATCTTCAGATTGATCAGTGCCGATCATAGGTGACGGGTTGTCAACCCTGAAGCTATCCACGAAGAAGCGGGCTTCAAGGAAGTTGGCTGGATTAGTAACGGGAAGTCTTGTAGGAAGTGATCTCCACGCTTGGAATCGACTCTGGTGGGATTACGGGCTTCTTCCACAATCAGATTAGGGAAGAGTTGCCGACAAACCGGGAGTCGGTTCATTTGCAGGTATGAGGGCGATCGAGGGATCGTCCTCGAAAACAAAACGCGCGCCAGTATCTACTTGCACGAATGCGCAGCCCAGTAGGGGGAGAGCACCTTCCGAAATAGAATGTAGTCGTTCCGGCCAAAATCTATTAAAATCATGAAGTTATACGGGCGTGTAGCTCAGCTGGGAGAGCATCTGCTTTGCAAGCACGAGCCCCCGTTCCAAGCCTTCCATCCTTTGCTTTGTGTTTCTAATATTTTCAACAATTTCGGGGAATCTGCTTCTCGCTCGAAGTAAACCCCGACATCACAATTGGATAGGGTTTTGGTACAGTTTTGGTACAGATGGGTTCGAGAACCGTTGGGGTGAACCCCCTAGTGAGACAATTTAATGCGTACACTGTCTCACTCCCACACGCGCCTCGGAAGTCCCAAAGCCCTAATTCTGAGTTCTCGCTAATGTCTTGAAAACCCGCATGGTTGCTGCTCCAAATAGACGAACGCAGCCTTCAGACGAATGTAGGTTATGTCCGCGATCCACAGTTGGTTCGGACCGCGCACGTTCATGCGACTAGCAAGGTTAAGACAAATCTCCAGTTCGTGGTCGCGATCCGCGACTTGCCGTAGTTCTCGATTTTGGATCGTCAACCGGTTGTCCGTCCTCATTATTCGTGCCACGCGCTGCCTCTCTGTGGTTCGGCAATGGGTCCCAGGCCTGTCAAAGTGAAGTTTTACATCGCGTCCGATTTGACCCTGGAGCCCTTGGCGAGCTATTTCCTTCGCCGCGCGCCTCAGCGGTCACCCAAAACCGGCCAACGAGAAAGCCCGGGACATTGACTCCGACGGAAGACTCCCGTCACGCTGCCTAACCAATACTGCTTTTCGTCAACATGGCCTGCGGATGGCGCTTACGTTGCTACGGAGTTCAACGGTCCTGAACCGATGTAGAAGCCAACTAATGCAAGCCGTCCGTCTCGACGACTACCGCCACATCGCCCATGACCCTAAATTCGTTCTGCCAGTTCTTTGCTTCGTCGCCGATATGCTTCTCTCTCAGCTCTCTTTCAGCGTCCGCGAACTCCACGCTATAAATACCTGTTGTGGGCGTTGGCACCCGCGTCCACTCTGTTGCAGTGCAACGTACAATCTTGTCGCTATCCTTGTTGATAAAGCCCTCCTTGGGGCTAATCAATTGTATGGAAAACACGGAGTGACAGCGCAAGGCAGCGGCCAGCCCTGCCCGTACCAGTTGGTGACCGTCGATGCGCTCGGAGTTCCGTAGTACGTCCTGTCAATCTCAACGGGTTTGAATTGTGTCGCATATTATGAAAGGAAATTGCGTGGCTGCGCGCCAGGTGGGTAGAAGGATCCTTGCCACCCGGCCGCGATGAATGATGATGTGCCAAGCAGAAGCTCGGGATCACGGTACGGTCGCTCGAGTTTGAGGGAATGACGAGCTGACCTGCGTGCTCGAGTTTACCCATTTCGGACAGAGTCGGATCGCGAAGCGGCTCGACTCTTGGGCGCTTTCGTGGCATGACGTGTTATAGTTCCGTAACAATGCACAAACTCAAAGCCGGCGACCTCGTCCAGGCAGAACTTTCAGGAGGCAGAATTGTGGAGGCAACTGTGATGGCCGTGATTAACAAGACCGACGGCACCCGTCTCCAAGTTTCATTTGGTCACGAGACAGCGCTGATTTATTTGTGGCAAGTCGTCAAAACCATTAGCGCGGATACCGCTACTCGGAAGTCCCGATAGACGAAGTGCAGAACCTGGCGTAAAAACATCATGCTTTATAGGGTTGGGGGCATTGTCCTGGGCAGGGATGATGCTTCCGACCTTTTTCACTTGAAGCGAGTGCGATTTACGGTAAACGCCGTATTGTGTCACCCGTTCTGGCGGGGCACAGTTTAGATAAATCGGAATTACGTGACTTGACCAAAGAGGGGGCGTCTTTCTCCGAGCGCGCCTCCTTCATTCCCAACCTAGATGTCGATTAAGAAGAGGGCCACAGCAGCTTGCCGATGTTGCCATCGTGGCCTTTGCCCCCGCATGAATCAGAGAAGGAAACGCGTATAATCCTAGCCCAAGGTGTGCCCATGCTCGAAGAACCCAAAGAAGAGGAAGGCCTCGACCTCGAGCGCCTGTGTCAGGGCGTGTCGCCCAATGATGAGCCGTGTGGTTATCCGACAACCGTGCAGTGCCCTTCGTGCAAAAGGTGGTTCTGCGACGCACATGCTGAGGACGAAGATTGGCATTCGTGTGTGCGTGAACCGGGTGAGGAAGGCGGCGAGGCTTAGCAGCAGGCGGGAACGGAATCAGCGGTTACTTCTTCTTCTCCCACTGTTCCCAAAACAGTTTCACTGTGCCCGGCCCATGCCCCCGCCTAGTGGTTGTTGGCGTAAGCGTAGACTTTAAGGTTTCGTGTCCCGAACCTTTGAGCGCAATTCGGAAAGAAATTTGGAAAGAACTCTGACGTACTCATCCGTAGAGCGTTTAAGTTCCTTGGCCAAGCGGAGGTGCCGGGGAATATTAATGGTACGCTGTTCTGACCTTTCGACGTAGTCCCGGAGAGCTGCCTGTGCCCTCAGCATTTTCGCCTCTGCATCTCTTGCTTGCTGCCGCGTTGCCATTTCGCAGGATTGTACCATGGCTCAATGAGGTTTGAAACGACGAGCCAGCTCTCGAACACGTCGTGCGTGATCTAAGTTATAATGTGGTTTGGAGGGAGCGATGCCTGAAACTTTCTTCCGGCAAACCGATAGCCACAGCCTGTTTCTACGCAAGGTCGTGCTGTCATTGGGCGAGGAGTTCAAAATTGACGCCGGTGTCAAAAACCAAGTTTTTTCGAGCCGAATAGTTAACTGACCAAAGATTACCAACAGCATTGCTTTGTAAAAATGGCTGAGTGAAATGCCAGATTTCTCCAGACAACGTGAATCGACGCAGGAAGGGATGTGAAATCGTCAATGATTGACCGAACTGTCCGCGCCGGACGGGCCCTTGGTTCAACTCTGTGAAAAAGATGTTTGCGTCATATACTGGATTGGCTGAGGTGGGTCAGGTTTCTTGGATGGTAGTTCCCGTTCAGCTGAGTCGCGGACGGATTCGGAGGCTGGTTTCTCGGCCGACTCCCCAGGTCCAGGTAGCGACTTCAGTTCACCCCGCTTGATCTTCTCGCCCAGGCCGATTGCCATCTGGAGAAGCTTACGAAGCGCCGGATGGTCGCTAAGTGTGGCCATGACGATTGCTTTCGGATCTGACTTCCTGGCCGCAGCCGCTAATCGTGGACAAGGCTGCGGCTGTATCCCAACTCGGCGGCAATCTCGCGCACGGTGCGCCCCTGCGCTCGGAGGCGGCCTATTCTCGCGGCATCCACGATCACGCGCGGCCGTAGCCCTTCGCCATGTTGGGTGGGCTCCATCTCGATGAGTTTTCGTGCAGCGAGAATCGTTGCGGCGAAGAGAATGGTGAACTTTCTTTCCTCAGTCATTTCGATTACTGAGGTGCTCCCCATCCTTCGGACCAAAATGTAGCCTTCTTAAGGTGGATCGCTGTCTGCAATACAGTATAGATAGATCCTTGTTGTTGGGCCTGTGGGAACTGTGAAAAGGCCGAGCGTCTTTTGCGAGGCTCTTTTCAAGCTGCCGTGGGAATCCGCGCTCTTTGCGGATTTCCATCGGCAGCGTCAGTTTCCACAGGCCCTCTTTTCTTTCTTTTTTGCTACTTTTTTCTTTCTTCGTGCCTCGCTCTAGTTTTCCACAGAGAAATTTCGCGTCAGGATTGCCCAGGAACGACGATCGCCAGATCGGTCGACCCACGGTAGATGCTGCTTTGTCCTTCCTCAAACGCATTTCGCTTTCCCAAAGTAGATCGCCGCTGGCGTCTGATAGCCCAATGATTGATGCGGGCGTTCGTGATTGTAAAAAGTGAAATAACTTTTGAGATTGGAGACTGCTTCCAACACGCCGCCGTAATCCTTCAGATACACCTCTTCGTATTTCACCGTCCGCCATAATCGTTCGATGAAAATGTTGTCGATCGCTCGTCCTCGTCCGTCCATGCTGATCGTGATGTCCTGCTTCTCGAGACGGTTCGTAAATACATCGCTGGTGAACTGCGCCCCCTGGTCGGTATTGAAAATCTCCGGCTGCGTTGTCGTCAATGCCCAGTCCAGTGCCACCACGCAAAAGGCACTCTCCAACGAAATCGATACTTCCCACGCCAGCACATAGCGGCTGAACCAATCCATGATCGCCACCAGATAAACAAAGCCCTGCCGCAGGCGAATGTAGGTGATATCGCCGGCCCAAACGTGGTCGGGTCGATCGATCTTGAGACTGCGCAGCAGATACGGATAGATCTTGTGCCCTAACCCGGGATCCGACAGCCGTGGCTTCGGATAGATTGCTTCCAGCCCCATCTGCCGCATCAGCCGGCGTACCCGTTTTGCGTTGACCGTGTGTCCTTGCTCGCCGAGCCACCAACCCATCCTCCGGATTCCGTAAAACGGCGTCCGTGTGTATTGCTCGTCGATCAACCGCATCAATCGCAAATTCTCGGCCGCTTCCGGTTCCGCCTCGTAATACCATCCCGACCGCGAAATCTCCGCCAAGCGGCACTGCTGCCGTATGCTCAGTTCTTGCTGCTCTGAAATCCATCCCTGCCTCTGCTCTAACGCGATAAACCGGACTTTTTTTTAAGCCAGTCCAGCTCCACCTGCAACTGCCCGATCTGCTGGTACAACTCCGCCTTCAGCGCTTCCTCGCTCGTGTCCGGCTGCGACCGCCGATCCGCAAACAGTTCCGGCGCTCCTTGAATCGCTTGCCGCTTCCAGTTCGTCACCTGGCTGGGATGCACCCCGTAATGCGAAGCGATTTCCTGAATGGTCTTCTGTTCCTTGATGGCCTCCAGCGCGATTCGTGCTTTCATTTCCGCGCTGAAGCTCCGCCGTTGCCTCGATTTCATTTTTACTCGCTTTCCGAGGCAGCGATTTTACACCTTAATGAGTGGTCCGAATTTTGGGGAGCACTTCATACGTCCCAACCTGCTTTTTGAAGCGGGCCTCTCTTCAATTCGCAATTTCAGAGCATCAAGCTCCTGCTTGGTCATGCCTTGCAGAGCCATCGCTGTGGGCAGATACAAAGCGGGAACGTGTTTCATTCTGTTTCCGCTCGCTACCTTGCGACGGAGTTTCTGTACTTCTGGGTCAGCGCCCACTTTCAAAAACACTTCATACGCATCGGGGATGGACATAGTCTTTTCAATCAGGCCATGCTTAACCAGAATGCGATGATACGAAGGTACTGCCAACGCAGATGGATGAGTCTGCGGAGCGCGTTTGTTTTGTTTTGGGTGTTTCATTGCAGTATTCTGACACGTTGCGCTGGGTTGAAGCGCCGCTGTGCGACATTGTAGCTCAGCCAGAAGCATCCATCAGTTCGCGGCGTAAGGGCCTGACAAGCCACGGTACTGCTCCGCCTCCTAAAATCATCTGTTTGTGGGCAACTCCCGCTGAGCTAATCAGGTGAAAACCATCTTCCCCGCCGGCGTCGAACGTCCGCCCAGAGCGTATACTGGTTTTCTGGTAACTGCCGATACGTTCTCGGCCGGCCCCCGCAAGAGGTGAGTGATGGAGAAATATTTTTGCGCGGCGCACCTACGGCGAGAGGGCATCGAAGTCCCTGCCACGGCCGTGATCGAGGGCGAGGCCATGTGCGCGGCTTGTTTTAAGGGTAAGGCAATTCGGCCGGAAGAGGAGCACCTCGGTTTGATGAATTTCCTTCCGCGGCTCGACCGGCGAAAGAAAATACGCGCACAGAGCCACCGGGACGAACAAAGTCCGATGTCCAAGGCATCCTCTGAGCAAGAACTTTGATGGTGCAACGGACGCTCAGACTCGCTTGGCAGCTCTTCACATCGTTTCCTAGCACCCCGTTTGCCGGTCCGCTTGCGACATGGTCGTCTTCACTGCAGGGGCGCCCGGGCACTGTTTGGCAACTGGCATTTTCTGAATTGCGCAGGGGCAGGAGCTGCTGGCGCAACATTTCCGGACACTTCAAATCATTAGTTTCCTGAACCCCTGGTGTGAGTAATTGCGCCTCTGATTCTGTTCGGTTTGCGGTCAGCATTTTGCGGGGGGGTTCGGAACCCAGTCCACGTAAGCTAGATATCGCGGGTGCGGGAGGGTTCATGTCACAAGTGCAGATTGCTGTCTCATCGGGCTTAAACCTGTGCCTCGCCAAAACTTAGAGCGTGTTTGTGAAATGAAGGACATACGAGAAGGCCGTGTAACACGTTGCATGGATCAACATCCAGCTGTTGCGGAGTTTTGGCGAGTGGCAAGTTTGGGGAATGACGGCATCGCAGAATGGTAGCAGGGCATGGGCGAAATTAACAATTTGCCAGAGACACGCTCAGAGGGGCCGATGATACGTCCGGAAGGTCGTGGGTCCAACGACATTTCAGTGTGTAGCGTGGATCCAATCGAGTTCCTGTGATGAGAATGAGACGTACTCAGCTATGTGACTTAGGAAACGCGGCGCGGTCAATGGCCGGCTTGAACCACAATACTCCAAAAGCTCCACTAGCGCCGCAGAGAGCAAGTAACGCAGCGAGTCCGGTATGCGAAGCGTTTAAGCTGACTGCCATCGTCCACGTGACCACAACAAGGGCAAGGGTCGACCAGCGAATCCAGGGGGCCATTTTCCGCACTTGATCGGGCAGAATCCGCGCATCGAACGCTCCCATATACATAGGCAAGATAAGCAGAACCCATAGTAGGACGATACATACCAGTTCAAGAAAAAATAGAATCAATCCCCATCTTCCCGGAGTCCACAAAGTGAATCGCCAGCCCAGATAGCCGATGACCAGAGACCAGAGGCACATGCGCGCCTGCGTAATTTCCCAGCGACGATACGGGGTTGTTCCGAAGAATAGGAAGAAGCGGCGAAGACGACTCGACTCGATCTCCACGGCTTGCGAAGAGCCTGGCGACTCGGCGGGAACCCGGCGAAGATTCCGGAGGTCCACTAACAGCTCTCGTGCCGTCTGGTATCGCTCCTCGGGGCGTTTGCGCAGGCACTTCAGCAGGATACGGTCGAGTTCAGCAGGGGCCGTCGGATTGTGTTGCCTCAGGGAGGGTGCCTCCTGCTTCAAGATATTGGCGATCGTCGAGGGGGACGTTCGCCCCAGGAAGGGATTAGTGCCCGTAGCCATTTCATAAAGGACAAGGCCAAGCGCGTAGATATCTGTACGAGCGTCCACCGACTGCCCTTCCAGTTGCTCCGGAGCCATATAGTTCACCGTCCCAACTAGAAGCCCCGGACTCGTCGCAATCGAAACTGTCTCCTCGGCCGCCAGGGGTGCGTGTAGGAGCTTCGCGAGACCGAAGTCGAGAATCTTGACACGTCCCCGGGAATAATCGTCTGGCACCGACATAATATTCTCGGGCTTGAGGTCCCGATGGATAACCCCGTGGCTGTGCGCCGCGACCAATGCGTCGGCGAGTTGGGCACTCGCATCGAGGATTTCGTCCATTGTGAAGCGGGCTCGGTCCAGCTCTTTGCGCCAAGTCCGGCCTTGAACGTACTCATAGACTATGAAGCTTCCCCCACCCTGCTCGACAAAGTCATAAACGGTGGCAATGCCGGGGTGGCTCAACACAGACGCCGCGCGGGCTTCGGCCGCCAACCGACGACAAAGCTCGGAGTCATGACTAGTATTGGATGGCAGCACCTTCAGGGCGACTACACGATTCAGGCGAGTGTCATAGGCGCGCAGAACCACTCCCATACCACCGCGCCCAATTTCGTGCTCCACTCTGTACCGGCCGACTACGAGTTCACTCAGCATGGATGGTGGCGCCTACACCTCCGAGCGACGCGATGATCTAATGCGGACTCGGATTTGTACCAGCATTACCTCTCATTTGTTGGCCGTATGATAGCACCCTCGTAAGCGCGGAAGCTGCCTGCGCTCCACGCCGGAAGCGTTCCAATGCAGCGGAGTCGTGGAGCATTTCCGCAGGCAGGAAATTCAAACCCACGGCACGATGAAGCCGCGTGTCTTCGGCCTTATACACCACTCCCATGCCGCCTGTCCCTACCGAAAATCCTATCCGGCGCCAATGCCTTTGAAATCTGCGACATTCAAGAAGATGAAACGGGGGCCTTGCCAGGCAGGCGCTGAAAATGTAACATTGTTACATTGAGTTGGAATCAGGAATCGTGGGCCAAATAACAACTCGCCAGAGACAACATGCCCGGGCGCAGCGCAGCGCAAGACGCAAAGATGTCCGCACCTCTCGTTCGGGATCGCCGAGCACTTCTGCCTGGGCGTGCACCTGGCCCTGGTGGAGGGCCGTGGTGTTCTTCGGCGAGCTGCTGGCCGCCTGCGACGCCGAGCTCACCGGCGACCCCGTCCACCTGCGCTCCAACCTGAACAACGGCTTCAAACGCCGACCCGGTGCACGTGGGGGCGTCGGCCGCGTGAGCGTGGCGCCTGCTGACGGTGGTCGCTACGCGGCGCACCCTTCGACGAGGACGAGGCGACCATCGCTGCCTACCTCGAGGATCTCAGCGTCCCGGCCCTGATGATGTCGATGGTGCACATGACCGGCGACCCGGCGGTGCTGCGCGGCGAGCACCGACCGGTGGGCATCTACCTCTACGAGGTACAGGGCTTCATGAGCGCGGAGAGCCAGGCCGCGGTGCGGGCGCAGGCCCTCGAGGTGATCCTGGCCTACCGCGCCGGTGGGTACGTCCGGCCTCCGGCCCCCGACGACGAGCTGCTGGCCGAGATGATGCAGGTGATGTTGAGCGAACCGGTGCCCGAGGAGTACCGGGCCTCATCGGCGAGGAGCTGGAGCTCGACGGCATCGATCCCCGGGCCGTGCCCTGGCCTGGGCCCGACCGTCCCCGTCGGTGTGGACCACACCCACGTGGTGGTGATCGGCGCCGGCATGTCCGGGCTGTTGGCCGCCTGATCCGGCTGGGTCGCAGGCCGGGATCCCTTACACCGTCGTGGAGAAGAACGACGGGGTGGGCGGCACCTGGTACGAGAACCACTACCCGGGCGCCCGGGTGGACGTGGGCAACCACTTCTGACGGTACCGTTCGCGCCCGACGACCACTGGAGCGAGTTCTTCGCCCAGCAGCCGGAGTTGCAGGCGTACTTCGAGCACTGCCTGGCCCGCTACGGCGTGGCCGATCACGTGCGCTTCGCCACCGAGGTTCGTCGGGCCCGCTGGGACGAGGACCGTGCCGTCTGGTCGGTCGAGGTGGCGCCGAGCAGGGCCGACGCCGACGCCGAGCCGGAGGTGATCGACGCCAACGCGCTGATCAGCGCGGTGGGTCAGCTCAACCGGCCCAAGCTGCCCGCCATCGCCGGGCGCGACGACTTCGAGGGCGTGGCCATGCACTCGGCCCGGTGGGTGGACGGGACCGACCTGCGTGGGCGTCGGGTGGCGGTCATCGGGACGGGCGCCAGCGCCTTCCAGATCGTGCCCACGGTGGCGCCCGACACCGAGCACCTGACCGTGTTCCAGCGATCGGCACCCTGGATGTTCCCCAACCCGAACTACCACGCCCCGGTCGGCCCGGGCGTGGCCTGGGCCGTGCGCCACCTGCCCTACTACGGCCGCTGGTACCGGTTCCTGCTGTTCGGCCCGCGGATGCGACGGCGGCCTGGCCGCCATGCGCGTGCTCGACCCCGACTACCCGCACCCCGACATCGCCATCAGCGAGATCAACGACGCTGCCCGCCAGGTCTTCACCCAGTGGATGGCCGACCAGATCGGTGACGACCCCGAGCTGCTGGGCCAAGGCGGTGCCCGACTACGTCTGCCTGGGCAAGCGCACGTTGCAGGACAACGGGAGCTGGCTGGGAGCGTTGACCCGCTGACAACGACGTCGAAGTCGGCCATCCCGACCTGATCGAGCGCATCGTGGCCGACGGGGTGGTGACCCGTGACACCGACGGCCGCGAGCACTACCATCCGGTGGATGTGATCGTCTACGCCACCGGATTCGAAGCCAACAAGTTCCTGTGGCCGATGACGATCGAGGGTCGCGGCGGGCGGGTGCTGAGCGAGCAGTGGGGGGATCAGCCGACCGCGGACCTGGGGCATCACCGTCCCCCACTTCCCCAACCTGTTCTGCCTGTACGGGCCGGGGACCAACCTGGCCTCGGGAGGCAGCATCATCTTCCACGTGGAGTGCCAGGTGCGCTACGTCATGGGCGCCTGCCGGTGGCTCTGATGAAGCGGGGACGGCACGCGGCCATGGACGTGCGCCAGGACGTCCACGACGACTACAACGCTCGCCTGCAGGCGGAGCTGGACACGATGGTGTGGTCGCACTCGTCCATCGCCAACAGCTGGTACCGGGGCCCCGACGGCCGCATCTACGGACTGTCACCGTGGCGCCTGGTGGACTACTGGGCCTGGACCAAGGCGCCCGATCTGGCCGAGTTCCAGTTCACGTGATCAGGGCAGGCCCGGTTCAGGTCGTGGGCATGGCGCCGAAGGGGTTGTCGATCACATAGAGCCAGGTGCCATCGGGCTGGCGGCGGACCACTTCGGTGGTGCTCCCGCTGACCGGCTGGCCGCCGAAGTCGACCGTGTAGTCGTTGCGCAGCAGGGCCAGGTCGCCCTGCTCGATGCAGTACACGGTGGTCAGGGCCATGTTCCGCCCGCCCATCTCGAGCAGGGCCGCCCAGTTGTGGATGGCGTCGAGGTCCGTCCACCCGCGTCGCCCTCGGGTCCCATCATCACCGCGTCGGTTCGTACAGGTCGACCAGGCCGTCCACGTTGGCGGCGTTGAACCGGTCCTGCACGGCGGGGTGGATGTCCCCGGCCTGCCGATCCCCATGTCGACTCCCTCCGTCGCACTTCCCCTCGCCCCTCGGGGGCGCCACGCGTTGTCACACTCGACGAACAGATCGTGACAGATCGTGACCGTGTTCGACGGACGGCGACGGCGTCCTGCTCGGGAGTTCGATCGGTCAGTCGATGGCGAGCTGGGTGGTGCCGTTGATCGCCGCCAGGTCGGCCGCGTCGACGGGCCCGGTCGGTGCGGCCACCACGGCGGGGATGGCGTTCACGATGCGGTTGGCCCGGCGGCGTTTCCGCCGGCGGCCGGGCCCGGCTCGCCCGGATCCAGGCTGTGCACGCCGACCTCGATGTCGGGCCGGCCCCGGATGATGACGCGGTGCTCTCCGCCGGGCGACGCCGAGCTCGGCCAGTCCGGCGCGCACTCGTCGTCGATTCGGGTCACGTGTTCGACCACCAGCAGGGCTCGGCCGGCCACGATCCCACGCACCTCGAACCGGAACGCCCCCTGGGTGCCGGACTCGAAGGTGCCCATACCCGGCACCTCGATGGCGCGCTCGAGCGGGCGGCGCTCGACGTGGATCTCGATGCGCTCGACCGAGACGCCCAGCAAGTCGGCCAGCACCCGCAGGTTCGGGGCCCACACCAGGTCGAGCGAGTAGTCGAGCAGCATGAGCGGAAGCTCGTCCATGGACTGGCCGAACCCGACGATGGTGCGCACCACCTCAGGCTGGTCGTAGAGGGCGTAGGTTGAACAGCTCCTGGATGTGGATCTCGCGGATCTGCGCGCCTTGCCGGCTCCGCCGACCAGAGCGGGCAGGATGTCGAGCGCCGCATCCTGATCGATGCCCGACACGAACACCGACTGAATCGCCCTCGTCGCAGGCGGCGGCGACCGGGCCGATCAGCTCGGGGCGGGCGCGCTCGGGGTGCAGCAGCGGGAAGAAGGAGGTGGACACCACGTTGGCGCCGGCCCGCAGGCAGGCGAGCAGCTCGTCGAGGGGCTTCGGCCGGTCGGGTGTCGGCCGTGGCCGCGTAGACGACCTCATCTTGACGTCCTGGTCGAGCAGCTCGGCGGCATCCGCCGCCGCGGTTGCGCTCACACCCAGCGGATCCAGGCCGGCCAGGTCGCCGGCGTCGCGACCTGACCTTGTCCGGGCGGGCCACGACCACACCGACCAACGCCAGGTCGCGATGGCCGACCACCGCCCGGATGGCCGGTCGGCCCACGTTCCCTGTCCCCCACACCACCACTCGATGCGTCACGGACGGAACCTACTCCCCTGTTTCGGTGCCGTCGGTGGTGTCAGGAAGCGGCACGGACGGGGGCGGCCGGGCTCCGTGGGGGCGGCGAGGAAGTCCTCGACCACCTCCACCAGGCGTTCGGGTGCCTCCGCCTGGGGGAAGTGGCCGACGCCGTCGAAGATCTCCAGGCCTGACCGCCCGGCATGGCCAAATGCGCGGCC
>CAWFQT010000012.1:0-15090 GCA_963817965.1 uncultured Acidobacteriaceae bacterium
TCAAATAGAATGTATGAGGTGGGCGTGGCTACGCCATCATCACTGCAAGCGCGAATCAAGAAGCGGATTCGCCGAAAATAATCAGACCCCAAACAGGGCTCTTAACCCACCTCCATTTCTCATAAACCAGTGCATGACCGGCTAGTCGTGGATGTCAGGGAGTGACAACAGACCGGACGTGCAGGTTACCTGGTCTGCGCTTCCAGCGAATTGACCCTGGTCTGTGCCACCGGTGAACGATCCTGTTGAGGACGCCCGGGTCAACTGGATGTAATCCGATGCCGGATTGGTACCTAAGAAGTCCGGGTCGGCGCTGGAAACGCTGACAGTCAGCGTCTTACCAGTGCTCGAAAGACATGCGGCGCCGCTCGTCGTTAAGATGACCGTGGAAGCGGTCTTCGTGAAGCCCGACCAGGCTGCGCACTTGTTCTCTGCTGGCACAGTAAAGCCTGGCGAGACGAAAGTCGTGCCACCACTGCCGAAGCCGCCGGCCGTCGCGATGCAGAACGGCCCCCCGCCTGGAAAGATCTGGCCGGGGGCGAAGGTGAAGACGCCCTTGCTGCTCAACTTTAATCCGGTCTCGGTGGGCGTGGCAGTGCCCAGTCCGTAGAGCAGGTTCAGCGTGCCTGACGGGGCGGTGGTGTTGTTCGCGGCCGGCTCGGCCTGCCAACGGAATACCTGGTTCTGCGCCGTGCTGCTCGTGCTACTGAACGAAGACGCCACCAGATTCAGCCCCTGGGAGTTCTTTCCTCCTGCCGCCGTTGCCGTCCCCGTCGCCGGCAGGTTCAGGATGCCTTTAACGTTCACGGCCGTTGTAGCGGTCTGCGTCAGAAGCGAGTTCTGCACGTTGGTGGAGGTGGTGAACATCGGAATTGTGCTCACCGTGCCGCCGGTCGTGGTCACGTTCAAGGCTGCCGGCGCAGCAACCGGGCCCGAGACCGCGGTGCCCGGGGTTGTGTTGGCCGTGCTGGCATTGGCCGGGGCTGCCAGCACGAATGCCGAGAGCGGCATGCCATGTATGGTTTCTGCGTCCAGAGCCTTCAAGGCATAAGGCACGCTGAGCAGCAAGGTGCGCGGTTGTTCCGCTTGTCCCTGCACCTGCACGCCCAACCAGCGCGCTTCGCCTGAGGAAAACAAATCAGCGGGCAATCCCGTGCTGGAGGAGGAACCGAGCATGACAGAGTAACGCCCGGTCGAACTTGACCGAACGTTCTGGGTCTCCATCCAGAGCGGTGCTCCGCCCTCAGAATCCTTATACAGATAGAAGGTAACGCCTACCACGCCAGTCAGCGGCTTGCCATTCAAGTCGCTCGCAGTGCCGCTGAAACTTACCAGAAGCGGGACCAGGGAGTTCGTTGCCGCGGTTCCTGATTGTTGAGCGCATGTCGAAAGAGCAGAGCACAGCAGCAGCAGAGCTACACATATCCACGTGCTGCTGCGGACCACGAGTGGTTTAATTCTGCCGTATCGCGCTGCTACTGTAGCCGGATCCAATTCACTGTACCTACCAGTGTACCTATACGTGTGGCCCATGATGCTTCCTCCTATTTGCTTTCGCCCGCGATTTTCACTTCGTCATCCCAGGCACTCATTGCAGGCACCTGGCCAACTGCTGTTAAGCCATGGCGGCAGCCCGCTGCTCTGGGCGTAGGGCTTGCTTTTCAGGAGCTTGTGTTTAGGTGGGAGACGTGAGCAGGACTAGGGTAGGTTAGCTGGGCGACCGATTGCTATTCAAACGGATATTGGGTGGCTATCCTTTCGCTTAGCACTGAAAGAATCAACTGAAAAACCGGCCGACAACTCCTGGTGCAGGCCGGCAACGAATCTTCGGTGGAAAACCCCCGAAAGGGTATATAGTGTCGGGCTGTTTGGATCCAAAAACGGAAATTCCGATTAAATGGTTCGCCCCATGGAGGTCAGCATGTTCTTCCGCCGAGCTGTTTCTCTGGATCTTGCACTCCTCCTGACGTGCTGGCCCGCAGTACCCCAGACCGTCAATACCAATCGACCCTCCGACGTCCCGCCATCGCAGACGTCTCTGTCACCCGAGTCCTTGCGCGCCCGGTTGAAAAACGTTCAGTTGCAAAAAGAACTGGACGAACTCGGCGGTCTTTACTCCTCTCTTGCGTCAGAGTTGAACCAAGTCAAGGAAGGAATACTTCCGAAAGATCTTCTGGAGAAGATGAACCAAGCGGAGAAAATTTCCAAGCGGGTGCGCCAGGAGTTGACACAGTAGCGAAGCACATCAGAGCCCGCCAGACACAGAATTCGCCGGCCTTCAAAACCTTGCCCAGCGCTTATTTTTCTCTTAATAATCCTGATCCAACGCGGAGCTGGCTGGCCTTTCTCCGGAACCATCGCGAAGCAATCGCTGCAATGGATTTCCACGCAGTGTCCCGGGCAAGCTCGTTCGCACGGTGCCCGTCATTTTTATTTCACCAATCACACTTTGACTGGACGCAGATTTCTCTGCCTCTCCAACGGCACAATGGTTGGACTTACAGCTGATAGGTCCCTGGCATCCCGCTGCGTTTTGACAGGAAAGATGTTCCGCGCCACAAAGTGCCTGCCGTGCCGACCGATCCCGACCTTAATCGGAATGAACTGATTCGCACTCCACTGCGCGGGAACTATATGTGCATGAAATGTTTCGGGCTCCCTCGGACTGTGCTCGAAGCGGATTTCTTGGTGTCGATGCCGAAAAGTAAAACTCACTGTTGGTCGGACGTCACGCTTAGCATGAAGAACATGTTTGGCGTTGTGCCGGGTACAACATGCGGCCGCCGAAAACCAGGATGGGAAAAACGCCAATGCTCCGGCGACTCCCTTCCGGGTGGTTCCCGAGTTTCGATATCGTCATGCAACCTGGGTGTGGCTGTAACTGTGGCTGTACGTTGCTCCACATCGCAACGTTTCAAGCATTTACGAGTGATCCTGTGTGCGCGCAAGACTTCTGTAAGTTATTGGTTAAATGTAAGTTCCCAAAGGATGGATGCCATGTGCACGGCTGACTCTTAATCAGGAGGTTGAAGGTTCGATTCCTTCCGCGCTCACCAACCTTAGAATCAACAACTTAGATAAAACTCCCACCAAATTCTCCAACTCCCTGCACAGCCCTCTTCCGCCCTCTTCTAGTTTTTTCAATGACTTACATTCACAGCTGAGCAACTGATGCGCAGTCAGTCGTGCGGTTCGGATATGGGCAGATCTGCTTGTTATTCAATAACATGTGCTTCTGCCCGAAGCTCTGTGGCTAGAGTGTGGCGGTGTTCTGCACTGACTTATCCTTAATACTATTACTTATTGCCGCCACCTCAGCGCCACGCGCAACGGGTGCTGGCAAGAGGCAATACGGGCTCGGACCATAGCACCTAAGTCATCTGGTTCAGGACCTGGGCGTGAGCCTCAAGTCACGCATTATGAGCATGTTCGGAATTTTGGCGAACCACATCCTTGCTCGAGAAGTGTTTGTAAATGGTTTGCTTCGACACCGCTGACAGAGCCGCTATTTCCTCCATATTCGCGCCGAGATAGCCACTCCTGAGAAACACTTTCAGGGCCGCGTCGAGGATAGCCCTGTGCTTTCGCGCAGAATTGCCTGTTTCTTCATTTCGGGCCGGTTTGGCTGCGGCAGTCGGTGTCGCCATTTCATCCTCCGTTGTCATGAAAAGCGCCCTCTTGACCTGATAGTACTGGACGGTCTAGTATGAACGCAATTGTAGTACTGGACGGTTTGGTACTACGACGAACGCCAGCCCTTTCCCCGATTAGGAGCGAATCCTATGAAGAATCTTTTTGAGCCAGCCTCCGTAAACGAGATAACCGACCGAATGGAGCGCCTCAGGCCTGACAGCGACGGCAGGGGGCAAAATGAATGTGGCGCAGATGCTGGCGCATTGCTCCGCGGCAATAGGGATGGCGGAGGGCAACGTGACTCCGCAGCGAATCTTGCTTGGAAGACTGCTGGGACCGTTGGCCAAGAAATCGCTAATCGTGAAGGGCGAGCCGATGCGCCGAAACGCAATGACAGAGAAGAGCGTACTGGTGACGGACGAACGGGACTTCATAGTGGAGCGGCAGCGGTTGCATGAATCGATTGACCGCTTTGCATCGGGTGGGCCCGGGATATGCACGAAGCACCCGCACTTCTTTTTCGGCCCGCTAACTCCAGTGGAATGGGCTGTGTTGATGTATCAGCACCTCGACCATC
Organism: uncultured Acidobacteriaceae bacterium; assembly: GCA_963817965.1. Classification (GTDB taxonomy): domain Bacteria; phylum Acidobacteriota; class Terriglobia; order Terriglobales; family Acidobacteriaceae; genus DASRAA01. The sequence continues at coordinate 4,211 of CAWFQT010000012.1, forward strand.
ATCTGCGTCAGTTCGGTGTCTAATTCCGGCAAGCGGACTCGATCGCCTTACCACAAACTGAGCGCCTGATGAGACCGTACAAAATAAAGCGGTGACCAAGAGTCTGACAGAGGTCATCCGCGAGATAGACTCCTGGCTGCTGGCGCTTCTCTTGGTTGGTTCTGTGTAGACGGACAGCCTTTCAACTGAGCTTGTAGCCATGCGCCGCAAGCTATTTCGAGGCGATCGCTGCACCTTCCCACCTATTTTTTGTTGCGGAGCTAAAATCAAGCTTATGTCTGCTGTAGCCACCCACATCTCCGTCGAGCCCGGCTCTGAGGCCTTTCCTCTTCTCACACCTGCGCAGATCGAGCGGCTGCGCCCGCACGGCCAGCTGCGGCACGCGGAAGCGGGTGAGGTGCTGTTCGAACCGGGGGACAGCAACGTTCCCGTCTATGTGGTTCTGTCGGGAGGCCTGGAGATTCTTCAACCCTGTCCCGAGGGTGCGCGATCCCTGGTCAGGCACGTTCCCGGCAGCGTCACCGGCGAGTTTGCCGTCATCTCAGGCCAGCGCGCGCTGCTGCGCGGACAGGTCATCGCCTCCGGTGAATTTCTGCAGATCGCGTCCGGCGAGTTCCGCGCCCTCGTCGCCAAAGATGCGGAGCTGGGCGATATCCTGATGAAGGCATACATCCTGCGCCGGATGCTTCTTATCAGCGAAGAGGCGAGCAATGTGCTGGTGCTGGGCTCGCTCAACTCCGCCAACACGCTACGCCTGCGCGAGTTCCTGAGCCGCAACGGTTATCCCTTCAAGTTTATCGATCTGGACACAGACGAGCACTCGCAGTCGATCCTCGACCACTTCCAGGTCAAGGTGGGGGAAGTGCCGGTCGTCATCTGCAACGCGCGCAGCGTCCTGCGGAATCCCTCGATCCGCGAGCTGGCCGATTGCCTCGGGCTCAACGTGAGCATCGACGAATCGCAGGTGCGCGATCTGATCGTCGTGGGGGCGGGGCCGTCAGGGCTGGCCGCCGCGGTCTATGCGGCATCCGAAGGCCTCAACGTGCTGGTGGTGGAAACGGAGAGCCCGGGCGGACAGGCAGGATCGAGCTCGCGCATCGAAAACTATCTCGGCTTCCCTATGGGTATTTCGGGCCAGGAGTTGGCCGGGCGCGCGCTGGCGCAGGCGCAGAAGTTCGGCGCGAACATGATGATCGCGCGTACCGCCGTGCGCCTGGAATGTGATCGCCGTCCATATCAGGTCATCCTCGATGAGGGCACGCCACTGCCGACGCGCTCCATCGTGCTGGCCGCCGGCGCCCAATACAACAAGCTACCCATTCCCAAGCTATCGCAGTTCGAGAGCAACGGCGTCTACTACAGCGCCACCGCTATGGAATCGCAGTTGTGCGTGGGCGAGGACGTGGTGGTCGTCGGAGGAGGAAATTCTGCGGGACAGGCGGCGGTTTACCTGTCGGAAAAGGCGCGCAAGGTTTACATGCTGGTGCGCTCGGGCAAGCTGGCGGACACAATGTCGCGCTACCTGATTTGGCGCATCGAAGAAAACCCGGCGATTGAGCTGCATTACAACACGGAGATCACCGGCGTCGACGGCCACGGACACCTGGAGTGCATCAGGTGGCGCGATGGCGATAGCGGGCAGATTGTCCCCCACGACATACGCCATCTGTTCGTGATGACCGGCGCCTCGCCGCGCACCGGGTGGCTGGAGGGATGTCTGGCGCTAGACAACAAAGGCTTCGTGCTAACCGGCCACGATCTCGACCGGGCGACGCTGGAAGAGAAGGCGTGGCCGCTGTCGCGCCCGCCGCAGCTTCTCGAGACCAGCCTGCCGGGGGTGTTTGCGGTGGGAGATATCCGGGCCGGCAATGTGAAGCGCGTGGCGTCGGCCGTCGGCGAAGGATCGATCGCGATTCACCTCGTGCATCAAGTGCTGGCGGAGATGTAGGCGGAGTCTCGCGTTCGAACTTGAAGGTGGTGCCCCCAGAGCCTGCCCTGAACTTGCCGAAAGGTTCGCGTCCCTGCTCTTGGGACGTGAACCTGGCTCGTCGGTCAGGTAGCTTGGCAGAGTTTCTCCGGCTGGAGAGAAAGCGGGTGCCAAGCAGAATTCTCTCTGAGGCGAACCGGCTGGAGTGCTTATTCTTCGGCGGGTTCGATCCGCACTTCGAATACGACGAGCCTCCCGGCCTGTAGAGCGGGAAGATTGCTCGGCGTAACTTCGGCCGCTAGTGCGTGATACGTTTTTGTGAAGAACAGCGACAAGTGTTTCTGCCAGAAGACAAATCGGCTTCTGCGTCCGATTACTCCCCATAAACGCCCTTCACTTCGTTGGGCAAATCACACGCACAGGTGTTTCGGGGTGCCTTGCCGACTTCCCATTGCTGATCCCTGGACCGGACATTCCAATCCGCCGAGGTACGTCTGCACGAGACATTCAGGACCTTTAAGTCCGCCCGAAACCTTAGTGAACAACGGCCCTTTGGGGCGAGTGGGTCAATTTCTCTGCTTGCTTGAAATTTCTCGAGATTTCCTGAAATCTGTCGAATGGGTCGCTTTCCGTCCGTCATACATTTAGAGCCGCGCCATGCGCTCACAATTGCCCCAAGGGGAAAAGTTGATGCAATTCGCCCTGTTGATCTTCGAATCACCAGAAGCTTTTGCGGCACGGAATGCGGACGAAAATAATCCTTACCTCGGTGCGTGGCGAGCCTACTACAAGGCGCTCGTTGAGGCCGGCATCTACGTCGGTGGCGACCCACTGCAACCCCCAGAGACCGGAACTACAGTGTGACTGAAGGATGGAAAGCGGCGTGTACAAGATGGTTGTGAATCCCCCCAGTTGCTCCCTGGTATCCGAGGGAAGCTCCAGGATTGGTTCTCGGGAATGGGTCTGATTGACGGGCAAGCCTACCCAATGCAAAGGCGACGCGGAATCACGTCCATACTTTTCGGCCGGCGAGACACCGACTTCCCGAAGTTCTGCTGGAAGTCCACGATTTCATCGTTTGTCGAGTGACGTCTGTCCAAAGTGATTCTTAGCGCAATCAGGGCATGTCGTAGCCTATCCGACCGGACGTAACGATCGAACCGCGTGTGCTTGTCCAATTGGCCAGAAACCGGCTCTCAGGAACTTTGGGCTGGCGCTCGGCATTTGACGGCAGCAGACTTCCTACGAGAAGACTTGGGGACAACGCCCCAGTCCGCATCTACGAGTAGCCGTATAAGCGTCCAAGCGGGAGGGGGCCGACAGCACCTTAAGGAAAGAGAATGACCAGTCGTAGAATAGAGGAAAGGGCGACCCAGTCGCAAGGAAACCACGATGGATGCTGCCGTTCTGCACACGCTTGGGAAGCTGCCCCGGTGTGAGCAATTCCCCGAACCAATCGCTGGTGACGGCGAGGCGATCGTGCATGTTCACGCCGCGTCGCTGAAACCTATCGACAAGCAACTGGCCAGTGGCTCGCACTATGCCAGCCCGCGCGAACTCCCTGTCGTCTGCGGCTCAGACGGAGTTGGGCATCTCAACGACGGGCAGCGGGTGTTCTTCGGCGGAACTCGAGCACCTTACGGTGCGATGGCACAGCGAACGGTTGTGCGCCGAGCATTCTGTTTTCCGGTCCCCGAAGGTGTGGATGACGAAACCGCCGCCGCCCTGCCCAACCCGGGCGTCTCCGCCTGGCTTTCGCTCGCTTTCCGCGCAAAGCTGGCGCCGGGCGAAAATGTCCTCATCCTCGGTGCGACCGGAGTCACGGGCAAGCTGGCGGTAAAGATAGCGAAGCTTCTCGGCGCGGGTCGCGTCGTTGCTGCGGGACGCAACCAACAGGTCTTGAGCACCTTACTTAAGCTCGGTGCCGACGCGACCATTCACCTCGATGCGCCTGCGGAGGACCTGGGCGAGGTATTTGCGCGTGAGGCTGGCAATTCAGGTTTTCAAGTCGTGATCGATTACGTGTGGGGCCGCCCCGCAGAAGTGTTTCTGGCTGCGATAACTCGCAAAGAATTTGCTGTCGTCACGTCTGAGACTCGCTTCGTTCAAGTTGGGGAAAGCGCTGGGCCGACGATATCGCTTGCAGCTGCCGTGCTGCGCAGCACAGCGCTGACAATTCTCGGGACCGCCGGGATTCCACCTCGCGACGTTCTGGTCGATGCGTTGCAAAGAGTCATGGCGCATGCTGCCAGCGGGGAGCTTCGTGTGGAGACGGAACGTGTTCCGCTAGCGGATATTGAGAACGCTTGGCAACGCGACCAAAAAGGCCGCAGACTGGTAGTCACTCCATAACTCCAGGACAGACCTGCCGCCAAATAACCGTATGTTCGGCGACTCGCAGAAGTGCCTCGCCCGTTACAAACTCCCCAGAAAACGCTTCGAGGAGATCGAAGCCCGAACGGCATTCAGCACCCTGACGCTTCCTTGAACCGGACTTCTGGACAGTCTCGCGGCAGAGTAGCGATTCCGACCGCCGAATCACTACGACTCCTAGTGCTATTGCGTTATTGCTCTCCGACATTGCTGCAGTTAGCTTGTTGAACATTCTGGACACTCATAGGTGGCTACGTCAGGTAACTTTGAGGGGCTTTCACGCGATGGGTCGGGGAGGGCAGGCTGCCCAGGTTTCATGCGACAGCCTCGCACCTGGGCAAGAATCTGATTTGAGAGAGGGTCTGCAAATGAATCTTCGTAATGCTCCGAAACTATTGATCGCGTTCGTACTCGCTGTTACTGCTCTAGCAGCGGGCTACGACACCGGGAAACCGATCAAAATAAAGGGCTATGTTTTAGACTCGGCATGCGCATTCACTAAGGGCCTTAAGAAACCTATAAGCAGGGACTGCGCCACCTCCTGTGCGAAGGCGGGTTCTCCCTTGGTGATCCTGACAGACGACGGAACAATCTACTGGCCCATCGCCGACACCATCCCGGCAAGCGGACAAAACGAAAAACTACTGCCGTTCGCAGGACAGAAGGTCACCGCCACCGGAAAAGCCTTTCAAAGGGGAGGCTCGAACGCGTTAGTCATCGAGAAGGTCGAACTCCTACCCGATCAGAAGTAGATCCGCTTCTGGCACAGCCCAGCTGCTTCGTGGTGTGTCCTTCGGCGATGCGCTTAATCACGGTGCCCCCCGGCATGTAGTATGCCGAGCACTGCTCAAGGCTATTGGACTTCGATTGTCGATCTTACAGCTCGAAAGGGTGGCGCACCCACCTGCCCGCCATCTCGCTTGCGCGGTTATCCGAAGAGATAACCACCCAATCCGAAAAGATAGCCGTTGTTTTGGCCGGAAGGCTACCTCAAAGTCTGACCAGTCTATATCTGCCTGATAACGTGCACGAAGCGACATCCCCTGTTTAGCGACAGCCGGCCAGCATCGCGCGGCGCGTTGCTTGCAATATCAAATGCATGACTTTGATCTACGAGAAATGACAAGCAGTCCTCGGCCAGTGCCTTCAAAACAGAAGGATGAACGAGGCGTTAGCGGAGCGGTCGCAGGTGGCAGAACGCCTCCTGCGACGTTCCAATTCTGAGTTGGGCGGGTCTTTCGAATGGGTCACGGATCAAAATTCGAGGACAAGGAGGATGTTATGAAGAACGCGCTTACCCAGGTTGCGCTCACACTGCTTCTGGCGGCCGGCGTGTGCTCCGCGCAATGCCTGGTTATTGACGATTTCACGACGGGAAAGTACAAGGTGCAGCTCCGCGCACCTAACGCAACGACGACGAACTACTCCGATCCGAACTATATCCAAACCGGAAACATGCTTGGCGGCTCGCGCGAGACTGCGTTCGAAGTCGCTGGGAACCCTTTCGGGCAAACCGGGGAACTCAGTGTTGCCAACAACAGGGCGCTCGTAATCGGTAGCGGCACGAGGGAGTTCTTTCGCCTCGATCTGCTTTACGGGCAGAGCCTCACCGCGCCGTTGGGGTACTTTCCGACAGGATGCGACCGCTTCCGGGTGAACTTCGATTCCAGTAGCCAGCAGGGGCTGAATTTCAACATTGTCGTATGGCAGCGCGGGGGGCCAAATTATTCGGCGGGGATTAACGTCTTCCCCAGCACTGCAGGCCAGCCGTTCTGTGTGGATTTTCCGTTCGATAATTTCGTGACAAACGCGGGGCCTATTCCACAGAGCTTCGCTAACAAGGGGATCGACGCAATCGACGTAGTTCTGCAATCTGGCGCCGCGGTGGGCGCCAACGCATTCGCCATCACGAAAGTCAAAACGGTGAATGCCGCAACGGCGGCCGCTACGCCATGCGCGTTTGTGGCCAAGAACCAATGACTGCGTTTTGAACCAGTGCTCGACTTGCTGCTCTGGGCAGTCACAGAGCGGATTGTGGGTGCCGTCAAAACCGTTCAGCCGATTCGTCCACGCTGGGTAAAGTTGCCGAACCCGGTGACGCGCCGGCATTGATGAACCTCGTCAACATCAGTTGCAGTAAGGATGTTTAGGACAGGAGTGGCAAACGAGCCACTCTGAGGGTGGTGAGAGACAAGGTTGTCTCTGGCGAATTGTTATTCCGCCCATGAGTCCTTAGGATTTCCCGTCCTCCTACGACTCTTGCGATACGCGATCTGGTCGTTCTTTTCGCTAATGTCGGCGAACTCTTTTGATTCGTAAATCCCCAAGTTGTTAACGTGAATGTCTGTCTTGGATGGCGGCCAGCCCGATGGCTTGTGCCAGATGGCTTTTGCCGCTGCCGGGTGGGCCGACCAAAAGCGAGTCTTCGTGGCGGGCGATGAAGGCAGCGGTCGCCAGATCGAAAACCAAACTGCGATTCATCTTGGGATTGAAGGTGAAGTCGAAGTTATCGAGGGTTTTTTGCGGATCGCGAAACCGAGCTTGCTTTCGCCGACGTTCCAGCAAACGGTCGCCACGACGGGTGAGTTCGTCCGAGACCAGGCAGGAGATCAGGTCGATGGGTGCCATGGATTCGATCTGAGCCTGGTGCAGACGCATCTCGAGCACAGCCGCGATTCCACCCAGCCGCAGTTGTCGTAAAGCGCGATTCAACTCGATGAGATTCATTCACTTTGCTCCTTGGTTTTGGTATGGATCAGATCACGGTAGTGCACCAGTTCGCGGATCAAGGGATCGACCTGGCGCAAACTGAGGGGGGCTCGCGGACAACGCTCGAGATAGCGACGCACGAAACGATATTCGTGCACGCCCATCTCGAGGGCTGCTGCGCAGGCTTCATCGACGGCAGCGGTGCCATATTTTTGGCGAAGAGAGAACGCCCAGGATGCGCCGCACGCCCACTTCGCCTTGCTGGCTATAGATAAGGTTGCAAAGTGTAGCGACATGGGCGCCCACTCGGCCGGCGCGACCGAGCAACTGCACCACACGGAAGGGAGTTCGCTGGGGGTGGTCCTCGGGCTGAATGCGGTACCAGCCCCGTTTCTGACGTACATGTTCTCGCAGGAGTGACCCGTTCCTGGGATCGAGGATACGAACGTAGAGTTCATCCCATTGGACTTTGACCCCACGACCGATCCACCCTGGCGGTAGACCGTAATAGGCGGCTTCGACTTCGACACAGCCATCCAGATGAACCACCCGTTCGCCGCACTGGTAATAGCGGAACGGTTCCACAGGCAACGGGAGCAGGGTTGGTTTTTCTTCCGCGAACATGGTCGCCACTTGCCGTTTCTCCGTTGTCGCGGTAGACGCTCCCTTAAGCCCAACAACCGAACGGGGAGCGTGCTACCCTCTTGGTCGGCTCTTGTTTAGTCCCAGTTGGCCGGGCTCCCGGGCTGCAAACTCCCTTGGAGCCTGCGGATGCGCGCTTCGTCGCTCGTAACGTTCATGACCCGGGTGGCAAATGGAGATATGTTTCGCGATAACATCTGCGAAGACGGGCTCAAGCAAGGAGGCTCGAAATGCGTGCAATCTTCATCAGCTATCGTCGAGATGACTCGGAAGGCGAAGCGGGACGTCTGTTCGACGATCTCGTCCGGGAATTCAGCGAGAACTCGGTGTTCATGGATGTTGCTGCAATCGAGGCCGGGCGTGATTTTCGCAAAGCGATTGACGAGAGTGTGGCCACCTGCGGTGTCCTGCTGGTGATTATAGGTAAAGAATGGAACGAGGCGAAGAATGAGACAGGACGACGCCGCCTCGACGACTCATTTGACTTGGTCCGCCTCCAAACTGCCTCTGCGCTGAAGCGGGGCATCCCCGTCATTCCTGTACTCGTCCATGGCGCGAAAATGCCGCGCGCCGATCAGTTACCGGATGACCTCAAGGAACTGGTCTACCGCAACGGCGTTGAGTTGACCCACGCCCGTTGGAACTCCGATCTTCAGCCGTTAATCAAGACGCTGCGTCCGCACGTCGAAGATTCGAAGAGCGCGCCCGCCAGCCCGAGCAGGACAGTGCCGGAGCCAGCGGCCGAAATAAAACCGCCGGTTCGAGTGGCAACGAAGGTCCCGGAGGTTGCGGCTGAAACCTCCCCAACGCCAGCGATGCCAGCCTCAGCCCCTTTTTCTTTGGCCAGCGCCTGGAGGGCGATCAAGAAGATAGGCGAAATTGCAGTCTCGCTAGGCAAACCTTCGGGTCCAGCTCCGGCATCGAACCCAGCCGAAGTGCCTCGTGACCTACCTGTCGATAATGTTCATTTCACTTTGACTGGTCCCCTTGTGCTCGCACCCGGTAGAGCCCATGAGCTTCAATTCTGGCTGCACGTTGAACAGCAGAGGTCGGCCGTACTGAAGGCCGCAAGCATGCTACATGGCCTGCCCCAATCAAACCTGGCGGTAAAGTCGGAGGGGCCGTACCCCCTACGGCGCGGAAGTCGCATCAGCGTGGGGCTCAAGATCGAGGGCCTAAAGTGTTTGGATAGTCACAAATGGATCACGTGGACAGGGGAAATCGGTAACACCACGTTTGTGATTGAGGTTCCGCCAGGTGCATCGGAAGGGGCCTATCCTGGCGGAGCTTCCATTCGTCTGGACGGCTGCGAAATTGCCAGGACGTCTTTTCTCGTGCGCGTGGGAGCGGCCAATCTCAAGGTCGACGAGATTCCCTCGCAAACAAGATCGCATCGAAGCGCGTTTGCCTCGTATGCCAGCGAAGATCGCGCCGAGGTGCTCAGCCGAGTCCAGGGGATGCAGGCCGCATACAATGGGCTTGATGTGTTTGTGGACGTTATCAACCTGCGATCGGGGCAGAATTGGGAGCGAGAGCTTGAAGACCGTATTTCGAAGGCGGACGTGTTCTATCTCTTCTGGTGTTGCCACGCATTAAAGTCTGAGTGGGTGGGAAAAGAATGGCGTTGGGCGTTAGCGGCGAAAGGGCAGGACTTCATTGATCCTGTTCCTCTTCAAAGACCAGAACATGCGCCGCCTCCAAGCGAACTCGCCGCAAAGCATTTCAATGATCCTCTCCTCGCATTCATCGCAGCTGCGGGTGGCGTGCATTCGGTTTAAGGCTCTTATGCAGCTCAGTGGGGCTTTTGGCGCTGGGCTAAAGATAGCCAAGGATACTTGAAATCTTGAGGGCAGAAGCTTTCAGCGCTCAGCATTGACCTTGTGCAGGAGTGCGTTCAGCATGGGGTTCAACTCGGTAGCGCGCAGGGCCAGTTCCTCGTTGCCAAGCTACAGTAGCATCGGTGGTCAGCCTCAGGAGCAAGTTTTCGGTGATTAGCGGCCAGTCTCGATATTGAAGGGCAATCCTGAAGTTATGCGAAAGCCGGAACTGGATTGCGTTGGTGCTTCGCGCGCCCGGCGAGACGCAAAGTTCCCCCAAAGTCATCTACGAATGTGTCCGCTCCTGCCGGTATACCGTCTCCGTGGAATGTCACTTGATGAAAACAGGGCTTCTCATGAATTGGCCGCGTATCGCCAATAAAGGAGGGCTTCCGGAAGGCCGATCACTGATTGTGGATCTGTGGTCACCTATCTTGACGTTGGCCCTAAACCGGCTTCTGGGAATTGTCGGCGTTTTCATCTTATGCGTCAATTTGTGGCGATATTTTCATCTCATGTGGTCCCCGTTTTTCACCTTATGGGGACACGTTCAATCTAAACCGCTGTTTTTAGAGCCCCGTCATTCTCACATTATGCGTAAACCCACAAAGATGATGAACCTTGTGGGTGGACCCATGAGATGAGAATGGGACCCCATAAGGTGAGAATGAGGACCGCATGAGATGAGAATAAGACCCCATGAGCACGAACTTCCGTGAGGAGGCCCACGCTCACACCTACATCAGCCGATGGTTCGAGTCGTTATGCTTGCAGGCGAAGCCTGACTTTGCGAGGTTCGGTGCGGCGAGATAGTCGATGCCGAATCTCGACCGGGCCTCAGGTTTCGATGGTTGCGGGACTTAGTTCTACCTTTGCGGCAATCCGAGCCACCAGTTCATACGAACGCAACCGGTCTGCAGGCTCGAAGGTGTCAGTCACTACGATCACCTCGTCAGCTCCAGTTTCAGCTACCAACTTCTGTAGCCCGTTCGTCACAGTAGCTTCCGATCCCACAAGTGCTGCGCGGAGTTTGCGGTCCACGACTGCCCGCTCATAGTCATTCCATAGCGCCTCCATGGAATCGACCGGGGGTAAAAGCTCGATCGGCTGATTTCGGATCAATTGCAGAAAGCGTTGCTGCGCTGTCGTAAACAACCGCCGAGCCTCCGCATCTGTCTCCGCTGCAATTATGGCCACGGCTACCATCAGGTACGGTTTTCGAAGTGTCGCACTTGGCCTGAATTGATCGCGATACAGCCGAGCCGCAGCATTCAAAGACTCAGGGGCAAAGTGCGCCGCGAACGCAAAAGGCAAACCTCGCATCGCAGCCAATTGAGCGCTGAAAAGGCTCGACCCAAGCAGGGTGATTGGCACATTACTCTCTTGTCCGGGAATTGCTTTCACGAGTTGAA
>CAWFQT010000013.1:0-153764 GCA_963817965.1 uncultured Acidobacteriaceae bacterium
CGGCAAAGCACCGTTTCCGGTGCCGACTACCAGGCGGCGGCACTTCCACGGTATCCCTTCCTCCAACGATAGCGGTGTGTGTCCGAAAGCTTGGCGGAACTTCTTGGACGCTTTTTTCTTCCGTTTGCGTACCTCACCGCGGTCGATCACCACGTCGTGGTCGTAGCTGACCCCATCGATCCGAATCGAGCCAAAGGAGAATCCTTCGAATCGCATGGCCTTATCTCCTTGTCAGTAAGCACGATGCGGGCGAAGAAGCGTAAATTGCCCGTCACCTCTTTCGCGCCACCATCAGATACAGTTTGGGTTCATCCCGATACGCGATCACCTCCAAGCCCAGTGGCTCAAGGACAGCCTCAGACTCCTCCTTGGTCGGAAGGGATTCAATAAACAGGTCGCTGGTTTCCCGCAGTTGATCAACGAAGGCCCTGCCTTCGGGATGGCTCACCAAAAGCCGTCCGCCTGAGCGAAGCATGCGTGCCGCATTACGGCATGCAGCGGGCTTATCTGCGATGTTGCCATACATGCCATTCATGAAGATAGCGTCCACGCTGGTCGAGGCCAAGGCCAGCGAGACGATGTCGGTGTGGCAAGTGCAGACTGCAGGATATTTGTCGTGCACACGCTGCAACATTTTTTCCGCCACATCGCAAGCCAACACCGTGAATGGCTGGTAGGACTGAATCAACGGGATCAAAACCCCTGCTCCCGTTCCCACATCCAAGACAGCTGCTCCGGGACGCAGCTCCGCTGACGCAACAATCTCCGAAAGGCGTGCCATCACCTCTGGTGGCTGTGGTCGATCAAAGACATCCACCAGTTCATTGAAGCGGCGACGCTGGTGCTCCGCCACTGCTTTGGCTTCTTCAGTCGAGCATTGCGTTTCCCCTAGTTTAGACTCTAGTGGCGAGCCTGTTGCACCGACAGCGCAATCGACTACACTAATCCCGCAGCGCGCTCCGACACGAGAGTCGACGACACGCGGCCCTGCATCCCCGTCACAGGTACTCCGGCTTGAAGAAATCGAAAGGCGAATCCGTGCTCGACTCGACCGCCCGGCTTCAGCGAGCCGCCCGCGAGCGCGCCGACGGTGAGGCCCGCCGGATACCGTGGCAGCGGCTTTACGACGCTCGCAATCAATACATCGACTGGCAGGAGTTTTACCTGTGGGTTCGCTCAATCTTGGAAGTCGAGGACGGCATTCCTAATTGGTTGGTCGAAATTCTTAACGATCGATGTGCGGGATTTCTTGAAACGGAGAGGGCGGTCACATCCAAAGCAGCTCAAAGGCGGCCACTTGCTCTCCGTGTGGAAGACTGGATTGAGGATCACATCTTCGGTTTCGCTAAACAGGAAGGTTGGTTTTTCGCTGTCACCTATTACGCGGTTCGAGATCCGCGTTATCAGCGAGCGGAGGTCTGCTGGTCGGAATGCGTGGAGAAGTGGAAGAAAGTCAAGCCGATCGGGTATCCGTCGTTCGAGGAATGGAAAGCATTGGCGGCGCAGTGTGACGAGACCGCCCATCTGGTTGCCGGGGAACGCAAGGCCAGGGCATCCGTCAAGTTGGTTGATCCTGTGCGCCTCTCTGAGGCTGTTGCCCGTTATATCGATTATGAGGGGCTTGCGTACTGGGTGCGTCCGGCACTGGAGCGCGGGTCAGAACTTCCGCCAGAGGTGGTGCTCGAACTGGAGCGACGTTTACCGGGATATTTACAGGCTGCACCTGAACCGCGAGCCAGGAAGCAAGTCGGCGCGGCACGAGACTGGGAGCATCTGATGCTCTGGATCGGCGACCACTACTTTCAGGACGCGAAGACCGAGGGCTGGTTCGATGCCATCCTTGTTCAGGTGCGGAGCCATCCGCGGGCCATTCGCACCATGGAGTACGCCGACCACTGTGATGAGGTCTGGAGTTCAGAGATGCCAAGCCCTTATCCCGCTTTCGAGGACTGGCGCAGAGAAGCCGATTCTTACGTTGACGTCGACCGCTAGCTTCCCGAGACCTAGCTTGCGGCCGCCGGCCTTGCCGGCGGGAACTCCTCTAACAATTTCTGCCAATTGGTCAGTGACTGTCCGCCGAGCGTGAAGCCCACTTCAAGGATCACCTCTTCGGCGCCGATCTTCTCGCAGGCGGCAATGTCTTCGCGGATCTGATCTGTCGAGGGACGCACGGGATACTTTTGCCTCCCCGCTGCTGCGAAATCAAGAACAGACCAGGGAAGGGACGCCTGGGAAGCCGGAACGCGGTCGCGTGGTCAGAAATCCGCAGCCCAGAGTATATTGAACTGACACAAAACGTCGCGATCGCCACTTCATGGTTAGCTGTTGATCGCGTATCGCGGAATTCGGAGAGAAAGAAGTGGTCGTTTCATTGGAAGAGGCCATTACCATTCTGAGCAAATGGAAAGACGATTCCGCCACCATACTAGTGGCTGCCGAAAGTCCTTTTCGACTGCATCTCCGCGGCATCCATGATCCCGGGGTTGATTGGACGATGGGTATTCGGGGACGTGTAGCGCAAGCCGAGTTCTCTCCTGGAACAAAGGGGGCAAAGGCGGGGATCGTTGTCTTCGAGGGCTCCTCTGGAAATTTATCGCTCTCGATAGGCGGTTGTGCGTTTGTCTACGAAGAGCCGCGGGAAGCCCAACCAGATATCCTGGAAGAAGCTGAGGCTACAACCATATCGTCACTTTCCATCTTTTTTCCGTCAAACGAAGCCTTTCTCGCCTACGAGTTGCGGGAGTAGTCATCCCTTCAATGTTCTGGGCGTCGCCCTCTGAAAAACCCTAATCTAAGCGACAGAGCCCCTTGAGGACGGTCTACTGAATCTTGTCTGTCAAACTTTGCAGCGCAAGTCCGAGCGTTCTCTCTGTCAGGCCGCGATTCATCATTTCGAGAAGGGCCCAGCCAAGCTCACCCCAGGAGGGATCCACTTGCCGATTGGAGATGTAGGTCTTCATGGTGTAGTCCACGCTCTTCAGGTTTAACTGATAGCTCATGAGAGCAGCGAAAATCCTGCGTCCCAGTTCGGCTTTGGCTTCTCGGTCTGGCTCGCGCTCTTCCACTGAGCACCGCCTTTCGTGGCAAAAAGTCTCGGTTCAGGCTGTGAGAACATAAGGCCGGTTGGCTGAAAAATCGAAACCCAGTTTACATTACATCTTCTGCATCTGGCTCGACCGAGAAACTCACCTGTGCAGAAGACTCGATGTTACGGTTCTCAGCGCCTTTTTGGCCTGGTAGTTCGTGATTGCTTTGACCGAGGACTTGGATAGGTCGGCCGGATCCGCCTTTTTCGCAGACAGCCGAGGGTCAACTCCGCCGCAATACTCATGACAAGTTACTTCCGACATCACGGAAATCGGCTAAGAATTGGCCCGCATGCAACGCTCTCCGAAACCAGGGGTAAGAACTCACAGCCTGGCGTGCCCTCCTACGTAAGGCACTCGAGCACGGAACTGTCAAGCCCATGCCCCTCGTTTGAGGACTGGCGGAGGGATGCCGATTCTTACGTTGACCTGGACGACTAAACGTTCGGAAGGGTTCGACTGCTGGGCTCCAGTGTATTGCACGGATCTTCGCGAGCCGCTGCGCCTGCGGACGTGCAGGCACGGACATGTCGAAAGTACGGGTTCCCGGCTATTTTCCTTCCGCACTGGCAGGTTCTGACTGCCACCGCGTGCTTTCGAGCGCGAGAGACGATGCCGCCGTTCGCGACGATTTCTGACACACCATAATCGCCCACCAACCATTTCGCGGTGGGTGGATCAATCAGAGATGCCTTAAGCTCCTCTCCATGATTTTTACAGAACTCCTCAAACGACCTGTCGGTGACAAACGTGTCCGCCACGTGCAGTTGGCCAGCAGAAATCCAGGTTTGCACCTGGGCCACCGGTACGCCGAGAAGGTTCGCTGCCCGGTCCCAGGTGTAGGCGCCATCCCCATTTGCGAAGACCGCGATTCTTTCGAGGGTGGCAGGAGCCCAACGAAATTCGACTCTTGTTGAATAGCACTGCCAGCGAGCTTGCTGATATGCGCGGATCGCGCACTTTGAGCATGCCAGTTCCTATGAGATACCTCAGTCTGGCAGGGCTCACACGTAACATCTTCCGTAACTCACGCAGCGACCACCCGTCCGTGACCTTGGCACTGATTCCGAGTGCTCCAAGTCGGAAGCGGACCGCACGGACGGACCGGCCAAGGCGCCGAGCGATCTTCTTCACTGGTTCGTACCCAGCAAATTTGAACAACTTCTCGTCATCCTCCGCTGTCCATGGGCTGCACGGGCGACCGCCCGACCGGTCGAGTTTTCAGCGGTTTCTTCGTCTTGTCTGGGTGGCACGCCTTAGGAACAGCGAGTTCGGGTTTGTTCCGCAGCTGCTTGATGCGTCGCCAACAGTTCTCGCGCGTCCAATGTGGGACAAGCTCAAGGATTCGGTTGATTGCTTCGCGCTTCTTGACAGGCCCCTGCTTAATCGCAGCGATCAGCAAATGGTCGATTGCCGACAAAGACCGAGAGTTGGTCTTGGGTTGGCAACCATTTTGTTCCCGACCATTACGCATCGCTCAACCTCACTGTGGGCAATCCGAATCGTTAGCCTTCTTCTTGCGACGTAGTGGAAGGGCGCAGTCCGCAAGAGCGACGCTCGACTGAGCCCTAACGTCCGAAGTTGGCACGTTCATGACAGTGGTGCCGTCTTCGTAGTTCTGCCATCACTCTATTAGAGGCTTGTGAGCGCCTGATCCTCAAATGGCAAGGCCTCTTTTTTTTCGTGGAGGTCGGCACTCTGGCGGGCCAGCATTCTCCTTCTACATTTTTCCGGTTGCGTGTCCCCGAACTTGCTCAGGCTGCTTTGTGTCTAACCGATGGAAAAGATAGGAACGGCCGCATTGACACTGCGTCCCGGTCGATGGGACTTCAACTCTGGCCGGCGAACGCGAAGTGTGAGAGGCCCCTGCATGCGGGGCCCCGAGTCGAGCCCTAAATGGGATCCTTTCGGCTACTTCCATCAATCCCTGGCAGCGTCTTCTGCACAATGAACAGACTGACCACCGTTGCCAGCCGACCATAGCCGTGCGTTCACTCTCATGCAGTTAGCGAGCCCGCAAGCCGAGCTCCGACGACCGTGTGGCGTTGGCGCTTGAGGTTTGGTTTGGGAGAGTACTCGGGCCCGGCTCGAAGAAACGGCAGCGAGGGAATGCGAACGGCTTATGGCTCGTGGGCTTGGTTCGCTCGGCAGCCATCCGGTGAACGCGCGGGACCTACTAATTTATTTGGGACTGAATGTCTCCGGACATTGAGGTTTCCTAACTTTGGAGCCTCTGTATCATGAGGGGTGTTTGTCAGGTTTCGCGGGCTGGCTCCGACTGGCTGATGCGTCGGTTCCCAGAAGCCAATCCACATGCACAGGTTATGCGCCATTTCTTGTTCGGAGATCGGCATACGTGTACTCAATGTCAGACCAGCGCTCAGAGGGAAGGTTCGGAATCAGCCCGGTCGACTGCCGAGGGAGAGCCATCGCTAGCGAGGTCCTTGCCGTCGCATACGAAATCAGCGGCCGAGCGCTTAGCCACGCAGAGAACGTGCTTGGCGATCCAGCACTGGCACTCTCGGCATTTGAGGAAACGGCAGCTACCGTGTCTCGGGTGCTTAGTGCACAAAAACGGAGTGGCAATCGCAAAATCCGGAATCTCTCCGGATACTTGTTCCGCGCCTTTCTTAGACGAGTCGATCGATTGATGCGGACAGAGTTACTCTTTGGTGAGCACACCACGAACGAATTCCTGGGGTCACAAATATCGAGTTCGTCTGAGGAAATAGAGCTGAAACTCCTAGTGGATGAGCTCCTGACAATGTGCGACGCGGTGACGCGAGATATGTTTTACCGTCGCGCGGAGGGGTTTTCTTGGAAAGAGGTTGGTAGAACGTACGGAATCTCCGCCCATGCAGCCGAGTCGCGCTTCAGCGCAGCGCTACGGCGGGTGCGGAAGCGGCTGCACTCGGAAGCAGGGCCTTTGGAGGGACGAAGTGGAACGTCGTCGAGTTGCTGAGGACAATTCGCAGGAGCTGTTCACATACGCTCGCCATTATTTGTCCACAGCATTCCCAAATCCTCATCGAGATGGATGCCCAGTCGATGCTTCCTTAAGGGCTCTCGCAGCTGATCCACAGGCTGTCGATCCTGCGATTGGAGAACACATTTCATGCTGCTCACCCTGCTTCACGCGATACATGGAAATTCTTTCCGAACAACGGAGCAAGGCGACCGTGCGCGCAAGGAATTGGGCGCTTAGGCCCTTTGCGTGGGTGACTGCCGTTCTATTCGTAGCTGTCTCCATTGCGATCTATGTTGGGTTCCGATCCATAAAGGCAACGAAACACTCAACTGGAGAGCAGGCATACACACGATTGGTCATGAATCTCGAGCCGTTCAGCAGTTCCCGCGCCCCGACGGAAGGTCAGCAGCCGGCAAATCCAGTGCTGATCCTGCCCCGTCGCTCCATCGATTTGGTGCTCGAGTTGCCGGTTGGAAGCGAGGAGGGCAACTACAAGGTATCGCTTAATTCGGCTGAAAAACCCCTGTGGTCGGCATTGATCGCCGCGAGACTCAGCGATCAAAAATTGTCACTGGAAACAAACGTTGATTTCAGCAATATCCCTGCCGGCCGCTATCTGTTACGAGTGGAATCGGACACTGGCACCGAAATTAGCGCTCCCGTGCTTTTGGGGGATAGACCAACCGCACAGAGTAAGGGTGGTCGCTCGGGAATTTCCGGGGCCTTGTTAGACGTTGCGCTGCTTGGGCGCAACTGGTTCGCGAGCAGTCGCCATGACGCTGCCTCTGAGCACTCTGGCGATGCGGAGAAATTGCTGCTTGAAGCAGATCATTTCGCCTGGCTGGGTAATTGGGCAGCCGCTGGCCCGCTCTATGTCCGCGCTGAAGGTTTGCTTCGGCAACGAGACAATGCTCGTGGTGAGATCCACGCAAGAGTGGGTCGCATTCGCGCCAGTGCCGAGTCTATGCCTTTTCTCCAGGTCTCTTCGATGCTGGAAGAGCAGCTTGAGAATCCGGTTGTTCAAAGTGATCCTCGCCTGAAGTTATTTTGTTTGATGGCGAAGGGTTACACAGATCTCGACGTTGACCCGTCGTCCTCCCGAAAAGATTGGGAAGAGGCGAGAGTCCTTGCCGATGGCCTGGGTGATCGGGCGCGGGAGGGACGAGCGCTTGGAGAGTTGGGCATTCTAGCTTTTCTCGAAGGCGATGGCGCAACCGCCAAGAAGTTGGTTGGAAAGGCTTTCTTCACGGCAGTGATGACGGGAGACGTCGGTGCTCAAGTCCGCTATCTTTCAATGTTCGGCAACGGCCTTAATGCGCTGAAACGCTATGACGAGGCCCTTGAATACTTCAATCGGGCCCTGAAGCTTGCGGATCACACTCCCGATATCGGATTTCCTTTCATGGCATATGAAGGAAAGGCTGACGCTTTGGTCGCGTTGAACGACAGCTACGATGCCGAATCGCTGCTGAACCATGCTCTCCTTGAAGCCAGACGACTCGGTCGACGGGGCCACGAATCGCAGCTTTATATCGTGCTAGGGAGAATGGCGGAAGCCCGAGGCGATAAGGAAGCTGCAATTACATATCTGAAATCAGCCAGCGATTTGGCGCGAAACGCTCAGTTCTATCGCATGGATGCAGAGTCGATGTTTGAGCTCGCGAGTCTGTATAGGACAGAAAACAAGCTTGACCTTGCAGAAGAGTCTTTACAACAAGGTATTGCGGCGGGCCACAAAATCGGCGATCGGTTCTTTTTGCCGCGTGATTTGGCGGCGCTGGCGGAGATTAAAGATCGTCAAGGCGAGCCAGAAGCAGCTGAAGCTTTGTATGAACAGGCCACTGATGTGCTCGATGGCTTGCTGGTCAATTCTGCGAGTCCAGATGCGAAGAGCTCGATTGTGGCGGCAATGAGTGACATTTATGTCCGACACTTCGCGCTTGCCGTTCGCCTGAGACACACGTCCGAGGCATTCGCAATTGTAGAACGGGCGAGGGGTCGTACGGCCGCTGACCTTCTTCGCGCCTCGGTCCATCGCCCAATAGAGGCTCCGAACGGGACCCCATCGGATCGTGCGATTACGAATCTCCAACTTCGGCTGTTGCACTCTGTTTCAGTCGCCGAACGAAAGGAGATCCTGGCTGATTTATTCGATGCAGAACAAAAACGCTTTCTTGAAGCGGGGACACAATCGTCACGATCTGCAGCACATCCGATCGACATTTCAGACCTACGCCGAGTCCTTCATCCCGACGAACTATTGCTGGAATATGTTGTCAGCGATGCTGGGTCCTATTGCCTCGCGGTGAGCCGATTGCATTCGGCGTTGATTCGCCTGACCAAAGGACGTGCAGCGCTCGAACGGGCTGTCCGTTCTTATTTAAGCGCCGTTCGAAAGAAGGAGGACGCCGAAGTCGAAGAGCGGCAGCTTTACTCGACGCTGCTTGGGTCGATACCAGCCGTCCAGGGCAAGTTGCGTTTGATTGTCGTGCCAGATGGATCCCTAAATCTGCTGCCATTTGATTCCTTGCGCGATCCGGATGGCAAGTACGCACTTTACTCGCACGTTATCACCTACGTACCCTCTGGCACGGTGCTTTATGTGCTGCGCACGGCGCATCGGAACCTCACGCCTTCACTCCCGTTCCTGGGGGTGGGGGATGTGTCCTATAGGTCAGCAAGACAATTGATTGCCAAGACCACAAATGTGACGCAACCGAGCGAGGTCGCTCGCGGTATTTATGACTTGGCTGGAGCCGACTTTCCAGAATTGCCGGGCACGAGGCAAGAGATCAAGGCAGTGGGACGGTTATTCGGTAGTAAGAGCGTTCTGCTCATGGGGGCGGACGCATCAGAAGCCGCCTTCAAGGCTGAGCCGTTGGCGAATTTCAAAGTGATTCATCTTGCCGTGCACAGCGTTGCTGCACCGAAGTATCCCGAACGAGCCGCGCTGGTTCTCGGAGGTGACCCGCAAAACCACGACGATGGACTCTTGCAGGCGCGTGAGATCACCGCTTTGTCTCTGAATGCCGATTTGGTGACGCTTTCTGCGTGCGACACCGGAACCGGCAGATTGGAAGGCGAAGAAGGTGTTAATAGTCTTGAGCGAGCATTCCTGATCGCGGGAGCGAAGACAGTTGTTGCAACGCTGTGGAGCGCTGACGATATCTTTGCCCCAGCCCTGATCAAGGCCTTCTACAGACACCTAGCGAATCATGAGGACAAGGGGGCTGCGCTGCGAAACGCAAAACTGGATATGATCCGACAATTCGGGCCGCACGCGCCCCCCTACTACTGGGCAGGATTCACCATGGACGGTGATTCAGCGTCCACGATTTCGACTTCAATCCAATGAGTACTTCCCAGAGCGAGCGCGAGAAAGTCTTTGCGAAAGTGCGGCGGCTGGTGCGTGAAAAGCACTTCAACCCTGGCTCGCATGGCGTGGACTGGGACGAGTTAGCCGCTCAAAGAGCACAAGAGATCCTCAGGGACCCGGAGCAATTTGAAAAGCATGTGCACAGTCTGCTTGCTGAGCTGCACACCAGTCATACTGGCTTTTTTCACATGAGCAGCAGGTCGGTACCGGCACCTCTCGCGATTAATGCCACTTTAAAGAGCTGTTCTGTTGCTGGGGAGCTTAACTGGGTATTTCAGGACGTTCATGAGGGTGGCGTTGCTCATGCAGCGGGTATACGTCCCGGAGACCTCTTGGTTGCCGTAGACGACAAGCGACTGGTCCCGCCGACTGTTCCGGTGTTTCGGATGGGTGGGAGCAGCACGGCGAGCGTTCAGCGGCCCAGCGGTGTCGCCAATCGAATGCGCATCGATGTTCCCAAGCCCAAGAGCAGCAGGCACCCGGTCAACGTACCTCGGGCGGTTGCGCATCTGAGTCTTCCGTCGCAAGTCGGCTATCTCAAGATCACCATGTTTCCGGGCGTGATTGGAATTGATTTCGCCAAGGAGATCGAGGCCGCAATGGCTGGTTTCTCCATGTGTGATCGCTTGGTCATCGATTTGCGCGGGAACACCGGCGGCGGCATCGGTGGACTTCGGGTTATGAGCTATCTGACTCCAGACAAGCTGCCCATTGGATACAGTCTTACGCGCCGACGCGCACAGTCTGGATACAAACGGGAGGAGCTGCGACGTTTTGGGAGGATCCCTTCGACGAAGGCCGCTATTCCATGGCTGATCGTCAAGTACGGCGTTGGGGACAAGTCGATTTGCCTCTACACCGAGGGGCTAGGTCGGCAGAAATTTCACGGCAAGGTCGTCTTGCTGGTCAATGAGCATAGTGCGAGTGCGGCCGAGATGCTTGCGGCCTTTGCCGCTGAAAACAAGCTCGCAAAGATAGTAGGCACCAAAACGGCCGGGCGGCTACTCAGCGGCAGTGCCTTCCGCGTTGGCCATGGCTATATTCTCGTGTTGCCTACCGCCGCGTATCTAACTTGGAGCGGACGTTCTCTTGAAGGAACAGGGATAATGCCCGACGTTGAAATTGACGCGACCTACGAATCTCTGAGGGCGGGAGAAGACGTGCAGTTGCAGAAGGCAACCGAAGTCGTCATGGAGATGTAATGGCAGCTGGATGAAGTGGAATACTGTTTTGCCCGCCGAGCCACTCGTCAGGAGTTCTTGAGGCCTGTTTTTCCTCGTTGACGGCAAGAGATGATCCGCGCAGTCGCGCTACTAAAATGCCCGCCGACGGTAGAGGTGCTGCTTCCTGCATGTCTTCCATTCCGATCTGTCGTGAACGTGTGATGAGTGTCGAGTTGCGGCGGGAAACAGCTGTCTGCCTGTTTGGCAATCAGACCAAGCTGTTCTTGTCCCGTTTTCTTGGATCTCGTGTGGCTGTCGGTGACGAGATCGCTTTCCCTGTTGCCACGGGAGATGCGGTGGGCACAGAGATCTTAATTTCCCACAATGCCGCTTCCGGCCCGAACCGTTATCTCTACCACGTGCCCATCGGATACGTCAGCCAACCCAAACAGGACAAGCGAAATCAGTACTTTGTTTCGGCTGAAGTCAGCCGCGGAGGCCTCGGCATTGGTGCGGTGTTTATGCCCTGCGATGTCCTGCGCGAATACTTCTATCGCTTCACGCAATCCGGTGACAGAACCGATCGGCCAACCCTGTACGAGATCTTGTGTATTCCAGCCAGCGCATCTGCCGCCGAGCTACGCGTGGCTTTCAAGCTTCGCGATCTGGAGCTCAATACGAGCAGGTGTCCCGCGTAGCCAAAGAACGCAACTGGAGCGAGCCTTCAACATCGTTGGTCAACCGGAACTGCGCGCTTGTTATGACGCCCTGCTGGCTGATCCCGAAGTTCCTGCCATATTTCCGTATGGTGGATTTGGCTCCCTTCTGGTTGCCGGCGAGCTCTCTCGTGACGGACGAACATTCTTTGCTCGGCGCATTGTCGCGTTTTCACCTGAGCTCCGGCGGCGGCGGTTCCATGTACCACTTCGCAAGTGCGATTTCTATGACGACCGGGCGCTGTGCCGGGACCTGCGTCGCAAGCTGGAGTTATCGCTGGATCAAGCTGCCCTCCATACGTCTTGGGATCGCACATGGAATCAGTGGAAACACCTCCTCGGTACCAAGATCGAGGTCGAGGGCACGTTCGTACGGGGTGGCAAATACCGCAAACGCCGTGGGCAGTGGGAGCTCTTTACTTGGGAAACTGCGTTGCCGAGCCGGTTGGAGGTCAAACTGCCATCCGACTTCCATCAGCAAATGGAATCTGCCAAAACTACCTATCATCGCTTCGGCCAGTACTCGCGGGCTCTGGATCAGATACGACAGTGCTTGAATCACCGTGCGGTCGAGCGAGCGGAGTTGCAGCGAATGTGTTCCGAAATGCGTATTCCCGGTGACTTTGACGTCGCCCAAATTAACTGGCGTCCTGACTATGATCCGTTCTTCTATCGCCAGCTCTCACGCCGCGCGCGCCGGATCTATCTGTTTAGGGATGAATACATCTTCGATGTTGAGAAAGCCGTGGTCGTCGAAACCCCTCAGCTTGGTCACGCGACTTACGTCTTCGCCAAGCCCCGGAGCATGGATACCCTTCTCGCTCAATACACCAAGATCACGAAGGACGACATCCGGCGAAACCGCAATAATGCAGCCGAGCGGCTGGGCTTTCTGGGGCGCGTGATTCATGGCACAAATCCCAGGGTGTGGCTCAAGGAAGTCAGGCAGCTCGCGGGGGAGGGAATTGACTTTGCGGCGGCGGTGGCCACGGCGGGGAGAACCACGGACTGATGGGGCGCACCTTTGTGGCGTGCGATTGGGCGTCGGTCTATTGTCTTAGCAGCTGCTATGCGCAGTCAAAGTGCGATTGGTGAAATAAAGTTGGTGATATCCGAAATATCGGGTTGAGACCGCCGTGGCTGCAGCCTGGGCACAAGAGTCTGCAGGAACAACACTCTGAGCGAGCTCCTCGAGGCATCTCCGTTAGATTTAGCAACAAACTCATCCGGAATCCCCCAGTAGCCGGCATGTCTCGCCTAGTCTGCCGTTTGACGAACCCTCGATTTGGAGTTAACAACAGCGCTGGAGGAGCTACTTTTTGCGCTGCTCCCAAGGTTAGCCGAAGCGTCAGCGCATACCAGCGGGCTCGGCTCGCGGGAGACCCGGATGAACTTGCATCGGCACGGGAGTTGCGGCCGGTGCCGGCCATTGGCGGGTGGGTGCGGAACAAGCTGGGAGACGGTGTGACGGTGGTGGCGTAGGAAAGGAACTGCAATGAAGGAAGCAACCATTCAGCCCCGTATGTTGCGTGCGGTCGATGCGGCGAGGTATCTCGCGATATCAACCCAATTCCTCCGCACGCTGGTGCGCAGAGGCGAAATCCCGGCGGTTTGCGGCACTGGGCTGCGTACTGCATGGCTATTCGACATCCGTGACCTCGACCAATGGATCGAGCGCACCAAGACCACCATCCCCGAGCAACGTCGCCGCAAGACCCGTCGCGTGGCCTAAGCCGCTTGATACTTCGCATCCTTACCCCCTACGCTTATGCGTGAACACTGGGAGGTAGTTGGCAATGACGAGGAAACAGCAAACACACAATCATGCACCAGAGATGGACTGCGCTGACTGCGCGATAGACGAGCTGTCAGTGGCCGGTCACTTAGACGAGTAGACACTCAATTGGTTCGCAAAACACGGTGCGGCTGGTGCGGGAGAAAAGCCGCGAAGGGTATGACCAAGAAGCAGCGGTCGGCACGCGCCAAGAAAGCATCGACAGTGCGTTGGGCTGCCGCAAAAAGGAAGGGAAACGGCCATGAGTAAACCAAAGAGGGTCACAAACGGGATCAAGTACAACCTGACCAAGCGCAGCGACTCGCGCTACTACCAGTTGTCCTTTACTGATCCGCGCCCCGCTGATCCCAGCAAAGCTCAGATTCGCTTATCAACCGAGAGCGACACGCTGGCAGGTGCTGAAGCCTTCGCCGACGATTACCTTATGAAATACGTCCCCGGGCAGCCCAAGAACAAGCTGACCGTCGCCGACCTCATTGCCGCCACGCTGCAGCATAAGGCCAACCACCAGAAGCGGGATCACGCGGAGAAGTCGCGCAACTGGGAGCTGCGCCTGCGCGGCAAGTTCGGAAGCTGGGATCATCGTGATCTCACGGCTGACGTTCTGGAGGACTACAAGAGCTGGTGCCTTGGTGCTCCGGTCGATGAGCACACCAGTGCCCTGCGTCGCCGTTGGACGCCCATCCAGCAGACCGAGGTCGAGCGCACTGACAAACGGGGCAACACCTACAGCATGAAGTTGGATGTGATCGCAAAGGCAACCATCAACCTCGACCTTGCCCTGCTGTCTAAGGCGTATCGGGACGCCAACCGGAAGGGACTGACCACCTACCGACCGTGGATTCGCAAGTACGGCAAAAAGGAACTGCCTCGGCGCACCGGCACAGTCGCACTGACCGAGTTCGACGCTGTCATGGCACTTGACCCTCCCGCCCCGGTGTGGCTGCGCGGCATGATCCATATTTATAACGACGATGGCAATCGCGCCTCGGAACTCAGGAAGGTGAAGGTGGGTGCCTACCAGTCGATTCCCACTCCTGAGGG
This sequence comes from uncultured Acidobacteriaceae bacterium, assembly GCA_963817965.1. Lineage (GTDB taxonomy): Bacteria > Acidobacteriota > Terriglobia > Terriglobales > Acidobacteriaceae > DASRAA01. The sequence goes on from CAWFQT010000013.1 coordinate 14,149, forward strand.
GGAAGCTGGGTTGCTCCAACTGGATGCCTCGATTACCAAGACCCGGCACGGGCGCACGGTGCCGCTGTCGAAGGCAGCGCATGAGCTGGTCAAGCAGTGCATCGTTGGCAAGGGTGCCGACGAGTACCTGTTCACCCGCGACGATCTGGGGAAGGGTGAGCGGCAGGTGCTCGACTTCCGCAAGACATGGGTTGCGACTCTGCTTCGTGCTGGCATCACACGCAAGATCCTGCTCCACGATTTCCGCCGCACCTCGGTGGGGGATTTTGAGGAGGCGCAGGTGTCGCGTGGCACGGGCATGTCGATCAGCGGTCACATCGATCCCGGTGTGTACAATGACTACAACGTGCAGAACAAGAAGCGACTGATCGAGGCGATGAGGACGAAGGAAGCGTGGCAGGAGGAGCAGCGCCGCCTGATGTCTGGGCTGCCGCAGGCACCTGCAATGGAGGAGTTGATGGCTGCGATGCAGCTCCAGATTGAGGAAGGACTGCAGCGCGAAGGGAAGCTGTCGGCACAGGTCGAGGTGCTGAAATCGGTCATAAAGTCGACGGAAATTAGCACAGATTTAGCACACTAGCCAAGAACCGACGGTTACAAGGCTGTGAACTAAACGTAAGTTGTTGAAAATAAATACGTGGGCCCGTAGCTCAGTTGGTAGAGCAACGCACTTTTAATGCGTGGGTCGCAGGTTCGATTCCTGCCGGGCTCACCATTCGCTGCCGCACTTCGCAATCACCCTGTTAAGGTCGCTTTTCCACGTAAACTGCCGTTCCATAAGCCAGGACTTCAGTCACTCCCTGCATGACTTCGGTTGCATCGTAACGCATCCCCACGACCGCGTTCGCGCCCAAATCGGCGGCATGTTGCAACATGAGATCGAAGGCGTGTTCGCGGGTTTGTTCACAGAGGTTCGTCAAAAGAGTAATGTTCCCGCCGACAATGGTTTGCAGGGTGGCTCCAATCGTGCCGACGATGGAACGCGAACGCACGATGATCCCGCGCACCAATCCCAGGTTGCGGACGATGTTGTAGCCGTCCAATGTGAACGCCGTGGTGACCATGTTGTGGGGTACAGCAGGAGCCGTAGGTGCTCCCGGATTGGCGTAAGTGCTGCTCATGAAAATCTCCCGCGGTGGTTTGCCGGAAGGATAGCATGATGGAAGTTTAGCGTAAGCTTGGCAGTGATGCGTACTGAAAGGATCAGGGTGCTAACGGCTCCAAGAAGGCGCAACGACTTTCTGATTATCGTTCTCTCGATTGCCTTGGTTCTGGGAATGGCGGTGGCCATTGGCCTGATTGCGGCGTGGCGCACCGATCCGGCCACTATGACAGAGGGCGCGGGCTACTACGCCGCCTTGCTGCTGTGTCCACCGTTCCTGCTAGTAGGGCCCGTCAGCGGCTTAGCCGACAGTACTCTTGCGCTTGTTCTGGCCACCGGATCCATTGTTTTCGGAAACGGAGCCCTCTACGCTGGTCTGGCCGCGTTTGGCTACTGGGCAGTATCGACCTTTTGGCCAAGGAAGCAACTGCTGTAGTCCACGCTAACGCGCAGGCTGTTGCTGCGTCATGCAGTGCAGGGTACCGAGCCCGAGAACGAAATCTCCGCAGTAGATACCGACGACGGTGCGGCCCGGCAAGACTTCTGTCAAGGTATTCAGCGCAACCCGATCGTTAGGATCATTGAACATCGGAACCAGCACCAACCGGTTCGCTATATAGAAGTTTGCATAGCTTGCGGGAAGTCGCTGCCGGTCGAAGTAAACCGGTGCGGGCATCGGCAATTTGACCACCCGCAGGGGTTTTCCAGACTGGTCGCCGCTCCGTTTCAACTGCAGGAAGTTTTCACGCAGAGGGGCGTGATTCGCTTCGCGAGGATCAGCTTCGTACGCCGTCACAACCACACTGGGCGCAACGAAACGCGAAATGTCATCGACGTGTCCGTGGGTATCGTCGCCGGCGATGCCGCGGCCTAGCCAGATGACTTTCCTGACTCCGAGGTGGTCAGCGAACAGTTGTTCCAGTTGAGACCGGCTGACGCCCGGATTGCGCTGCTGCACGTGGCTGAGCAGACACTCCTCGGTCGTCAGCAGCGTTCCACGCCCGTTGACGTCAATGCTGCCGCCCTCGAGTACGGTGCGCCGCGACCGGCCATTGACCTCTAGTTCCGGTTGCCAAATAGGAATCTTCAGGCGACGGCCGAGTTCCGCACCGACCGGAGCGTCATGCTTCCAGTCGTTGTATTTGGCCCAGGCATTAAAGCGCCACGCGACGGCTCCCACGGAGCCCGAGCGGCGAACGAAGGTAGGGCCTGTATCACGCAGCCATCCGCGATCGGTCGGAATGTGCCAGAACTTCATGCTTCCGCTGGGAGTGCCCGGTTCGAGGGCACGCTTCGGCAGCACCTCGGCAGTCACAAGAACGTTGCGTGCGGCAGCTTCGGCCGCCTCATCGTTGACCAGTATGCTCACGCGCTCGACACGCGAGAGGTGTCGCACAATCTCGGCGTACACCCACGGAATCGATGCGAACTTGCCGGGCCAGTCGGTACGGTTGTGGGGCCACGCGATCCACGTGGCTTCGTGGGACTCCCATTCACCGGGCATACGGTAACCCATTGCGGCGGGCGTTTGCGTCGGGAGGGCGTGGGTCTTGGCCAAGGCTTACACCAGGAAGCGCTGGGTGATAGGCGCGTAAGCGTCGATGCGACGATCGCGCCAGAAAGGCCAGTTGCGACGGACATCTTCGATACGGTGAATGTCCACTTCAGCAACCAGGATAGCTTCCTTGTCGTGGGGAGCCTGCGCTACGATTTGTCCAAAGGGATCGGCGATAAACGATCCTCCCCAGAACTCCAGCCCGTTACCGGGTGCCGCGTTGCCGCGAATGTTTCCGGTCTCGAAGCCGACGCGATTGACTCCTGCTACGTACACTCCGTTGGCAATGGCGTGCGCGCGCTGAATCGTTTGCCAGGCATCGTACTGTGCCTCGCCGTATTGGGCCTTCTCGTCAGGATGCCACCCGATCGCCGTGGGGTAGAACAATACGTTCGCGCCCTGCGCAGCCGTAAGTCTCGCACCCTCGGGATACCACTGGTCCCAGCAAACCAGAGTGCCGAACTTGCCAAAATCGGCCTCGAACGTCTTGAAACCGAGGTCCCCGGGGGTGAAGTAGAACTTTTCGTAATAGAGCGGATCATCGGGAATGTGCATCTTGCGATAGATGCCAAGCAGTTCGCCGCTGCTGCCGATGATCGCCGCTGTGTTGTGATATATGCCGGCTGCGCGCCGCTCGAACAGGGAAGCGACCAGCGCTACCTTGAGCTCGCGCGCAACTTCTCCCAGACGCTTCGTTGCCGGACCAGGAATCGGTTCGGCAAGCTCAAACAAGGCAATGTCCTCGCGCTGGCAAAAATACTGTGTCTGAAACAACTCGGGAAGACAGATCAGCTCAGCGCCCTGTTTTGCGGCCTGACGCACATGTTCAATTGCACGCTCGAGGTTCTGCTCGGGATCGGGCGAGCACGACATCTGTACGATTCCGATGGTGAAATTACGTTCGGGCAACGCCCAGCTCCGCAGATGAAGTGAACGAAAAGAATAGCATCAGCGACACGGCTGCGCCTCTCAGCGACACATGTTACGGCGGTGTGAATCCCGCCCCCCCGGACATTGACGCGAGCTTCACAAAGACTGTAGCTTCGAGTTTCGGCGTCATCTTCACTACGTCTGCCTAAGGCGTCGGAAAATCTACGTTATCGATCTCATGAGGTGAACGTGGCCGATCGTCATCCCCAACCCGAAGATGCCAAGGAACGAATTCTCCATGACCCCATCAGCGACAAGCTTGTGCCGCTCGATCCGCTGGACCTGTCGAAAGTCAAATCTGTCAGTGATCTGGTAAGCGCCATGGGCAATACCGCGTTTACCGGCCGCCAGGTTGGCCAAGGCGCCGACGTGCTCGAGGCCATGGCACGCGACCGATCCTGTTTTGTGGTGATGACGCTGGCCGGCGCGATGACCGTCGCCAAGCAGGGCCTTATCATCGCCGACCTCATTGATGCCGGCATTGTTAAGGCGGTCATCTCCACTGGCGCCCTGATGGCCCATGGGTTGGTAGAGGCTGCCGGCCGTTCGCACTTTCGCTATGACCCGCGCATGGACGACACGGAACTGTACGACGCCGGCTACAACCGCGTTTATGACACGCTGGAGCCCGAGACTAACCTGGATTTTGTCGAGACCATTGTGGCGCGCATTCTGAAAGCCTGGGACCCGGCGGAGCCCTTATGTTCGTACAAGCTGAATCGTGAGATCGGCAGGTATCTCAGCGAGAACGTAAAAGAGCGCGGCATCCTGAAGTCAGCTTATGAGAAGGGGGCGCCCGTGTTTGTGCCTGCGTTCAGCGACTCCGAGATTGGGCTCGACTTCGCAGTGCATAATCGCGTTCGCCGCCGCGAAGGTAAGACCGCCCTGCGCTACGATCCGTTTGAAGACCTCGAACATTATGCCGAGACCTTGCTCAAGCAGGAGCGGCTTGGCATCTTCACCATCGGTGGCGGCGTGCCGCGCAATTGGGCACAGCAGTTCGGGCCGTACCTCGATCTGCGGCATCGGCGGGGCGGCGAAGAGATGATCCTGAAGCGTTTTCACTACGGCGTACGCATCTGTCCTGAGCCGGTGAACTGGGGAGGGCTCTCAGGTTGCACGTATAGCGAAGCGGTATCTTGGGGAAAATTCGTTCCCGAAGACGAAGGTGGCAGGTTTGCTGAAGTGCTGCTCGACGCTACGGTTGGTTTGCCCTTAATCGCGGGCGCGGTCCTGGAACGAATTAAGAAGTAGCTTTTGCAATGCGCGAAGGTGCTCCGCCTAGCCACCGGCTCCGGTTCAGGCCCGGCGAGGTCTAAACCCCGGAGCCGGCTTCGGCTTCCGCGGAACTTAAGGTGCGCTCGAAGGGCGGCCCTTTGCTCGGCCACCAATCTCGCGGAAGGTCATATTCACTGCCTTCCGCTTATATCTACGCTTCCAGTCGAGAAAAAGTTCACCATACGATTTCGTAATGTAACTGGCCGGCGCGACGCCTAGTGCTTTCGCAGTACGATCGATCCAGCGTTGAGGGCCCTCGATCTCGGCAATCTCGCCGATAGGCGTGTGGTCGAGCACGACGTCTCCCTTGCCGTCGCTCCATTCCGAGCGATACTTTTCGTACACAAAAGTAGGGCGATAGCCGAGCGTCCGAAGAATTTGGTCCATCTGCGGACCGTCGGAGACACTAGTCTCAAGCTCAGCGCGCGATTTGTGTTTGCCCGCCTTGCCGCGGGCTTTGTGGGTCAGCTTCCACGATTCCCCATACCTTCGCAGCCGCAGAAGCTCGCCCTTGCGGCGTAATTTCTGTCCTGGCAGGTCATAGAGCGTGTTGACCTCGTGGGTAGAAGGTGTTTGGCATTGGAAGCCAAGCGTGGCGAGTTGCTGTTGGAGCAGTTTCGGATCGGCGACGAGAAACTTAATTTCGATTTCTTGCGGGGCGGCCATACGCGAAAGTGTAAATCAGGAGAGGAAAGGCCGAGACGGTGGAACTAGTTCTGCCGTTCCACTACGAACTCGGGCACCCATAGCAGGACCCGCTTGATCTCTGAGTCCGGGAACGTACAGATCGCCTCCCGAGCAGCGTTTGCGAACTCCGTTGCGCGGGCGTATGCCGCATCGATGGAGCCATGGCGTTTCAGAATGACAACAATGTCCGCGGGAGTAATGCCGTTGAATCCGCCGTTGCCGAGAACCGACTCGATCGTGGCTCGCTCCGCCGGGGTGCAACGATTCAGCGCATGTAACACTGCGAGCGTCGCCTTGCCCTCGCGCAGGTCGCTGGCCACCGGCTTACCAAGGATCTCTTCGGAAGCTGTTAGATCGAGCACGTCGTCAACAATCTGGAAAGCCATACCGAGATTGCGGCCATAGTCAGCAAGACGCTGTTGGTCGCCCTCGCTGGCAGAAGCAAGAATTCCACCCAGCTTCATACAGACCGAAAACAGGCACGCCGTCTTGCGGTAGATCAACTCAAAGTGCTCGTCGATGGTGATCGCCTTACCGAGCCGTTCAATCTGCAAAAGCTCGCCTTCGACCATTGCCTGGGTCAGATCGATCAGCGTGTCGAGGACCGGGAAATTACGTTCCTGGACGGCAATGTTGAAGGCCTGCATATAAAGCCAGTCACCGGCGAGAACGCACTTTGCATTGCCCCACTGCGTGTTGGCGGCGGGACGGCCGCGCCGGGTCTTGGCCTCGTCGATGATGTCGTCATGCACCAGCGTGGCAGTGTGTATGATCTCGACCACGGCACCCAGTTTGACCGCGCCCTGGCCGCTATAGTTCATCAGCTTGCAGGCGAGGAGCAGCAGCGCAGGGCGTAACCGCTTGCCACCACCGGCACGCAGGTATTCGCCAATTTCGGTAATGGCCCGTACGCCGGAAACCGTGTCACGTCCGAACTCGCGCTCGATGGCGGCGAGATCGTCGTGCAACAGGTCGAAGACTTCTTTGGCGTTGCGGATTACGGTCGTATTCAATCGGGCAGCCCCGTCAGTTGGATCGGTAATTTGTAAACTGCATGTCAATGCCGAAATCGGACTGCTTGATCATTGCGATGGCTTGTTGCAACGTGTCGCGGTCCTTACCGCTTACTCGTACGAAATCGCCCTGGATCGACGCCTGTACCTTGAGTTTCGAATTCTTGACCAGCTTCACAATTTCGCGCGCCTTCTCAATCGGAATGCCTTGTTGCAACTCAACTTTCTGCCGCACTGTGGAGCCGGCGGCAGGTTCGATCGCGCCGTAAGTTAGCGACTTGAGTGACACCCCACGCTTCACCAGTTTGGTCTGCAGAACATCGTTTACCGCCTTCAGCTTGTATTCGTCGGCCGAGCTAAGCACCAGGGAGTCCTTGTCCAGATGAATGTCGGACTTCGAGTCTTTCAGGTCGTAACGGGTATGAATCTCCTTCAGAGCCTGCTGCAGGGCGTTGGAAACCTCCTGCAAGTCAACCTTGCTGACGATGTCAAACGAGTTCTCAGCCATAAACGATTAGTGTAACAAGGCTTGCACGATAGCCGAAATGCAGGCGTCGAGAATCAGACAGGAACCGATTTCGTAATGCGAAAAAAGCTGTAGAAATTAGCCGTTGTCCGCCGGCCGACTTCTTCGGGGAAGATGCCGCGCAATTGGCCGATCTGCCGTGCCACCTCGGTGACGAATGCCGGTTCATTGCGTTTACCGCGATGTGGCACTGGCGCGAGATAGGGAGCGTCGGTCTCGATAAGCATCCGGTCGAGCGGAACCATGCACGCGGCATCGCGAATGTTCTGCGCCTTCGGGTAAGTAATATTTCCGGCGAATGAGACGACGAAGCCCAGCTCCAGCGAAGCGCGCGCCTGCTCGGTCGTGCCTGTAAAGCAGTGCATAACCCCGCCGAGACCGGTATGCTGCCAATTCTCGCGCAGCACGCGTAGCAGATCGTCCCACGCGTTTTCGCTGTTATCGGAGGGCCGGCAGTGAATGACGATGGGAAGCTCCGCTGCTTTGGCCAACTCTAATTGCTGCAGAAAGACCCTCTGCTGTACATCGCGCGGCGAGTGATCGTAGAAGTAGTCGAGTCCGATCTCTCCCCAGCCGACAACCTTCGGGTGCCGCGCGAGCCGGACCAACTCGTCGAAGTCATCCTGCTGGGCAAGCGCCGCTTCGTGAGGGTGAATTCCTACCGTTGCGTACACGCCTTCATATTGCTCAGCCAGCTTAATGGCACAATCGAAAGTTCCCGTGCCGGGGCCGTCCCCGTTGCCGATCGCCAGCATTGTGGTGACCCCCCCGGCACGAGCCCGATCAAAAACCTCAACACGATCGCTGTCGAAGCGCTTGTTCTCGGGATGGCAGTGGGAGTCGGTGTACACGGCAACTCAATGAACGTCTTTTCGGACTGTCGCCATTAACGAATAATCGCTCCGATGTTCCGACCGCTTTGTCTGCGGGTCGGGCGACGGCGCTGTCGAAAGGCCTGCCGCTCGCTATTACCAGGGTGCAAGGCGGACCTTGTTTACTTCAGCCTCGCTCCCACCGGCACATCTTCCAGGAACCCCGCTAGGACGGGCACGCCATCATCGCCCAGGGATGCGGCGACAATCATGCCTTGCGATTCCAGTCCGCGGAGCTTACGCGGTGCCAGGTTCGCCACGATGACCACCTTGCGTCCGACCAGTTTCTCCGGCTCATAGGCTTTCGCGATGCCCGCCACGATCTGGCGAGTCTCGGTGCCCAAATCCACTTCGAGTCGTAGTAACTTATCGGCCCCCTTCACTTTCTCGGCCACCTTCACCAGGCCCACGCGCAGCTCCACCTTGGCGAAGTCATCGATGGTGATGGTATTGCTCACTGTAACCGGCGCTGAAGCCGGTGTAGCAACCGGAACGCCGGAAACGGGTCCCTGGGACTCACTCTCGGCCGCGGGCTCAGCGACCGCAGCCCGTGCGGTTTGTGCCGATCGTTCCTGTTCCATCTGCAGCATCCTTTCGATTGTGCTCCTGTCGGCACGCGGAAAAACCGCTTCGACTTTCCCCAGCTTGGTGTGCAACGGCAACTGGCCCCACGCAAGGTTGCGGAGATCCAGCTTGGTTATGTCTGCCAGACCAAGCTGCTCCCAGATGCGAGCAGTCGATTCGGGAATGATAGGATGCGCCAACGCGGTAACGATTCGCAGCGCTTCCGCCGAAGTGTGCAGAATCGTAGCCAGGCGTGCGCGCGAATCCTGGTCGTCCTTTTCCGCAACCGCCCAGGGTTCGCTTTCGACGATGTACTTATTGACGGCGGCGACCAGCCCCCACGCGGTTTCGAGTGCGCGTGAAAACTGGAACTGCTCGAACTGGGCATGGAAGTCGCAGATCGTCTGTTGCGCAAGCTTAGCGACCACATCATCAGCTGCCGTTCTCGCGCCTGGGGAGGGGTAGGGAATTTCGCCCTCGAAATAGCGCGTGATCATGCTCAGCGTACGGCTCGAGAGGTTGCCCAACCCGTTCGCAAGATCAGCATTAAACCGTTGCACGAGCGCGTCGAAGCTGAACGAGCCGTCGCTGCCGAACACAATCTCCCGCAGTAAGAAGTAACGTAGCGTATCGGCGCCTAACGTGTCCAGAATGGTCTCGCTGCGCACAATATTGCCGCGCGACTTCGACATCTTGCTCTCTTCAAACAGCAGCCAGCCATGCGCCATGATCGACTTCGGCAGCGGAATTCCCGCCGCCAGCAGGAGCGCCGGCCAATAGACGCAATGGAACCGCACGATTTCCTTCCCGATCATGTGCACATCGGCAGGCCAGTAATGTTCCAGCTTAGCCGTGTCTTTTGGATCGTCGGAGCCGTACCCCATCGCAGTAATGTAGTTCGCCAATGCATCGAGCCAGACATAGATGACGTGCTTCTCATCGCCGGGAACCGGAATTCCCCAGGTGAGCGTCGTCCGGCTTACCGATAGATCCCGCAACCCGCTTCGCACGAACGAGACTACTTCGTTCCGGCGCGTTTCAGGACGGATGAAGTCTGGATTGTCTGCATAGAGCTTCAGCAGCGGCTCCTCCATTGCCGAAAGCTTGAAGAAATAATTTTCCTCCTTGACGGTCTCCGTTGGCCGCCCGCATTCGGGGCAGGGAGCACCCGGCTCGGTCACGTCCACGTACAACTCATCGAACACGCAGTATTGTCCGGAATACGAGCCCTTGTAGATGTAGCCGCGTTCCTTCAACCGCTTGAACAGAGCCTGCACACCGTGCACGTGCCGGGGTTCGGTGGTGCGGATGAAATCATCATAGGTCAGTTTCATCCGGTCCCACAGCCGCCGAAACTCGCCCGACACTCGATCAGCGAACTCCTTCGGCGAGCAGCCTGCGGCCACCGCGGCGCGTTCGATTTTCTGGCCGTGTTCGTCGGTTCCGGTGAGGAACCAGGTGTCGAAGCCCATCATCCGCTGACGTCGCGCCACGGCATCGCACACCACCGTTGTGTACGTGTGGCCGATGTGCGGCCGGGCGTTGACGTAGTAGATGGGCGTCGTGATGTAAAACTTCCCAGGGTTATCCATTCTTCTTGTCCAGGTACAGCCGGAGCGCTTCCTGCATCACCTTCTTTAAAGGCACATGCTGTGCCGCGGCGATGCGACGGCAGTCCTCATATTCCGGAGCAACCTGTGATTCCGCGCCATTGACGCTCCCAATCTTGATTCGAACTTCGCCCCAGGGAGTGCTCACCGTTTCGTGGCGGCGACTGAGTACGGCGCGCTGCTCGTGCCGGCTGCGTACTCCCAATGTACTGGTCTCTGCAAACAGGATATCGCGCATTGCGGACTCCTTCTGCTGGCTAGCGAGCACAGTCACCAGCGTACCCGGCCGACCCTTCTTCATTTGAATCGCTGTCGTGAATACGTCGAGCGCCCCCACGGCGAACAGTCGCTCAGCGGCGTACGCAATGACCTGCGGATTCAAGTCATCCAGGTGGGCCTCGAGCACGAGGATTTCTTCCTGACCGGCAAGCGCGCCTGGACGGCTCGGAGCAATGTCGGCCTCAACCGCTTCTCCAAGGATGAGACGCAGCACGTTGGGGTGGTGCTCGAAGTCTCGCGTGCCGGCGCCGTATCCGATGCGATCTGACACTATTGTCGGCAACCGACCGAACTGCGTTACCAGGGTCCGCACGATGGCCGCACCCGTCGGTGTCACCAGTTCCTTTTGCACTTCGCCCGAATAGATGGGTATGCCTTTCAGCAACTCGGCGGTGGCCGGAGCCGGAATCGGCACCACGCCATGAGCACATTTGACGGTACCGCCCCCGACGTTCAGAGGCGAAGCGAGGATGCGTTCGACCTGCAGCGCTTCTGCTCCGACGGCTGCACAAACAATATCCACGATGGCATCCACTGCGCCGACCTCGTGGAAATGCACTTCTTCGATGCTCGTGTTGTGGACTTTGGCCTCTGCCTCTGCCAGGGCTGTGAAAATTGCGCCGGCCGTCTGCTTGGCGCCTTCGCTAATCGGAGCGGCGGCGATGATGGTCAGAATCTCGCTTAAATGCCGGCCGCGTGCATGACTGTGCTTCTCGTAATGGGCGCGGTTATGCCGGCGTGCCTTCCCACTACGAGTGTGTTTAGCTGACCTGGATTCGGCACCCCAAAATTCCTCTCGCGGCAAATCCTTCTGGCCCTCCACGATTACGTCAATCTTGGTGGCGGAAATTCCGTTCCGCACTACCTTCGAAACTTCCAGGCTGGCGCCGATGTTCAGCTCGCCCACCGTCCGCTGCAGGAGCGCGAGCGGAATTTCGGCATCCACCAGCGCTCCGAGAAACATGTCGCCGCTGATGCCGGAAAAGCAGTCGAGATATGCAATGCGCATGGGCTGTATCCGCTGGTACACCACACCAGCGCTTGCGAAGGGCGTCGGTGGAAACTTTCATCATAGGTAACGCCGCCACCAGCGTCAAACCCGCATGAATGCTGCGTTTGCTATAATCACCATTCTTCTCAGCGATTTGCGAGTGAACTTCCCATCGCGCAAAATCCGAAGTAAAGCCTGCGAGCGACGAGAGAGCCAGCGTGTATCAGCAACGACAAACTCAACTAGACAGCCACGTACGGGAATTCCTGCGCAAGAAATATCAGATCGACCTACCCAGCCTCGTGATCGACGCGCCTCCAAAAGTCGAAATGGGCGAATACGCCATGCCCTTTCCGTTCGAGCTGGCAAAGCAACTGCGCAAGGCCCCGCGAAAGATCGCAGAAGAGGTCGTATCCGAAATACCTGTCCCTGAGGGGTTCGAGAAGTTTGAGGTAGCGGGCGCGGGATACATCAACGCCCGGCTCAAACGTGATGAAGCTGCCCGTGCGCTTACCCGTGGCAGCGCGATTGCCATCGCGGACCATACTGCCGAGGGAGCGGCCAACGTCGCGGGCAAGATTCTGGTTGAGCACACGAGCATCAACCCCAACAAGGCGGCCCACATTGGACACCTGCGCAATGCCATTCTCGGCGATACATTTGTGCGACTTCTGCGCGCAGCAGGCCACACCGTCGATATTCAGAACTACATCGACAATACTGGCGTCCAGGTGGCCGACGTGGTGGTGGGATTCACACACTTGCAGAGGCTGAACAAGGACCAGATCGGGGCGCTGATCGCATCCACTCCTCGCTTCGACTACTACTGCTGGGACCTCTACGCCCGCGTCTCTCAATGGTACGAGCAGGACAAGGAAAGACTTAAAGTTAGACTTGAGACTTTACACGCCATTGAACAGGGCGGCAATGAGATGGCAGAGGTAGCTGAAATGGTTTCGAGAGCTGTTTTGCGACGCCATCTGGAAACCATGGATCGCCTCGACATCCAGTACGATTTTCTCCCCCGCGAGAGCGAGATTCTCCACCTGGATTTCTGGGACTTAGCCTTCCAGCAGCTCAAACAGAAAGGCGTCCTTTACTTCGAGACCGAGGGTAAGAACAAGGGCTGCTGGGTGATGAGGCGGCCCGCCGGCTCAAGCAAGGCCAACGCAACCCGAGACGCAGACGCAAGCGAAGCTGATGCCGAAGAGAAAGCGGGTCCGGATGAAGACGCCAAAGTGATCGTGCGCTCGAATGGCACGGTGGGCTATGTCGGCAAAGACATCGCTTATCACCTATGGAAGTTCGGCCTGCTAGGGCGTGACTTCGGATACCGGAAGTTCTTTTGTTATCCCGATGGCCACGAATGCTGGATATCGGCAGAAGAAGGCGACGCCGTTCATCCACACTTTGGCGGGGTCGAGGCGATCTACAACGTGATCGACTCGCGCCAGAGCGATCCGCAGAACACGGTGGTGGAAGCGATCCGGCTGCTTGGTTATCCCGAGAACGCCGCCCACTACACCCACTTTTCCTACGAGATGGTGGCGCTCACGCCGCGCTGCGCGATGGAACTCGGCTACGAAGTAACGCCCGAAGATCAAGCCAAGGCGTACATTGAAGTCTCGGGCCGCAAGGGATTCGGGGTTAAGGCCGACGACCTGCTCGACGCACTGATAGCTGCTGCCAAGAAGGAAGTCGACGGCCGTCATCCCGAGCTGGATGACCTGGAACGCAGCGGCATCAGCGGTCAGATTGCGATCGGCGCGCTGCGCTACTTCATGCTGAAATTCACCAAGCAGTCCGTAATTGCCTTCGATCTCAAGGAGGCCCTGGCATTCGAAGGCGACACGGGGCCATACGTCCAATACGCCGTCGTTCGCGCAAGCAACATCTTTCGCAAGGCGGGCATCGATCCGGGTGAGGCACTTGCCGCTGAAATCGATTACCAGCGCTTCTTTGGAGAGCAAAGCGGCACGGAAATCTGGGAGCTCTGGTTGCTGGCAGGGAAGACGTCGTCGATCATCGAACAGTGCATCGCAGCGACCGAGTCCGCCTATGCTGCCAGGCATGCGTTCCAGTTAGCGCAACAATTCAATAACTTCTATCATCGCCACCATATCTTGACCGAAGGCGACGAAGGCCGGAAGAAGTTCCTGTTGGCCACGGCCGCCGTAGTGCGCCGAGAATTAGTCGCCCTGCTGGCGGTAATGGGCATCACCGTTCCGCCGGTGATGTGAGGAGAATCATGTTTACTCCCCGTCCCATAGGTTTCGTTCGTACTCCTTACTCGGCGACGAACGAGATTCCCAAGGGCCTTGGTGCCAAGCACGACGCCGAAGGGGAGCTCGAAATCCTTCCACAGTTCGAGCCGGGACTCATGGACATCGAGGGCTTTTCTCACCTCTTTGTGATTTGGGCTTTCGACCGCTCCGAGGGCTTCGAACTCACAGGCAAACCGCCCGCCGACGACAAGCCGCATGGCGTATTTGCCACTCGCTCGCCGCGGCGTCCTAATCCGATCGCGCTCACTGTGGTCGAGTTGTTAGGTCGCGAAGGCGCCAAGTTGCGCGTGCGCGGCGTCGACATGCTGGACGGAACGCCCATCCTCGACATCAAACCTTACCTGTCGAATATTCCGGAAGAAAAGCTGCGCCGCGGCTGGCTGGGGGAGGCAGAGGCGCGAAACAAGTAATGAACCGAGTCCCTCACGCTTGTCATTTCGGCAAAACGGTGCCGTAAAGCGTCAGCATCAAAAAGACTCCGCCTGACAGTGCCAGGCTTACGCTCAATAGCGTTCCGATCAGAAAGTACTCAGCGAACCTCGGCCCCTTCAATTCGCCAAGGCGGGCGATGGATTTCCCTGTAAGGATCAGGCCGACCATGGCCGGTGATTGCACAAGCAGGGCGGTCATCACCAGGAACCGTTCGAGCCAGCCGATGTAAAGCCCCGCATTCCGCAGCGCATCCTTGTCTTCCCCCTCGGGCGCCGTCATCTCGTCGGTCAGCGACCGGGTCATTGAGCGTACCAGGTAGCCGCCTGCAAAAATCACGGCAGAGTAGGTCACGGCCACCAGCAGAACAACTCGTTGGATACCGGCCGCCCAGTGAATTGCCCCAGTCATCTCGGTCCAAGTCACTCTTGTGAGTGCCCAGCACACCGCTACGATCATCATCAAGTGGAGCGCCTGGTCGATAACGAATGGGCCGGTCGAGTCTGCCGCTCCGTGCCGGGTTAGGTATGACTGCTTCAGAGAGTCCAACGCCAGATGTGCTGATACATAAGTCAGGAGCAGGGTCTGCGGATAGACTGCCCAGATCCGAACGGAGGTAAACAACAGGAGCGCTGCAACGGCTGTGACGTAATGGATCGCGCCATGTGTCAGGAGGCCCTTTGCCCCGTGTTTCTTCGCAGCTATGATTGCGTCGCTTTGCAGTGGGAAATCGGCCGCCAGATGGGCGAGTAAAAGCGCCAGAAAAGTCTGGGAAACGGTTTGCATCTTTTTGTACAACCTTTTAACATTTGCACGATTACGTACAACTCACAAATAAGCTTTTAGAAACTCCTCGGTTGACCGGCAGGTATCTTCAATCTGCCAATAATGCGCCCGGCGCAGGGTGCGTGAAACCGTCGATACATTCACCCCCAGCTTGCTGGCCGCCATTTCCTGGCTGCCGGTCAGAATGACCGAATTAATAGTCTCCCACTGTTTCGGCGTCACATCGCCGACCAGTGTGTCCTGCAAACTGTAGATGGCATTAGCCGCCAGATCGAGGACGTGGTCCCCCGACTCCACCGCCGTCAGCACCCGATACTTGGTGGTTTTGCTGCCTTTCACCCGGTCCATGGCTGCTCGTGCTCTTTCGAAGGCGGCTCCTCCTGCGAACTGATTCACGGGCGACCGCTGCGGTTCGCTCACCGTCCCTATGCCAATCGCTACCCGCAATTCCATGGGTGAGAATGCGCGCCGCAATTCGAGGATTACCTGGGGAAAGAGGTATGGTGCAGCCAGGATCCCCTGGAATTCATCCCACACCGTAACCGCGTATGGCGAGACAATGAGGCCGCGTGCCACATGCGCCTTCGACAGCGGAGCAAGTTTTGCGTCCCGCCTGGCGCGAAATCTGGAATAACTGCGCGACCGGACAACGTCAACTGTAAGCACGGCATACAGCCTGCCCGAAACCCGCCGTCTGCGAGGTTGCACCATTTCATGCAATTCTATAAAAGTTGCACGTTATTGGGCAACTACTGTTATTCCTGGTCCGTTGCCTGACTTCCAAGGTCGCCGAGGCGGGCGGCACAAATTCTCACCACGTGCTGTAGGCCGTACCTTCGCTGGACATCTGCTCGCTCCCGCTGTGTACATCCATAATTCCCGGCTGCGACTGATCGGGCGACATGATGCTGTCATCGGTAACCGGTACCCAGCTATCGCGCGAATTGGTGAAAGGATCTCTGGGAAGTCTGCTTGAGATAGCCAGCTTCTACAAGGTCCTGGAGAGACTGTGGTGCTTTCTGCTTGTCCAGGGTGTACTGGTCGATGACCGATCGCAGGGTGTAAAGGTCGTCGCGCAGCACGGTTTCGCGCGCCCGAAGGATCGACGCCTGGTAGCGGGGAATCGCCACCGACATCAGAATGACGATGATGCTGATGACCACCATCAGCTCGATCAGGGTAAATCCGCGTTGTAGTGTGCGTCGGCTCATGGTGCACCCGGACATCAGACAGACAAAGCTACCACGTTTTATATTTCGAACCATCGAGTGCAGTGCCTTCCGACTTGGTATAGACGTCGAAGACATTTTGCCCTCCCCACGAATCTGAGTCTGACTCATCCTGCATCGAGCGCAGCCCCCATTCCGTCGTTGCCGGTCATGGGGTCCACGGGAATTCTCCGCAGGAACCGCATCTTTTTACCGTTGGAATCGACCCCTTTGACCAGGGTGTCGAGATCGGGAGGATAGCCCTGGCTGTCAACTTTGACTTGGAATGCGCCGCGGTCAGCGGCATCCTTGTAGCGGTCAATCCCGTCGCGCATTTCCCAGAGGTCGCGGCGCAACTCACGTTCCTTGCCACGCTGCATCGTGACCCGGACAATGGGGACGGCGGCCGCCGTGAGGATCATGAGGATGGTCATGGCGACGATCAATTCGACGACCGTAAAACCGCAGCGACTTAAACGCTGCCGCTTGGCGGAAGAGTCGAAAGCGAGCATCCTATGGGTGAAAGTTTCCAAACTCCGACCAGTAAGTTTCCTGCCGAATGCGGCTATTTCGCGCTGCGCAGCATGGCCCGTAGTTTGCAAATCGCAACCGGCAGGCAGGTAATCGCAGTGCGATGAAGCTCTCATCAACATGAATGCAACGTTGGCCTCCGCTAATGGACCGTAATAATCGCCTGCGAGCCGCCCACCGGGATGTTCTGCATGCTGGCGTTCTTCAGCATGGCGCGGTTGATGCTCAGGGTCGCCTGCCCCGGAGCTTTGCCTGGAAACGTCAGCGTAAAGATCTGCCCATCACCCGAGATGCCTCGCTTCCCGGTGGACGCGAAGCTGTGAGTTGCAGGATCCCCATCATGCTGTCGTCTCGATGGACGAGTGCTACCGCCTGCCCGTCCTGCTGACAGCAACGGGCCATTGGAGACGTTCACCAGTTGCAATACGTTCGGGTTGTACAGAATTTGCAGCGGAACGGAGTACACGTTCTGTCCGCCCGACAGATTTACGTTGACCGTAAAAGTCGTGCCCACTGCCTGGCTCAAGCGACGGCGGATCGAAGCTGACCAACGCGCTGCCCGCCGGCGCAGACGCTGCTGCCTGGTCCGGAGAAGCGTGCCGCGGCTGCTGGGGGAGCCGGTCTCTCGGTTGCGGGCCTGCCGCGGGCTGCTCGGTCGGGCGCAGCCGTCGAGCGGTGCAGTGAAATCGAATTGGCCGTCCCGACGTCGATGGCGCGAGTGTTGCTGTCGAATACGTCCTGCGCGCGCACGATGTGCGGAATCAGCATGAAGACCAGTTCGTTGTCCTGGCGCTGCTTGTTCTCAGTGGAGAAGAAATAGCGGAAGAAGGGAATCGAGGCGAGCCCGGGAATTCCGTTGATCGACTTGCTCTCCGTCTCTTCGAGGATGCCACCCATGATGTTGGCTTCACCCTCGCGCATGCGAATCTCGTGCTCGATCTTGCGCTGTCCGATCACCGGTTGCTGAATGCCGCCGATGTTCTGGTAGGAATCGACGGCCGAGATGTCCATCGCCAGCTTCAGCGTGACCTGGTCGGTGCCATGCACGTGCGGCGTTACGTCGATGTTGACGCCGACATCGATGTAGTTGAACTGCGTGTTGACCAGCGGGTTGATGCCCACGCCGCCGATTCCGGGCTGGAACGAACCGGTCGCCACGGGAACGCGCTGTCCGATCTTGAGCGATGCCTTCTGCCCGTCGAGCGCGCGGATCTGCGGCTGCTGCAGGATCTTGGTGGTGCTGTCGTTATAAAGAAATGTCGCGGTTGCCGGCGGAATCGTCACCTGAAAGTTGGTGGCATTCAGATGTGCGCCAGGCTGTTGAGGTTGATCATGCCCGTGCGTACTTCCAGTGGTCGTCGTAACCGATCCATTGCCCGTGCCTACGTTGGATCCGGAGGTCGAGGTCGATGTGATCGTGTATTGTCTACGAGCGCGACCGACACACTCGTTGGGGGAGTGATACCCAGGTCGCGCAGCTTGTTGCGCTGCACCTGCATGATGACCACGTCCACCACCACTTCCGGCCGCGACTTGTCGAGATCGTCGATCAGCTTCTCGGCCAGCGCAATCTGGTCGGGCGTTCCGCGCACCACGATCGCCTGCTGCGAAGGGAACTGCTGCAAGCCGCTGCGTGTCGAGAAGCGTGCGAAGAATGTTGACCAGGTCCTGCAGCTCGTTGGGCTGCGAAAGATTGGTCAGATAGAACGTGCGAATGACGCTCTGTTCCAGTTCCTTGCGCTTTGCCGGAGTGTCGGCGGCAACGAAGATGGTGTTCGGAGTGACCGGACGCCAGAACGTCTTCGACTCCAGAGCCGTAATTTCCAGCGCCTCCTGCAGCGTGACGCCGTTCAGCTCCACGCGAATGCGCCGCGAGGTGTAATCGGGATCGAACAGAACATTAATGCCGGCCAGCTTTCCGATGGTCTCGTAAATGGTCTTGGTGTCTTCGCTCAGCTTCAGCGTGATCGGAGTGTTGGCGATCGGTGCCAGTTCGACCGGTCCACCCGCCTCCTCCATGCGCTTGTGCAGGGCCGACTGCGCCGCTTCGCTTGCGGTCGGCTGGACTGGGTTCGGCCTCCTTGCTGAACAGCCGCCGTACCTTATTGGCTTCCTGCTGGGCGATGAAGCTGGAGGGATCGATCGCGATCGCCTGTTCGAACTCCGTCAGAGCCTCCTGCAGCTTGCCGCTCTTCTCCAGCAGCTGGCCCTTGTGGACGTGCGAGGCTGACGCGAAGAATCGGACGCGCTCGAACGATGCCCGATAGGCGATGTCAGTGGGCTTCAGTTCGTAGGCCTGATGGTAAAAGTTGTAGGCCGTCTCGTAGTCCTGCCGCATCTCGGCGTCGAGACCCTGCTTGTAGAGGGCCTTGGCTTTGTCTGTGGCTACTGCGGGCAGCGTGCCGAATATCAGCAGCAGGGCCAGGACACGGGTGAGCCGTTTCATCAGGTTCCTTAAGACCGGGTTTGCCGGAACGCACTTCTGATCGGCCAGAAATGGCGTCTCCGGTATGCAGTTCTGACTCCCGCCCGCACAAAACGTAAGCCGATTTCGTCAACACGTACCGGTCGCTATCACCCCGACAGCAGATGCCTCAGAATTGGCGCGATTATAGCATCCCGCCGCTCGCATATATGTGATTTAACGGTGTGTTAGCATACGAGTTTCGCACCCGGCGAGCTTGTTTTCCATGGCCCGTCCGCCGCAATCTACAGCGTCGTCCGGAGAAAGAAAAGCAGGGCCCGGCGCGACCCGACGGCCAGCGGCCTGCGCGATGCCGCGGTCAATCGTGCTGCCTCCTACAACTACTTTCTGCTGGAGAAGTTCGAGGCCGGAATCGCCCTGCGCGGTACCGAGGTGAAGTCCATTCGCACCGGCCGCGCCAATCTCAAGGACGCCTACGGGCTTGGTGAAAGACGGCGAGCTCTGGCTGATCAATGCGCACATCGGTGTCTACGAGCACGGCAACATCTTCAACCACGAACCCCTGCGCACCCGGAAGCTCCTGGTCCACAGGAGCGAGCTGAACAAGCTGATCGGCAAGACGCAGCAAAAGGGCCTGACCCTCATTCCCACGCGGTTGTACTTCCGCAACGGCAAGGTCAAAGTGGAGATCGCGCTTGCCAAGGGCAAGCAGCATGTGGGACAAACGCGAGACCGAGCGCCGCAAGACCGCCGACAAAGAAGCGCGCGAGGCATCGCCGCAGCCGAAAATCGTAATCGAGCGTATAGATCGGACTCAATCATGAAAATCATCATCTTATCATACCTCGCGACACCACCCTCGCAATTCGAAACCGAATGCCTCGTCGTCGCCGTGATTGACGCCGCCGAGAAATCCGACAACGGCGCCAACGACAAACCCAAGCCGCAACTTCTAACTGACGATGCCGGCCGTACTCGCTAGCTGCCGCCGACCTCATCGCCTCCGGCGAAGTCACCGGCAAGGCGCTGGAAACCACGCTTCTGCACAAGCCCGCCGGACTCAAAGCCAAGCGTCTGCTGCTGATTGGTGGAGGCAAGGCCAAGACCTTCTCCAGCTCCGAGCTTCGCAAGATCGCTGGCACCGCGGTGCGCGTCCGTCAAGGCGAAAGACCTGAAGAGCTTCGCCATGGTTGTCTCCGGCTACCGGCGACTTCACCGCGGAAGACGCGCCAAAGTCCATCGCCGAAGGCGCCTATGTCGGCAGCTTTGATGCCGACTATTACAAGAGCGATCGCAAGGAGCAAAAGATCGACGAGCTGACGTGATCGTCGCCGCTGCCAATTCCGACACCGAAGGCGTTGCAGTCGGCGATCGAGCATGGGAACCATCATCGGCGAGGCGCAGAACTTCACTCGCGACCTGGTCAACGAGCCCGGCAATCGCATGACGCCGACCATCCTCGCCGACCGCGCCAAGAAGATGTGCGACGAAGTAGGACTGAAGTGTGAGGTCTTCGGCCCCGACAAGATCAAGGAGCTGAAGATGGGTGCATTCTGGAGCGTCGCCCAGGGTTCGCAGGACGAGCCCGCGCGTCTCATCGTCATGCGCTACGAACCCGCCGGTGCGCCCGAGAAGCCCGTCCTCGGCCTCGTCGGCAAGGGAATTACCTTCGACAGCGGCGGCATCTCCATCAAGCCCTCCGACGGCATGGAAAAGATGAAGTACGACATGGCCGGAGGCGCGGCCATGATCGGCGCCATGCGCGCCATCGCCAGACTCAAGCCCAATGTCCGCGTCATCGGCATCGTCTGCGCCACCGAGAACATGCCTTCCGGCACGGCGCAGAAGCCCGGCGACGTGCAGATCGCCATGTCGGGCAAGTCCATCGAGATCATCAACACCGACGCCGAAGGCCGCCTGGTGCTGGCGGACGGCCTGCACTACGCCAGGCAGTTGGGCGCGACCCATCTCATCGACGCCGCCACCCTCACCGGCGCATGTGTCGTGGCGCTGGGCATGATCAATGTCGGAGTCTTCTCCAATGACGACGACTTCTACGAGCAGCTTCAACGAATCGCTGAAAGCCTCGGGCGAGAAGATGTGGCGCCTGCCGGTCGACGACGAATACCGCGAGATGATCAAGTCCAACATCGCCGACATCGTCAACAGCGGAGGCCGCTGGGGCGGTGCGGTCACGGCCGCGATGTTCCTGAAGGAATTCGTCGGCGACACGCCCTGGATCCATCTCGACATCGCCGGCGTCGCCTGGATCGAAGACGCCAAGCCCTGGATCGCCAAAGGCCCCTCGGGAACTCCGGTGCGC
Organism: uncultured Acidobacteriaceae bacterium; assembly: GCA_963817965.1. GTDB lineage: Bacteria > Acidobacteriota > Terriglobia > Terriglobales > Acidobacteriaceae > DASRAA01. Next base: position 35,543 of record CAWFQT010000013.1, read on the forward strand.
TCGCTGGTGGAGTTCGTGCGCAGCCTTGGATCGAAGAACTAGTTTCGTTATCCCGAGCGAGCGCAGCCAGTCGAGGGACCTGTATTTTCCGCATGGGTAGCCCACATTTGGCCTGCCATTGGGAAATGCGGGACTCAGGCTGTCACGTTTTCTTCATGCACAATTCATGGTGCTTTGATGCACCAGCTTCGCCGCCCAAGTAAAGTAGCTGCAATAGCAAACCTGATCGGAGAGAGTGGGGAGACGGTCAAACAGCCGCTCCCCGATTTTTATTGCACGAATTGGCCGTTCCTGGTCGACTGGGGCAATCGTCAGTCGACCACTTTGAAGGCTCGCATCGAATTTGCGTCGACTACGCGCTTGATCTTCTGCTTTAGTTCCTGGTTGGCGTCGCCGCTGTCCAAATCATCAGCACTCTTTGTGGTGTGGGCGCTCAAGTTCTCGGTGTAGAAAAAGATGATTTCGTTCTTCTTTGCCTCGTCAACCACGCGTGCGAAGCGAGACATCACCAATTGCGTGTCCCAGTCGTAGCCTTTACCGTGCAAGAACTTCTGAGTCACGTCCGGCTCGTGCCCGGGATGCTCGCGTATTTCCCGTTCATTGTCTGCGATGAAAACGTTGTGTTGGTATGCGTGGTTGCCGAGGGCCACTGGATTAGGTGCTTGATATTGGTAACTGCCACTGGAGTTCAGATAGAACCCCTCTTTCTGAATGATGAACGTCCGTAGCAGGTGTTTCCGGTTGTCTACTTCACCCCAGACAAAGCGGTAACCTCCGGCGATGCCGTCGATGTCAAAGGGAAAACTACCGATGTATGTCAGCTTTGGATCAGGCGTCACACGGAGCTTCGGCATTTCGGTCGAAACAAAATCGTTGCCTTCGATCGTTGCCCCTGGAGTTACTGGTTTGACTTGTGCGGCCGCCACGACAGCTAGCCCGAACAAGATGACGATCATCCTCCATCTCGGATACCCGTCGATCACGCTCACCACCTCAGTTCGAACAGATAGACGTGCAACCTGGTCGCAGGTTAGGCCCATGCCGGGAGACGACAATTACCGGCTTAGGGCACAGCTTCGTTGCGTCTCAGATAGATTCCTATTTGCACATTTGCACATCCCTCGCTTCCCCCACTAACATTCTTGGGTTATGCCTGTAGCGACGGAATCATCCACAACCTACACTCCGGTCAAGGCGCCGCGCGGCAACCAGCTCTCCTGCAAAGGATGGGCACAGGAAGCCGCCATGCGCATGCTGATGAACAATCTCGACGAAGAGGTCGCCGAGCGGCCGCAGGACCTCGTCGTTTACGGCGGCACGGGTCGCGCCGCTCGCAATTGGGACTGCTACCACGCCATCGTCAACTCGCTGCGTTCGCTCGATAACGACGAGACGCTGCTGGTGCAGTCGGGCAAACCCGTCGGCGTTTTTCGCACCCACGACTACGCACCGCGGGTGCTTATCTGCAATTCCAACCTCGTGGGCCACTGGTCGAACTGGGAGAAGTTCAACGAGCTCGAAAAGGCCGGCCTCATGATGTACGGCCAGATGACCGCCGGCTCGTGGATTTACATCGGTTCGCAGGGAATCATCCAGGGCACCTACGAGACGTTTTCTGCGGCCGGCGAAAAGCATCTCGGCGGCGATCTCGCCGGCAAGCTGATCGTCTCCGGCGGAATGGGCGGAATGAGCGGGGCCCAGCCACTGGCGGCGACCATGACGGGCGCCTGCTACCTCGGCATCGAGGTCGATCCCGAGCGCATCAAGAAGCGCCTGCGCACCGGCTACTGCGACTTCATGGTCAACTCGCTCGACGAGGCGCTGCGCATCCTCAAAAACGCGGTACGCAAGAAAGAGAACATCTCCGTCGGCCTGGTCGGCAATTGCGGCGACATCATTCCCGAACTCGCCGAACGTGGCGTTGTGCCTGACATCCTGACCGACCAGACTTCTGCGCACGACCCGCTGAACGGCTACGTGCCCAGCGGCATGTCGCTGGAAGCCGCGAACGAGCTACGCAAGACCGATCCCAAGGCTTATCTCGAGAAATCGCTCGACACCATGGCGCGCCACGTCGAAGGCATGCTCAAGCTGCAGAAGATGGGCTCGGTCACCTTCGACTACGGCAACAACATTCGCACCTTCGCCTTCGATCACGGCGTAAAGAATGCTTACGACTTTCCCGGCTTCGTGCCTGCCTACATTCGTCCGTTGTTCTGCGAAGGCCGTGGACCGTTCCGCTGGGCCGCGCTCTCCGGCGATCCAGCCGACATTCACACCACGGACGATCTGGTGCTTGCAGATGTTCCCGCAGGACCGCGTCCTCAGCCGCTGGATTGACCTGGCGCGCAAGCGCATCAAGTTCCAGGGATTCCCGTCGCGCATCTGCTGGCTCGGTTACGGCGAACGCGCCGAGTTCGGCCTCGCGATGAACGACATGGTGAAGACAGGCAAGCTGAAAGCACCGATCGTCATGGGACGCGACCATCTCGACTGCGGTTCGGTCGCCTCACCCTACCGCGAGACCGAGTCCATGAAAGATGGCAGCGACGCCATCGCCGACTGGCCGTTACTCAACGCATTGCTGAACACGGCAAGCGGGGCGTCCTGGGTTTCGATCCACAACGGCGGCGGTGTCGGCATCGGCTACTCGCAACACGCCGGACAAGTCACGGTCGCCGACGGCACCGACGAAATGGCCAAGCGCATCGAGCGCGTCCTGACCAACGATCCCGGCATCGGCGTCGCCCGCCACGTGGACGCAGGCTACGACGAAGCCAAACACTTCGCGCAAGAGAAGGGAATCAAGATTCCGATGGCGCACCAGTAATATCCCGGGGCGTCATCCTGAGCACGTCCGCGCCGAACGGGGCGCGGCCGAGTCGAAGGACCTGCTGTTCTGTTACTTTCGCCAGAGTTGACTCGACTACCAAATCCCGTCTTACTGACCCACGCCGCTCAACTTCTCACCTTGCGCGGTGACGCTGCTGCACGCCGAGGGGCACAGATGCGCGAGCTCAGCATCATTTCCGGCGGCGCGGTTCTCATCAGCGACGGCAAGATTGTTGCCGTCGGTACCACCGACGAGCTTCGTAAGCCGTCAAGAACCGCGGAAGAGATCGACTGCCGGAGCAAGGTTGTTCTTCCAGGCTTTGTCGACTCCCATACACATCCGGTCTTTGCCAACCCGCGTCTGATCGATTTTGAGAAGCGTATCGACGGCGCAAATTACGAAGAAATTGCCAAAGCTGGAGGCGGTATTCGCTCCAGCATTCACGGTGTGCGCGAATCTTCCGTGGAGCAACTTGCCGATCGCGTTCTGCTGGGCCTGAACGAAATGGCTGCTCAAGGCACCACGACGGTGGAAGCGAAATCTGGTTACGGTCTTGACCTGGATAGCGAACTCAAATCGCTGGAAGCGCTGAAGGACGCCGCTCAACGATGGCAGGGAACCGTCGTCCCGACTCTGCTGGGTGCGCATATTGTTCCGCCCGAATATCGCGATAACTCCGACGAGTACGTTGCGCATCGTTTGCGAGGAGATGATTCCCGGCTGTCGCCCGAAAACCGACTCGCCGAATATGTAGATGTCTTCTGCGAGCGCGGCGCGTTCACCCCTGAGCAATCCATCCGTATCTTGCGCGCTGCCGTCGCGAACGGTCTCGAAGACCCGCATGCACGTCGGCCAAATCACGCGCACCGAACTCGCCCTCTTCGCCGAATTCAGCCCCGCCAGCGTCGATCACCTCGACAAGCTCACCGACGACGACATTCGCGGGCTCGCCTGCACCGACACCGTCGCGACCCTGTTGCCGGCAGCCAACTACTTCCTCGGTCTCCCGACCTTTCCGCCTGCCCGCAAACTCATCGACGACGGAGTCGTCGTCGCCCTGGCTACGGACTACAATCCCGGTACCTCACCAACCACTTCGATGCCGTTCGTGCTGTCCGTCGCCTGTACCCACATGAAGATGTCGCCGGCGGAAGCCATCACGGCCGCGACGATCAACGGAGCCTGCGCTCTGAACCTGCAAGCCCGGAAGGGCAGCCTGGAACCAGGCAAAGACGCCGATATTGCCATCTTCGACGCCGAAGACTATCGCGAACTCCCGTACTGGTTCGGCGTGAACCGCTGCTGGAAGACGCTGCTGCGAGGATCGGAATTCTTGCTTCCCTGAAAACGGGGTTCACACACCTGCGACAATGTGACAAAAAATGGGCGATGAAGACGGGCGCCGCCCGCTTCGGTGATGGGAGTTGGAACTTATGCCCGAAGGCCCATTAAGATGGAAACGTTCTGGCGGCGGCTGATGGATTTTCGCTTGCGCAAGCTGCACCACAGGCCAGCACAGAAGAGCTCTCAGGCCCATCAGGCATCCCTTCCGGCAGGCAGTAGCAACGCGCTAGTAAAAGGTGTCCCACAATGTCACATAAACCGATGGTTCGTTCCGAGTGACCGATTAAACCCGCAACCATGATCGCCTGCACAAAAAGGCGCACGACGCCCTATCGAGGCCCAAGTCCATTGATACCGGCCAGTATCGCAAGATCGACAAGGGGCTGAAGAACTACTGAGCAACAGCGGCTCGCCTAAATTAGTGACATCGCCTAGCGCAGGCTGGACTACGTGTGAGAGATGGCGATGTTGCGACAACAATTCACTGTGCCGCTACGCGAGGAACTCAACAGCTCTCGTTTCGAGGTTATACATCGAGCCTGCAATTTTTATGTTGCCGCTGGATTCGAGGTCTCGAAGCACAGGGCTCTTTTCCCGAATGTTGGCGATAGTCAGTGACACGTTCGTTCGTGCCACAGCGTCTACGAATGCGTAGTTCTTCGCCGACCGGTCCCCCGTGTAGTGAGTGGCTTCAACGGCCGGACGGATCTTCGCCAACAACGCCGTGAGATTGCCAAGCTGCACTCCGTCAATGGCACCCTTGATAGCACCGCAGGCTGTGTGGCCCATGACGAGCACGACTTTCGAGCCTGCCGCCTTGCAAGCGAATTCCATGCTACCCAATATGTCCTCGTCAGCAATGTTGCCTGCCACACGACCGCTGAAGATATCGCCGATACCAAAGTCGAGAATCAATTCGACGGGTGCTCGCGAGTCAATGCAGCTAAAGACAATCGCGGCCGGATACTGCCCCTTCGCAGTCGCCTTAGCTTCGCCCATGAGATCGCGATGCTGCGGGCTGCCCGATCGGAAGCGTTCGTTGCCAGCTTTCATCTGCTGGAGAATTTCATTCGGCGACATCTTGTCACGCTGCTCCTTGGTGAGATCTGCGTGGGCCACCAGGCTTCCAAGACTTGCCTCTACTATCCCGACAGCAGTCGCAACGCCGGCGGCCTTGCAAAAGTCCCGGCGGTCAAATCGATCTCTTCCGTCGCTTGTTCGTGAATGCGGCATCGGTGCGCTCCTTCAGTTTGCGCTTGGATTGTATCTCGATGACGGGCTGGTAGAAAGCAACTGTTGTACAGGGACCACATCGTACCCTATCTGAACTGGGCACACTGAAAGCAACAATTCGCTCAATTTTCTTACCCGGTAAGCAGAGCGGGGTGTTCAATCGGAGCAGCGAATAACGATAATTTGTCCGCTTATCCGTGGGCTACTTTCAAACCGATGATGCCGAGCACGATCAGCAACGCGGAACCGAGTCGCATCACCGTGCTCGGCTCGCCGTACACCACTATACCCACTATCAGAGTTCCGACGGTGCCAATGCCAGTCCAGACAGCATAGGCTGTACCCATGGGAATCTCTTTTTGTGCCAACCACAGGAAAGCTCCACTTGCCGTCATAAACAGCCCAGCCATGACGATACCGCGAAGCCTGCGGTCGGGAACCTCCGCAATCTTCAGGCCAAGCGGCCAACCGATCTCCAAGAGGCCCGCGACGAACAGGTAAATCCATGACATTTGCTATCTCCTCCACCCTCCACAATCGACACCAACCTAGCATCGGAAGTGCAGTGCGGATTGATGTCCATTGCGATTTTCTAATTCGCTCGATTTTCTTACCCGGTAAGCAGACAGAGTCGCCCAGCCAGATGGTTTCACACCGAAATTTACCGCCGAAAGCCAATTAAGATCGGAAAATTTTGGGGCGCGATGATCAGTTTTCAACTGGGTCTGGCACCGAAGGGAATGCCTGCTTGCACGGCGGCACTGCAGGTTGTCGGAATCAAAGCGTAGCAGATCGGGAGGACGATGCACGAAGCAGCAATGTGGACATGCATCACCCGCTATTCAGCAATCAGCACCTAAGTGGCTCGTTCCCGATTTTCCATTTTGAATCACGGCTACGCACACTGCTTCTTCGGCAGGTAGCGTTTTGATTGGTGCGCCGCCGGCGGAGGGAATGACCTTAATGACAAAGTTGGGTTGACGATTTGGCCCTGATTCGGATCGAGTCACGGCCACTTTACGGTCAGCGCGTATATCTCCTGCGTTCCGATGTCGCGCGTGAACACTGGTGAGCCATCTGGAGCGACACTGATTTGGGTATTTCCGTCCGGTCCTGTCGCCTGCTGCAAGTCCTTCAGGCTGGTGATTGTCTCCACGTTGCGATCAGCCACCCTGATACGCGAAATCTGCGGGGCTGTGCCTCCAGTCGCGAAGTACAGGTATTTGTAATCCGGGGAATGGATCCAGTTGACGAAAATGGTCGGTGTCGTTCCCGGCAATAGATCGGACCACTTTTGTGCTTTCATATCAAATACCATCGGCCTGGAAGTGACCAACTGACGTGCAACGAGCGTGTCTTGCGCAATCCACTGCCCGCCAACCAAGCCTCGCGAATCAGGGACAACGGAACGCGCTCCCGTTCGCAGGTCGAGTATCTGTAACTGTAGGTGCGCGGAGTCGTGAATATCGGTGAAAACCAGAAGATTTCCGTCAGGGGACCAATTTGCGGCAAGCGAGTCTTTTGCGATAACTTTTTGCGGCACGCCTCGGTCCATGCTGATTACATACGTCTCAGAATCAGAGTTTCCATATACGACCCGCTTGCCGTCCGGAGATATGAAAGGGTATAGCACGCGCATCGGAGGATACGTGAGCTGCAAACGATCCGTGCCATCGCTACGGCTGCGCCATAGGGTATGATCGGGGTAAGAAGCATACGCAACCCATTTCCCATCGCTTGAAAATGTGGGGCCGAAAGCCGAGATACCAGAAAGAAAAGGTTGAAATTGTTTCGAATTCAGATTGTAGCGGACCACTTCACCTCGTTGTTTTGTACCAATCGCAAAAATACGTTTCCCATCCCGGCTCACCACCGGACCCTCGTAGGAGAGCGGCCCATTGGTGAGCCGAATCGGATTCCGAGAGCGTTGAAAGACACCAGTCCTCATGGCGAGCGTCCAGAGATCTTGCCGACCTCGATTGCGCTTGGTGAAGACGATGTAGCTGCCGTCAGGCGACCAGCGGGCACAGCAGACCTGTCCATCCACAATTGAGTGAAGGCCGGAGCCATCCGCTTTAGCTTCGTAAATCGAGTCCGGTTGGCCAGACTGGGAATAAAGCGTGAACACAATCCGCTGTCCATCTGGAGAAAAGCTTGGCGATCTAATGACACCGTAAAGCTTGGTAAGCAGCTTGCGATTTGAGCCGTCTCGTTGCACAAGGTAAACGCCGCCCCCTTGCGCGAGGAGGATGCGGCCGTACGGCGCAAAGCTTCCATCCTGACCCTCGAATCCAGCAAGTTGGCGCGGCTCTCCTGCCGGGAGCGGGATCTCCCACAAAGGACTCTGGTCCTGATACAGCATCCCGGATGCTGTAAGCAGAGTCGAGCCTTCAGCAGACAGTCCCAAAATTCGTTGATCCGTACCTCCGCTCAGGACAAACCCGGTAGGGCCGCCGGTTGCTTCGACTTGCGCTATCTTGAGGTTTCCCGCGGTGCCTTCGTTGAAGTAAACTCGCCACTCGTCGTTGGCCAAATAGCCCCAGCTCGGCTTCGGCTCACCGTCGTCGGTGAGTTGGGTGACAGCCTCCACGACTGGAACCGCAGGTGGTCGAGTCCACCAGAAGACAAGGGCAGTAGCCAATGCAGCGACCCCTAGGGCGAGAAATACCCACCTCGCGGCGAACGCCGACCGCCACTCGCTGGTAGGTTCGGCGGCGAGCCCTTGCTGAGCGGACGGCGCCGAAGCGGCTTGTGATCCTGTCACAGCCGGTGTCGTTTCTGCGACTTCGCCGAAGGCGCCGGTACTGCCAAACTGCTGCGAACTTGAAACTTCCCCTAGCTTTTGCAAGTCGACACGGATTTCCGAGGCGTGCTGATAACGAAGCTCGCGGTCCTTTTCAAGGCACTTGTTGATGATTCGCTGCAATTCGGCAGGAAGGGCCGGATTGAATTGAGTCACTGGCTCCGGCGCGTCCTGCACGATGGAAAGAAACAACACGCCAGTCGTGTCGCCGTGAAAAGGCATCTCGCTAGTTGCCATCTCGTAGAGCGTCACGCCGAACGAGAACAGATCGGTGCGCGCATCCAGCGGCTTTCCTAGCGCCTGTTCGGGCGACATGTAAGGCATCGTGCCCAAGGTTCCGCCGGCGGTCGTGATGAACTCCCCGCTTCCGCCGACCAGCGTTTTCGCTTCCGAACTGTCAATAGCCTGCGCGTGGGAGGGCGCGGCCACCTTGGCCAACCCAAAGTCCAGAATCTTCGCACGCTGTTCGCCTGTGACCAGGATGTTGGCTGGTTTGATGTCGCGATGGATGATGCCCGTCTGGTGAGCGGCCCCCAAACCATCAACCACCTGCAACGCGAGATCGATCAAATTCTCCAGCTCGAACGGACCACGCCGAATCAATTCCTTCAACGTCACCCCATCAAGGAATTCCATCGCCATAAAGACGCGCCCATTGTCTTCGCCAATGTCATATATGGTGCAGATGTTGGGATGATTCAGACCCGAGGCAGAACGCGCCTCGCGCTGGAAGCGTTCCCGCAGCTGCGGGTCATTGGCGAAAGTGTCGGGGAGGAACTTCAGCGCGACAAAGCGGCCAAGGCGAGTGTCCTGCGCCTTGTAAACGACACCCATGCCGCCGGCGCCTAACTTCTCGAGGACACGATAATGCGAAACGGTGGTTCCAATCATAACTAGGCGGTGGGTTCTTATTGTAATCGGCCTGCGCGGAGGATTGGGAAATGGCGGTTCACGTTCGCAACACGAACGACACAACCCTCATCGCAACTCAAGAGTTGGAATCTAAGGCATTGTCCGGACCTCTGCTGCATCGTATGACTATGGCGGACGAGCGATCCGAGCGACTATTGTTACGGGAAGGTTACAAGCAAAGATGACTGTGGTCCGACTACAGCTCAGTCTTCCGAGCACACACGCGACGCTCTATTCCTGAACGTGTCACCGGTTATCGGAAAGGTTCGATCTACTGATCTACTTGGTGGTTCCGAACGGAATAAGAGGTCGTTAAAAAAATTACCCTCCCCTAGCTAGTACCCGCCGGATTTCCCTGAACGCGAAGAGGGGAATGAAAGTGCAGAACACCAGGATACTGCGACCAGCTAGTTGATCTAAACGTATGTCGCTGGAAGCTTCGGCTGTATCTGCTCCGTGGATAAGCCGCTTGATCACTTCCTCGACCGCATGAAAGGCGAACACCAGCAAGCCAAATACAAAAGCCTTCCAAACGGCGGAAATAATCAAAGGCTTGCCTTCATGCCTCTTGCCGACCTTCGCGTACTCCCGATCATGATGACCTTGGTAATCACGAGCGCGTTGATTAACGCAAAGGCGTAGTCCCAGTCCTTGACGTGATACTCCCGCAGCCGGAGCATGCCGTAGGTCGTGAGAGCGCAAAAGAAGAAAGCCAGATAAAGGAAAATCGTAAGTAATTCTCGAAGCTCATGCTTGGCTTTTTCCTTCAATTTTGATTTTTCAGCGGCGCTTTTAGCCATCACTCCTCCTTGACCATCCGAAGTCTAAGGGTGCCGGTTCCCGCGTTTCCCGCGGAAATGAATGCCGAAGAAAACTCCGGCGTCAGATTAACTGATTAAAGGGCAGTGGCAAAACATGATCGTTCGTAAAATTCCTACTCCCGCTACCCAGGAGTGATCAATTCGGGCCTAAAATCGACCATTACCACTCGTTCGTTCGCGAGACGTATGTCCTCGTCCCCCGCAATTCGGAAACATCGTCTCGGGCGCGTAGGCGCAATTCTTGCAAGCTATTAAAACCGGGGCAGTTACAGGTAAGATATTGTGAAACTAGGAGCTAACCGGACGGTACTCCAAAAAAATAGGTTTGGCTGGAAGCAGAGTTCATTTTTCGGCAGTCCGCCAATTATTCCGTTGCCAACAGGATAGGGCGACGCAACCGCTGTCAATAGAGAAAAATGCCGCCGGACATTACGTTAGTAATTTCGCCGTACCAAAATGGAAACCGTAGACCGGCACGAGGCCCAAAGAAATCGAGGAAGCTATTGCTGCGCCGGGATGTCCTGATTTGCGCGACATTGCTTGACTGTTTCAGGGTTGTGGTTCACCCCAAATACGCCGAAGGGGTACTTACCAAGATCGGAGGGTTGGAGACTAGTAGCCGAGTTGGGAATGATCCGATCCCACCAGATCGCACCTGCGCTGATGGTGAAACCTCGCCAGTTGCCCCACACTTCTGACACGGTCGCCGCTTTGATGGCGCACCGAACCCCGGGAGTAAAGACCGTTTCGTAGCCGGTGAGCAGCTGAGCATTGGTTTTGAACACTGTTGCCTTGCCATTGCGGTACGAACGCAGCGGATAGCGGACCATTGCGACCACGTCCTGCTTTTTGTCGCCATCAACTGCCTGCTGAAACTTTGCGAAAATTGCCTTGGCATGATCGCAATCGGGCAGGGTGCATTCCGTCTTCTCTTGTGCGAAGGCTCTGGCCGGCAGCATCAAAAACAGCGTGAAGCAACACCCCGAGACGAATGCCCGAAGACTGGACAGACCGACTCGGCCGGAGCTTGATCGCTGCTCTTTTGGAAGCACGGTGACGAGCAGTGTAGCGCGACAGGCATTGCAAGGCATAGGTCAGCCACAGTCGAGCGGTTGCGGCCGCCAGGTTAATCAGCAGCCCCATTCCGCTTCTCCCGGACGGGCATACCAGCGGCGGGAGTTTTCATGGTTCTCTGCTTCCAGTTCCAGAAGGGCTAAGCGGGCGGCGGCGACCATGCGTTCTCGCTCGACAGAAGTCAGGTCCTCCCGGTTAATTGAGCCCAGTTGTTTCACTTCGCTTCCGGTCAACTTTAGCGCCTCTTGATAGTGCACAAAGAGCTTCGCAAACTCCTCGACAAATACATCATGGGCCGACATCCGAGTTATCACCTCAGTGCTCAACTTCCGCACACACAGTTATTTGACGTCGTCTTCGATAAGACCGGAATAAGCGGAACGTAAGGGTTCTGTAAGGAAAGAACGGGAGGTGAAGTTAGGCGGAGGTTGGGGTGTCTTAAGCGCCAGGAAAAAGATATCCCGACAGCATTTTCTTCATCTCCGCGATAATGCGTTCGCGGCCATCACGCGTCGGTTGCTCGTAAGCAAATGCAATGAGGCGCTCACCCGCCTCGCTCACAACGCGCAGCATGATGTCCAGTGCAGGGGTATTCGGAATCCCCAGGCGTTCCAGCATGAAGTTCTTGAGCAGTGAAGGCAGGCCGACGTTGGGCGAGGCTTCGAGCTCTTTGGTTGCGGCGCTGATGTGGCGCCCGAAAGAAATCGCACGGAAGTCAGGATGGCCGTCGAGGTAGGTCACGTAGGCATCGACGACATCGTTGAGCAGGTCAGCTGGATTGAAGTTGGCAAGGTCGGCGAGTTCGCGCTCCAGTTTGTCAATTACGGTCTGTTCCAGCGACAGGCGAAACTGCTCGACGTGGCGCACGGCGATAGCGTCAATGATCGATTGTTTGTCAGGGAAAAACCGGTACAGTCCGCCAATCGAAAGACCGGCTTCAGAAGCGATGCGCGTGGTCGTAAGCTCTTCCAGCGGAATCTGCGCGAGAAGGGAACTGGCGGCATCGAGCACGCGCTGGACGGTGTGCTGGCTCCGCACCTGGAGCGGGTGTCTGCGAGGCGATGCAAGCGATTCTGTCATTTCGGATATACCCTGTAGCCCATCAAATCCCAAACCCGACGGCCGCGTCGTTCCGGCAATACGACGTCCCGCCACCGTCCGTTGAGGCATCCCGGCCGTTCGCAGACGCCCAAGGTGCGAAACCCCTGGCCCACGTGCAATGCCAGACTGGCGACATTCTCCGGGAAGATCCCGGCCTGTAAGGCCCGCACAGCGGTCATCTTCTCGATGGAGACCGCCGTTGCGCAGGGTATTGAGAATCGCCGGTCCCCCACGTTTTTCGACTCCCCGTAAGCAGCTCTGGGCATCAGGCGATATTATTGTATAATGCGAAAGAGAGTTCGCGTTCTTATTCTCTAGTTTGGCCGGAGAGTCTTAGATGGGTGTGCCGGTATCGCAGATGTGGACGGTGGCGACCTACGTCCTGAAGCAGAAGATCACAGGGCGGAAGCGCTATCCGCTGGTGCTCATGCTGGAACCGCTGTTTCGTTGCAATCTGGCTTGCGCCGGGTGCGGCAAGATCCAGTATCCTGCCCACGTGCTGAAGCAAAACCTTACCCCGGAGGAGTGCTTCCGGGCGGTGGATGAGTGCGGCGCGCCCATGGTTTCCATCCCGGGCGGTGAGCCGTTGATGCACCCCCGGATTGCCGAGATCGTCGAAGGATTGGTTGAGCGGAAGAAATACATCTACCTGTGCACCAACGCGCTTCTGCTGAAGGAAAAGATCGACCTGTTTAGGCCCAGTAAGTATCTGACGTTCTCGGTCCACGTGGACGGACAGCGCGAACACCATGATTTTTCGGTTTGCCGCGAGGGTGGGTACGAGGCGGCGATCGAAGGAATGCGAGAGGCAGTGCGTCGCGGTTTTCGAGTGACGACGAACACGACGTTGTTTGATGGCGCCGATCCGAACAGCGTACGCGCGTTCTTCGACGAGATGATGGACCTGGGGGTCGAAGGCATGATGCTTTCGCCGGGTTACTCGTACGACAAGGCTCCGGACCAGCAACATTTCCTGGGACGCGCCCGCACGCGCCGATTGTTTCGCGCGATGCTGTCGAACCGGAGCAAGCGCTGGGTATTTAACCAGTCGCCGCTGTTTCTCGAATTCCTTATGGGCAAGCGCGACTATCCATGCACTCCCTGGGGCATGCCGACATTCAATCTGTTCGGATGGCAGAAGCCCTGCTATCTGCTGCAGGACGGATACGCCGATACCTTCGACGAACTGATGCAGGCGACGGAATGGGACAAGTATGGTACCGAGTCCGGCAATCCCAAGTGTGCGAACTGCATGGTGCACAGCGGATACGAAGCATCGGCAGTGAACGATACTTTCGGATCGCTGAGCGGATTCTGGGCAACGGTACGAGCGACATTCTCGACGGCCTACGCTGACCGCGAAGCCGCAGCCATGTTGAGGGAAGAGGTTCGGCCGGTACATTCCTACAATCCCCTGGTGCAGATTGCCGGTGATTCCAATCGTCTCGAGGAGACTCACGCATGAGCGAGCCACAGCGCAATCTGACCGTGGACGAACTGGAAGTCGTCGAAGGACAACAGCATCACAAGGTCGAAGGGTGGGTGCCGGAACTCGCGACCGAACAAGACGTGCGAGCTGCCCTGGAAGAGGCTTTCGATTATCGGGGCGACGTGACGATTACGCTCAAGGGCGGCAGAGTGGTGGAAGGCTACGTCTTTGATCGGCGCAACGGAGCGACGCTGGCCGAATCTGTGGTGCGGGTTATTCCAAAGAACGCGCCTGGCAAGGTCTCCATCGCCTACTCCGAGATTGCCCGGCTGGCATTCAGCGGACGCGATACCGCCGCCGGCAGGAGCTGGGAAGCTTGGGTGCGGAAGTATTGGGAGAGCAAGGCGGCAGGAGAGAAGGGACTTGCCCTGGAGCCCGAAGTACTCGAGTAAACGTACCCCGCCACCCGTCTCACACTTTCCATGCCCTTCCACGGGTTTGCGACCGTAGCTCAAAAGAAATACCGTCGCTCGGCTCAGGCTGCCGCGCATAGTATGACAACAGTGGCGGCGGATCCGTGTCCTTGCAACCGAATCCCACACGCCGTAGTATCGTGGGCAATCGAGAACCGAGCAGCAGGGTATTCTCTGGTCTACCGCACTTATGGGCGACGACGGTATTCTCGGTAGCGCGTCAGAACCAAGCCTGTTTTCCAGCGTGGCGATCGGCGATGTGGTGGCCAAGAACTATGAAATCCTTGGCCGCGCAGGCGCTGGCGGAATGGGCGTGGTATACCGAGCCCGCGACCTGCGGCTTGACCGCGTCGTAGCACTCAAATTCCTACCCCTGGAAATCGTCGCCAGTGATCTCGATAAACGACGTTTCCTGAACGAGGCCCGGACCGCGTCGGCCCTCGATCATCCTAATATCGGCGTCATCCATGGAGTCGAGGAAATAGCCAACGGCCGCTACTTCATCGTGATGGCCTACTACGAAGGCGAGTCCCTGGCGCAACGGCTGCACCGGTCAGGCACGTTGAAGCCATCTGAGGCAGTGGACATCGCCACGCAGATGGCATGCGGTTTGGGCGAGGCCCACTCTCGTCACATCATCCATCGCGATATCAAGCCCTCCAACGTGATGATCACGCCACAGGGAGTGGTCAAGATTGTTGACTTTGGTCTCGCCCGGGCCACCGAGCAGACTGTCACCGGGTCTCACGGCATTGCCGGCACCGTGGACTACATGTCGCCGCAACAGGCCATGGGCGAGCACATCGACCACCGCACCGATTTGTGGTCGCTGGGAGTGGTGCTGGCGGAGATGGCTACAGGACAGAATCCTTTCCATCGCGATAATGCCTCGGCAACGATGTTCGCCATCATGAATGCGGCGCCCAAACGCATGAGCGATGTGCCGCTGGAGTTGCAACAGGTCATCTATCGTGCCCTGGCCAAGGATGCCGATGGCCGGTACCAGACCGCGGCAGAATTTATCGAGGACCTCGAGATGGTTGCGCCCCAGGTAACCGATGCCGATGCCTCTGCCGCTCACTCGTAAGCGAAGCAGCCGACACTCATCAGAATTGCGGCGCTCGATCGAGCGGGCTTCCGTCCAGGTGTGGCAGCCGGAGGTCCCGGCAAAACCATGGTGGCGTCGCTGGTGGACTGGAGCAGGTGCGGCGGTGCTGGTTCTGCTGGCATTGTTGGCTGTTCCCGGAGTTCGGGACCGGCTGCGATCTCCATTTGCTGGCCCGGCAATCATGCACGTCGCGGTCCTGCCCTTTACCAACCTGGGCAACAATCCGGCCAACGAGGCGCTGGCTGACGGTCTGATGGATTCACTGGCAGGAGAACTGTCCAATCTAAAGGTGGGAGGTAAGTCCCTCTGGGTGGTACCAACGAGCGAGGTGCGCAGGCTGAACGTTACCGATCCGGGCGCGGCACTGAAGCAGTTGGGCGCCACGATGGTTGTAAAGGGCAGCGTGGCTCGCGACGGGCAGGATGTGCGGTTGAACATCAGTTTGATCGACACCAAAGACTTGCGCCAAGTTGGTTCGAAAAGCCTGGAAGACCGAGCGGGTGATTTCGCCACTCTGCAAAACGAAGCAGTCTCGCAGCTTGCCCGGCTGATGAATATCTCAGTGACGGCTGACATGCTGCGCAATACCGGCGGCTCGGTCATCCCGGCAGCGTACGAACAATACCTTAGCGCCAACGGATACATGCAGCGCTACGACAAGCCGGGCAACCTGGACTCGGCGATCGGCGCACTGAAGAAGGCGGTGGAGGAAGACCCAAGATTCGCCCTCGGATACGCTCAATTGGGGGAGGCCTACCGGCTGAAATACGTGCTCGATCAAAATCCTACCTTGCTCACGGAGGCGCAGGCGTACTGCCAGAAGGCTGTGGAACTCGATAACCGTATTCCTGCGGTTTATGTCACGCTGGGCAGAATTCACCAGAAGCTGGGACAGTATGACCTGGCGGTACAGGAGTTCAACCGAGCGCTAGAGCTGGACCCGCGGGATTCGAAGGCGCTGGCCGGACTGGGGCGCTCCTATGAAATGGCCGGACGACTGTCCGACGCAGAGGCTGCCTTCCAAAAAGCTGCCGATGCTCGACCTGACAACTGGGACGGGTACGAAGAGCTGGCGCTGTTCTATAACCGGCAAAATAAGTATCCGCAGGCGATTGCTGCTTATAAGCGGGCGCTGGAGATCACGCCCGACAACGCGCAGCTTTACCTCAACCTGGGCGGAGCCTACTTGGAGTCGGGAGACTCAAAGCTGTTGCCCGCGGCCGAAGAAACTCTGAAGAAGGCGCTGGCGATGAATCCGACCTACCCGGCCTACGCCAACCTGGGCGCACTCTATGGGCAAGAGAAACGCTACCCGGAAGCGGCGGCAATGACCGAGAAAGCCCTGGCGCTAGACAGCAACGACTACCTGGTTTGGGACAACCTGGCCACCTATTACAAGTGGCTAAACCGCCGTGACAAGCTTAAGGAGGTGCGGGCGAGAATGCTTCCCATGGTGGAAAGCAAGGTGGTAGCTGACCCCAGGGATGCTACGGCACAGGCCGTGCTGGCGAACATCTATGCCGACCAAGGGCAAAAAGAGAAGGCCGTGATCCGTGTTCGCAGCGCTTACGAGCTGGCCCCGGACGATCCGCAAGTGCTGGAAATCATCGCGGACGCCAGCGAGATTCTAGGTGACCGCAGGACAGCTTTGGGGTACATTAATCGCGCCTTGCAGAAGGGCGCCACTTTGGACAGCTTTAGCGACAATGCAGACTTGCAGGAACTGCTAAAGGATCCTGGTGTGCATGCTGCGGTCAAGTAGCCGCTTCGGTGTCGTCCTGAGAGTGAAGTGGCCGGAATGAGCCGAG
Source organism: uncultured Acidobacteriaceae bacterium (assembly GCA_963817965.1). Lineage (GTDB taxonomy): Bacteria > Acidobacteriota > Terriglobia > Terriglobales > Acidobacteriaceae > DASRAA01. The sequence goes on from CAWFQT010000013.1 coordinate 52,482, forward strand.
GAGGCGTGGCAAGCTTGTCAACCCGAATCCAGGAGGACGGATAAATGTCGAGCGTCACGGTAACGATCACTGTTTCGAATGGCGTCTACCAATACAGTAATAGCCCCAACCAGACAACCTATACCTCGCCCAGCGTCACATTCCAGAACAATTCAGGCGGCGGCATTACGGTGTACTACCGCTGGTCCAATGCGGCCCTGACCCATAACATGAATTGTGCTAACAACGGCTCAGGTGGGCCTGTGAGTTCCGCGACCAACCAGGGGAACCTTGAATGCAATGCTGTCGCGCAAGGTGGGGCGAATCCGCTCGGATGGGCGCATGTAATTCACGTCGGCAGCGGAATGCCGTAAAACCTTCCTCCAGCTGCCCGCGCCACCGCAGGCCCGGGCAGAGTCCAGCCTTTCCCGAAGAACGTTCCAACCTGGCGTCGAGGGGGACTGTCGCGCTTTAACGCGGATCGAAGCGCCGAGGCGAAAACGCCTTCAAGTCCCCATCTGGCTCGCGCCCCGAAAGTATCTGCGCCATCAACAATGCCGTGACGGGGGCGAGCATAATTCCGTCGCGATAGTGTCCGGTGGCGGCGTAATAGCCGCGCAACGAAGTTTCTCCCAGGACGGGCAGGTTGTCGGGCGCGGCGGGACGTAGTCCCGCCCAAGCATCGTGAATTCGCATGGACGCGAGTGCGGGCACAACAGCGAGTCCGGCATGGTAAAGGCGCTGGATAGTCTCGGTATCGACGCGCTTGTCGAATCCGGCTTCTTCCACCGTCGCGCCAAGCAAGATGCGGCCGTCGGAGCGAGGGATGAGGTAGATATCCGGCGCTCGCACGACGTAACGAATCATGGGACCAGTCCGCCGGTCATCCGACTGGGGCACGAGGCAAAGCATCTGACCTTTTACCGGCCGCGACGGAATAGCGCCGGGAGATATTTGTGCTGCCCAGGCTCCTGCACAATTTACGACGGTGCCCGCGGAGTAAGAAGCGTGAGAAGTTCGAACTCCGGAGGCTCGCGCGTCGGCAACGAGCACCTCCAGAACTGGACTGCCGGTTACAAAATCGACGCCGCGCCTTTTGGCTGACTTCGCCAACGCATGACCAAGAGCGCGGGGATCCACCGAGGACTCGGGCAGAAACCATGCTCGTTCCGGCGACGAAAGAAGCGGCTCCATGCGGGAGAGTTCAGCTTGGCTGAGTAGGCTCCCATTTGAACACTTTGGCTTAGACCCGTCCTCGAGCCAGGCAATGGTCCCGAAGTCGCGTAAGTCGACTGAGCCGCCAGTTTCGGCTTCCAGTTCCTGTACGAAGCCGGGATACATTGCAGCGCTGGCCCGTACCAGCGGCTCGAGCACGTCGGGCGTGTGCGGATCGCAGTGGGCGATCATGCCCCCGGCTGCGTAGGTCGCCTCCGAGGCGGGCTCCGACCGCTCGAAGACTGCAACTTTCAGGCTTTCAGCCCGTAACAAGCGGGCGAGCGACAAGCCGATGACGCCGGCTCCGATAACGATGATGTCCCAGCTCTTCACTGTGGAGATTGTAGAGCAGTGTGCGGGCCGGCTTTGGCCCATGATCGAATTGCAACTCAGCGCAGCAATTCGGGTTAATGAACATTTATAATTGGCGGATACCACCAACAGCGGATTGGCTGCGCTGTCGCACGATCCGCCGACGGGCTCCCACGGTTTTCGAAGGTTCGATTGGCCGAAACGATTGATATTGTTCTGAAAGTTCGTCGAACGGCGGTTTATGGATCGCCGACTCCCCCGAGATTACGAAAGGACAACGGATGTACGAAGAAGATCTAACAAGCCATGAAGAGGCGCGGGTCGCGAGCGCCTCCTCTCATGGATCGGTCTTGAAGTATGTGCTGCTTGGAGTTGCGCTAGTCTATGTTTTGGCGTCGCTGTACTTCATGTACACGCTGAAAGGGCGGCTCGACGCTCTGGATCAGAAGCAGCAAACGCTGGAATCAGCGCAAACGGAGTTGACCGCCAGGCTGCACAGCACCCGCTCGGAATTGAAGGATGCGTTAACCACCGAAGTTGGGACGACCAAGCAGGAATTGGCGCGCCGCGCTGCCGAACTCCAGCAGGCACAGAAAACTGCCGAGGCGAAATTGACGGCGGCACAGACTCAGCAGGGCCAGCAGATCGCCGCCGTGAATACAGAAGTAACGGGTGTGAAGACTGATGTGGGGGCCGCCAAGACCGATATCGCAAAGACCCAGACGGATCTGCAGGCGACCAATTCAAAGCTGGAACACGCCATTGGTGACCTTGGGGTGCAGAGCGGGCTGATTGCCCATACGTCTTCCGAACTGGAGCAGCTGAAGCACAAGGGCGATCGCAACTATTACGAGTTCACCCTGCACAAGGGAGCGAGGACGCCGGTGTCGACCGTCAGCCTCGAGCTGAAGAAGGTCGATGCGAAGAAGAGCCGCTTCACGCTGAACGTGATGGCGGACGATAAGACCATCGAAAAGAAAGACCGTACGGTCGGCGAGCCACTGCAGTTCTACACCGGCCGCGATCACCTGCTGTACGAAGTCGTAGCATTTTCGGCTGACAAGAACACGATCACCGGGTACCTGAGCACACCGAAGAACGCACCGAAGCCGGTTACGCCGTAAAGAATCACTTGTCAGTAGCTCATCGCTGCAATAGAACCCCACATTTCCGAACGCCAGGGAATGTGGGCCACCCGACGAAGCCCCCTCAAGCAAAAGAAGCTCGAGCGGGGCACCCCCGCCGGAGTAGATTACATTTTCGATAGAACTTCGTTCTCAAGGTTCTTCGGGAGCTGACCGGTCCAGCTGTCGGTTACGATCCACGCCGAATCGACCAGCAGCACAGCGGGAGTGGCGAATACTTGCAAGCTGCTCAGAGTAGCCTTTTCGACCAGATCTGCAGGGATGTTGAGCTTTTCTAGGTAGACGCGGGAAGCATCGACAGGCTGAGGTCACACAGCCACTGTTCTTGCACCATGTGCTTTCGCCTGGTCCGCGAGACGAACGTGGAAAGGTGCACTGGCAGTGCAGAAATGGCACTTTGTACTGAGTGCGAGCACTAAGTTTTCCCGAGAGCTGCTCCAATCTTCACCCGCAATGCTCGGGCCCTCACCTTTCAGCGATTTCGTGAGTCGGGTGGCAGACATCCGCTCCTTCTAGGTTGCCACAAATTGATGCACTGCACCATATGCCAGCACACCCGCAATTATCAAGACTGCACCGTTCAGAGTGATTTCCGAAAGACGCCTGGCGGCTTGTGCGCAAATCTACAAAGTCAAGATGCTTACTAAGGTCGATGGCTATAGTAATAAGGATCCAGCTCTCGGGATATAGCACCGGGGAAGAGCGTTGAAGGAGGTACTTCCTGAAACCCCGAAGGATCGTCAAATAAACTGGCGGAAGGTTCACCGGCCAGCAAAGAAACAAGTTTCTTCTCGCTCACTTGTCCGTCACTCCATTCATCCCTTTCCTTAACGAGTGCACAACCGTAATCGAGAGCGAACCAGAGTGTTAGAGGTCCAATAATGACTTTACTGGCTCGGTATTGTCCGGCTTGTTCGATGCCCGCCACTTTCTGTTGCTGCTGCATTCCGGGCGATTGGCAGTGATTTCCTGGGTTCGGCAGGGAAGCCTTGGAATTCCTGGAAGGATCCAGCGTTGTACTTTTCTGCCGCTTGTTCTCAAATATGTAGCTTACCTTCCCTGAAGAAAAAGTGAGAATCCCTTTCTGCAAAAGATCGCCCTTCTTGTGTATTCAGACTTGACGCTTCTATTGCCCGCGAGCCATCAGATCGAGTAGCGTATGTCACCATGGACGTGGGATTCGCGGTACCGTTGGGCAGCAGTTGGTACTCCTGAAGCGCAACCGTATCGGGGACGACTTCGTTGTCTGCAGCCTTAACGTAGTCATAAAATTCTGGTGCAGCTACCACCGCTAGAGCGACAACGACTATCCAATAGAGGTAGGATAGGAGTCTTTCCTTTGCTATAGCCAGCCAAAGCATCTTCAGACCCTCTTCAGTTAACTCCTAACTTCCATTCCCCGTTAAATTGGCTGCAATGAACACATCTCTTGGAGACCCGGGTAGACCGACCGTCGCTGCGTCCTCGTCAACAAATGTGCTCTAGCCAAACCAGGCAACGCCCGCCACTCTGCTCCATCGAACTCGATGCACCGCGCTGCAGCCTATTTCGCAGCCGGCGCAGCACCTTTTTCGTGCAGCACGATGGCTTTCTGGTCGTAGGGTTGTATGGTCACGCTAAGGTCTTTGCGCGCGTAGAACTGGTCCTTGGTGAGGGGAAAGGCCGCCATTACCGAGCCGCTAGCCTCGCCGCCCGGGGAGAATCTTGGTTTCGACCTTCAGCGGCTCGGTGGCATACATGCTCAGATCCGGGAAGGCCTGAAGATAACGCGAGTAGTCCACAGCCGAAGCGGCGTCGTCAGAGGACTCACCCTGGTCGGTCACAATGGTCGCCTTGATATCCTTTACGAAGAGAGGCTTGTCGCCAACGTTGCGAACCGTTACCTGCATGAGCACCATGGAGTTGGCCTGGTCCGGCTGCTGCATGGCGAAAGCGCGGTCGATCTGGCCTTGGGCGACTGGTTTGGAGCGGAAGACATACGCCACACCGATGACGAATACCAGGACTACAGCAAGCGCCACAACCAGGGTGGCTACGGGAGGAAGATTCCGCTTCGCGCTATCGAATTCCTCGGTCATGGGAACATGGCCGGCATCGAAGTGGACGCTCGGCTTGGGGACGTTTTTGTCCTGCATGAGGCACCTCCGGCGTGCCGTTATGGTTCCAGCTTACTCTTACCCGGCGGGGGACAGACCTAGCTTGCCGGCCACTGGTGCTTGATCGCTCGGCGAAATTCGGTTTCGGGAAGGGTATTCAGAACGTCTTTCGCGGTCAGCCATGCCCGTCGCGCCTGCAATATTCCATACTTGATCTTCTCGAAGTGCGAGGTGTGATGAGCATCGGTATTGATGACGATTTTTATCCCATGCTCACGCGCCATGCGCAAATGCACATCGTTGAGGTCGAGACGGTCAGGATATGCGTTGAGCTCCATCGCTACCTGCTTCTCGCGGGCAGTCCGCAATAGGGCATCAAAGTCGATCGGGTAAGCATCTCGCCGAAGCTGCAAGCGTCCCGTGGGATGGCCAAGAATGCATACATTCGGATTACTGATGGCTCGCAGGAGCCGGTCCGTCATCTGGCTCTTTTCCTGGTTAAAAGCGGAGTGAACACTGGCCACCACGACATCCATCTGTTCCAGCACTGAATCGGAAAGGTCGAGGGCGCCGTCGGCGAGAATGTCCACCTCGATTCCCGACATGATGGTGATGCCTTCGATCTGCTGATTGGCGGCGTTGATACGCGCGATGTGCTCGACCGCACGCTTGTCGTCGAGACCGTTAGCCATGGCCAGGTTCTTGGAGTGGTCGGTGATCGCGATGTACTGGTAGCCGCGTTGCCTGGCAGCCTCTGCCATTTGCTCGATGGTGCACTTGCCGTCGGTTTCGACCGTGTGCATGTGAACTTCACCACGGATGTCTTCAACCGTGATCAGCTCGGGCAGGGTATGATTCTGCGCGGCTTCGATCTCGCCGGTATTCTCCCGCAGCTCCGGAGGGATCCAGTCGAGCTTGAGAGTGTTATAAATCTCTTCTTCGGTCTTTCCGGCCACGCGCACGTTGTCCGCCAGGCGCCATAGCCCGTATTCATTTAGAGTGAGGCCCATTTTCAGGGCGCGTTGCCGCAACGAAACGCCGTGGCCTTTCGAGCCGGTGAAATATTGCAATCCTGCGCCATAAGAGTCTGGCGACAGGGCCCTTACATCCACCTGCAGGCCATTTCGCAGTTTGAAACTCACTTTGTTGTCGCCCTTGGCGAGGACCTGCTGGATGCCGGGGAATCGAACGATTTCCTCAATCAGTTCAGACCGCTGGGCGTCGTCCACGCAACACGGTCCGGTAATGAGCATGTCGAGATCGCCCACGGTTTCGCGGCCACGCCTTAGTGAACCGGCGGGGGTAATCGAATCGATGCCGGGAATCTTGCTCAGATGGGCGGCGAGTTGTTCTGCGATGCGGTCGGCTTCATCGATCTGAAATCGCCCGGAAATACGACGATAGTCCTCGATCGACTTCAGTATCTTCTGCTCGCTTTTTGAGCTGAGCCGCGGCAGGGTCTGGAGCTTGCCTTCTTTGGCCAGTTTTTCGACGCCCTCGATATCGCTGACCTGAAACGCACTCCATATGAGGGCGATCGTCTTCGGGCCGAGACCCTGTATCTTCAACAGCTCAAGCATCGAAGGCCTGTACTTCTCGCAGAGTTCCTGGTGAAGCTGTAGTTTGCCGGTCTGAGCCAGCTCCTGGATGTTGGCGGCCATACCTTTGCCGATTCCCGGAATCTCCAGCAGCTTCTTGACGTCATCGGCCAGGGCCGCAACCTGTTGGGGGAGGCCCTCGAGGGCCTCGGCGGCACGGCGATACGACCGGATCCGAAAGGGATCGTCGGCGTTAATCTCCATCATGTCGGCGGTTTCGTAAAAGACGTTGGCGATCGCCTTGTTGTCCACGAGCTATGACCCGCAGAAATTGTATCGCGAGGAGGGAAGGGGTTTATCCGGGGTGAGGTTCAGGCAAAAAACAAAAAGGGCACGCCATGAAAAGAAGTGCCCAGCCGGATGGCTGGGCGCAGTTACGACTTGCGTACCTCTACTGTGCTTTCACGACGTTTGCGGCCTGGGGGCCCTTTTGACCGTCAACGATCTCAAACTCGACCGCGTCACCTTCCTGGAGGCTTTTATAGCCATCTGCAAGCAAAGCGCTGTAATGCACGAACACGTCAGGCCCATCGTCGCGACCGATGAAACCAAAGCCCTTCGCATTGTTGAACCATTTAACGGTTCCTTTCAGTTTCACTTTCTGTTCCTCCCGAGAACGGACACCCACTGGCATAATGGGGGGGCCGTCACAATTAGCGTCAAGCAGGTTGAAGGCGAACGAGCCAGTATCCAGTGAAGCAGTTTGCAGTTGGGCGCTGGCGGGTCGGAGTTTGCCTCTTGAACAGCGTGCCTTCGATTGTTTAGCAATTTCGTGGTGTTGTCAACAGAGTATACAGTTATCTTGGCAGAATTTGGCGCGGGTAGTAGCGTCACTTAATGCCGAGTTAATGCCCATAATTAGGTGAAATTGCAACAGTCTGAGAGGCAGAATTACATCGGTTACGATCAAGGCCGATCTTTTAGACTGTGCCAGCACCAAAGCACGCCGGCTATTGTCTTGCCATCGCGGATTTGGCCCGACGAAATGAGTCTGACAACTCGCGACAATGGAACGAGTTGGTGCTCAATCCGTTCGTCGGCCTCTGGCTCTGCGGTGCCGGCCTTCAGGCCAGTCGCCAGCAAGATCGTCATTGTCTCCGCGAGAAATCCCGGACTGGGATAAAAGTAGAGTACTGGCTTCCACTTCCGAGCCGTATAGCCGGTCTCTTCCCGCAGCTCCCGCTTGCCCGCAACTACGACATTTTCGCCCGGATCGATTCGTCCCGCGGGAAGTTCGAGCATGAAGTCGCGTGCAGCGTATCGGTACTGCCGTTCGATCAGGACGCGCGGTTCGGCGGCGGAGTCGTCGAGCGCCAGGATTACGACTGAACCCGAATGCTGGATCACTTCACGCACGGCTGTGACACCATTGGGCTCGCGCACTTTGTCGCGGCTGACGTCGAACACGCGTCCTTTGAAGACGATTCGAGAGGATAGCACCTCAAGTTTGGGCATACGCTTTATGGCCTTCTGATTGCCGCTTGTGTTCGGCCGCGCTGACTTAGCAGGTCGATTGCGCATATTGCTCCACTATAAGGGATGGAGGCAAGGCGCTGGGCGGGTAGCTTGCTGGCTTTGGTATGCTGCCGCCATGCCAAGTAGCCGTGAAGCGCGACCGCCTGTCTCAATCGTGGGACCTGGCCGGTGGGGAAGCGTCCTGGCTTCCAACTTGCATCGTGCGGGCTGGAAGGTTGAGTCATTGGTATTGCGACCATTGGGTCGGGCGACCCCTCGTTTGAGCAAGCTGGCCCGTCAGATCGACAGCAGCATACAGAGGCTGGATCAGTCGCCGTCATTGGGACCATTGGTGTGGTTGACGGTTCCGGACGATGCCATTGCGGACGTCGCGGCGCAGCTCACGAGTAGCCGTGACTGGCAGGGCACGACGACGTTTCACTCCAGCGGAGCATTGACCAGCGATGCCCTGTCGGCGTTGCGGGAACGGGGAGCCCACGTAGCAGCAGTTCATCCGGGAATGACTTTCGTATCCAGAGCAGCGCCCAACCTGACGGGCGTGCCATTTGGTACCGAGGGGGATCCGCCGGCGGTTCGCCTGGCGAGAAGAGTCGTTACAGATTTGGGAGGCTTCGCAGTCGTGATTCGCAAACGTGACAAGGTGCTGTATCACGCGTTCGATACGTTCGCGTCGCCTCTGTTGGTCGCGCTCATGGCGGCCATGGAGGAAGTGGGTATCGCGGCTGGGATTGGAAAGCCGCAATTGCGAACCATGGCGGGCACGTTGTTACAGCAGACGTTGACGAATTACCTGGCGCACGGAGCTGCCAGGGCTTTCAGCGGCCCGTTCATTCGCGGTGATGTGGCGACGGTCCGCCAGCACTTGCAGGCGTTGCGAAGAATGCCCGCCGCGCGGGAGGCGTATCTGGCGTTGGCCCGAGTGGCGGTGAAGGATCTGCCGGTGAGGAATTCGGTCTCGATGAAAAAGGTGTTGCGGTAGCGTCTGAAGGCAGGCTACAAGCTGTCGAATAGGTGTCCCATGCGGTCTTTTTTGGTTTGCAGATACTTCTCGGCGTGCTCGTAGGGTTCGACTTCGGCGGACACGCGCTCGACAACCTCGATTCCCGCTTTCTCCACGGCCGCTACTTTGTCGGGATTGTTCGAGATCAGGCGAACAGCCCTCACACCGAGTTGCTGCAGGATCTCGGCCGGTAGGGTGTACTGGCGGTAATCGGTGTCATAGCCCAGCTTCTCGTTGGCCTCGATCGTGTCGAGACCCATTGTCCTGCAGCTCGTAGGCCTGCAACTTGGCCATCAGGCCGATGCCACGTCCCTCCTGCTGCTCGTAAATCAGGATGCCAGCACCTGCGTCGGCAATCATGGAGAGCGCCAGTTCGAGCTGCTGACGGCAGTCGCAGCGCATGGAGTGAAAAACGTCGCCGGTCAGGCACTGCGAATGAATGCGCACCAGCGGCGGCGCGGAGTGAATGTCACCCATGACCAGGGCGACGGCCTCTTCCTTGCGCCGCTCGACCTTGCCTTCGCGCGCCAAGCGGTCAGCCCTTTCGGCAGAAACGTTGTCGAGCAAGGTCTCAAAATCGCCTTCAAAGCCGTAGATCCGGAACTGTCCCCAGCGGGTGGGGAAATTGGCCTCGGCTACCTTCCTGACCGTCTTCACAGTGGGACGACTCACTTCTCGATTATAAGCTGCTGAGCGCATTGCGTTATGTAGGGCGTCACAGGCGAGGCAATCGAGCGGCACAGAAGTCATGCCCGCGCGGCGTAACTAAAGGGCGGCCGTTGAAGGCCGCCCGAGACTGCGATCGCCTGCTCACAAGATGTTATCGATGGCCTCCGCCTCCGCTATGTCCGCCGCCTCCACTGGAGTGCCCGCCACCACCTCCGCCGTGAGTAGCCGCCGCCTCCACCGGAGTAGTGCGGGGCTGAAAAATGGGGCTGGCGCGGAGTAGGCGCCCGCTGAGCCGGAGTTGCGGCTCGTAGCTACGTCGGACGTAGATCCGTAGCTCCGGCTGGAGGCATAGTAAGGACTCGACGGATAGCGAACTGCGCTCTGCTTCCGGCGTAAGCGCTGGTACCCATCCGCCCGGCTGCAGACGACGAGGAAGCCGAGTACGCAGGCGCCGCATGATAGCTGTACCCCGAGGGCGGGCGTGGCGCCGACCCCGCGGCACTCGGCTCGAACCCGAGCCCCCAGCGGGCTTCAGTCGTGCGAGTTGCCTTTGCGGAGCCGCATGTTGCGAGGGCTGGCAGATGATTCGACGAGGCAGACGCGGCTGGTTTCCGCTGGGCGAATGATACGTCAGTGCTGCGGCGGTGGCGGCACTGCGCGTTATGTGCGGTGAGGCCTGCCGCGCTTTGCGGACCGTTATTCATCGTCGGGTGATTATGCGCGCGCTTGCGCCGCCCGCTAAGGCGGCTTCGGGAGGCCGAGGCACGCGATGTCGCCGGATTCGCGGAGCACGGCGCAGCCGACGGGCTGTTACGGCGGCCATTGCGCAGCCGACGGTGGACGTGGCACGTTGTGCGCCGCATGCACCGGTCACGTTTTGCGCCGTGCCGGGTGTTGTGCGACACCTAAACCCGCGGGCGGCAGTGCCGTGACTCTCGCGATCGCCGATCGATTGCGTTGAAGCCGGTTGGCGGGCGGAGGCGTCGCGCTGGCTCACTGCCGGTGGTCGGAAACCGAACGCGGCGGAACCCCGCTCGTACGCGCAGTGTGGCCGCCAAGCATGGCTTCGCGGGTCGGAGTTACATCGGCACTCCGCATCACCTGTCCCTTGCCAAGTTCGGACTTCGGAACTGCAACACCGACCTTGGCGATGTTCTGCCCATTCGCCAGCGCGGACTTGGGAGCAGCCGTTACCGCACCCGCGACCATGCGGTTCGCATAGTGAGTGCTGTTCACCGCGTTGTGGTAGTAGTTGTTCGTAACGTTGGTAATGTTCGTGATGTGCGTATTGGTGACGTTCACATTACGGATGTAAGCCTGGCTTACGTATCCGCCATGGTATCCGTGATACCAGGGATAGAACGGCTCACCCCATCCCAGCGGGAACCATCCGCAACCGGCGCCGAATCCAAAGCCGACACCGAATGAGATGCCAAAGCCCCATCCAGCACCGCCCACCCAGCCGACCAGCGCAGGCGCGTAATAAGGACGCCACCCGGCATAAGCCGGTCCAGGAGCCCAGCCCCAGTACCCGCCGTAGGACACCCAGCGGCCATAGTGGAAAGGAGCAAAGCCCCAAGGCGCATCGTCAACCCAGGTCCAGCCCCAGGGAGCGACCCACACCCAGTGGCCGTAGCGATAAGGAGCCCAACCTGCCGGAACGCTGGTGGGAACCCAGATCGCGCCGTAGGTCGGAACGATCTGCCAGCGGCCATAGTAATCGAGGTCCTGATAGCCGATGACGCCAGGCGCAACATAGCGAGCAGATTCTGAACCATCTAGCCGTTTGTCGCGCACCTGCGCCCAGTCTTCGAAACCATCGGGCGCGGGAGCTGCGTAAACAGCCGCTTGCTGCAAGGTCCTGCCCGCTGAAGCGCACCTGTTCACCTGAGCTGACCTTAACCGCGGGACCATTGCCGGTCGCCTGGCCATTACCTTTGCGGACGGTAACCCACGTCTGGTTGTCGCCGGGACGGACGTTGAAGACGATACACGCCGGACTTCATCACCGTGAACGCAATATTCGGCGTATCGACTTCGAAGATTTCGCCCGGTTCGAGATGCTGAACCGTAAGTTCGAGAACGCCTTGGTCGAGTTCGGCCTGAACCGTCGAATCGTTGACGTTGGTGAAGGTCAGGCTGCTCTCGGAATTCATGCGAAGAAAACCGGTGCCAACGTTAAGTTCAACACGCGAGTTTTTGTCGGTCCAAACGCGGTCAGAGGTCGTCAGCGGGCGATTCATGCTGGCCGCTACCCAGTCGTTCACGCCGCCGGGCTGCATGGAAACTTCGCCAGAGATGTACTGAATGCGGGCGACGCGCGACGGCGGATCGCTATTTGGATTTCCCGGGGCAGGGTTTCCGGGATTATCCGGGCCGGGGGCCCCGTTTGGGTAGCCGACATTGTTCGGCATGCCGGCATTCTCCCCGTCCTGCGCAAGCAGGCTTCCCGTGCCGAACGCCATTAATATTAGCGCTGCGAGAACCCACCCCAACCGCCGCTGCGATTTCATTTCATGCTCCTCATGCCTGCGATTTCAAGCTGTCCGTCTATCGAGCCCAAATCCCAACGGGCACGCAGCCTCTTCGACTGCCACTACTGTAAACCCTCTTAGCTCTGGCGTGTTTCGTTCCGAACCTGGGCCGGTACCGGGCAACGCGGTAAAGAAATGTGAACCAAATCGATACCTCCCGGGCAGAGAAAAAATGCATCCTTTCGCGATGGTACTCGTCCCACCGCGGGCGCATTCGGCGGGCCTTCTCTGCTATCCTCATCCGTTCACACGGAGGCTTGCTTTGCTATCGATGCGACTTTCTATTGCACTGGCTGTATTGGCCGCAGTGTGTACCGCGCAGACCCTCCATCCGACGCAGGCGGCCGCACCTCGAGGGACGGCGTCATCGGAAGCTGGACTGCCCTATACGCCCAGCCTGGACCTGACGGCGATGGACCAATCCATCGATCCGTGCGTTGATTTTTACCAGTACACCTGCGGCGGATGGCAGAAGAGGAATGCGATTCCTCCCGACCAGACTTCGTGGAGCGTTTACGGCAAGCTCTACCAGGACAATTTGACGTATTTGCGAGGGATTCTGGAACAGGCTGCCACGGCCAAGGATCGCGACGCCGTGACCCAGAAGATCGGCGATTTCTATGGCGTCGTGCATGAACGAGGCGCTGGTCGAAAAGCTGGCGGCCAAGCCCATGCAGCCCGATCTGGACGCGATCCAGGGCCTGAAGAATACGAAGCAGCTCGCGCCTCTGCTCGCACAATTGCAGATGCAGGGCGTGGGAGCGCTGTTCGATCTCGGGCCGCTGCAGGACCCCGACGACTCCGACCGCATGATCGTAGGGATCGATCAGGGCGGGCTCGGCTCTGCCCGACCGCGACTACTACATGAAGGACGACGCCAAGTCGAAGGAGACGCGCGAGCGCTACTTGCAGCACGTGCAGAAGATGTTCGAGTTGCTGGGCGACTCTCCGGAAGTTGCAAAGCAGAATGCCGCGACGGTGATGCGGATGGAAACGAGCCTGGCCAAGGCGTCACTGTACGCGAGTGGACCGCCGCGATCCCTACAAGCTGAAGCACAAGATGACGGTGGCTGAACTCTACAAGATCGCGCCGGATTTCGATTGGAATGCGTATTTCAGTGATTCCGGGGTCCCCAAGTTTGAGATCCTGAATGTCGCGTGGCCCGACTTCTTCAAGGATGTGAACGCGCAAGTCGAGTTCGGCTTCCATTGCCGACTGGCAGACTTACCTGCGTTGGCATGTGGCGCATTCGCGTGCGCCGTTTCTGTCGTCGGCATTCGTCAATGAGAATTTCGAGTTTTACCGTAAGTACCTGCGCGGCGCGAATGAACTCCAGCCGCGCTGGAAGCGTTGCGTGCAGTACGTCGACGACAATCTCGGCGAAGCACTCGGCCAGGTTTACGTTCGGGCAAGACGTTTGGTCCGGACCTGAAAGCGTCGACCGTGGAGATGACGCAGCAGATCGAAGACGCCATGGCAGTGCGCATCCAGCAACTGGAGTGGATGAGCCCGACGACCAAGCAGCAGGCCCTGGTCAAGCTGAAGGCAATTCGAAACAAGGTCGGGTATCCGGACAAGTGGCGCGACTACAGCTCGGTGAAGATCGTGGCCGATGACTTCTACGGCAACGACGTGCGGGCCACGGAATTCGAGAACAAGCGGCAGTTAGCGAAAGTTGGCCAGCCGGTGGATCGCACGGAATGGGACATGACGCCGCCGACGGTGAACGCTTACTACAATCCGCAGATGAACGACATCAATTTTCCGGCAGGCGTTCTGCAACCGCCGCTCTACGACGCCAAGATGGACGCCGCGCCGAACTACGGCAACACCGGCTCGACCATCGGGCACGAGCTGACCCACGCGTTCGACGACGAAGGCCGGCAGTTCGACGCGAAGGGCAACCTGAAAGACTGGTGGACCGAAGCAAGACGCTGAGCAGTTCGTGAAGCATGCCAATTGCGTGGTCGATCAGTATGCGCAGTACGTGGTGGTGGACGACATCCACATCAACTCGAAGCTGACGGAAGGCGAGGACGTGGCCGATCTAGGGGGCACGATCCTGGCCTACATCGCGTGGAAGAACGCGACCAAGGAATGCGACGTTACGAGAACCAGGACGGGCTCACGCCCGACCAGCGCTTCTTCGTCGGGTTCGCGCAGTGGGCGTGCGAGAACCAGCGGCCGGAAAACCTGCGGGTCAAGGCCATCACGAATCCGCACTCGCCCGGAAGAGTACCGAATCAACGGCGTGGTGGTGAACATGCCGGAGTTCGGCCAGGCCTTCGGCTGCAAAGCGGGACAACCTATGGTCAAGCCTGCGGATAAGGTGTGCCGGGTCTGGTAAGGCAGCCGGGCCCTGCTGGGCTAGACTAGTGCCGCGGGCGGGCCCGATTGGATCGTTTGCCCAATCTCTTCTTCTCTTCTTGAGTCCTACCCAGCTATTTCATGAGGTCTTGGGCGGCGCGGACCGCATCTCCGAGCACTCGGTTGGGCAGCACGCCGAGGTAGATGGTGGCAATCAGGCTGATCGCAATTCCCACGCCGAGGCTCACCGGAACCGGCGCGACCGGTGCTTCGGTACGCTCATCGCGCATGTACATGTACACAATGACGCGCAGGTAGTAGTAAGCGGCGATGGCGCTGTTGATGACGCCGATGATGGTCAGCCCGACAAGGTTCGATTGCAATGCGGCCGAGAACACGTAGAACTTGGCAAAGAAGCCGCCGGTAATCGGGATACCAATCAGCGAGATTAGGAAGATCGTGAGCAGCGCTGCGAAAACCGGAGACCGGCGGCCCAGTCCGGCATAGTCTTCGAGCGTGACATAGCGCTCGCCCTTGCCCCGAGAGGTGCGCGACGATGGCGAAAGCACCGACGTTCATGGCTGCGTAGGAGGCAGTGTAGAAGATCGCGGCGGAGATACCAGTGGTCTGGGCTGCGGCGAAAGCAACCAGCAGATATCCGGCGTGAGCAATGGAGGAATACGCCAGCAGGCGCTTGATATTGTTCTGCACCAGCGCGCCGATGTTGCCAATGGTCATCGACAGAACCGCGGAGATCCAGACCAGCCAGAACCATCCCGGCGCGCCCGGTCGCGAATAACACGCGCAGCAGCACCGCGAAGGCCGCAGCCTTGGGGCCGGTGGACATGAATCCGACGACCGGCGCGGGCGCGCCTTCGTAAACGTCAGGCGTCCAGACATGGAAGGGCGCGGAGGCCACTTTGAAGCCCAAGCCGACAAACATCAGGGCGACGGCGAGATAGACCACCACCGAATGCTGGGTATTGAGCACCTCGGCGATGCGATAAACGTTGGTGGTTCCGGTCGCGCCGAACACCATGGCGACACCGTAAAGGAAGAACGCGGTCGCAAACGATCCCAGCAGGAAGTATTTGAGCGAAGACTCGGCGCTTTCAGCAGCGCGACGTCGAAATCCCGCCAGGACGTAGGTCGAGATCGACGAGATCTCGAGCGCGATGAAGATCAGCACCAGCTCGATGGCCGACGACATCAGCATCATGCCTACGGACGCAAACAGTACCAGGGCGTAGTATTCGCCGGCCTTGATCCGCTGGACTTCGAGGTAGTCGAACGAGCTGAGCACCACGACCAGCGCGACCAGCAGATACGACGAAATGAAAGAAGACACTGAAGGTGTCGACGCGCACCATGTTGAAGAACGCGTCGCCATAATATTGGGCCTGGTAAGCAGTGGCCGCGAGCCCGGCCAGAACGCCGACCAGCGCAATGACGCCCAGCGGCTTCTTGGAGTCGTGGGTGGGGATGACCGGATCCACCATCATGACGAGGATGCCGAAGATGCTGAGCACCAGCTCAGGAAGGATCCGGATGTAGTCAACGGTCGGAATCATCGTCCGATCACCTGCATGAGGGCCTGAGTAACGTGGGTCGCGGCGGGCGCAGCAGCGCGCAACCCGTTGGAGAATTGCGTCAAGAGCGTAAGAGACCGAGGGATCGATGAAGTGCAGCCAGAGATTCGGGGCTACACCCATGACCAGCGCCGCAATTGCCAGCGGCCACATCGAGACGCGCTCGCGTGCGTCCATGTCCGTGAGGTTCTTGTTGACCGGATTCGTGATCTGACCGTAGAACACGCGCTGATACATCCAGAGCAGGTAGCAGGCGCTCCAGATCACTCCTGTCGCAGCCACGAATTCCGTAAATCTGGCGCGCCTGGAAGGCTCCGCTCAGAATCAGGAACTCACCGACGAAGCCGTTCAGCAGCGGCAGTCCCACGCGACGACAGCATGATGAAGGTGAAGAACGTGGCATATACCGGCATCGGCGTCGCCAGGCCGCCGTACTCGGAAATCTCGTAGGTGTGGCGGCGATCGTAGATCATGCCCAGCAACATGAACAGGGCGCCGGTGGAGACGCCGTGGTTCAGCATCTGGTACACCGCACCGTCAACGCCGATCTGGGTGAAGCTGAAGATGCCGAGCACGACAAAGCCAAGATGGCTGACCGAGGTGTAGGCAACCAGCTTCTTCACGTTGGGCTGCACCATGGCGACCAGCGCTCCGGAGATGATGCTGATGAGCGCCAGCACGATGATCCAGGGAGCATTGCGCCGCGCCTGCTCGGGGAAGAGGCCGAGGTTGAAGCGCAGCAGGCCGTAGGTTCCCATCTTCAGCAGCACGCCGGCCAGCAGGACCGATCCGGCAGTCGGCGCTTCCACGTGAGCGTCGGGCAGCCAGGTATGAAGAGGGAAGAGCGGTACCTTGACGGCAAAGGCGACGAAGAAGCCCAGGAACAGCCATTTCGCGGCGGTATCGAAGCCCAGGACCTGCCCGGTCTGTATCGCGTCGCGAATGGTCACGAAGTCGAAGCTGCCAGTATTGGCATAGAGCCAGATGATCGCGGCCAGCATGAAGACCGACGCGATCATGGTGTACAGGAAAAACTTCACCGCGGCATAGATACGGCGGCCATGGCCGTAGATGCCGATGATGAGCGCCATCGGAATCAGCGTGGCTTCCCAGAAGAAGTAGAACAAGAACAGGTCGAGCGCGACGAAGACGCCGATCATCGCGGTCTCGAGCACCAGCATCAGGATGAAGAATTCCTTCACCCGGTCGTGGACCGACTTCCACGAAATCAGCACGCACAGCGGGGTGAGGAAAGTGGTCAGCACCACCAGCCATAGCGAGATGCCGTCGATACCAAGGTGGTAGTGGATGACGGGATGCGAGATCCAGGGAATGTTCTGCTCGAACTGGAAGCCCGACGCCGTGCATCGTAAAGTGCCAGGGCAGGTGCAGCGACGCCAGCAGCGTGACCAGCGAGATGCCGAGCGCGAACCAGCGAATATCGCGGTCGCGACGCGGGAAAGACGACCAGCAGCAGTGCTCCCGCGAGCGGCAGGAAGGTGACGATGGTGACGATGTTGTGGTCGATGTAGTTCATCGCACACCCTTCCACACCATGAAGGCGATGACGACGGCCGCGCCAACTGCGACCCATCCGGCATAGGAGCGAATGTTGCCCGACTGCATCTGACGCAAGTCCGTCGGAGACGTCCTTGCGCTCCTGCGGCACTTTCGTCGACCGCGCCGTCAATGAGGGTGGCGTCGATGCCCTTCCACAGAACATTGGTCGAGATCAGCACAATCGGGCGAATGATCGCCGCGCCGTAGAATTCGTCCACCTTGTACTTGTCGAGAACGAAGCGTATAGAGCCCGCCGGCAGCTTGCCGCCATCTTCGCCGGAAGGTCAGTGCCGCTTGTAGTACAGGTACCAGGCTCCAAGAAAGCCGATGCGCAGCCGCCGCCACCGAGATTCCCATGAAGAGGAGTTCGGTGGCTCGTTTCTTCGTGCTCGGCTGTGCTCTTCTTCGCTGGCGAGCCTTCAGCTTCCATTGCCAGGGGCGCTTCGCCGTCGACGGAAGACGGGAGCCAGGAAATGATCGAAGTGCTCCGATCCACCTAGCGCGGCGGGAATGCCGACCCATCCGCCAACAAACGAAAGCACGGCCAGAATCATCAGCGGAACGATCATGACCATGGGGCTCTCGTGCGGAGCGCCATGGCCGTGGTGCCGCCTGCTGCAGTCGTGACCGTCGTGGCCGTGGTGCGAGATCTGTCCGCCGGTCTGCTGGCCGCGATACTCGCCAAAGAACGTCATGAACCACAGTCGGAACATGTAGAACGAGGTCATGCCGCGCGGCGATCACGCCGATCAGCCACAGCAGGTGGTTTCCGCTCGCCCAGGTCGTCCCACAGAATTTCGTCCTTGGAGAAGAACGCCGCCAGGGGAGGGAAGCCGGCGATGGTAAAGGTCGCAATCCGTCATGCACCAGAAGGTCTTGGGCATGTACTTGCGCAGTCCGCCCATCTTACGCATGTCCTGCTCGCCGCCGAGGCCGTGAATGATGGCGCCAGCGGAAAGGAAGAGCAGCGCCTTGAAGAAGGCGTGCGTCATCAGGTGGAAGATGCCCGCGCCATAGGCCGCAACGCCGCAACCCATGAACATGTAGCCAAGCTGCGAAATGGTGGAGTACGCCAGCACCTTCTTGATGTCGGTCTGCACTATGCCGATGGACGCGGCAAAGATCGCCGTCAGCGTTCCGATAACTGCGACCACCGATCAGCGCGATCGGCGCGCGGTTGAATACTGCGTTGGAGCGCGCCACCATGTACACGCCGGCGGTCACCATGGTCGCCGCGTGAATCAGGGCGCTGACCGGCGTCGGACCTTCCATCGCATCCGGCAGCCAGACATACAGCGGAATCTGCGCCGACTTGCCGCTGGCGCCCACCATCATCAGCAGACCGATCGCAGTCAGCAGCCCGGCTGAAGCTTCCACCGGATAGCGCTGAGATTGCCTTGAATACGGCTGTCGTATTGCAAGGTTCCGAAGTGCTTGATCAGCAGGAACAGCGCGATCAGGAATCCGAAGTCACCGACGCGGTTGGTGATGAACGCCTTCTTGCCCGCATTCGCCGCCGAATCTTTGAGGAACCAGAAGCCAATCAGCAGGTACGACGCCAGGCCGACGCCCTCCCATCCGACAAACATCAGCAGGTAGTTGTTCGCCAGGATGAGGGTCAGCATGAAGAACATGAAGATGTTGAGGTAGGCGAAGTAAGCGGTAGTAGCCGCCCTCGTGCTCCATGTAGCCGACGGAGTAGATATGGATCAGGAACCCGACGCCGGTCACGATCAGCAGCATCACCAGCGAAAGCTGGTCGAGGTAGATGCCGTATTCGGCGGTAAACGTGCCCGGCAGTCATCCACGTGGCGTAGCGCTCGATGTGAGGAATCTGGTCGGCTGGCAAGCCCATGAACTGCACCGCCACCCACAGCGCATAGGCAAACGCCGCGGCCGTCGATCCCAGCGCGATGGTATTGACCACGGCCTTGGGGAAGCGCTTGCCCAGCAGGCCATTGATGGCGGCGCCGGTAAGCGGCAACAGCGGAATGATCCAGAGATGAAGGCTCATAGTTTGAGTAGGTTCACGCGATCAACGTTCAGGGTTTCGCGCGTCCGGAATACCGAAATAATGATTGCCAGTCCGACGGCGGCTTCTGCCGCGGCCACGACCATTACGAAGAAGACGAATACGTGTCCGCTGAGCATCTTCAACTCGGCGGCGAAAGCCACGAACGTCAGGTTCACTGCATTGAGCATCAACTCAATCGACATGAAGATGGTGATGATGTTGCGCTTGATCAGAAAGCCGGCGACGCCGCAGGCGAACAGAATCGCGCTCAGAACCAGGTAATAGGACAGAGGGACCATTTACTCCTCCCTCCGCGCCAGGACCACGGCGCCC
Organism: uncultured Acidobacteriaceae bacterium; assembly: GCA_963817965.1. Classification (GTDB taxonomy): domain Bacteria; phylum Acidobacteriota; class Terriglobia; order Terriglobales; family Acidobacteriaceae; genus DASRAA01. Next base: position 72,310 of record CAWFQT010000013.1, read on the forward strand.
AGTATCGCGATCAGGATCAGAATCGACGTGACTTCGAACGGCAGCAGGAAGTCGCGGAACAGCAACCTGCGCGACGGACGCGCGGATTACCAAAGCCTTCCGTGCCGTTAAGGATCTGTCGGGCCGCCAATCGCGATGCGATCCAGACCGGCATAGCGGCCGATAACCCAGACGCCAATCGCCAGCCCAACGATCAGGCCCGGAACTCCGAGCATGACGGCCACACGGCTGGTATGCGGCAGTACTTCCTCTTCGCCCGCGTTCAGCAGCATGATGACGAAGACGAACAGCACCATGACCGCGCCGGCGTAAACGATGACCTGCACGGCGGCAACGAACTCGGCCCCCAGCAGCAGGTACAGCAGCGCCAGCGACCCCATTACGACGATCAGCGACAGCGCGCTGTTGATGGGATGCTTCTGCACGAGCAGGTTGATCGCCGCCCCCACGCATACCGCGCCGAAAATAAGGAATAGAACTAGATGCATGATTCTCACTCTTCCGGCGACCGACTAGCCAGGACGAATCCTTCGAAATCTTTCGCTACTTCAGCGCTACAACCAGAGCCGTGACAAGAATGTTTGCAATCGCCAGCGGCAAAAGAAACTTCCAGCCAAACGCCATCAACTGGTCATAGCGGAAGCGGGGCAAGCGTGCCCCGGACCCAGATGTAGATAAAAATAAAAACCAGTACCTTCACTACAAACCAGAAGCATGGGCAACAAGGCCTGCAAAATCGGCGGTCCGAAACACCGGGCCCGACCATCCTCCAAAGAACAGCACCGTAGCCAGGCACGCGACGGTGAACATGTTGGCGTACTCGGCCATGAAGAACATGGCAAACTTCATCGAGCTGTATTCCGTGTGATAGCCGGCGACGAATTCCGTCTCCGCTTCCGCCAGATCGAACGGAATGCGGTTGGTTTCGGCGTACGCCGCCATGATGTAAATAAAGAAGGCGACGAACTGTCCGGTAAAGATGTTCCACTTGGGAATGAATGCCCAGAAACGTTCCCGACTGGGCATTCACGATGTCGCGCAGGCTGAAGCTGCCGGCGTAAATCAACACTCCCACCAGCGACAGACCCAGCGCGATTTCATAGCTCACCATCTGGGCAGAAGCGCGCAGGCTGCCCAGCATCGAGTACTTGCTGTTTGACGACCATCCTGCCAGCGCCACTCCGTACACGCCGATCGAGGTCAGTCCGAGGATGATCAGCAGACCGATGTTGACGTCGGCAATCTGCAACGGCGTGTGGATTCCACCAATCGTGACCCATGGTCCAATCGGAACCACCGCAATCGCAGTCAGCGCCACGGTCAACGACAGGATCGGCGCCAGTAGATATAAAGGCTTGTTTGCAAATGGAGGTGTGATGTCTTCCTTAAAGATAAACTTTAAGCCGTCGGCCAGCGGCTGCCAGATGCCGAACGGACCCACGCGCGATGGCCCCCAGCGGTTCTGTATGTGCGCCACCACCTTGCGTTCCGCCAGAGTCGTGTAGGCCACCCCAGTGAGCAGCACGAACATGGCGATCACGATCTTGATCAGCGATACGAGGATGTAGGTTCCGATGGTCATTGAATGAATGCGTTCTCGCTGCTTCGTTTCGCACGCGACACGAGCCGCGCTGAATCAGTCTACAGCTACCTACAATAGAACAGGCGCCCGACAGCCGCGCCGCAGCTAGTCGGCCGCGACTTCCTTCGGCCGTGTAGCCAGATGCCGCTCCATCACCGAATTGAGCGTGGCGGAATAACGTCCCAATGTTCCCGATGTGAATAGCGTGTCATTCGCGGGCAGAATCAGCTCCGGATGCCCACTCCCCGTCGCGCCGGTGATCTGCACCAGTTGCGTGTGCTCGTCCTGGCCCGCCAATAGGCTCAGCCGCGAAACGTCATAGCCCGGCACCAGCCGCTGAATCTCGTCCAGCATCGCCGTCGGGATCGAACGGACTCATCTTGGGCTCGAGATTGTGCGACGCCAGCCAGACCGCATGCTGGTCGGACTCGCCGGATTGCGCCCCGCGCGTCTGCCCCATGTCGGCGCGAACGCCGGCACCGCCGAAGGGAACCAGTTTGCTGAACGTCGTATCCCATGGCCTGCGCGATGCGCACGATGCACTCGAAATCGCTGCGCGTGCCCGCCAAAGTCGCCGGCCTTCTTCAGCAACTGAAGATCGCCCGCCGTGTTGGTGTAGCGTCCCAGCCTTCTCGTACGCGTTGGCCACCGGCAGCACCACATCGGCGATGGTCGCAGTCTCGGTCAGGAACATGTCCTGCACGACGACAAACGTCTTCGACAGTGCGAACGGATCGATGTTGTAGCGCGCGACTGGATTCGATCCGACCACGTAGAGCGCCTTCAGCTTTCCTTCCTTCGCCGCGTCCACCATCTGCAGCAGGTTCAGGCCGGCAGCTGTGGGAATGACATCCACCCAGTTCTGCGTGGAACTTGGTCGCGCTGTCGACCGGAGCGTAGCCGGGCAGCATGTCGGGATACAGTCCCATGTCGGCCGCGCCGCGCGAATTGGCGTAATCGCCGAGGCAGAGAAACTTCGCGCCCTGCGCCAGCCCGAAATCGATCAGCGACTTCACGTCAGCGCCGCGCAACTTCCGAGCCAAAGACGACGACCAGACCCTGTTCGGCCTTCAGCTTGTCGCGCAAGTCATTCAGCGATTCGCGCGTGAACTGCGGGTGAAAGAACCGAATCGGCAGCGGAGTCGTTGCCCGCCAGGAACTGCACGAAGCTGCCTTCAGAGCCGGGCGCGATCTGCGCGAACGCCGTCGCCTGCCGCCGCAGCTTGATGGGAGAAGAGTTCACTACATACAGCTTGGCACGATGCAGCCGCACGTTGGTGCGGATCTGCCACGCCAGCAGCGGATGCTGTTCGGTCGGATCATTACCAATCAGCAGGATCGCCGGGCGCTGATCCGACCTCGCGCATCGAAGCCGTGGCGTTCGCTTTTCCCGCCAGCGCCGAAGCGAAGGCAGGGAAGTCGGCGGTGCGATGGTGGTCGATATTGTTGGTGCCCAGCACCAGGCGGGCGAACTTCTGCAGCAGGTAGTTCTCTTCGTTGCTGGTACGGTTCGAACCGATCACGCCGACCGAAGCCGGGCCCCACGTCGCAATGCATCTTTAAACTTCGAGGCGATCAGGTCGAAACGCCTCGTCCCACTTGGCAGGAACGAATTTTCCGTCGCGCTTGATCAGCGGGGTGACTCAACGCGCTCGCTGTTGTTGGCGAAATCGAACGCGTAGCGTCCCTTGATACACAGGAAATCGCCGTTGATGCCGCTCTTGTCGCGATTGTCGCCGCGCACGATGTCCATGCCGGTATCGGCGCGACGCACGCCTAGGGTTGTCTTACAGCCGTCGCCGCAGTGCGTGCACACGGTGCCGACATGCTTCATCTCCCACGGACGCGTCTTGTAGCGATACGCTCCCGAGGTCAGCGCGCCGACCGGGCAGATGTCGATACACATGCCGCACTCTTCGCACTCCAGGTGATCTTCCTTATTCGGCGCGATGATGGAACCCGAACCGCGGTTCTGGATGCCCAGGGCCCAGACGTCCATGCCTTCGCCGCAGACGCGGATGCAGCGGTAACACAGAATGCAGCGTGGCCGGTCGAAGTACACCACCGGAGACCATTGCTGTTCCTCGCGATGGTTCTTGATGTCCATGAACTTCGATTCGGCGGCGCCGTACTTGAAGGTCATGTCCTGCAGTTCGCATTCGCCGCCGGCGTCGCACACCGGGCAATCCAGCGGATGATTCGCGAGCAGCAGTTCGAGCATCGACTTGCGCGCCTGCTTGATCTTGTCGTTTTCGGTGGTGACGACCATGCCCTCGGCGACCGGCGTGGTGCAGGCGGTCTGCAGCTTGGGCATCTTCTCGATTTCCACCAGGCACATGCGGCAGGCGCCCTGCAAGGAGAGGCCAGGGTAGTAGCAGAACGAAGGCACCTCGATGCCGGTGCTCTTGCAGGCCTCAATCAGCAGCGTTCCCGCGGGAACCGTCAGCTTCTTGCCGTCAACAGTGAGTGTTACGTCAGCCATGAAAAGCCGCTATTAGCCTTTCGCTGGTAGCTCCAGCACTGTACGCAAAAGTGGGAATAAGTCTGTCTACTGCCAGCATCCGCTTCTTTCACACCAACGCCGGTTCGGCCGACCTTCTCAAACGGACACGGCTTGCCGTCGAGGTGGGCCTCAAATTCAGGGCGGAACTTCTCGCACATAGGAAATGATGGGCATCGCTGCCGCATCACCCAGCGGACAGAATGTCCGTCCCAGCATGTTGTCCGCCAGGTACTTCACGTTGTCGATGTCTTTCGCCACGCCGTGCCCCGCATGAAAGCGCGTCAGCGTCTTCTTGATCCAGTCCGTCCCCTCACGGCACGGGATGCACCATCCACAGCTTTCGTGCTGATAGAACTCGATCACCCGCAAGCGCAAAGCGCACCATGCACATGGTCTCGTCGAGCACGATGACGGCGCTCGAACCCATCATGGAGCCGGCCTTGGTCATTCCGTCGTAAGTCGAACGGATAGTCAATCTCGTCTGGCAACAGAATCGGTACCGACGATCCACCCGGCACGACAGCCTTGAGCTTTCGTCCACCCTGGATGCCCCCGGCCACGTCGTAGATCAGCTTCTTGAAGTTGTAGCCCAGAGGCAGCTCGTAGACGCCCGGCGTCTCCAGCGTTGCCGCTGATGCAGAACGAGGTGCGTGCCGCCGTTCTTCGGCGTGCCAAGATCGGCAAACCACTGTCCGCCGCCCAGGATGATGTGGGGCACGCTGGCCAGCGTTTCGACATTGTTGATCACGGTCGGGCAGCCCCACAGTCCCACGACGGCAGGGAAGGGAGGCTTGATGCGCGGCACGCCACGCTTGCCTTCCAGCGACTCCATCAGCGCCGACTCTTCGCCCGACTTCGTAGGCGCCGGCGCCAGAGTGCACGTAAACGTCGAGATCACGTCCCGAGCCGAAGATGTTCTTGCCGATGAAGCCACGCGCGTAGGCGTCGGCCACGGCCTTCTCCATGATCTGCGACGAGGTAGCGATACTCACCGCGCAATATAGATGTATCCGGTTTTCGCGCCAATCGCCAGCGCCGCGATCATCACGCCTTCGATCACCGAGTGCGGATCATGCTCGAAAATCAGCCGGTCTTTGCAAGTGCCGGGCTCGCTCTCGTCGCCGTTGCACAGCACGTACTTCGGCTTCGGCGACTGCTTGGGCACGAACGACCACTTCATGCCGGTCGGGAAGCCTGCTCCGCCACGTCCGCGCAGGTTCGACACCTTGACCTCGTTGATGATGGCGTCCGGCTCCATCGTCGAGCGCCTTTTGCAGCGCCTTGTAGCCGTCGAGTTCGAGGTAGCGGTCGAGATTGGTCGCACCCAGGCCAAAGCGCTTGGAGACGACCTTGACTTCGTCGGGATGTGAGACCAGATACGCCATCGCCTACTGTTGTTCCTTCTTCTTGATCCCGTCGATCAGCTCGTCAATCTTTTCTGGCGTCAGATTCTCGTGGAACTCGTAGTTCAGCATCATGGCGGGGGCCCACGAGCACGCGCCAATGCATTCGACCTCTTCCAGGTGGAACAGGCCGTCGGGCGTTGACTGCTTGTTCCCCACGCCGAGCTTCTTCTTGCAGTGATCGAGCATTTCCTCGCCACCGCGTAACAGGCAGCTCACGTTGGTGCAGACCTGAAAGTTGTACTTACCGATCGGATGCGTGCGCAGCATCGAGTAGTAGCTGACGACGTTGCGCACCTCCAGGTCCGTCAGGTCCACGCGCTGGGCGATCTCGTGAATGGCTTCGTCCGTCAGTGCGCCGACTTCGTCCTGAATGTAGAGCAGCATCGGCACCAGCACCGACCGCTTGGTCGGGTAGTGCGTGGACATCTCGACGAAACGCCTTTCGAGTTGGTCAGAGAATTTCATAAAACCAGCCGTTCGTATCTTGCCGGCCCATCCGCTTCTTCGCTCCCACTCATCTGGCAAAGAGTAAGAGGCTAGGAGCGGCTCTCACCGGTCGCAATCGCCCAACACAATGTCGATACTGCCGATCGCCGCAACCACGTCCGCGATCAGGCGCCCTTCGCACATCTTCCGTAGCGTCTGCAGATTGGCAAACGACGGTGACCTCATGTGAACGCGATACGGCTTCGCCGTTCCGTCGCTTACCACGTAGTAGCCCATCTCGCCACGCGGCGATTCGATCGCCTGGTAAACTTCGCCCTCCGGTACCGTGAAGCCCTCCGTCACGATCTTAAAGTGATAGATGAGGGCTTCCATTTGCGTCTTCATCTTCTCGCGGTCTGGCAGCACGACCTGCGGGGCATCAGCTTTCACCGGACCCTCGGGAATGCCTTCCAGTGCCTGGGCAACAATCTTCTGCGACTCGCGCAACTCCGCAACTCGCACCAGGTATCGCGCGTACACATCGCCGACATCCGATACCGGCACCTTAAACTTGAAGTTCTCGTACCCGGTGTAAGGAGCGTCGCGCCGCAAATCGACATCCACACCGCTGGCCCGCAGTGTCGGGCCGGTCGCGCACAGCGCCAAAGCGTCCTCTTTGGAGATAAATGCCACGTCCTTGAGTGCGCTTCACGAAGATTGGGTTCTGCGTCAGCAGGCTCTCGTACTCGTCGATATGCTCGGGAAAGGTCTCATTGAACTGTTTCGCCCGTGCAAAGAAATCAAGCGGCGGCTCAATCGCGACTCCACCGATGCGGAAGTACGACGTCATCATGCGCTGCCCGGAAACCGCCTCGAACAGCCGCAGGATGTTCTCGCGCTCGCGGAAGCAGTAGAGGAACACGGTCATGGCGCCAATGTCCATGGCATGCGTGCCCAGCCAGACCAGGTGCGAGTTGATGCGCGTCAGCTCGTTCAGCATCACTCGCAACCACTGCGCGCGCGGCGGAATCTCCAGCCCCAACAACTTCTCGACCGCCAGACAGTACGCGAGATTGTTGGTCATGGGGCAGAGATAGTCGATGCGGTCGGTCATGGGCACGACCTGCTGGTAGAACTTGGCCTCGCAGGTCTTCTCAATGCCGGTGTGCAGATACCCGATGTCGGGCATGAATCCGCACGATGGTCTCGCCGTCAATCTCCAGCAGCAGGCGGAGCACGCCGTGTGTGGACGGATGCTGCGGCCCCATGTTGATGACCATTGTCTGGTCAGTTGCCACATCCAGCACCGGGGTTGGAGTCATCTCAGCCATGATTTACCGGTATCCCTCGACGGGGTAGTCCTTGCGCAGCGGATGCCCCTCCCAGTTCTCGGGCATCATGATGCGCTTGAGATTAGGGTGCTCCTTGAAAGCGCACGCCAAACAGATCGAAGACTTCGCGCTCGAAGAAATCGGCACCGGGCCAGATGGGTGTAAGGGAATCGATACGCGCGTCGTCGCCCGACAACCGAACCTTCAGACGAACGCGTTTCTTCGTGACCGTCGAAAACAGATGGTAGATGACCTCGAAGCGCGGATCGCTCGGTGTCCAGTCCACACAGGTGACGTCAGAGAGGGAGTTGTACTGCAGCACCGGATCGTTCTTCAGCGTGGTACATGCGCCGCGAATCGACGTTCGCTCGACGTAGATCGACAACTCGTTGCGATCGAACTTAGCGCCTTCGACGGCGGTCGCGTTCCACGCCACCAGGCACGCCACTTCGGCGTGGCCTCTTAGTTGCTCCAGGTCAGTTACGGCGGGCTCGAGTGGCATGGTCAGATTCTCTCCGCCTTGCCCTGCTTGTTCCAGTCGATGACACCCTTTTTCCAGATGTACCAGTAACCGGCCAGCACGATGCCGATATACACCAGCATCTCCCAGAAGCCAAACATCTTCAGGTCCTTCTTGAAGATGATTGCCCAGGGGTAAAGGAAAATCGCTTCGACGTCGAACAAAATGAACAGCATGGCAACCAGGTAGAACTTTACCGAGAAACGCTGGCGGGCATCGCCGACCGGCTGCATGCCGCACTCGTACTGCGACATTTTTGCCTTGTTGAACTTATGCTGACCGATAAACCAGGAAAGGACGACCATGGCCGTGGCGAGGCCTCCGGCCACGAGTACGTGCATCAGCAGCGGCAAATATCGTGCGAAATAGGAGTCCGGCATGATAGCGCTGACACTTGAAAATCGCCGTACCACTTAGGCGGGTAACTCATTGAGTCTATTTTGCGTTAGCATCTGTGTCAACCAACCGGGGAGCAGGATTTACGCGGCTTTCATGAACCGAGAACGAATACACAAAGGCTTGGCTCGCGGGAAAACAAAATCACACGGACTCATTGAAAAGTAGCTCCGCCACCGACGAAATGCACGATTTCCAGCCTATCGCCATCGCGAAGTTTGGTGTTGACCCACTCGGCGCGGGATACGATCGCGCGGTTGAGTTCGACGGCAACGCGGTCTCCCTTCATGCCCAACTCAGCAATGAATTCAGCCAATGACACCCCATCCGGACAAGACTTCGGTTCTCCGTTGACAGACAAGTGCATGGCAGTAAATGTACCGCATCGCTGGGTGGCAACAAATCATCTGGTTGGCCCGTATTCCTTTTAGGTGTCGACGCAGGCGATAGACCGGGCAATGTTGGGTAGAAACAGCCGGGCAACAGGGTTGGTATTCCTGGCCGCCTACCTGCTCTTGTACGCCGCCGCACTTTACGCGATGGTACGGTTCGGCGGATTCGACGCGAGCGACGCGCTCGGTGTATCCGCCGTGTTCGGCGTCGGATTTTCCTTCGCCGCATGGCCTGTTAACCATCCGCGTCAAGCCACTGCCTTTATCAAGTGCGGAGACCGTGGAGAGAGTCGGCGACCTTGCTGGTCTATCTGCTTCCCCTGACGGCCATCGTTGCCTGGGGATTCGGCGCGATTCACCGCGACCTTCCGGGCGAGCCGGCCGATTCGCTGGCGATCCTCGTTACCAAGCTCGCTGCCTTCGTAGTCATACCTGCGGTGATCATGATTGCGCGGTTCGGTTACAAATTGCGTGGTCTCGCTCCCGTGTCGACCAGGACCAGTCACATGCTGGTATTCATCGCCATGTCGCTGGCGCTCGTCATCTTTCAGGCAGTTGCGGGAAGAGGACTCCACGACATCGCTGACGCTCACGTTGGTGGCGAAACGCTCTTGTTCGGCATGCCTTTCGTATTCGTGTGGTTGATCCTGGAAGTTGGCGTGGTCGAAGAGTTTTTCTTCCGCGCGCTTTTGCAATCCAGATTGTCGGTGGCGCTTCGCTCGGAGTTGGGCGGCATAGTCCTGATGGCCGTCATCTTCGGCTTGGTTCACGCGCCGGGACTCTACCTGCGTACCAATGTCACGCAAGAGGGGTGCCCGCTCACCCATCGATTCTTATGGCAATCGGCTACTCCGTCGTGATCACTTCGGTCGCCGGGTTTTTCCTGGGTGTGCTGTGGGCGCGGACCCGCAACTTCCTGGTGGTGATCCTGGTTCATGCCGCGACCGACCTGCTGCCGAATACCTTGCCCACATTGCGTGCCTTCCGCATTTTGAAGTAGCCTTCCTGCACATTTGCAGCGCCGCTTGGCGGGTTTTCGCATCTGACTAGAATCAACGCCGGACGCAGGCGCAGTTGCAGGCGGTAACGGCGGCTGAATGCTTAATACCCGGGAGTTCTTCCCGGCAAATCCTCAACAAGTTCGGTCGAGCACAGCAAATTGGCAGCGACGGCACAAACTCTCAGGACAGTCTCCGTTTCGCGGCCGCAAACCAGCCCGTGGATGATCGCTGTCGCCGTAATGTTGGCGACCTTCATGGAAGTCCTCGACACTTCCATCGCCGCCGTTGCCTTGCCCTACATCGCCGGAAGCGTTTCGGCTAGCAACGATGAAGCGACCTGGGTCTTGACCAGCTACCTTGTAGCCAATGCCATCGTTCTGCCCGCCAGCGGCTGGTTTGCCATCAGGTTCGGGCGCAAGCGATTTTTGATTACGTGCATCGCAATTTTCACCGTTTCGTCATTCTTCTGCGGGGCTGCAACCAGCCTGGGCTTCATCTTGTTGGCGCGAGCATTGCAGGGAGCCGGCGGCGGAGCGCTGCAACCTCTGTCGCAGGCCATCTTGCTTGAGAGCTTTCCGCCCGAGAAACGTGGTTTGGCGATGTCAGTCTTCGCCCTCGGTGTCGTGGTGGCCCCGGTATTAGGTCCAACACTCGGTGGCTGGCTGACCGAGACTTACTCCTGGCGATGGGCCTTCTACATCAATATCCCCGTGGGAATCTTTGCGGTCCTGATGATCGCCCGCTTCGTCGAAGATCCCCCATACATCAAGAATGCGAAAGCTGGAAAGTTTGATGGAGTCGGCCTTGGACTGCTGGCGATCTGGCTAGGAGCATTGCAGATTGTCCTCGACAAGGGCCAGGAAGATGACTGGTTTGGCGCCGTCTGGATCCGCTGGGCCGTCGCCATCATGATCGTGGGCTTCGTCTTGTTCCTGTACCGCGAACTCACCCATGACAAACCGCTCGTGCGCCTCAGCGTATTCAAGAATCGCAATTTCGCCGCCGGCTGCGTGCTGATCTTCCTCTTTGGTGGCGTGGTGTATGCCTTGGTCACGCTACTGCCGCTGTTCTTCCAGGAACTCCTCGGCTATACGGCCCTTGCGGCAGGATTGGCGGTGAGCCCTCGCGGCCTCGGTTCGTTGTTCTTTATGCCGGTCATCGGTATTCTCACCGACCGGTTCGACAATCGCTATTTAGTCGCAGCGGGATTCACATTTACTGCGCTCTGCAGTTTCGCATTGGCGCGAGCCGACCTGGGCATCTCGCAATGGTCGCTGTTGTGGCCCATTGTTTTCAGCGGGGCTTCCATGAGCCTCATCTTCGTTCCCCTGGCCGCCACCACCATGGGTACGCTGAGCAACGAGGAAATCGGCAACGCCAGCGGACTCTACAACCTGATGCGCAATGTGGGCGGCAGCATCGGTATCTCGATCGTGAACACCATGCTTGTGCGGCACGAACAGGTTCATCGAAGCTATCTCGTGTATTCCATGTCGGATGTAAGTCACACCTTCCAGCAGCAGTACCAGGCGGTCATGGGTTTCCTTTCCCGGCACACGGATGCCACGACTGCGGGTATGCAGGCCTACAAGATGCTCGAACGCTCGCTGGAGCAGCAGGCGGCATTGCTGTCATATGTCGATGACTTCCGTTTTCTCGGTTTCTTGTGCCTTCTTTGTGCACCGATCGCCTTTACCATGAGGCGAGTGCGAAAACGCGGTGGCGCTTCCCTGGCCCACTAGGAACGACGCGTAGATCGAAACGAGAGAGGGGAGGCGGCAGATTCCGTGGTTCATAATTCGCGAGGAGGAGTCCTAATGGCGGTCAATTCCGTCCCCGATGGTTATTACACCGTAACTCCCTATCTGACGGTGGACGATCCATCCGTCCAGATTGGGTTTCTACAACGAGCATTTAACGCCGGGATAATGTTTCAGATGAAAGACGCCAAAGGGAACATCGCCCATGCCGAAGTCAAGGTCGGCGATTCGTTATTGATGATCGGCCCGGCGCGCGATGAATGGCATCCCAAGCCGGCAAATTTCTACCTGTATGTTGCCGATTGCGACGCGCTGTACAAACAAGCCCTCGCCGCCGGAGCAAAGTCGGTTCAGGAGCCGGCGAATCAGTTCTATGGCGACCGTCACGGTGCTGTCGAAGACCCGCAGGGCAACCGCTGGTGGATCGCGACGCACATCGAAGATGTCTCTCCCCAGGATATGGAACAGCGCATGAAAGCGGCCGCCGCCAAGTCGGGAGGCAATCGATGACTGCAGAGCAGTTTCGACGGCTGGTGTTGAGTTTTGCTGACAGCGAGGAGCACACCCACCATGGGCATCCCGACTTCCGCGTCAACGGAAGGATCTTCTCCACGCTGGGATTCCCGAATGAAACGCGCGCGATGGTGAAGCTCACTCCCGAGCAACAAGCTGATTTCGTTCACGATTATCCCGAAGTGTTTTCGCCCGCAGCAGGCGCCTGGGGACGCCAGGGATCTACGAGCGTGGCTCTGCCAAAAGCGCGCAAGGTGGAGATGTCGCGAGCGGTCGAGGCCGCCTGGAGAAACGCACTGGAAGCACCTCCTCGGCGCAAACCAAGACGGTAGCATCCGCGCTCCTCGCTTCACCCGAGCAGATTCATTCCGTGGCGACGTATTCTTCCGCCATGGAACTGACGGCAAGGGAAAGATATGGACAAATCTGGAAAGGAAACGGAACGCGAGGGACAAAAGAGCAACGGGCCGGATCGGCAACGACCGCGCCAGCCGAATGTGTGCAGGACTCCCCGTTCAGCACTTCCACAAGCCCTCGATAAGGGCGAAGGCTTTGTCAATGTTTCTGGATTCGTGAACCGGAGGTTCAAGAGCGACGAAAGATCGTTTATTTACTCAAAAAAATCGTGATGGTACCCAAAGGGGGACCCTGCTCGGTGTCCAGGGGGCCATTCGATACAACGATGTCATCTTTTCCGTCGCCATTCAGGTCGGCGATGGCGAGGCCGGACCAGCCAGTCTGAACATCCTTCGTGGAAGTTTGGAAGGAGCCGTTCTTCAATCGCATGTAAAACATCAGCTTGTTGTTTTGCGCGCACGAGACAACGATGTCGCGGAGTCCGGCCCCGTCGAGGTCGCCCGTGGCGACACGGTCGGGCCCACGGCAACCTGCGAGAGAAAGAGGCGAGCCGCGCATTTTAGTGAATCCGCCTTTGCCGTCACCGAGCACTACCGTGACGCCGAGTTGTGTGGGGTCTTTGATGTCGCGGTCATAAGGCAGAACTACCAGGTCGAGCTTGCCGTCCCCATTGATGTCGTCAACCGTTACCGCCCACGGGGAGACCCCGGCGGGAAACGGTGAGCCCGGCGCATCACGCAATTCACCCTTTCCATCGCCCAGCAGAATTGAGACGGCATTGATGTCCAGATCCGTAGTAACCACGTCCGGCTTGCCGTCTTTATTGAAGTCGGCGGAGCGGAGGCGTTGGTAGGGGTGCTTGCCGGTGTTGAAGGGCTGTCCGGGGAGAATGAGATTCCCGGCGCCATCGCCCAGGAGCATCAGTATTTGATCATGCCCCCAGCTATCCGTGACGACATCGAGTTTGCCATCGCCATTGAAATCCCCAACGGCAATGCCGTGAACGTGCGGAAAGGACTGTGTAGAAAATGGAGAATGTGCCGAAGGCTTGAAACCTCCCTTGCCGTCACCCAGCAGAATGGTGATATTGGGCGTTTCAGTATTCGCAACTATCAGGTCGAGATCGCCGTCACCGTTCATGTCCGCCGCCGCAATGTCATTCGGGCTTTTCCCGCACGCGAACGGCGAACCTGGCGCCGCAGTGAAGTGGCCTTTGCCATCGCCCAGCAGGACGCTGATGGTTTCGCCTCTGGTGTTGGCCACGATTATGTCCAGCATGCCGTCGTGATTTACGTCCGCGATGGCGATGGACGCCGGTCCTTTGCCGACGGGGATCACGATCTGATCAAAGCTTCGCGAAGGCAAACGCGTACTTGAAGACCAGAGTGAAGACTGGGTGAGGGAAGCGGCGGCGAGGAGTGCCATTGCAAGTCCTCCCGCCGGAACGAGAATTGGAGTCTTCATGGTTGCGGTACTCAAACTTGATCTCAGAGTCTTGACAGCCATTTCTGAACCCTGAATGAACAGAGCCTGTTCCGTTCCAGCAATGGTGCAGCCGCGGTTGCGTTGTAGGGTTTACTCCCAAGGCTCTCTATTTTCGCATTCGTAGAATGCGCTTGCATTTGATTATGTCTTGTAGCACTGTTGCAACAAGATGAAACGAGAGCCCAAAGGGCCGCTCGCCGCCCGCTGGCGCCAGCGCAAGTTTCAACGGCTGGGCCGCTTCCCCATACCGCCCGATTTGTTGCCCGGTTCGCTGAGCTCCAGCCGCACCCGCTGCGGCAAACCCACTTGCCACTGCGCCCAAGGGGAGGGCCATGAGGCCTGGACTCTCACCTTCATGTCGGGAGGCAAACGCCGGGTCGAGCGGATTCCCAAGCCATGGGTCGAGCAAGTACGCCAGCAGGTGAAGGCGGGGCGGGACTTCATGGAAGCCGTGCGCGAGGTGCTCACGGCCAATGCCGAACTGCTGATTCTGGCCCGTAAACAGGAGTCTAAACACCGTCGCTAACCAGCCAACGCCACGCACGCTGCTCCGCTTCGTTGTTCATCGCCTCGGCCTCGAGCGGTACTTGGCCGAGCCCGGGGATGGTCGGCAGCAACCCGTCATTGCCGCTCGGGTGCTGCTCTGGGCGATGGTGGTCGGACGGGTGTTACGGGAGTGTAGTTTTCTGGGGGTCGAGCAGATCGTGCGCGCGGCGGGCTGCCGCGTACTGGGTCTACAGCGGTCGTTCAGCAATGATGCGCTCAGCTACTTCGTGGAGCGCTTAGATCCGTCTACCACCCGTTCCGCGCTGGTCGACCTGGTGCGCCAAGCCAAGCGCGATAAAGCTTTCCAGGATTGTCGCTTCATCGGGTTGGCCGTGGATGGGACCGGGGCTGGGCGCAGCCACGAGTCTCACTGCGACTGGTGTTGCCCCATTCACGATGCCCAGCGTAAGGTGTTCGGCTACCACCACAAAGTGGTGGCCCTGAGTGTGGTTGGCACTGGTCTGACGCTGCCCTTCGATGTTGAACCCTATGGCCCTGGGGATAGTGAGTACGCGGCAGCCCAGCGCCTGCTGACACGGGCCGTCGGGGCCCTGGGAATCCGCTTTGCCGATTACGTGGTGGCGGATGGCGAGTTTGCCCGCGCACCCTTCTTGCACACCGTCAATCGCCTGGGACTACACGCCGTTGTGCGGCTGAAGGAGAATCTCCCGCTCTTGTCCGGCGCCGTGCAGTGCCGGTTCCAGCCGCTAGCTCCCACCCACGTCTATCACGATGGAAACGACCAGGTGGAGGTCTGGGATGCGGACGACTTCGATCCTTGGGAAACCCTGGAATGGCCAACCGTACGCGCCCTTCGCTATCGCCAGCACAAACCGGATGGCAAGCTGGTCGAGGCCACCTGGTTGACCGACTTTCCCTCCCGCCAGCTCAGCAGCCTGTCGTTGTATCACATGGCGAAGAGCCGTTGGGAGATTGAAAACCAAACTTTCAATGATGCCAAGAACCGTTATGGATTTGAGCATACCTGCCATCATGAAAAAAACAGTGTGCTCCTCAACTACCTCATCACCCTATTGGCCCTAACCATTGAGCGGCTCTATCGAATTCGTTACCTGCATCGCGGCACTCATGCGGTGCGCTCCGCCGAGCAGCTTTGTCGTCTTCTCTGGGTTTCGCTTGCGCGTCCCCGCTCGCCCAACACCGGCTAGCCGTCTGCTCGCCGCCGAACCGCGCCCCCCGAACCAGACCACCACATGCCCACCACACCATCGCTTGCGCGCTCGGGCGCATCCTCGCCAAAAAATAGACCTGTTAGGGTCGGCCCATGCCTAACTGCTCTCGCCTCCATTCCTGCAGGCGTGCGAGCGTGCCAATGATGTCCGAGTTCAGAAACGGCTGGAGTCTTGAAGTCTTGATCGACAAACAAAAGCGATTCAGGTATACTCTGGGTGAGTGGTCCATCTTCTCCCCTCTTTCAGGTTCCCTGAACTAAGTCAGCCCATCTGAAGTCTCCCCTCTTAGATAACTACAAGGAGGAAGCGCGTTATGACACTTTTAACCCGTTGGGAACCTTCCCGTGAGTTTTCACCAATGCAAGACCGCCTAAACCGTCTCTTCCGTGAGTCATATAACTCCGAACGGCCAGAAGAGGCGTTGACGACCACCACCCTCGCACCTCCGGTCGACATCTACGAAGATGAGCACAATTTTACGCTGAAGATTGAAGTACCAGGCATCGACGAAAAGGACATTGACGTTCGCATCGAGGGCAACACCCTGACCGTCCATGGCGAGCGTAAGTTAGAGAAGGAAGAAAAAGAGGAGAACTTCCGTCGGGTCGAGCGGCACTACGGAAGCTTCACGCGCTCGTTCACGCTGCCCGGTTCCGTCGATCCGGGGCAAGTGAGCGCCGACTATGACAAGGGCGTGCTGAAGATCAAGCTCCCGAAAAAGGCGGAAGCCAAGCCCAAACAGATCAAGGTTAATATTCGTGGCCCGAAAGCTGTCGAAGCCAAAGCACCCATCAAGGTCGCGTAACAATAGTAGCTCCGTGAAAGGCTTCGGGGCTGGCTGCAGCCAAGGCGAATGTTGATTGTCCGCTTGCTGCAGCCTTCACTTCTCAATTGCTCAGAGCCGCCCGCTGGCGGCCAGCTCTATCGAGTCTCGCATAAATATAGTTACAGGGGAAAGAGTTCGGCCTGTTCCCAGAAGGCGCAGACCAGAGTTCGCCGGCGACGCATACGTCGTAACGCACGGCGAGCGTGAACGCTAACAAATCACGGATGAAGCTTCTCTCCCCTCTCCAGCATTGTAATAAACTGCTCAATCTTCCGAGTGCGAGTCTCCGCTTTTTTCACCGTTTGAATTCTCCAAAGGACCGCGTATCGGTTCGCCCGGTCAAGAGTCTTGAAAAACGCTGCAGCCCGGGGATTCGTGTCCAGCGCAGCCTGAAAGTCGATCGGGACGGTTGCGCCCCTGGGCGAATCATAAGCAGCATCCCATCGGCCATTCTTCTTGGCATTCTCGATCGCTTTCAGCCCGGCGGCCTTCATCTCCCCGCTCGCAATCAACGCTAGCGCGTTCTTCCGGTTAATCTTGGACCAAACGCTCTTGCTCGAACGCGCAACAAACCTCTGCAGCCAGGCCTGTTCGCTTTCAGGCCTCTTCTGTCCGTCAATCCATCCGTAGCACAGTGCAACTTCTAGCGCTTCCTTGTATGACACCGACCCCAGCCGTGAGCCCTTCTTCGCCAGCCGAAGCCAAAGGGCAGCGCTCTTGCGATGGTTCTTCTCGAGCCAAGTAGCCCAGTTCTGCTTGGACCTGAAAAGCCTAACCGGGGAACCACCCGGTGTGTTCGTCTTCGCGGGAGCAGACAGGTAGTGCGCCTCCACTGCGTTTCTTTATCGTAGCCTTTGGTCGAGTTACGGACAACTTGGAACGCATCTGTCGCGGCCATTTAGGGAAATGGTGCGTCGATACTTTCCGTCTTCGAACACCTCCACGCCGGGAGTGGCGTGCGCGGTCAAGAACGACAGCCCTCGCCAGCTATAAGGTGGCCGGAAATGAAGCTTCAGGAGGTAGTGATTGCCCGGGTGAATGTTCTTCTGTTTTAGCCAGGCGCCGGATTTGAGTCGGGGTCCGATGAACGCCACCAGTTCCGTAACTTTCACAGTTACCGAATAAGGATTCGGTTCAAGAAAACCTCAGGGAGGACGACAGCGCCCTCCCGTTTCACCCCAAGATTCTGCAGGATCGCCATGCGGAACAAAGCGGGCTCCCGCCTTAGGGTTGTTGTGTCCTTCTTACGATGGTTTTGGCCTCGACGTTCGGGCCGGGTCTGATTGCCGTCGCCCAAGCTCACGCTTGCAGGGCGACCCAGCCGCGCCACCTTAGATGGGATGAGAAGGTCGATCCCCGATCACAGACGGCGTTAAGCTACCATGATCAACGTCTGGACCTCTACTGCGAAATCGATCCTGAGAAAGCTCAAGAAATATAAAGAGATTTTAGATACGGCACACTAGGACCCGTTGAATGCGTCCAAATTATACTTGCCGTCACCGATTGTCCAATGGAGCGATGACAGAGAGTCCAATCAGGCAGCGGACTCACTAGCGATGCTATAATCGGTGCTTGCCCAGCACGTCCGTGCCCTCCGACGCGGACGCATTTTCTTGCCCGCAGAAGCGGCGCGATGGGCATTCTGTAGTCATCTAGCTTACGAGGTCTGTTTATGTCCGGCCATTCAAAATGGGCGACAATCAAGCACAAAAAAGGCGCGCTCGACGCCAAGCGCGGCAAGATTTTTACGCGTCTAATCAAAGAAATCAGCATGGCCGCAAAGAGCGGCGGAGACGTCGAGAAGAACCCCCGCCTGCGTACTGCCGTCGCGGCCGCCAAAGCGGAAAACATGCCGGCCGACAACATCAAGCGCGCCATTCAGCGTGGCACGGGCGAGCTGCCTGGCGTGTCTTACGAGGAAATCACCTTCGAAGGCTACGGTCCTGGCGGCGTTGCGATCCTCGTCGAAGTCTCGACCGACAACCGCAATCGCACCGTCAGCGAAATTCGCCACGCCTTCTCCAAGAACGGCGGGAACATGGGTGAAGCCGGCTCGGTCGCGTGGATGTTCCACAAGAAGGGCGACATCGTCATTGCGAAATCAGCCGCTAAGGAAGATGACCTCATGAACCTCGTCCTTGAATCGGGCGCTGACGACCTGAAGGACGATGGCGAAAGCTGGGAGATCCTCACTGACCCGTCGTCGTACGAAACCGTCCTCGAAGCCGTGAAGAAAGCCGGCATCACGCCCGAGGTCGCTGAGATCGGCATGATCCCGCAGACCTATACCAAGCTCGAAGGCCAGCAGGCCAACACTATGATCCGGTTGCTGGAAGCGTTGGAAGACTCCGACGATGTCCAGCACGTGTACTCCAACTTCGACATCGACCAGAAGCAGTTGGAAGCGGTGGCGGGATAGGGAAGCACCCAGCTTCGTCGATTCCATTCTGACGGCCGTTCTCACGGGCGGTCGTTGTGTCTGGAGCCGAAATATTACGCCTGTGAGCCAGATACAATGAGGCGACCATGATTTTTCGTCGCCCGATTCCTCACCCTTCCGCACTAGCGCTGGCCATCCTTTTTAGTTGTAGCCTCCTTGCCTGTGGCAGATCTGAGGCGCCCGCTTCGGCTAATAGTGTCGAAGCCAAATCCGCCTCTGTTACTGACGCCGATAGTCCCTTGCCGCCCCAGGCTACTGCGGCAACCTCCGCCCCAGCGCCCCACGTTAACGCCGCCCGCGCTTTTCAGTACGTGAAGGAATTTGTCTCCATCGGCTCGCGGCCGCCCGGAAGTCCCGGTCATGCCAAAGCCGAGCAGTACATCAAGTCGAAGCTCGCTGGTGACGACGTGGAAGTGGACTCGTTCACCGCGAAGACCCCGGCGGGCGAGTTTCCAATCCATAACATCGTGGCCAAATTTCCCGGCAAGAAAGACGGCATCATCGTCATCGCGGGGCACTACGAGACGAACTACCCGTTGCCCAAGGAGTTCGTGGGTGCGAACGATGGCGGCTCAACCACCGGGCTGCTGCTCGAACTGGCGAACCAGTTTCGCGGCAAGCAGCTCGACGGCTACAGCGTGTGGCTACTATGGACCGACGGGGAAGAGGCCTTTGTAAAGTGGAGCGACAAAGACAGTCTCTACGGCACCAAGCATCTCGCGTTCAAATGGCAGCAGGACGGCACCGCCAGGAAGGTCAAGGCCTTCATCCTGCTCGACATGATCGGCGATGCCGACCTCGACGTGCAGCGCGATAACAACTCAACCCCCTGGCTGAGCGACCTGATTTATCAGGCCGCTACGGCGCTGGGTTATCAGTCGCACTTCTTTCAGCAGACGACAGCGCTTGAGGACGACCACATTCCATTCGCGAAGATAGGGGTGCCGGTGGTAGACATCATCGACATCGACTACGGCTACGCGAACGCCTATCACCATACCACGCAGGACACGCTCGACAAGCTGAGCCCGAAGTCGCTGGAGATTGTCGGTGACGTGGTGCTGCAAACGATCCAGTACCTCAACCAACGGTAGGAGAGTTCGGCTTCCGCGTTGACTTCGAAGTCTGTCAGGTGGAAATCTGCGTCCGATAACGCGAAAAACCAAATTTCACGCTCCTTTGAAATCGGGGGTCAGCTGGCAATTGTTCGCAACCACCTAATCCCCCGGCCTCCCAAACTGCCCGTAGCAGGGAGGTAGGATCGGCGGAGAAAAATCGAGTAGACAATGAAACGAACGTAATCACCTGAATCCCGAATCGGGAAACTTAGTGGCGCTCATTCCCGGCATTAGGGGAGGAACATGCTGGATACCGCATTGCTGGCGTCAGTCGCGCAACAGATGTTGAGTGCGAGCAAAGTGAAAGTAAACGAAAAGGCGGTCCCGGTCCGCCGCACGAGTCAACATCGGCTGAAGACGCTGACCTTCACGATGGACGGGCGGGAGTATCAGGCGATTGAACAAAATCCGGAGAAGCCTAGCCGCTGGGGGAAGTTGGCGCGCGGTGGGCACCATGTCGTGCAATTTAAGGATTCGGAAACCAACAAGTTCGTGGCCGTGTCGGTTGATGGCAAGGTGACCACGTACGGGGCAGGGCGCAAGGCGGAAAAGCAATAAGACATGCCAGGCAGTGCACAACGGTGGGATACTGCAAGCGCCCCTGCGCGCCACCCGCGGTGAAAATGACCGCAGGTATACTCGCGGAGAGGCCGAAAACCGGATGAATCAACGCACAAGCTTAGGCGCCATCTTTCTAGCTACTTGTTTGGTCAGCATTGTTTTCTGTGCACGTACCGTTCTGGTTCGCGCCGCGTCAGCGCCGCCGGCAGGCCAGACACGTACCTACTACGTAGCCGCCGAAGAAGTGCAGTGGGATTACGCGCCCTCCGGTCGTGATGAAGCCATGGGCATGGACTTCGACGATGTTGGCAGGGCTTTTACGGAATCCGGTCCCCATCGCATCGGCCGCGTTTACAGGAAGGCGATCTATCGTGAATACACCGATGCCACCTTCTCGACGCTCAAGAAACGCGGTCCTGAAGAGCAATACCTAGGATTGCTAGGGCCGGTTCTGCGTGGAGCAGTGGGAGACACGATCAAGGTTGTTTTCAAGAACAATGCTTCACATCCTTACAGCATGCATCCGCACGGCGTTTTGTATCAGAAGGATTCCGAAGGCGCGGACTACAACGACGGCACCAGCGGCGCCGACAAAGCTGACGGTGGTGTGCCGCCCGGCGCGACCCATACCTATGTTTGGCAAATCCCCGAGCGGGCCGGACCGGGCCCGAATGATCCGAGTTCTGTTTTCTGGCTCTACCATTCGCATTCCGACGAACTTCGGGACGTGGCGTCGGGTTTGTTTGGAGTTATCGTAGTAACCCGGCAAGGCATGGCGCGTCCAGATGGCCGTCCCACCGATGTGGACCGCGAGTTCGTCTCCATGTATATCGCCATCAACGAGAACGAAAGCTGGTATCTGGAAGACAACATCCGCGACCACACCACCGATCCCAAGGGCGTGAACCGCCAGGAAACCGTTCCCTTCACTCCCGGTGGAATGGCCGGTACCGTTGCCGGTACGGGCTTTATCGAGACCAATATCAAATGGTCCATCAACGGATACATCTTCGGGAATATGCCGATGCCGACCATGACCAAAGGTGATCACGTGCGCTGGTATGTGGCGACGCTTGGGGATTTCTTCAATGCGCATACCCCGCATTGGCACGGCAACACAGTCCTGGTTGGCGGTCAGCGCACCGATGTGCTGGCCCTCACGTCCGCGCAAATGGTGGTCGCGGAGATGGTGCCTGATGCGTCCGGCATCTGGCTCTACCATTGTCATATCAGCGACCACATGCTTGCCGGCATGGTGGCACGTTATGAAGTAAAGTAGCGCATGAGAAGGTTCATCATCACCGGCGCGCCCGGTGCCGGGAAGACAGCGATCATCCGTCAGTTAGAACTCGACGGGTTCAGCGTAGTCGAAGAGGCAGCTACTGACGTCATCGCCGCCGCGCAAGCCCCGGGGAGAGGTTCGGCCATGGGCGGATCCCTCGTTCATTGATGTAATCGCCAATCTGCAAAGGGACCGTCAGATTCGAGCAGCTTATCAACCAGACGAGGCTCAATTTCACGACCGTTGCGTTGTGTGTACTGCGGCGTTGGCAGTCTACCTGGGGCATCCAGTTTCACCCCTTCTTGCCAGCGAACTGGAGCGCGTCAAAAAAGAGGCAATCTACCAAAACCGAGTCTTCTTCATTCGAAATCTTGGGTTCATCACGCCTACCGAAGCGCGGCGAATCAGCTTTGAGGACATGGTGCGCTTCGAGAAAATTCACGAAGAGACTTACCGGGACTTCGGCTGCGAACTGGTCTCAGTCGGACCAGGAAGTCTGGTGGAACGGGTCAGCATAATCAAAGCGGCAATTCGTTAATCATCGCTCGATCACAACATCCGTTGCTCTGGCAGTTGTCGGGGCCTGCGGTCCGCCGCGCCAGAAGGGGGTCAATTTCTTCGTGCCTTCATCCTACTCATGACCCTCTTCCCCTGGCTGTGGCTTGTCGTCAGGATGATTAAGAAAGAAAGTTACGACCTCCTCGAAAACTTCTTTTCCGATGTTCACCGCACGGTGGACGCGATCCGACGGTTCCGCCCAGTCCACTTCGCCAACCGTAACCGGAGACTGCTGAGTCTCGCCGCCGTCGCGGAACTCGATGCTCAGCAAATCGCCCAGCACCACCGTCACGCGATGGAAAGGATCACGATGCCAAGCTGTCGCCTCGCCCGGCTCCAGCCGTTGACGTCGGACCAGGTATGTGCCGCGATGATGCAGTACCTGCCGAGTCATGGCGAATTCATCACTCCTCACCCATCATCCCGCTGTGCAATCTTTGCAGGGAAATCCTGTCCTGCGCCCGGGGTTTGCACAGCGGTCCCTGCGCCGTGTCACTTATGCGACTTCGACTCGGACTGTCTTCCGGCCACTAGCTTTTCTTTGAGGTCACCGCATAAAAGGCAACAGCGTCCTGCTCAACGTTCTTGCTTTCGCATTTTGGGCAACTGATGTCGCTTTTGTCGTGTTCCCCGAGCGTGAGGACTATCTCGAATGAGTGATGGCAGTCTTTGCAAACGTAATCGTAAACTGGCATGATCGCCTCCCGCAGAGATCGCTGCAAGCTAAATCTAGTCCAGTTTCCGGCTTGAGGAAAGTCCTACGAAAACGGCGGGGCGGCGCACCAAGTCGCAGAAAAAATATCCCGGCTGATTTTTCCTCGCGGACTGAAACCCGCTCGGGATGACAAAAAATAGACGGCTCAGCGACACGGCTAAAGCCGTGCCCTTTCAAAGCTTGCTCCAATGCGGTTGCACGATCAGTTCTGCTTCCTGGGGTTTGAAGTTCGCTAAGGCTTCACACCCATGAAGATGTGCGCCTGGATGTCGTTGGGGTCTGACATGGCTTCATAGCGCTCGAAGTCTGACTTGTAAGCGCGTGGCGGATTGCCTGGCTCCTGAAAGTAGCCCCAGATTTGTTTCCACGCATCAGCAATGACCTTCTGTCCAGGCCCCCGCGCGGATTCGAACTCCACATACTTTCCAGCCGGCACCGTGATCAGCACCATACCTGCCGGGGCTTTCGTTCCTTGCTTTACCTTTGCGCCCAGGATGTAGGTGTAATCGCCATTCCAGTCGCTGGCGTAATTGCTGTACACGGCGATAACGGACTGGTCGGCGCGGTCGGGAATTTTTTCCAGAATCCCTTCGTTGAACAGCCGTTGCCATTGCTGGGGAATGGCTCCGTTGCCGCTGGCTTCCTGGGCATTGTTAGTCCGGGTCTCGATTCCGATCACGTCGAACGAAGCCTGCTCGGTCGGTTGGGGTTTCATGGCCTCTTGCGCGCTCACGGTAGCCGCGTTCAATGTGAGAATAGCGACGATCAAGGAGAAAGTGAAGAGCGAGCATGAGAAGTAGGGTTTCATAGATACGGCGAGTTTACGCCCATGTAGGTTCGTCTGACATCTGCGCTGCCGTTTGATAGTCTCGATGCAACCACAATCGGGGAAACCAATTCTTAATCGGAGACATTCATTGAAACGAAGGGCGCTCTCTGTCTGCGCGATCTCTTTGCTGTTGGTATTGCCATGTTTTGCGCAATTGGACCAGGCAGATCGAAAGCTCGCGCACGAAATCCTCCAGCAACTGATCGAAATCAACACCACCGATTCCGTCGGCAACGTATCGACGGCCTCGGAAGCCATGGCGAAACGGCTGCGTGACGCAGGATTTGCCGACCGCGATATCTACGTTGGCGGCCCGAATGAGCGCAAGAAGAACCTGGTGGTGCGGCTGGGGGGAACCGGTGCCAGGAAGCCAGTGCTTCTCATGGGGCATCTTGATGTGGTCGAAGCGCACCGCGAAGACTGGACCAGTGACCCCTTCCAACTGGTCGAGAAGGACGGTTATTTTTACGGTCGCGGCACCGAAGACATGAAGGCCTCCGATGCCATCTACGTGCTGACGATGATGCGGCTGAAGCGCGAAGGCTACAAGCCTGACCGCGACATCATTCTTGCGCTAACCGCCGACGAAGAAGGTGGAAAGTCGAACGGTGTCGATTGGCTGCTGAAGAACCGTCGCGACTTGGTCGATGCCGATTTCGCCCTGAATGCCGATGGGGGAGGAGTGATTACCGATAAGGGGAAGCCGTTTGTCGTGGCGATGGGCGCGAGCGAGAAGCTTTACGCCGACTATGAGCTGGAAGTGACCAATCCCGGCGGCCACAGCTCACTGCCGACGCAGGAGAATGCCATCTATCGCCTCTCCGATGCTCTGGTACGTTTGCAGCACTACAAGTTTCCGTTTGAGTTGAACGACGTGACCCGGGCGTTTTTTCAGCAGACCGCCAAGGTACAAAAGGGACAGGTTGCGGCCGACATGCTGGCGGTCACGAAGACCCCTCCCGACCAGGCTGCCATCGATCGGCTATCACAGGACCCGTACTATAACGCACTTATGCATACGACCTGCATAGCGACGCGGGTGCAAGCCGGTCACGCCAACAACGCCCAACCTCAGCGTGCAACCGCCAACGTGAACTGCCGCATTTTGCCCGGACATTCGCGAGCGGAAATCTACAAGGCGCTGGTGGGTGTGATCGACGATCCTAAAGTCTCGGTGGATTACATCAGCAACGGCGCAAAGGTCCCCATTGGTGACAGAGAGAAGATCGCGTTGCCGCCAGTGCCGCTGAAGCCGGAGGTGATGGATCCGTTGGAAAAGCTATCGGCGCAGATGTGGCCCGGTGCTCCGGTGGTTCCAGAGATGGGCACGGGCGCAACTGACGGCATCTATACGAATCCTGCGGGCATTCCGACGTACGGTGTCTGCGGGTTAGCGATTGACGTTGATGACGATCGTTCGCACGGCCGCGATGAGCGGCTGCCGGTGGAGTCGTATTACAACGGGGCTGTGTTTTACTACCGGTACGTGAAGATGGTGGGTGGAGGGAAGTGAAAGTACAGTTGTCAGTTGGCAGTGGCCAGGTGTCAGAGAAAGCCACCCTCAGCTTCGGTTGAACAGGGCACTAGCCTATTGTGGCTGATGTTTTCCGGCCGCTGCGATGCACGCTGGCAAGAAATTACCAGGCTCTGCTCGTCTTCAAAACTTCCACCCAAAGCGACTTTTTCAGCGGGCTGTGACGCCAAGACCTTTCAAAAAGGGAAACTTGAACAATTCAGGTTCTACACCGGGCTTCCATACATTGAGGTGTAGTGCAGCGGAATCTCTCCACACTTGTGCTGCTCGACGGAATAGACGATGCACGAATTGAAGGGCCGCGAGTAGATGTGTAAGCTGACGGCGCGCTGCCCAAACTCGCGGGGATTGCGCACGTCATGCACCGGGTTAAGCGGATCAACGCCTACCGGATGACCGGCAGAGATTTCGACCACATCGGTCGGAACGATGTCGCAGTATTGTCGCTCCAGGTCCTCTGTGCACACACGGTAATTGTGAACCGATAGCCGGCCTAAGGCTGCCGCCATCCAGCAGTTCTGGTCCTTGTGGTTGTGGATCGACGAGATCATGCCGGGCTCCCAGCAGATCGCCAGGAGTTCATACACTTCGGTCTTGTCGATGAGGTTGCGGGTATAGTGCTGAGAGTCCCAGAAGAGGTATGGCTGAAGTGATTTCTCATCGACAATGTGCGTCTGGAGGAAAGCGAGGGGAGCCTCGACGGTAGCGAACTCGCTCGGAAGCAGTTTTTGCAATTCTTTGACAAAGTCTCCAATCGCGACTTTTCGGACCGATGTTAACGTCTGCTCATTACCACCCATTCACGCCCTCCCGGCAGGATTCATGCCCCTCGCCAGCGGCCATTCACCGCGAATCATGGGCCGTTTGCCAGTGTACAGGGAAGGATAGCAGTCCGGGTTTTCTCCCGCGACAGGTCTTGTGGCGGACTCCCGTCAAGCAACTTACTGCCCGGATTGGGTTTGTTACGGGAGCTTGCTTTCTTCAGTCATCCCCACTGAAGGAGGTTTGACAATTGCGTTTGGGCATATAATGTGGCCAGTGATGTGGCACTTCAGCGACCGTGCTTCCCCGCAGCGCAAGAGCGACGCCGGCGGGAGAGCAGGGTGCCTGTCGCATGAAGGCGGCCGATAGGGTGAGGACGCGCTCGGGGACGGGGGTTCCCATGAAGGCACGCGCTGTTTACGGTTTTATTGCGTGGCTGTTGAGTTTCTGCCTGGCGATGCCTGCGGTTGCCCAGAGTGGAACGCAGTCGTCGTCAACTGCTCCTCAACCGGCCAGCTCCGATCCGGCTTCTACGGCTCCGGCTTCCCAGCAAAGTACTGACTCTGCCAGCCAGCCGTCGGCTGCCACCGATGACCCTACCAACCCGTCCACTCCACCGGGAGTGAAGACGGGCAGCAAGAACGATGTTGACGCCATCGGCAACCGCAACGTCGGCGGACGCGGCATAGGCGACTGGTACTCGACCGACACCGAAATCAAGATGGGCAAGCAGTACGCCATGATGGTGGAGCAGACGGCCCGGCTGGTACAGGACCCGGTCATTAACGAGTACGTCAATCGAATCGGACAGAACCTGGTGCGCAACTCCGACGCCAAGGTGCCGTTCACGATTAAGGTGATCGATTCCGATGAGATCAATGCGTTCGCGCTGCCGGGCGGCTTCTTCTACGTCAACAGCGGCCTGATTCTCGCGGCCGACGAAGAGGCCGAACTGGCTGGAGTGATGGCGCATGAGATCGCGCACGTGGCCGCCCGTCACGCCGATGCAGCAGATGACGCGCGCGCAGTACGCCAGCATGGCGACGATTCCTCTGATCTTTGTGGGAAGCTGGGGCGTGTACGAAGCAGCCAGCATGGCCATCAACCTGGCGCTGCCGCTGACGTTCATGAAGTTCTCTCGCAACTTCGAGAGCTGAGGCTGACTACCTGGGCGTGCAGTACATGTACAAGACCGGGTACGACCCGCAGGCGTTTATCTCATTCTTCGAGAAGGTCGAGGCGAAGGAAAAGAAGAAGCCCGGGGATGCTGGCGCGGGCGTTCGCGTCGCATCCTCCGAACACCGGACCGCATCACGAAGACGCAGGAAGAGATTAAACGATCCTGCCGACGCAGCCCGCAGTACGTTGTCGAGTACTTCTGAATTCGATTCGGTGAAGGCGCGGCTGGCTTCGCTGCAGAACCGGAAGAAGGCTGATTCCGACAAACGACCCCAACAAGCCGACGCTACGCCGCACCACTGCGGACAACAGCCAGACACGGATACGCAGCAGCCGGCTGATGATCGCCCAACACTGCAGACGCGCGACGATTAGGATCTTGGAAGGCAAGAATCCAACCGGCAGCCGCGGCTGCCGGTTTTCATTTCTCCGCCTGCAGACCGACCTTACGAATCAAGCGGCTCGGCGCGGCTCAGTGGCCATCGCTCCGCGGCGTGAGACAGCCCGCGAGTCGCGGACTACCTTCATTTCGTTCCAGTCATAAGGGAACTCCTGCCCGCAGCTCGAGGCAAACCACATAGGTTCCGGTCACGGATGCTGCCATATGTCCGCGAACGACGCGCCCCTCACGGTGATGGGAAAACTCAAATTCTTGTGAGAACAGCCGAAAACCATGATCCAGGAAACTCATAAATCGCCTCCAGCCGTCCGTCGTTGATCAGCCTGGCGAACCGCTACCAAAAGGTACGAGCGGCGCCGCGAAGATACCTTGGCCAGAGCAAACCCCTTGCTCACTTGGTTAGATTCGAGCGGGTCGCAAAGGTTCGATCAGTTAAGAGCCGAAAGTGCCGAACTCGCAAATGGAATGGAGCCGCGTTGAGCGGTAACGAATCGAAGTCGAATCAGCTACTTGGGAGGATGCGTAGCAGGCTTTGGTGAAGCCGTGGCTCGCCGAACCCTTGCATTTGCTGACGATGGCTGTTCGCAAACGTCCGCGCAGGTCGTCGGGCAAGTTCGTAAAGATGGGATTCCCGGTAAATCTCGATGGTCATCTTGGTCGTGTTGCAGACGACGTAGCAGTTGTGGCACCACTGAAGATGATCTTCCAGTTCGGCCTTGGTCTGGGCGTCCATCGCCCCGTCGAGGTAGTCGGTTAGCTCCTTAAGGAATTCAGAGCAGGTCACTGTTTGCCATCTCCACCAACACGATTTTTGAAGTACTTACTCAAGCGTTCGCGCAGTTGCAGCCGGGCGCGAAGCAAACGTGACTTCACGGCCGGAATGCTCAAATCCAGGGCGTCGGCAGTCTCTTCGGTCGAGAGACCCTCGACATCGCGCAGCACAAAAACCGTGCGAAAACTCGGCGGCAACCCTTGGATCGTCTTGCTCAGGATTTCTTTCAGCTCGCCTTGACTATACAGTTGTTCCGGATTCGGAGCCCAGTCCGCGACTTCGCGCGGCATGGAATCCTCTTCCGTTTTGATGTCCTCATCCAGCGACACCATGCGCTCGGGACGCCGGCGGCGCAGGCGCATCAGCGCTTCGTTCACCGCGATGCGTACCAGCCAGGTATAAAACTTCGACTGCTCCTGGAAATTCGCCAGGTTCTGGTACGCCTTTAAAAACGCGTCCTGCACCACGTCTTCCGCGTCTTCGCGGTTTTGCGTGATGTGTTGAGCGATGCGAAACACATTGCGGTCGTACCGCTTCACCAGCTCTTCAAATGCGCTGATGTCGCCGGCTTTCGCCGCATGAACCAGCTTGAGCTCATCGCTCGCCGGTTCTTCTACTTTTGGTTGGATGGTTCCCATGTCTATGCAGATTCAGGATTTTAACGCACTGCACAACGATACAGCTTCCTCGCATTATACAGGGCTGAAGATCAGAGGCTGAAGCTTGTCGGAGGCTCGGAGTATCGTCTCATAGTCACGGCTCGTCCGCCGAAGGTGGCGCAGGGTACGTCAGACATCCGATCAGGCACTTAGTCACGCACGACGTGACACATCGGATTGCTGTTGCAGGAACCGGAGTCTAGCAACGCGATGTCGCAGATGAGCACAGCGTCGAGTCGGGTTAAACTGAATCCAGTGAGTTCCTGAGCCGTGTTACCTCCACCAGTCTGGCCGGCTTGCTGATTGCTGCAAGGCAGTGGATTGCCGGCCCAAGACGCGTCGCCTGCGCCGCAAGAAGCCAGCCAGCGCGGCTTCACCCGAGCAAGAAGAAAGCTTCGTCGTCGTACATCGAGCAGTGCCAAGCAAAGACGCCGTCCAACAAGGCACATGCGCCCGCGCAAGAAGTCCACGGCGGCACGGACCATCAAGCTGCACAAGAGTTTTGTGGCCTCGAGCGACTTGCGGCCGATGGCGCGCCAGTTGATCGAGTATCCGTACGCCGGCCGCTTATGCCGGGGTCGAGAGCTACGCCGACAAAGCACGCCGGCACTGAGCCGGGCGCGCTGGCCTGGTTCGCCGTCGGCTACGCGCATTACCTCGACGCTCAGTATCCGGCCGCGATTAGCGCTCTGCAGAAGGCGCAGCCGATAGATCGGCGAACTGAAGGATTACACCTCGTACTTCATCGGCAATTCGTACGTCGCTGAGCAACAATCCGGAAGCCTCGCTTACTTATCTGCGGGATTTTGGCACTCGCTATCCCGACTCGGTGTACGCCAACGACGCGATCGCTGGCTTACGCTAAGGCGTTGCTGGCGACCAATCGGTCGGCCGAAGCGGTGCAGGTGCTTGCGCACCGCGCCGGCGGCGGCGCCGAAGCCGAGTATCTGCTGGGCAAGGCTTACGTGCAGAACGGACAGGGCCGCACGGGCGCCGAGGTCGCTGCGGCGCGTTTATTACGACTACCCGACGAGTTCAGCAAGCCGACTTGGCCGAGAGCGACCTGAAGAAGATTCCGGAAGCCGAATCGCTGCCGCCGGTGACTTACGCCGAACACGAGCGCCGCGCCGACGGCCTGTACAAGGGACGCCGCTGGGCTCCCGCGGCCGACGAGTACAAGACGATGGTGGCGATCGCTCCTGCGGCGGCAGCAATCGCAGGTGAACATCCAGCTGGCGAACGCGCTGATGAAGCTCGGCGACAATCGCCAGGCGAAGGAAGTGCTGGCTCGCATTCCCGATGATGGCAGCGAGGCCAGTGCGGAGAAGTGGTACCAGAGCGCTGAGATCGCGCGCAACACCAACGACGACGCGGAGCTGACCACCATCCTGCAGCACATGCGCGCCACCACGCCGAAGTCGCCGTGGCTGGAGTCGGCGCTGTTCACTGCCGGCAACATGTACCTGCTGCGCAAGGATTACGATCAGCGCCATCGATTACTACCGCGAGATCCACGAGCGCTTTCCCAACAGCAGCAAGGCGTCGTACGCCCATTGGAAGTGCGCCTGGCTGACCTATCGGCAGAACCGTCCTGAGCAGGCGAAGAAGTATTTCGACCAGCAGATCGAGTTTTATCCCGGTTCGAACGAGGTGCCGAATGCCATGTACTGGCGCGGCCGCATGGCCGAAGACGACACAGAACTACGGTCTGGCCCGCGCCTACTACCTGAAGCTCACCGACCGCTATCGCAACTATTACTACGGCGTGGCGGCGCGCAAGCGGCTGGCGACGTTGCCCGACGCGCAGCCCGTCCCGGTCGCGAGCTTGCAACGCATTCCCGGGCATCACAAAGATTGAGCCGGAGTCGCTGCAGACCACTCCGCCCGAGGACGATCTGCACTACAACCGTTCGCGTCTGCTGGAGAATGCCGGCGCGATCGATCTCGCGGTGCGTGAGTTGCAGGCCGGCACGACCACGGGTCCGTCGTGGGAGATGGTGGAGATCGCCCGCATGTACACAGCGGCGGGCGAGTACTACCGGGCCCTGCAGGCGCTGAAGCGTGCCATCAGCGGCTACTTCGCGATGGACGTGAACGCCCTGCCGCAACCTTACTGGGAAGGACTGTTCCCGCGTCCCTACTGGGATGCGCTGCGCCGATACTCGGAGGCCAATGGACTCGATCCGTACCTGGTGGCGTCGCTGATCCGGCAGGAATCGGAGTTCAATCCCGGCGCGGTTTCGCACGCCAACGCTTACGGCCTGATGCAGCTTTTGCCGCAAGACCGGCAAGGGAACGGCCAAGCAGGTCGGACTGCATAACTACAAGACCGATTCGCTGCTCGATCCCACCATCAACATCGAGCTGGGCACGAAGTACTTCCGCGAGATGGTGGACCACTTCGGCGGCCAGGTGGAGTACGCGCTGGCCGCCTACAACGCAGGCTCTTCGCGGGTAGAAGACTGGCGGTCGTCGGGAAATTATCGCGACATCGAGGAGTTCGTCGAGTCGATTCCGTTTACCGAGACGCGCGAGTACGTGCAGGCCATCGTGCGCAACGCCGAAGTCTACAAGCGCGTTTACAAAACGCCGTAACCTCGCGAGCGGGAGAGACGAATGCCTGATGACAAGACCCCCGGTGTCCATGTCGAGGAGAGGGATCCTCGAAGGCGCAGGATCGAAGGCGCTTCTACCTCCGTGGCGGCGTTCGTTGGATTCGCCGAGAGAGGCCCGAATGACCCCACACTGGTCAGGAGCTTTGCCGGGTACTCGTCGACCTTTGGCGGATTCGCTGGGACGGGATACTTGCCTTATGCGGTGCGGGGATTCTTTCAGAATGGCGGGGTGCGGTGCTACGTCCTGAACCTGCCCGCGGGCGCGTCCGACGCGGGTTCTGCACTTGCTCTGCTCGAATCACTTGATGATGTATCCATCGTCAGCTCTCCGGATGAACACTCCATTTCCGGAATGACCGCGGCCCTGATCGAACATTGCGAGCGTATGCGGTATCGATTCGCCGTCCTTGGAGCGCCGGCGGGTAGCGACTTGTCGGATGCACCGGGTGTGCAATCGTCTTATGCGGCTTACTACGCTCCGTGGGTAATGGTGAGTAGTGAGGGTGGCGACGCGGCGAAAGCGGTCCATCCTGGCGGTCACGTGACCGGAGCGATGGTCGCGAACGACCTGCGGCGTGGCGTTCAACAGGCCCCGGCAAACCTGCCCATGGAAGGTATCGAGGGCCTGGAACGAACCATTACCCAACAGCAGCAGGAGGCCCTGAGTCCTCGTGGTGTGAATGTAATTGGCAATCTTCCGGGACGCGCCTGCCGCATATGGGGGGCACGCACGACTTCGTCTGATTTCGAATGGAAGTACGTGAACATTCGCCGCTATCTCTCCTATCTGGAGCAGTCGATCGATAAGGGAACCCAGTGGGCCGTATTCGAGCCAAACGGTGAGCAGCTTTGGGCGAACGTACGGGAGACGATTGGAAACTTCCTGTTGAATGAATGGCAGTCAGGCGCGCTGCTCGGCAACCAGCCCGAGCAAGCTTACTTTGTACGCTGCGACCGAACCACAATGAGCCAGGACGATATCGACAACGGACGCCTGGTGTGCCTCGTCGGTGTCGCTGCGTTGAAACCCGTTGAGTTCATAGTCTTCAGCATCGGCCAATGGACAGCGGACGCCGACCCTTGCCCTAGCGGGGCACTAGCTTGATGGTTTGCGCCGTTCCGTCGTAACGAACTACTCGATCGGGGTTGGCGGTTTCACCTTCCCCGACTCCCCGCATCTGCGCCACCTTCACGATCGCAAAGCTGCGCTTTTCCGACATTCCGGAGTAGCTGCCTGAACGGGCACCAATGGCGAGGGTCTGGGTGGCTTCCTTCCACTTGAAGGTTATGGTCGAGTGCTGACCCTGCTCGTATGCGTAGGTTCCACCGTCGTCTTCATAGAGCGTGAATTCGCCATCGGCCAAACCGTAGATGCGTAGTTCGATCGGATCGGCCGGCTTCTCGCCGGTGTATTGCACTCGCGGCCCCATGGGCACGATCGAGCCTGCCCGCACCAGCACTGGAATTCTGTCGGGAGCAGCGGGCATGTCGACGATCTGTCCTCCGCCGTAAGCGTGTGCCTGCCCAAAAGTCCCACCATGTCGCACTCGCAGGAAGATAAAGTCTGCGAGTTACGCCCCCGGCTCCGTAACTGGACTAATCAGGAACGCCGGGCCGAACAGGAATTGGTTGGAAATATCGAGGCCCGTGCGATCCCGGGGAAAATCCATCACCAGAGCGCGCATTGGTGTGTATCCTTCCGACGTCGTTTTCCACGCCACGGAATAGATGTAAGGCAGCAGCCGGTATCGCAGATTGTCGTAGAGCGTGAGGATTCTCTGCGCCTCCGGCCCGTACGACCACAGTTCATTCGCCGGGCGCGCTCCGTGGGTGCGAAAGATTGGGCAGAACGTGCCGTACTCAAACCAACGAACATAGACCTCGCGGTAAGCGGGATCGTCCGGATCACCGCCGAGGAAGCCTCCGATGTCTGTCGTCCAGTAGGGAAGTCCTGACATGGAGTAATTCAGTCCCGCCGGAATCTGCCGCCGCAGGGAATCGAAAGTAGGCGCGATGTCGCCCGACCATGCAGCTGCTGAGTGACGCTGCTGCCCCAGAAACGCCGAACGCGTCAGGATGAACACGCGCTGCTTATCGGTTGTGGCGCGCTGGCCCTCATACACTGCCTGCGTCTCGAAGAAGGGATAGCTGTTCGCGTACAGCGTTCCGCTGCCCAACGCAGTGTGCGCTCCCTCGAGCATTGGCCCCTGCTCCTCGCCGAAAAAATCCAGCGGCTCCGACGAGTCGAGCCACCACGCTTCCACTCCCTGGTCGAAGAGAGAAGTCTTCAACTGCTGCCAGAACATCTTCCGGGCGTCGGAATTGAACACGTCGAGCAGGCGGCTTCCAGGGAAGTAACTGGAAAATTGTGTGCGTCCACCCATGACGAAGTAGTTGTGCGCCAGCATGGCGTCGAAGTTGGCGCTGGGCGGGGTGTAGAGACGGCCATTCCGAAATCATGGTGTGCACATGCATTTCGCGCAGTTCGCGGAACATCTCTGCCGGATTCGGGAAGTTCGCGGTGAACTGTTGCGACCCCATGCGCTGCATCCAGTCGAAGTCGAGGACCAGATTGTCGAGCGGGATCTTCAGTTCGCGATATTTCGCAGCGACGGCGAGCATTTCCTGTTGCGAGTGGTACTGGAAGCGCGATTGCCAGAATCCGTAGGCCCACAGCGGCAGCAGCGGCGCGGCTCCCGTCAGCTCGCGGTATAAGGCAATTATTCGGTCGAACGTCGGACCGTAGATGAAGTAGTAGTCCACCCATCCGGCACTTCGCTTCGCAATGCAAGCTTGGGTTGAAAGTGGTTCTCGTAGCGGCCCAGCGATGCGTTGTTCCACAGCAACCCGTAGCCGCGGCTCGACAGCAAGAAGGGAATCGTGATGTTGGTGTTGTCCTGCGTCAGCAGCAGGTCGGTGCCGCGCAGATTGAGCAAGCCGGTCTGGTGCTGGCCGAGGCCGTAGAGCGCTTCGTCTTGCGTAAGGTCGAAATACGCGCTCGCGCGGAAAAGCTTCTCGCCCGCAGAATTGGCTGACGTCAGCTCACGCGGCGCAGGAGAAGCGGATTCACCGAAGCAGCGTTTTCCCGCTGGCATCCTGAAATATCAGCGCCGAGGAGTCGCGCTCGGCGACGATCCGGAGTTCTTTCGTCGCGACAACGATATTGTGTGCGGCGTCTTCGGTCAGACGGAACGTAACCGCCGGCCAGTCGGTCTCGGCGATCCACGGCTGCGGATGCTGTGATGCCCCCGGGGCGCGAAACACCACGTGAACCATTGTGTCGCTGCAGAATCGAAGGCTCAGAGTCCCGCGTTGCGTTCGAGCATCGACCCCATCCTTGGTACGTGTATAGCTGACAATCGAGTCCGACTTTACTGGCGTCTGGGCAAACAGCGGTAGAGAGGCAAGCGGGAGACAACACAACAGCGCGGCAGCACGAAGGGTGTTCATGAAGTCGATTGGAGTGTGAAATTGCAGCAACAGTGTACGCGCAGTCAGCAGAGAGGGCGTCGGAACCACACAGCATTCGAAGAAAATTGCGACATCCCGGGAGCGAAGAGCGGCTTTTCTACGAGCTGCTCTTGACCGCTTCGCTGGTCGGCTTGGTAAACAATATCTCCGACACCAGCAGGATCGCCCCAATCACGATGGCGCTGTCAGCCACGTTGAAGTCGGGCCAGCTGTAGCTGCCGATGTAGAAGTGCAGGAAGTCGACCACGCGTCCATCCACTACGCGGTCCCAGAGGTTGCCGGTGGCGCCGCCCAGGATCAGCGACAACCCAATGGTGGTGGTGTTCATGGCATGGCTGTTTTTCCAGAGCAGCACGGATACGATCACCAGGGCGATCAGTGAGAAGCCGACCAACGCCGCGATCTTCCAGGGAAAGCTCGAATCGGCGAACAGTCCGAAGGCGGCACCGCGGTTTTCGACATGGGTGATGTGGAAGAGGCCCGGAATGACGGTCAGGCTTTCGTGCAGGGGAATATATGCTCGCCACCGCCCACTTGGTAAGGCGGTCCAGAACGATTACCGAGACGGCGATCAGGAAGAAATATTTACGCATGGAATCAGCTGACGATGGCAACTCTCTTGTTCGGAAATCAAAAACCTTGAATCTCCTCTCCCGGATCATGCCTATGTTAGACGCAACCCGGCGCGCAAAGGAATCATCCCGGAATGAAAACAAATTTCTAGCGCTTCCCGGCGGTAGCCTCAATCTCGGCCAGCACCGCACTACAACGTTCGCAGACCGTCGGATACGCCGGGTCTTCACCGACATGGATCGAGTAGTTCCAGCAGCGCTCGCACTTCGCACCCGGCGCCTTGCTCACCTTGATCTGCACGCCGGTGTCGCCGTTCGTCGAGGCCGCCTTCTCCAGTACCACGTGCGAAACGATGAAGAGGTAGCGCAGTTGGTCGCGATGGCGCTCCAGGAGCGAATACAAGGGCTCGGGCGCTGCTACATGGAGTTGCGCCTCGAGGCTTCCGCCGATCTGCTTGTCGGTGCGGGCGACCTCCAGAACCTTCAGCGCCTCGTCGCGGACACCCAGGAGCGACGACCATTCCGCAATGTGCTTAGCGGCATCGAATCCTGCCGGCAGACTCGCCTGTCAGTTCACTGCGCTTCGGGAAAGAGCACCAGATGCACGCTCTCTGCACTGCACTGCGGCTTCGGGAAGAAATTCCCACACTTCGTCCGCAGTGAAGCTCATGGTCGGCGCCATCAGGCGCACGAGCGCATCACCCAGCCGCCACAGCGCGGTCTGCGCCGAGCGCCGTGCCAGCGACTTGGCGCCGACGTGTAGAGCCGGTCCTTCAGCACATCGAAGTAGATCGCGCTGAGATCGACGATGCAGAAGTCCTTCAGGCGCTGGTACGCCTTGTGGAACGTGAACGAGTCGTAGTGTCCGCGCACATCGTTCGTCAGCTCGGCGGCACGCAGCAGGATGTACTGGTCGAGTGGCTCCATCTCAGCGAAACGCGACGCTGTCGCGCTCGCGGATCGAAGCCATCGAGGTTTCCCAGGATGTAGCGGAACGTGTTGCGAATCTTGCGGTAGCTGTCGGCGACGCGCTTCATCAGGTCGTCGGAGGCCGTGACGTCCTCGCGGAAATCCACCGAAGCCACCCACAGGCGCACGATCTCGGCGCCCAGCTCCTTGATGATGTCGAGCGGATCGACCACGTTCCCCAGCGACTTCGACATGGCGCGGCCTTGCGGGTCGAGCGTCCAGCCGTTCGTCGCCACACCGCGATATGGCGTGCCGCCCTTCGCTCCAACCGCGCAGAGCAGGGAAGAGTGGAACCATCCGCGATACTGATCGCCGCCTTCGAGGTAGAGGTCAGCCGGCCAGGGCAGCCCGGGCTCGCGGCCCAGCACCGCCGCCTGGCTCGATCCCGACTCGAACCAGACGTCGATGATGTCCATTTCCTTGCGGAACTTCGTGCTGCCGCACTTGGCGCACTTCACGCCGGCAGGCAGGATTTCTTCGGCCGCGCGCTTGTACCAGGCGTCGGCGCCTTCGCGCGCGAAGAGCTCCACCACTGCGCGGTTCACTGCCTTGTCGTTCAGGAACGCCGTTGCAGCCTTCGCACTGGAAGACCGCAATCGGCACTCCCCAGAGGCGTTGGCGCGAGATGCACCAGTCCGGGCGCGTCGCGATCATGTTCGAGATGCGCTCTTCGCCCCAGGCTGGGTCCCACTTCACCTTGCGGATTTCTTCCAGCGCGCGGCTGCGCAGCGTACCGCCGGGCAGCTCGCCTTCCATCGAGATGAACCACTGCTCGGTGGCGCGGAAGATGATGGGGTTGTGGCAGCGCCAGCAATGCGGATACGAGTGCTCGATCTTCTCGTAGCCCAGCAGCACGCCGCGGCTCTTCAGCAGCTCAACGATCAGCGGGTTGGCCTTGAACACCTGCTGGCCCTTGTACTCGGGCAGACCGTTGCGCAGGATGCCACCTTCGTCCACGTCGCAGGTCAGATCGATGCCGTACTTCACGCCGGTCTGGAAGTCGTCTGCACCGTGCGCCGGAGCGGTGTGGACCGCGCCGGTACCGGTGTCCATGGTGACGTAATCGCCCAGAACGCCCAGGACCGTGCGATCGAGAAACGGATGCGCGAAGGTTGCGTACTCCAGCTTCGAGCCGGGGAAGCTTGCGATTTCTTTCGGCGTTGCCGAGGCAGCATTTCTCGATGGTCTGTTGCGCCAGCTGCCTTGGCGACGATGTAGATCCATTCGCCGGTGTCGAGCGCAACGTACTCCGCGTTCGGCGCAAACGTCACCGCCATCGACGCAGGCAGGGTCCACGGAGTCGTCGTCCAGATGATCGTCGCGACGTTCTTCTTGCCAGCCAGTGCGGCGTCGATCTTGCCGGCATCGCTGGTGAGCGGATACCGCACCCAGACGCTGGGGCTGGAGTGCATCTCGTACTCGACCTCGGCCTCGGCCAGCGCCGTCTTGTCGTGGATGCACCAGTAGACCGACTTCAGGCCCTTGTAGACCATGCCCTGCTCGTAAAACGAGTAGAACGTCTCCATGCACGACGCTCTCGTACTGCGGCGTCATCGTGGAGTAGGGATCTTCCCAGCGACCGAATACGCCCAGCCGTTTGAACTGCTCGCGCTGCAGGTCGAGGTACTTGTCGGCATAACGGCGGCAGGCATCACGCACCTGCAATGGGATCCATCTCCAGCTTCTTGCGGCCCAGGTCGTCGTCCACCTTGATTTCGATGGGCAGGCCGTGGCAGTCCCATCCCGGCACGTAGGGCGCGTCATAGCCGCTCATGGTCCGAGTCTTGACGATGAAGTCCTTAAGCGTCTTGTTCAGCGCATGGCCAAGATGAATCGGCCCGTTGGCATAGGGCGGCCCGTCGTGCAGCACGTAGATCGGCTTGCCCTTGTGGGTCTCGCCGGATGCGCTCGTAAATTCGCATCGCCTTCCCACTTTTCGAGCCGTTTGGGCTCGCGCTGGGGCAGGTTCGCCTTCATGGGGAAGTCGGTCTTGGGCAGGTTCAGCGTGGACTTCAGGTCGAGCGGCACTCCAGGTTTCTCCCCTTACGCCTGCTCACCGAACGGTTCAGGATCTTGCAGGCTATCAGTTTCATTATAGGGAGCACACAAACCTCCGTCCAACAGCAGCTTGCGCGCGGCGAGAGCCCGCCTTTACTCGCCCGGTACGTCTCAAGTAGTCTGGAAAAATTGACGACGGCGAGGGTGGTCGCGCATCCAGATAAGCAGGTGCTTGCATCGCAGCGTTTCTGCCAGTTCGAAACCTTGCGGGTAGACTTCGGGTTTCTAGGGTAGATGCGCGCGGATTAGCGCGCCGACTCGTGGTGTGTCCGCGAAACCGGCGTTGTTGCCGATTAACCATCGAGGGAATGAATCGAATTTATGGCTGAGCAGATCCACGCTTCCTCCGGTGCAGGCGGTTCCGATCGAGAATTCGCGCACGAGCTCAACTTCCTGCCTCCGGCTGAACTGAACGAATCCGTCTGGCGCTCACTGCTGCAGCAATATCCAGAGCGTCCTGCATCCCGAGAAGCTTCCGCCGTTGCAACTTGACTTCCAAGCCTATCGAGGACGACAGCCTGATCCTGCCGCTTTCGAGCATGGACGACTCGCTGTGGCAGTCGCTCAAGCAAGAATTTCCGCGACTGGTTGTCGCCCGAGAAGCTGCCGCCACTCCAGCTCACCTCGAAGCCGATCGCGGACAATGAGTTCTTCGGCGCACCGATGTCGAGCAATCGCTTTGGAGCTCGTTGCGCGACAACCTCAAGTCCACGTTCTTTCCCGAGAAGTTGCCGCCGCTAGCAAGTCGAGCTCCAAGCCCATCAAGGTTCGCAGCATCTGGGGAGCCTACGACTACAAGCAGGAAGGCGCAGGCGTCTCGCTGGCTGTCCACGTGCCTGATGATTGCCGGGCTCATCGGCCTGTCGATCCTGACCAGCCGGGCGGTGAAGCTGAATCAGCAAGCCGCAGAACTCAATGTCGCTCACCGATGACGACGTGCCGGTCGATCTGCCCATGACCCCGAAGAAGGGCGACAAGATGGGCGGCGGCGGAGGTGGCGGCGATCGCGACAAACTGGCTGCGACCAAGGGTAAGCTGCCCAAGCTTGTCCATGGAACAGATTGCGCCGCCGGTCGGTCGTCATTCGCAACGACAAATCCGAAGCTGGCAGTTGAGCCGACGGTCGTCGTTCCGCCTGACATCAAGACTGGCCAGCAATATGCCCAACCTCGGCGACCCGATGTCGAAAATCCCCGAAGGACCGCTGTCGAACGGAACCGGAAGTGGCGGAGGCATCGGCTCAGGTAGCGGCGGAGGCGTAGGTTCCGGCAGCGGCCCGGGCGTTGGACCCGGCCATGGCGGCGGAATCGGCGGCGGAGCGTTCCGCGTCGGCAATGGGGTCTCAGCGCCTCGCGCCCTGGAGACCCCAGATCCTGAATATTCAGAAGAAGCCCGCAAGGCGAAGTACCAGGGAACCGTGGTGCTGTGGCTGATCGTCGGCCCTGACGGCAAGCCCCGTGACATTCGCGTGAGCCGTCCGTTGGGAATGGGTCTCGACCAGAAAGCGATTGAAGCAGTGCAATCGCTGGCGCTTCGAGCCTGCCATGAAAGATGGCCGTCCGGTCGCCGTACAGATCAACGTAGAGGTTAACTTTAGGCTGTACTAGGCTGGTTTATAAGCAGTTAGCGTGGTTGTATCTGCATCAGCAAATCCCTCGCTCCGCTCGTGATGACAAATTGAAATACGCTGGTTGAGAGTGCAGCAGTCCGCCGTTGCACCCCGGTAGGTGATTTCGGTAGCTGCAGTCGTTAGCAGCGGGCGTACAGTGTCCATGGGAAGTGATCAGCGCGGTCACCGCTGTTGACTGAGCACTGCCCGCGCTTAGGTTGCCGATGACGACCTTATCTGATGAGCTAGTCAGGCCGGAACCAGCACCGCACCGGACGCAGCACCATTCGCATTTCAAATCCCATCGCAGGATGAAGTTCGCGGCACGGACCGTGCTCGTCCTGGCCGTCGTCATTGGCATGCTGGCGATTTCCAATTTTGCTTACAAGGCATATATGCACGCCAATTGCTCCGGTAAGGGTGGCACCAACTGGCTGGGCGTTTCTTTCTCCGACGAAGCCTGCGCGGACCACAGTGGCCCTATCGATGAAAGCCTGCGATACGACGCCACGGCTGCCGTGGTTGCCACCGCGTTCTTAATTGGATCGCTCCAAATTTCCAGGCGGATTCCGAAGCGTCGGGCGGCGACGCCTTCGTCCGGGAACCTGATCGATGAGAACAGGGTGGTACCGGCGCGCCAGCCCTCCCGTCACAAATCCCGGCGGACAACGAAGACTCCGGCAAGGATTCTGCTGCTTCTGGCGCTGGTGATGGGCATCCTGGCGATTTCCGACTTCGCCTACAACGCGTATCAAATCAGCATCGGGTTTGATACCGTCAGCACACTAGACGCCGACGGGCGGCGAGTCATAACCGGCGACGACAACGCGACCAAGGATAAATTGGCGTATCTGAGTCGCCTGGGCGACCTCCAACGATGGGACGCCGCCGCTGCCGTGGTCGCCGTCACGCTTCTGATCAGCTCGAGCGTGATGTTTCGAAGGTTACGAAGACACCGCAGACGGTCCCGCGATCATGGAGCCTAGCTCGTCCCCACCTCGATCGCGCGCATACGCTGTGCAGCTCGCTGAACGGCATCTTCGATGTTCGGACAGATGTTCTCCGTTCCCACATGTTGATCAAAGCCCGCCTGCTGCATTAGCGGTCGCGGTTGCACAATGCTGCACAGAACAATAACGCCCGTCCTGAATCGTTGCTCGCCAGGTCTTCCAGCACTTTTGAACCTGTCGCGTCGCGTCGATCGCCGTCATGTTCCTGACGACCACCACCGGCGGCAAGCTGTCGAGTGGCTCCGTCACCATGTCGAGCTTGTCGGTCGCTCGGTACAAAAACGGCCCCTGGTTGCTTCGATTCCAGTGGATATGAGGCTTTAGCGGGCGAGCCGATGCGATGGGGGCTCTACAGCGTCTTGAGAAATGCCTTCGCCTGTTCCAGTTGAGGAAACAGCTTCTCTTCCGCCTGAAACTCTTTTCCGTGCACGCAGCGCCGGCTGCCACGCAGCTTCACCGGATGCTTCAGGTGCAGCATCTCATGATAGACGATGTATTCCACCGCGCACTGCGGTACCGAAGGATGGTCGAAGATACGGCTCACGACGATGGCGTTATGGGAAGGATCGTAGTGCCCGAGACTGATTCTCGATCGGGCGTGGCTCCACGTCATCTGCGGCCGTCCCATCAGCCCGAAAAAGAAGCGCCGGTTCAGATCGTCGAAAATCTCTTCCAGATGATAGACATGACCTTTGGCCGAGGCGATGCGCTTACGTCCGCGGATCTGTCGTACCAGGTGCGCCTTGGCGCTTAGATCGCGGCTTGCCACGTATCGCCGGTAGCGGGCCGCGTGTGCAGGTTCGATCGGCTTGCGATAAATCTTGGCCAACAGGATGTGTGCGATGGCTTCGAGCACACTCTCCGGGGCCCCTTCCAGCAAATCCGACAACCGCACATGAAGCACTCCCGCGCGCAACCGTATCGTGTTATTCACGTTCGCAAAGGGATAAAACTCGATACGCACCTCAGGCATGGGAGCACGCGGCCGCAACTCGTGAAAGCAACGTTCAAACAGGTCCTGGAGACTGGGCTGCAAGGTTAACTTAAGCTATCACGGTCGGGGTGGACGCTAGTCCTTTCGTTCCGAATACACCTTGGTCAGCTTCTTCTCCGACGCCAACTTGTTCTGCTCCTGTAAGGTTTCGCGCGCACTCTTGGCGCTGTCAGCCACGGTATCGATCGCATTGGTCAACACAAACGAATACTGCTGCAACTCGTCCGGCGGTGACTGCTCCTTCAGCTGCCGCAGCTTCAACTGCCATTCGCTATTGGCCTCGATGAGCAGCTTCAGCCCCTTGCGCATATCGGCATTGTGGGAGGCGTACATATCGATGTTGTCGTCGGTCTCGTCCAGCAGGGTGAGGAAATCCTGCAGCAGGTCATGGATTTGCTTGGGCCGCGTCGCGGTGTCGGTGGGATCGGTACGAAAAGCTTCGACCAGGGCAATGCGCTCGCGAGCAAATCGCACCATCAGCTCCAGCCGCTTGTCGGGATAATCCGCCGCTTCGCGCATCTGATCGACTTCGGCTTCCGTCATGGGATCGCGCTTGGTCTGTTGCGGTTGCGCCACCGGCGCGAGAAGGCCAAGCAGTAAAGCAATTGCGGCTAGTAGTGGGATACGACTCATCAGGACTTGTCCTTCGGTTCGGCCTTCTCGCCAAACATTCTCGCCAACAGGTCAGCGCGAAGCTGCTCCAACTCCTGCACTGCCTTCTCCACCGGCGGACGATCGTCGATGCTCAGTGACGCCCCGATATCGCGCATGCGGTGTTCGATCTTGCGGAGCTCGATCTCGGTCTGCTTAAGCCGCTTATTGGCTCCGGCGGCGGTCGTCTCGGCCTGTCGTGAATAGGTGAGAACTTCTTGAATGGCGCTCTCCGCCTTCTCCACGTCCCCCTCGGTGTAGAGAGTATTGGCATGCTCCAGCTCCTGATGGGCGTATTCCAGCGAGAGCGTTACCTTTTCACTTCCTTGTGCGGCGTCTGCGCGCGCCTTCAGGTCCGGCGGAGCCTGGTTCCCAGCAAGGCACAGCAGGCTCAACAGGAATACCCACAGGGCGACTAGCGTGACGCTACGCATTTTATTTCTTTCTCGGAGTACTTGCTCGCGTTACTCGGATCGATGGCCATCAGGCGATGCCGGGCCTGCCACTCCTGGTCGGGCATCTTGCCACCGTCTGACGCCAGAAATTGTTTGTAATTCTCCACTGCTTTGCCTTTGATCTTCAAGTTGTCGTACGACGTAGCGCGCAGAAAGTAAGTGGCGGGGCTCTCCGGCACGTACTTGGCCCGCTCGTCCAGCGCCTGGATCGCCAGCTTGTAGTTCCGGTTCTCCGATGCCACCACTGCGAGGTTGCCGTACACATTCGCGAGATCGGGTTTCAATTTCGCCGCCTCGAGCAGTTCCAGCTGCGATTCCGGGTATCGTTTCTCCTCCATCAGCAGGGAACCCAGCGCGAAGTGCGCTTCGGCATCCTGCGGCAGACCTTGTACCGCAATCCGCAGCTGCTCCTCGGCGGCAGCATAGTCGCCGGCTTTGACATAGCTGGTACCCAGATCCAGAGCGGTGTACGGATCGTCCGTCTTCGTCGCGCGGCCCGAGTTCAGTACCTT
Source organism: uncultured Acidobacteriaceae bacterium (assembly GCA_963817965.1). GTDB lineage: Bacteria > Acidobacteriota > Terriglobia > Terriglobales > Acidobacteriaceae > DASRAA01. The sequence continues at coordinate 116,275 of CAWFQT010000013.1, forward strand.
CGCGGCTTCCTCACTCTTGCCTTCGGCCGTCAGCACACGGCCGAGTTGCCCCTGCGCATTGCTATTGTTCGGATCAATTTCGAGAAGCTTGCGCAGCTGCATTTCCGCATCCGCCAACTTGTTCTGCTTTGAATAAACGTTGGCCAGCCCGGCAAGCGGCTCGGTGGATTTGGGATTGAGGGTCGCCGCGATCTGATATTCGTGTGCGGCTTCATCCAGTTTGTCCTGCTTCTCCAACAGCAGCCCGGCAGACATGTGAGGCTCCGGGTCGAACGGAGTGAGGCTGGCAGCCTTAGCATATGCCGCCAGTGCCTGTTGCGGATCGCTTGCCTCCTCCACTAATCCCAGGGACAACCACGCGCGCGACAGGCCCTCGTCCTCGTTGGCGGTGGGTTTGAGTTGAGTGGCAGCTTTGAGGTATTTCGCAGATTCGTCCAGATTGCCCTGCCGCGCCAGTACGACTCCCAGGTTCAGGTTCGACTCGAACACATCGGGCTTGGCCGTTACCGACTTCTTGTAGGCATTGACGGCGTCGGCTGGCCGCTTGGTCGCGTTGTACACATACCCGAGATCGAACCACGCGCGAAACGACTGTGGGTTGTCGGCCACCGCCTTCATGAGCAGTATTTCAGCTGCGTCGTAGCTTTGTTTCTGCATGGCCGCTTCTGCCTGTTCGATTTCGGGCGTTACCGGATCGTCCTCGCGTTCCTCCACCGTGCGGTGCCGGACCGTGGTTCCAGTCTGCTGATCGGCAAACGCCAGCGATGCCAGCGCTACCAGCAACAACGTAATCGCGGCTCGAAGCTCAATTCTCATGCGCGCTCGAATTGCCGTTGCTCGATAGGATGCTTGCCAGCCACTGCCCGGTGTAGGAATCAGGCACTTTCACGATGTCTTCCGGCGTGCCGACCGCAACCACATTCCCACCGCGCCAACCACCTTCGGGACCAAGATCGATCACCCAGTCTGCCGTCTTGATGACGTCGAGGTTGTGCTCGATCACCACGATGCTTCCACCCGCATCGATCAGCCGGCGGAACGCCGCCAGCAACTTGCTTACATCGTCGAAATGGAGGCCCGTCGTCGGCTCGTCGAATATATAGAGTATGCGCGGATGCCGGCGATTGCGCTCCGCCTGGGTACGGGCAAAGTCGCGCTGTTTCGGTTGCAGATGGGCCGCCAGCTTCATGCGCTGCGCTTCGCCGCCCGAGAGCGTGGTTGCCGACTGGCCCAGCCGCAGGTATCCCAGCCCGACCTCCTCCAGGACACGCAGCTTATCAACGATCTTCGGCACTCCGGAGAAGAAGTGCAGCGCACTCTTCACCGTAAGGTCCAGCACCTCGTGAATGTTCTTGCCGTGGTAACGGATCTCCAGCACCTCCGGCTTGTACCGCATGCCCTTGCACTCTTCGCAGATCAGCTCGACGTCGGCCAGGAACTGCATCTCCACCGTCACCGTACCGTCGCCCTGGCAGACCTCGCAGCGGCCTCCCGGGATGTTGAACGAGAAGTGTCCAGCGGCATAACCGCGCTTCTGGCTCTCCGGCTGCGAGGCAAACAGCTCGCGAATCGCATCGAACGCCTTGATGTACGTCACTGGATTCGATCGCGGCGTGCGTCCGATCGGCGACTGGTCCACCAGCACCACTTCGTCGATCCAATCGGCGCCTTCTACCTGGTCGACTTCCGCGCGCGGCACCGCTCGACGCCTGCCCCTTCTCCGACGCCAGCGCGTTGTAGAGCACGTCGTGAACCAGTGTCGACTTGCCCGACCCCGACACCCCTGTAATCGCTACCATCATCCCCAGCGGAATCGTTACATCCACTTTCTTCAGGTTGTGGGCGCGCGCGCCCATCAGCCGGATCGATCTTCCGTTTCCGCGTCCGCGCGATTGGGCGGCATCTGGATGCGCAGCTCCTGCTTCAGATAACGTCCCGTCAGCGAGCTGGATTGTGAACAATCTCATCGTAGGTGCCGGTTGCGATGACCCTGCCGCCGTTCTCGCCCGCGCCCGGGCCCAGGTCGATGATGTGATCGGCATTCCGCATGATTTCCGGCGTCGTGCTCGACCACCAGTACCGTATTGCCCAGGTCGCGCAAGACTGTGCAGGATCTTGATCAGGCGCGCTGTGTCCCGGCTGTGCAGTCCGATCGACGGCTCGTCCAGCACATAGAGCGTTCCGACCAGCCGCGAGCCCAGCGAGGTCGCAAGCTGAATTCGCTGCGCCTCTCCGCCTGACAGCGTCGATGCCAGCCGATCGAGCGACAGGTATTCCAGGCCAACGTCGTTCATGAAGCGCAGCCGGTCGCGGATCTCAATCAGCAGACGGTCGGCGATGTCGGCTCTCTTCGCGTGTCAGTTGCAGATTCGGCGAAAGAATTTGGTGGCCTCCTCGACTGTCATCGCCGAGATCTGGCAAATGTCCTTGCCGCCGACCTTCACCTGCCGCGCTTCACAGACGCAGCCGCAGGCCGCCACAGTCCGGACAGACCGAATACCCGCGATACCGGCTGAGAAACACCCGCACGTGCAGCTTGTACTTCTTGCGCTCCAGGTAATCGAAGAAGCCGCGCACCCCGGACCACTTCTCGTCACCCTTCAGAATGTACGTTCTGCTGTGCCGGTGTCAGGTCCTGCCATGGCACATCCAGCGGAATTCCCGCCGCCGTGGCGTAACGCTTCATCTCCGTCGCCAGCGACTTGTATTTCGGCTTCGTCCACGGCTCGATCGCTCCTTCAGCCAGGGTCAGTGACTTGTTGGGGATCACCAGGTTCAGGTCGAAATCGATGGTATTGCCGAATCCCTGGCACTTGGGACACGCTCCGTAGGGATTGTTAAAGGAGAACAGGCGTGGCTCCGGCTCGTCGTAACGTGTGCCGTCGTTCTTGCACTCGAACCGCTGCGAAAACCGGAAGCGCTCCACTGGTTCGCCTTCGCGCGGGGCCGTCTCGAAGATCACTTCGCCCGCCTCGCGATAGCCCTGCTCAACGGCATCGACCAGCCGCGCGCGGATATCGGGCGCAATCGCGATGCGATCGATCACCACGTACACCGGCTCGGCAAAGTTCACATCCAGCAGCGCTTCCGGCGTCGAGAAATCGATGATCTTACCGACCTGGTAGAGCCGCAGGAACCCGCGCTTGCGCAACTCGAACAGCCGCTCCTTCAGCAGGGAGTCGTCGCCGTGTTGGCTGCCTTCTTCTTCGCTCGTGCGGCGCCCCTTGGCTTTCTCCGGCTCGGCGGCAGCCGGCAGCGGCTGAAGCGGGAACAGTACCTGCAACCGCGTGCCTTCGGGCAGCCCCAGCATACCGGTCCGCGACTTCATCGACCGTGTCCTTCCTCACCTCCTGCCCGCAGACGCTGCAATACGTGCGTCCGATCCGTGCGTAGAGCAAGGCGAAGGTAGTCGTAAATCTCGGTGGCAGTCGCCACCGTCGAGCGCGGATTGCGCGTGGTGTTTTTCTGGCGAATGGCCACCGCAGGAGCAATACCGTCGATCACGTCGGCGTCTGGCTTTTCGATGCGCTCCAGGAATTGCCGAGCATAGGCCGATAGCGACTCCACGTAGCGGCGCTGGCCCTCGGCGTAAATGGTGTCGAACGCCAGCGAGGACTTGCCCGAACCCGATACCCCGGTCACCACCGTCAGGGCGTTGTGCGGGATTTCGAGGTCAATGTTCTTGAGGTTGTGGACGCGTGCGCCCCGAACCACGATGCTGTCGTTCGACATGAGCCCCAGTGCTCCAGCAGCGCGTCCGGAATGCAACCCCATCCCCACAGACGGCCCCGGAATCGAGCTGCTGAAACTTCTTATTATATCTGTTCTGGTGAGCCAGAAATGGCTGGGTGAATGCGCGGTTACCGCGCGAAATACAGCAGCCCAAAGACGTAAATCCACAGTACGCCCATGAAGTGCCAATACCACGCGGTTACGTCAATGACGATGCGCCGCGTCTCCGGCGGACGATGCAGCCACCACGTCATGCCGGCATAGAGCAGCGCCAGGATGCCGCCCATCAGGTGGACGGCGTGAACTCCCGTCAGAATGAAGAAGAACGAACTGCTGATATTGTCTTCAAAGTCGACATGGCTGGGGCGCAGTTGTTGCCAGGCAAAATACTGTCCGCCCAGGAAGGTCAGTCCCAGCACGATCGTCGCCCACAACCACGGAAGCGAACGGTTTTCGCTCACCCGAATGCCCGGGATCTTCGCAATTGGCGCCAGCGCCACGTCTTCCGCGGCGCGCCTGCGTGCGACTTCCAGCGTGAAGCTGCTCAGCAGCAAGCACGAAGGTGTTCACGAACAGCGACCTCAGCGGTAAGCGTCGTCGGGCACCCAGTTGCTGACATAGTCGTTCCGTGCCGGGTCCCAGATCGCCGGCCCGCTTTGCGCACCACGTAGGCAGTAGTGAACGACACGAAGATCATCACTACCGAAGTCAGAACGAATGCGACCAGCATGCGGTAGCGACGCAGTCGCTCGCGGTAGCTGGGCAGATCGTCGTCGCCCCCGCGGCCACCGCCTCCATCGCCGCCACCCGGCCAGTCGTCCGTTGGACCGCGGCTTCCGCCACCGTAGCCCGGCTTCGGAGTTTGCGGCCGCGTCTTGGATCGGATGGAAGCCACAGCGGAATCTGGACACCTGCGGGACTCGTAGGGCAGGAAGCACCTGCTTCCTAGCCCTGTCACCCCATAATCTCTGTGACCTATGATGCGCGTGGCAGGGAAGAGTTTTCAACCGCGGCAGAATCGCAGGCGTCTCAATCGCAGCCGTGTGCCCGCTCGACGTTGCACACCGCACTTCACCGGCGATAAGCTCGCGAAATCGTGAAGCGTGCCCTGATCGCTCTCGTGATCGCCGTCCTGGCCATCTACGGCGTCGACTACCTCTGGCTTCGCTACCGCATGGCCACTAATCGCAACCCCTTCGGCAGCGTCACCAGGACGTCTACTACTCGGTCAAACTGAAGAACGGCAAGACCGAATTCAGCTACGGCGGCCAGCAGATCCTTCGAATGCCCGCAACAGCCTGCTTCCGCAGTATTTGGAAAAGCCCTGCTGGTACGCCCGCCGCAAGAAAGACAAGCAGATCAACATCGACTCCGGAAACCCCAACAACCCCAGCCTCTTCTGACGGTTCAGGCCCGACATTCGGCCAACGAATGCCTTGCACTTGCGCTCGACAGGGTCGCGTCGTTCATCTTGGTGCATGCCCCGTCACAAGCCCGTCCCCGGACACGAAGTCAAACAGCGCATTTACGGTCACAACTGCTTCGGTTGCGGTCCGGACAACGAAAGCGGACTGCAGCTGGAATTTCACCTCAACGAAGAACACAAGCGCTTCGTGTGCGACTTCGAACTGCCGCATCGCTTCGAGGGCCCGCCCTCGCACGCCCACGGAGGCATCATCGCCACCATCCTCGACGAGGCCATGGGCAAGGTCAGCAAGCTGCGCAGCATCATCGCTGTGACCGCAACCATGCAGGTGAACTACATCCGCCCGGTGCCGCTCTCGACGCCGCTGGTCACCGAAGGCTGGGAGGTCGGCGTCAACGGCCGTGAGCACTTTCGCGCCGCCGAAATCCGCAACCCCGCGGGCGAGGTTCTCGCCACCAGCACCGGAACCTTCATCGAAATCGATCCCACCCGCATGTTCGCCAAGTTCCTGAAAGAAGGCGAAAGCGACGCGACGTAGCGCCGCCCGAGGAACCCTATGACCAGGTGGTGCGCAAGGGCAGCCTATTTCGGGCTGACGCAGGGTAAAATAGAGTCACGCGCGGCCCTCTCGCTGCGACCCGCACAGAGAAGAAGGTTCTCATGTCGGAAAACAATGGCAGCAACACCAGCTTACGTTTGAAGATCGGCCTCGCCGAGATGCTCAAGGGCGGCGTCATCATGGACGTGATGACCGTCGCGCAAGCCGAAGTCGCCGAGAAAGCCGGCGCCGTTGCCGTCATGGCGCTGGAGCGCGTGCCTGCCATCATTCGCGCCGAAGGCGGCGTCTCGCGCATGGCCAATCCCGAAGCTCATCAAGCAGATCATGAGCACCGTCTCGATCCCCGTCATGGCCAAGTGCCGCATCGGACACTTCGCCGAGGCCCAAATCCTGCAGGAGATCGGCGTCGACTACATCGACGAATCCGAAGTTCTGACGCCCGCCGACGAAGAGCACCACGTGGACAAGCACGCCTTCAAGACGCCGTTCGTCTGCGGCGCGCGCAACCTGGGCGAAGCTCTGCGTCGCATCGCCGAAGGCGCGGCCATGATTCGCACCAAGGGCGAAGCCGGCACCGGCGATGTCATTCATGCTGTCAAGCACATGCGACAAATAGTTAAAGAAATGCGTCAACTAACGGTGATGAGCGAAGAGGAGTTGTTCGCCGCCGCCAAGAACCACCAGGCGCCGTACGAGTTGGTGCGCATGGTTGCCAAGGCAGGGAAGCTGCCGGTGCCGAATTTCTCCGCAGGGGGTATCGCGACGCCGGCCGACGCCTCGCTGATGATGCAACTCGGAGCCGAAGTCGGTTTTCGTAGGCTCCGGCATCTTCATGAAGGGCGGCGTGACCCCGCTCGATCTGGACGACAAGGTGGAGCGCGCCGAAGCCGAAGCGCGCGCCAAAGCCATCGTCATCGCGACCACGCACTACAACGACCCCAAAGTCCTGGCCGACGTCAGCGAACAGGTCCCCAGCGCGATGAAGGGCCTTGCGGTATCCGCGATCGAAGAGAAGGACCTGCTGCAGACCCGAGGTTGGTAGAAGGATTCCGACGGTATTAAATGATCTTGAACTGGGCTCCCGTTCCGGCCAGTTTTGCCGGGGCGGGGCTTTTCGGTGGTCGTGACTAATCGGGCGGACCCGAGTCGAACCACGCTTCGGCTAATCTAATGACTCAGCTATGCGAATTGGCGTATTGGCTTTACAAGGCGATTTCGATGCCCACCGCCGCCGCCTCGAACAACTTGGCGCAGACGTCGTCCTCGTACGCCAACCCGAACAATTCGACGAAATCGACGGCCTCGTCATCCCTGGCGGCGAATCGAGCACCTTCCTGAAACTCCTTGGCGAAAAGGGCTTCGAGAAGCTCAACGAATTTGTTCACACCAAGCCCACCTTCGGAACCTGCGCCGGTGCGATCCTCCTCGCTAACCGCAGTCATCAATCCCGAGCAACAAGGGCTGAACGCGATCGACATCACCATCCGCCGCAACGCCTACGGCCGCCAGATTGATTCGACGATACTGGAAGCTGCCACCAAACTCGGCGAAGCTCCGCTGGAAATGGTCTTCATCCGCGCACCCCGCATTGAGAACGTAGGCCCGCAAGTCGAGGTTTTAGCCAAACGTGACAACGATCCCGTGCTAGTTCGAAAGGGAAGTGTGATGGCCGCAACCTTCCATCCCGAGCTCTCCGACGACACACGCGTCCACGCCGAATTCCTCAAGCTGGTGAAGAACGGCTCCGACCCAAGTAGGCCCGGATCTCGTTAGTGCTTCACACTCTCCAGCAATTTCGCTTCATCCGGTGACGGAGCTTCGGCGCGGCCGCCCAGGTACTTCGCCAGGAAATTCTCTGCCGCCGCGTTAAACGCCATATTGTTCGCCGGACGCGCAAACCCATGCCCTTCGTCCGGAAACACGTAATACTGCACATCCTTGTCGTTCTTGCGCATGGCTGCAACGATCTGGTCGCTCTCTGCCTTGTTCACCCGCGGATCATTGGCGCCTTGCCCAATCAACAGTGGCACCTTGATCTGGTCCGCCTTGAACAGCGGAGACTGAGCATTCAACACCTCCTCGGAATCGCCCATGCGTTTATGGAAAGTGGACAACAGCGTGGACCAGTACGGCGGAGTCGTCTTCAGCAACGTATTCAGGTTCGAAGGCCCGACAATGTCCACTCCGCACGCAAACGCATCCGGCGAGAACGCCACACCTGCGAGTGTTGCATACCCGCCGTAGCTTCCGCCCATGATGCAGACTTTGTTCGCATCCGCAACGCCCTGCTTGACCGCCCAATCTTTGCCGTCCAGCAGGTCCGTGTGCATGGCTCCCGCCCATTGCCGGTCGCCCGCGTTCACGTATTTCTTGCCGTATCCCGTCGAGCCACGGAAGTTAATCTGCAATACCGCATAGCCTCGATTCGTCAGCCACTGCGCGTAGCGGTTATAACCCCACACATCGCGTGACCACGGTCCGCCATGCACAAACAGCACCATCGGCAGGTTCTTCGCCTCCATCCCCGCCGGAGTGCTCAGATACCCATAGATCGTCATGCCGTCACGAGCCGTGTATTCCACCGGCTTCATGGACGACAGTTTGTACTTCTCCAGCGCCGGACGGTCCGTAAACAAGAACGTCGCCTTCTTCGATGCCCGGTCGTACAAGTAGTGCGTCACCGGCGCGTCATCGCTCACGAAGGTCACGATCCATTTGCTATCGTCAAGCGTCCGTGACAAGCTCGCGATGTCGCCATGGTTTACCTTCTGCTAGCACTGCATAGTCGGCTTTTATCTGCGGATCGATGAAGTCGTAGTCCGCGCGCTGCTTGATAAACGTGACGATCTCCAGCGCATTGCTTTTCGGATTCGTAACCACGCCCTCCACATCGAACTGCGGATCGGAAGCGATGACTTTGCGCTCCCCGCTCGCGATATCGAACTCCAGTAATCGCGACGCGTTCACGTCGACGCTGGTTGCGATCCAGATCTTCTGGTTGTCCGGTGAAAAACCGACAACGCCTCCAAACGTCTCATCCGGCCCCCACTTGATCAGTTCGCGCCACGGAGACTTCACATCGTTACGCACTCGTATGATCGTTCCGCCATCCGGCTGGTCCACCTGCGCGGCGCGCACCTGCAGCGCATTGTCGGCCTGCCAGCCTTGCACATCGCCCGGATTCTCCGTGTCCATATCGATCTTGCCCGGTCTTCAGATTGACCCGGTACACGTCGAACACCTTGGGATCGCGCTTGTTGGCCTGGAACAGCACCGTATCCGGCGTCCTCCAGTCGTACGCCACCAGATCGACCCTCACCTTCTCAAACGGCGTCAGGTCCTTGGTCTGCTTGGTTGCGATCTCCGTCTGGTACAGCCGCCAGTTCTCGTCGCCGCCTACGTCTTGCGTGTACAGCACGTGTTTGTTGTCGTACTGCCACGTAAAATTGCGAATCCCGCGCTTCGTGTCGGAGGTGATGGCACGTGCGTCGTCCTTGCCTACGGTTTGTATCCACACATTCAGCACGCCATTCACCGGCGCCAGATACCCCAGCTGCGTGCCGTCAGGCGAAATCTGCGGATTGGTCCGCTCCGGGTTTCCAAATAACACTTCACGAGGAATGAGCTGGGTGCTGAACTTCTCTTCGGAGTACGCGGAACCTAGCATCGTCGCGAGGGCAACCATCGCGAGCATTACCGGAACAGGGCGCTTCAATCGCATCACATGACCTCCAGGAGCGGCTATCGATAGTCGCACCGCCCGTGTCTATACGCAAGTTGGAAACGTCAACGAAGAAAAACGTACAATAACCAGGTACCGATGGAGCGACGCTCGATGACGGTTTACGATTTCTCGGCAAAACTGAACAACGGTTCCGAGCAGAACCTGGCCGACTACAAGGGCAAGGTACTGCTCATCGTCAACACCGCCAGCCAAGTGCGGCTTCACCCCGCAATACAAAGGTCTGCAAGAGCTCTACGCCAAGTATCACGACCAGGGCCTCGAAGTCCTCGGCTTTCCCTGCGACCAGTTCGGCCATCAGGAGCCCGGCAGCGACGAGGAAATCAAGTCATTCTGCGAAACCAATTACGCCGTCAACTTCCCGCTGTTCTCCAAAATCGAGGTCAACGGCGACAACGCGCATCCGCTCTACAAGTTCCTGAAAGACGAAAAGGGCGGCCTGCTGGGCGACGCCATCAAGTGGAACTTCACCAAGTTCCTGGTCGACAAGCAGGGAAACGTCGTCGAACGTTTCGCCCCAACCACCACTCCCGAGACGATCGCCGCAGACATCGAGGCGATGCTTGCGAAGTGATCGAAGATCTCACCACGGAGGCACGGAGATCACGGAGAAACAGGGGTCTTCATCTTCGAATTGCTGGCATCAGGAATCCGTTGCGTCGTGATGTGCTCTCGGTCGCTATCCCCAGCCTTTTGATTCACTCTTCTCCGTGTCCGCCGTGCCTCGGTGGTGACTCCCCGCGCTATACTGAAGCATCGAGGATGGCCGTGAGCACCTCAGCAGAAGACCTTTTACATCGAAACCTTCGGTTGCCAGATGAACTTCCACGACTCCGAAAAAGTCGTGGGCACGCTCATCTCCGAGGGCTACCAGCAGGTCGAACGCGAAGACGACGCCGACCTCATCGTGTACAACACCTGCTCCATTCGCGACAAGGCCGAGCAGAAGGTTTTCCATCGTCTCAACGATTTCAAGAAGCTCCACAAGGACAGGGCAAGCGCTTCGCCGTGCTCGGCTGCGTCGCCCAGCAGGAAGGCGAAAAGATCTTCGAGCGCGCCCCGTACGTTTCGCTGGTCGCCGGCTCAGCGTCGTACCGCAACCTGCCCGAGATGCTGGTGCAGATCGAGCGCAGGGGCCACGCGCGTCACCGGCCTCGACGATCGCCAGACCGACCAGACCTTCGACACCGAGTTCACCGCGCGCACCAATCCGCATCGCGGATACATCACCATCATCGAAGGCTGCGACAAGTTCTGCGCCTACTGCGTGGTGCCGTACACCCGCGGCAAGGAGCGCAGCCGCACCTCCGATTCCGTGCTCGCCGAAGCCCGCCGCATGGCCGACGCCGGATACACCGACGTCCAACTTCTCGGCCAGAACGTAAATTCCTACGCCGATCCGTCGCGCAAGAAGACGCTTCGCCGAATTGCTGGCCGCCGTCGGCGAAATTCCCGGAATCCGCCGCGTACGCTTCACCACCTCGCATCCTCGCGACTTCACCAAAGACATCGTCGACGCCATCGACTCCGTTCCCACGCTCTGCGACCACGTGCATCTGCCGGTGCAGAGCGGTTCGTCGCGCGTGCTCGATGCCATGTTCCGCGACTACACCCGCGAGGAATATCTCGAGCGCATCTCCTGGATGAAGTCCACGCAAGCGCGAAATCAGCATCACCACCGACATCATCATCGGCTTCCCGGGCGAAACCGAAGACGAGTTCCAGCGAGACGCTGACGCCTGCTGACCGAAGTTGGCTACGACGGCGTCTTCTCCTTCAAGTATTCGCCGCGCCCCAACACGCCGGCGCTGCAGTATCCCGATTCCATTCCCGATGCCGAGAAGTCGCGTCGCCTGCAAATCCTGCAGGAGCATCAGCGCGAGCTCCAGCGCGATGAGTTACCGCCGTCACGTCGGCCAGGTTTTGGAAGTCATGGTGGAAGGGAAGAACCCGGCCCGCGGACAGATCGTCGGCCGGACCTCGCAGAACAAGACGCTCAACTTCGTGTTGAATGAAAGGCGTGAACCTGAAATCGGTGCCTACGTTCAGGTGCTCGTAACCCAGGCCTTCCCCAACAGCCTTCTAGGGGAGTTGGCAGGCTGAGCGGGAACGCCATCGCTCTCGCACTCGCTTCAGGGGGCGAACGCAGCAGCTGAGATCCAATGCCACAAGAATTCAGGACGGCACGCAAGCACAGGTTGACAGGATGGATCCTGTTTCTCTTTACGCTTCTCGTGTTGAGCTTTGCGGCCATGCCGGGCCACGAAACTTTTTCGGTGGTCGCCGACCGGTTACTGATAGCTGTAAGATTGAGTCTCGTTCTGGCGCTATCGCTTCTCGTGGTGCGCGAACGGTTTGGTGGCGCTTCTCAAGCCAGTGACGAAAATTTGCTGCAACGCTGTCGCCGCTGGTTTTACGATGAGTAGGGAAGAGTTCACGAGGCGCTCTTCGCTGGAATTGCGGACGAGACAGGGGGGACCACGATGGAAGTCGAGATGAAAATTCGCGGGCTGATGATGGACCCGGTCACCCACATGCCCATCGTGCTCCTGAAGGAGTCCGACTCCGAAACCGTTCTGCCCATCTGGGTCGGGGTCTACGAAGCCAATGCAATCGCGCTTGAGATCGAAAAGGTCAGCACTCCGCGTCCAATGACCCACGACCTGCTCAAGAACCTGCTGATCGGACTGGAAACCACGGTCCGCAAAGTCGTGGTCACCGAACTGAAAGACGACACCTTTTACGCCGTCATCTGGCTCGAGCGGGGCGGGGAAATCATCAGCATCGATTCCCGGCCGTCCGACGCGCTGGCGCTCGCTCTGCGTATGGACTGCCCCATCTACGTCGACGACGAGGTCCTCAAGACCAGCAAGCAGGCCAGCAATCTCAGTGACCAAGTCTCCGCCGATGACCTACGTAAATGGCTGGAAAACCTTGGCGAGGACGACCTCGGCCGCTACAAAATGTGATGTCTGGGAGTGGCACGGCAGCCGCGCCTGTTTTGTTCTGTCATCACGGGTGCGCCTTGGCGAACCAGGGATCTGCTTTTCGTTCCGATTATCGGAATTGGTTGGTTCCGAGGACCAGCAGCCAATTACAACAAACTGACAGCTTCAGCCGCAACCAAAACACCCATGCCCGACGCCTCCGAACAACTGCAACGTCTTTATCTGGAAGGCTTTGAACTACAAACATTCGATCGTTACCCGAACACTGTAGGTGTCCTGCGCGACGGCTGTATCGCCCTGTTGCGCGCCACTCCCGCAGGCCTGCAAATGCTCGGCACTCCCGGCTGGCGCATGGGCGAAGTCTTAGGCGTGCTGGTCGAACGCGACGGACGCCAGATCTTCCAGGCCAAAGCCGAAAGCCTGGATGCAACGCCCGAGCGGCTCGACCTGCTGCGCAAGTTCCGCCATGACCTCGACCAGCTGCTGAAGCCAACTGCGTAACCCGAAGCACCTACACCTCACTGTGTCTTCGGTGCTTTGGCCATCCCTTGATGTGCGCCTCAACACCCTTTTCCATCTGGTCGACAGTGAAGCTCGCCGCTGTCTGGCTGGGCGGCTACTGCACAAACGTCTCAATAAAGTTTGCCGCGTAGTACGTCATCCAGCCCATGAGATAGGCACTCTTCACGCGCCAATCGTCATACCGGTCGGAGACAATGTCGGCGCGCTCGTAGGGATCCATGCGCAGGTTGAAGAGTTTCGGAATGCGTAAACAGGCGAACGGCATATACCACACTGCGAACCCTCCGGGCTTCTAAATCGCCGAGATCTACCTCGGCGGGGGCTTCGGGCGGATGGGCTGTATCACCCCCGGCGACTTCGCCACAGCGCAACCCGAGTAGACACCGAGAGCTTTCGCTTCTGGTGATGTGATCAAGATTGCCAACTGGAACGCCTACGCTGATCAGCTTCCACGCCTGAATCGGTAATCTGCACCGCTGGCTTCAGACTTTGAGCTCCCGATGCTCAGGCGCTCCGGCGTCGAGCGATGCAAGTCTTCGTGCGTAAAGGTCGATCCCGGGTACCGCGGTTAAGCCGTGCGCAAAGATGCTAAGCACCACGGTCGCAGTTATTGCGTAGCGAAGCGGGTGCTCACCGGGCATGTGGACTTGCTGCTCGAGATAAACCAGGCCGAGAACGATGGATGACAGTCCTCGCGGGCCGAACCAGCCCATGAATACCACGCTGGCGGCGCTCAGGCGGGTGCCCATCAAAGCGAGCGCTACCGGCAACATGCGCACCACGGTCAGACTCAGAAGCGCATAGCCCCACGATGCCATGGTGAGGCGCGACCAATCTCGCACTACGACCATCCCAAACAGGAAGAACACGCCTAGATTGACGAACTGTCCCCATTCTTCGGCAAACTCGACGCTATGCATACCGGCTTCCTTGAAGTGAATTTGCACTGCCAGCCCTGCAACGAACGATGCAATGAACATGCTCGCGCCCGTCACGTCCGACACCACCAGGCAGAGCAGCGGCAGTGTCACCACACCGATTTGCCGAAACGGTTCTGTCATCCATTTCGCGCGGCAGGCTAGGTCCAGCAACCAGCCGCCGGGCAGCCCGATCACAAGCCCGACCAGTACACCAATGCCGAGCTGTTCTACGATGAAATGCAGCAAGCTCCGCCCCGGGCCGTGAAGATGGGCGACCGACAACGCCGCAAAGAGCAGAAGAAACGGGACCGAGAGTCCGTCGTTGAGACCAGCTTCGACGTTGAGGGCTTGTCGAACGCGCACCGGAACGCGCGGGCTGGTCACGACGACTTGTCCCAAACCGGCATCGGTGGGCGCGAGGATAGTGCTGAGAATTCCCGCCTCCCATATGGAAAGCTGCCGAAACACAAGTTTAGCGACGATCGCGCCCAGCAATATGGTCAGCAACATACCCGTGCTGAGTAGCCGGGCAGGCAGGTTTCGAATACTGTGCAGGACGTTCAAGTCGGTGCGGCTGGCATCCGTAAAAAGCAGAAGCACCAGGCCAATTTCAGCAAGGTGGAGAAGGATGTCCGGAGTGCCCCCGGCTTGGAGAATCCCCGCCAGGGAAGGAAACATCAGCATCCCAGCCACCGTGAAGACGATTGGCGCGGTTACGACCGTCCGCTGCAGCGGGCGCGAGGCCAGGCTGAAGAGGAAGAGCAAAGCCAGGAAGACAAGGAGCGGTATCATCGCCGCCCACTCCTTTTGAGGCGAGGTATCGGTCTGTAGTCCTGCTTTGCTGGAAGCATTCGGCACAAATGTCGGAAATCGAATATCTTGTCACCGTCCGCGCTTGTCGCGCCGGTGGTGCGGCCCGAGTTATTAGAATTATCGGAGGTTTGTGGAGCAGATATGATGGAAGAGTTTGATCCTCTCGACGAAGCCATTCTAACGTTCTCCAGCGAATATCGTCTGTCCGAATTGGATAGCGGCGAGCCCGATCGTTTTGTCCGCGGGATTGAAGGCAGTCTGGTCATTCCAGCTTACCCGGACAAGCCGGGCGATCGTGTTATTGGACACGTATCGCTGCTTCTTTTCCAGGGCGGAGAAGCTATGAATGCGAAAGAGATCCTTTACGACGTAGCTGACGCCCATTCTGAAGATATGGAAGAGGCCTTTGCGGCAGTATTTGACTGGAGAACGGGCTTGCATACGAAGGGAATAGAGGAGTTATACGCCGGCGATATTATGGGCACCGATCTCTTGCTCATTCGTGGGTTGGAAATCGATCGCGAGTACCGCGGCAAGGGCCTGGGGAGCAAAGTGCTCTCGGCAGTCAAGACTACCTTTGGCGCGAACGCCTCGCTCATCCTGCTGAAGCCGTTTCCTACTGAGTACCTTCGCTTGGACGAAAAGGATCAAGAGCAACGCAAGGCCGAGTTCTATGAGGACTCGAAGCGTCTGATCGCCTATTACCAGAAGCACGGCTTCCGTTCAATTCCCGGGACCGAACTAATGTCCTTCAATCCCAGTCTGTTGAATCAGCCGGCAAAGGCAAAGAATTGCCGTACCAGTGGGCGCGTCAACTGAACGGGCAATATAAAGGCAGTCGCAATGCCTGCCGTTCATCGCCGACCGTCGTAACGCCTCCGAGCGTACTCAGATTGAGAGCGGAGCTCGGCTAGGGGGTTTATTTAGAACCTCTCCGTGCATTTAACATAATATCCGTTATCGGACATTGAACATCCTCCTGCAGTCTTTCTACTTTCCCGCCGTCATCCGGATTCTTGTCGTTTTCCCCAGCTACGCGCTAAGCTTCACCCAATCCCCATTTGATCGGTCGCGCCACTATGCGTCTCTTCGGCATTCGGCTCTTCCTGATGTCGGCTACTCTCGACTTCGCCCCAGACCCAGGCTCCTTATCCCAAGCCCACCTATAAGGAACACCCGGACCCCCATGTGCGCCAAGTCCCGCACCAACGCCACCGTGATCTGCACCACGGGACAGGACGTCACATTCTGGAACGCCACCGGCGCTCAGGTCGGTACGGTAAGCGCCCGCTGCCGGCTCACAGCAGGACTACGTTTCCTGAGTGCTCCTCGCCGGCAAGAAACACGACCCCTCGGTCCAATGTCACCAGTCTTCCTTTGTTCCGGATCGCGAGGGTCAACAAGTAAGTGTCGGTGACCTGCTGATGCCCGAAAAATCGTTCCTCAACGGGCCTCACAGCGTCCGCGAAGCCAAAGTCCAGGGACCAGAACTGGTGCCCGGGTAGCGCCGTCAATTCCAAAAGAATCTGCAACGCCTCCATCACGCCTATGGCCTGCGAGGTGAAGCGCGGGTTCGACACAACCCGTACGAACCCCGCCTCGGTGAGCGCACACGTCGCCCATCGCTTCCCTCCCGTGTTTCGGAACCAGTGCATGACCTTGCCATGCTGCGTGTGCTTGGGGCGAACCAGGGCGATTAGTACGTTTAGATCGAGCAGGTGCGGTGTCACTCCTCTTCCGCCTCCAGCGCCCTGACCTGTTCAGTCGTTAGCCGTTCCTCTGACGGTCCCAAATCAAATACTGGGATGCCTTCCTCGTACTTTATTCGCGGCTGTCTTTCGGGTGCCGCGCACGATCAACTCCGAAATCGCCTTGCCCAGCGTCAGGTCGCGACTCTTCGCGTACTGTGCGGCGATCTCAGCAGCTTCATCATCCAGCGAGATTGTCGTCCTCATGAGCCTAACCGTATCATATCTGCCAATTGATGCATATCGAGTCATAACGATGCATCATCATGAACACATGATGCGCCACGTGTTTGGCTGGCCACATTTACTCGACTAGCACCACCTTGGGATGAAACAGACTCCCGGCCACCCTGCTCGCCAGGCAAACCAGCTCAGTTTGTCCTGCGAAGACCTTTACCCACTTCGACCCCGAAAACTCGGCAAGATTGACGCTGCGGCCGTGCCTGATCTTGCCTAGGCTCTCGGCGTCCGCGGTGACGTTGGGAATCCTCGGCAGCAGCAGGCGCGGGTGAATCATGAGTTCATCGCATCGGTCTTGCGCCGCTGCCTCCGCAAGCTGTTCCAGGGTGTGCGCATCCTGCACTGCGAATTCCGCCACCAGTGTTCGCCGCAGGCTCGCCAGGTGCGCTCCGCAGCCCAGCTTCCGTCCCAGCTCATGAGCAATGCCGCGAACGTACGTCCCCGACGACACCCTGCACCGGAAGCCGCACCGGTCGCCGTCCAGCTCGAAGACCTCAAACTCCCCTACCTCGACCTGGACCGGCTTGAGCTCGACCTCCTGCTTCTTGCGCGCGAGCTTGTACGCGGGTACTCCCTTGATCTTCTTCGCCGAAAACGGCGGAGGTACTTGCTCAATTACTCCCACGAATCCCGCGACCGCCGCCTTAAGTTCTTGAAGCGATACTTTAACTTTCGATACGGGGCCCATCGGCTCTCCATCCGCATCATACGTATCGGTCGCGAATCCAAACCGTATCGTTCCTTCGTAGCTCTTTGCGGAGTGTTCATAAAATTGGCCGAGGCGGGTCATCTTCCCGATCACCAGTGGCAGGACCCCCGTGGCCATGGGGTCCAGCGTCCCCAGATGCCCGATCGAGCGTTCGCGCAGGATATTGCGCACCTTCGCCACCACATCATGCGAAGTCCACCCGGCCGGTTTATCAATAACCATCACACCGTTCAATGCCATGCTTCTGTTATCGTGTACGTCGAGGCGTTGCTTGGTCAAACCAATGCAGAACTACTGAAGTCCAACATGCAACCCACTTCCCTGTCGCACCAACCCTCGTAAGCCGCATCTATGATTCCGCTGAAAGACGACGCCCCAAAAGTCGGCACACCGTACGTCACCTGGTTTTTGGTCGTGGTGAACGCCATCATCTTTCTGCTGGAATGGACGATCGGCAACAATTCTCCCAACGCCCTTACCGCCATCATCGCCCAATTCGGACTTGTACCGGCCCGAATCTCGGTGGTCCTCCAGAACCAGGGCTACGTCCCTTGGGACCTCGTCTATCAGCTTGGCACCCGTTACGTTCCTCCCGCCGCGGCTTTCCTGCCCGTCTTCACCTCAATGTTCCTGCACGGCTCCTGGATGCACCTCATCCTCAACATGCTGTCGCTCTGGATCTTCGGCGACAACGTTGAGGATTATCTCGGGCACTTCCGCTACATCATCCTTTATCTGGTCAGCGGCATAGCCGCCATGGTGGTCCACACCCTGTTCAATCTTTACTCCACGGTCCCCACCGTCGGAGCCAGCGGAGCCATCGCCGGTGTCATGGGAGCGTATTTCATCCTCTATCCCCGCGCGAAGGTGCTCACCATCGTGCCGTTCTTCTTTATGTGGTTCATGTGGCTGCCGGCGTGGATCGTGTTGGGCTACTTCTTCGTAGGACAATTCTTGCTGGGCGCCGCCTCTTCCATCGCCGTGCGCGGCGGCAGCGCTGGCGGAGTCGCTGTCTGGGCCCACGTCGGAGGGTTCCTCGCGGGCATGGCCCTGGTAAAGCTCTTCCCTGCTGGAAGCCGGCGCTACCGCTACGGGAGCTTCTAACCTCTCGCGCTATGGCTAGACGCCATTGCCGTTCTTGTCGCGAATCAGTGACAGGAATTCCTGCCGCGTCTGCTGCGCGCGAAATGCGCCAATCATCGACGATGTCACCGTAGCGGAATGTTGTTTCTCGACTCCGCGCATCATCATGCACAGGTGACGCGCCTCGATCACCACGCCGACGCCCAGAGGGTGAATGGCATTCTGTATCGACTCTGCGATCTCGACCGTAAGCCGCTCCTGTACCTGCAATCGCCGCGCAAACACTTCCACCAGTCGCGGTAGCTTGCTGAGCCCAAGAACCTTGCCCTTAGGGATGTAGGCGATGTGCACCTTCCCGAAGAACGGCAGCATGTGATGTTCGCACAGGCTGAACATCTCGATGTCTTTGACGATGACCATCTCGTCATAATCGACGCTGAACAATGCGCCGTTGAGAATCTCCGCCGGATCTTCCCGATAGCCCTTCGTCAGGTACTGATAGGCCTTGGAAAACCGTTCCGGCGTTCGGACCAGCCCCTCGCGATCAGGGTCCTCGCCGAGACGCACCAGCAGCTCCCGCGTCAGCTCTTCCATGGTCGCGCCGATCAAGGTGGTTGAGGTGTCCGTAGTGTCTTTCATGGTTGCTCAATTCAGCGATGTGCCATCGCTACTGCGGTGCGCTTTCCCCGCAGTATTCAAAGCTGTTCATCAGCGTTTCCTCGATACGTATCTTCTCCAGATGAGCCGAGTGAAAGCTTTGCTTCAAAATGTTGTATGCCACCACGGCGAGATTCTCCGTCGTTGGAACCCGTCCCGCGAAATCTTCCAGCACATTCAGGTTCTGATGATCGAATCGCTCAAGAATGCCGCGACGGACCGCATCGTCCACATCGGCCAGGTCGCACACCATCCCGGTCTCATCGCTCACCGGGCCGCTCACCGTTACTTCCAGCGAATAGTTATGCCCATGTCCATGCGGATTATTGCACTTGCCATAAATCGCATTGTTCTCTTCATCCGACAGCGCCGAAGCGTGCAGTCGATGCGAAGCCGAGAAAATGTACCGCCGTGTCAGATGCGCCTTCATGCTTCTCCGTAGAAATCCACGAACAGGTCCGGCATCTCGTACAACCGCACCCGATGCAACTTCGCAACGCGCAATCCCTTCTCCAGCCTCTGCCAGATCGCAATTGCGATGTTCTCGGTCGTCGGAATCCGCGTCGCAAACTCCGGCACCTCTTTATTTAGATGCCGATGGTCCATCGCATCGACCACCTCGCGGTTCAGGATATCTTTCAGCTCCTTGAGGTCGATGACGAATCCGGTAGTGGGGTCAACTTCGCCCTTCACCGTGACCTCGAGCGTGTAGTTGTGCCCGTGGCCATTCAGGTTGGCGCACTTGCCGAAGACGCGACGGTTCTCTTCGTCCGTCCATTTCGGATTGTGGTAATAATGCGACGCCGAAAACTCGCACTTACGGGTTAAATAAATCATGTCCCTCTGTCTTACAGCCTACACTCAGCCCCGGAGGGGCGAAATAGTCTGGCCCAGCACGCAGTCCCGCGAAGCGGGCCGGAGGCTGGGTAGGCTTAGAGATAGACCCTGAGCCCCCACGGACGGCAGATGTTCTTCACACCAACTCTTTGACCTTCGAGGCCGCCTCGCTACTTGTCGCTCCATACACCCGCCCCTTCCACCGCACCGCTCCACTATTGTGGGCCATATACGAATTCACCAGGAGCATCGCAAACAGCGGCAACCCGAATATCGCCAGAACGTTTGATACCCAATCAAACTGCGCCCGCCGAATCCGCCGATAGAAGAGCGCCAGCAAGGCGACCACTAGCGTCCCATTGATCGCCATACCGATCTTGTCGCGACCCGCCACTGCAACTCGAATCCCCATGAGGCACGCCGCCATTAACACGAACTCCAGCGCGCGTTTCACCGCCAGCCGTCGCGGCTTCGGAAACAGCAGCGCCAGGTTCTTCGTCCATCCTTCCCACATCTGCCCAAAGCTGCGATACATGCGCGTGCTCACCACCTCCGACTGGCGAAACTGCAGCTTGTAGCCCGTGCCCTTCACCAGACGCGCCAACTCGACATCTTCAAGTATCGCTTGAGCTATGGCCGCATGCCCTCCCACCGCATCGTAGGCATCGCGCCGGACCAGCAGATACTGCCCATTCGCAGCGGCCGTGGGAGACTTCGGATCGCTGACTTCTTTCGGGCGGTACGTGGCCGCCAGCTCCGCGAAGATGACCGGCATCAGCGCCCGTTCCGCGAAGCTGTGTACCTCCTGCCTGGGCGAATACGACAGTAGTGCCGCGCCCATCTTTTCCGCCTCATGCAGCCCGCTCGCGATGGATCCTGCAGCATGAACCGTGTCCGCGTCCGTAAATAGCAGCCACTTCCCTTTCGCCGCCTTGGAGCCCGTCCAGCACGCGTTGCACTTGCCGCTCCAGCCCTCAGGCAGCGGATCCGCAGCCACCACGGTCACCGGAAAGCTCTCGGCAATCTCCCGCGTTCGGTCGGTCGAGTCGTCATCCACCACGATGACTTCGCAATCCGTTTCCGACTGGCCGACCAGCGAGCCCAAGCACGCTGCCAGGCTGGCCTCCTCGTTCCTCGCCGGAATGATCACCGACACTTCGGGACTTATGCCGGGAGCACTCACGGGCCCGTTGCCCTGTTCATACGTACGTCACTCCGTCCAGCTGCTGGTTGCTAGCCGTTAATTACCAATCACCAATTGCCAATTACGTTCTGCGTGTCCGTTATTATAGAGACGTGAAGCGTTCGTTCCTCATTCTGGCTGCTCTGGCTCTCTTCCTCTTCTCTGCCTGTAACAGTGGACGCCCTCCGAAAATTGGCGAGACTGCGCCCGACTTCACCGTGACCGACTCGCAGCGCACGGTCACGCTGAGCCAACTGCGCGGGAAGCCCGTCGTCTTGAACTTCTGGGCCTCGTGGTGCGCGCCTTGTGTAGAGGAGATGCCCTCGCTGGTGCAGCTAAAGAAGCAAATCGGGGATAAGGCGACGATCCTCGCCGTCAGCGTCGATCAGGATGCCAACGCATACAATCAGTTCGTGCGCGATCATGACGTCCAGCTTCTGACCGTCCGTGATCCCAAGCAGATGTCCAGCACGCTCTATGGCACCTTCAAATATCCGGAGACCTGGGTGATCGACAAGGATGGCGTAATCCGCCGCAAATTCATCGGCGCCACCGACTGGACCAGTCCCGAGATCGTGGACTACCTGAATAAGCTGTAGTGATCGACCTCGTCGCAATATTGGGTGTCTGACATTAAGAAGGTAACCAAATACATCCATTTTGGGACATGGCATCTTCACCACGGAGATGCCGAGGATGAACCCAACAATTGCCAAAGAAAGGCAACTGTGAGCCACCCGACTCGCAGGACGCGATAACAAATAACAGCAGGTCCTTCGACTCGTCGCTGCGCTCCTCGCTCATGATGACAGATCAAAAACAGCAGACCCCTCGCTTCGCTTGATGACAAATCAACAGGAAGAGTGATGAGAAACGAACCAGGGGGCTACAGCTTCACATTCCGCAAGCGCAGCGCGTTCGTAATCACCGAGACGCTGCTGAAGCTCATGGCGGCGGCCGCGAGGATGGGGCTCAGGAGTAGGCCGAACTTCGGGTAGAGGATTCCAGCCGCGATGGGAACACCGATCGAGTTATAGATGAAGGCGAAAAACAGGTTCTGCTTGATGTTGCGCATCACGGCTTGGCTCAAGCGGCGGGCGCGTACCAGTGCGGCGAGGTCTCCCTTGAGCAGAGTGATGCCGGCGCTTTCCATGGCGACATCGGTTCCCGTGCCCATAGCGATGCCGACCTGGGCCTGAGCCAGTGCGGGAGCGTCGTTGACACCGTCGCCAGCCATCGCGACTGTCCTTCCCTGCTGTTGGAGCTTCTTGACGACTTCGGCTTTGTGGTCGGGAAGAACGCCCGCTTCGAAATCAGTAATGCCGAGCTGTCGTGCCACAGCCTGGGCGGTTGTCTCGCTGTCGCCGGTGAGCATGACTACGCGTACGCCTTCTTTTTGCAGATCGCGTACCGCCGCGGGCGCTTCCGGCTTGATAGGATCGGCAATTCCCAGAACTCCGGCGAAGCGGCCGTTGAGCGCAACGTACACGACGGTCTGTCCGTCGCGACGGAGGATCTCGGGTTGCTGGTGCAACTCAGAGGCGTTGATGCCGAGGTCTTCCAGCAGACGCTCGTTGCCCACAGCGACTTCCTGCCCGCCAACGGTGCCGATGACGCCCTTGCCGGTAGCAGAGCGAAAACCATCAGGTTGGATGAGGTGCAGACCGTTCGCCTCCGCGGCCTCGACGATTGCGGCTGCGAGGGGATGTTCGCTGCCACGTTCCAGACTGGCGGCAAGCCGGACCAGCTGCTCGTCGCTCTCGCCCGCGACGGCGATAACGGACATGAGCTCGGGCTTGCCCTGCCGTGAGTGTTCCCGTCTTGTCGAGTGCGATGGTGTCAACCTTCTGGAAGGTCTCGAGGGCCTCGGCGTTCTTGATGAGGATTCCAGCACGCGCGCCGCGTCCGGTGCCAACCATGATCGCCATTGGAGTGGCCAGTCCCAGGGCGCACGGACAAGCAATGATAAGAACGGCCACCGCGTTGACGACAGCATTGGCGAGACGCGGCTCCGGGCCGACGGTCAACCAGACTACGAAGGTGATGGCAGCGATCGCCAGCACTGCGGGCACGAACCAGGCGGCGACGCGATCGGCAAGGCGCTGGATGGGAGCGCGGCTGCGTTGGGCGTTACTCACCATCTGGACGATCTGCGACAGCACGGTTTCACTGCCCACGCGCTCGGCACGCATCAGAAGCCAGCCGGTTCCGTTGACGGTGGCGCCGATGACCTTATCGCCGGTGCGCTTTTCGACCGGCATCGACTCGCCCGTGATCATCGATTCGTCCACGGAACTCAGGCCGTCGAGGACGGTTCCGTCGGTGGGAATTTTTTCTCCCGGACGGACGCGCAGCTTGTCGCCAACTTGAACTTGATCGAGTGGGATGTCGTACTCACTGCCGTCATCGCGCATGAGGCGCGCCATCTTAGGAGCGAGGTCGAGCAGCGCGCGAATGGCTCTGCTGGTGCGGCTGCGGGCTTTGAGTTCCAGCACCTGGCCGAGCAGGACGAGCACGATGATGGCTGCGGCTGCTTCGAAGTACACTGCGGGCTGTCCGTGCGAACCGCGCAGCGATTCGGGAAAGAGTCTGCGGCGCAATGGTGGCGACGGCGCTGAACACGTACGCAACACCGACGCCCATGGCAATCAGGGTGAACATGTTGGGGCTGCGGAACTTCACCGAGGCCCATCCGCGCTGGAAGAACGGCCAGCCGGCCCACAAGACGATGGGAGTGGCAAGGACGAACTCGATCCAGGTGGCGAGTCGCGGAGAAATCCCATACGCCCAAGGGCCGATCATGTGCGCCATTGCGAGTACGACGAGCGGAACGCCCAGCAGGACGCCCCACCAGAAACGGCGGGTCATGTCGCGGAGTTCGGGATTGTCGTCGGCCTGTGTCGTGGCGGTCATCAGCTCGAGCGCCATGCCGCAGATGGGACAGGCTCCTGGCGCATCGCGGACAATCTCGGGATGCATGGGGCAGGTCCACTTCGTCATCGCGGAAGCGAGCGGTACTTCGGGCTCAAGAGCCATGCCGCACTTCGGGCACGCACCGGGCCTCGACTGGCGGATCTCGGGATCCATGGGACAAACGTAAGTAGCGGCCTTGGTGGCAGACGCGGGTTCGACCGGCTTAGCTGGAGCTGGGGCCAACTGCACCATGGGATGCATGCCCGCAGGCTTGAAGTTCGGGGAAAGATACTTTGCGGTATCGGCCTTGAACTTCTCCGCGCATCCTTTACAGCAGAAGTGGTAGAGCTTTCCTTCGTGTTCGAGGGAAGCGGCGGCGCGCGCGGGATCGACACTCATGCCGCAGACTGGGTCTTTGGGCGCTGGCTTAACGGCTGGACGAGCGGCTGGCACAGACGACTCAGCGTCGGCTTTGAGGAACTTTGCCGGCCCGGAGACGAAGCGATGCATGCATCCGGGGGAACAGAAGTAATAGTCGGCGCCCTGGTGGTGCGCCTTCCCGCGGGCCTTGACAGGATCTACGGTCATGCCGCACACCGGGTCAATTACGGGTGGCTGCAAGGCCGCTTGCTCTTCGGTTTCACTCATTCGGCGGTGACGGGTTTCCCTGGTCGCGGAGGGTCGCGGATTTTGTCCGGAGCTCCTGCCATGCACTATAGTAGTGACGGTTTCCGACTATTCATCATTGCACGATGGCGAGGAATTTTCGATGACTGCTGTCGAAGTGTTGTTCCGTTATGGAGCGCAGCCCGATGAGAGGACCATGAGTGCTTACGGGACATTGAACGATGTGTACGGCATCCGCCGGATGCGGCTGGCGGAGCGGGAGCGAACGATTCGGGTGGAGTACGATGCCACCCGGCTGACTGAAGCCAAAGTCGAGATGCTGCTGCGCGCAGCCGGATTCGACATTACGCAGAAGCTGGCGCTGGTCTAGCAGAATCGGGGCAAAAACCAACGGCGAAGTGCGGGTCACATGCACTTCGCCGTTTGTGCGATTGGCTTGACTGCAAACCGGGCCAGCAGTCAGGGGGAGGGATCTTATCTATAAATTCTAAAAAGGGTCACCTGCTGAGAGGACTCTGGCCGAAAACCTCTATGCGGATGACCCTTATGCGCCACTTCGTCTGCTATTTACATAGCACTCCGGATGCCAAAGAGTCCGCATTGCAATTAAATGACTTAGATGGAGCGATGAAAAAGTTACATGTAAAACCTTCCGGTTAGTCGGCAATCTTTACCACACTTCCGGATGGGAATGCAGGCACTTTTGTGCTCATGGGCGATAGTTTCTAAATGCCACTCACTTCTAGCCTAAGACTAAGACCCCGATTTCTACTGGCTCCGAAGCATAAATCCCCAGCCACTGAGGCCGTTTTCTTTCGGACGCCAGTCGAAGTGAAGCCATCTCCCGCACGACAACAGATTGTAGGGTAAGGCGCGAAGAACGGGCTAAAATGGGCGCATGAAAAGCCCGGGGAATGCGTTGCCCGATGGCGAGCTCGCGATTCGCGCCGCAAAGCTATGGCCGAACAGAGCACATGAAGCCAATAGCATACTGGCTTTACTCTGCCGGGTTGGTCTCCATCGCTGGCGCCGCCTGGACCTGGCAACGCTCATGCCAGGCAAAGACATTCTCCACTGTTTCTGGTGCTCGAAGGTCAAAGTTGAGGGAGTCGTTTACGACACTTAGGGCAAGTTTTAACCTCACCTTGCAACTATCCTTATGATCGATCGAAGGCGCAGGTAACGCCGCGGCGGAGTTCGAAGCTTACTCCACCTTGATCCTGCCCGGGCCTTGCGAAAGCTCGACCAAGCGTCCGGCGGATGTATCGACACGGTGATGCAGCGACTTGAGCTGGTTCGCTTCCGTCGAGCGGTGGACGGCGAACTTGCGGCCGTGACGCTTCTCCAGCGATTGCACCTGGGCATGGAGGATGGATTCGAATCGTTTGTTGGCGGCCTCGGAAAGTTGCCCGGTAGCGCCGAAGGTGTGGCTACCGACAATCTCGCCGGTTTCAGGATCGTAAATGACGGCGCGGGCTACGATCTCAACGTCATCGTGTTTGAGTTTCTTTTCGGAGTCCATTCTGTACTCTCTCAAGACTACTGGATGTAATAAATCATGCCTTGGGCACCGGCCCAGGCCAGCGTCACCACGAGTTCCCAGGTCAGGCTGGTGATGTTGGTGACGTAGATGCTGCCCGAGGGGTCCTGCCCGGTGTAGTCAACAGTCTGCTCGTGACCGTTGTTGTCGATGTAGGTGTATTTCTTCACGCACGCGACAGCAACTCCGACCGTATTGCTATCGAAGCTTACGCCGGGCGAGAGAAGATTCAGGAAGATTTGTCCCTTGACCGTCACGGGAGGGTCAAAGGTCATGGTGTACTGGTGGTTTTGCTGCGTCGTACCGCTGTTGTAGACGTTATAAAACCAGAAGCGCTGCAGATAGTAGATTTGCATGGCGCGGCATTATATAGGAAGTTCGACTGATTTCATTCATTCTTCACTGGGGTCGCGATGAATCCGTGGGTAGCGCCGGTGGCGTCTTAGAAGCCGACGATCTGCCCGCGGTCATTGACTCCCCGAGGCCTGGTATGGTTCGCGCCGGGACAAACAAGCAGTGTGAATTTGCCGTGCGCGAACGGCAACCCGTGCCCCGGGCCATCTTCGCAAGTACATCCACCGACCGTCCTGAAGTGCGGGCCGAAACGGCGCACGAAAATCAACTCGCAGCATCACGCAGAAATCCGGTGGAGCGTCGGGACCGGATACGTCCGGCAGGGCTTTCTCTGGCGGGAGGCTTTCGAAGGAGATCACGTGGGCGTCACACCAACGGCACGTGACCGGGCAACGCAGGATAAGGCGCAGGCAAGCGCACACGTCGTGCACTAATGGAGTTCAGGCTGCAACCCATGGTGTGAGAGCCGGTCAGGATCCCGAGCGGTTGATCCGAAGATCAGGGACCTGGCCCTGTGCGAATACAAAATAACGCACTCAGGCGCGCTTGATCAGGCGTGTAATCCAGACCAGAATGACCGCCCCAACAAACGCCACGATGATGGAGCCGATCATACCGCCGCCGGGCCAGATTCCGAGCATGCCGAAGATCCAGCCTCCGACGATACCTCCGAGGATGCCGAGGATGATATCCACGACAACGCCGTAGCCGCCGCCTTTCATGACTTGTCCGGCAAGCCAACCTGCGATGAGTCCAACGATAATCCAGACCAGGAAACTCATTTGCTGCCTCCTCGGAGCCGCTCGTCGCGGGCGAATGAACTGTACACTTGGGCGGGATAAACTGCAACGGGTGGCCGAAGGTTGGAACTTAAGGCGAATGAGCCCATGACTTTCACGTAAGTATGCGTTCGGCTCTCGACGGATCCTGATAGTTCTCAATCATACCCCGCCTGAAAGACGCTACGCGAGTTTCAAATGCCCGGGTTTGCAGTAGTTGCCGAGAGGTTCACGCTGCCGAGACCTCACCGAACAAACTACCGGTTGATCTTGCGACGCAACAGGCCGGCCAGTCCTAACACCCACAATGACGAAGCCGGCAGGATCGCCCTCCGGCGTGATCGTCAATGTGAGTCCACTGTTGGTTCGAAACAGCGACCCGGGTAATAACCTACCGGGGGCGTCTCAAAATCGAAACTTGCCACACCCGCGTCCGCGGTGCTGGAAGCGGCGATGTGAAGCACTAAGCTAAGAACTTCAGCGAACGCACATCTTACCTCCTGAGAATTCATGATGCCCAGGGGCTCCCGATGCGTATGCCGTCGAAGTTATGTGCCGCAAACAGGGCGAAAATCAAGTTAATCTTCGTTCGACGGGTTTCGTTCATCGCCGCTAGACAGCCACGTCTAAGTTCACCTTGGGAGGACGACTAGAGACCATCGCAACCGATCGCTTGTGGGAACGCGCGCCGCCCCGCCCGAAAATAGTGCTCGGAATCTTGCTATAATCAAAAGGCCGCATTATCGTGCGCCCTTAGCTCAGCTGGATAGAGCGTCTGGCTACGAACCAGAAGGCCGGGAGTTCGAATCTCTCAGGGCGCGCCATTTTTATTGACGATTTCGTATTCCACTCTTCCGCCAGCTCCCACGTTGCTACCCTGTTGCTACTTTTGCGGCTTCTTCGCGGTCAAAGTGTAAATTTGCACTTAGGGGTCCATAGAGGACTTGCAGATCGTCTTGCCCAAGAATTTTCGTTGCGAATTGTAAAGCGCACTTTGATTTCGGTGCCTGATTGCAGAAGTACTTGTGAGAAAACGAGATGGAGCCTACTCGCTCTGGTCGCATGTACAAGGTTGGGTGCTTCTCTCCCGAGTTTTCGAGCGTCTAATAAACAAGCCATTCGAGTTCCTTGCAGTTTGCACCAAAGAACAACGCCGAAGAGCGAAGCCGTGCTGAGTTCAGCATGGCCGAAGCTTCGGCCCAATTCAATAATCAGGAGTTACTAAGGTGAAGCGTTTTTCGACATTGTTAATACTGGCTACATTGGTTTCGGTTGCGGCATTTGCCGCGGAGAGCGGAAGTGGGAAAATCCACCTAAGCAATTCTGTAAAGGTCGGTTCGACGGAGCTTCCTGCCGGCGATTACAAAGTTACGTGGAGCGGTTCAGACGCCAAAGCCCAGGTCACACTGACGCAGGGTAAGAACGTTGCAACCGCGACCGCTCGAGTCGAAGCGGCACATCAAAACAACGATTCAGTTACCGTGACGGGCAAGAACGGAGACCGGATTTTGGATGAAATTCAGGTTTACGGCACGACTCTGGTCTTGCAGAACGCCGAAAGCATGGGCGAAGGCCGGTAATAACCAGTTGATAATCTGGCAAACTCGCAGCCTGGGTAACCCTTGGCTGCTTATATTTCTGTAGTTCTAGCGAGTGGCCAGACCCATCCAAGTGAAGCCATCTTCCGCTGCACAAGTTGAACGAAGCCAAAGTTAAACCGTTACTTGTGAAGTCTTGTCCTGCTGGTGTACTGGTCGCTATTGCTGTTTCTGCTCGAAGACCGTCAGGGAGGCATCCCACGAAATGAAGATGGAGTTTATCTACATGAAACAGCCGGTGAAGATGTTGGCCTATGAAGAAATCCTTCAAAAAGCGGGCGTCTCCGATTCTGCTGTCGCGTTTATCGGCGATGACCTCCCGGATATCCCCTTGATGCGCCGCGTTGGCCTGGCCGTTGCCGTGGGTGATGCTGCCCCCGAGGTAAAAGAGGCCGCGCACTACACGACGAGCGCCCGCGGTGGTGACGGGGCGGTCCGTGAAGCCGTTGAACTCATTCTCAAGTCCAAAGGTATCTGGGAAGCGATGATCGATAAAGCGCGTGCGTGACGCAGTTCCCGGTTTCCAGTCGTTTGTCTTCAATTCTTCTCTCTGCGTCCACAAAATAGCGCGGTACTGAATTCTCATTCTCGAGTGTCGCAAGTTTGTGTTGATCGCGTCCCTGAATGCCCACGATCATGCCAGCAAAGCGGCAGCAGGTCCTCGTCACCTACGTTCCTCGGAATAACACTCGCTACCCCGCGTTCTCCGCTTAACCCAACAGAGGGTGAATATAGGTGGTGGGTAGTATTTTTAGAGGGGGAGCTCTCTCCTTTTTTTTGGGGGGGGTGTGGGTTTACGCATAACGTGAGAATGGCGGGGTTGTAAATTCAGCGACTTAGATTGACCATGCCCCCATAAGGTGACAATCGGGGACCGCATGAGATGAAAATATCGCCACAAATTGACGCATAAGATGAAAACGCCGCAACGCACCCGCATGCCGATTTCGGGCTAACTTCCCGTTTGCCGACCAACCGGGGCTTGTTAACACTCCCCTCCCGACGAACCCAGCGATGGTGCCGATGTGGATGTTTCCCGTCGCGCTTGCTTGCGGAAACGCCTTTATCCTGAAGCCTTCCGAACGCGATCCTTCGGCGTCACTGATCGTGGCGGAGTGGCTCAAGGAAGCAGGTCTTCCCGACGGCGTGTTCAGCGTGGTCCATGGCGACAAGGAAACGGTCGACGCGCTGCTGCATCATCCCGACATCTCGGCGATCAGCTTCGTGGGATCCACACCGATCGCGCGGTACATCTATGAGACGGCGGCGGTCGACGGAAAGACGCTGCCAGGCGCTGGGCGGCGCCAAGAACCACATGATCATCATGCCCGACGCCGACATGGACCAGGCGGTGGACGCGCTGATGGGCGCCGCTTTTGGCTCCGCCGGCGAACGTTGCATGGCGATTTCCGTCGCGGTTCCGGTGGGCGAAACGACCGCGAACAGGTTGATCTCCGCGCTGGCGCCGAAGATTCGCAGCCTCAAGATCGGACCCGGCACGGATCCGGAAGCGGAAATGGGCCCGCTCGTCACCAAACAGCATCTGGACAAGGTCCGCGGCTATATCGATGCAGGTGTCGCGGAGGGCGCAAATTGCTCGTCGACGGCCGTGGCTTCAAGATGCAGGGCTACCAGGACGGCTACTTCATCGGCGGTTCGCTGTTCGATCATGTCACGCCGGAGATGAAGATCTACAAGGAAGAGATTTTCGGGCCCGTCCTGTCCGTCTCCCGCGCTCCCGACTACGACACCGCCGCACGGATGATCAACGAGCACGAATTCGGCAACGGCACGTCGATCTTCACGCGCGATGGCGATGCGGCTCGGGAATTTGCGCACCAGATCAAGATTGGCATGGTCGGAATCTAACGTTCCGATCCCCGTGCCGATGGCATTTCATTCTTTCGGTGGATGGAAAGCGTCGATCTTCGGCGACCATTACATGCACGGCCCGGAAGGCGTTCGCTTCTATACCCGGCTGAAAACGATCACGAGCCGCTGGCCAACCGGCATTCGAGCTGGCGCCGAATTCGTGATGCCATACCATGTCTTGATCGCGGCGACTGGCCCGCTGCGCATCCAAGCGGTGGGTACGGTTCGCGAAGGAGAGATAATAAATCGACTTACGCCTCGGTCTCAGCTTGGCCTGGCGGACCGAACAGAGGCGATCCTTTTCGATTACACGGAGAATGACGGTGCCACTTTTGTGCTTCGATCTGATTTAGGGTCGTTCGGAAGACCAGATCAAAAAGATATTGGACGCGACCCACGAGGTCTTGATCCAATCATTTGCCGTGCCCGAACGCGACCGCTATCAAATCGTCAGAGAGCATGCGCCATCCAGAATGATCGTCGAGGATTCGGGTCTCGGTATCGTACGAACTCCGAACATGTTGGTCCTTCAAGTCACGACCCGCCCTCGCAGTCGAGCTATGAAGCAAGCGTTCTATAATTCGCCAGTGGAGAAACTGGACGCCCTGCTGCGGTATCGCATCAAGCGACGTTCTCGTGACTTTCGTGACGAACACGGACGAAGATTGGTCGTTTGGGCTCGGGCGCCCTCAATTCCTCACCGGTGAGCTTTAGCTCGTCGAAATCTAACGCTTACACCTGGAGGAACTCGGGATAGATTTTTTGGTGTGGCAGCAGATGACGACGCCGCTGGAAGCACTAACCGATCGCCACACGACCTACCGTCGGCGGTCTGCTGTGGGGCCGTCGCGGGTGCTGCACGGCTCATCATCTCCGAAAGTGTATTGGCGGAAGCCACGAAGGCCGCGCCTAGGCCGGCAAAGAGGGCCGGCGACCTGCGCGATGCTGCAATTTGGACTAGCCTAGCCATGTGCTGCAAGACAATCCCCTCGGTTGACACAGCCCGTTTTAGCCGGGAGTTGCCCGAGGAGATCTAAACTCTTGTCACACAGAGGCGAAGGCTTGAGCAGCCCGCCGGTCAGGCCTTCAACTGCGCCGCTACCCCGGCGAGATCGCCCATGCCCCAATGCTCGACAATCAGGCCGTCTTGAACCCTGAAAATATCGCAGGAAGTGAATTGGAGCGCACGACCGGCGGGCGCAACTCCCGCGAGGGGTCGTTATGGGTGCCGCTATAGACGAAGCTTGCGGCCGCAATATTGCCGGAATGGACCGTGGCCTCGATCTCCACCTTGAGGTCCGGTATTCCCGCCAGTCGTGCGGTAGAAACTCCCACCGTCCCCTGCTTCGGCGACTTGCCTGCTGGCGGCGGCGGCGAGGCCGCGCTGACCTGATGGTTGACGTAATTTTCCGAGAACAGCGCCGCGAATGCGGTCAGGTCGTGCGCGCTCAAGGTCTCCGCGAACTTTTCGATCCACGGTGCGGTTGCTGCCTTCTTGTCGTCCGCCAAGGCCGGCGCGACAAGGGTCGGCACGGCAAGAGCCGATCCCGCCAACGTAACCGCCTTCAAAAGATTTCCTTCTATCCATAGGGATTTTCCAGTTGGATCATCGCGTGACGCCGCCATCGAATGAACAGGCGGAACGGGAGTTGATTAGCAACTATGTCACTTGGTGGCCTAACCAATTTTTGTTGTAGCCGACGAATTGTTCAGAGAGCCGGTATCAACCAAAATGATTGCTGGAATCTCGCTGCTTACGCTCTGCTGACAAACTCCAGACGTAATCATACCTGTCGCAGTTTTCTTTGCTATAGTTCGTCTCAAAAGAACCCATATCGTTGTCACTGCGTGCTCGCGGCGAGTCGGCTGAAATGCGAGAGGGCATCTGCCGCAAGCCTTTCGGTAAGTTGGCCCGACGGCAAGCGGGGCGACAGCCGGGCCGACTGCCCTGACCATAGGTTCGTAAAGTCGCCCGAGCCCACGGCTTCTGCCTTCGCGCGCAAAGGTGCGAGACCTCCTCCCGCGAACGGAAAGGCGGGCGCCGAAGGCGACAGCGGACCGATCTCGCGAATGAGTTGGTTCAGAACGCCGCGCGCAGGCCGGCCGGTGAAAACGTTGGTCACGGCGGTCCCGTCGTCGGAGGTATTTTCCAGCGCTTCTCGGTGGATCTTCGAGATCTTCGCTTCCGGCGAGAAAAGGTAAGCCGTTCCGATTTGGACGGCAGCTGCACCAAGGGAGAATGCCGCGACTATCCCGCGGCCATCCGCGATTCCTCCGGCCGCAATGACAGGTACCTTGACGGCATCGACCACCTGGGGCAGCAGCGACATCGTTCCGACCTGGGCGGACATGTCGTCGGTAAGGAAGTTGCCGCGGTGACCACCTGCTTCAACTCCCATCGCGATCACGGCATCGCATCCATGCGCCTCCAGCCAGACGGCCTCTCTCACCGTGGTCGCGGACGAGATGATCTTCGCGCCGGCGGTCCTCACCCGATCGAGTAGCTGATAGCTGGGTAGCCCGAAATGGAAGCTGACCACTTCCGGCCGGAGGGCCTCGACGATCCCGCATATGCGTCATCGAATGGGGCCCGATTTGCGGAAGCCACCTGGACCTCGGGATCGATATCGAACTGGATATAGTAG
The DNA here is from genome assembly GCA_963817965.1 of uncultured Acidobacteriaceae bacterium. Classification (GTDB taxonomy): domain Bacteria; phylum Acidobacteriota; class Terriglobia; order Terriglobales; family Acidobacteriaceae; genus DASRAA01. Next base: position 149,722 of record CAWFQT010000013.1, read on the forward strand.
CGTTCGAGTTGCTTGCGCCATTGACGATCGACAAGCGGGTCATTTTCTGCCGGGGTATGGCAGAAGAAATTCACGTTGACGGGAGCGGGCGTAGCCGTCCTGAACTTGATCAACGCTTCCGTGAGCTGGCCCGGAAAAACTGATCTGCGCGGACGGTAAGGAGCCAAGTCCACCTGCAACGGCAACCGCGATAGCCATCTCCGTCGTGCTGGATCCGGCCATCGGCGCCTGAATGATCGGGAGCTTGATGTTGAAAAGCCTTTGGATTCGGTCATCAGGCCAATGCGCCATGGGTTATCTTTCAGGAACTGCCGAACCTGCGCCGGCGGAACGACAGCCGCCTTGGAGAGCGGTGTCTCATGCGTTTCGGGAGCAACGGCGCGAAGGATCCTGTTTTGGCGAACTCAGATCGTCTCGAGCCGCTTTAGCTTGGCTTCGTCCCACGCAATCCCGCTGCCGGCTCTCTCTGACGCAAGAACCATTCCGTCGCGAATTTTCAGCGGCTCTTCGAGTATTGCATCCGCCCAGTCGACGTACTCAAGCCAATGGGCGGTCGGCGTTTCGCAAAGGAGGTGGGTACTGATTTCGGGCATTAGATGCGACGACATTTCGATGCCGTGGGCTGTGGCGTAGCCGGCCGCGTGCAGCCAGCCGGTTACGCCGCCTATCCTGGCTACATCGGCCATCACGTAATCGCTTGCTTGCACATTGACGGCGCGGAGCAAGCCTTCCGGACTATTGAAGTTCTCGCCGATCTGGAGTGGGACCCTCAGTTCTCGCGCAATGCGGCGCTCGCCACATAGTCCTCGTGAGCGATCGCCTCCTCGAGCCAAGTACTCCTTCCTTCTCCAGCTCCCTTCCGCGACGGATTGCCTCGGCGCCTGTCAACGCCTGATTGTAATCGACCATGATCTGCAATATCGTCGCGGGAAACGCTCCGCGAACGGCGTTGAAAGCGGCTATGTCCTCGGAAAGCGACGGGTATCCCGAGCCGGAGCTTAACGGCCCGAAGACCGCTCTCCAGCAGGGCTTTGGTTTCTTCGGCAAGCCGGTTCGGTTCCATCAGTCCGAGGCCGCGACTGTCATAGGCGCGGAGCGGTTTCGGGCGTGGACCCGAGCAGCGAGGACAGCGGAACACGTTGCATCTGCGCGATCGCGTCCCACATCGCCATGTCCACCAGCGAGAGCGCCATCGGACGGTACCCGTGACCGCTGAAGAACGCAAACTGACGCGGAAGGCGTCTGTGTACGTCAAGGGGCGTGGACGCCTTGCCCTTCAGGAGCTCGACCGCTTCAGACAGATGCGACGATATCGCAACCGCTCCTGAAGGTCGGTAGCAAAATGCATGGTGCCGGTGCTCGTGACACCGTCTTCGTTGTGCAAATCGACAAGCAGCAGCGGTACAGCCTTGACGATCGCCGCACTCGTTCCCAGCGTAAATTTCAGTGGGACTATCATGCCGCGGGTCGTCAACGAGCGAATTCGCTGCCCTCCTGCACTCGAGGCCGTTAGTCATCTTGATCTTTCAACACTCTTCAGGACCCTGGCGGACCAGCGTGTCGTAACGCAAATCAAGCGATGCCGCTCGTACTGTGCATCACTCGATAGCTCGAGACCACGCAGCCGATCGGATTTAGGCCGTCCGGCCCGCCCTGAGCGGCTACGACTGCACAGGCTCAAGCTCTTGCTTTTTTAGCGACGTGCTTTGAAGCTCTCTTGCTGCGAATTCGGCCGGAAATGCTCATGTTGTCGGCCGGATGCTCGAAAAGAAGAACATTGATGATCTTCGGATCGGACCCGATCGACTTGTGAGTGACCTTGACGATGTCACGGATCAGCTGCGTCTTGCGGGCCTTCGTCAGGCCGGCGGCGATATGACACTCAATATAGGGCATGGTTGCCTCCGATTTACTATTTCAACCGGGCGATCAGCTCTTTGTCGTTGGCGTTGCCTTCGACGAATTTCGGGCAAATGTTGTCCGTGCTCCACGAAGTTGATGCCTCGTCCTTCCCTGATGACGAAAAAACATTGTCGGCAGGTTCGCCGGTCGCTTCGCTGACGACGCGTAGCAGTCCGGCTGAAAGTGCGCGCTTCTGCTCGTCCGAGCGGCCGTAGCGCATGTCGCAGGAAATCATTGACATCGGGATCCACCTGAGTTCGCGTGAACGCCTACTGAATTCCGGGATGCGATGTCGGATAGACGGCCTTGGGGTTAACTTTCCCAAGTAGCCCTATCAAATCGGCGATGGACCGCTCGTCGATTTTCGTGACTGCTTCGACGATCTTGTGACGCAGCGCGGCGTCCGCAAAAGGCTCGCTGAGCCAGTTGAACTTCTCGACCGCGCGCTCCCACGACATGGATTACCTGAGACCGCCTTCGTACCCGACCTGCTCACTATTGAAAGTCCGGCCGTCTTTGGTCTTGATGGCGATATGCGTGTTTAGCTCGGTGCGGGTATTTTGCGGTGAAGGCATCGTTTGGACGAATTTCTACCCTGTTCAGCAGGGCCTGAGCGTCCGCGGCCTGGACACGCGACTGCTCAAGCTGAGTCGGTCCGACTTCGTCGTCTAGGAGCGCTGCCGCAATCAGGTATTTTAGATTGTAATCCGCTTGTTCCTTTGTCTGCGGTTTATCTTTTGCGCCGAATGCGCCTCCGCCCGCGATGTCGAATCCCGATTGGAAGATGTCGCAGCGGACGGCCTCGACGTCCTCGGCGTTCAGGCTATTGTCGCGCTTCAACTTGAGCACGGCCTCCAGGACTGGCTGGCCGTGAATGAGCGAGCAGAACTTCTTCATGATCGTGTTTTGATGATCTAAAGAGAGTTGTTCTGACCAGTCAACGTCGACCTTTGGTCGAACATCCGCAGCAAACCGCTTGGCCCCTCGAAAAGTCCGGACGGACCAGTGAAGCCGCGCTTGGCGAGCGACGCGGAATAGACGGCCCGCATGCCAGTCATTCCGGGCGAAAAGCCCTTCCACTGCGAGACCGGCTCGACGTGGACGCAGGTGAGGGAAATGTTGTCGACGGTTGCGATCGAGATCGCATGCGCGATCTGCTCGTCGGTCAGTCCGAACAGCTTTCCTGCTCCTGCGGCTGCAGAAATTGCAAGCTGAGTGGCGTGATTGAATCCCTTTGCCATCACGGGCACCACGGCGGTGAACTGGCACTGGATCTCATAGGCGACCGCAAGGGCGAGCATGAAGCCTTCGCCGGACGCATTTGCGTGCTCCGCGGCCGCCAGGATGGCACCAAAATTGTCGCTGGGATGACACAGTCCGCCCGGCGACATGTAGCTGTCGAGCAGGTCGACATATCTGACGAGCCCAGAGTTAAACAACGCCGCCTGATCCGGCGCCGTCTTGCCGCCGCCAATCAACGTGCACGATCCGCCAGACCGATACTCCGCAAACTGTTCGCGCAATGCTGCGAACGGCGCTCCCGGAAGCGCAGAGATCGCGCACCCCAGGCTATCCAGAATGTTTCGTTTGTAGAGCTTGCGCACGTCGGGCTTCAGCGATGTCGAAACAGCTCGGTCGGCAAAGCCAGCGATCGCATTTACCGTAGAGGGGGATGTTGAATTTTTCATCAGCATGTGAGCGTCCTTGGCCGAATCCAATGCGATTGATCTGGTTTTTGTCGCGAGAGGGACCGTGCCTCCCTCAATCGCGATCATCAAACGAATAGATTTGAGAGGGCAATCTGTGCCGCAGATTGCTCAGTCAGCGCGGAAATCGGAGCCGACCATCACATGACAGAATTGAGCGAAATGCAGCCATCCAAGAGCCGATTGACCAAATTGGCGACCGGGCAATCAGTGATCCTTGCTACTCAAGCAAGGCTTCATTCCGGATTCCGCATACCAAGGCGGCCGCAGCGCCGAACGCGCAGTCATTTGCGACTAGTTAAAAGGAAAAATGAATGTCAGGTGGTGAGCGAGCGGCAAAGGAAATCGTTCGGAGAACTATCCCCTTTGCACCATGTACCGTCTCCAACAGGCAAGGCTATTCGGCCGCTACGTGCAAATCGGTGGCCGGTCGTA
>CAWFQT010000014.1:0-27585 GCA_963817965.1 uncultured Acidobacteriaceae bacterium
CCCGCCCCTGCGTCGCCTAACCTTGTACTTGTAGCGCAACCACCGGCGCAACCGCACGGCTGTGTAGTTGTCGATGCCCGATACGCTTTGGTGACTGAGCCAACTTCGAAGTAGTTCGCCCAGCCGCGCAGCGCGCGGTTCAACTTGCCCACCAGCTCTGTGGTCTCTTGCCATGCCCCGCTTCGGATCGTCAGCTCATGGATCGTCTCGATCATGCGCCGGATGCTTTTCTTCGATGGCCGTAATGCCAGGCGTGCCTGGCCGGTTCTCGGCGAATACATCCGTCCGAACGTGAACCCCAGGAAGTCGAACTCCCCTTCCGGAACCTTGCAGATGCGTGTCTTTTCCTCGTTGACCGTAAGCTTCAGCTTGCCCATGAGTTCGCGCAGCCAGTGCAATGCCTCTTCAGCCTTGCCCCGTCTGCACAGGATCACGAGATCGTCGGCATAGGTCACGATCCGACTGCCGAGGCTTTGCCGCAGTCCGAGCTTCTCCCATCCCAGCACAAACCGGCGCATGTAGAGATTTGCCAGCAGCGGTGAGATCGGTGACCCTTGCGGGATGCCACGGCCGTTGTCGCGGGCCTCGGTCGTGCGTCGCTTCCGTCCTCGGTCGTCGGTTTCTTCCACAGAGCACTCCAGCCACATCTTGATCAGATGCAGCACGCGCCGGTCAACGACCCGGCGCGCCACCGATTTCATTAGTTCGGCATGGGGAATGCTCCCGAAGAAGTCCGCGAGGTCGGCATCAACGACTTCCCGGTGTCCGCGAAACAGCAGTTCTTCCACCTCGACCGCCGCCTGCTGGGCATTTCGCCCAGGCCGGTAAGCGTATTGTTCGGGTGGAAGATCGGCTTCGAAGATCGGTTCCAGCACCAGCGTCGCCGCCGTCATGCAGACCCGATCCCGCACGCTCGAGATGCCCAGCGGCCTGAGTTTGCCGTTGGCCTTCGGTATAAACACTCGTCTGATTGGCTCCGGCCGGTAAGTCTCCTGCCTGAGCGCAAGCGCCAGTTCCGCCAGCCACCGCTCGACCCCATACGCCTTCGATGTCCGCAAAGTCCTGGCCGTCCACGCCCGGTGCGCCCTTATTGGAGCGGCACTGGGCATAGGCATGCGCCAGAATGTCGTCGCGGCTGATCTTGTCGTACAGAGCGTAGAAGCGATAGCCGGCCTCCGCCTTCGCTTTCGCGTGTAACGCCGTCTGCAGCTTCTGAACACTTTTCGGAGTTGCTAGGTTGCCCAATCTCCCGGTCCCTCACCACGTCTTGCGTCGGTCTTGAACTGAGGCCCCTTCCCTCCCCCGGCATTGCCCGGCTTCAGCGGTACTACGAGCCCCTCCGCCACCCCAGTGCGCCCGGCCTGTCCCTCACGGGCGTCCGGTTGATCATCCTGATCACGCATTGGGGCTTCCCGTGTTGCGTACGCTTTCCTTGTGTACATGCTGCCGCCACTACCCCGGTGCAGCGGCTGGGCGTACTCCTCGCTCATCTCACCCAGCCATGTCAACCTTCCCCGGAAGGGTCACCGGGTCGGCCTGCACATCGTCCTTTTCGAGGCTTGCTCGGCGTTCACTTGCGTTGCGGCCTGCACACTCGCGCGGTTACCAATTCGTAACCCGCTATCCGAAGGCTTCAGCCATTTCGTTACCTCCATGACTGCTCCGGTTGCTTCCGGTTGGAGCGTCACCGGGTGGGGCTTGCACCCACTGGAAAGCGCCGCCTTATCACGGCGCACACCCTGAGCGGACCTTCCGCGCGGTGAGACTGAACAGTCAAGGTCGGTGGCGATCCGACCCTGAGCTGCTACTTGTCGGGTGACCGCCTCTGCGCCGATTCTGGTCGATCGCTGCGACGGCGACCAAATTGGCCAGATCGGTCCCGCTCATCATAGATGAGGATCGGGCGGCCTTGAGTGGGCCGCCGGTGCCGGCGACGCTGCGACTGGCTTTCTATGCGGACGTTGCGGGAACTGTTTCGATGCAATCGAGGAGCGCCTTCGCGTCTTTGAGATCTTGTGTGTCAAAACCCTCGGTAAACCAACAATAGACCGGCGCGAGGAGACTGCGGGCTTCGCCGTGGCGGCCCTGGTCGCGGCGGAGCCGGGCCAGGCTCGTCGCCGCGCGCAGTTCCCAGGACTTTGCCTTCTGCGCGCGAGCAATGGCGATGGCTCTCTCGAAATGCGCCTGCGCTTTCGCCGCGTCGGGCCCGGGCGACATCAGCGCGATTTCGCCGGCCGTTCGGTGGATCTCCGGCTCGCACCACTTTTCGTTGGTTGTTTCCGCCGCTGTCGTCGCTTCGCCGATGCAGCGCCAAGCCGCCTCGAATTGCCCAAGCTCCGCATGGGCGCGCGCCAAGTGCGGCAAATAGAGTGGCAAGTAAAGTGTCGCTCCCGTTGTCCGCCGGGCAGCAATCCCAGAGATCAACATTTCGATCGCGTCCGAAGCCCTGCCGGTCAGGGCCAGTACGCAACCTTGGTTCATCATTCCGTACGCCTGCCAAGACGGCGAACCTTTCTCTTCGGCCAGAGCGACAAGCTCTTGGGCGTGCGCGGCTGCCGCGGCACGGTTGCCGCAAAGGGTATACGGTATCGAGGCACAGAATAACGCGTACATCAGCGTGGCGGCTTGACCTATCTCTCGCGTATTCCTGAGCGCGTCGTCGGCGTCTCTGAGCGCGGCCTCGGGATAGCCAAGTGGCCACAAAGCCCACGATCGGAAGGACAAGATTGCCACCGCAACGTCTTGGCCAAATCGCGTCGCCAGCGGACGATGCTCGGCAGGATCGTAAAGCGCGATCGCTTGATCCAAGTGTCCTCGGCCTTCCGCGATGTCCCCCGCGTGCACTAAGGAAATTCCCATGATGCGATGCCCGACCATGAGCGGGACTGTCGCCCTTTGCTTTTCCGCGAGCGCCAGGAACTGCGCCGCGAGATCGCGGCAGACATCGCCATTGAATGCCATAAAGTTCGTTACCCAGAAGGCGTAGAGGACGGAGAACAGCAGCAACGGGTCTTCGGGAGGCTCTCCCAGCGCTTCGGCTTGCTCGATCAACGAGCGTGCCTGCACCGCAGCCGCCCTGGGTTCGGCGGCGGCGTAGCCTTTGACGTGCATGAGTGGGGTGATCAGCGCGACCTGAAGCTTGATCTGCTCGCGACGCAGCGCCGCCGTGCCGGGCAGGATCGCGATCTGATCGAGGGCCCGGGTGAGCTGGGCCGCGGCTTCGACCAGCGCCGAGCGTGCCAGTGACTGCTGTCCCGCCTTGCCCCAACAGCGCGCGGCTTTCTCGACGAGCCCGGCCTCGTGCATAATGCTGGGCGAGAATTTCGGGCTGGCTGTCCATCGAGCTCCGGGGAATGGCTTTCGAGCGCTTCGGCGATGCGTGCGTGCAGCGTGCGCGAGCATTGCGCAGCAGGCTGCCATGCGCTGCGTCCTGTACCAGCGCATGCTTGAAGCTGTAGACCGCTTCCGGCGGCGTCCCGCGCTGGAACACAAGCTCGGAAGCGGCAAGCCCGGCGAGACCGGTTTGCAGCTCATCCTCGGGAAGATCGGAAACCGCGCGCAGCAACGCGTACGGGAACTCGCGTCCAATCGCGGCGCCGGTCTGCGCCACCAGCCGTACCGACCCCGGGCGGTCGAGCCGCGCCAGCAGCGAGGCGTACAATGTCGTCGGGATCGTGAATGGCGGCAAAGTTCCGTCGAGGACGTAACGCTCCGTCTCTTCTCGCAGCAGCCCGCTCTCCAGCACGCTCTTGGTCAATTCCTCGACAAACAAGGGCACGCCGTCGGTGCGGTCGGCGATCTGCTCGATGACGATCTCCGGGAGTGTCTTGCCGGCGATCTGGGCCATCAGCGAGACCCTGTCGCGCCGGTCCAGGCGGTTGAGCGCCAGCATCGTTACCCGCGGCTGGCCAATCCAGTGTGTCTCGAACTCGGGACGAAACGTCACGATCAATAGAACCGGCAGGCGGCGGACGCGCTCGACAGTGAGGTCGAGCAGCTCGCGCGAGGTCGGGTCGATCCAATGCGCGTCCTCAAAGACCATCAGCACCGGCTGCTGGCGCGCCAAGCCCTCGAGCTGCCGGATCAGCGCCTCCAGTGTCCGCTCCTTCTTGCGTTGCGGACTGAGATTCGGAAGTGGATGTCGCTCAGACGCCGGCAGCGACATCAGGTCGGCGAGGATTGCCACATCCTCGTGCGGCAGCGCCGCGCGCGCCAGCAACACTTCGAGCCTCTCCAGCTTGGCTGCGGGCATGTCGTTGCGCGCGAACCCCGCTTCCCGGCCGAGCTGCTCGACAAACGGATATAGTGCACTGTCCTGGTGATAGGGCGAGCAGAAATAGCGCAAGCGGAGATGCGGCTCGGCATGAACGCGCTCCTCCAATGCCGCAACAAGGCGGGACTTGCCGAGACCGGGATCGCCGGAGACCAGCACGACCTGACCGTCGCCCGCTTTGGCACTCGCCCAGCGGCGCAACAGGATATCGATTTCCTCATCGCGGCCGACCAGCGGGCTAAGCGCCAAGCCGCGCAAGGCCTCGAACCGGTTCGCAGCGCCGCTGTCTTCCAGCACTTGCCAAATGCGCAAAGGCTCGGCGCCGCTAGTCGTGTCGATCGTGCCGAGATCACGGCAATCAAACAAGTTGCCGATCAGGCGCCGAGTAGCTGGCTCGATTACTACAATGTCCGGTTGCGCCGACAGGTGCAGCCGCCCCGCCAGGTTCGGAGCATCGCCGATAATCTCGCGGTCCTGGAGCGCGCCATCCCCGCTGATATCACCGATGATGGCCATGCCGGTCGCGATGCCGACCCGGCATCGCATCGGCAGGTCCGCACCTGATCTCAGAGCCCTGACCGCCGTGCACAATTCGAGCCCCGCGCGGACCGCCCGCTCGGCGTCGTATTCGTGTGTAGCGGGGTAGCCAAAAAGGACGAGCGCGGCATTCCCGAGACGGCTGACGACGAGCCCTTCGTGGCGATCGACCGTCTCTGAGACGCAGCGTTGAAAGGCGCCGACCACATCGCGTAAGTCTTCAAGACCTACGCCGTCGGCTCGCCCCGAGAGACCAATCAGTTCGCAAGACATAGCGGTGATTTGACGGCGCTCGGCGTCAGCACGCGGCGTTGGTGCGGGCTCCTGCGCGGTGTCGACCTGCGGCGGCGCCGCCATGGCGCCTTTCTCCATTTCCGTAACGATTGGCCCGATGAATCGATAGCCCCGGCCCGGCATGGTCTCGATCCAACAATCGCCGCCTGGGGCCTCGCCGAGCACCCGGCGCAACGCAGCGATCTGAACGGGAAGGTTGCTCTCCTCGACCAGCCGGCCGGACCACGCAGCTTCGATCAGCGCGTCCTTCGACACCAATATGCCGGGACGTTCAACCAAGGTGCGCAACAAGGCGATCGCTCGCCGGCCAAGCGCTACGGGCGCGCTTTCACGGAGCAGCAGGTCGTGCTGGGTGTTCAGACGAAATGGCCCCAAGGTGTGGATCGGCATAGCAGGTAGATTGTCATGGCTTCAGAGAAATTTCAGAATTTTTTCAGATCGGTTTAAAGACCTGCGACTGACTGGGGAACAGGCTGTTGCTCCTCGCCGACCAACCACGGCGGATCATGCAGGAGGCGACAAATGCCATTGTCAATCGGAGAGACCGCGCCCGACTTTCGGGCCGAGACAACCCACGGTTCGATCAGCTTCCACGAGTGGGTGGGCAATTCGTGGTGCGTGCTGTTCTCGCACCCGAAGGATTTCACCCCGGTCTGCACCACCGAGCTCGGCTACATGGCGCGGATCAAGCCCGAGTTCGACAGGCGCGGTGTCAAGATCGTCGGGCTCAGTGTCGACAGCGTCGAGAACCATGTGAAATGGTCTAACGACATCGCCGCGGTGGCAGGGGTGGCGCCGAACTATCCGATGATCGGCGATACCGATCTGACGGTGGCCAAGCTCTACGGCATGCTGCCAGCCTCGGCCTCGGGCAATTCCGCCACCCGCACTCCGGCGGACAACGCCACGGTCCGCACGGTCTATCTCATCGGGCCGGACAAGCTGGTCAAGGCCATGATCGTCTACCCGATGAACACCGGGCGCAACTTCGACGAGGTGCTGCGGCTGGTCGAACTCGGTGCAGCTCACCGCCAACGCAAAGGTCGCGACCCCGGTCAACTGGAAGCAGGGCGAGGATGTGATCATCCCGCCGGCAATCCAGGAAGCGGAGGCGAGAGAACGTTTCCCCGGCGGCTGGAAGTCGCCGCTGCCCTACATGCGCATCGTGCCGCAGCCGCACGTGTGAACAGCACCTCCGATCCGGCGCGTCGGGCAACCGGCGCGCCGGCACTGTGCCAACACGCGATTGGGAGATCGTCGCGGACGAAACTCTTTGCCGCGAAACCCAAAACATCAGACGAAGTCCCTCATGGGACCAGGAATCCGGGAATGTCGGTTTGTTCGTCGCGAAGAGGCCGGATCCATGCGCAATTGGTTAGCTGCGAAGTGTGCTCTGAGACTTCGCAACACCGGTTTGCGAAGTCTCGCTTGCCGCCTATAGGGAAAAGAGACTTCGCAAAATGTGCATTCCGGCCAACAAGACAAGAAAGGGTACTATTTGGCTTGCTTTCCCGGCGATTGCAATGATCCGACATCTACCGGAGAGGCATCAATCACGTAGATCCGGTCTGCCGGCAAATCCCCGTCTTCTTGGGTGATGTCCGCAAAGGTGGGGCTAGCTGATTTCCACTCGTTAAAAGGAGGCGCATGACTTTACCCGAGCTCAGTGTCGGCATTGTCGACACCGCTGCCTCAACTCGGCGCCGAGCCATCATTGCCGGTATCGCCGGCAATGTGATGGAGTGGTACGATTTTGCTGCCTATGGCTACTTTGCGACCGTCATTGGGTCGCAGTTCTTTCCGTCGAAAGATCCGACTTCCTCGCTGATCGCGGCCTTCGGCGTATTTGCCGCAGGCTTTCTGATGCGTCCGATGGGAAGCCTCGTCTTTGGCTATATCGGCGACAAGCTCGGACGAAAGCTAGCGCTAACCACCTCGGTCATGGTCATGGCCGCGCCCACCTTTTTGGTCGGACTATTGCCGACATACGGGCAGGCGGGCCTGATCGCGCCGCTTCTGCTGGTCCTACTCCGGCTGGCTCAAGGGTTATCCGTCGGAGGCGAGTATACGACCTCCGGCGTGTTCCTTGTCGAGCAGTCCGAGCCAAAGCACCGCGGGTTTCTTGGCAGCTTTGCATCCCTTGGGGCTACCATTGGCGTCCTGCTGGGATCGGCGGTCAGCGCCGCCATTACCACGCTGCTCGATCGTGGTTCCGTAAGCAGCTGGGGTTGGCGCCTCGCCTTCCTCCTGGGCCTGGTCGTCGGCACCATCGGGTTCGCAATCCGCCGGCAACTGATCGACGATCGATCGGCGCCGGGTGGCATGGCGCCGGCCGGAGCGCCGATCCGCGAGGCGTTCCATGACCAGTGGCGCACTATCCTGCAGATCGTCGGACTAAACGCGGCGGGCGCGGTCGCCTATTACATGTGCTTTGTCTATGTGACCACCTATCTGCGGCGGGTCGATTTTATCGCCGGGTCCAGGGCGCTCGACATCAACACGGTCGCCTTGCTGGTGCTGGCGGTAGCGATCGTGCCAATGGGGATTCTGTCCGACCGGGTGGGCCGCAAGCCCGTGCTGCTCGTAGCCACTGGCGGGCTCTTCGTACTGGCTCTGCCGCTATTCTGGATGCTGCACCATCCCGAACCGCTTGTCGCGCTGCTCGGACAGGTCGTGTTTGCCGTATTGAACGCGGCTTATTGGGGTCCCAGCACGGCGACAATGGTGGAGCTGGTGCTGGGTCGCACCCGCTGCACTGTGCTCTCAGTCGGGTATAATCTCGTTCTTGCCATTCTCGGCGGGGCAACGCCGATGGCCGCGGTCTATGCGATCCGGGAGACCGGTAACGATCTCTCGCCTGCCGCCCTAGTGATGACGACCGCGGCGATCTCCTTTTTGGTTGTCCTGAATTTTGTTGGATCCGGCGGGACCTCACGAGAAGCTCCCAAGGGGCTGGGCTCGTCCGATCCTCCAGTCAGCCGCTGAAAATCAGCCTGATTTCGGCGTGACCTTCGGTGCGCGCGCCTCCATTCGGTATTATTTGTCGCCAACGATGCCGGATAATATCGAATGCAAATGTTAGTGTAATGCGAGAACAATGCATTGGGTATTGGCGCGATGGCCGAGAGGGCCGCGAACGCCGATCCGCACGGCCTATGTCCGTTAAACCAACAGGGAGATACAGTATGTCCGACCTCGACCCGTGCGTCGGCAATATTGGCGCCACGCTCGACGAACAATCTCGTCAAATTGGTGAAGGCGCACACGCACCGACGGTCCTGATCGTGGGGGCCGGACCGGGCGGATTGTTCGCCGCCTGCGAACTCCTTCGCCATGGTGTCAGGGCGCGCGTCGTGGAGCAAAGGCTCGCGCCGCATCGAGAAGCTCGCGGTACCGCTCTCCAACCAGCGGTGCTGGAGATGCTTGAGCGGGCCGGCCTAATCAACCACTTCCTTCGCGCCGGCGTGCGCATCAGGCACATCCAACTCTTAGGTCCGGGTTTGCGGGAAATCGCGAGCGAGCACTTCGCTGATAGCGGGTGCACCTACGAGTTTCAGTGCAGCCTCCCGCAATGGCGCACCGAGGAAATCTTGCGCGAACATTTGGAGAGCCTCGACCTTAAGGTCGAATTCGGCACCGAAGTGACGTCGATCGAAGATGATCCGGATGGCGTGCGCGTGACCCTCGATACCGGCGGTCGAACGGAGAGCGTCACGGCCGCTTACTGTGCTGGGCGCGGGCGGTGGGCACAGCATAACGCGGCATTCGATGCATGAGCATCTGACGGGGGAGACCTACTACGGTCAATATCTTGTCGCCGACGCGAAAGTTCGCCTGGCCTGCCCGCCCGAATGCGGCCGCCTCGTCGTGGGGCCGACCGGCTTCGTGCTGCTCTCACCGCTGCCGGATCAGCGCTGGCTGATTTTCGTCAATTGCGACGAGGCTGAAACGCAGAACGAACTGCCGACGGCCGTCGAACTGGGCGCGCTGCTCAATGCGCGGACCGGCGTCGATGTGGGATTGAACGATCTCCGCTGGGTTTCCCCTTTCAAGATGCACAAGCGCGTGGTCGAGCGCCTGAGCGATGGGCGGCGCTTCCTGTTGGGCGACGCTGCCCATATGTCCAGTCCGCTCGGCGGGGAGGGACTGAACTCGTCACTCATGGACTGCGGCTGACATCGCCTGGAAACTTGCCCTTGTCCTGCGCGGTGCTGCAAAGCCGTCACTGCTCGACAGCTACGCGATCGAGCGGGGACTTGCCGACCGCCACGTGCTGGAGGTGTCGGATCAGGTCCACAGCCTAGTGATGGGACTCGTCGCGATGTGTCACGGCGAAGGCGAGCCCAGCGTGCCGCAGGGGGATGATCCGACGCAGAAGGTGGCAGGGGTGCGCAGGCGGCTGATGCTCGATGTCTCGTACGCGGGAAGTCCTCTAATCGGTCAGGCCGGCGACGTTATCGGGGGACCATCGCCGGGGGAGCGCTTCCCCTCCTGCCACCGCTTGAGGGGTACCGGCCACCATTTGATCGTGTTCGGCGCGGCGCCTCGCCTGGACCATCTTCGCGCGCGCTGGGGTAAACTCGTTTCGATTGTCGACGCAGCAAATGCGCACTTCGACGCGACCGAGGCCTTCGTGCCCAATGGCGGCGCCATCCTCGTGCGGCCCGACGGCTTCATCGGGTTCCGCGCTGCCCCTGTCGACGAGACGACGATGGATGCACTTGATGACCACCTGGCGACTTATCTCGTGCCCGAGGGCGGCGCGATCTACTGCCCTCGTGAAAGCCCGATTGTTTCTTCGTCGGGAATCCGGGCTTAAACGACGGCCGATTGTTCCACACATCTCGTTCGGAGGTATAAAATGCGTATGGCGATTCCAGTGTTGGCTACTGCTTTGGCAGTCGCGCCGTTCGCCGCGACACCTGCCGCCGCGTCGGACGAAACTGACGTCTTGGCGACAGTGAAGCAATATAATGATTATTTCAACAAGAGCGACGGAGATAAGGCAGTGGGACTTTGCGCTCCTCAAACAACCATCATTGATGAATTCCCGCCTTATGCGTGGCAAGGCGCAACCGCGTGCGCGGATTGGTGGAACGCTTTCCCGGCATTCGCCAAGAATAGCGGAATCACCGATAACCACGTGGCACTTGGCAAACCATGGCACATCACCGTGACGGGAGATCGCGCTTATGTCGTGGTGCCAGCGACCTACACGTATAAACAGAAAGGAAAACCGGTCACCCAATCTGGTTCGGTCTGGACATGCGCTCTGCAGAAACTCGCGGGTGGTTGGCGGATAGCAGCATGGGCCTGGTCGGACAAGAGCAAAACAGACTACAAGTGACGGTAAGCGATTGTTGGTTCTTGTAGATTTTTGTCCTACTGGAGGTAAATACTATAATTTTACTGTTTCACCTCTACCCCAGGTCTAGCTTCCCAGGACATAGCCGACACTTTTCTCGAATGTGCTTGCTGCCCACGGTCTTCTCCGGGACCGTTACGGGCTAGGGTCGATATCCGTCGCGCGAGCGGCAGGCCCCTCCAGGCTTCCGATTCCAGCTGCGATGACGTGTCCAGCGGCTATGTGACATTCCTCGTGGTCATTGTGCTACCCGGACAAACGCTCGCCTCATACGATTTTAATTAATCTACTGATTGTGGCTTTCCCTGACATTGCGAAGGAACTGCATCTCACGGCGAGCTTCATCGCTCGCGTCCTTTCCGCTACCCGATCATTACGCCGGCGTGCGACAGCTCGCGGGTCGCAAGGGCGAAGTCTGGGGTACAGAATCCGGGGCCGACAAGGTCTTCGTGCTGAAGGCGGAATAGGGGACGCAGAACTACATCGAGATTTAGCCAGCCTGGGATGTCGGCTGTTGGCACATTTCGGCGGTGAGGGTCCTTCCGCTGTTGAGGGAAGAGCTGGCATGTCTGAGGCAAACCAGACCGGTGTCGAAGGGTAAGTCGCGAGTCAGAACTGACCGCATCTCAGCGATGTTCTTTACTCGACATAAAATCGCCGATCCAATCAATGCGTGCATTCTACTGTTGCACTGCGTGGATCGTAGTGATAGACGCGAAACGATCGATCGATCCTGGTCAATCCTTATTCTATCTCGAAGGCAAAGAATGTCGACATTGGACGAGATCACCACAGAGAAGCAGCGAGTTAGTGAGGCACTCGCGCGGCTCGACCTCCAGCCGGCGCTGATCGACCACGCCTATGAGCGACTGGTCGACGATCTTCAGGTGCCGATCGGTCTGGCGGTCTGGTGTCACAGAGAACTGGGGTTTTTCACCGGTCAGCGCCTTATACTGGCCATTTCGCGTTTGATCCGGTGAACTGTTCCGGTTCCAAGGCCGATGGCCTTCGCCGTTTTAAACATTGAGCTATCGAAAACGGTGGTGTAGGTGGATTACCCCGATGATTTCGCATCCCTTCCCTCATCGTTCATGAGGGAAAGATAAGGTGGCCCGCACCATTCCTCCAGATGAGGAGGTTCGGTTTGTGGGCCACTGTGTTTATTGCCCTAATGACGGCTCTTCGGAAAAACTCAGCGATGAGCACATCATTCCGCTGTCATTTGGCGGCTATCGCTATCTCGGTGCCGCGAGTTGTGGAGACTGCCGCGATGAGACACACGCCATCGAAGGCCACTGCTGCGCCACAATATTCAAGGCGTTGCGCGTACACCAAGGAATCCGAACGAGGCGTCCTAAGGAGCGCCCGACTCATCTACGCATTTTGGCCGGTAGGACTCCACATGGTGCACCGTGGGGGCCTTGTTGCATGGATCGGTCGTTTGGCGGCGAGAAGGTGGACGTTGTAGGAGGGCGGGCCCGTCCCTGACCGCGGACAACTCACCGTGCCATTCAAAGCGAACCAAGATCGCCGTCATCACATCCCGAAGCAGCGCCACAGAGTGACGAATTGGGCCGCCTATGACAGCGCCTTGCGCCAGCGCGGCAGCCTGACCGTGTGGTTCACGGAAGCGGCGATTGCGGGGTGGAAGGCCGAGCCCCGCGGCACGCGCGGCGGCCAGCCGCGCTACTCGGAATTGGCGATCACGACGGCGCTGACGCTGCGGGCGATCTTCCGTCTGGCGCTACGCCAGACCGAAGGACTGGTCGCATCGATGCTTCGGCTGCTTGGTCTCGATCTCGCGGCGCCGGACCATTCAACCATGAGCCGCCGCGGCGAGACATTGCCGGTGTCGCAACCGCGACCGGGCAGCGAACCGGTCCATCTGCTGGTCGACAGCACCGGCCTCAAGCTCTGCGGTCCCGGTGAGTGGCTGGTTGAGAAGCACGCCGCAAGGACGCGGCGGTCCTGGCGAAAGCTCCATATCGGAGTGGACGCCGATACTGGACAGATCATCGCCGCCGAGCTGACCGACAACGATGTCGATGACGGCTCGCGTGTCGGTCCCTTGTTTGAGCAGATTGCGGGCCCGGTTGCGTCGTTTACTGGTGATGGAGCCTACGATCGGGACGATGTCTACCGTGAGGTCGGCCAGCGTCATCCCGATGCGGCGGTCATTGTGCCGCCACGATCGAGCGCAGTGCCAAGCGCAACGGCACAGACCGTGCCGACCAAGCGCGACCGGCACCTTCAGCTGATCGCCGAGCGCGGCCGCATGGGCTGGCAGCGGGCATCTGGTTACAATTGGCGTGCCTTGGTGGAGGCCGATATCGGCCGCTACAAGCGCGTGATCGGTGACGCGCTGCGCTCACGGACCGAGGGGCGGCAGACGACCGAGGTGGCTATTGCTGTCGCGTCGCTGAACCGCATGCTGGAGCTTGGGCGACCGGAATACGTTCGCCTTACATGAAAAGTCGATGCCGAGAGCTGATTTCGCCCTCGCTGCTGATCCGTGCAACAAAGTGTCGGCGTGGGGGTACCCCTGGATCGCTGGGACGTCGGGCCGTTCTCATTCCAGCTACAATGGCGATGGTTCGACAAGGACATTGACATCGCGGGCGGCGAGGCTGAACTCGCACCGCGTCTCATCGTCGATCGGCACGCGTTGGCCAAGCGCTCGGCTTGGGCCACGCGCTCGGCTTGGGCCACGCGCTCGGCTGGCGCCGGCTTGGGCCAGGCGCTCGGCTTGGGCCGGGCGCTCGGCTTGGGCCAGGCGCTCGGGGGGTCGCCTGGGTTCTCGCCGGCCAGATGGGTGAGACTGCGCCACGCACCGGGTTCGGCTCAACGGGTTATCAAAGCTGAAACGGGCAGTAGTCCAGCGATGATGCCGTCGGCCGAAGTCACCGGGCGCAACGCGCAGATGAAGTTACCCCGGTCGGCCTGCATAACAGGAGAACGGACGGCGTTGTCAGATTAACTTATCGCGATCGGAGAAACCCGAAGCAAGATGCGCGCTCACACCGCCGCCACCGCATTTCGCCATTCGCTCGCCGCTTCGGCTCGAAAGATCCGCAGCGTCGATCGCGAGACGAGATGGCGTTGGAAGTTGAAGGTGTTGTGGACCGCGGCATGCATGTTGAGGAACCGCTGAGCGGATCGAGCCGATTTGAACCGCTGCATCTTGCGCTCTCGTCGCCGCACAGGCTGATGCGAATTCTCGGCACGATTGTTCTTCCGGAGCCCCTGCTCATGAGGGCATGAGCTACGGTTCCACCGGGATGAGTCTTCTGATACTCGTCAATGTACTGCTGTTCGGGGGAATCAGGTTTGGTACTGCCAGCGGGCTGCTTCTGAATCCTCTGGATGGCATCTTCATAGTTCTGAACAATTGGGTCTTTTGAAGGGTCAATACCAGCTGCGATTGCCCTCTGGACAGCGTTGGCATGTGCCTGCTGAAGACTGACAGCCTTATCCTGATCGTTCTTGCCGATTGTGGATTCCGTCAGTTTTCTGGATTCTTCAGCCTTTCCCGGTTCTTCAGCGGTCTCCTCATTCTCATGCGCCGTCATTGCTTCCTGATGAAGATTCTGCTCGTTCTCGGTGTTCTCCTGATCCAGTTGATGCGTCAGTCCTTGCTCCATGATGTCCCGATGCATTTGGCGTGCCAGGGATATTCGCCATCACCGCAGGAGCAAAGATGTCTCCCGCTATGTTGCCGATATTCGAGAACACGTGGGCTATCTTGCCTAGTTTGGTGTTGTGGTTCGGGGCTAACCCTTCAGGATGTTCTGGGCTTGGTTCTGCACCAGCAAATCCCCATGGTCGAGCTTTCTCATCCGCGAATCTTCTGAAGCTGCCCTTGAGTTTGTGCTATCTGCTGCTCTCCGATGGTAGGCATACGGGCAATCGGAGGAGCAGTAGGAGCACCCATATCAGGCGGAGCGCCTGCCATCTCCGGCATAGGAGCAAAGACCGGCGGCGGCAAATTCTGCGCCGTGTTTGCCTGCTGTTCGAGTTGTGCCCAGGGACTAGCCATTATTTACCTAACGGTTTCCAACCCAGACCGCCTGCTGCTGCTGCTCCACCCTCAATCGTGTTCAGAATGCCAAGCGTATTCTGCAACCAGCCGCTCTTGCCTGCATTCACCTCGGCATTGATGTCAGGAGCCTGCTGCCCCATCGCTTCCAGCATCCCCGAGGTGTCAGTCTTATACATATTCCCCAGGCCGGCCGCGCCTTCCTGAGACTGTTGCTGCTTCAGGTTCTCGTTCTGCGCTGCAATGCCTTCACTGGCACCCGCTGCTGCTTTATCTCTGTTCCTTGAGGCATCATCAAGGGCGGCCTGATACCCACCCGCATTCCGGCTTACCGCGGCCCGTTGCATCGCTGATCCCACTAGTCCTGAATTCGCTCCACCCGCTCCACCCAGAGCAGCAGACTCTTCCGCTCCGATGCCTTCCTGCCCAAGCCCTTGAGGATGCAGCATCTCCTGCGTCAGAAACGGCGTCAGATTCGCCCCGACACCCTGAGCTTCCGAACCTAACCCTGCCCCCGTACTAGCCGCTGTGTTGGTTGCTGCCGTTGCCTGGTTGACTGCGTTGCGTGCCATCTAAATCCCTCGAATACATCTGCCACTCACGATCTTTTGCCCAGCCAAGACGTTCCATGACCGGGCCAAATTCCGAGGATATTTCGGGGGGAACCACGCAGAATACGTCACTTAGCCCCTTCTCGTATGCCTCACCTAAAACTTCTGGCTGCAATTCCAGTATGGAACGAGCCTTTGTTTCCGGGCTACCATCGACTAAGAGGTATGTCTCAAGCGTCAAGCGCAAACACATTGCGCCTACCACTCGCCCATCTACTTCACGAACCTTCCGCACCAGAAACAGCGGATTGTCAAGATTAGGTAGAGCATAATTGAATCCCTGCGATTTGTGTATCGAAATCAGAGATCCCCTATCTTTGGACTCATACTCCCTAATCACAAACGCACCTTGGCCTTCCCCAATCCCACCAGAACCTGCCCGCCATTGCTTGCCGTCCCGCTCCCCGTACCCGGCTGAATATCCATCTGGGTCGTCCCCGACATATTCACCGCAATCGGCGTTACCCCGCCAAAGAAGGTAGCCGCAGACGGTAAAGAACCGGGGTACTGCGTCTGCACCGCAACGTAGTAATCGTGGGTTTTGGTTCCATCGCTGCTCTTGGTGGGCAAAGTAAAGTGCAGCGGCGCTCTGGTGGCAGGCTTGGCCTCAATCTGCGCTCCCGACATCTGCGGATTCGTCGCCACGCTGTAGATGTAGTGCGCACCCTTTTGCAATGGGGCGGTATGGTTCACCACTACCTGCATCATCTCCCCCGCAGTCGTTACGTTGACGGATTGCGGAGCATCCGGTGCAGCAATTTCCGAGGTAGGATCGACCGCGGCATTGGAAGCTGTGGTCTGGATGGCGGGAAGCACGTAGTTGCGAAAGTAGACTCCCAGCTTGGGAAACTGCTTTTCCACCTCCGCAAGAAGATCGTTGCCGCCAATGCTCACTTGGCACCCCGTAAACTATTCCACACGTCTTTCTTGACGTGCATCACCAGATTGCTCAGGGTAAAGGCGAACCCATCGTTCTCGCGGAACTCAAAGAAGGTTCTGGTAGCCGCAAAGTTCAGCGGAGCCTCTGCATCATTGACCGGCTGCAACCCCGGAGTGAAGCCGCCGGGAACCTGCCACGAACTATATCCAGCAGGGGCTGGATGAAAGGCTGATGATATCTGAAAAAGCTGGTTCGGATAGAGTGTGCAGTTGATGAGGCCATTGGAACTCAACGCCGCCACCATGTACCCCCAACGCAACCGGAAACTCCCCACTCCCTGTGTCTCTGCCCGTTTCGCAGCAGGCACCAGCCCCGCCGTCGTATACAGCGAATCAATAATCACTCCATCGTCGGTAGTAACCGTCGGCTCCAACTGGTAGACCTTGGAATTACCGCGCCCATTACATATCACAATCTGCTGGTCCTGAGAAGTGCTTCTGAACCCCGCCTGCAAAGCCGTGAATCCCTGGCATACCGCCATATAGGGAGAGGGAATCTGCCATATTGACCACTTCCGGCGCATGTCGATTGCAGTCAATGTCCCGAACATCGTGGTATGCATCTGCGGTTCGGACTTCAACTGCTCCCCGGAATCCAGTCCCTGATAATTCAGCATCAGGATGACATTCGGACTTTGCGGAACCGGCACCGAGGGCGCATTGGGCAGCCAGAAGTTCGGTGTCGCCAGCGGCACTCCGATAAACAGCCGGCGGTTGACCACATCGTTTTTGACCCAGATCGTCTTGGCCGCGTTCCAGTTGATGGCGTTCCATATCTCGATGATTTCGTGATTGATCTTTCCTGGCTGACCGCCTTCAAACAGGTACAGACCGTTGCGGTTTGCCATCACAATCCACTGCTCGCCAAGGTCGAAGGCGTTGATGCCGATGGCCCCGGAGCGTTGCGCTACTTCGGGCTCCGTCCATTGTGCGGGTTCGAGATCAGAGGATGCCTGAAGAGAGTAGAGCGATGCACCGGGCGCGGTTCCTGCCCACCCTTTCAGTCCGTAGAAGGTGTCGTACATCACCACCGCGCCATTGACGGGCTGCTGGTTTTCCGATTCAAACTTGACTTCCCCCGTCACCGCGTCCACCTGCTCCGGCAGACCCGCATAGGAGCCATAGACGGTCGTGGTCAGGATGGGAATGTCGGTGGGGTAGATGTCGATGCGGTCAATCTCCACATCGGCATTGTTCGCCAATCGCGATCCCGGCAACGGTCAATATCAGGTTGGTCGGGACGGTCGGGAAAACTGTCGTCAACAGCGTGCCGGTAAATATCTTGTAGCTGGTCGCCATGCATGGAGAAGGGCAAGCTAAATGTCCCGTTCACTACCCCGCCCGAGGTCAACTGAACCTGCAAGGCTGCCCGTAGTGATCCCGGAAGGAATCCGTGCCGAAACACGAACCGAATACGTTGTGTTGGGGTTGATGATGGCGGTCTTGTAGGCATCAAGATAGGCGGTTTGCGAAATCAGCCCTGCCACGGAAAGCGTCTCGCCGTTGTTGTTGAGGATGTAATACGCATTCCCGAACTTCGGGCTGTCTACCAGTTGCCCGAAAGAATCTGGCTGACTCCAGCCTAGCGGAGCCAACTGCCCTTGCTGCTGGACAGGCAGAAACCCGCCATCAAAGCTCATGTTGACGAAATTCTGAATCTTGTTGCGGCAGAGCCCATAGAAGTTTCTGCCGTCATACGACGTAATCCATGCCGGATCGCCAATCTCAATCTGGTTGAACAGGTTATATCCGTACACGTCAATCGCCAGAGAATTCAGCAGCACCGAACTGGTGAAGGCAAAAGTCGCTGAAGTCGTTACGTTATCGTTGATGTAGGTCGATGTCGCGGTGTAGGACACGTTGTTAACGATGTAGGTTACCGGCTGGGGAATAGCGAAGAAATTCGCTCCCGGCACCCCGTTGGCTCCCGCCTCGGTAAACGCAATGCCTCTGGCTACAACATTGGGAGGGCCGATGGGGATGGCGCTGGCAATGATTCCCGTAGTATTTTCCGGGCAGGTAAAAGTCACTGGCGGGGCAGGAGAGGTGAAATAGCCGTTGCGGGTAATGAAGAAGACCGTACCCTGATAGGTTCCCGGCGCAATCAACTGGGCCGCCGCCCCGGTGAAGGTCAACGTTCCCCCTGTCGAATCACCGAAGATAGGCGAAGTCAACGTCCCTACCGTGGTCAGGCCGGGGTCGAACTGGAAGATCGTTCCCGCGGTAGTTGCCTGTCCGCTCTCCGGCGCAGAAGCAGCCGTCACAACCGGAACATCGAGAGTAAAGGTGCCACTCGCCGCCACCCGAAGCGCTGACGATGATGGCGCCCGTCACATTCAGCGCACCGTCAGCGTTGGTGGTTCCAGTTACCGTCACCTGTTCGCCTGCCACCGGCGGTGTCCCCGTAACGACCGTATAGTTGTAGGTCGCCACCGAAGCTGTCACTGAGGTGTTGGTAATCACCATCGAGGCAGAGTTCAGCGTGTCCGAGATGGGCCAGGTTGCATCCCATGCGGTCACTGTCGTACCAGCAATGGTAATCTCGTTCCCCACTTCGAGGCCGGGAACAGGAACCCCGGTGGTCAGAGTCGCCACCGTCTGCTGGTATTGCCCGGTATCCTCCACAATGTTCTGAAAGCCTACTGTCGGTACCTGCACGGTGAAGTAATACCGCTGATGGTCGAGGCCCGGAGGCAGGGCATTGCCTACTGAGGTCACCAGAAACGTGCCATCGGCAAAGGTCGTACCGCTGATAAACACGTAAGTCGCAATGCCGGAATTGAAGGAGTTTACCAGCGTCATGTCCTGCGCTTCAGGGTGAGGCGCACCGCCAAAGAAGCCCGGAGAGTAGTAGACCGTGATGACATTGCCCGGCGCCGTGCTTCCCGGCCCCGCCGACAGCAGCACATCGCTCAGATGGCCGGGATCGGTGATATCCGAGTTAGGAGGGAATTGCGTGATAGTCGAAATCGCAAAAGTGTTGGAGGAGGCCGCGGCCGCAGTGAAAGCAGGAGCAGCGCCCGGCCCAACCTGCGTGATGCGGTCAATCCATTTCGAGGTGTATTGCAGCGGCATATCCGAACCAGTCAGGCCGTCGGAGAAAGCAAGATACTCCACATCGGGGCCGTTGACTCCGACACAGTACGAATTGGGGGTGATGTTCTCGATAGCAAGGGTCAGGGCGCCGGGGTTGTTGGTAACGTCTTCGACAAAGAAGTTTCCATTGGCATCGAGCAGCAGGTTCTTGACATTGCCGTTCTGCGCCGTGAACGTCGTGATGAAGTTGAAGTTGGCGGTGCCGGTGTTCAGTCCTACCGTGATGGTGGCGTAATCAAGAAGGCAGGTTGCCAGATCGAAACCAGAAGAAGCGGCTACCAGATTTACGGTAAAAGTCTCGGCATTCAGCACATCCGGGGTCAGCGCAACTCCCCAGTTGTCCGTCAATGACCCAAAGAATATCTCGCTGTTTCCCGCAGGCATAGGCAGGATTTTGGTCGTGGAGAAGCCGTCGAGTTGAAGATGCGCCGTAAGATTGCAGGGGGCATTCGAGAACCCCTTCACCATCAAAAGCACGCCAGTTGGCGAAGAGGTCGGCGGGATCGAGAACCCGAAACGGCTGATGTTTAGTTGATTAAAGGTACTGACAGGGCCGAATGACGTGAAATTTCCATCATCGTGCAGGATGTTGTTGGGGGTAAGCCAGAGATCGCTTTGTGCAAGAGTGGCAGGGGATGGGCCTACGGTGTCTGGCGAGGGGTTGTAGATGCTGACCAATCCCGCACGAGTCTTGACAGAGCCAACCTGAAAGTCGGTGTCATAGGTACGTGGAGAAGCGCCTTCGGGTACGGTTTCCGGCCGCGCAAGCGTGACCAGACCACCGTATCCCGAAAGACTGACAGGCGCGCCTTGAGAAGTTCCATGCATTAGAAGGAGTTCTTCGGGAACTCAGCACGAAACACAGTGGTATCCACCGTAATGCTGGCCTGATCGGACAACTCCGTAATACCCGAAAGAATGACCAGTGTATTCGGGCTGACCGTAGTATTGACCTTATACGCAAGGGCAGAACCAGCAGCCGTCTTCACATCAATCCATGTCGGAACAGATAGCGGCCCAATCGTCCCTATCGGACGGTTATTTCCCTGACCGTCGATGAAGGAATAGCTGACTGGAATCCCTCCTGTAGTGTAGGTCGCTTGTATAGTCGCAAGCCCCTGCTGTGTTCCTGAAGAATTGGCATGAGTCTTGGCGACTACGATAGTAGTTGCCGTGGCAGATGAAGTGGTATAGCTGCCGTTGAGGAAGAAACTGGTGCCGGTAAAGCCTGAGATGATGACAGTCTGACCACCGCCAGTGGTGAAACTGTTATTCGCGGTGAAGGTCAGAACATTTGAAACAATCGCCCATGCAGTGATGGCGGCAATGTCCCCTGAATTGACAGTCGTGGTGATGGTCAACCCTGAACCTGTGCCAATGATGTTTGTCGTGGCAGCACCAGTGGCGGCAGCATAACCGGAACCGTTGGAAAGAATTGAGATGGTTTGAGGGATGCCGCTCGAAACGGTGAGAATCTTGATGACGCCACCAGTTCCACCAGCCAGAGCCGAGGTATCGTTGGCCGCATATCCTGTTCCCGCTACAGCGATAGTGGCGGTCAGAAGAGAGCCGTTGGCGATGCCCGGAACTACGGAGCCTGTGACCACGGTTTTACGGTTGGTCACATCAATGCCGGAGAGAGTGAAATCGTTGACGACTAGAAGTGCTGTTCCATTGCCTGCCATTTGAGTAGTCCTCCTCGGACTAGCGTTACGGGTTATTCAGGCTCCTCGCCCTACGTTATAGCCAACTGAATGCGATTGCGAAATCCTGTACCGCCTCCGCACCAAATTCAGCCCTTTGATTCTCTTGCGACTGCATCTGTCTGACCACTTCCAGTTTCAACTTCTGCATCAGGCGGTCTTCTTCCGAGATGCACATGCCATATTGTTCCGGGGCAAATCTCTTGGCATAGAGAATCATCATCTTTGCCACAATCGCATTGCGCGAGTCCACAATCGGTACATAGGCCGTAGCGAAGTTGATCGAAGGCCCGTGCGGGAGGGGATAGGTGATTCTCGCTCTCAACCGCAGGTCGGTGGCCTGCATACAGCCCGGCATCCATATCTGGCCCTGCCGCATCTCCCACATCCCCATGCGTTGTCCCTGCATCACTCCCGGAAGGCCGAAAGGCGCAGGACTCATCGGAACAAAGCCGACATTCGATGCGGAAGGAACCTGGCCGCCGCTCGGAGAATGCGGTAACGGCAACGCCACCTCGTTGACGTAGTTTGCCGTCACTGAGGCCGGAGTGTAAGGAAACCAGTTGGTTCCATCCGACGACACATCGAAAAATATCGTTCCAGTGCCGGTAACTCCGAACCCGCCGCTGAAGGCAACGACAATATCGAATGCTGATCCCCCTGCTACGGAAATAATCCCGATTTCCTGTCCTCTGGCATTCAGAGCCAGCGCATCTCCAAAGGGGGTCACTGTCAGGTTTACGGCTACCGTTCCGCTACTCACCGCGCATCGCACTCTGAAGAAAGTCGGACTCACTGAACTAAACGTCCCTGAAGAGGAAGACTGCCGCTCCCACATCGCCAGCATCTTGCTTACACTGATCGGCAAAACCCGCGTCGGATCCCAGGTGAAGCCGTTGAAATACCCCATATAACCGAGGGAAACCTGCACCGCAGGATTAGGGGCGGTAAGGGGAGGGATGCCGGTAACGATGTAGTTGTCGAGAATCAGTTCGGGGTCGCCAACATTGCGCAAGTCGCTGAATAACTCCTGAATAGCCGAGTCCATGAACGTCAGCAGATCAGGATTGGAGTTCGACATAATAAGCCCCGCCTGATCGCCCGAACCTGTACCCGACCCCATCGTGTTGTTGGCCGTGTCATTGATGCCGCTGCGAAAAAGGTCTGCAATGCTTTGCAGATTGGGATAGCGAATCGCTTCCACCAATAACGGCTGCCGGCATAGGTTCCTTTCCTCAACGGAGATGCTTCTACTCGCCTTCCGAGACATGGAGAAAGCTAGGCAGAAGCAGTCTCCGCCGAAGCTCTGCGACCAGGCAACTTCTCTCCGGTCAATTCTTCATACTCATCCCGATTGATTGCCTTTGCCTTGTACGCCTTCATCGCATCAATCACGCAAAGACTATCAGTGATGGAAGACTTATGGAAGGCAATTCCCGGCTTCACCGGATCACCGCAGTTCGGACAATCTTCTGTCACTTCGGAGTAACTTGACCAGTCAGCCTTCAGTTTCAGGCTGGACATCGCCATGTGAGTATCGGGATATCGCTGTAAAAACTCATCCAGCTGCTTCTTCGAGACGTTGGCAAGACGCTTGGCTTCAGTCGTCAGGTAGCGGTAGTGCTTGTCACGGCACTCCTCTGCCTTCTTAAGTTCCTGTTCCATTGGTGTCTCATTGAGCGAACAGAAGACACCTTCGGCAGCAAGGTTTGTGCCATTGCTATTCTGATACCACGAAGGATTGGAGGAACCGGCGTACAGGTCCATGGTGAAATTGCCGGGAGTCAGCATATCCATGGCTTCCACCCAGCCGTCGTTGTCGTCAATCCGTGTCCCGCCACGCTCCTGGTCGGGGCATGGTTGGAGGATGGGGTCACCAAACGACGTGCATCGCACATAGCGCTCACCAGCCTCACAGCCACGCAGTTCCAATTTGGGGAACAGTGGAGGCTTCCGCAGGGTGAACCCACGCTTGGCGACGGAGAAGATGTAGATGGTTCTCAACGGCGGACGGAAGGCACGGCCATTGATGACAGGGTTGAACGACTCCTGATTCGCACCACGCATGGCACTCTTGGTCAACTGCGAATCCATTCCCGTATTCCGCATTCCTAACATTGGTCCATCCTCATTCCCAGCCCGGTTTTGGCTGCAATCTTCATTGCCTGCATAAAGCCTTTCTCAATCAACTCGGCGCGTTTCGCTACCAGCGGAGAGCCGGGTCTAATCCTGTTGCCGTCCCTGATATCTTTTGCGGTCTTCATAAATTGCCGCTCTTTTTCCTCTTCCCGCTCCTGAAGCACCTGCTTCTTTTTGTCCTCAGACAGTTTCCGCCAGCCTAAGAGCATGGGCAGAATCATGTCCAGTATCAGACCACAGGGTTCCATCCGGTAGATCACGAATTGCGGCACCTGCACCCGCTGAAATCGCATCTCCATCCCCACCCAGTAGGGCTCCGTCACTTCCTTGTGTTCCACTTCGCGGTGCATGAACCGCTTCAGCAGGCGGTAATACCCGTACTTCGGATAGCCGCCATATTGCAAATAGCCGGTTTCGGGGTCGCGGGAGACAATCTCCCACATCTCCGGCAGGCCATTCAGTTCCCGCGGTTCCCAGACCATCAGGCACCAACACGGTGCACCGAAGATGGCAGGAGCTTCCTTGTAGCCCTCAAATCCATAGGCCCACTTGCCGCCAATGACCATTTTTTCCGTCGTAGACCACACCAGCTTGAACATCGGCTCGCCGTAGTGATTCGTCCCGCCAATGCCGGTCAGTTCCTTCTGGAACCAAGGAGGGCAACTACGCATTGAGAACGCCCTTGAGATCGGCAACACGCATCTGCCAGTACTTCGGCAAATCAGGGCGGTTCTTGTCGGCAGGGTTCAGATAGACAGGATCGCAAAGACAGAACTCATCGAAGAAGACCGTATCTCCGACCTTTACCTCACCCGATTCGCCAACCTTCATCGAAATGGCGACCACTTCGCCGCGGTCAGAACGTTCCCGGATGTTGGAGTTGTCGAGGTCAACCGTGACCCCTTCAGGCTGCTGGTAATACTCTTTCAGCGGGATTTCACGGACAATCACTTTATCCATCAGGGGACGGCGGGGGAAATCTCGCTTGAACGTTGTCATTTGGCGTGTACTATCAACCGCCGTCACTGTTCCGAACGCTTCTTTCATACTACTTGCCATGTCTCATGTCTCCTTCAGATACTGTACTGCACGTTCCGCCCAAGTCAAATCCATGAGCTTCCAATCTGTCTAAGGGAAGTATTGCACCGAAAGCACAAAAGTCCACGAACTTTACCGGTTTCGTGATTGTGGTCGATAGACAAGACTGCGAATCTTGCCAGCCCTTTGTAACGGGATGAGTCTCTGGCTGTTTACAAAGAGCGCATTTCCCATCTTGCGCAAATATGGTTCTGTCGTACCAGTTGTAGCTAGTTCCAGAACCTATTGCACCGATATTTGAGGCATTTCTCTCGCTCAGGATGTTCGCCCGATGAGCATTTCCGAAGTTGATTCCCCTGACATGGCTTGCAGTAAGATGACCGAATTCCTCGTGCCTTATTGGCAGAAATTGAATATGCTCGATCGGTTTGATCATTTGTCGCAGATTTTGCAAATCTTATGAGTGATGATCGGTTCTAGGTTGCGGAGGTTGAAGCAGAAGAAATGCTTCACGCTGTTTCCGTCGATGCTCATTCAGCCAGACGATTCAGCACTCTTTGCAGTTGCAGACCGGGTTTGCGGAACAGCTCAATGTCTTTCTCTTTATGCAAGTTGGCAAATCTTAGTGGCCATGCATACATCTTATCGCCATGGCCACCATTTGCAACTAAATTATCATGTCAATCTACGCATCGGCTGGAACTGGCAGAGTTTTGCAAGCGAAAAGCATCGTCTTGTTGTCCTGGCACATATCCAGTTGTCCCCCCTCTCGTACGCGAACATCTGCGAGTCAAAGTAGGTGGTGTTGCTGGTTCCGTCGTTGGTCGGTACGGCAGCGATTGGGTTGCCCGGTGTCCACTCATGCAGACGTGTGGGGAACAACTGCCCCATGTAGAACACCGAAGGAACGATGAGGTCCATGCGGGTCGGCTCTGAGGTTGAACTGTAGACGATATCCCGTCCACCCCATGTCGGCTGCATGTTCTTCTTCGCAGTATCGACTACCGTATCCCCATTCTCGTCAAGACGAGTAAAGCCGGGGTTGTAGTAGTTATCAGACAGTGCCACGCCTTGAACGGGGTTGGTGTACCAGAAGCCTTCCTCGTTCTTGTCGTAGTCATCACCAAGAGCGCGCATACGAATCGACTCAACCCGCTGTGCCGTCGAATTGACTATCGAACCAGACCCGCCAAAATTGATGATGGGAGTGGAAAGACGGCCAGGATACGAGGCCCGCGGTACGCCGGCGAGTGTGCCGGTGTTGCCGTTGTTGATCCAGTAGTCCTTGCCGTAGATCGAAGAACCGGCCGCACCAGTGCCGCCGAGAATCACGATGATATCGCCCTGCGTAACGCCGGAGGGGAGAGCAGTCGAGAAGTTCAGGGTCTGGGTAACGGGGTCAACGAAGGAAATGGTAGCCGAAGTCGAACCGCGCTGCGCTCCGCCAACCGAAGCAAAAAACAGAACCTGCTGCTGGTCGGTGAAGGATGCAGCATTGTTCAGTCCGGCGATGACGGAAGTGGTTGCTCCCGAACCGCCGGTGGTAATGGTTGCCGTAGAAGGAATCTGGTCGATAGTGCCAGAGCCGTCACGGTTGAGGAGGCCCTCATAACCATTCTCAAAGGCCAGAAGAGATTTGTCCATCTCTTCGCGGGAGAACTTCACCAGACCGCGCTCTTTGCCGTCAGTCGCTTCCTGCGCGAGATTCGAGATTTCGCAGACGTTGACGGTACGGATCGGAGATGCGGAGTAGGAAGCAAAGTAAGAAGCGGTGCCGCGAGGCCACGAAGCCACTACGGAAGCGGTGTCGGCTGCGAACTGCTGAATGCCTGCCCCACCCTGCACACGAATGGGAACCCAGAACGGGCTGCGGGATGTCGTTCCGCGAACGGTTGTGTTGCTGATCTGGACTTTCTTGCCACCCTTTTCCAGTTTCGTCTGAAGCCTGTCGAAGTGTTGCTGAAGATCAGCAATCTCTTCCACAAATGCTTCAAGCTCAATCGCCTGTACTGCAAACTCTGTGCCGATAGCCATAAAATCCTCAATGAAATGAAGTCAGGCGGATTGCTCCCCTGCTGTGCTGTCTCATTCATCGGGATTCAATGACCGTTTTAGTTTTTAGGCAGGCTCGGCAGCCTTGGATATAACCAATCCCTTGATTGCTGAAAATCTTATCACATCTTAAAAATGAGCGAACTCGCCGTGATATTTTAGTGCTGCTTTTTGATAGGCTTCTGACGCTAATTCTGGAGTCTTGAAATATCCCAAAACAATCTGTTTTCCATTTACTTGAATGCGCGCTCTCCAGTTTTTGTCTCGGGTGTAAAAACCTACCCCTTTGAACTGTGGAACCTTCCCACGAAATTGACGGGCATTTTGGCAGTTTTGAGCCCTCGTAGCACTTCGTAAATTGATCTTGCGGCAATCTAGAGTGTTGTGATTCTTGTGATCTACACAGGAAGGAAACCCCAGAACATGACGATGTAGGCGAATCTTCTTCTGGCGAGCACCCATAACCGTCAAATGTCCAACAGCATAAAATGAACGGGTACATTCATTCCATTCTGCCTGCCAACTTATCTTGGGTAGAAATTCGATTAAATCGCTATCAATTAGGGCAAACTGGTTATTAGTAAGGGGGATGTAGGCTATGGATGGGCCGATTGGAGTGATAATCTGTCGTCTAGGCATGGGTTCCTCCTTCAAGGATTTGTGCGGGAAGCTCTCGATAAGCTAACCGCAACCATGCTAGCAGTTTATCACTTCTGTAATTGGACGATACGACCATCTAACAAGCGATATTGCTTCTTATGAATCATATCCAGCGGGGTGTTCTTGTAGTCGATGTTGCTCGGTTTCTGGGTCACAAACTGTACGTTCGGGCCGACTGGTCCCTTCTTTACCCCATTGGAAACATGAGCAGCGGCTGGTTTAGCACCGCCATTCAGAAAAGATTTATACCGCTGGTTGACCAGCCCATCCATCACGGTTTTGGCGTGTTTGTCGAACTCCACCTTGGCGAAATTGACTAACTGTACCCGCATCAGGCTTGCGCTGAGAGTTGTAACGTGCCATCTGAGACGCATACACAGGATTTGCCACAGACTTTTTGATTACACCCTTTATAAATGCTTGCTTCAGGTCGGAAGTGGCATTAGCATCGAGTCTTAGACGTTTGGCATAGGGCGCAAAGAGCTTGGAGAAGGTTGAGTCGGCATGTTTATCGAGATGCGGCTGAATGTTCGTGTTCCAGTGCAGTGTCTCCTGTTCTTTGCGGAGGGTGTCGAGTTCTGACGGCTTTTCGCCCGTTTCCTTGGCATTGTTGCCTGTTGTTTCGGCAATTCACTCGCTTTTGCCTGCTGCGCATTGAACCACTGCCCCATCCGACCCGCCAGCCCCATCACGCGGCTGATCCTATCTTCCGTCCACTGGCTTTTCTGGTCGGGGGTCAGCCACTTCGGGGGAGCTTCGTTCAAAACATCTACCAGCCCGTTGAAGCTGTTGACTAATTCGCTACCCTTCAGGGCCTCCACGAAGTGCGGCAAAACGGCCGC
>CAWFQT010000015.1:0-112282 GCA_963817965.1 uncultured Acidobacteriaceae bacterium
CGGCGTTAGAGAAATAATTTTGGGCTTGACAGGCAATAGAGTACTAGCGTACTCTTATGGCATGCGATATTCGCTGGAACACAAAGCGCGGAACCGGGAGAAGATTCTTGCCATGGCTGCCCGCTCAATCCGGGAGCATGGCGGGGACACGAGTGGCATCGGAACCGTCATGAAGAAGGTGGGCCTGACAAAAGGGGGCTTCTACCGGCATTTTGCAAGCAAGGATGACCTTTTCGTTGAAGCGGTAGCGCGAGCGTTCGATGAGATGGGAACGGGCATGCTGGAGGCTGCAAAGTCCGCGCCCGAAGGCCAAGCTCTGCGGGCGATCATCGAACGGTATCTGAGCACAGGCCACGCGAATTCGCCCGGAATGGGTTGTGTCCTGGCCGCGCTCGGGCCAGAGCTCACACGAAAGCCGTTGTCCGTGCGGAAACGGATTGAGGCGGTGCGAGAAGCGTATCGTGAGCGGCTGTTGCCGTTTGTGCCCGGCCGGACGCGACAGGAAAAACTGACGACGTTTCAATTATTGTTCCCTAGCATGGCTGGGGTGTTGACGAGTGTGCGAATGAATTTGTCGCCTGAAAAGCGCGAGGAGTTGTTGACGGAAGCGAGGAGCTTTTTCATAAAGCTCTTTGCTCAAAAGTAAATTTTTTTGCCCTCAAAGAGTACTGTCGTACTCTTTGAGACTGAATGGGCCAAATAGACAGACTGAATCGAAAGGATAAGGAGATGAAATTTATGATCGCGGCGGCACTAGCTCAATCAGAAGCCGGGTCGCAATCACCGTCCGGGGCGCAAACACAGCCCGCGGGCGGCTCAGGCGTGCCCAGCATCGCTATACCGAAAACGACCGAAGTCATAGTCATCGAGACTCCAAAGCAGGGCGTAACGCCCCAACAAGTCATGGCGGTTATACCGGAAGAGATTAAGGCGACGGTAAAGCTTTACCTCGACGGGAAAATCCGTCAGTGGTATTCGCGCGGCGATGGCAAAGGGGTTGTTTTCGTAGTCGACGCGAAAACCGAGGACGAGGCACGAGCGATTATGGAAACGCTGCCGCTCGCGAAGGAACACTTGATCGATCATCAGTACGTTCCCGTTGGACCCCTGATGTCGCTGAGGGCACTGAACCCAGGAGCGCTGCAGTGAGTCGCGTCGCGATAGCGGTGCGGCACGAAGTGAGCGCTTAGAAGGAGATGATCATGATCAAGCCAAGAATTATCGTGACCGGCGCGACCGGAAAGACCGGGAGCGTTGTCGTCAGCGAACTGCTGAAGGCGGGCGACCCTGTTCGCGCCCTCGTGCACCGAGAAGATGGCCGCAGCGCGCGACTGAAGGCGCAGGGGGCCGAGATCGCGGTCGCCGACATGAGCGATGTTGAACGCGTGGCCAACGCGCTAAAGGATGTTCAGCGCGCCTATTATTGTCCGCCTATCGATCCATACATGATTCAGGGCGCGGCCGCGTTCGCAGGCGCCGCCAAGGAAGCCCGGCTCGAGCACATTGTCGGCATGACGCAATGGCTGGCGAGCCCTTCGCATCCCTCGCTCATGACCCGTCAGCACTGGCTCGTCGATCGGCTGTTTTCGGCGATTCCTGGAGTCTCGCATACGATCATCAAACCAGGCTTCTTCGCTGACGACTACCTGGTGACGATTGGGGCGTCCGCGCAGCTCGGCATCTTTCCCTGGATGTTCGGCAATAGCCGCAACGCCCCACCTTCCAACGAAGATATCGCGCGAGTTGCCGTCGCGGCGCTGATGGATCCTGCGCGGCACGCAGGAAAAAGCTACCGCCCCACCGGACCGGAGCTTCTCGGCGCGGAGGACATGGCCAAGGCCATCGGCCGAGCCGTCGGACGATCAGTTAAGGTCGTGCCAACCCCTGCATGGCTGTTCATGAAAGCCGCACGGATGAGCGGCTACCCGATCGATGTGTTCAGTGGCATTCGCTACTACATCGAAGATCACAAGCGCGGCGCGTTCGAGGTCGGGGCGCCAACGACGGACGTCTTCGATGTGACTGGCCGCCCCGCTGAAGACTTCGAGACGATCGCGCGTCGTTATGCGGCGCAGCCCCGCAACCAGCGGACCTTCGGCAATTGGCTTCGCGAGTTTTTGCAGTTCATGCTCGCCCCACTCGGGCCTGGGTTCGATCTGGACCGCTATGACCTCGAACTGCGGCGTCCGTTCCCGGCGGTGCCTCAGTTCGCGACCGACTCGAAGGTGTGGCGGCGCGAGCACGCCATCGCCGACAACTTTAGTCCCGCGGCCGTCGGCCACGGGAAGGCCCCTGTCGCCGCCACCAGCCGCGGTCAATGGCTGGAATTCTAAGAAGGAGACTTCATCATGCCACAACAAATGATCTGGTTTTTCGTGAGCATCGCATTCAGCTTCATCGCGTGGGGGATCGTTACCGCTCGATATATCTGGCCGGAACTCCGTCTCCGGTCACGGGTCGAAGCGTTGCGCCCCCTGCTCGTCCTGCACAGCTTCCGCTTCATCGGGTTGGCAGTGCTGGTTCCGGGCGTCGTGTCACCCGATCTGCCGCCAACTTTCGCGCATTTCGTGGCCTATGGGGACATCATTGCGGCGATACTTGCGTTGTTTTCGCTGCTATTACTGCCCAGCGCGGCCGGCGTTGCCGCCGCATGGATTTTCAACCTCTGGGGTACAGCCGAACTCCTAAACGTTTTCTACCAGGGCAATCAGTCCGGACTTTTGGCCGGGCAGTTGGGAGCCACATTCTTTCTTCCAACTCTGATCGTGCCGCTGCTCCTAATTACGCACGGACTCGGTTTCCGGATTCTTCTGCAACATCAGCCAGCACCCGCAATGCAAGAAAGCCGGCACCCGGCATAGTCGGCCAAACAGTGAGGTCGCGTCTGCTAGGTACCCGAGCCCGACCCCCTGACAAGAAAGAAGCCGCGTTTCGGCGCTTATTTTCCGATCTAGAGGCCGGGCTTTTCGGTGAAGCCTCGACGACAGAGAGTGGAGGGACGGACCAACGTGATACGGCGAAATAACGAAGCACAAACTGCTTCCGAAACGAATTCGACGAACGATGTTGGCCCGGCACCAGATCAGGCTGGTTATCAATTGGACTGCACGGAGGTGTGGGGCGGTAATAACGTCGCCGGTAAGCTCGTGAAACTGCCAGGCTTGGTGGGATTGATCCACTCAAAGCCCGTCGAACCCGCAACACCGGCTGTAGCCCTCTCAGCATTTGAAGAAACGGCAGCCACGGTTTCTCGGATGCTCGGCAAACAATGCAGACCTTTCTTGATGCGGCCAGCGAGATTTGTCCCGAGTACTATCCGTTGTTCCTGACGGCTTTCCGAGCCGGTCTTCGCCGTGGAGAACTCGTTGCCCTTCAAATGGGAGACCTCAACTTTGGCAAAGGCGAGAACGACTTGAACCGCTACATCTTCGTTCAACACAACTATGTGCGTCGCGAGCACACTTCCACAAAGAGCAGGAAGGCTCGGCGTGTGGACATGTCCAAGGACCTGCGAAAGACGCTGGTTGAGCTCAGGGACAAGCGGTTGCTCGAAGCATTCATGAGAGGGATCAACGACATCTCCGATGAGCTGGTCTTCCCTTCACCGGACGGAAAGATTCTCGATCCCGATAACCTCTATCACCGCTACTTCCGCCTGGTGTTGGCGAAGGCGGGAATTCGCAAGATCCGTCTGCACGACCTGCGCCACACATTCGGATCGCTGCCGATTCAGGCTGGCGCCTCGATTGTGTATGTGAAGGAGCAGATGGGCCACAGCTCGATTCAGGTAACTGTGGACACCTACGGTCACCTTATTCCCGGTGCCAACATCTCGTACGTCGATCGCCTGGACGCCATAGCTACAGGCAACTCCAGCACGCAAAAATCCGCAAACAGGACGCAAACGCCGGAACTGGCGACTGAGCAGAATTCCCCGCAAGCAGCTGATTTAATTGGTGGCGGCGGCTGGACTCGAACCAGCGACCTACGGATTATGAGACCGTCGCTCTAACCACCTGAGCTACACCGCCAACGATCGGAAATGGCGCTGGTCCGCCATCGCGTGGGGAAAAAGCCGTGCCCGCTACTGCGGGCTGCGTTCATACGAAAGGCCGGACGTGACCGCGTCCAGCCCTCTTTTCATTCTAGAGTTGTGGTTTGAGGCTGTCAATGCGCGGGGACGGGCTGTGGCGGCAGCGAGAAAGTGATGTGTCTGACTGCAACTTGCGAAGGAGACGGCGTGAGAAGAGAAGGAATTCTTTGCCACTCCGGGGCGTTTTTTCCTGCCCACCGTCGCTTTCTCCTTGACAGCTTAGGAGAGTGGCGATAATCTCCTAAGCATCTTAGGGAGCGATTATGACAGAACAGGCCCAGATTCTTCCCGGTACACTCGATCTCCTCATTCTTAAAGCGGTTTCTCTCGGCCCTCTTCATGGCTACGGAGTGCTTTTGCGTATTGGGCAAATCTCCGGGCAATCGCTGCTTATCGAGCAGGGAGCGCTCTATCCGGCGCTCTTTCGCCTCGTACGTCAGGGGCTCCTCAAGGCGAGCTGGGGCACCTCGGAGAACAATCGGCGCGCCAAGTTCTACGAACTCACGACCGCGGGGCGCAAGCGTTTTCAAGAGGAAACCGATGGCTGGAACCGCCTTACCGCGGCCATTGATTCGGCCCTTGCCGCGCAACCGGAGGAAATATGAAACTCCTGGCCTACCTTCGTTCCGTCGCCTCCAGGTTTCTCCGTCGTTCGCAGGTCGCGGGTGAAATGGCCGAGGAGCTTCATTCACATGTCCAGCTTCGCGCCGACGACCTCGAGCGCTCCGGCGTTCCTCGCGCCGAGGCCGAGCGCCGCGCACGCGTCGAGTTTGGTGGCCAGGAACGTTTCAAAGAGGAATGCAACGAGGCGCTCGGCGGCAACCTGATCGATACCGTGATCCAGGACGTCCGTTTCAGTTTTCGCGTGTTGCGCAAGTCGCCAGGATTTACCCTGGTCGCCGTTTCCACACTGGCGTTGGCCATTGGCGCCAACGCCGTGGTTTTTGCCGTATTGAACGCTCTCATCCTGCGGCCGCTGAATGTGCCGGAGGCGCAAAGCTTGTGGGGGCTCGAGCGCGGTCCCGATAAGGCTGTGAACCAGTCTTACCCTGACTATCTCGACCTTCGCGACCGCAACCGCACCTTCGATGGTCTCGCGGCTTACAACGTCACTGCGGCCGGGCTGGATACAGGCGGAAATCCAACCAGCGTTTGGCTTCTTGAAACGACCGGAAACTACTTCGACGTACTCAAGGTTAAGCCGTATCTGGGCCGTTTCTTTCACGCTTCCGATGAGCACGGCCCTAACAGCGCTCCTTATATTGTGCTGACGCACGCGTATTGGCACAGCCATTTTCAGGACGATCGTGGGGTGATCGGACGCGTGGTTCAGCTCAATAAGCATCCTTTTATCATCCTCGGTGTCGCGCCACCTGAGTTCCGCGGGACATTGTTGTTTGTCTTTCCTGATTTCTGGGTGCCGCTCGTCAACCAGGAGCAGGTGGAGGGACTGAATGTCCTGAACGAGCGCGGGAACCGTGACCTATTGATGACGCTGGGGCACCTGAAGGCGGGAGTCACTCCTGCACAAGCGGTTGCCGATCTGAACACGATTGGCGCCTATCTGGAAAAGACCTATCCCAAAGACGATGGCCAAATGACCTTCACCTTGGCGCGTCCTGGTCTCGCCGGCGACTGGTTGGGCGCTCCTTTACGCGCGTTCCTTACAGGTATGATGCTACTGGCGGGATTAATTCTGCTGGCGGCGTGCGCGAACCTCGGCAGCCTGTTCGCAGCGCGTGCCGCTGACCGCTCCCGGGAAGTTGCCTTGCGACTGGCGCTGGGAGCCAGCCGCGTGCGGATTCTGCGCCAACTCTTTACTGAAGCGACGCTGATTTCACTGGTCGGCGGTGGTATCGGATTATGGGGCAGCATCGTATTGTTGCGCGGACTGAGCGTATGGCAGCCCCTTCCGACCGCACCTCTGCAAGTGCCGATCAATCCGGACGCGAATGTCTATGCAGTTGCCGTCCTGCTGAGCCTGGCGAGTGGACTCTTGTTTGGCGCTGTCCCGGTGAGGCAGACGCTGCGTACCGACCCATACCAGATCGTTAAGTCGGGATCGACCGGACGGATGGGGGCCACAGTAGGGCGGCGGGTGTCGGTGCGCGACATTTTGCTGGTAGTGCAGATCGCGATCTGCGCGGTGCTGGTGACGTCTTCGCTGGTAGCCGTGCGCGGGCTGGTGCGCTCACTGCACAGCAGTTTCGGCTTCGAGCCGCGGAACGCCATGCTGGTAGAGACAGCTCTTGGCATGGCCGGCTATAGCGGCGACGGAATGACTGCCATGCAGAAGCGCATGATCGATGCTCTGGAGAACATTCCGGGCGTGAAGTCTGTGGGATTGGTCGACCGGCTGCCCCTGTATTACGGTGCAAACGGTTCAAATGTCTTTACCGACCAAACCACCGATCTGAGGCCCGCAAACGCAGCTGCCCATGCCATGGCGTACAACGTATCTCCCGGATACTTCGATGCGGCGCAGACCAGCGTATTGGCCGGTAGAAGATTGTCATGGCATGACGACAAAAACTCACCGCGCGTAGCCGTGGTCAATCGTGAATTTGCAAGAAGAATTCTTGGCTCCGTAACCGACGGGGTGGGCAAACATTACAAGCTGCGCGACGGATCTCGCGTCCAAGTGGTGGGCATCGTCGAGGACGGCAAGTACAGCAGTCTTGCCGAAGATCCGGAGCCGGCCATGTTTCTGTCCTTCCTGCAGCAACCGCCGCCAAACGAGATGGCGCTGGTGGTGCGTTCCGACCGCGATCCGCAGCAATTGGCAGAAGCCATATCGATTACGGTGAAGGACCTGGATGCAGGGCTGCCCTTTACCTTGCACACGTGGAACCAGGAACTGGGGAGCGCACTGTTTCCTTCGCGGGTGGCGACGATGGCGTTGGGTGTGCTCGGCATGATGGGCGCCGTGCTGTCGATCACCGGCATTTTTGGAATGGCTGCCTATTCGGTCAGCAAGCGGCTGCGGGAACTGGGAATCCGCATGGCGCTTGGCGCGCAGCCAAAAGAAGTCCTACAGGCAGCGTTGGGGAAGGCTTTCAAGCTGCTGGCCATCGGTTCGGTGGCAGGATTGTTTGCGGGAATCCTGGCGAGCCGTGTGCTGGCGTTCATCGTGTATCAGGCATCGCCACGCGACCCGCTGGTGCTGGGCGGCGCGGTCCTGGCTATGGCGCTGCTGGGACTACTCGCCACTTGGATTCCCGCACAACGCGCGCTGAAGGTCGATCCGATGATCCTGCTGCGTACGGAGTGAACGAATCGTTTGCTTACTAACGCCGCTGTACTTCCACCGGCTCCCGCAGTCGGACAGGCTCCTGAGCGGTTGGAGCGATCGCGATTTTTTGCCCCTGTGGGAGATAGTGTGTAATGACGCCCGGCTGCGACCACAGTTCAGGTCCCAGCCGTTTTCGATGGCGACAACGGTGTATTCGCCGGGGATGACATTTCCCAGGCTGAAGGTGCCGTCAAGATCGCTCTGGTCGCGGCGAAACAACTCGCGGTCCGCGTCCGGGTCCCTGGGGACGAGCGCGATCATGACGCCAGCCCGCCTTTGCCGTCACGCTTGGCGATGCCCTCTACGAGGGTTCGACCGCCGATGAGCGTGACGGTCCCTTCGATGGTCGAACCGGCGCCGATCTCAAAGATCCCCGAGCCAGTGCTCATCGTGGCCCGCGGGATTCGTGGGGGTATTCTGCGCCGCGCCTCAGCGTGTGTGACCGGGGAGCAACTTCGGCTGCCAAGCGGGTCTATAATGAGGATGGATATGCCGCCGCTAACCGCGCCCGATCGACCCTTGAGCCCTGTCTTCTGGCGTATTTTGTTGCTCCTCGCCTGCGTTCTGGTGTTCAGCTTTGCGCTGCACGCCAAGCTGGCGGTATATGACCACGGGCAGCCGCAGGCGTCCACCTCGTCCAAGTTGTGGCTGACTGCCTGCAAAGCGGAGCTGCCGCCCGCCGTTCCCATCTTCCCGCTATTCTGGGTCGCGGCATTCATCGCCTGCCTGTTTCATTGCCAGGCAGCGCAGCGCTATCATGCAGTCTGCGAGACCGCGATTCCGGAGTTGCGCAGGCAACAATTCCTCCATCGCTTTCTGCGTCCTCCGCCTCTTCGATAGTTCCTGCAGTTCCTGTTCGTCCCATTTTCAATGCGCCTTCGGGGATGGCCACTGGCTGTCCGTGAACTGAAGTGGCATGCGGCACCTGCCGCTTTGCCAAGAGGAACGTCATGAATTTACGTCGGAACCACAAACTGCTGGTGTTAACGGGAGCAGTGGTTTGTTTGATTGCGATTGCGCTGGTGGCCAGCCGGGTGCGTGCGGGCGGCCCCCCGCACACCAACAACGGCCGTGATGTGATGCCCGCCGCTGTCGCGATTGCACAGCGTACAAACATCGGCAATTCGTTCTCGGTAGCGGGGGAGTTCATTCCTTACCAGGAAATCGAGATGCACGCCAAAGTGTCGGGCTACGTGCGCAAGATCAACGTCGATATCGGCGACCGGGTGAAGACCGGCCAGGTATTGGCGGTGCTCGAGGTGCCCGAACTGATGGCGCAGTTGCAGGGCGCCGGAGCCGGGGTGCGCCACAGCCAGCAGGAAGTGATGCGCGTCGCAAAATGAAGTCTCCCGCGATGAGGCGCAGTACGCCGCGCTGCATGCCAATGCCGACCGACTGGAGCAGGCCAACCAGGCGCGTCCCGGACTGATTGCCCAGCAGGAACTCGACGACGCGCAGGCGAAAGACCGGGCCGCGGCAGGCGCAGGTGGAATCCGCCAAGTCAGCGTTGTCGGCCGCGCGGCAGCAACTGGAAATGTCGCAGGCCAACAACAGCCAGATGTCGGCAATGTCGGATTACACCCG
Source organism: uncultured Acidobacteriaceae bacterium (assembly GCA_963817965.1). Classification (GTDB taxonomy): domain Bacteria; phylum Acidobacteriota; class Terriglobia; order Terriglobales; family Acidobacteriaceae; genus DASRAA01. Next base: position 8,970 of record CAWFQT010000015.1, read on the forward strand.
CATCATCGCTCCGTTCGACGGCGTGGTGACATGGCGCTATGCCGACACCGGCGCGCTGGTGCAGTCCGGTACCTCCAACAGCAACTCGGCGCCGGTGGTGAAGCTGGCGCAGGTCAATGTGCTGCGCCTGCGCATCCCGGTGCCGGAGTCGCTGGCCGCGACGCGTTCGAGTCGGCCAGCCCGCCGACGTCGCGGTGCAGGCGACCGGCGAACACTTCACCGGGAAAGTAACCCGCTTCACCGATGCGCTCGATCGCACCACCCGCACCATGCAGGTGGAAATCGATGTTCCCAACGACACCTACAAGCTTGCAGCCGGGAATGTATGCCAACGTTGCGCTGCAGATCCAGAACCGTCCCGACGCGCTGACCGTTCCCATCCAGGCGGTGCAGCACCAGGACGGCAAGGCGCACCGTGCTGGTCGTCGATCAGCAGAATCAGGTGGAGCCACGCGAAATCAAGACAGGCTTGGAAGACCCCAAGCCGGGTCGAGGTGTTGTCGGGCCTGAATGAAGGCGATCGCGTCATCGTCGGCAATTTCGGGGCCTTCCAGCCGGGACAGGTGGTTGCACCGAAAGCTGACGAAATTTACGGCTCAAGCGACCAGCAGGGAGGCGCGGAATAATATGTCAGGCTTCGCGATCCGCTATCCCTTCTTCATCATCATGATGTGCCTGATCATCGCCGTGGTCGGCGTGGCGACGCTGGCGCGCATGCCGGTTGATCTGTTTCCCGACATCAACATTCCCGTCGTGGTGGTGGCGACGTTTTACAACGGCATGCCGCCGGAGCAGATCGAAGCCAACATCACCAACCCGTTCGAGCGCTTCTTCACGCTGGGCAGCGGTATCGACCACATCGAATCGCGCTCGCTCACCGGCGTGAGCCTGATCCGGGTGTACTTCCAGCCGGGCACCAATGCCGATGCCGCGGTCAGCACGATCTCCAATCTCGCGATGGCGCAGTTGCGCCGCCTGCCTCCCGGAACGCTGCCGCCGGTGGTGCTGAAGTTCGACGCGTCGAGCTTGCCGGTCTGCCTGATCACGCTGAAGGGCGAGGGCCTGAACGAGACGGAGCTGCACGACCTCGGCCAGTTCACGGTGCGCAACCAGATTGCAAACGTCCCGGGCGCTTCGGTGCCGCAGCCGTTCGGCGGCAAGTACCGCCAGATTCAGGTGTATGTCGATCCGGTAAAGCTCGAAGCCCACCAGCTCAGCCTGATGGATGTGGTGCGCACGGTGAACCAGGCCAACGCGATTCTTCCCGCGGGCGACGTGCGCATCGGCCCGAAGGACTACAACATTTACACCAACAGCCAGCTGCCGACGACCGAGGAGATCAATCGCCTGCCGCTGAAGGTCGAGGGCAACGGCGCAGGTGATGGTGGCCGATGTCGGCTACGCCAAAGACGCGAGCGCCATCCAGACCAACATCGTGCGCGTGGACGGGCAGCGCTCGGTGTATCTGCCGATCCTGAAGCAGGGCGGCAACAGCAACACCATCGCGATTGTCGAACGGCATCCGCGAATCGCTGAAAGACCTGCTCGACGTTCCGAAAACGCTGGTGACGCGCGTGGTCTTCGACCAGTCGGTGTTCGTCAAGACGGCCATCAAGAACCTGGGCAGCGAAGGCGGCATCGGCCTGGTGCTGACCGCCGCTGATGATCCTGATCTTCCTCGGCAACTTCCGCGCAACGCTCGCGGTGATGCTGTCGATTCCGCTCTCGGCACTGGCAGCATTTCTCGCGATCAACGCCGGCGGCGGCTCGATCAACTCCATGGTGCTGGGCGGACTGGCGCTGGCTTTCTCGCGTCTGATCGACAACTCGGTCGTGGTGCTGGAAAACATCTTCCGCCATCTCGAAGAAGGCGAAGACCCCGAAGCCGCAGCCGAACGCGGCGGACAGGAAGTGGCCTTGCCGGTGCTGGCGGCGACTTTCACCACCGCGATTGTCTTCTTCCCGGTGGTCTTTCTGTACGGCGTCAGCCGATTTCTGTTCATGGCGCTGGCGGCGTCGGTCGTGCTCTCGCTGTTTGCCTCGTACATGGTGGCGATGACGGTGGTGCCGCTGTTTTGCGCGCGCTTCATCAAGGCGCGCACAGCGATGCGGTCGCCCACCACGGATCGAAGACACTGGTTTGCGCGCTTCGTCACGCTGGTTCAACCGCAAGTACGACCAGATGCTGATGCGCTACGACATCGCGGTCGGCAAGACCCTGCTGCGCCCGGCGGCTACGGTGATCGCCATCCTCGGCGTATGTCTCTTCAGCCTTGGGCTGTATCCGCTTCTGGGTGTCTCATTCTTCCCGCGCACCGACCCCGGACAGTTCGTGATCAACATCAAGGCGCCGACCGGCACGCGCATCGAGCTGACCAACGAGTACATCAAGCACGTCGAAGACGACATCCGCCAGGTCGTCGCCGCCAAGCGACCTGGGCATGATCGTCTCCAACATCGGCATCACGCCCGACTTCTCCGCGATCTACACCAGCAACTCCGGACAGCACACGGCGTTCGTGCAGGTGAGCCTCAAGGAAGGACCACCAGCTCGGCAGCTACGAGTACATGGACCGGGTGCGGCGCAAACTGTCGGACGACTGCCCGGAGCTCTCGACCTATTTCCAGTCCGGCGGACTGGTGGATGCAGTCGTGAACCTCGGACTGCCCGCGCCCATCGACATGCAGGTGAGCAGCAGCGATCATGCACGCGGCTTACGCGACGGCGCAGGACCTGGCGCGCAAAGTCCGCGGCGTCAACGGCGTCAGCGATGTACTGATTCCGCAGGACCTCGACTATCCCGGCATCAACCTCGACGTGAATCGCGAGATGGCGGCGCGCCTGGGACTGTCGTCGAAGGAGGTCGTCGACAACGTCATCACCGCGCTGACCTCGAACGGCATGATCGCGCCCAGCTACTGGGTCGATCCCAAGAACGGCAACAACTACATGCTGACGGTGCAGTATCCCGAGACGCAGGTGAAGTCGCTGCTCGACCTGAAGCAGATTCCGATTCGCGCCGGCAAGCAATCTGAACACCACCGATCTCGAAGCGGTCACCAGCGCGAAGGTCATCAACACGCCGACGGAAGTCGATCACTACCAGCTGCGGCGCGTGATCGACGTGTACGTCGCGCCTTCGCCGCGAGGACCTCGGTGGCGTCGCCAATCGCGTGGACAAGGTGATCGCCGATACCAAGATTCCCGACGGACGTGCGTGTCACCATGCGCGGCTCGGTCGAAGGCATGCGGCAGTCGTTCAAGAGCTTCGGCATCGGACTGATTCTCTCCATCGTGCTGGTGTACCTGATCCTGATGGCGCAATTCGCGTCGTTCATCGATCCGTTCATCATTCTGCTGGCGATTCCTCCGGGCATCACCGGCGTGCTGGTCTTCCTGCTGATCACCGGCACGACGCTGAATGTCATGTCGCTGATGGGCGTCATCATGATGACCGGCATCGTGGTGTCGAACAGCATTCTGATCGTCGATGTGACGCGCATCTTATCGCCGGCAGGGAATGCCGATCGCGCGAAGCGGTCGCGCTGGCCTGCCGCGTGCGCTTGCGCCCGGTGCTGATGACTTCGCTGGCGACGATTCTGGGCATGATCCCGATGGCGCTGGCGCTGGAGGCGGGCAGCGAGCAGTACGCTCCGCTGGCGCGCTCGATCATCGGCGGCCTGACCGTTTCGGTCGTCGTGACCGTCTTCCTGGTGCCGGCGGCGTACCTGCTGATCCATCGCAAAGAAGAGCAACCGCAAACGGAGGTGCAGGCGTGAGAAGCAAGACCTGCTGTTCGTTGCGATGTCTGGCGATGACAACTTGCTCTAGCGGCACAAACGCCGCAGCCAGCCGTCGCAGTCCAGGCCTGCAGACTCCAGCGTACAGCACAGACTCGCGCAAGTCCGCTACCGCCAGCACGCAATCGGTCCAACACGAGCGCCTCACAGTGCAGGATGCCGAAGCGCTGGCGCTGCGAAACAATCCGCAGATTTCCGTGTATCGCGCTTGCTGGCCTTGGCCTCGCAGCAGGTCACGCGCGAGGCCAAGTCGAACTACTACCCCACCGCGTACGGCAGCCTGACGGCGGTGGAACCGCAACCGGGCAGCCGCATCGCGGCCGGCAGCCTCAACAATCCGATCATCTACGAGCGCGTCGCCGGCAGGCGTGACGCTGGCGCAGCTGATCACGGACTTCGGCCGGACCAACAACCTGGTGGCGACCGCGGCACTTCGCGCGAAGGCCGCCGACATGAATGCAGTGGCCACCGCCGCGCAGATCAAGCTGGCGGTCGATCAGGCGTTCTACAACGCGCTGCAGGCCAACGCCGAGCTGAAGGTAGCGGAGCAGACGGTCAACGCGCGGCAGGTGGTCAGCGATCAGATCACAACGCTGTTCAACAACAAGCTGAAATCGCAGCTCGATGTGAGCTTCGCGAATGCGAACCTGGCGCAGGCCAAGCTGCTGCTGCTCGACGCGCAGAACAACTATCAGGCGGCGCTGTCGGTCCTCTCGGAGATTCTCGGCTCCCCCGTACAGCAGCAGTTCGAGTTGGTCGATGCCGGCGGCTCAGCTCACGCCTCCACCTGACACGGTCGCGCAACTGGTTGACCAGGCATTCAGCAACCGGCCGGAGATCGCCGCGCAGGGTTACGAATACCAGGCCGCGCAGCGCTTTCAGAAGGCCGAGCGCGATCTGCTGCTGCCCGACATTCGCGTACTCGGAACGGTTGGCAGGGTACCGACCGGTGCTCCCGCAACTGGACAGCTGGTACGGAGCGATCGGCGTCAACGTAAACATTCCCATCTTCAACGGCTTTCTCTATCCCGCGCGTGCGCAAAGAAGCGGCACTGCGTTCGCAGGCCGAACGAGGAACGGCTGCGCGACCTGAAGGACCGCATCGCCAACGATGTGCGCACCAGTTGGCTGAATTCGCAGACCGCCTATCAGCCGCATCTCGGTCACGCAACAGTTTGTCGATCAGACCAACCTCGCGGTGGATCTGTCGCAGACGCGCTACAACCTGGGGCTGGCCTCGATCGTGGAGCTGAGCCAGGCGCAGCTGCAGCAGACCGAGGCGCAGATTCAGTTCGCGGCGGCCAAGTACCAGTACCGCATCGCGGAATCGGTCTTGCGCTTTCAGATTGCGGCTCCGTAACGTTGCCATAACTGCCCGGGCACACTGCGCATAGCAGTGTGCGAAGTACCATAACGACAAGTCCGCAGCGCGCGGTGAGTCGATGATGCTGTTCGGATCCGGTGCGGGCTTGGCCTTCGCCGGTTTGCGCGAGCGCTTTGGCAGATAAGCTCGGTTCTCGTCGAGGGATATTCTCTACCGCAACAGAATGCCAGCAATGAGCATGATTGCTGGGATTTTTTCGTTACTTATTGCCGCGAGATATTACGCGCAATCAGCGCTACCCACTACTTCAGATAGGCGCGTACGATCGCCAACAGGTCGTCGGTAACCTCTTCCGACGCCCGCCCTCGGCCTATGTGCTCGCGGATATGGCCCTCCATGACCTCGGCCATCAGGCTGTTAATGGCGCCGCGGCAGGCGGCGAGCAACTGCAGCGTGTCGGCGCAGTCCTCTTCTTCGTTGATGAGGGCACGTTCCACGGCCTCAATCTGGCCGCGGATCCTTCTTGCCCGGGTCACCAGCTTGTCGCGATCATGGTCAATTTCTTTTTTTGCGATGGAGCCTTCCTCCGCCTTTGTTTTTTTTGGTGTGCGTGGGTGGGCATATATCATACTGCAGTATGCTATAGAGGAATTGGCGGCGCAAGCCTGATCGCTGCCCGAATGGGAAGTAACCGGCCTGTAACAGAGTCGTGTGAGACTGAAACGATTGCCGGACACATATGACGTGGCCTCTGCAGAACATCACGGAGACAGCCTACGCCAACAGGACTTCCGCACTTCGAGCCCCATCTCTGCCGGCGAAGGCTTCTTTGCGGCGGCAGGGCCTGGCAAGCGTTCTGGGTGTCATGCTGTGCCTCGGATCGTCCGCTGTGACCATCTGGGCGCAAGACAAACCGGCTGATGCCCCTGAAACGCCCACGGCGCCCATGCCGCGAGACACCTTCTTCGAGCACTCCGACACCGCGAAGTGGTGGGTATCCGGGCAGGCAAATTTTGTTTTCCAGGCGCACGGAGATTTTTACGCTGCCTACAGCGGCCCCAACAGCTTCAAGAATACGTCTGAGACACGCGACCTCGCGTGTGCTGACGCTCTTTACCGGCTATGAGTTCACTCCAAACTCCATGGTTTACCTGGACGTCGAAGAGGCGGGCTGGGGCGGCATCAGCGGCGCACTGGGGCTGGCCGGATTCACCAACCTCGACGTGGTCCGCAATCCTCAGCGTCGGGACGGCACCGTATATCGCCCGGCTGATGTTTCAGCAGATCATTCCCTTTTCCACGGAGAAGATTGAAATCCCGCGCGGTCCACTCTCGCTTGCGACCGCAGGTGCCGGTGCGGCGGCTGGAGATTCGCTTCGGCAAGTTCTCGCATGGCCGATTTCTTCGACAACAACATCGGCGGCACCGACAGCCACTACCAGTTCCTGAACTGGACTGCCGCTAACAATGGCGCGTGGGACTATGCCGCCGACACGCGCGGCTACACCGTCGGAGCGATCCTCGATTACGAAGACCGCAACTGGGGGCTACGCTTTGCCGAAGCCTTGATGCCGAAAGTTGCCAACGGGCCCAACCTTGATGCCGATGTCGCTCGCGCCCGCGCCGAAAATATCGAGCTGGAGCTGCGCTACCAAGCTGCTGAAGAACAAGGACACCACCGTCCGCTTTCTCAACTACATCAACCACGGCAACATGGGCGACTACAGCCGTGGCATCGACAACTTACCTCGCCAATCCCACGCAGCCGCCTGACATCATCGCCACACGCAGGCAGGGAACCGTCAAGTACGGCTTCGGCATCAATTTTCAGCAGGAGGTGTCGAGCGACGTGTGGGCGTTCGGCCGCTGGGGATGGACCGAAGGCAAGTACGAGTCGTTCTGCTATACCGAAGCCGAGAGCGTTCTGCAGGTGGGCGTCTACGCCAAGGGAACGCGCTGGCATCGCAGCCTCGATCGCGCGGGTGCGGTCTTTCGTTTCCAGCGGAATCGGCGCTTACCATCAGACCTATCTGGCGGATGGCGGACTGGGATTTCTCCTGGGTGACGGCGGCACTGAACTACGGCCGCGAAACCATCGAGGAAGCGTTCTACACCGCTCACGTCTGGCGGGGTCTGTTCTTTGCGTTCGACTATCAGCACATCAACAATCCCGGCTATAACCACGACCGCGGGCCGGTGACGCGTGCCGGGCTTGCGACTGCATCTGGAGTTCTGAAACGCCAGGCGTGCGATCGCACTGCTAAAATCAATAGCGTGATCCTCCCGTTCGTTCGCGAACTCTTCGCGGACGTGGAAAAGTCTCCCGCATTTGCGCGTGCTGTAGCCCAGGTCAAGGGCGGCGCGGGGCGGATACGTGTCTCCGGACTCACTCCCACCGGCAAAGCTCTCTTCTACTCGCTTGCTGCATCGCGCGACCGCGCGGCCGCTGGTCGTGATCGTCAGCGACAACCGCGCCGTGGACGAACTGCTGCCCGTCGTCCGCTCGCTGGCCGAGCTGACCGGCGCGGTTCCGCCCGAGTCGGTCATCGGCCTGCCCGCCTACGACGTGCTGCCCTTCGAGAATCAGTCGCCGCATCCCGAGATTCAGGAAGCCCGCGCCACCGCGCTGTGGAAGATTGCGACCGGCGCCGCCGAACGTCGTCATCACGCCGCTCGCCGCGGCCAGCATGCGCCTGCGCGACGCGGCGTTCTACGCCGACCTGGCCAGGGTCGTGCGCCGCGGCGAGATGATCGATCCCGAGCGCCTGGTCGAGCACCTGCGCATCGTCGGCTACAACCAGGTCGATGTGGTCGAGATGCCGGGCGAGTTCGCGCATCGCGGCGGCCTGCTCGACGTCTATCCGCCGGAGTCGGACCGGCCGGTGCGCATCGAGCTCTTCGGCGACGAAGTCGAGTCGATCCGCAAGTTCGATCCCGCGACCCAGCGCTCGGCCGCGGCCGACCGACGAAGTCGTGCTGCTTGCCGCTGACCGAAACTCCGGTGGAAGAAGAGACGCTGGCCGCCATCAATGCGCGGCTCACCGGCGCATCGCCTGGCCGGCGACGAAGAGCTGATCGAGCAGAAGCCGTCGCGCACACCGGCGTGAGCGTGTTTCCCGGGATGGGAGCTGTACGCTCCCGTCGCCGGAGCCAGAGCGACACGTTCTTCGATCTGCTGCCCGGCGCCACCGTCGTGCTCGACGAACCCGACGCGCTCGACGGAAGCGCAGGACGCCTGGTGGACGCAAGCTGACCGAAGCACACGAGCGCAGCCTGGTCGGCAATCTGGTTCGTCCCGAAGATCTCTATCTCACGCCCGAGCAATGGCAGCGAGCGCCTGCGAACAGTTGCCGACTGTCGCAGTCGAGCAGCTTGGCATCGAAGACGCCGACGACGGCGAGCATCTCGTCCTGCAGACGCAGCCGACGACGCGCTTTCACGGCTCGGTCGCCGCGATGACGGAAGAAGTTGGCAAGCCTCACGCGCGAAGGCAAGCGCGTCATCTTCGCCGTCTCGAGCACCGGCGAGGTCGAGCGCCTGGCCGACGTCTTCAACGAGTACAACCTGTCGTTCCGCATCGGCAGCCGCACCCCCAAGCCGGGCAGCGAAGTCTTCGTGGACGAGTCCACCTACTTCACCGAAGACGTTGCGGCCACCACCATCGTGAAGGCCTATGTGCCGGAAGGCGTCGCGCTGCCCGAGGCGAATCTCGTTCTCTTCGGCTCGCGCGATCTGTTCGACGAGCCGGAAGTTTCGCTGGGACGTCCGCAACGGCAGAAGTCCAAGGTCTCGGCGTTCCTCTCCGACTTTCGCGATCTCGCCGTCGGCGATTACGTGGTCCACGTCGAGCATGGCATCGGCCAGTACCAGGGACTGAAGGAGGTTCCGCAGGAAGACGGCGGCAGCCGCCGAGTTCATGGTCCTGGAGTACGCCGAGGGCGCGCGGCTGTATGTTCCGCTCACGCGGCTCGACCTGGTGCAGAAGTATCGCTCGTCGGAAGGCGTGAAGCCGGTACTGAATCGGCTGGGCACGCAGCAGTGGCAGAAGACCAAGGCGCGCGTGAAGAAGGCCATGAAAGACATGGCCGACGAGCTGCTGAAGCTCTACGCCGTGCGCAAGACCGCCGAGGGCCACGCCTTCGCCGCCGACAGCGAATGGCAGCGCGAGTTCGAAGACACCTTCGAGTTCAGCGAGACCGAAGACCAGATGAACGCCATCGTCGACGTGAAGCGCGACATGGAAGCCGTCGACGCCGATGGACCGCCTGCTCTGCGGCGACGTCGGCTACGGCAAGACCGAAGTCGCCATGCGCGCGGCGTTCAAGGCGGTGCAGCGACAACCGCCAGGTCGCGGTGCTGGCGCCGACCACGGTGCTCGCCTTCCAGCACTTCAACACCTTCCGGCAGCGCTTCGCGGCGTTTCCCATCAAGATCGAGATGCTCAGCCGCTTCCGCACGCCGAAGCAGCAGAAGGAAACGCATCGCCAAGATGGAGGCCGGCCAGGTCGACATCGTCATCGGCACGCATCGCCTGCTGTCGAAGGACGTGAAGTTCAGCGACCTCGGCCTGGTGATCGTCGACGAAGAGCAGCGCTTCGGCGTGCGCCACAAAGAGCGGCTGAAGCAGCTTCGCAAAGAAGTGGACGTGCTCACCATGTCGGCCACGCCCATTCCGCGCACCCTGCACATGTCGCTGCTCGGCCTGCGCGACATGAGCGTCATCGAGACGCCGCCCAAAGACCGCATGGCGATCCAGACCGTCGTGGCCGCCTGGGACGAGAAGCTCATCCGCTCGGCCATCGAGAAAGAGCTGGAGCGCGGCGGCCAGGTGTACTTCGTGCACAATCGCGTCGAGAGCATCTACGACATCGCCGACAAGATTCGCGAGATGGTGCCGAAGGCGCGCATCCTCGTCGGCCACGGCCAGATGGCGGAGAGCGAACTGGAGCGCGTCATGCTGGCCTTCATGCGGCACGAGGCCGACATCCTGGTGGCGACCACCATCATCGAGAACGGGCTCGACATTCCGCTGTGCAACACCATCATCATCAATCGCGCCGACCGCCACGGCCTGTCGGAGCTCTACCAGTTGCGCGGACGCGTGGGCCGCTCCGATCGCCGCGCCTATGCCTATCTGCTGATTCCGCCCGACCGCGACCTGAGCGACCTGGCGCGCCGACGCCTGGCGGCGCTGAAGGAGTTCAGCGACCTGGGCGCGGGCTTCAAGATCGCGGCGCTCGATCTCGAATTGCGCGGCGCCGGCAATCTGCTGGGCGGCGAGCAGAGCGGACACATCGAAGCCGTCGGCTTCGAGCTCTACACCACCATGCTGGAGCGCACGGTACGCGAGCTGAAGGGCGAGGTCGAAGCCGAAACGCCGGAGACGCAGCTCAACCTCGGGCTCAACATCCGCATTCCCGCCGACTACATCACGGAAGAGAACCAGCGCCTGCGCATGTACAAGCGCGTCGCCGGAGTGGAGACGGAGGCGCAACTGGACGACGTTGCCGGCGAGCTGGGCGACCGCTACGGCGCGCCTCCTCCGCCGGTGCGCAACCTGCTGGAGTACGCCGAACTGAAGCTGCTGTCGCAGCGCATCGGCGTGGCGCAGATCGAGCGCCGCCGCGACGCCGTCAGCATTCGCTTCACCGAGAAGGCCACCGTCGATCCCGAGCGCCTGGCGCGCTTCGTCGCCGCCGAGCCCGGCAGCCAGTTCACTCCCGCGGGCGTGCTGAAGTTCACGCTGAAAGAGAAGCAGCCTGACCAAATCCTTACGCGCCTCAAAGCGCTTTTGGAGCAATTGGCCGGCGAAGAGCTGGTGGTAGGGTAAGACACTCCACTATCATTCGCTCATGCGGACAAGGGTTATCTTTCTCGTAGCCGACTTGCCATCTTGCCGGCTCCGCCGACACTGCCGGCCGCGTCGTCAGAACGCTCTCCACTTCAGACCGTTGAGCTCCTTCACAAAGCCCTTCGCGACGCTGACCCAGCCACTCTAGATTCGCTACTGCACCCCGAATACCACGGCATATCGCTCCAAGGGCCGCCCGATCATCGCCGAGTCTATGTCGAGACGCGCGCGAGGGCGATTTCTGAGGTTGCTGCCCTCAAGCCCAACGATTGGGATGTCCGCATTCTGAGCTCCTCAATGCAGATCGATTCTAACGGCATGGCGCATGTGTGGGCGAGATATGTCTTCCAAAGGGACGCCAAACCATTGCGGTTATGAATCCTACACGTTGTATCGGGGCACAGAGGGTTGGAAGGTTGTCAGCTTTGCGGATACCGACAATCCACTGAAGGGTCGAAGCGTCGACGATGTTTGTGCAACCAAATAGGTCGGTCGGTCAGTCGGCCGGAGCACTCGCCGGTGTTCTTAGTCGTTCGATAAACTCTGACAGCAGACAGGGGTTCTTCATCGGCACGGCCGCCCCGGCTTTGACGGGATTCTCGTCTCCACCAGACGAAGGTTGCATTTCCTGCGCCGTCGTCCTACTATTCGCGGCATGGGGTGAGCGCCATGACTCCGTTCGGCCCGATTCACAAGCATCTCCTTAGGCTCGCCGTCCTTGCCATCACTGTTTCCGCGTTTGCCCAGGCCGCGCCCAAATATGATCCCGCCACAGAAACCAAGCTTAAGGGAGTAGTGGAAGAATTGAAGTTCCTTCCTCCGACTGGCGCGAAACCCGTAGCTTACCTGGTGGTGAAGAGTGGTCAGGACACGGTAGACGTCTTTCTGTGCCCCAAAACCTTTCTGAGCGACATGGGTGCGACCTTCAAGCCCGAAGACAAGGTCGAAGTGACCGGCTCCAAGGTCAAGCAGGACGGCGCGGATTTGATTCTGGCTCGGGAAGTCGTGAAGGGTGACGACACTCTCACGTTACGCTTCAAAGACGGAAAACCTGCCTGGTAGGAATGCCGTAACCCTCAGCTAAGTTCCACCTGCACACACACCACCGCTGCCGGCGGAATCGTACCCACCACGCTCGACGCCGCGATCCTCACTTCGCCCGCTCGCAGCCCGACAGCATCAGGTTGAGCAAACGTATTGTGCGCGTGAATATCTTGAGCCGTGAGCACTGTCATCGTCGCGGACGACGGTTTCGCGCCACGCACGATGATTTCGGTTTCATGGGCTTGCGTAACGTCAAAAAAAGCCCCGCTCCGCGATCGCGAAGCCGGGGCAGGAAACCTCGAAACCTCCAACCCACTACTGCTTATCGTAAACGTATTTCGCCTTGTACTTCTTCCCGTCGGCGCCAGCTCCATCGATATCGAGGGTGCGGCTCTTGCCGTCCTTGGCCAGTTCGACCTTGCCTTTGGAGACCGGCTTGCCACCCTTCATGTTGGTGATTTCCAGCGTGCGATCACCTTTTGCCATTGCGGCGCGCGAGTCAACGCCACTCGTGCCGGTAACAGGGTAGGGCTTGCCGTCGAACCTGCCGGTCCATTCGGAGTGGGCCGGCTTGCCGGAGCCATCGACGCCGTCTGTGGTGACTTTGGTCTGATCGCCGGCAGCTTCGTAAACCACGGTGGTGTTCTTGCCTGCTCCGGCCGGAATCGTCGACTTGGCCTCGTTAAGCTTCCAGGTGCCAATATTGGGGTTGTCGGCTGCACTTACGGTGACCGCTAGTGCACACATCGCCAGCGCCAATACGATCATTCGTATCTTCATTGAGTCTCCTAGTTGTGCTGCAGGGTATGGAATGGTTGGTGCTGAAGAAGTTTAGCCGTAGTTCCCAGTACAGGCAAGGGACAAACCCCCTGGCAAACCTCCTGGCAGGGCTGGCCCTTTGCGGTGACATCGGGCCCTACAATAGTCCCATGCCGAAACCGGGTGGCAAGAAGCCGATTCCTTGGTTAGACAACCCTCTTCCTGGGGGCCGGCAACGCAAGTTCGTACCCCACGAGTTCGTGCTCGACGCCCTCGCTGAACTGTCGCCGCGTACGAATCCGATGTTTGGCTGCCTTGCGGTTTATGTGGGAGAAAAGATCGTACTCGTGTTGCGCGATAAGCGGACTCCGGATGCTGACAACGGCGTGTGGCTGGCGACCACACCCGATCACCATGCGTCACTGCGTCGCGAGTTTCCTTCCCTGCGTTCGATCAAGGTCTTCGGAAAGCCCGTGACCGGCTGGCAGGTCCTCCCCGCCGATGCACCCGACTTCGAAGAGGCGGCTCTGCACGCCTGCGAGCTGGTGATTGCAGGGGACGAGCGTATCGGCAAGGTACCGAAGTCGCGACGTCCACCCAAGCGTCCGCGCACTCTCTGAGGTTCCTATGCCGGCGGCGTATGTTGGAAAGGCAGCTTGGCATAACGTGCCTTCTCCACCTCGATGATCAGTGCGACCCGGCCTTCCGGGCTGCGGAAAGGGAACTCTTTCCCAGTGTACTTCCGCGAGATTTCGTCCATGATCTCGAAGCTCGAGTCATCACGCAACTCCACCACCCGCCCACGAACCTGCAGTTCTTCGTAGGGGTTCTGAAAATCGACCACGGAAAGCGCCAATCGCGGATCGCGCCGTAAGTTGCGCACCTTAAGGCTTCCTTCTCCGGTCCCTATGACGAGCGAATCGCCCCTGGCACCAATCCACACCGGAGTCACATTTGGCGACCCGTCGGGCATCAGGGTGGCGAGGTGAGCGAAGTTAGGACGCGAAAGCAGCTCCTGAACCTCTGGCTTCAATGGCATGTTAGTCTCCTGCTGATAAAGCTGAACGTGGATTTTCCTGGGATGATTGGCGAAACGAAGTTGCGGGTTCCCATCATAGCGCACGCTAGCGACTCGAAGCGTCCCGCGCCTGACGAAATCACCTCGAGCCATGCATGCTTTTCACAGCGCTTTAATCTACGTCTTTGTTTCTCATGCCTATTCTCATAACTCTTCCTGGAGGACAGCATGGATCGTCTTCGAGGGAAGCGGGCTCTCATCACCGGAGGCACCAGCGGCATCGGCCTGGAGACCGCTCGCCACTTTTTGCGCGAAGGAGCGCGCGTTGCCATTGCCGGCAACGACCCCGCAACCCTCGGCTCTGCTCGCAAACAGCTGGGACCAGATGTGCTGGTGATTGCCTCCGACGCGAGTGCCGCTTCGGCTCAAAAGCAAGTCGCCGAGGAGATCCAGCAGACTTTCGGGATCTTGATGTTCTCTTTATTAATGCAGGCTTCGCCGACCTGCGACCGTTTGAGAAGTTCGATGAAGCCGGGTTCGATCGCTCGCTGGCGGTCATACTGAAAGGGCCATATTTCCTGATACAGGCGCTCTTGCCGGTCTTCGCCAACCCGGCATGGGAAAGCAGCCCTCATTTCACTGGCTCGCACGTTATCGGGTGAACTGGTTTCGCGCGGCATTCGGGTGAATGTGGTAGTGCCGGATCGATCGCAACGCCGCTTTACAGCAAGCTCGGCCTTTCTGGGGAGCAGCTCAAGTCAACCGCCGCGAGCCTCCAGCAACAGATTCCGGCTCGCCGCTTCGGTACTGCCGCCGGGATGGCGGCCGCGGTGGTGTACTTCGGCTCTGACGAGTCTGCGTTTACCGTGGGCGCCGAGCTTATGATCGACGGCGGCCTGAGCGAAATATGACGCACGATAGGTCGATGGGGGGCTACCTGCGCGCTTGCGATACCATAAGGAGTTTGCGCCGCCCGAAAGGAATTCCTGATAATGAAGTATGTCGCAGCGTTGCTGCTGTTACTCGTGACTTCAGTGACGAACCTTCCAGCACAGGCTCCCACCGCTACAAGCAGTCCTGAGGCCAGCGCGGCTGCGGAGTTCAACGGCATGGTGGACCAGTACTTTGACGCCTACTTCCACTTTCATCCCACAGAGGGGACCGCCGCCGGTTTTCATCAGTACGACCCTCAACTCGAGGACTATTCCCAGAGATCGCGCGACGAGGAGCTGTCGTTCCTGCTGGAAGCCAAGCAGGGCGCCGGGTATACGCGCACAGAACTCCTGACTCAGGAGCAGCAGATCGATCTGAAGCTGGTCGCCAATGCCATTAACGCGCGAATTCTCGAGCTTCAGGAAGTTCGCATGTGGCAAAAGAACCCGGACATTTACTCCAGCAGTTCGACCGCCAGTATTTTTCTGTTGATGAGCCGCAAGTTCGCGCCTCCGGCGGAACGGCTGAAATCGGTGATCGCGCGTGAGCAGCAGATTCCCGCCAACCTTGCAGCCGCAAGATTAAATCTGAAGAACCCGCCGCACATCTACACCGAGATCGCCATCGAGCAGATGCCCGGCATCATCGGCTTCTTTCAAAAGGACGTGCCTGAGGCCTTCAAGGACGTTACGGATGCCCAGCTGCTGGGCCGGTTCAAGACGACCAACGGCATCGTCATTACTGAGTTGCAACGATACGAAACATACCTAAAGACCGAGCTTCTGCCCGTATCCAAGGGCGACTACCGGCTCGGCCCGGAGCTGTATCGTAAGAAACTGCTGTATGAGGACATGGTCGAGATCCCTCTCGATCGGCTGCTACAAATCGGTTATGACGACTTGCACAGCAACCAGGCCGAGCTTAAGCGTGTGGCGGCGTGATTGACCCTGATAAGACTCCTGAGCAGGTGCTCGCATCACTCGAGCAGGACCATCCTAAGCCCGATCAACTGCTGCAGAGCTTTCGCGATACGTTCAACAGCCTGATCGGCTTCATCCAGGGAAAGAAGATCATCACTATCCCGTCCGACATCCGTCCCATCGTGGAAGAAACGCCGCCGTTTGCGCGTGCTCTGAGTTCCGCATCGATGGACACACCCGGACCCTACGAGACCAAAGCCACCGAATCGTTCTTCAACGTAACCCTGCCGGAGCCGTCCTGGCCATCGGAGAAAACCAAATCGTGGATGGAAGGCTTCAATCGCGGTACTATCATCAGCACCGCCGTACACGAAGCCTATCCCGGCCACTACGAGCAGTACCTCTGGGAGCCTCAATTCCCTTCGAAGGTACGAAAGCTGATTGGCTGCGGTACCAACATCGAGGGATGGGCGCATTACACCGAACAGATGATGCTTGATGAAGGCTATGGCAACGGCGATCCCAAACTGCGCATCGGACAACTACAGGACGCGTTGTTGCGCGACGCACGATACATCGTTGGGATCGAGATGCATACCGGCAAGATGACGCTTCCACAGGCCACTGATTTCTTCGTCAAACAGGGGCACCAGACCAACGCCGTCGCCGAGCGCGAAGCCCAACGGGGCACCTCGGACCCGACATATCTGGTCTACACCCTGGGCAAGCTGCGAAATCATGAAGCTGCGCGCAGACTACAAGCAGAAGGTGGGAGCAGGTTTCACTTTACAGCAGTTCCACGACGAATTCATGAAGCAGGGGACGCCGCCGATTCCGGTGATTCGGCGCATCATGCTGGGAAATGACAGCCCAGTTCTATAAAGGCGAACTCAAGAGGTCATTATGGCGACGAGAGTCCGCAAGGCGGTGTTTCCTGCAGCCGGATTGGGCACGCGTTTTCTGCCTGCAACCAAGGCGCAGCCCAAGGAAATGCTGCCGCTCATCGACAAACCAATTATTCAGTACGGCGTGGAAGAGGCGATGCAGTCTGGCTGCGACCAGATCATCATCATCACCGGCCGCGGCAAGAGCGCCATCGAAGACCACTTCGACGTCAGCTACGAGCTGGAAAAGATGCTGGAGGAACGCGGCAAGACCGAGTTGCTGCAGATTGTCCGCCAGATCTCCGACATGATTCACATCGCCTATGTGCGCCAGAAAGAAGCGCTTGGTCTCGGGCATGCGGTGCTGATGGCGCGGAGCTCGTGGGCGACGAGCCGTTTGCGGTTGTTCTTCCCGACGACGTTATCGATGCTCCGGTGCCGTGCCTGAAGCAGATGATCGAGGTTTACAACGAAACCGGATGCTCCGTGCTGGCAACCCAGGTTGTCGAGGGCCCGGCTATCTCCGCATACGGTGTGCTCGACGCCAAGCCGGTCACCGGCAAATACAGCGGCCGGCTCTTTGAAGTGAAGCGACCTGGTGGAAAAGCCGAAGTTCGAAGAAGCTCCGTCCAACCTGGCGATTGTCGGGCGATACATCCTGACGCCGGCTATTTTCGAAGCGCTGCGCAACATTGATCCGGGTAGCGGCGGCGAATTGCAGTTGACCGACGGCCTGCGCTCGCTACTGAAGAAGGAAAAAATCTACGGCCTGATCTTCGAAGGCAAACGCCACGACGCCGGCGACAAGCTGGGATTTCTAAAAGCCACCGTTGAGTTCGCACTCAAGCGGGACGACCTGGGAAAAGACTTTCGTGAATATCTGAAAGCACTGAAAGTCGACCAGTAGCGGCAATCGAGCGCAGCAATCTACCGGCCGACCGGCCGACGCAGTCCCTCCCGCAACGGCGGAAATTCTGCGGGAACGTGCAAGTCCGACGTCTTCCGCTGCATCACCCCGTCGATGACTTCAAGTTCGCGGAACCGGTCATAAGTGTGTGTCCCCGTATGAGGAGGCCACGGCTCGATAGTTTTTCGTAAGGATCTCTCGACAATTCGTGAAAGCAATTCGTCCCGCCGACGTCTGGTCCGCCTATGGCGTCGCCTGCAGGTCGCGCTAATCGCCACGCTCGCGGAGGGCCGCGGAATCGTGGACCACCATTTCGTTGGCAGCCGCTAGTAGACTGTCCGTTGTTCCCAGGTCGCGCCAGTAGCAACCGTCCGCCAGAAACCCCAGCATACGCTCATCGCCAGCGGCAAGGCGCAGATAAGTTTCGATGATGGAGAACGCTCCCGTCTCCGTCATCATGGGAAGAAATCGTGGCGAGAGGACATGAACGCCGCAGAACGCAAACGGCGTCAGCGCCTCATTATCCCGCCCGAGTGCTGTCCGTTGCTCGCGCTCGAAGCCCCGTCCGCAAAGGTGACCCTGTTCGTCGAACAACAGGTAACGCGAGCTGTTACGTTGTTGAACTGCCAGAGACGCCAGCGCTTGGTTCTCCTTGTGAAAACGCACCATGCGAGCGAGGTCAATATTGCTGAGAATGTCGACGTTGTGAAGCACGAATGGTTCGTCGCGCGAAGCCTCAAGAAAGAACCACGCTGCCTTTTTCAGTCCTCCACCTGTATCCAGGAGCTCATCCTCGCGCGAGATGACGATGCCCATCCCGAAGTTCTGCTTTGCGGCGAGATAATCCAGGATCATGTCGGCGAAATGATGCACATTGACGATCACATCGCTAACGCCGAATCGGCGCAGGCGGGTAAGGGTTAGTTCCAGCAGCGTGCGGCCTTCAATCTCCACCAGCGCCTTGGGTTTGTCATCGGTCAGCGGACGCAAGCGGGTGCCCAGTCCTGCTGCCAGCACCATGGCCTTCATGATTCGGCAGCCTCGAGATCGCGATGGCGCACCAGCACCTGCACCCCGTTCCGTTCACGCAGGTGCTTCGCCAGTTGCTCCGCAAGATACACGGAGCGATGCCGTCCTCCTGTGCAACCGAACGAAACCGAAAGATTCTTGAAGCCGCGGTCCTGGTAGTTGACAACGCTGGCATTCACGAGCGAGACCACGTTCGCGAAGTATTGATGCACGCTCTCCTGCTGATTCAGGTAGTCGGCGATCGCCGCCTCCTTGCCGGTAAGTGGCTTAAACCGCTCTTCGCGCCCTGGGTTGGGCAGGCTTCGCGCATCGAACACAAATCCGCCGCCGTGTCCCGTCTCATCCTTGGGCAAACCGCGATGGAAAGAGAAGCTGGTGATCCGCACCGTCAATTTCTCAGGTTCCGCGGCGATATGTTGAAGCTTTTCGGAGCCCAGCATGGCGGTGAACGCTGCCATCAGGGATGGGAGAGCAGCCGGCAGAGTGACGTTGTGCAACAGCCAGCGAATGTTCTTCAGCGCGTAAGGAACGCTCTGCAAGAAAACCGGCTTGCTCTCGTAAAATCCCCGAAATCCATACGCGCCTAGCGCTTGCATCACCCGGACATAAACATAGGCGTAATAGAAATGCATGAAGGCGCTGCGATCGATCGGCAGAAATGTTGAGAGCGTCTCCAGATAGTGATCGAGAAGCTGCTCGCGGATTTCCGGAGTCAGGTCAGCCTTGGCATCGAACAGTAACGACGCGATGTCGTATTGCAACGCGCCTTTGCGTCCGCCCTGGTAGTCGAGAAAGTACGGGTTCCCACCAACCAGCATTACATTGCGTGACTGAAAGTCGCGGTACAGAAAATAGTCGCGGTCGGCCGTGAGCAGAAACTTGGTGAGCCGCGAAAAGTCGTTTTCCAGTGCCTGTTCGCTGAAGGGAATGCCGGCCAGCCGCAGAAAGTAATATTTGAAGTAGTTCAGGTCCCATGCAATGGATTGGCGATCGAAGCTGCTGCGCGGATAGCAAAGCTTGTAATTGATCTTGTCGCGCATCTCCACCTGGAAGCGCGGCAGAATCGTGACCACCCTGCGATATGCCTCAACGACCTCCGGCGCAATCTCATCGCCCCGCCGGTTGTGGGACAGAAACTCATAAAGCGTCAGGTCTCCGAGGTCTTCTTCGAGGTAGGCGCCATGCTCCAGGTCTGCCTCGTAGATCTGCGGCACCGGCAATCCACGCTGGCGGAATGTCTTCGAGAATTCGACGAATGCGAGGTTTTCTTCGCGCACGCCATAGACAATTCCGATCGCCGTATTCTCGCCATTCGCTAAGCGGACGATGTTGCGCCCCGAACCGCCAAGTTGTCCTTGTAGCGGAACCGCTCGCGAAGGCGCAGAATGAAAATGCTGCGCGAAGAGTCGGCTAAGCACGTCCTCCTGTTTTGTTTCCGGCCCGGGGTAGCTATTCAACCGAAAATTCCGCCTTTCGAGCAGCGGATGAATGGCCAGCTGAATCCGTCGCCCGCAACTCGACAACATAGGTTCCGGGTTGCAACCGGTCCACGGGAAGCGGTACGCCCATCGGAATCACGGGGTTGCCTGGAATAACGGAGGAGGCGGTGTCCGGAACGCCGGCTTCCAATCGCTGCTCTCCGGTTTTTTTGTCCATGATGCGAAGCCGCAAGCCAACCTTGGGTGCGGATGCGTCCGCGATCAGCGGTTCATAAACTTCAAGATAAATGGCGACGCGATCGGAGGTTTTGAAGCGGCTTGAAGCCGATGGCACCATCTGCAATCCCTGGGTAACGAGCGGCGTCCGGTCCTGCAGCAGTTGCGAATCCAGTGCCGTAGACAGGTCCGAGACTTTGTAGAACTGCTTGCTGAGTGCAAGGTCGCTGATCCCGAAATTCTTTGGATCGTAATGGTCGACCACCAGCGGCAGCTCGAATTGTCCAAACTTCTCTCCCGAGTTCACCGCCAGTTTCAACGAATACTGGCCACCCGCGATGTAGAACTGGTTTTCATAGTGATACGAATGATTTTGGAAGTCCTCCATCTCATTCTTTTCCAGATTGAGGTCCACCGTATCGCTGAAGCGGGCAGCTACCGTTCCGTCGGGCTTGACCGCAATGCCCAGCACGTTGACCACCGCATGATACTTACCCTTCGCCTTATCAAATTGAATTGCTTTCCCAGGAATCTCCAACGCCAGGTTCACTCGCGCCGTCTCCGGCGACGTATAGAAATACGGGGCCAAAGCCGATGCAGGTATCGCTCCCGTCTGGTTTCCCATGGCATGTTCCTCAAGCTGCTTGGCGACCGGTTTCCCTGCCAGGTAATCGAGCGGTTTGGAGTCGCAATAGCCGCTGCGTGCCCGCACCTGCGCGCCGGAACGTTCAACCTTTACGCGCAGCGTGTGGCAGCTACCCTCGTGGCTTTCCGGTGGGACGTAACCCAGGATGTAGTACTCGCTTTGTTCCCTGGCAATCTTGTCGAGCCCGCTCGCCAGGTCATTGCTGTTGCTGATAACGAATCCGCCCGTCCCTGTTGCCACGGCATAAAGGACCTGTTGGTTGATTGCAGTAGAAGGCGGCAGCGGAGGAACGATGGAACGCGGTTGACCCAATGGGTTCTGCGTCCACGCCGGTGGCGGCGCGATCGTGACCGGTCGGCTGGTCGTGGTAGTTGCACCGGTGCGGGTGCCTGTAGTCGCACCTCCGCCTCCCCCCGTCTTGGTTTGCGCGACGTAAACCAAGTGGGGAGTTTCCGCATTTCCCCGCTCAGATACCGGAACGGCCGCCGCAGAATATACGGTAGCCTCCGTCACCTCAGGCGACGTGGTCCGAAGGCTGCTGGTCACAGCTCCCGGCAACCCACGGACATCCACGGCGTACACGGCAACATTTGCCTTGTTGCAAGTATTGATCAGTGCCGTCATTTCCGCTTCGCCATCGGGCGTAAGACTGAATCCAGATGTGAGCCATATCAGGCTTTTACGGCCAGGTATGGACGCGAGACTCTTGGCAACACTGCGCAGCGCCAGTAGAACATTGCGGTTCGAGTACGAATCGTAGCTGCTGAAGACGGGCGACCCGAGCGACGCACTCTCTGACTGGGCATTCGACAGCCTCGAAGCAGCCACCATTTTTCTCAACTGCTCAGTATCGTCGGTGAAATTCTGCGCAACGTGCATGGTTCCGGCGTAGTCGATGACCGCAATGTAATTGCCTTTCTTGGAGTTGCCCTCGAGAAACTTACCGGCAGCCGCGCGTGCGCGCATTTGGTCGGTGGTCTTCATCGAATCGTTGTCGAAGAACAGTACCAGGTGGCGCGATTGGTTCGCAGCCGCTGCCGACTGCTCGAATGAGAAGCTCGAGACCTTCTGCTCCTGGTCGTCCTGCCAGACGCGGAAATCCTTCTCTGTGAGGTCCTCTAAGTAGCCGCCTTTCTTGTCAGTCACCACCACATCAACCAGCACCAGTCGCGATTCCACGCGAATCGTTGAAGCCGCAGCGTTCTGTGCGTCCGTGCTTTGTTGCGCCGACGCCCGGAAGTAGGCCGTCACTCCCGTTCCGCAAATGAGGCACGTCGCCATCAGCGTAAGGATTGCAACTGAGAAAATATGGCGGTATTTCACACACGCCCCCAACCGTTATGGAATTTCGATTACGTCGTTCTGTGCTGCCAGCTTGCCCTGGCCGTCGCGGGCGACCACCCGAATTACGTAGCTTCCGGGGTTCACATCGAAATTACTCTTCAGCGTAATGCCCGAGTTCATCTTGGTCAGGGTCTCGTCTTTGATGTGCATCTGGACGGTCTTGCTCTTCGCTGAAATGAAATTGGCGTTCCGGTCGAAGATCGCCGCGACAATCGTGAGCTCGTTCAGGTTGCGCCCCGCGGTCTTCTGGAAGGCCATGCGTTGCACATCGACATGCACCAGGACGGCGATTTGTGCGCTATCGGTGGCCGAGCGGAAGAATTGGGTCTGTACTCGCAGCGGCAGCTCGTGCAGTTCATTCTGAGCGAACACCTCGTCCGCAATTTCGCGTTGCGCTTCCTGCTTGGTGTCCCCCTGGACCGGTGCGTAGTAACCCTTTCGCGCTTGCAGACTCAGTCCCGCACCCTGCTTCAGCTCTACCTTAAGCGAATGAAACTTGCCATCGTTCTTCAGGCCCTGCGGAGCAAACGCCAGAAGATACGTATATTCAGGAGCGGCACTCAGCTTCACAACTCCAGCACCCAGGTCATTGTTGTTACGGAAGTAGTTGCCGCCGGTTGCATTCGCGATCTGCATCAGCGTGTCCGACTTTTCCAAGTCAGCCTGTGCGGTATAGCGAAGCATCTCCGGTGCAAACCGGCTCGCACCCCATGCCTTCTGGCTGATGTCAACTCCGTTTGCGGGTTGAGTGTACAGGCCACGCACATCGAGTGTATTGATGATTACTCCGGCGCGGATCGCACGATTCAAGTAATCCGTCACCGCCGCCTGTTGCTCGGCAATAAAGAACCCTTCCGACAGGAACACGATAGTACGCTGTCCCGGGAGCGCAGACATCCGCCGTACTACATCGCCTACGCTGTGCAGGATGAGCTGGTTCTGGGCCTCTCCGGATTGCAACACCCGATTGACCGCATCGTGCGTTGCCGCCTCAAGCGTCGGTATTGGGACCCTCTGATCTCCATCGAACTGGCAGCCCAGCACTTCCTGTTCCACCATGGTAAAGGCCTGGCCATCGTGATACGTCCCAATCTGGCTGGCGATGTAGTAATCGATGGGAGGACACTCGGAGGCCGAGAATCCGTTTACCGGCCTGGGTTTCAGATTTCTCAACGCTGCCCGCAATTTTTCCTGATCGCTGGTGAGGTCTTGCTGGCCCTGTCCGGAAATTGTAAAAATCGCGGCCAATTCTCCCGCTTGAAGGGAATTGATGCGCTTCTCCACCGCGTCCCGCGCCCCAACCAGATCGTTCGCCGTCGCGTTGACGTCATCGAAGAGGTAGGCAACATGGTTCGAGCTCAATGGACCATCCGGCGGTGTTTCGGGCTCCGGCGCATTCCTCGTACCGTTTATCGCCGGCTTGTTGACGTTATGGTGCTCAACTGAGAAACGGCTGATGCTCTGCGACTTGTTATCGTCGAACAGCCGGAAGTCATCCTGCTTAAGGTTGCCGACGGCGTTGCCCTGCGCGTCGCGCACCACCACTCGCAGCTCCACCAGGTTCACTCTCACCTGGAAGGTTTGTATGTCTTCGCGAGTAGTAAGTTCAGGCTGGTTGGATGCTGCGTCCTGTGTTTCATTTGGCGCTGTCGCAGAAGACTGCGCGATTGCGAAGCCCCCTGCCAGTATCGAAAGACATAAGGTGGAGCACAGGCGAATCAGCCGCTTAGGGTTGTGAGTAGCGCCCCGACGAAATGCGGCGTTCCAAATTGATAGCGTCATGGAAAGTCGGTCACAATCCGCGGCCTTCTGGCCTCTAACGCCAGGACGCACATGATTGGCGGGCGTGCTCGTGACCGCACTTATCGTACAACCTAAAGAGGAAGCCTGCCAGCGAAGGCGGGGAACGCGCAGTTCTAAAGGATCTTTTTTCCGAACGCGGACAGCGCCAGTTCAACCGCCAATTCGGCGGTCTGGTTACGCTCGTCGAGCACCGGATTCACTTCTACGATTTCGAAACTCAGCATGCGTCCGTGGTCGGCGATGATCTCCATGGCCAGGTGGCCCTCGCGATAGGTGGCGCCGCCCCACACAGGAGTACCCACGCCCGGCGCATCTTCCGGATCGATCCAGTCCATGTCGAGCGAAACGTGATAGCCCGACGGTGCCGCGGCCGGCCAGCCGCAGCGCCTCTTCCATCACCGTGCGCATGCCGCGCTCGTCGATGTCGCGCATGGTAAAGACGTGCACCCCAGAACGCTTGATGTTGTCGCGCTCATGGCTGTCCACGTCGCGAATGCCCACCAGTACGCAGTTATCGGGACTCACCTTGGGACTGAATCCGTAAATGTTGGCTGAGCGGCGAGTCGAACAGCCCCATGATTGCGCCCAGTGGCATGCCGTGTACGTTCCCGCTGGGCGAGCTGTCGGGCGTATTGATGTCGCTGTGGGCGTCGATCCAGATGAGCCCGATCTTCTGGTGCTGCCGGCGATAGAACTCCGCCACGCCGACACTGTGCCCGCCGCGATCGAGTGATCGCCCCCGAGTACGACCGGAATGTGTCCACTCTCCAACGTCTTCAGCACCAGCTCGGCTTCCTTGGTGCAGGTCTCGGTGATCTCGGTCAGGTACTTTGCCCGCGGATCGCCTTCCGGCCGGGTCTCCAGCAACGCGACCGACACGTTGCCGCCGTCCTTTACGTTGTAGCCGAGGGCTTCGAGCTTGCTCTCCAGACCGGCGACACGCACCGCCGACGGCCCCATGTCAACCCCGCGGCGCGATTGCCCTAAATCAAGCGGTACGCCGATGATGCGAATCTGCTTCGGTGATTCGATATTCTGCAGCGGTTTCGTGGCTGGACTGGTTGCCATATTTTGTTCCTGACGTCAACTTACTGTTGTCATCCTGAGCGGAGGCGGCCTGTTTTTGGCCGCCGGAGCCGAAGGACCCCTCGGTCGCAATGAATTCTACTTTCGCGCCTCTACGGATACAGCCGGTGCAGCGTGCGCGCAAACGGAATCGTCTCCCGTACGTGCTCGAGGCCGCAAATCCACGCCACTGCACGCTCGATACCCATGCCGAAGCCCGCATGCGGAACTCCGCCGAACTTGCGCAAGTCAAGGTACCACTTGAACGCCTCTTCCGGCAGCTCGTGTTCGTGAATGCGCTTTAGCAGCAACTCGTACGACGCCATGCGCTGCGAGCCGCCGATGATTTCGCCGTAACCTTCTGGCGCGAGCACGTCCACGCACAGCGCCAGGTCGGGCCGCTCCGGATCAGGCTCCATGTAGAACGCCTTCACCGCCGCCGGATACCGATGCACCATCACCGGCCGCTCGAACTGCGACGAAATGTAGGTCTCGTCGGGCGAGCCGAAATCACCGCCGTACTCGAAATTGTTTTCCAGTCAGCCCCTTGGCGTGCGCGTCCTGCAGCATCTTGACCGCCTCGTCGTAGGTGATGCGCGGAAACGGCGTATCGATCTTCTCCAGCTTGCTGATGTCGCGGCCAATCGTCTCCAGCTCCGGACGCCGCTTCTCCAGGCAACGCTTCACGATGAACGTGATGAACTCCTCCGCGAGCACCATCAGGTCGTCGAGCGTGCCGTAGGCGATCTCCGGCTCGACCATCCAGAACTCGGTCAGGTGGCGCCGCGTCTTCGACTTCTCCGCGCGAAACGTCGGCCCGAAGC
This sequence comes from uncultured Acidobacteriaceae bacterium, assembly GCA_963817965.1. Lineage (GTDB taxonomy): Bacteria > Acidobacteriota > Terriglobia > Terriglobales > Acidobacteriaceae > DASRAA01. The sequence continues at coordinate 34,777 of CAWFQT010000015.1, forward strand.
TGTACACCTTGCCCAGGGCCATCGCCGTCGCTTCGATGTAAAGCTGTCCCGACTGCGTCAGGTACGCCTGCTCGTCGAAGTAGTCCACAGGAAACAGTGTGGTTGTGCCTTCGCAGGCGGCGGGCGTCAGGATCGGCGGATCGGTGAGCGTGAATCCGCGCTCGTCGAAGAAATCGCGCGCCGCCTTGATGATCTCGGCACGCAGCCGCAGGATCGCCGCCTGCCGGGGCGAACGCAGCCACAGATGCCGATGCTCCATCAGGAAATCGACGCCGTGCTCTTTCGGCGTAATGGGATACGGATCGTCGGGATTCACGCGCTGCACCACCTGCGCGTCCGTGACGTCAAGCTCGTAGCCGCCGGGAGCGCGCTTGTCGGCGCGCACCTTGCCGGTGACGATCACGCTCGACTCCTGCGTCAGCGCTCTTGATCGACTCGAACAGTTCGGGCGACACCGCGTTCTTCGCCACCACTCCCTGAATGACGCCGCTGCCGTCGCGGAATTGCGGGAACAGCAGCTTCCCGCTCTCGCGCAGGTTGTACAGCCAGCCGCGGATGGTTACCGCTCTGGCCGTCATGCTTTCCAATTTCGCGAATTGTAGTAATCGTTGCCGTCGCTGTTTCCATGAGTCCTGTCTTTCAAGGGCAGCCCTGCCGTGCCGATATCCCTAGATTGAGTCCTGATCGAGTCATGAGTTTCCGGTCCCGAGGGCGGCAGTGCAAGTCGAAGGCCTCTTTACCCGAAACGTCCAGCCCTACACTTCCAACTTCCCATACGCCTCCGCCATCTTCCCCGGCACTTTCTCGCCCTCGACGCCTTCGATCTCCAGCACGCAGCGCCGGCACATTCGGAGCCGCTCCGCAACAATTCCATCGTTTCTTTCCAATCAATCGTCCCTGCACCCGGCCACAGATGCTCGTCGCGTTCTCCATGTTGTCGTGCACGTGCGTCGTGCGAATCAGGTCCTTCAGCGTCTCGAAGGCCTCCGAGTAATACCAGGCCCCAGGTGCGCGTGTCCTACATCGAAGCACACGCCGATATCGGTGAAGCGCGCGGTGCGCAGCAATTCCACCAGTCCCTCGGGTGTCGAAAGCTCGTTGGGAATGTTCTCCACCACCACCTGCACGCCCAGCGGCTTGGCGAAGGCACGCAGATGCTCCAGCGACGTCATCGCCGCTTCCAGCTTCTGTCCCGCGGCGCGATCTCTCCGCTTACGCCGACATGCTGTACCAGGAATCGAAACGGCGCACTGCTCGGCCACTTCGATCGCGCGCTTGATCTCGTCCATGGCTGCGATGCGGTCGCGCTTCTCGACCGCCGCGATGTTCAACGGCGGCGCGCCGCTGCGTCCACACTCGTCGTCACCGTGCATCGGAGATGCATCGAATGAAACGCTGATGCCGGTGCTGCGAAACCAGTTGGCAATCTCGCGCACATGCTGGCGGTCGGAATAGTTGAAATGTCCGCGCGCCGCGAAGATCTCAATCGCCTCGGCACCGCCCGACACCATCTGGTCGAGCAGTCCGGGATGCAGCCGCTCCCGCCGCGCATACACCAGCGTTGACATCGCACGCCGCATCAGAAGCCGACCGCCTTCCCGTTATTGCGTCCATCGCTGGCACCCAGACGCTCGCCCGTCTTCTCGTCAATCGCGATGCACTCGGCATCGCCCCAGAACTCGTGATCGTCCTTGATCTTGTGTCCCATGCTGCTCGAGAATGCGCACGGTGTCGGGCGAAATCCCGTACTTCTCCAGCCATGCATCGGAAATCCGGCAGCCACTGATTGTGAAAGCGCGGCGCATTCACCGCCTCCTGGATGTTCAGTCCGTAATCGACTACGCCCATCAGAACGTTGGCCACCGTCGTAATAATGGTTGGCCCGCCGGGCGAGCCGAGCACCAGAAACAGCTTGCCGTCCTTCAGCACGATCGTCGGCGTCATCGCCGACAGCGGACGCTTGTTCGGCCCCACCGCATTCGCCGGGCCCTGGATCAGCCCGTACATGTTCGGCACGCCCTGCTTGGCGGCGAAGTCGTCCATCTCATTGTTCATCAGGAAGCCCAGTCCTTCGGCCGTCACCTGCGAGCCGAAGCTGTCGTTCAGCGTGGTCGTCACCGACACTGCGTTGCCCTCGGGATCGACCACCGAGTAGTGCGTGGTGTTGTCCGGCTCACGACCCGCATTTGGCTGCGGATGCGTGCTGGCATACTGGTCAAGCTGGGTGAAGATCGCCGGACGCTTCAGCTCGCCGCTGGGTGTGGCGCGCCGCAGCGGAATGGTCTCGCGCCACGCCGCTGCATAGCGCTTGTCAATCAGTTGCGCCACCGGGATCTTCGAGAAATCGGGATCACCCAGGAATTCTGTGCGATCGAAGAATGCGCGCTGAAATGCCTCGGCGGTCAGGTGAATGCTCTCAGCCGAGCGGTTGCCCTGCTTGGCCAGGTCATAGCCTTCGAGGATGTTGAGGATCTCGACCAGCGCCACGCCTCCCGACGACGGCGGCGGCGCGCTGATGATCTCGTAGCCGCGATACGTCCCGCGAATCGGCTGCCGCTCTTTCACCTCGTACGCAGCCAGGTCTTCGGCGGTAATCAGCCCGCCGCCCTTCTGCATGGCGGCCGCCAACTCGCGCGCCATGTCTCCGTGATAGAAGTCGTCAGGGTTCTTCGCGATACGCTCCAGCGTGCGCGCCAATTCCGGCTGCTTGAACAACGTCGCCCTGCTCGTAGAAATTCCCGTCGCGCTGAAAGATGCGACGCGACTCAGGAAACTTCGCCAAGTCTTTGTCGCGCAGGTCCATCGCGGTCGCCGTAATCAAGCACGAAGCCGTCGCGCGCCAGCCGGATCGCCGGCTCCATCACCTGCGCCAGCGTGAGCTTGCCCCAGTGCTTCTGCGCATACGCCAGCCCCGCCACCGAACCCGGCACCGCAATCGCCTTGTACCCGAGTTGTGCTCATGTCCGGCGATCACGTTGCCGTCTTTGTCGAGGTACATATCGGCCGTGGCCTTCGCCGGCGCCTTCTCGCGGTAATCGAGGAAGTGCACTTCGCCATCCGGCCGCCGAAACAGCATGAAACCGCCGCCGCCGATGTTGCCCGCCTCAGGATGGGCCACCGCCAGCGCAAATCCGACCGCAACCGCGGCATCCACCGCGTTCCCGCCCGGCCTTCATGATCTCGACCCCAGCGTCGGAAGCGTCGGGCTGCACCGAGGCCACCATCGCCTTGGGAGCGTGCGTCGGATGCATCATGCTGCCGGCCAGCGCCTGCGCGCACAACGCGAAGATCAGCACGAATTTCATGAAATGCCGGGTCGTTTTCATTTTGAACGCGCTGCAGGGAGAATCCGGCGCGTGACGGGAGTACAAGTAATCGAGGCTAGAACAGCGCGCGCGAGAGTCAAATGCGCGATCCGGGTCGTTATGTGCCGTAAGCGGCGTGCTGCCACCGCCGAATTTCTCGCTCTCATGCAGATCCCAACCGGAGACCCCTGCATCTCACCACCAGGCCGGACTATCGAAGACGAACAGTGTCAGAGGATCGGCGGCGGATATAAGGCAGCGAACTCCGGATTTTTACTGTTTCTCCGGACGGAGCCACGTTCTATCTACGCCGGTCCCGGGTCCGGCCCATAACCCGATTGTGGGATACAGGCTGACTATTTCAGCGAGTCCGCCCCGGCCTTGGCGCATTGTGCGTCCTGTGCGCTAGTCATGCCTGACACTCCGATTGCGCCCGCGATTTTGCCGTCGATGAGTAGGGGAAAGCCGCCTTCCGCCGGCACGACTCCCGGCAGCCCGAGAATACGAAGGTTTTCCGCACCGTTGGCCAGCGCGTCCTGAAACGCCTTTGTGGGCCGCTTGAACATGGCAGCGGTCCGCGCTTTTTCAACGGCGACGTGCGCGCTGCCGAGCTGAGTATTGTCCATCTTCTCGTAGTAAACAAGATTGCCGCCGGGATCAACCACGGCGACGGCGATGTTCCAGTTGTTCTTGGCCGCTTCGGCGAGCGCAGGCGCAGCCACCTTTTTGGCCGTTTCCAGCGCAATAGGAGGACCGTACGCATTGGGCATCTGGGCTATTGCGTTCCCGAGAACACCCGTAACAAACAACAGGACGACAGAGCACCTGACGGAGCATTTCGAGGGCATGGCCGCTCCCTTCGCTGACGGATAACGATTTTGCGTCCCCCAGCTTACTGTCATCGCATCGTGTGAACAAGCGATTTCGTTCCCGAAATCGCGCGCATTATTCGCGACGCAGGGAAGTCATGGGATCAACTCGCACCGCCCGCCGCGCGGGGATGTAGCAGGCGGCAATCGCCACCAGCATCAGAACGAAAGCGACGCCCGCGTAGGTCAACGGATCGTGCGCGCTGACTCCGAACAGTTGCTTGGCCATCAGTCGGGTCAAGCCCAGCGATGCGGCGATGCCGATCGCCGCACCAATCAGCGCCATCTTCGTTCCCTCGCCGAGCACCAGAACCAGGATGTCGCGACGCTGCGCTCCCAGCGCCATGCGAATGCCGATTTCCTGGGTGCGCTGTCCGACCAGATAGGAAATTACGCCGTAGATTCCGACACAGGCCAACACCAAGGCCAGTGCAGCGAATGCGGCGAGCAGAATCATCGTCAGCCGGCGCGCGGCATACGAAGTCGCCACGACGTCGTCCATGGTCTGCACGTTGTAGATCACCTGGCGCGGGTCAATCTCTTTCACGGTCTCGCGAACCTGGCCCATGACCGCGGTCGGATCGCCTTGCGTACGCAGCACGACCGCGACGGACTTCGCCACCAGCGGCATGACCTTTTCGGGAATCTGCATGAAGGGATAGAAGAACTGGGCCTGGATGGAGCCTTTGGGATCGGCATCGAGTCCATACTGTTTCACGTGTCCGACGACGCCGACGATTTCAGCCTGCACGTTGAACTCGGTGAAGTTGACGTGCTTCCCGATGGGGTCCTGGCCCGGGAAATAACGTACGCGCGAACGAATCGTCGATGTCGATCACGATGGGCGTGTTTTCGTTGTCCTGGTCGGTTACGAAGCGGCCGCGCAGCAAGGTGATTCCCATTGCCTGCTGAAAGCCGGACTCGACGAGAAAGAATGTTGCCGCATGCATATCGCTGTCGTGGGCAGGCTTGGGTTCGCCTTCGATCCAGAACGGCAGCGAGGAGTCATGAATCATGGGGCGCGATCCCAGCGTGACGGATACCGCCTGCACGCCCGGGATCGACACGCATCTTGTCGTCGAAGTTGCGCAGGCGGGCGCGGGTTTCAGCGGAAGTGGTGGTGGGATGTCGCCGCCAACGACAAATTGAAGGTGATGGCGTGACTGGGATTGAATCCCGGATTGACTCGCCACAGCGCGCCCAGGGTGCGCACCATCAGGCCGGCGCCGACAAGCAGAACCAGCGCCAATGCGATCTCGACGGCGACGAAGGTTCCCTGCAGACGATGACGGAAGCCACTCGAACCACGCCGACTCTGCTTCATGACCTCTTGCAGGTTGATTCGCGTCGCCTTCAGCGCAGGCGCAAGCCCGAAGATCGATTCCGGTGAACAGCGACAACACCAAGCGTAAAGAGCAGCACCTTGGAGTCGAGCGAAACTTCACTGGCCCTGGGTAACGCCGCAGGCAGGCCCTTCAAGCAGCGTCTTCAGTGCCGCAGATAGGCAAGCAACAGGCCAAGCACTCCGCCGACTCCGGAAAGCAGGACGCTTTCGGTCAGAAGCTGGCGAATCATTCGCGCCTGGCTCGCTCCCAGCGCCGAGCGAATCGCGAACTCGCGCGACCGCGCGACCGAACGTGCCAGCAGCAGGTTCGCAACGTTGGCGCAGGCAATCAGCAGCAGGAATCCCACAGCCGCCAACAGCACGAACAGCAAGGGCTCGACGTTGCCGACCAGGTCCTCCTTCATCGAGACCAGTGTGATGGTCTTGCCGGCGTCGGCTTCGGGATAAGCGACGGCGAGGTTGCGGGCAACCTCATCCATCTCGGCTTGTGCCTGGGCGAGCGTGACTCCCGGATTCAGCCTGCCGAACGCGCGAGCACTCACCGAGATGCGTCGATCGCGGAACGACGGGTCCCTCCACTGCCCGATGGGCGTGTAGACGTCTCGCATGTTGCCGTAGAAGCTGAAGGTGTCGGGGATGACGCCGACGATGGTGTACGCGGTTCCGTTCAGGATGATCGGCTTGCCAATGATGTCGGGCGAGGAGCCGAATTTGCGCTTCCAGAAACCACCGCTCAGTACGACGACCGGCGCGGCGCCGAGTTGATCGTCGTCGACGCGAAACGTGCGGCCAAGAACGGGCGCTACACCGAGGGTATTGAAGAAGCCGGCCGAGATCATGTATCCGCTCAGGCGCTCGCCTTCGCCGTTGCCGATGAAGTTGTAGTCTTCATTGCGGTACGCGGCCATCGAGGCAAACGAGCGGCTGTCGCGCTGCCAATCGAGGAAGTTCGGATATTCGATGGGAGCGCTGTCGAGACCGGCAATCCTTTCATAGATCGCGACCAGTTGGTCGGAATGCGGATAGGCCAGCGGGTTCAGCAGGACTCCGTTGACCACCGAGAAGAGTGCGGTGTTTGCGCCAATCCCGAGCGCGAGCGTCAATACTGCAATCGCCGTGAACGCCGGAGATCGGGCGAGCATCCGGAAGGCGTAACGAAGATCGAGAAGGAGGGTATTCATGCCGCAGCTCCCCAATAGGGTAAACCTCCGTTCGCTCGTTGTGGGGCGCCATCGGCATAGCCTTCCGCCGCGATATAATCTCCATTTGCGTTTTCCTCTTGATCTCTAACCCGTAACCCCACGGAAGGAACCGATGCCAACAGACATAGTCATGCCCCAGATGGGGGAATCGATCTTCGAAGGAACCATCACCAAGTGGCTCAAGCAGCCGGGCGACAAGGTGCAGCGTGACGAGCCGCTGTTCGAAATCTCCACCGACAAGGTCGACGCCGAAATTCCCGCGCCCGCGTCCGGCACCCTGCAGGAGATCAAGGTCGAGGCCGGAAACACCGTGCAGGTCAACACCGTGGTCGGTGTGATCGCCGGAGACGGTGACGGAGCCACTGCTCCTGCCCCCGCCAAGGCCCAGGCCGCCGCGACCGCCGCTCCAGACCCAGGCTGCTCAGCCGCCTTCCGGAGAAGAGCCGAAACCAGCTCCCGCTCCCGCCGCGAAAGCGCCCGAGCCGCAAACCGAGGCTGAGGCCGAATCCGGCGACCAGGGCCGCGTGCGTTCCAGCCCGCTAGTACGCAAGATCGCCAAGGAGAACAATGTCGATCTCGCCAAGGTTCCCGGCACCGGTCTTGGCGGTCGCATCACCAAGGAAGACATCGAAGGCTTCATCGCCAAGCACGCCGGCGGAGCACCTGCTCGCCGCAGCGCCGGCGCCTGCGCGCGCCTGCGCCCGCGCCGAGCTACGAAGCTCCTCCAGCTCCGGCCGTCACCACTCCGCTACAGCCCGTTGGCGGCGTCACTCCCGGCGAACTCGTGCCCATGTCCACCATGCGCAAGAAGATTGCCGAGCACATGCTCATGTCCAAGCGCACCAGCGCGCACGTGCACGGCGTCTTCGAAGTCGACGTCACCCGCATCGTGAAACTGCGCGAGAAGATGAAGGGCAAGTTCGAGCAGGCCACCGGCAGCAAGCTGACCTTCACGCCGTTCTTCGCCCGCGCCGCCGTGCACGGACTCCGCAAGTTCCCCATCGTCAACTCTTCGGTGGAAGGCGACAACATCCGCTATCACTCGTCCATCAACCTCGGCATCGCCGTCGCTCTCGACTGGGGACTGATCGTGCCCGTGGTCAAGAATGCCGAGGAGCGCAGCTTTGTCGGCCTGCAGCGCGCCATCAGCGACCTCGGCGAGCGCGCCCGCACCAAGAAGCTCAAGCCCGACGAGGTGCAGGGTGGCACGTTCACCATCACCAATCCGGGCATCTTCGGCGCCAAGTTCGGCATGCCTATCATCAACCAGCCGCAGGTGGCCATCATGGGCGTCGGCGGAATCGTCAAGAAGCCGGTCGTCGTCACCGACAAGGACGGCAACGACTCCATCGCCATTCGCTCGATGATGCACCTGAGCATCGGCTACGACCATCGCATCATCGATGGAGCAGTGGCCGATCAGTTCATGGCGGAAGTGAAAAAGTTCCTCGAGAACTGGAACGAAGAGCTGCTGTAGAGCGGCTCTACATTACAATGTCCGACGGCAGGGCGCTGTCCCTGCCGTTGTGATTTTCAGCGGCCGCGAAGGCGGCGTCGCATTGGCAAGACTTTCCGGCCGCCGTCGTACAATCCGCAGATATGGATTTCATGGGCCAAGGGGCGAACTTCTGTTTGGGCGTGCTCGAAAGCCGATGGTGGATGCCCGCATTCACCACGCCGGCGGGATTCTCGTTGACTTACTTTTCCGAAGCGCCCGACCCCAGTCAGCCTCTGCCTCCCGGTCCCGTGCTGGTTATGCCTCCGGCCCATCCACCCAATCGCCCGCGACGCTGGCTGCAGCGCCTGTGGCTGGTGGTGTTCGTGCTCTTCTGCCTCGAGGTCGGCATCATTCTTACGGTTCTGCCCTGGACGCGCCTCTGGACCGACAACTCCCTGCTGCTCCCTATCCCGTGATTAAGGACTTCCTGAACCACAACTTCGTCCGCGGCCTTGTCAGCGGCCTCGGCCTGGTCGACCTCTGGATGGGCGTCGTCGAAGCCGTCACTTACCGCGAGAGCCCGCGCAGCTAAGAACCCTTCTTTCCTTCGTCATCTTTTTTCTATCCTGTCATCCTGGGGAGGCTTCGGAGCAATATTAGCCAACGGTTGCTCATCCGCGGTCCGCATCGACCGCGGCGGGTTTCAGCAGCACGAGGGCCACAATGCCAAGAGCCCAGGGCGCAGAGACGGTCTGAGCCAGTTCTGTTTGGCTTGCCTATACAGTTCTGAGTCGTGGGCCGGGCGGAAGGGTTGGATCGACCTGCCGCTGCCGTTACCTCGCGCTGGAGGGCGTTAGGGCCGACAGTCCGAACGTGTGATTGATGGAGAGTTTCTAGACCCTCGGACCATCGAGTCCATCACACAGCTACCCCTCATTCCAATCATACGGTAGCGTGTAAGATATCGATCTTTACGCACGGCTGGTATACCTATCCTCATGTCCGACAAAGAACAAGACGATCCGCTGCCGCATACTCATCAGCGGGCCCCACTGGCTTACGAGAACAAGAAGTTCCTAAATGGCCCCGACGGGCGCAGTCTGCGCATTCTGTCGGAGTACCAGGAGCCGCTAGCGAGGTTTCGGCGGGAGCGGATTCAGGACACTATCGTCTTCTTCGGTTCCGCGCGTTTTCGCAGCCAGGAGGAAGCGGAAGCGGCGCTACAGCAACTCCGGAGAGCCGATGGTGACGCTCCCCACGACCAGGCACGGCTGCAAGCGGGGCAAGTCGGATCTGGAGATGTCGCGAATATTACGAGGCCGCACGACAGCTGGCGTTCCTGATCACGAAGTGGACGCAGACGATTAGCCAGCCACGCCACCGGTTCGTGGTGTGTACCGGCGGCGGTCCCGGCATCATGGAAGCAGCCAATCGCGGCGCCTCATGAAGCCGGACGGCAAGACAATCGGACTCAACATCAACCTGCCGTTCGAGCAGGTACCCAATGCCTACATCACCCCGGATCTCAACTTCGAGTTCCACTACTTCTTTATGCGCAAGCTCTGGTTTGCCTATCTGGCGAAGGCGTTGGTGGTGTTTCCGGGAGGTTTCGGCACGTTCGACGAGATGTTCGAGCTGCTGACCCTCTCGCAGACCGAGAAGCTGGCCAAACACATCTGCGTGGTGGTTTATGGCAGGGAATACTGGGACGGGTCGTCAATTTCCAGGCACTGGTGGATGCCGGGACAATTCGGCAAGAGACCTCGATCTGATCCATTGGGCGAACAGCCCGGAAGAGGCATTCCAGTATCTTCAGGACGATCTGGAGCATCACCACATCGAACACTCCAGTCGGTCGAAAAGGAACCGGAAATCGCTAAGACTCGGCGATAGGGATTTCGGTTAACGGCGGGTTTAAGGGTGGCAGCCCATTACAGGTGGGGCGCTAGTAACCGGACACATCCCCCACTTTTGTAACTCGCGCGAAATCATGAGTCCAGCGTAAACTTATGCCCGCATGCATCTGGGACTCGAGGTAGTGGGGCGAAGCGACGTGGGGCGTGTTCGTCCGTCCAACGAGGACAGCTATGGCTTCGACTTGCGCCAGGGCGTCTTCGTCGTGTGCGATGGTATGGGCGGTCACGCGGCTGGCGAGGTCGCCAGCAAGATCGCGGTTGATACGGTGCTGTCCTACTTTCGCGACAAGGAACCACTGGCCGCAGATGCGGAGCTGGTCGACGCTCCCCTGGGAGCGCAGATGCTTTCTGACGCGGTCAACAAGGCGAATGAGAGCATCCTGGAGTATGCCGAGGGGCACGCTAGTGCCTCAGGAATGGGCACCACTCTGGTGGCAGCCCGATTCGTCGAGGGCAAGTTCACGATCGCGCACGTTGGTGACAGCCGCATCTACCTGTTGCGCGAGGGAAGCCTGCTGCAGTTCACCGAAGACCACTCGCTGGTGATGGAACAGGTTCGGCGTGGCATCATGACACTGGAAGAGGCCAAAAAGTCCACCGCGCAGCACATCATTACTCGCGCGCTGGGGACGGATGACAACAGTCCTCCTGACCTGGCGGAGTTTCCGGCGGAGACCGGCGACATCCTGATGCTGACCACGGACGGTGTGCTTCGGCACCTCGAAGATCACGCAGATCCACGAGGTCCTTGCCGAGTCGCCATCGCTGCAAGACGCTTGCGACCACACTGATCGAACTCGCTCTGGACGCTGGGGGCGAGGACAACGCGACTTGCGTTCTCATCCGGGTAAAGCAAGGAAGAGGCCGGAATCAGGAACGCAGCGCCAACTGAGTTCGCCACAAATCTCTCTGGTACACTCGACTGTTTTGGCCGCCCTGATGGGGCAGTCCGGGGCAATTCATGAATATCAAGAGTGTCGGCGTGATTGGCGCCGGAACCATGGGCAACGGCATCGCCCACGTGTTCGCCAAAGTCTGGCTACGACGTGGTGCTGGTCGATGTGGACCAACGTCTTCCTTGATCGCGGAGTGGAGACGATCCGCAAGAACCTGGAGCGCGAGGTCGCCAAGGAGAAGATCACGGCGGAGGCACGAGATGCGGCTCTCGCGCGCATCACGTCCCAGCGTGGATCGGATGCGCCTTGCGTTGTGCGACTTTGTGGTCGAGGCGGCCAGCGAGCGATTCGAGATCAAGTCGGAGCTGTTTCGCGACCTCGATCAGCTGTGCCGTCCGGAAGTGATTCTGGCGTCGAATACGTCGTCGATCTCGATCACCAAGCTTGGCGGCAGTGACCAAGCGGCCGGACAAGGTGATTGGGATGCACTTCTTCAATCCGGTGCCGGTGATGAAGCTGGTCGAGGTGATTCGCGGACTGGCGACTTCAGACGAGACCTATGCCACGGTGAAGGCGCTGGCGGAGAAGCTGGAGAAGACGCCGGTCGAGGTGAACGACGCGCCGGGATTCGTCTCGAATCGCGTGCTGATGCCGCTGCTGAATGAGGCCATGTACACGGTGATGGAAGGCGTGGCAACTCCGCAGGCGGTGGACGACGTGTTCAAGCTGGGAATGGCGCATCCGATGGGCCCGCTGACGCTGGCGGACTTCATCGGGCTCGACGTGTGCCTCGACATCATGCGCGTCATGCACAACGGCCTCGGCGATCCGAAGTACCGGCCGTGCCCGCTGCTGATCAAGATGGTGGATGCGGGTTGGCTGGGGCGCAAATCGGGGCGGGGGTTCTACCAGTACTGAGGCTACATGACCGACACCCGTCCCGCACCAATCCGCTCTTCTACGTCTTTGCGCTTGCCTGTGGCCTGTTCTCCGGGTGGGTGAACCAGATGGTGGATGATGCGCTGCTGACGGCGCTTTGTATGGTCGGCTTTGCCATGCTTGTTCGGAGTGTGGAAGCCGCAACAGCCCTGGCGCTGGGTGGTACTGGTGTGGATCGGGGTGCCGCTGGTGCTGGCCTATTACCACTTCGTGGTGAAATGGCCGCACGATCGCGGCCAGGTTTACGGGGCGTTTCTGCAGATGCTGGCCGCGAGCGCCGGCGGCTTTGGCGGACACTTCATGCGGCAGATGATTGACAACGTCTTCCGGGGCAAAGGCACGTCCTGATTGCAGCGGATAAGTGACGTTGTGAAAGGTGTTTACCAGTTCTCAATGACTCTGCAGAAACCCGTCTGTCCCTCCTCGTCTTCACGATCACGGCGGATTACTCTGCGGGCCTGCTAATCGAGCAGTCCACGGGGAAGGCCCGGAAGTACTGGCTGATTGCGAGCATTCTTGCCAACGTCGGCTCGCCGGCAATTTTCAAGTACTACAACTTTCTCAACGAGAACCTGCGGGTGCTGCTGCACACCACCAACGTTCCCGATCGGCTGCCGTTTCTTTCGATCCTTCTGTCCATCGGGCTTTCGTTTCACGTTCTCCAGTCGCTGAGCTACATCATTGAGGTGTACCGGGGGCATTATCCGGCGGAGCATCATGCCGGATATTTCGCCCTATACGTGATGTATTATCCCCAGCTCGTAGCTGGGCCGATTAAGACCCAGAGGATGATCGAAAACTATATCCGTCCTGGAGGGTATAAACAGGACCTGACGGAACTTGCCGATTACTGCAAGAAGCGAGGGATCAAGTTGACGTTCGTAGTCTTTCCCACGCATCGCGATCTGCGCGGGAATGTCGAGGAGCATCGCGCCCGGATTAGGCGAAGTTCAGGCAGTGATCGCCGCTATCCCTCCGACCTATGATTTCGACGGTCCCAACGACCTCACTAACGAGAACAATTTCAATGACCCACTGCATACGACGTCGGATTGGGTAAACCCTATCCTGGAAGAATTCTGGACGGGGCAGACCAATACTGCGTGCTGCTCTGAACGTACGGAAGATAGCACCGTGGCAGCCGCCGGCGCGAGCGGAACTACAAGCCGATAACCCTCATCTGATCAACTCCTTCAAAGTATTCTCGGCCTGGTCGTGCAGGCCGGGAGGAGCGCCGTAGAGCACACGCGCGGTCTTTCCGGACTGGTCGAATAGAAACATGGTGGGCACGGAGGTGATGTCGCCGAACGCCGCTGCGGTCGGGGCGTCGGCGACGGCCCACTTTAAGTCGGGGCTGAGTGAGTTCATGGTCGCGTGAATCTGGTCGTTGGGAGATTCAACCGCCAGCGCCAGTATCGCGATGCGATCGCCGTAAGTGTGTTTCAAGTCACCCAGCCATTGCAGGGTTGAGCGGCATGGCGGACACCATGTTGCCCAGAACTCTACCAGCACCACGCGTCCGGAAAGCTGCTCCGTGGTGAGTGGATGTCCCGCCAGGTCGGTGAGCCTGAAGCTGGGGAGCGCGGTGATCTCGTGCGCCGCGCCGCTGACGGTGGCGTGCTCCTGGGTCACTACATCTTTCTTGCCCGCGAGGATCAAGTCAATCATTCGAACCAGGTCTGCTTTGAACTTCGCCTGGTTGTCCGCATTTTTCCAGGGAGCGTAACGGCCCGTGCCCTCTACTTCTCCAAAATATCCGAAGTCACGCGGCACCGCCACCAGCACGTCGTCCACGAAGACCGCGGGATATCCTTTCACGCCGTAGCGGTCAGCCAACTTCGACGCGCCAAAGTTCTCGCTGACAAAGGTGACCTTGCCGGGATACTTTGCGGCCACTTCCTGTACCAGCAAACTTGCCGGGTCGGAAATGTTTCAAGTGTAGGGCCAGCGCACCAGCGTGATGTCCACTGTCCTGCCCAATGCCTGCTCCAGCGGCGCGGCCGGTTTTTGCGCAGCATAATATGCGGGCAGCACCTGATCGAGGATCACGCGAGCGCCTCTCGACTCGTCAGCGGAAGGCGCTGAACCGTCCGGATGCGCCGTGTAAGATTCCGCACGCTCAAGAAAGAGCTGAGCCAGCGAATTGTCGCCCGAAGCAGAAGCCAGTCTCTTGCGCTCGGCGGCGAGGTCTTGTTTTAGTGTTTCTTGTTTCGCGGCATCGAGAGGGGGCTCACGCAACATGCCGTAGTGCCGCACCGCCTCCATGTAAGCGTAGAGGGCCCCGGCGTAGAACCTCGACGCGTCGAGTTCCTGTGCAAGCTTGATCTGTGAATTCAACGCGATGAAGCGACCGTGCAACTCGATCGATTGTGGCGGCTGGAAAGCGTCATTCGCTTTTTGCTGAAGACTATGCAACTCCGGCAGGAGCGACCGTAAGGGGAAGGAGGGCTGTTTGCCAGGGAATGTCAGGGACGCGCAAAAGGTCGCGAAGTCAGCTTCACCTTCCGCCTCGCCCAGGTAAAAAAGTCCGTCCTTCGGACCCGTAGCAACGGCGAACCCTTGGCCGCCCTCGAGCAAAGGGATGGCTTTGCCCTGCGCCGCCTCCGCCAAGGCGCGAACCGCAAGCGGAGACTGGGTCCATTGCCGGGCGTGCGCTTCTTTGTCGAGCGCGGTAAGACGCAAGCTTGCCTTATTCCATTGCGATTGGAATGCGGGAAGTCCACCCTTCTCGACTTCGGCTTTGTCGGCGGCTGCGCGTGCGCCTTGCAGCAAGTCCTGCGCTTGACCCAGCTTCTCCAGCGCCAGATATGGCTGGCCGGAACTCAAGGCTGCGTCGGCGGCCCTGAGCGTACCGTCAACCATGGAGGCGAGTTGGGCGAAATCCTTGTCTGCAATTGGCCTGTCTTTCATGGACTGCTGGAGGCGGCCGATCTCGGACTTAATTTGAGAGGGGGCAGAATCCTGCGCCGGCAGACTCAGGGAACTCAGGATCAGGAGAAAGGGAAGCAGCGTCGTGTGAGCTCTCATGGTACCCGTTGACACGGATGAGGCTACGCCATCGCACGCGGTTTGGCACGTGTTAACGGTCCAAACGTGTGTGTAAGCGTCCCGAATTTCGGTGGGTTACCCCCGCCTGCGTATGGTCAGACGGTCTAAGATCGCAGATTCCTTCCTCCAGGCTGCAAAAAGCAAAAGGCGCGATTGCTCGCGCCTTTTCTAACTACTGGTTGCCGACTGCTGCGGCTAGTCGTGCACGCCGTCCATGAACGCGCGCAGCTTGCGCGAGCGCGACGGATGACGCAGCTTGCGCAGCGCCTTGGCCTCGATTTGGCGGATGCGTTCGCGGGTGACTGCGAACGACTGGCCGACCTCTTCGAGCGTGTGCTCGGAGCCGTCTTCCAGCCCGAAGCGCATCTTGATCACCTTCTCCTCGCGGGCAGTCAGCGAACGCAGCACGTTCGCTGTCTGCTCCTTGAGGTTGACATTGATCACGGCTTCGGCCGGTGAAACCACGGCGCGATCTTCGATGAAGTCGCCCAAGGTGGGAATCTTCTTCCTCGCCGATCGGCGTCTCCAGCGAAATCGGCTCCTGCGCGATCTTCAGCACCTTGCGCACCTTGGCCACCGGGATGTCCATGCGCTTGGCGATCTCTTCCGAGGTAGGCTCGCGACCGAGTTCCTGCACCAACTGACGCGAGGTGCGGATGAGCTTGTTGATGGTCTCGATCATGTGCACCGGAATACGGATGGTGCGCGCCTGGTCGGCGATGGCGCGAGTGATGGCCTGACGGATCCACCACGTCGCGTAGGTCGAGAACTTGTAGCCGCGGCGGTATTCGAACTTGTCCACCGCCTTCATCAGGCCGATGTTGCCTTCCTGAATGAGGTCGAGGAACTGGAGTCCGCGATTGGTGTACTTCTTGGCGATCGAAACCACGAGGCGCAGGTTGGCCTCGATGAGTTCGCGCTTGGCGTACTCGGCATCGACGTCGCCCTGCACGATCTCGCGCTGGGTGCGCTTGAGTTCGGCGAAGGTTGGCGCCGGCGTCGCCTTCCATGCGCTCCAGGTCGGCGCGGATGCTGCGCACCTGCTTGCGCAGTTCCTTCTTCTGCTCGTCGGAGCGGGTGGCTTCGGCGCGCTTCTCGAAGTTCACGGCCTGCTTGTCGAGCCCGCGCATGCTGTCGACGGTCTTGTTGACGCGGTCGATCAGGCGCTTACGCTCGTTGTTGGTGAAACCCAGCTTGCGAATAATGCGCGAGATGCCAACCTGCTCGCGGCCCAGCACCCAACGCGTCTTGCGGTGCAGGCGGGCGTTCTTCTTGGGCAGGATGCCCGCCGAGCTTCTCCACCAACTGCTCGGACTTCTTGTAGTGCTTGTTGAGTTCGTCGATCTTGGCCGGTGATGTCGTTCAGGCGGTTGACGCAGCACTTCTTCGGTGATCTCGTCTTCGTCGAAGAGCACCACTTCCTTGATGGAGCGAACGCCGCGCTTGAGGTCTTCGCCCATGGCGATGATCTCGCGGATGACGATGGGCGAACGCGACAGCGCTTTGAGCACGCGCAGCTGGCCACGCTCGATGCGCTTGGCGATTTCTACTTCGCCTTCGCGCGTGAGCAGCGGAACGGTGCCCATCTCGCGCAGGTACATGCGGACGGGATCGTTGGTCTTTTCCAGCGCGCCGGGCGTAAGGTCGAGCTCGACGTCTTCGCCGGCCTCCATGTCGCCCTTGTCGAACTTGTCGAGAGCGCTCGGAGACTTCGGGCCTTCCAGCACATCGATGCCCTGGCCTGCCGATGGTGGTGATCAGATCGTCGAGATCGTCGGGAGAATGGACATCGTGCGGGATAAGATCGTTCACCTCATCGTAGGTGAGGTAGCCCTTCTCTTTACCCACATCGATCAGCTTCTTAATGTCGTCAAACTTATCTTCTAGAGCCAAAGCGGAATTTCCCTCGGCGCCTTTCGCGAGGCGCTCTTGTTCAGTGCACACTACGGCGGGAGACGGTACAGGAGTACCAACATATGCGGAAACCTTCGAATTTTAGCATACCGGGGCCCGCCTCCCCAGCGCCGTTTTCCGTCATACCGCTGACCCGCCGGGACGTACCACTGGTAACATTCTGTCAGCGTTACTATTTAGATGAACGTGGCCTCTAATTGTTGCATCTGGAAGTCACGTGCTCGCCGACCGTCTTTAACTGAGCTGGAAATGGTTCTAAGTCATTTTATTGCAATAGGTTACAGAGCTTACGTCGACATTTCGGCGGGCGATCCCATGGCCCGGCGAAGCTCGACCCGCTCCTGCAGCAGGCGGGCGGACAGCGGCTGCGTCGTTACGGCGCTCGGCGTCCTTCAACTGATGCTGCAGGTCGTCGAGCTGGCGCAGAATGGCTCGCTTGCGCAACGACGCGATGGCGTTCTCGAGCAGCTCAGGCGTCAGCTCTTCGTGGTCCTCCATCAGCACCGATGCGACTAACCGACGGCGATTGGTCGTCGAGTGGCAGGGCCATGGGATCGAGCGCCTGCTCGTGCGCTGTGAGCAGGGCATCGATGAGCGCTTGCGCGCCGAAGCCCTCGTGCAGCCGCTCCTGGCGTAAGGAAGTAGTGCGCCTGGCGGGCGGGTTCGAAGTCGGGGTCCTGGCCCTTCGCGCGCAGAGTGGCGGCGACGTGTGCGAGGTCGCGGCTGGCCAGCGCGCGAACCAGCACCCGCTCAGCGTCCGTCAGTTGTGCGGCCGGCGGGGGTGGTCACGCGCGCGCCCGAACGTGCCGTGGCGAGCGTGACGCAATTCCTGACGCAGCACGGACGACTCGATACCGAGGCGATGCGCAGATCTCGTTCGCCAACTCGTCGCGCACGATTCGGCTCGGCACTCGCTGGATGTGGGGCAGCAGGTAGTTCAGCGCCTTCACTTTTCCTTCCGGCGTGCGCACCGGATGCAACGCGCGCGCCCGCTCGATGAGGTAGTCGAAATACTTCTGCGACTGTGCCGAGCGCGTCGATGTAGGCGTTCGCACCTTTCTTGCGGATGTAGAGATCGGGATCGAACCCGGCCTCGAGGGTAAGGACCTTGATCTCGAAGTCTTCACTGACCAGCAGGGCGAGCGAGCGCTCGGCCGCGGCGGCGCCGGCGGTGTCGGGATCGAAGTTAACGACGATCTTTTTGCTGAAGCGTCCCAGCAGCTCGCGCCTGCGGTTCGGTGAACGCTGTGCCAGAGCTGGCAATGACGTTGTGGAGGTCCGCGGAATAGACGGCGATGCAATCCATCTGACCTTCGACCAGGATGGCGTAATCGAGCTTGCGGATGGCTTCTTTCGCTTTGTCGAGGTTGAACAACACGCGCGATTTCGAGTAGATGCGTCGTCTCAGGTGAGTTGAGGTACTTCGGGCCAGACTTTTCGTCGGTGGCCAGCGTGCGCCCGGTGAAGGCGATGACCTTGCCTTGTTCGTTCGCGATGGGAAACATCACGCGGTTGCGAAACTTGGAATAGAGCGAGGTCTT
Source organism: uncultured Acidobacteriaceae bacterium (assembly GCA_963817965.1). GTDB lineage: Bacteria > Acidobacteriota > Terriglobia > Terriglobales > Acidobacteriaceae > DASRAA01. The sequence goes on from CAWFQT010000015.1 coordinate 53,190, forward strand.
CTGCAGGGCTTGGTCATCTTCGCCCTTGTCTTTCCACGAGAACAGCCCGGATTCACGCATGATCTCTTCGTCGAACTGGCCGCGCGCTGCGTCGCGCAGCAGGAAGCCCGACTCGGGCGCAAAGCCAACGCGGAATTCGGCGATTATCTCTGGCGCTCAGTCCGCGCGTATGCAGGTATTCGCGGGCGTGCGCCGCCTCGGGACGCTTGAGCTGTTCCTGAAAGAACGCACAGGCGCGCTCGTGAATGTCGAGGAGGCTGCCGCGCTGTTTCGCTTGTCGTGCCTCTTCCGGCGACGAGTACGTGACCTTGGGCAGCGGGATGCCGAGCTTCTCGGCCACCATGCGTACTGCTTCCGGAAAAGTGATGTTCTCGATTTTCTGCACGAAGGTGAAAACATCGCCTCCGGCATTGCAGCCGAAGCAATGGAAGAACTGGTTGCCGGCGTGCACGGAAAACGAGGGCGACTTTTCCTGGTGAAAGGGGCATAGCCCCGAGTAGTTTTGCGCGCCGCTCTTGCGCAGCTTGACGTACTCGCCCACGATGCGGACGATGTCGGCCTGCTGCTTGACGGTGTGGCAAAATCGCCGGGAACGGCCATTGAACTAGTGTGCCTTGTGGAAAGATGTGCTGCATTCGAAATCGTCGCGGTGGATGTGGATTAACTGTGGAGATTCGGGCGAAAACGGTGGAGGGAGGTGGAATAGGGCGCGAAATTCCGCTTGGGCTCGTGCCCTATTCTCCCGATCCGACGATCAAAATAGGCGAGGTTGGTTTGTCGGAGCCTGTTTCGTCCTCGACGGTCACCGCAAAGGCCTTAGCCAATACGCCCTGCTGCATGACGTGGTCCACCATCTTGGCGTTGCCGTGCTCGTCGGGTTTGAACATACCGGCGGGCATGGGTGCGCCTTCCATGGGAATCAGCCACAGCTCATAGGCCTTCCCCGGAGGTAGCGGGGTGAGGCCGGTGGCCACCAGCATCAACCGCTTTTGCGACGGACTGTAGATGGTTGTGGCGTGCGGCTTGCGCGGGTCTGACTGCGGACTCAAAGATACCTGCATGGCATCTGGCGCCGACAGCAAGCGCAACTTCTCTTCCGCCTGCGCCAATTGCGCCGTAGTGTTCTGGTAGAGGCCGGCCATCCTGGACAGGTTGTTGTGCAACTCACCGTTCTCCCGCCACAGATTGCCGACCGCAAATAGGAGAGCCAAGGCGACCACCGCCGGAATCAGGGCCCAGCTCAGACCGCGGCGCGCTGGTCTTTCGGGTGCGCGCGCGGCAACTCCGCGCGGCTCGGCAGCGACGGCGCGCATCAGCCGATCTTTGCTGCGCGCAGGAGGCCGCGGCCCGGTGCTGCTCAGGGCGAACAATCCCATATCGCTCCGCAGGTTCTGGACTTCGCGGCGGCATGCGACGCAGGTCTCCAGGTGCTGTTCGAATTCCTGGCGTTCGGTGCCAGTCAGCTCGTTCAGCGCGTAGAGCGCAAGGTCCTGGTCGAATTGTTCGTGCGTTCTCATGCCATCTCTAGTCTGCAAAACGTGCCCGCAACATCTGTAAACCACTTCTTATGCGCGTCTTGATGGTGCCCAAAGGCTGTCCCGTCTTCTCCGCGATCTCGGTATGTGTCAGACCTTGAAAGAAAGCCATTTCCATTGCAGCACGCTGGTCGGCGCCCATCTCGTTCATCACTACTCGAACTTTTTCGATTACCAATGCGCGTTCGGTCTCGTCGCGGGGATCGGCGCCGCCCGCGATCACACAGTCTTCGATGTCAGTTTCCGGCTTGCGCTTCCGCAACCGGTCAATCGCGCGGTGCCGCGCAATAACGGCGAGCCATGCCGTGAGGCTGCCGCGGCTGCTGTCGAAGCCGTCGGGCCTGCGCCATAGCTGCAGAAAGATGTCCTGCAGAACGTCTTCAGCAGCCCCGGTGTCTTGCAAGATGCGCAACGCGACTCCATAGACCACGCCGGAATACCGGTCATAGAGCTCGGACAACGCCTGCTGGTCGCCGGCGCGGATACGCGCCACCAGCCGCATGTCGTCACCCGCGTCCATACGGGTTTCCGAGTTCTTGTCCATCGGTTCCATAGGTAAATACGTGGAGAACAGGCCGACAGATTGTTGCGCCGCCTGGCAAGGTTGCCCCGGCCCGCCGCAACGATTTTTTGCGGACAACGAGATCCAGTTACCGGCTTGCTTGCATAGGCCATTCAGCAAGCGGAAACCACGTGAAGATACCAGTAAAGCCGGGCCGCCGACAACTGGCTGGGGAGCCGGTTGAGCGGCGGCCCCGCACCTGGTGGGCGGCCGTCTCAGGGTTGAGCGGCTTGCCGCCCGTCGTTCTCCCAAATTCGAACGAGGAGAGAGAACGATGACCCGAAAGATACCTGCCCTGCTGCTGTTGTGGTTTGCGATGATGGGCGGCTTCGTTCCCGGAGCCACCGCGGAACCGCCGCAGGCCGCCAAGGCCCCAAGCCTCTATACACAGTTAGGTGGGTATGACGCGCTGGCTGCCGTAACAGACGACTTCATCACCAGTCTCGCCACCGATCCAACACTGTCGAAGTTTTTCACCGGGCTCAACGACGACTCGAAGAAGCGGGTGCGACAGCACGTCATCTTGCGCAATCGATGAGCTGAACAGGTTCAAGGTGCCGCCAGCGCAGCAGACGGCCGTAATGGGTGCGCAATCAGCGCGTTGAAAGGAGATATCGTAGGGCAGTGAAAAGAAGTTGGCAGTAGCCATTAGGCACCTGGTGACTGGCTATATCCTCATCCCTGCTGCCGCCTCGTCCGCATCTCTGCCAGCATGGCGGCGCGGTCTTCGTCAGGCAACGATTCGCGAATTGCTGGGAAGATTACCTCCTCTTCAAGTTGCAGGTGCGCATTGAATACGTCCTGCAGCGCCCTGGCGATCGAACACATTTCGTTGCCGGCGTCATGCAGTGTGTCAGGATTGCCCTCGACCAGCATCAGCAACGGAAGCAGGCGCTCGATCAATTCGTCGATGGCCTGGTGCTGATCGTGCATGGCGAGGAGAGCATGGCGCACGCGTTCATTGACGACGGGGTCGAGCCGTGGGCGCATCGTGGCTTCCTCGTCGGCTTCATGCAATGGCAACGAAACCGAGTAATACCGGTGAACGCCGGCTGCGGCCTGCCGGATGTCCTCGGGCGACGCACCTTGCGCGTGGGCCAACTTTACAGCTGCCGCTGTGAAATGGCGTATCCGCTGATGGCACCCAGTCAGCAGGTCGAGGGCGTCTTCGGGCGGCTGCTTGGCTGGCCGGGGCGTGGTGATCTGGTTCAACATGGTGTCTTCATTATCCCGCAAAACCGAGGGCAGCCGCGGATTGCCCAGTCTCACGAGCCGACATTACTTCTGGAACCGCATCTCCACCGTCACCTGCACAGGCACGGGCTTGCCGTCTTTCTTCGCGGGGGAGAACTTCCAGCTCTTCACGGTAGAGACGGCGCTGGTTTCGAAGGCATGGTTCGAAGCGCGCAGCACGTGCACCAGTTTCACGTGTCCCTTGGCATTCAAGCCGACCAGCATGACCACCACGCCGTTGGGTTCGGCGTCGTAGGGAATCTCGGGGTACGCGGGATCGGGCGAATACGTGGCCTTGGGAGGTTTCATGTTCTTTGTAACGCGCTGATAGGAGGCGAAGGATTCGTCGTCCACCGTGATGGCTGGAGTGGTGGTGGACATGGACGAGGAGTCGGCGGCGGTGCGGGATTGGGCCGCGGCCGTCCTCATGAAGGCCGCTGTCAAGACCAAGGATAAAATGAGTTGAGTTTTTCGCATTTAATACAGTTTGAAATTCACCGCCACGTCAATCTTAACCGCAACAGGTTTTGCCGTCTTCACGGGCTGGATCGAATCTCCACTTCTTCACCGTCGCAATGGCGCTCTGATCCGGTCCGGTATCTGGAGACTTATCGATCCAAACCTGCTGCGGTACACCATGCTCGTCCAGCATCACCCATAAGTGCACGTTCCTTTCGATCTGCGCATTCCTTGCAGCGTTCGTGTATATCGGATCGGGCGCGAAGATTGCGCGGGGCGGCTTGACCACAGGGTCGCCAATTTTAAGAACTTCGTTCATAACGATGTGAGGACGCGGGCTCTCGAAAATCGCAGCGAAACTCATTCGTACTCAAACAGGTTACCCATCCCTGGTTGCGGGCTTGAATTTCCATAGTGAAAGTGTCAAGGATCGGGCGGCATCCAGTAGCGGATTGACGTGGTTGACGACAGAGACGAAAGTAACTCTGCCCTTGTCGTCTATCTTGGCCCGGAGACCAACTTTTCCGAGGTTTGTCTTGAGCAAGTGCCGTCGTACCATGACAGAGAATTCCGCGGAGTACAACAGCCTGTGAATGGCGCATGGTGTGAAGAGCTGGTGTAACTGAGACTGTAGTCACGTCAGCGCGCTTCAATACAAGCGGTACCCGACCGACACCTCAATTTGAACCGGCACAGGATTCCCGTCCTTGGTTGCGGAGGTGAATTTCCACCGCCTCACCGCATCGACTGCGTTCTGATCGAGGCTGGGTTCAAGCGAACATACCACTCTGGCGGCAGCCACGTTGCCGGCGGCATCAATCGCAATGGCCAATAACACGGTTCCCGTGATCTTTGCTTTTCGTGCGCTGTCGGAATATTGCGGGTCAGGCGCTGATACAGCGCGTCCCAGTTTTACGCCGTTGCCGCGCAGCAGATATTGACTGGCGTCGAACCAGGCGGTTTTGCTCTCGGGAGTAGTTGGGCAGGGGCCCTTGATACCTGGAGGCGTCGGCGCGACCGGCTGTTGCTGTCCTGTGGCCACCGCAACGAGGCATAGTGCTGAAATCAGCAAGGCCGCAGGTCGCAGCGTCATCCGTTGCACCTCTTGCATCTACGCCCCAACGATGCCGCATATTGTAAACTGTCAGTTACCGGTTACGAATCCCGTTGTTGACCTGAACACACGCGGTTCCCCGCAGAACGATCTCCGACACGCCGCGGAGCCCAACCTCCGCACGGCCGCAGGCCACGGGAAGCCCTCAAATGAGGGAAAGGACTGTCGTTTTGAGCAAAAGTCTTCGCAATATCGCCATCATCGCGCACGTGGACCACGGCAAGACCACGCTGGTGGACGCCATGCTGAACCAGAGCGGCACCTGGCGCGCCAACGAAGCGCACGCCGAGCGCGTGATGGACTCGAACGAGCTGGAGCGCGAGCGCGGCATCACGATTCTGGCCAAGAACACGGCGATTTTTTACCACGACATCAAGATCAACATCGTCGATACGCCCGGCCACAGCGATTTCGGCGGCGAGGTTGAGCGCGCTCTCAAGATGGTGGACGGCGTGATGCTGCTGGTCGATGCCACGGAAGGTCCGCTGCCGCAGACGCGCTACGTGCTGAGCAAGGCGCTCGAAGCCAAGCTGCCGCCGATCCTCGTGATCAACAAGATTGACCGCCCCGACGCGCGCTCGCAGGAAGTGCTGAACGAGGTCTATGACCTGTTCATCGATCTCGACGCCGGCGAAGACCAGATCGATTTTCCCGTGCTTTACACCAACGCCAAGGCGGGCACGGCGACCGACGATCCCGACAAGCCAGGCGAAAATCTGCAGCCGCTGTTTGAGGCGATCGTGAAGACGATTCCGCATCCCACGGGCGACGCCGACGGGCCGCTGCAGGTGCTGGTTGCGAACCTCGATTACAGCGACTACCTCGGGCGCCTGGCCATCGCTCGCGTCTTCAACGGCACGCTGCGCACGGGCGAAGATGTCGCCATCGCCAAGCGCGACGGCTCGATGGAGAACACCAAGATCACCAAGCTGTTTTCGTTTGCCGGACTGAAGCGCACCGATATCACCGCGACCGAGTTGGGCGACATCGTCGCGGTCGCGGGCGTCGAGGGCATCAACATCGGCGAGACCATCACCGACGTCGAGAACCCCGCGCCGCTGCCGGTCATCACCATCGACGAGCCGACGATCGCCATCCAGTTCATGGTGAACACCTCGCCGTTCGCGGGACGCGAAGGGCCAGTACGTCACCTCGCGCAATCTGCGCGACCGGCTGCAGAAAGAGCTGCTGACGAACGTCTCGCTGCGGGTGGAAGAGACCGAGAGTACCGACTCGTTCAAGGTGATGGGACGCGGCGAGTTGCAACTGGCGATCCTTATCGAGATGATGCGGCGCGAAGGCTTCGAGCTGGCAGTCGGCAAGCCTGAGATCGTCACCAAGCACGATTGATGGCAAGCTGATGGAACCGGTCGAGCGGCTGACCATCGATGTGCCCGATACGTTCGTGGGCGTGGTGATCGAGAAGCTCGGCGTGCGCAAGGCGCAGATGCAGAAGATGCACAACCACGGCTACGGCCGCGTGCGCATGGAGTTCACAGTTCCGAGCCGCGGGCTGATCGGGCTGCGCAGCGAGATGCTGACCGACACGCGCGGCACCATCGTGATGAATTCGCTGTTCGACGGCTATACCGAGTGGCAGGGCGAGATTCCGCATCGCGTGACCGGCGCACTGGTCGCCGATCGCAGCGGTTCGACCACGGCTTACGCGCTGTGGGGATTGCAGGAGCGCGGCGAGCTGTTCGTCGGACCGGGCGTCGAAGTGTACGAAGGCATGGTGGTGGGCGAGAACGCGCGCGACAACGATCTCGACGTGAACATCGTGCGCGAGAAGAAGCTGACCAACATGCGGTCGTCGACGGCGGATGAGGCGATCCGGCTGGTGCCGTTCAAGAACCTGAACCTGGAGCAGGCCATCGAGTTCATCGCCGACGATGAGCTGGTGGAGGTCACGCCCAAGACGCTGCGGCTGCGGAAGAAGATTCTGCAGCAGAACCGGCGTCCGCGAAGCGAACGCGCAGCCGGCCGGGGTGGAGGCGGATTAGTCTTCGGCCGCGGATTCAGACCGATTCCGTGAAAATCTGCGTAAATCCGCGCTGCTTATTTCTTTCCAACCGGATACTGCTGGAACATCTTTTCCACCGCGGTATTCACCTGGTCAAGCAGCTTTTCGCGATTGTCATTGATCAGCTTCTGCTTGGAAGTCCCGCGCCACACTAACTGCTTCTTGTTGGCGTCGATTAGATCGATCATCAGCTCGCCTTTGGGGATGACAACCGTGGTGACGGTTCCAGGCATCGTGTACCACATCGTGTACCTGGAGTTCGACGGCGGAATCCCATTGCCGTAGATCGGGTCGTTATAGTGCGCGGTGAAGTCGGTATCGATCGCCCCATACATCTGTACGTAGAGGTCTGGATTGCTGTCAACCTTCGTCAGCCCGCGCTTCGTGAGGTCGTCCTGCACAGCGGCCTGGATGGCGAGTCGCAGCATTGGCCGCGGCGAGTTGTCCACGGGATCGATGGCGTAGGTCTTGAACTTCGAGAAGTCCAGTGACTTGTCGTACTCGACCTTGATTTTCTGAGCCTGGGCGGCGGCACAAGCGAAGACGAGCGGCAGAAGCATCAGGGGAACGCGGCGTATGAACGAGTGCATCGAGACTCCCGACGAATGAGGACTATCTGTAAGAAGGATTAGAACATACCGGCGGAACTGTCCTAAAATCTGGGTGTTATCGCCATCGGAGTCATAGCATGGTGCGCCGCATAGTTTACGCGCTCGCATTAGTTGTCTGTACTCACGCGCTACTCGCGCAAGTGCCAGCCAATCCAGCGACCCAACCGGGCGCCGCTCAGAAGCCACCAGGCAACTGCACGGTCAGCGGGCGCGTCCTGAGCGCGGCCACCTTTCGCTGAGCGCTGAAATTCAGCTCCGGCTCCCGAAGCAACGATCCTCCCATGAATGGTGAGGAATTGGGCCGGTTATCCGTGAGTCTGAGTCCCACTTCTGACAACGATACCGTGAACTCAGCGCATGCGAGGGCGAACAGGGATGGCAGCTTCGAGTTGAACGGTGTTGGCGACGGGAACTATTCCCTCCTCGCCTATGGGTTCGAGCAGGGCTGGTACCTGAAATCGGTGCGTATCGGTAGCGAAGATGCGCTGCGGAAAGGCGTGTCGTTGGAGGATGGCGCGGCCGCAGGCCACCTCAGTATCATCTTGAGCAACGATGGTGCGCAGGTTGAGGGCACCGTCACGGACAGTGATCAAAGCCAGCCCCTCGCGGGCGTGCAGGTGAAGGCCCGACCCGATCCGCCCAACGAGTTCAACCGTTTCCCCTGGTATCAGGCCAGCACTGACCAAAACGGCCACTTCATCATCAAAGACCTCCCGCCGGGCAAGTACAAAGTCACGGCAAGGATTCCTTCGCCCGGAGAAGATGCACCTGCAGTCAAGTCCGATCTGTCGCGGTCACCCTGGGCGAGCGCGAACACCGGACGCTCGACATCAAGCTCACCCTTCCCAAGAGCGAGTGAAAGCCACGGCGAATCTTTTCGGAGCTGTCTTTCGTATCAGTTACACGGGGCGGTCGTGCGCGTACTTGCTGCCGTGAGCACCCTTGGTCTGGGGATGAAATGCAGCGGCCAGGGGTCTCGACACTGGTAAACTGGGGACTCAAATGTCCATCCGGACTTTGCGCCAATGAGTGTCTCTGAGGCAATCCGCATCGCTCTGCTCTCGCTCTGGGCCAACAAGCTCAGGTCGGTGCTGACGCTGCTGGGCGTGGTGATCGGTGTTTCGGCGGTCATCGCGGTGGTGACCTTCGTCAACGGCATCAATGGCTACGTTGCCGAGAAGGTCTTCAACCTCGGCGCAGACGTATTCATCATCAGCAAGATGCCCAACGTGGTCACCGACGTCGACCAGTTCATCGAGGGCAACAAGCGCAAAGACCTCACCATGGAGAACTACCAGGCCGTTGCGGAAGAATGCACGGCCTGCAAGATTGTGGGCGCGGCGGTACGCAACTTTACCGGCAAGGTGGTGTACGGCACCGAGAACAGCACCGACACGGTGGTCCGCGGCTGGACTCCGACCATGGAGCCGATTTACGACCTCGACGTTGTGATGGGGCGGCCGCTGAATGATGCCGACCAGAACAATGCGCTCGCAGGTTGTGATCATCGGCCAGGACATTCGCGAGAACCTGATGGCCGGCACCGACCCGCATCGGCAAGGAGATTCGGGTTGACGGCCACGTGTACACGGTCATCGGCGTCGGCAAGAAGGAAGGCAAGACGCTGGGGCAGAGCCGCGACAACTACGTGATCATGCCCATCAGCACATGGTTCAAGGCCTACGGCTCGCACAACAGCGTGAACATCTGGGCCAAGGGCTACGACGTCGGCGCTCCCATGGAGCAGGCCATCGACCAGACGCGGGTCATCCTGCGCGCGCGCCGCCACGACCTGATCGGCGAAAAAGACAGCTTCGTCATCGAGACCAATGACAGCTTCCTGTCGCTGTGGGCGAACCTGAGCGGAACGTTTTTCATCGTGATGATCGTGATTGCGTCGATTTCGCTGATCGTCGGCGGCATCGTGATCATGAACATCATGCTGGTGTCGGTGACGGAACGCACGCGCGAGATCGGCATCCGCAAGGCGCTGGGAGCGCGGCCGCGCGACGTGATGCGGCAGTTCCTGATCGAGTCGAGCACCATGGCACTGATTGGCGGACTGGTTGGCGTGCTGGGCGGAATCGTGCATCGCCAAGGGTGTGACCGCGGCCATCGGAATGCCTTCGGCCATCAAACTGTGGGCCATCTTCGCAGGACTGCTGGTGTCGGCGAGCGTGGGAATCTTCTTCGGCGTGTATCCGGCGAGCAAGGCGGCCAAGCTCGATCCTATCGTGGCGTTGAGGTTTGAGCTATGAGCATGCGTCGCGGCGACTACAAAGAAATCCTGCGCATGGCGCTGGAGACCATCGCCAAGAACAAAATGCGCTCGGGCCTGACCGTGCTCGGCATCGTCATTGGCGTGATGATGGTCATTCTCATCTCGTCGGTGGTGCGCGGGCTCAACAGCAACGTCGAGAACATGGTGAAGGACATGGGCTCCGACATCATCTTCGCCTTTCACATCGACGTGTTTACCTTCGGCCGTCCGACGACCGAGATGCTGACGCGCAAGGAACTTACGCTCGAAGATGCCATCGCCATGAACGACCTGCCGCACGTGAAGGCGGTCACCGACGGCGTGCGCCTGCAGGTGCCGGAGTTCGGCACCGGCACGTATTCCGTGAAGTACGAGGGCCGCAAGACCAAGAACACGATTCTCGATGGCGATCTGCCCGACACCATGAAGGTGTTCGACCTGAAGCTCGACAAGGGCCGCTGGTTCACGGAGACCGACAACGAGCATCGCAGTCCGGTGATCGTGCTGGGCCGCGACACCGCCGACAAGCTGTTCGAAAACGAAGAGCCGCTGGGCAAGGAAATCAATATCGAAGGCCAGTTGTTCACCGTGATTGGAGTGCTCTCGAAGCGCAAGGCGGCCTTCGGCAATGGCTCGAATCCGGAAGACAACCTGGTGTATTTCCCGATCGCGACATTCCACAAGCTGCATCCGGAACTGAAGCAGCACTGGATCAGCGTGAAGGCGACTTCGCACGACGACATGCCGCTGGCCATGGACGAGATGCGCGCGTTGCTGCGGCGGCGCCGGCACCTGGCGCCGAATCAGCCGGACAACTTTGCCGTCTTCAGCCAGGACGCGCTCAGCGATACCTGGAACCAGCTTACCGGCGGGATTTTCGTCTTCATGTTCGCGGTGTCGAGCGTGGCGCTGATCGTGGGCGGCGTCGGCGTGATGAACATCATGCTGGTGTCGGTGACGGAGCGAACCCGCGAAATTGGCGTGCGCAAAGCCATAGGTGCGCGCAAACGCGACGTGCTGCTGCAATTCACGCTGGAAGCGATCACGCTGACCGGCATCGGCGGCATTCTTGGCATCCTGATCGGCGGACTTCTGACCACGCTGGTGCCGCTGGCATTTCCCTCGCTGCCGGCGAGCATGTCGTTGTCGTGGGTGCTGACGGCGACGATGGTGTCGGTCGCAATCGGTCTTGATTTTCGGTATCTATCCCGCATGGAAGGCCGCCAACCTCGATCCCATCGAGGCGCTGCGGTACGAGTAGCCGCGGCTCGGTCTGCTAATCTGATCAGCTTGCCATGCAACCTGTCCTCACAGCGATGGCGGCGGTCTACGCGCTGCTTGCGCTCGCCGGAGCGGCTTACTTTGCGCTTTGCGTCGCGGCGGCAGTGCGCTTTCGCCGCAGCAGTCGTGCGCCAACCTCACGTCAGATTTTGAGCCTCCCGTCAGCATGTATGAAGTCGCTCAAGGGCCTCGATCCCCACATGTATGCGGCCTTTCGCAGCCACTGCGTTCTCGAATACGCGCGAGTACGAGCTTGCTGTTCGGCGTGAGCGATCCTGGCGAGCCTGCCCTGGAACTGGTGAAGCGGCTGCAACAGGAATTCCCGCAGGCGCCAGATTCGCATCGTTGCTTGCCCACGGAATCTTGGCCTCAATGGCAAGGTCAGCACCCTGTCGCAGATGGTTCCGCAGGCGAAGTACGAGCACATCCTGATCAACGACAGCGACATCGTGGCGCCTGCCGATTACCTGCGACGGGTGATCAGCGCAGTTTGCAGGCGAGAGAGTTGGCATGGTGACGTCGCTCTATCGCGGATTCGCAGGCGAACACCCTCGCCGTCCAAACTGGAGGCCCTGGGACTGAGCACCGACTTCATGGGCGGCGTGCTGGTGGCTCGCGAACTGGAAGGTGGAGTGCACTTCGCGCTCGGGCGCGACGATGGCGACAACCAAGACCGTACTTCGGGAGATCGGCGGCCTGGAAGCGCTGGTCGATTACCTCGGCGACGACTACGAATTGGGAGCGCGAATCTCGCGCGGCGGGATACAAGGTCGAGCTGCCGGATGTCGTGGTCGAAACCACGCTGCCGGATTACACTTTCGGCGCAGTTCTGGACGCACCAGATGCGTTGGGCCCGCAATGTCCGCGACCGACGGCAGGCTCAATACTTCGGGCTGATCGTAACCTTCGGACTTGCATGGGGAATGCTGGCCGTGCTGGCTGCCCCGCACGCGTGGTGGACGTTGGGCCGCATTGGCTGCAGCTGTCGTGTGTCGCGCGATTGCGGCAGTAGCGATTGGAAGGGGAGTGCTTGAGGGATCCCGCAGTCTTGCAGGACATGTGGCTGCTGCCGCTGCGGGACTTTGTTGCGTTGGCGGTCTGGCTGGCAAGCTTCACCGGGAGCCAGATTGAGTGGCGCGGGTTGAAATTCAGGGTGCGAGACGGAAAGTTAGAGAACGTGTAAAGGCAAGATGTCCCACAATGTGATAGCTACAGGAGCAACGATACCTTCCTCCAGGCTGCGTTCGGTTGCTGCGCCTGTTTTTTCGCGACCGCGGCTATTTCTTGCCCTGTACGGCTTGGAGGCAGCGGCCGTAGAGTTCGAGTAGGTGTTGGGCGTATTCCTCCGCAGCCTTCGGCGAAACGCCGCCCTGAAAGCCTACACCAGGCGCGCTGGTTTTGCCGTAGCCGGTCGAGCCGGCAATAAACTTCATCAAGTCAAGGGCGATATCTTCGTCGCGCCGCGTCCCCAGACCGCGGGTGATTGGATCTTCCATACTCGCTGACTCCCTTAGGCCTGCACTGTTGAGGTGCGAGGTGAGGGAATCATAGCAAAGCTCCGCCCTCCGCACTGCGTTCGTTGAGCGAGGCGCGCAACGCAGACGGCGTCGGGCTTTCACGGCGATGTGGCACACCCGTCCAGCGATGTATTCGGCGAAGCCTTTGCCGAAGGCAATTTCGACCAGTTCCACCGGCCACTGCTCGTTCTGCGGTCGAAGGATGATGCGGCCCGACGCCACCGCCACCTGGCGTATGACGCACTGGTCTTCAACGCGCACGCCGTAGAGACTGGGCGCGCGCCGTGGTGATACTGACGCAGGGAATTGTAGTGCCGGTCGAGCAGCACTACCGCGCCTCGAGCAAGCCGAGGTGTCATGGCGCGCATGCTTCCGTGGTCCGCACGCACCATCACGAAGCGTTGCTATTCGCTTCGCCTTCCGAGACAAAGAAGGCCAACTGAGCGCAGGGATATTTCGGCAGCCGCATACTCCGGCCGGCGTTTCTGCGAGGGTGGGTGCAGGCCCCGGTTCGTTGGTAGCTAAGGTATGAAACCGAATCGGCTGCGGCGATTGGGACCGCCTGGCGTCTCAGTGGATGCGGCTGACCGCCACCTTTGCGGCGATCGGCGCCAGTCCGAGTCGTTGGCGGCAATCGTCGAGCATTTCTGCCGTACGGGTGGCGCCCACGCGCGTCACCCCAATGGCTCGCACTTCGAGCAGGGCATCGAGGCTGCGAATGCCGCCCGCTGCCTTCACTTGCACGGAGGCAGGAGAGTAGCGGCGCATGAGCTTGAGATCGGCGAGCGTGGCTCCACTCGAAGCGTAACCGGTGGAGGTCTTGACCCAGTCGACACCAATGCCGCCGCAGATTTCGCAGAGCCGGACTTTCATGGCATCGTCGAGGTACGCATTTTCGAAGATCACCTTGATTTTCGCGTCTGCCGCGTGCGTCGATTCGGTAAGCAAGGCAATCTCACGGCGGACGTACTCCCAGTTTCCGCTACGCGCCTGGCTGATGTTGATCACCATATCGAGTTCGCGGGCACCGTCTCTCAGCGCCTGCTGCACCTCGGCGAGCTTTACGGCAGTGGTATGGCCGCCATGAGGAAATCCAATCGTCGTGCTGGTTTTGACGTCGCTCTTCGCCAGCAACCCGGCGCAGCGAGCGGCGTAGTAGGGCAGGATGCAGACGCTGGCGACATCGTAACGCAGCGCCAGTTGGCAGCCCTCTTCGAGCTCGGGAACGGTCAAGGCCGGAGTGAGCAACGAATGATCGATCATCGAAGCGATGTCGGAATATTTATAGCCGATGCTCATCCCAACTCCCGGCTGATGGATGCTTCACCCGAACCAATTCGCAAGCTCAGATGGAATGACCTTGCGGATGGATTCAGTCTAGCGGTGTTGCGGGCTGGTGGCAAAACGATGCGGCGGGGAAAGAAGGGGCCGGAGTCCCGCCCCTGGTGGGCGAGGCAGAACTCCGGTAAGGGGTTTAGTGGGCCAAGGCGTAATTCACTGCCCCACTCGACATGGCGATGCCGAAGCCGGAGTTCTCATCCCAGCCAACAGCTTCGGTATCGAGTGCGGAAGCGGTCATGGCCTTCTTGACCTGCGCCGGGGTGTAACCCGGGCGAACCTCGAGGACAAGGGCAGCGATGCCGGCAAGGTGCGGAGCCGCCGCCGAGGTACCGTAGAACGGCGTGAATCCGGGCGTCTTGGCGAAGATGCCGTCGGCGCCGGTCAGGTCGGGCTTCTTCAGCGTGGTGCCTCCGTTGGTAGAGAACAAGAAGTTCCCTGGGGTGATGGCGTTGCCGTTGGGATCGAAGAAGATCTTGCGGGGGCCATCGGAGCTGAAGGACTCGACAGGATTGGCGAAGCCGGTGAATGGAACCACACCCTTGCGGGCGCTGCCCCAGAAGGTAGCCGCGGCCGTGACGCTGTTCATGGCGGCGTTGTGGCCGAAGGTAGCGCCGTCGGTATTGATGGCGATGTTGGAGCGCTCGGTGTCAAGATGCAGCGCCTTCTGCGTTCCGTTGAAGAGCACGATGTAAATGCGGTCACCGGCAGCCGCGGTGTTGTACTGCAGGCCTTCGACCGGATCGGAACCGGGGCAGGTTTGGGTATCCGCCGAGAACGCCTTGAGAACGGTTCCGGTAGAATCCGTCACGTACAAGTCGTAATCGTCGCAAGCGTTGCCGAAAGGATCGGACCATTGCAGGAATACGAGACCGGAGGGCGGGGCAGTAAACTGGTCGAACACCTGTCCGCCGCCGAAATCGTGAACGTGTCCTAAGCCAGCTAGTATTCCGGTGGCTGGGCCTCCGTCCTTGAAGTCGCCTTCCCAGGTGCCGGAGGTACCCTTCTTCTTGCTTCCGCTATTGGCAGCCGAAGAGAAATAGATGCTTCCATTGGCGACAACCTGGTTGACTGCCTGGGCAATGACGCCATCCTGGAATACCGGCTCCTCGAAGTAGGTTACGTCGTCAACGATCACCTTGCAGCCAGCGGCCTGGAGAGCAATGATGTTGTCGGCAAAGCCAGCCTGGCCGCTGAATGCAGTGGCGAAAATCTGGTTGGACCCGGGCGCCATGTCGTAAACGATTTCCATCATGGCGGCGCCTTCGTCCGATCCTGGTGCGCCATCTTGTCCCGCAAGAGCATGGGCGGTAGGCGGAAGGTCGCCGGACGCCTTCAACGCGGCAATTTCTGCAGCCGAAGCGCTGTCTGACAGCACTCCAACATTGATGCCGCCACCATTTACGCCCTTCTGTTCGACCACCTGCTTGTCGCGGTGCGCGACATAACCCTGACTGGTCAGCGCGCCAACGTTGGTGTGCGCCCACACGCGGCTGGAAATGCGCGCCACGTCGGAACGGGCGGCGACCGATTCCACGGCAGACATGGGAATCGCAGCCCTGATACTGCCCCAGCGGGGAGACGAATAAATGACGTCGCCGCCAACCTTTTTGATGAGCTGTAACAGAGAGTCCGTCACGGTGCCTTTAACATCCACCAGGACCTTACCGGATTGAGTTTTGGATAGCGGGGCCGCGATCGCAACGACAGCGGCGGCTTTGGGATTGCTCTGCGCCACTGTGGCAAAGGCCAGGCCGGAGTCCATCTTTTTCTGGCTGGCGGTGAGGTTCTGTTTTATCTGTTGAATGGCGGCAATCTGGGCGGTTACCGTCTTGCTGGGAGCAACTTGCGAGAAGGCCGGCAATGAGACGAGTAAGGCCACTGCGATCGTTGCCGCGGCAGGCATGCGCATTTTGTTCATGCGGTCCGATGTCATCTTGGATCTCCTGAGATGTGGTGCGAGACCAGGCGCGAGTTAACGCGGAGCTGAAGTCTCTTTGCGAAATAGCTGTCAGCCGCGGACTCCGATGTCCGGGCCACGTCCCAACTGCGGACAGGGCGGCTAGCCGCAGCGCAGTTTGCGACGAACCAGACCGGCAATGCCGAGCGCTCCGGATCCCAACAGCAGGAGACTGGACGGCTCGGGCGTATTGGTGAACTGGGTGTCGAGGAAGCCCTGCACGATCAGCTCGTAGGGATCGCCTACTCCGACGCCGGCACTACCCGTGTTGTTAATGACCAGCGTTAGGTCCGTATTCTTGGGAACGACGACCTGGAAAGACGCGGGAAATCCAAAAGGCTCGGAATTGCCAGGATCTCCGATGTAAGTCGCAGCAATGTTCGTCGGATCGTAGCCGCCGAGAAAGGCTGCGACGAAGACATTCGCCGTCGAATCGAGCGTGACTTCGATGAAGGGCGTTACTCCCGAGTTCACAGTGTATTCGGTGTAGTGGTACGTGACGCCAGTGTTGATTACGCCTGGGAAGGGCTTCTGCGACGACCAGTCGCTGGGGACGCCGTCCCGGCTGATGCGTCCCAGCTGTGTGGGATCGCCGAAGGTGAGCGCGCCAGTTACATCGAGCAGATTGTTTGCGTACGCCACAGAAGCCAAGAGCAGGATCCCCAAACTGACACGTACGAAGAGAGGTACTTTGATCATTTTCCTCACCTGTTTCTGGATTTGCACAGTTTTGCGATCGCGCGCCTGGGGTACGTCTGATCGCCAAGAATAAGCGTTGCTGGTTGGGCCGCTCCTTGGTTAAGCGTTATAGGAACACTGCCTTGGGGGCCGGGGCGCTTGCTCTTCAACTTCTCCTTGCTGGTGGATGATCGTGTGAAGGTGAATTACGCGGGAGCCATATTATGGCAACGAACAATTACGTAGCAAATAGTTTCGAAAAGAAAAAGCAGAATAGGTTCAATCAACAGTAGTACTGTTGCTACGTTAACTACTATTGGCTATTGGTGCGCCTGATTCGCGGGGTGAGTGATTTCCCAGAAAACGAAGGACTGGATCCCCGGTGTTCCAAAAGAAGAAAGGCGATAAGTTGGTTGTCCAACCCTCTATCCGCCTTATGTCTTTGCAGGCTGATTTCGCTTCCCGCTCTGTCGCACAAAAATCGGGATCTACTCATGCTGGGAAAAACACGCTATCGAGGAATAGACGACGCAGTAGGTGGTGCACAGCCAGGACAACGAGGGCCGGCCTGCAATTCGGCAGGAGTCCAACGAAAGTGTCGGTTTTGCGCCGAATTGGAGAAAACCGGGCCGCGCGGTGGGCACCGCGCAGCCGTCAACTCCGGATACGAACGCCTGTCTAGGCGTTGCGCTTTTCCGCCATTTTGGCCATGGCGATGGTCAGGGCCGCGCCGCCCAAGGTCTTAATCAGGGCGGGGTGCTCGGAATAAAACGCGCTGGCCCTGTCGATGAGCGAGGGATCGGACTTTTCGGCATGGGCAGCCAGTTTCTGCACCACGTCAGGCGAGATCTGTTCGGCCTGTTGAGGTGTGATCTGAGAGGTGCCACCGCCCAGCAAGGACGCCAGTCCGCCACCCGCACCGCCGAGCTGCGACAGCAACGCAGGCCCACCGGAGGCGAGTAGCTGGTTCAGAATACCGGCTTTCTGATCGCCGCTGGACGAGCTGAACATACTGCCCAGCATCTGTCCAAAGTCGGGAGTGCTGTTGGAGCGGAAGGCAGCGGCAAGGCCGTCGGCCAAGGCGCTGCTGGGCGCGGCCTGTGATACCTGGTCGAAATGCTCGTGCACCTGTTCGTTGACCTGGCCGGAGCCAGAACTATTGGCGTACTGCTCCAGTACGCTGCCGAGTTGATCGAAGAGTCCCATGGTTGAAGCTCCTTAATGTTGTTGCGTGCAATGTCAGTGGATGGGATTGGGTGCGATTCTACTCCGGAATGGTCAGCTGCTGGCCGACTCTAATTTTGTCGGGATCGGCGAGGCCGTTGGCCTTGGCGATGTCCATGTACTTGTTGGCATTGCCGTAAAAGTATTTGCTGATCCTGGAAAGGTTGTCGCCCGACTGCACGGTGTACACCTGTTTGCCGGGAACGACCTGAATGTTGTGCTTCAGATCAGCGAAAGTCGGATCAACTGACTTGATGCTGTCCCAGACGCGGTTTTTGCTGGCTTCCGAGACGACCATTGCCGTAAGCACCAGTTGCTCGCCATCGAGACTGAGAGGTTGTACCTGCGCGCCCTCGACCTCCAGGGTGCGGAGCACGGGCGCGTACTTCTGCTTGAGCTGTTCCAGGTCTGCCATGGGGGAAATCTCCTTATGGATGGTTAATTGCCAGTGGGGGTGCAGATGCCATGAAATCACACCTGCATTACGGAATCGTAAACTCGCTGCAGAGCCGCATACGATGGTTTACCGTGGTCACATCGACCAGTGGCGAATTCAGGCTCTGGCTATGTTACGCCAAAATCAAGGGACATCGGGGTATTATCCGGCGCATCGCCTGCCTTCGACGAAACGCCGCCTTGAAAGCCAACACCCGGCGCGCTGGTTTTGCGGTATCCGGTCGAGCCGGCAATAAACTTCATCAAGTCCAGAGCAATGTCTTCATCCCGACGCGTGCCCAGCCCCCGGGTGATCGGATCTTCCATACTCACTGACTCCCTTGGCCTCGCATCACTTGCGAGGTGAGGGAATCAGAGCAAAAAAGTTCGACATGACCGGAAAGCGACATCACCGTTTCGGGCAAGACGCACTCTGAGGCGTGGCACGCGATGTTTTCAGTTGTGCAGCGAAGGCTACTTCAAGACCGTGGGACGCCACGTTCTCGCGGCGGGCTGACCGAGTCGGGCGTGGATGCGGCGCGGACAGTCGCGGTGGTGAATGAGACCTTCGTGGAGACCTACTTCAGCAAGGAAGATCCCATGGGCGGAGGTCAAGTTCAACCTGTTCGACGAGATGCCGCAGTCACCGAAAGGCCAGCATTATCGGCGTCGTAGCCGACGCGAGGAATCGTGGTCTGCAGGAGGAATCATGCCGGAGGCCTAACTTCCCTATAGTGTTTCCTGCGCAATCGAGCGTGGTGTGCTCGTCCGCACGGGCGTCGAGCCGCTATCCAGGGTGAGGCAGGTACGAAGCGAGATTTGGGCGGTCGATCGCAACGTGGCGCCGGAAGGCTATGTGCAGCAAGTTCTCGTAAGCCGGCCGAAGTTCGGACTCATTCTCCTGGGTGTGTTCGCGACCGTTGGCTTGGTGCTGGTCGCGATCGGAGTCTTCAGCGTAGTGGCGTATTCGGTATGCCTCCAGACCCACGAGATCGGCGCCCGCATGGCGCTCGGCGCTCTGACGGGGAACGTGCTGAAGATGGTCCTCAGCAAAGGACTTCGGCTCATCGGCTTGGGTGTCGTGCTTGGCCTTGTGGCGAGCGTTGCGTTGACCCGGCTGGTAGCCAGCGAGTTCTGGGGAGTTCGCCCCATGATCCGGTGACGTTTTTGGGCGTCCTTCTGGTGCTGGCCACCGTTGGGACGGTAGCGTGCCTCGTTCCAGCTCGCCGGGCCACGAGAGGGGTCCGGTGGTAGCGTTACGCAGCGAGTAACCGGTCGCATCGATCACTTGACTGGCCGCAAGCCGCGCCCTAGAATCACGCATAGAATTGCTGTGTTGTGGTACTAGCCAAGTAGTAATCGAATCGTGGGGACAATGACCTCCCAGTAACCGCCCACGAAATCTAAACTCCTTTTCACCAGCCGAAAGGCAACCTCACTGAGGCCGAAGCATGACCACAAGAGATAGGAAGTTCGTGACTGTCGCAGCTGTCTGCTGCCTCTGCGTCCTCGGCGTTGCAGTTCCTGCGCGCGCCTATATCGATCCCAACGCGGCAGGACTGGTTTCGCAAATCCTGACACCGCTGCTGATCTTCGCTGCGGCCGCGCTGACGTTTCTCAGAAAACAGATTGGAGCGGTATTCTCCGCCCTGACGAGGCGATTCCGCAGTGGGGATGATGTCGAGCAAGCCTGAGTTTAGCTCTTACCTGAAGACTATATGGTTCCGGCTGGTGACCCTTGCGGTCGTGGGTTGCGTGTTCTACGAAGCCCTGGGCCTGGCACGCGGAAAGGCACAAGGTTGGTCGTTCTACCTCACCGGCATGGAAGTCGGGTTCGAAGTGCTGGTCCGGCTGGTCGCGGCCGCCGTGGCCGGCTTCCTGGTTGGAACCGTAGCCACCTTAGGCATTGCGCCCATCCTCGGATACTTCAAAACGCAGCGCGAACGCATTGTGGACTGGGTGACGAAGCTTGGCGTCATCGCCTTCGTCTTCGTGATGGCCCGCTACGCTTTGATCGTGCTCATCCAGTGGGCAGGAGGCACCTGGAGCGACCCCCTGACACCCACCTGGAGCCACAGCCTGGCACTAGTGAAAATCTCGCTGATCGCCTACTACCTGGCTTTCGCAGTGGCGTTGTGCTTCCCCCGTTCGCGCAAAGAAATCACGTCGAGCCTGGATGGGATGCTGACCCCGCAAGTCACGCGGCGCACCGCCGTTGCGACTGTAGTGGGCACCGCCGGACTGATAGCAACGGAATACGCGTTCAGCAGGAGATTTCCAACGGTACAGGCGGCACAAAGTCCGCAGCGTCCGAAACCTAATATCCTGCTCATCTCCTTCGACGCCTTGAGCGCCGAGGACATGTCGCTTTACGGACGTACGCTCCCGACTACGCCCAACATCGACGCCTTCGCCCGCAAGAGCACGGTATTTACCAACTTCTACTCGGCATACACCTTCACGACCCCATGCATTGCCACCATGATGACCGGCCTGTATCCCTCGGAGACGCGGGTATTTCAGATCCAGGGGAGGATCCAGAAGGAGAACGCGGGGCAGACAGTGCCCTATCTGCTGCAAAAGGGAGGCTACGCTACCGGCGGGTTCTTTTCGAATCCGTGGGCTTACTACCTGTCGCGAACGGCCAAGAACGATTTCAGTGCGCTGCCGGAACCGGTGTTCCAAAAAGGCGGGCTGCAACGGTTGTGGGAACTCACGCGACCGCTGCATCAGGATTCGGGCATTGGATGCCGCGTGGAAGAATATTGGGACCTGCAGCGAATCTACAACCACTTTGGCCGGATCGACATGTACCTTCCGTTCGAATACCGGCCGGCTGCGAGTTTCGAGCACGCGCGCAAGATACTTGCCAATCTGCCGGACGGATTCTTCGTCTGGGTGCATCTGATTGCACCCCACTTTCCCTATATCCCGGATGCTCGTGACAGCGGTCTCTTCCTTCCTGAGGCGGAGCAGCGCATCTTTGAGAAAGACCTGGATGATCAATGGCAGCCCCACTACGATGCCGCCATTCAGCCGCAAATAGACCGGCGACGGCTGTTGTACGACGAGTTTGTCGTGAGCTCCGATCGCGCTTTCGGGGCATTCATGGCGGATTTCGAGAAGAGCGGCAGGGCCAATGACACTGCCGTAATCGTGTCGGCCGACCACGGAGAGAGCTTTGAGGGCGGGGTTTATCAACACTCGACGCCGTATCTGACCAGGCCGGTGATCCATGTTCCGCTGGTGGTCCGAACACCGGGCCAGCAGGACGGACGCACGGTCAACTACACGGCGGACCAGACGGCACTTGCTCCGACGATTCTTGAACTTGCGGGTCAGCCAAGACCGAGTTGGATGGGTGGCCAGTCGCTCGTCCCTTGGCTCGAGCGTAATGGCCAGGGCGAAGGCGAAGGCGCGGCGTTTTGCCAGTATCTGGCTAAGAATGATATCTACAAGCCGATCAAGCGTGGAACCCTCGGCGTGATCGAGGGCGGCTACCAGTACGTGGTTTACATCGATACCCAAAAGGGCGAGCTGCGGCCGCTGAACGAAGCGCAAATCTGGGACCTCGATCGCAGCGCGGAACATCCTGAGAAGGCAGCCGCGTTGCGCCAGACCCTGCATGCGAAATTTCCGGACCTGGTGAAGCCGACCGCATAACGCATACCGATCTGCCGCGATTGATACTTGTTTACGGCGCGTTGGATTCACGCAGAG
Organism: uncultured Acidobacteriaceae bacterium; assembly: GCA_963817965.1. Lineage (GTDB taxonomy): Bacteria > Acidobacteriota > Terriglobia > Terriglobales > Acidobacteriaceae > DASRAA01. The sequence goes on from CAWFQT010000015.1 coordinate 75,140, forward strand.
TTCTCGTATAGAGCAATCCACCCAGCCACCTCGTGAACGCCTCCGCCGGCTGTGATCGCGGAGGTTTCCGTGGGGGGACTTGGCAAAGGGGGCAGCGAATGGTTGGCGTGTGGCGCAGCCCTGGCGGGACGGCAGAAGGAAATCCACGCCTCGCGGGATCAAGAGCTGGAGGAGGCCCGCCGACAACGGCAGATCCGTCGTCAACAGGCAGGCGTGAGATTCTAAGGTTACAATGATTGCCTCGGAAGCGGACATGCTGATTTTCACGGTGGGACGCCCGTCTCAAGGGTAGGACGACGACTAGCGAAATGCTTACCAACATTCAATATCAAATTCTGAAGAGGATCTCTCCGGTTGCCCCAGATTGCTGTGGGTGCGTTTACGAAGGCAAGTCGAAGCTCGCGGTTCTAATGGGGGATGAATTCTTCACCAAGATTGCAGGGAAGGTTGTCATCGACTTCGGCTGTGGCGAAGGAGCTGAAGCCGTAGAGATGGCTGGAGGAGGGGCCAAGCAGGTGATCGGTATTGATATCCGTGAGGACCTTCTCCAGGCAGCAAGACAGAGGGCGGTCAGTACGGGTGTTCAAAATTCTTGTCACTTCGTATCTTCGACGAAGGAGCTTGCCGACATAGTCGTTTCGTTGGACACCTTTGAGCATTTCGCCGACCCTGCGGGAATCTTGCGGATCATAAACACGCTCCTGCACCCGACAGGCGAGGTGCTCGTCAGCTTCGGGCCAACCTGGTATCACCCATTGGGCGGTCATCTGTTCTCCGTTTTTCCATGGGCTCATCTAATATTCAGAGAGAAGGCTCTTATCCGTTGGCGGTCCACTTTTCGCCTATTCGCGGAACGCTTTTCCATGGCCCGCGCTTCGGGAAGGCGAGAAATGAGAAGGGTGTTTTGCTGTTTTCACAGCTCAGCCTTGGACCGCTGCAGTGTTCTTTAAACTTCAATTCTCGGACGGGCTCCTAGAAAAGGCTTTCGTGGATAAGTCTATTTCTCTTTCGAGGTCGATAGTCCATTTCTTCACCTTGATGATGAGGCCCATCGCCGATCACGTTACTTATACCGTTCGTTCCGGCGTAGCGGCGGGCCTGAAACGCAGGGGTGGGTATGGCTTTCTTCCCTTCCCCGTCCGGTCAGCGACGAAGAGAAGTTGTACTTGACGCTGGACTTGGCGGGGAAGGTCTTTTACGACGTCGGCTCGTATGAGGGCATCATCTCGCTATTCGCAGCCCGCGCTGTTGGCCCCCAGGGAACTCTTGTCATCGTTGAACCCAATCCCCAATGTTTTCAACGTACCCAACGTAACCTCGAGTTGAATCAATTCCGCTGCAAAATCATCCACAGGAATGCAGCACTTGGTGCGAAGCGTGGTCTCACCAAAATGTGGTCGCCTTCCGGAGACGATGCCGTTCGACCCTGAATCCACAACTCGCTTCGTGGTACGCCGAATCCGGCGAGACTTGTGGGGAGTTTCAAGTCAGTTGGATACGCTGGACGAGATGATCGAAGACGGGTTCCCGGTTCCGCAATTTGTGAAGATCGATACCGAGGGTCATGAATTCGACGTGCTCCGTGGCGCCGAACGATACCTTGCGCTGCCATCGACCGGAGCTATTGGTCGAGATGCACGGTACCACGCATCAGAACTGGATTACGAATCGCCAGAACGTCCAGCGCTTCGTTACGGCTTGCGGCTATTCCGTCTTCGACCTTCACTTGAAGCCCGTCCTGGAGACCGAGCCAGGCACATATCTTTATTGCAGAATCGTAGGTGCTCGCCGCGTGTCGTAAGGCGTGAGCGTATGGATCAGACAATGGCCTGCCGAGTGTCGCCGATCAACTCCGTGCCTTGCTGGAGGTTCCAGGCCCAAAGCTGATCGGCCAATTCTTCCGCCTGCCCAATCGCTGGCGCCTTACAGCGATTGGTTCCGTGAAAATTTCAATGCTGACCGCCAGCCCGGCAGCTCTCGCGCGTCTTTGAAGATATCGCTTAAACCTCCCACCAACTCTGAGGGGTACCCGGCGCCCGCGGCAGTCTATATAGACCGGCTTCGGATATCCGGCTCCGATCGCATGTATCGTTGGAACTGCGACGGTGACGTAAATTCGATTGTGTAAAAAGCGAGAGGGTGTAAGTTGGGTTAGCGGTCCCGTGCCACACGGTTGGTTCAGTGGCTGGGCATCGTGGAGCGGACAGCAAGTTGGGCCCTATTGACGATTCTTCGCGTCGTGCGCTGAAATCATTCGTCCCTCGAGTCCTTGGGGACGGCCGGTTGTGCGCGAGGAAATTCGGCGGCGACAAACAAGTCCGCTGAAGCTGCACGCGTCAGACCGTCAATCACCTCAAATTGACCGCAACGGTCGTAAGAATGCACGCCGAAATAGGGAGGCCACGGATGGATAGTCTCGACCAATACTTCCTTATAGTCTGACCTAGTCAGCGCAAGGACCTCATGGAAGCTAAAGCTGCTGCTACCATACTGTCCCGCTCCACTCTGGCTGATTCGATATAGCTTGCCGCCACGCCGACTGACCCGGCCGCCATTACGGGCATCTCGAACGTCCATCGAGATAGGATTGCACGGATGGGGATGCCACTCGCCGGTCAGCGAATCGGAAAAAAACAGACACAAACAATGACCTTCGCCAAAAGGCGCGAAAATGGTTGTGAAGAACCAGAATCCATTTTCTATCAGAAGAGTTGTATCCACAGCCTTGGCATGAAACAGTGTTCTTTCGAGCGACCAACGATAAGGGAAATCGTCTGCTCTATACAGCTCGATCGTGCCGTTTTCATGTGACTCCGGTATCATATATGTATGGTGGTCATGCTGAAAGACAAAAGGATAAGATAGAGGGTACGGGCGATCGACAACGGTGCAAATATCCCCTAAGCCGCCGTTCGCCGCGACTTCCCGGCAGCAGATAACCGCCTTCTTCTTTAAATATACATAGTCTTCGAAGAACATCCACATCTTGTCGTTATGGGAGAACAGAAATGGGTCGGCGTGGAAGTGTCCCCTGGGAGGAATCAGCCAATGAAACGAAGTCTGTGGTTCAAAGTGGCTCCGCAGGGGCAGTAAGTCTGGCTGTTCGCGAATCGCGATGCGCCACGCCCAGCCCCTTTCGCCCTGCGTGACCCGCTTGATCCTTCGCCAAACAATCTTCGCGACGCTCCTAAGAAACCAGCCGCAAAGTTCGCCGTTCGTCGGGATCCGATATAGTTTCCGGCGGCCCAGATAAGGCTTATCGGGTAACGATCGCTGCAGTACATGGTCCCAACCATAGCTATGCAGCTCGTAAAGCTTCTGAATGACTAAAGCTACGGAACCCCAATAAGGGTCGTAACGATTGCGGCGCACCGATAGTCCCTGTGAAGTTGAGAAAAGAGCCTTGGCTAGCACCTTTCCAGCATCTAGCTCTTCGGTCAAGATCTGCAGGATCACGCCCGTGAGCTCGTTATCCTCCACAAGTTCCCAAAATTGCGGTGGTCCTCCGCGATAGTACTCATTGTCCGAATGGTGGTAGGACCAAATTCCATATCTTGCGGAAGTGAGGATTTCGCCCTTCAGGATGTTGAAGCCGAAGCGAAGAATAACGTCCAGGTTGTAGCCTCGAATCCGCGCGACGTCATCGGGCGCCACACGGTGCACAAACCCCTTTGCTATCGGAGTAACCCGCAATATATCGATATTCGCCAGTTGCTCGGAACAATCCGCACTCGCCAGTGGGTCGTTTTCTTGAGGATAGTATCTGGCGTCAAATTTTTGGTACAAGACGTATCCGAGCCATGAACGGCGTTTGGAGTCTTTCAGAAGGGAAATCAGTGATCTCCACTTCGACCGTGGCCTGGCCGGCACCGCGGATGCAGAAGCCTGATTCACGACGATCAGCTCGATTGAGGCGAAGTTACAACGCTGGATATGCGATATCACCTGCTGGAAAAAGCGGGACAGCACGAATCCATCAAGCAGAATACCGATTCGCAGCCGGGGCCCGGTGCCACTGGACTTGAGAAAAAGATCAGGGGACAACACAAGCTCCGTGGAAATGTGGGGTGAAGTTGTTCAAAAACAATCCGATTATGCACTGCCTCAGCGGTCGAATGCAATTCTCAGCGAATTCCCAACCCCGCACACCCAGTCTTTTCTAATCGAAGAATGAGCCTGCTCGTCCTTCAGTTACAGCCGCGCAGCGCTGGAGAGATTAATCAGGTCATCGTGCTGAAATTGGGTTCGTAAAGTTATGCGGCCGAAGCAGCACCGCGAGTATGTCTGGCTGCAGTTGCCCATGAAACGAATCCTGCATTCCCTTCATCAGCAGGCATTCGATCCACGACACCAGTCCCAGCCGGTCGAACTCTCCGCTGGAACCGATCAGGTTCAGTTGCTGGATTGCGAAACCGGTTTTCGTTGCATAGCTCTTGATTTCCTGTGGACGGTTCATGCGGTAGTGGGTTGGAAAGATGTCCTCGTATTCGCGGTGCTGCAGGAATCGCACTGCCCGCTTCTTCAGACTCTCAGGAATCATGCGGCCCGCGGCCATGATCGGGTTCGCCCGATTGGGAGTGACAAACAGGAAACGTCCGCCAGGCTGCAATACACGAAATATGTCCTGCAGAAACTTCTCCGGCTCGAGCAGATGCTCAACCACCATGTTGGCCGTTACCAGGTCAAAGCTCGCGTCCTTAAACGGAAGCCTCCCGCCAATCGCCTTCACCCGATAGGTGAGCAGCGGATGGCGCACGATTCCTTCGTCGATGTCCACTCCGACCAGAAACTCTGCGCGACGTACCAGGCGCATCTGCTCCTCTTGCGCCATGGCCCATTCCGGCACGATGCTGTGCCCGCATCCGAGGTCGAGCCACCGCGCGCCCTGCTCAACCGCATCCCAGAGCGCGTTCGCATAGCGCTTTTGATTGTGCGTAAGGTCCAGATGAATCGCTTGGGCAATCTTGCATTTCCCCGTGTACCAGTCCATGACCCCGCAACCTCTCGGCCAGATCAAACCGATAGAGGTTTGTTTACTGGCGAAGTAATGACGACACAGATATTACCAATGGAACGAGCGACTACTGCTGGGCGTGCGATCTGTCGTCGCTGAACTCGAAGGGCAATATGTGTCAAACAAGCGGGCCTTGCTAAGGCTGTTGACACCGTGAGTGTAGTTCCCTTCCGAGGAACCTTCGCCATCAAGTGAGCAAAGCACCATAACTATCTTAAACCGGAATTTCCTTTTTGACCTCGAACACGGTACCACAGTACAGTCGTCTCGCCTGTTCGCGACTGTGAAGCGACTTTTCATCGGGAGCAACTCTCGACGGTCCCCATCCGCACTAGTACAGACCAAAATTGCCGCATATTAGTGGCATACTCTTGCAACACCCCTCCTTCTCCCAACCAGTTTATGGACGGATTCCGCTGCCGACTGGACCTCGGTTCACCTATCCCGTCCATAGCGGTAGCAGCGCGACCCGACCCAGCATCGCTCCGAACCGCCGCCGATTCAGATGTCCTTCCGCCAGCAGAAACCAGTAGTAGCGGGCACGTTTCACCAGCCGTCAACCCGTCTTCACCAGCCGTTGCTGCAAACTGGTCAGCGACCAGTTCTCGATTCGTTGGCAGCGCCAGCCGCTCCCATAAATTCCCCAAGTTGTAGGCCAGCAAACTCAGCGTCAGCCGCACTTGGTCCGACCGAAAGCGATGGCAGGACAGGCGGGTCATCTTCACCGCCTGCTTACCCTCCTTGATCAACTGCTCCGCTGTACCACGCTTGTTATAAAACCTCACCACCGCCCGGCTCGGTGTCGCCAGGTTGGTCACGATGAACCACTCGTGGAAACAATTCCCCGAAGTGGAACTCACTTTCGCCACCACACGCCGTGCCTTCTTCCAACTGGCCGCCTGATACAAAGGCCCTTGTGGCAGCCACGGGTTTGTGACTCGGTCTCCTATCGCCAAGCCGGAGATCTACGAGGCGCTGGAGGAGCGTGGCGTGAACAGTGCAAACCTGACCGAGTTAGTTTCAGGCATTATTGTGGACTGCACTATCTCGCCGGACCGCGAATACCTGTACTACCCCACGGGAGGAGCCGCGCCCAAGGCCGTGCCCATCCGGCTCGCGGACCGCAGAGTCGGAAGAAACACGGATTTGAAAGATCTGCGGCGGGTCCTGGGTCCCGTTCTCTCTGAGACTCAGATCTCATGCGCGCCGGACGGATCCCCAGTCTTTACCCGCAACAGTGCACACAGGAAGTCTATGCGCTCACCATCAGGTGGCCGTGAGCTGCTGTCTCGATATCTCAATTCGCCCCGGGCCGCTCACCTCGTCTGACAACGCGTGACATTGCCCTGCAGGTTCGATACTTTTAGTGTCTTGCCCTGTTTGATTCGATCGTTGCCAATTTCACTGAACAGCCTGGACGCTGGCGGGCTGCGGAGGTTTCATGCGTAATCTGCTTTTGGTCGCTATTCTTTTCATTTGCAGTTGGGCCGCCGTGGCCCAGGACACGACGGGATCGCAGCCTCCTGCGACAGCTACTGTCCAAACCACGGCTACCGGCGTCCAGGAAGCCGCGAAGCCCGCCACACCCGGCAAGCAATCTGGAACGTTTTGGGTTCCCGAGCCGGACGAGCGCTGGTGGCTCCCTAAGGGCAACTGGATCTACGGGTATGCAGAGTTTGACCTGGCGCCTCCACACAACGAGCCGGACCCGAACTTCTGCGCGGCCAACGCAGGCCAGTACGGGGGCGCGAACTCGCAGTGCAATCTGTTCGCGCGCTACTTGCTCGGGGGGCAAGTTTATGTGCGCCCCTTCGGCAAGACAGCGCTGCGGCGAGTCAAGCTCTTCTGGGACCCCACGTTTGCGTTTGGCAAGAACGTTCCGCAGTATTTGTACACCTGGTCGTGGCAGGGTATCGGTCTTGAAAATCAGTGGGGGGCCGATGTATACCTCGGCAGGCGCTTCGACTTCCGGTTGACTCAGCATTTCCTCTTCGAGCGCTTCGGCTCGCGTCCGCTGGGACCGGCTTACCTGGGGCCGAACGGACCGTGGGGAAGGTTCTTCACCATCGGCGTGCGCAAGTACTTCGGCAATCCAAGAGTGCTGGATGAAGGAGCACAATGACACCAGAAGCTCTGAATGCGAGCGAGTCCGTGTTTGAAGCAGCGCTCGATAGGGCGCGCAGGGGCGGAAATGAATCGTCGGAGCTGAGACTATAATGTGGAGAAGTTGGTCAAGGATCGTTGTCGATAGTGTCACAGCGCAGCTGTCAGCCGCACAAGCCATATTCGTTTGCCATCCCCCAAAACCTGCCGTCAGAACGGGCTGGCCGATGTCCGAGCCTACATTCCCGGCAGGAGGTCTCCGGAGAACCCTATGACGCTGCAGAGCCGATTGTGTGGCGCATTTGTCCTGGTGTTGCTAGCGCCGCTGCTAGCGCAGGGCGAAACCATTTTTCCCGCACGTGACATCACCGAAAACGGAGATCCCATCTCGTGGGTGGGTTCGCGAACGGTTTTTGTCGGTCCCTATACATGGCCGGATCGCGAGCCGTTGGGTGTCTACAACGATGGTGGGCGGCTGGTAACCCAGGCCGACCTAACGATCACAGGGTGCGATGTTGCCGCGGATACTTGTAGCACCAAAACCCTCCTGCTTTTTGGCGGGTTGCCCAACGGCACGGAAGTGAAATTTGTGACGACAGGAACACTTCCCGGAGGACTGGTGTCCTGGAGTTCTGATCACAACAAGGTGTACTACGTACGGGACTGGTCAGGAAGCAGCTTCAAGCTTTCCGCCACGGCGTCCGGACCGCCGATTCACCTGGATCGTAACGTGCCTGGAACAGGAGTGCACGGAATGTCGTTCGCCGGCTACTCTCAAGCCATGTCGTTTAAGCTGACCAGGGCGATACGAATGACATGTGATCCTGAGACGGACATCTGCACTTCGGAGGGTCCGCACCTATATGAGGAGGGTGCGTGGGTATACGTCGCCTCCAGCGGAGGATTGCCGGAAGGACTCTCGGGGTTCGGGGGCGGGAAGATGTACGCGTACTGTCTGGCCTATCTCAGCCCGACAACATTCAAGTTGCGTCTCACCAAGCCGGGATTCGATACGCCTTGTAATACTCCGAACCTTCCGTATGCAGACATCAAGTCGCGTGGCACAGGAATTCAATACATCTTCAATGCCTACCAGCCGGGCAAGTCGGCTGCGGGAGCAAAAAACCAACCCGTGTTCATTCGCTCGATAAGCGGGTATCCGCCGGGAACCGTCCTTACTTGGCGAGCACAGAACTCAGCTCTCGTGCCGAACAACGTGGTGGACGGCTACGGGATGGCGGATGCCTCGGGTTTTTCGGTGACGATATTTGCCAAGGTTCCGGCCGTGACGCCTCCAGGTGAATATCGGATCACGGTGAAGAGCTCAGAAGCTCGTGGCTCGGAAGTGAATCCCAATTCGTTTCAATACACGCTGACGGCGGTTTCGTTACCTGCTACCAATACGGCGGGGCCAAAGGAGTTCCCGAAGATCCCAGGGTTGAAGACCTGGGAGCAGATCATGACCTCGAACACGAATGGAGGAGGTTCGGCCCCGACCCAATATCCTCGCTGTGTCAATCGTAAGGACCCGGAGGCGCCGCTGGGTTGGGCTGACGCTAAAGGGAACATCAGCCCTAGAGCCACCAGCGTACCCTATCCGGTGGCTTACTCCCCCGGCAGCAATGCGCGAGTGTGGTTCTATAACGACGAGACGTTTTTCCGGATCGCGCAGTACACCGGAGATGACTCATGGGCAAACTGCGGGATTTTTGTCGCAGATGCCATGCGCGACAAGTTCAAGCAATATGGACCTGGTTCAATGCCAGGGTTTTACTACTTCCCGTGGACCCTGGTTGCTGCCTATCGCCACACCAAGGACCCGTCCTATAAGGATGCGCTTATCAGTATCGCCGAAAAGGGCTCGGGGATTCGGGGATCGGTCAATGACTTTAATATTCGGGAAAATGCATTTGCATTTGAGAGCCGGTTGGCCAAACGCGAGCTCACCGGAGAGGAAGACTACGAACTGCCGTATTACGCCGAGGCTGTACTCGGGCAGCTGTACATCAACGCCACTGTAAAACCGGACCGCACTTTCAACGAGCCGTTCATGCTGGGGCTGGCTATGCGTCCGCTGATTCGCTGGTACATGATCTCGCATGACGAACGGATTCCATACGTCATCAAGCTAACGTTGGACAAGATTTGGGACAGTTGGTACGACCAGCGCGCGCATCATGGCTATTACAACCCCGAACCGTATGGCCAGCGCTGCGCGGTATCGTGCCAGAAATATATCGGGGCAAAACTGAACAATCTAGTTTCGCCGGCCTACGCCTGGTATTGGCGTCTGACCGGAGACGAAGTCATGCGCGAGCGCGGCGACGACATGTTCTCGCACGTCTATGACGAGGGCTTTCCGTACTCGGCCAAGGAATGGTCCCAGGGCTTCTATTGGAGCTGGGATTTTGTTGACTGGCGCCAGGGCAAGAAGCCAGCTAAGTAGGCGTAGCGCCGCCAATGCGAACTCGTCAGTCGGCGTTTAACACGGACAATCTACGACTCAATATCAGGTGGCTTCGGTTTCAGGACGTTGGAACCTGCGTGACAGATCATGTTGTCCGGCGACTCGTTCTTAGGATGTTCGGGTTGCAAGAGCGAAGAGCCGGCTTCCGATATGCGAGTTGGACGCCAAAACATTTCCGGCGGAACTATGAACACCGCCACCGAGAGCAGGGAAGCGAGATTCAGCACCAAAAAGCTACGAATCGGAGACGAAACTCGGCGCAGGAAGAAGTTGCGCGGGAGCAGCATGTCGAGTAGCGAGATGAGCACTGTCAACGTCGCCAAGGTCAATAAGGAACTCCGAAACCATCCCGCAGGCATCAGGAGCGTAGCCGTAAACCCCATGAGCAGAAGCCATGGCAGGAGCAGCCTGCCAAATTTGTGCGGCAAAAAATGGAAACGCATGCGGTTCCTGCGGGAAAACAGAACTGGCAGTCGCGCCCAAACTTGCCAGACACCCGCCAGAGTGCGGAGCTTACGGCGGAACTCGCCGCCGGCGATTTGCCCATAGTCGAAGGCGACTGCTTCCGGGTCGAAGATGACCCGGTAGCCCGCGAGAAAAACCTGCAGCGGAATCATGGCATCGTCGCACAATGTATCTGGCGGAATGGCTTTTGCCAGGCTGTGGCGCATGGCATAGATGCATCCCGTTGCGTTAAAGATGGAATCAATTCGCGACTGTTGCTGCCGCGCCCACAGCTCATAGCGCCAATACACATCGATGTCACTGGCTTCGCCGATGCGCTGCGAATGCAGAAAGCGTAATTCGCCGGTAACAGCGCCTACCGTGGGGTCGGCAAAATTCGCTACAAGGTGCTTGAGAGCATCGCGGTCTAAGGTTTGTCGAACGTCCACGAAAAGTAGGATTTCACCGGTGGCGTGCTTCATCGCCTCATTCAGCGAGGCAGCTTTTCCGCCGTGTGGAACCACAAAAAGGCTCACTCCCCGACTGGCAAAAGAACGGGCGATTTCTTCGGTAGCATCGGTGGAACCGTCGGAAACCACCACAACCTCTAAAAGCCCGGGCGGGTAGTTCAGAGCGAGAATGTTTTCAAGCTTTCTGTGGAGAAACTGCGCCCCGTTGTAGACCGCGAGGACAACCGTGACCCTGGGGGCGAAATCAATTGCTTTCCGGATCGGCGGCGCAAACCGCCTCCAGCGCACCAATAAAAGAGGATATCCCACAATGAGGTAGAGAACGAGGGCTGTGGCGAACAGCAAAAGAGAAACGGCGATCAAACTCGGCCTCCCATAATGCTCAGGTCACAACGTGACACAGGGATCAGCTTGCAGCGCAGACCAGCGTAGTGTAATAGTTTTCCAGATCGCGCATGGTCTTGCCTAGCAACGCAGCCAGCAGCTCACGGTGCGATTCCCCACATCGGAAAGAATATTGGACGGAGCATCGATGCCATAGGCTTCGTGACCACAGCGTCGGGCGCACGCCAGAAAATACCCTGGACCGCAGCCGATATCCAAGATTCGCAACGGGCGGGAATCGTGGAAACCGAAACTTCCGATGCGGGGCCAAGATTGAATGGAATCCAAAGCCGGTAGTCGGCATACTTGGCAGCGCCGGTGGGTTCTCGCTCCACCACGGTCTTCATCTCCGCTTCGAGCCGCTTGATGCGCACCAAGTCAGCGCTATTGTCGACCTGAGTTGCAACGTGCAACAGGTTCAGCCAGCGATGACAGCATACAGCCGCCCAATTCTTGGCAAGGTTCAGGGGCTCGGGTGGGAGGATGCTGAGCTGTCATAGGGACGCAATCGAACATCAGGCAAAAGTTTAGATACTGAAGCCTTAGATGGCGACACTCAATTCGGGCTGCAGCACGGGAGCGGGGGTCTCCTGGACGTATCGGCGGACCCCGGCCTTAAAAGCTTCAGAGAATGCGATCATAACGAACGGCAGCCCACCATAGCCAAGGCTGAGAAAGAACGCTCCCACCATGAGCATGAGATACGTTGTCTGCATGAATAGAGCCATTTGCCGAATCCTTCGGGTGGGTCCCTTCCGGCGCAACGTGGAAAGACCGCGATATCCGAAAACTAAGGCGCCGATAAACATAATGAATCCCGGAATGCCGCATTCGCTGGACATCTGCGTATAGGTGTTATGGGTGTAATGCCACATTCCCTTAACCCCTTGCTTAGCTGCATCTTCGGCCTCTGCACCCTCAAACTGATCGGGACCAACTCCGAAGAGGGGATTCTTGGCGGTCAAAAGCAGGCTCCGTCGCAACAACTGCATCCGTGCTTCGCTGGAGGCTTGATAATTGGTCATGCCACGATTGGCGTCGAACCCTTCTTCGGCACCTTCCGGCTCAGAGGAGGAGACGCCTCCGCCATGCGACAACAAAGAGGTAAACCGGGCTTTAATACTGGCCGGCAAGAAGAAGACGCCAAGTAGGAGTCCAACCCCACAAGCGGATATGATCAGGGTCCGCTGTTTAATCGATCCGTAAATCAGGAACACGATCACGCCAGTGACCAGAGTCAACAGGCCGGCGCGCGAGCCCGAGCGTGCAATTCCTGCCAGGTTAAGGGGAATGAGTGCCATGGCAAGGAACCGCAAAAACCCACGACTTTCTGTCGCAACCAGACACAAAAAGCCCCCGCCGATCAGCAGATAAAGAGCAAAGAAGTTGGGATCAGCCAGACTGGCGGAGCCGGCTAAGCCTTGCCGATTGTCAATCTGAGAGGAGGCCACAAAAGAAAGAATCGCAATTGCGCCCGAAGCCAAACCTATTATCGTCACGCCGCGCATCACGTCGCGAAGGGACCGCACAAATGCCAGAATAAATGCAACCAGGAACAGACTCTGCACAGTCTTGATAAGGACGGCAAAACTTCCACCTGGCCAGAAACTGAAAGGGACACAGATTCCGATCCATAGGGTTGTTGCGATCAGCCAACGTGTCGAGCGCAGTTTCGTCAGGACTTTGACTTGATCGGTCATAACCAGCCCTATCAACAAGATAGGCTGCATCAGTAGTCCAATACGAAACCAAGGCAGCAACTCAGGAAGTCGGCTGACGTACATGAAGAGATAAAGGAAGAGGACGTATTGAAAAATCCGATAGACTTGACTTTCTCCACCGGCGCGCGAAACCGACTTCGCCGAGATTAAACTGCTGCTAGCGGCACTTTCATCAACGGTGAGTGGTGTAGTGTTCCAAGCGTTATCGATGCTTGACATGATGGCAATTTTCCCGCCTCAAGGGAATCGCTGGGAAATGCCCTTAAGCGACGCAATCTCAAATTTAAATTGCCTTAATTATAACGCACGTTCCAGCGCTCCGTCGGCCTGATTACAAACGTCGGACTAGCGCGCTGCCGGAAGGCATGCCGATGGGTTTTCGTAAATGCCATGTAACGGATGGAAAGGGAAGAAGATTACTAGTTCTCTTCGCTTCGGCGGGCTAGTATTTTTCGCCTCAGCCGCAGCCAAGCTTCTCCTCCGACCGTCTTCATGATCTTCTTAGCGTTCCAAAACAAGTAGCTTTGGACTCGAGGAGATGCTCGGCCGGCGGCGAGGGCAGAAACCCAGTCGGCAGAAACCCCCTGCTGAATTGAGAAACGGCCGAAAACGGAACATTCTTCAATCTGGAGTCGAGAAGCAACCGGTTCAGAGGTGAAAAGGCAGCGAATGCCTGCACCAGAGGCTGCCGCTGCAACTTCACGGGAGAAATAACCGCCCGGCACAGAAGCCGAGCTCACTTCAGCGCCAAGGATCTGGGCCAGTCGTTGCACACTCTGTTCCCATTCCCGGTCGAGTTGTTGCCGCGAGCAACGCGACATCCTGAGAGGGTGACTGCAAGAATGACTGCCGATGATGTGCCCTCTTCGATGCAGATCACGAATCTGAGATTCGCTCAGAAAGCCAGGGCGGCTGATCCAGTCGGTGGTAACGAAGAAGTAGCCACGCCAGCCAAATTGCTCAAGCAAGTCGGCGGTGTAAGACGAGGCACTTACTCCCCCATCGTCAAAAGTGAGCTGCAAGCGAAAATCGTCGTTCACTTGAGCTTCGGGAGACCCACCCGGCTGCGAGCCAAGCACTTCGCTAATGCATTTCAAATGCGTTTCGAACTCAGCGCAATCCAATTTGTAGATATTGGCGTCAGGACTCTGAAATCCGCTTATCGAAAACTGTCCCGCAGGCACAATGTCGTGATAAAGAAGTGCCAGAGTGCGCATTAGGACCACCTCTGAGCCCGGGCAGCACGCTTCCATCGAAGGTAGGCACTCAACCAGGGCTGGCCCCAGGCTTGCGACCGCCTGCCGGCAGTATCGATGGGCACCGCGGTGCCAGCAATGAGTTCGGCGAACTTGTCGCGCAGGGCGTCGAGGTTGTCGAATACAACGCGGGCCTGAATGACATTGTGGGATTCGGCCACCTCGTCGTAGTCACCCCGGTAATAGCCGTAAACCGGGCCAGTATCGACTCCGGCGTCGATTTTGAGCAGCGTCATGCCTACGTTGCCTGTATCCCGAGTCGCCAGTGCCCAGAAGCATCCGTGTGCGTTTCGATATTCCGGGCAGATGCCGGGGTGCATCACGAACGTACCGATTTTCGCCTGCCCAAAAATGCGCTGGTTGAGCAGGTGCTTGCAGCGAGCCAGGATGATGTCAGGATGAATCGACTCCAGGAAACTCTGTGTTTCCGAGCTATTGGGGCTGGGCGTTACCAAGATACGGGTCGATGAAGGGACCTCGGGATAGCGACGTTGCAACTCGCGCAAGGTCTGGTCCGTCCAGCGCTCGTCTGCTGGGTGGAGCACGATGCGGCTGTAAAGTCGGAATGCAAGTACATCAGCGAAGCGCCAGATCCCGATACGTTTGACCTCTCGCTGGATGCGCTTCCAAAGGCGAGACTTGGGTTCTTGTATTACCACAATCCCGGCGAGGTCGGTAAAGGACGCAATCCAGCGCGCAAGAGCTTGCCGGTTCAAGCGCTCGTCGTCGTGACAGATGAGCACGGTACGAGCACGGGCGATGGTTGCGGTCTGATTGTTCATTGGATCTGGCGGAGTCGATGAAGAACTTCAATTGTAGCGCGACAAAGCGCCGCATTGGTGAAGTCATGCTCGCAGAGGGTCAGACACTTTCCTGGGCAGCACGCTCGCCGGGTTTCCCACGGCAACGACTCCAGCGTCGATGGGCTTGACTACTACACTTCCCGCCCCAATGGTGGTGCCTGCTCCTATGGGAGCCATAATGACGGCCGAGGCGCCGATCCAACAATCAGCACCAATGTCGATGGCCTCAAACGCTCCATCCTCGGAGCCCGTAATCTTGCCCGAGATATCGCGGCCATGCTGCCGTTTTCCACTGAGGATCTGGACATGAGATGCGATTTGGGTTCGATCGCCAATCGAACACAGTCCCAGCACGCAGTAGGCACCCACATAGACTCCATCTCCGATGCTGGCGCTGGGATGCGCAAAGAAGCTTCCGAAAGAAACGCGGCTGTTCAATGAGCAACGCTTCAGCGTAAGCCTGTAGAAAGCGATTCTGAAATAGTCGCCAAGAATCCCCGGTGCAATGGCACAAAAATGGGAAGAGAAACGAAATCCCCCGGGAAAACTGCCGAACCCTGCCAGGGCTGCAAGTGGCAGCGTCAAAACCACAAACACATACTGCAGACTCAACTTTAGTAGCTTTCGCATGCTTGATAGTGACCCGGCATCGTGTCGCCTTATTGTAAAGTGAGAGAGATGCTGACGGCGTTGCTGAGTGCACCGCAGGATTTATTTCTCGGATTCGGCTCTGATGTTGTAATGGAGAGTCGGGGCGCAAGACCCGGCGAGGTGTTTCCTCACACGCCAAGGAATTTTTCGGATGCGAGTGTTGTATCTTTCTCCGCGAGTCTGTTGGCCCCTGCGGTCGGGGGCGCACCTTCGCGACTTCTATCTCGCGCGGCAGGTCGCCAGCCACGCTTCCCTGACCTTCGTTGGTCTCGACACCGAAGAACTTCCCGCTGGACAAGACATACGGCACGAACATTTGCCGGAACTCCATGACTCCGAAGTAGTGAGGGTTCGTCGCGGTGCAGGATACAGTCGCCTGAATCTTTTACGTGGATTCGTCGGGCCGGAGCCTGTCAGCATCCTGAATTTCACAACAAAGACGGTGATGGTTGCGCTGCAACAAGTTTTCTGCAACCACACATTCGACGTTGTACAAGTGGAAAACGTTCACCTGGTGGCGTATGCGGAGCTGATCCGGCGGCTTGCTCCGAGGGTCCCTATGTTGTGCGACTGGCACAACATCGAATCTGAAATCCAGGATCGCTACGCCGATAACCATGCTGGCAGTCCGCGCGCCATTTATGCCCGACGGACGGCACATCTGCTGCGCCGATGTGAGCAAAAGTTCCTTGGTCTGGGCGATGCACATACGGTTTGCAGTGAACGGGAGCGACAAATCCTGCTGAAGCTCGACCCGTCGGCGCGCGTTGCCGTCATCGAAAATGGCGTGGATGTCGCGTATTTCTCGGAGACGAAACGACTGCCCGGAGGCCCAAGGCGCAATCTGGTGTACGTCGGATTGATGGATTATCACGCAAACATCGATGCAGTTACCTATTTCGCCCGCGAAGTCTGGCCGAGGGTTAGGGAAAAGCGGCCTGAATTGAGGTTCGTGATTGTGGGGGCTCGTCCTACTGCAGGAGTGCGTGTGCTCGCGAAGCTACCCGGCGTTATGGTCACCGGGACGGTCGACGACCTGCGTCCCTTTTACCGGGAAGCGTTGGCCGCGGTAGTGCCATTGCGAGTTGGGGGCGGGACGCGATTGAAGATCCTGGAAGCGATGGCAGCAGGTACCCCTGTGATCAGCACAACGCTGGGGGCTGAAGGATTGCGCGTCGATCATGGTGAAGAGCTGTTGCTTGCTGATACGCCCGCAGAGATGGCGGAGTTGGCTGCGGGACTTTGGGAAGAAAGCCGGCAATGGCAGCAGCTCTCAGAGAATGGCAGCCAGCTGGTGCTGTCACGATATGACTGGCCGGTAATTGGCGAAAAGCTGATGAGGGTGTATGCGGAGAGCCTTGGGGTCACGCCAGAGAACCCCGCGGCCGACGCGCAGATTTCGCGGGCGACGGGTGGCCTCTGAGTTGATCAAATGGATCCTTACCCTGCTCGCCGTGATTGCGGCGGGATATTACACCGTTTCCCACGTACCTTCCCCGCTGGTGGCGAACGATCCGGTGAAATCGGATGTGATTTTGGTCCTCGCTGGTGACAAGGAGGGTCTTCGCTTTTGGCGAGGCATGGAGTTGATGCAGCAGGGGTACGCACCCTTTTTGATACTCGATGTACAGGCACCGGTCGTTACGTTCGGAGTGTCTGACAGCGCGTTGGCCAAAGCATTTGTTGCTGAGAATGCGCCCGGTCCGGCGTCCGTATGCGAGGTCTTCGGAGACTCCACCTTGGGCGAGACGGTTGATGTGGCGCAATGCTTGCGTCCATTACATGCTTCGTCCGTACTGATTGTCACGTCGGCCTATCACAGTCGCCGTGCGCTCGCGATCTTCAAGAAGCGACTGCCACAATATCGGTGGCACGTGGCAGCCGAGAGTGGGCCGCTTGAGTCCGGCGGCCCTGGGGTCGGCGAGACTAACCAATGGTGGAAGGACAGCCGCCGGGCGGAGGTCGTTCTGGACGAATGGGAAAAGTGGATCTGGTGGTGTCTGGTTGATCGCTGGCGTGCCAAACCGATAGACGGCTAAACAAGCGCCGCATTCAGGGAGTCGAGAGCGGTAACGGGATTCCCTGGCGGCTTGCCAGTAGCGTGTCCTGGTAGAAGGCGACGAGCTTTCGCCGGTAAGACTCAAGCGTATAGCGGTTGAGGGCCTCTTCCCTGGCGGCTTGACCAAGCCGCCGGCTGAGTTCTGAATCGGTTAATAACTTGGAAATCGCTGCGCTCATAGCCGCCGGGTCGCGGGCGGGCACCATAAGCGCCGTTTGTCCGTCCAGGAGAATTTCTGGAACTCCGCCAACGCGGGTGGCAGCAATTGGAAGGCCAGCCGCCATCGCCTCTAGGACCACATTGGGGGATCCCTCGGAGTGCGATGGCAAGGCCATCGCATTCGCCATCGCGAAATACGGCGCCATGTTCCGTTGAAATCCAGCAAATACCACTTTGTCAGTTACTCTCAGAGTTTTAGCCTGTTGGAGGAGCGCGTCGCGCTCAGGGCCTTTGCCGGCAATCACCACTCGGAACGGAGGGAGCTTCTCCATGCGCGTCAACATGGCCGTCGCAGCGAGAAGATCGGCATGACCTTTTTCGCCCGATAGGCGGCCGGCGCAGAGGATTACGGCCTCCGTTTCGTCCAGGCCAAGAGTGCGACGCACATCGCGCACTGCGTCCTCCGGAGGTCGCTCGAACGGCTTTACGTAATTGTGCAGAATCGCTACCTTGTCGCGCTTTACACCCTGAGAAACCAAGCGGTCGACGAACGGCCGGCACACCGTAACTACTCGAAAGGCACTCCGAAGCGACCAGTAATCCAACAGGTTGTAAGCGCGATCCATTTGATTGGTTGCAGTGTAGCCATGGTTCCAAGCGACCCAGGGATAGCGCTTGTGCAAACCCAGCAGACGTACAAAGAAGTGAGACTTCACATTTCTGGACTCAAGGATGTCGGGACGAAGCTTGTCGACGATGTTTCGAAGCCCAGTCATGACCGTGGTGTCAAAGCGTCCTTGTTCCGGAATGCTGTATGCATCCAATCCTGCTTCGCGAGCGGAGGTTTCGAATGCATTCTCTTCGGACCCTCGGTGATAGGTAACAATCGTGACCTGGACGGCTGGTAAGCCTGGTTCAGGCTGGGCGGCGCTCCGCGCAAAATCGACCAAAATGCGGGCGGGCCCTGTGACCACTTTACTTTCGATCAATGTGAGAACGCGGATGGAATTGTCGGTCACAATCGGGCGAAGATCAGGAATCGAGTGGATTCTGTCTGAAGTTAACCTACCACGGCAATCGCGTGCCAGATGAATAGCTTATACGATTGACGGTCACAAACTCTGGCCGTCGAATGCCTTAAGACATCTAGCCACTCGGAGACCGAGGGCTAAGTTACTAAGCAGCGCCACAATCTGTTATTTTACGAAGAGAACGGATTTCGCCTGCGGAGATGAGGCAGTGTGTGGAATAGCCGGCAAGATTTCATTCGCGCGTCCCGAAACGCCCAGCCAGGACGTGCCGCTGATGCTGCAGACGCTGCAACGGCGAGGCCCCGATTCGGAGGGAGTCGCGAATTGGCCGGGAGTGTGCCTCGGACATCGTCGCCTGGCGATTATCGACTTGAGCCCGGCCGGACACCAGCCCATGTTGTCGAAGGACGGGCAAATCGGCTTAGTCTTCAACGGCTGCGTTTACAACTTTGTGGAGTTGCGTAAGGAACTTGAGTCCTGCGGACGTACGTTCCGCTCCCATTGCGATACCGAAGTGCTGCTGCAGGGGTATGAAGAATGGGGTATCGATAGGCTGGTGCCTCGACTTCGCGGTATGTTTGCGTTCGGTATATGGGACGCGCGAATCGCAGCTTGATCCTGGTGCGCGATCGGTTAGGTGTCAAGCCTCTTGTATATTTCGCGGCTGATGGGGAGATCGCGTTCGCGTCAACCATCGATGCGCTCCAGGCAGCGGGTCACGGTGATGAAATCGATCCCGTGCGGTCCTGGATTTGTTGGAGTTCGGTTTCGTCACGGAACGCGGGCCATCTTCAAGGGAATCTCGAAGCTGCCGCCAGCCACCATTGCCGAATGGCGCGATGGCCAACTGACACAACGGCGGTACTGGTCGCTGAAGACGACCGATGCCAGCCCCTCCAGATCAGCTTCGAGGAAGCAGTTGAAGAAACCGAGACGACTGCTAATCGAGTCGGTTGGTCTCGATTGGTTTCGGACGTACCCATCGGCGCCTTGCTGAGCGGCGGTGTCGATTCGACCCTTGTCTGTTGGGCGATGCGCGAACTGAATGCTGATATCACTGCGTTTACGGTAAGAGCACCGTCTGATCCCGGCCGACGAGAGCTCGGATGCCAGTCGAACAGCCAGGCCGGCTGGGCATTCCGCACCAAGTCGTCGACATGCCGGAGGTCCGGTGGGTTGGACGAACTGCTGGACGCATTTTGCGAGCCATTTGCCGTGTTCGTCGGCACTGCCCATGCTGTGGGTGTCCAAAGTCTGTGAAGCAGTTCGCCACTGTTCTGCTGACGGGAGACGGTGGCGACGACGTATTCCTGGGATATCCACTCTTCCAGCACGCATGGCTTGCACAACGTTTTGCCTGTGCATTACCTGACTCCCTGGCTTCCGTTGCGAGTGGGCTCGCAAGTTCATACCGGCCAACGGCTGGGGCATTTCGAAGGGCCGGCAACTTTTGTCGGGTATGCGACTGAGGGCCTTAGGCGCGTTCACTCCGGGCGAACGATGGTTTGCCTTACTTCGAACAGCGCAATCTTTGGGAGAGAGGCTAGTCGGCATGCAAATACCGCATCGACAGACTGCAGCTCCTTCGCTTGCGATCGGCACGGCGTCTGGTTTGGGAAGTCGCGGATTATCACCAGGGTTTGACCTTTTTAAGCGAATTCATGCCCAAGGTTGACCGCTCAACTATGTATTACGGCATCGAAGCGCGGGCCCCAATGCTCGATCATTGTCTTTGGGAGTTCGCGGCAAAGTTGCCGCCTGAAATACGGCTCCACCAAAGGCGATCTGAAGGCCGTTCTTCGGGAGATCGTACGAAGGCGGGTTGGACCCGATGTCGCTTTTCGGCGAAGAAGCAGGGCTTTCTAGTTCCGGTCGAGCGACTGGCTAGCGAATCGATGGCGCGATATGTTAGACCAGCTGCTCGAAGATACGTTGCTGGAGCAGGAAGGTTGGATACGAGGTGGTGCACTAAGACGCTGCGTCAGGGCGGCAATCAAGGATCGAGTGGGTACCGCTGCAGATATGGCGACTGCTGGTGCTGGAACACTGGCTGCAACGGCGCGAGGCGCAGCGCGCCCCTGCCATGGAGCTTCAACTCGGCGGATGGAAATGAAAAGCGCCACAGCGGAACGCCCACCCGAAAGCAAGGCATTATCAGCGGTGGGTGGAATGGCCGCATCTGCTCGAACCCCGAAGTCGTTTCTTCTGGTTTGTGATACTTACCCGCCTGTCGTTGGGGGATCTGAGATCGAGGCGCAGCGCGTTTGCGCCGCACTGATCAAGCGCGGGCACAAGGTCACGGTTCTCTGCGCCGGCGGGGAACCCATGCCTGATCTTTCCGATTGGGTGGACCCGATGGGGGTTCCCGTTCGTATTTTCGGCAGGTATCCGGGGGAAAGGCGACGGAGTTATGGCTACGCGCTCGGGGTTGCCTGGACCTTGCTGACACGGCGAAATGAATACCAGTTTGTTTATTTTCTGATGCAAGGTCTCCATCTCGCTGTCGGATTGCCGTTGGCGCGCATGTTGCGGAAGCCCATCCTGATGAAGGTTTCCGGCAGCGGCCTGATCACGATGCTACAGCGCACCTGGCTGGGGCGGTTTGAGCTGCGAAGTGCGGCGAAGTGGGCGCGGCGGATCATGATCCTGAACCCGGGCATGGTTGAGGAGGCAGTCTCGGCCGGACTCAACCCGGAACAACTGCTGTGGATGCCGAATCCCGTAGATACCGATGAATTCGCTCCGTGTGATCAGGCTGAGAAGCTACGACTGCGGAGCCAGTTAAATATACCTGCGGATGCGTTGAACGTATTGTTCGTCGGCAGGCTAGCGCCGGAAAAGGAGCTCCCGTCGTTGCTGGGAGCTTTCGCGCGTGTCGCTTCCGTCGTCCCCAGTGCACTCTTGACGTTCGTCGGCGACGGCCCGGTTCGACAGAGCCTGCACGGAGCGCGCCCGCGAACTGCGACTCGAGTCCCGTGTCCGTTTCGTCGGACAACAAACAATCGCGGAGGTTCAAGAAGTGGCTTCGGGCCAGTGATGTTTTCGCGCTTACTTCGTCGTTAGAGGGTTTCTCATGTTCTCTCGTGGAGGCTATGTCAGTCGGGTTGCCTTCGGTGGTATGCGACATTCCGGCAAACGCGCAGCTCATCGAATCTGAAGTGCACGGGTTTCGGGTCGCAGTGCGCGATGAAGCGGCGATTGCGAATGCTCTGGACCGTCTTCTGCAAAACCAGGCACTGCGCCACGAAATGGGGGCAGTGGCGAGGGCGCACGTTGTCGAACGGTTTTCCACCGACAAAGTGATCTCCCGGTACGAGGATTTATTTGAGGAGACCACGGCGAGATCGATCTAGGATTCCTGCGATATTATTGAGATCGCGCGCACATCTCTGGCGCCACTCTTGATTCACCGGAGAACGTGATAAGGTGCCTGCATTATTGCGGTCTCCATGCGCGAGCCTCGACGCCATTCCCAGCGTACTCACACCAAATGTTTTCCGCGCCCAGCTTCTCCAGAATGCGCTGGATCTGACCTCTAACTAGGGGGGCGCTGGGGTCGGTGCCCGCACAAACACGTGCCGCCGATTCCTGCGACCGGGTGACGGCGAGGGCCACGGCGGGTGCCTCCACCCCTCGCCCGAACGGCAACGCAAATTCCTAAACAGGTCTAAGCACCGGACGGTGGTCAGGCAGGCTGACTAGTGCTCGCCAACCAGCGTTGCTCCTCCAGGCGAAAAGGGGCCGGAAAGGTGTATCGTCGGCAGCGAGAATCAGCTATCCTGCGGAAACATGCGGAGTGAACTGTGAGCTTCGTGGACGACTTCATACTAAAGATCAAGCGCGGCGAAACTCCCGTATACCGGACTCTGCGCCGGATCGCACGTGGGATTATGTCCCCTCCTCCAGTAGCCGTGCCTGGCTTCTTGAAGCCCCTTCTCCGTCTGGTTTACGAGGCCCATTTCGGGGTAATTCTCGCCGTCCGGACATTGGTTACGATGCTTTACAGCCAGCCGATTTTCACCGCGCGCTGTGTTTCGGTGGGGAAAAGGCTCCATCTCGACGGCCTACCGTTCGTCTACGGACATGTGGAGATTTACATCGGCGACCACGTATGGTTGGGTGGGAAAGTGGCCATCATGTCGGGACGAACGCTCGATCATCCGAAGCTCATTATCAAGGACCACGCTCTAATCAACTGGAACACTCAGATTACCGTCAACCGTGAGGTTGTTATCGAAGAATACGCGCTCATCTCTTACGATTGCCGGATTGCCGACAGTGACGGGCACCGTTTAGAGCCAGACCTCCGCGCTCAGCACGTACCTGTCGATCCGTCCAACATTCGACCCGTCAGAATCTGCCGCAATGCGTGGATCGGCAATGGGGCTCACATCATGAAGGGCGTGACGGTGGGAGAGGGCGCTATCGTTGCGGCCAACAGCGTGGTGACGCGGGATGTGCCGCCTTTTTCGCTGGCTCGTGGCAATCCTGCACAGATTTACCCGCGCAACTATAACAAGCTCTCTAAGCAGCCGGAATCCGCGGAGGCTCCCGCCTCCTCGTGACTTCGCCTTATCAAAGAGTGTCGTACCTGGGAGACCGTGGTGCGGCCGGCGCAGCCACAGACATTTCAACAATGCGGACGGAAATTGATACCGGCCCGCCCAGCGGTCCAGCCGGATAGACGTGTGGCGGAGTTAGTTTGTCGCCACTCGTGTCGATTA
Organism: uncultured Acidobacteriaceae bacterium; assembly: GCA_963817965.1. GTDB lineage: Bacteria > Acidobacteriota > Terriglobia > Terriglobales > Acidobacteriaceae > DASRAA01. The sequence goes on from CAWFQT010000015.1 coordinate 98,426, forward strand.
CGAGCAGCAAGGATGGACAGGAACTAATTTGAGGGCGTAGCTTTCCCGACGGCGACCGCATCGATGATGGAAACCAATTGATTGGCCTGTTGATCGGCGTTGAAGTTGGTTGCAAACCATTCACTGTAAGGGACTGGGTCGGCCGGAAGACTGAGAAAGTACAGCAACTTCCGGTCGATGAGCGCAGGCTCGTCGTCGGTGAAGATGCAAACGTAAGGGACTCCGGCCTTGCTGAGAATGTACTCGATTGCCGATTGCGGCGGGACCAGGGCAAGAATTGGCCGCCCTATGCATAGGTATTCGAAGAGCTTGCCCGGAACCTGGACCTTGGTGTGGGGCTGCACCACCAAGAGCCCATCGGCCTCCTCGGTAATGCGTTGGGCTTCTGCGCGCGGGACCGGGGGGATGAGCTTGAGCCAACCGTCGCGCTGGCCCTGTTCGCAAACCTCACGATTCAAGCCGGCTTTCGCCATTTCGATGCTCCCAAGCAGAACGATGCAGGTTTGCCCGGCCTGCGCTGATCGGGAGCGCCAAAGTCGAGACATCGACTCGATGATGCGGTTCGCGTTTCTGCCGAAGGTCAAAGCGCCGGCGTGGACGATCGTCTTCTCCGCCCGGGCAGGCAGCGGACGCGCCTGGGGGCGCTCGTCGGGATCGAAGCCATTCCAAATGACAGCCAGCTTCGAAGCCGCCCATGGAAAGCGCGCCGCCCACATTTCAGCGGCGGATTGCGTGTTGGCAATGATGAAGTCGGCAGCGCGAAATACAGTACGCTCGACCAGGGAATTACAGTAACGCCGCCAGCGCGATACGTACGCGAGTTTAACGTCGAGGGGATCGCGAAAATCGCTGATCCAGGGAACCGCGGTGCGCCGGCGAACCAAGAGTCCGGCAAACAAGACCCCGAGAGGGGGGTAGGTGGAGAAGACGACGACCTTTTGTTCAGGATGAGCGCCAATGATCTGATGGCAACGGCGAGCGGCCTCAAATGACCACGCCAGCCCAAGATGCCCGGGAAACATGAATTTTCGTAGCAGCAACTCAAGATAGGCCATGCGCGAGCGTTTTCCGTTCGAGCTTCCATCCCAATTCGAGGCCAACGTATCGGGAACCCATATGACCTCGGGCGGACATGGATTAGAGGGTTCTGAGGCTGTGATGACATGACACTGAAATCCTATACGCTGCAAGTACTTATAGAACCGGTACGGGCGCAGTCCGCCAATCTCCTCACCGGGAGGAAAGTGATAGGCGATTAGAATGACTTTGGGCTTGTCAGGTTCGATCACAGATCCGTTTCGAGCGTTGCGGAGAATCAAGAGGATCAACCAGATTAGCACAAGCGCAACTAAAGCGCAGAATGCCCGCAAGCACGTAAGAGTTCCAAACCTTCCCGTTGGCCATAACAAATCCCCATCGGCCCAACGGATTCTCACGAGATTTTGCGTTTAGCAGGTGAGGTTTTTTGTTAGTCCGAAGTTCCAGAAAAAATCGGCCCAAATTCTGAGATAAGTCCCTGATTTATTTGAACGCCGGGCGAGTTTGCCTCTGTGGAAATGTTCCCATGTAATTAACATGTTTGTGCTTGACTGTACACGACAGGTATGCATAATAGCTCCCATGTACATCGAGACCGTCCCCAACCGCAACTCCCCGCCCGCTGTCCTCTTGCGCGAAGGCTGGCGCGAAGGCAACAAAACCCGCAAGCGCACCCTGGCCAATCTCTCCGATTGGCCCCAGGGAAAAATCGAAACCTTGCGCCGCTTGTTGCGCGACGAACCCCTGGTCTCTCCCCAAGATTTGCTCTCCACCCAAAAGACTCGGCCCCATGGCCATGTCGAAGCTCTCCTCCGGGCCATTCGCAAGCTCGGCCTCGATGCCATGATTTCCGCCAAGCCCTGCCGCGAGCGCGATTTAGTGCTGGCTATGATCGTCGAACGTTTGCTCGATCCCTGTTCGAAGTTGGCCACCACCCGCGAGTGGCATAGCACGACCTTAGCCGAAGAGCTGGGGGTAAGTGAGGCGAGCGAAGACGAGCTGTATCAGGCTATGGACTGGCTGTTAGAACGACAGGGGCGTATTGAGAAAAAACTTGCGGAGCGCTACCTCCAGGAAGGCAGTCTGGTGCTCTATGACGTCAGCAGCAGTTACTACGAAGGCCACACCTGCCCCTTGGCGCAGTATGGGCACGATCGCGACGGGAAGAAAGGACTGCCCATCATCGTCTACGGTCTGATGACCGATTCCGTAGGTCGTCCCATCGCTGTCGACGTCTACTCAGGCAACACCGGTGATCCGACCACGGTGGTGGATCAGGTGAACAAGTTGCGCGAGCGGTTTCATCTGTCGCGGGTAGTCCTGGTAGGAGATCGCGGCATGCTGACTCAGCCCCAGATTGACAAGCTCAAAGCTCATCCGCAGATGGGCTGGATTACCGCCTTGACCAGTGTGGCGATTCGCGGTTTGCTGGCCGAGGGAGCTTTACAACTCTCGTTGTTAGACGAGAAGAATCTGGTGGAGATGCAATCGCCGGAATATCCCGGCGAGCGGTTGATGGTCTGCTACAACCCTTTGCTGGCAGAAGAGCGGAAACGCAAGCGCGAGGAGTTATTAGCGGGGACGGAGAAAGCGCTGAGCCGAATCGGGAAAGAAGTGGAGCGCCGCAAGCAGAAGCCGTTGACGGCGACCGAGATTGCTTTGAAGGTGGGCAAGGTCCTGGGACATTACAAGATGGGCAAACACTTCGCCCATCAGATCGAGGAGGGGAAGTTGAGTTGGTCGCGGCGGGTGGAGCGGATCGAGCAGGAAGCGAAGTTGGATGGAATTTATGTGATTCGCACCAGCGAAGCGGCCGAGCAGTTATCGGCGGCCGATACCGTGCGAGGCTATAAGAGTCTGGCACAGGTGGAGCGCGCCTTCCGCAGTTTGAAAGGGTTGGATCTGCTGATTCGCCCGATTCGGCATCGCACCGAGGAGCGAGTGCCGGCGCATATTTTCCTATGCATGTTGGCGTACTACGTAGAGTGGCATCTCCGGCGAGTGTGGGCGCCTTTGCTGTTCGAAGACGAGGAGCTTCCTCAAACGCGGCAGCGACGCGATCCGGTTTTGCCCGCCCGCAGCTCGGAATCAGTGCAAGCCAAGAAACTGACCCATCAGACGGCGGACGGATTACCCGTCCAGAGTTTCGCTACTCTGCTTTCGGACTTAGCCAGCCGCGCGCGCGTCACCTACAGCTTGAAAACGGATCAGTCCGGTCCCACGTTTCAGCAGGTGCCGCCACCGACACCACTGCAGGCGAAGGCCTATGAGTTGCTGAATCTGTTGCCAGTAGCGGGAAACTGAATTTTGAACTATCTCTCAGTAAATCAGCAAAATACTGCCTGAACTGCTCTGGAACTTCGGGTTAGCGCAATATCACCGGTAGCACTATCGTTGATGTCTCGTGCGATCAGAGCTAATGTGCCTGATGTCCCCCAGGATGTTTCCTTCCGTCGGCGTCGGGAAGATTCAAACCTAATCCCGCGGGAAACACTTGGAGCAAGAAGTAGCACTGCGACAGGGTCGCGGCTCTATTCTTTCCGGGCCGAAACCATGTATACAGAGGAGGCGTAACGCACCACAGGAACGGAGCAAAGCGACTCCAAGAATGCGCAGACGCGCTCATCCAGCTTTGGAAAGAGATACAGAGGATAGATAAACAGATTTGTGTATCGCTGGCGCTCTGGCGATAACCCGTTCTGCTGCAACAGATGGCGATATCGCCAAGGCACACATAGATTGCGACGCACTCCGGTTTGAGTCGAAGCCGATTTGCGGCCCACCAGGCGTTTTGCTCCTCGCCAAAGCGGGCGCAATGTTATGTTGACTAAGCTTTCGCTTAGATGGACGATACTGATGCGGCTGGGAATGGCGAAAACCGCGAGGCCGCCGGGCCGTAGTACCCGACGAATCTCTCTCAGCGGCGATTCGTAATCCGACAAGAATTCGAATACTCCAAGGCAAACGACGTGGTCTATTGATTGGTCGGCAAAGGGCAACCGCTCGACGTCGGCCTGACAAAAGTGCACCTGCCCATCATCGGCAAAGCGGCGTCGGGCAAACTCCAGCATTCGCGGGGAGAGATCAATTCCAATTACCGAGAACTGACGAGACCTGTACTCCGGAATGTCGCCACCGGCTGCGCAGCCGATATCAAGGATGCGACCGCTCTCGCCGGCCAGCATGGAAACCGCAATCTCCACTTGCGCGCGAAAGTAGGCAGTACGCTCTCGTTCCGTGGCGTAGTGCTCGGCCAAGCCTTCGAATACCTCGCAGACTTGCTGCTTTTGCTTTCCCGAGAGCTCAGTTTGGTGCATCTAAACCCCGTCGAAGTCCCCGCTCACTAGGTGCCAGCCATCCGACGGCAATCGCGAGGTGTCGATCCCTTTGTCGAGAAATCTCATTGCCAAGTGCAAGTGGTTTCTGGAAGCTATCGCACAAGCACGCGTTAAGAGCTGGTGACCGACGGACGAGGCGCCCGACTGTAGCGTCCAAGTGTATACCAGTTGCGCACCCTCGGCGAGAAGAGAGTCGACCGCCGTCCTCAGCAGTGCAGAGGCTGCTTGAGTGTCTTCTGGCGAGGTGAACAGATCGATAATGTATGCAATGGGTTCGGCGGGGCTGGCAAAAGAGACAACGTATCCCGCTACGTCCGCGTTGCGACGAGCGATCCAAATCTGGTACGGTGTCGGGCAATCCACATAACGCCAATTCAGATACGCACGATCTCTCACCAGCGCGAATGAGTAACGTGCCCTGACGGCCGCCCACAGGGCGTCCATCTCTTCGCCGAAACTGTTTGCACGCTCGACCCACACAGATGCGGGAGATCTCGGCAGGGCAATCTGGCGGGCGAGCCAGTCCATGCCAAGGGCTCGCGGAATAACAGATGACAAACCGGTCTTTCGCTGAAGGGACGGCAGGCTGCTGGAAGCCTGGGCGGGGGCAAAGAGCTTATCGGTCGAAGGAGGGGAAGCGGAACTCCAGCGGCGGACGATGCACGTGCTCCACGGCCAACTTCCACGGCGAGCAGCGGTGGCACCAGACCCATGAATCGACGGCGGATGTGGAGACGAAGCTGGCGCGGATGGGGCCGGGGAAAGAAGCGCTCGCCGAGCTATACGCGGGCACCTGTTGGTGGAGACCCGGAGCGGCTGATGGAGGATGCGGTGGCCTGGGAGGCCAACGGCACAGCCGAGCTTGCCGTAGTCCTGGTACTGCTGCAGCAGAATGCGCCAGGCGACGAACGGGTCACGGTGGGCGGCGACAAGGGGTATGACAGCCGCGACTTCGATAAGGAGTGCCGGCACATGAAGGTAACTCCGCACGTGGCCCAGAATGACAGCGCGTCCTGGCGGCAGGCCGTTGATGAACGCACGACGCGGTATGCGGGCTACCGCACCAGCCAGCGGAAACGGTAGCGCTTCGAAGAATTCTTCGGCTGGCTGAAAACGGATGCGTTAGTTGCGAAGGTTCGGCATCGCGGGTTGCCTAAGGTGGACAGGATCTTCATCTTCGCTTGCGCGAGCTACAACTTGGTCCTCTTACGGAATCTCGGCGTTGAGACGGTGTAAATCAGGGACGAAGGTGTCGGCGAATACCACATAACGTTCAGCAGACGCAGAAGTAGCAGGAATCAAACGTACGCTGACGACCATAGGGCGTCACATTGGACAGAGTCCAAGCGGAATAACAGAGTCTTTAGCTGCTAGGGCGCTAGGAAGTACGAAGCGGCGCTTGTCAATTTTTCGAGCCTCGATGAAGTCAAGCTCCGGCACCAGGATCGGGAAGGAGCTATCGTTTGGCCGAACATAGGCAAACATCGCGCCACGAAGGGCTGCTTCATCGCAGACCATTTGGATCAGACTGGAAAACAGTCCCCGCTTGCGGTACGCCGGATCAGTAATGAAATCACCCAGTTCGAAGGCGACAATCAAGTCGGATCCCAACTTGACCCGCTTGGGCACGCCGGCAACCAGGCTTACGACATGTCCACCGTCGACGGCTATACAGACAGCCGCGTCTCCGTATGGATTGGTGAAATATTTCCAGCGGCAGAATTCAGCGATAGTCCGCTTCGGATAGCGCTCCGGAAACTGAGGGCCGGCAACCTGCGGCAGCAACCGCCCGATCTCTTCCAAATCATCCGGACCTGCCAACCTTATTGGCACGCTCGTGCAGGTAGCCATCGGATCCTAACTTCGAATGGTGATCGACTAACCGTAGCAGATTGGCGGACATGTTTCTAGTAACAGTACCCGGCGCATCTGGCCAGAGCCGCCTGCAACCGAAATCGCGCGGAAGTAGGAGTCGGACACACTCGCCTGATGTCGTAAGGATCGATTTCCCCCAACCGATTGACGCCGCCATAAAAGGAGAATGCGACGCGGTAATTTGCCTGCCGCAGCGCGGCACGCGTTGCGGAAGAGAAGCTTTCGCGCAGTCCGATGGGGTAGGCGCAAGTATCAATTGTTGTGCCGAGCCGCGACTCGAGCAACTGCTTAGAAACAACCAGCTCTTCAAGTTGTTTTTGCTCGGGAAGCCTCGCCAGGACGTCATGGCTATGCGTATGAGAGCCGATCACCATGCCTTTACGCGCCATGTCCTGTACCTCTTTCCAGTCCATGAAGCAGCGGCCAGATTCCTCGGGCGTGGATTCAAACTTCTCCATCAGCATCGAAATAAACGCCTCAGTGTCGCCAATCAGCTCCAGCTTATAAATCCAGAGAATCCGCTCGATCACGTGAAGAACCCCTTCGCCTTCGATGTCGAACTCGCGCGACGGATGGGTGAGGCGCACGACACGTTTGGGACTTCTTCGTATGATGGAAGCAATGCGGTCCCACCACGCAAGCCTATTCGTCCCAATGAAGGACGTGGGGAGAAAGAATGTGCCTTGTACTCCATAGGCCGATAGAACCGGAAATGCGCATGTGTAGTTGTCAATGTATCCGTCATCGAAGGTGATCAACACTGTCGCATGACGGTTTTTCTTCTTCTTCTCGACGATCTCGATAACTTCATCGATGGTGGCTATGTGGAAGTGCCGTTTGAGAAATCGAATCTGCTCATGGAACTGCTCGACAGTGACGGAAAAAACGGCGCTATCGTATAGGCAATCGTCAGGATTCCCCATCCGATGGTAATTAAGAACCCACACCACCGGCTTAGCAGGTAACAGCGCGATCAGCGCTGTCAGACTGGTACTCGAACTGACATTCGCAAGTAAATCGCGTTTCGAGGTCTTCATGGGACGCAGGGAGCCTGAACTTGCGTAAACGAAGCTGTGGTCTCTCTAGCCAGACACTACCACTGATCGCGCCGGCCATCTCAGAGAATATATCACTGAATTCTCTCTATGATCGAGGCAGTGGTTTGAACGGCTGTTGAAGTGATTCGAGGCCGACTCCAGCATTCGCACGTATGTCCTCATCCCGGCGATGAACCTGACATGCAGCAATCCACGCGAGGAGGCGAATTGAATCCTTCCTTGGAATCTCCCCCCGCAGCTCCAACCAGCCGTCCCGCTGCGCTTGTTGGTAAAGAGTCTCTGTGAGGCCGACTCTGCTATCAACGCTGCCCACTAACAAGATACTCGCCGAGAAGGCTTCGGGCATTTCTTTCGCACGCAGCCGTGCCAGCGTCTCCACTATCACTCGTGGGGTTCTACTGTAATAAAGACTGCCGGCATGAATAATTAGCCTTCTCGGGCGAGGAGGAATTTCGCGCGCGTGGGGAGCTTCTTCTGGGTCGAATCCGTTGCAGATCACGTGTAGTTTCGGTCGAGCCCAGGAATCGTTGCCGCCTCAGGTTTGCTGCGTCTTCCACGTTGGCGATGATCGCACGGCTACTCGGAACACTGTTGACTGAGACGCCTGTTGCAGAATTGCATCCGGCCTGAGACCTAAGCTTCGCCGAGGCACTATTCTCAAGCGGATCCCGAAAGTCGGCTGATCCAGAGGATTTGATTCCTTCTCCCGCAGCATCACAGTCAATCCTGCCAAGAGCGCGCCACCGGAGGGTAGCTCGAAAACAGAACAAACCGATCCCGAGGATGTTCGGCGACGATTTTGTCACAGTGATGCTGCCTTGATCGACCACATGATGCCGATATGCCCTGGGAAGATCAGCATCCGAATCAGTAACTCTAAATAGGCGCGGAGGGAGAGCCTCTGCTTCGCTGGCCCTTCCCACACATTTCGCAACTCATCGGGAACAAAATTGACGTCTGCCGGATGTTTTTGTTCCGGCTTCGATGCTGTAATGACATGACATTGAAACCCCATACGCTTCAAATATTTGTAAAAGCGAAACGGTCGAAGGGCACCGATCTCCGGCCGGGAGGGGAGTGGTAGGCAATCAAAATGACTTCGGGCTTGTCAGGTTCGATCACAGATACGTGACAGGACTGTATGTTTGCGGCGCGGAGAATCAATCAGATTAGCATAAGCGCCAGCAGCCGCCACCGGGTAACCGCGAGCACGCAGGGGAGTTCCAATAGCTTCAGATTCCTGAGCTGATTGCCGTAAATCCGCAGACATCGCTGGCCAAAATAATTCCCGTGCAATGAACTCCTTATAGTCCCCCTCACAGCAGCCTTAATCTTAATGCGGTAGGATCGGGTATTTTCCGGTCCGCGTTATCGACTTGTCGGTCTGGTCGGAGCAGACCAGCCGCTAGGCTTATTTAATCCGAGCCCCGGGTTCGCACGTTCGGCGCTTGGATCTTCGGCATGCTCGGGTACAATGACTGAGCAAGAACGATCTGTGCTTTGTTTGCAGGACTATCTGTGGCAAATTCTGCTATGCCAATCCGACTGGCGATTGTAGGCGGGGCCCGTCCTAATTTCATGAAGATCGCCCCCCTTATGAAGGCGATCGCCAACGATGACGATTTTGAAGTGGTGCTCATTCATACGGGACAGCATTATGACGACAACATGTCGGGGCAATTCTTTCGTGACCTCGGCATTCCCGATCCGCGGTACCACTTAGGTGTCGGCTCCGGAAGTCACGCGCAACAGACCGCGGAGATCATGAAGAAAATTGAGTCGCCATTGCTGGAGTGTACCCCGAGAGCGTTGCTGGTCGTGGGGGACGTAAACTCGACGGCTGCGGCGGCCCTGGTCGCCAAGAAATTGGCTATTGCCGTCGTGCATGTCGAGGCCGGCCTGCGGAGCTTTGACCGGTCTATGCCGGAAGAGATCAACCGTATCGTTACCGATTCGATTTCCGACCTCTTTTTCGTGACCGAAGAGAGCGGGCGAGCCAACCTTTTGCGTGAAGGCATTGAAGTTGGCCGAATCCACCTGGTTGGCAACTTGATGATTGATTCACTTCGCCAGAACCTTGAGCGAGCGCGCACCTCTCGCATTCTCGAGAGGCTTGAGATTGGGCCGAAACCGTACGGCTTAGTTACCCTACATCGTCCAGCCAACGTCGACGATTTAGGGGCATTAACCGAAATTCTCGGCGCCCTGCGTGAAATCGCGGAGCAACTGCCGTTGTATTGGCCTATGCATCCCAGGACGCGGGCGAATTTGCAGGCTGCCGGTATCGACCTTCCATCGACCATCCACATTCTTGAGCCTCTCGGCTATCTCGATTTTCTTTGCCTGGAATCCGGCAGTTCGGTGGTGTTAACGGATTCAGGCGGCATACAGGAAGAAACGACGGCATTGGGAGTGGATTGCCTAACCTTGCGTGATAACACAGAACGTCCCGTAACTGTGGAGCTCGGCAGCAACCGATTGGCGGGAACACGGAAGAACACCATACTGGCCGCATGGAATGACCGCAATCATTCCGTCCGCCAGAAGCAAATTCCGCCGCTTTGGGACGGACAGGCTGGAGCTCGGTGTCGGGAGGTCTTGCGTCAATATTTTATGGATCGGCCGAGTGAGATGCGCGAAGTAAGTGCCGAGTCCGCGCCGGCTTAGACGCGGTGTGCGTCCGGAAGAAGTCATAATTCAGGCCGGGTTTAGACTGTGTCTTACGCGACCTCAGCGTTGGGCTTTTGACTGATTGCCGCTCCGGACGACACTACGGACTAACTGCTCAATCCCTGAGCATTTCGGGCGTTCTCAAACCGGATAAACTGGATATTCGAACCGTCTTTTCTCGCTGAGAGACTAAGGCTCAGAAATCAGGAAGCAAATAAGGACTCCAGGCATGAGTGCTTCGCCCACCGCAGTCACCGAGCATCCGCGACTTTCGGTGCAGGCATTTTGGCTAACATTTTCCAAGTTAATAGGAGCTCTTCTGAATATCGCTTTACCGATCCTGCTGGTTCGTCTTATGAGCCAGACCGAGTACGGCGTATTCAAGCAGGCCTTTCTTTTTACCGGCACGGCAACCAACATTGCAGCCATGGGACTGGGCACGAGCGCCTACTACTTCATGCCCCGACATCCGGAACGAGGGGGACAAATTGCCCTCAACATTTTGCTCTACAACCTTTTCGCCGGCTGGATTCCCTTCGTTGTATTGGCGCTGTATCCGCGGGTTCTGACCTTCCTCTTCAGGACGGACGAACTCGTGCCCTTATCATTTCTGTTGGGCTTATTAGTGTTCCTCACACTAACGGCGAGCCTGGTGCAGACTGCTCCATCAGCCCTTCAGGACGTCCGCTACTCCACCCTCTTCATCATAGGCACTCAATTGGCCAGGGCAGCGATTATGGCGGTGGCTGCCTTGCTCTTTCATACGGTGAGAAGCCTCATCGTAGCTTCGATTCTGAGCCAAGTCCTCAACGTAGCAGTGCTGTACTGGTACCTGAACGACCGGTTCCCGCGATTTTGGACGCACTTCGAGTGGAGCGCCTTTCGCGAGCAACTTGCGTACGCGCTGCCATATGGAGCGGTCGGCATAATCTGGGTGATCCAGAAGGATTTGGATAACTATTTTGTGAGCGCCACCCTGGGGCCGCGGGATTATGCCATCTATGCGGTCGGTTGGCTCGAGATCCCGCTCATTACCCTCTTTCTGGAATCGGTAGTGCAGGTGCTGATTATTCGCGTCAGTAAGTTGCAGCAGGAAGGAAGAAAGGACGAGATCATCCGCATCACGGCGGCCGCCACCGGGCGCCTCGCGGCAGTCCAGATGCCGCTCTACATGTTGCTGCTGGTCGCCGGACACGACCTTATCGTGCTTATGTACACGAGGGCCTATGAGGCGAGCGCACGGATCTTCGCGGTCTCGATCACTCTGATGCTGTTCACCCTTTTTCTTGTGGACCCGATCGGCCGGGCCTATGCTGGATTGCGCACTAAGGTCCTGGGCATCAAGATTGTCGCTTTCATTACTCTGTTCTCGGTACTGATCCCCGTCATCCACCGCTTTGGAATGATGGGAGCGGCGGTTGTAGCTGTGGCGGTCCAAATTGGAGAACGGCTGGCCACAGGCTGGTTGGCCGCAAGGACGGTCGATGCGAGGCTCAAGGATGTGGAGCTGTATCGGGATACATTCAAGATTGCTGGGCTTACCGCGGCCGCCGGGCTCTTTGCCTACATCGTCCGCAATCTGATTAACCCCACCCTTCTGATTCCGCGCATTCTATCTGTCGGTGTCGTCTTCGTGCTGGTATACGTACCGACGTTTTATGTCTTGCGCCTGCCCGGATGGGAATACATGTCGAAAGAACGCATACAGTCATTCGTTCGCAATCAGATGTCGAAGATCAGGCGCCCGGCGAGGCAGCCTGTATCATAAACAGCATCGATTGCCGGATTTGTGACGGCCGGCCAATCTAGCCAACGCGATCACGCGTCTTGTGAGGCCACGTCTCTGTGAATCTGCTGGAAAAAGTTGTTCGTCGCTCGCGCAGCGAGTGGAACCGATACTCCGAGAAACGACGTCTGGTGCCTTTGTACTCTCCTGAGCTCTCGAACCTCGATAGCGATGCCCATCTGTCTGGGGCGATCGAATGGCTGAAGCGTGCCCAAGACTCCGGGGATGATCGTGGTGTGGCCTATGGCGTGAAGTTCGGCTCCGACTTCGACCTGAGCTATCCTGAGACCACCGGGTATGTCTGCCAGACGTTCGTCGATCTCGCGGCCCGGATGGCCGACCCCGACCTCGCCCGGCGCGCGATGGAAATGGGCCAATGGGAGGCCGAGATCCAACTGCCCGAGGGTGCCGTTATGGGTGGTCGGTTCATCGCTGGCGTCGTGGTGCAAAAGTCGCTTCTGCCTCTCGACGGCAGCTATCTCGATCAGCTCGTCTTCGATCCTCTGCGCTACGCGCGGATCGGGATTTCGCTGGTTCGGGCGATGGGGTTGTTCGTGGAGAACGGTTACCGCAATACGACCGGTCTCGTCCTGTATGGCTGTCTGCTGACCCTGGCCTGCGTGGGCTACGTGGCGCGGCTCCGCGAAGGGCTGACGGTGTACGAGTTGTTCGCCGCCTTTAACTGCCTGTTGTTGATGCTGTGGCCGGCGGCCGAGGCGGACCCGCGCTTCCTGATGCCGATCCTGCCGCTGTTCTTCCTCTACGTCGGTGAAGGCTTGTGCCGCCTCCGCGCCACGTCGATCCGCCGTGTTCGAGGCGCCCGTCGCCGCTGGGTTAGTGCTGGCGGTCCTTGTTTCGTATGCCGGCTGGTACACGCGCTCGAAGTCGGCCCGGTGCGCGACGGGGTCAGCACGCCGGAAGCCGTCGCGCTGTTCGACTGGATTCGAGGACAGACGGAGCCGGAGGATGCGTTTGTGTTCCAGAAACCGCGAGCTCTGGCCCTGTACACGCAACGGCGCGCGGTGGCCCCTCACAAGGGGGCCGACGCGGAACACCTGTGGCAGCTTCTGCACTCGACGGGCGCCCGTCACGTTGTCGTCTGCGAATCGTCGTCCGCCGCGGCGTTTCAACACAACCGGAAACTTGTGGATCGATTGATCGCCGACCATGACACGAGCTTCGAGAAGATGTACGAAAATCCCGGCTTCCGCGTCTATCGCATCCGCGAGAACCCCCTGGCTTCTCGTTGAGAAGGATATCACGACGAATATCAAGTTGGGGAATCTAGCACAGGGCGGGGCGGACGGATAAGATGAGGGACGTTGCCGTCTCGATCCCCCCAGGGCAAGTGGAAAGACAAGCGCCATGTCTCACGAAGACCTGCGCGACTATCTGCGCGAGCGTCCCTTTCGTCCGTTCCGGCTGGTGCTGACTGAAGGCACCATCTACGAGGTGCGGCACCCGGAGCTGTTCATGTTAGGCAATCGTTCCGTTGTCATCGGCCTGCCCCGCCATCCGACGGAAACGGTCTATGATCGCACAACGATGGTGAATCTGTTTCACATCGTCCGCCTGGAACGACTCGAAGTGCCGACGACGCCCGGCCAGTCCGGTAATGGTGCCTAATGCCGCACATCTTCACTGCGCAATATAGTTCATCCAGTTGAATAGCATATTTCGCCAGCACGACGTTGCGGCGGGTTTCAGGCTCACCGTCAACTCCTCGGCGGCGACGCTGAACGGACGCGGCACGATCGAGGAACTTCTTGACCTGCTCCGCGCTGGACACGTCGGCCAGCGCCGCCTGCACGCGGCGCTGCAACAAGGCCATCACCGCGGATTCGCGGACGTCCCTCGATGGGACGGTTCAGCGCAGCTCCTCGGCGACGAGGGCCGCGCGGACGTTCTCCCAGTGCGGCACGAGCAACGCCGTGAGGAAATTGCGGCCCTCGCCGCACACCACGGCCTGATCGATGCACGGCATCGGCTTGCAGCAACCCCTCGAGGAAGCCGGCACGAATTTTTTTGCCGTTGGACAGAACGAGCAACTCCTTCTTGCGGCCGGTGATCTTGAGGAAGCCGTCGGCGTCGA
>CAWFQT010000016.1:0-18168 GCA_963817965.1 uncultured Acidobacteriaceae bacterium
AGCAGATACGGCCAAGTAGTTGTGTGGAGGAGATCCGCCAGAAAACGATTATCGTGCATGAGTCGAAGGAAATAGCGAGACGCCATCGTCGAGCGGGACCGATGAGCTCTCTTCTTCCACTACTGCAAGAGGCAATTCAGACCTGACTCTTGCAGATCGTTCTCAGCGATGTCACGGACCGAGAACTACTCTCTTCATTGCGGCCTGGCGCCGTGTGCGCGCGATGGACTTCCGAGCAACGGCAGGCGGTAAAACACCAGGTTTGATTTTCGCGATCCTGCTGGTTTGCTCTTCTAGATCATTACAACTACTGTCGGCACCTCTGGGCGGGATCAAGGATCAAAGAACGGTGCGGCAGAGATTCCTGCTGGAAAGTTGGAACGGGTTGCGTTGGTTTGGGACTCGTACGCATTAACCGTGGGAGGAGTCATTACCGACTTAGCGCGATCGAGCGGCTTGCCATCTTGGCAGCCGCCGGTTCAGCTCGAAAGGGCGGAGCGCTGCGGTTGGCGAGATGATTGTCGGGGGTGATTCTGAGCGTCGAGTAGTCGCGCCAGTGCAGCTTTCCGCGGACGATGATGCGCCCCTTGGTAAAAGCGACTTTCCTCGCCGATCTGCATCATCCCGTCCCAGCCCGAGCGCTTAACGGCGGGACCGATGAACTTAGAGCGGATGTCGCGTTCGCTGAGATCTTTCCTGTTTATCGCGACGTCGGTTACGGGCGCCCTCTCCTTGACCAAGCAGTAGGCAGATCACCCTGAGGCTGTCAGTGCTAAATCTCCGCTGGGAGGATGCCAGCCCCCTGCCCTGCGGCGCTGCCTAAGTGATCAGGTGCGGCGCCATAAGCCCGATAAACTCACGCGGCGTTATGATCTTGGTTTTCTTCCAGAATTTCGGAAAACGCCGCAGATTGCCCGTGACCAGGTAGTCGGCGCGGGCTGCATCGGCACATTCCAGGAACCTATTGTCATCGGGATCGCGCGACACTTCAAGACGCCGCGAAGGAACGACCAGGTTACCTCGGTCTTTGATGAGCTGGAGCAGTTGCCGCCGTAGACCCTTGCGGATTTGGAGTTCCGGACGGGAAAGGACATCGGCATACTCATCCAGGATAGGCTGGGACACGTAAAGGCGAGTGGGCTTCGTTATCGCCAGAAGGAAGGTCGTGCGCTGCAGGCCTCGGGCTTAAGCGCGGCAGAAATAACGACATTGGTGTCCATCACAAGCCGCAGCGGGAGCATTACCGCTTCGATCTCTCAGTCCTGGATGCCTTGATGATCTGCTCGATCTGACGCACGGTCAGGGTACTAGCGCCCTTGCGTTCCGATTCCTCGCCGATGACCCTCAAGACTTCGGGCTCGGGCGCGGCGAGCTTCACATAATCTCGAATGCTGAGCAGCACGGCTTTGGGCGTTCCGCGCTTTTCGATCACGAGCGACCGGCGCTCGTCTTCGACCCGGCGCAGGAGCTTGCCGAAGTTGGCGCGGGCTCGCACGGCGGAGACCACTATCGTGCCGTTTTTGTCGGTTGTGACGGTAGCCATGAACTCTCCATTTCGATTGACTGAACTGTACAGTTTGCCAGGGACAGAGTCCACGGACTCCGCTGGGATTTATCCTGTGGCTGGCGAATTGTTATTCCCCCCAAGACTCCTCAGGATTCCCCATCCCGCCACCTTATCTTCGATGCGCAATCTGGCCGTTTTCTCTTATCCACTTAATCGCCACTCTGGCTCGTTGCTCCTTCCAAGGCGCTCGCCGGGGCACAGCCGCGCTGCGGCCTCCAGCTCCAGCAACTAGCGACGCGCGATGGCAATCGCTCGTTGCCCAAGCTTGACTTTGTTTCGGCTTGCAAATCAAATCTGCGGTATGAGCGACCCGGAAACAAGCGAGATCATCGCCCTGCAATCGAACCTGATCCGCCGACTTGGTGAAGTCGGTCTGCGCGAAACGACTCGAGACAATCTCGCTCGCCAACTCGCTCACGTCGCGGTACTGGGGAGATCCTTTGCCGAGAATACGCTGCCGCTGTTCCTGTCGATGGAGGCGGACCACAAAGACTTACTGCGCCAAGTGGTGCTGGCAATGAAGAGAGATCTGGATGAACTTCGAGACGCAACTCAGGATTCAGAAGCGGATTTTCCGGCATTGATTGAGGCTTTGGGACAAGAGAAAGAGTGAGACGACACTAATAATGTGGAAACGTTTCTTCTTTCTATCAATGACGTGCGCGGGCTCCGCTGAACGCGGTCAGTTGAGCTCAACAGCCTGCTACCGCAAAAGGCACGACCCTGATCGGTCGCCTCGCTGGTTCGGATGGCGGATAGCAGCTGAATTTCTGCGAGGCTCGGATCACCGCTCTAAGAAATAAACGCGGTCCGTCCAATCCCACTTTCCCGTCTTCTTGAATAACTCAGCAAACGTGCGAACCAGTCCGCCGATAGTCGCGGAGGTCGAAGCTTTTTGCCACCGCCTCGAGCGGAACCGGCGCCGGCGGAGAAGCCGGCGGAGGTAGGAACCCTTGCCAGCTCACACAGCGCGCCCTACTAGAGTGCCCGAATTGGGCCAGGATAGTGAGCCACTAGAGGATCAAGGGTCAGCAGCGTAACACCCTCAACCGTCGCTTGTGCCACCAGCAAACGATCAAAGGGATCCCTGTGAATCGGCGGCAGGCTCTCGATGGCGACGACATGATCGCTGATGATCGGCAGTTCTTTGTAGCCGTTGTCTAGTAACCCGCGGCGCAGGAGTCGTGCGTCCACTTTGAAATCCTCCCGACCCAATCCGCGTTTGATGGCTACCTCCCACAAGCTGGCAGCACTGAAAAGCAGTTCATTGCGCTCATCATTGATCAAGCGGCGGGCCTTGGCCGACAGGCGCTCGGGTTGACCGGCCGCCCAGAGCAGCAGATGTGTATCCAGCAACAGCTTCATGCTCCACCCGCAAAGATCCGCTCGATCTCCGGGCTATTCATCTGATCGAAATCGTCGGGCACGGCGATCTCGCCTGCCATAAACCCGAGACGACGAAGTTGAGCACCTGTTGGAGCACTCAGCGCGGTGACTTTGACTAGGGGTTTACCCGCTTTCGCGATGATGAATGGCTCCCCTTCGCCAGCCTCGTCGACCAGTTTCGACAGCTGCGTTTTTGCTTGGTGAATGTTGACCGTTTTCATGAGGTTAAACTAAACTAAGTTAGTTTAGTTCACTCAGATCGCGCAACTGTTTTTTTTCAAATTTGCCCCAGAGGGTAAAGGTCCTTCTTCATCCGGAATATCAATCTAGATTGCTCGAGCTGGTCACCGTTGCACAAAGTCGGGTTGTTTGAAGCCAAGCAGAAGCTCTCGGAGTTGGTAGAACGGGCGGCGGCAGGCGAGCGGATTGGCATCACGCGGCGCGGCAAGCTGGCGGCGGTCATCGTTTCCGTCAAGGGCGAATACGACCTATGCGGGATCTTCGAGAACTTGGAGGGGATCCGAAGAAGAGCGCGCCGAGTCAAAGACATGAGCGTGAAAGACCTTATTGAAGAGGGCCGTTTGTGAAGACCTTTGTTCTGGATGCCTCTGTTGCTCTCGGCTCGACTCCGGACAATCCGGTTCCCGCATCTGCGACTCGAGCGAAACAGGCTTTGTTATCCGGGACAAGGGCAGTGGCTCCGGCCTTGTGGCATATTTAGGATTTGCCAACGGCCTGGCCGTAGCCGAGAGACGAGGAATTCTCACCCCGTCCGACGCCATGCTGGCCCTCCTGCAACTCGAACAATTGTGTGCACAAGCACTCGAAATCGAGGCGAAGATTGTTCCCATGCGGCAGGCCTTAACGACGGCGCGTGCCTATCAGCTATCGGCCTACGTTTCGGTTTATTTACGACTTGGCGCTTCGAGCGAGACTTCCTCTGGCAACCCTGGATGGGGCCTTCCGCAAGGCCGCGGGTAAAGCTGGCGTGGAATTGCTGCACTGACACCTGTTGTTTTCTTCCTGCTTGACCATGGGGGCCCACCTGACGTCCGCGCTCTCCATACGGATGCAGGCCAACACGAATGCGCTGAGATTGTCCAGGGATCCGGATCTCGGTCTCAAGAAAAGCTCGAAGGACGTCGAGTTCAGCGTCTTCGAGAAGTTCATCGCTCCACATCGGCGCAGGTTTCCTCTTGATTCTTTATGTGGCCAAGACCTGTTTCCCCGCAAGGCCGTACTCCGGTTCACTATCACCGCCAACGACGGCGAGACAAAGTCTCGGTCATTTCCGGAATCTCCGTGAGGCTTTCCAAACGACAACACCTGGGCCTGTTGTGCCTCTCGCAAACCTCGAAATGTCTGAGCGGGCGGCCGAATGACGATGCTCACTTCTCTTTACGAGAGCCCCTGTCGCACTTTCGTCGCTCTTCCATTCGCGCGCTGCCCTCGAACTTGGCTCTGCGCCACCAAATCGCCGTGCTGCAGCGTGCCGCGATAAGGTGTCCCAGGTTGACCCTTGTGGACTGCCTTTTGGGGCTTGCTGTCCCGCATCTGTGCTGCCTCTCCGGCGCAACCCTTCACGTGGACTTCAATTTCTCTTCGACATACAGCGAGAGCTCAATCATGCGCTCCGCGAATTGTTCGGCCGGCAGTCCGGCAAAATTCTTGAGCACCAACTCCTTGACATAGAGCCGGACGAGATAGCGCAGCTGGAGCGCGCGACTCCGCATGGCGAAGACAAAATCGCGATGCCCATTATTCACTACGATCAGGTTGCGCTCGGCATCGAATCGCGAGCGCCAGAGTTCCCCGCCGGCCCGTTCAAAGGTGTAGCCCGGCAAGCCACGCGCATTGACGACAGCAGGGCCCAAAGCCACATCCAGGCTGTCGGTGACGGTGATCAGCGCCTCGGCCCTGCAGCGCATGTCGCGCTGTGAGACGGCCACGGACAAACGCACGAGAACGGGCGACGATGGAGCCTCGAAGCTCACTTCTTGATCGAAGGTGGACGAGAGCGTGCCACTCCCTTCGACGATCTCCCAGGCAAATGTCAAGTCCTGCTCGACTCGCCGGCGCGAGCGATCCCGGGGAAGCGCGCGAAAGCGCCGGCTGCGGTTCACTGTCAGTGTGCTTGCCGCTGGTGAAATCACGACGGTATGCAAAGGCCCGGCATAGTCGAAGAAGTGGCGCTGGGCGGATTCGCTTCCGCCCGGTTCCGCAACTCCCGGCATGACCCTAGTTTCCCCCGCACTTGAGGCCTCCACGGCCTCCACGCCTCGCTCCGCTGGCTCGCCTGCACCGGCCGCGTGCGGCGAGCGTGACTGGATATCGAACCAGTCATATTCCTCGCGTGGCAAGACCAGCATGGCCTCGCGAAACGCACGTTGGATGGCACGCAAGGACTCCTGGTTTGCCTGTTCTTCCTCGGCGCGGAGCTGTGCGTCGATGAGGCCATTGAGGTGTGCTTCCAGCGGTACTAGAGCTTCCGCGAAAGCCCCATAACGCTCATCGTGGACAATCCCGGAACGCGTGCTGGGTGTGAGGTTAAGGTAGGGCACGTCGATCAAGCCCTGTAGATAACGAGAGCTCCACGGCGGGCGCTCCAAACCTGGTAGCGCACCCATATCCGCGACCACGCGTGTGCCACCTCGGGTAATGGCGACCCGACTGTCCTCGACGGGCTCGGTGAGATACAGTTCGGCATACGCCTCGCCGAATGCCGAGCGCACCGTCGGTAGTTGGTGCAGCAAGCGGCCTTCAAACTGCCGCGGCTCGACCTGGTACTGCTTGCGCGCAAGTTTATCAATCACCGTTATACGAACCTGGGTATTGCGAATACGGTCGCGCAGCTCCGAGGCCAGATACCACTGGATCTTTTCGCCGCTCAAGCCGCGGATGCCCTCGAGCAAGGGACTGATCTTGAGGTCGGTGCCCCGCTCTGCAAAGAGCACGCGTCGAGAGTTCACGGTGTAGCGTGGATCTCCTTTGCTCATAACCATCTGATAGACCCGCTGATCGTCGCCCGTAGAAGTCATCGTGAGCGTGTCGCCCACGGTCCAGAAGCTCAAAAGACCGATACCAAATTCCCCTTGTAGGCCACCTCCAGCGCCGTCTGCCTTCAGGCGTCGTTTGACCGAGTCGCAGATATGGGTCGCGACATACTTGAAGTCAGGCAGCCCGTTTGGATCACGCGGAACGCCGTCGCCATCGTCCTTGACCGTCAGATAGTGCTCGCCGTGCTCGCGGCCGCGCGTGATGGCAATGGTTTTGGCATGTGCATCGATGCTGTTCTCGACCAACTCCGCGATGGCCTTGAGCGGATTGCCTTGTGAGAGCGCGATAATACGAATAGCATTCCAATCATCGCCGATCCGCAATTTACCGCTCTCTGATGCGCTCCTCTTTGCCACAGTGACAAGGAACTCCACGGGTTGAGTGCAAGGCAAGGACGACTGGTCTCAGTCAGCCGGCAGCCACCCACTATATCGAGGACCTTAGCTGCCGGGCAAGGTCGCCTGCAGTGCCGATGATGATGTCGGTGTTCTACTCCGGCAGACGTTCAAAAACTACGTTTTCAGATCCTCTCCAGCGCCGATCTCACAGCCCGCATCGCGCGGGATGTTGGGAAACAAACGATTCGTTACGCCTGTTCTACCATCTGCTGGCAATTCCACTTCAATCTAGTGGGAGCCGGGTGGTCCCTGGAAAGCGCGTTAGCCTCAGGGCTTTGCCGCTCAATGCGCTCAGTGCTGGCAAATAGAATTTGCAGCGTGGACGCAGTTTTCGGTAGCTGTAGCCACAGGCGCGGGTTTAGCTCTTCAAGCGAGCGTCGAACGGGTATTCGGTCAGGGATGTGATCCTGATTTTCTTAGAGTCCTCATGCCTCGGATTGAGCAGTACGTTGCAGGTAGAGGGGACAATCGCGCTTGGAACCCGCAACAGCGCGGTTCGCATCGAGCGCAACCATTGGGAGCCTAAGGAACGGGTTTCCTCCAGATTCTCTGACCAATTGCGCGGAAGCGATTTCACGTCTAGGGTTTCGAGGCTGATGCCCGGACCTACCGTGACTTCCAGCAGCGTATAGCTCGGCGGGATGTCGTTGGCACTGGTATGAACGCATACTTCGAGCAGGGCTCCGGCAGGTGTCTCTGCGAAATAGACAATCGGGAAACCCCGCTCGTGCCAGCGCCCTGCTGCTCGCAGGCCTCCATTGCCGTCGAGGTCACGATGCCGGCTGATCCGCCAGAGCACCATCAAACAAACATGCCTTCGTCGATCTGCACCAAGAGTTCTTCTACAATCCGGCTGCCCGTATCCGTTCGCATAAGCTCAAGGGGAGCACGGTTGCCCAACCTTGCCGTCGGCTGCCGAAGCCAATGCAAGGCTCGTACCCGCGAACCATAAATAGCCTCAGCCTGCGAGAGCAACCTGGCTACGCGCAACACGCGGTCAGATTCCTCGACGGTGAGTTTTTCGCGTTTTGAGCGACGATGCTGGAGAGTTCGCAGGGGTATCACCAGCGAGTCGATCTCCTGACGCGATAGCCCGAGTGTAAGCAGCCTATTAATAGAGGACGTGGGGAGTTGCTGCTCCACAACCTCCAGCATCTGTCTTTCCGTGTGCGGAGGCCGGATGCCGAGCCATTGGGCAACCTGCTGATGCAGAACTGACATTGAGTACCTCGCCTACATTATGCCACGAGAGAGCTGGCAAATTGTAGCACCTGAAGTTTGTCTTAAGAAAACTCTGCGGTGTGGAGAGCATCCTCAGAAAACGGGAGACTACATCTGGAAAGGCTGGCGACGGCGGTTCAACTCCGCCCCTGGCCACCCAGCGTGCGCAGCACAACATGAGCCAGCAGGAAGTCGTGCTTTCGGTCCTAGACCAAGGCTGTCGAGGCGATCTGGTGCTGAAGCTGCCGCTCTTTTCGTCCGCTTAGTTAGGTTGGTTCTGCGTGGATTTGTCTCGTGTTCGCTGGTTTTCGGCAGCGAATGGACCCAAGTTTTGGATCCCGGTGGTTCGCCAGCATAGCGATTTTCCGTCGCCCCTCGACCTACCGCTTCAGGCGGTGGAGTGCGCGTACAGAGAAACACTCGTAAATGCTTAAAACGCTCGCAATCTACAGCAACCTGCAGCCACAACGACAGCCGCAATCAACCAACCCCGCGGCACTTTCAAGCTGCTCAGCATGGTTCATGAGGGTTTCAGCATCCAACCCATCTGCTCCCGCCCCTTGCATTCTTGAACGTGCGTACCAAGCTATGCTTCGGGAGAAGGTTGAATCACCCCCACAAACACGGTATCGGCGCGGCGAAAAGACGTTCGCCAAAGGGAACCGCTCTCGCGCCATCGTAGAGAACGAGTCCCAACCGAAAGTCACGGCCGCAAGCATCGGCTAACTTCCGGAGTCCCTTGAAGTCACCCGCGCTCACGGTGGCGCTCGCTTTGACTTCGATACCAATCAATGCACCATCCCCAGCCTCAATCACAAGATCGACTTCATCCTGATCTTTGTCCCTATAGTGATAAACCGCGCAACTCTCACCGAGCCAAGACGCTTGTTTCAACACCTCAGAGAAGACAAACGTCTCCAACAGCGTTCCAAAAATCGACCGATCTCTCGCAACCCGTTCTGCGGTAGCCCTCAAAAGTGTGCCAAGCAGGCCGGAGTCAAGGAAATGCAGCTTGGGGGTCTTTACCAAACGCTTCAACTGATTCCGAAACCACGGTTCCACCCGACGAACGAGAAACAACTGCTCCAGAATGGAGACATACTTCCTGGTGGTCTTGTCGTCGAAACCAATTTGGCTGCCCATCTGCGTGAAGTTGGTAAGTTGGCCGGAGTGGTGGGCAAGGACTTGCAGCAACCGAGGCATTTGCTCAAGCTTCTCCACCTCGGCAATGTCGCGCACATCCCGTTGCACGATGGCTTTCACGTAATCGCGCGCCCACGTCTGGCGTCGCTTCGGATCTCCGCGTCGCAGCATTTCAGGGTAGCCGCCGATCAGTACGGTTTGTACTAGATCGTCGCCGATCATTGTTTCCGCAGGTTTCCCCAGCTTGCCCTCGAAGGCAGATTTCAGGAAGGTCGGCTTTCTACCGCGGATCTCGGCGCGCGAGAGAGGCAGGAGACTCACGATTTCTATGCGGCCAGCCAGACTCTCCGAAACCTGAGGCAGAGTCAAGATATTGGCCGAACCCGTCAACAGAAACCGACCGGCCCGGCGATCGTCATCCACCGACCGCTTGATGGCCCGGAGGAGGTCAGGCGCCCGCTGCACTTCATCGATCGTAGTTCGGTTGAGGCCGCGCACCAACCCGGTTGGATCGCTACGCGCCGATGCCATTACTGTGTCGTCATCCAAGGTGATGAATTCACGATTGCTTGCGACCAGATCGCGAACCAGTGTGGTCTTGCCGCACTGACGCGGACCTGTAACCATAACTACCGGCGTGTCCTTGAGAGCAGTGGTTACGAGTTCGGCAGCAAAACGAGGGAAAAGCACCTGAGCCGCATCCCGCATTCCGGGCAAAACCTCCGTCTTGATTCGGAGTAATGTTTCGTCTATTTCGGATTATATGCTCGTCTAGCCCGGATGCTATGAGCGTCCATTTCGGATTGTAAACTCATTTGAACCGGATAATACTGGGCGGAAGTCGAAGACTGACCGTAGGCTCCCCCAATGACATAAACGTGTTATCCGTCTCAGGTTTCTATACCTGACTGGTCTCCTTACTGTTGCGCCGTGACCCGTTACAGCTTCGCCTTTGCCAGCCGACGCAGAAAACTCTCCTTGGCGGCGCGGGTTTGGCGGAGTTTCTCCAGCGCGGACTGAAATTCAGAAACCCTGCTGCTTGCGGACCGCCAGATCATGGAGGTCGACCAGCAAGCTGACCGCCCTTGTCGTATTCGTTCGGCTGGCACTTCTAGATGTGCGCCGCAATCTGATTCCACGTCGTTTGTCGGCGCTTCTCCAATTGGTCCAGATACCGTCTGCGGTCCGCCTCGGCTTTTGCTTTCTGCCGATTCGGTTCCGCCGCTCGCTTTGCGTCCGATAGCCGGATTCTCTCCTCAGCGCGCACATTCGCAGATGCCAGGATCTGCGCGGCTCCTTTTGCTGCTGAAAGCGCCGCAGAAGTTCGTTTTTCCAGTGTTCCCCGGGGCCCCGCTATTGCGGAGAGGAGCAGATCGGCCTTTTCCCTTTCCGGCAGGCTTCGAATCCAGATGTCTAGTCTAGTTCTTTCCGGCTCGGGCCGGCGTTAAGCGGCACAGAAGTTAGTGCGGCGACCTCGACTAGATCCTCGTCGATTCCAAGAAACTCAATCAGCGAGTGGAGAGGAGCCGACAGTTCGCCCAAGCCGGCGGGCATGGGAGGCTCCAGTTCCTCTTCCGCGAACTCCTCACACTGCACGCACAGAAGCCATCCGAGATACAGGCACCGGAGGTCTCCGCGCAGCAATTCAGAACGCAGAGAGATCAGCGAGCCCATCCAGCCGGTGCTGTCGTTCCAGTCATTCTGCTCCGGCTCGTTTTCGAACCCTCATAATTAGGTTGCTCCCGGCTTTTCGCACGCTAGCGGCGTCGCCTGGGAGCATGGTTCTGAGCTGCTTTGAGTCGACCAACTCCTGCGGAAGGCGAAGATAGAACTCCCGTGTCCCCAAATTTGCCACGTAGACAAATGCGTCGAAGTACTTTTCCAGAAGTTAAGGGGATTTGCCTTCAACTCTCCCCACTCATAGTGGTTCGTGAAACTGGTCGAGGTAATCACGGCGCGGGTGGAAATGGACCGCAGCTCAGCCATCTCAGCTCTTGTCAGTGCCCGATCGATGGCCCGGAAATCGTAGTATTGGAGAGACTGGCGTTCGGCCCTGGTCATCGTCAAGCCCGAAACGGTCGTGGCCTGGCACCGTGCCGACCTTCGCCGGTTCTGGACCTTAGGATTTAACGGCTACGCGAAGGGAGATTTGTGCAAACATCTTGTGGCTAAACACTGAGGATGTAATTGCGCTCCTTTGACGTTGGCCGACATCGCCTATCCGAGCGAAGCTTCCATCGTCACGGGTTTGGCGACAGTACAAAGATCACGTCTCGGTAACGGTGAACAGGGCGGCAAGTGACCTAGCAAGGCTCTCGAGCGCGGCTTCGTTTGGCAGTGTGACAGTGAGTCGCGGGCGGCCCTGCTCGTCGCGCTCCAGACACTCGGCGAGACGAGCTTTGAACTCGCTTGCCTTTTGCTCTGCACCGTTCGTTGGCTGACGCTGCGGGATCATTTCGCTGAGGAATGCGAATGCGGCAGCGACGAGTTGGCCTCCAGCCTCTGCCACACGCGAGCGGCGAGCGAGCCGTTCTGCCTCTTGCTGCTGGCGCTGCTTTTCCGTCTCGTCTACCGCGGCGTGGGCTCTCGCGCCGAGCAGCACCTCGAGGCGCTGCTTCAGCTCTTCGATGCCGGATGCAAGTGCGACCTCCCGCACATTAGATTCCATATCCAGCGCGGCGAGAGCCAGGTCATGTTTGGCCGAGAGCGTCGCCAGCAGCTTCTCCTCAATCGTCCCTTCCGTCACGAGCAAATAGACCTGCACCGGGTTCTTTTGCCCCATCCGGTGCGCGCGGGCGATGCGCTGCTCGAGCATGGCCGGATTCCATGGCAGATCGACATTAATGACGGTATTCGCCGCCTGGAGGTTGAGCCCGGTCGAGCCCGCGTTGGTGGTGAGGAACACGCGAACGGTCGGATCGCGCTGAAACTGGTGCACCAGCTGCTGCCGCTTCTTCTGCGGGACGGATCCGTCCAACCTTACGTAATCGAGCTTGAGTCGCGTGATCTGCCGCTCGATCAAAGTGAGCATCGTTGTCCATTCGGAGAAGAGCACGATCTTGCGATCGTCCTCCGCGGCCAGCTCTTCCAACAGCTCCTGCAGCCGCTCCAGCTTGCTCGAAAAGCCCGGGGCATGCTTGTCCACGAGAAAGGTGCTGTCCGCATTCATCCGTGCGAGCAGCAATGCTTTCTGCAGACGCAACAGGTCCATCTCCGAGATATACGACTTACGGACGATGGCGCTCACAATCTGCATCTGCGCGAGTTCGATGCCCGCCTGCTCATCCGTGGGCGCAATCCGCACAATTTCCGTCGTGCGCGGGGGCAAATCCTTCATCACCGCGCTGCGCGTCCGGCGCAGCAGTACCGGCTTGAGTCTTTCGCGCAACAGATTGAGATCCTTGTAACCCAGGATCTTGCCGCGCTCGTCGGTGACGCGGTGACGGTTGAAGAATCGAAATGCAGGCCCGAGACGTCGGTCGTCGATGAACTCGACGACGGAGAAAAGATCGTCGAGCCGATTCTCCAGCGGCGTGCCAGAGAGCACGAGCGCGAACGGCGAACGCAGGCTCTTGATGGTCTGAGCCGTCTTCGCTTCCCAGTTCTTGATGCGCTGGCCCTCATCCAGAACAATCAGATCCCACCTCACGCGTTCGATCGCGATAATGTCACGCAATACCTGCTCGTAGTTGCAGATGGTGAAAAAGCATTCGTTCTCATACTGACCGCTCCGCCCCGCGGCGCTCCCTAACACGATCTGACAATCGCGGCCTGAGAAGCGGAGAACCTCGCTGCGCCATTGGGCTTTCACGGACGCGGGGCAAACGACCAGGACTTTGCGGATGTCTGCTTCGCGCGCCAGCAGCTCCGCCATACCGATACCCTGAAGGGTCTTCCCGAGTCCCATGTCATCAGCCAGGATCGCGCGCCCAGCGCTTGCTGCGAAAGCGATGCCGTCCAGCTGATAGGGAAGGATCTCCACCTTCAGCAGGGTCGTGCGCAGTGGATGAGATTTCGGATTGCGCCGGATCTCGGCGGCCTTTGCCGCGATGCGCTGCAGCAGCAGACGGGTCTGGATGTACTCCTCCGCATCGGGATAGACCGTCACGGCGACGTCGTGTGCTTCGAGTTGACGGATGCGTTTTAGCAGATCCGGGAGATCGGTGATCGGCCTATCGCGGATCGGGCGCACGATGCCGCTGGTCACGTCATCGAGGTGGGGCGGCAACAAGACACGCAATTCCAGATCCTCGCCATATGACAGATGCACACTGATGTCCCGGCGCCGATACGGTCGATTGCGCTGCGAGTCTGAGAATCGTCTTCGAACTTTTTCCAGCGCATGAAGGATATGCTTGCAGGTGCCGAGCGTGTTCTTACGGAAATCCGGGCATGAGCAGTACGACTGTCCCGGCTGCCACCCTCGCAGAGCGACCCGGTACGACTTGCCAGAGGCCGCATTGGTCAATGTGTAGTCGGTCCAGATCTCCTGACTGTCGAGAGACGTGAGCCGCATTTTCTCGGTCCGGGCGCGCTCTGCCCGCTCCGCCAGCGCTTGCGCGACCAGCACCTCCTCGCTCATGCTTTCAGCCGGGGCCCGCGCGGGTGGCGCTCCGGCCAGTCCCAGCGCGAGCTTCTCTTCCAGAATCAGAGAGAAGGCCGCCCCGACGTGCTCACACGGCACCTCGCACGCGTCGCAGCGCCATTCGAGACGGTGGCGGGCGGCCGGAGTCAAAGTCAGCGTGACCGCCGCGCCGTCCAGAGTCAGCCGAAACATGTCCCGATCGACTTTGACCTGAGTGGTGAGGTCAATGTCGAATTTGCCGCCTGTGGCGATGAGGTGGTTACCCTTGGGGCCGAGCAGCTTCGCTGCTCTGGTGAAAGTGAGTCGCGAGAGTGTGTCGAACAGCGTCAGCTGGGCGCTCGGTTTCGTCAACATGAGGTATAGGGGGTCATAGGGTGATTATTCCATTGGAGGGGCGAAATCCACCTCACGGCCGACGACTTGCACTTCCGAGATTCGGGTCGGATCCGCTATCTTTGCTTCCGACTCACCTGCGAAGAACGTCGTGGTCCGGATGTTGCTCATAGGGGTTTTGACGACGAGGACGGTGGAGGTGGAAAAGCGAGACCGTGCAGCCATATGAAGCTTCATCCTGCACCGAGCAGCATTTGAATGGCACCGCGCGTTTCTGAGCTCAGAGTGGAAAATTCATCCTCCGTGAGCAACCCCTGCGCGCGAATCTGGGCCAGCATCGTTAGTGCATCAGAGCGCCGCGGATTGTCGAAGAGACGCGCCATCTCCCGATCACGTTGTTGGAGAATCCTGAAGATTTCGAGGTAGCGCTCATGGTGACTGGTCGCGCCATCGCGCGAGACGCGGTCGATCTCGGCAAGGACACGCTCGCAGAAGCGTTCGAGCGCGAGCGGATGCACCCGCCGCAGCACTTTCCAATCAGGTTCCTTAATCTCCCGCATAGGATTTCCGTACACCGGGGCAGTGCAAGTGTAACGCGGGAAGCAGCGGCTTGTGGAGGTCCCGCGACGTCCGTGTTGAAACTCTTCGATAATGTCCCCTCGCGGACTCATTAGAAATGTCCCCTTAAACCGGGGCCTCCAGGCAAGGAGGTCTTGTTGAAGCGGGCGGCGGCAAGCACTCGTGACCTGGAGCCAGTGGAGGTGACGGGACGAGTTGCCCAGTAGGGACTGAAGTCGGTGGATGCAGCAGCCATGCTGCAGTTGAGTCATCGCAAGGTGAAGCGTATGTGGCGACGTTATCAGCAGGTAGGCAGGCAGGGAATGAAGCATGCGCATGCGGGACGGCCCTCAAATCTCAAATCGCGGTAAGCCAGATGAAACTACGGCGTCGAGTGCTGAACTTAATCAAGAAAACTCAAGATTCCGGTTTGGAGGAAGAGCGATTCGGCCCGACCTTAGCCGAGCACTTTGCTGATGAAGATGGGATTGTGGTCGATCAGGAGACGTTGCGCGCTGGATGTTGGCGGAGCACCTCTGGAGTCGGCGGAAAGGAAAGAAGCACTGCCAAACGAAGGGAGCGCAAGGAGCACTTTGGCGAGCTGGTGCAGCTGGATGGGCTGAAGTCGAAATGAAGCTGAACGATGATCTTGCAAGGAATTGGTCGTGTGGTTATACTCTGGGTATGAAGACGGCGATTTCCATTCCTAACGATCTGTTTGATGGAGCGGAACGTCTTGCCCGACGTACGCGCAGGTCGCGGAGCCGGCTCTTCACTGATGCCTTACGCGAATATCTGGCCCGCCACGCACCGGATAAAGTCACCGAGTCCATGGACCAAGCAATTATGGAAGTCGGCGAGGGAAAGGACGAGTTCGTTTCCTCCATAGCTCGCCGTAGGCTAGAGCGAACGGAGTGGTGATCTCTCAGGGTGAGATTTGGTGGGCGGACCTGCCAGCACCCACCGGCTCCGGGCCTGGGTTTCGGCGACCCGTGGTTGTCATTCAAAGCGATGCCCTTAATCAGAGCCGCATCTCTACGGCCGTTTGCGTTCCACTGACCAGCAATTTGAAGTGGGCGCTAGCACCGGGCAATGTGAGCTTGTCCGCGCGGATTACCGGATTGCCAAAAGATTCCGTCGCGAACGTTTCGCAAATCATTTCCCTGGACAAGTCCCTTCTGAGTGAACGCGTCAGCAAGCTGCCACGTCATAAGTTGGAATTGCTCTTTTCGGGAATCGATCTAGTCCTTGGCAAGTAGGCCTCATAGCCGACCCAGCTAAGTGCGACTTGCTTCCGGCATTCCAGGCAATCGACCTCGACAATATCGGGCGCCTGGCACAACAGTAGGATGCCAGTACGCCGTCTTCTCGTGCCGTCTCATTCGCGCTCAATCATGCCAGTTTGGAGCCTTTGTAAACCCGCCGATCATCAGTGCGAAATCGGCGTCCGAAAGAATGTAAATTCTTTTATGTAAACCCTGTGCTGGTTCGCAGGCATTTCACCGTTATGACACAAGAGAGCCTTGCAAAGCGCTGAACTGTGTTACGGGGCTGCTCGGGTACTTATGGTTGGTTCACAAGAGCCGGTTCGGATAGTTAACAGCACTGCGCCCACGAGAATCTGCGACAACGGCGGATGGACAGACACCTGGTTCGCGCAGTATGGCGCGGTCTTCAACATCGCCGTATCTCCGACAGTCGAAGTTCAATTGAGGGTTTACCGCGATCGTGGCAGTTCACCGCCCATTACCATTAACGCTCTGAATTACAACGAGCGTTACAGCATCGCAGCAGCCAAAGGGAAAATACGGCAAGCACCCACTCATCGAAGCAGCTTTCGATTGCGTGCTCATCCCGAACAATCAGGCACTCGAGTTATCCATTTTTAGCGAAGCGCCGGCAGGATGTTCCACCGGAACCTCGGCTGCTGTCACGGTCGCCATTATCGGGGCGCTGGACAGTTTGACCCCGGCAGGCTGAATCCATACAAAGTGGCTGTGGCGGCCCACAAGGTCGAAACCGAATTTCTGCATCGACAATGCGGCATTCAGGACCAACTCGCCGCTGCATTTGGTGGTATCAACTTCATCGAGATAGACGGTTACCCCCAAGCCACGGTACATCCCGTCAACCTGCCCAAGGCGATTGAACTTGAACTCGAAGCTCGGCTGGCGCTGATTTATGTGGGATTGAGCCACAGTTCGTCGCATATTCATGAAATGGTCGTCCGCGAACTCCGGGATAGCGGACCAAGCTCGGCCAAGCTCGAGTGTCTCCGAGGCACAGCGGCAAAATCGCGCGACGCCACGTATGCAGGCGACTTCGTCGCTCTGGGACAGGCGATGATCGAGAATACCGAGGCTCAGCGCAATCTTCACCCGGAGTTAGTCGGAACTGGTCATCAGCAGATTATTGACATTGCCAAAGAACATGGGGCATTGGGATGGAAGGTGAACGGAGCAGGCGGGGAGGGGGGATCCGTTACGCTGTTGAGTGGACCGGATCGCGCTGTCCGACGATTGATGTTGCGAACAATTGAATCCGCAAATCCAAACTATCGCAACATTCCGATTCGGCTCGACCCGTTCGGATTGCAAGTCTGGGACTCTCCCGTGCGGTAAATCGCCGCGCGGCCGATGAGATAGTCCCCGACTATTCAGTGAATCTTGATGGCCCTCGCAGGCCACATGTCCTCGAAGCCGGAAACCCTCACTGAGCGAGTCCGCACGATCACTGGTTTCATCGCATCGCCTTGGGCAACTGCGTTGTCACCGAAGCCGAGCGAGACACTTTCGCAAAGATCGCTGGCCTGCACATTCCCTCAGATCTGAGCGGAAAGACGGTGCTCGACATTGGGACCTGGGACGGCACGCTCGCGTTTGAATGTGAGCGGCGCGGGGCGGCACCCTTTCGGGTCTGCGAATTTTAAGACCTCCTCTCTCATTTGCCAAACTCGGCAAACACGCATATTTACAAGCTTTCAGGCGACACCGCCAGTTCGGTCTGCGCGGTTCGGTGAGGGTCCGTGGGGATGGATGGTTACGTATTGGTCAGGGTGCGCGCACCCGCACCTCACTGTCCGCCTTCAAATCGCTAACCAACCGCTGAAACGCGGCCTGATACGAGTCGTGGTCTTTCCAGTTGCTAAAGTCGGGAATGAAATACCTCCGTATCTTCTCGCCCAGATCCAGGCCCGAGCTATCCGAGCTACTCCCGACTGCTGCACTGTTTATACGTAATGAGCCTTACTGGATACAACACCGGTTGCCTTCTTCCTTTTCGCGCCTCAAGGTCTTGCCGAATTCGGTTTTCACCCAGGCGCTTTTCATGCTGTGCTCCGACAGGATCAGCAGCACTTTGTCGTGTAAGCGAATGGCGCTGTCGATCTGCTCATGGATCTCTTCTCCACCGCGCATATCGTGCGGAGCAAACCAGCATCGGACGCCTTTGACTTGCAGGTCGGCATGCAGCCGTTCGGCAAATTCCTGGTCGTGGGTTGCGTAGCTTATGAAGCACGAGTAAAACTCGATCGGCCGCCCCACCATCGATCCGACGTAGGCAATGAATTCCTCGGGAACGCCACAACCACGCAGAAACATTTCCGGAATTTTGCCGCGCGATTTGTAGATAGTGTCAATGCCAACAGTGGACGGACCGTAATGACTGATCGTTTCGAGTCCTTTGGAGGCACTCAGATCGAGGTTGCGGAGCATGTTCTTAAGGTGCGCGCATGTCCGAAGTTGGTTCCGTCAAGGTGCGTTCCCTTAAGGTACGCCTCTCGTCTGAATTTTGTCTCTCAAATCCGCACTGCTCAAGTCCGCTTTGCTGAGCTCAGCCATGATGAGCTTGGCCCCGCAGAGGTCCGCCCCCCGAAAGTTCGCATCGGCGAGACGAGCACCAATCAGACTCGCCATGCGGAG
>CAWFQT010000017.1:0-27491 GCA_963817965.1 uncultured Acidobacteriaceae bacterium
ATTTGAAGGACTATGACGCGCGTCTGGGTGACCATATCGGTCGTCTTGTTTGCCCAGGGCGTCCAAGTTATATGCCGTCTGCGTGACCACCATTGTAATAGTCGAGCCGGTCAGCGTACCAACTTTGTAGTCGATCAGCCGGTAAACGGAATCATAACCATATCCTTCCGACTGTGTATTGTCGTGCAGTTTCTGCTCGTTAGCCTTGTTGCCTTCGTTATCAAATGCGTAATTGAAGCCAACGATGAGTTTGGGCCCCTTTGTGTGACGAAGGGAAAATATCCAATTATCGGAATTGTATCCGTAACTTGCGACGGTACCGTTGCGGTATGTACGCGTGAGCACCCGTTCCGCCGAATCATAAGAATACTGTGTCACATTGCCTCGTTAACCTTCGAAAGCCAGTTGCGGAAATCCATCTGCTCGATTGTCCGTCCGCCAGGATAGGTGACGGTGCGTATGCGAGAAGGGACGTTATATGAGTACACGATCGTCCGACCATTTTGCACACTCCGGAGGAGGCGGTTTGCGCCGTCATAAGTGAACGTCTCGCCACCACGGGTCCACTCAGTACTCGTCCAGACAGGTCGTAGGTAAAAATATCGGCGGGGCTCACGGGATGTTCGCGGAGGAGGAAGTAAAGGTCGTAAAAAATAGTTAGAGTCTGCCCATCCTATCCGTTCGAAGTATGCGATTTCCAACTGCGTCATAGGCGTACAAAATGGTGTTGTGGCTTGGATCCGGGTTCCGAGATGCGACGATTGACCGCGTCATATGTAAAGATCGTTGAATGGCCATTGGCGTCAGTAATTGTGGTCAGATTGCCCACATTATCATATCGATACCTGGACAGGGCCGGTTGGGCATCCGTCATGGTGGTGCGCCGATCAATGGCATCATATGTGTGGCTCATGATGGCTAGGTTGGATCTATCATCTCTCACTGGAGTTCCACCGATCATAGCCATAACCAGTACCTCTTTCCCAAGAGCGTCAGTCATGGCGATAAGACGGTTCTCGGGATCGTGAGTATCAGTTCGTCCCTTGATTGTTTCCATCCCGCCTCATGATCACATTACCCAGCTCCGTCATACGAGATCGTTTGGACAGCACCTTGAGATTGCCTGTTGCACCAACGATTAAGAGCATCATAAACATCAGTGATCACATTGAGTTCGGCTGGACTCTGTTCTGAACACTCCCAAGCACAGATCGTAGGGTTGCCGGTCATGTCGCCCACGGCATTTGACACCCGTGACCTAGCAGGTTCGACGCATCATACGAATAGTTCATCATGTTGCCGTCTGGCTCGAGACCCGTCGACAGCCGATTCGAGTTTTCGGTGGATTCAGAAGAAGAAGTACGACCGCGTATTTCGCTATGATGTTTATAGGCGAGTCCCGCCCTGCTTTATCGATTTCGATGTGCAGGACGATCGAGCCCATGATGCGCATGATCGATGACCTTGCATTTGGCGTGAGATGTTTTTCATGACTTTGTCGGTCCCCAAAGTCGGCCCGGTACCATTCCGGATCCCCGGACAGGCCCGTGGTCGTTGTCCCCATAGGATCGTCTCGTTGGTCCGTCGCTCGGTCCAGCGATTCACAGCGTGGTCGAGATAGTTCGTTCTATCGCCGATTGGCATCGGTCTCGGAAGGCTTTCTTGCCGGTACCGTGGTACGTGCTCAATGATAGATCTTCCCAAGGCATCATAAGTCCTTGATCCACGATCTTCCAGATCATATGTATCGCGTGTGGTGTTTCGACGTTCCGATCGGTCCTTCGTTCAGCCGATTATCATCCGCATCATATGTATCCATCACGGACTTCGTCAGGCGTCAGTTGTTCGTTTTTGTCTCCGACGCAGGTTCATCCACATGACCAGTCAAGTACAAAGCACATTTCTCGTCCATCTAATTTAGAATATCACCTCCCCATCATCATCATACTGCTTTATTACCTGAGAGGGAATCGTTTGCACAGATAGCCGATATTGCGAGTCTTACTGATGCTGGGTCTGATGATGTTCGCATCGGTCACCGATGTTACGTCACCCATCATGTCGTCGGTATCTTTCGTTATGTCACGAGCGTCGGTCCGTGCTTCGATCGATTCCCGTGGGCATCGTAGGCATAGGTGGTTCGCCCGTTGTTGTCTGATCGGTGAACATGGATATATCCCGTGGGAGTCGTGGCCCCGACTCTTTCCGCCGAGGAGCAGGGTCGGTTTCACTGGTCGGTTCCCGTGCCCGTCATTGGCGTAGGTAGTGATTTGACCATTAGGGTCGGCCATACTCAGGATCTCGTTACGTAGAACATCGTAGGTATAGGTCGTAACATGGCCGAGGGCGTCCGTCTTGGTGAAGCATATTGCCTTTGGCATCGTACGTATATGTCGTCGTATTGGCGTCGGCATCCTTCACAGATTCGACCTTGAGAGTGGCCGGGTCGTAGGTGTAAGTCGTGGTGGCACCGTCGGGCGCGGTCACGGTCAGCGGGTGCGCGTTGCTGTCATGAGGCATATTTCCAGACATTGCCACGTCCATCTGTATTCGAGGTCGTGGACGGGATGAAAACCCGCATGAAGTTTTCGGCCCGTTGTATCGATCCGTGGCCCAGTTCGAAGTGTTGGTGAGTGTGTACAGTGAGCGCCCGCTGCCGTCGAGTTCGGAGAGGGCAGGTTGTATTTGTAAAGCAGAGTGAACTTCCGTCCATCGCGGTCAACCTTGGAGATCATCTGAAAGAGGTAGTTGTAGGTGTAGCTCCGCGAGTGACCGGTGGGGTCGGTGATGGCGGAAATCAGGCACCCCGAGGAGTTATACGTAATCTTCGTGGTGTCCCCCGCCGGAGTAGTCACGCTGATCAAGTGATGACTGCTGTTGTACCCGAGTTGGAAGCTGCGGCCGTAGGTGTCGGTTACAGAGGTCAGGTCTCCGTTGACATAGCCGACCAGAGTCTTGTTGCCGTTCCGATCGGTAACGCTTTCGAGGCGGTAGACTGGCCCTCTCACCAGGAACGGTGTGTTCGGAATCGATGCATAGTGGCGGTCGGTCTGGTACTTGTCGGTGACATCGAACGAGCCATCGAGGTTCTTGACCAGGGTCTCGAAATATCCCGGGCTGGTTTGAAATGTCCCGTTTGAACTTAGTGCATATCGGATGATAATCCCCGCCTGTCGCCGCGCATGTGGAACATGTCCCGGCCCTGGCCAAAGAGAAAATCGTTGTAGGAGTGGGTCCAGCCAAAGCCGACCATGGTATCAAGCGAGGCGCGACTGCCGTCAGCGTCGTACGAGTTGTAGATGAGCGT
Organism: uncultured Acidobacteriaceae bacterium; assembly: GCA_963817965.1. Lineage (GTDB taxonomy): Bacteria > Acidobacteriota > Terriglobia > Terriglobales > Acidobacteriaceae > DASRAA01. Next base: position 3,308 of record CAWFQT010000017.1, read on the forward strand.
GAAGTCCATCGTCCAGCCGAAAGCACTTCGAACTCGCGCGACATGGTAGTCCTCACCCGCATTACCTTCCGTATAGCTGACGAAAGATGCAGGTAGTCGCCGTCTGCGGAGAGGCAGGGGTGGACGGGTCGGTGGAGGACGAGTCGAAGGAGGACCCGCCGAAGGAGGACCCGCCACAGGAGGAACAGCCGCATGCGGTACAGCGGTACTCGTTCGTGGCGGGGTGGCCGGACGCTATCCGCTTTGGCTGTCTGCGGGCCCAGGAAGAATGTGAAGGCGACGAACAGCCACAGAGAAACGGAAAAACGAAGCAGGCGTGACATGGCGGGATTCCCCCTTTTTCAATCTGGGGCCCGGGACCTTGGCCGATGGCTGCCGCGACGATCTAGCGCGTCCTAACAGCCATGAGAAAACGTCGAATCAGTGGCACAGACACACCGAGCAGCGCCAGCAAGCCGGTCGGTGGCTCAGGGATGTTGCCGCTCATTTGGTCGGTTTCCAAGTAAGCGGTCAACGTAAAGGTCTGGCCGTAGTCGACCGTGACCGTGTCGCTCAGGGTTCCAGAGAAACTATTGCTCCACGAAGAACTGGACCCAATCTCATTGGATGAATCGGTGAACAACACAGTCTGACCATCGAGGGCGACAGGGTATAGGAGGCATCCGACAGCGCGAAGACTCCCGACGCGTCCGTAAAAAGGCTCTGCGTCAAGTCCAGCATGGCACTGAAGGTCACATCGACCGGACCGCTGCCTCCGGTGATGGAGAATGTGGTGTTGAAGAGAGTGGCTTGGCCCATCGCGCTCGCGGCTATGACTCCGCCGGTATTATCCACCGCGGCAGATGCCGACTGGTTGAGCGAGGAGCGTCTGCCAGAGCATGTCCCTGGGCAAACATCACCGCTGCGTCGGCCTGGGCTGTTCCGCCAAGACTGGAATTGAACTGCGAATTGCAGCAGGCCGTAGTGTTCTGTGCCTCGGCGTAAGCCTGGGCGGTCCAAAGTGTGCCGAAGGTCACCGTCCCACTGGCCGGGGTGATGGTGAAGTTGGTGACTTGAATGCTTGCGGTGGCGATTGCCGTGGCATGAAGCGGCGGCGCTAGAACAGCCGAAAGCGCGAGCAAGAGGCAGAGCGATACGACATGCAGACTTGCGACCGCAGACTGAAATGCGAGACAGAATGCGCGGAACAGATCATCTTGCCCTCCAAACGACTAAGGGCCCGCAGAACATCGCTTCTCGGTGCTGCTCATCGTCGCTACGTTGCGGGAAGGAGGCACGAACGCCGCGATCGGTGTCGTGGATTGCAACGCGGATTCTGGGCGCCGGACTGACGCAGCTTGTCAATGGCGCTTAGGTGCTTAGCTGCTAAGGCGTGAGCTTGTTAGGAGCTCCCGTGGTGTGTGAGTTCAATTTGCGTGCATAGGCCGTTGGAATGGCCTGTGTCTGGCCAACTTTGCCCGTCCGCAGAATCAATAACTTGGAGGCGCGTCTGCACCCCTCGCTTTTCGCTGTGATTCCCAGATGCTTGTGCGCCTTCGACAGCTGCTCGCCTGGATTCTTTCCGTCGTCGCTCTCGGAGACCTCACTTGGAGAATTTCGTCTCGTCAACGGCCTCGTCGACGGTTCAGCATCTTTGACAATTTGTTATGGGTTGCTCGCCGGCGAGCCTGTCCGGATGGAAGAGATCATTGATCCTCGTTACGCCCGGGACTGTTGTCCGGCGGCATCGCGCAGGACTTCGGGTGTACTGGCGTTGGATGTCGCGCAGACAAGGCGGTTGGGAAGCTGATCCGCTGGGAGGATGCCGGCCCCCGCCCTGCGGCGCCGCCTAAGGATCAGGCGCCACAATGCTGATGAACTCACGGGACGTTATCATCTTGGTTTTCTTCCAGAATCGTGGAAAATGCCTTAGATTGCCCGTGACCAGGTAGTCGGCGCGGGCAGCATCGGCACATTCCAGGAACATATTGTCATCGGGGTCGCCTGCCACTTCGAGGCGGCGCGTCGGAGCCACGGAGGAGCTATGGTTCTTGATGAGCTGCAGCAGTTGCCGCCGCAGGCCCTTACGAATCTTCCACTTCGGGCGCGCAAGCACCTCGCTGTATTCCTCCAGGATAGGGCGGGAGATATACAGGCGGGCCGGTTTGGTGATGGCAAGCAAGAACGGTGCGCTGCAGGCCGGCTGGCTTAATGGCAGCAGAAATCAACACATTGGTGTCAATTACGAGCCGCAGCGGAAGCATTACGGCTTCGATCGCTGGGTGCGGGAGGCCCTTATAACCTGCTCGATCTGACGGGCGGTGAGGGTATTGGTCCCCTTGCGTTCGGATTCCTCGCCGATGATCCTTAAGACTTCGGGCTCAGGAGCGGCAAGCTTCACGTAATCGGGGATGCTGAGCAGTACCGCCTTGGGCGTACCGCGCTTTTCGATAACGAGCGATCGGCGTTCGTCTTCGACCCGGCGCAGGAGCTTGCCGAAGTTGGCACGGGCGCGCAGGGCTGAGACGACGATTGTGCCGTTCTTGTCGGTTGTAAGGGTAGCCATGAACTCTCCATTTCAATTACTGAACTGTACAGTTTGGCAAAGGCAGAGTCAACGGTCCAGAAGGGTGAGGCTGGCGAATTGTTGTTTCGCCCATAATTCCTTGGGATTCCCCGTCCTGCTACGATTCTGTGATGCGCGATCTGGTCGTTCTTTTCATCCACTTCATCGCTACCCTGGCTCGCTTGCTCGGACCTGGCGGCGCTCGCCGGGGCACAGCCGCGCTGCGGCCTCCAGCTCCAGCAACTAGCGACGCGCGATGGCAATCCGCTCGTTGCCCAAGCTTGACTTTGTTTCGGCTTGCAAATCAAATCTGCGGTATGAGCGACCCGGAAACAAGCGAGATCATCGCCCTGCAATCGAACCTGATCCGCCGACTTGGTGAAGTCGGTCTGCGCGAAACGACTCGGGACAATCTCGCTCGCCAACTCGCTCACGTCGCGGTACTGGGAGATCCTTTGCCGAGAATACGCTGCCGCTGTTCCTGTCGATGGAGGCGGACCACAAAGACTTACTGCGCCAAGTGGTGCTGGCAATGAAGAGAGATCTGGATGAGCTTCGAGACGCAACTCAGGATTTAGAAGCGGATTTTCCGGCATTGATTGAAGTTTTCGGACAAGAGAAAGAGTGAGACGACACTAATAATGTGGAAACGTTTCTTCCTTCTATTAATGACGTGCGCGGGCTCTGCTGAACGCGGTCAGTTGAGCTCAACAGCCTGCTACCACAAAGGGCACGGCCCTGATCGGTCGGCCCCCTGGTTCGGATGGTGGATAGCAGCTGAATTTCTGCGAGGCTCGGATCACCGCTTTAAGAAATAAACGCGGTCCGTCCAATCCCACTTTCCCGTCTTCTTGAATAACTCAGCCAACGTGCGAACCAGTCCGCCGATAAGTCGCGGAGGTCGAAGCTTTTTGCCACCGCCTCGAGCGGAACTGGCGCCGGCGGAGAAGCCGGCGGAGGTGGGACCCTTGCCAGCTCACACAGCGCGCCCTACTAGAGTGCCCGAATTGGGCCAGGATAGTGAGCCACTAGAGGATCAAGGGTCAGCAGCGTAACACCCTCAACCGTCGCTTGTGCCACCAGCAAACGATCAAAGGGATCCCTGTGAATCGGCGGCAGGCTCTCGATGGCGACGACATGATCGCTGATGATCGGCAGTTCTTTGTAGCCGTTGTCTAGTAACCCGCGGCGCAGGAGTCGTGCGTCCACTTTGAAATCTTCCCGACCCAATCCGCGTTTGATGGCTACCTCCCACAAGCTGGCAGCACTGAAAAGCAGTTCATTGCGCTCATCATTGATCAAGCGGCGGGCCTTGGCCGACAGGCGCTCGGGTTGACCGGCCGCCCAGAGCAGCAGATGTGTATCCAGCAACAGCTTCATGCTCCACCCGCAAAGATCCGCTCGATCTCCGGGCTATTCATCTGGTCGAAATCGTCGGGCACGGCGATCTCGCCTGCCATAAACCCGAGACGACGAAGTTGAGCACCTGTTGGAGCACTCAGCGCGGTGACTTTGACTAGGGGTTTACCCGCTTTCGCGATGATGAATGGCTCCCCTTTGCCAGCCTCGTCGACCAGTTTCGACAGCTGCGTTTTTGCTTGGTGAATGTTGACCGTTTTCATGAGGTTAAACTAGACTAAGTTAGTTTAGTTCACTCAGTCGCGCAACCGTTTTTCTCGGGATTTGCAATTGCAGGGTAAAGGTCCTTCTTCATCCGGAATATCAATCTAGATTGTTGGAGCTGGTAACCGTTGCACAAAGTCGGGTTGTTTGAAGCCAAGCAGAAGCTCTCGGAGTTGGTAGAACGGGCGGCGGCAGGCGAGCGGATTGGCATCACGCGGCGCGGCAAGCTGGCGGCGGTCATCGTTTCCGTCAAGGGCGAATACGACCTATGCGGGATCTTCGAGAACTTGGAGGGGATCCGAAGAAGAGCGCGCCGAGTCAAAGACATAAGCGTGAAAGACCTTATCGAAGAGGGCCGTTCGTGAAGACCTTTGTTCTGGACGCCGCTGTTGCTCTCGGCTGGACTCTGGACAATCCGGTTCCCGCATCTGCGACTCGAGCGAAACAGGCTTTGTTATCCGGGACAAGGGCAGTGGCTCCGGCCTTGTGGCATCTAGAAATTGCCAACGGCCTTGCCGTAGCCGAGAGACGAGGAATTCTCACCTCATCCGACGCCATGCTGGCCCTCCTGCAACTCGAACAATTGTGTGCACAAGCACTCGAAATCGAGGCGGAGATTGTTCCCATGCGGCAGGCCTTAACGACGGCGCGCGCCTATCAGCTATCGACCTACGATTCGGTTTATTTAGACTTGGCGCTTCGAGCGAGACTTCCTCTGGCAACCCTGGATGGGGCTCTCCGCAAGGCCGCGGGTAAAGCTGGCGTGGAATTGCTGCACTGAGACCTGTTGTTTTCTTCCTGCTTGACCGTGGGGGCTCATCTGACGTCCGCGCTCTCCATACGGATGCAGGCCAACACGAATGCGCTGAGACTGTCCAGGATCCGGACCTCGGTCTCAAGAAGAGGTCGAAGGACGTCGAGTTCAGCGTCTTCGAGAAGTTCATCGCTCCACATCGGCGCAGGTTTCCTCTTGATTCTGTATGTGGCCAAGACCTGTTTCCCGCAAGGCCGTACTCCGGTTCACTATCACCGCCAACGACGGCGAGACAAGGTCTCGGTCATTTCCGGAATCTTCGTAGGCTCCAAACGACAACGCCTGGGCCTGTTGTGCCTCTCGGAAACCTCGAAATGTCTGAGCGGGCGGCAATTACGATGCTCACTTCTCTTTACGACAGTCCCTGTCACACTTTCGTCGCTCTTCCATTCGCGCGCTGCCCTCGAACTTGGCTCTGCGCCACCAAATCGCCGTGCTGCAGCGTGCCGCGATAAGGCGTCCCAGGTTGACCCTTGTGGACTGCCTTTTGGGGCTTGCTGTCCCGCATCTGGGCTGCCTCTCCGGCGCAACCCTTCACGTGGACTTCAATTTCTCTTCGACATACAGCGAGAGCTCAATCATGCGCTCCGCGAATTGTTCGGCCGGCAGTCCGGCAAAATTCTTGAGCACCAACTCCTTGACATAGAGCCGGACGAGATAGCGCAGCTGGAGCGCGCGACTCCGCATGGCGAAGACAAAATCGCGATGCCCATTATTCACTACGATCAGGTTGCGCTCGGCATCGAATCGCGAGCGCCAGAGTTCCCCGCCGGCCCGTTCAAAGGTGTAGCCCGGCAAGCCACGCGCATTGACGACAGCAGGGCCCAAAGCCACATCCAGGCTGTCGGTGACGGTGATCAGCGCCTCGGCCCTGCAGCGCATGTCGCGCTGTGAGACGGCCACGGACAAACGCACGAGAACGGGCGACGATGGAGCCTCGAAGCTCACTTCTTGATCGAAGGTGGACGAGAGCGTGCCACTCCCTTCGACGATCTCCCAGGCAAATGTCAAGTCCTGCTCGACTCGCCGGCGCGAGCGATCCCGGGGAAGCGCGCGAAAGCGCCGGCTGCGGTTCACTGTCAGTGTGCTTGCCGCTGGTGAAATCACGACGGTGTGCAAAGGCCCGGCATAGTCGAAGAAGTGGCGCTGGGCGGATTCGCTTCCGCCCGGTTCCGCAACTCCCGGCATGACCCTAGTTTCCCCCGCACTTGAGGCCTCCACGGCCTCCACGCCTCGCTCCGCTGGCTCGCCTGCACCGGCCGCGTGCGGCGAGCGTGACTGGATATCGAACCAGTCATATTCCTCGCGTGGCAAGACCAGCATGGCCTCGCGAAACGCACGTTGGATGGCACGCAAGGACTCCCGGTTTGCCTGTTCTTCCTCGGCGCGGAGCTGTGCGTCGATGAGGCCATTGAGGTGTGCTTCCAGCGGTACTAGAGCTTCCGCGAAAGCCCCATAGCGTTCATCGTGGACAATCCCGGAACGCGTGCTGGGTGTGAGGTTAAGGTAGGGCACGTCGATCAAGCCCTGTAGGTAACGAGAGTTCCACGGCGGGCGCTCCAAACCTGGTAGCGCACCCATATCCGCGACCACGCGCGTGCCACCTCGGGTAATGGCGACCCGACTGTCCTCGACGGGCTCGGTGAGATACAGTTCGGCATACGCCTCGCCGAATGCCGAGCGCACCGTCGGTAGTTGGTGCAGCAAGCGGCCTTCAAACTGCCGCGGCTCGACCTGGTACTGCTTGCGCGCAAGTTTATCAATCACCGTTATACGAACCTGGGTATTGCGAATACGGTCGCGCAGCTCCGAGGCCAGATACCACTGGATCTTTTCGCCGCTCAAGCTGCGGATGCCCTCGAGCAAGGGACTGATCTTGAGGTCGGTGCCCCGCTCTGCAAAGAGCACGCGTCGAGAGTTCACGGTGTAGCGTGGATCTCCTTTGCTCATAACCATCTGATAGACTCGCTGATCGTCGCCCGTAGAAGTCATCGTGAGCGTGTCGCCCACGGTCCAGAAGCTCAAAAGACCGATACCAAATTCCCCTTGTAGGCCACCTCCAGCGCCGTCTGCCTTCAGGCGTCGTTTGACCGAGTCGCAGATATGGGTCGCGACATACTTGAAGTCAGGCAGCCCGTTTGGATCCCGCGGAACGCCGTCGCCATCGTCCTTGACCGTCAGATAGTGCTCGCCGTGCTCGCGGCCGCGCGTGATGGCAATGGTCTTGGCATGTGCATCGATGCTGTTCTCGACCAACTCCGCGATGGCCTTGAGCGGATTGCCTTGCGAGAGCGCGATAATACGGATAGCATTCCAATCATCGCCAATCCGCAATTTACCGCTCTCTGATGCGCTCCTCTTTGCCACAGTGACAAGGAACTCCAGGGGTTGAGTGCAAGGCAAGGACGACTGGTCTCAGTCAGCCGGCAGCCACCCACTATATCGTGGACCTTAGCTGCCGGGCAAGGTCGCCTGCAGCGCCGATGATGATGTCGGTGTTTTACTCCGGCAGACGTTCAAAAACTACGTTTTCCAATGATCGATCACAGACACTAGCTCCCCTCAAACCTCAGCACTCGCTTGGCGGTATTTTTGCGTAAGCATAGCCTGGAACTCACTGCGCATGGCTTGCGCCACAGCCACGCCTCGATCCTGCTGCACGAGGGCGCAGAGTATCCCGCCGTCAGCGCCCGCCTCGGGCACAGCGACCCTTCCATTACGCTGAGCATTACGCCCACGTAATCCCTGGCGACCGCGGGCGCCTGGCGCTCATGTGGGAAGACGACGCGGAGGACACCGGCAAACCGCAAATCGCCAGGGTGCTAGGAAATGCTAGGGAAAAGAGCCGCGCAATCGGCGTAAATTTCTGTGACAAAGATCACCAACACGATATTCACCAAGTATACAAAGTGAAAGGGACTTAAAATGAGCAAACTCTTTGAAGATCTGAAGCAGGGACTCGCGGAAGTTGACGCTTTCCTCGGCGGCGAAAAGGCCGGCTTCAAGGTGACGCTCCCTGCGGAGATCAACGTGAAGGAAATTCGCAATCACCTGCATATGACACAGAGCGAGTTCTCCGATTGCTTCGGCTTCAGTCTGGATGCTGTGAAGCATTGGGAGGGAGGCCGACGCACCCCAGAGGCTCCTGTACGCGCATTTCTAACTGCCATCGCCAGAAACCCCGAGGCTGTCATTGCCGCTCTTCATCCCGCACTCACAGCGAAAACCAGCAATGCTAGAGCTTCGCATACACACGCTCGCGCAAATAAACAGCGGAATCGCGCAACCATCAGGAAATCACGGAACAACAAGATGAATCACGCAACATGAATTTGTGCGAATTTTTGGAATATTGCGCGATACGCTCCAACAGGGAGACCAACCATATCTCATCCTTCGCGAATAATCCTCTCCAGCGCCGATCTCACAGCCCGCATCGCGCGGAATGTTGGGAAACAAACGATTCGTTACGCCTGTTCTACCATCTGCTGGCAATTCCACTTCAATCTAGTGGACGCCGGGTGGTCTCTGGAAAGCGCGTTAGCCTCAGGGCTTTGCCGCTCAATGGGGTCAGCGCTGGCAAATAGAATTTGCAGCGTGGACGCAGTTTTCGGTAGCTGTAGCCACAGCCGCGGGTTTCAGCGGTTCAAGCGAGCGGCGAACGGGTATTCGGTCAGGGATGTGATCCTGATTTTCTTAGAGTCCTCATGCCTCGGATTGAGCAATAATACGTTGCAGGTAGAGGGGACAATTGCGCTTGGAACCCGCAACAGCGCGGTTCGCATCGAGCGCAACCATTGGGAGCCTAAGGAACGGGTTTCCTCCAGATTCTCTGACCAATCGCGCGGAAGCGATTTCACGTCTACGGTTTCGAGGCTGATGCCCGGACCTACCGTGACTTCCAGCAGCGTATAGCTTGGCGGGATGTCGTTGGCACTGGTATGAACGCATACTTCCAGCAGGGCTCCGGCAGGTGTCTCTGCGAAATAGACAATCGGGAAACCCCGCTCGTGCCAGCGCCCTGCTGCTCGCAGGCCTCCATTGCCGTCGAGGTCACGATGCCGGCTGATCCGCCAGAGCACCATCAAACGAACATGCCTTCGTCGATCTGCACCAAGAGTTCTTCTACAATCCGGCTGCCCGTATCCGTTCGCATAAGCTCAAGGGGAGCACGGTTGCCCAACCTTGCCGTCGGCTGCCGAAGCCAGTGCAAGGCTCGTACCCGCGAACCATAAATAGCCTCAGCCTGCGAGAGCAGCCTGGCTACGCGCAACACGCGGTCTGATTCCTCGACGGTGAGTTTTTCGCGTTTTGAGCGACGATGCTGCAGAGTTCGCAGGGGTATCACCAGCGAGTCGATCTCCTGACGCGATAGCCCGAGTGTAAGCAGCCTATTAATAGAGGACGTGGGGAGTTGCTGCTCCACAACCTCCAGCATCTGTCTTTCCGTGTGCGGAGGCCGGATGCCGAGCCATTGAGCAACCTGCTGATGCAGAACTGACATTGAGTACCTCGCCTACATTATGCCACGAGAGAGCTGGCAAATTGTAGCTCCTGAAGTTTGTCTTAAGAAAACTCTGTGCTGTGGAGAGCATCCTCAGAAAACGGGAGACTACATCTGGAAAGGCTGGCGACGGCGGTTCAACTCCGCCCCTGGCCACCCAGCGTGCGCAGCACAACCATGAGCCAGCAGGAAGTAGTGCTTTCGGTCCTAGACCAAGGCTGTCGAGGCGGATCTGGTGCTGAAGCTGCCGCTCTTTGCGTCCGCTTAGTTAGGTTGGTTCTGCGTCGATTTGTCTCGTGTTCGCTGGTTTTCGGCAGCGAATGGACCCAAGTTTTGGATCCCGGTGGTTCGCCAGCATAGCGATTTTCCGTCGCCCCTCGACCTACCGCTTCAGGCGGTGGAGTGCGCGTACAGAGAAACACTCGTAAATGCTTAAAACGCTCGCAATCTACAGCCACCTGCACCCAACCAACCCCGCGGCACTTTCAGGCTGCTCACCATGGTTCATGAGGGTTTCAGCATCCAACCCATCTGCTTCCGCCCCTTGCATCCTTGAACGTGCGTACCAAGCTATGCTTCGGGAGAAGGTTGAGTCACGCCCACAAGCAAGACATTGGCGCAGCAACAAGACGGTCGCCGAAGGGGACCGGTCTCCGCCATCGTAGAGAACCACTCCCAGCTTGAAGTTATCGCCGCAGGCCTCCGCCAACTTTCGGAGTCCCTTGAAGTCACCAGCATTCACGGTAGCGCTCGCCTTGACTTCGATACCGACCAATGCGCCACTTCCCGTTTCGATCACAAGGTCAACCTCGTCCTGATCTTTGTCCCGGTAGTGGTATAAAGCGCAGCTCTCACCAAACCAAGACGCCTGTTTCAACACCTCAGAGAAAACAAACGTTTCCAGCAATGGTCCGAAGATTGTCCGGTCTTTCGCGACCCGCTCCACACTAGCTCCTAAGAGTGCGCCGAGCAGGCCGGAGTCAAGGAAATGCAGCTTGGGCGTCTTTACCAAACGCTTCAACTGGTTCCGAAACCACGGTTCCACCCGACGAACGAGAAACAACTGCTCCAGGATGGCCACGTATTTCCTTGTGGTCTTGTCGTCAAACCCAACTTGGCCGCCTATCTGCGTGAAATTGGTGAGCTGGCCAGAATGGTGGGCAAGAACCTGTAGCAGACGCGGCATTTGGTCGAGTTTTTCCACGTCGGCAACCTCGCGCACATCCCGCTGCACGATGGCTCTTACATAATCGCGTGCCCATGTCTGGCGTCGCTTTGGATCTTCGCGCCGCAGCATTTCGGGGTAGCCGCCAATCAGCACGGCTTGTACTAGGTCTTTGCCGATCATTGGCTCCGCAGGTTTGCCAAGTTTGCTATCGAACGCTGCTTTGAGGAACCCCGGCTTCTTGCCTCGGATTTCAGCCCGCGAGAGGGGCAGAAGGCTCACGATCTCCATGCGGCCAGCTAGACTCTCCGAGACTTGAGGCAGAGTGAGAATATTGGCTGAGCCCGTCAACAGAAACCGGCCGGGCCGGCGATCATCATCCACTGACTTCTTGATGGCCCGGAGAAGGTCGGGCACTCGCTGTACTTCGTCAATGGTCGTTCGATCGAGAGCGCGCACCAACCCAGTGGGATCGCTGCGTGCCGCGGCCAGCACTGTGTCGTCGTCCATGGTGATGAATTCGCGATTGCCCGCGACCAAATCGCGGACCAATGTGGTCTTGCCGCACTGGCGCGGCCCCGTAACCATGACGACCGGCGTGTCCTTGAGCGCGGTAGCCACCAGTTCGGCGGAAAAGCGAGGAAAGAGGGCGTGATCGGTATCGTCCATGCCGGGTGAAGGCTCCGTCTGATTCGGATTAATGTCCCGTCTATTTCGGATTATAGACTCGTCTATCCGGAACGGGAAGCTGGACGGTGCCGGGACTCATTTCGGCTTGTGGTGGGCGGTTTCTACCTGGGCGTGTGTGAGGCCTTTCGGTGGCCTTCGCGGATCGAGCCGAGCCGACGTTTTCTGATCTGGTTTCTTCACCGTCCCCCGGTCGTTACAGATTCGCCGTTACCCGTTACAACCGACGCAGAAGACTTTCCTTGGCTGCGTGGGTCTGACGGAGTTTTTCCAGCGCGGACTGAAATGCAGGAACCTGCTCTTGCGGACCGCCAGATCATGGAGGTCAATCAGCAGAGCTGATCACCTTGTCGTATTCGTTCGGCTGGCACTTCTGGATGTGCGCCGCATCTGATTCCAGTCGTTTCTTCGCGCTTCCCCAGTTGGTCCAGATAGCGTCTGCGGTTGGCCTCGTCTTCTGTTTTCTGCCGCTTAGCTTTCGCCGCTCGCTTTGCGTCCGGTACACGGGTTCTTTCTTCCGCACGCGCATTCGCAGTGCCAGGACCTGCGCGGCTCGTTTTGTTGCTCAAACATCGCAGCAGTCCATTCTTCCACCGTTCACCGGGTTCCAAGACTGCGGCAACGAGCACATTGTTCTTTTCCTTTTCGGTAGACTCTGAATCCAAGCCGCTAGTTCCTCCCGATCCGGGCCAGCGTTCAGCGGCGCCGAAGCCGATGCAGCAACTTCGACGAGATCCTCGTCTATTCCAAGAAACTCGATCAGCGAATGGAGAGGAGCGGACAATTCGCCAAGACCAGCAGGCACCGCTGGCTCCAGTTCGTCCTCGGCGAACTCTTCATTCTGCGCGCAAAGTAGCCATCCGAGATAAAGGCAGCGGAGGTCGCCGCGCAGTAGGTCCGAGCGCAGAGACATGCAGCGAGCCCATCCATCCTGTCCCGTCGTCCCAGTCCTCGTCCTCGAACTCATTTTCAAACGCGACGATCACAGAGTTTCCAGCTTTTCGCACTTGGGCAGCTTCGCCCGGAAGCATGGCTCTGAACACTTTGTAATCGGCCAATGCCTGCGGAAGCCGGAAAGACACAATTCACGCGTTCCCCGGTTTGCAACGTAAAGAAACGCGTCGAAGTACTTTTCCAGGAGTTTAAGAGGATATGCTTTCAGGTCTCCCCATTCGTAGTGATTCGTGAAACTCGCTGAGGTAATCGCCGCGCGTGTGGAAACGGATCGCAGTTCGGCTATTTCGGCTTTTGTGAGCGCCCGGTCGATGGCCCGAAAATCGTAATATTGGAGAGACTGGCGTTCGGTCCTGGTCATCGTCAAGCCCGAAACGGTCGTGGCCTGGCACCGAGCCGGCCTTCGCCGGTTCTGGACCTTAGGATTTAACGGCTATGCGAGGGGAGATTTGTGCAAACATCTTGTGGCTAAGCACTGAGGATGTAATTGCTCTCCTTTGACGTTGGCCGAGCATCGCCTATCCGAGCGAAGCTTCCATCGTCACGGGTTTGGCGACGGCACAAAGATCACGTCTCGGTAACGGTGAACAGGGCGGCAAGTGACCTGGCAAGGCTCTCGAGCGCGGCTTCGTTTGGCAGTGTGACAGTGAGTCGCGGGCGGCCCTGCTCGTCGCGCTCCAGACACTCGGCGAGACGAGCTTTGAACTCGCTTGCCTTTTGCTCTGCACCGTTCGTTGGCTGACGCTGCGGGATCATTTCGCCGAGGAATGCGAATGCGGCAGCGACGAGTTGGCCTCCAGCCTCTGCCACACGCGAGCGGCGAGCGAGCCGCTCTGCCTCTTGCTGCTGGCGCTGCTTTTCCGTCTCGTCTACCGCGGCGTGTGCCCTCGCGCCGAGCAGCACCTCGAGGCGCTGCTTCAGCTCTTCGATGCCGGATGCAAGTGCGACCTCCCGCACATTAGATTCCATATCCAGCGCGGCGAGAGCCAGGTCATGTTTGGCCGAGAGCGTCGCCAGCAGCTTCTCCTCAATCGTCCCTTCCGTCACGAGCAAATAGACCTGCACCGGGTTCTTTTGCCCCATCCGGTGCGCGCGGGCGATGCGCTGCTCGAGAACGGCCGGATTCCACGGCAGATCGACATTAATGACGGTATTCGCCGCCTGGAGGTTGAGCCCCGTCGAGCCCGCGTTGGTGGTGAGGAACACGCGACAGGTCGGATCGCGCTGAAACTGGTGCACCAGCTGCTGCCGCTTCTTCTGCGGGACGGATCCGTCCAACCTTACAAAATCGAGCTTGAGTCGCGTGATCTGCCGCTCGATCAAAGTGAGCATCGTTGTCCATTCGGAGAAGAGCACGATCTTGCGATCGTCCTCCGCGGCCAGCTCTTCCAACAGCTCCTGCAGCCGCTCCAGCTTGCTCGAAAAGCCCGGAGCATGCTTGTCCACGAGAAAGGTGCTGTCCGCATTCATCCGTGCGAGCAGCAATGCTTTCTGCAGACGCAACAGGTCCATCTCCGAGATATAAGACTTACGGACGATGGCGCTCACGATCTGCATCTGCGCGAGGTCGATGCCCGCCTGCTCATCCGTGGGCGCAATCCGCACAATTTCCGTCGTGCGCGGGGGCAAATCCTTCATCACCGCGCTGCGCGTCCGGCGCAGCAGTACCGGCTTGAGTCTTTCGCGCAGCAGATTGAGGTCCTTGTAACCCAGGATCTTGCCGCTCTCGTCGGTGACGCGGTGACGGTTGAAGAATCGAAATGCAGGCCCGAGACGTCGGTCGTCGATGAACTCGACGACGGAGAAAAGATCGTCGAGCCGATTCTCCAGCGGCGTGCCGGAGAGCACGAGCGCGAACGGCGAACGCAGGCTCTTGATGGTCTGAGCCGTCTTCGCTTCCCAGTTCTTGATGCGCTGGCCCTCATCCAGAACAATCAGATCCCACCTCACGCGTTCGATCGCGATAATGTCACGCAATACCTGCTCGTAGTTGCAGATGGTGAAAAAGCATTCGTTCTCGTACTGACCGCTCCGCCCCGCAGCGCTCCCTAACACGATCTGACAATCGCGGCCTGAGAAGCGGAGAACCTCGCTGCGCCATTGGGCTTTCACGGACGCGGGGCAAACGACCAGGACTTTGCGGATGCCTGCTTCGCGCGCCAGCAGCTCGGCCATTCCGATACCCTGAAGCGTCTTCCCGAGTCCCATGTCATCAGCCAGGATCGCGCGCCCGGCGCTTGCTGCGAAAGCGATGCCGTCCAGCTGATAGGGAAGGATCTCCACCTTGAGCAGCGTCGTACGCAGTGGATGAGACTTCGGATTGCGCCGGATCTCGGCGACCTTTGCCGCGATGCGCTGCAGCAGCAGACGGGTCTGGATGTACTCCTCCGCATCGGGATAGACCGTCACGGCGACGTCGTGTGCTTCGAGTTGACGGATGCGTTTTAGCAGATCCGGGAGATCGGTGATCGGCCTATCGCGGATCGGGCGCACGATGCCGCTGGTCACGTCATCGAGGTGGGGCGGCAACAAGACACGCAATTCCAGCTCCTCCCCATATGACAGATGCACACTGATGTCCCGGCGCCGATACGGTCGATTGCGCTGCGAGTCTGAGAATCGTCTTCGGACTTTTTCCAGCGCATGAAGGATATGCTTGCAGGTGCCGAGCGTGTTCTTACGGAAATCCGGGCACGAGCAGTACGACTGTCCCGGCTGCCACCCTCGCAGAGCGACCCGGTACGACTTGCCAGAGGCCGCATTGGTCAGTGTGTAGTCGGTCCAGATCTCCTGACTGTCGAGAGACGTGAGCCGCATTTTCTCGGTCCGGGCGCGCTCTGCCCGCTCCGCGAGCGCTTGCGCGACCAGCGCCTCCTCGCTCACGCTTTCAGCTGGGGCCCGCGCGGGTGGCGCTCCGGCCAGTCCCAGCGCGAGCTTCTCTTCCAGAATCAGAGAGAAGGCCGCCCCGGCGTGCTCACACGGCACCTCGCATGCGTCGCAGCGCCATTCGAGACGATGGCGGGAGGCCGGACTCAAAGTCAGCGTGACCGCCGCGCCGTCCAGAGTCAGCCGAAACATGTCCCGATCGAATTTGACCTGAGTGGTGAGGTCAATGTCGAATTTGCCGCCTGTGGCGATGAGGTGGTTACCCTCGGGGCCGAGCAGCTTCGCTGCTCTGGTGAAAGTGAGTCGCGAAAGTGTGTCGAACAGCGTCAGCTCGGCGCTCGGTTTCGTCAACATGAGGTATAGGGAGTCATAGGGTGATTATTCCATTGGAGGGGCGAAATCCACTCACAGCCGACGGCTTTCACTTCCGAGATTCGGCTCGGATCCGCGATCTTTGCTTCCGACTCACCTGCGAAGAACGTCGTGATCCGGATGTTGCTCAGAGGGGTCTTGACGACCACATGGTGGGGACCGAACTTCACTACTCCCATCACCCGTTCGAGCGAATACGACTGCTGGGCGGCGTGCCAAAGATCCCGGCGAAGCCTGGCGATTGAATGTCTAATCCGGCCTGCGTGGCCAGCTCGTCGCCCACCCAAGTCCCGTCGCGCAGGCCTGCGGTCTCGCAGCGCTTGAGGCGGTCATGAATCGTGTTGAAAGACAGGATGGAGTCCGACAGCATGTCTGCCTGGACGCGCAGGTACTTTCGCCATATTTCCCCGTTAGCGGGCGAGAGTTCTTCGGGCCGGAATCGCAAGCAACGGAAACGAGTGGCCTGTCCGATGCCCCGATAAAGCGAGACCTCTCCGGCCGGGATGCTCGGCTGATCCTGCAGGGAGACCCACTGATAACTACGATGTTGAATGAGCAGGGAACCGGGTGTGTCGCGATAGTCGTGGACATGATGATAGGCCGCCATCGGCGTCCTCAACTCGTTGTCTGAAACGAATCCGAACTGGCAGTATCTTTGCAGCGCCGGTCCATCTGCTCTCCGGGCATTTGCCCAGAAGTCGAAAAGGAAGCGTGCGCTGTCCTTGACGGGACTGCCGAAGTAGCGATGCTCGCGCAGATTGACCGCGGATTGAAGATTCCCGGGAGGATCCAGGCGTACTGGAAGAAGTAGTCCCTCGCCGGCGGCTTGGTGGGGCTGTAGGCCAGGGGTCCTTCTGCGGACAGCCACGGGACGAGGTATTCGGAATCGATGACGGTGGAGGTGGAAAAGCGAGACCGTGTAGCCATATGAAGCTTCATTCTGCACCGAGCAGCATTTGAATGGCACCGCGCGTTTCTGAGCTCAGACTGGAAAATTCATCCTCCGTGAGCAACCCCTGCGAGCGAATCTGGGCCAGCATCGTTAGTGCATCAGAGCGCCGCGGATTGTCGAAGAGACGCGCCATCTCCCGATCACGTCGTTGGAGAATCCTGAAGATTTCGAGGTAGCGCTCATGGTGACTCGTCGCGCCATCGCGCGAGACGCGGTCGATCTCGGCAAGGACACGCTCGCAGAAGCGTTCGAGCGCGAGCGGATGCACCCGCCGCAGCACTTTCCAATCAGGTTCCTTAATCTCCCGCATAGGGTTTCCGTGCACTGGGGCAGTGCAAGTGTAACGCGGGAAGCTGCGGCTTGTGGAGGTCCCCGCGATGTCCGTGTTGAAACTCTTTGATAATGTCCCCTCGCGGACTCATTAAAAATGTCCCCTTAAACTGGGGCCTCCAGCCAAGGAGGTCTTGTTGAAGAGGACGGCGACGAGCACTCGTGACCTGGAGCCAGTGGAGGTGATGGGACGAGTTGCCCAGCAGGGACTGAAGTCGGTGGATGCAGCAGCCATGCTGCAGTTGAGTCATCGCAAGGTGAAGCGTATGTGGCGACGTTATCAGCAGGTAGGCAGGCAGGGAATGAAGCATGCCCATGCGGGTCGGCCCTCAAACCTCAAATCGCGGTAAGCCGATGAAACTACGGCGTCGAGTGCTGAACTTAATCAAGAAAACTCAAGAAAAATATTCCGGTTCGGAGGAAGAGCGATTCGGCCCGACCTTAGCCGCCGAGCACTTGGCTGATGAAGATGGGATTGTGGTCGATCACGAGACGTTGCGCCGCTGGATGTTGGCGGAGCACCTCTGGAGTCGGCGGAAAGGAAAGAAGCACTGCCAAACGAAGGGAGCGCAAGGAGCACTTTGGCGAGCTGGTGCAGCTGGATGGGCTGAAGTCGAAATGAAGCTGAACGATGCTCTTACCAGGAATTGGTCGTGTGGTTATACTCTGGGTATGAAGACGGCGATTTCCATTCCTAATGATCTGTTTGATGGAGCGGAACGTCTTGCCCGACGTACGCGCAGGTCGCGGAGCCGGCTCTTCACTGATGCCTTACGCGAATATCTGGCCCGCCACGCACCGGATAAAGTCACCGAGTCCATGGACCAAGCAATAATGGAAGTCGGCGAGGGAAAGGACGAGTTCGTTTCCTCCGTAGCTCGCCGTAGGCTAGAGCGAACGGAGTGGTGATCTCTCAGGGTGAGATTTGGTGGGCGGACCTGCCAGCACCCATCGGCTCCGGGCCTGGGTTTCGGCGACCCGTGGTTGTCACTTAAAGCGATGCCCTTAATCAGAGCCGTACCTCTACGGCCGTTTGCGTTCCAGTGACCAGCAATTTGAAGTGGGAGCTAGCACCGGGCAATGTGAGCTTGTCCGCGCGGGTTACTGGATTGCCAAAAAGATTCAGTCGCGAACGTTTCGCAAATCATTTCCTTAGACAAGTCCCTTCTGAGTGAACGCGTCAGCAAGCTGCCACGTCATAAGTTGGAATTGCTCTTTTCGGGAATCGATCTAGTCCTTGGCAAATAGGCCTCATAGCCGACCCAGCTAAGTGCGACTTGCTTCCGGCATGCCAGGCAATCGCCTCGGCAATATCGGGCGCCGGGCACAACAGTAGGATGCCAGATGTACGCCGTCTTCTCGTGCCGTCTCATTCATGCTCAATCATGCCAGTTTGGAGCCTTTGTAAACCCGCGGATGATCAGTGCGAAATCGGCGTCCGAAAGAATGTAAATTCTTTTATGTAAACCCTGTGCTGGTTCGCAGGCATTTCACCGTTATGACACAAGAGAGGCTTGCAAAGCGCTGAACTGTGTTGCGGGGCTGCTCGGATACTTATGGTTGGTTCACAAGAGCCGGTTCGGATAGTTAACAGCACTGCGCCTATGAGAATCTGCGACAACGGCGGATGGACAGACACCTGGTTCGCGCAGTATGGCGCGGTCTTCAACATCGCCGTATCTCCGACAGTCGAAGTTCAATTGAGGGTTTACCGCGACCGTGGCAGTTCACCGCCCATTACCATTAACGCTCTGAATTACAACGAGCGTTACAGCATCGCGCAGCCAAAGGGAAAATACGGCAAGCACCCACTCATCGAAGCAGCTTTCGATTGCGTGCTCATCCCGAGCAATCAGGCACTCGAGTTATCCATTTTTAGCGAAGCGCCGGCAGGATGTTCCACCGGAACCTCGGCTGCTGTCACGGTCGCCATTATCGGGGCGCTGGACAGTTTGACCCCCGGCAGGCTGAATCCATACAAAGTGGCTGTGGCGGCCCACAAGGTCGAAACCGAATTTCTGCATCGACAGTGCGGCATTCAGGACCAACTCGCCGCTGCATTTGGTGGTATCAACTTCATCGAGATAGACGGTTACCCGCAAGCCACGGTACATCCCGTCAACCTGCCCAAGGCGATTGAACTTGAACTCGAAGCTCGGCTGGCGCTGATTTATGTGGGATTGAGCCACAGTTCGTCGCATATTCATGAAATGGTCGTCCGCGAACTCCGGGATAGCGGACCAAGCTCGGCCAAGCTCGAGTGTCTCCGAGGCACAGCGGCAAAATCGCGCGACGCCACATATTCAGGCGACTTCGTCGCTCTGGGACAGGCGATGATCGAGAATACCGAGGCTCAGCGCAATCTTTACCCGGAATTAGTCGGAACTGGTCATCAGCAGATTATTGACATTGCCAAAGAACATGGGGCATTGGGATGGAAGGTGAACGGAGCAGGCGGGGAGGGGGGATCCGTTACGCTGTTGAGTGGACCGGATCGCGCTGTCCGACGATCGATGTTGCGAACAATTGAATCCGCAAATCCAAACTATCGCAACATTCCGATTCGGCTCGACCCGTTCGGATTGCAAGTCTGGGACTCTCCGGTGCGGTAAATCGCCGCGCGGCTGATGAGATAGTCCCCGACTATTCGTCGGGGCGTTAGGCAAATAGAATTTGCAGCGCGGACGCAGTTTTCGGTAGCTGTAGCCACAGTGGCGGGTTTAGCTCTTCAAGCGAGCATCGAACGGGTGTTCGGTCAGGGATGTGATCCTGATTTTCTTAGAGTCCTCATGGCTCGGATTGAGCAGTACGTTGCAGGTAGAGGGGACAATCGTGCTTGGAACCCGCAACAGCGCGGTTTGCATCGAGTGCAACCATTGGGAGCCTAAGGAACGGGTTTCCTCCAGATTCTCTGACCAATTGCGCGGAAGCGATTTCACGTCTAGGGTTTCGAGGCTGATGCCCGGACCTACCGTGACTTCCAGCAGCGTATAGCTTGGCGGGATGTCGTTGGCACTGGTATGAACGCATACTTCCAGCAGCGCTCCCGCAGGTGTCTCTGCGAAATAGACATCGGGGAACCCCGCTCGTGCCAGCGCCCTGCTGCTCGCAGGGCTCCATTGCCGTCGAGGTCACGATGCCGGCTGATCCGCCAGAGCACCATCAAACGAACATGCCTTCGTCGATCTGCACCAAGAGTTCTTCTACAATCCGGCTGCCCGTATCCGTTCGCATAAGCTCAAGGGGAGCACGGTTGCCCGAGCCTTGCCGTCGGCTGCCGAAGCCAGTGCAAGGCTCGTACTCGCGGACCATAAATAGCCTCAGCCTGCGAGAGCAGCCTGGCTACGCGCAACACGCGGTCTGATTCCTCGACGGTGAGTGTTACGCGTTTTGAGCGGACGATGCTGCAGAGTTCGCAGGGGTATCACCAGCGAGTCGATCTCCTGACGCGATAGCCCGAGTGTCCAGCAGCCTATTAGTAGAGGACGTGGGGAGTTGCTGCTCCACAACCTCCAGCATCTGTCTTTCCGTGTGCGGAGGTCGGATGCCGAGCCATTGGGGAACCTGCTGATGCAGAACTGACATTAAGCATCTCGCCTACATTATGCCACGAGAAGCTCGCGAATTGTAGCGCCTGAAGTTTGACCCGTGTTCACGTCGGCTCGACTCTCCATGCAGCATTCAGGCTCTGCAACTCTCCAGCCCAGGAAACTCGGACTCGTAAGTGCTCCGATCATCAGAGATCCAAGGAGACTTATCATGAATTTGACTGCTGAACAACGCGAACAGGTCGCGACTGAACTGAAGCGTTTCGCTGGAGACCTCAATCTAAACGACGAGCAGAAAGAGAAGCTCCACGCCGCTCTGGCGGAAGGCCGAGAAAAGATCGGAGAGCATCTCAAGAACAATCCCAATACCACCAAAGCCGATATCATCGACACGTGAAAGCGCACCGCGACGAGATTCGTCAGCGTGTTGTTAAATTTCTAACTCCCGAGCAACTCAGCAAGTGGGACAGCGAAATCTCAAAGCCAAGGAATTCCTGGGCCAGAAAGTCTACGCATAAGCTCTCACCCGAGGGAGCCAAAGCTTGGTGGCCGACAACCGAAACTGCCGGCCACCAGAATCCTTAGTCTCCCAAGTGATGCCCTCGTTTCTCGTCCAACAAGCAGGCACAAGTTGCGCCAATCTCTGTGAGACTCACACCGACGAGCTCACTCCCTCGTAGACTCACTTCCATGTAGGAGTGCTCGCGCATCATGTCGTCGCCACGCTATTGATCCACTCCCTTATCCAAGGTTCGTCTGCGTCGGCCATCCGCTCCCTCCTCGGAGTTCCATAACCCCACATCCCGTTCAGTGGGACAGTGTCCCTTCTAGGCTGGATTCTGTTGCCACAGGCGGGAGAAATCATCCCATTCGGCACTTATCTGTCAACGCATCTGTCAACGCGTCGGGCCAAGAATGACAGACCCCATAGTCTCGTACTGAAACCTTCAGGTGCCTGCCGGCAGGATTCGATCACCGAAAGAATGGCTGCTACCTTACGTCACGTCAGAGAAAATGCCCGCAGCATGGGCCAGACCTCTGGTTTATGGCTACGGGCGCTGAAGTAAAAAGTAGTGGCAAGCCCAGTCTTAATTATCGCCCGCGCCGCTACGAGGCATTGGTGCTGAAACGGTGTGGTGGGCCATAGCCGATGTGGCATTTGCGTCACTCTCAGAGTCGGCCGGTCTCGTTCGCAGCCGTCGGATTAAAGCCAAAGAATGGTCCGTAAACCTGGGTGCTCAGAAGGTTCAGATTGGCATCCAGAGACCAGATCGACACGTACCCCCGAGTCTCTCTCCAGATTATGCGCAGCCTATTGAACCCGTCTTCCGATACGCTCAGCGACTCAGGAATCCAGCCGAAGACGGGCCCATAGACACGGCTCGTAACGTCATTCAAATTGGGGTCTACCAACCAGAGGCTTATTGCCCCGTCAGTACGCTTCCACAGTACGTAGGTGTAGTTATTGGAACCGACGGTCAATGCCAGCGGGACGTACTGATCAAACGGACCATATTGATGAGATATAGCACCACCCAGGATTGGATTGAGTCTCCATATGGAGATTCGATCGTCAGTCCCCGTCCACATGAAGCGAGTGTAGCCATCGCTTCCAACGCCGCTGGTTTGCGCGGATAGGATACTTGGCTGGATGGCACCCAGCAGGACGATCATCGTTGCCATAGCAAAAAACGTCTTGCGTAGTGTAATCGTCATTTTCGTTCTCCTTCTTGATGGGCACTCGTTTGGAAGTAGCCCTTGGTTCGAATCGTTGAAGTTTCCGCCCGGGCGTGTACGCCCGGCGATGCTGAAATTGAGGCTGAAGCTGAGGTCATTTACAAATTGACTGGTTTCGCATCTTCGTAAATTGCTCACTTCAGCCTGCTTGCTGTGCCGGTGTGTAGTGCATTCATCGTGCCAGCGCGGGCATGGTGTGTGATTTGGCCGACGCTCCTGATAGAGGATTTAAGGTAAATGACTTAACCTAGTTCGAAACTGTGGGCGCGGATCGGACATTTACGAGGCCTATCTCGTCGGATAGTCCAGTTCGTACTACTGCCGGTGCTATGTTGATGAATCAATTACGGGTTACCAGTTCGTAACTGGACGATTCGTCCGACTATCCAATCAGGATCTTCGCAGGCTGAGAAGTGATGATGACTGAAGCCGTGGGCCAATTGCTCGCGGCTCTCTTACACAGCGAGGGCGATGGTGATCAGGTTTTCACCCTTATGAACGGCAAGCCCGTGCGCGCGACAGAACCTGATTTGAGTCTGCGAATGCTGGGCGACCCAGGCAGCGGGAGTAAGGTTTAGAACAATGTTGGGCAGGGCCTCCATTCGAGTCGTATCGAGGCACTTGCAAGCTGGATTGCGTTGTCGCATTCGGGGATGAATCATCCCATTCGGCAGTTATCTGTCAACGGGTTAGGGACGGGGTCAGGGGGATTCACCGTCTTTCGAGTTTTTGAATATGCGAATACCAGTCTGCCGATAGAAGGCAATTTTGGGATTGGCCTCAGTGCGTGTGCCTCGCGTGCGCAGATCCTGATTATGTGTGACATGGCCTGATGTCAACAACTATCGGTGGGGAGTCGCGCCATCTTGCCATCCTCTATTACGCCGATTTGGAATTTGAAGCCGTGGACCAAGCAGAGGAAAGCCGGGGACGATTGCCCCCGGCATCTTGACCCTGAATGGACCGTTACGGTTTCGCTGCGTGTGGTGTAGCTATGAAGCATGTCGCGAATTGCTCCCGAATGGCTGGTACGGGCCAGTGATCTGGCCTCGATTGTTGATCCCTGGGCGAGACCAGCGGCTACCGTCAGGGACATCGCAGGACAGAAACTGGCGTCGCACGGAATCGAAAACGAAACCATGATTTGGACCGGCCGAATTGTAGACCGTCGGTTCTGAACCTTAGGATTTAACGACTGTGCGAGGGAAGATTTGTGCAAACATCTTGTGGCTAAGCACTGAGGATGTAATTGCGCTCCTTTGTGTGCTGGTTCGCAAGCATTTCACCGTCATGACACAAGAGAGCCTTGCAAAGCGCTGAACTGTGTTGCGGGGCTGCTCGGATACTTATGGTTGGTTCACAAGAGCCGGTTCGGATAGTTAACAGCACTGCGCCTATGAGAATCTGCGACAACGGCGGATGGACAGACACCTGGTTCGCGCAGTATGGCGCGGTCTTTAACGAACATCGCCGTATCTCCGACAGTCGAAGTTCAATTGAGGGTTTACCGCGACCGTGGCAGTTCACCGCCCATTACCATTAACGCTCTGAATTACAACGAGCGTTACAGCATCGCGCAGCCAAAGGGAAAATACGGCAAGCACCCACTCATCGAAGCAGCTTTCGATTGCGTGCTGATCCCGAACAATCAGGCACTCGAGTTATCCATTTTTAGCGAAGCGCCGGCAGGATGTTCCACCGGAACCTCGGCTGCTGTCACGGTCGCCATTATCGGGGCGCTGGATAGTTTGACCCCCGGCAGGCTGAATCCATACAAAGTGGCTGTGGCGGCCCACAAGGTCGAAACCGAATTTCTGCATCGACAATGCGGCATTCAGGACCAACTCGCCGCTGCATTTGGTGGTATCAACTTCATCGAGATAGACGGTTACCCCCAAGCCACGGTACATCCCGTCAACCTGCCCAAGGCGATTGAACTTGAACTCGAAGCTCGGCTGGCGCTGATTTATGTGGGATTGAGCCACAGTTCGTCGCATATTCATGAAATGGTCGTCCGCGAACTCCGGGATAGCGGACCAAGCTCCACCAAGCTTTCGAGTGTCTCCG
>CAWFQT010000018.1:0-373209 GCA_963817965.1 uncultured Acidobacteriaceae bacterium
TTTGCTATGAGGCCTTTACCACGCTGAACCAGCATCACAACTTTCCAGCCGACTTCCCGTCACCCGCGGTTGCAGTGGAAGTCCTCTCATCCATGTTTGGCAATCCGGGGTTTTTCTGCGTGGTGGCGGAAAGGAACGGCAAGATCCTCGGCAGCAACTGCATGGACGAGCGTTCGCTCATCGCGGGTATCGGTCCCATTACAGTCGATCCGGCAGCCCAGGACTTGGGCGCAGGCCGACAGTTGATGGCGGCGGTGATGGACCGCGCGGCTGAGCGACACTTCCCAGGCATACGTCTGGTGCAGGCCGCGTTTCACCGGCGATCCATGTCTCTCTATGCCAAGCTCGGCTTCGATATTCGCGAGCCGTTGGCGGTGATGCAGGGACCTCCCATCCGGCAGGTGCCTGACAGCTACACTGTCCGCCTTGCGACTTCTGGTGACTTGGACGCCTGCAACACGCTGTGCCGGCGCGTACACGGTCATGACCGATCCGGAGAGTTGGCTGATGACATCGCGCATGGAACGGGGCGCGTGGTCGAGCATAGCGGCCGGATCACGGCCTACACCTCAGACTTGGGATTTTTTGGACACTCCGTAGCCGACGGCAACAAAGATCTCTACGCCCTGCTGGGCGCCGCCGATCAGTTCGCCGGTCCCGGGTTCCTGCTCCCGACTCGCAACGCGGAGCTTTTCCGCTGGTGCCTGTCTCACGGGCTACGGATGGTCGAGCCCATGACACTGATGACGGTTGGCCTGTATAACGAACCCGCCGGTGCGTTTTTGCCTTCAATTCTCTACTAGAGCGTCGGTCGAGCCGGCTCGCAGTGAAGCTATCGAGCCGTCGCTCCAGTCACCTTTTCGTGCGATTTTCCGTGCACCGAATTGACAGACGCGAAGGCCTGGGAGAAACTCGCCAACGCCCCTTGAACAGTCTCCTTCGGCTGCTTGCATGGCCGGTGGTGTTAGGTTGCGAAATCGAAGCAGGACCACAGCATGAGCAAAGTTAGAGTCGCTGCATTTTCAATCTCACTCGATGGTTTTGGAGCCGGGCCCCGGCAGGACATAAATAACCCCCTCGGGGCTCGTGGCTTCGAGCTCCACGCGTGGTTCCGAGACACGGAGGCATTCAAGAAGGTGCAAGGCCAAAGCGGTGGGACCCGAGGCATCGATAACGATTTTGCGGCCAAGTCATTCGAAAACATCGGTGCCTGGATCTTAGGCCGCAATATGTTCGGGCCGGTTCGGGGTCCTTGGGTGGACGACTCCTGGAAAGGATGGTGGGGCGACAGTCCTCCGTACCATGTGCCTGTTTTTGTTCTCACACATCACGCGCGATCCCCGCTGGCGATGGAGGGGGGCACCACTTTCTACTTCGTCACCGATGGACTGGAATCTGCCTTACAGAAAGCAAAGGAAGCGGCCAGCGGCAAAGACATCCGAATCGGTGGCGGCGTATCCGTCATTCGTCAGTGCCTGACCGCAGGCAAGATCCACGAAATGCACTTAGCTGTATCACCGGTTCTCCTGGGCGAAGGTGAACATCTGTTTTCCGGAATCAATCTCCCCAAACTTGGCTTTGCTCCCTCCAAAACCGTACTTGGGGAAAATGCGACCCACGTTCTTATTAGAAAAGGGATAACCGACGTTGCACACGAATGAGGGTGGCTGTTCGAGCGCAAGCTTGAGCGGGGTTTTAGGAGTGCCATCGGATAGAGGGGGACCCGACAATTGCCTGCTGTTGGCAATTGTGGCGTCCGGAGTAGCGATCACGGTGCTACGTGACCTGCGTCCCTTCGCCCGCAACCTAACTCTTCCCTAAAATCGCCAGCATGGGGATGCGGGATTCTTGTCCCCCGGTGGATCCGTGTAAAGAGACCACATGGCCGAAGGCAAACACACGGCCGCTACTGCAAACTTCCGAAGCCTTACCACCGCTATACCCCTTCTCGGGCGCGCCGCTAAGTCCTTGCGCTGGAAATGGATACGTATAACTAACACGCACTCAATCGTTTGCGAACGGTCTTCGGCTAACCCGCTGATTCTAAAAGCGCGTGAGAAGAACAATTTCGGTAAATTGGGCCGCAATCGCCCAAGCGGCTCCGCTTATCGAACCATCGGTGGGCGTTGCTCCAGTTCCGACCGCTCTTGCCGATCGGTTTCGTTTGGTTCGCTCCGCAAAAGCCACCCAGGCAAATCGGCTTGGGTACGGCATCCAGAGAGAAATACCTTGCGACTCGTCACGTTTTCCGCATGATCAGCACCTCGATGGCGGTTTCGACGGAACAGGGTCCAGTGGAGTCGCGTACACCATGCCCAAGGGACACACCGGCAGGCGCGCCGGGGTAGGGGAGGGTGTATGGACCGCTTGAACTGGTTCGCTCAGGATGTTCGTTACGCACTACGCGGTTTCCGCCGTGACCGGGGCTTCACGCTGCTGGCGATCGTTGCTCTCGCATTGGGAATTGGCGCTGTCACGGTGATCTTCAGCGTCATCGAGAACGTTCTCATTGAGCCCTTCCCTTACCGTTCTCCCGAGCGGCTGTCGCTGGTTTACGTGCACGACTCGACCCGGCCCGAGTACTACAACAATCCCAGCTACAAGCTGCCGGAGTTCCTCGACATTCAGGCACCAGAACCACGTCTTCGAAGACGTCATGGGAAATTCCGGTCTCGACATTCTTTACACAGACCGCGAAGGCACCTTGCAATTCGAAGGAACCTGGGTGACTCCCAATACCTTTCGAGTTCCTGGGTATGCACCCGTTGCTGGGCCGAATGATCACCCGTGCAGACGGGGCGCCCGGCGCCGCCCCGGTATTCGCCATGAGCCATCGGCTATGGAAGAAGCAGTTCAACGGCGATCCGAACCTGATCGGGAAAATCCTCGTACTAAATGGGCAGCCTCGTACGCTGGTTTCGGTCATGCCGCCGCGCTTCCTGCTGGGCAATGCCGACATCTGGGTTCCGAACAATATGAGCCGCAGCGATCCGGACAACCAGCGGATCGAGTTCTGGCTGCTGGCGCGTACGAAGCCTGGTGTGACACTGCAGCAAGTAACATCAGACTTCGAGGTAATCTCCCGCAACCTGGCAAAGACCTATCCCAACGATTTTCCCAGGCAGTTCACCGTGCTGTCGAAGACGCTGACGGACGATGTGGTCGGACAGTTCAGGGGAACGCTGTACACCCTGCTGGCCGCAGTGGGCATGTTGCTGCTCATTGCATGTAGCAATGTCGCTAATCTGCTGTTGGCGCGGGCCACAGCGCGCGAGCGCGAAATCGCTATCCGCTCATCGATGGGCGCGACACGCGGACGCATCATACGGCAACTCCTCGTCGAGAGCCTGATGCTCGCGGTCGGCGGGTGCCTGCTGGGGTGCCTGTTCGCTTATCTCGGCCTGAAGGGCGTCACCGCGGCAATGCCCGACCAGACGATTCCTGCCGAGGCTGTCTTACGGCTGAACCTGCCTGCATTAATGTTCGCCATCGCGGTAACCGGGCTCACCACCATATTGTGCGGGCTTGCGCCTGCCATCCATGCGGTTCGAGGCGACCTCCACACGCGTCTGAAAGACACTGGTAAGGGCGTGAATGCTGACTTCCGTCATGGCAAGTTCCGCTCAGGACTCGTGGTGTGGGAAGTGATGCTGTCCATCGTCCTTTTGGTTGGCGCCGGGCTGATGATGCGCAGCCTGTTTGCGCTGCAGCACGTTGCACTGGGGCTCAACCCGGTCAACATCCTGGTCGCGCGGACACCGCTCCCCAAGGGCCAATATGAAACCGCCGAGCAGAAAAAGCTTTTCTTCCGCCAGGTATTACAACGCATCAGCGCGTTGCCCGGCGTGATCGCGGTGACCGAGACTTCGTCGTTACCACCCTATGGTGGACCGGACAGCGATGTCACCATTCCCGGCAAAACACACTCGGAGCCATGGAACACAATGTTCCAATTGAGTAGTGAAGGCTACTTCAAGACAATGGGTCGGCACGTGCTACAAGGGCGACTGCTGACCGAGTCCGATGTGGACGCGGCACGCCCGGTCGCGGTGGTCAACGAGACACTGGTGAAGACCTACTTCGGCAAAGAGAACCCGATTGGACAGAAGATCAAGTTCAATCTGTTCGACGAAATGCCGCAATCTCCGAAAGACCAGTACTTCGAGATCATTGGCGTTGTGGCCGACGCGAAGAACCGCGGGTTGCAGCAAGGCATCATGCCTGAGGCGTATATCCCCTACAGCGTAACCGGTGCGATGGCGCGCGGAGTCCTGGTGCGTACGGGCGTGGAGCCGCTGTCGATGCTGAGGCAGGTACGAAGCGAGATCTGGGCAGTCGACCGGAATGTTGCGCTGACGTTTACCGGTTCGCTGGAAGGCTATCTGCAGCAGTTTTCCTACGCCGGCCCGAAGTTCGGTCTGATCCTCCTAGGCGTATTCGCAACCGTCGGCCTGTTGCTGGTGGCGATCGGGGTCTTCAGCGTGATGGCCTATTCAGTTTCCCTGCAAACCCACGAGATCGGCGTGAGGATGGCGCTGGGCGCTCCAATTGCCAATGTACTGAAGATGGTGCTTTCCAAGGGATTGCGGCTCATCGGCCTGGGCATGTTGCTTGGCGGCCTGGCCAGCCTTGCGCTCACCAGGTTTGTGGCGAGTCAGTTCTGGGGAGTTTCGCCGCGCGACCCGCTCACCTTTCTCAGCGTCTTGCTGGTGCTGGCCGCTGTTGGAACGGTCGCATGCCTGGTCCCGGCCCGGAGGGCGACCAGAGTGGATCCCCTGATCGCGTTACGATACGAGTAATAGACCATTGATCAACTAGACCAGACACTCGGGGCGGAAAACGTGACGCGGACTCTTCCTTCCGTACGCGGAGCAACGCACCTTCGAGAAAGACCTCGACGATCAGTGGCGGCCGCATTACGATGCCGCCATTCAGCCCCAGATCGATCGGCGGCGGTTGTTGTATGACGAGTTCATCGTGAGCTCTGATCGCGCCTTTGGGGTATTCATGTCGGATTTCGCGAAGAGCGGCAGGGCCAACGACACTGCAGTAATCGTATCGGCCGATCACGGTGAAAGCTTTGAAGGCGGGGTTTATCAACACTCGACGCCTTACCTGACCAGGCCGGTTATTCACGTTCCTCTGGTAGTCCGGACGCCAGGCCAGCAAGACGGACGGACGGTTAACTACACGGTGGACCAGACGGCACTTGCTCCGACGATTCTCGGGCTCGCGGGGGCAGCCGAAACCGAATTGGATGAGTGGCCAGTCGCTTGTGCCGTGGCTTGAAAGGAACGGCCAAGGCGACGGAGAAGGTACAGCGTTTTCGCAGTATCTCGCCAAGAACGATATCTACAAGCCGATCAAGCGGGGAACGCTGGCCGTTATCGAAGGTGGCTACCAGTATGTCGTCTACGTCGATACGCAAAAAGGCGAGCTTCGTCCCTTGAACGAAGCGCAAATCTGGAACCTCGATCGCAGCGCTGAGAATCCTGAGAAGGCAGCGGCGTTGCGCCAGACGCTCCATGCGAAGTTCCTTGACCTGGTGAAGCCGACCCGTAGAGCAATCTGGTCCGCCGCGGCCGAAATCTGTTTACTGCACAACACCGCTCCGCAACTTTCTAAGGCAGAGCCACCCACCCAGCCACGCGGCTGGCGGAGCGGGCACGACGAGCGCCACGGGATACCAGTGGGGACCATACACGGCCTCTTCTTCCCAGGTCGCGACTGCACCCGCAATACCTGCAACGAAACCCAGCAAGCCGAGAATTAGCGCATGCAGCATGGGACGACTGGGCGCGCCAGCCGTGGCGTGATGTAACTCACCAGAACCCCATATATGGTGCGATAAACCGTCGCCAGGAACAGCCGGACCGTTGGTGCCGGCTGGCCAAGCGGAGGAAAACTCCCATCGCGTGGAGCCTTCTGTCGATTCCAAGCGAGAGAGCTACGCTGACGACGATGCCGGCAAGTATGGCTCCGATACTGTGAAGAGGAGGCCCAGAGGATTTGAGCCATTCATACCGCTGGTGGATGGGGATTTACTAGTTTGCAAGATTTTGTTTTTTCGCGGTTCTTTAGAATCAGTGGCTTGGGGGGAAATTGTTCGCAAACCATTGAGCGCGTGATAGTTATAAGTATCCATGTCCAGGGTAAGGACTTAGCGGCTTGAAATTGCGTCGGAGAGGTGGCGCAGCCTGGCAGGGTTGCGGTCGTGGTTTGTGTTCAGCCACTAGGTTCGGTTGTGAGGTGGCGTCAGGGACAAGAATCCCCTTCCTCCTCACGCTGGGGATTTTGAGAAATGCTGAGGAACGCCAAAAGTGCGAATGTCGCCTGGCGGTGTGATAAGGGCGGGCGCGTGAGCGTTACAATTTCCGACACCCCACAATTGCCAACAACACAAGGCAATTATGGGCCACTCGCCATGACTTTCCACCCTCACTGGCGCTTAAGTCTCTTGCGGCTTTTGTTCTGCACATTTTTTCTGGCGTCTGTTGCCCTTGCTGACACCGAATACTACCGGCACGTGCTGTTCGACAACAGTCTCGAATCCGATGCGTACTACTACAGCGAGGGAAAAGCCTTCGCGCCTTCCACGCTCGAGCTCGATCACAACAAGCTTCCCGTGAGCCTCGAGGTATTTTTCACTCCGCCGAACGCGCTGCGGTTGAAGTGGCGTTCGGTTTCCGGAGGCGGCTGGGAGGCGGATGTTCGAGTCGTAAATTTTAGAAACCGCGAGATCGTGTTCCGCGGAGACACGCTGTACTTCTGGTGCTACTCACCGGAAGGCATCGCAGGCCGAAACCTGCCCGCGATCCGACTGCAAGATAACGGCAAGAACTTCTCCACTCACTTGGATCTCGGCAAATTTGTGAAGGAAGTTCCCGCCAGGAAATGGATACAGATCAGCGTCCCGTTGGACGAATTTAAGTCTGGTTCGATCCATGCGTTCGAGGCTGGTCGGATGGAGAGGATCGTTTTCAGTCAAGACCTGGCCGACGGAAACGAGCACATCCTGCTCATCGACGAAATCACCGTTGACGATGCTGCGGCTGCAGCAGCGGGCGCATCGGGGACCGCGGCTCTGCCGGCGCCGCAGAACGTGTCGGCAACAGGTTACGAGCGCCATATTGACGTACGCTGGGATGCGGTCGTTTCTCCTGAGTTGCGCCGTTATGTCATCTACCGCTCCCTTCAAGGCGGCGCGTTCGAAGCGGTGGGAATCGAGGCTCCAGGCATCAATCGGTTTACCGATTATGTCGGCAAGCCTGGACTGACCCCGCGCTACAAGGTGGCGGCTTCGGATCGGGAATACCGTGTCTCGGCGTTCTCGAGCGAGGCCGGCGCCACGACCAAACCTATGAGCGATGAAGAGCTGCTCACCATGTTGCAAGAGGCATGTTTTCGCTACTACTGGGAGGGCGCACACCCCCACGCTGGTATGACGCTGGAGAACATTCCCGGCGATGACCGCATCGTGGCCACTGGTGCCAGTGGTTTCGGCATCATGGCAATTATCGTCGGCGTTGATCGCGGTTTCATCACGCGCGATCAGGGGCTGGAGCGGCTGACGAAAATCGTTACCTTCCTGGAAAAAGCGCCTCGTTACCACGGTGTCTGGTCGCATTTCATGGATGGCTACACGGGTCAGTCCTTGCCAGTATTTGGCATGTTCGACAACGCCGGAGACCTGGTCGAAACCGCATTTCTCATGCAAGGCCTGCTCGTCGCTCGCCAATACTTCAATGGCACGAGCGAACCTGAGCGCGAGTTGCACGCCCGAATCTCACGGCTTTGGGAGACCGTGGAGTGGGACTGGTACCGCCGCTCGCCGCAAAGCGACGCCCTATTTTGGCATTGGTCGCCGGAGTGGTCCTGGTACATCAATCACCGGCTTACCGGATTCAACGAGACTATGATCGTGTACCTGTTGGCGGTTGCCTCTCCCACTCACGCCGTGCCGGCTGAGCTCTATTACTCGGGATGGGCCAATCAGGGTGACGCAGGAGCAAAATACCGGAGAGGGTGGTCGGGATCGCATGAGGGAGAGCACTACACCAACGGTCATACCTATTACGGAATCAAGCTGGCGGTCGGTGTAGGCAGCGGCGGGCCGCTTTTCTTTACCCACTATTCCTATATGGGTTTCGATCCGCGCGGCATTCACGACCGATTCACGGATTACTTTCAGAACAACCGTGACATCGCCCGCATCAACCTGGCGTACTGTATTCAGAATCCCGGACACTATGCCGGCTATGACGCTGACTTCTGGGGCCTTACGGCAAGCGACGGACCTCACGGCTACCTGCCGCACGAACCCAGGCGCGAAGTGGATGATGGCACTATGACCTTCACTGGCGCCTTCTCCTCGTTCCCATATACGCCGGAGCCTTCCATGGCCATGCTCAAGCACGTCTATCGTGACCTCGGTGCGAGCGTGTGGGGAGTGTACGGTCCACGCGACGCCATCAACCTGAGCCAGGACTGGGTGTCACCTATCTTTATGGGGCTGAACCAGGCGCCGATCACCGTCATGATCGAGAACTACAGGACCGGGCTGGTGTGGAAGCTGTTCATGTCGAATCCGGAGATCGAGCCGATGCTGCAGAAAATCGGTTTTAGCCCAGATGCGGCAGGTCCAAAGGCGCCAGATCACAAGGGAGTGAATTAGGTACTCGTTGCTGCCGCACGAATTGCGTTCTGGGCCGAGACGCAGTAAGTTGGTCTCATCTTGCCTCCGTAGGGCAAGCCATTCGAGTGTCATTCCGGACAGTGCGTACCGCTTCGCAAGGAGACACGGGTATGCACGGGGCGCTTCAAGATTTTCGTTTCGCACTGCGGCAACTGAGAAAGAGCCCCGGGGTTCGCAGCGGTTGCCGTACTCACGCTCGCCTTGGGTATCGGCACTTCCACCATTATTTTCAGCGTGGTGTATAACGGCGTGCTGTACCCCTTCCCTTATCGCAGCGCCGAGCGGCTCACGACGATTCAGATTAGTGACCTCGAGCATGGCGACCGGGGCGGCCGCGGGATGTTTCACTTGGACGAAGTGGCAGCCTTCCGCAACGACAACCATTCGTTCGAGGACATCCTGGCTTACGGGCTGTATCCCTCGATGGTCTATACGCGGCGGAGTGCCGGCACCACCGGCGGGGCTCCGGACTGCACGTCGGGCCCGCCGAACCCGCGCCTTGGTGAACTCCGTCAGGCACATCCTCTGGTCGATGGACCACGATGTGGTTTTGGTACAGCCTAACGTCGCCGGAGCTACGGGGTATTCGCTTGAGCAGATGATGCAGGGGCTGGTGTACGGCAAGTAGGAAGTTCGCCGCGATGTCGTTCGGCGCTTGCGCCGTGCTGGATTCGCGCTCTCCACTGTCGGCCTCTTCAGCGTGATGACCTACATTGTCTCGCTCAAGACCCACGATGTGGGAATCCGTTTAGCGCTCGGCGCCTCGCGTTCGAACATTTCGCAATTGATGCTCCGGCGTGGACTGACGCTGATTCTGACCCGGTATTGGCATAGGTCTGGTGGCCAGCATTTCACTGACGCGGCTGATGGCGAGCCAGTTCCGTGGCATTTCAGCGACCGATCCTCTGACCCTGGGTTCGTGGTCGCCGCCGTATTCGGAGTGCGCCTGACTGCTTGCCTGTTGCCGGCCCGACGCGCTACCAGAGTCGATCCCATGGTGACGCTGCGATACGAGTAGCTAGCGCTCGTCCCCTGACGAAAACGAGTCCACTCAAGCAACATCGCTGGGCCATGCCCGCAGGAGTGAGCGTGATCATTGAATCCCACCCTTTCCCGAAACCGGGGAAAGGATGGGGCACCCCAGCTCGGGACAGGAAAGTCAAAATCCCCACTCAAGCACAACAAAACCCGGCTTGAGTGGGGCACCCAGCGAATTCAATTTCCCTCAGGGGCTAAACCCAATGTTTACGGGAGCCGCAGCGGCACGGCTGAAGCCATCCCCTTTCAAGCGGAACAGTTCTAAGTTGTTTCCCTACCGCGCGCCGCTGGCTTTGCGCGCTTTGTCGAACTCGTCGCCCTGCTTCCATCCCACTTCTGTCGCCTGATTGGCGGCTTGCCAACCTAGGGCCACTCCAAAGCGCGCTATGACGCCGTCGGTGCGGAAGTCCATGTCGGGATGGTACTCATCGCTGGGATGGTGGTAGTCCTTGGCTACGTAGTCTTTCGCCTTCTGTAGGCCCCACTGCTGGTCGTGGCCTTGGTAGAGATCGCCGGGGCCGACGGAGAAGGCAGGCACACCTACGCGAGCAAGGCTGAAGTGGTCGGAGCGGTAATAGTGTCCAGCGCCGGGATTGGAGTCGGGCACGATGGCCAGCCCGAAGGCTTTGGCGGTACTTTCGACGGTGGGATAGAAAGTGGTACGTTCAGCGCCCGCGACGGTGACCTCCTGCGGAATGCCGAGCGGCGGGATGTCGTCGAAGTTCAGGCCGAGCGAAAGCTGCTTCGCCGGAACAGGCGGATGCTTACCGTAGTATTCAGAGCCGAGCAGCCCCTGCTCTTCGGCGGTGACGGAGACAAAGTACACGGAACGTTTGGGCGGCGTTTTGGCTTCGCCGTAGACTCGCGCCATCTCGAGGACGACGCCGACGCCGGTAGCGTTGTCCTGAGCGCCGTTGTAGATGTTGTCGCCTGGCATACCTGGCACGATGCCGAAGTGGTCATAGTGGGCGGAGTACATGATGCCCTGGTCTTTCAGGCTGGGATCAGAGCCGGGCAGAATCGCGACAACATTGTTGGAATCGAACTGACGGACCTTGCTGACGATGTGCGCCTTGAAGCGAGCGGGTAGCGCCAGCGCCTTGAAGCCGGGCTTGGCGGCAGCCACCATGGCGTTGTCGAGGTTCATGCCGCAGTCCTGCATGAGCTTGCGGGCGACATCGAGCTGGATCCAGGATGCGAGCTTGAGCTTGGGTGCGGAATCGCCACGCAGATACGAGCGCTCGCCCGACCACGAGTTGCGCACGACGTCCCATCCGTAGCTGGCCATTTCGGTCTTGTGGATCAGCAAGACGCCGGCCGCGCCCATGCGCGCCGCTTCTTCGTATTTGTAGGTCCAGCGGCCGTAGTAGGTGAGCGCCTTGCCTCCGAAGTACTTGGGGTCTTCGGAAGGCGGCTCGTTGACCAGCATCAGCAGGACCTTGCCCTTGACGTCGATGTCCTTGTAGTCGTTCCAGTTGAATTCCGGCGCGTCGATGCCGTATCCGACCCAAACGATCGGGGCGTCGATGGTAGCGGAGGTGCCGCCGGTTTCGTCCATGCCGACGATGTCTTCCTCGCTGCGCAGGGTCATGGGATCTCCCTTGGCGGGGAGGAAGGAGTAAGTGCTGTCAGGCAGGGTGAGCACACCCATCATGGGCACCTTCTGCAGGTAGGAGCCGTTATCGCCCGCAGGCTTCAACCCGTAGAGAGCGAACTGCGTCGCGATGTATTCGGCGGCGAGGTCTCCGCCGCGTTGGCCGGTGCCACGGCCTTCGAGCAAATCATGAGCCAGAAACTTAACGTGCCAGCGAATGTTTTCGGGATTGATGGCGGACATGGCCTGCTCGGCGGCGGGAGGCAGCGAGGCCATTTTGGGAACGGGCGGCAGGACGGTCTGGGCAAGTGCGAAGTCGGCAAAAAGTAGGGCGAGTAATACAAGAGAAACGGATTTGGACATGAAGGATCTCCTGACGACGCTGCGGACACGGCGCAAACCTTGTATTTTACGTCATGCGAGCGGAGTGACATTATGATTGGCCAATGCGCGGCTAGACCCTCCTTCCGCGGCAGACCCAGGGTCCTGCGCCCTTGGCTACAAAGCGTGGCCGTCGAGATGCGACTTGTCCCGGCGAGATCTTGGTTCCCACCCTTTCCCAAACGGAGGGAAAGGATGGGGCACCCACAGTACTTGTAAGTCGAACCAAAAACCCCACTCGAGCAAAACCCGGAACCCCGGCTTGAGCGGGGCACCCAGGGCTGGGGGGTACCCTGCAGCGCTTCGTCCCTCGAAACTACGCTTTGGTCACGCGGTGGTAGATTGTCTACCCTAGTGATGGTAGGCTGTCTACCGTCATGACCAGGGAAAGACGGACAGACCTGCTGCAAGGCACACTCGACATGCTGATCCTGCGCACGTTGCAGTGGGGCCCGGCCCATGGACATGAGATCGCCAAACACATTCAGCGCACCAGCGATGCAGTGCTGCAAGTGGAGCATGGGTCACTGTATCCCGCGCTGCATCGCCTCGAGCGCAAAGGATGGGTAACGGCGAAGTGGGAGACGGCGAGAAACCGTAACCGCGAGTTCAAGTACTACCGGCTGACCGCCGCGGGCAAGAAACAGCTGGCGGCTGAAGAGTCGAAGTGGAAGCAGCTGTCGGATGCAATCGGGCGAGTGATGTGGCCCGCTGGGGAGAACTAAATGAAGCCGCTGTCGGGATGGGCTGAGCGCCGCAACCAACAAGAAGCCGACCTTGAGCGCGAGCTTCGCGCCGACCTGGAGTTGGAGGCCGAGGAGCAGGAAGAGACCGGCGCTTCCGCCGAAGAGGCGCGGTACCGTGCGCTGCGCGCGATGGGCAACACAGCGCGGGTGAAGGAAGACGTTCGGATGACCTGGCGCTGGACGT
This sequence comes from uncultured Acidobacteriaceae bacterium, assembly GCA_963817965.1. Taxonomy (GTDB): domain Bacteria; phylum Acidobacteriota; class Terriglobia; order Terriglobales; family Acidobacteriaceae; genus DASRAA01. Next base: position 12,639 of record CAWFQT010000018.1, read on the forward strand.
GGCTGGAGCAACTTGGGCAGGACCTGTGCTACGGATCTCGCGGTCTGCGCCGCAATAAAGGATTCACTGTGGTTGCAGCGCTCTCGCTTGCTCTGGGCATTGGAGGCAACGCGGCCATTTTTTCGCTAGTGGATACGGTCCTTTTCCGACGGCTTCCCTACCCTGAGCCCGACCGCCTGGTACAGGTTACGGGCTACTACCCGAAAGGGGCAATCGCGTGCCTGCAACAGCAGAGCCGCACCATGAAAATCGCTGGCTATTCGACCGATTCCGAGGTCAACCTGACCGGGCAGGGCGAGGCCGTCCATCTAATGGGGAGCACGGTGTCCGCCGACCTGTTTTCGATTCTCGGTGCTCAGCCGGAAATTGGTCGAGCTACGCGCGCCGGCGAAGATCAGCCGGGAACGGACGGTGCGGTTGTACTAAGCGATGCGCTGTGGCGGCGGAAGTTCGGTGCTGATCCCGGTGTCGTCGGCCGCGTGATCAGCGTCGAGGGTGTCGAGCGTCAGGTGATCGGCGTCATGCCGGCCGGATTCGAGTTCCCTTCCGCCAACACGCAACTGTGGATTCCGCTGCGTATGGACCCTTCGAACTCGTTCGAGTTCTGGCACACCGGGTTCATCCCTCTGGTCGCCAGGTTGCGACCAGACGCAACGTTGGCGCAGGCTCAGGGCGAGCTGCGGCCGCTGATCGCGCACGCCATTACGTTGTTTCCGTACGCGATGGCGCGCAACTGGAACGCCGACTCTACGGTGGTGCCGCTGCAGAAATTCCTGGTGAGCGATGTGCGAGAAAAACTAGTTGTGCTGCAGTGCGCGGTCGCACTGGTGCTACTGGTAGCGTGTGCCAATGTCGCCAGCCTGCTGCTGGCGCGCTCTACCGCGCGGCAAAAAGAAATGGCTTTGCGCTCAGCCTTGGGCGCCAATCGCGGGCGGATCGTTCGGCAGCTTTTGACGGAGAGCGTGGTGCTGGGATTTGCCGGCGCGGTTGCCGGCCTGGGCATCGCTTACGGCGTGCTCTCGGTGTTCAAGCTTGCGCTGCCGAGTGATACTCCGGGCCTGGCTGCCGTACATATCGACCCACGAGTCGTAGGCTTCGCGGTTTTGCTCGCGGTCGCAACCGGCCTGGCCTTCGGACTAGTGCCGGCAGTTGCCGCTTCGCGAACGGAACTTGCCTCAACGCTGCGATCAGGCGGACGGCGGGCGGCATCGTCAGCCGGAGTCCGCGGCCGTGCAATGCTCATAGCAGGCGAAGTCGCGCTGGCAGTGGTGCTGGCGGTGAGCGCGGGCTTGCTGGTCAAGAGCCTGTGGGCGCTGGCACACGTAAATCCGGGATTCAGTCCGCAGCAGATACTCACGGTTCGAGTCACGCCCAACGAATCCATCTGCCAGCAGCGGTCTCGCTGCGTCGCTCTGTATACGCAGACACTGGAGCGCATCCAAGCGATCAGCGGGGTGTCTGCGGTTTCGGCCGCGAATGCAGTTCCGTTGAGCGGCGAGGTTCCGGCATTTCCGGCAGAGATGGACGGGCATCCTGATGTTCCGGGGCAGACCCTGGCACCCATGCTATGGGCCGAGGCGGTCACGCCTGAATACTTCCAGATGATGCATGTCCCATTGCTCGCAGGGAGGGCGTTTAGCGAGGCCGATGGCGAGAATTCCGAATTGGCGGTGGTGGTTAGCGCGGCCACGGCAAAACGCTTCTGGCCGGGAGAAAATCCTATCGGTAAACATCTGCGGCCGGTATGGGGAGAACAACCCTGGAGAACGGTGGTTGGCGTGGTAGGTGATGTTCGGCTTTACCGAGTGGCGTCCGAGCTACCGGACTGGATCGATGGCGTGGTGTACATGCCGTATCCGCAGGCCGTGGGGATTGATAAGAAGTTGCCTGCGAGCATGACGCTGCTGGTTCGCAGCGCGAGAGATCCGCTATATGTCGCGAGCGAAGTACGCCGTGCAGTGGCTGAACTGAATCCGGATGTGCCGGTGGGCGAGGTGCGCACGCTGGAGGGAGTCGTCGCTTCGTCGAAGACGCAGGAGCGTTCGATGATGTGGCTTTTCGTCGGCTTTGCAGGATCGGCGGTGCTGCTGGCGGCGATTGGCACATACGGAGTTGTTTCCTTTTCGACCGCGCAGCGAATGTACGAGATGGGCGTGCGCATCGCCCTAGGAGCGACCCGGAAAGATTTGTTTGGAATGGTGTTGAAAGCGAGTCTGCGCCTGGTGTTGATCGGACTCGCTATCGGGGTGGTGCTGTCGTTCGTAGCGACGCGTACCCTCGCCAGCTTTCTGTACGGAGTCAGCACGCGCGATCCCTTGATCTTCCTGTCGGTGGCGCTGCTCCTGATTGGCGTGGCAGTACTGGCGGGGTTTATGCCAGCGCGCAGGGCGGCGCAGGTCGATCCGACCACGGCTCTGCGGGCGGAGTAGTTGCTGACGGAAGGAAATGATTTGATCCGCGACCGCGGATCAGTTTTTAGAACTTCAACCAGCGCGAAATGCCGGAACGTCTTCGCCGGAGCGCCAAAGTGAATGCGGTTTCTCGTGGCGTAGTTCGGCGAGCTTGGCGTTTACCTGGTCAACATCTGCCTTCGACCAGCCGACTGAAGAGACTTCAATTTCACCATCAGGCGCGATGTAGAAGAGTGTCGGAACATTGGTGAGGCCGTAAGCGTTGGAGACAGCGTAATGGTTGGCGTCGCTATCAATGGCGATGGGAAATGTCAGACCGTATTCGCGCGCGAAAGCCTTTGCGTCCGAAGGGCCGTTCTGCGAGATGCCGAGGAAAGCGGCGACCCCTTTGTGAGCTTTGGCCAGGCGCTCGTACATCGGGAACGCGTACTGGCAGACTGGGCAACTGATTTTGAAGAAAGTGAGCACGACCGGGCCGCGCTTTAAAAGATCGTGCAATGAAACCTGTTTCCCATCGAGCGTCGGTAACGTAAAGTGCGGCGCAAGTTTGCCGGTGACGAGTGCAGCCATGAACAATCCTCCAAAACACTTCCACTCGCTTAGATTGCGCGAGGCGCGTTCAGGTCGCAGATGCCAGTTTTTGGAGAATCTTGCGGGTTAGTCCGGTAAGCGCCAATTTCCGCCACTGTTTACGAGGGTGCCAGCGTGCCTTGCCGTCGAGACTGCGCATGAATGCAGTTGATGCCGGGATGACTGACACCTCGTAGTCGGTGTCGGTAATGGAGTGACGGAACTTTGCGAGAGGGTTTTCTGTTGGAGTGACGGTGAGTTCCGGGAGTTCCCACATGCCTGCCATGTGGTTCGAATCGACGGCGCGTTGCACCAGCAACACCGAATCGTCCTTGCGAGCCAACGCATAAGTGAGTTGCTTGCGCTTGCGTGCGGGCTGTCGCCTGGATACGTTGGCTCCTCGCGATTGGCACCATTTGTAAAGTGGGCACAACAGGCATTGCGGCGCACGCGGCGTGCAGATGGTTGCGCCGAGTTCCATCGCGGCCTGGTTGAAGTCACCGGGGCGGGTGCGATCGAGCAACGCTTCGGCCTGCTGCCATGCGACTTCCCTTTCGTCGGCGCGACCAAACATCCGCTCGAGTACACGCTCAACATTGCCATCGACCACGGCGATCGGCTCGCCGAACGCGATGCTGGCGATCGCCGCGGCGGTGTAGCGGCCGATGCCGGGGAGTTCGAGCCAGGCTTCCGCGGTGCGGGGAAATTCTCCGTCGCGCTCGCGCACGATGACTTTCGCCGCCTGATGCAATCGGCGGGCACGATGGTAGTAGCCGAGGCCGCTCCAGATCGCCAGGACAGATTGTTCACGCGCTTTCGCCAGATCGCGTACGGTCGGGAAGCGTTGCATCCAGCGCGCGTAGTGCTCGAGTACGGCTGCGACGCGTGTCTGCTGCAACATGATCTCGGAGACCCAGATTGGATAGGGATCTCGCGCGTCCCCACAATTGCCAACAGAAGGCAATTCTGGGCCACCTGTGTGTTCGCGCCGCCATGGGAGATCGCGACGGTGGGCGTCGTACCAGGAAAGCAGCGCTCGTCGCAGGGGACGCAGATTGGGTGAAAGCTGTGGAAGCATCTGGGCTCATTTTACCCAGCTTGTTGACCAGGGCAGGGGTCCTTCGACTCCGGTTCGCCCACGCAGCGAACCTCGGCTCGGGATGACAACGCAACTCAGGATGACAACGCAACAAATTATTAGTGCCGCACGAAGAACTTTTCTTTGTCCATGTTTGCAGGCACCGCGACGTCAAAAAATCCCACCATCATTTCTTCGTAGGTCTGGCCGCCCCAGCGAACTTCGGCATTGGGGTCGGGGTTGTGCGGATTGTCCTCGCTATTGTCATACCAGGCCACAGCTTGCAACTTGGTGCCGGCCTTAAGGAGGCGGGGCTCGGCCAGGCGATAGCTGAGTTGCCAGTGAAAATGGTAATGGTTGACCCGCAGCAGCGTCTCGATGCTGCCATCAGGATGAACGATGTTGTACTCGAAGGCCTTACCGCGGAGATGCATGTGGGGTAAAAAGCTGAGGAGGGTGCAGTCGTTGGGCATGGTTCCCCAGACGTCAACGCGGTAGTCGTCGGTGCGCGGCGGAATGATGAAGGTGTGATTGGTGAACTGCAGCGTCAGCACTCGTTGCTTTGGAGGCTGCTTTGAGAAAACCATGCCGACCGTCGTCTGGTCGCTGCCGGCCTTGCCGTTAGCCGTGTAGTGCATCTGGAAGACCAAGTCGGAGCCAGCCGGAATGAACTTCGCCACTCCATCGGGCCAGCGGTCAGGCGCGCTGCCGGGGGCGTACACCAGCAGCATGTCGGTCGTCGTCTCGTGGGCCTCGGCGCGCAATTTGGCATCGGAGAAGCTCGATGCGGTGAATGGCACACCGACGGGCGCGGGCCGCAGCCAGGTTGAGTTCGGCGGCCGCACATACACCACCGCGTGATGCACATATTGCAGACTCGATGGCCGAATCTCGGTGAATTGCACCCACTGGTCTTCGCTGAAGTGGGTGGGCACGATCTCGTAGGTATACTCCACATCGCCGTGCGCAGGAATAGCGACCGGCACAGGCATCTGAACGACCTTGTCAGGTGTAGGTATGTTCCAGCCTTCGGCCCAGTGTTTTGGCGGCGGAACGTCTTTGGGTGAGCCGGCCGGCGCACCTGCATCTACCCAAGCTCCGACCACTGCGATCTGTTGGGGTGTGAGCGAAGGATCGTTGGAGAACTTGCCGTAGCGCGGATCAGCGAACCACGGTGGCATCGACTTCGATTCCACCGCCAGTCGGATCGACGCAGCCCAAGGCTTCGTCTCTTCGTACGACACGAACGATGTGGGCGCGATCTCGCCCGGCCGGTGACATACCTGGCAGTGGTCTTGCAGGATGGGTAGAACGTCTTTATAGAACGTCGGCGGCCGAGAAGAAGAGACCGTCGCTCCGGGCGCAAGGGAGATGATCGCCCCCAATATAACGACGGCGCAGGTTGCGAGGACTGGGGCGGCTTTCCCCTCGCGTACTGAGATGCGCTGAGTAGCCTCACCGAAAGGAGGAAGTTGCGGCACGACTAACGTCGTGCCCTTTCAAGACTCGGCATGGTGGGTCGCACCTAGTTTGGCTGAGTAGGTTCCGGCAATTCGTCTTCTTGAACCGAATGGCGCCGCAGGAGTTGCGCAAGGTTTTGCGAAAACGCCGAGCGCGGGAGCACCATGTCGCATCCGGCTTCCGTGGCTTTCATCTTCAGCTCGCCCTGGACGTGAGAGACGAAACCGATGATATTGGTTTCCTTCTTCAGCTTGCTCTTCAGTTTCGGTATCACGGCGAGCGGTTTGGCGTTGAGATTGTTCAGATCAACGATGATCAGCGTCGGCTTGCCGTTGCCATTCTGATCCATACGTTCAAAGACATCTTTGTCGGTCTTGACGAACTCGACCTTAACGTTGATCTTGCGCGCCGTCTCCTGAATCTTCGCGAGGAAGAACAGGTCGTCCACGAAGGCGTAGATGCGCGCGGGTGCGTCATTTGGCACAGCCGCAGCCTCGGGCTCGCCCGGCACGAACGGCTTGCCAAACGACGGGTTCGGATTGCCGCGGTTCGGGCGGGTGCTGTTGCCGTCGTGTTCGGCCAGCACGGCGCGATAGCTGTGATCCATGGGCGCCGAATACACGCCGCCGAGCGGCTCGCGCTGCCCGGGGTGCCCTCCGGGTTTGTGGCCTCCGGAACGCTTCTTTGCCGAAGCGGCGTCCACCAGCATGCTTGCCGGGCCCCTGGCCCTGTCCTGCCGCCGTGACTTTGGCTATGAGACTGCCCATGGCCCTGGCCTTGGCCAGGTCCCTTGCCGTGCTGCTGGCTTGCGCCGTGTGCAGCAGGTCCGCGGCGACCGCGCCGCCGTCTACGTCCCTTCCCTCCGGCGCTGCCGGAAGGAGGATTCGGTCCTTGATTCATGTTGCTCTCTTTTGTTACGTTCGTTGACCCGCAGGTTGCGGGAATCCCACATTTCTGAACCGCACCTGCAATTCGCAAGCTCACACTACTCTCGGCGACTGCAGCAATTCTGCGGTTGGAATCGTCTATGAAATCGAATCAGTTACGTCCGTCTGGCGCCAGGAAGGCGCGAGGAACGCCTGCACGGGAAGTGCGGCGATTGGAGGACGTTCTTATCGTACCCAGCTTTGCGGTCGAAACGCAAGCTCCTACCGCTGTAATACTCTCCTTGAATCACTTTCGTCAACCCCGGTGCAAACCCCGTGCAAACCCCGGTGCAAACATGCAAGCGCAGCCAGGGAAATCTTTTTACAAAACCGATATGTCTTCAGCCTGAGTATCCGATCCTGATCGCAGTTCGCGCACATCAGCGTCATTCAACAATGCTACAGGTTGCCCGGACTTCCCAGCGAACTTCAGTGAATGGCGAAAAAGGCCAGCCAACCGCGTCAATTCAACCTCGCCAGGAGCTGACGCAACATGTCGAGCGTCTCACGCACATCTTCGGTGTCGGCAGCGTCAGGACACAGCTCCAGATATGTGCCCAGATCGCGTGCAGCGCCGAAGTACTGTTCCAGATTGAGCCGGACCAGTGCGCGCTCGCGCAGAAGATCAGCGCTCAGCGGCGGGATGGCCAGTAGCAGATCGAGCACCAGCAGCCCCTTGGTGAAATTCCGCTTAGTGAAATAAATCTGACGCAGATTGTTCAACATGCGAGTCAGAATTTCACGATGGGAGACAGCTTGCAGATACTCCGGCCGCAATTGCACCTGGCCAGAGTAGATCTCGTTGAGGCGGCGCTGGCAATCCAGGCTGCCCACGATGCGTCCCCGATTAAACGGATCGATCAGAATCTCACCCGACATGACATCGAAGTGTTTCAGCAGAAAGTGCCCCGGCATCCCCGTGCCTACCATGGGAAAACCAACGCGCCTGGCTACATCCATGTAGACCACCGAGAGCGTGATTGGGATCCCGAGTTTGCGATCGAGGACATCGTTAAGAAAGGAATTGCGGGGATCGTAGTAGTCATCGCGGTTGCCGCGAAGACCTTCTTCCTCGAATAGCACCCGATTGAGTAGTGTGATGACTTCCCGGCCGGTCGGGTTACTCCGCATGCGTCCGCGCACACGGCGTGCAAGAGCCTCCAGCCGCGCAGCATAATGGGGAACATCAAGGGCCGGATACTCGGTGCGAGCGATGGCAAAGGCAGCCTCGGTAAGATTTATGGAAGCATCATCGCGCGCCGGTTCGACACAAGCCGCGAAGCTGTCCAGCGTATCCTGATAGACGCTGCCGCTCATAGCGTTCTATTGAGATGAACGGGAAGACGGCTTCGATTCGAAGAGTGAAGCATCCCCTGCCGATTTTCGGAAACAGATCACGACCGCCAGCACCGTCCCAATCGTCGCCATCCAGTATGACGCCCAACCCACCCATAACGCTGAGCCATTCAGCCAGCCTGGGCGAAGTTCGGCCAGGCGCATAAACACAAGCGGCAATTGCGCCAGGGTCGTTCCGAGAGCCGCGGGAACCCAATTGCCAACATGTGATGTCAGGCCGGTGTAATACGGCATCAGCAGGGCGTGGGTACCATACAGATCAAGCGCAGCCAGGCAGACGGCAAGGGACGGAAAGAGTACCCGCGCGGACATGAATGCCTGTAATCCCCACGCGAGCAGGACAATTTCAGCAGCAACCGTCGCATACAGATACCAGCCGGCGGAAGCGGACGCGCCATGAGTCAGGAAGTTAACCAGAACATCGTAGAGAAGTCCCGCCCAGAAGCAGAGATAGAAGGCCGCCAACACAAAGATGTCGTTCTTCTCACTTGAGGGAGTCTGTGGGCGGCGCAATCGAACCAACACGCCCGCCACGGCCAACGCAATTACAGCGAACGCGAGCACGCAAACCGCATTCGGAATCCTCAGAAAGCTCCATGCCCCAAACCAGACGTGCGAAATCAAGATGGAGAGGACACCGCTCCGCCAGTTCACGTGAGCAACTTGCCCAACCTTCTGTATGACCGAGAGATTGCCGATTGCAATATCGTCCTTCACACCGGTCCATGAATGGGTTGTTGCATGGAGACGGAGATACCATCGTCCCGCAATCAGGGCGGCGACCGCAAGTGCAGTGCCCAGGCGAGCGAGGACCGAACTGTATCGCGCCTTGCCGGCACCCACCGAAACCCACGCGGCCAAGGCACCGACAACGGCCATGGCTGGCAGGGCCGAGAGCACATAAGCCTTGGCTAGCAGTCCGAAGCCTAGCGTAGTCCCCAATAGCAACCAGCCGCACCACCTGAAAGGCTTGTGTACGACCATAAGTGCGGCTGCCAGAAGCGCGGTATAGCAGACCAGGGCGAGACTATCGTTCGCGACGCGAGCCAGGTTGATCATCAACTCTGGAAGCAGCACGATGACCGCAATCACTCCGATGGCCTTAAGGTCGCTCTGCAGAACGTACCGTGCAATCCAGTAACTCATCGGGATAACCAGCGACGCTAATAACAGGCTCGCGAAGCGCAACACGTAAATTCGCGACAGGAGCGGCAGCGGTGACACGGCACGAAGCGGGAGGGAGACGATCCAGTAATACAGCGGAGCCTGTTGGAATTCGTAGTTTGCAATTGGCTCGGAGCCGGGTTGCCATCCCTCCTCTGGGGGAATGGCCCGTACCGCTGCGATGCCGGCCTCACGTTGGTCGGGCGGCAGCTTCCAGAATTCGTCATGCGGCGTGAGCGGCCCGGGAATCTCATGCAAGTGAAGCTGCCAGGGCAGCGGAAGCAGATGGAGAGATTTCTGAACCTCCAGCGAAATCGGGCTATCGGCGCGGGGCATACCCTGTCCGGTGGCTACGTGCTGCAAGGCGGCGAAGTGGAAGGGCTCATCGTAGCCTTCCCACGGGGAGAGCAGCGCGCAGTACCAAGAACCGCGCACCAAGAACGCCATCCATAGCAGCGCCAGCAACAAAGTAGTGTGCCGCTTGGATCGATCGGAGAGCGTCGCCATCCTCACTGGCGAAACATGTTGCGAGCGATGAAGAAGACATTCGCCGGGCGCTCAGCAAGCCGTCGCATGAAGTACGGATACCATTCCGTGCCGAACGGGACGTACACCCGCAGACCGTAGCCTTCGCGCATCAGTTTGGCCTGGAGATCGCGGCGCACGCCGTGCAGCATCTGGAACTCGTACGCCGTGGGCGGAATATTTTCCGCGCGCGCGAAGTGCTTCATCTCCTCGATGATCTTTTCATCGTGTGTCGCGAGCCCGTGATACACGCCACTCTTCAGGAGCGTCTTCGCCAGCTTGATGTAGTTCGCGTCCACGTCGGTCTTCTTGGGGAAAGCGATGTCGGGCGGTTCCTTGTATGCGCCCTTGCACAGCCGTATGCGGATGCGCTCCGCCAGCAACTGGTTCACATCGTCCTCGCTGCGATACAAATACGTCTGGATGACCGTACCCACCTTGCCGGCGTGGCCGGGCTCACGATGGAGTCCGCGCACGAAGTCGAGAGTACGCTGGGTGTAGGGCGATCCTTCCATATCGACCCGCACGAAACTGTTGAGTCGCGCAGAGTGGCTGACAAGTTCCGTCACCAGCGAAAATGCAAGCTCCTCGCTCACGTCGAAACCCATATGGGTGAGCTTGAGGCTGATGTTGGCGTTCAGCTTGCGTGCGGCAATCTGGTCGAGCATCTCGTGGTACAACTCGGCACTCTGTTTCGCTTCATCGACATTGGTGACGTTTTCGCCCAAATTGTCGACACTGACGCTGGCACCCGACTGGTTGAGCTTTTCGGTCACGCGAAGAACGTCGGCGAGTTGCGTTCCGGCAACGAAACGGCTGGAGAAACGCAGCCCCATCGCCGAGTTCTCGGCGAAATTGCGAAGTGGTTTGTTTTCGGAGAGCTTGATGAAGGCGGTTCTCAGCACGCCGCCTCCTCGCGCCCCAGCAGTAGAGGCCCGGCATTAGTAACGAGATGAGAATGGCGCATAAGAAAGTTGGCAACGGATAACCGAACCCTCGATGATAGCGCCCGATGCGCAAGGGCACAAACTCTTTCAATCCAGCATCGCCGGCGAATGGACGATTGTGGACCGGAGGGCGGTGTATGCTCCCGCACATGGTTCAAGTGCGCAAGTGGTCGCGTGGAACTCTCCTTTCTCGGGCCGAAGATTGTCTTCGCCGAATACGGTCTGGCGGTGATCGTGGGCGGGGCCCGCAAAGAAGCTGAGAAAAGCGAGCTTGATCCGAACAAGTCGTTCAACAACCTGGAGCTGGTCGTTGCGGAGCAGATCGGGACAGAAACCATGACCTATGTGCGCAACATTTGCAAAGACTATATCGCGTACAAGCTTACGGTCGACGCGCAGCCGGAAGCTGATAAGGCGCGTTCGCGGGTCGCGCACGACCCAAGTTGATTCGACCACGAATCAAATTTGCCGGAAGACCTTAATCGCAAACAGCGCAAAGCGGCGCTGTTCGGGGAAACCGATTGCGCGTCTCTGACATTATTCCCACTCGATGGTTCCCGGAGGCTTGGATGTGATGTCGTAGACCACGCGATTGATGCCCTTGACCTCGTTCACGATGCGGTTGGAGATGGTCTTGAGGACCTCGTGCGGGAGGTCGACCCAGTCGGCGGTCATGCCGTCTTCGGAGTTCACGGCGCGGATGGCGCAGGTGTAGGCGTAGGTGCGCATGTCGCCCATCACGCCGACGGACATCACCGGCAGCAGCACGGCGAACGACTGCCAGATCTTGGTGTAGAGTCCGGCGCGCTTGATCTCGCCGACCACGATGTCGTCGGCCTCCTGCAACAGGGCGACGCGATCGGGCGTGACTTCGCCGAGGATGCGCACCGCCAGGCCGGGCCCAGGAAACGGCTGGCGCTGCAGGACGTCGTCGGGCATGCCGAGGTCGCGGCCGATCTTGCGGACTTCGTCCTTGAAGAGGTCTTTGAGCGGCTCGATGAGCTTGAGCTTCATGCGCTTGGGCAGGCCTCCGACGTTGTGGTGGCTCTTGATGGTCTGCGAAGGGCCGCGCACGGAGCGCGACTCGATGACGTCGGGATAGAGCGTGCCCTGCACCAGCCAATCGACTTTGCCGTGCGGTTCGGCGATGCGGCGGGCTTCCTGCTCGAAGACGGCGATGAATTCGCGGCCGATGATCTTGCGCTTCTTTTCGGGGTCTTTGACGCGGGCGAGTTTGCCGAGGAAGAGGTCGGTGGCGTCGACGGCGTCGATGTTGAGGCCGAGCTTGTCGCGCAGGTTCTCCTGCACCTTCTCGAAATTCGTTCTTGCGCAGCACACCGTTGTTGACGAAGATGCAGGTCAACTGGTCACCGATGGCGCGATGCACGAGGACCGCCGCGACGGAAGAGTCAACGCCGCCGGAGAGTCCGCAGATTACGCGGCCGCTGCCGACCTGTTTGCGAATGGACTCGACGGTTTCGTCGATGAAGCGCTGCGGCGTCCAGTTGGGTGTGCAGGCCGCAGATGTCGAAGACGAAGTTGCGCAGGATGGCGGTTCCCTGCTTGGTGTGGTGCACCTCGGGATGGAACTGCACGGCGTAGTACTTGCGCGCGGGATCCTCGAAGGCGGCCTTGGCGTTGGAGGATTGCGCGACAAGTTGGAAGCCTGGCGGAAGCTGCTCGGCTTCGTCGCCGTGCGACATCCAGACGTGCAGCGGGCCGCTGAGACCTTTGAAGAGGGCGCAATCGTCGCGCAGGAGTTCGACGTCGGCGTGTCCGTACTCGCGCTTGTCGCCGGGGCTGACCTTGCCGCCCAGCTTGTGGGTCATCAGGTGCAGGCCGTAACAGATGCCCAGCACCGGCACGCCGAGATGCAGCACCTGCTCGTCCATCGTGGGCGCGTCGGCTTCGTAGACGGACGACGGGCCTCCGGAGAGGATGATGCCGGCGGGCGAGTAGCTCTTGATTTCTTTCAGCGAGGCGGTGCAGGGGAGGACGACGGAGAAGACGTTTTGTTCACGGATGCGGCGCGCAATGAGTTGCGTATATTGCGAGCCGAAGTCGAGGACGACGATCGATTGGGTTTCCACTTCTTAATGTGCCAGAGGACGGGGGAAGTGTAAAGCCGGGGAGTGCACTTAGCCAATTAGCACTGCCCTCGAGCAATAGGCCAGGGGCGATGCGGGAATCATCCGCGGCCAAGGGCCGCGGGTGATCGCGCTGATTTCCAGCGGACTAAAGCCTGACGCTTCCACCTATAATCTCGGCATGGCGTTCAAGCGCACTCAGAAGATTTATGACGAAGCAATGCTTTACGAGTACGCGGTGGGAGCACTGGGACGTAAGATGCGTACCGTCGCGGAGCTGAAGCGGCTGATGCGGGAGCGGGTGAAGCACCAGGAAGAAGTAGGTCAACTGTTGGTTGAGGTTGTCATTGCCAAGTTGAAGGAACAAAAGTACCTAAATGACACTAATTACGCCGAGAGCTACTCGCGATTTCGCAAAGAAAATGAGAAATTTGGACGGCAGCGGGTGGTGCAGGACCTGAAGGCGAAGGGCGTACACGAAGACATCATCGATAAGACCGTAGGCGTGGCTTATCAGGATGTTAACGAAGAGCAACTGTCGCGGGAGTATCTGCAACGCAAACGTATCCGGAAACCCACGACGCAGCGGGATGCTGCGAAGGTGTTTCGCGCGCTGGTGCGCGCCGGGTTTGCCAGCCGTGTTATCTTTCGCATCCTGAAGACTGTGGGAGGTGGACGACGAGACGATCTCCGCACTGGAGAGTGAGTCCGTCGAGCCCGAGCGGGAGGGTGGTGCGTGAAAAACAGATCCCTCGGCCGCCACGGGCTGGCAATGACGATTCGAAATGGTTCGACGAAGAACCAACGCAGCTTTGGGCTCTACACGGAGGTGTAAGGGTGCTTAAATCCATTGGTGTAGTTATTGGCAGCTACTTGCTGTCGGTTGTGCTTGTCCTGGCAACGGACCCGTTGCTGTCGCACCTGTTTCCTGACGATTTCGTCCGAGGCCGCATTCCCTCGGATACTGCTCTCATCGCCGGCACGGCGTTCTTCATCGTCATCTCGATCTTTTGCTCATGGGTCTGCGCCCGTTTTTCGCCGAATCGTGCGGCACGTCACGTGCTCTGGTTTTTTATCCTCGGTGAAGTGATGGGTATAGCGGCGACGATTCCGAACTGGAGCAAGGGTTGGCCGCACTGGTACTGGTTGTCGTGGCTGGTGGCGTGGCCGGTGAGTTGCTGGATTGGCCTGCTGCTTTCCAGGCGTAGGAGTGAATTGGCCTCCGCGTAAGTTGAGAAATAAAATGCTGGGAGCAATCGCGGGAGACATCATCGGCTCGGTGCATGAATTTGTGGAAACCAAGACCACAGACTTTCCTTTGTTCGTGGCCGAAAGCCAGTTTACAGATGACACCGTTCTTACCGTGGCTGTGGCGGATTGCCTGCTGACGGGTTCTTCGTACGGCGATAAATTTCACGACTATGCTCGCGCGTATCCCAGGTGCGGATATGGCTCGAGGTTCGTGCATTGGGTGTATGAGGGCAGACGTGAGGCCTACAACAGTTGGGGGAACGGATCGGCAATGCGAGTGGGTCCGGTTGCGTTTGCGTTCGAGACGCTTGAGGAAGTGGTCAAACAGGCGAGGGCAACTGCCGAGGTCACACACAACCATCCAGAGGGCATACGCGGGGCGGAAGCGACCGCAGCGGCTACTTTTCTTGCGCGACGAGGCGCGTCCAAGCAAGGAGATCCGCGATCTCGTTGGAGATCAGTTTGGCTACGACTTGAGCTTTACCATCGCGGAGATACGACCGACGTATGAGTTTAATGAATCGTGCCAGGACACTGTACCCCAGGCGATCACCGCGTTCCTGGAATCAAAGGGTTACGAAGACGCTATCAGGCTCGCGATTTCTCTGGGCGGCGATGCCGACACACTGGCTTGCATTGCGGGCGGAATCGCCGGGGCATTTTATGGCGGCGTTCCTCCCCACATTGCGACCCCTGCGTGGAGTCTACTCGACGACCGCCTCAGGGCGGTCGTGACGGATTTTTGTGCGAAGTTTCAGATCAAACTGTCTTGAAAACGCCTCCAGCACTTCCAGGTAACGGGGAGATTCATGGCCAAAAAACTTGATCACACTGCCGCGATCGCACACCTCTCGAGCGTGGACCGCAAGCTGGCACGCATAATCGCCAAGGCTGGCCCGTGTGGCTTGCAGCCGGAAAATACACAAAGCATTTTCGATGCGCTGCTGGAGTCGATCATTTATCAGCAACTGAACGGCAAGGTGGCTGCGATCATCACCGCGCGAGTCAAAGCGCTATTTCCAGACAACACGGACCGAATCAAGACACGTCACGGCGACGCCGCGGCGTTTCCTACTCCCGAGCAGGTCCTTGCGGCCACTCCTGAGCTGCTGCGTTCGGCAGGGCTGTCGCAGGCAAAGATGCTGGCCATTCGCGATCTGGCGGCGAAGGCGCTCGATGGAACGGTTTCCACCGTTCGCGAGGCGCACCGATTGAGCGATGACGCGCTGGTTGAACGGCTGACTGCCGTGCGTGGGATCGGGCGCTGGACAGTGGAGATGCTGCTGATCTTCCGGCTGGGCCGGCCGGACGTACTGGCGGTTGATGATTACGGCGTGCGCAAGGGGTTCGCCAAGATGCATCGTATGGATGAATTGCCGAAGCCTAAGGAATTAATGGCGTATGGGGAACGGTGGCGTCCGTATCGCAGCGTGGCGTGCTGGTACCTGTGGCGAGCAGCCGAAATGAAGGACCTGCCCGAGCCGGGGGCGGCGGCCAAAGCCGAAAAGAAAGCTGCCAAGAAAACGACGGCGAAGAAATCGAAAAAGCAGCCCGTCAAAGCCAAGCGTCGAGCCAGTCAGGCGAAGTAGCTTACTTTTTCTGCGCGAGGGCCTGCACGAACATCTGTGCGGCCTGGGCGTTCGGACCGGTTGCGCTTGAAGGTACAAATGCGGGAACGTCGGCCGGACAGGCCTTGACCGCAGCACAGATGTCGACGGCATGGTCGAGATTCGCCGCCATCGGCGCGTTGCTCGGCGGCATCAGTTGGCGAATTGAGGATGACGACTTCGACGCGAATGTCCTTGTCGAAGCGGCCCTGGATCGCAGTCTTATAGTCCATCCCGTTGTAGGTCTTGATGACGATAGGGGAACCGGAAGGCAAGCGCGGATTGCTCACCTGAAAGTCCAGTATGCGATGGTCGAGTTCGGGAGCGTAAGGCGAGTCCAGATCGCGAAATACGTGGACCACTACAGGCTGCTGTTGAGCTCCCGGTTTTTTACAGCCAACTGCCAGGAGCATCAATGCTGAGAGAACCAAAACCAGCCACCGACGAACCATCCCTGCATGATACTGGAGTTCTGCAACTCCGTCATGGGAGCGGCACCGGGACAGGGAGCAGCACCGGGACGGCACCGGGTGTGGCTAGTAACGTTTTCGCAATCGTCCGGCACGTAAACACGCCCCGTGGCGTACTGCGTGACATTTGTCATCCGCCATCACTGACAATCCGCACTAGGCTAATGGCTTCAACTGATCAAACCTAGTACGGTCGCAGAATCTTAACAAAATGCAGTGAGGACTCCGAAATGGTCCAACCGGCTCCGATTAAGCGTTCTGCACTTCCAAACGACATGGAAGAGTGCGATGCTAATGGCATTCATATTGAGGAGAGTCGGGCCGAGGGCATGGGCACACTGAAGGACGAACTGGCATCGTTGCGCATTGACCGCGAACCAGCCGAAACGACGGCAGATGGGGCATGTGGATCTTCCTGCTGTTAGTTGGTGGCGGCGGTTTCGGCGGCGGGCCTTTATCTCGTCCAGACCAAGCCCGAACTGGTGAACTTCGCTGCCGTCGAGGTTGAGCCAGTGTCGGCGCAGTGTGCAAACCACGACGGGCGCCAGCGCGGGAACGCCCATCCTGACCGCATCGGGTTACCTGGTGGCGCGACATCAGTCGGTGATTTCGTCGAAGATCCAGGGCCGCTTGTCGGCGCTGTATGTCGAAGAGGGCAGCTACGTCAAGAAGGACGAGGTCATTGCGCGGCTGGAGGACATCGATTACAAGGCGGCGGTCGACAAGGCCAAGGCCGACATCGAGTACGCCAAGGCGAACCTGGCGGAAATGGAGCGCCAGGCGCGCCTGCAGGAGGGGCTGTTCAAGGACAAAGTGGTTTCGCAGGATGCGCTCGACGCCGCCAACTCCAGGGTGCGATCTTGCCAGGGCGACGATCGAGCAGGACAAGGCTGCCTTGCAAATGCAGCAGGCGAATCTGGAGTTCACCGAAATTCGCGCGCCGTTCGATGGCGTGGTGGTGAAGAAGATGGCCGAAGTGGGCGAGAGCGTGGCGCCGATTCCACCGGGCGTGAATATTTCCACCTCGTCCGGCGCGATCGTTGCCATCGCCGACATGAATTCGCTGGAAGCCGAGGTGGATGTGAACGAAGCCAACGTTGGCCAACTGGTGCAGGGTTATCCGGCAGACATCAATGTACAGGCGATTCCGAACCACACTTACAAAGGCGTATTGCGGCAGGTGATTCCGACTGCCGACCGCACCAAGGCGACGGTGACGGTGAAAGTGTCAATCCTTGACAAGGACCGCCTGATCAAGCCGGAGATGAGTTGCAACGTGACCTTCCTGGAGCCGCCGAAGAAGGGCGAGCAGAACGGCAGCCACGCCAGTGCGGATCGTCACCGATTCCCAAGGACGCCATCACCACGCGCAATGGCAAGCAGGTGGTGTACGTGATCGAGAACAATAAGGCGCGCGAAGTGGCGGTCGTGACCGGCAACGAGCT
Organism: uncultured Acidobacteriaceae bacterium; assembly: GCA_963817965.1. Classification (GTDB taxonomy): domain Bacteria; phylum Acidobacteriota; class Terriglobia; order Terriglobales; family Acidobacteriaceae; genus DASRAA01. The sequence continues at coordinate 29,937 of CAWFQT010000018.1, forward strand.
GAAGGGCCAGGTGATTGTGAAGTCGGGCCTGCTGGGCACGGAGAGCCTGGTGAACAATCCTCCGCAAAAAGTGGTGGATGGCACGTCGGTGAAGAGCAAGAGCTAGGCGTGTTGCATTTGTGACCGCAGGCGAAAGCAGGCCCTTCGACTCCGGCGGCAAAACCGCCTGCGCTCAGAAGCAGCTGACAGACCGAAGATACAGGAGCAATTATGGCGCAACGAAGTGGCGGCGAAGACAGGCGCCGTCAGCGTGCAAAACGTCGTCAAGGTCTATCAGCGCGACAGCCAGCAGATCAAAGTGCTCGACGGATCTGAACCTGGAAGTGCCGCAAGGCGAATTCATGGCGCTGATGGGGCCTTCCGGCTCGGGCAAGACCACGCTGCTGAACCTGATCGCCGGCATCGACCGCGCGACCTCGGGCAGAGTGTGTGGTCGCCGGCACCGACCTGACGCCGCTGTCGGAGGGCGAGCTGGCGAAGTGGCGCAGCCGCAACGTGGGATTCATCTTCCAGTTCTACAACCTGATTCCGGTGCTGAACGCGGTGGAGAACGTGGAGCTGCCGCTGCTGCTTAGCCACCTGTCAAAGAAGGAGCGGCGTGAGCGCGCGCTGACGGCGCTGCGCATCGTGGGACTGGCGGACCGGTCGAAACACTATCCGCGGCAACTCTCCGGCGGACAGGAGCAGCGGGTCGCCATCGCGCGCGCCATCGTGACCGATCCCGCGGTGCTGGTGGCCGACGAGCCTACCGGCGATCTCGACAGCAAGAGCGCGGAAGAAATTCTCGACCTGATGCAGACGTTCAACAAGGAATTCGGCAAGACCATCGTGATGGTGACGCACGATCCGCGGGCCGCCTCGCGCGCCCACACACAGCGTCATCTCGAGAAAGGAGTGCTGACAACCTGACATGAAATTCGCACCTCTTGTTCTCAAGCATCTTCGCAAGAACTGGATCCGCACGCTCAGCACGGTGCTGGCGATGTCGGTCTGCATCTTCCTGATGTGCGTCCTGCAAACCGTGATCGCGGCGGTGAATTTCGGCCTGAACGCCGGCAGCACGCAGCGCCTGGTGACGCGCGACTACGTCAGCCTGGCCAACAACCTGCCGATCAGCTACAAGCAGAAGATTGCGGCAATTCCGGGAGTGACCGACACGACCATCGTCTCGTGGTTCGGCGGAATCTACCGCGATCCCAAGAACTTCTTCGCCAACCTGGCGGTCGAGCCCGAGGCGTTTCTCCGGATCTATCCCGAGGTCATGCTGCCGCCCGATCAGAAAGCCGAGTGGCTGAGCGACGTGCGTGGCGCGATCATCGGCCGCAAGCTGGCGCAACGTTTCGGCTGGAAGATCGGCGATCACGTGCAGTTGGAGAGCTTCATCCCGCCGTATCGCGTGGGCAAGCCGTTCGACTTCGTGGTGGACGGAATCTACGACACCGACGAAGCGCGCTATCCGGGCACCGACCTGAGTTCGATGTACTTCAACTTCAAGTATCTGTACGAAGCTACGGGACAGCGAGTCGGGATCGGCACGCTGACGGCGCAGATCGACGATCCGTCGCAGGCGGGCGCGATCAGCAAAGGCCATCGACGAGACGTTCGACAACAGCGACAACCAGACCAAGACCGAGACCGAGCAGGCCTTTCGCGCCGGCTTCGTCGCCTTGGCTGGAAACCTGGCGCTGCTGCTGAACGTCATCGGCATGGCGGTGGCTTTCACGATCCTGCTGGTGACGGCCAACACCATGAGCATCGCAGTGCGCGAGCGGCAGCAGGAGATCGCCGTGCTGAAGACGCTCGGGTTCTCCAGCGGGCTGGTCATGACACTCATCTTGAGCGAAGCGCTGCTGCTGGGGCTGATGGGCGGACTGCTGGGCATTCTGATTGCCCGGGGAATCATCGCCGTGCTGGTGAATCGTGCCGTTCCTGGGTGACGTGCTGCGCGCCTTCCCGAATCTTGGGCTTGTCGCCGCAAATCGCGTCCCTGGGCGTCGGCATGGCCTTGCTGCTGGGATTGCTGGCGGGATTCATTCCGGCGATCACTGGCGTATCGCGCACGCATCACCGAAGCATTGAGGCAGGTGTAAGATGGCGCTTCCCATTCGTTACAACATTCGCAATCTGCGGCAGCGCTGGAAGGTGACGCTGCTGGCCATCTTCGGCATCGCGCTGGTGGTGGCGGCGGTGGTGGTGATCGCGTCGATGTCGGCGCGGCTTCCAGGCGGCGCTGCGCTCGACGGGATCCGACAACAACGCCATCGTGACGCAGCGCGGCTCATGTCGGAGCTGACCTCGTGGATCAACATCGGCAACGCGCAGACCATCATGACCGATCCGCGCATCGCGCGCGACAGCAGCGGAACACCGCTGGCATCGTGCGAGATCGTGGTCATTGCCAGCAAGCCGAAGAAGAGCGACAACCAGGCCGACCAACATCACCTGCGCGGCGTGACGCCCGGAGGCCTTCAAGGTGCGCAACGGCATCAAGCTGGTCGAGGGACGCATGTTCTCGCCCGGGCTCTTCGAGGTCATCGTCGGCAAGAAGATCTCTGACCGGGTGAAGGGCTTGAACATCGGCGATACCGTGAGGGTGCAGCGCAAGGACTTCAAGGTGGTGGGCCTGTTCACCGCGGACGGCAGCTCGTTCGAAAGCGAGATGTGGGGCGACTACAACGCTCTGGGTCCGGCAGTTGGCCGCAATGGCGGCTGCGAGTCGCTGACGGTGCGGCTGACCAATCCTAGCCATGCTGTCGGGCTTCGATAAAGACCTGCGCGCAAATCCGCAGATGCAGGTGCAGGCCGACTCGGAACGCGCGTATTACGAGAACCAGGCCGGCGGCGTGGCCACGGCGCTGAAGATCCTGGCAGGGTTTGTCGGCATCGTGATGGGCATCGGCGCGGTCTTTGGCGCGATGAACACCATGTACGCCATCGTGTCGCAACGTACGCGCGAAATCGGGACCCTGCGCGCGCTGGGCTTCTCGCGCTTCAGCATCCTGCTTTCGTTCGTGATGGAGTCGGTGCTGCTGGCGTTCGTCGGCGGCATGCTGGGATGCCTGATCGCTATACCGATGAACGGCTATCACGGCCGGCACCGGACAGACGCAGAGCTTCAGCGAACTGGCGTTCGCCTTCAAGATCACGCCGGGAATCGTGCTGGTGGGCCTGATCTTCGCGGTGCTGATGGGCTTTGTAGGCGGACTGCTGCCGGCGGTACGCGCCTCGCAGATGCCGATTACGAAGGCGTTGCGAGAGGCGTAGGAGCAGTTGCAGTAGTCAGTTGACAGTAGCCAGCTGGCGGATACCTGCGGCGCGGGTTTCTCCGCGCCGTTGCTTTTGATCGCGAACGGGCTCGACTAAGACTAGATTCCCAGTCCTGTCACCCGCCATCCGGCGCCGTGTACTTTGTGGCGGATGTTCAGGGTGATGAGCAGCGCGGTCATGGATTCGACGATGCGGGCGTTTTCCAATTTGCCGCCGTCGATGGCGCGGACGCCTGGAATCTTCACGGACAACTCGGAAGCAACCTGGCGGGCTCGATCGTCGTCGCTGCACACGATCACGTCGCAATCGACATCCTGATCGCTGTTGAGCACAGTGGCGGAGAGGCTGTGGAATGCTGCCGCGACGAATACGTTCTTGCCGACGATCTCGGCCGCCTGCTCGGCGGCGGATCCTTGCCACACTCCGAGAATACGAGTGGGGCGTCCGCCGACAGCGGCCGCGAGAGGCACGGTCGCGTCGATGAGCACCGTTCCCTGTCGAAACGATGGCTTGAGTTGCTTCAGCAGATCGGCCTGCCCGACAAAAGGCACGGTGAGCACGACGGCGTCGCACATCTTTACCGCGACACTGTTCTCGACTCCTTCGACACTTCCGAGCGCTCCGGTCTTCTCGGCGATTTGCGCTGCTGAGGCTTGGGCGCGAGCGGCATCGCGCGAACCGATGACAATCTGCTCGCCGGCGCGGGCCCAGCGCAGCGCCAATCCGGAACCCTCGGGACCAGTGCCGCCGACAATGGCGATCAAGCAATGCCTCCAGCGGCCACTGGTTCGATCGCCACGGGAGCAGGATGGTCGAAGTAACGTGTGTAGGTGGTGTTGCGTTGTGCCGGAATGCGATCCAACTCACGAATGCGCTCCTGGAACTCAGTCGACGGAGACATACTGACCCGCAGTGGCTCCTGCGAGACGTGAGATGTTTTCCTCGAATAGCGTGCCGCCGTAATCGTCGGCGCCGGCGAGCATGGCGAGTTGCGAAACCTCGCGACCAAGCTTCACCCAGGAAACCTGGATGTGATTGATCGATCCGGCGAGCAAGACGCGAGCGAGCGCGTGGACTTTCATGTGCTCTTCCAGTGTTCCGCCGGGACGCGCCAGCCTCTGCTCGAACAGCAGCGTGTTGTCGTGAATGAAACCGAGAGGAACGAACTCGGTGAAACCACCGGTTCGCGCCTGAATGTCGCGCAGCAGCAGCATCTGGTTGACCCAGTGCTCGAGAGTCTCGCGGTGGCCGTACATCATGGTCGAGGTACTGCGGATGCCGCATTCGTGCGCGGTTTCAATCACTTCGCACCATTGCGCGGTGGTGAGCTTGTTGCGCGAGAGCACGATGCGTACTGAGTCGTCGAGGATTTCGGCCGCAGTACCAGGCAGCGTGTCGAGGCCGTTGGCCTTCAACATCAGCAGGTATTCGCGAACGGGCACGCCGGTGAGTTCGACGCCATACATCATTTCCATGGGCGAAAACGCGTGGGCGTGCATTTTGGGTGTGGCCGACTTCACCGCTCGCAGAACGTCGCGGTAGTACAACGGCGGGAGGTTACGAGGCAATCCACCCTGGATGCAGACTTCGGTGGCACCCCAGGCTTCGGCTTGGCGAGATTTTTCGCCCACCTGTTCGGGCGTCAGAAAATATGCGGTTTCGTCCCGCGGTGCAGACGCTGAAGGCGCAGAACTTACAGCCCACGTAACAGACATTGGTGAAGTTTATGTTGCGAGTAATGACATAGCTGATAACGTCGCCCACCAGCCGCCGGCGAACTTCGTTGGCGGCTACCACCAATCCGTACAGATCGTCATCAGCCGAGTGGGCGAGCGCGTTGGCCTCGTCGCGGCTTAGCACTCCCCCGTCGAGCGAGGCGAGCACCTTTTCCAGCGCCGAGCGCACCACGGGAGAAACCTGGCTACGGACGTCGTTCCACGATCTCTCTTGCAGCGTCTTGCGATTGCACCAGCTCAAAGTCTTGCATCACTTCCCTGCTTCCCGAAGCGCGCAAAATGAAGCGCATTGCTGGTTAGCTGACGATGCCCGGGCGAAACCGAAGAATCGTCAGCGAAATAAATCTCTCGCTGCGGGACGTACGATCTGGCGGGCGCTACCCTTCCCGCGGCGATAGCGATAACCCCGAATTATACAAGCCGGAACGGAGGCATTTTTGCCACAGACCAAGCCCGCGATGCAGCCAAGTTCGTCGGCAACGCACTCTTCGGTGGCGTGCATTTTGTATCCGCAGGTGTCCGCCTGACCCCGGTAGTCGTGGATCGGATCCATGCCAGCCACGCCAATGGCGACCTCCGTCAGGCCTTCGCGCCAGGCGCGTCCAAAGCTGTCAGCAATGATGACGGGAATGTGCAGGGCGGTGCGCTTTTTGAGGCGCCTGTGGATGGCTACCGCCGTGCGATCGGGATCCAGCGGCAACAGGACAGCGTTATGTCCGCCATCGACGTTGGAGACGTCGACACCACTGTTGGCGCAGACCAACCCGTGCGCAGTCTCGGTGATCAAGACGTGGTTCTTGCGGACAACGCGTTTGGCTTCGCGCAATGCGAGTTCGATCACTCGGGCGTCAACACCATTTTTCAGGGCGAATCGCTTAGCGGCGATGGACGGTGCAACCTTGTTAAGCGGAATCATCCGTCCTTCCGCCTTGGAAACGATCTTGTGCTTAACCACGAGAATATCGCCGGCTAATGAGGCGAGACTTGCCGCGTGCCAGCGCCTCGAGTACAAGGTCGGCGATGGAGTCACCGGGCGAGACCGTCGCCGATTCCATTTATTGGAATGGCGCGTAATTCCATACTTTCGGCAGAGTGCGAGTTTTGGGCCGCGGACATCAGCCGGCGGCTTCCCAAGCCAGAGTGCATTGCGGATCGCTTGTCCACGACCGCAGAAGGCGCTGGGCGTGAGTGTCGCCTTCGCGTTCCATGAGCATTGCGAGTTCGTGAGGATTATCGATGTCCAGTCCAATGCCCGGCATTTCCAGAATGACTAGTGGCTTGCCTGTTCTTTTCATGGCTTCGCAGTGGGGCATGAAGCTGTCGTTGCCAAAGCACAGGGGAATGATGGATGCGGGGCGCCGCAGGATACAGTTACTTCCGCGTCGGTCATACGCAGGTACGAAGACCGCGCCTTCGTCGGGAGCGGAATCCAAGACACGGTGAAGCTCGGCGCTCGTGATTAAGCGGAATATCGCCAGGCACAACCACGGTGGTGTCATAGCCATGAGCCATGCACCACTCAGTCGCCATCCGATGGCGGCGGTTTCACTTTCATTGAGTTGGTCTTCGATGACACCGAAGGGGAAATCGCGCGCCATGGATTGCGCCTGAAGGTCGCCAGTCACGAGAAAGATGTGCAAACGGTCGGTAACCCCGCTGGCGGCAGTCAATACGTCGCGCAACATGGCTTCGGCCAACAGCGTGCGATGCTGCTGGTCGAGCGCGGCACCGAGACGTTGCTTGGCATTGCCGAAACTCTTGACTGGGATCAGTAGCGCCGTGCGCACGGTCAGATCTTCGCTCCGCGAGCCTGAAGCGCGGCATGAAGCGTGAAGCGGGCGAGTTCCTGCTTGTCTTCCAGAGACTTCATGACGGTGTTGGCGCACAGCACGTGCAGGCCACCTTCGCGCAAGTGATCGGCGTCGGCGTGATCTTCAAGGTCGACGACCAGCACGTCGAGGAAGTCTTCATACGCCTGCGCTACGCCGGCGATGGTGCAGGGCCATCCCTTACGCTTCATCAGGACGCCAGCAGGGCCCGACACGGCGTCGCCGCCGACAATCGGGACTGACCGCAACAACGGGAGCGCCAGTGTCGCGCAGCGCGTCGCGGATGCCGGGCACCGCGAGAATTGGTCCGATGCTGGTGACGGGATTGCTCGGTGCGAGGATGACAGCTTCCGCCACAGCGATGCTTTCGAGTACGCCCGGGCGATGGTCGGGCACGGTCCGCACCTTCGAAGCGCAGCGCGCGCACATCGACCTGGTGGCGCTCGCGCACAAAGTATTCCTGGAAGTTCAAGGTGCCGTCGGAAGTGTCAAGCATGGTCGCGACGCGATCGTCGGACATGGGCAAAAGCACGCGACACGAACACCCACCTTCGCGTGCGAGTTCAGCGGTGACGGCGCTCAGGGATTTTCCCGAGCGCAGCATGGCCGTGCGGGCCAGATGAGTGGCGAGATCGAGGTCGCCGAGACTGAACCAGCCGGGCTGGCCGAAGTTCCGCCATGCGCTCCAGACAGCGGAAGCTGTCGTTCTCGATGCCCCATCCGCGCTCCGTACTGAGTATGGCCTGCCAGCGCATACAGGATCGAGTCGATGTCCGGGGAAACATGCAGGCCCCACCAATCGATGTCGTCGCCGGTGTTGACGATGACGGTGAGCTTCTCGGGAGTGACGACGTGACTGCAGGCCCTGAACGAGCTTTGCGCCTCCGGTTCCACCTGTCAGGACGACGATCATCTAGGCAGCCCTCGCATAGCCGTGATCGTCTGCGGCAGCCAGCAGACGTCCGGCCAGCAGTCCTCCGCGATCGATGACGCCGGAGACAAACTCAGGATACACAGGCAGGCGCTGGCGGAGTTGCTGTCCCGCGGCCTCGAGTGCGGCGCTGCAAGTCCAGCAAGATGCGGCCAAGGCGCCTCAGGATTGATGTAGTCAGGGGTCAGCGGCGAAACTCCGCCCCAATCGTCGATGCCGCCCTGCAGCAGGCGCTCGTAGTGCGTCTGCGGTAAGGTTGGGCGGGGCTTGGATGTTCATGTCGCGCAGGAGCAAGGCGCGCTACGGCAATGGTCCGCAGCAGGTCGTCGGTGTCGGGTTCGGGCGCATTTGCCATGGGAATATCGGGTTTCGGCGCGGAAGTTCTGGATGATGACTTCCTGAATGTGCCCGTATTCGCTGGTGCAGGCGCTGAATGGCGAGCAGTGAATCGACGCGTTCTTCAAGCGGTCTCGCCAATGCCGATCAGGATGCCGGTGGTAAATGGCACACCCAGTTTGCCCGCGTCTTCGATGGTCTTCAGCCGCAGGCGGGAGTTTGTCGGGAGCGTTGTCGTGAGCGACCGCCAGCTTCTGCAGCAGCCGCGTGCTGGTGCTCTCCAGCATGAGGCCGAGGCTGGGATTGGTGACACGCAGACGCTCGATCCAACTGGCACTCATCAGCCCAGGATTGGAGTGCGGCAAGCAGCGACGTCTCGCGCAACACCAGGTCGCACATGGCTTCCAGGTAGTGCAACGTGCTGCGATAGCCGCGCTTGCGCAACAGGTCCCGCATCTCGGGAAAGTCCGCCTCGGGCTTGTCGCCGAGCGAGAACAGCGCCTCGGTGCAACCCAGTTTCTCGCCCTGCCTGGCGACCTCCAGCACTTCTTCGGGCGACATGGTGTGCGCACCCGGCTGACCTGGGTCGCGTCGAAAGGTGCAGTAGGCGCAATAGTCACGGCAGAGATTCGTGAGCGGCATGAAAAACCTTACGCGAGTAGGTGATGACGCCTGGGCGGTACTGCTCCTTCAGGTAGCACGCAGTAGCAAGGAGACTCGGGCAGAGCGTCGGGGGCGCACCGCAATAGCTGAATTGCCACGTGACGAGACACGGTGAGGCCACTGCGAACTTCGCGCAGAAATGTGCCGATGTCCGCCGTACTGGCGGCCCTTGGCAACTGAGCCTGTACTCCATCACTCGGCACTGACACTCGTCCCCGAGAGTGCGGAAATTCCGCGACGTACATTCTCGAAGGATAGCGCAAGATGAAGTCTTTCGCATCACCGCTGCCGGTGCAAACCGCGGCAAAGTCACCGGTTCTGGCGTTCCCGGCATACGCCATATCGTCCACGAAAGTAAAGGAGGGGAGAGCCTTCTGCCACGCTAACTTCTTTTACTTCACCTACAAAGATGGTGTGATCACCTGCCGCGTGGGCTTGCGTGACGATACAGTCCAGATTGGCAAGGGTATCGGCAACTATCGGTATGCCACTTTTCATGTGGCTGTAATGTATTCCCAGGCGGCGGGCAGCGTCGGGATTCCGCTCCGGATCGGCGAAGAATTCGGAGAGCGCCTCCTGCTCCTCGAGCAGTATGCTGACACCAAACCGTCCGCGCTCACGAATATGCAGATAGGTTTCGGCCAGGTGGTCGACGCACACCAGTACCAGCGGCGGGTGCAACGAAACCGAACAGAATGAACTGGCCGTCATGCCGTGGACGTCCCCTGATGGCGTCAGGACGGTAATTACGGTAACGCCCGAGCTGAAGCGCCCCAAGGTGGCGCGGAAGTCGTCAGGCGTGATCGAGTCAGAACCGTTCATTCCATTGGTAATTGCAGGCACGATGAGGTCGAGCCTTGCGAAGCATGGTGCCGCCTCGCCCTCGCCAACTATACCTGACATTTGGACAAAGACCGTAAGCCTCACAGCACCGGTCTGTTAGGATACGCGCAGTTCGCCATCCCCCAAGCACCGCGGATGAGTGATTTGTCATGACCCACTCCGGAAAATTCGCGACGGCGAGCCGCCCGGAAGAGGTCTATGCCTTTCTGGCAAATCCCGAGCAGTTCGCCCGCCTGCTTCCCGACTTTGAAGATATGAGCGCGGAGGATGAAACCCATTTCACGGTTCGGATCGGAATCGCCATGGCGAAGGTCAACGGCCATATCGACCTCGCGATGAACCTTAACGAAGCTGTACCAACGGAGCGGATCGGCTACCGCGGTCACGGAAGGGTGGCAGGCAGTCAGTTGAATTTCGAGATGCAATTTCGGATGGCAACATTGGACACGTTGACCGAAATTTGCTGGGATGGGGATGTAGCCCTGGACGGCCCGCTGGCGTTCATCGCCGGCAGCATGATCGGAACCTTAGGCGGCCGGAATTTCGAGATGATCGCCGACAAGCTGCGCCGGGCGCTCGACGAGTTATCGCCAGCAGTACCCAACGAGATGAGCAGTGGCTACGATCCAGACGATTCTTGCTGACGGTTACACATCGATTTCTCCCTTCTCCAAAATGAAACAAATGGCTCACCCTCACAGTAGATTGTGACGAAGCTCACCGCCACGTCTGTCCCGGGGTCTTACACTATTTTTGGAGTTATAACGAAACCGCTAACCAACGGTCTTCATGGAGGCTTTTGTATGGATTCGCAGAAACGTATGTTTGTTGTGATGATTGCGGCACACTACTGTCCGGTTAAAAGTCGAAGAGAATCAGTTGGTTAACGTTTTTGGCGAAATTGGCATCCTCGTCGATCGCCTGGAGGGCGCATGAAATGGGCGTTTTCTCGAAAAGCGACACGCTGAGAATCTGTAGGATTTGATACAAGCTGGCGTCCAGCTCCAACCGCTTGCGAACAATCGCCACCAGCACGTACATCGACACCGCAATCCAAATCTGCGTCTTCACGGCATTCTCGCTGGTGCCGTAGAAGGCCTTGATCCGCAGGTGCTGCTTGATCCATTTGAACAACTCTACGACATACTGCCCATCAACAACGTCCTGCTGAAGTCACCATCTACTACCGCATTCCATCCCTTGCGTACACATAGCCTGCCAGTGGTCAGGCTCTACGAGCTTCATGATGAGGCCTATTACGTCGTGCGGCGCGCCGACGGCAGGCCGTTGGCGGTGCCGGTCTGGATGACGCGTCCCGAGGCTGCGTACGCGAAAGTGGTCTCTATCGCGCGCCTGCCGCTTCGCGTACTGCTCGAATTACGCCGTGTCACCGTGACTTGCCTTTCCTTGCTTGTGCACAATGTGCCCGAGGAGGATCATGATGCCGCAGCTGCGAGCAAAACGCCAACGACAACTGTTCGACGAAGCTCCCGCCGTTCCCGCCGTCGTACGACTCCCCTTGGGCGTGCAAGAACAGCTACGCCGAGGGCTGGTGCAGTGGATGCAGGCGCTGGCCAAGAGGATCCGCGAGGAGGACGGCGATGAATAAGATCACCGCTGATCATCTGGCGCGGCGGGCCTATGTGTACATCCGTCAGTCCACGCCTGTTCAAGTGAAATACAACCTCGAAAGTAAACGTCGTCAATATGGCCTGGTCGATCGTGCGCGTGCGCTGGGCTGGCAAGACATCGATGTCATCGATGATGATCTCGGAATCTCGGGGGACGGAAGACGCCGCCCCGGCTTTGAACGCCTGTTGCGCGCGCTCTGCGATGGGCAGGTTGGCGCCGTATTCACCATTGAGGCGTCACGGTTGGCGCGCAATGGCCGGGAATGGCATACGCTGCTGGAATTTTGCAGCATCGTAGGTGCACTGCTGATCGATGCCGAGACCATGTATGATCCCAAACTCACGAACGATCGATTGTTGTTGGGGATGAAGGGTACGATCAGCGAGATGGAAGTCGCGACATTCCGGGAGCGTGCGCAGGCGGCGCTGTTGCAAAAGGCGCAGCGAGGCGCCTTGGTTCGACGCGTCGCCATTGGGTACGTCAAAGGGGCGGATGATCGCATCGAGAAAGATCCCGATGCCAGGGTGCGGGCTACCATCGACCTAATCTTTCGCAGGTTTGCGGAGTTGGGCAGCGTGCGGCAGGTTTACTTCTGGCTGGATCAGCAGCAGATCCAATTGCCCATCGTTCGTGGACCAGAAGATGCGTGCGAAATCTTCTGGCAGCCCGCGCGGTACCATGCGGTGCACAGCGTGTTGACGAACCCGATCTACGCCGGGGCCTACACCTATGGGCGGAGCAAGACCGTGGCGCGGCTGGAAGCGGGGCAGAAGCGAGTTGTACGGCAGGTGCGGCGCCGTCGCGAGGAATGGGCGGTGTTGATCTTGGATCATCATGAAGGCTACATTGACTGGGATGTTTATCAGAGCAATCAGACGATGATTGCCCACAACGACAATGCGAGAGGTGGTGCGGTGCGTGGGTCGGTGAAACATGGCGAGGCCCTGCTGGCTGGACTGCTACGTTGTGGTCATTGTGGCGCCAAGTTGCTGGCGCAATATCCCGGTCCACGGGTGATTAGGTATCAGTGCTCTGGGTACGTCCTCAATCGCGATCACGCGTGTTGCGTGATGTTCGGCGGGCTCCGTGCCGATCGCTTAGTATCGGAGCAACTGCTGCAATGCCTAACGCCGTTTGGCATCGAAGCGTCCATTGAGGCGATCGAGGCGCTGCAGGGCGCCAGCGACGATCGGATTCAGCAGAAGACGTTAGCGTTAGAACACGCGCGTTATGAAGTGACACACGCGCGACGCCAATATGATGCAGTCGATCCGGCGAATCGGCTCGTCGCGGCGGAGCTCGAACGCCGCTGGAATCAAGCGCTGACCACAGAGGCGCAGCTCGAAGCCGAGCTCGCGACCTTGCAACAAGGTCGAGAGCGCCCACTCAGCGACGCACAGAAACGGGAAGTGCTGGAACTCGCGCGGGATCTCCCCAGACTTTGGGACCATCCGCATAGTTCGCCGGAGCACAAGAAGCGCCTCCTTCGCATCGCGCTGAAAGAGATCATCGCCACATGTGAGGGTGAAACCATACGGCTCGTGCTGCATTGGCAGGGAGGAGATCACACCCAGGTGGAGTTCGAGAAGATTCGCAGCGGCGCGCATCGCTATGTCACCGACAAGGATCTCGTGGAGATCGTTCGCATACTGGCGCGGATCGAACCGGACGCGCGAATCGCCTCGATCCTGAATCGGAATCAACGCCGCACGGCACATGGAGAAGTATGGACGGCGAAGCGTATCTGCTCCCTGCGCAGCTATCATGCGATTCCGGTCTACTGCGAAGGAGAACGGCAAGCCCGCAACGAAATGTCTGTCAGCGAAGCGTGCGATGTTCTCGGCGTTACGCCGACCACTGTGCTGCGGCTGATTCGGTTGAAACAGTTGCCGGCGACGCAAGCTTGCGTGGGCGCACCTTGGATCATGCGCAGAGCAGACGTCGAACGATGCACGGCCGAACGGAACCATCCAGCGACCCCACCAACGGTCGATTCAGCGCAATTGGCTCTTGAAATTCCATAACATCCGAAGGAGTGCACCATGTCGAACTCTCGAAGAACAGTTCCACTTGCCAGCGGCACTTGTAGATTTGCGCGATGGTAAGTGCGGGGAGTGCAAAGTTGTTGGTCAGAAACTTCAGCCGCTTGTTGGTCTCCACGTCGAAGTAACTGCACGCGCCGCAGCGCATCGGGATATGCCTGAGGCCGACTCGAAGGAGGTGAGCATGACGGTCTGATCGGAGCCGACGCCGGTGCTGCTTATCGACCGCGTGGGAGTAGCGCCGTTGGAGCAAAACATTCGATTTGGTTCGCACTACAAAGAAGGCTGCGCTGAGCGTGAACACGAATAGAGGCGTTGGAAATCGATGTAGCCGCGATCCATCACGTAGAACGCGCCCGGCTCAGGCATGATCTCGTCCAGCAGGTTTACGTCGTGCACTTGGCCATCGGTAATGCGGATAAAGGTGGGAATGTTGCCGTGCAGGTCCAGCAGAGTGTGCATCTTGACGGCAGCTTTGTGCTGTGCGAAACTTGGCCCAGGGGAACAAGCGAGAGGCAAAGGTCGATGGTAGTGGAGTCTAAGCGCATACAAGCTCTGGTCCAAATCGATGCCGATGGGATCACGTGCATAGAGCGGGCGAGCGATGGCGATCAAGACTTGCGCAAAGTCGGCGTAGATCCGCCAGTCACGCGATTCGTTGGCATCGGCCAGCGTGGAGCGCGCCACCTTGCCGCGGAAGCCCATGTGATAGAGCTTGGCGCCGACCGAGCGCAGGCACGCTTCGATGTCGCGCAGGCTCTCGCGGTAGGTCAACTGGGCGAACGCCATGGCGAGGTACTGATCCCAGCAGGACAAATTCTTCAGGTAGCGATTACCCGCATAGCGGAGGACACACTTCTGGAACTCTTGGTGAGGGAGGAACTCGATCAGTTGGGAAAAGAGACTGTACGCCCGGCGTTCATCCGGCATTGTCGCTGTTCCGGAAAACGCCGCCAAGCGCCCCTTTAGCATCTGTCCGCCTTTCAAATCGTTTTTGTCCCAAAACGCATCTATAACGTTAACTCTAAGTCACTTGCACGCTCATCGTGAAAGTTTCCCCGGACAGCACTGATTGCGGCATTAATGCTCATCGGCGCCGCAACCGTTATGGCGAGTGAAAATCCGATGGGCATTGCCCCTAAGCAGGAGATTACCTTTACCGCCCCAACCATCGTTGGCGGCAATCTGCTTCCGGCCGGGGACTACAAAGTCCTGCACGAGATGCAGGGAACCACGCACATCATGATTTTCAAGCAGATCGGCGGCAAGGCTGAAGCCAAGGCGAAGTGCAATCTGGTTCCCCTTGAGGCAAAGGCCACCACGACCGAGCAGCGCTATACGGAAAACGCGAAAAACGAGCACGTGTTGGTCGAAATGACCTTCCGCGGCGACACCTCGAAGCACGTTCTGGAGCCGTAACTTTCAGAACTGCAGCACACGTTCATCAGGCGGCCCTATGGCCGCCTTTTCCACTACAAACCGATCCTTACGGTCAGCGAATAGCGTCCTGCGAGGCAAGACGCAGTTGAGTCTCCCAGTCTGGGAGTTGCAAGCCGAAGGTCGACCAGTAGTTTCGCATTGGAAAGCACGGAGTTTCGGGGTCGGCGGGCCGGGGTGCTCGAATTGGTCTGTGGTGATTGGGACTACGCGCTTCGCGGTGAGCGGCGATCCAAACTCACCGGTATCGGCGGGCCATTCCGCGAGCGACTTCGTATTCCTCCAGGATGCGCCGGGCAAAGCCTGCCCAAGTCGTCTCACCAGCAGCGGTCAGATGGAAAACACCGCCGATTCCCCAACCTGCATTGCGCTGCTGGATACTGCGGGAGACGATTTGTGCGGTGGACTCAGCGATGATACGGGCCCAGGTGGGAGCACCGTATTGGTCTCCAACCATGCGTAGCTCTTCTTTTTCGCGTGCCAGGCGCAATACTGTGCGAAGAAAATTCTTTCCCCGGGTGTCGTAAACCCACGTGGTGCGCAGAATCAGGTACGCACAACCGCTACCAGCGATCGATTGCTCACCCGCCAGCTTAGTTTGCCCGTAAATGTTGAGCGGACCAGTCGGGTCGGTCCTCTTCGTACGGTGCGGATTTGGCACCGTCGAAGATGTAGTCGGTCGAATAGTGGACCATCAGGCCACGGCTTTGCGCGAGCTCACGCGCAATGCGTCCCGGGGTGACGGCATTCACGGTGTGCGCCAGTTCGGGCTCGCTTTCGGCCTTATCCACCGGGGTATAGGCCGCAGCATTCACTACGACAGCCGGCGCGACTTCATGCACGAACTTGGCGGTAGCATCGGGGTCCGACGAAATCCAGTTGATCGCGCGAACAGGCGACGATGTCGCCCAGCGGTGCCAGCGTTCGCTGCAAGTTGCCATCCGATCTGTCCGGTCGCTGCCGGTAATGAGTATGCGCAGGCTCATGGCTGGTAGAGGGGTAACCGCTCTCGTGCGATTTGGGCCAGCGGCAAGAACGCAGCATCTTTCGCGGACAGTATGGGCGATGGCGTATCCCACTCAATGCCGAGCGCCGGATCGTTCCAGAGGACACCGCCATCATCGTCGGCGTCGTAGTATTCGCTGCATTTATAGAGGAAGTCGGCCGTCTCAGAGCGCACCACGAAGCCGTGCGCAAATCCCTTGGGAAGATAGAGCGCATGCGCTTGTTCTCCGCCGAGAGCACCGCACCCACCCACTTGCCAAAGTGCGGTGACCCGACGCGAATATCCACTGCTACGTCGAGCACCTCGCCATGCACGACACGACATAACTTGGCCTGAGGGCGGTCGCAGCTGGTAATGCAGTCCGCGCAACACGCCACGCGAGGAGCGGGAATGATTGTCCTGCACGAAGGTTTCGTCAACGCCAGCTGCACGCATTGCATCGGCGCGATAGGTTTCCATGAAGAATCCTCGTGTGTCTTCGATAGACTCGCGGCTGAATCAGCAACACACCGGGAAGAGAGGTTTCGACGATTTCCAAACAGTCCTCGAAGAAGGCGCATCGCAGCGCCGTCGCGCGGATTGTGGCACAAAAGGAAGATTATAATCCGTGCTTCCTGCTTATGCCTCGCTGCTCCGTCATCGTCGTGACCTACAACTCCGCCGCGCAAATTGAAGCGTGCCTGAGCGCGCTCGCTTCCGCCGATTGCGAGAGTCGTGGTGGTGGACAATGCCTCGCAGGACGACACGGTAGCGCGTACGCTCGCGGTCGCAAGACGAATTCCGCTGCAGCTGATCACCCTGTCGTCGAACATAGGATTTGCCGGAGGCGTGAATCAGGGGGTCCGCGCGGCCGACGGCGATGTGTTGCTGTTGCTGAATCCGGATGCGTCGCTGAGCAGGTGCGATCGACGCGATTCTCGCGTGCTTCTTGACGTCGGAAGCGGACGCGGTAGGAGGCGCGCTGCTGGACGAGACGGCCAGCCAGCCAAAGGCTTTTCGTTTCGACGGTTCCCACGTTGCCAGCCTGGCCGTTCGAGGTGCTACTGGTCAATCAGGTGTGGCCGGACAATCCCGTGAACCGCAAGCTATCGCTGCCTCGATGCCGACTATGCGAAGCGACAACGATGTAGAGCAGCCGGCCGGAGCGTGCCTGGCCGTTACCCGTCAAGGCGTGGAATTCGGTGAGCGGGCATGGACTCTGCGTTCTTCCCGGTATGGTTTGAAGACGTGGACTTCTGTGCCCGCCTGCTACAGCGGGGCGCGGCGATCTTCTATTGTCCGCGGCGCTCGCTTTCGTCACAGCGGCGCGCACAGTGTTGGACAACTCGACGTTTGCAACAGAAGCAGCTGTTCTGGTATCGGAATATGGTGCGCTACGCACAAAAGCACTTCGCCGCTGCGAGCTGCTGATTCTGCGGTTGGCAATCGTCACAGGAATGGGGCTACGCATGCTTGCTTGCCTGTTGGGCGGAGGTCCGCAAGGAGTTCCAACCGGAGAGACCACTCGAGCGTACGGACGGGTGGCGCAGATGGCATTGGATGGAGGGCGTGACGCAACCGGCGCTTCCGCCAGAATAGCATCACCGCTTACCCAGCACTTCTTCAAATAGCCGCTCATACTCTCTGCTACATCGTCCCATCGATAGAGCTGCATGGCCCGTTGACCAGCACGGGCAGCCCACTGCTGACGCGCCGCTGGATCGTCGAGGAGTGCCTGCAAGTTTTGCAGCAAGATCTTCGGAAGACTTGGAGTACCGAATCGCTGCGTCGCCGGCGGTCTCGTTGTTTTCGGGCGAATCCAGATAGAGCACCGGCGTTCTCTGATGCCATGGCCTCAATCAGAGCTGGGTGGACCCCACCTACTTCGCAGGCGAATACAAAGACACCTGCATTTTTCTGCAAGGCCCAATATCCATCTCCGTAAATCGCACCCGGAAAAATGACACGGTCGTCGGCCAGTTGCTTTGAGGCGATCGAGGAAGCCGTCCATCGTAGCGGTTGTCGCCGACCATCACGAGAGGCCAGTCGGTGCGGACGTTACGCCACGCGGCCAGCACCAGGTCGGGATTGTTTTCGGGCTCCAGACGGCTGACATAGAGCACATACTCGCGCGGACAAAGGTCGAATCCGTCCACGCCCAGTTCGCCGGCGGGAACGTCAGACCCATAGCCGATAATCGTCGATGCCGTGCGGTAGCGTGCAAGGTAGTAGTCCTGGATCGACTTCGCATCGGTGACAACGCGGGTGGGCGTAAATGTCGAGAGCCATTCGCAACCGTGCAACACCGCACGGCCCAATGCATTCCACTTCCCGCGACGCCGATCGAGACCATCGACATTGAGCACGACGGGCTTGCCGAACAACCGCGGAAACCAGGCGAACGGGCTGTTGGCTACATTGCAAAGCAGCACCACCTCATAGTCGCTGAAGGCCACATGAACAGTCGAGATCAGGCCGCTCGACCATGTGTCGAGATGCTTCTGATGAATGCTGGGGAGTATCACACGCTGCACGCGCTGGTCATACTCATCGTCCGGCGTGGTGAAGGCTTGCGGCAGTAGACGGTGACATCGTGCCCGCGGTCCATCAGCGCGGAGCTGACCTTTTCGGCAAATTGCTCGAAGCCGCCATAGCGATTTGGAATGCCTCGCGTACCGACAATGGCAATCTTCAAGGCTGGTCCCCGGTGCTTGATGGAACGGTATCGACGGCGGCAACCGCTGTGGCGGCGTTCGATGGCCTGACTTCAACGGCGCGGGGTGTGTCGCAGAACCACCAGATCAAGTCACGGTCGGAAACGCGACGGCGCGCCTGGATCACCTTACGCTGGTTGCGAATGCTCCCGAAGTTGCGAAACGGATAGACGATCGCCGACAGGAACCGCCAGTCACGCAGAACGGCGTAACCGAACACAATGAAATCGCGCCCCGCGACCGGCAAAAATAATTTCCAGCATAACCAGCCGGAAGCGTTCTTGCCGCGCATCAGAAAACGGTTCTTAACCGAGTGCCAGTTGATGGCGAGCGGCAACTGCTCGCGCCGCTCAGGGGTGACTCGTCGAACGTGCCAGGCGACCGCCGAAGGGACGTAAAGACACTTACGCCCCATGAGCTGCGCCCGCCAGGCAAGGTCTGCATCCTCGCGATACGCAAAGAAGCTCTCGTCGAAGAACTGGCCATCAACCGAAACGCCGTCCACCAACGAGCGGCGAAACATGGCCGCTGCGCCGGTAGCGCCGAATACCTACTGCATGCGGTCGTACTGGCCCTGGTCCATTTCTTCAGCACCACGATCGAGATGACGCATATTGCGGGTGAAGTTGATCCCGGTCGAGTCGATAATTTGGGTGCGTTGCAGACTGTTAGCGTCC
The DNA here is from genome assembly GCA_963817965.1 of uncultured Acidobacteriaceae bacterium. Taxonomy (GTDB): domain Bacteria; phylum Acidobacteriota; class Terriglobia; order Terriglobales; family Acidobacteriaceae; genus DASRAA01. The sequence goes on from CAWFQT010000018.1 coordinate 49,029, forward strand.
AAGCGCAGCAGCTTGCCGCAGAGCGATCCAGCGTCCGGATAGGCCGCTCCGGCTTCGGTCAAGCGCCGAAGAAAACTGGGCGACAGCACCACGTCGGGATTGAGACAGAGCAGCCATTCGCCCTTCGCCGCGCGAATGGCCTGGTTCTGGGCGGCTGCGAATCCAACGTTGTTCTGGTTGTAGATTACCAGGGAGAAAGTCTCCCGCTCGCGCAGGATGGCTTGCGTGGCATCAGTCGAAGCGTTGTCGACGACGATCACTTCCAAGTCGCCATAGTCCTGACGGTCGAGTGAGTCGAGACAGTGCTCGAGGTATGCAGCCGAATTCCAGGTGACGATAAGGACCGAAACCATCAGTCCTTAGTATGCACCTCGGCCGGAAATCACAATGGGAATCGTGCGGAAGAAAATCTTGCAGTCGAGCCAAAGCGACCAGTTGTCGATATAGGCGAGATCAAGTTGAATCCAGCGATGGAAATCAACGTCGCTGCGGCCTTCGAGCACCCAGATACAGGTCAGACCGGGCCGCATGCGTAAACGGCGGCGCTGCCACGGCTCGTATTCGAAGACTTCGTTAGGGATCGCGGGGCGCGGCCCGACGAACGACATGTCTCCACGGAGGATGTTCCAAAGCTGAGGCAGCTCATCGAGGCTGAATCGCCGCAGCATCCGGCCGACGGGGGTGATGCGCGGATCATCGCTGATCTTGAAGGCCGGCCCATCGCGCTCGTTCAGCTGCAGAAGCTCCGCACGCAACTGCTCGGCATTGTTAACCATCGAGCGAAACTTGTAGAGCGTAAAGCGTCGGCCGCCGAGGCCGCAGCGCGTCTGCCGGAAGAGTACGTTCCCAGGTGAGGTTATGCGGATTGCGGCGGCGATGGCAAGAAGGAGCGGCGCCAACAAGGCCAACGAGAACGCAGCCACGATCACGTCGCCAACGCGCTTGAGTAGTAATAGCAGTTCGCTTTCTGGAGCTGTCGAGAGACTGAGCAACGGAACGTCGCGAAAATTCTCCAGGTAAATGCGCGAGTACGGCGACGGCAGAAATTCCAGTTGCACGCGAGTTTTTACTCCCACGTTGGCACAGTGCATCATGATTGGTTCGAGGCGCGCTAACTCCTGCATGCTGACGGCGAAAACCACTTCGTCGATCACGTGGTTTTGCAAAACCTGCTCCAGCGCGCTAAGAGGAAATACCTCGAAATCCCCAAACCGCTCGGTCAGCTTGGAACCTTCACTGGTGGGGTCAACAAAGCCGACCAGCCGTAGGCCCATGCCGCCGCTTTCTTTGATGAGCCGCGCCATCTCATGCGCGCGCGCTCCACATCCCACAATCAGGAAATAGTGGTAGCGATTCAGCCGCCGCCGCATGACAGCGATGCTGTTAAACGATACATATCGGGCCGCCACCAGAAGGACCAAATCGACGATTCCGATCAGCAGTACGTAGGTGCGGCTGATATCAGTGCGGTGAAACAGATATAACCCGGCGTAGATGATGACGAGCACAATAGCCAACTGATTGAGCAGGTTCAATATCAGCTGAATCGGGTTGGACAGTTCAAGGTCGCGATAGAAGCGTGACGAGTAGCCCACAACCGCCCAGGCAAGCAGAAACATCGCCATCAGCGGAACATAGTGGTCGAAGGGGTAAATAACCCATAGACGTCCACGGAAGAAATCGAATTGCGCTGGCAGGTTACGAAGCCAATAAGCAACTACGAATGCAGCGCAAGTAACCCCCATATCCTGCAGCAGCGTTATGGTGCTCAGAAGCTTCGATCGTCGATCAAACATGTGATTGCAATGTCCCGCAATACTCTCGATGAATGGGCGTTGCGGCTGCGACGGCCTGAGATGTCCGGTCCGTCAAACGGGGAAGCCGACAACGCAGTGAGATACAGGCGCTTGAGTGAATCAAACTGCTAGACGAGATTCTACACCGATTCTGCCTCGGTATGTTTAGTAAGTGTCGATGAACAATGGTTCTGGCCGATTGGTGCTGCTTCTTCGTAACACTACTCGAGTTCGGTAGTTCGTCAGAATTCCAAATTCATTTGTAATAATGATCTTGTTTGACAATCGGAGTTTAGGCACTGAACTGTGAGCCTCTGCGAGCGCAATACGGCGAGTGCTCATTCGGAGGTAAGATAGAAACAGCAAGACCTTCTTGATGATTGTTGCCCAGAGTACATCCGGTTCCGATGCCGTATTGCCGAGTTCGGGAAGTCCGCCATCGAATACCAGGGGTGGTAACCCAGCAAGGAATTGGAAGCGATTTCTCGATCCGGCAATCTTCGCCTTCCTGTTATTGTTCGCCGTAGCCCTGCCGCATTCGATCAAGGGAGCCGAACGGGGTTGGAAGATTGCCTTCGGTTTGTGGCTGCTCAAGCTAGTCGCTGACCGCACGCGTCCTTTTAGCCAGCCTTTGGCCGCCCCCCTACTGGCATACGTTGTCCTCAGCGCAATTTCTACAGCCCTATCGCCCGATCCTTACTTGAGCTGGGACCGCATGAAGTTCGTCTGCCTGTTCCTGGTGGGCATCGTAGTGGCGCAGAATGTGAAGCGAATTTCACAAGTTCGCTGGCTGGTGTTGCTCTTGGTATTTTCGGGCTTCGCGGCCGCTCTCTTCACGGGCTGGCAGTATGCATACGGCGTGGGTGTGCGTATCCAAGCATTATCTCCCTCCTCGCGACTTGCGCGTGTCGGATTGGACACCGGCTACATCGTGACCAGATTTAGCGGGCACGCAGTCCGTGCGCCCGACCAACTCGTTCAGGCTGTGAAGTCCTTGCCATCGGGAATAGTGGTTCCGGTGGAATACATTTTTGCCCAATCTCCCCAACCGAACGTCCTGAGCATCACGCCAGGAGACTTCCTGCAATCGGGCCTGGGAACACCCGCCTTGCTGTTGGCGCGTGGCCGACCCATTCGGGCACAGGGAACGCTCGGCCACTACGTAGTTTTTGCCGAAATGTTAATGCAGGTGGGATGCATGGCCTGGGCCTTGCTGCTGAGCACGCGGCCAGAAGACTTCCGTTCGAGAGTGTTGCTGGGAGTTGCCTTTCTGGCCATTACGGCAGCGCTATTGATGACCGAAACACGGGCCGCGGTGGGAGGTCTCGTTCTTGGCTGCCTGGTGTCTTTGCTACTCCTCGCGAAACGCACCACCAGGATCCTTGCGATTGGAGCCCTGATCCTCATCGTCGGAGGCGCAACGCTCTGGATCCAGCATAGGCGCGGCACGGTTTGGGTAGACCGCGACGACATCAGCACCCAATTCAGGTTGATGATGTGGGAGGACGGGCTCCGCCTCGTCCGACAGCACCCGTGGTTTGGCGTTGGGATGGAAACCGTTCGTCTGCACTTCCAGGAGTGGAACATTCGCGCATTCATGAAGTACAACGTGCGCAGCCACTTTCACTCGACCTTCGTGCAGATTGCGGTTGAGCGGGGCATTCCTGCGCTCCTAGCGTGGTTGTGGTTTTGCACAGCATATTTCCTCTTCCTGTTGCGGCTGATCCCGCGGTTACGGGCACGGAGTCGCTTCGCCGCCGGGGTTGCCGTTGGAGCCTTGGCAGGGCTCATCGGCTTCACCTTCACTTCGTTCTTCCACTACAACATCGGCGAAGAATCGCTCGCCATGATTCTGTTCTTCTACTATGGACTTGCCGCAGCAATGGACAGGGTGTTGACTGCGCCGGCGGCGATCGACGTGGCGTAGTTGGAACGCGGTTCGCGAAAGTGCAATTCCCCGACTTAGCAGCTGCCGTTCCAGAATGACGGCCGGTTGGGGTTGGGAGCTGACTCCAAACAATAAGCGCAGTGCAAAACAGCAGCAATCTCGATCGCCTCAAAGACGCGGAGCGTGCGTGGCACGATGCCAGTTATAGAACGCACGCTGCTTATGCTTATCCGGAAACGGTTGAGGATTTCCGCAGAATATTCTTCAAGCTCCACATTGCGCCGTTCTGCGAAGGCGGATGGGGATGGTGGGGCGACGCCCGACAGGAGATGTTGGACATCATCGGCGATGTCCGCGGGCTTCAGGTGCTTGACTACGGTTGCGGCTATGGCGCGCTCGGGATGTACTTGAGCTTATGCGGCGCGGAGGTGTGGGGTTTTGACTTTTCGCGGCCCGCCATCGCAACTGCTGATCAAGCCGCGAAGCGATACGGACTATCGGCGCAATTCGCCCTGATGGACGCCACCGAATTGACTTATCCCACTGATACTTTCGATCTCGTTGTCGGATTCGGCATTCTTCATCACGTCATCAAGTACCCACAAGCGGGAGCGGAACTGTTCCGGGTATTGAAGCCCGCGAGCCGCGCGGTGTTCCATGAGACCCTCTGGGACAATCCACTGATCAACCTCGCACGAAGACTTACGACGGAGCATTCCGATGCCGGCGATGCAGAGCTAACGGAATCTGCCGTGCGTGAATTCTGCAGGGAGTTTTCCACCTTGCGGTTCGAGAAGCGTCACCTGTTCTATATGCTGAAACGCCTCGCGAAGCTTCCGGCGCAGGAATGGAACGGGCAGCTAAAACCGCGCCCCTTCTGGCGAAACGTAAAGGCAATGGACGAACGAATCTTGCGCTTAACGCCCTTACGGCGCTATTGCGGCGAGGTCATCGTTATCGCAGTGAAATAGCCTCGCACGACTATTTGCCGATCGCGCTCCACTGGAACTGGATGATTTCGCCGAAGTGCCGGATTGCGAACTGGACATCGTGCCGTCCAGGGTAGATGTGGAACTCGTTCGGCACTCCCCGAGAATCCAGCAGCCGGTGCAGTTTCTGTGCCGCCCTGTTCGAATCCGTAATCGTCGTTGTTACCGACATCGAAGTAAATCTTCAACCGTTTCAGTTCCGCAGCCGGGGCAGTCTTCGCGTAGTAGAAAACATTATTGTGATCGAAATATGCGACATTGATGGGATTGCCGAAGACGTCTCCCATCATGGACGCCGGCGAACCCGGGCCACCGGCAGCAAAGTCAGGCGGAATTTCAGCAATTAGCGCGGGCATCTGGGCGCTGATGGCCGCGAACTGCTGAGGATACTTGAAAGCGAGGCGAAGTGCGCCGAAGCCGCCCATCGACACACCCGTAATGCCGCGCCTGGAACGTGAACCATCGGCGCGGTACTTCTTCTCCATCTGCGGCATAAACTCCTTCGTCAGGAAGTCTTCATAGCGCATTTTGCCGTCCGCTGAGTTGAAGAAGAACGTGTGGCCTCCGCTTGGCGCCAGTACTACGAAATCGCCAACCTTACCGCTGCGGCGTAACTCTTCAATCAAGTCCCATCCGCCGGAATTGAGCAGCGACTGTTCGTTATCGCCCAGGCCGTGCAAGTAGTAAAGCATCGGGAAACGCCGGTTCGGGTCGGCATCGAAGCTGGCAGGAAGAAACGCGCAGTACCGCACGGAACGCGCCAAGATGGTTGACTTGATCGTCGCGCACTCGGCACGACCCTGTGCATGGGCAACGGGAGCGAGCGCCAGCACGCAGAGCGCGACCACAACACCAACTACCTGCCAGTGGGAAGCCCGTTGTCGCATCATTCGTACTTGAGCGTTTGCACCGGGTCGAGGCGAGCGGCACGGCTTGCCGGATAAAGACCCGCCAGCAGGCTGACCACAATGGAGAATGCGATGGCGGCACCCACGAGCCATGGCGGCATGCTCCAGACCGCTTCCGAAGGCATCTGGTGATTGTGCATGTAGATCCCAGTGCCGAGGTTGATTGCCTTCCCAATGGCAAGACCCAACACGACACCGAGGATTCCCCCGAACAGGCCCATCGCGCCGGCTTCGGTGAAGAAAAGTTTTTTCACGTCCTGGTCGCTCGCTCCGATTGCTTTCATGACTCCGATTTCCCTGCGCCGTTCGAGTACGGCCATCACCAATGTGTTGATGATCGCCAGCGTCGCTACGGCCAGTGCGAGCGAGCCAAAAATTCCCAGGAATAAGTCGAGCACAGTAAAGAACCGCCGCAGACTCTTGGTGGCGTCAAGAACTGAAAAGGTACGGAAGTCCATCTTGTTGATGGCATCCTGCACCTCGCTGACTTTGCCCGGATCTTTCACTCGCACCGTCAGCGTCACGTATGACTTGCCGCTCGTCCCGCGAAGGGAGCTTCGCATGTCGCTGAACTGCGCCATGTTCAGCCGCTCCGTGGTTCCGACCGGCAGGAAGATGCGCCCGCGGGAGACGGTGCGCATTCCTCCGTAAGGTTCGGCGTCGATCAAGCCCACCACCCGCAGCTTTTGCAATTTGCGTACGACTGAAAAGCCGAAATCGTCACCCGCGCCATTCTTGGTGTTGCTGTCGGCGGACAACTGCGGGCGATCAGTGCTGTCCTGAGGCAGCGCCTGGCGCTCGCCATAGCGGAGAGTAATGTCCTGGCCTATCAGCGCGTTCGCATTCTTCGGATCCAGTTCCTTGGCAAAGTCGGTCAGCAGGATCACCTCGTCGGCATCGTTGCTGGAAAAGAACTTCCCTTTTAGGTTATCGAAGGCTTCATTCTGCCGCGCCGACATCGGCAGTCCGGTTACGAAGCCAAAGTGGGTCTGGCCACCGGAAACGATCTCGCCCATTACGCGAACTTCCGGCTCAACCTCGGTCACGTTAGGAAGGTGTGCGATCTTTTGCCGCGCTGGGTCGTCGAGTACCGGCGACTGCTCTGGATGTGCGGTTTTCGCGTCATCTTCGCGGTCAAACCCACGAAAATCCTGCCGTGAGGTCACGAATACGGTGTCAAATAATCCCGATCCTGCGAGGCGCCGGGTAGCCATCTGTTGTAGACCGACTCCCAGCGAGAGCATCGCCACCAGCGAGGCTACTCCGACCGATATGCCGACCGTTGTCAGCCCATTGCGCAACTTCGATTGCCGAAGGTTGCGGACAGCGAGTTCGAACAAGTCATAGCCCTTCATGCCCGCACCTCTTCACTTACCAGCTTGCCGTCCGCCAGGAAAATGAATCTCTGCACGAACCGTTGAGCCAAGGCGCGCTCGTGCGTAACCAGGACCACAGTCATGCCGAGCGAAAGGCTGAGGTCGCGGATCAGGTTCATGATATTTTCGCCGGTACGGCTATCGAGGTTGCCGGTCGGCTCGTCGGCGAGTAATACCGACGGCCGGTTGGCCAGCGCGCGCGCCAGTGAAACCCTTTGCTGCTCTCCGCCGGAAAGCTGGGATGGACGGTGATCGAGGCGATTCCCGAGCCCCACCCGCTCCAGCGATTCGCGGCTGCGTTGAGCCCGTTCGTCGCGATCGACTTCGGCGAAGCGCATGGGCAACTCAACGTTCTCGGCGATCGTCATCGAGGGAATCAGGTGAAAAGCCTGGAACACCATGCCGGCAACGCTACGGCGGTAGCGCGCCAACTCTTCTGACGACATCTTGGCCAGGTCGCGCCCATGTACCAGAACTGAGCCCGAGGTAGGCCGGTCAAGGCCCGCGATCAGGTTGAGCAAGGTCGATTTGCCCGAGCCGGACTGGCCGAGCAACGCGACAAATTCTCCGGGCTCGATGGTGAGGGATACACCATCGACTGCGCGGATCAGGGTCTCACCCATCGGGTAGTGACGCGTAACATTCTCGGCGCGAACCGCCGGAGTAGTCTTCGAAACCTGTGGCGAACTCATGTATGGCCTAGTTGGATGCGCCGACACTGAGCTGTGGCGCAACCCTCACTTACTCGATACGAACAAGGGAGCACATTTGCTCTCATTTCCCTTGTTACGATTTGTAAACGGCTAAGTGGTCAACTTCGGGCTTGCCGACACACCATCCAGAATCGGGGTATCGGCCTCGGCGTCCTATAATTGCGCAAACGAATGAGCCTTAACTCTGGCACGAGACTCGGTCTATATGAAATTCTATCGCCCCTCGGCGCTGGCGGAATGGGAGAGGTTTATCGCGCCCGCGATACTCGCCTGGACCGCACGGTAGCGATCAAAGTCCTGCCAGGACACCTTTCTGACGACCCTGAAGCCAGGCAGCGCTTCGAGCGCTAAGCGAAGTCCATCTCGTCGCTGAACAATACCAACGTCTGCACCCTTCACGACGTCGGCAAGCACGACAGCATCGATTTTCTGGTCATGGAGTTTCTGGAGGGCGAAACCCTCGCTGACCGCCTGAGGCGAGGCCCCCTTCCCGGTGACCAAGTACTGAAGATTGGTGCAGAAGTCTGCGATGGCCTCGACAAGGCCCACCGTTGCCGAGTGATTCATCGCGATCTGAAGCCCGGCAACATCATGCTGACCAGGAGCGGCGCTCAGGCGAGAAGAAGCCGCTTGCCATCGTACAGGCGCAGTCTCCCCAGGAACGAATCGTTCAGTACCGGCTCTCGCCCGACGGCCGTTGGCTGGCTTACAGCTCAACCGAGTCGGGACGCGAGGAAATCTACGTCACTCATTTCCCGAGTGGCGCGGGCCGCTGGCAGATCTCCCAGACTGGCGGGACTTTTCCGACATGGCGTGACGATAACGAGGAAATCTATTTCATTGGGCTTGATGGTGCTCTCCATGCCGCGACCGTGAATACCAAGAGCGAAGAGTTTGAGTTGGATCAGGTGCGCTCCCGGTTCGCGGTTTCCTACGTAGCTCCGGTGGGAAACCCTTACGACGTCAAGCCAGACGGGCAGCGGTTTGCGGTTAGCACTTTCGGCGAACCAGCCCCGACCCCGCTTGTCTTAGTCACGAACTGGACCACCGATCTCAAGAAGTAGGCTTTGTGCACTACCGCACTACCGCTCCACTGCCAGTCCCACCGCATTTCCGCCGCCCAGACAGAGCGCGGCGATGCCCTTGTGCACATCCCGGCGAACCATCTCGTAGAGCAGCGTAGTGAGAATGCGGGCGCCACTGGCGCCGATGGGATGTCCGAGAGCAACCGCCCCGCCATTCACGTTGACCTTGTTCAGATCCAGACCCAACTCACGCGTGACGGCGATAGCTGCGACCGAAAACGCCTCATTGATCTCGTACAGATCCACATCTTCGTTCTTCCAGCCGGCCTTCTTCCAGAGCTGACGAACGGTTTCAACTGGGGTCATCATGACCCATGCCGGATCGAGCCCGCTGGTTGCCTGTGCCACGATTCGCGCCATCGACTTGAGTCCAAGCTCCTTCGCCTTCGCTGCCGACATCAGTACGACTGCCGAAGCTCCGTCGTTTACGCCGGGAGCGTTGCCAGCGGTCACCGTACCGTCTTTCTTGAACGCAGGCTTCAGTGCACGGAGCACTTCGACGCTAGTATCTTCGCGCGGTGATTCGTCGATCGCGAAGAACTGTGGCGGTGCGCCTTTCTTTTTCGAGGGCAGCTCGACCGGAACGATCTGGTCTTTGAATCGGCACTCCTTGATGGCCGAAATTGCCTTCCGATGCGAGTTAACGGCGTACTCGTCCTGCTCCTCGCGTGTTATTTTGTATTTCTCGGCGACGTTCTCGCCGGTATTACCCATGTGGTAGTCGTTGTAAATGTCCCAGAGGCCGTCGTGCACCATGGAATCAACCAGCTTGCCATCTCCCAAGCGATAGCCTTTGCGCGCGTTGGGCAAGAGATAGGGCGCATTGGTCATGCTCTCCATCCCTCCCGCCACTACAATTTCTGAGTTCCCGGTCTGGATTGCCTGTTGACCCAATGCAACAGCTTTCAGTCCCGAACCACACACCTTGTTAATGGTCATCGCCGACACTTCGGCAGCCAATCCACCGCCAAGAGCTGCCTGGCGCGCCGGATTCTGTCCCAGCCCCGCGCTCACGACGTTACCCATGATGCATTCGGAAACACCGCCCGGATCGACTCCTGCGCGCTTCACCGCTTCCCGCACTGCGATTGCCCCTAATTGCGGAGCGGCCAAATACGACAATGATCCCTGAAATTTCCCAATTGGCGTGCGCACTGCCGATATGATGACAACGTCTTCCATGAGAGCCATGCTTCAGCTCCTTTCAGAAACAGAATGGCGAACCGCTCATTATAAGATGGAGCAACCTTGCTTCCCGACTCGCCATTGCCAGCCCCCACCGCAACCTTCGCTAACGGTAACCGCCTGTTGGCTCCTTTGTGGCATACCGCGGTCGTTCTATTCATTCTGATTGGTGCTTCGCTCGGCGGCTCGCTCGCTCAGCACCCGCTCTCCTCGCACGGCAAGATGCCGCAATATTTCTGGACTATGGGATGGGAGTGGCTCCTTACCGGTTTCGTCTACCTCGGAGTCCGCAGGCGATTCACGTTGGGCGATCTTATTGGCGGCCGCTGGGCCACCGTCGAAGACTTCCTTCGCGATCTCGTGATTGCCGCGGGTTTCTGGTTATTTGCGATCGCGGTCCTCGGGATTGGCGCGAAACTCCTGAACCTCGATCAGGCAGACAAATTCGACAGCATGCGACGCCAGCTTGGCTTCCTGATTCCCACCACTTCCCTCGAGCTGCTGGTGTGGTGCCTAGTGAGCACGACGGCCGGCGTCTGTGAAGAAATTATCTTTCGTGGGTACCTTCAGCGCCAGTTCGCCGCCGTTACTCACTCGACGTTAGTAGGGGTTTTACTGTCGGCAATCGTCTTTGGCGCAGCCCATGGGTATGAGGGTGGGGCTCGCATGATTTTGATCGGGATCTACGGGCTCATGTTTGGGCTGCTGGCCTGGTGGCGCAAGAGCCTTCGTCCGGGAATGATTGCGCACGCATGGCACGATGCCATCAGCGGCGCCGTCTTGCGGCTCCTGAAGTGAAACGCGATCGTCCCTGGCCAATCATCCCGCCTTGCTCTCATCATTCGAAAGAAAGTCGATCGTCTATTTCCCGTTTGTGGTCGACGCAGACGTGGTCTTAACGCCCGAAACACCGCTTCGCGAAAAAAAATTTTCGTCCATTGCGAGGAGCGATTTACCCGATGCTTTCGACGACTAGTCCGGAATTTCATTCTGTGACCTGTCTGGTCATAATGATTGACGATGCAAATCGCCAGTGTTCATGCGGCTTTTGTGCATAGTCTGAAATCAGACTGCATTGCCTTCGTATCGACGTTACGAACGTCGGTTCCAAATCGCGCGGAAGTGATGAGGTTGCGTCATCGAATTGCTCAACCGCACGCGCGTTTTTTTCTTGACTATTTATTTCGTTGACTCTATACAAAGAACAAATTGCGATGATGTGATGTCGCAATGTTCCATCACTGATGGAAAGGGAGAATAGAAACAATGGCAACTAAAAAGGCTGCAAAGAAGCCCGCGAAGAAGGCCGCGAAGAAGAAAAAGAAGTAACTTTTCTTCGACCGAACACAACGGGGACGCGAAAGCGTCCCCTAATTTTTTGTGCTGTGAACCAGCCCGCGCCACAGACTGAGTTGACCGTCTTCGTCGGCTGAAATTTCGGACGCCAGCGCCGGCCTGGGCTTCGCTTCCTTCTCTGGACAAATCGTGCGGTAGCCGCACCAGTTGCAATGAGTTCCAGGAGTGGGCTCAAATCTACCCGCTGCGATGCCGGCAGCGGCGTTCGCAATCTTGGATTCGGCTTTTGCCAGACTCTCGGACGATCTTTCCGTTATGACCGCCGTATTGTCACTCATGTTCTGGAAAACCAGCGTTTTTACCGGTTTTTGCGCTGACATGGCCATGGCATAAATCGAAAGCTGCAAGCTCTTGTCAGCCAACTCCTGCGACTTTGGATTTCCTGTCTTGTAATCAACCACAACGTAGCCGTCGTCGGTTTCGTCCACCCGATCGATGCGCCCAACCACCCCGGTCCCGGCGATCTCGCATTGAAACGTATGCTCCAACAACGCGACCCTGCCGTACGGCACGGACGAAGGCGACTCCATGAAGGTTTCCAACTGCTGCCTACCATCCCGCTCGTAGAGCCGGCGTTGAATCGGATCTTCGATCTTCGCCTTCGCAAATTCATCCAAAAAGTACTGCACCACCTGGTCCGGAGTCATTGGACGTCGCTTACGCAAGGCATCGAAATACGCCAGCAGGCATGAATGCATAGCTGCCCCATATTGCAGGTTCGCCGCCGGCTCTTCGGGCAACCGCCACTCCGAGGCCAGCTTGTAATTGAGCGGGCAGCGCTCATACCGCTCGATCGCGCTCGCGCTTAGTCTTCGATTCGTGGTTTGTGCCAATGGCGGCAATTTCGTCCACTCTGCGATACGTGGCAGCTTCCCGATATCTCCAACGCCTTCCGGAACCTTCGCAATGTCTGGCAGAAATTCAAAATCAACACATCCCTTCAGGGCACGACTGCCCGCAGCTATCAGTTTCCGCAAATCGCCCGAAGGAGTGGGATCCTTCTTTCCCGTTCCCTTCTTGGCGCACAGAACGAGCCTGTCCTCGGCCCGTGTCATCGAAACGTACAGCAGCCGCCGTTCTTCTTGTTTTTGGGCTTGCTTGGGATCGTCTTCGAACCGGGTATCGGGATCGCGGAGTTCGTCAGGGAATTCGACCAGGTCCTCACGATAGCCCGTAGGAAACGACGGATGGCTCGCCCGGAGCACGAACACCACAGGAAACTCCAAACCTTTCGCCGCATGGACGGTCACGAGCCGTACAGCATTCTCGTTCCGCTGCGACGCCTCGGTTTCGCCCACTTCCATCTGCAACGTCGCTGGGGTTTCGTTATCGTCATCTTCAGGCGCAGAGACGCGGCCCTTGGATTCCGTGAAGTAATCGAGAAACTCAAGGAATTCGCTCAACGTGCCATCGCCGGAAATCTGGCTCGGCTTACGGCTCCAACTCTGAACGAAGCGCGTAAACGCTTCCGTGTCGGCTGAGAACGGGATGCCAAACTGCTTCTGAACGATGCCGCAGGCTGCCAACGCCTTGTTTTGCATCCGCCGGATAGAATGCCGCACTTCAGCGAGCGCTGTGATGGCGTCGACTCCTCCCACCACTTTGTCCAGCGACGCTTCCAAGCCGCAGGATTTGTCGGATACCGCCAGCGCGGCGCGAAGTTCCCCACCCCCAACGTTGAACACCGGGAGGGCGGCCAGCCGCAGTAACGACACCGCATCGCCGCCAATGACAGCACGCAACGCAGCGAGCATGTCGCGTACACCTCCGACCGACAGCAGATCGAGCCCCGCAACCATAAACGGAATATTCCGCACCAGCAGGTGTTCCGCTAGCGCGTTGCCATGCAAATGAAGGCGATAGAGCACAGCGAAGTGGTTCCACGGCCGTCCATCGATGTCGTGTAGACGGGCGATTTCCTGGGCAACGAACGCAGCTTCGGAAGCCATATTGTCCCAAGCGCGGACCGACACCGGCGAAACCGGCTGCACCTCGTCCTCGCGCATATGCTGCAGCGGCGCGCGCTCCCAGCGCTTTCCCCCCGGCAACTCTACGCTGCTGATCTGCGGATTTTCCGAAATGACGGTGTAAGCCGACCGAAGGATGAAGTCGGTTGAGCGACGATTTTCCGACAGCGTGACGCGCTTGACGCGTTCGACCCCAAACGTCTTCAGGAAGTGGTCAAACGTGCCCGCCGTCGCCCCGCGAAAACGATAGATCGCCTGGTCGGGATCGCCCACTGCAAAGACATCGGACTGCTCACCAGCGAGCAAACGAGTCAGTTCAATTTGCGCTACGTTCGAGTCCTGGAACTCGTCGATCAGCGTAAAACGCGCACCCTCACGAAACTTCTCCAGGTACATTTCATTCTTCGGATCGCGCAGCAGATCGATGGTCCTGGTGATAACGTGGCTGTAGGTACCCAGCTTTTCCGCCGCCAGCACGGCTTCGACATGCCGAAAGATGCGCGCGATTTCATGGCAGCGCCCAAGGACTTCTTTCTCCGCCATGGTCTCCGACGCACTGCCACGCACCACACGAGGCAGGGGAATCTGCCTGTTCTCAAGCTTGGCCACGTAGCCGTCGTAATCGTCGGGGGTGCGTAACTCGTCATGGCACTTCTTGAAGAAGTCGCACAGTCCCGACAGAAATTGCCCCGGCGTCGCTGCCTTGACGTAGTAATGCAGTTTCAGGTCTTCCTGGCGCCGCCGTAAGAACGCGTAAAGGTCGTTCTCGTCGATTAAGTCGAACCTCCGGCCAGCCTCCTTCAGCAATTTGTAGCAATAGGCGTGGAAGGTGCCGATCTTCAGGCCGGACTCCGCCACTTCCGCAATCGAAGCTGGGTCGTCGCTTCCTTTCCACAAGCGAGCGAGGCGCTTCATCAGGTCATGGGCCGAATTTCGCGTATAGGTGATGGCCAGAATTTCCCTGGGATCAGCCAGCTTGTCTTCGATCAGCCGTACTACCCGGCTCGCCAGGACCGTGGTCTTGCCGGTTCCGGCACCGGCCACGACAAGGATCGGCCCTTGACCATGGTAGACCGCCGTCTTCTGGTCGGGTGTCAGTTCGAGATCGTGTGGTTGCCAAGGCATGATCGGGCCCGTATGCGAAGAAAAAGCGAAAGTACATTATCTGCCCCTTTTATTCGAGGCGCAAGAGGCTTAGCGCCTTGAACTTGTGGAAAGTTGGATTTGTTTGAGGAAAAGTCGACGAATTCCTACAGGCTTGGCAGCTAACCCAGTTCCCCTCGGGCGACAGCCATGGCGGCAATCGCTGCTGTCTCGGCGCGCAAAATTGTCGGGCCCAGCGAGGCTGCAATCCATCCTGCCTGTTTAAACGACTGCAGCTCGTCCTGTGCCCATCCGCCCTCCGGTCCAATCGCCAGCGCGAGCGACTCTGCCTCAGGGCGTACATGCAGGATCTCGTTCAACTGCGCCTCTCGTTTGGTTTCGGCCAACACGATTCGCAAATCGGCCGAAACATCGAGGACCCCCGATAGCTTCTTCGGCTCGCCTATCTCCGGAGCAGCCACCCGACGTGCCTGCTCTGACGCTTCGCGAGCGATCCTCCGCCACCGTTCTACGCGCTTCTCAGCCGCTTGAAAGAGGTGTTTGTCAGTGCGGCGGACGATCACAGGGACAATCGATGTCACATTCAACTCCGTGCACTTCTCAATCGCCCACTCCATGCGATCGAACTTGAAGACCGCGAGCAATAGCGTGATGGGCATGCTGGCTGTTGTGCGAACCTCTTCGCCGAGTACAAACTCCACGCGCTCTTCGCTGACGGTGGTCACACTTCCCCGTCGCACAATGCCACCGCAAACGACTTCAAACTCCTGGCCTATCCGCGCGCGCAATGTGCGCGCAAGATGCGCCGCGTGCGCGCCGGTTAACGCGGCTCGGTCATGCACAACCTCGTCGGCAATCCAGCGTCGGCGCGTCATCGAGTGAAGCATATCAGGGCCACCAGCCGCATTAAGACGATTGGGGGTTCGCGAACCTTATAGCCGCTGGTTTACTGGCCCGAGGAAGGCATTCTCAACAAACTCGCGAAATAGCCCTCGACCTATTCAAACATGGACCGGGAACATCGTCTCTGTGCCTGACGGTCCCTGGCTGCTCAGTTCCACTAAGAAACGGTTTGACCTCTCTTGGTGTAGGGCGAGATGGGTTATGACTCCTCGCGATCTTATGCATCCCGGAAAGCGTCCTCCCCATGGTCACGAATCATCGGGTCAATAGCAATAACGCGACCGCAATCGCCACGGAAGCATACAGGCCACCAAAAATGCGGTTCTGTCGGGTGAGGTCATCTTCGCTGAAGGCGCGGCTGTTCACCAGGAACTCGATGGCCGACACTGCGCCTACAAGTAGCGCCATAACCAGCCAGCGCTGCTGCTGCAAAGGTGAACGTAATAGAAACGGCGTCGCCAGGAGGGCGAGCCCAAGGTACACAGCGCCGCCGATACGTGCCCGCGTGCGTCGATTGGGACTCTGGTAGCGCACGAGCATGATTTTGGCCAGCTCACGTGGCCGTGCCAGACGGGCAAATGCCGGCAGCGCGGTCACCAGCAGCAGGAACCACGCGTAGATGCGGAACCAGTTGTCCAAAGGAGTTGTCCGCGCGCCGGCGCGGACTGGCTAGATTCTAATTGAACATCTCGCGCATTTTACTCAGCAGAGTGCGGCTAACGGGCTTGTTCTCGACCGCAAGTGTCTGCTGCAGTTCTTGCAATAGCTCGCGCTGGCGTTTACTCAGCTTTGTAGGCGTCTGCACCTTCAATTGCACATAGAGGTCGCCGCGCCCCCGGCCGTTCAGTTCCGGAACCCCCTTGTTGCGGACCTTGAACGTGGCGCCGGTCTGCATTCCCTCGGGCACCTTCAACACGTGCTCGCCTTCCAGAGTGGGGACTGCGATTTCAGTACCCAGCGCCGCCTGTACCACCGACACCGGCACTACGCAATGCAGGTCCTTGCCGTCGCGCTCGAAGAACTCATGCTCCTTGCAATGCAGCACGACGTAAAGATCACCTGACGGTCCGCCATGAACTCCGGCTTCGCCTTCCCCGGAGTACAGCATGCGCTGGCCGTCCTCGACGCCAGCAGGGACCTTCACCGTAACCGTACGCTCGTTCCGCAATCTTCCCTGTCCCTTGCACTTGCTGCACGGATCGACAACAAGTTTGCCTGTTCCCTGGCAGGTGCTACAGGGGCGTGCAATCGCGAAAAACCCCTGCTGGTAGCGGACCTGGCCACGCCCTCCGCAGGTTGTGCAATCAATTGGCGCCTTTCCCGGAGCAGCACCGCTGCCTTTGCATTGCTCGCACTCCTCCAGCCGACGAATCTGCACTTGCTTGGTGACACCGAACACCGCTTCCTCGAATTCCAGGGTGATGTCCTCGCGCATGTCAGCGCCACGCTGAGCGTGTGAACGTCTGCCGCCCCGGCCGCCAAAGATGTCACCAAAGTTGAAAATGTCGCCAAAAATATCCTGGAAATCGGTAAAGGCTGAGGGATCAAAACCGCCTCCGCCGTTACCCGACACCCCCGGGTGACCAAAGCGGTCGTAGCGGGCGCGCTTCTCGGTATCGGCGAGCACGGCGTAGGCCTCACTGCACTCCTTGAACTGTTCCTCCGCGTCGGGATTGTCCGGATTGCGGTCAGGGTGGTACTGCATCGCCAGCTTACGGTAGGCGCTCTTGATCTCCTGGTCGCTGGCCGTGCGGCTCACGCGCAGGATTTCGTAGTAATCGCGTTTTACGTTGGTATCCAGCGTTGTTTTCCCTTACGAGTCTTGATGACGAAACTACTGCTTCGAATTGTGTGCCACGCGCACCATGGCGGGCCGCAGCAAACGGTCCTTGATGCGATATCCCCGCTGTAACTCGTCGATTACGTGGTTGTCTGCCACCTCGTTGGTATCGACCATCTGTACCGCCTGGTGCTGGTTCGGGTCGAAAACTTCGCCTTCGGCCGGAATCGGCTCCACACCGAGGCGCGCCAGCGCGTCATGAAATTGCTTGTCGATCAACTCGATGCCGGAGCGGAAATCCTGTACCGAAACACCGCCTGTCTTCAGGGCACGATCAAGGCTATCCAGAATCGGCAACAACGACTTCAGCGCTTCCGCCAGCGCGTAGTCGCGAAAGTCCTGCTGGTCTCGTACGCTGCGTTTGCGGAAGTTATCGAACTCAGCCTGCAGCCGCGCCAGCCGATCAAGATAGTTGGCTCGCTCGGTGCGCAGAGTCTCCAGCTCCGCACTCGCCGGAGCTGCGGTTTCCTCGCTCTCGGCCGAAGGCAGCTCGTGCTCCAGGTCGAGCCCGATCGCGTCTCCGTTCTTTTTATTGGTTGGCATAAACGCCCCTATGTCGTTTCATTCCAAACTGATCGAACAGCCGCGCGATATATGACACCGCTGTGATCGTATGCTCGTAGTCGATTCGGGTCGGTCCAATCACTGCCAAAGACCCTACGACTTCGTCGCCCACTCGCGCCGGGGTGCCAATCAGCACGAAGTTGTTTAGATGCGGTACAGTCTCTTCAAGACCCACAACCACCCGCACCGCTTCCTGTCGCGCGTCGAGATAGGCCGACAGCAGGTTTACGATGCGCTGCTTTTCTTCCAGCGTGGAAAGCAACTGCCGCAGCCGCTCCTTGTCCTGCTCGTTAATTACCAGGTTCGACGCGCCTTCCACAAATACGGTCTGGGTAGGTGCAGTCAGTGGCCAGTGCCCCCTGCGCGCACAACTCCTGCACCGAGCGCATCAGCCGGTCGTATTCGTCGCGCTCCTGCTGCACCCGCCTCGCAATCTCAGTGCGCACGGAATCCATCTCCCAGCCACGAAAATTCTGGTTGATGTAATTCGCCGCCACTTCGAGGTCCGTGACGGTCAGATCATCTGTCAGACGCAGTACGCGGTCGCGCACCAAGCCGTTGCGCATCACCACCACTGCCAGTACCTTCTTGTCGCCGAGCCGCTGAAAGTACACGTGTTCCAGCGCGTTACGCTGCCCCGAGCCAGACGTCACCGTCACCCCGACTCCATGGGAAATCAGCGACAGCACGTGCGAAGTGCGTTCCATGAATTCCTGAACGTCGGTCAAGCCCTGTAGACTTCCCTGAATCAGGCTCTCATCCGCTGGCGACAGGCGCGCCTCGCCGGTCAACTGGTTCGCATAAAAGCGGTAGGCCTGGGCCGTAGGAACTCGTCCCGACGACGTGTGCGGCTGCTCCAGAAATCCGGCGTCCACCAAATCCGACATGACATTGCGAATCGATGCAGGGCTTAGGTTCTCGCGATTCGAACGCGCAACCGTGCGCGAACCGACAGGCTCGCCCGTCGAAATGTAGGTCTCGACGATCGCCGTCAGGATTTCTTTCTCGCGCTTACCGATACCCGAATTCGCCGCCATATCGCTCAAATGCTTCTAAATACCTTATTTACAGCAGCTTAAAGATTACGAAATACGCCCATTACACTATGATTCTAGAAACCACCTGCAGCTCTGTCAATACTGGCACTCAACCAATGTGAGTGCTAAGAGCTCGAACGATCCTAATGACTGGCCTACTTGGGGAGCAACGAGAGCCCGTCACCAGTCAAGACCCGGAGCCGACCAGAAAAAGTCACTGAATTTCGATAACTGGTCCTTCTGTTTCCTTCAGCTCGCTTACACGGTCGATCACGTGCCGCGCGAACTTGAATAGCGAGCGCGCGTGTGGGGACTGGTCGCCCTCAAGCACCACCGGATGACCGCTGTCACCGCCCTTGCGAATTTCGGGGTCGATTTCGATGCTGCCGAGGAACGGCACACCGAACTGCTGCGCCGTACGTTCGCCGCCTCCCTTGGAGAAGATGTCAATCTCCTGGTTGCAATGCGGACAGATGAAGTAGCTCATGTTCTCCACCACGCCGAGCACGTCAACTTTCACCTGCTTGAACATCTCGATGGCCTTGCGCGCGTCCTGTAGCGAGACATCGCTTGGAGTGGTAACTACCACTGCGCCCGTAAGTGGAACGGTCTGCACCAAAGAGATCACCACGTCGCCGGTACCGGGAGGCAGGTCGATCACGAGGTAGTCGAGTTGGCCCCATTCCACCTGTCCGAGAAACTGCTTAATGATGGAATGCAGCATCGGTCCGCGCCACACCAGCGGCTTATCACCCGGGCTGAGAAAGCCGACCGAAATTACCTTGAGTCCATAGCGTTCGGGGGGCAAAATACGGTCGCCGTTGACGACCTCGGGCGCAACAGTCGTACCCAGCATGGTGGGAACGTTGGGACCGTACACGTCGGCGTCTAGCAGTCCGACTTTGAAGCCCATGCGTGCCAAAGCTATAGACAGGTTGACGGCCAGCGTGGTCTTGCCGACCCCGCCCTTGCCTGAACCCACAGCAATGATGGCGTTAACACCTGGCAACGGCTGGGGCCCAGCCGGTGCGGGACCGTGCGAATGCGTATGAGAGCTCAAGGATTACTTCCTATCGGTCAGAATGAAATGCGCAATGCCTGATTATAAATGGGAAGAGGATCGCCTCTCGAGCTTAGAAGGAGCCGCCTCTCGATTGCTCCCAGTCAAAATTCCCGGCAGAACTGAGTCCTCAGACAGTTCTGGACAACCATAGTACCGATTACGATTACATCTTTCGCTTGTATGTGATCTGAAACAGCTGCTTCCACTCGCCGCTCTGCTGCGCGAAAACACTAAACAAGTAGGCGTCATTGCCATCGCGCACCATAGACGAGCGCAAATGTCCCGTACCCCCATTGGGCTGCATGACATCAAACTCCTGGCGAAGTGTCTTACTGTCAGCGTCGGGTGTCGAAGTCCCAACCGTCAGCTGCCCTTCTGAGGATGTGTAGTAGAAATTGACCGTCTTTTTCGCCGGATCGTACATGTACATGCCGTTGTAGTGGGGCTTGCCATTGAAGTCGGTCACGAACTGTATCGCCTGATGGTTCGGCGCCCAGGAAATGTGATTCTCTACGTGAGTCACCGAGCCGTCCGGCGCTTCTTTTACGTCACTGACCCATGTGCCGCCCACGAGCCAGGCCACTCCGGCAAGCGGACTCTCGGCAATAGCCGCGGGAGTCGTCGGCGACTGGGCCGTTACATTCAACGCGATTACGGCGATACAGGCGTACAGCGATGCTGCTCTGCGAAAAATCATGGTTCCTCATGTACTGGATTCGCGGCATTTTGTCACGCCCGCGCCGCCACCCGCAACCTCGGCGGGGCGAAGCGATAGTCAGAAATGGCTATTTACTGCTACGATGAGTTGTATCCCATGCGGGCCCTCTCCAACTGCTGCTGTTGTTGTTGTCAATAAACTTCGCACTCTTCTGTACCGCGAAATCTGAAACTTCCCCTGGTTCGAAATAGTCTTAATCGCGTGGAGAACGCTCAATGAAGATTGCCAATGATGTAACCGAACTCATCGGCCGTACGCCCCTGGTGCGTCTGAACAAAGTGACGGACGGCGTTGGCGCTACGATCGTTGCCAAGCTCGAGAGTTTCAATCCCTGCGCGAGCGTGAAGGACCGCATCGGTGTGAGCATGATCAACGAGGCCGAAAAAGCGGGCAAAATCACACCTGGGAAAACGGTCCTGATTGAGCCTACCAGCGGCAATACCGGCATCGCGCTTGCATTCGTGGCCGCCGTAAGGGGCTATCCTCTCATCATCGTCATGCCCGATACCATGAGCACAGAGCGTCGCGTGATGCTACGCGCTTTCGGGGCAGAACTGGTACTCACTCCCGGCCCGAAAGGCATGAAGGGCGCTATCTCCAAGGCGCAGGAAATCCACGCCAAGACTCCAGACAGTTTCATCCTGCAGCAGTTCGACAATCCTGCGAATCCCAAGATTCATTTCGAAACCACTGGACCCGAGATCTGGGAGGACTCGGATGGCAAGGTGGACATCCTTATCTCCGGTGTGGGAACCGGCGGGACGCTTACCGGCGTGAGCGAATACATCAAGCCGCGCAAGCCTTCGTTCAAGGCGATCGCCGTCGAGCCGGTCGAAAGCCCAGTCCTTTCAGGCGGTACGCCCTCGCCGCACAAGATCCAAGGCATCGGCGCCGGATTCGTTCCCAGCATTTTGCGCACCGACTACATTGACGAGGTTGTTCAGGTGTCCAGTGACGACGCACTGGTCATGGCGCGCCGCCTGGCTAAAGAAGAAGGCTTATTAATGGGGATATCGTCTGGAGCTGCGGTTGTGGCAGCGCTGCGTGTCGCAGCCCGCCCTGCGAACGCGGGAAAGCTCATCGTTGTCGTGTTGCCGTCGTTTGGCGAGCGTTACCTGAGCAGCGTGCTCTTCCAGCAATTGCGCGATGAGGTCACATCGCAGCCGACAGAGCCGGTAGCGGTTTAGGTAGAGCTGGCCTTTCGAGGCCAAAGGAAGTATGGGTTCCTTCTTCCGACTAATGCGCGAAGACATCGCCGCGGTCCTCGAACGCGATCCCGCGGCGCGCTCCAAGCTGGAGATCGTACTGCTGTACTCCGGCCTGCACGCGCTATGGTGGTATCGCATTCATCATTGGCTCTGGAGGCATGGATGGTTCTTTCCCGCACGCGCCGCTTCGCAATTCGCGCGATGGCTCACCGGCATCGAGATCCATCCCGGCGCTATCATCGGCCGTCGCTTCTTCATCGACCATGGCATGGGAGTGGTCATCGGCGAAACTGCGGAGGTCGGTGACGACGTTACCATGTACCAGGGTGTCACGCTCGGCGGAACCACGCTCGACCCCGGCAAGCGTCATCCCACCATCGGCAACGGGGTGGTTATTGGCGGCGGCGCGAAGATCTTAGGCAACATCACCATCGGCGACAATTGCCGCATCGGCGCCGGTTCCGTTGTCTTGCGCGATGTACCTGCCGACTCCACGGTCGTCGGCGTCCCTGGACACATCATCTTCCGCAACGGAAGGCGTGTAGTCATCACCGACCCCAAGCAGATCAACGATCCGCTCTCCGAAGCTCTGGCTGCGGTTGCGACCGAGGTCAAAAATTTGCGTGAACAGGTGTGCCGCCTGGAGGGCCGGGAACACATCCCGGGCGAAGGTGGCGACTCGCTCGACCTTGCGATCGAGATGGATTACCAGATCTAACAGCCTTCCGCGGCTGTCGCCAGAGCGCAAAAGTCAGGAATGGCTTGGTTTTGAGACTCGCTGACGCCGCAAACCCCTCCCATCCAGTGGTGTAAAAGTATCTCGAAGTACTTCCTCCAGCAAATCGCTATAGATGTCTTTCCCATTCGAGCTGTTGGTCATGATCAGCGTGCCGGACTTCGGCCGATCGAAACACACCAGATAGTGCGGCCAGCCCTCTTTGGAAAAAGGCCTCGTCATACTTTGTCCAGTACAGCCTCCAATCAAGTCCGCAGCTGAGGCGTATGGTCTGATTAGCGCTCGTTGTTTCCGTCGGGAGCGTTGGGAATTCGCGCTTTGACGTAATCTGAACCTGAGGGCTCAGCATGAGCCGCCGCTCCGGCTGATTGGTAGCGCTGCGGCGGTCATCACGGAATCGGGTGTCAGCGGTAGATGCTTCTGCACGTCCCTTAAGGCCGGAAGCCTTCAGGTAAGCAACTTGACCGTGGTTGAAGACTGCAATGCCCACGCCCGCTACATGGGCGGCCTCCATCGCTCGGGTGACAGCCTGATCGATTTGGGCGGGGAAAATTGTGCTACCGTCCAGCAGCGTCACTAACGACTGCTTGCGCGATCAGCGATGCGCAGCTGAACAGAAGTAACAGAGCGAAAAGCTGCGACAGAAATCGCTGAAGCATTGCGAACCGATAGCCCTTTACAAGATATGCGCTGCCTTAACAATGAGCGCCGCCAACGCTGCACCCAGCAGCGGTCCTAATATCGGAACCGGAGCATAGGCCCAATCGGAGTTTCCCTTCCCCGCGATTGGCCACACCGCATGCGCCACGCGCGGGCCGAAATCGCGCGCCGGATTGATGGCGTACCCCGTAGTCCCGCCAAGCGACAGCCCAATCGCCCACACCAGAATAGAAACAAAGTACGGACTGATGCCGGGCGCCAAACCCAAAGGAGCCAGTGATCTCGATCCGATGGCAGCGATCACCACGATCAGCAACATAGTGCCGATCATTTCGCAGAACAAATTGCTGGGATAGTTGCGAATTGCGGGCGCAGTGCAGAACACGCCCAGCTTTGCTCCCCGGTCTTCCGTAATCTTCCAGTGCGGCAGAAAAAACAGCCAGACGAGAGTGGCTCCCGCGAACGCGCCAAGAAGCTGCGCGCTCCAATAGGGCACGATCTTGGAGAAATCTCCCGAGGTAATGGCCGACGCCAGCGTTACCGCCGGATTGATGTGCGCGTCGGCGCTGCCAAAAGCGACGGCGGTGAAGATCCCACACAGGACGGCAAACGCCCATCCGGTGGTGATGACCATCCATCCCGCACCTTCAGCCTTGGAGCGCTTTAACAGCACGTTGGCGACAACTCCGTCCCCCAGCAGGATCAGCACCAGCGTCCCCACGAACTCGCCCATGAAAGGTGAATGCATGTCCCCTCAGTTTTGAAAGGGCACGGCTTCAGTCGTGCCGTATGGCTTTGAAAACATATCGGGCTTTAGCCCCCTAAGGCGAAGCCGCGGGAAATCACATCAGCCTTCGCCCGCGACTGGGACTCAAAACAATGCTCCCGAACCCCACGCTGAATCGCGCCTCTACTGCTGGTCTTCCACCCAGTCAAACGTTCGCGTCACCGCCTTCTTCCACAGCCGGTACATGGGTTCGCGCTTCTCCGCCGCCATGTTCGGGTTCCATGTCTTGTCCACGGCCCAATTCGCCCGCAGGTCATTCAGGTCGCGATAATAGCCAACCGCGAGCCCGGCAGCATACATCGCTCCGAGCGCCGTCGTCTCTTTAATAGCCGGACGGACCACCGGACGATCCAGGATGTCTGCCTGAAACTGCATCAGCATCTCGTTGTCCACCATGCCGCCATCGGTACGCAACACATCCAGCTGGATGCCGGAATCTTTTTCCATCGCTTCCACCACCTCGCGCGTCTGGAAGGCCGTCGCCTCCAGCGCAGCACGGGCGATGTGCGCTTTCGTTGCGTAACGCGTCAGCCCACAAATTACGCCGCGCGCACTCGTTTTCCAGTACGGAGCGAACAATCCTGAGAATGCGGGGACGAAATACACCCCGCCGTTGTCCTCCACTTGTCCGGCCAGGGTCTCGATCTCAGCGCTGTTGCGGATGAGGTTCAGGTTGTCGCGCAGCCACTGTACCAGCGCGCCTGTGATCGCTACGCTACCTTCGAGCGCATAGTGCGCGGGCTGCTTGCCGAACTGATACGCTACTGTCGTCAGCAACCCGCACTGCGACTGCACCGGCTTTTCATCGGTATTCAGCAGCAGGAAGCATCCCGTGCCATAGGTGTTTTTCGCCTGTCCGGGCTCGAAACACGTCTGCCCCACAAGTGCTGCCTGCTGGTCGCCGAGATCGCCTGCCAACGCCACGCCCGCCAGTGGCCCGGTAGCGACATTCCCGTACACTTCGCTGCTCGACGCGATGCGCGGCAACATCGCCGACGGAATGCCTAATGCGGCGAGAATCTCGTCGTCCCATTGCAGAGTTTCGAGATTCATCAACTGCGTGCGGCTGGCATTGGTGACATCGGTTAGGTGAACGCCGCCGTTCGGGCCGCCGGTAAGGTTCCAGAGCAGAAATGTGTCGA
This sequence comes from uncultured Acidobacteriaceae bacterium, assembly GCA_963817965.1. Lineage (GTDB taxonomy): Bacteria > Acidobacteriota > Terriglobia > Terriglobales > Acidobacteriaceae > DASRAA01. The sequence continues at coordinate 74,054 of CAWFQT010000018.1, forward strand.
CATTGCCGAATAGCGCATCGCCGGCGTCGGCCATGCCGCGCAAGCCCGGAACGTTTTCGAGCATCCAGCGAATCTTCAACCCGCTGAAATACGTCGCCAGCGGCAATCCTGTCTTCCCTCGGAAACGGTCTTGCCCGCCTGACTTCGCCAACTCGTCCACATAGTTGCTGACGCGCGTGTCCTGCCAGACGATACCGTTGTAGACCGCCTGCCCAGTTTTGCGATTCCACACCACAGTCGTTTCACGTTGGTTTGTGATTCCTACCGCCGCCAAGTCTTTTGCCGTCAGCCCCTTCGACCGCATCGCCTCGGCTATAACCTCCTGCGTGCGCGACCAAATCTCCGCCGGACTGTGCTCAACCCATCCTGGCTGCGGATAGATCTGCTCGTGCTCCTTTTGCGCAGTGGCGATAATTTGTCCGGAGCGGCTGAAGACGATGAAGCGCGTGCTGGTTGTGCCCTGATCGATGGCGCCTACGTAGTCCGCCATGGTCCGTCCTGGGGTGCGGTTGAATTTGAGTCCAAATGGAAGGTTCTACGCCTTTGTCGCGTCCTGCGCCAGTCCAATTTTTCCAGTCTGTGCCGCCAGCGTGCTCACGTATTGGCGTATTTCGCGCTGGGTAAGCCCTTCGTCCCAGCCCATCTCACGCTGCATAACCGCCGCGGCAATGGGAGCGGCGGCACCGGCGGTCTCCCAGCTATAGAACTGCAACCCTGTGCGCCGCTCCAATACGTCATCGAGCGTCGCTGCCATTTCATTGCGGGCGCTGTACGCAATCTCGGCCCGAAGCGCCGGGTATCCGCCAACGATTGGCTCCCCCAACTCCGTCTCCTGCTTCGCCAGCTCGAGCACCGCTCCTGCCCTGGTTCCGAACTTCTCGCACAGGTGTCGTGCGGTCGCCTCCGATACCCCGTAAGTAGCGACCAAACTCAGCGGATACGCGTCGCTATACCCCTCCGACCCGCTCAGGTGATGCTCGCACGTGGTACAACCTCCCACCGCGACACCGAGTTGCTGTTGCACGGCATTGACTGCGTCCTCAGCCATGGCGCGATAGGTCGTCCACTTGCCGCCCAGCACGCTGATGAGTCCGCTCTCGCGATCAATCTCCACCTCATGCTCGCGGATCAGCTTCTTCGTCTTGTCCCCTTTGCCCTGGCTTACCAGCGGACGCACACCGGCGAAGCCGCCCACGATATCCCCGATCGCAAATGGCCCCGAGAGGAACCGATTCAACTGTCGCAGCAAGTACTCGGCCTCCGAGCGCTTCACCACCAACTCATCGTCATGAGTGACTTCGTCGTCGGTCGTACCCACCAGCAACCGGCCCAGCCACGGGATTGCGAAGATCACGCGGCCGTCGTCGGTTTTCGGCACAACCATCGCGTCGCGCGTGCGCTCGTCCAGCGGCAATAGGATGTGCACACCCTTACTGAGCCGCAGCCGCTTCTCCAACTCGGGATTCGCCATCGATCGAATGTGGTCCGAGTACGGCCCGGTGCAATTCACGAATATCTTGGCCCGCACCCTCGTATGCGCCCCGGTCAGCTGATCTTCGATCTGCGCTTCACAGACTTTTCCGCCTCCATCCTGCTGAAGTCCAACCACCCGCGCATGGTTGATTGCTTCGCCGCCTGCCTCGGTGAAGGTCTGCACCAAGGCAACGGCGTAGCGAGCATCATCGAATTGACCGTCGGCGTAAGCGATGGCGCCTTTCAGCCCGGTGCCTCGGAGCAGCGGCCAGCGTGCCACAGCCTCCTTCGCCGAACGATAACGGCTGGCGAAGAAGTTGTGCTTCCCGGCGATGCGGTCGTAAATCTTGGTGCCCACGCCGTAATAGAAGACTTCCCAGCGCGAATAGCACGGGACAAGGAACTCCATGGGATGCGCGAGAAACGGCGCATTGTCGAGCATGATGCGACGCTCGTGCAGCGCGCGTTTCACCACGTTGTATTGGCCGGGATCGAGATCGGTCACCGCTTCTTGCAGGTAGCGGATCCCGCCATGAATCAACTTCGTCGAGCGGCTCGACGTGGCGGACGCGAAGTCGCCGGCCTCGATCAGCACGGTGCTCAAGCCGCGCAACTGGGCATCGAGCGCAGTGCCGGAACCAGTCGCCCCGCCGCCGATAACGCAGACATCGAAGCTCGCACCGTCGATCTCTAGCCAAGCCTCGGAGCGGTGTCTCATGCCATTTTCCCAAGTATGCCGGAGCGCGTCAGGTAAAGCGCCCATACCGCCATCGTCTGCGCATCCTTGATGACGTTATCGCCGATCAGTTGCTGGAGTTCTGGCAAAGTAATCTTGCGCACCGCCAGGTCGTGTTCTTCCGCATCGCGTGTGCCGTCGGATGGGCTCAATCCAGTGGCGAGAAACGCATAGGTTCTCTGGCTAGCGTAGCCGCAAGCGATGTGGATCACGCCCAGCTGCTCGAGATTGTCAGCGGCTAAACCCGTCTCGGCGAGCAGTTCTTCGCGGGCGATCTCCGCAGGATCGATATCGTTTCGCTCCAAGCTGCCTTGAGGAAACTCCAGCGACTTCGCACCAATTGGGTAGCGATATTGTTCGACGAGGTAGATATGATCGCCCTCGATGGGCAGCACGATGGCGCTATCACATTTGTCCACCACGCCATAGATTCCACGCGTTCCGTTGTCGCGCTCGATTTCGTCTTCCCGCACGGTCATCCATGGGTTGCGATATGCCACGCGCGATGTTAATTGCCGAATAGTCATGATGATTACCGCAGAACAGTCTCTCACGCAGGGGCCCCGAATTCGCCCTCGAACCGTTCTCACAAATTTGATTTTGAAAGGGCATGGCTTCAGCCCTGCCGCCTCGAACACCGTACAACACTGGGCTTAGCCCCGGAGGGAATTTAAATTTCCCTCCGGCCATCATCTGTGCCTGTGGCATCATGGCGGCAATGACAATCACCGCTGACGTCGTTGTCGTCGGCCTCGGTGCCGTCGGAAGCGCCGCCTTGTATCAATCGGCCAAGCGCGGTGCCAAGGTCATCGGCATCGATCGCTTTGTCCCGCCGCACGACCAGGGCTCCTCGCACGGCGAGACCCGAATCACACGCCAGGCGATTGGCGAAGGCCGCGAATTCGTGCCGCTTGTACTGCGTTCCAACGAAATCTGGGAGGAACTGGAAGTTGCCAGCGGCCTCAGCCTGATGACGCGCAATGGCGGACTGGTGCTTGCATCGGCTGGCATCCACGGCAGCCATCACGGTTCGAATGCCTTCCTGGCGGAGACGGTCGACGCCGCAAAGTCCTTCGGCATCCCGCACGAGCAACTCAGCACCGACGAGATTCGCTATCGCTTTCCGCAGTTTCGTCTGGCCGCCGGCGAGCTGGGATACTTCGAGCCCGGAGCCGGCTTCCTGCGTCCCGAGGCCTGCGTAGAAACTCAAATCGCACAAGCCCAAAAACTCGGTGCGCTAGTGGTCGTGTCAGAAACGGTACGCGCATTAAGGCAAAACGGCAGGGGTGTCGAAGTGACAACCGACAAGGCCGTTTATTCCGCCGCCAGAGTCATCCTCTGCGCCGGGCCATGGATCGCGAAGTTTCTTCCCCCCGAATACGCCCCGAACTTTCTCGTTTATCGTCAGACGTTGTGCTGGTTCGCGCTCGAGCGCAACAGTGAGCTCTATGACTCCGACCGCTTCCCGATTTTCATCTGGATTACCGGCGACGAGCTGCAGGACATGCTCTACGGCTTCCCGGCTATCGACGGTCCTTCCGGTGGGCTGAAAGTGGCCACCGAAACCTACGAACACACCGTCGATCCGGATGCCGTTCCGCGCGATGTCAGCCATGAGTCCGTTGCCCGAATGCATTCCCACTACATTGCGCCTCGCCTGCCCAATGTCAGCAGCCGGTGCCTGCGAACTGCCACCTGCTTGTACACCGTGACGCCCGATGCCAAGTTCGTGATCGACTACGCGGACCCGAACGGAAACATCCTTCTCGTATCAGCCTGTTCCGGCCACGGCTTCAAGCACTCACCCGCGGTCGGAGAAGCGCTCGCGCAGCGTGCGTTAGGACTGCCCAGCACGATTAGCCTGTCAGCGTTCGCCATTGCGAGGTTTGCGCCCCAGCTGTAAGCAAACACCGGAACATCGTCCGCCCAGCGGTTTGCGCAAAAAGTTGTCGCGATCGTAACCATCTCGATGCTTGCTCGGCAACATTGCAAGGTAACTGGCCGCGCGGCAGATTCCCATCCGCAATGGACTTGTCTGCTGCGTGGCGGCTAGAATCAACAAACCGGCGAGTCGGATGGTGAGGGGAGTAGTTCATTGCGATCAGTTCTGTGGTTTCTATTGATCCTCTCCGCGACCTGCGGATTTGCGCAGCAAGCCACTACCTCCTCGCCACCGCCCGTAATACCTGAAGCGACAACGCAGGGTCCCGACGTCTCTCCCGATCCGCCTTCACCAGCACCACCGGCTTCTGCTCTGCCCGACGCTCCGAGCCACTCTGCGACTCATCTCGCAACGGACGCATCGAAGCAGCAGCCCAAACGGATTCTGGGAGTCATGCCGAATTTTCGTGCGGTCAGCCCGGGCACGAAACCCCCGCCTCCGACGTTCAAGCAGTCCCTCAAGATTGCTACGCAGAACAGCTTCGATTACTCATCGTTCATCTTCGTCGGCATCACTTCCGCCTTAGCAGAGGCGACCAATGCCCACCCGCAACTGGGCAAGGGAATGGAGGGCTTTGGGAATTACTACTGGCGCGGCTTCGTCGACAAAACCGACGGCAATTATTGGGTGATTTGTCTCCTGCCGACTGTCTTTCATCAGGACGAGCGTTACTACGCAATGGGTGAAGGCGGCTTTTGGAAGCGCGGTACCTACGCCGCTACTCGCATCTTCGTTGCGCGCAAGTATAACGGGGACAATACCTTCAATATCTCCGAGGTCGCCGGCCGTGCGATCGCTCAAGGCATTTCCACCACCTACTACCCGAGCGCCAGCAACACTGGCGAAAAACTTGCGGAGAAATATGCGTACGCGCTAGGACGTGACGCCCTGACCAATGTCTTCCGTGAGTTCTGGCCGGACATCGCGACCCACGTGCTGCATCGCCATCCGTAGTCGGACCTTCAGGGCTGAGGAGGGTCTTTCTTGAGATGCGGCGTCAGCTTCCTGACGACGAATTCCTGGAAGAGGCCGGCAACGCTGCCTTCGGCAATTCTGATCAGCGCGGTCTGCACCATCAAGCTGGCGCTGCGATCGCTCGCCGGATAGTAGGTGTAGGAGATGCCGCTGGTGATGAACGATCCCAGGATGGCTGAGTAGTTCGGTTGATACTGTTTATTGTCGCCCTTGCACATTACGGCATTGGCGAGCGCATACATCACGCGCGACTTCTTTGAGCCCGTCCCCCTGTAGAAGTAGCGGGGGTCCTGGTGGAAGAGCGACGGCAACAGAGCGCTATCAATAAACGTTCCGATAAAGACATCCCCATAGGTCGCGCCAAAACGCTTTGCATAACCCTCGGCGCCCTGACCATAGCCGCCGTATTCGTCGGCCGCCTGATAGATTCCTGCTAGAAAGCCCGCGCCAACGATGGTGATGGGATCGGAGACAGACTTCCAGGCAAGCTCAAACTTCTGTTTCGGGTTCAGCGGGGCGGCATCCGGAACATAGCTGGCGTAAAAATTCGGTATGAAGCCTAGTACGCGCTGCTGTTCCTGGTACTTGATTTGCTCTTCCGCGACTTCCTCGACTGAGGCGCTGACCTTCACTTCGGTCGTCGCCAATGCGACCTCAAGCTCGATCGCGGGCACGTCGAATGAGGCTCCCGCACTTAGGGTTCCCGAGAATACCTTGGTTTCGAAACCGGTTGCGGAAATCGTCAACCCGAAAGGTCCAGGCGGCTGGTTGGCAAACGAGTACTGTCCGTCGTCATCGGAGAGAACCTCTACCGGATCTTGGCCGTCACGGGTGAGCCGCACTTGAGCACCTACGGCTATGCCGCCATCTTGGACCGTGACGGTTCCCGCTATGGTGCCGTTACGCGCAGGATTGGCTGGCTTCGCAGCATCCGATGCGACCGGACCCGCCTGTGCCTGCGCAACAGTGTCGCCCGGCGAGACCGTCGGGGATTGCGATTGCGCAACCCCAATGCCACAAAATCCAAAGCCTATAAGGGATATGCTGAGTGTGATCCAACCTCCGGCACTAAGAAACGGACCTCGCACATTTTGACGCAAACTCATCCTCTCGAAGTTTCCTTTCGAAGCTCACGTGATTACCATTTGATGCTATTTGGGGTGTTTCGACCCGTTATTCGCTGCCGTTTGCAAAAAAACCGAAGCATGTTCCAACAAGTAAGACCAATCGGACGATGAACTCTCACGAATAACGAAACATACTATGAACCTTCCCCGCCGGATACGGTTGGGTTCCATAATCGACCCGAATTCTCAATCGATGCACTCTGCGAGATTATTAGAGCATCCGCGTGAAATTCCCGCGGCTCGGACTGCTCACGAAAATCGATTTGTCCGCTCTTGCGATCAAAACCAATGCTGATAACGCTACCGAACAGCTAAGGGGAAGGAGGGGGCTTGTGGACAAGCTTGCGGCGAATATCCGGCCAGAATTCCTTTAGTTCGTTCGCCAGTCCATCGTAGAGAATCAGAAAACCGAAGGTCTTTGCATTTCGCGCAGCAGTGCGCTCTTCCGCGGGGTAATAGACATTGGAGATTGCCGCCGCAGTCGCGTTACCGATGGACTCCGAGTAGTTGAACCGCGTCTCTCCCGCGTCGGTGCGCGTAACGAAGAGCCGGTTCAACGAATAGTAGATCCGACGAGAAACCGGTCCTTGTGCCATTCGGTAATAGCGTGGGTCCTCGCGTAGCAAACTCGGGAAGATGGCGGTGGTCATGAACGTGCCAATGCTGTTGTCGGCAAACGAGGCCCCATAGCGCTTCCCGTAAGCGCCCCATCCCTGCCCCCACGATTCTGGATCGTTCTTTGCCTGGGCGATTGCTGCGAGAGCGCCATTGAAGGGCCACACGGCCCAGTCGAATGTGCTCGCCGTGGCGATCCTGAATTTCTGTCCGACTGTGAGCGGCGGGAGAGTCTTATTGCTTCGGACCGTTCCGTAATTGGGTAGCACTTCGAAGATGCGATCGTTTGCCGTTCCGGTTTGCTGCTCCAGCTTACTCTTGCCGGCGGAATTGTCGGGCTTACTGACCGTTTGACCGTCTTTGGTCTCGGTGGTCTCTGCGTCTGGAGTGCTAGAGGTGTTTGGTGGGGGCTGTTGCTGCGCAATCGCCCGGGGAACGCCAGTAATGACGACGGTAATGAGGAACGGCAGAAGGAAACCACGAAAGCGCTTGGATCGGCTGTGCATGCGAAGGTGTGATTGTCTCACGAGCCTCGCGTCCGGCCAGGTAGAGGTCGGGTTAAGAACTGTTACGTCGTCCCGTCTGGCCTGATGGTGCCCGGTCTAACCACCGCCAAAGTGGTGAGATCATTCTGCTTGCCCGCAGACTGGGTAAACTGGCGGACTGCTTCCAACGCCGAGGAAGCGACATCATGGGCGTTCGTGAGCGGTGTTCGTCCGAAGTGTTCCTTAAGTCTCTGTATCCCGAATTCCTCTCGCTTGTGCGAGGCCTCAACCACTCCGCGTGAAGCCAACAGCAACGCTCCTCCTACCGGTACCGCCGCCGTAGGCGCTTCATACGTTGCCGCCGAGAACAGTCCCAACGGCATCCCGGTCGCGGGCAATTCGCTGACGCTCGAATCGAAACGCAGCAGCCCGGGAGTGTGTCCCGCGTTCACGTAACACACCGTGCCCAGCCCTTCGTTGTAGCAACCCAGAAACGCCGAGCAGGTGCGAATTCCCCGGGCAGCGCTGCGAATGCTCGCATTCAGTTCCTGGCAGAACTGCATCATCGCATCGGCTTCGTTCAGGTCCTCATCGGCGAAGCACTGCGGCGCTTTCTCGCGAAATGCGGCGTTCGCCGCTGCAACAATCCCCTGGTTCTCATTGCAATCGCCGGCGACATCCAGCATCCCGAAGACCACTCGGTTCACGCTGGCGCGCGCGAATTGGTAGAAGTCGCCGCCGACGCGTTGGCCGTAGATCAGTCCAGCAACATCGGCGCCTGCGAGCAGCGGCAATTCGGCGGACTTGGGCATTTGCCCCTCGACCGCCGTCCCGGGCCATTGAAAAGGAAGCTTCATTCGTCAACCCCAGCTTGCGTCCGATGATAACCCGAAATTCCCAGGTTGCAAGAAGCAACTGCAACCTCATCCGGGCTTGCGAATTTCACGGGGTCTGATACATTGGCTCCGCTCGGTTTCTGGGTGTTGAATCCTCGCAAGCTCCGGTCCGCATCCGGCAGGGAGAATCGAACGCGTGCGCATTGTCAGTGTCGGTGAAATTCTCTGGGACGTGATCGGCGAGAACGAATATCTCGGCGGGGCCCCGCTGAATTTCGCTGCCCACTCTCAAAAGCTGGGGCACGAGGTTTATCCTCTCAGCGCCGTCGGAGACGATGTTCGTGGCCGCAAAGCTCTCGACCTGCTCAAGGCGCGCGGCATGTCCACAGAATTCATCCAGGTGCTGCCCGACAAGCCCACCGGGACCGCAGAGGTCGAGCTCGACATGGCAGGTAAGCCTAGCTTCCGTATTATGCGTCAGGTTGCCTACGATTTCGTCGACCTTACCAACAGGGAACTGAAGCGCATCGCCGAACTCCAGCCCGACTGGATCTACCTGGGCACCCTCTACCACATGTCGCCACACTCCCTGGCCTCGACCAAGAAGCTGCTCAAGGCTGTGCCCAACGCCCGACGTTTTTACGACATCAACCTGCGTGAAGGCCATTGGAGCCTCGCCACCATCGAGCAACTCTCTGCCCTCGCTACTGTCGCCAAGTTGAGCGACTCTGAGGCCGAGTCCCTCGATGCGTCGGTGGACGCCTCCGAAGGTCCCGGCCATTCCATCGAGACCTTCTGCCGCCGCTGGACCGACCGCTTCGGCTGTAGCACCATGTGCGTTACCTTCGGCGAACGCGGATGCGCCATCCTCAAGAACGGCAACTTCAGCCAAACCCCGGGCTATCAAGTCACTGTCGCCGATACTGTGGGAGCGGGCGACGCCTTCTCCGCCGCCTTCGTCCACGGCCTCAGCCAGGGATGGGATGCCGATCACATCGCCCATTGCGCCAATGCCGTAGGAGCGCTGGTGGCCAGCCGCTCCGGCGCAATCCCCGACTGGAGCATCGCCGAAGCCCATGCCCTGATGAAGGCACAGGCGCACTAGCGTCACTTCTCAATCGCGTACTCCACAACCACCTCTGGGGTCGCGACCGCGACCGTGCCGAACAGCGGTCACCTACCCTTGAATTTCTCCACCAGAAGTTTCCCGTTGTCGTCGGAAACGCCTTTCATCTGGAAGCGGAGGCGTACCGAGTTGAACAGCGATACTTCCGAACGCACTGGATTGGAGCGATCCATCACTCCCTTGATATCAACTTGAACCGCTCGCAAAGGGATTCCCTCCGACTTGGCAATCACCTGAACCAACTCCACTCCGCACGAAGCCACCGCCGAAAGGAACAATTCACCGGGCGTGACTTCTTCGCCCGGGCACCCGTTCGGCTCAGGCCCGTCGATCACGTAATGATGATTCCGCACACTGCACAAAACGCGGCCAAAAATGTCGGTGGAAGCCGCCCGGGCCTCATATTTACGGATATCCAACCCCGCCATGATTCACTCCCTTCACAATGAAGACCTAGTATTGCCTAATCGGGCCGTACCCGCGAGTCCTGTCGAGAAATTGGTGTCATCTTAAGCGCCGCCCCACCCACTCCACTGCCGTCATCCTGAGGGATGTGAATGAGGTGTTGTTGTTCGTCATCCAGAGCGGAGCAACGCAAAGAGCAGAGTCGAAGTTGAGGGTTTGAGAGTCGTTCTCGCCGACCGCCGAAATCCTGAGCGGGGGTGCGAGTCGAACGGGGACCTGCATTTCCGCTCCGATAATAAGACTGTGGACAGGGGATAGTCCCTGTCCACAGTTACTTCAGACATGGCACACCTCGGCCGGTGCAACCACTAATCGTGATCGTTACCAACGCGCTGGAAGTTGTTCTCGAGAATCTGGCATGGGTGTGAACGCCATCTGCAAATACCAGGCTATCCAACATGAAGTGCACTTTCGGGGTACCAAAGTAGCCCTCGATCAGGTACGCAATTGCGGTGCTGACACAGGAGGGAAGGAAATGCCTATTTCGCCGTGACCGTAATCTCCGAGGTGGCCGACTTGCTTGCGTCGGCTGTGCTGGTGGCTACCAGGTGATACGTTCCCGGAGTCTTCGGCGCGGTGTAGGTGCAGTACAGGGAAATCGCTCCCTCTTTGGAGTAGGCTCCACGGGTCTGGATTTGTCCAGCGGCGTCGCCTTCTTCCACCTTCCAGGTGACTTCGCTGGTGGGTGCTCCGGTAATGGTGGAAGCAAAGTCGGCCGATTTGCCTGCCACGACTTTTACCGCTGTCGGATAAATGGTGATGGCTACATTTTCGGCAGCCTTGCCGGTTCCTGTCACGGAGGAGCGCAGCATCCAGACAATCCCGGCGAGCGCGATCAGGGCGATGATGATGGCTCCGATGAGTACCGGGGAAATCTTCCGACGTTCGCCTCTCACCTCCGCGGTAGTAGGAGGCGTCGCGAACGGCACCGAAGAGTAGCGGTCCGGCTGGGCGACTTCTGCGGCTACCGGAGGAGTGGGCTCATAAGCCGCGGGCGGAGGGGCAGCCGGCCGTACCGGTGGCGGCGGAGCGACCGGCTGGGTGAACAGCGATGGCGAAGCGGACTCGTCCGTAGGCCACGGTACCGGAGTCTCCCCCACTCGCCGCTCGTCTGGCTCGACGACCGGCCCGGCCTCGGTAACACGAGGTGACGGAGGGCTCGGACGCTGGACGCGTATGGGCATGATTTCAGCGGTGGAACGAATCGTGGTACGAGTCGGTGGAGGGGTGGTCACCACGGTTGGCTCGGGTCTCGGAGGCACAGGTGTGGCTGAGACTTCTGTTCCAACCGGCACGACTGTTCTGCGCGTGCCGCAATAGGCGCAAAACTTGGCGTCATCCCCCATCTGTTGACCGCACTCTGTACAGAACATCCAGTTCCTCCCGTGAGACCGTACCGCAAAGCTAGGCTATCTGGCTTGGGCTTTGTTTATGAACCCGACTTACGCAAAATTATTGCGCCGCTTGCTGGGTGATGACCACCACGTCACTATTCACTTTACCGCGAGTGATCGCCAGCTTGTTGGCGGACCAGTCATAAGAGTAGCCGTAGACCGACAATTCCTTGAAGTCGGTCACCGGCAGGGGCGTTCCACCCTCCAGCGACTGCTTGAACAGGTTCGACACACCTTTCTCCGAAATCGGGTAGTACACGGCCTTGCCGTCGGCGGAGAAGGAGAGGCCGCCCGAGACTGCCTCCAAGGCGGGGATCGACTTGACGGGGGCTCCACCGTTGGCAGGAATGACCTTGATCACAAAAGTGGTCTGAACTCCGTTTCCCTGTACGGTCAAGAGAGCAACCTGCTGCCCGTCGGGCGAGATCGCGGGGGTATTGATCACGAATTCGGTGGACAGTTGTTTGGCCTCGCCACCTTCCATCGCCATTCTCATGGGCAACTGCTTTCCATTCACCAGCGACGTGTACACAAAAAATTTGCCATCCGGCGAGCATGTCGCGTTCTGATCAAACTTTCCGTTGCTCACGACGGACGGCTTCCCGCCGGATACGTCCATGCGAAAGATGTTGATGGCTTTGGTTGCCTTGTTGGGCATCGCCAAGAGGGCGCGATCGCTTCCTGGGCAGGAGGCCATATCAACGATGGGCAGGTTCGTCTCGAAGACGACATTGCGGTCGGTGCCATCGGTCTTCATGGTGGCGACGTGTCCCTCATAGTCGCTCACGATGAGGCGTCCATCTTTGAGCCATCCCACATGTACGGCGCCGCGAGTATCAATCGGCTGGGTTGGGACGGGAGCGTTGGACGTCGCCGGAGCTACGTAGAGGCCGAGGTCCGGCAGTCCCTGGACGGTCACCAACTGGCGGCCGTCTCTGGTCACAGCCAGTGAGCGATCGAAGTAATTGTTCAGATCGTTGGTGATGCGGCGGAACTTTCCGCTACGAACGTCGATCTCGCCGATCTGGCCATCCCAACGAGTGGTGTCGTCGCGGAAATTCATGTAGATGGTTCGGCCTTCTGGAGACCAGGTCGGCTTGAGCAGTTGCGCGGTGGCGGCGTAGAGCGTCCGCTCCTTGCCGTCGTTCACATCGAGGGCGACGATGCGTCCCAGACTCTTGCCGCCCGGGTCGATCAGGGCCGCGGCAATTTCCTTCCCGTCAGGCGACCATGCCGGATTCATATAACCGGGAATCGGCAGCGTGGCGAGTACGCGTTCATTGCTGCCATCGGCATGGGCGACGATCAGCTTGGAATTGGCTTCCGCGGAACTGTTGCGCACGAAGGCAATCTCTTGGCCGTCGGGCGAGAATGTCACGGCGCTATCTACGTCGTCGATCAGCTTTTGCGAACTGCCTCCGAGCACTGGAACCTGGTAGAGAACTCCGATGTTGGGGCGTTGCGGCTCGATGCGCACGAAGTACAGATAGCTGCCGTCGGGAGTAAAGGTGATTCCGGTGTAACGCGTCTCGGTGGGCGGCAAAATCTCCTTGTTGCTTCCGGTGGCGATGTGGCGCATCCACAGGCTCTGACGTCCTTCGCCATCGTCGTGCGCGCTGAAGACGTATTTGCCGTCCGCGGATACGGTTGCCATGATCGCCTTGCCATCGCTGGTGAGCTTCTCCATGCCCATGGTCTGGAAGGGCATGGGACCGGAGTCGCGACGGCTCCAGAGGGAATAAATGCCGAATGCCGCGGCGGCCAGGATCGCAGCCAGTATTAGGGAGATGATTCCGGCGCGCGCCTTGTGCTGCTTTGCGTTGGTAATCAACACCCGGCCACTGGAAATATGTGGGGCGGAGGTTGCTGTAACAGGGTTTGCCGGTATTGGCGGCGAAGACGGCGGTGCCGCCAGTACCGGTCCGCTTTGTACCGGCGACGACAGTCCACGGCTGGCGTCGGTGTCGCGCTTCAGACGCTTCAAGTCGGCGCGCATCTCTGTGGCCGACTGATAGCGAAGATCGGGGTCTTTCTCCAACGCCTTGTCGATGACCTCTTCGAGCTTGGGGGGTACGGATGCATTCAGCTGCATCGGACGGGCAGGCGTACCCGAAAGTATCCCTTGAAAAATTACCGCGGAAGTCTTTCCGTCAAATGGCACCTTCCCGGTTGCCATTTCGTAGATGACCGACCCCAGCGAGAAGAGATCGCTGCGGCCGTCCAGTTCGTCTCCGCGTGCTTGTTCGGGCGACATGTAGGCCACGGTGCCGACGGCTGTGCCGGGCTGCGTAAGTTGCGGACGCGCCAGCGTGACGGCTTCGCCGCCCACAGTTTCCATTGCGTTGTGGCGGTCACGCACCAGCTTGGCCAGTCCGAAGTCGAGGATTTTCGCTTGGCCGCGGGTGGTCACGAAAATGTTTCCCGGCTTCAGGTCGCGATGCACGATGCCTTTGTTGTGCGCAACGTCGAGCCCATCGGTTACCTGGATGGCGATGTCGAGGGTCTTTTCCAGCGGCAGCGGGATGCCCTGAATCTTCTCGCTGAGGCTCCCGCCTTCGAGCAGCTCCATGGCGATGAACCAGTGGCCCTCGGTTTCCTCGATGGCGTAAATAGTGCAGATGTTGGGATGATTGAGGGCCGATGCCGCCCGCGCCTCCTGCTTAAACCGCTCCAACGCGGAAAGGTCCTGCTCTACCCCTGCGCCGAGGAACTTCAACGCGACATGGCGGTCGAGCCTTGTGTCTTCAGCCTCGTACACTACGCCCATGCCGCCGGCGCCCAGTCGGCGGACGATGATGTAGTGCAGCAGATTACTACCGGCGCTCAGGTCCAATGTACTGTTCTCCGCGGTATCAAGACTCTATTTTCCCCGCAGAGCCGTCGTCAAGGCGACCGGCTTGCGCTACCTCTACTTTACATGGCGCGGATTTGCGGCACGGCGAATGAGTAACAGCCGGAAACGTGTCGTTGTCGTTGTTGTGGGATAAATCCTGCTCCTCGGCGGAGCGGCTTTGGCCCTGGACAATGCGGCATCAGCAAGTCCGGCTGTCGGAATGGCCGCCACCGATCGAACCTTCACGGACAAAGCCGCGCAGGGTGGCATGGCCGAGTTTGGGAACTGGGCCGACTGGCCAGCTCAAGCGACTTGCTTCACAGCAAGGCGTGACTCTGCCTGCAGAAATGAGCGCGAAGGACGACGCTACCAAGGAGCGGCTGTCGCAATTGCATGGCGAGGCCTTCGATAAGGAGTACTGGAAAGATATGGTCACCGACCATCGCCAGGACATCGCTGAATTCGAGCACGAGTCAGCTCGGGTCGCGATCCGCAGGTGAAACAGCGGTCCGGCGAGACTTTACCGACACTGGAAGACCATCTGAAGATGGCCGGGCAAGTCGACTCCAAGGTAACCGGCGCCCCAGCCAGCAGCGCACAACCGAAGTAGCGCCGCGCAGAAAATGAGACGCTCGGGGCGGAAGCCCCCGGGTAACATCTACATCGGACTACGCCTTCAGGTCCGTACGGTCCGCGATCAACACTCCATTGCGGGCATAGTCGTGCCGGGGAACCTCGACGAACGCGATCGTCAGCTTCTCCGGCTTGACGTTGAGTTCTTCATGAAGCGACTTCGGTAATGCGCTTCACCGCCCGCCGTTTTCTGCTCGATTGTGCGGCCTTCCAGCATGGTGATCTGCACGTGCGCCATGGACTCCCCCGATACGTCCACTCATGGAGCGGACAACAAGCAGGTCCTTCGAATAGAGCCAGTTTACTTCGCCAGTTCGTATCCGGCGAAGAAATAACTCAGCTCGAAGCGCGCGGTGTCTTCTGCGTCGGAACCGTGCACCGCGTTCTTCTCGATGCTCGACGCCCACTTCTTGCGGATGGTTCCCTCGTCGGCCTTGGCGGGATCGGTGGCGCCCATCAGCTTGCGGTAGTCGGCGATGGCGTCTTCCTTCTCCAGCGCCATGACGACGATCGGGCCGCTCGACATGAAGTTGGTCAGCGACTCGAAGAACGGACGATGCACGTGCACGGCGTAGAAGCCTTCGGCCTGCGCCTTGTTGATGTGCAGCATCTTCATGCCGACGATGCGGAAGTTGTTTTGCAGGAGCGTGTTGACGATGTCGCCGGTGGCGCCTTTTTCGACGGCGTCCGGTTTAATGATGGATAGAGTGCGTTGCAGTGTTTTCATGCGTGAATGAGTCCTTGATTCGTTAATCGAGTTGTCATCCTGAGCGAGCGTCCGCTTGTCTTTCAGCTCATCCTAGCGGTCGAGGGGCGCTAGTCGAAGGTCTGCTGTTCAGTGTCACTCTGTGCCTCCGCGCCTCGGTGGTGAATTACGCTTTCGCCAGCTTGCGGCGCAGCCTTCACCAGCGTCTCGCCGATCTCAGCCGGCGTGCTCGCCACGTGAATGCCCGCCGCTTCCATGGCCTTGATCTTCTCCGCGGCAGTTCCCTTCCCGCCGGAGATGATGGCGCCCGCGTGTCCCATGCGGCGTCCCGGAGGCGCGGTCTGTCCGGCGATGAAGCCGACTACCGGCTTCTTCACGTTGGCCTTGATGTACTCGGCCGCCGTCTCTTCGGCGCTGCCGCCGATTTCGCCGATCATGATGATGGCTTCCGTCTCCGGATCTGCGTTGAACAGGCGTGATCGCGTCGACGAAGTTCGTGCCGATAATCGGATCGCCGCCGATGCCGATCGCCGTCGACTGCCCGATGCCGCGCGTCGTCAGCTGATACACCGCTTCATAGGTCAGCGTGCCCGAGCGCGAGACGATGCCGACGTTGCCTTCCTTATGAATGCTGGCCGGCATGATGCCGATCTTGCACTTGCCCGGCGAGATGATGCCCGGACAGTTCGGCCCGATCAGGCGCGAGTTCTTCGTCTTCAGGATACTCCCACACCTTCACCATGTCCATCGCGGGAATGCCTTCGGTGATGCAGACGATCAGCGGAACGCCCGCATCGGCGGCTTCCATGATGGCGTCCGCCGCGCCCGGAGGCGGAACGAAGATCACCGTCGCGTTCGCGCCGGTCTTGGCTACCGCTTCGCTCACGGTGTTGAAGATGGGCCAGCCTTCGTGCGTCGTCCCGCCCTTGCCCGGAGTCACGCCGCCCGACAACCTGCGTTCCGTACGCCTGCGAAGCCTTGGCGTGGAATGTTCCTTCACGGCCCGTCAGTCCCTGCACAAGCAGTCGCGTCGATTTATCAACCAGGATGCTCACTTGACCCCCTTGGCCGCCGCGACAACTTTCTCGGCCGCATCTTTCATGGTCTCCGCCACGATGAAATTCAGTCCGCTCTCTTTCAGGATCTCGCGGCCCTGCTCGACGTTGGTTCCTTCCAGCCGCAGCACGATCGGCAACTGGATGTTGGTCTTCGGGCCGCGCTGACCACGCCGTTGGCCAGCGTGTCGACGCGCAGGATGCCGCCGAAAATGTTGATCAGCACCGCCTTCACGTTCTTGTCGGCCAGCAGGATTTCGAACGCGTGCGTCACCTGCTCCTCGTTGGCGCCGCCGCCTACGTCGAGGAAGTTGGCCGGCATGCCGCCCGCGTACTGAATGATGTCCATGGTCGCCATCGCCAGGCCGGCGCCGTTGACCATGCAGCCCACGTTGCCGTCGAGCTTGATGTAGTTCAGCGCGTACTTGCTGGCTTCGACTTCGAGCGGGTCTTCTTCGCTGAGGTCGCGCAGCTCCTTGATGTCGGGATGGCGATAGAGCGCGTTGTCGTCGAAGTTCATCTTGGCGTCGAGCGCGAACAGCCGGCCGTCGGTCGTGGTGATGAACGGATTGATCTCGACCAGCGAGGCGTCGGTGTCTTCCGCCGCGCGCGCCAGCGCCATCATGAACTTCACCGCGCCGCTGATGTACTTGGGATCGAGCCCCAGCTTGAACGCGATCTTGCGCGCCTGGTAGGCCTGCAAACCCGAAGCCGGGAACGATGTGTTCCTTGATGATGGCGTCGGGATCTTTCGCCGCGACCTCTTCGATCTCCATGCCGCCCGCCGCCGAGGCCATGAACACGTTGCGTCCGTTGCCGCGGTCGAGCACGATGCCGAGATACAGCTCGCGCGCGATGGGCAGCGTCTCTTCGATCAGCAGCCGCTGCACCTTCTTGCCTTCGGGCCCGGTCTGGTGCGTGACCAGCGTCATGCCGAGCATCTTGCCCGCCAGCTCGGCGGCTTCTTCCGGCGACTTGGCGATCTTCACGCCGCCGCCCTTGCCGCGCCCGCCGGCGTGGATCTGCGCCTTGACCACGACTCCGGTTGCGCCTTCGTGGAACAGTTCACGCGCCGCCGAGTCGGCTTCTTCCTGCTCTCGACCATGTGCCCGCGAGGCACCGCCACTCCGTACTTCGACAGGATGGCCTTGCCCTGGTACTCGTGAATTTTCATGATTCGTATGATGAACGCGGGCGGACCGCCCGCTGCTCCAGCCGCTATGGGCCGGACTGTCTGCTCCTTATGAGGATGGCCGTACAGCAGGAAACTGTTTAGTGTACTTGAGCGGCGAAGGATGGGGCAATGAGTCGAACAAGACTAGTCGGACGGTCTCCGACTTGATCGGCAAGCAGGATGTGCTGCGGGTAGCGCCTTCGGGCGGCGGTTAGAATCCGCTTTTGCTCCTCCTTCGGCCAAACCTGGTCGCATGCCTTACTAGCCCGTTTCCGTAGATAATTTTCGGGTGGCTCAGCTCAAAGTATTTCGCGCGGTTGCCGAGCATCTTAATTTTCGCAAAGTGGCGGAACACCTCTTTCTTACCCAGCCCGCGGTTACGCTTAGATCAAGGCGCTGGAAGACGATCTCGGTGTTCGCCTCTTTGATCGCACATCCAATCGCGTCTCCCTCACTCCCCAAGGTCTGGTCTTGCTGGCGTCGGAGATGACGCTGCTTATCTCGCCAAACACATTGCGGCGCGCAAGATAACACGCGCAGGTTGTTGCTGCGTAAACTCACGAACGTGTCCCGGGCCTTCACTTTAGCTTGACCGCGTCCCGAAGGGAATTGCACCAATCTCGGGAGGCTAACAGGCGAATGCTACTCTAGTTGCTAATCGCTGATTGCTTTCCATGATCCTCGACGCGCTGCACAAAATCGCCAATCACGGCTCTTCGCTTACGCGTGACGAGGCCCGTGACGTTATGGCCGAAGTATTGCGCGGCGAGGCGACTGACGCTCAGATCGGCGCGCTGCTGGTTGCGCTGCACATGAAGGGCGAGACGGTTGAGGAGATCGTCGGATTCGCGCAGGCGATCCGCGCCGCTGCTACGCCGTTGCATGGTGAAGAGGGCGATACGGTGGACATGAGCGGCACTGGACGCGACGCCCTAGTCGATACCTGCGGCACCGGCGGGGACACTTCCGGCACCTTCAACATTTCCACCGCCGTTGCTTTCGTGACCGCTGGCGCAGGCGTGCGCGTGGCCAAGCACGGCAATCGCAGCGTGACCTCTAAGTGCGGATCCGCCGACGTGATGGAAGCGCTGGGCGTCAACATCAATCTGCTGCCCGGGCGTCTTGCTGCCTGCCTGCGCGAGACCGGCATTGCATTCCTGTTCGCTCCGGCCATGCACTCGGCGATGAAATACGTACAGCCTGTGCGCCGTGAATTGCGCCTGCGTACTGTGTTCAACCTGCTCGGTCCGCTTACCAATCCCGCGCGCGCTTCAGCACAGGTAGTCGGAGTCTATTCTGCCGACCTGGTCGAGAAGCTCGCCGAAGCTCTCAGCGAGCTGGGCTTGCACCGTGCGCTGGTCGTTCACGGTCGCGACGGCCTCGACGAGATCACCATTACGGGACCCACAAAAATCGCAGAAGTACGTGACGGCAAAGTACGCACCTACGAAGTCACGCCGGAAGAGTTCGGCCTGAAATCAGCTGCCCTCACCGAAATCGCGGGAGGCGACGCCGACCGAAACGCCGCTATCATTCGCGCAGTGCTGGACGGCGAGCGTTCTCCGAGGCGCGACATCGTTGTCCTCAATGCCGCCGCGGCACTGGTCGCTGCCGCTCATGCCGATCGCATCGCCGAAGGAATTCCGCTGGCCGCCTACGCCATCGATTGCGGACATGCACGTCAACGCTTGCAGTTGCTGGTAGAGTTTACAAATCGCGAGCCGTCGAACGCGGCGATATAGGTCCCAGGAGAATCCGATGACCCTCACGCTGGTTGGTGCTGTTAGGCTGCATCGTCCTGTTTTGTGCCCGCATTGTCCACATACTCGGCTATTCGATTGTTATTCCGGTGCTGTACAAAGCCGGAGTTGATGGGCGGATCATTGGCGCCGTCAAAAACTTTGTGGTTGGTTTTCTCGGCCCGCCTGATGTTATTGAGTGTGGGAATTTTCCTGGTTTCAAAGGCTGCGGGGATCGCGTCCGTCGTGCTCTTTCTGGCCCTCATTCCTGTCGCCGACTCCATCCTGAAGTATCACTTTGTAGGATCTTTCATCGGCTCCCACATGGTTTCGGCGGCGGCGCTGCTGTTGCTTGCGGGTGCGTGGCTGATGCCGCGCGGCGTCGCGGCTTCGTCCCGACAATCGGGTAAAAAGAAAACAGCGCACCTCGCGATGCGCTGTCGTAGTGAGAAAACTTAGCTCGAAATCTACTTGGTCGGGTCAACCACCGGGATGGCCGAGGCCAGCTGCAGGTCGATGAGCAGTGCCAGCCGACGGTCGATCTGATACCACAGTCCGGCCTTCTTCGCCGAAACCACCTTTTCGAACATCGGCACGTACTTCAGACGTGTCGCGCTAAGCTGCTGGTCAACGTCCCCCGAGCGCTTAACGTAATCGTTCGCCTGGGCGTCCGTCATGGTGCCATAATTCTGTGCGTACTCCTTGATCAGCGCCCATCGAATATCGCCGATTTTCGCAACCTCGGCGGCATACTGGTCGTAAATCGGCCAGAACTTGGTCGCTTCGTCGGCCGTCAGCGTAAGGTTGGCTGCCGTGATCTGTTTGCGCTGCGAGCGAATATCTTCGCGCAGCATCTGGATGTCCTGTTCGGTCACTGAATGCGGCTGCTCCGTGGCACCCGGAACACTCTGTGCTGCCGCCTGGGCAACTGCCGGTACATTTGCCATCAATACCGCGCTGACAATGGCTAGAATCACTACGATGCTCTTGTTGTGCATACTCTCTCCTCGTGGTCTCACGAACCCTTAAATTCCTCGTCTTGAACTTGCTTCTTGAATTCCGCCGCAGAACGCGTCGCAGGCCTGTGGCCTTAGTCGTGTGCAACTCCGTCATCCGCACTGGGCAGGGTAAGGCCCCATTCGGGTGCGGGTCAGAAGTCAAAAACCGTGGGTTTGGATTGCGCAAGTATTATAGCGAATCCGAGGGGCTGCTGGTCACTGCTGTTGCTGGGTCTGGTCGGGCGGGAATTGCCCTCCCGGAGGGATTTGCTGATTCTGCTGCGGATTCTGTGGTCCGAATCCCGGCGATCCCACATTCCCAGGCTGCTGCTGGTTTAATTGGCCGGCCGGAGTCCCTATTTGCGATGGAGTGAATGTCTGTCCGTTGAAGGGGCCGCGCAAAAGGGTGTTGGCGATATCCATCATCGGACTGTAGATGAATATCCACTCGTCGTAGGTCTTCTTCTTGTTGAAGATCCTTATGGTCGGGTCCTTGCTTTTGCTCGCTACTCCGACGATCGCGCCTCCACCGAATGTCTGACCACCTACTCCGGTGTTCCCGAAGATCGTGTTGTTGTTGCCGGTCTGTGTGGGATTCTGGCCGGTTACGCCCGCTGGATTCTGGCCGGTTGCGCCCACCGGATTCTGGCCACCCTGGCTGGGGCCGGATCCCGCCGTAGCGGTGACGCCGCTGGTGTCTCCCGTGGCTTGGGAACCGGCATCCGTTTGGGTTGCGCCTTGCGGCACATTCGGTGTAAACAGACTCTGCTGCGGCGACAACTGAGCTCCCGCCGGAGCGGTGTTTGCGCCCAGGTTATTTCCGGCGTTTGCTCCGTTATTCAGCAGCCCGGTCGAGTTCGAATTCAGACTTCCGGCCTGGTTCGCGCCCTGCAAGCCCGACAGCGCGTTCAGATTTCCATTCGCACCAAGAAGCGAAACGATGTCGCCGTAGTGGACCAGTTTCCACCCTCCGTCCACGGTCAGGGGGTCCTTGAACCGCTTCCGCAGGAATCGGATCTGGTTGGTGTTGTCGAGCTGCTCCAGGCTCGACGGGTATTGTCCGAACTTCTTGTAGTACTTCCTGATAGCCCGCGCATACTCGGTCCCGCGATGAATCATCTCCTCTTCGCGGTCACGCTTCGCCTGCAAGACAAAACTGGGCGCCACCGCCATGGCGGTAATCACCATCAGCGCCAGCAGAAACAGCACGGCCAGCAGCATTGCGCCGCTTTCACGCCTGCGGCGCTGCGGGCTGGTTCGATGCTGTCCGGTAATTCGACCCGGATGGATTCGTACACATACTACTCGACTGTCCACGCTAGCCCGAGGTCAACGGAAGCGTCTGCCGGTTATTGGTCAGTACGTCTTCCACTTCCACCGATGTGGGGCCGATCTTCAAGATCTTGTATCGCCGGTCGATGATCTGTCCTTCCTTGGCGATGAAGATGTCATCGCCCTTGGAAAGAAAGACCTGTTTTGGTCCCGCTCTTGTTGCCGGTGAATCCGTAAAACTTCAACGGAATAGGGGGCGGTGGAGGCGGTGGTGGTGGACCGGTATCGATGACGGGGGTCTTGACCTCGGGAATCGGCGCCGCCTCCACCTGATTCTGGAAGATGTCGCGCCCCGACCCTTTGTAGGTGACATCTTCGCTCGTCTTCAGCAGGTCAACCCGCAGTGTCGGATCGAGCGACTGCGCCAGCATCACCGGGCCCGTCTTGCGAACAGGTTTTCCTGACGTCTTTACGGGCGCCCCCGTCGAACTCGTTGCAACTTTAGTCGCCGGCGTCTGGGCGGGCTCATCGCTGCTGTGTATCCAGTTGTAAAGAGCGATCGCCGCACGATCACCAGCAACCCTGCAGCTATGGCGGTCTTCGTCTTGTTTTCGGTGCCGAGTTTCACGATGTTGCGGCTCCGCTGCGCAGGTAGGTTTCTATCTTGAGCTGCAGCCGCACATTGCCCTGTTGCTCGCCAAGCGTAACACCGTCCACCACAAAGAACAGCTTGTCGCGCTCCAAGCGCGTTGATGAACTTCGCTTCCTGCAGGTAACTGCCTGAGAGCGAAACCTCAATGTTCAGCTTACGCAGCCCTTCCACCGGCGCATCTTTGTCGTCGTACTTCACCGCGGCAATCTGCACCCCGGTCTGCGTTGCCAGCTTTCCCAATTCTTCCGACACCGTGGAATATTCGGCCGGAAAACGATCCTTGTAGAAACCCGCTATGTCGCTCGGATGCCTGCTTGAGCTTACCGTCTATGCCGCGAGCGGGGAGCACCTCCTGGCGCTTTTCAGCCAGCTGCGTCTGCAGGACGTCGAGATCGCGTTGCCGCGCGACGCGCGAACGCCCGGCCGGTGACAGCAGGTACGCCAACGCAAGCCAAGTCGAGCACCACCAATCCGATCAGTATCGGCACCAGCGTCTTACGTGCCTCGCGAATGCTCGCCATCAGCGCGCCCCTGCCGTGTTGGGTGTTCGATTTCGCGCCACTGGCCGCGGCACCTGAGACTTTGCTGCCGGCTTGCTGCCCGGCGAGGACTTCTCCGTCTTCTCCGTCTTCTCCGTCTTCTCCGTCTTCTCCGTTGTCTCGGTCTCTCGTCGGCGGAGGCCTCGTTGTCGTCGGCGAATGGCAGGTACACGGCCGCAATCTCAAATTGGATATTTCCGCCCGCCGGTCCCGCAAGTCCCTGGCCTATGGCGTTTTCCGCTTCCACCTGCGGCGACCGGAAGTGGGGAGATTTCTCCATGCGCTTCACCAGCTCTACGGCGGTGTCTCGGGCGCTGGTCGCAACGACGACGTGCAACACCAACTGGTTGTCGCGATTGAATTCCGGCTTCATCGAGATCACGTGGATGTTCGGCGGCATCAGCCTCTCCATTTCGGTGAACACTTTCGTCCACGAAAGCGACTTGCGAACAAAAAGATTGTTGAGGAACTGCGACTGGTCGGCAACATCGCGGTTCTGTGGCTGGTTCAGGATGGTGACCGCCGTGCGCCTTTTCGTTGTCGAGATTCGCAATTTCCTGCTGCGCCGAGCGGATCTGCTGGTTCACGTCTCGCGTTTGCGAGCGCTGATACAGAGATGTAGCCCAATCAGTCCGACCGTGAGCACCACCAAGGCACCCACCAGCAGCGCCGAGCCGTCGCGTGTACTCCCGGGCGAGCTTCGTACGGGTTCGACGCGAGATTGATATTGATGCGCATCAGGACACCAGCGCTCCCGCGACTCCCGCCAGCGCCGAACGCGAGAGTCCAATGCCGCCCGCTCCCGCCATACTGCTCGCGATCAGGTCCTCCACGTGAATGTTGCTGCTGAGCTGAACGCCGCCTGCAGCGCCTGGACCGACTGCACTCCCGTCACCAGTACGCGCTCCACCGAAATTCCGTAGCGGTCTTCGAAATACACCAGCGAGGTATTGACGTCATCCACCAGCGACTCGCCGGTCACCGCCGTCCCGCCATTTTCCAGCGAGCGATAGAGCAGCAACTGGTTCTGGTCCACGATGGCAAACGTCGTTGTTCCGGGTTCAACCTTGATGACCATGGTGGGACGCGATCCATCCACCACTCCCAGCGCCGCAATCATCGATGGCAGCACCGCGCCGGGATTGTAGCCGGCTTCGCGCATCACCGACTCATACTCTTCCAGCACGCTCCTCGGCGTCACCGCCGACGACCACCCTTACGCCCCATCAGCCGGCATAGCGATCGAACGACACGGCCGAGGTGTCGATGTCAAATGGGAGCGACTTCTTCAGCCGGAAACGTACCACGGAATCGGCATCTTCCGGCTTCTCCGGCAAGCGTCTCGAAGTCGAGCAGCAGGATGCGCGTGCTGGCGTCGGGGATGATCAGCGTAATGTCTCGCGAACGTCCGGCCACTGCGAGCCAGCGATTCGCGCAACGCCGCCACCAAAGCGTCCCGCGACGTAACGTTGGCCTGCTGCAGCCCCGGAGTCACCATGCCCACCGCGAGGTTCTGCGAATTCACCGCCTCCAGCGATACTGCGCCTTCAGCGGCACGCGCCGCCACTACGCGCTCGGCGGATACTTCACACGCCACTCTCGGTCGCGAATTGTTATTGCCTGCCATCAGTACCTATCCAGCTTCTAACGTTGCGGAAATTAGTAATCGGTAATTAGCAATAAGCCATGAGTGGTCGGTTCTTTCTGTTGCCGTGCCTGCGAGCGTCATTACACATGGCTAATTGCTCATTGCTTCTCCGGCCTACCGTGTCGTCTCAATAAACGTGACCTTGTTGATCTCTTTCAGCGTAGTCAATCCACGCTTCACTCTATCAAGCGCCGACTCGCGAAGGAAATGCATTCCTTCCTCGCGTGCCGCGCGCCGTATCTCGCTGCTCGGGCGCTTCGCCAGGATCATCTCGCGGACGTTGTCGGTCAGCTCCAGCAGCTCATGAATCGCCGTACGTCCGCGGAAGCCGGTACCGGAGCACTCAATGCACCCTTCACCTTCGTAGAACTGCACTTGCCGCCATTCGTCTGGATTCATTCCACTCGCACGCCAGCTCATCGTCCGAATAGTGCACTTCCTTCTTGCAGAACTCGCAGATCAGCCGCACCAGCCGCTGCGCCAGGATGCAGTTCAGCGACGAAACGAAGTTGTACGCCTCAACGCCCATGTTCAGGAAGCGGCCAATCACGTCCACCACGTTGTTGGCGTGAACGGTAGTGAACACCAGGTGACCAGTCAGCGCCGCGTTGATCGCAATCTGCGCCGTCTCGGTGTCGCGGATTTCGCCCACCATGATCTTGTCGGGATCGTGGCGCAGAATCGAGCGCAAGCCGCGCGCGAACGTCAGCCCCTTCTTCTCGTTCACCGGAATCTGCGTGATACCGGAAATCTGGTATTCGACCGGGTCTTCGATGGTGACGAACTTGTCTTCGTCGCTTTTGATTTCGTTCAGCGCGGCGTACAAGCGTAGTCGTCTTGCCCGATCCGGTCGGCCCCGTGACCAGCACCATGCCGTAGGGTTCCTTGATGTAGCGCCGGAACTTGCTGCAGGTCCTCATCGGCGAATCCGACCACATCGAGCGTCAGCTTGTGGAACTTCTCGCTCATCGATTCTTTGTCGAGCACGCGCAGCACCGCGTCTTCACCATGGATCGACGGCATGATCGACACGCGAAAGTCGATGGACCGTCCGTTGTAGCGCACCCGGAAGCGGCCATCCTGCGGCACGCGCCGTTCCGAAATATCCAGCTCGCTCATCACCTTGATGCGCGAAATGATGGTCGAGTGATGCTCCTTCGCGATCGGCGGCATCGCCTGTTGCAGCACGCCGTCGATGCGGTACTTGATCGACCACCGAGTCGTCGCGCGTCTCGATGTGAATGTCGCTCGCCCGCCGCTGCAGGGCGGTGAAGATCATGGTGTCCACCAGCTTGATGATCGGGCTGATGTCACTCTCCGCCGTCAGCTTCTCGATGGAGATGGTTTCGTCGGAGTTCTCGTCGTCGTGGATCACGTCGAGCGCGAAGTTCTCACCCGCTTCTTCCAGCACGCGCTGCGACTGCTCGGTCTTCTTCAGCACATCGCTGATTTGCGACAGCGTCGCGACCTTGATGACGATGCGCCGCCCCAGGTTCAGGCTGATCTCGTCGATCATCATCAACTGGCTGGGATCGGCAATGGCAATCACCAGCCGCCCGTCCTGCGTCTCCTGCAGCGGGACGAAGTTGTAGCGGAACATCAGGTCCACTTTGATTTTGCGGAACAACTCGTGCTGGATGTGGAAGTTCTTCAGGTCCACGAACTCGCAGCGATAGCGGCGCGCCAGGTCCTGCGCCGTGCACCAGCTCGTCGGCGATGGACATGCTTCCGTTGCCGCCATTTACGAATATCGATTTCTTGTCAGCCATTCAAAAACTGCCTCTCCAGCCCAAACTGCCCCCCTGCCCACATTCGTTGTTGTCATCCTGACCGAAACTACCGCGGGAGCGAAGTCGAAGGACCCTATCTCGTCAACTCCGTTGCGCGCCCACCCGAACTAACTGCTGTTTCTAGCCACCGGGCGACTGGCCACTTTCTTAATGTATTCCCCCTGCCCCCAAACTAAAGATCGGCAGATACAGCGAAATCAGCACAAACGCCACCACGACGCCCATCACGATCAGGATGATCGGCTCGATCAGCGCCATCGCCGTCGCCAGGGCATTGGTCACATCTTCTTCGTAGAACTCCGCCACCGAATTCAGCATCGCCGGCAGCGCGCCGGTGGACTCGCCCACTTCAATCATCTCGACCGACATCTCCGGAAACACGCTCGACGATCTCCAGGCTTCGCGCCAGCGGCTGGCCTTCGCGCACCAGACTGGCTCGCACCTTGGACGCCGCGTGCGATCAGGCGACTCTGCATCGACTCGCCGGACGTCTCCAGCGCCGGAACCAGCGACAGTCCGCCGGACAATAACGTCGAGAGCATGCGCGAGAAAATTGCCACCTGGTACTTCAGCCAGATGTCTCCCAGCAGCGGTACTTTCAGCTTGATGCGGTCTATCTGCGATTGCGCCGGCATCGCTCTTCATCCAGCGCCAGAGCAGAAATCCCGCGAGCAACACGGCCGCCAGCACGTACGGAGCATATTGCTGAGCGTTGGTTCCGATGGCCAGCATCGACCATCGTCATTGGCGGCAACTCCGCTCCAAGCTGGTGATAAAGGTTTGCGAACTGCGGCACCACGTAGGTAATCAGAAAGGTCAGCATCACCACCAACATCACGACCAGCAGTACCGGGTACACCAGCGACGACACCAGCTTCTTGCGGAACGTTACCGACAGTCGCTGAAATGCGATGTATCGGCCCATCACTTCTTCCAGGTTGCCGGACTTCTCGCCCGCCAGGATCGTAGTGGTGTAGACCTTGGGAAACACCTTTTGTTCTGCGAAAGCGTCCGACAGTAGCTCTCCGCCCCGCACCCGGTCGCGCACGTCGTGCAGAACCGTGCGAAAGAACGGATTGCGTTGCCGTTTCATCAGCAGCTCCAGCGACTGAATGATCGGCAGCCCAGCGTGAATCAGCGTCACGAACTGCTGGTTGAAGATGACGAATTGGTCTTGCTTGATCTTGCGGCGGCGCGGCAACCGCAACTCAGCGGAAAGCAAGCCCTTGGGCTTGACCCAGTAAACCAGGAACCCCTGTTGCGCAAACCGCTCGCGCACTTCCCCTTCCGAGTTCCCCAGTTCGACCTGTTCCAGGACATGGCCGCGCTCGTCGGCCATCCGGATCATGTACTCGGCCATGGAAGTGACTGATTCCTTTGGGTCAGGCCCTAGTTTAACAGTTGCCGCGGAGAAGTTGTCAGTTGTAGTTTCCAGTATTCAAGAAGCCGTGAAAGCGTACGGCTTCGAAGCCTGCCCTGAGCGAAGTCGAAGGGTGCCGTTAAGTCCGTTGAAAATCGGGCTTCAGCCCCTGAGGGAATTCGTTTTGTCGTGTGGGCGCGCTTCGCCCGCACACCTTTCCAATCTGATCGTCGACCTTAGTACGGCAACCTATTCCTCACGACTGTTTTACTGGCTTCTGGCTACTGATTACCGACAACTGCCCACTACTCTACCAACTCCGTCCCCTGCACCACCTCAACCCCCGCGGGCGGCGTGAACTTGAACCGCTGGTCCGCTATTTGGACGTTCTCCTTCTGCTGAAGAAAGCGGAATTCCGTCACCGAACCGTCCAGTTCCTCGACCACGATGCGGGTAATCAGGCCGTCTGGGGTGACTTCCAGCAGCGTTTGCGAAACCCGTTCTTCCATTCCCTTTAGGAACGCCACGCAACACAATGTCGCCCGTCATTCAAGCGGCTTGGCCTCGCCAGCAATCGCCAGTCCGACGAACTCCTTCTCCAGCTTGGTCTTGCCCAGCAGATAGCGCAGCGGCGAACGCAAGTCTTCAATCTGCTTCACCGGGGTTCGCCTCACCTGCTTCTCCCCTGGGACGTAAAACCACGCCGTCGAGCCGTCTGTCAGAAACATCTTGGGACGCGGCTCGTCATAGTCCCAACGCATCCGGCCGGGCTTCTTCAGCGTCTAGTGTGCCGCTCTCCTTCCGCGTCATCCCCGCGCCGGAATACGTCTCGGCAAACTGCGCTTCCAGCGTCTGCATGTGGTTGTAGCGCTGGTCGACCTTGTCGACGATGGCATGGAGGTCGATCTGAGCTAACAGCAAAGACGAGGGAGGCAAGACAAAACATACGACTGCGAAGATGCGTAGAGGCCGGAACATCATCTAGATCTGATTTTAGTGGATTTGTGCCGTCCTCGCGCAGGGCCCGAGACGCGTGGATAGTCGGCTCCGGGCTAGTTCTCCGTCGCCGATGGCCTGCGATACACGTTCCCCCACAAGGGGAAGAAGCCGATGAGCCCCAGTATCGGACCGGGCAGCAACACCCACGCGATATCCAAACCCAGGCGGCGAAACAAAGATGTCGCCAGGGCGATGGACACGATCGTGATAGCGAATCCGACCGAGTTCTGAATTGCCAGCACGCTTCCCACCAGGTTCGGAGGCGAAGCTCCTGCCGACAAAGCCGAGAATTGTGGGGAATCCGCGACCACCGCCGCTCCCCATATCAGGAGCACAACAAGAAATGCGATGGGGGAAAGTTGCCTCCAGCCGGCAGCCACGATCAGGCAGCAGAATCCCGAGGTTGCCAGCGACGCCGCGGCGACGCGCGCACTCCCTACTCGCCGGCTAATTGCGCCGCCCACGAAGCAACCGATCGCACCGATAGCGATGATCAGGAAAGCAAGTCCTGCAACACCAAGCTTCACCGCACACAGGTCAGGAGAAGCGGCCAGTATCAACGGAACCAGCGTCCAGAATGTGTAGAGCTCCCACATGTGGCCAAAGTAGCCGAGGGCAGCGGCCCGAAGATTCTCCGACGCGAACGCCGCAAGGACACTTCCCGCCGCATTTCCAGGCACTTGCGCCCGCCGCGCGAGATGAGGGCCATCTCCCAGGAAGAAAATCAGCAAAGCAGCGACCAGCGCCAGTCCCGAGGACGTAAGGATGACGGCTTGCCAGTTCCAGTGCGCTCCAACGAACCGCACGCCTTGCGGAAGCGCCGTCCCCAGCGTGAGCATGCCGACTAGGTACGCAAGCGCGGGGCCTGTCCGGTTCGGAGCCCAACTCACGACGAGCTTCATACCAATCGGATAAATGCCCGCCAGACTGATACCCACCAGGAACCTGAAAACCGCAGCGCTCATCAGGCCGTGGGAAACGAGCGCAAAACCAGCATTGAACGTCGCCCCCAGAATCGCGCTGACGAAGAAGATCCGGCTGGCCGGGAAATGGTCCGCCAACCCGCCCAAAGCGAATGTCAGCGTCCCTAGAATGAAGCCCAATTGGACCGCATTCGTGAGCAGTCCTATGCCCGACAGACTTATCCCCCAGGCTCTCATCAGATCAGGCGCCGCGCTGTTCGCGCTGAACCAGAGAGACGTTCCCAATAGCTGAGCGATAGCGATCGTCGCTACAGGTAGTGATTGTGGCGGGACAGAAGGGTTGGCTTGTTCGATCATGCGTCGCGAAAGCGAAGTGTCTCTTCGCGCCTTCGCGATTGTACTCGGGGCATCATTTTCCCCTTAGCGCTTCCACGGGGTCCACTTTGGTTGCCCGCCGCGCCGGCAAGTAACTCGCCAGCAGCCCAATGCCGAGAAACACCAAGGGCGCGAGGACGAACGTCCCGAAGTCGCGCACACCGACGCTGTACACCAAGCCCGACATCAACTTGCTCAACACCAGGGCAGCAAGGAAACCAATCACAATGCCCACTATGGTCAGCGCAAGTCCCTGCCACAGCACCATTCGCAAAGTCCGGGCGCGCTCCGCCCCCAACGCCATCCTGATACCCAACTCGACTCGCCGTTCCGACACAGAGTACGCTAGCACGCCATAAATTCCAATCACCGCCAGCGCCAGCGCCGCAGAAGAAAAGAACGACAGCAGCATCATGGTGAACCTGGGCTGCGGCGCGCGATTTATCCATCAGTTCGTCCACTGTCTCGATGTTCGTCACCGGCTGATCGGGATCCACCGCCGCGATTTGTGCCCGCACCGCCGAGACCATGGTCTGCGGTGGCACGGTCGTCCGCACCAGCAGATTCATGTTGGCCCAGGGCAACTGTGGAAACGCAACGTAAACCTGTGCTTGCGGGTCCGGCGCGAGACCTTTGTTCTTCGCGTCAGCAGCCACTGCGATGACTTCCGCTGGGTCCGGCCACCGCCCCACCACCACATGCTTGCCAATCGCATTCTCGTTCGGCCAGAACCGCCGCGCAAACGTCTCGTTCACGATAAGGACCTTCGGCGATTGCGCATTGTCGGCTTCTGTAAACTCGCGTCCGCCGCGCAGTTCCACGCGCATCGTCTGAAACCATTGCGGGCTGACCGCCTCGATATCAAGGAACGGACGCTGCGCCAGCGGAACCTTGGGCTGGCCTTCCGGCAGCATCGGAGTAATTCGCTTCCACGTCAGCGGCATCGTCGCGGAGATCGCCGTGCTGCGCACTCCCGGCAGCGTACTCACCCGCCGCAGCAACTCGTCGAAGAAGGCAGTCTGCTGTTCGGGTTTCGCATACTTCACCGTAGGCAGCGATACGTTCATCGCCAGTATGTTATGCGAGTCGAATCCCGGATCGACCTGCAGCAGCTTGCCGAAACTCCGCAATAACAGTCCCGCGCCGATAAGCAATAGCAAAGACAGCGCGACCTGCCCGACGACCAGGATGTTCTTCATACGGACGCGCCCGTGACCCGCTGAGCTGCTCCGGCCTTCATCCCGCAGCGTCGATTGCAGGTCGGTCCGCGAAAGCTGCAACGCCGGCAAGGTGCCAAACACAATCCCGGTGAGCAGCGAGATGCCCACGGTAAACAGCAGTACTCGCAGGTCAATCCCAACGGGGATTCCTTGCGGCAACTGGTCACCTCCCCATCTCACTAGAGCTCGGGTTGCGACCCAGCTCAGTCCGCTGCCCAGCACGCCCGCAACCACCGCCACCAGCATGCTCTCCGTCAACAACTGTTGAATCAGGCTTCTGCGGCTGGCGCCCAAAGCCGTTCGTACCGCGATTTCTC
This sequence comes from uncultured Acidobacteriaceae bacterium, assembly GCA_963817965.1. Classification (GTDB taxonomy): domain Bacteria; phylum Acidobacteriota; class Terriglobia; order Terriglobales; family Acidobacteriaceae; genus DASRAA01. The sequence continues at coordinate 105,461 of CAWFQT010000018.1, forward strand.
TCCTTCGCGTCAATCCGCGCGATAGCAGCAGACTGGTCACGTTGGCGCACGCAATCAGCAGCAGCACCGCCACCGCGCCGGACAGCATCAGCACTTTCCCGCGCACATTCGACACCACCTGCTCGCGCAGCGGATCGGCCGCCATCACAATGTTCGGATCCGCATCGGGCGCGTTAGGATTCTGTTCTCGATACTGACGGTTCAACACCGCCAGCTCTGCTTCGGCACTCGCCAGGGTGGTTGCCGGCCGCATTCGCGCCAACAAACCCAGGTAGCCCACGCCCATGCGCAGCCTCTGCGTGGTCATGAGCGAGTACTCGAAATAGCGCGGCGTCCAGATCTCGGCTTCGCCTACAAATGGGAACTGCACATTCGCCGGCAGCACTCCCACAATCGTGTGTGGCATCGTATCCAGCGTCACCGTCTGGCCGACGATGTTGGGATCGCCATTGAAGCGGCTGCGCCATAACGAATCGCTGAGGATGACGACCGGCCTGCCTTCGGGACGCCCTTCATCTTCGGTGAACGTCCGCCCCAGCTCAGGCTGCACGCCCAGCAGTGAGAAGAAATTCGCCGCCACCCGCGCAATCGGAACCTGCATCGGTTCCCCGCGTCCAGTGAGATTGAAGTTGTCGGTGGTAAACGCAGCCACACCTTCAAAAGACTGGTTGCGGTCCCGCAGCAACTCGTAGCGCAGCAGTGTTCCGCCAAACTCCTTGTTCTGGTCCTTCGCGTTCACCAGGGCCAGCTGATTCGGATCGCGGTACGGAAACGGTCTCAGCAACAGTGCGTTGGTGACCGTAAAGATGGCAGTGTTGGCCCCGATTCCCAACGCAAGCGTGAGAATCACCGCAGCTGTAAATCCTGGATTCTTGCGCAGCACCCGTGCACCAAAGAAAATGTCGCGAAGCAAAGCCTGCATGGTCGGCGATTATAAGCCCGTATTCATTGGCGGTTGTGCGAGGGCGGCCCAGTTACTCTATTGGTATCGCATTCCGCTCATTCAACGTGGGGTCTGCGCGCCAGGGGTCAGTTCTATCCTCACATCCCACAACAAATGTCCGCTCCCGTAGCGACTCGATCCGAATATCTAGTGCGTTCCGCCGGTACCGCGGAGAACGCCGCCTTCCCGTTCGCGTCCAAAGTGACCGTGCCGACACTCGCGGCGCCCATGGCATTGAAACCCTGTTGGCAAGCCGCTCTTGCGTGCCTGCCCCCACCCTGAAATCACCGGCGTGCCCGCCAGCGGACGGAATCCCGTCTTCGTCAACACCGTGGCAAAATCTTCTTTGCTGAGCCCCCGAACGTGTGTCCGCCTAATGGATTCTTCCCTTCCGATTGTGCGGCGAATCCGCTCGCGAAGTACAGCGCCGAAGACGTGCCTGCGACGGCCCCACCGCTTCCCAAATGTGCGCCCGCGGCACCTGCAGACGCTACGCCTTGGATGGCGTGCCCCCGAGCGCCAACGTCCCCAGATTGCACCCCGGCATTCCCTCCTTATCCGATGAGCCGCCCACCCGCTGCCAGAGTCAATGTTCCTCCGCCGTCGATCTTCACCAGCAACTGGTTATCGCTCGGTTCCACCGCGCAGGCATGTTCACTCGAGTTCGTTTCGTACTTGATGGTCGCCGAGTCTTCACCAAACTCGATCGCACCGCCCGGCCCGCCGTAAACGCCAACGATGCGCACCCCCGGCGTAACTTTGTACTCCGCCGCCGCCTGCCCGAGCATTTGTGTCCCAAATCGCGAAGCCGGTCGTTGGGTGGCGTTCCTCGTCGGCGTCATCGCGCCCACCGTGCAGCGCACCGTCTTCGGCTCGTAAATCGGTTCGGTGGCATTGTGGCCCTGCCTGCCATAAGCGTCCGCGGAATAGCTCGGGGCATCGACCCAGAACTTTCTAGTTCCCACCTGCACCTGTCCCGAGACGGTCATTGGCCCTGCCCACCAGCTTTCCATCCGGACGCACCGTGACCACAATTGGCTGCGGCTCGTTGTTGATCGAAACCAATAACTGCTGTTCCGTCCTCTCGACCGAGTGGTCTCGCCCCCAGGTGAGCCAGGTCCGCGCACGTTACCTAAGCTGAATGTCCGTCAAAATTCACTTCGAATCCCTCGCCTTTGAATTGCCCATTCATGCGCAGGCCCTCCGGTACTTTGACACCCAGTGTCGAGGCTACGCCATTTGTCAGGGCCTTCATGTCGGCATTTGTTTGAGCTGGACGCGTCAGCCTTGTAAAACAGGTCACGGAACCTCGGCGAGAAGAACTGGTTGAGCAGCACCGCGCGAAACTGGATCCGAGTCGTACCCGCGCAGACCTTTGAACGACTTGTCCGGAATCGTTGGCCGGAGCTTGTTGAATTCTGCCTCATATTCGCCTCTCAGCCGGTTTTCGTCGGCTGTGAGCTTGTTGCGGTAGCGATGTTCCAGCCCCGCGCCATGTCTTCAATCATCTTGTACAGTTGGCACAGCGCCCCTACCTGCCGTGCCGCTGGGTCGGCTGAATCCGTGCCTGCGCTTCGCGCATAATCCGCTCCACGCTTGGCATCTCGCTGAGATACGTCGGTTTCATGTCCTGGATTTGCAAGTAAGCCGAAACAACACGCGCGATATGCGGCAATCCACCAGCGGACGCGCTTGAGCACAGCGCGGCCGCGAGCGCGACCATGGCAGCTCTGGTTTTCATCTTATTGCGCCCCGAATGGCAATTACTGGCAGCGAACCGAGCAGTTCGTCTTGCTCCCCACGTCTTGGCCCAGCATCATACACCTGTGGCCTTAGGTATCATCGCTTTGGTTTCAGCAGCGCCCTGTCCAGTGTCTCCCCCAACCATGTCTCATATTTCTGCGGTGACCATCCGCGCTCGCGTACCAGCATTCGATAAACCTCGGCTCCCGTAAACATCCACAACACGTCGCGCGCAGCTTTGAAATCAAGATCGGGCCGCAATCTTCCCGAGTCGCGCAACAGAAGAACCATGTCCTTCTGACGCTTATAGCGCAGCGTCTCTCCCCACTGCTCTAATTTCGCCAGCTCTGGGGCCACTACCCGTGCGCCATGTAACACATCGACGGTTGCACTCTCGGCATCGTGGATCTGCCGCGCGATTCGCGCCACGAACCGCAATCGGTCTTCCGGATCGTCGGCGCTCAACGCCTGCTTAACAGCTTCCTCATAATCGGCTCCGAACATCGACTGGCCGAGCAATTCCATGAGGATCCCCGTCTTCGACTTGAAAATGGCATACACGCTCTGCGCCGACACCTCCGCCCGGCGCGCGATCGCCTCAATGGTCATTCCGGCATAGCCTTCGGTTTCCAGCAGATGCCGCGTGGCTTCGAGGATGCGGCGACGTGTGTCGTCAGCCTGACGGCGGCGGACGGGCGAGGTATAGGAGCGCTTCTTCTTTTTCTTGTCCAAGCTAATATATCTTAGCATCCACTATTAAGTATAGACATCTATAACAAATATGCTAGAGGACGCGGAGCAAACCGTAGTCGCTTCACACCGGTAGAGCCGCGATTTAGCGCGGCGTTGAGTTTTTTGAATAACAAAGCCGGCTTTAGTCCGGCGGCGCCTCGAGCGCTGCTGGACTTCTACCTGCTTGGTCGTCGTGGTGGTAGAGCAGCGCTTTGGCGCCAAAGAGGAGAGACTCATGAAACTCGTCGTACTCGGTGCAACCGGAGGAACAGGTCTGGAGATCGTTCGACAGGCCGTTGACCGCGGTCACGCCGTCACCGCATTCGTGCGCTCACCGCAGGCGCTCGAAAAGTTTGCTGACCGAATCTCGATCGTGCAGGGAGATCTGCTCAACGGTGTGGAACTCGGACGCATCATTGCGGGTCACGATGGCGTCCTGTCCGGATTTGGCCCGCGTCTGCCGGTATTAAAAGCCGATGCTCATCTCTTACAACAATTCGCAGGCACGTTGACCGATGCTATGCAGCATTTGGACACGAAGCGAGTCATCGTCCTTTCGGTGGCGTTCCTCTTCAGGGACTCAATCTTCCCGCCGGCTTACCTTCTCGGAAGGTTGCTCTTCCCCGGCATTGTTGCCGATGCGGCGGCCATGGAGAACGTCGTGCAACGCAGCGGGCTCGACTGGACCCTGGTGCGGCCGCCGGAACTTACGGACAAGCCTTACACCGGAAAATATCGTTTTGAAGCGGGGCATCTGCCGCGCTTTGGTTTCTCCATTTCGCGCGCGGATGTGGCCGACTTCATGCTCAAGACCGTTAACGAGCCGGCCTCAATTGGAAAGATCATCGGAGTCAGCAATTGAGAGTTCGGGCATTGGATTCTGATCTTCGCCAACACAGCAAGTGCTGGACAAGGTGATCCCTAACCCGCTGGTCATGATCGCCAGTGACGGCGCCGAAGGTCATCCTCGCAACGCCGGCACCTACTCCCGGGTGTTGAAACAATACGTGCGCGATCAGGGAACCCTTACGTTGATGGATGCACTGCGCAAGATGACTCTCATGCCCCCACAAATATTGGAACGTTCGACCCCTGACGGACGGAACAAAGGCCGCCTGCAGGAAGGCGCCGACGCCGACATCGTCGTGTTCGATGCCGCAATCATCACCGACCAGGCCACCTTCGCCTAGCCCATGGAACCCAGAACCCGTGTGCACTACCTCATGGTCGGGGGAACATTACCTTATTGACGAGGGTAAGGTCGTGGCAAACGTTTTCCCCGGGCGTGCGCTCCTGGGACCGGGCAAGAGTCATGTGAAGTGACACGTTAGCGATTACGCGCTCTTCAGCTTCTCCGCCGTAATCGGGAGCTGCCGCATGCGTTTCCCGGTGGCGCCGAAAATCGCGTTGGCAACCGCCGGTGCGACTGGCGGCACCGCCGTCTCCCCAAAACCCCCCGGCGGATGTCCCGACGCAACAATATGAGTTTCGAAGGCAGGCGCCTCTTCCATGCCGATCACCCGGAAATCGGAGTAGCTTGTCTGCACCGCACCGCCACTCTTGAAATCGATACCACCGTGCAGCGTCGCCGAAAGTCCCCAGGTCATGCCGCTCTCGGCTTGCCCATCGAGACCACGAGGATTGATGACCATTCCGCAGTCCACTGCGCACACGATGCGATGGACCTTGATGTCGTGCGCCTGCTTGCCGACCGAAACCTCTGCCACCTGCGCGATGAAGCAATCCTGGTCGTACACATTGCAGGCAATGCCACGCCCCCACAGCCGGTCTCCGGACTTCGCCAGTGGCTTTCTCCACTCCGATTTTTCCGCCGCTACCTGCAAGACCTTAATCAGCCGGCTGCGGTCGATCTTCTGGCCGCCCAGTTTCAAAACGTCCCCCGGCGCCAGCAATCGCAGGCGGAAGTCAAGTGGATCGGCACCTGCCGCATGTGCCATCTCGTCGATAAACGACTCCCGCGCGAACACTCGCGCGGGATACATGACCGCGCGCCATGGCCCCGTCGGCACCGGTGCTTCCATTGGAATAAAGTCCGCCTTCAGGTGCGGAAAGTTGTATGGATTATCGAATTCCCCCCAGGGCTCCTCATTGTCGTAATAGCGCCGCACATTCTTGCGGTCTTCTTCACTTAACGGAAACATCGTCAGGTCGCACCCGACGGATTTCTGCATCCACGCAAACGGCTTGCGATTGCTATCCAATGTCCCAGTGATCTGTTCCACGCTGGGTGGCTGGAAATAGCCGAAACGCATGTCGTCACTTCGTGTCCAGAGAAGTTGAACCGGCTTCCCGATTGCTTTCGACAGCTCCACGGTTTCGTGGACATAATCTGAAAACAGCCGTCTTCCAAAGCCGCCGCCAATCAGCGTCACGTGTACCAGCACAGCCTCCACCGGAATCCCCAACATCTCGGCGACTTCTTTTTGCGCTTCATTCGGGCACTGCGATGGCACCCAGATTTCGCAGGCATCCTTGCGGACATCGGCAACGCAATTCATCGGCTCGACGGGCGCATGCGCCTGGTAAGGAAACTCGTAAGTTGCCTCGATCTTGGAGGCCGCCGCGGCAATAGCGGCGGGCGCGTTGCCCTCGCTTCGCACGAAGAAGCCATCCTTCGTGGCGGCGACATGCATATCGTCGATAAATTTCGCCGAACTGAAGGCCGACTGCGGCCCCGGGTTCCACGCCACTCGCAGGGCATCGCGCCCTTTCATGGCGGTCCAGGTATTGTCGGCAACCACTGCGATCCCCGGCGCGAGGCCGCTCTTGATCGGCACCGCCGCCCGCACCCCCCGCACTGCCAGGCACTTGGTCGCGTCAAAGCTCTCGATCGACCCACCCAGGATCGGACAGCGTTCCATCACCGCATACAACATGCCCGGCACGCGCGTATCGATGCCATACATCGCGCGCCCTTCGACAATCGCGGCGCCATCCATCCGATTTCGCGGCTTGCCGATATAAAGAAAGTCTTTCGGATTCTTCAGTGGCGGCTCTTTGGGAACGGGCTGCCGTGCCGCCGATTCTGCCAACTGACCATACGTAAGCCGGCGGCCGGTCGCCGAATGGATCACACTGCCCTGGCTCGCACGGCAGGTTGCGGCCTCCACTTGCCATGACGAAGCTGCCGCAGCGATCAACATTTCACGCGCCGTGGCTCCAGCCTTGCGCAGTGCATTGTAGGTCCCCTCGGTGCTCCCGCTACCGCTGGTACGCAGGCGTATGCCCTTGAACTTCGGACTGGTGACCGCTTGCGTCAATTGAATCTGTGTCCAATCCGATTCCAATTCTTCCGCCAGCATCATCGGCAGCGTGGTGCGAACCCCCTGCCCCATTTCCGAGCGAGTGACGTATAACGTAATCACATTGTCGGGCCTGATGGAGATGTAGGCATTCGGCGCGAACACAACTGCGTCCGGCGCAGCGGCCTCGGCGAATACCGACTCCGCCAACTCCACGGCGATGACCAACCCTGTCGCCGCCAGCGCTCCCGTCTTGAGAAAAATACGCCGCGTAACCGTCATGACTTGACCTGCAACGCCGCAAGATGGATGGCGCGACGCATACGCTGAAACGTGCCGCACCGGCAAACATGACCATCAAGGCTCGCGTCAATGTCCTGATCAGTAGGCTTCGGCCTCACCACCAGCAACGCAGCCGTTTCCATGATCATGCCCACCTGGCAATAACCGCACTGCGCAACGTCTTCTTCCACCCATGCCACCTGGCAGGGATGACTCCCGTTAGGCGAGAGTCCCTCGATGGTGACGTATCGTTTTCCTTGCGTGGTGGAAATCGGAGTCAGGCACGACCGGACGGCAACGCCGTTCTCATGCACCGTGCACGCGCCGCAAACTCCGACGCCGCAACCGTACTTGGTGCCGGTCAGGCGGAGCTCGTCCCGCAGCACCCAAAGCAGCGGAGTGTCGGGATCGGCATCGACACGATGCTCAGTGCCGTTCACCAGCAGGACGTAGTTTGCCATCCGGACAAAAACCCCGTCCTTTGAGACGCGGCTCTATGACCAAAGTTAGCAATGGATCTCAACCCGACCATGAACTAACTCGGGGTACAATCCTCGTACATTACATGCCACTAGTCGCGGGGTCTCGCCGGGATTCTTATGAGATCATTGCGCCGTTCGGCGCGGGCGGAATGGGTGAAATGTACCGTGACCGCGAGGCCACGCTGAAACGCGACTTGGCGATCAAAGTACTCCCCGCCTTCTGGTCTCGCGATCCCGAGCGTCTTCACCGCTTTGAACAGGAAGCCCAGGAATCTGCGGCGAATTGTAGATTCGCTGGCAGTCGCGCCGGATGGATCCCCGTCTTCACCCGCGACATCGGCACCCAGGAAATCTACGCACTCACTGTCAAGTGGCCGTGACCCTCTCGCAAACCTACCGAATAACCCTGTGCTGGTACCGGTCTCGTAAATGAGATTTGAACGCACACGGTTGCGCAGCTTGCGGAAAAACTCTCTCCCGTCCCTGTCTCGCGTCAGCGCACCGTTTCACCGCTTGCTGAACAACTCGTTTTGGGTAGTGTTGGCCTTTAGGGCCTGCCCTGAGCGCGGTCGAAGGACCATCATCCGCGCGGACTCTAGTCCGCGGGGAATTGCCCTTCACAAGGTTTTCCGCAGCCTCTTCAGCCGTGCCGATGAGACGCTTCTTTTAGGTTGAAGCGCCAGACTTCAGCCTGGCGAAATGGCGTCGGAGGGCTCCATACCCCGCGCCTTACTGAATCACCGGACTCGTCGCGTCCGCCGGGCCGCTGGCGTTGTAGTGAATCTCGCCCGACTCGTCGGAGAAGAACCGCCGTTGCCCCGTCGTACCCACCTGGTCGGGTACCGCCGTGATGGTGTACGAACGAATTGCCCCATTCACTTTCTCGCCCGGAGTGTAGGTAAAGGTGTAGCCGCTCTTGCGTCCGCTGGCCAGGTTGGTATCGATGGTCTGCTCGCCTCCACTTTGCGACGTGCCGCCCAGCGTAATCAGGTCGGCCGTGAATCCAAGGTCAGGATGGCTGCTGGAATAAATCATCTGCGCCGCATTGATGGCTTTAATACTGGCAATGCGCCGACGCCTCGTGTGCCGGAATCTGCGACTTGGTGATCTTCGGAATCGTGAAGGCTGCAATGATCAGGATGATCGTCACCACGATCAGCAACTCGATCAGCGTGAAGCCGCGATCGCGATTACGTCTGGACATGTCTATGGACCTCATGAGATTACCAACTCGCGGGGCTTTATCACTGAAAAGACGTAGGAAAGCCGTGTTCGTATCCGCGAGGCAACAGAAAATTATTGAGCACCGCACTCCCAATGTCAAGAACGGACTAGGATCGTACGCCAAACCAGACGATCCGCCTCTTACGAAACCCTGCGGCCTGTTGCCAGAGCCGCGGAATGATGGCATGCTCCAGTCCCGCCTTGCGGGACGGCAGAGGATAGTTCAACGCTTCATGCTCTCGTTATAGTGCCCTTGAGCCGGTTTTAACCGACGGCACTTTTGCGAGGGCGTGAGCCCGAGCGCGCAACCGCTCACTTTGCAAGAAGACGCCCTCGAAGCTACTTGCTTATCGCTTCAACACTCCAGCATTTCCCGTGTCAGCTTCAGCCCATTCAGATTCCCCAGCACCGTCACCGCAATCGCTTCCTGCTGGAACATCTCGTTCGCCGCTTGCACCACGTCTTCGCAGCGTGACCTGCTTGCACCGTGTCGATGATCTCGTCCATACCCATGAATCGGTCGTGATACATCTCCTGCCGCGCCAGGTTCGACATACGCGCCGTCGACGACTCCAGGCTCAGCATCAGGTTGCCCTTCAACTGGTCCTTGGCGCGCTTCACTTCTTCTTCCGGAAGCTGGCTCCGGCCTTGATCTCACGAAACTCGTGCAATACCGATTGCACTACTTTCGGCGCCGACTCCCGCGACGTTCCCGCGTAAACCGCCAGGCAGCCCGTATCCTTATAAGGATTCAGTTCCGAGAAGATCGAGTACACCAGCCCCTGCTTCTCCCGCACATTCTGGAAGAGCCGCGAACTCATGCCACCACCCAGCAGCGTGTTCAGCACGTAGCGTCACAAACCGGCGCTCGTGATTGATCCTGTACGACGGCACACCGATGCAAATCTGAACTTGCTCCAGCGACTTCTTATTGCGCAGCGTAATTCGCGAGTTGATTTTCGGCGGCGTATCGTGCGCGCCGTTCGGTTCCCTGCGGCAGCGCTTCAAATTCCTTGCGCAGCAGGTCCACGAACACGTCGTGCTCCACGTGGCCCGCCGCCGAGATCACCAGGTTCTCCGGTACAAACTTGCTCTGGTAGTACTTCAGGATTGCCGCCTGGTCGAACTTGCGCACCGTCTCCTTGGTTCCCAGAATCGGCCTTGCCCAGCGGATGGTTCTTGAAGAAATTCTGCGTGAATATCTCGTGCACCAGACTGTCGGGGTTGTCCTCGTCCATCTTGATCTCTTCGAGAATCACGCCCCGCTCGCGCACAATCTCGTTCGCGTCGAACACCGGATGCAGCACCATATCGCTCAGCACATCGACCGCTATCGGCAGGTGCTCATCCAGGACCTTTATGTTGAAACAGACCGTTTCCTTGCCCGTGAAGGCGTCCATGTTGCCCGCCGATGGAGTCGACCTCACGGGCAATGTCTTCCGCCGAGCGATGGGTGGTGCCCTTAAACACCATGTGCTCGACAAAGTGCGAGATACCGTTGACCTCCGGATCTTCGTTGCGCGATCCGGTCTTCAGCCAGATCCCCATCGAAACCGAGCGGATGTGGTCCATCTGCTCGGTCAGGATGGTCAATCCGTTGGGCAACACTTCCCGGTGAATCGTCCGGTCGGCTGCCACTGCTAATGCTTCTGCTGCCATGATTACCTTTTTCTATGAATGAAACTTCGTGCCTTCTTCCGGCTCGAACCGTCTCGCCGGCCTGGGGTAGAATGAACGCGCTGTGACGCGAATGTCCCGGGTAGGATCGGGCAGACGGGGTTCTTACCGTTCCAGCATATTGGATGCATGACCGAATCGCAACATCGCGAACTATTAAGTCTTTCGAATCAACAACTTACGGAGTTGCTGGAATCCTCGGTCCAGCCTCCGTACCGCCTCCGCCAGCTATTAGACGGTCTTTACCGTCAAGCGGTGGTCGCGGCTCGACCAGTTCACAAGCTTGCCACTTTCCCTCCGCCGGCAGCTCGCCGACGCTGGTTACTCTGTCGGTCTTCCGAAAATAGAAAAGAGGTTTACCTCTTCCGACGGCACCGTTCGCTATCTCTTTGAATTTTCAGACGGCCAATCCGTCGAAACCGTCTGGATGCCCGAAGGCGACGGCGGCGAAGCCGGCGACGGCTCCGACTCCGGCGACGAAGAACTGGCGGAACTGCCGCAAGAATTGTCATCACGAGGTCGCGCAGCGATCGAGGGATCTGCTGTTACTGACAACCGGAAATCGACAACTGACAACTTTCTTTCGTTGTCATCCCGAGCGCGGCGAAGCGGAGTCGAGGGACCCCTACCCCGAGCCAGGACCCGCGCCACCATCTGCGTCTCCTCCCAGGTCGGATGCGCCGTCGAGTGCGCCTTCTGCATGACCGCCCTTCTCGGCCTTCACCGCAACCTCACCGCCGGCGAGATCGTCGGGCAGGTCCTCGCCGTCCTCAATGACCAGCAAGTCGAGATCGAACGCGACCGCATCAATCTCGTCTTCATGGGACAAGGCGAGCCCTTCCTGAACTACGACAACTTCATGCAGGCCGTGCGCACGCTCGTCACGGAAGCCGGAATCCCCGCCTCGCGCATGACCGTCTCGACTTCTGGCATCGTCCCGCGCATCTCCGATTTCGGCGCCGAAGAGCTCCGCCCCAAGCTCGCTGTCTCGCTCAACGCGCCCAACGAATCCCTCCGCACCGAAGTCATGCCCATCACCAGCAAGTGGACCATCGAGAAGCTGCTCGCCGCCTTGCGCGATTTCCCTCTCCGCAACCGTGAGCGCCTCACCTTCGAATACGTCCTGCTCGGCGGAGTCAACGACACCGTCGGACACGCCCGCGAACTCGTCGACCTCATCCGCGGACTCCGCGCCAAGGTCAACCTCATCGCCCTCAATCCCGGCCCCGAGATTCCCTTCTCCATGCCCGACGCCGACCACGTCCTCGCCTTCCAATCCGTGCTCACCAGCGCGGGCATTCCCGCCTTCATCCGCCGCCCTCGCGGACGCGACATCTACGCCGCCTGCGGCCAGCTCAAACACACTACCGAACTGGTAAAGTTGCGTTAGGGATTCTCGCGACAGTCGGTGTCAGCAGCACTCGCGTCAGGCCAGGACTTGAGTCGTGCCGATCGCGAACTTTTACAACGGGGGCTTTAGCCCCTGCTTTTACCGGCAACTGACCACTGGCATCTGTTCTTATGAGACACGTCCGCGTAGGAATTGTCGGCTTCGGAACTGTCGGTCGCGCCACCGCCGACATCATCGCGCATCACTCCGCGCTCATTCAAAAGCGCAGCGGCGTCAAACTGAGCGTCACCGCCGTCTGCCGCCGCAAGCCGATATCCCGAGGCCGACGCCCCCGAAGGAGCCCGCATCACCACCGGCTGGAAAGAGCTCCTCACATCCGACGACGTTGACGTCATCGTCGAGACCATGGGCGGCGTCGACCACTCCTTGCAACTTCTTCGCGGAGCCCTCGAGCACGGCAAGCCCGTCGTCACCGCCAACAAAAAGCTCCTCGCCGAGCACGGAGACGAACTCTTCGCCCTCGCTGTCGTCGCGTAATCTTCCTATCGGCTTCGAAGCCAGCGTCGCCGGAGGCATTCCCATCCTGCGCGTCATCCAGGAATCCACCGCCGGCGACCGTCTGCGCGCTCTCCACGGCATCCTCAACGGCACCTCCAACTACATCCTCACCCAGATGGAGTCCCGCGGCATCGACTTCGACCAGGCGCTCGCCGAGGCGCAGAAGGCCGGATACGCCGAAGCCGATCCCACCTTCGACATCGACGGACAAGACGCGCGCGACAAGCTTTGCATCCTCGCCCGCATGGCTTTCGGCGGACGCCTCGACGTCGCCCGCATTCCCACCTACGGCATTCGCGACGTGCGCGCCGTCGACATTCGGTCCGCCCAGCGCCTCGATCGCGCCATTCGTCTCGTCGCCTCGGCCGAGCACACCGGCAGCGGTCTCGATGTCTCCGTACGTCCCTGGCTCGTCAGCCGGCGCTCCATGCTGGCCAAGGTCGAAGACGTGAACAACGCGGTCTTCCTGGTTGGCGACCGCCTGGGCACACAAATGTTCTACGGACGCGGCGCGGGCGGCGACGCTACCGGCGCGGCCGTAGTGTCGGATCTGGTGGAAATTGCCCGCGATCTCGCCGCCGGACGCCTCAGCGCCAAGAACGTGGTCGGCTTCCTCGAGTCGCGCGAGCTGGAGATCGCGCCCGAGCCCAAACCCGCAGGGTGGTATTTGCGCCTGACGGTCAACGACGAACGCGGCATCATCGCGCGCGTCGCCGACACGCTGGCGCGCGAAGGCATGAACATCGATTCGGTGCAGCAGGAACCGCACTCGCCCAAAGAGCGCCTGTCGTTGTTCTTTACGGTGGAACCAGTCTCGGAACCCAAGGTCCGCAGCGCCATCGAGAAGATCAATGCATTTGAATTTATGGTCGAACCAGTGTTACTGCTACGGATCGAGTGAAGCGGCTGTTCTAGTCGCTTCTCGTTATTCGCCGTTCGCGTTTCCCTCGTCTTTGTGGTTGTCATCAAGCGAAGCGAGGGATCTGCTGTCCGCTTTACTGGCTGAGCGGAGACCCGCCTCCGCAGACTGTCATCGTGCTCGGCCTCAGCCGCAAGCACGTGTCCGAGAGCTTCGAGTCCTGCAGGCTCGCCGGGAATACTCCGAATCCTTACGGTACGAAGGACGAGGAGACCGGCGACCATCCTGACATCTATGTCTGCGGTCCTCCCAAAAAGGCTGGCCCGAATTCTGGAACGCCTTCGGATATTACGGGTGAGGCAAATTTTCTCTACTCATGCCTCCGGTTACACGTGAACAGATCCCAGTAAAACTAGTCTCTAGTTTCCAATTTCAGATCGGACCAAAGTGGGCGGTGGCGGGCTGGTCCCGATTCAGTTTTCATGCCCGGTGCTCAGTCGCTTCAGCTTCCGAGCGTGCCGGGCGAAAAATAGCCGCACAACTGACTTTCTTGGTCAACGTACTAAGCTCTCCCCTCCACCACGACCTTCCAGAACGGATAGGCGCGCACATGCGAGATCTCTCCCGGCTTGAACACCCCGTGGCATCATTGGCGTTTATTTGGCTCGTGGGAACCCCCAGCACGGAGGCGACCACCTGGATCTCGGCTTCCTGCGGGAGATAGGCGACCGGTTGGCCAAACGCAACCACTTCTTCCAGTTTCCCCCACCTTCTGCGTCGAGCAGAATGCAGAGCCGGGTCAGCGGAGTGCCGGCTTTGTCGTAGTCACCCTCAAGCCCATAGGGGACGATGCAGAAGTGCGTGTCAGCGTCTTCGTGCTCCCGGCTCAGCGCGAAGGGTTTTTGCCCGGCTACTTTCGGGTTCTTCAACAACTCACAATCATCCCACTTCTTCAGTTCCTCAACCTCGAATAGGAGGCGGCCCCATCATCATCCATTCGTAGGAGAGTGACTTAGCCCACTCGCCGGTGGACCACAATTGTCTGGCGTGACGATTGTGGGCTATTCACTCGCTGCCGCGGTGCGCTTCGGGTCGTCCGCGGACAATTGACAGGCTTCTGTTACGCCATTGCTGGGCGGATGGCCTAGGGCGGCGGACAATCAAACCTGGGCGCGCCAGTTTTAGCCCGCGGCCGGCTAAGGCGGGGCTGGTTGTGAGAATGGCGGTTCCCAAACCCGTCTATTTATCTCCACCTGAAGCCGCGGGTTGGCAAATATAGGGCTATGCTGAGTTTAGGGGCTACGGCTGCATGATTCTTGTTGTCTGTTCCTCCTGCGTCCGGTCTCATCCGGGTGAACACCAATACCAACTGGCTACTGGCGACTGGCAACTGCTCCCACATTTCCCACCACCCACGCTTCCCACTCGTCTTCTTTCATACGTCCCGCGGCGGCTTGTAGCACCATGGCCGTCTCTTCCACCTCGCCACACTTCCACCTCAGGCCGTTCATCTCCAGGTAGGTCACCATCGCCGCCAGCGCCATCCGTTTGTTCCCCTCGGCAAACGGATGATTCTTCAGCACACACCATCCGTATCCCGCCGCCAGCCGCGCTCGACTCTTCCGGTGCGGACCACGCACCACCAGCTCCGAACTCATAATCGACAGCTCCAGCATCGCCAAGTCTACCTTGCGCGAGTGCCCACCGTAGCGCGCCATCAGTTCCTCATGGATCGCGATCAACCCGTCGCATGTCCAGCCGTCGTGGCCCGCGTCATTTCTTCAACTCGCGATAGCTGTTCCGGTGCTGCCCCTCCGTCCGCCGGAACGCCTCCACCTGGTCCGCAAAGTCCGGATCGAACGGCGACAGTTCGATGGCGGTTTCGCTTTCGGTCAACTCCAGCTCGTCTCCCTCCGACAGCCGCAGGTTGTCGATGACCTTCTTTGGCAGCAGGACTCCATACCCGCTCCCGATCTTGCGCAATTTGGTCTTCATAATGCCATTATAATAAATGTTATAAACCCTCCCATTTTCGGACGTTTTACCCGGCTCCAAGGTTGATCGGAAAAGTCCCTCCCCGCCAAAGGAAAGCGGAATGAGCCACCCGCGGAGCCCCCCAATCCGTCCTAATTTGGTGCACCCAGCTCCGGGGAATTCCTCATCTAACACCTTGACAGTAAGACACTCAAGTTCTTATAGTGAGGCTGTTATAAAGTGGTTGCTGTTAGCCAACACGCTCAAAATCAGCAACTTACGCAATTATCAAGTTCAGGAGGCGGGCAACAATGGGAAAGATTATCGGAATTGACTTGGGCACGACCAACTCGGTCGTCGCCGTTATGGAAGGCGGCGAGCCCAAGGTCATCCCCAACGAAGAAGGCGGGCGAACCACGCCCTCAGTGGTAGGATTCACCAAAAATGGCGAGCGTTTGGTAGGTCAAGTGGCCAAACGGCAGGCTATTACCAACCCCGAGAACACAATTTTCTCGATCAAGCGCTTCATGGGCCGTCGCTATGACGAAGTTTCGGAAGAAATGAAGATGGTTCCGTACAAGGTGGTACGGGCGGGCGATCACGTGGCCGTGGTGGCGCAGGGGCAGGAATACACTCCACCGCAGATTTCCGCGCTGATTCTACAGAAGTTAAAGAAAGCCGCGGAAGACTATCTCGGCGAGAAAGTGACGGATGCCGTCATCACGGTGCCGGCATATTTCAACGACGCGCAGCGCCAGGCCACCAAGGACGCCGGGCAGATCGCCGGACTTGATGTAAAACGCATCATCAACGAGCCGACGGCGGCCGCGCTGGCCTACGGGCTCGACAAGAAAAAGGACGAAACCATTGCCGTATATGACTTTGGCGGCGGCACCTTCGACATTTCGATTCTTGAAGTTGGCGAGGGCGTGATCGAAGTCAAGTCGACCAACGGTGACACTCACCTGGGCGGCGACAACATCGATCAGCGCATTGTGGACTGGCTGATTGCCGAGTTCCAGAAGGACGAGGGTTTGGACCTGCGGGCCAAGGGTAACGAAATGGCACTGCAGAGGTTACGCGATGCGGCCGAGCGCGCCAAGATCGAGCTTTCGACCACCATGCAGACCGAGATCAATCTGCCGTTTATTACGGCGGATGCGAGCGGTCCGAAGCACCTGGTGAAGACGCTAACTCGTTCAAAACTCGAGGAAATGGTTCGCGATATCGATCGACCGCTCCTTCAAGCCGTGCGAACAGGCGATGAAGGATGCGGGCGTCACGCGCGGACAAGATCGACGAGGTGGTGCTGGTCGGCGGACAGACGCGAATGCCGGCAATCCAGGCGCTGGTGAAGAAGCTGTTTGGCAAAGAACCGCACAAGGGCGTGAATCCGGACGAAGTGGTCGCGATCGGCGCGGCGATCCAGGGAGGCGTGTTGGGCGGCGAGGTGAAGGACCTGCTGCTGCTGGACGTGACTCCGTTAACGCTTTCGATTGAGACACTTGGCGGAGTGGCGACTCCGATGATTCAGCGGAACACCACGATTCCGACGAAGAAGACGGAGACGTTTTCGACGGCGGCCGACAACCAGGATTCGGTCGAAGTGCACGTGCTGCAGGGCGAGCGTCCGATGGCGCGCGATAACCGCACGCTGGGCAAGTTCCACCTGACGGGCATTGCCGATGGCACCGCGCGGCGTGCCGAAGATCGAAGTGACGTTCGATATCGACGCGAACGGCATCCTCAACGTGACCGCGAAAGATATGGCTACGGGAAAGGACCAGAAGATCACGATTACGTCGTCTTCGGGACTGAGCAAAGAGGAAGTGGACCGCATGGCGAAGGAAGCAGAGGCGCACGCGTCCGAAGACAAAGAGCGCAAGGCAGAGATCGAGTCGCGCAACCAGCTCGACGGCATGGTGTACCAGATCGAAAAGATGCTGCGCGAGCATGGCGACAAGATCTCGGGCCAGGAGCGTAGCGATGTCGAGAACGCGCGTGGCTGATGCCAAGAAGGCGCTGGAAGGCACCGACGCGAAGGCGATGGACGCGGCACGCGAGCGGCTGACAAAAGCTTCGCACAAGCTGGCCGAGGAAATGTACAAGGCGCAGGCAGCACCGGCTGGTGCGGCGGCCGGTCCGGCTCCGGGAGGAGATGGGCAAGCCGCGGAGCAGCAGAAGAAGGATGAAGGTGTCATCGACGCCGAGTACGTGGACGTGGATGAGAAGAAGTAACTGTAACTGTGATTAGTAATAGGTGTTCGGTGAGGGGCGCGGAATGCGCCCCTTATCCATAGAGCGATTGGCCTCGGGCGCTAAAGCCCGGCTCATTTCGGGCGGCGGCGGCACGGCTGAAGCCGTGCCCGTTCAAGCCGGTTTTATCGCGATGGAAAGTTTGGGTTAGAGGGTGAGGACAGAAGTGCATTTTGAATTGAACGGTAAGTCGTACATGTTGAACTTCAATCCGCAGGATGAGCGGTGGTATCTGCTGACGGCCGGCGAGCGCGGGATGGCGAAGGCGATCGCCGTGTTGGAAGACGAAGAGGGGTTCGTGCCAAATATCGTTGTGCCGGCGGATGGCGAGGGATCAGGAAGCGTCAACTGATACCGCAGTACGCGTGGTGCGCGATGCTAAAGTTGCACTAAGAGCAGTCCCTCCGCACGGAGGGACTCGCTATATAGGCCGAGCATCGGGATTCTCGCGAAGAGAGGTCCAGACGGATGATTTTGAGCGCAATCTTCTTAGTTCTAGCGGTAGTGATCGTGGCGGCGCAGTTTTAGCTGCTTTTTGCAATCAAGAAATCGGTGGAGGAACTGGTAGATTTGGAGCGCGTGAAACAAAAGTGAATTTCAGCGCTTAGACATAGATAGAGAACAGAATGGCCACGACGGACAAGAAAGACTATTACGGCGCGCTGGGAGTGAAGAAGACGGCGTCGGCGGATGAGATCCGCAAGGCGTTTCGCAAGCTGGCGCGCAAGTATCACCCGGATGTGAATCCCGACAAGTCCGCAGAGGAGAAATTCAAGGCCATCTCGGAAGCCAACGACGTTCTGAGCGATCCCAAGAAGCGGAAGATTTACGACCAGTTGGGCTTTTACTCGGACAACATCGACCCGGCAGCCGCCGAGGCTTATGCGCGCGGCGGCGGGTTTGGAGCGGGCGGATTCGGCGCAAGTAACGGGGAAGCGGCCAGCGGCGGGCAATACCAGGAAGTTCCTTTCGACTTTGGCGGCTTCGACTTCAGCGACATCGCAGAAGGCGGGCGGCGCGGAGGCGGCGGGGGTTTCCGCGACATCTTCTCGGGGATCTTTCGCGGAGGACAACGCGAAGTCGTGCCGCAGCAGGAGCCGGGCAGCGATCTCGAATACCAAATGAATGTCGGGTTCTGGCAGGCCATCAAGGGCGCCGAATTGCAACTTAGCGTGCCCCACCTGGAGAGTTGTGCCAACTGCCACGGGCGCGGGTACCTGGAAAGCCCCGGGGTTTGTCCGGAGTGCAAAGGTAAAGGTCAGATCACGCAGAAGAGCGGCAGCATGAAGTTCAACATGCCGTGTCCCCGCTGCGGAGGTTCGGGGAAGAACCGCACGGTGTGTCCGGTCTGTCACGGTGAAGGCCGGGTGGAGCGCGAAGAGTCGCTCAAGGTGCGCATCAAGCCTGGCACTCGCGACGGCCAGCGTATTCGACTGGCGGGACGCGGCAACGCAGGGACGATGGGAGCCCTGGCAGGTGACCTGTACATCATTATTCGGACGGGCCAACACCCGGTGTTCAGGCGCGATGGTGACGACATTTACCTCACCGTTCCAGTGACGGTGAGTGAGGCTGCCTTGGGCAGCAAGGTGGAAGTGCCGACCATCGATGGTCGGGCGCAGCTCAAGATTCCGCAGGGAACACAGTCGGGACAGAAATTGCGTTTGCGGGAGAAGGGCGTGCCTTCCGCGGTGAAAGAAGGCGTGCGCGGCGATGAAATCGTAGAGGTGAATGTGGTTGTGCCCGCCGTGCGGGATGAGAAGTCGAAAGAGATCCTGCGTGAGCTGGCGAAGCTGAATCCGGAGGATCCGCGGGAAGAGTTGTGGGAGAAGGTCTAGCAATTAGCTGTAAGACTTGGTATCTGGTGACTGGTAAACAGCAAATTAGCGATTGGTGATTAGCAGCGATGATGCGCTCCTAAGCCGGAACAATCGATGTCTACAGAGATGCGATCCGCGGTTGACGACTTGGTGCTTGAAACCTCACGGCTGCGGTTGCGGCGGTTTCGGCATGATGACGTGGATGCGGTATTCGCCATTATCGGAGACGATGTGGCCATGCAGTTCTATCCGAAGACGTTCGATCGCGGCGATGCGGAGAAGTGGATCGAGCGCAACTTGCGACGGTATCGCGACGATGGCTACGGGTTATTCGCGGCGACGCTCAAGCAGAGCGAAGAGGTTATCGGCGATTGCGGCATTATCAAACAAAACGTCGAGGGTGAGATGGCGGTCGGAAGTGGGATATCACTTTCGGCGGGACCAATGGGGACACGGCTACGCGACGGAAGCTGCGAGGGCGTGCATGGGAATGGCATTTCGTGATTTCGGGGCCGAGAAGGTGATTTCGCTTATCCGGCCGGAGAATATGCCGTCCCGACGAGTAGCCGAGAGAAACGGGATGAAGCTGGAGCGGCAGGTGGTGCATTACGGATTGCCGCACCTGGTGTATGCGATGAAGCGAGAGGAGTTCGATTCTTTGCGGGCGGAAGCATGATATTTGGTGACGGCACGCCACAGGAAGAATTGAAAAAGCGGATTCCTCGATTCCGGCTGGCAAAGCGTCAGACTCCGCTCGGGATGACAGACCGCAGGGAGAGGCGTCGGGCTCTACTCGGGATGACAAACAATAAGAGCGGCTGAAGCCGTGCCCTTTCAAAGCAGTTGCACAACGCTAGAGTGCGATAAGGCGAAAGGATTATGGGCAAGCGTAAAAAACAGGGCGCGTACATGATCAGCTCGGTGGCGGAGATGTATGGCATCCATCCGCAGACGCTTCGCCTGTATGAGCGCGAAGGGTTATTGAAGCCATCGCGCACCGAAGGCAACACTCGCCTCTACACCGACGAAGACTTGGAGCGCCTGGAACTCATCCTGTCGCTGGCGCGCGACCTGGGGGTAAACATTTCGGGCATCGCCATCATTCTGCAGATGCGCGAGCGCATGGACGAAATGCAACGGCAGATGTCGGAGTTCGTGAGCTACGTGCGCACCGAGGTGATGAATCGCGCGCATGCTGCTGATCCGTCGCGCGGTGCGATTGTGCCGGTAGGGCACTCAATTCTCGTCAAGACTGAGAAGAAGAAATGAAGAGTTGCCGGTAGCCAGTTGCCAGTCCCGCCCAACAGGCGCTCAAGCTTCCAGTTTCTAACTTTCCGCCTAAGAGACAGTCGTTAGTCCCACCCTTCTCCAAGGGAAGGCACGAGAGCACCCGGCTTCCGCCACTGCTGTGGCTAACGTCCAGCCGAAACTGTGCATCTGACCCCACAGCGAGAGTGTCGGGCTTTTGATGGCGCCGGCGTGTCCGCTGGAGGCTTCATGTCAAAGACTAAGATGGCAATCGCGTTTCTGGTGTGTTGTGTGGCAATAGGGTCTGCACAAGAAAATACTGACACTCAGTCACGGGCCAATGGTCCACAAACAGTGACACTGCCTGCCTCGGTGATGACGGGAATGGTGGACCGCAAAGTGTTACCGCAATACCCCAAGCTTGCCTTAATCAAGGGAATACAGGGCGACGTTGTGTTCAAGATTGTCGTGGATGAAAACGGAAAGATTGTCCACAGCGAGCCGGTGTCGGGGGATCCTGTGCTAGTGGCCGCAGTTGAGGATGCGATTCCGCATTACCGCTTCCGCCCCTACATAGTCAACGGAAGTCCGGTTCGAGTTGAAAGTCAACTAGGGTTTCAGTTCAGTGCGACTCGCAAGGGCGACTCTACGCAAGGACAGGTGGAGTGCATGTCCAAAATCCCCTAACGACCCCGAGTTTCCAAGAACCGATCTTGGGCTGATTCTGCACGTGCCCGACAAGAGCGCGTGGGGTGGCTTTTGCCGGAGTTGCAGCTCGCACTACGCTGTTTAATTCCCTTCCACAATATGTGACAATCGCCGGAGCGATTTCAATCCACTTTGAACCGGCAGGAGAGTATGCCTGAACATGCAGCCACGCATCGTCTGGAATTCTCGATCGAGCGGCATCGCGATGTGCCCGTGGTGCGATGCAGCGGAAGACTGGTAGCAGGTTACACCGACCGCTTCTATCTCGAAGTCAGGCAGGTGATGGCCGACCACAAGAACATCGTGCTCGACTTCACCCATGTCACGCATATGGACAGCTCGGGACTGGGTACGTTGGCACGACTGTATGTTCATGGCAAGTCCGCGGGATGCGTCATTGATCTGATGAACGTCGGCCAATCCGTTCGCCAATTGCTGGGTATTACCCATATGCTGTCGGTCTTCCAGACGATTGGCGAGAACAACATCAGGATGGGGTGACGCAGTAGCCAATACTCAGTGGTGATTGGGCGCCCCTTTCTTACCTACCTATTCACGTATTCATTCATTCCCTCCCGACGCCTCAATTGGGATCCTTATTCGGTGGTCCGCTGAATTGCCTGTTGATAACGGGCATCGTTGAGGGGACGAACTGCTCTCCAACCGTAACGAATCGCACAGTTGCGCAACTGGTATTCGCTCAGTTGCTTCCTCTCCCTCGGCCGATGCTTTAGCAGTAGCACATCGACGCCACCATAGTTCGGAACACAAATCAACAATTCAACGTCATCAACGTTGTACACGTGGCAAATTGTGCCGAGCACGACAAACGAAAGCATCGAAGTGTACGTCTAAAGGTCGCCTTTGCGTTTTTCCCGGGCGGGGCATTGACCTCTGATTTGGATGAATTCGCCGCTGAGACATCGTGTCGCGGCACCGCCAAGACCGGTGGCAGTGCCGACGAGAACGCCGGTTCGGCATGGGCGCGACTGGCGCCCGCTACTGGCGACTTGCCTCCTGGCGCTTCTCACAGTGCTGCCCTACGCGAACAGCATGCGCAACGGATTCGTGTGGGACGATCACCAGCAGATCGTGATGAATCCGGATCTGCAACCGGGCTCAGACTGGTCGCATTTGTTTTCTGCAGGAGTGTGGAGTTATCTCCACCGCGAGTCGCCTGCGAAAAACCTTTATTATCGACCGCTGCAGATGGCGACCTACCGGGCGGTTATTGCGACGGCGGGTGTAAGTCCTCTCGCACTTCACGCGGTGTGTGCCGGCTTCGCGACCGCATCAGTGCTGTTAGCGTTCGCATTTTTCTGGAAGATCACGGGCCGCATGGAGGTTGCGTATTGTGCCGCGGCGCTGTTCGCCGTGCATCCGATTCACGCGGAAGCAGTGGATTGGATCTCGGCCCTTCCGGACATTGGCTGCACGGTCTTTGTGCTGCTGGCCTTTCTCTTTTTCCTGTTATTGCCTGGCGCGCTCGCCGCTGCGAATCGTAATTCCGCGCGGTCAGCATTAAGTTGGCTGGTGTGGACACTATCGGTTGGATGCTTCGCGGCGGCATTGCTGTGGAAGGAGACTGCCGCAGTTTTTCCGGTGCTCGTGGCCGTGCATGTCTTCCTCGTCCCACATCAGCGGAACATAGTCGTGCGGCTAAAAGCGGCAATGATGGCATCGCTGCCCTTCTGGATGGTCGTGGCTGGATACCTGCTGCTGCGATTTCGGTTGCTCGGCGTCATCGCTGCCAGTCAGCGGAACTGGGAGCTTTCGCCGCTTTCGCTCGCGCTAACGGTTGTCACTCTGATGGCGGACTACTGGTGGAAGCTACTTTTACCAGTGCACTTGAGCGCGTATCACGTCTTCTCACCCCAGACGTCGCTGCTGGACGTACGGGCAGCCGCCGCAGTGGCCTTCGTGGTGCTGATGCTCCGCATCGTTGTTTATGCGGCCAGGAGGATGCCGCTGGTTTCGTTCTGTATCGCGTGGGTGTTCATCACGTTGCTTCCGGTCATGGACATCTATGCGGTCGGGAGAAATGTGTTTGCCGAGCGCTACCTCTATCTTCCGTCGGTCGGCTTCTGCCTGTTGATAACGCTGGCTGCCGGCGAAGTCTTGCAGAAGGTTCCAGTACGACGGCGGACTATCGTGGGCTTCTCGGCGCTGGCTGCGGTGGTAGTCACCCTGGGATCGATGACGTCCGAGCGTAATTCCGACTGGCAGGACGATGCGACGTTGTTCGCGAGCACGCTGGAGACATCGCCGAATGCACCGTTTGTGCACATCATGGTGGCGGCGGCGGAAAATGATAAGCCTTCGGGACACGAATCGGCGGAACAACACTATCTAGAGGCCGCCAATCTCGCTGCGGCCGAAGTTCCGCCGGACCGGGTGAATCTGGCCACTGCTTATCGAGGGCTGGCATCGATCTACAGCGAGCGGTCGGACTATGAACGCTCGCTTGCGATGCTGGGCAAAGCACGCGAGGCCGACCCGTCCGATACCGAGATCGATGGTGAGCAGGGACTGATTCTGACCAGGGCCGGACGATGGGAGGAAGCCTCGCAATATCTTCAGAGGGCGGCAGGGAGTTCGGGAGAAAACGAAAACGTCCTGAACGCGCTGGGCATCTACGCCCAGCGAAGCGGCCATGAACTCGACCAGGCGGCCAGCTACTTTAAGCGGGCGCTGGCGGTGCATCCGGCACAAGATAATTTCAACGCCTCGCTACGGAACAATCTTGGCAGCGTGTATGGCGAACAGGGCCGTTATGCCGATGCGATCGTGCAGTTTAAAGCTGCCGAAGCGATTGCGCCGGGCGATCCGGAATACGGTACGAACCTGGCCACAGCGCTGGCGGCCAGCGGGAGATATGAGGAAGCGCGCCAAGCGCTGCGTCCCGTCCTGACCGTGACTCCGAATTATGAGCCGGCACGCGCGCTATGGGGACAGTTAGGATCGCGCTGAGCGATCTGATTCAGTGCTGATTGGGCCCGCGTTGCCAAACCAGGACGCGCTTGGTAGCGCCTGGGCCTGGAGCGGCCACTGTAATGATCAGCTTGTTGCCATCCAGTTTGAAGGGGCGGGCCTGCGTCGAGCCAACGTACGCAGGCGCCCAGGCAATCGACGGATAATGGGTGACGATGGAGTTGGCAGGGTCGAGCTTAAAGCTTCCGCAGTAGGCGATGAAGGTGTCGTAATAAGCGATTTTCTCGGAATCGGAAGGGTTGACTGAGTCTTTCCAGGCAGGGCGATCACCGTTGGCGATGGTCGCGCACATGTGGCCGTCAGATTCGTACAAAAGAAAGCCTTGCGGGTGTGGTCCAAACTGGTCAGGAGGCTTCACCGTCCCGTCCTTCATCGTGTCTTCGATGGAGACCAGTTGCCATGTGCCGAGCAGTTGCGCGACGGTGGGAGCGGCGGATTGGGCCATACACGTTGCAGCAAGCAGCAGAATGGTGAATACAGCCTTCATTTGAGAGCCTCCGGTGGAAATCGCCAGCATCTCAGCCCTGAGAATTTCACTTGACCTCGTAAACGAACATGGAGCGATCGATCATCTCTTTCGGCGGATAGGACAGAAGCCACCGATAACCTGTCGGGTCGGTGAATGCTTGGCCGGAGAGTGCAGTCGCGCCGATAACGACCCTTCCAATAGCGCGCTCGCCGGGTGCGAGTTCAGTAGCGCGCACACCATACAATGCCGGATTGACCGACCCGAAATAGCCAAGCCGAAGTCGCTGGTCAGGATTTCGGAACTCGTATTCGCGTAGGGCTATGAGTCCCTGGCCCCAGTCCAGGTTGCTGTCGGTAAAGAAGCGCCAACTATTTGCGGGCTTCACCAGGATGTTGAAGTAGGAGAGATAGTCGGGAGCGGCACGCAGGACGTCGGCGGCGTTGAGAACGAGCAAGAGAACAAGTCCGACGATATTGAAGTTGATGACCCGGGTCCGTGACCACCACTGAAAATTGAGTCGCAGTCCGGCCTTGAGCGATTTGACGTGCTCCCAAATCGAGCCGGCGATTAGCAACACCGATGGGTAGAGCGGAAGAATGTGGCGCTCGCCGATGTCATATTTCGACTGGATTGCGAAGAACAAAAACACAACGGCGAAGGCGCACATGACGAGCAGATCGGCAGGCGCGCGGCAGACCGGGCGCACTCCCAGGAGCAGGCTGGCGAGGAAGAGCGCCAGCAGGATGATCGGCCACTTCAAGACGATGGCTGCGGGATAGTACAGCCTGATTCCGCCGGTGGGATAGATTTTGCCGAAGAACCATGCGGGGCGGCCGTGCCTGTTGCTCAAGGCGACCTCACGTAGGCCCTCAAAAAACTCGCCTGCCGGGACTATCGCGCTGATACGCAGGTGCGACTTGGTCGTCCAGTTTTTCAGCCCGCGGTTGGGAAAGGTTGCGGTGACCTGTCCGTCGGCGACTTTGAAATGCGAGACGTGGAAGAGGTATCCCGCCCACAGAACAACCAACGCGAGAACCAGGGCAGTAAGCGCCGCCTTCCAGTTCCATCTCGCGGGATGAAACCCCGCGCCACTGGGTTTGAGCAACAGCATCAGGACGAGTGCCAGCAGCACCAGCGGAGGCGCATAGAACTTGGCAAGAAGCAGTCCGCCCAATGCCAGCCCCATGAGTGCGGTCTGCAACCAGCTCGGATTGTGGCGCCATCTCACCAGTTGAAACGCGACAAGAAAGATGAACAGGGTGCCGATTCCGTCTGTGGTCGCCACGGAAAAGTGCGCGATGAGTGAGGGTGTGAAAGCGAACAGCGCTAATGCTAGGTTCGCTGCGCCCTCCGAAAAGAGGCGTCGAGTGGCTGCCCACAGTACAATTCCGAGCAGGACGCCAAGAACCGTGTTCATGGGGCGAGCATGATTGGCGATCTCTTCCGGCCCAGGCTGCATGGCTTCGACACGGTAGCCGACCGGCAATTGCCGCCAGGCGTACTGGCTGTCGATGCGTGCGATGGGAAGCGTAAGCCAGAGGCGCCCAAGAGGCGGGTGGTCGTTCCACAGCTGAAAGCGTCCATGACGCCAGGCGTCAACTCCAGCAATGATGTGGGCCGGCTCGTCGTAGGTGAGCGACTGCGTCTGAATGAACCAGAACGATTGCAGGGTGAAGATCGACAACAGCACGAATGGAAGCGCATTCCGCGGATGGAGTTTGCGACGAGGACCGAGGAGTGAGGTCGATCGTGTGGGCGTCTTCACGAGCAGCCTTCACCATATAGGAGTGGATGCGCAAGACTCAACTCGGGGCGTCTTGCAGAACCAGTCCGCCTCTTCAGCTGGGCTTGGGAGCGGCCTGGGCCGCCGCGGGGGTGACTTTGGATTTCAGGCGGTCGACGCCCTTTTGCGCCTTCTCGGCGTAGGGTCCGCCGGGCAAAATTCTTAAATAGGCCCGATAGTTTTCGAGCGCTCCGGCGAGGTCACCGGTTTTTTCCTGTACTTCCCCAAGCTTGTAGGTCGCTTCGGCGTCTTTGGGCTTCCACTCCAGCGCTTCCTGATAGCGGCTGATGGCGCCACGGTAGTTTCCCTGCCTGTAGTAGTAATCACCGACCTCGATGCACTTTGCGGCCTTATGCGGATCCCAAGGATGAAACTCGCCCACATCACTATCGCTCTCGTCGGCGGACTTTTTCTTATCGTATGCGGGAGGAGAAATATCAATCTGGGTCTGCTTGCTGGAACTCTCGTCGGGGGCAAGCTGGTCGGAGCGTGGCGGGGCCTTGCGGTTGTCCTTCGGTGGAGGAGCTGAGCGGTCGACGGGAACGCGTGTCATGGGGCCTTCTTCCTCGTTACTTTGGGCAAGAGCCATGCCGCACAGGCACAAAGACAGGAACACCAGCAAGAGAATCCGCAACCGCATAGTCATATTTTATTGCAACCCCGTCGGGGATGTGACGACGCGCGGTTTTTACGGCAGAAGAAGTACCACTCTGAGACATTCCAGCAGGGCTGAGCTCGGAGGCGTCAGTGTGCGATCAAGGTTGTACGATCGCGGCCTCCTGCTTGCTCTGGTAGAGGGCGCGATCAACCCGCGAAACGACCGATACTAACGAATTTCGCAAAGAGTGCAGCGCCTGACTGTTGCACAATGTTTCGCTCCCTTTCTACCCGAAGAACCACACGTTCAGTGTCATGACACCTTGCCGACCATTTCCACCGACATCCAACTGGGCGGTCACACTGGTGGTGAGAGGGTCGTAAACGGGGGGAGGAAAGCCGAAATTCGGATTCCACGAGTCGTGGTTTGGCCCGCTCGGCGTTGAGCGTCTACGGTATGAGTGATACCTCCGGTAACGAGACCGTCGCGGTCGGCTATGGAGAGAGAGGTCTGGGCCGCGGCGAAAGTGGGAGAGAAATTGTATTCGACGCTCCAGAAAATTCCATTGTTGCCGCCATATGCCCAGCCCCAGTTGTAGTGCGTGCCGGTTACCGCCACAGTTGATACCTCCTTCGGGAGTTGGGAACTGCCTTAGGTTGATGAGTGCCGAGGGAGGAACGGGCGAGAGAGCAGGGACGTTCTGGCCGGGATCTGCGATCTTGTATGGTTATGGTGCGTGCGGAACACTATGCACCCCAAGGCCTCAGATTGTGAGTACTTGCGCACGAAACGCAGGGCGACAGGCCAAAGGGCCGCCCAAGTTACGGGCGGCCCTTCCGTCGGGGGAAAACCGAGCGAGAGAGTCTATTTCTGATCGTTGGGTTGCTGGTTCTGGGGCCGTGGCGGAGTGTTCGCCTGGGCCGTAGATGACTCCAGCGAATTGGTCAGCAACTGCACGTCAACGCGACGGTTCTTCGCGCGATTTGTCGAGTTGTCGTTCTCAACCACCGGGTTGGCTTCGCCCAGCCCTATGAAGTAAAAGCGATAGGTGGGAACGTTGTATTTCGCCGCCAGGTACGCAACCACGGCATCGGCGCGTCGGCGGCTCAACTGGCTGTTGTAGTCGGGCGAACCGGTCGCATCGGTGTAGCCTTGGACCTGCACGATGTAGTGCTTCTGCTGGCCAATCTGCTGCGCGAACTCGTCGAGCATTTGCTGATCGCTTTTCGTCAGATTGTACCTGTTGAAGCCAAACTGGATGGTGGTGTTGGCGACGGGTTTGTAGTTGTCGAGATTCTCGACCGTTCCCTGAAGCCCGTTCAAGCCTGCACCGACACGGGTTGCTTGCTGGTTTGCCTGCTCCGCCGAACCAGCAGCGGCGCCAGCCTTCTGATCAGCAGTGCTGGCAGCGTCGATTCCCTGCTGCGCCTTGCCATTGACATCCTTAATATCCTGGCTGTTTTTGGCGGTGATGTCATTCAACTCGCTAATTTTGTTATTGATGGGAGTGACCTGATTTTGGACGTACTTCTTGGTGGCACAGCCTACCGAAGAAATCAGGCCAACTGCTACCGTCAACGACACAAGAATCTTCCGGGTCATAGGAACTCCTCTGAAGTGCGCCGGTTAGTAAATGCAAGACGGTTGCCAATCGCGTGCGAATTCGCTATTGATATACCGGCAATGTTCTCAGTTACTTGTAGGACAGGCCGAAAAGGTTAGAAGTGCGGTTCCGGATAATCCTGACGCGAGTAGTAGAATTTTTACAGGGTGAGTCTCTCTGCTGGGGGCGTCGAAAGTGGCACCACGATGTGCGTCGAGGGGTCTGGGCCCTTGCGACCTCGACAAACCGCGCAACAAAATTAGGCATTCGTACGCGGGTGCTCCAATCGAGCCCGATCGTTAATCTATACAAGAGCGGTGGCGCAAAAGGATCAGCGCCTAACTCTCCACCACATCATGGATCTGCACCAGAAAATTCGGACTTTACCTAGCTCGGCTGGGGTGTATTTGTACAAGAATGCCGACGGCCAAATTATCTATGTCGGCAAAGCCAACAACCTGCGCGCGCGAGTGCGTTCCTATTTTCTGGAAGGGGCAGCGGAAAACGCCAAGACTGGAACGTTATTGCGCGAGGCTGCCGACCTCGACTACATCGTCGTCGATAACGAAAAAGAAGCTCTCGCGCTCGAGAATAACCTGATCAAGCAGAAAAAGCCGCGCTACAACATTCTGCTGCGCGATGACAAGACCTATCCCTACATCAAGCTGACTCTGGGCGAGCGGTATCCGCGAGTGTACGTTACGCGACGGCTTCGTAAGGACGGCTCGCTGTATTACGGTCCGTATTTTCCTACCAGCCTGGCGTACCGGCTGGTCGATTTGATTCACCGTCACTTCTTGATTCCGTCGTGCAAGCTGGATTTGAACCGTTATTATCCGCGTCCGTGTTTGCAGTACTACATTGGGCGCTGCCTGGGACCGTGTGTCGAAGGGCTGACGACTCCCGACCGTTACGCAGAAGCGGTACATGATGTGAAGTTGTTTCTGGAGGGCCGCGGCGCTGACTTGTCGCGGTCCTTGCATCAGCGCATGAACGCCGCCGCCGAGCGGGAGCAATATGAGCTCGCAGCGAAGTATCGCGATCTGATCTCGACGGTTGCGCTGCTGGAACAGAAGCAGCGCATTCACGAGGTGGACGGGGACGATGCCGATGTCTTCGGTTACCACTACGAAAACCAGATGCTGGCGGTGAACCTGTTTCACATGCGTGGCGGCAAGATCATGGACAAGCGGGAGTTCTTCTGGGAAGACATGAACGAAATCATTGGCGAGAGGGGCTTCGACCCGGGAGAATTCTTTTCTACTTTGCTGAAGCAGGTGTACCTCGACCAGCAGTACGTTCCGCACAACGTTTATGTGCCGGTTGATTTCGAAGACCGTGGCACGCTGGAGGCAGTTCTTTCGGAAGGACGCGACCGCACTGTTCACATCCAGGTGCCGCAGCGGGGCGAAAAGCGTTCCCTGGTAGACCTCGTCGGGCAGAACGCGAAACAGGCCTACGATCAGCGGTTTCGTGTAATGAAGCCGGCGACGAAGGTCATACAGGAAGCCTTACAGGATTCGCTCATGCTGCCGGAATTGCCGCGGCGCATCGAATGCTTCGACATCTCGCACATCCAGGGCGCAGAGACAGTGGCTTCGATGGTGGTGTGGGAAGACGGCGCCATGAAGAAATCTGACTATCGCAAGTTCATCATCAAGTCGGTGACTGGTGTGGATGATTTCGCATCGATGCGCGAGGTGGTCACGCGACGTTACTCGAGGCTGCAGGCAGAGGAGAAACCGCTGCCCAGCCTGATCCTGATTGATGGCGGGATCGGACAACTCCATGCGGCGGCAGGTGCACTCGAGGCCCTGGGCATCACCAACCAGCCCCTGGCTTCGATCGCCAAGCGAGAAGAGATTATCTACGTGTACGGACAGGAAGACGATCCCATCTTTCTGGACCGGCACTCGCCTGTGCTGCACCTGGTCCAGTTGGTGCGCGATGAAGCACATCGATTCGCAGTCACATTTCATCGCAAGCGTCGCGAGATTCGAGACCGCAAGACCGAGCTGCTGGAAATACCCGGTATCGGTGCTCAGACTACCCGCAGATTGTTACAGCACTTCGGTAGCCTGGAAGCGGTGAAGCACGCGGACGCCGCAGCCTTGGCCTCGGTGGTGAGCCGGCCGCAGGCTGAGGCGATTCGGCAGCACTTTCGAACCGTTACGACGCTTGGCGACCCGGCCCCTAACCCCGACTGAATCAAGGCGCTGTCCACCGTTTTGTGTCTAAAATGTTGATTTTCTGCTCCCCATGCTTCGCGCCGTCCGTCTAAGTCGGGTAAAATACTCGCAACTGTCCTCGTCATGAGCCGAAAACAACAATCCCATCACCAGCACTTCCAGCGATGGACTGCGCTGTTCTTCGTTCTGGTGATTGCAGGCTTCGGCTTCGTCCAAGCGATCCACGTTCACGAGGTCTTGGCGGGACAGAGTTCCCCGGCCCCGCACTGTTCGTTGTGCGTGGTGGCCCACAGCGCTGCGGTCGTAACCCCGACCAGTGCCGCCCCCGCTCCTATTCTTGAATCGGCACTACTTGTCACCTGTGAGCCGCAGCTCGAGTCGCGGCTGCGGGTCGTCTCCTCCTTCATCCGTCCTCCTCCGGCCAACCTCTAATTCGACGCTGAATTTCCGTGATTGTCGGCCCGCGGTGTATCGCGGGACCGGACGATCTCCAAAGAACCCGGAAGTCCTCTTCCCGGCAACGCTCCGTATTAGCGTTGCGGCGGGAGAAGGCAACAGCTCTTGGAGGCACGAATGTTTGGGAGTTTTCCATCGCGAGATGATGCACAGCTATTTTCTCCGGCGAGATTTGCCGGCAACTTCACGCGCAACCCGTTTCGCTGTGGTGTAGGGATGCGCAGTTCGCTCACCCTGGCAGGCGCAATATTCTGTCTGGTGCTTTGCGTCGGCAGCGGGAGCGCGCAGACTTCCGGAAATTCGTCGCTAAGCGGCGTGGTCTCCGATCCGACGGGCGCGATCGTGCCGGGCGCGACTGTGGAGATTCAGAATCCGGTCAGCCAGTTCAGCCGGTCAACTACTACCGACAGCGCCGGTCAATTCAGCTTCAAGAACATTCCCTTCAATCCCTATCATCTTCGTGTCACCGCACCGGGGTTCGCCGTCACTGATAAGGACGTCGATGTTCGTTCCGCCGTACCGATCAACGTTAGCGTAGCTTTGCAGATCCAGGGGTCCGCCCAGAATTTGACGGTTGAAGCCACAGCCAGCGCTCTTCTGGAAAACGATCCGACGTTTCACACAGATGTGGACCGGCAGTTGTTTGACAAGCTTCCACTGGAAAGCTCCTCCTCGGAGTTGAGCTCGCTTGTCACGCTGTCGTCGCCGGGAATTGCGGCCGATTCCAATGGCCTGTTTCACGGACTGGGCGATCACGCGGAAAATTCGTTTTCGCTCGACGGCCAACCCATAACCGACCAGCAGAGCAAGGTCTTCTCCAACCAGATTCCACTCGACGCCGTGCAATCGATGACGGTCATTGGCGGGGCGCCGCCGGCCGAGTTCGGAGACAAGACGAGCCTGGTGATCGACGTGACCACACGCTCAGGAATGGGATCGACCACACCCCACGGTGCCATTACCGCTTCCTACGGTTCATTTGGAAGTTCCAATGTTGACGCGAACTTTTCCTATGGCGGTAAGAACTGGGGCGAATTCATTGCGGTCAACGGACTGAACTCAGGCCGGTTCCTCGATCCACCCGAGTTCGCGGTCATGCACGACAAAGGTAATGAGGAGAACGTATTCAACCGCTTCGACTATGTGTTTTCTCCAAAGGACGCATTGCACCTGAACTTTCAATTCACACGCTCGTGGTTTCAGACCCCGAATTCCTACGGCAATCTGAACATCGGCGTCGTAGGTCCGAATGGCCTTCCGTTAGGACCGACCGATCAGCGCTCCAAAATCCTTACGTTCGACATCGCGCCTACGTGGTCACACACCTTAAGTCCGAATGCGGTCTTGAATGTGACTGGATTCGTCCGGCGCGACGCCTACAACTACTACCCCAGCGATGACCCTTTCGCTGACCTTGGACCGGCCAATCTTCAGAGGGAAAGCGTTGCCCAGCAGCGCTCACTTCTCAATGCCGGAGCTCTCGCGAACGTCAGCTATACGAAGGGGATTCACAACATCAAAGCGGGAATTACCTACGAGCAGACCTTCCTGAACGAGAATGATCAGGTTGGAATCGTCGATTCTGCGCTC
This sequence comes from uncultured Acidobacteriaceae bacterium, assembly GCA_963817965.1. Lineage (GTDB taxonomy): Bacteria > Acidobacteriota > Terriglobia > Terriglobales > Acidobacteriaceae > DASRAA01. Next base: position 138,260 of record CAWFQT010000018.1, read on the forward strand.
AACGCACCTTGCCTGGATATCAATGCCGTCCCGGTCAACGGTTTTACTGATCCTTCGCAGTGCGCAGCGGCCGGATATCAGCCAAACGTCGCTTCGAACCCGAACGCCCCCAACTCCGCCCTCTATCCTTTGTTCAACAATGTTTTGCTGCCCTACGATCTGACGCGGGGAGGGACTCTTTATCCCTTTGTCGGCCACACGGATGTTAAGCAACTAGCCATGTATCTCCAGGACAACATCAACGTTCGCAACTGGAGCTTCAATCTTGGGATTCGCGGCGACCTCTACAACGGGCTTGCGGTCGCCAGCCAAGCGGAGCCTCGCCTGGGCATCGCTTACAACATTCGGAAAACCAACACCGTTCTTCGTATCTCCTATGCGCGCACATTGGAGACTCCCTTTAATGAAAACCTGGTGCTCTCCAGCATCGGATGCAACTCGGAAGTTCTGAACCCTCTTCTAGCCTGCTCATCGAACACCACAACGCCATTGGCACCCGGCTTTCGCAACGAATTCCATGCCGGTCTGCAACAGGCGGTCGGAAAGTTCCTCGTAATCGACGGCGAGTACATCTGGAAGTACACGCACAGCGCCTATGACTTCAGCGTGCTGGGCAACACGCCGATCACTTTCCCGATCGAATGGCATAACTCGAAGATTCCAGGATTTGCGCTGCGGGCTAGCGTGCCTGTGTATCACGGCTTCAGCGCTCTGGTGGTAATGTCGAGTGTCGCTGCCCGGTTCTTCACTCCCCAGATTTCGGGAGCCGGGGCCACTCCCTCGGCGCCGCTTGGGGTTTTCCGCATCGATCACGACGAAGCCTTTAACATGACCGCGCACCTGCAATACCAAACGCCGTGGACGCGGGGCCCATGGATCGGATTCAACTGGCGCTACGATAGCGGACTCGTCGCCGGCGCAGTACCTTGTTACGGAATCTCCAATTTTAACGACTGTCCGCAATCGACCACGTTGAACGGGCTACCTGCCATCACCATGACCGATGGGGCCGGAATCCCTTTCACCGCTGATCAGGAGTTCCAGGCCGGCTTCACCTGCAACGGCGTGCATGCGACTCCAACAGTCGCTCTGCCATTCACCTGTCTGGCATCTCAGTTTGGCTCTACGCTTACCAAGGTGCCGGCGCCGGGAACCCAGAATGACGACCACAATCCCGCCCGCATTGCGCCGCGAAACCTCTTCGACCTCGCGATTGGAGATGACAACCTGTTCAAAACAGATCGGTACAAGTGGAGCGCGCAGGTGAACTTCATCAACCTGACGAACAACTACGTGCTCTACAACTTCTTATCGACCTTCAGCGGAACACACTATGTGACCCCACGCGCGATCACGGCCACGGTCGGGTTCCACTTCTAGAGAAGCACGCGTGATTTTCCATTGTCGCTCAAGCGGACGACAGGGGGACGGGCCTACGCCTTCGCCGTCACGATCGTGTGTGGGCTCATGGGAATGGGATGCTTAGTGACGTCTTTAAAGCCTCCGCGTGTATGCATATCCAGAAGTTCAGGAAATGTGTACGCGTCGCCGGCCGCGGTGGAGGCCAGCATGGTCATGCTGAACGCCGCCGGCATCGGCGGCGACACGCGGTCGTCATTGGGCACGAATTCCAGAGTGGCCACACATCCACCGGGCATGAGCGAGTTGTGGACCTTCTTCAACAACCCGACGCAAGTATCGACATCGAAGTGATGAAGGAAGTTAGTAAGTAGGACCGCCTCGTAGGGGCCTCCAAAATCCACATCAAATGCGCTGCCCGGAAGCATGTCGTAGCGGTCCTGGACGCCAGCCTTTTTGGCATTGTCCAGCGCAACCCGTAACACCGGCGCCCAGTCCAGTCCGGTTACATGGGCCTGCGGATTCTGTTTCGCGATTTCGATTCCGAACAACCCATGGCCGGCAGCGATATCGAGCACGCGCATCGGATCGCTCCTGCCCTGCAGCACGATCGCGCCCAGTGGTCCCGCGAGAGGCGCCATCATCGGTGCCATACTCTGAGCGAAATCCACCCACACGGGGTTCTCGGCCTCCACGGTGCCGTCGCCCGGCAGGACAGTGCGTCCGGTGCGCACGATATCGGCCAGGTGCTCAAAGGGCTCGCGCAATGATGGCAGCGACAGGAAGCCCACAACCGAGGCCAGGCACGACGGCGAGCTCGGATCGAGAAACGCAGCGCTCGACGGAGTGTGCCGGTAGCGCGCGTCTTCTTTTTGCAGGAGCCCATTGATGACGAGAAAGTCACACAGAATACGGGTGCCGCGCTGCGATGCCTTGGCGTGGCGAGCGATCGACGCCACGTCACCCGGACCCTGGCCGACGGCGCGGAATATATCCAACTCGATTGCTGCTTTGAGAGCGAACGTGCGTTGGTGGGCCTGCAGATTCTCAAAACACAATAGTAGGTGTCAGTGTGGTGGGCGAATTGGTTGGCGGCATTCGGGACCATCCTCTTGGAAGATTTTGTTTTGAGTCCGAAAGAATATATCCTAACTCGCGGCAGTTCGCATTGCAGCCTGACACAATGGCAGAATAACCCGGGAAGTGACCGGGGCCGTGCATCTGAATGAGTCCATCCGGCGATTTGTTGTCGCAGTGCTGATCACGATGGCATTGATGAAAGGGGCTGCTGCAAACAGTGCGAACATCGGCGGCGTTATTTATACCCTCGATGCGAATCGCGTCCAGACGGTCTGGCCAAACGCTCGAGTGACGCTGAAGAACCTCGCAACCGATACCGAAATCTCGACCGTGTCCAGTGGCCTCGGCGCCTACAGCTTCGCAGGCCTGCTGTTCGGCGAGTACGACATCACAGTGGCGCTCGCGGGATTCGATGCGGTCACGAAGCACATCAAGATTGCTTCCGACAAACCCGCGAAACTCGACTTTGAGCTCACGCTGAAGGGGCAAACCCAGAACATCACGGTGGCAGCGGACGCTCCGGCGGTCGATCTCACCTCTAGCTCGGGCGGTGCACCGGCGCTCACAGCATCAACGTTGAAATCCGTGGTGGAACTCAACCAGGACTTTCAGGACGCACTTCCCCTCTTGCCTGGCGTAGTGCGCGGACTCGATGGACTGATTCGCATCAAGGGTGGACGCACTAACCAGGCGAACACCCTGATCAACTCGGCCAGCGTCACCGATCCCTTCACCGGGCAGGCGGCGCTGAGTCTGCCTGCCGTCGCGGTGCAGTCCGTGCAGGTACTCTCGAACCCGTTCTCCGCGGAGTACGGACGATTCGCAAGTGGAGTAGTTGACGTTAACACCCGCAGTGGCACGGACGAGTGGAAATTCCTGTTCGAAGATCCGGTACCGCGGTTTCGCTGGATTGGCGGTAACATCCATGGCGTCGAAAGTGCGTCGCCGCACCTGAGCTTTGCCGGTCCCCTGAAGAAGGGAGAACTCTACCTCTTTCAGTCGATGGGTTACGGATACGATACGGTTCGCGTGTACTCGATTCCCGATCCGAACAACGTCCGCATCGTCGAGAAAATAAATTCATATACGCAACTTGGCTGGAACCCTTCGGCCAACCAGCGATTCTCCATAGTCCTGGCGCTCGATCCACAGAACACTGGTTACACCAACATCAACACGTTTAATCCTCAGCCGGTGACCGCTGACTATCGCCAGCGAGGATTTTTCCTTTCCGCCGCCGACCGTTGGATCCTGGAGAACGGTGGCTTCGTGCAATCGCTGTTTTCCGCGAAGGAGCTGAATTCACGCGTCTATCCCGCCGACCCCCAGCCGGGAGAGATGATGCTCGATCCTTACTCGAACTCCGGCAGCTACTTCACGCTGCAGAACCGCAACACGGACCTGTACCAATGGTCGCAAACGCTGCACTGGCGGCCAGTTGAAAGGTGGGGCAGGCACTTGCTGACCGCAGGATACTCGTACGCTTACTCGTCCTATAGCGGAAAGGTATCGAACTTGCCGGTAACCGTTCTCCGGGGCGATAGCACTCTAAGCAGCACGATCACCTACGGCGTTGCGATTCCGTCGCAGGCGGCGAAAAACGATTTCGCGCTCTTCGCCCAGGACAATTGGCAAATTCTTCCGCGGCTCACGCTCGATCTAGGTTTGCGGGTGGACCACGACAGCCTGTCTTCGCAAGCCGTCAATGTCGCACCGCGCATCGGCTTTGTATTTGCGCCTACACGAGACGGACGGACGGCGATCCGAGGTGGCGTCGGACTGTTCTATGACAAGATCCCTCTGAACGTTGCCGTGTTCACGAAATATCCGGCCCAAACCATCACGGACTACGCCAGTGACGGCATCACCGTCATCAATGGCCCGGCGACTTATGTTCACACGCTGGCGACTCCGGGGCTGCGAGTGCCCTACAGCCTGGGATGGACGTTGCAACTGGACCGCGAAGTGGTGCGCGGGGTGCTGGTGCGCATCGGATACGAGAGCCGGCAGGTACACCGCGAGTTCTACTTGAATCCGTTGCAGACGCCCGACGGCATCGCCCAGCTGCAATTGCTCAATAACGGCACGCAGAGCTATCACGAGTTTCTGGCCATGCTCCGTTGGCAAGCAACCGAGCGAACGTCGATCTATGCCAGCTACACGCACTCGCGTGCTTATGGCGAGCTGAACGACTACAACGAGTTTTTCGGAAACTTTCCTTATCCCCTGATTCGCAAGAACCAGTACGGTCCGTTATCTTCAGACGCACCCAACCGCGGTCTGTTCTGGGGAATCATCGCACTCCCCTACAAGTTCGACTTCGTCCCGATACTCGACGTTCACACCGGGTTCCCATTCTCAGCTCTCGATCAGAACTGGAAATACCTCGGGCCCGAGAACCAGGCGGGGCGCTTTCCGGCCTTCCTGGCACTTGATGCCAAATTGCAGTATCCGGTGGATTTCAAGTTTCACGGTCACCACATTCAATTTCGCTTCGGCCTGACTGTTTACAACGTGCTGAATCACTCCAACCCGCGCGATGTCCAGGAGTACTATGCCTCGCCGCTCTACGGCGTGTTTTACAACTCGGTGCCGCGGCTGTGGCGAATTGACGGCGATTTCGACTTCTAAGTCCGAGATGCACCACTGAAGACTGCGAACAATTCGCTTTGGGCCACGTTTTTGAAAGGGCCCAGCTTTTACAGCTTGCGGAAAAACTCGTTTTGAATCGTTAAAGGGGCGCAGCTTTAGCTGCGCCGTACAAGTTCTTCAATTTTTTCATTCCTGGCGGACTTCAGTCCGCGGGAATCTGCTTTTTCGACTTTTTCAGCAACCTCTTTAGCCGTGCCGCATCGCGCCTACTCCATAGGGCTTCAGCCCTGAGGGAATCCAAACGTGACCGCAGCCTGATCTTCAGTCACACCCGCACATTTTTTCCTCCGTAACCTTTTGCTCCTCCCGACGGTTTATCTTAGTGAGCGCGTTATGCGGAGAACCGGGTGAGGGCGCTGAGCAAAGAGGCAGACGAGCGGCTTCTAATTGAGGCGGCAAAGCGCGACCCTGCGCAATTTGCCGAACTCTATCGGCGTAACTTTCACGCCGTCTATGCCTACGTAGCCAGGCGTTCTGGCACTCGCGAAGAAGCGGAAGACATCACCTCCGAGGTGTTTCACCAGGCGCTGGCAAACCTCGGCCGCTTCGAGTGGCGTGGAGTTCCGTTTGCAGCCTGGCTCGTAAAGATGGCCGCGAACGCAATGGCTGATCGCTGGCGCAGCCAATCTCGCGAGGCGGGAAGTCCGGTCCCCGGCGAACTGAGTGACAAGAGCATGAACGGTATTGAGCTACGTGCGATGCTCTTCCAACTTGTCGACGACCTCCCTGCTGACCAGCGCCGCGTCATCGTCATGCGATTTGTTGAACAAAAAAACGTTCGCGAAATTGCCGAAGATCTGAAGCGTAGCGAAGGCGCGATCAAGCAGCTTCAATTCCGCGCCCTCGAGAAGCTTCGCGAGAGCATGGAGGGTGCCAATGGATAAGCGCTCTCTGTTCGACCAACTGGACGAGGCCATCACGCAACTGCTGGCGCACCCCATCGACACAGTGGCCGGCGTCGATCCCGAAATCGCGCCACTAGTTCGCATCGCAAGTGAATTGCGCGAACTTCCGCGCACGGACTTCATGGAACGTCTCAAATCAGATTTGAAGAGGAGTACAGCAATGGCAACAACCACGGAACCGATTACCGCAACCCGCACAATAGCGGCACCGAGGATCGCATTTAAGAACCCCGCCAGGGCCATCGAGTTTTACAAAGCGGCATTCGGCGCGAAAGAGACAATGCGCTTTGAACACGAAGGACACATCCCGCACGCCGAGATCATGATTGGCGATTCCCTCATCGTGGTCTCGGACGAGTGGCCGCAAGGTGGGCGCTTAAGCGCGGAGACTCTAGGAGCATCGCCGATCGCCTTGCAGATCATCGTGCCCGATGTCGACAGATTCGTAGAGCGGGCTGTGGCTGCGGGCGCCAAAATTAAGAAGGCCGTGACCGACCAGTTCTACGGCCGGCGCGAAGGGACCGTAGTCGATCCGTTCGGTTACTCCTGGGGGATAACCACCGTCACGGAGGAAATGTCGGTCGAAGAAATGCATCGGCGAATGCAGGCCGGGCAACCCGAGCCGCCGAAGAAGACGGACGTGGATCCCATTCCGAAGGGCTATCGCACGCTGACGCCCTACATGGTTGCGGAGGACGCGGTTGGCCTCCTGGGGTTCTTGAAGAACGGGCTCGGCGGTGATGAGATCTTCCGCAGTATTGGATCGGCTGGCGGTATGCACGCCGAGGTGCGAGTGGGCGATTCCGTGCTCATGCTTGGGCGGCGGCGGCCCCGGACTGAGATGGAACGGCCAACCGAAACGCTTTGGCTTCCACCTGTATGTACCGGATTGTGACGCAACCTACAGGCGCGCCCTCTCGGAAAGGGGAAAGTCCATCCAGGAGCCGACTGAGCAGTCGTACGGCGAGCGCTCAGGAACCATCGAGGACATCGCAGGCAACTATTGGTACATCGCTACCCGGAGCGACGGTCCCTACAAGTGGGAAGGCGCACCCGACATTCAGCCGTATTTGCATCCGTTGCGGGCCGAGCCGGTGATCAGCTTCCTGAAGCGTGCATTTGATGCCGAAGAGTTAGGCCGTTATGCAACGCCCGACGGCGTGATCCATCACGTGACCATGAAGATCGGCAGCTCGCATCTGGAAATGGGCGAGGCCCACGAGCGGTATCAGCCGATGCATGGCATGTTCTATTTGTATGTGCCGGATTGCGACGCCGTGTACCACCGGGCCCTCGCTGCCGGCGGCAAGTCGATTGCCGAGCCCGTCGACCATCCGTACGGCGATCGCAGCGGAGCGGTGCAAGACGCGTTCGGCAACGAGTGGTGGATCGCAACGCACATCAAGGATGTCGCGATGTAATCCGAGTTGGCTCAGCCGCAGACGCGCCACCGATTGTTTGCTGCTTAGAGGTGTGGAGCGATTTTCTCAGCCGCTTCCTTGGACGTCATGACCGGATAGACCTCGAATTCGATCAGGTCGTTCCAGTGGGACATCCATTGCTCAAGGAGGCGGCGATCGTTTGTCTCCATGAGCTGATAACAACGCTGAAGCTTATCGTCGATCCAACTGGACACGTAGGTCAGTCCATCAGGAGCTATGCGCCCGTGGTCGCGAAAGCGGCGATAAACCGGCAGTGCATCGTTGTCCTTAAAGCGCTCTACGATCATGTATAACGTTTTGGGCATAGGCTGCTACCTTCTCTTTACAGATCAAAGAATCACGTCAAGCGCCATGGGCTGCGAGGCTTGCGATCTGTGACTGCCCCTGGCGCGAGCGTAGCCAGAGCTCCACTGCCACCGTGTTGATCGAAAATCCGATCCAAAATGCAACGCCGAAGAACTGTTGCGGCTCGAGATGAGTAAGGCGACTGGTGGCAAAGAACGCTCCCATGACTGGACGCGTCGTGGCAATTCCGAGCAGAACCCCGATCGCCCTTGTCAACCACCGGAGCTTGAGTAACGCCTTGCCACGTCGCCAAAACAGAGAGGAGCACGCGAGTGAAAACAGAAACAGGGTGTTGAACAGCAACACAGCCCAACGTTCAACCCATCCGCCGACCGGATGGCGGCTCATGGCATAGGCAGTTATTCCTACGATTACTCCTAGCGGATAGAGCACGCGATCCACCCACGGGGCATCCGCGAATCGCCGCATGAAGACCAGTGGCGCGAGCAACACGAACACAAGCGCCGGCAGAATATGCGCCAAAGTTAGCGCCGCATGGGACGCGAAGTCCGCATCGAGTGCCACCAACTGCGGCGGGCCCGACTGCGGAGGACGAGCCAATGCAAACAATCGCCGCAGCACAGCTGCGACAGCTATTGCCGTGCAGAACCAGAACGCGATACGCAACCAACGCGGCCCGAACGGCTTCTCCTGCGGACTCGCAGTTTGCCGCCCGAGCCGGACACTGGTGTTCATGACTCCTCGCCGAGCTCAGGCAAGGTCGTAACGATCATTGTTCATCACCTTGCCCCATGCAGCCGTGAAGTCCCTCACAAACGCTTCCTTCGAGTCGGCGCATGCATAGACTTCCGCCAGCGCGCGGAGTTGGGAGTGCGAACCGAAGATGAGATCGACACTGGTGCCGGTCCACTTCACTTTGCCCGTCTTGCGATCGCGTCCCTCATACACGCCCTCGGCTGTAGCGGAGGGTTGCCAGACCGTGTTCATGTCGAGCAGGTTGACGAAGAAATCATTCGTCAGCGTCCCTGGACGATTCGTGAACACACCGTGCTTCGTCTGTCCATAGTTGGCATTGAGGGCGCGCATACCACCGATGAGGACCGTCATCTCGGGGGCAGTCAGCTTCAGCAACTGCGCCTTGTCCACCAGCTGTTCCTCAGGCGATGTTCCGTTTCGCGTCCGGAGATAGTTGCGGAACCCGTCTGCTTTCGGCTCCATTACGGCGAAGGAGTGCACATCGGTCTGCTCCTGCGAAGCATCCGTGCGGCCGGGCGAGAAGGGAACCTTCACGTCGTAGCCGGCTTTTTTCGCGGCTTCCTCGACGGCCGCGCAGCCGCCCAGAACGATCAGGTCAGCCAGCGAGACTTTCTTGCCGCCGGTCTGCGAGCTGTTGAAGTCCTTCTGGATCGCTTCCAGCTTTGGCAGGACCTTCGCCAGTTCGGCCGGCTGGTTCACTTCCCAATCCTTTTGCGGCGCCAGGCGGATGCGCGCTCCGTTCGCTCCACCGCGCTTGTCGGAGCCACGGAACGACGCTGCCGATGCCCAGGCGGTCGTGACCAGCTGCGACATCGACAGTCCGGATGCGAGGATCTTGGCCTTCAGTGCGGCAATGTCCTTGTCGTCGATCAATACGTGATCGACAGCAGGAACAGGGTCTTGCCAGAGCTGGGGCTCCTTGGGAACGAGCGGGCCCAAGTAGCGCGAGAGAGGCCCCATGTCGCGATGCGTCAGCTTGTACCACGCCTTGGCGAACGCGTCCGCAAACTCCTGCGGATGATCGTAGAAGCGCTTCGAAATCGGCGCATAGTTCGGGTCCGTCTTCAGCGCGAGGTCTGTGGTGAGCATGGATGGCGCACGACGCCTTAATGGATCGTGCGCATCCGGCACCGTACCGGCGCCTGCGCCATTCTTCGGTGTCCACTGGTGCGCGCCCGCCGGGCTTTTGGTCAGTTCCCATTCGTAGCCGAACAGGTTTTCAAAGAAGTTATTGCTCCACTTCGTCGGTGTCGTGGTCCAAGTGACTTCCAAGCCACTGCCGATCGCGTCACCGCCAATGCCCGTGCCAAACTTGCTCTTCCAGCCGAGGCCTTGCTCCTCGATGCTGGCGGCTTCCGGCTCTGCGCCCACGAGTGCAGCATCACCGGCGCCGTGGGTCTTACCGAAAGTGTGGCCGCCGGCAATCAGCGCAACCGTCTCCTCATCATTCATGGCCATGCGGGCGAACGTCTCGCGGATGTCACGTGCGGCAGCCAGGGGATCCGGATTGCCGTTGGGCCCTTCCGGATTGACGTAAATCAGTCCCATCTGCACCGCGGCGAGAGGATTCTCCAGATCACGATCGCCGCTGTAGCGTTCGTCCGCCAGCCACTTGCCCTCGGAGCCCCAGTAGATTTCTTCTCCGGGCTCCCACACATCTTCGCGACCGCCGGCGAAACCGAAGGTCTTGAACCCCATTGACTCGAGCGCGACGTTACCGGCAAGAACCATGAGGTCGGCCCAGGAGATTTTCCGGCCGTACTTCTGCTTGATGGGCCAGAGCAGCCGGCGCGCCTTATCGAGGTTTACATTGTCGGGCCAGCTATTGAGGGGCGCGAACCGTTGTTCGCCAGAGCCTGCCCCACCGCGGCCGTCACCGATTCGGTACGTGCCGGCGCTGTGCCACGCCATGCGAATGAACAATGGACCATAGTGGCCAAAGTCGGCGGGCCACCAGTCCTGTGACTCCGTCATTAAGGCATGGAGGTCTTTGATCACGGCATCGAGGTCTAGGCTCTTGAATTCCTCCGCATAATTGAATTCCTTGTCCATAGGATCGGACAGGGAGGAGTGCTGGTGCAGAATCTTCAGGCTCAGCTGATTCGGCCACCATTCTGCATTGGTCGCGGCCCCAGCCGCCGTGTGTCTGCGAGTGCCGCTCATTACCGGGCACTTGGATTCGGTTGCCACGTTTTGCTCCTGATTCTCGGGGACTGTGGCCCCTGCTGGTGTGGTGAGTTCTTTCTCCATGTGTCTAACTTCCCTTCGAAATAATCAAGAATGCTCGTTAGGAACTACGATTTAACCTCGGAGTTCCCGTTCGCCGGCCACGCCGTTCATCCGGTGTCCACACGCCTTAACACTTAGCCGGATGGATGCCGCGGAGCGCACTTCGCGCACAGCCCCCGGAAAATGAGTTCGCATTCGCGAAGAACTCGCTTGCCGAGGGAGCCCGAAGCAGGATTCGGCACGCTGTACCACTCAATGTCCTCAACATTGCCGCAGCGATCGCAGATGAAGTGGTGATGCCGCATGCCTGTCGCATCAAATCGCGCGGCGCGGCCCTCGATGGCCACTTCACGCACCAAACCCGCCTGCACCAGGTCCCGCAGATTGTTATAAGTGGTAGCCCTTGAAGAGCGTGGATCCACGCGATTCACGGCTTCAAAAATTTCCGCAGCCGTGGGATGCCGGTTGTGTTCCATCAGGAACGCCATCACCGCGAAGCGCTGCGGCGTGCACCGCAATCCGCTGCCTTCCAAGGTCTGTTTGATCGTCTCGGCGTCCATGAATCGATTAGATTAAATCTAATATGATATTTTTTCAAGACCAATTCTTTTCGATGCTGCTGCGAGCAGAAGGGTGGCGGACGCAGATTGCACATCCTCTTCCAGACGTTTTGAAAGGGCACAGCTTTAGCTGTGCCGGGCAGACTCTTTTTGTTTGTGATCACGAACCCGCCGTGGCGGGCGAGGGATCTGCTGTCGTTTTTCGCACTGCCAGAACGGCTCGCAGGGGCCAGCGTCTTTATTGAGGCCGAGGCCTCAGAGGGGTTGTTTTGAAAGGGGACGGCTTTAGCCGCCGCTGTAGTCCGCAATCCTTATGTTTTCCGCGCGGACTTTAGTCCGTGCGCAGCTTCTTACAAGGGTTGTTTTAGCGGGCTCCAAATGAGATAAGTATCTGCCGCGGCTCGGAACGTGAAAGCGCATGTCTGACCCACACAACCATCGGGCCTTCGATCGCATTCGCGTCGACCTCATTGAAGCCGATGTGGACATGGCTTTCGGCCTGGTGGACGACGCTCTCGAAGAATCTCGCGACGGCAACGTCGCCTACGCACGGGCCGCACTCAATGATGCAGAAAAAGTCCTGACCGATATTGAGGCAGGTCTCGGGAATATAGGTCCCGCCAACAGCGCGCCCTTCGGTCCCCTCGTGGACGAACTGCGGCGCTCTGTCATTGCGGCCCGTGCTGAGTGTGGTTAGCCGGCGCTTGTGCGTAGAATCGCCCCTCGGTACTATCGATCCATTGCATCCTTAATTCCAGTTTCCGATCAGGGGGCATCATGTCTGCCGGTGAAGAACTCAACGAACTGAAGGAACGCGCCGAAAAGGCCCATGAGGAAAAGGGCCTCGCCCCTGTGAGCATGACCATGGCCGTGGTCGCAGTGCTGGTGGCGACCATCTCGCTACTAGGGCACCGCGCCCACACCGAAGAGATCCTGCTACAGGACAAGACCACCGACACCTGGGCCTACTACCAGGCCAAGAACCTGCGACTCAACAACCTTCAGGCATTGAGCGACGTCATGGGCGCGCTCGACGGCAAGAACGAAAAAGCCGAACAGGTTCAGAAGCACTTCGAAGCTGATATTGAGAAGTATGGCGACGACAAGAAAGAAATCCAGAACGAAGCCCATGCGCTCGAAGCTGAGTTGCGCCACGAGATACAACGCGCCAACCGCTTCGACCTCGCAGAAGTGTTTCTCGAGATATCGCTCGTGGTGACGTCGATTACGTTGCTTACGGGACGCAGGCACTACTGGATGTTCGGCATGGCACTCGCAGCCTCGGGCATCGTCATAGCCGCAACAGTGCTGTTCATGCACTGAGAACATCAACGGTCCCAGCCCTCCGACCCGATCAGCGGTACGAAGCAGCACAGCGTGTGGGACGAAGTCACGATTTCCCCATTTTTTCTTTGTACGATCTGCAACTGCTGCCCGGTTCGGTCGCCCACTGGGACAACAAGGCGTCCACCCTCAGCAAGCTGCGCGACCAGGCTCGGCGGCACTTGCGGAGCAGCAGCGGCGACAATGATTTTGTCGAAGGGTGCATGCTGTGGAAGTCCGAGGCTGCCATCGCCGCAAATGACGTGGACATTGGAATATCCCATGCCGGCGAGGATCTTCTCGGCCTTCGCCGCCAGTTGCGGATGCCGTTCGATTGTCCAGACTTCGGCCACCAACTCGCCTAATATGGCCCCCTCATAGCCAGTACCCGTTCCAACTTCCAGCACCCGGTCTGTCGGCTGCGTCTGTAGCGCTTCCACCATCGCCGCCACCATGTATGGCTGCGAGACGGTCTGACCTTCTCCAATGGGTATCGGGCCGTCCGCGTACGCGCCCTTTGAAAGCTCAGGCGCGATGAAGTTCTCGCGTGGAACTCCGGCCATCGCCGTCAAGAGACGCTGGTCTCGAATACCTCGCTGACGCAGTTGCACATCGACCATGCGGGCGCGCTGGCCGGCCAGGTATTCGGAATCGACTGCGTCATTTCCTGAAAACGAAAGCATGATGCTCGCGGCTGCTGGGAGATTTCCCGCCCTACTTCTTACGCTTCCGGATGAGAAGGTCGAAACTCACCACACCGTTCTCGTCCCGGATGCCCTGCACCGTGTATTCGGAATTGATGTTGTACTCAAACTGGATGACCTGCTGCGCCGACTGTGTCAGGTTCGTGATGTAAGTAAGCGTCACGTTGCTCGACACCTGCTGCTCAATCGTCAGGCGTGCCGTTGGGTTATTGTCCGCGCCACCGACCGCGGGGTTGATTTTGATCGAGCTTATTCCGAACAGCTTCGACACTCGATTGCTGACCACCTGGTTGATGGCCTGTCCCAACACAAGATTTCCCGCTCCCTCGCCGATGCTGCCGTTGCTGGCGCCGGTGGCCGCGTAACTTTCCTCCTGGGTGCGCCCGAACGCAAGTAGGGCAATGATGTCGTCACTCGATAATGGAGGATCGGAGCGGTACGTGGTCGTCAGCTTTTCCATCGTGCCGTGGAGCCCGATGGTGATATCGAAATCACGCACTCGCGTAGTTGCTTCCATATCGAGAATAGGATCGATGTGGATGGGATTCGCAAACGTCACGTCGCCGCGATCGAGGTGATATTTCTGGCCGTTGATCTTGATGTCGCCTTCGTCGATGTTCACTCGACCCAGCAACACTGGCCGGGTGGCGGTGCCACGGAGTCTGAGGTCGGCATCCCCCGACAATTTCGCCAACGAAGTTTGCACCGTTAACTCGGGCGTCGAAACAATGTGAACATCAAAGTGCAGGTTATTGAGAGGCGAAGTTGGATTCACCACGTCCGGGCTCTGTGGCACGAAGCCCGCAGTCACATCCAGCGAGGGAATCTGCGCGAAGCGAGTAATCGTAATCTCACCCGACAAGGTCGCATTCTTCAGCGAACCCGCGAGGTGCAGGTCCTGGTTGGCGGTGAGGCTTACGCCGCCATAGCGGAATCGAATATCGGTGCCAGTGGACTTCAAATCGAAAGCAATAACATTGCCATAGGTGATGAATCCCGAAAAGTTGACTTGGCCCCCGCCCACGCGTCCCGAAAGATGCTCAACCTCCAGGCGGTCCTTATTGAACACCATAGTTCCATTTACTTCGCCCAGGGCCCCAGGCAGATCGATCAGTGATAACCCTGCGTGCGCAATCACCACCCGCCCGTTCATGTTCGGGTTGGCGAGGGTTCCTTTTACGGTGACATCGGCATCGGTCGTCCCGTAGGAAGCGATCTCAGCATCGAGGGCATGGAATAGCGCCATGTTGAGATGGCCCTTGGCGTACAGGTCCACGGGGCGGTCTCCCTTGAGATCAACCGCGCCGCCCAGGTTTAGGTTGGTATCCGCTGACAGTACGGTGAGGCGCTTTACCGAAATCACCTCGTCATCCAGGGTGAGCTCGATCGGGCCATCGCTGTGGATCGGAATTTTCTGCAGCTCCACGGTGAACGCCTCGATCAACATTGAACCCTTGAGCATGCGCGGCTGCCGCAGGGGGCCGCTGAAGTTGGCTTGACCATTCAGGGCCGAATGGCCGGTAATGCTGGTTTTCAGCTCCGTCATCAGTAGTGGATCGATATCTACATCGGTGAATTGCAGTCGCAGATCGCTCTGCATGTCACCTTTCACATCGATGGTGCCATCGAGCAGTCAGTGAGGCATGTTGGAAGTTCGAACGCGCGGTCAACTGCACCTTGTCGCCATGACTGACCGCGTCGAATACCAGCCCGCCGGCATATTCGTCGTTCACAACCAGGTTTGCAATTTCGAAGTGCCCATCGATTTGTGGCTGATCGATTGCTCCTGCAGTCTTCAGCGTGAAATTAGCAGTACCGTGCTCCTGCAGCCGCACCGATTGCAGCTGGTTGACCTGCGCCAGGTCGATATTGTCGCCCCGCAGGTTCGAACGCACTTGCCGGGTATTGAGGTTGTAGGCCGCCGTGCCGGTAAGCGACCCGCCTAGCGCCTCCACCTTGATGTTTTGCAACTGGGCTTCGTGGTTCGCCAGAACAAGATCGGAACTGAAGGTCTTGACCGGGTGACCGTATGCCTCGCCGCCAGACACCGAGAAATGCCCGCTTCCATGCGGATCTGCCTGCGTGCCTGACCCCTGTAGCATCAGATTCGCCGTACCTGCAATCGGGTAGTTCGTCCCGACGGTCTGCTGCAGATCGGCTACGCTTGCGTTATGGACGGATGCATTCACCTGGAAAGGCGAGTTCTGCGTGAAGCTACCGTTATCGAGCGTGGCAGAGGCATCCGCGTTCAAGTGCGCATTGCCCTGCTCGATCACGCCGTTGTGTACCGCTAACAGGTTTCCTCCGTACTGAACGTCGCCGGCAAATGAATCGATGTGGATGCGATGGACCGGTTCGGCCGGCTGCGGTTTCGCCTCCTCCGCCGGACTCCCGAGATGCAGAAACGACCGGGCCGTACTGACTTGCACCGGTTTTGCGGGTGCCTCCCGCGCCGCCGGAGCGTAGACATAGGTAAAGTCGGTAGCGAGAAGGCGGCCGGAGATGTCGGGGTGATCCAGTCTGCCGCCGAGCGTACCGTTGAAGCTCGCGCGTCCCTGAAGCTCAATCGGCACCGACGACTGTCCCGCCGCGCTCAGGAGGGGCTGGAACTCCTGCAGGTTCGTAGTGGTGATGCCGAGCTTAAGCTCCGCCGCACGCGAACCAAGTGTTCCGGTGACATTGGCCTCGGTGTGAGGGGTCGCCAGGTTCAGCGTGGAGAATTGTGTCGTTCCCGTTCGAACGTCGTAGCTGCCACGCAGAGTACCGCTCACCGGCAACTGGTCCACCGCTGGATGCTCTGGCACTGTAGAGTCGAGCGCCATTTCCGCGATCGCACGGCTAATGGACTCCTTCCACGACACATTCACCGTGCCATTGACCGACCCGGCAGCATTGAGCTTCTCCAGCGGCAGCGACTTGCTCGACAGAATGCGCATGAACTCCGCCAGCGAAGCACCGCTTACTTTCAAAGAAGCTGTGCCCTGCTGGACGGGCTGTGCTGTTGCATTGCCGGACCTTCCTCTTGCAGCCGCGAGTGAAGTATTCCCGGCGCGACTCTCCGGTTGGACGTTTGCCGTTCCCGAAGCGTAATGAACGACCTGAGCTTGGCCCGTAATCGATCCGCCTAACAGGCGCGCGTCGATCTTCTTCAACGAAATGCGGTCGCGATCGAGAGAAAACTCGGCACCTGCGCTGAAATCGCGAAGCCTGAGGCTGGGGTCTTCATAATTGACGCCACGCAAGTTGAGCTTTCCTGTAGTCGAGAAGTCCTCTCGCGTGAACGTTCCCGATCCGCTAAAGCCGGCCCCGCCGCTACGAATCGTGCGGACCCGCGCAATCGCTGCCGCTTGCGCGAGATCAATGGTGCCCCCATATGCAAGTTGCAGCTTCGGATGATTGAAATCGTCTACTGTTCCGCTGAGGTCAACCGTAGAATTTTGCGATGTCAGCTTGAGCGAACGCACCTGGGCGCGATTGCGCCACACACTGAACTCCGCGTCGGCTGTCGCTGGAAGGTCGCGAAAGTCCTGGTAGCGGCCATCAATTTTGCCGGCGTGCAAAATACCGTCGTATCGCGACTCTGCCGATGCGAAGTTCATCTGCAATTCCACGTCATTGGCTTTGAAGTCGAGCGGCAGCTGCTCCTGGTTCAGGAGCAGAGTTCCATTCCGCAATTCCACACGGCCGATAGCCAGGTCGAATATCTCTTGCACCGGATCGCCTGACGATTTCACCCTGGGCTGCGGCAGATTGCTCGATCCATCAGGCTTCACGATGACGTGAATCACCGGCTGATCGAATCGGAGCTGCTGCAGGTCGATGCTGGTCTTCAGGAGCGAGATGACCCGCACTCTTAGGTACAGGTGGTCAACGTGCGCTAGCGGAGCGTCCCTTGCCGGCTCCAGTCCGTGAATCGTGAGTCCGTTGCCTTGGATTTCCAGCTTGGAAAGGTTCCAGTGCAGCTCCTGCAATTCGACGGTTCCGCCGGTCACCTTCTCCAATTCGGTCACTACCCGGTCGCGGACCATTCCCTCGAACGTCGCACTGCGCAGGAACAATACAATCGCCACCACCAGAACCAGAAACAGTCCTGCCATCACTACCCAGAACCACCAGGGCAAGCGCGGCAAGCGAACTGTTGTGGCGTCAGGCATTCTTAATTTCCGCCGGAAGCCTCGCTACCCGCCAGGAACGACGACGAAGGCAACAAAATTGTGCTGTGGATTTGCGATTGCTGGCGCAGGTTATGCAGCCACGAATCGAGCAGTTCGTCCATGTGCTGCTGCACCAGCAACTCGTGGATTTTCGGCTCCAGCTCCTGTAATGTCACAATCTTCACGCCTGCCCTCTCCATGTCAGGCACAACCTGTTTTCGGTAATACGCCTCGATCTCTTCCGGTTGCACGTGAACGTTAGGACGCAGACGGACTTCGATGAAATTCATCACCTGCTTCTCCTTCCGCAGGTTCGCCTCGATATCGCGTTCCTTGAATCCATACGCCGCCATGGCATTCCTCCAGGCTTGGTCTTCCTTTGCGCCGGGAATCTGCTGCCGCAGGTCGGCAACACTCGCGCGCACCTCCTCGGGAGTCGGCGCAAGGTAATTTGGATCGCTCATCTGGATTTCTAGCAGCAGGCGATCAATGAGCCGTTGCAGGGCACCGACGCGGTCCGACTCCGTCACCTCGGCCAGGGGTTTCTGCTGCATGAACGCCTCAAAGCGGACGGCGTCATCCCAGTCACTTTGCAGCACCGGTTTGTGATTGACCGTGGCGAAGACTCCATCGATCACTTCGGCTGCCACCGCTGACACGCTTGCGAGCAACAGAAGGGCAAATGCGATTTGTCGTAAGGTTCTCATTAGAATGTTTGTCCAATGCTGAAAAAGTAGTTGAAGTGTCGCAGCGTCTCGACCGTCCCGTCCTCGCGAACCGGATACCGCGTGGGATTGAAGTTGTAGCCAATATCGCCGCGCACCGGTCCTACTGGGGTCTTGTAGCGAATCCCGATTCCCACCGCCTGCGGGTTATAGGCAAAGTTGCAGCCGACGGTCGAATTCGGAGGCGCGCACGCAGAGATCGAGGGCTGCTGAAACCGCAGCATTCCACGCACGATCTCGTTCGCGCTGGCGAACACGTTTCCCATGTCATGAAAGAACACGAAGCTCAGGTTGTTTCCAACGTAAGGCAGCAACACCGGAGGCGTGCGAAGCTCCAGGTTGTTCACGAACAGTCCCTGTCCGCCGATCGGATATCCAGTTTGCAGGTCACGCGGACCGGCCTGGTTAATCGCGAAACCGCGCAACGAGTTACCGCCGCCGGCGAAGAACAATTCTGGCAGGGGAATGGCCGTCGCCGATCCGCCGGGATAGTAGTTCGTGCCGTAGGGGTGCTCAATGCCGATCTGCGTACTGCGGGCGAACACCCATTTCTTCTTGAAGGTGTAGTACGTGGAGTTCTGAAACAGCACTTTGCCGAAGTTTGACTGTGATCCGAGAGCGCTGGTCGCCAGGCCAAGGTTAAGCAGGTTGTACGTGCCCTTGCGAGTGTCCACCGGATTGTCACGGGTATCACGCACCCAGGTAAAGCTCGGCATGGCAATGCGCACCGGCTGGGCATACAGCGGAATCAAGGCAGGATCGATGACCAGGCTCGATGGGTCCACACGTACACGCTGATAGCTCATGCGGTAAATCATCGTCGTGGCGCGGCTGTATCGCTGTTCGGCGCCAATCGAACCCTCCAGCCTTTCCGAGGTGAACGTGTTCACGTTGACCGTGTTGTCGTAGAAAGCGCTTAGCGTGAAGTGCCAGTTCTCGCGGCTGAACAACCGAGGCGCATCGTAGCTGATCAATGCGCGGCGCGTTAGCAAGCCAAACCGCGCGCGCATGCTCAAAGTCTGGTCACGCCCGAACATGTTAAGGCGCGTGATTTCGAGCACACCATTGGGACTGACGCTCGAACCGCCCTGTGGATTGTTGATCTGGGGCGTATTGCCGGTGGCGAACTCAATGCCGCCACCATAGCGAAACGTCCAGCGCGGCGCCTCGTCGAGGTTGAACAGAACATTCTTCTTAGGCTCAATGCCCTCGGGGTTCTGCACCGCCATATCAACCTGGTTGAAGATGCCAAGGTTATACAGTCTCCGCTGCGAGTCCACCATGTCCACCTGGCTCAGAGCGTCGCCCTCGTGAATACGGATTTGCCTGTTCAGGACCGTGGGCCGCGTGTGCTCAAGACCGGTAACGATAAGCCGGTCCACGCTGACGTGCTGCCCCTCCTCGATCTTGTAAGTAACGTCCATACGGTCGGGCTCGCCCTTGACCGGCTGCACCGACGAGTCGAATTGAACGTCTGGATACCCGCGGTTGTAGTAGTAAAAAGTCAGCGCATCCCGGTCATTGACGATGTCCGCTGCACTGAACGGCTGGCCCGGCACGCTGCTTAGCAACCTTGCCAGCTGTTCAGTGGTGAAGCTCTTGTTTCCTTCTAGAGTGAGGTTCCTCACCAGAGTTTGTGGCCCCTCGGTGATGTGGAAGGCCACCACCAATTCACCCTTCTTCGCCTCAAAGTTGTCCTCCAGGGCGGCTTCGACCTTCACGTCCAGAAAGCCGTTCGCCTGGTAGAGCGCTTTGATCGAACCGGCATCGTCGTTCATCATCTTTTGATTGAAGCGTCCGCTCGTAAGGATCCAGCTCTTGGGCTGAATCGTCAGTCGTTCCCGGATGGTCGCTTGATCAAAATACTTGTTGCCCTCGATCTTGATCGCCGCCAGTTCGTGCTTTTCGCCTTGGTTGATCTTGTAAACGATATTGACCTGGTCCTGGTCTGGCACGGGGCGCCGCTCAACGTCCACGGTGGCGTCGAAATAACCTCTCGTCTGCAGATAATTGCGCAAGTTGCGCCGGCCCTCGTTCAGCAGGTCATCATCGACGGCGTTTTCCTGGTACACCGGTACAAGCTTCTTTATTTCACCGCCTGGAATCTTCGCGCCCTCGGCACTGATCACCACCTTCGAACCCTGTTCCACTTCGAAGGTGTAATCGAGCGTATTGCTGTCGGCGTGATAATCGCGGTTGGTCAGCGAAACCTGCGCTTCGAGGTGCTGGTTCTTCTGATAGTGCTTGCGCAGGCGGTCGAGCGCCCGGTTGAGGTCTGAGGCCTTTGCTTTGGCGCCGGGCTTGAGTTTCGTGACTTGGGCAACCTGGTCCGGAGGAATGCCAGTGTCACCTTCGATTTTCACTGCGCCCACGCGTGCCAGGTCTCCCGGCACGACATGGAAAATCATGTCCATTTGCCGCGAGTCTTCATGCGGTCGCAGATCGTAAGTGATGTTCGCCTCGTAGTAGCCGTTGTCCCCCAGCACTTTATTCATGCGTTCGATGGCACGCTTGACATTGTCCTCCGAGAACAATTCCCCCAGGTCGAGTTTCGCTGCATACACCAGCTGGTGCGCTTTCGGAGGCGTCTTCTTGTTCAGGCCTACCACATTGACGTCGCCGTTGAAGTAGTTCTCTGTAGCGACAAATGTGAGCGTGATGCCACCGCCCGTGGCCGGCGAGGCTTCGACATGCAGCCTTGAGAATCGTCCTGTCGCATACAGCACGCGGATCGAGTCGCGCAATTCCTCGCGGTCCAGCGGTTCCCCAACCCGTACTACCACCAGCTCGCGCAGCATGTCTGGGTTGGTGCCTGCGATTCCGCGAAAATCGATTCTCCGCACCACTTTGCCTTCATACTTTGCCGCGCCGTTTAGTGCTGGAAGCGGATGCGTCTGGGTATCGACAGTTTCGTTCTGTGGATTGGGAAGCTGGGTAGAGTTTTGCGGCCACGCCAGGACTGGAGCCAGCGTTAACGCGGCGCCGAGCACCCCAAGACCGAAGATGGATGGCGTGGATGGCTTCCTCAAACTCGTAACCCTTGGGTGGACCCGCCAGTTCCAAGCCGTTGCGGTCGAAGCTCTCGTGCCGGCCTCGCACCCGCGTCCTGCCCGATTCGCGCGCCCCACAACGAGTGTCCCGGTGGGAGTCTCAAGAAGAAATCCCCCTTAGGGTGCCTATGAACGCGGCGATACCTATAATAACGAAGGATGCGTCCCAAGGTTAGGTAACCCTGTTGGAATTCGCCGAACGGTACTCCCGCCAAATCCTCTTTCCGCCGGTTGGATCAGAAGGCCAGCGACGGCTGGCCGGTGCTCGCGTTGCCATCGTTGGATGTGGAGCGACTGGGTCGGCGTTGTCTTCCCTGCTGGCGCGTGCCGGAGTTGGCTACCTGCGCATCATCGATCGCGATTATGTCGAACCCAGCAACTTGCAGCGCCAGGTATTGTTCGATGAGGCCGACGCGCTCGAGTCGCTGCCCAAGACCATCGCTGCCGCCCGCAAAATCCGCGGCTTTAACTCAGCAATTGTGGTCGAACCGCACGTCTCCGACCTCGTGCCCGGCAATGTCTCCGACCTGCTTGCAGGCGTGCAGCTCATACTCGATGGTACCGACAACTTCGAAACGCGCTATCTCATCAACGACTACGCGATCAGCGAAAAGATGCCATGGGTTTACGCCGCCGGAGTCGGAAGCTACGCCGTGACCATGACCATCCTGCCGGAAGAGACCGCTTGCCTCGCATGTATCTTTCCTGATTCCCCCACAGGAATGGTCGAGACCTGCGATACCTCCGGCATCCTCCACTCAGCCGTGAACCTCGTCGCTTCGATCGCGGCGACAGAGGCAATGAAGCTCGTCGTCGGCGCGCACGACAAGATCCGCCGTACTCTTCTGTCGTACGACGTCTGGTCCAACGAATTTGCGCAGATTTCGACCGCACACCCGCGCGAGGGGTGCCGCGCCTGCCAGCAACACGACTTCATCCACCTCGCGGGCGAAGGCCGCCCACACATCTCACTTTGCGGACGCAACTCGGTGCAGATCCATGAGCGCCAGCGTCCCATCGACTTCGCCGAGATCACCTGCCGCCTCACTCCTCACGGCCAGGTGAGGCATAACGAATTCGTGCTGAAGTTCTGGCACGACCCCTACGAGATGACTCTCTTCCCCGACGGCCGCGCCATCATCAAAGGCACTACGGATATCGCCATCGCAAGAAGTTTGTACGCGAGGTATGTGGGCGCGTAGCCGGAACCTGTGCGCCCGGGCTTGTCTACAATGACTTAGGCCGCGAATACCCCGTTCGACCCCAAAAACCCCGCCTAACTCCTTTGTGCAGAATACTTTGGCTGTAACTCACACGCCCCCTATGTTTTCGGGGGAGGGTGAGGGTACCTACATCCCGGAAAATCTGCTCCCTGAACTGTTCTATAACTAGAGGCGCGACACTAAAGACCTATGAGTGGCGATTCTTTATCCCTGGACCTGCCGCTTTCGCGCTTTGCGACTGATTCGTGCGAGGCGACCACTCTGTATCGCGAACTGCGTAAACCTCTGCTGCGATATCTGTCCGGACTCGGCCTTCCTTTGGAGGAAGCGCAGGACGTAGCCCAAGACGCCTTCCTCAGCCTGCACAAGCACCTCTCCCGTGGTGGCTCGCAGGAGAACATCCGCAGTTGGCTGTTTCGCGTCGCCCACAACCGGGCGCGCAACTACCAGCAAAGTTACGCCCAGCGTTGCGGCGAGCCGCTCGATCCGGTCTTTGACACCGCCTCGAAGGCGGCAACGCCCGAGCAGATGGCGCTGACGAATGAACGATTTCATCGGCTTAATCGGGCGGTAAAGACGCTGAACGCCCAGGAACGGGAATGCCTGATGCTGCGGGCAGAAGGATTGCGTTATCGCGAAATTGGAGAAGTGCTGGGACTTCCCACCTCCACCGTGTCGGACGTCGTGGAGCGCGCGATCAAGAAACTAGCGGAGAAATGCGATGTGTAACTTTTCAGGACGTCTGGTTGCCTGGATGGATGGCGAACTCGCGCAGAACGAAGTGGCTGCTGTTCAGCAACACGTTGCGGCCTGCGCGGAGTGTACTAAGTGCGTTGCCACCTACAAAGATGCAAGCCGCGAATTCGCGGCTTACTATGACGCCGCGACACGAACCTCGCCGGAGCCATCGCGCCGAATACCGCGCTGGGTGCCGGTCCTGGCGGGGGCAGCAGCGATCATATTAGTGGCGCTGACATTAATGCGGCCGACCGTAACGCCGGTTCCGGCCGTTCCACAAGTGGCAGTTGCGGCTCTTCCGTCGGTGCAGTATGAGACGCCGGCGGCGCCGCTCAAACCTGCAGGGAAGCCGCACTCTGCGGCACGCCGAAAAGCTCGGCCCGAAAATTGGGCCATGATTGAGCCCGCCATTCAGATCGCCATACCGGCCGAGGCAATGTTTCCTCCCGGTGCAGTACCCGAAGGATTTACCTACGTAGCCAACCTAAGTCTTGCGTCCGACGGATCCGTACAAGGACTTCACCTGCAGCCATAACGCGTTCGACGAAACACTGTCGGATTAGAAGGAGCACCAACTAACCATGAAACGCATCTTGATCCTGATTCTGGCAGTTTCCTGCTGCGCACTGGCGCAAGAGGGTGGCAACGTCACCTTCCAAACCCACACGCCCGGGACTGCAATCGCTTTCGGTGCGATGACCGGGAGCACCCCTGTCAAGGGAGCGCCATACTCTGCGACCATGACCAACGAGTCTGTCCAGACTCTCGCGGACGGCACTCGCATCGTGCAAAGCAGCACAGGTTCCACGGCCCGCGACTCACAGGGACGCACACGCCAGGATGCTCCCGTTCCGCCGATCGGAAATCTCTCCGCCAGCGACGCTCCGCATCTTGTGATCATTCAGGATCCCGTGGCCGGGGCCTCTTATACCTTGAACCTGACGGATAAAACAGCCTGGAAAAATCCTTTGCCTCCCGGTGGACTCAACACCGCCGCAACCACGATATCGACGAGCACGGTGATCGTTCACGGCGGGACTCCTGAAGTAGCCGACGGACCACTTCCGCCCCCGCCACCGATCCCGCCAGTTCCGGGCGAAATGATCGTTCAGAAACATTTCGGGCGTGAGGAAGCCTTCGACGCCACCACGGAGGACCTTGGTCCCCAAGTGATGGAGGGGGTGCAGGTAACTGGAAGCCGGACGACGCGTACCATTCC
Source organism: uncultured Acidobacteriaceae bacterium (assembly GCA_963817965.1). Taxonomy (GTDB): domain Bacteria; phylum Acidobacteriota; class Terriglobia; order Terriglobales; family Acidobacteriaceae; genus DASRAA01. The sequence goes on from CAWFQT010000018.1 coordinate 162,685, forward strand.
GGCCGGCAAGATCGGCAACGACCGTCCCATCAGCATCGTCACCGAAGTCTGGACGTCACCTGAGCTCAAAACCGTCGTATTAAGCAAGCGGAACGATCCGCGCACCGGCGAACAGAGTTTCAAGCTCACGAATATCCAGCGTGGGGAGCCCGATCCGTCGCAGTTCACGGTGCCATCTGACTTCAAGATGACCGAAGGCGCCGTCAGGATCTTTTACAAGTCGATGCAAAAGAACTGAGCAACCAACAGGCCCGCAGGTTCAATCCAAGATGTGCGGGCCTTCTTCTTTGGGTGCACCGTGGTGAAGAGATCTTTCGCAACCCTGACAGCCTAGTGCGACGTGGCGCTCTCGTCGCTACTTTCGGCCTGCACGGGCTTAACGAACCGTGACGGATCAATGGGCGCGTTGTTCTGCACTTCGTCCAACTGGACCGTGAATGCGCCGCGTGGCCGCGAAATCGTCCAATGATAAGGAGTCTTCAGCCCTCCTACGTCACGGTAGTCCGCATAGTCGACCTGGGTTGGGTTGAGTCCAAGTGCCGTATCAGCGTAGTGCAGCATACGTAGAAGCAAGCCAGACTGCGGATCAAAAAACAACTTCACGGGCGGCTGACCTTTAGCGATGCCCCACACTACAGTTGCAACATGTCCATCAACATCTTCCGTTTTAGGTTGCAGCTTGAGGTCGCCCAGAAGCGGAGCCAGATGAGACGGAAACATCACGGTCGCATCCAGCCTGGCCGCCGCCTCATCGGAAGCCGACATTTCACGCGGCGGGCGCCCTGGCGTTAAGAGCCATCCTGCGCTGCCGTTATAAGCCGTCACGCTCTCGCCGTTCGCGGTGTGCATTACTGACACTCTTTGATCGGGCGATTTGGCGAATATCTCGATCGGTAACTTGCGCCCTTCCGCTAACAACGCGTTCCCTTTTTCGACCCGCGCGGTAACTTTGTCGAGTGCCGCCGCGCCCCCCAGCGCCTCGAGGTATTTCGCCAGCTCAGAAGCGCCTGAGGGCCAACCGGCAGCCTCGCTCACATCGTCGGAGCTATTACTTGCCCGATCGGTTCTGGAGGTGCCCGTTGCAACCGCGGGAACAGCCTGCGGATGAATGGATGCTCGATGGCAAGTGTTGCAGGTCACCTCGCGTTCGCCGGCAAAATTGTTCCGGTTGACCGCGAATACCATCTGCATCATTTCGCGCGCCGTCTTTTTTGACTTTTTGTCGTCCTTCTCCATTTGGCGCTCGACGTGACAGTAATCGCACTCTACGCCGAGGGAGGCGCCGATAAACTGCATTGTCGGAATAAGCTCGTCGGCGGGTATGTTCTTCAGCACCTGTATGTTCTTGAAGGCTTGTCCCGCGGTCTTCGGACTCGTTGCGGCCGCGGTTTGTGCGCGCAACGGTTCGCGCAAGAAGAGCGCGGCGCTTCCAACCAAAACGACTATTGCAGCAAGCATCAAAGGTACGCGCTTGTTCATCGGCCTCCCGAGGCAAAGAATGCGAGGGTCACACATCGATTTCGGCTTAGTCCAGCAACCTCTCGCCCGCACGAACGATGCGAATGTTATGGTCGGTGAACGCATGGTGCGTGTCAGGATAGTCGCGTTTGGGCATATGACAACTTACGCAATTACGGTCCGACTGCGGACATGCTTTACCGGGATGATTTTCTGTTGTGCCTACACCGTCTTTCGTTACGTGACAACCCAGGCATTTCTGGTCGTAGAAGGCGGCTTCGTGCACTGCCGGCTGGTGGGGGTCGTGGCAACCGGTGCAGGTGATACGGCCGTCTCCCTTCTCCCAGCATCGGCTATTCATCAAACGATAAGCGGGAAAGCGCACGGTCGACCCGTCCGAAACGTCCAATTGCACATCAACCCAGGTCATATGACAGGCCCCACAGAAGTCGACCTGAGAAACCCGATCAAGCCGCTTTGGATTCAGGGACAGCGCTTCGCCGCCTTCGATTCCGGCCTTCATGGCGGCGACATGATCGGCGCCGGGCCCATGGCAAGCCTCACAGGTCACCCCTGGCATAACGTTGTTCAACGGTCCTTCGGCGGTGACGCCGGCGGAATGACAAACAAAGCACTTGCGAGCCTCGTCGAGCATCAGGCTGCGGCCGACCGCCGAAGTGAGGGATTCAGCGCGATGCGGCTGGTTGGTCGTCCGGTCGAACCCTTTGGTCCCGCCGTAATAGCTGAAGTGGCTTTCGTAAAACGTGCCCTTTACGTCTGTCAAATAAACCTGGCCGACGGTCCCGTCGCCGAACGCCCAGGTAATCGGCATCTTCGCCGACTCCGACCCGTGGCTGACCGAGAACTGCGGACCCTGGGGCGTGCTCTCCAGTTTGTAGGTGTACGACTCAAGATCGAACGTATCGCCCTCATGGGTGCGCAAAACCTCGGCATCGGCAGCACGCAAAAGCGCTTTGCTCATCTCCGCCTTCTTGAAGGAAGCCGAAATGGCAGCATGACATTTCGCACATGCCTCCGAGCCGACGTAATCTTTGTCGAAGGCCAACATTTTCGTCGGCCACCAGCCTGGCTGCGCAACGCGTTCCAGCGTGCTCATGCGGTCGGCCATCGAACTCGGGGCAGCCGCCTGCATGGCCAGGGCAATGCCCAGTAGTCCTGACACACAGGCTGCGATTGGGACATACCGTCGCCGTTTATGGGAACGTACCCGCAATAGAGCCCTTTCCTACAATTCGGTTCAGAGGCCTCGGCACCTCCTCTATTTGTCTATTTTAGACGGACGAGAAGTTCCAGAGAAATTAGGCTTTCGGAATTGAAGGCAGCATCGAGTTCCGCGGACCGCGGCTTCGCCCGGGTACATCACCCAGCCTGCAACGCGGGATTGGGCGGAGGCCGCAAGAAATCAGAAGGATTCGACTCGAGCTATCCCGCCATCTTGGCTAATTCGCCGCCGATTTTTACCGCGGATGTGATGGCGGTAATAACCTTTGCGATATTTGCGAGGTTCTTGGTCAACTTTTCGAGCGATGTCTGCGCATCCTTCATGTCGGCTACGGCCTTCGCGATCTTCGGATCGTCATCGTGGAAGATCTTGTTGATGGCATCCCAGTAATTCCGGCGTGAGGTCACGTAGTCGCTGCGAACCTGATTCCGCTGATCTTCAGTTTTGCAGGCAGCAAGTATGTCGGCCAGGTACTGCGTGAGAAGTAGATACTGTGCTTCCAAGCTGCTCAGTGCGTCGCCCATTCTTCCCCCGATTCCGTACTTCAGCCGCTCGGCGGCATTCAGCCACGTTGAGGCCGCTCATTTCTCAGTGCTTCTTTGCGACCTCTTCCACCTGTTTGCGGGTTGACTTAAGAGAGTCTGCCAGCGCTTCGGTGCTCTTCTGATATGCGCTGTTCTGGTTGTTCGCGCTGCTTTGAATCCTGGCTTCGGCGTATTGCCGGAACTCGGCAGGTGTCTGAGCTGTCGATAGCTTCGGCGTGAGATCGAACGGCTTCAGTGCGGGCGCCAGAATCGAGCTCGTATCCACCATATCTTTTTGTACGAGCATTACAGCCAAGCTCTGCGCCAGCGTGATGCGCTGCCTGTGTATCGACTCGTACACCGGCTCTTCTGCCTCAAACAGGGCCTCGACGGCGCCGACGGTCCTGCTGATTGCCTCGGAACTCTCTTGCAGTTTGTGGGCGCGCACAAGTTCCACTAATTGCTGGCCTGCCTGTGATACCACATCGGGAATCGCTGGACCGCCGGGAAGTGCCTTGGCCACCGCACAGGCTTTGGCAAGATCGGACGCAGCATTGCCGATGTCGGTGCCCGACTTGGAGCCCGCCAGCGCAGAGTATGCACTCGCCAGCGCCCCCAATGCCTTAGCCATCGCAGCACGTTTGCCGAGTTCCGTTTTCGTGGTATTCAGACGGGTGCGGTCGGCGTCGTCAAAGGGTACTCCGAGCATTGCAAATTGCATCTGGTTCAGCGCCACTGTGTCATCCACCTGGGTCGACAAGTCGGTGTAGTAGTCCGAAAGCTGCTGCGAGGTTGTGGTAAGTCTCGAGGCAGCGCTAGTGGCTTCACTCGTGGTCTTGCAGGCGAGCAAAAGACTGGCCAGCACAAGTGCCGGAAGCGCGAGAACCAGGAATCGACGCTGAGGTCGGCCGGGAACCTTCGATGTCGGATACGAGAAACTAGTTCTATTCATGTGCAAAGTGATGGGGGATTATGAGCTTGTCAGCATCCGAAAGCAAGTCGAGACTCACCATTCTCCGGTCACTTGTGAGGTACTTCCGGGAAGAGCCTCCTCATTTCACGGGAGGCGTATACGCCAGTGTGCGGGCGAAGAACCAGCAAAGCAAAAACACGATGGGAATGTGCACGGAAAGCTGCAGCATTCCGTAGCCGACAAGGTCACGGGCTTTGAGCCGCAGAATTCCCAGCAGCGGCAGCATCCAGAAGGGATTGACCAGGTTGGGCAGCGCCTCTGCGGCGTTGTAGATCTGCACCACCCATCCCAGATGAACCTGGTGCAGGTTCGCGGCCTGCAAGCACGTAGGGTGCTTCGATCACCCATTTGCTGCCGCCCGGACGGAATGAAGACCCCAAGCACCGCCGAGTAGATCGCAACCAGCAGTGGAAAGGTGTTGTGCGTAGTCAGGGCTGCGAACAGACCTGCCAGCCAGTCGGAGATGCCGGTGCCGACGATCATTCCGAAGATCACGGCATAGAACGGAAACTGGATCAGCACGCCACCTGTCGCGGGCACGCACTCCGCAACCGCTTTCATGAAGCGCTTCGGTCGCCAGTGCAAGCAGAATCCCGACCGTAATGAAGATCAGGTTGTAAGTATTCAGGTCGAGCGCGGCCAGCGGCGAAGGTACGAAACACGTCGATGAGATACCAGCACAGAAGTGGCGACGAGAATATTGAGCAGCGGACTGTACTCGAGCCACTCTCCCGGCTTGGTACGCGGTTCCATCGTCCCCGCGATTGACTGGAATCGATGCCGTAGTCCGCGGCAGTCCGCGCTCTCCGCCGACGGAACCGAGAACCCAGGCCACGAGCACAGACACTGCAATCAACACAGCCGTTAGCGCGATGCTCTGCCACAGAAACAGCGTGTCGGTTAACGGAATCACTCCGCTGATGCCGAATAGCGAAGGCGAAATGGCGACTTGGTCGCCATCAGCATTGCTGCGGATGACGACAGGCCCATCGCCCAGACCGCGCCGAGGCCGAGGTAGGCTCGCGGCGTGGTAATCCAGTCCCTTCACCCGTTGCGAAAGCTCGCGCACGTAGAGGCCGCTAAAGATAAGGCTCAGTCCCCACGATATCAGCGAGGTGAGCATCGAAAACAGCGCGATCAGTGCAATCGCACCTCGCGGCGTCTGGGGAATGCCCGCCAGCCAGCGAATTGCCCGATACACCAGCGGCGTCGAAGCCACGACTTACCCGCCGATGATGATCATCACCATCTCCATGGTGAAGGGCACGAGCGCCCAGAAGTTCTTGCCATCCGCAGAGGCGAGCTTCGAAGGACTCTCGTGCAACACTAGTCCGGTAACGAATACGAAGATAATTCCGATGAATGCGAATATCAGCGGATCGGGAAACCAGCGCTCGCTCCAGTGTGCAAGCGCCAGCCCAAGGCGGACGAGTGCGCCTTCACCGCCGGGCTGCTTCTCGACTGCTGTTCCACGTGGCTGGATGGTATCGGTCATCGGCTTCTCGATCGCAGCAATCATGGACGATTCTGAAGAAAATGCAATGAGCAAAACGGCTGGTGCCTATACCCTTAGTATTCGTAAAAGGCTCGTTCGCCCATAGACTGAGGCCCGATAGCTGTCCTCCCGGTCATCTGGTATTGTTTCCCTTCCCGCGTTTGCCTGTCAGTCGGGCAGGCAGAATGCGGCGTAAGCGAAACGAGGCCGCATGCCCGCAGCACCAACGCCGATCGAAGTTCGCCCGCAACCGAGCCAGCTCTACCGTTGGTTGGTGCTGATCTTCGTCAGTTTGGCGATGTTCGGCAATTACTACATTTACGACAGCATCAATCCCCTGGAACGCATTTTCGTGGAGCAACTTGGCTTTTCGGCGTCGATGTTCGGACGGCTTAACTCGAGCTACAGCATCGCGGCCGTGGTAACGCTGCTTTTTGGCGGATTCCTGGTGGATCGCCTCGGCATCCGAAAGTCCCTGTTCTTGTTCTCTGCGCTTTGCCTGATCGGGGCCGTTCTCACCGCTCTGCGCCCCAGCTTTTATCTCATGCTTGCCGGTCGCGCGATCCTTGGCTTCGGCGCCGAGTCGCAGATCGTGGCCGTCACTACCTCTCTGGCCCGGTGGTTCAAGGGCAAGGAACTCAGCTTTGCGTTTGGCATCAATCTCACCATCGCGCGCCTGGCCTCCATCGCCGCGGACAACTCGCCCACTTGGGCAAAGTGGGCGTTCTTCCCCAATGGCGTCAATGCTCCCCCGAACTGGCAACGTCCGCTGATGCTGGCCATCGTGGTTGGCTCAACCGCCGTCATCGGTGCGGTGGTGTACTGGGCACTGGAGAGTTATGCCGACGCCCATTACTATCTCGGCAAGGCCGGCGAGCCCGATAAGCTAAGCTTTGCTCAGGGACTGAAGTTCAATCCTTCGTATTGGTACGTGGTAGCGCTGTGCGTCACCTTCTATTCCGGCATCTTCCCATTCCGCACCTTCGCGATTGACCTTTTCACCAGCAAGATACTCTCTCAGATGGGAGCGTCGATAAATTCCATAGCTGCCTTTGCTTCAGCGCAACGGCTGGCAGGATCGCTCAACAGCATCCTTCCTGCGTCCGCGATGATCGCCACACCTCTGTTCGGTCTGCTGGCCGACAAGGTCGGCAGGCGCGCTACCTTTATGGTTGTTGGATCGTTCTTGATGATGCCGGTTTATCTGATGATGGTTTATACCAACGTTCCGCTGGTTGTTCCGGTCTCCATGCTGGGCATTGCCTTCTCGCTGGTACCTGCCATGATGTGGCCGTCGGTGGCCTACATCGTTGACGAGCACCGCTTGGGAACGGCTTACGCACTGATGGGGCTGGTCCAGCAAATCGGATTCGCCATCTTCAATTATGCCGTTGGCCAAGCCAACGAAATTCATCACGCCGGCCCCGACAACTTCCAGGGATATGCAACGGGCATGTGGCTCTTCTCGATCCTCGGCTTTCTGGCGCTCTTCTTTGCCTTGCTGCTGCGGGCCCGCGAAACAGGCCCCGACGCGCACGGTCTGGAGACCATCACTACGGCCGCGTCGACTGCCGCGTCGACTGCCTAGACAAAAAGCTGGGCGAACGATAGATTGGCAAAGGCCTGTTTGGGTGGCCAGAATGGTCCACCCACAGTGCCCGATAAGGGAGGAAGCTGTGAGCCCGACAACGACCTCCGGGATAGACCGAAAACTGCTTGCTACTCTGCGTCGCCTGCTTGGCCCCATACCCATCGCCTTTGTGCTGGGCGATACTCAGGACCTACCTGATACCGATGCTCCCATCATCGGCACCCTTCGCATCCCGCAACGTACAACGCTGCTGGCGATGGCGTGGGATCCGGAATTGTCTTTTGGCGACGCCTATTCCGCGGGTCGCATAGAGATGGACGGCGACTTGGTGCGCAGCCTCGAGTTTGCCTATCAGTCGTCCGCCGGAAGCCCCCGCTGGTACCGACGGCTGCGCTCGAAGTGGCTCGACTGGATGTACGCAAACACGCCGCATGGCTCCCGCAACAACATCCATCGACACTACGATCTCTCCAACGACTTCTATCGTCTCTGGCTTGACGAGCGCATGTTGTACACCTGTGCTTACTTCCCCACGCCGGATGCCTCACTTGAGGCCGCCCAGGAAGCGAAGCTCGAAATGGTGTGCCGCAAGCTTCGCCTGCAGCCCGGCGAGACCGTAGTCGAGGTCGGTTGCGGTTGGGGAGCCCTTGCTATCTACATGGCGCAAAACTACGGCGTGCACGTAAGAGCCTTCAATATCTCGCGCGAGCAGATCGGATATGCGCGGGAGTGGGCAAAGCGCGAGGGCGTCAGTATGCGGGTCGAATTCATCGAGGACGATTATCGTAACGTTACTGAAAAGTTCGACGTATTTTGCTCAGTTGGTATGCTGGAACACGTTGGCCAGGATCACTACCACGAACTGGGCCGCACGATTCGCCGCACTATCGGCGACACCGGACGCGGCTTTCTGCACTTTATTGGCCGCAACCGCTCCCGCCCGCTCAATGCGTGGATCCGCAGGCGCATCTTTCCCGGCGGCTATGCCCCTACATTGCGCGAATCGATGGATGTGCTCGAGCCACAAAACTTCAGCGTCCTCGATGTCGAAAACCTGCGCATGCATTACGCCAAGACGCTGGAGCATTGGCTGGCCCGCTTCGAGTCCGCTTTCGACACCGTTGTGCGCACCCAAGGGCTGGAGTTCGCACGCATGTGGCGCCTCTACCTGGCTGGCTCCATCGCCGCCTTCCGTGCCGGCAATCTGCAGTTGTTTCAAGTCTTGTTTGCCGGCAACCGCAGCGCGTTCGTTCCCTGGACACGAGAAGATCTGTACGCCCCATTTCGCGAGGAAACGGATACGGAACTATGGACGCGTGCGATGTAGCAATTGTCGGCGGCGGTCCTGCCGGGTCATCGTGCGCGTGGGCGCTTCGCAATTCGGGCCTCGACGTGCTCATCATCGACCGCGCTGCATTCCCCCGCAATAAGCTGTGCGGCGGATGGATCACTCCGCTGGTCCTCGATGAGCTGCAGTTCACGCCCGAAGATTATTCGCCTGGCCGGACCATACAGCCTATTACTGGTTTTCGGTTAAGTGCGATCGGGGGTCCTCAAGTCGAAGTCAGCGGAGATCGCGTTGTCAGTTACGGAATCCGCCGCTGCGAGTTTGACGAATTTTTGCTGCGTCGCGCCGGAGTGCGCGTACGTGAGGGGGTTGCGCTCACGTCCACTGAGCGCGTGAACGGCGGATGGCTCATCAATGGTGAGGTTAGGGCGCGGATGGTCGTCGGAGCCGGAGGACATTTCTGCCCAGTGGGCCGCTATCTCGGTAACAAGGCATCGCCGGCGCCGGTCTTGGCGCAGGAAGTCGAATTCGAGATGGACAATGGCCAGGCCGCGCGCTCGAAGATTGAGGGCAACGTCCCGGAACTGTTTTTCTGCCCGGACATGATGGGTTACGGCTGGGCCTTCCGCAAGGACAATTACTTGAACGTAGGACTTGGCCGTACAGACTCCCACGAAATCTCGCGTCACATGAAGGATTTCTCCGCTTACCTAACCAAGACCCGCGACGTCTGCGTTCCGGGCCACGGAATTGCTGGACATGCATACGGCCTGTTCGGCCGCTCGCAGCGCAAAGTAGTCGACGACGGAGTGTTGTTGATCGGCGACGCTGCCGGACTGGCCTATCCTGAAAGCGGCGAAGGGATCCGCCCAGCCATTGAATCTGGACTCATTGCCGCCCACGCCATCCTGCACGCGGGGGGCGATTACAGCGCGATGAAGTTGGCTCTTTACTCCAGCTTGCTCGATGCCCGCTTACAGCGCGAGCGCAGCCGCCTCGACAAGCTCGCCAAATTACTGCCTCATACGCTGAAAGAATTTGCCGGCCGCCAACTATTGCGCAGCCAATCATTTTGCCGGAACGTTGTAATGAAAGAGTGGTTCCTGCGAGTTGCGGAGCAACGTCTGGCCCTGGGCCCTAATCTGGTGCAGCGCGAGCTGACCGCGATTTGACCACGGCGCAGTGCAGGTGAAAGCATGACTGGGGCAGGGCTCACTGCTCCCGGGCGGTCTCTTGCTCGAACCTGACCTTTGCCGCCGCAACGTACTTTTGATAGCCCTGCGGATCGACCCAGGACTGAACACCCTCGGTCGTCGCCCGCGCCTGTTTAGCTGCCGGATCGAATGCCTCCGCGTGGTACGTGAGGTAGATGTCGGGATGCAGCGACTCGAGGACGCCGAAGGTGTGACGGTAATCCTCCGCGATGCCTGGATACGACGGGTTCTTTACGAATCGCGTCCCGGGATTGATTCCGGTCCCATCTGCGAACACCACGAGATAGGAGCGTCCGCCCTCTTCGGCGGTCGTAACCCAAGTCGTACAGCCGCGAGTGTGCCCCGGTGTAGCGTGGGCCATCATGCTCACGCCGCCAAGCGACACCGTATCGCCGTCTTTCACCACCTTATCCGTAGTTACAGGCGGAAAGTGAAACTTCGCATTCTTCGCGAAGAGGTAGTCGGCACCTCCTCCAGACTTCAGCAACTCTACATCGGCCTCCATGACATCGACATTCGCGCCAGTCAGTTTCTTGAAGTCGGCCAGCGTGCCAGCGTGATCGAAATGCGCGTGGTTGAGAAGCAGGATGCGGATGTCCTGGGACTTGAATCCGAGCTTGCGAATCGATGCCTCTATCAGGGGCGCTGTTCCCGGCACGGCGCCACCAAGCAGAATGTCACCCCCGGATGTTGTGATGAGAAAGACGCTGAGTCCGCGTGTGCCGACGTAATAGATGGGCCCAACAATGTGGAACGGCTCGGTCGGCTCAGACCATGACTTCGGATGGCTGGCCGGCTTCGCGTCAGAGGACGCCTGTCCGTTGGCTTGCACGGCAACCCCTTGGGACGCAATTAGTGTCGCGAGCCCTGCGACCAGGAGTACCGCAAGAAAACGGCGGTTGACCAGACTCTTAAGAACAACAGGCATGTTGAATCGAATCCGATTCTATTCGATCTCCGGTGTGCTGGACGTCTAGCTTCTCTGCACCCCTCAGAAATGCGACCCCAGCTCCGCAAGTTCATTGCAGCGCGCTGCTATCCTGTGTTATTTTCAATAGTTTGCAAGGGGTTTTGCTGTGCGCGCGACAGTTCCCGCCGGGCTGAACCGCAAAGAGGCGGAGGTATTCTCCCGCCTCGATCCGGAGCGGCTTCCACATCACGTAGCCATCATCATGGACGGTAATGGCCGATGGGCCAAGCGCCGCCATCTGCCTCGCATTGCCGGGCATCGGGCGGGCGTCGCTGCGGTGCGCTCGACCATCGAAACGGCGGCGCGCATCGGCATCCCAGCGCTGACTCTGTATTCGTTCTCGGCCGAGAACTGGAAGCGTCCGAAATCCGAAGTCAGCTACCTGATGAACCTGCTGCGGCGCTACCTGATGATGGAGCTGCCGACGATGATGGAGAACAACATCCGGCTTCAGTACATCGGACGTCAGCACGAGCTGCCACAGGAAGTGCAGGAACGTATGTCGTGGGCGCGCGAGTCGACCGAGAAGAATACCGGCATGGTGCTGACTCTGGCCCTGAATTACGGCGCGCGCACCGAAATGGTGGACTGCTTCAACGCGCTGGCGCGGGAAGCCACGCGCAATGGCGGGCTCGATCACCTGAAGGTCGACGAGAAGGCAATCGCGCGGCACTTGTACACGCGGGGTCTACCAGAGCTCGATCTGCTGATTCGCACCAGCGGCGAGATGCGGCTTGAGCAATTTCCTGCTGTGGCAGGCGGCCTACGCCGAGATTTTCGTGACGGACACGCTGTGGCCGGATTTTCGCGGCGCGGAGTTGCTGGAAGCCATCGAGGCTTTCCAGAAACGCGAGCGCCGCTTTGGCGGACTAATCGGCGACGGACACTCCTCGTGAAACGGGTCCTGACTGCGGCCATCCTGATTCCCCTGGTTGTCATTGCTCTATTCAAAGCACCGCTGTGGCTGTTCACTCTGCTGGTGTTTGCGGTTGCGGTGCTGGCTGCGCACGAGTACCTGGACATCGTGAAGGCGCAGGGGTACAGCCCGTTTCAAATTTCGAGTTACATCTTACTCGGGCTGTCGTTCGCCATCTTCTACACGATGGCAGTCTTGCTTTCGATGATTCGTTACAACCAAACGTTGGGCGCGCCTATCGGCATGTTTCTGTTTTGGGGCTTGCCTACTCGTTACTCTGCTGGCTCCCCTATTTCTTCTGATCCTCGGCTTGAGGAGCGAACCACTTTCGCAGGCACTACCCGACGCAGCAATCTCATACATGTTGCTTCCTTATGTCGGATTCACGTTGGGAATGCTTGTAATCTTGCAGTGCCTGGGGAGCGGCGCCGTTTACCTGCTGTACCTGATGTTGCTGGTATGGTGCGGCGACGTCGCGGCGTATTACGTTGGCAGAGCCGTGGGGAAACATAAGCTGTCTCCACGAATCAGTCCGGGAAAATCCTGGGAAGGGGCAATCGCGTCGGTCGTTAGGCGCTGTGATCGTTGGCCTGCTGCTGTTTCGCTTCATCCATCTCGGTGGCAAGTGTGCTGCGAGAGTTTGCATTTACTCGTGCAAACTGAATCGGTGCGCCTCCTGCGTTCCCGCTGGCTCCGGTTTGGCTGATAGCAGCGTATGCAGTTTGCGTAAATGTCGCCGCGCAGCTTGGCGATTTGGTCGAGTCCGCACTGAAGCGCGGCGCGGGAGTGAAAGATTCCGGCACATTGTTGCCGGGACACGGCGGCGTGCTCGACCGGATTGACGCGCTTCTGTTCGCGTTGCCGGTTGGATTGATCTTCTACGTCGCCGGGTTCAGCCAGTATTTCGCGAACGCGTGGCTATCGGCAGCAACGTATGGTCGCTAGGTTATTCGTTGCGTCGCTGGCTTAGCAGGTGCCAGTGACGGCGGCCTGTGGGATACCATAAACGTTGCCATCCATGAAACACATCGCCATCCTCGGCTCGACCGGATCCATCGGCAAAAGCACGCTGAAGATCGTCGAGGCTTTTCCCGACCGCTTCTCGGTGGTCAACTCTTGCCGGCCGGAGGCAATGTTGATCTCGCCTTCGAGCAGGCGCGGCGCTGGCATCCGAAGATTGTGTCGATGGCTTCGGCAGAAGCCGCCGGGCCACCTGCAAGGCAAGCTAAAGAAAGTCGGGCTCGGACACGCCATCGAGGTCGCCTACGGTTCACCCGGAACGGTGAAAGTCGCCACTCATCCCGACGCCGATTTCGTCGTCAGCGCGATTGTTGGAGTAGCCGGACTGGAGGCCACCTACGAAGCCGTCAAAGCGGGCAAGACCGTCGGAGTCGCCAATAAGGAGTGCCTGGTCACTGCGGGCGAGCTGATCGTCGCCGAGGCGCACAAGCAGGGCAAACCGCTGTTACCGATCGACAGCGAGCACAATGCCATCCATCAGTGCCTGCGCGGAGGGCGGCGCAATGAAGTGGACCGTATCTGGCTGACGGCCTCCGGCGGGCCTTTCCTGCACACCCCGCAAGCGGCACTTCGCCCACATCACGGTGGAGCAGGCGCTGAACCATCCCACCTGGAAGATGGGCAAGCGCATCACCATCGATTCGGCTACGCTGATGAACAAAGGTTTCGAGGTGATCGAGGCCTGCCGCCTGTTCGACATGCCGGCAAGCCAGGTGAGCGTGCTGGTGCATCCCCAGAGCACAATCCACTCCATGGTCGAGTTCGTGGACGGCAGCCTGCTGGCGCAGCTTTCGGTGACCGACATGCAGCTTCCGATTCTCTATGCTCTGACCTATCCCGAGCGGATTCAATCAGATTTGCGGTTTCCGGTCTCGGAGTTGCGGCAACTCGATTTCAGCCCCCCGGACCTGGAGAAGTTTCCCTGCTTACGTTTGGCCTATGAGGCAGTCGAAGCAGGAGGAGCCAAGACGATTGCGCTCAATGCCGCCGACGAGGTGGCGGTGGCTGCTTTCCTGGATGGCGGAATTGGATTTGAGGATATTCCGGCTACAATAGAAGCGGTACTTCGTGAAACGCCTGCCGACAAACCTGAATCTATAGAACAGGTGCTTGAACTGGACGCCGACGCGCGTCGCCGGGCGCGGACCCGTCACCGTATTCGGGAGATGTAGCGGCGCCGCCGCAATCCATCCATGCCGGCCAGGCACAAGTAGCTCTCCAGAGTTAAAGAGGTTTATGGAATCATTTGCAATAGCTGCGGTACGAAACATTGCCTGGGTGGCGGTCGTGCTTGGGATCATGATCCTGGTCCACGAGTTCGGCCATTATGCCGCAGCCAAGCTGTTTGGCGTCAGGGTTGACGTCTTTTCCATCGGATTTGGCAAGCGCCTGGTGGGCTTTCGCAAAGGTGATACCGACTACCGCATCAGCGCCCTGCCCTTGGGCGGCTACGTCAAGATGGCGGGCGAAAACCCGCTGGAGTCGCACAGCGGCGCCCCTGACGAGTTCATTTCGCATCCGCGCTGGCAGCGATTCGTAATTGCGATCGGCCGGGCCGGCCATGAACATCCTGCTGGCCGTCGGGCTGCTCACCGGCGTGAACATGGTGCACTACGAGCACCCGGTTTACCTCGACCAGCCGGCCGTGGTCGGCTGGGTGATGGAGAATTCACCTGCGGAGAAGGCCGGTATCAAGGCTGGGCGATCGCATCGTCCGCATCGACGGCTGGCAGAACCCAACGTGGGAAGATGTGTGCTGAAGTCCGCGATCCAGCGCAACAAACCGCTCGACGTGGCAGTGCAGCGGGGCAACGACTTCCTGGAGACAGCAGATCGCGCCGTCCTCGAACTGGGCCGACCCGGAGCAGATGCGCAGCATCGGTATGGGTTCCGGACGAGCCCATCGTCGTCACGCAGATTGGAACCCAAGATGCCGGCCGCCCAAGCGGGCATGCACATCGGCGACCAGATTGTCGCCGTGAATGGCGGCCCCTGTACGCTCGTTGATGTCGGTAATTCGCTACCTGCAGAAGAGCAACGGTGACAAGCCGGTAGAAATCACCGCCCTGCGCAATGGCCAGGAGATGAAGTTCACGGCCACTCCCGTGATGACTGATGACGGCGGCCAGAAGCGCTATCGCCTGGGCTTCCAGTCTGAGCCGGTTACGCGTGAGCAAGCTGCCGCTTCGCGCAGGCGTTGAGCCGCTCGCTGGACCAGAACAAGAAGTATTCTCTGCTGATTGTTGATCTGGTACGCAAGATGGTGCGGCAACGAGACCTCCATCAAGCAGATGGAAGGTCCGATCGGCATCGCCCGAGCCTCAGGACAGGCGGCCAGCCAGCCGGGCTGGACGCCATTGCTGGGCCTCATGGCGGGGATAAGCCTGAACCTGGGCATCTTCAACCTGCTGCCGATTCCGATTCTCGATGGCGGCATGATCCTGATGCTGACCATGGAAGGGCTGCTGCGCCGGGACATCAGCCTCCGCATCAAAGAGCGGATTTACCAGACGGCCTTTGTGTTCCTGGTACTGTTCGCAGTGGTCGTGATCTACAACGACATCGTGAAGGCCGTTCCAGGATTGAGATTCCCATAACTTGTCGCCAATGAGCGATGGGGCGCAAATCGCGCCCCGTTTTGTGTGGGTCAAACCTCAGCCTGGGTTTCTGAGAACGGATACATCAGACCGCGAGGTATCTACCTTTTCAGGCCTTGGTCGGCAAATTGGGAGGCTCCCTGGGCGGGAGCCCTCTCTCAACTTCCGTAGAAACTTAATTGAACGTCGATGACGAAGAGGATGAACCGTCGCTTCGCTTCAGCGTCGGACGGTCGTCGTCGTTCTGCGTGCCTGTTCCGGTCCCGTTAGTGGGATTGTCGGCTGTGCTACGCCGCAAAGTCGGACGGTCTTTATTGCCCTTGTCGTTCTGCAACTTGTGCTTGTTCTCGATCGATGCCAGGCGTGCCTTGACCTGGTCGAACTCCGAGGTGTTCAGCACGTACTCGTCGCGCGGCGGGAGGACCGTCGCCATCTCCTGCTGTGCGTGAGTGACGCGATCGGGCGTCATCGGATGCGATGAAAACGCCTTGGCCAACGTCCCTGGCTTCTTCTTTTCCTGCGCTTCGATCTTCTCGAAGAACGAGATGAACGACTGCGGATCGTAGCCAGTCTTGTACATGTACTCCATGCCCAGGAAATCGGCTTCGCTCTCAAAGTTACGCGAGAACTTCATGAACGTCAGCGGAACGCCGATACCCATGGCAACCTGCGTGGCCTCGTAAACCGCCCAGCCGCCCGGTACGAACATCAGCGGGATGCTGGCCAGATTCACAATGTTGCTGCGTGTCTGCTCACGAGCAACGTGGCAGGCTGCCACGTGGGCGATTTCGTGCGCCATTACTCCGGCCAGTTCAGCCTCGTTATCGGCAGCCAGAATCAGACCGGAATTGACATAGAAAAAGCCGCCGGGAAGTGCGAATGCGTTGATTTCGTCGGTATCGATCACCTTGATGGTGAAAGGGACCTTGGAATCGGAGTTCCGCACCAGGTTCTGGCCAATCCGGTTTACGTATTCCGTGACCACCGGGTCGCTAACGAGCTTTACGCCATGCTCGACTTGCTGCGAATATTGCTGCCCCATCGCAACTTGCTTGTCGAGCGAGTACCAGTTACCAGCGCCCTTGTTACAGCCTACGTTGCGATTGCCGATGGCATCGATGTTCTTGAGGGTTTCGGGAGAGGGAGCATTCTTGTCCGGCTTCACGGGCCCGGAATCATCGGGCGTCGAAGCAGTCGAAGGCTGCGACGCGGGCGGCGTGGTCTGTGCAGAAGGCGGCGCGCTCTGCGTTTGCTGCGTGGTCGAATCCTGTGTGGGATAACCCTGTCCCCAGGCCGCCACCGACGCTATCAGGAAAAGCGCGAAGCCTACCGAACTGACTTTTCGCGGAGCAGAACGCATAATTGACACCTTCTTCGGGATCTCGCGGGCGCCACGAACGCTCAGGCGGCGCTTCAATATCCGGTAACTCTAGGAACCCATACTGGGTTAGTTAGTTTCCCACTGAGCACCATTCTACGCCTGTCCGCAGAAGGGCTGAACAGCGGAAATTGAAATAACCAACTCATCTACACTTCGGGAAAACTGTAGGTTGAAGTTCCTCAATGTTGACGAGAGCGGAATTTGGGGGAGCAAGCACAAGTATAGAATTTGTAAGGGTTTCGGGCCCTTCCTGGCACGCGGGTCAGCCAATCGCGCGGACGGGCCCTCCAGGATGGGCACCAATCCAACATGGTAAACTGTAGATACCTGTATGGCTCAGATTACAACGCAGAAAGACATACACAGCCTCGGTTGGAGGCGTGCGCGTCGGCAGCGATGCACCAGTTGTGGTGCAATCGATGACCAATACCGATACCGCCGACATCGAAGGCACCATCCGCCAGGTAGCAGCCCTGGCGCGAGCGGGCTCGGAACTGGTGCGCGTAACCGTCAACAACGATGCGGCCGCGGCTGCCGTTGCGCCCATTGTCGACGGCCTGCGACCGGTTGGGCATTCCGTGTTCCTATCATCGGCGACTTTCACTACAACGGACATATTCTTCTGAAGAAGTATCCCGCAGTGCGCGCGAGCTCTGGCGAAGTACCGCATTAATCCCGGCAACGTCTCCATTGGCAAGAAGGATGACGACAATTTCCGGACGATGATCGAGGTCGCCATCGAGAACGACAAGCCGGTGCGCATCGGCGTGAACTGGGGATCGCTCGATCAGTCGCTGCTGACCCGGCTGATGGATGAGAACTCGCAAGCTCGACGAGCCCAAAGATGCGCGCGACGTCACCATGGAAGCCATGGTGCAGAGTGCATTACGTTCCGCCGATCTGGCAGTGAGTTACGGGATGCGCAAAGAGCAGATCATTCTCAGCGCAAAAGTCAGCGGCGTGCAGGACCTGATCGACGTCTATCGCGAACTGGCGCAGCGCTGCGAATATCCACTGCACCTGGGGCTGACCGAAGCCGGCATGGGCGCCAAAGGAATCGTCAGCAGTGCCGCAGCTTTAGGCGTCGTTTTGCAGGAAGGCATCGGCGACACCATTCGCGTGTCGCTGACGCCCGCCCCCAACGGCGATCGCACGGAAGAAGTTACGGTCGGCCAACAGATTCTGCAGTCCATGGGAATTCGCAGCTTCACGCCCGCAGGTGACGGCTTGCCCGGGTTGCGGTCGCACCACCAGCACGTTCTTCCAGGAGATGGCGGAACAGATCCAGGGCTACCTGCGCGAGCAGATGCCGGGATGGAAGACTCGCTATTCAGGCGTGGAAGAGATGAAGGTCGCGGTCATGGGCTGCGTGGTCAACGGCCCGGGAGAATCGAAACACTCCAACATCGGCATCTCGCTTCCAGGTACTTTCGAAGAGCCGAAGGCCCCCGTTTACGTCGACGGACGACTGATGACGACGCTTAAGGGCGACCACATCGTTGCCGAGTTCACCAAGATCCTCGACGATTACGTGGATTCGCACTACGCGGTGAAAGAACAGCTGGTGTCGATCAGTAATTAGCCGGGAGAGTCCTGTACCGGTGACACGACGACCCCTCGCCCTTTCAAATCGTTGATTCGTCCCACTTTTCCACCGGAGTTTGTCCTAAACTCTTACTCGACGTGGTGTCCTCCGCAAAGTCCGCGAGCAAGAGTTTTCGCCTCAAGGCCAGAGCCGAAATGGAAGGCGTCACCGCCGCTACGATCAAGCTGCGTCTCCTGAAGAAGCTTAAGTGCACCCTGAAATACGAGAAGTTGGCATGGGGAACAGGAGCTACTCTGGTCGCTGGGGTCGATGAAGTGGGCCGCGGATGCCTGTTCGGACCGGTGGTCGCAGCAGCAGTGATTCTAGATCCGAAATACCGCATTCGCGGACTGCGGGACTCAAAGCTGCTCGACCGCAAGACCCGCGAAAAACTAGCACCGCGCATCCGAGAGAACTGCCTGGCATGGGCGGTGGCCGCCATCGAGGTTGCCGTCATCGATGAAATCAACATCTACTGGGCATCCAAGCGCGCGATGGAAGAAGCGGTCGCCAAGCTTGCCATGAAACCCGATCACGTGCTGGTTGACGCTCTGCGCCTGGGCTGCGAATGCGCGCAGACACCTATCATTCACGGTGACGCGCTTTCTGCGTCGATTGCCGCGGCTTCCATCGTGGCCAAGGTCGAGCGTGACGCGATGATCCGCGAACTGGACGCGGTGTACCCGGGCTACGGATTGGCTTCGAACGTAGGGTACAGGTCTCCGGTCCACCTAAAAGCCTTGCGCGAAAGAGGTCCGACTCCTATGCACCGCATGTCGTTCGCTCCGGTGTGGATGTCGACGAACCCGCAGGAAGCGCTGGACTTCATGTTGGAAGAAACTGCGGCGGTCCTTGCCGAGAACACTGACGTTCCATCCGCTCACCTATAATCACCGCGTAAGCGTTCCCTCAATGCATGCGCAGCCTCAGTTCCATTCCGCGACCCTGGCTGTTGATAGCAGGCATCGTGTTTACGGCCGCCCTACTTTTGTACACGGGTGTGTGGCTGTACTACGCCGGGTGGTCCGCTCCCGTTTATATCGGGTTGGAATGGAAAGCCGAGCTCACGCCCTACATCACGATCAAGAGCGTAACGCCGGGTTCACCCGCCGACCATGCGGGACTGCGAGTAAATGATCGCATTCTCACGGTTAACGGCTACCCGCAACATGTCTTGACGGTGGCTCCAGCCATCGCGCACGGGAAAGCTGGCGACGTGGTAAACGCGCGGGTACAACGGCCGGGGGTTGCCGAGCCGTTCGACGTTTCCCTAACGCTGGAGGCTGCTCCGCCGCGGGAACAGCTCACGCCGGCTAAATGGTTGGCTCTCCAGGTGATCGACTATTACCCGATTCCCTTCCTGATTGTCGGGTTGCTGGTGCTTTTTCTTCGTCTGGAGGATCGCAACGCGTGGTTGCTCGCGATTATGTTTGCCGGTTTCATCGCGGCAGCGCCGGTGGCCTTCCTGGAAGGGGTGCTCTCTTCTCCTCTGCGGCATTTCATTCTGAGCTACATGATCCTGTTCTACGGAACAATGCCCGCGGTCTTTTACTGGTTCTTCAGCACGTTTCCCACAGCCTCACCCATCGATAGAAAGCTGCCGTGGCTGAAGTGGCTGTTGCTGCTCGTCGGAATCGCCGGCTCTGTGCCCCTGGCTGCAATGGCCTTATTGACGGGGAGTTCGTTTCTCGCTGTCGGCTTAATGCGCAAGATTGGAGAGCGCGCTTTTTACGACGTTTCGGCAGTGTACGTATATGGCAGTTTCGCACTGGGTCTGATTTCCCTGATCTGGAACAGCGTCAAAGCGCCGACACTCAATGATCGCCGCAAAACCCAAGTAATGCTATGGGGCACAGCCGCTGGAATGGGCCCCGTAATTCTCGTCTCTCTGGCTGCGACTCTTCAACATAGGGTTTATTACTCGTACCCATTTTGGATCGTGGTTGGACCCATCGTTGCGCTCGCGATCCTTCCCGTCTCTTTCGCGTACGCAGTCGTGAAATACCGGGCGTTGGAGATTCCGGTACTGCTCAGGCGCAGCGCGCGCTATTTCCTGGTGCAGCGCGGCTTCCTATTGCTAATCCTTCTTGCCGGTACCGGGGTGACGCTGCTGCTGGCTAATGCCTTCACCCAATACTTTCCGGAACGCGGACGCGTCGGTGTTCCCGCGGGAGCTGCGCTGGGTATCATCCTGGTGTGGGGCGGAACCCAGATGCAGAGCCGGGTGACCCGACGCCTCGACCGGGCGTTCTTCCGAAGCGCGTACGACACGCGCCAGATCATGATCGATCTTGCAGCGAAGACCCGCAACGCGTCGAACCGCGAACAATTGGCCGAACTGCTGCGCCACGAGATTGAAGAAGCGCTGCATCCAGCTACCCTAGCCATCTACTTTCGTCAAAGTAGCGGCGAGCTCGCAACCCCGGCCGATGTGCCGGAAGCCATCCGGAAGCTCCCCGGCGACTTGCCGGTGCTGAAGCATATGCAGGAGCGCGGACAGCCGTGGGAGATCGTCCCTTCACCGGTCGAGGCGCCAGCCCTTGCGGTCCTGCAGCCGCTTCAACCGGAGTGCCTGGTCCCGATGCTGGGCCGTGACGGACAGTTGCTGGGACTGGCGGTGTTGGGACCGCGGCTATCGGAAGAGTCGTACTCGAGTGAGGACAAGCGTCTGCTGGACTCAGTTGCGAACCAGGCGGGGGGTGCGCTGGAGAACATCGGACTTGCAGAAGGCATGGCGGAACGCCTTGAGGTCGAGCGGTGTGCGCGTCAGGAGATGGACATCGCGCGACAGGTCCAAAGCAAGCTGCTTCCGCAGAAGGCCCCTCTACTCGAGACGATCGAGTATGCCGGGGCGTGCATACAGGCCCGCGCAGTCGGTGGCGACTATTACGACTTTCTCGACTTGGGAGAGGGGCGAGTCGGGTTCATCTTGGCTGACGTCGCTGGTAAGGGAATCTCAGCAGCTTTGCTGATGGCGAACTTGCAGGCCCATCTGCGCAGCCAATCGGCCATCGTCAACCATGATTTCGCGGAAACGCTGGAACGAGTGAACCGCATGTTCTTCGAGTCCACCGAGTCGAACAATTATGCGACGCTGTTTATCGGAGTGTACGAAGACGAGACGCGAAGGCTGCGCTACGTGAACTGCGGGCACAATCCTCCGCTGATTCTCCACGGCGAAGAGGTACAGCGGCTTTACGCGACAGCCACAGTGTTGGGACTGTTCGATGACTGGAAGTGTGAGGTGGCCGAGACCTCCCTGTGGCCCAACGACATTCTGGCGATCTGCACCGATGGTGTCTTCGAGGCCGCCGACCCGAAGGGAAACGAGTTCGGCGAGGATGGATTGCTTTCCGCGTTACGAGGGGGTCGAGAGCGAAGCGCCAACGAACTGCTTGAATCCGTGGTTGAGACGGTGAAGCGGTTCGCGCCAGGGGAGCAGGCGGACGATCTCACTCTGTTGATTGCCAAGGCAAAGAGCAATTAGCAACTTGCCCGCAGGAACCGATTGGGAGGCGGACGCATATGGAACTGTTTCCGGTTCGTTGCACAATTTGCTTTTTGCGACCCTTTGAAATCAGTAGGTTGGCCTGAATTTATTTCGAACCCATTGAATCCAGGCGAATTCAGAATTGGGTCGCGAGCACTGTACACCTCTCCCATACCACCGGCACCTAAAGGGCCCAGAACTTCATAACCATCCAGAGGGTGGTGCCGTCCAGCAGCTCCGAGACGAGATACGGTGCGCCTTCAAAGGTGCCGAAGCGGTGAACAGCAAGAATATTGGGAGGTTCAGCGCGGCGGCAGCTTGCGCTTCCTGCTCAAAACGGCGCAGTCGGCCGGGGTCCTGAGAAACATACGCCGGGAGGACTTTGATTGCGACTTCACGCTTCAGGATTGGGTCGCGGGCACAGTACACATCGCCCATGCCGCCCGCACCTAACGGGCCCAGAACTTCATAACCATCCAGTTTCGTACCTGGGGTTAATGCCATCGGTGAGGCGGATTATACCCCTCTAGTAATGGCTGAGACAGGCCGATCGGTGGACGGAAATCTGCTACGCGCCGGCGAATGGAGAATTGGGATAACCTCAGGACGAGTTATCCGTCGAGTCACGGTGTAGACTAACCGCACCCGGGTGAGGTTTCCTTTGTCCACCAGCCCACATCTGTTCCGCTGTCATCCCAACCTCAGCGATGAAGTTAATCGCAACGTGGCGCAGTCCGAGGTTGAAGGCGGCGTATTCCTTAACGATCTGCCGCCGGCGACGGTATTGGAGATTGAAACTCAGAACCACTGCTACCAGCTTGTGCTTCTGGGTGAGAATAACGCCCTTATCTCAGGGCATCCCTTGTACTGCCCAGAACCGGTCCGGGTCGCGATTGCGGGTTCGACGTGGGGAGGTTCCATGCTGAAATGCCGTTTCGTCGGACGTGGCATGCATATGGAATTTCGTCATCCGAAGTACCGGACACCCATCGTGACCTCACGTGTGCAGGAGATCCGCGAGCCGCAGTTAGCGCGGGTCCGAGATCAACGCACCGGCATAACTCGGCATCCTTAAGCTGCTATTCCCTTTTGCGCTTTGTTGCTCGCGGGCAGACCTCAATTCACAACTCGTGATTGCGCCTGGACCCTAGTAACTCGCGTGGCACTTACCCGCAGTAAAAGCACCGATGTTTTTATTTATCCGCGTTAACTTTCGACGAGTTGCTGGCCGCCGTCGAAGTCGTAGGCCGCGCCCGTGAGGGCCGTGTTGGTCATGATGTGTACGGCTAGCGCGGCGACGTCAGCCGGTCCAAGGACGCGGCGGATGGGAAGCGTAGCGCGAAGCTGATTGCGGCGGTTTTCGAGTTCATCGTCTAGCAGTGATGCGGACAACGGCGTGTCGACGAAGCCGGCGGCGATGAAGTTGATTCGGACGAGCTCGAACGCGAGATTCTTCGTCATGACGGGAAGCGCGGCGGTGAGAGCCGAGACCAACGCGAGTCCCGGCGCTGTGGGGCGGCCACCGGTGCCGCCCATGAAGAGCAGGGTCCCGCCCGGGCGAACCTAGTTCGCGGCGTCCCGGGCGACCTGCAGCGGCAGCAAGAGATGGGCCTCGAGGTCGCGCCGTGCCACAGCGAAGTCGAACTCAGCCAGCGGCGCGTAGTAGGGACCGGGGCCGGTGACCACCGGGTGGTCGATCGGTCTGGGCAGCTCGCCGAGGAACCTCCCGAGCCGTTCGAAGTCGGTGGCGGCGATGGTGGCCCCGAGCTCGAGGCCGACACGGTGCAGGCGATCCGGGTCGCGTGCGGCGAGGATCACGTCGGCTCCTTTGGCGCGGGCCCGACGAGCCGTTTCGAGCCCGATGCCGGCGCTACCGCCGATCACGACGACGATTTGCCCGAGGAGTTTCGGCTCGCGCTGGATGGGAGAGGCGGCGGTTGGGGTACTCATGATTCCACCAAGAATCCGTGATCGAAAGCCTCATTCGGTCGGCCAATCTCCTCGATGTAGTGCTGCACGATGAGGTTTCCGCCCAGTATTTCGACACTGATCGACATGCGCCAACCGGTCGGGGCCGTGATCGTACCGGCCGAGCAGTGAGCTGGGGAGCAAGATTGGTTTCCGACTCGGGCAGCGTGAAGCACCAGGAAGGAATATCTACGTTGTCAATGGCTGCATTGATGGTGCTGAAAAGCTGGATTTTACTAGGTGTTGTTTCATCCTCCCTCTCCTTGCTAGCCCCCTTACCAACAGCCAGCGTGAGCGCCACCATCCACGTGGAGCACCTCTCCAGTTACCTGACCTGCCTGTGCCAGGTAGAGCACGGCGTCCACAACATCTTTTACCTCGACGATTTTTCCCATTGGCTGCCTCGAAGTGAGAGAGTCCTGGCGGTCATTCTTGTGGAGGGGTGTATACACGACGCCGGGGGCTACAGCGTTGAAGCGGATGCCCTCTTTTGCATACTCGATTGCGAGACTACGAGTCACTGTATTCAGGCCGCCCTTTGTAATCATTGAAACCGAGGCGTTTATGCCGGCGATTGGCTGGTCGGCAAGTGCCGCAGAGATAGTTACGACGTTCCCTGATTTCTGTTTCAGCATCTGTTTAACCGTGAGTTGAGTCATGTAGAGGAACCCCATCAGGTTGGTCGAGACCAGGGCATTGAAATCGTCGGTCGTAAAGTCAGTGAAGACCTTGGTGCGGTAGATTCCGGCGTTATTGACCAGGACATCAATGGTTCCGAAATGCTGGATCGCTGCGTCGACGGTTTTGGCAGAGGTCTCCTGCTTACTTATATCGCCATCGACGAGAACCAGGCTGGGCGAGGCAGTCAATGACTTACTGGCATCGAGGGCGGTTGCGACGACGTTATAACCCTCCTTCAGGAACGCGTCGGCCAAGCCCGCGCCAATGCCGTGCGACGCTCCGGTGATGAGTGCTGTTTTCTTATCTGACATACATGACCGGTGTGAGAGGACTAGAGGCCCAAGTCACTCAATCCTGGGTGGTCGTCGGGACGGCGTCCGAGCGGCCAGCGATACTTGCGATCGGGCTCCGAAATAGGAAGGTCATTAATTGATGCAAATCGTGAAGCCATGAGCCCGTCATCATTGAACTCCCAGTTCTCATTGCCATACGAGCGATACCAGTGACCGGAGTCGTCGTGCCACTCGTAAGCGAACCGTACCGCGATGCGGTTGGCAGTAAACGCCCACACTTCTTTGACGAGCCTGTAGTCCAACTCCCTGGCCCACTTGCGGGAGAGAAAGGCGATGATTTCGTTTCGCCCGTTAACGAACTCCGAGCGGTTCCTCCATCGTGAATCGACTGCGTATGCCAGAGCCACTTTCCCTGGGTCGCGAGTGTTCCAGCCATCTTCGGCGAGGCGCACTTTTTGAATCGCACTCTCGCGTGTGAACGGCGGCAAAGGAGGACGGGTTGTCATCGTTGCAGTTGCCATGATTTCTTCTCCCTGGACTTCGTGGTGTCTCTTTGTTCGCAGGACTCGGCGCTGGCTCGCAGTAATCAGGAACAAGGCACGAATTCTCCGCTTTACTTCTGTGTCTTCATGAACTCACCAACCAGGGCCGCAATCTCATCTGCCGCCGTGTCCAACGCGAAATGGCCACCGTCGACAATTTGAACTTGCGCGTTCGGCACATCTCGACGATAGGCTTCCGGCTCCGACGGATCGAACGAGAGTTCGTACTTGCCCCAGATCACCAACAGACGCTGCTGCTTCTCGTGCATCCATGCCTGCCATTTGGAGTGATTCTCCACGTTGGTTCGATAGTCGTAGAACAGGTTTGTTCTGGATGACAGCCTGGCCGGGCTGGTTGAGAAAATAAAATTCATCTGTCCACAGATCAGGATCGTAGCGTTCGAGGTCGGGATCGTTTCCGGCATGGCGGGTGCGAGTTGTCGCGAGCGACAGCAAATTTGTGCGAAGCGCGCTTTCGTTGGCAGCGCGATCGGCCCAAAACGCCCGTCGCGTCTTCCAATTCGTCCCCAGGCCTTCGTTGTGCGCCACGGCGTCCTGGACGATGAGGGCTTGTACACGCTCCGGGTGCGCGAGCGCCATGCGGAAACCAACGGGCCCGCCGTAATCCTGCATGAGAGCGTGTAGTGCGAGAGCCCCAGCGCTTCGGTGAAGTTGTTCATGATTTCTGCGATGTGATCGAAGGTGTACGGGAATGCCTTGGGATCGGGCCAGTCGCTATGTCCGAAGCCCGGGTAGTCGGGGGCGACGAGGTGATAGCGGTCGGAAAGGCGCGCGAAGAGCGGCTCGAACATTCGCGAGGACGACGGTAGTTCGTGCAGGAGCAAAATCGTCGGCGCATCTTTGGGGCCAGCTTCTCTGTAAAAGATGGAGAGCCCATCTACTTTTATGGTGCGATAAGACGTTGGGTGATTCACAGGAGGTTCCTTTCGCTGCTTCTGGGCCAGCTCTGGCCAGTGACGCGAGCATCACGAAAACACCCCACGCGATCACCCTGCGCTCGGTCGGAATCAGTTTCATCGGTGGATCTCGATTTACATGGTGAGAACGACGCGGAACTCTGCCTTGCCGCTCATCATGCGCGCGTAAGCCTCGGCCGCTTTTTCGAGCGGATAGGTCTCAATCATGGGACGCACGCCTGTCAGTTCTGCGAAGTGCAGTGTGTCCTCCTCATCCGCTGTGGTTCCCGAGGCCCAACCTTGAATACTTCGACTTCCATTAATCAGCTGCGCCGGCGTGACCTCAATGGGATCGAATGCTGCACCAAGCACCATGAGCTTTCCGTTCGGCCCAAGACCGTCGAACAGTTCGGACATCGACTTCGAGCTTGGGGCCGTGGCCAGAATTACCTGTGCGCCACCTAATTTCTGCAAGGCCTCCGCGGCGTTGGTCGCTTGATTATCGATGTAGACGCTCGCCCCGAGTTTCTTTGCGAGCGCCGCGGCTTCCGAGCCGCGACCGACGGCCGCGACCTTATAGCCAAATTTGTTCGCGAACTGAATTGCGAGATGCCCCAGACCGCCGATGCCCAGCACCGCGACCAGGTCGCCAGGCATCGCGCCACTGTGTCGCAGCGAGTTGTAAGTGGTGATTCCTGCGCAAAGCAGCGGTGCAGCTTCGACGTCACTCAGGCCGGCCGGTATCGTAGTCAGCGCCTCCACCGGAGCCACCATGTATTGCTGGTATCCCCCGTCATAGCTGATACCGGGAACCTGCAGATTCCGGCAGTTGCGATAATCTCCGCGCCGGCATTCCCGACAGGTACCGTCGTGGCCGCCGTGCCAGCCGACGCCGATGCGCTGCCCCTTCGTCCACTCGGAAACACCGGCGCCGAGTTCATCGATGATGCCTACCACTTCGTGTCCGGGACTGCGTGGATACTGAATTCCAGGCCACAAGCCCTCTTTCGTGAATACGTCACTGTGACAAACCCCACAGGCTTGCACCTTGATCCGCACGTGTCCTGCGCCCGGCGTGGGAATCTCGCGCTCCAAGATCTGGAAATCCGCTCCCGGCTTGGGAACCTGTGCGACTTTCATCGTCGCGACTGCAATTGCTGTCGTTGCCATGAAAACCTCCTATGAATTTTCAGCCATGGTGTTGGTAAGCGAACTGGCGAGCTTGGACGTTTGACTCACGTAGCGTTCCTAAAGATGCATTGCGTTCAGGTCTGTTTATCCAAGGATAGCCTGTGAAAATGTGGGCACTCATAATTTTCAATGCACGACGGTTGTCCAGATATTGAGTCGGTTGGTGTTGTCGTCGACGGCGGCGAGCCGGATCGTTCCCCATCCCAGATTGTAGGCAGCCAGGCCAAACGCTCCGCCATTGTTGGGGTCGACGGACATTTGGTTCAAAAACGCGCCCGTGGTGGTGTATTCGACGAGTTCGCTGGGCTGATTCGGATCGACATTCGAGCCATCACTATTGGCGACTACGAAATGTCCGCTGGGCAGAATCGCCAGGTCCAGAGGTCCGTGCAGAGTAGGGTCACTGAAGAAAAGCGAAGCAGGTACTGTGGAGTGGTTGGTGGTGGCGGTGGGGACTTTGTACACGGCGTTGTCGGTTGAGGAGGCGACGTAGAGCGTGTCGCTGCTGGCGCTGTAGGCGAGGCCTGATGGTCCCAGCTCCAGAGCGGCCGGCCGGATATTAGGAAACCGGATAGTGAGTGATAGTCGTAGTGGCACAGCGACTCAGGAATACGGGACTATCGCCAGACCAAGCTTTCGTCACAAGCCGCGCGAGCTCCACTGAACGCCCAGAGCGTGCAGGATGAGTTCATCTTGCAGGGTCAGGAGGCTCGCGCGCGCAACTAGCCCAAAAGCATAGCGAACAATCGCATTGCGCGTGATGCACCAAGGCTCATGACCGGCGAAACCTGCACAGTGATTGCAGATTGAACCCTGGACGAATTGATTGCTACCAGCTGACTCGTTTTGTTGATGTATGGACATCGAGTTATCTTCCTGTTTCCCCCTCTGGCTCATCACAAGGAGGAGGCCAACTGACAATTACCACTCCCACCCGCACTGGCAGCGGACGGAGTCGCACAACCGGAGCTTCTTCAAAAGCGCTTTACAGACAGCGCATGACCTCATCCACATCGCTCTACTCCTTTAAGTAGCTCCATTTCGCGGAACCATGTTCATTCCCCGCATGCTCCGGTAACCGTGTCGTTCCTAGCTAACCGGTATCGGGCCGTACATGATATTGGACTCTTATGTCAATCTGCCGGAGGCAGGGCAGAATGTCAGTTGATTGTCAAAAAGTTGTCGCGCAGAATTGACGAAGACGCGTGGCCGGTGATGGTTCATTCACGGGTTAGTACCGAGAAACGTTAGGTCTCTATCGGGACTGCCCCGGCAGACGAGGCAGGATTGAGCCGGGTTCTCTCGACCGGGGCAGTTTCGATAGGGTCGTTTGAAGTGAGCCGCTAGTGTTCGCGGCGGATGCGGTGGGAGCTATGGGAATTCAATCGATTTCTGCCTGAAAAGCCTTGCCAGACGGGGACTTTGGTCAAAAGGCCATTATTGATGCTAATCGATGTGGAAGTCATCGCAACCAGCTGACAGTCATCCTACCTCCGGTACCATCCGTTCTTCAAGAGGGCGGTTGCGACGCTACCGACGCTTGTGTCTAGACACGCGGTAGCGTCCGCCGCGCTAGCGGCTTAGTTCAAACGGCTCGAACCGAAGGTACCCGAGATGAGAGAGAGAGCTAGTTCCTGCGTGAGTGATCTTTGTTCCTATCCCCTCCCAAGAAAAGGGAAAGGATGCGGCACCCAGATTCATGTCTGGGAAAAATCACAAGACCCACCCAAGCAAAACCGGGTTGGCTGGGGCACGCGGCAACGCGGGCCGTTATTTGAATCCATTACCAGCCGGTATGTATTAGATCTTTGTGCGACCGCCCGAAGTTCAGATCTGACTCTAGGTTGCAAAACAGACGAAACCAAGTAAGGACCTCGATGAACTCTGCGCTCCTCGGCGGCGTTGCGTTGATGCTCACCTTTGGGGACGTATTGCTGACTCCGATGCCCGTGCACACGTGGCAAAAGGGGCAGCCTAAGGACAGCGTGCCGGCATGGACGTGAGCGGGGTGAGGATATGAGCAAGATGGGCCGAGCATGGCTGCCATGGCCAGTCACATGTACATGACCCCACCACGGCCAATGCAGTCCGGCGACATGGAGAAAGCAAAGGCGGTTGTAGCCACATTGAAGGCAAGCATGGAGCGCTACAAAGACTACCGCAAGGCTTTGGCCGACGGGTATTACATCGCGATGCCGGAGCTCAAGCAGTCGCAGTACCACTTCATCAACAGGCCAACATCCGCGAAGCCGACCTGCAGTTTGATCCCAGTATGCCGACGGCCCTTCTGTACCGCCCGAACTCCGATGCAGAAATACAAGCTGGAGGGCGCAATGTATACAGCCAGCCCGGACGCAACCGAAGTTGAGTCGAACCAGCGCGTCCCGCTCGCATTGCGCGCCGGCATAGGCACATCAACTTCTGCGCGGCCCTGGAAGGCGGTGTCCACGACTACGAGGGCGAGCATCCCAAGTTCGGCATGTTCGGATCAATTCACACCGCCGAGGCCTGCAAAGCCGCAGGAGGAACCTTCCAAGCCTAGGTATTCACCTGGATGCTCCACGTCTTCCCTTACGAGACCGACTTCAAGGAAGTCTTTTCCATGAACGACAACGTTCCGCAACGTGCATTGATCGGCATCATCGAGTCTTTGATTCCACTCAATCTACGGACTTAGCTCAATAACCGAGGGTTGGGGTCAGGTTTCGCCGACTCTACATTCCCGGCATCTTCATGCCGGCCAGGCGGCGGGCGAAGCTGGGCTTGCCCATGCTCTTGAACATCTTGCGCATCTGCGCGTACTGGCGCAGCAGTTGGTTGACTTCCTGCACGCTGGTGCCGGAGCCGCGGGCGATGCGCTTGCGGCGGCTGCCGTTGATGACCTCGTGGTGCTCGCGCTCGTAGCGCGTCATGGAGTTGATGATCGCTTCGACGCGATTGAGTTCGCTTCTCGTCCACGTTGTCGGCGGCCTTCTGCATGTTGGCGAACGGCCCGATCTTGGGCATCATGCCCATGATGCTCTTGATCGAACCCAGCTTCTTCACCTGGCGCAGCTGATCGCGGAAGTCTTCGAGCGAGAAGCCTTCGTGGCTGAGCGCCTTGGCGGCGAACTCTTCCGACTTCTTCTTGTCGAGCGTGGCCTCGGCCTTTTCGATGAGCGAGAGGATGTCGCCCATGCCGAGGATGCGCCCGACGATGCGGTCGGGATGGAACGGCTCGAGCGCTTCGTACTTTTCGCCGACGCCGATGAACTTGATGGGCTGGCCGGTGACGTTGCGGATGGAGAGCGCCGCGCCGCCGCGAGCGTCGCCGTCCATCTTGGTGAGCACCACGCCGGTGAGCGTGAGCTTCTTGTGGAACTCGTCGGCGGAGCGCACCGCGTCCTGTCCGGTCATGGAGTCGGCGACGAAGAGGATCTCCTGCGGATTCAGGATCTTCTTCAGCGACTGCATCTCGTCCATCAGCTGCTCGTCGATGTGCAGACGGCCGGCGGTGTCGACGATGAGCACGTCGCAGGCATTGTTGATGGCCTCGCGGCGCGCTTCCTTCACCAGGCGCTCGACGGTGGCGGTGTTGGCCTCGCCGACCTCGCCTTCGTAGAGATGCGCCTTGACAGCGTTGGCGACGACCTTGAGCTGCTCGCGCGCGGCGGGACGATAGACGTCAACCGACACCAGCATGGGACGATGTCCGCCCTGCTTCAGCCAGTGCGCCAGCTTGCCCGAGGTCGTCGTTTTGCCGGAACCCTGCAGGCCCGCCATGAGCACGACGGTCGGCGGCTGCGAGGCGAACTTCAGCTTGGCCGTGTCTTTGCCGAGGATGGCGATCAGCTCGTCGCGAACGATCTTGACGACCTGCTCGGCGGGCGAAAGCGCGGTCATGACTTCCTGGCCGAGCGGCCTTCTCGCGGATGTGCTCGATGAGTTCCTTGACGACGTTGAAGTTGACGTCGGCTTCGAGCAGCGCCATGCGGATTTCTTTCAGCGCTTCGCCGATGTTCTCTTCGGTCAGGGTGCCTTGTCCGCGCAGGTTCTTGAAGGCACGCTGAAGTTTATCTGTAAGATTCTCAAACATTTAGGTCGTGGTTGCGGCAGGATTAGTGCGGGCCGCGAAGTATCAGGATATCACGCGAATTGCAGCTCCAGCGGCGGGTTCGGCCCATCCTTTCCCCAAGACAGGGAAAGGATGGGGCGCCAGTGCAGACGAAAAGTGGGTCCCTCCGTCGCTGAGGCGACGTGATGACAAACCTACAGGGTCATAGCTGAGCCGAAGTAGTGTGGAAGACTTCAGCGGCGGCGATCACCGTGTTGGTGTGGATGGTCACGGTGTCTTCGACCCGGATGGCATAACCGCCGGCGTAGGTCACCATTACGGGGATGTCGCGAGCGCGGGCGACGCGGAAGACGAGTTCGTCGCGCTGCTTGAGGCCTTCGATGGTGAGGTTCAGGCCGCCGAGTTGATCTTCGCGGTATGGATCGGCTCCTGCAACGTAGCAGATGAGGTCGGACTCGAACTGGCGCAGGCCGGAGCTGAGCGCATTGTCGAGCCAGGCAAGGTATTCGGCGTCGCCGCATCCGTCGGGCAGGTTCACGTCGATGGAAGAGGGCGGCTTCACCGTAGGATAGTTGTTTTCCTGATGCAGCGAAATGGTGAAGACGTCTTTGCGCGGGCCTCGGTGGAGAGCATCCTGCCATCTGTTACCCGAACTCGGGCGCAGGCCACGACGGCAGCGTGGCAGGGTTGTGGCCGGAGTGTCCGAAGATCGCGGCAGTGCCGTTGCCCTGGTGAACGTCGCAGTCAACGGTCATGGCGCGCTGAATGAGCTTGCGTTTTTGCAGGCTGCGAATGGCGACCGCGAAATCGTGGATCATGCAGAATCCTTCGCCGTGGTCGGGGAAGGCGTGGTGAAAGCCGCCACCGATGTTGACGCAAACGCCGTCGTGCAGTGCGCGTTCGGCGGCGAGGATAGAGCCTCCGGTGTGGAGCATGAAGGTATCGACGACCTGCGGCGAGTAGGGAATCTCCATCTGCAATTCTTCGCGGGCGCTCAGGCTGCCTTCCATGAGCTTGTTGACGTAGTGAGGGGAGTGCACCAGCATCACGTCGGATTCGGTGGCGGACTGCGGAGCGATGAAGTCGGCGTCGTCCACCATGCCCAGCGCGAACAGGCGTTCGCGAATCAGACGATACTTGTCGGCGCGAAAGACGTGTTCGCCGATGGGCAGGAAGTACTTCTCGCTATAGACCAGTTTGAAAGGCAGCATGGGCCGACGATCCGAAAAGCCGACAAACGCAGCAAACAGATGATTGTAGAAGGGTCGAGCGGGAACGCAACGAGGAAGTTTCGTGTGATTCGTCACCCTTCGACCGCTTCATAGCGCATGTTCGTTCGTCTGTGGTCTGTTCTCTGTGGTCTATGCGAAGTTTCGGAAGTGCGCTAGAACTCGTTCGGCTTTCCAAAAAACAAACCCATCGGGAGACTGGACCCATGAGGCAAGCATTTTTGGGTTGCACTTGCGGTGCTGTGTCTAACGTTCCTGACGTCGACGGCGGCGTCTGCGCAGGTTCCGTACAAAGAAGGCAATGTGGAACGGGCGGGGCTGATCCACATTTTGCCCGGCCATTTTGACGAGTTCATGGCCGACATCAAGAAAAATGTGGTCCCGATCTGGGAGTTGGAAAAGGCTGCCGGATTGGTCGTCGATTACCAGATGTTCCTGAACCAGACCCGCTCCGGCGCCGACGATTGGGACTTCGGCTACTCACTTGTGTACAAAAACATGGCTACGCTGGACGGGCCTCCGGACAAGGTGTTCGAGTTTCGTATGAAGCAGTATTGTGATCGGTCGGCGGAGCAGAGAGTCATCGATAAGCGAGTTGAGAACGCTCGCGCGGTAGCCGGCAGTTGGCAATTGTGGAGAAGCCCACTCTACCTGATTCGCGATATCACGCTGCGGTGAGCTACATCAACATCTAAGATTGAGTGGGTCCGTGGGCTACCCATGGCGCGTCAACCTGGAAGAGTCGGCAGAGCGGCACGGCTGAGAGTGCGCTTCTTTCAATACCTATTGGCCTGGTTGCGCAGGCTGAAGCCGGCTCCGGATTCCATAATCTGCACTCACCGCGGGCTTACGCCCACGGCTCACCCAAATACCGCCCTTCGGGCTCGGAAACCTCTCGCTTTCTTGATGCGAACCTTTGGCCGCGGGTTAAAGCGGCTAGTTCTGGCTCGCAAATTCGCCGGGCTAAAGCCGGGCGCTTCCGCCAAACGAGTTAGCCGGTCGGCACAGTAGGCCGGTGGCGGGGATAGGATCGGTTTGGCGCTGGACTGCGATGCCGGCTCCAAGCAGCCTCGACAGATTGATTTAGGATGACGAGCAATGGCTTCAGCCACACAATTCCTGTCTCTGCGCCGCGTCGCAGGGCACAATCTGCTGTCAACCGCAGGCGCGGTTCATGATTGCGGTATTCGTGATTTGTGCACTCTTTGCACCGTGGATCGCGCCACACGACCCTGCCTACATCGATCTGCCTTCGCGCTTGATGGGGCCTTCGACAGCTCATTGGCTTGGAACGGACGAATTGGGACGGGACATTCTTTCGCGCGTGATCTATGGGGCGCGCATTTCGATGCTGGTCGGCACCTGCGTCGTGGCCGCTGTCGCTTACCTTGGGACTGATTTTTGGCTCCATGGCTGGTTACTACGGCGGATTCCTCGACCGCTTCCTGAACGTAGTGGTGATGAATGCGTTCATGTCGTTTCCGGGAATTCTGCTGGCAATCGCGTTTCGTGGCGTTTCTCGGACCGGGACTGTTCAACCTTATCCTGGCGCTGTCGATTGGCGGGTGGGTCGGCTACGCACGTTTGGTCCGCGCACAGGTCCTGGCAGTGCGAGAACGGGAGTTCGTTGAGGCCGCACGGGCACTGGGTGGGAGTGATGCGCGAATCATTGTGCGGCACATCCTGCCGAACATTATTCAGCCGGTCATTGTGCAGGCGGCGATTGGGATGGCGGGAGCGATCCTGGCGGAAGCGACGATGAGTTTTCTGGGATTGGGGGTGCCGCCTCCGACGGCTACATGGGGATCGATGCTGAACGACGGGCGGGCACACTTGTTCGACGCTCCGCACCTGGTGCTCGTTCCTGCGGCCGCGGTGATGCTGGCGGTGTTGTCATTCAACTTCATCGGTGACGGGTTACGGGATTATCTCGATCCGAGGTCGCGGATTGAAGTTGGATTGTAGCGTCGAAGCGAACGGCGTTCACCACAGAGGCACGGCGGACACGGAACTCTTGGATTGTGTGCTCGGTGCCTGATCGACTGGAAGGACGCACCTGCGGGACATAGCACCCCTAGCTTAGCTGGGACCGCAGCCCATTCTTGTGCGCTAATTCGCCGGGCTAAAGCCCGTTGCTTCCACATAAGCACGTCACAGCTATGGATCGCTGCGTTGTTCTAGAATTTCGTTGCTTCACTGTTCGAGGTTTGCATGATCTCTCGTAGGTTCAGGACTCTCGCCAGCACGATTGCGATTTCTATTCTGGCAATATTGACAACGGTGTCCTGCGGTGGGCAGCCAACCACGCAGACGACGACCTCACCGGCCACAACGCCGATACCCCAGGGGTATCAGCTGGTGTGGTCGGACGAGTTCAATCGGCCCGATCGATCGGCGCCCGATGCAGGGAAATGGGCGATTCAGACCGGAGGCAACGGCTGGGGAAACAACGAACTGGAGTACTACACGACGCGGCCGCAGAACGTGCAGGTATCGGGCGGCAACCTCGTGATCACAGCAGCCAAGGAGGACTATACCGGTCCAGACCAGGTAACGCGGCACTACACCTCTGCACGTATGCAGACCAAGGGGCTATTCTCGCAGACAATACGGCCGATTCGAGGCGCGCATCAAGATTCCTCAGGGACAAGGCATGTGGCCTGCATTCTGGATGCTGGGCAATAATATCGATACCGCCGGGTGGCCGGCGTGCGGCGAGCTCGACATCATGGAGAACATCGGCAAGGAGCCCGGCACGGTGCACGGCAGCCTGCACGCACCGGGATACCCAGGGGCGGGATATACCGCTGCATACTCACTGCCGAACGGTCAGAATTTTGCCGACGACTTCCATGTTTTCGCAGTCGAATGGGAGCCGCAACAGATTCGCCTTTACGT
The DNA here is from genome assembly GCA_963817965.1 of uncultured Acidobacteriaceae bacterium. Lineage (GTDB taxonomy): Bacteria > Acidobacteriota > Terriglobia > Terriglobales > Acidobacteriaceae > DASRAA01. The sequence goes on from CAWFQT010000018.1 coordinate 198,203, forward strand.
GGACGGGAATCTGTATGCGACTGACACTCCGGCGGCCTCGCCCGCTCCAGCTTCATGGCCATTCGACAGCCAGCCGTTCTTCATGCTTCTCAATCTGGCGGTGGGCGGCGATTGGCCGGGAAATCCGACGCGACGACGCAGTTTCCGCAGCAGATGCTGGTGGACTACGTGAGGGTGTATCAGAAGCAGTAGTCTGTAGCCAGTGGTCAGCTGCGAGATTGATTTCCGCTCGCCCGTGAACATTTTCGCTGACTCGTGCATCCAACGGTGTATGGCTACTGAGAAAGCGGTATTGGGTGGGGGATGCTTCTGGTGCGTTGAGGCAGCATTCGTGCAGCTGGAAGGCGTGGAATCGGTGCGCTCGGGTTACATGGGCGGTCGAAGGCCGAATCCGACGTACGAGCAGGTGTGCACCGGCACAACTGGGCATGTTGAGGTGGCGGAGATTACCTTCGACCCGGCAAAGATCAGCTATCGCGATCTGCTGGAAGTGTTTTTTACGGTCCACGATCCTACGACACTCAACCGGCAAGGCAACGATGTGGGTGAACAATACCGGTCGGTCATCTTCTATCTGGATGAGACGCAGAAGGAGACGGCGGAGGAAGTGATCGCAGAATGGACGCGGGAGAAGGCGTTTTCGGATTCCATCGTCACGGCGGTGGAACCGGCACAGACGTTCTACGTTGCGGAGGATTATCACCAGGACTACTTCAAGAACCATCCGTTCCAGCCCTATTGCATGTTCACGGTGGCTCCCAAGGTGAAAAAGGTGCGGCAGAAGTTTGCGTCGAGGGTGAAGGCGGCGGTGTGAGAACCTCGTGCCTCTCGCGTACCTCAACGGAAGTCATTCACCACGGAGGAATTCCCGCCACTTTTTCATTTCCGCTATTCCCCATAATTGCCGAAAGACGGCAATCGTAGGCCACCCAAACGAGATCCTTCGGACACTACTGAGGCGTTAGAATACGGCGATGGCGGACTCCCTTTATTTCAGCCTGTGGTTCCCCAGTTTCCAGGAAGACGAGATGCTGCCGCGAGCGGTGTCGGTGATGCGGCAATTTCTGTTTTCTGAGGTACGGGACGGGATCACCTACCTGTCGGTCCATCCGGTGGCGTGGTCGGAGCCGACGGTGCTGGAGCGACGGTTCAATCCCGGAATCACGTCCGGAGGAAGCGGCCGAAATCGCCGACCGACTTTGCACATGATGATTTCGCTTTTGTGTTCGAGGCATTCTGGGACTTGTGGGTTCCGAACGATGACGCTGAAGGCGATGCCTGGGTGCAGCGTCCGGTAGCCGTGCGTTTTGTGATCCATGGAGTGCAGTTCGACGAAGGCATCTACACCGACGACGGCCACGTCGAGGTCGACTTCGGCCTGGATACGCCATTCCTGTTTGAGGGGCTGCAGTTGTCGGCGGCCAATGAAGAGCACGTCCGATTCAACGTGGCGAAACTCGTGGCGTTCACCCTCGCCGTACAGAACAACTGCAAGTTGTCGGGTCGGGTATTGTGGTCGGAGTCGGAGAATAATCTGGCGCAGAAGTTGATCGCGCAGTTACAGCAGACGCAGTAGAAAAGTTGTCAGTTTCCAGTTGTCAGTTCAGCCCACGTTTCTTTTGTCGTTCCCAAAACCCGACGCCGCTACATCGATTACGACAAAGAGGCCCGGCTTCCGCCGGGCCTCTTCACTGACAACTGATCGCTGACAACCGACAACTATTTCGTTCTGCCGCCTTCGATTTTCAGTTCCGCACTGGCGCCTGCCTGTGCTGCGGCTAGACGGGCTGTCAGCACGCGGAAAGGTGAGCAGGAGACGTAGTTCAATCCTGTCTGCGCGCAGAATTCGACGGAAGCGGGATCGCCACCATGTTCGCCGCAGATGCCGAGCTTGATGGTTGGGCGAGTCTTGCGTCCCTTCTCGACAGCCATCTTCACCAGTTGTCCGACGCCTTGCTGGTCGAGCGTGGCGAACGGGTCCTGCTTCAGGATGCCTTCGGCAAGGTACGCAGTGAGAATCTTGCCGACGTCGTCGCGCGAGAAGCCGAAGGTGGTTTGGGTGAGATCGTTGGTGCCGAAGCTGAAGAACTCAGCTTCGTTGGCGATCTCATCAGCCATCAGGGCAGCGCGCGGCAACTCGATCATGGTGCCGACTAGGTATTCGACCTTGGTTTCTTTCTCGGCGAAGACTTCTTCGGCAACGCGGCGAACGATGGCACGCCTGGTTGGCCATTTCCTTGATTCCGGTAGTAAGCGGAATCATGACTTCGGGCTTCACCTTCACGCCTTCTTTCGCGACCTTAACGGCTGCCTCGAAGATGGCGCGCGCCTGCATCTCGGTGATCTCGGGATAGGTGATGCCGAGACGGCAGCCGCGCAGACCCAGCATTGGATTGACTTCGTGCAACTGCTCGACGCGATTAAGCAGCGTGTGCAGTTCCTTCAGCTTGGGTGAGCGGGGCTTGGTGGCTTCCAGCTTGGCAATCTCGACCATCAGGTCTTCGCGCCGCGGCAGGAATTCGTGCAGTGGCGGATCGAGAGTGCGGATGGTGACCGGAAATCCGTCCATGGCGCGGAAGACGCCGACGAAATCAGCACGCTGCATGGGCAGCAGTTTCTTCAGCGCAGCGCGACGGTCTTTCTCGTTGTTGGCGAGAATCATGGCGCGCATGTGGGGCAGGCGGTCTTCGGCAAAGAACATGTGCTCGGTGCGGCACAGTCCGATGCCTTCAGCGCCGAACGCCCGGGCTTGCAGGGCATCGCGCGGAATGTCGGCATTGGCGCGAACACCGATGCGACGGAAGGGCTCGGCCCAGCTCATGAACTGCATCAGTTCCGGATCGTCGGGCGATGCGGGAACAGTCTTAAGCTGACCGTTGATGACGCGGCCAGTGGTGCCGTCGAGCGAAATCCAGTCGCCGGCTTTGAGCGTCTTTCCCTGCGGCCTTCATTTCGCGGTTCTTTTCGCTGACATCGATGTCGCCGGCGCCGGCAACGCAGCACTTACCCATGCCTCGGGTGACGACTGCGGCGTGGCTGGTCATGCCACCACGCGAGGTCAGAATGCCGCTGGCAACTTCCATGCCGTGAATGTCTTCGGGCGTGGTTTCGGCGCGGACGAGGATCAGCTTGGTCTTGGGGTCTTTCTGGTAGCGCTCGACAGCTTCGTCGGCGGTGAAGACGACTTGGCCGACGGCAGCGCCGGGAGAGGCCGGAAGACCGGTGGCGAGCACTTCGACCTTCACGCCCTTTTCGTCGAGGCGAGGAACCAGGAAGTCGTAAAGCTGATTGGCTTCGACGCGGAAGATGGCTTCTTCCTTGGTGATGAGGCCTTCTTCGACCATCTGGATGGCGACGCGGACAGCGGCGCGTCCGGTGCGCTTACCGTTGCGGGTCTGCAGCATGTAGAGGCGGCCGTCCTGGATGGTGAACTCGAAGTCCTGCATGTCGCGGTAGTGCTTTTCGAGGCGGGTGGTGATTTCGCGCAATTGGTTGTAGGTGTCAGGCTGAATCTCCTCCAACTTTGAGATGTGTACCGGTGTGCGTATGCCGGCGACGACATCTTCTCCCTGAGCGTTCATCAGGAACTCGCCGTAGAACTCCTTGACGCCGGTGGCGGGGTTGCGAGTGAAGCCGACACCGGTGCCGCTGGTGTCGCCGAGGTTGCCAAACACCATGGCCTGCACGTTGACGGCGGTGCCGAGCATGTCGTCGATGTTGTTGATGCGGCGATAGGTCTTGGCGCGGTCGTTCAGCCAGGAGCGAAACACGGCGTCGCGCGCCATCACGAGTTGTTCGTGCGGGTCTTGCGGGAAATCTTGTCTTGGTGTGCTTCAGGACGACCTTCTTGTACTCAGCGATGACTTCCTGCAACGCCTTGGCGTCGAGGTCGGTATCGAGCTTCGCCTTCTTCTGCTTTTTCTTGCCGTCGAAGACCTCTTCGAACGCGTGCTTGGGAATGTCGAGCACGACGCTGCCGAACATCTGGATAAGGCGACGATAGGAATCGTAGGCAAAACGCGGGATTGTTGCTGCGTTTGGCCAAGCCTTCGACCGACTTGTCGTTGAGGCCGAGGTTGAGAATGGTGTCCATCATGCCGGGCATGGAGAACTTCGCGCCGGAGCGGACGCTCACCAGCAACGGATTGTCGGCGCCGCCGAGCTTCTGACCCTGCAGCTTCTCGAGGCGGCCGAGCGCTTCGTCCATCTGCTTATTCACTTCGGAGGAGACACCACCGGTGCGCATGTATTCGCGGCAGGCTTCGGTCTGGATGGTGAATCCGGGAGGGACCGGCAACTGGGCATTGGTCATCTCGGCGAGTCCGGCGCCTTTGCCGCCCAGCTCGTTCTTCATTTTGCCGTTGCCCTCGGCGTGATTGTCGCCAAAGAAGTAAACGTACTTAACCGATTTTGTGTCGGCGGCTTTGTTCTCAACTTCCAGTGTTTGTGTGCTCATGATCAATCCTTTGCTGCTAGCGTAGTTAGGAAGATTTGGTTTCAGTAACGATTTCGCTGAAATCGGCGATGGTGGAAAATTCGTTCAAAAGGCTTTGCAAGAGCGCCAAGCGATTGGCCCGGATGCGCTCGTCGTCGACCATGACCATGACCTTGTCGAAGAAGAGGTCGACGGGCTGGCGAAGCCGACTGATTTCGGTAAGGGCGGCGTGGTAGTTCTTCTGTTCGCGCCACTGACGGACCGCGGAAGCGACTTCAGGGACGCGATGCGACAGAGCCTTCTCGGATTCCTCCGTCAATTCGTCGGGGTCGAGCTGGCCGGCGACTTTCTTTCCGCTTTCATTGGCTTGCCGGAGAATGTTCTTGGTTCGCTTGAAGGCGACCGAGATCGAGGCGAAGTCATCGGAATCGCGAACCTGCGTCAAAGCCTCGGCGCGGGCGATGGCATCGATAACATCGTCGGCCCCGGCGGCGAGCACGGCATTCACCACATCGTAGGCAAATCCGCGAACGTCCCGCAGATAGAACTCGAGCCTCTCGCGCATGAATGCCGCAATCGATGCGCTGAGGTCCAGTTTTGCGTCGAACCGCGACTCGGCATCCGTGCCTTTGTACTCGGCGCGAGCATCGGAAAATAGTTTGGCAAGAGTGAGCGGAAGCTGGTGCTCCGCGATGATTTTCACGATGCCATTCGCCGCACGGCGCAGCGCGAACGGGTCTTTCGAGCCGGTGGACTGCATACCCAGGGCGAACATGCCGGTGATGGTATCGGCCTTGTCAGCGACAGCCAAGTACGGCACCCTCCAACGTTGGAGGCACAGCGTCGTCCATTGATTCGGGCCGGTAGTGATGGTAGATGGCGTCGCCGATGGCGTCCGCTGTGGCTTTCGGTAGCAGAGGATCGAGTTGCTGGACCTTTGCGTAGAGACCGCCGACAATTCCCTGTAGCTCGGTGAACTCTTTCACCAGCTCAGTCGTGAGGTCTGCCTTGGCGAGGTGCGCAGCCTTAAAAACGACCCCAGGGCGGACACCGACTTCGGCTTCGCGGAGAACCTCGGAGATGAGACTGCCCAGTTTCTGAATGCGCGTGGTCTTGTCGAAATAGCTGCCCGAGATCTTTCTGGAAGGTGACGGACTTCAGCATGTCCACGCGTTCGCGGAGCGATTGATCTTCTGGTCGGTATCCCAGAAAAAACGGGCGTCGTTGAAGCGGGCACGCAGAACACGCTGGTTGCCGTGGCGAATGAGGCCGTCGGGATCGCTATCGGTATTCAGCACGGCGAGGAAGTGCGGTGATAGCTTGCCGTCGGCGTCTTCGATGGCGAAGTATTTCTGATGATCGCGCATCACGGTGACAAGAACTTCCGCGGGCAGTGAGAGAAATTCAGGATCGAACCGGCCGAGGATGACGGACGGCCATTCGGTCAGATTGACCACGGTACCGAGCAGCGCATCGTCTTCGCGCCAACGCGTTCCGGGGATGGTACGGGTGGCAGCATCCAGGGCCTTGCGGATGCGGTGCTTGCGGTCGGCCGAACTGACGGTGACGTAGGCATCGGCGAGTTTGGCGGCGTAATCGGCCGGTTTCGCGATGGCAACGGCGCCGCTGGAGAGGATGCGATGTCCTTGGCTGGTGTGGCCTGCGGTGACGCCTCCGAACTCGAGAGGTACGACCTGGTCGTCGAGTAGAGAAACCATCCAGCGCACAGGACGCACGAAGCGCTCGGCTGATTTGCCACGCCAGTACATGCTTTTCGGCCAGTAGATTCCGGCGATTTCCTTGGGGAGCGACTCCGCGAGGATTTCGCTCGCGGTGCGGCCCTTCTTCTGTACGGTGGCGGCAAGATATTCGCCCTTGGGAGTCGTGATTTTCTCCAGTGCGCTCACCGCGACGCCGGCCTTGCGGGCGAAGGCATCGGCGGCCTGGAGTCGGGACTCCGTCTTTGTAGGCGACTTTGAGGGATGGGCCGGTAAGTTGCTCCTCCACGTCGGGTTGTTGCGAAGCAACGTTGCGCGCTAAAACGGCGATGCGGCGTGGCGTGGAAAAAGATTCGATGGCGGGAGAATCGCCGAGGGACTCGCGTGCGAGCAGGTCGTGCGTGCGGCGGGCGAGCTCGTCGCGCGCCGAGTCGATCATGCGGGCGGGAATTTCTTCGGTACCGATCTCGAGTAGGAAGTCAGCCATGAATTCGGGCGTTCTTTCTATTGTGACGCATGACGTGTTGCAGTTGTGTGACTGCGGTCACAGGGAGCAATTGCCAATTAGTGGTTCGTTCCTTTCGTTCCAACTGGTTCGGCAAGTTCCTCGGCGCTGGTCGCATTATGTTGTTCGGCTTGTTGCTGGTCGACGTAGGCTTTAGCGACGCCGACGGCCAGCGCCCGAATGCGCGCGATTATGCCGACACGTTCAGTGACGCTGATAGCGCCGCGCGCGTCGAGAATATTGAACAAGTGCGAGCACTTGAGGCACAGGTCGAAGGCGGCGAGTACCGGAAAGCGAGAGCGCTCGGGTGCGTGCTCTTCGGTATTCGCTTTTTGCTCATCGCCAGAATCGCGCTTGTCGCTCTTCGCCGTTCGCTCTTGGCTCCTCGCCCTGTTGTACTGATCGAGCAACGCCTGGCACTCCGACTCGTAGAGCTCCAGGTGCTGCCAGGCTTTGTCGATGTCGGCGAACTCGAAGTTGTACACGGAAAACTGCAACTCATCCTGCAAGCGAATCTCGCCGTATTTCACGGGGCGGCCGTCTGGGCTCACTACCCAGGTGATGTCGTAAATACTGTCAACGTCCTGCAGAAACGCCGCAATACGTTCGAGACCATAGGTCAACTCGGCCGAGATCGGGTCCAGGTCGATTCCACCGCACTGCTGAAAATATGTGAACTGAGTGATTTCGAGGCCGTCGAGCATAACCTGCCAGCCAATGCCCCATGCGCCGAGCGTTGGCGATTCCCAGTTGTCTTCTTCAAACTTAATGTCATGCTTGCGCAGGTCGATGCCAATCGCCTGCAGCGAAGCGAGATACAGCTCCTGAACATCGGCCGGCGGCGGCTTGAGGATGACCTGATACTGCATGTGCTTGATAGAGCCGGTTAGGGTTCTCGCCGTACCGTCCGTCGGCCGGACGGCGCGAGGGTTGAATGTAGCCCACCCGATAGGGCTTCGGCCCGAGAACGCGAAGAAAAGTCTCCGGTGCCATGGTTCCTGCGCCGACTTCAACATCGTAAGGCTGTTGCAGCACAGCAGCCCTGGCCGGCCCAGAAGGCCTGCAGACGAAGGAGTAGTTCCTGGAACGTCAGCGGATTGTGCGCTGAATGCAAATGCTTCTTCCCCGATATCTCCGGTGTGTGCGGGAGATGCTTGTCCAACTACAATTTGTTCAGCATTACTGCTGTTATCAACCTTCTTCTCAATGTGGCGCTCGACGATCTGGATCAAGTAGCGCCGCAGGTCCGCACATTGAGGCTACGTCCAGGCTTCCGCAGCAAAACCCTCTAGCGGGAGGCGAAACATCTGTCTCGCCACTGCCCGCGACTCGGCGGTCAACTCCGACGATGCCAGCCGCTTGTGGTCGCATGCACATCAACCCATCGGCCAGGGCGTGATAGAATGCCTTACTGCCATTGAGCGACCTGCCCGCAATTGCTGCACACGCCAAGCTCGGGTAAGAAACCCACCAACCGCACCAGCCAAAGCTGAAAGTACGTCAGCGGCATCCAGATCGAACCCGTCGCGCAGCTGGCGCAGGACCGAAACCGTGAGTCGATAGATCGCATCGTTGGCTTCGCGATCAGGCAGCAACTCGTCGAGCGTCTCGGCTATGTGCTCCAAAGCTACGACTCGAGGATAGTCCAGCGCGTCCGACAGCGGAGACTCGAGGATGTCGCAGGAGTCGAGCCGAGCCAATTCCTGGCGCTCGCGATCTTCGTAATACGACACAGACGCCGGTGAGCGGCTCCATCGCCCCGCCGAAACGCCGGCGCGACTTCTTGGCGGACGCGCGCCACTCCCTTAACCTTGCCCTCGGCACGGGTGAACAGGGTGACCAGAAGATCGGCTTCGCGCAGCGGATAGGTTCGCAGAACAATCGCTTCCGACTGCTTCAAAGGCATGAACTGATTGCCTGATCAACCGAAATACCGGCTTGAGATTAGCAGAGGTAGCGTGCGGAACCGTACGTTATCGCAGCCACCAGGGCGCCGCGCTGCAAGACCTTATTTTAACGGGTGTAGTCGCTTCTGCAAACCCGAGGAGGCAGAGACAGTGGCTTCGGCTGATGCAATTGAGCGCCGTGGCCAATAAGGCAGAAATGTTAGCAGGCAGCGCGCTGGGTCTTGTACGTGGGCACAGTGTCCTTGTAAACCATTCGCCGCGTTCTTGGGAGCCTCGTTCTCGCGTGCCGAGGCGTTCTCTCGGCTTGCTTTCGAAAGCGACCCGCTTCGACTGCTCGATCTCGTCGTGCTGGCGGGCGGCCATTTGACCGATGAACTGTTGCACCGTGCGGGGGAGCGGTTGGCCAATCTGGATGAGTTCCACCGGGCGGAGAGTGTCCTGTCAGGCGCGCAAATCCCCATTTGGTTGCAATGGCGTCTACAGCCGATGGGTCATAGGCCGGAAGCGCGATGCTAGAATGCGCCAAAGACCTTGATTTCCATTGAGTTTGGTGCTCGTTCGATGGCTGACACATACAACTCGGGCAGTGCTGCCGGGCCGGATGCTTACCCGATAGTGGTACTTACGGGCTTCATGGGCAGCGGCAAGACGTCGACAGGACGTGCACTTGCGGAGTTACTCGGGTGGGACGTTCGTTGATCTCGATGAGGAAATCGAACGGCGGGAGAACGTTCCGATTCGCGAGCTGTTTCGCGAGCGCGGCGAGGCAGAATTCAGAGAGATGGAGCATTCCATTCTGCGCGCATGTCTCGAAAACAAGCCTAAGCCAACGGTCCTCGCACTCGGGGGGGGCGCATTCCTGGAGGCTGAGAATCTTGCCCTCCTGCGAGAGAGCTTGGCGCGAACCGTTTTTCTGAACACGCCAGTGGAAGAGATGTTGCGGCGGTGCGAGCTCGACGAACAATGCGCGGCGCAGAACCTCCGACCGCTGGCGTCGGATGCGACGGCCTTCCGCGCTCTCTACCAGCGCCGGCTGCCCGGCTATCGGGTTGCGGAAGTGACCATTGAAACGCAGGGCAAGGACCTCTCGCAGATCGCAGATGAGATCGTCCGGAAGCTAAGACTCAATGTTGACCTTTGATACCTCTATCGGAGAAATGTGGCTCAGCCCCATCCAAACTTCGGCGCTATCACGGCGCATCGACACGTGCGTTCGCGCCTCCGACGTGATGTAAACTAACTTTTACAAATCATGTCTCAGCAGAAAATTCCCGTCGGAATTCTCGGCGCAACCGGAGTTGTCGGTCAGCGCTTCATCCAGTTGCTCGAAGACCATCCCTGGTTCGAAGTGGCGTGGCTGGCCGCGTCCGACCGCTCGGCAGGACAAGCCGTACGGCGACGCCGTGCGCTGGCGCTTGAAGACGCCGATTCCCGAGCGCGTGCGCAAGATGCAGGTGTCGCCGGCGGGACCGGACGGCGCGCCGCGAGTGATTTTCGCCGCGCTGGATGCCGGCATCGCGCGCGAACTGGAGCCGAAGTTCGCCGAGGCTGGATGCGCAGTGGTCAGCAACTCCAGCGCTTTTCGCATGCAGCAAGATGTTCCGCTGGTGATCCCCGAGGTGAATCGCCGATCACCTTGCGCTGATCGAGCAGCAATGCTGGCGCAAGAAGTCGGGCGGATACATCGTCACCAATCCCAATTGTTCGGCGATCGGACTTGGTCGTCGCGCTGGCGCCGCTGCATCAGAAATTCGGCGTCGAATCGCTCTTCGTGACCACGATGCAGGCGGTCAGCGGAGCCGGATATCCCGGCGTCGCCTCGCTCGACATTCTCGGCAACGTGATTCCCTACATCGCCAAGGAAGAAGAGAAGATGGAGGAGGAGACGAAGAAACTCCTCGGCAAACTGAACAGCGACCGCGTGCAGGACGCCGGCTTCACGCATGACGGCGCATTGCAATCGCGTCGCGGTGGAGGACGGACACACCGAATCGGTGTCGGTAAAGCTGAAGCAGAAGGCTGACGCCGAAGCGATCATCGCGGCGTTCAACGATTTCGCTTCGAAGCCGCATGAGCTGGGATGCCCGCTGGCACCCGAGCAGCCGGTGGTTTACGACGCCGCGCCGGACCGGCCGCAGCCGCGCTTCGATCTGGATCGCGGCAACGGCATGACGGTGAGCGTTGGCACGACTGCGTCCTTGCGGCGTGCTCGACTACAAGTTCACGGTGCTTTCGCACAACACGATTCGCGGCGCCGCCGGCGCGGCGCTGCTGAACGCCGAACTTCTGAAGGTCCAAGGCTACCTGTCGTGAATTGCGACGCGAGTTCCAGTTCCCGCAACGGTGGTAGCGCCGTGATCGTGATGAAATTCGGCGGCACCTCGGTCGAGGATGCCACCGCCATCGATCGCATCGCCGGCATCGTCAAAGGCCGCTTGCCGGAGCGCCCGTATCGTGGTGGTCAGCGCCATGTCGAAGGTCACGGACACGCTGCTGGCCATGGCGGCGGCAGCCGGAAAAGGCGATCGCGAGCAGGCCCTGGAGCTCTGCCGCCAGCTCCGCGAGCGCCACTTCAACACCGCCGGCGAACTGCTGGGCACCGGGCTGTTCACCGAACTTCACGCCGAACTGCAGGCTGAGTTCGATTCGCTCGAACAGCTGCTGCGCGGCATTTCGGCGGTCGGCGAGCTCACGCCGCGCACCTCCGATTATGTGGTTTCGTTTGGCGAGCGGCTGTCGAGCATGGTGATCACGGCGGCATTCGTGGCGCGCGATATTCCGGCGACGTTGGTGGATGCGCGCCAGGTGATCATCACCGACGCGCAGCACGGCCGCGCCGATTCCGCAGGTTGATGAGATCAACGACCGGCTGCAGGTCCACGCTGCAACCGCTGATCGCCGATGGCCGAGTGCCGGTGATGGGCGGCTTCATCGGCTCGACGCGCGAAGGCATCACGACGACGATCGGACGCGGCGGCTCCGATTTTTCGGCGGCACTGGTCGGCGCCGGGATTGAACGCCGAGCGCATCGAGATCTGGACCGACGTGGACGGCATGAAGACGACCGATCCGCGCATCTGCCCGGACGCGCATCGCATCAAGGTCATCAGCTTCGACGAAGCCGCCGAGCTGGCTTACTTCGGCGCGAAGGTGCTGCATCCGGCGACGGTGCTGCCCGCGGTCGAGAAGAACATTCCGGTGCTGGTGCTGAACTCGCGCAATCCGTCGAACGAAGGCACGCGCATCCTGGCGCGTACGCCGAAATCGAAGTCGCTGTTCAAGGCCATCGCGGCGAAACAGCGCATCACGATCATCGAAATCGTCGCCGCTCGCATGCTGATGGCACATGGCTTTCTGGCGAAGGTGTTCGAGATTTTCGCGCGCCATCGCTGCGCGGTTGACGTGGTGTCCACGTCGGAGGTCAGCATTTCAGTCACGGTCGATTCCAACGAGGCTATCCCGCAGATTGCTGCCGACCTCGAGAAGCTGGCTTACGTGAAGTTCTCCGGGCGCAAGGCGATTATCTGTCTGGTCGGCGAGAGCATTCGCGAACGGCCGGGCGTGGCGGCGCAGGTGTTCGACGCGGTGAACGACATCAACGTGCGGATGATTTCGCAAGGAGCGTCGGAGATCAACATGACGTTCGTGATCGACGAAGCCGACGTGCCGGAAGCGATCCAGCGACTGCATGCCAGGTTCTTCTCTGAGGTCGATCCCGAGGTGTTCGATTGACGGCGCGCCCGCTGCACCTCGTGCTGCTTGGGACAGGGAAAGACCGGATCGCTGGTCGCCGAGGTCGCACGCGAACGCGGGCATCACGACCACGATGCTCACCGGGAACGAAAATCGCGAACGGCGCATGGCTGACGCGAGAGCAATCTGCGCGACGTCGATGCGGTGATCGACTTCACGACCCCGGAAGCGGTGCTGGCGAACATCGCAGGCTTGCGTCGCCGCGCAAGAAGCCGATGGTCGTCGGCACCACGGGCTGGTACGGCGAGTTGGATCGCGTGCGGCAGGAAGTCGAGCAAGCCGGTCACGGGTTTGTCTTCGGCGCGAACTTTTCTTACGGCGTGAATCTGTTCTTTCAGATCGCGCAGGCGGCGGCGCCGGCGCTGCAACATGGATACACCGGTCACATCACCGAGCGCCACCACGTCCACAAGAAGGATGCGCCGTCGGGAACTGCGGTGGCGCTGCAGCGGATCGTAGTCGCAGACGTCGCGGCGTACAGCTGGAGATCACCTCGGAGCGCGAAGGCGATGTGCATGGGCACACATACGCTGGAACTTGACTTCGGCGGCGATCGAATTGTGCTGACGCACGAAGCGAAGTCGCGCCGCACTTTCGCCGAAGGCGCGGTACTGGCGGCCGAATGGATCGTCGGCAAGACAGGCTTCTACGACTTCAAAGATATTTTCAGCCAGCTCTGATTTTGCACAGGCGGCTAGGCCCTACAATTTCGGGCAAGAGGTAGATAGAGCACCATGAAACTGCGTGGATGCGGCACCGCTCTGGTCACCCCTTTCAAGCAAGACGGCAGCGTGGATGAAATGGCGCTGCGCCAACTGGTGCGCTGGCAGGTCGATTCGGGCATCGATTTTCTGGTGCCCTGCGGAACTACCGGCGAAACCCCGACGCTCAGCTCACGACGAGTGGCTACGCGTAATCGACCTGACGATCGAGAGCGCCGAAGGCCGCGTGCCGATCATGGCGGGCGCGACCTCGAACAACACGCGAGGAAGCGGTAGCCAAGACGAAGGAAATCTCGACACGCGCAGGCGTTGACTTCGTCCTGACGCGCAACGCCGTACTACAACAAGCCCACGCAGGAAGGCGTCTATCAGCACTTCCGGGCGATTGCCGAAGCCTCGCAGAAGCCGTTGATGCTTTACAACATCGCGGGACGCACGGGCACGAATATCGAGACGCCAACGCTGCGACGGCTGGCCGAGATTCCCAACATCATCGGTGTGAAGGAAGCCAGCGGCAACATCTCGCAGATCGCGGAGGTCTGCGCGACGCTGCCTGACGACTTCCTGGTCTTCTCCGGCGACGACGCGATCACGCTGGCAGTGATTGGACTGGGTGGCGTGGGCATCGTCTCGGTGGCGTCGAATGAGATTCCGGCGGAGATGACGCGCATGACGCAGGCCGCGCTGGCCAACAAGTGGGACGTCGGCGCGACTGATCTTCCGCAGGTATCTTCCGCTGATGCAGGCGAACTTCATCGAGTCGAATCCCGGCCCGGCGAAGGCAGTGCTGTCGATGATGGGAAGGATCGAAGAGGTCTATCGGCTGCCGATGGTGCCGATGATGACCGGAAAACCGGGCGAAGCTGGAGAAGGTCGTCACCGAAGTCGGGTTGTTGCAGCCGCATTCGGTCACAGTCCAGTAAGCCTGTCGTTTCCCGAATCGGTCGACGCTGGGTCCTCGCCGGATCGAATGCTGGAGCCGCAACAGGCGAGCGATATATACTGCCCGCAACATGCACGAGCTGCAAACTGCACATCGAGCGGCTCTACGCCGACGGAGCCGCGTCCGGCAATGACCGAGACGCTCGCGCCAGCTTCGAGAGGTTTCGCGATGCGCTGACCGCGGGCAAAATCCGGGCGGCTGAAAAGTGGAGGGAGCCTGGCAAACCAATGCCTGGGTCAAGAAGGGCATCCTGCTGGGATTTCGCATCGGCGCACTCGCGGAAAGCGGCGACCCCAGCGTTCTCGCATTCGTCGACAAAGACACTTACCCGATCCGCGCATTTCACTGCGGACGACCGGGTGCGTGTGGTGCCGGGCGGCTCGTCGGTGCGCTCCGGAGCGTACGTCGCGCCCTCGGTGGTGTGCATGCCGCCCGATGTACATCAACGTTGGGGCCTACGTCGATGAAGGCTCGATGGTGGACTCGCACGCGTTGGTAGGATCGTGCGCGCAGGTCGGCAAGCGCGTGCACATCAGCGCCGCGGCCCAGATCGGCGGCGTGCTGGAGCCGATCAATGCATCGCCCGTGATCGTCGAGGACGACGTGCTGGTCGGCGGAAACTGCGGAGTGTACGAGGGTACGCAGGTGGGTGCGCGAGCGGTGCTGGGTGCCGGAGTGATTCTGACGCGTTCCACGCCTCTGTTCGACGTGGTAAATGGAACGATCCATCGCTCCAGCGAGACGCGAACCGTTGCGAGTACCGGCGGGAGCAGTCGTTGTGCCGGGTCGCACGGGCGATCACCAAGGGCAAAGGCCGGCGAGTGGGGGCTTGTCGCTGTACACGCCGGTGATCGTGAAGTATCGCGACGAGCGCACCGACCGCGGCGTTGAACTGGAAGACATCCTGCGCTAGAAAAACGTCATGCCGGCACCCACTGACAAATATCGCGAGACGGGTTTTCCTCGTGATTGCGGGTGGTCGCCGCCGCTGCGACGGGCTGGTATGGATGACGATCGGCATCAATCGTGTTGTTCCTCGTCATGCGGTGGCTCGTGACTGGCTTACGCTGGTGGCGTACGCGTGCTTTAAGACGCAGCGCTCACTGCGTGGATCTTTGTCTCGATGTTGCTGGGAGCAGAGATCGGCCACGACTTCCCCAACGTGCCATCCATCTGCGTGTCCTCGCGCTCATTTTCCTGCGGCTGATCAAGACGATTATCGCTCCGCTGCTGTTTGCGACGCTGGTCGTCGGAATCGCCGGACACTCAAACCTGCGACAGGTCGGACGACTCGGCCTGCGGTCGATCATCTATTTCGAAGTCGTCACGACCATCGCAATATTTCTAGGACTGGCAGCGATCAACCTGGCCAGGCCGGGGGTTGGAGTTCCGCTTCCCAGCATGACCGGAAGCGAGACCAGCGGTATCACGAAACTCAGCGCCGAAGAAACCATCCTGCATGCTTTCCCCGAGAACATCGCCAAAGCGGTAGCAGACAATGCGGTGTTACAGGTTGTGATCTTCAGCCTGATCTTTGCGATTGCACTGGCGATGATCGGCGAAGCCAAGCGCCGCCCGATACTGGTCTTCTGCGAGAGCCTGGTGGAGACGATGTTCAAGTTCACCAACATCGTCATGCTGTTTGCCCCGATCGGGGTGGGCGCTGCCGTCGCGTACACGGTGGCGACCACCGGATTGGCGGCGCTGGGTAGCCTGGCCAAGTTGTTGCTGACGTATTACGCCGCCCTGATTGTATTTGTCCTCGGAGTGTTGCTGCCTATCGGACGGTTGTTCGGAGTGCCGCTACGCGGGTTCAGCCGAGCAGTGGCCGAGCCAGTGACCATTGCATTCGCCACTACCAGTTCGGAAGCTGCGCTGCCTCGCGCCATGGAAGCGATGGAAGCCTTCGGGGTCCCGCGACAGATCGTCGCGTTCGTCATTCCCACCGGCTATAGCTTCAACATGGACGGAGGTTCGTTATACCTTTCCGTGGCAGCTATTTTCGTCGCCCAAGTAGCGGGAATTCACCTTACGCTGGGCCAGCAGCTGATGATCATGCTGACGCTAATGCTGACGAGCAAGGGAATTGCGGGAGTCTCGCGAGGCTCGTTTGTGGTGTTGATGGCGACGGCGACATCAATTGGTTTACCCAGCGCACCGCTGTTTCTTCTCCTCGGGGTTGATCCCTTGCTGGACATGGGACGCACGGCTGTAAATGTGCTAGGCAATTGCCTTGCAAGCGTCATCATGGCGAAGTGGGAAGGTGAGTTCGAGTCGGAAGCGACTTCTCCGATTGTGGCTGACGCTCTACGTTAGGTTACAGAATAGTCGATTCCGGCAGCGGAATCGGACGACTCTGGGCAATTTGCTGACGTTTCAGCATGTGCCGCTGGCGAAAGTGGCTAACCGCCCGCTCTCCCCAAACGCGCATGAAGTAGTAGTTCAGCCCGGCGCCAATCGCCGAGCTGACCACCGGAATCAACCGCGCTGACCATTTCTCCACCATCTCGGCACTGGCCTTGGCAGCAATGCGCTGAATCACGCGGGGCACGAAACGCGCTACCACCCGTTTTTCGACAAGGTCGCGGCTGATGTCTACACCGGCGGCGCTCGCCGCGGCAACCCAAAGTTCCGCCTCCTCCTGCTCGGTGCGGTAGGCGAAGCCGTAAATGAGACTAAGCTTCTGGATCATCCGGATGGTGAGGGCAGCGAGGATGCCGAGATCGGGAATGATGGTAAACATGCCTCCCATTCCCAGCCCCGCGCCCTCGGCTGCGGCGATTCTCATGCTGCCGCGGATGGTATCTTCAGCAATCCGATCGAGCACTGCGATGTTGACGGAGTGCACGCCATTGTAGGTAAGCGCCGGGAGGTCGTACGTCATCCGAAGACGCTCGAGGTACTTCTCGGGATCTACCTTCACCGTGTCGTAGGCCTTCATAAACGCGCTGCGGATCGCGCCTTCCAGTCCACGCCTCAGCAACGATTTTCCGCGGCCGTTGTCACTGCTGTTCATGCTGTGTCCAGTATAAGAAATTATTGGCTTCGTCGTTCGCCGTGCCGTGATTTCACCCTTCGGCTCTGTGCTAGCATCGAAAATATCGATGCCTACCGGAAAACTACTGGTTGTCCCACTGGGCGGACTCGGCGAGTTCGGCATGAATTGTATGGCCATTCGCTGGGCCGACGACATTATCGTGATCGATGCGGGCCTGATGTTTCCCGAAGCGGAGCTGCTGGGCGTCGATATCGTGGTGCCGGACATCACGTATCTCACCGAAAACCGTGAACACGTCCGCGGACTGATTCTGACGCACGGGCACGAGGATCACATTGGCGCATTGCCGTGGATCTTGTCCGAGCTCAATATTCCCGTGTATGGTACCGAGTTCACGCTCGCCTACGTTGAAGGCAAACTGGAAGAGCACGGTCTGCTCGACGACGCCGAATTGAACGAAATTCAGGCAGGCGAATCGTTCAAAATCGGGCCGTTCACCATCAACCCCATCCAGGTGACGCACAGCCTTGTGGACTGCGTGGCGCTGGCGATTCATACCCCGCTGGGGGTGCTGATTCACACCGGCGACTTCAAGGTCGATCCAACGCCTACCGACAATCGCCTGTTCGATTTGCATGCTTTTGCGGAGTACGGCAAACAAGGCGTATTGGCCCTGTTTCAGGACTCGACCAATGTGGAACGGCGTGGTTATACGCCTAGTGAACGTGCAGTGCGGGCGCGCTTCGACGAGATTTTCGCCCGCGCGCATCGGCGTCTGTTCATTTCGTGTTTCTCGTCGTCGATTCACAGAATCAAGCTTGACCCTGGATACGGCGTTCGAGCATGGACGCAAGGTCGCTCTGGTTGGGCGCTCTATGATGGAGTCGACGGAGATCGCACAGGACCTGGGCTACATCGACGCACCGGACGGCATGATCCTCCATCCCGCGCAGGTCCGAGACTTGCCGCCGGAAAAGGTCTGCGTCCTGATCAGCGGCACACAGGGCGAGCCGATGTCGGCACTGTCGCGGGCGGCGGTTGACAATCACAAGCACGCAAAGATCCAGACCGGCGACACGGTCGTGCTGTCGTCGCGCATTATTCCGGGCAACGAAAAGGCGATCTACCGGGTCATCGATCACCTCTTCCGTCGCAACGCACACGTGATTTATGACGACGGTTCGACTCCACCGGTCCACGTCAGCGGTCACGCCAGCCAGGAAGAACTCAAGCTCATCATCAATCTGGTAAAGCCGCAATACTTCATCCCGGTACACGGCGAATACCGCCAACTCAAGCTGCACGCAGAACTGGCGGCCTCGATGCACGGTTCCGTCGGGCAGGTACTGATGATCGAGAGCGGAGACATTCTCGAGTTCGACGAACTTGGGGCACGAAAGGCTGGCCGGGTCGCAGTCGGCAGGATCTGCATCGACTCCAACTCGATGGGCGACGTGGTCGAAGACCTGGTGATCCGCGATCGCCGGCATCTGAGCGAAGACGGCATCGTGCTGCCGATCATCGCGATCAATAAGCTGACCGGAGTGGTCGAGACTTCACCGGAGATCGTAATGCGCGGGTTTTCCCCGAGTTCGAACGAGGATGGATTTCTGGACCAGGCACGGCAGGTGGTCATGAATACACTCGACGGATCGAGCGAGGAGGAGCGGGCCGATTACGGGATGATCAAGGAAAAAATCCGCCAGGACTTGAAGCGCTTCATCGTGAAACACACGTCTCGCCGTCCCCTCATCATGCCGGTCATCCTCGAAATCTAGAATGGTCACTCTCGAACAGATCAGACAGGCTCAGCATGGCTTGCGTGGCATCGCGGCGCACACTCCGTTGATTCGATACTTCCCGCCCGCAGTGTATGCAGGAAATACCGTCAGAGAACGAACCGCTCTATCTCAAGCTGGAGAGCATGCAGCCCATCGGATCGTTCAAGCTGAGGGGCGCTTACAACAAGATTGCATCTCTAACGGACGAAGAACGCCGGCGGGGCGTGATCTCCTACTCCAGCGGCAATCACGCCCAGGGTGTTGCCTACGCGGCGAGAGCGACAGGAACGAAAGCCGTGATTGTAATGCCGCGCAATGCGCCAAAAATTAAGGTGGACAGCACTGCCGCACTGGGAGCGGAGATCGTCTTCGTCGGTCCGGCAAGCGCCGAGCGCATGAAGAAGGCCGAGGAGCTAGCTCGGAAGCACGGTTACTGTGTCATCCCTCCTTATAACGATGAGCAAATTATCGCCGGCCAGGGAACGACGGGCCTCGAGATATTGGAAGACTGCCCCGAAGTCGACCTGGTGCTGGCGCCCGTCGGCGGCGGAGGATTGATCAGCGGCATTGCGAGCGCGATCAAGCTGAGTGGCTCGCGGGCAAAGGTGATTGGAGTCGAGCCGGAACTGGCAAACGACGCTCAACAAAGTTTCCGGAAGGGCGAAATTGTGGAACTCCCTGCCGAGCGCGTCTCAAGCACGCTGGCCGATGGACTGCGCACCCAGTCGGTTGGGGCACTTAATTTCGAGCATATACAGCAGTTCGTAGACGACATCATCACGGTCACGGAAGAAGACATTCGTAAGGCAATTGTGCAGATTGCGAGGGAGGCGCGAATTGTCGCTGAACCAAGCGGAGCAGTGACATTCGCGGCGTGGCTCTTTCATCACGACGCACTGCCGTCTTCGCGAACAACAGTTGCGGTGGTCAGTGGCGGAAATATCGAGCAGCAACTGCTGGCGCAGGTCCTATCGGATGCGAGGCCTCGCAAAGCTACTGCGTGAGAATCTCAGTAAGCAAGTTTGGAGTGCAGCATGGTGTTGTTGAATCGCGCCTTAACCTTGGGCGTTTTCGTGCTGGCCATGTCAGCAGCAGGCATGGCAGTCATCGAACGCGGGGTCATTATTCGCGAAGCCATCATTTACGTCGCCCCTGATGCCTCGTCGGCCAAGCTGTCAAACGTTGGCCGCGGACGCGAGGTAGCGGTGGTAGAACGTTCGTCGGGATGGGCCAACGTCGTAGCCACCGTTGCGAATGATCCTGACCAGGAAACGCAACGCAACGTGACCGGATGGATCGTCGATAAAGGCGTGATCACGCCAGCCACGCCCGATGGCGACCAGATCATCTTCGGCGAGGCAGTGGATTCGGAATCCGAGGGTAGCCGCCGAGGCGGACGTAAAGGCGCGGCGCAGGATGCCATGCGGCTCTATGCCGAGTTGGCGGAGTACTTTCCGACTTCCCCTTTTGCTGCGGAGGCAGCCTACCGTTCGGCGGACATTCGCTGGCAAATCGAGGCCATCGATGCCGCGACGCGTCCATCGTCGAGAGAACATGATCCGTCGCTGAAGTACCAGATCGATGACCAGTACATGAAGAAAGTCGTCAAGAAGTATCCGGCGACGAAGTGGGCTGACCTCGCAGCGTATCGACTGCTCGATAACAAGACCTGCGGCGAGTGGGCAGCCGAGGCGAAATGTCCGGAGATGGAGGCCGGACTGTACATTAAGTATGCCGACGACCACCCGAAGTCCCCTAAGGCTGCTGAAGCCCTCTATAAGGCGGCCTGGCGCTACTCCGCGTTGATCGAGATTTACAAAACAAACAATGATGGCAAGAAGGCGGCCGATTCGTTGGCTCGTGCCACCGCAACGGCAAAACGGGTGACGGCCCAGTTTCCCGACATCACGGATTGGTCAACGCGTGCGCGACGTCTGCTATATATGTTGCAGAGCAATATCCCCACATTTGGGAATACGGTGGAATAGTTGCCCATATTAGAAGCGATCGTCCTGGGAATCATCCAAGGTCTGACCGAATTTCTGCCCGTATCCAGCACCGCTCACCTGGCACTCGTGCCCTGGCTCGTGACGAGACTGGGACTCGCGAACTGGAGCGACCCTGGCCTCACGTTCGACGTGGCGTTGCATGCCGGCACACTTTTCGCGATCCTTCTTTACTTCTGGCGCACATGGATTCAGATTCTGCGGGCGGCGTTCGGCGGAAAGGTTGTGCGATTCTCCGAGACCAGTGACAGTGTCCGTGACTTAACCCCAGAGGAGCAGAACAGAGAGCGCCGCCTGTTGTGGTACATGATCGCAGCGACGATTCCGGCAGGCATCGCCGGCGCCCTGCTGCAAAAGCGCATCGAAACCACATTTCGGGCCCCGGCTCTCGTTGCTTTCATGCTCATCCTCGTCGCGGTCGTCATGTGGCTTGCTGAGCGTAGCAGCCAATTTGTGAAACCACTCTCCGATATCGACCTCACCGACGCTATGACCGTTGGGACCTTGCAGGCCTTCGCCGTGATTCCGGGCGTCTCACGTTCTGGAATTACGATTTCCGGTGGCCTGTTCCGTAACTTCACGCGTGACGCCGCCGCACGCTTCAGCTTCCTGCTTTCGACCCCTGTCATCGCGGGAGCGGCGCTGCTGAAGCTCCACCACGTGATGAAAGAGGGCCTGCCCCCGGGTATGATGACCGGCTTCGTAGTAGGGATGGTCGTCTCGGCAGTGGTGGGCTATGCCACGATTGCGTGGTTCATACGATATCTGCAGGTAAAGACCCTGAAGGTATTCGTCATCTACCGCATCGTGCTCGGCATCCTGATCCTGCTCCTCGGGTATTTCGGCACTTTCTCGGGGTGACCGGCGGATTTGAGCCGATGGGGGGACACTAATTCGCCAACCACCAGTCCCTCATTTACCACTCCGCTGCCCTGCATTCTTGGGATAATCATTTAGCTCTGGCGTTACTTCGGGCTAGTCGCGGGTTCACGCGTTTCCAACCGCTGCGCGTGCAGTGGCAGTGTCTGCCTGCGCGGGATTGAGCAGGTGGGATGGGTCTGACGAAACGGCGTGGAAGATCCGTGCAGCCCAACGCCAATATGACTGGTCTGGCACGCGCATTTACTCCAACGGCCAATCGGCGGCTCAATGAGCTGATCGGCTTCCTGCTGCTGGTCTTCGCTGCCCTCCTTTTCCTCTCCTTGGTTTCTTATTCTCCGCTCGATCAATCGTTGAACACGGCCGCTTCCCCTCCTGTTGGGCACCCGACACACAATTGGATTGGGATGTTCGGGGCCATGGCCGCCGACCTTACGTTTCAGGCTTTGGGACTCGCCGGTTTCCTGGTTCCGGTTTACCTGGTTTTGTACGCGACGCGCTGGCTGCGGTCGCGGACGATAAGCTCCCCGTACATTAAGGGCCTCGGTGCAGCCGGATTATTACTCTTCGTGGCAGCTTTGCTCGGTTTGCTGCCGTGGGGTTTTCGCTGGCGCGGAGCGTTCCCTGCTGAAGGTCTCCTGGGCCGAATCGTCGCCGACGCATTAATCCACTACTTCAACCTGGTGGGTGCGTACCTGATCTGCATCGCGATGATCGCGGTGGCGCTGTATTTATCCACCGCCTTCTCCTTTGGCGCTGTTCAGATATGGTCGCAGACGCGATTTTCGTTCGCCTACGCTGCGCTTGACCGGTTCGCCGATTGGCGCGCCGAGCGCCAGCGCAAGAGAGCTGCGAAGGAACTGGAAAAGAAGCGGGCGGCAACCAATTCCAAGCCCGTGGTTACGGCCCAATTGGTTCCCCGACGGACCGGCAGTCCCGGCGGCGAACTTGCCGGGGAGGTGGCTGTTCCTTCGGTGCCCGCGCCGATACCCGCAACCAACCCGGCTTCAGGGAGCGCTCGCTGCGGTATTGAGCAAATGTTCGACGCGGAGTTCGTCCAGGCGCCTCAGCCGCCGCGGACCCAGCCTAAATCGGCGCCTCCGGTCTCGCCGACGCCGGCAGACGCTACGCAGGAATCTGCCGGCGAACCAATCGCGGTGACCTCGCGTGCGGACAGCACGCCCCATGGCAAGACGACCATGCCCAAGCTTGCGGGCGGCTACAAACTTCCGTCCACCGCGTTGCTGCGGCGTCCCGACGAGCACAGCGCGATCAACGAGGACGAACTCAAGACTACCGCGCAGGTGTTGCAGGAAAAGTACGCGGAATTCGATGTCCGCGGACAGGTTACGCAGATTAATCCCGGCCCGGTTGTCACCACGTTCGAGTTCAAGCCCGAAGCAGGAATCAAGTACAGCCGTATCACCGGTTTGAGCGACGACTTGTGCCTCGCGTTGCGCGCCGAAAGCATCCTCATCGAGCGCATGGCAGGAAAATCCACCGTCGGCCTCCAGGTGCCGAACCACGAGCGCGAAACCATCTGGCTGCGAGAAGTAGTTGAGTCGCAGGAATTCCTGGGTGGCAAGTCGAAGTTGACGCTGGCCATGGGGAAGGACATCAACGGGCGCATTGTCACCGCCGACCTCAACAGCATGCCTCACCTGCTGATCGCGGGTTCGACCGGATCAGGCAAGAGCGTGGCGATTAATGCCTTCATCATGTCGCTGCTGTACAAGGCAACGCCGGAAGAGGTGCGGCTGATCCTAGTTGATCCCAAGCGCCTTGAACTGGGCAATTACGAAGGCGTACCTCATTTGCATGTGCCCATCATTACCGAGCCCAAACTGGCGTCAAATGCGTTGCGGAACGCCGTTCGCGAGATGGAGCGGCGCCTCAAAGTGCTGGCCGAAAAAGGCGTACGGAACATCGATCAATACAATCGTTTGTTCGACGGCAGCACGTCGAGCCTCTTCGAGGACGCCAGTGACGCCAAGCCGCTTCCTTACATGGTCATCATCATCGACGAGCTGGCAGACTTGATGATGCTCGACGGGCAGAACGTCGAAGCGTCGATCACCCGGCTGGCACAGATGGCGCGGGCCGTCGGGATCCATCTTGTATTGGCAACACAACGGCCTTCGGTCGATGTGATTACCGGCCTCATCAAGGCCAATTTTCCCGCCCGCATGTCATTCCGGGTCGCCACCAAGATCGATTCGCGGACCATTCTTGACGCCAATGGCGCAGAAGCGCTGCTCGGACGTGGCGACATGCTCTACCTCCCCAATGGATCGGCCAGGGTGCATCGCGTCCATGCGCCGTTCGTCACCGAAAAGGAAATCGCTGCTGTCGTTGAGTTCTGGAAGTCGCAAGGTCAGGCTGAGTATCAGGAAACGTTCCTGCAAGCGCCGCGTGAGGAGGGTGAAGGCGGCTCCGGCGCAGACACCGGCGACGATGGCGAGAATGAACACGATGACCTGTTCCAGGACGCCGTACGAATTGTGCTGGAGTACGGTAAGGCCTCCACTTCCCTGCTGCAGCGGCGGCTGCGCATCGGCTATGGACGCGCGGCCCACCTTATCGACCTGATGGAAAGGGACGGAATCGTGGGAGCTGCGGATGGTCCGAAGCCGCGCGAAGTCCTCAAGCGTCCGGACTGGCTGAGTGAAGTTGAAGATGCAATGCGGTAACAGCTACCGTTTGCAATGCGGTGGTTAGCCAGGTGACTGGGAGCTCTAGAAGGTGAATGCGACACCGCCGCGCACACTACGGGCGGATTGCACGAGGTATACAACGTAGCCGTCTGGACCGACGACCGGAATATAACCCTGGGCCATCAAGTTCCGCAAGTCAATGAGCGCTTCCATGTGGCCTGGTACGAAACGCACATGCGGCATGGGCTGACGGACGAACAGATTGAAGTACGGATCAGTCTGTCCGGCGGAGGCGTTGAAGATATCAACTGGAGTTAGAGCGCTGCCGCTGGTCCAGCGGTACGAAACGATCCACTCAGTACCCCAACGCGGTACCGTTCCGTTCAGCTTTAGTGCGGCGGAGTGCCGCCAAGTCTGATGCAGATTGGAGTGAATCGCATCCCATCCGACGCCGGGCTGTTCCAGATTGAGCACGCCGCCATATCCATAATCCAGGGTGCCGGTGATATCCGGCGTCAACTTGCGCTGAACCACGAACCTTACGCCCTGGGCCTGTAGCGCACCGCCGTTGTAGCTGAATGTGCCGGAATAAACGTCCGGCAGCGCATCTCCGGTATCCGTCGAAATATCGCCGACGCCGAGAAGTGCAGGGTCCTTAATACGGTCGCGGTAATAAGCAAGCTGCAAGTTGTTCCCACCCATGCGCTGCGAGATCGAAACCTCGTGATGATGGGCGTTTTCGAGCAGCGGCCCGCCATTCATCAGCGTTACCCGGGGACCACTTTCGCTGAAGTCGGCGGGTGCGGAGTCGAAGCCCTTGCTGGCACGCGTCGTGGGTTCGCTGGTGGCGTACCGGTATTCGATGACAGTGGAGTCCCCAAGGTGCCAATCGACCGACCCGTACGGTCGAAACGCATTCGCCCTTCCCATGAACTGAATAGTCTGCAACTCTCCGCCATACTGAAATTCAAGGGAGTCGCCAATCGAGAAGCTGTTGGCCGAAGTCAGGGCCAACGCCTGAAGCGATCCATGATGGATCAGCAGGTCGGGTCCCGAGAAACGACGCATGGTGAACGAAAGTTCGTGCGGGGAACCGTCCTCCCCGTCACTAAGGAATGTGGCGCGCAGGATTCCGTCAGGAGTATTGGTTCCATATCCCAGACTCCCGTCGAACGCCAGAGTCCGGGTGCCGAAAATCGACTGCTCCAGGACGAAGGTCGTACCAACATCGGAGGCGCTGCCGTAGCCATCGTTCGCGTCGCCCGCCATGAATGCCAGTGACCCTTTCAAACCGTGGCCGGGCTGATCGGCTTCTACCACAACCGGTATGCCGTCGTCGAAGCGCAGTATCGGCCGGTTGGCGGTGGAGCGCAGCGTCCATCTCCAGCTATCATCTTCCGTTGTCGCTGCGCTTGCGGGGTGGCACGATGCGAGCGGCATCAAAGATGGTATTGAGCGTGATGTTGACGATTTTGGTAACGCCTGCCGCCAGGATGATGTCTTCACGTACTGTGGGCAGGAAAGAGGGCGCGCTAACCCGCAGATTGTAGTTTCCGGGCCCCAGACCCGCGATGTTAAATTTGCCGTCCGCGTCGGTATAGGCAGTAACGTGTTGGCCGGTGCCAATGGCGAGCATCTCAACCACGGCGCCCGTCTGTGCCACACCGGAAGAATCTTTGACCGATCCGCCGATAGAGCCGGAAGACAGCTGGGCGCTCGTGCTCACACAAAGCGTCACCGCGATGGCAATACATCCCAATATTCGGGTCATGATGTCACCCCCAAACAAAGGATTCCCCGGTACCACAATTCAGCCAGGCTCACCAACGAAACGCCACGTCCTCTTACAGTCGATCTACTCAACAGCGAACCGCACTGAAGGCGCAATCTGCTGCTTGGAAATGTTGTCATCCACCTTGACCGTCAGCCGGTAAATGCCAGGCTGAAAGCCGCTTAATGCCAGGCTCTTTTCCAGAGTTATCTGGTCGCCGACATTCCCCATAGTATCGGTGGACTCCGAGGAATGCAGCACTGCCTGGTTGCTAGCGATATTTACGATTTCGTATTCGATCTTTGCAGACGGCTTCTTGGTTTTTTCGTCGGACTGCAGGTTATACACCTGCAACCAGAGATTCATACGCTGGTCACGCTTAAAGCTGGCCGGCTTGCCGTCGGCAGGCTCAAGGTGGGGATAGGCGAACTTGGTTTGACCGATGACAAAGTTGCCCGAACCGACGCTCTTCGCAGGCACTTTTTCCATGTGGTCCGCGAGAATCATCGACGAAGATGCCAGTTTGTCCTCGGTGTAGTCCGGAACTTGCACGCCATGACTCCAAGTACCAACGCGGTCGCCATTTACGTCTTTCACCACCACGTCGAACCGATAGCGCCCGGGCCTTAGGGGTAGGACCTTCCAGTACAACGACGAGCGTTCCTGCGTCTTCTCCAGCAACTCAGGCGGGACGTCAACCTGTACTGTGTCCTCGAACGTCTGGGCTATCTTCCCGGTCAGTCCGGTTACCCGACCGAAAATGTTGACCGTTCCCCTCTGTACGCCGTCTTTGTTGACGAACGTGATGTCTTTGTTCTTGACCTGAAGAGTGACCGGTACAAGCACCGTGTCGCTGGTCACCTTGACGAAGTCGGTTCGCACGTCAAACGGCATCAGGTTGACGTTGATCTTGTGGCTGACGACCTCCTCAAGGTCTTTGAACTTCACCTTTGGAGCAGCATTCAGTTTCGCCCAGATATCAATCTTGTCGAACTGCTTGGTGGTGTCCATTCCGGACTGCGGACCGAGGGTGCTATTGGTGATACCCGCGATACGATCCGCCTTGTTGGCGAGGCCCATCTGCTCGTACATCGTCAATCCGGCACCGGGAACGTGCAGCAACGCGTCCTTTTCGTTCGGATCGATGGTCATGTGATAGTCACCGCACATGCAGGTGTCCACAAATTCGATCATGACTTCCTGCTTGTCGATGGCCTCGATGTACCGGTAGCGCCAGGTCTCAAACGGATACGTGGAGGTCTCGCCGCCACCTTCCTCGATGGGGCGGTTGTATTGTCCTCCGGAGGGATGCGCTTCGATCTCGTCAGGCGGCCCGAAGACAATGTACATCCGGCCGCGATCGGTCATCCAGCCGGGCTTGCCGGCGGGAAAATGCTCGTTCGCATACGCGATGCGGCGGTAATGTTCTTCCTTGAATTCGTTCTCAGGAGTGTCAGGTGTAGGATCGCGCCGCAGCCAGAATTGCTCGATAAATTGATCGCGCTCTTCGTCGTTGGAGAGTTGCTTGAAAGCGGACAATTCTTCCGGCGAGATGATCCAGCGGACATCTTCGTTCAGCCACTTCTTGTAGGTTGAACTCAACTCCTGTTTGAGTGCCTTGGCGTTGGCTTTCTTCTGCTTTTCCGTGAGCGGCCGCTTCATGGGGTCGCCCTGGCTATCCGTGGCAGCAGGGGCCCCCTTGGAGTCAGCCGCGCTTCCCGCAGCCGGAGTCGCCGGTTTGTCGCTCGTCGCCGCCGCTGGCGAAGTTCCTTGCCCTGCCGAGGCGGCGGCTTGCGCAGCCGCAAACCCGTAAGCCATTAGCAGGGTGAAAAGTATCGAAAATAGGCGGCGGGCAACGCGGAACTTCATGGGTACAGACGGACTCCTGAAGAAACACTTAGGGCTTTTAAATTGTAAGTTTTTGCAGAGATTAACGCAAGGTTCCATGGCCCCCACGGTTCACCTATCTAGACACCCAAAACCCTGCGTTTTCTAACCCGGCAGGAAGTCAAAAGTCGCTCATACGAGACGATGATCGCTATCAAATTCCCCAACAATATCGATTCTGAGAAACGGAGCGGCTATAATCAAACTGTCCAGGCGAACCATTGTCCCATCCGTACTTGAGATAAACGGAACATCGCCTCCGATTGCCTTGAAACACGAGGCAGCGACGGTCGCCGCTTTGCGGGAACCTTTCGTTTTGCTAGCTCGTAGTAAGCCATAGAATCATATACGGATGAGGGTTTGTTGCGTCTAACTGAGGATCGATGAAATACGGGAAGAAAATCGCGCTCATCGTCGGCGCTGCTGTCGTCCTTCTGGCTATCGTCGGATTTACCGTCCAGCAGAGCCACAAGGGCGTAGTCACCGTTCAGACCGGCAAGGTCGTTCGCGAGGACCTTACGTCGGTGGTGACCGCGTCGGGAGAGATAAAGCCCAAGGTGTACGTCAATATCGGCGCCAACGCGTTCGGCAAAATCACACATCTGTACGTCAAAGAAGGTGACCGCGTTAAGGCCGGGCAGATGTTGGCAACCCTGGAAAATGTGCAGTCCGCTGCCGACGTCTCGGCAAATGAGGCTGCCCTGAATGTCGCACAGACCGATTACGTCGCCGCCCAAGCCGCGGTCAATACAGCTACTGCCGATCAGCGCCAGGCCGAAGCCGAGTACGAACGCGCCAAGTTGGACTATGACCGGGCCGAGGCGCTGTTTCAATCCCAACTTATCGCCAAGGCGGACTACGACACCAAGAAAGCCGCCTATGGAACGGCCACTGCACAACTGGGCCAGGCCAAGGCCAAGCTTGCCCAATCCAAAGCCCAAATGGACTCCTCGCAGCGCCGCATCGGTCAAAACCAGGCCAATCTGCGGCATGCTGCCGACGTGTTGAGCAAGACCGAGTACCGGGCGCCCTTCGACGGTGTCATCACCAACCTCCCGGTGCGTGAAGGCGAAACTGTCGTCATGGGCATCCAGAACGCTCCCGGAAGCACCTTGATGACGATTGCTGACGTCTCCGTCATCACCGCTGAAGTCAAGGTAGACGAAACCGACATCGTCAACGTCAAGATCGGCCAGCCCGCCGAAGTCTCGATTGACGCCATACCGAAACAGCGGTTCAAGGGAATCGTCACCGAAATCGGTAATAATGCCGTTTTGCGTTCCACCGGCGTTTCGACCGCCCAATCTACGTCCAGCAGCCAGGAAGCTAAGGATTTTAAGGTGGTGGTGACAATTCAGGAGCCGCCCCAGAATATCCTTCCTGGATTGTCCACGACGGCTCGCATTACCACTGCGGCCCGTGACAAGTCCCTGGCGATTCCGATCCAGGCCCTCACCATCCGTCAGCGCAGCGAGCTTGCGCCGGAAAAGAAGTCCAAGGACGCTGAGGTCCAGGCAGCATCCCTGACGAAGGGCGATCCCAAGGAAGAGTTACAAGGCGTGTTCGTTCTCAAGAACAAAAAGGAAGCCGTTTTCGTACCTGTAACGACCGGCATCAGCGGGACGACCGACATTGAAGTGACCGGCGGTCTTAAAGAGGGTGAAGAAATCGTAACGGGTAGCTACAAAATTCTTCGAACGTTGCGGAACGGAACGAACGTGAAGGTGGACAATGCTGCCGCAGCCAAGAAGGAAGAATCCTAGACCTGTAGCCGGCCGGGCTGGCAGGAAGGTACCAAGCTCGCGACGATGAGTGATCCCGATCAACTGAAGCCCGAGGAGAAAATCGCAATGGCTACAGAATTGGTGACTCTGACTGAACCACAGACCAGCGCTCCGCCGGAATCGTGCATTATTTGCACCGAAGACCTGTGGAAGACCTACGACATGGGCTCGGAGCAGCAGGTGCACGCGCTGCGCGGGGTCAACGTCCGCATTCAGCGAAACGAGTACGTCGCCATCATGGGCCCGTCCGGCTCCGGGAAGTCCACGCTGATGAACCTCATCGGCTGCCTGGACACCCCAAGCAAAGGAAAGTACTGGCTGAACGGTCAACTCGTCAGTGAGCTGGACGACGACGAGCTGGCCCGCATTCGTAACAAGGAAATTGGGTTCGTCTTCCAGACGTTCAATCTTCTGGCACGGGCAACATCACTGCACAACGTCGAGCTGCCGCTGATTTACGCTGGAATTCCGGCCCAGGCTCGCCTCGACCGCGCCAAGGAATCACTGACTTCAGTGGGCATGGAATCGCGCATGAACCATAAGCCGAATGAGCTCTCGGGCGGTCAACGTCAGCGTGTCGCGATCGCCCGTGCCCTGGTGAATAGCCCCTCGATTATCCTCGCCGACGAGCCGACCGGAAACCTGGATTCGCAAACCGGCGTCGAAATCATGGCCTTGTTCGACCGCTTGCACCAGCAGGGAAACACGATCGTATTGGTCACGCATGAGCACGACATCGCCGAGTACGCCCATCGCATCATCCACATCAAGGATGGCCAGGTGTTCAGCGATCAGAAGACCGCGCGCGGCTAGCAACACCGCCTTCCGCGATATCGATGCAGTCTGCGGAACTCGTGTACCGTTTCCACCGAATACTGCCAGAGTGACCATGCGATATCCTCTGGTTCGGGGGATTCCCTTGTTCCGGTCCATCTCATATCTTGCCGCAGTGTCTGTTTTGGCCGCCGCGGTTTCTGCGCCCGCCCAGTTCGACATGCCCCTGAATCACACCGATCCAAAGCTCGAGGCGGTCACAATTCGCGAGACGGTTGCGCGTTATTGCCGTCTCGACTACGCAGGCGCGCGTCTGAATCCGTCCGACTGGCCAAAACTGCAACCTCTGGTTACATGGCCATCGAACCCTGAATATTCATTTTTCATGCCGACTTCACGCTTCGACGTGGATGCAGATGTGACCGGGCAAAGAGGCAAATACCTGGTAACCGTCCACTACCGTCTGCTCGGCCGATTTGATATTGCCCAGGGGTATTCCGCAGAGTCCGCCGACCATGTCGAGGACGTTCAGTTTTCGGTCGCCGAGGTCAATGGCGATTGGCGTATCACTGGGGCTCAGCCCAACCATCCTCACCCGTCACGGGCCGCGACACTGCAATGGTTGAACAAGCAGCTCGCCAGTTCCCAAGAGCAGGCTTCAAAGCTGGTATTCCAGCACGCGATTGAAGCCTTGCAATCGCAGAAAACCGCAGTCCCAGTCCGGTAACCGCGCAGGCTATTTTCTGCTTTCACGTTTTTGCGCCACCACAAGACCGGAGTAGCCTCGGCAATTTACTTCTTGGCCGTGGCGCCTGCGGCGTTGATTTTCGCCAGCATCTCCTTCGCAGAGCCCTGATAGGGTCCGTCGATGCCTGCCGCCTTTTGCAAGGAAGCCACGGCATCGGCTTTGCGATTTTGTTTTGCGTAAGCGTATCCGAGATAGAAGAGGGCCTGCTGCTGGTCCTGAGGATCATCTTGTAACAAGCTCACTGCGGTTTTGAGGTCCGTGACCGCCGGTACCAGCTTCTCCTGATTGAGCTCAGCACGACCCAGCGTAATGTGTGCCAGTCCGGCGTACGATTTCTTGTCTTTATCATCACTGGCCGGATTTGGCCCGATTAGCGTGAGCACCTTGTTTGCATAGGTAGCGGCCTTCACGGCATCCTTGGGGCTTCCGGCGTAGGCGTCGGCCATCATCAGCAGAGTTGGGATGCTGTCGGGATTGGCGGCAAGGGTCTTTTCACCGTAGGCCTCCAGGCGCTGAGGTTGATTCAGCTGCCTGAGGCTATAGAGCGCGAGCTGCGTGACTTGCCCTTCAAACTTCGACTTCGGAAATGCCGGCGTGAACTTCTCAATCTCGGTCATGCGCTTGTTGGGGTCCTGTTCTGAGGCAATGGCGTTGTAGGCCGAGGTTTCCAGGAAATCGTAGTCATTGCGCGACGAACTCTCCTCGTTGCTGATCTTGCTGGCCCAATCCGCATCGGATATGTCTGCCGGCTTGGGCTGCTTGGCGATCGAGTGGAAGACTCCCGCGCCCTGCACGGCATACTCCACTACCTTGCCGTTGTCTTTCACGGCCTGCGCTACGCTGGCCTGCGACATGATGATGTCTAGATTGCTGGGATATGCCTGCAGTGCTTTGTCGCCGCACTCGATGGCTTTCGCGGTGTCTCCGGCAGCGAGGTACTGCTGCGAAAGCTGCCATTCGGCGTAGGCAGTCGCCGGCTTGTTGTCAGGGTATCTTGTCAGGAACTCCTGATAGGACGCAATGCGCTTCTGTGCGTCCGACTCCGCTGCGATGGCCGCCAGGTCCTTGTCTTCGGGAGTGCCGGCAGGAATGACAATCGTCGTGTTCTGGGCCCAGACCATGCGTCCGAAGATCACGGCACAACAAAAGATCAGGAACGAGCGATGCATTGTGGGCATTTCACACCTCGGGGAACGTACCGGCAGCGCGTCGCTAGTAGACTGCGGCGGCTATCCCGGATGTTGATTCGCTGGGAATCCTACCGCTTTTACCCGTTGGACGCTATGCTTTGCCGCACAGGAGCACACTGGAATGGATGGAAGCCGTTTCGGGTAATCGGGAGAAGGTAATCGGGGAGAAATAGGTTCTACGGCTATTTCCGCCCTTGACGTTTTTGGGCCACCGCCAGTCCGCGGGGCGTGGGCAGCAGCACGACGGAAATCAGACCATCACGCTCCATCTTCAGCGCGGCGTCGCGTACCTGTTTCAGGTGGGAGCTGGCGTCGTGCATCAGGATGACACCGAAGGGCGAAATCTGCGGCAGGAACCGTCGAACTTCTTCCTCGCGTATCGGCATGTCGCTGTCGCTGAAAAACAGGTCGATAGCGCCATCGACCTTCATCTCGAGGCTCGATTCGTTGCGCAGCTCGATGAGATCGCCGAACTGCGAGGCGGAGAACTTTTCCTTGGCTGTCTCGTACACCTTGGGATCGTACTCGCAGGTGATGATGCGTCCGAATCCGTTCAGACGCAGCGCTTCGGCAACCCAAAGCGTGCTGACGCCCATGAAGGTTCCGGTTTCGACCACAAGTCTGGGCTTGATCGTAGTGACCAGTGTGCGCAGGAACTCCAGCACTTCAACTTCGGCGGTCATGGAATCGTACATGCTCCAGAGCTCGGGATGTGGGCACTCCGGCGTGGCGCGGTGATATTCGGGAACCAACGCACCCGCGCGTTCCTTGGCTTCACGCATGATGCGATGTTCCTGCTTTTCCTTTTTGAAGAGGCGTTTCAGGCCCAACGGTTCCCTTTCGCGTGCGCCGCTCAACGAAGATTTTGCTGATTCAATTGCGATGTTTGCTCACTCAGTATAAGGGAGGTCAAACCCGGCCCCGACCTGAGTTACAGTTGACCATGCGCGAGATGTTCCAGCACCGTGGGATGAGGCTGCTGTTTACCGCCAATCTCATCTCCATGATCGGCAGCGGCATGAATGCGGCTGCGGTGATCTGGTACATCCTGCAGGCCACGCATAGCGAAGTCTCGCTCGGCCTGCTGGTCGTGCTACAGACTCTTCCCTCGCTCGTGCTGTTGCCATTTACCGGAGTCTTGATCGATCGCGAAGACCGCCGCCATCTCATGATGTGGCTCGACGTTGCGCGCGGACTCGTCATCCTGCTGGTCGCCGTGCTCGCTCTTATGCATCGGGTGCAGGTTTGGCAGTTGTACGGGATGACCATCCTGGTCGCGGTTGGCTTCTGGATGTTCTGGCCGACCATCAATGCGCTGGTGCAGGAGCTTTCGCCGGAGAAGCAGCTGCTTGACGCCAACTCGCTCATGCTGGCCGCCGTTCAAGGCGGATGGGTGCTGGCCGGAGCGATGGTCGGCTTCGTGTACAACAAAATCGGGCTGGGCGGCATTCTTCTGCTCGATTGCGCAACTTATGTGGCGTCTGTCGCTTGCGTGTACCACGTGCGCAAGGGGCGTGTGACCGTATCGCATCTTGCCCCCCCGGGAGACAAGAAAGAAGTGCCGATAACCGCCGTTGGACGGTACTTTCACGAATTGGCTGAAGGTTTTCGCTACGTACACGCCAACCGGCGGGTCCGCCTGCTGGGATTGGCGTGGGCGCTCTTTATCGCCGCCATGATGACGCAGGGCGTTATCACTGCGCCGTTGAGCGAGCGGATCTTGCACCGCGGCGCAATCGGTTATGGCTGGCTGAACGCCGGATGGGCCTCGGGCGCCTTCAGCAGCATGTTCTACGCGGCGTGGCTCATACGGCGCAACGGCGCACACCGTTCGGTGACGGCCACCATGTGCGTGATCGCGACAGCACTGGTGTTGCTGCCGGTTGTGCCCTGGATTGCCCTCGCAGTACCGATTTACTTCGTGATGGGGTCGGGCCGTGGTGTCGGTGGTATTGCTATTTCCTCCGAGATGATGGAGATGGTTCCGAAGTATTTCATGGGCCGGACGCAGAATACGTTTTTCTTCCTGGCCAGCGCCCTGCAGATTTTCACCGCCCTAATGGTGGGCGAGGCCGCACACCGTGACGGTCTACGCTTCGGCTATTACATCGTGGCTGCAATGTACTTCGGCGCGGCCCTTGCGGCGTCGTGGCCGGTGCCTGCACTCGAAGAGAACCTGCAACCGCAGCACTCCGATGCTGCCGATTGACGTTAGGCTCTTGTTTCACCTCGGTCGACGTTTCCGGGTGTAATGGAACCTCGGGGGATAGCGCGCAGCAGGAAGTCCAGCACGACACGGTTGAACTCCTCCGGCGCTTCTTCATAGGGCATGTGACCGACGCGGGACTCCAAAACCACCACACTGTTCTTCCACCGGCGATGCAGTTCCTTCGCCGAAGAGGGACTTACCGCCCGGTCGCGATCGCCCCAGAGCAACAGCGCCGGCACCGATTCGACCGAAGGCAGTGCCGCTCCGATGCCTCGCAAGTCGGCCTTCCAAGAGCGGGCAATGTTCCAAATGTGCTGGAAGCTGCCGGGAGGTTCCAGCCCGGCCTCATAGCCTTTGAAGCTGTCAGGAGGGATGCTGGCTGGATCTGCGTAGAGTCGCTTGAAGAAATCTTTCAGGACAAACGGCGTTCGCTTCGCCAGATGGACCAGATAGAATCTGCCCCCGTGCGTGCGCAACAGACGAAGGCGGAACAGCCCGACCCGGGACCAGGGATTAATGGGCGCTGACAAAACCAGCCGGCGGATGCGATGCAGTTGACCGCATTTCGCAGCCAAACCGGCAAGCGCAATTGCTGCTCCCCCGCCGCGCGAAGTGCCCAGCACGTCGAATCGCTCGATTCCGAGGTGGTCGATGAAGTTGAGTAGGTGTGCGGCATCGCTTGCCAGCGTGCCAGGTAGCGTAGTGCTGCGCTGCGAGAATCCGCAGCCGGGCAAATCGACCGCGTACACCGAAAAATGCTGCGCGAGACCCTTAATGACGAAGCGCCATGAAAACGAATAACCCATGAAACCGTGCACGACCAGCAGGGCCGGGCCGCTGCCGGCATGCAGATAGCGCCAACTAACTCCATTGATGACAGTGGTGCGGTCCTCGACACCTTCAACCTCGGCGATCGGAGGGACTATGGCGACAGCGTCAGCTTTCGTCAGCACGATCATTCGCTTCACCGCACTACATTCTGCGCTTTTTCCACCATCGTGTCGAAGTTGAGCCAGGTTGCCGGCGTCGGAGCCCGCAGGCGAATTCCTGAGCGAGCAGCTCAGCGAAAGTCGAAGGAGCCTAGGTGTCACCCACTGCCCGCTCTCCTATATCGTAAGATCACATCGAACCGCTGGAGCGCTCATGCTCGAATCGTCAGAGGTTTACATCGGAGTCGATATCGGCGGCACCAAAGTAGCCGCGGGACTGGTCAACACCCAAGGTGAGATTCTGCACAAGACGCGCACTCCGATGCACGCGCGCGGCACCTCTGACGAGGCACTCGGTTGCGTATGTGCGGCCATCGATGCAATTCGCAATGAGCACCCGAACATAAACGTCGGGGGCATCGGCCTGATTTCTCCCGGCCCGGTCGACCCACAGACTGGCATGGTGCTGAATCCATCGAACCTTCCCTGCTGGCACAACTATCCTCTGGCCGAAGAAATCCGCAAGACTTATGATTTGCCGAC
This sequence comes from uncultured Acidobacteriaceae bacterium, assembly GCA_963817965.1. GTDB lineage: Bacteria > Acidobacteriota > Terriglobia > Terriglobales > Acidobacteriaceae > DASRAA01. Next base: position 234,339 of record CAWFQT010000018.1, read on the forward strand.
GCATGTCCACAACGATGCCAATGCAGCCGGATTGGCGGAAGCGCTGTGGGGAGCGGGTGCAGGCTACAAATGCATGTTCTACGCAACGCTGGGCACGGGCGTCGGAACCGCCATTACCTATAACGCACAGCTCTATCTCGGACGTACGGGCGCGGCAGGTGAAGGCGGTCACATGAGCATCGACTATCGTGGAGTGCGCTGCCGCTGCGGCAAAGCCGGATGCATAGAGACGTTCGCCGCAGGATGGGCCATAGCGGCACGGGCACAGGAAAAACTGGCTCGCGAAGCCACGCGCGGCAAGCGCATCATCGAACTGGCCGGAGGAAAAGTCGAGAAGGTCACGAGCGAGACGCTGGCGCAGGCATGGGAAGAAGCCGATCCCCTGGCGACCGAGATGCTGCGTGAAACCGCCGACATTCTCGCGGTGTGGTTTGGCAACGTGGTCGATCTGCTGGAGCCGGACATTATCGTGGTCGGCGGCGGCCTCAGTTCGCTAATGGCGCGCTGGTTCGACCGTATCGCTTCACAGTTACCGTTCTGGTCAGTGAACGCACGTTGTAGCGAGATCCCCTTCGCCGAAGCGAAGTATCGTGCAGATTCGGGTATCGCAGGAGCTGCAGCGCTATGCGTATCGCGGGCGCTGCTGTAAACAGTTGTGGTTTGTCAGTGGTCAGAAAAGGCAAAAATGACGCGCATGAACGCCAAGTACGTGGATCGATTGGAGCCGGCAGGAGCTAGAATTTGGCACGTATGACCACCATGATTGCTCTTCTCCGCGGCGTAAATGTCGGCGGGCACAACATGATCAAGATGGATTCGCTGCGAGCGCTCTGCGAATCGCTTGGTCATTGCGACGTTCAGACTTACGTTCAAAGCGGCAACGTCATCTTTCGAACCAAAGAGCGCGATATAACGAAGATCGCCAGAAAGGTCGAAGACGCGATCGAGAAGAAGCACGGCTTTCGTCCCGACGTCATTCTTCGCACTACGGCGGAAATGCGCGAAGTGATTGCCAGAAATCCCTTCGCCAAACGCAAAGGCATTGAGCCCGGCAAACTGATCGTGACGTTTCTAGCGGACGAACCACCGGCCGAGACAAAGGCCGCCGTTCTCGCCCTCAAGCCCGTTCCGGAAGAAATTCGCGTGAATGGACGCGAACTTTATATTTACTTCCCCGACGGCTCGGGCCGTTCGAAGCTCGTTCCCGCGTTGTCGAAGGTGATGAAGAGTAAAGGGACGGGGAGAAACTGGACGAGCGTGTCCACGCTGCTGGAGATGGCTGAAAAGCTGGAAAAGAACGGCTGACGCAGCGTCAATTTTCGACTTCCGAGAGCTGCGTGTCCTCAGGAGCGTCGGTCACGCTTTCGAATTCGACGCGGTAGCCATCAGGATCGTGCAGAGATGTTACCCACATGGAGTTGCCGACTGTGGGTTCGCTGGGTTCGAGTCCGCGTGAGCGGAACTCACGATAGAGTGCGACGGCATCTTCGCACTGGAAGCAGAGGTTGACTCCCTGGCCGAGCACGCCTTCAGGCCGTCGGCCGCCGTGACCTTCCCTGGCGAACTCCTGTAGCATCACCGACGCACCTCCGCGCGTGAGCCAACACCAACGAATGCGGCCTTCGGGCTCCCATTTGTTTTTCATTGCGAAGCCGAGGCTATCCACGTAGAAGCGGATGGATCGCTCCATGTCGGTTACGCCCAGAAAGGGAACGACCTGTTTGAGGTTGGCGACAGCTGCAGTGCGCGTTTCCATCTCCACTCCTTACAGATTTCCGATCATCCGTCAGATCATCGGGGTGGCGGCGGGAAGAAAATCGACGTCGAGTTGACTGTACGTGAACGGCGCGTATTTTCCTTCATTGTAGGTATATATCGTTCGGTAGTAGACAAGCTGGTACCCGGTCGGCACCTGCCGGAATACCCGAAACCCGCCGACTTCCTGATCTTACTTTTCGTCCCAAAGGCAGGCGTTGCCGGCTTTGACGACCAGACCCGGCAGTTCGCCATTGACCAGTTTGACCTCTGTGGCGACAAACCATTTCGGCGGCATTTCGGCAAGACCCTCCCGGGAGCGACAAGCCTGGAACTTCTCCGTATTGTCCTTGTCTGTGCGAAGCAGGACGAGAACGTGCTCGGGCAAGGCCGCCAGGTGTTTAAACGGCTCCTTCAATGTGAAGACGGGTGCTGGAGATCCGGGGACAGCTTTGCCGGAGCCCTCAACTTGCCACTCACAGGTAAGCCGCGAGCTGGCAGCAATCGGGGCCAGTAGCAAAGCAAAGAAAACGACGATCGCTTTCCGCACGTCACGCCGCCCTTCAGTGAGGCGTGGAGACTCGCGGAAAGGTGGCAGGACAATTGCCATAGACTTCAATGTCCGGGTGTGGCCGGGCTCTCTACCCAATCGGGCACGGTTCCAGGCGCATCTTCGGATTCATCGGCAAAGTTGCGAACCACGCCGCGATAGAGCATCCCCGCGCACATCGCCGAAAAGAATAGCAGGATCGCTCCGCGTCCTGACTGATGCAGCAAAATTTTGCCGGTACCGAACAGGCAGAGGTAAACCATCGCGCAACCCAAAGCCCATGCCCACAGGTTTCGGCCTAAGTCGCGATTTTGCGGGACGGACGGTTCTAGATCGGCGATCTGTTGCCAGCCGCGCACATCGGGCCGCACGTTGCGATAGAACCGCGTGAGGACCCCTTGTGGCTCGGGCCTGGTGAGCAGCGTCACCGCCACCCACACAACTGTCGTGACGATCGTCGTCACGATCGCGCCTTTAGCGAATACCACCGAACTGTTCCCACTAAACGGATGCCAGCGGCTCAGCAAAACGCTGATCGCCAGCGAACAGGCCATCGCGGAAATCTCGCTCCACGCGTTGATGCGCCACCAGTACCACCGCAGAATGTAAACCGCGCCTGTGCCGGCTCCGACTTGCAGGACGATCTCCCAGCCGGAGGCGATGGAACCTAGCTGAACCGAAACCCAAGCCGCAACAATCACCAGCAGCACTGTGCACAGCCTCGACACCAGCACGTAGTGATTTTCGCTGGCGTCTTTGTTGACGAAGCGCCGATAGAAATCCGACACCAGATAAGACGCACCCCAGTTCAACTGCGTGGCAATGGTGGACATAAACGCCGCGAGAAATCCCGCGATGGCGATGCCCCGATATTGGTGGGGCAGATAGTTGTTGAGCACCATCATGTATCCGGTCTCGGGATGCGCGAGGCCGGGATAGAGCACGATCACGGCGACGCCGGTGAGGATCCACGGCCATGGCCGGATGGCGTAGTGCGCAATGTTGAACCAAAGAACCGACAGCAACCCCTGCTTCTCGTCGCGTGCACTGAAGATGCGTTGCGCAATGTAGCCTCCGCCGCCCGGCTCGGCGCCCGGATACCAGAACGCCCACCATTGCAGCCCGAGGAAGACAAAGAAGTTTGCCAGCGGCACCATCCACATCGGCTCCGAGGTAATGCCGCGCGAGAAGTTGGGCAAAAAGCTGAGCGGATTCTCGGCGTTGCCGCCGGCGTGCGCCTGCATCTGTTGCAGGCTCGCGATGACGGCACTCATGCCTCCGCAGGCCTGGATGGCGTAGTAGGCCACCGCAATCACTATGCTCATCTTGAGCACAAACTGGAAGAGGTCGGTCCACAGCACGCCCCACAGGCCGCCGAGCGCCACGTACAGGCCGGTGAACGGAATGAGAAACAACACGCAGATGGCGAGCGCTGCGCCGTCATTGCCACTCCAGACCGAGCCGAAGCGCGACATGAAGCTGCTGACGTTGTTCAGCATGGGCGTGTTGGCCAGCGTGGTGCTCACGATGGAGGTCATCGCCTTGGTGACCCATCCGAGGATGACGCAATTCATCAGCAGACCGAGATAGACCGCGCGAAAGCCGCGCAGAAATGCCGCGGGTTTGCCGGAGTAGCGGATTTCAGCGAACTGCACGTCGGTGAGCAGGCCGGAGCGCCGCCATAGGCGAGCGAAGAGGAAGACCGTCATCATTCCGGAGAAGAGGAAGCCCCACCACAGCCAGTTGCCCGAGATGCCCTGCGTGTACACGAGGCCGGTGACGACCAATGGCGTGTCGGCGGCAAACGTGGTCGCGACCATAGACGTGCCCGCCAGCCACCAGTTGACGTTGCGTCCCGAGACGAAGTAGTCGTCGACACTTTTACCGGAGCGCCCGCGAAACCACAAGCCGAGGATGAGCGTGATGGCGAGGTAACCGACAATGGCCGACCAGTCGAGGGGGGTGAAGGACATAAGTGGCAATTATCGTTGAGGCAGAACCCAACCTACAAACCAGCTACATTTCACCGCGTGCGATCTTGTCTAGCCAACCAGCCGCCAGACCAGCAGCTAGCACTCAGACGAGAGCTCCCTTCAATTCAATTACGATCCTCTGCGTGTACTGCTCTGCAACGACAGCGGTTTCTTCAGTTGTATCTTGCTGTAAGGCCTTCGCGATTCGCGAATGTAGTTCCAAGCGTTCAACGCCGCGCCCGGCACGCCGGTTAGACCGCCTATTGCAATGTAGAGTCCCCACCACGGTTTTTGCGTGTCCAACTAACAGCATGTCTCCCAAATGAGAGACCAGGAACACAACCGCGAACGCGACCATGACCACGAATTGGAGAGGCAACGACATGACGAATCTTCCACGGACGGAGAAATTTCCCTTCAGCCGCGACTGGGCGCCCATCTTACTTTGCGAACTCCACCTTCACAGTCTTGATCTCATACGCATTCGTCGGCACGGTGACAACCTTGCCGGTTGCGTCGAGGCTCAATGGGCCTTCAACGCTTTCCATCAGGTTGGTTGCGCTCGCCGAGCTCGCTTTCTCAGGCAGCGTCAAGTGCACGTCGCCCTTCTTCCCTGCCCACTCGTAGAAACGCACGATCAGCGAGTTGTCGTCGGCATCTTTCTTGATCGCGGTAATCACGACATTATCTTCTTGCGTGTTGAAAAATGATCCCGATGGAGGCAGCGTTCCCTGATGGCGCGTGGTCGTCGTAGCCAGCAGCGGCACGTTGACTTCATAGCCCTGGCGCACGGTCAGCGCCTCGCGCCAGGTGCCGGCGTGCGGATAAAGCGAGTAGGTGAACTCGTGATGTCCCTGGTCCGCATTGGGATCGGGATACTCCGGCCCACGCAGCAGCGAGAGCCGCAACACGTTGTCCTTGGCGTCGTATCCGTATTTCGAATCGTTGAGCAGGCTGAAACCGTGGGTGGCATCCGACAGATCGGCCCAGCGCAGCGCCGGAACCTCGAACTGCGCCTTCTCGGCCGGAGTGTTGCGCGTGGTCGGCCGCTCGACGGTGCCGTAGGGAATCTCAAACGTCGCCTTGTCGCTGCGCGCGTTCAGGGGGAATGCCACCTTCAACAGGATGTGCTTCCCATGCCAGTCGGCTTGCATGTTCACGTCGACGCGTGGCATACCGGCATACAGCGTGATGTCCTGCACGAAGCTGGAGTTCTGCCATTTATGCGTGACGCGAATGACAGCTCGAATATCCCCGTGTTCTGCGAGCTTCACTTCGTCGGCCTGCAGAATGTCGGTGTGGTGCTCGATGAAGTTGGCGTCCACGTTCCACGCGTCCCACTTCTCGGGCTTATCAACGAAAGCTTGCAGTAGGTTGCCGCAGGGCTTGCCGTCGGGAAGGTTTGCGGGAGCACCGACGCCGGGGACTGCGGGCGCGAGGGCTTCGGTGTTACTGCGCTTGTCAAAGAGGCTGGTGATGCAGCCCGTGGTGGGATCGACCTGAACACGGAGGAATTCGTTCTCCAATGATGTGCCGGTAGCAATCAACGGATTAAGGGGACCATTCCATACATCCGCCTCTTGCTGGTGAAGTTTGATGGTCTGGTATCCGTTTGCAGGCACGTCCGTTGCGATCATTCGCATGTGCGCCCGGTTGGTCTGCTTATCTTGGCTCACCGCCACTACGCGTAGCGCCTTCCCGTTTGAGTCGATCGCAGAAATGGCCTGCAGAGGTTCGGGGAACTGCGCCTCGAACTCAACCGGGCCTGTGCGCGTCCACGACAGCGGATTGAACACCAACACGCTCACGTCATCGATTGTCTTCACGTGTGCAGCGAGATCGTTCAGCGCACTCGCGGTCGTGTCGCTGCTGAAGCGCTGCACCTCCGCATATTTCCGCGCCGCATCCACGTAATTGATGCCAATCCCAGAGCCCGGCAGTATGTCGTGAAACTGGTTGAACAGCACTTTCTTCCACGAAGCGTCGAAGTCCGCCTCCGGATACGCCTGGCCGAACAGCGTGCCAATCGACGCGAGTTTCTCGGCGTCGAGCAGCGCGACTTCGCTCTTGCGATTGCCGCGCTTCTCTTCTGCCTGCGTGGTCTGAACGCCGCGGTGGTATTGGAAATACAGCTCGCCGTTCCACACCGGCAAGTTCAGCTCGCTCTCGTTCTTGCTGAGGTTGTTGAGGAAGCTCGCGGCTGTCGAGAACTCGAGCTTCGGATACACCACATCGGACTTCTGCCAGCGCAGCGCGGTATCGAGATCAACACGCGTGGGTCCGCCGCCGTGGTCGCCCACACCGTAGAGGTACATCATTTGCAGCGCGCCATCAGGGGCGGAATTCGTACCACCGTTGTACTTCCACATCATCGGCCCATAAACCGCCGAGTCGCGCGCCATCTTCACCGGATCGATGGCGTTGGCATAGTCGCTGGGGAAGTAGGTCATCATGCGAGTGCCGTCGGGCGCCTGCCACCAGAACAGCCGGTAGGGGAATTTGGTGAACTCCGAGGACCACAGCAACTTCTGAGTCACGAAATGATCGATTCCCGCACGCTTATAAATTTGGGGCAGCTGAGCGTTATAACCAAAACTGTCGGGGTTCCATCCGACGTTCACGTCCACGCCGAACTTCTTCTTGAAATAGCGCTTGCCGTAGAGGATTTGCCGTACCAGCGACTCGCCGTCCGGCATGTTGAGGTCCGGCTCAACCCACATACCGCCGACAATCTCCCAGCGCCCCTCTTTCACCCGCTGTTCGATTTCGCTGAAGATCGCCGGATACTTCTCTTCCATCCAGACATAGGCCTGCGCCGCCGATGCCGTGAACTTGAAGTCGGGATACTCCCGCATCAGCGTCAGTGCCGTCCCAAACGTGTTGCGCACCACTTCAACCGTCTCGGTCTCAGGCCAGAGCCACGCCATGTCGATGTGGCTGTTGCCAACAGCCTTCACCGTGAACTGCTTCATGTATGGGCGCAGCGCCTCGAGCTTGTTTTGCGCAGTTTTGAGCGATGTATCGAAAGCCGCCTGATCACCTTTATCCAACGCAGCAAGCTCGATAGCTTTCACAGCCGCATCGAGTTGCTGTTGACGCTCCGCCTTACCGTCGGGATAAGCGGTAATCAGCAGCTCGGCCGCGATGATTTCCTGTCGCATGATTGCCGGATCAGGACGGCCCTCCGGTGGATCGAACATCAGCGAAGCAGATTCGATGCGCGTTACCGGCGGCCCGCCACAACAGCCGACTGTACCGGAAGGAAGTATCCGGACAGCAATCAGCAGCTTTTGGCCGGGTTGCACGGATTGGGTCAGCATGATCGGAACCTGGGAATCACTGTCGCCGCGCGCCACCATGTTGCCGTTCACAAAAACGGTGACCAGGATGCCCGTGTTGCCGCCCACACGCAGATTGAGAGAAACCCGTGAACCAGCCAGCGAATATCCGTTGAGCGCTTGCGGAATCTCCACGCTCTCGTAGGTCCACACCGGGAGTTTGAGGTCTTGCTTAGTCGCGAGCGCCTCGCCCATCGAACCAGCGGGCGTCTCGCCATGCGGCAGATCCGTCCCGATGACCTTCCATTCCTCCAGCGGCACGGTAGTGATGGACTGCAGCCGGTCGAGCACCTGCTTGTAGGGATCGGCGGGAGGCAATGTCTGAGCCGAGATTATCGACGAGAAAAGTACGATAGCAACACCGAATCGCTTCATGATGGATGGGTCCTGAAATGCATATACGGCCGTCCTGCAGGGCGGCATGTCTATTAGCTGTTAGTACTCAATACCGAGCTTGTGCTGCATCTCTTCCAGCGTGACGCCCTTGGTTTCGGGGAAGGTGAACATCACCACGAAGAACATCAGCGCCATCATGGCGGCGAAGAACACGAACGGGAACGCGCCTCCGAAATGTTGCACGAACACCGGGAAAATAAACGCGATCAATGCGTTCATGACCCAGTGGGTTGAACTGCCCAGGGCCTGTCCTTTGGAACGCACGCGGTTTGGAAACACTTCGCTGATGTATACCCAGATGACTGCACCCTGCGAAATCGCGAAGAAGCCGATATAGGCCACCAGCAGCCACACCAGCAGATTCTGATGTCGCTGGGTGTAAAATACCGCCGCCACCCCGGCCAGGCAGAACGTCATTCCAAAGCCGCCGATCATCAGCAGCGTTTTGCGGCCGAGCTTATCAATCAGAGACATCCCCAGCAAAGTAGCGACCAGGTTCATGGCGCCTACCGCTACCGCCTGCAGATCGCCCGATACCTTGCTGAAGCCGGCCATGGCGAAGATGTAATTCAGGTAGTACAAAATGGCGTTGATGCCGGCCAGTTGATTGAATGCCGCCACGGTAAACGCGAGGTAAATCGGCAAGCGATATTTGCGCTGGAAGAGGGGCTCGGAATGTACTTCGCCGTCAACGTGGATGGAAGCGATGATGTCGTCCAACTCGCTCGCCCCGTCAGGCGAGCCCAGGAGGTCGAGCACCTCGCGCGCTTCCGGAATTCGGTTCTTTGTCACCAGCCAGCGCGCGCTGCGGGGAATTCCAAACAGCATGATGAGGAACAGCACTGCAGGAATCGCCGCAACACCCAACATCCAGCGCCATTCGTTTACCCCTAAATCAAAGCGCCCGATGATGAAATTGGAGAGATAGGCGACCAGGATACCGATGACAATGTTGATCTGAAACGAACCGACCAGCATCCCACGCCACTTCGCGGGAGCGATTTCAGCGATGTACACCGGGCCCAGCACCGACGAGCCCCCGATTCCGAGTCCGCCGATGAACCGAAAGACAAGCAGCGAAGGCCAGTTCCAAGCGAAGGCGCAGCCCAGCGCCGAGATCACGTAGAAGACCGCCAGGATGCGCAAACTCTCACGTCCGCCCAACCGGTCCCCAAGAATACCGGAAAACATGGCGCCGATGATGGTACCGACAAGAGCAATCGAGACCGTGAAGCCCAACTCACCGGGAGAAAGATTGAAGACCTGCGTTAGCTGATGGGTTGTACCGGCAATGACCGCGGTGTCGAAGCCAAACAACAGGCCGCCCAAGGCGCCGACGATGATGCTTTTCACCAAATAGAAGTTCAGTTTGCCTGCCACTCCATTGCTCTCCCGCGATTCCTGTTTCGACTGCTTCCTGTCTTACTCGCTCCACACCGCCAGCTCGTTGCCATTGGGATCGGCAAAATGAAACCGCCGTCCGCCCGGAAACTCGAAGATTTCGATGGCAATGGCTCCGCCCGCCTCGATGACTTTGCGACGCGTATCCTCCAGCGCCTTGGCATAGATCACCACCAGCGTTCCACCCTTCATGGGCTTAGCGCTCATGGTGAACCCTCCGGCCAAGCGCCCGTCGTGAAAGCTGGTGTAATTCGGACCGTAGTCGGTAAACGTCCACCCGAACACCGCGCCATAGAAGCGCTTGGTGCCTTCGATGTCGGTGGCTGGGAACTCTATGTAGTCCATCTGGAAATTGTGCTCTGGTTGCATCATCGCCGACCCCTTGCGAAGTATCAGCGGGCAAGATTAGCACATGGGGTTTCTGTCGCAGACCGAATGCGGTTGCTCTGCAAGGTTCCATCTTCTTTCCGTCAAGGGTTGAACAAAAGAGCGCCCTCCCGCATAATCCGCGCGTGGAGAAACAACCTGCTTTCCCGATCCTCCAGTCGGAATCTGCCGCGCCCTCTCGACGCTCCGCGATACTCCATCGCTCGGTCAACAAGACCTATCCCGTCGCAGTAAGAGGCGAAGGTATATGGCTATGCGATGCCGACGGTGGCAGGGTTCTCGATTTCGCCTCCAGCGCGGTCGTCAACTTCATTGGCCATGGCGATCCCGACATTGCCCGCGTCATGGCCGACCAGGCCTCGCAGCTCGAATTCGCGCACTCTAGCAATTTCACTACCGAAGTCTCCGAGCAATTCGCGCAGGAACTTCTGGATTTCGCCGGACCCGCCTTTCGCGATGGGGCGGTTTTCTTAACCAGTGGAGGCTCGGAATCGGTCGAGAGCGCACTGAAACTTGCCCGCCAATTCCAGGTCGAAGGCGGACACCCCGAACGCTACCAAATTGTCAGCCGCCGCCAGAGCTACCACGGCGCGACATTGGGCGCAATGGCGGTCAGCGGCAACCAGGCGCGCCGTGAAATCTACCTGCCTATGTTGCGCGAATTCCCCAAGGCCGGAATCCCCTATTGCTACCGTTGTCCCTTCGACTGCAGCAACGGTTGCGCCGGCTGTGGGCTGAAGTACGCCGGCCAATTCGAACAAGCCATAGCCGAAACCAATGGTTCCGCGGCTGCCTTCATCATAGAGCCGGTCAGTGGAGCGACCTTAGGCGCAGCCGCGCCTCCGCCCTCTTACGTAAAGCGCGTCTCCGAGATTTGCCGCGAACAGCAAGTTCTTCTCATCGCCGACGAAGTGATGACCGGCTTCGGTCGCACCGGCCGCTGCTTTGCCATGGACCACTTCGACGTCATCCCCGACATCATCGCCGCGGGCAAAGGCATCTCCAGCGGCTACCTGCCACTCGGCGCTGTCATTGCGCAGCGGCGCGTGGTCGACGCCATAGCCAATGGTTCGGGCACACTCCTGCACGGCTTTACCTATAACGGTCATCCCATCGCCGCAGCCGCCGGGCGCGCTGTCTTAGAGCGAATCACCGAGAGCAGGTTAGTAGAAGCCGCCGACTCGAATCGTCCCGACAGCGTGGCCTCGGTCCTGAAAGACGAGCTGCAGAAACTCTGGAAACTCGACTGCGTTGGCGACGTGCGTGGCCTCGGTCTGCTATGGGCGGTCGAATTTGTCGCCAACAAGCAAACCAAAGAGCCCTACCCGGCGGAGGAGAAATTCGCCGCCCGAGTCAACGAGTTCGCCAACAAGCGCGGCGTGCTGCTCTACCCAATGCAGGGCTGCGCGGACGGCGGGCGCGGTGACCACGTTATGATCGCGCCGCCAGCGGTGATCAAGGCAGACGAAGTTCAGTGGGCGGTGAAACAGGTGGCCGAGGCGATCGCTGAAGCGTCGCCAGGCTGAGGAGACGGCGGGCACCAGGTCCAGTCCCCGCCGACTGCTCACCAGTCAACTACCGCGATAGCACAAAATGCACATTCGCACCTTGACAACTCTCAACTCCCCGGCAGACCCCCCCCCGCAACCCGGAAACCAGTTCTGTTCGCACGTCGACTTCGTGAAAGGTGCGCGAGTGAAACCGCGCCATTCGCCCTCTCCCAGGGAGGTGGGTCATGTCGTCATCCGGCAGGCCATACGCATTGCGTGCTCGCCAACGCACGGAAACTCGTCTGGGAGATGCGAGGTCCCTCCGGGATCCGAGGATCCGACAGGCAATCGAATATTGGAGACAGGCGACATTCCCCCGCTCGGCAGCATCGCATCGAAACTGAATCTGTCGTTGTCGCGTTTCCGGCACCTGTTCAAGTCGGATGTGGCATGTCGCCGCAGCATTAGGTGCGGCTGCTGCGCTTCCTTCGATCCAAACATGAGCTCTGTCTCCGTAACCGTCAGGGTTAAAGAACCTGTCGGTCCCTGTGGTGGACATCACGAATACACCGCTGTCCAAGACGTAGAACGGCAGCATCGCCGACCAGGGCTATCCAGTCCCCACCGAATTCAAGTGGGATCCGTGGGACGATCCAAACATTGTTCCTTGTTGCTGTCTGGTCTACGTTGAAATCAATGACCGCACCATCATCAACAGCAGTTGGACTGGCGGCCACTACAACGCCGGATGGCAGGCTATCGAAATCGGGTTCTAAAACCCAAAGCTTGAATTCATGAGAATTAGAAGGGTCCCGCTCGGTTCCAAGGAGGAAACGAAGCGGGAGCAAGTTTTTTGATACTTATATCGCGTAAGCGTCGGGCTATTGCGTCACGGTTTTGCAAGCGTCGCCGACTTTGAAGCCGGCGCCCGAGACAGCCGTGCCGACGGCCGAGATGGCATCCACGTCCGTCAGCTTGATAACGCCCACTGGCGAGGCCAGGCGCCGAATTACCTGACCCGTCGAGGGGTCCTTAATCTCCTTGGTCACTCGTTCGACCGTAAGTTGGTCGCCGACCTTAAGGCCCGCCTTGGAGCCGACGTTAAGCACAATCTGGCCGCCGTCCACTGCGGCAACCAGGCCTTCGACATTGACCGTCCGGGCTACCAGCTTAGTGTTATCGGCGATCAACTCACCGCTCATCTGTAGGACGGCGGCATTCACCGCTTCACCCAAAATGGTGTTCTGGAAATCGCTGCTGCCGAAGTCCACCGCGCCGCCGCCCCAGCCGTGCCAATTCGAACCTCCACCCAACAGTGAGGTACTCTCGCGGCTCGACTCACCTTTCCCTGACGCGACCCCCATAATTTCGGCCGTGTCGATGTTCACCATACGAGCGTCCACCGCAACGATTGCTTTGGACTTCTTGTGTCCGAAGCCACCGACTCCATATCCGCCCCAATTACCTCCGCCACCGCCAACCTTGGTGTTCTGTGTGTCGTTGCCGAATTGCGTGACACTGCCCACGATAATTGCGTCAACCCCCAGCAACTTGCCGATCTTGGCCGCCGAGTTGGGATCGGCGCGGTCGCTGTTGGAAAAGTTCTGCTCTCGCAGGATCTTGTCCATTGCTTGGCGTTCAATCACGGAGTAGGTGCCGTCCTTTACCAGGTACTTGACGGTGAGGTCCGAGATTCCTTTACCCACGTCTACGTTGGTGCCGAATGCCGCCGACGCGGAGGACTGGACCGTGGCGTAATCGAAATCAAAGACGGCCACACGCTTCTTGCGGCCTGTCGCAGGCGGTGTTCCGGATGCCGCGGTTTGTGCCTCCGAGAACGATGCGAGGAGCGTTAGCAGGACTAACGCGCTGACGATAATTCTGTACTTCACAGGTTGCCCCCTCCAATTCTGTACAAAGAATGCTTCCATTCGATTGATTGGGCGAATGAGCTGAGGCTCGGTCGGGCTGACTCTGGAACCTGCAAATTGTACAACGAAAGTGCCGGAACACTAACGGGAAGATGGCCCAGGGGGTTTCGCCTGCGAATCACTACCAAAACGAAAGCGCAGCCTGAGCTGCGCGGTGGGCCGTTCCAAGCTGTTCCTTAGGACTTACTGTTGCGAAAAGCCTGCCGGCTGTCCGTCAGCACTCGTACCCAACTCGTGCGGCGACTTCATGACCGCCGTATCCGGGTTTAGCAGTCCCTTCTTGTCAGGTCCGAGTCCCAGTTTGATCAAAGCACGGGAATCGGGAAGCGACTTGGTCTGCCACCCGTTAGCCTCCTGGTAGTGCGTCAATGCATCCTTGGTGGACTGGTCCCATGCTCCGCTGGGCTCACCCGAAAGGTAGTGTTCCCGAATCAGCGCTTCCTGGATTTGCATTGTGCGCGCTGAGTCGATGCCTTGTTGGCCGTGCGATTTGGCCTTGGCGGACTTTTTCCCTTTGGATTTGCTTGACGATTTCGCGGACTTGGCACCGGAAGATGACTTATGGGAATTGGAAGGCTTGCTTGTTTTGGAGTTCGTTGTGCTCGCTGTTGCGGTTGCCGCCAGCAGCAGCGACAAGCAGAAAACCGTAATCGATTGGAGAATTCGTAGGTCTAAGCGCAAGCTCGGACACCTCTGGGGGAATCTATGAATTCCAGTACAACGCCACGATTGTAACCACGCATTCACCCGAATGGGAAGCGAAAATTCGTGGCTAGGCACCCTAAAGCAAACCTTGGTACCCCGCCCGTCAAATCGGAACGAGTGCCAAAGGCTTGGCCTCGTGCACTCGTTGGTAACAACCACGTTCGATGTCCGCCCGAGCCTACGGGAGTGTACCGCCCATGAAGACCGTGCCCGCATTGGGACCGAGGCCGCGTGGTCTGACCAGAAACACCACATCCTGACCTGACTTGTACTGCGACTGGAGCTTGCGGAAATCAGCATCGCTATTCACAGGCTGCTTATTGATTTCCAGAACGACGTCGCCGCGACTGAGATTCACGCTGTCGCCGAATCCGCCCGGCTTCACGTCCTGTACCATCACTCCTTTTGAGTTTGGAAGCTTCATCCGCTCCGCCATCTCAGGCGTGATGTCCCGCACGGTAACGCCGAACTTGCTCTCCTGCGGCTGTGCTTCCTCAGAGCCTTCTTCCTCATCTCCGAGGCGTGTCGCAAATAGCTTCTGTCTGTCTGCGACCGTGACATCCAGAGTGTTTTGCTTTCCGTTGCGGACGTAACCAAGCTTCGCAATACTTCCTGGCTTGAGCACCGATATCTCGGCAACCAGTTCGTCCCCGGTAGCCACCGGCTTACCGTTTACGGAAACGATAGTGTCGCCCGTCTGCAGACCCGCTTTGGCAGAAGGACCATTCGGGGTCACGTTGGCAATGGTCACACCGCTCGAGACGCCGTAGACCCGCTGTACCGCCGGGTTTGGAACAGCATTGAACTCCACGCCAATCGATCCCCGCGAAACCTTATGCTCCGGACCGATCAGCTGGTTGTACACCTGCACGACCGTGTTGGACGGCATGGCGAAACCAACGCCTTGGTAACCGCCTCCACTGGTGTAAATAGCAGTGTTGATGCCGATGACCTCGCCATTCATATTGACCAACGGGCCTCCCGAATTGCCGGGATTGATCGCCGCGTCGGTCTGGATGAACGATTGAAACTGCCGCTGGGGCACGATATTGCGACCGCGCGCCGAAACGATTCCAGCGGTCACGGTCTCTTCCAGTCCAAACGGGCTGCCAATGGCAAGAACCCAATCCCCGACGGTCATACCATCGGAGTTCCCCATTTTGGCTGCTGGAAGGGTTTTCTTGGCGTCGATCTTGATTACCGCCAAGTCGGTCTCCTTGTCGGATCCTATCACCGTTGCATCATAGGTCACCGTCGCAGGATCGTTCATCAACTTCACCCGAATGCGGTCGGCCTTCTCGACAACGTGTGCGTTGGTAATGATGTAGCCCTTGGAATCGACAATCACGCCAGAACCCAGCGAGCGCTCCCGCAGGTCCTGTCCATCACCGCCGGGAGGAAGACCCTGACCGCCTCCCTGGCCGCCAAAGAAGCGCTCAAAAAAGTCCTGCATGGAGTTGTCATCACCATTGTCGTCGTCGGGTGAGCCGGGAGTGCTCTTTCCACCCTTACGATGCGGGCTCGCAATGGTCATCTCGGTATTGATATTGACGACTGTAGGCTCAAGCTGGCGCGCGATCTGCGAAAACTGGCTCGACAGTTGTTGCGGAGATGGCACCGACAGGGGCGTCGCGTCGGCCGAGGCGGCCACCTTCTCCTTGCCTTTGACTCCCGAAGCCACCACCGTACCGATCATGATGCCGAGCGAAAGCGTCGCCAGAATGACCAGGGTCGAGGCGAAACGGTTTGCCTTCAGCCTCTCCCTGAAACCCATTGGTTGCCGGTCCATTGCGTGTCCTCCACCTGAGAAACCCAAACTTAAATTATACGTTGCTGTGTGGAACCGCCGAGTTGCCGAGGGAAAGTGAAAGCACGGTGAGTCGTTGACGGGTTAGACGCATGCGGGGAACTCGTCGTTACCAGAGATCATTGCCAGCCGCTGGGTAAGCTCCAATCTCAGAATCAACGCAACCCACGTGAAGTCTAGCGCCCCTTGCCCTCGTAAACCGTCTTCCCACCCACCACCGTCCGGAGCACTTGCGTCTTCAAAATCTCCGCTGGCGCAACTGCCGTCAAATTGCGGTCCAGAACCACGAAATCGGCAAGCATGCCAGGTGCGAGCGTGCCTTTTTCCTTTTCCGCGAATTGGGCGTACGCCGATCCCGTGGTATAGCCGGCGATTGCCTGTTCGATATTCAATTTCTGTTCTGGGTAGTATTCCTTGTTCCCCGCTTCGTTCTTCCGGGTGACCGCCGCATAAATTCCCCGGAAAGGATTCAGAGGTTCCACAGGGAAATCGGTCCCGAACGCTAAAGGAACGCCATAATCGAGAAACTGCTTCCACGGGTAGGAAGTCTTAGCTCGCTCCGCCCCAATCCGCGCAATCGCCCAGTTCATATCGGTCAACAGATGGCAGGGTTGTACCGAGGCAATTACGCCCAGCTTCTTGTAAAGCTCAAACTGGTCCGGAGCTATGACCTGATCATGCTCAATGCGAAAGCGGAAATCGCCAGGGGATAAAGCTCCGGCAGCAGCATGCGCCTTCGGATTGCCCTCGGCAGCCGCAAATGCGTCGAGGGCCATCTGTGCAGCACGATCGCCTATGGCGTGAAAGCCCATCTGGAACCCTGCGTCCGCACGCGCAACCGCCAACTTGTCTAACGTCGACTGGTCGAATTGCGGAAGCCCGGTGTTGCCCGGATCATCAGCATAGGCCGCCAACAGCACTGCCGTACGCGACCCCAGGGAGCCGTCCATGTAGCCCTTCAGCATCGCGGTGTGCAGCATCGGATCGTCTGGTGGATGGTGTGCCCGATGCTGTTCAAGCTCCGCCACTGAATCGTTGAACGGGAGCCATTCGCTGATACGCACCGTCAACTTACCTTCCCGCTCGAGGGCTTCGTACACCAGGAAGTCCTCCCAAGAGGAATTGTCCTGCACCGACGTCACGCCCCAACGCGCGGCTTCGCCCAGTGCCAGTTCCGCTGCCTGACGGCGCTGCGCCTCAGTCGCAGGAGGGACTTTGGAGAACACCAGGCTTTGTGCCCCTTCGCGCAGAATTCCCGTCGGCTGTCCCTGCGGGTCGAGATCGACTTGCCCACCCTGAGGCGCCTGCGTCTTGCCGTCAACCCCAGCTGCCTGCAGGGCTGCAGTGTTCGCAACCGCGATGTGCCCATCCACCCGCACGAAGAAAGCCGGATGCCCCTTCGTCACCGCGTCCACGTCTTGCCGTGTCGGCAGCGTCTGTCCGGTCCAGAGCGTGTGGTCCCAGCCCTCACCCACGATCCACTCGCCTGCGGCGACCTGACCAGCTCGCTCTGCAATCCGCCGCTGCATCTCCTGCAGCGACTTCGTCCCGACCAGATTGACGTTCAACTTCTCGAAGCCGCCGGATGCCAGGTGCACGTGCGCATCGTTGAAGCCCGGCATGACGAAGTGCCCGCCAAGATCGACGAGCTGAGTCCGGCTTGCCTTGAGCTTGCGGATATCCTCGTTACCGCCGACGGCAACGATGCGGCCATCACGCACTGCAATGGCTTGCGCACGCGGTGGAGTCGCTTGGGTGTAAATATCACCGTTGACGAAGATGGTGTCGGGCAACTTGAAGATGTCATCCGCCGCCGAGGCGGGAGTTGAAATCGTCATTATGACGGCCACAAACAAAAGGCAAGGGGACAGGAACAATCTCATTCGTCGGAAACTCCGCACAGAGCCAGTGTCAGCAGCAGGATGCGTTTCAGGCCCTGATCGCGGCCTGCGGGATCGTACCACTCGTTCATCGTGTGCGCTCCTCCACCACTGCCGCCCGCTCCAATGGCGATCGACTGTCGGCCAAGCGATAGTGGAATGTTCGCGTCGGTAGAGGCACGCTGTAGGCGCGCGCTGATGTTCAGTTGCGCATCCACCGCGCGCACCATCTTCAACAGGGGCGAGTCCGCCGGAAGTTCTGCCGCCGGGCGGTCGCCGATCACATTCACTTGCGCGCTGAGGTGCTCCTGCTTCTTCTTCGCGTTCGTCTCCGCGATTCCGTCCTCGACCGCTTGGCGCAGGGCCCGTTCCAGCCGGTCTAGTTGCTCGACCGACGCCGAGCGCGTGTCAACCCGCATCGAAGCCGATTGCGGGATCGAATTCACCGAGGTCCCGCCGGCAATGGTCCCGATGTTGAGGGTGGTCTTCGGGTTGGCCGGTACCGGCGTCTGGCTGAAACGATGAATGATGCACGCCAAGGCAACGATGGGATTCAACACACCGAAGTCGCTCCACGAGTGTCCACCGGCTCCATGCACCGTGACCTCGTAGCGGCGGCTGCCCAAGCCTTCCGCGATGATGGTGTCGGTTCCGGCGCCGTCGAGTACGACCAGTGCAGCGATCTTGTCGGCCCACTTCGACTGCTCAAAAATGTGCCGCATGCCGCGGAGATTACCTTCGCCCTCTTCTCCGACATTGCCGATAAACAGGATCGGCATTGAGTGCGCCACATTGGTTTCGTGGAGTACACGCGCAATTGCCAGCAGCGCAATCACGCCGGAGCTGTTGTCCGAGATGCCAGGGCCATATAGCTTCCCGCCTTCGCGCACGACTTCGATGGGGGTACCCGCGGGGAACACGGTGTCGAGATGCGCGCTCAGAGCGATGAACGGCCCTCCTGGCTCGCCTCCCTGTCGCACGCCGACTACGTTTCCTACTTCGTCACGATGAACCTCGCTCAGCCCCGCTTCTTCAAAGCGAGCCAGCAACCACTCGGCGCGCGCCGCCTCCCCCCAGGGCGGAGCCGGAACTGAAGTTACTTCCAGTTGCATGTCTTCCAGCTCACGCGTGTGCGACCGGAACCACGCAAACCCATCATGCACGGCGCGAATTTCCGCCACCCGCGCGACTGTTTGTGACGGCGTCGGTAAGGCTGGGGACTCACTAGTTTGCAGTGGAGGGGATTCGTGAAATGGCAACCGCGGCGAACCCTGGGGCATAAACGATGGTAATACGTTTGAAGAGAACTGGGGCAAACAGTCCCCGGTGGCGTTGCTGGATGCTTCGCCAATCGACTGAATGCCGAAAACTAGACTTTAGTTCAGTCGCTACGACGCAATCTGCCTTCCCACTCCTGCCGCCCGGCAGCACTCCAGGATCTCTTCATCCGTGAGACTGCTTGCCGAATTCTTGGCGCGTTGGAAGATGCGCTCTACCAGGTCCGGCGTCTCCGGAATGCCGCGCTGTTCCAGCCAGAAATGTACATTCGATTTGCCGCTCATCGGGCCGATCTCGATGATCTGCTTCAGCCCGAAGTAATGCGAAGGAACGCCGGAATAGATGCTGTTGGCCAGCATTTCATCGCCCTTGCGATACGCCTTGATGACGGCTGCGGCGTGTACTCCGGTGGCGGTTCGAAATGCATCTTCACCGACGACAGGATAGTTGGGGGGAATGGGAACACCCGTGGCTTTAGATACAGCTTCGCAATAGTGCTTGAGCTTGCTCAGGTCCTGGCTCGCCCATGGCTCGATGGCCATCAATTTCAGGTTCACCAGCATCTGGTCCAGTTGCGTGTTGCCGACGCGCTCGCCGATACCGCATGCCGTTCCGTGCACCACGTGGGCTCCAGCCACCAATGCGGCGATGGCATTGGCGACGGCCAGTCCGCGGTCGCAGTGACCGTGCCACTCGACACGAATGTCGCGTCCGGAAGGTTTCACCACCTCATTCACCACAAAGTCCATCAGCGCGACGGTTCCCATCGGCGTCGCGTGTCCCGCGGTGTCGCAGATCACTATGGCGTGCGCCCCGCAATTGATGGCATTAGAGTACAGCCGCTGGATGGTCTGTGGATCGCAACGGGTAGTGTCTTCAGTGACGTACATGACCTCGAGGCCTTGCGAGATCGCGAAGGTTACTGCTTTCTCGGTAGTGCGCAGCAGGAAGTCATCGGTCCAGTCCTCGGTGTAGCGCCGAATCGGACTTGACCCGATAAACGTTGCTGCTTCGATGGGCACCCCGGTGCCCTGCACGATCTCGACAATCGGGCGGATGTCGTTTTCATGGGTGCGGGCAGCGCAGTTCGGCCTGATCTTCAGTCCCGCCCGGCCGATCTCCCGCGCCAGCGCCTCGCAATGTGCCACCGCGCGAGGACCCGCGCCGGGCAGGCCGAGATCAAGCATGTTGATCCCAAGCGACTCCATAAGGTGGAGTATCTCGATCTTTTCTTCAATGGTGGGATCGCGAACGGAGGGAGACTGCAGACCGTCACGCAGCGACTCATCATTGAGCAACACAGGGCCCGCGGGCTTCATAGAAGCCGCATAGACCTTGTTCCAGTCGTAGATCAGTTCAGAAACTTCTGCCGACACGGTCCTGTTCCTACTCCCGGGTGAAGCACCGCTTGAGCCGTGCAATCCTTTACTCCGTCCGTATAGGGCTTAGCCGCTGAGGTGATTCCTCTTTCGGCGCCCCCACGGCACCGATCGCCACCCTCACTGATGAAACTGAACCTCGTCCAGTTGCTAACCTTCGTAAGCCGGCCGTTATTCTTTGCTTTCTGCCGCAGCGGGCGAACCCGCCGGCGGCGGCGTCTTCGGCGCGACCGTCAACCCGAATACAGACAACTTGCCGACTCCCGCCACGTTCTTGCCACGCGGCTCTTCGGGGCCAGGTAAGTACAGCGTCTTGCAGTGCTCACAACGGTAAACCTCGCTGTTGTCTCCGTAGGCTTCCCGAACATCGCCGCAGGACTGCTCAATGACGTCCGCGGTATAGTACCAGCGTTTCAGGTGGCCGTTACAGAGCTTGCCCTTCTCGTCCTTTTCACTGCAGGCGCGCTGCAGCGGCGTCTTGAACTTCACTTTGTGTTTGGGAAGCTGCGGAGGAGAATCCTGAACTTGGTCGGCCATAGTGGGCAACGGGTCATTGTATCGCAGCTCTAAATCTTGTTGGCCCGCCGCAACGCACCCATTGCACCCAACGCGCCCTTTACCCGCGCGCCGGTGCCGCCGCCGAACAGCATCTGCACAAATCCCGACATCTGCTGCTGGAACACCGCGCCGTAGCCATACCACCAAACCTTCGACATGCGCGGCAGCAGGTCCACATCGACGTACTTGATCTGCACCATTTCCGCCATTCCCAGCTTGCCGTGGGCGCGGCCGATACCGCTCTGTTTGAAGCCGCCATGTGGCGCTTCGGCGATCCCAAATCCCGAAATCGCGTCGTTAATCATCACCGTGCCAGCCTTGATTTGCGCTGCCAGAGCCTCGCCGCGCTTGCGATCACCCGTCCAAACGCTGGCCGCGAGTCCGAACTCGCTGTCATTGGCGAGTCGCACCGCGTCTTCGTCGGTGTCGAAAGGCGCGATGGGCAGAACTGGTCCAAACGTCTCTTCCTGCATGACACGCATGTCGTGGGTTACGTCAGCTAGCAGCGTCGGCGCGTAAAAGTTCGGCCCAAGCTCGGTCATCCGCCGCCCGCCGGCCAGGAGTCTCGCGCCCTGTGCCACCGCCTCGTTCACGTGCTCTTCGACCGTCCGTAACTGCCGTTCGTGGATCAGCGGCCCCATTTCCACCTCGGAGCCCAGCCCTTCCCCCACGCGCAGCTTCCCGATTTTCTGGCGGCAGAGTTGGACGAATTTCTCATATACATTGCGCTGCGCGTAACAGCGTTCGACCGACAGGCAGGTCTGCCCGGCATTCACCATCGACGCCCATACCGCTCCGCTCGACGCCACTTCCAGATCGGCGTCTTCCAGCACGATCATCGGGTCCTTGCCGCCGAGCTCCAGCACCACCGGCAATAATCTCTTGGCAGCAGCCTCTGCTACCCGCTTACCAGTAGCGACACTCCCGGTGAAGATCACTTTGTCGATGTCCGATTCCAGCAGCTCGCCGCCCACTGCGCCCGCTCCAATCACGACCTGCATCAGGTCTGGGGGAAGTCCGGACGAAAACAGTAGCTTTGGCAATTCCAGCGCGACCAGCGGGGTAAACTCCGATGGCTTGAGCACGACCGCGTTGCCGAGAACCAGCGCAGACAGAGTCTCTGTCGCCGGAGTCGAGAAAGGATAATTCCACGGAGCGATGATCCCGATGACGCCGTACGGTTCGCGCACCAGCTTGCCGCGCTTCGTCTTCATGGCGAGATTTGCGTGCGGTACCGGCTCGTCGCGGAGAAAACCGTAGGAGTTGCGAATACAGAACTCGGCGGCGTCCAGCACGACCAGGACTTCGGTAGTCAGGGCTTCGGCTGTCGGCTTTCCCGCTTCCTGCGAAATCAACTGTGCGATCCGATCGCGCTGCTCGCTCAAGTTTCGCTGGAAGCGCTTCAGCACGGCTATGCGCTGGCTGACGGGCACGGTCTGCCATGCGATCTGCGCTAGCCGAGCACGCCGCACCGCATCGTGCACCTCACCCGGGGTAGCACAGACTAACTCCCCCAGAGTCTGACCGGTTGCAGGATTCGTGCTAATGAGGGTCTCGCGCGCTGCGACTTGCGGAACGGCGCTCATGATTTGTCGTACTCTACGTTGACCAGATACAGGCCGCAGGCCGGGGCGGTCCCTCCCGCAGCACTGCGATCGCGGGCGGCCAGAATCGCGGGTATGTCCTCTGCCCGCAGCGATCCTTTCCCCACTTGCAGGAAAGTGCCGACCAGGTTTCGCACCATGTGGTGCAGAAATCCACTGCCGCGAATCGTGTAGCTGAATTCCTCAGGAGTTCGTGCCCAAAAGGAAGAATGGACCGTGCGCACACTGCCCTGTTTCAAGCCGAGAGCGTCGATGGAATCGTCGTCTTCAGCCTCAACTCGCGCAGTTTCTATGTCCGCAAGGACCTCAACCGAGTCATGTTCCGTCAACGCGCGCGAGCGTTTCCGGCCATCCTTCCGCATATTGTGACTCTCGGCGATCCGTTGGCTGCGAGCGGGGTCGGAAGCAGCAAAGGACGTGAAATCGAAGGTGCCGACTACAAATTCCGAAGCCCTGATCATGGCCTCTTCGTCCAGTCGAAACGGATGGTGATAAACGTGCCGCGCCATAAACGGCGGGCAGATCTCGTCGCGGTAAATGCGATAGCGATAGGTCTTTGCTTTGGCCGAATGGCGAGCGTGAAAATGATCGTCAGCTATTTCTATACCGGTTACGCGGATGGAAGCCGGGAGAATATCGTTCAAAGCGGTCTGCAAGTTCCGTTCCGGGACTGGCGAATCGAGCCGGACCGAGGCCACTTGCGCCAAGGCGTGTACGCCGGCGTCGGTACGACCCGACCCCTGCGGCAGAATGGACTCGCCGGTGATTCTTTCCAGCGAAAGGGCAAGTATCCCCTGCACAGTCGTAAGACCCGGTTGCACCTGCCAACCGCTGAACTCCGAGCCGTCGTAAGCCAGGGTGATTCTTAGATTGCGACTCACGTTGTTGTCCTGAATGCGAAGCGCCGCGCCAGCGGAGTGTTAAGACGTGTAAATCTTGGCTCCGGTCCGCTCCCTTCGCGCTCTTGTGTCAGCTATACTAAGCCATTACTGCAAGTTACGAGACCCAAATTGATCGTGCCGCCGTCGCACACCAGGTTGGTTGTGAACCTTCCGGGGCTGTTATCCGTATTAGAGACAGGCGACAGGAATTCTCACGAAGGACACTGAGCTCACATGCAATTTTCTGGAGAAGAGGGAATGTCTGTTTTGCGTCTTGCGAATGTAGTGGTCCGCAAAGTCCTGGTGCTGGCCCTGGTTTCGCTGCTCGCGACGTCGAGCTTTGCCCAGAACGTGCCGCCGCAGGCCACGCCGACCACTGCTCCTGCACCGGTCGAACCGATGCCGCAAGCTCCCGCACCCCAAAATAATGCCCATGCATATTCCGATCAGAACTTCGCCAAGGGGGTGTCGTCGTTCCCCAAGATTTGGCAGCCGTATATCAGTCGCAGCGTTTCTCCGCCGAACCTCACGAACTCTGCCTTGATCGATTCCGTCATTCGTGATGGCAAGATTTATTTGTCGCTCGACGATGCCATCGCCCTCGCGGTCGAGAATAACCTTGACCTCGCCATCCAGCGTTATAACCTCACCACAGCCGATACGGATATTTTGCGCACCAGTTCGGGTGCAGCCGCTCTCGGCGTTAATGCCGGACTGGTCCAGGGAACGCCCGGCGGCGCCGCGGGCAGCACGGCCTCGGGAGGCACCGGTAGTGCTTCTACCGGCAGTACCGGCGGAGGCGCAGGCGGAACTTCGGTGGGCGTAGGTGGCGCCGGAGCAGGCGCGGCCGGAATCGTCTCATCGACCACCGGTGAAGGTCCGGTCATCGACAGCTTTGATCCACTCGTGACCGGCGGCAGCATTCTTGGTGAACGGGCTACAACGCCACAATCGAACGTTATTTTCACCGGTACTCAAACGCTCATTCAGAACACCACGAACGCCAATTTTCTCTACACGCAGGGATTTGCAACCGGCACCCTTATGCAAGTGGCGTTCAACAACAACCGCACTACCTCGAATGCCCTGTTCAATACCCTGTCGCCGGGTTTGACTTCATCATTCCGGTTCACCTTGCGTCAGCATCTATGGCAGGGTTTCGGACTCGACCCCAACCTGCGCTGGATCCGCATTGCCCGCAATAACCGCGAGATCATGGACGTTGCCTTCCGTCTGCAGGTCATGACGACGGTGTCTCAGATCGAGAACATTTACTGGGACCTGGTCAATGCGTACGAAAACGTGCAGGTACAGCAGCGCGCGCTTGAACTGGCAGACAAGACCCTCTCCGACACGCAGAAGCAGGTGGATATCGGGACGCTCGCGCCAATCACCGTTGTGCAGTCCAAGAGCTCGGTGGCGACCGCGAGGCAGAACTTGATCCTGGCGCAGACCAATCTTCAATTGCAGCAGCTGCTAATGAAGAATGCCGTTACACGTAATACCGCTGATTCCATTCTTGCCGTAGCTCCTGTGATTCCGACCGACACCTTACAAATCGGCGAAGCATTTGAGGTCCGGCCCGTGGAAGACCTGATTCAGCAGGCGTTGCAGGTCCGGCCGGAGATCATTCAGTCGCGCATTAACCTCACCAACAAGAAAGTCGGCACCAAGGCAATCAAGAGCCTTCTGCGCCCGACCGTCGATCTTTATGCGTTTTATGGGGCCTCTGGCCAGTCAGGTCAGCAGAACCCGCTTTGCCCGATTGGCGACATTCAGTGCACCAGCACCATTCCTCCCGGAGGATGGGGCAGCGCCTTCCAGGACCTGTTCAACAGCAGCGGACCTGACAAAGGGGTCGGAGTGAATATCCAGGTCCCGATACGCAATCGCCAGGTTCAAGCCGACCAGGTGCGTTCGGAGTTGGAATACCGCCAGTCTGAGGTCGCCGTGCAGCAGCAGGAAAACACCATCGTGCTGCAAGTGCGACAGGCCCAGTTCACCTTGCAGCAGAACTACGCCGCTCTCCAGGCGGCGGTGGCTGCGCGCGATTACGCGTCCCAGAACCTCGATGCGGAACAGAAGAAGTATTCGCTGGGCGCATCGACCTCCACCCTGGTGCTGCAGGCTTCCAGCGCTTTGACCCAGGCTGAGTCCAATGTGCTGGCTGCGGCTACCAACTACGAGAAATCCAGGGTCCAGCTCGATCTTTCAACCGGTGAGACACTTACCAGGCTTGGCATCGATATGTCGGATGCCGAAGCCGGTAAGGTGCAGAAGATGCCGAAGGTACCAGGCATCGTTCCGACGAACCCGCAGAACCCAGGGCCGCTGGAAGTGAAGCCCGCGACGCCACCCCCCGCGCAGAACCCTCCTACGCCACAACCGCAGTAAGGTATCCGATCAGACATGCCGTCCCACAAGGACGGCATGCTTTTTTGTTTCTGCTCAACCGCCCCCGCGGTTAGCATGTACTGCTTGAGCCTCTCGGTCGTCATCATCACATTCAACGAAGAAGCAAACCTGGCGCGCACACTGGCGAGTGTAGCGTGGGCTGATGAGATCGTCATGGTCGATTCCGGCTCAACCGACCGCACCCGCGAGGTGGCAGAGTCTGCTGATGTGAAATTCTTTGTCGAGCCGTGGAAAGGCTTCGCGGCACAGAAGAATTCCGCACTCGCGAAGGCCACGGGAGATTGGATCCTCTCGCTCGACGCCGACGAAGAAGTCGAGCCTGCGCTGGCCCAGGAGATTCGCCAGGCACTCGACGCGAATCCCTCGGTTGCAGGCTTCTGGATTCCGCGCAAGAACTTTTTCCTCGGTCGCTGGATGAAGCATGGCGGCTTCTATCCCGATCGCAAGCTGCGCTTATTTAGGCGCGGGGCCAGCCAGTTCGAGGACCGGTTGGTACACGAAGACGTTCGACTGGAAGGTGCTGCGGCGCAACTGCACAACCATCTACTCCATCACGCCTACCCCACATTGTCGGACTACATCGAGCACATGAACCGTTACTCTTCGCTGGGGGCGGAGATGGCCGCTGCAAATCGCCGCCGCGGCTTCAGCCTGCTCGATATCGTGGTCCGGCCAAAACTGACATTCTTCTACAACTACGTTTTGCGAGGCGGCTTTCTCGACGGCCGCGAAGGCCTGCTGCTGCATGCGTATCACGCCGGCTACGTTAGCTGGAAATACGCGAAAGCGTGGGAGTTGGGACGAACGACACCCGACTGACCATTTGAGCACCGCGGTCGACGTGGCCCTATAGTAGGGTAATTCAGGTCTAATCCAAGGCAGCTAATCGCGGGCGAAACTCGTCACCCGGTTGCGCTGCGCAACCTCTCCGTTCGATTTCTCGCGCAGTTGCAGGTCCTCGAAATGCACGTCGTAGGAGAAGCCGCAGATGGTACACACCAGCCGATACAGCATCTTCTCGTTGTCGCCGAACGGCCGATGCGTCGTGTTGAGGTTAACCATAATTTCGCTGTGGCAGTCCGGACAATCGGCACACAATACGCTCGGACTCATGGGTCAATCATGTTATCAGGACGCCAAGCTTTCGGTGACGCAGCTCATTATATCTCACACCTGCACCCAAATCCCGGCACAACGGTCGCCCCTGTACTCCCAAGCGTTGACACGATGGTTCGCGTTAATAAAATGGGTAACCCATGCCCCGATGTTTTGGTTTTCCCCTGAATTGACCCGCAGCTTTGGGATGTTTGGAGCAGGTATGAGATTTGCCCATCATGCCGGACAACTGTCACTGCTAACCGGGCGTCACAGTCTCAGGTTGTGTTCGGCTTGTCGCGGCTTTCTTTCTTTTTCGTCGCGGGAATAATTGCTTGGCCGTCGGAATTTGATTTGAGGCTCATTCTCCTGGAAATTCGAGCTGAGACTCGTCTTTTGAACCTGGTTACCTTGCCCCTTATTCACGCATCTACTAAACTGCAACGCGCCGCGCTTTGACTTGGCCTTCCTCCGGCTTAGCTTCGCGCTGCTGCGTGGGGTAGCAAATGCCTGACAGTACCAAGCCAACCGGTAAGAACCTGGCCGAATCGCCGGTCACCGATCTCTTCGAAAACGGCCGCCACCCTTCCGACTCGGAACAACAGTGGGCAGAGAAGACGCTTGCGCCTTCGTTGGAGAGGTCTCGGGAGAAACCCATCGGTGCGCCGACGGGCGTAAACCTCGACGAGTACGGCAATGCGCGTTTCACCACTATCTCGGGCATGCCCATTCGGCGCCTCTACACGGCCGCCGATCTCCCCGCTGATTGGACCTACGACAGTATCTGAACTTCCCGGGCCAGCCGCCCTACACCCGCGGCATCCATGCCAGCGGCTATCGCGGCAAGATGTGGACCATGCGCCAGTTCTCGGGTTTCGCTTCGCCCGAGGAAACCAACGAGCGCTACAAATATCTCCTCGCTCACGGCGGGCAAGGGCTCTCCGTCGCCTTCGACCTGCCCACACTCATGGGCTACGACAGCGACCACATGATGAGCGAGGGCGAAGTCGGCAAGTGCGGCGTGGCCATCGACTCGCTCGAAGACATGGAGATCCTCTTTGACGGCATCGACCTTGAGAAGACCACGGTCTCAATGACCATCAACTCGCCTGCCTCGGTGCTGTGGGCCATGTATCTCGCCGTCGCCGAGAAACAGGGTGCCGACTGGCAGAAAATTTCCGGCACCATTCAGAACGATATCCTGAAGGAATACATTGCGCAGAAGGAGTACATCTATCCGCCCGCGCCCTCCATGCGGCTGGTGATCGATACCTTTGAGTTCGGCACGAAGTTCACGCCACGTTTCAACACCGTTTCCATCAGCGGATACCACATTCGCGAGGCCGGCTCGACCGCGCTGCAAGAGTTGGCGTTCACAATCTACGACGGCGTCGAATATGTAGAGTGGGCGCGGCGCCGCGGCCTCGACGTCGACGAGTTCGGCCCGCGCCTCAGCTTCTTCTTTAACGCACACAATGATTTCTTCGAGGAGATCGGCAAATACCGCGCCGCCCGTAAAATCTGGTACCGCCTAATGAAGGACCGCTTCGGCGCGAAGAATGACCGCACGCGGCTGATGCGCTTCCACACTCAGACGGCGGGCGTTTCGTTGACGGCCCAGCAGCCCATGAACAACATTGCTCGCGTTGCCATTCAGGCACTGGCCGCCGTGCTCGGAGGAACGCAGTCGCTGCACACCGACAGCTACGACGAGGCCCTCGCTCTGCCCACCGAAGAGGCAGTTCGCATCGCGCTGCGCACCCAGCAGATCATCGCCTACGAGTCGGGCGTAGCGCAGACGGTCGATCCCCTCGGCGGCTCATATTTCATCGAGCGCATGACTCTCGACATGGAGAAGGGCGCTTTCGAATACTTCGATAAGCTCGACGCCATGGGAGGCATGGTCGCAGCCATCGAGAAGGGCTACCCGCAGAAGGAAATCGCCGAGGCCAGTTATCAGTTCCAGCGCGCCACCGAAGCCAAAGAAAAGATCACTGTCGGCGCTAATGAATTTGTGGTCGAAGAACCGTCCCCGAACATTCTCTACATAGGCGAAGAGGTCGCGCAGGCGCAGACGAAGAAACTCAACTCGCTGCGTCAACGTCGCTCGAATGAACAGGTCCGCCGCTCGCTCGACGCGCTCAAAAAAGCGTCCTCGCGAGAGCCGCAAGCCGGAACCGACGGTAGAATTTCTCCCGTCAACACCATGCCGTTCATCGTCGATGCGGTAAAGGCTTACGCCACGGTAGGTGAAATCTGCGACGCCTTGCGCGAGGTGTACGGGACTTACGAAGAGAGCACCTTCGCATAATGCTAGGCTACCCTGCTCGCGACATCGGCACGGGATGCTCGGCATTGAGGCCCTCGTAGAGCGGCACCGCCAATGCTGCTCCCGCACGCTCTACCGCGCGCATTAAATCTAGTAGCAGGTCCTGCTGAATCCCGAGAAACTCGTCGAAATCGGGCGTTCGAACGTAGGCAAAGATCTCAACGTCGAGCGAATACTGCCCGATACCGACAAAGCGAACCGGGATGTCTCCGATCTCCACCTTCGGGTTCTGTTTCAAAACTTCCCGCGCGGACGCCAACACCTGGCGCAACTGTTGGGCAGTAGTGTCGCGGCGGAGGCTCAGTGTCTGGTGAAACCAGATCTTGTCGCGAGCAGTGAAGTTTTCCAGTTCCATGGCTGAGAACTGACCGTTGGGCACGCTGACCACGGTCCTATCGAGTGTTCGGATGCGCGTGGATCGCAGCCCAATGTGAGTTATGGTTCCCATGTGGTTGCCGAAGCGGCCGAAATCGCCAACCAGAACCGGCCGGTCGCCAATGACCGAGATGCCTCCGAAAAGATTCTCAATGGTTTTCTGTGCCGCCAGCGCGATCGCAATTCCGCCCACTCCGAGACCGGCCAGAATCGTGGTAGTGTTGTACCCCCAGACGCTCAGCACGGCAAGAAACGCAATCAGGAAGAGAAGCAGCTTGAAGATCTGTCGCCCCAGCGGAAGCACGGAGTAGGTCATCGCCTTCATGCGGGGATCCAGCCGCGAACGCCATCGCTCGGCCACGATATCGGTAATGACCGCGCCCGCCCATGCCAGCGCGAAAAAGACGGCCATGGCCAGCGCTCTCCCCATGTACAGCCGCACAATTGCGGACGGAGGCGCCAACTCCATCGCTGCACGAAAGGCAGTTATTGCGAGGCAGAGCCGGATAGGCCCAACAAGACCCTCTGCACTAACGTCCTTGGCCTTCAAAAAACGGTGGCAGGCCGCGGCAATCCCGCGAATCACAAGGCCGGCCGCAAACCAGATCACCACACCGCTCAGCAGAAGGACGATCCAGCGCCACAACCGGGTGTCCAGGACTTCGTGCGTCACCAGCACCTGGGGCAGCTTCTCCTCAAATGGCGTCTCGCCCAGCAGTTGGTGTGCCTTGGGAATCAGCGCGACAGTGTCAGCGGAAACCAGCCACACCTTGAGTCCGGGTTTCAACTCCACATGCTCAAGTTCCAGTTGCAGTGGCTTGCCATCGACCTGAAAGGTCAGGAGTCGTTCCCGCCCAGGTGCCAAGCCGTCATCCAAATCTCCTGCCTGGCTGCGGCTCAGCGTGGCAATATCAAACGGCATGTCGTCCAGCAGATCTTCCAATTGCCGTGCCAACTCTGGTCCGTTTTTCTCGCGATCAGCCGACGACATTTGGCGCAGATCGAGATAGTGCCAAGCCTTGACATATTGGCGGGCGTGGCAAGCCTCAAGGAAATTGAAGACAGCGTCCTGCGGCGTCGTCCGTCCCAGTGGGTCGTTAGGTGGCGGCTGAGTCGCTATTGCAGGTGGTGTTTCCTGCGCCGGCAGTGCGGCGGCTGCAAATAGCCATAGACAACATACCAGTAGTACGAGTTTGAGAATCTTCAGCGTAATGCGCTCCAGAATCGACCAGAATTGGTAGCCGCTTGGAAGAGGACGAATTGACAGCTTCGGTGCCGCGTACTGCGATGGCGAGGTCATGTCGGATCAGACAATCCACCGTGCTCCCATCAAACCAGCACGCGCCATACCATCGCGCAACTGCCCAGTACGCTGAGGGTTACAACTAGGGCGTCCGGCGTTGGTGCAGCAATTTTTACACGCCAAGGAAAGACTGCCCACGCCTTCACGTAGACTGAGTGTAATGCTCCAAAATCTGGGTGTCGCCGCTACGCGTGCCACGCTATTCCTTGCCGCGGCTGCCTTCTTATGCGCGCCGACACATATCTTGGCCCAAGAGCGCCCTTGGTCCGTTTCGCCCTGCGAACTGCTCAAGAACCCCGGCATGTACACCGAAACGCTGGTCAGCGTACCGGGCATGGTGCTGGTGGGCCCTGCGCAGTTCACTGCACACGGCTACGACTGTGCCGATGACTACGGTGTGTTGCCTCTTGAGTTCGGCGGTAATCCGTCCGACCCGAAGGACCGCTTTCGCCTTCCCATGACCAGACTGGAGGCGAGCACGGTGCCCCTCAAGAAAGACGCCGACTACGACACGATGCAGCGCCTGATCAAGTCCGCTTCCACCTCCGGCCAGACCAAGATGCTGCGCGCAACCCTCATCGGCCGTTTCTTTCCCGGTCCCGCCGTGGGCAACAAAGCCGGAGAGGTTCGTCATCCCAACCCGCGCCTCGTGATTTCCGAAGTCGAACTGGTTTCGAATCGCATCGAGGATCCGGTGGACTTCAGTCCGCTCTCGCGAACGATAGTCAAACCGGCAAAGGACTGCGAAACCATCGAAATTGCGGTGCCCTCCCGTGACGACGAAGACCGGCTCCAACGTCTCAGCCGCGAGCCGTCCGAAGGACTCGACTATCTTGGCGATCCGACCCAGGTCGCGGGCCGCGCTATCGCGGCCCAGGAGCATATCGCGGCGGACGAGGTCGCCAGCCAGCTGCGCCCTGGGCGCCGCGAGGTGGCCCTGAAGAACTACACCTGGACGACTACGGACGGCCTGCGCACCTACGAGGTTACCGTTAACCGGCCGTACTGGCTCCTGCCCAGCACCTACACGGGAGACACGGTGATCTGGGCGCCAAAGCATATCGTCAGGAGCGTCTGCTCCGACAGAGTGACTCATTAGTGCCGAAACTCTCGTCGAGGGTTTATGATTCTCGGTTCAGCCGATTGACTGAGAGCATCGCACATGCCTACCGACCGCAAGATCCGCGTACTTGTCGCCAAACCAGGCCTCGACGGCCACGACCGGGGTGCCAAGGTTATCGCCCGCGCCCTGCGCGATGCCGGAATGGAAGTGATCTACACTGGTCTGCGCCAAACGCCGGAGATGGTGGTGACCGCGTCATTGCAGGAAGATGTTGACGTGATCGGCCTCAGCATCCTGTCGGGCGCACACAACGCCATCGTGCCACGCGTGCTCGACCTCCTCAAACAAAACCATATGGACGACGTGCTGCTGGTCGTTGGCGGCATTATCCCCGACCAGGACGTGAACGGACTCAAGCAGGCCGGCGTCGCAGCCGTTTTTCAGCCAGGCACTCCCATGGACAGCATCATCGAGTTCATTCGCGCTAACGTGAAGCCACGCGGTGTGACGGCCGGTTAATTCACCACTGAGGCACGGAGAATCTGAGGAAACACAGCGTTTGCTACTCTGCTACGTGTCGGAATTACGCATCGAATCTCCTCAATCATTGTGCGAAGTCGAGAGACAAGGTGACCTCGCGATCTTGCGGCTCGTCTCCGATGACGGCACCAACCGCCTCACCCGTGCCCGGGTCCTTGCGCTGACGACCGCCCTCGAAAAACTTGCGCAACAACCTCTGTCGCGACTGGTGATCTCCGGCAACGCGCACTTTTTCTCCGTCGGCGCCGACCTCAACGAAATTGCCCGACTGCACGGCTCTGAAGTATTTCGTTTCGCAGAGATGGGACAGCGGCTGATGCACGTTGTCGCGACCTTCCCTGCTCCAACCATTGCCGCGATCCACGGTTATTGCATGGGAGGCGGGCTTGACCTGGCGCTGGCATGTCAACGACGCATCGCAGGACCACACGCCCTCTTCGGACACCGTGGCGCCGCCCTCGGACTTATCACCGGCTGGGGTGGCACACAGCGCCTGCCGCGCCTCGTCGGCAAAGCACGCGCCCTCCAGATGTTTCTCGCCGCCGAAAGAATCCACGCCCGCGACGCATTGCGCCACGGCCTGATCGACGCCCTTGCAGAGGATCCGCTTTCAGCGGTGCTAGTGCAGTAATTCCTGAAACGGGAAAGTCACTTCGCTGCCGCCCGCGGATCGCAGGCCTGACCTTACAGGACAACATCGTCTATGCTAAGCGGATGCGCATCTTGCTTCCCGAGAAGGACAAGGACCTGGTGCAGATCGTGACCAGCGCATTACTCGATTCGCAGTTGCGCAGCGGTGACTGGCTGATCTGTAAGCCAGGTTGTACGCCGTGCTGCATTGGAGTTTTCGCCATCGACCAGCTCGACGCCCTTCGCCTACAAACCGGACTCGCCGCACTCGAGAACACTGATCCCGACCGCGCCTCTAGAGTGCGAGAAAGAGCTCGGGTGTCGTGGACACGCATTGAAGGCGACTTTCCCGGTGATGTTCATACCGGCATCCTGGGTGATGATGACGAAGCCACTGAGAAATTCGAGAAATACGCTAACCACGAGCCGTGTCCGGCGCTCGATCCGGAACGTGGAACCTGCGACCTGTACGCCTGGCGGCCGATCACCTGCAGGTTGTTTGGTCCGCCGGTCCGCTCACAGGGAGGCCTCGGAGTGTGCGAGTTGTGTTACCACGGCGCCAAGCCCGCTGAGGTTGCCGCGTGCGAAATGAAGCTGGATGATGCCGATCCAGTGCAGGCGGAACTTGTAGGCGAACTGGAAAAGGCCGGTCGCCCTGGAAACACGATTGTGGCTTATGCCCTCGCGCAATCGGTGGTTGGTGGCTGACCTCCAGGTTCACTGTCGGGTCTTCGCATTGCGCACAGTAGAGTCCCTGCTTTATCGTTATCGGTCTGCCTCCGGGCCTCTTGCCACATGACCGAACCCAAACGCGACCAACCAGCCGGCCAGTCCCACACTCAGGTCAAGAACCCTTCCTCGCGGTTCGAACGCAACCAGCGTGCTATTGCTGACCTGGTGGCGCGCACGCGCATGGACGAAGAGCAGATTGAGCAAGGCGGCGGCGCGAAGGCGATCGAGGCCCAGCACAAGAAAGGACGCCTCACGGCACGCGAGCGTATTGCGAAGCTAATCGATCCGGGTACGCAGTTTTTTGAGCTTGGGTCATATGCTGCGTGGAAGATGTACGAAGAGTGGGGAGGCGCGCCGTCGGCGGGCGTGGTAACAGGCCTGGCGCGCATTCAAGGTCGACTGGTGATGCTTGTTGTGAACGACGCCACGGTCAAGGCCGGAGCGTTCTTCCCAATGACCGCCAAGAAAGTCATCCGGGCGCAGAACATCGCCATCGACAATCACATTCCGACGGTCTACCTGGTCGATTCGGCGGGAGTGTTCCTGCCGCTGCAGGAAGATGTCTTCCCCGATACCGACGATTTCGGCCGGGTCTTCCGCAACAACGCCGTCATGTCAGCGATGGGTATCCCGCAAATTACCGCCATCATGGGCATGTGTGTCGCAGGCGGCGCTTACCTGCCGGTGATGTGCGACCACATCCTGATGACTGAAGGCAGCGGACTGTTCCTGGCGGGACCAGCACTCGTGCAGGCCGCAATCGGCGCAAAATACACGGCAGAGGAACTCGGCGGGGCGAAAATGCACGCCCAGATCAGTGGCACGGTCGATTTCCGCGAGCCCGACGACGACCACTGCCTCGCACGCATCCGCTCGCTGGTGGACAAGATGGGAAACCGGCAGCTTGGAGTGTTCGATCGCAAATCATCGCGGGAGCCACTATATCCCTCGGAAGAGATCTATGGGATTTTCGAGGACGACCCCGCGCGCCAGTACGACATGAAAGAAATCATCGCGCGCATCGCCGATGCGAGCGAATTCGACGAGTACAAGGCCGAATATGGCGAGACAGTGTTGTGCGGCTATGCCCGCGTTGGTGGATATGCGGTTGGCATTGTCGCCAACCAGAAAACTCATGTACAGCAGGTGGACCACTCGGGCAATAAACGCATGGAATTCGGCGGAGTGGTCTATACCGAATCGGCGGAGAAGACGGCGCGTTTCATCATGGACTGCAACCAGAACCTCGTGCCGCTGATTTTTCTGCACGATGTAAACGGCTTCATGGTCGGCCGCGACGCAGAGTGGAGCGGCATTATCCGCGCCGGTGCGAAGATGGTAAACGCCGTGTCGAACTCCGTGGTGCCGAAAATCTCCGTCATCATCGGCGGCTCGTTCGGCGCAGGGCATTACGCCATGTGCGGCAAGGCTTACGATCCGCGCTTTGTCTTCGCTTGGCCGACCGCGAAGTACGCTGTGATGAGCGGATCCTCGGCAGCCGGAACGCTGGTGGAGATCAAGATCAAGCAGCTGGAGCGCAGCGGCAAAAAGTTGAGCGACGAAGACAAGAAAAAGCTTTACGACGAAGTGAAGGCCACCTACGACGAACAGATGGATCCGCGGTACGGCGCGGCGCGGTTGTGGATCGACAAGATCATTGACCCGATGGAGACGCGGGAGGCGCTGATTACCGCGCTGGATGCAGCAGCACTCAATCCTGAGGTACCGAAGTTTAATGCGGGAGTCTTGCAGACGTGAGGTGCAAGCAATTAGCGATTAGCAATTAGCATCTAGCAAAGACTTTGAAAGACGACTTGCTAACCGCTGGTTGCCAAATGTTCCCATGGCTGATTCCGTCAAACTCATCGAATGTCCCCGCGACGCGTGGCAAGGGCTGCCAGGACAGGTTCCGACCGCGACCAAGGTTGAATATCTGAATGCGTTGATTTCTGCGGGATTCAAGCACGTTGACGCGGTGTCGTTTGTGTCGCCGAAAGCGGTCCCGCAGATGGCCGATTCGGAGACGGTGCTTCGCGAACTTAATCCGCCAGAAGACGTTGAAATCATCGGCATTGTGGTGAATGAACGCGGCGTCGAGCGCGCTATTGCCACCGAGGCAGTCCGAACGGTTGGATTCCCTTATTCACTTTCACCGACGTTCCTGCAAAACAACCAAAGCCAGACGCTCGAAGAGAACCTGGACATCATGGAAAGAGTGAAGCGGAAGGCAGACGAGGCCGGGCTCGACACGGTCGCCTATATCTCCATGGCCTTTGGCAACCCGTACGGCGACCTGTGGAACGTCGAGGAATTACTGGAAGGCGTCGGCCTACTGGCGGACTTGGATTTGCAGGCCATTTCGCTGGCTGACACCGTCGGCCTGGCCACACCACAGCAAATCGCGGACCAAGTCGGTCCCCTACTGGAGACATACAGCCACATCGAAATTGGCATACATCTTCATAGCCGACCCGATGAAGCGGTGGAAAAAATACTAGCAGCGTACGACGCCGGCTGCCGCAGGTTCGATTCGGCGATTGGGGGTCTGGGAGGTTGTCCGTTTGCTCAGGACGTCCTGGTGGGCAATATTCCCACGGAGAGAGTGCTGGAAGCGTTGCAGCAGAGAGGCGTGGCGTCGCCCATGCGCAAGCCGATTACGGAGCTCGTTGCGTTATCGGGGAACATCGGGGAGCTATTCGGCGGGCCGAAGATGTGAAAACGGGCTTCCCCTACCTAAATGGGTCAGGGTTCGATTGTTTGCTACCTTCGCCAAAAGAAAGGAGTTACGAAACTCTTTCGGTGGGATAATCCAACCGTAGCGGCATACAGGTTCGGCGTGCAGCGGATGGCTGGAAGGAATGAGCGAGTCACCAGGGAATTCTGATGTCCGACCATCACCAATACGCGACACTCACTCTCACCTACGACGGCGCCGTCGCTACGCTCACGCTGAATCGGCCGGAAAAGCGTAACGCGATCAGCTATCAGCTGATCGAAGAACTTCACCACGGGTTGCACGAGGTTCGGAAGTCCGCGTCGTACATCCTCATCCTCGCCGGAGCGGGACGGGCGTTCTGCGCGGGTATGGACCTCGACAACCTGCGGGAGATCACGAAGCATACCGAAGAGGAAAACCTGGCCGATTCGGGACGCATGGCGCATCTGTTCCGCACGTTGTACGAATTTCCGCTGGTGACGATTGCTGCTGTGAACGGCCCCGCGCTGGCCGGCGGCTGCGGCCTGGCGACACTGTGCGACTTTACCCTGGCTTCCTCCGAGGCCTCGTTCGGCTACACCGAGGTACGGATCGGTTTTGTACCGGCGATCGTCTCCACCTTTCTGTTGCGGCAGATCGGTGAGAAGCCAGCGCGGGATTTACTGCTGACCGGGCGCATCATCAGCGCAGAAGAAGCGCACCGGTTGGGACTGGTGAATGAGGTAGTAGCGCCCGAAAGACTGTCCGCACGGGCGCGCGAGCTGGCCAAAGACCTGGCGGCCAATAGTCCGGCATCGTTACTGGCAACGAAGCGCCTGCTACGTACCTATTCACACGCGGAGCTGGACCACCAGATTGCCGCCGCTGTGGATGAGAATGCGCGCATTCGCACCACCCACGACTTCCGCGAAGGAGTGAGCTCTTTCCTGGAGAAGCGTCCGCCGAAATGGACTGGGAGGTAGAATGGACTAGGAGGTAGAACGTGAAACTTCGTCGGAGTTGGTGTGCTGTGATGTTGCTCTTTCCCACGCTGCTATTGGCCCAGGCAGCGGCGTCTTCACCTAAAACCCAGGCGTCGCCCGCTACCGGGGGAGGCGACACTCCGGTGATGAGCACCGCAGCGAAAGCCCGCGCCAAGCAGGTTTTTGGATATTTTAACAGCGGGCAGACAGCGGCATTGTACGCCGCATTTGGGCCGCAAATGAAAAAGAACACGAACCCCGCGAAACTGAGTGCGATGGCGAAGCAATTAGGCGTGGAGTGGGGACGGGAGCAAAAGTTGCTGGGCGAGAACTTCGCGCCCGACCTGCTGACTGCCGGGACGGTTTATTCGAGATTTTCGCAATTCAGCAAGGCCAAAGACCCCATTCTTACCGTGGCAACCGTGGACGAGCATGGCCAGGTTTCGCTTTTTCAATTTCACCCGGCACCCCCGCCGAGCGAAAACCGGTTTGCCGATTACAAGGGCGCCACCCAGCTCCGACTGCCTTTTGACGGAAGCTGGTTTGTGCACCAGGGAGGGCGTGACATTTATCAGAATGGGAATGCGTCCGGCGATACCGAACGCTATTCGATGGTGTTCACGGTGCTCAAGGACGGGCGTCCGTTTTCCGGCGATGGAACGAAGAACGAGCAGTTCTTTTGTTACGGGCAACCGGTCAGGGCTCCCGCGGACGGCACGGTTGTCCTGATCAAAGATACTTTTGCCGATAATCCGCCCGGCAGCTCACAGGAGATCTTACCTGGCGGCAATCGGGTGCTGATTCATCACGCACACCAGGAATACTCGCTGCTCCTTCACCTGAAGCAAAACAGCGTGAAGGTGAAGGCGGGCGACAAGTTGAAGCAGGGCGACATCATTGGAGAATGCGGAAACAGCGGAAACTCTCCTGCTCCCAACCTGGAGTACCGGCTGCAGAATTCGAAGGGCGCGCCACTGCCATGGACCCTGCCAGTGCAATTCGTGGACTACATAGCTGACGGCACGCCGGTAGCTTCGGGCGAACCGCTGAGAGGGCAAACCCTGCAGAATTCTGTCACCGCCGCCCGGCCCCTACCAGCAGAGGTGCAGACGACCGACAATGAGTAATTAAATGGCCCCTCGCCACTGACTTTCGGGCAGCAGACGTTCGGCGCTGCGTGGTAAGTTGAAAGACGCATTCCATGCAGCCCGAAAAAATTACAGCATCGAGAGTCTACGAAGCACAGTTGCGCGTGCGTTATGCGGAAACCGACCAGATGGGCGTCGTGTACCACTCCAATTACATTGTCTGGTTCGAAGTGGGGCGGGTGGAGATGCTACGCGAGTTGGGCTTCACCTACCGTGACATGGAAAAGCAGGACGATACCCATATCGCGGTGGTAGACGTGCATTGCCGCTTCAAGTTCCCAGCCCGCTACGACGACCGGATCACGGTCCTAACACGCCTGGAGAATGTTCGGGAATCGCTGCTGCACTTCGGTTACGAAATCGTGAGAGCGGACGATGGCAAGGCGCTGGCCGAGGGCGAGAGCATACATATCGTGGTGAACTCGGAATTCAAGCGCATTCACTTGCCGAAGAAATACCTGGCGCCGTTTTTGCAGGCTGCAGGAAAAAGCTGAGTGCTATGAAAGCACTTCATATCAACGGAAACAACCTAGGCCTGGACGACGTCCGCAGCGTGGTTTATGAGCGGCGTCCGGTCATGCTGGAGCCAGAAGCGCGGCTGGCAGTCGATCGCGCTCGCGCGGCGGTAGAAGACCTGGTGGTGAACAATCGCCTTGCCTACGCGGTGACGACAGGCGTCGGGCAGTTGAGCGACGTGCGCATTCCTGTCGACGACATTCGCAAGCTGCAAGTCAACCTGATGCGCTCGCACGCGGCAGGCGTTGGCGATCCACTCAGCGAGCCTGTGAGCCGCGCCATGATGCTGTTGCGGGCGAACTCACTGGCCAAGGGCTGCTCGGGTGTGCGCGCGGTGGTCATCGATACCCTGTGCGAGATGCTGAACCGCGGAGTACATCCGGTAATTCCGTCACAGGGCAGTGTCGGAGCGAGCGGCGATCTCGCACCTTTGGCGCATCTGGGGCTCGTCATCATCGGAGAAGGCGAAGCCGTGGTCAACGGCAAGCGGTTGGCGGCAGCGGAAGCGCTGCGCCAGACTGGCATCAAGCCGCTGGTGTTGGAGGCGAAAGAGACAATATCGCTGATTAACGGCACACAAGCGATGTTGGCGGTGGGTCTGCTCGCGACGCTACAAATTGAGATCCTGATGGATACCGCCGATGTGCTGGGTGCACTGGTGGTGGACGCCCTGAAAGGCACGGATGTTGCGTTCGACGAGCGAATTCACCGAGCACGGCCGCATCCAGGGCAATTACAGGTAGCGCAAAACCTGCGGCGCATGCTGGAGGGCAGCGAGATACGGGAGTCGCACCGCGATTGCGACAAGGTCCAGGATGCTTATTCGCTGCGCTGCATTCCGCAGGTGCACGGAGCGGTACGCGATACGCTGGCGCATTGCCGCGAGGTATTCGAGATTGAGATGAACTCGGCCGTGGATAATCCGCTGGTCTTTCCGGAAGCGAAGAAGGTTGGCGCCCCGAAGCCGCCGGTGGCAGCTCCGCTCTCTGCCGATATCATCTCGGGCGGAAACTTTCACGGCGAGCCGGTAGCGTTCGCTCTGGACTTTCTGGCAATTGGGTTGAGCGCGCTGGCCGGGATTTCAGAACGGCGACTGGAGCGCCTGGTGAACCCGTCGCTGAACGAGGACTTGCCGCCATTCCTGGCAGCAGGAGCGGGATTGAACTCAGGCTTCATGATGCCGCAAGTGACGGCGGCTGCCCTGGTGAGCGAGAACAAAGTGCTGTCGCACCCCGCGTCGGTCGATTCCATCACTACGTCGGGCAACAAGGAAGACTTCGTCTCGATGGGGATGACGGCGGCCAACAAGCTCCTGAGGGTGATCGACAACACGCGAAACGTGCTGGCCATTGAAGCGCTGGCGGTCGCGCAAGCACTGGATTTCCGCGCTCCGATGAAGACCGGCAAGCGGGGACGGGCGGCACACGACGCGATACGAAGCGTTTCGGGGACGATATCGCAGGACCGCATCCTCACGGACGATTTTCGGCGCGTAGCGGAATTGATTGCCGGCGGGAAGTTGGCGGACGTACTGCGTTAGCCTCGCGACCTGCGAACCCGACGAGCCGGCTTGCGTCGTTTGTTTTGCGAAGCCTTCGGCTTGAAAGCGGCTAGGAGCAAACGCAGGGCAGCGAGAGACGCCCGGCGTAGTTCGTTCGCGTGACGTGTATCGTTGCCGGCCGCGATCATTCCCCTCACGGTCCCGAACGCGAGTGAAGCGATGGCGAAGGCCAGGTCTTCGCCTCGATTTCCGCGAACACCAATTCCCTCGGCGATGCGCGTCTTCAATAGATCGAAGGCCGGCATTTTCTCTCCTCCCTGTAAGCGGGAACCGAACATTTCAACGGTAAGGTTGAATCGCATCGGATGTGCGCAGCCGAAGCGCAAGTATTCCCGGAACATCGCCTCGACCGACCGCAAAGGCCGGATGACCGCCAATACGTCTTCGGTGGCCTGATCGACGACGGCACCCATAAGGATGTCGCGATCGCCAAAGCGGTCATAAAGGGTCGGGGTGGTGGTCCGGGCTTCAGTGGCGACCGCCCGCATGGTTATGGCTGGCTCGCCTCCACGGTCGAGCAGGCGGAGTGCGGCTGCGACGATTCGGGCCTCCAGCGCGGGATCCGGAGTTCTCGGCAAACTGGCGCCCCCAGCGACTATTTGCCAGAATCTTAGCATTGACATCGTAGCTTTTACTTCGTATAACTAACGCTGTTAAAGCTTACGATAGCGCTCTCTCTGTTTTTCTCTTATGACAGGCATCCCGGGCGCGGTCGGGGTGACCCACAAGTTCGAAACTCGCACTCCGAACCGCAATCCCTGCAAGCATTGCGTTGGATACACGCCTATAAGGAGCTACTTTCATGACATCGCACCGAGGTCCGAAACGGCTGATTGCTTGGACCTTCCTCTCCCTGCTGTTTGCGGCCACCATCGCAAACGCCACAACCTCACGGCACGAGGTTAACGTAGTTGACCTGGTCGCTAACTCGGCCTTGATCCTGCGCGGCACCGTGACCGAGGTCACCGACGGCATCGACTCGCGCGGAATCCCCTACACCGAAGTAACCCTTCACGTGGCCGACGCCATACGCGGACAGGTGAGCAGTGACTATACCTTCCGCCAGTTCGGCCTGTTGAAGCCGCGTGATATGGGCAACGGAATGACCAACCTTATGGTCACTCCGGCCGGCTGGGCTACTTATACCAAGGGTGAGGAAGCCATCCTCTTCCTCAACAAGAAAGCGGCATGGACCGGACTCCAGACCACCGTCGGTCTGGGACAGGGCAAGTTCAAAGTCTCCATGGCGGGCGCCACCAATCAGGCCAACAACGTAGGACTCTTCAAGAACATTTCGGTTGACCCCACCGCGTTGGGGACCAAAGAAGAGCGCGCCATGATGACGCAGCAAGGACCGGTGAATGTCAATGCATTTGTCAGCCTCGTAAAGCAGGCGGTCAACGGCCACTGGGTCGAGAACGGGAGGATGAAGCATGTTCAGAAGTAGAGCAATCTTCACTCTGGCCCTCGTCGCATCGCTGACAGCGTTCACGCTATCGGCATTCGCCGGAGGTCCTCTCCTCGTCGATCCTGCCACCAGGACGGCTTATCACTACGACACCTCTTCCCCGGTACCGGTGTATTACGACCTCGGCGACCTGGGCGTTGTTTGCGACTGGTCCACGGGTAACTGTGTTCCCGTCACCTTCGACAACTCCGCCGGCAAGGCCCTGGTCACCAAGGGCTACCGAGACTGGTCTGCTATTAAGACCGCCTCCCTGCGCGCAAACGTGGTGGGCGATTTCTCACAGATCGGCCTGCCCGACATCGATTCGACCAACATCGACCGCATCATCGGCACGTCGAACGGACGCGGCATCTACGTCGTTTTCGATGCTGACGGCAGCATCATGCAGAATTTCTTTGGCGCCGGCGACGGAGTCCTGGGAATCTCCAGCCCGCAGTTCGCGATCGCGGGTACGACCATCATCACCGAAAGCTTTGTTGTACTGAACGGAAGCGCCATCGATCCCGCTGATACCAACGCCATGAACTTCCAAGGTGTGGCTACCCATGAGTTCGGTCACTCGCTGGGCATGGCGCACACTCAGACCAACGGCGCGGCTTACTTCTACAGCCAGTTCACGGGCGAAAATGTTGGTCCGCAAAGTTGCAACAATCTGCCCTACGCCACGAACCTGACCGGCGCCGATGTAGAGACGATGTATCCCTATACCAACCCCAACGTGGGTGGAACAGGTCTGGCCCAAGCTAACCTTCACACCACCGACACGCTGGCTTCGTTCTCCGATCTATATCCCGGTCCAGGATGGTCGAGTTCTTACGGAACCATCACCGGCAAGGTTTACGACTTGGACGG
This sequence comes from uncultured Acidobacteriaceae bacterium, assembly GCA_963817965.1. Taxonomy (GTDB): domain Bacteria; phylum Acidobacteriota; class Terriglobia; order Terriglobales; family Acidobacteriaceae; genus DASRAA01. The sequence continues at coordinate 277,357 of CAWFQT010000018.1, forward strand.
CAAGACCGAGTTGACGGGCGTGAACGTGATCGCCCGCAACATAGCCGATCCTTACGTCGATTCCACTTCTGCCATCACGGGCCAGATGACCCAAGGCCAGGCCGGACCCGACGGCAGCTACACGCTTCACGGCCTGACACCAGGCGCCCGATATGTGGTTTACGTGGATGCCCTCGCTTTTGGCGGATTCTCCACTCCCCCGACGTACTTCCTGCCGGGGGCGGAACGCTTCTGGCCGGGAGTGCACGGCAACGCTACTTACAACCCATGCACCTACATGGCGATTACGGCCAATCCGGCGAAGGCAACGACCGCCAATATCACGTTCGCTCTGACACCGGGCGCGCCTAAGCTTTATCAGCTCGGCTACGCGGCCTTTGTGAATGGCCTCAGTGGCGACGGTTCGACTGCGGTGGGCGACTTTGGCCGCGGCGGACCGGTCTTCCAGTGGACCCCCAAGAGCGGCGTCGCCCCCATGAACGTAGCCAGCACCGGGGGTAACGTTTCGATTTCCCGCAACGGCCGCTACATTTCCACCAACCTGTTGGATGTTAATTCCGACACCGATCTGGGCGCCTATCGCTGGGACGCTAAGAATGGTTGGGTCCGCGTAAAGCCGCGAGGCAAGTGCGGCACCGACACCAACTCCAGCTTTGCCGTCAGCAACGACGGATCAGTGTTCGGCTACACCTACAACACCTGCACCGACTACAAGGCGTTCCGCTGGATTCCCAACACCGCTATCGGATCGATTGAATACAGGTCGTCATTCAAACGCTCCGACGGAAAGTGGGCCAACAGCCGCGTCGATCAGGTCTCCGCCGATGGTTCTGTTGCTGTGGGATGGCAGGAAGCCGACTGGGGTGGCTGGTTTGGCACCATCTGGCACAACGGCCAGCCGGAGCTGATCACCGACGCCAATGGCGATCCGGTCTCCGAAGCCTTCACCGTCAGCGGTGATGGCTCTACCGTCGCCGGCCAACTCTTCGATGGGCAATGGCCATACGATGGCAGCGGCTGGCGTCGCGACTCGGCGCCTGGCAGTTTGCTGGAGTACTTCCCAGGGTTCCCCGGAGTTTCCGATACCAACCCCTACGGCCTGAATTCCGATGGCAATGTGATGGTCGGCTACAGCGGAAACAGGTGGTTCGACTTCGTGTATACGGGGCCGTTCCTCTGGACTCCGCAACTCGGCACTGTCCCCTTGGACGATTTCGTGAAGCAGCAGGGCACGCCGATGGAACAGTGGTACACCCTTTATTCTCCATCAGCCGTATCTGACGACGGAGGCACCATTGCCGGCGTTGGATTGGGCTACCAGTATTACGGCGGATGGGTTCTAGACATGCACAAGGTGTTTGTCTGCCACGCCACACCGGGCTACAAGGCGCAAACTATCAACGTTGCGTTCCCCAAGGACTTCGATAAGCACCTTGCGGAGGGAGACACTCCGGGGCGCTGCCCGTAAGCTTAAGACGAATGGCGCTCCCAGACGGCGGTGGCACGGATATTTGAGTGCTGCCGCCGTGATGTTTTGCTGGAGGGTGGAAATGCAGGATCCTTGACTCCGGTCGGCGCACCCGTTCGACAGGCTCAGCGCATGGCTAAACAGGTTGCGGAAAAAATCGTTTTCGCGACGCGCAGAAACTCACTTCAGGACATGCCTTCAGTCGTGCCGTAAGGGGTTGAAAATACATTGGGCTTTAGCCCCTGAGGGAACTCCCAAGAGCGAAAATGACTTTCCCGCAGCCTGTAAAGCTGCGTCGTTGCAAAAGTGTCGTCCGACGCGAATCTTCCAGTAAAGGCCATGGGAGCTACTGCGCGGGCGGAGCGGCTGCGGCGACACGCACAACCACGCACTTTACAGTTTTTCCGCTGCCGGTATTCTTGATCTCTCCCTTATTGCCATTGACTTTGTAGTTGATCGAGCTGCCTACAACCCAGTCCGTCGCATTTACCTTTTCGTTCTCATTGGTGCGGCAGGTGTAGTCGTTGGCCGGACTCGAAAACGAGAGGTCATACTGCTGCTTTTTGTGCTTCTTGTCAGTTGTGCCGGCGGGTTGGACGTCCTTCAACGTCGTACTGCCCTGCTCCTTGACGGCAAAGGCCAACGTAGCGACGAAAAGAAGAATGGCAATCAAGGCAAGTATCTTTCGCATGGATGCACCTCAGGATTCGAATATAGCAAGGATTCAGGGCAGGTCGGCTGCTTCTGGCGCGTCTTCCAGCCGATCGCCAACAGGCGACAAGGGTGAGAAACCAAACGATCACCGCTTGTGACGTTTCAGTGCGCCATTGTTTTACAATAGGAAAGCCTGCTCTGGCAGCGAGTTTGGATAACCCAGGACCCTGTTCGACCGTCTTACCAAGGGACGGCGTCTCCGCGTACCGGCTAAAGTGGCAATCAAATTAAAAGCGGCTGAACCTCAGCCCCGAAATGTCCGCAAAGGTCCGGCCAAGCCGGGTGGAAACCGGCTGCAGAGCGATCATCATTTCACGCTCGGCGACCCATTGGTGAAAGCCCTGGTCGCAGGTTTTCTCTTCTGCGGCTTGCTCTTGATGGCGGTCTTCGCTTTCTTTTACGTTAGGTATGAGCGGATTGTTGACCGCCGTATGGCGGGACCTATATTCAACAACACAGCCAGAATTTATGCCCGTCCGCGGACCATCAAGGTAGGAGAGAAACTCACCGCGGCAGAAACTGTTGCCTACCTGAAACGGGCAGGCTACAGCGAGCAAGGGAAAGACGCCGAGTCACCGATCGGACAGTATCAGCTCTCGGGCAGCAGCCTGGTTGTGATGCCCGGCGAGGAATCGTTCCACGCCGTCGAGAAGGCGACGATTGTTTTTGGCGACGGGAAGGTCAGTTCCATTGGATTGACCGGGCACGAGGCGCCGAGTGCGTACGAGCTTGAGCCCCAAATGCTTACTTCCCTGTTTGGCAGCCAGGACCGTTCCAAGCGGCAACTTGTCACCTTCGACGAGATCCCAAAAGACATGGTCGATGCCGTGGTTGCCATCGAGGACCGGCGATTCTTTCAGCACAGCGGCGTCAATTACTTCCGCCTGACGGAAGCAGCGGCCAGCGACATCATGCACGCGCACCGGGGGCAGGGCGGTTCCACGCTCACCATGCAGCTCTCGCGCGGGTTCTTCCTGTCTCCGGAGAAAACGGTCCAGCGCAAACTGACCGAGATGCTAATCGCGGTCCAGCTGGAGCAGAAGTTCTCGAAGCAGCGCATCTTCGAGATGTACGCCAACCAGGTGCCGATGGGGCAGCGGGGATCGTTCAGCATCAACGGCCTGGGCGAGGCGTCGCGCGCGTACTTCAACAAGGACATTAAGAACCTGACGCTGCCGGAGTGCGCCCTGCTGGCAGGCATCATTCAACGGCCGAGTCACCTGTCGCCGTACCGGCATCCGGAACGGGCACTGGAACGGCGCAATCTTGTGCTGGACTCAATGGTTGAGACCGGAGCCATCACCCGGGAACAGGCTGATCGCGCCAAGGCGACACCGTTGAAGCTGGCCGCGCCTAACGTGGAAGCCAGCGATGCGCCGTATTTCGTGGACTTGGTCAAGGACCAGCTCTCGAGCCAGTACAACGAGAGCGAACTCAACCAGCAGGCGATGCGCATTTACACCACCGTCGATCCGGAACTGCAGCTGGCGGCAGCGGAAGCCGTCGAAGCGGGCATGAAGCTGGTAGACGAGCAGGTACTAAAAGCGCGGACCCACAAGCCTAAGCCCGGACCGAGCGGTGAACCCGGGAAGGTGACGGTTGACTCGGGACCGATGCCGCAGGTGGCGGTGGTCGTGCTCGATCCGCATACCGGTGAGGTGCTGGCGCTGGTCGGAGGCCGCAACTATGGCATCAGTCAACTCGATCATGCTGTCGCCAAGCGTCCTACGGGGTCAATTTTCAAGCCGTTCGTGTATGCGGCGGCCATCAATACTGCGCTCACCGGGCAGCGCATCAGATTGGACGTTTCCGCGCCGGCCGGAAGCGAGGGCAGCCCGCCGAAAATCGACACCAGCGGGGCTTCGGAGGTGTTTACCCCGGCAACGCTGGTCGATGATTCGCAAGTAAGCATTGCTTACAAGGATGAGGTTTACGAGCCGCGCAATTACCACGAGGCGTTTCACGGCGAAGTGACGGCACGCTACGCACTGGCGATGTCACTCAACAATGCGACGGTGAAGGTCGCACAGGGGGTTGGCTTCGGCGCAGTAGCATCGCTGGCCAAGGCAGCAGGTATTACGAGTGTGCGAGCGACTCCGGCGATTGCACTTGGGGCGTACGACGCCAGCCCACTGGAGATGGCGGGGGCTTACACGGTGTTCAGCAATAGTGGGACGCGCATTACACCGATCATGCTCAAGTCGGTGCGGGACGCACAAGGTGGCGTATTGAGCGACTATCGTAGCGAGACCAAGGGTGTCATGGACCCGCGGGTGGCGTACGTGATGACGACCATGATGCAAGGCGTCATCGATGGTGGCACGGGCTATCCGGTGCGCCAGCGCGGCTTCACCGCACCAGCTGCCGGAAAGACCGGAACCTCGCACGATGCGTGGTTCGCCGGCTACACCAGCAACCTGCTGTGCATCGTGTGGGTAGGAAACGACGACTACACCGACATCAAGCTGGCGGGTGGAACGACTGCCGCACCTATTTGGGGGGAGTTCATGAAGCGGGCCCAGAGGATTCCCCAGTACTCCGACATGAAGGGATTCGCCGCACCGTCGGGCGTAGTCGAGGTTAAGCTCGACAAGGTGACCAACCGTCTGGCGACTGACTCTTGTCCGCAGGACTACTACGCAGCATTTATCGCCGGCACCGAACCCAAAGAGACGTGCGAACAGGCATTTACGGACCACCGTAATTTCTTCTCGAAGATTCTGGGGCTGGGAACCCCCCAGGTTGATGCTCCACCACCCACAACTAACGGGCCGGTGCAGGGAGCCACCGCAGTGGGAGCCCAAGGAGAACCTTCCGCACAAAATGGCGGACAGCCGACAGACCAGAAGAAGAAAAAGGGATTCTTCAGTCGGATATTCGGGGGCAAAAGTGACGGGCAGAAAGACGCCGGCGCAAATTCTTCTGGCGATAAAGGGAACAAATCGCCCCCCGAATAGGTCTAATATGGAGGGGATTGGGAGTCGGGAGTGGAGGTATGTCTCGTCGCCATCTGTTACGCGCGGTTTGTACGGGCCTCGGATTAGTAGCGGTCGTTACGGGAGTCCTGTCTGTTTCTCTTCCTCTAATCGCATCCGACCAGCAGCAACCCTCCACTCAGCCGCCGATAATCTCGCTCACCACCAGTACTCCACCGGAGTTGGAGCGCGAAGGGGATCAGTTACGAGCGCAAAAACGTTACCTTGACGCTGTGGACTACTACAACGCCGCAATTGAGAAGCAGCCAACTGCCCTGCTGTGGAACAAGAAAGGCATCGCCTTGCTGTTCTTGCAGCACAACCAGGATGCGAAGAAGTCTTTTGAGCAAGCGGTAAGGCTGGACAAGAACTCAGCCGAGGGCTACAACAATCTCGGGTTCATCGCGCAGTCGGAAAAACGCTTTAACCGGGCCGTCAAATACTACGAAAAAGCACTGACGATACGTCCGAATTCCGCTACATTTCATTACAACCTGGGTGCGGCATACTTCGCTAAGCACGACTTCGCGAAGGCGTCGCAGGAATACCACACTTCGTACCAGCTCGATCCCGACATTTTTCAGCGCGTCTCGAAAACCGGGGTGATGGCGCAATCTTCTTCCCCTGAAGATCGCGCAGCTTTTTCCTTCATGGTCGCAAGAATGTACGCCGAGTCCGGCGATGTCGAACACTCGCTGGAATACCTGCGGAAGGCGATGGAAGAGGGCTACAAGAACATCAACAAGGTCTATACCGATTCCGAGTTTGCGAGTCTTCGTACCGACAAACGGTTTGCGGAACTGATGGCGCAGAAGCCGCAGGCCATACAATGAAGCCGCCTTTTGTCCGATTGTCATCCTGAGCGAGGAGCGCAGCGACGAGTCGAAGGACCTGCTGTTATTCCCCGCCATCGCCAAAATCCCTCTACCATTAACCCATGTCCAAGGTCGCACTCTCTGGCGCCGCCGGAGCCATCGGCAACAGCCTCGCTGACGCCTTCCGCGCCGAACAACGCGAATACCGCGTCGTCGGCCGCTCTCGGACTGCTTTGCAGAAGGCCTTCGGTTCCGATCCTCTCGCAGAAATCGTCGCCTGGAACCCCGACGATCCTGCCTCCATCCGTGCAGCCTGCCAAGGCGTGGACACCATCATCTACCTGGTCGGCGTCGCCTACGACCATTTCGAACTCCATCCCCAATTAATGCGCAAGACGCTCTACGGAGCGTTCTCTGCGGGCGTGCCGCGCATGCTGCTGGTCGGAACCGTCTATCCCTACGGTCTTCCGCAGACCAACCCCGTGCGCGAAGATCATCCTCGCAATCCGCACACCTTCAAGGGACGGATGCGCAAAGAGCAGGAAGACCTGCTGCTGCAGGCTGACGCGGAAGGCCGCATTCGCGGAGCGGTAGTTCGCCTGCCCGATTTTTACGGCCCAGGAGTGGACAAGAGCTTCCTGCATTCTATCTTTGTGGCAGCGGCGACGGGTAGCCGGGCACAGGTGATTGGCCCGCTCGACACTCCCCACGAGTATGTCTTCGTGCCCGACGTTGGCCCGGTGGTCGCGCGCCTGCTCGACCCTGCCATCGCCTACGGACACGTCTGGCACCTCGGCGGCGCCGGTACCATTACCGCCCGCGAAGTCGTGAAGCGGGCGTTTGCTCTGACCGGACACAGGCCCCGAATGATCGTCGCCGGGAAAACAACACTCCGCGTGATGGGACTCTTCAACCCGCTCATGCGCGAGATGGTCGAGATGAACTACCTGCAAACCGCTCCGGTCGTCTTGGACGACTCGGCATTGCACGCCTTGTTGGGCAACATCAAGAAAACGTCGTACGACGAAGGCATCCGCCAATGCGTCGAAGCCGAGCGCGGACCACACAGGCGTCTTTGAACGGCCGGGGACATTCCTGACATATTAGACCGGACACATCCCTGACACTTGCTTCTGTCTCATCGAGGGGAAGAGGTGCAGGAGAAGGGAAACCTCCCCTTGATATGCCACCGGCACAGTCACCGGTTGCGATCCTTGCATAACGGCCTGAGGGCATCTTGGGGCAGGATGGGTCGCTTGCAGCAAATTCAGAGCGCTTCCGGTTTCAGTACCGGCAGCGACTGTATGCAACATCGAGTTTGGCAACGTACCCACCGCCGTGTTACAGCTCTGCCAGCTGTATGCTGAGCCAGTGAAGTCGTCCCAATATCCCCCGCACTGCTCCTCGGCCAGATAAGAATCCCGGTTATTGATTGAGGGCGGACCACTGAACGGGTTCGGCATAAGCGTTGGCTTTAACAAGCCGCAACATGTCCCGCAGCCTTATGAGGCGTGCCCATAGGTCTGGTCGATGGTTAATGTGCCATCGATCGTCGCAGCGATAGGCTAGTTCTCGCCCCGCTTGCGGAGAAATGCCGGGATCTCCAGATCGGCAGCATCGTAATTGATGTTAACGCTAGTGCTGACGGTTTCGATGGATGGCGGTTCCTCGGGTGACGCAGGAGATCCCTTGATCACCGTGGCGTATGTGGACTCGGCTTCCCGCGAATAGTAGGCCGACGTGGAGCGGGCCTCTTCGACAGGCTGGGCGTGACGCACGACCTCTGAGCCCAGTTCGAGATCGTCGGTGGAGTCGGAGATGTAGGGGGCGTTGCGCGGACGCTCGTTGACGCGAGGTTCCGCAGCCGCTTCGCCCAGGTTAGCACCCGATAGAGGGGCGCGAACCTGGGGCACCCGAGCGGTTAATACCGAAGTGGCCGCAGCATGGGCGTGGTCGCGGATGCGCTGCGACTCGCGAAAGCCCGTGGCAATGACGGTGATCTTCACTTCGTCCTTCATCTTCTCGTCAAGCACGGCGCCGAAGATGATGTTCGCATCTTCGTGAGCGGCGCTCTGGATGATGGTCGAAGCCTCGTTGACCTCGGCCAGCCGCAGCGAACTAGAACCGGTCACGTTGATGAGGATGCCGCGAGCTCCGTCGATGGCTCCGTCTTCGAGGAGCGGAGAGGCAATAGCAGCCTGAGCCGCAGCGGTGGCACGGTTTTCGCCGCGCGCGGTAGCGGTGCCCATGACAGCGTAACCCATGCCGGCCATGATGGTCTTCACGTCGGCAAAGTCGCGGTTGATGATGCCGGGGATAGTGATGATGTCGGAGATTCCCTGAACCGCCTGTCGCAGGATGTCGTCCGCAACCCGGAACGACTCGAAGAAGCCGGCGTCCTTGGCAACCGCCAGCAGTTTCTCGTTGGGAATGACAATGGTGGTATCGACGGAATCAATCAGCTCCTGCAAGCCACGCTCCGCCTGGTTCTGGCGGCGCTTTCCTTCGAAGGCGAAGGGCTTGGTCACGCAGGCGACGGTGAGCGCACCCATCTCGGTGGCGAGCGAAGCGATGATGGGCGCTGCGCCGGTTCCCGTGCCTCCGCCGAGGCCGGTGGTGACGAACACCATGTCGGCGCCTTCAAGCGCTTCGATGATCTTGTCGGCGTCCTCGAGCGCGGCCTTGCGGCCGACTTCAGGATTGGCACCGGCACCAAGTCCATTGGTGAGCTTGACGCCGAGTTGGATCTTCACCGGAGCGTGCGAGAGCTTGAGCGCCTGAAGATCGGTGTTGGCAACAACAAACTCGATGCCCTCGAGGTGGGACTCGATCATGCGATTGACGGCGTTGCCGCCGCCTCCGCCGACGCCAATTACCTTGATTTTGGCGGTGTTCAGGGCCTCGTCGTTGAAGTGAATGCGAATATCGCCGGCGGGCTGCGTCTTGTCGTTGAAATCTTCGATCATGGTTACCTCGGTCGGGCTAAAGCCCGCGTGGAAAAATTAAGAAACTGTTTACGGCACGGCTAAAGCCGTGCCCTTTCAAAACCTAAGCGTTCTGCCGGGCAAACAAGGCTTTGAGCCTGGCTCCGAAGCCGCGGTCGCCGTTGCCTCGCACCTGCCGGGCGCGGTGTCCGTAGAGCACCATGCCGATGGCGGTGGAGAATTCCGGCTCCAACAAGTTCGACGGAAGTTTGGCGATCGGTACCGGATAGCCGAGGCGCGACGGCCTGCGCAAGATGTCTTCTGCCGATTCAACCAGTGCATTCAGGCGCGCACCGCCGCCGGTGAACACCACTCCGGCGCCGAGCAACTCGTACACTCCAGCATGGCGAAGGTGATCGCGGAGCAATTCCGTCAGTTCGCGCGCGCGGGGCTCGAGAATTTCGCCCAGCATGCGCTGCTGCATCAACCGTGAAGGCCGGTCGCCGACGGATGGCACTTCGATCTCGTTGCCTTCTGGAATGCGGGTGACAACCGAACAGCCGAACATCTTTTTAATGTTTTCAGCGTCGGAGATGGGTGTACGAAAGCCGACGGAGATGTCGTTAGTGAAGTGGTCGCCGCCAATTGGAATCGCGCCCGTATGAATCACGACTCCTTCGTAGAAGACAATCAGATCGCTCGATCCCGCGCCGATGTCTACCAGGCAAATGCCGAGTTCGCGTTCGTCGGTCTGGAGAACGGAATCGGCACAGGCAAGCGCCTCGAAGACGGTGTCGTCCACATGAATTCCGGCACGGTTGGCCGCGGTAACGATGTTCTGGGTCGCGGTGGCACTGGCTGTTAGGACATGCACGCGGACTTCAAGCTTCCTGCCCATGAGGCCCGCGGGATCGTGCACACCGGGCTGGCCGTCGAGTATGAACTCCTGGGGGAGCAGATGCAGCGGCTCGCGGTCCTCGGGGAGGGGGATGCTGCGGGCCTTCTCGACAGCAGATCGGACATCCTCGCGGCTAATTTCGCGCGGGCGGGAACCCAGCGATATGCCGCCATGGCTGTTGATGCCTCGAATATGCGATCCAGCCACTCCCACAATAGCGTGCTCAACTGGAGCCTGGGCGACGTTCTCGGCTTCCTCGACTGCGTTCTTGATGGTGTCGACCGCCTTGTCGAGATCGGCGACGACACCTTTGCGAATGCCTCGAGAATCGGCAACGCCGTGTCCGCGATAGCGCAGGGCGAATTCGTTGACCTCGGCGACGATGACACAGGTCTTCGCACTTCCGATGTCGATCACGGCGAGCAGGTTTTCGGTCTGACTTCCCATCGTCTCCTAGTGCTTCCTGGCCTTCCTGGCGGTGGTGATCGTTTTCGGTGGCGACACCGGATCGTGAATTTCGGTGCTGCCAACCGAGGAAGCGGGCGTTACTGCAGAGTCCTTGGCATGCGCTGCCGACGAATCGGGATTCACGATGACCTGGCCCTCATAACGCAGGTCGAGCGAGTCGAGCCGAGGGAACTGCGAACGCCACTCCCGGATATGCCGCATGTACAGCTGGAACGGGGCAAGAAAATTCGGCGAGCGAAGGTGAAGCAGGACAGCGCCCTTGGGATCGGAGACGGTCACCTTTACATCGTCGGGATCGGAAACGTTCGCCTCGCTGAGGTCTCGGGAATAGTGCGCGCCGGCGGAATCCAATTGCGTAATCAGCTCGTGGAAAATCTTCATGCGCGGGGAGCGGGTGGACAGTGGATCCTTCTCACTCATACCAACGATGACCGGAAACGAGAAGGTGGATTGTGCGCCCGCCGGCATGTCCATGATTACGCCGTGGGCGTCGATGAACGCGATGCGTCCGCCGATCTCGATAAACGCCAGCGGCGTGCGCTCGCTCAGATCGATGCGCAGGCGATTGGGCAGGAGGCGCATCACGGTGGCGGATTCCACCCAGGGTATGGCTTCGAGCTGCTTCTTCTGCTCGGCGAGGGGCACGAAGAAGATGTTGCGATCGATGTCGCCGCCCAACACGTCAAGAACCTGAGTGCGCGTGACATTGCGATTGCCGCGAATCTCGATGTTGTCGCTGGAATCGATGCGGAATCGCCACGACTGTGTGCCGTAACGGTAGAGAGTGACTAGAACCAGCGCCACAGCGGCGAAAACCAGCAGCGCGATCAGAAGAAGCTTGATGCGGTCTGCTGCCTTGCGCGGGAGCGGGCCTCTACGCACGGGTACACGCTTTTGTCCGCGGAGAAAGGGCGATTCGCCGTCTTCGTCGCGATCGAGATCAAGAACACGTGCATCGAGTGCCGAGTCGTTGTAGGCGCGCGAAGAGGCACGCGGGTCGGGTATCGCATCGAGGTCGTCGTCCGGCAATGTGGCAGTTGATTTCCGCGCCATAAAAACGGGAAAACCGCCGAATATTTCGGCTATTCGCCTCACTATATCCGGTTTCATTCGCTAAGCGACGATGCAATTTGCAGCTTTTCGGGAGATGTACTGCATTTGAAAACATCGGCGCATTCGACTCCTCGCGGAGACGCGGAATTGACGTGCCGCGTGAGGTTTGGCGGCGCTGCACGAGTACCACTGCCGATGGCGGCGAATCAGAACAGTAAACACCGGTGGACAGAGAGGCCTACCAGTCAGACACAATAGGTAGTTATGCGAACTGGAGAGTTGGCGCGCCGGGCCGGCGTAAACATCGAAAGGCTACGTTTCCACGAGCGGCAGAGGCTGTTGCGCTCGCCGTCGCGAACGGCCAGTGGCTATTGCGATAACAGCGAGGGTGATCTGGAAGTTGTTCGTTTCATCAAGCAATGCCAGCACCTGGGTTTCACGCTGAAGGAAATCGTACAACTGGCTGACCTGCACCAGGTGTTCACGAAGGCGGCGTCAGGAACGAAATCGAACGTGTCTGAGGCGGCCAAGGTCCTTGCGATGTCGAAAGATCGGCTTCGCGTGATCGACGAGAAGATACTGGCACTGCAGACGATGCGGAGCGATCTGGCCCGGCTGGGGCGAGAACTTCGCAAAACCAGGGGAACGATCTGCCCTGCTCCCCGAAAATAAGCAGTCCGTCCCGCACCCATCAAAACTCTTGACTCCGTACATTACTACAGGGTCGAAACTCTGTTCCACGCCGCCCGGGACGCCGCCGCGGGGAGGAGCCAGTGTCAGATTCGGATTTCCGCAGAGTGGAACGTTAGACATTGATGTTTGCCGCGCCGGGGCCGCTAAGCCTGACGGCAGCCATTGGAGTCGGCCGCCGGTCGATGCGTATGTCTTCAGCAATGGCCGCAGCTGCGGATCCCGGTGCGTTTTCGCGGTTAGCACCCGGAGCCGCAACGCAGGCGGTGGTGGAAATTGTTTCCGTGGATAAAGGCAGCGCCGACTGCAATCTGCTAAACCGCGACCGACAAGACGTCTACCAGCGCACGACGACGCCGGTCGAGATTCAATTCAGTGACACGAGACCAGTAGTGATGGGCAAGCTTGCCGATTTGCGCGCCGGAGCCGTGGTACTCGTGAAAGGCACGGTGAACGCATCCCACGGGCTGGATGCGCAACAAATCGTCGTCACGGGCTATGTGCAGGTGCGTCGATCAGGCTGGCATGAGGACTTATTTCTATGGCGCGGCAAGTGGATGGTTGGGAGCGATCCTCATCGGTGGAGTCGCGCTGCTTCCCTATGTGCTGCAGCGGTCTCCGCTGACGAAGCGGTTGGAAATGGGATTTCCGTCGAAGGCGCCGTATCTACGGCGCATGTGGCCCCACTACTGGCTTGCTTACGCCGCGACGGCACTGTCATTTGAATACGCATGGATAGTGATGGGGCGGCGCGGCATTGTGTTGCGCACCAGCGGCGCCGGGCTTTTTCTCGCAACCCTGGCGATGGTGCTGTTGTTCGTCCAAATCGCGCTAGGTCTTGTTTCACAGCAGCGCAACTTGCCGGAACGCAGGTCCACGAAGAATTGGCATTTCTGGACAATGGCGCGCATCGTTGCACTCGTGGGAGCGCACGTCTGGTTAAACCGATGACGCCCGCCTCGCGGACTGGAGTCCGCTCGCCGATCATAAATAAACGCCCGGCGGCACGGCTGAAGCCCTGCCCTTTCAATCGCCGGGTAAAGAACTTTTTCCGCAGTTGGTGAGGCCTGACTTTCAAGAGTCACGCGGTAGCAGGTTTTTCGGGAAAGCCGGCCAGGTAGCTAACGTACCAACGCGCGCGAGGGCAATGCTTCCAAGCGCTCGAGCACCTGCGGTCCAAGTTGCGAGACGTTGCCAGCGCCAAGCGTCAGGACCAGGTCACCGGACTGAACGGCATTGGCCGCAGCCTGAGTAGCCTCTGCGAAAGAAGCGACGTAAACCGCGCGTACCGCGCCGGACTTGTCGATCCTCTCAGCGAGTTGCGCCCCGCTAATACCCGGGATGGGTGTTTCACTGGCAGCGTAGATGTCGAGTACAGCCACGGAGTCGGCATCGGTAAATGCGGTCGCGAACTCGTCCAGCAGAAGCTGGGTGCGGGTATAGCGGTGGGGCTGGAAGATAACGTGGATACGGCGAAAACCGCATTGGCGGGCGGCGGCCAGCGTGGCGCGAATCTCGGTGGGATGATGTCCGTAGTCGTCGATGACGGTCACGCCATGAGCACGACCTTTGAGCTGAAAGCGGCGATCGACACCATTAAACTTCGCCAACCCATCGCGGATCTTATCGATTGGAACGTCGAGTCCAAAGCCCACCGCGATTGCTGCGGTTGCGTTGCGGACGTTGTGCACGCCGGGAACGTGAAGCCGGAATTCGCCGAGATCGCGTCCGTGAAACTGGACGGAAAACGAGCTGGACGCAAACTGGCCTTCCCCGGCGATCTCACTGCGGATGCCGGTGATGAGGAAATCCGAGCCGTCGGAGGTGCCATAGGTGACAATTCGGCGACGGACCGACGGCAGCACGCGGCGCAGGTCGTCATTGTCATTGCAGCCGACAACCATTCCGTAGAAGGGGACATGGTCGAGAAACTCGACGAAGGTACGCTCGACGTCGGCTAGATCTTGGTAGCAGTCCATGTGCTCGCGATCGATATTGGTGACGACCGCGAGGATCGGCCACAGCTTCAGGAACGAGCGATCACTCTCATCGGCTTCAGCGATAAAGTACTCCGACTTGCCGATGCGCGCGTTGGAACCTATGGCGTCAACGCGTCCCCCGATGACGACGGTAGGATCCAGCCCACCCGCGGCGAGCACGGCTGCAACCATGGAAGTGGTGGTTGTCTTGCCATGCATTCCGGCAATCGCTATGCCGTACTTGATGCGCATGAGTTCGGCCAGCATCTCGGCGCGGGGAATAACGGGAATGTGGGCAGCGTGTGCAGCCGCGACTTCAGGATTGTCACGCGCAATCGCCGAACTGGTGACCACGACCTCGGCACCAGCCAGATTTTCGGCGCGGTGTCCTTCGAAGGTGAGGGCGCCCATTGCGGCGAGGCGGTGGGTAATGGCAGATGCCTTCAGATCAGAACCGGAGACCTTGTAGCCGAGGGTGAGCAGCACTTCGGCGATGCCGCTCATACCGATACCACCGATGCCGACGAAATGAACCCTCTGAATTTTGGCAAACATGAAATTGTGCAATGGCCGCGGCGGATGACAAGGGCTTGTACGGCACGGCCAAAATTGTCGCCGAAAGCGACTTCCTAGGCTACATCCTGAGCGGTTGCAACGCCAGCGATGCGGACGGTGAGGCGCGCAATCTGTGCGGCTGCATCAGGATGGGCGAAGTGCCGGGTCGCAGTACTCATCGCAGCCAACTGCCGAGGATCGCGAAGCAACGACGCAACGTCACGTACTAATCGTTCGCTGGTCAGTTCGGTCTGCGGCAACAGCTGGGCCGCTCCGGCGTCGGCCAAAGGCTCGGCATTATGGTGCTGATGGTCATCGGCTGCGGTGGGTAGAGGAACGAACATGGCGGGCTTGCCGGCGGCGGCCACTTCGGCGACGGTGCCGGCTCCCGAGCGGCAGAGTAATAGGTCGGCGCGGGCGAACGCGGCCGGCATATCGTCGATAAAGGCCGAAACATCCGCCGAGATGCCGGAGGCCGCGACCGCCAGTTCCACCTCGGCGAGATCCCTTTCACCGGTCTGATGGATGACGTGAATTCCAGGAACAGTTCGCGCCAGCAGTGGAAATGACTCCGCGACCGCCATATTGATGGCGTGGGCGCCCTGGCTGCCGCCAAAGACCAAGAGCGTGGGAGGCGCATCCGGAGACCGGGCGGGGAGTTGAAAGAATTCACGCCGCACCGGGACGCCAGTAACTATGGCGTTGCGGAAGTATCGCTGGGTGGCGGCGAAGTGAACTGCGGCTGCCTTTACCATTGGGGCGGCAAGGCGGTTTGCGATTCCCGGGACCAAGTTGGGCTCGAAGGCGAGCATCGGCAAGTTCATGAGTCCGCCCGCCAGCATCGCAGGACCGGAGGCGTATCCGCCGACGCCGATCATGACGTCAGGCCGAAAATTCGCGATGATGCGTGTCGCCTGCAGGAGGGCCCGGGGCAGGTCGAAGAGCGTTTTCAGCTTCGTCGCGAAATCGACGCGGTTGAGCGCACCGACGGCGATGAGTTCCAGATCGAAGCCGGCGGCGGGTACGAGCCGAGTCTCGATGCCGCGGGCGGTCCCAACAAAAACGATCTCGGCGTTGTGGAGGGCCTTGAGCTCCAGCGCAATGGCGAGCGCGGGAATGACGTGTCCGCCCGTGCCTCCGCCTGCTACGAGCACGCGCATGATTAGTCGGTCTGCTGTGTGATATTCAGCAGGACTCCCATGCTGGCGAGGGTGATAAAAAGCGACGACCCGCCGTAAGAGACAAATGGCAGGGGAATTCCCTTCGTGGGCATCATACCCAGCACAACACTCATGTTGATCATCGCCTGGACCACCACCATCGCCGTGATGCCGATGGCGAGAAAGCGGGCGAAAGGGTCGTGAGTGCGCATCGCGACACGGACGCCCCGCCACAGAAAAATGCCGAAGAGAATGACGACTAAGGCAGCGCCCCAGAGCCCCAACTCTTCGGCGATGTTGGCGTAGATGAAGTCGGTATGCGGCTCAGGCAGGTAGAACAGCTTCTGCTTGCCTTCCATCAGCCCCACGCCCGTCAGACCGCCGGTGCTGACGGCAATCATCGATTGGATAATGTGGAAACCGTGGCCCTGAGGATCGCTCCAAGGATCGAGGAAAGCCATGATGCGATGCCACCTCCAAGGGACCCGCACGATCAGGATGTAGAGCGGCAAGAGCGATGCAAGAAGACCGTAGGCAAGGTAGCGCATCTTCATGCCAGCGACATAGAGAACGGAAGCCGTGATGGCCATGCAGGCAACCGCGGTGCCGAGATCGGGTTCCTTTACGATCAGCAGCGCCAGTAACACGCTGGGAGCCGCTGCGGGCAAGAGCACGTGCTTCCAATCTGAGATCTCTTGCCAGCGTGACTGGAGGAAATATGCGAGGTAGAGAATGATGGCGGGCTTGGCCAGCTCTGACGGTTGGAACGAAAGGGGTCCGGCTTTAATCCAACGATGGGTATTGTGCGAGTCATGAAATGCGAACACAGCGATCAGCAGAAGCGAGGTCAAGCCCAAAAACGTGAATACGATGGAGGACCGCTGGTACTGCTTGTAATCGATGTTCATCACCAGGAGCATGGCGGCGATTCCCGCAGCCGCCCAGCCAAGCTGGCGCAGCAGGAAACCGTACGACGAGCCGAAGCGTGCTTTGGCCATGACCGCCGAGGAGCTGAAGACCATCACCAATCCGATAAAAACGAGCAGAAGAACGACGGTGAACAGCCATTTGTCGACGCTGACGCGCTTGGCCATTATTCCTTCACTCGCAGGTTCCGCCCACCGGCGTGCTGCAATTCGCGGGACTCAATCTGCCTCACCAGGTCCTTAAATACGCGTCCGCGATGCTCGTAACTCACAAACTGATCGAAGCTGGCGCAAGCGGGAGCCAATAGAACAATGTCACCCGGCGCGGCAGACTCGGAAGCGCGTTTCACGGCATTGTCGAGCGTCCCGGCGCCCGTGACCGCCGCACCTGTGATTTGGGATTCGATCTTCGCTGCAGCAGCGCCGATGGTGAAAACGCGCTTTACGCGCTCCTTCAACAATGGATTTAAGACGCCATAGTCGCTGCCTTTGTCTTTGCCGCCAAGAATGAGGTGGATTCCGCTCTGGAAGGACTCGAGGGCCTTGATGGTGGCATCGACATTGGTGGCCTTAGAGTCGTTGTAATACTCGACGCCGCGCACGGTCGCAACATACTCTAGTCGATGTTCGACGGCCTTGAAGTTGGCGACGGCGCGACGGATATCGGTGGGAGCTGCGCCCGCCAACATGCCTATCGATACAGAGGCAAGTACATTCTCGAGATTGTGAGCACCTTTCAGGCCGATTTCGGATATGGGCATGATGGTGGCTTCGCCATCCACGCCGCGCCAGGTGATATTGTCCCCGGTCACATAAGCGCCGCGTTCGACGGGCTGCTGGCGGCTGAACCAGTAAAGGCCGACGTTGGTCTTGCTGGCCATCGCAACGCAGGTGGCGTCATCGGCGTTGAGCACGGAGAAGTCTTGGGTCGTCTGATTTTCGAAGATGCGTGTCTTAGCGGCGGTGTAGTTCTCAAAGGTGTGGTGGCGGTCGAGATGGTCGGGCGTGACGTTGAGCACAACAGCTATTTGAGGGTGGAAGGTCTCGATGGTCTCGAGTTGGAAGCTGCTGACTTCCAGAACGATCCAAGTGTCATCGGTCGTGGTTTCGACAAAGCTGATCGCCGGTGTGCCGATGTTGCCGCCTACGAGCGCCTTCTTCCCAGCGGTGGTGATAATCTCGCCAGCCAGCGTGGTGGTCGTTGTTTTTCCATTGGAGCCAGTGATCGCGACAATGTGGCCCTTCAGGTACCGCGCCGCCAGCTCGACTTCCCCGATGACGTGAATACCAGCCTGCCGCGCCTGCATTAATTGAGGCACATCGGACGGCACGCCGGGACTGATGACGATGAGTTCCTGTTCCTGGAAGGTGCGCTCGCCGTGATAGCCGGCCTCCACCACGATTCCGCGGTCGAGCAGCTGAGGAATCTCGTGGTGCAATTCCTCCTCCGACTTGGTGTCGGAAACGGTAACCCGCGCACCCCGATCGGCGAGAAAAAGCGCGCTGGCGATGCCCGACTTGCCGAGACCTACCACAAGCACGCGTTTGCCTTTGACGTTCATAGGAGTGTCGGCCCGAATGGTCATTTTGCCACGTTTGGCGCGCCGTTACCGCAACTTCAGCGTAGTGAGAGCAAAGAGTGCAAACACCAGCGACGCGATCCAGAAGCGCACAATCACTTTTGACTCGCTCCAGCCCATCAGCTCGAAGTGATGGTGGATGGGCGCCATCTTAAAAATTCGCTTCTTGCGCAGCTTGTACGAGCCGACCTGCAAGATGACTGAAAGCGCCTCAATCACGAATACGCCACCGATAAAAGGCAGGAGCAGCTCCTGCTTTATCAGTACGGCAATAGTGCCGATGGCGCCCCCTAATGCCAAAGAGCCGACATCGCCCATGAAGATCTCGGCTGGGTGGGCGTTGTACCAGAGGAATCCAATAGCCGAGCCGACCATGGATCCGCAGAAAATAGTGAGCTCTGAAACCTGCGGAATCTTGGAAATCTCCAGATAGTCAGCAAACAGGGCATGGCCGCTCACATAGGTCAGAATCGTCAAGGCGCCAGCGGCGATTACGGTGCATCCGATGGCTAGCCCATCCAGGCCGTCGGTCAGGTTGACGGCGTTGCTTGCGCCCACGATCACAATCATCACGAAGACGAGGAACGGCAGGAAAGCCAGCGGCCAGATCTGGGTATGCAACAGGCGGCCGATTACCAGGTCGGGGCGGAAATGTTTGAAGAAAGGAACGATGAGGCGGGTCGAGTATAAGCCGTAATGCTGGAGGGCAATCAGCGTGAGTCCAATCGCCAGCGCGGTCAGAAACTGGTACATGAGCTTCGCCCGGCCAGTAAGGCCGAGATTGCGGCGATGCACGACTTTAAGGTAGTCGTCGGCAAAGCCGATTGCACCGTAGGCAAGGGTGGCGACCACGGCGATCCAGACGAAGCGGTTACTCAAGTCGGCCCACAGCAAAGTGGGAACAATCATGGCGACAACAATCAGCACTCCTCCCATGGTGGGGGTGCCGGCTTTCCGTTGATGGGCTTGAGGACCATCTTCGCGAATGTACTGGCCAATCTGGAAGTCACGCAAACGGCGTACGACTGCCGGGCCAATGATCAGGCCGATAAACAAGGCAGTCAGACTGGCAAAAGCGGTGCGAAAAGTAAGATAGCGAAAGATTCGGAACGGGCCGATGTGAAGAACGACGAAACCCTTCTGATAGAGCAGCCAATAGAGCAAATGTTTCCCCGTCTCTAGACTATCCTGCGGTGTCAGTGTGCAATTTCCGATGCTTTGCCTATCAACACGTCTAAAGCGCGCTCCAGCCGGACTCCTCGGGACGCCTTAAGCAATACGACGTCTCCTGCCCGAACGTGACGCTTGAGCCACTCCCCGGCGTCTTCGGGAGAGGCCATGAATTCGGCAACAATGTCCTCAACAGCCGCGCCTTCAACGATGAAACGGGCCATGCCGCGGACGCCAAGGACAAAATCTACGCCGAGCCGTCCCATGTGCCGGCCGCAGTCACGGTGCATGGCTTCGCTGTTCGGTCCCAGCTCAAGCATCTCGCCGGCAACGACGATACGGCGCTTCGCCGGCATTTCTGCCAGCGACCGTACCATGCTGTCAAGGGCGGTTGGGTTCGAATTGTAACAATCGTTAATGATGGTCGCGCCGGCGTGCTCGAGAATCTGGCCACGCTTTTCGCCGGCAGCTACCGATTCGAGCGAGCGAGCCGCGGCGGGCAAACTGACACCGTACTGCAGTCCCACTGTGGTTGCTGCCAGAGCGTTGTAGATGCTGTGTTCGCCAAGCAGAGGCAGCTCGGCGCGGGCAGTCTCGCCATCGGAGACGATGTCGAATGTCGAGCCTACGGGTTGCCGCCACTCAATGTTTCGCGCTGTGACGTCGGAGGGCTCATGTAATCCAAAGGTGACGACCTTGCCATGGAAGTCGCGTCCGAACTGCGAAACGTGAGGGTCATCCGCATTGAGGACGGCGATACCACCGGGTGGCAGAGACTGGATCAGTTCGTACTTGGCACGGGCAATGCCAACCAGTGAATCAAAAAATTCCAGGTGTACCGGAGCAACAATGGTCACCACTCCGCAATCAGGCTGCGCGATTTTTGCCAGCGCGGTAATTTCACCCGGATGCGACATGCCCATCTCGATTACCGCGATTTCATGTTCAGGCTCGAGCTTAAGCAGCTGCAGCGGCAGGCCGAAGTGGTTGTTGAGATTACCTTGCGATTTGAGCACACGGTAGCGCGTCGCCAGCACGTGGCCGATGATCTCTTTGGTGGTCGTCTTCCCTGCTGAGCCAGTCACGCCGATGAGCGGCTTCCCCCACAGTTTCCGTACAGCCGCAGCAAGCCTTTGTAATGCGGTGAGAGTGTCATCCACGGCCATCACCGGCAACCCGTTGGGGTAGCGCGCCACCTGGGCGCTGCGCACCACGGCTGCCTCCGCGCCCCTGGCAAGCGCAGCCTCTACGAAGTCGTGGCCGTCCAGACGTTCGCCACGAACGGCAAAGAATAGCTCGCCCGGCTGTACCGTCCGGGAATCGATCGAATAGCCGGTGGCCACCGTCCCGGCGTCAAATTGGCCGCTCGCTTGCATCAACAAAGCGACGCGAGCCAGCTCAAGCTTCATGATGAGACCGGATGAGCAGTTGCGTATCCGGCGCGGTGAAGGGCCTTTCGGGCCTCGTCGAGATCGTCGAAGGGGACAGTGCCGTGGCTGGTCTCCTGGTATTTTTCGTGACCCTTGCCGGCGATCAGCACAATATCGCCTGCCTCGGCTTCGTGAATCGCAAGCTCGATTGCCTTATGGCGGTCTGGCTCCAGGGTGTAGCGCACACCAGTGCGCTGCAGGCCCGGCAGCGCGTCGTTAATGATGGCAACAGGATCCTCGCGGCGAGGATTGTCGCTGGTAAGCACCACAAAGTCGCTGCCGTTTCCCACAGCCTCGCCCATCAGCGGCCGCTTGGTGCGGTCACGGTCTCCGCCACAACCGAACACGGTAAGGACCCGGCCCGGGCCTCCACGCTGATGCAGGAAGTCGCGGGCAACGGCGGTCAGGTTGCGAAGCGCGTCATCTGTATGGGCGTAATCCACTATCACCGTGAATGGCTGGCCCATGTCGAGTCTCTGGAAGCGGCCGGCGACGTGCGCGATCTGATCGGCGGCTTCGGCGATGGAGCTTGGTCCGACGTCGCGAGCATACGCGGCGGCCGCAGCAGCCACGAGGTTGTACACATTGACTCGGCCCAGCATCCGGCTCCAGATGGGAATTCCGCCGGTAGGACAAACGAGCTTGAAACTCACTCCGCTTGCCGCAATCTTCAGGTCTTGGGTGTGAAAATCACCTCGTTCGATGCCGTAAGTGATCACCTCGTGATGGCGCTTGCAAACTTGCAACAACCGCTGGCCATATTCGTCCTCGATATTAATGACCACGGAGCGTGGAGGCTCCACCCCCAATCCGGTAAACAGGATGGTCTTCGACTGGTAGTAGTTCTCCATGGTTCGGTGATAGTCGAGATGGTCGCGAGTGAGATTGGTAAACACTGCCACCTCGAACGGGATGCCGAAGGTGCGTTGCTGCTCCAGGGCGTGCGACGATACTTCCATCACGGCTTCGGTACAGCCCGCCTGCACAGCGTTGGCGAAGAGCTGATTGAGTTCGAGCGATTCTGGGGTAGTACGGGGCGCGGGGTAAGTCTGATTCGCAATGCGATATTCCACCGTGCCAACTAGCGCGATGCTGCGTCCGGCGGCACGTAACATTCGGCTCAGAATGAACGATGTAGTGGTCTTTCCGTTGGTTCCGGTGATACCCGTTAGGCGTAGTTTTTCGGCCGGATGCCGGTAAAAGTTGGCGCTGAGGCGCGCGAGAGCGCGTCGTCCATGCACCACTCTCGCCCACGCAACTCCCTCCCGAGGCGGCAGCGAATCACTCACCACTGCCACTGCGCCATTGGCAATGGCCTGATCGATGAAGCGGTTGCCATCAGTGTACTCGCCGCGCATGGCAACAAAACACCACCCGGGTTTCACCCGCCGACTGTCGTAGTCCAGGCCGGTAATCGGCGGATCACCCTGCTCTTCCAGGTACTCCGCGCCGTCGAGCAACTTGAGGAAGTTCATGCTATGAAAATTATAGCCGGGCTCCAGTAGGCCCAATCCACTGTTTCCCACGAGAAGAGGTGACGTTCCAAATTGGCACACCACGGTTAGGGCGACTGACTAAAACGCACCATGACTTTCTGCCCAGCCAGCAGGTGAGCGCCGGCATGGGGAGACTGCTGGCGTGCGATTCCAGAGCCGAGAACCGTGATCTCCAGCCCGATTTGCTGTGCGGCTTCTACCGCTGAGCGTAGTGACTTTCCTATAAAAGAAGGCACCACGATGCCACTGTCCACTTTGAGCACGACGGCGCCATCGCCCACGGGTGATGACGGAGGAACAGGTCCAGAGTCTGGGAGCACGTCCGATGGCTCTTGCCGTCGACCAGATGGCGGCGGGCCAGTGGGAACTGATACCTCAACGACCTTCCCGCTCGGCACTCTTGAGGGACCCGTTGCGGCAGTGGATGGTTCGCCCGCCTGACTGGTTGCGGTCGCAGAGATCCGGTCGTTCTCCGGTAACAACGGTGTACCCAGGTGATCGGAATCTTCCTCGGCAGCGTCGTCGTTCTGGGCCACCAGTGTCAGGCGCTGGGTCTGGATTTTTGGCTCGACGTCGTGCGGTACGTGCATGTATTCCAGCGCCTGCTGCGCAACGCGCTTGAAGACCGGAGCTGATACCTGGCCGCCCTGGTGCAATCCCTGGGCCGAGTCGAGGATCACCGCAATCGTGACGGCCGGATTGTTGATGGGCGCGAAGCCCACGAAGGAGGCCACATACTTGGTTTTCGAGTACGCTCCGGTCGCTGGATCGACTTTCTGCGCGGTGCCAGTTTTTCCGGCTACCGTGTAGCCGTCAAGGATGGCACGCCGCGCGGTGCCGAAGAGCACCACGCCTTCCATCATCTTCTTCATCTGCGCTGCGGTCATGGTTGAAATCACGCGGTGCTGTTGCGCAGGATGAAATACGACAGGTGCGGGCCCCGCATTGGGCGGCAGCTCTCCCGCGACAATGCGAGGTGGCGTATAAACGCCGTCATTGGCAATCGTCGAAACCATAGAAACCACCTGCACCGGAGTGACCCCGATCTCCTGTCCCATTGACATCGCCCCGATGGAGACCTTCGACCAGCGATTCAGCGGCTTCTTCAAGCCACGGCTTTCGCCGGGCAGCTCGATTCCAGTCTGAGCGCCAAAACCGTAGGCGCGAATGTACTGATCAAAGCGTTCGTCGCCCAGCTTCATGCCAGTTTTGATGGCCGCCACGTCACTGGAATGGGCAAAAGCTTCCGAGACGGTGACAACCCCGAGCTTTTCGTGATCGCGGATGGTCATTCCGAAAATGGTGATGGAGCCGTTCTGGCAATCGACGCGATCTTCGGGCGTCACCACTCTCTGCTCAATCGCCGCGGAATAGGTGACCGTTTTGAAAACTGAACCGGGCTCGTACACGTCGCTGACGGCGCGGTTCTTCAAGGCCTCCTTCGGCACACTGTTGAAGACGTTGGGGTTGAACGTGGGGCGATTCGCCAGTGCCAGGATTTCGCCGGTACGCGGATTTTGCACGATGACGGTGCCCGCGACAGCCTTGGTCGCTTCCATCGCCTGATCGAGCTCCTTCTCGGCGATGTACTGGATGGTGCCGTCGAGGGTGAGAACGAGGTTCTGTCCGGGATCGGGCTGGCGCTCGACGTGCCCGTACCACTTGCGTCGGGCATCGACAAAAATCATCTCGCGGCCTGGTATGCCACGCAGGTCGTCGTCGAACACGAGCTCCAGGCCGCCGAGGCCTTCATCGTCCGTTCCTACATAACCGAGCACCTGGGCCGCAAGATCACGCTTGGGATAGAAGCGCTTCGGCTCTTTGCGAAAATAGATGCCGCGTAGGTTGAGCTCGTGCAGCCGCCTGCTAGTTTCGGCGTCAATCTTCCGCTTCACCCAAGCGAAGTTCTTTTGGGTCCGCAGGTGTGAGAGCAATTCCTGTTCATCGAGGTTAAGTACCTTTGCCAGTATCTGCGCCGTACTCTCTTGGTCGAATATTTCGCTGGGCACCGCGAATACTGAATCCACATCGATGGACATGGCAAGTTCGGCGCCATTGCGGTCGTAGATGGTGCCTCGACGCGGATCGACATCGATGGTGCGTCCGTGTTGACGGGAGGCCAGGTTGAGGAAGAATTCGTACTTGATGACCTGCAGGTACACCAATCGGCCGAGCACAGCCACTGCCCAGAGGAAGAGAACGGCTGCGAGAACATACAGCCGTTTAACCGGTGTTTTGGCAACTGTACTTGCCCGCACTCTCTATGTCTCCCTCAGACATCCAGCTCATCTGACAATATGGGACATTGAAATTGTTTGAAGCTGAAGCTCAGCAGCATGCCCGCGGATCGAATGGTCTTGACCGAGCCATACTCCTTCAATCCTACGTTGTAGCACCATATGGGGAAGATGGTCCGACACTTGGAAATTGTCGGGGCTAACGGGCCCTTTCGCAAAAAAACTATCCACGCACATCTACTGCTGAATCGAGACAACCATGATCCCCGAGGGATTCGCCTTTGCCATGACCGGCGCCGCGCCGTCACCATTTCCGCTCTCTATCATCTGCACCTGGCCTGCCGCCGGGGGAACCATGCCCAGTTTGCGGGCCTCCACATCGATGCGCGCCAGGTTCTTTAGCGACGACTCTTCCAGTTTCAATTCGCGATTACTCTCTACAACTGCGCTCAAGTCAGTCTTGGCTTTCTCGATGCGGTAGCCATATTCGATAGCGCTGAGGTGCTGCAGCAAGTAGACCATCACCATCAGGAACAGAACGCACAGAGTGATGCCGAAAGAAAACATCTCGCGCCGGCGTTTCGGATCTACGACTCGCACTACGCGTGAATTATCGATTCGCTTGGGGATATAGATCTCGGGCGTTCCCATGAACATCCCCCGCGCCTGCGACACAGGCCCGCTCCACTCACCCGTGTCCTGCATTGTGGGATACAAAACTCCGGCTGCCATCGTGTGCTCCGTTATCCCCGTTTGTAGGGGTCCACCCTGTCGATTTTGGGCCGTCCGCGACCAGCGGACCGGCACTTATTCACATTTCCCACAGAGTTTTCCGCAGGCTTGATCAAGAACCCGCGAAAAATTCTGGAGCGTTCGCAAAAAAACCAGTAACTGGTTAGTTCCAGTACTCTTACACCCGCTCCGCCGCTCTTAACTTGGCGCTGCGTGACCGCGGATTGCGATCAATCTCTTCCTGCACTGCCGTTACCGGCTTCTTTGTTAATAGCCGATAAATACCGTCGTGCGCTCCCTCGCGTAACGCATCTTTAACGATGCGGTCTTCCAGGGAGTGGAAGCTGATGATCACCAGCCTCCCGCACTTCTTTAGAACCTGCGGCGCGCCGTCTTTCCTCAATAGGTCACGCAGGTCATCGAGTTCACGGTTCACCAGAATTCGGAGAGCCTGAAAGGTACGGGTCGCCGGATGAATTCGCCGTTCTGCCTGGTTCATTGGCCGGGCCGCAGCCGAAACCACTGCCGCAAGTTGTGCGGTGGTGCGAATCGGCCGCGCCCGAACAATGGCTCTGGCGATTCTCCGCGACCTCCTTTCCTCACCGAATTCGTAAATCGCGTCGGCAAGCTCGCGCTCGTCGAAGCGGTTTACCACTTGTTCGGCGGTCAGCCCCGATTGCGTGTTCATCCGCATATCCAGGGGCCCTTCCGCCTGAAAACTAAATCCGCGCACAGCGTTGTCCAGTTGCATGGAACTGACGCCGAGATCGGCCAGCAGTCCATCGACGCTGGCAGGCGCCACCTGTTTCGCCACATCGGCGAAACTGGCGTGTACCAGCTCAATACGCGGCCAATCGCCAGCCAACTCCGCGGGAGGGCCGGTCAACCGCTCGCGGGCCCGCTCCAGCGCCGCCGGGTCCTTATCGAAGCCAATCAAACGACCCGCTGGGCCGAGGCGTTTTGCGATTTCCCACGCGTGGCCGGCCAAGCCGATGGTCGAATCGATAATGGTCCCGCCGCGCCGCACGGCCAGGAATTCGATCGCTGGTTGTAAAAGAACCGATACATGGCCCAACTGCCTGCTGCCCGTCTCGCCATGTCCGCGCCCTTTGGCGCTGTCCGTCGTTGGAATCTCTTTGTCCATTCACTCCCGTTCCGAGACGTTGAATGGATCGCCTTTCACCACTAAATACCCAGACCGTCCAGGGTTTTCGCATCCTCATCCGTAAACGGCTCGAGCACCTCTTCGCGAAGCGCTTCGGCATTTTGGACTTCGAGGTAGGTCAATCGTCCCGCCACTGAAACCTCGCCTTTCAGCCCGGCCGAATCCCGCAAAACCGCCGGCAGCAGCAGACGCCCTTGATTGTCGAATTCCACTTCCTGTCCGTAATAACTGGTGCGCTTTAACAGCTTCTGCTTGGAAGCATTGAAGGTCGGCAGTCCGACCAGCTTGCGCTCGATCGTCTCCCACTCCTGGATGGGATACAGAAAGGCACTCTTGCCGTCCCAACTGGTGATATAGAATTTGCTGCCGTACTTCTCGTCGGCCAGGCGCTTGTATTCCGCGGGCATTTTGAGACGCCCCTTGTCGTCCAACCGGGTTAAGTGCGAGCCGCGAAACATAACTGCCGGCGCCGATCCGCCGGAACCTCACTTCGAGAACGGGAGAGGAGAAAAACCTGAAATACCCCAAACGGGAGCTGCTAGTTGCTTTCTTTGCGCGTTTGGCCAACGGAACCAATTCGCTCTAGAAACTCCCACAGGCAGTCCCTTATGGTCCACCCTATTCCATTTCTTACCACTCTTGAGACCGAAGTGTACGCTGTTTCCATGCGCTGTCAAGCGGAAAACTCTTTTTTTGCAGTAGAATCGGCGACCATGCAACCGGACTCTACCTGTTGGGTTGCCTAAGCCGAGCGACCCCAGCCTTAGCGTTTACCAGCACGGTTCTCCCCCAGCGTACCGCGGCTTTAAGCGCCACGAAACCCGAAGTGTGCGGCTGGAACTTCGCCAATGTTGGAAAATCGATACCCACTCCCAAGCCGCCTGGCGCTTGAGTTCTGAGCATGCCGAATCTCTGGGGCGTTTGGAATTCTCCGTTCCGGCCTATATATTCATCCGCCATGAGCCAGCGGCTGGGCGTCGAGCACTGGATTCCGGTTCCGCTGCCGAAGGTGTTCGCGTTCTTCGTCGACCCGCATAACTTGCCGCGGATTATGCCTCCATCGCAAGGCGCGAAGATCATCAAGTTGAATCTGGTTCCGCCACGCTTGCCGGAGGGTGTCCCAGCATTGGGATTGGAACGAATGGCTGGGGCCGGAACGGAAATCTATTTCAAGTTCCGCGTGATTCCCTACATACCGATCCACGAGCGCTGGACAGCACTCATCACGGAGTTCTCATTTCATGAATACTTTTCCGACATTCAGAAGCAGGGACCTTTTAAGTCGTGGCATCACACGCACACCTTCGAATCGAGCGTTCGAGACGGCCTCGAAGGCACAGTAATCGGCGATGAAGTGGAATACGAAGTGGGATTTGGCATAGTCGGCATCTTGCTCGAGAAAGTGGTATTTGTGCGAGTGATGCAGGCCATTTTTGAACATCGCAAGACGGCATTGGAAAAAGCATTCGCAAACGAGATTGAAGAGGTCCGCTTGGCGAAGACCTAGATCATACGCGCCTCTCGGTGCCTCGACGATGAACATATTCTATTCTTGATTCATGGATCTCTTTGCTCTCACCCGCGAGCTCATCGACATTGATTCCATCACCGGCAATGAGGCCGCTGCCGGTAACGCCATCGCCCGCGAACTCACCGCACTCGGCCACGTCGTGGAACTCATGCCGGTCGAGGGTGATCGGTTCAACGTGTGGGCCACGCATCCGGGTCGTCCACGTCCTGAGTTAGCGTTCTCAACGCACATGGACACCGTACCTCCGTTTATCACTTCATCGGAAACCGCGGACCGCATTTACGGGCGAGGCTCATGTGACGCCAAGGGGATCATGGTCGCGCAGATCGCGGCGGCCGAGAAACTCAAAGCGGAAGGCATCCACGTCGGACTGTTGTTCCTGGTGGGCGAAGAACGCGACAGCCAGGGGGCGCAAACCGCCAACCAGCAGCCGCGCGGCACAAAGTTCCTGATCAATGGCGAGCCAACTGAGAACCGCATCGCACTGGCATCAAAAGGCACACTGCGGGTCGAACTGGTGGCGCGCGGCAAAATGGCCCATTCGGCGTATCCCGAACTGGGTGAGTCTGCAATCGAAAAACTCATTGATGCGCTGGGGAATGTTCGCAAGCTGAAGTTGCCGTTACATCCCAGCGCTGGGCCTTCGACGATGAATATCGGGCTCATAGAAGGCGGCCGGGCGCCCAACGTCATTCCCGATTATGCGATTGCGAACCTGCTGATCCGCCTGGTCGGACCGACCGAGGAACTCCGCCGCGAAATCACCGCGGCGGTCGCCGGAAAAGCTGAAGCCAACTTTATCCTCGAGATCCCATTCATGGAACTCGGGACGGTTCCGGGCATTGACACCATGGTGGCAGCTTTTACCACCGACATCCCTGCGCTTAAAAATTGGGGCAAGCCCGTGCTGATCGGGCCCGGTTCCATTCATGTGGCCCACACCGAAGGCGAGTACATTGCGAAACAGCAACTGCTTGATGCGGTCGATATCTACGCCCGCATTGCGCGTCACCTGCTTGCCGGCAACTAACCGCCGGGGAGTTCGGCCCTTCTTATCTAAAGCGGGGTGTGCTCAAAGGGTTCCTTGGAGTACCGCGCCTTATCGATTTCAATCACGAGTGCAATCCCAGGTTCGCTGTGGTCGGGGTACGGTTCGTCGGTATACTTCCTCGCGATTCCGTCGAGCAACTTGAAGTCGGAATCGGCACGCCGATCAACCACGCGGCCACGAAGTTGCGCTTCGCTATAAGGGTCTTTGAGATCAAGGATGGAAACGGCAACCCGCGGGTCACGGGCCGTGTTCCGCGCCTTCACCGAGCTTTCGTCAGTGCAGACAATGAGACGATCGCCTTCGCGGCCGATCCAGACGGGAGCGCTATGGGG
Source organism: uncultured Acidobacteriaceae bacterium (assembly GCA_963817965.1). Classification (GTDB taxonomy): domain Bacteria; phylum Acidobacteriota; class Terriglobia; order Terriglobales; family Acidobacteriaceae; genus DASRAA01. The sequence continues at coordinate 306,706 of CAWFQT010000018.1, forward strand.
AGATCCGTCACGCATTATAGTGGCCAGGTGCGCGAAGTTACGAGCATCAACTAACCGAATGATATCTGCAGTCAAGGCTGTCGCCATCGCATGCCTCCAACGAATTGAAATTCTGAGTGAGACTTCAACATACAACGATGCTCCAGAGGCTCCGGTCGGTCACGAAAAATGCGATCGACGCAGCCTGGGTCATGCCACCGGACTCCTTCCGCTTGATAATCCCTCCCTCCGGTCCCAATACCTTTTTCTCGAGCTTTGCAGAAGCGTCGATCTTCTGGCCTGTGCCCCGCACTTGTCGAGGGGTCATACTTTCTGGTATCCCTCCAAACGGCCTGTAAATTAGGCTGAGCGTCATGACTTCTACACCGACCTTTCTAGACACGCTCCCGACCAAGCCTGCCGTCCCGCCGCCGTACTCCATTGGGCGCGGACATCCCCTGCCCTTGGGCCCCACCGTCCATCGCGCCGGGGTGAACTTCTCAGTCTTCTCCAAGAATGCGACCGCGTGCTGGCTGCTGTTGTTCGAGCAGGGGAACCCAAAGCCGTTTGCCACGGTATTTCTCGATCCTCTTTTGAACCGCACCGGGCAGGTCTGGCACATCTTCATAGAAGGGCTGGATGTAGGCGCGCATTACGCCTTTCGTTTCGACCTGCAGCCCAACCCCGATCCGGCGATATATCGTTTCGATCCCGCTTTGCAGTTACTTGATCCCTACGCCCAAGTACTGTCGGGAGGCGCGAAATGGGGCACTTATAAGGGTAAAACGCAACCCATGCGGCACGGGGTGGTCATCGAGAACCGTTTCGACTGGGGAGCCGATCAGCCGCTGAACATCCCGTTGGTCGACAGCATCATTTACGAGATGCACGTCCGTAGCTTCACGCGCCACTCGACTTCCGGCGTTGCGAATCCCGGCACGTTTGCTGGCCTGATCGAAAAGATCCCGTACCTGAAGGACCTGGGCATTACCGCCGTCGAGTTGCTGCCGGTGAACGAATTTGAAGAAGGCGACACCGACCGGGTGAACCCGTTCACCGGCGAGCCGCTGCTGAATTTGTGGGGCTATCAGCCCACTGCGTTTTTCGCGCCGAATACAGCGTATTCGTCGAAACGCGAAGATGGCGAGCAGATACGCGAGTTCAAGCAGCTCGTGAAGTCAATGCACGAGGCCGGCATCGAGGTCATCCTCGATATGGTGTTCAACCACACTGCCGAAGGAGACGAAACCGGACCGACGTGGTCGTTTCGCGGAATCGACAACGCAACCTACTACATCCTGGATCCGGCCACCGGCAAGTATCTGAACTACTCCGGATGCGGCAATACCGTGAACTGCAATAATCCCGTGGTTCGCGACTTCATTGTCGACTGCCTGCGTTACTGGGTGACGGAAATGCACGTCGACGGCTTTCGCTTTGACCTGGCGGCGATTCTCGGGCGCGGACAGGATGGCAGCGTACTAAAGAACCCTCCATTGCTGGAGAGCATGGCCTATGATCCGGTGCTGGCCAACACCAAGCTGATCGCGGAAGCATGGGATGCCGCCGGGCTCTACCAGGTGGGTAGGTTTCCGTCATGGGGACGCTGGGCCGAGTGGAACGGCATCTTCCGGGACGACGTGCGCAAATTCGTGAAGGGTGATGCCGGCATGACATCGCCGTTAGCCACTCGTCTGCTGGGCAGTCCTGATCTCTACGAAACTAGCGCGCGCGAACCCTATCACAGCATCAACTTCGTGACCTGCCACGATGGCTTCACGCTGAACGACCTGGTCTCGTACAACGAAAAGCACAATCTCACCAACGGTGACAACAATCAGGATGGCGATAATGCCAGTCTGAGCTGGAATTGCGGCGTCGAGGGACCGACAAATGATCCCGCCATCAACACTTTGCGTGCACGTCAGCGAAAGAATTTTGCCGCCATCCTTCTTTTCTCCCACGGCGTGCCCATGCTTCTCGGAGGCGACGAGATGGCCCGCACCCAGCAGGGCAACAACAATGCTTACTGCCAGGACAACGATGTGAGCTGGGTAAACTGGGGCTTTGCGAAAGAAAACGCCGACCTGGTTCGTTTCTTTCAGCTCATGATCGCCTTTCGCAAGCGCAGTCCGATGCTTCGCCGCGATAGCTTTGCCATCGACGCCGGCACCGGTTTCCACGTCACTTGGCACGGAACCAAGCGAGCGTCAGCCGACTGGGGCCCCGAGTCCCGTTCCATCGCCATGCAATGGACACAAACTCACCCGGACGGTTCGCGTGACGACCTGCACTTCATCGCGCACGCGCATTGGGAAGACAGCATCTTCGAGCTTCCCGATACCGGCCGGCGCAAATGGTATCGCCTGGTGGATACCGCGCTGGAATCGCCGCGAGACATCGCCGAGGAAGGCAAGGAGTTCCCACTTGAATCGCAGCAGAGTTATCTGGTGAAGTCGCGCAGCGTGGTGATTTTTATAGCGAAATAGATGGGGCTGGGCCTAACCTTCCAGCAATTGAAACTCCCCGCTCTCGGGATTCGCCTCACGGATCGAACCGTCACCGATGTCATACACCCAGCCGCGGATTTCGATTTCCCGGTTGCGCAGGCGTGTTTGGACGCTGGGATGGGTCTTCAGGTTCTCGATCTGTTCCAGAACGTTGTATTCCGTTAAATGCTTAAGTTGCCCCTCCTCGCCGGCATGTTTGTACTTCTGGAGCATCCGTTCGCATGCCGTCAAGCCATGGCTCATCCATCGCTGGACGCCGGGCATTCCGTCCGCATTTTCGGGATGCAGCAGCGCTTTCATTACTCCGCAGTCGGTGTGACCGCACACCACGATTACCGGGATCTTCAGCGCGAGCATTGCGTATTCCACGCCGGCTGTCACGCCACCGACAAATTCCACATAAGGTGGGACCATGTTGCCCGGGTTACGCTCAATAAAGATTTCGCCGGGGTCCGTTTGCGTAAACAGGTTGGGTACAACTCTTGCATCGGCACAGGTCACGAACAGAGCCAGAGGATCCTGCCGCCCACTCAGGCGCTCAAACATTTCGCGCTGTGATGGAAAAACTTCGCTTTGAAACTTTCTGACACCCTGCGTAATTCGGGCCAGCGCTTCCTGCTTCAGCATCTTAGACTCCAGAAAAAGTCGCGGAACTACCGCGGTTTTTTCGCATCTACGTAAGCGAACGACTGAGTGGTTTTTCAGAGTACCAGAAGACCCAACATCTCCCCCGATGAATGCAGCCTGCGCTGGTTGGGCATAAAATTAAACCAGAACCAAGCTGCGCTTATTAGGAGGACTAATGCCTGCTAAAACAGAACAAGAAGTAGGGTTTACCAGCGGTGTCGAACTGTCCAACGACGCCAAGTCCAAAATTATCGATCTGCTGAACGCACGCCTTGCCGATACAATCGACATGAAGACGCAGGTAAAACACGCGCACTGGAACGTGAAAGGCCAGCAGTTCTACCAGCTGCACTTGTTGTTCGACGAGATTGCCGGCCACGTTGACGATGCTGCCGATCTCATCGCCGAACGTGCCGTTCAATTAGGTGGAGTTGCGCATGGCACCGCCCGCATGGCCGTAAAGAATTCGTCCATTCCGGAGTACGACCTTGATGCTGTCAATGGGATGGACCATGTGCACGCGCTGTCAAATCGTCTCACCAAGCTGACTAACGCCAATCGGGACGCGATCGACGAGGCCGATAAGCTTGGCGACACGGCGACTGCGGATATCTTCACGCAGATCGTCCGCGCCAACGACAAGGACCTCTGGTTCATCGAAGCGCACATCCAAGCCTAGCCAGTACGGATCTAAAGCGATAAGCGAGGGCACGTCCGCTCGCCTCCGTTCCTGCTTGTCGGTCACAGACGCGGTGCAGGAGAAATTCTGCTGTTAGACTGAACCCCTTATGAGCGATCCCCGTAACGCGCTGTCGAGCGCTTCCTCGTCCTACCTGCGTTCGGCAATGCATCAACCAGTTCAATGGCATGAATGGGGTGACGACGCCTTTGCCGTCGCCCAGCGGGAGAACAAGCCCATACTCTTGGACATCGGTGCAGTCTGGTGCCACTGGTGTCATGTAATGGACCGCGAATCGTATGAGAGCCCCGACGTCGCCGAGATCGTGAACCGCGAGTTCATCGCTGTGAAAGTCGATCGCGACGAGCGCCCGGATGTTGACAGCCGATACCAGCTTGCCGTTTCCGCAATCTCCGGCACGGGAGGCTGGCCGCTCACCGTGTTTCTTACACCTGAAGGCAAACCGTTCTATGGCGGAACATACTTTCCACCCGACGACCGCTACGGACGCCCGAGCTTTAAGAAAATCCTGCTCGCGATTGCGGAAGCGTATCGTGATCGTCGCGGCGAAGTGCTCAATTCGGCTGGCGAGATCATGAGCATGCTGGCGAATGCCGAACGTTTCGCCGGACATCATGCCGATTTCTCGCCGCGACTCATCGGCATGATGGTGCAGTCGGCCGTGTCCATCTTCGACGAAAAGCATGGCGGCTTTGGTGGTGCTCCCAAGTTTCCGCATGCGTCTGCGACCGATCTGCTGCTCGACTGGTATGCCCGGACTAAAGAAGAACGGGTTGGCGTTGTGATTAAGACCACGCTCGCCAAAATGGCTAAAGGTGGCGTATACGACCAACTCGGCGGCGGATTTCACCGATACTCGGTTGACGAGCACTGGACGGTCCCCCACTTCGAGAAAATGTCATACGACAACTCTGAGCTGCTGAAGAATTACGTCCACGGCTACCAAGTCTTCGGTTATGAGTTCTACCTGCATATCGCAACCGATATTGTGCGCTGGATGGACGAATGGCTAAGCGACCGCGAGCACGGCGGCTTCTATGCATCACAGGACGCCGATATCAACCTTGATGATGATGGCGACTATTTCACATGGACGGTCGCCGAAGCCAGGGCCGTGTTGACTCCCGACGAATTCCAGGCCATCGCTCTGCACTTTGGGATCAATGACACCGGACAGATGCACCATAATCGGGCGAAAAACGTTTTACAGGTAAGCCTTCTCTCCGACGAGATAGCCACGAATATGGGGCGTGACATTACAGACGTTCTGGACCTGCTCGCGAGCGCGCGCGCGAAGCTTTACGCAGGCCGCCTGCAGCGCCCAACACCTTACGTCGACAAGACGGTTTACACCAACTGGAATGCGCTTTGCATCTCCGCCTACTTGCATTTCGCTCGGGCGACCCATAATGCTGATGCGCGTCACTTTGCCCTTCGGTCCTTGGACCGGATTCTTGCGGAGGCGTGGCAACCCGATCGCGGACTGTCACACGTCATTGAATACAGCGATACGAATGCCGGCACACGCTTTGTGCGCGGGTTACTCGACGATTATGCGTACACCGTGATTGCCTGTCTCGATGGCTACGAGATCACGGGCGATATCAGTTATTTCCGCTTTGCGCAGAAGATCGCCGACGAGATGATTCGCCGCTTTGGCGATCCGACTTCCGGTGGTTTCTTTGACACAGAAGCGTCGATTGAGGAGAAGTTGCAACTGGGTGCTCTTTCGGCCCGACGCAAACCATATCAAGACGCGCCGACGCCCGCCGGAAATCCGTGCGCCGCAATCGCGCTGCTGCGATTACACACTTACACCAACGAAGAGAGGTATCGCGAGAAGGCGCAGGACACGCTGGAAGTTTTCGCAGGAGCAGCCGAGCAGTTCGGAATTTACGCTGGCACATATGGCATCGCAGCGACCTGGCTCGCTCGCCCGTACACCCAGGCGATTGTCGTTGGTGAAGACGACCATGCTGAAACCCTGCTCAAAGCCGCAGCCACTCCGTTCGCGGTGAACCTGTCGGTCGTTCATCTTACCGATAGTGAAGCGGTGCGGCAGAATCTTCCGCCATCGTTGGCGGAAACGCTGCCCAAGGTCCCGGCGCTAGACGAAAATAAGTCGTTTGCGTTAGTGTGCACAAACTTCTCCTGCCACCCTCCCATTTACGATCCTGAGGCGTTGAAGGCAGCGCTCCACGAAGCACTCATCGCTCAATAAACGTTCGTGAATTCTCGCCGATAGGAAACCCCGTGGCCAACCGTAATCTTGGCTAGTGGAACGGAGCCACCCGCGCGCGAGCCGGAGGGCAGGTTGGACCAGGCCTGCCGCTCTGGTTCCGGCAGGCTCGCCAGACGCCTTAGTAAGCTTCGTCTACTAACTCCACGACGTGCGCAACACGCGTATTCATCTTTCGCCGTTCGACGCCTGCTCGAAACTGCAACATGCAGCCTACATTGGCCGTCGCGATAATCTCGGGTTCGACGCTGGCGACATACCCCATCTTTTCGTCCAGGACCTTCATCGAAATGTCGTTCTGCACGACGTTGTACACACCCGCGCTGCCGCAGCAAGAATCAGCTCGCGGCGATTCCACCACCTCGGCACCGATATAGCGCAACAATTGCCGCGGTGCACTTCTTACTCCTTGGGCATGTGCCAGGTGACACGAATCCTGATACGTTACACGGACCTGTAACCTACGCTTTGGCTCGCGTAGCCCGATGTCTGCAAGATACTCGTTGATGTCTCGCGCTTTGGCCGTGAACTGCCGCGCACGTTCCCCGTACGTCGGGTCGTCCTGCAACAGGGGGCCATATTCCTTGAGCGTCGATCCGCATCCGGCGGCATTGGTCACGACTGCGTCATATTCCAGAATGGCCATCGCGTCGATGTTGCGCCTCGCCTGCTGGCGCGCCAGATCAAGCAATCCGGCATGCAGCTGCAATGCACCGCAGCACGACTGCTTCTCGGGAATGTGCACTTCGATGCCATTCTTGGTAAGTACACGTATCGTGGCGCTATTCAATTCTGAAAACGCAACGCTCGCGACGCATCCGATCAACAGCGCGACCCGTCCACGTCGTTCGCCTTCCGCCGGGAACACCTGGCCGAGATCGGAGAAAGAAAACTTACTTTCGATCCGTGGCGATAGTGCGTCCAAGTCGGCCATTCCCAGAGCCCGGAGGATTCCGCTCGCACGCGCGAAGGTCTGTAGTCCCGACCGCTGATAGAAGCGGAGGAATCGCGCGTGGCGAGCGAGGCGGCCGAACGATGGCAGTATGTGAACGTAGAAATGCTCACGGATCGAGGTTGCCAGCCATGGGCGCCGATAGTTCTCGGCGATCTGCGCCCGCGCCTGCTCCAGCAGGCTTCCATAGGCCACTCCGGACGGGCACGCTGTCTGACAATTCAAGCAGCCCAGGCACCGGTCAATGTGCGTGACAAATGAGTCGCTCAGCGCCAGCCGTCCCTCGTCCACCTGAACGATCTGGTAGATGCGTCCGCGCGGAGAATCCATTTCCGTACCGAGCACTCGGTAGGTCGGGCACTGGTCGAGGCACAGGCCACAATGAACACATCGCGAGTACAAGTCCCAAGAGGGCTTCTCGTGTGGAGAGAAATTGGAGGGGCGTGGCTCAAGTACCGGAGGCGCTGCGCTCAAAAGATCGCCCTCCCGCAGAGAATATTCTTGGGATCGACGGCGCGCTTCACCGCACGCATGCTTGCAATGTTCGGCGGGGGTATTGGCCAGGGATGAGACGTGTGCTCGACTTTTACGTTCAGGCCCTGTCTAACGCTTTTCTGCAACTCGTCAAGCACTACTGCCGGCGGCCACGGAACCCCAAGGTTAATAGGACACGCAGTTGCCAGAATGTGTCCCACTCCCACCCTCCCGACGAAAGCGACGCCAACGGCGTCCCCCCACCTTGCTCTTTCGAGGGATTCAATCACCCGAACCGCTTCGCCCGGCGGAACGTTAATGTGAATTCGTATTGGCGGACCCGGATCGTTCATGAGGCGCTTTTCCGAGCTAGCTGGAAAATTCTCGATGGCAGCCCACATTGCGCGCTCGCTATCACCCTCGAGCTCACGCGTGATCGCCGAACCAAGTTCCTTGCGATACCGGGTGAGCACACCATCGCTGCCCGAGGCGCGTACGCAGATAACCCACGTATCAGATGTCATCTCCGGCCGCATGAGTTTGCGTGCCCCGGGAGAAACCAATTCCAAGCACATGGGCGACAAAGGGGAGCGAACCACCGAGTCTCGGAACTGCAAGGCGTCACTGGCAGATGCAAACTCGGCAAGAAACGTCCTCGTCTGCCGTGGCGCGGGAAATAGCTTAAAGCTGGCCGAGGTAATCACCGCCAAGGTACCAAAGCTGCCGATGAGTAATTTCATCAGGTCGTAACCGGCGACGTTCTTGACCACGCGTCCGCCAGCCTTGCCTACGCGGCCATCCCCGGTGACAAAGCGAACGCCGATGCAGTAATCGCGCACAGAGCCGTATCCGTGTCGCAAAGGCCCGTGACTCGCCGTTGCCAGCAGACCTCCAATCGTGCATTGTTCGGGGGAGGACGGATCGCCGGCAAACATCAACCGATCGGCAGAAATCATGGCATGGAGTTGTGCCACAGTGGTTCCGGCACCAATTCCAACCGTCAAATCAGCGTGATCGTAGTGCTCAACATCCGTGAGTCTGGCAGTAAACATCACCGCGTAAGGCTGCTTATTGTGCGCGAGAACCTGGGGAACACGCGCTCCGGCGGGCACGATGCCCAAGCCATCCTGATTGGCTACCCGTATCACTGCAGCGACTTCTTCCGCCGAACCCGGCCACACTGCGACCGAAGGATAGGGAGCAAAGAAAACCGAACAAAACTTCAGCTGCTCAGGATCATCGATAACATGAGGCTCTCCACAGATCGCACGCAACTCGCGGACCAGGTCGAGCGAGACCTCTGTCGCGCTCACATTCCCTCCGCAACCAGCACCGGGTTGGTCGACGAACCCGTGGTCTCACGACACATCCGTGTAGTCGGAAAGAGCTTGCCGGGATTCAGGACACCCGCAGCATTAAACGCATTCCGCAGGCTGAGCATTACGTCGAGGTCGTCATTGGTAAACAGTAGCGGCATTAGATCGCGTTTCTCCAACCCAACACCGTGTTCGCCCGTAATCGAGCCGCCAGCCGCGACGCACCATTCGAGAATTTCCGCCCCAGCCGCCTGCACGAGTTCTAGCTGATGCGGATCGCGGGGATCGAACAAAATTAGCGGATGCAGATTGCCATCGCCGGCGTGAAAGATATTCCCGATGCGCAGCCCATATTTTTTTCCCACACCTTCAATAAACTGCAGCACGGCGGGAATCTTCGTTCGCGGCACGACACCGTCCTGCGAATAATAGGAAGGTGCAAGCCTTCCTAACGCGGCGAACGCGTTCTTGCGTCCTTTCCACAGCAGCGCTCGCTCATTTTCGTCTTTCGCCCGGCGCACTTCTCTGGCCTTTTGCTCAAAAGCTACGCGGCGCACCGCCTCCGCCTGCTCTTCCACCTGTTCGGCTAGCCCCTCCAACTCGATCAGGAGCACCGCTCCAGCATCAAGTGGGTAGCCCGCATGGCATGCAGCTTCTACCGCGCGCAGGGTCCAGCCATCGAGCATCTCTAGCGCAGCGGGAGTAATACCAGCAGCGGTGATTGCTGACACCGTTCGGGCCCCGTCATCGACCGTCTCGAAAATGCCGAGCAGCGTTGCGATCCGCTCCGGTCGTCGCAGCAGCCGCACTGTGATTTCCGTTACGACTCCAAGCGTTCCCTCCGAACCTACAAAGAATCCCGTCAGATCGTAACCGCTGCTCTCGGCAGCCTTCCCACCGAAGCGCACCACTTCCCCGTTAGGCATCACAACCGTCAATCCGGTGACATGGTTTACGGTCACGCCGTAGGCCAAAGTGTGAGGGCCGCCGGAGTTCTCCGCTACGTTGCCACCAATAGTACAGGCCTTCTGACTCGAAGGGTCGGGCGCGAAGTACAACCCCAAATGTGCGACAGTCTCCGACAATTGCTGATTGACTACACCCGCCTGGACCACCGCCCTCATGTTGTCGGGATCCACTTCGAGGATGCGGTTCATGCGCGCGAATGCCAGCACCACGCCGCCCTCGGGTGCAATGGCACCCCCGCTCAAGCCAGTGCCGGCCCCACGTGGCACCACGGGAAATCCTGAAGCGCTCGCCAGCCGCAGGATCTGCGCCACATGTTCTGTATTTTGAGGAAATACGACTCCGGCGGGTGTGCACTTCCGCACCCCAGCGTCATACTCGTACAACATCAGGTCTTCGGGACGGTCCAGAACCGCGTCGCGCCCCGCGATCTTCCGGAGCTGGTCAATTACCGGCAGGAAGTGCATAGGAACGCCACTGAGTTTAGCACCGTGGCGAGTCCGCTGCGGAGACGCCGGTGGAATCAACTGACCGAGGTCTGGATGTATGCGCGCATCACATCGGCTTCGCCAACTTTCTCCTCGAGCGTATGCCGCATCAGGTCGCGCAGTGAGAGAAATCCCACAAGCGCGTTGCCATCGCATACCGGCAGGTGGCGGATACCATGCGCCTGCATCATCACCATCGCATCTTCGCAACTCGAGTCCGGCGCCAGGGTGCGCAGGGTAGTGCTCATCACCTCGGCTACACTCGTGGTTAGCGGGTTGCGTCCCCGGGTTACAACTTTGCTCATGATGTCGCGCTCGGAAAAAACGCCCACCAGCCTGCTCCCGTCGAGTACAGGAACCGCACCCACATTGCATTCAACCATGTATCCAGCGGCCTCCAGCACCGTCTGCTGCGGCTGGATGTAGTGGATGGTTCGATGTGTCAGCAAATCACGAATCGTTGCCATAGCGCCTCCACGAAGTGGGGCCCTCTTATTTGCGGGGAGTATATGCCCAGCTTCGCCCTGAAGAAAGAAGAAAAATGAAGACTCCGCTACTGTCACTTTTGTGCGGTACAGCCACGAGACAGCCTTGCCGTCGTGCTGCTATTCTCAACGATTGGCTTCGCGAAGTTCGGCGTTCCGGAGGACGCAACCCGCATGGCGATCAGCATGGAAGGACGAAACGTTGTGGTATTCGGCGTGGCCAATAAACGCAGCATCGCGTGGGCCATCGCGCAGCATATGCAGAAGGCAGGGGCAAGCCTGGCGATCACGTACCAGAACGAGCGCTTGAAGCAGGAGGCAGATGACCTGATCGGCGCATTACCTAACTCCCAGGCATTTCAATGCGACGTCTCTAAGGACGACGAGATTGCGAAGCTCCTCAACGAACTGAAAGCCAAGTACGGCAAATTGGACGCGGTCGTACACAGCGTAGCCTTCGCCCCGGCTGAAGCTATGCAGAACGAGTTCGTTCAGACCAGCCGCGAAGCCTTCCGCATCGCCCTCGATACCAGCGCCTATTCTCTGGTGGCCTTGGCACGGGCCGCTGCTCCGCTCATGACCGAGGGCGGCTCGATTCTGACCATGACCTATTACGGTGCGGAAAAAGTGGTTCCGAGGTACAACGTGATGGGAGTGGCGAAGGCCGCTCTCGAAGCCTGCGTCCGCTACCTCGCCTACGACCTGGGCAAGCACAGGATTCGCGTCAATGCCATCTCCGCCGGACCCATCAAGACGCTGGCCGCTCGTGGCATTGGTAGCTTGGGCGAGATGATGAAGAGCCAGGCCGAAAAATCTCCCCTGCAGCGGAACATCGATGTCAACGAAGTGGCTTCGACAGCTGTCTTTCTAGCCAGCGATGGCGGCAGCGGCATCACCGGCGAGACCATCTACGTGGACTGCGGGTACAATATCATGGGGTTCTGAGCGACTGGCTTGTCATCCGCCATCAAGATTTCGGCAGCGCTAACTGAGATGTTTGGACGCGAGACTTAAGTCTCCCCGGATAGCCTCACGGCGATCTTCCGCCCAAACTCTCCCAGCCGCTCGATCGCTATCTCCGCGTCGCACTCCATCACCAGTCGCGAAAACTTCTCCCCCCACTCCAGCAGGACGAGATTTCCCTCTTCGGCGAAGAGTTCGTCGAGGCCAAGTGTCGCCAACTCTCGCTCCGTCTCGATGCGGTACAAATCGACGTGATACAGCTTGACTTCGGGTCCGCGATATTCGTGAATGAGCGTGAAGGTTGGGCTGGTCACGTCATTCGCTGAAGCAGCCTGCAAGCCTTCTGCGATGCCCTTCACGAGCGTCGTCTTCCCCGCCCCAAGGTCGCCCCGCAGGATGACCACGCGGCAGTTTCTCAGCTTTGGAGCAAGTTTGCGCCCGAGCGCGATAGTTTCGTCGGCCGAGGACGTGATGTATTCTTCGGCGCTCATCCGCGGATGCGCGCCACGCTCTCGTGCGCCCATCGCGTCGCCCGCCGAAACGCCTCCGGTAATCCGGTGAGCAGGTCGGTCGCTACCAGGGAATGCTCCCCCACGCTCTCCGCTGCCACATCCCCAGCCAGCCCATGCAAGTACACGGCCGCAACGGCCGCGCGAGCTGTGTCGTTCGGCATCTGGGCTAGGATGCCCGCCAGCATGCCAGTCAGAATGTCGCCTGTTCCTCCGGTGGCCATGCCCGGATTGCCCGTGGGATTCACCCACGCCGTCCCGTCGGGCAGGGCGATGATCGTCAGGTTACCCTTGAGCACCAGCACCAGCCGATGCTCGCGCGCGAAGCTGCGTGCCACATTCAGTCTGTCGGCCTGAACGGCTTTCGTGGAAATACCCGCCTAGTCGTGACATTTCGCCAGGATGCGGGGTCAGCACCAGCGCCCGTTTGCTGCCATCGAGCAGTTCGGTCTTACCGTCAAACGCATTCAGACCATCTGCATCAATCACCAGCGGACACTTCAACGTCCGCACCGCTTCTTGCACGAACTCCACCGTCTCCGGATGCCGCCCGATACCCGGACCGATCGCTACCACGGTCATGGTCGATGCCAGCTGTTGCAGCTTGCCATTCTTCACCGACGCAGCGCCGATCCCGCCCGTATCGATTTCGGGCAGCGGCTCGGTCATCAATTCAGCCGCAAATCCCGCGACATTCGGCAGCGCGCTCTTCGCCGTCGCAACCGTCGCCAATCCTGTGCCAGCACGTAACGCCGCCATGCCTGCCATCGCCGCTGCGCCGGATTTGCCGAGCGATCCCCCCACAATCAGCACATGGCCGTACAGCCCCTTATTGCTGTCGCGCGGACGCGGCGCAAGAAACGACGCAAGGTCGCGCGCCGTCGTCACTTCCAGCTTCAACTTCGACTCGATGGCCGCGTCGGGCGATCCGATCGGCGCAACCGTCGCCGGTCCGCGCGTCAACTCGCCGTACACATGCGCTGGCCGTGGCGCCGTAAACGTCACCATCGCATCCGCGCGCACAATTCCCTCGCCCGACTGCGCCGTGGCCTGGTCCGAATCCGCGCCCGACGGGATATCGACCGCCACCACCGGTTTGCCGCTGCGGTTCATCGCCGCGATTACGTCGCCGTACATTCCCTTAACCGGCGGCTTGAACCCGCTGCCCAGCAATGCATCCACGATGAGTCCACAATTCCCCAGACTGCGTGACGACTCCGCCCGCAACTCCTGTGCGCTCTGAATGACCACCGGACGCACCGGCAACCGCTCAAACATCGCTGCGGCATCTCCTTTTAACTCGCTGGGTGCAGCGAGCAACAATACCTCCACCACGCGGCCCGCCAGGTGCAACTTCCGCGCGACCACGAATCCGTCTCCGCCATTGTTGCCTCTGCCGCAGACAACGGCTATTCGCTGCACATCGCTATAGTTCTCCAGGATGAACTGCGCTACTGCAGTTCCTGCGTTTTCCATCAGGGTGATCGACGGCACGCCGAACCGCTCCGTGCTGACGCGATCGATTTCGCGCATCTCCGCGGCAGTAACGATTTTCATGCGCGCTCCAACGCCGATTCTTCAAGCCGCCGCAGTCCATCTGGATCACCCATGGCAATCAAATGGTCGCCCTCATGGATCACCTCGTCCGGCGGAGGATTGAACCGCATCGCCGTATGCTCGCCCTTAATTGCAAGTACAATCACACCCATTTCTTGGCGAATTCGTGATCCCTCCAGTGTCTGCCCCACAAAGCTCGCGCCTCTTCCCACTTTTACTTCCTCGATCTCCAGGGGGCGTTTCTGGTTCATGGCGGTGTCGAAGAAGTCGACTACGTTGGGACGCATGAACGTCTGCGCAATTCGATAACCCGCGAAACGATAAGGCGAGACCACCGAGTCGGCACCAGCCGTCAGCAGATGCTTCTCGGCATCTTCCTCCGCAGCGCGCGCGATAATCTTGATTTTGGGATTCAGACTTCGGGCGGTAAGGATGATGTAAATATTGATGGCGTCCGTAGTAGTCGCCGCCACCAGGCCCTGGGCATGTTCGATGCGCAACTGCTGCAGCACTAGTGCAAGAGTTGCGTCTCCCACGAGCGTCAACCAGCCCTCGGTAGAATACTTTTGCAGCTTCTCCTCGTTCGTGTCCACCACGACGAACGGCAGTGGCCGCCGCGCCAATTCGCGCGCCGCGCTGCGCCCCACGCGCCCCGCACCGCAAATAATAAAATGTCCAGTCAATCGGCCGATTTCGCGGTCCATTCGTCTCCTGCCAAATACCGATTGCAGTTCGAATTCTAACAAGGTGCGTGAGGCCCCTCCGACCAGCAACAGCACCAGTCCCACGCCTGTGATGATTACGAAACTATTGAATAGCCGTCCGGCGTGCGACAAGGGATGAATTTCGCCGTACCCGATGCTCGTGATCGTCGTGAGCACCATGTAGAAACCGTCGAAATACGACCACCCTTCAATAAAATGGAAGCCTGCAATCCCGACGATCACCAACAGCACAAGCAGGATGGCAATTAGCTTTAGGTTGAAGGGAATCCTCACGCCAGCCATTCTGCGGGATGTCGGCGCCCTTGCGCAATGACAACACTCGCACGGCAAATAAAATGCCCTCCAACTGGGGAGGGCATTCATTCAAGAAAAACTACGTTGCCGCTTATTTCGTCAGTCGCCGCTGCCCAGCCGTTGCACGTGGCTATGGTAGCGTCCGTAGCCAAAGTAAATTGCCATGCCGATCGCCAGCCAGACGAACAGTCGGATCCACGTGGCAAGGGGCAGAGATGCCATGAGGGCAAAAGAGATGATAATACCGAAAATTGGCACCCACGGCACCAGCGGAGTTTTGAACGGTCGATGCAGTTCCGGACGCCGCTTCCGCAATATCAACACGCCCGCGCACACGATCACGAATGCCAGCAACGTGCCGATGCTCACAAGCTCGCCGAGAATTCCTATCGGAACCACCGAGGCGAAGACGGCCACAAAAAGTCCCACGGTGATCGATGAGATGTACGGCGTGCGGAACCTGGGATGCACTTTACCCGCCCATTCCGGCAGCAGGCCGTCGCGCGCCATCGAGTAAAACACCCGCGACTGCCCCAGCAACATTACCAGCATTACGCTGCCCAATCCGGCAATGGCGCCCAGTTTTACTAGCGCCGAGCCCCAGCGAACCCCGGTCGCATCGATGCCAACCGCCACTGGAGCGGCCACGTTCAACGCCGAGTAGGGCACGATGCCGGTCAACAATCCCGACACCAGGATGTACAGGATGGTGCAGACCACCAGCGATCCCAGAATGCCGATGGGCATGTCTCGTTGCGGGTTCTTGGCTTCCTGTGCCGCAGTTGAGACCGCGTCAAATCCGATGTACGCGAAGAAGATCACGCCCGCTGCCCGCGCAATGCCCGACCAGCCATACTCGCCGAACCCGCCTTCGTTCGGCGGAATGAACGGGTGCCAGTTTGCCGTCGCGACCCCGGGATGTTTCAGCACAAATGCGCCTGCAATCGCGATGAAGATCAGAACGATTGTCACTTTCACGATCACGATGGCAGAGTTGAAGTTCGCCGACTCCTGGATACCGACCACCAGGATGAACGTAATAAGGCAGATCACCAGGAACGCGACAATATTGAACACGCCCTGCATCTGTGGCAACGTTGAGGCGTCCACGCCCTTCTGGTTGAGGATCGGAGCCATCGTCGTCAACAGCTCCCAGCGGCCCTGATATTGGACCAGCATATTGGGTATCCACTGATTCCCCACGTGGGTGTAGGGCGTCGCGGTGAACTGCGGGGGAATGGAGATTCCCCAGTCCTGCAGGAAGCTGACAAAGTATCCGGCCCAGCCGGAGGCGACCGTGGCCGCGCCAAACGCATATTCCAGGATGAGGTCCCAGCCGATGATCCAGGCAAAAATTTCGCCCAGCGTAGCGTACCCGTAGGTATAAGCCGAACCCGCAATCGGGATCAGAGACGCAAATTCGGAGTAGCACAATCCGGCGAACACGCAGCCCAGCCCCGCAAGTATGAATGACAGCACAATGGCAGGTCCCGCATACATCGCCGCCGCCGAGCCTGTCAGGACGAAGATACCCGCCCCGATGATCGCTCCAATGCCCAGCGTAATAAGGTTGAGTGGCCCCAAAGCGCGCTTCAGACTGTGTTCGTCCTCCTGGGTCGCCTCTTTCAGCAGTATGTCGAGAGGCTTGCACTTCAAAAGGTTCGCCATTCGGCTTCGTCTCTCCTTCGAGATCAGGCCTGCACTCGTTCGGCCCGGTTACGCTTCGACCACACCAAATACACCGGAATCCCCAACAGAACGATGATCAATCCCGGCCAAGTGTATTGAGGTTTATAGCGTAACAAGACTATATCAATGAACACTGCCATCAAAATGTAGATTGCCGGTAGTACCGGGTATCCGATCGCGCGGTATGGACGTGGCGCATCCGGCCGTTTCACCCGCAGTACAAACAGCCCAGCGATCGTCAGAATATAAAACACCAGTACCGCAAAAATGATGTAGTCCAACAACTGCCCGTAACTGCCAGACAGACACAGCACGCATGTCCACAGGCACTGCATCATTAAGGAGTGCGCCGGTGTGCGGTACTTGGGGTGTAGCTTGGCTGCTCCCCGGAAAAACAGGCCATCCTTCGCCATGGCGTAGTACACCCGCGCGCCGGACAGGATCAGCCCATTGTTACAGCCGAACGCAGAGATCAGGATGAGCACCGCCATGATCTGCGCTCCGCCCGCACCGAAAACCTGCTGCATCACCGCTGTCGCCACGCGATCTTCTGACGCATGCTGAATGCCGCGCGCGAGAATGGTCGTTCCATTCGGATCGCCAGCCAGAGGCAGCACGCTCAGGTACACGAAGTTCGCCATCACATAAAGGAGGATGACGACCCCGGTGCCTATCGCCAATGCCAGCGGGAGGTTTCGTTGCGGATTGCGCACCTCGCCAGCCGTAAACGTCACGTTGTTCCACGCATCGGAGGAGAACAGTGATCCCACCTGCGCGACTGCCAGGATGGTGATTGTGCCGACAAGGGCGATCGGCCCGCCTACGCCAACCTGCACAGAGTGCAGGGCGCTCAGCCCAGCATTCTGCCAGAAGTTCGCTCCGAAGTTCGCTGCGATAGCCTGCGCGTTACGGCCAATCGCCAGCCCCAGCAGCACCAATCCAAGGAGCGCTGCAGTCTTGGCGAAGGTGAATACGTTCTGCACCATCGCGCCAGTGCGCACACCAAAAATGTTCAGGACCGAAAGGAAAATGACAACCAGCACGGCCATCAGGTTTTGCGTA
This sequence comes from uncultured Acidobacteriaceae bacterium, assembly GCA_963817965.1. Taxonomy (GTDB): domain Bacteria; phylum Acidobacteriota; class Terriglobia; order Terriglobales; family Acidobacteriaceae; genus DASRAA01. The sequence continues at coordinate 324,241 of CAWFQT010000018.1, forward strand.
TTCAGGCCGACGTCCATGTTACCCAGCACCATCGGGCCAATAGGGATCGGCGGCACATGCGCGATGTGCACAATCCAATTCGACGCGGAAATAGACGGGAAGAACACTCCCAGAAACTTGCCGAAGGCCACGCCGACTGCGGCGATAGTCCCGGTCTGGATGACCAGGTAAAGGGTCCAGCCGTACAGAAATCCCCAGAGCGGCCCAAGCGATTCCCGCAGGTAAACATATTGCCCGCCGGCATGCGGCATCATTGCCGCCAATTCACCATAGGCAAGCGCGCCTGTAATCGTTAGAAAGCCGGTCACCAGCCACGCCCCGATCAGCAGCGCGGGTGAGTTGACTTCGCGCGCAATCTCGGCCGAAACAATGAAGATGCCTGAACCGATCATCGAGCCCATCACCAGTGTCGTCGCGCTGGTTAGGCCCAGCCCTTTGACAAACTCGTTTTCGCTACTCGCGAGAGAGATGGTCTTCGCTTCGGTGCTCAACGGCCCTCTTGGTTCGGGAAGGTATCTCGCAAGAATCTACACCAAAAGACGCAGGAATTCCTCTGCCGCCCGGCGGGGAGAACTCAGCAGGTCCGAGATCACGGCCACCGAATCCGCTCCCGCTTCAATCACCGATTTAGCCGTCCTGCGCGTGATACCGCCTATCGCGACTAGCGGCTTCTGCGTCCCTGCACGCGCCGCGCGCACGCCTTCCAGCCCAACCAGCGCATCGGGGTTCTTTTTTCCTGTCGTCGCAAATACCGGACCGATCGCGATATAGTCCGCCGAACCTGCATCTGCTTCTTTTACCTGTTGTGGATTGTGGGTCGATACCCCGATGATTCTTTCTCCCACCACCAGCCGCGCCCCGTCAGCCGGCAAATCGTCCTGCCCAAGATGAACACCTTCGTAGCCGGCTGCAACGCAGATATCAGCTCGATCGTTCATGATGAGTTTGACCTTGCCTCCGAGCACTCGTTTGATTTCGCGGGCGTGCCGCATCATGTCTCGGGTGGCGCCTTCTTTGTTTCTGTATTGCAGCATCGTCACCCCGCCCTCACCCAAATCGCGGGCAAACTCCACGATGGAGTTGGTCGTCCGCAATTGCGGCGCAAAGCAGGTCACATCGAGGATGGCATACAGTCTGGGTAACCGGAGGGTCTTCGCCATAACTGCCTACTTGGTAACGGTCTCTTTAGTGTTCTGCGCCAGGAAGCGCTCCATGAACTTGGTATCGATATTGCCTGCACGAAAGTCTTCGTCCGCCATGATCCGTTTGTGCAACGGAATACTGGTATGGATGCCCTCCACCACAAACATATCGAGGGCCCGTGCCATGCGCGAGATCGCCTCATCACGGTTGCGGCCGTGTGCATTCAGCTTGGCAATCAACGAATCATAGTACGGCGGAATCACACCTTCGGCATAGGCTGCGGTATCCACGCGTATCCCCGTTCCGCCTGGCAGGTTGAAGGCTGTGATCTTTCCGGCCGACGGCGTAAAGCGCTCCGGATGCTCGGCATTGATGCGGCACTCGATCGCATGTCCGCGGAACCGCACAGGATGGTTGATGACTTCATCCATCCTCGCGCCCGCCGCGATCATGATTTGCGACTTCACCAGGTCCACATCGGTGGTCATCTCCGTCACCGGATGTTCCACCTGGATGCGCGTGTTCATTTCAATGAAGTGCAGACTGCGATCTTCAGCCATCAGGAACTCAATCGTACCGGCGTTCATGTAGCCGATGTCCGCCAACGACTTCACCAGGATGCCGCCGATCCGCTCACGCAATTCCTGGCTCACCACCACCGAAGGAGCCTCTTCCACCAGCTTCTGATGGCGCCGCTGGATGCTGCACTCGCGCTCACCCAGGCTCATAACCTTGCCGTGCTCGTCCGCCAGCACCTGAAACTCGATGTGGCGCGGCCGCTCGATGAACTTTTCCATGTAGAGGTCGCCGTTGCCGAAAGCCGCCGCCGCCTCCGACTGCGCCGCATGAAACTGGTTGGGCAACTCTTGCGCGCCGCGGATAATCCGCATGCCGCGGCCACCACCACCCGCCGACGCCTTTACGATTACGGGGTACCCGATGCTCCGCGCCCACTCTTCCGCTTCATCCGCCGAAGCAATGATCCCGTCTGATCCCGGCAGAATCGGCACCCCCACCTTTTTCATCGTTGCACGGGCTTTTTCCTTCTCGCCCATCAATCGTGTCACTTCCGGAGGCGGCCCGATAAACTTGATCCCGCACATCTGGCACACTTCGGCGAAGTTGGCATTCTCGCTCAACAGGCCGTAGCCCGGATGTATGGCATCCACATTGGCGATCTCCGCCGCACTGATGACCGCCGGAATATTCAGATAACTGTCGGCCAGGCGCGGGGGCCCGATGCAGATTGCTTCATCGGCGAAACGCACGTGCAGCGAATTACGGTCGGCCTCGCTGTAAATGGCCACGGCCTTAACGCCCAGCTCTTTGCACGCGCAAATCACGCGCAGGGCAATCTCACCGCGGTTCGCAATTAGAATCTTTTTGAACATGAATTCGTAGGATTCAACTTATCGACTATACGGCGCCCCGTTGCCGCGACGTCCACCAGTTCATTGCCTTGAGTTTGAGGTGGAAGCGCCGGTCTTCAGGCCAGCAGGTAAACTCCGGATTTCATCGAGGGCTTTAGCCCCGGGGAAATGCTCTAACCGAGCTTCCCTAACTCTTTCGTATTCCAAACAATGACATGCCATATTCCACCGGGCTGCCGTTGTTTACGAATTGCTTCACAATCTCGCCCGACGCGTCAGCCTCGATCTCGTTCATCAGCTTCATGGCTTCGATAATGCACAACACCTGGCCTTCCTTCACCGCGTCTCCTACAGTCACAAAAGGAGGAGCGCCCGGCGATGCTGACTCGTAAAACGTTCCCACAATCGGCGACTTCACGATATGCAGGTTGGCGTCATCATCCGCGGCTGCTGGAGGCGCGGGCTCAGTCGACGAGGGCGACGCCGGCGTCGATAACGCCGCGGCAACAGGCACCACCGGAACGGCTTGCACCCCGGGCGCTGCAACTTGCAGGCTCTGTGCCGCACGTTCCGCGCTCCCCCGCTTGATATGCAGCTTCACGTCGCCGCGCTCCATCTCGAACTCGGCGATGTCCTTCTCCACCAGCAGCTCGATTAGTTCTTTAATCTCTTTCTGATTCATCGCTTTCCAAACATTCCATTTTTGAAAGGCACGGCTCAAGCTGTGCCCTTTGAGCGCTTTTCTGACTTCCCGGCGGCCTCGACAGCTCGCCTAAGATGCTGGTACCTCGACCAACTCTTTCGTTCCGGGCGTCAATACCTCGCAGCCGCATTCAGTGACGACCACCATATCTTCTATTCGAATCCCACCCCTGCCGGGTACATAAATTCCCGGTTCGACTGTCACCACCATTCCCGCCTCGAGCCTCTCCGCCTGTTTGCTTCCCAGCCGCGGTGGCTCATGGATTTCTAGCCCTACACCATGGCCGGTTGAGTGGGTGAAATACCGGTCCAGCTTGTGTTTGCGTAAGACCGCCCGTGCCGCGTCATCCACTTCACCCGCCAAAACCCCGGCTTTGATACCGGCAATTCCCACCAGTTGGGCTTGTAGGACAGCTTGATACCATTCGCGTTCCACTCGGCCAGCCCGGCCCAGATGCACCGTGCGAGTCATGTCGGAACAATAGCCCCGCAGTATAACACCCGAATCAATGACCACGAATCCACGACTGGGAATTGGTTGCGCCGACGCCCGACCGTGCGGCAACGCGCTCCGTTTGCCGCCCGCAACGATGGTCTCAAAGGACATCCCGTCGGCGCCCGCTCTCCGCGCGGCGAATTCGAGCTTGCCGGCGACTTCGACTTCGCTCACCCCAGTGCGGATCGCTTTCGCCGCCTGCCGGTAGACATTCGCACCAAGTTTCACCGCTTCGCGAATCAGCTTCAGTTCTTCGGCGTCTTTTATCATGCGTTGCCGCATGACGAGTCCTGATGTTGCTTTCCACCGATTGCGCCGGTGCACCAACCTCTCCATTCTGGTTGCGGTCGCAACGGTGGTCAGGTCCGCCTCGAACCCAACCCCCGCCGAGCTCAACTTCCCAATAGTCTTTGCTGCCCTGTCCAGCAGCGGACCGCGCGCAATGACCACGCTTGCGCCCTTGACTTCTTCCTTCGCCTGTTGCGTATAGCGTCCATCCGTGAAGAACACTCGCCGCCCGTCCAGAAACAGCAGCAGCCCATTGCTTCCTGTGTAGCCACAGAGATACCGCAGGTTCGCCGGATGCGTGACCACGAACCCGTCCAGCTTTTCCTCGATTAGCGTCTGTTGGAATTTCTTCTGCCGGCCTGCATAGTCCATCAACAGCATTGTACCCATCGACCTGCCGTCGAGCGGAGCGGGAGCTTCCCAGCTATATCGTCCGAATCACCAGGTGGTCTGCGGTCTGCTTTCGCGCTCGATAGATTGAGTTCGTGTCCAGCACCTCCGCTACCGCATCTGCATGAACCACGTATGAGCTTGGCCCCGGACTCGAACCGAACGGAATCGTCTGTTCGGCTCCGGCTTTCAGCGTGAACTTCTGATATCCCAACGCCGTCGCCCGTCCGATCTGGTTCACGGCGGTCACGATCACGGTCAGCGTGAAGTCGTGCGAGGTATGGTTGGACACGACGACCGAGCCTTCCAGCTTCTGCCCATGCACCGCCGGCTGTTCCTTCCAATCAATGCTCAGAGCGGCGGTGACAACGAATGTGAAGTCGTGCTGGATTCGGTTCGCCGGTATGCCGGAGTCCGTAACCGCCATCACGAAGTGATAGGTTCCCGCCGCAGTCGGTATACCCACCAACGCTCCGCTGTGGATGTCCAGCTTCAACCCTGGTGGGAGTTTGCCCCCATCCAGGTGCCAGGTGTAAGGCTGGGCTCCGCCAGTTGCCCCAATCACCGTATTCACGTTCGAGCCTACCGATACAGACGGCAAGGAAGTCGTAGATAGTGTCAGCGGATCCTGCGCCCAAGCACTTCCGGTGACAAGCATTCCCCCGAGCCACATAACAGCAATGACGAATTGTGCCCGCCTGCCGCCCATCGTGCTGACATTATATGTGGGGAAAAAAGGGCTGGTCCGCAATTGCCTTTTTCGGCGATTGTGGGATTGCAATTCAGAACCGATTAACGCTCCGCCTGTGCCTGTGGCAGCTTCTTGATAGCCGCTTCCAGTTCCGCTGGCTTGAACCCGAACGGCCCCGGTCTGCTCTTGTACACGACCTTACCATCGCGATCGATCAGGTACATCCGGTCGGGCCATCCCGTGTAAGCGACCTCCGTCGTGTTCTCGATGCCGTCGATCACCGCTGGAAACTTGATCCCCAGCTTGCGCACGCAGGCTCCCGCCACAAATGCGCGCTCATCGTCATTCTTGGGGTTGGCAAACAACACGTTATCTTTGATGTTGCTCTGCATCTGCCAGATATCGGTAGGGTGTGCTTCCTGGATGTACACCGCGTAGAACGCCATTTGGCTGCTGTACTGTTCGTAGAGCTTGTTGAGGGCAGGAACCTCCCGCCGAAAAGGCGGTCAGGTATAGCTCCCGAATACCAGCACCACGGGCTTGCCCCGCAGTGCCGCCAGCGTTACTTCGGACTTGTGGTCAAGCGCAGGCAGGGTGAAATCCGGCGCGAGGTCGCCTGCCTGCACCGTGCCTGCCCGGGCGTGACTCCACATCGTTTCAAAGGGGAACAGGAAGAACGCCGGCATCGGCACATGCGACATCACCCGGCCAAACTTCTCCGGAGGCTGCCGCATCGCCCACCCGATAAAAACAAGAAAAGTGCCCCACAGTACCAGCAGGACGATCAATAGAGTTGAGAGCGTACGTCTTGAAGGTTTACGCATCAGAAGTTTCGCAAGTTTATTGCGAGACGCACCGCTACGAAAATAGTAGTTTTGAACTAGGACTTACCACTTATTCCGGTGGGAACACAAACTGGAATTTCTCATCTCCCACGTGGCGTTTGGTTAGGGCAGGCTTTCGGCGCCACGACGCCCGCTATTCAAGACTTGCCATCCGCTTCGCGACTGATTGAAACCTCTGGCCGATTTGCTGCATCCCACCTACCGAGCACTACTCTGTTGTTGGAATGCCATCCCAGGTACCGGGCCCCCGCACCGCATCTACCTTTGGAGGACTTTTTATGGCAACGAGCACATCTGCCCAAACCGCGTCTGAAATCACACGACCCCGACTAATCGAACTGCTCAACGAAGACCTCGCCCGCGAATATCAGGCGATCATCGCCTACGTCGTGTACTCCCAAGTCCTTAAGGGAGCAGAGTACATGAACATCGCCGACCAGCTTGAGCTGCACGCCAAACAGGAACTGGACCACGCCTTGACCATCTCGCGCCAGATCGATTATCTGGGCGGCATGCCCACCGTGACCCCTAAATCGGTCAAAACCTCGGACAAAGCGAAGGACATGTTGCGCTTCGATCTCGACAACGAAAACGAGACCGTGCGCAACTATCGCGAGCGGATACGCCAGTGCGAAGCACTTGGTGAATTTGCAATGGCCGAGCAGATCCGGCAAATCCTGACGCAGGAGCAGGACCACCAGATCGATTTGGCGACTGCCCTCGGCGAAGAAGTCGCTGACATGAGTAGCCGCGGACCCAAGTCCCGCAAGTAGCTCTCGCACAGCGGCGACCACCTATCTCATCCCGGGTCGCAAGACCCGGGAACCATCTCATTGGGCCGGCACTCCATTCTGCAACCAATCCACCATCGCGGCCTTGCCATGGTCCGAGACTAACTGGGCTACCTTCGCCTCCGCCTCCGCGTAAGCCCGTCGCAACTCCGGCTCATTCTGTGGAGCCCGCAAGGCTTTCTCCAAAGCGGCCGTACTCTCAAAACCGCCCGGATGCCTGGGGGAATTCTGGTCCGACAGATAAAGGACTATCCCTTCGCGGAACCACAGCGGAGTGCCCGCCTTCGCGTGTTCCTCGACCAGCACATGCAACAACTCATGCCGGAGCGTGCTCTCCAGCGTTCCCGCCTCGCGCAAGACTGCTGTCGGTTGCATGCGAATCATCTGCCCTCGCGTAGAAGCTGCCACCCACCCCGGCTCGCTTGTCGCGTTGCGGAACGCCGCTACGTTCGCGTACACCTTTAGCTTCGCAGCTCCGTTGTATAGAAGTCCCGTAGCCGCCTCGGCCTCGTGCATCATCCGTGTTGCCATTGGCAAAAGGGCACGGTCGCTCTCAGGATGAGTGCTGTAAAGCACCAAGTCTTCGCTGTTCAACTGTTGCCACTGCGTTCCCTGTGCATTCACCCCAATCCGGGTACCGGGATAATAAAAACTCAGGATCTCGTGGTACGATCTCCCTTCCTCGCCCATCACTTCCGCGCCGACTTGGCAAAGTCCCACGCCATGCCCCGAGCCACGGCCGGTAAACACAATCTCGTCTCCCTCAACGTGGGCGTCGTACCAATTGCTTTTGAGCCGCTCCCATCCGATATTGCGCCCAATAGCCGCGCGGAACGTCAGCCCCGGCACCGTCACCAACTGGCTGCCCGTTACCGACACGAACTCTACCCGTCCGCTTGCCGTACGCTGCGCAACCGTCACCGATCGCAGCCGTCCCGGAACATTCACTCCCTCGGCCGCGAGCGCCCGCTGCAAGTCTTCCTTGCTCACTTCGCTACCCCACTGGTTGCTTCCCTTGCGCACGCAGTACGTGTCCGAGTGCTCCTTCAAGTAGGGGGCGCGTTGCTCATCGTTGCCAAGAATGTAGCGGCCATCTTCGGTCGTCCCGCCGCAATTGGCGTGGTAGTAGGTGGCCGCGGGTTCGCCGTCATACCACAGGATTTCGCCTGCGGTCGCTTCGGCAATCTTCCGCAGTCTCGGAGTGACGTCCCCCAGCCGCAGGTTCTGGCAGTGCGTGGAGTCACAAAAATCAAACCCATCCACGGCGTGACGGCTGCCGAAATGGATCGCGTAGGTCCGCGCCGTCACCGTCATGGCTTTCAACGTTTCATCGGACTTGAAATTGCCGGTCTCGCCCGCCAGCACGCCTGCAACGTAGGTCTCCATCGGCATAGACGCGGTCACCAGCAGCCGCCCATCATCGGCCCGCACGTCAATCGGAAAATCCACTTTCAGCGGGGGCGCAGTGGCGGCGACAACCTGATATACACCGGTAACATGCAGTGTCTGCAGCGCGGACTTTTCTCCTTCAAGCTGGATGCGCCCTCTCGTCGCCTTTACCGCCAGCCCGCTCAAACCCTCCTCGGGACAACTCGCGCACTTGCGGAACTTGGCCTGTCCCGCCTCTGCTTTCACCTTTATCTCTGCCGGAGGATGCAAATACCAAAGTCGTACGCGAACCGTTCTCGGAAAGTCTGAAGTACCGCTGTTCGCGGAATTGTTGCCTGCCAACATCAGCAGGGCCGCCAGCGCCATCGCCGGCAACCTCATTGCCCCGTCCTCGCACTTGGACCCCTGTGCGCCGCATATGCTTCGAAGATTTCCTTAGCCACGCCGGCAGCATTCACCGGCCCATTTCCTTTTTCCAGGAAGACGACCAGCACAATCTCCGGTTTATCAGCCGGTGCGTAGCCCGCGAACCATCCATGCCGCCAGTTCCCTTCCTCCACAAGTGACGTGCCGGTCTTGCCCGCTACTTTCATCGCGGACTGCGGCTGCGCCAGGCGTCCCATCCCATAGGTCACCGATCCTTCAAGCCCCTCGAACACCGTATCCAGCTTCGGATCGTGCTTCGGCGCCAGCAGCGCAAGGTTCCGGTATGCACGTAGCATTCCCAAGGGCGTTACCCGCATGCCTCCCTCACCAATCGCTTCGAGTTGCAATTCCGTCTGCGTCCGGGCTAATGCAACGGTCCCTGCGACCTCATTTGGAGCCAGCCCACTCGGCGATCCCAGCCCCTGCTTCAGCAAGCTGTTGCGAAACTCTGCTGGCGCCAGACGCGTCGCCAGACTGGTGAAGTATGTGTTACAGGAGTACGCCAGCGCAGTTGCCGGATCGAGTGGCTGCTCGATCTCCGGATGCGCGCAGTTCAGTTGATGCCCGCCAATCGTGAGTTGACGTTTGCACATGAGGGCCGTCTGCTCATTGATCTTGCCCGCCTCCAGCAATGCCAGCAGCGTCAACGTCTTGATGCTCGATCCGGGAAGTGCCAACCTCCTCGCGGCTACGTCAAGTTGATACGCAGCCAGCACTTTGTCCGACGCAACATCCAGCACCACCGCCGTCCCGCCCTTCCCGGTCATCGAGCGCGTAACCGCCTGCTGCAGCCTGGAAGCTATGACCTCCTGCGAAAACGCCGTATCCCACAACGTGAGACACACCAACAGGTTTAAGACGGTCCTCGCCATCCAGCCTCTCCCCATTACGCTCCCACCACCATCAGCACCATCTTCCCCAGCGCGCCCGAGTGTCCCATGATTTCCTCATGCGCTCGCGCCGCTTCCGCCAACGGAATCTTCTTTCCGACCACCGGACGCAGTGTGCCATTCTTCAAACCCTCTACCAACGCTGCGTACATCTCACGCGATTCCTGCTCGGTGGTCGCGAACAACGTTAACCCGCGAATCTCTGCCTCCCTCACCATTGTGTCTCGTGGATTGATCTCTACCGGCCCCCGGCTTCCAATCACCACCACACGTCCCTTCTTCGCGAGCAGGCCGAGGTCTGCGCCCAGGTTTTTGTTCGCAAGCATCTCCACAATCAGATCGAACCCTCGTCCGGCCGTCAGCTTCATTAGCTCGTCGGTGTAGCCCGTCACCGAGTGGTTTACCACATGGTCTGCACCCTGCTCTTTCACGTGCCTCAGCCCATCTTCGCTTCCCGCTGTCCCGAACACAACCATTCCATTTGCGCGCGCCAGTTGCACCGCCGCTGTACCTACACCTCCGCTCGCGCCATGGATCAGGACCGTCTCGCTCGGCCTTCCCGCGCCTCGCAGGAACACGCCCCGGTACGCGGTTCCGCACGCCACACCCATCGCTGCGCCCTGCTCTAAGCTCACATTTCCCGGCAACGGATGCACTTGTGCTTCGGCGCACAGCGTCTGCTCGGCGTACGTACCGGATAACGACCCTGTAGTGAACACCCGGTCGCCGACCTTAACCCGGGAGACGCTCTCGCCCACCGACGTCACCACTCCCGCTGCATCAACACCTGGTGTGTACGGCAAGGCAGGCTTGATCGCATAGGTTCCGGTGCGCATGTACGCCTCCACCGGATTGACCCCCGCCGCACGCACCTGGACTACGACTTGGCCCGGTCCGGCCTTCAAGTCAGGCACGTCTTCCAGCTTCAGCACCTCCGGCCCGCCAAACTCGTACACCCGAATCGCTTTCATGACTTGTCTCCTGCATGATGATGGGACTTCTCACGCACAATACTAAAGCCCCTAAACGCGATTCTCTCGCGTCAGGGGCCTCTTGAACGGATCTCAGACCTAAAGGGACAATTGGCCTATTCCGCCCTGAGGGTGATCGCCGGATCGACGCCTGCCGCTCGCGACGCCGGTAGCCAGCACGCAACGCCTGCCGTGACTAGCAATACCGCAGCCACACCAACGTATGTAAGAGGATCGAGCCGCGATACTCCGAATAGCAGTGACACCAGCGTCCGGCTCGCGAGCGCGGCCCCGAGCAGTCCCGCAGCCACACCTACCGACGTGAGTTTGAGGCCTTGCCGCATCACCATGGCGAGGATGTCTTTGCGTGACGCACCCAGCGCTGCCCGTATCCCAATTTCGCGCGTTCGTTCGGTAACGGTGCCCGACAGCACCCCATAGATTCCGGTCGCGGCCAGAAGCAAACCCACTAGGGCAAATGCTTCCAGGACGATCAGCGTGAATCGCCGCTGTGCTTCCGAGACCGCCAACAGCGATTCCATGCTCGCCACCCGTACGATGGGCTGATCTTTGTCCACCGACCAGATCGCATTTCGAATCGAAGGAGCGAGCGATGCCGCGTCTCCGCGCGTCCGCACAACCAGCGACAGGACCTCGTCGGCCCACGGCCACTGCGTCGTCGGCACATAAAACCCATCCCCGGCTGCAAGCGCCAGCGACTCCTGCTTCACATCTCCCACCACACCAACAATTGTCGCCCAGGGCTTGTCGGCATGGCCTACATCCGGCCCCATTCGGACCCGCTTGCCGATCGGGTCCTTACCACCAAACTTGCGCTTCGCAAACGACTCGCTGATCAGCACCGCGGTGGGCGCACCCGTAGTGTCGCGCTCGTTCAACATCCGGCCATGTCGCAACGGGATACGCATGGTTTCCGCGTATCCAGGCGTAACCGCGTAGCGGAATCCACCCTCTTCGGAAATACTATCGTTCTCAAATTGCACGCCGTACACGTCGTAGTCGCCGCTCAACGGCAACTGGCTGGTGAAGTCCGCGGATACGACTCCCGGCACTGCCCTCACCGCTTCCCGAGCCTCTCTGAAGAACCGTAACCGGTCAGGATCTTTGTCGTACTGATGGCCCGATTCCTGTACTTGCATGGTAAGCAGGTGCGTGCCGTCGAATCCCGTGTCCACGGCGAACAGCCGCTGCAAGCTCCGTAGCAGCAATCCTGCGCTCACCAGCAGCACGAGTGCCAATGCCACCTCGGCGATCACCAGTGCTCGTCGCATCACCTGATGTCCGGCTGCGGTAACTCTCGCACCCTTGTGCAACGCGAGGTGCAGGTCACCGCGTTGCGTTTGCAGCGCAGGAATCAATCCAACCACCACTCCGACCACCGCAGTGACTGCGAGTGCGAACCCGAATACCGCGCCATCGACTCTAATCGCATTCACCCTCGGCAATTCCGGTGGACTCAGCGACGCCAGTGCCCGTACTCCCAACTCGGCGATGAGCATTCCAGCCAAGCCACCTATAGTGGCCAGTAGCAGGCTTTCCGTCAGTACCTGTCGGGTCAGCCGTTTCCGCGATGCGCCCAGGGCCGACCGCATTGCGAACTCGGACGACCGCTGCACCCCACGCGCAAGCAGCAGGTTGGTCACGTTGACGCACGCAATCAGCAGCACCAATCCCACCGCGCCCAGCACCGCCAAAAGGGCTGGCTTGGCATCGCGTGCGACATCGCTTTGCAGCGAATTCACGAGCATGCCGGCCGGCACACCGCCCGACTCGTTGTAGCCCCTTGCATACATCTGGCCCAGCACGTGCAAAATCACGTCTGCCTCGCCATTCGCCTGTTGCCGGCTGACTCCTGGCCGCAACCGGCCAATCATGCGCAAATGGTGTCCCCACTCCCGGCTGTCCGGGGGAAGTGACGGATCATACTGCAACGGCGCCCACAACTCTGCTGCCGGCGCCAGTACGTTCTCGAAACCGGCCGGCATCACGCCGATCACCGTGAACATGTCACCATCCAATGTGACTTGCCGTCCCACAATCGACCGATCACCTCCAAAGAGCCGATGCCACAATCCATCGCTCAGGACCACCACGCGTGGCCCGTTATGTTGATCGTCCGCTGCTTCGAAATCGCGCCCCAACAGGGGCGACACACCCAGCACGCGAAAGTAGTTCGCACTCACTCGCTGCCCTTCAAACCGCTCTGGACGATCCGCTCCCACCAGGGTCGGCTGCCATGCCTTCATCGCCGCCAGTGCGTCAAACGACCGCGTCCGCTCTTCGATGCCATGGAACGTTCCAAAGGTATCGAACAGCCGCGATCCGTCCGAGTGCCTCTCCCAGATTGTCGTTATTCGCTTCGCCTCCGGGTACGGCAGCGGTTTGAACAGGATTGGATTCACCGCGCTGAAAATTGCTGTGATCGCTCCGATCCCTAATGCCAGAACGACTACAACCGTCGCGGCGAATCCAGGATTTTTCCGCACCTGCCGGAACGCGTACCGGACGTCTTGTGCAACGCCCTCTAGGGTGAATTCGACTACGTCGTGACTTTGGTCCTTGAGCAGCGCCTCATTCCCGATTCGCCTGTGCGCCGCGTAGTGCGCATCCTCTGCAGTCAGTCCGTCGGCTTCGAACTCCCGCTCCAATTGCTCGCGATGGAAGGCAAGCTCGTCGTCCAGTTCGCGATGAAACGTGTCGCGGTGAACCAGCAACCCTAACTTTCGAAACCATGCAGCCGGCGATTTCATTGCGACCTCCTACGCCTCTTGCAACACCCGGCCAATGGCCGTTATCAACTGCTCGTATTCTGATAGCTCGATGCCTAACTGTTTGCGTCCGGTTGCTGTCAGCGTGTAATAGCGGGCGCGCCGATTGGTCTCGGTCATCTTCCATTCCGCCTTCACCCAGCCCCGCAGCAACAAGCGCTGCAACGCCGGATAGAGCGAGCCCTCCTCCACTGTCAGCACATCATCCGAATGTCGTTTGATCGACAGCGCGATTCCGTAGCCGTGCAGTGGCTCGCGTGTCAGGGTCTTCAGGATCAGCAGGTCGAGCGTCCCAGGCATCAGGTCAGGCTTGTTTGCCATAGGACCATATCCATAGTCTATCTATGCATAGATTGTCAAGGGGCTGCGCCGTGTACTTCGATCCAGTCACAATCTGGGTGCCCCATCCTTTCCCGTGTTGTGGGAAAGGGTGGGTTCAGACAAACTCACCCTCGGGCGATCCTGCCGTTAACGCCTACTTTGCCGCCGCCGCCATCTGCTCTCGCATCGTCGCCATCTGCTCTCGGTTTGGGCCGTAAGGCGCCGGAGCACAGCCTCCTGCCAGTCGGCACAATACCGACAGCTGTCCCCGGTGATGAATCTCGTGGTGCAGCAACATTGTCCACAGGATCTCTCGCACCATGATCGGCTCACCCGTGAAAAACGTGATCTTGCGATCCAAGTCCGCCGGCGCGAGTTGACGGACCCGCTGCACCGCTTCCTCGTGGACACGTTCGAAACCGGACGCCAGTTCTTCAACCTTCCTCGGCCGCTCAATTCCCGGCGGCTTCATGCCCATCTCAAAGGCATTCCGCTCGATACCATAGGTCATGTAGGCCTCGGCCTCCGACAAATGCCAGCCTAACTCCCCGAGTGAACGGCCACCGGCATCCGGCCGGAAATCATACTTGTCCGTCGGCAGCGACCGCAGCATCGCGGCGCTCTTCTTGGCTTCTGTGTCCCACACATCAACAAATGTCTGCACTTCGTCTGACATGTATTCCTCCTTGCGCCGGTTACCTTTCCAGCGTTTCCACTCACTGTTTAACTGCAGTTATGATCCACTCGCATCGAACGCAAAGGTTCGCCGCACGCCCGACGCAAAGAACTTCCATGGGGCCGCATTCCTCAACCTTGGCAGCCAACGCGCTGCGCCGCCCACACGATCGCGAAGTGCCGGTGCAACTCCTTCCTTCACCGACCGCGCGAGTGCCTCTCCCGCCCGTGTCCGCACCGTGTCGTATCGCTTCAGCGGATTCAGTGCGGTACGCGATGATTGGCTGATAGCCGTGTTCACAAATCCTGGTTCGATCAGCGACACGGCAATCCCAAAGGCTTCAACTCATACCGCAACGCTTCCGAGCCCGCCTCCAGCGCAAACTACCTACCGCAATAGAACGCATTGAACGGGATTGCCATCAGCCCGGCCAGCGATCCGACATTGATAATCCGTCCTCTCCCTGCTTGATGCATGGCCGGCAGCACCGCCTTCGTCATATACTGATCGCGGCCATAGCAGCGGCTATGCCATATCAATCTCTTTGATTACGGCGTCCCTGCACGCGGCTAGAATTTCCTTCGCGAGTCCATCGTTCACCGCTCTTGCAAGTGTCACCCCGCCGACGCAGATTGCCATCGTGGCAATTGCTCGCTGCCGATCCGGATCCGTCTCATCGAACTGTCGTGCGATGCCGTCGACTACGCGTTGTACGTGTTGCCCAAACACCGCCCGCGGCTTTCCTCCAATTCTCGCGACTTCCGCAGCCAGCGACGGCATAGGACAACCTCTCCCGGCAGCCTTGCGGTGCTGGTTGCTCAGATAGAAACTTGCGAACGCCCGCAACCACGCCTGCCCTCGGAGTTCATTCAACTCCGCCGGACGATCGTTCTTTCCTGCGACAAACACCTCATCCAGCGTTTTCGCCAACAAGTCTTCTTTCGAACGAAAATGGGCGTAGAAAGCTCCCGCCGTCAGATCGGCGGAGGCCATGACTGCATCGATCCCTGTGGCCGCGTATCCCTTCTTGCGAAAAAGCTTCCCTGCCGCCCGGAGGATGCGCTTGCTGGTTTGATCCTTGTGCCCTGCCACATATCGCATCGCGGGATAGTATTACGGTAGTAATGCTATGTCAAATGAATTTATGCTGACCCTGTATCATCGGTCCACCGCCAAGGTCCTCGCCTGTGTCATAATCTGCCCCCATGAAAACCCGTTTCGCGGTGGTCCTTGTTCTGCTTACCTGCACTGCGGTGTTCGCGCAGACCCCGGCTCAGCCTGTTGTCTCTCCCCAGATCAAGCAGGCCCAAACCCTCAACAGCGAGGGCAAACAGGACGAGGCCCTTACCGTCATCAACCAGGTGCTTGCTGGCGATCCCAAGAGCTACGACGCCAATCTGATGGCTGTAATCGTTCTTGATCTCAAAGGTGACTACACCAAGGCCCACACCTATGTGCTGAAGGCCCTTGAGTTGGCTCCTCCCGACCGGCGCGTTCAGGCGCTGCGTACAGCTGCCGTGTCTTACGCATTTCCGTGCGATTTGACGCAAGTCGCCACTTACGAACAACAGGCCTACGCTGCCCAGATGGCAGACCAGAAGTTCACCGACGCGGCTGGTACCGCCAACGAGTTGGCTCGTATTGCTCTCGAATGTGGTGACACTCCCGGCGCGGCAAAGTGGTACCAGACGGGTTACGAAACCGCGACGCGTGCGCCCAACCTCATCGAGGCAGATCACGACCTGTGGGACTTCCGCATGCAGAGCGCGAAAGCCCGCATCGCAGCCCGCCAGAGTCAGCCTGCGGAAGCCAATAAAGACGTTGCCGCTGCGAAAGCCATTCTCGACAAGGGCAAGATTCCTGACCAGCAACGCTTCTATCCGTATCTCACCGGATACGTGGCTTTTTACACGGGCGACTACAAAACTGCTCTTGCCGAGCTACAGAAGGCCGATCAGAAGGACCCCTTCATCCTTGTGCTGCTCGCCCAGGCATACGAGAAAACCGGAAACCAGTCTGAAGCGACCAAGTACTACAAGCAAGTTCTGACGATCAACTCTCACAATCCCACCAACGCCTTCGCCCGCCCGTTGGCGAAGAAGAAGCTGGGGATGAACAGCTAGCTAAGCCAGCATCATCTAACGAAAGGACCTCACCCAGGATGAGGGGCACGACTTTCGCCGTGCCCTTGGGACCTTCAACCATCAGCCGGTTTGTTATGCAGCCGTTCTCTGTGCGTCGCAGCACGGCAAATTACCGTTTTTGCAGCACGCTGCTGCATTTTTGCAGCACGACGCTGAGGCGGTCGTCTTGCAGCACCCAGCGGATGACTTCGCTGCGGCCGCCTTGCCGTCCTTCACCATTGGGCACTTATCGCCGCAGCAATCAGCCTTCGCGTCCTTGTGGGCGGCCATGTTGCATTTTCCATCCTTGCAGCAGCCTTCACCGCAGCAAGCGTTCCCGTCGGCCATTTTGCCGTCCTTCATCATCGGACACTTATCGCCGCTCTTGGTGTCCGCTTTGTCATGATCGCAACACGCACACGCGTTCGCGCTATCGCCGGTTGCCGGAGCAGCCTGTGACGCTGTCTGCGCCACGATTGCCAACGTAAATAACATCGTGACTACCACTACCATTACTTTCGTCTTCATAAATTTCCTCATCTCTCCTAGAATTCTTTTGTTGACGCGAACGAAATCCGTCCGCTGGTCTCAACTTGCGACAGCACACTTCCCCGTCGCCCGGAGACAGCCATTTCGCGCTCTAGATTCTGAGGTCGGTTTTCAGTTCAAGGATGGGTTTTACGAAGCGGGCCCGTCTGTATTCTGCCGTATGCCGAAAATCTGCCATTCCAGGCGCTGGGTTCGTTGCCACCTCGGCAACGACGCCGGGATCATGCGCCTTCACGCGCTCGGAGCTGACAAATCCCAGTGGACGCTCGGGCGCACTGCCTACCGAACAACACGGAGGCCGCTCCATCACCGTCGCAGGCTGCTGCGCTTCGTCGCCCGGGCAGCAAGACATGTCGTCGCCGCTATTCGCAGCCAGGACGTGATGCATCGTCATCGAGCATTGCATCACCTGGTCGCCTGCGACCATCGTTAGCCCAGCCTCAGCCCATAACAAAATGCCTAGAGCCAGCGCCGCTGTGACGGACTTGCGGATTGTGCTGCTCATTCCCATGGTTAAGTATTAAGCCTGCCTTGCCAGTTGTCGCCCAGTCTGTGACGCTGATCACGTTGTATCTATTATTTTCATGGACGCGACATCATCCGAAAGGTAATAGCGGTACTTCAGATCAACCATGCCAGTGCCCGCCTTCATTGCGAGCAACAGGATGGGATCAAAACGTTAAACCTCATGTACTTGAAGGGCGGCCGCAGGTTCGCGCTCTGCCGTTCGGGGTTCAAGCCGGGAGGTTTTTTTGCTCGGGAATACCACTTACCCATTCCCCCAATACACCAGCCAACTGCCACGGCCGGGTCCCCAATGAGTACCGACCTTGCACTTGTTGGGTGCGCTTACGGCGAAGGCGGTGACATCTCTCCCCTGGGATCCGCTAACGCCTTAAGCCCGAAAGGCGTGTCATGCCAGCCCAGCACGAAGCGCAGCGGAGCGATCGGTAGACTCGTTATTTAAATCTTGAGTCGGTTTTAACCGACGACAGTCTTTTGCGAGGGCGTAAGCCCGAGCCCGTGACTTGCCGCGGGGTGGGGACATTTGCCTGCCGTTGGCAAATTGGGAGACAAGCCCTGGGAGCGCCCTACACCTCAAATATCTTGTAGCTAACCGACGGCTCCTGGGCCTGCAAGAGCGTAATGGCAACGTTATGTACGGGAACCCCGGCGGTTGTCTTGCCCGAGAGTGTTCCATGGTGTGCGTGCCCGTGAACGACCAGGTCGGCACCGTGCCGGTCGATAACTTCCGCCAATCGAGACGTTCCCATGAACGGATAGATCTCCGCGGCTTCTCCCTGCACGGTTCCAGCGATAGGCGAATAGTGCAGCACGACCACCCGCTTCGGAGTACGCAACTGTGATAGACCTCGCTCCAGCTTCAGCGACTCATCAATCGCAGCCCGCACGAACGTTTTGATCTCCGGCTCGCCAAACGCGGTCAAGACTCCGCGACCAAATCCGCCAACAAATCCCTTCGTGCCCGCGAATCCGACACCGTCCCGTTCATAGGCACTCCCGTCCAGCACCTTGATTCCGCCGCTCGTAAGCATGTGCATCAGTTCTTGTTCGCGCCCGCACTCGTAATCATGGTTACCCAGCACCACGATCGTAGGCACGCGCACCCTCACCAGCAAATTCAGCAGCGGCTCCATCTCCGCCGGCTGGCCATAGTTCGTAAGGTCCCCCGCGAGAATCAGCACATCGGCTTCGTCGCGCACCCGCTCCAGTTGCGTCAGCAGGACTGTTTGCTTCTGCGGTACGAAATGAATGTCGGCTGTGGCGGCGATTCTCATAACATTGTGAAAGCCTGAAGAGTCACTTCATCGCGGTGCGGTGCCATATCAGAGCGCCGCCTTCACGCACGGCGTAGAGTGGATGCGTAAAGGCCTCGCGTCAGGGCACGACTTAGTCGTGCCGAAAAGGCCTTTCAGTTTGTCATCCTGAGCCGGCTTCAGCCCGCTCGGGATCTGCTTTCCGGCTTCTTCCGCGCCTTGGAGGATCATGCTTCTGGTATCTGATCTGGCGCACTGATGTGCGGACACACCGCCCGATATTGCTCCAGCAGATTGTCCAGTCCCCACTCTTGTACATCGATGGCAAACATATTGTCGTCCACCAGGCTCCCGCGAAAGTTACCCTGCGGTCGGGGCGAATTGATTTCGCGGGTAAATCTACCCAGCAAGTCCTCCCACAGCCAGCGAGGCACATACCCAGTCTGGCCAGGATAGATGTAACGGAAAAGCACCAGCTCCCAGAGCAACATCTCCCAGTGTTCACCCGCTAGTTGCAGGATCCGATCCCACTGCAAGTTTCCCCGGGACGCATAAATAATGTGCGCGATATCGGCTCCGTCGAAGCGCTCCCGGCGCACCACGAAAAGCTTCGAGGCCAGCAACTCTTCCGGGGCCAGCACCCTGGTTTTCACTCCAACTACGACGGCCGGCCTGGCGCGTGCAATCCACTCCGCATCCACCGACAGCACGCCATTACTCATGCCGGTGATCAGGTCAACAAAATATCCGTCGCGATGCGCCTTGGCCAGCCACACCGGGTCCCTTACCTCCGTCTCAAATCCGTGCTGCTTCAGCAGCAACAACGCCGCCATGGCATCCTGAGCGACAAGAAAGATGTCCAGGTCTTTGGTGCACCGGCAAATCCCCGTGTATTCCTGTAATGCCGCCGCACCCGCAACCGCAAATGGCAACGGCTGCTGCTCAAAAATCGTCAGCACCTCACGAAACAGCGCCTCCTGCTCCTCTGGCAGCTCATACGGAACAGAAGACGTTACCGGTACTTCCTCTTCGGGTTCTTGGTCTTGTTTCACCAGAGATATCTGAACCTCGAAAACCGGACGGGGTTGTATGGCGCGTGGCAGTAAATGGCGTGACGGTTTGAAAAAACGACGGTTTCCTGAATTAGGTTCGGCCATCCAAAGTCGCTTCGGCGCCACTATCTCCCCCGCAACTCGCTGCTGTCACAGCGTTGCGGCTGTGCATTACACTGTTACGGCAAGGATCCCATTAATGAAATCAGCTTTGTTGGCCTTTGCCCTTCTTGTCTCTTCTCTAGTGACCTTCGCCCAGACCTCGCAGACCCCTCTGTCGGGCACTCCGGTCATGGGCCAAATTACCGCCACCTCCGTCTGGCAGATGCCGTCCACCTTCCTGGGCGCCGCACACAAGGCGTGCGACAATGCCACGCCGCCCCCCGCTTTTGCCGACTGCTTCATCAATCAGATGTCGAAGGCTGGCGCTGCTCCCGCGGCCGTCGCCTTTACTCGCATGTTGCAGAAGCCGAGCGGTGGCGATCTAGGCATCATGAGCGGATTCAACTCTGTTGGTCCTGTGGACGTCGCTTTCATAACCTATCCTTTGCGTGCCAACACCAATTATGGCCTGGTCTTCGTGAACGGCACGCCGAAGATCATCAACGCCGAAGACTTGAAGTTGCTCGATCAGGCAACCATGCAACAGAGCCCCCAATTCCAGAACACGAAAAACCAGTTTCCCCAGGTGGCCGTATGGCCGGGCGATCGCGACGGAACTACGTGGCCCAACTCGTCCAAGAACCCCGACGGCAGCCTCTCCTTCACCCTTGGCTACCCGCTCATCAACGGATGCCACGCCTGCGCCCGCGCCGGCTTCGCCGAATTCAATTGGAACTTCAGCCCGCAGGGCAAGTTCCTTGGCACTTCCTTCATGGGCATGACTCCGCCACCCGTGCAGTAGGAGGTGGCAGGAAGTGAACTCGGAAATCAAACGCATCTTGTTACCTCTATCTGGGTTGCATTTGGCTACCTGACCTGCTGGCTGGTATCGCATCTCACGTTTTTCGCAGGGCCAAGATTTTCGTGAACCAAGATAGGTCTCAGCTAACGGGGGCCGCGTGCATTCTACTCGGCGCATTTTCCGCTGAACGCCTGAGCCCGAAAGACGCAACTTGTGGCAGCCGTGGGGGAAATCGGCTTCTGTTGCAGTCGCGAGCCCCGGGTCCCTCGTCGAGCGCCGATTTTGTGCTCGGTGGGGTGGAGGAGTGCCGCCACCTGTGCGAATTTCCGCCCCCGTTTTCCTCCCAATCCACACAAATCCACAGGCTTGCACCAACATCGGGCGTTGTTTCCGCCGTCCAGACCTACTAGAGTCCACACCAGAACAGGGCGGCTGCGGCATCAAATTTCTGCCCTTTTGGAAACCCTTTCGGGTCTTCTACTTGGCCGGCACAACTACCCCTGTTAACTCTGCGGGTTCCAGTTTTCAGGAGTAAAATACAAGATGTTGGGTTAGCTACTTGACATCCACAATATGGCGGGCGTACTGTCGCAATCCACGCGCTTCTTAATCGAAGCAGCAATCAGTTTTCGGTCCTTTCCAAGTCCAGGTACGGCGTTAGGTCGCGCAAGTCACGTTGCGCGCCCGTAGTCACGTTTCATTCGGACGCAAGCGCACTCGAACTGAGATAGCAAGGCCTGCGACGCGTGCTCACGAATTTTGTGCGCATGCCCGAATAACATTTGCCAATGGAACCTGGGGTGGATGGGACGGGTGGGCGATTCAAGACCGGGGAATGGCAGTTCCCAAAGAATTCATTCAGGAGCAGAACGATGGCCGAAATTAGCGACAAGACCACAGCGGCAGCGACAACCAGCGCCGCAGCACCGCAAGCGACCACCAAGAAGAGAACCAGCCCCCGGACTCTCGTTCAAGCGATATTTCACCAAGGCCGGCGTCTCGCCCTACGACGAGATCGAGTGGGAACTCCGCCTCGCCCAGATCACCGACGCCCAGGGCGGCGTGATCTTCGAGCAGAAGGACGTCGAGACTCCCAAAGACTGGTCGATGACCGCGACCAACATCGTGGCCAGCAAGTACCTGCACGGCACGCTCGACACGCCCGAGCGCGAGACCGGCGTCCGCCAGCTCGTGACCCGCGTTGCCGAGACCATCCGCGACTGGGGCATCAAGGGTGGATACTTCCGTTCGGCCGACGACGCCGCCATCTTCCACGACGAACTCGCGCACCTCCTGCTGCAGCAGAAGGCGGCCTTCAACTCGCCGGTATGGTTCAACGTAGGATGCGACCGCATCGAGCCCAACTCCGACGCCCAGAACTGGCACTGGAACGCCGTCGAGCAGAAAGTCGAGTTCAGCTCGGTCGGCTACACCAAGCCGCAGTGCTCGGCCTGCTTCATCAACTCGGTACACGATTCGCTCGACAGCATCCTGACGCTGGCCAAGACCGAGGGCATGCTCTTCAAGTGGGGATCCGGCACCGGCACCAACCTGTCGCCGCTGCGCTCGTCGACCGAGTCGCTCTCCGGCGGCGGAACCGCCTCCGGTCCGCTCAGCTTCATGAAGGGCTTCGACGCCTTCGCCGGCGTCATCAAGTCCGGAGGCAAGACCCGTCGCGCCGCCAAGATGGTCATCCTCAACATCGATCACCCCGACATCGTCGACTTCATCGAGTGCAAGCAGAAAGAAGAAGCCAAGGCCTGGGCGCTGGTCGAGCACGGATACGACGGCTCCGGTCCTGACTCCGAAGCCTACGCGTCGGTGTTCTTCCAGAACGCCAACAACTCCGTGCGCGTGACCGACGACTTCATGTACGCCGTCGTGCGCGACAGCGAGTTCAGCACCAACGCCGTGAAAGACGGCCGTCCGGTGCAGACCTTCAAGGCGCGCGACCTGCTGCGCAAGATCTCCGACGCCACCTGGCATTGCGGCGATCCCGGCATGCAGTACGACACCACCACCAATCGCTGGCACACCTCGAAGAACACGGCGCGCATCAACGCCTCGAATCCTTGCAGCGAGTACATGTTCCTCGACGACTCGGCCTGCAACCTGGCGTCGCTGAACCTGATGAAGTTCGCGCCCAACGGAACCTTCGACGTCGAAGCCTATCGCCACGCCTGCGCCGTCGTCATCACCGCGCAGGAAATCCTGGTCGACAACAGCGGCTATCCGACCGAAGCCATCTCGCGCAACTCGCACGACTATCGTCCGCTCGGACTCGGCTACGCCAACCTGGGCGCGCTGCTCATGGCCTCGGGCCTGCCCTACGACTCCGACGCCGGACGCGACTACGCTGCCTGCGTCACCGCCATCATGTGCGGCGAAGCGTATCTGCAGTCGTCGAAGATCGCCGAGCTCTGCCCGTCGCTCGAGCCCGCCACGCCGCTCACGCACACCGTCGAGATCACCGGAGGCGCCTGTCCCGGCTGGTACGTCAACCGCGAGCCGTTCCTCGACGTCATCCGCATGCACCGCGCGTCGGTGAACAACATCAACAAGAAGAACGTTCCCGCGGCGCTCTACGAGGCCAGCGCCGCCACCTGGGACGAAGCTCTCGCAGCACGGCGAGAAGTTCGGCTACCGCAACGCGCAGGTCACCGTGCTCGCGCCCACCGGCACCATCGGCTTCATGATGGACTGCGACACCACCGGCATCGAGCCCGACCTCGCGCTGGTGAAGTACAAGAAGCTGGTCGGCGGCGGCATGATCAAGATCGTGAACAACACCGTGCCGGCCGCGCTCTTCAAGCTCGGCTACACCAGCGACCAGACCAACGCCATCGTCAGCTACATCGACGCCACCGGCACCATCGAAGGCGCGCCCGCCGTTAAAGACGAGCATCTGCGCGGTCTTCGACTGCTCCTTCAAGCCGACCAAGGGCACGCGCACCATTCACTACACCGGACACCTGCGCATGATGGCCGCCGCGCAGCCGTTCATCTCGGGCGCAATCTCCAAGACCATCAACATGCCCGAGAACGCCGACAGTGGACGACATCATGGAAGCCTACATCTCGGCCTGGAAGCTGGGCCTGAAGGCAGTCGCGATTTATCGCGACGGCTCCAAGAAGGCGCAGCCTCTCAGCTCGATGGGCTCGGCCACCCACAAGTCGGCAGAACGGGTGCGCCATCCCTGTCGGCGAGCCGACAGGGTGGGAACGAAGAACCAATCGACGAATCCGCCGAGCCGCCGCGCGCCGTTCGTCATCGTCTGCCCGACGAGCGTCTCTCCATCACCCACAAGTTCAAGGTCGGCGGCCACGAGGGCTACCTCACTGTGGGACTCTACAAAAACGGCATGCCCGGCGAGTTGTTCATCACCATGGCCAAGGAAGGCTCGACCGTCAGCGGCCTGATGGACAGCTTCGCCTGCGCCACCTCGATCGCCTTGCAGCACGGCGTTCCGCTCAAGCTGCTGTGCGAGAAGTTCGCGCACACCCGCTTCGAGCCCAGCGGCTGGAGCAACAATCCCGACATCGGCTATGCCAAGTCGATCATGGACTACATCTTCCGCTGGCTGCAGTTGCGCTTCCTCACCGGACAGCAGCAGGCGCTGTTCGACGGTCTGCGTCCCAAGTACATGGGCGGAGTGGCTCCCGTGTACCGCGCCCGACGAGCACGCTGTTCGGCAGGCTCCGGAGCAGCAGCCGCTGGAAGGCTTTGGTGCTCTCCACAATGTGGGACATCACCGCACAGGGCGTTCCCGGGCGGCACGGTCACCGGACACCACCACGCGGCCGATGCGCTGAAAGAGCTGATCGACATGGGCGACGCTCCCAGTTGCTCGGTCTGCGGCGCCATCATGACGCGGAACGGAAGCTGCTACCGCTGCATGAGCTGCGGCAGCACGAGTGGATGCAGCTAAGAACAATTCACTGCGTCGGTACCCTTTTGTGGGTGAACGTTTGAAATGAAAATGGCGTCCATTTAAGTGAAAATAAGGTTCGTTTAAATGCAAATGGAGTCGGATTAAACGCAAATGAAGTCCGATTAAATGAAAATGGAGACCCCGTGCAGTGAAGATGGGACTCTATCAAATCAAAATGAGTGCAGTCTTCGCTGGCGAAGGATCGCCGACTTTGGAACAAGGTTTAAACCCAAGAATGCCGGCTTTTAGCCCAATATCGGAAGCGAAACTTTGCGTCGGTCTTGGTGCAGATACCGTGCCTCCAACGATGCATCCGAAGCGAAGCTTGACATCGAATCAGGTGTTCGCGGGAGTGATCCCGCAAGACTACACCGCACAACGGTGACCGCCGCCCGAGGTACTCAATCTCGGTAGCAGGTCCCGGGTTGATTTTCATTCCCGGATGTTCTCTCGTGGCGAGTCCTTTCGCCCCATTCCGCCGTCGACCCAATCGTTGAGTCATCATTCAGGCGCTACTTCGACGTCGACGTACGAAGTCAGGGCATCTACTTCGTGGATGACGCAAGCAATACACTGAACCTCTTTCATTGAAACGCTGGCGGTCCCGAGGCGATCTGTAGGTCGAGTGATAGGGGTGAAGAGCCACCTGCGGGTGGCTCTTTTTATGCGCCGTGACGAACCCCAGACGAGAAGCGACCTTCGTCTCGATCTCGCGCTAGGCCACGGCATCCGGCAGGTTCACATACAAGCCCCGTGATCGGTGTGCACACATCCTTGACAACTGTTCACAGTTCGATGACACATGGCCCTTCTGAATTTGATTGACTTGCCCTACATCGAGAAGCCTGCTTGGCGATTTATAGGCCACGCAGATCCTTCCAATCCTGTCGACAGATCCGCCGAGACGACACGGATCTGGTCGATCCCAGCCGTCAGTAGGAGGTTGGCATGAATTCCGCAGGAAGGCGCCACTCAACAGCGATCGGTTCGTTCATATCAGCAGGATTATTAACCATCGGCCTGGTAGCGAGTGTTTCCTGCTCACTCCATGCTCAGACTTCGGGTACCTGGATGAAGACCGGGAGTTTGAATACTACTCGCGCAGGCCATAGCGCCACTCTACTCCCCAACGGCCAGGTGCTGGTGGCGGGCGGCGAGGGCACGACCAGCTTTCTTAACAGTGCCGAATTGTACGACCCCAGTAAAGGCAAATGGACCTTCACGGGCAGCATGGCGACGTCACGCCTCTCGCACTCCGCGGCACTACTCCCGAATGGCCTGGTTCTGGTCGCTGGTGGGATCGTCAACATCACCGATACTGGCGTTGTTATCGTCACCTCCACTGCCGAACTCTACAACCCATCCACTGGCCAATGGACGGCCACCGGCTCACTGAACACGGCCCGTTACGGTGCAGGAACAGCGCTGTTGCAAGATGGCGAAGTGCTAGTTGCGGGTGGCGTCAACCCCACGATGGGAACCCTCGCCAGCGCCGAACTTTACGACCCTGTCAAGGGCATTTGGAAAAACACCGGCAGCATGAATGATCCCCGCTCCACGCAAGCGGCGCTGTTGCAGAACGGCCAGGTTCTGATGGCAGGCGGGGACGGCTACAGCTATACCGCGGAGCTTTACAATCCCTCCCAAGGTCACTGGACGTTGACCAGCAACATGAAGTTCAACCATGGGGGCAGCGCGGCGCTTCTTACAAACGGAGACGTGCTGATCTTCGGAGGACATCTTGCGAGTTATGCCGGCGAGTTCTATGACCCGGCCACAAACATCTGGGCGGCGACCCATAATATTGGCGTGAATCCTCCCAATGGCCCCCTGACGCTTCTGGGCACGGGTAAAGTCCTGCTCGCTGGAGGGGAGAGCGGATACGGGACCGACTCCCTCTGCCGTCTTTACGACTCTTCGAGCAACGCCTGGTTGCTTACCGGCTCCATGAACCAGGCGCGCACAAGTCACACGACGACCAGGCTTCTAAACGGTCAGGTACTGGCCGCCGGCGGCGAATTCAAGAACTCGAGCGGGACGTTTACGGTTCTCGCCAGCGCCGAACTCTACACGCCCTAGCGTACCTGCGCTGGACACTCCGGTGTCTAAGCTCTTCTTACGCACCGGTGACATATTCGATGATTCGACCAGAACCGCCACGACGGCACGACTCTGGTTGTACTCCAAGCCTTCCATCGGAGGTCGCTATGATTCAGATAACAATGCAGAATTTCAAAAAGGCCCGCACGCTTCTACTTTCAGGCGTGCTTATCGCCGGGTTGCTCGGCAACGGTGCCGTCAGGGCCTTTGCTGCCGGAAGCTTCGCGCTTACTGGCAGCCTCAACACCGCGCGTTACAACCACACCGCAACGCTGCTGGCAAACGGACAGGTGCTGGTAACCGGAGGACTGAGCGTTAATGGCATATATGCTCCACTCGCCAGCGCCGAGATATACAACCCAACTAAGGGCAAGTGGACCGTCACCGGCAGCATGGCCGAAAGTCGCGAGGGCCATACGGCGACGCTGCTCCCGAATGGCGAGGTGCTGGTCGCCGGTGGATCGACCTATGCTTCCTCTTGCTTTGCCACTGCGGAACTCTATAACCCGTCCACCGGGCAATGGACCTCTACCGGCAGCATGACTCAACCTCGCTGCTATCACAGTGCGACTCTGCTCCCAAACGGTGAGGTTCTGGTCGCGGGAGGCGTGGACTCTTTCTATAACTCCCCAGATACTTCACCCACCGCCGAGCTCTACAACCCGTCCACGGGCACATGGCAAACCACCGGCAGCCTGAATACTAGCCGCGCCAGCGACGTAGCTTTGCTGGAAGACGGCCAGGTGCTCGTAGCTGGTGGCTACCATACGTCCAATGGGACCAGTACTGGCCTGAGCACCGCCGAACTATATGACCCGTCCAAAGGGTCGTGGAGTGTTACCGCCAGCATGCGAATAGCCCTCCCTACCCCCACCACGCCTGTGTTGCTTCCGAAGAGTGATGTACTGATAGGCGACGCGGCGCAATTCTACAATGGAGGCACCGCAACCTGGATCAGCACCGGTTCTCTTCCGACCATCGCAGGGCCACCCACTCAGGCGTCGCTTCTCAACACCGGAAACGTATTAGCCAGCGGAACTAGGTGTACCTACAGCGGCTGCGGGCACAAGCCCACGGAATACTGCTATCTGTACACGACTTCCACCAACACGTGGTCCCGTACCGGCAACATGAACGCGCCACGCATCGCCCACAGCTCAACCCTGCTTCCCAACGGGCAGGTGCTAGTCGCCGGGGGTTATTACGGCGGTTTTACCCCGCTGAGCAGCGCCGAACTCTACACGCCTTAGTTTTTGAAGCGGCCTCGGAGTAAAGACGAACAGTGGGTGACTGTATCGGCAGAGTTCTCAGGGATCCTGTTGGCCGTAGCTCTAGCTGGGCAATACCGGCACAACCCGCTCACTCACGCCATCTGGGGCGTAATGAAACTGCTCAATCTGCCAGCTATTGCAACTGGTGAGCAATTGAGCAATGGGCATGCGGCGACAGGGAAATGGGCCCCAAATCGGCTTCGGGGAAGTGTCGGCGTTTTCATCTCATGCGTCAATTTGTGGCGATATTTTCATCTCATGGGGTCCCCGATTCTCACCTTATGGGGACACGGTCAATCTAAGTCGCTGTTTTTACGGCCCCGCCATTCTCACGTTATGCGTAAACCCACACCTTTTCCTTCTCTTGTCTTTGAAAAGACGTTTTTGTTGTCGCAACGGTAACAAACCTCGGCGGAGGTCTGTTCTTCAGAGTATCGCCGGCCAGATCACGCGCACGCCGGCAGAGACGCTTGTGTCTAAACACGTAGTAACGACAGTTGACGTCACGCCTTAACACAATTTTCATGACATAGACGTTCTTCACAGCTGGCTGAGCGCGCAACTCGACGCGTAAGCCTGGGTTCTAGCGGGGCAGGTACCTTTCCTCCTCGAAGCGGGAGCGTGTGCCTCGGCCCACAGTTCTCACAATCACCGCAAGAATAGGAATAGCTCACCGGTAGTGCAACGTGTTTTCGGCTTACCACTGCTGAGCCGTGGGAGGACACTGTGAACAAGACAGCTCTCAGACACTTGGCTCTGATGACATGCGCCGCGCTATCTTTAATGATCTCTTCGGCTGAGCTTGCCAGGGCGTCGGGTTCGACAAGTAGCGGTAACGATATTCATCCAAACCTTGCCGCCGATGGCGTTACCTCCGATGACGTAGAACTGGCGAAAGCTGCCAAGGAATGTGACGCTAAGGGAACAAGGCTGGTACTTCCCGCCGGACAGATTCTCTTGACCGGCGCCGCGACCGTAGTGCTCAACCATTGCGCCATGACAGGTGTGGGTGCTCCCGCGGGAGATAAAACCGGAAATTACGGCACGACCATTCTGCTGACCAGCGAAACTGTGCCGCCTTTTGAGCTCGAAACGGGCTGGCAGGTTTCCGGCATTAATTTTTATTGGCCGAATCAGACGACAGGCACAACGCCGTATCCACCGCTGTTCAGCGACGGTGGCAAAGCCAACGGGTTCAAGCATGGAGTCATCAACAACATCGTGATCGTCAACGCCTACGATGGCATGACAATCACCCCGGGTGGCGGCTCAGGGGATGTGAAGATCAGTAATTCCACGATGTGGGCCTACCATTATCTGTTTAATCTAACCAACACTGGAGACAGCTGGGCGTTGAGTAACAATCGTTTTACTCCGGGACCACTGTTGAACATGTGCAGTTTCTCTGCATCATGCGAGGCGGCGATTAACGAGGCGAACCGCGTCAACGCGCTCTTCCACATAACCGCGGGAAAAGGCGTCACACTGGTCGTGAGCAACACGGAAACGTTTTCCTGGCGCTATGGCATTTTGATCGATAGCGGTGCGCAGCTTGGTGCATCGATCTTCGATGTCGCGTGGGACGGGATGGGAACGCTCATCGACTCCAGCTCAGGGGGTGCGTACGCGTTCCAGAACAATTTCACGGGTTCAATGTCAAGATGCGGAATCGTTACCTACGGCGGGCCTCCAACGGCTACCACGCCGACAACCTGTTTCAACCTCGGGAAGGGTAGCGGGCTGTTCCTCCACGACTTTCGTACGGACGGGAGCACAGGCAGTTGGCTCCTCGGCGCGGGTGGTAACACTGTAGAAGTCGATAACGTTCATATCGCCAGAATCGGCGCGGCCAATAATGGCAAGGACTATTTTATTTTCTCCTTTGCAGCTCCGACGAATTCACTGGTAGTGCGAAACAGCTACTTAGGGGGCTTCCCGTCCAATAGTAACGTCCACGGAATCGATCTTGGAACGAACACCATCGGAAGCGCGATTATTCAGAATTGCGTCTTCAATTTCCTGAATGACTCGATCGTCGGCACTACCAATAACAAAGTGATACTGACGGGCAACACATCTTCGAACACCAATACCAATGGCAAAAGCGTGGATCTGCATGGCACAGGGTACATGGTTTACGTCGGCAACTATTGGGCGTCCCCCCAACAGCACTCCTGCGAATCGTTTCGAACTAAACAGTCGTGGACTCCGATCTTGAGCCCCTTAATCGGGAACGATGTCGGCCAAAGGGGTAATGAAACAGCTAGCCTGTCGGCAGGAGCAAAATCGCCTTCCCGTGCGCCGCGAAATGCCACGCTCCACGCGAAGTTGCCCCGAAGTCAGCTTCTGGGAGACCTTCGCCGGATTAGTAACGGAAAAACGCGCTTGTGGTCACTTTACTCCCGGATGTCGGCTATCCGGGCCCTATTGCAGCAACTGGCGGCCCCTCGTGTGGTTAAGCTCGGTGTTCCTTCTGTGGCGGCGTTTTCATCTTATGCGTAAATTGGTGGCGATATTTTCATCTCATGGGGTCCCCGATTCTCACCTTATAGGGACACGGTCAATCTAAGTCATTGTTCTTACTGCACCGCCGTTCTCACGTTATGCGTAAACCCACACCCCCTTTTTGTAAAATCCTTCTTTTCCTCCTAATGTGGGTGGACGCATGAGATGAGAATAGGACTCCATAAGGTGAGAATGGGACCCTACATGATGGAAATGGTCCCGCCTAGCTAACGGCGTCGACGATATTAGACCGGTAACTCGTTCACGCACTTACCGGTGCCGTATTTCTCCGGGAGCTCGGTGCAGGTCGAGCGGTTGAACGTTTATCTGCCATTTTAAGGGAACCGACGCAGGCAGATAGCAAACCTTATCTGTGCAAGCCTGATACTGCAGCTCTCCTGCAATTGAAACCGTTTTCTCCGATGAGAGCACTGCGCGGATGCCATCTCCGGCCGTCGAGAAAGCTATCGTGACATCCTGCACGATCCGAAACGTTCCTTCGAAGACCGGCACTTGCTCGTTGGTTGCTTCAAAGTAAAGCATCTTGGAGCTCGGGTAATTGGCAGCTGCCGGTTCGATTTCCCTGGACTTGTACAACACAAGCTGAATCGGGCGGTAGCCCTTGACCTCTGGCGCGTACACGTGGACATTAGGCGGCAGCGTAATCTCTGCAATCAGGGCGACGCGGTTTCCGGCAACGACGGTGCGGTCGGATTGGGAAAAAGTTAGTTTAAGATGCGGCGCTTCGACGCTCTCACTTACTTCCTGGGTCAGTTCAGGGAAAAGCTTTCCAATAATATTGTTGGCTGTAAAGCGGTCTGTGTATTTGGCTTCGAAATATTTCTCGCGGATGACGCCGCTTTCATCAATGTAGAAGAACCCAGGGTGTGCCATGCCCTTGGTCATCCCCTTCGCTTCTGCATTCAGCACGTGAAAGCTGCGGATGACGTTGGAATCCGGATCAGCCAGCAGCGGAAATTCGATGTGATGACGCTTGGCGAAATCTCCGAGGATTGATGGGCTGTCATAACTGATCGCAGCCAGTTTGATGCCTTGGTCGTTGAATCTTGCCCTTGCGGTTTGCAGCTGCACGAGCTGCGCTTTGCAAAACGGTCACCAGTCGGCTGAGCGAAAAAAGAGAAGTATCGTACCCTTCGAACCCTTGAGCGTGGAGGTGGATTGTTCATGACCGAACTGATCCGCCAGGGTAAATGCGGGCGCTGGCTGGCCGATATTCAGGCCGATTGGCGCAGCAGAACCGTCGTGAGCTACAGCCTTTGCTTGCACACTCGCGGACTGAAAGCTGCGAGACTGACTCGCATTTCCCCCCAGCGATAAGGTTATCTCCTGATTCTGGGCCAGAGCTGTATGTGCAAAGGCGCACAAGCCAAGGAACAAGAAGGCGACCGAGCACAGGCGCGTCCTGGAAGTCAAACAAAGTTCATTCATGCCTTGGTCTCTCCAAAAAAATGAAACGTGGGCACGCGAGCCTTGTTGCATCGCGCCCAAATAGCAGCACACTCCAACCTTTCGCTGACGGAGCCGTTCAGTGCAGCCGCGGCCCTAATGCTTGGCGCAGCCGCACATGCGGTCGGCTTCCGGCGAACAACGCTTTGGTGCGGGCATTGTGGAACTTCGCATTCGCGAGTGAACACGCGGAGCGAAAGGCGGCGCTGCCGAACCGCGCCATCAGGAACGGGTGCTTCGGCAACGGAAGGATAGGTCTCAGAGCATCTCCGGCGAGAGCAATCCAATTGCCGACAAATCGCGCAAACAGCCCTTGCCATGCCGCACCGTCGGTGCCTAACTCCCACGCCGCGTCCCGCAAATCGCGCTAGCGCGCGTCATCGAGCGGATGAGCAAGCGGTGCGGAGAGTGAATCCATTCAGACATGCTGGTCGAGAGGCAGGGACGAGAAGAAGGGGACTACGAGGGCGGGAAGCCGGGCAGCGTAAGCTCCATCGTGCGAGCGCCGCCCCCGGCCTCGGCCTGGGCTTCATAGACTTCGACCGACAATCCGGCCTGAGCGAGAACGATGGCGGCTGCGAGCCCGTTGGGTCCTGCTCCGATAACGCAGGCGGACCCTACCTTTCGCGCCTTCACAAAAAGCCACACAGGGCGTTATTTCGGCTTACTTCCGCAACCGTTCTTGCCACCACAACTGTTCTTGTCCTTGCTGGCAGTCTTGGAGTCAGCAGTTTGAGAACCTGAATTCTTGGAGGAACTCTTCTGGCCGCTATTTTGGGTGCGCTGGTTGTCGGTCTTAGTTTGTTGTGCCTGCGCTGCCGTCGTCCCAGCCATCAATCCGGAAAGGCAAGCTGTTGCAATCAGGGATTTTAAAGTGGATTTCATTAAGAGACTCCGTTTGTCTGATACGCCCAACTTCTGGCTTACTCTGTAGATTCACACAGAGGTGGAAAGTTACGAACTCCGATGCGCGTTACGCGCAGCTTCCCGGCGAAGCCAAACCGGTGGTCTTCAGTGTGCACGGAGCGGTTGCCGAGCATTACGGAGTGAGAGCAGAAGATTTCGGCGAGTCTCATGCCACTACCATAGATTACCTGGTTGCGTCGGTAGCCGGTTGTGTTCGCGGAAGTGATCCCGCAAGACTACACCGCACAACGGTGACCGCCGCCCGAGGTACTCAATCTCTTGGGCGTTCTCGTTACCAATGTGGTGAAAACTTCCCATAACAAGACTTCTGGACAATCTTCGGGAAGGCCGACTCGCCGGCCGGCTGTTGCTCAGGATTACGTGTTACATCAATTTATCAGTGGGAAACCGACCACGGTTCACCATCCCCCTCGTTCGCCTGGATTCTGTCGGACTTGAACGGGTCGGACATTTTTTTCTGAGACCAAGCGTTCGGGAACATCCGGTTGCGGCTGGGCCCCGCTCACTCCCAACCAGCGGATCCCGGCCAATTGCGCCTATGTCGTGATCGTCGTTGAATCGTCAAGGTCAGCATGAGTTCGCGTCGCGCAGACTTTCTTTAACGGCGCCTCTTTGCGGCGGCCTGTGCGTGATTCAGTGAGAAATGTCGAACAAGCTCTGAACTAGCAAGGTAGCCGGCTCCGAAGCCGCCTACGACGAGCAGGCGGCCGTCAGGCAGGAGAGTCGCAGTATGAGACCTGCGGGCGTTTGCCATGGAGGCCGCAGGCAGCCATCGCCTACTGGTGGGGTCGAAGATCTCCACTGACGACAGGGATGAGATGAGGCCTGAACCACCTGCTACAACCACCTGGCCGTTAGGCATTACGGTAGCGGTATGCAATTCACGAGGGGTCGTCATGGGCGGCATTGGTTGCCAGCTAATGGTATCCGGATGGAACAACTCAACGGTATTGCTTGGGATATCGGAAATGACGGCGCCGCCTGCAACCAGGACGGAGCCATCGGGGAGCAATGACGCCGTGTGTTGCTCATGAGGTTGGCTCATGTTTGGTAGCAGCGTCCAGGTGTTGGCGATCGGGTCATACACTTCCGCAGAGGCCAACACCGTACTGCCCTGATCTCCACCTGCTACAAGAACCCGTCCGTCCGCAAGCAGGGTAGCAGTGTGGTTGGCCCTGGCAGTGCGCAGGGGACGAACAGGAGTCCAGGTGCCTGCGTTGGGGTCGTAGACCTCGACTATGGCAACAGGGTCGCCTGCGGCATCGTTGCCCCCTACAACAAGGACCCGGCCATCGTTGAGTAGGGTTGCTGTGTGAGCTTCGCGGGCTATTGTCATAGGGGCCACTGCGCTCCAGAGCGTGCTAAAGATTTCGACCGAGTTCTGCGAGACGCCGTTGGCTCCTATGCCACCCGCGACAAGTACACGGCCATCCTGCAGCGTGGTAGACGTGTGGAAGTAGCGCGGTGCCGTCATAGCCGGGGCAGGGACCCAGGTTAGTGTCTGGCTGATTTCCACAGAGTTGAGTACTTGTAATCCATCGAAGCCGCCTGCCACAACCACTGTGCCGTCAGGACGCAGCGACGCTGTATGCGCTGTACGGGCAGTATTCAGACTACCGAAGGGCGTCCACGTACCAATAATCGTCAGCGGTCCCACGGTCACGGTCGTGGTACCCGACACTCCTCCCTGAGTCGCGGTAATGGTCGCGCTCCCGATTCCCGTCGCTGTCACCAGGCCGGGATTGACCGTGTTGGTAACCGTCGCGATCGTGTCTGACGACGAGGTCCAGCTCGCAGAAGCGGTGAGATCCTGAGTGGTGCCGTCCGAAAAGGTCCCCATGGCAGTAAGCGGAACAGTGGTACCGTCGGCAATAGAAGGATTCGCCGGGGTGACCGCGATCGAGGTCAGGACCGCGGCTGTGACGGTCACGGTGGTCGCACCTGACACCCCCGCCTTAGTCGCGGTAATCGTCGCGCTCCCGATTCCCGTCCCTGTCACCAGGGTGGGATTGACCGCGCTGGTAACCGTCGCGATCGTGTCTGACGACGAGGTCCAGCTTGCAAAAGCGAGAACCTGAGTAGTCCCGTCGGAAAAGGTGGCGGTCGCGGTGAGTTGTGCAGTGGAACCGTTCGCAATAGAAGGATTCGCCGGGGTGACCGCGATCGAGGTCAGGACCGCGGCTGTGACGGTCACGGTCGTGGTACCCGACACTCCTCCCTGAGTCGCGGTAATCGTCGCGTTACCGATTCCCGTCCCTGTCACCAGGGCGGGATTGACCGCGTTGGTAACCGTCGCGATCGTGTCTGACGACGAGGTCCAGCTCGCAGAAGCGGTGAGATCCTGAGTGGTGCCGTCCGAAAGGATCCCCAGGGCAGTAAGCGGAACAGTGGTACCGTCGGCAATAGAAGGATTCGGCGGGGTGACCACGATCGAGGTCAGCACCGCCGAGGAAACTGTCACCGTGGTCGCACCTGACACCCCCGCCTTAGTCACGGTAATCGTCGCGCTCCCGATTCCCGTCCCTGTGACCAGGGCGGGATTGACCGCGCTGGTCACCGTCGCGATCGTGTCTGGACGACGAGGTCCAGCTTGCAAAAGCGAGAACCTGAGTAGTCCCGTCGGAAAAGGTGCCGGTCGCGGTGAGTTGTTCGCTGGTACCGTCGGCGATTGAAGAGTTGGGCGGCGTGATGGTGATTCCGGTCAGTACTGCGCCTGTGACCGTGACGGTGGTCGTACCCGATACGTTCCCCCGAGTCGCGGTAATCGTTGCGCTACCGATTCCCGTCCCTGTCACCAGGCCGGGGCTGCCCGTATTGGCAACCGTCGCGATCGTGTCTGACGACGAGATCCAGCTCGCCAAAATGAGATCCTGAGTAGTGCCGTCGGAAAAGGTCCCGGTCGCAGTAAGTTGCAGAGAGGTGCCTTGGGCGATGGAAGGATTTGTTGGAGAGACCACGATCGAGGTCAGGACCGCGGCTGTGACGGTCACGGTGGTGGTACCCGACACTCCTCCCAGAGTCGCGGTGATCGTCGCGCTCCCCACTCTCGTCCCAGTTACAAGACCCTGGCTGCCGGGGGCGTTGCTGACCGTGGCGAGCGTTGGAGCCGAGGAGACCCAAGTCACGAACGCGGTGAGATTCTGGGTCGTGCCGTCCGAGAAATCCCCGGTAGCAATGAGTTGTTCGCTGGTACCTGTGGCGATTGAAGAATTGGGTGGCGTGATCGTGATCGCGGTCAGTACTGCGCCTGTGACCGTGACGGTAGTCGTACCCGACACGTCCCCCCGAGTCGCGGTAATCGTTGCGCTACCGATTCCCGTCCCTGTCACCAGGCCGGGATTGCCCGTGTTGGCAACCGTCGCGATCGTGTCTGACGACGAGGTCCAGCTCGCCAAAATGAGATCCTGAGTGGTGCCGTCGGAAAAGGTCCCGGTCGCAGTGAGTTGTAGCAGTGGTACCTTGGGCGATGGAAGGATTCGTTGGAGTGACCGCGATCGAGGTCAGGACCGCCGAGGTAACTGTCACCGTGGTAGCACCCGACACTCCTCCCAGAGTCGCGGTAATCGTTGCGCTCCCCACTCCAATCCCCGTTACAAGACCCTGGCTGCCGGGGGCGTCGCTGACCGTGGCGAGCGATGGAGCAGAGGAGACCCAGGTCACGAACGCGGTGAGATTCTGGGTCGTGCCGTCCGAGAAATCCCCGGTAGCAATGAGTTGTTCGCTGGTACCCTCGGCGATTGAAGAATTGGGCGGCGTGATTGTGATCCCGGTCAGTACTGCGGCTGTGACCGTGACGGTAGTCGTACCCGACACCCCCGCCTGAGTCGCGGTAATCGTTGCGCTCCCCACTCCCGTCCCTGTGACCAGCCCGCTGCTGCTAACCGTCGCTATGGGGTTCGCGGACGAGGTCCAGCTCGCCGAGGCGGTGAGATCCTGAGTAGTGCCGTCTGAAAAGATCCCGGTCGCGGTAAGTTGCACAGAGCTACGTTGGGCGATGGAAGGATTGGTCGGGGTGACCACGATCGAGGTCAGTACCGCGGATGTGACGGTCACGGCGGTCGTACCCGACACCCCTGCCAAAGTCGCGCTAATCGTTGCGCTCCCCGCTGCACTTCCCGATACAAGACCTTGGCTGGGGGCGGTGTTGCTGACCGCGGCGACCGATGGTGCGGAGGAAGCCCAGGTCACGAACGCGGTGAGATTCTGGGTCGTCCCGTCCGAGAAATCCCCGGTAGCAATGAGTTGTCGGCTGGTGCTCTTGGCGATTGAAATATTTGGTGGCGTGATGGTGATCGCGGTCAGTACCACGGATGTGACGGTCAAGGTGGTTGCGGCCGACACTCCCCCCTGAGTCGCGGTAATCGTCGTGCTCCCCGCCCCCGTCCCTGTCACCACCCCGCTGCTGTTAACCGTTGCCACGCCGGTTGAGGACGAACTCCAGCTCGCCGACGTCGTCAGATCCTGCGTACTCTGGTCCGAAAAGATCCCGGTCGCGGTAAGTTGCAAGCTTGTGCTGATGGCGATGGAGGGATTTACCGGTGTGATGGTCAGCGATGTCAAAGTCGCAGCCACGCCGAGCGTGGCTGTTCCCGTCACCGGACCACTGCTGCTATTGAAGGTGGCTGAGATGGTGGAGCTACCCTGGCTGAGGCCAAGCGCGAGTCCACTTGAGCTGATCGTGGCCACGGTCTGGTTCGACGAACTCCACGTGACCTGATTGCTTAGATCCTTGGTACTGCCGTCGCTGTAAGTCCCCCCGGCCTCGAACTGCAGGGTCTGTCCTATATCGATCGTGGAAGTTGCCGGAAATAAGACGATGTACTTGAGCACCGGAGCAGGCGGAGCCTGAGGAGACGATCCACCGCAGGCGGTAAGCTGACTTATGAGTACGGCCACAATAAAAAGGAAGAGACACACGATAGGCGTTGGGGTGCGTGAGGTCTTCACTGATTGGTACCCTCAAGTCCTCTTATGGTTACCGCTGATGGTTACCAAGGATAGTCCGTCGGTCCCCTCTCAGGGAAGTTTTTTGGCATCGAACCGGAGATAATGCTCCAAGCAGCATTCGCTCGTCACATTGTCCATAAACCCTAGTGCTGTATCGGATGCGCCCCATAGTAGAAGTGCGCAGGTAGGCTCTGTGTTGCGGGCGCGTCCGATACAGCGGTTTGAAGGGAGCCGCCCGTGGGGAGGCATTTATGCAAATTCAATGGTCCTGGGGGTTGTGAGAGAGGCATCGGGAACAGCTAGTGGAGTTGGGAAGCGTGAAGGCAGGGGTGGTTTGGTTATAGTTTGCGTGTGGTAGGACGGTGATTTTGAACCGAGGTTGGGAACAGATGGCTTGTTGGAGGGCAAGTAGGGCGCACCCTGCCTGCGGGTGGTGAGGGGCACCGAGTGGGGGAGTTTGGAACTGTAGTTTCATGCGGCGGCTCCGGCGAGAAAGGGTGGCGAGCGGAGTTGGAGTTGGGCGGCGGTAAGTCTCTCGATGACCACCATGGGCCCGCCACAGTTGGGACAGAGCCAAAGCGGTTTGGTTTCCTTGGCCGGGGATGCTTCTGGTTTGGTTTGTGGCTGAACCAGTGCGAGGGCTTGCCGACAAAGTGGCAGGAGAGTGGCGCGTCGCCGGTTGGCGAGGAAGCCGAAGTGGCGAATGCGCACGAAGCCTTTAGGGAGCAGGTGTAACAGGAAGCGGGTGAGGAACTCATCGAGCGATAAGCTCATCACTCTCTGTTGATTGTTGTGTGCCGAGTCGCGCCAACGAAAGGTGACTTGGTCATCGCTCAACGAGATGAGGCGATGGTTGGAGATGGCCACGCGATGGGTGTAGCGGCCGAGATACTGGAGTACATACTCGGGTCCACCGAAGGGTGGTTTGCAGTAGACCACCCAAGGCTTGCGAAACAGTGGTCTGAGCCAGGAGGCGAAGGTCTTGGGCTGAGTCAGCAGGGCCAACTCCCCGCAGAAGCGGAGCTGGTTGTGTTGGAAGGCGGACTTGAGGCCGGCAACGAACTTGCCACGAAAGCGGCGCCGCAGCACCGGGCGGGGAAGGAAGGAGCGAGGGCGGGATGGAATCCAGCGGGTGTGGTCGAGCGAGAGTCCGCCAGCAGGGACGACACAGTGAACGTGGGGATGAAGCTGCAACTTCTGATTCCAGGTGTGCAGCACACTGAAGAAGCCGATTTCGGTCCCCAGATGTCGGGGATCGCGGGCGACTTCGAGAAGAGTTTCTGCACTGGCCCGGAGCAGCAGATCGTAGATGATGTTTTTGTTCTGCAGAGCCAGGGGCGCCAGTTGCGCAGGCAGAGTGAAGACGACATGGACGTAGGGCGAGGGGAGAAGTTCGCGGCCCCGTGCTTCAAGCCAGTGTTCGCGGGCACCGGTCTGACACTTCGGGCAATGGCGGTTTCTGCAACTGTTGTAAGAGATGGTGGCGCGATGTCCACAACGGGTGCACTCATCGATATGGCCGCCGAGTGCGGCGGTGCGACAACGGGCAATGGCCAGCAGCACTTTGATGTGCGGCCAGCGAATCCACTGGCGGTTGCGCTCGATGAAAGCTGTTCCCGCGGTGCGGACCAGGTCGGCCACCTCCAAGGGCGGCCGCATCATCTACTCCTCCTGCGGTGACCTGCCTTTTAGCTTGAGCGAATCCAAAGGACTGGCCGTGGCCTGGAGGTGACGTCGCGAGAGATGAAGGTAGATGGTGGTCTCTTTTAGATCATGATGTCCCAGGAGCAGCTGAATGGTGCGCAGGTCAGCCCCGTTTTCTAGCAAGTGGGTAGCGAAGCAGTGGCGAAGGGTGTGGGGATGGA
Source organism: uncultured Acidobacteriaceae bacterium (assembly GCA_963817965.1). Lineage (GTDB taxonomy): Bacteria > Acidobacteriota > Terriglobia > Terriglobales > Acidobacteriaceae > DASRAA01. The sequence continues at coordinate 363,839 of CAWFQT010000018.1, forward strand.
CTCGATTCTGCAAGCCGGCGTGCTGCGCCGCCTTTTGGCAGGCGTGATAAACGGCCTTGGGGGTGATCGGACGATCTGCTGTATGGCTACAGCCCCCGGGGAACAACCACTCGGAGGGTTTGCACTTCAGCCCGCGCCAGTAGTCGCGCAAAGCTTCCAGCAGGATGGGACTGAGCATGATATCTCGGTCCTGACAGCCTTTCCCGCTGCGGATGTGGATGACCATGCGTCGGCTGTCGATATCGGGGATCTGCAAGCGAGTCAACTCGGCGCGCCGTACCCCGGTGGCATAGAGGGTCATCAACACAATGCGATGAAATCGAGTCTGGGCCGAGTCGATGAGGAGGGCAACTTCTTCTGGGCTCAGTATGCTGGGCAGGGGTCGCGCCTTCTTCGGATAAGGGGTATCGGCCACGCTCCATGGCTTCTTCAACGTCTGGATGAAGAAGAAGCGCAGCGCGGCCAGCCGCTGCGTGACGGTACGTGCGGCGAGTTTCCGCTGGCGGAACAGATAGGCCTGGTACTCGCGGATGTGCTCGGGACCGAGCTGGTCGGGAGGGCGCTTGAAGTAGCGCGCGAAATCTTCGATTGTCTGGAGGTAGATGCGTGTTGTAGTCTGGGCGTAATTACGACGCTCGAGTTCCTCGAGCATCATTTTGCGAAGGTGGGTCATAGGTCATCTCCTTATAGGGATATTTACTTGACGCCACCCGACACAATAGGTAGTGGTTTGATCAAGGTTGCGAATGGGGCGGGTTCTACCTGCACCGCCTGTTGAGCTAGGCGATAGAAGAGCTTGCCGCGCGACGCCGACCGCCGACGGTTGAAGCGGAAGGTGAATTCATCAAGGTAATAATCCAGATGATCGTGTCCCACCGCGCCTTGATGAGTGCCCAGCAACCAGCGCTTCAGCAGGGAAACCACCCGATGAACCCGTGGTAGCAGGTGTTCTCCTGGCGTTTGCTTTCGCTGAACCTGGCGGTCGTGAGCGTATCCGTTCAGCCCCAGGTAAGCATTCAGACCGTCAGTGCGGACGGTGCTCCCCGGGGCGATGGCTTGGTGGATGAAGCCGTGCAGGCTGGCCCGGCTCAAATCCGGAATGCGGCGTAGACGGATGCGGCCAATGCCTTTGCCATCTTCCTGGGCAGCGACGATAATCAGAGCCTTCTCCTCTGTCTCGCGGCCCCGTACGCCGATTTCCTCGCCGCCCCAGTAGGTCTCGTCCACCTCGACCACACCCTGCAATCGGTCGCGGCCCGAGCGGACCATCGCCCGCCGCAATTTGTGTAGCATCGCCCAGGCGGTTTTGTAACTGCCCAAGCCCAGAATCCGCTGCAATCCCAAAGCGCTGATGCCGTTCTTCTGGCTGGTAACGTGCCACATGGCCTGAAACCAGATGCGCAGGGGCAGATGACTGTCCTGGAAGATGGTGCCGGCCGTGATCGACATCTCGTAGCGACACTGGCCACAGCGCCACCGATCGCGCCGCACCGCCCAGGCCTGCGCTCCCGCGCACCGTGGGCATACCCATCCCTTCGGCCAACGCAGCGAGGCAAGGTAGCTAGCACAGGCTTCGTCGCCGCGAAAGCGTTGCTCCAACTCCAGCAAAGTCCGCGGATAATCCTCGGTCACAACCAAAAACACTACCGGTTGGGTCTGGTGGCGTCAAGTAAATATCCCTATCTCCTTATGACCCACCCTATCTCTTCCTCTCGTTTACAGCACTGCTGCTGACACCCGGCACGCGAAAGCGTCCGCCGCAAAGCGGCTCCGTTCAAACCGGCTTCGAGGAAGTGTCGGCGTTTTCATCTTATGCGTCAATTTGTGGCGATATTTTCATCTCACGGGGTCCCCGATTCTCACCTTATGGGGACACGGTCAATCTAAATCGCTGTTTTTACAGCCACGCCATTCTCACCTTATGCGTAAACCCACACCTTTCAGACAAAAAACAAAGATAGACAACAAAAAAAGAAGTACCAGCAGCAGGAGAAAGAAAAAAAGGACGAATATGGGACCCCATAAGGTGAGAATTGGACCCACCTGATGAAAATAGAGTCTCGGGTAACCTATGTGCTGAAACTTCTCACCAGCTGACTTCCGGGGAGTCAGGGGTTGCACTTCTACGGGTAGGGCGTTTCCCGTCCAAGTTGAATCCGAACAGGCCAATTTCCGGGTGGCTCGTGATCCATCCAGAATCCTAAACGGGGGTATCCCGGAATGGGTCTGCCTGGATGGTTCGGTGAGTGGATCGGCGATTTAGCGCCAATGCAGAATCACCAATTTTCGTCCTGAGAACTGACGTACTTTTAAATCTGCTGAGTGGGCAAGGCTGCTCGCTGCGCTATACAAAGCCCAAGTAGACAATCTACCTCCATTGGGAGTAGAGTGTCTACATCTATGAACGAGGAAGACCAGTATAAGAACCGGATTGAGCTGCTGCAGGGAACACTCGACATGCTTATTCTTCAGACGCTGCAATGGGGACCGCAGCATGGATATGGCATTGTCCAGGCTTTGCGTTTGCGATCCGGAGATGTGCTTCAGGTGGAGACTGGATCTCTGTATCCGGCTCTCCATCGATTGGAGCGTCAAAGCTGGGTGCAGTCTGAATGGAAGCAGTCAGAGAGCAAGCAAAGAGCCCGATATTACCGAATCACGGCCAAGGGGAAAAAGCAGTTGGCCTCGGATCTGGGCCGATGGGAGCGGATTGTCGAAGCGATTGGGTCGGTGATGTACGTCAAGCCGGAGGAGAGTGAGTCATGAAGTGGTTCCCGAGCTTCGGTTTTCAGCGGCGCAAGCGCGAATTGCAGGAAGAGATTGATGCGCACCTGCAGATGGCGATTGCAGATCGAGTGGCGCGAGGCGAGACGGCAGAGACGGCGCGACAAGCGGCGGCGCGGGAATTTGGAAATATTCCTCTAGTGCAAGATGTGACGCGCGACATGTGGGGCCAAGCCTGGCTTGAACAACTAGGCCGGGATGTCCGTTACGCGTTTCGGCAACTGCGCAAGAGCCCCGGCTTTACGATCACCGCGACGGCGATGCTGGCAGTAGCTATCTGCGCCAACAGCACCGTATTCAGTTGGATCGACGGCACAATGTTGCGTCCGATTCCTGGCGCGCGGGACACGGGCGATCTTGTTAGCCTGCAACGGGGGGAACGGAACTTCTCTCCGACTCCGCCCTTCTCGTATCTCGACTATCGCGATCTGCGCGAGCAGAACCACACCTTCGCCGGAATACTCGCATATCATCACGATTGGATCACGCTGACCGGCGGCGCACAGCCGGAGCGTGCCTATATTGCGAACGTGTCGGCAAACTATTTCGATGTGCTCGGCATCAAGCCGGTGCTGGGGCGTTTCTTTCTGGCTGAAGAAGAGACGCGTCCAGATGCTGTTCCCAACGTGGTCCTGGGCTATTCGCTTTGGAAGACGCGTTATGCCGAAGACCCGGCAATTGTGGGCAAGTCGATCGAGATCGCCCGGCATCCTGTGACGGTGATCGGTGTGGCGCCGGAGGGTGTTGTCGGAGCAATGCCCGGGATCCGTGAAGATCTGTGGGTAACGCTCGATCCCCTCGGGACGGATGTGTGGCGGATGACGCATCGCGATGCGGACTGGCTGAACGTAATAGGAAGATTGCGGCCCGGCGTGAGCCTTGGCACGGCAGCCCAGGATCTCGATACCCTGATGCATCATATTGTGGCGGCGTATCCGGACCAGCATCTCGGCGATAACCGGATCACGCTCGATCCCATGTGGCGCTCGCCATTCGGCGCCAACGGATACATGGCGGCGACGCTGCCCATTCTGCTGGCCTTCGCCGCTGTGGTGCTGTTGCTGACCAGCGCGAACGTGGCTACGCTCACGCTCGTGCGGTTTGTATCCCGGCGGCGTGAACTTGCGATCCGGCAGTCACTCGGGGCGAATCGTATTCAACTGGTGCGGCAGATGGTGCTGGAGGGCGTGGTGCTTTCCATCGTCGCAGGAGCCGTGGCCCTTGTGTTGACATCGTGGACTTCGAAGACATTCGCATGGTTCTTTCCGGCGAACTCGAATCCCCTCATACTCAACGGGAGCATGGACCATAAGGTGGTAATCGGGATTGCGGTGTCGTCCCTGTTGGTCGGCATGCTGTGCGGCGCTCTTCCCGCCTGGCGTTCGTCCCACGCGCCGGCAGTTGAGGTACTCAAGGCAGAGTCTGCAAGTATCTCCGGCGGCTCACGCAACCGGAAATTGCTCAGCGGGCTGGTGGTGGCGCAAATCGCGCTTTCACTTCCTCTGCTGTTGTGCTCCGGGCTATTTCTGCGAACACTGCGGAATCTCGCCGGCGCGAATCCCGGATTTGAGCAGGACCACATTCTCACTGCGTCTGTGGGGCTGAATATTGCCGGCTACAGCCACGACGAGGAACAGGTGATCCGTCACAAGATTCTTGATCGCGTGTCGGCATTGCCTGGCGTGAAGGTTGCGTCTCTTACGGACTGGATTCCGATGACCCTGAGCCAGAAGAAGGAGGATGCGTATCCGGAAGGGTATGCACCACGCCCGCATGAATCCTTGAAGGTGCTGCATGCCGAGGTGTCCCCGCGGTATTTCGAATCCCTCCATATACCCATTCTGGAAGGACGCGAGTTTACACCGGATGACGATGAAAAGGCCCCGAGGGTACTCATCGTGGATCAGACCGCGGCGAGGCGCTACTGGCCAGGGCAGGATCCGCTGGGAAAGGAACTCAGGGTGTGGGGCAGTCTTTTCACGGTAGTCGGCGTTGTGAGGAATTCAACACATACATTCGTGAATGAGTCACCGGAGCCTATGGTGTATATGAGCTTTTTCCAGGCGGGGTACGAGACGATGGTGCAGGTGGAGACCGAGGGAAATCCGGTCGACGTGGCGCCTGCGGTGCAAAACGCCATCCACGAAATCGATACACGGCTGCCGGTTTTCGATGTGCGTTCCATGCGAGAGAGTACCCAGATGGCGAGCAGTTTCGCCGTCATACAGAGCACCCTGGCGGGAATGTTCGCGCTGATTGGGCTGGTTCTTGCGATAACCGGAATCTACGGAGTCGTGGCCTATCGAACCCAATTGCGGACCCACGAGATCGGAGTACGAATGGCTCTGGGCGCTTCGCGCGTCGATGTGCTGCGGCTCGTGCTGTTGCAGGGATTGTGGCTCACAGGCATCGGGCTGGCGCTAGGACTGGCGTTTGCGTTGGGACTGACACGCATTATCGTCCGGTTGTTGTACGGAATCGGCGCCAACGATCCCGTCACCGTCGTTTCCGTCGTCATGCTCCTGGGAGCAATGTCATTGCTAGCATGCTACCTTCCCGCACATCGAGCAATTCGCCGGAACCCTGTGACTGCGATTCGCGAACTGTAAGCCGCAGCTCGGACTCGACACAATTGGACGGATTCGGGGTATGCGTGGCGCTCCACCTGGTTGGCAAGAAGGGTAACCGGATTCCACCGGTCACAAACCAAGCTCCGCAAGGTGGATCTTCGTTGTGCGTTGACGTGAACAGGGTGATTCGCTCATCGAGGCGGAATCTGGAGGGGTTGTGTTCTGGGTGGTTTGTCTGCAATCCAGAAGTAATCGACCTGAGCGAGAAGTCGCCAAACCGTTGAACTGCCACTCGCGTGCAAACTCCCGAGATACCGGCATGTGGGAAGTGTCGGCGTTTTCATCTTATGCGTCAATCTGTGGCGATATTCTCATCTCATGCGGTCCTCGATTCTCACCTTATGGGGACACGGTCAATCTAAGTCGCTGTTTTTACAGCCCCGCCATTCTCACGTTATGCGTAAACCCACAAAAAATGTGGGTGAACGTTTGAAATGAAAATGGCGTCCATTTAAGTGAAAATGATGTTCGTTTAAATGCAAATTATCGCCAGCAACTTGTGTCAGGCTCAGGCTGAGCGGTGCTCGTCTGCCGAGTGTCACGATTTATTGGACGACTTTGATTGCGGGTGGCTTCCAGGTGCCGTCGAGAATCGAAGGCGGCGTTTCCGTCGGCCAGTAGAGCCGGAGCATGACGCCGAATTTCGCCTTTGGTGCCGGCAGCCAGTTGGCTTCCTTGGCTTTGCCCGGTGAGTCGGCCTGAAGATACAGATCGACCGAACCGTCCTGATTCGCGACAAACTTGTCTCGCTGGCTGAGCGTATAGCGATTCAGCGGATTAGCGGCCAAGAAGTTTTCTTCGTCATACATGGTCAGTGACCAGAAGCCCTTCACCGGCGGGAACTGTCCTTTAGCAAAACGAAGCACGTATTTGTGTTCAGCGCCGTTGTAATCGTTACCGTTCGAGTCCTTCTTGGATAGGGGATAGATCGCATCTGCGGGAAGATTCCAGCCCGGCCCAAGCCAAGCTGTAGTGGCTCGAAGCAGATAATCCGTGCCCCAGTTGCCCACCGCAGAGCCGAAGACGAGCCATCCATTGATCGGCTGCTGCTCTTGCACGCGCTTGGCCAGTTTCATCACACCCATCTTCGGGACGGCCTGCAATCCATCTTTGTCGAAAGAACTCAGCTTGCTGGAGTCGAAGTCCTGCCCAGGGACCAATCCAATTTTGGCCATCCGTGCGACCATGGCCGCATCTCGAGCTGCGGGCGGATTTGTCTTCAAGAGCTTTGCAAGGTAGCCGAAATAATCGTTGAGGCTCAGCGCCTGTATCTGCGCTGGTATCGGAGTTTTCATATTCAAGCTCGTATCCACTGCGGCGAGGGGTGGGGTGTACGGCTTGCCGTATGAACTAAGCGGAACCACGGAGAACTCGGCCTGCAACGCGTGAACTTTGGCGTAATCTTCCGGTGTACCGGTGCAGTAAATGCGGCCGAGAATCCAAACCAGTCCGGTCGGAGATTTGTATTCAGTTACGCCTTTGGGAAGAGTCCCGGACCACCCCGGACCGGTGATCGCATACTTCTGTGCTTTGTTGCCTGTCGTGCGGGCGCCCGGCGATTGGAAGACATTTGTCCAGCCATCCAGCATCGGCATCATGTAGTAGCGGTCGCCCATGTCGGGAATGCTGAAGATCCACGGTTCTTTGGAGACATCAAGCCAGACCATGGTGTAGAGGGTATCTGTGTTAGCTCCGGGCACGTCTCGATATGCCGCGGTCGGGAATGTCCGCATGCGAACGAGTTGTCCCATTGGCGCTCGTTCTGGCCCTGCAGAATCGACGTTGGTCGTTTGCTTGCGCGTCATGTCCATGGTTATGAGTGGAAAGCCGTAGATATAAGCGTCAACAGCATCGTTTACCACCTCGTCAGGAGCCGGTGCTTTTGGCGACGACGATGAGGAACCGACTAGCACTGCACTGGACATGAGACATGCAACTAACAGGAATCTGCGCTTCATGAACCCTCCCACGCCATTCTGCGGCCTTACGAATACGAAATTCACCTGATGTTCCCGGTACTTAGATCGGCTTCAGGCATCCGCGAGCTCTTCACAGAGATAGACGTTGGGAACAGCCCACATCACTCCTATCCCGAAACGGACGTTGGTGCGGATTACATGCGACATGGCGATATTTCAACAGCTATCGTAGAGCGCATACAGGTTCCTCGCAGTTGGTGTTCTCTAGGCACCAACAGGGGGAGAACGCGCTAGTTCTTTTCGCCAGGCGGCGTGTACCACACCGGCGAAGTCCAGGCTCGCTGCTGCACGGTGGCCGCCACACTTGGGTTCGGCGGCAGGTTCAGCTTGGCGGCCCAATACGTCGACCAGCGCGGCGTGGGAATCTCCAGCACACGGGCGTAGTAAGTGGCGTGTGCTTTCGGATCGAACGCGGGATCAGTCCACTCGCCAATCAGTTCCGTCGTTCCAATGTCGTTCTTGTAGGTAGCGGTTTTCACGTCAACCGTGTTGCCCACGGCAGGAAGCTTCCCGGTTTTTGAGTCAGGTTTGCGGTCGCCGCTCCACACGACATCGTAAACCTTCTCTTGACTCTTACCGTTTTTGGTCGAGATTTTGATGATCTGTATACGGTCGAGATTGCCGCTCTCGGGGTCCTTGATGGCGTGAACGACAAACTTTGGAGCGCTGGTGCCCGACTGTGCTGTCAGGTCGCCACCCATGGGCACGCCGCCCTCGTATGCAGACTTGACCCAGTCAGCCTGTTTAGTCATGTCTTTGGGATAATTCCAACCGGCAAACATGCGAACCTTGATGCGGGTTCCAGAAGTGCCGAAAGTCTCCTTGCGCTTCAGCAGAATCTGGGACGAATGGGATGGAGAAAATGAGAGTCCCTGCTTCGAAAGGCTTTGTGCAGATTTCCGTGGTACTGGTTCTCCTCGGATTGTTTGGAGCGAACTCAGTAGCCGAGAGAGCCCTTGCGGCATCGTCCGGCCAGCACGCGGTGCTTGTCGATGATATCGGCACCTATGGGCGGAAAATCTCGACAACATCTCCTCTTGCCCAGAAATTCTTTGATCAGGGTTTGCGCCTGGTTTATGGGTACTACTTCCCTGAAGCGATTGCGTCGTTTGAAGAAGCGCAACAGTACGACCCGGATCACCCGATGATCGACTGGGGTCTGGCGTTAGCGATGGGTCCTAACCCCAACAGCAGGAAGAATGGCTTTCCCGATGACCCGCACGGTGATGGACGAAAAGCGATTGCGACTGCACGCGCTCATTTGTCTAGGGCAACCGCAGTCGAGCGGGCGCTTATCGAAAGCCTGTCCGGGAACTGGCTCAGTTACTGGCCACAAGGGCGTTTGAACTAAGCCTCCGGCGCGGCGGATGCTGCGGCGTCGATCGTCCCTCAGCCTAAAGACTGTGTAAGGCTTGGGTCACAAGGAGGCTTTTGTGACCCATCTTCGGCAGATGATGCTGGACGAGCTCCAGCGTCGCAACTACTCGCAGAGCACCGTGCGGTCCTATATCCATGTGATAGAGGACTTCTCGAAGCATTTCCATCGTTCACCGGATCGTTTGGGGCCGGACCATATCCGGCAGTATCAAGCTCATCTGTTTCGTGATCGCAAGCTTCTGGCGGGAACGATCACTTCGTATGTTGCGGCCTTGCGCTTTCTCTACGTCAAGACGCTGCGACCAGTTCCCGGATGGTCGCCTATCCGTAAATGCTCGCAGGAGCTGGCGGCCCCTAGTATGGAGAAGCTCGCTGCTGCGCTGTGGTGGCGTTTTCATCTCATGCGTCAATTTGTGGCGATATTTTCATCTCATGGGGTACCCGATTCTCACCTTATGGGGACACGGTCAATCTAAGTCGTTGTTTTTACTGTCCCGCCATTTTCACGTTATGCGTAAACCCACACCTTCTCCCGTAAGAAAGAGTTTTTTGTCTTGTGTGGGTGAACGTTTGAAATGAAACTGGTGTTCGTTCAAGTAAA
>CAWFQT010000019.1:0-609641 GCA_963817965.1 uncultured Acidobacteriaceae bacterium
ACATCGCGCGGCTCGAGATTAGTGAGCTGCCCCGCGAGAAATCGCCCGCCTTGCCGATGACAGGACCGGAGGTCGAATGGAAATTGACGCCGAGCTCGCGCGCGACGATCTGCGCGAGCGTCGTCTTGCCAAGGCCACCGGGGACCGACGAACAACACGTGATCGAGCGCCTCGCCGCGCGATTTGGCGGATTGGATGAAGACGCCGAGATTCTTGCGCGCCGCTTCCTGACCGGCGAAATCGGCGAGGAGCTGCGGGCGGACCGGCGTCTCGTCCTCGGGACGCTTCTCTGCTGAAACGAGCCGGCGAGGCGCTTCGGCCACCTCAGCCGCCTTCGCCCGGGGGATGAAGGCGCTCCGCCAAGGTCGGTTCCGGTCGCATGGTGAGGCCGATGAGGTTTGCGGCGAAGGCGCGGCAAGACCCGCGATCGCAGCGCAAGCGACAAAAGCATGGCCGAGCGTGACGCCGAAGCGGCGGAAAGGCCCAGTCGCCGGCCTCAGAGCCGATGTTGGTCCTGATCGTCATCTCGAACGACGCCCAAACCGGGTTCAGGCGTAAGAGGAGGCCGTAGACGAGTAGGCCGCCAATCAGGGCGGCGACGATAGCGCGGGGCGCGCGCTCGGGCGCGACCGCATCCCACAGCGCATAAAGAAACCCGGTCGCCGCGGCCGGCCCGACGCCGACAATATAGGCCGCGATCAGTCCGAGGGCGTGGCCAAAGAACGTGCTGATCAAAACCATAAGCCCGATCGCCTCGAGATCGGTGGGCGTTTTGAAAACGATGGAAAGGGGAATGAACAGCGCGCCGCCGACGGCCGGACCCAAAGCTGCGAACAAGAGCACGATGCCGATCATGGGGACAAAGAAGGGCCGCCCGCTCACTGCGCCAGTTCCTTCAACCCAGCGCGGATGAGCGCGGCGGTTTCGGCCGCCGGACCGAGCTGGGCGGAATCCTGGCCACGGCGGCGGCGGCCTGCGGCTGGCCGTAGCCGAGGCCAACGAGAGCAAGGACCGCGTCCTCTGCGGCCTTGGCGAGCTTGGGCGCGCGCCCGAAGTCCGCTTCCGCATGAGCGAAATCGGCCACCGTAAGCGCCGGCGCTTTGTCCTTGAGCTCAAGCACAAGACGCGCGGCGAGCTTCGGGCCAACACCCGGCGCGCGCGCCATCATTGCCTTGTCCTGCCTTGCGACCGCCGTGCTCAACGCTTCCGCCGAGAGGGCGCCGAAATCCCAGCGCGACCTTGGCGCCAACCCCCTGCACGCTCTGCAGCAACCGAAACCACTCGCGCTCGCCCGCGGTGAGAAACCCGTAAAGTCTGATCGCGTCTTCGCGCACATGCGTTTCGATCAGAGAGCTCCGCCGGCTTGCCGACGATGGGCAGCGCGCGAAGGGTGCGAGCCGAAGCGGAAACGAGATAGCCCACGCCATTGACGTCGAGGATGATGGTTTCCTCGTCGACACTGTCGATGACGCCCCTGAGTTTGCCGATCATGCCGCGCCTCGCGCGCGCGCCGCGCGATGCTGGGCGTGGCAAATGGCGACGGCGAGCGCGTCGGCGGCGTCCGAAGTCGAGGCGGTCGAGGCTGGCAATAGCATCCTGACCATCATCGCCACCTGCCGCTTTTCCGCGTGGCCAACGCCGACCACCGTCTTCTTGATGAGGTTCGCGGCATATTCCGCCACCGGCAGGCCGGTCAGGGCCAACGACGCAAGGGCGACGCCGCGCGCCTGCCCGAGTTTCAGCGCCGATTGCGGATCGCGGTTGATGTATGTCTCCTCGACCGCCGCCTCATGCGGCGTCTCGCGTTCGACCAACCCGGTCAGCAAGCGATGGATCGCCGCCAGGCGCTCGGCGAGCGAGGTTGCGGCGTCGGTCTCGATCGAGCCGCAACCGATGAAAATGAGCCGAGAACCCGCAGCCTCGATCACGCCCCAACCCGTCGCGCGCAGGCCGGGATCGACGCCGAGAATGCGAATCGCGCCGATGGTCATGGCAGACGCTGATAGCGAATTCGCGCGGCAACGCATTTTGCGTAGTCGCGGATCTAGCGCGGGGCCACGACCAAGCCCGCAAGCTCATGCTCGATCGACCCGAGTTCAGTGAGCGCGGCGTCGAAGCGTGCAAAGTCCGACCGCTTGCCAGACGCTCTTCACCCGCTCGGTCAGATTGGCGACGGTCAGCGGCAGCCTCGCCGCGCCGGCGAGCGCGCCCTTCTCATTGATGAGATAACTGCCGGTTGACCGCGAAGAGCACCTGCGCGGCGCAGGCGAGCGCGCGGAACGCGCATCCGGCGATATAGGTCTGATCGCCGCTCGGTACGAGCGGTCCGCGCATTCTCGATGCTGAACAGGACCTCCCACTGGAAGCGGCGGATCAACGCCTCGCGCAAGCCTTCGGTAGGGCGTCGTCATCGCTTTCAGTCGCGCGAGCTCGCGCTCCGGGATCGGTGAGCGGGCGGCAAAGCGCGACTTCGCCCATCCAGATCGCCGAGCAGAAGCCATGCGGATGGCCCGGCTGATAGTCCATGCTGACGCGGCCCTTGCGACACTCGCGAATCACCTTTTCGACCGACTCGATCGGCCGATAGAGCAGGTCCACCTTCTTGCCCGTGATCGTGAGCCAACCGCCGCCCACGATCCACGGCCCCCAGCCGCCGACCTCGGTGACTTGCGCTGCCGCCGGCTTGTCCACGAGGCTCCTTACGACATCCCGCAGGCGCTCAACGTCGAGCCCGACGTGCTCGTTAAAGTAAAGGCCGATGTCATAGTCCGAGGACGCATGCGCTGCGCCAATCGCCTCGAGCCGCCAAGCACGACGGAGACCACTCCGGGAACCGCGGCGAGGGCGGCCGAGACGCGTTCCAGGAGCGGGTCGGAGGTATCCATGCGTCCAGAATAGCTGATCCGCTTCTCGCAGGACGCGCCCGCGAGAGTTTCTTTCCACCGGCATTTCCATTTCCCGCCTTGGCGCGCCCGCCGCGGCTGCGATAGCTTGCGGCCCAACGAAAGGCGCGATTCGTGGCGAGCGGCGTGAAGACCATGAAGAAAAAGGCCGCGCCGCCGCCGCGTCCTGTTGTGACCACGCCCCATTTCGATTTCGAGCGCGAGGCGTTCGCCAACGGCCATCGATGGGTCGCCGGCGTCGATGAGGTCGGGCGCGGCCCGCTGGCCGGGCCGGTCGGCGTGGCGGCGGTCATTCTCGATCCCGACGATTTGCCCGAGGGGCTCAACGATTCGAAGGTGCTCCTGGCGCCCGCGCGCGAATCCTTGTGCGAAATCATCTTCGCCAAGGCGCTCAGCGTCTCCGTCGTCTTCGCCAGCGTCGAGGAAATCGACCTCTTCAACATCCGCGGCGCCGCGCTTCGCGCAATGGCGCGAGCGGTGGCGGCCTTGAGCGTGCGTCCGCACTATGTGCTGATCGACGGCCGTGATCTGCCGGACGGCCTCATCTGCCCGGCGCGCCCGATCATCGACGGCGATGCGCTCTCGATGTCGATCGCCGCCGCCTCGATTGTCGCCAAGACGATGCGCGACGCGCTGATGCGCAATCTTGGTCTCGAATACCCGCAATATGGTTTCGCCGAGCACGTCGGCTACGCGACCGTCGGACACCGCCGGGCGCTGGCCTCAGCGGGCCCGTGCCCCTATCACCGGCGCTCGTTCCGGCTCGAGCCGAGAGAAGAGTGACCCGCGGCCCAAAAAGGTTTCAAAAGGGTTGAAATCGTATATCCGTTAGAACGACTTACGCCGTACGAAAACGACACAGCGGAATGTGTGGCGGCATAACCGGACCTTTACTTTAAACCGAGCATAAACGACGCGCCGGCTCAATTGATCCGGCTCATGCGTCGAGTGTTTGCGTTGATGCGTATCGCGCGTGCCGGAGCGTTCCGCCTCCCCGCCCAGATTCAGGTTTTGCGTACTGGGACCGGCGAGGCGAAACGCCCGGCCGCAAAGCTTGAGGCGCTCGGCGAAGCAAGCCCGGCTCCGCGCGACGCGATCCTCATCGGCGACTGCGTCGCGGAAATGATGAGGCTTCCTCCAGCCTCGGTTGATCTCGTCTTCGCCGATCCTCCCTACAACCTGCAGCTCGAGGGCGCGTTGTCGCGTCCCGACCAGAGCCTCGTCGACGGGGTCGACGATTCGCGTGGGACAAGTTCGCCGATTTCGCCGAATACGACGCCTTCACGCGCGACTGGCTGACCGCCGTCCGGCGGCTGATGAAGCCCGCCGCCACGATCGTGGTCATCGGCTCCTATCACAACATCTTCCGCGTCGGCGCGATCCTGCAGGATCTCGGCTTCTGGATCCTCAACGACATCGTCTGGCGCAAAGCCAACCCAATGCCGAACTTCCGCGGCCGCCGCTTCACCAACGCCCACGAAACCATGATCTGGGCGGCGCGCGGGCCGGAAGCCAGGGCCTATACCTTCAATTACGAGACCTTGAAGGCCGGCAACGAGGACGTGCAGGTCCGTTCCGACTGGTTTTTGCCGATCTGCACCGGCGCCGAGCGGCTAAAGGACGAGAACGGGCGAAAGGCCCACCCCACGCAGAAGCCCGAGGCGCTGCTTCAGCGTGTGTTGCTGGCCGCCTCCAACGCGGGCGATCTGGTGCTCGATCCGTTTTTTGGCTCCGGGACCACCGGGGTCGCTGCGCGGCGGCTGGGCCGCTCGTTCATTGGCGCTCGAGCGGGATCCCGCTTACGCCGACGCGGCGCGCCAGCGGATCGACGCGGTCGAGCCGTTGCCCGAAGCGGCGCTCGCGATCGCGCCAACCCGCCGCAGCGAGCCGCGTGTGGCCTTCTCGAGCGTGGTTGAAGCCGGGCTGGCGTTACCGGGCGAGCGGCTGGTCGATGCGGGGCGGCGCCACAGCGCTTTGGTGCGGGCCGATGGCGCGCTGGCCGCAGGCCCTGCTGTCGGCTCCATCCATAAGATCGGCGCGCTGGTGCAGGGACTGCCCAGCGTGCAACGGCTGGATCTTCTGGCATGTCGAGCGCGAGGGCCGACTGACCTCGATCGACGATCTGCGCGCCGACATGCGCGCGACGATGCGCGAAGCAGCGGAATAACTCCACGCGCGGCGCCCAGTTCCACCGACGGCTCAGTCGACGCAACGTAATTGTGCTTGGCGCATTCGCGAAACCAGCGCCGTATGACGCCTTGGCTTCGTTTGTTACTTTGAAAAATGTTCTTTTTTGAGCGACCGCGCTCGGACCGAGGGACAAGATGTCAATCTCCCCACAAATTCGATCGCTTTTCAATTGTGTAGCGCTGTTGATCTCGGTGGCCTGCTGCTGCGGCGCCGCAAAGGCAAGCAAGTACGAAATTGTGTATCATGCAACTCCGAATGAAGGCCCGCCGTTGGCGAGTATTCAGGACTCGCCGCCGTTTGCAGCTGGGACGCATTTGACGATCACCGCCCAGTTCGACTGATCGACAGCGGACCAATGGAACATCGGCGCTTATTTCTACACCGCTCCATCCTCAACATTCCTCATAGGGTCGTCGACATTACGAGGCGGAGGATCCGTTGGAGATCCCGCTGAGCGACCCATCGTGGCAATCGGTCGGCGGGCCATTCCCTATAGCGCCTGATTCGTCGTCTCCGGGCCGGCGGGCTTGAGCTCAATTAACTCCCTCTTCGGCGCCTCGACACATGCGTTCGACGCCTCCCACCCCTCGTCGACGAGTTCAATGAATACGAACACAACTTCGATTTCACCGGCGGCAGCCCTCTGACACTCTTCGTGGCGGGAGGCCCGGGCGGCCAGTTGACCATCTACAACGCGAGCGTTTCCGGCGTCACGGCGACGATCCTCGCGGTTCCGGAACTTTCAACCCGGGCAATGATGGCGTTCGGGGTTCGCGGGGCTCGGAATGGCGGGTCGTCTGCGCGGGCGGCGACCTGAATCACGCCTGGCGACCGAGTAACGGCATCCGGGGCAGTCTACCGCGGGTTCTTTGCCCGGGCTTCGGCCGAGGAAGATCGCCGGCGCGCAAAAGAAACACTTCGCTCGACGTGTCTTCGGTGTCGAGCCAGACGAACGGCAGATGCCGGGAACTCACGCTCAAGCAGTGGGCGCCCGCCGCCCACCTCGCAGATCAGCGCCCCGCTCGCCGTCAAATGCTTGGGCGCCTCGCTCAGGATGCGACGCACAATGTCGAGCCCGTCCGTTCCGCCGGCGTGCGCAACCATCGGCTCGGCCGCATATTCGGGCGGAAAGTGAGCGATCGTCCCTGCGTCAACATAAGGCGGGTTCGCCAGGATCAAATCGAAGCGCTCTCCCTTCAGCGGGGCGAACAGATCGCCCTGCTTCAGCGCCACGCGATCTCGAAGCCCGTGCTCCTCGAGGTTGCGCTCCGCCACTTCGAGCGCGCCCAGCGAGACGTCGACCGCCTCGATGCGCGCAGTAGAGAAGACGCGGGCGGCAAGAATAGCCAGTGAACCGCCCCCCGTACAGAGGTCCAGCACCGAGGCTATGCGTTCCGGATCGCCGATGAGCACGTTCTCCTCGGCGAAAGCGGTCATCACCAATTCGCCAATCAGACTGCGTGGGACGATAACACGCTCGTCGACATAGAACGGCACGCCCTTAATGTAGGCGCGGTGGACAAGGTAGGCGGCGGGCTTGCGCGTCGCCACTCGGGCTTCGATCAGTTCGCGGAGTCTTCTTCCGCTCGTGGCGCAGGAGCCTGGCGTCGAGAAACGGGTCGAGCATATCGATCGGCAGGCGCAGACCCTCGAGGATGAGAAAGGCGGCCTCGTCGAGCGCCGTCGTCGCGCCGTGGCCGAAGGCGAGGCCCGCGGAGAGAAAGCGACCGACCGCATAGCGCAGCCAGTCTCTCGGCGTGAGGAAGGTTTCGACCTGCTCGTCCGGTGTTGCCTCAGGCACGGGCGGGCGCCTCAAGCGCGGCGCTCATGGCCCCCGCTTGCACTCGCGCAAGAAGTGTTTTCGGGTCTTGCCCTGCAAGCCCTGAGCGTCGGCCTTTTGCGCACATTCAGTCGACCGGGCGGATCGCTCGGCGGGGTCCTGCTTGGCGGCAGGGAGAGCCTCGGCGACCAGCCCCATGGGCGCGGGGGAACCGCTGCCGGCGGACGACGCCCCGACCGTACCGCTGTAGTGATCTGCGCGACAGCGTCGAAGGTCAAGAGCGTTTTCGAGGCAATGAGGGAGAGCGCACCAGCGCAAATCAGGGACGTAAATCGTATATTCAAAGGTGTTCCTGTTCCGGCAAATGGTTCTTCTCATTTTTCCGGTCGCTTATAACGGCGGCATCCGGAATTTCAACCCAAGCGATCGCGCCGTGTTGACATAACCTTCTGAGGCTTCAAAAGGAGCGCGACCGTCATAACGAGCGCCAATGGCCTTGTTACCCATTGAGGAGTTATTCAAACGCTTCCCCGATCTCCGCGCCTTTTCGGTTTCAGAGAGCCGCTCGCCTACGTTGCAACGCAAAAAAGTGTTTGGGCCGCGCAAAAAAACGCCTATCTTATGTTGGCACGCTAGGCGGCGTCACACCGGAACGGCATCAACGTCATGGCTAATTCCACTCCGATTACAATCAAGAAGTACGCCAATCGTCGCCTGTATAATACGGCGTCGAGCGCGTACGTGACGCTGGCTGATCTGGCCAAAATGGTGAAGGCCGGCGAAGATTTCATCGTTTACGACGCGAAGACCAATGAAGACATCACCCGTTCGGTCCTCACCCAGATCATCTTCGAGCAAGAGGGAATTGAGGGGCAGTCGCTGCTTCCGACGACGTTCTTGCGCCAACTGATCCGCTTTTATGGCGACAGCATGCAGGCGATACTGCCGAGTTACCTGGAATTCTCGATCGACCGCTTTTCAGGCGAGCAGACCGCGATGCGCGAAGCAGCAAGCCGCATGTTCGGTCCGGAGGCGTTCTCCGCCGGCTCCTTTGCCGCTTTGCAGGAATTGACGAAGAAGAATTTCGCGGCGTTCAATCAGGCCCTGGCGATGTTTTCGCCATTCGCCGGCGCGACAGGGACCACGGAATTGGCGCCCAAGAGGGCGAATTCCGAAGGCGATATCGACGAATTGCGCAATCAGCTGTCCGACATGCAAAAGCGCCTCGAATCTTTGGCTAAGAAGACTGAAACGCCTGATACGCCTTAAAATCGGTCCTTGCGCGCGCGGAGCTCGCCAAACACCGCCGCGGGCTCCGCGCCCGCCATACCGACCGCGGCCTGAATCGCCGGCTCCTCCACGCGTAGAAACGGATTGGCGGCGAGCTCAGCCGCAATACTTGTCGGCACGGTCGGACGACGCGCGGCGCGTAGCCTTGAGATCTCCTCGATTCGGGCCTTCAGAACTGGATTGTCGGGTTCGATGGTGATGGCAAACCGGCCGTTCGCCTGGGTGTATTCATGGCCGCAGTAGATCTGGGTCTCGCCGGGAAGGGCGGCAAGCTTGGCCAGTGAGCTCCACATGACCGCATGCGGAGCCTCGAAGACGCGGCCGCAACCGAGGGAGAACAGCGTGTCGCCGCAGAAGGCGACTTCGTCTTCCTCAAAATGATAGGCGATATGACCGACCGTATGCCCGGGGGTTTCGATGACTTTCGCTCTCAGCGATCCGACCTGGGCTGTGTCCCCCTCCTTCAACTGGCGATCTAGGAAAGGGATTCGCGCGGCGTCCTTGGCGGGACCCCACACCTTCGCGCTTGGAAATTTTGCCCTGACATCCGGAACGCCTTGAATGTGATCGGCGTGATGATGGGTGATCAGGATGTCGGTGAGATTCCAGCCCCGCTCCGCCAGAGCCGCGAGTGTGGGCCCAGCTTCCGGGACGTCGATGCAGGCCGTCGCCCCTGTCGTCGAATCGTGAACGAGCGCGCCGTAATTATCGGTGAGGCAAAGATACTGATGAACGCTCATCGTCATGGGGCGTGGCTCGGCAATTTCCGTCTTCGGTTGTAGGCGCTTTGCGCGTCGCTCAAGCCCCGACGCACGCCCAGACCGCACGCGCTTATATAACCGGGCGGCCGGCCCCTGTCTCTCCTCCGCCGCTTATCCTCCGTGCGTTGCGCTCACCAACGCATTGCGAAAGGTCAGGCGCTCGTTCAAAGTCGCGGGGCCCGTCCGGCTGGTATCGATGCCCCTCGACGTTCTCAACTTGCAGAGCTTCTACGGCTCGCCCCTCGGCGGCGTCGCCCGCAGGCTGATTGGGCGCGTGATCCGTGAGCGATGGAACAGCAGCGCCGGCCTCTCCGTGGCCGCGGTCGGTTATGGCGCGCCCTATCTCGAACGATTCCGGGACGGCGCTCGCCGATGCTTGGCCCTGATGCCGGCGGAACAGGGTGTCGCGATCTGGCCGGAAGCCGGACGGTGCGCCTCAGCGCTGGTCGATGTGCAAATGTTGCCGCTGCCTGATGGCTCCATCGAGCGGCTGTTGCTCGCTCACGCCTTGGAGGCGGCCGATCGGCCCGACGCGCTGCTTGAAGAATTGTGGCGCATCACCGCGCCGGAGGGACGGATAATCGTAATCGTTCCCTCCCGCCGGGGCGTCTGGGCGCGCACGGACAGCACGCCTTATGGGCAAGGCTTGCCCTATTCAAAATCGCAACTTCGCGACTTGCTCCAACGGGCGGACTTCTCGCCGATCTTCTGGGGCGAGGCGCTTCACGCGCCGCCGATCAAGAGGCCCTTCATGATGCGGTCCGCGACGACCATCGAGCGGATCGGAGGAGCGGTGGGATTGCCCTTCGCGGGCGTCCACATCGTCGAGGCGATCAAGCAGGTCCATCGCCCGGTCGGCGTCCGAACAATCGCTCGAGCGCGGCTCGCTCCCCTCAAATCTGCACTCGCGCCGAGCGCTCGGCGAGAACGCCATTCCGAATGATTGGCTTTTCGGTTTTCGGGTTGGCGCCGCCGATGCGCCATGCTTTGAAAAGCCGCTCTTCGACCTCAACCCAAGGCCAATTCCCATGCCCGCCGATCATCTCCTCGTCCTGTTGCGCCATGGTCAGAGCGAATGGAATCTCAAGAACCTGTTCACGGGATGGCGCGACGTGGATTTGAGCCCCGCTGGAGTTGAGGAAGCCAAACAAGCCGGGCGCCGGATGAAGGCGCATGGGATCACCTTCGACCTCGTATTCACCTCCGCCCTGATCCGCGCCCAGCGCACGCTTGAGTTGGCGCTGGCGGAAATGGGGCAGACTGGCCTGCCTGAAAAGCGCGACCAGGCCCTCAACGAACGCGATTACGGCGATCTTGCCGGGCTCAATAAGGACGACGCGCGCAAAAAGTGGGGCGAAGAACAGGTCCACATTTGGCGGCGCAGTTACGACGTCAACCCGCCCGGCGGCGAAAGCCTGAAGGATACGGTCGCGCGCGCGCTCCCCTATTATTGCCAGAACATCCTTCCCCCGGTCCTCGACGGCAAGCGCGTGCTGGTCGCGGCGCATGGCAACTCTCTGCGCGCTCTGGTCATGGTGCTCGACCGGCTGACGCCCGAAACGATCCCAGCGATGGAGCTCGCGACCGGCGTGCCCCTTGTCTATCGGCTCAACGCCGACTCGACTGTCGCGAGCAAAGAGATCCTGACAGCCTGACGGTAATTCGCCGTTAGCCTTAACGATTTGTGAAGACGCTCGGCGTCATGTTGACCTCACGTGATTTGCGGTTGGCAGAGGTCAGCAATGTCGGCGAAAGCTTCAGGGTTCGGGTTTGCGGCGATCGCGGCTTGCCTCTTTGCCACGGGCGTCCAGGCCGGCCAGTATGAGTTCCTCGCGGCGCCGCAAATCAACTTGTCGCTGGTCTACCGGCTCGACAAATTGTCGGGCGACGTCATCGCGTGCCAGTTTGCTCACAATCCGGGGCGAACCGATGTCGGCCCGGGCGCGTTTGGAGTCACCTCATGCTATCGCAGCGGTGACGGCGCGACAAAGCAGGAGCCCGGCGATTATGGGCTCATCGCGACGCGTCACGAGCAGGAAGGCGGCGTGTTTCGCGTCGATAATCGCACCGGCGCGCTCAGCATTTGCTACTTATATTTCCAGCGCGAAAAGCAAGGCGATCACGAGGCGATTGCGGACCAATATGTCGTATGCACGCCACCCTGGAAACAGGCGACCGCCGCCCCAGCACATTCCAGCGGCGCGGTCAGCGAATTGCCGGCAGCCGCCCAACGCGAGACTGACGGGCCGCCACAATCGCCGGCCTGCTAGAGCGGCCGGCCTTGTTCGCCAACGATCACGATACGATCTTCGCGCTGGCCTCCGGCGCCGGCCGAGCCGCGATCGCCGTCTTGCGCCTATCCGGTCCCGGCTGTTCGGAGGCGCTCAAGACAATTGCGCCTGGGGCCGAGTTTCCGGACCGTCGCGCTGTCCTGCGGACGCTAAGACACCCTCAATCTCAGGAGCCGCTCGACCGGGCGTTGATTACCCGTTTTCAAGCGCCTCGTAGCTTCACCGGCGAGGAGATGGCGGAGATCAGCGTCACGGGAGGGCGGGCCGTCGCCTCGGCTTGTGTCAAGGCGCTGGCGCTCATTCCCGGACTGCGGCTCGCTGAGCCCGGGGAATTTGCTTGGCGCGCTTTCATGAACGGGAAGATCGATCTTTCCGAGGTGGACGGGCTCGCCGATCTGGTCGAAGCGGAAACGGAGGCGCAGCGGCGGCAGGCTCAGCGCATCGCCGGCGGGGCGCTCAGCCGCGAGTGCGAGACGATCCGGACGAGCCTCCTCGAGGCCATGGCGGCGGTCGAAACGCAGATCGATTTCACCGACGTCGAGGACGCCTCGGATTTCACGCTTGAATCGGTCCGAGGCGCGGCGCGCGGCGCAATCGAGCGGATCGATCTCGCGCTGGCGACCGCGGATGCGGCCGCGCGTCTGCGTGACGGCTTCACCGTCGTGATCGCCGGGCCTCCCAATGTTGGCAAGTCGACGCTGATGAATGCGCTTGCTGGCCGTGATGTCGCAATCATTTCGCCGATCCCCGGAACGACGCGCGACCTGATCGAGGTGTTTCTCGATCTGCGTGGCTATCCTGTCATTCTCGTCGACACGGCGGGCATTCGCGAAAGCCAGGATCCGATCGAACAGGAGGGCGTGGCGCGAGCGCGCCGCAGAGCCGAGAGCGGGGACCTGATGCTGTGGCTCAGTGACGGCGAAGGCGGACAGGCCCCGCCGAGCGTGGAATCTCCGACCTTGGCGGTCCGGACCAAGATCGATCTCAATGGGGCTGACACGCGGGCGGCGAGGCCCACGGACGTTGCGATATCGGCAAAGACCGGCGCTGGAGTGGACCGGATGCTTGACCTCATTGCGGAACTGGCCGAAGAGCGCATGTCCTCGCGTGAGCCGACTTTGTTGACGCTGGAAAGGCATCGGCGCGGCTTCCTGGATGCGCGCCAGGCACTGGCTGCGGTTTTGGTGCCGGACGCAGTGGAGCCGGAGTTGATCGCTGAGGACCTTCGGCGCGCGGCGGCGGCCATGGATCGCATAGTGGGCAGAATTGGCGTTGAGGACGTGCTCGGAGAGATCTTTGCGCGATTATGTGTAGGGAAGTAGCGACCAGCGTCGCATGGTCCTTAACCGTCACGCGGGTATTGCGGGCCTCATGCCGCAAGGAGCGCCGGAGGCGCGTCTCGAAGGATGATTCAGAGAAAGCGTCAGCGGAGCACCTCCCTTCTGGAGCGCCCTTCGAGGCCGCTTTGCGGCGCCTCAGGGCGAGCGTGGAATTGGGGATGTGCAGTTCAAATGTTTCACGTGAAACAGGGGGTCGCGCCCAATGAAATTTGACGTCGTTGTGATCGGCGGCGGGCATGCGGGATGCGAGGCCGCGACCGCGGCGGCGCGCACAGGCGCCGCGACCGCGCTGGTTACCCATCGCTTTGCGACGATCGGTGAAATGTCCTGCAATCCCGCGATCGGCGGCCTGGGCAAGGGCCATCTGGTGCGCGAGATCGACGCGCTCGACGGGGTGATGGCGCGCGCCGCTGATGCGGCGGGCATTCAATTTCGCGTTCTCAACCGCCGCAAGGGTCCGGCGGTTCAGGGGCCACGCGCCCAGGCGGACCGTAAGCTCTATCGGCGCGCCATGCAGGCTCTCGTTTCCGAGACAGCGAACCTGACCGTCGTCGAAGGCGAAGCGGCTCGTATCACATCCGATGCTGGCGCCGTCACGGGCGTCGCGCTCGCTGACGGCCGGGCGATTTCATGCCGCGCGGTTGTCCTCACGACCGGCACCTTCCTGCGCGGAATGATCCATCTCGGCGACCAGCGCACGCCCGCCGGACGTTTCGGCGACCCGCCCTCGGTCTCGCTCGCCCAAAGCCTGGACGGCGCCGGACTTCGCGCTCGCTCGGCTCAAGACGGGGACCCCGCCCCAACTCGAAGGCACAACCATCGACTGGAAGCGCCTCGAGGTCCAGCTTGGCGATCCCGAGCCGGAATTCTTCTCCTCGATGACGACCTCGGTCACGGCGCCGCAGCTTCCGTGCCACATCACCCGCACCACCGCCGAGACCCACCGCATCATCCAAGCCGACGCGCATCGCTCCGCCGTCTATTCGGGCGCGATCTCCGGGCGCGGCCCACGCTATTGTCCGTCGATCGAGGACAAAGTCATCCGCTTCGCCGATCGCGACAGCCATCAGATTTTTCTCGAACCGGAGGGGGTGGACGATCCGACCGTTTACCCGAATGGCATTTCGACCTCGCTTCCCGAGGAGACGCAGCGCGCGCTCGTGGCGACAATTCCCGGCCTCGAGCACGCGCGCATTCTGCGACCCGGCTACGCGATCGAATATGATTACATCGACCCGCGCGGGCTCGATCCCACGCTGGAAGCCCGCCGCCTAGGGGGGCTGTTCCTGGCTGGCCAAATCAACGGCACGACCGGCTATGAGGAGGCGGGGGCGCAGGGGGTCGTCGCGGGTATCAACGCAGCCCGCAAGGCCGGCGCCCAGGCGCTGATGACCTTCGACCGCGCCGAGTCGTACCTCGGCGTCATGATCGACGATCTTACCGACTCACGGCGTGACCGAGCCCTACCGCATGTTCACCTCCCGAGCCGAATTTCGGCTGTCGCTCAGAGCTGACAACGCCGACGAGCGCCTAACGGCGAAGGGGATCGCGCTTGGCTGCGTCGGCACCGAGCGGGCCCGCGCCTACCATCAGATCCACGCCCAGCTGGGGCAGGCCCGGGCGATGCTCCACGCCGCGACCGCAACGCCACGCGAGCTCGAGGTGCAGGGTCTGACGGTCAATCACGATGGGGCCCGCCGCTCGGCCTTCGAGTTGGCGGCGCAGTCCCAGTTCCCCCTCGCTATTCTTGCTCGGGTTTGGCCTCAACTTGCTGATATCCACGCTAACCTTGTTCGCCGCCTCGAAGCCGACGCCAAATACTCTGTTTATCTAAACCGCCAGGCCGAGGATGTCGCCCGCTACCGGCGCGACGATTCGGCGACCCTCCCCGCCGATCTCGACTATGGACGCCTTTCGGGCCTCTCCAACGAGATCAAGCAAAAGTTCATCGCAGTTCGCCCCGTGAGCCTCGGACAGGCCCGCCGCATTGAAGGCGTCACGCCGGCGGCTTTGGCGCTCATCGCCGCGCATGTCCGGCGGGCTGAGCGATCTGCAAGTCGCGATCGGCTTCCGGCTGGGACGTGAGCCGGCCGCCTTCGAACAGTTTGGCGGATCAACTCGCTGACGACCGCCGCGCGGCTTTACGCCTTGTCTCTGTTTCACGTGAAACAGAGGAGCGCCTGGCGACCTTCGTCGCCCTGCTCGATCGCTGGCGCCACAAGACCAATCTCATCTCCAACCCGACCTTCGCATCAGTCTGGACCCGCCACATCGCCAATTCCGCCCAACTCCCCGCGCTCGCGCTGGAGGCCAAACGATGGGTCGACATGGGCTCGGGCGCTGGCTTTCCCGGCTTGGTGATCGCCATCCAGCTCGCCGACGTTCCGGGCGCAATCGTTCATTGCATCGAGAGCGACGGCCGGAAATGCGCGTTCCTCCGCGAAGCGACCCGCGCCACGGGGGCGGCGGCAGTGATTCACCCCGTCCGTGTCGAAACCATCGGGGCAAAAAGCCTCGGAGCTGTGGACGCCGTGACCGCGCGCGCCTTCGCCCCCTTGCCGCTGACCCTCGAATTGGCGAGACCATGGATGGAGCGCGGCGCCATTGCCGTGTTTCCGCGCGGCGAATCAGCTAAGGACCAAATCGCGGCGCTGCCTGAGGCATCGGCTTATGCGATCGAAACGCTTCAGAGCGTCGTCAACCCGAAGGCCGCAATCCTGCGCATTCGCCGAGGCTGAGGCTTAAAGCCCATGACCGAGACCGACACCGAGCCCCTGGTTCGCGAGCCTGACGGCGCCGCGCGTCCGCGAGTTCTCGCCATGGCGAACCAGAAGGGCGGCGTCGGCAAGACGACCACCGCCATCAACCTCGGAACCGCGCTGGCCGCGATCGGCGAGCGTGTGCTGATCCTGGACCTCGATCCCCAGGGCAACGCCTCGACCGGCCTCGGCATCGATCGCAAGCGCTCGGGTGACCTCAAGCTACGACATGTTGGTGGGCGAGAAAACCCTGCGCGACGTCGTCATTCCGACCTCGGTGCCGCGCCTCACCATCGCCCCCTCGACTATGGATCTTCTTGGCGTCGAGCTCGAAATCGCCGGACACGCCGATCGTTCCTATAAATTGCGCAATGCGCTCCGCGCTTATGGCGCCTCAAGCGCGAATGACCCTGAACGCGTCACCTATGTGCTGGTCGACTGTCCGCCGTCGCTGAACCTTCTCACCATCAACGCCCTCGCAGCCGCCGACGCGGTCGTTGTCCCGCTGCAATGCGAATTCTTCGCGCTCGAAGGCCTCTCGCAACTACTGACGACGGTTGAGCAGGTGCGCAGCACCCTCAACCCGACGCTCATCATTCATGGCGTGGTGTTGACTATGTACGACCCCCGCAACAGCCTCGCCGGCCAGGTGGTCGCGGATGTGCGCGCCTATATGGGCGACCAGGTCTATGAGACCGTAATTCCCCGCAATGTCCGCCTATCCGAAGCACCTTCGCACGGCAAGCCGGCGCTGCTTTACGATCTCAAATGTGCCGGCAGCCAGGCCTATCTCAAACTCGCGTCAGAGGTCATTCGCCGCGAAGGGCGCTGGCGCGCCGCCTGATCATCGGTTTCATAACCCCAAGGAAAGGACCCTATGGCCGAAGACGCAGCCGCCCGCACGGAAAATCGGCCTCGCCTTGGGCGCGGCCTCGCGGCCCTGCTGGGCGGGGCGAACCCGCAGCATTCCGAGGTCTCACGCGCCGCGCGCCAGACGCCGATCGAATTCCTGCGTCCTAATCCGCGCAATCCGCGAAAGCGCTTCGACGATGCGGAACTCGATGAGCTCACCGCCTCCATCAAGGAACGCGGGATCATCCAGCCGGTCATCGTTCGCGCCATTTCCGGCGTGGCGGACGCTTACGAAATCATCGCTGGCGAGCGCCGCTGGCGGGCCGCGCAGCGGGCCGGGCTGCACGAAATCCCCGTCATCATCGTCGAGGCCGGCGACCGCGAAGCGCTCGAAATCGCCATCGTCGAAAATGTGCAGCGGGCGGATCTGAACGCGCTCGAAGAGGCCGCCGGTTACGCCCAGCTCGGCGCCGATTTCGGCTATTCGCACGGCGACATTGCGCGGGTCGTCAGCAAAAGCCGGAGCCACGTCGCAAACACCTTTCGCCTGACCAATCTGCCCGAACACACGCGTAGTCTACTGGCGGGCGGACAGATCTCGGCCGGACACGCGCGGGCGCTGCTCGCCGTCGCCGATCCGGACGCGCTTGCCAACCGCATCGTCGCCGAGGGCCTGACGGTCAGAGACATCGAACGCTTGGGCGAGAATTCCGGCAAGACCACGCGCCCGCGGCGAGGGGCCGCGCCCGTCGACGCCGACACGGCGGCGCTACAGGACAAGCTCAGCCTTGAGCTCGGGACGAAAGTGAAGATCCGGCATAGCGGGGAGAGCGGCGAGATTCATATCGCGTTCCGCGATCTCGACCAGCTCGACGACTTCTGTCGGCGACTTTGTCAGCCGCCGGCGGAGCAGGTCCGAAGTTGAAGAGTAGCCGAAGGGAGAGCGGCAACCCTCTCCCTTCGGCACAACACCTGGAAACCAAGGCCCGTGGAGTGATCCCGACCCTACGCGAGGACCATGACGTTCAATAGATCGGATCCGAACGGATCGCCATTGGCGATAACCCAGAGCTCTTTGCCCGTGATTAGAGATGTTTTGGCCATCTCGAACGCCCATTCCGGCCATGCGGATGAATAGCCAGTGTTGCCGGTGTTGAACTGGACGCTGTAGCCGCCGCTTGAGTCTCGTCCTATGAACGCAACGCTCCCGATATAGGAGTCAACCGAAAGCGTATTGATCGCGTTGGCGATCGTTTGATATTTCGGATTGCCGCCGAAGTCCGTGACCCTCACGCGATCAAACTTTGCAGTCACCTGCTTTTGCAGATCCGCAATCGATGCTTTTCTATCGTCGGCCATATTAAGTCCTCCTCCTCGTATACGCTCGACTTCTGCGGGCGAGCGCTGGGGCATCGACCCCAATCGTTCTTTAATGAGCGCTGGACTGGTACGCTGTGATCCGGCTCACCCCTCGAGAGGCGGACCCGATTTTGTTTGTACGCAGCGGCCTACCCTAACTGATCATCCAATTGGTTCTATCTCGCTATACCCAGCTTAATCGTGATCTGTATTGAGTGTGAGTGGGAATGATCTGACCCCGGACGACCGTCCGAGACACCTTGAAATCGCAACTGATGAACAAGCCAAATCCAGCTAAAACACTTCCGCGGGACCGGACGGCTGCGGTCACGTCAGCGCCTCCCTCCCCGCCTCCCCGACGCGAGCGCCCATAACGCCCGGGTCGCCAGAACCTCGGCGAGTTGCGTTTCGGTGCGAACGCGGGCGCTCGCCTCCCGGACAGCGGGCAGCCGCTGTGCGATCGATTCCGTGGTCCAACGCTCGGCCTGTTTGGCCATAGCGCGACGCGCTGACATCGGTAGTTTCACGAATAAAGCCTGACATGCCGCTTCGAACGGGCGACCCTGATCCATCTCAAGCCTGAGCCGGTGCAGAAGCGTCAAGCGCGCGACGAGCCGGATCATCAAATAGTCCGCGTCGCCCCCGTCGTGGAAGAACCGGGCGGCCGATGTCTCGACCGCGGGCAGGTCACTGAGCAGCGCGTGGTCGATGACTTCGTCGAGATTGGAGGGGGCTGCGTCTGCGACAATCGTTTCAACGTCCTCAGCAGTGATCTGCGATTGTCCATGTGCATAGAGCATGAGTTTGGCGATCTCTCCGCGGGTCGTTCGGCGGTCGGCGCCGACCATATGGACGAGCGCTGCGCGCGCATCCGGCGCGATGGCGAGACCCGCGGCGCGGGCTTCCGCATCGATCAGGGATTCGAGGGTGCTCGAATCATCCGAGTAGCACTCGATCGACGCCCGCGCCGCCGAACTTTCGAACGCGCCCCTTAAACCCGTTCCCTTCTTGAGTTGTCCCGCCTTGATCACGATGGTGCAGTCCGTCGGCGGCCGAGCGAACAAGGGCTCGAGCGCGGGCAAGAGATCGCGTCCCTGCATGTCGATCCAGATCACTCGATCGCCGCCGAACATCGAGATCGCATAGGCCTCATCCGCCAGCGCGCCCGGATCGCGCGCAATGGCGTCGCCCTCGAAGCGCACGAGCCGCATCGGGTCCGAATCGTCGCCGATGCGGCTGCGAACGATCGCCTTCACACGTTCGTGGGTGAGCCCCTCGTCAAGCCCGTGAACCAGGTAGAAGGAAATCTCCTTCGGCAAACGCTGGATGAAGCCGTCAGCGGCGGCGCTGTTCACTATGCTCATCGCGTCGCCCTCAACCGCTACACCGGATCCCCGCGAAAGCGGCATTGAGCCAAGCCTTTGCTGAGACTTTAGATTCCCGCGTGCGCAGGAATGACAAGACGCCGCGCCGGATTGCACTCAAGTCAGGCTTTCGCGCGAGTCTAAAATCGTCTAGCACACGACCTCGCTTTCCCCCTGACATAACGTGACGGAACATGGCGACTTTCAAGCTTCTGCTCTTTCCTGGCGACGGCATCGGCCCCGAAGTTATGGCCGAACTCGAGAAGATTATCGATCACTTCAATAGCGAGGGCGGCGCACAATTCGAGGTCGAGAAAGGCTTGGTCGGCGGCGGCGCCTACGACACACATGGAAAGGCGATCAGCGACTCGGACATGGAGCTTGCGCAAGCGGCCGACGCGATCTTCCTGGCGGCCGTCGGCGGTCCGAAGTGGGACGGCGTCCCCTATGACGTTCGCCCAGAAGCGGGTTTGCTACGTCTACGCAAGGAGCTTGGCCTCTACGCGAACTTGCGGCCGGCGATCTGCTATCCAGCGCTCGCTTCTGCTTCGCCGCTCAAATCTGAGGTCGTCGAGGGGCTCGACATCATGATCGTGCGCGAGCTCACCGGCGGCGTCTATTTCGGCGAGCCGAAGCAGATCACTGGATCTCGGCAACGGCCAGCGGCGCGCAATCGACACCCAAGTCTACGACACCTACGAAATCGAGCGGATCGGCCGCACCGCCTTCGAGCTCGCCCGCAACCGCGGCAACAGGGTCACTTCGGCCGAGAAGCGCAACGTGATGAAGTCCGGCGTGCTGTGGAACGAGGTGATGACCGCTCTGCACAAACGCGAGTTTTCCGACGTCAAGCTCGAGCACCAGCTCGCCGACGCCCTCGGCATGCAGCTTGTCCGCTGGCCCAAGCAATTCGACGTCATTGTCACCGACAATTTGTTCGGCGACATGCTGTCCGATGTCGCCGCGATGTTGACCGGCTCGCTTGGCATGCTGCCTTCCGCGTCGCTCGGCGACGTCGATCCGAAGGGCGGCCGGCGCAAGGCGCTCTATGAGCCGGTCCACGGATCGGCGCCCGACATCGCCGGCAAGGGAATCGCCAATCCGATCGCGATGATCGGGTCGTTCGGCATGGCGTTGCGCTATTCGTTCGGACTCCATGAGGCCGCCGATCGGCTGGACGCGGCCATCGCCGGCGTCCTTGCCACCGGGTTCCGAACCGCCGACATCCGCGGTGAGCGGGGCGCGACTGCGTCGACAAGCGAGATGGGCGATGCGATCGTCAGGGAACTGGTGCAACAGGCCACCGAAAGCGTCACCGACGAAGAAAACTAGCCGCCGTCCCGCAGTGACGTGTCCGCCTGAGGCGGGGTTCGTCTCGGGAATCGACGTCCGAAAGGACACAATCTCTTTACACAAATCAGAATCCGTGCTATACATTTAGCTTAATCGCCGGATCGACCTACGTTATCACTGACGCTCCCGGGAATGGAGAAACAAAGCCGGAGACACACTGCGCACGAGCTTCCGTGGGGGGAATTTTTTTATTTAAATCGGTCGTAACCCATTGAAAAGTCCCGATCTCAAAAAATAAACGATAGTAAAAGAAAGCAATTTTACTTGCGTTTATTTTCATTTACTTGCGTTTATGCGCCTTTATTTGAACGGCCAGCCGACCCCGCGGCTTCGCGCCTGGGTGATCCGCGCCACGAACGCTGAGCTTGCATCTTCGCTCTTTTCCTCTATAACAAACGATCTGTTCGGCAAAGAGAACAGCTTGTCTGTTGTTGGATGTGGAAAGGCGCATCGTGGGGGATGTAGGAGCGCTTCTGAACGGCGCGGTCACGCAATCCGTTTCACCGGATAGCTTCACGCTGCGCTTGAGCTCCGATTCGCCGCTGCGGATGGATTCGGGAGCGGCATTGGCGCCGCTAACCGTCGCCTACCAGACCTATGGCGCTCTCAATGCGGCGAAATCCAACGCCATTCTCCTTTGTCATGCTCTGACCGGCGACCAGCACGTCGCCAATCCGCACCCGGTCACCGGCCGGCCAGGCTGGTGGGAGACAATGGTGGGCCCTGGCCGGCCGTTCGACACCGACCGGTTTTTCGTGATTTGTTCGAATGTCCTTGGCGGCTGCATGGGCTCGACGGGCCCCGCGTCCGTCAATCCGGAAACAGGCGAGCCCTACGGCCTCGACTTTCCGATCGTGACGATCGCCGACATGGTGCGGGCGCAGGCGCTGCTCATCGATCATCTTGGCGTCGACACGTTGCTTTGCGTGGCCGGCGGTTCGATGGGCGGCATGCAGGTGCTGCAATGGGCGGCGACCTATCCCGATCGCATCTTCGCCGCGCTCCCAATCGCAACGGCGGCGCGCCATTCCTCGCAGAACATCGCCTTCCACGAGGTCGGCCGGCAAGCGATCATGGCGGACCCCGATTGGCGGCACGGGCGCTATCTTGTCGAGGGCACGAGGCCCGGCAAGGGTCTCGGCGTCGCGCGCATGGCGGCCCATATCACCTATCTTTCCGAGAGCGCGCTGCACCGCAAGTTTGGGCGCAATCTCCAGGACCGCGCGGCGCGCACTTTCTCCTTCGACGCGGATTTTCAGGTTAAATCCTACCTGCGTCACCAGGGGGCCATCTTCGTCGAGCGCTTCGACCCCAACTCCTATCTCTACATGACGCGGGCGATGGACTATTTCGATCTCGCCGCAGACTATGGCGGATCGCTTGCCAACGCCTTCAAAGCCTCGCGGACACGGTTCTGCGTCGTCTCGTTCACCTCCGATTGGCTCTTTCCCACGAGCGACTCGCGCGCCACGGTGCGCGCTCTCAACGCCGGCGGCGCTTCGGTCTCGTTCGTCGAGATCGAGACCGATCGCGGGCATGACGCCTTCCTGCTCGACGTCCCGGAGCTCATCGATACGACGAAAGGTTTCATCGACGCGGCCGCCCGGGCCAGGGGCGTCGATTGAACTTTGCTCGCCCCCCCGCTCCCCCGCGCGTCGACCTCTTGCGCATGGCCGAACTTGTCGCGCCTAAGTCCCGCGTGCTCGACGTCGGCTGTGGCGATGGCGCGTTGCTGCGCCTCCTGGCCGAAGAACGAAGCGTCGACGGACGCGGAATTGAGCTCTCCCAGCAAGGCGTCAACGATTGTGTCGCCAAGGGATTGTCGGTCATTCAGGGCGACGCCGACGCCGATCTCGTCGACTATCCGGATGACGCTTTCGACTATGTCATCCTGTCGCAGACGTTGCAGGCGACGCGCCAGCCTCGCGTCGTGCTCGAACATATGCTGCGCATTGGCCGTCGCGCCATCGTTTCCGTGCCCAATTTCGGCCATTGGCGCATCCGGGCCCAGGTCGCCTTCGCGGGCCGTATGCCGGTGACCGAAAGCCTGTCCCATTCCTGGTACGACACGCCGAACATCCATTTCTGCACGATCGCTGATTTCGTCGCGCTCGCGCGCGAGGTCGGCGCGACGATCGACAAGAGCGTCGCGCTTGATCTCAGCGGCCACCCGCTGCATCGGATTTTCTCGCCATGGGCGTGGAATCTGTTGGGCGATCAGGCGATCTTTCTCCTGCATCGCAAACGCTGAGCAACCGCGCGCGTTGACAGCGGCTACGCTGCGCCGTCAACTGTCGGCTGTTTTGCAAGGAGCCTCCTCCCGATGCCGATCCGCACCGCCATCACGGACCTCGTTCCCGACGCTCAGGCTTGGCGGCGTGAAATCCATCAAAACCCCGGTCTCATGTACGACGTCGAGGCGACCGCGGAGTTTGTCGCCGAGCGGCTGCGCGCCTTCGGCTGCGATGAAGTCAAAACCGCAATTGGCCGCACGGGCGTGGTCGGCGTCATCCACGGGGCCAAAGGATCGAGTTCGCGCGCGATCGGGCTCCGCGCGGACATGGATGCGCTGCCGATCGAAGAGGAGACCAATCTCCCCTATCGCTCCAAAATCCCAGGCAAAATGCATGCTTGCGGCCACGACGGGCACACCGCGATGCTGCTCGGCGCGGCCCAGCGCCTGGCGCAAACGCGCGATTTCGCCGGCAAGGCCGTCGTCATCTTCCAACCGGCCGAGGAGGGGGGAGCGGGGGCGATGGCGATGATCGACGATGGGCTCATGGATAAGTTCGGCATCGAGGAAGTCTACGGCATGCACAACATGCCGGCGCTGCCGATCGGCTCCTTTAAGCTGCGGAAGGGGCCGACGATGGCGTCGGCAGACGAGATCACGATCATCGTCGAAGGCCGCGGCGGCCATGGCGCGATGCCGCATCAATGCATCGATCCGGTGGTTATCGGCGCGCAGATCGTGACCGCCTTGCAGACCATTGCCTCGCGCAACGTCGATCCGCTCGATTCTGTCGTCGTCTCGGTCACGCGCTTCGAGGCCGGCACGGCCAACAACATCATCCCCCAATCGGCGTGGCTCAACGGCACGGTCCGCACGCTGAAGGCCGCAACCCGCGACGCCGTTGAGAAGCGGATCCACGAGATTGTCGCTGGCCTCACCGCGGCGGGCGGCGCGACAGCGCGGGTCGAATACCGACGCGGCTACCCGCCGACCGTCAATCACGGCGCTCAGACCGACTTTGCCGCCGAGGTCGCCCGCAAGGTCGCAGGCGACTCGCATGTCGATCCGAACGCGCCTCCGGTCATGGGCGCCGAGGACTTTTCCTTCATGCTCGAGGCCCGCCCGGGCGCGTTCATCTTCATCGGCAATGGCGACAGCGCGATGCTGCATCACCCCGCTTACGACTTCAACGACGCTGCCCTGCCCTACGGCATGAGCTACTGGGTCGAGCTGGTCGAGACCGCGCTCGCGCCCTAGCCCGCGGGCCACCACGACGGCGCAGGCGTTGGTCCGACCCGGGTGACTACAACCTAAAGGCGAAATCGGTCCAAATAAATCCAAGGAAATCCAAGCCGGACCAAGGCAATCCACGCAAAATTGCTTGGTTTCATTTGGTTTTATTCGTCCGAAATCGGGACTTTTCAATGCGTTACGGCGATTCCAAAAATTTTTCTCCAGCGGCCCATACTCGCGTTCCAGGTTGCGAACCAGACCTCTCACTAGCATTCCGCCGTTCCATTTCTCCTCGCAGGCCCGCCAGCGGCGCGGCAGTCAGTTCGATAACTGGGAAGACATTAGCATAGATTTCTGTTTTTGGAAAGCCTTTACCCCTTTTTTGTCTACAACCCCTTTGAACAGTCTCGCGCGGGTCAAGGCTTTCTTGTGCTATTCTGCATGACGCGTGAGGACGGCCCGTGTCCGAAATCCGGAAAATTGCGGCGATCCTGGTCTCGGATGTGGTCGGCTACAGCCGGCTCGCGGGCGCGGACGAAGATCGAACCCTGGCGCGACTGCGCGCGCTGCGCAGCGATCTGATCGATCCCACAATCTCCGTGCATCATGGCCGCATCGTCAAGCGCACCGGGGATGGCAGCGTCGTCGAGTTTCGCAGCGTCGTCGACGCGGTGCGCTGCGCGCTCGAAGTGCAGCACGCCATGGTCGAGCGCAACGCAGGGGTCGCACTCGAAAAGCGCATCGAATTTCGCATCGGCATTCACCTCGGCGATGTCGTCGAGGAGACCGACGGCGATCTCATGGGCGATGGCGTCAACATCGCCGCGCGGCTGGAGAGGATCGCCGCCCCCGGCGCGATCTGCCTGTCCGAGGACGCCTATCGGCAGGTGAGCGGCAGGCTCGATATGGCCGTCACGGATCTCGGCCCGACGCAACTCAAGAACATCGAAAGATCGATCCGGGTCTATTCGCTGCAAGTCGGCGTCCCCGCCCAAGCGAAACCTGCAACCGAGGCCAAGCCCGCCGAGCCGAAAAAGCGTTCGTCGCTCGCGCGGCTCGCGCTCGGGTTCGCGGCGTTGGTCATATTGATCGCGGCCGGCGCCTGGTATTTCCGTGGCGCGAACCGTCCCGCCGAGGCCGCGCATCTGTCCATCGTGGTGCTGCCCTTCACCAATCTCTCCGGCGATCCTGCCCAAGATTATTTCGCCGACGGCGTCACCGAAAATTTGACCACCGAGCTGTCGCACATCCACGACAGTTTCGTCATCGCCCGCAGCACCGCCTTCACCTACAAGGGCAAGGCGATCGACGCCAAGGAGATCGGCAAGGAGCTCGGCGTCCGCTACGTGCTCGAAGGCTCGGTCCAGCGCGATCAAAATCGCGTGCGGGTCAACGCGCAACTTATCGACGCGAAGTCCGGCGCCCATCTTTGGGCCGAGCGGTTCGAGGAGGACGTCGCCGATCTTTTCAAGCTGCAAGACGAAGTCGTGGCGCGGTTAGCCGACACATTGGGCTATGAATTGGTCAAGGCAGAAGCGGCGAAAGGCGCCCGCTCGACCAATCCGGACGCGAACGATCTCGTCATGCGCGGTTGGGCGATCATAAATGACCCGGCTCTTTTTGCCAGTAAGGAAAAGGTCAATGCGGCGCGGGCTTTGTTCGAACAGGCGCTGGCGATCGACCCCAACAACGCGGAGGCCATCGCCGGCGTTGCTGCAACATATTTCCGGGAGTATCTGTTCGGTTGGGGAAATTCACGGACCGATTACGACGTCAAAATACTCGGTCAGGCGGACCGCGCGATCGCCCTCGCCCCGGGTTACGACCAATCGTACTTGTTTAAGAGCTTGTACTTACTCAATTCGCGCCGTCTTCTCGAACGTCGCGCCGTTTTGACGAAGCGGTCGGGCCTCGCCGTCAATCCAAATAATTCGAATCTCTACCTCGCCCGAGCGGGGGCAGAAATAGGCCTGGGCCGCTTCGACGAAGCCAAATCCGATTTGCAACAGGGGATTCGATTGAGCCCGCGCGATCCGTTCGTGGGCTTTTTTCGCACACAGCTCGGCGACATAGAAATCGGCTCCGGCCGTCCGGAAGCCGCGATCGTCGAATACCGAAAGGCGCTCGACGCCGGCGATCACACCTACTGGGTCTATGCCAACCTCGCCGCTTCCTATGCGCTCCTGGGCAAGATGGACGAGGCGAAGCCGTTCGTGGCCGAAACCCTTCGCCTCATTCCGAGCTTCACCATCAAATGGTTTCGAGAGCACGTCCCCTACGACCTTCCGACCCGCGACGAGGGCCTGCGTAAGGCGGGGTTTGCGGAGGAATGAAGAACGTCCGCCCGAGTCCAATGCCCTGAATAGGATGGTTCGATCTTTCCGGAAGCCAGGTGGAGTAGACTCCGATGTTCGAGAGGCTTTTGCGCTTTTTGGCCGCCGGCAACCCGCCAATCACAGGACGCCGAAGGTTTCGAATGCTTTCCGCGCGCCTAATCCCCTCGAATGGCGGTCGCGACCCTGTTCTCCGTCGACACCTTCGCAAGGCCGCTTCGATCGCGGAAAGCGGGGACTGCTTCCGCCTCGCTCGCGCCTCGAATCCCCGATACGCCTTGCGGCATGGATCAAAAAATGACCGCCTTGGAACGTGCGTTTCAGTTGGCGAGGTCCGGTCGCGTCGCCGGGCTAACGGAGATCGTCACCTCGCTTAATCGCGAGGGATATTCCGCCAACCAAATTGAAGGTCGGCTTCTCAAGCGACAACTGGCCGATTTAATCAAAGTTGCTCGCAAGGCGAGCGTCGATTCCACTCCGCCTTAATCAAGAAGCGTCGATAATGATTAGGTTCACAGTCCGGAACCTGATAGTGTAGCCGGCATCATCGATGTCGATGACTGAGAGCAAACGCGCATTCCATTTCAAGGAACGCGGCGAACTCCTTCCTTTACATCGGGAGATACAATCATGCGGTGCTATTTCATGCGCGGCGGCCATATCGAGGCCGTCGAGGAACTCCCCGGCCTCTCTGATGAAGAGGCGATCGCAAAGGCTCATGCGCTGTTTTCAGAGCGCAGGCACTTTTTTGAAGGCTTCGAATTGTGGGATCGCGCGCGCGTACTTATCCGCCATCCCGAGCCCGCTGCCCCAAACAACGTCGTGGCCTGGCCGCTTCATAGGGGGCTGAAACGCGCTGTCGCCTCGGTTCGTGCCGGGGTTAGCCCCTCTCCGCTACCCAAGGGCTAGATGGCCAACGGATCGGGGATGCGCTCGCGGTTGAGATCAATGACGGCGTCATGGATGGCTTGGTCGAGGGCGTTGACGTCCGTGAAGGTCTGGTGGGCGAGGTGAAAGGCCTTAAGATCGCGCCAGACCGGCTCGATTTCATTGAGTTCGGGGGCGTATTTCGGCAGCCACTCGACAGTGAGCCAGTGTGCGCGGGCGGCCAGGGCGGCGAGCGAGCGTTTGCTGGTGTGGATCGGACCATTATCCTCGACCAGCACGACCGGTTTGGCGTGTCGCCCGGGCTGCGGTCCAAAGAGACGGTCGAGTTGCTCCAGATGGGCGATGAAATCGCTGCTGCGCTTGGTCGGGCTGGTATGGACGATGAGTTGGCGCGTGACGTGATCGAGCGACCCCAGCATCGCGACCTTCTTGGCCTGCCCCGGCGCCGGCACCCGCAAGTCCGCCCCCGACTTCGCCCAGGCGCGGGCGAGATAGGGATGCGTCAGCGCCTCGCTCTCATCGCCGTAGAGAAGAGTAATGTCGCCCGCTTCGGCCTGCTGTTTGCGCAGTTGCAGGCGCAGGCCCACCCGTTCCACCTCGCTTTCCGTCTGACGTCCCTTCAGCGTGTGCCGGGGCCGCCGCCAGCGGAACTTTTTTTTCGCAAGGCCTTGGACAGTTGCGAACGGCTGATGCGCACGCCCTCGCGCGCTTCGATCTCGGCGCGAAGGCGGGGGATCGTCCAGTTGCGCCGGTCGGCCACAGGTTCTTCTAGCAAGGGGGTGACGACGCGCAAGGCGGCTTCACTCTTCACCCGAGGCGGGCCTGGCGCGGCGCTGGTCTTCAGCGCTGCGACACCGCCGGCGGTGAAGTCGCTGCGCCACAGGCGAACCGTATCTTCGCGCACGCCAAACGCCTCCGCGATCTTGGAGCTGGTCCAACCAGCCAGCGTCAAAAGCACGGCGCGCGCCCGGTCCGCCTCGCCGCGATCACGTGAATTGGCAAGAGCCAGAAGGCCGGCGCGCTGTTCATCGCTCGCCGTAACCGGAGACTTTCCCGCCATTAGATCAGCAATCCTGCGCCGTCCGTTGTTCTGCTGCCGCGGCGACGACCCGCAGCGCATCATGAATTCGCGGGCTTTCTATTCCGCTCAGGCGGGCCAAATCGAGTTGAGCTTTCGGACAAACTTTTCCGCATCGTTCTGGGCTTCGCGCCGTGTCGCAAAGGAATAGAACGATTTGTCTCGCACCTTCCTATTTTCGTAAATATTCCAGCGGAAACGATTGGGATTCCCGATGTCTTTTACGACGTCGGTCATGAATACGGGGCTCTCTGTCATGATCGCATTATGCGCCAATGGCGTCCGCTTAGCCAGACAATATTGTCTTGTGACAATCAAACCGGCCCACGAATCAATTCCACTCATTAAAAACAACAAATGCACTCGCTGCGAACACTATTGAGGCCGCTAGTGATCGACCGGGAAATTCTCCGGACAACGGGAGACCAAGATGCCCAATCAAGCACACTCAAAAGCGGCCGACCACCATGAGAGCGCCGCCAAGTCGCATCGCGCCGCCGCAGAGCACCACGGCAAGAACGACCACATGAAGGGTAATGAGCACTCAACGGAGGCCCAGAAGCACTCCAAGGTCGCCAGCTCAGCCTCCGACGAGGCTCACGCGAAAAGCTCCTCCAAGAAGTAGCAGCGCAGAGGCCGGGGTAGCGCCCGGCCCCTTTCGATCGCTTCCGACCTCGGCCACGCCGGTCGCGAGAGGGCAATCGCGCTCTCCGGTCTATTTTGTTGATCAGCTGTGGCTCAAGGTTCGCCGTCCTTGAACGGCGGCTCTTTGTCGGCGGGCACGCCTTGTTCGGCCATCGCCAGCATCATGGCGACGCCGACATAGGTTCCGGCGACCGCTGTCAGATCGACGACCTGTTGCTCGCCGAGAAGCGTCTTGGCGCGATCGAACAACGCGTCCGACACCGCATGTTTGGTCGTCAAGCTCGGTCACGAAGTCGTAGACGACCTCTTCCTCGGGGCCCATGCCGGTGGGGCGCTTGTTGGCTTTCAGGTCAGCGATGATCGAATTGGCGAGGCCCGCTTTCTTCGCCAGCGGGGCATGGGCGAACCATTCCACTTGCGAACGCCATTGCCGGCCGACGATGAGGATGGCCATCTCGTTTAGCTTCGTCGGCACGGACGTGTGCCAGCGCAAATAGTCGAGCAGGTCGTACATGCGCTGCGCGTAGACGGGACTGCGCAACATCGGATTGTAGGGACCGCCGAGCCCCACGCTCGAAATTTTCACGATCTTCTCGCCGACCGGGCGCTGCTGTTCGTTGAGCTGCTCCAAGGCCAACTGCGGAAACCTGGGCTCCTTACCTTTCGCCGGCGAACTCACCGTGTTGGCGGCGATCCAACCGAGCGGCATGGCGGCCATTAGGCATCCCGCGGCGATCAGCATTTGACGCATGGGTTTCCTCCTTCTGCTCGATTATTCTGTCGGGCCTTATCAGAGGACGCCGAAGGTTTCGAACGCTTCACGCGCCCCCATGCCCCCGCGAATGGCGGTCGCGACCCTGTTCTCTGTCGACGCTTTCGCGAGGGCCGCTTCGATCGCCTCGGCCGCCACTTCGGAGGGAATGACAAGGACGCCCTCGCGGTCGCCGAAGATGAGATCGCCGGGCGCAATCCGGACGCCTTCGATTTCAATGCTCACGCGAAAGTCGATCACTTTGCCGCGCGGCCCCTGGTCTTGCGCGTAGAGTCCGCGGCAGAAGGTCGGAAAGCCAAGCGCCTCGATCCCGCCGCATCGCGGACGAAGCCATTGAGCACGGCGCCCGCGGCGCGCAGGTAGCGCGCGCGGGTGGACATCAGCTCGCCCCAAAGCGCGTAGCGAAACGACCCGCCAGTCGCGACATAGACCTCGTTCGGGCGCAGATCGTCGAGCGCCTCCAGCATCAGCCCGAACGGCTTGGCGCCGACGCCGCCAGGCGAATGGGCGCTGTCATCGAAGATGTCGGCCTCGAGGACGGGCATGGCTCGGCCGACAAACTTCATGTCAGGCTTGAGCGGTCCGATGGCCTGCGGCAGGAATTGGCGCCGCCGTCCCATCTTATCCAGCACATCGCCCACGACCGCCGTGAACAGCTTGTCGCGTAGGTTCGAGAAGACGACGTCTTCCTCCATCCTGGCCATGTTTGCTCCTAGATCAGAGAGCGGCCGCCAACGGCTGTGCCCGGTTACTCCAGCGACAACCAGGGTCGAAAAGGGCCAATGATTGCCAGCGACCCTAGCGGATTATCGATCTTTTAACCCTGTCGCATTCCGCGAATGGAGACTATCTGAACCATTCGTCTTGATTGTTGTCGGCCGGTTTTCTCGGAGGAGCGAATCATGACGAAGGCTCGTTCAGCGAGTTCTCAGCGAGCTTTCGTGGATGGCCGCTCGAGGACCAGCAACCGCTGACTCTTCTTCGACGTCTGATCATCGAAATCGACGACTCGATCGACCAATCGCGTGAAGTCATTCTCTCGACCCGCGACGCAATCGAACTCCTGGAGCGATTGCAGGGCCGGCAATTTTCGAACTGAAGTCGGCGCCTACTGCTGCTCGAGCTCCTCGCGCAGGATCTCCAGCCCGAGCCACTCGTCCTCGGCCCCGGCCAGCGCATCGCGCAACTCCGCATAAGTCTTCGTCGCGGCCATAAACGCTGCCGGCTCGCGGACCGGGAAATCGGCGTCGGCGAGCTTGCGCTCCAGCGCGGCAAGGTCGGCCCGAAGCTTTTCAATCCGTCCCGGCAGGGTTTCCAGCGCCCGTTTCTCGTTGAAGCCGAGCTTGCGCTTCGGCGCGGTCCGTTCAGCGGCGGCTGTTTGTCCCGCCTTTCCGTCGCTTCGACGGGCGCGGCGAGCGGACCGGCCAGCCCATACCCGCGCTGCGCGACCATGTCGGAATAGCCGCCCGCATATTCGACCCAGCGCCCGTCCCCCTCGCCGACAACGACCGACGTCGCAACCCGATCGAGAAAGTCGCGATCGTGGCTGACGATGAGGATCGTTCCGGAATAATCGCCGAGCAGCTCCTGGAGGAGATCGAGCGTCTCGATGTCGAGATCGTTGGTCGGCTCGTCGAGAACCATCAGGTTGGACGGCTTCGCGAGGGCTCTCGCGAGCATCAGCCGCCCCCGCTCGCCGCCGGACAATTTGCCGATCGGCGTTCGGGCCTGCTCGGGCGGGAACAGGAAGTCGCGCATGTAGCCCATGACATGGCGCCGCTCGCCGTTGATCGTCACATAGTCGCTGCCGCCGCCGGTCAGCGCATCCACAAGCGTCGTCGTCGGCTCGAGCGAGGCGCGCTGCTGATCGAGAGAGGCCATCGTGACATTCGCGCCGAGACGCACCAAGCCGAAGTCCGGCGCAAGCGCGCCGGTCAAAAGGTTGATGAGCGTCGTCTTGCCGGCGCCGTTGGCGCCGATGATGCCGATCCTGTCGCGAC
The DNA here is from genome assembly GCA_963817965.1 of uncultured Acidobacteriaceae bacterium. Taxonomy (GTDB): domain Bacteria; phylum Acidobacteriota; class Terriglobia; order Terriglobales; family Acidobacteriaceae; genus DASRAA01. The sequence goes on from CAWFQT010000019.1 coordinate 31,425, forward strand.
GCATGACGCGCATCGAAAAGTCGCGCACGATTTCGCGATCGCCATAAGATTTGCTGATCTGCTCTGCGTCGATCACCAACGCGCCCGACGCTTTGGTGTCTTGCGCGATCATGGCTGCGACGCCGACCGATCGCAGGGCTTCGCGTCGCTCGCTTCTGAGATCGGCGAGCTCTCCGACACGCCGCATGTTGCGCTTGCGGCGCGCGGTGACGCCGTAGCGCATCCAATGCTCTTCGTTGACGATCTTGCGGTCGAGCTTGTGGCGCTCGAGCTCCTCCTCCTCGAGCTTCACGTCGCGCCAGGCCTCGAACGCGCCGAAACCCTGATCGAGGCGGCGGGTGCGGCCGCGATCGAGCCAGATCGTGGCGCGGGTCAAGTCGGCAAGCAGCCGCTTGTCGTGGCTGATCAGCGCCAGCGCCGAACGGCTGTTCGCGAGGTGCGCCTCGAGCCATTCGATCGCGACCAGATCGAGATGATTGGTCGGCTCGTCGAGCAGCAGGATCTCGGGTTCCGGGCTCAAGATCCTGACCAACGCCGCGCGGCGCGCTTCGCCGCCGGAGAGACGGCTGGGATCGGCGTCCGGATCAACCCCGAGCTCGGCCATCATGGTTCGCGCCGCATACGGGTTGTCGAAATTCGCTAAGCCCGGCAAGGACATAGTCGAGCGTGGTGGCGAAGCCGGACATGTCCGGCTCCTGCGGCAGATAGGCGAGGCGCGCGGAAGGCTGGACGAAGCGGCTTCCCCGGTCAGCCGCGATTTGGCCCGCGGCAATGCGAAACAGGGTCGATTTGCCCGATCCGTTGCGCCCGACGACGGCGATCCGGTCGCCAGCGGAAATCGACAGCTCCGCCCCGTCCAGAAGCGGCGCCCCGCCGAGCGTGAGGCCAGTGTCTCGCAATTGTAGGAGGGGCGGCATATGAATACGTCCGGACGCGGCGGCGTCACGCTTAACGGCAAGCGGGGGAAAGGAAAAGGGCTATGGCGACCCAGGCGACTCTAGCGGCATTGGCGAAACTGACCGGCTTGCGCGAGGGCGTGCTCGCGCGGGCGGCGAGAACGGATTTCGCCGACGATCCGGCGCCGGTTCAAGCAGTTCAGCGTCACCCTCGACGATCTCCTGTTCGATTACTCGAAGCAGCGCATCGACGGTCCTATTCTCAGCGCGCTCGTCGAGCTCGCCAAGGCCGCCAAGGTCGAAGCCAAGCGCGAGGCGATGTTCGCCGGCGAGAAGATCAACACCACCGAGAAGCGCGCCGTCCTGCACACCGCCTTGCGCAATTTCTCCGGCAAGCCGGTTCTGGTCGACGGCAAGGACGTGATGCCCGACGTCATCGGCACGCGCGAAAAGATGCTGAGCTTCGCCGCCGACGTGCGCGAGGGACGGGTGCGGGGCGCGCTCGGCCAGCCGATGACCGACGTCATCAATATCGGCATTGGCGGGTCCGACCTCGGCCCCGCAATGGCCACGCGCGCATTGGCGCCGTTCGCGCCGCCGCAATTGCGCAGCCACTTCGTCTCCAACGTCGATGGCGCGGACATCGACGACACGTTGCGCGGGCTCGATCCGTCGCGGACGCTGTTCATCGTCTCGTCGAAGACCTTCACCACTCAGGAGACGATGACCAACGCGGCGACCGCTCGCGCCTGGATCGCGCAGGGCGTCGGCGAAGCGGCGGTCGGCGACCATTTCGCCGCCGTCTCGACCCAGCTCGACAAGGTGGCGCAATTCGGCATCCAGTCGACGCGGGTGTTCGGCTTCTGGGATTGGGTCGGCGGCCGCTATTCGGTCTGGTCGAGCATCGGGCTGCCGCTTGCGATCGCGATCGGGCCTGACCGCTTCAACGAATTTCTCCGCGGCGGCTACGAGATCGACGAGCACTTCCGCGAAGCGCCGATCGAACGGAACATCCCGATCCTGATGGGGCTGCTCAGCGTCTGGAACCGCAATGTTCTCGGTCACGCCACGCACGGGGTGATCCCGTATGACCAGCGGCTCGGGCGCTTCCCCGCCTATCTCCAGCAATTGCAGATGGAGAGCAACGGCAAGCATGTCCAGCTCGACGGTTCGCCGACCAATACGGCGACCGGCCCGGTCGTGTGGGGCGAACCCGGCACCAATGGCCAGCACGCCTTCTTCCAGCTCATCCATCAGGGAACGGAGATCATTCCCCTAGACCTCCTCGTCGCGGCGACGCCGACCGAAGCCGACGCGCATCATCACGATCTTCTGGTCGCCAATTGCTTCGCGCAGGGACAGGCCTTGATGCGCGGCCGCACGCCAGAGGAGGCCGAGGCGCTGACCCGCAAGCAGGGCGCGAGCGAGGCTGACGCCGCTCGCCTTGCGCCTCACAAGAGCTTTTCCGGCAGCCGTCCGACGAGCACGTTTCTCTACCGCCGCCTCGACCCGCGCATGCTCGGGCGGCTCATCGCCCTCTACGAGCACAAGGTGTTCACGGAAGGCGCGGTCTGGGACATCAACTCGTTCGACCAGTGGGGCGTCGAATTGGGCAAGGAGCTCGCCTCGAGCCTCGCGCCGATCGTCGCCGACTCGGCTGCGAACACGGCCGCGCTCGATCCGTCGACCGCGGGGCTGGTTGCGCATCTGCGCGCGCTTCGCGCGGCTGCGCCGCAGACCTAGCGCTTACCTCCGTCAGCCGCGCCTCGCCTTGACCACGGCGAGGCGGCGGGTGGCCTTCGCGAGCCAAGCGCGGGTCGAGCTATCGACCCGCGGCGACAAGGTCTTGCGCACGCGAGCGTGATAGTCGTCGAGCCAGGCGATTTCGTCGGCGTCCATCAATTTCGGCTCGACGAGGCTGAGGTCGATCGGGGCGAAGGTCAGCGTCTCGAAGCCGAGCATCGGCCTTTCGCCGCCGGCAATCGTCCGCGCTTCGACGACGACCAGGTTCTCGATCCGGATTCCGAACGCGCCCGCGGCGTAATAGCCGGGCTCGTTGGATATGATCATCCCCGGCGCGAGCGCGGTCGTTCCGGTCTTGGCGATGCGCTGAGGGCCTTCGTGCACCGAGAGATACGACCCGATGCCGTGTCCGGTGCCGTGGTCGAAATCGAGGCCGGCTCGCCAAAGCGCGCGCGCGCGCCAGCGCGTCGATCTGGGCGCCGTTCGTTCCAGGCGGAAAGACGGCGCGGGCGACCGCGATGTGACCTTTCAGCACACGGGTGAACCGGTCGCGCATGAGCGCGCTCGGCCGCCCGACGGCGATCGTGCGGGTGATGTCGGTCGTGCCGTCTTCGTATTGCGCGCCGCTGTCGATGAGAAAAATGCCGCGCTCGATTTTCCGATTGGAGTCTTCGCTGACCCGATAGTGGGGGATGGCTGAATTCGGGTCCCGCGCCGGCAATGGTCGGGAACGAGAGGTCTTTGAGCGCAGGGCTCGCCCGCCGGAAGGTCTCCAGAGCCTTGACCGCATCGATTTCGGTCAGGCGGCCTCGCGGCGCTTCGTGCGCGAACCAGGCGAGGAAATTCGCCATCGCCGCGCCGTCGCGCTCATGCGCGGCGCGCGCGCCGGCAAGCTCGAACGGATTTTTCTTCGCCTTCATGAGCGTGATCGGATCGGCGCCGATGTCGGCCTTGCCGCCCGCTCGCTCGATCGCCTGGGTCAAATAGGCCGGCACGGTCGCGGCGTCGAAGGCGACGCGCACGCCTTGCCGGCCCAAGTCCTCGACAAAGGCGAGCAGAGCGTCGGGCTCGAGCACCTCCGCATGGCGGCTGAGACTTTGGCGGCTCACCGGCGTGAGCTTTCTTCCGTCGAGAAACGCGACCGGACGGCCCTCGAGCGGCAGATAGGCCCAGCCGATCGGCAGCGGCGTGTAGGAGACGTCGGAGCCGCGAATATTGAACAGCCACGCCAGATTGTGAGGATCGCTGATCAGAAGGCCCTGCGACGGGCCCGACGGCCTGCCGCACGCGCTCGATCTTCGCCGCTGTGCTTTCGCCCGCGAAACGCAGCTTGTGCGGCGTGATCGCGCCCAGCGGCGCGGGCGGCCGATCGGGCCAGATCGCGTCGATCGGGTTGACGTCGACCGGAACCAGCCCGGCGCCGGCCTTCTCACAGGCGGCCGCGTATCGCGCGACGGCGTCGGGCGTGTGAAGTCGCGGGTCATATCCAAGCTTGTCGCCCGGCTTGAGTTGACGCGCGATCCATTCGGTCGGCGGCTCCTCCGGGACATGGCGGAATTCGAAAACCGACGCGTCCGCCTCGTTCTTGACCTGCTCCGTGTATCGGCCGTCGACGAACAGCGCCGCCGCGTCTTTCAGCACCACCGCGAGTTCCCGCCGAGCCGGCGAATCCCGTCAGCCACCTCAGCCGCTCGGCGTTGGCGGGCACGTATTCGTTCTGGTGCTCGTCCGCGCGCGGAACGATGAACCCTGCCAAGCCCCCGCTTCGCCAATTCGGCGCGCAATTGGCTCACCCGCGCGGCCCCGTGCGAAGGATCGCCCAAGGCGACGAAGGATTGAAAACGACTTTCAAACACGTGGGGAACCGTTTCCGAAATGGCGGCGTCAGGCGGCGTCCTGCGCGGTGACGACACGGCCGATGAACGGCAATTCGCGATAGGAATGCGCGACGTCCATGCCGTAGCCGACCACAAAAACGTCGGGGCAGACAAAGCCGACGAAATCGGCGCCGATTTCGACCACCCGTTTGCCGGGCTTCTCCAGCATCGTGCAGACGAGAACCCGCCGCGCGCCGCGCGCGGCCAGAAGATCTTTGGCGAACGCCAGCGTCCGGCCGGATTCGAGAATATCGTCGACAAGCAGAACGTCTCGGTCGCGGACCGAGGATTCGATGTCGCGAAGGATCTTCACCGTCCCGCTCGACACGGTCCCGCTCAAATAGCTCGACAGGTGGAAGAACTCGACTTGCGGCTCGAGCCCCACCCGATGCAGGGCGCGCAACAGGTCGGCCGCGAACATGAAAGACCCTTTGAGGATCGCGACGACAAGCAGGTCCTTCGGCTTCGCCGCGGCGATCTCTCGCGCGAGCGCTTCCGTTCGTTCGGCGATCGTCCGTTCGTCGAAAAGAACCTTGACCTGTCTTTCGCCGCTCATGAAGGGGACTCTGTGAACGACCCTTTATCTCCCGGCGCGGCGAATTTTACCAGGACGTCGCGAACGCCGGCCGGGGGCGCCGCCAGCCGGGCCCGGAACGGAACGCGCTCACGAGCGCCGAGGCTGGTCTTCGGACCCCGCGCCGTCCAGACGTAGAGCTCGCGCCCATCCTCGCCGCGCAGGGCCAAGCGCAGATTCGGCGCCGGCTGTTTCTCTGTCGCGCAGATTCGCAATCTCGCCTGTGACCAGGAGCTCCCCCGGGCTATCCGGTTGTTGCGTCGTCGTCACGCGCACGTCGGCGATCGACAGACCGCGAAGATTGACCGGCATGCCGACACGGGCATAGATGGCCGCCGTCGCCGGCGCGATCGAGACGATCGCCGCCCGAGCCGCGATCGCCGTCGTGCCCATGATCACCAAGCCGACGAGGACAAGAGCTGGGCCGGCCGCGCCACCGGCTCGCCAACGCCCGGCGGCGCGGGGCGAATCGCTCGTAAGAGCCTTGATCGCAATTTGAGCCAAACTTGTGATCCAGAATCATGTCGCCTGACCTTGCTGTTCCGATGGAATGGCCGATGGTGGTATTTGGTTGGAAACACGGTTAAAGGCGCGTTAAGCGGCCAACCTCGCCGTCCCGGGGATCGCGTTGCTACGGTTCGAAAACGTCGGTTTGCGCTACGGCATGGGACCGGAGGTGCTCGGCGACCTTAATTTTTCCGTCGGCCCGCAGAGCTTTCAATTCCTCACCGGCCCGTCCGGCGCCGGCAAGACGACCCTGATGCGGCTGATGTTGCTCTCGCTTCGGCCGACACGAGGAACGATCCGCGTCTTCGGCGAGGACTCCGCGGCGCTGAGCAAGGATGGCCTGACGACGCTGAGGCGGCGGATCGGCGCTGTCTTTCAGGATTTCCGTCTCTTGGACCATCTGACGACCTATGAGAACGTGGCGCTGCCGTTACGGGCGATGGGACGGGAGGAATCCGGCTATCGGGCTGAAGTGGTCGAACTTCTGCGCTGGGTCGGTCTCGGCGATCGGATGAACGCCGTCCCGCCTGTCCTTTCTGGAGGCGAAAAGCAGCGGGCCGCGATCGCTCGCGCGTTGATCGTTCGCCCGGAATTGTTGCTGGCGGACGAGCCGACCGGCAATGTCGATCCGGGCCTCGCGCGCCGTCTCCTCAGGTTGTTCGTCGAACTTCACCGGCTTGGCACGGCGGTCGTCATCGCCACGCACGATCTCCAGCTTATGGACCAATTCGGCTTCGCCCGCCGGCTGGTCGTCGGCGACGGCAAACTGACGATTTTCGACGGATTGCCGTCATGAACGAGCCGATCGTCGAGCCCATCTTCGCCGTTGAATCGGAGCCCGCGTTCAAGACCAATGCGCCGCTCATACCGCGCGACTCGGTCGCCGGGCGCGCGCTGGTCGTCGTCATTGCGATCATGACCTTTCTCGCGTGCCTGACCGCGGGCGCGGCCTGCTGGTCGCCGACGCCTCGCAAGCCTGGCGCTCGGATGTGTTGCGCGACGCGACGATCCAGGTGAAGCCTCGGCCTGGCGACGATGTCGAAAGCCTCGTCGCCAAAGCTGTCGCCATCGCCGCACAAGCGCACGAGGTCGATTCTGCCCACGCTCTTTCCAAGGCCGAATCGGAAAAGCTTCTTGAGCCGTGGCTCGGCGCCGGGCTCGACCTCAGTGAGCTGCCCATCCCCCGGCTGATCCTCGTCAGGCTGCGCGGCCAGGGCTCCCAGGACCTCGCCACGCTGCGTAAGGCGCTCGCCTCAGCTGTTCCGCAGGCCGATCTCGACGACCATCGGGTTTGGGCGGCGCGTCTCGGCACCATGGCCGACGCTGTCGTCATTCTTGCGGCCGCTCTTTTCGTGCTGATGATCGTGGCGATGGGCACGGCGATCGGGTTCGCCACCCGCGGCGCGATGGCGGGCAATCGTGAGATCATCGAGGTCCTCCATCTCGTCGGCGCGTCCAACGCATTCATCGCTAAGGAGTTCCAGGCCCATTTTCGTCGCCTTGGGCTTCGCGGCGCAATGATCGGCGGTCTGGCGGCCATCGCCTTCTTCGCGACAGCCTCGCTTCTGTCCTTCTGGTGGGCGCATTCGCCGGGCGGCGAGGAGATCGCGGCGATGTTCGGCTCGTTCGCGCTCCGCTCCTCCGGCTATCTCGCGCTTGTCGTGGTGTGCGCCGCGGTTACGCTTGCTGACCGGTCTTCTTTCGCGCGAGATCGTCATGCGCCATTTGCAATCGTTGCAATAGACAAGGCGGCGACTCTCTTCCCGCGAACCCTCGACGGTCCCCAATGCTCGCAACGCGATCGCTGCTTTTCAACACGCTCTTCTATCTGAACCTGGTGATTCTGATGATCATCGGCCTGCCGACCATGCTGTTCGGCAGGCGCGCGATCTTTGCGCTCGCCCGACTCTGGGGCGCGATTTCCGTCTGGCTTCTGGAAACGATCTGCGGTCTTCGGCTGGAATATCGCGGGGTCGAGAATATTCCCCCCGGCGCGATCCTGATCGCAGCCAAGCATCAATCGTTTCTCGAGACCTTCGCGCTGCTCAAATACGCGCCTGACTTCGCCATCATCCTCAAACGCCAGCTGACCTACGTTCCGCTGTTCGGCCTCTATCTCATCGTCTCGAAGCAGATCGCCATTGATCGCGCCCGGGGCAGGCAGGCGTTGCAGCAAATCGCCGCCGCCGCCAAGCCCGTGTTCGCCGCGGGACGACAGGTGTTCATTTACCCGGAGGGAACGCGCCGTCTCCCCGGCGCGCCGCCGAAATACAAACAAGGCGCCGCAGCGCTTTACACCGCGACGGGGGTCGCTTGCCTGCCGGTCGCCGTCAATACCGGCCTGTTCTGGCGGCGCCACGGCTTCCTGCGCCGACCCGGCGTCGCGGTGATCGAATATCTGCCGGTCATCGCGCCGGGACTTGATCGGGCCGCGTTCGGCAAACGCCTGCAGATCGACGATTGAGGCGGCCTGCGACCGCCTCAACGCGGAAGCGATCGACAACGACCCGTCGCTTGCGGCGGTCGTTGCGGAAGGCGCGAATAGCGACGCTGAAACGCTACGATCGGCTTGACGAAGATCTTGCTTTGTTCTATTAATGTTCTCGTAACAATCAGGGTCGGGGCGATGACGCTGGCATACGAGGATGGAGCGACGTCGATCGGGCGTGCGAGCGTCTCGGAATCGCCCGCGCCGGTTGGGTCGTCCCCGTGAGCGATCGCCAGGACCAAAAGCCGTGGCTCCTCGCTGGCTGCGCTCGCCGGCATGCCGATCTCCTCCCGATTTTGCTCGTGGATCGGCCTGTCGGGGCAGCGCTATGTCTTCTCCGTCTATTCGCCCATCGACTGTCCGGCGTTTCGCGACGCCATCCTGCTGGCCGCAGTCCGCGATATGACGGGGCAGCGGCGCGTCGTTTCGGTGCGCGAGACTGGAGCTTTTCCGGAACCGGTGGTCGCCAAGGCTCAACGGGAGCTCCGCGCCTTCGGTCCCGGCCTTGAGTTCCATCTCCATTTGCTGGCCAGCGTCGCCTGCGGAACGGGCGGCGACCGTCGCCGATCTCGCGATCGCCCAGGCCTGACGGCCCGAGGCTCTTACGGGCTCGCTCTGAGTTTCGCGCTCAGCCATTCGAGATCGGGATCCCGCACCCCTAGAGCCAGCAGATGATCGTTGGTCTCGAGGATATATTCCGCATTGTCGCCGGACCTGCCTTTCCCAGCGCGCACATGTTCGAGCATCGCCTCGCGATCGAGACGCCCCGCATATTGGTCGTGGAGCCGGTCGGCGACATAGGTCACCGCAAGGACGCGGTCGCCGGATTCGAGCGTCACAGGCGCGATCCGCTCGAGATAGACGGCGGTCACTTGCTCGCGTTCCCGAAGGTAGCGAATCGTCGCCTCGCGCAGCGCCGCGTCGACCTCGAAAGCCACGCCCGGACAGGCGCCGCCGCGATCGAGGCCAAGCACAAGTCCGGGCCGCTCAGGCGAGCCGCGATAGACGTGGGAGAAGACGCACAGGCTTCTCCGCCAGCCGCGCAACAGCGCCTTGCATCGTCGCGCATAGGCAAATCCGGGCCGCCACATCAGCGACCCGTACCCGAACACCCAGAGGCCGCCGTCCAAATCGAGCGCGGCGGCGTCGGTAGACGTCACGGCGCCGGCTCGTCCGCTTCCGCGGCGCGACGGCCAAAATCCGGCGCCGCAGTCTCTTGGCCCTCAGCGACGATTCCGAGCCGGATCGCTCGCGTCCGGGTGAACAGGGCGAACAGACCGTCTCCGTCCTCGCGGCGGATCATCCTCTGCAGCGCCGTCAGATCCTCGTTGAACCGGCCAAGCATCTCCAGCACCGCGTCCTTGTTGTGCAGGAAGACGTCGCGCCACATGGTCGGGTCGGAAGCGGCGATCCGGGTGAAATCGCGAAATCCGCCGGCCGAGAACTTGATGACCTCCGAGCGGGTGACCTCTTCGAGATCCGCCGCGGTGCCGACGATGTTGTAGGCGATGAGATGCGGCACGTGGCTGGTGATCGCCAGCACAAGGTCATGGTGCGCGGCGCTCATGATTTCGACATGCGATCCCAACGCTTGCCAGAACGCCCGCACCTTCTCGACCGCCTGTTCGTCCGTCTCCTCGGGGGGAGTCAGAATGCACCAGCGGTTGACGAACAGGCTCGCGAATCCGGCGTCCGGACCCGAATACTCAGTTCCCGCGACCGGATGCGCCGGCACGAGGCGCGCATGAGCGGGCAGCGCCGGCTTCAGCGCCGCAATGACAGCTCCCTTGACCGAACCGACGTCCGAGACGACCGTCCCTGTGTTGAAGCGCCGGCGCGATGACGCGTCCGATCGCCTCGTTGGCGCCGACCGGCGCGCAGAGGATGACGCAATCGGCATGGCTTACGGCGCGAGCCAGATCGTCGGTGACGAGGTCGCCAAGCCCTAAGGCCTTCGCGCGCTCCAAAGTCTCGACCGATCGGTCGGCAAGGACGATGCGCCGCGCGGCGTGGCGCCGGCGCGCGGCGCGCGCGATCGATGAGCCGATCAGCCCGACTCCGATGATCGCTAGCTCTTCGAAGATCGGCTCGGCGAGCGGCTCCCCGAGCCGTTCAATCACCTTTGCCTCGCATGAACTCGGCGAGCGCAGCGACCACGCCCTTGTTGGCCTCCTCGCCGCCGACCGTCAGACGCAGGGACTCCGGCAGCCCGTAGGCCGCGACGGCCCGAAGGATGAACCCGCGCGCGCTCAAGAACGCGTCTGCGTCCGCGGCGGTCCGGCCGGATTGCTTGGGAAAGGTCAGCAGCAGAAAATTGCCGACGCTCGGCGTCACCTCGATCCCAAGCTCGGAGATCGCCTCGGCCAGCCAGGGCAGCCAGCGCGCGTTGTGCGCGATCGCGCCTTCGATATGCGCCGCGTCCCCAAGGCTCGCGACGCCCGCGATCTGCGCCGCTCCGTTCAGGTTGAAGGGCCCGCGGACCCGGTTCAGCGCGTCGACGACATGCGCCGATCCATAGGCCCAGCCGATGCGCAAGCCCGCCAGCCCATGGATCTTGGAGAAGGTCCGGGTCATGACGACGTTGTCCGCCGCCGAAGCCAGCTCGACGCCCGCGGCGTAGTCGTTGCGCGTCACGTATTCGGCGTAGGCCGCGTCGATCACCAAAAGCGCGTGCGGCGGCAGGGCCGTCGTGCAGGCGCTTCACCTCGGAGAAGGGGATGTAGGTGCCGGTCGGATTGTTCGGGTTAGCGAGATAGACGATCTTCGTGCGGGCGCTCACTTTCGCGAGAATCGCGTCCACGCTCGCCGTTCTGTCCGTCTCCTCGGCCACGACCGGAATCCCGCCTGCGGCGCGAATGCAGATCGGATAGGTCAGAAAGCCGTACTGGCTGTAGAGGCCTTCGTCGCCCGGGTGCAGAAAGACATGCGCCAGCAGCGCCAACAGCTCATCGGAGCCGTTGCCGCAGATGATCCGGGACGGATCGAGACCATAGCGGCGGCCGATCGCCTCGCGCAGCGCTGTCGAGGCGCCGTCAGGGTAAAGCTCTAGCCTGTCGGCCAGCGCCCGCACCGCTTCGATCGCCTTCCGCGACGGGCCGAGGGGCGATTCGTTGGACGAGAGCTTATGGACCTTGTCGACGCCCGGGACCCGGCTCTTGCCCGGCACATAGGGGTCGATTTCGAGGATCGCCGCCCTAGGCTGAGGGCGAACAGGAGCGGTGGAGGTCATGGCGGGTTCGATTAGCCTCAATTCGCGCGCTTGCGCAACGCCGAGACGTCAATTCGGTCCGCATGCGCGCCGATCTCCGAGGCGCGCACGTCGGCGCCGCCAGCCGATCGCAGAGCCTCGCTCACGGCGTCCGAGGCGATCTCGCCCGGCCGCGCGACAAGCAGCGCGAGCCCCATCTCAGTGGCGGCGGAGCCGATCGCTTCGGCTCCAATCTTGCGCAAGGCATGAGGGATGTCGGTGCGCCAGCGATCGAGCGTGACCAATTCGAGCACGACGTCGCGCACCGTCCCGTCGACCAATGGCTTCGAGATCACGAATACCGGCAGGCCCGCGGGGTGATCGGCGCGCTCGACGAACGGCAACCGGGCGATGATCTTCGGCGCTTCCGGCGGCGCGAGCCTCGTCCACCAGGCGCCGGCCCCTGGGCCCCCGTCCACCGCGAACATGCCGAGATCGCCGACCCGAATCGCCAACCGCGCGGATGACCTCGCCAGCCCCAAAATGCGGCACGCATGGAGTTGTGAAGCCGAAATGAAAGCGCGCCGAGTCTCGCATCGCGGCGTCGCCGCCCGATACGTCGACATGGATGCTGTAGGGCGCCTGGACATAGGTGAAGGTAGAAATGATCACGCGCCAGATGCCCTCGACGGTGTCGAGAGGCAAAATACCCCGATGCCGCTCGACAAGCGCACGCATCATTGAGGCTTCCCGCGCGGGCCGGAACGCTGACCCCCCTCCCTGGCGCGACTTGATCTCGATCAGTTGATCAATGACGCGCCCTCGCTCCATGAGAAGCTGGTGCATCTGCAAGTCGATACGATCGATCTCGACTCGGAGATCGGCAAGGGTCGGCTGCGGTGGTTGGGACATGGGGCGCTCGCCCTCTCCTTTCGAGGGACTGGCGTGGGCGGAGATTCGGTATGCCTGGCCGCGTCGGGCCGGCTCAGGTGTTCATCGACTCGAAGAAATTGGCGTTGGTCTTGGTCTCACGCAATTTGCCAAGCAGGAACTCGATCGCGTCGACCGTGCCCATCGGATTGAGGATGCGGCGCAGCACATACATCTTCTTCAGGATATCCGGCGGCACGAGCAGCTCTTCCTTCCGGGTTCCTGACCTGGTGATGTCCATGGACGGGAACGTGCGCTTGTCGGCCACCTTACGATCAAGAATGATTTCCGAATTGCCGGTTCCCTTGAATTCTTCGAAAATGACCTCGTCCATGCGCGAGCCGGTGTCGATCAGCGCGGTGGCGATAATGGTCAGCGAGCCGCCCTCCTCGATATTCCGGGCCGCGCCGAAAAACCGCTTCGGCCGTTGCAGGGCGTTGGCGTCGACGCCGCCGGTCAGAACCTTTCCGGAGGAAGGGACCACGGTGTTGTAAGCGCGTCCCAGGCGCGTGATCGAGTCCAGCAGAATGACCACGTCGCGCCCGTGTTCGACCAGCCGCTTGGCCTTCTCGATCACCATCTCGGCGACCTGAACGTGACGCACCGCGGGTTCGTCGAAGGTTGACGAAACAACTTCGCCGTTCACCGAGCGCTGCATGTCCGTCACTTCTTCCGGGCGCTCGTCGATCAAGAGGACGATCAGATAGCATTCCGGATGATTGGCGGTGACCGACTGGGCGATGTTCTGCAACAGCACCGTCTTGCCCGTGCGTGGCGGCGCGACGATCAGCGCGCGCTGGCCCTTGCCGATCGGCGCGACGATATCGATCACCCGCGCCGAGAGATCCTTGCGGGTTGGGTCTTCAACTTCGAGCCGTAGGCGCTCATCAGGATAGAGCGGCGTCAGGTTGTCGAAATGGACTTCGACCTGTCGCTGCTGCTCACCCCCCTCCTCGTCCTCGCCTCGCACCTGACCGGTCCCAGCCACCTGACCCTCGTTTTCCCGGCCTCGAAGTGGCCGCGCTGGCGCTGGCCACCGTCGTGGTGATCGTGGTGCTGGCCGACGGGGAGTACGTCTGGCTCGAAGGCGTCGCCCTCATCGGCCTGTACTGCATCCTGGCGGCCGCCTTCTGGTGGGGGTAGCGACGCGCGACCGGTAGCGTCTCGGCCCATGCCTGCGGTCTGGCCTGGCGATCCCTACCCGCTCGGCGCCACCTGGGACGTCGTCGGCACCAACTTCTCCGTGTTCTCGTCGGTGGCCACCAGCGTCGAGCTGTGCCTGTTCGAGCCGGTGCACCGGACGGGCAAGGCGCCACGACGAGACCCGCCTCCCCCTCCCCGAGGTCGACGGCTACTGCTGGCACGGCTACGTCTACGGCGTGGGCCCGGGCACCCGCTACGGCTTTCGCGTCGACGGCCCCTACGACCCCGGCCCGCGGCGTGCACTGCAACCCCAACAAGCTCCTGCTCGACCCCTACGCCAAGGCGGTCGACGGCGAGGTCCGCTGGCACCGCGCCGTCTACCCCTACGACCTCGCCAGCGGCGACGACACGGCGCGCAACGACGTCCCGGGCCATGCGGCCCACTTCCGATGCGGAGTGGGACCAGACGCGCGAGTCGGTCAGCTTCACGGTTTTCAGTATGTCGGTGGTCGTCGCATCGTTGTACAAGACGCGCGGCGCAAGCTCGGTCGTATCGGCTTCCGTCAGAGAAATTCAACTCGCACTGGCCCACACGTACGACATCGCCGTGTAGCAAGGCCCGCTTGCTCACCGGGATTCCGTTCACGAACGTTCCGTTGTGGCTTTCGAGATCGGTGAGTTCGATAGCGCCGTCCTGCAATTCAATGACGCAGTGCTGACGGGAGATCGTGACGTCACGAATCGGCATACGGTTAGTCGGTTCACGTCCAACCGACACCCGGCCTTCCGCCAGGCGAAAGACCTGGCCTTTCAGCGGACCTGAAACAGCAACAATGCGGGGGTCCATAGCTGCTCTGGGAATTAGTGTAGTCCAGCTTCAGTAAATCTGCTCATCTTTGACTTTCGGACCTGCTAGCGTGGACTGGGTGGCTAAACTGCCTTTTTAACCAGGAGCCTCTCTCCCACAGGAACTGATATTAATACGCTGACAATTTTTTCCGAGGCATAGCCATCACCGTACGGGTTCCGCATACCTTCCAGCGATTGCCGGAATTCCGGGCTGCGGGCAATTGTCACTTTGGCAAGAATATCCGCCTTATGTGGCGCTGCATCCAGAATATTCCTGGCGCGTTCCCGGCCTTGTTGTCGCATGCCAATGTTAATTGTGGGAAGTGCAAAAGAAGGCGCCTCCATAATGCCGCTGCTGGAGTTTCCGACCATCAGGTCCACGTAACGCAACACACTCCAGTAGGAGAGGGCCGGCAGGTTGGTAAATATCCGCGCGTCGGAACGGCGGGACAAGAAATCACTTGTCCGGGCGATCAATGCTCGGCTCCCGGCATCGGCGTTCGGATAGCAAAATAGAATCTGCCCGGGAACGTCGGCCAACGCAGAGAAGAGCTCGTCAGCCTCACGCGTCGTGTCGCGCGCAATGGTCACGGGGTGATAGGAAACCAGCGTGGACGGTTTTCCCAAGTCCAGCCGCAGCTTCTCTTCTATCTGCGCCCGCGTGTAAAGCGTGTTACGCCTTAAGTGGTCGATCGACGGGGCTCCCCCACGATGCACCCGCCATTCCTCTTCCCCCATTGCGATAACGCGGTCGTGCGCCGCAACGGTCGAAGTGAAGTGGACATGACTCATCTTCGTCAGGGCGTGACGAACAGCGTTGTCGATCGCTCCTTCGCTGGTTTCTCCACCCTCGATGTGGGCGATGGGGATGCGGAGGGCCAACGCGACCGAGGCAGGCGCGAGCATCTCATAACGATCGGCGATAAGCAGCAGCAGGTCGGGGCGCATCTGATCGAGACAATCCGCCAGACTCAGGGTCGCCAAGCCAATGGTCTTTGCCATTCCTACGTCGGTGTCTGAACTGAGCAGACACTCGATGCGGGCCGCGATGTCCAGACCATCCCGTTCGATTTCGTTGATGGTACGCCCAAACTCCGGAGACAAATGGGGGCCCATCGCGATGAGCTTTAGATCTACTTCCGGATGCCGCGATAGGTCGTGCAAGGGCCAATACAGGTGGCTGTAGTCGGCACGCGAGGTGGTTACGACGGCAATGCGACGTTTCATCGAACGGTCCCGGCCGCGACCTGATCAAGCAGATAAGCACTGGGCTCATACTGTGGCACGAGGTTGGTTAACGCGGTCAAGAGTCGCGACAAGTTCATCATTCTCAGGGCTTCATCCAACGCAGCCAGCCCTTGGACCAGTTCGGTGTTATCAGGACGCAGGCTCTCGACCCATTGCAGCCCGTTTCCCGGATGGCTTGAGATTGTCTCAGACTTAGAAACAAATTCTTCCTGCAGCTTGTCGCCCGGCCGCAGTCCGGTATAGCTGATCGCCACGTCACTCCTACCAGACTGCTCTATGAGGAACTGCGCAAGGTCGGCGATGCGAACCGGCTTGCCCATGAGTGGGACTGCGATGGCTCCGTCGGCTGGGCATGCGGCGGCAGCGCTCAGAATCCTGCGGACTGTCTCCTCCATGGTGAGGAAATACCGCTCAATTTCGGGATGCGTTACGGTTACAGGTCCTCCTTGCGCAATCTGCACAAGAAACAACGGAACCACGCTTCCTTCCGAAGCAAGCACATTGCCCAACCGGATGGAAGTCATACGCGTTGTATCGCAGCTCAAGGCAGACAAGATGATTTCCGCAAGGCGCTTTGAAGCCCCCATGATGCTTCGCGGATTGACTGCCTTGTCAGTGGACGCCATGATGAGGCGGCTGACGCCGAAACGCCTCGCCATCATCGCGGCCGTCGAAGTACCGAACACGTTGTTCTGAACCACGGCGAACGGATTCATTTCCATCAGGGGCACGTGCTTAAGGGCCGCGGCGTGATAGACAGTCTCGGGACGGTAGCGTTCAAACAAGTCGGCGACACACCGCTCGTCAGCCACCGAACCTAGAATCGGCACGTGTTGTTCGGACCCTGGTGCCAAGGACAACAGGGTGTGAACACGGTAGAGATTTTGCTCGCACGAATCAAGAAGAACCACCTTCCTCGGATGCAGGGTTCGGATTTTTTGGGCAAGAGCAGAACCGATCGACCCTCCGGCTCCCGTGATCAGGACGCACTTTTGGTCGTGAAGGGCTTCAAGTCCCGATTCGTCAGCGGTTGCATCCAGCGGAGCAAAGAATCGGTCCCAGGGGATGTCTTCGGCATTGAGGGGCATAAGAGAGATTCCATCATAATGAATCAAGGAGCGTTAGGGCAGGGCTCGGCCATTCTGCGCACCAATCGCACCGGGTCGGTCAGGCAGAAAGCCGAGAGGCTTCCTCTTGGATATGCTGCCAGGCACGCTCGATGTGCCTCATGGTCGTATGGGTTTGCCCAACGCAAAAGCGGAGCACGAATTGATCGTTTAACCGGGTATGAGTGAGATAGAGGTCACCGCTCTGATTGAGCCGCTCCATCAGTAGCTGGTTTTCGTCGTCAGCACCCTGATAGCGGAAGCACACCAGGTTTAAGGGGACCGGCGCGACGACCTCAAACCGGCTCGTCGTCTCGTACCCATTGGGCGAACGTCTGTGCCATTTCTACGTGATGGCGCACGTGATAGCGAAGACCCTCTACACCGTAGTGCCGGATCACGAACCAGAGTTTGAGCGACCGAAAGCGCCGGCCAAGGGGGATCTGCCAGTCACGGTAGTCGAATACCGCACCCGACTGGGTTGCCTGGTTCTTCAGGTACTCGGGCAGGATGCTGAGCGTCTTGATCAACGCCTCCCGGTCCGCGACGTAGAAGCAGTCGCAATCGAAATTCGTGAACATCCACTTGTGAGGATTGAAGCAGTAGCTGTCTGCGAATTCCACCCCATCCTGGAGCCGACGGAATTCCGGACACAGGGCGGCGGTTCCTGACATGGCGGCGTCAACGTGGAACCACAGCCTGTTTTCGAGGCATATCGCTGCAATTGCAGGCAGGGGATCCATGGCATTGGACGAAGTGGTGCCTACCGTTCCACAAACGAAGAACGGGACGAGGCCTAGGCTGCGGTCTTTTTCCACCATGGAACGAAGGACCTCAGGCTTCATCGCGAAATTCTCATCTACTTCGACCAGGCGTAGGTTGTCGAGGCCGATCCCAGCTATCATGGCGGCCTTTTCAAGCGAGGAGTGTGCCTGGGTCGAGGTGTACGCGACCAAGCTTCTATCCATCCCAAGGGTGTTTGAAGTGTAACCAGTGGCACGCTCGCGCGCCGCCAGCATCGCGCATAGGGTCGAACTCGAAGCCGTATCCTGAATCACCCCTCCACCGGCACTTGAGGACAAGAATCTGTCAGGTAGTCCAAGCATGCCGACTAGCCAGTCCAGTACCAGGGTCTCCAATTCGGTACAGGACGGACTGGTTGCCCATAGCATTCCCTGTACACCGACCGCCGAGGAGAGGAGATCTCCCAGTATCGCGGGACCAGAAGCATTGGCGGGAAAGTAGGCAAAGAACTTAGGGGACTGCCATTGGGTCAGGCCCTTCATGATGACCTTGTCCATGTCTGCTAACAGCGCGTCGAACGACTCGCCATGGGCGGGAGGACTGTGTGGCAAAGATTGGCGAATTTCTCCCGGACTCGACCTGCGATAGAACCGGAAGGGACTCAATTCGCTCGTAATAGTCGGCGATCCAATCGACCACCTGCTTGCCATATTGGCGGAATTGGTCGGCCGTCATGTGGTAACTGTGCTCTTCTGACATTCAGGACAGCTCCATTCCTCTTGCACATCGAAGCTTACAACAGTAACCCCAACCAGAATTACGTTCCGATGTCGAGTGATCGACACTCCGGCGACTTATAGTGAGCCAATAAGTTGATCAACTCTCTGCACTCGCCAGTATGTCGCCCAGCGTGTTCTTTGTGAGGCATTAATTCCGAATTGAGAGTGCATTCCTTATTTAGCGAGACTATACTTACGTGCTGTGAGACTGCAGTCCTGGCCGAATTCAAAGTGAAAGGTGATACATGGATACACAGCAAATCCTTTCCGATCTCAGAAGTGAACGCGATCGGATCGACGCAGCCATCCGTGCGCTGGAAGGTGGCAAGTCAGGCCGCGCACCGGGAAGGCCTGCGGGCGGAGGCAGGAGGCGGCGCACGATGAGCGCAGCCGCGCGTAGGCGTATATCTGAGATGATGAAATTGCGCTGGGCGGAGAGAAAGAAGAAAGCCAAATCAAAGGCTTAATCGGACCATCCAAAAGGCACGGACGGCCACTCGCAGGTAGTGCGAGTGGCTCTCTCTTTGCGCCTCTTATTTGCCGCAACGTGGGCCCTAAGAAGCAAACCGGGCGGGGGCATAAGCACCAGTGACCGCGGGTTTTGGCCCGCGCTTTCGGACAAGCGCCACCCGGATGTGATCCAGCAACTGGGCAGCGCTGCACTCGGACTTCGAGAGAAAGACAGCGGCCAGGGTCTCCTCGGAACAACGCCCGGGTCCGCCGGAAAACACGATGGCCGGGGTGGAGGGTGAAATTGCTTTGAGCTCGTCAACCACGCTGCCTCGCGCCAACTTGGGCATCACCATATCGGCGACGATCAGGTCAATTCCACCCTGCTTGATGACATCCATGGCGTGATGGGAGTCGGAGCAGGCTACGACACGATAGCCTCGCGTTTCCAGCATCACCTTCCGAATGGATAAGGAACGTTCGTCTTCGTCAACGCAAAGAATCGTGCGCTTCGGCTTCATCGATCTTCCTGCTTCGCTCCCAACGAAACTGCGTCACTACGCCCGTGCGCGCGCGGTCGGACGCTGCGGCAGTCACTTGAAGAGCTGTCAATTTTTTCACGCCAGAGCAAGAGTGCTAACGAATCCTACGACTGCGCCCCATGCCTGTAAAGTACCGAGAAGGTCAAATCATCACGTCGGTATTGCGGGAAGCACAGCACCGCCGGCGCTGCAGAAAAACATCTTACTGAAGAATTGCGCTTCGCCAAATACACCACCGGCAAGGGTTTTCGGCGTGCACAAAATATCCGAAGATTATTCACATGGTTACTCTTCCGTTAATGAGCTGCACCACATACCCACCGACTCGCACATTGGACACAACGTCACCCTTCTTGTCGGCGCGAACAAAGAGCGAGCTCGGCCGTTGCGTCTCGATTCCCTGTTCGATTAATCCCTGTACACCCGATGCCAGAACGCCGTTTCGCACTGCCCATGCCACACAGCAACCGGCGGCAGAGCCGGTTGCGGGATCCTCGCCGTTGTAGAAGATCATCCGGGCATGCAGCGTTGCTTCCTGCTGCAACGTTTCGCGACTGACAAAGTAGAAGAAGCTGTTGTCACCGGCGCGCTTCAGATACTTTTCCATCTGGTTCCAAGTGACACTTAGCTTCTGCAACGCCGCCAATGACCGGAAAGGCACGATGGTGAACGACATTCCGGTCGATACGGTCTCGATGGGAAGTCGTTCGTCCAGCTCAGAGACGGATATCCCTAATACTTCCGCTACATCCCTGTGCGAGTTAGTCTGGCCAAACTTTGGATCGATTTGTCGCATTTCCCCGAACAATCCCCCATCTCGCCTCTCGAAGCGGACCGGAACTTTGCCCACCTTGAGATCAAGTATGACCTCTTTGGCTGGTGATTGCCCATAGAGAAACCACGCGGTTCCCAAGGTTGGATGGCCGGCGAACGGCAATTCTTCATTCACCGTGAAAATCCGTACACGATGACCTTCCCGGCGCTCGGTCTCGGCATCGCGCGGAAAGACAAAAGTAGTCTCCGAGAGGTTCGTTTCGCGCGCCAGTTTCTGCATTTCTGCATCTGACAAGCCCCGGGCGTCGGGAAGGACTGCCAACTGATTGCCCTCCAGCGGCCGGTTGGTAAATACATCGAGTTGGACGATCTGAAAGCTACGCTGTTCCATGCGGCCACCTCACTTCAGCAAATGTATCAGGCAGCGCGAGACGGAATCCGAGCGAACGGATGAAGAGGCAGGAGCGTTACGCAGGCCACCGGCGCACCGTCGAGGTTCGGCTAGAATCGAAATGGCATGCCCAGGTTGCGGAAGCGAAGGGGGTCCGGTGACTCTCCCGGTCTTCAAAACCGGCGATTGGCATCTTCGATGTCAATGGTGCGTTCGACTCGCACACGCTTCCGCCAAAACAAACCACTTAGCTGGGCTTGCGTGCCGTTTCCGTGCCGTTGCCATTTAGAGCTAACGCCACTACCTTGCTGTGAGCCTTTGACATCTCATCCGTGACCACATCGCCGTAGACGTTCATGGTGGTTCTGATGTCCCCATGACGCATCAACCGTTGTTGAACGGCAATGGTAGTGCCCACGGCGTCCAGCCATGAGCGGTATGTGTGGCGCATCGTGTGCGTGCTCACGTGGCCCACGCCCGATGCTTTCCCCGCCTTCCGATACGCCCGGTTGAGACTGTCAGCGGCCCAAGGCAAGCGACCGATCTGAGCCGGTGAAGCAAAGACCCAATCGTCAGCCGCCCGGAATTGCGTGGCTTGGTTCCACGCCTTCAGAACGTCCAACATTTCCGCATCAACCGGCATTGCACGCTCTGAGTATTCGGTTTTGGTTTCGCCTACTCGCTGCCGGACTATGCTGCGCTGGATTCGCAGTGACCCGTTGAGCCAATCAACATCGCTCCAGCGCAAGCCAAGGCACTCTGATATGCGAAGGCCGAAGCACACGCAAGTTAAAGCCATCGTGCGGAAAGGCTCTTCCATGTGCTCAAGCAGCTTGCGAAATTCTTCCACGGTGAGACTGCGAGGCTTTCGCATGCGCTTGGATGCACCCGGAATCGTCACAAGGGTCATGGGATTGCGCGCTGTTGGGACATCTCCGCGCCACATGGCGAAGTCCCACAGCGACCCAATTAGAAAACGGATGGATGATCTACTGCGGGGCGCGAGAGCCAGCGACAAGAGCCACAATTCCACAGGGCGGGCCTGTAGCTCGGTGATTGGCGCATCGCCCCAACGCGGCTGCACGTAGAGGCGTAGCCACACATCGTACGACCCGCACGTGCTGTAGCGTTTTGGCATTTTCTCTGCTCGGTAGCCCTCAATCAGTTCTGCCACGGTTGGCACTGCCGGTGTCAAGTTGGGTTGACGCCAGCTTCACGCGAGCCAGTCTCCTGGCACAGTGGTCACCCGTGACCGTGAACAGATATCGAGTTGTGAGTGCTATGGGGATTTACCACTCACCGCGTAGGTCCTAGTGAGTCGTCTGGCAAAGATCACTTGCCCAACAGGGCGGTGAGACACCGAGAAGGTTCCAGAGACAATCCGCATTCCTCCTGCCCCTGATGCCAGCGCCATAACCCTTGCCGGCTCGCCCTCCTGCGCAGAGTATCAATGAGCGCAGGTGTCAGGGTTAAGAGACTCGGGACGGAAATCACGAATCGCAAAATTCACATTTGACATCGGCCGAAAATCCACTACCATATGGTTGTGGATAAATTAGGTACAACATTTGCGGCTTTGTCTGATCCAACCCGGCGAGCAATGATCCAACGACTCTCGCATGGGCCTGCCTCTGTGCATGGATTGACGGAACCGTTTGCACTCTCGCAGCAGATGATTTCAAAACATATCGCCTACCTGGTGCGGGCGCGGATTGTAATCAAGACGAAGCGTGGACGAGAGAGTGTGTGCACGCTTAGGCCCGAGGCGATTAAGACAGTCAGCGACTGGGCGATCAGCTATCGCCGATTCTGGGAAGAGAGTTTCGACAAACTGGATGTAGTTGTAAATCGAATGAAAAAAGAGGAGGTCAGAGATGACAAAAAACACGGTTAGCGAAATTGAGCGGATGGTCGTTACAAGAGTCTTTGATGCCCCACGCGAGTTGGTTTGGAAGGCGTGGACAGACCCGAAGTACGTGATGCAGTGGTGGGGACCGAAGGGCTTTACTGCGCCCGTTTGCCAGATGGATTTTCGCGTTGGGGGAAAATTCCTCTGCTGCATGAAGGCGCCGGATGGGCAGGAGTTTTGGAATGCTGGTGAATACCACGAGATTGTTCTGCACGAGAAGATCGTTTCCTCCATGTACTTTTCGGACTCGAAGGGAAACAAGATTGAGCCTGCGCAATTAGGAATAGAACATGAGGCTATAGACGGTGCGTACGACGTGACCATCTTTGAGGATCTCGGAAACGGCCAGACGAAACTCACCTTCATTGGAAATGAACCCATGGAGAGCGCGAAAAATAGCGGTCAAATGGAGGGCTGGAACCAGATACTCGATAAAGTTGCCGCGGTTATTGCGGGGCTAGTGCAGGCGAAATAGGAAGTTGACGTTTTGACGATCGTCATGCGCGAGATACAGCTGAGGCTGGCGGCGAAGGCTTGGTTAGAACAGGCTTCTCGCCGCTCGGCCGAATAGTCGCCTTTCCGGATAAGTGACCCTTGGCTCAACTGTTGATTTCAGGCCAAAGCGCTCATCGACCCCTGCCGTTCGCGGTCGGTACTGTGGCCTCCAAAGGCATGCATCGTTTGGTGCATTTTTAGGCAATCCCGGAGTTAAGAAGAAGTGATCCCAGCTTCCGGTTGGCGGACGACCCGCTCCGAACTAACTGCGTCTTCACCCCCTGACCAAGTCCACGCCTGCCAGATGATGACCAAGGTGCAAACAGTTTCGATCGTTGCGAAGAACACGTACTCAGGAAAAGCGGGCGGCCTGCCCCATCCGACCAGAGGCGGAACGAAGGTCAGGAAACCGTTTACAAGGGTCAAAATGCCACCAGCGATGATATTCGCCAGCCGGTTCGCTCTAAACGGAAGCAGTCGACACGCCACAATCATGGCGATGGGTATTTCCATCAAGACCGCTGAACCCATCAGAGCCCATTGGGGGAGAGGCTCGAATGAATTTCGCGAGCCAGCAATAGCGAACAGGGCAACGACGTCCGCATACAGGTAGTTCAATAACGCGAAGATCCATAATAGAGACAACCGCTCCTTTATGTCGTGCATGTCAACCTCCTACGGAAAGTTAATGCAAGATCGCGGTTGTATTCCCGCTCGGCCAACGGGATTCTTGCCTGTATGAGAAGCATTGGTTCTCCGTAGCGATTGCCACCAAGCCTGTCCGCGGCGCTGGTGAGGGCAACTTGGCTCTCCAAGGCTCACGCTCGCCTCCCACGTCATGAACGAGTGGCCTATCATATCGGTACTACGAATGAGCCCTGAAGAAAGACTCATCCCTTGAACGGCAAAGAGATCGCAACTCAGGTGTCTGTTGAAGAAGCGGATCCGATTTTACCGCAAGCGCCCACGCTCAAAGGCTAAGTTTTGTCTTGATTGTCCAGAAACCGGCTCCCCGGAAACTTATCCAAGTTGTTGATTCTACGTAGGTCAATTTTGGCCCACTGCCTTGTTGACGTCTATGTTTATGCCACGCTGCCGAGCTTGGCTCGGTGACTATGCAATAGTCCTTCCTCGCTCGCGAAGTTTCCGGCACTATGGACCCGCAAGAAGCGGGCCGAAAACTTCGAGGAAGTGTCGTGAAACTTCCCATAAGAGGACTTCGGGGGAGTTTGGGCTGCCCACTTCTACGAGTAGGGCGTTACACGTCAAGTTGAGATGACGCCGACTTCACGCGGCCAGTCTCCTGGCACGCCGTCACTCGTTATCTGAACAAATATCGTGTCAACGAGTGATATTGATTCCATAACAATGTCGGCTCCCCTGGCCGAGTAGAGTTGGGTGCCGAACAACCAACCGGCTCGGGAGAAAGGAGCTGAACGATAAGTTGCCCCAAACCTACTTGGCGCTGCGTGCCGAGCGTCAGAGCCTAGGCGCGCCGCAGTACCTGTCCGTCGAAATCCCAATAAGGAGCTCAAGATGAAACGCCATTTAGTGATAACGGGATTATTCCTCCTGCTGTCATTGCAATCATGCGCACACAGGCCATGGCTGTCAACCAGAAGGGTGAGAATTGCAGCCAGAAAACGAGCAGTTTGCGAAGTCCGGCCTTGCCGCCGAACCCCCGCTTGCTAACCGCCGATCCTTACCAGACTGCGTACGACTACCTCGTGACGTTTTATCCTCGCTGGTTCACGTGGGAGCAAGCCAGTGGGGGTCCCTGCAACCATCTGATCGGGCCAATCCGTATCAGCCCGATTTATCAGTCCGTGGTTGCCATCAATGACGACACGCTATACGCCAGCGCTTTCATCGGAGCGGCGGACGAACCGGTAATCGTCACCATCCCGCCGACCAGCGATCACTATTCGGTGCTGCACCTGGATGAAAACGGCAAGTTGGAACAAGGCGGCATGTCGGGCAACTCCAGCGATACACCTCCCGGCGTGTATGGAATCGTCGGTCCTGCTTGGGCAGGCACGCTACCCCAGGGCATTCAGCGGGTGAATGTGCAGGACAACTACACCGCGTTGCTCTTCCGCGCTGAGAAGTTTGTGCTCAATAACGGCAGCTACGTAGACATGACCAGGGAGGCCGAAAAATTTCGCAGGAAAGTCATGGCGCAGAGCCTCTCGGGTTATCTAAAGAATCCGAATAAAGGCGCGACCGACATTGAGCCGGAACATGACTTCGCCATCCCGCTTAAGCTAGTCGCTGACACTTTGATTGCTGTCGATCCCATCGAGTTCCTGCGGCAGACGCAGACTCGGGCGGAAGGTCAACCGTGCCGTTGGCTTGAACGACGACCTCGGGCGTCTTGCTCTTATTGCCGTTGTCGGCCTTCGAGTTGGTCTGTGCCAAGGTAGCCGGATTGTGGCTTATGCAGAGCAGCAACGTGAAAATCGCTATTCGGTGGGATAGCATGCGGGACTCCTGTCTGGGCAGCGGGCCGTGAGTCCCGCCGGACGATAAGTGCCGTTATACAGTAAAGTTGGAAAGCGGCTCCCAACATTCCGAGCGATACAGGCCATTGCGTACCCTAACAAGAACCGGGCGAAGGCCCAGCCGGATAGGGTACGCAATGGCGATTTCGCGCCAGTTGAAGGTCAATCGGGACAGCAGACGGTTGCGGGATAGGTCTTCGCTGCGTAGTCGTAGAACACTTTGTGCGTTTCGTATCCGGCCTGCAACTGGGCGATGTATTGGTCAACGAGCGGCTTCGGCCCGATGACTCTCCATATCGCCACGTCTCCGGTACCGTTGAAATCCACACTGAGCAGGATGTTTCTCAGGGTTACCGGTTTACCTCGGTGATTGCCCACAATGGAGCGGAGGTCGAGGGTCTGAGCAAGAAGGTCGAAGGAGTTGAAATTGCCAAAAATTTCGGCAGCAGCCATATCCGTGCCGTCGAGAAACCTGTCGGCGACCAGTCGCGCCCATTCAGGTGGTTGTTGTACATGGCGTACGGCAGCATCGTTCCGCGTCTGAGCACCAAGAAGTGGCGCAGCAAACACAACGCACAGGATTGCAAACGCAATGCGGTTCATGTGCGAAGTTTAACAGTGGATGGTGCCTGTTTTCCGGCTAACTGGCGTGAACAGGTCATGTCGTACCCTAATTGAACCCGACATAAGGCCCCGAGCAGCATTCGTCTGTCAGATTGTCCCGAAACCGGCATGTGGGAAGTTTCGTGAAACTTCCCATAACCAGACTTCTGGACAATCATCGAGAAGGCGGACTCGCCCACCCGGCTGTTGCTCAGGATTACTTGGGCCTTGGCGATCTATCAACACCTGTCTGTGCCAGTTTCGCTGAACGACGACCTCCGAATAAACGACAATTCACCCAGAATCGGTCTGCCTGACCGTTCTCGCCGGTGTTTGTCGCATCGTGCTCTAGGGCCAGTGGACGGTCAGCGCGTAGATTTCCTGGGTGCCGATGTCTCGAGTAAATACCGGCGAGCCATCCGGCGCGACGTTGACTTGAGTTTGCCCTTCGACGGAATCAACAACACGACGAAGATCTTTCAAGCTAGCGATAGTCTCAATCCGGCGGTCTGCGAATCGAAGGCGCTGCACCTTGGGCTCCACGCCTCCAGTCGTGACGACCAAGTACTTGCCATCCCGCGAGACCGCCCAGTTGACGAAGTTGCCTGTGACAAGGTCGCTCCATCTCTGGGTCTTGAAATCGAAGGTCACGAATTTCGGTTCAGCCGCCAGGGCAAAGTCAACAGCAACTAGTGTGTCCTGGGTTACCCAGATGCTTCCTATCATGTCCTGGGAGGAAGGCACTACGGATATCTTCCCAGTGCGTCCGTCGAATATATGCAAACATAACTTCTTCTTTTCGCTACAAGGCGTATCCGTGATTGCACCAAAGAGCAAACGGTTTCCGTCTGGTGACCAGGTCGCGGGGCCGGAATTCTCGGCAATCCTTTGCGGCAGACCGCCGTCCATGCTGACCACATATGTTCCAAGGCCAGAGGTCGTAAAGGCAACCTTCGTTCCGTCCGGCGAAATAAAAGGGAAAGCCACTTCCGTGGGGCGGAAGGTCAGTTGCTTACGGTCGGTGCCGTCGCTGCGGCTACGCCACAAAGTATGGTCCGGGAAAGGAAGTGTAGGCGACCAATTGTCCGTCACGCGAGAAGGATGGACCTATTGCCGAGATCCCGGAGAGGAACGGTACGAATTGTTGCGACTTGACGTCATAACGAACCAGCTCCCCGCGCTGCTTGGTACCGATCGCAAAGATCTGCTTGCCGTCGCGGCTTGGCGTGGCACCGGTAGTAGGCCAGCGGCCCGTTGGTAAGGCGAATTGGTTCTCTTGCCTGGTGGAAAAGCCCCGTTTGCACAGGTAGCGCCCATAAGTCTGACCTACGCCCTTGGTCCATTCGACACACTAGATACTTCCCATCGGAACTCCACACGGCTGCGCCGAACTTTTCATCTCGGCTGGCGTTCAGGATCGTGTGGAGACCGGTCCCGTCGGCCGCGAGTTCGACCAATGAACCAGTACCCTTGAGCTCGCCGTGGCCGGTGACGCTGCCGGCAGTATCAATCATCGTGAAAACAATTCGCTTCCCGTCTGGCGACACGCTGGGAGCACCAACGTCAGCAGCAACGGAAAGCAGCTTGCGCGGGTTGATGCCGTCTTTGTCGGCAACGTATAAGTCGCGTCCTTGGGTGAAGAGGAGGCGACCATCTGGGAAGTAAGCTGCCTCCGACACTGCGTCGCCGCCGAGGCGGCGCGGTTCTCCTGCCGGAAGCGGAATCGACCAAAGCGGGCCTGCAGCGGAGTCCGTACCCCCGAGGATGGCGAGCAGCGTGGAACCATCCGGTGCCAGTGCAGTGACTCCCGGATCGACGAGCTGAGTATCAATCCGTGCCGTGCGTCCTCCAGTGACTGAGACCTGCGCGATTTTCCAGCCCCTGCTCTGCCCTTCGTTGAAATAAACCCGTGATCCATCACTTACCAACCTGCTTTGCTTTGGTTCGCCGTCGTCGGTGAGTTGCGTGACGGACTCCACCACCGGAACGGCTGGCGGGATTCTCCACCATGCGATGAGCGCAGCAGCAAGCGCGACCACGACTCCAGCTGTCACGGCCGATACCCAACGTGAGCGCGATCCCTGGTTGATGGCAGCGACCGACGCAGCTGCCCGAGTCCGACAGCGCTTCCAGCGCAAACGCCAAGTCCGATGCCGATTGGAAGCGCTGCTCGGGATTCTTCTCCAGGCAGCGGTGCACGATGCGCAACAGCGCCGGAGGAGTGCCGGGCGCAATCTGCGAAATGCTGGTTGGCTCCTCGTTCAGTATGGCGGTCATCGTTTCGGTGGACGTGGGCTTGCGAAATGCTCGCTTGCCAGTCAGCATCTCGTACAATATCGCGCCGAAGGCGAAGATGTCGGCTCGATGGTCGGCGGTCTTCCCGCGCACCTGTTCGGGCGACATGTAGCCGACGGTGCCCAGCACCTGGCCGGGCTCAGTTTTCTCCTGCAGCGTTATTGCAGAGCTGTCTGCGCTTGCGTTCTTGGCCTGCGTGAGCTTGGCCAGGCCGAAGTCCAGAATCTTCACCCGCCCGTCTTTGGTGACAAAGATGTTCTCCGGCTTGAGGTCACGATGAACGATGCCTTTTTCGTGTGCTGCCGCCAGCCCGCTGGCGATCTGAATGCCGTAATCAATCGCTTTGCGAACCGGCAGTGGGCCGTGCGTCAGTAGCTGCCCGAGTGTGCCGCCATCCAGCAACTCAGCCACGAGATAGGGCGCGCCTTCAAAGGTGCCGAAGCGGTGAACCGCAAGGATGTTGGGATGGTTCAAGGCGGCGGCCGCTTGTGCCTCTTGCTCAAAACGGCCCAGCCGGTCAGGGTCTTGAGAAAAGTAAACCGGCAGGACTTTGATCGCTACGTCACGCTTCAAGACGGAGTCGCGGGCGCGGTAGACCTCACCCATCCCGCCAGCACCTAACGGGCCGAGAATTTCATAGCCATCCAGGTTGGTACCCGGGGTCAATGTCATTGGTGAGGCGGATTATAAACCGCATGGCAAACCTGGGGAGAAGTTCCCGGATTGTTCTGACGGTTCCCTTCGTCGGTTGCATCGGCTATGCACTTGGGGCGCAGGCTAAGCGCAGAACGCCCTAAAGACCGCTGTTGTTTGGGATAGTTGTTGATACCAGGCCATATCACACTCTATCTGTCCCGGACAACATGATCCGCGAATCCCTGCTTGTCTTAATTGTCCCGAAACCGGCTTCCGAGGACATCAGCCCCAACTGAACGACCATACTGACTGCGGCATAGGAGGCCGCCAGTATGCCACGTCGGAACTCATCGAAACGCCGTAAGGCCAAAACAATACTTCGGCTGCCCGACTTGGAGCAATCGAAGAACGCAGTTCTCCACTCGCTCGCAGCGACCACTTCGCAAGAATCATACGGTCATGCCATCGACGAATTCATCGGGTGGTACTGTTCCGAACCGCGTTTGGCCTTTAACCGCACTGTCGTCCTTCGCTATCGGTTCTTCCTCGAACAGAAGAACCTCGCACCCTCCACCATCAACGTGCGCCTGGCGGCTGTGAGGCGGCTCGCTTATGAAGCCTCCGACACTGGCCTTCTGAGCCCTGATCTGGCCGCCGGAATCCGCCGCGTCAAAGGGGCAAAGCGTCTCGGCGTTCGGATCGGCAACTGGTTGACTGTCCATCAGTCCAGGACCTTGCTCGGCGAATCACCGTCAGACAGTCTCCGAGGCAAGCGTGATCGGGCGATTCTGGCGCTGCTCATCGGATGCGGCCTGCGACGGGCTGAACTGGTTGGACTCGGAATGGAAGATTTCCAGGTTCGCGAGGAGCATTGGGTAATCGCTGACCTGATTGGCAAAGGAAAGCACATCCGTACCGTTCCGGTTCCAATGTGGGCGAAACGCGCCGTCGATGAGTGGACCACGGCAGCTGCCATCAATGGTGGCGCGATCTTCCGGCGAGTAAATCGGCTGGGGAAGATCTGGGGCGATGGAATCACGCCCAAGGCGATTTGGCACATCGTGAAAGCGGCCGCGAAGCGTGTCGGCATCAGAAACCTTGCTCCCCATGACTTGCGCCGCACCTGTGCACGGTTATGCCATTTGGCGGGCGGAGAACTTGAACAGATTCAGTTTCTGCTGGGGCACGCCTCGGTGCAGACAACTGAACGCTATCTCGGCTGCAAGCAGAAACTCAGCCAAGCGGTGAACGACAACCTTGGACTCGAACCAGAAGGCACCTGACGGATGGTGGCCCACAACAGGACTTCCGAGGAACTTGCCACGGATACGTCCCAAATGGATCGGAGATCCAGCGCAGATCAAGGCGAGGCGGGTGCGAAAACAGAAGACGGACCGCCTGGATGCCGCGCTGCTGCTGCAGTTGCTGCTGGAGGATCGCTTTCCTCGGGTGTGGGTACCCAGTGCAGAAAATCGAGACCTGCGTCAGCTGCTGTGGCACCGGCATCGGCTGGTGCAGATAACTGCCGGTTTGCCCGTCACTCGGCAGTAGAGGGTTTCGGCGATGCCCGATACAGGACGTGTCGCCGCAAATGGATGTCTGTCACAGCAGGGTGATCGAAATACTTGTGTGGGTCGCATTTCATGCCGAGCCGTTCCATTACGCGTATCGATCGTACGTTTCCTGCTGCTGCGAACGCCACTACCTCAGGCATTCGCAATGTTTGGAATGCCATCTTAAGAACGGCCACGCCTGCCTCAGATACGAGACCTCTTCCCCAAAAGCGGGGAAGAAGCCGCCACAATATTTCTACGCATGGAGTGAAGGAGGCTTCGAAAGTCGGCACAGGAAGTCCGACGATTCCGGCAAACTCTTCGTCGTGCTCCAGGGCGTATATACCAAATCCTCTCTCGGCAAAGCCCGCCTCAATCTGTTCAAGGGCTGCGCGGCTTTCTTCGAGAGACCAGGGACGCGGAAAGAACTCCATCACCTGTGGATCAGCATTCATTTTCGAAAAGGCAGCCAAGTCACTCTTCACCATACGACGCAAGCGTCCGTTGGAAGTAAGAATTTCTGAAGCGCAAGCATGAAATCGAGTTTAGCGGAATAGCCGGAGCCGACCATCCAACCGGAAGCCCCTGCCACGGACAGGAATCTCCGAACTTCGCGCTAGTGTTGTTCATCTATAGGCGCCGCCGGACTGAATCAGCCATTGATGAGCACGATCTTGCCCTCCACGGAGGCGCATTGCACATCCAGATCGGCAAGACCTTTCAGCTTGATGAAATCGTTGAGGCGCACCGCTGCATGGGGAGAACAAAGCAGGCGGAAAAATTGTGGCGCTGACATGACCGCCCGCTTTTCTCCCTCGCATGACAGCAGACGGCAGGTTGGGACCCCGGTCACCGGTCACTCGCTGTTGCCCAGTGTTCTCTCGATGCGTCGGTCTGGGATCAGCCACATCAGTGCAACCAAGATGTAGAACGCAGAGGCGATCCACGGCCTTACGAATGCCAAGGGAATGGCGACCAGATAGGCGAGAATCGACAGGGCGCCTTTCTGGTCGCGCCCGATCGATATGGCCAGCATCGAACCCGCTCTTTGATGCGCGATCAGCTCCTTCGTCAGCACGAAGTAGGCAAGGCCGGCCATTAAGAGCACTACACCATATAACGCGACGGGCCACGGCGAAAGCGGGTTCTCCCCGATCCACGTCGTAGCGAACGGGACCAGCGAAAGCCAGAACAACAAATGCAAGTTTGCCCATAGGACAGCGCCCGCAACGTGTTGCGCTGCCTGCAACAGGTGATGGTGATTGTTCCAGTAAATCCCGACATAGATGAAGCTCAGGACGTAGCTGAAGAAAACAGGGACCATCGGCTTCAGGGCCGCGAGATTTGTTCCTTGAGGCGTCTTCAGCTCCAGCACCATGATCGTAATGATGACGGCAAACACCCCATCACTGAACGCTTCCATCCGGCCTTTAGTCATCTTCAAGTACGCTACCTTTCGTCTTTGATTGGGAATCGGAGGGAAATCGATGCCAACCGCCCGAGTGGCGGTTGGCATCGACTGCGCCCGCAACTGCTGGCCGCCAATCCATGTCAGCCCTAGCAGTTCTACAGCGATCAAACCGTTCCTCCTCGTTAGACGATAACCGATGCCGTTTTGGTGGCTGTTGATGCGAAGCATCTCGCGTTCAACATAATCGGCAGCTGTCACCGGCCAAGGCACGAGCATCACCGGCTCCGTGGTGCTGGAACATATGTGGATGGATCGGTTCTGGGCAGCGGCTCCCGTGACTACGTGCTAGATCGCGATATTTCAACAACAACTGGCCGTACTCGGTGCTTAAATGAAGGAACTTGAGTGTGAGCTGCGGTGTCTGAGTCTTTATGCAAGCGTAACTTGATCACTGACATGCGCTTCACCCCCAATGGCTTTCTGGCCTGAATGCACGTTGTTCTGCTTATCGTCTTCGCGAACGCGCTTTACGGACTCGCCGAACCACATCCCTTGCCAGTGCCCTCGACGCTCATGGAAGCAGCGCTCGATGCACTGCGCACCCGTTTCCCAAACCAAGTTGTCGTTGCCTTTGAGGAGCTTTGGGATACCCGCCCGGGAGACGAACCGCACGTGGACCTAGGTCCTCCCGATTCAAGCCTCAAACAGGTCGTCGATCGCATCCGTCATGCCAACCCTAAATACAAAGTGGACTTCCTTGAGGAAGGACTCGTTCATGTTTATCCGGCGAAGGGCACGGCTGATCCCGCAGGGCTGCTGGATATTCGATTACGAGAGTTCTTCCTACCGCCGGACGACTGTCTGCCACAGCAGATGATCAACTACACAGGTAGCCTGTCTCCGGGCTTCTCGTACACGCCGGATCTGAGTGAGTACTTGATGCGAAAGAAAGTAGAGTGGAACCAGAGCCACGGGAATCCGGTGTTCGGCATCGCGGGCGATTTTATGGGCGATTGCGAGCCCTCACACCATCGCCACCAACCGATCTACCACAACATCACGGTTCGGGAGGCGCTGAATCGAATGGCGATACGTTCGCTTAAAGTCTCGGGTGAAACTTCGAACGAGCCCAGTTGGGCTAGGCCGAAGCCGATCTCTTGGAAATACCGCTTTAGGGGGTGTGCCGATTTTCCAAACCTTCTGAATATCTGTTGAGAACAGACCCGTAACGAATCCTAAACTGGGCGCTTGGGTGGATCACTTACGGGTTGGCGATTTCTGAGCGCATTGGCGATATTGCATGAATCCAGACCCAACGACTCCTAAGTAGACAGAAGCTGTTAGCGCTTTGAGGCACTGGATCGGCCGGATCGCTTAGTGATTGCGCTCTTTGGCAATCGCGGAACAGCCTGAACGCCCGCCCAAAGCGTTGCGATCGTTTGCTCGACCACGAGAGTCTGGTCAGGCAAGTCAGGCACAACCCCTTGGATGACCATGAGCGTGGCGAGGCCAAAGATCGTGTACCACCAGGTGTGGGCTACCACTATGTCATTCTTACTTGGCAATCCTTCATCCTTGGCAACATCGAAAAAGAGCTGCACGAAACGTTGGAACAAAGGCGTGCCAATGTCGTTGATATATTGTCCAGCGCGGACGCCGTTTCGGTTCTCAGGCCCGAAGAAGACGTTGCGGAACTGCTGTGGATGGGCAATGCAGAATTGAATCAAGCCGCGTGAAGTCGCAAAAAGGCGCTCTTTCGGTGCAAGATGTTTAGCGGCAATCGCGTCGAAGTTCTGAATCATCAGCCCGATCGTCTCGCGGCTCAACTCGGCAAGAATGTGTGATTTGTCCGGAAAATGCTGGTAGATCACGGCGTGCGTATAACCGATCTCTTTAGCGATCGCACGAAGCGTCACGGCTTCGTAACCGCGATCGGCGAACATTTTACCTGCAGCCGCAAGGATTTCGCCCCGCAACCTCTCCTTGCGCTCTACCCGGCGACTTGGTGATGTGGATGTCACTTCAATAGCTTAGTCCCCTTTTGACGATGTTGTGCGACCGATTGTTGATTTATAACCATTGGTTATATAACCATTGATTAATTTGCAACCAATGGTTTTCTTACGCCTCTAATAGTCAGGTCGCTCATTTGGATGGGCGGCCAAATACGAGGCAAAAGGCGATTCATGCGACAGATAACTGTGGAAACTCACGGGACTAGCGGAGTGCTAGCTGCGCAACTCACAAGCTCTGGCGTTCGCATCAGAGCATCACTTTCGTTCTGACAAGGAGAAAACGAGCATGTATTTAGTCATGGGCATTACTGGAAAAGTTGGGGGCGCCACCGCGCGGCATCTGCTGAAGCAAGGCAAACAGGTGCGAGCACTTGTGCGCAATCGCGAGAAAGCGGCGAAGTGGGCAGACCAAGGCGTGGAGTTGGTGGATGGAGACTGGAACGATGCGACAGCCATAGCGGCGGCGCTCAAAGGTGTTGAGGGCGCGTTTGTTATGTTGCCGGCTGTATGGGCACCCTCGCCTGATTACAGAGAAGCAAAGGGCGTGATTGCGAACTATGTCGAGGCGCTGACCAAGGTAGTGCCCCCGCGGGTGGTAGCGCTCTCGTCGATGGGCGCGAATAGAACAAGCGGGGTGGGGATGATCACGGCCTTATCACTCTTGGAGCAAGGTTTTCGCAGCCTGCCATCTCCGGTCGCATTTGTGCGCGCAGGCGGCTTTTTCGAAAACTTTCTTTTCGGCTTACAGGCCGCCCAAGGCGGAACACTACCGGTCTTCTACAATCCTACAAACCGGAAATCGACAATGGTCGCGTCAGACGACATCGGCGCAGAGGTGGCAACGCTTCTGACCGGGCCGGCGTGGTCAGGGCATCGCGTCATCGAACTGGGTTCGATGGTAAGCGCGGATGAAGTGGCCGGACAATTGGGTGAAGTCCTGAAACTCGACGTAAAAGCCTTTGCAGTCCCGCGTGCAGGGTGGGCGGAAGCGTTCGAGCAGTTCGGCATCCCGAAGGGCCACACTGGACCTGCCGAAGAAATGTTTGAGAGCGCGAACGCGGGATGGATGGACCTCGGAATCACGGGTACAGAGCACGTAGCGGGAACGACGTCCGCACGCGATGTGTTTGCGGCTGCACAGAACGCCGTCAAGGCGTAAATCCGGGGCAAGTTGAATCAGCACGGTTCCTTGCGAACTGCGGCGCTAACGTCAAGAAAGATTGCGGTCAAACATGAAAGTTCTTGTTTTGGGTGCAACGGGCAGAACCGGACGGCTGATCGTCCGGTTCCGCCCTGGCGAAAGGCCATTCCGTCGTGGCCCTGGTTCGTTCGAAGGCGAGCGCCGATCTGCCGGGAGTAGACATGATCGAGGGCGATGCTCGTGACGAGGGCACCCTCACCTGTTCTCCTGTGGTGAAGGGTGCAGAAAGCCCTCGGTTAATGCATGACCCGGAGGCCGTCCCGCCCACGCAGCGCGTTGATTTCAGTCGCGTACAAGAACCGGCTCATTGCAGAACGATTCAAACCATTTAAACCGCAAGGAAGGATTGCTTTTAATATGAAAGCTGAACACACAATAGATAAACCCGCGCGGGCAGGGCGAGCAACTCAAATAGCCGCGATGGTAATAACCGGCCTTGTAGCCGTCATCTGGGTGTACTTCGGAAGGTTATATCTAATTCACGATCCCGGCGAATGGAGGATTGCCAATCAGCAGCTCGGATACCCGCTCTATATCATCACTCTGATTGGCGTGACCCACATCCTTGGAGGCGTGGGTCTTCTGATTCCCAATGTGCCTCGATTGACTGAGTGGGTTTATGCCGGCATCGCGATCAATCTTTTACTCGCGTTCTATTCACAACTGAATGGCAGTGGCAGTACTTGGGATAAATTTGATCCGATTCTCGTCATGGCGTTCGTCTTTGCTTCGTATGTATTAAGACGCTGCATGCGCGCAAACAGGTGGTCGATATGAAGAACACGTTCGGCGGGCAGTTTTGCTTTTTCCAGGCACGTTGGGAACTCGAGCCTGGTACGCACCTTCATCAAAATGAAAGATAGATCTTCACGGATGAACGCGGATGATCGTTTTTCCCTTGATCCGCTCGGTCCGGTTGAAGGCGGCAACGGCATCGTCGAGGGCAGCCACGTTGCCGATGTTTGTCCGCAGCCGACCATTCCGGAGGCGCTGGACGAGCTCACTCAATTGGGTGCGATCGGGTACGACGACGAAGTCGATAGTCACGCCGCCAGCGGGCCGCGCCTCGGTCGGGCCGGTGATGGTCACCAGCGTTCCCCCGACGCGAATCACGCCCGCAGAACGCTTTGCGATGTCGCCGCCAAGGACATCGAAAACCAGATCGACTTCGCCGACGTCTTCCAGGGCGTCGTTATCGAGGCCGATGAACTCTTGCGCGCCGAAGTCGAGAGCCGTCTGACGGGCGCTTGCGTGCCCGGTGCCGATGACGTAGGCGCCGGCCTCACGTGCGAGCTGGCTCGCCATCGAACCGACTACGCCGGCCGCACCGTGCACGAGGACGCTCTGCCCCGACTGAAGGCGGCCGTGCTCGAACAGCCCCTGCCACGCGGTCAGGCCCGGCATCACGAGGGCCGCGCCAACCGTGAAGTCAACGTCGCCCGGCAGTGGTGTGAGGTTGCGTGCCTCAACGGCCACATACTCCGCCAGCGTGCCGTCGCGATACCAGTCCGTGAGGCCGAACACCCGTTGTCCAATCGACAGCCCCGTCGTGCCATAGCCGAGAGCGGTGACCACTCCGGAAAATTCGTGTCCGGGGATTGAAGGCGTCCGACCACGGCCGACGCGATCGGTCCAGGTCGAGGGCCACGTCAGCTCATCCCCGGTGAATCCCGACGCATGAATCTGAACAACGACCTCGTTTATCGCCGCCTGCGGCTCGGGCCGCTCCACCAGCTTCACCCCGGCCGTTCCCGCAGCCTGATCCGTCACTACAATCGCCTTCATCGGTCACTTCCCTGTGTCGAGTTCTTTT
The DNA here is from genome assembly GCA_963817965.1 of uncultured Acidobacteriaceae bacterium. Lineage (GTDB taxonomy): Bacteria > Acidobacteriota > Terriglobia > Terriglobales > Acidobacteriaceae > DASRAA01. The sequence continues at coordinate 68,085 of CAWFQT010000019.1, forward strand.
CTGTAAACTCCATTGCTTTCATCTCTGGCATCGCTCTACTCCTCGAATTCGCTGTGTCCATTACGCGTAGCGTTCACGCTATCGAAGTTAGTGTTGTTCGTGATCGGATCTCCCGCTCAGTTTCGTGATCGATTCAGAAGCTTGACCAGCGTGAATCTGTCAGGCTCCCGGAACGCCACTGAGAATGCCGCTATAGCAAATGACAAAAGGAGAAGACCGGAGAGGACGGAGACCATTCGTATTTTGAAGCCTGCGATGAGCAATATCCCAAAGAGTGTCTCCGCGACGGTAGCTGCCAATGCAAACGACACCGTCAATGAACTGGGGAAGAGAGACATCACCGCGCCTGTGTATTCCACGAAATGAGCGAAATCTCCCCAGGATACGTTCCTTGCTCCATATGGCCCCCATAAGCCAAAACGATCAGCCACAGCAGATAGGAGGCTCCCAGCGCAAACCGTGCGAACAGACAGGCAATCTCTGCCCCATTCTCGGTGAGTTGCGCGACTTTTGAATTCACACGTGCCTCCACATAAGAGAGATTGCTTTTAGGCAAAAAGGTTTCATCGGGGAAATACATTGCTCGCGTCCGAAGCTGGTGAACGGGAGTGAGAATCGGTGCTCCTTCATCTTTGATGAAAAATACGACGAACTTCGCTCGTTTTGTCTTACTTGCGTTACGGCTTACGGTATGAACGTCTTCAGGTGTTGCGTACAGGCCAATGCACTCATCGACCAAGGTTCGTATCGCTCTCGGATCCTTGGTCCTGTTAAACGTTAGGTCTCTATCGGGACTGCCCCGGCAGACGAGGCAGGATTGAGCCGGGTTCTCTCGACCGGGGCAGTTTCGATAGGGTCGTTTGAAGTGAGCCGCTAGTGTTCGCGGCGGATGCGGTGGGAGCTATGGGAATTCAATCGATTTCTGCCTGAAAAGCCTTGCCAGACGGGGACTTTGGTCAAAAGGCCATTATTGATGCTAATCGATGTGGGAGTCATCGCAACCAGCTGACAGTCATCCTACCTCCGGTACCATCCGTTCTTCAAGAGGGCGGTTGCGACGCTACCGACGCTTGTGTCTAGACACGCGGTAGCGTCCGCCGCGCTAGCGGCTTAGTTCAAACGCGCCACTGTCCGGGCATCCACTTGGCCGGATAGTCGGCATCTCGGAGATGTGTTCTATCCGGACTGCTCCCGGAGCATGAGCTACCCGGCAGCTGGCTGTCCGCAGATAGCTGGCAAGAACAGGCCATCCAGTAGCCTATTTTGAACCGGACCTTACATTCCGAGCAGCATTCGTCTGTCACATTGGCCAGAAACCGGCTTGTAGGAACCTTGGGCTGGCTCGGCATTTGACGGCAGCAAACTGGCTACAACGAGACTTCTGGACCGGAGTAACTTAAGGTTTGCCCGTTATCCATCCAGGCAAGTCTTGGGCGGGGATTCTTGTTCGGAACAGAATCGGGATTCTGCCGACAGGACAAGTCAACGAGCCCACCCTCTCTCAAAAAGAGGTGAATGATGGTGGCATCTGGCTCTCGCAGAAATCATTTATGCGAACTGGCCTGGTTCTGGCCGGCCGACGTCGCTTGCTTCTGGGCGATCCAGTCATTGATCTGCTGATCCAGCACGTCGAGCGGCAGGGCGCCGGAATCGATCACCTGGTCATGGAACTCGCGAATGTCGAACTTACTGCCCAGTTCCTGCTGCGCACGGGCGCGCAGTTCGAAAATCTTCAGCTGTCCCATCTTGTACGACAAAGCTTGCCCCGGCCAGGAAATGTAGCGGTTGGTTTCCGACTGCACGTTGGGTTCGTCAATCGCCGAATGGTCGTGGAAGTACTGCACCACCTGGTCGCGCGTCCAGTGCTTGTAGTGAATTCCGGTATCGACCACCAGGCGAATAGCGCGCAGTTGCTGGTCTTCGAGGCGGCCGTAATCGTTGTAAGGGTCCTTGTAGAAGCCGACCTCCTTGCCCAATTGCTCGGAATACAGTGCCCAGCCTTCGATAAACGCACCATAGAAACCGTGCTGGCGGAAGGGTGGCAGGTCCGGCATTTCCTGCGCGATGGAGAGCTGCATGTGATGGCCCGGGATGCCCTCGTGGTAAGCGGTCGACTCCATATCGACTGTGGTTCGCTTTTCGGGATCGCTGGTGTTCACCATAATGTGTCCCGGCCGCGAGCCGTCGGGTGTGCCGGGGACGTAGCTGGCTCCTGAAGCATCTTTTTCGCGGAAACTCTCGACCGGCATCACGATGCACTTGGCCTTGGGCAGACGATTGAACAGCTTGGGAAGTTCGGGTTCCATCTGCGCGATGTAGCCACGATAAAGATCGAGAATCTGTTCGCGAGAAGCGGCGAAGAGCTTGGGGTTGGCCTTTACCGCCGCTTCGAAAGTCTTCAGATCTTTGAAGCCAAGGCTCTTGGCGATCTGCAACTCCTGGTCTTCAATCATGGCGACTTGCTGCAAACCGATCTGGTGGATTTGCTCCGGCGTTTTGTCGGTCGTGGTCGAGCGTTTCACCATGAAGGCATAAATGGCATCGCCATTCGGCAACGACCAGATTCCGATCTCGGTGCGTCCGTTGGGCGCGTAATCGTCTTTCACGAACTTTGCGAACTTCGCGTAGGCGGGCAGCACCTGATCGCGAATGGCCGCAATTCCCGCAGCTTTCAGGCGAGTTTTGTCAGCATCGGAAAAGTTTGCCGGGAACTTGTCGAACGGTTGAGCGAACGGCGTCTGCTCGGGCGCCTGCGATGCGATGCCCTCGGTCTGCACAACCGCTTTTTCGAGGAGAAACTTGGGGGGCATCAAGTGGTTCGCCATGCCCTTGCGCATGTCGTCGGTGTTCTCCTCGAAGACGCGCGGCATCTGCCCCAGGCGTGCAATGTAGTCTTCGTAGTCCTTGACCGTCTCGAACGACAGGATCGACACCAGTTGCGGCGCCTGGATGTGAATTCCGCTCACTTGGCTGACCGGCATCTCCCAAAGCTTCAGGTCGATTTCTTCAATGTCATTCCTGAGATCGCGGACTTCCAACTCGCGGTTGAGTTTGTCCTGCGTCGCGAATCCGGTGGTTTCGATCGCCTCGAAGCGCTTGAGGAACGCCTTCTTCTGCGCCTGGTCCTCCAGGATCGCCTTCTCCGAGTCGCTGCCCAGTTGATCGTTGTAGCGCTTGTCGCCAATGATCGACGCAAATACCGGACTCTGCTTCAGGCTATATTCCCAATATTCGGTGATCAGATCATTCAGTTGTTTGCGTCGGGCATCGACATCACCCGGATTGGGTACTGCTCCGACTCGAAGAGCGAATAAGAGACACAAAGCGAGTGCCAGCAAGCGCATGAGAACCCCTCTATGGAAGCGATGACTTAAATCTTGACTGAAAGATCTCCGGAGACAATCGACACGGAAGGCCTGGCAGACGATTTTCTGCGTGCCATCCCCACTCCTGATACTACGAAACCCCCAGCTCTGATGTTCCCTTAGACGGAGTTGCGCGGCTTTCGTTGTAAGCGACCTTGGCAGATCGCCGCCGTCATAGCTTAGTCAGTGACGTGAGGCCCCAGCTTTACATACCCCTGGTTGATCCGGACCTTGCTGAACTGAATCTCATCGAGCAGCTCGGCAAACGCAGCGTTGATGTGTACAAGCGTTTCTCTCCCAAGCCTGTCCTGAAAGCTTTTGTCCACTTGTCGGATCACCGGCAACCTGGAAGTTAGGTTGTTCGGCGTCAAGTTGATGCGAAGCGCCCAAACCGTTGAAATAGCTGTCGGGCCGTTCAATTTCGCGGATCGGTAACGAGAATGACAGGCTCTGTTGGGAGCAGGCCTTCGGGAGATGGGGGTGCACCCGATGAAAAATCGTTATTACGGTGTCGCCAACAGGCGAGACGGGTGTACTATGGTGCGCTTTCGAGATCAAAAGGGAAATTCCGCAGAAGAAGTGTTGCAGACTGAAGAGCACAAGCTGTTGACCCAGATGACCCGGCATCAGGTAGCAGAGAGTAGACACTTAAAACAAGGAGGACGTACAGAGCCGTGACAATCACAACAGGTAAAGGTACCGCGATTCTGCAGTTCATCTTCTTCACGCTGGCTTGCTCGCTAGCGATTGTGGCGCACGCAGCCGACGACAAAAAAGCCGAGGAGCAGAAGGAGGTCCGGAAAATGGCCCAGGATACCCTGCAACGCCTTTATAAGGCCGAGCCGAAGGCCCAAGGCGCAGTCCAAGCAGCGGCAGGGTATGCAGTGTTCAGCAACACGGGCGTAAAGATCCTCATGATGGGATCGGGCAAGGGCGAAGGCATCGCCGTGAACAACAAGAGCAAGCAGGAGACGTTCATGAAGGTGGTGGAACTCCAGGCTGGCCTCGGATTTGGGGTGAAGAAATTTAGTGTGATCTTCGTCTTCGACAACGATAAGGCGTTCGACAGCTTTGTTAACTCCGGCTGGGAATTCGGCGGACAATCCACCGTCGCTGCTACAACCGGGGAAAAGGGCGGAGCGCTAACCGGAGCGGCTTCGGTCTCGGAGGGGGTCTGGATGTATCAACTGACGGACAAGGGCGTGGCGCTCGAGATCACCGCCAAGGGCACCAAGTACTACAAAGACGATGACCTGAATTGAAAGCTTGGCGCGCCGATTTCAATTAGAACGCGTCTCATGGCAAAAGGACTAGATCGCATCCAACCATGGCGGCGGCCAAAAAATTTCACGCGATGCCCAATGTGACTGCTTTCGGACAGACAGTCCAAGAAATGATAGTCAGTTGCTGAGCGAGGGAAGACTTGCTCGCAGTGACTCCGGTGACGGCTTACCAGCGGGTTCTCACACCCAAAAGACGCGAGGACTGATATGGCCTAGTTACGGGCCATTAACCAGAACCACAAAAGGAAGGTTTAACGATGGCAGCAAAATTCGAAATCAAGAAGTCCGCCGACGAACAATTCATGTTCAATCTGAAGGCCGCCAACGGTGAGGTGATACTTACCAGCGAGACCTACCGTCAAAAGCGCTCGGCCGAGCAGGGAATCGCCTCCGTTAAGGCAAATGCCGGCGATGACAGCCGCTTCGAACGCAAGACTGCCAAAGACGGCAGTCCTTACTTTGTGCTGAAGGCTGCAAATGGTGAAATCATCGGCAAGAGCGAGATGTATTCGTCGGTCGCAGCCATGGAGAAGGGTATTGCCTCCGTCGTAACGAACGCCGCTGAGGCGGAGATTGTCGATACCGCAGCAGCTTAATTCATCTAGGTGCCAATCAGAGGAGATTACTCCAGGGCAGGGCGCTCCGGAATGTGCGAACTACCCCCAATCCCAACCCTTGGCCAAAATGTCGGGGAGTAAGGCACCGCACAATAAAGGGGTCGCCGGGCCGAATGACGAGCAGGTCAAGGCGATTGCTGAATATGTCTAGACTCTCAAATAGGTTGTCCTGCAACACAACTGACCCACAGATAGTGAGCGATCGCTTACGTCAGTTTATTCCCTGCGTTCCTTCATAGGTTAGTAGAAGTGGCCGCCGTGTCGATTCGAAGCACTATGCTGCGACTGCAGGTTGGCGCCAAACTGGCTTCGAGGAGATCGGGGCTCAAACAGAGCTCCGTCACACCAAGCCTCCTCGGAGCCGACTTCGGCGCCAGCATCACGTTGTTGGCATGCCTTCAGCATTGCTCGTGAACCCGGGATCAATCGCATGCGGCTGGATTGGATATACCCTGCGACAGGCCAAGTGGACTGTCCCGTTTTGGCAACCAACGCGGCAGGCTGACGCGCATCTCGTAAACTGTTCATGAATGCTTGACGAGCAAGTTCCCCGACTCCTGTGCCCCGTCCGCTTGGGCCATGGAATTGTGATGTGCACTTGCTGCCGCTGTGCTTGGACTTTTTGCCTGGAAGGAAATGATCAGGCCGAAGCGCAAGCCGCTTTCGACGACCACCAATGCGAGGAGTCTCCGCGAGATGAGGGAATCTAAACTCCATCAGCCAGCTCTTAACGGCGACCGCTTCAGTGGTCATAACAGCCGGGACAACAAGTAGTAGGGTGTTTTGTCGCGAAGAATCCTCCAGGGCCCTTTGGACCGCCTGCGCGCGGTGTGGCGTCTACCCCCCCAATCGGATTAATCCTTTTGGGCTCATCCATTCGGGCGATTGTGGCCCATGCCCTGCTCAGAAGAGAATCTCGCCTAGCCATTCGTCCTAAGGAGGACTTGTGAGGACGAGATTCTTTGGCGTCGCTTTGGCGACACTGGTTCTGATTGCACCAGCGTATGCCGATGCAATTTTTACGACAGGCAACCACCCCCAACCCAACGAGGAAAACATATTATTCCAAACTGACCAAACGGGCACGACGATCGACGGATTCACCAATCAAAGCAATACGTTGGTTCAGTTTTCGTCCACAACGGACACACTGGTAGGAAGCGGCGGACAGTCGGACGTCGATGCGATGGATGGACTCATCAACAACATCACGGTGACGGTGCCTGGGCATACCTTCCTGGATCTCATCTTCAATCCGTTCAAGCCAGCAAGCGCCAACGACCTGGTGGTCACGGCTGTTACGAATAATGGAACATTTACTTTCACGTACGGAGACACAAACGGCAACAACTTCCTGACCATAACGACGATCAATGGGCAAACGATCTCCAGTGTGACGATCGATTCGGCGTCGGGCTTTCAGGATCTCAAGCAACCGCGGATCTCCGGCATCTCCGGGGTAACGATCGTGCCTGAGCCGTCCTCGATGCTGCTGCTGGGCAGCGGATTACTCGGGGTAGCGATGGTGGCCCGCCGCAAGTTGTGCTGAGTCAGCAAAAGTCGAGCTAGGCCCGGAAGCACTTTGCTCCGGGCTTTTTGTTTGCGCTGAGTCCCAAGGTGCAATTGGGAACTTTGCAACTCCAAACTTTCAAAACGCGCCGTGAGGCGATGGAATACATCAAGAGAATGCAAGCTTCGCTTAGGATCTGCCCTGAAAAGGGTCACGCCCCCAACGACCCCAACTCTGATGAGAGAGGCAATGTCTGGGCGATATCTGTGACCCCGCAGGAGAATGCCGAGCCGGTGTATCTATGTACCAATGGCGAACTTCGATACTGAGCCGCGGTACCCGAGCTCATTCGGTTCCAGATCTTGTAGAGGTTGCTCTTCAAGTCGGCCTCGAATTCCTCGATCGTCTGTCCGTCTACCCCGGCCGCTCCGGCATTGGATTTGACCGCTTTGTACGCTTCATACACCAGCTTCTTATCGATGTTGAACGGCTTGTCTGTCGCACGCATCGAGATCCTCCTGTTTCCAGTTGCTTCGGTCATGCGACCACTTGACCCGACCCCTTCGCTCCAGCCCCATTACGAGCTTTCTCCGCTCCTACGGGTCGGTCCGCCCCAGTGCTCCGCATCGGTACGCTCGCCTCGCGGTTTTGGCCGCTTGGGCTTCTCCCTTCACATCAGAGCGACTGGTTCCTGCAGTTCCACGCGATAGCCTGCGTCCGCTTCACGCCCCCTTTGCGCCGGTCGCCATCCGCTCAGTCATCAGGCACCCCGCGGACTTGTCCCAGGTGGACCATGCGCTCCTGGTTTCGACGACTCTTGAATGCTTAACGACGCGTCTTCGAAGGGTTCACTTTCGTTCGTCTCTCGGACGCTCACCTGCACGAGTTGTTCTCGTACTTTTCCTCCAACGCTCACCACCACGGCTCTTTACCGCAGCAGCTTGAAGGCGGTTTGAGATCTGCTCCTGAAAGCCGATCCCGAGGGGCCTTCCCTCATCTCTCGCGCAGCTTATTCACACAGTTAATTAGTTCATGATGAACTCCTTATCCGTGTGCTTCTGCAGCACACCAAGGTCAAAACAAACTGTCGTCCGATACACGCTTTGCAGACGTACCCCAGCCGATCGCGATCAAGATCGAAAGAATTCCTGGGGAGGGATGAAGCAATGCCACTGTGGAGACACAACATCTGCGAGTCCTGTTGGGAGAAACTCACAGACGGGCACAACTCTCGCCTCAAACAGCCCTTTCGTCTCAGCAGGGTTCTGAAGGGTGACATTTGCTGCTTCTGTGGCAAACGCAACCGTGACGGCATTTACGTTCGCCACGACGGCAGGGAACTCCCCTGTGTGGGTCAGTGCCCGCGCTAGTCGCTGCACCGGCCGCCATGGACAAACACTCATGCGGCCATTGCTTGAATCCGGCCATCCGTTCGTTGTCTACAGAGTGGTTCCAATTGGTCATTATGGTTCCAATAAAGCCGCCACAAACGGGCTGAAAAGTGCAAGGGGGCCAACTTGACAATGACAAAGTCCAGCCCTGAAAAGGCTCTCCGGCGGGGTCGAGGCGGGCCTTTTGCAAGGCCAACTCGCCACCAAACAATGGACCGCAACAACCGAAGTCAGACTTGTAGACGCCCAAGCGGATGTTCTTAACAGTGCCCCATTGTAATTAATCCCTACACAGGGTATATTTATCGCAGCATGCATGGTGCAGAATTTACCGTTGCTGAAGCCTCCTGGGTCACAGGTCTGTCAGTGAAGGCAGTCAATAAAGCGATTGAAGACGCCTCTGTGCCAGTTCGAATCGTTCGTGCAGGTGGAGTGCGTCGCCGCTCTGTTCCGTACGCGAGTTTGCTCTGCTTGCAGCTTCATGCTGAGGGTCTGAAGCGGCTGCCGTTACGGATGCGAAGAGAAGTGTTTCGCCGGGTGTTGAGCGAGCCGCAACAGAAGCAACTTAAGTACACCGATGCACTGATCATCGACGTGGGAGGGGCGAGGACGAAAATGAGCAGCAGACTTCAGAACCTGGAAAAGGCCTCAGACATGGTTCAATCTGACCCAGATATCATGGCGGGCACGCCTGTGTTTCGTGGGACGAGAATTCCCGTTTACCTGGTGGCCGAGATGATCGTACAAGGGACTCTGATCGATGAGATCCTGGGAGGGTACCCTGCGCTGACTCGCGAGATGGTCGAGTATGCAGCCATCTATGCGTCTACCCATCCTCGACGCGGCCGACCGCCGATACAGCCCTGGTCCGGGACGAAGCCGGTAGCGCGCAAGAAGGGCAAGTTGCGGCGTGTCGCGTAGAGTCAGGTTGCTGATCGATGAATGCCTGCACACGAGCCTGTTAGAGTAGCAACCGACCGACTTTATGAGGCTTACCACGTGGCTCATCTGGGCATGAGCGGTCTAAAAGACCATGAACTCATGCTCAGAATTCGAGACGAGGGTTTCACTCTCGTCACCAACAACGCCATCGATTTCGGGCGGCTGTTTCGGAAGGAGCAGATTCACCCTGGCCTAGTGATTATCGTCCCTGAGGTACCTCCGGGAATCCAGCGTGCGTTGCTGGAAACCGTCTTGGACTACATCGGCAATCGCGAGCTCGTAAACCGCGCCGTCGAGATCAATCTGACTGGCGACGCGGCAGAAATAGAGGAATACGAGATCCCGCTTATGGACGCCACGGACGGCTAAAATTTCGTGAGATCCAACTTTTCTGATTCACTCCCTGAATCCTGCACCTGACCGTCTTGACCAGCGTTGCGGATCCACCATCTGCCAGCAGCACGCCGCGGTATCCAATCGGGGAATCCGGTGGAAGGTGAACGTGATTCCGCTCCAAGCCGAATGCCATTCCACCAACTGACAAAAACTGCTCGCCTTCCCACCGGAACCGGCCCTCACCTTCAGACCGGAATGGGGTTCGGCTTCCCACCGGAATTGGCGTTCGCCTTCACCGGAAGCCCCAATCCAGCCAAGTCCCCGGGCAAAACTAGCCAAATAGCCAACACCTGACTCGCAGCAAGACCTCATGCACCTAAAGGAGGGTGCCTCTCTATGCCGACTGACACCTCGACATCGCCTTCGGCACTGGATGTTACTAAGCTCCTGACGGAGCTTGAGATTCCGTTTTCACCCGAACAAGTCCGGTGGCGGGTTACGAACACCTCGAACGACAAGAAGCGCGGGCAGATCGTGCCGTACGCCGATTCCCGCGCTTACACGGACCGGCTGAACACGCTCTTTACTCCACGGGGATGGACGCGCGAGTACAAGGTAGAGACCATGACCAACATCACCCGCGTCAAGAAGGGTGAGAGCATCGTCTCGGGCAAGGTGCTGGTTACCTGCACGGTCACCATCTCTGGTATTGGGTCGCATTCTGGTACCGGGGAAGAATGGGCCGATTATGACAACGGCATGACGTCAGCCGATGCGCAGGCCTTCAAGCGGGCATGCTCGTGCTTTGGCCTGGGGCGTTACTTCTACGATTTCCAGGCCACTTGGGTCGATCTGGACCAGAACCGCCAGCCGGTGAGAACGCCCCCATTGTCTGCTTGGGCCCTTCCAGAGAACTGGCGCAAGGGAATGCGGCCTTCGGGTCGGAACGGTAGTGGTAGCGCCACCGCACGTTTCAACGGCACCAATGGACAAAGCCAAGCCAACGGGAGCAACGCGACCAAGGTTTCCGGCAACGGCCATACCCCCGCCGGAGACACCAAAGCCTGCACGAGCGGAGCCAACGGCGACGACCTCGACACCCGCATTCTGTGCATGGAACAGACTGTCGGCCCAGGGTTGTATCGGAACATCCTGCGCGAGTACGGCCGCGTCAACCAGCCGAAGTTGATCCGTGATCCCGCCGTTAAGCGAAACGTCTTGCAGATGCTCGAATCCGCAACACGCGGCATTGAACGATTGGACGCGGTCCGTAAGCGACTCGACGCGAAGACCGTCGAGAGGCTGCTGGCCAAACTCCAAGCTCCGCCATTGGTCGAGATCTCGGACATGAAGACGTTGCAACATGTGGTCTTCGGTCTCGAAGAACTCGCCGGTCCAGATCGACACCACGCAACCTAATCATCGGCGCCAGCACGAGTGCTCTTCCACCTCCTCGGCTCGGTTGTTGATGAGGTCGCGATACTGCACGAGTTCGCGAATCAGGGGATCGACCTGGCGCAGGCTAGGCGGGGCTTGGGGACAGTGTTCCAGATAGCGGCGGACACAGCGATATTCCTGTACTCCCATTTCCAAGGCGGCGGTACAGGCCTCATGAATCCCCGCGGTGCCGTACCGTTGGCCAGGGAGAGAATGCCCAGGATGCGGCGCACGCCTAGTTCTCCTTGCTGGCGATGGATCATCGCAGAGCGCACCGATGTGTGCTCCCGCTCGGCCGGCACGCCACAGGAGCTGCGAGGTGCGCCGCACAGTTAGTCACACAAAACCACCGAATCCGGCCAACTGTCGCTCTTCTGACAGGCCAACCGAAGCCACGGTTCACCCCCCATTTCGTCGAGAAGTCAAGCTCCTCTATTGGTTCGGGGCCAGTCGATCCGCCAACCCTCGCCGGGCGCTCGCACCCAGGGCAGGCGTTTCACCGGAGCCAATAATGGTGCGGAGAAGCAGCTTGTACAACTGAACGGCGAGATAGTGATCAGCCTCATGTCAATGGTCGACTCAAACAGGCTCCGCGTGACCATAGCAATCGCCTGAAAATCCTTGTGATACCTCAAAGAAAGCAGGCTCTCCACATTCGTCTTGGCCCGTAGGTAAATGCCCCTCAAGGAACGGTCCTGGTCTGTCTCCGCTAGAAGCCCGGACATGACCGTAAATCTCCCTCTTGTCGAATTCATTTAGGCTTTTGATAATCGTGTACAACCGCTCACCAAAAGTTGCTGAATCCGGACCGATCCAGAGTGAAAGCTTGCGAAATACTCGCATCGCATCGTGCGACGTAAAACCGCCCCGCTGCATACCGGTGACGTGATTTACTGACTATTTAAAAGCGGGTGGGTAAGGGCTAAATATGCGCTGGTAAGGCTCGTACAGCTCGCCTCGGCCCATGGTTCGGCGGAATGGTTTGCAATGCGTGGCGGCGATAATCACGGCTGGCTAAGCATTGCCCCGGTCCTGCCGCCTCTATTTTTTTCCACGCCCGCGCTAGATCACCGTCCAACATGTCCTGTTGCGCCCCGTGCCATCCTCGTGCCGTTGCGTGTGCAAATTTTTTCGTTGCGTGTGCATTTTTTTCGTTTCGTGCCGTTCCGTGCCATCCCGCGCCATCCCGTGCCGTTGCGTGTGCGTGCGTTAGGCGTGTGCGTGGGCGTGTGCGTCCGTGCCATTTCCGTGCCGTTCGGACTGCTTTAGATCGAAAACGAGGTATTATTTGCCATCTGCTGCACTGTAAGTTATTGCGTTTACGTTTGTGCCCGGACTCGACTCGCACACGCTTCCGCCATACTTTGCAACCAGACTGCCGCCTTCTGACGTTGAGGTTCAGGAACGAAGCTCGGGCTGCGCCGCTGAAATACCTCCTTAAATTAAGTGAGGTTGCGGAAGGGTCAGGCATGGCGGTCGGCTGGATCGAGTCGCTCTGAATGATCGCCACTGGATTTGCCTCAAAGAGCTCCGCGGCCACGGCGGCGCCAGCCCAACTTTTCGACGACCGCACGAGCTTCTGAGAGTAGCGGGCTACCCCGTACCGGATCGTGCGCATCGCTGGCTACGACCCGGCCAGTGCAGCTATTGAGTGGCAGTCTCAAGTTTCGCCATTTAGACTCGGAGGCGTAATCGTCTTCCACACAATATAAATGCGAACGCAAGCGGCTGGCACTAAATCAGTTCATTTCGGTAAGCGTTTGCTGGCCCGGGCGATGAACGTTTCCTGGCTGTTCAGGGCATTCTTCTTGCCCGCGTTGGGGTCGCGCACGTACTTGCCATCGGGCTGCATATGGCGGGCCTTGGCCTGTTCCTTCATATAGGTGCCGAGGATGTCGTCTTTCAACACGCGAATCAGTCCATTGTCTTCGACCGGGAACAGCACTTCGACGCGGCGGTTGAGATTACGAGGCATCAGGTCAGCGCTGCCCAGGTAGATTTCCTCGTCGCCCGCCGTTGCGGAAATAGTAGATGCGGCTATGCTCGAGGAAGCGGCCAACGATGCTGGTGACCTTGATGTTGTCGCTGACTCCCGGCACTCCGGGACGCAGGCAGCAGATGCCGCGCACCAGCAAGTCCACCTTAACTCCGGCTTGTGAGGCCTGGTAGAGCAATTGGATCATCTTGCGGTCCACCAGCGAATTCATCTTCAGGATCAGATGCGCCGGACGTCGCGCCTTCTCGTGGTCGATCTCTCGCTGCAAGCAGTCCCTCGAAGCGGTCGCGCAGTGAATTCGGAGCGACCAGGAGCTTGCGATACTTCGATTTCGCCGAGTAGCCGGTGAGAAAATTAAACAGATCGGTGCAGTCGGCGCCGATGTCTGGGTCGCAGGTGAGCATGCCGACGTCGGTGTAGAGCTGCGCGGTAACGCTGTTGTAGTTGCCGGTGGACAGGTGCGCATAGCGGCGGATCACGTCGCCTTCCTTGCGCACAATCAGCGCGGCCTTACAGTGCACTTTCAGCCCCATCAGTCCATACACGACATGGACGCCATATTCTTCCAGCTTGCGCGCCCATCCGATGTTGCTTTCCTCGTCGAAGCGCGCCTTCAACTCCAGCAGCACCGCTACCTGCTTGCCGTTTTCCGCTGCTTCCAGCAAGGCGTCGACCACAGGAGCGTTTCGTCCCACACGATACAGGGTGATCTTGATCGCCAGTACGTTGGGATCGTTGGCCGCTTTCTGAAGCAGTCCAACGATAGGCTGGAACGAATCGAACGGATGATGAAACAGAATGTCGCCGCGGCGGATGGTGGCGAAGATATCCTCCTCCTCTTCTTTCAACAGCGCCGCCGGCAGCGCAGGAACGAAGGCCGGATACTTCAGGTCCGGCCGATCGATCCTTGCTAGGCCTCGCACACGGACCAGCGACAGCGGTCCGTTGATCTTGTATATGTCGTCGCGGTCGAGCTCCAGGTTGGTCACCAGGATCTCGAGCACAGATGCAGGCATCGCCTCATTCACTTCCACCCGCACCACGTCGGCGAAGCGCCGCTGCCAGACGCCTTCTTCGACGGACTCCATCAGGTCGCCTGCCTCCAGGTCCTGGATCTCCGAGTCGGCGTCGCGCGTGACGTGAAATGGATGCGCCTCCAGGATCTCCATCCCCGGAAATAGCGCTCCGAGATTGGCGGTTACCAGTTGCTCAATCCAGACGAACACCTGGTCCTTCACCACGACCTTGGTTTTGCCTTACTCTTGGCGGTGCCTTTACGGGCACCAACTGCGGCAATGTGTCGGGAATCTTTACGCGCGCAAAATGTTCGATTCCGTCGGCATCACGCAGTACAACCGCCAGGTTCAGGCTGAGGTTCGAGATGTGCGGGAACGGCCGACCAGGATCAAATGCCAACGGCGTCAGTGTCGGGAAGATGGTTTCCTGAAAATAGGTGTTGGCAAGCGCCCGGTGTTCGTCGGCTGAGGTCGGCGAAATTATCGATGCGGACGCCAGACTTGCGTAGAGCAGGCACCAGCTCTTTCGACCAGCACTCGTGCGCCGCACGATTCAGCCGGATCACCGAGGCGCGAATGGCACGCAATTGCTCTGCGGGCGTCATAGCATCCGGCCCGCTCTCCATAACGCCCTTTTCAATCTGCCGCTTCAGCCCGGCAACCCGAACCATAAAAAACTCGTCGACGTTCGAGCCGACAAACGACAGAAACATCACGCGGTCCAGGATGGGGTTCGTGGAGTCCTGCGCCTCTTCGAGAACCCGCCGCTGGAATTCAAGGAGGCTCAGCTCGCGATTGATGAACAACTTAGGATCGTCGAGAGACAGTGGACCCGCCGGCTGTGCCGGTGCGGGGACTGTTTTTACCGCAGCTGCTCCCCGCGACGTTTTGCGTGACTTGCTGGGCACCGCTTTTACGGAGGTCGCCATATTGTTCGATTGCGGGCGTTTCATGCCCGCCGTTCATTGTAGTGCGCGGCAGGGCAAATCGCCCAATGCGATCGGGAGAACGGCCTACCGCCTTGCGGACATTTCACCGGCGCGTAACAATCGCTGGCGCAGCAAAGAACAGCACACCGGCGATATAGGTCTCACAATGTGAGATGGCCTAAATCTCGCTGAGGTTCCGGCCTTTGGTTTCCGGCAGAAGCAGCGTGGCAGAAATCATTGTGAGATAAGCGATAACGGAGAAAAAGGAGATCGCGTGTCCCAAGCCCATGCGGATGCTAAGAAATCCAACGAGTGTCGGAAACAAGGCGCCGATACCACGTCCCACATTGTAGGAGAAACCCTGTCCGGAACCACGCGCCTGGTTTGGGAACAGTTCCGTAAAGAATGCCCCGATCGGGCTAAACACTCCTGATGCAAAGAAACCCAGGGGAAAGCCGAGTACTAGCATCATCGAGTTGCCGACGGGAAAATAGGTATAGGCGAGCACAGCGAGAAATGAGCAGAGCGCAAAAAGCACCATCGTGCTCCTGCGCCCGAGACGGTCGGACAACCATGCACTGACGATATATCCAAAGAAAGATCCGGCAATCACCACGAACAGGTACGCGCCAGTGTTGAGGACGGAGAGTCCTCGCGTCGCTTTCAGGTATGTCGGCAGCCAAGTAGTGATGGCATAATAGCCTCCCTGCGCACCAATTGCCACTAGTGCAGTCAGAACCGTTGTGCGCAGCAGGCGGGGGCCGAATATCACCAGAAAATTAGCTCCGTCAGCCGAACTCTTCTCGCGAGACCTAGGGCTGCCTAAAACCTCGGGTTCCGGAACATGACGCTGGATGTAGAACACCAAAAGCGATGGCGCAATGCCGATCCAGAACATGGCCCGCCAAGCGGTGCTGACCGGTAGAAGGTGAAACAGCACTACATAGGCGAACGCAGTAATGCCCCACCCTATTGCCCATCCACTCTGGACAGTACCGACCGCCATACCGCGAAATCGCGCGCGGATGGCCTCGCCCATCAGGACCGCACCCACTGCCCATTCTCCCCCGAAGCCCAATCCCTGCAGGCTTCTAGTTACGAGCAGTTGCCAGAATGAATGAGTGAATCCGCTGAGGAAGGTGAATACGGCAAACCAGAGGATGGTCAGTTGAAGAATGCGGGCGCGACCAAAGCGATCTGACAACGCTCCCGCCAACCACCCGCCGACGGCCGAGACCATGAGCGACACTGTGCTCAGTACGCCCGCCTCGCCCTGGCTCATGCGCCATTCGGCCATCAGCATAGGAATCACGAAGCTGTAAATCATTGCGTCCATGCCGTCGAGCGCCCAACCGCAAAATGTCGCGATCAGCGTGGCACGCTCGCTGGCTGTCAGTTCCCGCAGCCAGAGTCGATGCCCGGGATGTGTCTGCTCGATCACTTCCGTGGGCTTCTCTTGTCAATTGCGCATGATAACTGAACCCCGACAGCGAAAGACCGGAATCATCGTTTCATGGACGAGCCCAGATTACTCAACTCGTTTGACAGCGTGCTCTCCTTGCACTATTCATCCTGAAATGCGGGCAGACATCTCAGAGTGAGAGGCAAAGGCGTTGGCGTGAAGATTATTCCGGCGAGCGATGCCTCATTGCTTGTAATCCTTGGCGACACGATCGCTCCGGAGATCCAGGAGCGTGTGTTGACCCTATTTCACGCCCTGAAGGCGAAGCGTGACCACCGAATCCTCAACCTGAATCCTGGATACACATCGCTATTGATCAATTTCGATCCGCTGGCAGTGACCCACGAGGAAGTTGCCGGACTGGTCAAATGGTTCGAATTGGACGACAAGCGTTCGTCCGAACCCAGCTCGCCTATCGTCGAGATTCCAGTCTGTTATGAAGCTGAATTCGGCCCCGATCTCCCGGGCGTCGCCTCCCACGCGAACCTGTCCATCGATGAGGTCATCAGGCTACATTCCAGCGCGACTTACCTTGTCTGCTTTCTTGGCTTCACGGCAGGCTTCGCCTACCTCGGAGGTATGCCGCAGGCCCTCCAAATGCCGCGCCTACCCACACCGCGTCGCGCGGTAGCGGCTGGCAGTGTCGGCATTGCAGGAGGCCAAACGGGGATCTACCCTACCGAAACTCCCGGCGGCTGGAGGCTGATCGGACGTACTCCGGTTCGCATGTTCGCCCCGGAGAGAGCCCAACCCACGCGCGTGTTGCCCGGTGACCAGTTGAGATTTTCTCCAATCGATCGGAGAGATTTCGGACGGTTGTGGCGGGAGCGCAGATGACCATTGGCGTGATTAAGCCAGGATTGCTCACCACCGTCCAGGACCGCGGGCGTTACGGCTACGCACACTTGGGTATTTCGCCTGCGGGCGCCGCCGACGCGCTGTCATTCCGCATCGCGAATCTGCTTGTGGGCAACGACGAAGGCGCTCCGGCACTTGAGATGACCCTCATCGGCCCAACGGTGGAGTTCCAGTCGCCGGCGACGATTGCGATCTGCGGCGCCAGTTGCGACTGCAAGTCGGGAGGGCATTCTATCCCGCTGAACGCGGCAGTCGATCTTGCCGCGGGATCAGTCTTACAATGCGGGAACACCACAGACGGCGCGAGGGCCTACCTCGCTGTGCAGGGGGGCTTCAGTGTCCCGCTGATTATGGACAGTTGTTCCACTGATCTCAGGGGCCATTTCGGCGGTTTTGAAGGCCGCAGAATTCAGTCCGGAGATATTCTGCAAATTCGCGTGGACAAGAAAGGGGAAACCGGGCGTCTGCATGTCGACAGACTCAACGAATTGCCCGCAACTGGACCGATCCGTGTCACGCGGGGAGCGCAGCACGACTGGTTCAGCACGGAAACTTACCAGCAGTTCCTGGCAGCGCAGTACAGAGTCAGCGAACAGTCGGACCGCGCCGGTCTGCGGCTCAAAGGAGAGCCGGTCATCCCTCGCGAGTCGAAGCAACTGCTGACTGATGGCATCCCCCTTGGAGCAATACAAGTGCCGCAGGATGGACAACCGATCCTGTTATTCGTCGATCAGCAGACCACCGGCGGGTATCCTAAAATTGCTAACGCGATCTCGGCTGACATGCATCGCATCGGCCGGTTGCGACCGCGCGACTCGGTGCGGTTCGCTGAGGTGTCGATTGTTGAGGCAATCGCCGCTTTGCGCGCGCAAGAGCAATGGCTAAGAAGCATTTTTTCCCGCGGTTAGAGCTAGCCCGTGAGGTTGCCAATGACAGTACTGTCCATCGACATTAACTCCGACCTGGGCGAGTCCGAGGAATCGCTGGCCAACGGCACCGACTACGAGTTGATGCGCTACATCACTTCCGCGAACGTGGCGTGCGGCGGACATGCCGGCGATGAACGAACCATGCGCGAGACGGTTCGCATCGCAAAGGAACTCGACGTCACTATCGGTGCGCATCCCGGCTATCCCGACCGCACTAACTTCGGGCGAGTTGAATCGCCGATGGCCGCAGCAGAGATCGAGTCCATGGTGCGCGATCAGATTGCGGCCTTGGCAGAGGTGGCCGAGGCGCTGGGCGTCCGCCTAGTGCACTGCAAGCCGCACGGCGCGTTGTATCACGCGGCCAACAAGAGTGCCGCGGTCGCGGCCGCTGTGGCACGGGCCGTACTGGAAAGCGACGAACAACTCATCATGGTTGCTCAGGCAGGATCATCGACCTTGACATTGTGGGAGTCGATGGGCCTAACCTGCACTGGCGAGGCCTTCGCTGATCGCGCCTACGAACCAAACGGGTTACTGCGCAGCCGTACCCTTCCGGGTGCGCTGCTTGAGGATCCAGCTAAAGCCGCCCGCCAAGCGCTCGACATCGTCACCCGGCATGTCGCCGTGGCGTACGACAGATCGGAACTGAAGGTTGATGCCGGAACTCTTTGCATTCACTCCGACACACCCGGCAGCGTCGCGATTGCCCGTTCCGTAAATGAGGCGCTCACCAAAGCAGGCGTGAAGTTACGGTCGTTAGCGACAACTTGAAAATTCTAACCTTCCTCTTCAAGCAACTTGCCTAGCGTTGGTTTGTGCTTCGGCGACTTAGCCTTAGGTTTCTTACTCGCAGGCTCCGCGCGGGTCGGCGGAGGCGTCCCGATCTTCTCTCGCGCTGCGGCCTTCACCGCAGATGCGGCCTTGAACGGCTTGGGCTTACGTCTTTTCGCCAATGTGACGGACCTCCGGCAATCGCCGTCCGAATCTTATCTGCTTTCTCGCCGCGCGCTGGTTGGCGCAATGGCGGCGCGGAGACTGGGGCGAAGCATGGAGAACTAGCCAGAGTATCCGTCGGGCTGCGACACCGCGCCAACTTCCACGGTTGTGTCCAGATAGTCGCGTCCGGCAACGACGGCCTGTTTGTTGAGTGCGAGTAACTTCGGATTCTTCACCGTGTGTTTCAGCCCGAAGATGGCCGTATCGGTGGGTAGGCAGTCGGTTTCTCCAGCAGCACACCCAGCATCACGACGTTCGCCACTTTGGCGGTTCCGAATTGGTCAGCCATCTGCGACACCGAAGCCGGCACTTGCCATTTCGTCTTCCACGCAACGGGCTACGGCCGCGATGGCCAGCCTATTGTGCGGGAAGCGATGCAGAACAAGGTGGTGCAGCAGAAGACGACCACTGGTGGCGACGGAGGCGGCGATAAGGATTGCTGCGAGAAACTCTTGCGCTCCATTAACCACCAAATGGAGTTGCTGGAGGTAGTGCTCAAACGACTCTAACTCTGGCCCGTTAGCTCGCATGCCGCCCGGACTGGAACCACAATTCCAGACGGGCGGCTTTTTCATGTTTGCCCGACCTCCCATGACATTTGTCATTCGCCTCGCCTGACAATCGGCACTGTCAACCGTTTCTACTTTCGCCGATCATCAGTTCAACACGGGGAAAGCCAAAAACAGGAGCAAACGATGTCCACCGCATTTGCCGAACTACCCAGGACTAGCCCAGGCACGAATTTCTGCGTGGCTGGGACCAAGAGTCTCACCAAGAAATATGGTGACGTCACTGCGTTACAGAACGTAACGATGGATCTGCACGCCGGGGAGCTGTTGGCCCTGCTCGGCCCTAACGGCGCGGGCAAAACTACGCTGGTTCGCATGCTGCTGGGACTGGCCGGGCCCGACGCTGGCAGGGTATCGGTCTTTGGAGCCAATCCGCGCGAATCGCACGTGGGAGCACGTTGCGGCGTGATGCTGCAGGTCGGACGCGTCCCTGAGACCCTGAAGGTCCGCGAACATATCGACCTGTTCTCTTCGTATTACCCGCGACCGCTGCCTCTGGCAGAAACCTTGAAGATTGCCGGGCTGGAAGAGTTCAAAGACCGTCCCTTCGGCGAGCTTTCCGGCGGCCAGAAGCAACGCGTGCTTTTCGGCATATCGATCTGCGGCGATCCCGACTTGTTGTTTCTCGACGAGCCGACAGTGGGACTCGACGTCGAAGCCCGCCGCTTGATGTGGACGCAAATACGCACGTTAGTGGCGCGGGGCAAGACTGTTCTATTGACTACGCATTACTTGAACGAGGCCGACGCGCTGGCCGACCGCATCCTGGTTCTGCAGCATGGAGCGATCGTTGCCGAAGGCACACCAGCGGAAATCAAGGCACGCGCCATCGGCAAGCAGGTGCGCTGCATCAGCCGCCTCTCGGCCCGCGAAATTCGCCAGATTCCCGGTGTCATCAGCGTGAAGGAAGACCGCAACGCATTTGAGCTCCAGGTCAGCGTCGCCGAGCCCGTCGTTCGCGAACTGTTACAGCGCGACTCGTGGCTTTCGGACCTCGAAGTCACTAACGCTGGGCTAGAAGAGGCCTTTCTGGCCCTGACCCAGAACCACTCATCGCATTCGGAGCGGAGCAATTGAAATGGCAACCACAACGTTTTCTGCCGCCTACGCCGTGCCCCAGCGCTCGCTCGGTCAACTGATCACTCTGTACGTGAAAGAGGCAAAGTACGAAATCCTGAAGTACGCGCGCATCCCGATCTTCGCTCTCTCGACGGTGCTGTTTCCCGTGATGTTTTACGTTCTGTTCGGCATCGTGATGGCTCCGAGCGGCCCACGCCGAGCGGAAACCGCTACCTACTTGCTGGCCACGATGGCGTGCTACGGAGTCATGGGCGTGGCCATGTTCAGCTTTGGCGTCGGCATCGCCATGGAGCGCGGCCAGGGATGGCTGCAGGTGAAGCGTGCGTCGCCCATGCCGCTCCCTGCCTATTTCCTCGCCAAAATCGCCAATGCCGTAGTGTTCGCGACTGTGATTTCACTGGTGCTGCTGGCGGTGGGTGAGTTGTTCGGCGGCGTTCGTCTTAGCTTCATGAAGGCCACGGAGCTGATCGCGATTCTCGTGGCTGGTTCGATACCGTTCAGTGCGATGGGTCTGGGGCTGGGTTATTTCGCCAAGCCAAATTCGGCGCCGGCGATGGTGAACCTGGTTTACCTGCCGATGTCGTTCTGCTCGGGGCTGTGGATTCCGATTTTCATGTTGCCGCACGTGCTGCAGAAAGTCGCATTGATTCTGCCTCCGTATCACATGAGCCAGTTAGCTCTGAATGTCATCGGCGTCAATCCGAATCCATCGCCGGCGTGGGGACACGTGCAGCCGCTGATTGGAGTGACTCTCTTGTTCCTGGGTCTCGCCGGTTACGGCTACTGGCGCGACGAGGGAGCGTCGTACGGATGAAGTTGGCCCGGCGAAGTTTGTCCGCCATCACCTGTCGCCCCGATGACGGACGCGCTTCAAGGGTTCCCAAGACGCGTGTTCGTTCGCGCTTTGGGGCGACACGAACCGAAGCCCGCGTTTCAATTTTCCCACCCGCTTGAAACGCTTGGCTTCGGGACGTGGAGCTACACAGAGCAATAAGGAGCTGGTTATGATCAGCAAAACGACACAATGGATGATCTGGGCGTTTCTGATGGTCGTCTTCTCCGCCCTGACGTTGGCCGCACATTGGATCGATCTTGCGCTGGCGCTGACGGTCGCCGCCGTGTTCTGGTATGGGATTGTGCCGAAACCCCGCTCCGGCAGACAATAATGCGACCGTTAGAGACATAGGGAAACAATGAACACGCTGCGATCAATCTGGCACAAGCTTTACCCGGCCGACCACGAGCACAAGTGGATGCCGCTAATATGGCTGCCCTTCATGCTCTGGTTCTTCCTCGATCCTTACTGGAGGCACGCCGGTCCACTACGGTGGACGCTGAACACACTCGCCGGCCTCGTTTTCATCTTCCTCTATTTGCAGGCGTTTTCCCGCCCTGAACGGATCAGAAACATCTGCGTTGTGCTGATGATCGCAATGGCAACGATCGCGATATCGTTCAACACGGGCGCCGTCGGTCTTCTTATCTATGCGGCCGCCGCGGGCAGCTTTACCCTAAAATTCCGCTGGGTGGTCACCACCCTTGCTGTGGAACTTCTCATCCTGGGCTTCTATGCCGTGCGGTTGCCCTTGGACCTTGGCAATTGGGGATCCATCGCCCTGCTGATCGTTCTCGTGGGCCTTGGCAACCATCACTGGGCTGTCAGCCATTGCGCGCAGCAGAAGCTGCAGCTCGCCAACGACGAAATCGAGCACCTCGCCAAGGTCGCGGAGCGTGAGCGTATCGCCCGCGATTTACACGACGTGCTGGGCCACACGCTATCGCTTATCACCCTGAAGTCAGAGTTGGCGCGAAAGCTGGTGGACCGCGATCCGGAACGCGCCAAGCAGGAAATGAACGACGTGGAGAACACCTCGCGAGCCGCACTCGCCGATGTGCGCGAAGCCATTCGCGGATACCGTAGCGATGGCATCTTCGCTGAACTCGCCCGCGCCCGGGCCGCTCTGGAGACGGCAGGCGTGACCGTCCAGTGTGACACGGACACGGTTCCGCTCAGCCCCGCCCAGGAGTCAGTGCTCGCGCTCGCGTTGCGCGAAGCCGTTACAAATGTCGTTCGCCACGCCGACGCACATAGCTGCAACGTCATCTTGAAACGCAAGGAATCCTTCTGCACTCTGGAAGTCTCTGACGACGGATGTGGCGCGGCCGGTCCCGAAGGCAACGGACTACGTGGCATGCGCGAGCGTCTCGAGGCGTTGGGTGGCTCTCTTCGGCTCCACAGTTCCAACGGAACTCGACTGATTATCGATTTGCCTCTCGCCTGAGCAGTCTGCACTCTGCGAAACTGAGGATATGCCGGGAACCAGGCGCGACAAAATCCGCGTGGTGATCGCTGAAGACCAGGCCATGGTCCTCGGCGCGCTGGCCGCACTGCTCGAAATGGAAGACGACATCGAAGTGATCGCCCGCGCCCGCTCCGGCGACGAGGCGCTACGTCTGGTCCAGCAGCACCGTCCCGACGTTTTCATCACCGACATCGAGATGCCGGCGAGAACCGGCCTCGAAGTCGCCGCCGAGCTTAAGCGTCGTGGAGCGCTGGTTCGCGTCATCATTCTTACGACGTTCGCCCGCGCCGGATACCTCCGCCGTGCCCTTGAAGCCGGCGCGTCAGGCTATTTGCTGAAGGACATGCCCGCCGAACAGCTCGCCGACGCTGTTCGTCGTGTGCGGACCGGCTTGCGCGTTATCGACCCGCAACTCGCTGCCGAGGCCTGGACCAACGAACCTGACCCCCTCACCGAGCGTGAGCGGCAGGTCCTACGACTAGCGGGGGAAGGAGTGGCGAGTTCTGATATCGCGACTGAACTCAACCTGTCCGAGGGCACGGTGCGCAACTACCTGTCGGAAGCCATCAGCAAGCTGGGCGCCGCCAATCGCGTCGAAGCCGCTCGCATCGCGCGGTCCAAAGGATGGCTTTAATCCGCCCCGGGTTATCATCGCTCCACATAGGGAGCCCAATTGACCAGGGAAACTGCTCGAGTTGAGGCCTTTTCCGACGGCGTGTTCGCTGTCGCCATTGCTGGCGGCCCATATTGGACACCCGGGCGCCCCCGGACGGCAGTGATAGTTTACGACGACTCCTACCTGGGGGTCGCACTTTTCTTCAACCAGCCATGGCGATATGCCGCCTCGCGCGACGGACACTTACCGGCCAGCGACGTGGACCGGGCCTCAGCCGCAAAGATCACGGAGCAATACTATGGCCCGGTAACGTACATGGCTGGAGTAGCTTTGGCCTAGGTCAGCATTCCCGCGAGCCCCTGATTAACCTTCTGTTGGCGCTCTTCTTTGCCATCCCACTGCACTACGTCAGCAAGACTCTGCCAACGAGAAGATCACGTCCCGAGTAGAATCTTAAGAAGGCAGATCATGCCATGAAAGCCGCCGTTCTCTCCACCCCCGCTCCAATTGCGAACCGACCACTGCGTATCGAGGAGGTCGCGCAACCTGAACCCACAGCGGGGCAGGTTCTGCTGAAAGTGCGCGCCTGCGGCGTCTGCCGCACCGACCTTCACATCGCCGAAGGCGAGTTGCCAGAGCGGCGCTCGCCGCTTATCCCCGGCCACCAGATCGTAGGCGAGGTGGCTGCGGGTGCAACGCGGGAGCTGCCGCTAGGCACACGCGTTGGCGTCTCCTGGATTGGCGGCACCGACGGCTCCTGCTGGTACTGCCGCAACAGCAAAGAGAATCTCTGCAACGCACCCACATTCACGGGCTACTCGGTCGATGGCGGATACGCTGAGTTCGCCGCCGCCCGCACCGACTTCGTCTTCCCAATGCCCGCCGCGCTCGACGACCTTCACGCAGCGCCCCTGCTGTGTGCGGGCATCATCGGCTTCCGCAGCTTGCGAGTCGCTGAGGTGCAACATGGCGACCGTGTCGGACTCTTCGGCTTCGGCGCATCCGCCCACCTCGCGATTGAAGTCCTTCGCTCCTGGAATTGCGAAGTCTATGTTTCAACTCGCGGCGAGTCCCATCGCCAACTCGCAGAGTCGATGGGAGCGAACTGGGTCGGCTCCGAGACCGACAAGCCGCCCGTCGAACTGGACCGCGCTGTGACCTTCGCGCCCAGCGGCGACGTAGTGCTCTCCGCTCTCAGCGGTTTGCGCAAAGGTGGAGTTGTGGCCATCAACGCCATCCACCTCGACCGCATTCCTGAGTTCGATTATGACCGGCTATTGTGGGGAGAACGCCAGCTACGCAGCGTCACCAACATGACGCGCAACGACGCCCGAGACTTCCTGCGGATTGCGGCCGAGATCGGAATGCGCCCCAAGGTGACGTCATTTCCGCTCGACCAGGCTAACGACGCGCTCCTAGCGGTCAAGCGCGACGCCATCGATGGCGCCGCGGTGATTGTGGTGTGAGGTTACGCCGTCGCCGGATCCTGCTTCTCTGTCGCCACACCCAGTTCCTCGAACGCCTTCTGCGCCTCCAGTGCGTCGAACTTGCCTTCACGTGCCAGGCGCGACAGTGCCGCCGTTGCGATCGACTCGGCATTCACCTCGAAGTGCCGCCGCAGATGCTGACGGTTGTCGCTGCGGCCGAAGCCGTCCGTGCCCAGGGTCACCAGCCGGTCGCTCAGCCACGGCGACAGCTGATCGGGAACGATCTTCATATAATCCGTCGCAGCGATGATCGGCCCTTGCGTACCTTCAATCGCTGTCAGAATATAAGGCTTCTTCTCGGCTTCCCCTGGGTGCAGCCGGTTCCACCGCTCAGTCGCCAGCGCATCGCGCCGAAGCTCGTTGTAGCTGGTCACGCTCCATACATCGGCCGCGACGCCATACTTCTCGGCAAGAATTTCCTGCGCCCGCAGGGCTTCATTCAGAATCGGACCGCTGCCGAACAACTGCACCACTGCGTCGCCCTTAGCTGCCGCGCGGAACTTGTAGATCCCGCGCAGAATGCCTTCTTCGCAGCCCGCAGGCATCTCCGGCATCGGATAGTCTTCGTTGTACAGCGTGATGTAGTAGAAACGATCTTCGTGCAATTCGTACATGCGGTGCATGCCGTCTTGCACGATCACCGCAATCTCGTACACGAAACGCCGGATCATAGGCATGACACGTCGGGACGGTGCTTGCCAGCACAAGGCTGTGGCCGTCCTGGTGCTGCAACCCTTCGCCCGACAGCGTCGTGCGGCCGGCGGTGCCGCCCATCAGGAAGCCCTTTCCGCGCGCGTCGGCAAACGCCCACACCATGTCTCCGATACGCTGGAAACCGAACATCGAGTAATAGGTGAAAAACGGAATCGTAATGACGTCGTAATTCGAGTACGAGGTTCCGGCTGCCGTGAACGAAGCCATCGAACCTGCCTCTGTGATACCCTCCTCGAGGATCTGACCGCTCTTCTCCTCGCGGTAGTACAGCAGCATTTCCTGGTCGTGCGGTTTGTAGAGCTGGCCCTGGCTGGCATAAATGCCCACCTGCCGGATGATCGACTCCATGCCGAAGGTGCGGCCTTCGTCCGGAATGATCGGCACGATCGCCTTGCCGACCTTCGGGTCTTTCAGCAACTGTCGCAGCATGCTGACGTAATCCCATGGTCGTCGAAACCGGCCGCCCCTTCGATCCTGCCAGCGATTCGGAAAACTCTTCGAGTCGGCGGCGCCTTCGAAATGGTATCGTCTTGGGCACACGCGACGGCATGATATCCGCCCAGAAGGCGGCGCCGCTCGCGCATGTACTTCAACTCTTCGCTGTCTTCCGCTGGACGATACAGCGACCCGTCCCGCGCCGCCGACTCCGGAATCGGAATGTCGAACCGCGTACGGAACGCCGATAATGCCTGGTCTGCGAGCTTCTTCTCCGAGTGCGTCGCGTTGCGGGCCTCGGCTGAACCCAGTCCGTAGCCCTTTACCGTGTGCGCCAGGATCACCGTCGGCGACCCTGTGTGCTGCACTGCGCGCAGGTATGCGTTGTACACCTTCTGCGGATCGTGCCCGCCGCGCGTGAGGCGATGAATGTCGTCATCGCTCATGTGCTCGACCAGCTTCAGCAGCTCTGGATACTTCCCAAAAAACTCCTTGCGGATGTACGCGCCGCCTTTGGCCTTGAAGCTTTGCAACTCGCCATCCACGCATTCTTCCATGCGCTTCAGCAGCAATCCGTTGGTGTCGGCGGCAAACGATCGGATCCCAATCACTGCCCCACATCACCTTAATAACGTTCCAGCCAGCGCCACGGAATGCTGGCTTCCAGTTCGTTGACGATTTTGCCGTTGCCGCGCACCGGTCCATCGAGTCGTTGCAGGTTGCAGTTGACCACGAAGATCAGGTTGTCGAGCTTCTCGCGCGAACCCAGCGATCAGTGAACCCAGTGTCTCGGGCTCGTCTGTTTCGCCATCGCCGACGAATGCCCAGACTTTACGCGGCGTCTTCTCAATCAGATCCGCGGTTTTCCAGATAGCGCATGAAACGTGCCTGGTACATCGCGTTCAGCGGGCCGATGCCCATCGAGACCGTCGGAAAGCGCCAGAAGTCCGGCATCAGCCACGGATGCGGATACGACGAGAGCCCGGGCGTGTCTCGCAACTCGTGCCGGAAATTCTTGAGCTGCTCTTCGCTCAGGCGTCCCTCGAGAAATGCGCGCGAATAAACACCTGGTGAAGCGTGGCCCTGGAAGTAAATCAAGTCGCCAGGTTCGTCACCGTAGCTGGCGTGGAAGAAATGGTTGAATCCAACCTCGAGCAGGGTCGCCAGCGAAGAATAGGTCGAGATGTGGCCGCCGATGCCCGGGTCTTTCTTGTTCTGGCGATGCACCATCGCCATGGCGTTCCAGCGGATCAGGCTCTTAATGCGGCGTTCCAGTTTGCGGTCGCCCGGGATACGGAACTTCTTCATCGACGCCGGAATGGTGTTCAGGTAGGGTGTGTTGAGCTGGACGGGAACATCGACGCCAGTGGTTCGCGCGTCGCTGCACCAAGGCGCCCATTAGCGTCCGCACCCTTATTCGGGCCTTCATCGTCAACGACTTGGTCGAATGCCTCAAGCCATTCGGCGACTTCTTTTTCGTGATCCACTTCCGGCTTAACCGGAAACTCGATGACCGGATTCAATGATTTGTGTAGCGCCACGGTAACCTCAGCGATGTCGGAACGTGACGGACCGAACAATCCGCCTCCGTCAAGGTTAAAGAATCGATTTTGTAGAAGCCTGTACAGAGTTATGCGAACGCCGCGCTAATCTAGCGGCTTCTGTGCGAATCAAACGCGCCTGGCGTCGGGATCGTCTCACGAATGGCCTCGTAAGCCGGCCTTGGGTCCGAAATGACATCGCCAGATGCCGCTATAAACTGGTTCCCCACGAAACCAGCTTCTGCCGAATCGATACTCCAAGTTTATCAGACACCACAGGCTGTGCATGAACCGCAAGGTGGCGCGCTTTCACGGGCTGGCTGGCTCGGATTCGGGCGAACGTCGCGCGCTACTGGCAGGGTTCGTGCTCGCAGTCGCAGGCGATCTCAACTTCTTCGCTGCCTGCAGTCTTGCAGTAGTCGCTACAGTATTTTTCGTGGGCTGGCACGGTGCACTGACAAGGCTCGTGGGCGCACTGACGTCGTTTCCTGGTCATGTCATGTATGCGGTCTCCTTCCCAAGTTGCGCCGCACTAGCGGCAGCAGAACAATTTGGATTCGCTTCGGCGCTCAGGGCTTGACAGTACCGGAATCTGGCTCGGCAATCCTGGACAGTCTCCCCTCGGCCCATAGCTGGTGGCTGAGCGCAGGTGAGACGCCCTGCACAAAGACAGCGCTTAACCAGCCTGTCACGCTGGCTATTGGTCATCCTGCGGCGGGATCGCTTGGAAAACCTTCACCTAGACTAATACACGCGGTTCATCTGCTCCCACAGACGCCATGCCCGCAATGACGAGAATCAGCAGTCCCGAGGCTGCACCAAGAATGCGCACAATCGGCGTGATCTTACTCATCCTCTTCAGCAGCTGCTCCTGCTCCGCGCGCAGGTTGGCCGTGGACTCATCGAGAAAAAGCTGATCATCTTCGTGCATGCTGAGTGTGCTGCGGTAGATCAAGACGATGATCAGCGCCGCGGTTATGACAGCCCAGACGACGCTCAACATCATCATCGGGGACATATGCCACCTCGGTTCCGGCGAACCGGCCCCACGTCTGATGGGTTCACTGCCATCGCCCACCAGTTCCGGGGGCCCTCACGCCGCCACATTATATGCCCTGCATGAATCTGCCGGCTATTGCAAGCATTTAGAACGCTTGCCCGATGGTCTCACTCAGATAACCGCTGCCCGGATTCTCCCTGCAACCGTTGCGACTCAGCGCCTTCGTCATCTAATATATGGCTGGTCGGTTCCGTCGCCTCAGACGGGTCTGGGCGACCGGCGACGCAGTTTGTTATAATCCTCGCCAAGGTTTTCAGGAGACGAGGAATGGCAACCACAACCACCACACCCACCGCCGCCGACGCCCAGCGTCGAGACGCAAGCCCGTCATCTTCACACACGACGGCCATCGCCAAGGTCAAGGAAGTTATGGCGCAGCAGAATCCGTTGCCCGCGGGCTTGCGCGTCGGCGTGGTCGGCGGAGGTTGCTCCGGCTTCTCCTACTCCATGTCGTTCGAGAATGGCGCCGGCATGATGGACAAGACCTTCAACTTCGACGAACTGAAGGTCTTCGTGGACGCGACTTCGCTTATGTATCTGAAGGGGGTGACCGTCGACTACATCGAGACCCTCGAAGGTGCTGGCTTCAAGTTCGAGAATCCGAACGTGAAGAGCACCTGCGGCTGCGGTTCGTCGTTCAACGTGTAAGCTCCAGCGGAGCTCGAGATCTCAAGGCCCTGTCGGCTGCGGCAGGGCTTCTTTCTTGTCCGCATGCGCAACGCGGAGTCTGCATTCGGGTTTGCATCGGCGGCGAGTGAGCAGTACCGTTGCTGTACCCCGACTATGCCGTCGCTTATACAATGAGGTTTCCTGCGAATTGTTCCTGGCCGGACGAATTCCTGTTAGGAAGACTGGATGAAGTTTTTGCGTAGAACTCGCGGTCATCGTACCCTGTCTTTTATTTCTGCTGTTCGAACTTGGTTGCGGCGATCAGTATCGTCCCATCGCCAACCCCATCGTTTCTCCCGGCGGACAGCCCCAGAACGAGCCATTTCGCATTCGTGCTGAATTACAACCCCATCGGCAATCGGCTCCAACACCAAGATCGACGTGTCTGGCGACACCAACCTGCAGGTCGTCACAGCAGGCTCGGCTCGGTTGCGGAGAGTCTTCCAGGGCAGCGTGCACGGCGCCATTTTTATTGCCAACCGCGATGCCGACTCCGTCAGCGAATTCAGTCTGATCGGGACGACCACCGTCGATCAACATCGGCCTCTTTCCCGGATCTCGCCCAGTCAGCCTCGCTTCCACAGCATCCACTGCAGATGTACGTGGTCGAATTCCGGTACCAACTCCTTCTGCCCCATCACCGGGTCGCTCGAGCGTGATCAGTACGAGTTCGCCTTGTCGCTACCAATACCGTATGCGTCGGCTTCAATCCCGGTCCGATCGTGCAACAGGCCGCACGGAGGATACGTCTACGTCGCCAACCAGGGAGACAACACGATTTCCGTTTACAACCCGATCAGCCAGAGCGTCTCGAAGACCATTACGCAGGCCAACGGGCTGCACCAGAACCCAATCACCATGGTAGCCAGCTCCGATGGCGCTTATGTCTTCGTGGTTGACCAGGGCAATGGACAGCTCTCCTGGATGCGCTGGACATCATCAACACAGCGACCAACACCATCGGCGGATCTGTCGCCGCTGGGAGTTGGGCCGACCTTCGATTTATCTCGACACCTTCCTCAACCGCCTCTATGTGACCAACACCGGCGGCAATACCGTCACGGTGCTCGACGCCGCCGAACGTCTCTCTGGGTGTGAACCCGCCGATTCCGACCCTGGCGACCGTGCCTGTGGGTTCGGACCCAGTTTCCGTCGCGGCCCTTGCCGAACGGTCTGAGTTTCTACGTCGCGAACTCCGCTTCGAACGACTGTCAGCGTGGTGAGTTCCAGCAGCTTCGGCGTGGTCGCGACGATACCGGTCGGCCAGAACCCGGTCTTCGTCGCAACCGAGCCGCAGCTCGACCAAGGTGTACTCAGCGAACTCCGGCAGCGGCACCGTCAGCATCATCCAGACGTTCAACAATACCGTCGTCCTCGAACATGCCCGCCCCGCAGCAGGACCCCAACTGCGATCCCCAGGTCACGACCTGTCCGCTGCAGCAGCCGTCCAGATGATGACCGAATAGCGTACTCCAACGGCCGGATGCCCAACTCGCGTCCGGTCGTTTCCCTTTCCATGCTTCGGCGATGGTTTGAAAGGGCACAGCTTTAGCTGTGCAAGTTCTGTATTCTGGCAGACCGAGCGGGCTTTAGTCCGCGAGGTCCTACGTAACCATGAACTCCTTGCTGCGCAGTTCGCGCACCTGGTCGCGCAGCTTGGCTGCCTGTTCGAACTCGAAGCGCTTGGCGGCTTCGCGCATGTCGTTTTCCAGCTTCGCGATGTAACGCGTCAAGTTCTGCCTGCGACGGAACTCCGGTATGCCCGTCGGACTCGCTGGTCAGGTCAACATAATCCGCCGACGCGACCGCCACCAGCGACATGTCGAGCGGCCGCACGATCGACTCCGGCGTGATGCCGTTCTCTTCGTTGTAGGCGGTCTGAATCGCCCGCCGGCGGTAGGTTTCGTCGATCGCCTGCCGCATCGAATCGGTCATCGTGTCGGCATAGAGAATCGCGCGTCCGCTCAAGTTGCGGGCGCAGCGGCCGATCGTCTGGATCAGCGATCCCGCCGAGCGCAGGAAGCCTTCTTTGTCGGCATCGAGAATTGCGACCAGCGAAACTTCCGGCAGGTCCAAGTCCTTCGCGCAACAGGTTGATGCCGATCAGCACATCGAACTCGCCCTTGCGCAAGTCGCGCAGAATCTTGATGCGCTCCAGCGTCTCGATCTCCGAGTGCATGTAGCGGCAGCGCACGCCGACTTCGCTGTAGTACTCGGCCAGATCTTCGGCCATGCGCTTGGTGAGCGTGGTTACCAGCACGCGCTCGTTCGTCTTCGCGCGCTCGCGGATTTCGTGCAGCAGGTCGTCGATCTGTCCCTTCACCGGGCGCACTTCGACTTCGGGATCGATCAGTCCTGTCGGCCGAATGATCTGCTCAACCACAACGCCGGCCGACTTCGTCAGCTCGTACGGTCCCGGCGTCGCCGAAACGTAGATCACCTGGTTGACGCGATGCTCGAACTCCTCGAACGTCAGCGGACGATTGTCGAGCGCGCTCGGCAAGCCGGAATCCGTACTCGATCAGGTTCTGCTTGCGCGAGCGGTCGCCGTGCCACATGCCGCGCACCTGCGGAACCGTCTGGTGCGACTCGTCGATGAACAGCAGGTAATCGCGCGGCACATAATCGAGCAGCGTCGGCGGAGGCTCGCCCGGCAGGCGGCCGGTGAAGTGCCGCGAGTAGTTCTCGATGCCGTGGCAGTAGCCCATCTCCTTGATCATCTCCAGGTCGAAGCGCGTGCGCTGATGGATGCGCTGCGCCTCCACCATGCGGCCCTGCTTTTCCAGTTCCGCTTCCCACCACTTCAGCTCTTCCAGAATGGTGTCGACCGCCGCGGTCTTGCGCTCCGGCTTCATCACGTAGTGGCTCTTGGGATAGATCGGCAGGCGCGCGTACTTCTGCTTCACCGTGCCGAACAGCGGATCGATCTGCGACAGCGACTCGACTTCGTCGCCGAACATCTCGATGCGGTAGGCGTTGTCGTCGTAGGTGGGGAAGATCTCGATGACGTCGCCGCGCACGCGAAAGGTGCCGCGCCGGAAGTCGCCTTCGGTGCGCTCGTAGAGGATTTCCACCAGCTTGCGGACAATGTCCTGGCGCTTGATCTTCTGTCCCTTCTCCAGGAACAGCAGCATGCCGTAATAGGCTTCGGGCGAGCCGAGGCCGTAGATGCAGCTGACCGAGGCGACGATGATGCAGTCGCGCCGCTCGAACAGCGACCGGGTTGCCGCCAGCCGTAGCTTGTCGAGCTCGTCGTTGACCGTCGCTTCCTTCTCGATGTAAACGTCGCCCGCGGGAATGTACGCCTCAGGCTGGTAATAGTCGTAGTAGGAGACGAAGTACTCGACCGCGTTGTGCGGGAAGAACGACTTGAACTCGTGATAGAGCTGCGCCGCCAGCGTCTTGTTGTGGGCCAGGACCAGCGCGGGACGGTTCAGCTGCTCGATGACCTTGGCCATGGTGTAGGTCTTGCCCGAGCCGGTGACGCCCAAGCAGCACCTGGTGCTTCTCGCCGTCGTAGAGGCCGCGGGTGAGCGACTCGATGGCCTTGGCCTGGTCTCCGGCCGGATGATAGGGACTGGCTAGCTTGAAATCCATGGATGATTCGGCCCACCAACTTTGCGGACGGAATTGTCCGCAAGCCTCACAAAAAGCAATTTTGGCGAGTGGGCATCTCATTATTATACGGCGGCGGACAATTGCCCCCACCGATCCGAAGATGGAGTGAATTTTCTGCGCCCAACAAAGCCGGTCCGATCGAGCGTTTTTACTAAATCGAGGATATGAGCGGCGCTCGGTTCACGACGGCTTGAACGCGCGACCAAATTCAAGATCGGCCTGCGGGTTCAAATAATCCCAATCCTCGTAGTCTTCGACATTGATTCGCACCTTCCCCAAGCTGATCGGCTCGCGATCGAGGATGTCGAGGAAGAGTTTCGCCAACCCATAATGGTGATTCACCGTAGAAATATCGAAGGTCAGGAAGTTCTGACGGCGCAGCGCACTGAGGAAAAGCAACAGCTCACTGGTGCGCTGCAGCTTGTCCGGATACTCCTCGGGTGTCGCCGGTGCGTCGTCGTGGGGACTGATCCGTATGCGACGCCCGTCGGGATCATAGAGGAATTCGTATGGGCGAATACGAGTACCGGAGCCAGCATCGAATGCACCTCTTTTGTTCTGGGGTTAGCGCGACCCGTCGGACCGCAGGCGATACTGAGAAATCTCCTTCAGGGTGTTGTAGCCCGGCGGCGCAAAGTTTTCATGACCCGAAACCTGGCGCACATCGGCCACCGCGGCGACCGCTATTTGCGACAGCTGCTTCGCCGTCAGGACAGAGCTATTTACCTGCATATCGCCGTTCGTGCCCATCCCCGAATCGTAGATGAGTCCTCCTCCGTCCAGCAGAAACTCCTCGCCACCGCCAGACAAGCTGCCTCCGGCCGAGTCGGCATGTCCAATACTGTGTTCCAGGAACCGGCCCGTACTGCCTTTCTGATGCCGCACGATGTAATTGAGCTTGCGAAAGCCGGCGATCTTGACGTCTTCGCCCACAAACGTGACAGTAATTCCATCCAAACGCGGAACGGTGATGGTGTGAGTTGCGTCGTCAATGCGAATGTCGGCCGCCGGCGTGGGGCTCGCATTGACTTGAAAGGACCCTCTTGACGCAGGTGGCGTAAATGATGCCGCCCCCGGCGTTGCGGCGTTTGTCGCAGCAGGGGCTGCCGGCGCGGTCACCGCCGCTGAACCGCTTCCGCCGTGGCTACGTGCGTTGAATGCCTGGTAATCCTCGAAGGATTTCGTCATCTTGGTGGCATCCGTCCCGGGCAGAGGGAGAACCCGCTGCTGGCCGTTCATCGTCAGTATGGTGCCCACGACCTTGCCACCTTCAAAGACTTGCGCCATCGTGCCCGACCGGTCGAACTTGAATGTGTAATCGTCCCATTTCACTTCGGCGTTCGGAGTCGGCACGGCCGGGGCGCTGACAGCAGCGCTCGCGGCGGTGGAAGCCGTGACGCGGTTGAGGGTCAGCGGCGTGGGACTACCCTGGCTCCAAACGCCCGTGAGCGACGAACCGTCGCCGCTCAGCAAGCCTGTATACGTTCCCCCCACCATCGGCACTGTAAAGTTCAGAGACTGCCCGTTGGTATGTAAGTCGGCGCACGCCACTCCTACCATGTTTTGATCGGGACTATCGACGTTGCACGTGAGGGTTCCGTCGTGAGCTGCCGTCACATGGAGTTTCACGCGCAACGGGCCCAACATCCCCGCGTAGTCTCCGGGGAAATCAGGTTTCGCTTGGGCAAACGCGAGGCACGGCATGAGTCCGGCGGCCCCTACCAGAACGAACATCGTGCCGCGACGTGAGAACGATCGGGATTTCGAAACGCTTGCTGAAGACGAGCGAAGGAATCGCCGAGCACCCATTGGCACCCCCACCCTTTTTGTGGCGGCATTCTATCAAATTTCGTTAGCGCCGTTGGGAATTCAGATCGGCAGTCTAAAGTGCCACCACGGAATTGAACATTTGCACGAAAAGAAGAGCTGATTAACCTGGCCCCACTGATTGGTGGACTCTAATGGACGGGAGTCGCTGAGCGTCGGCATTCGAGAACGCGATCAGGGAACGGATTGCACAAGCTTCGCGTACCTAGTGGCTAGTGCCCTTATTCAAGGCTTGCTGGCATTGCCTAAGATTTTTTGCCGCGATTGCAGAATATGAAACCGGCCGCGATTCACGTATTTGCGCTGTTACTGCTTCAACATATCGTCTCCTCAATACCAGGAGTTACCCAGGAAGCCCCGCCGGCCGCCCGGTCCCCGGAACTCACCTTCCGCAGCTCATCCAATCTAGTACTGGTCGACGTGTTCGCTCGCGACGCTAAGAACGGCCTCCCAGACAAGACGTTGCTGCGCGATGATTTTCGAGTCTTCGACAACGGACACCCGGTTTCGATCAAGACATTCGACACCGGCGCACAATCAGCAACTCGGCCATTTGTGCTCTGGTTTGTCGTGCAATGCAATATGCAAGACTGGGAGAAGGAAGGTTCAGGCTTGTTTGGGGGGCAAATAAGCCGGTTCAAGCCTGCTCTGAAATATCTGGAGAAGCAAGATACGGTGGCAGTCGCCCACTGGTGTGACGATGGTCAGTCCAAACTCGACCTGCAACCGACACCCAACGTCGAGGAGGCGACAACGGTCCTTGAGCAGGTACTCACACTCACGCCTGACGCGCACCAGACCAATCGACCAGGTGAGCTCGCACTCCAGAAGACTCTGCAACTCATCGTCGATGATACTCGCTCATTAGTGCCGGAACCGGTGCCGGTGGTGATCTTTCTCTATGGCGACTACAGCGGAATGCCCAAATCAGAGGCCGATCACTTCATTGATGAGTTATTGGAAACTTCAGCCATAGCCTTTGGCCTGAGGGACGAGCGATCCCCGCGTATCAGGTGGTTATGGGGCGAACAGGGCGCGGTTGCGAACTATATCGCGAGCGAAACCGGGGGCGAGTACTTGTCGGTCAAACCTGAGACGTACGAAAAGGGCCTGGAAGAAATCCTGGAGCAGCTCCACTTTCGCTACGAGTTGGGATTCAGCCCAGAAGCCCTGGACGGCAAGCGTCATAAACTCCGCGTGGAGCTGACGGATGCAGCGACCCGTCAGCACAAAGAAGTGCGCCTGCGATGCCGTGCCGCCTATGTGCCTGTCCCCGAAGGCGCCAGATAGTCTTGCCAGGGAGGGCCGTTGCGCCGGTACTCTTTCGTAGCAACGCCGACGCAGAACGGTTTATGCGATCAAGAGCCGACGATTGGGAAGTGACCCTTTCGACGGTGCTTGCACTGCTCTTAGGATATTGAGTAATCCGTATCCATAGACGCGATTGGGAACACCGGGGCCGGGATAGCTGCCGCAGCTTTGTTTACTGGTGAGCTTGGTTGTGTTCTGCGCCAAGTACGTCGCCGTCGCCGCAACTTGGCCCCGCAGCTTCAGCTTGGCTTCCCACAACAGAGCAACTGCGGCAGCTACCTCGGGAGCAACCATCGACGTTCCCGACCAGTAGGCTTGGTACATGTTGTTATAGGGAATGGCGCCCCTGATGTTTCGCACGTCCGCCGATGAGAAAGAGAACTGTCGTCGAAGAGTCTGTTCCGTTCGCTTCGCATCTTCAGTAGCGCTGTCGTCAGGGGCGAATCATGAAGTGGATCAAGTTCATTGCCAGTATTCTCCTGGCGTTGGTGAAGGCGGTCGTCTACGAGTGGATACTCGCGATCATCGACATCTTCAAGCGGCTTATCCAAGGGGTTAAGGACTACTGTGCCTGGAAAAAGCTGCCGCATCCGGCACGGACTGGCTATGCCAATTGTCTGACAGTCAGCCACCCGGCATTTCACCGCCCTGACCCCTGCATCTACTCGCAATATTGGTTGGCGAGGCTCGGCCTCCCGGTGACGTGGGACAACCCGGACATCGAATTGCTCAGGAACGGAGTGGTTGTCCCCGAGCACGATCTCTTGCCGTCAACCCAGTACGAGATTCGAGCACGCATCTGGAACAACTCCTCCAACGCCCCCGTGTTTGGGATGCCAGTTGAGTTCTCGTACCTTTCGTTCGGGGTGGGTACAACCTCAACGGGGAGATCGGGTTTACGATTCGCTCCACCCTGGCTGGAACGAGATTCACGCGGTGCACGATTGCCAGATTTTTGGCCACATGGACCTTCCCGACCCGGCCATGCTGCATGATCCGACGGTGCCCTAGACCCCGTGGCCGCTCGGCCTGAATGACCCAATCGGAGTGCAGGCCGCGCTCGACTTCTGGTGTAAGGGCATCATCGATGCCGGGGCCGCCGAAGAAGGCGGGAGTCATGAGGATCCGCAGAACGATTGGGTGATCCATCCCATCATTGACGGATGTAACCCGGTGGTGATTGTGTGACCGCCAAGCTTCAGGCGAAATGAAGGTTTAGTTTTTCTTCACCAGCCTTTCTATCTTCGCGACCAGGCCCGCCGTCGTCGGCGTAGGCACTCCGTAGCGAACGCCTCCACGCAAGACGGGGCCGGCGATGCCATCCAGTTCAAGCTTTCGTCCGGCGGCAAGGTCTTTCGCCATCGAGGCGCGCATGGTAGGCGGAAAGTTTGCAAACACGGCTGCTCCCTTTTCGCCATCGACTTGCGCGCCTTCTTTCGCCGCCACCGCACAGGCCTCACCGATGGCTGCCTCGAACTTACCCTTCCATTCCGCATCGGCCAGAATCTGCCCATTGTTCTTTCCAGAGGCCGACGTCACCAGCGCGAATGGCTCGAGGAAACATAGCTTGGTCCACAGCAGCGTGGGTTCGCTCTCGATGAAACGGCAGGTCCAGCCCAGGCCACGCAGTCGCTCGATAACATCCCCCAGCACAAGCTCTCCGCTGGCTGCCACATTGAGTCGCACCGGTGAGCGTTGGACGTAACTCCCCGGGGCGCTTCGCTCAGCCTCGACCGCGATGGTGCCAGGTACGACGCGATCGTCTCCAAAGCGCGCGCGCAGCACGGCGACGTGGTCCACTCCGTTAAGCAGCGGGACAATCATGCCGGGCACAGCATCGACCAAGGCCAGCGCGTCTTTCAGCTGGTAGGTTTTGGTCGCGATCCACAGCACGTCAACCGGCTCGCTGAGACGTGCCACGGTTTTCACGGACGCGCTCATGGTGCCCGCTGGATGCTCCAGCACTAACGTTGGCGGATGATCCACCAGCTTCTCGGTCCGGACAATCAGCGTAACGTCTTCGCCGAGCGAACTTAGGGCTGTTGCCATAAGGCCACCGATTGCGCCGGCTCCCAGGATTGCATGTTTCATGGACCTGTCTCCCGATGCAGCCCTTGGTTTCGATTCTCCAAACCGCATCATCGTTCAAGAAAATTCAAGAAGACGAAAGACAGATTTTACGAGGCTTTAATCTTCGCGCGCTGCGATTCACGTAGTCTTTCCCCAATCAGCCCTGCGCGTATTGCTCCCGGAATGATTTCTATGGTCGACCAACCCCTACGTCCCAGCCAACAGTCCCGCGATCAGCGATCTGTTCGACCTGTTTGACTTCACTAAGGTCATCAAGTGACGGACTGATGTAGTTGCCGCCAATCCCGCAAATCGAGCCTCCGGCCTCTGATGTAAGTGCCGGAGGCTCGATTGTTTTGCGCGACAAAACTCGCCTTGATCGCGCTTCTGCCGCTGCTACCGGTGTATATTCATTACCGTCTTTACTGAATCCTGTCCGGTGAATTCACACATTCGTCACCATGGAGGTCTCCCAACGATGCGGTTCTCCATCGTCGCACTCGTGTTGTGCTCCTTCGCTTTCGTGCTTACTGCGCAAACGAACACCAGCCTCGACGCACGCCGCAAGCAGCTGCGCGACGCCCTGCAGGCCGAGTGGGAGTACAACCTCCGCAAGGACCCTGAGTTCGCGACCTATGTGGGCGATTCACGCTACAACGACAAGCTCGGCGACTATTCGCCGGCAGCAATCGCGAAGGACATTGAACACTCCAGGCAGCAGTTGAAGGTGTTTGAGGCCATCGACACCGCCGGATTTCCGGAAGGAGAAGCCCTCAGCCAGCAGCTGATGGTCCGCGCCCTGCGCGAAGACATCGAGGATGCACCCTTCAAGTCCTGGGAGATGCCGGTCAATCAATTCGGCGGTGCGCACCTCGGTTATGCGTCGATGCCTTCGCAGATGCCGTTCAATTCGGCGAAGGATTATGAGAACTACATCGCGCGCCTTCACCAGCTTCCGCGCGTGCTGGAAGAGATCACAGACGACATGAAGCTCGGCATGAGTGACGGACTGATGCCTCCTAAGTATCTGCTCGAGAAGGTAGCGGTTCAGGCGCAGGAGATCGCCGATGCCAGTGATGAAAAGAGCCCGTTCACTGCGCCGTTGAAAAAGTTTCCCGCCGATATTTTGACTGCCGATCAGCAGCGCCTTCGCGATGACGTGCTCAAGGCCGTCAAGACCGAAGTTAACCCGGCCTACGCCAAATTCACAGCCTTCGTGAAGGACGACTACGCGCCAAAGGGCCGCACGGAGATGGGTGTCTGGTCATTGCCCAACGGTGACGCCCGCTACCAAGCAGCTGTGAAACGCCTTACCACCACAAGCCTCACGCCGGAGCAGATTCATCGGATGGGCCTGAAGCAGGTCGAGGAGATCGATGCCGAGATGCTGGCCATCGCGAAGCAGCAGGGTTTCTCCGATCTGAAGAGCTTTAACGAGCACATACGCCGGGACCCGAAGATGCATGGCACCTCCGGCCAGCAGATTTTTGATCTCTATCAGCACTACACCGACCAGATGTACACCAAGTTGCCGCAGCTCTTCGGACGTCTGCCGAAGAACAAGCTGGTCGTAGTACCGATGGAAAGTTATCGCCAACCCAGTTCGCCACCGGCCGACTATTCGCCGGGCACCAGCGACGGCTCGCGGCCCGGCAAAATCAATGTCAACGAATATGAGCCCCAGAACCGACTCCTTCCCAACCTGGAAGCGATCGCCTATCACGAAGGCGTCCCCGGACATCACCTGCAATATTCCATCGCCTCAGAGTTGACCGATATCCCACCCTTTCGCAAGTACGAGTGGTATCCGGCATATTCCGAAGGCTGGGCGCTATATTCCGAGCGCCTCGGCAAAGACGTCGGCTTCTACCAGGACCCCTACAGCGAGTACGGTCGTCTGGAAAACGAGATGTGGCGCTCGATCCGATTGGTGGTCGATACCGGCGTGCACTACAAGCATTGGACGCGCGAACAGATGGTGGACTACTTCCGCGCCCACACCGCGATGGACGAACCCAACATCCAGACCGAAGTCGATCGCTATATCGCCTGGCCCGGACAGGCTCTCAGCTACAAGCTCGGCCAGATGGAGATACTCGCGCTGCGTGAGCAGGCCAAGAAAGAGCTCGGCACGAAATACGATATTCGGGCTTTTCACGACGAGATTCTCGGAGCCGGTCCGCTGCCGCTGGAAATCCTGCACTCGCGCGTCACCGACTGGATCGTCGCACAAAAGGCGGGCGCTACTAATCGGTAAGAGTTTTCATTTATTCTTGGACTCGCGCGCTTTGGGTGGGAGCGCCAGGCTTTAGCCCGGCGAGACGCGATGCCTCCGCCTTCGGCCTTAGCCGCGGCAAATCCAAGGCTAATCGGCATGGCTAAAGCTACGCCCTTCCAATCGCAACTGACCAGGAGAGTACCCCTTGAAGTTCCTTGATCGCCTTCAACCCCTCGGCTTGCTCGCGCTGCGTCTGGTGCTGGGTGCCATCATGATCGCCTACGGCTACCCCATGGTCTTCGGAGGATTGCAGCGCCACGCGGTATTCGTCCAGAGCCTGGGCATTCCCGCCTGGCTGGGGTACGTTTCCGCATTCGTGGAACTCGGTGGAGGCATCCTGCTGGTGGTGGGATTTCTCACCCGCTGCGCCGCTCTCGCGGTTCTGATCAACATGCTGGTGGCGATCTTCGCCGTTCACTTCAAGCACGGCTTCACCGGCGAAGGTAACTATCAATTCCCCCTTGCGTTAGCAGCAATAGCGTTTTCGCTCATGTTCAGCGGAGCCGGCCCGATCTCCATCGACGCCGTCACCGGACGCGGTTAGGATTCCCTTCCGCGGACCATGAATCCGTGCGACCCGTTCCACTCGGAATCGGTGTAGAATCGGTTCCGCTCTTGTATCTCAATTCACGTTGGGCCGACCCGGTTTATCCATACGCTGTGCAGGCCCCGGGGAGGCTGCCGATGGCGTACGTAAACAGTCTTTCGTACGTCAAAGACGGGACCTAATTGACCGAAAAATTTGAGGGCCTGCGGTTGACCGCGTATCAGGACCAGGTCGGCGTGTGGACCATTGGCTATGAGCACACCGGGCCCGACGTCTATCCTGGACTCAAGATTACCGAGAACGAAGCGACTTGGTTGCTGCCGTACGACATCGGCACCGCGGCGGGTTGCGTCAATCGACTGGTCACCGTCGCCGGTTTCCTGCGGCGACGCACCGCCGAAGCCTAATGGTTCAAGCAGGGCGTGGAACAAACATCTAAGCCGCGCGAGACCAGCCCCAGTTAAAGATCACGGGCGGGAAAGTCAAAACAAATTTTTCATCCGGACGCAAGTCAAGGTAAAATTTGTGCGCTTCAACTAATCCAAGTAAAAAATGAGGGCATAGCAATGGGACTCAAAATTGGCGATACCGCGCCTGACTTTCTGGCCGACACCACGGAAGGCCGCATCAAGTTTCACGACTGGATTGGCGACAAATGGGCGGTGCTCTTTTCCCACCCCAAGGACTTCACGCCCGTTTGCACCACCGAACTTGGCTACATGGCGAAACTCAAGCCCGAGTTCGAGAAACGCAACACCAAGATCATCGGCCTCAGTGTTGATCCCGTCGACGATCACGCTCGCTGGGCCGCCGACATCCAGGAAACCCAGGGCCACGCGCCCAACTATCCCATGATCGGCGACTCCGATCTCAATGTGGCCAAGCTCTACGAGATGCTGCCCGCGGCCCTCGAAGGCGGTTCCAAGGGACGCACCGCGGCCGATAACATGACCGTCCGCAATGTCTTCGTTGTCGGGCCCGACAAGAAGATCAAACTGATCCTTGTCTATCCCATGACCACCGGCCGCAACTTCGACGAAGTGCTGCGCGTACTCGACTCTCTGCAACTCACCGCGAAGCACAAGGTGGCGACGCCCGTGAACTGGAAACAGGGTGACGACGTCATCATCGCGGGCTCAGTCTCGGACGAAGAAGCCAAGCAGAAATATCCCGACGGATGGAAGGCCCCGCGCCCATATCTGCGCATCGTTCCGCAACCCAAGGGGTAAGGCGCTTTGGTCCTTACTCGTGCGGTATGCTTTGAAACGGCAAGCCACACAGTGCTGCTAAACGCATCCGGCAGGTTTGAAAGGGCACAGCTTTAGCTGTGCCCATGCGTCCTTTATTTTTTTGTCATCCCGAGCGGAGTGAGTCGCCGTGGCGACGAACGGAGCCGGGGACCTGCGTTTCCTCGCGTGTGATCCTGAGCGTAGAGTCGCCGCCTTTGCGGCGCCGGAGTCGCAGGACCCCTATCGCCCTGGAATCCCTCATGTTGTATCCAGGCGCTGTATTGTATTAGGGCGCGGGTTCAAACCGCCGTCGGAGGTTCCAATTCCCCGCTTCTTCGCATTACTGTTACCCGTGATTCTTGCCGCATCCATGTGCAACGCTCAAGCTCCCCTCCGTGTCGCCGTCGTCGGACTCGTCCACGGCCACGTCGAAGGCTTCTTCCAACACAACCTGCATCGCCCTGACATCGAAATCGTGGGCATCACTGACCCCAGTCAGCCCCTCTTCGCGCGTTACGCCAAGCAATTCAATCTCGATCCCAAGCTGTACTACGGCAGTCTTGATGACATGCTTGCGAAGGTCCATCCTCAAGCTGTTCTGGTCTATACGTCCACATACGACCATCGTTCCGTTGTCGAAACCTGCGCGCGTCACTCTATCCACGTAATGATGGAAAAGCCCCTGGCGGTGAGCTATTCCGATGCGAAAGCCATGGCCGAAGCGGCGCAGCGCGGCAAGATCCACGTGCTGGTGAATTACGAAACCACCTGGTATCGCAGCAATCACGCCGTGGACAACATGGTGCGCCGCGGAGCAATTGGAGGTATCCGCAAGATTGTGGTGCACG
Source organism: uncultured Acidobacteriaceae bacterium (assembly GCA_963817965.1). GTDB lineage: Bacteria > Acidobacteriota > Terriglobia > Terriglobales > Acidobacteriaceae > DASRAA01. The sequence goes on from CAWFQT010000019.1 coordinate 111,354, forward strand.
ACGGCCATCGCGGCCCAAAGGAAATCGACGTCGCACCGGAGTTTCTCAGCTGGCTTACCGATCCCAAACTCAACGGCGCGGGCGCGCTGTTCGACTTCGGCTGCTACGGGGCCGATCTTTCCACCTGGCTCATGGACGGCGCGCCGCCGCAGTCGGTAACTGCTGTCACCCAGACCATTAAGCCCGCCATCTATCCCAAAGTGGACGACGAAGCCGTGATTGTACTGAAATATCCCAAAGCGGTCGCCATTATTCAGGCGTCGTGGAATTGGCCTTTCGACCGCAAAGACATAGAGGTTTATGGAGAAAACGGATATGCCATCACCGTGGCCCGCGATGAGGTACGCGTTCGACTGCAAGGAGAGGAGGAAAAGAAGTTCGCTGCGCCTCCCGTTGCCGCGCCCTACGACGATCCGCTCACGGAGTTTCGTGCCGTGATATTGGACGGCACAAAGCCCGATAGCCTGACTTCTCTCGAAACCAACCTGGTTGCGATGGAGATTCTCGACGCCGCTCGCACTTCGGCGGCCGCTGGAAAAACCGCTCTGCTTCCGCTGGAATAGTACGAATAACGAAGATTTGAGGTTGCAAAAATGAATCAGCCGTGCGGCGCGAATGAGACTCACGTCGCCCTCAAGACCATCTTTTGGGCCGGCCTGGTCTGCGGCGTCATGGACATCACCGCCGCCTTTGTCACGTGGTGGCCAAAGGGGATCTCGCCCGACAGGATTCTGAAGGGTATCGCCTCGGCCCTTCTCGGGCCGGAAGCCTTCAGCGGAGGATGGCCAACGGCAGCGCTTGGTCTCGCGTGCCATTTCTTGATTGCCTATTCGGCGGCGACCGTCTTCTTCTTAGCCAGCCGCCGGCTCCAATTTCTTACCGCACATCCGATTATTTCCGGAGCGCTGTATGGCGTCGCCGTGTACTTCGTGATGTATTGGGTTGTGGTGCCGCTCTCGCGTTATCACCGCCGGCCCTTCTCATGGTCGGTGACCGTGATTGCCATCATCACCCACATCCTCTGCGTCGGCCTCCCGATCTCGCTCGTCGTCCGCCGCTTCTCACGCTAGAACTTGAGCGCGGTGAGTCGCCGTGGCGACGAACGGAGTCGAAGGACCTGCTGTTCCTTTCCCGGATAAGCGGTTGACTTGCCATCCCGAGCGAAGCGACCGACACCTCGTCCTGCTATTTCTTTGGCTGCTGTTGTTGCTGCGCCTGCTTCTTCTTGCTCACCGGGGTCACCGGCGCTGGGTCCTGACACTTTTCTTCCACCACCGACATCTCGGTCGCCCGAAATCGTCGCGCCTCGTCCCCCTTCTTCCCTTCGGAGCCCGGCAACGGCTCCCAAGATCCCGTTAACTTCACCTTGGCGCCCGCACCCTTCTTCAACTCGTCGCCTCCGAACACCGCTACGCCCAAACGATGCTGCATGCTGGTCAGCGTATAGAAGTCGTCGGCGTCCGGCCCACTCAGGCAGCCAATCACCGTTGTACCTTTCGTGCCCGCAGCAGACTTTGGCGGTTCCTGTGCAAAGCCGCTCACTATCACCGCGAACGCACACAGCGTCACCAACCATCTCATCGTGCTTGTCACCTCAACCATTCACCATACGCATTGCTCGCGCAGCGCTCAACCCGCAACCCCGGGAGCTCACCTTCATGCCGATTTCGCCTTCGACCACGACTACGCATTCAGAGGCTGCACTACGCCGTCGATCACTTGCCTCGGGTCCGTCCTGAAACTTGTTGGGATCGATGATGTCTTTCCCCGCAACCACATCTGTCGCCGCGATGCTGTTCTGGACCAATGCGCCGCTGGTCGTCAACGGCGTTGGTAACGGGTCGGGAAGCGTAGCCTTTGCAAACTCGCAGGCCAGCGCTTCTGCCGCATCGTTGGCGAAGCGAATCACGTAACTCAGGTGTGTATGCGGCAGAGGCAACTTGCACGTCAACCTCGCGGACAATCGCCGCGAAGTCCGCCTGCCGCGACGGCGCTGCCTCCTGCACGGCATCTCCCAGCAACACGTCCTTCGCTGGAAGGCAGTCATCCTCGATCCGGTACTCCCCACTCCAAGCGGCCTGCTCAGCGTCGTCCGTCAGTTGATAGATGACCTTGTAATACACGCCCGCCGGCTGCGCCCCGGTTTTCAGAGCCAGGCTCGCGGAAAACGCGCCGCCGCCACCCAGCTTCACACCCAGTGATCCCACCGCCGCGCCGTCCGCTGTAGTAAATGCCGGCCAGGAAATCAGCACAGCGCCTGACGCTGACACTCCATCGGCGCGATACACCGTATCGATCACGCTCGTCGTCGCAGGTTTTGCAGACTACCCATTCACCGGGCATGGCATCATCGCCGCCGCCCTCACCAGCAGAAAAAACCGCCCCGTTGGGCGGCATGCGTTACCCATATTTTGTGCCTTTCCTTGACCTCTTTCCACGCCTGATCGAAATGGGCCACGTTGTGCAGCACCGTTCGGCACTACCCAACGATCCATCACCTCACGAACCGCTCTGACTGACTTGGTAGCTCCGCATGAACTCCTGAACGCTCAGCACGTACACGTCAGCGAAGTCCACCACGTCTCGCTTGTCCTCGATCTCTTTCACCGCGTCCAGCAACGACCACCCTTGGGCCCGAAGCACCGCAAGCGCCATCATCGGGGCGCGATGCACGCCCGCCGCGCAGTGAATAAACAATTTCGCTTCCGGATCTTCCAGCGCCTCGAGCGCAAAATCCACGCCCCGCTGGAACAATTCCGGAGGCTTCGGCTGAAAATCGTCGTCCGTCGGGTTCCATAACACGCGAACGCCGTAGGGCTCGGCCAGCCGCGTGTCGTCAAACTCAATTTGCATATCGATGATGTGGGTAATACCGCTCCCCACAACGTTGATCATGTTTTTTTCGTTCCAAATGCCCCCACCTACTGCAATCTGCTCGGTCACCCAGGTCAGATCCATGCCCGCTTTGCACTCCGCGGAGCCGCGTCGCTCAGCCCCACAGCCATTCTACCGTGAGGTGAAGAGCGCTCTTACCATCTTTCCCGCAACTCTGACACCGGGGCATCGTGCCCCGGGGGAGCGCCGGAAATAAGAAATCCAGCACTGGGCCGGGAGCTTAGTCGTAACACTTTCGCTCGTTTCCCAAATCGGTAGAAAAATCAAGAACTCGCACTCGTATGCGACAATTCACTCCAAACTCCAGGAGGCTTTATGCGTGAGGTGGTCTCTACCGACAAGGGTCCCAAGGCTATCGGTCCCTACTCCCAGGCAATCAAGGCCAATGGCTTTGTCTTCCTCTCCGGCCAGATTCCCCTCGATCCCGCTACTCAGCAGCTCATATCCGGCGATGTTGCCACGCAGACCGAACGTGTGCTGCAGAACATTGCCGCGATTCTCTCTGCCGCCGGAAGCTCTCTTTCGCGCGTGGTCAAGACTTCGGTGTTCCTGAAAAGCATGAACGACTTCGTTGCGATGAACGAGGTGTATGGGCGCCATTTCGCTGCGGAACCGCCAGCCCGTTCCACGGTCGAAGTTGCCCGATTGCCCAAAGACGTGCTTGTTGAGATCGACGTCGTCGCGCTTTGCTGACTAGCTATGAAGAGTAATAAAAACTACTATCATTTGAGTGCATATTTTGCGCTGCCACACTTAATGGTTCGCCAACAAGCTGAAAATAAATGGACAACTCTACAAATGCACTGGAAGCCGAGGTGCATGTCTATCGCAATGGAAACTACCAATTAAACAGGATATTCCACTTCGGGGTACTCGCCATGAGGCGGGCAACGCCTTGGACTGTGTCACGAGCAGTACCGATTTCCGGAGGATGGAGGATAGATGAAGGTTCTTTACAAGATTTTGACCTATGCGCCATGCTGGCCCTGAGCCGGGTTGCTCATGCCGGCGTTCTAATCAACTTTTCGGATGGCAACGGCCTGGTGACCACGTTCAATGGCAGCCTGACCGTTGGCACTCCGACTTTTAATGCGGGCAACTGTCTCCCATTCAACTGCAACGTTGCGGGACAGGTTGCCAATGTTGACTACCAGCAAGCCCATTCGTCGGGCGCGTTTGGTGGTCCTACTTCGATTTCATCGCTGACCTTTGACAACTGGGTCTGGGGGGGAACTCTCTGGCTATCGGTGGTACGTATTCGGTATACCTCTCCACCACGACCACAGCATTCAACATTCTCAGCCCCAATCTGCCCTCAAACCGTGGCGGCGACTGGGCCTGGTTGGGCGGGTTTACCGCCGGCACTGACACCAATCCCGCCATCACAATTTCCGGTGGCCCCTTCTCTTACGTTCCCGGCAACGGAAATCTGCTGGTAGGGGTCTTCGGCCCCGGTCAGTGCAACATCTGCAACGGCAGCGGCAATTCCTACATGTCCGTCGATAAGTCAGGGACGGTAATGGGACGCTCGGCCGAATACGACAACGCCGTTGGCGAGCCCGGCATACTGGTCATGTTCGGATCTGGAATTGTGGGCCTTGCGGTCTTGTCCGCCGCAAGCTGATGCTGTAGTTCGTTCCTCCTTGTTGTACTCATCTCGGCCGGAGCCGACCCTCCGGCCGATTTTCATTTGCAAAAAATGGTCCGGCGTTCCTGCTGGTTGCGAGCAAAGTCGTGAACGTTTTTTCACTTGCCTTCGCCATCGCGTGCACTAGCAAGCATCTGGACACACATTCAGTTCGATTTCATACGCGGCAGTAATTTCCGCATTGTGACCTTCGGCGTCTACACTTCTCTCTCTGACATTCGGACAGGCCAAGGCCCCCACTAATTCTTTGCGTTCCGGAGCATAACGCTTCCGCGCATACAGGAGCTTCCACATGCTGTCCCTTCGTCCTTTTCGACTTTTGGCGCGCCGAACCGATTCGCGTGGCTTCGTCTGCCCAACGGCTTTCCTCCTGCTCACGATGTTGTTGCTTTCGGCCTTTGCCAGTGGCCAGATGTCGTGCACCACCGGTGCGCTGCCACATGGCAACCAGGCCAGTCCTCCGGATATCGTGATCGCGACCGGAACCTGCACGGTCGGCCCCGGGGCCTACTACTTCCACAACGTCAACATTTTCGGGGGCGGCAAGCTGCAATTCACAGATGCCGTCACCGACTTCTGGGCCGAGTCTATCCTCGTCCAGAACGGTGGCGTTCTCACCGCCGGCTCCTTGGGTGATCCGATCGGCACCGCCGGCGGCCGCGTCACCATTCACCTATGGGGCGCGGACCAGGGAGGCACGGCCAGCGGACCGGCGGGCAATGGCGGCAAGGGAATCGAGTGCCTGATGTCCAACGGCAACGGCGGTTTTGCGACCGATCCGATGTGCGGAGTGCCCAGCAACATCTGGTCGTCCAACGTCATGAATATGACCAACATGAATCCCGCCACCTGTACGAAATCTTCGCTGCCGGGAAGCGTGAACGACTGCTTCTACCAGTATCAGCCAATTGTCTATGACGATGGCGATCCCAACGCTTACTTTGGTTACAAGGTGCTGGCTGTTTCCTACGGCGGCACTCTGAATCTCTACGGCAAGAAGGGCGCCAGCTATCCCGCCGCCACTGCGCTGCCCGCGTCGTTCACCGGTACCAGTTGGTTGCGCCTGAACAAGAACATTGATCCCAAGGACACGCAAAACAGCAGCACACTGGAGGTGGAGCGCCCCGTAGGCTGGCAGGCGGGCGACCAGATTGTCGTTACCACGACCGATTACCTGCCCGGGCACTCCGAGGAGAGGACCATTGCATCGGTCGATCCTGACGAGATGACGATCCACCTCACCCAGGCTTTTCTGTGGCCGCACAACGGGACCAAGGTTGACCTGGCTGCAAAGGGCGTTCCCCCCACCGTCGGTCCACAGGACGATCCCAACCTGCCCGAGAGCAATGGACGCCTGGTGGACACGCGTGCTGCGGTTGCGCTGTTATCCCGCAGCATTCGCATCGTCTCCGGCTGCGACAACGCCGGACAGTCGTTCCCTGCACCCGGGATGACCTGCTCGAACACACCAGGAAACAGCTATTACTTCGGCGGACATACCCTGGTGCGCCAAGGCTTCAAGAGCTTTCAACTGCAGGGCGTCGAGCTGTACCAGCTCGGCCAGGGCGGACGCATCATGCACTATCCCGTGCACTTCCACATGGCTCGCAAAACGCCGCAGGCGGCGCTCGGTGGTAAGTTGCCAGTCACGTTTTTGAAAGACAATGCGGTGTGGGACTCGATGACACGCTGGTACACGCTGCACGCTACCCAGGGCGTCTATATGGCACGCAATGTGGGCTACCTGTCGATCGGGCATGGCTATTACCTTGAGGACGCCACCGAAACCGACAACACACTCTATTCCAACCTCGGCATCTTTGCTCGCGCCGCGGTGGAAAATCCGCAGAATCCCCGGAGTGTACCGGGCATTTTTGCCGGGGGGTACAACAACACGGTTGACGATCCGGTGCCATACACCAGCGATGCGGACCATCCGACAGTGTTCTGGATCACAAATGGCTGGAACGATTTCCAGTACAACTACGCGGCCGGGGCCAACACCTGTGGGGTGTGCTACTGGTTCCAGCCGTCGGGCAATAGCGGCTTCTCGCGGTTGCAGGCCTGGGAGGGATATCCGTCCGAGCAAAAGATGTTCAAGGCCACTTGTAAGAATGCGGACAACCAGCCCTATACCTGCGACGACTATGGAAGCGGAGACACTTCACCGCTGAAGAAGTTTGTCGGCAACACCTGCTCGACGGCGATGGAGTCGTTCCTCACGATCAGCATCACCAATCCCTGCGAAGGTGTTGTCCCGTCGGGCGAGTACATGACCGCTGTCCCCAACACCAAGATTCCTCCCACACCACCCAACCACACCACGCTGACGACTGACGCCGACTTTTACTATCCCAAGATCGATCCAGGCGGATCGCGGCTAGCGACGAAGTGTCCAGCCGCCGGCGACTGCAATCCCTTGTCGAATGGTGCGCCCACGCTAAAGAAATGCGGCGCGGGACAGGAAGCGGGCTGCATGGTCACCGTCCTTGACCACTACCTTACCTCGTTCAACTGGTCGCAGCAGAACTTCTCCGCCGTCTGGCTGCGCCCGCAGTGGTATTTGATATCGAACAGCGCGCTCACAGATATCCAGACCGGCGGCCTCACCATGATTACCGGAGGCGACTATACCGATTCGTCGGTCATTCCGGGCTACTGGGGCCTTTCGCGCAATGACGTGTTCATCGGAGAAACCCAGCCCGGCAACTATTACGCTTCCGCCGCGGGTCCGTTCAACAAGTTCTCGGCGATGGCAGACCCTACCTTCGTGTGCGCCGGCAATGGCGGCAATGGCGGCTATTGCCTGAATACCAACGAGGGCATGACCATGCCGCTGTCGAATTTCGCCGTCAACCAGCGCATGTACAACATCTACGACGGCCCATCCTACCAGGACTCCGATGCGTTCGTCGATATCAACAAAACCACGCTGGAGGGATGCACCCAGAACGACGGCGCGGTCTGCTCCGGCAACCCTAATTACTGGATGTATGGCTTGATGGCAGGCATTCCGATGGACAACACCAAGCCTTCAGGGCAGCAGTGTTACATGCCCAACGCCGCCATCGCCTGGAAGCAGCCCAATGGCTTCTTCTATCCGCCTGCGTTTCACGAACATAATCTGTACTTCGCGAACGTGGACGTTCGTCACTTCGTGATCGAGCCGTTATTTAAGCCGTCGGACTATCTGCATCCTTTCGTGTTCGACCAGAACGGCGCCACGGCTCGCTATTGCACGTGGAACCCAGGCATGTTCACGGGCGCCTGGACCGACATTGACCGGCAGACTGAACTTACCGATGACGATGGCTCGCTCACCGGTCTCATCAGCGAGCAGGCGCAGTACAAGAACGCGCATGAAGTGATCTCGGTGAACGACGACGACTTCTTCAACGCGCCGTACCAGGACGTGGAGTGCGGCTCGGACATCAATACCCCGCCACTCTCTAAAACGGGCACAGCGAAGAGCAGTCCTTACGAGTACGCCACCACGGTGATCTATCCGTCCTGCGCTTCGAGCCAGTGCGGTACCTTCGCTCCTACCAAGCAGCCGTACTGGAACACAGCCTGTACCAATCAGAGTTGCTACGGCGTACCGCTCTACCGCCTCGATATCACGGGAACGGAGAATACTAGCGGCGCAACTCCGTTTATCACCATGATGGGCGCCGCCATCGGCCAACGCGACACGCTGACCGCCAACAACGGCACCTACTACATCGACACCACAGTCTCGGCGGATGAGCAGGCCCTCACATTCAACCCCAATCCTCCTCCAAACTTCCTATATACGAACTACAGCGTCTTCCTGCCCAGCCAGACCTATTACACGTTCCTGTTGTATGCGAAGCCGACCACGGTCCAGACTTACCAGATGTACATCGGGACTGGCCTGGACCCGAATCTCATCACCAACGGAAATACGATTGTCTCGGCAGTACAGGTCAACAAGTCCGCAGTTCCGTTCATCGCCAACGCGATCTCCACCTGGCCAACGAACTGGACGAAGATCTACGATCCGACCAGTGGCATGCTCAGCGTGACCATGAACCTGGCGAATGCGGATTTCACCACCACGAGCCTGTGCCAGCCGTCCAACTTCTGCGCCGGGAATGCGAGCTCGTGCGGTTGTAAGTTAAAGCCGACCGATCCCACGTACACAGCCAGCATCTTTGCGCAGTGCCAGGGGGCATGCAGTACCTGGGCGGTGAAGGACCTCGATTGTCCGGACGCCGGCTGTTACGGTTTCAGTGTGGCCTTGCCATCGACGTTTACGTACGCCCAGCACATCACCCCGCCGGCGCCGTCGTGCTTCCCGAACAACACGAACTGGAACGCAGGCTTCTCGGCTTCGCCTCTGAACAGCGGCGCGTGCCAGTACACGACGCTGCCGAAAAGCGATTTCTGTGCGGGACGGGGCTCAGGAGGGCACAGCCGCGGCGGCTCACTCATGCTAAGACCGTAACCAGATACCCAAGTATGCGGGGGATCCCAGGTCAGCGCGCCCAGCGGTTGGGCGCTAACTTGGCGCTGCCTAAGGGTTGCTCGCCGCTGGTGTCGGGATTCGTCACCACGAATGCAGTCCCCGAGCCGGTAGCATGGCGCTGCTGGGCTCCTCACTTCTCGGCGCGGCGGCAGTCCTTCGTCGCAAGTTCCTGCTCTAATCGCAAGTTCCTGCTCTAAGTGTTTATAGTTGCACTCCCCCTGGCCGGAGCCGATGTTCCGGCCGTTCTTTCGCCTCGGCGAGAGATGAGCCTTCGCTCTTTGCTTTTCGCTTTGGGCTGTGCCCCCAGGTGCGCGCCAGTTGCTAAACTCACGTTCAGCTTCATGAACCTCACCGACCGCATCTACTTCGTGGTACATGTCGTGCTGACAGTCCTGGTGTGTGCGCGTTACGGACGCATCGAGCATTGGCATTGGTACGTCGCGGGGAACATGCTGGCGATCGCCGCGATCGTGATTTCGGCGCGGAAACAGCATGACGGGGGCTTTTGGGATTTTGTCCACGACTGGCTTCCGGTCATTTTCTTCACCAGTGTTTTCGAGGAAGTGTCGTTCCTGTCGCTTACGGTGCGCGGCGGGTGGCAGAACTCGCACATCATTAGCCTGGAGGCGGCGCTGTTTGGTGTGCCTCCGGGCGAATGGCTGCGCCGTTACTCGTCGCTCTGGTTTACCGAACTGCTGGAGTTTGGCTACTTCACATTCTATCCGCTGTATCCGGCTGTCGCCGGAGTGCTGTGGGCCTGGCGCGACCGTCCGGGCTACGGCGGCGCCTTCCGGTACCTGACCGATGCGTTGAGTGTGGGATACGCGGTTTGCTATGCGACCTATCTTGTATTCCCGACGCAAAACCCATCTCACAATGTGGGACTTAATCCCAACGGATTGAATCCTTCCGCAGGCCCGTTCCATTACCTCGTGCAGCTCATCCAGGGCCAGGCCGGAGTGCACGGCAACGCCTTTCCGAGTGCACACATCATGATGGCGTTTGCGGTGCTGGTATTCGTCTTCCGCTATTTCCCGCGCGTGGCACTGTGGCTACTCGTCTGCGTGCTGCTGATGGGCGTCGGGGCGGTGTACGACGAGTACCATTATGCCGTCGACGTGATGGCGGGGGCGATAGTGGGGATGGCGGTGGCAGGAGCGTTCGTCGGGCGAAGAGCAACTGGCAGTTAGCTGCTGGCAATCAACAGTAAACAATCTGCCACCAGTCAAGTGTGCTCGTCATCCCGCCTTTCCACGGCCGCTAGTCTCTGGCATCCTTGTGGGCGGGCGTCTCGATTTGCACGAAAAGGTATACATGACTTTCATTCTCCGCTCACGTTCCAAACAAGACTCAGCACGGCGCAGCTTCGGGCTCATGCTCGCCGGCCTGCTTGGATTCGTACTGCTGGCGGGTATCGCCACCTACGCACAGGCTGCGCCCTCATCGACGGACGCCGCCTCCGCTCCTTCCAGTGAGACCGTCGTTACCGACTACTCGCCGCCACGCGCGATTGCCGCCAAGGCCGACGCCTATCGCAGCGGGCTGCACGTGCATTTCTTCGTGGGCATGCTGTACAGCTGCGTTGTGCTGCTGTTCCTGCTGTATCGACGCGTCGGCGCGAAATACCGCGATTGGGCCGAACACGCCTCGTCGCGGTGCTTCGTGCAGGTACTGATCTTCGCGCCGCTGCTGTTCCTTACGGTGTCGGTGCTCAGCCTGCCGGCTGCGATCTGGAACCAAATGCACGAGCTGAACTTTGGCCGCTCGGTGCAGCGCTGGGCGGCGTGGGGCAGCGACTGGATCACCGGGCAGATCGTCATACTGATCATCGGAACCCTGGTAGTGTGGATTCTATATGCCGTGATTCGCCGCAGCCCGCATCGCTGGTGGTTCTATTTCTGGCTGGCGTCGATCCCACTCATTGCGCTGACGCTCTTCCTGCAGCCGCTGATCATCGATCCGCTGTTCTTCAAGTTCAAGCCGCTGGCCGACAAGCATCCCGAGCTCGTGCTGCAAGTGGAGCAGGTCGTACATCACGGCGGCATGGACATCCCGCCGGACCGCATGTTCGAGATGAACGCCAGCACCAAGACGACGGAGATGAACGCCTATGTTGCGGGCTTCGGTGCTTCCAAGCGCGCTGTGATGTGGGACACGATTCTGACCAAAGCCGCTCCGCAGGAGGCGCTGTTCGTCTTCGGCCACGAGATGGGACACTACGTTCTGCTGCATATTCCTCAGTTGATAGCCATCCTCTCGCTGGTCCTGCTGGTGCTGTTCTACCTCAGCTACCGGCTGGCGAACTGGGCGCTCGCGCGCTGGGGAGAGACCTGGAACATTCACAGCATTGACGACTGGGCATCGCTGCCGCTGCTGCTTCTCCTCATAACCCTTCTGGGCGTTCTTGCAACGCCGGTGTTCAACGCCATCGGCCGACACTACGAGCATGAGGCCGATATGTATGGCATCGAGGTTATCCATGGTATCGTGCCCAATGCCAACCAGGTAGCTGCGCATTACTTCGAGAAGAGTGGCGAGATCAATCTCAACGAAACCAATCCCAGCGAGTGGACCAAGATCTGGTTCTACGATCACCCCACCCGTCCGGACCGCGTGCACTTCGTCGCCACGTATGATCCGTGGTCGCACGGGGAAAAGGGCAAGTTCGTGCCGTAGGCGACTGCAACCTCTATAGGAAGGAGGCACGAACTCTAGCTTCGCGGTCTTTTTCGTCGCGCGGCAATGAACAGGTTCAAAGCGGAAGTGCCGAAGAGGGCCAAGGTTGCCGGTTCCGGTATCACTCCGTCGGTAATCGCAAAGTCTAATCTCGCGGGGGCGAAGCGGGTCGGGACAAAGAAATGGTTGTTCGTAGTCGTGAGGCTGAGCAAGTTGCCGTTAGCGACAGCGAAGATTCCCTGACTCACCAGTCCGGTGTCAAACAGACTGATCACGTAGAGGAAGCAGTAGTGTCGGGTACGCCGGGAAGAGCGACCACGCAACTACCTTCCCATTCTGGTCAACCACTCCCAACTTCCAATCGATCAGCAAGGCGGAATCGAAGGCACCGTTCACGGCAGGGTTGAGTGTGGTCGTGGCGGGGCGGTGGAGATCACCTTTACTCCGGCACCCGTGAGTTTGGGATCCGCTATTGACGGGATATAGAAGCTGCCAAAATCGAAATCGGAGCCCACGCCCGCGATAGGAGCAATGGTCACCGCATCGTAGATAACCCCGAACGGGCCAGGGGTTTCGGTGCGGACCGTCGCCGCATAGGCCAGCGAAACGGCCGGGTTCGCTTTCATGGAAGCGGCCATGAACATGGCAATGGTCTGGCTCGTCCAACCCGAACGCACATTGATGCTGAATTTCGTCAGTGCAATAAATCCGCTTCCGTCGTCGAAGAAATTGAAGTTGATGGTTCCGTTTGCGGTCGAGCTTCGCGGACGACGTGGCTGCGCATAGCTCCCCGTGGCGCCACGCTATACACCCGTTGCGGAGTCCCGTCCTTATGTCTTTTTGACCGCATGCCGGCCTGTAAGGCCCAGTCGGTCAGCTCCGAGCTGACAGCGGATTCCCTGCTGCTACGTGCCGTTAACCCATGCCGCCAGCGCTTTGTCCCAATCGGGTTCCGAGCGGCGCCAAATGCGCTAAGATGAGGCGTTTCTCATCCGGATCTTGTGCTCGCAAAGGAGAAAGTCACATGCGCGCGCCCATACGACAGTGCCTGCTTGCTTTCGCGTGTCTGGTTGCCTCGTCCGGCCTAATGGCGCAGACGAAACCTCCGGTCGCCCCCATGCGCCCCGTCACCGATGAGTACTTCGGAACCAAGGTCACCGACAACTATCGCTGGATGGAGGACATGAAATCTCCCGAGCTGACGGCGTGGATGAAGGCGCAGAACGGTTACACCCGAGACCTGTTGAAGAGCATTCCGGGACGCGATCAGCTCGGGGCCGAGATCGCGAAGTACGACAACGCCCGCACCACGGTGGACACTCTGCAGGCCTATGGCGGCCGCTACTTCTACCGCAAGACCCTGCCGGGTGAGGACCTGTTCAAGCTTTACGTGCGCGATGCCAAGACCGGTCAGGAGCGCATGCTGGTCGACCCTGAGCGGTTCCGCCCGGCTGACAGCAAGGCGCATTATGCTCTGGATTACTATGCGGCCTCGTGGGACGGCAAGTATGTTGGTTACGGAGTTTCGCCCGGCGGCTCCGAACAGAGTGTATTGCACATCATCGATGTCGACACCGGGAACGACATGGCGGAGACCATCGATCGCGCGAATTTCGGCATTACCGCCTGGCTCGGTGATAGCCGCTCGTTCTTCTACATCCGGCTGCAAAAGCTCGAGCCCAACGATCCGCCGACGGCAAAGTATCTCAACGCTAGGGTCTACCTGCACAAACTGGGTGACGATCCTGAGAAGGATGCCGTGGTGTTGGGCCGTGGTGTGACGCCGCAAGCCGAAATCGCCGAGACCGATTTTCCGGTCGTGATATTCTCGCCGGCCTCCTCCTGGGTGATCGGCTTGTTGCGGCACGGGGTACAGAACGAATTTCCGGTCTATGTCGCAAAGCTTTCCGATCTGGCAGGACCCAAGACTCCATGGGTAAAGGCCGCAGGCGACGACGACGATGTCAATAGCCTCGATGTTTTCGGCAACACGCTATACCTCATGACCCATCATGAAGCATCGCGGTACAAGATCGTCAGTGTGGATATGCAACATCCCGACATGAGCTCGGCGAAAGTCGTTCTGCCGGCGGGCGAGCCGGTGTTGCGCAACATTGCAGCAGCGAAGGATGGCCTGTACGTTCAGGAACTCGATGGCGGAATCGGCCGCGTTAGGCGCATTCCGTTCGCGGGAGGCGCTCCCCAGCCGGTCGCGCTACCCTATGACGGAGCGGTCAGCGAGATGTTCACCAACGTACTCGAGAATGGTGCGATCGTGCAGACCGAATCATGGGTACGCCCGCCCGCGTACCTGCGTATCGGGGCAGACCTGAAGACCACCGATTTGCAACTGATCCCGAAGCCCACCTTCGATTATTCCGCCTACGACTCAGTGGAAGTGAAAGCTCCGGCCCCCGACGGCACCATGGTTCCGCTGTCGATTGTGTACAAGCGTGGACTGCAGAAGGACGGCGCCCGTCCTACCCACCTATTAGGTTATGGATCGTATGGCATCACTCTGGATCCTGCGTTTGCGGCGCGGCGCTTTCCCTGGCTCGAACGTGGCGGAGTATTTGCCGTGGCTCACATCCGTGGCGGCGGCGAATATGGTGAGGACTGGCACAATGCGGGACGCAAACTGACCAAGCAAAATACCATCACCGACTTCATCGCCTGCGCTGAGTACCTGGTCAAGAACAAGTACACTTCATCATCGCGTCTCGCGGGAGAAGGCGGCAGCGCAGGAGGCATCACCGTCGGCGGCGCACTCACGCAACGTCCCGACCTGTTCGCCGTCATCCTTGACGATGTAGGTATGTCGGACGCTCTGCGCGCGGAGACGAGCGCCAACGGGCCGCCTAACATTCCTGAGTTTGGGACCACGACCACGCCTGACGGTTTTAGAGGTCTCTATGGAATGAGCGCTTACTCGCACGTGAAGGACGACACGCCGTATCCGGCGGTAATGCTGACGACGGGTATTAACGATCCGCGCGTGGATTCTTGGCAGGCGGCCAAGATGACGGCGCGGTTGCAGACGGCAACGAGCAGCGGCAAACCTGTCTTGTTGCGGGTGGACTACGACGCTGGGCACGGCTTTGGATCAGGCCGTTCGCAACGCGACCAGGAGGTTGCTGACCAGTATTCGTTTGCGCTGTGGCAGTTCGGCGATCCGAAATTTCAGCCGGCAAAGTGACGGTCGGCCGAATCGATCGCCCTAAGGAAAACTGGCACCCTCCCAGCCCAGGAGGGTTTCGCTTTGAGGCGTAAAATACCCTCCGGCGGGCGGAGGATAGTCTCGAAATAAGATACCGATTCTAAGTAGCTTACGCCTTAACAACCTTGCCGCTGCGCAGGCACGAGGTACATACCCGCATACGCTTGTTGCCCTTGGCGGTTTTGGCGTGCACCGGACGTAGATTGACGTTCCAGCGCCGCTTGGTGACGTTGTGGGCGTGGCTGATGTTGTTTCCCGAACGCGGCCCTTTGCCGCAAACTTCACAAACTTGTGCCATAACCTACTCCCGAAGATTCCCGAGGTGCGGGGCGAAACCTCAATTATACCGGGTTCACGTCACCTGCAGCAAACGCACCAGAGTTGCTACGGGGAAATATCTTGCACGACCGCATCGAACTGCGTACGCCCAATGAATGCCATTGTCCCGCCCTTTTGGGGCGGCACAAACTTGCGAGCCACGGTGGATCGTTACGCTCGTGATTAAGGACGGCGATTCCCTGGCAGAAAGCATGCGGCAGATTGCAGCAATTGACGGCCATTCATTATGCGACGCCAAAAAAAAGACAAAGAAGTCGAGCTAACCGAACGCATATTCTGAAGTAGTTTAAATATATGTACTGCTTAATAAACTACTAAACGACTAGTCTGTGCTTCTAGTTTGTGAAGCTTTGTAAAGTTAAGATTTGACTGTAGCCTCACCACCCAGACGCCATTGAATAACAGCCGCCTCAAGGCTATTGTTCTCCGCATCCCTACAACTGCAACCGTCCGGGAGCCACAGCTGGCGTGCTTTCCACCAGCAACAGTGTGTATCAGCCGGGGTGTCCGACCGGACCGCAGCCACCGTTCCAAACCAGCAGCCGCGGTTGGAATTTCGGCTCCCGAATCGGCAGCGTCAACGCCTACAACCTCGTGATGGACTATTAACCAGCCACACGTGTAACGTAATCTCACCTTACACCGCAGGGAGCGCCACATGGCACTCCCTGCTTTTCTTGCGGTTGGCTGTGATGTGGAGATTGCACCAGAAGTTCTGACGCGCGACCGACGAAATGCATAATGTAGGGACGAGCCGCGCGGCTAAAGCTGCACAATTATTTCGGCTGTGGCTTCGGCGGCGGGGCTTGCGGGGTTACGTTGGGAGCAACCGTGCTCTGTGATGAATCAAGGCCCATGTCCGGCAAGCGCAGCTTCTTATTGATATGAGGCCAGTATTCACGCAGTACGTTAGTCCCGGCGTTCACTGCGAGGGCGATTCCCCAACTTTCGAAGGTGTGCCCCGCACCTCGACTGTCGGCAGGCACCCAGACATTGGAGAGGGCGCCGGCACCAAGCGGGCCCAGCATTCCTGCCCAGTTCGCGCCCGTGCTGCCGTTATCGCGACGGGAAACGAACACTCGACTCACCGCGTATTTCACTGACTGGCCGAATTTGCCGGAGTTCTGCACGAAATAGCGCGGATCTTCGTGCAGCATCGAAGCTAACGCAAAGCTCCCCATCAGATTGCTGGACGTCGAGAACGCCATCCCGGCTCCAAAACGCTTGAAATAGCCCTCTGCGCCTTGCCCGTAGCCGGGATAGGTGTCGAAGGCCTGCGCGAAGCCGGCCCCCATGGCATTTCCGATGACAGTCAAGGGCGAGACGGTATTGTTGCACGCGAGATAGAACTTCTCTTTGGGCGTTAAGGGACGGGTGTTGATCGCCAGGTTGGGAAACACCCGGGACTTTCCGGCAAGCAGATTCACCACCGAGACCGCACCTAAGGCGTCCACTTTTTTCCCGTCCGGCTTGGACTGCGTGGTCGCGGAAGGAGCGTCAGGCAGCTTACCCGTCGCATCCGATTGTTGCGCCATGGCTGGAGTGCAAATCACAAATGCTACGAGAGTGAACCGCGCGAGCGCGGGCGCCAGTGACCCACCGCGGCATAGAACAACCCGACTTCCAGTGTTCGACTCCAAGTGGCATCCCCCAAATTCCACGACCGGGCAACAGGCCTGCATCAGCGTCGCGCACTAATTCGTGTCGTCATTATAGTCGTTGCCATCGATTCGCCAACCGCGCGGATCGCAGCAACGAAGTTCACTCCTTAAGGTGAGCCGGAGTTTCGTGTATTCCATAAGTTTTTACAAAAAGTTGACATCCCACATTGTCGGATATCGCAATCCCGGCATCGCGCCAATCCCACAATTCTGGCAACAGTGCCGCTACGACGTATGGAATTCAATACGCCGTGATTTCGTCCCTACAAAATCAAATATGCAGTATTTCGCAACTGTCGATATGTTGTTGAATTTTCGTCTACCACCAAATGGCCGATTGCGTGCTCTCCTCACTCGCAGAACGCAATGCGGGCAATTGAGTCCCGCCGCACAATCACCCAGGGGCGTGGAGAAGAGGAAGAGTAACGATGCAACACCGTATCAGGAAGTACTTTGCTGTGCTGGGAGTGGTTTTACTGGCCTCGTTGTCGCTGTTCGGGCAGGCGGAGTCAGGTACGATTTCGGGCACAGTTACAGATTCGAGCAATGCGGTCGTGCCAGGCGCGACTGTAACTGTGGTTTCGACCACTACTAACTTGACGCGCAGCGCAACTAGCGGGTCCGCAGGGGAGTATGCGATACCCAATCTGCCACCCACCACCTACAATCTGACCATTGAGCATTCCGGCTTTCAGAAATACAGTCGGCAAGTAAACCTCGCGGTTGGCGCGAGAATGGACGTGTCGGCGCAGCTCGCTGTGACCGGAGCTTCTACCACGGTGGAAGTCTCGGCCTCTGCCGAAACTGCGGTGGTGAACACGGAAACCCAAACGCTTTCGCAGGTAATCACTGCGCAGCAGATCACAGATCTTCCGACATTGACGCGCAACCCGTACGACTTGGTTGCGACCTCCGGCAACGTTACCGAAGACATGCAGAGCGCACGCGGCGCCGGCGTTTCCATCAATGGACAACGGTCTGCCGACACCGACATCCTGCTGGACGGCGGTGAGAATGTTGACCTGTTCAACGCCACCGTAGGCCAGAGCGTTCCGCTTGATTCGGTGCAGGAGTTCCGCGTAGCGACCTCCAATTACACCGCGGAATACGGGCGCGCCGGCGGCGGCGTGATCAACGTCACCACCAAGTCCGGCACCAACCAGTTCCATGGATCGCTGTACGAGTTCAACCGCCTCTCCGCCTTGGCGGCCAACACGTACAACAACGATGCCAACGGCCTTCCCAAAGACGGTTTCACTCGCAACCAGTTTGGTTATGCCGTGGGCGGACCGATCGTAAAGAACAAACTGTTCTTCTTCAGCAGCACCGAATGGACGCGAGTTCGCAGCGATCTCACCACTACGCAGAGCATCATCGATCCGGCATTTCTGACCCAGCCGGGCGTATCTCCTGCGACCGTGGGGTTCTTCAATGCGTATGGCACCCAGACCGTACCCAGCCTGCAAGTGCTGAGCACAGTAAATTGGGGAGCTGCAAACGGAGTCACCAGTGGGCCCTGTCCGGCGCCACTGCCGTGCAACGCTCCATTCGGCGAGTACGTGGCCTACAAGTCTCCGGGCGACTCCGGAGCGGGAGCGCCGCAGAATACCTATTCCACCGTGGCCCGTATCGACTGGAACATTTCCAACAATGACACGATCTACGGCCGCTACGCCTTATACAGCGAGGACGACTTCCCTGGCTTTATCAATGCCAGTCCTTATGCTGGCTACAACACCGGGCAGACCCTCTTTAACCAGAGCGTACTCATCAACTGGACGCACGTTTTTAGTCCCAGTGTGGTGAACTCGCTCAAGATCGCGTACAACCGCCTCACCCTGGTACAACCGCTCAGCACGGCTCCGGTGAGCCCGACTCTCTACACCTCGAGCTTCGCCACGCCATCGCTGCCGGGAACCAACGGCGCATTGGTCTTTCCGGGTTATGCGGAAACCACGCCCGGCGCCGCGCTTCCTTTTGGCGGACCGCAGAACGTGTACCAGATCTATGACGACCTCTCGTGGACGAAGGGCCGGCATCAGTTCAAGTTCGGCGGTGGCTACATTCAAACTCGTGACAACCGTACATTCGGCGCCTATGAAAACGCCGTGGAGTCGCTGACCGGCAGCGCCGCTATTCCCGACGCTGCGGTTGCGCTGGCTACTGGACAGTTGTTCCAGTTCCAGGGCGCGGTGTATCCACAAGGGCAGTTTCCCTGCTCGCGGGGCTCCAGCGGCGCCTACGTTGTGACTCCGTCATGCCTGCTGAATCTACCGGTAGGCGCGCCGGATTTCAGTCGCAATAACATCTTCAACGATGGCAACGCGTACATCCAGGATTCGTGGAAGGCAACTCAGCGCCTGACGCTGAACCTGGGCATTCGCTGGGAGTATTACGGCGTTCAGCACGACTCCAATCCGGCCCTGGACTCGAACTTCTATCTCGGGGGCGGTCAGACGCTGTTCGATCAGATACGAAACGGAAGCGTTCAGCTCGCGGGGAAAGGTCCAACCAACGGACTGTGGGCTTCCCAGTGGAAGAATTTTGCTCCCCGAGTCGGCTTTGCGTATGACGTGTTCGGAAATGGGACGTTGGCGGTTCGTGCCGGTTACGGTATCGGCTACGAGCGGAATTTTGGCAACGTGACCTTCAACGTCATTCAGAACCCGCCGAACTACGCCGTCATCAGCGTTCAGAACGGAGTTGACGTTCAGCAGGGCAACCTGCCGATCTTCGTGAATAACAACGGTCCGCTAGCTGGGGCCGGCAGTACCTGCGGCAGTCCGCTGGTTCCGCCGGGTACGTCCTGCTTCCCCAATCCCAGCTTGCGCGCAGTGCAGCAGAACATCCAGCCGGCCTACGTGCAGTTCTGGTCGGCGGCGGTGGACTACCAGGTCCTGAGGAACTCGGTCCTTTCGTTTGAGTACACCGGTTCGCACGGAGTACACGAGTACGACATCTCGAACCTCAATGCTGCTGGTTACGGCTCGGCCTTCCTCGGCGATGCGCGCGATGCCAACCGGCTCAACTACCAGTACTCCAGCCTCAACTATCGTGGCAGCGACGGCTTCAACTACTACGATGGGTTGAACGTGAAGTTCCAGACCAACAACCTGTTCAACAAGGGGCTGTACCTGACCGCAAACTACACCTGGTCGCACGCGATCGATAACATCTCGTCGACCTTCTCCGATGGGTTTTCCGGTGCTTACGCGCTGGGATATCTCGATCCGTTCAATCCCGCTCTCAACAAAGGCAATGCGGACTACGACATTCGCAATCGCTTTGTGCTGAGCGGAACCTGGAACGTGCCGTGGGGAAGCAACATGGCCAGCGGCTGGGAGCGCCAAGTGTTTGGTGGCTGGAGCTTCTCACCCATTCTCAACATCCGCTCGGGCCTGCCGTACTCGATTTATGACGGCACCGAGGTTTCGAATACCGGGTTCGGGAATGTGCCGTTCTATATTCCCAACCAGCCCATCTCGCAGAACAGCAATACGAACGCCGCGATTGCACCGAACCTGTTCAACTACCTGCAACTGCCGATCGATCCGGCTACGGGAGCGCCGGTGGGTGCAGGCGACGCGCTGTCCGTGCCTGTCTGCGCACAGCTCGACCACGGCGATTGCGTGTACAGCACCAACGGACTGCCCCAGGGCCATCGCAATGCGTATCGCGGCCCGGGATACTGGAACTTGAACTTTGCGGTCGGTAAGACGTTCCAGTTAACCGAGCGTGTGAACATGCAGTTCCGCGGTGAGTTCTACGACGCGTTCAATCACAGCAACCTGTATATCAACACCACGAACCTGGACGTAGAGCCGGGCACGGCAACCGCGATTCAGGCGGTCAAAGGCGAGCCCGGAGGCGGGCTGCTGACACTGCCGCTCGAACGCCGCAACATCCAGCTCGGGCTGAAGATCAACTTCTAACTTAGCTTCGCTTTTCGAAACTGATCGACATGGGGAGCCCGCGGGCTCCCCGATTTTTTTGGCCTTTTTCTTAAACCCGAACTCCGTCCTGCTTTCCCAACCTTTCTCGCAGCCCGTACCGTAGTTACCGCGCAAAACCAACCTCTAGTTGCCTTGTGCTTGTCTGGTTGCTTCAGTAGAGCCCAAGCCTTAGACGCGTCTACCAAAAGTCGACCCAACATATGGTGCTTTGCTGAATCAACCAGACAGGCAGAAGCTGCCTCGATGGTCTTTCCTGATTTCCGTCAGGAGCTCGTTAAGTTCCTTCGCCTGCGGCCAGGTCGATGCGATGGTTGCCTTCCAGCGTTCGTGGTACTTCTCAGCGAGATGCGAAGCATTGCCTCGAAGCGTTTGGCGCGCATTTCCAAGGCGGCAGTGTCCTGCTTCAGATGTTCGCTTAGCTGCTCGGCCGAGGTTGGCATCGTGAAGTCTCCCGAGGTGTATCGAGTGCCGGACGAAGGAAGCAGTCCGCCGGGAGCCCCCATTCGACTCAAGCGGCATGGCCCACATGAATTTTTCACCAGCAAGCGAGAAAAGAGAGGAGAAGAGAAATTGGCTCCTGGCTCTCCGCGCCTCCGTGGGAATTCCGTGTCTCAAAAGACCGGCGGTGCCGTCTTCGCCCGGCGCCGTTATCACAAGGATGTGTGACCTGCGTCCTTTAGCAACTCATCTCCGGATCATGTATCGAACTATCGTGAGGAGGGAGAGGTGCCCTTTTCTCCGGACCGCGCCCCCGGCTGCGGACCGCGTCAGTTCTTTGAGAAGTCGGATCGAAACGCGAAATTTCGGAACCGAAACTGCTTGCGAATCAATATTTTGCCTATAACTCTATCGGAATGTAGGATTTGCGACGCATTTTCCGGCCAGCTGTTGATTCTAGAGATTTCAGGGGTAGGGTACCGAAAATCCCCGACAGTCCCCATTCGGGAATCGCGATGGCGAATGGCTAACCGCGAAAAAGCGAGTTTCCTACGGAGTCATCTTGCCCATCTCAAGATAATGTTGAGGCGGAACACCGAAGGCATCGGCCACACGGTTGAAGAACGCGAACATCGCGATGATGTACACCGCCTCGGAAATCTGGTCCTCGGTCCAGCCTGCGTCGCGCAATTTCTGCACGTCCTCTGGCGTCGACTTGTAAGCCGCGTCAGTGATCAACTTAGCGTAATCCATGAGTGCGCGTTCCGCCGCAGTCAGACTGGCTTCGTCCAGCTTGCCCTCCAGAATCGCCGCTACGCATCGATCATTGGCTCCCTGAACCCGCAGGAAGTAAGCGTGGCTGTCCAGTCAATACGGACAGCGGTTCAGATAGGAGACGTAGCTGGCAATCATCTCCTTGTGCCGCCGCTGCAAGTGTCCGTCGGAAAAATGAATGGTGTTGGAGAAGTCCACCACCTGTTGTAGGAAGTCAGGTCGCGCCCCAAAACATTTGATGATGCCGGGAACCTGCGCCCGTCCGCCCGAGCCCGCACGCCAGTAGTCATAGGCGGCAAGCGTGTCGCCAGCAGCCTCGGCATCTTCGATAATGCGAATCTTCGGCGGCGCAGGCGCTTGACCCGCGACTAGCGGAGGGATTACGGGTTCGCTTACCGGTTTCGGGTTGTCGGACATCTCCATTATTTATAGCGTTTCTTCGATGGTTAGAGCGAAAGATCACCGCACTTCTTTCGCAGGTTTGAGCGGATACACGGCCACCCTACCGACGATTACAGAGAAGTTATGCGGTGGTGCGGTGGGTAACAATACTCAAAATGCACTAGAGAACCCGTCCCCGGGATGACAAGATACAACACCCTTGTCGCCAACAGAGAGACGACAAGGGTGTCGGATGTGCCGATCACGCAGCTGCAGAGGCGCGGCTAGGCTTGGATATCTCGGTAATTGTCCTCGATAGTCGCTCGGGTTTGTCTTTGAGCGCTATGTCGGCCTGAGAGACGATTCCGATTACACTATTCTGGCCATCCACTACGGGAATGCGCCGGACCTGGCGCTCCTGCATGGCGCGTTCGCACTTGTCGATGTTCTCGCCATCGCGACAGGTAACGGGGTTTGCGGTGACGAATTTCTGGATGGCTGTCGACCTCGGATCGAGGCCGCCGGCAATCACCGCACAGCACAGATCCCGATCGGTGATGACTCCCAGCAGTTGCTTCGACTGCTGATCGTTCACCACCGGTATAGAGCCGATGTTGTGTTTGCACATCATCTGTGCGACTGCCTGCGCATTGTCGGTGGGCAGACAACAAACAGGATTTTCGCTCATTACTTCCTTTACCTTCATGGATACCTCCCTTCGGGTCCAGAACTACTGCTGGACCTTGATGCGATCAATAATTCGCAACCCGCCGGCATGTAACGCCGCAACGCGAAGCGCCATCTGGTGCTGTCTTTCGTTGGCCACGGCGCCGCTGAGGGCAACCGACGTGTTGTTCGCGCTAACGCTGATTTTGGCGTCAGCCAACGCGGGTTGTGCCTGCAGCGCTTCTTGAATTTCCTGTTCCAGCTGCGCCGGTCCCATAGAATCAGGGGCTATTGGTTCTTGCCCTTGCGGCGTCTGATCGGACGGTACCCGTTGGTCCGGCGGCATCGACCCTTCGGGCATGGTTTGCTGGGGAGAACTCGACTGCGGATACCCAGGTGGTTGCGTCTGCTGGGCGAAGCTCGCCACCGCCAGCAGCAGGGTAAAAGTGAATAACAAAGGTCTCATCACGCTTCTCCTCATTTTTGTCGCGTTCAGGAATTTTCGATGCGCGGGTCTAAGTTGGGGTGGCCGGGATGTAGGAGAGTTCGACCGAGGTCGCAAGAATTACATCGTCGTATGAAAACGAGCAGAAGGCTCCATCCTCCGCCATTTCAACATCTCAGAGCGACAGTAGGACTGGGCCTCACTATCTGCCGGCCTCAAGAGGGCGATTCGGAACTTTGGACTGGCACGATGTGTTCACGCTGCAAAAACGCATAGACAAGAATCCCAAGTAGCACAACAGCACAGCCCAGCAGCGCCTGCCGGGGAGTGTTCATCAGTATCAGCACCAACAGCAACAGCACCTGCGCCACGAAGATCAGCGGCGTGAATGGATAACCTGGCGTCAGAACAGCCGCGGTCGCACCGCTATCACGCCGCCGGAAGACGAACAGCGTGCACACTGTCAGTCCGATAAACAGCACCGCGACGAACAGGAAGTAGGCGATGATCTGCCCGAAGGCTCCGAGCGTGACAAGCAGTGAGGTCATGACGCCCATGATGCCGATGGCGCGCACCGGAGTTCCGAACCGCGGATGCAATCGGGCTACAGGCGCGGGAAAGACGCCATCGCGCGCCATGGCGTAGTAGACGCGAGGAGAGAGCATGATCATCGCCGCCATGCTGCTGACCACACATACCACGACCGCTCCTGCCAGAAGCTTGGCGCCGACCGGTCCGAATAGAATCGCACCTGCCTGCGCCACAAACGTCAAGTCGGAGGTCACGCTTTCCGGTGGCACAAGGTAAAGGAAGACTCCACTCACCAGTACGTAAGCTGCAACAACGGCGAGGACGCCCAGCACCAGCGCGCGTGGCAGGGTACGCGACGGATCTTTGACTTCGCCGGCTATCTTGGTGACATCCCACCATCCGCCAAAGCTGTAAAACGCCGCGACCAAGCCGCCTGCGATGGCCAGAAGCAATGGCGACGACCCGGGACGCTGCGCCACGAACGGCACAAAGTGCGACCACGACCCCAGGCGGAAGACCAGCGCCCACACAACCAGCAGCGCGAGAATGCCAAGCTTCAGCCAGGTGGCGCGCCGCAGGAACCCTGCGCCCGCCCGCGTGTTCAGCATGTTGATGCCGCACAACACCGCGACCGTGGCGATGGCAACCAGTTTTGCAACCAGTGGACTCCAGCCGAAGATGTACCCGCCATAGCTCGCCCCGCCGACCGCCAGCGCGGCCGTGACGCCCGGATCCATTACCAGCAGGCTCATCCAGCCGTAGAGAAAGGCAACGCGTTCGCCAAAGGCCTCGCGCAGATAAACATACAAACCGCCGGCCTCAGGATAGCGTGCAGTAAGTTCGCCGAAGCAAAGCGCTCCGCTGATGGTGATTGCGCCCATCACGAGCCACACCATCAGCAACCAGAAAGGCGAGCCGAGGGACCGCGCCATGCCGGCCGGGGTGAGAAAAATCCCGACGGCGATGGCCTCGCCGGCCACCGCCGCCGCGGCCGATCCCAGTCCCAGTTCGCGGCGCAGTCCCTTGCGTTGCGAAACCGCTGTTGTACCCAGCTCCATACCTATAAGCTATACCGTACAGCGAGTTGGAACGCACGGGCGCCCTACGGCTGGAAGGAATGTATGTGCGAAGAGCGATGCGAACAATAATGAAAATGCACTAGGCGGTTGCTCAACAGTAGAATCGTCGAACGATCTTCGACACCATCGGGCCTGGTTGGCACCAGGCTGGCTGCCTCGAAGGGAGGCATTGTGATTAATCAAATTGCAGACGGACGCAAGCATTTTGTTTTTGAGTACGTGGGCAACGGCAATCCCGCAAACTCGCAAGACAGTGATGGCATGCCGTTGATTCAGTGGTGCGCTGGTTAGAGGGGCGTATCGGCTATAAGATTGCTGCTACTCAATGGCGAGTCACTGCAATTGCTGGTAGAGGGCGAATGCGGCGAATTCGGGCTGGAGATGCTCAGCTTAATCAGGCCTGACTCACCTGAGTCAATTCAGTCATGAACCGCCGGGTGCTCCGGGGACGCAGCAGGCGGCAAAGGCCACACCACCGACACGATCCAGGCGACTACGATTCCAACGATACAGCCGAACAGGACTTCACCCATGCGGGTCGTGCCCGCGACCAGTCCGCCTCTACGCGATTGGTGTTCCAGTGAGGCGGCGATAACAAATGCCGCGCTGATCGGTGCCTGCCGCCACATGGTTTGAATTCGCACAACGTAGGAGGCCAACAGCACCGTCACCGCCATGGCAAGGGGCAGCATGAAGAGCTTCGTTCCGCCGACCGCAATGAATAACAGTCCAACGAGGCAGCCCACCAGGGTGTTGATAATTCGTGAACGCAGGATCAGCATCGCCTGTTTCATTGCGGGATCGCTGGTGGCGACCATCGAACTGATCGCCCACACCGGGTTCGCTTGGGCCATTTTGTGGACCAGCACCCAAAGAATTCCGGTGGCAAAGAAGATGCTTACCGCATAGTGAACTCCGTGCATGTCGCCCTTGATGAAGCGGTCAAGTGCTTTCATGAACAGTCAGGCCTCTCTGTTTCGTGGCCCCGCGCGCCGTCGGCCGTGTTCGCAGGCCATGCTTTCAAAACTGTATGTAGCCTCACAACGGGTGCGGCGCATTCCCCGCGTGTAGCGGTAATATCGTACCTTAGTGCCGGTGGTCCGGCTGGGAGTCAATGTCTCTGTCCCACAACGTGGTAGTGCGTGGCACGGCAATCCTCAAAATGTGCTGGTCCTGGAGGCGTATATGAAGAAGGCGGCCAATAAAGTCCCAAGGAGCGTGGAGGAATACCTCGCCGCAGTGCCAGAACCGGCCCGCGCTACGTTGAAGAAGGTGCGCGCGGCGATCCAGTCCGTACTTCCACCGGAGAGCACCGAGGTTATCAGCTACCGTATTCCATGTGTAAAGTACAAAGGCATGCTCGTGGGATACGCCGCCTTCACGGAGCATTGTTCGTTGTTTGGAATGAGCGGCACGCTGCTGGGTCCGCTCAAAGAAGACCTGAAAAAATACCCGACCTCGAAAGGAACCATCCGCTTCCCCGTGGACAAGCCTCTGCCGTCGGCGCTTATCAAGAAGCTAGTGAAGGCGGCAATCGCGGAGAGAGAATTACGCCCGCCTCGCGCGCGCAAACCATCTGCACGGTCGCGCTCAGGCGAGGGCAACGTACTGTCCTAGCCCTTCTCCTGCACGAGGCGAGGATCGCCATTCACGGAATTTTGATCCACGTAAGGAAGCACCGGGTTGCTGGGCGAAAAAAGGTTTTTGCAGGCAACCCGCTACGGGTTAATGTTAACGACTTCGCTACTCGCGCGCGATTGCGTAGTAGCCCTGGCGGGCTTGCACTTTGTAGTCGCCGCTCTTGGTGTGGATCTGGATCTTCCTGTACGAGCCGTCGAGCTTCGAGTTGGTAGGGCTGTAGCCGATGTTGTACTGGCTGCGCAGCTCGTGTTGAATCTGGTCGAAGGCCTGGCGCAGTTTCTGCTGGTTATTGCCGACCTCTATGACGCGGCCACCGGTTTCCTCGGCCAGCTTCTTCATGTCGCCTTCGCCGAAGCCCTGGTACCATCCACCGCGATCAGCGATGAGAATCACGTAACACATGGTGTCGGCCTTCTGCGCGGCTTCGATGGCGTCGCGGATCTTCAGCCGGCTGCCTTCGTCCTCGCCGTCGGTAAAGACGATCATGGCCTTACGTCCGACTTCGGTTTTCAGCTTTTCGTCAGCCGCAACGTACACCGCGTCGTTGAGGGCAGTACTGCGCGGATGAGCGTTCGGCACCGGACCGCCCCCCATGCCCACTGGACCGCCGCCGACCGCGCCGCCGCCAATCTGCAGCTTGTTCAGAGCGCGCTTGATGGACGAAACGTTGTTGGTGTAGTCCTGGTCGAGATCGATATCGGAATCAAAATTAATTAGGAAGGCCAGGTCCTTGGGACGTAACACGCTCTGCAGAAATTCGACGCACGATTCCTGTTCGATGGCCAGCACGCGCTCCTGGCTGGGACTGGTGTCGATCAGCAGACCAAGGGTCAGGGGCTGGTCCGAGTCGGCCGCAAAGTACTTGATGGTCTGCGGCTTGCCGTCTTCAAGGACGTCGAAATCGTTCTTGGTGAGAGCGGGGATCAGCAAGCCGTGGTGGTCCTTCACATTGAAAAAGATGCTGACCACGTTGACCTGTGCCTTGAAGGTCTCGACCGATTCGTTCTCCGGCTGCTGCGATTGCTGGTCGGGATTCTGCGGCTGGGGAGTAGCCGAGGACTGGGGCGGCTCCTGGTCGTGTACGGTGGACTGCGCCGGAAGCTGCACGGCGAACCACACTAAAAGCGAAACCATTAGGGTCAGGGTACGAATACGGTTCAACAGGGTACCTGCTCTTTCCTCGTGGGTGCGTCTATTTTAGTGCAATCCCGATGTGGTTAGCACCCAAGTCCAATGTTCGGCCGCCGGGACTTGCGGTTATACTGAGGCTACGTTCGGGCTGCGTTGGAGACCCACCACTCAACATGTTGAAGCGTCAACTGAGTTTTTGGATTCCGTCTGCTTTGTTGCTGGCGGTGGTTACGGTAACCGGGACATATTCTGCAGCGCAACAGCCGCTGCCGGACGCCCCAAGGCCGCAAAACAATGCGCCTGCACCCGCCGCGCCCACTCCGGCCAGCCGGCGACGATCGCCTCGTCCAAAGGAAACCCGCAGGACACGGAAAATACTCGCACGCCGGGCGATCAGGCGCAAACCAATCCCGAGGCACCTCCTCCGGGCTCGCAACAGATCAAGACGGTGCCCGCGGGCAAGGCGACTGCTGCTCCCGGAAATGACTTCGACGAATTGTTCCGTTTGAGCGTCAACGTCAACTTCATTAGCGTGCCGGTCACGGTGAAAGACCCTGAAGGCAGGATGGTGGACGGCCTGCTGGCGCAGGACTTCAGCGTCTACGAAGACAACATCAAGCAGACGATCACCTTCTTCACCAGCGATCCGTTTCCTCTGTCGGCGGCGGTGGTCATCGACCTGGGGATATCGGACAACACGCTGAAAAAGGTGGCCGCTACGTATTCCGCGCTCGATGGCTCGTTCGGGCCCTTCGACAAGGTCGCGGTTTTTACCTACGGAAATTCGGTCCAAAAGCAGGCTGATTTTGCCAATCCGCAGCGGCTACAACTGGCGCTGCAACGTATCCGCGACTTGCAGGGGCAGAACCCAGGCTCGCCGGTGGTCGGCGGTCCCTTGGGTTCGCCGCCCAGCAACAACGGCAAGCCAGTGGATCCTGGAGTTCTGCCGTTACCTTCGCAGACACCAGCGCGTGAATCGCACGTGCTCAATGACGCCATCCTGATGGCGGCTGGCGAATTGGCCCACCAGCCACGTGGTAACCGCAAAATCATCTTCGTCATCAGCAATGGATACGAGTACGGCAGCCGAGCGAACTACGCCCAGGTGCTGAAGGTGCTGCTCACCAATGGCATCGCCATCTATGCGGTGGGAGTCGAAGCGGCATCGATCCCGGGAATGAACAAACTCGACAAGCTGCATATTCCGGGACAGGGCTACACCGACATTCTTCCGAAGTACGCCAACGCTACCGGCGGAGACGTGATCGATTCGTTCTCACGCGAGTCGATCGAAAGCGCCTACCAGACCATCACGGCGCAGGCGCGGAACCAGTACACCCTCGGATACAACACCCCGCAGCGGGCGTCGAGCACCTACCGCGATATCGAGGTGCGAGTGAAGCGCCCGGGGCTGCTAGTGACCGCAAAGCACGGATATTACCCGCTGCCTCCGCAACGCGAAACACCGGCCGCCACACCGGCAGACGCAACACAGAAACCTTCGTCGCCGGGAAGCACACAATAGAAATTGGGGATTTAGTGGACTGACTGCGGTGGCCCACGTGTTCGCCTCGCACCGGGCCTTAGCCGGCGTACTCTCCAGCCAAGCGGACTGGGTGCCGCCTAGACTAACTTCGCGCCGCGCATGCCATTTCATTCTCGCGGCGCGGCGACCGCCATCAGCCCAGTGCCCACAACGCCAGCATTGAGGACTCCGGAACCCGGGCAGGGCGGGAATCTGCTCGGGAACCAGACTGCCGACGTCTAACAAATCCGTTGCGTTCCAAGTGATGCCCGTATCTTCCGATGGTTCTGACGCCAGGAAGTGCTTGTCGGTCGGGGCGGAATTTTCAGCTGCTGCAGTAACTTGCGATGGTCTTGAGTGGGAATTGGCAACATTACAATAGTAACTATAGGTGGTTACTAGACACTTAATTACTGTGCTGTGTCAGTCCATTAAAGTGCCACGCATAGGGGTATTTGCCGACTACGGCTGCAACTCCGCCGGGCGTCCGGTAAGACGCTCGATGCGCTTCGCAATCGGTGGATGGGTCGAAAACAGACTCGAGAAATCGACACCCAGAAGCGGCGCGACGATGAACAAGTGCGCGGTTGATGGCGTGGCCTGCATGGGCAGGCGTTTGGAATAGGTGTCCAGCTTCTGGAGTGCGCTCGCCAGAGCATAGGGATTGCCAGTGTATTTTGCGCCGCTGGCGTCGGCTTCATACTCGCGCGAACGCGATACTGCCAGCTGAATCAGAGTCGCCGCAACCGGCGCCAAGATCAGCATCAGCAGCGCTACGAACCCGCCCCCGCGATCGCGATCGTCGCGCCCACCTCCGCCGCCAAATAGCGATGCCCAATAGCCCATGCGGGCGATCATGGTAATCGCGCCCGCCAGCGTCGCGGCCACCGAGCTGATCAGGATGTCGCGGTTGCGGACGTGCCCGAGCTCGTGCGCCAGCACTCCTTCCATCTCTTCGTCGGTCAGCAGGTTCAGGATACCCTCGGTCATGGCCACCGAAGCGTGTTGCGGGTTACGCCCAGTCGCAAATGCATTCGGCGAATCGGTTGGGATGATATACATCTTCGGCATCGGGATGCCAATCTTCTGGGTAAGCCGTTCGACGATTTCGTAGGCGCGCGGCAATTGCTCGCGCGTGACCGGCTGCGCCCGGTAGGCGGCAAGAGCGATCTTGTCGCTAAAGAAGTAAGAAGTGAAGTTCAGAAGGACGGCGACAACCAGCGCCAGTATCATGCCGCGCTCGCCGCCAAACGTCCGTCCAACAAACAGCAGGAACAGGGTCATAGCCGTCAGTAGCAATGTTGTCTTGAATGTGTTTCCCATGGGCTCGTCCGTTTATGTAGATGTCGAGGGAAGTGCGGAGATGCGCGCGCCCCGTTCACGGGGCAAAGGGCCTGGAGCCGATTCTAGCGCCAGGCCCTCCGCTATTACTTCTTAGTCACCACTAACTCAGTCCGCCGGTTCTTAGCGCGACCTTCCTCGGTGTCATTCGAGGCCACCGGTTTGTCCTGCCCGTAGCCTGCTGTTTCGATTCGGTTGCCGTCAACTCCACCATTTACCAGCATATCTCGTACCGCACTGGCTCGATCTTGCGATAGCTTCATGTTCGCAGCGGCGTCACCGGTGCTGTCCGTATGCCCTACTAGCTGCACCTCGGCGCCGGGATACGCCTTCAGAATGACAACCAGGTTGGAGACGGTCGGTTGCGACTCCGGCGTCAACTGCGTTGTACCCGTGTTGAAGTTGAGATTGTCGAACACAAACGTCTTCGGCAACTCGGAGCTATTACCGTCTGCAAGGAACTTCGCCAGGTTGTAGTCGAGTGAACCTTCCGGCACGGAAATCACCGCACCGCCCGGCAGGGTTAAATTCGCCAAGCCTTGCTTCACCGAACTCCCGCAGCCTTTCCAGTAGGCCAACAATGCAATTGCGACCGCGATAAGCAAGAGAATTGGAAGCAGCCGCTTTCCCGTGCCACTGGTTTCGGCAACCGCGGTTGTAGCTGCCGAACGCACTGCGGTTCCGGCGCCACCCAGCAGTCCCGAAATGCCCGGCAGGCTCGCCAGTCCGGCTGGTATCGCCGACAGGAAAGCCGATTTCTGCGACGTCAACAGGTTCGCCAGGCCGGCGGCGTCCAGGCCCTGGGTCGCCTGCGTCTTGCCCAGCAGGCTCATTACGATCGGCGTTGCCAGCGCCAGGAGCGACGATGCCGACGAAGTGTTGATGCCTGCATAGTTTCTCACCGCCGATGTCACAGCCGGTGCCTTGTCGCCAAGCAGGCTGGACAGTAGTCCTTTCCCCGTACTCATCAGGTTCTGGGTTTGGGTGCCGTCGGAAAGCAGCGCCCCAAGATTGTTCAGGATGCTGCCGTCAAATCCGCCACTTCGCAGCATGTTCATGAGCTCCCCGGCTCCCGAAGAAGTGGACGCCATGCTGGCAACTCCGCCAAGCAGCATAGGGAGAACGCCGCTCATGGCTTTCTGCGTTCCTCCAGGCGACTCGCCTAGAAACGAGCTGGCTTTGCTGATGATGTCAGGTGTGACGTAGGAGCCCAGCGTATCCAGAAGTGATGTAGCCATGGAGTTCCCCTCGGTGAGAAGGGCGCGATTGGCAGGGCGGGGGAATGGGGCCGGCGCGGCCACGCTGGTCAAGCACTGCTTGCAATGCCTGACGGGCGCAATCTTAGACTACTCGGCGCCTGCGAACAAGCACGAAGCTCCTGTTCGTGACGCTCAGTGAATAGCTTTTAGAAGATGTCACGGACGCCGTGCGGGAAACCCTGATCGCTATTTGAGCATGCGAATGGCTGTTAAATCGCGAGGTTTGAGTGGGCACAAGCCACGGTTTTAGATCCCGAGCGGCTCTTCTTCTACCCTCTTGTGCCGCGACTTTCTTCCATTGGGCTGATCGAAGTCCGTGAGTGCGGAAATTGCCGTTTTCGCAAGCGCTTGCCGCGAGAAAAACTTCGCTTCGCGTTCATCTTCTATGTCCATCAAGCGGGGCATGGCTGCCGTCAGCGCAATCAGGCCGGTATCGATTTGTGCGTGCATGGCAAACGGGATCATCTTGCGGGCGCCACCGGGATAGTCGGTCAGCAGATTGACGGCCGCCGTGGCCCCCCCGCAGAGCAGCGAACCCAGCGCCGCCCGTCGGTTACGCTTCCAGAACAGGGCGCCCATCAGCACAAATGATCCGGCTATGGCGTAATCCAGCGCTGCATGTGCTTTCGGCGAGATCATCTTCGGCATGCGTCCCGCAGCCATTGCGATGCCCTTCTGCATCAGTGCCATCGTGCTTGTCCCTCACTAGGAAGCATACACAAAGGATGCGCCGCCGTGGCGACCTGGTTGCTCGGGTGAGGGTGCGTGCGGCCGTTGACTACGCTTCCGCTATAGCCGATCGCTGTTCAGCATGGCTTAGTGGAGGGATTTCCAGGCGATTCCTTGCCGATAGTTACGAACTGCTTTTCCTGGCTAGCGCTCTCTTGATGGTCTCATCCAACGCGGCCTTCGCTTTCGCGTATTCGTTCGGAGCGATTTTTCCCTGCTGGCGATCCACTTCCAACTGGAACAATTCTTCCTTCATCGCCTCCAGCAGCTGGGAGTTGCGGTCGGGCGGAGTTCCTGGTCTCGGAGTACTTGCTTCTTGCCCGACCGGCACGCCAACAGCCGCACCCGCAGTGGCCTGCACCGGATGATTCGACTTGGCAACCACGTATGCGCCGCCCATCACCAGCACCAGCGCGAATACGCCGAGGATCACCGCCCGATAATCGTGCAGCGGATCGTTGGAATCGATCGGCGCGCCCAGCCCCCCTCCGGGGCGACTGTCACGCCCGGCGGCTTGTCCGCCGCCCATGGCGCCGCCACCACCGCTTTCTTCACCGCCCGCGGCTTGCTGGCCTTCGGCCTGAAACTGGCCTGTCCCGCTGATTTTGTAGCTCAGGTCTTCGCCGGGCTTCACATTCGTTGCCACCATCACGCCCGGACTGTCAGGCATCGACTGAAAGCGTTGTGCATTCTTTGGGGTGAACGTCATGCCTTGCGGCGTCATCACAACGTAGTGCTGCACCTCGGCCAAAGGCTTGGGCGAAAAGCTCGCTTCGCCCTTGTACGGCAAGTGATAGCCTGCCTGGAATTGCGTCTCCCCCGGCTTCAGCGGAAAGCTGAACGCATAGGTACCCTTCCGTGCCGTCTCTGTCGGAGACATGTTCAAGGGCTGGCCACCGGGCCCTTTCGCCATTCCCGAGTCCAGCGTCGCACCCTGTGGCAGCACGAACTCGAATGTCTGCCCGGCATCCAGTGTGCGTGGCGGGTTCGATCCGTTCTGGATTGCGAACAGCGATATCCCCTGCAACTGATCGCCGTCCGTCTGAAAACGAACCACCTCGACCGTCTGCGAAAGTCCGTCGATCTTCTTAGCCGTGTCGTAAACGGTGATCTGTGTATTGGTGGCGCCCGGCATCAGCGGTCCGCCCTTGGGGAAGTAATTCACCCCGCCGTGCGTGACTCGAACCATGTGCGGTGCATTCTTGTCCGCTGGAGCCGCCATCGAAAACTTGCCCTGAGCGTCAGTCTTGCTCGATCCGACCTCTTCCATCCCCTGCGAGAGCGAGAGCAGCGTGACTTCGTCCCCGGCAGACGGCTTGCCGATGGTTGCATTGGTGACGGTGCCGGTAATGTTCTGCGCGGATGCGAAGCTGGCGAGCACGATGAGGAGCAGAGGTACGTACGCGAATCTCGATTTCACGCCCGCCCCCTCGCTGCGGTCCGCGATTTCTCGATCGTCTCCATCTCGGCGAGAATCGCTGCAGCTTCATCCTCTAGTGCGGCGCGCTGCATGGCGTAATCTTTTTCGCTCAACTTGCCGGCCTTGTACTCGAAGTTGAGATCGCGCAGGTTCTCATAGGTTGCGTCCTTGCGCTCCTGTAAATACCCATAGCGCGTTTTGGCCTCGCCCGCGTCGATGTCGCCCGGCTCGTAAAACACATATACAAAAAGCGCTGCCGCAAACAGCGCGCATCCGAACAGGATGAATGGCGTGTCCGTCATGACCGCTGCCAGTAACCTAGCCATCAGTATTCCGTCTCCTGACGCGCGCGCTTGCGCAGGGCATCCAACTCCTCGGCCCCGAGTTTAGGCCTCGCCACCGGTTGCGCCAGCGGACGCGCCTTCCACATCTTCACCAGCCAAACCGCCATGGCCGTGGCCAGGGCAAACACGAGGAAGGGCGTAATCCACGCCACCCGATTGAAGCCTGTCGAGGTTGGGGCCGCCAGCACCGTGTTGCCGTACTTCTGCACGAAGCTTTGCAGTACGAGGGAATCGCTGTCGCCACGCTCCAGGCCTGCGGTCAGTTCGTTGCGCATGCGATCGGAGTAAGTGCAGCCCACGTGGTTGCACTCCAGCAGAATCTGGTTGCACCCGCACATGCACATCATCTGATGGCCGAGTTTGCCAAACCGCGCATCGGTATCTGCGCCAAGAAGAGTTATTGCCAGGACGGCGATGCCGAATAGTTGAATCGTGCGGAAGAGATTAGGCAGTCGCGACATCAGTCCCCCCCCACTTCCACCGCGCCCCGTTTCACTGCCGCTTCCGCGTCTTCGCGTTCTTTCTCCGCCGCCCGCACCCTCGGCCGCCTCCAATTCGGAATCAGTGTCACCACCGTCCCGAATCCAACCACCACCACGCCAATCCAGATCCACATCACCAAGGGATTCACGTGCGCCTTGATGATTGGCTTGCCCGTATCAGGATTCTTGCCGGTGTACACCAGGTACAGGTCTGCGTTCGGGCGCGAGCGATTGGCCACAATGGTCGACGTCTGCTCGCTTGCCTTGTAGAAACGCCGTTCCGGAAACATGGTGTCGATCTTCTTGCCGTTCTTGTAGACGTCCATCACGGCCCACTCGCTGCCGTAATTCGGAGTGTCGTCTTGCGTGTACGACTGGCACGCCAGCGTGAAACCGCCGATCTGCATCTTGTCGCCGAAGCCCATCTCCTGCTCTTTGTCCTGGTTGAAGGGCAAGCCGGCAAAGCCAATCACGATCAGGATGATGCCGAAGTGCACCAGGTATCCGCCGTAGCGTCGCGTATTGCGCCGCGTGATCTGCACCACGCCGGCCAGGATGTTGGTGTGTTGTTGCCGCGCAATCACCCGCCCGCCACGCCAGAACTCGCCGACGATTGTGGCCGCCACCAACGCCGCGAGCGAGATCGCCATCAGCGAATAAAAGTAGGCGCTGTCCTGCCACGGTCGCATGCCTCCGGCGATGAGCGCGATGGCCGTTCCCACTCCGATAATCGTCGGCCATAGGAAGTTGCGTCGCAGGCTGTCCCACGATGTCTGACGCCACGCCAACAGCGGGCCGACGCCGGTCAAAAACAGCAGAAACAGCCCGATGGGCACGTTGACGCGGTTGAAAAATGGCGGACCCACTGTCACCTTGCTGCCCGTCACCCACTCTGACAGCACCGGGAACAGCGTGCCCCACAACACCGCGAAGCAGGCCACCAGCAGCACCAGGTTGTTGAACAGGAAGCTCGACTCGCGCGAGATCAGCGAATCCAGGCGATGCTCGCTCTTCAGCGTCTCGCGGTTGCGCACGAAGAAGAACACACAGGTCGCAAACGCGATGGCCAGAAACCACACAAACCAGATACCGATACCTGACTGCGCGAAGGCATGCACCGAACTGACCACGCCGCTGCGCGTAAGGAACGTTCCGAAGATGGCCAGCAGGAACGTGGTAAAGATCAGCCACATGTTCCACATCTTCATCATGCCGCGCTTTTCCTGCATCATCACCGAATGCAGAAACGCGGTCATCGTCAGCCATGGCAGGATGGAAGCATTCTCCACCGGGTCCCATCCCCAGTAGCCGCCCCAACCCAGCACGGCATAAGCCCAGTGCGCGCCCAAAAAGACACCGCAGGTCAGGAACAGCCACGCCACCATGGTCCAGCGGCGCGTGATGTGGATCCACTTCTCACCGGGATACTTCATGATCAGAGCACCCAGCGCAAACGCGAACGGAGCCGTCACTCCCACGTAGCCAAGGTAGAGCATCGGCGGGTGGATTACCATCTCAGGATACTGCAGCAGCGGATTCAATCCGTTGCCATCGGGCGGAATCGTGCCCTTCACCAGCCCAAACGGGTGCGCCGCAAAATTCACCAGCAGGAGGAAGAACACCTGCACCGCCGCCACAATCACCGAGGCATAGGCCGTAAGCGGTGGATCGACCTTGTAGCGCAACCGCATCACCAGTCCATAGGTCGACAGCAGCCAAGCCCACAACAGCAGAGAGCCTTCCTGGCCGGACCACAGCGCGGCAAACTTATAGGCAATCGGCAAATCACGATTACTGTGGTGCAGGATGTAGGCGACCGAGAAGTCATTGCCGAACGCGGCCAGCACCAGCGCGAACGCCGCGATGGTCACCGCTGCCCAGCACGCGATGCCCGCGCGCCGCGCGGTCTCCGTCAAGCGATCATCTTTGCGATAGAGGGCCAGTACTCCGGCGACGAAGGAGTAGGCCGCCAGAGCCAGGGCCAGAAGAAGCGTGAAACTGCCTATTTGTGGCATGAAGTAGTGAAACCTGCGGCCGTGGACACGCTCGATTCATACGGACGCGCCATCCTCGCCGAATGCCCTATTTTACTCCCTGAACTTGCGCTGTCATCCGGCCGCGTATAGGGAAGCTAGAGCCCGATCCGTGTGATCCGTGCAAACCCGCGGCCTTCCGCTGTTTCCGTCCCGACTTGAAACCCGCCCCTCCCCACCTGCTACCATACTTTTCCATGACGCACGACCAGCAAATCCGTCAGCAACTCGCCAAATCGCTTGACTGGGGCGAGGCCCACGCCGACTTCACCACCGCGGTGAAAGACTTCCCCGTCGATCTGCGGGGCGAAGTTCCGCCCGGCTTCTCCCACTCGGCATGGGAATTGCTCGAGCACCTGCGCATCGCGCTGTGGGACATCGTCGAGTTCACCCGCGACGCGCGTCACAAGTCCCCGCCCTGGCCCAAAGGCTACTGGCCGCCCTCGCCCATTCCACCGCAAGAGGAAGCCTGGGATCAGAGCGTGCAAACCGTTCTCGACCTGCTGGAAGAGATGCGCGCCCTTATCCTGGATCGCAACCGCCCGCTACTTGACCCACTGCCGCGCAGTCAGGGGCAGACGCTGCTGCGCGAGGCCCTGCTCGCTGCCGATCACCATGCCTACCACGTAGGCGAACTCGCGCAAGTTCGCAAAGCGCTGAAAGCCTGGCCGAAATAAGTTACGTCAGCGACAAGGCGTCCACGTCGACAACCAGGTTCGTTCGAGGAATGCGCTTCTCAACCGCATGCTCAATCATCGCCCGCAGCACGCTATTCATCCGCTCGCGGCTCGTCGACTTCAGCAGGAAGTGATACCGGTATTCGGTCTTCAGCCTGACAATCGCCGCTGCAGCCGGCCCCATCACGCGCACGCCCTCGAGGCGCGTCGCCTCAAACCACTTGCCCAGGATTCCCGACCACGTCAGCGCCTCATCCAACTTGCTGCTGCGCACGATCACGTTGCTCACCGCGTTGAACGGTGGATAGTGCATCCAACTGCGAAACCTCGCCTCTTTCTCGTAGAAGCCGCGATAGTCATGTGCCGCCGCAAACTGGATCGCATAATGATCGGTGAAGAAGGTCTGTAAGATCACCTTGCCCGGAGTCTCGCCGCGTCCGGCGCGCCCGGCCACCTGCGTTAGCAATTGGAATGTTCGCTCCGCCGCGCGAAAGTCCGGAAAGCCGAGCGCCGCGTCCGATCCCACCACACCTACCAGGGTCACATTAGGAATGTCGTGTCCCTTGGCGATCATCTGCGTTCCAACCAGCAAATCAATCTCGCCCGCGTGCAGCGCGCTCAGCATGCGTTCGAGATCGTCGCGGCCCCGCACCGTGTCGCGGTCCAGCCGACCGATCCGTGCCCGCGGAAATAATCCGTGCAGAAGATGCTCCAACTTCTCCGAGCCAGTACCCAGGTAGTGCACATACTCGCTGCCGCACTTGGGACATGCTTTCGGCGCCGGCCGCATGAACCCGCAATAGTGACAAACCAGACGGTGCTCGCGCTTGTGATACGTCATCGCGATAGCGCAGTCCCTGCACTGCACCGTCTCGCCGCACTCGCGGCAAAGCACGAACGCGGAATATCCACGCCGGTTCAGGAGCACCATCACCTGCTCGTTCCGCGAGAGCCGCTCGCCAATTTCCTCCACCAACTTGTCCGACAGCACCTGGTCCTTCTTTGTGCGCTGGAACTCCGCCCGCATGTCGATGATTTCCACCTCGGGCAGCGGACGCTTTTCGATGCGCTCGGCCAGTTCCATCAGCTTGTACCTGCCCTGCTGTGCGTTGTAGTACGTCTCCAACGATGGCGTCGCCGAGCCGAGCACCACCACCGCATTGGCCATCTTGGCGCGCACCACCGCCACATCGCGGGCATGGTAGCGGGGCGTCTCGTCCTGTTTGTAGGAGTGATCATGTTCCTCGTCCACCACGATCAACGACAGGTCGGGTACGGGTGCAAACACCGCTGACCGCGTACCCACCACAATGTGGGACTCGCCATTCCGTATACGCTTCCACTGTTCGGCCCGCTCGTCGTCGGTCAAGGCCGAATGCAGGATCGCCACCTCATCGCCGAACACCTGGTGCAGATCGGCCGCCATGGCCGGCGTCAACCCGATCTCCGGTACGAGCAGGATTGCCGAGCGTCCCTTAGCCAGCATCGCCTGCATGGCCGACAGATACACTGCCGTCTTGCCCGATCCGGTCACGCCGTGCAGCAGCATAGGCAGGAACTTCCGCTCATCGACCGCCGCATTGATTTGGTCCAACGCCGCCTTCTGTGCCGGATTGAACAGGAACTCCAGCTTGCGTGGCTTCAGCCCCGACATTCGGAAACCAGCCGGCTCCTCGCTCAATTCGACGATCCCGCGTCGTACCAGGTTCTGCAACGTCGTGCGTGGAACCGGCAACTCGCGTAGAGCAGAGACATGGGCGCGCTGCTCCGACTGCAGTTTCAGGTAGTCGACAATGGCTTGCTGGTTCGCATTCAGCTTGCCCTCAACGACCCTCAACGTCGCCACCTGTATGTTCCGCCTGGCATCGCGAACGCCACTCAAGTCTTCGCTCGCGATCCACTTCTTGCGCAGCAATCCCAGCAACGTCGCCCGCGTCGCGCTGGCCGAGGCACGCAACGACTCCGCCCGCACCACCTCGCCGTCAGCCAGCCGATTGAGTACGGCGTACTCGCGCATCTGCTGCTCCGGTTCAACCTTCGCCCTTAGTGACGAGCCTACCGTTGAGGCCGCGTGCAGCGCCTCAAGCCCCTTATCGGTGATGTGATATCCGGTGGCGCGGCGAAACTCCGCCGACAAGGGCAGCATCGTCCGCAACACTTCGCCGATGGGCGCAATGTAGTAGTGCGCCATCCACTGCCCGAGTTGCATCAGCTCAGGAGTCAGTGCCGGAGTCGAGTCGAGTACCTGCTGCACCGGCTTGGCTGCAAACTTCGGCTCGCGCTCGTGCACTTCGGTGACGATGCCGCACAGACGCTTCTGACGAAACGGCACGATCACGCGCCCGCCCACACATGGCTCCGGTATTTCATCGGGAATGCTGTAGGTAAATGTGGCGTCGAGAGGAACGGGAACCGCCACATCGCAATATCGCGGCATGGGAACCTTAGCTAAGCCTTACTTCGGGCAAACACTAAAAAGAAATCTATCAGAATGATCGTGCAGCCGAATCGATGCATGATCTGCGGATGGCCGAACCATCTGAATTCAAAGGCGGCTCGTCTACAGTCCTCGACCTCGGGACGCACGCCACCGATAAAGGAACCAAAAGACCCTCTAAGCCGGGGATTCGATGTCCGCTTTGCGGCTGGCAGCCGCCGAAGCTGGCGCGCTGGATGTGTAAATGCCGCTACATCTGGAACACGTTCGACACCGGCGGAGTGTGTCGGGATGTCTTTATCAGTGGACGGTGACTCAGTGCCTCAAATGCCACCTGTTCTCGCCCCACTCGGACTGGTACGACAACTAGCCAGGGGTAAGAGTCACTTCTTCGTGGGCGCTGGCAGTCCGAGACACTTCATCACCATCTGCAGGTCTTTCCAAGCTTCGGCTTTCTGCCGCGGATCGCGCAGCAAGAATGCGGGATGGTAGGTCACTGCCAGTTTGCAATCGAATGGCCCGTCGCCCAACCCACCGGGTGGGGAGAAATCATAAAACCGCCCTCGCATGGACGCCATGGAGTCGTTCATTCCCAGCAGGTTTTTCGCGGCGGTCGCACCCAGTGCAACGATTACTTTCGGACGAACGACGCGAATCTGCCGCATCAGAAACGGTGAACACGTATCGCATTCGTCACGCTCGGGGGTACGATTGCCGGGCGGACGGCACTTCACGATATTGGCGATGTACACCTGTTCCCGCTTCAGTCCCATCGCTCCGATCATGTTGTTCAGCAACTGTCCTGCACGCCCCACGAATGGCAGTCCCTGGGCATCTTCGTCCGCACCGGGGCCCTCGCCAATGAACATGAGCTCTGCGTTCGGATCGCCGGTGCCAAACACAATCTGCTTGCGCCCAAGCTTGGCCAGCCTGCAGCGCTGACAGTTCGGGCCAATCTCGTCGAGGATTACCCGCAGCTTCGCCTCGCGGTCGTCGCCTGCGGGCAAGTATGCCTCCTGCGCCGTCTGCTCCTGATCGGCTGTAATTACGTCACCCGCGGTTTCGATCATTTCAATCATTTCTTCGCCGAGGTCTTGCGATGGCGAATCTCCAGAAACCTCCCGGCGATACAACGGCCCAACGCCGAGTTCACGGTAGAAGCTCAGCCGTTCGCGGATTATCTCTTTCCTGCTGGGATCGAGGAGCATCAGCCACGGACCGGTGAAGTGACCAGTGTAGCTTGCTGCTGCCGCATGAGGACCACGGCATCGAGAATTTTCTGTGCAATATCCAGCTTGCTTGCCTCCGGCACCGCGATCGTATCGGTCGCTGTCACAATCGTGACCTCGTTACTATCGGAATTGAAGCCGATACCGGGGCGAGAGACGTCGTTCAAGACGATCGCGTCCACGCGTTTGTCCGTCAGCTTAGTGCGGGCGTTGTCGAGCAAGTGCTCGGTTTCAGCGGCAAAGCCAATCAACAGCGGCGTGTTCTTGCCGGTCGCTGCCCGCAACGTACCGAGGTCGGCAAGGATGTCAGGATTCGGCTCCAGTTGCAGGTCGATGGGTCCGCCGCGCTTGATTTTCTCCGTCGCGGCATTCTTCACGTGGTAGTCGCCTACAGCCGCCGCCATGATGATGATGCCGGCCTTCTCCCAGCGATCGAGGACTGCGGTGCGCATTTGCTGTGCCGTCTCTACGAAGACCGTCTCTGCCGCTGATGGAGGAGTGATCACCGTCGGCCCGCTGACGAGAATAACCTTCGCTCCACGCCGGAGCGCTGCTTTAGCCAGCGCATATCCCATCTTCCCGCTGGAACGATTGCCGATGAACCGCACCGGATCGACCGGCTCGTGCGTCGGCCCCGCAGCGACCAATACCGTCTCGCCTGTCAGGTCCTGCGAAACGCCAAGCCGTTCCAGTGTCGCCGCCACGACGTGCTCCGGGTCGGCAAGCCGTCCGGCACCAATCATGCCGCACGCCAGGTATCCATTATCTGGCTGGACGATCACTACGCCTCGCTGCCGCAACAATTCGAGGTTCGCCTTCGTTGCTGGATGCTCCCACATGTTCACATTCATTGCCGGGGCGACGACTACCGGTGCCTTGGTCGCGAGATACAGCGTAGAAAGAAAGTCGTTGGCGATGCCCTGGGCGAACTTGGCAACGACGTCCGCCGTCGCCGGGGCTACTAGCAGAGCGTCTATCGATTGAGCAACCGCGATATGCTCCACCGCCGAGTCGAGGTTAGGCTGCTCGTCGCCCGCGGAGAAAAGTCCTGTGATGACCTTCTCCCCTGACAGAGCGGCAAATGTCAGCGGGCGGACAAATTCCTGCGCAGCCTCGGTCATCACCACCTGCACGCGAACCCCACGCTCCTGTAGGAGGCGCATGATCTCTGCGGCCTTGTAGGCCGCGATGCCTCCCGTCACTCCCAGAGCGATTTTCATATACACAAATTGGATGCGCGCCACGCTTGATCGGGCGCAAGCTTCCCATGGGCTGCGACCGGGAGAGGCCTTGAGTTAGTCGTCCGCCTCGCCGCCTACCGCCTGGGACAAGATGTCGTCGGCAACTTCGGCCGGGGTCTTGCTTGTTTCGGCAATCACCCACTTCACTTTGCCGGCATTGATCTCTTCTTCCGCAATGCGGCATGCCTTCTGCGAATGAGGTTCCACCACCGGATGCGCACCGTTCTGCAACTGGCGGGCACGCCGCGCCGCAACCAGCACGTACCGATACTTACTGTCGAATCCGTCAGCCAAACTTCATGCCTTACTCCCTTGTGTTGTGAGAACGGGAAAGTTCGAATGTTGCCAGGATAGACTGCACCTGCTCCATCATGTTGCGGCGCTCTGCCATCGCGGCGGTACCTACAGCCCCCTTGTCGTTCCCCGGTTGCCCCTGGTTTGAGCGCTTCGCCCGTTCCGCATTTACGATGGCCTGCAGAACGTCGATGGCCGGCTCAACTTTCTCATTCACCAAAATATAGTCATACTGCGAATAATTCTCAATCTCGCGGGACGCCTCGTGCAACCGACGCTGGATGATTGCCTCGATCTCGTCCGCCGATTTTCCCTCCCCAGTCAGTTCGCGACGGGTTTCATTTTCCACGAGGGTTCGCCGTCGCAACCGCTGTTCCAGCTCCTCGCGCGACGGCGGAAGTATGAAGATGCTTACCGCGTCCGGCAGTTTCTTCTTTACTTGCGCAGCCCCCTGCACGTCGATGTCGAGGATGAGATCGTTGCCCCTCGC
This sequence comes from uncultured Acidobacteriaceae bacterium, assembly GCA_963817965.1. Taxonomy (GTDB): domain Bacteria; phylum Acidobacteriota; class Terriglobia; order Terriglobales; family Acidobacteriaceae; genus DASRAA01. The sequence continues at coordinate 154,819 of CAWFQT010000019.1, forward strand.
AAACGCTTCGCGCAGGAAACTGCGCGCCGTGCCGTAGTAGTTGCCGAAAACTTCCGCATACTCCAGGAATTGGTCCTCGGTGATCATCTTCTCGAACTCTTCCCGCGTAATAAAGAAGTACTCGCGCCCGTTCTGCTCGCTGCCTCGCGGCTGTCGGGTGGTATAGCTGATGGAAAATTCGAGGCGCGAAGCCAAGCGCCGCAGCTCAGCCGTCAGCGTTGACTTCCCCGATCCCGACGGCGCCGAAATAATGAACACGACCCCGCTCATTGGCCGATCACTCTAAGTTCTGTACCTGCTCGCGCGCCTTTTCGATCTCCGACTTCATGGCGAGCCCCAGTTCGGTGATTCGCAATGCTTCTCCCGCGACCCCCGTCGTCTTCGACAACAGTGTGTTGGCCTCGCGGTTCATCTCCTGCAGCAGAAAATCCAACTTCTTGCCGACTTCGCCGCCGCCATCCAGGTGCGACAGGAAATGCTGGATGTGGTTCTTCATCCGCACCAGCTCTTCCTGGATGTCGCTGCGTTCGGCCAGCATCGCGGCCTCCTGCAATATGCGATCGGCATCAGCATGCGTGCCGATCAGCTCCTGCATGCGGCCGTGCACTTTTTCGTGATACGCCTTCAGCACTTTGTGCCGCAGTGACTCCACTTCCTGGGTCGCCTTCGACAAGTGCTGCATGCGCTCGCGCAGCTCTGCCACCGCACCGCAGCCTTCTTCCTCACGCATATGGTTCAGCCGCTCGATGGCGTGCTCCAAGGCGTCTGTGACATGCATTTCGATCTCGCCGATGCCGTCGCTGGATTCAGCCGCATTCAGTGCGCCGGGTAATTTGAGCACTGCGTTAAGATCGGGCTCGGCGCTGACGCCAAATTCTTCCGCTGCGGTGCGGAATGCGCTTAGGTATCCGCCAACCAGCTCGCGATTAACGGCAAATGCCGCACCGCCCATGCGTTCCAAGCTCAGCATAACCTCGATGTGGCCGCGGTGCAGGCGCTCTTTCAGCACCCGCCGCACCTTCATCTCGACGCCATCCAGTTCACCAGGAATCCGCAGGTGCAAGTCCAGAAAGCGATGGTTCACCGACTTGAGGCTCAGTATCACCGTGAGCTGGTCGCTCACCTGTTCCTTCACCTGCGCGTAGCCGGTCATCGATCGGATGCTCATTCAGTCCCTAGGCTCCATGCGCAACCCAGTAGGAGCTTTCATTTCAATACGAAAGCACCGTCTCACTCGCTTCCATTCCCGATTTCGACATCCACAAACTGCAGCTCGTACAGCCGCCGATAGGTCCCGGTCCGGGCCATCAGGCGCTCATGCGTACCTTCGTCTGTGATCATGCCATTCTCCAGCACCAGGATGCGGTCCGCGCGCCGCACCGTCGAGAGCCGGTGAGCGATCACGAACACCGTACGCCCCGTCATCAGGTTCTGCAGCGCCGTTTGCACCAGGGATTCGCTCTCGCTGTCGAGCGCCGACGTCGCTTCGTCAAGAATCAGAATAGGAGCGTTTTTGAGGATCGCGCGCGCGATGGAAACCCGCTGCCGCTCGCCACCACTCAGGCGCAGCCCACGCTCCCCGATGAGGGTGTCATATCCATTTGGCAAGGCTTTGATGAATTCGTGCGCGAGGGCCGCCCGCGCCGCTTCTTCCACTTTCGCGCCGGGCACGGTCGGCTGCCCATACGCGATATTGTTGCGCACCGTGTCGTTGAACAGGATCGTGTCCTGGGTGACGATGGCGATCTCCGAGCGCAGCGACGCCACCGTCAGATCGCGCACATCGTGGCCGTCAACCGATAGCCTGCCGTGGGTCACGTCGAAAAAGCGGGGCAACAGATGTACCAGCGTCGTCTTACCTGATCCGCTCGACCCCACGATCGCAACGACTGCTCCCGGCGCAACCGTCAGGTTGATATCGTGCAGCACCTCACGATGGTCTTCCCCATCGCGGTAGCCGAAATAGACGTGCTCGAATCGAATACCCTGATGGAACGGGGGCAGCTTGACCGCTCCCGTCTTCTCTGTGACCCCGTCCTGTGCGTCGAGAAAATCGAAGATTGCCGACGACGCTCCCAGTGCCTGCTGGAAATTGTTATTGAACTGCGCAAACTTGCGCACCGGCTCGTACAGTTTGAAGACGGCCACAATGAAGGCCAGAAAAATTCCCTCGGTAAAAATCTGGTGCTTGATATATTCCCGGCCCAGCAGGATCAGCAATGCAATCGCAATGGCACCGAAAATGTCCATCAGCGGCGAACTCACGGCCGCGGCACTCACCGAGCGCAGGTTTGCGCGGAACAGCCTCCTGGCCGCCTCGCGGAACCGCTTTGTCTCCCACGCTTCCATCGAGAACGCCTTCACGATGCGTACGCCGGTAATCGTCTCGTGCAGGATGTTCTGGATTTCCGCCAGCTTGTCCTGGCCCTTGCGAGTGGTCGTCCGCACCCGGTGCCCGATGCGCCGCACTGATCCCAGCACGAACGGCACGAACAGAACCAAGACCCACGCCAGCTTCCCGCCCAGCAGCACCACCACGCACGCCGTAAAGATGAGCGTGAAGAGTTGCTGCAGAAATTCCGCCAATACGGTGGACATGGCATATTGCACCCGCTCCATGTCGTTCACCAGTGCCGACAATAGTGTGCCGGTTGTGTGCTTCTGAAAGAACGCCACCGACCGCCGCAGCGTCGCCGCATACAGGTCATTGCGCAAATCGGTGATCATGCCAAAGCCGGCATAGTTCACCAGGTACGTTCCCAGGTAGTCGAAGAGGCCCTTGAGCACCGTGGCGGCCACCAGCGCGAACGCCACGATCGTCCACACATTGTGAAAATGTCCCGGTACGAACCAGTTCAATTTCAGCGCCCAACGTGTGGTCGGCAGCAAGTGCAGCTCGCGTGACTGTTCACTGGGATTGAGGACGAAATCGAAGATCGGACCGATCAGCAGCAACCGGAACGCATCCAGCAGCCCAACCAGCGCCATCGACACCACGGAAGCCGCGACGTAAAACCAATACGGCTTGACATAATGCAACAGTCGCTTCAGTTGACGCATAGGCCTCGCAGTCTCCGGCCTCGCTCGGACTGTACGAGTTCAAACAATATAGGGAGAGTTGGCAGCAATTCCTAATCTTAACGGAATACTGCCTCGCCACGATACGGTTACGTACCGGGCAAGAACCCGTTTACCAACTTGAGCATCTGGCGAGGCTCGCCGGCACGAAATTCATGCCCGCGGGAGGGGCGCCGACGGTGACGTTCGTCGGAACGGGAGGATAACTTTTTCTCCAAGTTTTGACTCGACTGGTCTTTCAGGCAATCGTAGTATTGTAACTACTCAGCGATGAATTGGGCCTCCCGCCTCTATGCAGCTACTTCATCTTCGTACTCTGCACATAAGGCGGGCGTCTGTCCTTGGTTTCGTCGAGCGTTTACCCAGTTGAATGGTAAAAGCGTGCTTCGCAACACGCTCGATCAAACCCCTCAGGGACCTCGTGAGCAATCGGCGAGGGTAGCCAATCCGTGGAGAATCACCATGCGTTCGACGCCGGCTCGTCTGGTAAGCTCCAGCTTCGCCTCTCTTCCTCGCCTGATCGCCATGGTCTTCCTGGCCGTCATTTTCATGATCGCCTCCTCCGGTTCTACGCCGGCGCAAACTCCGGTCATCACCTGCACCACTGGCGCTCTCCCGCAAGGCGACAAGATGAATCCTTCCGACCTGGTTAGTTACACTGGCACCTGCGTTGTCGATGCCATGCAGAACGGTCAGCCGAATCCAAACTATTACTTCCGCAACGTTAATATCTTCGGTGGCGGCGCGCTGAGTTTTAAAGACTTGACCGTGGACTTTTGGGCGCGGCATATCCTTGTGCAGAACAACGGCTCGCTGCTGGCCGACAGGCGCATGACGCCCATAGCCGTCAAACTGCTCTTGCCGGTCAGCCGATCGAATGATTGGCGAAAGTCGCCGCTCTAACTCCCTGTGATGTGACACGGATAGCTATAAGTTATTTATGTTTTAATCGTTTAGAAGGATTTTTGTCTAAACGACTGATTCTAAACAATGGCGTAAAAAAGCAATTAGAGCAATATTTGCGACGGAACTCTGATCGTGAATTTGCGACGGCTCTTCTGTTACCCGCTGACCGGGGAGTCCCGATGCACCACCTTCACGTTGTATCCGCCTTTGGCCAGCCGCTTCTTTACCTCTTCGGCGATCAGCACCGAGCGGTGCTTTCCTCCGGTGCAGCCAAACGCGATGGTCAGGTAACTCTTGCCTTCGCGAATGTAATGCGGAATCAGGTACACCAGCAGTTCCGAAATGCGTGTGATGAATTCCTTGGTCTGCGGAAAGGAAAGGATGTAGCGCGCCACTTGAGGGTTGCGCCCGGTATAAGGTCGGAATTTCGGAATGAAGTGCGGGTTCGGCAGGAAACGAACATCGAACATCAGGTCCGCGTCTTCCGGGACCCCCTGGCGGAACCCAAAGCTTACACAGGAAATGAGAGTGTTGTGGCTGCGTTCGGCGCTCTGAAAGCGTTCAGTTAGTATGTGCCGCAGCTCATGAACATTGAATTTGGTGGTGTCCACCACCAGGTCGGCGATGGCCCGCACAGGCTGCAACCTCTGGCGCTCGGAACGCAGCGACGCTTTCACCGATGTCCTGCGCCCCAGCGGATGCGGCCGCCGGGTCTCGCTGTAGCGCCGCAGCAGAGCGTCCTCGTCCGCCTGCAGGAACAGAACCGTAATTTTCAGCGATCCGCGCAGCTTCTGAAGCAGCTGCGGCAGCTTGTCGAGCCGAGCACCTTCTCGAATATCCACTACCAGCGCGGCTCGTGCGATCTCCGTCGAATCGCGAACCAGGTCGGCAAAGTTGGAAATCAATCCCACCGGCAGGTTATCGACAGCATAGAACCCGAGGTCCTCGAAGGTCTTCAGCGCCGAGCCCTTGCCGGCTCCGCTGATGCCGCTGATGATCACCAGTTCGTGCGGACTCCGGGGCAACGGTGCAGGTGGCGCCCGCTTCCGTGGCGAAGGTCTCTTGCTCGCTGGAGAAGCGACTCGCGTCTTCGTGGCCATGGCTGTGTGGTCTGTCCTGTTCGGCGAGACTATCAGACTTCGTGTCCTTCGTCAGCCGACGAAGTCCACGAGGGACAACTTAAAGAGCCGCGGGCACGCAATCTATAACGGGAATCGTGGTGAGATCGGGATCCTTGCTTCCTTCGCCGAGGTGGCGGCCGTTACTATCGGCTGTCAGCCACCGGCAGAAGATTATGATTCAGTGCAAACAGCGCCAGTTCGAGACGGTTGCCGACCCCGAGCTTGTTGAAGATGTTGGTGAGGTGCCGTTTCACCGTTTCCTCGCTGATGCCGAACTCCTTGGCAATGTCTTTATTGGTGCAGCCTTCGGTGATCAGCGTGACCACCTCCAACTCACGGGCCGTCAGGCCAAAGGTCTTCCGGGGTGGCGGAGCGGTCTGCGCGGTCAGATCCCGAAGCACCTGCACCAAGTTCTGCACCGGCTTCCCCTCCAGCCAGTACCGTCCCTGCATTACTGCCCGGATGCAAGAAGACAGGTGTTCCACCACGGCGTCTTTCAGGACTACTCCGCGGGCGCCGAGTTGCAGCGCTTCCAACACCTGCCTCTTGTCAATCAGTCCGGTCAGAACGATGGTGCGGGTTTCCAGGTTGCCGGCAGTGATTTCGCGCAGCGCATCCAAACCGGCAAGGTTCGGCATGGCCAGGTCGAGCAGCAGGATATCGGGACGGAGGTTGCGCACCAGTTCGAGCGCTTCTGAACCATCGCGCGCTTCGCCGACAACGTTGATCGTGGGATCGGTTTGCAGCATGTTGCGCAGTCCAACCCGCACCACAGGGTGATCATCGGCAATCAGTACTCGTATGGAGGTCGCTGCCACGACAATGCTCGTGCTATGCCGCCGTTTTTGGGGCGGGAATTACTCCGGCTCCCAGGCGAACGGCCAGTTGCGTCTGGACTTCATGCAGCGCCTCGGCAACTCGGTCCACAGCGCTGTTTTCGAGGATTGTATCGGAAGTTCGCGCCGAGTCTTCCAGTTCGCGAGCGCGGCAGGCAACCGCCTTGGCCCCCAGCACCAGGCTGCTGCTCTTGATGTAGTGTGCCCGCGAGAACACCGCATCGCGGTCTCCTTGTACCACGGCCTCGCGCAACAGAGGAAGTGTCTTCCACGCGTCGCTCAGATAGTCGCGGTAAAGTTCAATGAAGCCCGCAGGATTGGCCTTCATGGCCTGCTGGATCTGGTCGAACACATCGGCAATGAGGCTTGTCTCAGTTTCAGGCACTGGGCGCTGCCTTATGGAGACTCGAACCCCCATAGGAAACCATTATCAGCCACCTACGTCAAGCTGGGTACCGATTTTGCGCCATTTCGATACGCCATGAAAGTGCCAACCTTTAATTAACGACTATCGAAATTGTTTAAAATTCGGTTTCCGTTTCTGGAGAAACGCGGTCAGCGCCTCGCGTGACTCTGGAGAACCCAGGCGCTCGGCGAGGACCTCCACTTCCTCGCGCATGGCGCGTTCGACTTCCGGCTCCCCCGCCTTTTTCATGAGCGCCTTGGCCGCGCGCAACGCTGCCCCCGGCTTTTCCGCCAGGGTTTGCGCAGCGTTCAACGCGGTCGCCAGCAGCATATCGGGCGGGATGACGGCGTTCACTACGCCCAGCTCGTAGGCGCGCTGGGCGCTGATTGGAGCACCCAGCATCAGCAACTCTGCGGCCCGCTGGTGACCGATAAGTGCGGGCAGCAACACGGTCGAACCAGCTTCCGGCACGATTCCGAGATTAATGAAGGGCATCATGAGTTTGGCATTGTCGGCAGCGTAGACCAGATCACAGTGTAGGAGAATGGTCACTCCAATTCCGACGGCGGAGCCCTGCACAGCCGCTACGACGGGCTTTTTTGCGCGTGCTACCGCGAACATGAAGCGCACGGCCGGCGGCACTGCCTGGCCTTTCCAAGGGTTGGCCAGAAAGTCTTCCAAATCGTTGCCCGCGGTAAAGGAGTCGCCGTTACCGTGGAGCAGTAGGACACGCACCTCGGCGTTTTCTTCGCCCTGCTCCACTGCTTCGGCAAGTGCGGTGTACATGGCGACGCTAAGCGCATTCTTTTTTTCCGGACGGTCAATGGTGAGACGAAGTACGTCGTCTTTCAATTCGGTTTTGATGTAGTCCATGATGGGTCCCCGGGGAGCGCCCGCGATTCGTTCGGTAGCGACTGCAGCGCGCAACGGCAAATTGTAACGGACGAGACTCGCCGGGGCAGTGACGACCTGCTGCCAAGATTACTCGGTGCCCAACATGGCGGATGCCACAATAATATTCTAACTTGTTAAAGCGCTTTTGAAGGTTATACTGTACGAACTTGGCAGACCTGATTCTCCGTGAGGCGCGAGATCGTTCAATCATGTCGAGATCGGACATACTTCGACCCAGCGCCGCCCGGCCCCGTACGATTTATCTAGTGCTGGCGTTCTTCGCGATTTATGTGATCTGGGGATCGACCTACCTGGCAATCCGTTACGCGGTCCAGACCATCCCTCCGCTCATCACTGCGGGCATCAGGCACCTGATGGCCGGATCAATGCTGCTGCTGTGGGCGTGGAGGCGCGGTTATCGGCCCACCCTGCGGGAATGGCGTTCGAGCCTGGTCCTGGGACTGCTCTACTTCGCACTGGGGCATGGCAGCCTGCATTGGGCGGAAACGGTCGTGCCCTCCGGACTGGCGGCACTACTGGTGGCCAGCGAACCTATCTGGATCGCTTTGATTGCGATGCTGGTGTCGCATGGCGAGCGACTGACGGGGAAAACGGCCGCGGGCTTGCTGCTTGGGGTGCTGGGAGTGGCGCTGTTGATGCGCAGGGGGCCTGGACCCGAAAACCAGGCCGTACTTATCGGGTCCATTGCCATCTTGCTTGGTACGCTGTCCTGGTCGGTGGGAGTCTTCTATTCGCGAAGAGAGTCGTTGCCGCACGATGTGGCTGCGCGAGCAGGCATGCCCGAGATCATGGGGTCGGCGATCCTGCTTTTGGTCGCGAGCTTGACCGGAGAAATGTCGAGGTTCCATGCCGCGACGATTTCGCCCCGCTCGGCCTGGGCGCTTTTGTACCTGATCACCTTTGGCTCGATCGTTGCGTTCACCTCGTACACCTGGCTTCTCGACCACGTTTCGCCGACGCTGGTTTCGACCCACACCTATGTCAATCCTGTGATCGCGGTGCTGCTGGGCTGGCTGTGGGCCGGGGAAATGGTCAGCTTTCGCGTGCTGGCAGCAGGCATCTGCACCCTGATCGCGGTATTCCTGATCAGCCGAGGCACAAGGAAAGCGGCGCTGCTGCGAGAACTTGTAGAGCAAGTCGAGGTGGCCTAGCATAACCACCAAACTTTACAATAGCAGTTATACTAAACAGCGAAAATGAACCGAAAGCCGGCCCATCTTGACCGCAAATTCGATCTGAGCGGCGGGGTCTTGTGTCTGGACTATGCCAATACAGTCAATCGACGCAGAAGCCCTAACCGGCCGGAAGATTTGCTGCCGGGGTATAGCGACCTAATGATGTTTGCTAGACAGTCAGGTCTGGTGTCTCCACAGCAGGCCCGTGGGCTAGTCGCTACCGGGCTGCAGGACTGCCGAAAGGCAGCCAGCGTAATGCGGACCGGCGATATCCTGCGCGAGACCATCTACCGAATTTTCTCGGACGTGGCCAGCGGGCGCCCGCCGCAGAATCAGGATGTACGGAAGATCAAAGAGTTCGACGATGAGGCGATGAAGCATCGCTCCCTGGTCGCGTTAGGCCGTGGCTTTCAATGGACGTGGCGGTACACGAAAGACAATACTTCGTTAGGCTCCGTACTATGGCCGATTGTGCAATCCGCAACCGGCCTGATGACTTCCGAACTGCTGCAGTTGGTACGGCAGTGCCAGGCCGGCGATTGTGCATGGCTGTTCCTGGATGAAAGCCGCAACCATAGCCGACGCTGGTGCGACATGAAGACCTGCGGCAACCGGCAAAAAGCGCGGCGGCATTATGCACTTAAGCAGCGGTAGCCGACTCGCAAATCCTTGTTCGCGATCCACTCAGTCGCGCTGGGGCTGCGGAACTATTGATAACCTATGTAACTCTGTACCTCGCACTACCTCAACCTCGGCAGCCAAGCCGCTGCGTCCAGCGGTGAGCAGACGGTGGAGGTCGTCCACACCAGCAACAGTTTCGCCTGCGAAACGCACAATCAGATCACGGTCGCGCAATCCTGCGCGTTCCGCAGGCGATCCGGCAACGACACTTTCCACCAGCAAACCGGTTTCGGCGGGCAGCTCGTAATAGCGCACGATGCGGCGGTGAATGGGAACACCCTGTCCCATCAGCCCGACGTAGCTGCGCCGAATGCGTCCATCGCGAATGAGGTGCGACGCAACGAACTCGGCGGTGTCGGCGCCAATCGCAAAACAAATGCCTTGCGCGCCCATGATGGTCGCAGTGTTGACGCCTACCACACGACCTTGCGAGTCGACCAAGGGGCCACCCGAGTTCCCAGGATTCAGGGCGGCATCGGTCTGGATGACGCCGTCGATGAGACGCCCAGAGCGCGAACGCATGGAGCGGCCAAGCGCACTGACTACGCCCGCGGTTACGGTGTGCTGAAAACCGAATGGATTTCCAACGGCGATGACCAGTTGCCCGACGGCGAGGGTGCGTGAGCTGCCCAGAGGAACAGAGGGAGCCGAGGTGCGTCCGCGAATGACAGCCAAGTCGGTATCCGGATCGTCACCGACAACTTCGGCATGAAAGCGATCGCCTTCTACTGTGGTCACGGAAATTTCAGCCGCGTCGTGAACAACGTGGCTGTTGGTGAGGACGAAACCGTCGGGCGTAAAGACGAAGCCCGAGCCTGCACCACCCTGGTGATTGTCTTTCTGCCGAACCTGCACATGAACGACGGCAGGACTGACTCGTTGCACCGCGCCGATAACGGCCCGGGAGTAGGCGTCGCGAAGTTCGGAGTCTGAATTTCCGGCTGCGACGACAGAATGAATCGATTGCGCTTCTTCAGCGAGTGAACGAAAAGTAGCCATAAGTGCTCGTGCAATGTGGATGCGGCACGAGGTTCCGAGGATTCGCACGAGCCATCCGGTCCTAGAATCAACCAAAAGCGATAATGGTTGATCCCGATCGCTAAATGCTAATCCCTACTTGCTCTTATTGCGCGCGCTTCTGCAGCTCGAGGCACTGGTCGTGAAGCTTGGCGTCGTGAGAAAGACCATCGACGATCATGCACTCATCGAGGGCGTACTTGGGATCGGAATCCTTCAGCAACTTATAGAGCATTAGGTGCGGCGTGAGCCAGTCAGGCGCCAACTTCTCGGCAGTCTTCAATTCGGCGATGGCCGACGCCGGCTCCTTCGCATTCTGATATGCGATAGCGAGATTGAAGTGAATGTTGGCGTCGTTGGGACGAAGGCGCACTGCCTCCTTGTATTCCAGGATGGCATCGTCGGTCTTGCCGATCACGTCGAGGCACGTCGCAAGGTTCATGTGAGCGTCGGCGTTGGTGGGCTGGATTTGCAACGCCGCGCGGTAATGATCGATGGCCGCGGAATATTGGTGGCTGGCGTACAGCAGATTGGCGAGATTATTGTGCGCGACCGCCATCTTCGGATTGAGGCGAATGGCCTGTATATATTCGGCCGCGGCGTCCTTGGCGTCGCCGTTCTTCTTGAGGGCGTAGCCGAGGTCGTTGTGTGCATTGGCGTCATTGGGCTTGAGCATCACAACTTGCCGCAACTGCGCGACGGCCCCGGTATAGTCGCCCTTGTTCATAAGCAGATTGGACAGAGGGTAGAGGGCGTCCACGTAGTCGGGAAATTCCTTAATGGCGGCGCGATACTCGGTGATGGCGTTGTCGTAATCCTTTTCCTTCTCAGCCGTGCGCCCGGCATGGTAGTGGCGCTCGGCGGCCGCAGGAATGATGGGTGCGGTTTGCGGATTGGTCGCCGGTGCCGTCTGAGCGGAAACACCGGGTGTATTGGCGGTCGAGGGCGCGGTGCGCGGGACTTGGGGCGGCTCCGCAGGTGTGGACTGGGGCTGAGGATTGGAGGACAGCGGCTGGTCGTTCGGCGATTGAGCAAGCGAGAAACTCAGGGCAAGCCCGCTTGCGAAAATGGAGATGATGGCGAAGCGGGTAAGAAATGGACCGGGGACACTCATGCGCGCTTGTGACGAGTATAGCGGTTTCGCGGCGGCTTGAAGAAGAAGCAGTGCGGCTGCGGATGTTCACGGGTTGGCTGGGTAACCGTCGACCATATGCGACCGCGACTTGGGTAAGTATCCTGCTACTTGGGTGGGAATTGTAGAGTAACGGTGCGAGTGGTAAAGGCTTCCGAGTTGGCATCTGCCGGAAAAGCGATTGCCAGAGCGAGGCCGGACGGAGGCTTAACGATTTGCGCTCCGTTCACGGCAATGCCGCTGGGTGCGTTAAAAATGGGCAGGATGTAGGTTCTGCCATTCACTCCAGCGACCTGCAAGACGAGCTTATCGTGCGCTGAACTCCATTCTTCGGAAACAATCTTCAGACTTGAGCTAGTGGCACCGTCGGCAGGTGCGGTGTAGGGATAGGCGATGCCGAAATTACCGTTCACACGCAGGCGAACCGTGGTCTTGCCGGGGGAGATCGGCACGGAAAGCTTCGCATGCTGATCGTTCTCGTTAACCTCCATTTTGGGGGAAACTTTGCCGCTATTTACTTCTGCCTCGAGAACTCTCGCATACAGGCTCAAGGCCGGAGAGAACGTGAGTTCGACACGATTGCTCCCGGCGCCACGGCGATCCACTTCTAGGGTTATGTCTTCTCCCACAATGTGGCATACGAAGTCAAGCAGTGCCTGTCCCACCCGGACGTTCCGAATGGCGAAGTCATTCCAACTCGCCGGGATGTGCGGAGCAAGGATAACCGTGGAGCTCAACGCGTTTACTTCCAGTCCCAGCATTCCGCGCAAGATCGGACTGATGACCATGGCGGACGACCAGATCTGGTGCGGCGTGCTGGTTGAGAGCTGAGTGTAATAATCGCCAGATAATACTTCGGTAGTGCGGCCGGGCGAGCCGTCGTGGGCGAGCTGCGCGTTGGCCATTAAGTTCTCATAGCCGTAGAGCGGGCGGTGGTAACGGTATCCGGCCACAGAGGCCCATCCGGTGAAGAGCGGCCACACACTTCCAAAGTGGTATCCGGTCGGAGAATACAGCGGGTCGTTATTGGAGATGATGCGGGGTCCCCAGTCGGATTCGTGATCAGGCGCGGCGATGACGTTCAGAAACAGATCGCTCTTGTGCTGGTCCGTGAGGCCGAACCACAGGGGCACTGCGCCGAGAACGCTCGGCTTGTCGATGCGATGGCCGCTGGTATCGACGGCGAAGGCGTAGAAGGTTTTTTCAGGTGACCAGAAGACCTTCTCCAACGTCCCGCGTTGGGTGGCGGATTCCTGATCAAGCTGGCGCGCAACATCATCGTTGCCGATCGCATGCGCGAGCGAAGCGAGCGATTCGACAGCGGCAATGCCTACGCCAGCCTGGTAAAACTCCCCGGAGAAGGGGGTCAGCGGCCGACCGCTGGCGGGGTCCTTTTCGCCCGGCTGAGGACGCAGCGGGCCACCTTCGATCCAGCCATGTCCGGCGTTGAGGTTCTGCGAGAGACCACTGGAGGAGTAGGTGGACTTGAGGTATTCGTAGGCGTGCCAAAGGCTGTCCCAATGATCGCGGGCAAAGGCGAGATCGCCAGAGGCCCGTACATAGTCAGCGAAGCCGATGAGGTAGAGAGGCGTGCCATCGGCGGACGCGGTGCCGTACCCGTAGTCTTTCCACCAGTCGATGAGCTTGACGGTTTGTGCTATCTCGTGCGGAATTTTGCCGTTGGGTCGCTGATACTGCTGCAGAAATTCAAGGGCGGTGCGGGTGGTGGAGAAGTCGCCGATGGAATCCAGGGCAAATGCAGTCCACATGGAATCGCGGCCGAAATACCAGCTGAAGCCGGGACGATGCGAGCCGCTAGAGATGTTATAGCCGGCAACGAGACCTTTGCCGGCGTAAGGCTCGTCAACTAAACCCTGTACGGTGCTGATGCGCGCCCAATCGTAGGCAAGCTGCAAGGCGGCATCGGGCAGTACAAGCTGAACCGTATTATCGAAATAGTGCGAGTAATAGTCGCTGGCTTGCTGAATTGTTGCATTGTCGGACGTTAGCAGCTTGCTGTAGAGATCGTCGGCAGCCTTCTGGCTCTCGAATGACGCGGTCATCACGAAGCGGTACTTCGTGTGTCCCTTGGCGGGCGGACCGAAAGACAAGAGGTCGGTGCGTCCGGCGGAATAGTTGGAGCTGTAGGTGGAAACCAGTGGGGCAGCGGCCGTGGCGCCGGCAATGCCGAAGAAGGCGCGGTGACCGCTATTGAAGCGAAAGGCTTTCAGCTGGGCATCCCATTGACTGTAGGCGTCGCCGACCGAGGCGGGCCACATCCAAGCGACGTCGGGTGCGAAAGAAGCTTCGACGGCGACTCGGTCGAAGCTGTCGACGTCGATGTCGATGACGGCTGCGCGCTCATTGATGGGCACGAACCAGGTGGCACAGGCCGTGAAGGAATCGTAGATGTATTTGACTGAGGCGGACTCGGGACGAACCGTGATCGAGCGCGGAATGACCTCGCCATTCACAACGATGTCGCCGACACGGAACTTGAGGTGAAAGTCGCGAAAGAGTTTCAGTGGGTAAATCCAGGCTTCGAAGGAACCGTCGTCGCGGCCGAGGATTGCGGCGTGCGGCCCAACGGCGTCGAGAAATTGCCAGTTGCGCGCAGCACGCGTGAGCGTCAGTGGGCCGGAACGGTCGCAGGGGGATTGGGCGAAAAGGGACGAAGCCAAGAGGGTGAGACCGAAGAAAGCGTGTCTAATACGCATGTCCGAAAGACCCTCCCAAGCAAGAAGCCAGGTCGGGGCATCCGGGCGATGGTAGCAGAATAGGGGTTTCAAGGCTCAAGAAATAATGACTGCGGATTTACGACGATTGACACGGATCGAATTCCGACAGGAAGCCGTGATGACACCCGTTGAACAAACGGCATCCGCAACAGCCGATCTGCAGCGGCAACATTCTCCGAAGACCCCGAGGCGATCGCCAAGTTTTTTCTGAAGACGAATTCGTTACAACCGAGACCGGCCTGAGAGGTACCTACTGGGAAAGAAATTTCTCGAGCGTGGAATCGTCTCACCCGAATTCATGCGCTACCTGATACAAGAACACGAGAGTAGACGCCGCAGCAACGAAGACCAGCTCCACGCCCTGTTGACGCTGGAACTGTGGTTCGAGAGCCTGCAGGAGCCGGTCGGCGACCCCAGCGTCGGCTCGTGCGTCTCTGCAAATTAATACTTCTACATCTTACGCATTGTGCGAATGGCGGCGCCGTGAGTGTTTGCTTGCAACCGCCGTCGTGCGATGGTGCACAGTTGCAGCCTTATGCGTCTGCGTAGCGGCCGCCGTGGGTTGGTCGAAATGATCGGGGTCGACTTCCTGTTGAGCAAAGGCGAAAGTTGCGGCTGCGATCGTCAGCGCCAAGGTCAAGCGTCTAAGAGATTTCATGGATACACCTCGCGGGTTCAAGAAGCATCCCGACCGCCAAACATCGCACCCCCTGACACGGCTAGTTACTTCGTATACAGACCAAGGACTTATGCTCTAAGTTGGCACGAAAATGACGGGCTTCTCGCTTCGCGATTCCCCTCCAAAAAGATTGCGGGTATAACCTGTTGGTTAGTCAGCGACTCGTCATAGAACCGCTACTACGCCGCCGTAGGCTGGCTCCTGACGTACAGTTGCGTCGCCGGCCGGGTCCGCTCCACAATCGATGCCCGCAGGCCTAGCATCGCTGTTCCGTTGCCACCTGAGGCGCTTACCGTGATCTCTTAAATATTGCTGTTACTCATGGGACAGAAAACTAGCGCCGCCTTCCACCGCCGCCCATGCGAGCACCGCCGTAGCTGCGAGTGGAGTTGAAGTTACCACTGCGCTGCGCACCCTGGGTGCGCATCTGCTGTTGGCGTTGCAGGTTGGCGTCGGGCTTGGTGGCGGCCTGCCATCCACTGCCAGTGTTCGACGACCAGTCGCCCGACTGACGGTTGTAACGATAGACAGTACCGTCTTTGCCGGCGTAAACATTGTTCTTTCCGGCGGCAACACCAGCGTTCGTGTTGGTGTTATAGGCGAAGCCCCCGCGGCCGGCGGTGCCCTGACCGGAGTAGATGTTTCCGGCGTAGCCTGCGCCGCCACCTGCCACAATGCCAGTATTGGGATTGTAGGTCGCTCCGCCGCGATACCCGGCAGTGTTCCCCGTATAGATGTTTGTGTTCGTGCCACGACCGGCGACGGTGGTGCGTCCGGTCTGGGTATTGTGGTAAGCACCTCGGCTGGCAGCGCCATAATTGCCGGTGTAGGGATTAGCCCACGCCGCTGCGGTTCGTGAATAGGCGGTATTTCCCCACACGCCATAGACATTGGCTACGGCGGCGCCTCCCCAGGCTCCCCAGCCATAGTATGGATACCAGCCATAACCGTAGTATCCCATTGGTCCCCACCAAGGGTAATACCATGGATAGTAACCATATCCATAGCCAAAGCCGAAGCTCCATCCGGTTGCCGCACTGTAGGTAAAACCTGCGCCTACTCCGTAGGTATAAGGCCATCCATACCACGCGGTAGGGCTAATATAAGGCGGATAATACCATCCTGTACCGTAAACTACCGTCGTGGTGCTAGCGGATACTACGGTACCGTAGTATCCCGGCGTATAACCGACATAGACCACGTCAGGCGTGGAGTTGTACACCTTCACATATGTAACGTAATAAAGCGGTGAGCTTGGAGGAATATCGTAGATCTCGGCAGGGACGGTATCGGTGATGCGCCATGGTCCCTGGGGGGTCGGCGCCTTGAACCAAACTCCAGCTTCGACGCAATAATAGTTATTGTCGGAGACCTTAATGACCGGCGCGCTGGTGTTCCTGGCGTAGCTCATCGACGTGCCTTGGATCGGCACAAACGTCGCTTCCCCGTCGTATTGGACGGTGAGCTTGGCTTCGGAACGGGTAATGGTCGCGGTCTGAGGAATCGAGTTGGCGATCAAGGCCTCCTTGGCTTCCGGAGTGCCGGAGACAGAAGCCAGAACCGTGGCCTTGGGGCTAGTTTCCGGAATTTTCGCGAAGTCAGGAGGAAGCTCGGTGGCGTTAACGAACGACCACGGACCATCATTGGAAGCGGCCGTGAACCAGCGCCCAGAGATCAGAATGTAGTACTCGCTGCCAAGGCGAAACAGGTTACCATTCGTATTCTCGGCATACTGGAGGCTGGTGTCCAGAATAGGTTTGTATTGCGGATCACCCTTAGTCTCGATAAGTTCGGTCGGACCGAAGGCGACGTACACCATCGGGATCTCCGCTTTCTTACCGGCCTCCTTTAGCGAGGGCTTGGAAGACTGCCCATCCGGCTGGCTTTGGGGCGTCTGATCCTGGGTCTTGGTGGCAATGTACTGCTCGGCCTTCTTCATGTCGTCGGGAAGCTTCTTCGCATACTCCCAAGGCCCCTCAAGTTTCTTGGCCTGGAGCCACCAATCCTGCACGCGCAGGTAATACGTCTTTTTGTCGTTTTCGAAGAGGATGACGGCGCGGGTGTTGATGACTCGTTGAAGCTGAGTGCCTTCGACGGGGCTCAGTTGAGGCAAGCCGTCGACGAGAACGAGCAGTGACGGCTTGGTGGCGAGGATGATTTTCGGCGCATCGTTCTTGACGTCTACTCCCTTGACATCGTCGCCGGCGGCCTCAAGTGCGGCCTGGAGACGGTCGAGAGAGATGGTCTTAGTGGCTGACGGCAATTTCTGGTTGAGCAGAGTCGTCAGCTCGGATTCTTTCCCCTGTGCGGCAGGGAAATTCACCTTGTCGAGTTGAACCTGGTCGAGCGTGACCTCACGATTGAGTTTGTCGACCTCGGTGCGGGCGTGGAACCAGATGACGCCGTAATTCGCAGCCGTGTCCTTCGCAGCTTTCACCTCAACGGCGGCGTAAAGGTCGACCCGGTTTCCGCTCCACTTATCGACTTGCGGTTGGTAAATTGTGAAGGTATCCGAGCCGCCGGTGACGGTTCGCGGCCAGCCTTCGGCAGGCCGTGCGGCCTGCGTCTTGGCCGGCGCCTGCGCCTTCGCCTTCTCAGCGCTGGGAGCGTTGGGAAGCGGCTGTTGCGCGCCGGAGGCAGCCAGCAGAAATCCGAGAACCGCGACGAGGATTAGCGGGGCCGACGGTTTTGACACGAGGGCAGACGGGCAGTTTCGCAATTTGCAAGCCTCCAGAGTACAGGATGGTGCGCGTAGCCAACTTCGTTGAATAACGTTCAAGGATAACCCAAGAGCAAGACATTTCGTCCCGCTGCCGCCGGTACCGTGCACCCGTTCATCACGCCGACGTGGCTCTTCGGGTGATCAGACGGCGAGGGCCGGTGCCCCACCCAACCGGCCCGCAACAAAATTGCGCGGATGGTTGCAGCGTGGTTAACTTGTCGTTTGTTTTTATGGAGGTCGCGGTGTTCGGAAAACTGATCTGCGTTATTGTCTTGGTGTCGGTTATGCCTCTTTTCGCCCAGAATCGACCTGCTTCGTCAGCTGTGGCCGGGCCTGCGGAAGCATCACAGCCTGACTGGATCTCGGTCAGCAACGGCTATGCCAACATGCTGATCCAGGTAGCGTTCCAGCACCATCCCGAGTTTGGATCACAGCAGGGGTTGGCACAGTATGACACCAAAGTTTCGCAACCCACGCTGGCGGACGAAGACCAGGAGCGAAAGCAAACGGAGGCGGTGCTGGCAAAGCTGAAGGCCGCCGCAGCGGAAAAGCAGCAGGAGAAGGTGGCTGAAGACCTGCAAATCATGATCCGGAGAGTGGAGCTCAACTTCAAGCGGCAGGATTTTCAGCGTGCCAATGAAGTTCCGTTTCTCAATGCCAGCCAAATGGTATTCGGCGGCGTGCGGTTGTTGCTCGACGATCAAACGCCAGCGGAGCGGCGTCCCGCAGCGCTGGTGCGGGTGCGAGAGTACGCAGGCCTCGAACCGGGCTATACGGCCATTACCGAAATCCTGAAGCAGCGTACGCAGGAGCAGATGGCCAAGCCGGGAGTTGTCTATCCGGCACGAGTCGAGATTGAGACCGAGATGGCGCGGAACTCGAATTACATGGAGGGCCTGGCCGCGCTGCTGAAGAAGCACAACCTCGAAGGGTGGCAAGAGCCACTGGGCAAGTTGAAGCAGGAGCTCGTTGACTATGATGCGTGGGTAAGAACGACGGTGCTACCTAAGGCGCGCGACGATTTCCGCCTGCCGGCGCAGCATTATGCGCTCGACATGGAAAGTTACGGCATCGACATTCCGCCGAACCAACTTGCGAAGATGGCGCATGATGCGTTCATCGAGATGCAGGGTGAGATGAAATCGGTAGCGGCAGGAATTGCGAAAGAGCGCAAATTGCCGTCGAGCGACTACCGCGACGTGATCCGCGAGCTGAAGAAACAGCAACTGGTGGGAGATGCGATCCTGCCTTTTTACGAGAACCGGCTGAGGCAGATCGAGGCGATCATCACAGAGCACCAGATTGTGACGCTGCCGACGAGGCCGGCGCGAATCCGCATTGCGTCGGCGGCAGAGACGGCGCAACAGCCGGCGCCACACATGGTGCCTCCTCCATTCATCCACAACACCGGACAGAAGGGGGAGTTCGTGTTGCCGCTCAACATTCCGGCAGGCCCGGGCCAGGAGTCGTCGGAGAAATATGATGACTTCACGTTCGATGCAGCCGCCTGGACATTGACGGCACATGAAGCGCGTCCAGGGCATGAGTTGCAATTCGATTCGATGCTGGAGAATGGCGTGTCATTGGCTCGCGTTCGCTACGCGATGAACAGTACGAACGTCGAGGGTTGGGGACTGTATTCGGAATACCTCATCAAACCGTACATGCCGGCGGAGGGCCAACTCATCTCGCTCCAGTTGCGGTTGCAGCGAGCAGCCCGAGCGTTTCTCGATCCGGAGTTGCAAGCCGGAAAAGTGACCCCTAAAGACGCTTTTAGGGTGCTGGAGCAGGACGTCGTGCTGTCCCACGCGTTCGCCGAAGAAGAGGTGGAACGGTTCACCTATCGCGCGCCCGGACAGGCTAACAGCTACTTTTATGGATACACGCGCCTGATCGCCCTGCGAGAGGAGACAGAGAAAGCGCTATCCGCAAAGGGTGTGAAGTTCGACCAAAAGAAATTTCATGACTTCGTCCTCGCCCAAGGATTGTTGCCGCCGGATTTGATGAGGAAAGCAGTGCTCGAGGAGTTCATTCCGGCTCAAGGCAAGTAAGGCATCCCCAGCGGCGGTACGTCGGTTTACACCTGCAGAACATCGCCATCATGGGCCACCATCTCGTACAGCACCGGATTCACGAAGAATCCTATGAAGAGCCGTGAAATAAGCCCGGCGACAATAACGATGGCGAATGGTTTCTGGGTATCCGAGCCGATTCCGGTGGAAAGCGCCGCGGGCAACAGGCCGAGACAGGCGACCAGAGCCGTCATCATGATGGGACGAAGACGTAGCAGAGAAGCGGTTCGGGTGGCGGTGTGGATGTCCATTCCTTCGCGCCTGAGCTTGTTAATGTAAGAGACCAGGATGACGGCGGTCTCAACCGAGACGCCCAACAGCGCGAGAAGTCCCAACACAGACGATACGCTGAACGGCGTATGCGTCAGCTTCAGCGCCACCAGGGCACCTACTGGCTCGGTCATGATGACTCCAAGCGCGATGGTGGCGGGAAATTTGAAGTTGCCGTAGAGCGCGAAGAGAATCATGAAAATCAGTACGACGGCCAGCGGCCCAATGAAGTACATCTGCGACTTAGCTTCGAGGAACTGGCTGTATTCGCCGCCCCATGCCATCCAGTAGCCCTGAGGCAGCACAACGGCTTTCTTCACCGCTGCCTGACCGTCACGTACGGTACTCTCCAAATCACGGCCTTCGATGCTGTACTGGACCCCAATGTAACGCGAGTTGTTTTCGCGATAAATGAATGACGCCCCGTTGCCCTGGCTGATCGTGGCGAGTTGGCTGAGCGGGATTTGTTGTCCGTCGGGCGTTCCCACCAGCAGGTTTCCAATTTCGTGGGCGCTGCTGCGAAATTGCGGCTGCATGCGCACCACGAGATCAAACAGCTTTTCGCCCTGGATGACCTGGGTCACGGCCTGTCCGCCGATAGCAGCAGAGATGACGGCTTCCACGTCAGCGACGTTGATGCCATAGCGAGCTATCCTGTCACGGTCGACGTCCAGCAGGAGGCTTGGCTGCCCAAGTTCGCGAACGACGGTGAGATCGGCAAAGCCCGGAACACCGGCCAGCACATTCTTCATCTGTACCGCCTTGTCCTGCAGCACGTTCAAATCGGGACCGTAGATTTTGACGGCAAGCGAGCTCTTGAGGCCGGTCAGGGCCTCGTCTACGGCGTCTTCGGCCGGCTGGGTGAAGTTGAAGATGATGCCGGGAAATGCATCGAGCCTTTTGTTAAGCGAGGCGATGAGCTTTTCCTTGTTGCCGACCTCGCCGGCCCAACTGGAGTCACTGTAAGGTTTCAGGCCGACGTAGAACTCACAATTGAAAAAGCCGGTCGGATCGGTGCCGTCGTCGGGACGGCCCAATTCCGAGCCGACCACCGTGACTTGTGGATACGACATCAGGATGTCGCGAATCTGTGGAGCAATCCTGCTGGCCTCTTCGAAGGAGATGGTGTACGGCATGGTGGCACGCACCCAGAGCGCTCCTTCGTCGAGGTGCGGCATGAACTCGCCTCCGATGAAGGGGATGAGCAGCAGGGTTGCCGCAAAAATCAAAGTCGCAATCACCATCGTGGCCTTGGGGCGGGCGAGCGCCCAGTCCAGTTGCCGTCCGTACTGGCGCTTCATCCATTCGAAGGCCCGGTTCGGTTTTTCGCGGACGCCTTTTTTGAACCATGACGAGGCCAGTACGGGAACCAGCGTGAGCGTCAGAATCAGCGCACCGATAAGCGCGAACGACATGGTCTCAGCCATGGGGTGGAACAACTTGCCGGAAGGTCCAGTCAGCGCGTAGATCGGGAGGTAGCCCGCCAGAATGACCGCGACTGAATAAAAGATGGGGCGGTCCACGTCTTTCGCCGCCGCCAGAATTACCTCGTTGACGTCGTAAGGCTGCCCTTCGCGAAGCGCAAGCTCGCGGTAGATGTTCTCGATCATCACCACGGCACCATCGATGACGATTCCAAAGTCGATGGCGCCAATAGAGAGCAGGTTTGCGGCTACGTCATGAGCGTGCAGCACGATAAAGGCGAACAGCAGCGAAAGCGGAATGGTGATTGCAACGATAATCGCGGCACGGATACTGACGAGGAAGAAGATCAGCACGACGAGTACAAGTGCCATTCCGCGGAGCAGGTTGACCTCGACGGTATCGGTGGTGAGCTTGACCAATTCGCTGCGGTCGTAGAAGGGGACAACCTTAACGTCGGAAGGCAGGATGAGGCTATTGAGTTCCTCGGTCTTTGCCTCGACTCCCTGCAGGACGGTCTGGGTCTGTTCACCTCGGCGCATGAGGATCACGCCTTCGACCGCGTCGTCGTTCTTTTGAAAGCCGAACTGACCCAGGCGAGGTGCGTGACCGATAGTGACCTCGCCGACATCGCGCACACGGATAGGCACGCCTTTGTTGCTGCCGACAACGATATTGCCGATATCATCCGTGGTTTTTACCAGGCCGATACCGCGGACGTAATAGAACTGTCCCCCCTGCGAGTAGAAGCCTCCACCTGCATTGGCATTGTTCGCAGCTAGAGCAGTTGTGACCTGCGGAATCGTCAGGTGATAGCCGTAGATGCGAGCGGGGTCAAGCAGCACCTGGTACTGCATGGTCATCCCGCCGAAGCCGGAGTCGTCGGCCACGCCGGGCACAGACCGGTAAGCTCGCTCAACCACCCAGTCCTCGATCGTCTTCAGCTCCTGAGGGCTGCGATCGGGACTCTGGAGTACGTAGCGATACACCAGACCGCTGGGGCTGAACAATGGCGCCATCGTCGGCGTTATGCCGGCTGGAAGCGTCGCCTGTGCCAGGCGCTCAAACACGATCTGGCGAGCGAGATAGTCGTCGGTCTTCTCGTCGAAGGTAAGAATTACGTCCGAAAGCCCATAGAGTGAGATTGATCGCATGACAGTCATGCGAGGCACGCCGTTCATCTCGAGTTCCAGCGGCAATGTAACCAGCCGCTCGACCTCTTCGGCGGCATGATCGGGCCATTGAGTGATGATTTCGACCTGGGGCGGGGAAAGGTCGGGGTATGCGTCCACCGGCATGCGTTGGAACGAGAGAATGCCGCCGACGGTTATGAACAGCGTCAGCATCAGCACCAGGAACGGTTGCCGCAGCGAAGCTTGGACGACGCGGTGGATCATTTAGTTGTGCAGTCCACTCTTTTCCATCTGTCCTGATCCTTCTAACGCTGCAGCGAGTTGGCGAATTGCACGAACAGGCTGCCGTCGCCAATTACGTGATCTCCGGGCTTCAGCCCGCTCGTGACCTGCGTCTGGCCGTGGAGACCCTCTCCTAGAGTCACGGGCCTACGGCCGAATTGGTTGGAACCCACCTCGGTATAAACGAAGGGCTGGTTCTCGCTGTCGCGCAGGACCGCGGAATCCGGCACTGCGATGGCGTTGTCGATAGTGCCGGCTTGAACTGTTGCGATGACGTACATGTCCTTTTTGAGTTTCTCACCAGGATTCACAGTTTCAATTCGTGCCTGCAGGGTGCGGGTGCTCGGGTCGAGCGAAGCTGCAACGTAGGAAATACGCCCCTGAAAAGCGTCGGGATACGAGTCGGTCTGAATGGTGACCGGCTCGCCAACACGGACGTACGGTAAATCTTTTTGATACACGTTTACGAGCACCCATACCGTCCCAGTGTCGGAGATGGTGAAGCACTGGGTGACGCCCGCCTGGAGGAGCTGGCCGGCGGCAACCAACTGTTCAACAACTTGACCGGCGATGGGCGCCAGTACGGGCACCTCGTAGGACGCGGGACCATTCACCAACGCGTCGGGATCACTGACTCCCACGACTTTCAGGGCGGCCTGGGCCGAAGTGAGATCACCTCCGGCCTGGACCTCTGCGGATTCCGCCTGCTCCAGGCTGCTCACAGAGGCGGCGCCGTGCTTATAGAGGTCCTGGGTGCGGGTATAGTTCTTTTCCGCAAGCGAGTAAGCGTCCCGGGCTTTCAAATAGTTGGTGCGCAATTGGGAATAATCGGGACTGGCCACGTACAACATCGGCTGCCCCCTGCGCACATGTTCACCGGGTACGACAGCAAGGCGATTTACCGGACCACTCACCTGGGTAATCACCGGAGTGGTATGAAAACCGTTGAAGGCCACCGCGCCTGACAGGCGAAGACTCCGAGCCAGCGTCGTGGGCTGAACGGTCAACACCTGGAGGTGGGACATCTGGTCCGCAGGAATGGTAAAGAGTTCAGGACGGTTGGGGTCGTTGGCAGTGGGACCAGCAGAGGTGCTCCCCGATTTTGGCTTGGAGCATGTAACACAAGCCATGACTCCGAACAAAGCGAGCGACAGACTGAAGGCGCGCCCACCCGACAGGCGGCCACTACTTGCAACTCGCTGACTATTCATTGCACTTCCCTCGTACCTACGGCCTGCTTCAACTGCTCGATGGCCGTCATGTAAGAACCAAGTGACTGTCGGTAAGCGAGCTCAACCGCGCGGTAGCTGCGTTCAGCGTCGAGGAAATCGAGAAGGCTGGCGGCCCCGCGACGGTATGCGTATTCGCTGATGTCACGCGAGTCCTGTGCCTGTTTCAAGTATTCAGAAGTGTATAACTGCACGACCTCGTCATTGCTGCGTACAGCCTCATATGCAGTGGCGACGTCGGAGAGCACAGTGTCTGTGACCGAGAGTTCTGTCTCCTGTGCCTGCGTCAATGCATATTGCGTACGCGCGATCTCACCTTGGTTGCGGTTGAAAAACGGCAATTCCCAGTTCGCGAATACGGAAGCGGTGTACTCTCCCGCGACATGGGACAAGTCGAATGTGCCGTTCACATCAACCTTGGCATTGGCCTTAGCGAGGAGGATCTGGCTCTGCGCCGCGGTTATGCTTAGCTGGGCAGCCTGGTAGTCGGGGCGCCGGCGAAGTGCGGCAGCCTGCAGGTCTTCAAGCTTCGATTTCAGGCGCTGATAAGCCAAGTCACCGAGCACGTCGTAGTCGGCCGGCAACGCATCATAGCCGATCAATTCCCTGAGGCCGACAAGTGCCTGCACGCGGGCCAAGCGCGCCGAGGACACGTCGGTCTGGAATTGCAGCAACTGCAGCTTGATCTTAAGATAATCGCCTTCGCTAATAGCGCCGTCGTTCAACTGGGCCTGGGCGATGTCGACCGTCTGCTGGAAGCCTTTCAAATCCTGCTGAGCAAAACGCAGGGTCGATTCCGCCAGCAACACACTCACGAACTGCTGAGCGACATTAAAGGAAAGAGTGCGCTCAGCATCGGTGACCTGCGCACGGGTTACGGCGGTCTGGTCGCGAGCGGCCTGCAGGCGCCTCTGACGTTTATGACCACGCTCGAAGAGGTATCCAACTCCAATGTCGAATTGTTGAGTTTGGTCAAGGTTGTCGCTCGAAAAATCGTCGGGATTGAAGATTGGGATGAACTGGGCATCTACGCCAAGAGTCGGATTGGGCCGTAAATTGGCGGTGATTTCCTGAGCCTGGTTCTGATAGATGAGGGTGCGACTGGCCTTAAGCGAGTGGCTGTGCGCTAGTGCGAGATCGACGGCTTGATCGAGCGTGACTAGCTTCGGGCTCTGGGCCACTGCCACCTGTGCCAGTAGCGGGAACACCACCCCCGCAACAGCCATCAGCCAATGCAGTCGCGCTCGCGCCTGGTCACGGTAGAAGCAGGCCAGATTGATCATGGCGGGTCGGCTTACGTTCAAGGCTATCGCGTACCCCGAAGATATGGCGTCCGTATCATGCTTGGAATTTATGGGCTTTCAAGAACTGCAATTGTAAATGGAGGGTACTCATAGTTAGGGATATCCAGCCAGACGCCCTAACCCTGCTTCCGGTCAAAGACAGGTAAGACGGACGTGGGCGCTACACCCGCAAAGCGGGATCTTGGAGATAAACACCTTTACGCCTGCGTAGTTGCTACCGCCGAATTCCGTCTGTCTAGGGACGGGTTTGCACCAGGTGGGTGAGCGAAGAGGTCGACTCCATGCTGACGCGGGCGTCCGGCACGTGGGCCACGGATGGAGCGCTGCATCACGCCTTGCGGGCGACAATGTCGAACTTACACTTCACCTCGTCCTTCAGCTTGATGGCGCCTCCGGCAACCTTGACAACTGCGACTCCAAAGTCGCTTTGACGCACCTCGAATTCTCCAGAAGCTCGCAGCACATCGCCATTCAGCACGACCCGGGCGGTGATGACTTGGCGGTGGGTCTCGCCGTGCAAGGTCAGCTCGCCGTTCAGTATGGCCCAATACTGGTTCGAAGTTCCGGTAACCGTGACATTGGAACAGTCATAGCGAATTTCCGGAAAGCGGTTGACCTCGAGCACCTCGTCATGCGTCTGGCGATTAATTTCGCGCCGGTCTTTGTCACTGATGTCGTCGATAACGCCCATCGTATCGGCTTGGATCACCACCTGTAGCTTGACATCCTGAAGGGAGGCGCCCGTGGAGACGAACCGCACGTCTCCCTGAATATCGCGAACGGCGATCTTAGGGCTGTGTCCGAAGGCCGAGAGCAGGCCAGTGGAAAACGCCTGCACGGTAAACGTACTCCGCCGCGGATCGATTACATAGCGAAAGGTCGCCGCTTCCGGATGTGTACTCGCGGTGTCTGGTGCGGGTTGCACTTCGGTCCTCCTTTGGCCGTAACGTCGCTGAGTGCTACATAGACCGCAGTTTCATGTATCGCTCGAAGTCCGGCAATGCGGTTTGCGCCAGGTTGCCGAGATTAACTTGTCCGAGATACTTCCGTACCAGCGGATTCGAAAGAATCAACCCGGCGCCGAATATGATCAAAGCAACGCCGCTGATCATGAATAGAGTGTCCTTATCAGTGGCAAGATCGGAGTGGTTATTGCTTTCGGCCACGACAGTCTCCTTGTTTTTTTGAGTTAAACTGCAGCCTGCTAACTACCTTGCCTTGATTGGTTTAAAGCCTTCTCCACAACTCTGTTGACAACCGCAATTGCCTGGTCGATGGCGAAATCCACGGGTTCGCTCAATCCCATTTGCCCATCTTCGCCTCCGAAGGTGGCGGGCTCGCAGCCAACCAGAAAAATGCGCTTAAAGTTCGCGTTCATGGCAGCAGCCAAGCGCAGCACGTTCAGCGGATTCATGCTGTGGGCGTCCACCGTCGCTTCCTGCTCGGCTAAACGGGTCAGATCGGGCTCGATGAGCGAAACCGTTCCCGGCGGCTGCCCGTGCGGATAGGCGTCTACCAGAATGGTGGTTTCGTATCCGTCCTGCAGCGCATAGGCGAGATCAAGACCGCGAATTCCAAAATCGGCAACCCGAACGCCAGCGGGCAACTCCCCTGCCGTCATGCGTTTCACGACTTCCACACCGAATCCATCGTCACCGAGAAAAATGTTCCCAATGCCGGCGACCAGGACCTTCGGCCGCACCGTTCTTTCCACGGGCTGCGCCTCTTCCGGAGAAAGAGGCTCGATTTCTTCGGCGTCGAAGAAGAACCGGTGGCCAGGTTGCCGCAGGAGTCCAAGATCTCGGCCGGGATCGTCTTCCAGGACGACGCAGACGTGAACTTTACCTTCGTAATCCTGCTCAATGCTTTCGACGTGTGCGATCTGTCCTGCCAAAGCTATGTCGAGAACATCGCCGCCCTGCCTGGGACGCAACCGGACGCGATGGCCACTCCGTACTTCGCGATCGTCGATCAGCACATGATCGACGATAGATTTCTCTTCGAGCAACTGCCACTCCCACTCGTTCATGGAGTGCTCTCCTTGACGGGACCCAGACCGCGGAGGGCGCCGTGCATTTTCATGAACTGCTCGGCGGGCATCGTATCGGTGCGCTCCAGAACCTGGCGAGCGCGCTCGTCCGAGTGGCGAATCTCGCGTTTCTCCTCGTCGGTGAGCGTCATGATGCGCAACGAAAGAATCTCGTCGATTTCAGTGCCGTCGAACAAATCGCCTGCGCTTTCGGGCGCGATTTGCGGATAGTCGTACAGGATGATCGGCGAGGCGAGCAACGTGTCGTACTGGCCGGGATCGCCGACGAGCACAGGCCACGCGCCGACATTTTCGCATTGGGAAGCAAGCGCCTTTAGGTCGTCGGGGGGGGCGAGCAACGAGACGAAATCGCCATCGGTGACACCCATTACTGTGTGCGTGGAAACTAGGGACTGGAGCAGAGCGTCGTCTCGACTGGCTGCCGGATTCTCGAATCGCACGGTGTTGAGGACCTCGATTCGTAGCTTGAACAACTCAACTCGAAGCTGTTGCGCTGTGATCACGATTTCGCCGCGAATTTCTGCTTGCCTGCGGACCACTCTGGTTGCCGCCTCTTCTCCTGCGCTGGCTTCAATAATCTTGGCTGGAAACTGGAATGTGTGCCGGACCGGCCCAAGCAACACTGTCTCCAGCGGGAAGGCCGGCACATTAACGTCGCGCTCCACCCCTTCCTGCCAATCAGTGGGCAACGAGGCCGTGGGTGCTGTGGCCTGTGCTTCATGGTTGCTGACCGTCGAGCGTACCTGCAATTGCAGAAAGCGTAGCTTCATTTCGAGAGCGGCACGATCGGAGCCGGTCACCAGGAATTCAGTTCGCATAGTAAAAGCGTCAGCGCCGCCCTGGGACTCGCTATACTCCCGCGGACATAACACCCCGAAGTTCCAGCGCTGGCGGTTTTTCAGCGAAGAGGGCCGGTAGGGATAGAGCATGTATCCCTCGTAGAGCACGGCTTTGGCGATCTGATCTACCTGATTTAGATTCATGAGCTTACCGTTTTTTGGGCCGCGAGCATAGCTTCCAGGGCTTCTTCCCAGGTGGGGATACCGTGGCGCAGCTTGTAGTCGTAGAGCCGTTCGAAAACATCGCGGCGGAGGCAGAGCCACCCGGCGCCGTGATAGTAAGAATCCATCATGTCGTGCCAGACTTTTGCAGGCAGGCGGAAGTGGGCTTCCTTGTCCCACGAGATTGGCGCAACCTGAACGCTTTCAGCGTTCTGGGAATAAAACATCATGCCGCTGAACATGAAGCAGAGAGGAATGTCGCCTTCGCCGAGACCGTTGAAGTATTTCGTCGCTACCACGTTGAAATCAAAGGTGCAGGCTACTGGAATCTCGGCCACGGTTTCGCCCTCAAACGACGGAACATTGATGTTGACGTGGGTCCACAGCAGGTTGTGGAGCGTCTGGCCCCAGCGCTCGGGTTCTCCGAAGAGGTCGCCGAGCTTTCGCTGCTCGTCGGGGGCGTAGCGGCGACGGGTGACCTCGATCTGGATCTGGCATCGAAGGCCAATGCTGTGAATGACTTCGCCGGGTACGGCGTTGGCGATCTTGAGGCGAAAGCCGATGGTGGGAATGGCGGCGAGACTGACGGCTTCAGCGCCTTCGATATCGAAGTGAAGATCAGGCACGCGCAGCCTCCGTTATGACATTTGTTATAACGTCAGATTCCGCTCGCAATTTTGCGAAAAAGCCACCGATTTCCTGCCACACTTTGCCTCCCCCTGACAGCCCGCGCCAGTGGACGCGGATCAGACCGACCAACTGGTAGCAGCGATCAATGGGAGCGATGTAGTACTCCGCGGGTGTTACGCCGCGCGCGTGTCCAACGCGATTGACGAGTAATGCTTCGACATCGGATTGCAACTGCTCCAGAACAGGATTGGCGCTAACGACGCTATTCCACGTGTCGAGCGTGAGCAACGACTCGGTGGCGCCTGCAGGGCTGGGATATAGAGCGGTGACCCGCGAAGTTGATGTGTTACGCACAAAGAACGCAAGATTAATGGGAATCATCAAGCTATCCCATTCGGCGCCGGTCATGTGGAAACCTTCAAGCCGGTGGACATCGCGAGGCACCCGTTTGAACTTGGCGTCACTGCGTCCGGCAAAGAGCAAGGCACAGGCATCGCAAGCGCAGAGCATCTGGCGCCGTGTCACTTCGACGAGATGCGGATGCTCGTTTCGAAGTGCGATGGAACACAGCTCGCAATGTTCGACAGCAGGGGCCTGTCTTCTCGCCAACTGGCGGAGTTTGTCGAATGCTTGCGGTGTATCGCGCATAGAGTCGTAGCTCTTCAGTCCATCGCGTCGCCGGGCACAATGGGTTGCGTTGATGACCGGGCAGGCGCCACAGGACCCAGCAATGCTTCCACACTCACGAAGCCCGAGGGCTTGGGATCGTCCAATCCCTCAACTGTGAGCGAGGTCAAGTCGGGCGCGGCTTCATATATCGCTTCTTCCAGCAGTGAACGAACGGTTCCGGATGTCGATCCACAAGCGTGGCCGGCTATCGTAACCCGCAGCCGAACTTGCCCATCGACCACACCGATCACTTCAGCCTTGGCCCCCAGCTTGAATAGCTTGGAGCGAAGCTGGTCGAGCTTCCGCCCGACGCGCGTCTCCAAGTCGTCCGGATGGAAGCCATAAAGAACCAGCAGGCTGCTTACCAGCGGATCGGCTCCCAATTCATCGATGGTCCGCGGCCCATTCGGTTTCGACTCAAAAACAATTTCCAGCATCCGCTCCAGAGCGGAGCCATGAATATCCATGAGCTGCTTGACGAGATCCTGAGCGGCAGAGCGCACCGCAGGGTCCGCTACTGCTTCCAGCTGCTGGAGGCGCTCATCGATTTGCTGAATCCGCTGCTGGAACTCACGCGCGTCGGTCACTTTACTCCTTCACAAAATGGGGCGCGGGCAGCGTTTCGCGCAATTCCGCCCGAGTTGCTCGAAACATCCGCCCTCACCCCAATTCCACATCAACGACACATTAAGGCTGTAGACCAAACATCGGCGAATGATGGGTCTCCAAAACCTTTCCGTCACCAAGGTACATGTGCACACCACACGGCAGGCAGGGGTCGAAAGCTCCGGACTGCGCGCATGATGTCGATGCCCTTGAACTTTTCGGGCCCGTTCTCTTCGAAGATGGGCGTATTCTGCACCGCGTCTTCATAGGGGCCGGGCGTTCCGTAGGAGTCGCGCGGATTCGCGTTCCAGGGCGTCGGGGGGTAAGGATGGTAATTCGCGATCTTTCCCTTACGAATCACGACGTGATGCGACAGCACCCCGCGCACTGCCTCGTGGAAACCGCAACCAATGGCTTCTTCGGGGACCTTAAATTCGTTCCAGGTACGAGTACGGCCGGAGTGCAGTTCCTCCATCGCCTGTTCGACGAAATGCAGGGCTGCGCAAGCTGCGTAAACCTGGAAGTAGGTCCGGGCGCGGTCCCGCTCGATGGCGTTGCTCCACTTCGGGATCTTCCACTCGAACTCGACTTCGGGCAGCGACGTGGTCTTGGGCAGATACATCTTGACGCTCTGTCCGGTCGCCTTAATGTAGCCGATGTCGACGAGACCGGCCAAGGCTGTTGCCCAGAGCCGCGCGATCGGCCCCCCGCCGGTGTCGAGGGCAAGATGATCGCCAGTGCGCTTGTCGAACCAACGTGGAGACATGACCCACGTGTACTTATCTCCGAAGTCGCGCTTCTGCGGCCGCGGGATTGTGGTCTGATTCCACGGGTGCCGTTTGTCAACGGCATTGCCCAGCGGATCGGTCCTGACGAATGTTTCGGACTGCTCCCAATCGTCGTAGTAGGAACTACCCAGCAGGATGCGAATATTGAGGTTGATATCCACCAGATCCGTGGTCACGAGTTTGCCATCGACGACGACACCCGGGGTCACATACATGGCACGGCCCCAATTACTCATGTTCTTGTAGGTGTAATCGCAGACGCCAGGATTGTTAAACGAACCCCAGCAGCCCAGCAGGACTCGCCGTCTGCCGACTTCTTCGTAGCCCGGTAGTGCCTCATAGAAGAAGTCGAAGAGGTCGTCGTGCAAGGGCACAACCTTTTTCATGAATTCGACATACTTCATCAGCCGCACCAGGTAGTCGGTGAAGAGTTGGATGGTCGGAACCGTACCCACTCCGCCCGGATACAAGGTGGAAGGATGCACGTGGCGGCCTTCCATCAGGCAGAACATCTCGCGGGTCATTCGGCTCATCTGCAGCGCCTCCCGATAAAAGGCACCGGTGAAGGGATTGAGGGCGCGCATGATGTCGGCTATCGTGCGGTAGCCGTGCAGGTTTAGATGGGGGGCCGAAGTGGTCTCCGCTTTCGCGAGGACGCCGGGGTTCGTTTCCTTGACCATCTGCTCGCAGAAATCAACACCCACCAGGTTGTCCTGGAAGATGTTGTGGTCAAACATGTACTCGGCAGCCTCGCCGAGATTGACAATCCATTCGGCCATGGCCGGAGGCTGAACTCCGAAGGCCATGTTTTGGGCATAGGTCGCGCAAGTGGCGTGGTTGTCGCCACAAATACCGCAAATGCGACTGGTGATGAAATGGGCGTCACGCGGATCTTTGCCCTTCATGAAGATGCTGTAGCCGCGAAAGATCGACGAAGTGCTATGGCACTCGGCCACCTGGCGGTTGGCGAAGTCGATCTTGGTGAAAATCCCGAGGCTACCCACAATTCGGGTAATGGGGTCCCAGTTCATTTCGACGAGGTTTTTGCCCTTGGTGGCGGTTTCTTTCACCGGTGCAGTAACGGTACTCATTGCGGTCGCTCCTTCTCAGTATGATCTCGGACGGTAGCCGGTGGTGAGTTCAGCACCGGGGTGTCTCCACTTGGGCTCTTTGTTGACGGTCTTGTGGGTCACGGAGCGCAGTGCGCTCACTGCCCGGCCATAGGCGCTAGAGAAGCCGCTGGAGACTGCTGCTCCCGGGGGTTCATCCATGAAAGGCATGAACTTGTCGGGAAAGCCTGGCATGGTGCAGCCGATACAAATTCCACCGACATTGGGACAGCCGCCGATGCCGGCCATCCAGCCTCGCTTGGGCACATTGCAATCCACGACCGGCCCCCAACAGCCAAGCTTCACGATGCATTTCGGCGAACCGTAGGTATCGGCGAAATCGCCCTGCTCGTAGTAGCCGGCGCGGTCGCATCCTTCATGCACGGTATGACCAAACAACCACTTTGGGCGGAGCTGGTCGTCGAGCGGAATCATGGGTGCGTAGCCCCCAACCTGGTAGAGCAGGTAAAGAAGCGTTTCCATGAAGTTGTCGGGTTGCACTGGGCAGCCAGGAACGTTCACGATCGGCAAACCGGCCTTGGAGGTCCACTTCCAGCCGAGGTAGTCGGCGAGTCCCATGCACCCAGTGGGATTGCCTTCCATGGCGTGAATTCCGCCGTAGGTTGCACAGGTTCCGCAACCAACCACGGCAACCGCCTTGGGAGCCAGGCGATCAATCCACTCGTTGGTCTTGATCGGCTGGCCGGTGTCGGGGTTGGTCCCCAGTCCCGCCCAATACCCGTCGCTGCTGTGGATCTTCTCATTGGGTATGGAACCCTCCACGACCAGGACAAAAGGATCGAGCTTGCCTTGATCGGCCATGTACCAGTACTTGAGGAAGTCATCGCCGTTCTCGTATGCAAGCACTGGGTTGTGTAAATGAACTTTGGGAAGACCCGGAATGGCCCCCAACAACACGTCTTCGACGCTTGGCTGCGTAGCCGCGGTAATGGAAACTGAATCTCCGTCGCAGCCCAATCCGGCTGTGATCCAAAGCACGTGAATTTCTCCTACGGCCGGAGTCTTCTGTGTTACTCGCCCGTACGGAACCGATTCCGCCGCCATAGTTGGGTCTCCTTTCGAGATTTGGTTCATGAGTTCGGGAGTTATCGGGCACGGTGAAAGGAGATGGGCTTCCTGCTCAACCGCGCCAAGTCATTTCAATGCCCAAGGAATTGACTGCGCTCGTGGTTCACAAAGCGATCCATTTGCCTTGTCACACCGCGAACTAGCATCGAAGAAATGACTCGAAGGCTACAAGCGGGAGCTGCCTTGATCTTGAATCATACAGAATCGTAGACAGGTATAGGGGCTTCCCCGATAGGCATCGGGTGCGGCAGCGGAGTTGCGTTACTACACTTGCCGGCTAAGATGTTTTCTCGCTGATGCTCCACTGGATGGCGTGTTGTACGAGCTCGCGAGCGCTGCGAAGGGAAAGCTTCTCCTTGATGTGAGCCTGGTAAGATTCGACCGTCTTCACACTAATGTGAAGCTGTTCGGCGATCTGCCTCGTGGAGTGCCCTTCGCCGATCAGGCGGAAGACCTCCAATTCCCTATCGGTGAGATCGGAGATCGAGGAGGCGCGGCCATCGCTTGGGCAACCGATATAGCGCTGTAACATGCGATTGGCGATACGCTCGCTAACATAAATCTCATTGTTCAGAATGCGGCGCAGGGCCACCAGGACCTTTTCGGAAGCCTCTTGCTTCATGATGTAACCTTGGGCCCCAGCGCGCAGGGCCCGCTCGGCATAGATCGACTCGTCGTGCATCGACAAGATGAGAACGGGGAGTTCGGGATAACGGGTACGGACATCCTTCAGCAGATCCAAGCCATCGGGGCCGTTTAAGGAAATATCCACGACGAGTATGTCGGGCCTGGCGGTTATAATCGCCTGCATTGCCATGCGGGCGTCTTCGGCCTCGCCACACACCATTAAGTCGGCTTCGCGGTTGATGAGCAACGAAAGACCCTGGCGCACGATGGGGTGATCATCGACTACCAGGACCCGGTTCTTCTTCGACAACGCAGGCGGCAGGTTCATTATTGTCCATTCTCCAAACTGGTACCGGCGGTGCCGATCGGAAAGCGGCAGGTCACCACCGTACCGCGCGGCTGATCACGACGAATTTCAAGGTTCCCGCCAATTATGCCGGCGCGATAGTTCATGATGTGCATACCAACGCCCGCATGCGGCCCCATGGGCCGCTTGATCCCGACGCCGTCGTCTCTGACTACCAGAGTTCCTTGACGGTCACCGGCATAGAGCCGGATCACGATCGCATTGGGATGGGCGTGCTTCAGGGCATTATTCACCGCTTCCTGCGCGATGTGATAAAGGTGGGTGGCCATGGGAGCGTCGTGAATCAACACCGCCTCTTCACACTGAAAGCGGCAGGGGATTCCGAACAGGTCTTCGATTTCCCGGGTGTAGAGCTGCAATGCGGACATAAGTCCGTGAGCGTCGGAAACGACGGGGAGCAGGCCACGCGCGAGCTCGCGGGTCTTAAGGATGGCATCGTTCACGAACTGTACAATCTTGGCCGCATCCGCAGCTTCGGGAATGTTGCGGTCTGCCAGCTTCTGCTCCTGCACCTTCGCCATAAATGCGATTCCGGTCAGGTGCTGGCCCAAGCCATCGTGCAGGTCCTGTCCGATTCTGCGCTGTTCGCGCTCGCTGATCTCGAGGACGGTCTTTTCGAGTCGCTTGCGTTCACTTATGTCGCGAATGGCGCTGGAAACAAGCACTCCTTCTTCTGTCTCCAGCGGACTTAAACTAATTTCGACAGGAAATTCGTGTCCGTCCTTGTGCAGGGCATATAACTCGAGTCCAGCACCCATGGGTCGCACTCGCGGCTCCGCAAAGAAATTGCGGCGATGGGCTGGATGGTTTCCGCGCAAGCGTTGCGGCACCAGTTTTTCGATTTCCTCTCCGAGAAGTTCCCCTCGGCTATAGCCGAACAGCTTCTCGACTTGAGCGTTGACGAGAACGATCTTCCCTTTCTGATTGACGACCACGACGGCATCGGGCGCTGCTTCCAGAAGTCCCCGGAACCTTGCGTGAGCCCGTTTCTGATCAGTGACATCGATTCCTGAAGCGATGATGTTGGTGGATGCGTCTTTCGCATCGGGTAATACTGCTACCGACCAGGCAATGGTCCGATGACTTCCATCGCGGCCAATCCAGGAGCTTTCGTATTCGGTGCGGGCGGGATTGTTCGAGAATCCCGGGAGCAACGCCCTGAACTGTTCCCTTTCGTCAGGAACAAAAAACAAGTCCCACAGAAAACGACCCCGGGCCTCTTCGAAGGAGTATCCGGTGAGTTGTTCGCAGGCCCGGTTGAAGCGAACGATACGGCCATCCCGGTCAAGGACGATTACCAGGGCGCCCACGGTATCGAGGATTGCGGAAACAACGTTGCGCTCGTCCTGTAATGCTTCTTCCGTCCGCTTCAGGTCGGTAATGTCGAACGCCACACCCTGGATAAACCAGGGATGACCGTCCGAGCGAAGAATCATCTTGGCTTCGCAGTGGAACCACACTACGTGTCCATCGCGCGCGACCACCCGGTAGGCTGAGCGCAGCGGCTTGCCGGTGAGAAACATCTCCGACGCCTCGATGCTCCAGCGGGCCTTGTCGTCAGGATGGATCTGCTCATACCAGCGGACGGGATCTTCGAGCCACTCGGCTTGCGAGAAGCCCAGTGAGGCTTCAATCTGCGGACTCACGTAAGCTTCGCCAATGCCACGGTCCAGATAAGCCATGAAGACCACCGCGGGAAGCTGTTCGAGTAAGGCACGGTATTTTGCTTCGAGATTTGGGCCCTGGCTTTCGGCAACCGGGCTGGGTGTCAGCCGTTCGACGAAGTGATGCCAAGTACCCGGAATTTCCACCTTGACCTTGGAATAAGTGTTGGCGAGTTCTGCGAGGATCGCTTCCGCCTCAGCCGGATTGAGATCCTGGTCTTCGGATGCAACAGGGTGTGCATCGGGCAGTCCGTCGTCGCTCATCTTCCAAGCGGATCGCATCAGGAAGGATCTCCGCTTGTGTTCGCCGGGGGAGACGCGGGGGCGGTCTTGGGGCGGACCCGCCAACTGGGTTCCTTGTTTAGCGATGCTTGGGTGAAGCGGCGTAAAGCGTGAATGGCGCGTCCGTAAGTCTGCACAGCATGAGAGGAGAGTAACGATCCCGGCGGCTGATTCATGAAGGGCATGAACTTGTCGGGGAACCCGGGCATGGTGCAGCCGATACAAATGCCGCCAACGTTGGGGCAGCCACCAATCCCGCCCATCCAGCCGCGCTTACCAACGTTGCACTGCACCACCGGACCCCAGCATCCAAGCTTCACGATGCATAGCGGGGAGCCGTAGTCTTCGGCAAACTCAGCCTGCTCGTAGTAACCGCCGCGATCGCAGCCTTCGTGCAGCGTGGCGCCGAACAACCACGTAGGACGAAGAGCGTCGTCGAGGTCAATGGCGGGCGCACGGCCGACGGCCATGTAGAGGAGGTAGAGCAGCGTTTCCATCAGGTTGTCGGGCTGCACCGGACAACCGGGAACACAGACGATGGGAATCTGGGCCTTGGATTTCCAGTCCCAGCCTAGGTAGTCGGGCAGTCCCATGCAGCCGGTGGGATTGCCTTCCATGGCGTGAATGCCCCCGTAGGTGGCGCAGGTTCCGGTAGCGATAATTGCCCAGGCACGCGGGGCGAGTCGATCGACCCACTCGCAGGTAGTGATGGGCTGGCCGGTTGCCGCGTCGGTCCCGAAGGATGCCCAGTAGCCTTCCTTCTTGTTGGTCTCGTCGGGAATCGATCCTTCAACAATGAGGATGATGGGATTTTTTGACTTGCCTTCGGCCGCGTCGCGAAATGGCCGGACAAACTCATCCCCGTTCTCGTAGGCCAGGAAGGGGTTGTAGAAGTTCACTTTCGGGATCCAGGGCAGAGCACCCGTGAGCAGGTCTTCAATGCTCGGCTGGGTTGCACCGGTCATGGCGATGGTGTCTCCATCGCAACCGAGCCCGGCCGTCAACCAAAGAATGTCGATCTCCCGGACCGGCGTGGAGACTTCTACACCTGCTGCACGGGTTGCCGAGGTCTGTTGCATCGGCCCTCTCCCTGGAACAGGGCGATTTGCGTCTGCGTATTGTAGCGGATTTCTGCGTCAGGAGCGCTGCCGGATCGTGGGGTTGGCGTCGGACATGGGTGGCAGCGCGCTGGCGGCGAATCCGATAACAAAGGTTGTGATGCTTCCAATCGCCACGTACCAGGTGAACGGCACACGAGTGAAACGCCAAAGGTAGAGGTTGAGAAGGAAGCCGCACAGCATTCCGACCATCGCTCCACTTTCGGTTGCGCGCCTCGTCAGGACGCCGAGGAGGAAGACGCCCAGCAACGACCCGTAGGCCACGGAGGTGATTGACAGTCCAACCTCCAATACCCTGCCGCCGTGACGGGCGAGGATCGCCAAGAGGAACAAGACAAGCCCCCACAGGATGGTCGCAACCCGCGAAATCCGCATGCGACGTTCTTCGGTCGCGCGGGGGCGCCACAGGCTATAGAAATCGACCACAGTGGTGGATGACAGCGAGTTCAAAGCCGCGCTGAGGTTCGACATGGCCGCCGCGAGAATGGCGGAGATAAGCAGGCCGCTAACGCCGTGAGGCATTTTCGTAACAATGAATGTGGGGAAGATCACGTCACCACGCGCAAATGGAACCGCCGGAGGAAACAACCGGTAGAAGACGAAGAGCAGCGTGCCGACAAGCAGGAACAGCCAGAACTGCACCAGCACTGCGAGTCCGCTGGTCATCAGAGCAGCCTTGGATTGGCGCTCACTTCGGGCTGCGAGTAGACGCTGCACAATCAACTGGTCGGTGCCGTGGGTGGCGGTGGTGAGAAATGCTCCGCCAATCACGCCAGACCAGAACGTGTATGTGGAATAGAAGCTCCAGGAGAAGTCGAAGATGCGAAACTTGCCAGCGCTGCCGGCAAGCGATTGCACCGTGCTCCATCCTCCGGGCAGGAGGCGCAGGATAGTGAACGTCCCCACCAGCGTCCCGCCGAGATAGATGAACAACTGCACGACATCCGTCCAGATGACGGCAGTCATTCCGCCTTCGAAGGTATAGATCAGCGTCAAGAGACTGACGATGGCAATGGCGGCGACATCCCGGCCAAAATCGCTCATTCCGGCGAGCAGGCCGGAGAGCGCGATGCCAACAACAATCGCCACCGCAAAGACACGGACGCCCTCGGCGGCAGCGCGCGTGACGAGGAAGAGACCTGCCGTCAGCGCACGAAGCTTCTGCCCGAAGCGGCGCTCAATCAACTGATAGGCGGTAACGAGCTCGCCGCGAAAATACTGCGGAATGAGCAGCACACTGATGATCGCCCGTCCGACCAGGTAGCCGAGCACGAGTTGCAGGAAGCGGAAGTCAGTTTCGTAGGCGAGGCCGGGCACGCTGATGATGGTCAAGGTGCTGGTCTCGGCGGCGACAATGGAGAGCGAGATGGCCCACCACGGGATCTGCCGGTCAGCAAGAAAGTAGTCTTTTAATGTTCGCTGTCGCTTGCGGAAATGCAGGCCAAACGAAGTCACGCCCAGGAGGTAGGCGACAATAACGGCAAGATCGAGCGCGTTCAACCCCATGGTGAGATATGACCTCCTAGCCTAAGGGCGCGCGGCGCCTGGCGCAATGGGAAGCTGTATGCGGCTTGGAACGGGGACCGGGAACAGTCACGTATAATCAGCGCTCATCGGCCCTGCGAATCAATCTCGAATGGAGCACTCATGTTACGAGTACTTCTGGCGGTCCTCTTGATACTTCCTATGTACGCGACTTCACAAAACACTTTGAAAATGTCGGAAGGCGGCTCTTCTGGCTCCGGCCAGCCGGTGTCGGCTTCCGAAGTCAAACCTCCAGTCGCCAAGAAGATCCAAACGGAGAAAACCGTTAACGGCAAGACGCTGGTCGATGACTACGCGTGGCTGCGCGAACGCTCCAATCCTGACGTAAAGGCGTTGCTGGAGGCCGAAAACGCCTACGCCGAATCAGTCATGAAGCCGACGGAGGCGCGGCAGAAGAAGCTGTACGACGAAATCGTCAGCCATATTAAGGAGACGGACGACACCGTCCCGTTACTCAAGGACGGCTATTACTACTACACCCGCACGGAGAAAGGAAAACAGTACTTCGAGCTTTGCCGCAAGAAGGGATCGCTGGATGCGCCGGAGCAGGTGATTCTCGACCTCAACAAGATGGGGGAGGGCGAGAAGTTCATGGCGGTGGGACAATGGGCCGTGAGCGACGACGGCAACCTTGCTGGCCTACACCACCGACAATGTGGGATTTCGGCAGTACCGCTTGCACGTACGCGATCTTGCGCACCATGACAGGACCTGCCCGACACGGCGGAGCGCGTGGTCTCCTTGGCGTGGGCTGCGGACAATCGCACCTTGTTCTACACCGTCGAAGACGAAGTGCAGAAGCGAAGCTACCGGCTTTATCGTCATGCCGTCGGCAGCGATTCGAAGCAAGATCCGATTGTCTACGAAGAGACCGACGAACGCTTCAACGTCGAGGTGAGTCGGACGCGCAGCAAGACCTACGTATCTGCTGCTGACGGCCGGCAGCCACATCTCGAGCGAAGTGCGCTTCTTGCCGGCGGATCAGCCTGACAGGTGAATGGAAGGTGATCGCTCCACGCGTCGACAACGTCGAGTATTACGTCGATCATCGTGGCGACACGTTTTACATCCGCACCAACGACACGTCGCAGACATTTCGCGTGGTGACGGCGCCGGTTGCGAATCCCGGCAAGGCGAACTGGAAGGAACTGGTTGCCAGCCGCGCCGGATGTTCCGCTGGAAGACTCGACGTCTTCCAGGACTTTCTATGTGCTGACCGAACAGCGTCGCGGGCTTGCCGGTGTTTCGCGTGGTGCAGTTCAGCGATGGTTCGGCTGAAGACGATTCAATTCCCGAGCCGGCGTACTTCGCGACCTCGGCGGCCAATGCCGAGTTCAACACGGACAAATTCCGTTACAACTACCAGTCGCTGGTGACGCCGCCCTCGGTGTTCGACTACAACGTCGACCAAGCAGTCGACGCTGCTGAAGCAGAACGAAGTTCCGGGCGGATTCGATCGCAACAACTACGTCTCCGAGCGCGTGTTCGCGACCGCAAGCGACGGAACAAAGGTTCCGATCTCGCTGTTCTATCGCAAGGACCTGAAGGACAAGGCGAAAGCGCCGCTCTATCTGTACGGCTACGGATCGTACGGCTATCCGCTGCCGGTGACCTTCAGCGCGTCGCGGCTGCCGCTGGTCGATCGCGGCCTGATTGTCGCGCTGGCGCATATTCGCGGTGGCGGCGAATTGGGCAAGCCGTGGCACGACGCCGGCAAGATGATGAACAAGATGAATACCTTCACCGACTTCATCGCCAGCGCGGAATACCTGGCGGAGTCATGGCTACGGTTCGCGGGCGAGGATCGGTATTGAGGGCGGCAGCGCGGGCGGCCTGCTGATGGGCGCGGTCACGAATATGCGTCCTGACCTGTTCCGGGTGGTGCTGTGCGAGGTGCCGTTCGTCGACGTGATGAACACCATGCTCGATGCGTTCCCTGCCGCTGACGGTTCCGGAGTACGAGGAGTGGGGCAATCCGAACACCGAGCCGGCGTTCGATTACATGCTGTCGTATTCGCCGTACGACAACCTGGCGAAGAAGGACTATCCGTCGATGCATGGTGCGTACTTCGTTCGACGACAGCCAGGTGATGTACTGGGAGCCGGCGAAGTATGTTGCGAAGTTGCGCACGTTGAAGACCGACAACAATCCGCTCATCTTCTACACCAACATGCACGGTGGACACGGCGGATCGAGCGGACGCTACGACCGCATCCACGAGGTGGCGTTCAACTGGGCGTTTCTGCTGACGCAATTGGGCGTGCCGGAGCCGTGAGAGGCTGCCAGAACCGTGAGTCTGCGCTAACAGTTTGCGCCTCGCGCAGAACGCCTGCGGCCCGCTACAATCAGGTATTCTCGGAGGTTCAAGATGCCGTCATGGCGTTGTGCGCACTTTTGTCGTTGCGCATGTTTTGTTCCGCGCTGGGCCGCGGTGGCGCAAGACAGCCCGTTCGGGCAGAACGGCCCGCGCTCCAACGGGAAAGCAGCAGGCTGCGCCGCCTGCCCAGCCGACGCACGTTCCCGACATGGTGTGCTTCGGCAACAATCCGCGCTGGAGCTTTCAGTTCGGCGACACAGGCTGCACGGACCCTCGGTATCAGCGAGGGCGACAAGTATTGGATCGGCAAGTTCATGTACGTGGATGGCCAGTGGTCGTGGCACGGGAATCCGGCGAGCGGCAGCGGCGGTGGGCTGACCGCGACGATCACCAAGGGCAAGTGCATCGACAGACTCAGGCTCGACACGAAAGAATTTCTTTACCAGGGGCAGGTGTATCTGCCGGAGGGCGATATCGTGAACGGGTGCTGCCGCAAGCTCAAGCCGGGCGAAGCCGCGGTCGGACCGCACGGATACATCCCGTCGACTCCACCGCCGCAGTAATCGGACGCCCCACAATGTCAGACCTTCGCGAGGCACGGTCTGAACGGTCAAGGCTCGTCGCGCCTCTCCCGTGTACAGAATTCCTATGGTCTTAGTGCGTGCTGCTGCTATGTTGGTGTGTGCCAAATCCGCACTCAGGTGGCTAAGTCGCTAATGAACAATCGATTTTGTAGTACGGTTTTCCTTTCTATAACTCTCTCTTTCGCATTCGTACAATGCCCTTTGCTCAAGAAGCCGGCAAGCTGCAGAATTTTCCCTGGATGGACCAGAACCTGTCTCCGGACGAGCGCGCCGAGATGGTGCTGAAGCAGTTGACGCTCGACGAGAAAATTTTGCTGCTGCACGGCAATGGCATGCCGGGATGGCCTGGTGCGCCGACTGCTCTCGACCCACTTTCGGCAACGGCGGCGCGGGATTCGTCATGGGCAGTGACCGCGGCTGGGCATTCCAATGATCCAGATGAGCGACGCTGCCTACGGGGTTCGTGCCAGCGCGGAAAATGGGCGTTACTCGACCGCGCTACCGTCGAATGTGGGGTCGGCGGCAAGCTGGGACCCGCAGGCCGCGTGTGAGTACGGAGCACTGATCGGACGCGAGTTGCGCGCGCAGGGCTACAACATGACGCTGGGCGGCGGAGTAAATATCACGCGCGAACCGCGCAATGGCCGCACCTTCGAATATATGGGAGAAGATCCCATCCTGGCGGGAACGCTGGTCGGGCAACCGCATCAAGTGCGAGCAGGCACAGCACGTGATCGGCGACATCAAGCACTATGCCGTCAACGATCAGGAGAGCGGACGCAATGAAGTCAACGTCATTATCGACAAGCGCGTTCTGCACGAAACCGACCTGTTGGCATTTGAAATCGGCATCAGCATTGGACATCCGGCGGCGGTGATGTGCTCCTACAACGCCGTCAACGGCG
Source organism: uncultured Acidobacteriaceae bacterium (assembly GCA_963817965.1). GTDB lineage: Bacteria > Acidobacteriota > Terriglobia > Terriglobales > Acidobacteriaceae > DASRAA01. Next base: position 197,289 of record CAWFQT010000019.1, read on the forward strand.
ACTTCGCCTGCGAGAACAAGTACCTGCTGACGGACGTGCTCAAGCAGAACTGGAAGTATCCGGGCTTCGTAGTTTCCGACTGGGGCGGGACCCATAGCACGGTCAAGGCCTCGGCCGCCGGACTCGACAACGAAGAACCTCTGGATCGACTTCTTTGGGCCCAAGCTGAAACAGGCGGTGGAAGCGGGACAGGTTCCCGATGTCCGAAATTGACGACCACGCGCGGCGAGTTCTGCGTTCGGAGTTTGCCAGTGGAATTGTGGATTATCCGACCAAGAAGAGCGTGGTCGATGTGGAAGCGGGGATTGAAGCCGCCCGCACGATCGAGGAGCAAAGCATCGTTCTGCTGAAGAACGACAAGAGCTTGTTGCCGCTCGACCGCTCGAAGGTCCGGAGCATCGCCATCATCGGACAGAATGCCGACATCGGCATGATTTCCGGCGGAGGTTCAGCGCAGGTCGATCCGCCGGGAAGCAGCGAGCCCGGCCTGGCTGTCGCACGTTTGGTTCCCGACCGTCGCCGCTGAAAGCTGTAAAAGCCAAGGCCGTGCCCGCCGACGTGAAGTTCGATTCCGGGAGCTGATCCCGGCGAAGGCTGCTGCGTTGGCGAAGTCGTCGGATGTGGCGATCGTCTTCGCCCATCAGTGGAGCAGCGAAGGTATGGACTTGCCCGACCTGTCGCTGCCTGACAATCAGGACGCTCTGATCGCCGCGGTGGCGGCTGCGAATCCGCGGACCATCGTGGTGCTGGAGACCGGTACTGCTGTCACGATGCCGTGGATCGACAAGGTGAGTGGAGTGCTGGAAGCATGGTATCGCCGGCAGCCAAGGTGCTGATGCTGTCGCCAATGTTTTGTTCGGGGACGTGAACCCCAGCGCCAAACTGCCGATGACTTTTCCGCTCAGCACGAATGATCTTCCCCACACCACAGTGGCCCAGCCTCCTAAGCGAGATCACGGACCGGAGAATGGGTGGGTGCTCGAGAAACCAACCTTCGACGTGCACTACGACGAAGGACTGAAGGTCGGCTACAAGTGGTACGACGCGGAGAAGAAGCCGGTGTTGTTCCCGTTCGGCTACGGACTTTCGTACACGTCCTACGAATACTCGAAGCTCACAATCATGCCGGGGAATGAAACCACGGTGACGTTCACGGTGAAGAACACCGGCAAACGCGCAGGACAGGAGATCGCCCAGGTGTATGCAGCGCTTCCGGCCGACGCGGGAGAGCCGCCCGAAGCGCCTGGTGGGGTGGAGCAAGGTGCAGCTGAATCCTGGCGAGAGCAAGCAGGTGACCGTGACGGTTCCAGCGATGTATCTTTCAATCTACGACGTGCCGTCGAGCAGTTGGAAACGTGCGCCGGGCAGCTACACGTTCATGGCAGGGCGATCGTCGAAGGATCTTTCACTAAGCGGAAAAGTCGACTTTAAATAACCGGAATTCGGGAAGGTCTTCGTATAGGGTTCGGCAAAGGGCAGAGCCCTATTTTTGTTAATGCCACGTTGTGCTAATCAGCTTCGTGCATGGGCGATGGGAGTCGACATAATTTGACGCTTTTTTTGGTAAGGTGTCGCCATCGATGCTGTCCCAAGGAGGCAGGTAGCATAAGGTTAGTTCCCAGCACCAGAAAAGTTTAATGAGGTGGCGATGCAGGCGCTGCGCCCTATGCAGACGAATCGAATTTTTCGGTTCGGGGAATTCGAGTTCTCTGGCCGTTCAGGCGAATTGCGTCAGAACGGCGCGCCCGTTCTGCTGACCGACTAGTCGCTGGCGGTGGCGCCCGACGGAAGCCAAGTCTTGTGGGCGCAAATCGACAACCGACTTGGCGACCAGATGCTGGTCACTAACTTCCGCTAGGCAATCGACAGCAGCGCTATCGCCACTGACCACCCCGCGCTTTGCTACTTGCTGCCAGGCTTTGGAGGGAAGTTCTTGAACAGCTTGTTCATCGCGTTGTTGAGGGTCTTTATGTTCTTGTCGGAATTATCGGAGATCGAGTTGGTAGCCGAGCCGCGCCAGAGCAACTGGTGTCCGTTAGCGTCGGCAATGTCGACGACCAACGTGCCTTCGTGCGTGGTATAGGTTTGATAGGTCGTGGTTGTGGGCCCGCCCCAATATCCCCAACCCCAGCCTGGACCCATGTTGTAGCCGGTGCCCACCACCTGCTGGTCCTTTTTGATGCTGTTGCTGTAGACCACCCACAGGTCGGGGTTGGAGTCCACGAGTTTGAAGCCCTTCGCCTGGAGCTGCTGATTGACCCCATCGATTACACGCTGGTTCCAGAGACCTTTTGCGGGATGGGTGCTGGGCTGCCAGGCATAGGTATGAAACTTCGTGAAGTCGGTGCCGCGATCCCAGTCGACATTGACTTTTTGAGCAAAAGCGGCCGTAGCTACAAACAAGGCTAACAACAAGATACTGAAGGTGCGTGACCTCATAGAAGGTTCCCCTTTTGGCAAAGACGCATGACAGCTCGTCGCGTCCGAACCGGCGGTTGCAGCCATCCTACCACCGGCCATGGCGGCGCTTAATCGAGACCCGCGAATCCCACGGGTGCTGTTGCATCTCCGGCACTCGTCGCAGTTGACGCGGTGCTGTAAGATTACCGCGAGTTACGTGCGTCATAGAAAGCGGGCTGTCAGCATGTCCCTTGCTCTGGAATCACGAAATTGCGGATCGGTTTACGTCATTCGTTGTACCGGCCGAATCGTCTCCGGCGAGGAGTCGGCGATACTGGAATCGACGCTGCAGCGTGCATTGCGCGAGTTCACGCGCATCGTTCTTAACGTAGCAGGTGTGAGCCGGGTGGACAGCGCGGGCATGGGACTACTGGTGCGCTTTCTGTGGCACACCCGCAACCGCGGCGGAGATTTGCGTCTGGCAGCTCCGCAGGCGTTTTTCTCCCAACTCCTGGCCATCACCAAACTGTCCACGGTATTTCCCATCTATCCGGACGAAGAAGCTGCGATCGTGTCGTTTCTTAAAGAAGGCGTAGCAGCGGCGGGCGATCCGACGAACAACGGCCCGCGTGTCTTGTTTCTCGACCCTTCGCCTGACACTTGCGCATTCGTGCGTGCGGTGCTTTCCAGCAACGGCTATCGGGTGCTCTCGACCGGGCTGATGGGGGACGCGAAGATACTCTTGAGCGCCTCGAACGTGGACGTCATTGTCCTGGGCCCGGAGTCCGGCCCGTTGGCCGCTCCGGCGACACTCAGCGTACTTCGGCAACTCGCCCCGGCTGCGAAGATGGTCGTACTGGAACGGGAGTTCAAGAGCCGTGCCGCCGACGAAGCCGGGATTACTCTGCTGGAGCGGATCCAGACCAGCACTGCGGTGTAACGCTGGAACTCAATGACATCTGTCACAAACAAAGAACTGTGTTACCCGCATTTTTAGCGGCTCTCCGACCCTCTGCCGGTGCTAAAATTTTCTGTTATGGCATTTCCAATTGATCGTCCGCGTCGCCTGCGCCGCAACGAAGCCATGCGCTCGTTTGTGCGCGAAACCCGCTTAAGCCCCGAAGGATTCGTTTATCCCCTGTTCGTGTGTCCGGGCGAGGGAGTACGCAAGGAAGTCCGTTCCATGCCGGGTGTGTTCAATCTCTCGGTCGACGAAGCTGTGAAGGAATGCGCCGAGGTGAAGCCCTAGGCATTCCCAGCGTGATCCTGTTCGGGCTGCCGGAAACCAAGGACGAGATTGCCACCGGAGCATGGGCCGATGACGGCATCGTGCAGCAGGCGACACGCGCCATCAAGCGGGAGGTGCCGGGACTGCTGCTGATGGGCGACGTCTGCCTCTGCGAGTACATGTCGCACGGGCACTGCGGAATTGTCGAGACCGATGTGCTGGGTCGCGAGGTTACCGCGACATTGCACGAGTTGGAATCACAGGGCAAGAAAGCCGTCGCGGTAAAGACCGGCGTGCAACCCGCTGCAGCAATCGTCGCCATCGATACTGAGAGCTACGAGATCCTGAACGACGCATCGCTCGATTTGCTGGCCAAGACAGCGGTATCGCAAGCCAAAGCCGGCATGGACATCATTGCTCCGTCGGACATGATGGATGGACGGGTGGCGGCGATCCGCACTGCGCTCGATGCCGCTGGCTACGAGAACATCCCAATCCTCTCCTACGCAGCCAAGTTTGCCAGCGGCTTTTATGGACCGTTTCGCGAGGCAGCCGATTCGGCTCCGCACTTCGGCGACCGGCGCTCTTACCAGATGGATCCGGCGAATCTGCGCGAAGCTATGCGCGAGATCGAGCTCGACCTTGAAGAAGGCGCCGACATGATCATGGTCAAGCCGGCGCATGCCGTACCTCGACGTGATCCGCGAAGCGCGCGAGCAATTCGATGTGCCGCTGGCTGCCTACCAGGTCAGCGGCGAATACGCCATGATCAAAGCTGCAGCGATCAACGGCTGGATCGACTACGAACGCGTGATGCTGGAGTCACTCACTTGTATCCAGCGTGCCGGCGCCTCGATTGTGCTGACCTACTTTGCCAAGGAAGCGGCTCGTCTGGCTTAAACTGACGTGGTAGTTTGCATAAAACAAACATCTGTTACCATTAAGATGCAAGGTTCTGCATGTATTTGGCTCGCTGGCGATTCAAATCCCCCTTTTTTTCATTGACGTACCTCGCCGGTTAGTTGGCCATTGGAATGCTGGTGAGCCTATGGTACCTTCTATACCCCAAAGGATATGTGTGTGCCGAACGCGGCTTAGTCAAGCTCCGGAAAGAGAAAGAAGAGTTAGCCCATGAAAAAGATGGTTGCGCCGTTTATCACGATCTTAGCTCTTATTTTGGCCGTTCATGCGGGGGCCTCCGTCGTTACCTCGCTTCCCGGCGGCACCGTTGTTCCCATGCCGGTGATCGATTGCTCCTCGCCGAATTTTGCCTGTTTCGGTCCGGGTCCCTTTACTTTTGGGCCTGGAATCACCTGGAGTTCCACGAACGATTCGGTCCAGGGTGGCTCGCTTTTTGGATACGACGGCAGCAGCGTGGGGAGCTACAGCTTTTCCTCGAATGGAAATTGGACAGGTGCACTTGGTCCCATGGCGGTCTTGAACGACAACGACTCTTTCGGCTCTACCGATACCATGACGTTTGCGTTCACAACTCCGGTCACGGCGGTGGGCGGATTCCTGAACTATGCCCCGGGCGCCACTACACCAACAATCATCGCGGTATATGACGTCGAGCGGAAACCTTATCGAGTCTTTCAATCTGACGTTCGTCACCAGCGGCGCCGATGATACGGGCGCGTTCTATGGCTTCAAGGAATCGTCACCCGTCATTGGCTACTTCACCTTGACCGATAATTATGTGGGGATCACGAATCTTACGATAGCAAGCACGCCTGAGCCGGCGACGTGGCTGCTTTGTGGTTCAGGGCTACTAGGGTTAATCGGATACGGACGCCGCAGAATCGGCCGGTAAGCACTATTGCATCGATGTTCAGAAGGCGGGCCAGTCATTTGCTCGCCTTTCGCGTCTCTGCCACATTTCTCGTCGCGGATCGTCATTGACTCCCGCACAGAACTGGCCCAGCGAGATAGACGACAAAAAGTCTTAAATCAGTGATTCGTCAGGCTCGGCTGGCGTCATGGTCATCGAGAGCGTGGAGAGCATTGCGTCGAAGCCTGCAGCTTCTTCGCGCGTCAAGTAACGGTGAGCCGTATTCCGTATGGCGATACCGAATTGATCTCCTTCGCCTCGCTCGCAGCGGAGGACCATTCCGAAAAACCGCACGAACAAAGGTTGCGAAGCCTTAGTCAGGTCCGGAGGAAATGTCAGGACATATTCGATTGGAGTGTTCAGCAAAAAGGGGCGATCGGTAAAAATAAACGCGCCCGTCGCACTTAGATTTGCGGTTTGGCTGCTCATCCAGGGATCACCAATCGTGCGCAATAAAACTGAAAAAGTCATCCCGAAACGAGCATTCTTGCGTCGTGCCCCGCCGCGAGAGATTGGGCCTGGGCCCGCCTCGAGGCGAGACAAATGTGTCTGCATAGGAACTTTTGCCGCACGTCTACTGCCAACCGGGAGAGCAGCATCGACCTACGGCAAATGGAGCTAATGCCTTGACAAATAAGATAATTAGCGGCACATCGGTACCTGTTTGAGACCTGATCTAACTATTGATACTGATTGGATGAGTGCAAGGGATTGCGCACCATGCTGTAGGTAAATGCCTAGTAACCGTACTATCCTGTCGGGCGCGGCCGAATATCATACTGCCGGATTTTATAGAGCAGGGCTTTGTAACTGATATTCAGCACCGTAGCAGCGCGTTTGCGGTTCCATCCACACTCTTCCAGCGCGTTGGCAATGGCCTGCATTTCAGCGCCATTCTTCAGGGTGCGAACCATCTGTTTGAGGTCGGGGGTGGATGCTTCCGGCACTCCATTGCCAGATGAGACGAGTTCGGGTGACACGTGACGCTCAAGTTCCGCAATCGCAGCCTGTTCGTCGCCGAGAACTAGAAAGCGCTTGACGAAGTTTTCGAGCTCGCGGATATTGCCAGGCCAAGAGTAGCTTTCGCATGCCTTCATCAGGCGGGATGAGACGGGCAGCAGAGTACACGCATAGCGCTCCGAGACTTGGATCATGAAATGCCGCAGCATCATTGAAATCTCTTCTTTGCGCTCGCGGAGCGACGGCATGTTCATGACAAAACTGCTCAAACGATAGTAGAGGTCCTCGCGGAAGGTCTTGTTGGCGATACATTCCGTCATGTTGATGTTTGTGGCAGCGAGAACTCGGACGTCGACCTTCACGGGATGGCGGCCGCCCAAGCGCGAAAATTGACCGTCCTGCAGGACCTGTAGAAGCTTAGCCTGCAACGCAGGAGGCATTTCGCCGATCTCGTCGAGCAGGAGCGTTCCCTTGTTGCAAACCTCGAATTTTCCAGGCTTTGGCTTGACGGCTCCGGTGAATGCACCCGCTTCGTAGCCGAACAGTTCGCTCTCGAGAAGTTCACTGGGCATAGCTGCACAGTTCACTTTGAGGAAAGTGCGATGCGCGCGCTCGGAGTACTTGTGAATGAGACGCGCCAGAACTTCCTTTCCGGTGCCGCTTTCCCCAAGGAGGAGAACGGGGAAATCGAAACGCGCGATCTGGATCGCCTGACTGCGAATCTGCCGCATCTGCTCGGTCGCGGCGAAAAAATAGACGCCCTGAATGACTTCAATGGCTTCGCCCGCACCGGGGGCCTCTGGCCCGGGGTTCTCCAGACAGAAGCGCAGGACGTCGTCCATTTCTTCCTTCTGTACAGGCTTTGACAGATAGTCATGGGCACCGAGCCGCATCGCCATAGCTACCTTGCGGGTGTCGCGCACGCACGACAACATCACTACCTTGGCAGAGGGCTGGGCTTCGCGGATGCGTTTGAGGGTTTCCAGGCCGTCCGGACCGGGCATCACCATATCAAGAAGCACGACGTCAGGACGGTCGCGCCGTACCTTGTCGACGGCTTCCTCGCCGTTCGATGCAGTGGAAACTTTGTAAGAGTCGAGCTCAAGGACCGTCTGCAGGTAACGGCGCATCCCAGGTTCATCATCAACAATCAGAATATGGCCAGAGTTCATTGATCTTCCGAAATGGAATTCCTCTTCGTCGGAGGGTTCAGCAGGCAAAGGAAAGAAAACTTGCTGCCGTTGCCGGCTTCACTCTCCACCCAGATTTTCCCGCCGGCTGCCTGGACGAGACGCCGGGCAATGGCCAACCCAAGGCCATGCCCTTCCGCCCGGTGACCGGCATTGTTAAGACGGAAATATTCTTCAAAGATTTCCTGCTGAAATTCCGGTGCGATACCCGGGCCATTATCGGCCACAGAAATGCGGCAGCAATTGGGATCGGCAATCAGCCGGCGGCGGCGCTCCACCAGCGGTTTGCGTTTTATGGTGCGACGTTCCCAAAAATAAGGCTCAACGTGAAGCCACACCGTTCCGGAACTTGGCGTGTATTTCATCGCATTGTCGAGCAGGTTCGATACGATGTGCTGGACCTTGTACCAATCGAAGGGGAAGGACGGGAGCTGTTCGTCCGGAAAAAAATAGAACGCAATAGCTTTGTCCTGAAAACGCTGAGCCCAGAATTCGGCGATCTCGCGCAAGCACCCATTGATGTCTGCGACTTCATATTGGAATTGATATCGATCTACTTTCAGAGTGGCGTAGCTCAGTACGTTCTGGACGAAGCTGGTCAGTCGCACTCCATTGTCCTGCATCTCGCTAAGCACTTCGAGTTGCCGCGGCGTCAATGGGCCAAGCTTCTGGGCAACCAGCAGGTCCAGATAGCCGCGCCATGATGGCAAGGGGGGTCTTCAGCTCGTGAGCGGCGGCGGCGAGAGCGTCGCGACACGCGGCGCAGTGATGCCCTTCGCTGAGAAGATCGATGGCCGGCTTGGCAGACACGGGCTTGGCGGAATGCATTGCTACACGCAATAGTGGCCGCTTAACTTGCAAACATGGTGGTTGGTCGTACGTGACCGATACTCTGGAGCTTATCTTGCACGATTGATATCTTCGGCAAAGTAAGCGCGCAGCCTACGCAACGAACGTCTTCGGGAAGACGGGGCGCTACTTACAGCCCCTAGGGGAGACTTCATCATATCGCAATCCAATGCTGTGTCAATTCAAAAATGCAGAAAATTTCCGAATTAACGCAATGTTGTTCTCTTAATATGAAAGAACGTTCATGCATTTAACGGAAATTACGTTCTTCTGGTGCGCAATAGATTGCATCTTCTTTCGAGGTCAGCTCCTGCGTTCTCACCTCTAAATTGCTTCCGTCTCAATAGTTTCTGGTTGTGGTAGTTTGGTCGCCGATGTGCAGACTGATGTACTGGAGAAGCCTGCGAGTGCGTCGTTCTGTTTCAGTCGCGGATCGCCGCGAATGGGAGCGTTTGCCCATTTCGATCCCTTTTTTCGTTCGCGGCAAGAAGGCAAATGGCGAAGAGTTCCTTGAGTTCGCGACGGCCTTGAACCTCTCGGCCGGCGGCGTCCTGCTGGCAGCGCGGCGCTACTTGGAACCCGGAACGCAGATTACCTTGGAGATCCCAGTAGCCTTGATGAACAAGGCGCAGTTGCCGCGCTCCGTTTCCCTTCTTCATGCCACCGTTCTTCGATGCAACGCCGACCGCCAGTATTTTCTTCTTGGCCTGCAATTTCAGGAACCTTTAATCGCCGAGTCTTTGCCGATTCCAGAACCCAGCCGCGCGGTGTGAGAAAGTAACTTCCATAAAGTGAAATTTATTGCACATATGTTGTAAGTGTGTCACCATCGTTAGTTCGTCATTGCTGGGACCAGATCAACAATTGCACATTTAAGTTATTATATTACTTATAGTTAGTATCATGATGCGCAGTCAATTGCAGCTTTTGTCTAGTTGGCCCGAGAAATGCAAATAGTTATCATAAAGCAGTGACTTTAACGTCGTTCCTGGCGAGGATGCAAATATGGCGCTGGCCAATGTGAGCTTTGAAGGGGCGGCCCTAGCTGGACAGCCCTTGCCGCCGGAGACAGTTATCTTCGGTCAGACAGCCGCGATGCGGGAGGTGCGCCAGAAGCTGGAACGCGTAGCAGGCGCAAATCTGTCGATCTTGATAACTGGAGAAAGCGGTACCGGGAAGGATCTAATCGCCCGCTTGCTCCATCTGTATTCCCCTTGGGCAAACGGGCCTTTTGTGAAGGTCAACTGCCCGGCTATTCCTGGGACGTTGCTGGAGAGTGAGCTGTTCGGATACGAAAAGGGAGCGTTCACGGGAGCGTTCGGGTCGAAGCCGGGGCGGGTGGAACTGGCGCACCGCGGGACGCTCTTCCTCGATGAAATTTCGGAGCTGGAACCGGCCCTACAGGCCAAACTCCTGCAGTTGCTGCAAGATGGTCAGTTCAGTCGGATCGGTTCGCAGGAAGACACGAAGGTGGAAGTAAGGGTGGTGAGCGCCACGAATCGCGAGCTGAACCATGAGATCGATGCCGGGCATTTCCGCCACGACCTGTTCTATCGCATTGCTGCGATGACGATTCACGTGCCGCCGCTGCGGGAACGGGCGGTTGACATTCCGTTAATATGCGAATACCTGTTGGAGTACTACAATGGTAAACTTAATGGGCGCGCACCTGCGCTTCGTCCGGCCGCATTGGCGAAGATGCAGCAATATTCCTTCCCCGGGAATATTCGGCAACTCGAAAACCTGATCAAGCGTTACGTGGTAATGGGAAGCGATGACGTGATCATGAGCGAGTTGTTGCAAACAAACGAACGCGATGCCTTCCCAGACCTGACATTTGATGGACCAGTTTCCTTAAAGAAGCTGACGCGGCAAACTGTACGGCAAGTGGAAGCACGAATCATTTTGAGTGCGTTACATGCCAACAACTGGAACCGAAAGAAGGCCGCCCGGGCCCTGGGGATCAGCTACCGGGCGCTGTTATACAAGCTGAAAGAAGTAGGAGTTCCACAACGGCGGGCAACGGGTTCTGCACCGCGCAGTGAGGACAGCAAGTCATAGTAAATCCTTAAATCACAAGGGTGATCTGAATGTATTTAGGTAGGAGCGGAGTGAGAAATTTCGCAGTGCGATTGCTGAAGTGGACACTGCTGCTTGCGATGTTGACCGGTTTAACCCAAGCCCAGGACACAGCGACTCCCGCGCAGCCCGATGCTTCCAAGCCGGCTGCAGCACCGTCGGCAGCCAACCCTCCTAAATCAGTCTCTGGCATCAGGCCGGACTCATACATCATTGGCGCCGAGGATGTCATCACAATATTTGTGTGGAAAGAACCGGACATGTCGAAGACTATTCCGGTCAGACCAGACGGCATGATTTCCCTTCCGCTGGTGGGCGAGATCAAGGCCGCCGGCTACACCCCGGTCCAACTAGAAGGCGTTCTGGCTGACGCCATGAAGAAGTACGTGTCCGAGCCTCAGGTAACGGTAGTTATCGAGAAAGTAAGTAGTCTTAACTTTAATATTGTCGGTGAAGTCAACCATCCGGGATACTTTCCCCTGACGAAGCGGATGACGGTGCTCGATGCGATCGCCATGGCCGGTGGTTTCAGGGATTTTGCAAAGACGAAGAAGATTTATGTACTGCGCACCGGAGCGAACGGCACGCAGGAGCGGGTACCGTTTAATTATAAAGAAGTGATCAAGGGCCAGAACCCGCAGCAGAACATCGAGTTGCAGCCGCGGGACACGATTGTCGTCCCTTAACGAGAGGGTTATGATGAAACAGCGCTTCAGGCCAATGTTGGTGGTGTTACTCGGCTTGTGCTGCAGCTGCGCATGGGCCCAGGTTGACACGGGCGCCGCAAGCAATCCAGTCACCGTCCAGCCCGGGCCTGTGCCAGCATTTACCTATCCGGATGCAACGCCCTCCCTGGACTTTCTGAACGAGTCGATCGAGAACAGCAGCATCACGCTGGGCATCGGCACCGGCTTTTCGTACTATCAGTCACACGGACTCTTTAACGTCACTCCGAGCATCAAGATCCAGCAGTTTCGCTCTCACCTGGCCTGGCATATTAACTACGCGGGCGGCTACCAGACCTATACTAGCGGCGGATCGAGCACATACAGCAACATGTTTTCCCAGAGGGCGGGAGGTGGTTTCGTCTGGCAGCTCGCCCAACACTGGCAGGTGCTGGGCGATGACAACTACATCCACTCTGCGAACCCATTCGACAGCTATCTGACAACACCTGGTGTGCCGACCATCAACAACCCCAATCCGGTCACCTACTATCCGTTGACGCAGTACACGGCGAATCAGGGATACCTGACCCTGACGGACCAGCTATCGAAGGCAGACACGCTGTCGTTCACCGGTACGGCGATGTTGCGTAATACCTCGAATTTTAACGTGGCCACCACCGTCCCGTTCTACAACGTGGTCTCTTATGGCGGCCTGGGCGCGTACTCACACAGGATGTCAGCGCGACTCACGCTAGGTGGAAGTTACAACTACAACAGTCTGGATTTCGGGCGTGGCCAGCAGCGGTCGGGCGTGCAAACCATCTCATTTACTGCGGACTATCTGATTCGTCCAGGTATGACGATTTCCGGCTGGGTAGGCCCGCAATATACCTCGACCAAGACCGTAGTCTTCATTCCGCCGGTCAACCCGATCGAAGTTTTAACGTCCCATGACTCATTGTGGAGCGTCGCGGCAGGAGCGAACTTTTCCTGGCAATCGCCACGCAATGCCTTCCGGGCGGGATTCTTTCGGCGAGTGCAGGATGGCGGCGGACTCACCGCGACTTCGGAGGTGAATTCTGCCAACGCCACCTACCGCCGAATGCTGGCTAAGAAGTGGGACGGCCTGGCGGGAATTAACTTTGTTCATGACGTGTCAACGACAAGCTCGGCGCGCACTGCCACCAACCTGTACACGACGCTGGGGCTTAGCTACAAACCGATCAAATCTGTCGACGTTGCAGCGGATTACGCCTTCCAGCGGGTCAATCAGTCGAATACGATTGTTCTCGGCCCTAGCAACTACACCAACAACCGCGTAAGTATTACAGCCTCTTATAGCTGGACTCATCCCCTTGGACGGTAACTATGATTGACGAAATTGATGATCAGACAACCGATGCGTGGATTGGACGAATACTGGGCCATGGTGGTCCGCCGCCGCTGGTGGATCCTCGGACCTCTATTCCTGGGCTGGCTGATTGTGTTTGCGTCAGCCTGGATCATCCCTCCCAAGTACACGTCGGAAACGGTGATCCTGGTTGAACAGCAGAAGGTGCCGCAACAGTTCGTAATGTCGAACGTGCAGGTTGACTTGCAGGAACGGCTGCAGTCGATTACGCAACAGGTGCTGAGCCGTTCGCGCCTGCTGACGATCATCAACAACCTGCACCTGTATCAGGGCCTGTTCTTCAGCTCGCCAGACGATCAGATCATACAAATGCGGAAGGACATCAAGATCGACCTGGTCCAGACGCCACCGACTCCGGGAAGACCGTCGGAGCTGACCGCATTCAAGATCGCCTACGTTGCCGACAAGCCGCAGATTGCGCAGCAGGTGAATACCCAGCTGGCGTCGTTGTTCATCGACGAAAACGTTCGCGCCAGCCAGCAGCAGTCGGAAAGCACGACGAATTTCCTTGACTCGCAGTTGACCTCGGCCTCGGCGGCACTGGCCGCGCAGGAAAAGCAGATTCGGGACTATGAAGCCGCCCACATGGGAGAATTGCCCGACCAGTTGCAGAGCAATCTGCAGATTCTCAGTGGCGCTCAGGGCCAATTGCAGTCGGCAATCGATGCCCGCGACAAGGCCCTGCAACAGCAGGCGTACCTCAATTCCTTAGCGACCCAATACGACCAGATGGGAGTGTCGCGAAGGCAATTCTGTGCTACGCCGCTCGACCGCTGGACAGCAACTCGAGAATGATGCGGACAGAGCTCGCGACCCTGGAAGCGAAATACACGCCCGATCATCCTGACGTCAAGAAGCTGAAAGAAACGATCGCCAACATGGAATCAGATGGAGAAACAGACCCATGGACAAGAAAGCCGACGACACCGCCGACGCAAGCGAGAAGTCAAGCGCGACTCCTTCGCAGCTTCAGGCCATGACTCCGGTCATGCAGATCCAGAGCCAGATCAAAGCCAACAAGATGGAAATTCAGTCGCGTGAGGCCCACATCAATCACCTGGAGGCGAAAGTCAACCAGTACCAGGCGCGATTGAACGCCACGCCCGGCCGGCAGCAGGAATTGGCCGACATCATGCGCAACTACGACGAGTCAAAGAAGAACTATGATCAGCTTGCTTGGCAAGAGCCATGGCTTCTGTCGCTCGCCACCAGCCTGAACCGGCAGCAGCAGGGCGATCAGTTCCGAATCATCGATCCGCCCAGCCTGCCGGAAAAGTCTTCGTTCCCTGACCGCTTCAAGTTCTCGCTGGCCGGACTGGGCGTCGGTTTGGCGCTGGCATTCGTGTTCGGTGTCGGAACCGAATTCCTGGACGACCGAATTCGCAGCGAACAGGACCTGCTTGGCGCGGCGCCGTTGCCGGTGCTGGCTGAAATTCCGCCGCTGGCGACCGACCGCGAAATCGCGGCCGAACGCTGGAAACCATGGATCGCGATAGCCGCGGCGGTCCTGATTGCAATCATCATCCCAACGGGGATCTGGTACGCCTACTTCTGGGGATAGAGCATGTATAAACAGTTTTTCGGGCTGACCAAGAACCCGTTCGAGATCAGCCCGGACCCATTTTTCTATCATGCGACGCCCCGGCACAACGAAGCGTTGGCCAACCTGCATTACGGCGTAGGCCGCAGAAAAGGCTTCATCGTGATCACCGGTGAGGTGGGCACGGGGAAGACCCTGCTGGTTCGCTGTTTGCTGGCGGAGCTGCGCAAGAACAATATCGCGTTCGGGTATGTCTTTAACCCGCTGTCTGTCCACCAACGAGTTTTTCCAGTACATCATGGCCGATCTGGGACTGCAGTACAGCGGGCGCAGCAAGACGGAGATGTTGCTTGACTTGAACCGTTTCCTGATCCAACGCCATGCCCGCGGCCTGATTACCGCGCTGGTGGTGGATGAAGCGCAGGCCCTGCGGCCTGAACTGCTGGAGGAAATCCGGTTGCTGACCAACCTGGAGACCTCGCAGCAGAAGCTGCTGCAGATCGTGCTCATGGGTCAACCGGAACTGGAAGGCGTACTCGACTCGCCTGACCTGCGGCAACTAAAGCAGCGCGTCTCGTTGCGTTGCCAGCTGCTTGCCGCTTGACGAGGAGCAGACGCGTAGCTACGTGCTATCGCGGCTGGAGCGTGCGGGCGCTAAGCCGGACCCACCGATCTTCGAACCTGAAGCGCTAACCAAAGTTTACGAATATTCGCGAGGCATTCCTCGCATCATCAACAACCTTTGCGAGAATGCCATGGTGAATGCTTTTGCCCGCGAGACCAGCGGACGGTGACGCGCAGACATGATCACCGAGGTGGCCGCCGACTTCCGTCTTGAACGTGGCGCCATCGACGCCTGAGGAGCCGGTCGACGACCACTGCGGTTCCCCAGGAGAACAATGAAAGCCTGCTGCGCTCGCTGTTTCGCCTGCTGCGCACCATGGACAATAACCAGACGCTAGAAGAAAAACCCGTCCCGTCCGCTGACGGCAGGAGAGTCTAAACGATGAGCCGATTGTACGAAGCATTACAGCGTTCTCAGAGGAGAAGCACCGAGCTGCCTCGCCACTGGCGACTCCAGTCCGAGCCAGGATCTCCTATACCGGGCGCAGACATTCCCGGTCTGTTCGTGGACGAGACCGCGCAGCTTGATGCGCTGGCAACGCAGGCGCCTCCACCTGCGTCCTGGCTCGCGGTACCCGCCGAGCGCATCCTTCGCCCAGTTGCCCACGCCGGAGCAGCGTCTGATTACCATCACTAACCCGAACAGCCCGGGCGCGGAGACCTTTCGCGTGTTGAGCACGCGCCTGGCGCATCTTGCGTCACAAACGGGCTCTCAAGAAGCTGCTTGATTACCAGCGCCGTGGGCGACGAAGGCAAGTCGGTGGTGTCGGTCAACCTTGCCCTGACGCTGGCACACCGCGACGGGCGAACGTGTGCTACTGATTGAGGCTGACTTGCGCCGTCCCACGGCCAGCGCACTGCTCTCCTCCTCGCAGCTGCGGGGCATTACGGAGTGGCATGAGCACAAACTCGCCCTGCAGGATGCGTTCTACCAGGTCGAAGGGTATGCCGCTTTGGCTGCTGTCCGCTGGCAAGGGAATTGAAGAGCCTCTGCCTCTGCTGGAATCGGATGCTTTCGCCCAGATGTTGGACTGCGGTCTCAGAAGGCTTCGACTGGGTGCTGCTGGATTGCACTCCGATGCTGCCCATGGCCGATGCCACTTCGCTCTCGCGCTTGTGCGATGGTGTGCTCGTGGTTGTACGCGAAGGACACACGCGCAAACGGACCCTGATCCGTGCTCTGGCTTCGATCGAGAAGAACAAGCAGCTCGGGTTTCATCTTCAATGAAGCTTCCACGGTACACGCCAGCTACGAGCGTTACTACGGAGGCATACGGGTCCTACGGACAAAAGAAGTCGAGAGGAGACGAGGAGGCCAAAACGATCACATGGCGTCTGCATGATTCGATTGTTCAACACGTACTTCCCGACCCGTACGTTGCTGTTGACGCTGACGGAAGCGGTCCTGGTGACCTTGGGCTTCGTTTTTGCGGTCTTGCTTTCGGCCGGTACGGCGCTCGACGCGAAAATCTACCTGCTCTACGAAAATGGCGCCGGAAGGATCGGCACTCGTCGTCCTGGTCTTCCTGGTGCTGATGTACTACTTCGATCTCTATAACTCATCCATACTGACCAACCGGCGTGAAGTGGTTACTCGCCTGGTGGGTGTCCTGGGCACTACATTCGTAGCGCTGGCCGTGCTGTACTACACCTTTCCGGAGGCCAGCCTCGGCGGTACCGTGCTGTGGGCGGGCATCATCATGGTCGCCATTGTGGTTCCGATGTGGCGAAGTTTTTTTTTCGTCCTCAATCGCTCCTCACGATTCGCCGAGCGAACTCTGATCTACGGGGACGGTCCGCTGGCATCGCCTCTTCATTGACGCAATCGGACAGCGTCCTGAACTCGGCCTTCGAGTCGCCGGTTACGTCGGATCGGAGCCGCAAATCGCCGGCATTCCCGCCGTGGACCGAAGCGAACTGACTGACTTCGTTAAACGACGAAGCATACGCCGCATCATCATCACCATGGGCGACCGGCGGGGCAAATTGTCGAGTCGGCGAGTTGCTTAAGCTGAAGGCCAGCGGAGTCCAGATCCAGGACGGTCCTGAGTACTACGAGACCGTGACCGGGAAGATCCCGCTGGAATCTCTCCGGCTGAGCTGGCTGCTGTTTTCGCCCGGATTTCATGTGCGGCCTGCGCTGCGGGCTTACAAGCGGGTTTTTTCTCTATTCTTCGGAGCAGTCGGAGTAGCGATCACGTCGCCGTTCATGGCCATAGCCGCGATCGCAATTCGGTTGGATTCTGATGGTCCCGTTATTTTCCGCCAGCAGCGGGTCGGAGAATTTGGCATACCATTCATGGTTTACAAGTTCCGGACGATGTATCGACAACCAGCCCTCGGTACCTACGCCGCAGGCGGTTACGGATAGCGCCTCCAACCACATCGGCACTCCGGCGCACGATGGGGATCCGCGCATTACGCGGGTGGGCAAGTGGCTGCGTCGTACCCGGCTCGACGAATTGCCGCAGCTTTTCAACATCGTCAAGGGAGACATTTCGTTTGTAGGCCCCCGGCCGGTACCGCCACATGAGGAGGAACAGTGTGCGGCGGTCATTCCTTTCTACAAGGAGCGCTGGCTCATTAAGCCCGGAGCCACTGGCTGGGCCCAGATCAATCGCGGGTACAACGCAACCATCGAAGACCACAAAGACAAGCTCGCGTACGACCTGTTCTATATCAAGAATGTGTCCATCGGGCTCGACATCTACATCCTTTTCGCTACGATAAAGATCCTCTTGCTCGGCAGGGGCGGCCGTTAGTTCTCCTCAGAGCGTAAGTAAACGGCGGGCCGCCACCAGTCCCGTTAAGTTAAACTGAAATCCATCCTGACATGACCAAACCATTGGCCGCTTTCACCCCTGCAGAGCTCCGAAAGCTTCGCAGCCTCAAAGACCCTAACGGAGTTCAACGGTATATCGACGACATGCCGTATCACCTGGCCGACACGGCATGGTCGCCAAGGCGTGTCTTGCGGGAAAACACGTCGCACTGCCTGGAAGGGGCGATCTTTGCCGCAGCCGCGCTACGGGCGCTGGGATTCCCTCCACTGATCATCGACTTCGAAGCTGAAAATGACACGGACCACGTTCTGGCGGTGTTTCGGATCCGCGAACACTGGGGCGCGGTTGCAAAGTCGAACTATACGGGATGCCGTTATCGCGAGCCGGTTTATCGCTCCCTGCGAGAGCTCGCCATGAGCTATTTCAATACTTACTTCAATATGCGGCGAGAACGGACGCTGCGCAACTTCTCCTCGCCGGTAAATCTTGCACGCTTCGACCACTTACAATGGATGATCAGCGCCGAACCCATCTGGTTTGTTCCGAACTACCTCTGCGATATCCATCATTTCAAGCTGTTGCGGCCCGGAATGACCAAGGCACTGCATCGTATCGACGATCGAACTTTCCGCTCCGAGACTGTGGGAAAGGCGATTAAGAAGAAAAAAAACGAGGTAGCAGAGCCGTGGCGCGAGGCTCGGAAATAATTGCATTGCCGGGCGACTTTTTACCGGGTGGACGCGCGTTTGGATATGTGTAAGTCCTTTGATTTGAGCAAACAAGTTTGGTCTTGCGGTTGCTATAAGTAAGAGCAGACGAAGTGGCGCAATCGGGCCATGCGATTGAGGATATCGGCCAGAGTCCTCCCCCCGCGTGGCCCGTTTTTTTATTGTGGAAAAGGGCGCGATCCTGCCTATTTGCGAGAAATAAGGGGTTACAATCCAGCGTTAGTACGTACGCGGATCTCAGGCGAACAAACCGATTGTGGGCTGGCCGAAAATCGACTTTCAGGGCTGGACCCTGAAATGATTGGTCGGGGCGAGAGGATTTGAACCTCCGACCCCCTGCGCCCAAGGCAGGTGCGCTACCAGGCTGCGCTACGCCCCGACTCTATCACTGCACTGATTCTAAACCACTTCAACCAATAGAACCACGGAGCGAGGCCCTCTTTCGGCGCGAACTCCGCTGAAACTATTCCAAAACTCCATCAATTGACTCGTGTCAAAACCGATGTTCCGTTCGTTTGCCTGCCGATTCAGCTTGATTAAAGCCTCACGCTTCATCTGCAGCTTCATCTGAGAATACGTCTTGAATACCTTGGCGTCTACTTGCCTCAACAGCTGCGTGACCCATTCGTCCGCAACGCCGCCGGCACTCAGCCGCCTCGCGTAGGTGGATCGCCTTGGAATAGTTCTCCAAGAAAAAGTTCACCCATTCTCCGAACTCCAGTTGCTCGCTGTTGCGAACGATATCGAGCACTGTGGTCGCGGGCATGCAGCCGTTCGCTTCCTGCCAGTCTTGGGTAAAGGTTGATTCTCGGATGCGCTTTCCGTCTCGATCCGGATAGCACATCCAGAGAACTCTTGTACCCTAGACAACACCATCATGTTTCCTGGGTCTTGCCATCTCCCACCTCTTGTCTCAACGTTGCGCGAAACGGCTCGAGATCCGATCGTAAGAAACGGATGTTCCGACTCATTACGCGCAGATGGGGTATCTGCTTTTGCTCCACCCAAAGATACACCGTTTGTATGCTGACGCCCGGATAGACGGCCGCCTCGCGCACCGTGAGGGGCAGTTCCTCAGGAAGAAAGGTGCGGCAGCCTGGAGGGCGCTTGTCGAACCGTTCGGCTGGATTTGCTTAGAACTCATGCTTCCTCTTAAGCGTTGTTGCGGTTTGTGTCAAAAGCCAAGGTGTCCCGGAAAAAACTCGGCAGGCGGTCTCTCGTCATGGCGTGCGATGGTCGGACTTCCTAGTAGCTTGGCGTCTTGCTCAAAGGGGCATTCGTCGATGAAAGGGAGTGCCGTTCGCGCAGGTCAACACCAAATGTCGCCAACTTGGTGTCCCGGAAACGGGACAGGCAGCTTCACGGCCAAAGTGTCAGCGCGAATTGGCGAGGCACTCGCTGGTGGTGGTCGACAGCGGCTGCTACGGCGGACCGCCGTGCATTGCCAACGGGAACAGCGCCAGCACCGTCGCCCCCACCGTGATCAGAACCGGCTGTAGCCGGATGATCCCCGCGTCAATCACCGCCTGCTCAACCGGCTCGCCGTTCTGTGCTATGCACAGATTGGCGGCCTGTGGCGACGTTCATTACACTGTTGATGTTCCGGGTGGTGTATTCAATTGTGGTTCTGGACTTGAATTGGCTGAGCTGGGAGGAGACGCCACAGAAGACGGGAGTGTCCGTGAGGGGTGGAGGACAAGCCCTCGTGGAGGGGGCGTCACGGTAGCTGGTAATTGGTAACTCATAATTTGTGATGGGTTTAAGGGTAAATCTCGCACATGAACACAAGAAGGAGAACAGGATGAGTATGGGACGTTGCAGGAATACGCTGCGGACTGGGTCGCTAATGTTGGCAGTCTTGGCGTTCACATTGGGCGCAGCAGCGCAGGCTGCGGGCGACGCGAGTGCGGAAATGAAGCAAAAGGTGGCCGCACTTAAGCAGTCAGTGGCGGCTAATCAGCAGAAGCTGCGCCAATACCAATGGACAGAAGTGCAGCAGCTCACGCTGAAGGGCGAGACCAAGCCGCAGCAGCAGTTCATGTGCCAGTACGGGCCGGACGGCAAGGTGGAGAAGTACCCGATGGGTCCGCAAGAGCAGCCGTCGGGCGGCCGCTTAAAGCAGAAGATGATCAAAAAGAAGAAAGCGGAGATGCAGGACTATATGGCCGATGTGAAATCGTTGCTGGCCCTCGTATATTCCGCCCAATCCGCAGAAGATGCAGCAGGCTTTGGGTACGCACAACCTCTCGCTCAGTCGCGACGCAGCGGCCGGTATCGTCAACCTTACGTTCAAGAATTATGCGCAGCCGGGCGACCAGATGGTGATCGCGGTCGATACCACAGGCAAGAAGATATCGACCATCAGCGTCAATACCTACATGGGTGAGGCCAAAGACGCGGTCACGCTCAACGTGAGCTTCTCAACGCTTCCCGACGGCACGAACTACGTGGAGAAGACGGTGCTCGACGCCACTGCCAAGCAAATGGTCGTGACGACGCTGAACACCAACTATCACAAGTTCGGGCAGCCGGGGATGTAGCTCGGATTGGCATTGCCTCACGTCGACGAAGGCCGGTAGAGGGTGTTTAAGGCCTCCTCCGGGGGTAATTTTGAACACAGTGCCACTGTGGTGAGGCTGCTAACGTTTTCTGAACAGCGAGACGACTGGGTTTCGCTGATTATTCTGTCCTGGACGGATTGGGTGCGAGTTGGGGTGTAGCTGATGAAAACTCCGCCCGGAACTAGTCGTTCCAGCGCTGCCAGGTCTTTTCGCTCCCGGCCTTCTATTCTTAGTTGGCTCTTAGATCGCAGCGGTCGCCGGTTGCGGCCTGAAGGTAAGGACCGCACCAGGCGTTTGAGGTTCTGTACCGCCGCTGCCAGATAGAACTCTTCGCGTACGAACCCCATTCTGCATAGGCGCAGACCACGTAACCCAATCTGGTTCTTCAGTTCGGCAAAGAGCGCCTCGACTTCCGTCGCTCATGCCGGGACTGAGCGAAAGCAGGTGTCTTCGGGCTACCTCGTAGGCGCGTTGTTGTGCGGTCTCGCACGTGTGGATGGAGCTAAAAGCAGATTCCCCAAGTTGTTGTGTTTATTAGACTAGAAGGTGTCGGAATCAGTAGAGGCTTTGAAGCGGGCGTGTGTGCGCCCAAGGCAGCGCTGCCAGGCTGCGCGCCCCGACTATCTCGATTATAACAATCAACTTGGGCTTCTCCCGCGCGGGTTCGCACACCATACGTCACAACGTGATTGTCGCGCAATCGCTATAATCAAACTTCATGACGGGCCTTATGTATGCGGCCGTGACCTACGTCCGCAGTCCGGCTGGCATGTTCGTGGAGGAAATGCGGCGTGACCTCCATCCTGCGCACACGCACGCCGATGCCCATATCACCATTCTTCCGCCGCGACTGTCTCCGAGGTACGGAGGAAGCGGCGATCCAGCAACTCACGACGATCTGCCGAACCGTGCCTCCGTTCGACGTGACCATGGGCGACGTGGAGATCGTTCATTCCGGCCACGCCGACCGTATTCATCCGGGTGGCACACGGCGCTTATCGTATTCGCGAACTACACGATCAGCTCAACCAGGGCGCGCTGCACTGCAATGAGCCCTGGCCCTACATGCCCCATCTAACCATCGTCAAAATGGACTCTCTCGAGGAAGCCCGCAAGGTCGTGCAACTGGCGCGTCCGCGCTGGGATTCGTTGCGACGACAGCCGCAAAATTCGGATCGATTCCGTTACCTTCGTGAAGGGAATGGGCGAACGCTGGATGGACTTGGCGACCATTCCGCTCGGACAGTCCGTCATACGACAGGAGTCATAGAGACTGGACGACGGCAAGCGGAAAACTAAGGGGCGAGGAAGTTGGGGTGGGTGAAGGGATTCGAACCCTTGACAGCCGGAGCCACAGTCCGGAGTTCTACCACTGAACTACACCCACCGCAGATCTTGCAAGATTATAGCATTCGGCGGCGGACGGCATTGTCGGCGGATCGCTGCGATCCACGCGCCTGAATCGGCGCGAAAATCGCGGCTCGCGATGCCTAGTTCATCGACCAGCCGCCGCCGTTGTTCATGCAGCAGGTGGTCTGTCCGCAACCAGCGCCGGCGCGGGTGCGCGCCATTGCTGTGGGCGGAAAACGTGGACAACTGCTGCTCCAGCTTCGCGGTGTGGCATTTGGGGCACTCGGCTTTCTGGTCGCCCAAGAACGATGGCTTCAAACTTGTGGCCGCACTCTGCGCACAGATACTCGAAAATCGGCATGATGCAGCTCCCGAATTCACACTGCGTCCACCGTGCAGGCGTTGCCTGCCATAATGGTAGAGGGTGAGTTGGTACACTAACCATTATAGATGCAGCAGCACGATCTCCAATACGTCAGCCGACCGTTCCGTACGCGAGGAGTTGCCGCGACGTCTCACCCCTTGCGCGCGGCCGAGACCACGGACGCCCATGACTTCTTCGGCGAGCCTTTCGCACCGCGGCGCCCTTTCGCGGGCGGCGCACGCCCAGACGATCGCGGGCAACTTTCTGCCGCGCCGCAACGAGCTGCCTCCGGCGGAGGAGCGCCTGATTCGATGTCGAGCCCGAGGTGCAGGTGCTCTGCCATTGCCACTGGCAAGCCGAACCGGAGCAGTCGCGATGACGCTGATCATCGTGCATGGACTCGAAGGCTCCAGTGATTCGCAGTACGTCATCGGCACCGGCAGCAAGGCCTGGCGCGCCGGCATGAACGTGGTCCGCATGAACATGCGGAACTGCGGCGGCACCGAGACCCTTGGCCCCACTCTCTACAACTCGGGCATGTCGGACGATGTGGGAGCAGTGGCGGAGACCCTGATTCGCGAGGAAGGCTCTGCACGAAGGTGGCGCTCGCCGGATTCTCGATGGGCGGCAACCTGGTGCTGAAGCTGCTGGGCGAGTGGGGCAGTCAGGCGCCCGCCGCAGGTCAAGGCAGGTGTTGGCGTCTCGCCGGCGATGGACCTCGCGGCTTCGGCCGACGCGCTGCATGATCGAGCGAACCGGATCTACGAGTGGAAGTTTCTGCGAGGCCTGCGGCAGCGCATCAAACGCAAGGCTACACTCTATCCCGGGCGTTACGACACTGCGGTACCTGCCGGGCGTGCGCAGCTTGCGCGACTTCGACGACCAGATCACGGCACGCTACTGCGGCTTTCGCGACGCCCAGGACTACTACACGCGCGCGGCGGCCTCGCACAGTGCTTCGATCGCATCGCGGTGCCCACGCTGATCTTGCATGCCGAGGATGATCCCTTCATTCGCGTGCTGCCCGCAACTCGCGCGAGAAGCTGCTGCGAGAATCCCCACATCACGTATCTCGAAACCGCAGCACGGCGGACATTGCGCGTTCCTCGCCGAGGCCAATGGATACGACGGCCGCTGGGCCGAGCGCCAGGCTATTGCGTTCGTGCAGCGAGTCGAGCGGGGCGAGTCCGTCAGCTGCTCCCACGTGGGCGCATCTCTGATGGATGCTGACTGGTCGGTCGAACTGGGCGCTGACGATCCCGCGCTGGAATTTCCGTGGTCTTCACCAGACGAGTCACAACGCTTTGTAGATCTGAAGGATACCGTAGCGATCAATGAAATTCCCGAAGCGCTGCAATATCCGGAACTTCAAAAATGTCTGCTCGAGTTGAACAGCCGTTTTTCACCCTGGCTCACGGTAAAGTGCGACGTTTGGCTCGACCACGAACTGGGCGAGGCTGAGCAAATTTATGACGCTGACCTGAAGGTTTGCTCATATGTCGACCTGATCCGCCGTGATGATTCCGAGCGTTACTCCTTCGACCACCACGAGTGGTGGGTAAGGTCGGTGACAGGGAGATTGCACAATCTTGTCAACCAGCCCCATCACTGCGAGCTCATTGTGCGACGTTGCTGGTACCACACCAATACCACTGAGGCTGACGAGCTTACCCCAGGCTTTTGTATAACCGCTTACGTCTCTGGCTACGGCAATAACGAGGAACAGGCCCGGGAGAGATGGTCTTCCGGTATCACCAAAGTTTCTTGGATACTCAGTTCGTTGGCGTCCTGATTTGCGATAATGTTTGTGCCGTTAATGCGATTGTGAGCATGGCCGTCGGCGTGTGGGCCCGTAGCTCAAGTGGATAGAGCATCAGCCTTCTAAGCTGAGGGTTGCTGGTTCGATTCCAGCCGGGCCTACCATTTCTACTTTTCTACTTCACCGATGTCCCAGCTGCCGGAGGATTTGGCGGGTTCTCCGGAGTCCAGATAGGTTGAGCAGCCGGGATGTGGATCACCGGCAAGTTGGGAAACAAGGGGCGAAGATCCTCCGCACACTGTTTCATTCCAGCTTCCTCAGACACTTCATGGCCCAGCAGTATCAGGGCTTTGTGCCGGCCTTGCGCACTGGCATCACGAACGTACTCGACCGCTTCCCATTCCGCAGATTCTCCTGCCAGCAGCACTTCAGTCTTGTCGCTCCGCAGTGCGAGCACTTGTTTTTGCAAGCCTGCGGCACCAGGATGGATTGCCACGTGGATTATCTCCATATTGGGATCTCCCACGACTCGAAGCGTCCGTGCATTCAGTTTTGCCGCCAACTCGCGCGAGAGCTTCAGGAGGGTTGTCTTCGGTATCGTGACCTGGAAGGGACTACCCTCGTCCATGTAATGCTGCCAACCTAGCGACTGAACCAGCCCCAGTGCCATCGGGTCCGGCGAGACGCCGTGAATTCCGTCATGCAGACGAAAGACCACCAAGTGGTGTTGTTGAATAAAGGCCAGCTTTTCGCGGTACACAGGGTCAGCGGCGAAGAAAGCCGTGTCGTCCCGGTGATTGTAAAACGTTGGTTCGTGCGTTATGACAAGGTTGGCGCCGCGGCGGCTGGCCTCACGCAGGACGTCCATGGTGTCGAGGAACGTAGTTGCGATCCCCGTGACAGCCGCGGAAGGATCACCTGCTTTGATTGTGTCAACCGTGTCGGAAGGCAGGACTGCCGGGTAACGCTGTTGAATCCGCTTTAGGGCATCTGCGGCGGTGAGAGTTTGGGCCGTCGCTACAGCTTGCAGGACGGCCAGTACTGCCATCACCCATCCAGTTCGGCGGACTATGTTGGTCATGAACGCTCCCCCCGTTATTTCAGTCATTCTATTCGGTCGTTGCACCAGTTCATGATGCCGAAGGCAGAAGGCAAATTCTCCGCAGTGAGCTTAAGGCACGGGCCGAACCGTTATCTTGGGGGCACGACACTCCCTCACCGTGCTCGGACACGACTGGTACTGAAGGTCCTTGCTCAAGCAGATTTCCACGGCGGAGAATTCGTTCTGTGGGCACGAGATCCGAAACGCGTCTCTAGGAGCGCTATTCGCGGACGCAAACTTCCCTTCAATATCGGGTGGACTGGTTTGCGCCGGGCTGGAGGGTCTTTTGAAGTCGTCGGGCACGTGTAGTCCGCCGTACAGCTTCTCGATCGCGGCAAAGTACTGCGACGTCGCAAGGCCGCTGCAGGTACCGTGCTTCGCCCACTCATGCTGAATCAGCGAGCTACCAGGCATGATCGGCATCATGTGTTCCACGGTTGCAGATGAGACCGGAGGCGTGCTGGCGCAGTCTTGCGGCCATTTTCCGTCGTTGAATTGCGGCCACAGACCATGAACGACCAGTCCCATGTGCTTGTTTGATGCGCACTCAGCGGGATTGCGTTCGCCGGCGTTGGTGGCGCAAAAATTCGGCGCCCAGGAGAGCGTGAGCAAGTAGTAATCAAACTCACCGGCGGTCGAGTCACTGGACGGTCCCTGGCTCTTCTTATGTTTTGCAAAAGCTACCGAGCTGAGCAGGCAGACGAGGACAACCAGCAACGAAATGGTCGATCGAAACTTGTGCATGGCTGCACATCTTACTGCAAGTTCGCCACCAAGTCAGGGAACAACTCAGTGGAGATGAAACAATCGGTCGAGCAGGAAGAGCATGGCGACACCCACGTAAACCACAAGCGCCATCTTTACGCCGGGCTCGCGGTTAACCTCCGGGATCAGGTCGGAAGCTGCAACATAGATCGTTACGCCGGCAGCGACAGGTAATCCGTAACTCACCGCGTGCTGTCCGATTGCCATGGTAAGCACGCCCGCCACGGTAGCGATGCCCAGCATTACAGAAGCGAACCACGATTTTCCTTTGCTCAAGCCGCTGGCCAGCATTACCGAAGTTACGGTGAAGCCCTCGGGTATCTTGTGCAGAAACACAGCCAGGAAGATCATCCATCCGAGCCACGGGGAGATCAGGAAACCGGCGGTGATGGCGATTCCGTCGAAGAACGTGTGGATCATCAACCCAAAGAGTACCGACATGCGCCGATGTGAGTGCAGGTATTCGTCGGAGTGGGTTTCTTCGCCATAGTGAAAATGCGGTGTGATTGTATGCTCGAACATGTGCACCAGGAGGTAGCCGCCAAGCACCAGCAGCGCACCGAGGCGTCCGGCCAACGCCAGGCTTTCGGGGACCATTTCCACAAGAGCAGTCGCCAGCATGAATCCGGCGCCCAAGGCGACGAAGTAACGGAGATAGCTGCGATCCCATGTCCTCTGCACAATCACCGCGCCACCAAAGACGTTGGCCGCAGCCGCAGTGAGGCCAAGCAGAATGCTAATCAGAATGGGATTCATGAGCAGCGAGAAGAATAGCAGAGGGTTGCCGGGGGGGTGAGACCGGGCTATCGCCCGGGGTTCAATCCTTTTAGCTCTGCGACCGCGGATTCAACTTTTCGCCACTGATCGGTAGAAATGCTATCGGGCTGCACGCGTGGCGAATTGGCGTAGAAGGCAGTGATGTTCGCCTGCAATTGCGGAGTCACGAGATCATACTTGCGAGCAGCGAGCTTCTCCACCAGCTTGGCATAGGTTGTGTCCGCCAGTTTGTATTCATTGGGGCCCGTGGGGCGACCGGTATCGAAGTCGAGATTGGGCAAATCAAACCGGCTTCCCGGCTTCCGCAACTCAGTTAGCTGCTCCTTGTACAGATCGACGGTCTTATTCACGCTCTTGATGTAGAGGTCCTCGGTAGTGGCCGAAGGCATGGTGATGTCAACGGTCTTGAACGGGCCGATCTTAGGCGCAATCCTAACCGCGAATGCGAGAAGGCGCGTCCTCCAACCCGGCTTCTGGTACTGAGTGCCCCATTCTTTTTCGTATTCCGCGCGCGACAAGCGATAGAGAAATTTTCGCTGGTCGAAATCCGGATTTTCACGAACCAACTCGGCGTGCTTGGTCAGAAGAGCAACCCGTGTCATCTCGGGAATGATGGTGCTCACCGACCGCCGGTAGCTCCCAATCGAAAGGTCGGGGTTGCTCAAAACGTCCTTCAGCTCAAGACCATAGGTCTCACGAAAGGCCCGTTCCAGAAGCGGCTTAGAAACGTGGAAGCCAATGAAGTTGTGATAGCTGTCGGAAGTGAAGCGGTTCTTCGCCACCTGCACCACGTCGAAGCCAAATTCAGTGCGAATGTGGGCGCGATGATTGTCTTCGTACGTGACCTGGTCGCCAAACTTGCGTCGCAGCTTGGGATAATCCATAGCGACGGCGCGATTCACGGCGGGATGGCCCTCGACGTCCGACCGATAATGGGCGACGGCACCGAGCGCGAAGGCGTATTCATCCAGGTTGTCCGCATCCCTCAACATGGCCGCGACGAAATCACCACTGCGGACGTAATGCAAGAAGTCGCTGAAATCCTTGTTCCCAAATGGATAGTATCCGAGATCCTGAATCACACAGCCGCCATACGCGTAGGCGTGAGCATCGTTCAGCTCAGCCTCGGTTGCATGAGGAAATCGTTGATGGAGGAGAGGCACGATCTGGTCTGCCCAAACGAGGTCGACAATTTCCTCATGAGTGAGCATCGAGTAGGCGCTCGCTGGCTGACAGGTCGCCAAGACCAGCACGAATAGCAAACACGATGCCGTTACCTTCTGTAAGAGCGCCAAAGTTTCCTTCCTCGGGGGCCCGACAAAGGCAAGGACCTTACCGGAGACTGGTGATCCGAACCGCTGTGCGCACCCAGCCCGAGACACTAGGGTACAAAAAAACGTGAATAGGCCTACATCAGGTGCTAACCGTACTGGCGTACGGAATTCACCTCAGCATCAGGACCAATGGCACTCCGAACGAGCAGCACTAACCACTATGACGAATGTGCATAACATCGCCGTCTTTGACGATGTATTCCTTGCCTTCGAGCCGCAGCGTGCCGCGGCCACGAGCTTCGGCTTCAGAGCCCGCCTCGAGCAGCTGGTCCCAATGGATGGTTTCCGCGCGGATGAAATGTTTCTCCAGATCGGTATGGATGGCTCCGGCAGCGTGAACGGCCTTTGATCCACGCTCCACTGTCCAGGCACGACACTCGTCCTCGCCCACGGTGAAGAACGACATCAGGCCCAGCAGTTCATATGTTTTCCGGATCAACCGCACCAGTCCGCTTTCATGTAAGCCGTAACTTCCCAGGAATTCCGCTGCGTCTTCGTCG
Source organism: uncultured Acidobacteriaceae bacterium (assembly GCA_963817965.1). Taxonomy (GTDB): domain Bacteria; phylum Acidobacteriota; class Terriglobia; order Terriglobales; family Acidobacteriaceae; genus DASRAA01. Next base: position 226,092 of record CAWFQT010000019.1, read on the forward strand.
CTCATTTCCGCCAGTTCGGCCTCGACCTTGGCGCACACAGCCAGCGCCCCGGTATTGGGTCGTGCAGCCGCATCAGTAAGCCCATACTTTGCGACAGCCTCCTCCAAATCCGTACCGAGAGTCGTACTTTCGCCAATGTTCAGTACGTACAGGATTGGCTTCTCGCTCAGGAACATAAAGCCGCGGATGCGCTTCTTGTCTTCCGGCGTCATTTCCATTTCGCGAAGCGGTAGCTCTCTTTCCAAGTGCTCTTTGGCACGCTTGAGGAGTTCGAGTTCCTTTTCAAGCTCCGCTGTCTTCATCTTTTTTAGATCTTTTTCCACCCGCTCGATCCGCTTTTCGACTTGACCGAGGTCGGTGACAATCAGATCGAAGTCGATATTCCTGATGTCGCGCATAGGATCGACAGGTCCGACATGGGGAATGGACGGGTCTTCGAAGGCTCGCACAACATGGGCCAAGGCATCCACGTTGCGAAGATTTGCCGCAAACGCAGTTTCTTTCAGGGCCTCCTGGCTGAGCGCCGCAACATCCGTAAATTCCACGCTCGCGTGAATCAACTTCTTGGGGTTGTAGAGCGCTGCAAGCCGATCCAGCCGGTCATCGGGCACCCTGGCAACCCCGAGATGGGCCTCGCGCGATCCTCCAGGCCTATGTCCGATCGCCTGCTTAGTCAACATTACGAAAAGCGAAGTCTTGCCCACCTGGGGCAAGCCTATGATTCCAGTTTTCATCTGACTATGGCCTTTAAACTCGTGCTCGCGACATGCGAAGCACGGGTTGGTTATGTTTTTGACAGAGATGCGTCCACGGTCCAAGTAACCGGCCTTAAAGGCTTACAAGCCGTGGCTGCGAATATGCGTCTTCATGATAAACGGCGCGAAGTTAGAAACAGCACCGCAATGCCTAGCACAAGCACTGCGCCTTCGAGGCGGGTAGACCACTCATGCAGACGATTAAACTCGGCACGTCGAGGATCGTCATGGGGCACTTTGTCGATGAGGGTCATGTCATTGCGCAGGGTCAACATTCGCGTCGATATGACGAACATGCTGAACAAAGTTAGAAAGATCATGCCGAGGATCAGCATATTTCGGGCGGCGAATATTGAAGCAAAACCGGTCGAAGCGCGAGAATCGGCGATCGCACCAACTAGGAAGACGACCCCACATACCAACCCCATCCAGTGCAGCCGGCCCAGACTGCGGCTTACGACCGCACCTGCCAGCTCTCGACTGGGCAAAATTCCGGGGTCAAAGACGGTCGGCGCGAGGACAAACGCGAAGAAAATGATCCCTCCTACCCAAACCACAACAGATAACAGCGTCAAGAAACGCACCATGGACATGAGGGCCTCGTACATCCATCTTAAATTGCCCCGGGTAGAGAACCATGGCAACACCGGAATCGGATTGGTCGCGAGTTTCGGCTCAATTTACAACCTTCGGCTTCGCGCGTATACCACTCCTGTGGCCTGTGCAGAATTGCTGGAATCTGCAACACTGTATGGTGGCTAAGTTATCTGTTTGATAACGCATGCGTTAGACAGAATCCAACTACAGAGAAACGCCCGCTGTCCGCTTCGCTACCAATCCGCAAACCTAAGAGAGCTCTCCTCTACCTGTATCTCGGGCTAGTTTTGAGCACTACTTATACGCACGGCGTTGAGATATCTCAGGCTGGCGCTCTGGTTCCGCCCACGTCAAACAAACTGGCGATCACCCCGGGCGCCGAGGTGATGTGCGACCCACAAGGCAATGTTTCTCTGGAAGCAGCGCAGACCGGAACTTACCGCCCTCTTGAAGTGGACCTGGCTACATCCCCTGAATGCCGAGGGTATTGGGTTCGATTTACATTGCGCACGGGGGACGGAACGCCTGGGGAATGGGCGCTTCAGCTCTCGCGAGAATGGGCCTACGCCGATCTTTACATCCTCGAGAATGGCACCGTTACCGTCGCACACTCGGGTAACGTGCTGGCGCCACAATTCCGTTCTCTTCCGTCCGGCGATATCGCCTTTCGTTTGAACCTCGCCAACGACCTCCCACGGACCATCTATCTGCACGTCTGGGGCGACACCAGCCGCTTTGGTGAGTCCGGGTCACTGGGTGCATCCATCGGGCCCCTCACGGAATGGATCCTCCATCAGCGTTCTCTCCTGTTCGGCCAAGGAGTGTATGCCGGCATCATCTTGTGCCTGGCGCTCTACAACCTCATCCTCTTCAGTATCATCCGCGAACGCGTTTACCTTTACTACGTGATTTACGTTGTGTCGTTCGGAGGGTTGTGGATCGCGCGTACCGGCTTTTTTTTCCAATACTTGTGGTCGCAGCATCATCTGTGGGATTGGAACTCTCAGCCTTACCTCGCCGCGTCCGCCATTATCTTCAGCGTCCTATTCGTCCGCAAGTTCCTGGCGATCCGCGAGCATTCACGGCCGGCAGACTGGCTGCTGTCGGGGGCTGCAGCCGTTACACTGGTGCTCTGTATTGCGCACTTATTCGATGTGCGGATTCCGTTCCCGCTTCCGCTGGCTCTCATCGGCATGACCATCACTGTCTTTTATGCTGCACTGGGATTGGTGACACTGATGCGCGGCTATCGTCCGGCGCGTTTTTTCCTGCTGGCGTGGGCGGCGCTGCTGGCAGGTAACGCGATCTACATCCTGATGTTCCTACGGGTCCTGCCGACAACGTTCTTTACCTATTACTCCGCCCAGACCGGATCGGCGCTTGAGGGTATCCTGCTAGCATTCGCTCTCGCCGACCGCGTAATGCTGGTTGAACGGCAGAAGGACGCCAGGCAGACGCAGTACACGCGAGAACTCCAAGAGAAAGTGCAGGAGCGCACGGCGGCCCTGAGTGACGCCGTACAACAACTGCAGACCGCCTCGGTAACCGATTCGTTGACCGGGCTAAGCAACCGACGCCACGTCGAGTCGGCGGTTCAGCCGTGGATCGCTGAACTCCAGCGCGAACGAATTCGAGGCCTGCACGGTTCGCCGGTAAGGTGTCTTGCCATATGCCTGGCAGATCTTGACCACTTCAAGCTCATTAACGACCAGTTGGGACACGCGGCTGGCGATCGGGCCTTGCGTACCGCCGCTGGAATTCTTCAACAGAATGTGCGCGCCACTGCAATGCTGGCGCGATGGGGAGGAGAGGAGTTCCTCATTCTGGACCACGTTACAGGCCCTCAAGAGGATCTGCTGATGGCAGAGCGTTTGCGGCAATCGCTGCTTCAAGATAGCTCCCTCATCAGCCTGGAAACGAGCCGGGCCTTGTCCTTGTCGCTTGGAATGGTGCGTTATCCGTTTTCCGAGACCTTCCCTGACTTGCTTGATTGGGACCAGTGCCTGGCATTGGCGGACCATTCCCTTTATCGAGCCAAGAAGGCTGGCCGAAATCGCTGGCAGTGTTACCGTTGCAACGAGATTTCACTTCGGCAGGCCGTCCAAAACCGCGGAAGGGACGAGGTGCGCGGACTCCTGGGATTGCATTCCGACGAGGCGTTCTCCCTGGGACTGATAGAAATCATTGAACGAGATACCGTTCGGCGTGGAAGTCGGTTAAGCCGAATCGCTAACGATCGACATTCTTGGGAACTCCACCCAGGCGCGCATGAAAGCGGCCATTGACTACCTCAGCCACCGCGTCCATCTCGGCGAGAAATCCATCATGTCCGTGTGAGCTTTCAAACTCGGTGTAGTCACACTGAACTCCAGCCGCCTCGATCCGGCGCGCAAGGTCGCGGACGTCATGCACCGGGAATAACCAGTCTGAGGATATTCCCACCAGTGACACATGCGCCTTAATGCGGGCCAACGCGTCAACTTCCGAAGCATACCCGCGTCCAAGTTCAAAAGTGTCCATGGCTTTCGAAATGATCAGGTACGAATTGGCATCGAATCGCCTGACAAACTTCTCTCCCTGATGGTCGAGATAACCAGCCACATCGTAGCGCCCGCCCAGCGAGTGTGACGGATCTTCCCCGTTCCGGTTCGGATTGCGGGCGAACCGTTCGTCAAACAAATCTGCAGACTTATAAGAGATCATGCCGATAGCCCTTGCTAGACCGAGTCCGCGCGATGGTTGCTTGTCCGCAGGGTATCTGCCGCCCTTGAAATCCGGGTCGAGCTGAATCACTTTGCGCTGTAGATGGTTCAGAGCAAGACCCATTGCGGACAACGCCGCACAGCCAATGGCGATGCCATGCTCCACGCGCTCTGGATAGTCGACTGCCCATTGCAGCGCCTGCATCCCACCGATCGATGCTCCAATCACCGTGCGCAGACGCTCTATGCCGAGAGCGTCCAGAACATGTACCTGCGCGCGAACGATGTCGCGGATTGTGACTAACGGAAAATCAGGACCAAAGGGCTTCCCGGTAGCGGCATCGACCGATGCCGGACCAGTCGACCCATAACACGATCCGAGGATGTTGGTGCAGATGACACAGTCGCGCGAGAGATCGAAGATGCCGCTACGCGTCCCTTCTGGGTCCAGGCCGGTGTTACAGAACATTTCCGGCCACCAGTCGGACACGCGCGCCGAGCCCGAGAGCGCATGGCAGACAAGAACAGCGTTGTCGCGCTGTTCGTTCAACTCGCCGTACACTGCGTAGCGTATGGAGACGGGCTGCAGCGTGAGGCCGCTGTCCAAGCGGAAGGGCGCGCCGTCCAGTAGAGTTAGGTCACCCTCCCTTGCCGGTTGCGGTGCGTTCGCCACTCAGGCTCCCGCTACCTGTGCCGCCGCCTTCTTGCCGGTCGCTACCTGCAACGCGTTCTCAAGATCAGCGATAATGTCGCGCACGTCTTCGATGCCCACCGAGAGCCTCACCAATTCCGGCGTCACTCCCGTACCACGCTGCTCCGCCTCGCTGAGCTGCTGATGCGTCGTGGATGCCGGGTGAATTACCAGCGACTTTGCATCCCCGATGTTAGCGAGCAGGCTGAACAGTTGCACCGCATTGATAAACTTCTTGCCGGCCTCATAGCCTCCGCGAATACCGAACGTGATCAGAGAGCTCGCGCCGTTAGGCAAATATTTTCTGGCGCGCTGATAGTACTTGCTCGTCGGCAGGGATGGGTAATTCACCCATTCCACATCAGGATGGTCTGCCAGGTATTCCGCAGCTTTGAGGGCATTTTCAGAGTGCCTTTCCATCCGCAGGTGAAGAGTTTCCGTACCTTGCAACAGTAGAAACGCATTGAACGGCGAAAGGCTGGCGCCGGTGTCGCGCAGACCCTGCACACGCGCCTTGATGATGAACGCCAGCGGGCCAAATGCCTTGGTGTACGAAACGCCGTGATAGGAGGGGTCAGGCTCGACAAAATCCTTGAAACGCGGCGAGGCTGCCCAGTCGAACTTCCCCGCGTCAACAATGATCCCGCCGATCGAGGTACCGTGCCCGCCGATGTACTTCGTCGCCGAATTGATGATGATGTCGGCTCCCCAATCAATCGGACGGCAGAGCACCGGCGTGGCACAGGTATTGTCGATGACCAGCGGTATACCCGCATTGTGCGCAATCTTTGCCAGTTCCTCCACGTCGGCAATATCGAGCTTCGGATTGCCCAGGGTTTCCGTGTACAGCGCCTTGGTCTTCGGTCCGATTGCCTTACGCAACCCGTCGAAATCATCGGCATCGACGAACTTCACCGTGATGCCCAGCCTCGGTAGCGTGTAGTGGAACAGGTTATAGGTCCCACCATAAAGAGACGTCGTCGAAACAATGTCGTCGCCCGCCGAGGCCAAGGTCGTAATGATCAGGGTCTCGGCCGCCTGCCCCGAGGCCAAAGCTAAGCCGGCCATACCGCCTTCTAGCGCGGCAATCCGCTTCTCGAAGACGTCTGTGGTTGGGTTCATGATGCGGGTATAGATGTTGCCGAACTCCTGCAAGGCAAACAGCCGCGCCGCGTGGTCAGCATCATCGAACACGTACGACGTCGTCTGGTAAATCGGAACCGCACGCGACTTTGTCGTCGGATCTTTTTCCTGCCCGCCGTGGATGGCAAGTGTGTCGAGACGATATTGCGGTTTCTGATTGGCGTAGCTCATTGACTATGGCTCCTCTTCGCTGAACTCGTCGGTTTTGCTCGACCTGGCCTGGAAAAACACAACGACCCACAGCTGATTACCTGTGGGTCGGTTGGAATTCCCGTCCGCTGCTACTTTGTGTTGCCGCTTTAGCACCCAACCCACAGATTGACACGCATGCACATGGCCACGGTGCAACAACAACAGGTCGCGTCGTGAGTGGCGTTCAACGTACTTGGGTGCTAAGTATATTTTCGCCGCCGGGTATGTCAAGGCGACGAGTGCCGTCGGACAGGGTAAGCAACTCGTCACCTTAAGATCCTACTCCCGCTGCCTTGAAGGTGCGTGAGATCAACTGCTGCGCCTCGATCTGCAAACGTTCCAGGTGCTCCTGGCCGGCGAAGCTCTCTGCGTAGATCTTGTATACGTCTTCGGTGCCGGATGGGCGTGCCGCGAACCAGCCTCGGGACGTCACCACTTTTAGCCCTCCAATAGGCGCACCATTTCCAGGAGCTGTCGTGAGCATCGACACGATTTTGTCGCCGGCAAGTATCGTCTCTTTCACGTCGCCCGGAGACAACTTGGCCAAGACTGCTTTTTGCGCTGGATTCGCGGGCGCATCGATTCGCTCATACACCGGGTCGCCAAACTGCACCGTCAACTCGGAATAAAGCTGGCCAGGATCCTTCCCCGTCTCAGACAGCATCTCCGCCGCCAGCAGGCCCATGATGAGTCCGTCTTTGTCGGTGGTCCAAACCGTCCCGTCGCGCCGCAGAAACGATGCGCCGGCGCTCTCTTCGCCTCCGAATCCGAGCGAGCCATCTAAGAGACCATCCACAAACCATTTGAAGCCCACCGGCACCTCAACCAGCTTCCGACCCAAGCTCTTCGCGACGAAGTCGATCATGCTGCTGCTCACCACCGTCTTGCCGACACCGGCCTGCGCCTGCCATCCCTTCCGATTACGGAACAAATAATTGATCGCAACAGCCAGATAATGGTTCGGATTCAGAAGACCGACACTGGCCACGACCCCGTGCCGATCGGCATCTGTGTCGCAGGCAAATGCGACCTCGTATTTGGAACGCAGGGCGATTAGACCGGCCATGGCATACGGCGACGAGCAATCCATGCGAATCTTTCCATCCCAGTCCACGTGCATAAACCGGAATGTCGGATCAACGGTATCGTCGACCACACTCATCGTCAGCCCGTATTTTTCGGCGATGCGTCCCCAGTAGGCGACGGATGCTCCGCCCAGGGGATCGGCCCCCAGTGACGGACGGGCCGCACGGATGGGATCAAAATCGATAACTGCGCCCAAATCGTCAACGTAGGAAGTTAGAAAATCGTAGCGATGCGTATTTGGGGAGGACAACGCCGCGTCGTAACTCGTCCGGCGCACCTCTTTCATGCTGTCGGCCAGGATGGCGTTGGCACGGTCTTCAATCCATTTCGTGGCTGTCGCATCGGCCGGGCCGCCCGTTGGCGGGTTGTACTTGAAGCCCCCATCGTCCGGGGGATTGTGCGACGGCGTGATTACGATGCCGTCCGCCAGCGAATCCTTGCGAGCGCGATTGTAGGTGAGTATGGCGTGCGACAACGACGGGGTAGGTGTGTAGGCAAGGTCCCTGTCGACCATTACCTCAACGCCATTAGCCCCGAGCACTTCCAGTGCACTTGTGAATGCCGGCTCGCTCAGTGCATGCGTGTCTTTCGCCAAAAAGAGCGGGCCATCCGTGCCCTCGGCTTTGCGGAACTCGCAAATCGCCTGTGAAATGGCGAGAATGTGGTTCTCGTTGAAGGAAACTTGCAGCGATGACCCGCGATGCCCCGAGGTACCGAACGCAACTCTTTGCGTCGGCTGCGAGACATCGGGCTTCTCTTCGTAATACGCAGTGAGGAGTCGGGGAATGTCGACCAGCATGTCGGGAGTTGCGGGCTTTCCTGCTCGAGGGTCGATGGGCATAGCGCCCCATTTTCGCATACGTCTGCCTTGACGGGGCAGGTTGGGGCTACAGACATCTTGCGTCCAGGGTCCGGTCGCGTCTTCCTCAAGTTGAATTTTTCGTGAAACCCCTCGCTTGCACTAACCCGGGCCATTAACGCCGCTCAAGAAGCCCCCGAGGTGCGCCGCGGCCGCGACCGCCAATACGGCAATGACTTCTATCGGCAAGAGATACGACGGTAGCGAGCCATTCTCCTTGCGGCGGGCTCGGAAGTGGATCCACCACACCGTCCAGATCAACAGACTAGATGTTATCCCTAGCACCAGGTGTTGCAAGAGAATCCCCGAAGTTTATGGCCTTCGAGCTGCCACTGCCATGCCAGTAACCCGGTGATCACGACCGGTACGGTCGCCACCGAGGCGATAGTAAGGTTGTACCGAGCTACGATTGCCAGCGCCGCACTCTTCGTCCATTGGGATGCAAGGTCGAAAGCTACGGCCGGGTGACTTCCTTTTACGAAGTTGACATCGGTTATTCCGAGCACAGATCGCAGTTCATCATCCGGAACTTTCATCGGGCCCGGCGAGGGAGCTTGGCCCGGTTTGGGTTGGGGAAATGCCGTGGACATCGCAGTATGAAACGTCACGTTACCCTCAACTGTCGGCATGGTCCGGTGAATGTGCCCATTCAATACGGTCACGGAACCGAACTTCTTCAGGTATCCCAGCGCCTGGGCGCTGTCATCGGTGCCCCATCCCCACTCCGGGTAAACGCTCCACAGCGGAATGTGCGCGAAGACAACAATGGGAGCGCTCTTCGACAAGGGCTTGACATCTTTTTCCATCCACTCCAGTTGCTCGTTGCCCAGGTTTCCGAGTCCCCCCGCCTTGAGGTTCATCACGTTAACCAAGCCGATAAAGTGAACGCCGTTTTTATCGAAGCTGTACCATCCGGCGCCTTGCGTGCCTCTTGCGTAACGCTCTCGATACTGTTGTCCCTCGTCGTTCAACACGTCATGCTCGCCCGGCACGAAAAACGCACCGCCGACCTTCGCACTCTTCAACATTTGGTCAACGTTGTCGAACTCCCCAGGCTTAGACAAATGGCTGATATCTCCGGTATGCAGCAGGAACTCCGGAGCCTGGGGCAAAGCGTTGATCTTATCGATCGCCGCCTTCAGTGTCGCCGCCACGTCGGGATTTGCCGGCTTGCTGAAGCCCATATGGCTATCGCTGATCTGCACAAAGCTCAGTTCGCCTTTCTCAGTGTGACCTCCGGCGCCACCCAGGGCGTAGGAATGCAGCAGGCCCCCTTTCATCACGCAGAAGAGAAAATTGAGATAATGACCGCCCGTCGGAATAAAACACGCTTTGCTTGGTTATTGAGGTAAGGGAGTGAATTCAGCGAGCGACAGACAACAGGAGTTCGAGCGGCTGGCCATGCCCTTGCTCGATCCTCTTTACAACTTCGCTCGCTGGCTCACACACGATCAAACCGAGGCGGAAGACGTCGTGCAGGAAACTTTTGCGAAGGCATTACGAGGTTTCGACTCATTCGTGCCTGGCACCGATTTCCGTGCATGGATGTTTCGCATCTTGCGCAACACGTTTCTAACTTCGCGCACCGGGTTACAAGCGAAACTCACGGTGCCGATCGATTTCGAAGACGAAGCCTCTTCTGGCATTACCTGGGACACGCCAGAAACGCTGGCGATCGCCTCAGCGACACGCGACGCTCTGCAGACTGCGCTTGCCGAACTGCCCATTGCCTATCGCGAGGTAGTCTTGCTCTGTGATGTAGAAGAGATGAAATACCAGGAAATCGCCGAAGTGTTATCGCTACCCATCGGCACCGTAATGTCGCGGTTGGCACGAGGCCGCAAGCTGCTGCGCCAGAGGCTCGCAGCTGAGCATGCATTGTTTGCTGCACAAGCAAAGATGGGCGAACGGAAATGAGCTGCACGGAGTGGCAAACCAGGCTGGACGCTTACGTGGATGCGGAACTTGCTCCCAGCGAGATGGAGTCTTTTCGCGCGCACGCCTCCACCTGCGCGACCTGTGCGTCAACCGCCCGGGCGTTGATAGAAGCCAAGGGCGCTCTGCGCCGTGCTGGCCGTCGCTATGTCGTGTCTTCCGATCTGCGGGCCAACATTCTGTCCAGCAACAACGCTCCAATCGGGGCAGCAACCCGCAAGTCGGCCATCGGCATGACAACGTCCGGAAGATCCGATGTCGGGTTGTGGCCGCGGTGGGTCATGGCGGCCGCGGCTCTGCTCTTATTAGCCGCGGGACTGTTCATCTTCGCCAATCGCTACCCGCGGTCCGACGCCCTCACCGAATTCGCCGATCTGCACGTCTCAACCCTAGCCAGTGCCAATCCCGTTGAAGTGGTCTCGACCGACCGCCACACCGTAAAGCCGTGGTTTCAAGGGCGCATTCCCTTCACCTTTGATCTTCCGGACCTGCAAGGCTCGCCCTTCACTCTCACTGGCGGACGCGTCGCCTATTTCCACCAGGAGCCCGGTGCGCACCTGATCTTCACCTATCAACGCCACTTCATCTCGGCATTTATCTTTCGCGATACGCCGGAGCTCAGTATGCGCCAGACAGCTTTCTCTGATCGAGGTACCTCATTTAACCTTCAGACCTGGACGCAGGATGGACTTCGTTACGTGCTGGTGAGCGACGTGAATGCTGCCAACCTGCAGCAGTTGGCCAATCTGATGCAACATCACCCATAGCTGAAGGGCGCGCTCGCGAGGCGAGATGAAAGTCATTAGCATCATCGGCGGCATTCGACCCGAATCGACTATCGAGTATTACCGTGCATTACTGGCTGACGGTACAAGCGTGGCATTGCCGCACCGCCCATCGTCATCGATAGCACTGCCATGCAGAAGTTACGCAGCTTCGTCGAGGGTAATCAGCTTGCGGAAGTCGCAGATTATCTCGTCAACGAAATGCATCGCTTGGGCGGACGCGGGAGCCGTGAGGGGCGGCACAGGCGCCTTTCACACTCTATCCTCCACCACGTGAAACGACAGCACCGACGCGGTCACTCGGCTACGTCCGTAGTATAGGAATACCAGGAGCCATAGCGCCTCAATCCCGACAATCACGGCCGCCGAGGTCACCTGCGACAATCCCGCCGCGATGTTCGGTGTTGGCCCTTCGCTTGGTAAGAACGAGATCATCGCAACCAAGTAAAAGATCGCAATCACCGAAATCACCTGGTAAACGGAGATACGCGAGTGTCCACGATGATCGGCGCGAAGTGACTCCGACACAGCGCGCCATCCCCACGTCGCGAAGATGGGAACGAGCGCCGCCAACCGCCAGTGGCTGGCGAGAAATAGCCACAATCCAGCTAGACCCACCGCCAGAAAAAGCACCGAAGTAATGGCCTGCACTGGAATCAGCGGCTCCCCGGCAAGGCTCGATTCGTAAGCGACCTTCTTCGTCTCGCCGTAGAACACCGCGGGGAATCGCCCAAACATCCGTCCCACAATACCGTTGGTTTGGCGCAGCGGCTTACCGTAGCAGCATCCAAAGCTAAGGCATGCCAGCCGTGCTATAGATTCTGACAGTGCATAAGTGATTGCCACCGCTGCCAGAACGGGCAGCACGTGGATCGTGATGGCGGCCCATCTCGTGAGCGCACGCTGCACCAGCAGCAGTCCCGGCGGCAGTACCATCGCTGCCACGAATCCTGCGCCGGCAATGGTAAATGTATTGCGTTTCTTCTCCACCAGCCTGGCGACAATCTTTGACGCAGGCACGCAAATCGCCAACATAATGACAATCAGCCCAGCGACCAAAAACAACGGCGTTCCAACCGACGTAAGCAGCACAATCGTCAACGCGACTCCAAAGGTCGTCGACAAGGAGACAAAGAACCCGTAAAACGTAAGGTTCAATCCTTTCCATCCCCCGTGATCATCCGCCTTTATCGGAACTGCCGCGAGTATCTGCCAACGTTCGGCAGGAAGCGTCTTGACACCCCATACCAGTAGAGTGAGCAACGGCGCCGCCAGGCCGAAGATAAATTCGTAGTTGTTCACGGATGCGTCTCCATTGGATGAGCAAGCAAAGAGCGCACCTCTACGTCCGTTTCTACCGCGGGCATTCCGAACTTTGCCGTGTAACGGTTGCGTACTCCGGGCTTCTGTTGGTTACTGAGGAGATCGGGCGCAAAGCGAATCCTCCCCGGCTGAAACACTAAAACGACTGTGCTGCTTCCGGGCCGGAACAATGCTTTCGGTGCGCCGCTTCGAACGAACATCCCTTTTTCCAGCGTGCGTGGATTTTCGTATCTTTCATCGCTATAACGCTGCTCGATTTGCCCAACCATCAGCGCAACGACTTCGATCATGGCAACGTCGCCGATTCCGGTCCCGCCCGCGCAATCCGTATCAATGATGGTCACGACCCGCCGGTTTTTGGAATATGGGGTCAACAGTTGCACCGCCGCATTCGGATTGCACGAGTGATAGCGTCCCTGCACGCCATAGAAGTCCGCGACGTAGCCTCTCGCCGGCATATGGGTGTAGTGATAGCGCTCAGGCGTCAGGCGAAATACCGCGAAATCACCATCCGTGAACCGGCGCTGCCATCGGGAACCCATTCCGCCAAGGAGTTCCGGAAAAGCGAAGAACTTTTCCTTCAAAAACAGTCCCGAAGTCTCGTGCATCGAACCTATCATCACCCGCGAATCTGCCGGGCAGACTACACAGCGCTCCTCTTGCGGCAATGGACGGCATTCCCAGTATCGAATTTTTCGCTCGAAAATCTTGCGCAAGGTATCGAGCTGCGCCGGATCATCGGCCAGCTCCCGCATATCGATACCGGAGGTTCGCAAGAAGCGCCGCATCCCGGATATCCGTGCCGAGAGCGCATTGTCGTAGTTCAGATATCCCAGGACCTCCGACAGGTAACGACTGGACGCCACTTTTAGCAAGATTTCCGCGTTTTCCAGCCGTGGGGAGTACAGGGTACGGATGAATCGGTTCGCCAACAGGAGCTCCTCGGCCACAGCACCGCTGTAACGCTCGACGTATTGGTGCCGGCTGCTACTCATGTCTGCGTCGCTCCTCGTCTTCCGCCTCAACGGCACTCAGTAGCAGCAAGAGGTTCAACACACCGGTAAGTTCCTCCGTGGTAAGCTCATCGCTCCCCAGTCGCTCACGGATGCCATCGAGGAAGCGCACCGGCTCCTGCACTCTCACGCCGAAACGTACCATTGCGCCTACGTCGGGATGCTTGCAGTTCTCCAACCCCTGCACGTCTTCCCGCAATTGCTGGAAAGCTTCGCGGAGATTCTCACACCGCAGCGTCTCGCGATAGTGCCCTTCGGCCGCGCAGTTGAACTCCCGCGATGAGAGCTTCATGGGATCGCGTGCGCCAGTCCTGTCGCTAACCGCCTTTACGACCCTCGAGTGAGCCTGCAGCTTTTTGTCTCCCAACCGGAAGCGCAAGTCGAGGATTGTCGGTTCTGCCTGCGCTTGCGCGATCGCTTCGCGCGTGTTTTTCTCAAGCCACGTTAGCAACGCCGTCTGGTACTCGGAGATCGGCACTCGTACATAGTCGGGATGCCGCCAGCTCGACCGGATACTCGAGCAATAAGGCAGCACCTGTTTCAGCAACTCATTGCGCGATTTCTTATGGACGTAGAACGCAGGCAACCCTGCCGCAGCAAAAAAGAAGGGCGTACGCCTTTCACTCTCCGATGTTGGATCGTCAGGGATATTTTCGGCCTTCACCGTTCCGCTCAGCGCGAGTTGGTACGCAATCATCAGCAACAACTGCTGTAGGCTCGCCGCCTGTGCCATATCGCACTGGAATCCTGGAAACAGGCTGTAGTAGCGCCCTTCGAAACCCGAAAAACCGACCTTGTTGAATTCGCGAAGCCGAAGCGGCATATAAAACGCAAGACGACGATCGACCACTCCCAGCTCGTCCAGCTCCGCGACCAGTCGTGTGACATTCCCCTGCGTTCCATCCAGAGCGGAGGATTCTTCTGTCGCAAGCCACGCTACTGGATAATTCAGCAACCGGAAGTCCGGCACCAGATCTCCACGCAGCCCAAACAAGGTAGCGCGCAAATTGTCCAGCCCGTGCGGGCCATAAGGGGTCGTGACCCGCCCCAACCGCCTCATGTGAGCCTTTTCTTTCCACTCGCGCCACAGCAGACGCAGATGGGTAAAGTCCAGCTCATGTGGCAGGAATGAGAGTAGGCGTTCGGGGTGAAATTCGGCGAAATCGATGCGATACGGAGCTGCGGAGTACGTTCCCACAAATAACGCGAGGAAGTGCTCGAATATCTTGATCGCCAGGTCCCCCAGCCGTTTTTCCTCTTGTTGGGCATCCAGGTCGTCGCCATGCGCAATCGCCCTGGTCAGAGCACGGCTGCCAAACGTGATGTGAATTCCATTGTTTGCCAGGCTCACATTCGACAAGCTGGGCAGCACAACGAGATTGTTGGCAATAAGGCCGGCTTCGCGCAGCTTCGCTACGGCGTTCAGCTGGCTGCGGCTCAACACCTGGTGGCACAGGTGCATATAGTCGGCCTTGGCTTCCCCATCATCCCAGCCGGAAAGGCATGGGCTCATGAATAACTCGCGGTAGAACGAGTCAGAAATACACGATGAAAGTTCGGTTTGCCTCACCGGAGGATGCGGCGCGTGATAGACCAGTGCTCGCTGGCCTGACTCCAATAATCCGAAACGCGAGTTTGCCCACGACATCAGCAACGAGGTAAACAGGAATCTCCTCGCCGACTCTCTTGCCACCGCGGTACCCACGGGCAGCTGTTCACGATGCCCGACAATATGAAATGAAGTTGTCTCGGGAGACGTGTTGTCATTCGAAAAATAGCGCAGCAGCCGCTTGGCTTCGCGGCGCATCATCTCCGGCATGTGCGGTTGGCTCCCCGATAGATCGGCCAGGGCCAGCTTCAAGGCGTAGCTTATGGGAATACGCAGCCACGTCTCTCCCGCATGCTCAAAGGTAAACTTCAGGGAATCCGCCCGGCGGCGCTTGAGCTGTCCGCGCTCGCCAATCTTCAAGTCGGCAAGAAACGTATTCAGCGCCTGGAGAGTCAGACGGCGTTCCGGAAAACGTACCCAGCTGTTCTCCCAGACTTGCTCGCTATCGCCGAGGAACTCCTGCAGTTCGAGGAACGTCTTGCGCGGTGCTTCGCCACTCGAGCTGCGGCGCACAATGTTTTTCAGGAACCGCGAATCGCGGATGGTAATAGGAAGGTCGCACGCCGTGTCTTTGCCGGTTACGACTGCCTGCAGCTCGTCCTCGCTGCCGGCGGTCACGTCCCCCGGGGCGAAAGGCAACTCATTAAGCAGCCGCTTGCCGCTATATCGATGCCCCGGCAGTCCCGCCAAAACCTCGTCGCGAATTGCCATGCATTCCCGCCCTGGGCCTGCCGGCCGGCGCGTGGCCCTGCACAACAATATGTGCTATTCACTTCAAGGCTTCATAAACTGCAGGTCAAATGTGGATGAATCCGACCACCAGGCACCCGGCAAGTAACGGTATACACAGGGACGAACTAGATCGCCGTGTGGCTAACATTGCGCAGCAACACCGCTTGGGTGTCGACTACCCCGGCATGCTGCCGTTTCTGAACTGAAAATCAAGAACAGCTCCGAAACGCCGAGCCAGCGTATTGCCAGCACCCTGTGCGTCCTTGGCCACTAGATAGGGCCTGGGCTGCTCGTCAGGCCGCCCATTGGCGGCTTCAATTTCGTTCTCCGGGATTGCGATTGCATTTTTCAAGCTGCTCATAGAATTCCTTTCTTTCATCGCCTTAGGCGGCGCCGGCTCCTTCCCATGTACGCACTCACATTAGCCTGGTCGTCACCCATGAACCCAATGACTTGTAAGCATCTATTTGATAGACAGACAAATGGCTCGATTCCTTCCCCATTTGGCTTGACGGCACAACTGCAAGGGTAATTCGCGGGCAAGAGCTATTTCTGGTAGGTGCAGCACTACTGCTTTAACTATGAAATCTTCCCGTGCTGAGACAAATTTCTGAAAACATTAAACGAACGCGATAGTAATTAGTTATAGAATTACTGGGCTTTTGCGGCGCCGCTTCTTCAATCGAATGACTTGCGCTGCAGTAGCGGACTACCTCTTTGTCTCGGGAGAAACAAATTACACTGCGAGTCCCGTTTTCGCGCAATCTCTGAGTAACTTGCAATCGAGTACTTAACCTTGGCCGCGGCCCCTGCTTGCGTTAGTTTCGTCGTCACCCAGCCACCCACCCCATGGACCGTAATGGTCCGCCTACTTCCCTTTGAGGAGAGTTGAAGATGGTACGCATTCTGCTGCGCGCTCAATTGGCAATCGTGCTCTGCACAGCGCTGACTTCGATAGCTTGGGCAGCGCCCTATAGCTTCCAGTCTGTCATCAGTCCTGGCGATCCGGCGTTTACGCAACTGCTGGGTATCAACAATTCAAGCACCATCGCTGGATACTTTGGTGACGGAACTGTAGTCCCCAACAACGGGTTCACCCTGGTTCTGCCGAACAGCTACACGCCCGAGAACTTTCCCGCGGCCGCCCAGACACAGGTGATCGGAATCAACAACACAGGCTCGAACGATGGATTCTACGTTGATGGAGGCTGGGGTGACCCATGGCTTCACGTTCAACGGGAGCTTCACAACGATGGATGCGCCGGCGACAGCCTTCAATCAGCTTCTGGGCATCAACGACAGCCTCACTGCGGTGGGCTATTCCTCCCTTGACCCCACCGGAATGACCCTACAGCGTTCATTCACGGAGAGTGGCGGGACCTTCACCTACATCGACGGATTTCTGCCGGCGGGCACAGCTAACAATCAGGCGGTGGGAATCAACAATGCCGGCCTGGTGGTCGGTTTCTATTTCGACTCGACGGGCGTAATCCACGGGTATCTGTTCAACGGCAGCACAGCAAGCGCGCTTGACTTTCCCACAGCCATGGATACCCAGGCGTTCGGGATCAATAACCATGGGGAAATCGTTGGCGACTACATCGATTCCATGGGGGTGATGCACGGATTCACCTTTCAGGGCGGCATTTGGAATACGGTAGACGATCCCAACGGAATTGGGACTACCACCATCAACGGCATCAACGACAAGGGACAATTGGTCGGTTTCTACGTCGATGGCAACGACAACACGATTGGCTTCGTCGCCAGTCCGACACCGGAACCCGGCACGCTGGCATTGCTGGGCTCAGGAGTGTTGGCGGGACTCGGCGTTTTACGGCGCAAGCTGATGCGTTAATCCCCGCTGACCTTTCGGAGTACCGATTCCCCACTCCATGCTGTTATGGGGTGGGGTTTTTATTCTGCAAGTACGCGGCGCCCTATTCGCCGGCCTTAGTAGCGAGCGTTCCCACCACCGCAATGTTCTGCAGAAACTCATGCGGAAGACCGTGACGCTGCGCCAGGTAGTCGGGACTGTTGTACCAGATCCAGACTTTCGCTTGGCTATCCTCTGACACCAGAATCTTCAACGGCAAGTCGATGGCAACGCTGGGGGCCGCCAGCATCAGGGGGGTCCCGGCTTTCGGACTGCCGAAGATAACCAGCTTGGTGGGAGGCATCTTCATTCCCACTTTTTCCGCTTCGCCGCTGTGGTCAACCACCGCGAAAAGAGTTATTCCCTTGGAGTGCAGAATGCCAGTGAGCTTTTGCACAGTTTCATCGACCGAGTGATTGCTTGCCACTTGCACGATGCCCTTATTGCTCACGTTGCTATTGGTCGCACCTGCCATGATGCTCTCCTGCCTGATTTCAGAATGAGAACCGGTCGAGCTGCGGACGGACAGCAAATAGATCGCCATCGCGATTCCAACTAGTCCCAGGAACACTGCGGTTGCAACCGCCTGCACGACCGAGTGAACGCTGGCGTCGCTTCCTCGGTTGAGTTCGCGCACCATGCGGATGTGGCGCACAGCAGAAGCCAGAGTAACGATGACGCCGGCGGCGATCAGGGCGGTTCCGAACCAGATGGATAGTCCGTATGTTTTTTCCGTAGCGGTATGCTCGAGGGCGGTGAGTTGTTGCAAGAAGAGTCCGAAGCGCGCCACAACAAATCCGAAACCCATTAGCGCCAGGCCGGTGCGGACCCACGCAAGCAGCGTGCGTTCGGCGGCAAGATAGTCGGCCACGGCCGCCTTGTAGCTTGTCGGCGGGCTGTTCATCCGCACCTCCTTTCCAGGTCAGAATTCTACTTCTCGATTGATCCTGTGACGAGGCAGGAATACCGGTTGCAGCGTGACGTAACACGACAAATGCGGAGATCGAAAGCAAGCGAGGCCCTCGGAACGATCGCGTCGGAGCAAGCGGAGCAGGAATTACTTGGCAGACGTTACCGTGCCGCGTTGATCCGTCACCTTAAATTGAGCGGGAACCACAAACAGGCGCGCATCGGGCTCCGCGAGGCTGATGTTGCTCATGGTGAACACCTGCGTACCCTGCAGAGGGTCCATGCGCTTGACCACCACGTTCACGCCAAGCTTCGGTGAATACCAGAATTCCTTGGTGAGCGAGACTTCACGATCATTGCCGCTGACGCCCGGGCTCGTACTGATGGTTTCCAGCGTGCCGATCGTCTCCAGTCCTTCGTTCTCGCCCTTACCCAGATCGGCGCGGCTGAGGTAACGCTTACCATCGCCCAGCGGACCGACCGGGACCGTCGCTTCGTTCCGTGGCGCCACAAAATTGTAGGTATCGCACATCTTGCTGGCAGGAAAGCAAACGGTGCGGCTGTGACGGACCGGATCGACGTAATCCATCTGAAACAGCAAGGAAGCGGCATTGTTGTCGGCAGGAACAAATCGGCGACGCTCCTCGAAAACGTGTCCCTGGCTGTCGCGCGCCACCAGTCGCCGGTTCTTGACCACAACCGTCGCTCCATCGCTGGTCTGGCGGGTCCACTCGGTACTTACCGTCGCCGTAAATGGTGTATTGGGCATCGGCGGGATAAAAATGCTGACGATGCGGGTGAAGGAATTTCCATCAGGGGCGTGCACAGCGTCCTGGGCACTTTGCGCTGAAACGGCGGGTGTAAGTGCAACAACAGTCGTTGCCAGCGTGAGAAGGAAGAGCTTCATGTACGGCCTCCGCGGCGCAGACATTGTGCCATAAACCGGCACTTGGTTTTCGTTAATTCTCCACGTCTTGGTTCCACAAAGTAGTGGCACAACTGACGGGGCCCGGTCAGCCCAGCCACTCAAAGGCCAGTCCGGTGCGCTTGCGAAGGCCGGAAAACTGGCTCTCGGTGACGCAACCTAGCAGGCAATCCTGGCCGCCAAGGTCGAGGCAAATGTAGCGTTGATGCCCGTTCTGCGCTTCGAGCAGTCCGGCGAAGCGACTGAGAATCATGGGATCGATCCAGCGCTCCTCGATTTTGGCCGGCCAGCGAATTTCGGCGCCACGAAGAGTGAACGACAACCACGCTACTCCGCGGCGGGGATCGAACTCGTCATGGACCGACTCAATCCGCAGGTCATCGCCAGCCAGCGTCGCCATCCGATGCGCAACCTTAACGTAGTCGCCACTTCGTGCGGCGCACTCCGCCCGCATAAGCCACACATTGTCAGACATGGGACGATGGGGCGGCTCATTCGAATCGGCGCCCAGCTCCGACAGCAGCAGCTTGAACGGAGACGTCTCGTACTCGCGGTCACTGTGACGCGTCAGCAGCTCGGCGGGGCCAGCGTTCTCGCGCGGCACAATGCCGCACTCCGCCAGCAGGTCGAGCTGGGCGTGGAGCGTCATGTTGCGGTTCATCAGGCGACGCAAGAGAGACATGTGGAACCCCGGAACTAGCAGAACCAATCGTAGCAAGTGCACGAAATTGTTGCCCTTCGCTAACGGAAGCTCGTCCGTCCCGTCCAGTCGAACAGCGGTGTTATTCGCGGCCAGCCGTCGCGGCCGATGGTGAAGGAGGGCCGATGCTCCGTTTGCGCTTCTTGCTCGTTTCGATCGTTGTTGGTGCGTGTATCGTCGCAATTGGACTCTCGGCACCTTCGCCCACCGAGTCCGCCAGCGTCGGCTCAATTGTGCCCGGCGCCGAGATGCGGGCGCCGCGGTCGGGGCAAACCGCAACACTGCTACCTGACGGCCGTGTACTGATCGCAGGCGGCATGCGCCGCAATCAGGACTTCTACCGCTCGGCGGAACTGTTCGATCCCAAAAGTGGCCAATTTCAGCCGACGGGCGAGATGCTGATAGGCCGCGTGGGACACGGAGCCGTCCTGCTCCCTTCGGGCAAAGTGCTCGTCGCGGGCGGGTGGGTCGGCCACGCTGTGACCGACGAAGCTGAACTATACGATCCAGCCTCTGGAAAATTCACTGCGACTGCGCGCATGACAGTTAAGCGCGGGCAACCTCGGTTGACCCTGCTACGCGACGGCAACGTTCTGGTCACTGGAGGCGCCGGAGACAATGACGGGCCGGGCAGCAGCATCGTCGCAGCAGAGATCTTCGATGCGGCAACGTTGATGTTTCGTGCGTCCGGCCCCATGCACCACGCTCGCGTATCGCAAACAGCGACTCTGCTGGCAGACGGACGCGTGCTGGTCGCAGGCGGTCGTGGCTCCGAGGTCAATGTCTCGGCCGAACTCTACGACCCAAAGAGCGGAACCTTCCGCGAAACCGGCTCAATGATCACGGCGCGCTACAAACACACCGCGGGTCTGCTGCCCGACGGACGCGTCTTGCTCGCTGGCGGCTCAGACGACCGCGACTGGCACGGCACGCTGAAGAGCGCGGAAATCTACGATCCACAACGTGGGACATTCACCGCTGCTGCGACTCTGAACGATGCACGATTCAAGCTGCCGGCAGCAGTTCGGCTGGAGTCGGGACAACTGCTGATCGCCGGCGGCAATCGGCAAGCCGAGCTATATGACGAGCGCAGCGGTAAGTTCGCGGTGGTCGCAGGCGACATGGGCGATTCGCGGCACTTCATGACCGAAACGCTGCTGAGCGATGGTCGCGTGCTGCTCGCCGGCGGCTATGCGTATTCGCCCGACGCCACGGCACAGACATGGATCTACCGGCCATAGCGTAGAAACCTTTTTGAACTGTACCAAGCGATCCACTCAACCAAAGGTGTTGAGCCCGGCACCGTACTGCTAAGACCGGATGTTCTGGTTGACCCGGAAAAAGTTCGTCGGATCATATTTCTTCTTGATGGCCGCCAGCTTGCTGTAATTGTCTCGAAACGCAGCCTGGATGCGGTCTTGCCCCTCGTCCATCATGAAGTTGACGTACGCACCGCCTGCCGAGTAAGGATGAAGCGCGTCCCAATATTCCTTGCACCATGTGGTGATCTTGTCGGCATTGGCGGGGTCGGGATCGACGCCGACGATGACCTCTGCGAAAAGGGCTTCGCGAAAACTGTAGGCGGTATCGTTCTTGCCCACTCGCTGAGCAGCGCCATTAAGAGGATACAGGTGCATGGTCGAAAGCATGGTAGGGAGTTTCGACCCGTGTTCCACGTGCCGAGCGATGGCCTCGTCGTTCAATTCGGCGAAGTTGTCGGCCCGCCAATACCATTGCAGTCCGGGCACGAACAGGGCGTCGAACAGACTCTGCACGGCTGGAAACGGCGCGGGCCCAACATGATCGAGGAGAGGCTGTCCCAACGTGCGCATCGGCTTAGTTGCGGCCTCAGTTTCCTCGGCGGACGCATTGCAACACCACACGATCCCGCACACTTTCTTTAAGTGAAGATGCTCGGGAAACATCGGCGCAGGTGGAACCACGAGGAACGCAAAGAAGCCGCTGATATTTTCGGGGGCGTTCACGATGAACTTGCTGTAAGCACGAAGGACGTCGGCAGCCTGCTCAAGCGGCCAGAACGTTGGTCCGAAGTGCACCATGCTGACGGGATGCAGATTGGAATTCGAACGAAGTCACGACGCCGAAGTTCCCGCCGCCGCCGCGGACGGCCCAGAACAGGTCGCTATTCTCGCTTGCGTTCGCAGTTACGAATCGGCCGTCGGCCAGAACTATGTCTACCGAGACTAGATTGTCGATGGTGAGGCCATACTGGCGGGTAAGGTATCCGATCCCTCCACCCAACGTTAGCCCGCCTACGCCGGTGGTGGAAATGAAGCCGCACGGGGTGGCCATTCCGAAGGCGTGGGTCGCATGATCGACGTCGCCCCACACGCATCCCGCCTCAACGCGGACGGTCCGCGCCACCGGATCCACACGAATGCCCTTCATGCGTGAGAGGTCGATTACCAGGCCATCGTCACAGGTTCCCGAGGCCGGCGCCGTTGTGGCCACCGCCACGAATCGCTGTGAGCATCTGGTTGTCGCGTCCGAACTTCACCGCCGCTATGACATCGGCAACGTCGACGCAGCGCGCGATAAGTTGCGGCCGTTTGTCGATCATTCCGTTGTACACCTTGCGCGCCGAATCGTAGGCGGCGTCGGTCGGTTGAACGACGTCTCCCCGGAAAGCACTGCGCAACTGATCGATGGACTGAACCGGCATATTTGTTCTCCGTTCAAGAATTTGAGGTGATGGCGAAGCGCGCTGTTTGCAACCAGAATTCACCCAGGAGTTCGGCCCGCCGTACGATACTTCGTCATGACGCCGGACGCAACCCAGAGCATGACATGAGCATGACATGCCTCCTGTCCGGCGGGTGTAAACTTGCCGCGTATGACGAATACGAGTTCCTCAACGCGTGTAGTCAGGGACGGCGGAGCTCCCGGCGCGGGCACGCTCTACCTTGTTGGCACCCCGATCGGCAACATGGAAGACATTACGCTTCGGGCGCTGCGCATCCTCAAAGAAGTCGATCTGGTTGCTTGCGAGGACACGCGCCACACTGTCCAGTTGCTTGACCATTACGGCATCGAGAAGACCACCGTCAGCTACCACCAACATAATGAGCTCACACGCGCCGCTGAACTGATCGTGCATCTCGAGCAGGGCGACAACATCGCGATGGTCAGCGACGCAGGCATGCCGGGAGTGAGCGATCCCGGATACCGCTTGATCGCCCTGGCTGTGCGGCATCACATCAAGGTTGTCCCCATACCAGGCGCCTCGGCATTTCTTTCGGCCCTCGTCGCCAGCGGCTTGCCTACTGATTCGTTTCGCTTCAGCGGATTTCTCCCCGCTAAGCAAGGCGCTCGCCGTACTATGCTCGAGGGCATCCATGATTCGGCACGCACCCAGATTTTCTACGAAGCGCCGCATCGCATTGTTGAGGCGCTGCAAGATGTAGTCGAGCTGTTGGGACCGGACCGCCACATCGTCGTCGCGCGAGAAGTCACCAAGCTGCACGAGGAGTTTCTACGCGGCCGCGCCGAAGACGTGCTAGCTACCCTCTCGAAACGCGGTGACGTCAAGGGTGAAATCACCTTGCTGATCGGCAAACCCGAGGGTGCCGAGCGCGCTCAAGCCCCAAACGGGAAGAACGTTGGCCTACGCGTACGCGAGCTGATGAGCAGCGATTCGCTCGACGAGAAGGCCGCGCTGAAGCAGGCTGCAAAAGAATTTGGCATGTCCAAGAGCGAAGCCTACCGCGAGTTGCAACGCGTTAAATAGGCCGACAACCCCGCGCTTCCCGTTGTTCTCAACCGCCCGCCGTCACCTCCTTCACATACTCAATCAGTGGCATCCCGAAGAAATCCCTGACTTCCTCAGAGCGACGAAAGCCGTGCCGCTCATAAAAGCGCATAGCCCGCTCGAGTGGCTCAGTTGTATCCAGGGTGATCCAGGAGCATTTCCGCTTGATGAGCTCGGCTTCCGCATATGCCAGAAGCTGATCCGCAATACCGCGAGCCTGGCACTCCGGACGCAAAGCCATTCCGCGCAGGTGGCCCTCTGTGTGATCGATCACCTTCCACGCGATCGTCCCAACCACACGTCCTGATTCATCGACCGCGGCGAACACCGCCATTTCGTCGAGTCGACGAGCAAACGACTCACGCGTGAGAACCGTGTCCTCGTAAGCCGCTTTGGAGTAGCTGTGTTCGTAAGGGGCGAAGGCCGCTCGCAGGCAGTCCAGAATGCCGTCCGCATCTTCGAGTGTTGCCCTGCGGATGGTGATGGCAGCAACCGAGTTCATCAACCTGCGCACAACAGCCTCACGGTTCGACCATCGGAATCAGCGCCATCAGTTGCAGGTCAATCATCAACTGCACCCGCCGGTCGAGCTGATAGAACATGGCTTCATTCTTGGGCGAAAGCACCTTGCGAAAGATCGGAATGTACTTCGTACGAAGTGCAGCCACCGATTCATCCACGGCGACCCATTGCCTCACAGCCTCCTCGGCTTCTGCATCGGTGAAGACGCCACCCGTCTGAACGTACTGCTTGATCAGCGCATACTTCTTGTTATTGGTGGCTACAAGCTCCGAAATGTATTGCTCGTAAACCGGCCAGAACTTCTCTGCCTCGTCCGGCATCAACCTCATATTGACTGCGATCAGGTCTTTGCGCTGGGCGCGAATGTCTTTGCGCAGCATCTGAATGTCCTCATCGGAGATGGGACGGGCATCCGGCGGGGGCGCAGCCTGAGCGGCCGGAGCCTGAGTAGCTTTGTCCTGGGCTAGAACAACCGCGGCTGAAAACGCGCTTATGGTGATTGCGATCGTCCACATGACCTTGCGCACGATTCGAGACATAATGACTCCTTGAACAGAGCGGCGGCGAATTGAAGGGCCCGGGATCGTGTCCGTTGCGAAGGTTTGAGGATTATTGTACGCCGCCCGTCGCATACATTTCCCGCCCATTCACGACGAGCCGGAGGAAGACATTTCACCATGTTTGACTCTGAGTTCTCCGCGATATAGATTCGGCGGACGGCATGAGGTTGAACATGGCTACCGATGTTCCGCTCGGAGCGAAGACTGCGCGTCGCACCATTCCCGCAGGCATGGTGGACGACGCGCGCAAGCACGTGTACGAGGCTGCGATCCGCACGCCGCTGGTACGGCTCAACTATGACGGCCCGGCGGAGACTTACCTAAAGCTCGAATGCCTCCAGCCCATCGGCTCGTTCAAGATTCGCGGCGCGTACAACGCCGTTCGGCTGCTGCCGGAGGAGCAGCGGCAGCGCGGCGTGTGGACGATCAGCGCAGGCAACGCCGCCCAGGGTGTCGCACTTGCAGCCCGCAAGGCTGGCGTGCCGTGCAGGGTGCTGGTAATCGATGCGGCTCCCGCAGCCAAGCTTGAAGCGGCTCGGCGATTGGGGGCGGAGATTGTACCCGCGTCTTACGACCAGTGCTGGACCGCGTTGGCAGAGCGAGCGCATCCGGCGATGAGTGGCGCATTTGTCCATCCCTTCGAGGATGACGAGTTCATAGCGGGCAATGCGTCGGCCGGACTGGAGATCCTGGAAGACCTGCCCGACGTAGCTTGCGTCGTGGCGGCCTTCGGTGGTGGAGGGTTGTCGTGCGGCATCGCGACCGCCATGCGGGAACGAGCTCCGCATGTGAAGGTGTTCGCCGCTGAGCCGGAGACAGCAGCTCCCCTGGCGCGCTCGCTGGCGATGGGCTCGGCGCAGTACTTTCCCGATTGGCAGGCGAGTTTTGTTGACGGATGCGGCGGCAAGTCGGTCTTCCCGCGCATGTGGGCCCTGGCGCATCATCTGCTGGCCGGATCGATTGTAGCTTCGCTGGAAGAGACGCGTAAGGCAATGCGACTGGTAGCCGAGCGGAACCACGTGATCGCCGAGGGTGCGGGCGCCTGCGCCGTAGCCGCCGCGCTCAGCGGAAAATGCGGCCCAGGAAAGATCGTGTGCGTGGTAAGCGGAGGCAACATCGACCTCGCGAAGTTCGCGGAGCTGGTGACGCAAGCGGATGCAACGGCATAAATGAGTGTTCTGACATTGTGGGATCACGAATCTCTTGTTTTTCGTATCGTTGGTTTTCATGAGGCTGGCCGTAAATTATCCGTATCTTGTTGAAATCATTGTTAGTTATTCGTATCCAATTCTCCCCGTTAGAGTTCGAACTGACTTGAAGAGCCAGTGCCGTCCGCTGCGCGGGCTCCGTCCTCGAATTTCGATGATCTCCGCGGACTCACGCCCACGGCTAACACAAAATTCTGCCGCAAGCGGCTCGAGTTTTGGTCAGATCGGGCATAGGTCATTCCAGGGGGTTCTTGAAGCACGCTCAAAATCAAAAAACTACTCTTCTCGCCACGCCTTCGACTGCGCCCGGGGCAGTCACTGAAGTCGTACCCTGATACTTCCGTCGGTTTTTCCCGCTGGCTGCGTTGTCGCCCGCGACGCAGTCACAACGGTAATTGTCAGGCAGTGGTTGCCTCCTTTGCGGCGACGAGATATTCGTCCATGTCGCGGGCTTCTTGACGGATTCATCCCCACAATTGCCAAGCGAGTGTTCGGTCTCATGACATCCTTTACAAAATGTCCCGCCACACCCTTTACACTCCGGCGCGAGCGTAGCGAGCGCAGGAGTGTAAACCGGGATGCCTTGGAAGACCATGGATGTTCGCGATCAGCGGGCGCGGTTCGTGGCGGCGCGCCGGGAGAAGTCATTCACGGCGCTATGTGCCGAGTTCGGCGTATCTCGTACACCGGATGTCTGTGGCTGGAGCGTTATCGCCAGCAAGGGATAGCGGGCATCGCCGAGCGCAGCCGCGCTCCGGGGCAAACCGTGGCCGGGTTGGAGGCGGAAGTGGTCAACGCCCGGCAGCGTTTTCCCGACCGGGGTGCGCGCAAGCTGAAGGTCTATTTAAACGAGCGCGGTGTGGCCCTGACGCGCAGCACGATCCACTGCATTTTGCTGCGCCATGAGCTGGTACGGGGACAAGACCGCCATCGGCCGGCTGTCGCGCTTCATTGGTAGGCTCCTTTTGAACTGCGCTACCAACTACAAACACGTGCAGGTTATTCCCTTCCTCTATGCGACGAATGCCGGATTATGTCTCTATTTTTCTGGGCAATGCAAACGCCTTTTGTTAAACCGCGAGATCTAGTTCCAAACTTGTCGGGACTGCGTGTCACTTCACAAATATCTGGTACCCCCATGGTTTCAGTGTGACCTTGCTCGAGGCGTCGAGTTCGGCAGGCTGGCCGCTCCGTTACTCGGTGTACTTGCCGTAGTGGAGAGTGTCTTTGAAGGTCACGGTCTGCGGCTTGTCGGACAAGTTGATGACCGTGAAGACTTTGTCCTTGTCGTTCTGGCGGCCGAAGCTGAAGACCACATTGGGCGCGGAGTTGGGAACCTCGACCATGCGCGCGCCCCAATGCGCGTTCCAGAGTGCGGTGTTCTTCGTTTTCAGGGCGATGAGCTTCATATAGAGATCGCCTTCGGGGTCCTGCTTCCAGACGATGGGGTCCTTCTCGAAGAACTTCAAGCGCTTGGTGTTGCCGGCTTCCTGGCCGTTGTAGATGAGCGGCATGCCTTCGCCCACGCAAGACAGAACGATCGCCGTTTCCAATCCCTTGCCGAATTGCTCGACTCGGTGCCTTCCCAGGCGTTCTTGTCGTGGTTGCTGACGAAGGTCATGCGCATGATGTCTTGGGGATAGTAGCTCTCGTTCCACGAGTAGTAGCCGCGCAGTCCGCCGAGGTCTTTCTTGCGTCC
The DNA here is from genome assembly GCA_963817965.1 of uncultured Acidobacteriaceae bacterium. GTDB lineage: Bacteria > Acidobacteriota > Terriglobia > Terriglobales > Acidobacteriaceae > DASRAA01. The sequence goes on from CAWFQT010000019.1 coordinate 253,682, forward strand.
GGTGGTGAGTTCGCGCAGGTCATCGTACCAGGTCCAGGCGTAAGTCATGTCGAAGGCGCATTCGTGCAGGTCGCGCGCTTCCCACTCGGCCAGCATGTATGGAGCGCCCAACGGATGCCGGTGGCCCACATTTCGAACATCACGAAATGTGGGCCACCCACGGATCTCACCTGCCGGCGCCGGATTGGACTACGAAGCGGCGGAAGAAGCTGTCGCTGTTCCACTGTGGAGGCCGTGGCGCATCGGCGACCTTCAGGGCCAGGGTCGTCAGAATGTCTTCGTACTTCGCGGCCGCGGAAAGTTCGACGGGCTGATTGAGATCATCGGAGGGCGCGTGGTAGCGCTCGGTGAGCCATTTTTTTTGTGTAGCCGCCCCGGGCGAGCCTTTGACGGAACCTACGCCCATGGCAAGCGACGGGACTCCCTGCCGGATGAAGCTGTACTGATCGCTGCGCACGAAGGAGTTGCGCAGCGGCTCGGGATCGGGCTGCACCTGCACGCCGAGTTGGGTCGCGACCTGGCGAGCATCCTCACCGAGGGTGGACTCGCTGAGACCGAGCACGGTCAGAATCTTCAGCGGAATGATCGGTAGGAACATGTCGGTGTTGAGGTCAGCTATGATCGACGACTTCGGAACGGTGGGATGATTCGCGAAATACTTTGAACCGAGCAGGCCTTTCTCTTCGGCAGTCACGAACAAGAAGAGCAGCGAACGTTTGGGGGCCGCTTTCGACGCGTGCAGCGCGGCCGCGATGTCAAGCAGCACGGCGGAGCCGGCGGCGTTGTCCATGGCGCCGTTGTAGATCTTGTCGCCATTGATGGGCTCTCCGACGCCGACATGATCGAGGTGCGCCGAGAGCACAACATACTGGTCCGTCAATGTGGGATCGATGCCCGGGAGCTTGGCGACGATGTTATCGGACTCGATATTCTTCTTTATCACCTTGGCTTTCGCCTGAATGGAGGCCGTCAGCGGAAAGTGCGGCATCGGTTTGCGGTCCTTGCCGAGAGCAGCGATCTCCGCGAAGGTATGACCTGACCCGGCGAAGAGCTTTTCGGCATCGGCTGGATTAAACGTTACTGCCAGCCCGACGCCCTTGGTGTCGTCGAGGTCGGGATCGGCGAGCACCATGCTGGGACGGGTGCGGGCAAGCGTCATGCGCCCCCACGGAATGTCCATGGATGCCGGGTTGGGAATCGAAATGAGACCGACCGCGCCCAGTTCGCGCAGGGTCCGCGCACGCTCGCCTCCGGATTGATAGTGTGCCGATAACGCCGAAGGCACATCCGCGGGCGAACCCGCGATGTAGACTACGACCTTACCTTTGACATCGAGGCCCGCGAAGTCGTCATAATTCCTCTCAGGAACTTTCAAGCCATAGCCGACGAACACCAACGGCGCGTTGGTGGAAGGCACGAGGTCGTAACGGGTACTGAACATCGCGTCTTCGCCAAGCATCAGTGGCTCAGGCTTGCCGTCGCGTACCAGCGTGAGGCTTGATCCTGACTCGTCAATTTGGCGGCTGACCAACTCCACCGGCTGGTAGAAGCCCTTTGAGCCCGCAGGCTGCAGTCCGTTCTTCTTCAGTTGCTCGACCACGTAGGCCGATGCCTTGCGCAGCCCTGCGCTGCCCGTTTCACGGCCTTCCATGTCGTCGGATGCCAGGACTTTGACGTACTCCCACCAGCTCTTGCCATTGAAGCTCGGGGGACTGGACGTTTGTGCGACAACACTCGTGCTCAGGGCGAATGAAACTAGCAAGAATGCGAGAAGCGACCGCTTTGGCATGGACCTTCCTTCGAAAAGAGGTTGAGGTCGCTTATATCGAGACTCGGGGCTGCAAGTCAAACCGTCGGTCCTATCGCTTGCACTTTCCAGGACCGAATCGCACGCGCGCGGTGTCAATAGTGCTCATAAGGAGCAGCAACAATGTTTGAAGACAGCCTGTTCGACTCGGCTGCGGATCGACGCAGACGGAAGTCATGGCCTCAAGTGGTCTCGTACTGCATTGAAGTGAGCGCGATTGGAGTACTGGTGCTGCTGCCGCTGCTCTATACGGAGGCTCTATCCAAACAGCTATGGACAAGCATTTTGGAAGCCCCTTCGCCGCCTCCCGGCCGCGCGCCAGCGCAGGAATTGCGTGAACAGCCGCATGCTCGTGACAACCACCAACCCAACGATTCGGTGCTGCGGGAGCCCAGCCGAATTCCACGAACGACCTCGATGGTGCGCGATGAACCTGCGTCGGCCGAAGGACCGCCAAGTATGGATGTCCTGGTGCCGAGCGGAGTGCCTGGGGGTGTTCCCAACAGTGTGCTGACCGAGATCGCGCGCGAAGTTCCACCAACCGTTCTGAAGCCTGCGCCTCCTCCGAAGCTGCGCATTTCCTCAGGGGTCGCGGCGGGTATGTTGATCCTGCAGATCAAGCCGAAGTATCCGCGGCTCGCGATGCAGGAACGAATTCAAGGCACGGTCGTATTGCAGGCTGTGATCGGCAAAGACGGTTCAGTGCAAGCCTTGCATGTGGTGAGTGGACATCCCTTGCTGGCGCCGGCAGCCCTCGATGCGGTACGCCAGTGGCGGTACAAGCCCTATCTCTTGAACACCGAGCCGGTGGAGGTGGATACACAGATCAATGTGAACTTCACGCTGGGGGTGGGTAAAGCTACTTCTCCACATTTCGAACAGCGCGAAATGTGGACTACCCTCCCCGGGATGACAAGTCTAGGTGCCGGCTCTTAGGGTTTAGAAACTACGTAGTCCGAGAATTCCCAGACGGTGTTGGTATGGTTGGGAATGGCGCCTTCGGCGCGGAGGCCAACCTGACTTCCGCCCGGAACCGGTTGGCCAGTGATCGAGCCGACGTGATGCTCGTTAACGAACAGGTCTGCGTTATTGCCGCGCAACGCGACGCGCAGGGCGTTTGTCTGCCCTACACCCCTATTCACCAGGACATCATTTTGTGGCGGCAGGGGAAAGAGCCAGCGATCTCCAGCTTTGCGTAGCACGCCGACGGCGCCTGAGCCGTCAAACCACAAAACGTAATACGAGCTGTAGTCTTTGGCCCAGAATACAACGGAGGCATATTCCTTGTCGGCGGCAACCGAGTCTACCAGCTTGACATTGACGCAAATCTGCACATCGTCATACACGTCGCCGTTGTAAAGAAGCTGGGAGGCGACGTTCTTGCGATACTTCAACATCAATGCGCCGTCGCGAATCTCCTGATCGGTCCAGGTTGTGCTGCCGATCGGCCACTTCGAATCGCCGGCGTGAAAGTCGGATTGCATCAATACTTTGCCCGAGCATCCGGCGATGGCGCGGGCGGATGGCACGAGGCAGAGACAGAAAATGAAGAAAGCGGCACGGTGGCCCATGTGCGAGTCTCCAGAGAGAATTCTGATCTCGCCAAATCGCGGCGAAAAAGGCGCAGTTCGTACAGGATTCAGAGCGCTTCGTAACTGATTTTCAGGATTGGAGCATTATGAAGAACGGACGGCAGGCAGTCAAGGGAAACCGCAACCCTAAACCGCAACCCTACCCGCCGTTCTCTTCGGCGTGCTTGAGCCTGCGGGATTCAGCCAGCAGCGACATTGAGTGGGTCAGGTTCTGGAGGGTCACAATGCCGACCAGGCGGCCGGTATCGACAACCGGGATCATGCTGAGTCCGCGGCCCTGGAGCTTGCGGAAGGCTTCAGCCAGCGAATCGCTGCGCTGCGCTACTTCGAAACTTCGCAGCATGGCGGGTTGCACATAGCCATTGCCTTCGCGCCGCAGGGCGGCGACGATGCGCGACTTATTGATGACGCCTACCATCTCTGTACCACGCACGACGGGAAAATCGTCCTGCAGGGTGTGGACTGCCTTGCTGAGGGCGTCTTCCAAAGTGTCGGCGGGCGAGAGAATCGAGAACTGCGTGAGCATCACGTCTTCCATCCGGACAGTTTCGAGCACCGACTTGAAAACGACGGAGCGGTCTTCCATTTGCGCGCCAACAAACAGGAAGAAGCCGATGAGCACGAGCCAGGCGTTCCAGACGAGGCCGATCATCATCAGGAGCATGGCAAAGACCTGTCCGACACTGACGGCCCGGCGCGTGGCCTGTACGTAGTCCATACGCTCTGCGAGCAGGGCACGCAAAATGCGGCCGCCATCCATGGGATAAGCCGGAAGCAGGTTGAAGGCGCCGAGAAACAGGTTGGCCCAGAACAGGCTGCGCGGAAGGTTGGCAGCGTGCACGTAAGGCTGCGACCACAGCCTTACCTGGGGCGCAAAGGCAACGATTACGGCGCCCGCGATCGCCGCTATCAGGAGGTTAAGCAGCGGACCTGCGACCGCGATGCGGATGTCTCGCTCGGGGTCAGGCTTGCCGGCGTTGGACTCTTCCATCAGGGTGACGCCGCCGATAGGGAGCAGGATGATGGAGCGGACGGCAATGCCGCTGCGACCGGCAACGAGTGCGTGCGCCAGTTCGTGCAATGCCACACAGCCGAAGATGATGCAGACCAGGGCGAGACCGCGACCCGGGCCAGTTGCGCCCATGGTCAGCGACTCGGAAAACCAGACGAAGCCGAGCAGGAAAAGGAATGTAACGTGGATCCGGATATCGACGCCGAACAAGCGTCCTGCCGGAAATGACCAGCCGCGCATGAGGACAGCAACCCTCCTTCTTTATTCTATACACTCGCATAGGGCTTCAAGAGGTTCTGACCTGTGCCGGGTCGCAAGTGGGAGGGTTCCCTCGGGGGCGGAAGCCCGGCATCTTGAGCGGCTCAACGGCACGGCTAAAGCCATGCCCTTTCAAAGATCAATTCTTAACTCTGTAGAAGAAAACAGGTATGCGCGTCATCGCAGGAGAATACCGCAGCCGTCCGCTGAAATCTTTGCCGGGGCTCGATCTGCGTCCGACGAGTGACCGCCTGCGAGAGACGCTGTTTAATGTGCTGTCTGCGTCGAGCACGCTCGAAGGCAGCATCTGGATGGATTTGTTCGCAGGGACCGGGGCAGTGGGGATCGAGGCGATCAGCCGTGGAGCGGAGCAAGTTTACTTTATCGAATCAGAACGTAAGCATGCGCGTCTGATTCGAGACAACTTAAAGTCGCTGAAAATCAGGGGGGGATTCGACGTGTACGAAAGCGATGTTGCTTCCGCGTTGCGTTCGCTTGGCGCGTCGCGCATAACCTGCAACTTCTGCTTTCTCGATCCACCGTACTCTATGCGAGGAGCCTACGAGCGAACGCTGGAGTTACTGGCGGGGTCGGAGCTAATAGAACCCACGTCGATCATCATCGCGGAGCACGAGAAAAAATTCGATCTCGGCGAGAGCTTCGGCGCGCTGGTGCGGTATCGAAAGATCGTGCTAGGGGATGCGGCATTGAGCTTGTATCGGAAAGCAGTCAGCGATTAGCCGCAGGCGCCTAGGAAGGGTGCCGCAGCGACAACGGTACAGCCGACTCGTTTGGCGCAGGTGCATTTGCTCCAGTGAACAGTTCGCGGGAGAACGCGTAGGCTATACGGAATTGGCTATCCTCGTTGTACAAGCTATAGACCACCTGATTCTTGGTTTCTGCAGAATGTTCTCGAAACGCAACTCCTCTGTTCGACCACTCCTTCCGCACCCAGCAAGTCTTGCGCGCACGTAATCGTCCGCTACGCCAAACCCGTTTTGGGATCATCCGTCCAACGCATGCGGGCGATCGATGGATCGGGGGCGGCAAGCTTCAGGGGTGAGGCCCAACGGAGTACAGGCGGCGTGGCACCCACGTCGCGAATGGCCGTCTTCGGATAGCCCAGATAAGTGACTCCACCCAGGGTGATCTGTATGAAAAATTCGAAAAAATAGTAATTTCCGGATGGGTCGAGGAGGAGCAGCGTTAATTGGCGCGGGCTTGGTTGGCGTCGGCTGAATATCCAACTGAATTGGGTCAGGCCACCATCGGCGACCTAGCTTTCTTAACCACTCGACGATGTCCGGCTTTGTGAAAGCTTGATCGTTCATAGTCACCGTCGTCGTAAGTTGCGCAAAATCATGGCTCGCGGTCTGGGTGGCTACAAACGAGCTGCGGTACTGATTGCTAGTTGCTGCCAGCGTTCCCTCGGGTGGCCTTGCCTTCCATTACTGTGGCCCATCCACCCTTGGGATCGGCGATTTCCGACTTGAAGGTAAAGGTATCGGGCCCGGTCTCGACGATCGTATAGCGGCCCTTGATGGCGATGCCGTTCAGTTTCTCGGCTGAGTCCCAGGTCCAGGTGTTTCCGTTGAGATGTCCAATTGCGAGTTGGTGTTCGCCGAGACTGTTATAGACGTTGTAGGTATAGACCTTGTCCTCGACGTTGTATCCCATGACTCGTACGCTGTTGACCCGGCCCAGATCGGACTTGATCGCGGTTTTGGTCTCGAGGAAATAGCCGTCGGTGACCCAGTCTCCGTGCTCTTTCAAGGTGAAAGGTGCGGCAGGAGACTTGGGGCTGATTTTCGACGTGCCCGAGGCCGTCCAATCGCCGAGAAAGTAGCCCATGCGCTGGTGCTGCGGCAAAACTCCCGAAGGGGAAGACTGTTGCGGCGCCTGGGCGATTGCGAGCGATGAGAGTACCAAAGTGATGATAGCGATGCGATGCATGGGATGATCTCCTGACAAGAATCAGAGTGGACCGCCGGCGCTGGCCTGGTCGTTTTTATACGCGGAAATCCGTGGCTATTTTTGAATTTGCATCGTAGCACGAAGGCGGCGCCTACTCCACGTGATGGCGCACAACGCGTTCCGACAGGTTGCACAGGATTTCGTAGGGGATGGTGCCGGACCAGCGTGCATGATCGACGGCGGTGATCTGCTCATTGGCGCTGCGCCCGATGAGAACGACTTCATCGCCAATCTCGACTCCGGCAATATGCGTGACGTCCACGATGGTGAGATCCATGGAGATGCGCCCGAGCATTGGAGCACGCCGACCGCGCAGCAGCACGTAGCCTCCGGGCGAGAGACGGCGGTAGAGACCGTCACCATATCCAGCAGCGATGACGGCGATGCGGGCCGGCACCGGAGTGACATAGGTGCCGTTATAGCCTAGCGCCTGCCCCGCCGGGACGTTGCGTAACGACAGTACGCGGGTCTTCCACGACATCGCGGGGATCAGCCCAAGAGGATGGCATTCGGCAACCGGAGTGCCGTCGCGATGAACGAGAGGTAGTTCGTATCCGTAAATCGCCATGCCGGGCCGCACAAAGTTATACCAGCTATCAGGTCGCCCCAGGGTTGCGCTGCTATTGGCGAGATGACGAATAGGTGGATGCAGGCCGTGACGATCGATGGTGCTGAGCGCCTCGCGAAAACGCTGCTGTTGCCGCCCGGCATCGCCGGCATCGAGCACCTCGGAGGATGCGAGGTGACTGAAGACACCTTCTAATTCGACTTGCGCGATCGACTTGATGAGTTCGGCCAGGTTGTCGAGTTCAGAAAGCGACAGGCCCAGCCTAGCCATTCCGGTATCAAGCTTCAAGTGAATGGGTACCGGCTCGCGTCGCCCAATGCGGACCGCAGCCGCGGCGACCGCTTCAACGTCTTCCGCGCGGTGAACCGTCGGAGTGAGGCCGTAGCGAAGCGCGTCTTCTTCTTCGCCGCGGAAAACACCGACCATCACCAGTACGCGGCTGGTGACGCCGGCATCGCGCAAGGCAACGCCTTCGTCGGTTGACGTCACGCCGAACCACGACGCGCCTATTTGCTCCAGCGCAAGTGCGCAAGCTTCCGAGCCGTGCCCATAAGCGTCGCACTTCACCACCGCGCAAATGGTCACGGCGGGGCCGAGGTGCTGTTGCAGGGCGCGAAAATTGTGACGGAGAGCGGGAAGTGAAACTTCAGCCCAGTTGGGACGAGTAGAGGCGCGCACAGATGTCAACGTGGACGGCAACGCACGATCATAGCAAGATTCAAACCGGGCGGGTGTGGGAGCTAGTGTCAGTCTTGGCTCCCTCGTGGAGCATCTGTTCACTCCTAAGTTTTATTTGATTATCGACAATCGTGGTACTTTAGTAGCATATCCGTGTAGTTTCATAGCAAAATCGTTTTTGTAAAGCGTTGGCACATGCTATAACAACGGACGTCACAACAATTCATAACACCTGCGTTTGCAGTTAGGCGGCGGAAGGCTCCGAGCAAGCCCGAGTTTGGAGTTCGCTGAACGCAGATACGTCAGGTCACCGGATCGCACAGGTGCCGGAGGTATGAATTGAAAATCCCAGTATTGAGCCGTCGGCATGATCAACATAATTATTGCTGACCACCAGGCGATCTTTCGCGCCGGGGTGGCCAAAGTGTTGGCCGTTGAAGACGACCTTCGCATCGTTGCCCAGCCGCAAACCATTGATCAAATGCTGAGCGCGCTTGAACGGTTGCGTGCCCGGGTGTTGATGGTGTCCACGAGTTTTCTTCCCCGCTTCGCAGGAGTCACAGCGCTTACTACGCGCCGCTCCACCGCCATCCTCGTGGTGGCCGAGAACAGCGATGAAGCTGCCGCTTTCGTTGCCATGGGTGTGCAGGGGGTGATTTACCGATCGATTAACGGCCCCGATGTGGTTGATGCGATGAGGCGGCTGGCACGCGGCGAAACCTTCGTTCATGTTTCCAACTCGGTCCTCAACGAGCTCGGCGAGGACCATGTGGGGCTTCGGGTGCGGGATCGGCTGACAGAGAAAGAGCTGCACATTATTGCCACGGTGGTACGCGGCTACAAAAACCGTGAGATTGCGGCGGAATTGGCCACCACCGAGCAAGTGGTCAAGAACTCACTGCGCGCCATCTTCGACAAGATCGGAGTTTCAGATCGTCTCGAGCTGGTGCTTTTCGTGCTGCATCATCGCATGCTGGCGCATGCAACTGCGGCGGTCCGCATCGATAATGATCCGCCGCGGCTGAAACGGAACATCATTACCGGCCCCTCGGGCCCGGGGATTTCAGCCTTCATGAAGCTTGAACCATCAGGGTAAGCGCGGCTGCGTGGCTGTCGTTAAGACCCTTGGCGGTTTAGCGATCCAACCAGATCGTTGACGACGCTGATCAACTCCTCGGGGTTCACGGGTTTTTCCAGGTAATAGTCGGCCAGCGGATCGGGCGCTGAGAACGCCTCGCTAACGTAACCGGAAATCACCACAACTGGCGTATGCGGCAGCTTCCTAGCGGCCACCACAATTTCGTGACCGCTTGCACTTCCTAATCGCCAGTCGGTCACCACCAGGTCGAAACTTCCTGACCCCATCAAAGCCACTGCATCGCTCGCAGACGTAGCCGCAGTCGCCTGATGCCCGGCCGTCTCCAGAATAATGCACTTCAATTTGGCGGCATGTTGCTCGTCGTCCACGCAGAGAATTTTGGCCATATGAATTCAGCAATCTTGACCCAGGGTTGACCCTGGGCTGATCTAGAAGTCTCAACTATGTTGGGACACAGTTCGACGACCATTGTTTCGGACAGTCCGAGAGATGTCAAACCGTTCCCGGTCGCGCGGTCGGATTCGTGGTGACACGGCGTCCTATGGCGGCTGCGGCAACTTGAGAGCGAGCAACTTCGCTGGATCGAGATACTCGTCGCTCCAGCGCACCGACATGTGGAGGTGCGGACCGGTGGCGCGGCCGGTGTCTCCACTGAGTGCGATGACCTGATCCTTTTCCACCTTGTCGCCTTCTTTGACGCTGAACTGGGACAGATGCATGTACATGGTCATGAATCCCAGACCGTGATCGATCACGACGCAATTACCTTCGTAGAACAGTTCGCGCGCCAGGACCACTTCGCCCGCATTCGACGCGTGGACCGAAGTGCCCATGGGAGCGTGGAAGTCCAAGCCACGATGTACGCTGGCGAGTTTGCCGTTGAAGGTGCGGCTGGTGCCAAAGGCTTCCGAGACCTGGGTGGACACGGGCGCAATAAAGTCGCCCGCCCATTGTGGCACCGGGCTGAAGTGGGCGAAGGCCGCTTTCTTGATTACTCTTTCGGCGTCGATACGCTTCAGGGTTTCGGGATCGGGCGTGACGTACTTCTGGGGTACTGTGAGTCGCGACGACTTATAGCGTGCGGCACGGACCGCAACTGGATGCGCTTCGTGAACCATCGCTCCGTCGCGCCTGGCGATGTCAAGCGCCAGATCATAGGTCCCCGGTTTGGTCTCATACGCTACACCCCCCAGCGAGTACCAATTGCCGTCCGCTCCTGCGGTGAACGTCAGGTCCCGGCCCAACCACTTCCCGGCGACTTTCTGCGGTGCACCGTTGACATGGACGGTGAAGAGGCAAACCGTACCGTTCACGAGGGCCTGCGGCTGCCATGAGACCTTCGAAGAGCCGGCAGGCTCAGCCGCGCCGAGAGACAAGCTGGCGAAGAAGAAGAAAGCAATGGCGAAATTATGATGCATGGGTTGTGAATTATCGGTACAACGAGATTACTGTGAGCCATGCCGTTTCGACCAGCGGTTTGCGAGATCCTCGTAGCAATCGGGATAGGGGGAGGCCTCGCGGCCCCTCCCCTCCCACACCACCGTACATGCGGGTCCGCATACGGCGGTTCGATAGGTTACTCCCGTTCACGGAACGTGAGCGGGCCGGGCGTTCGTGGTTTGGGGACGCCGTGTGGGCTTCACTTCTCGCGTTAGCATCCATCGCGGGCTTCACCCGCTCCCTGCCCACGGAGGCCCGCCGAAGCGGGATGGCTAGTGCAATACCCTCATCGAGACCCAAGCACTACTGACCCTTCCTATCGTTCGGGCCTTCGCCGCTCGCGCGACTACTACGCCCTCGGCTGACTTCTGCCATGCGGTCAGGACACCTCACGATGCCCTCAGTCACGTATTCGTGACGCACAGCAGATCTCCCGTGATAAGTTCGACCGCCTTCCACGCACAACCGCCGGATTTACCACCAGCAACCTTGATGGATCCGGGCTTCGCGGTTCTTAGCCCGCTCGCCCGCTGCCGTAGGCCTCATCGTCCGGTTGCGTACTAGAAAAGGCCGGGATGTGAGCTCCCGGCCCAGAGATCGTCTATCGTTGCGAAAGCGTTGACTACCGGAGCGAGGCAACGATCGTCAGGTTGTCTTCGTTACTGGCCAACCCTCCATTGGCGTGCGCCTCGGGAAATGTCACACCATTCGTCCTGATGATGACGTCCGCCAAAACGTACTTTCCGTTTACGGAACCCAGTTGCACGGTTGTTCCTTTGTCTCTCCGGGTGTAGCCGGGCGAGGCCAAGGTCACGGGTGAAGCGAGCACCACGGAATGCTCTCCCGTTGACTGGTTCTCGATGGTGACCGCATGGTTTTCGTAATTGATGGCAAACAGATAGTTGCCTGCCGCCATATGTTGATCACCCACATAGAAGTCAACCGGGATATTGGCCGCCACGCGATAGGCAAATTCCTGCGCTAGCGAAAACCCGCTCAGCGTCAGCGCAAGAATGGCCAGCATCCCAGTGTGGCGAAGGTACTGTCTCATAACTTCTCCATTCCGTTGCTCACATCGCCGTATTGAACTGCTTCATGGATTGCAGTCAACCGGCATTTGCAACTAGCCCATAGATGTACTGCTGGGCGCAAGGTTTCCGGCCCAGGCCACGGTTGTGACGTATGCGTGTCTAGCGGTGACGAATGCCTGAAAGAGCTGCAATTGTCAAAAAGTTGTGACGAATTGTGAAGAAAAGACTGGTGGGCGTAGCAACCCTTGCATCACCGAATGGTGCGGCGCAGAGCTAGCGCGACGGCGGGACTGCTACGAAACTGACCAAAGCAACAGTCCCGCGAGCATCACGATACCTTTACTTCGCCAATGAACGAACGTAGTTAACAAAATTCCACGGTTCGTTAGGCATGATACGGATGTTCTCCAGCGGCATGTGACCCTTGCCGGTCTTCAAGGCACAAAAACAACTTCCCATCCGACTTGTCTTGCAGACTCGACGAATTCGTGAAGTCCGGGATCTTGTGGCCGTTATCGACTTCGCCCTTGCCATTCCCGTTTGACCCATGACCCATGGCACACTCATAGCCGTAATACTTCTTGCCCCGTGCCAACGACTCAGCTGTGGGCTTTGCCGGATTGACCATTTTGGACGTCCGCTACGTTAACCGGCTCCCAGTTTTCATTGACGGCGTATTTCCCTTACCCAAACGGAAAGTGCCGGGGACAGGGTTCCCATGCTGATCGACTTCTTCATAACCGAGCCTGAAACCATCGTCATTGTCAGCTGGAACGCCGAAGAAGATGCGCCGGTGGTGGCCCGCCGGGAGCGCGGCGCGCGGTGCACCGGGAATATTCGCCGGCGCGGAAATCGATGCCAGGTGTTTCTTGAGCACAGTGGCTTGGGCAGGAGGCAACTGCGCAACCAGCTTGGGAGCTGACTGCAACGAGATTCCCGGAGCTTTCTTTCCGCCATCGATCATGACGGGCGCGCCCAGAAGCCCGGTGCTTGATGTCAGTGCGGGTCCACTCCCTTGACCGTCATTCCGTTCTTGGCTGACTAAGGTCCAGGAGTAAACGCTTGGCTGTGATGAGAATGTCCAGGGCGCCATTGGAACTGGTAAAGGTGGGCGGATCGATGAGTTCATTCAGACCGGCAGCAAACAACCCTGTGGTCGCCAAAAGCAAGCAAACAAAGGCCAGAGTCGATTTCATTGTTATCCCCTGAAAAATGGTCCCGCTAAGCGACACCGTAAAAAAGCAAGTAACGCACGTGCGTCTCGGGCTGAAACACCCAGATTCGCACACATGCGTTTTTTGACGGGGGAACCGATAACGATCGCCGATTCCCCCTGTCACCCAGTTGACGGCAATCAACAGTTGCAACTAGGTTGCAACCTGCCATCTTGCTCTCATTTGAACCGCAGCACTGCCCTACGTCAATACACCCGCGCGAATTTCGTTGCAAGACACTTGCATCGACTTGCAACAGCGGCCCCCTGACATCCCACAGAGTGGGACTCGCCGCCGGGGGCCGCGTACTGGACGTGAGTGCTTCCACCCCAAAACTGTATCGCTGTAAAGACAATGCCTTGCGCCTGCCACGCGGCAGTTTGCCGGAACTACGAGGGCAGTCGTAGATGGCGCAGGCGCAATGATGTCCCCGGTCGCGATCGTTGCAACTTAGCTGGAGAAATTTCGGGAGAGTCTCCTACTACGGTCTTCGTTGACCGGAAATGGAAGCGAGAGATCTGGATCGTATAAAAAAACTCACCCTGTCCATGGCTGGACAGGGTGAAGCATATCCACAACTTCTTGTTAGCTACTCTTAATGATCTTCTCCCCGATGGACTTGCCTTGCGTGAATAGCAGCAGGTAGTCCTGGCCTCCGGCCTTGGAGTCGGTTCCTGACATGTTGAACCCGCCGAACGGATGCGCACCCACGATTGCTCCTGTGCACTTGCGGTTGATGTACAGGTTGCCGACGTGGAATTCCCGCTTAGCGTATTCGATCTTGTCAGGCGACGAGGTATAGACCGCGCCCGTGAGACCGAATTCGGTGTTATTGGCGATCTCGACGCCATGTTCAAAGTTGCGCGACTGGATGACCGCGAGCACCGGCCCGAAGATTTCCTGCTGCGCAATCGTTGCCTGAGGGTCAACGTCGGCGATGACTGTCGGCTGAACGAAATATCCCTCGCCAGCTTCTTTCGCCACGCCGCCGCCAGTAACGAGGCGGCCTCCTTCGGCGATTCCCTTCTCGATGTAGCCAAGGATCGACTTCATCGACTTCTGGTTGATGACCGGTCCCATGCCAGGGTTCGTGGTTGGATCGCCAAGCGTGATCTTCTCCACCCGCGCCTTGAGCGCCTGGATGAAGCGATCGTAGATGCGCTCGTCGACAATGATGCGCGAGCATGCGGAGCATTTCTGTCCGCTGAATCCGAAGGCCGCCTGCGCAGTTCCCTCAACGGCAGCATCAAAGTCGCCGTCGGAATCGACCACCATAGAGTCCTTGCCGCCCATCTCCAGGACGGTGCGCTTGATCCACAACTGGCCGGACTGCTGTGTGGCCGCAGTCTGATTGATGTGCAGGCCTACCTCTTTAGACCCGGTGAATGCGATGTACCGCGTCTTCGGATGCGCAACCACTGCGCTGCCGAAATCGACACCATGCCCGGGGCAGTAGTTCACCACGCCATCGGGGAGTCCGGCGGCTTCGAGTATCTCCATGAATTTCGCTGCAATTGTCGGGGAGTCGCCGGAGGGCTTCAGCACTACGGTATTGCCACTGACGACGGAAGCCAGTGTCATGCCTCCCATGATGGCGGCAGGAAAATTCCAGGGCGAAATCACTGCGCCTACACCGAGCGGAATGTGGCGGAACTGGTCGTGCTCGCCCGGCAACTGCACCACTGGCTTTGCCTGGTCGAGGCGGAGCGCTTCCAGGGCATAAAGATGGCAGAAATCGATGAGCTCGGCGATGTCGGCGTCAGCCTCAAAATAATTCTTGCCCACTTCAAATACCAGCCACGCCTCGAGTTCAAACTTGCGCTCCTGCAGAAGCTGGCCGACCCGGAATAGCAATTGCGTGCGTTCTTCGACCGTAGTTCGGCTCCAAGTCTCGAACGCCTTGAGTGCGGCCTGCATCGCGGGCTCAACTTCGGCCGGACCCGCCTGGTGATGTATGCCCACCACTTCCGAAGGCTTGGCCGGATTGATCGAGGGAGCTATGTCGGCGGTCTTCACGCGGCGTCCACCGATTACCAGGTCATACTCCCGTCCAAGTTCGCTGCGGACCTTGTCGATGGTGGCCTGCATGCGGCGCAGGTTCTCGGGGTTCGTCCAGTCGATCATGGGCTCGTTGCTGAACTGGTCTGGCGGCGTGACCGCGACGCGGTTGTCAGCGGCGCGGTTCGCCTCGCGCGCAGGATGAGTGAGGGTTGCCATAATTGCGTCCTTTCGGAAGTTGAGGATTGGTGCCGGCAAGCGTACGCCAGGGTACTCAGTATAGATGTGCCGGGCTGGTCCCGGACTCACACGGCGGCAGCATCCACCAGTGAACCCGTTATTCTACACCGTTGGGAAACTGGCCGGTTCGGGCCCCAGGAGCACTGAATAATCTTTCGCCGGTCCTGTCGATTTTCATCCTGCTCAAACGTCGAAGTGATACAAAAGGCCAAAACGGCGAACAATCGCTGCCAGGCTGCAATCTCATTTAACGGTTTGCGAGGAGAAAAGAAATGGCAAACGCTTTTGTGCACACTGAACTCAACACCCAGGACGTCACGAAGTCTAAGGACTTCTATAGCAAACTATTCGACTGGAAGCTTGAAGACATGCCTGCCCCCATGCAGTACACCTTGATCAAGGTTGGCGAAAACTCGGCCGGGGGGATCATGAAGCACCCCATGCCGGGTGCCCCGTCGTTCTGGCTGACGTATGTGAACGTTGACGACATCAACGCCGCCACGGCGAAAGCGAAGTCGCTGGGCGCCAACTTCATACGCGACGTAACCGAAATTCCCAACATCGGCTGGTTCAGCATTTTCACGGATCCGACGGGCGCCGTGCTCGCCCTCTGGCAAGCCAAGATGTAACGGATCGTCGTCGGCACATTCCGAGCACCCGTCTGCGAAAACAGCTGCAGGCAGACCGACGGAATGTTTTGCCTTCGCCGTTCGAGGCGGGGTTCTGGCTGCGGACAGGGCATCCGGTCGGAAGTTCCAGGCGCAACCTTCTTTCTTTCAGCTACGCCGGGGCCAGTCGCTCCGGCGTTTTTCTTTTGCCTGCTCTCCGGCGAGACTCCAACGCGTCAATTCCGTTAGTATGAAACCTGCACGGACTATCGGCGCCCGTGTAGTCCTGACGCCGTTGAGGAATCGCCTGGAATGAAACGGAATTCGCTACTGATGATGGCGGTCGCCCTATTGGTGGCGACCACGGCATTGGCTTGGACGGGCGATACCTCCGTCCTACGCCCCCCTAAAGGATCGAAGGTTGCCATTTTGGTCTTTGAAGACCTGCAATGCCCGGATTGCGCACGGGCTGCACCATTGCTTCACGAAGCCGCCAAGAAGTACAACATACCGCTGGTGCAATACGATTTCCCGCTGCCAATGCATAACTGGTCGTTCGATGCGGCGGTTAATGCGCGGTATTTTGATACGAAGTCGAAGAAACTGGGCGACGACTACCGGTTGTTCATCTTCTCCAACCAGCCGCAGATTACTCCCCAGAACCTTCGTGGCATGACAGAACGGTTTGCCGCCGACAATAAGGTCACGTTCCCGTTTGTGGTGGACCCTTCAGGAGACCTCGCTGCCAAGGTGAAAGCCGATTACGCTCTTGGCCAGCGGGTGAATATTGACCACACGCCGACGATCTACGTAGTCAGCGACACAACCAAGGGAAGACCGTTCGTTGAGGTTGTCGACCGGACGCAGCTTTATCAGTTGATCGACCAGATGATCGCCCAGGCAGGGCCGGCTGCTCCGGCACCGAAGACCAGCGCTTCGGCAGGCGTAAAAAAGGCCACTAAGTCGCAATAAGTGCGAGGTTTTGGCAATTAACTGTGCCTGCAGGTCATCACACCACTATTGATTTTTGGAACCAAATGGGCAAAGGTAGACAACACCTGCTAGTAGACCTACATCCTATGAGTTGCTGAGTTGCAAAAACCTTGAACCGATCGATGTTACCCACAACTCTAACCCCACAGGGGTGTTACTATCGTCTAATCCGCCACGCGTCGGGAAGCAGGTTCAGACGATGAAAAATAGCGCGGAACTCTCCTCTCACGATCGCATCTTGCGGGCAGCAAAGCGTTTGTTTGCGCAAAACGGCTACGAGAATACCAGCACAGTGGCCATTGCACGTGATGCCGGCACGAGCGAATCGCAGCTAATGAAACATTTCGGCAGCAAGCAGGGATTGCTGGTGGCAATTTTAGAGCGTGGTTGGACGAACGTCGGCCAGCGCTGCTCCACCATTAATAACGCTTCGCCCACCGATCGCTTACTGGCAGTGCTCAAAGCCATCACCATCGAATTCGAGAACGATCCCGAATTCAAGGTATTGGCAGCATTGGAAGCCCGCCGCGTCCGTAAGGACAGCAACGAGATCGTCCTGACGCAGGGCTGGCGCCAGTATCGGGAACTGATCGACCGCATCCTTTCGGACATGCGTGCCGAGGGCCAGATTCGCGCCGACGTGAACCTGAGCGCCGTGCGTTCGGCTATCGTTGGAATGGCAGAAGGCATGTGGCGCGATCAGGTGGTTGCTGACCGTTCGGGAATGCGTCCTGAGTACGGGTTCGACGACGTTCAGAGTGTGCTGGAATTGCTGGTTCTTGGTCTTCAGGAACCGGTGGTACAGCAAGCCAGAGCAAGCTGAATAGTAGCGAATTCTGCCCGCAGTACCCCAATTCATAGGGGCTTGCATTCTTATGTCGCCGCCGTAGGCTAGCGTACCAACCTGCCCTTGCGCGGGTTGGCGCTGGCGTATCCCCCGTCACAGCTTCCGCAGCACTTCAAATACCTCTTCGGTTGCCGGTTGCCGGTCGATGGGATGAACCTTGGCGTAGGCAATCTTGCCCTTCTTGTCGATGACGAATACTGCCCGTTCGCTGATGCCCGGGACGGGATCGCCTTCGCGCAGGATTCCGTACTTGCGGGCGGTGTCTCCGTGGGGATAGAAATCGCTCGCTAGGGGCAGGCTCAGGATGCCGATCTCTTTCTTTTGCCATGCTAGATGACTCGGAACGGAATCCACGCTGATGCCCACTACTTCCGCGCCATAGCCTTCGAACTTCTCCAGTTCGGCGTTGAAGGCCGGCAGCTCGGCAGAGCACACGGGCGTCCAGTCGGCAGGATAAAAAACCAGCACGACGTTCTTTTTGCCGCGGTATTCACTCAGTTTGACCCGTTGCTTGATGTTCCCGACAACCGCGGGAAGGTCGAAGTCCGGGGCCTCGTCGCCTACGTTCAGGGGCGCCATTTACTCCTCCTGGGCAAAAGGCGATTCTAGAGTTGGCGGCGGTGTCTCGCAAGTCGCAGCGCCAATTTCACCAAATTGTAACTTTTCGGCTTTTCGCCGCTCTTGTCGCTGCAATGCAGCCAACTAGCCCTGCCCGAGAACCCATGACCATCGCCCGACTCAGTCACGAACGTCCGCAGTCCTGGAGAAATTGCATTGCGGGGAAACCCGCATGGCTTATTCCAATACTGCTCATTGAGTGGCCCTTCTCCTGGAGTGCCTACGCGCTCAGTCGCTGGTCATTTCTGGAGGTTCTGGAATATCTCGGTAGCTTCTCTGTACTCGTGGCTGTAATCTTCTACTTCCGCGAGCCGGGCGACCGCATCAAGCAAAAGCACTACCAGGCCTGGCAGGTCATCAACACCGCGCAACACATGGGAGGAACCGCCGGCCGCATCGACGCCCTGACCGAACTTAACGCCGACGGTGTTGCTCTCGTCGGCGTTGATGTTTCGTCCGCATTCCTGCAAGGACTTCACTTGCCGAAGGCAAGGCTGTTGCGCGCCAACTTCAAAGATGCCGACGTACGCAACAGCAACTTCGAGGGGGCGGATCTCTCGTACGCGTCGTTGTACGGAGCGAACTTCGGGCAAAGTAGCCTGAATCAGACCTCGTTCGCCCCCGCCATTCTTGCGAACGGCGACTTCTGCTGGGCCCAGCTCCGCAATGCCGACTTAACGGATGCAGAACTAGACGCCGCCGATTTAGGGAATGCGGACCTGAGCGGTATCAAGTGGCAGCAGATTAAAAGCATCCAGAAGACCAACCTGGGGGGTAAAGAACGCGCCGGATGGCTTCCTTGCCTGGGCGCTGCGCAATGGAGCGGTACAACTCGAGTCCAACCCCAATTGTCCGCTGAAGGGGCGGATCCTGACCGTAGAGCATCGAGGGCCGTTACTCCGGCAGACGCGGAAACACCGCCCCAGTCGTGCGGCGATAGTCCTCGTATTCTGCCCGAAATTGCGGACCATGAACTCTTCTTCCATGCGGCTCTTAATCGTCCACGCGAGCCACACCAATACCACGGCCAACGCACCGCGCACCTTCCCATTCGCGAGAAATGTGCCCATCATGGCCACGATGATCCCGGTATAGATCGGATGCCGTACCAGCCGGTAAGGTCCGCTACGAATCAGATCGTGATGTTCTCGCAGCATTGGTGCGCTGCTCCAGTTGCGGCCGAGGTTACGCGGGCCCAGGTTGCGAAAGCCATGCCAGCAACCGTGATAACGATAGCTGTCCAGTCCAGAACATCCGTGCGCTGGAATAGCCGATGCTGCAACCAAGCAATGTCGAAACGCAACGAGAACATGAGATAGTAGCTAAGCTCGACCGGGATAGCGTAATAGAGAGTTCGCCGCCAACTTATGCGTTCTTCCGCGCGCTTGGTAAACAACGCTGCCCCCATCCAGAGGACGAAGAACGTCATCCAGAGAAAACTGCAATTCCTCATCCCGGTGATCATGATTTTGGAGTGTACTGCGTTTTGTTTGAAGTGCGGAAAAATGACTCCCAAGTTGCGTCAGAGCGACAATTCCTTTCGCCAGCGTGCGGTTCACTGCAACTTCCATCTGCGCAGGGGGTTTAGATTTGTTCTACTGGTTGCAGGTTTGAATCCCACCACTTCAGGAAGACTATGTACTTAAACTTCCATGCGATCGTTGCGCATGTACAAGAATCCGGCTTTAGCAGATTCCTACGCCCAGCCGTCGCTATGTTTCTAGTGCCGTTGACCTGTTTGGCTATGCTTGCCCAGCAGGAGCATCAGGAACCGGCCACCACGATCAAGAAAGACGTCAACGTTGTCAGCGTGCTGGCGACTGTGCGCAACAAAAAGGGACAGATCATCAATACGCTCAACAAGGAAGATTTCACGTTGGAAGTGGACGGCCATCCGCAGACCATCCGCTATTTTTCCCGCGTCACGAATTTGCCTCTCACTTTGGGTCTACTCGTGGATACCAGCCTGAGCCAGCGGCGTCTGCTCGACAAGGAACGAACTGCCAGCTACACCTTTCTGAACGACCTGCTGGACCAAACCAGGGACAAGGCATTCGTCGTCCATTTCGATTTCGACGTGGAATTGCTGCAAGACCTGACTAGTTCGCGTCCCAAGCTCGAAATGGCCCTGCAGAAGCTCGAAACTCCCGAAGCCCGCCAGATGCAAACCGGAGGAGGCTCCGACCCTGGGCAAGGACAGTCACACTCCGGTGGCGGCACCAAGCTGTACGACGCGGTGTTCCTGGCGTCCGACGAAATCACCAGCAAGCAGCAGGGCCGCAAGGCACTGATCATCCTCTCTGATGGCGTCGATCAGGGCAGCAAAACCAGCCTGAGCCGCGCCATCGAAGCTGCGCAGCGCGCCGATACCCTGGTCTACACCATCCTGTTCGCCGATCCGGATGCCTACAATAATGTGGCCGGCAATCCCGGCGGACGCCATGGCGGAGGCTTTCCCGGCGGCGGTTATCCCGGAGGCGGCCGCTACCCTGGAGGCGGATATCCCGGTGGGGGGTACCCCGGAGGCGGCTACCCGGGCGGTGGGCGCGGGAGGGGGCAATCCCGGAGGCGGAGGAGGCGGCCGTGGCTCTCACAGTCACGCCGACGGCAAACAGGTCATGGAACAACTCGCGCAGCAAACCGGTGGACGCTTCTTCGAGGTATCGAAAAAGGAGTCCATCGACGACATCTACAAGACCATTGGTGAAGAGCTGCGTAATCAATACAGCCTGGGTTTCACTCCCGAAAAGGCAGACGCCGAGAGTGGCTATCACAAGATCGCTGTCACGACCACGCAGAAGGACATGACCGTACAGGCGCGAGACGGCTATTACTCCGGTAAGCAGTGACCCGCGCGAATTCTTGGAGATCTACCCAATCAGTAACAGTCTTGCTTCGAAAAGTACTTGATTGTGACGCGCAATCGTAACCGGCCAAAAGACAAATAGTGAGGCGGGGCGTCACTCGCTGAACGCGTCAATCAAGAAATGCCGGTCCCCGCGAGTATTCTTCTTTCCAGCAAGTTGCAACTTGGTGCATTAGCCGATTGTCCCGAAGTGGGAAGGCCGGTGTAACGCATCCATCTTTCAATCAACGACAAGGACAACCATTCTGGTCGCGGAGTTGCAGCTGCAAGAACGGATTGAAGCGAATACTCGTCATCGCTTTCGCCGTTGCTTGGGCCTCAGCACTCTCTGCCACCGCGGTTACCACGCATTTTTGTCGTTTGACGGGCCCTTTGTCGACCGCATTCCGACGTATCCGTACACTCTTCAGTTCGATAGTCGGACGCCGTTCCGAACAACTCGATCACGGACCGGCATGAAAACGATTTCCTCCTTGAGACGGGCCGAAACACGCAAGGCGGTTAGCCCCGTGCGTGCTCATCGATGGAATTACTTAGTCAGTGACTGTAATGGCCCAAAAACTGTCGTCATTTCATCTTCTACAAAAGACTGGTCGGGCAAACGTCAAATAGATTTTCATCGGATCCAGCAGCGGCGCACAAGTAGTGAGGTGCCGACGAGCGGCGGGAATAAAAAATGACTGGGAACGGCTCTCGACAAAAATGGCAGACACACGAGTGATTCGTTATCACATGCCCCGCGTCCGGCCTCAGTTATGTTTTCGCGATTGTTCTCTAATTCCCTTGCAGCAACTGCCGCAGCACGTACTGCAGAATTCCGCCGTGCTGGTAGTACAGCACTTCCTGCGGCGTGTCGATGCGCACCGTCGCGTCGAACTCGGTGACCGTGCCGTCGGCCTTCTTGGCGCGCACCTTCACCGTCTTGCCGGGCGCGAAGTTCTGCCAGCACATCGGTGAGTCCCACAATGTCGTACGTCTCTTCGCCGGTCAGGCCATTGGTTTCGGCATTCTCGTCGTCGAGGAACTGCAGCGGCAGAATGCCCATGCCCACCAGGTTCGAGCGATGGATGCGCTCGAAGCTCTCGGCCAGCGACGGCGCGCA
Source organism: uncultured Acidobacteriaceae bacterium (assembly GCA_963817965.1). Taxonomy (GTDB): domain Bacteria; phylum Acidobacteriota; class Terriglobia; order Terriglobales; family Acidobacteriaceae; genus DASRAA01. The sequence goes on from CAWFQT010000019.1 coordinate 275,627, forward strand.
CGCCCAGCAGCCGCGGCCCCTTCGCCGCCCAGTCGCGCGACGAACCCGAACCGTACTCCTTGCCCGCCAGCACCATCAGCGGCGTTCCCTCGGCGCGATACTTCACCGACGCGTCGAAGATGAACATCTCTTCGCCGTCGGGCAGGTGGCGCGTGTAGGCGCCTTCGCGGTCCGGCGTGAGCTTGTTGCGCAGGCGCACGTTGGCGAAGGTGCCGCGCATCATGACTTCGTGATTGCCGCGCCGCGATCCGTAGGAGTTGAAGTCCGCCGGCTGTCACGCCATGCTCGATCAGGTACTGTCCCGCCGGGCTGTTGGCTTGATCGAACCCGCCGGCGAGATGTGGTCGGTGGTGACGCTGTTGCCGAGATAGCACAGCACGCGCGCGCCCGAAATGTCGCCACCGGCGCCGGCGTCTTCGGCATGTTCTCGAAGTACGGCGGATTCTTCACGTAGGTCGATTTGTCGTCCCACGCGAACGTCTCGCCCTCCGGCACATGCAGTCCGCGCCAGCGCTCGTCGCCCCGAACACGTCGCTGTAGCGTCTTCTGGAACAGGTCGCCGGTGATGAACTTCTGCAGCACGTCGTCCACTTCCTTCGCCGTCGGCCAGATGTCTTTCAGGAAAACCGGCTTGCCCTTGCCGAAGCCCAGCGGTTCGCGATACAGATCGATGTCGATGCGTCCGGCGAGCGCAAACGCCACCACCAGCGGCGGCGACATCAGGTAGTTGGCGCGCACCTCGGAGTTGATGCGTCCTTCGAAGTTGCGATTGCCGCTCAGCACCGACGCGACGACCAGGTCCTTCTCGGCGATCACGCTCGACACTTCCTGCGGCAGCGGCCCCGAGTTGCCGATGCAGGTCGTGCAGCCGTAGCCGACCACGTTGAACTTCAGCTTCTCGAGATAGGGCATCAGGCCGGAGCGCGTGAGGTATTCGGTCACGACCATCGATCCGGGCGCGAGCGATGTCTTCACCCACGCCGGAACGCTCAAGCCCCTTCTCGACTGCCTTCTTCGCCAGCAGTCCGGCCGCAACCAGCACCGACGGATTCGAAGTGTTGGTGCAACTGGTGATGGCCGCGATCACCACGCTGCCGTGGCTCAGCGCTTCGTCCAGCCCAACTTCGCTCCTCCACGCCGTCCTGTCTGCGCGTCACATTCCGGCAGGATGTCCGCCTTCCCTCTCCCAGCGCGCCTCCTGCTTCGGCGGAACCTGCTGCCCCGGTTTCAGCAAGCTGGGCAGTGCCTGCTCGAACGATTCTGCCGCGCGCGACAACGGCACGCGATCCTGCGGACGCTTCGGCCCGGCGATGCTCGGCTCGACGGTCGCCAGGTCGAGATCGAGCACGTCGGTGTATTCGGCCTCCGGCGTGTCGGCGCGTGTGGAACAGTCCCTGCTCTTTGTAGTAGGCCTCGACGATCGCTGACATGCTCTTCGGTGCGGCCGCTCAGGCGCAGATAGCGCAGCGTCTCGTCGTCGACCGGGAAGATGCCGCAGGTCGCGCCGTACTCCGGAGCCATGTTGGCGATGGTCGCGCGGTCGGCCAGCGGCAGGTTATGCAGCCCCGGCCCGAAGAACTCGACGAACTTGCCGACGACGCCCTTCTTGCGCAGCATCTCGGTGACGGTCAGCACCAGGTCGGTCGCGGTCGAGCCTTCGCGCAGGCTGTTCTTCAGCCGCACGCCGACCACTTGCGGGATCAGCATCGACACCGGCTGGCCCAGCATGGCGGCCTCGGCTTCGATTCCGCCGACGCCCCAGCCCAGCACGCCCAGCCCGTTGATCATCGTGGTGTGCGAGTCGGTGCCGACCAGCGTGTCGGGATACGCCAGCGGCTTGCCGCTCTCGCCGTTCGCGCCGACGAACACGACGCGCGCCAGGTATTCCAGGTTGATCTGGTGCACGATGCCGGTGTCGGGCGGCACGATGGCGAAATTCTTGAACGCAGTCTGTCCCCAGCGCAGGAACGCGTAGCGCTCTTTGTTGCGCGAGAACTCCAGCTCGGCATTGAGCTGCAAGCGCCTGCGGCGTGCCGAACTCATCCACCTGCACCGAGTGATCGATGACCAGCTCCGCCGGTTGCAGCGGATTGATCAGGCTCGGGATCGCCGCCCAGCGCCTTCATCGCATCGCGCATCGCCGCCAGATCGACCACCGCGGGCACGCCGGTGAAGTCCTGCAGCAGCACGCGGCTCGGCATGAACGCGATTTCCTGCCACCGGCACGCTCTTGCCGTTCCATGCCGTCAGCGCGCGCACGTCGTCGGCCTTCACCGCTTTGCCGTCTTCACGGCGCAGCAGGTTCTCCAGCAGAATGCGCAGCGAATACGGCAGATGCCGCACCGAGCAGCCATGCTTCTCAACGGCACTCAGCCGGTAAATTTCAAATTCGCTTGGAACCGACGCGGAGGGTGGAGCGACTGCCGAAACTGTTCATGAATGAGTCCCTTCTTCATTGATGCTCTTGGACAGCGGAATGATGAAACGCGCCTTCGCTCAACGGGAAACTATTAGTTTAGAACGCAGGGATGCCGGCTGGGTAGGGGCGGTAAACCGAACAACAGTCAGAGCAAGTACCTGCGGCGTCGTTCGCGGCTGACACTGTACGTTCAGGGCAGTCGGGCGGGGTACCATCGATCTGTTTGCAATTAAGGCCTATTCGTATTGCGACAGGGTAAGAGTCTTGCCGTCGCGCTGCAGACCCACAGCTTGCCACCGACGACGGTACCGCAACTGAGCGGCGCATCGGACTTCAGGGCCGCCGATTTCACGGTCGCCGTGTCCCAAAGCAGTGCGTGTGGCGCCCTTTCGCCAGCATTATCGAAATAGAAAGTCGCGGTGTGCTGCCTGTCGCCCAGAAAGTCGATCTCGACGACATAGGAACCGGCTTCCGGAGGCATCTGGTGAAGCGGCTTTGCGGTGGCGACGTCGAGCACGGTGATGCGCGCATCGGCGCCACCGGAATCCCCGGGCATGCGCATCGTAGAGGTTTGGCGGCGTCTAGATCCCAGGCGGCGAGTGTCGGCAGAGAAACCGTACTGGCCAGCGGAACCGCGCCAAAAACGGCGCAGTGTTCCAATAGTGTGTTGTTGGGGACGGGTATAGCCTAAATCGCAGATTCTGGCTAAGAAAATTCGCCGGTACTACCGTGCGGCCACGGTTGCAACTTTCTGGCCTCTGCGCAGCTTGGCCGCTTTCACCGTGTTGCTCATCAGCATGGCGATGGTAAGTGGTCCAACGCCACCCGGCACCGGGGTAATGGCGCCTGCAACTTCGGCGACCTTCGGATGAACGTCTCCCATCAACGTCGAACCGTTCTTGGCGAACGCAGCCTCACGCTTCGCGTCTCCCGTGAAGAACATCGCAAACTCGGAAGGATCGGTGATCTTGTTCATTCCGACATCAATCACCGTCGCGCCGGGCTTCACGTATTCAGACGTAATCATGCCAGCCCGGCCAATCGCGGCGACCAGAATGTCGGCTCTGCGGCAAACCGCGGGTAGATCGTGTGTCTTTGAGTGGCATACCGTCACCGTTGCGTTGCCGTTAATCAGCAACATCGCCACCGGCTTGCCAACGATGTCGCTACGGCCAACCACCACGGCCTCGGCGCCGGCGATAGGGATGTTGCTCCGCTTCAGGATTTCGATCACCCCCGCTGGGGTACACGGAACCAGTCCCGGACGCTGGGTCGACAGATAGCCGACGTTCATCGGATGAAATCCGTCAACGTCTTTATCCGGCGAAACCGCCAGCAGCACCTTCTTGGAATCGACCTGCGCGGGAAGAGGCAGCTGCACCAGGATGCCGTCGATCTCATCCCGCCGGTTGAGGTCATCGACCAGCGCCAGCAGCTCTTCGGTTGTGACCGAATCCGGCGGCGTGTGTTTCTCGCTCAGCATGCCCAACTCTTCGCAGGCCTTTACCTTGCTGCGGACGTAGATTTCCGACGCGGGATTGTGCCCGACCAGCACCACGGCGAGGCCCGGACGTAGACCCCCGGCGGTAAGCTGTTCGACCTCTTCGCCGACCTCGGCACGAATCTGGGCCGCGATCCTGGTTCCGTCGAGAATGATGGCCATAAAACTCCTGCGATAGGATGATTTCTAGTTTAGCGCGGGGCGTTAAGCGGACCACAATAAGTGATAAGTAGCCAGGCTTTCACCTAAGGTGAACTAGTGGTTTTAGCACCCCGGCAGTCGAGGCGGCCGCCGGAGATTTCTTGCAGAGCTTGTTGCTTATTGCTAATTATTTGTTGCTGTTGCCTTTCTTGTTACAATCTCCTGGTGATGATTCCCCCGGAGCTCCTCGAAATTTTGGTTTGTCCCGTCTGCCGTAAGCCGTTGGTAGTACGTGGGGAAGAAAGCCTGAAGTGCAATGAGTGCAAGCGGGTTTACCCGATTCGGAACGGGATTCCCATTATGCTCGAGCACGAGGCCACCCTCGAGACCCTTTAAGCTTCGGCTCTCTTACAACTGCGCCTTTTTCCACAAGTGATTCGCATGGGCTCCCAGTTGTTGCCCACCACGGCGCAATCCAGTGCCAGACGCCGAGTTCTCCCGAATTTAGAACTTTCTGACCCGAAAGCATCTGTCGGGTGGAATCCGGTGTGCCACTCCCTAGCGTACAAAGCATGTACTTTCAGTGCCACGTAGCAACTTAGACTATTGGCAAGTGTTGGAATGGACACAAGTTGTCGAACTTTGGGAATGAACAGACACATTGGCATTTGGATTGCTGCAACCTTCTTGTTCGCTTGTCCGTCTAAGTAATAAACGCCCGTAAGGGTCGGAGGTGAGATCGATGGCAGAGAAGTTTTCCGTCCCGGAGTTAGCGGCGCTGAGGAGCGAACTGCTGCTTGGGTTCGACTCAAAAGATGCCGCCGAGCTCGTTCAACTCTTTCTGGCCGGACATGGCTACGGAGTCTCGGCCGAAGCTGCCCGCCACGCGGTCAGCCGAGTGGGCATGATGGGTAGTACGCTGGAGGTGTTCCAGCGGGAACTGGAGAGCATTGCCCTGGTGATGTAGGGGCCGGCGACCCATTTCCAAGGTGACAGAAATTCGCTGAAACGGCGCGGTGAGGCTCAGCGCCAGACGCCAAAAACAGGACGTTAACCGCGCCTCCGGCGAACAAAATAAGCCCGGGACAAAAAGCCCGGGCTTGTTATTTGGTCTAGCGTTTTCGTTTTGAGATTCGTCATAACGAGCGGAGCGAGGGATCTGTTCTCTGCCGTGACCAGCGAAAAATTCATCGCCACCGACGCACTTTTACCCCACCATGTATGCGCTCCTGCAACACGCCTTCAAAAAACATATATGGATGCGCGGGTTCAAGCCGGCTAACTTCATTCAGCTTCGTTCTCAAGTCCGACGGGATTGCGAAGCTGAGTGCTGCCAGGTTGTCTTCGAGCTGCGCCAGCTTGGTAGCTCCAATAATGGTGGAAGTGACACCCGGCTGCGTCGCCACCCAGTTGAGAGCGACCTGAGACGGCGATCGCTTGAGCTGTTTCGCGACCTCCACCAGCACGTCCAGTATCTTCCAGTTCCGCTCCGTAAATTTCTTAAAGGCCGGGTTGTCGGCATTCTTCAGCACGTCGAGACGGCTACCTTGGCTGCTTTCCGCACCCTTCTCCCGGGTGTACTTGGCGGCCAGGAACCCGCTGGCCAGCGGGCTCCAGGGGCAAATGCCCATGCCCAATTCGAGCGCAGCGGGCACATGTTCCTGTTCAATGTTCCGCTCTACCAGCGAATACTCCAGCTGCAGCGCGATGACTGGCTCGTGGCCTTCGCACTGGGCAAGGGTCTGAGCTCGCGTGGCGTACCATGCGGGCACATCCGAGAAACCGTAGTAGCGGATTTTCCCTTCCCGCACCAGGGTGGTCAGCGTGTCCACCACCTCTTCCACCGGAGTGACCGTGTCCCAGACGTGCATCCAGTACAGGTCGATGTAATCCATCTTGAGGCGGCGCAGCGACGACTCCAGCGCGCGGTAGATGTTCTTGCGGCTGTTACCGCCCGAGTTGGGGTTGCCTTCCTGCGGATTGAATGTGAACTTCGTGGCGAGGACCATCTTGTCGCGCAGACCGGCCTCGGACACGAAGCTTCCCAGTATCTCCTCCGCCTTTCCGCCGGAATACACGTCAGCGCAGTCGAGCATATTGCCGCCGTTCTCCACATAGCGGTCGAAGATGCGACGCGCTTCGGCATCGTCCGATCCCCATCGGTCGTTGCCGAAGGTCATCGTACCGAGCGAGAAGGGACTGACGCGAAGTCCCGAGCGCCCAAGAGTTATGTATTCATTCAATTGCATGATGAAATTCGTTTGTTCCGTTCCAGACGTCGAATGTTTCGATGAGTCGTGCGTAGCGGAAGTTGCGAGATTGACTTTCCTCACCTGCCAGCGTCTTTTGGCGTTTCACACACCAAACTCGAGGTTCTCCACGATCCACTAGGAATTGACTGCCGCCAGCAAGCGCCCTATTATCAAGCAACCGTTCCAGACCACTTCGCTCATGATCGAACAGACGATCTCGCATTACCGCATACTCGAAAAACTCGGTGGTGGGGGCATGGGCGTGGTCTTCAAAGCTGAGGACTCGCGTCTCCGCCGCTTCGTAGCGCTCAAATTTCTACCTGACGAAGTCGCCCAGGACCCGCAGTCCCTGAGCCGATTCCAGCGTGAAGCCCAGGCGGCATCCGCCCTGAACCATCCTAATATTTGCACCATCTACGACATCGGCCAGGAGGACGGACGAGCCTTCATTGCCATGGAGTACCTGGAAGGCTCAACGCTCAAGCACCTGATCGAGGGCCATCCGCTGAAGACAGCCCAATTGCTCGACTTGGGCATTCAGATCTCCGACGCACTCGACGCCGCGCACTCCAGTGGAATCGTGCACCGGGACATCAAACCGGCCAACATTTTTGTCACCCAGCGTGGCCAGGCCAAGGTCCTCGATTTCGGCCTCGCAAAACTGGGCCAGCGGAAGCACCTCAGCAGCAACGGGGCAGACGTTACAGAAGGACTGCCTACCGCTTTCAGCGTCGATCAGCTGACGAGTCCGGGAACCGCGATGGGTACGATCGGCTACATGTCGCCGGAACAGGCGCGCGGTGAGCCGCTGGACGCACGTACCGACCTGTTTTCCTTTGGAGTGGTGCTCTATGAAATGGCCACGGGCAAGCAGCCGTTCACGGGAGCGACTTCGGCGGTTGTCTTTGAAGCCATTCTGAATAAGGTACCGGTTCCACCGGCCCATTTGAATCCTGGCTTGCCCGCGCAAATCGAGCCCATCCTGAATAAGGCCCTGGAAAAAGACCGCGATCTCCGTTGCCAAAGCGCCGCCGAGTTGCGCGCCGACCTCAAGCGATTGAAGCGCGACACTGATTCTGCGCGAACCCGTGCCAGCCAGATCGCATCGGAATCAACTCCGGTCGTAACAGCAACTCCGGTTGTTGCCACACCCCCTGTTGAAAAGCGCAACAAGCTGTTGCCCGTTCTCATCGGCGCCGGTTTTCTGGTTGCAGCGGCTGTAGGGTTACTCATCGGCAAGCGCTTGTGGTCGTCGGCGGCGCCCAGCGCGCCGCTGTACCACGAGATCACCTTCCGCCGGGGCGAGATTCGCTCTGCGCGTTTTGCACCCGATGGCCAGACCATTATTTACAGCGCCGCATGGCAGGGAAATCCTGTGGAGACATTCTCGGCGCGCCAGGGCATGGTCGAATCGCGCTCATTGGGGCTAGGCCGCGCCGAGTTGGCCGCCATATCTTCGAAGGGAGAGATGGCGCTGTTGTTAAACAGCCATCCCGCCGGAACCTGGGTGAACGTGGGCACGCTGGCACGAGCGCCTCTCGCAGGCGGTGCGCCGCGCCCGGTCCTGGAAGATGTGGAATGGGCTGACTGGTCGCCCGACGGAAGCAGCCTCGCCGTGGTGCGGAGCGTGAATGGCCGCGACCGCCTGGAGTTTCCCATTGGCAAAGTCCTCTACGAGGCCAGTGGCGGATGGATCAGCTATCCGCGCGTCTCGCCCGACGGCAACTACATCGCGTTTTTCGACCACCCCAACCAGGGAGACGATGGTGGCACCGTGGCGGTAGTTGACATGTCGGGCAACAAGAAGACTTTGACGCGCCAGTGGTACGGCACACAAGGGCTGGCTTGGGCGCCTGACGGCCATGAAATCTGGTTTACCGCCAGCGACTTTGGACTGTTTCACTACACCGCTGCGGTTACCCTGGGCAAGCAGCTTCGGCTGGTGACACGGGTTCCGGGCTCTCTGGTGCTGTTCGATATCTGGAAGGACGGTCACGTATTGCTGTCGCGCGAGGATCGCCGCCGCGAGGTCATGGGGACGACGCCGGGAAGCAGCAAGGAGCTCGACCTGTCGTGGCTGGACTATTCGTATCCCGCCGATATTTCGGCCGACGGCAAGACACTGCTCTTCGACGAAGAGGGAATCGGCGGAGGGGTGCAGTACGGCGACGTGCAGGACCTGACGTATGCCGTCTATATCCGTGACACCGATGGCTCGCCTGCAGTTCGGCTGGGAGAAGGCGGCGCCACCGCACTTTCGCCCGACAAGAAATGGGTCATCATCTACACCCCGAGCTCGCCACAGCAACTTCGCCTGTTGCCCACCGGCGCCGGTGAATCCAAGTCCCTGACTAACGATTCCATCAACCATCAATGGTCGCGCTGGATTCCCGACAGCAAGCGTTTCGTCTTCAGCGGAAACGAAGCCGGAAAGGGCGTGCATTACTACCTCCAGGACATCGCTGGAGGCACACCGAAGGAGATTTCTCCCGAAGGCGTAGATGCGCTGGCGTTTGCCGTTTCGCCCGACGGCCAGTCCGTGGTGGGCATCGGTCCCGACCAGAAGGCCTACTTGTACCCAGCTTCAGGCGGCGACCCGAAGCTCGTGAACGGTGTGGATCCGGGAGATATTCCCATTAACTTCAGTCAGGACGGGCACTCGATTTACCTGTATCGCACCGGTGAGATACCGGCGAAGGTGTATCGGGTGGACCTGGCCTCGGGGAAGAAGTCGGTGTGGAAGGAGATTGCCCCGCTGGACCCCACCGGTGTGTCGACCATCGGCCCGATCCTCATGACGCCGGACGGCAAGACGTATGTGTACGGCTTCCATCGCACGGTCGGCGACCTCTACCTGGTGGAAGGATTGAAGTAGCATTTCACCTGATTCTCTAGCGCGAGAAGTATCCGGTCTTGGTACGCACCGTCAGGCCAGCGTGCCTTGGCCGGATGATGATCTTGCGAAACGTGTCGTCCCTGGCAGGGCTGGTGGGGTAATAGGCAAGCTCGTACGAGGTCCTCAGTTCAGCAGCGATTTGCCGAAAGTACGTGTGTGCATCGGTCTTTTCCGCATCGATGTGCGCGCCGCCCGTTTCTTTCGCGACGCGGTCCATCACCTGGATTCCGTACTTGTTACGCGCCGTCAAGTGGCCGTGCTCTTTTTCCGTGTAGCGGATGGTGTACACCACAACGTTTGTAGCCTGGGCAGTTTCAATGGTGGTCATCATGTCGTGCGAGCTCGAATTGTCCTCGCCATCGCTGAAGACTAGCAAGGCCCGGCGACCGCTCTCCTGCGCCAGCTTTTCGGTGATCGGATAGTAGATCGAATCGTAGAAGCCGGTACCAAGATCACGGTTTTCCCGAGGTCCAAGTTCGGGGAACTTCTTGGAATCGTGTTGAAACTGACGCCAGCGATCGGTGATTTCGGCGCCCGATGCGGTGAAGTCGCTCACCAGCCGTATATGGTTGCCGAAACCCACGAGGAACACGCGGTCTCGCGGTCCCAAAACTTCCTGCAGAAAGACTTCCAGGTCCTGCTGATGTTGCTTGGAGAAGTGGTCCTGGCTCCCGCTCACGTCAACAATCAGGCCGAGGGTCAACGGTACATCGAGGCTTGGCGCGAAGAACGAAATCTTTTGCGGAACGGCGTCTTCGAAGACTTCGACATCGTCCTTGGTGAGACCTTGAACCAGCGCTCCGCGTGAGTCCCGAACCGAGAAAGCCACGTTCACGAGCTGTACGTTCACCTGAATCGGTTCCTGGGCAATGCCGAAGTAACTCGCTGCCACCGTGAAGAACAGGAGAAGAAACCAACCCAAGGTTCGGGTCCAAGTTCGGCGGATTCCGGGCCTCGCTGGAAATGTCATCGGGCTCGAGCGCTGCTCTCCTGTTCCATACGATCGCGCTTGTCATTCGGTTCCACAAGTGAGCCGAGGAAGCGTACGGGGGCTCCTTTCCGTACCCCCACCCACCGCCGATTTGCCCGTGTTCAGGAGTAGCTCCATTGATCCAAGCCGACTCGGTGGAGCAGGTCTTTGAAACGAGGGTCGCCGCGCACGGGATCGAACAAAGGATGTACCTTGATCCAGTGCAGGATGGCCGACTGTTCCTTGTAAGCCTCTCAACAGAGATGAACCCGTGCCCGGTCGTCCGGAGCCTTTGCGAATCCGCTACTCCGTCAGCGAATCAGGGTGGGCGGACACGACTCATCAAGCGGAGTTGCAAAAGCAGCGACCAGCGGTCAGAAAGATGATTTCAGCGTTTCCCTTAAACGGGCGATGCTTCCGAAACCGCCGCTGTTTCCCGACCATCCCTGATTAGATTTGTTGTGCGCAGCGCTGATGGGCTTGGGTATCGCGACAGAAAGCCCGGCCCATATAAAACTCGCGCCAGACCTGACGGTTAACGCGACGTACGAGCGCCGCGCAAACTCTACCTGTTAGGTGCGCAGTAGTTGGCGCGGCCGCATATGGTGATGCGAGGGGCCGGTGGCCAATGGATGATCTGACTGGGGTGTTACTCCCAACGCAGGCTTTCCACGGGGTCAAGTCGGGCCGCCCGGGCCGCTGGCATGGTCCCGAACATTACTCCGATGAGCGACGAAACCACCACCGCGATCACCACCGACAGGCCCGAGATAGGAATGCGGTAATTCGTCAGCAGTCGCACCGAGATCGGCACCGCCATTCCAATCGCGATGCCCACCGCGCCCCCAATCAGCGAGATCAAGATGGCCTCTGACAGGAATTGCGCGAGGATCTCCGCGTTCGTCGCTCCGACCGCCTTGCGCACTCCGATCTCGCGGATGCGCGCGCTAACCGTGGCCAGCATGATATTCATGATGCCCACCCCGCTGACCAGCAGCATGAGCACGGCAATCAGCAGCAGAATCGTGGTCAGCGCATTTGCGATTTTTCCCGCAACTGCCAGCAGTTGTGTGAGGTTGTCCACCCGGTACACCGATTCCGGGCGGTGCCTCGATTGCAGCACCCTCTGAATCGCCAGTGTGGCCGCCGCTATATCCGAAGAGTCTGCCATCGAAAAAAACAACTGTTTCACGTTGTCATTGTTGGTAAAGAAGCGGGCCACCGTATATGGAATCAGGATTGTGTCGTCAGAAATCTCCGATTGTCCAAAGGTATTGACCCGCTCGCGAAACGTTCCGATCACCACGAATGGCAGTCCGCTCAGCTTGATGGTCTGTCCCACGGCTGCATCCGTGGAACCGTACATTGTGTTCGCCAGGTTCTGCGTAATGACCGCGACCTTGCCGCGCGTCTGCGTGTCGGTGTCTTCCAGGAAGCGTCCACTGAGCACTTCTAGATTTCGCACCCAGATATATTCAGCCGACACGCCCAGAACCAGCACATCGCGCTCTCGACCGCCCGGGACCATAATGCGGTCGTGCAGTTCGATCATGGGCGACGACGCTGTGATATTCGGCACCTGCTGTCGCACTACATTCAGGTCCTCGATGGTCATGTAGTCGTTCCCCGCCTCGGCGCTGTAGATCGCACCGCCTTCATACTCGGCGATAATCATATTCGCGCCAATCGACTGGATCTGTTGCAGAACGTACTGCTTGCCAGTCAATCCGATGGTCACCACCAGGATCAGCGATGCTGTGCCGATGACCATTCCCAGTGCAGTCAGCGTGAAGCGCACCTTATTACTGCGAAATGTCTCCATGGCCACATGGATGGTTTCCCCCAGCACCAGCTTGGGATAATGCCGGGCGTCTTTGCCATTGTTCGCCATCTCTCAGGTGGTTAGACTAACCCTTACACGTCATGGCTTCAATGGCGGCGCGTGCCACGAGGCAGGCGTATCATCGTCGTACGCCGTTATTTTCCTGGATGCAGTTACCTCCGATGTGTTCATTCCGCCATTACTTAATTTGCGCACCAATGGTGCCGGCTGCGATGTTGCTGGTTCTCGCAGCTATGACATTGTCCGCACAGCAAAATGTCGGCGAACTCTATGCCTCCGATGCCAGCGTGAAGGGCGCGGTTGTGCTCGCCAACGCAGGCACTAATGTAATGAGCGGCTCGTCGATTGCCGCGGGTGCTCAGGCTGCCACCCTCAAGCTCGAGCGCGGCGGCAGCATGCAGATTTGTCCCGGAACCAGCCTCGCCGTGACCACCTCACAGAATGGCCGCCAGCTCATGTTCAGCATGAATACCGGCAACGTCGAGATGGATTACCCCATTGGCGCAGCCGCCGATAACCTGCTTACGCCCGACTTCCGTCTGCTCTTGCCAGGTCCCGGACGCCTGCACCTTGCTGTGCGTGTTAGCGCCAAAGGTGACACCTGCGTTCAGTCGCTGGCGTCGAATTCGTCGTCTGTAGTTGTTTCCGAAGGCATGGGCGAGTCCTCTTATCAGGTGAAGCCCAACGAAGCGGTCATTTTTGCCGGCGGACGCATCAGCGGCGCCATGCCTACCCACGAGACCTGCGGATGTCCTGCGCCGCCTCCAACCCAGGTTGCAAACGCGACGCCGCCCCCAATGCCTACACCCGCTCCTTCAACCGCGCAGCCTCCTGAAACTCACATGGTGGTCGACGCCCCGATGATCTATCGCGCCACCGACCCCGTGGACATCACCGAGAACGTTGCTTATCTGCGGATGGAAAGCAAGCCCATGAGCTTCGATCCTGTAGTGCTGCCGCCTTCCGCACCCACGGCAAGAAACGTCAAGTCGACAAAGGCGCAGACTACAGCCAGCCAAGGCTCAACGTCCCAGAAGAAGGGCTTTTTCGCAAAGCTTAGCGCCTTCTTCGCAACCATGTTTCGGTGAGGTGAGGTCTTTTGCTGTTCGCTCTTCGCGTCTCGCCAACCGGTCGGAGATCGGGTCTTCTGCTCCATCCTCAGCCTCTTAGCGAAGAGCAAAAAGCAAAAAGCGAACTGCGAGTGTTAGACTAGCCCTCTCGCATGTCCGAACCACCACGCTCACGTGTCTTCCTATGGGTACTGCTGGGAGGCGGAGCCTTTTTTCTCTTCCTCATAGCCGTTTTCGCGCTCGTATATTTCACCGTCCGCACTCAGCAAAAAAGCACCTTCACCAGCTTCGGAGACAAGATCGCCGTCGTCGATCTCGAAGGTGTGATCCTTTCGCCCAAGGACGTGGTGGAACAGTTACGCAAGTTTGCTGATGACAGCTCAGTCAAGGCCATCATCATTCATGTGAACTCCCCGGGCGGCGGTGCGGCGGCATCGGAAGAAATCTATCGCGAGGTCTTGCGCATTCGCGACGTGAAGAAAAAGCGGATCGTGGCCTCCATCGAAACCGTAGGTGCCAGCGGTGCTTACTACGTTTCTTCTGCGACCAATAAAATCTTCGCCGACCAGGCTTCCATTGTCGGTTCCATCGGCGTTATTGCTGAGTGGTACAACTACGAAGAGCTGATCAAGTGGGCCAAGCTGAAGGCCATCGTGCTGAAGGCGGGCGAATTCAAAGATACCGGCTCTCCCGTGCGCGAAATGACTCCTGCCGAAAGCGCCTATTTGCAGGGACTCATCGATAACATGCACGTGCAGTTTATTCACTCCGTCGCCCAGGGACGCCACATGACGGACGCCCAGATTCAGCCACTCGCCGACGGCAAGGTCTGGACCGGAGAGCAGGCCATTCCGTTGAAGCTCATTGACCAGCTCGGCGACTTCCGCGCGGCGGTCGAAGACACCGCCAAGTCCGTCGGAATCAAAGGCGAACCCACCATCGTGAGACCGGAAAAAGATCGCAAAAGTGTACTGGACCTTCTGTTTGGCGATGTCTCCGAGTATCTTCCAGACGCCGCCAGACTAATGCAGAACAATGCCGAGTTCTATTACCTCTGGAAATAATCCCTGTAGGTCAGTGTGTAGCGCGGAAGTGCAAGAATAATTTGGACTTGCCAACAACGGCGAAAATCTGAGAGTATCCCAGATGTGCAGTCGAAGCGACCGCACAGGGGCGAATCCAATGACCAAGGCAGACCTGATCGACGAAGTATCGCGACTTGCGGAATTGACCCGCAAGGACAGCGAAGTCATTGTGGAAACGATCTTTGAGAGCGTGGTTCGCTCTCTGCGCGCAGGCGATAAGATCGAAATTCGCGGGTTTGGCAGCTTCCGCACTCGTCAACGCAAACCTCGCGTCGGGCGCAACCCTAAAACCGGCGACCGCGTCGAAGTTCCCGCCAAAAAAATCCCGTTCTTCAAGCCTAGCAAAGAGCTGAAGGACCTCGTGAACAGCTACGTAGCTCCAGCCGCACCACCTGCCGCCGCTACGGAGGACACAAAGAGCCACGGCTGATTCGTTTGTTAATTCTGTTGTCGATCAGACCCAGCCACGGCTGGGTTTCGCATTTGAGGAACTGCTCCGCGATGGGTGCACTCCGCTTCAGCGGTCTTACTTGCTGTGGAGCAACCATGCCGACTTTGCCCGTGGCTCGCTTCGCCACCGAATCACTCGGTAATGATGCGATCTGCCCACTCCACCAGTGAGACAAATATCGCCGGGCTGCCGAACTTTGCACCCCATTGACTCAAATCTGCTTCCGTGACCCCACGGGCCCGGGAACAGGCTCCTCAGGAAAAGATCGGAATCTTCTTAGCGACGACCTTTTCCATCGTCTCGCGCAGCGGTGGCCATCCGACCGGAATAATCGCATCTACGGTCGCTTTGCGCATGGTGTAAGTGCCTTCTCCCACCAGAAAAATCTGTACCTCGTGACCGGCTTCTGCGAGTGCCAGTCCGTGAACAAAAGGGAAGGACGCGCGGGTCGGATCGTCCGAACCCCATGCGCTCTTCATCATGATTTTCAGTTTGGGTGACTTCTGCGGCTCTTGCCCGCTGGCCAGCTTCGATGCAAGCAGAGGCACTGCCGCGAGCCACGGGAACAATCGTCTGCGCTCCATGTGCTCATCCACACCTGTCGGTATTGTTTCGGGCCCAGATTTACCGCAAATTGTACACCAATGCGGCAACAGTCGATGCGCTCTGTCTTGGGGCGTACATTCAGCGTACCCAGCACCGTCTACCGCAGGAGCTATTTCACACCGATCGCCGCCACCATCCTGCCCGTTTTCCCGAATTCGGCACGATGCGAAAAGAAGCGCTTGGTGTCGCACCCGGTGCAGCCTTCGACAATCGAGATGTGCTCTCGCCCCACGCCCGCATCTTCGAGTTGGTGGCGGTTCGCCGCCACCAGGTCGAGATGAATTTCCGGCCCTAAATCGCCGTGTCCCGGCGCGCGCTGATTTAAGAAGAGCAACGGATACCGGACGTGAATCGCATTCGAGTCGAACACTTCGTCGAACAATTCGCTGGCATAGGTGAACTGCGATTCAAACTCGGCACGCACTTCGTCGCCCACCGCGTAGCAGCATTTGCGAACGCACGGCCCAATCGCGGCCCGCAGATCACGAGGATGGCTCCCGAACTGCCGTCGCATCTCTCCGACGCCCTTCTCGACAATGCGTGACACCGTTCCTCGCCAGCCCGCATGAAAAGCTCCGATCACGCGCCGCTTCAGGTCGGCGATGAGCACGGGCACGCAATCCGCGGTCTTGATGGAAAGCAGCACACCCGCAACGCTGGTAATGATTCCATCCCCTGGGGCCGAATGCGCTGAGAGCGCATTCGCCCGGTGAACGATAGCGGAGTGTACCTGCTTCACCTGCACCAGCGGCCACAGTTTGCCGTCCGCTTCCACTGCGCTCAAAGCGTTCAGGAACAACTCGCGGTTGCGCTCCACGTTCGCAGTGGAGTCCTGCGGCGTCAGCCCGAGGTTCAGCGACTTGCCGCCATAACACGTTGAGACCCCGCCTTGCCGTGTACTAAATCCATGCACCAGCCAGGGAACGTTCGCGAACACCTCCGCACGGAGGACTTCGACAGTGGCGACACCTGACTCCTTGGATTTGCGATTTTGCTTCGCGGCGATGGGCACCCTCCGATTCTAACCGCTCGCAGCCATCGTTCGTTTGCTTGTGGAGGCACGGTTACAATCGACTTGCGATGCTCCTCTGCTACATCACCGACCGCAAGGCTCTCGCCACGGGCGAGGCCGATCGTCGCGCGGCATTGCTGCGCCGCATCGCCGAAGCCGCACGCGCGGGCATCGACTACATCCAACTGCGCGAAAAAGACCTGGGACCCACTGACCTTGAATTGCTCGCTCGCGAGGCTCTGCGCCTAATCCGAGACAATTCTTCGAAGACGAAGCTTCTCATCAACACGCACGCCGAAATCGCTCTCGCTGTCGGCGTCGACGGCGTTCATCTTCCCGCCGACTCGCCACCCCCCGCTGCAATCCGCGCCGAATGGCTAGGCCGAACGCGGCACGATCCAATCATCGGTGTCTCGGCACATAGCGTCAGTGATGTGCTGCTGGCGGAGGACGGCGGCGCGACCTTCACCGTGCTCGCTCCGATATTTGAAAAGCTGGGGACTGGATTTAGGCCTCTCGGGTTAGACACTGTGCGCGAGGCGTGCGCCGCCACCCAGATACCGGTTCTCGCGCTCGGCGGCGTGCGACTGGGGAATGTGCGCGGCTGCCTTGAGGCAGGGGCTGCGGGCATCGCCGGAATCCGCCTCTTCCAGGAAAACGCCGTGAGTCAGCCCGTCGAGGCGCTGCGCTGGCTGGAACAGCATGTGTCGCGCTGAGCGGGTTAGAACGAGACCTCGCCGGTCTGGCCCACTAATATGCAGTAGCCGTCAGGATCCGCGATACCGAACTCGCCTTCCGGCATGTACGGCGGATATTCGATCGGTCCAACCTTGATACCGTCGGCGGCCAGCTGGTCCCGGTATGCAACAAGATCGGGACTGTACAGGTAGAGGATCACATCCCGTACTCCCGGAGTCATCGCGCCTTGCGAACGATTCAGCATCAGGTAGGCCTTACCGCTGTCAAGCCATGTCCACACGACGCGCCCATCGCTCTCGAGCTTGTTGCGCATCTCGAATCCAAGCCGGCGATAGAAGTCGATCGACCGCTCAACGTCCTGGACCCGGACAATCGGAACCAATCCACGAAAAGGCATAACCGTTACCTAATCGCTTCGGCTAGTCCGTAACCTCGCTCGCCACTTTCCGCAGCACCATGTTCACCAGCGACAGAACAATCGCCCCGATAAATGCCGGCAGAAATCCGCTGACCGTGAAATCCGGCGCCAGTAGCCTTGACGCCAGCATCAGCATCAGCGCGTTTACCACCCACCAGAAAACGCCCAGTGTCAGCAGCGTCAGGGGCAGGGTGATCAATTTCAGCAGCACTCCCAGCGTCGCGTTGATCAGCCCGATGACGATGGCCGCAATCAGCGCCGCCTTGAAGCCCTGCACATGAAATCCCGGAACAAAGAAGGATACGATCAGCAAAGCGATCGCGCTCAATAGCCAGTTCAGCAGTAGACGCATGTTTGCTTCTCCACGATAGGATGGGCGAGAGCTTCGTCCGATAATATCGGAAGACCGCCCGGCCCGCACTACCTTCCGGCAGCGACTTGAACATTTTCATCATTTCGACGTATAAACCTAAGTTCCTATGAATCTTCTACTCCGCTCCCTGACGCTTGCCATCCTTACCGTTCTGGCAATCAACACAGCCGCACAAGAGGGGCAGTCGCCGCTCCCCGCCCTTCCCGCCGACATCCCAAAAGACGCGACCATCTGGATGCTGCTCAACGACCGGTCACCGGCTGGGCAGGACGCGGTGTGGAGTGCGCCAGACGGTACGGTGCATGAATTTTTCCAGTTCAACGACCGCGGGCGTGGGCCAAAGACCTACACCACCTATCGTCTTGACAGCCACGGCATCGTTACTTCGGAAGAGACCAGCGGCGTTGATTACATGAAGAACAAGGTCAGCGAGACCTTCAGCACCAAAGACGGTGGC
Source organism: uncultured Acidobacteriaceae bacterium (assembly GCA_963817965.1). GTDB lineage: Bacteria > Acidobacteriota > Terriglobia > Terriglobales > Acidobacteriaceae > DASRAA01. Next base: position 293,820 of record CAWFQT010000019.1, read on the forward strand.
GCAAGCTGGAAGAGTCAGGTAGAAGACGGGCACGACAATAATGCCGGTGGTCGCTTCTTTGTCGGACTCGACGCCGGCCCCACCAGCACTTTCTTCTTGGCACAAGCCTTGCTGAAGAACGGCAACAAGTTGCCTTTGCTGCCCGGCGGCGAAGCCACCCTAAAGGGACTGAAGACCATACCAGTGGAAGCCAACGGTACGAAGGCGAATGCGACGCTCTACCAGATCGAAGGCTTAGACTTCAGCCCAACCTACTTATGGCTCGACGACCAATACAACGCATTCGCCGTAGTGCAAGGCTGGTCTGGAATCATACGTGCCGGATTTGAGAGCAGCTTCGGGACGCTCTACAAAACACAGGATGAGATTCAATCGGCCCGTTCCGCCGGCCTCGCAAAGCAACTGATCCATCACCCGGCGGGCGATGCTGTCTTCAAGAATGTCATCGTCTTCGACTCGACGACGGCGAAAACCATTCCCCTTCAGCGCGTCACCGTGCGCGGCGACCGCATCCTTAGCGTTGAGGCCGAGAGCGGCCAGCCCACCGCCGCCGGCGCCCAGATCATCGACGGCAGTGGCAAGATGCTCCTTCCCGGCCTGTGGGACATGCACCAGCACCTCTATCCCGACAACGCCTTCCTCGACATCGCCGCCGGTATTACCACCGCGCGCGATCTCGCCAACCCCATTGAGGAGATCGGCAGGCTCAAGAAGCACATCGAGCAGGGCGAGCAGGTAGGTCCGCGCATCGTTCTCGCCGGATTCATCGACGGCCCAGGCCCATTCCAAGGTCCCGTCAAAGTTTTCGCCGCCACTCCGGAAGAAGCCCGTCAGCGTGTCGATGAGTACGCCAAGCTCGGCTATGTGCAGATCAAGATCTACAGCTCCGTGAAGCCCGAGCTCGTGCCGGTCATCATCGACGAAGCCCACAAGCTTGGCCTGCGCGTCAGCGGCCACGTGCCTTCAGGCATGACCGCCGACCAGTTTGTGCGCGATGGCGCCGACGAAATTCAACACATGAATTTCGTCTTCCTCAACTTCATGCCCGACGTCACCGAAACCCGTACCCCTGCGCGCTTCACCGAGCCCGGCAAACGTGCTGCGGGAATCGACCTGAATTCCACGCAGGTCAACCAGTTCATCGCCTTGCTGAAAGAGCATCACACCGTCATCGATCCCACCATGACAATCTGGGAAGCAACCTATACCGATCGTCCCGGAAAGATCGCAACTGCAGACGCCTTCATCTACGATCGGCTGCCGCTGCAAGCGCAACGTGGATCGCGGACCGCGGGCGAGGCCCTGCCAACCCCTGATGCCGCAACCGACAAGCTCTACCGCGACTCCTACGCCAACTTCGTGCGCATGGTGAAGAAGCTTTACGACAACGGCATCACCATTGTCGCTGGCACCGACATCAACAACGGGTACGCCCTGCACCGCGAGCTGGAGATCTACAACCAGGCTGGAATTCCCGCTCCCGAGGTCCTGCAGATGGCTACATTGACCGCCGCGAAGATCATGAAGCGTGACAGCGAACTCGGGTCCGTCACAGCCGGCAAGATTGCTGATCTCATTCTGGTCAACGGCGACCCAACAGCGAACATCAGCGACATCCACAAAATCGAAACCGTCATGAAAGGTGGAGAGCTGATGTATCCTGCCGAACTATATCCGGCCGTTGGAATCCGCGCCCACTAGCGTCGCTTCATCCGCGCTGCGTTGCGGATTGCCGGACAGCTCACGGATGGGGCACGCCTTCGCGGGCTGCGGAGAGACTCCCGTTGGAGAAGCTTTGAAACGGCACCGGGTTGGCTGTGCCTAGAGGTTCTTTGTCTTTGTCACCCCTCGGAGGCTTGGGCCCCCGAGGGATCTGCTTTTCGACTTTTTCGCCGCCTGTTCAAAGACTCGCTGTTACGTCGTCTATTCTTGATCCGCCGGGCAAACTGAAGTTCGTCGGCCACGCAACTTAGAGTCCCCCGGCTGCCGTCGGTACTCCAATAGCAACATGGTTTCGCTGCTTACCCTGGTAGTACTCGCCAACCCGATCACTCACGGGGTCCGCCACTGGATCTTCCATCTTGGCGCATTGGGATTCTTCCCCCTTGGCCTGCTCGACGGGTCCGTCGTTCCCGTTCCCGGCAGCATGGACGTGCTCACCATCATTTTGTCGACTCGCCAGCGGGACCTCTGGCCTCTCTATGCCGTCACGGCAACCATCGGCTCGGTAATTGGCTTGTACGTCACTTACCGGCTGGCCCGGAAGGGAGGCGAGGAAGCCCTCTCCAAGCGCATTAGTCCGAAGACTCTGAAGAAGGTCGAGAACGCTTTCGACCGCTGGGGCTTGGGTGCGATCGCCGTGCCTGCCATGCTTCCACCACCTGTTCCCATGGTGCCCTTTGTTCTGGCGGCCGGAGCGACCCAATATCCTGTAAAGAAATTCCTGCTCGCGCTCGGCCTCGGGCGCATGGTCCGCTACAGCGTTCTCGGATTCCTGGCGGCACGCTACGGCCGCCACATCCTCTCCTTCTTTTCCCGCTTTGGCCACCCGTCCGCGCTCACCCTCTCTGCCCTGATCCTCGCCGCCTTCGCAGTCATATTCCTGTTCGTTCGCCTCAAACGGCATAATCGCCTGCAACAGTCACCCGCTCAGTCCGAATAGCGATGGTCTCTCGTATGAAGTTGATGACCAAGTTCAATCTCATTCTCCTCCTCGCGTCTCGGTATTGCCGGCTTCGCGATTTCGCAACTGGCCTACAACTTCCTCATTAGCGACGCCCGCCGCCAGATTTTGCAGGAAGCCGAGATGATGCGGGCCGGCGCCATGGCCGTCCGCGACTACACCACCTCCAACCTCCAGCCGTTGCTGACCCACCGCTCGCGCGCCAACACTACGTTTCACCCCAAGTGGGTGCCGGCCTTCGGCGCTACCACCGCCTTCTGCAAACTTCGTCAGCACTATCCGGAGTAGGGCTCATTGCTTCCTTCGGAATAAAAGGGAACTCCCTGCCCCGGATTCGCGCCCTTCTTTGGGCGCGAACCTGGGACCACACTGTAAAGGGCTACGCTGCCTGGTCAAGCTTGGAGTCGCCGAGTATCTCAGATTCGGCTTGGATCCAATCATCCAATTCCCTTCCGTCCGCGCCCCCGCGTTGCTCATAAAGCTCATAGGCGCGAAGGCGGATCAGCTCGTACACGATCCCATCCTGGCCGTCCCTTGAACTCCGCGGCGTCTGGGTCGTGCTCTGTACGCTTCCGTCCGACTGGCTGTTCTGCAGCGGATTGTCTTTCGTAACTCCGCTTACCGGCGAGGTGCGCTGTGGCGAGGTACTACTCGTGGATGCATCAATTGTTCTGGACATAACTCCTCCGTTACCTTGTCTTGGTTATCTGCAAATGAAGCAGGCCCGAGGTGCAGGGCGAACCGCGGCCAACGATTCAAGCTGCCTCTCGTTTCGCTTCGAGGTCATTTACAACGATCAGAACTGACTGTCTTAGTACTGCCGGATGAGGTTGGCGAGCGGGTCCTGCGAACCTGGACGCATAATGCGTTCAGCGCCACGCTCGCAGGCGCCACTCACAATTGAACTGAGATGTAGCTTCAACGGGAGAGTCGAACCTACCGGGGCGGTGGACGAAGCCGCAATTCCCGGTTGAATTCACCTGCCCGCAGCCATGCCGAACAGGGGATCGTCAACCGGACTTGGATGGTCCTGGATCGACGAATCGGAGCGATTACAAGAAACAGCAGGGACAGCAGCGCCGCCATCGGAGCCAACGATCTCTGCACGTCGTCCTCTAGATAGATACGCGCCGACGTCGGTTTCGCCGCACCTGCCGGCTTTCCGTAATGCGCCAGTTTGGCTTGCAGGCAACCGAGGAATAGTAGCGTACTCAACAGCAACGTAGCGTAAGCGCGCACCCACTTCTCATCTGCTGTGCGGATTGCGAAGTTCTGCCGGGCGGGGGACATTGCAGCCACTCTATCGGATTAGACTTCGGCGCGCATAAAGAGTTTCGCAACTTATCACATTCTCTGTGCGCCCACCGGCCTTCCGGAGAAAAAAATACCAGGACATTGCTCTACAGTTTGCGGACACAACTCGATCCCGGACGATGTCGCATCATCGGAGGTGCATTTGCTACTTCGTCGGATGATGTTTAACCCCTAAAGGGACCTGCTTCCCCCGGCACCGCAGTAAGCTTTACTTCGTCGCCTTGTGGAAATCGAAGTACGCCAGGTTCATCTCCCCTCGGTGAGGATGCGCACCGTCAAAACATGCACGCCCGCCGGCAACTCCACCTCGGCAATGTCGTTGGCCATGTTCCAATGGTGCCACTGCCGCCACGCCAGGGGATCGGAAGCGTTGGCGGTCGATTCAAGGCTCACCGACGACGCCAGCGCTTTGCCGTCGAGCTCCAGCCCAATCTCTCCGCCCTGGTGCGAGGTGTACAGGAAGTCGATGCCGTATCGCCCCGCCTTCAGCACTTTTACCGTGAGATTGAACCACTCTCCCGGACGCGTCCACCCTACGTACAGTTGTTCATTCTCAGGCACAGCCAGGTTGAAAGGGTTGTCGTCAATCGGAGGCTGTCGCCCTGTCTTCACGTAGGAAATGTCTACACCTTCCCGTACTCGAAATCCGTGCAGGTACGAACCGTCCAGCGGATTCAGCTCGCCACTTCCGTGGTTCACCGCATCGCTGTCGTGATACGCGACCCCTTCGCCGCCCGCATCGTAATAGGCGCACTGCATCTTGCCGGGAATGACCTGCGGCCGCCTGCATATCCCTGGTCATGAAACGGCTGTCCCGCGTAGCTCGCGCCGCTGCCTACACTGGCCGGATGATCCGAAGATTGCCGCGCATGGTCGCTGCTCCTATGAATGGGCTTGCACACAAAAGCGTTGCGACGAAATACCGACAAGTGGTGCATTGCATGGCACGATTATAGGGCAGGCCCCGAGGGCCCCACTTCTTCCCGTCTTTGTCCTTTGCAAAATGGTGGGCGCGGTCCCATAGCCCCGCCATCTATGGGTTCGGGAGAGCCACGCTCCAGCGCGGCGTTGGCCACTCTATTAAACAAGGAGATCCGGCTTCAGCCGGCGACACTGACCCTTGTTTCCCATCTATTCCGTTCTTTCGAGAAGGGCGGGAACGAAAACATGATGCGTGTGCCCCGACGACAGCACCGAACGCGAGCACCTATTTTCCCCAGATCGATTGCAGCAGCCACACCGTAAGCGAAACCACTCTACCCCCACTGCCGGTCGAATAAACTTCAATCCCTGTGCTTCCCGGCGGCGGATATATCCGGTCGGTCATGACCTTTTCGCCATCGTTCGCAAATACCTCAACGCTCGACCGGTCCACGAAGATGTTCAGCTTCACACGTTTGGTGGCGGCCAGTATGGTCGAGTAGCGTCCCGGAAAATCTTTGCTCCACCCCACATCACCCGATTTCGTCCGATCGACAAAAAGTGTCTTGGTCGCTGTTACGACGCCAACCAGCGTTTCCACGCCGTTACCCTTGCGCAGCCGAAAGCCTACCTCTCCCGCCCCTCCGGTTTCGAGCTCCGCTTCGATCTCGTACGTCTCGCCCTTCACCGGCGACAGCCTCTGGTTCGCCGCTGCGAAGGTCGCATCCTTAACGAAATACGGCTTCCCCCGCAGGCTCTGCAACTCACGTGCCGGCTCCTGCACCATGAGCAGTTGATTCTGTGACCCCGCGGATTCAGACGTGGGTGGCCCACTTGTTCCTTCTTTTGGAATAAGTGGGTCCTTTACCCACCTCAGTGTCAGCACTCTCGGAACCGACTGCGCCCCGCGCCACAGCACCGTTGGCTCATCTTTCGCGTAGAGCCAGTTGCTGGTCCAGCCCATCCAGACCCGGCGCTCATCGCCCGTTGGCATGTCGTTAAAGATGTTCGTGGCATAGAAATCCTTGCCGTAGTCCGCCCACAACTTTTTTCCTGTGCTCTCCGTTTCCACAAACCTCTCGCCGTCGAAGTGCCCGATGAGGTAGCGAATGCCGGTTCCCCCCGCCGGTGCACCCGGATTGCGATTTACGATCAGCACTCCCCGGTGTTCGTTCGTGCCCTCGATCGTCAAGTCGAGCAACCCCGGACACTCCCACTGCCCCGCATCATCGCCCGCCGGACCAAATTCGCTCATCTTCGTCCAATGCTTCAGGCCCATCGACGAGAAGAACAGCGCCTTGCGGTGATCGGCCAGCACCGCAACCAGCACCCATTTCTTCTGCGGTGCATACCAGAACACATACGGATCGCGAAAGTCCTCGGCATCGACATCGATTACCGGATTGCCCGCGTAGTTGGTCCAGGTTCGTCCTCGATCGTTGCTGTAAGCGAGGTGCTGCTTCTGCCTGTCTTTGTAGGCTGCGGCGTAAATTGCGATGAGGCACGAGTGGTCTTGCGGATCGGGGTTCTTGCACAAACCGCTGGAATTGTTCCAGTCCACCACTGCGCTGCCGGAATAAATCATGTAATTCGGGTCTTCCGGGATCGCCAGCGCCAGATGCTTCCAATGCACCATGTCGGTGCTGACCGCGTGCCCCCAACTCATGTGTCCCCACACCTGGCCTTCGGGATTGTACTGGTAAAAAAGGTGATACTCACCCTTGTAAAAGACCATGCCGTTGGGATCGTTCATGAAATTGTGCGACGGCGTGAAGTGGTACTGCGGCCGCCACGCCTGGTCATAATCCTGCGCGAACCCCGCCGCACCCATCGTGCACAGCAAAACGGTCACTGCTATAGCCGTCTTGCCATGATTCATAGGCATCGTCGAATCACTAGTTACCAATTACCAGCTACCTGATCCCCATCGCATCATTAACGTCTGCCAGCGCCCGCTGCAGCTTATTGGGATAGTCAGCCAGCGCTGCCTGTGTCTCGCGTGTCTGCCACCTCTCGCCCAGTGACTTCTCGAGTGCCTTCCGTTCTTGCTCGCTGATGCCTACCTTGATGAGCGCTTCCACTCTGGCCTTCGCCTTGGGCAGCACTTCCCGATAATGCGCCAGCTGTTTTCCTGCTGTGTCGGGATAGTATCCCAACCGGTCGCCCGCTTGTGCCGCATCCACCAGCTCGTCGGGGACGGTGCTGAACGGCCACGCATGCTGCAGCGTGTACCGCGCATCGTTCAATCGCGTCATCGCTCCCGCGAAACCGTTGAGCTCGCTGCGTTGCCCGGCTAGCTTCGACGAGCGTGCAACCTTGATGGTCACCGCCTGCGCGACCGGCAACCGCAGGGTCGTAACGATAGTTGTCAGCGTGTTTCCTTCGTAGCGCCAACCGCTCTTGCCTGCCTGCGGCAGATAATTTAACGAAGCGCCGTCCACGCGCACCGATTCGGGCGGCCAATCCGCCGGCAGTCGTACTTCGTAACCGCGTGTCGCGATCATGCCGGGATAGCTTCCCTGGGCGGCGCCGATTGTGATGGTTAACTCATCTCCTGTTTCGGCGGCGCTCAACTCGGTCCGCGCAAACTGTCCTGTCTGGTATCCGCGCGTGTCGCCCGCATCCTCATAGAGGGTGTAGGTCGAAACCTCGCCATCCTCCAGCGGATATACAGTCACGATCAGCGGATCGACCGGCTTCTGGTTCGTGTACTGCATCGGCGGAGCCATGGGCACGATCGCGCCCTCGCGCACGTACGCCGGGATCTGCTCGATCGAGAAGTTGCGCTGCGCCGTGGTCGGGCCGATCAGGTGAGTGCCCGTGTTTTGTTCGATCCACTCGCCCTTGGGAATCCAAACCTCCTGCTTCACCAGTCCCGTGATCTTATCGCCCGGCGTCACTACCGGATTCACGATCATCTGGCTGCCGAAGACATACTCGTTCTTCATCGAGTACGCTTCGTTGGCCTCCGGCCAGTCGTAGTACAGCGGGTGCAGAAACGCCACACCCGTGTCATACGTGCGCCGAGCCTCAGTGTAGATGTACGGAATCATCCCGTAGCGGTCGTGATATAACCCGCGCATGACATCGGAATATGGCTCCGGATACGCCCATATGCGCCGCTCCGCATCCGGGTTTTTCGTGGTGTGTGTCCGCAGGATCGGGCTGAAAGTCCCGAACTGGATCCAGCGTGTGTACAACTCGGGATCGACCACGCCCGGCATATGCCCACCGATGTCGTGGCTCCAGTAGGCGTAACCCACGTTCGCTGCGGTTGCCGTGAACCACGGCTGAAACGCGAGAGACTCCCACACGGAAATCGTGTCGCCGGAAAATCCTATCTGGTAGCGATGATTCCCCAATCCGCCCCAGCGATGGAACAGCAGGGGCCTCTTTCCCTCGCGTTCCTGGTCGCTAAAGTGAACGTAATTCAACCACCACGTCGGGTTCACCCCCACCGTTTTCGTATTGGACTCCTGTTGCCAGTCGAGCCACCAGAAATCGATGCCCTGCTTTTCCAGCGGATGATGTACGAGGTCGAGGTAGTTGATCGCGAATTTCTTGTTGGTGATGTCGAAGGGAATATATTGCTGCGTCGCCGGATCGACACCCATCGCGCGAGCCATCGCCGGATATGCATCCTCCCACGGCTGAATTCCCGACGCCGGATGCAGGTTCAGCGTCGTCTTCAGACCCATGTCGTGCAAGTCTTTCAGGAACTGGTCGGGATCGGGAAACAGAAGCTTGTTCCAGCTATAGCCGCTCCAGCCTTTGGTGTGGCCCGACGCGTCTTTTTCCTGCGCCCCTCGATTTTGCGAGCTAAAAACGTTGTGCCAGTCCATGTCGATGACGAAGACGTCGAGCGGCACGTCGTTATTGCGGAATCCGTTGGCAAGATCTATCAGCTCCTGATCCGAGTAAGCCCAGTAGCGCGACCACCATGCACCAAACGCGAAGCGTGGCGGAAGCGGGATCTTGCCGGCCACCAGCGTGAAATCGTGCAGCGCGGCAGTGTAATCGTGGCCGTAGCCGAAGAAATACCAGTCCTGGCGCTCACCCGCCGGACGCTGCATCACCCACGGCCAAGTATTTTTTTCACCCTGATCAAAACGAAAATCGTTGCTGTCGAACAGCGGGCGGGTCGAGTCGTCCACTACCACCCAGCCATCCCGCGAAACCAGTCCGGGATCCATCGGCTCTGCGGTCTTGCCGCCCAGTGCGCCGTCGAGCGTGCGGGTGGTGCCCTGCAGGTTTCCCGTGTCGGGCATTCCCGGATGCCAGGTGACGTCCTTGCCGTTGAGCATGAAGGTGACGCTGAGATTGTCAGAGGAAAGTTTGCCATTGTTGCCCGGAGCAGTTGAATAGTTCAACCGCAATGCGTCCGTCTTGATTTCCAGTATTTCTGCCGTGCCGCTCTTCGTCAGCGTTTGCGTAAATTTTGGCACCGGCAGCTTGCGATTCAAAAACACCAGCGAGGCGTGGTCTTCAAACTTTCCGTTGCGCGCCCATTCCATGCGGATGAGCCGCGGCGTCAGCACCGAGAAGCGCGCGTTTCCTTCTGTAACCATTGCTTTGGGATCGGCGACGGGGTCGGAGAGGCCAGGAAGGGATGCTGCAACCGTCGGCGTTGATTCGCCCGGAGGTACGGTCTGCGCCGTGGCGCGCAGCGCGCCACACAGCAACACTAATAAACTCAGCCCCAGCAGGGCTGAAACTCGGAACCTGAAGCTCGAAACTGATTTCAAGATTTGCGATGCCCGGCGATTACCCGCCGGAATCTCCTCGTGTCGTGTCACAAACCTTCTCCTGTTGGCAAAGACCGCAACCCAAAAGAGCAACGAGCCACCCAGCGATGCAGAGCTGGGTGGCTCACTACCGTAACCTTAGCACCTTGGACCTGCGTGTCAATGGACTTTCGTGATTTTCCTGTATTACTTCTGATTCGGGAAAATCCCTACTGCCCGATCACGACCTCCGCCGGCTTCCCGGATGTCGAATCGGGCGCCACCCATACCGTCAACTGCGCCGGCTCCACCACGTCGTTCATGTCGATGTTCCAGAATTTCAGTTCATCGCGCCCCAGCGTGAATTCCACTTTTTGGGAGTAGCCGGGCGCAAGCGTGACGCGGCGAAATCCCTTCAACTCGCGCACTGGACGTACAACGCTGGTCCCGGTTTGACGAATGTACAACTGCACAACTTCGTCCGCCGCGCGGCTGCCGGTGTTCTTCACTTCTGCGGAAACCATCAGCTTCACTGAGCCGGAGTTGAGGTCCTTCGCGCTTGCCGTCGCTGCGCTCACCGCAGTCGGCGAATAGGCGATGGTACTGTATGTCAAACCGTATCCAAAGGGATACAGCGCGGAGTTCGGCACATCGATATAACGCGAGCGGTACTTTTCGCCTCCGTCTTTAGGCGGCCGCGATAAGTCGACGCCGTCCGCCGGACGTCCGGTGCTGAAATTGTTGTAGTAGAGCGGCTCCTGTCCCACGGCGCGTGGGAAGCTGGTGGTCAGCCGTCCGCTGGGAGCGCTCTCGCCCAGTAGAACACTGGCCAACGCCGGTCCGGCCTGAATTCCCGGATACCAGGCTTCCATGATCGCCGTCACATGTTGCGCCGCCCAGTTCAACACCAGCGGCCGCCCGTGAACACGAGCAGGACCACCGGCTTGCCGGCGCCGGCAACCTGCTCCAGCAATGCCTGCTGGTTGCCGGGCAGGTCGAGGTGCGCGCGCGAGGCTGCCTCACCGGTCATCCATCCCGCGTCCTCGCCAAGCGTAAGTACCACAATGTCAGATTTATTTGCCGCAGTCAGCGCCTCCGCGAAGCCCTTGTCTGACGTTGTCAGAAGGTCGGTCCCCTTCGCGTAGATTACATGCCCTTGCGCCGCTTCCACCTGTCTGGTGAGCGCCGCACGGAAAGTCACGACATCGCTCGCCTGGCCTTTGGCCGACCACGATCCCAGCATCTGCCCGGCATTGTCGGCCATCGGACCAATCAAAGCGATGGTCTTGCCGTTGGCCTTCAGCGGCAGCAAGCCGCTGTCGTTCTTCAACAGCACTAGCGATTCTTCAGCCGCTTTGCGCGCGAGGTCCAAATCCTCGGGCGCAATCGCATTGGACGTTTTGTTCTCGGCATAGGGGTGGTCGAACAATCCCAGCGCGAACTTCACGCGCAGCACCCTGCGCACCGATTCGTCGATCACCGACTCCGGGACCGCGCCCGATTTCACCAGCGTGGCAAGGTTGCCGCTATAGGAGTTGCTTTCCATGTCCATATCCACGCCGGCTATAATCGCCTTTTGCGCCGCCATCGCCCCATTGACGGCAACGCCCTGTGGAATCAGCTCACCGACCGAGCCCCAATCGCTGGTCACGAGCCCCTTGAAGCCCCAGTTTTTGCGCAACACTTGCGTAAGTGTGAAAGCATTGGCGCTCGCGGGAACTTCATTCAGCGCTTCGAATGCGCTCATGAAGGTGGCAACGCCGGCATCCACAGTGGCCTGGAACGGCGGCAGATAGACCTGCCGCAACAATCTTGTCGGAATTTCGGCAACGTTGTAGTCGCGCCCGCCTTCCGCGGCGCCGTAGCCGACAAAGTGTTTCGTGCATGCGGCGATCGAATCGGGATCACTCAGCTTCGCACCCTGGTAGCCGCGTACGTAAGCGGTGGCGATCGCCGAGCCGAGGTAGGTATCCTCACCGGCGCCTTCCACAATGCGCCCCCAGCGGGCATCGCGGGCTATGTCCACCATGGGCGAGTAGGTCCAGCGCACGCCGGAAGCGCTGGCTTCTTTCGCCGCAACGCGCGCGGTCCGCTCGATCAGCGCCGGGTCCCAGGTCGCCGAGAGGCCGAGAGGCACGGGAAACTCCGTGCGGAAACCGTGGATGACGTCAAGGCCGAAAATCAGCGGAATGTGAAGACGCGATTTTTCCACTGCGATTTTCTGCATCGCGTTGGTCGACTCCGCGCCGATGAGGTTGAAGAGCGAGCCGAGCTGACCCTTGGCAATCATTTCCTTGTAATCACTGCGACCGGTACCAGGACCGGTGGGCGCGCCCGCGGAATACGTGATGAGCTGGCCGACTTTTTCCTCGAGTGTCATTTGTTTGACGAGGGCATCGATTTTCGATTCGACCTGAGGATCGTCGCTCCACGCTGTGGGAGATTGAGCAGGGGCCACTCCCAGGAGCATCAAGCCACATAGCAGGATTCGGAGAGAACGCATCAGTCCATTCCTTTAAGGCCAAAATAGTCCAACCGCAGCATTTTAGTCGCTCATGCCGCGAATGTGACAAGGCGACCGCGGAGGCACAGAGGACACGGAGTTCTTTTCTGTTTTCTGGGGCCTCAGCGCCGCCTAAGTTCCCCACATACCCAAGACCGGGGATATGTGGGCCACCCGACAGCCTGGATTTCTCGCGGCCGAAGCGAAAGCGGATCCCTCGCAGGCTAAAACCCACTGGGGGTGGCAAAATTGGAGACCTTATCGGCGCGGTTAAAGCCGTGCCCTTTCAAAACAGATCCAGGTGAGGTGACGACGTGGTGCGGATTGATCCCTTGTTGGCACTGGGCGTGTGCGTTTCGACTGCGGCTACGGATGCGATTTACGTAATGTTCAGCGCGGCGGTAGCGGCGCGCAAGCGTGTGCCGGCGGCGAGTTGGAGCAGCTTGTGGTACCTGCTCTCGGCGTTCGCCGTGATCAGCTATACCCGCAACTGGGTGTACGTGGCCTTTGCCGCTGTGGGCTCATGGGTAGGCGCCTACGTGTCGATGACGTGGCTGAGGCGTCCGAAGGGGGAGAAAGTCTAGCCAAACGGCCCCGCGTTGATTGTGAACGCACGCAAAGGGAGAATTCACCAGGTACGGAGGGCACGGAGAATTCAGAATAGAAGAGAAGAAAACAACTCCGTGTGCTCCGTGCCTCAGTGGTGAAATCCTATGGTAAGTCGCAATGAAAAAAAGGCCGGACACTGAAGTGTCCGGCCTTTCGAATGGGACGAAGTGTTGTTTAGTAGGGAGGCCCGAAGAAGAAGCCGCCGGAACCTTCTCCGTAGCTCCAGCAAACGCCGAGCTGCAGCGGATCCTGGCAGCCCACCGGATGGGGCGCCTGGCTCAGCGTGTGCTCATTCGGCCAGCTATAGATTCCACCGTTGAAGGGGTTGCGGGTGAACCACTCCAGGGTAGCCACGTTCTGCAGGGTATAGGTGTAGGGACCGCCGGCGGTATTTAGCGGCACGTTATAAATCACGTCCGCAGCCGACATACCCTCGATCACATCGCCGGTTTCCAGATTGCCTTGTGCAAGGCTCACGCTGCCATCGACCCACGGCGAAACGTTGGTGTTCACGAAGGGATCGTTGAACAGTTCGCTGAGTTCGTGGCTCAGCACCATGACGTCATAACCGAAGCCACCGGGGAACGGGTTGGTGAAGCCGTTGTCCACGCCATGCGGAATATACGTTCCCCAAGTCCAGGTCAGGATGCCGTTCGGGTTGGCGATGCCGGTTTCGGCGGTGTGGAAACCGAGCACGCAGCAGCTGCCACTAGACGGATCATAGGCAGTCACGAAATCGGTTTCGATGATCGGAATGGTGTTGTTCGGCAGACCGGACAGCGAAAATTCGACCTGCAGCAACTCTTCGTAAATAGCTGAGGCGACGCTGATGTCGATCGCAACGCCCACGATGTTATTGCTGCTGTCGACCAAGTAACCCCAAGCGGTCGGGTCCAGCTTGACGGAGTAAGCATTGGTGGCCTGGGGTGGGTTCATTACCGTGTGCCAGTTGGCCGCACGCACCGACCGAAACTCGACCCGCTGTGCGGTGTCGATGATCTGACCGGTATCGGCGGGAGGCCCGGGATACGTGGTGGTCGCGTCGTACAGCGGGGACTGGGCCAGCAAATCGGCATCATTGCCTTCGGGATCGGTAGCGACGAGCGGGTTGAAATCGTAGAGAGGGTTACCGTTCGCATCGGTCAGGATCACTTCCAGCGGCAGGATGCGATTGTTGAGCCCGGTCGTGCCTCCCGATTTCGGATTGTGGCCAACCATGGAGTAGGTGTAGATGCTGTTCCGGCTGCCGGTAATGAACCAGCTGTTAAAGTAGGGAACGGTGTCGACGGTGCCGTTCTTGAAGCTCGCTCCCGCCTTCTGCTTGAGGAGCAGCGAGTTCATGGCCGAAGTGAGGTGGTTCTGGGCCTTGAACGGGATCAGCTTGGCGTTAGTTTCGTTTCCGACTTTTATGGTACGGATCTTGCCCGCAGGGTTGGTGCCCCTTACGGACTTGAGCTGAATCTTCCTGGTGATTGTCAGCTTCTTAGTTGAGGCGGCGCTGGCGACGCCGGCAACGGCGAGGGTCAGGGCCAGAATGGTCAGCAATCCGGAAATCTTTCGCATATCTCAGAATTCCTCTCTCCCCATGGAGTGGCGCGATTCAATCGGAAGCGCACCGGCTGTATCGACTCAAGATCCTGTCAGGACCGGCAACTTGCCCGCTCCCAAAGCGATCGCAATTTTCTAGTTGACCAGCTTGCGACGGATAACGCCCACGACTCCAAGCAGTCCGCTGCCGAGCAGGGCCAAGGAACTGGGCTCAGGAGTGGTGAAGCTGGGATCGTCGATGACAAAGTCATTGGCGTAAAGCGGGTCGCCGGAATCGGTGCTAATCAGGATCGACGCGATGTTGTTGGCGGTGGTGTCACCGAGGCCGATAAACAGGTTGTCGCCGGCTTCCGTGAACTCGCTGTCGCCATTGAACGAGAAGCTGCCGAGCAAGTTGTGGTGGATGTCGAATAGATCGACAGAGGCCGTGAACGGACCGAACAGGTCGGTCTGGATTCCAAAGCCAACGGACTGCACAGGATGCTGCAGTACGATGGCGAATGGGCCGCCGCCACCGATTCCGAAGTTCGGATTTCCGGTCCAAACCAGCGATTCACCGAAGTCAAAGTTGCCGCCCCAGCCAAGTCCTTCATCCGACCGGAGAAAATCTCCACCGTTGATGTCGCCAACCAAGGCAAGATTCCCCCAAAAACTCGAAACCGGCGATGGAGACGGGAGCGTGGTTCCCGAAATCAGAGAGTCGGGACCGAGCTGCGTCCAGTCGATGATGTCGGTAGGATTTTGGGCGGCGCGTGTGGCGTAAGTAACGAAGTTGTCGGCGCTAGCAAATGTGCCGAGGCACAGCACCGCGATGGCCAGAAGCAGTAGCTTTTTCTTCACTGTTCCTCCTGAAAGTCAGTGATCCGAGCTGCAATTGTTTTTTGGTTGAATTCCCCGAGCGATGGCCTTATCGGCGCTCTGGTCTTGTCGGGCCGATGCGAAATATCCCGTGCCTATTGTGCTGCAAGTAAATCACCACTTTGGCGCTAAATCAAGTGCTTGATTCCCAACAAATAGCAGGGGCGGAGAGACGATGCCGAGTGCAGAGCTTTGCGCATCGTGCGGGGCAAAGTAGGAACGCACCTTCTACTATCGACACGTAAGTGCTTAGTCGGAAGGTGTAATTAATGACCTGGCGTCAAAGTGGGGCACGATGGTAACTGCCAAATTATCTACTGGATACGTGCGAGTTCCCTGGAGTAAAGCTGGTTGCGCGGGAATTCGGTCGCCAACCCTGCCAGAAGAGTTCGGGCGGTGCTCTTGTCCTTGTCACGCAATGCCGCCACGGCGAGAAGTAGACGTGCGAAGGGAGCGAGATAATACCCCTTCTCTGCAGTCAAACGCAGCCGCTTGATGCCTTCTTCCTTGTCGGTCTGCGAGCCCGTGACGCGTAGCATCCAGCGGATCGGAGCAGACGTTGATCCGAGAAGATAGTTCTCGACCCCGACGGCCAGAAAGGCGTCATAGCAGGAAGGATCGATCGTTAGGAGCTGCTGGGCAGTGAGGCGCGACGTCTTCATGTAGCCCAGACTCGCGAGGTTGCGCTTTTCGATCATGGCGGTGTAGTCGCCACGAAGCCCGTTGGCCAGCACCCGCGAAAACAGGGCGTTGGCGTTGTTGGGGGAGTTGGCCAACAGCTTCGCGACAAGATGGTCGCTGTGCGCCAGTTCGGCATCGAAAGACGCTTTGATGTCCGGATTTGGCTCTTCGCGCTGGCGATTGTCGAAGCGCTTGTCGTCGGTGAAGAGGTCGGACTCAAGGATTTCGAGGCGATTGAACTCGGAAAACAGATATGCCGCCGCGTTCGCTACATAACCGAGGGGGTCGTCGGGATTGAGCTTCTGGTAGAGGCAAAATGTGGCGTGAGCACTGGCGAAGTCGAGGTTATACATCTCCCCGAATCCGCGCTCGAGCTCGGGTTGCGGAACGACACGAGTGGCCACCTGTGCCCTACCCGCAACAGCGGATAACAGCATGACCAGGACTGCGGCCAGGCCGCAGATCGTGTGGCGACTCAAAGACGAACCCCCATTCCCGGACGGCGCAAGCCTCAGGGTGTAGCGGCACGTCAATCTGAAAATAAAGGGCCGGTTTGTCATCCGTCACGCTCTCAGCTCCGCATTCCACGGCGTCTAACGGTATTGACTAAGTGGCCCGGCAGAACGATTGTCACGATGATATTCTTTTGCAAACTTTTGACAAGACTCGCGTTCGCGCAAACAGCGTAAATTTTGCGAAGGCAGCAGCGAGAGCGGGCTTCGAGAGAAGGAAACCCGTCGTTAAACGGCCTCAAAACTTGCATTTCATTGCGTCCCTAACACAGGTAAACTGTTGTTTGTACTCAGCTTTCATTCGGTGCAAGGGACTGGCCTCCGGGTTCCGCAATTCCCCTGTGTCGATTCAGTGCGGTTGCCGCAGTGCGGCAGCGGAACAGCAATTCGGTTTGAGGAGCGCCGTCGAAGCGGATTGCCCCGCGGAGTAGCCGATAGCCCCGGGTCTCCGAGACCGCTGAGTACGGAAATCTGCGCCAGGCGCATTTCCGTAAACATTGAACCGATGTCTCAGCCTACTGCATCGCGTTTTGTCCGCCTTCTCGCCAGCCGCAGGTTCAGGAGCGAAGGCAGTCTGCTGGTCTGGATCGCGATAGTGCTGCTATGGGCATGCGCAGCGCGAGCCAGCGATAACCCGGCAACAGTAGCGATTTCCGTCGTCGACGCCAACAACCAGCCAATTGCGAATGCCACCGTCAGTGTCACTGTGGCCGACACCCTCGTCACTACGGTGACGACCGATCAGGCCGGAAAGGCCAGCGTCGAGTTGCCAGCCTTCGGCGTGTATCAGCTACACATCAGTAAGAAGGGCTACCTCGTGGCGGACAGCGCGACCGAAGTCATCGCCGGCCGTGATATGCCTTCCGTGGATGTCATGCTCACCACTGTCGATCTTAGCCAGCAAAGCGTCGATGTAAAGGACACCGCCGACAATCCGGTGACGGACGATCGCGGAGCGCAGCAGAACCTGCCAACGGCGCAGGCAAAGGTTTCTCCGACGCGTCCGGTGACGCTGACCGACGCGTTACCGCTGATTCCCGGGATTATCCGTGGCCAGGACGGCAGCGTTAAGATCGCCGGATTCGGCGAAGACCACAGCGCACTGCTGGTGAATTCGGTGGATGTCACAGATCCCGCGACCGGCGGCTTCGGATTGAGCATCCCTATCGACAGCGTGGAAACCGTACAGGTTTCGGTCATGCCATACCTCGCGCAATATGGGCGGTTCACTGCCGGGGTTGTCACCGCCGAGACGCGCCGGGGCGGCGACAAGTGGGACTACAGTCTCAACGATCCGCTGCCGGAATGGCGCATTCGAAGCGACCATCTCGAAGGCGTGAAGAGCGCGACGCCGCGCTTCAATGTCAGCGGGCCGTTGGTGAAGGGCAAGCTGTACTTCCTGGAAGGTGCGGAGTACCTGCTTTATAAGAACGGTGTGCGCACGTTGCCGTATCCCGAAAACCAGTCCACCTCGCAGGCGATCAACTCGTTTTCCCAGATGGACTGGCTGATCAATAAGAACCAGACGCTGACCACCAGCCTGCATTTCGCGCCGCACTCACTCGACTACGTTGGACTGAATTACTTCGATCCGCAGCCCGTGACACCAAACGGCGACTTCCACGAAGCAACCGCGACCATCATGCACCGGTGGTCGCTGGGGGGAGGACTGCTGCAGAGCATCCTGGCGGAAACCAGTGTAAGCAGCGACGTCAGTCCGCAATCGCATTCGCAGCTGATGGTGCTGCAGCCGACGGGAAATTCGGGAAATTATTTCAGCCAGGAGGCGCGCAACTCCGCCCGCTACGAGTGGATCGAGAATTACACGGTGCGACCGCTGCATTTTGCGGGCGAGCACACGATCCAGATTGGATCGGTAGTGTCCCATAGCGAGAACCAGGGCCAATTTTACGCACGTCCGGTGCTGCTGCAGAACGGCAGCGGCCGGATGCTGCAACGCATCGACTTCGTAGGCGGCAAGCCGTTCGATCTCTCCGATCTGGAGCCGGCGTTCTTCGTGCAGGACCATTGGGTATTGAACCCGCACTTTGCCTTCGACGCAGGCGTCCGTTACGAGGCGCAGTCGATCACCTCAACCACGCGTACCGCGCCGCGCGGCGGATTTGTGTGGTCGCCCGACAGCAAGCTGACTGTGCGCGGCGGAATGGGCATCTTTTACGACTCGGTGCCGCTCGATATCTATGCCTTCAACAGCTATCCGTCGCAGAGAATCACGAACTATGGGGCGGACGGTCTGCCGGTAGGTTCGCCGGTTTACTACGTCAACCTGACGGACCAGGCAGTGCAATCGAAGTTTCCCTTCATCGACCGCAGGGACAAGACGGGCAACTTCGCGCCCTACAGCGTGGCGTGGAATGTCGAAGGGCAGCGGCCCCTAAACCGCATGTTGACGTTGCAGCTGAAATTTCTACAGAGCTGGGCCCAAGGCATGATCACGCTGCAACCGGAGATGGTCGATGGCCGGCACGCTATGGTGCTGGGTTCCGGAGGCTCGGCGGAGACGCGGCAGATGGAATTCACCTCGCGGGTCGGAGCAAATGCGAACCGCCAGTTCTATTTTTCGTATGTGCGTCAGTATGCGTATGGAGACGTGAGCAGCGCGGCGAATTACCTGGGCAATTTTCCGTATCCGGTAGTGCGCAGCGGCCTTGTCTCGGCGCTGCCCAGCGAGATACCGAACCGGTTCCTGTTATGGGGAACCTACTCGCTGCCGAAGAGATTCATGGTGAATCCGCACCTGGAGTTGCGCAACGGCTTTCCCTATCAGCCGACTGACGCGTTGCAGCAGTGGGTGGAAACGACCGGGCCGCAATATCGCTATCCGCGTTATTTTTCGGCAGACATGGCGGTGGCCAGGGACTTCCAGGTACGCCAGGAACATGCTGTACGGCTGACGGTGACGGTACAGAACATCACCAACCACTTCAATCCGCTGCAGGTGCATTCCAACATCGCCGATCCGCAGTACGGACAGTTCTTCGGGAACTACGACAGGAAGTTCCTGCTGGACTTCGATTTTCTGTACTAGCTGATGGAGACACGGAGGGACAAAGTTGTTTTGGTCCTTTTATCGTCAATGTATGTTCTCGGTACGATGATGAAGACCCAGTCAGAGGATTCCCATGTTGGAGCCCGGATCAAGGGCGCCAGCCGAGGCCACTGCGCCGTCATTTCACCACGTCTGTCCGGCGTGGAATCGAAAGGAGAGTCCGAGATTAGTGGGTCGCGATTTCGTTGAAGAATGCGCAATTGGGTCGGAGCGAACATTCGTTGCATATCGGCATAGTGCGCTTGCAGAGCTCCTGTCCGTGCTGACGCAACAGCAGGTGCGCGCGGATAAGAGCATCGCAGCGCGGCGGCAATTGCGGCGCCAGCGCACGCTGCATGTTCTTGTACGTGGTCGAGTAATTGCGGTGCTCGGGTGCATAGCCCAAGCGCACTAGTACGCGCAGTCCGTTCGACTCCAGAGCGAGAACGGGGTGGCGCTGATTGAACAGAACAATCTTCTCGGCTGCCGGTTCGCCGATTGCGGGAAACTCGCGCAGGTCCTTCTTCGCGGCAGCTAAGGGTTTGTCGAGGATGGGGGCGAGATTGTCGTCGAACGAGTCCCGTGCAATCTCTGCGGCACGGCGTAACTTCTCGAGCGTGTTGGCGGGCACGATCCCTTTGCCTGCAATGGCTAGCAGCACTCTGTCCTTGGCTTTGCGGATATCACGCGGCGCGAGCCCGACTCTGTTTTGCAATTCCACGAAAGCTTCGGCGCGCTTGGTGTCGTTGGCCAGGTAGGCAACGTTCTCCCACAGGATCATGGCGAATGGTTCGGTCACTGCCGGAGGCGCAGGTTCGCCGTAGAGCTGGGCAAGGCGGTCGATGAGCGCCGCGAATGGAAGCAGGCGAGAACGCATTGCGAGAGATTATGCGCCAAAATGCGCCACTATTCATCGGCTGGAACGGATTACGTCAGCGACTCATGCGTGCACAAGACTCCCCAAGGCGGCAAAGCAGATCCCGCGGGGGCTGAAGCCCGCTCGGGATGGCAAAATCAAACCGCAGGTACGACACGGCTGAAGCCGTGCGTGATACGAAGCCATTCGGAAGCGAGTTTTTCCGCAGTCTCTCGCGCCCGCTTGGGACGAAAGAACAGCGACTCAACGATGCAACTTCGCTCAGGGCCGGCTTCAAAGTCGTGCTGGTTCAGAAACGGCCACGGTATCCATGGTTGAGTCTCAGCGCGCAAGCAGATAAGCTGCTTTCGACTTTCTTTGGGGGATGCCGAATGGCGAAACGTTGCCAACTATGGATTGTGGTGATGTGCGTGCTATGCGCCGGCTGCGCGTTTGCGGCCGGTGGCCAGGTTTCAAACCATGGCGATGACACACGGCTGAAGCCCGCTTACCGCTTCGAACGAAGTAAGTGGATCTATGTCCACCTCGAAGGGTCGCCCGCCGACATCGGCTATCAGCACGGATATCTTCTCGCCCCTGAGATCGCTGACGGATTCAACGTGGTCAAGTTCAAGGATACGCGCAACACCAAGCGAGACTGGAATTTTTTCCGCCTGACGGCGCAAACCGTCCTGTGGCCGAAGATCGACACCGAATATCAGCAGGAGTTGCAGGGAATCGCCGACGGACTGAAGGCGCACGGCGTAAACATGGACCTGTGGGACGTAGTGGCGCTAAACGCGATGGAGGAAATTCCCGACTACTATGTGCCTTGGCTGAACAAGCGGGAGAAGCGCGCGGATGCGCCGCGGCTGACCGCTCCGGGCAATTGCAGCGCCTTCGTCGCCACGGGCTCATGGACTAAAGACCACAAGCCGGTGATTGCACATAGCAATTGGACCGACATTGCTACGGGTAGCCGGTGGACCATCATCTTCGACATCGTGCCAACGCAGGGATTTCGCATTATTCAGGACGGGTTCCCGGGCATCATCGTCAGCGACGACGATTTCGGCATCAACTCATCGGGGCTGATGGTGACCGAGACCACCATCACTGGCTTCGATCTATTCGATCCCGACGGCAAGCCGGAATTCGTGCGTGCGCGCAAGGCGCTGCAATATGCGAGCTCGATCGACGAGTACGTGAAGATCATGCTCGACGGCAACAACGGCGGCTATGCCAACGACTGGCTGCTGGCCGACAACAAGACGGGCGAGATTGCACGGTTTGAGCTGGGACTCAAGATCCATAAGGTGTGGCGTACGAAAGACGGCTATTATGCGGGCGCCAATTTTCCCAGCGACCTGGAGCTGATCAATAAGGAAACGGATTTCAACCCGACCAACCTGGCCAGCTCGATGAATGCGCGGCGCGTACGCTGGGATGAACTGATGCGGCAGAACCAGGGGCAAATCGACATCACACTAGCGGAGAAATTTCTTGCCGACCATTGGGACAGCTATGCGCAAAAACAGGACGCCAACGAACGTACGCTTTGCGGACACGGAGTGAGATCCCCACGTGGGGTACCGGAGTGGGAGTGGCCGCCGTACTATCCGGGAGCCGCGGTGACCGCACAGGCCGCCGACAGCACCATGACGACAAACATGAGATTGCGGGCGCGCGCGGGATATCCGTGCGGCGAGGATTTTCTGGCGGAGCCGTTTCTCAAGGAGCATCCTGAGTTCGACTGGGAGAAGCCGGTAATTCGTGACATGAAGGACAACCCTTGGGCGGAATTCAAGGCGGGGGAGAAGCCGTAAGGGTTGTTGCGATCCGTGAGAGACAATGGCAGCCGCGGATTTACAGTCATCACACGGATGCGGCTTGGCGAAAAACACAAGCAACCGCGGGGTTTCAAGGATGACGCGGATAGGACCGAGGAGTCAGTGATTGTGACGCGCGTCATAGCGACCTGCTGTGGCGATTGTTAGGCCGAATGTGTAAGGCCCTTAAAACCTCGGGCCCGTGAACTTCTCATGAAACGCATCGCCTTCCTGCTCACAATCATACTTTCTCTTTTTGTCTTCCCTGCCGCTGCGCAAAACAGCGGGGGGATGCCTCCCGGATGCTGTCGTCGCCTGACGCGCTCGCCGAGCTGGTGCGGCGGCCCGCTGACGGTGACCGAAGGGTGGTCGCGACGATTGCGACAAAGCGGGGACTAGACTTGCTCGAGTTGGCCGCACCCTTGCACCAGTTGCAACACAAACAGTTTGGGTTGTTGAGCAAGCGTGAGATGGAACAGCTGATCAGTGGGCTCGAGAAGGTGCAGGAGGGGATGGCGCAACTGGACTGGTGGTGTGGTCGCGATGCGCGGCCAATTCGTACCTCGTCGTTGCGGCTTGTCTTCGATCCTCTGCCCGGGCGCGTTGGCAGTCTCATGCGCGGCAGCATGAGTGATATTATCGCCAGCATCAAGCATGTCCATTCTGGCGTCCTCGATAAAAACCCGACTAGGTCCGCGAGAGTCGCTTTCAAAACACAATTGTGAGGAAACTGGTCTCGTGGCATGCAAAGAAGTGGGTGAACCTTGTTCGATGTCGTCACGTTAGCGAAACAGGGTTTGCGCCTGGGTCCCAGCCTTACTGTTTCATGTGTCGTGGTCGTATTGGCGACAGGCTCATACCTTCACGGCGCGACGCGGCCGGCGGCCGATTCCCGCGGTTCGGCACAAGATCGGGGGGTTTGCACGCGTGACCCCGAAGGCAGCATGGTTAAGGAACCGCCGGAGCGGAGCAGCCAGAACGGTCTCCTAACGGTATTTCTTACTATTCGCAGTTCGCCCGACGCAGACGGCAACATGCGATATTGCTACGTCGATGAGCATGGCGATCAAGCGCCCACACTCCGGGTCAAGCCGGGCGACACGCTATCGATCACTCTGAAGAACGAGATCTCCACAAAGGAAGCGGCGGCGCTCTCGGCTCACGGGGCGAACCATGGCAGTGGCCGAACCGCCCAAGGCGGAAGCCACGACCCATGTGCGGGTGGGCCAATGACCGCGGCCTCAACGAACCTTCACTTTCACGGTTTGTCGATTCCTCCGGTCTGCCATCAGGATGAGACGCTCAAAACCGCGATTGAACCGGGAGATCCACCATTCGAGTACCGAGTTAAAATTCCCAAGACTCAACCGCCCGGACTCTACTGGTACCACCCTCATGTGCACGGATTCAGCGAGGAACAGATCCTGGGCGGCGCATCCGGCGCCCTAATCGTGGAAGGCATGGAAAGCGCCGTTCCGCGGGTGGCAGGATTGCCGGAACGTGTCTTTGTAATTCGCGATGAGAACATGCCCACCGTTTCGCCGTCGGACAAGGCCGACCCGATGCGACCGACCAAGCAACTCTCGATCAACTCGATTCCAGTACCCTATCCAAACTATCCGACGGCAGTCATCAAGATGAAGCCCGGGGAGCGGCAATTCTGGCGGGTGTTGAACGCCTCGGCTGATACGTATTTGGACCTGAGCGTAGAATTTGCGGGAAAGCGGCAGCCCCTCAACATCGTGGCGCTCGATGGTGTCCCGCTTCACTTTGGCCAATCCGGATCGGCCACGTATGCGCCGGACCGGGCGGATGTATTCCTGCCTCCGGCGGCGCGCGCTGAATTTATCGTCACTGGTCCCGGAGAGGGCATATCTGCGCGTTTGGTGACAGGATATGTCTACCGCGGCGGGTCAGACGACGAAAAGCCGGCGATTCATGGAAGCGCTGACCCTCCGGGGTTGCGCATCGGGCAGGACGACGTGGATTCTCGCCGGCCCCTGGCTTCGATTGTCGCCCAAGCGGGGCCCGCAAGCGCTTCCCGAGTTCGAAACAACGCGGCAACGGTGGAAGCGCCGGACTTGCCGCTTTCGGCGGTCCCTGCCAGCCGCAAACGCAAGCTGTACTTTTCTGAGCGACTGGTTGATCCGAATGATCCCAAGAGTGCGACGCTGTTCTTTATTACTGAAGACGGACACTCGCCGGTAATGTTCAGTCCAGACAACCCGGAGCCAACCATCACGGTGCATCAGCCGGCGGTAGAGGAATGGACGATCGAAAACCGTTCCCGGGAAGCCCACACGTTTCACATTCATCAGATGCACTTCATCGTGGTAGGGGCCAAAGGCACGCGCTGGGAGGAACCGACTTTGCG
This sequence comes from uncultured Acidobacteriaceae bacterium, assembly GCA_963817965.1. GTDB lineage: Bacteria > Acidobacteriota > Terriglobia > Terriglobales > Acidobacteriaceae > DASRAA01. The sequence continues at coordinate 318,281 of CAWFQT010000019.1, forward strand.
CGACACGATTGACGTGCCGGGATGGAGTGGCTTCGGCGCGTATCCGAGCGCGACTATACGACTGGATTTTCGCGATCCAGCGATAGCCGGGACCATTCCCTTTCATTGCCATATCCTGCAGCATCTCGACGGCGGCATGATGGGCACGGTCCGCGTCGAGCCTGCGTCGCCGACCGGGAGTTCTTCGCACTAGGTCTAACCTGGCCGCACTCTGATTCAGGATGACAATGTTTGATGGGTGTCAACCATTTAACTCGGTGACGCAGATGCCGGTCCTTCGACTCCAGCGGCGAGGCCGCCTCTGCTCAGCATGACGGCTTTTCAACTTCGCTAGTTCCGCCACTTAGCTGCGCTGCGGCAACTGGACGGTCACGATGCACCCGCGGGTGTCTTTGCGGTTGGCGAGTTGGATGGTCCCGCCGTGAGACTCCGCAATCTGTTGCGAAAGTACTAAACCAATGCCCGAGCCGCCCTGCTTGGTGGTGTAGAAGGGCACAAAGGCATTGCTGGGATTGAGTAAGCCAATGCCGTTGTCCTCCACTATGAGGGAAACGCTACCGTCGTCACGCCGCCAACGCAGAACGACTTCTGGAGCAGCTCCCGCTGTGGTCTGCGCCTGTTCAAGGGAGGAATCAACCGCGTTGCGAATCAGGTTGATCAGCATCTGCTCGATCAGGTCAGGATCGATCATCATGGTGACATCGGGACCAGAATCGATACGTACTGGCAGGCGGGTTTCCAGTACGGCGACACGCTCGGCCAGAGGACGCAGTTCGACCGGCTGAAGTTTCGGCAACGGCATGGTGGCGAGGCGCCGGTACGACTGTAGAAAGCGATGTAACGCCGCGGTGCGCGATTCGATGATGTCGAGGCCGCGCTGATAGTCCGACTTAATGGCGTCGGGTAGCTCGAGTTGCGGAAGGCGAGTTGCCAGGCTGCCAGCAATCGACATGATGGGCGCGAGGGAATTGTTCAGCTCATGACCGAGCACGCGGATGAGGCGCTGCCATGCGCTGCGTTCTTCGTCGCGCAGGGCTCGACTGACGTCGGAGAGCACGATGAGCGTATGCGGTACGCCGTTCTGGCGAAAGGAGCGCTTGCGCACCATCCAGCGGGCGTTAGGCGCGGAGTAAGGGAGACTCACCAGGGTGGCGTTCGGCGCCTCGAAGCAAGGGTCGAGCCCAAGCTCGGTAGCGGTGCGGCCCAGAATGCGGGCTGAAGATTGTTGCAGCAGGCGTTCTCCGGCAGCGTTAACCAAGCGCAGCGAGTGCTGAGGGTCGAAGGTGAAGATGGGCACGTCAATCTCGTCCACTACCCGGCGCAGCAGGGCAGTGGCTTCGATGGTTTGGATCCGCTGTTCGGTAAGTATGTCGGCGAGGGTATTGATTTCCAACGCGAGTTCGCCCAGCGAGTCGTTGGGATTGGCTTCACGCGCGCGGAACGAATAGTCCTCTTCTCGCAGGGCGCTTACTACGTTGGACAAGGTTTGCAGCGGGCGGACGATCTGCTCCAGCAGCGTCAGCGCGAGGATGAACCACACGAAAAAAAGCACCACCGTGAGCATGATCTTGACGTCACGTGCCCACGGCTGGCGCCACATAAGGGTGAGGCCAAGTGCCATGCCGGGAAGAGCGGAGAGGATTGCGAAGATGGTGATGCGCCGCTCGTAGAGGAGCCTGCGATGTTTGAACTGCTCGCCGACGCTGCGGTCCCGCTCGCGGTACCTGCTGCCGGAGCTAGAGTCCATAGCGCTCCATGCGGCGGTAGAGCGCGCCCCGGCTTAGACCGAGGGCTTCGGCAGCTTGACTTACGTTGCCATGGAAGCGTTGCAACGCCTTGCGCACCAAAATGCTTTCAACCTCCTCGATGCTGAGTTCCTCCAGATTTTGCCCCTGCGGACGCTGCAGGTTCAAGCCTAAATCTGATACCTGCACTTCTTCGCCGTGCGCCATGAGGACGGAGCGCTCAAGAGTGTGTTCGAGTTCGCGGACATTGCCCGGCCACGCATATTGCATCATTGTCTGCATGGCTGCAGGTGCGAAGCCCTTCACCTGGGCACGGTAGCGCTGCGCATAACGCGCGAGAAAGTGCGCCGCCAGTGCCGGAATGTCTTCGCGGCGCTCGCGCAAGGCTGGCACGTGAATCTCGACGGTATTCAAGCGAAACAGCAGGTCCTCGCGAAACAGCCCGCCGGCGATAGCGGCGGCCAAATCGGAGTTCGTCGCGGAAATTACCCTCACGTTGACCTTTTTCGTGCGCGATGAGCCGACACGCTCGATCTCACCGGTCTCCAGCACACGCAGCAGTTTCGCCTGCTGCCGCATGGGTACGTTGCCGATCTCGTCGAGGAATATGGTGCCATTGTCGGCGAGCTCGAAGCGACCGATGCGGTCGGTCCGCGCGTCGGTGAAGGCTCCCTTTACATGGCCGAAGAGCTCGCTCTCAAAGGTTCCTTCGGGCAATGCCCCGGTGTTCACGGCCACCATCGCCATCGATGCACGTGGCGAGAGAATGTGCAGCGTGCGGGCGACGACTTCCTTGCCGGTGCCATGCTCGCCGGTGACCATCACATTGGCATCGGAGGGACCGATGCGCGCCATGGTCTGCAATACCGGTTGCATGGCAGGCGCGGAAGCGATGAAATCGGGAGCACCCTCGGCGCGCAGCAGGCGCGCTTCCGCTTCGAGTTTCTGCGTGCGCTGCAAGGCGCGATGCAATTCCACCTGGGTACGGATGATCGCCAGCAGGCGTTCGTTCTCCCACGGTTTCTGGATGAAATCGCGCGCTCCGCGACGCATGGCTTCCACGGCAAGGCGAACATTACCCCACGCCGTCATGACGATGACAGGCAGATTGCTATCGAAAGAAACGATTTGCGACAGCAGGTCGAGGCCTTCCTGGCCCGAAGTGGTATCACGGGTGTAGTTCAGGTCGATGAGGACGGCATCGTAGAACTCGCTGGCCAGGGACTCGCGCACGGCAGCAGGTGACTTCGCAGTATCGACCGCGTAGCCTTCGGGACGCAGGAGTAATTCGATGGCTTCAAGGATGTGAGGCTGGTCGTCGGCGGCGAGAATACGCGCCGCACGCACGGGCTCGGGAGCGTCTGCCGCTTCCGAGCCCCTAGTTTGTGTTTGTGCTCTGGCCACCGTGGTCTCCCGAGGGCGCGATGCCATCGACTGCTTTCTGGACTTCGATGCCATTATCCGCCAGAGTGGTTCCAGTGGCGCGTTCGAGCTCAACTTTCGACTTCTGATAGGCAGTGTTGGCATTCACCAGGTCGAGCTCGGCCAGGGCGAGGTCGCGCTGAGCCGTGAGGGTTTGGAAGGTTGAGCCTGCGCCCAGTTCCTGTTCCTTCTGCATGATGGTGAAGGTCTTCTGCGCCAGATCGCGGGCTTTCTGTGCGGCTTGCACACGGGCGTGACTCTGTTCCAGGGCGTACTGCGCGTTGCGTACCTCGATGCGAATCTGTTTTTTCAGTTGCTGCAGACGCAGCTCTGCCTGGCGGTATTCCAGCTCGGAACGATACTGGTCGGCCTTGGCGACCCGGTTGCGAATGGGAATATTGAGATTGAGCCCGACGAAGTAATCCGGCGACGTATTGTTATACGCGTTCTCGAAAGCCCCCCAGAAACTTGTAGGCTGGGTCGAGGTGTTCTCGGTGTAGTAGAACGGATTCAATTCGCCCGCCAGTCCGGTGCCACCGTAGAAACCAACCAGCGACACCGTGGGCAGCAGGGCATTTTTGGCGGCTTGCCGGCTGATCTGGCGGTTGACCAGATCGATGTCGGATTCGGCCAACTCGGGTCGATCTCTTAGCGCCTCGTTGATCAGGTCCTGAACCGCTTGTTCGGCCTGGACGCCAGTTGGTTCAGAGGTGTCGGTGGGAATCACCGGCATTGATTCGAGCACAGGGTCATCGAGGTTCTTGGTGATCGCATTTTTCATCAGCGATTCCTGCAATTGCAGGGTTGTTTTGGCGATGAGCAAGTCCTGATCGCGGCGCGAGACCTCGGCTTCGGCGCGCATCAAGTCCATAGCGGGAACCGCCTCAAGCTGCAATTGTTTCTGCGCGTTCGACATGCTCTGCTGCGCAAAAGAAAACGATTGCTCTGTAACGCGTTCGGCCTCGTAGGCGCTGACCAGGTCCCAGTACATGTTCGAGATCTGCGTCACCGTTGCGACGAGCTGGTCCTTGAAGGCGATGTCGGAGATCTTCTTGTTGTTTTTCGCGATCCGCAGGAAGCGAAGGTTGGGGCCCAGTCCAAAACCAGAGAGCAACTGCTGCTGGACCGTAACGCGATAATATGACCCCAGCGACGGACTCAGGTTGCTGAAGATACTGTTGGTCGTCTGCCGGTTGTTTTGACTCTCAAAAGTGATGCTGGTTCCCGTCGCAAAGGCCTGCTGGTAGGCCAGATTGAACACACCCGTGTTTTGTTGCAACGACGGTACACCGTAAATCTGCAGGCTGGCCAGCGGGGTTTTGGTGTGCTCGATGCCCATGTTGCCAGTAATGGCGGGGTCGTAGGACTGCACGGGAGCACCGGCGCCCAGCGTCGATTGCACGAGGCCGGCAGCGCCAGCGCCGGCTCCCCCAGCGCCGCCTGTCGTACCACCCGCGCCCGCGCCAGGTGCGCCAGTGCCGAAGCCGCCAACGCCGCCGCCGGGAGTGCCCTGCACCACGCCGGTGTTAACCCCTCGAAACGATGCGCCGGCTTTGGTTCGGAGAATATCGGAATCAGCTATGGGCAGATTGTAGCGAGCGATCGCTACGTCGAGATTGTTTTCGATGGCGAGCGCGATCGCGTCTTTCAGCGAGATGTAAAGCTTGCCATCATGGATGAGCTGATCGAGGCGAGGCGAGTTCGTAAGTTGCGGCTCGGGTACCGACCGCGGGCGATAGGCGTCGAATGGCTCCCAACTGTGGGGCATAACAAATTGCGGAGGAGTCTGAATGCTCGTTTGGACGTTTGCGGTCGCCGATGGAGCGGGCGGAGGCGGAGCAGTTGTTTCCTGCGCCGGCGCACTGGCGATCAGAGCACACAACAACATCACCAGCGCGGGCGATTTCGAGGTTCGTTCGGTCATGATTTGACTGCCTCGCCCGCGGGAGCGAAGTTGGCGTCGCCAGTGTCGCTGACCAGCCATCCGTCGCGGAGATTAATGGTGCGCGTTCCGTACGAAGCATTTACGTCGGAATGCGTGACCTGCACAATGGTCGTGCCCTGGCGGTTCAGCTCGCTAAAGAGCTCCATGATTTCCTTAGCCTGGCTGGAGTGCAGGTTCCCCGTAGGTTCGTCAGCGAGCAGCAGCGCGGGCTTGTGAATCACCGCGCGTGCGATGCCGACCAGTTGCTGCTGTCCGCCGGAAAGCTGGTTGGGATAGAGATCTTTCTTGGCGACAATCTGAAAACGATCGAGGGTATCGGCCACCATCGCCTGGCGCTCACCGCGTGGAATGTCCTTGTAGGAGAGCGGCAGGTCGATGTTCTCCTGCACGGTGAGATCGTCGAGCAAGTGATAGCTCTGGAAGACCATGCCGATGTTGCGCTTCGCGAGTTCAGCGCGGTCCTTGCGCTTCATGCGGTGGACTGCTTCTTCGCGGAACCAGTATTCGCCAGCCCACTGATCGTCGAGCAGGGCGAGGGCGTTCAGCAGAGAAGACTTGCCTGCGCCCGACGGTCCCATGACCGTAAGGAAGGATCCTTCAGGGATGGTGAGGTCGATACGGCGCAGCACCCAAGTTTCGCCGGCGGCCGTCTTGTAACTGCGTTCGAGGTTTTTGAGTTGGATCATGTTGGTGACTGATAACTGGTTATTGGTAAGTGGTGACTGGCATCGATCCTTCGCAGTTAATGTCAGGGTGCAAGCCGAAGCCGATAGCGGAAGCTACCATTTGCCAGTTACCAGTCACCGGTTGCTTATTGCGCTTCCTGCATTAGCCTCCGCAGTTCGTCTTCGGCGACGACCTTACCGTCGAACAGGTGCACTTCGCGTTCGGCGTGCGCGGCAAAGCGCGGATCATGCGTCACCATGCAGATGGTGGCGCCTTCGCGGTGCAGGCGCTGTAACAGCTCCATCACCGCTTCGCCGTTACGCGAGTCGAGGTTTCCGGTGGGCTCGTCAGCCAGCAGAATCGATGGCGAACCGGCGAGCGCACGGGCCACCGCGACACGCTGCTGCTGACCGCCTGACAATTGCGAGGGATAGTGCCGCAACCGGTGTGCCATGCCCACGCGCTCCAGCGAGTCGAGCACGCGCTTCTTGCGCTCGGCGGCTGGCATGCCGTCGCGATACGTGAGCGGCAGCTCGACGTTCTCGTACACGGTGAGGTCGCCGATGAGGTTGAAACTCTGGAAGATGAAACCGATCTCGCGATTGCGTATGCGCGAGCGGTCACCGAAGTCGAGGTTCTCAACCGTGCTGCCGTTGAGCTTGTACTTGCCGTCGGTGGGCGTGTCGAGCAACCCGATAATGGAGAGCAGCGTTGATTTGCCGCAACCCGATGGTCCCGACATGGCGACGTACTCGCCCTTATTGATCGTCAAGTGGACGCCCGCGAGCGCGTGGGTTTCGACTTCGTCGGTATAAAAGACCTTCGTCAGGTTCTCGATTTCGATGAGTGGGGCTGCTGCTGTGCTCATAATTTTAGTTTCCGTTCTGTGGTGAATTCTTTGCTCGCGCCTTAACGAAAAGCGACCAGCGACCAGCGTGTTTCAGTCCAGCTTGACGCGATCGGTGTTGTCCCATCGCGACATGTCAGAGAGGATGACGGTATCGCCTTCCTTTAGTCCCGAATTAATCTGGATCAGGTTCACCGAAGCACGACCGGTCTTCACCTGCACGCGCGACGCACCGTTGCCTTCGCGGTCGAGCAGGAACATCGAGATAGTGCTATTCTCCTGCCCGAAGGCGGGACGTCCGACGTAAAGCACGTTGTCGAGCTTCTCGAGATCGATGGTTCCGTCAACGCTCAGATCGGGACGCGCCCCTTTAGGCAGCTCTCCAGTCAGTGATACGTCAACCGTGACGGTTCCGTTCTGTACCGCGGGATCAACCCGGCTTACGGTGCCGGGGATAATGCCGTTATGGGTGTCAATGGAGGCGGGTTCGCCAATCTGGACGTCCCGTGCCTGGGTTTCGGGAATCTTTAACTCAGCCATCAGGTGATTAGGCTGAACAATCTTTGCCAGCTCCGCACCCGGCAAAACATGCTGGCCAACCTGTAACGGTACTTCGACAAGAACGCCCGCAACACCGGCGCGGACCTTGAGCTTCTCAAGTTGCTGGTGTTTCAAATCGGCAAGCGCGCGCATTTCTTCCACCTTGGACTGCTGCACCGCCAGTTGTGAAGCAATAGCTTTCTGGTTGATCTTTAAGCGCTCATCTTCAATCTGATTGCGGGTTACCAGCTCTTCCGCCTTGCCTTGCGACGCCTTCGCGGTGAGGCCAGAGACGACGCCCAGATCATAGAGCGCCTTGTCGGTCTGCGCCTGGCGCTGGGCTTCGTTGTAGTCGGCGTTGACGGTCGCGGCGCCTGCACGCTGCGTCATGAGATCGCTATCCAGCTTGACTTTCAGGCTCTGGTACTCCGCCTCGGCAGCCTTGACTTGTAGCGCTGCATCAACGGCTTCCTGTTCGAGCTGCGGATTGGTCATCTCAAGGAGGATGGTGTCGGATTCGACGAGCGAGCCGGGCAACTTAATGATGCGAATCACGGTTGCTTCGGTCTCGGCGGGAATCTGCCGCACATCTTCGTGGCTGGGCACGAGCGAGCCGAGACCGCGCACCTGGCGCAGCATTGAGCCGCGCTTGACCGTGTCGGTCCAGATGGTGGCGCGCTCCACGGTGGGAGCGGCCGGCTTGAGGCGCGCCACGCCTACCGTCAGGGCTACAAGTAGGACGAGTCCTAAGCCGCCCCAAAGGATCTGGCGGCGACGTTTCTGTTGCTTGAATTCTGGGCGGGCAATATCCATTCCGCTCAGGAAAGAGCAAACCGGTGACCAATCCAAAAAAATGTTACTTGTTGAATGGAGACGGGTTACGGGTTTGGCGTTTAAGCGCCGAAATCGTGCTGTGTCCCGGGGCGAAGAAAACTGTCCGTTTTCGGACAGCGAACCCCTGCTCGGAGCTGTGAAGTCACTATATTTCAGACACTTAGATGAGCATGTGCCGAGGCGGCAAATGCAGTTAGATAGAAGGGGCGGCCCGGGGTCGTAAACGCCTCTTTCCCGATGTCAACTGCACTCCACGAAGCTATGAGCTCCCGAATCGAGGTGCGTCCCAACTCGCCACGATTATTTTCGCTCGACGTTTTTCGCGGCGCGACCACGGATTACACAGTGTCCCGGTCATCGGCTCAGCCGCGACTTGTGTCAGGGACGCTTAAGGGATCGAAATCCAACCCTTAGCTGAGCTATGTTTAGCATGGTCTCGTGCACCAAAAATAGTTCTTCAGCCTGACCCGATTGCTGGCTGTACTCGCCTCCGACCCGAAGGAAGACGTCGGGGCTAAGAGCCGCTCCATCGGCTCCCAGGTAGGCAACGCCGCGCACATCGATGGGATATACAGCCATTTGGGTCTCCGCCAGCAGCGCAGCCGTCTTCTGCATCTGCGGAGCGGTGTCGGTTGGGTCAAAGGGAATCCCGCCGGAAATCCAGATCACCGGGTTGTGATGGAGGTGCACCATCCGCGCGTCGACCAGCTCCTCGGTGACATCGCGCTTTGCGCAGCGTCGGGTTAGGGGTGGTCGAGAGCTGTTGCGCGGCCTCGATCAACGCATGCATGTCGTCCGTGAAGCCGTGCACCAGATGTAGCTCACCGTCGAGCGTGAACAGTGCAACGCGAGAGTTTTCGGGAAGCTTCGTCAGGTACGACAAAAGTTGCTGACGCGCCGCCGTGAGACTCATGCGGTCGGTGTTCAGGGAATCAAACAGGATGATGTTGACCGCTCCTGTCTCGCCGCTAGAAACGTAATTGGTATAGGTATTAGCCGGGAGCCTCACCGGCACGGTCGCTTTCGAGGGCTCAGCATTTGACCGGTGCTCTTCGAAGCCCTTCATCTGCTGGCGCTTGCCGTCTTCCAGCACAAGGAAATCATGTGCCTTGAGGCCTTAGATCGGCTTTCCGAGGCGATCGGTGACGATGACGTCTAGAACGACATTGCGCAAGCTTGTTGAGATGGTGGCCGCTGAGGACGGTGAGCCGCTGTTTTCCATCTGCCCGTAGGCGAGGGAACACGTGATTACCAGGACGTACAAACGCGTTAGCAACCGGAGAGACATGCTGCACTCTGCTCTTGCCAGATGATAACCGGGATGCGCTCCCGATCTCGGCTCCGCTCACAGCACCGTAGACTGCCGACCAGCCCCCGGTACGTGTTGGAACACACAAAGTGACCTGTCCCAGGCCCAGGTGTAGCAAAATCCCCTCAATGCGTAATACCCCGTCAACTAAATGCCGTTGTCCGATGCGTAATTGGCGCACGCTTGGCACTCGGGCTAAGATGTCAGACCTCAACCCAGCAATAGGGGAAAGGCCCCCATGGCGAAAATGAAGCGATTGGTTGCGTCCTCATTCATTCTGGCGGCGATTTTCTGTAGCTCTGCGGTTCTGGCCCAGACCCAGGCAAATGACGGGGTGGAGCACGTCCCCATGGCCAACCCTGACCTGCCCATCGCTGGCGCCGTGGTTGTGCCCCCGGGCTACGACACCGTTTACGTCAGCGGACACATCCCGAAAGTTGCGAACCCCAGCGCTCCCAAGGGCAGCACTGAGATGTACGGCGATACCAAGACACAAACCATTTCGGTACTGCAACAGATCGAAGGCGTGCTCACCACGCAACAAATCTCCATGGCAGACGTGGTGATGGTGCATGTGTTCCTGGCGGGCGATCCTGCCAATGGCGGCAAGATGGATTTCGCGGCCATGAATGCAGGGTTCGTGCAGTTCTTCGGATCGAAACAGCAGCCGAACAAGCCCGCGCGCAGCACCATGCAAGTGGTGGCCCTGGCCGCGCCGGGAGCGCTGGTGGAAATCGAAGCAATTGCGGTGCGAAAGCACGCGGCGCCCCTGTTCCGTCACGCTAACGGCAATTAAGAGGAGGCTCGCATTAGACAACACGCGCCGGGCATTTTCTGGCACAAGCCACGGCTTCACTAGGATTGTTGTACTTGAACGGACTCACACCTGAGGTTCTGGCCCAGGCGCATGAGCACGCCAAGACGGCGCCACGTAATCTCGATGGCCAGGCCTTCCGCTTTTTCACTCCCCAGCAGGCCACCGATTATGCCGCTTTCGCCGAACAGGTCATCCCGACCGACGACACGCCCGGCGCAAAAGAAGCAAACGTAGTGCGTTTCACCGACTTTGCGCTCAGCGAAACCGAGCCGCAGAACAAGAAAGACTTTGCCGAGGCGCTCAAGGCGTTCCACGAGCAGGCAAAGAAGGCGACGCCTCCGGCCGCGTCGTTTGCTGCACTGACACCGGCGCAGCAAATCGAGATGATGAAAGCCATGGAAAAGTCGCCGGACTTCGGCATATTGAAGAACTACGTGCTGATTGGTTTCTTCTGCGACCCCTCCGACGGCGGCAACAAAAATGAAGTTGGCTGGAAGCTTATCGGCTTCGAGGGCAAGTATTATTACGCGCCCGCCGCTCGCCGCACGTCCGCTCGCCAGAGGCGCTCGTCGCACCTGTGTACTCGAACGTTACGGGATGGACTCGTTTTTCCCGTGCGCTCCACTACCCCGGCATTTAGTTGACCCGCTCCTGTGCGCGGCCTAACATTACCGCCAATGGCAACTGCGGCCGCCAGCTTGATCGGCCAAACCGTTTCCCACTACCGAATCGTTTCTAAGCTCGGTGGCGGCGGAATGGGGGCAGTATATGACGCGGAAGACACTCGTCTGGGCCGCCACGTCGCTCTGAAGTTTGTTCCCGAAGAGCTGGTACACGACCGCAAAGCGCTCGACCGCTTCTTCTGGGAGGCGCGGGCCGCCTCGCAGCTAAACCATCCTGGCATCTGTACGATCCACGACATTGAGGATACTGACGGCCATCCGTTCATTGTCATGGAACGGCTGGAAGGTGTCAGTCTTAAGGAACGGATGATGGGTAAGCCGATGGACCTCGAGGAGATCCTCGACATCGGCATCCAGGTGTCGGACGCGTTGGCAGCGTGTCACGCAAAGGGAATCATTCACCGTGACATTAAGCCCGCCAACATTTTCATCACCAATGGCGGGCAGGTGAAGATCCTCGACTTCGGTGTGGCCAAACTGTCGCCCGGCGTGCGCAGCGATGCCGGGCTGGCTGATCCGCTGACCGTCGCTGGCGATATCTTCGGCACCGCAGTTTACATGTCGCCCGAGCAGGCCCGCGGCGAAGAGCTCGATCCGCGGACCGACCTGTTTTCTTTCGGCGTCGTGCTGTACCAGATGGCAACCGGCCAGAGGCCTTTCGCCGGATCGAATGCAGTGACGACGTTAGAAGCGGTGATGAACCGCAAACCGGTCTCGCCGCTCAAGCTGAATCCGAACCTTCCCCCGGAGTTGGAAGGCATTATTGGCCGCGCCATGGAGAAGGAGCGCGGCAACCGGTATCCCGACGCGCACGCCTTGAAGGGCGACTTGCAATCGCTCAAGCGCGAGACAGAGCCCGGGACGACGACGACCGCCCGCCTGCGTCCGGCGCTGCCGTATCGCATTTCTACGACCACGTTCCAGAAGGACAGCAGGCGGCACACCTACATCCTCATCGGCGTCATCGCGCTGCTCATCACGCTGCTGATACCGATGGGCGCATGGTTTTTCAAACAACGTTCGGCGGCACAGTCCAAGAACACGATTGCTGTACTTCCGTTGCAGAACGTGAACGGCGATGTCAGCGTTGACTTCCTGCGCTTCGCGCTGGCCGACGAAATCTCGAACGCGCTGACCGCCACGCGCACTCTGGACGTCAGGCCCTCTTCCTTGACACGCAAATACACCGGCAACGACCTCGACCCACGCAAAGTTGCGGGTGAGTTGCGCGTAGCCACTCTCGTCACCGGGCACTTTCTGAAACAGGCCGACAACCTAATGGTGACGCTGGAGGCCATTGACGGTGCCAACGAAAAGGTCTTATGGCAAACCAGTTTCACTGTGCCCGCCGACGATCTCACCAAGCTTCAGTCCACTATGTCTTCGCAAGTCAACCAGGGCCTGCTTCCGGTGATCGGTATGGCAAGCGAACAGATCGCCGGCGGAACACGCCCCCATGATCCCGCAGCGTACGACCTATATCTCCACAGCCTGGCCCTATCCACCGATCCCACACCGAATAAGGATGCCATCGCAGTGCTTGAGCATGCTGTGCAGAGCGATCCGAACTACGCGCCGGCCTGGGAGCAGTTGGGCTGGCGATATTACTACGATTACAGCTACTCCGATGGTGGCGAAGGAGCATTCCAACGCGCGAATAACGCCTATCAGCGGGCGCTGACGCTCGATCCAAATCGCGTCGTCGCGGCAGGACAGCTCATTACAAATCGTGTCGAACGCGGCCAATTAGGCACCGCCTACCAGGAGGCCCAGGATTTTGTTCGCCGCCGTCCTGATGCCGCGGAGGCCCATTTTGTCATGAGCTATGTTTACCGCTATGCAGGCATGCTGCCCGAAGCGACACAAGAATGCGACAAGGCACTCGCGCTGGATCCCGGCAATCATACCTTCCGCTCGTGCGCCTGGGCCTTCATGGATATGGGCAACACCAAGCGCGCCCTTGATTTCATCAACCTCGACGCAGGCTCGGAATGGGCTGCTTACGCGACTCCCTCACTGCTGTTACGAGAAGGTGACATCGAGCAAGCGCGCCAAGCCGTGGCCAAAATGCCGGATGCGCCTCGTTATCATCGAGATCTGCTGGAAGCCTGCCTTGGGTTGCGGCCCCCCGAAGAAGCCGACCGACTTGCTCGCGAGGCCGAGACCACCCCGCTGGCCGCGCCCGATTCGGAACTCCTCTACTACCAGGGCGCTTTGTTCGCCGACTGTGGCAAGCGCCAGGCCGCACTGCGAATGTTACAGGGCGCCATCGAGCAGAACTACTGCGCGTATAGTAATCTCCAGCTGGATCCCATGCTGCGCAAGGTGCGCACGACGCCGGGCTTCGACAAATTGCTCGAAGCGGCGCGCGAGTGCCAGGACAATATTCGAACCCAAACCAGCGAAGTCTCGGGGCCGTAATGTCCATGCCAGCGGTAGAGACTTTGAGTATCCTTGAGCGCCTTATTTTCGGCGGCTGCGACGTGCAGTTTTGCGGGCCTTTGCCGGCACGATTTCTATGAAGCCTCCGCTCACCGTCGCGAGGTTTGGGACGGCTTGGGTCTTTGCCGGCGTCTTGGCGCGCATGCCCAGCACAGCCCCCGAACCTGCGGGCAGTCCCTTCAACGAGGTAATGGTCCCGTTTTCGTCGAAGCGAAGCTGTGCCGCCTGAACGCCCAAGGTCACGGGCGAGGGACCTTCGAAGACTACCTTCGCATTATTCTTGCCGGTTGTACTACGCCAACACTGCCACCCGCAATTCCCCTGATCACTGGCACATCGGCCTTGATGTCCACACCGCGCTCGTCTTGCGCGCAAACGATATATTTCTTACTTCGCGCCACCGCCGTCGTGACCGCGACTTGGCCAGCCTCCATCAGCTCCTTCATCTGCTTGGCAGCGGACTCAATCGTTGCGACGTTGAGATACTTGTCGAGCGCAATAATGCTGATGCAGTTCACAGTGACGTCTCCAACTTCGAAGGTCAGCGTAGATGCACCGCTAAACGCCGTCGAAATGCCGAGTTTGCTGCCGGTAAACGCGCCCAGGAGATTTCCCAGGATATTCAGACCGAGGCTAAGTTTGACGGTCGCAGAGTGGGTTCCCTGAATCTGTCCGGCCGTAGCGATGTCTGTCCTGATGGCCGGCAATTGGGCTGAACCGGAGTCCATGGCTTCGTCGAGACCTCCCAGCAGGCTGAAGTTCTTACCTTCAAGATTCAGCAGTTGCAGCGGCTCGACGTCGGCGCGCGGCAAACGCAGCGGCAGATAGCCAATATCTTTCAGCAGGTTGAGAAACGGATCGGGACGCGACATCGAATGCTCCTTGACGCTGCGATGGACGTCGTCGATCGAGAACAACACGCTGAGATCGGCCATGCTTTGAACTCAGGAGCATACCGACGCGTCTCGGAGGAGGATGGACGAGGAATTAGGCGGGCAGAATCACGCCGTCGAGGTTGTGCTCGAGCAGCGGATCGTAAGTGCGTCCGACCACCTTGCCCTTCATCACGTTCTGGAATGCCGCCTGGAACTGCTCCATCTCAGCCTGCGTGCCGACCGTAATGCGCACCCAGTCGGGCATCGAAGGCCATGGGCGGCCGATGAAGACATTCTGTTGGGCCATCGAGGCGATGACATCGCGCGCCGGCTTGTTCGCATGCAACATGAAGCAGTTCGAAACCGACGGGGAGTACTCATAGCCGTTACGGTCGAGCCATGCGAAGGTCTCTTGCCGCACCGCCGTGTTGGCGGCTTTGCGTTCCGCGATGAGGTTGGGCAGGGTGAGGCTGGCGGTGGCAGCGGCACAGGCGGTAATAGGCATCGGGTTCCAGCCGCCATAGGTCGTAATCTTCTTCAGCAGATCGGGCCGCGCAATGGCGAATCCGCAGCGCAGTCCCGCCATGCCGTACAGCTTCGAGAAAGTGCGGAGGACGACGATGTCCTTATCGGCCTTGACCAGGTCGATCGCCGTCGGCGCATCTGAGAAGTGAATATAAGCTTCATCTACCATCACGATCGATCCCGCAGGCTTGTGCGCCAGCATGTATTCAATATCATCGTGACTGGTCAGCGTTCCCGTGGGATTGTTGGGCGTGCAAATGTAGAAGACGCCGGCATCGGGTGCCTGCGCCAACATGGCGCGGACATCATGGGACCAACTCTTGGTCAGTGGGACGCCCACCACGCGCGAACCGACGGCCTGGGCGACATGCGCG
Organism: uncultured Acidobacteriaceae bacterium; assembly: GCA_963817965.1. Classification (GTDB taxonomy): domain Bacteria; phylum Acidobacteriota; class Terriglobia; order Terriglobales; family Acidobacteriaceae; genus DASRAA01. The sequence continues at coordinate 333,305 of CAWFQT010000019.1, forward strand.
ACAGCATCGTAGCCCGGTTCGGCCGCAACATAACTCAACTTCGGCGAAGTGAAGGCGCCCACGATAAAGTTCAGCGCCGGCGTCGATCCCTGAACGGGCAGAATGTATTCCTTCTTGAGACCTTGCTGGTCGGCGAAGGTCTTTACCAGCTTTTCCGTCAGGTGAAACTCGTAACGCCCACCATCGGGGACGGCCGCAATGACCGCCTCGCGCGCCGCCGCACATGGGCCCAGCGGGTTCTCGTTGGAGTTGATACGAACCGCGCCTTTGGGATATTCGGAGCGCTCAATCGCCACCTGCGCCAGCATCGGTTCGGTTACAAACTGGCAGGCTAGTGCGGCCGACGACACTTGCAGGAACGAGCGGCGGGAAAATTGCGGCAACTCAGTTGCGAAAGACATGGGCATCCTCGGTGATGGGTATCTTACAGGAGCTAGGTAACCGCCGTGGAGCAAAACTTTGGCTCTAATCGCGAAGGAAGCCCATCATCTGCCGCAAAACCGAAGCGGGCGCCTGCACCTCGAGATCGACGAAGCCGTCGCGGTAGGCGCGGGAAAGAATGACCGCCTTGGCGTCGAGCGTCGCCAACGCCTTGCCCTCCGATTGCGGAACCTGAAGATGCACCTGGCGCACAGGATCTTGCTCAATCAGTTCGTCGATTCGTTGCCGCAGTGCGTCCAGGCCGATTCCTTTCGCCGCAGACACGTGCACGGCGGTAGGGCTGTCGATCAGGCTCTCACGTTTCAGCTCCGGCAGAAGGTCAAGCTTGTTCATAACATAAAGTCGCGGCTTGTTCTGGACCTCCAGCTCGCGCAGAACCTCCTCAACCTGTGCCTGCTGCTCCGAGGCGCTCGGGCTAGTAACGTCGGCAACGTGCAACAGCAGCGTGGCGCGTTGGACTTCTTCCAAGGTGGCTCGAAAAGCAGATACCAGTGTGTGCGGCAGGTGTCGAATAAATCCCACCGTATCGGACAACAGGACCTCGCGCTTCGACGGTAACGCGATGTGCCTCAATGTGGGATCGAGGGTAGCAAACATGCGTGGACTCTCCAGCACTCCCGCGCGCGTCAGGGCATTGAACAGCGTCGACTTGCCGGCGTTGGTATAACCTACCAGCGCCACTACGGGCACCGGTACCGACTCGCGGCGCTGCCGCTGTTGTCTCCGGATGCGCCGCACATTTTCGAGCTGCCCCTTCACATGACGGATGCGGCGGTAAATCTTGCGGCGATCGTTTTCCAGCTGGGTTTCGCCCGGTCCGCGGGTACCGATGCCGCCGCCGAGTTGCGACATTTGCACGCCGCGTCCCGCAAGTCGCGGAAGCATGTACTCGAGCTGGGCCAGTTCGACTTGCAACTGTCCTTCCCGGGTGCGTGCGTGCCGCGCAAAGATGTCGAGGATCAACTGCGTCCGGTCGATGATGCGAACGTTCAGTTCGTGCTCCAGGTTGCGCTGCTGCGACGGAGTCAGTTCGCGGTCGAAAACTACCAAGTCCGGTGCAACCGACGCTACCGCACCCTTCAGTTCGGCTACTTTCCCACTACCGATCAAGGTTGCCGAATCCGGGCGCGGGCGACGCTGTTGCATCTCGCCTGCGATGACTGCACCTGCGCTGCGGGCCAGTTCGCGCAATTCGGCCATGGATTCCTCGGCCGAAAAAACACCAGTGTCGACGTCCGCAGCATGCAACCGCGTATCGGCCACACTGCGCGCCGCGCGCGCAGCCGGAGGAACTCTACCCTGCAATCCGGAATGTGACGACGAAGCGATATCCTTGGGGTCGGATTCCGCGGCTGCCGGCTTGGATTGGCGGTTTCCGCGACCGAGATTTCGAGAGGAGAATTCCACCCCTACCAGGAAGACACGCTCGGCCTCGCCGCCCGTATGATTGCGGGAGCGGTCGTTCGATCTGGTATCGATTCCACCAGTGCGAGGAATACGTTAAGTCTCCGGGTTGGGCCCAGTGGCGTCTGGCGAGGGATGAGCCTCCGCGGCCGGCTTAGCCTCCGCGTGCCGCTCATAGGGATGCGGCGCACGCGACATGACTACGGTTGAAATCGCGTGCTTGAAAATCAGTTGCTCCTGATTGTTCGTGTCCAGGACCACCGAATACTTATCGAAAGAGCGAATGCGGCCCGATAACTTCACTCCACTCAGCAGATAAATAGTGATGACCGACTTGTCTTTGCGAGCGGTGTTAAGAAAAGAATCCTGAATGTTCTGTGCTGGCTTGTTTTCCATGGGTGACTCTCCTTGCAACCGGCAAAAAAACGGCCCAGCCCCAGAGACCGCGGCCACGTAACGTCCTGGGTCTGTCGAATCAAAAGCCTCGACCGGAGAGAGCGAAACCTGCCCCCTTCGGAAGGGTAAAATCCAGCAGCTTTACAATAAGTCGGCGGAGACGCAATTTCAACTAAAACCAGCTTATTTCGCGCGCGTCATATAATTCGCGGGACGAAGCGTACATAAAACTACCCATTCCTTGTTACGAACCTTTCAATTTGACAGGAGAACCTATGAGTGTAGCTGTGGCCGCCGTGCTTTCCTCAAACCCGCAAGTCGACTTCCCCGGCGGCGAGCAGGCCGCCCTGATGCTGATGCGATGGATTCACCTGGTTTCCGGAATTACCTGGATCGGACTGCTCTACTTCTTCAACCTCGTCAATGTTCCTTTCTTGTCCACTCTTGACGCGGAAACTCGGAAAGCTGTCGTTCCCAACCTGATGCCTAAGGCCCTGTGGTGGTTCCGTTGGAGCTCCGTTGTCACCGTTCTGGTGGGCATTGCTTATTGGATGCATATTGTCGTAACTGATGTGAACAACGCGATCGCCGGTGGCCAGCAGGTGTCACCGGGAAGGGTGTTCAGCTCGTTCTTTCTGATATGGACCTCTGCCTTCGCTATTGAGATGGGTCTGCTCATGTCGCCCCTCGAAGCGATCAAGAGCGTGTCCTCGATGGTTGTGCTCACAGGCGTGGTGCTGCTGGCTGGAGCGTGGCTGTTCCTCAGCTTGAATCAGCATGGCTGGGAAAGCAATCGTGCCCTGGCCATCGGCATTGGCGGAGGACTGGGCTGGTTCATGATGCTCAACGTCTGGGGCATCGTCTGGAGAATGCAGAAGAAGATCATTCACTGGACCGAGGCCGCCGCCAAAGGAGCGGAGATGCCTGCCGAGGCTCCCAGGGTTGCCCGCTTATCGTTGCTGACCGCACGCGTCAACTTCTGGGTGTCGTTTCCCATGCTGTTCTTCATGGGCGCGGCCAGCCACTACATTATGTTTGTAACGCATTAGGCCGGTCGCTCTCGCAGATGGGTGTCGTCATAAACTGCTTACCCCATGTTAACTTAAAGGTAAACGGTCTGCTGCGGCACTTCTGGCGGGAGTTCCATGGGTTCCAGGGAAGATTGGATCGTGGTTGCTGGCTTCCTGCTGGCTGCGTGCGGTTTGTTTCTGCGCATTTTCCTTATGCTGCGCGCGAGCGATGCACAGCCAGTCAACGAACCGGTTAAAGGTGCCCGACAACTGCTGCGTTCCTTCGGGAGCAGATACCCGAAAAGCCGCCTAGCGTTCCTGATGTGGATCTGTCTGAGCGCAGGACCGGCGCTACCGGTTGCCGGGTTTTTGCTGGAGTTCCGCTAGCGTGAGTGCTACCGCGGCGGGGCCGGTACCGTGTTCGTTATGGCGATGCCGGATTTCACAACCCGCCACGGCTTGGGTTTGGCCATTCCCGGCGGCATCGCTTCGCCAATCATCTTCACATCGGCCGCATCTTTCGCGGGCATCACCAACCGCATCAGGTAGCGGTCTGCTTCCTGCGTATCAGGGTCTTTCACGGTTACGACCAGGCCGTCGGGATTAAGCGCCGCGTCCGTAACTATCTCGGTCGCCTGTTCTTCGCTCACCGACTTCAACTGCCCCTCGCCGTCTAGGTTGATGTCACGCGGGTGCACCAGCGAGCCCGTAAGCTGTTCGCCATTGAGTTCTAGCCGCAATTGAAGCCACAACCTGCCGTCAAATCTCGCCGTCCACAGGCCTACATATTCGGCTAATGGCGAGACCTTCTTCTTGGCTGGAGTTCCACCCGCCGCTGACGGCGCCTGGCACCAGGCAGCAACGCCGGTGACCAGAATGGTGAGGAGCAAAAGGCGTCGGTCCATACGATTCTCCGCGCTTGCAAACGAATTGTACTCTGCGGAACGGAGGAAGCCGGCATCGAGTGCGAATTGGCAAACGCGTGCCCGTAGTCGATGCTGTCAATTGATGCTCGCTGCGGAAGGACCTGCGTCTTAATCAACCAATCTACGGGAGAGTCGAGCTTGCGGCGGTCTCCCTTCAGAAGCTGCGGCGTTTCAGCCTGGCGGACGCGTTCTTCCTGGTGGCAGTTCCGGCACAAGGGCAACATGCGGTCGAGCACAGAAGGTATGTCCTCCCGGTGCATGTGGCGCAGTTCAAACAGCTTCTGCCTTTCATTCAACAGTGCCAGCCGGCTTCGCCTCCAGCCGCGGGAGTGAGCTGGCGCTCGCAAATGGCGCATTTCTTACCTTAGTACCACTTCTGCATCAGGCGCTCGAGGTTTTCTGGTGTTGCATCAACGCGCCAGGCACTCCTGTCCACAGTCGCCCTTTTCGGGCCACCGTGAACAGGATTCAGGCGTTCGTGCTCCGGAGCGCGGTCGCGAAGGCGTACTTTTTGTCCATCTCGACGGTGACCGGTTCCTGATTGTCGGGGCGAGTGACTGTGCGCCGATCACGGTTGCGGAAGTACGACTGCAAGATGACACCAACCGGAAGCGCTACTAGCGAAATCGCGCCGATGAGGAAGAGAGCAAGGGGAAATGCGGCGAACATGGGAACACCTCCAACGGAATCATGGGATCTATGTGACTGTTTTAGACCGGATGTCGCCTCGATGCTGTGATGGCGAACACGGGCTCGGCGGATTCTCAGCGACCGATTCGTCGTACCCCAGCCCCAAAATTTATAATCACCGTGCCATCAATCCTTCCTCATGGATGACCATGCTCGCTCGAAACTTGTCCGCCTGTCGTGCGGTCCGGCGTGATTTGCTACGCTTCGCGCTCGTCATACTTTGTCTTTACGTAACGCTGAATGCCTCTTCCAAACCGCGTCTCACCCTCGACGAATTTTTCAACGCCGTCGATTTCAGCTCGGTCGCACTTTCGCCGGACGGGCACACCGTCGTCATCGCGACCACGCGTGCCGACTGGAAGGCCCAACGGTTTCGCGAGGACCTGTGGCTCTGGCGCGATAGCGACGACGGCGTACTGGTTCCCCTTACCCAATCGGGACACGACTCAGAACCAAAATGGTCTCCTGACGGTAAATGGGTCGCCTTCGTCTCCGACCGCGACGCCCAATCCGATGACAGCGAGGATTCCGAAGACGACAAGAAGGGAGTTACGCATCTCTATCTGATCCCTGTGACCGGCGGCGAAGCCTTTCCCGTGACCCGTGGTGCCGAAGACGTGCACTCGTTTGCCTGGAGCCCGGATTCCAAAGAACTATACTTCGCCACCCGCATTCCGTGGCCACACAAACAGCGCGAGGAATACAAAGAGCGTTGGAAGGACACCGTCAGATACCGCGAGCAGGAGCGCGGCGACGTGATCTCGCGCATTGCTGTTGCCGAGGCCCTCAAACGCCAGATCGAGATTGGCACGCAGGAAGCCAAGAAGAGCAAGAAGGAGCGAAAGAAGGAAAAGGAAGAGGATGAGGAGACCGGCGAGACGCCGGGTTCCCAGTCTGTCGTCACGTCGGCCTACCGCGTGAAGAGCATGGCAATCTCACCCGACGGCGGGAAAGTTGCCTATTCCACCGACAGCGTCTCGCAGCGTTTCGAAGGTCTGAAGGAAATCGAGATCTATGTGGCTGACACGAGCAATCCCGGGCCGCAAAACGTAGCAGGCCAGCTCACGCGGAATGAGGCACTCGAAGACAATGTCGAATGGTCTCCCGACGGGAAGAACGTGTTCTTCGAAGTCGAGCAGGGCTCGGTGGAAGGAGCTTATCTCGACGCACAGCCGCGCATTTACTCTATTGACGTTGCAACCGCCAAACCCGCGCGCTGGGCCGCGGCTTTCGATGGCGCTGTCACTCGCTTTGCGCTTTCTTCGAATGGTGCGCTGCTGGCGCCGGGAATGTTGGGCACCTCGACGGCGCTCTATCAGCAAGCATCGCCGCAGGAGGCGTTCCGCAAGCTTGACGGCTGGCCTGGGACTTACTCGCACGCTGCAACCGCGAGCAACTCCCCCCGCATCGCGTTCCTCTATTCCGAGGTGGACAAGCCTACCGAGGTGTACATCGCCGACAGCGTTAACAGTCTCACTGCCGCGAGATCCATCACCTCGTTCAACAAGCTGTTTACCGAACGCGACCTGCCCAAAGGCAAGCCGTTTCGCTGGACGTCGGATGACGGTACTCCGGTCGAAGGCATGCTGCTCTATCCTCCAGGCAAGTTCGAAGCGAAGAACCTACGGCTATTGGTATTGATCCACGGCGGCCCCATGGATGCCGACGGCAACTACTTCGGCGCCGACTGGTACAACTGGGGTATGTATGCGGCAAGCCAGGGATGGCTGGTATTCCGTCCCAATTATCGCGGCTCATCCGGCTATGGCGACAAGTTCGCCATGGCTATCGTTCCCAAGATCGTCTCCGCTCCAGGACGCGACATTCTCAGCGGCGTCGCAGCCCTGCTGGGAGCCGGTATCGCCAATCCCGAGCCAGATGACCATCGGCGGCTACAGCTACGGCGGCTACATGACCGACTGGCTTATCACCCAGACCACTCGAGTTCAAGGCTGCTGTCACGGGTGCGGGTGCGGTTGAGCACATCGGCAACTGGGGCAACGACGACACTACCTATGACGACGCATTCTTCCTCGGCGGTTTGCCCTGGGATGCGAAGGCCCGCCAGAACTACATCGATGAGGCTGCGATCTTCCAGTTCAATAAAGTAAAGACTCCGACCCACGTCGTCGCCGGCGGCAGCGACGTGCGCGTCGCGGTCGCAGAAGACTACCTCCTTGAACACGCGCTCTACGTCCTCGGCGTTCCCGGCTCGCTGCTGATCTTCCCCGATGAGGGACACTCGCTCGACCAGAATCCCTGGCACGGCAAAATCAAGGTCCGCGAGGAAGCTGACTGGATTGAGAAGTACTGCTCCTGTCCACCCAACTAGGAACCATACTTCCACATTGACGGCGGGTTGCGCCCTGGTATGCCACGGCAGTCGCTATCTTTCAGGGCGCTCTGGACTATCCTTTCCGATAGCTGGGTAGGATGACCGTTTCCCGGTACATCCTTCACGATGCCCCCAACCAATAAAATATGTTGCTGATGACGAACTCAGCTCGGCCGAATCGATTTGGTACTTTACCTGCAGTCGCTTAGATGTGACACTTGCACGTCTGACTTTCTGCGCGTACTTCGTTGTGTACCGCTTGGTAGAATCCAGCCGTCCGCTTCGACTGGTTCCCTCCGGCTCACTCCTCTGGCCGAATCTGATCGACGCCACTCGTCAAATCGGAAATTGGAGGAAATATCCCATGCAAGGCTTAAGGACCATTTTGGTATCCCTGTGTCTCATCGCCTTCGGGACATCAGTGTGGTGCCAGAGCACAACCGCTAATCACCGAACAGTTCCGGCGCAGATCGACCCCCTCACCGGGCAATTCCGTTTGATGCAGCCGGCGTTCGAAATCGAACCCAACAGTGCCCCCATCACTGGTAAGTTCGTGGCGAACTTCACCATCACCGTCTCTTCCACCCTGTCCACGAGCGACGTGATCGCCTGCGGCGTTTCCTCGGTGGTTCTTGATGTTGCTAGCAGCTTCGAATTGCTTGAGACCGCCACCGTCGCGGCAACGCGGACCGGCAGCACCGCCAAGTGCACCGTCACCATCCCCTATTCCTGGATCTTGCTCAGTTCAACCTCCGACATGGTATTGCTGAGCTATAACATTGTCGTTCCAGCAACCACGGCGGGCAGCCAGTTCCCTAATCGAACCAGCGACCATGGGTTCGCTAACATCAAGGTGCCCGCGACCGGTACCACCACCACTTTCAACCTCACACCCACAATCTAGTGCGCACTGGGCTAACACCCCGGGGCTCGTCTGACCGTTGACTTACGGACGGGCCCCGCATTCCCCCAACCAGAAATCCGCCAACCAGCCCGCCAACCAGCTTGACAATCGCGCAACCGCTGAACATACTTGCGCCGTTTGAGCACGCAGCAAGGCGGTGACCCATGAATAAGAAACCTGTCAAGAAAGCTGTAAAGAAGGCCGGCACAAAAGGCGTAGCCGCATCGAAATCCTCGAAGCGGCCACAGAAACCCAAGGCTTCGAAATCTGCCAGAGCGGTCGCCAAGAAGACGGTACCCCTCAAAGCTGGTGCGTCAAGCTCCGCTACCGACCGCAAGCTCACCTTCAACCACGCCATGATCTACGTGAAAGATGTAGAGCGCGGCATGCGCTTCTATCGCGACCTCATGGGATTCAAGCTGATCGAAGATTTCCGCTATGACGGTACGCCAGTGTACGCGCGCCTGCGCGCCCCCGGTGGCGACGGTACGATCGCCTTACATCAGGCCGGCCCGGGTGCCTCGCTCGCTAGCGAAGGCGTACGTTTGTACTTTGAGGTTCGCGATCTCGACGATTTCTGCCGCAAGCTACTGCAAAAAGGGTTCTACATCACCCAGATGCCGCGCATGATGCCGTGGGGGTGGCGTCACGCCTACCTTAACGACCCTGATGGACACGAGATCAGCCTGTATTGGGCAGGCGAGAACCGCATGAGGAAGAGCGTGATGCAGGCCGTGCGGGAAGTCGCCAAACGGTGATCCTTCGGCGCTCTCTGGGGTAACCACGAACACGGTCGCCTCGACGACGGGTTAACGTACCCGTCGCAGGCATCGCTTCGTCGGGAATTCTCATCTATTTTTGTGGGTAGACAATCTGAACGCCAAGAGGGACACCATGCAAAAGAAAAAGACCGCGACCAAACGCAAGTGGATGCAGAAGGCATTTGCCAAGCACCCGGGCAAGCTCCACGAAAAGCTGCACGTGCCTGAAGGCGAGAAGATTCCCCAGTCAAAGCTCGATAAGGCGGCGCACTCCAGTGACACCACGCTCAAACGTGAAGCCGTGCTCGCCAAGACCGCTAAGCGCTACTCGGGGCATCGCCGGAAGAAAGCAGCCTAATGCTCGATCGAAGCAAGAGAACCTGAAGCATATCCCGCGTCGCTTCGATCGTGACATTGCCCAATTTTGCTCAGCGTGCCATCACAGCCGGCACCGCATGAAACTGTGCCTAAAGGGTGAGTGTGGTCGACGAATCCTGGCTCAGCCGCACCGGTGATGTTTTTTCTCCGTGAGCCTTAGTTTTCGCACTTGAACCGGGTTGTCAACCGCGCTAACTTCAGCACCTTGTAAACGCCGACGTTCACCCCGCGCAGAGCGACCTTTACCGATTGCTCATTGGCTGAGTTTGTCAAGTCTTCCAACTCGCGCAGCGCGGCGGGATCGACGCGTTCCACGGCGGAGAAATCCAGCCGCAATTCGCCTTCGTTACCGTTCAATTTCTCGCCTGCGCTCGCGACATCACAAATTGCGGATCGACAAACGCCACATCGGGTGTCGGCGAGTAGTCCGCGAGAGTGACTTTGAAACCGCGCTGCTTGTCGGCGAGCACAGCGAACGGGGTGACCTCGCTGCCAGTTCTGCTCGTCGTCGATATGGCGATCAGCCGCGCCTGGTTGGTCTTTCCGTCGGGTGCTGAGCTACACGCTTGCGAATGTCGAGGAAGGGCGCCGCGAGTTCCTCAATGTTGGCCTCAGGAAACTCGTACATGAGCTTCATGATCTTGGCGGCCTCGATCACGGAGCTTCCACCCAGCGCGATGACCTGGTTGGCTTTATAGAAGTTCAGCGCTTCCATCCCCTGCTTAACGATCTTGAGGTCGGGCTGGGCGTCGGGGATGATGGTCAACCGCACCTGCGTCTCCGGTGGAATACACCGCTTGACGATATCCACATTCCCGATCTGCCCCCGCGCGGGGTTGGTGATGACGAGGGTCGAACGCGACGGGAAGTTTCGCAGGTTCTCCGTGGGGTTGATGTTGAAGTAAGTCTGGCTGGGAACGCGGAACCACATATGCGTTTGGTTCCTTCGCGCTGCGGGCTTATTGTCGTTCCCGGTAAACCACGTGACTGAGAGAGCGGTCACCGGCGAATGTGACTCCCTGCCAGAGGTCTTGGGACGTGTCGTTTACGGTTCCGACCGTCCCAACCCGTATTGAGCTTTGGTAACCTTCGATTGAACCGTCTGGTTGTCTGGTACATCCAGCCGGGAATCGTTGGGAGCAGCCAGTGTGACTAAACATCGGATGAAGGCCTTGCTTGTCGCTGTAGTGCTGTTAGTGGTCCGCGAACTTCATCCATCCGCGCAACCTCCCCAACCGGGCGTTTATCTGGAAGAGCTGACCTGGATGGAACTGCACGATGCGATACGGTCGGGAAAAACTACGGCTATCGTTCCGATTGGAGGCACCGAGCAGAGTGGGCCCGATATCGCGCTTGGCAAGCACAATGCGCGTGTGAAGGTATTGTCGGGCATGATCGCTCAAGGACTGGGCAACGCGATCGTCGCTCCGGTAATCGCTTACGTTCCCGAAGGTAGCGTCAATCCTCCGGCGTCGCATATGCGGTATCCAGGAACGATCACGGTGCCCGACGAAACGTTTGAGAAGACACTGGAGTATGCGGCGCGCAGCCTGAAGCTGGCCGGTTTCCAGAATATCGTGATGCTGGGCGATCATGGCAGCTATCAGCAGATGGAAAACGCTGTCGCCACGAAACTGAATCGTGAATGGGCAGGAACGCCAGTTCGCGTGTTCGCGTGCGAAGAGTATTACCGCGCCAGCACGGAAGGCTTCGACCAGATCCTGAAGGCCCGCGGCTACAGCGCTGCTGAGATCGGCAAGCATGCCGGATTGGCCGATGCGTCGCTGCAATTGGCTGTAGCTTCGCAGATGGTACGCGTTGACCGTTTGCGGAACGGTTCCGATCGCTCAAGTGGCGACGGGAGCGAAGGCGATGCGCGCAAGGCAAGTGCCGAGTTAGGACAGTTAGGTGTAAATGAGATCGTGAGGACTACCATTGCTGCCATCCGAAAAGATGCGGCACAACGCTAACAACTTCCCCCCCACCATCATTTGGCCACTTTGAATGGGAAGGAAATGACTTTGTACCGGAAACTCGCAATTCAACTTTCACTTGCGGCAATCCTGCTGATGCTGGCAGCCAGCTGCGTTTCGAAACCCGTGGTCGCTGCGCCCGCACCGCAGAACGTCACCACAGTTGCCGGAATGCCGCCGGTGGTGAATCCCTCGAACCTTTACAGCGAGGCCGGGCCTAACATGCTGAGTCCGGCGGTTGCGGGCGATCTGCATCGGGTTTACGTTCCGAATGTGAAGTCGAACGACGTGTACGTCATCGATCCGGCAACGGTAAAAGTGGTGGACCATTTTAAGGTCAGACTGAATCCGCAGCACGTTGTTCCCTCGTGGGACCTGAAGACACTGTGGGTAGCGAACAATTCCGAGAAGCGCGGAAAAGGCAGCCTGACGCCCATCGATCCGAAGACCGGAAAGCCCGGAAAGTCTTTGCGGGTGATTGACCCCTACAACCTGTACTTCACTCCTGATGGCAAGTACGCAATCGTGGTCGCAGAGGCCGATCGGCGGCTGGATCTGCGCGATCCGCACACCATGGCGTTCAAGTACACTATCAAGACGCCTGATTGCCGTGGCGTCAACCATTCGGATTTTGCCATCGATGGAAGCTATGCGATCTTCACCTGTGAGTTCGACGGAACTCTGGTGAAGGTGGATTTCGTGAAGCGTGAGGTATTGGGTTACCTCAAGTTGTCGAAGGGCGGAATGCCGCAGGACATTCGAATCGCACCCGATGGCAAAGTCTTCTATGTGGCCGACATGATGGCCGACGGGATCTTCGTTGTTGATAGCGCCTCGTTCAAGGAGATCGGCTTCATTCCAACAGGTGTTGGAACCCACGGACTCTATCCCAGTCGCGATGCCACGAAGCTCTACATCACCAATCGCGGCTCGAACAAGGTCCACGACGCTCCACATGGACCGGGAAGTATTTCGGTGCTCGACTTCGCGACACGGAAGGTCGTAGCGAACTGGCCGATTCCGGGAGGCGGAAGCCCAGATATGGGCAACGTCACTGCGGATGGGAAACAGTTTTGGGTTTCGGGCCGGTTCGATGGGGTCGTGTATGTGTTCGATACGGCGACTGGAGCGGTGAAGCAGATTCCCGTCGGAGTCGAGCCCCATGGATTGACGGTATGGCCGCAGCCGGGCCGCTACTCTCTGGGCCACACGGGAAACATGCGTTAGTACGAGGTTAATAATCTTCTTTACTAGGGCCGAAGCGGTTCGCCGCGAGCGATGCGGCGGCAGATGTCGTGCACGTCGCGGTCGATGTGGTGCCAGAACTTCTGCAGCCCGCTGCACAAGCAATTCACGGCCGATCTCTCCTTCAGGCGTGTGGATCAGCCGATTTTTAGGGCATTCGCCGTTGCAGACGAAGAGGAACTTGCATTCGCGGCAGCGTTCGGGCAGGGTCCCAAATTTCGCCAGACCAAATTCTTTTTGCCGGTCGGCAAAGACCATGCGCGAGCTGGAGGCCTCGGTGAATTTGCCCAGTTGGTATTCGGGATAGACGTAGTGATCGCAGGAATACAGGCTGCCATCGTGCTCCAGCGCGATGCCTTTGCCGCAGAACTCGTGGTAGATGCGAGTTGTGATTCCCTGCCCATCCATTGCGCGACGGCCGTCTCGAACAAATTAACGAAGACTTTGCCGATGTCGCGGCGATACCAGTCGTCCCAAATCTTGCAGAGGAAGTAGCCCCAGTCGTCGGGATCGATGGACCAGTCGGTGACGATCGAGTCGGGGTTGCCGGGATGCGCCGCGGAGGAATCGAACAGCGGCAGTATTTCAGGGTCCCACATCTGCGGCGCAACGTTGCGAAAGACCTTTGGCTCGACGCAGGGAATGAACTGCATCTGGCGCGGCCGCACTTCGTTCTTGAGGAAGCGATAGATATCGAGCGGCTTCTTCGAGTTAGTGCGGTTGACCACGATCAACGTGTTGAAGGGAACTCCCTGGCGACGCAGCATCCGCGAAGCGGCGAAGACGTTGTCGAAGCTGGGCCCGCCGTCGCGGATGATGCGATAGGCGTCGTGGAGTTCGCGAGGGCCATCGATGCCGAGGCCGACGCGAAGTCCGTGCTGCTTGAGGAGTGCCCCCCACTCTTCGGTGAGCAGGGTGCCATTGGTTTGCAGGTCGTTCTCGATGCGCCGGCCGGGCTTCTTATACTTCAGCTCCAGCACAACGGCTTTGTGGAAGAACTCGAGGCCGAGCAACGTCGGCTCGCCGCCCTGCCAGGAGAAGACGACTTCGTCGCGGTCCTGGCCTTCGATGTACTGGCGGATGTGAGTTTCGAGGATTTCGTCGGTGATCTGGAACTTGCTCTTGCTGCCCACCAGTACCCTCTTGTGGAGGTAATAACAGTAGGTGCAGTCAATATTGCAGCTCGCGCCGACTGGTTTGACCATGGCGTGATAGGAGCGGGTTGCGGCGTCCGGGAGCCTGGGAGCGGGAGTCCGGTCGGCGATTTGGACGCGGTCGTTCATGGCTGCAGATTAAGCCTCGAACGCAGCGGATGCGCCACGTTGGTGGGTGAAGAAGGGCAGAATACAGCGGCAAGGCCGCCTCCGCTCAGGATGACAAACGATCCCAGTCGTTGGCAGTGGTCGGTTTGAACGAACTGACCCACTACGCGAGTATTTACCTACTATTCCGTGCGCAAGGCCTTCATGGGTTCGATGGTGGCGGCGCGGCGCGCAGGAAACAACGCCGCCAATATGGCGACGACCGCGACCATCAAGGTTCCCAAAATCAGGGCCACCGGATCGGCAGGGCTTACGTTATAGAGCTGGCTGCGAACCGTACGGCTCAATAGGACCGTGATGGGCAGCGTGACCACGATCGCAATGCCCGCCAGCCACAAGACGTCGGTCAACACCAGTCGCACCACGGCGAGCCGTTGGGCGCCAAGCGCCATGCGGATGCCGATCTCGCGAGTTCGCTGTGCTGTTACATAGGCCAGCACGCCGTATAGGCCAATCGCCGCCAGCACCGTCGCCAAGATACCGAAGCTTACTGCCAGCATCGCGACCAGCCGGTCATTGGAAATGTTGTCGGCGACCTGTTCGTCCATGGTGCGCATGGTGTCGATCACAAGCTTGGGGCTGGTTTGCTGCACCGCGTGGCGGATGGTCGTCTCCGCCGCATCGGGCGCCTGCCACGTGCGCACGTAATACTGCATGAATCCGGCTTGCGGGTGTTCATCCTGGAAGAAGGGCCGGAAAACCGTCGGCACGATCTCCGATCGCATCTGGGCGTGCTTGGTGTCCCTGACCACGCCGACTATCTCGATGTCGAACTTCATGTCCGACCCACTGCCTGCTCCCATCAACTGGCCGACCGCATTCTTGGGCTCGCCGAAATACTTCCGCGCGAGGCTCGCGTTCACGATCGCCACCTTCGACTTGCCTTCCAAATCCTGATCCGAAAACATCCGGCCCGCCACCAGCGGAATCTCCATTGTAGAGAAGTAGCGCGGCGTCACCGCCGACCACTCCACGTGATTGTCTTCATCCTTGTTGGCGTGACTCGCAAACGAGACATTCCTGCTGCTGTTGTCACCGGTCAACATCGGATCGTCCGTGCCCGCAACCGACCGAACCCCCGGCTGTGTCGCCAAAGCATCCAGCAGCTGCTTCTGCACCACCAGCGCTTCCTTGGGGTCGTAGCCTCCCAGCGTCGGATCGATCGCGAACGTTACCAGGTGATCGGCCGTGAATCCCACGTTGAGCGACTTGAGATTCTGCAGCGTGCGAACGAACAGTCCGGCGCCGACCAGCAGTAGAAGACTCAACCCGATCTGCACCGCAACCGAAATCCGCCGGAAGCGCAGATGCGCGCCTGAACCTGTCGTCGTTTGTTGCTTGAGTGAGTTGACGAGGTCAGGATGCAGGAAGCGCAACGCCGGCGCCAGGCTGAACAGCACGCTGACGATGAACGCCAGCCCGAAGTTAAATAGCAGGATGCGCAAGTCGGGATGTGAAGAGAATGGGAGTTCAGTCGCCGCGTCTCCCACGATCCTGCGGGTAAGGAATGCCGACACCACGGGCGCCATCGCCAATCCGAGCGCTCCGCCAAGAAGTCCCAGCAGCAGTCCTTCCATGAGTAATTGCCGAACGATCTGCCAGCGGCCCGCTCCCATGGCATAGCGCACCGACATTTCCTTGACGCGCGCGGCAGCCCGCACCAGCAGCAGGCTCGATACGTTCACACAAGCCATGAGCACCACGAGCCCAACCATCGCCATCACGATCAAGAGCGGAGTCTGGATTTGCTCACGCAGGGGAGAGAAGCCGCGGCTTTCGTCGAGCGCCTGCATGCTCGATTCCTGGACGAAGTGCTTGGCAAACTGGTCAGACTTATCTTTAATGTCCGCCAGCTCGGTGGCGCGGATTGACCGCCACAGCGGCGTCATTCCCGCTTCAGCTTGTTCACGACTAACGCCCGGCTTGAGGCGCGCAACTACGGTGAGCCAGGAGGAACGGCGATTGTCCAGATCGTTCCAGCCGGGCGTGACCAGCGACTTCGTCATCATTGGCACGAAGATTTTGGGGGTGTAGCCTGCGATTGCGCTGTGAAAGTTCGGCGCCGCAACACCGACGATCGTGAACGGATGCCCGTTGATGTAGAGCGCTTGATTGATGACGCGGCGATCGGCACCGAAATGGGAGGTCCAGTAGTTGAAGCTCAAGACCACCACGGGATTGCTGTTCTGTGCCGCGTCGTCGGCGGGAATGAACAACCGCCCCAGCGCCGGCTTCACTCCCAGCACGTCGAAGTAGTTGCCCGACACAATTTCGCCTGAGGCCAGGTCGCTCTGGTTGTTCCACTGTACCCCAACTCCCATCTCGATATTCGCTAACATGCCGTCGAACACCTGGTTCTTGTCGCGCAGGTCGCGGTACATCGGGTAGGAGAAATAGCTGTGAGAGTCGCCGCCATACGAGCTGATGCGTCCCGTATTGGAGCCGACATAGTGCAACAGCACCAACTGCTCGGGATGGCTCACCGGGAGCTGGCGCAACAGGGCCTGGTCGAGCAGAGTGAAGATGGCCGTGTTGGCTCCGATGCCCAGCGCCAGGGTTAGGATCGCGACAATGGCGAATGCGGGTGACTTGCGGAGCTGGCGTATGGCGTAGCGAAGGTCTTGCAGCATTGAGCGACTCCGACGTGTAATGGCGTGCGACCCGGTTCGATCGAGCTCACGGGCCCCGGAGTGTATGAGCACTCGCAACGCCAGCTTGCAGCTTTACCGGTCAATAACTTACACGTGGTTCGCTCCAGCGGTTCGTCCGACCGGCAGAAGAGAGCGTCCGCATACGGACACCAAGTGTCACCCAGTTCCCGGGCAAGCGGCGAATATCGTGCCGCGAACCCGGGGCAGCCTGTGAGTTTTCCTACTGCTTCTGATAATTCGAGTTCACGTCGTTTACGGTGAGCTGCTTGCTGACGCCGTTGATCAGGGTGCTGGCCACATGGTTGGTGCCATCAGGCAACTGGGCGAACGTCGCGTTGATGGTCACGGCATCCTTGGGGTCGTTCAGGTAGGAAGCTACGTGTACGTTCTGCAACTGCTTTGTCTGGGGATCGATCGTAAAGGTGATCGAGTCTCCTTGTTTCACGTAGTTCTTGATTACGAGGTCGGCCGTACCGGTGCCGGAGACCAGGGAAACATTGCCCGCATTTTTGGCCGCAATCAGGGCTTCGGGGTTCGGCGTGGTGTATTGCTTGGCGAGGGCAGCGATGGACTGGCCGTACTGGGTGTACTCGTCTTTGACGTGCTCGACGGCGTGCTTCTTCAGTCGGCCTTCGCGTCCGCTCTGCTCGGCCTGCTGATTGCTGACTTCCGTTTTCTGTTGCTGGCCGTTGACCATGGAAACTTGATACACCTTGGTGTCTTTCACGTTGCCCTTGACGCTGATGGTCTCGGTTTCCTGCCAGGTGTACTGTGCCAGCTTCTGCTTATTGTTTTCCTGGTTGCTCTTGAGGGTCATGAGCTTGTCGAGCATCTGCGGGCTCTGGGCAAGAGCTGCTACTGCACCCAGGGCAAACAGGGATGCGATCACGACAGCGACAGCGCGCGCCGAGTTGTTTGATATTGCGTTGCAAGAATTCCTCATCATGGGTTCTCCTGTTTCGGTTTGATGATACCTTGTTCGCTTTTTCGTATTCGGCTTGGCCCCATGGTTACGCGTCCGGCAGGCGCCCACCAGGATAGCCACGGTGATTGCAATATAGAGAACGCCGGTTATGCCTTGCAGGGCGGCAAGCATTCGCACCCCACCGCCAATGGGGACAACATCGCCGTAGCCGATGGTCGGGAGGGTGACCAGGCTGAAATACAGTTGCTCGCTGGAACGATCGGTCAATGTGGCGTAATTGCGCAGGAGTGCGTCGGCATAAAAAGCATCGAGAGCGCTGTAGAGGGCAAACCACGGCAATCCCAATAACAGGTAAATACTGATCGCGGTGCAGAGGTGCGAATCGCTGATGGTACGGGCATTCTTGAGGTACGAAAAGAGACCACTCACCGTTAATCCGAAGAAGACGGTGAGAAAGGCCCACTTGATTCCCGTCAGGGTTGTGCTGTGATGAATCGTACTCAAAACCGGGAAGAAAAACGCGCCCGACATCAGCAGCACCGCGGGCCACACCCAGGCTTTAATCGCAGACAACCTGAAGGTCGGAAGGATAACCGGTATGAATACCAGTAGGCCCAAAATCATGCGACGAATCTCGCCCTGGTCGAGGACGGGATAGACCAATATGATCAGCAGCAGCGATAGCAACAGGGGCAAGTCCGCCGCTCTTTGACGTGGTCTAACACTCGATGGTCACCCTGTCCCGGCTCACTGCCTCAATGTCGAGCCGATCCTTGAAGTCCAAGGCTGCTGGTGCAGATTCATAGCTATTTCGGACGGCCTAACCAGGAATACTGCCAGGCAACTGAGACGTTCTGATAATTGCCGCCGAAGCGGATGTAGGCTCCGTCGCTATAGGCGACCTTGATCGACTGGTGCTGGGAAACCGGAAACGAAACTGTCGCGCCGATGCGAGAACTGGTTTGTTTGGTGTCGAGATTGCGAATGCTGTTGACCGCGGTAATACCGCCCCACCAGAAATTTCCATCGAGTGAAGCCCACAACCGTGCCCTGCGAAACCCTTTGAGTTTCGGTATGTCGTAGCTCAAGTGACCCTCCAGGCTGCCGACTGGGGACTCCGTCTGCGGCTGAGGGACCGGAATGTTGTAGTACGCCGAATTGGTGGTGTAGAACCAGACTCCGGCATAGCCGTCGAGGATCCAGTTGCCCCAGCGCTGGGAATAACCGAATTCGGGTTTGAAAGCCCAGCGGTTGATGCCCCAATTGATGAGCTTGTTCGGATCGTACTGTCCCGTGGGAGCGATCACCCGCAGGCTCGCGCCGAGAAGCACCTTCTGCTTCCACTTGCGAAAATCCTGCGCCGGCATCGCCCGGCCACCGTATAGATTGACCGAGAGGCGTGCGCCGAAATCGAGTAGACCGGAACGATATACCGAACGTTGTTGGTTGTTCAGCTCTCCGGTAAAGTTACCGACCGCGTAGGGCAATGACGCGGTGACGTTGGCGGAGCGTCCAAAGAAGTTGAAGGCGTGATAAAGGCTGAAGACCGGGACGTTATAGCTTCCCTTTGCGTCGCCTATGGGAATGGCGCCATTGAAGTCCAATCCACCTGTGTAATAGGACCAGGTCACGGTAACCGCGTTGGAATGCAGCGGCGTGATTACATACGCGCGCGGGGCGAGGTCCTGGGCGAACAACGGTGGCGAGAGCACGGCCACCGACAACGCTAGTAAGACACGAAGCCGCATGCATCCTTCTGTTGCGCCCATGTGAATGGGCAAACATCCCAGACTCAGATTTACGTTTCCGCTATTGTCACGCGAATGCCCAGAGGAAGGGAACCGGAATATTTTTAGTTTCCCGGCCACGCGATTCCAGCTAGAATGCCGTGACAACTTAACAATCAACACTATGAATCCGCTTGCGACCAGCATCTTCGTCTTCGCGTGTGCCTTTGGCGGTGCGCTGCTTGGCATGTTCATCCATCGACTGCTGCCCGATCGCCATTTGAGTCCGGAATCCAAGGACGTCGTGCGGCTTGGCATGGGGCTGGTGGCAACAACCCTGGCCTTGGTGCTGGGACTGCTCGTGGCTTCCGCCAAAGGCTTCTACGACACCCAAACCAACGAAGTGACCCAGATGGCCGCCAACGTTATATTGCTCGACCGAGTGCTGGCCCACTACGGACCGGAAACAGCCGAAGTAAGGGCAGCCCTGCGAAATACCCTCAGCGGCCAGATCGAGTTTATGTGGGCCAGCGCCCCCAATGAAACCCCTAACCGGCCGGGAGCGCGAGCGGGCGAGGTTGTGTTCGACAAGCTCCAGGAGCTCTCCCCTAAAGATGACAGGCAACGGGCAATGCAGTCACAGGCCCTGAATTTAGCCGTTCAACTGGGGCAAACGCGATGGCTGATGTTTGAACAAAAAAGTGTGCCGGTTCCCAAGCTTTTACTGATCATGCTGGTCTTCTGGCTGATGGCGCTCTTCATCAGCTTCGGGCTGTTTGCTCCTCCTAATTTCACGGTAGTGGCAGGCTTGTTTGTCGCGGCAGGGGCGGTTTGTGGTGCGATCTTTCTGATCCTTGAAATGTATTTCCCATACTCCGGACTGATTCAAGTATCGTCGGCTCCGCTGCGTGCGGCACTTGCGCAACTTGGGCGATGAGTCGATCTAAACTCTGAGTTCCGAGGTTCGCGCCCTTTTTTTTTGGCGCTTACCAGGGGCCACCTCGACTCACTTATCGCAGCAGTGTGCCCACCCTTTCGGCGAGAACGGCAGATAAGGTGAGAGGTGCTGTAGCCGTTGTCTTTGAGGGTGCGGCCGATGGTCGCCTTGTCGCGAGTGATGAAGCTGTCGTAACCGGGGAATCCGGTCGCCTGCTCGGAGATCACACCGAAACCTACCGAGTGATGGTTGCGTCCGGTGATGAGAGCGGCACGTGTCGGAGAGCACAGGGCCGTGGAGTTGAAGTTGGTGTAGCGCAATCCCACCGCTGCGATGCGGTCGAGGGTTGTCATCGGTATCACGCCTCCGAACGTGCTGGTCACGCCGAAACCGGAATCGGCGGCACAGCGCGTGCCGGCCGGTAAGGGGTCGATTGTGTGGCGTTGGGCTCGATCTCGCCTTCAAATTTCTGTGGCGGCTGTGGGAGTTCTTTTCCGTCGATGGTGATGGTGGCGCAAGGCGAACCCGGCGGACAGTTAGCTTGCTGCGCCGCCCCGGCATGATACCCATCGCAAGCAGAGCTGACATCGGTTTAAATCGGATATTTTCCTTTTCTAAAATGGCTACTGCGTTACAACGAGTTCCGCGCGAAGTCTTCCTTCGCCCGTGCAACGGCGTTGTGTCCAGCCGCGTAACTGCGGCAACACTTCCCAGCTTCGGATTTCGGCTACGGGTTGTGAGTCTAGTCCCTGGGTGACGGTCGGATCGACTAGCACTACTACTAACGGGCGCGTGCCAATTTCGCAATGAGGACTGGCTCCAAGTCACGACGAATGATGTGGTTAGCGGTTTATTTTTGAATCGCTCGGTCGGAGGGTTCATCCATTGCCTCATTGGTGGGCTATCCTCTTCTCATCCTGAACATTGCTGGAGTAAACGACATGAGTATGGGATTCGTGCTAGTGCTGACATTCGGCATTGGGCTGGTCTCAGGATTGCGCGCCTTTACCGGGGTCGCCGCCGTCTCATGGGCGGCGCACCTGGGCTGGATCAATCTTTCGAACTCGCCCCTGGCATTCATAGGAACAAAGTGGGGGTTGGGCATCGTCACCCTTCTTGCTCTGGTGGAGTACATTACCGACCAGCTGCCAGGCACTCCGGCCCGGACGGTTCCGATGCAGCTTGGAGCTCGGCTCGTTCTGGGGATGTTCGCCGGCGCGTGCGTGGCCGTTGCCGGAGGAGCTTCGCTGCTAATCGGCATCATTGGCGCCGCAGTCGGCGTGCTTGTCGGAACCTATGGCGGCTATCACGCGCGGGTCGGCCTGGTGCGCTCGTTCGGCGTTCCGGACATAGTGGTCGCCATCCCGGAAGACCTGGTTGCCATCGGCTTGGGGTTGTTGATCGTTACCAGGCTCTAGCCCGTTATGCCAACAGCGGAAAAGTACGACGCAATCGTGATTGGCTCAGGCCAGGGGGGCACGCCGCTGTGCACGACACTGGCCGCAGCTGGTTTCAAGACAGCGATGATCGAGCGCGCGCACGTCGGCGGAACCTGCGTCAACGAAGGATGCACTCCGACTAAGACTATGGTCGCGAGCGGCCGGGTGGCTTACCTCGCACGACGCGGCGCGGATTATGGCGTGCATACCGGAGACATCCGTGTCGACATGCAGCGCGTTCGCCAGCGCAAGCGCGACATTGTGGCGAGTTTCCGCAACGGCAGTCAAGGACGCATGGAGAAGACTGCCAACCTCGATCTGATCTTCGGGGAAGCCAGCTTCACCGGGCCGAAGTCAGTGACAGTAACCACGAAAGATGGCGGTCAGCGAGAGCTCTCAGCGGACAAGTTCTTCATCAATGCGGGTGCGCGTCCGTCGGTTCCGAAACTCGACGGTCTGAAAGATGTGCCATTTCTCAACAGCACATCGATCATGGAACTCGACCACGTCCCGCAGCACCTGATTGTGCTGGGCGGCGGATACGTCGGACTGGAGTTTGGGCAGATGTTCCGGCGTTTCGGTAGCAAGGTCACGATTGTGCAGTCTGGTGGTCAACTGCTGAATGGCGAGGACCCCGACGTCGCGCAAGAAGTCGCGCACATACTCGAAGAGGATGGAATTACGGTTCTGCTGAATGGGAGGGCAAGCCGTGTGACCGGGGCGAACGGCGAAGTTGACGTCGAGGTCGCGCAACAGGGACGCTCCCTTACCGTCACCGCCTCAGATCTGCTGGTTGCAACCGGTCGAACGCCGAACTCCGACGCCTTGAACCTCGGTGCCGCAGGCATTCAAGTCGACAAAAGAGGGTTCATCCATGTGAATGACCGCCTGGAGACGACCGCTCCCGGCATCTACGCCTTGGGCGACATCAAAGGGGGGCCGGCATTCACGCACATTTCGTACGACGACTTTCGCATTATCCGCAGCAATCTTCTGGAGAAGGGGAACGCAACAACCGAGGGGCGGATGGTGCCTTACACCTTGTTTATTGATCCGCAACTGGGCCGGATTGGTATAACCGAGGCAGAAGCGCGAGCGCAGAAAAAGAACATGCGCGTCGCCAAAATGCCGATGACGAGTGTGGCGCGCTCGCTCGAAGTGGATGAAACAAGAGGCTTCATAAAAACCATCGTCGATGCCGATGCGAACCAGATTCTGGGGGCGGCGGTGCTGGCCATCGAGGGTGGCGAGATCATGGCAATGCTTCAGTTGGCGATGATGGGGAAGCTACCCTATACCACATTGAAGGAGGCGGTATTCGCGCATCCCACACTGGCGGAGTCGCTCAATAATCTGTTTGCGCATTTTGAGTAGCCGCAGCGGATTGGAAGTTCCGTCAAATTCACTTGGCACGATTCGGGTGTCCACGGTATCCTTCCGCCACTGATGTTCCCCCTTGGAACATTGAAAGCACCATATGGATCCGAACCCTAACGCCGGAATTGATCGCCCCGGCGCTTGGTGATTGTCCTGGCTGTTTTTTTGTCGCGTTCGTCGGTTTTGGCGTGACCTCTGCTCACGGTACTTTCGTTCTTCCTTGCGCCAATTCCCGGAGACCTGGCGGACCGCTTCGGGCCACGCTACGTAGTCGCAACGGAGCGTTGCTGATGGGCACCGGGCTGATTCTCACCGCCCATATCCATACCTTCGCTCTTTTGTACGTGACTTACGGGGTGTGCGTGGGCGCGCCGTAGCTTGCATCTACATTCCTGCGGCTGCCGCCGTGAGCGAGTGGTTCAAGGTGCACCGGGACATTGCACTCGGCATCGCGATCAGCGGAATCGGATGCGGGAACGCGGGTAGCCGCTCCGCTGGCGGCGCGCTTGACCGGGAGGTTTGGATGGCGCTCCGCCTTTGAAATTTTTGCATGGGCGAGCATCATCATTCTTTTGCCCTGCGCGGCATTGCTCTCGCGGCCTCCCATTCTGCGCGCGAAGGACACTGCCAGCGTTTTTAGCATGATGCGGACGCGCATGTTCGTGCTGCTTACCCGGGCCTCATTTTTGATGGAATGGCCATCTATAAAGCGTTCGTTTTCATTTCCCCTTTTGCCATGGATCTTGGCGCTACCCATGTGGCGGGTACGGCGCTGAATCGGCACATCGGCGCTGCCAGTGTTGTGGGCCGCTTGGGACTCAACGCACTGCTCCCCTCTTTGGTCTGCTGAACATGTACAAGCTCAGCGTGCTGCTTTTGGTGAGCTGCTTTATCTGGTTCTACGGCCATTCCTGCGGGGCAGTGATCGTGTTCGCGCTGGTGATGAGCATGGGCTACGGCGGAATCGCTGCGATGACTCCAGCGGTTGCGGCCGCAGGGTTTGGCATCGAGGGATTGGGCGTGTTGCTGGGATTCCTGATCACAGCCCACGGGTGTTGGTGGATTCCACTTATGATTTTCGCTGGCCGGCGATTGTCGGCGGTGTTGGTGCAGTGATTGCTCTCAGCGCAGTAGTACCTCTGTGCGCCAAAGAGGCGGGCATGACTCAAAACCAGAAGCAGTGACCGCAGATTGGAACCTCGCGACTGATCAGTGAGCGGAGCTGGTGAGCAGCCAGTAGACGAGAACGGCGAGTACCACCAGCAACGGAACAACCACCCATAGTAAGCGCGAACGGCTGCCAGCCTCCGAGATGGAAGGCGGGTTGGCGGCTACCTGTGCGGGCATAGACCCCGTATCTTCGATCGACGGCACGGTGGCGTGGCTGGCAGCCTCTACGCGGGCCCGAATCTCTGGGGCCACGTTGGCGATGAGTCCGGAACTGGCCTCTTTTACCTGTGGCAGGGGAGCGGGAATGATCTTGGTTCGGACGGGCGCCAGGAAACGATAGCCGCGGCGCGGAATCGTCTCAATATAAAGAGGCGCATCGGGATTGTCGCTGAGCGCCGTGCGAATCTGCTTGATGCACTTATTCACACCCTGTTCAAAATCAATGAAGGTGTCGTTGCCCCAGAGCTGCTCCTGAATCTGGTCACGGGTCACGACCTGGCCGGAGTGGCTGGCAAGTAGGGCGAGGAGCTTAAACGGCTGGGGTGGGAGTTTCAGCAGGGCCCCGTTTTTACGCAGCTCCTCGAGATCGAGATTCAACTCGAAAACTCCGAAACGAAGTAGGCGATAGGTGTCGCTCACGCTGCCCACCCTGCGGTGCCCCGATACTTGTGCGAATTATAACCGCGGTGAGCCAGGCGGCGGACAGTTTTTCCGCAGTCAGAATGAGAGCTAACCAGCTTAGTAACAATGGGTAAGACGGTCATATGACGATAAGACGGTTTCCATCGGGAAGTCAGGGCTTATCCATTGAGCCAGGAGTGAAACGGATGTAATTTGCGCCTCAGAGCGGTGAAATCGACGCACTCGACGACAAGCCGCTTTTGTTAGGGAGGGGCCCGGGGGCGGGACTGGTTCCTGCTTCCGGGTTTGAAGCAGGGAAAACGCAGGGCAAGCGCCAAACGGGGACCGCCCTCGATGTTTTCCGGAACAGGAGAACGACATGACACAGCAGAAAGGAGCTTTCGCCTACCACGAACTGCGCTCCTTATCGTTCATCCAGTTATTTCATCTCTGCGTCGCTCTCGCGCGGCAACGTTGGTTTCGTGAACGGAAAAACGACACGGACCGCGAACTCTGGCCACAGGCGGTGCGCGACGAAGTGAGATGAAAGCGGCGGGGCAGTCCCGCGGTGAGGCTGCCCTGCGCGTACCGGTTAACCGCCGCCAAAACTCTGGCCTGAGAGGAGGCCACTTATGAAAATCGAATTGTCAGCGAAGAACCGACTGGCGCCGATTCTGTGGTTGGCCTTGCTGTGCAGTCCCCAGTTGGGCTGGACGGTTACGAAAACCTGGATCCCGAGTGCGCCTCTTGCCGACTCGCCCGACAACAAGGGCAATCAGTTGACGATTCGGCTACAGTTTGCCGACCCGAACAACAAGGGTCAAGTCTTGACGCAGGACATCACCATCAATGTAACTGCGTGGGATCCTACGAAAGAAACCTGGATACAGGCCCAGAACCGAAAAGCAAAGGCCATTGCCGATGCCATCACCAACGCCAAACTCAACGGGGTCAAGGCAAAGCTCAATCAGACCTTCGTTCAGCAGTTCAACCCAATCACAAAGAAGTGGGTCCGGGTTCAGGGCGCGAGCAACGTTGTGATCGATGGCCTGACGGTTGACCCAAAGAATCCGAAGGACCCGGTTTGGCTACGGGTCAAGGACCCGACCAAGGAACCTGGAAATGGGGTCGGGGGGAAATTGCCACAAAAAGGCGGCGGCGGACCGTATGAGGGCAGCATGGGAGGGACCCGCACAGGTATGTCGATGGGCATGGATCCGACGGGATCCCCATCGCTGTTCGCGTTCGGGTTTTACACTGCCAACGGTAACACCACCGACATAGCGGTCCTGTCCGGAGCATCGGGCCTGACGGACAGTCAAATCCTTGGCGACCTTGCCTCGCAGTTCAATTCTCTCTACGGACAGTCGGGCCTTACGGCTGATTACAACGCGACAACCGACTCACTAACGTTCGACCAGAGCCTCAACGGGAACCAGATATTTTTCGAAGCTGACACGGATACCGGGATCGACTTCACCATGCAGGTGGATGCGGGGACACCCGAGCCTACCAGCCTTCTCTTGCTTTGCTCAGGCTTTCTCAGTGTGGGGTGCTTCCTTTCTAAGCGCGCGATCGCTTGAACCTAGGAGCCGGGCTTCCTCTGGCCGAACCTCGAGCCCGTCTCCGGCGGGGGCAGTCATGCGGTGGGGTGCCCCTGAGACTCGTCATTGCCGCCACAACCGGGACTGAAAAGAAGGTCGCCATGAACACTCGTTACCAGCAATCGCCAGCAGAAACCACGAAACGGATGGGACCGCGGGCAGTGGTCCTGGTGCTGTTCGTGTCGCTCAGCCTTAGCGCTCAGCCGATCCGCACCGGCCCGAAGACGGGAGTAAATCCCGATCCGCCGATCATTCAGCCGAAGGGCACCCACTCCTTCATCGTTGACGACAGTGGGAACAAGATCTGGGATTACCAGTTGTCGAACTACTTCTTCACCAACAAGTCCACATCGTTTGCCTCTTACAACCAGGCGCTCTTCACCATTGAAGCGTGCCACAGCGGAGGCTTCATCGGATCGCTGGCAACCTAGGATGGCAACGAGAACCACCTGAACACTCCGGCCAATATCAGGCCGAATGTCGTCGTCAACACCGCCTGTGCCTACAACCAGTGCTCTTTCTACACGGCAGGGACCGCCGCGAAGAACTACACCGACGCCTACAGCTACTTCCCGCACTACTGGCAGAGTGAAGTGGCGAACAATGCTATGGGTGACGTCACCATGCAGACCGCGTTTCAGAATTCGAGCGCCGCGACCGTGGCCGTCAGTCCGCAGCAGAGTCCTCAGTACTACGCATCCAGCAACCTGGCCAACAGCTTCACCCTGCGCTACCTGGGTGGCTTCGACGACTACGCGTTTCTGTTTGGCGTTGGAGGCAATAACAATGTGGGATGGGAGTTCTACAACGATATTCAGAACATGCGCAACGTGCTCATCAACAATTATGGGTGGGACGCGTCGCACGTCATCGTGATGTATGACCGGGGCCCGGGAGGGACCCTGCCGGATGGAGTTACACCGGTGCCCAATTGGGTGGACTACTCGGCAACCACCGCCGGGTTGAAAGATGCGCTGGAGTCCGTGCACGACGACACGACCTCCCTCTCGAAGATCTTCTGGTTCTCGACCAGTCACGGCGACTCGGCCACGCCGGAACCCGGAACGCTGATGCTGATGGGAACCGGAGTGGTGGGGCTGACCACGATCCTTCGCAAGAAATGGAACGCGCATTCGTGACAAACGGCACGCTGCTATCAGGGGCAGCTATCCGGTGGCTGTCCCGTGATCTTGGGCGTCGGTCATGAGAACCGGCCGGATGAGAGATCTTCGTGAGAAGCCACTTCCGATTGAGCAAGCCCTCGATCTACGCAATCGTGGGATGGGCCAGCGGCATGGCCTTTGGACTTTTGTTGTACTTCGCATGGTCGCCGAATGAGTCTCTGCTTACATTCCCGCCACTGGCAGGAATGGGGTGGCGCTGCGGCGAGGCGAAGCAGCCAACAAGATTCCCACTTTTGAGGAAATGAAACGGCCGATTACGTTATTTCCGAGGGAACCATGGAGCTAAGGAGGCGGAGCGGTGCTTGAGGTGCAATTTTTGCCAGGTTCGAGCCCCGATAGCGGCCCGAACCTGGCGAAACGGTGTCGCTCGATTATTGCGCAGGCTTCTCAGCTGGCTTCTTAATCGGCGCCGCAGTTTTCGGCGACCAGAATGCGGGGTCGGCTTTCACCCAATCACCTGAAACGTAGCTGAGCTTCGGATTGAAGGCAAACAGGTTCGCTTCACTGGCCTCGACGCAGGCCCCCGTGAGATCGGCGAGTCTCTTCACGCCATCATCGCCGAGCGCCGCGAAAAATTTCTTGGCGTCGCCGAGACCGGCGTCCACTTCGGCCAACGATTTCATCGGGATCAGCACGATATAGAGGCCGTCGCTCTCCTGTCCGAACATCGCTTCATACGTCGCCCAGCGAGCGTCGGGGACACCCTTCTCGTAGCCATCGTGATACAGCTTCACCAGCGCCTCCCACTCACTGAGATGGCCCGGCTTGATTTTGAAACGTAGGATCTGGAAATAACGCATCTGTGCGATGTTGACGGGAGCCCGAAGGCTCATGTCTTCACGATAGCCGAAAGCGCTCGATTGATACCCGGTCAGCAGTTCGCCGTCAGCGATCGATGCGCGGTCAAGCGCTGCCGACAACGTTGCATTCCTCATGGTGGCAAGGTTGTCCTTTTCCCAGTCAGCGAAGGAGTCGTATCCGACGAAGAACAGCGAGCGCGATGCGCCCGACATGGAGTCCATGCCGAGATAGTGGGTGGGCCACTTGGCGGCGGTCATGGCTTGCACGAAGGCACTCTCCGTCTTTTCATGCAGGCTGCCGGACTTACCCGGCTTAATGAATTCACGCATAACCACCAGTACCTTCGGTGGCGGCATTACGCCCTGCGCCAGAAGCGTGGCCCCGCTGCCCATGACGAGACAAAGCAACAACCCGAATCCTGAGTACCGTTTCATCTCTTGGTAGCCTCCTGATCTTTCGTTCCTAGAGTTGGAGATAACGCCGAACGGCGAATGAGTGCGGCAGGCTGCGAGACGCAAGGTCATGATGTCAGGCGTCAATGCAAGCGCGAGGTTCCCGGAATAAATGGCAAACCCTGAGCGCTCGGGCTCCGACCTCGAGGAAATGTGAGTGAGACTGCGGAACATTCTACCCACTTTTGTGCTGTAGTCAAGCCAATACGGATTTGATGCTGCAGCCATCACGCCCGCCCCGCAAACGGTGTATTGCTTGTCAGCGTCGCGTGCATTCGGATGTACAATCGATGCCGCTTCCATATTCATCCTGGAGAATCCCATTGCTCTCCAGATTCAATCCTGCCCGGAACCCGCATTGGACGCGGAGGTCAGAGCTGCTCGCCCTTTCATTCGAGCCAATCCTTCCGGCCGTACTGGTCAGCGCATCATTCCGCAGCCCAGGCACCGAGGAGGTCGCCCATGGATACACCTACCGATCATGTCTCCAATAACGGATTGACCGTTTCCGCCTTCGCGGGAGACGGCGACGTGCTGTTGGCGTTCAGTCTGGACGACAATGTCCTGAAGCAGAACGAGCTCGCGGGATTCTCGATCCAGCTAACTCCTCCTGACGGACAGCCGGCGTTTTTGTCGAACCGCCTGAACTTCACCCAGCCCGTCACCGCGGGAACCACCCCACAACAGCAGCAGAAGGTGTGGACTTCGTCGCAGGATGCGCCGTTCCAGAAATTCCACTGGGTGCATTTTCCCCAGGACGTAGGCCCAGGTGAATACAAGTACAAGGTGACGGCACGCCACTGCCAGGGATCGAAACTCGTGGATGGACCTTCGGCAGAAGTATCGCTCGAACTGGTTCCGTCGCAGCCCGGTAACTTTCAGCTGGGACTGACACGCGGCTACGTCAGCTCGCAGGCGTATGCGACGAAGTTTCAGAACAAGGACATCCGCCCGCAGCCCAAAACTCTGGACTACAGCACGAAGGACTATCAGCCGCAGTACGAATGGCTGGGTTGGCATGCACGCAAGCTGGTGTTCGATCTGCTGAACGAGTGCGTCAATGACAAGTCCATCACCGTGGACATGTTCGCCTACGATTTTGATGAGCCCGACATCCTAAAGCTGTGTGAAGATCTGGGCCCACGGCTGCGCATCTTTCTCGACAATGCCAAGCTGCACACCGGGACTGCGCTCGAGGTGCAGGTGCATGACCGGTTGGTGAAGTCGGCCGGGCCCGCCAACGTCAAGCAGGGCCACTTCCAGCGCTTCGCCCACGACAAGATCATCATCCAGAAGAAAGGTGGCAAACCGGCTAAGGTGTTGACCGGCTCAGCCAACTTCTCGGTGCGCGGACTTTATGTCCAAGCCAACAACATTCTCGTGTTCGCTGACCCGGCAATCGCCGGCGCCTACGATCAGATTTTCGAGTCAGTGTTCGGCAACATGAGCGGCTACGTGAAAACGCCGCTGGCCACGCAATGGTTCAAGTTCCCCAATGCCGGCGGCGGTATTCCGAACTTCCAGGTAAGCTTCGCGCCGCACCCCAAGCCGCCGATGTCGATGCAGACGGTCATCGATGCTCTGAAGAACGCCAAGTCGTCAGTGATGTTCGCCATCATGCAACTGGGTGGCAGCGGGGACACCCTACAGACGCTGCAAAAGCTGCACCTCAGCGGCAAAGTCTTTTCGTACGGCATGACCCAGACCGATGCGGGATTCACGCTGTACAAGCCGGGGCAGCCTGGGCAACTGGTCCCCTTCTCCGCGCTGATCAAACAGGTGCCACCACCGTTCAACAAGGAATTTACCGGTGGAAGCGGACAGGTCATCCACGACAAGTTCATCGTGATCGATTTCAATGATGCCAACCCGGTGGTGTTTACCGGCTCGTCGAATCTGGCCGAAGGGGGTGAGACGCAGAACGGAGACAACCTCCTGGCGATCTACGATCGCGGCGCAGCGCGGGTCTTCGCCACAGAAGCAGTGCGGCTGGTGGATCATTATTATTTCCGTGCCGCGGTGAGTAAAGCAACAAAGGTTTCGCCACTAGTGCTGAGTGCATGTGGTACAGGCCCGCAGAGTTGGTGGCAGCGCGACTACGATCCGCAAAACATGCGGAATGTGCAGCGGCTGCTGTTTGCCGATGGGCCCTCGGCGGTGACAACCATACCGAGCGGAGTGTCGGATTCCGGTGGGACGACCGCACCCGCGCAGGCCGTGGGCAAGAAGAAAGCTCCTGCAAAGAAGAAGGCTACGCCCATGAAGAAGGCGGCCGCTAGGAAACCCGCACCCAAGAAGAAGACCGCGGCGAAAAAGACTAAACCGAGAACCGCGGCGAAGGCAACGCGTCCTGCGAAGAAGGCCGCAAAGACAACTGCCAAGAAAAAGCGTTAGGGAGACGCGGGCAGTTACGGCGATGAAGAATATCTCACAATTGCCCCGCCTTCCCGTCGCCAATTGCTGGACCTCCGTGTCGGTACTTACGGAGATATGCCTGCGCGCAAGCCTCACGCACGGAATCTTTCGGTAGCGCGAGCTCTCGCTTTGGCGGCTTCTTCTTCCCGATTCTTAGGAGCGGCGTTGGTTTCGAGAGCACCCAGCAGATCGCTTGAGATCTTGGCTATTTCCTCGACCGCGGCCAGGAATACAGCTTCGTTCGCTTTCGACGGTTTATTAAAACCAGTAATCTTCCGGACGAACTGAAGCGAGGCCGCTCGCGTCTCTTCCACCGTGACCGGCGGATCAAAATTGAAGAGCGTCTTAATGTTCCTGCACATCCAGTTTGACCTCACCCTTGGGAGTTATTCTATGCAATGGGCTGGTTGTCGTGGTTGCCCAGCGTCACGTGCAGTCACGGCAACGGACCTCAATGCCGCCCGAAAGACGGCCTCGTCGCTTAGTTATCGAGTCTCAAAGGCCATGTCCGTATTGAGCCTGGTCGTGGATTCCCATGCAGGCTATGAAAACAAATTGGGAAGCTCTGCCGGGAACTGGGAGGAACCTATTTCGCCCTGAGCAGAAGCACGGGCACGCTGATGTTGTGCTGCACTCGAGTCGCTGTTGTTCCCAGGAAAATATCCTGGAGCAAGCGGTGCCCGTGGGTGCTCATGGCCACCAGGTCGCAGCCCTTCTGCTGCACCCACTTGATGATCTCGGTGGCTGAGTCACCAAACGCCAGCTCCGTCTCGGCCGAGATTCCCGCTGCTTCGAATTCTGCTCGCACACTTTCCAGGTACGCGCGGTCAGCCGAGATCTCCGGACTGATGGCGTCGGGTCCATAGGTACGCGCTGCCCACCCATCAGCCACATGCAGCAGGACCAGGCGGCTGTGGGCCAGGGCGGCCAGTTTTTTCACGTGCTCGATGATCGCCCGGTCCGTCGGCGTCCCGTCGAGTGTGACCAGAATGGTGTCATACATTGTGGTACATCCTATGGCGCTGATACTGGCAAGCAAAGAGCCTTTCATCCCCCAACGATCACCCGCCACGCGGTGCTTAGCGAATCGGGCAGGCCATAGACGTCCATAGCGGTGATCAGGATAGCACTGGCCCATCCCGCAGCCAGCAGGA
This sequence comes from uncultured Acidobacteriaceae bacterium, assembly GCA_963817965.1. Lineage (GTDB taxonomy): Bacteria > Acidobacteriota > Terriglobia > Terriglobales > Acidobacteriaceae > DASRAA01. The sequence continues at coordinate 365,547 of CAWFQT010000019.1, forward strand.
ACCACCCGTTGCGCCATTTCCCCATACGTCTTTCAGAACTGGTGAAGTGCAACAGCGGGAACATTGCGAATGGCAACTGCAAGGCCAGCACCACCTGGCTGAGGGTTAGCAGGTCGGTGACGCTGCTGTCGCCGCGGAGGCCGATAATAATGACCGCCGGCAGAATCGCCAGGGTGCGCGTAATCAGCCGGCGTACCCAAGGCTTAATCCGCCAGTTCATGAAGCCTTCCATCACCACCTGCCCCGCCAGGGTCCCGGTGATGGTGCTACTCTGCCCGCTCGCCAGCAACGCAATGGCGAACAGTGTGCTCGCAGCGGCCGCGCCCAGCAGGGGAGCCAGCGTCAGGTACGCGACCCTGATCCAATCGCTGTTGGCGCCGAAGTGCACCACCTGCCCGCCCGGCACCGTCACGCTCTCCTTGCCGAAGAACACCATCGCGGCCAGCACCAGGATCGCCGAGTTCACGAAGAATGCAATCGTCAGCGCCACCACCGAGTCGATGGTGTTGAAGCGGATGGCGCTGCGCATCGACGGTTCGTCCTGCTGCAACTTGCGGCTTTGGACTAAGGCCGAGTGCAGGTACAGGTTGTGCGGCATCACTGTCGCGCCGATGATGCCGATGGCGAGATACAACATTCCGGCTTCGCGCAAGCGTGGCGAAACGAGTGACCGTGCCATCTCGGCAAAGCTGGGCTGCGTCTGCGGCAAGACAAAAATCTCGATGAAATAGCAGCCGGCAATGGTGCCGATCAGTACTAATACGACCGCTTCAATTGCGCGCATGCCGAAGCTTTGCAGTCCGAGCAACAGCAGCACATCGAGTCCGGTAATCACGACCGCCCAGAAGAGCGGAATGTGGAACAGCAGGGTCAGCGCTACTGCGCCGCCCAATACTTCCGCCAGATCGCACGCGGCGACGGCCGATTCGCTCAACAGCCAGTTCGGCCAGCGCGTCCACGACGGATACCACTCGCGGCAACATTGCGCCAGGTCCTTGCCGGTGACCACGCCTAGGCGCGCCGAAATCACCTGCATGAAAATCGCCATGAGGCTGGCGAGGCCGACCACCCAAAGCAGGTTGTACTTGAATTGCGCGCCGGCTTGCAGGTCGGTCCCCCAGTTGCCGGGGTCCATGTAGCCAACGCTCACCAGGATGGCGGGACCGACAAACGCTCGCCATTTCTGCCAGAATCCGGCTTCGTGGTGAGGCACCGCGATGGTGCCGTGTACTCCTTCGAGGGAGGGGTGGCTGGCGGCAGCACTACGCAGCACTCCGCGATCGAGTGCCACGTCCGCCCGTTCTGGTGCCGAGTCTGTCATTCCGTGCTCCCTGCCAATACGACAGGGTCATTTGTATTCTAGTGCTCCGTTTAGGATGGAAGGGTCAAAGCAGCCCCTTCTGTACAAAATCGCTGAAATTCGCTTTTTAACGAGTCTTTAGAATCAACAGGTTGGACGGAAATTGTTCGCAAGCAGTTGATAAATATGACAGCTATACGTATCCATGTCTGCCCGTGGGACTTAGGAGGCCAATTTTCGCCGGATGTTCGCTTGGCTACCTCATTAGCCAAAGCCACATGCTTGAGGGGAGCCGGTAGGTGCACCGCCAAAGCTGCCCGAGTGAAGTCGAAAGGGGGCACTCCACGCCGCCGATGTCGGGGTTGTTTTCAACGAGCCTGTTTCGTCCTCGCCTGAGCTCGGACGGGTTAGGAACACCAATCCCTTCCCCAATATGATCTAGAAGGCGGCGACACGGGAGTGCGAGAAAAATTGGGCAGTGAGGAAACAAGAGTAACCAAGGTCTCCCGAAATGGGAGGGGAATTCCACAATTGCCAACTGAAGGCATTGTGGGCCACCCGCGCTTAGGTGCCGCTCTGTATCCTTCGGCTCGGTTGCGCATCCCATGTGGAAGAGGTTTGGTTCTTTTCGAGGTATGCGACAGCTCAACCGTCTATTTCGCTTCGTTTTGGCCGTTGGCACCATCATCTCGCTGGTAGCTTGTACTACAACGCAGGCCGCGCCGCCCAGTGCGCCGATCCCTGCTGCCAAGCTCGACGCTCCCCTGGCCGCCACGCCGGGCAAGCAAACTGCGGTGTTCGCGGGTGGATGCTTCTGGGGCACGCAGTCAGTCTTTGAGCGCGTGAAGGGCGTGCTGAAAACTACGGCGGGATACTCTGGCGGCGCGGCGAACACCGCCACCTACGACCAGGTCACCACCGAAACCACCGGGCACGCCGAGTCGGTGGAGGTGGTTTACGACCCTACGAAGATTACCTACGGCCAACTGCTGCGCATCTTCTTTTCCGTGGTGCACGATCCGACGCAGCTCAACCGCCAGGGACCTGATGTCGGAACCTCATACCGCTCGGCCATCTTCTATACCGATGACGAGCAGAAGCGAATTGCCACTGCGTACATCGCGCAGCTCGATGCGGCCAAGGTGTTTCCCAAGCCGATCGTCACAGAGGTCACTCCGCTAAAGGGCTTTTATCGCGCCGAAGACTACCACCAGGACTACGCGCTCCACAATCCTGGGAACCCGTACATCCAAGTGTGCGACGTGCCCAAGACCAGGGCGTTGAAGCAGCAGTTCCCGGAGCTGTTTGTCGATTACCAGGGCAAGTGACGCCTGCGCAGCGAGTAACACGTTGACAGCTTTTGTCTCCGCGGGGCACCCGCCTGGGCCCGCCAGAAAGAGGCTGCCGGTTCACCGAACTCACTTGCTACCAAGCTGCTTGCCAATCCAGTTGCCGAGGTCGTCTTCGTCCGCGATCGTCCAGGAGCGCGGGTTGCGAACGCCGGGCGGACGATATCCCTTGCCGGTCGTCGTAATCAACTCTACCTGCGCGTTGCCGAGTTCGAGCAACTGCAGGATCAACGCGGCCTGATCCAGCGCATTGGAGGCGTAGTAATCGGTGCTCCAATTCTCGATCGTCCTTGCAACGTCGGGTTCCGTGTACAGCCGTACCGGGACCTTCGCCAACAACGTACATTTGCCACCTCCCTTTTTCCATGCCAAAAAGGGAGACTTCTTCAGGTACGTGTCGGGCGCGTCCTTTGGCTCGGTAATACGGGAGCAGGACCACCATGCCTCGGGGTATGTTGTCGGCTTTGGTGGTTCGATAGCAGTTGTTGCTGGTCGTGTATTTGTCGACGCACGTTACGGAACCCTGGGCGTGAAGTGAGGAAAGGCCCAACGCAAGTGCGGCGACAATGAAAACAGACTTTCGTAACACGTGGCTTGTCCGGGGAATTCGAGTTGCCGGCATATACGTGCCACCGGTGCGGCGGTTCCATGGACATCGCGCGATTCGTCCCGAAAATTTGTAGCAGTCGAGGCAACGGGTCGAAGGGAGGCACCAAAAGAAAAGCGCGGGCTGAAGCCCGCGTGGATTATCCATCGTGCTACGTCACGCGGCGCTGAAGCACCGCGCTACCCAGGCAAATCTATTTGGTGGCCTGCAGGCCAGCTCTACCAGATTACTCTTCTTCTTCCACCACTTCGCCACGCTCGGCCTTGGCGGCGGCGATGATCTTCTCCTGCTGCGCGCCGGGAACGAAATCGTAGTGGTGCATTTCCATCGAGAAGCTCCCGCGACCCTGTGTCATTGAGGTGAGGTCGGTGCCGTAGGTCAGCATCTCAGCCATCGGAACCTCGGCCTTCACGATGGTCTTGCCTGCCTTGTTGTCCATGCCCTGGATGCGGCCGCGGCGGCTGTTGAGGTCGCCCATGATGGCGCCTGCGAACTCGTCGGGAATCGTGATCTCGACATTCATGATGGGCTCAAGCAGCGCAGGCTTGGCTTGCTCCATGGCCTTGCGGAAGGCGATGCGCCCGGCGGTCTTGAAGGACAACTCGTTCGAATCCACATCGTGATACGAGCCGTCGTAAAGGACCACGCGGAAGTCTACCACCGGATACCCGGCAAGAAAGCCGCGCGCTGCGGCTTCCACAATTCCCTTCTCGACCGCAGGAATGTAGTTCTTCGGAATCGCGCCGCCGAAGATCTCGTTGACGAACTCAAAGTTCCCGCCGTGAGGCAGCGGTTCCATCTTGATCTTGCAATCGCCGAACTGACCGTGTCCGCCCGACTGCTTCTTGTGACGACCCTGCACGTCGGCCCTGCCGCGAATGGTCTCGCGGTACGGCACCTTGGGCGCTTTCAGGATGACTTCGGTGTGATAGCGGTTCTTCAGCTTCGAAACCACGACTTCGATGTGCTGCTGTCCGGTTCCTGCGATGAGGAACTCCTTGGTCTGAGGATCGCGGAAGAACCGCAGCATGGCATCTTCTTCCATCAGCTTGTGAATGCCATTGCTGAGCTTGTCTTCGTCGGCTCGTGTCTTCGGTTCGATGGCGAAGGTGATGGCCGGCTCAGCAAACGTCACTTGCGGATATTGGATCGCCGCCGCCTTGTCGCCCAGGGAGTCGCCGGTCAGCGTGTCTTTCAGTTTAGCCACCGCGCCAATGTCGCCTGCATGCAGTTCGGTCACCGGGACAGCCGTTTTGCCCTGCATGGCGGAGATGTGCGCGAACTTCTCACTGCTGCTGCGGGTGTAGTTCTGTAGCGTAGCGTCGTTCTTTAACACGCCCGAAAAGACCTTGAAGAATGAAATGCGCCCGGAAAATGGGTCGCTGATGGTCTTGAAGACGTACAGCGACAGCGGCTCCGCAGTCGCTCACCTTGCGCACCGCAGGCTCGCCGTTGTTCGCGGTCGGTGCGGCCTGCACGGTGGCGCGCTCTACTGCGGTCGGCAGGTAGTCGACGATAAAGTCGAGCACTTCGTCGGTGCCCATATTGCCTAGGCCGGAGGCGAACAGCACTGGGAAGATTTTGTCTTCGCGGATAGCGTTATGCAGCCCAGCGATGATGTGTTCTTCGTCGATTGTGCCCTTCTCGAAGAACTCCTCCATCAGCGCGTCGTCCCCTTCGGCCACCAGTTCCACCAGGCGTTCGTGGGCGGCCTTGGCTTCTTCTTCCATGTTGGCCGGAATCGGGCCGATCTTCGCTTTGCCGTTGCCACCCATTTCGTAGGTGTAAGCGTGCATCTTCACCAGGTCGACCACTCCGGTAAAACTCTTCTCCGAGCCTACCGGAAGTTGAACCGGCACCACGGTGCGCCCGAACGCCGTGGTCAGCGACTCCATCACCCTCGCAAAGTCAGCGCGTTCGCGGTCCATGCGGGTACAGACAATTGCCCGTGGCAGCGCAAAGCGATCCGCGTAGTTCCAGATTCGCTCGGTCACGACCTCGACACCGCTCACCGCGTCCACCACTACCAGCGCGCTGTCAACCGCCGGCAGCACCATCTCGGCTTCCTGGATGAACATGCTGAAGCCGGGGGTATCGATCAGGTTGATTTTCGTCTTGCCCCACTCCACCACCGCCGTGGCGGCAGAGATCGACATGGCGCGGCTGATTTCCTCCTCGTCATAGTCGGTGACGGTGTTGCCTTCGTCCACACGGCCGAGGCGCTGCGTGGCTCCCGCGGTGAACAGCATGGCCGATGCCAGTGAGGTTTTGCCCGAATGTGAGTGCCCGATTAGGGCGACGTTGCGGATGTTAGCGCCTTCGTAGGTCTTCACCTGAGACTCCTTGGAGAGATAAGAGCGTTGCCACGCCCGCGCGACAGGTCGGGACTCCGCCGATTCTCAGAGGCGTTCTTCCCCGGTGGCACGAACATCGCTGTGCCCAAAACCCCGAGAGTGCCGATGAGGCAAACGGGCATCCCCAAAGATGCTCATCCGCATCTATTGGGAAAGCCCGAAAGGCGGGGCACCATGCCGTCCTGCGCATGGTGATGCTAGAACAAACTAAAGATGCTAGCACACGGGGTTACGAGCCTCAATGCGACAGAGGAATGGGCGCTCGTAATTCCGCAAGGCTATCCGTTACACGCCCACCGTTCCGGATCGCATTCGCCGATTCTTGCCATTTCGCCGCGGATCCGGCCAAGTGACCGGCGACCTAGTGGCTTATAGTTAACGCGTACGCTTCGAAAATGCACCGTGAAGAACCTTTTAATCATGAATCGTGCCTGGCTGTGCAAGGCCGCTTTCGTCGTGCTGTGCGCGTTATGTCAGCCGCCGCTTTTGCCCAGCGAAACCGTGACCGTGCGGCATCCCGAAGGTCTCGTCCACGGCTTTCTTCACTTGCGCAGCCTGGAAGGCGATTTGCTGGCCGACGGTGACCTGATCCAGCATGCCCACGGCGATCGAGTTACCACCCGTATGGTCTTTCATTTCAAGGACGGGTCGGTCCACGACGAAACTGCCGTCTTTTCGCAACGCCGGAGCTTCCACCTGCTGAGCTACCACCTGGTGCAGAAGGGTCCGAGCTTTCCCCACCCGGTGGATGTCTCAATCGACACCTCAAGCCGGCAGTTTGCGGTGCGTTACACAGACAAGGACGGCAAGGAGAACGTCCGAAACGAAACTCTTGATCTGCCGGCCGATCTTGCCAATGGCATGGTCGTGACTTTGCTCAAGAATGTTCCGCCTGGCACGCAGAGCACCAAGCTATCCATGGTCGTCGCCACGCCAAAACCGAGGATCGTAAAGTTGGCGGTACATTCCGAAGGAGACGAGACGTTCTCGACTGGCCTCATCAAGAGAAAGGCCACCCACTATGTGGTGAAGATTGAAATTGGCGGCGTTGCGGGCTTGGTCGCACCAATGGTCGGGAAGCAGCCGCCTGACATTGATATGTGGATATTGGACGGCGAAGCTCCGGCATTTATCACATCGGAGGGACCGCTGTTTGAAGGAGGGCCTGTGTGGAGAATTGAGCTCATCGGGCCGAGGCTGTCGCAGTAACTGATGCTCTAAGCTACCCGTCCGAACGAGATTGCGTTCAACGATCTGGAGCTAAACAGAGGCCGTTAGGACGACTGCTATAATCCCCGATTTGCTTACGGAGGACGCTTTCATGTGCAAACTCGTGTTCGTCACTCTGCTCGGTTTTGCAGCGCTCGCACTAGCCTAAAACCAGGACTTCAGCAAGGTCGAGATCAAGGTCACGAAAGTCTCCGGCAACATCGGTATGTTGCAAGGCACGAGCGGAAACATTGCCGCCTCGGTAGGCGAAGACGGCATTGTGATTGTCGGTGACCAGTACGCGCCGCTGGCCGACAAAATTGCCGCCCAAGGCCCGCTTTTGGATCCGCTCGGACATATTTGGCTGGTGGGCAAGATTCTCGAGTAGTGTTCGCGAACCCTTCCTCACTTCTGTTATGGCTCACACCCCGCTTAGGGATTATGCTGTCGCCTGTTCGTCAATTCCATTCTTGGGGGTGAGTTGTGAACAAGCCTATTCTCGGGATGCTGTTACTGCTGGCCGGGCTCACATCCGCGTTGGCGGCGCAGGATATGGGCGCGATAGGCGTGGTCTCGCCGGCGACCAGTAAATTCGGCAATATGCAAAGCTTGCCATCGTGCATGACGTTGTCGGTATTGCGGGGCGATCCCACAAAGGGCGCTTCGACGATCCTGTTGAAATTTAAGCCAGGCTGCTCTGTGCCCTGGCATTGGCACACCGCTGATGAGGCGCTCATTCTGGTGAGCGGCACGGGCCACGCGCAGATGAAGGATGGCAAACCAATGGCGATGAAGCCAGGGGACTATGTCTTCCTGGCGGGCAAAGGCATTCACCGCTTCACCGCGCAGTCGGCGGTGTTGATGTATGACATGCCGAGTGGCGCTTTCGACATTCACTACGTCGATGCCTCCGATAACGAGATACCTCCCGACAAGGCCTTGGCCGCGCAGATCAAAGTAAAACCGGCGGCCGGGCCGGTCACCACGCACTAAGCCTGTGGTCGTCCGATTGAGTGAGTAGAGGGCGCTATCACGTAGTCAGGCGAGCAGCGCCCTTTCGTGTTTACGGTGGCAGCGCCACACTTACGACAGCGAGGCGCTTATGTGGATGAAAGCTCTTGCCGCCCTTGCCATTGTGTTCTTCTTACTTTGACTCTGCTTCTTGCTCCAGGGCTGGAGCCTGGGTACGTTCGCAGGGCGTATGACAGGAATTGCGTTCTTGACGGAAGTGGGCGCTGCCGCCTTGTGGGCGGCCCGGAAGCTGAGGCATCGCGCCAACTAGGCACTCGAAGTTCGCCCCTATTCATGCTGTGTTCACATCCCTTTCCAGGCAAGCCACCCAATTCAATCGATTTGCCGTAATTTGTTTGAGTCCTCGGGTTGACCATCTCATCGAATGCAGGTAAAGTCACTCAATCATGGTGTGCGGACGTCAGTGCGTGTGTTGTCGGATGACCTGCTGTTGTTGCGGGTCCACATGTTCTGGCGCTGACAGGAATACTACCTAGCACTTCTGTAAACAGGTTTATCCCGAACCCACGCGTCAGATCCTTATCTGATTCGTGGGTTTTTCTTTTTCCGGCGGGAAGGTAAATGATGCAAACCGACAGCACGCAAGACGCAGTCAAGGAAACCAAGGCGCAGCGCATCGAACGGCTAAAGCGCGAGAAGAATGCATGGGAGTGCCTGGAGGAGATCCGCTCGTTCGCGCAGCAGGGGCACGCGTCCATTCCGCCGGAGTGGCTGGGTACTTACTTCCGGTTTTGGGGTGTATACACGCAGGGCGACGGAGCTGGCGCTATCGGCGGTACGGGAGGCGAGGGGAAAGCCGTTCCGTATTTCATGGTGCGCATTCGCATTCCCAATGGATTGCTGATCGTCGCACCAGCTGCGAACCATCGGCGAAGTCGTGCGCAAATACGCGCGCGACACCGCCGACATCACGGTCCGGCAGAATATCCAGCTTCATTGGGTCACGATCGAAGACCTTCCCGACGTTCTGGAATTGTTGTGGCGTGCGGGCCTCACCACCATGGGCTCGTGCGGCGACGACGTGCGCAACATTGTTGGGTGCCCGCTGGCCGGAGTGGATGCCGACGAAGTCTTCGACGCGTCTCCCCTGGTTGCGGAGGCCAATCGCCAGTTCGTAGGTAACGCCGAGTTCTACAACCTGCCGCGCAAATTCAAAGTCTGCATCACAGGATGCAGCGTCTGGTGTTCGTATCCGGAGATCAACGATGTCGGCCTAACGGCCGTGCGCGGCAACGACGGACAGGTTGGTTTCTCGCTGCGCGTGGCAGGCGGCCTCTCCACGGATCCACATCTCGGGCAGCGGCTGAATGTATTTGTCCTCCCGGAGCAGGTTGTGCCGGTGCTTAAGGGCGTTGCAACGATCTTTCGCGAGAGCGATGTATTGCGCGAGAACCGCGAGCGTGCCCGGTTGAAGTTTCTGTTCCTGAAGCACGGCTGGACGTCCGAGCGGTTTCTCGACGAACTGCACGGGCGCATGGGCTTCGAACTCGCGCCCGCGGTGCCGGAAGACGTGCCTGACGATGTTTACCGCGACCACGTTGGCGTCCACCCGCAGAAACAGCCGGGACTCTTTTATGTCGGAGCTTCGGTATTGCGCGGACGCATCACCTCACAGCAGTTGTACCTGACCGCCGATTTGGCCGAGCGCTATGCCGGCGGCGAAATTCGCACCACGAACATGCAGAACCTGCTGATCGTAAATGTACCGCAGCGGCAGGTTGCGCAGGTGGCGGACGGCCTCACACTCGCAGGCTTGCCAGTGGAAGGCTCGGCGTTTCGACGCGGAATCATCGCGTGCTCCGGTACCGAGTTCTGCAAAGTTGCTATCACCGAGACGAAGTCGTTCGCTCGTTGGCTGGTGGAAGAGCTCGACGATCGCCTGCCTGGTTTCGAGCAGCACCTAAAGCTGCACATCACGGGATGCCCCAACAGTTGTGGCCAGCACTGGATCGCCGATCTCGGTCTCGAAGGCAAGAAGATCAAACAGGATGGCAAACTTATCGACGCCTATTACTTCTGCGTAGGCGGTGCGGTTGGCAAACATCAGACGGTGGCGCGACCCGTTGGATACCGTTGCCTGGCGTATGAAGTTCCCGCAGCGATTGAGCGGCTGCTCGATCACTACCAGATCGTTCGTGAACCGGGCGAGAACCTGCGGCAATTTTTTGGGCGGCATTCCGCTGACGAGATACGCACGATTCTTGCCGGCGGGCTGATCCCTGCCGAGGCGCGCGACCTGTCGCCGGGCCGGGTGCCTCACGGAGTTGAAGGATGAGCACATCGACACCCGCGCTGTTCCCCATGTTCGTGAAGCTTAGCGGCCGCCGTTGCGTGGTCGTGGGCGGCGGCGTGGTTGCCGAATCGAAGATTGATAGCCTGCTGACATCGGGGGGCATCGTGACCGTCATTTCTCCAACGCTCACTCCCAGCCTGAAGCGTCATGAGCAACAGGAGTCATTCATGTGGATCGCCCGGCGCTTCGAATCCGCTGATCTCGACGGTGCCTTCCTGGTCATCGCAGCGACTTCCGACGATGCTACGAATGAGTTGGTCTTTCGCGAAGCCGAGCGACGCGGCATCTTGTGCAACGCAGTCGATCAGCCGCCCCGGTGCCATTTTTACTTTCCTGCGGTAGTTCGCCGTGGTGCCTTGCAGATTGCAATTTCCACCGCAGGACTTAGTCCATCCCTAGCGCAGCGGCTGCGCAAGCAATTCGAGGTGGAGTTCGGCCCCCAGTACGGCGAATGGCTACTCTGGCTGGGCGCGGTGCGCGAGGCGCTGATGCAGCGAGGGCTCGACTTCGGCACGCGCAAACGGCTGCTTGCCTACATAACTCGCCCAGAGTCGTTCGAACGGTGGCGCGCCTCGAGGGAACATGAGCGCGTGCTGCAGGAGGTGGCATGAGCGGCAAGGTCTACCTGGTTGGAGCCGGCCCCGGCGATCCCGAATTGCTCACGGTCAAGGCCGTACGCATTTTGAATTCCGCCGATGTCGTTCTGCATGACGCGCTAGTTGACGAAAGCATCCTCGTGTTGGTGCGGCCGCACGCGCTTCTGGTCGATGTGGGCAAGCGCGTCGGAGACAAGCGTATTTCGCAGGACGCGATCAACCGGATGCTGGTGGATTTCGCCGCATCGTGCGCTGTGGTCGTGCGGCTGAAAGGCGGCGATCCGCTGATCTTCGGCCGCGCGGCGGAGGAGATGTCCGCCCTGAGGGCCGCTGCTGTGGAGTTCGAGATCGTGCCGGGTATCACGGCTGCCGTGGCCGCAACCGCGCAGGCACGCATTCCACTCACCGATCGCAGGAGTTCGTCATCGATCGTATTTATTACGGCGCAACACGCCGAGGGGAAGGGCTCAGCGGAGATCGCCCGCTTCGCGTCGCCTGATACGACCCTTGCGATCTACATGCCGCACAGGCATTACCATGAGATCGCTGAGGAAGTTGCCGCCGCGGGCCTTGCGCCACAAACACCGTGCCTCATCGTGTCGAATGCGAGCCGGCCTGAGCAGGAGTTGCACTGGACCGACCTCGCAGGCCTGAGGTTCATCCTGCCGCCGGAATCGCCTGCGTTGTTGATCATCGGAGAGGTCGCCAGGTGTCGCGAAGAGATCATATCAACGGCGACTTCCTCGCTCGCAACGACGACTGTCGGGTTGGGTGCCGAAGTATAGAACCACCAAATCGACGCCGCAGTCAGCTTCCGTTCGCCTTGTCCCGGTTCTCGATTTTCGCCCACGTGTCGCGCAGCGGCACTGTGCGATTAAACACCAACCGCTCCGAGGTCGTGTCGGGATCGACGCAGAAGTAGCCTAGCCGCTCGAACTGGAAGCGGTCTCCTGCCTCCGCCTTCGCCAGTGACGGCTCCAGCTTGCAGATCGGCAGCACCTCGAGCGAATTGGGATTCAGGTTGTCGAGGAACGTCTTGCCCTCGGCCACTGCGTTCGGGTCTTCTTTGAGGAACAGATTCTCGTAGAGCCGCACCTCGGCATCGACGGCGTGGACGGCCGACACCCAGTGAATTGTCGCTTTCACCTTGCGGCCATCCGGCGCGTTGCCGCTTCGAGTCTCCGGGTCGTAGGTGCAATGCACTTCGGTGATCGCGCCGTTCGCATCCTTCACTACGTGAGCGCACTTGATGAAGTAGCCGCCGCGCAGGCGCACTTCGCGGCCCGGCGAGAGACGGAAGAACTTCTTCGGCGGGTCCTCGCGGAAGTCGTCCTGCTCGATGTACAGCTCGCGCGAGAAAGGTACCTTGCGCGTGCCCGCAGCAGAGTCTTCGGGATTGTTGACTAGTTCCAGCTTCTCCATCTGGCCCTCAGGATAATTGTCGATGATCACCTTCAGCGGTCGCAGCACCGCCATCGCGCGTGGCGCGCGCCGGTTCAGGTCTTCGCGCACGTAGTGCTCCAGCATCGCCAGTTCGATGACGCCGTTGGTCTTCGACGCTCCAATGGCCGCGCAGAAGTTACGCAGCGACTCCGGTGTATAGCCGCGGCGGCGAATGCCCGAGATGGTCGGCATGCGCGGATCGTCCCAGCCGCTCACGTGTCCTTCCTGCACCAGTTGCAGCAGCTTGCGCTTGCTCAGCAGCGTGTAGGTCACGTTGAGCCGGTCGAACTCGATTTGCTGCGACGGGAAGATTCCCAGCTGCTCGATGAACCAGTTGTACAGCGGGCGATGGTCTTCGAACTCCAGCGTGCAGATGGAGTGCGTGATGTGCTCGATCGAGTCCGACTGGCCGTGCGCGTAGTCGTACATCGGATAGATGCACCACTTGTCGCCGGTGCGATGGTGCGTGGCGCGCAGGATGCGGTACATCAACGGATCGCGCATGTTCAGGTTCGGCGACGCCATGTCGATCTTGGCGCGCAGCGTGCGCGAACCGTCGGGAAATTCGCCCGCGCGCATGCGCTCGAACAGGTCGAGATTTTCTTCGACGGTGCGATTGCGGTACGGACTCTCTCTGCCGGGCTCGGTCAGCGATCCACGGTATTCGCGCACTTCCTCGGCGCTCAAGTCGCAAACGTACGCCTTGCCCGACTTGATCAGTTGCACAGCCCATTCGTAAAGCTGGTCGAAGTAGTCGGACGCGTAGTAGAGGCCGTCCCACTCGTAGCCCGAGCCAGTGCACGTCGCGAATGATGGAATCGACGTACTCCTGCTCTTCTTTCTCAGGATTGGTGTCGTCGAAGCGCAGGTTGGTCTTGCCGCCGAACTCCGCTGCCAGTCCGAAATTCAGGTAAGTGGACTTGGCGTGACCGAGGTGCAGGTAGCCGTTGGGCTCAGGAGGAAAACGCGTCTGCACGCGTCCGCCAAACTTGTTCGACTCGAGATCGGCAACAATGATGTCGCGTATGAAATTCGAGGCTTTGGGCGTTTCCGATGGAGCCTTGGCCGGCGTCTCCGTCGCGTTATTGGTGGTATCCATCACTTCTCGGTTTCCTCGGATCGGCAGGCACAGCAGGGCAAAGCAAGCGCCAGCCGCTAAAACATCTATTTTACTTTGTTCGGCAGCGGACGTCCGGATTCGCTGCGCTATTGCAGCTTCACAAAGGCCACTCCGTACCCACTCAAAGTAACCTGTATCGGCGACGCGGGAGCGATCGTCGCCGGAGTGGGTCCATTGATCGCGTCGGTGCTGGAGTCGATCTTCAGTGTGCTGCCAGCGGTAAACGCGCCCAGGCTGCTGACGTCCAGTGAGACCACGCGCGGCGAGCCGGGGCCGTTGTTGTCGGCTGGCGCAGCGACTGCGTAGTTGGCAATCATCATCACCACGCTGTTGTCGGGGTTGCGGACGGCGAGCGTCTCCAGGTCCGTCGTGTCGGACGCGTTGAAGGCCAGTAGGTTCCCTCCGGGAGATGATGCGAACATGTGCGCCAGCCAGTAGTCCACCCAGTAGCTCAGGCGCGGCTGACCGGTCTGGTCGTTGAACTCGCCGTACTGAGGATCGGAGAGAAAAATCCCACTGATAGAGCGCTTCAGCGCCAGCCTTCCCCACCAGTGAAAACATCGGCGGACACCACGCCGCAAAGAACGCGCTGGAGCCGCGGGTGTCAGCGACAAACGACTCCCCGGGATTGCAATTGCTCATATTGTTTGCAGTCGCAAAGTCGGCGTTCACATTGTTCTCCGTGATCCACATTGGAACATTGGCCAGCGCAGGGTTAGTTGCCAGTTGCGAGCGGATAGAACGCACGCCGCTGGCGAACCCAGGAATCGTGGCGAACACAGTTGCGTCGGTATCCTTCTGGTTCAAGTGGAATAAAAGTGCGTGCCTACCACGTCCACCTGTGCCGTAACACCGCTCACGAACGGCGGCAGAAACTGCTGCTCCCAACCGCTGAAGTCGGCCAACTCGATGGCAACAAACTTCAGCGTCGGATCAATGGCCTGCATGGCCGGCACCGTCGCGTTGTAAAGCTGCGTGTACTGCTGGGCGGTCAGCTGGTTGATGTTGGGCTCGTTGTAAATCCCCCACCAGGTGATCGGGTACGAACTCGGCGACTTGTGAAACGTGCCTCCGGCGTCGGTGAATCCGCCGGTGTTGTAATACTGCACAATCTGTTGCGAATAGGTGGCGAACTGACCGTACGTGGGATCGACGAACTTGTGTGCCGTGTCGTACATGAAAGGCGGTCCAACAGCGATCTGGTATTCAGGACTATAATCAGCGGCCGTGAGCACCGGCTGGATAATAGGATCCATGATGGAAAAATCCCACGTTGTGGGAGTTCTCTGCGGGATGCCCTGCGACATCGGTTGGAGGCGGATGTGGTGCGGCTCGAGGCTACTCAACGGCGTTACGGCGGCTGGAAAGTTGTTAAAGAACTGGTAGTCCCATTCCGCAGAGGCTGAAATGACGTGGACATCGCCAGTTGCAGATGCCCGGTCACCGCATTGCTGATCTGCGTCGTCGCGCCGACCGTCACCGTCATCGCTGCCGAACCGGATGCTGTCCCATCGCTGGCCGTGACCATGGCCTGGTAGGTGCCGGCTGGGGCTGTTCCCGCGCCGACGGCGATGCTCCCGCTGTTGGTCATGCCCGGCGACTGCGCGCTAACGGCAGCTCCGCCGGGTAGCCCGGTGACCGCGAGCGTCACGTTGCCGGTATTCCCTGTTCGCGTCAGAGTAGCGGTAATGCTGGCGTTTGGCTGCGATGGAAAGACTAGTGGCGAAGTGTTGGAGAGCGATACCGAGAGGCTTCCACCTTGGCTGCCGCCCCCTCCCGGCGAGCCCCCGCACCCTGACAAAACCACGATGCATAAGGACAACAGTGAGAAACCGAGGGTCCTCAATGTCATATATTGCATGATTGTAAATCAGCCGCTGCGGCCAACGGTGTGATGGGTACACGTCGTCGCTGCCGCGCGTCCGTCCCGTGCTACCAGTCAAACAACCGGATAGTCGCGACTATCGGATTGGATAGTGCCGACGCCACGAGTCTTGTGGCCTCAATTCTTCGCAAATTTCCATCCTGCTGAAAACATTGAATCGCTCACCACTGTCTCCGTACTCGCGATTCTTCAGTGCACTTGGCACAGCGCGTGCTCTATCTGCAGGCGTAAGCCATCCAGTAGCGGACGAGAAACCGAGGCTGTGAAGGCGCACCGCGACTCGGGATCAACCTGAGAAGCCACTACAAGGAGGGGTTATGAGGCGCAATCTGTTCTGGGGCCTGACGGCGCTCGTCCTGGCTCTGACCGTAAACGTTGCCTTCGCACAGTCGAAGAGTGCGGCCGCGGATGTTCCGTTTGCATTCACCATCAATGAGAGCTCGATGGCCGCGGGGCATTACACCATCACCGAGGTTTCGGACCGTGTACTGCAGATCCGCAACGACGACACCAACGAGACCGTGTCCGTCATCGCGCAGCACGAGGAAAGCGTGAAGGCGCAGAAGACCCGGTTGGTGTTCCACAACTATGGCGACCGGTACATTCTCGCCGAGGTGTGGGATGGCGCCAGGGGTTCACAGTTGCCCTCCGGCAAACTGGAGCAGGAGATGCGCGCTGCTTCCAAGAATGCGGGTGGCCCATCAGAGGTTGTGGTAACCCTGCGCTAAGCGCGGCGGTTGCTATAGAGAAACCCGGAGCTCTGAGGCTCCGGGTTTTTGCTTTTTGCCGTAGCGGCCTATCTGTACGCTCGCCTTGGTCCGCGCAACACTCGCGCCGGCAGCAGGATGATCGCCTTCAGCAACTCAAATACACCCTCGATCGCAATGCCCAGGATGCGTAGCGGCAACAGC
Source organism: uncultured Acidobacteriaceae bacterium (assembly GCA_963817965.1). Taxonomy (GTDB): domain Bacteria; phylum Acidobacteriota; class Terriglobia; order Terriglobales; family Acidobacteriaceae; genus DASRAA01. The sequence continues at coordinate 381,646 of CAWFQT010000019.1, forward strand.
AGAAGCCACACGATGGGATACATCACCAACGCCAATAACGCCAAGGGCCAGCAGAAGAAGAGCAGCACACACCACAAGAGGAACGTAAACATAGTGGCCTCTGATAAATGATACGCGCTTGCGGAATAGAAGTTCCGTCAGCTGGCTGGCAACACCGGTCGCGAAAAGTACTTAGTGCGCGATACAGCCGGAGCGATGATCCTAACATGCTCCACGCCCCCCAAAACATGGCTGCGGACACGGTCCGAGCGCTCACCGCGATCACTGAAGACCTACAGAATGTGCCAGATATAGTGGCCGTTGTTCCGGGTGGCTCATACGCTCGCGGCCTGGCGCGGCCTGACTCTGACATCGACATCGGCCTTTATTATCGCGAGAAGTTACCTTTCTCCGTAGATCGAGTGCGATCCGTCGCAGAGAGCATCTGCACGCCCGGAACAGTCCCAGTTGTGACGCAACCGTACGACTGGGGACTATGGGTAAATGGAGGCGCCTGGATCCAGACTCCGGTGGGCAAAGTGGACTTTCTCTACCGGAACCTGGACCGGGTTGAACGCGTGATCGAGGAAGGACGACGAGGGATATGGCACCACGACTACGATCAGCAACCGCCCTATGGGTTCCGCAGTGTCGTGTACTTTGGCGAAACTCATTTCTGTGTTCCACTGCACGACCCGGAAGGCAAAATCGCACGGCTAAAGACGGCTGTGGCACAGTACCCCGAACTGCTGAAGAACAGGATCGTCAAAGACAGACTGTGGAACGCTGAATTCAGTCTGAGAATCTGCCACAGGTTCGAAGACGCGGCGGACACTTGTAACGCCACGGGCTGTATGACTCGCGTCGCGCACTTTCTGACTCATGCGCTCTTTGCTTTGAATGAAGAGTACTTCCTGAGTGACAAATACGCGGTGCTGCTCCTCGATCAGTTCGAGAAACGACCGCGAGAACTTCACGCGCCGTCTGGCCGCGGTGCTTTCCAAGCCTGGAGGTAATCCCGCTGAGTTATGCAAGTCCTCTGAACTGCTGAGTGAACTGTGGCTCGAGACCGTCGAACTTACGAATGGCACCTACACGCCGCGGTTCGATCTAAAGGCAGGTCTTCCGCAGACGCGATGATCGATCGGACGGTATCGGCCAGTGCGCCAACTGAGACTGCTAAGTGAGTCCCTGTATAGGGCACCCCGATTCGCGCTTGAATGAGAGTCAAAGGAACACCCAGGCGAAATCGACGCACCGGGCCCCCGTCGTATACTCCTACGGAAGTTCGAGGAGGGGTAATGGTTCGAGCCTGGCAGTTCGTTGTTCTGACGACTCTGTTGAGTAGCGTTCTCGCATCCGCGCAGACGAGCGCACCGAGTGCTCCGTCAAGTCTGCCGTCCTCGAACCAGACTGGCCCGGCCTTCGATGTCAACGCGGCCGTGGACACCTACTTGGCCAAGATGCCGCCTGCCCAACGCGCGCGCTCCAATGCTTATTTCGAAGGTGGCTATTGGCTGCAACTGTGGGACTTCCTTTCCACCATCTTCGTGATGTGGCTGCTGCTTCACTTTCGCTGGTCCGCGCGCATGCGCGACCTGGCCGAACGCCTCACCCGATTCCGTCCGATGCAAACGGCAATCTACTGGGTGCAATTCATCGTCGTAGTTTCCGTGCTCACGTTCCCTCTCAGCCTGTACGAAGGTTATTTCCGCGAGCACAAATATGGTCTGCTGAACCAGACCTTCGGTCCCTGGATGCGCGATCAGACGGTTGGGCTCGGCGTTGGCTTAGTGCTGGGGACCATCCTGATAATTCCTTTTTTTGGACTGGTGAGACGCTTGGGGAAGAACTGGTGGGTGTGGGGCGCGGTGTTGATGATCGCTTTCGCCGCGTTTGTGAGCCTGATCGCTCCGGTCTACATCGCTCCTCTGTTCAACAAGTACACGACGCTGACCGACCCGCACATCAAAGACCCGATCCTCAGTATGGCGCGAGCCAACGGGATTCCCGCCAAAGACGTCTACGAGTTCGACGCGTCGCGGCAATCAAACCGAGTGAGCGCCAACGTCAGCGGCTTCGCGGGGACGATGCGAATTTCGTTGAACGACAATCTGCTGAAACGCTGCACTTTGCCTGAGATCGAAACGACCATGGGACATGAGATGGGGCACTATGTCCTCAACCACGCGTACAAGGGACTGGTCATGTTTGGGGTGGTGATCGTGATCGGGTTCGCCTTCGTGAACTGGGGAATCAAGTATAGTCTCGGGCGCTGGGGCGAGCAGTGGACCGTGCGAGGTATCACCGATGTCGCGGTGCTGCCCGTGGCGGTGATCGTGTTCTCCGTTTACATGTTCGCGATGACGCCTGTGACCAATACCATTACGCGCAACATGGAATACGAGGCGGACCTGTATGGCTTGAACGCAGCCCAACAGCCCGACGGCGAGGCGAACGTCGACATGCTGCTTGGCGAATATCGCAAGCTCGATCCGGGGCCCATCGAAGAGTTCCTCTTCTACGATCATCCCAGCGGACGCACCCGCATCAGTGCCGCGATGCGCTGGAAGGCTGAACATCCAGAGTCGACGAACCACGAGGAGATGGCAAGGCCGCTGTTCGATAAGAAGTGACATTCCTGCTCACTCTTTCCAAAAGGAAAGAGCCTGCCTTGAGCGAAGTCGAAGGGAGACGGGGAATGGCGGGGTGGGCACCCGGCATTCCAGACTATTTCTTTGGTTGCGCCTGCGGTGGCTGCTCGCTGGTGGGCGGAATGATGTTCTTTAGCCGCATTTAAGTAACCAGGTGTGCCGTAGAGCTCCATATCGTGCATGTTGTTGACGGTCAGCACGTCCAACCTTGGAGTGTCGTTTCCGAAGAGCTTCACCATTTGCGCGCCGGACGCATCCGTCATGCCGTCATAGGCCAGGCGACCGCCAACGGATCGGGGTGTGGGCCCTGGCATCGCTCGCTACCGACGCCGGGGATGGCGTCCGATCAACCGCGTAGGTCTGCCGGTGATGCATCCGCTGTTCACACAGGTCAACGAAGACCTTGGCAACCGCCTCAACGCGGGACGCCCGGCCGATGACTTTCCGACTTACGGGGAAACCATCACCAAGGCAATCGCCGGCGTCGTGTCGGCCAACGGAACCGCCGAAGATCCAAGGCGTATGCGGAGAGAGTTGCGCAGCGGTTCCTCCCCAATATCCTGCCTTACGAGGTGGGAACACCAGCCGTGTTTGGTTCGCAGAGTGGAACGGCCGCTCGAATACGGACAACGCGCCGGACGTGATGTTCTCCATTCGTCGAACACTCCGGTTCACCTGGGCATCGGCAAGGAGTTGGTCACTTCCAAGCCGTCGAAGAGCTTCCCTACCTTCCTGCCGTCGTCTACGTGACTGCCGTCGCCTAAGGCAATGGTTTACTGCCTGTGGGCTTACACCCACATTTGCCGACGGCCGGCGAATGTGGGTCACCCGCGCCGAACTGCTTGACGTATGAGGCACGTGCCGAAGCGCTTCTCCTATGGCAGGAGATATAGCCGGGACCTGCGCTGAAGCTAGTCGGCCTGCTTGCTGGTGGCTCGCCGGGGCTTCGGCTTGTGCTTCGGCGTGTTCTTGCCCTTGAGATTGAGCGCCACTGCAGCGCGGATCAGAGCCTTCAAGGCCACTTCATCGATCTTGTCGCCTTCGTGGATGTCGATGGCGCGCCGGACATTTCCGTCGAGGCTGGAGTTGAATAGATCGGAAGGGTCCGGCAACGCAGCTCCCTTGGCAAATGTCATCTTGACGACGTTCTTGTGGGTCTCTCCAGTGCAGACGATGCCATCGTGGGAGAAGACGGGAGTCCCCGGCGATGTGGCCTTGACCCACTTCCATTCTTCGAGGATCTCAGGGTCTGCCGCGTGGATGATTTGGCGCACTTTCGCAAGCGTCTTGCCGCGCCAGTCCCCAAGTTGCTTGATCTTCTCGTCGATGAATGCAGAGGCAGATTCCACGGGACGGCCCCTTTCATGTACAGCTGCAACTCTCGCACCTATTTTAGCTGCGCCAGCGTAACCTGCAACCTCCCCAAGTGGAAGCCTCTTCTGGTTCGATAGCAGTTCGGAAAGATGGCGGCAACCCGCGTGCGGGCTTAATAGGGATGATTCGATAATGTTGAATGCATGACTACCGCAAATTCAAGGTCAGCGCCAACGGGAGGGTAGCTCGGGTGGTTGGTCAGTTGCCGGTTTGCCGACATCCATGTAAATCTTTGTCAAGAGGAAGCAATGGTCTTCCCGGGGACGCTCGCGAGAGCGCCCAATACAGTGATTGCAGGACTCGTAGCGTGCGATCCATGCGTCAGCAATGGTTCCTGCCTAGTGCAGAACCGGACATCCATTCGTGGTCTCGGGCTCTAAAGAGCCGTCACCGAAGATTGCGTCTGTGTTCGCTGCCAGTCCCGAAACAATTCGGAGAGAGCCTCGGGAGTTGATCTCCTTCGCTCAGTCGGCTACCGCAGGACCTGGCAGCCTGCGCGCTGTGTAATCCTGTTTCTTTTTCTCCCGCGGGTGGCGGTTAGGTCGCCGCTCCCCTGTGATCTTCTGCCGGCACGAAGTCCCGCTTGCCCCGATCCACGGCGAGCAGATACGCGACCATCTTCCGGGCTACAGCCAGCGTTTTTCGATTGGCATTGCCTTTCTGCTTTTCGGTTTCATAGACCAGTCCCAGTTCATGGTTCTCCTTGGGCGCCAGCTTCGCCGCTTCCACCAGTACACGCTGGATATGTTTGTTGCGCTGTTTGGAAAGCGGAGTGCGTATTACCTTGTCGGCGGAGCTCTTTTCGTCACCGCAAAGCCTTTTGATTCTGTCGGCCAGCAAGGGGTCCCGCTGCAGCGAACTCACCAGGGCATATTCCGTTTCTGCAGCCGTACGATGGCATCCCGGCTAAGCTTCAGCAAAGGTCGAATATTAGGATGGGATCTCCTGGTTGCTCGACAGAAGCTCACGGAAATAGCCTACCTTGTGCAGTTTTTGCTTGCTACAGCTCACTCCGGTTTCCATCAGTAGACCCGAAACCCGGTTCTTCATCTGCACCATCTGGCGCACCAGCAGATGCCGGTAGCGCAGGGTTCGGCGTCGATCCCGAATCTCGTTCGGTGCCATGTGGCATTCCGGCAGGAAGTCACAGCGCAGGCCGTCGGCAATCTTGCCGGCATCCATCATTCTTCTTTTTCGCCGCGGCGATGGCGCGCAGCATCAGCGGATGCGCCACTTTTATCTGGGCCGCGTGTGGCAAGGCTGAGGAAGAGTCTTCATCCAGCCCTCCAGTTCGCCTCGCGTAGCTTCAATCTTACCTTCCTGCAGGACCTGCCCGCTTGCATCCTTGACGCAATAGCTGATCGTTTTCTTGTGAACATCCAGGCCGATGTAATACATACTCTCCATGAGGAGCCTCCGTGGTTGGTCTCTGAATCAACGTTCTCGTTGAGTTCAGCTTTTTCTACACCCGTGCTCCTCATTCGACTTAACATTCAAACAGTCCGTCCGGAAGCCGTAAACGCCACGGCGTTTATCCCAGGATGTTCTCGCGCAGGCAGCCGGTAGGGCAGGGTAGTTGCCTCCGAAATCGCGCCTCGTTGCGACCTGGCAGCAAGGCCAAAGATGTTCAGCCGTTAGCAAGGTTCCGATAACCTAGGTTTGACGAACGCGGCGCACGAATGGGATCAAGAAAAGATCGTATGCGCGACCGACGTCGGCCCGCGCCGGAGGAAATATGTCACCCGCTGAGGTGAACGCAAGAACATCGACCGTAACTCTGCACGTGGTTTCAAGCCTTGATGGCGTCATCGCCAAGAAGGACAACAGTGTCTCGTGGCTGGATAGCTCTGGGGACGTCTACGAAAAAGGGGTTTCTGACGGCAATACTGACGATGTCGTTACTTCCATCGACTGCTTCGTGCTCGGTTCTCGCACATACGAGCATGCGCTCCAACTCGGCTGGCCATATGGCGACATCCCGACCGTCGTGATCACAAACAGAAAGCTGCCGTCCATGAGGAAGAGTGTCGAGTTCTATTCAGGTGATCTTAAGAAGTTGGTCGATGGGATTCTCGCGCCGCGATACGGAAACATCTGGCTGGTGGGAGGGGCGATGCTGTGCCAGAGTTTTCTCAGGCTTGATCTGGTGGATGAAATCAGATTGGCGATTGTGCCGGTCCTATTGGGTGACGGATTGCGCCTTTTTGACAACTCTGGTATCGAAAGCAGATGGCATCTGAAGAGCGTAATCGCTTACAAGACGGGCGTTGTTGAGTTGTTGTATCGGAGCCAATCAACCAGCTCCCAGCCCCGAAAGGGGCAAAGTTAGGCTTGAGGGAACATCATGTCGAAGAACGGTGGCATCATCGGGGTATCAGATCACGGCGGTTGGGCGGTGCTGGTGACGGTGGCGCGTGATGGGACGCTCCTCGACCGCCGCCGGGTGGAACTCGTGGGCGAGGGCCTGCCGAAGCTTCCGCACCACAGCGAAGGCCAAGGGCTCCCGCTGGACGAGGCCGTGAAGTTAGTAGAGCGCGTGCGAGTGTCGGCGGAGAGGCACGCGGTGCTTGCCTTGGACGCTGTCACGATGGCGGTGCCGCGTATCCTTGGCGTCGCCCTTCGCAAGTGCCCACAGCTTCCACCCACGATTGCCGAGCGAATCAAGGACTACCGTGCGCAGAACGTTGCCGACTGGGTGATGTACCGCAAGGCCCTGGCCTCCGCGGCCGAGGCACGGGGTTGGCCCGTCCACTGGTACGACGCGAAGAGCGTATTGGGTGCGGCGGGCCAGGCGTTGCGTGTAGAGAACCTCGACGCTCACTTCCTCCAGTTGCGGAGGGCCGTCGGGCCGCCCTGGAACAAGGATCACAAGCTCGCAATGGCGGCGGCCATAGTCACGGCGAGCGCGGTTGTGGAGTAAGCCGCGGAACCTAGAATGGGGCCGTTTCAAATAATTCCTGTCCCGAAACAACCCCGAACTACTCGCCTTTTCTTTGCTGACTGTGGCCGGATGACGGGATAATCGCAAACTGACCGACCACTATAGGTCGCACAGCCCGCCTTTCCGAACGTCTGCGACGGTACGATACGTCAAATCCCGCCTCACCGGCAACGCGGCGGGCAGCCTTCAACATCGCTGACATGGCCTCGCTCCGGCAAACATCCTCACGCTGGCCTCTCGACTCAACGGGCTCAGCATCGCCAACCTCGCCGCGACCTCGCACTTTTTACTACCTGAACCGTCGGCGGTGCCCGGTCAGCTTCAACAGCTCGTCGGGCATCGAAGGCCCCGCACACGCGCAGCATCATCTCGGTCCGGCTTACCATTCGTGTGTGGGCGACGCGGCGTTTCGCCTCGCGGTCGACCACCCGTTCAGTCGGTGCGTCGCCCGCTGCCCCACTTGGTGGCGTACGGCAGCACGAACAAGTACAGACCGGTGAACAGGAGCAAGGCGAGCGGGAACACCGCCAACAGGCCCACCCTGGCGGTGTACTTCCCTTGTACCACGACGACGATGTTGACGATGACGGCCACCGTAAAGGCAATGGCCAGCCAGCGGTGGGTCTGCCGAACCCATCTGTTCCAGTTCAATGGGACCTCCTCTCAAGACGAGCCGGTGCATTGTTTCGCGATCCCTCATTCACGACTCTTGAGCCGCCTGACGGCGGCAGGTTGGCCGTCTTGATACCGAATTGCTTGGCATACTCGGCGTTCAGCAGCTGCCAACCGCCGAATTTCATGGCCTCGGGGCCGACGATGCGGCCGATGGGAGTTCCGCTCAGAAGCCGATCCAGAACATCGAAACAAATGTGCCACCCGGCAGCACCCATTGAGATGAAGCGGTGACCGATGTTGGTCCACAGTGTCAGGCGCGTGCCGCCTCCAAAGGCTTCGAGTTCCCACCGCATGTCGAAGTCACCCCACTTGTACTCAAGCACCTCGGGAGCGTCGGCTCGCGCCACAGTGGTTTCGGTAACGCGAGGCCTTGGCGCTCCCACCGTGGTGAGCTTCACCGTGCTTCCAACCGTACCCAGGCTCCTATCGGCGTCGAAGGGAGCATACTCGCGCAGATGCGCCGGGTCGGTAATTGCCTGCCAGACTTTTTCCGGCGAGTGGCGCAGTTCTCGAACGAGAATGAGCGTCCACTTCTCTCCGTCCTTTCGTACCTGCGCCCCGCTGGCCGGACCGGGTGCGCACTGCTCGGGATAGGTCATCTTCTTCTCCTAAACGGCCGCCCTTAATAGCGTGCCAGCTGGGTAAGCTGAATGAGGTTGCCGCAGGTGTCCTTCAGCATTGCAATGGTCGAGGCAGTCACGTCGGTGGGCGGCATGGTGAACTCCGCGCCGCGGGCCTTGATCCGCTGGTAGTCGCCCTTAACGTCGTCGGTGTAAAACATGGCTGCGGGCTGGCCTTGCTGAAAAATCGCCTGCTGATACGCTTTGGCTGCGGGGTTGTTGTTCAGCGCCAGTTGCAGCTGAGTGCCGTCGGGCTCCTCGGGCGAGGCCACGGTCAGCCAGCGAAATGGGCCCTGACTGAAATCGGCTTTCTTCATGAAGCCCAGTACTTCGGTATAGAAGCGCAGAGCCTTGTCCTGGTCGTCGACATATACGCTTGTTAATTTGATCTTCATTTCGTTTCTCCTTTGTCACGTTCGCTGTTTGGGCCGCGTCGTCTTCCCCTTGTCTTCCGTTTCGTTGGTGTTGATTCATCCATGCGGTCGAGGTGGCGTTCGAGAGCATCCAGGTGAGGGGCCCAGAACCGGCGGAACGGAGCCAGCCAGTCATCCATTTCCTGAAGTGGTTCAGGTTTCAGCCGGTAGAGACGGCGCTGTGCATCCACCGTGGATTCCACGAAGCCGGCCTCGCGCAGCACGCGCAGGTGCTTTGACACGGTCGGTTGCGACATGCGAAGCCGACGCTCGATCTCTCCAACCGACTGTTGGGACGAGACCAGGAGGCTCAGTATCGCGCGGCGGTTCGGCTCCGCAATGATTTCGAAGACAGATTCCACTCGCTTAATATACTCACTGGAGTATATACGTGTCAAGACATATACACGCAGGGATCCGGGCAACGGTTTCAGCTGGCATGCGGGGATGACCCTGTAGCTTGGGAAGCAGGTTTGCCGGGCGCCCCGGTTATAGCATTTAAGGACGCTCAGGAGCGGCTGACTGTGTCTCTGGTTCCTGTCGCCAAGTGGTCGGACGGTACGGCTGCCATCATGGATGCGCACTGACGTCGCAAGTCGGTACGCGGCATGACCTCGGTCAGATAACTGAAGCCGAGTAATCCCGAACTGGAGCCATCGCGTGGATTACGAGTGACATGGAGGTTATTTGCTATTGATCAATGAATCAGCTTTGCATCTTGCTTCAACATTCAGTGTGCCACTGAACTTCGCGCCCGGTTGTGGCGACCTGCCCGATACCGCGCTCGGCTAAGCACCCACATGTGGAACCCGTAACTGGAGATGGCGGAATTTTGCACGCAACCGATTGAACGCACGTAGCTTACAGGCAAAACCCGGCACCCTAGTGCCCCCCGCTATTCCCCGATAGCTCCTTTACGATGTTCCCCACAAACTGTTTCGCGTCGCCGAAGAGCATCAGGTTGTTGTCGAGGTAGTAGAGCGGGTTGTCGATGCCGGCGAAGCCTGGGTTCATGCTGCGCTTGATGACCATCACGGTATGCGCTTTGTCCACGTCGAGGATCGGCATGCCGTAGATGGGGCTCGAGGCGTCGGTGCGCGCCGCGGGATTGGTCACGTCGTTTGCGCCGATGACCAGCGCCACGTCGGTCTGCGGCATGTCGGCGTTGACGTCGTCCATGTCGAGCAGCTTGTCGTAGGGAATGTCGGCCTCGGCCAGCAGCACGTTCATGTGGCCGGGCATGCGGCCGGCGACCGGATGGATGCCGAAGGTCACATCGACGCCGCGCTTGCTAAGCGAGTCATAGAGTTCGCGGACCTTGTGCTGCGCCTGGGCGACCGCCATGCCGTAACCAGGAACGATGACGACTTTGTTGGCAGCCGCGAGAATCGCCGCCGCTTCTTCGGGCGTCGCGCTGCGCACGGGACGAGCTTCCTGCGTGCCTGCAGCCGCTGCCTGCACCTGTCCGAAGGCTCCGAAGAGCACGTTGGTGAACGAGCGATTCATGGCCTTCGACATGTTCACCGAGAGGATGAAGCCCGACGCGCCGTCGAGCGCGCCCGCCACGATGAGCAGCTTGCTGTCGAGCACGAAGCCCATGGCTGCCGCCGAGAGTCCGGCGTAGGAGTTCAAAAGCGAGATGACGGTCGGCATGTCGGCGCCGCCGATGGGAATGATCATCAGCACGCCGAAGATCAGCGGGATGACGACCATGACCGGATACAGGTACATGTGGTCGGGATGCAGTACCAGCACCACGGCGATGGCGATTGCAATCGCGAGAAAGCCAAGGTTGACGAAGTTCTGTCCTTTATAAGTGATGGGCCGCTGGGGCAGGATTTCCTGGAGTTTGCCCGCAGCCATGAGGCTGCCGGTAATGGTCAGCGAGCCCAGGATGACTTCGAGCGACAGCACGCTCATCATGAACTTCGAGATGTTGGGAGCGCGCAGGTAGAACTCGGCGGTGCCGACGAGGGTGACGCACAGCGCACCGAAGGCGTGGCTGAGCGCCGTCCGCTGCGGCACCGCAGTCATGGCGACGCGGCCCAGCGGCACGCCGATGATCGTGCCCAGTACCAGCGCAATGGCGATCCATTTGTAATCGACGATGCCCTTGTAGAAGAGCGTGCCGACGATGGCCAGCAGCATGCCGGCCTCGCCGGCGAAGATGCCGCGGCGCGCAGTCGCCGGCGAGCTCAGCCACTTGAGTGACAGGATGAACAGCGCCGCCGAAATAATGTAGAGAACTTCAATGACGTACTCACCACCGACGAGGTTGGTCATGGCTTGGGCGCTTTACTCGCTTTGAACATCTTGAGCATGCGGTCGGTGATGATGAAGCCTCCGACGATGTTGCTGGTGGCGGCAACGATGGCGATGGTGCCAAGTATCGTGGCGAGCTGGCTCTTCTGCTCGCCCGCCAGGATGATTGCGCCCACCACGGCGATAGCATCGAGCGCGTTGGTGAGCGACATCAGCGGCGTGTGCAGCAAGGGTGAGACCCGCCGGATCACCTCGAACCCGATGAACGCGGCCAGCATGAAGACGTACAGACTCGTGATGAGATCTGCCTTCAATTCAATACCTCCAAAGTTTCATTACAGAGACACAGAGGCCCGGACGAGTTCGAAACTCATTTTTCTGCCTTCTGCTTCTCAGTGTCTCTGTGCGTCTGTGGTTCGTCATTAGGTTTGCGCTACTAGCGCCGGCAGCGAGAAGAACTCGCGAACCCTCTGGTTCACGATTTCGCCGCCTTCGGTGACCAGCGTGCTCCGCACGATCTCGTCTTCCCTGTTCAGGTTGAGCTGTCCATCCTTCACCATGTTGAGCAGGAAGTTGGTCAGGTTTTTGGCGTACATCTGACTGGCGTGATATGGAACCGTGCTGGCCAGGTTGATGGAGCCGATAATCGAAACGCCATGTTCCACGACTTTTTCTCCCGTGCGAGTGAGCTCGCAGTTGCCGCCGCGCTCGGAGGCAAGATCAACGATCACCGATCCCGGAGCCATGGCCGCGACCATCTCTTTCGTCACCAATACCGGCGATTTCTTGCCCGGGATAACCGCCGCAGTAATGACTACGTCCTGCTGTGCGACGACCTGTCCCAGCAGCTCGCGCTGGCGCTGATAGAACGACTCATCCTGTGCTTTGGCGTAGCCTCCGGCATCTTGGGCGTCTTTCACTTCGATGGGCAGCTCGACAAATCGGCCGCCGAGGCTCTGCACCTGTTCTTTGACCGCGGGGCGAAGGTCATATGCCGAAACCACCGCTCCCAGTCGCCGCGCCGTCGCGATGGCCTGCAACCCGGCGACTCCAGCGCCCATCACCAGCACACGAGCCGGAATAATCGTTCCGGCCGCCGTTGTCAGCATGGGGAAGATGCGCGGCAGGGTGTCGGCGGCAATCAAAACCGCTTTGTAGCCGCAGATGGTTCCCATCGATGAGAGTGCGTCCATGCTTTGCGCGCGCGTGGTGCGCGGCATCAGCTCGACAGAGAACGAGGTCACGCCAGTGGCAGCGATCTCTTCCAGCGTATGCACATCGCCCAGCGGTCGCAAAAAGCCGATCAGCACCTGACCTTTACGGAGCCGCGCAAGGTCCTGCTTGCCGGTGACGTCGTTCGACCCGTAACACAGGACCTGGAGGATGATCTCGGCGGTGCGGAATAATTCAGCGCGCTCGGCGATGATCGTGCCGCCCTTGGCGACGTACTCGGAGTCGGGATAGCCGGCCTCGACCCCTGCGCCTGCTTCAATAACGACTTCCAGTCCAGCTTTTTTTATATTGGGAATGACCGCGGGAACCAGAGCTACCCGCCGCTCCCCCGGGAAGATCTCGCGGGGAACACCGACAAGCATGAAGGAGCCTCCACCAGAAGCACAAAGTGGCGAACTCTGCATTCTACGCGGGAGGCGTTAAATTTCCAGTGAAAGGTGAAGCTTCGGGGTAACGCGAATCCAAAAGGAAAACCCGGAGCCGGTGGGGACTCCGGGTTTTATGTGATCGCTGAGGCAGGTTAGCGCAAAGCGACGATCACAGTCTCTGCTCCGCCAGTGGTTCCGCTGTTGGAAGCCTGCATCTCTTTCTCCAGCTTCGATTCCGGAAGCTCAAGGCCCTGGCCATGGGCGCTGGTCCAGATCTGGTGCAGGAAGTAGCGGTCACCGACCTTCTCGAACACCAGCTTGGTCGCTTCATCGTTCGACGGTCCGGCATAGGCATAAATGCCCAGGACGTTGAAGTTGCCGTCCCGATTGGTGATCAGTGTTGCCCGGTCGCCCACATCACGAATCTGATAAGAGCCAGCGGGAAGCTGCTTCTGGCCGACGTTAAAGGTGAACGGTACTTTCGCGCTCATGATCGTTTGTGCATGGACCATGGGGACGGCGACGGTGAAGGCCACGACGAGAGTCATCAGGGCCCCAAACATGTTGCGCTTCATAACTCCTCCTTGGGGGCTCCTGTCAGCGGAACCCATGCTGAAATTTGTTAGCCGGTCAGCTTCAGAACTTTCTTTCGATTGCCCTTCGGCTTGCGGCTTACGCAGGGAGACGAGAGCAAGCGGGTGGCCAAAGCGGGTGAATGGCCTCGGATCGGAACAAGTGGCGTTTTGCTAACGGTTTCCCGGGCGAAGACCGATAGTCATTCGCTTGCAAGCGGGCGAAGCCTATCCCTTTGGATAGAAACACCAATCAAGTCGGATAGCTGTGCCGAACAAGGTCTCCAAGGACATGGCGCGTCAGGGTTGCCATGGGCTCGCACCAGGCTGCGGCCTCGGGGCATCGTTTTATTGCTTGGAGGCAACCGCCCTGCGCGAAAGCGACTGTCGCCAGCGGGACGAAGGTGGCGACACAGGAACTAATAGAGGTTGGCCAGTTATTTGCTTGACTCGCAGTTGTGGCGTGCTAATGTTTGCAGACTTAGATGTCACTTGATTCCCATCGGGACTCACGGTTTGATGATGCTGTAACTCCAGCCTTCCGGGTTGGGGCTGAAAGGACATCGCAATATGAATACAAAAACAGCCGGCGCTCTTGTACTTGGAGTTCTCATCGGTTCGGGTATCGGCTACCTCGTCGGCACAAAATCCAGCGGTCCTACAAATGCTTTGGCTCCGGCCACCGTGGCTTTCATCGTGATGGACGGCAATCACGCTTGCATACAACACACCGGCAAGCCAGAGGGACCGGAGGACCCCTTCCCGGATTTGAAGATGGCTGCCCTACCCTCAGGTAGCGGAACCATTACCTGGAGCGGTCCGAATGCCAGTCCGACCGGCAGAGTTGTCGTAGAGTTCCCCCAGGGAACCGAGTCGGATCCTGGAACGCCCTTCGAGTTTGCCGGCTCAGGCACACGTCGCACTACCTTTGGTCAGGGCGACAATTCCGGACCTCCCAAGGTAGGTGCCAGCAAGAAGTTTCCATACTCCAGCCTCACCATCGGTGGAGTACCTTGCTCAAATCCACAAAGCATGGGAGTGCAAGTAACAAGGTAGAGAAGGCCTTGGTGACGAGCGCGGCACGGACGCCGCTTTTCACTCAACCAGGGTGCGTTCGGCGGCACGATTCCTCGGAATTCTTGCGCGGAATCTACAGCCGCCGCTTATCTGTATTACGAAAGGAGCGCCTTCGATGAGGCTACTAGGTCTATGTGTTCTCGTGCTCTTGACTCTGGCGGTCACGTCAGGAGATCTCGCTGCCCAAACGGTACAGGCGGTGGCAACGAACATTAACGTTTACGTCGTTCGTGACTCTTGTAACAACTGCACCCAGAGCCTGAACAGCAGCGTCCCCCCGCTCTTCCCTGGGTCACGGTAAGGTAAGCCAACAACGACACAGTGACGTGGAAGAGTGTTGCTGGAACCGACCCGACGGTGGTTTTCCCCGCCGGTTCACCCAATTTCCCAGGCGCTCCTTTGGGACTGGGCGAATGGTACGTGGATCGGTAAGTTTAGCCGGAAGTGAGCTATCGGGTGTCGCTGCTGTATCTTTCTCACCGCAAGGTTCACAGATAATACGCTTTCCCTACGCAACTGTAACAGCTACAGATGGGAGCGGGACTATGGGAACCTGTAATCAGCCGAAAGGCGGGATGGGCGTGCAGGTCACTCGATAGAGGCGCACAGGTAGATTTTCTCCGGCAGGAATTGATTTGCAAACAATGGCGTCGTAGACGCCCCGTGGGCCCCTACAACGCCATTTATTGTCATGCGGAGCTGCAGCACCCTAGGCGCCATTGATAAGCCCGCGGTACTGCGGGTTCTGTTGCAGCGCCTCGAAATCCGGAGTATCGCGTATCACGATACGGGGATAGCCGGCCCGTGTGGCATTGTCCAGCCATGTCAGCGTTTGCTTGCTATCACCGAAATGGTTGTAGACCAGGGCTGCCTTGAACAAGATGTCTGGATTCTTCGGCTCCAGCGTGAGGGCTCTCTGGATGGCGTCGATCGCCGCCTGTTTCTGATCGAGCATGGCCGAAAATTCCGCTAGCAGCGCTTCATGCGTGGCGTCCTTGGGGTTTATTGCCAGTTTCGCCTTGGCTAGCTCTACGCCCTTCCGGTATGCCCGCGAGGCCTCGGTGCGGCGCCCCGGTGTCCAATAAAGGGCGTCGCCTAGATATCCCCAGGTCGCGGCATCTTTATCGTCTTGCTTGATCGCCAATTCGAAGGCGTCGACAGCCTTGGGGTATTGCCGGAGATAGAAATAAGCTGCTCCTAGATTTCCAAAGGTGTCGCGCGACGGCGCCAAGTCGCTTGCTTTCTGCAACGGTGACAGGGCCTCCTGATAATGACCCTGCATTACATAAATTGCTCCCAGGTTGTTGTAGCCGCGTTGATTGTCGGGAGTAAGGTTAATGACTTTTTGAAACATTGGTACTGCTTCCGCGTATCGGGCACGCGCAAAATAGAAAGAGCCAAACCAGTTGTAAACCGCCCAGTATTGTGGATGGTCACGCACCGCTTGCTTGTACGTGTCTTCGGCTCCGGCCTCATTGCCGAGCTTTTCATATGCCAAGCCTCAGTCCGCCCAAAGCGTCGACATTATGTCGATCGAAGTTGAGCGCCTGCTGGAACTGCTGAACTCCCTCGTTGAAGCGACCGGTGTCGTTGTATAGATTTCCCAAACAGACGTGCCCTTGCGCCAACTTAGGATCGGTGGCGAGCGCCTTTTCGCAATTAACCTTCGCTTTGTCGAGCCAATCTCTGCCGCGGTCCGCTTTGTACCCGTACCAATACGCCTCCCCCAGCTCAGCATAGGCCGGCGCATAGTTCGGACTCGCCTTCAACGCCTGCTGAAACGCTGCGATGGCGGAGTCAATATTTTCCGGCTTCTGATAGTCCAGCAGGAATCCGCGCCCCTTCAGGTACGACTCGTATCCCGGCGGGCCCTCAGCATGGACCACGGTCGGCGATGGCTGCTCCAGCCTCGCATCCGGAGGCAGCATCACGAACACTTCCGCCACGGCGTTGTCTTCCAGAGCAAAGAGCTCGTTCGCTTCGCCAGTCAAAGTGCGTGCGTCGAGTATACGATGCGTTCTTGGATCGATCAGGCTGCAGGTCACGCGCATCTTTTCGCCCGAACGTTGCAGGGCAATCGACAACACTCGATCGACGTTGAATTCGCGCCGAGCCTGTTCTGCTGTCTTCACTCCCTGGGTGCTCAGCTCGTTCGGTGGAATCAGCTGGAAGTTCTGACCATTGGTTCCCTGGGCAATGCGCGCGCTCACCGACTCCGCGACGCCGCGGACCAACGCATTTTCCGGAGCATCCTGGCTGCCCGTTTCAATCGGCAGCACCGCGAGTACGTGGAATTCTCCTGACGTAGCCGACTGCTGTCCCCACAGCTTCTCCCGGATCACCGGCCAGAAGTGATACCCAGTGAAGCCCGAAACCGCCAATACCACTACTAGCAGCGCGGCGGCAAAGCTTCGTCCGCGCAACCCGTCATCGACCCTCACTCGCCGGCCCTGTGCAACCCGAGCAAGGTCCTCCCGCAGTGCGGTGGCCCTCTGGTAGCGCTTGTTCGGATCCTTCTGCAGGCAGTGCAGAATTACCGTCTCCAGCCCCGGAGAAATAGCCGGATTGATCTCCGCGGGACGCGTGGGTTCGTTGTTCATAATGGCGTCCCTGAGCTGTTGCAGTTGCGTCTCTTGGAAAGGCAGCTTACCTGTCGCCATCTCGTACAACACAGCGCCGGTTGACCATAAGTCGGTGCGTGGATCCGAGACGCCGCCGAACTGCTCCGGCGCCATGTAGGGGAGCGTTCCGGTCAACGTCATATTGAGCGTGACCGTCTCCAGTGACGCAATGTCCGTGCTCGGATCAACAATTTCCGCGAGACCGAAATCTAGGATCTTCAGGTTGCCTTCTTCATTAATCCGCAGGTTTCCTGGCTTCAGGTCGCGGTGGATGATTCCCTGCCGATGGGCAGCTTCCAATCCACTCGCCAACTGGATTCCCAGCGTGATCACCGTATCTTCCGGCAACGCGCCGCCGGCAAGCTTCTGGTCCAGCCCCGTTCCAGCGACGTACTCCGTCACCAGGTAGTCGACTGGTTTGTCGTCGAAGTCATGTGCCGTCGCCACATTGGGATGGTTGAGACGGCCTACCGCGCGGGCCTCCCGGCGAAAGCGTTCCCGCGCAGACTCGTTGTTCAGCACGTTGGGGGGCAGAATCTTTACCGCCACATCGCGATCGAAACGCTCGTCGCGCGCACGCCAGACCTCACCCTGGCCACCCGAGCCTATCTTTTCGGATAGCCGGTAGTGGCCGAGCTCGTCCCCCGGACTGAACGTTGGCAACGACATAGGCTTGGATGTTAGGATGCCCACACTCCACCGTCAATCGAACTCAATTGGTAGGGCAGGTTTGTTGCCAATCTAGTTAGCCCCCGCCGAGTGTTCACCGCTGGAAACGCGGCTCCTGTGCGTCATTGCCCTACCCTAGGCGCTCCGTCTATAGTTTTAAGGTTATGTACGACGACTTTCAGGCCACCGACCAGTTCAGCGGCGTATCAGTACACTGCCAGTATCAGGCGCTGATTGTCGCCATTTCTACGCGGCATGCTGATGCCATTGATATCAAGTTTCTGGTCGGCGACCGGCCGGTTTGGATCGCTCTCCCCCATCCTGCGTGGGTGGAGTTCAGTCGTCAGACCGGAAAGGTCCTCACTGACCCCATGGCAGTCCAGATTGCGGGACATTATTTGAAATGGGCCATTGAGTCCGGCGAAGATAGCGGACGCGAAATGTACTCCCTGACCGTGCAGGAGACTCTCGATCACCTGAATGCGCTCATCGAAGAGACACAATCGACTACGGTGGTTAGAGCCCGCTGAGCGGGCTTTTTTCTGCGCGCGGGGAGGTTTGCTCCCTTATACAATCTCGTCCCGGTTCCGACCGCCGGCCTCCCGGTGGCACGCAGCCTTGATAAGGAGTCATCTTTATGTCCTCCATCGCTCATACCGAATTGTCCGATCTGCTTGAACAGAAGAACATACAGCGCAACCTCTCGACCCCCAAACTTGTCGAAGCCGCTCTCCGCAACAACGAAGGGCTACTCAGTTCCCGCGGCGCACTGGTCTCGGAAACCGGCAAACGCACCGGCCGTTCGCCCAAAGACAAATTCACGGTGAAAGACGCCGCCACTGCCAACAACGTCGCCTGGGGTGCAGTGAACCAGCCCTTCCCCCCCGACAAGTTCGACGCACTGTACGATCGCGTTCTCGAATACCTGCAAGGCAAAGACGTCTACGTTCAGGACCTGTTCTGCGGCGCCGATCCCCGCTATCAGTTGCCCATCCAAGTCATCAATGAGTACGCGTGGCATAACCTCTTCGTGCGCCAGCTTTTCATCCGGCCTACTGCGGAAGAGCTCAAGAAGCACAAGCCTGATTTCACCATCGTCAGCGCACCCGGTCTCCTGGCCGATCCTGAACGTGACGGGACGAACTCCGAAGTCTTCGTCATCGTGAACTTCACCCGCCGCATCGTCATCATCGGCGGGACGCAATATGCCGGCGAAATGAAGAAGTCGATCTTCGGCGTGATGAACTTTCTGCTGCCGCGGTCGCGACGTCTTTCCCATGCATTGCTCGGCCAATGTTGGTGAGGATGGCGTGACCGCGTTGTTCTTTGGCCTGTCGGGGACCGGCAAGACCACTCTGTCGGCCGATCCCAGGCGCCGACTAATCGGCGACGATGAGCACGGCTGGAGCGAAGACGGCATCTTCAACTTCGAAGGCGGCTGTTACGCCAAGTGCATCAAGCTCTCGGAGCAGAACGAACCGCAAATCTGGAACGCCCTCGACTTCGGCGCCGTGCTCGAGAACGTTGTCCTCGATCCTGACACGAGAGTTCCCAACTACGACGACGACAGCAAGACTGAAAACACCCGCGCGGCTTATCCGGTGGAGCACATCGAAAACGCGGTGATTCCCGGCTTTGGCGGGCATCCGAGGAATGTGGTCTTCCTTACGGCGGACGCCTTCGGCGTGCTGCCTCCAGTGTCGAAACTGACGCCCGAGCAGGCCATGTTCCACTTCATGTCGGGCTATACCGCGAAGGTCGCTGGCACCGAAGCTGGAGTAACCGAGCCGCAGGCGACATTCTCCACCTGCTTCGGCGCGCCCTTCATGCCGCTGCCTCCGAAAGTGTATGCCGAAATGCTGGGCCGTCGCCTGCGCGAACACAACGCCCAATGCTGGCTGGTCAACACCGGATGGCAGGGCGGACCCTACGGCGTCGGCAAGCGCATGAGCCTGCCCTATACCCGCGCCATGGTGAACGCTTTGGTCGAGGGCGAACTCAACAACGTCGGATTCGAGATCGAACCATCGTTCGGCCTGAGCATCCCCAAGTCCGTACCCGGCGTTCCTTCCGAACTGCTCAATCCGCGCAATTCCTGGAAAGACAGAGCCGCCTACGACAAGATGGCGGCGGATTTGTCGGCTCGTTTCGAGAAAAACTTTGAGCAATTCGACGCCCCGCGCGAAATCAAACAAGCCGGCCCAAGGCCGGTCGTCGCCAAGTGAACCCTGAGTCTCACATTGTGAGATGCATCCAGGAATGGCACGGTGCAAGCCGTGCCATTTGCTTTCTTTGACGTCATCCCGAGCGAGGACGCGCCAAAAACAGAGCGTGTCCGAGTCGAAGGACCCGCTGTTCTTTCTTGTCATCCCGAGCGGAGGGAGCAAAGCGACCGGAGCCGAGGGACCTGCAGTTCCCCTCGTTGGGCAAAAACGTCCAGCGTTGCGACTCCCCAGACTCCTCTTGCATCCAAACTTGGCGAAACGATCGGAGGTCGATATGGTCAAACTTGCATTACTCGCTCGCATGGACGCCAAACCCGGCAAAGAAGAGGAAGCCGCAGCATTCCTCCGTAGCGCTTTGCCTCTCGCGCAACGGGAAACCGCAACGACCGTGTGGTTCGCTTGGCGTATTGGGACATCCACCTTCGGCATATTTGACGCATTTGCGGACGAGTCAGGCCGGCAGGCCCATCTCACCGGGCAAATCGCAGCCGCCTTGATGGCCAAGGCGCCCGACTTATTCGCCGGTACACCCACAATCGAGAAGCTCGACGTGCTGGCCGCAAAGCTGAACGAATAGCCATTCGGCGTCTACGCCTTAAAACCACGTAACTGGAAGGCCATGACCGAGTCGGCGAAAGTCGGAATCGCTGGTCACCAGCGTTGCTTTGTGTTCCAGCGCCAACGCTGCGGCAAAGCTGTCGAGATAGTACAGCCTGTATTTTGCTTTGACCTCGGCACCTAGAAACGCCCTTTGCGGCGTGACATCAACAAGGGTGATGGGCAGCGGTTGCACGGCACTCATCGTTGAAGCGCGCCCGCTCTGGCCCGTGGCCGCGAAGGATCCCGCCGTATACCTCTCCATAGTTCACCGCCGACATGAAGATGGCGACGCGCCCGCGGATTGCTTCTTTCAGCAACTCACTCACCTTTGGCGCCCCTGGCTTCTGTTGAAGAAAACCAAATATTGCGCTCGCATCGAAGACATAGGTCTTCATCGTTCGCGCTTGTCCTCCGGGCGGTGCTCCCTCTGCCATTCGCCGACTAGATCAGGTCATTCCGCCAGGCAGCCCGTGACGCGGTCGATGTAATCGTGGGTGATGGGCTGGAGGACAATCCTCCCGAACTGGTCTTCGAGGTACCGGACACGCGTACCCGCCTCAATTCCGCGCTTGCGCACGTAAGTGGGACAAGTGGGTTAGAAGTATGACGGCGATTCGACTGGCAACTGACAACCGGTTTTCAGTACGGCCTCTGCACATGCTGAACTCCAATCACTTTGCCTTCGGCGGTGAACCACACTACTTCGTATTGCGGCTGAAAGACCGAATAATAATACTTGTAAACGTACTCGTTGGCGCATGCCTTCGGAGCAACCGTCAACGCTCCGCACGAACCCTCAACCGACGGATCGCCCAACAGCTCGCGCACTGCCTCGTTGGGATCGCCGATCTCCACCTGCCCGATGCGTTTTCCCAACTCGTCATCGTGGTGGTAGGCCCACGCGAATCCGCCAACAATCGCAATCGCCAGAATAAGGAAGATGATGCGGGTCGTCATAAAACCGTACGATTCGCTTCGGCTCACGAATCGAAGCTATTCACTCACCACCAATTTCGCTTCCTTCGGCAAATAGCCCTTTCGCCGGAACCAGTCTTCCATGGACGCTTGCAGTCGCTCGCGCGGCACGCGCGTGCCGATTTCGAGCAGGCCATCGCCCGCGGGAATCGTGTCGTCAAACACCTGGTCGTTCGTGAAGTTGCGCATGCTGAAGCTGTCGAGCCACTTCAGCGGACACGCGTACCGCTGCCCGTTTTCCTCATACTCCACACGAATCTTGCGCGCAAACATGAATCGATTGTCCCACGTGACCGCCGCGTTGTGCAGCGGACTCGGCTGTCGCCTTTCTGGCACGATGAAAGAACCACCCCAGTCCGCCCATAACGAATGGTGCGACCAGCGCGCACGCCGCAACCGCCCGCAGCGCGCCTTTCAGGCGCAGTTACTGTCCGCTCAGCAGCAGCGCCAGCCCGATATGACGGTTCGCGTTACAAATGGCCAGTGTGCGCTTGCTCAGTTCATCGGCCTTAGGTACGAGCAGCCAAATCGCCGCTACCGATCCCAGGGCGAGAAGCAGCGCGTCTACCGGCAGCCACCATGTCAGCAATCCTTACGACATTGCCGAGGCGATTCATCCACACTTGCGCCGCCGCCGAAAACGGAAGAAGGAAACGTGCGAGCAACATCCGCAGCGCGAGCGGAACAAACTGCTTCTCCACGATTTGCAACAGCACGTCCCACGGCGGAATCCAGATGCACACGCTATACAACAGCCCGGCTGCCCATACTTCAACCGGGAGAAAGACCGGCGTCAGTACTCCTCCCCGAACCTGCCAGGCCGCCGCCAGTTGCATGTCGAAGCCGCGCTTCGCAATGTTCCGCGTCATCAGCGGAGCCCGTGGCGCCGCGCCCACCAGGAACAGTCCCGCCATCTCTGCCGTGTTCAGCGGCAACACTCAGCCAAGTTGTAACGCCAGTCCCGCGGGCACAAAGAACGTTGCCAGCACCAGCTCAACCCAACTCGTCCATGTCATGCGGCGCACGTTGTCCAGCATCTGGTCTTGGCGCAGGCTCATGCCCACCGACACCATCTGCAGAAACACTGCCGCAGGAACGATGTATTTCATTGCCTGCCATTACATCACTCACCGTCGCAAACATGAAGCGCGTTTGTTGTATCGACCGCAGTCGCCGCCCATATATGTGTCCTCATTACTCACTCATTAACTCACTCATTACTCACTGTCCGTAGCAAATTAAAATGTCCGCTTTTTGTAGCAAGTGAAATGTCCGGTTGTTGAAGTTCATCCAGCCGCCGTCGTCGCTGTGGGAAAGTGGGAATCCCGCGCTGTGGGCGGGATTTCCAAGCTCGGTGGGAAAGTCGTTTTTTGGACGTTTCCACGGAGCGTCTTTTCCACAGCGTTTGCGGTCGCGTTTTGGGTTGACGTGATGGCCACACCTTGGACGGTATAGCGTCCTAGCCGATGCGGCCCGTGGGTCAGGCAGATGGTTCCATCCAGGTGCTGATGAACCATGACGTTGCAACCCGCCAGCGTCCCTCGCCAGTGCACCCGTTCAATCTGCAGCTGCAGGTTCTGAAAGCTGACCGTGTTGTCCCGGTTTACGGTCCGCTCAAACTGCAGGGAGAAGATCAAGTCCAGGTTCTTGCGTGGGCAAGGGAGGAACGCGTTGCCGCGTTGCGCCGGTGCCACCTGAAAGCGATGATTGAACTCCGCGATGTAGTGCTCCCGCAGAAAGCGGTTGGCCGCTTCCACCGTCGTGGCTGCCACCTTTTTCGGATCCAGCTTTTCCTTCAGTTTTCCCACTAGTTCCGCCAGCACTTCCTTCGTATCCCGCTGCACTGGGCCCCGCGGCTTTGCCCGCTTCGATGTCGGTTCACTCCTCTTTTGAGAATTGTTATGCTTCTTCACGGTCGATCTCCTTGTCATGTGATTGCACGTTGAGTGCGTTGATCACCGCTAGCTTAACGCCATCCGTGATCGGGGATCGACCTTCTCATCCCATCTACTGACACTCACTCATTACTCACTTGCCAATATCGGCTCCCGAGGCGCATCATGCTCCGCTGCGGACAATTCGCTCTGTCCGAACGTGCTATCGCCGGAGGCCCTCTGTGAAACGACTCTCTCTTCTGGCCCTCATCTTGCTGCTCGCGCTTCATCTCGCTGCCCAGTCCGACGGCTGGATCCAACTTTTCAACGGCAGAAATCTCGATGGCTGGAAGCACGTCGGCCCCGGCTCGATGATCGTCGAGAACGGACTAATGCGCACCCACGGCGGGATGGGGCTCCTCTATTGGACATCCGGCCCTGTCGGCAACTGCACCATCCGTGTCGTTTTTAAGATGCGCGACGAAAACGACAACTCCGGAGTCTTCATCCGCATCCCCATCGAGCCGCGCGAGCCCTGGATGCCGGTCCACTATGGCTATGAAGTCCAGATCGACAATCACCCCGAAACCTCAGGCGAAGACGAGTATCATGTCACCGGCACGCTCTATTCCTTGACCAAACCTCTCGCCAAGCCGGGCAAGCCCGGCCCGGAATGGAACACCATGGAGATCACCCTCGACGGTCCGCGCACCATCGTCGTGCTCAACGGCGCTAAAGTTACGGACTACACCGAAGGCGATCCCGTCCCACCCAAGAAATTCTGGTTTGAAGGGGAACGAGGCCGCCGTCCGATGATCGGATGGATCGGCCTGCAGAACCATGGCAACTACGACGAGCAAAAGGGTAAGTATGAGAGCGAGGACGCAGATGTCGTTTTCTTCAAAGAGGTCGCGATGAAGCCGCTGACCAAATAGATCTGAGCCCCCGCAGAGCGTCGTTTGGGTTAGCCGCGGGCATGAGCCCGCGGAAAAATGCGTGGTATGAAATCGGAGCCGCGTAGCGGCCGCACAACTTGGGACGCGAACCAAATAATTCACGATTTGAGGACCTAAAATCCCCATGAGATCCAACTTCACCCGCCGCAACTTCCTGCAGACTGCCGCCGGAGCCGCCGGCCTCGCCCTCGCCACCAAGGCCATCGCTCTTCCCGAACCCTCTTATGCTCAGGAATGGGCTTCCGGCCCCAATGGTGCGGCGGTCCAATTCGGCATCATCGGCATCGGCATGCAAGGCTCCAGCCTATTAAAGACTGCCGTCGACCTTCCCGGCACCAAGTGCATCGCCGCCTGCGATCTCTGGGACGGCCGTCAAACCCTCGCCAAGGAGCTGTCCACTCCCGACATCATGACCACGCGGAACTATCAGGAGCTCCTCGCCAACAAGGACATCCAGGCGCTCATCGTTGCCGTGCCCGATCACTGGCACAAACAAATTGTGGTCGACGCCGTCACCGCCGGCAAAGATGTCTACTGCGAGAAGCCGATGTCCCACACTGTCGCAGATGGTGCCGCCATGGTCGCCGCTGCAAAAAAATCCGGACGCATCGTGCAGATCGGCTCGCAGCGCGTCAGCTCCGCCCTGCTTGCCAAGGCCAAGCAACTCTGCGACCAGGGAGCCATTGGCGAGCTGCTCTCCGTCGAGCTCTCCCTCGGCCGCAACGATCCCACCGGCGCGTGGGAGTACCCCCCGCCTCTCGGCCTCTCCCCCGACAACTTCGACTGGGACACATGGCTCGGCACCGCGCCCAAGAAGCCCTTCGATCCCATCACCTTCGCACGCTGGCGCTGCTGGAAGGAATACGGCACCGGCGTCGCCGGCGATCTCATGGTGCATCTCGTCAGCGGCATGATGTTCGTCACCGGCATCAACCAGGCGCCTTCGCGCGCCTTCGCCACTGGAGGCATCGTCCGCTGGAAGGACGGCCGCAACATGCCCGACCTGCAGGCCGCCATCTTCGAATACGGCAGCGTGCCCGCCTACGTGCGTCTCACCCTAGGCACCGAGACCGCCGAAATGACCCGCCTCATGGGCCCCAAGGGCATGCTCGAAATCCGCGAGCACGATTTTACCTATATCCCACAACGTGGGATCGACACCGCTCCCAGCTACTACGATCAGGGATTCCCCAAGGCCATGCGCGCCACCTACGAGACCGACTGGCATAAGCAGCACGATCCCGAGCCTGGACACGAGTTCGTCGCCGAAGCCGTCACCTATAGCGGGCCGTCTTATGACGACCAGGCGCCCCACATGTGGGCCTTCATGGAGGCCGTGCGCACCCGCAAGCCGGTGGTCGAGGACGCCGTCTTCGGACACCACGCCGCCGCCGCCTGCCACATGGCCAACCAAGCCTACTTCCGCAAGTCGGTAGTAACCTGGGACGAAGCCACCAGCACGATTAAGGGGTAGGCACCGTCCCCCCTTCCCCCAAATTCTCTGAAATGATGGGGCAGGGGCATTTCCGCGCAAACGATTGAAGACATAAGACGCTGGGGAGTACGAACAGTCCTATCGGCAATTCCAACATACGATCGAAATGGATCCCACCTCCCGGTGGCATACCGGTATGTCTTCTTATTGCCGGTTGCGATGGGCCGGTACGAGAGGGCGATTCAAGAGCAGCAGAAAGGCAAGGTGCTGAGAGGTTCAAGCCCAGAAGAAGCGCCGCGGGCAGCGGCCATGCTCAAAGCATTTAAGGCTCTGCGGGTCCCACGCCCGCAAACCGACTCAACTTTCACACTTCTGTAACCTTGCAACTCGACATTCCATTTGCTCGCAGGATTCAAGATTTTGAGCGATTTTTGCTATTGCCGTCATAGCGATTTTGAATTGGCACTGCGGATGTAATACGGCTACGCTGTTTTCAGTGAGTGCCCCTCGTCGCGCATTCGCTTCCAATCCAGGCTGATCCGAAACCGCAGACCGAATCGCATCCGAAATGTGCGTCCGGCTTTCACGGTACCGCTGGTCTTTGCGAACACAACCGCCGTCTCCCCGATGAGCAGTAACGCGGTGGCAAAGGTCCCGGAACCCTAACGATATCGAGCGTCGATGGCCGTCTGCGCAGTGATGTCTCCGGCCGCTTCCGCCCGATGTCTCACATTCGATTGGAGAGCAAATATGACTTACGTGAAGAAGACCCTCTTGCTGCTGGTTCTTTCCGTGGCTGCCAGTCTGGGAGCCGCGGCCCAGGATGCTCATGCGAAATTCACCCTGCCCCACGATGCGATATGGGGCAAGACCGCATTGCCGGCGGGCACCTATTCGGTATCGCTGGAATTCGCCGGCATCACCAAGGCGTATGTGACCTCGGACGATAACCGCCGGGTCGCGTTTTTCGCGATTCCGGAAATGACCGAGGTCAGCGACGCGTGTGTGAAGTCGTCGGTCACGCTGCATCGGCGCGGAAGCGACTGGAGCGTCCGGTCGGTATGCTTCGGCGAATTGCAAATGGCGCTGTACTTCCCGGCCGACCGCACGACAACGGCGATGGCAGCGTTGCCCGAGCATCCGGAGGCGATCGCGACCGGACGTTAACCTACTGGATGATGGGGACGGCAAACACCACCGTCCTCATTACTCACCTGATTGCTACAAACTCATTTCAGTGCATAAACATTCGCGATGAGCGCCATAGGAACTATGAATCAGGGGGCGCTCGCATCGCCGATAGAATGAAATCTTATGGATCCTCTGGCATCCGGTTCTGCTTTAGATTTTCTGCATGATGTAGGAACACGCATTGCGGCCGCCGATCCGGTGCACGAGGTTCTGGACCGCATCGTGGAGTTCGTTTCTGACCTGGTGAGCTGCGACTCGTGCTTCATCTACGTGCTGGAAGACGAAAATCTCGTCCTGCGTGCTTCCAAGAACCCACACCCCGAGGAGATCGATCACTTGACCATGCGTATCGGCCAGGGTATCGCGGGATGGGTGGCGGAGCATCGCCAGCCGGTCGTCCTGGAACGGAATGCATCGCAAGACAGACGCTTCCGCTCGTTCGCCGAACTTCCCGAAGATCAGTATGAGGCGCTGCTGTCGATACCGGTGATCTCGCGGAGCCGGGTGGTCAGCATCATCACCCTGCAGCACAAAGAGCCGCACACGTTTCCGCCGCGTGAAGTGAAGATCATCTCGATGATCGGTCACCTGGTCGGCGCGGCAATCGATATGGCGCGACTGGAGAACGAGGTCATCGAGCTGTCCGACAAGCTGGCGGTGCGCAAACTCATCGAGCGCGCCAAGGGGATTGTGCAGAGCGAGTTCGGCATCAGCGAGGAAGAGGCTTATAGCCTCATTAAGAAGCAGGCGCGCAGCCGAAGGAAGTCGATGAAGGAGGTCGCCGAGGCGATTCTTCTGGCGAATGATTTGAAGCGCAACCAGCGCCCGGCGGGGGCCGGCGAGCTTGCCTCGTGAGGAGAGCCACACCCGCACACGGATGAGTGCAATGTGTGTAAGTTGCGGGAAAGAAAACTTCTCAATGGGAAGATTCCCGCATCTTTCACAGGGTTTTCCACGAAACTGTTAATAAATGAAGTTTATTGTCGTGAACGATTTGGGAGTCCGAAGGCGCACTTGTGGGATTCCGGGCAGATATCCAAGGCGGGCGGCGGGGGAATCGCGCGGCAAAATAAAAAGGCTGTGACTTTGGTTATGCTCTAGCCGGCAACTCCTGCGAGGGAGCCCCCGGCGTGGACGCATGTACCGTCACAGCCCTTGATGTGACCACCGCTTTCGCGGTTCCAAACCTCGGCTGACACCTCGCAGTGCAGTCGATTTTTTCGGGTCTGGCCGCTCGCCGAGTCGCCTCGCCGAGCCGGGTCACTCAGCCTACTTCGTTCTGGCTACTTATTTGTTGCCAGCCTTTTCGACCGTCGACGTAACGAATCCTAATATAGAAAGGTCGAATGTCAACGCCCAAGGTTGGTGCAAATTGTGATTATTTTCCAGGCGCAATTTGATCGCGCAACCCGCTGAAATTCCACCACTTCAAACTCGAAGTTCGAAATTTACATCTGAATTTGTCACACTTTTTTCACAGAAGAGCCCGCGGAGATTCGCACAGGGGAATCACGCAAGGCTCTTGACGGTCGGCTGTGGCTGCGGCATTGTCGGAAGTAAGGAACTGGATGCCCGAATTGATAGCCTATGTCGATGGCGGATCCCACGGAAGTCCGGGGCCATCGGGCATTGGAGTGGTCATCGAGGATCCGGACGGCGAAAAGGTGTTTATCGCAAGATCCATAGGCCTGCAGGACAACAACGTCGCCGAATACGTTGCCCTGCTCGAGGCCCTGCAGCACGCGGTTTCGGTCAAGGCGCGCACCCTGCACGTCTTTTCCGACTCCGAAATTGTGGTGAAGCAGATGACCGGCCAATACGCCTGCCGCAGCCCGCGCCTTTATTCCTTGAACTGGACTTGCCGGAAGCTGGCGAGGTCGCTGGATTTCTCCATTGTCCATATTCGGCGCGAGCAGAACCTGGAAGCCAACGAACTGGCTAATCGCGCCGCCCGCCGTAGAGGATGTTGAGTTCATTTATTGCCGCTGGGAACGGTACATCCTACAATTTGAGCCTCAGGCGGCTGAGCGCCCTCACGTTAGCAGCGAAATACCTCACGGGTAGAGCCCTCAGCCCTCTCCAGCACGGTTGCGGCACGACTAAAGTCCTAGCCTGACATGAATCCTTCGCTGAAAGAAACTTCAGGACAATGTTCAACGCGATGGCCCCCGGGGGAAACGCCGTTGTTTCTCGGCGCTAATTATGTGGCTCTCCCTTTGTATTTATTGCTGTGGCTGCGCCACGTTAACGCCGGGCAGCCGCGATCGCGCGTGTGGTCGAGCTTCTGGCTCTGAAACGAGCGGGCGCAGCCCGGGGGAGCGAGAATCCTCCGTGGCCGCCTGCATACGCTTTCCGCCTTTGAGCTTAGTGCCCCTGATCGTGGGGAACGTTTACTACCGCTGAGGCTGAGCCGGTGTTGCCAGCGTAGTCCGCGGCGGTGACGTTGATGGTGTAGTGCCGGCCATCGGTGTCGTCGCCATTACGCGAGGCCTGTAGCATGACGGTGAACGAGAACGTTCCTCCGGCGTGAAGCGTCACAGGCCCGTTGGGCTGAATCTGGCCGTACTCGTCCACGACCGCGAACGACGCGGTGCTGGGGTTCACTCCTGACAAGGCGTCGGTGATGCTCCCACCCACGACGACCGGAACCATCTTGCCGTTCGGTGGCCACAGGGTGGAACTGTTGACCAAGACCTTCACCACGGGAGGCGTCACGTCGATGCCGAAGTTCGCCGTCGCCAGCGAACTAATGTTGCCGGCGTTGTCGATGGCCCGGAGTCCCACGCTGTAAGACCCTTGCGCTGTCAACTGTGTGGAGGCTGAACTCCCGGCGACCACTGTCACAGTGCCATTATTGATCCAGTAGCGGAGCTCCTCCACACCGCTGCCGGAGTCGGTTCCGTTCAGGTTGACGGCGACGGGAAGCGAATTGATCCAGCCAAAGCCGTTGGCTGCGGGAGTGCTGGTAATCGATGCGACCGGGGGCGTCAAGTCCAGACTGACCGGCGATGGCAGCAGCACAACACCGGTGAGCGCCGCCAGCGTCAACTGGACGTTGCCTCCGGCGACGGCGTATGTCGCGCCAGAGAGCGCGTCCTGCAATTGCGCGCCATCGGTGAAGATTCCGCCGACCGGAATGCTGGCGGTATTGCTCGACGACCCGTTGTTGAGGGCCACGAGAGCCGCTTCGCTTCCCAGTATGCGGGCGTAGGCGTAGGTGTTGGGAGCGGTGTTCGATTGCTGGGTGTCACCGGTAAGCAGCGCGACGAAGGAACCGTTACGGAGGACCGGATACTGCTTACGCAGGTGTCCGAGCTTGGTGTAATAGGCCTGCACGGAGGTATCGGGCGGGCCATAGATGGCGGGGTCGCCGGCCTGGTCTGTCCAGGGGTAGGGCGGCCGGGTGTAGGGATCGCCGATGGGTCCGTTGGCGCTGCTGGTTTGCGAAGGTGAGTTCACTGCGACTTCGTCGCCGTAATAGACCATCGGCGCGCCAATATAGGTGAATTGGAAGAGCGCCGCCAACTCGAGGCGCTGCTTGGCCTGCACGAGTCCGGTGTCGCCGAGCTCGGTCATGACGTAGAGAGCGCGGTTCACGTCGTGCGAATCGAGCAGGTTGAGCATAGCCGCGGTGGATTGCGGCGGATAGTCGTCGCGCACGGCACGAATGGCGTGGTCGAACTGGCTTGGCGTGAGGCCCGGAATGTCGTTCGTTCCGTTGTTGTTGTCGTCGTGCCATTCCGCATTGCGCACGAATCCAGTGATGTTCTTGCGGAAGCGGTAGTTCATCACCGAGTCCATCTGGTCGCCCGCCAGGAACTGACTGGCGTTCGGCCAGATCTCTCCGATGAGCGGACCGTTAATGTTGTAGCTCTTGGCGTAGGTTCGATAATCGTTCCACCAGGGATGGCCGAAGTTGCCGTCATCGGCGACGTCGAAGCGCCATCCGTTGGCGCCCTGGTTGTACCAGTACTGCGTGACGTTTCCGGCGCCTTTGTAGAAGAAGTTTTGTACGGCCGGATTGGTGTGGTCGAAGGTAGGCAGGCTGTCGAAGCCGAACCAGCCGGTGTAATCCGACGAATTGCATGGCACGTTGTTGTCGTTGAAGTGGAACCAGCTTCGCCATACGGAAGTCAGCGACTCACATGCGCCATCCGTCGGGTAGCGGTGGTAGCGGTCGAAGTAGAGACCGTCGGACGACGCGTGATTGAACACGCCATCGAGGATCACCTGCATGCCGCGGCGGTTCATCTCGATCTGTAAGGCGGTGAAGGCCGCATCGCCGCCTAAAGCAGGGTCGATGTGCAGGTAGTTATCCGTATCGTAGCGATGGTAAGAGCGCGCTGCGAAGATCGGATTCATGTAGATGGTGTCGAATCCGAGCGACTGAATGTAGTCGAGCTTGCTTTGGACGCCGGCGAGATCGCCGTTGTAGAACTGGGTAAAGTTGTTGAAGCACGATGAGCTGCCGTTGCGCGGATCGCACATCTGCGTGTTCCAGATGTCGTAGTGGATGACCGTACTCGGGTCCGTGCCGTAGAAGGTCGGGCAGCCGCTGGTCGATCCAGTGCGGCAATAGTCGTTGGTCTGGTCACCGTTGCGGAAGCGGTCGGGCAGGATGTGATACACGTTCGCGTTCTGCAACCAGGCAGGCGTCTGGAAGTTGGGATCGTACACCGTGACTTGGAACGAATTGAACGGCTCGCCATCCGTCGCTGTGCCGGTTCCGTCCTTGTGGACGTTGTCGTTGTCGTCCAGATAATCGTCACTGTAGAACCCATTCGTTGTGTCACGGTTGATCTTGAACTTGTAGTAGTAAACGCTGGTGGACGATGGCATCGTAATCGTCGTCTTCCAGATATCGTACTCGACGCCGTTGACGGTGATGTTCTGCTCGAACGGCATTCCCGTATCGACGGGACCGGTGGTTGTGCCGGTCGCCGTGTCGAAGATATACGCACGGGTCGCCAGACTCCAGATACCGCTGGAGTGCAGCGTGCGGAAGCGCAGCGTGACCGGCGTATTCTCAGGCACCGCGCCTTCCTGATCGCGATAGAAGGGATCGAAGGTGTCGTGCAGGAAACCGGCTTTGTCGGTCGCGTTGAATCCCGCCGGCTGTTCGAGCGAGAACGGTGGCGTGCTGGTGCCGTTACCCGTGTTGATGACGGCGTAGTATTGCGTGGCCGTCGCGTTGGTGCCAACGACAGCGCCTGGATTGTCGGGGGGAGCCTGACCGTAGACGTAGCCGCCGCTCGAGGTCAGAAACCCGAAGAACACAAACGAAGACGGTATCCCGCCACCAGTGATGGCGCTCCAAGGAATCGCGACTTCGCGTGTGTTCGTGTTGCTGCCGTTGTCGGCGTAGGAGCCGTAATTCGCGGTCGCTCCGCTCCAGTTGCCGCTGCCGTCAGAGTTGCGGTATTCGCGGTACCCGTTCTTAACGTAGGTCACGAAGGCAGCGCGGAACGGCAGCGACGTGAACTGTTCGCCGTCGTAGTTGAAGCCCGATAAATTGCCGTCGGAATTGGAGCAACATGTCGGCGGGTTTTGTGGATTGCTCTTGATGTATAGAACGGCCCCTTCGCTGAGGTTCGCGTTGACGACGCCCACATACAGGTTGGCGGCGTCCCAGGTCATGTACCAGGTTTGGCCCGTGCCGCCGGCATTGTTGAGTTGATTGTTGGTTCCGTACTCTCCGGGAGCGATGAATCCGTCGATGGTGGGTGTGGCCCACTGCGCGAACAGGGGCATGGCAACTACGAGCACTAATGCGACGAGATAAGCGATTTTGAGCAGGGGGGAACGATGCATGGCAATCCTCTTAAATTCTCTGGCGCCCGCAGGGCCAGTGCAATGACACGCCGGCTGATTGCGCGAGGCAAATGAACAGCACTTAAGTTCCAGTAGATCCTCCGCTAGTAGAGCCTGAAAAGCGTCATAGAATTTACACCAAATTGCTGGGTTGCGCAGTTCAATTTCTTCTTAACTGGGCGGCAGGAACGGTTCATGCGTCCGGGCGGATTTGAGGCCGCGGTTCACCGAGCTTTGTCAGGATTTCACCAGGTCTCCGAAAGTCGCATCGGAGGCCGGAATTCGTGCCCGATCCTTGAGTTCTGTTCCTCGGGAAAGCGCCCGGGAACCCCAGCTATTCGTCCCCGCTTCGGAACATCTTGAGGGAGATTGGCGTATGTAAATCATGGAGTCCTGCGACGTTTGTGGTGGACGCCGCTTGCTGCCGGGACCGACGTTATGAACCTGCGCGACATCCTGAGACAAACCTTCGCCACGTTGCGGGCGCACAAGATGCGCAGCTTCCTCACCATGTTCGGGATTATCTGGGGTATCGCGTCCGTGATCTTGCTGGTTGGGTTGGGCTTAGGCTTCAGCAAAGACCAGAAGAAGCGAATGGAGACGCTGGGCAAGGACTTGGTCATCATCTGGGGTGGCCGGACGAGTTCCCAAGTCGGCGGGCTGGCTGCGGGACGACAGGTTACGCTGAGTATCGACGATGCCCGGCTCATACGAAAAGAGTGCTACTTCGTGAAGGCCGTGAGCCCGGAGTTGGAGCGGAGTGTGACCGAGGTCAGCCCGTTCAACTCGGCTGCGCGGCAGGTTTCGGGCATCTGGCCGTCTTATCAGGACTTTCGTTCGCTGATCGTTTCGGAGGGCCGGCTGATCACGGAGGACGACGAGCAGGAAGCTCGACGGGTGGTGATTCTGGGTTCCAACGCAGCGCGGCAGCTCTTTCCGGGCCAACCTGCCGTGGGTGCGACGGTGGAGATTGCCCGCTATCCCTACACCGTAATTGCCGTACTGACGGAGAAGAAACAGAACTCCAACTACAGCGGGCCCGACAACGACAAGATTTACGTGGCTTACTCCGCCATGGCGCGCGATTTCCCTCCCCCGCCTAAAAAGGGCGAGGTCATTAACAAAGGCTATTTGTCGGACATTGTCCTCGAAGTTGCCGATCCGGAATATCATGACGAGGCCGTCCTGCAAGTGCGCCGAGCGCTGGGCCGGATTCATCATTTCGAGGAAATCGACAAAGACGCGCTCTTTATCTGGGACACCATGGAGTTTGCCAAGGTGCTGGCCCGGATCTTTGACGTCATCACGATCTTCTTCGGCTGTGTGGCGGTTACGACCCTGTGTCTCGGCGGTATTGGCGTCATGAACATCATGCTGGTGGCGGTCACGGAGCGCACGCGTGAGATTGGGGTACTCAAGGCGATTGGCGCCACCAAGGCTGACATCCTCAAACAGTTTTTCAGCGAGTCCGTGGCGCTGACGGTGCTCAGCGGCACGCTCGGTTACGCGGTCGGGGTTGGCCTCTGTGTGCTGTTGGCGGTCGCACCGCTTCCCGACTTCGTTCCGAAACCAATAGTTTCCGTCATCGCGATCCTTGGCTCGCTGCTCACCCTGTCGATTATCACCGTTACCGCCGGAATGTATCCCGCGCAACGCGCTGCCGACATGGACCCGATTGAGTGCCTGCGCTACGAATGAACCGGAGTGACTTATGTTTCTGACCGAACTGGTGCAGCAGAGCTGGACGGCGTTGCGGCGTAATCGGATGCGCTCCATACTCACGATGCTGGGCATCAGCTGGGGGGTTGTGTCCCTGGTGCTGCTATTGGCGTTCGGGGAAGGCCTGGGCGGCGGGATCATGGAAGCGGTCGGCTCCTTGGGCAACAATGTAATCGTATTGTGGCCCGGCCAGACGAGCATGCAAGCCGGAGGTCAGCGAGCCGGCCGTAAGATCCATTATGAATACGAAGACATCCAGGCGATTCGCGCTGAGGTCCCAATCATTCGCGCGGTCAGCGCTGAGTCGACGAGTGACTTCGGTTTTAAGGCCGGAACGCGTGTAGTGTCCATCCAGACACGCGGGGTCGAATACCCCTATGCGTCCATGCGGAAAATCGTAGCTGCCGATGGCCGCAACATAGAGGAAGGCGAATTCGCCGCACGCAAGCCAGTCGTCGTTCTGGGACACCACGCGGCGGAACGCATATTTCAAGGTGCTCCTGCCGTCAGCCAAACCGTCCTGGTGCAGGGACGCAGCTTCGAAGTGGTCGGCGTCATGGACATCAAAATCCAGGACTCCATGTACGAAGGCCCGGACAATGAGCAGGCCTTCATCCCCTACGAAGTCTTCAATGAGCTGACCAATGCCAAAGACCCGCAGATGATCGTCTTCCAACCCATTTCGGCGGAGCTGCACACCGCCGCCCTGACGGCCGCGCGTAATGTCATCGCTCGACGACACCACTTTGAGGCCAAGGACAACAAGGCCACTCCTGAGTGGGACACGGTGGAGAGCGGACAGATGCTCCGCGCGTTTACCATTGGCCTTGATGCGTTGCTGGGAATGATTGGCGCGCTTACCCTGGGCGTAGGCGGAGTCGGGGTGATGAATATCATGCTAGTCAGCGTTACCGAGCGCACCAAGGAGATTGGGCTGCTGAAGGCCATCGGCGCACGCCGCCGTCACATCCTGGTGCAGTTCCTGATCGAAGCTCTCGTGCTTACCTTCGTCGGAGGAGCTTTGGGTGTCGTCGCCTCATGGCTGCTGACCGTGGTCATTCCGCCTATGCCGCTCTACAGTGAGTTCTATAAGACCGCTAATCATCAGGGCGACATTTTTCTGCAAGCCTCCCTTAACGTAATGTTAGTGTCGTTCATTGTATTGTCGATCGTCGGGATCATCAGCGGCTTCTGGCCTGCGCTGAAAGCTTCGCGGCTGCAGCCGATCGAAGCATTGCGTTACGAATAACCGTCCCCGCCAAGGGCCGGTCCATTGGTGCGTTTGCTCGGCGCAAGTACAATCGCAGAGTGTATTTCGCCTACAGTGTGCTGCTGGCGCTCGCCCTGGTGCTGACCTCGCCGTGGTGGCTGCTGAATATGCTGCGCCACGGCAAGTATCGAGCTGGTCTGGGTGAAAGGCTTGGCATTGTTCCCAGGCGCCTAAGCGATCCAAGGGCGCACGAGACGATTTGGATTCATGCCGTCTCGGTGGGCGAAGTATCGGCGGTTTCACGAATTGTCGAGGAGTTGAAGCCCCGGCTTCCGGGTTCGCGAGTGGTAATTTCGACCACGACCGAGACTGGGCAGAAACTTGCCCGGCAGCGGTTCGGGGAAAACGAGGTCTTTTATTTCCCGCTTGATCTTCCGTTCTCGGTACGCGCATACCTGAAGGCGTTGCGGCCGAGTTTGCTGGTGCTGGCTGAGAGCGAATTCTGGCCGAATTTGCTACATCAGGCACATGAGAGCGGCGCCTCGGTCGCGGTTGTGAACGCGCGCGTCTCAGACCGCTCGCTCCCGCGATATCTGCGCTTTCGAGGTTTACTGTCGCAGGTAATGAAGAATGTAGACATCTTTGTAGCGCAAAGCGACGAGGATGCCAGGCGTCTAGTACAGATTGGAGCTCCTCCGAAACGGGTGCGCAGCGGCGGCAATCTTAAATTCGAGGTCAACGCACCGATGGAAACACCAATTGTTAGGGCGTTCGCTGCGGCCGTCAGGCGCGGGACAATTGGGCCTGTCCTGGTGGCAGGAAGCACGCTTGAAGGCGAAGAGGTGTTGCTCCTTCACTGCTTCCGTCGAGTTGTCGAGGCCTATCCGACTGCCTTAATGATATTGGCGCCGCGACATCCGGAGCGGTTCGACGCCGTCGCTGATTTGCTCAAGGACTCCGGGCTGCTATGGCAAAGGCGCTCCCAATGCGGTGGACAAGGACTGGCAGGGAGTGGAATCTTCCTTCTGGACACCATCGGTGAGCTCGCCGGGCTGTACCAGTTCGCTGACGTTGCATTCGTGGGCGGCAGCCTGGTTCCCAAGGGCGGGCACAATGTGCTGGAGGCTGCGCAATTTGGAGTAGCAATTCTGGTCGGTTCCCATACCGAAAATTTCCGCGAGATGATCGGCTTATTCCAGCAGGCAGACGCACTGAGGGTGGTCACGCAGGAAACGCTGACTGATACGGTGCTGGAGCTGTTGGGTGATGACAATTTGCGTTTCTCCGTGGGATCACGTGCCCTAGCATTGATGCGCACCACACAGGGGGCGACAACAACGACAGTCGAGGCGCTCCTGACTCTGTTGCATACCAACTCCGCCATTCGTGCGGGAGAAGTCTTCTCGGAGAGGCGGGTTTGAACCCGCTTAGCGCACCCTTCGGTGCGGGAGTGAGTCTTCGCAACTGGCTTTACGATCGGGGGAGCCTGCCGTCCCGGCGCTTGCAAGCGCCGGTGATCAGCATCGGCAGCATCTCGTCGGGAGGCGCGGGGAAGACACCGTTTCTCATCATGCTGGGAGAACTGCTGAAGCAACGAGGCGTCGCTTTCAATGTCCTCTCGCGCGGCTACGGACGGCGCACGCGCGGAGTAGCAGTGGTTGATCCCGCGGGCTCTTCTCGGGAGTCCGGTGACGAGCCGTTACTGATTGCCAGGAAGGTGGGCGTGCCCGTGATTGTCGGTGAAGACCGCTACCAGGCGGGGCAGCTGGCTGAAGAGAAGTTCGGCCCGCAAGCCCACCTGCTGGACGATGGCTTTCAACATCGCCGCCTGGCGCGCGACTTTGACATCGTGCTTATTACGCAACGCGATTTACAGGATTCCCTGTTACCCGTGGGCAGATTGCGCGAACCGCTGTCTGCCGTATCGCGCGCCTCTGCCATCGTTTTGATGGACGGAGTGGCGGCAGACGGGGTGCCGGTCCG
Source organism: uncultured Acidobacteriaceae bacterium (assembly GCA_963817965.1). Classification (GTDB taxonomy): domain Bacteria; phylum Acidobacteriota; class Terriglobia; order Terriglobales; family Acidobacteriaceae; genus DASRAA01. The sequence goes on from CAWFQT010000019.1 coordinate 419,083, forward strand.
GGAGGGACAAGCCGTCTGGCACGTATCGCGCGGCATCGATTCGCTGGAGACAAGCGATACGTGCGTTGCCTTCTGCGGCATCGCCCGGCCACATAATTTCTTGGACGCACTGTCCAATACGCAAATTCGCATCGTTGGCACGCGCATCTTCCGCGATCATCACGCCTACAGTGCAGCGGACGTTGAGTCGCTGTTCAAGCAAGCACAAGAGTCGGGAGCCACGGCGTTCATCACCACTGAGAAAGACGCGGTGAATCTAGGTGACAACGTGACACGATTGCGTCCGTTGCACGTGGTCGAGGTCCGCATGCAGCTCGAGACAGGCGCACCGGATGCCGAATCTCCTGTCGAACGCGTCTGCGCCGTAATTGAACGGCGAAACGAAATCCACGTGAGAAAATAAAGAGTTTCCCCGGCCTGCCAATCCAGTAACGCAAGGTCCGTTGGGCCGATCTATGAACACACGCCAGGACGATGTTCAACGCTGGAAAAAGATTGCCCAGTCCTTTGGTGGACTGACGGTAACGGTCCTGGCTGACCTGGTGGCAGACGAGTTCGTTTTTGGCGAAATCTCGCGGGTCTCGCGTGAGGCGCCCGTGTTGATCCTGAAGCATCGGGAGCGCAGCGTAGTGCCGGGCGGCGGGGGAAATGCTGTGATGAATCTGGCGGCGCTCGGAGTGAGGGTGCTGCCGGTCGGCGTTGTCGGTGACGACGACACCGGTGATTTGTTAATGGCCATTTTTCGCAAGAACAGGATCACAACCAGCGGCATAACGCGCTTGAAGGGCCACGTAACCACGACGAAATCACGCATCCTGGCCGGTACCTCGCACGGTAGCCGGCAGCAAGTGGTGCGTGTCGACCGGGAACCCGCACCCTTGGCTGATGGCTCAGCAATAGCCTCGGAACTCACAAACCAGGCTCGTGAGTACTCGGGGGGGTCGCAGGGTTTGTTGATTTCCGACTATGGTTATGGGGCGGCGACTCCTGCAATCCTGGCAAAGATCAAGTCGAAGCGCTGGCCGGTTGACAAGCCGATTACGCTGGATTCGCGTTATCGCATATTGGAATACACGGGTGCCACGGCGGCAACGCCCAATGAACCTGAGGTGGAAGAAGCGCTGCGAATCAACATCGGCGCCGACAAGAAACAGCTATTTTCAGCAGGGCGACAGCTGATGGAACAACTGGGCCTAAAGTCCATGATCATCACCCGTGGCCGTGACGGCATGATGGCCTTTCAGCGAAATGCGAAGCCGCTGGAAATCCCGGTCTTCGGCTCGGACCAGGTAGTGGACGTGACGGGCGCCGGCGATACGGTTATTGCCACCTATACCGCGGCGCTTGCTGGCGGAGCCGACACCAGCGATGCGGCCAACCTGGCGAACATTGCGGGCGGAATTGTCGTGATGAAACGGGGAACCGCCGCGGTGTCGAATGCCGAATTGTTGGCAGCGATCGACCGAAGCGCGGGTACGAAGAAATCGTGAGCGATACAAAAGCGAAAATCTGCTCGCGCTCTGCCTTGCTATCGAAGGTAGCTGAGTGGCGCCGCAACGGCGAGCAGATCGTGCTCGCGAACGGCTGCTTCGATGTGCTGCATGTTGGCCACATCCGCTATTTAAGCGGAGCCAAGGCCCTGGGCGGTCGCCTGATCGTTGCCATGAATTCCGACCGAAGCGTGCGCAGCCTCAAGGGCATTGGACGTCCGTTGATGCCCGCCGAGGAGCGCGCCGAAATCATTTCCGCCCTAGCGGACGTGGACGCTGTTGTTATTTTCGACGAGCCCGATGTCCGTGCACTCATCGGCCAGATACGGCCGGACATTCAGGCGAAGGGCACCGACTATACCCGGGACACCGTGCCTGAGCGGGATGAAGTACTCAGGTATGGGGGACGCGTGGAAATCGTGGGTGATCCGAAAGACCACTCCACAACGGAGTTCCTCGGACAGATGCGGACCTTTGGGGGAGGTCAGCGCGAGCAGTGAGAGAGCCGCTTTCCCATCAGGAGCTGCAGCCGCTTGCGCTCGAAGAACTCGAGGCATGCGATTCTGAACCTGTCCGTGTTTTGGTGGTGCGGCTCAGCGCCATGGGTGACGTAATCCATGGCCTACCTGCGATCGCGGCCTTACGCCGGGCGAAACCAAATCTACAGATCGGCTGGCTGGTGGAACAACGCTGGATGGAGCTGTTGTGCGCGCATCCACCGGATCGCTTGCAGCCGCGCTCGGAGCTGAAGCCGCTGATCGATTGGGTTCATGTCTCCAATTTCAAGGAATGGCGCAAGGGACTGTCGTCCAGCACGACGTGGCGCGACATGCGGTCGTGCATGCGGGAAGTCCGTGCCATGAAATATCAGGTCGCACTCGATCTACAGGGAGCGATCCGTTCGGCCGTGGCGGCACGGTTATCCGGTGCAAAAACGCGAATTGGTTCGTCTGCGCCACGTGAAGCCCCGGCACGACAGTTCTATACGATGCTGGTGCCTGTGCAGGGATCGCACGTGGTCGAACACGCGCTATCGCTTACCTCGGCCATCGCGAGTGCGACGCTTGCCTACGAGCCGCCGGTTTTTCCGCAAGACCCTGCGACAGAAGCCTGGGCCGACAGATTCTGCTCCTCCATAGGCTTTATGCCGCTGGCAATCGTGAACCCTGGCGCAGGCTGGGGAGCGAAATGCTGGCCTGCTGAATCATACGGCACGGTCGCGGGCGCGCTGTCAAAGCGAGGGGTGGCCGTAGCGATAAATCACGGCCCGGGCGAGGAAGGCCTGGCGAACTCGGTAAAACAAGCGAGCGGGAACATGGCACATACGGTCGGCTGCTCGGTGAGTCAACTGATTGCGCTTATGCGACGCGCCAGCCTCTTCGTTGGAGGAGATACAGGTCCGATGCATCTCGCTGCTGCCCTCGGTGTGCCCGTGGTCGCCCTATTTGGACCAACACGGCCGGACCGCAACGGTCCATTCGCGACCCCCGCGACCGTCTTGCGCAACCCAATCAGTATCGATAATTCATCTCATCTCGAGGACCCTGACGCCGGCTTGAACGCGATTTGTCCCGAGCAGGTAATCATTGCAGCGGACGTCCTTCTGAAGGAACAGAATGGGTGAGACGGCAATGGCGGCTACCGGCCGTTCGTGGAGCAAGATTGCGCGGCGCATCCGCGTACCGCTCGGATTTTTGTTTGCGGTGGTCTATCTGTGGAGGGCACGCCCCAATTGGCAGTCACTCGCCTTAGGCGGCATAGTGGTAGCGCTAGGGGTTTTTCTCCGGGCAGTGGCGTCCGGCCACGTAAAGAAGAACGAAGAGTTAACGACGAGCGGACCGTATGCCTATTGCCGCAATCCGCTTTATTTGGGATCGATGATTCTCGCGCTCGGTTTTGTCATTGCGTCGCGCGACATTTGGATGGCAGTGGCTATCGCCGCATTGTTCGGCCTGATCTATGTTCCTGTGATACGGTCCGAAGAAGATCTCCTAAGCCGTCACTTCGCGGAATATGACGACTATGCGCGCCGCGTGCCGCGGCTCCTCCCCACGACAATTTGGCTATCGGGTCTGACCTCAGGCTTCTCGCCCGAACTTTACCGGCAGCATCGCGAGTACAATGCAATCATCGGGGCCGCCGCAATCTTGGCGGCCCTTGTTGTCAAGATACTCTGGTTCCCCCATTCATGGTGACGGAAAAAATCCGATACTTAGCATTATTTCTCGCACTCACTGTGGCCGCAAGAGGCAATGGCCAGTCGGCCCCCACTCTGCAGTCTTCGCATCCTTTTCCCGCACAGGACGGGACGCAGGCGTCTGTCAGCAGCGTATCCCGGATCCAGCCGTTACCTCCGGGCTTCGATTTTCCACGCCAAACGCTTCGCTACGAGGCGGAGTACCGTTTCTGGACCGCGGGCGTTGCGACATTGCGCCTGGAACGAAACGGCAACGAAGAGCACCTGAGCAGTGCGGCCGACTCTACCGGCGTTGTGGCCTTGCTCTTTCGTGTACAGGACCGCTTCAACTCCTATTTCGATGCTCAGAGTTTGTGTTCCAGCCGACTGACGAAACATACCGAAGAGGGTTCTCACTGGCGCGACACTGCGATCACCTTCGACTACAAGAGCCGGAAATCGATCTTGCAGGAAAAGAACCTGAAGACCGGACAGTCGAAGCGAACGGAGAATGACATTCCGAACTGCGTCACTGATGTGGTTTCAGGAATTCTCTACGTGTCGAGCTTGCCCTTGCAACCGGGCGCAACTTACAGTTTTCCGCTCAACGACGGCGGTAAGACGGTCACCATCCAGGCGCACGTCGAAGGCAAGGAGCAGGTGAAGACTCCCGCGGGTACATTTGAGACCATCCGGGTTGGTCCGGAAGGCGACTATAGCGTTCTGAAAAATCGCGGGCGGATTTCCATCTGGTACAGCGATGACGCGCGCCACTTACCGGTGCAGATGCAGGCGCGGATGCTCTGGGGAACACTCACCGTTTATCTCGCGTCCATCGACAAGTAAGGCGCTTACTGCAGGTGGTACCGCTCCGCCAAGAGCCGCTGCAGTCGCGGCTTGTAGAGAATGTCGTAGGCGAACTCCTTGTCGGGAAACATCGCCAAAGCAGCCCGCTTGGCATTGGCCGCCAGTTCGGACGCTTCTTCGACCGACAAATCGCTGTCCTGGCTGATAACCGACATGACCATGCTCATCATGATCTGTAAACGCCGCAATTTGCGTCGTTCTTCTTCCACTTCCCGAGGGTCGGATTGGTTGGCTTCGACCCCAGTGGATTCGTTCCTTTCAGCTTGGTTCATTGATTTCCCCACGAAAACAAATGCTGTTCCGCACCGGACTAGCCATCGGCTCTCCGTTACAATTTGGATGCAGACCGCCGCCCCGCTGATGCTTCGCAATCGGTGGCGGCATCATACAACGAATCCGGGAACGCGCTCCGGTAATTTAGCCCGATACAGGGAATGCCCGAATCAGCGGAGGAACTATGGCAGACACACCAGAGCCGCAGGAAAAACTGGTCAAGGTGTTTGATACCGATGTGGAATCAGAGGCGATGGTGGTACGCGGTCTGCTGGAGTCGGCCGGCATCGAAGCGGTCATCAGCAACCGCGAGGCACCGCAGGACATATTACCTGGAGTCGGCGGCGTTGTCATTCTGGTTCGCGAAGAGCAGGCCAAGGAAGCTACCGCCGTTATTCGGGAATTCAGCAAGCATCCTGCTACCGATGAGGACGAACGGCTCAGCGAAGAACAGGCTGGGCCGAAACGGTAGCTCCGTCGAGATAGAACGTAACCGCGCCCGCCAGGTCGGTGCGGAATGTCTGTACATGGCGATCGGCATATCGCTGCATGACTTCCGTACGCGGACGGTGGACGAGTTGTAGTACCCAACCGAAACTACTGCGAACTGCGGCGCAACCTGATCCAGAAACTCTTGCGAGCTGGAAGTGAGGCTGCCATGATGGCCGATCTTCAGTAGATTAGCGCGCGGGTGCTCTCCGTCATGATGGCCTCGATGCGTTTGTGTGATTCGCCCAGCAGCGCGGAAGTGTCGCCAAACCGGGTATGGAGCACCATTGATTCGTTGTCCTGCGTGCGATTCGTAGCCACTTCGCCCGGTTGCGGATTAAGCACCCGGAATTCTGCACCTCCAAAGGCGAAGCGTCGCCGGCGAGGTGCGGCTTGAGGCCAACATCGAAGGACTTCGCAGCTTCCACCAGGCCAGCGAATTCCAGTGTCGGTCATTCGATCCCGTACCAAAGCCCCTTTGGCCGGAAGTTTGCTATGACGCTGTTCATGCCCGCGACGTGGTCCGAGCGAGGATGCGAAATTGCGACTGCATCGAGGCGGCGGATTCCCCGACTCCAGAGATAAGGGGAGACGACTTCTTCGCCGACATCAAAGTCGGACTGGATACCGCCTCCGACGCCGCCCGAGTCCAGCAGAAGCGTCCGCCCATCCGGGAGTCCTGGAAGATACCGCAATCGATGTCGGCCAAGGGGATTCGCTGCTGATCGTTACGCCGGACTCGCCTGGCCAGAGCCATTGAATGTGACTGAACACACTACGTCGCGCTTGGTTGCGCCACTCCGATGCGACTACCCACAAAGCCAGGAAGAACATTTACGTCGCTGGCCCGTGCGGATCCGGTGAGGCGAACCCTTGTGACGCGAGATATCCCACGAAGTCTAGTGCTCCGGGATTGCCATAGTAACGCGGGCGCGAAGCTTGGGGACGATGTGAAGGCGCTCACCGCAGGTGTAGACCAGTAAGGCCGATTCGGCTCCCGATTCGTGTGCTTCCTTCTCGGCCGAATGTTTGCTGAAGATAGTCAGTCGGATGCCGACGGGACGCTCTGATGCTTATCGCTGGTTGCCGACTTTTCGATTTTTCGTCGACCGATTCCTGCTTATCGCCATACGGGCAGTCGCGAACAATGCCTCGCGGCTGACGTGAGCGGTGACTTCGACTATATTCCTCCGGAGGCGAAGGCCTGAATGTTGGGAGGCGTAACCTGTGCCGCATCCGACGCCTGAAGATACAAAGCACCGAGCGGAATGACGAAACAACGGCGGGCGTGAAACCGAGCGACGGCGCCCGGCGATAAAACACGATTATGCCAGCGGCCACCAGGAGGAACGCAATCAGCCAGGCGTGGGGAGCGCGCCATACAAGATCAGCGGCTACGATGCCGCCAGCGAACGCCAGGGCTGCGATGAACGCAGGCTCCTTGCCGCCGCAATGCGCAGGCAAGGGGGGACTCGCGGAGAGGTGCGCTCCGTCCGAAGTAAAGGGGAATGGCAAGTCCGTTTACAAGCGGTCCAGGTCCTCGGCGCCAATCGTCGGGGCCCAGGGCCACATTTCATATTGCGCGAGTCCGAACCGCGTGAACGGATCGTTTTCGCGGATACTGTCGAGCGTCGCCTGGACTTCGCCGTCGGGCACTTTTAGCAACAAGGCGCCGCCGTTACGCGGAACGATCGGCCCGGAAGCAATAAGCAGGCCCTCCTGCTTCAGTCCCGCGAGATAGGCACGGTGGGAATCGATGTGCTTGAGAACGTCTTCGAGCGGCTTGCGGTAACGAAGTATGGCGATCGCGTACATAACTCACCTGTGCAGAAGATTAGCGCGCCAGGTGGAGGACCGTTTCCATGTGTGCGGTCTGGGGAAACAGATCAACCAGGTGCGCCTGCTGCACCTTGAAGCCCGATTCTAGCAGCAGTCGCAGGTCGCGCGAGAGGGTTGCCGGATCACAGGAGACGTACGTCACACGCGAGGCGGACGTGCGGCCCAAAGCGGCGGTCGCCTTCTCGCCAAGGCCGGCGCGAGGAGGGTCAAGCAACACAAAGTCGGGTTTCGCCGCGGCCGCCTGCTTCGCGAGAAATGCCTCCGTCGTCGTGCGCACGGCCTGCACGTTTGCAGGAGCATTTTGTTTCAGATCGGCGATGGCCGGGGGTGAGGCTTCGACGGCCACAACCTTCTCGAAGCTGCGGGCGAGCGGGACCGTGAACAAACCGACTCCGGCGTAGAGATCCAGCGCCGTTGTGCCTGTTGCGTCAAGGGTTGCCACGCGTGCCAGCTCATCGACCAGGAAGCGGTTGGTCTGAAAAAAAGAACCGGCACTGACCCTGTAGTCATGGCCCGCTGCGTGATAGATCAGGTGATCGAAACCGGCTGCAACCGTTTTACTCGACACGAAATTCGATACAGGCGCATCGACACCTCCCTCGGTACCGGGGGTGTCAGTGACAATGACCCCGCGCATGGCTGGAACGTTAGACGTTAGGACCGCGGCGAATTCCGAGCAGTTGGCCTCAGCTGCGTTCGACCGCACGTACAGCTCTACCAGCATGGTGGTCTCGTCGTGATTGGCGAAGAACTGCAGGCTGTGCGCATCTGGTGGTACTGCGCCTTCCCGGCCCAGCTTCCAGACGGCAGAGATCGCCTGATTGATCAGGGCCGAACTGATAGGACATTCCTCGACCGGCAGGACCTGATGGGAATTGCCGCCTAAATAGCCGAGCGCAAAGGAGGGCCGATGTTGAAGTTGCATCCGCGTCCGATTGCGATAATTCGAGGGTGGTGATGGATGGAGGTGGATTTCCTGATCGAGTTCCAACTTGGCGGTTCGCCTGAGAGTCTCGCGCAGGATCTCTGACTTGAACTGCAATTGAGGCAAGTAGTCAATGTGCTGGTATTGGCAGCCGCCGCAACGGCCGAAGTATTGGCATAGCGGTGTGACGCGATGAGCCGAGGACGTCAGGATTTGGTTGAGGTGTGCGCGGGCAAATCCCGGGCGGCTTTCGGTGATGGTGGCATCCACGCGTTCCTCGGGAATTACATACGGAAGGAACACGGTCTTCCCTCGTCCACGCTCATCCTCAGGCAGGCGCGCCAATCCGTCTCCGCCGTACACCAACTTCTCGATGGTCAGTTCCACGCAGAACCTTTTGTCTCACAGAATGGGAGTCATTGCATATAAAACAGGCTGAGCCGCGGTAGCCGGTATTGTTCCAGCAACCGCTTATGCACGTATTGCCGGTGCAACTGATCGATCTGCGCGGCCGTCATTCTAGTGCGATATGGTGCCAGGTCTAGATCGGCATCGGTACGAACTTGCAACAACGCCGGCTCCGGAGCCGCGGCCAGCAAAGCTCGCCAACAGCTTCCCCTCCATCACGGTCAGCCGCCGTTCAACATCTTCGGTGCCGGGTGCGCCGCCTGACTCGAACGCGGCCGCCATTTCGCGCAGTCCGACGCCTGTTTCACCGGCAATTGCCTTCACTGATGCGGGCAAGGCGGCGCGATCCAACTCGTCCGCGTTTCTGCGCAGAAAGCCAATGACGGCTTCGGTCTCCAGCGCCGAACTACTGGCCCGTGAAGGCTGACTTCCTACCGCCGCTTCCTGCATTTCTTCCGCAGCCGCGAGCACTTCCTGTGAGCAATATGCCAGGCCGTTGACCTTGCGGACGTGCCGCGGACGGCGCTCCCACTTGTCGAACGCCCCGTCGATTCCGCGAACGACCGCCTCCAGCGGAATACCGGCGTCCTTCCAGATTTCCATCAGCGCCCAATCCAGTGGAGACAACAGGATCAGCGTGCCGCGCCGCCGCTGAAAATGTTCCTCGATTTCGGTGAAATAGTTGAAGTAGTTTTCCACGGCGGCACGACGAGTTCTGCCTGCTGAAATCCTTGCTCCCTATGAGTGTAGCTTTAACTGCGGCTGGGGGGAGCCGTCGGGGTGGCATCTGGACCGGCGTGGTTGTGTTCGCGGCGCCGAAGTTGCGGAAGATTGCGTTCATAGATAATGCGCAAACCTTCGAGCGTCAGAAGATCGTCCACTTCGCGAATGTACTTCGAGCCGCTGCTCATCAGCGACGCCAGGCCGCCGGTCGCGACCACTTTCACATCGCCGCCGAGCTCCGCCATCAAGCCGCTCGAGGATGCCGTCGATCAGTCCGATGTACCCGTAATACAGTCCGGACTGAAGGCTGTTCACCGTGTTGGTTGCCAGCACCCGCGGCGGCTTGCGGATGTCGACACGCGGCAGCCGGGCCGTGCGCTCGAACAGCGCATCGGCAGAGATTCCGATTCCCGGCGTAATTACGCCGCCCAGATACTCGCCCTTCGGCGAGACCACGTCAAACGTCGTCGCTGTGCCGAAGTCCACAACGATGCATGGGCCGCCGAATTTCTCAAATGCGGCGACGCTGTTAACGATGCGATCGGCGCCGACTTCAGCGGGGTTGTCGTAATGCACCGGCATGCCGGTTTTCACGCCCGGCTCGATGAACAGTGGCTTGATCTGGAAATAACGCTCGCAAACTTCGCGCAAAGTGGAATCGAGCGGCGGAACAACCGATGAAATCACGATGCCCTGCACTGACGCTAACCTCGATTCCGTTCATCGCGAAGAGATTGCGGAACAGCACGCCGTACTCGTCGACGGTTTGCGACTTGTTGGTCGAGACGCGCCAGTTCGCAATCAGGCGGCGCGATTGCTCCGCCGTCGGGCCCATCCGTTCGGGCTCGAAAGACCCCCAGTACCGTATTCGTATTGCCTACATCGAGGACAAGCAGCATGATCTAATTTCCCTGCGCCGCGAGCGGCGCGTACCAGCCCGGAGAGTACCGTGCGAACGCCAGTTTCGGTTCGCACCAGAAGGAAGCCCCGGCTGTCCAGGCCCTCGGTAACGCCTTCGTAACCGCCTTCCTGCGTCAACATGGACGTGCCGCGCCTCGCGCGTACGACGAATGTTCTTCGAAGGCTCTGAAAGATGGCGGCGCGCGCATCCGCGGCGTTGCTCGCGAGCTTTGCGATACCAAGCGTCGAGCGATTTTAGCAGAGCCGCAACCAGCTGCACCCGCGACCATTCGTGCCCGGCGACGATACGAAGCGAGGTCGCAATCGGCTCAAGCTCGGCCGAAAACGACGCTTGGTTTACGTTCGACTCCGATGCCGACCACAACGTACCGGACGCGGGTGGCTTCGGCATGCATCTCGGTCAGAATGCCGCAAAACTTGCGCTCGCCGATCAGAACATCGTTTGGCCAGCGCAGGTCGCCACGTAAGCCCGGTGGTCTTCTCGACCGCCTCGGATACCGCGATGCCCGTGATCAAAGAGAGTAAAGCAGCGCATCGGCAGGAGCAAGCTGCGGACGCAGAATGACTGAACAGTAGATGCCCACCGACGGCGCCGACTCCCAGGTATTGCTGCCGCGACCTCGCCCCGCCGTCTGCTCTTCGGCGAAGAAGACGCTACCTTCCGGTTCGCCCGCAGCGGCAGCTTCCATGGCCGCATTGCTTGGTCGATCCGATGCGAAAGTAATGACGGATTCGCGATGCGAAGATGGTGCCCTTCACCAGCGGTCCGACGATCTCGGGCAGCAGCAGATCGGCCACCGATTCAAGCTGATATCCGGATGCCGGATGTCCAGCGATGCGCACGCCCAGTTCGCGAAGATGCTGCACCGCACGCCAGACTTCAGAACGCGTGGTGCTTCAGCTCTTCCGCGATGCGTGTGCCGCTGATGACCAGAGTCGCGTTGTCGCTCAGCAAGCGAACAATACGCGCCAGACGGGCATCGGTGAGACCCTCGGGCGGAAGCGAGTCCATGCGGGTTGTGGCCGTGCGGGCGATAGAAGAATTATGCGCGAGCGCAGCGAATAGGGAAAGCTGGGGCCTCTCCGCTCCTACGCCGGCTGAATGCGCATGCTCAGGTCAACCGCATGAACCGAGTGCGTCAGCGCGCCAATGGAGATGAAGTTCACACCGGCCTCGGCATAGGCACGAACATTCTCCAGCGTGATGCCGCCGGACGCTTCCAGCGGAATCCTTGCGCCCGAAGCTCGCAATCAGTTCCACCGCCTGGCGAACCTGCTCCGGGCGTCATGTTGTCGAGCAGGATGGCTTCTGCGCCGTGCTCCAGGACCAGTTTCAATTCGTCGAGCGAGCGCACCTCAATCTCGATGACCTGGGAGCCTCGGCGATTGTGCAGGGCGCGCTCCAGCGCCGGAACCACGCCTCCCGCCAGCGCGATGTGATTGTTCTTGATGAGGACGCCATCGCTCAGGTCGAGCCGGTGATTGGTACCTCCACCGCAGCGTACAGCCCATTTGTCGAGCACACGCAGTCCCGGGGCGGTCTTACGCGTATCGAGAATGGTTGCGCCTGTTCCGGCGACGGCGTCAACATAGCGGCGCGTAAGCGTCGCGATGCCGCTCATGCGCTGCATGATGTTCAGGATCACCCGCTCGCACGACAGCACCACGCGCGCATTGTGCACGATTACGGCAATCGACTGCCCCTTGCGCACCCGCATGCCGTCGAAAATCTCCGAGTGGCTCGTGACTTCCGGATGCGACGTCACCGTGCCGTCGAGCTGGCATAGACGTCGAGCACGCGTGCGATGCAGCCTAGCCCGGCGAGCACGCAGTCCTGCTTGGCCAGGATGGTCGCCGAGGCGCGCTGGTTTACGTCGATGCAGGCGTAGGTGGTGGCGTCGCTGGTGGCTCGGTCTTCCTGCAGCGCGGCTTCCAGAATGGCGGTGACTCGGCGGCTCATCCAGTCCACAATTATCCTCAGTTCGATGCTCGGGTATTCGCCCAAATCGTCCAGCGCCGACTTGGCTTTCGCGATCAGCACTTCCAGTTCGGCGCTGCGCTGTTTCAGGCCATTCACGACCTTTTCCGGCGCCTTGGCAGAAACGTCTCATTCGACAACTGCGCTGTGGCGCGTTCCATTTCGCCGGTCATCTTGGCCAGCTCTTTGCTCAGCCGCTCACGTTCCGCCGCGACATCGATCTTGCGCTCATAGATGACGCGCTACATCGAAGCGCGCTGTACTGCGCGCTCCGGCGGCGTTGGCCAGCGAATGCTTCGACAAATGCCATCGACTCGACATTCGCCATGCGCTCCAGTGACGCGCGATTCCCTCTCGATCATGCTGCGAATCTCCGGCGGCGCGTGGATTTCGATGGCCAGCTTCTGCTTCGGTTCGATCTTCAGTTCGGCTCGAATGTTGCGCACCGCAACGATCAGGTCCTGCAGGATCGCCATCTCAGTCTCGGCATTCGCGTCAATCTGCGCGGGATCGCACCTGCGGATACGCCGCCAGCGCAATCGACTTCAGCGGCGGCTTGCCGTCGTACACCGCATGCCAGATTTCTTCCGTGATGAACGGCATGAACGGCGACAACATGCGCAACGCTGCTTCGAAAATTCCAATCAGGTTAGCGTATGCCTGTACGCGCCTGCTCGCGATCGCTCGACGCCAGCCGCTGCTTGATCAGTTCCAGGTACCAGTCGCAGTACTCGCCCCAGAAGAAGTGATAGATGACGTGCGCCGCCTCGTGGAACCGGTACGAATCGAGCGCATCGTGTACCTCGGAGGTCACGCGATTGAAGCGCGAGAGTATCCAGCGGTCTTCGAGCGTGTCGGTGGAGAAACCGGCGACACCTTTCGCGCTGAGGGTTCCCGCGGCCGGTTTGAATTCGCCGAGTGACCACGTATCCGCTTCCTGCGCGCGGTCTACGTTCATGAACAGCAGGCGCGAGGCGTTCCAGATCTTGTTGGCGAAGGCGCGATAGCCCTCGGTCTGGCTCTCAGAGAACGCTATATCGGTCCCCGGTGCGGCCATCGAGGCCAGCGTGAAGCGAACCGCATCGGTGCCGTAGCGCTCGATGATCTCGATCGGGTCGATGACGTTGCCCTTGGTCTTCGACATCTTCTGGCGGTCGGCGTCGCGCACCAGCGCATGGATGTACACGGTGCGAAATGGAACGTCGCCGTGCTTGTGATCGCGCATGAAGTGGCAGTTCATCATGATCATGCGCGCCACCCAGAAGAAGAGAATGTCGAAGCCAGTAATCAGCAGCGATGTCGGATAGAACGCATCCAGCTCCGGCGTATGTTTCGGCCATCCGAGGCCCGAGCACGGCAGTAGCCCGGACGAGAACCAGGTGTCGAGGACGTCGGTTTCCTGTTCGAGTCTTGCCACTCGCCGCACTTCGAGCACTGCGCGGGCGTATCGCGTGACACGATAATTTCGCCGCAGTCCTTGCAGTACCACGCCGGAATGCGATGGCCCCACCACAACTGCCGCGAGATGCACCAGTCGTGAATGTTACGCATCCACTCGAAGTAGGTCTTCGCATAGTTCTCCGGAACGAACTTTACATCGCCCTTCTCGACGACCTCGATGGCGCGATCAGCCAGCGGCTGGATCTTCACGAACCACTGCGTCGAGAGTCGTGGCTCGACGATCGTCTTGCACCGGTCGCACTTGCCGAGCGGCACGACGTAATCTTTCGCGCCAACCAGGAACCCGCCCTTCTCCAGGTCTTCCAGCACTTTCTGACGCGCTTCGAAGCGGTCCAGCCCGCGATATGGCCCCGCATTCTCGTTCATCTGCGCGACTTCGTTCATCACGTCGATCTGCGGCAATCCGTTGCGCAGCCCGGCTTCGAAGTCGTTGGGATCGTGCGAAGGCGTGACCTTCACCGCGCCGGTCCCGAATTCGGGATTCGCGAGGATGTCGTCGGTGATGATCGGGATCTCCCGATTCATCAGCGGCAACAGGACTTTCTTGCCATGCAGGTGCTTGTAGCGCTCATCCGCGGAATTCACGGCCACCGCAGTATCACCCAGCATCGTCTCAGGACGTGTGGTCGCCACCACGATGAACTCGTTCGGACTGCCCACGACCGGGTAGCGTATCTCGTAAATCTTCCCCTGCGTCTCCTCGTGCACGACCTCGAGGTCCGAGACCGCCGTGATGCAACGGGGACACCAATTCACGATGTATTTGCCGCGATAAATTAGCCCTTCCTCATACAGCCGAACGAAGGCTTCGCGCACCGCCAGCGACAGCTCGTCGCTCATGGTGAAGAACTCGCGCGACCAATCCACCGAGACGCCCAGCCGCTTCATCTGGTCAAGGATGGCGCCGCCGTAGTGCTTCTTCCAACACCACACCCGCTCGATGAAGGCTTCGCGGGTCATGTCGCGCCGGTTCATGCCTTCCGAGGCAAGCTGGCGTTCCACCATCATCTGTGTGGCGATACCGGCGTGGTCGGTGCCGGGCAGCCACAGTGTCACAAACCCGCGCATACGGTACCAGCGAACGATGATGTCCATCTCGGTCTGGTTGAGCATGTGGCCCATGTGCAGACGGCCGGTGACGTTCGGCGGAGGAAGGGTCAGAGTGAAAACCGGCTGCTGGGAGTCAGGCGCTGGGGTATCCACGTGAAATAGCTCTTCCTGGATCCAGTACTCGGCCCAGCGGGGTTCAATGACGCTGGGATCGTACGCCTTGGGAAGATCGTGGGGCATTCGAATTCGTTCGTAGAATGAGGCCTACTCCTTTGATATTACAGGATTGCGGATCGATCCCAGAGCGGCCAAAATACCGCAGGCCGCCGTTCTCCACGGCGGCCAGAGATACCTGACGATGTCTGACTAGAACGGGAAGTGGTGTTTTTTCTTTTTCTTAGAAGAGCTTTCCGTACTTGGGTCTGCGGAAGTTGGCTGCTGCGAGGCGTTAGTACTCGCCGCTGCGGGCGCGCTGTCCGTCGGAGCCGGGGCCTTCGGGGCATCGTTGACCTGCGTCGGCGGCAAGGGCGGCGCCGCCTGGGTTGAGCCACTTGGAGGGGTTAGATCGTTCCCCAGTTCAGGAATGGCTGTGTCGCCAGTTGCTGCCGCCGGTTTGCTCACCACCTCGACTGCGGAGTTCACACTTGTCCCGGAGCTTGCGCCAACGACCTCGACGCTCGTACCGGTTCCTGCGCTCGACCCGGTTCCCGTATTCGCACCTGTTCCTGTTCCACTTGAGGTCGGTGGTGCTGCGTTTTCCGCCGGTGGAGCTGTTCCGGTACCGGGTTGCGCGGTCGCATTCATGGCGGCATTCAGCGACGACATGACGCTGGCAGTCGCTGATCGCACGATCTCCGGAGCGCTCGACTGCTTCGGATCAACCAGCGTCGGTTCGCCAACGGTCGCGGCCTGTGAAACGTCCGGTCCCTTACGGAAGTTCAACATCATCTTGTCCATGGTGCTCATGGAGCCGCGGCTTTCCTGTTCTTTCTTGTTCTGGGCAATCGCTTCTGGCGTAGCCTTGGGAATCGGCTTACCCAGGGCTTCCAGTTGCTTGCGAGCGTCGACAGCCCGGTCTTCCCGTGGATAACGGGTCAGGATCTGATCGTATGCCGCGGCCGCGTTGTCGGTATAACTCTTAATAAGCGGCGCCTTTGGCCGCCTCTGCCAGCCGCGACCGGCGAATCAAGTCCGCCTCTTTCTCGTAGGCGCCCCCGATTTCGAAAAGCGCTTCGTCAGCGCCGCTGTAAAGTGGATAGGTGTCGGTCAACGACCTAAGGCGGGCTATGGCCGCCGGCCACGACTCCCGCACGTAATAGAAGTGCGCAATTCTGAACTCGCGCTCCGCCAGCACTTCCTGCACTGCCAGTAGCTTCTTCTTCGCCTCTGGCACCATCGGGCTGTCCGGGAACTGCATGATCAGTTGCCGATACTCTTCCTCAGCGCGCTTGGCGTGGGTGTAGTCGCGGTCCGCCTTCTCCATTTCGTTGTAATGGATGTTGGCGATCTTCATCTGCGCTTCACTCGCTTCCGTCATGTTCGGAAAGAAGGTGATGAAGTCGCTTGATATTCGCTTTCCGCCTGCGCCATGGCGGCCGAACCGCCTTCGGCGTACCACGAGTCGCCGATTGCCAGCTTGGCGCGCGCCACATACTCCGAGTCGGGATACGTATTGATCAGGGTCTGCAGGCTCAGTCGCGCCACGTCGAACTTGTTGTGCTTCATCGCGTCCATGGCACGGTCGTACAGCACCTTGTCGGGCTGCTTGGAATTGACGTTGGCGATGGGGTTGACGACTTTCTTGTTGGTGCAGCCCACAAAGACGATCGTGCTGACCATCAATACCGATAAAAGAACGCGACGAAACATCCTTACCACCTTTGAAATCCTGCGAAAATCCATCGAGTTAGACGCGGACCATGGTTGCGTCATGGGCCGCTTTCAGCAGCTCTTCGACGTTCACCGCGGGATCACCGTGGGAGAACACTGCGCTACCAGCAACAAAAATTTCGACCCCTGCCCTTACCGCCGCTCCGATTGTATCGAGCGCGATGCCGCCGTCCATTTCGATACGAAAATTCAAACCCTTCGCGGCACGCATAGTCGCCAGCTTGCGGACTTTTTCCAGCGTGCTGGGCAGGAATTTTTGTCCCCCAAACCCCGGGTTGACCGACATAATCAGCACATAATCAACAAGATCGAGTACCTCTCCCAGGGTCTGTACGGGAGTCGCCGGATTCAGCACCACCCCCACCTTGCATCCGTGGCTCCGAATCAACTCCAGGGTTCGATTCAGGTGGACAGCAGGCCTCCTGGTGGACCGAAATCCAGTTTGCTCCCGCATCCGCAAACGCCGGAATGAACTCATCGGGGTTCTCGATCATCAGGTGACAATCCAGCGGAACCTCGACCGCCTTGCGTAATGAGGCGACCACGGGCGGCCCAATCGTCAGGTTGGGAACAAAATGCCCGTCCATCACATCGCAGTGGATCACCGTGGCGCCGCCTCGAATCGCCGAGTTGGCGGCATCAGCCAGATGAGCGAAATCGGCGGACAAAATGGAGGGGGCAAGCTCGATCAAGACACACTTTTCCGGTTCAGTTTCCAGCCGATTTTACCACGCTGAACCTCAAGCGCTATCGAGGTAAAGAGTCGTGGTAACAAGATTCAGTTAGTACTTCGGCACCTTAGGATCGACGCGCTCAGCCCAGGCATTGATGCCCCCCGCGAGATTATGGACCTTGCTAAATCCCGACTGGCGCAGAAAATCTGCCGCTTTGGCGCTGCGGCCGCCCATCTTGCAGTGCACAACGATTTCGCGGCTGGAATCGAGCTCGCTCACCCGTTTCGGCAAGTCATTCAGCGGAATCAGGTACCCACCCAAGTTGCAGATTTGATATTCGTGAGGCTCACGTACGTCCAGCACAAACAGATCATCGCCTTGGTCGAGGCGCTTCTTGAGTTCTTCAACCGTCATGTCAGCCATAGTGCTCCGCGCCGCTGCCTCCTCGCCGCGAATTCCGCAGAACTGATTGTAGTCAATCAGTTCCTTGACTGTGGGATTCACTCCGCAAACTGGGCAATCTGGATTCTTCCGTAGCTTCAGCTCGCGGAACCGCATTGCCAAGGCATCAACTAGTAGGAGCCGTCCGATAAGAGGTTCGCCCGCACCTAGGATCAACTTGATGGTTTCTGTCGCCTGGATCACACCCACTAACCCCGGCAAGATGCCAAGTACCCCGCCCTCAGCGCACGATGGCACCAGTCCAGGCGGAGGGGGCTCCGGATAGAGGCAGCGGTAGCACGGTCCTTCTTGGGTAGCGAACACGCTCGCCTGCCCTTCAAAACGGAAGATTGATCCGTAGACGTTCGGCTTCCCGCTTAGAACGCACGCGTCATTCACCAGGTAGCGAGTCGGGAAATTGTCTGTCCCATCCACGATGATGTCGAATTCGCGAAACAGCTCCAGCGCATTGGCGCTGCTGAGGCGCGTCTCGAACTTGCGAATCTCCACGTTGGAATTGATCGCGCGAAGGGTGTCGGCGGCCGAGTCGAGCTTCTTGCGCCCCACGTCCTCGGTTCGGTGAACGATCTGGCGCTGCAGATTAGTGAAATCGACGACGTCGAAATCCACGATGCCTAGGGTTCCCACTCCAGCCGCGCCCAGATAGAGCGTCAGGGGTGAGCCGAGCCCGCCCGCGCCAATGCATAACACGCGTGCCCGTTTGAGCTTGAGCTGCCCTTCCATGCCTACTTCCGGCATTATGAGGTGCCGCGAATAGCGCAGGATCTCGTCGTTGGAAAGCGAAGCCACTTTCTCTGCAATGCCGGCCATGTTCACCTCACCCGCGACCGCCGGCGATCGAAGGAACGATCGACAGCGTGTCCCCTTCGTTCACGGTTGTCTGGTCCTGCTGCAGATAACGGATGTCTTCATCATTGAGATACAGGTTCACGAAAGCTCGGAGCTTTCCTTCGTCGTTGTACAGGTGCTTGCGAAGGTCAGGGTATGCGGAGGTGAGCGAGCTGAGCGCCTCGCCCACGGTTGCTGCCTGCACATCCACCGTGGACTGCTTGCCGGCATACTGACGCAATGGAGTAGGGACCAGTATTTTCATTGTCTTAGTAGTGATGCAGCACCCCTTTGGTGAGATTCATTGCCAGAGTTTTTGTGCGATTAGCCTGTGGTTAGGTCCGCCAGAGTACTAACGTCAGGGACCTCGACATCTGCGCGCGCATCGATCAACCTGGTCGCAGCAGCCGCCTTACCTTGCCTGCGGTTGACCCAAACGGTCGCAAGACCTAATTGCTGCGCGGGCACTACATCGTGGTACAAGCTCTCGGCGACGTGCAGAAGCCGATTCTTATCGACACTCAAGCGCTGAAGCAGGGTTTCGAAGTTCCGCAATGTCGGCTTATAACTCTTGACCTGCTCCGCGGTAACCACACAGTCAAACGTCACTCCCAGCTTCGAAGCTGAAAATGCGAACAATTCATCATCGATATTCGACAGAACCGCCAGTTTGTAACGTGACTTTAGACGCTCCAAGGCCGACTTGGTATCGGGAAATGGCTCCCAGTTGGCGATGGAATCGGCGAGTCCAGCAGCCTCTGAATCACTGATCTCACACTCGAAACGCGCAGCCAAGTCCCACATCACGCCAGCCAGCACATCGCGGTAACTGTGATACGGCGGCTCCTGCCGTTGCGGTTCGCACACCGAATAGGCGTTGAGAATCTCCGCGTCGCCGGCTTCGCAACCTTTCTCGCGCAAGAGCGGACGAACGTATCCCAGTATGCCGGTCTCCCAATCGATCAGGGTTCCATAGCAGTCGAACGACAGATACTCGAATTGCGAAAAGTCCAGCATGATGGGTGAATTGGGCGTGTGGAGGCTTCCGTTACTCGTCTTTCGCACCTACGGGGGTTACTTTGTGGGAAGCGAATTTTCGTTGCAATGCAGCCAGGCCCGTAGAGGCGTCCTGCTGTGCGACAGTCACCGCCACAGTGATTTCGGATGCAGCGGCGTCCGGTTCCGGCCCAATCTCGGGCGTTGTGAAAGAGTCTTCCGCCACCTTCTCTTCGTTCGAAGACGCATCCGCTTCGCGCTTCTCAAGGAACTTCTGGCTGTTGAGCAGCGGCCGTCCGAGTGACGGGTTATAGCTCGTCCACGCGGTCTCCACTTCGCTTTCGCGCTCGAACTGCGCACGCATGCTCTCCATCTTCGAATCCAGGTCATCGAGGTAGTGCAGCATCAGCGCCTCGGGAAACATCGGCAACTTGGGTGAGCCGAATTCATAGTGGCCATGATGGCTGATGATGAGGTGCTCGATCAGGATCTTCAGATCGTCGGGAAAGCCAGGGATGTGCCCGAGTTTCTCATGCAGCATCTCCAACTCGATGATCATGTGGCCTAGCAGCTGACCCTTCGTGGTGTAGGAGATCGAGCGCTGGTAGCACAACTCGTGGATCTTCCCAATGTCGTGCATGAACGCGCCGGTGAGCAGCAAGTCGCGATTCACCTGGGGATAGTTGCGTGCCGCGAGATCACAGACCGTACACAGCGAAACCACGTGGTCCAGCAACCCTCCTACGTAAGCGTGATGAAGTGTCTTGGCGGCCGGCGCAGCTCTGTAGGCAGTAGCGATCGCCTCGTCCGCCATGAAGTCCTGCACCAGGCGCTTGAGCCACGGGTTCTCGAAGCTTTCGATGAAACCCGCTAATGTTTGCCAAAGTTGGCCAATGTCTTTCGGTGTCTTGGGAACGTAGTCGGTGTAATCGATTTCGCCGTCACCGAGCTTACGGACTTTGTGGATGGTGAGCTGCCAGCGCCCGTTGTACTTCTGCACCATCCCTTTGACCTTGATGAAGTCATCCTGTTCGAACGCATTCAGGGCATCGGTGACGTTGTCCCACATGTTGGCCTGTAGCTGCCCGCTGCGATCTGCCAGGATGACAGTAAGGTAAGGCTCTCCGCTCTTCTTGGTCTTCACTTGCTTCGAGGCAACCACAAAACTTGAGGTGATGGTCTGGCTCTCGTATTGTTGGCAATCGCGGACGTAAAAGTCTTTCATCGGGGGCCTCAAAAGCGGAAGCGGGATCAGTTTCGCTGAACGCTTATCGTACCGCACTGCAGGGCTGCGGCACGGAAATCAAGCATTGAAGGGAGCCTCAGGAGGAGTGTTGAGTTGCGTAAAAGCACAGCCACACGTTGCGTAAAAGGGCGCGGACGGCCGACTCCTCGCGGACTAGAGTCCGCTCGGAGCAACAAAAAAACAAAGGACTTGGGTGGCACTCCTGAAGACGCCCTTTCAAAGCTCGGGGTCGTCACCGAGTTCTTCCGCAACCCTCGAACGAGGGAGCAATGCAGCTTAGAACACCAAGTACTTCTTTTTTTTCTTTTCTTTCTTACTGTCGTCTGCCGAGGCAGCGGTCGTATACACCGGCTTCGTCTCGTTGGGGCTGGCGCCTGAGTCCACATAGCCGGGCTTGATGTCGATGTAGGCGTCTTCGCGCAATTTGGTTAGGTATTCGCGCAGTGCGGGCTGCATTTTGGTCATGTACACCCGCTCCTGGATCATCGGCTCGACTTCCTTTAATGGAGGAACGCCCTCCGACTGATGTTCAGTGACTTTCAGCATCACCCATCCCTGATTGGTGCGAATGGGCTCGGTGAACTGGCCCGCCTTCAGAGCAAATACCTGGTCATCAAGTTGCTTGGAAAGCGTTCCGCGCTTGAAGTACTCGAGGTCGCCACCCTGGGCAGACGTTGGTCCAGCAGAATTCTGTTTGGCAAGATCATCGAACTTCGCGCCCTTCTGCAGCTGGGCATAAATCGCGTCAGCCTTTGCCTTGGCCTGCGCCACTAATTCGTCGTTCGAAGGTTCCGGGGCAGTGCTTCCGGCCTTCCCGGCCGCCTGCGTGGAAATCAGGATCTCGCTTAACCGCACTTGCTCCGGCCGCTCCATCTCGCTCTTGTGTTGATCGTAGAACTGCTGGATTTCCTGCTGGCTTACGCTGATATGGCCGCCAACTTCCTGCTGGATCACCTTCTGGGTCAGGATGGTTTCTTTCAGGTTCTGTTTGAACTCCTCAAAGGAAACACCCTGCGCCTGCGCGGCCTTCTCCAAGTCTTCCATGGATTCGGCATGCATCTGTTTGCGCAAATCGTCCAACCGCTTGATCACGTCCGTGTCGGCGCTGATACCCAGCTCCTCCGCCTTCTGCGCCAGCAAACGTGAATCGATCAGGTCGCGCAGCAGGTCTTTCTGTTGCGGCGCGTTGTCCGCCAACGCGTTTGGGTCCTGCTTGGCTAGTTCCGCTTTCAGCTGCTCTTGGCTTCGGTTCAGCTCCGAAAGCGAAATAATGCTGTTATTGACACGCGCGATGATCTCCTCGACCACGGTAGCGTCAATGGGTGGCGGAGCTGCCGGCGTGGCCGCCGTGGGCGGAACGGTCCCGGGCGTTAAGGCAGACTGGGACTGTTGCGCGACAGCAAACGGGACAGTCAGGAGGACAAAGAAACAGATAACTGCAGACGTCTTCATTCAATACCTGATCCAGGGAGAGCCTGTTCAATCGAGAGGCCGCCTGGTACGTATGGGATACTCCTGTCTATTGTAACCGCAACAACTTTTATTCGGGCGCAAGAAACAACTCGTCCAAGGCTCCAACACCGTAGCGGTTCGCAAGTTCTTTCGGATCGTGACTTTTGCCGCGATGATTCTAGCTTGCAAGGTTTCCCTGACAGCTGAACACGCCCCAGTGAATTACACTTTCGTAACCTCATGAAGTGACCAGCCCCAAACTTTGGCTTATCAGGGCGATCCCCATAGTGGTGCAATGCTGAGGCCATTAGCTTAGACTACTGCTCACATTCATTTCGTCTTCTTGTCGATGGCATTTCATCCCACTTTCTGGTTCCGATACGCTTTCGTCCTCTTACTTATCGTGCCGCCCTTGGCTTCTCCCGCGCGAGCCCAGTCGCTGCCCCTGACTTCAGGTCCCGTACTGCCACTCTATCGGGAGCTCAGGACCGTCGGCCTTGACCCGCAGAGGGTTTACAAGATCCGTGAAGCCGCCATCGATCGCGAGGACGCTCACTTGTGGCTCAACGATGGGACCATCGCGTTCACGCACACGGTCGACGGCCGAATTACCGGCGCGTACTTTGAAGGCGACGGCGAGGTGCTGGTCCGACCGCCCGACCGCAGGGAACGTGCGTCCCTCGGATTGTTTACCGGCCTGGGGGTGCTGGAAGAGCACTTCACCTCGGCCTACCTTCGGTTTAACGACGATACCGCAGCCGACCTGCAGCCATACTTGCGGCCGGCAGACGATCCGGCTGCCTTCGTCGAGCATAACAACCCCAAAGCTCAGAGTTTGGCTGTGATGGACGCTATGCGTCTCGCCATCAGTTTTACCACTACGGAATCTGCGGAACCGGCATCTGGACCGGCCCCCCCCGACCGGTTACTGCACGCCCGCATGGCAGCCGATCGGCTTGGGGTATTCGATTTGTACTTCGATACCGGCGCCCCCGAACAGCTCATGGTTGGACAAACGAGCATCGCGCACGACGAAACCTATTATGACCTGTGGATGAGCTTCCCCATGCGATCGGCGCGGTCTCAAACGCAAACCTCTTCGCGCTTCCACGGCCCGACTGGCCCGGCATGGACACGTGATGCATTCCAGGTTGCCCACTACACCATCCATTGCACCATCGAGCCCACACTCACTTTGTCTGCAACCGCTGAGCTGAGCGGGGACGTAAGCCAGGGCGGAACGCGCATCCTGTTGTTCGAGCTCTCGCGTTATCTGCAGGTCAAGTCCGTCGAGATGGGCGATACGCGACTCGAATTCATCCAGAATGAATCGATCGCAGGCGGCGAATTATCGCGCCGCGGTAACGACCTTGTCGCCGTGGTATTTCCCGAGCCGCTCGCAGCAGGCTCGCAATTACGCCTGAAGTTTGTGTATTCCGGAAATGTGCTCTCCGACGCTGGTGGCGGCCTTTTCTACGTCGGTGCTCGCGGCACCTGGTATCCAAACCGCGGTATCGCCATGGCCAACTATGACATCACCTTTCGTTTTCCGCAGTTGTACACGCTCGTCGCTACGGGCAAGCAGGTTTCGCTCGAATCAGTGGGCGCCGAGTCTCTTGGTCACTGGATCAGCGATCGCCCTATACCCATCGCGGGGTTCAATCTCGGACGCTACGTTCGCACTTCCGTCAAGGCCGATGACGTCGAAATCAATTCGTACGCCACACGTGGAGTCGAGAAAGCCATGCCGCAATCCTCAGCTAACATTTCGATAGGCAGTTCGGGATCGCAGTCTCCCATGATGCCGGAGGGGGTGAGGGCTGCGCCCCCCGTCGCCACAACTCCGGTTCCGGTAGCAGGAAGCGTGTCCCTCGCCGAGCGGGCCGCACTAACCGTCTCGTCGCTCGGCAAGATGTTCGGTCCTTATCCCTTCAGCTCACTCGCGCTTACACAACGTCCCGGCACCGATAGCCAGGGCTGGCCGGGTGTGATCTTCCTCTCAAGCTACGTGTACCTGACCCCGGAACAACGAGAAGCCGCCCATATCTCGCACCCAGACAATGTCCTTTTCGGCGAAGTCATGATGCAGCACGAGGTGGCTCATCAATGGTTCGGTGATCGCGTCTCCTGGGCCAGCTATCACGAGCAGTGGCTGCTTGAAGCCTTCGCCAACTATTCCGCACTCCTTCTTTTGGAACGCAGTCGTCCGGGTGATGCGCACGTCATCCTGGAGGCGTACCGGCAAATGCTCGCCACCAAATCGAAGGAAGGCCTGCCTAACGTACAAGCCGGCCCTGTGACCCTAGGCGTCCGCCTGTCTTCGTCGAAATTTCCCACGGGCTACGAAATAATTACCTACGGGCGGGGCACATGGCTCATGCACATGTTGCGCGGGATGTTTCGCGATGCCTCGCGTACACCGCAAGATCCCGAGGGTAATGACGATGTGTTCCTTGCTCTGCTTCGGAACCTGTACGACCGCTACCAGGGAAAGGAAATCACCAACGCCGATTTCGAACAGGCTCTCGAGGCGGTGCTGCCGAGGTCACTGTGGTTCGAAGATCAAAGGTCGCTCGACTGGTTCTTCGACGGGTGGGTCAACGGCACCGCCTTTCCCCGCTTTGAAATCAAGGACGTCCACTTTTCAACCCGCGCCGGTAAGGCCACGGTCTCTGCGACGATACGGCAACTCGATTCGCCCGACGACCTGGTGACCAATCTCCCCATCTATGGTGTGACGGCAGACCGCAAGGTGTACCTCGGACGGGTCTTCGCCGAAGGACCGGAAACCAGGATTACACTTCCCGTGCCTCCATCGGTGCAGCGCCTGGTTCTTGATCCCTACCAGACAGTGCTGACTGTTCCGTAGTCGATCAGAGCAGTCGCTTGTGAAGGAACGGCTTCGCGTTGAGGCCGTGGTAGTCCTTCGCTACGTGTCCGGCACCGCGCAGAACATATTTATAGGTCGTCAGTCCTTCTACCCCGACCGGACCGCGAGCGTGCAATTTGCTGGTTGAGATTCCGATCTCAGCTCCGAATCCGTAACGGTATCCATCGGCAAATCGCGTTGACGCGTTGTGAAAAACACCGGCGGCATCAACCTGCGCAAGAAATGCGTCGGCAGCTCGCAAGTCTTGGGTCACGATGGTTTCGGTGTGCGAGGAGCCGTAGTCCTGGATGTGCTGGATGGCCTCGTCCATCGATGTCACCACCCGCACCGCTAATATCAAATCGGAATACTCGCGGTGCCACTCACTTCCGTCAATTGTCTCGACTGTTAGTTCGCCGAGGATTGCTTGCGTTTTCTTACATCCGCGCAGATTGACGCCTTTTGCTTCAAGACGCTGCGCGAGCTTCGGCAGAAATGTGGGCGCAATCTTCTCGTGGACCAACACCGTTTCCACCGCGTTGCACGCGGCCGGATAGTCCGTCTTTGCGTCGTCGATGATGGCGAGCGCCATATCAGCCTCGGCAGCCGTATCAACATAAATGTGGCAAATGCCTTCGGCATGACCAAGAACCGGAATTCGCGTATTCGCCTGCACGAACTCCACCAATTGTTTCGACCCGCGCGGAATCACCATGTCCACCAGATCGTTCATGCCAAGCAGTTGCCCGACTGCCTCGCGATCAATCACCAACGTTACGGCATCTTCGGGAAGACCCGCTTCGCTTAACGCCAGCCGAAGGACTTTTACCAGCGCCGACGCGGTATGCTCGACTTCGCGACCGGGTTTGAGGATCACGGCATTGCCGGACTTCATTCCCAGCGCGCTGATTTGCGTCACCGCATCGGGTCTCGCTTCGAAGATGATCGCCACCACCCCCAGCGGACAAGTAACCTTCTCCAGCACCAACCCGCTGTCGAGTTCCGTACGCGCGAGCGTTCGTCCGACAGGATCGGGCAGTTCGGCAACGGCCCGCATAGATTGCGTCATCTCGGCAAGTTTCTTTTCGTCCAGCCGCAGCCGCTCGAAGGTCGCTTGACTAATTTCGCCCGTCGCCAGCAGATCCCGGGCGGCGACCAAGTCCCACGCATTGGCGTCAAGAAGCTGCGAGTGACTGCGCTCGATTCTTTCCGCGACTGCACGGCTCGCAGAGTTTCGCTGCTCCGCAGAACTTGATGCGAGCACCCGCGATGCGCATTTCGCCGCTTTCGCGATTTCACGAACCTGTTGTCTCACTTGCGTCCCCGAGGCAAAAACAGTGTGCCCACTACTTCGCCGGCGCAAACGCGCTCGATCACGTTCGGCAAACGCCCATTGGCGATGACCGCCATGCCGTCAGCTTCGGTTGCGAGGCTTGCCGCTTCCAGCTTGCTCGCCATGCCGCCTCGTCCGCGCCCGTTCTTGCCGTGGGCGTATTTCAGGATCTCGTCCGTCACGCTCGCGACTTCGGAGACGAGTTCGGCGCCATCGCTGCCGGGTTCGGCATTATAGAGGCCATCCACATCGGACAGGAGCACGAGCAAATCAGCGTCGATATGTGTCATGACCAGGGCGGAGAGCTTGTCGTTGTCGCCGAAGACGCGCTGCCTCTCGGGAGAATCCGCCGGATGGTCCAGTTCGACAGTCGAAACCGTGTCGTTCTCATTGATCACCGGAATCACGCCCAGCGCGAGTAACGACACCAGGGTCGCGCGCAGATTGGCGTAGCGTCCTGCATCGCGAAAGTCGTCCTCGGTGAGAAGCACCTGGGCAGTACGGCAGCCCAGCTTGTCGAAGGCGTCGTCATAGATGGCCATCAGGCGGCTTTGGCCGATGGCCGCGCATGCCTGGATCTGCGACAACTCGGTCGGGCGCGCGCCAAGGCCGATGCGTTCCATGCCCAATCCCACGGCGCCTGAGGAAACCATGAGCACGTCACAGCCGCGCTGCCGGAGCCGGGCTACCGACTCGGCGAGGCCGTAGAGCTGGCTCAGGGCCAGGCGCCCGTCATCGCGCATCACGACGTTGGTTCCTACCTTGATGACGATGCGGCGGGCCTGCGCGACAGGTGCTCGTGCTCCGCCATGAGATTGCGTTTCCAGTGCGTGCTCCATGTAAGAGGTGATTGGTTCAGTCTAACAACCGCGGAGTTCTGCTGAATACGAACGCGAGAAGTGGGCAACTGTTTGCGGTTCGTTGCGAAAACATCGTTTTCGCGGTTGTTTAGAATCAGTTGGTTAGCCGGAATTGTCGCTAACTATCTGAACACTCGGCCCAGCGCCAGATCCGAGGACGGCGGCGTGATGGAAGTGGACGGCAAGGTGCCTAACTCCGGAGGCACGTCCTGATAGCCGGTTGTGAGCACGACTTATACCGCCGAGCTGGCGAGTGCCGCGATACCGCGCGAATGACCACGATGGAGTCGATCGCAGAACGAACGATTTTGACGAACTTGTCGCAACCGATTCAGTCGAGTTCGCGGACCCAAATATTGCGATAACTGATGGGTTCGCTCTTGTCTCCGTGTGCCTGCAGCTTTATGGGAGCGCTGGTATAGGCCTTGTAGAAGGGCTTCCCGATGTACAACGTCTCACCTTTCAACTCAAAGTGGTTCTGCACCAACACTCCGTTGAAGAAGGCCGTTACGTAGGCGGGAGTCTTGAGCGAGCCGTCTGGATTGAATGTCGGCGCCGTCCACACCACGTCGTAGGTCTGCCATTCGCCTGGCTTCCGGTTCGGATTCACCAGCGGCGGCGATTGCTTGTAGATGCTGCCGGCCTGTCCGTTCACGTAAGTCTTGTTGTTATAGGAGTCGAGGACCTGCAACTCGTATCCAGCGTCATCGGGGCCGGTCGAGGCGAGGAACACGCCACTGTTTCCACGCCCCTGGCCGGAGCCCGTAATGTTCTCTGGAATTCGCCATTCGATGTGGAGTTGATAGTTCGTGAAGGCGTGCCTGGTCTCGATGTTGCCCGCAGACTTAGCGACGGTCATTACTCCGTCAGCAACAATCCACCGCGCGGGTGACTTGTCTTTCGCAGACACCCATTCGTCCAGATTCTTTCCGTCAAAAAGGATGATGGCGTCGGATGGAGGCGCCCCGCAGGTCGCGCGCGGGGTTACGATTTTGGGTTCAGGCTCCCAAACTTCGGTGTCGGCAGGCTTGGCCGCCGACGGCGGTGCCGTTTGGGGCGCCGTGGTTGGCTGCCCGTTGCGTGGCGAGGCCGAGGATCGCGCCGGAACGGAAGAGAAACAAGCGAGCAGTGCGAGAAGCCATACGGAGTTAAAGAGGGGAGTGCGCTTCATAAAACGAAAATACACCCCCTGAAGCTAAGATTAAGACATGAAAGACACGTGAAGATTCGGCGGACAAGTTTTTGATTCGCCCAGGTAATTGAGCGAGGCTGACTGGTCTGGTCTTAAACCCAGAGCTCTGCTGCTATAATCGCTGTGCCCCGCAGATTCGCGGGCTGATCACCCGCCAAACCCGGAGAGGTGGCCGAGTGGCTGAAGGCGGCGGTTTGCTAAACCGTTGTACGGTCAAAAGCTGTACCGGGGGTTCGAATCCCCCCCTCTCCGCCAGATACTGGCAATCCCAATCACTTACATCCTACTGAACCGTGGATGGCTCCACGGCGGTGAGCGGGTTTAGTGTCCCATTAGTGTCCGATTCGATCTTCCCTGAAGCGCCAATCTGGTTTTTCACTTCGGAAATACTCCCTGAGGAGTTGCGGGCTTGAGTTTCTCAACCCTTTCCCATGCCCCTGATATCGTGCCGCGGAATCTCCGGGTATGCAGCGGCAGCATCGTCCCCCATCCGCGTAGCGGCCTCGGAATCTGAAGCACGCCGTCTTTTTTGCCGATTTGCCTAGTCGTCCGGCAGTAGCGACCAGCTCCCTTTCGTCAAACTCATGAATTTTGAAAAGCAGTTCCGGTTGTCATCAAGCCGCGCGCCAACGCCGTAGAGAACCGCCGCAACATGTTTGCACATCTGGGCCCCAGTCCGGGCAACTGCACGACAACTCAATCTCGTTCGGTGACGGGAATAAGCCGGTCTTCTGCCGGCAGATGGATTCCATCACGCTTTTAGAAAAACGTCCCTGTTATCAACAGTTACGCAGGAGCATAATTGCGCTGGAAAGGTGAACGGTGAGACACCCCCTTGTAAGGTGCCCGCTACCGCCTCCCCGGCGAGTAAGATGGTCAGTCCCCTATGCACTCTCTTTCACGCAGAGCAGTATTGGCCGTGATTGGGTTGACTGTTGTGCTGCACACCATCGAGGAGTATGCAACGTTTCCAGAATTCTTGTCATCGCCGGATGGGGGACTGCCGGAGTGGCTGCATCCAAATAGGTTCTTGCACAACTCGCATGACCTGCGGATCGCGCTGGTGATTGCTACGGTGCTGCCTCTTGCCGTAATCGCGTGGGCGATTCTCCGACCAGGCAAAGCTTGGCTAATATCGGCTCTTCTGCTGGAATCCATCCTGCTGGTGAACGTGGCCTGGCACATACTCGCTGCCATTGTCAGGCGCGGGTACGCGCCGGGAGTGGTCACTGCGGTGCTGGTCAACCTACCCTTCGGTGTGTACGTGCTGAGAAGAGCGGTCAGGGAGCAGTGGATTGGGGCGCGAACCGCAGCGCTACTGATTTGCATTGCGCTCGTTTTGCATGTCGTCGCCTTGGGCAGTTTGCTGGCAGGATGACAAAACAGTGAGGCGGCACGCCCTTGAACCCATCCCGCGTCTGAGCAGGTCTCGGACCTATAATTCGGACGTATAATCGAGTCCCGGCCCTACCCTCTCGGAGGTATGAAATGAGCGCCAGGGCCAAGCCAGCCCGCGCCAAAGGCGGCCGAGCCAAGAATATAACGGCGAGATTCAGGTTCACAACTCCCTTCTCAACATCTTTCTGCAGGAATAGCTGTCGCGGCCTTCGGTTAAACCCACCTTCTCTCTTCTAAATGGGATCTGCGTACTGTGCAATTGTGAACATACACGATAGTCCGGCTGAGCTAGAGTTTCTTATCCCCCACGCCCATGCCCTAGACATTCTTGGCTTGGCCTCGCATATGAGAGGCGCGAGCCAAAGGTGGCGCTGGTACCTGTACGCCCCGCCTTTGGTGGTTTGACAATAGCCTCGTCGCCGTCCTAACGGGTTAAATCCCGACTCCGTGTCCGAGAACCCCGTTGGAGTGGAGACCGCCAAGTGTCCTGAGTCCCTTTGCCACGGCTCCAGCGTGACTGTCGCCGGGGAGGCGTTACACCCCCCAGAGGGCATCGCCCCTCCTTCATTCCTCCTACGGACTCATGCGCCAATCCCATCCCTCTCTTCTCTCCTTCGGTCTTATCTCGTTTGAGAAGTCTTTGCAGGTTGTGTTCAGCCCCTGCTGCGAGTGCATGCATCGGATATGCTGGCCGTCCAAATTCAGGCAATTGACGGCGCGAGGACTTTCTCCCCGCCAGATTCGCAGCCTTGTCGGCCGCTCGCTATTTTGCATTCTCTGCTTCATGCCGGGGCGCTCTTCTGTCGATGACGGTGGTCAAGCTTGACGCAAGCTGTGAATAGGCAGATAGTTGTCCAAGGCCGTTTTATGGCGTACGGTCGCGCATCAGCGTTTTCTATTCTTGCTTCGCTCAGCTTCCTTGCGCTTCCCGCTGTCGGTCAATCAGTGATCTCCACTCATTCCGGGGTAGTCCACTTTTTTGAAGGGGCTGTGTACATGGGCGACCAGCCACTCGAATCGCATCCAGGCAGATTTCCAAGCGTGCCTCAGGGCGCCGAACTGCGTACGGCGGAAGGCCGTGCCGAAGTTTTGCTCACGCCTGGCGTGTTCATTCGTGTTGGAGCGCGGAGTACGATCCGCATGGTCTCGAACCAACTCTCCGACACTCGTGTCGAATTGCTGGCAGGGTCAGCAATCGTCGATTCGGCCGAGCCGGGCCCGGGTACATCGGTGACTTTGCTATTCAGGAATTGGAGCGTGCACTCCTCCGAGCAGGGCGTCTACCGAATCGATTCCGATCCGCCTCGTCTGTGGGTTTTCCAGGGGAAGGCGGAAGTGTCCGCAGGCAAGAAGGAGGACGCGCAATTGGTTGGCCCAGGTATGGATGTGCCGTTCGCGCCGGTGCTCGTGCCGACCCGATCAGCCCACCCTCCTCACGATGCGCTGAGTCAATGGGCCGAAGGCCGCCAACAATCGATTTTCGCGGACAATACCATCGCGGCCAACATTCAGGATCCTGCAACCCTCAGCCTGTCGAATTCGGACGTCGACAGTTTTACGTACTTTCCGATGCTCGGTCTTCCCTCGGTTGGGCCTAGCTCATCCGCGATCTACAACTCCGTAGGCATATACCAGCCGGGTTTCAACTCCGTGTACCTTCCCGGTTATACTTTTTTCCCTGGCTACACCTACCTGCCCCTGCCCCTGGGATTGATTTCAGGTGGGGTTTCGACGACCTGTTCGTTTGCCGCACTACGGCAGTTTGCCCGTTAGCCCTATCCACTCTCCCGTTGGAACCCCAATACCTGTGCGGCCTATCTCGCCGTACCCCGCGCCCGTGGGTCCTGTTTTGCCGCACCCGACACCAGTGAGCCCGATTTCCCCGCACCCGATTCCGGTGCACCCCGCTTCACCCGTCGGCGCGCACCCAGTCATTCATCACTAATTACAGGCAAATTTATTGGCTCGGTGCGTAGTACCCCAGTCGCCAGTGCACCTTCATAGGAGAACCAAGACCGGAGGTGGCGAGACCTTTACCTCTACGTTTCGATACTTTCCGTCCCTCGCTTTATTCTTGGGGTAGTAGCCCAGCACGTACTGATTGCGTAATTCAATCGCAATCCGGTTTGCAACGCTCGGCAGATCACCCGGAACCGCTGCAGCGAAGGCCCGTCCCCCGGTTTGCGACGTAATTTCGGACAGCAAGCGAGGCCCGGAGATCTCCTCAGGCGTCAGCAAGGAAGTGATAACCGGTTCGAAAACACCCATAGCATAGATTTGCACATCAGCCGCGCGAACCAGCGATTCGATCTGGGCCGCAGTGTAGTGGCTGCGGTTATCTCCTCCATCAGAAACGATCACGATTGCCTTGCGGGAATTCTTCGCCTTTTTCATCTCGAGTAATCCGGTGTCGATGCCGTCAAGCATCGCGGTCTGCCCTCCGGCCTGAGTATGCGTAAGAGCACTGCGAAGCTCTTCCATGTGACTTGTGAATCCGATCGAGACGTTGACAAGGTCCGCGAACTCGACGAGGAACGCTTCATCGTCTTTGTTCAACGCACTCAGCAACTGTGTGGCAGCGTTGCGAGAAGCCCCGAGCTTATTGGTCATGCTGCCGCTCTTGTCGAACACCATCCCGACCGAAAGCGGCGTGTCCTCATCGGAGAAAAGAGTGACGTTCTGCTTCACGCCATCTTCGAACAATTCGAAGTCCTCCTTTTCAAGGCCGAGTACGAATCGGTTCACGTTATCGGTGACGGTCACTGGGATAAGGACCAGGTCGGCATGTGCTTGAAAGGTCGGTACAGAACTCTGCTGCGACCCTGTCGACGCGGCCGTCGACTGTCGGGACTCTTCTGCGGGGCTCGTCTGGGCGACTGCGTAACCCGAAGACAACGCAAACACAACCAAGGCGGTACCCACATAGTAGATAGAGGCCTGAGCCGTCTGCGTCACTGTTCCCCCCCACCCTTGAGAGCCACAACTTCGCGGATCCAAAGAAATTGCGGGCTCTACGGTTTCCCTGATTAAACACTGCCGCGGCCCGAATGGCTCGGTCAGTTCGGCCCGAAACCTTTTCGGGTTGTCTCACCCCTGTAACGATACTGCCGAGCGGATCAGTTTGTGTGTCGTTGACAACGCGGGAAGTCATACGGGTCTACAGAGCGCCTGACGTTCAGTTTCCGGTTCGTCGGCCACTGCGACGAGCGGAACGAATTCCGCAGCAGACCGAAGGCGTGCAGCTTCATCAGCCATTGGCTCACCTGTACGTCGCTCTTCCGCCCTGGCGGATTCTTTGTATCGCGGGCATTAACGAGGTATACGGCGAAGCCAGTTGCTTCGAGGATGTCGTATACCGCGATCCAGTACACGCTTGTGGACTGCATCGCCACGGTCCGAATCCCGCATTGCTTCAGCCATTCCTTTCGCCTTGATTGATCGCCACACCAACCTAGCGTTATCCTGGGCGAGCCAGCTTCACCATCTCGATGAAGACTTCTCTGCTCTCTGCCGGATCGCTCACTTCTCGCAAGAATGCGACCCGAGTACCCTTCGCGCCATCCCGGGTTTTCAGGCGTAGGTTGAAGCCCAGGCGATCGACCGCGGTCATCTCCGCCTGCTGCGCTTCGATGCCGGCAAACCGTTTGGCGAGGAGGATGAGCGCATCCTTGTGGTCGGCATTCATGTGCTGCATGATGTCTTTCTTGTGTTCAGCCAGTGGATCCGGCAGGGCCCGGGAGTAGTCTGAGGCAGTCACCCATCCCATCACCCCAAAGCCGCCCACGTAATAAACGTCCAAGACATCCATCCGGTAAAAAAAGAAATCGTCAAAATCAACCCAGTACTTGCTGTCTGGGTAGCCAGTTAGGTACAGAGTGCGCGCGGTTACCAGTTCTGGCTCGGGGATTCCGGTAACCGCTCCTATCAAAGTGACTCTGGATGCGCCGAGCGGGTTACCGCTGGCGTCAGGCTCCGTCACAAACAGGCTGGCTCGCGGGTCCGCTTGCAGATTTTGCGTGTGCATGGCCATCGTACTGATAAGGAAAATGGGACGGCCCTCACCGTCCAGCGCATAAGGCATTAAGGATCCGAAGGGGAAGCCCGGCTGTTTTCGGGACAGAGTGGAGAGACTACCAATACGGTCCCACTGCATCAAAGTACGCGCGCGCTCGCCGAATGAAGGTTCGGGTCCTGCAACCTGGTCACTGGTCGCACCACTCGCGTGTTTTCCGAAAGATGACGAGGACATCGTGATTATCCCTTGCTAACCGGGGAGGGGGAGGCCGTTTCCCAGCATCAGCCTTCCGATCTCGAGCGGTTCCCTGTAAGGTCAAAAAAGCCAAGAGTCAACCGACCGCCGAAAAACGACGTTCAGACTTTCGATTATGCTTTCGGCTTCTGCTTCGCGACCCAACGCGCCTTCATCAACACAGACAACTTCTTCTTGGCAGCGGCACTCATTGGAGGACGGTCCTTGGACTTCTTGGGAGCGGACTTCCCCTTCCACGTTGCCCATCGCTGTTTCATAGCCACTGAAATCCGCTTGCGGGCCGCCGCGCTCATGTGTCGACCCGCACGACCGGTGGTTGACGCCGCTCTTGCCGGGCGGCCACGCCGATGATGGGAACTACGACCTTCAAGGGCAACGATGGCTCGGTCGATGCGAGTGCGCTGTTCCTTAAGAGCAAACACTACGTTTGGTATGTCCATGGCATCCTTCCGCAAGCTTGATTCGCGAAAAGTGTAACAGACCTAATCAGCGCGTGGTTTCCAACTAGAATTTGGGCGCCACTCCTGAACAGTCGGAAATGACGGTGATGAGGATTTGACTCGGGGAGCATGCGAGAAGTCCCACTGGCGAAGCCTTGAAAACTTGTAACCCATTCGTTCCGGCTCCGTAATGGAGAGTAGAGAAGCTCATGGATCTGCTCCGGCGATTTGCGCTTGGCGAGATCGATGCTTTCGAGACGTTGGTCCGGGAGTTTCAAGGCGACATTTACGCCTGGATTGTGCGCATCGTGCGCGACCCGGGCATCGCGGAGGATCTGGGAGAATTCCACTTTCAACTATTCTCTGTGACCCGCTAGACCGAAGCGGCACGGGGGTGGTCAGAGTTAAGCCAGTGATCTCAGGAATGCCAATCGGGCGTTCAGGGAACAGCTGCTCACAATGGACCCGATGCATGAAGGAACGGCGCTCGATGACACGAAGTATCTATACTTTTACTCGTGCAACCCGATCAAACGGTTATCAACCAATGGAGCAATAGTGCTCCGTACTGGGAGAAGCACCATGAAGTCATCCGGCAGATGTTCGCGCCGGTTACGCAGGCCCTCGCCGATGATGCGCAGATTGGCAGCCAGCACGCGGTCCTGGATATTGCCTCGGGTTCCGGAGAGCCAGCCTTGAGCATTGCAGCCGTGGTCGGACCCGAAGGAAAGGTCTTTGGGATCGATTCGATTCCCGGGATGGTGGCGGCCGCTCGTCGAGCGGCACAGCGGCTGGAAATAAAGAACGTACAATTCGACGTCGCCTCTGCCGACTGTCTGTCCTTTCCAGCCGATAGCTTCGATGCGGTGGTCAGCCGCTTCGGCGTGATGTTCTTTCCCTCGCCGGTCGACGGGGTCCGCGAGATGTTGAGAGTGCTCAAACCGGGACGGAAGCTGGCCCTGGCGGTCTGGCGTTTCGCTGAAAGAAACCCTTTCTTTCATGTACTGTCACGAGTCATGGAACAGTATGTCGCTTCGCCACCACCTGCGCCGGATGCTCCGGATGCATTCCGCTTTGCCCAGTCGGGCAAGTTAGCAGGGGTTCTCAGCGAGGCCGGCGCGATGGCTGCTTGCGAGCGCCTGCTGCAATTCAACATACAAGCGCCGATCTCGGTTGAAGATTTTTGGACACTGCGATGCGAGATGTCGGACACGCTTCGTGGAAAGATTGCCAGGCTTTCCGCGGAGCAGCTGGCGGAGGTGAAGCGGCAGGCGCTGGAAGGTGTTCGTGAGTATTTCAGCGAGCGTGGAGTGAGTTTCCCGGCTGAGGTCCTGATCGTGAGTGGCACAAAGAGCGGTCCGGCATAGCTGACCGTCGCGTATTGACCACGAAAAGACGCGACTCTCGCCTCGTCCCCTACCCGCAGTCGCACCCAATTCTACGCGAGTCGACTGCTTCGAACTCCCAGTTGAAACACGCGAAGGACACCCAGTTTCAACTCGTCCGCGCGATGTGGCCGGCAAGACCAGCAACCGGCGACAGGAGCTCGGTCATCGGTCCGGATCATTTTCCTTGATGCCTCTGATTGAGGCGTGACGTGTACGCATCGGTCCGTCAGTTGGCGGATATTTGGCGCCGCAATGCTTCCCTGATCGGCACCGTCGCGAGGCTAATTCTGTCTGTCTCGTGCGTTATACTCGCCTTCCAAGACCAATAATGCCTCCGGAGACCCAATCGCGCGTGATCTCGATCCAGACGAACTTGCGCATCGGCATTCGTTGACACCTGATTTGCACCTGTGGTGGACGGGATGTTGGCATTCGACATCGATGCCAGTTCCAACTGACTATATCCTGGCTTGCTTACATACCCATGTATGTGGTCCTTGCTGATGCTCTTAATCACAAGCGCCACGGGCTGTAGACCACCGGGAGTATGGAACATTATCGTCTCAAAGAGATTCACGTGTTTCTGCAGCAGATCGCGGTCTTCTATAAGCAGCTCCAGATCGGCATACTGATGTTTGGCGTCGGCCTTCTTCAGGCGTATACCGAGCGGGCCATTCTTCTGAAACTGCTTCGACTTGCCGATGTCGAACTCGTAGTAATTGTGCTCGCCGTTCCTTTGTACGAGCGCAGGCTCGCCGTGCGTTCGGGCAATCGAACTCGTTAGTTCCGTACGGGTGCTCGTAAGATCACCATGCGTGGCGGACAAATCGCGGGGTGTATCTTCAATGGCCTTGCCTTGCGCATTGAATCGCCGTTGGAGCTGTCTGACTCTCCGGTCGAGGGTACGATGGGGAGGGCTAACGGTTCGGTGGGCAGTGGTAGTATCCGCAGCTGGAGCAAGCGTCAACTCAGGGCGAGCATCCAGCGCCTTCGCCGTTGCTGTGAGACTATCGATTTGATTACGGGTTGCGTTGAGGGAAGCAAGCTCCTGCTCATTCTGTACCACCAAGCTCTGAGTAAGCCGATGTTCATGAATGGCGTAGCCAAGACTCAAGCCGAGCACACCAAGGCCTGCATATGCCACGACTCGCTGCCAAGACGGTGTTCGCGCTGAACCCTGGTGAGCCTCCGCGCTAGCGGGTGAACAGTTAGAATCAGTAAACGTGACCAGGAATGGCCGATTGGATGGTGGTACGGGATGCCGTCGGCAGTTCGCCAACCTTCCCTCCGCGTCTTTGAGCATCGCTTGCGTCGCCTCGGTCAGGCCGCGAAGGTCTATCAGGCCTTTGAGAAACAAGTGCTCCTGGCTTTGAGAGCAGAGAGCATCGAGCTGTTCATTGAGCTTGTAAACTAGTTTCTCTAAGGGCTCACATGGATCGGGTGGCTTCATAGACGAAATCTCACTCGTCGAAGGGCAGTCTAATGGGATCGATTGTCATTGTCAAAGACGGGGCGTAAACCACCCAATCCTGCTGGAACAGAGTTTGCGCAACGCGATAAAACTCTGCTCCTTAGGGGGCGCGCAAGGAATTATGAGTGAGAACACTACAGGATCGATTCGCGAAAACTATGATCGCCTCGCGGACGCGTATGCCCGCCGATTTGTCAACGAGCTTCAGTCCAAGCCGCTTGACCGGGAACTGCTCCATCGTTTCGCCACCGAGATCCGAGGACACGGCTACGTGTCCGACACAGGCTACGGCCTTGGTCACGTCGCTCGCTACTTGCGCGGTGCCAGGGCAACTATTCAGCCTGATGAGTCCCCGCAAATGGCAGAACAGGCCCAACAACTGAACCTCGACATGGCGCAGGCCGTCCTGCACCGCGTACAGGAAGCGGATTCCTTCTAGCCACATCTTGATCAGATGCAGCATCGCTCCATCGACGACTAGGGTTGGCCGATCCCACGCCCCGGAACCCGGCGCTATCATTCGACGGGCGCGTAACTTCTCTCAGTACCTCTCGCCCGCATCGTGCTGTGCCTGGCAGAATACGCCAAGCGAAAAAGGGCGTCTCGTCACTTCTGCAGGAACATCTTTACCGCTATTCCGGCTAAGCATACGGCGAAAATACGGCGGAGTTGGAAACTGGTCGCGAGCTGTGCCAGAGAGCCTCCGAAATAACCGCCGACAAAGAAACCGAGGGCCAGTAATGCTGCCAGCTTCAGGTCGACGTGGCCGGCGCTGTAGTACTTCCAGAAAGCCAGGGCGCCAATCGGGAGTAGCAGGGTCGCAAGCGAGGTTCCCTGAGCGCTCTTCTGATCCATGCCGTAGCCGTACACCAGGATGGGGATCAGGAAGATGGCGCCTCCCAGCCCGATCATCCCGGAAATCGTTCCGATCATTACTCCTATTGCGAGGGAAATCAGCAAATTCATGGACGCCTCCATTTTTTTCTTGACTCAGTCCGCAAACGAGCATATATAGTCGTCTTACGTACTAATACACCGTATAGCGTATGAATGCAACGGTAATTTGACGAGCACGCGGGATTTTGATGCAGACAAGACCCGCAGGCGGAAATGAAGGGTGATCCATTGGGCAAGAAACGAACGATTGAATCCTATTTGCCGCTGACTCCGGCGCTCTTCCATGTCCTGCTGGCGCTCGCCGATGGCGAGAAGCACGGTTACGTCATCAGCAAGGAGATTGCGCGAAGGACCAACAACGAAGTCAAGCTGAGCACGGGCACTCTGTACGGCATCATCAAGCGACTGCTCGACGACGCCATGATCGAAGAGTCGGCGGAGCGTCCGGACTTCAGCCTGGACGACCAGCGCCGCCGCTACTATCGCCTGACGAAGCTGGGCAAGGCGGTGGCCGAAGCTGAAGCCGAGCGGATGGAACGAGTATTGGCCCTGGCGCGCTCGAAGCACGTGCTGGGTCCGCAGAACGCCTGAGGTGAGCATGGCAGCCAGAATTGATCCAGGTACGGGACCACAAGAGCGATTTTTTGGTGTGCTCCTGCGCCTGTTTCCAGCCGACTTCCGGGAGCATTTCGCGGGCGAGATGCGGACACTCTTCCGCGACCAGCAGCGCGACGCACGCGATGCAGGACGTCTGGCTTACGTCCGGTTCTTCTGGGACACGTGCCGCGGCCTGGTCGCCACTGCATTCCGCGAGCATCGGGAGATTCTGTTCCAGGACGCGGACTACGCCCTCCGCCTGATGCGGAAGGACCTGTCGTTCACGATCGTGGTGATCGCAATTCTCGGGATGGCGATCGGGGCGAGTACGGCGGCCTTCATGGCGGCCAATGCAATTCTGATCCAGCCTCTACCGTTTTCCGGCGGCAATCACCTGATACATCTGCAACAGCGCAGGCCGGCGATCGGCGTGGAGAACATGGCGTTCTCGGTGAAGGAAATCGAAGACTACCGTTCGCAGAACCATACTCTGGATTCGGTGGTCGAGTTCCACGAGATGACGTTCAGCTTGCTGGGTGGCCGGGAGCCGGAGCGCGTGGATACGGGAGTGGTTTCGGCAAACTTCTTCCGCATACTGGGAGTGACGCCACTCTACGGCCGCACCTTTATGGACGAGGACGACCGGCCGAATGCCCGTCCGGTACTGATTCTCAGCTACAACTTCTGGCAAAAGAGTTTCGGCGGGCGATCCCAACGTGGTTGGCCAGAAGTATTCCATGAACGACAAAGAGCACGTCGTGGTGGGCATTCTGCCTCCCATCCCGCAGTTCCCCTCGGAAGTTGATGTGTACATGCCGACCGTGGCGTGCCCCACGCGTTCCGGCGAGCACGCGCTGCATGAGCGCTCGTGGCACATGATGAATGTGTATGCGACGCTCAAGCCCGGCGTATCGCTGGCGGAGGCGCAAGCCGACCTTAACCAGATCGCGAAGCGTCTGCAAACTGCCTACCCGGATGATTATCCGAGTGCGAAAGGCTACGAGATCGGGTTGCAGCCGGTGCATGAAGAGCTCTCACACGACATTCGGCCGGTATTGATCGTCCTCGCGGCAGCCGTCGGCCTGCTGTTGCTGCTGGCATGCGCCAACGTGACCGGAATCATGGTTTCGCGGATGCTGGCGCGCACCCGCGAGCTGACGGTTCGGACAATCCTCGGCGCAAGTCGAAGCCGGATCGTGCGCGGCTTGGTTACGGAAGGGGTCATGCTCGCGATCTTCGGCGGCATGGTCGGATTGATCCTCGCGTACTGGAGCGTGGGACTGCTGGTGAGTTTTACGTCGAAGTTCACCAGCCTCGCCTCGCAACTCACTTTCACGCCACAGGTAATCGCCTTCTGTTTTCTGCTGTCGGTGGCGTGCGGGGTTGTGATCGGAATGGTGCCGTCAGTCGGAGTGCGCTATACACCGCTGTTCACGATGGAGGTAGGCAACGCCAGCGTTTCCAGTCGAATCAGTTCGAAGACCCGTGGCGCTCTGGTGGCAGCGCAGCTTGCGCTCTGCGTGATCCTGCTGGTCGGGGCCGGGCTGGCGCTGCGTACCGTACTCCACTTGGAGCGGGTCGATGCCAGGGTTCCAACCGAGCGGGGTTCTGACGGCGCGAATCTACATTCTGAACGGAAAGCACCAGGAGTTCTTCAAGCAACTGCTGGAGCGCACACGACGGCTGCCCGGAGTCGAGTCCGCTGGGCTGGCGAGCACGATCCCGTCTGCACGACGCCAGCGTCGGACGGGCCTGTGCCGATCGAGGTTCGCGAGGCGAAAGCATCCAGCACAGCGAGACCAAACCCAGTCCTCCCGTCATTCGAATCGTGACACCGGACTACTTCCGCACGCTGGGCGCCAGCATCCTGGCAGGCCGCGATTTCAACGAGCAGGACACGAACGAAGCGCTGCCGGTCGTGATCGTCAACCAGCACATGGCCAACCACTACTGGCCGGACGGCAGCGCGGTGGGTAAACAGATTGCCGTCTCATCCGGACAAGTGGCTTCCCATTGTCGGGGTGGTGAGTGACATCCGGCATCTCGGTCTCGATCAGGATCCCGTCGATGAGGTGTACGGATCGTTAGCGGAGTCGCCTCAGGCCGCGATGAGCATTGTTATCCGGAGTTCGCAGACCTCGCCGGAACTCGCACAGCAGCTTAGGTGGATCGCGCATGACATCGATCCGAATGCCGTGGTAGCGGACGTGCATCCGATGATGCAAGTGCGCAAAGAATGGCTTGCATCACGGCGCACGACCGCGATGTTCCTGAGTGTTTTCGCGGTGGTTGCGTTGTGCATCACGGCATCAGGCATCAGCGGAATGATGGCACTGGCCGTGGGAGAACGGAAACATGAGATCGGCGTGCGGCTGGCGCTGGGCGCGACGCCGAGCACCGTCATCCTGTCGATGATGAAGCAGGTCCTGGTTCTCATGACGGTGGGGCTGGGAGCGGGATTCGGCGCTGCCTGGGTGATGTCGACTTCGATGTCGCACCGTCATCGTCCGGTATCGCGCCTCGCGACGCAGTGACCTTCGCAGTTTCGTCAGCGCTGCTGATCGCTGTGGCGACGGCTTCGTCGTTCGTGCCACTGACACGAATTGCCAAGCTCGATCCAGTCGTGTTGCTGAGGGCCGAGTGAACTCATGCCGGAAAAGGAAGCGATGCTGAAAGATGTGGCAAACAAGGCGGCGCTTGCCGTTGATCGGAGCCGCCGTCCTGAGCCCGGCGTTTCAACGCATTTGCGCGCAAGAACGAAGCCGGCCGGCGGTGCGCTCGGAAATGCTCGTATCCACTTCATGGCTGGAGCAACACCTGAATGACCGCGACCTGGTTGTGCTGTACGTCGGCCACGATCGAGGCCAGTTCGATTCCGGACACATACCGGGCTCGCGTTTTGTCCGGCTCGACGAACTGGTCGAACAGCACAAGGACTCGTTGAACGAGCTTCCACCGGTCGCGGACTTGCAGGCGACGTTCGAAAGCCTGGGAGTGGGCGATCGAGTCGCGCGTGGTGCTGACCGGCGATGCCGGGGGCGTCCTGGCGGCACGCGCTTACTTCACGCTCGACTACCTGGGACATGGGGATCACGCGGCCTTGCTGGACGGCGGCCTGGAGACATGGATTGCAGAATCGCGAAAGACATCGCAGAGAAGAAGCCCGCCCTGCTCGCGCGCACTTCACTCCGCATGTTCAGCCAGACATTCTTGTCAGCACGGCGCAAATGCGCGAACTGAGTCTCGCAGTCAGCAAGGGCGACTCGGATTACGTCCTGCTCGATGCCAGGCCTGTGGCGGAATACAACGGCATCGTGAATTCCGAAGCCGTACCCAAGGCAGGACACATCGCCGGCTCGCAAAGTCTGTATTGGAAGAAGCTGATTCGCTCCGACGCGAATCCGCAGCTGCTCGATCCGGAACAACTGCAACAGCAATTCATACGTGCCGGCGCCACGCCGGGCAAGTCGGTCGTCACCTATTGCCGCACCGGCATGCAGTCGTCGTTTACGTATTTCGTCGCCAAGTACCTGGGATACCGGGCCGCCATGTACGACGGCTCGGTCTACGAATGGGTTCACGCAGCCGGCAACGAACTTGTGATGTCGCCCGTGCCGGAGCGCGCGAGCGACGGCACATCAATAAGGAAATCTCGACAGTTTGACGGAGGTAACCATGAAACGCAATTCCATTCTTTCGATAGTCGCCGCGTGTTTGCTGATGAGCCTTGTTGGTTTGGCCGCGAGCGACACGCCCAAGAGTTCAGTGAGCGCTGGCGCTGCCCATCCGGAGCTGGTTGTCTCCACCCAATGGCTGGCCGACCATCTCTCCGATCCAAATCTGGTGATCGTGCACATCGGCCATGACGAGGGCGACTATCGCGCGGCCCACATTCCGGGCGCGCGATATCTGGCGATGGACAAGTTTGCCACCGGTCACAGACGCCGCCGGGAACCGAACTGCTGCCGCCCGACCAGCTGAAGAAGAACCTGGAGGAGATCGGCATTGGCGACGACTCCCGCGTGGTGTATTACGCGCCTGACTGGGATCCGATGGCGACCCGTCTCTTCTTCACCATGGACTACCTGGGACATGGCAACCAGGCGGCGCTGCTCGACGGCGGCCTCGACCAGTGGATTCGCGAGAAGCGGCCAACCTCGACGCAGGCCAGCACCGGGAAACCGGGCAGCCTGACGGTCCATCTGCATCCCGAGATCGTCGCGAAGATGGACTACATGAAGAAGCTGGTTGACCATCCCGAGCAAGGCGTCGTGATTGTCGACGCTCGTCCGTCGAAGCGATATCGCAATGGTCACTTGCGCGGTGCTGAATCGCTCTATTGGGAGAACGCGCTGGTCAGCGAGAAAGAGCCGTTGCTGAAATCGCCCGAG
Source organism: uncultured Acidobacteriaceae bacterium (assembly GCA_963817965.1). Lineage (GTDB taxonomy): Bacteria > Acidobacteriota > Terriglobia > Terriglobales > Acidobacteriaceae > DASRAA01. Next base: position 462,337 of record CAWFQT010000019.1, read on the forward strand.
CAAATTCGGCAGCTCTTTACTGCGGCCGGGGTCACTGGCAACAAGAAGGCTGTCTCGTATTGCGAAATCGGCCTGCAGGCTTCCTATGTCTATATGCTGGCGCGTTATCTGGGCTTCGACGCCGCGATGTACGACGGCTCCTACAGCGAATGGAGCAATGCCAAGCAACCGGTGGTTCGGGGAGACAGCCCGGACTAGCCTAGCTGGCAGGTCTCGCTCGGCAGCTTGTGGCAGATGGCGGCCGTTCAATTCGGTCAGTAGCTTGTTGGCGACTGACAAGTCTCGCCAAGCCAAAACCCAGGACTTTCCACTGGCCAGCTTTCGGGGAAGGAAATGTGTCTGGTTTCAGAATCATACAGCAGTCAAGACCCCTCGATACTGCTCAAACAGTTCGCCTTGGCTGCCCTTAAGGCAAGATCAGTAGACCAGTTTGAGCGAGAATTGGATTTGGCGTGAGGATCCGGCAGTGTGGCTGATGATTCCAAATCCGCTTCCCTTCACCGTATTGGAGGGCAAGCCAAAATTAACAATGTTGAGTATGTTGAAGAACTCGGCCCGAAATTCGAGATTGCCCCGTTCCGCGCCCTCTCCGTTTCCAAGAGGTGTGTTCTTGATCATCGCAATGTCAAACTGGCGATAAGCAGGGCCACGAAACGTTTTGCGTTCCAAGGTGCCGAAGCGGCCCAAGTTTGGCCCGGTGCCTCCGGGAAGGTTGATGGGGATGAAAAAAACGAACTGTTATCAGAGCCGCGACCAAAATAGTCTGCGCGATTTGGGCGGCTGGTGGAAAAAGTCCGGCACGGAGACCAGATCGGGACGATCGGGTCCGCCAGCGCCCACACCGGTTTGCTGAATTCCCGAATAAACTGTAAAGGGCTGGCCACTTGTCAGTGAAGTGAGATTGAGAAGCTGCCACCCTTGAGTCACGTAGTTTCCCAACGGCTTGAGGAAGCCGACACGATCGAGCGGCAAGCCCCGCACCAAGCTCACCGAGAAAACGTGGGTCGCGTCGAATGTGGAAGGCCCTCCATCCGCACCGGGATCGAACGGATTCTGCGGCAGCGTTTGCAGAATTACGCCAGCATTGGCCGGAAGGCCTCCCAACACAGCGCTAGTGTCATCGATCGATTTGGAATATGTATAACTCGCCTGATAGCTCAGGCCGATGCACCTCACATTGTACGACTCAGATTTGTGCATTTCTGTGACGTCAGGGTTCGGGAAACGAAACGGGCCACATAAACTGAAGGGTGCTTGAAACTGAAGCGACAACCCAAAAATATCGGCCGGTCAGTTTTTGTAAGCAAGTAAAGTTAAATGGTTTAATGGCTGGTGCAGCGCCGCATGACAGCCGGGCAGCGCGTGGCCTGGTCGTCTTCCGAGTGACTTCGAACCGTGCGTTCTTTGTGGGCCTGTGAGAACGTACGCCGATGTCAGCACGTATCACTTTCGCCGGAAAGTCGTTGGCCGGCCGCTGGTGTTAAGCTCACAGTCTCCCTTGGTATATCCGCGCCGATTTTGTGCGCGCTGAGAAGTAGCGCGGCTCCCGGCCGACCAAGGGGGAAAGACATGAGTGCTCTAGAATCATGACGGGTCGTATTCCAGATTTCCACAGACGTTTGTGGTCTGCGACGGCCGAACACCCACTATCGATTAGCTTGGAAGTAGAGTGCTGATGAAGGGCCGAATCATTTCGCACTACGAAGTTCTTGACGAAGTTGGACGCGGTGGCATGGGTGTGGTGTACCGCGCCCGCGACCTGACCCTCAATCGCTTCGTCGCCCTGAAAGCGCTTCCGCTAATTACTTCGACGGACTCGGTGGCGCGACAGCGCTTCGAGCGTGAGGCGCAGGCGGCTTCCTCCCTCAATCATCCCAACATCGTCACCATCTACGATCTGGTCGCCGACCAGGACGCCAGCTACATTGTTATGGAATTCATCGAAGGCGAGGTGCTGGGGGACATCATTCCGCCCAACGGCATGCCTCCGGAACGGGCCATTCGATACGCGATCCAGTTGGCCGATGCACTGGGCGGTGCGCACGAAGCCGGGATCATTCACCGCGACCTTAAGCCGCAAAACATTCTTATTTCCAAGCGCGACCAGGTCAAGGTCCTGGATTTTGGTGTGGCGAAATTGACCTCCGAAGCCTCGGGTCACGGAAGCGGCGAGAGCCTGACTCGCCCGGGTGCGTTTCTGGGTACGACGTACTACGCCGCTCCGGAGCAGTTCTCCGGAGGGATTGTCGATCAGCGAACCGACGTTTACGCCCTGGGAGTGGTGCTGTACCAGATGATCAGCGGGCGGGTGCCGTTCTTCGCCGACAATATGCTGGATTTACTGCACGCTATCTGTAACGTGGAACACAAGCCGCTGAGTCAGTTCTTTCCGCACTTTCCTCCGATTGCCGACCAGATTATCGACCGTTGCCTGGATAAACAGGCCGAGGGGCGTTATCCCGACATGGCGGCATTGGCCGAAGACCTGAAAGCTGCCAAGGAGGCGTTCCGGATGGCAGAGCAGGTCTCGAGTATGGAACGTACCCAGGCGCTGGACATTCCGCCGGATATTGCTCGACCGGTATCGGCGCGGCCGTCGTCGGGACGCCCGTCATCAGTTCGCTCATCATATCCGCCGGTTTGGATTGAGCCGCCGCAAGCCGGTTATGAGAAGGCATCCATCGCCGTGCTACCGTTCCGCAGTCTCTCCTCCGACAAAGAAGACGAGTACATGGCGATGGGTATTGGCTCGGAAATCAGCAGCGCTCTTTCGCGGGTTCCCGGAATTCGAGTTGCGTCTAACTTATCGACGTTCCGTTACCAGGACGAAGTGCCTGATCTGCAGGAGATCGCCGGGAGGCTGAAGATTCGGTATGTACTGACCGGCAGCTTACGACGCTCAGGCACGCGGATTCGCGTCATGGCCGAGCTTTCCGATGCGCAGGCCGATAGCGTGCTCTGGGCGCGTACCTATGAGCGCCATGTCGAGGATTTGTTCGCGGTACAGGAGGAGATCGCGGAATCTATTGTGCGGGCGACCGGCGGGGAGTTGATTCGTGCCGGGGCAGCCCATGCAAGCAAGGCGTCCGCCCACGAGCTCGACGCATGGGGGCTGGTGCGCAAGGCCTATCACTTCTGGAACTACGGGTTTCATCCGGCCGGCATCGGAGAATCTTTCGACCTGCTGCGGCGGGCCATCGAACTCGATCCCGAATACGCCAACGCCTACGCTTTCCTGGCGCTTTACTTGATCGAACGGGTGGTCCTGATGTTGACCGAGCGCCCTGAAGAGGACCGGGCAGAAGCGAACGCGGCAGCGAACAAAGCGATGGAGCTGGCTCCCCAGGACGCAGAAGTTTTGGAGAATGTTGGCCTGGTCTGGCTGCACTGCGGGGAATACAACATGTCGGTCGAGGCCCTGCGCCGGGCGGTGGGCATTGCCCCGTTCAACCTGGTGGCATGGGGTTACCTGGGACTGGCGCTCGGCTGGGGCGGGAAAGAGCGCGATGCGCTGGAAGCAGAGAAAATCCTAACCAAGATCATCGCCGATACACCCGAGCATCCCTCCCTGCCCTACTGGTACTTTTTCCTGTCGGGCACATACGTCAGGTTGCGGCGATACGAAGAGGCGGTCGCGGCAGCACAGCGTTGTGTGGAACTTCAGCCTCGCTTCTACGTGGCCCGGATCACCCTGGCTAACGCCCTGGGTCAAGTTGGACGAGATTCGGAAGCGCGCGACGAGATGGCGAACGTGTTGGCGTCGAACCCGTACGTGAGTGAGGCCCTGTTGCAGACGGAATACTCAAAGATTGCTCGAGACCCTGAGGTTGCGGAATTGCACCTTACCGGCTTGCGGGCGGCCCAAGCCATGCCCCGATCTCCGATCGGAGAGCGAAAATGAGCTTCCGAACTTCGGACTTCAAGATAGTGGCGAAGGGACTGCAATATCCGGAGGGGCCGGTTTACCAATCCGACGGCAGTGTGCTGGTGGTTGAGATCGGCGGGAAGAAGCTTACCCAGATCTTGCCGGACGGCACACAGCACACGGTAGCGCTGCTCGCGAAAACTGCGACCGATCCCAGCGGCCCCAACGGAGCAGCGATCGGACCGGATGGCGCGGTTTATGTCTGCAATGACGGCGGTTTGGAGTTCGTGCAAGTGGGAGTAGTTTCAGTTCCAGCCTACATGCCGCCGGGCTACACCGGCGGTTCGATTCAGCGCGTGACCGACTCTGGGTTTACGGAACTGTACGGAAATTCGACTGGGAACTCGTTGCGCAGCCCGGACGATTTGGTATTCGATCAGGCAGGGAATTTCTGGTTCACCGATTGGGGAAAGACCACGCCGACGACACGTGACATCACTGGCGTGTACTACGCTCACAGCGACGGCAGCGGTGCCAAGATGCTGATCCCGAATCGCCAGGCACCGAACGGTATCGCGCTGTCGCCCGATGACTCTCGCCTCTATGTTGCCGAGACGTATGCGCGCTGGATCGTGTACTGGGAACTGTCATCGCCGGGCGTGATCAAGCCAAACCCAAAGACGCTTGATGGCTCCTACCTGCTGACGGCGGAAGTCCCCGGACAGGGGACGCTCGACTCGATGGCGGTAGATGAGGAAGGCAACGTTTATGTTGCGACCATGTTGCCGCAGGGGCCGAGGCCCGACGTGCCCGGCGGAATCACCGTGATTTCTCCTGGGGGCAGGATTCTCGACTTTATCGAACTGAACGTCGATGGGCAGCCGAGCCTCTACCGTCCAACATCTGCTTCGGAGGCCCAGATCGGCGCACCGCCTTCATTACGCTCGCCGGCACCGGGCGGCTGGTTTCCTGCGAGATGAAGATTCCGGGAAAGCCATTGCACTTCAATCGCTAGACGTTTTGAGCGGAAGCTGTTGCCGTCTGGAGATCGAATGTTCGAACAAGGGCTGAATCGGCTGTGGATTGACGTCAAGACCGATGCGCAGAAGTTCTGGTTCCACCTCAAGAATATAGCCGAACATCCGTGGGACTCCCTCTTGGCCATGCTGGCAGCGATCGGCGGATTCGTTCTGGCGATTCCGCGCTATCTCTGGCAGGGCGTCGTATGGGTCTGGCGCGGAATCAAGTACGCCGAGATGTGGACCCTCAAGGGCATGGTCAGAACCCTGCTGATCACAGGCGTCCTTGTGGTCGTTGCGATTTTCGCGGGAATTGCCTTCCTGGTTTTCTATCCCAGCACGCAGGCGCCAAATTTTCAGAGCGTCGATCAGCATGTTTACCTGAGCGAGGGGCGTGGATGGAGCGGCGGTCAGCTAGAGCCGCTACGCCAGCTCTATTACTTCACGCCGCAGGGAACCACGGTCAAGAACCTGCCTTACGCGTGGTTCGTGGCCCTGGAGGTTCCACTGAGCAAAACTCGCTTTGCCGCACCGGACCGAATGAATGCGTATGGCTTCCTGGTGGACGCTACTCCGACGCCGGCAAATCCAGACAGCCTGCCGGTAGGGTTCACCAGCCACTTCGAGCCGCTGGTAGGTCAGCGTGTGCTCGATATCACTTGTGCCGCCTGCCACACGGGCGAACTGGTTGTGAACAAGAACGGCAAACGCTATGGAATGCGTGTCGATGGCGGCGGCGCAATGCACGCGTTCACCACCACCAAGCCGGGCAATTTCGCCCTTGAACTGCTGGCTTCTTTGACTTCCACCTACTTCAATCCCTTTAAGTTTGATCGCTTCGCGCGGGATGTCCTGGGACCGACCTATCCGGAAGGGTTTTGGAAACTGCACGGCGATCTTCGCAAGATGATCATCGTTTTCGTAACGCAGGCTGCGATCGACAACAATCCTTTCCACACCCTGTATCCCACCGTGGAAGGTTCGGGCAGGACCGATGCGCTGGCGCGAATCGGTAATACGGTTTTTGGCGACGAACTCAGCAAGAAGAACTATCGAGTCGGCAATGCTCCGGTGCGATATCCCCCAGTGTGGGACATCTGGAAGTTCGATTATGTGCAATACAACGCCTCGGTCCGGCAGCCTATGTCGCGCAACCTCGGCGAGTCGTTAGGAGTTGGCGCCGTCGCCAGGCTGCTTACTCCTTACGGCGGTGCGGTCGCGCCGCCAGACCGCTACGTCACGACCTCGCTGATGGGAAATCTGAACAAGATTGAGACTGCACTTTGGAGTCTGGAGCCTCCACGCTGGAGTGAAGATTGTTTTGGAGAGATCGATTGGGCAAAGGCCGACGAAGGTCAAAAGTTATTTGCAGCCACCTGCGCCCACTGCCATGGACCGTTCCCTGCTGGAAACGCTATAAAGGAGTGGAAGGCGCCACTGAAAGCGGATGCCAACGCCGGCAGTGTCGAGAAGGCCTGGGACAAGTTTCTCGACGAGGCTTATCAGCAGTCAACGAATGGCGGGCATGGATCGTACGCGAACGCCTCATGGATCTACCCCGACAAGGATGCCCTGCCGCTATGGGTGATGCATCCCCTGACCGTCGAAGAGATCGGTACGGATCCGCGGACCGCGGTCAATTTTGTCGACAAGCGAATCGATTTGAGTAAGCTGGGCGTCGACCCCGCATACGTCGGGCAAGTTCTGCGCCAGGCTTACCAGAAGGACTTGAGACTCGAAATTCGGGCCCACGCCAAAGAAATCCTGGAACGGATCCAAGGCCAGCCTGGACAGCAGAAAGTCCGAGAAGATGCGCAGGCAATCGTCCAGCACATGGGTGACAAGGTGGGTGAACAGCCTTTCACTTTGAAGGAGTCGGGGGAACTGCAGCCGCAGTCGGCGGAGATCAGGCAGATTCTGGCCGGACCATCATCTTCCGCCGGCGAGGGGCTTCAGACTGATGCGATCGCGCTCGATAACAAAATCACATCAGGACAATCGCAGATCGATTCTGCGGTCGAATCAATCGATCTGCAGGCGCGCCAATACGGGCCTGGGCTTAAGCCTGGTTGGACTCTACATGCGCAACCGTTATTACACGGCGATGGACTATGACCAAGCCAAGATCGACGAGATGAACGGCTTCGGACAAATAGACCTTCCGGTGGCGTTGCCGCAGTACAAGCCGAGACCGCTAGCCGGCATCTGGGCGGCGGGACCGTTCTTGCACAACGGTTCGGTTCCGACGATTTACCAGATGCTGGTTCCTGCCGACCAGCGTGACTACAAATTCTGGGTGGGAACTCGCGATTTCGATGCTGTCAATCTCGGACTGATCACCAAGCCGATTGGGAAAGGCGGCTTCCTCATCGACACTAGTCTCACTGGCAACTCCAACGTGGGCCATGAATTTCGCAGGGGATATGTAGGTTGGAAACTTGGCAGCCCACCGCAATACGGGGTGATTGGACCGGAATTCACCGAGCAACAGAGGTGGCAGATTATCGAATATCTCAAAGTGCATCGCGATACGCACCAGGTGAAATTAGCTCCTGATCGCAGCAACATCCGGCAATACCTTCAAGAAGGTCTGGATCGGGCGCACGTTTGTCAGTGAGTTACATATCAAAGTGCCGGAGGAAAGCTTGGGCAATCGAACCGTACGGATCGTAGTTGGGTGGGTGGTCGTAGTCGGGTTGCTGTACTTCCTTTTCTTCCGGAACAAACCTCTGGGACCCATGGGCGAAGTGGTTTCGCCGAACGAAGACTCTCTTACGGCGCAAATCGTGGCCTCGGCAATCAGCATGGTGGACAACAGCCATCGGGCGATGGTCGCCAAACCTGTTCCGGGCAATCCACCGGGCAAATCAAATGAGAGCAGTGCTGAACTGAGCGCGCAACAGCCCTATCGTCGCGACGTTCACGCCAAGACCTACGGCTGCCTGAAGGCGACATTTCGAGTTCTTGACTCGGTCGATCCGGGTTTCCGGCAGGGTCTATTTGCGAGGCCAGGGGAGTACCACGCCTGGGTCCGGTATTCGAGTGGGAACACCCGCGTGCAGGACGACCGCGATAAAGATGCACGGGGTATGGCGATCAAGGTAATGGGTGTGCCTGGTCGAAAGCTGATGGAAGACGATGGCGTTCCGCACGCCGATACCCAGGATTTTGCACTGATGAATGCGACGCAGTTCTTCATTCTCAATCTGCCGGAGTATTTGAGCTTTACCCGGTATCTTGGGGAAGGCAGCAACTATGGGTACTTCTTTGGAGGATTTACTCCCGACTTGCCGCAGCATAACTGGGGAAACCTGCTCAACTTCAAGTACTACCATCCGCGCGAAATGATGCTGGCATTGAAGACCCTGAAGCCTCCGCCGGACAGTCTTCTGAATACCCGGTTCTATAGTGCGAGTACCTATCGCCTGGGAGCGGAGAACTACGTCAAGTACAGCGCGCGGCCCTGCCAGACGGCACACGCCGCTTCCGTGGACCACAGCGATCCGAACTTTCTACGGCAGGAGATGATCGAGCGCCTGAAGAATGGCGGCGCCTGCTTTGAGTTCCTGATTCAGCCGCAGGTTCCGGGCAAGAACATGCCTGTGGAAGATACGACCGTCGAATGGTCCGAGAAGGACTCTCCTTTTATTCCGGTGGCCCGCATCGAGATCCCGAAGCAGTCGTTCGTCGAGAACCAGCAAACCTGTGAGGACCTGTCGTTCAATCCGTGGCATTCGCTTCCCGAACACAAGCCGGTGGGCGTGATGAATCGCATTCGCAAACCGCTGTATCAGGAAGTTGCCCGCTACCGGCGCAGCATGAACGGCGAGAAGGCGTTGTGCGAGCCGAAGGACTGGAATGTCGATGACCCAGCCAGCTGCGAGCAGCCGCAAAACTCACTCGAGCTCGGGAAACCTGTTTCTTCGGCTAAGCCTCCCGCGAGCCGTTAGGGCCGTGGCCACCTTCAATGGAAGTCGTTCCATAGCGTAATTAACATTCCGTGATCCAGCCAAAAGCCCTTGATAACAACACCCACGGGCAGCAATCATCCCGTCAATCGAACAAAAGCGTAACCGGCCCTCACTGTGGGCTGGGCTTGATTTCGTAGTGCATTCTTTAGTCAGGAGTTACAAGCCGCAGTTGGACGCACCGCCGGAACTCCGGCTTGGCATTCCTTAACAAACCGTCGGGCATTAGCCGGGGAACATGATTTTGGAGCGCAGCGTTACGAGGCCGGCTTGGATAATCGGTGTGGGATGCGTGCTGGCGGCACTTCCAAGCAACTGCCGCAGCGGCAAATTCGGCTCCGGACCCTGCTGTTCCCAGCATCTTTTCTCCGGCGTCAACGCCTGCCGACTCCATCTTTCATCTTTCGCTCTTTGTGCCCCATCACCTCTCGACGTGAGGTGGCTCACAGCGCTTCTGCTCACGGCGCGACAAGATAAGCCAGTTTTCCTGAAGGACCCTGGCCGACGGCGCAGGAAGTGGACGAAGCCGTTAAAGGGGAAACATGCAGCCGCTCGCAGGCAAACCCACGCCGCCAAGCGATGATCGCGGATGGAAACTGGTTGACGCAGGGATGCGCAAGCATGGCAACGAGCCCTCTGCCCTCATTGAAACTCTGCACTCCGTGTAGGAAGCCTTCGGTTATCTCGATGAATCGGCATTGCGCTACGTGGCGCTTTCTTTGCCTTTGCCCTCCAGCACGGTGTACGCGGTAAATCGACGTATTGCAAGCCGCTGGGTTACCCGGAAGGCACGTATCGCCAAGGGCCGTTGGCGCGGCTGAACCTCGCCAAGCAGTGTGGTACGCCCCTGGCTGACGCCGAATTGGCGGAGTTCCGGGAACTCGAGCGCTCGAAATGCTGTTTGCGGTGGAGCGTATTCAGTACCTGCTGCCAGACGCATTCTCAGCAAACACGTGCGCGCCTACGCCCGCCCAACAATCCAGAGGGTGTCGGCATCATGGAAGCGCCGTGCGAAACGCTTGTCCACCATTACAAGGTCAACGAAGACGGGCTCATCACCCACGCTAACCAGCTCATCGCCACCGGACACAATAATCTGGCGATGAACCGGGCGTCCTGCAAGCGGCCCGGCGTTTCGGGCGTAGCCAGAAAATTGAAGAAGGCATGCTGAACCGGGTCGAAGCCGTTATACGCGCCCTCGACCCCTGTCTGAGCTGCTCGGCTCACGCCAGCGGGCGCCTGGAAGCTGCATGTCGAGCTGAGATCGCATGAAGGTGCTGTGGTCGATGAAACCTGGAGCCCCTGAGTGCCGAACATACTCAGTACCGGATACGGCGACACGTTGCGCGGCGATGACGGCGTCGGAGTGTATGCCTATCGCGACGACCCGGACATTCGCGTCATCGCTTCGCACCAGCCGACTCCCGAAATGTCTGACGATTTGACGAAGGCGGCTTCGCCTTGTTCCTAGACGCGGCCGCTACCGGTATTCCCGGCCAGATTGCGGAAACGCAGCTGTGTGCAAATGAAGAAGGCGTCGGGTTCACTCACCGTTGCACCCCAGCATGGCTGCTGCGGACCGCGCAAGAGTTATACGGTACTTCGCCATTCGCGACCGGTCTCACGCTGACGGCTGGCGCCTTTGACATCGGCACCGAACATTCTTCTGCGGCCAGCAAGCCGTTGCCTGAATTCATAGAAGCAGCCAGGGACATCTTCTTCTCCTGGCGGCACGACCGCAGCAGAGCCACCCTTCCCGGTCCCGATGCGGGAGATTGCGTCCGGCCCCAACCTCCGGCAAACTAGCTGGCACGAATGGAATCCCAGGCACAACCCGCCGCCATCGGCGTCACACGCCCGGCGCCTCGCTCCTCCATCTTGTCCAGCGATACCGTGCTGCTGATCTATGTCGCGCTGGCCACCGTCATCCTGCACCTCATCATCGGTAACCTCTACGGATTTCACCGCGATGAATTGGCCACCCTCGAAGACGCGCGCCATCTCGCGTGGGGATACCCGGCGTATCCACCCGTAACTCCATTTTTTGGACGGATTTCGCTTACGCTGTTAGGCACCTCCCTTCGCGGCTTCCGTTTCTTCGCAGGATTGGCCCAGGCTATCGCAGTCGTCCTCACCGGCCTCATGGCCCGCGAAATGGGCGGGCGCCGCGGAGCGCAACTCATCGCCGCCGTCGCCGCCGTTCCGTTCTGCCTGGGCGGCGGATATGAGATGCAATATGTCGCTTTCGATTGCCTCGCCTGGGTGCTGACCGCGTACTTCGTCATCCGGCTCCTTCGCACCGACGACCCGCGTTGGTGGCTGGGCATTGGCGCCGGTATCGGCTTCGGCATGTTGTCGAAGTACACCATTGGCTTCTTCGTCATCGGGATCGTCGCCGTGGTGCTGCTTACCGATGCGCGACGTTACCTTAGAAGTAAATGGCTGTGGATTGGCGTGGCGCTTTCGATCCTGATCTGGCTGCCCAATCTCTTGTGGCAGGTGCAGCACAATCTGGTGTCGCTCGATTTTCTGAACCACATCCATGCCCGCGATGTTCGCCAGGGCCGCACCTCGTACTTCCTTCCGCAGCAGCTGGAGTTGACCGGCTTCCGTTTTCCTCTCGCCCTGGCCGGTCTTTACTTTTGCCTGGCCGCGCAAGCTGGCAAGCGTTTCCGGATGATCGGTTGGATCTTCGTGACCACACTCCTGCTGTTCACAGTCGCCAGGGGACGCTGGTACTACATGGGGCCAGCCTATCCCATGATCTACGCCGCCGGAGCTGTTTGGGGCGAAGGCTGGCTGGCCACGACGTCCCGCGCTCGCGCTATGACCGTCCGCACGGTCGTGTGGGCGGCACTCGCATTTGAAATCGTATTCACAACCGCGTTCTGGTTGCCGCTGGCTCCGCTGAATTCCCGCTGGTGGGCCATCACTAACGATGTCCAGGGCGATTTCCGCGAACAGCTCGGCTGGCGCGAACTGACCGAAGAAGTCGCCAGGATTCGCGACTCTTTGACCCCCGAAGAGCGGGCGCATCTTGGCATTATCGGCACCAATTACGGCGAGGCCGGCGCTATCAATCTCTATGGTCCGGAATATGGCCTTCCTCGCGCTATCAGCGGAGTCAACTCTTTCTGGTATCGCGGCTACGGCGATCCTCCGCCGCAGACCGTCATCATCATCGGCCTCAGCAAGAGGTATATGGACGAAACCTTCCAATTCTGCCGCCTCGCCGGACACACCTGGAACCGCTACAGGGTGAAGAACGAGGAAACCGAAGAGCATCCCGACATCTATGTCTGCGGGCCTCCGAAGCAGGGCTGGCCTGAGTTCTGGAAGGATTTCCGGTACTACGGCTAACCGGGATCTGGGGTGTCCAGCGCCCGCTTGCATCACTCCCCCTTGACGATTGACAAGAGTCAAGGTATTGTCTTGTCATCTGTTGACAGGAGACGCAATGGGAAAGCCGACAGACCTGGTACAAGGCACGCTCGACCTCTTGGTTTTGAAGACCGTTGAGCTGCAACCCATGCACGGTTGGGGAATCGCGCAGCGCATTCGCCAGATTTCCAACGAAGTGCTGCAGGTCAACCAGGGTGCACTCTATCCAGCGCTGCATCGTTTGGAACAACAGGGCTGGATTCATGCCAAGTGGGGAGAATCGGACAACAACCGCCGCGCCAAGTACTACTCATTGACGCGAGAGGGCGCAAAGTACTTGCGGCATCAGCAGGCCCAGTGGAACCGGCTGTCGGTAGCCATTGACTCTGTGCTCGAGGCCACATCGTAGGACGAGTTACGCATGCGCTGGTATTACAAATTGCCGCTGCGGTTACGCTCGTTGTTTCGCAAGCAGGATGTGGACTGCGAACTTGAAGAGGAAATCGGGTCTCACCTCCAATATCAGATAGACGACTACATCGCGCGAGGCATGGAGCCCGAACAGGCTCGTTATGCGGCGCTCCGGTCGCTCGGCGGCGTGACGCAAGTCAAAGAGGAATGCCGCGACATGCGCCGGGTGAATTTCATGGACAACTTTGCACAAGACATGCGTTTCGGCTTCCGGATGCTGTGGCGCAATCCCGGCTTTTCGGCCATGGCAATCCTTTGCCTGACCCTGGGGATCGGCGCGAATGCAGCGGTATTCAGTTGGATCGAGGGCCTTCTGCTGCGTCCCTTCCCGGCGGTTGCGCACCAGGACAGGTTGGTGGTTGTCGTCGGGACCAATCGCGTCGCGGGTGACAAGGGAGCAAGCGGAGCCGGCTTTGATGCTGTCTCCTGGCCCGACTTCATCGATTTCCGGCGAAACGGCACGCTGTTTGATTCGTTCATTGCCGACAAGATCATGGGTACAACGATCAGCATTGGTGATCGCGCCGAGCGTGTGGCCGGCAGCGTGGTCTCGGCGAACTATTTCGACGCGCTTGGCGTTCACCCGCTGCTGGGGCGCGGATTTGAGCCGGAAGACGAATCCGGCCGCAACGAACATCCGGTTACGGTGATCAGTTACTGGTTCTGGAAGGAGCGATTTCACAGCGATCCGGCAATCGTCGGCAAAACGCAGATGCTGAACGGCGTGCAGCACACCATCGTTGGCGTGGCTCCGGAAGGGTTCTATGGAACCTTCGTAGGCTGGCCGATACAGTTCTGGGTACCAGTGTCGATGCAGGAGCTGTTTGAACCCGGTGGATACAAACTGGAAGATCGCAGTGCACGCTGGATTGAAGGCTTCGCGCGCTTGAAGGACGGCGTTACCATCGTGCAAGCCCAGGAAGAAGTTTCGACCGTCGCGAAACAGTTGGAGGCTCAGTATCCGGCGACCAACCGCGGCCACGATATTAAACTTCTGCCGCTGTGGAAGGCGCCGTTTAACGGGGCGTCCGAAATGCTGCCGATTCTTGAGATCACGCTCGCGGTCGTGTTCGCGGTGCTGCTCATCGCCTGCTCTAACGTAAGCAACCTGTTGATGGTGCGTTCGTTTGCTAGGCAGCATGAGATGACGGTGCGGCTCGCCATCGGCGCCAGAAAGGGCCGGCTGCTGCAGCAACTCCTTACCGAAGGACTTATCTTGTCGACGATTGCGGTTGTCTGCGGACTCGCAGTCGCATACTGGTGCCGGAACTTGCTGGTGGTATTTTTCCCGGCGCCCGCGGGCATCGTCGCGAACTTGAAGGGTGAAATCGACTGGCGGGTGCTGCTCTTCAGCACTGTGGTCTGCCTTATCTCGACCGTGATGTTTGCGCTGGTGCCCGCAATTCAGGCCGGCAAGGTCGATCTCGCTGGAGCTCTAAAGTCTGAATCGGGATCAGTCTTTGGGGCCCGCGGAAAGTCGCGCGTCCGCTCACTGCTGGTGGTCGTCCAGGTGTCATTGTGCTTCGTCCTGCTGGTTTCGGCGGTGCTCCTGATTCAGAGCATGCAACGAATTAGGACCTCCGACCCCGGCTTCCTGACCGAATCGTTATTGACCACCGGGATTGACCTGGTGGCCGCGGGATACGACGTGGGCCGCGCGAAAGATTTTCAGGATCGGTTGATCCGACGTGTTTCGGCACTGGGCGGAGTGGAGTCTGCGGCATTGGCGCGGGTGAGGCCGTTCAGCTATGCCACGTATTCTTCGGGCTCGATCGCCGTCGATGGCTATCAGCCTGCCCCCGACGAACAACCTTCCGCCGACTACAACCAGGTCGGGCCGAACTACTTTCGCACCATGGGAATTCCGCTGTTGTCGGGCCGTGAATTCGCCGATGCCGACAACGAGACCGCGCCTCTTGTAGCCATCGTGAACCAGAAGATGGTTGCCCAGTACTGGCATGGCGAAGATCCGGTCGGCAAACGCATTCAACTCAAGGGCCAATGGCTGCGAGTAGTCGGCGTTGCACGGAATGCGAAGTACGGCAGCTTCGCCGAGGCGCCCAAACCGTTCTTCTACGTGCCTCTGCGCCAGGATTTCTCGATTCGCACCAGCGTGAATATTCGCACATCGCAAGATCCTGCCGCGATTGCAACCGACCTTTCGCGCGTCATTCATGAGCTTGATGAAAATCTCGCGCCGTCGGAAGTCATCACCATGCGGCAACATATCAACCGCACGGCATTGTCATCACAGCAAATCGCAGTTGCGCTGCTTAGCATCTTCGGGGGCCTTGCACTATTGCTGGCAGCTGTCGGACTGTACGGCGTCATGTCGTACTCGGTGTCGCAGAGCACGCGCGAACTAGCATTACGCATGGCGCTCGGCGCGCGTCCCGGTCATCTGGTACGACTCGTGCTTTCCCATGGCCTACTGTTGACCGCGATCGGCGTGGCCTTGGGAGCAGCGGCCGCGCTGATTCTGACGCGTCTGTTTGCAACCCTGCTCTACAAAGTAAGCCCGCGCGACCCTCTTGCATTCGGCCTTGCCCTGGTGGTGATGACCACAGCTTCGTTCGCAGCGTGTTTCTTCCCCGTCTGGCGCGCAACCCGCACTGAACCCGTCCGCGCGTTGCGGGATTGAGACACAACTTTTGGTTTTGCCATTACAAGATTGCCAGCGACCGAGTCTTCCATTCGCCCGAGGGTTTTTAGACTAGAGCATTTCTCATATTAGTGTATAGTGATGGAGGCGAGGAATCCGCGAACAATCCAAGCGATGGCGACGGCGTATTCCGATGATTTGCGGCGGAAACTGCTGGAAGCCCACGACCGTGGGGAGGGGAGTCTGCGCGTGCTGGCCGAGCGGTTCGGGGTGAGCGTTCCCTGGGCCTGGAAGATCTCCCGCCAGCGGCGGCGGAGCGGTCAGATGGAGCGGGTCGAGCAGCGTCACGGACCGCCCAGCCGCGTGACAGCCGGGGTACAGGCGAGTTTGCGCGGACTGGTGCGACAGCAACCTGACCTAACGTTGAGGGAGTTACAACAACGTCTGTGGGCGAGCGAGCGGGTCCGGGTTAGCTTTCAGCATCTCTGGCGGGTGCTGCAGAACATGGGGCTACGGCTGAAAAAAAGTCGCTCCACGCCCAAGAGCAAGACACGCTCACGGTCCAAGCCCGTCGCCAGGCGTGGTGGGCGGCGGTAAGCCAGATCGATCCGTAACGGCTGATATTTCAAGACGAAAGTGGCGCGACCACGGAGATGACGCAGCGCTATGGTCGAGCCTCACGAGGCGAGCGGGTGGCGGAAAGCACGCCCGCCGGACACTGGCGCACCCTCACGCTGCTGGGAGCCATGAGCACGCGCGGGGTGGTCGCAGCTACGACCGTCGAGTCCCCCACCGACGGCGGTGTGTTCTTAGCCTACGTCGAGCAGGTGCTGTGCCCGCGCTTGCAGCCGGGGCGGGTGGTGGTTATGGACAATTTGCCCGCCCATAAAGTGGGAGGAGTACGGCGCTTGATCGAGGCGACGGGAGCGGAACTGCCTTACCTGCCTCCTTATTCGCCAGACGCTCTAGTGTTGTCATCACGTTGATCTATAGATTGTCATCAAGCGAAGCGAGGGATCTGCTTTGGCTGGGAGAACCGCAAGGTTGGGGAATCCAATTCCAACGTGCTTTCGGTCGGGTCTTCCCACGGCAAGACGACGAATTTCTTAGACCGCCTTGACCTGCGGCTCCGCCGACACCTGTAACCTCTGGAGAGACGCCATGGCGCCAGCTCGACTGATGTCGGGGTTGATGCTCAGCTCAATTGCGACGGCCGAAAGAAGTTCAACGTTGTACTGCTCGCTTTCCTCTACTGTGTTGGGCGGATTGAAATTCCACTGTTGCCGGACAATTTCTTTCCAGGCGCTTTCGCCCTGGGGGAGCCATCGCAACACAAAGTCCTGCGTACGCGACGATTCTTCTTCTCTGAAGACGACCCGAATCAGCCGAATGGTTTGCGGGTGATCGAAACGCAACCGAATGGTTTGGAGACCGGGCGAATTCGCCCGCCAACCTTGCACGCCATCGGAAAGCAGCGCTCCTTCGATGGGATGGCTACCCGCTTCCGAGCTGACTTCGACAACGGCCGCTTGCTCTAAGTCCAGCCAGCCGCTCTTCGGGGCAGCATCGTTGTTCGAAAGTGGGACCAGTAGTCGTTTTCGCATGTTGTTCCAGATGCTGATTTACACAATCGTGTCGGGCAACATTCTGACATTCCGCCCGAACCTAGCTCTCGAGCCTTTCCTGATTCTCCCTCAGGAATCGCTTCTCGGCCGCCAGTCGTGCCTCAGCCTTCTTCAACTTCGCTTTCAACTTATCGCGCTCTTCTGTTGCCTTCGCGATCCGTTGTTGGGCCGACTTGATATTGGCCAATGCACGTTTGTGTGATTGCAGCATGTCTACGCCAGTAAAACCGGGACTGTGCACCAGGCAAGCGTCCTGCACAACAGTCACTACTCCGCGGACGATCACAGTCTCCGCTCAGCACGCGATCTGGAAGGTCTCCGCCACACTCGCGGTCGCAAGGGTCGTATCCCCCGCCGTGGGAGTGCCGATCTCAATGGTGGCGTTAGTATTCGGGCCGCAGTCATGCTTGAACAGATTCTGGTTCATCATGATCGACTGCAACAACCGGCCAAGCCGCCGCGAATGATAGCCATTCGAGAAGCGCGGCCCATCCGACCACCCGAGATGAGCCGAGTAATCGCAGACCAGACGCCAGTATTCGCGGGCGCTCGCCCAGAGTTTCAGATATTCGAGGGAGCCATCCTTGCCGATGTGATATTCGACTTTGACCATGCCTTCGATCGATCCGGACGCCAGCACGTCCCAGTTGAGAACCACTATGCTGGACAGAATCTTGTCGAGCTGCATCGGGTTGGAAACCTTAACCGGAATCTCAGCTTTCATTTATTCTCCATTCTTCTCTTCTCGTTTGAACGGTGCAGCGGTTTGGAGGAGTCACATGTTCGTTGTCCATCGACCTGAGCCATCATGCAGTCCCCGCAGCTATCAGCTGTCGAGCCATCAAGCGCTACCAGGACTAACCGCAGGGTTCAGCAGCATTGCGGTTGGATCCTCTAAAGCCGATTCTTTTGCAGGGACGCCCGCCACTTTTCTTGCGGCTGCAATCCGCCAACCTGCTTCCACAAGGCCATTCCTTTGTGGCAGCAAATTACAAGCATCCCGAATCGCGCGGCGCAACGAGTCTCCCCACTGCAAGCCGTGCGTCTCCGATACATACGAGTCAGCCGGCGGATTGAGATCGAGGTACTTCGGCCCACCCACCAGGAAAGCCACAATCTGTTGCGGCATGTCCTTTTTGATTTCATCGCGCCAGCTCAAGCAACCGCGGTGGTCCATGCGGATGTCGAGCAGCACTAGGTCGTAACGATCGCGCTGCCAGATGGAAGTGGCTTCGGCCAGATCGCGGACGCCGATCACTTCGGCTCCACGTAGCGCCATGATCCGCGTGCGCAAGGCACGCCGCTCCGAGTTGGCGTCCATAAGGAGCACGCTGATTTTGGCGGACAGCCTTGCTGTCGGGGGCTGACGTCCCACATTCGTCACGGTAAAACCTCGCATCTAGAACAGGCCGAGTGACAACGAACTGGCGTTCTCAGGAGAGACTCTCGGTGCTAAAGGAGAGCGTAGTGACTGGGGATGACGCGCATGATTCCTCCCGCTTCGCACGAAGAACAGAAGGAGCCATCTCGTACCGCGAGATAGCTCCATTATACCCTCGAATCAGCTGGGGTGCCGCGGCTAGCAGAATACTTCGCCGGTCATGCGCGACAGCGTGCGCGTGGGCAGCGTGTTTTGCGTCGGTCGTGGTGCGAGTCGTCCGCTGGCGCTCACCTGCTTGCGGACGATCTTCAGCTTCAGCGCGCGCTCCATTGACCGCAACTCGCCGATTTCCGCACCTGATACAAGGGTAGAAGCCCGGCCGCTGGAGCCCATCCGTCCAGTGCGTCCGACGCGATGGATGAAGTCCTCGGCAATTTCCGGCAGGTCGTAGTTAATGACGTGCGCAACATTGTTGACGTGGATGCCGCGCGACGCGACGTCGGTCGCCACCAGCACCTGGAACTTGCCATCCCCGAAGCCGCTTAGCGCGCCGATGCGCTGCGATTGCGTGCGATCGCCGTGGATCATCGCAGCGGCAAATCCGTCACGTACCAGGCTCTTGGCAAGGCGCTCGGTCCCGCGCTTGGTGCGAGCGAAGACCAGGGTCTGTCCCTTTTCCGCGTAAAGAAGTTGCCGCAGCACTTCCGACTTCTCGGCTTGCGGAACTTCGAACGCCTGCAGGTCAACGGTGTCGGCCGGCTTCGACGTAGAACCCAGCGCGATGCGCACAGGGTTATTCATGTAATCGTTGACCAGGTTGGCGACCGAAGCCTCCAACGTAGCCGAGAAGCAGAGCGTCTGGCGATTACGCGGCAGAGCGGCTGCGATGCGCCGAATAGCCGGCAGAAAGCCCATGTCCAGCATGCGGTCGGCTTCATCGAGGACCAGCGTTCTCACGTTTCTGAGATCGACCAGTCTGCGGCGGAGATAGTCTTCCAGCCTTCCAGGCGTCGCGACCACCACGGTAGCACCCTTACGTAATGCCTGGATCTGACGCTGCTCGCTCATGCCTCCGATGACCAACGCGGCGGGAGGAGCTTTGCGTTCGCGCAGCTTTTCGTATTGCTCGTGGACCTGCATCGCCAGCTCACGCGTAGGCACGAGGACGAGCGCCGATATCTGTTGCGGCGATCCTTGCAGCGCAAGACGTTCGATCACCGGGATCAGGAAGGCTAGTGTCTTACCGGTTCCGGTTTGAGCGGTCGCGAGCACGTCTTTACCCTCCATCGCCGGAGGAATAGCTGACGCCTGGACCGGCGTCGGGATCGTAAATTGGAACTGTGCCAGCTTCTGCTGGAGCCCAGCAGACAGAGGCATATCTTTGAATTGTGTCAAAACTTATTTTTCTTTCTTGGAGAGGCGTCTCGCGAAGAGTCCGCATTCGGAGTTTCCGGGGAGTGCTTTGGCACTCAGGAAGCCCATTCGTAGCGGGCGAGTCGCGAAGATACAGCTGAAGCCACTCTAGTTTTATTCGGCGCTGAACGAGACGGAAGCAGGAAAGGCGGGAAATCGGACCAACTGCGGATCAGATGTCGCTATGCAAGCGGCCGTAGCCAAAAAGCGTCTACAGGCACTATAGCACAGTTCTCCGCCAGACGCCTAACCACGGGTCAATTTGCGGCCGGGTTATTTAACAAAGTCATGAAAATCAAAGCCTTGCGGCTGGCCGTCTTCATCGTGGCTGATTTCCAGGTCGGCAACGGCCTGCGTCTCCGCCGCGGGGGTCTCGGGATCGCCCGGCTGCTTTCGCTGGGCCTTCCGCTGAGCCTTCTCCTGCCGCTTTTCCTGGCGTGCCCGTTCTTTCTGTCGCTTGGTAAAGGTAGTACGAGAGCTTCCTGCCATATATCTAAGAGTAACGCTTATTGGGAGAAATGTCTTGTTAGATACGGCTGTCATTACGAGCAAGCACCGTTGTCATCCCGACCCCGCCTTGGCAGGCGAAGGTTCTGTTCTTTCGTCCGTCATTTGTTTGTCATCCCGGAGCCGAGCGAGGGATCTGCTTTCGCCGGCACAACGACGGGTTTGAGGAGCCCGAAAGGCCTTCCCCAATCCTCGGCGAGGTCGTCCCAGGTAGGGTTCTCCTGTTCGATCAACGCGACGCGTTTGGCGCGGCTCCAGCTTTTGATTTCCTTCTCGCGGCGACTAGCGCCGCGCGACCTGGTTTGCTTCCGCGATGATACGGATGATCCAGGAAGGCCACACTCTGCCCGCCCCCTCCCCGCCCAGTCAACGCCCCAGCCCGCTGCCACATCTAGGCTGCCGCTGGTTTTGCGCGCGTCGTATGGCGAGGGCGGTGACACGGCAGCCCAGCATGTAGCGAAGCGGAGTGCTGGATAGAGCTTGATTCACGAATACCCGAGCCCTTCAGGGGCGGCACAATTGAGACATCTGTAAAATTGTGCTTACTCCCCGGTTCGCTCATGCCCGCTAACAATTGCAGGCTGTGTCTACAACCAAACCCGCTCGTGCAAAGCCACTTGATGCCTGGCGGACCTTACAAATACTGCCGTTCGGACGATTCAGATCCTGTCATGTACAACGGCGAAATTATGATGCAGACCAGCCGAGAACTCACACACCCCTGCCGTGTAACGATTGTGGAGGAATTCTCAACGCGGTCGGGGAGAACTGGATACGGCCGCTGCTCGCTGATATCGATGGTGCCTTCCCGCTATATGATCGCCTTAAAGCAAGCACGGCGCTCTTTGATGGACCAGATGTAAAAACGTATCCTCGCGAGGATGCACCCGGAATGCGCTGGGAATCCTTGACTCATTCTGCTTTGGGTATCTTCTGAAAGCTGCGGTCCGTTCGTGGAGCGGATCAAGGGCTAAACCCACGATTGAACTCGGCCCTTATAAAGAGCCTATTCGTGAGTTCCTTTAGGATGCCGTTCACCAAGAACATTGCACTAACGGTCTGTGTTCTTCGGGCTCCGGTGAAGCACATTTCTTTCAACTTCCCGTGCACGGGTCCAGGCGCAATGCCAAAATGCCATTGGTTCTATATTCTGGGCGTAGAGTTCCTCGCCAAGAAATAACACGCGATGAGATGGCGTACACCCTGAGCCGCCTGAAGTTCCGACTGGAGGAGGAGTCCGAGGAATCTGGCCCCGGCAAGGCGCCCGCCGACTGCCCCGCGCCGCTCGATTTCACCGGCGAGAGTCTATCTGAGGAGGTCGCCTGAGCCAAAAATACCCATGCAACCCGCTGCCGCTCGGCATTTTACGTGAAACCCATTTTTATGGGCGGCTTGCGCGCAAACCATGGTCTAACCCCATGAATACAATTGATTTAAAGGGGTTTGGTATCCGGGACGGCTGCCTGGATAGTTTGGGTTTGACCACCAAGACTGCCGCACGTTATACTTCTATAGCTTGCCTGTACTGCCGGTGTCCTTACAGGACATCCCAGTCGCCCGGGCCGCGCGATTATTGGCTCCGCGAAGGTTTTCTTCCTGGGTAAGTGCAAGCGCACAAACAAGATAGCGTCCCAGAACGATGGGGCGTCGCCTTGCGTTTCCGCAACCGTTCAGAGTTCAGGAGATTGCCATGTACGCGGTGATCCGCGCCGGGGGAAAGCAGTATCGCGTCGCACCCGGAGACGTGATCGAGATTGAGAAGCTGCCGCAGTCCAGCGGCGACAACGTGCAGTTTGACGATGTGCTCGCGGTGAGCGCCTCCGAAGGCGAGATTGCCAAGCCGGCAGCGGCGTTCGTATCGGCCGAAGTGGTGGAGCAGAAGCGCGGCAACAAGGTACTGGTGTTCCACTACAAGCGCAAGAAGCAGTACAAGAAGATGCAGGGGCATCGCCAGAACTACACCGCGGTGAAGATTACCGGCATCAGCGTGGATGGGAAGGCGCTGAAGGCGTAATGCTGCTCTGTCAGTTCATTGCAGTAGCGCTCGCGGCGGTGAAACGGTTCGATGCCGTGGTGCTGCACGCGTGGCAGTCGGCGCGAGAAACGTTGCGCGCGATGCGCGGGTTTGGCTCGGACGGCGAAGCGGATTTGGGGTGAGCGCTCGCGGACTGAAGTCCGCTCGCGTAATAAACAGAGAGCGACGGGAAAGGCCAGCACTACCCAAGGATGAGATATGGCACATAAAAAAGGTTTAGGCAGTTCGCGAAATGGGCGCGATTCGAACGCGCAGCGGCTTGGCGTAAAGGCTTTCGGCGGCCAGTTGGTTTCGGGCGGAACTATCATCGTGCGGCAACGCGGCACCAAGGTGAAGCCGGGCGTTAACGTGGGACGCGGCAAGGATGACACGCTGTTCGCCAAGGTGACGGGCGTGATCGAGTTCAAGGACCGCGGCCAGGCAGGCAAGTTTGTGTCGGTAGTTGCGAAAGAACAGTAACTGGTAGCTGGCAATTGTTAACTGGTGGTGCGAGTGATTCGCAAAAAGCCAGTTTCAGTTAGTTGAAGTGGCGAGATCAGGCCTCGTGGATGCGAGGCCTTTGTTGTTGGTATACAACACTCGGGCTCACGCCCTTGGTGAAGAATGTCGTCGGTTAAAACCGGCTCTGGAATTTTGTATTGTTGTACGCATTTGAATGCACCGCTCAAGCGGTGCTGCACCCCCAGCGTCTCAAAGGGACGATTGAAGCTATCGCTAATTGCTATGTTTGTTGATGAAGCCAAAATTCGGGTGCAGGCCGGCGACGGCGGAAACGGATGCGTTGCGTTCCGGCGGGAGAAGTTCGTGCCGCGCGGCGGACCGTCGGGTGGAGACGGCGGACGCGGCGGCGACGTCATCATGGAATCGAGCGAGAAGCACAACACGCTGGTGCACTTTCGGTTCAATCCGGAGTACAAGGCGGAGCGCGGACGGCACGGTGAAGGGTCGGATTGCACAGGACGCGAAGGCGCTGACGTGGTGCTGAAGGTTCCGGTGGGAACGGTTGTGCGCGACGAGTTGACGGGCGAAGTTGGTGCACGATTTCGCAGGGCCGGATGAGCGGGTAGTGATTGCGCAGGGCGGTCGCGGTGGGCGCGGCAATTCGCGATTTGCGACGTCGACGCATCAGGCTCCGCGGGAGCATGAACAAGGGTTCCCGGGTGAAGAGCGGGTGCTGCGGCTGGAGTTGAAGCTGCTGGCGGATGTCGGACTGGTGGGGTTTCCGAATGCCGGAAAGAGCACGCTGATTTCAAGGATTTCGGCGGCACGTCCGAAGATTGCGGATTATCCGTTTACTACGCTGCAACCCAACCTGGGCGTCGTGGTGGTGGGCGAGCAGCCGGATGAGTTCAGCTTCGTGGTGGCGGATATTCCGGGACTGATCGAGGGCGCGAGCGAGGGCTCTGGTTTGGGTACGCAGTTTTTGCGGCATATCGAGCGCACCCGGGTGCTGGTGCACCTGGTGGATGTGTCGGATGCGAGTGGACGGCCGGATCCGGTTGCGGACTATGAAGTGATCACGAAGGAGCTGGCGAATTTTGGCGCGGGGCTTGAGGCCAAGCCGATGATTGGGGTGGCGTCGAAGATCGACATCGCGAACAAAGACAAGCTTGCCAAACTCAAGCGGTATTGCAAGCGCAAGAAGCTGGAGCTGTTTGAGATCTCGGCGGTGACGGGCGAGGGGATCGACGAGTTGAAGTGGGCGATGGCGCAGGGGGTGCAAGCAGTGCGGGACACGACGCCGAGCACGGAGTAGGCACCCTGGTTTCATGAGGAAAAGTCAGACCCACCCAAGCAAATGAAGCCTGGGTGGGGCACCCGACAAACTCTTCGACTCCGCTCGCTGCGAGCCCTCGTTCAGGATGACCGTTGTTAAACTGTAGCCACTACTGAATGAACATTGCACTGTTTGGCGGCACGTTCGATCCCATCCATCGCGGACACGTTAATGTGGCACGCGCGGCCGCTGAACGATTCGAACTGAAAGAAGTCTGGTTCGTTCCGGCCGATATTTCTCCACACAAACAGAAGGTGCCAGTGACGGCGTTCGCTCATCGATATGCGATGGTGGCGCTGGCGCTGGCGGGCGAGAAGAATTTCGTGGCGTCGGTGCTGGAGGCGCCGGGCTGCGAGACGGACGCAAAGCGAAGGCCGAGTTATTCCATCGAGACGGTGCGGCGCGTGAAGAAGATACTCGGCAAGCGAAACCGGCTGTACTTCCTGATTGGGATGGATGCATTTCGCGATATCGCCACGTGGCACCAGGCCGAAGCGCTATTGCGCGAGTGCGACTTCATTGTGGCGGCGCGTCCGGGATATTCGCTCATGGAGGTCACGTCGTCGTTACCGAATGGGTTGCGGCCCTCGGCGGCGGAGCTGGGCAAGATGAAGTGGTCGAAGAAAGAGCAGTTTCTGGAGCTATCGGGAGTCAGGCTCGGGTTGTTGCCGGAGACGCACGAGAATGTGTCGGCTACGCAGATACGGGCCGCGGCGCAGCGTGGGCGAGGGCTGGAGAAGCTCGTGACGGAGAGCGTGGCGGAGTATATCCGGAAAGAGGGGTTGTACCGGAAAGGCAATAGGCAGTAGCCAGTTGAAGTTGTTCCCACTCTTCCCAAAAGATGGGAAAGGACGGGGATCCGGCAAAATACGAGCAGCGGTTGTTGAGTTAATGGAGACTGAGACAAGCGAATGAAGAGAGATGAAGTGAGGAAGCAAGTCGCCATGGCGGTGCAGGCATGCATCGAGAAGAAGGCGGAAGATATCAGCATTCTGCGGCTGGATGCGGCCAGCGGACTTACCGATTACTTTGTGATCTGCTCGGGCGCGAACCCGCGGCAGGTGGAAGCGATCGGCGAGGCTGTGGACGAGAAGCTGAGCAAAGCGGGGGTTGAGCCGTCGCATGTCGACGGCCGCCGCAGCGCGGATTGGATGGTGCTCGACTACAGCGACTTCATGCTGCACGTGTTCTCTGAGAGTGCGCGCAAGTTCTATGACCTCGAACGGTTGTGGAAGACGGCGACGCGGCTGGAGTTGGCCGACTTGGAGAAACCGGAGCCGAAGAAGGCAGCGGCGATTGTGAAGCGGGTTGGCGCGAAGCAGGTCCCGGCAACGAGGCGTGCGAGAACAGCTCCCACCCTTTCTCAAAAGAGGGGAAAGGATGGGGCACCCAGCGGGCGAAAGACAACCGCTTCGAAGCGGACGCGAAAGGCCCGCAAGGCGTGAAGCTGCGCATCGCGTGGATTGGAAAGACGCGGAGTCCGGCAATCCAAGCGCTTACTGCCGAGTACCTGAAACGTCTATCGCGCTATGCGGCATGCGATGCGATGGAGCTCGCGTCGGAAGCGGCGCTACTGAAGCAGGTAGAGAAGGAGTACTGGGCGGACGCAGCCGGTGCTGGTGTTGCTGGATTCGCGCGGCAAACAGTTGGCTTCGGACGAGATTGCGAACTTTCTGGAGTATCAACTGTCGCACGATACGCAGGATTTGCTGTTCGCGATTGGTCCGGCGGACGGATGGACGGACGCGACGCGAGCACGCGCGGGACATGTACTTTCGTTCGGGAAGATTACACTGCCCCACGAATTGGCCCGCGTCGTGTTGCTGGAACAACTCTATCGCGGGTTCACGATTTTGAAGGGGCATCCGTATCATGGGGGGCATTAGCTCCCAGTGGTCGGTTGCCAGTTGCCAAAAAAGGCAAATGCAGCCGCCGATTTACAGGGATGACACAGATAGGAGATTACGAGAAATCCAGGCGCGGAGGGCGCGAACCCTTCGACAAGCTTATGGCAGGCTCTCAGGAACCCATCGTACCCGACGGGGTTGGTGCTCGGACCGAACAGCAGGTCCTTCGACATCGTCGCTGCTCCTCGCTCAGGACGACGTGAAGTAATGAGAACAGTACGAGCCATTTTGGTGGTCGCGGTTGTTGCATGTGCGTTCTTCGGAGTCGCGCACGCTCAATGGGCTACGGGGCAGGCGCCGCAGGCAGCGTCGAAGGGTCAGCAGGTAACTTCGTTTGCGCCGGTCGAACAATGGAAAGCGGCGGTGCTCGCCGGCGATGCGAGCGAAGTTGCGCGCGTTGTACAGCACCAATCCGGCGGCGCGGGTAATTCTGACGTCGGGTGAAACTGATGCCGAGGCGGAGGTTGAAGTTCTGGCTTGGACTAAAGGCGAAGCGGATCAAGCTGGATGCGGTACCTTCGGAGTCGCCGCAAGCGGGAGTGCAGCAGGTAGCGTTCGAGGCGGAGGTGCTATCGGCAGCAGAGGGCAAGCCGCAGACGGTGTACGTGATCGACGGACAGCTGTGGCAGAAACAGGGCGAGCAGTGGCGCATTGCCGCGACAAAGCGGAGCGACGTCGAGCCGGCTGCAACAGCCGTTGTCGACAAACAAAGAAATCTACGTTCCGGGGTTGAATGCTCACGACGGAAATTGCACACGCATTGAAGCTGGCGGCGCAGCAGCACAAGCGCGTGCTCTTGGTGTTCGGCGCGAACTGGTGTTACGACTGCCATGTGCTCGATCTGGCGTTTCATCGTTCGGATGTGGCGGCGGTGCTGAGGTCCCAACTTTGAAGTGGTACATGTGGATGTGGGGCAGGGCGACAAGAACCAGGACATCATGCAGCAGTATCATGTGCCGATGGCTCGCGGGATTCCTGCCATCGCCGTTCTCGACAGTGACGGAAAATTGTTGTATAGCCAGCAGGGCGGCGAGTTCGAGAAGGCGCGAGCCTTGGGGCCGGAAGATGTGCTGGCCTTTCTGAATAAGTGGAAAGCGAAATAGACGACAGAGCCATTCACCACGGAGGCACCGAGGAAGGCAAGGCGGAACGTCAGCCGCGGATTTCTACGGATTAGCGCGGATCGGATATCAGCCAAAGGAGACGAACCGCGGAAGTGCGACGACAACGATGGAGCACTGACGGTGTTGGTGATACAAGCGAACAGCAGGTCCTTCGACTACGCTCAGGATGACGACGGTAGAGGGGGTTTCGTTCCTGGAGGATAGGAGTTCGAGCATGAGCGCACAGAAGAAGAGTCCAATCCCGGCAGAAAAAATTGCGCGGTATGAAAAGCTGGTCGCCACTCTTCCGGAGTGGAGCGCAAGGGCGCGGACAATCCTTACACTTCGCTGAACGGCAACATGTTCTCCCTGCTGCACAGCCTCGATGGACGGCTGGCACTACGGCTTCCCAAGGAAGAGCGCGAGCAATTTCTAAAAAAGTACAAGACTACGCTCTTTGAAGCGTACGGAGCGGTGATGCAGGAGTATGTTGCGGTACCGGATAAGCTGCTGCTTTCGAAGACCAAAGAGCTGGAGAAGTATTTCGCCATCAGCCACGCATATGTCAAGACGCTGAAAGCCAAACCGACCAAGAAACCGACCAAGAAAAAGAGCTGATCGGCGATTCCTGTAACATTGAAAGCAAACCTAACCCAAGTGGGGAGTCATCCTTTGAAGATTAAGTTGGTTGTAGCGACCTTAATGGTCGCGGCGCTGCTTTGCGCGGCGCAACAGAACTCGGAACCAGCGAAGACGCAGGAAAGTACTACAGGCGCAGCGCGGACGGCACCTGCGAAGGTGACACCGGTGATCACGTACATTCGCGCGGGCAAGCTGTTCGATTCGACCAGCGATAGTTACCGCGAGAACGTCGTGATCGTAGTGGAAGGCGAGCGCATCAAGACGGTTGCGCCGGCGGCGGAGGTACAGATTCCGACTGGCGCGAAGGTTGTCGATCTGTCGAAAGGCTACCGTGCTGCCTGGCCTGATCGATTGCCACACCCACTTGGGAGCGCGCGCCGATCGCTACAACCCAATCAACGCATTCAAGGAGACGCCGTACACGCACGCGTTTGCGGCGGAGAAGAATGCGCGTACCACGCTGATGGCGGGCTTCACACGGTGCGCGATGTGGGTTCGGGGCCGTTCATGGCGGTGGACCTGCGCAACAACATCAATGAGGGATACATCATCGGGCCGCGGGTGGTGGCGAGCGGACCCGGCATCACCATCACCGGCGGACACGGCGACCTGAACAACTATTCGCCGGAAACGAGCGTGACGCTGTTCCCGGCGGAACGGAATTACCAGATCGCCGATGGGCCGGACCAGGTGCGGCACGTGGTGCGCGCACAGGTGAAGTACGGCGTGGACGTGATCAAGATTCTGGCGACGGGCGGAGTGCTGTCGAAGGGCGATAGTCCGGGAGCTCCGCAGTTCACTTACGAAGAGTTGAAAGTTGCGGCGGACGAGGCGCACATGGCGGGACGCAAGATTGCCGCGCATGCACACGGCGCCGAGGGCATCAAGAACGCGATTCTCGCGGGCATCGATTCGATTGAGCATGCCAGCCTGGCCAGCGATGAAGACATTCAACTCGCCAAGCAGCATGGCACATATTTCGACATGGACATCTACAACGACGACTACCTGCTGGGCAAGGCGATTGAGTTCGGGCTGCCGCAGGAGAACGTCGACAAAGAGAAGATGGTCGGGCAGATCCAGCGCGAGACGTTTCAGAAGGCGGTGAATGCCGGCGTGAAGATGGCGTTCGGAACCGATGCGGGGGTGTATCCGCACGGCGACAATGCCAAGCAGTTTGTGACCATGGTGAAGTTTGGGATGACTCCGGCACAGGCGATTCGCACGGCAACGCAGAATTCCGCAGACCTGATTGGACGGTCGAAGGATGTGGGCACGATCGAAGCTGGGAAGTATGCCGACATCATCGCGGTGACGGGCGATCCTTTGCAGGATGTGACGGTGCTGCAGAACGTCGGATTCGTGATGAAGGGCGGAGTGGTGTACAAGGACAAGATCACGGGAACAGCGGTGGCGGAATAAGGCCGCGACGAAGCACAGATCACGACCACGGATTTGCACCGACTGCGCGGGTGGGTTCTTTTGCCTGCTCAGGATGACACGTGGAGTTGGTTGGTGGTACGAACGAACAGCAGGTCCCTTCGGCAAGCTCAGGGCGGCTTCTTCGACTACGCCGCCAAAAGCGGGCGGCTCTGCCCGGGATGACAACCAAGAGAGATCGTCTGGGAACAAAGAGCTCGCTGTTGTCCTAGAAACCTTAGCGAGCGGCTTTGAAGCCTTTGCGGCGCTGCTGGCTGTAGCGGGCGAGCGCGTCTTCAATGATGGGATAGGTATGTTTGGCGGGTGAGATCTCGTCGACTTCGACCGCCTTGCCTTCGAGCTGCTTGTAGTCGAGGAAGAAGCGGCGCAGCATCGTGAGCCGGTGCTCCGGCATTTCGCCGGCTTCGCGATAGGAGTTGAACTCCGGGTCCTGAGTGGCGACGGCGATGATCTTGTGGTCCTTCTTGCCGCCGTCGATCATGGTCATAAGTCCGATGGCGCGAGCGTGGATGAGCGTGAGCGGCACGACAGCCTCCTGGCAGAGAACGAGCACGTCGAGCGGATCGTCATCTTCGGCGAGAGTTTGCGGGATGAACCCGTAGTTGGCCGGGTAGTAGACCGCGGAGTAGAGCACGCGGTCGAGCTTGATGAGGCCGCTTTCCTTGTCGAGCTCGTACTTCACGCTCGATCCGAAAGGGATTTCGATAACGGTCGGAGAACTCCTGCGGCAAGTCTTCGCCGGGAGAGATGTCGTGCCAGGCATGAATCATGCGAGTTGTACCGGAACGTTAGCGGTAGAGATGAGGCAACTCGGTCTCGGTTTCGACGGAGCTGGTCATCGAGCCGACGACGTAGGCGACAACAATCACGCCTAATACTGCAATGGTGACAAAGTCCATGGCGCACTCCCCTGATTTGGGCCTATCCCGACCGCACGTTCAGCGGCCTGCCGACCGTAGACGATAGTGCAATGTAGCACACTTCGAGGGTGGGTTGTGGCTTGCAAAGTGACTACGCGTGAACTTCCTGCAGGACTCGAACCAGGGCTTCGGGGCCGTCGGTGCCCACGATGTAGCGGTCGGCTTCGACATCGGGCCACTCGCCGTAAACGTGCGCGATGTACACGACCCGCGTGTCAGGGTGATGGTGACGGAAGAGTCGAGTAGCCTGACGTCCCGCCGCCGACGGCAACCGATGGCAGAGCAGAACGACATCGAAATGGTCGGAGGATTCGGCGGCCTTGAGGGCACTCTTTTCGGAGTCGAGATTCACGACTTCGTGGCCCGCTCCTTCGAGGATGAATTGGCGGAGCTGTAGCAGTTCAAGGTCGGTGCTGATCGAAAGAATTCTCATTTGCAGAACCTGAAAGAGGACTAAGCGAGCGGCGTAGCGGAAGGATAACAGAGGGGCGCAGGAATAGGGCGAGTGGAAAGCGGGGCGGCCGAGCATCGGACGAGGTATCTCTGCGGCACCTTGACAGACGACAAGTTTCGTTGTTTGTTCGCTGTTTACGCTTATCGTAACTCGTCCGTAATGCGATGATCGATAAGTTACTTAGCTCATAAGCGCGGCGGATCGAGGACATCGAAAGAATCTATTTGAATTCATCAACTTTCAACGGGACGAACCATCGAATAGATACATACTCTTTACTTGTTTTCTTAACATAAGAACAGGGGAATTATTTTATGCGTCAAAAGGCAAAGTGGGACCTGGAAATGGCAGAACCCCATGGCAATAAGCGGCGATTCATTCTAGCCAGCGATTTCGACCAGACGCTGAGCTTTAACGACTCGGGATTCGTGCTGGGTGAACTTATCGGCATTCCGGTGAGCGAGTACGAACGGAAGATCACAGGAATGGCACAGCTGAACCTGGTGCAGCAGGGCGGCGAATTGGCATACCTGCTGTTGCACGATCCGGAGTTCCGCAAGGTGCGACGCGAGCATTTGTATGAAGCGGGCAAGCGCGTGCGTTTGAAGCCCAACATCGATGCGCTCTACGACTTCTTGTCGGACGAGGTGGAAGGATGCCACTTCGACTTCTACGTGATTTCGGCAGGGCCGGTGGAGATTATCCGCTCAGCACTGGAGGGGATCATCCCGCCTGACCACATTTACGGGACGGAGTTCGAGTTCAACGAGAAGGGCGAGATCGAGCGCATCCTGCACGTGACGGCCGGCTACGGCAAGGTGGCTGCTGCCGACCGGTTGCTGGATGAGTTGCAACTGGGATCGGACCGGATGATTTACGTCGGCGACGGCAGCTCCGACATTCACGTGATGCTGCACGTGAACCGTCGCGATGGGTACACGATCGCGGTGTCGGAGAACAAGTACCTGGCGCCGATCGCTAAACGGTCGATCATCAGCGAGAATGCGCTGGCGATCCTGATTCCGATACTCGAGGACGTCGTGGGATGGGACGCGGCGTCGATCCGCAGCGTGTTTGAGTCGAAGGGATTCCTGATTCAGCAGTGGGACAAGGTGCAAACCGACCTGCTGACGATTATTCCGAGCCGCGGGATTCCGGCGATGGAACCCGAAGGGGCGGTCGCGACGGAGTAACGACCGTCAAAGAGCGAAGACAAGCACGGATCTACACCGATAACACGGATCAGATCTCACCCTTTCCCCAAAGACGGGAAAGGATGAGAGTCGGCCGTGGATTTACACGGATCAACACGGGTCGGAATTTAGGCAAAGAAGACGAACGGCGGAAGTACGACGACAACGATTAATGACGGGCGGTGCCATTGGTCCGAACGAACAGCAGGTCCTTCGACTGCGCCGCTCGCCCGACCCGCAACTGAGGCGGGTCGGAAACTTCGGGCGAGCGCTTCGCTCAGGATGACGACCGCTGAATAGGGGTGGTCCCACCCTCCCAAAAGATGAAAAAGGATGGGGCACCTCACCAAAAGACCCACGCAAGCAATACCGGGCTTGGGTGGACTTCTTGCTGCTCAATGCGTCACGTCGAGCATTACCTTGTCGGTGTAGGCGAGGAATGGGTCGGCGGACGCATCGGCGCTGCGATGGAATAGCTCGCAATCGTGCTTCAGGTCTATGGGCGCCTGCTCATTGCCGTTGAGGCGGATACGCACTGGACCAGGCGACTTGAACAGCTCGGGCCGCAAGAGTACGCCTAGTTTCTTCACGTGCTTCGTATCGATGTCGATGAGATTGCCGTCAAGAATGCGAGCCACGACTTCGGACTTCCCTTTCTCTCCCTCTACCACCTCGATCCAATACTGGCGCGGAAATCGTGGATCCAAAAACTTCGCTGTGACTGCCTGAGGGAAGGGATCACGGGTAAAGCGCATAAGGAAAGGCAGCGTGTAGTCGTCATCATTGTTGAGGGTAATGTCGTGGGCGCGGCCTTTGAGGATGTGAATCTCGGGCGTGACTCGCGGCTTCGTACCACGCAGGGCCTCGTAGGTGGTGTAGGACGCGGCTGACGGGATGATTGGGTCTTTATCGCCATGCAGAAAAAGCGTGGGCACGTCGGAGAGGTTCTCGAGCGGGAGCGGCGTGCCGCTGGGACTGCTGAGGCCAGCGCCCATCAGTGATGCGATCGCGGCAAAGCGGTCGGGCCAGCGGGTTGCGTATTCGATTGTCCCCGTTCCACCATTGCTGAATCCGGTGAGATAGACACGGTTGGTATCGACGTTGTAGGTGCGCAGCACTTCGAGCAGCAACGCTGCGACCATCTCCGTGGATTTGGGCTGCCACCAGTGATCGCCCGCGGCATTGGGGAACAGCAGGAGATATCCCGAATGCTTGAAAGCGTTACGAATGCTCTGGCCAGCGTCAAGAGCGAGGCCACTGCCGCCACTGAGATAGATGAGGAGCGGGAAGGGCTGGTCGCCGCGGTATTCGATGGGCACGTGCAGGATGTAGGGCGTGTTGGCAAAGCCGGGAGCCTTCATGCTGCGGAGAGTCGTGCCGGTCTTCTCGGGTGCGCGCCGGAGCGCGGGCAACTCACAAGGCTGAGCCCCTAGTCTCGCCGGAACAACAGTGAATTCGTTCGCGATGCGGCGAACTTCCGGATCAGTGCTTTGCTTTAGAGACTCCAGAACCGCCTTCGTCGGAGACTGACTGTGTTGGTAATAAGCAGCCAGTGCCAGGGCCTGTGCGTCGGGATAGCCGTTGCGCAGGATGTCGTCCATCACGGACGCGTCAGGAAGTGGTGACACGGAGCTGAGGTAGGCGGTCAGAATTCCGAGTTGCGTGTCGCGGTTGGAGAGCCAGGACGCCGGAGTTTCGTTGTGGGTGACCCCCTGCAAGCGCAGGGACACCTTCTCATGGATGGCAGACTCGAACTCCTGATAGTGGCCTTCGAAGTCGAGCGAGGCCAAATGTCCGGAAGGACAAAAGGTGAAGTTGAGATGGGTGTCGGCACGGGTGCCTGTGTCGGAGATCACGGCGCACGATTCATCGCCCACGGGCTCGAATCGTTCGAGCGTCAGGCGAAGGCTGCCGGCGTCCCATTCGGAGCCAACTTGTACAGGAGCCGTGGGCAGTACGATTACTTCGCCGATGCGGTAGAGCAGCTTGCTGTTGGCCTCGCGCAAGACTTGTATCGGCAGCAGAGCTAGCCCGGTGGACGAGAATACGTTGGCATCGGCAAAGTGGACGGGGCGGTCGGCGACACGTTGCGCGAAACCCGCCTTTTGCAGGGCGAGCGTGTCCTTGCCGTGGTCGGTATATGCGATCAGATCGGCGGATTGACGGTTGCGTTGGACACCGATCAAAGATTGCTCGCGCGCCGAGTCGAGGACAACAAGCTGGCTGGAGAACACCCAGCGACTGTGAAAGGTGATTTCCGATGAACTGCCTTCCTTGTCGAAGACTTCGTGGTACACCAGGCGGTCGCCCGGTGTGAGCTTGTGGCGGAGCGTGGTCGACTGTGCCGACGCAACACACGGCACGAGTAGCAGCAAGGCGAGGCAACGGGTTATGGAAGGCGATCGCATGAGGATGCGTTCCATAAGAAGAGTAACAGGGAGAAGGAGGAGGCTTCCCGGGTTGCCGTGTTGTGATACGAACGAATAGCAGGTCCCTCGGCTGCGCTCCCTTCGGTCGCTCCGCTCAGGATGACGACAGTGAAAGGGGATTCGTCCCACCCTTTCCCAAAGGATGGAAAAGGATGGGGCATCCACGTAAGTGTAGAATCGCAGTTTCATGCGGTTTCCTGCATCGGAACCAGGTAAAACCAGGTTAAGCCTGTGGGAGAAGACGGTGCGTGCTCTGCGTCCCTCGCACGAGCACAGCGCGTTCTCGGCGACGCTGTTACTGATGGCGTCGGTGATGTTGGCGCGGGTCATCGGCTACTTACGCGAGATGTACGTGGCATGGGCGTTCGGCGCGGGGCCGAAGACCGACGCGTACGTGGCCGCGTTTCAGATTCCGGACTACCTCTTCTATCTGCTGGCCGGCGGAACGACTTCGATCACGTTTATCTCGATTTATGCGCGTCACACGTCGCGAGGTGAGGAGGACCGCGCGCAAAGAGCATTCAATACGACCGTCACGATCATGACGGTGGGCGCGCTAATCGGAACAGTGCTGGTGGAGATTTTCACGCCGCAGATTGCACGAGTCATCTTTCCCAAGTTCGATGCGGAGCAGATGGAGCTATGCGTTTACCTGAGCCGAGTACTGCTGCCGGGACAGATTTTCTTTTATGCGGGCGGGATGATTTCCGCGGTGTTGCTGTCGCGCCAGATGTTTCTGTATCCGGCGTTGAGTCCGGTGTTGTATGGGTCGTCGATCATTCTGGGTGGGCTGTTGGGTGCACATAGGTTCGGGATCGCGGCGCTGGCATATGGGGCGCTGGTGGGATCGTTCATCGGACCATTCCTGATCAACGGCATCGGCGCGGCGAAGACGGGGCTGAGGTACCGTTGGAGTTTCGATTTTCGCAATCCGGAATTTCGCGAGTGGGTGAAGCTGTCGATTCCGCTGATGTTGGGGGTGTCGCTGGTGTCGGCGGACGATTGGATCCTACGTTATTTCGCATCGGGCGGAGAGGGCGAGATCACGCGGCTGAATTATGCGAAGCGACTGTTTGCGCTGCCGATTTCGATGCTGGGGCAGGCGGCCGGGCAGGCTTCGATGCCATTTTTCGCGCGGCTGTTTGGAGAGGGCAAGCACACGGCGTTCGCGGAATCGGTGAACCATTCGGTGTACCGGGTGGGATCGACTGCACTGCTGGCGACGGCCTTGATGATTCCGGCGGCATTGCCGTTGGTGGACCTGGCGTTTCATCGTGGGCGCTTCAACTTTCAGGATGCGCTGTCGACGGCGGCGTACTTTGCTTGGTTCTCGCTGTCGCTGGCGCTGTGGTCGGCGCAGGCGCTGTACGCGCGGGCTTTCTATGCGGCGGGCGACACGATGACGCCCATGGTGGCGAGCACGCTGATCGTCATCGGGTCGCTGCCGATTTATGCCACGCTGTTCCACCGCTACAGCTATGCGGGCCTGGCGATGGCTTCGGACGTTGGGATCCTATTGCATACCGTGGTCATCGCGTGGCTGCTGAACCGTCGCAGACTGGTACCGCTAAAGGGGATTCCGTGGAGCGAGGTAGCGAAAGTATTCGCGACCGCCGTGGTCGCTGGACTGGCAGGCAGCGCGGTGGCGCGGGAGATCGCGGTGTATGGAGGATGGCGCGCGGATATCGCGTCGCTGGTGATGATTGGCATTGTGTGGGCCGCGGTAATCGTGGTTGGGTTGTGGCTGACGCGATCGAGTCTGTGGCGAGATTTGCAGAGGGGGAGAACAGCAGCGCCGATAGCAGAGCCACGAGCTGTAGTGGAAAGGACTGAGGGCGGAGCGCAGCCCTAAGATTTTGGATTTCGCGGCCTGGTTGTGTTCCAGAGCATCTACAAGCTGGAGGAAGGTACATGGTCGATAAGGTCAACCTGGCGCAGAAATTCTCTCTCTTCTCCGATCAATTCAGTCCGAAGATTGCCGGTGAACTCAACGACTTCTACGTGAAGCTGGTGAAGCTGAGAGGTGAATTCGTGTGGCATCATCACGATATGGAAGACGAGCTATTTCTCGTGGTGAAGGGCGAATTGAAGATGGGTGTCCGAGAAGGCGGCAGGGAACGCGAAGTGGTCGTGCGCGAAGGCGAGTTTGTCGTCATGCCGCACGGGATTGAGCACCGTCCGCGTGCTGATGAGGAAACGCACATCCTGTTGCTGGAGCCAAAGAGCACGCTGAATACGGGCAATGTAGAAGGGGAACGCACGGTGCGGGAGTTGCAACGGATTTAGGTTCGTCGAAGATGGACCTACCGGTCTGGAGTGGTCATCATGGCCGTAAACCATGCGGGCAACGCATACAGAAGTAACCAAGCCCTCCACGCCGGCCCGGTTAGACAGTTGCTCCAGACAATTCGATTTCCAAAAAGGAAGAAGGCCACGAGCATCGCGAATACTCCATGCATGAGAATCCGAGAGGCCCGGTAGGTCACGGCTTCAGCTTGCCTGCTGACCTTGCCCTGAGCGATGTCGAGGATCACCAACACTAAAGCCGCAAGAACAAACGCCAGACTGACATCCAGCGGGCGCCACCACCTTGGGAACGATGCCGTGTTATGTGACAGACCAGCGGCCATAGGAAAAATCAGGGGTGGGAAGAGAACCGCTGCGGTCGCAATGGCGAGGGGACGCCCCCGGTGCGGAATCATGAGGTCATAAGGTACCTCCCGCAATGAGTCAGTACCAGCAGAAAATCAGGCATTGGGTGGCCAGAACAAGCCGACCAATTCTAAGCGCCTCCCTCAGCTTCGAGCGTCGCCCTGGCCGCGCGAGATTTTCGTGACCTTTCCGCCACCTTTGGGAAGTGCGGCCAACAGGTCGTGTACCGTTTTCCTCAGCACGGGATGTTTCACCTCCGGCGCGATTTCGGAGAGGGGCTCGAGTACGAAGCGGCGCTCGGCCATCGCGGGGTGCGGCACAGTCAACTGGGGTGTGTTGATGGTCGCCGCACCATACAGCAGGATGTCGATATCGATGAGGCGAGGGCCTTTGGGCTGGGTCCGCTCGCGACCCAGAGACCGTTCGATGGCTAGGATTCCGGCGAGGAAATCGCGGGGGATGAGTTCGGTCCGGACGGCGACCACACAGTTCAGGAACCAGGGCTGGTCCGTGACGTCCACTGGCTCGGTCTCGTAGAGCGAAGAAACCTCGAGCACATCGCCTAATTCCAGTAAGCGACCGATGGTGTTGCGGAGGTTTGCCTGCCGGTCCCCAAGGTTCGATCCCAGAGAGAGATAGACCGTCTTCTTCACGTTGTTATGGTAGCGCGCAAGGAGATCTCTCGCCCCGTTCGAGCCAGTTTTAGTCGGCCATGGCCAAGCGCTCGGAGGTGGGGCGGGAGTCGGACTGCTGGTCGAGGGTGACCTCTTCCCAATACGACTTGTCGCGAAGAATGCGAGAGACGATGGCAGTGTGCATGGCGTGTCCGGCGCGGTCGGCCTTCACGTATCCGAGAATGCGTTTCCCGAAGAGGGCAAGATCGCCGATGAGGTCGAGTATCTTGTGGCGCACGAATTCGTCGGGGTAGCGCAGCGGTGGATTGTCGATTCCGTCGGTAGTGAGGACAATGCAGCTTTCGCGCGTGGCGCCGCGAATCAGCCCCATGTTCAGCATGGCGTGCTGCTGTTCGAGGAAACCAAAGGTGCGGGCGGAGGCGATCTGCTCGACGTAGCTGCCGTTGGTCAGCTCGACTTTGAGAGCTTCGCTGCCGATCAGGGGATGTGGAAAGTTGATGGCGTAACTGACCGAGTACTGATTTGCAGGATAGACAGCGATGAATTTGTCGCCTTCGCGCAGTTCGTAGGGACGAAGGATCTTCAGATACGTGCGCTTGCGACGCTGGGAACGGACACCGGCGCGCGAAATCATCTCGACAAAGGGGAGCGCACTGCCGTCAAGTATGGGCAGCTCAAGGTTGTCGAGCTCGACGACGGCATTGTCGACGCCGAGGCCGATGAAGGCAGAGAGCAGGTGCTCAGTGGTGGAGATGAGCACGCCCTGCTTCATCAAACTGGTGGCGTAGCTGACCTTGGCGACGTTCTTGCTGGTGGCTTCGACTTCGTACCCGTCGAGATCGACGCGACGAAACACGATGCCGGAACCTGCGGGTGCAGGGAGGATGCGAAGGCGAACCGGCGCGCCTCCGTGGAGACCGACTCCGCTACATTCAACCGAGGTGCGAATTGTCTGTTCAAAAAGCAAGTCGGGGGAATAAAAGGGTCGCAATCAATAGCTTACAAGGCGAAGGCAAAATCAGTGTGTTGTATTTTTGCCACAACCAGTGGCCATTGCGGCACCTTTGCGCCGAAAGTGGAGAGCGGAAGTATCCAAAAGAGCCATGGCCGGGGCAGAGTTGCAGTTGCAAATGGCTAATGGCCGGATCATTGGGGCTTGGGAGTCTCGGCCTTGGGTTGGTTGTAGAGTAGGCCCTTGGGCTCAAAGAGCGTTGGATCGACACCCGTGTTGTAGGAGACCTTATCGACGAAACGCTGGCTGGCCATCTCTCCGTTTTCCATCCGGACGGTGCTGTAGGGCGTGTTGATGCCCTGCACGAGTTTGTAATTGCTGAAGATGTCCGACTCTTCGTCGAATTGGCGGTCGATGGGGTCGCGGTAGGAGTAGGTCTTGCGGATCGGCAGATGGCTGCGAGGATCCACCGCGATGGTCACGCTGTCGTTCGAGGCGGTGAGGATCGTGACCCTGTCGGCGAGATTCTGTTCGACGATGGCGGTGCCTTCGTAGAGGATTATCGAGCCCGAGGCCGGAAGCCAGTTGCGGATCACCCACTCGAGGGAATGCTCGCGACGGCGAAGATATTCGGTAAGTAATTTGGGGTCAAGAGTAACGGTGCCCTTATAGGTCGTTTCGTAGGCCTTGTCGCCGTTGTAGAGCTCGATGATGTCGCGTTGCTTGGTAAGCTCGTAGCGGTCTTTGTCGGGCCATTGCCAGAATCGCCAGTAGAGCACGCCTAGTCCGCTGGGCTTGCCGTGGTAGAAGGCGTAGCTGCGACCTTCAACAGACATGTCGCGCAAGTTGAGATAGGTGTCACCACCCAGGGCGCGAATCATGGCGTCGAGAATCTGCTTGGCCTTCAGGACCCCGGGGTCCTTCGCGGCGGTGGCGGCATATTGCGACGTGGGCCAAGCGGCGGCCGGGGTCTGTGGCGGCGCTGCGGATGTCCCAACTGCGGTTGGATAGTTTTGCACCAGGGCACACGATGTGATGACCAGGAATGCGGCAAGTGTGACGACCCGTAGGATGTGAGATTGCGATGGGGCTCTCATGAATTGGGCAGGAGCATGAACATTCGATTCAACGCCAATCTACAGCGACGATCCACCCTCGAAAATCTTTTCAATCTGATACGGCGAAACCCGGTACAAACCATAGCTGATCCCAATGTCGGAATACTGCCGGAAGAGCAAGTCGCCGCGACCGTTGGAGTCGGCATCGATAGCGTCGATTAATTCCATGCGGGGAAACGCGTCGAGGTGGCGGCTGTCGGTAACCGAACTGAAGATCCTTTGCGCCTGATCGTTGATGTCGACACGCGCCACAATCGATACATAGTAATTGAAGTCTGGCAGGGTCTGCCCCCTACCCTCGGGAATCGGCAGTTTTGCGGTCAAGACGACCGTGGGAGAA
This sequence comes from uncultured Acidobacteriaceae bacterium, assembly GCA_963817965.1. Classification (GTDB taxonomy): domain Bacteria; phylum Acidobacteriota; class Terriglobia; order Terriglobales; family Acidobacteriaceae; genus DASRAA01. The sequence continues at coordinate 502,166 of CAWFQT010000019.1, forward strand.
CTGCTGAATTCAAGGTCGAAAGCGCGTACGTCGTAGTCGGTAATGGCGGCGGTTTTGGGAATTGCGGGGCTGTTGCGCTTGGCCGCGAAGGCGCGAATGTCGTCCAGTGCGAGTTTGAGCAACTGCTGCTCCTGCACCTGCCGTTCGCCTGTGGACATGGAGTAAATCAGCGGCCGCGACTGATATGTACCAGCGTCGGAGATGGCAGGATAGGCGCGGGATGGCTTTTGGGCTCCCGACGGCTTGCCCCCCTTCGCCACTACAGGTTCCGCCGCAGGCACCGGCGCAGGCCTGATTGGCTTGTTTCGGCTCAGTGTGGGCCGATTGGGATCGCTGTCGTCGGAGGCGGCCGCGGATTGGGTGGTCGCCGGAGAGCTGGGAGTGGCATTCCCGCTATTTGCTGGGACAGTTGTGGGTGCAGGCCGCTTCATGACGGGGCGGTCGGCATCGTGATCATCAACCTGGGTTTGGGATTTGGCGGCGGTCGGAGGCGCGCTGGCCGAGGAATCGTCGGTCGGCCCCAGCGTTGGCTTGCCTGAGTCGGTGTCGGGGCGCTTCATGACGGGGCGATCGGAGTCGGCAGTGTTGGTCTCGGGCGCCGGAGTTGAAGGGGAGGAAGACTGGCCGCTACTCGAGGTATCGCCAGTCGATCCAGGGGCACGCTTCAGCACGGGGCGTCCATCGTCGGCATCACCGGTCAGCACGGCCTTACTCTGCGGATTCTTCGCCTGCTGAGCAGCGTCCTTCGCGGCTTTCGTTTTCAGTTGCGTATCCATAGCCAATTGGGGCTGCCAGGTGCCGTCGGCGACCCAGTTGCCATTGATTTGTTTCGGCATGGTGACGGTGAAGGTGCCGGTGGGCTCGCCAAAACTCTGCGCTTCGTAAACCGTTTGGGGCTCGAGAGCCATGGGCTCGGGATTCGCGCCGTATAGGCTGGCATCGTAATAGTGCCCCTCGATCCAAAGGGCGATGGGAACCAGGCGCATGACGCCGTTGGGCAGAAACTCCACGACGGCGATGGCGCGAGGGCCACGCTTTGTCTTCTTAGACGCGGTCGAAGTCGGAGGGGCAGGGGTTTCGCGATTCCGTGAACGCTGTTGGGCGGCCGCCAATGTCGCGAGCATTAGGACGGCCAGCGAAACGAGCCATAGCCCGGCGTGCGGATTTGCGGTATAGATATGGCGATATGAAAACCAACAAGAAAGCTCCCGAGTTTACCCTTTCCGACGAAAACGGAAACCCCGTTTCTCTGCAACAGTTCCGGGGGAAGACGGTAGTGCTTTTCTTCTATCCCAAGGCCGGCACATCGGGTTGAACCATTGAGGCGCGCGAGTTCCGCGACGCATACGCAAAGCTACTGAAGGCCGGCCTGGTGGTGCTGGGCATTTCGCCTGACACTCCCAAGGCGCAATTGAAGTTTAAAGAAAAAGAGGACCTGCCGTACACCTTGCTGGCGGACGACAAGAAAGAAGTTGCCAGGAAGTATGACGTGCTCAAGGAAAAGGACATGTATGGCAAGAAGGTGATGGGGATCGTGCGAACCACATTTCTGATCGGTCCGGATGGCAAGATCGCGCACGTTTTTCAGCCAGTGAAGCCCGAGGGGCATGCGGAGGAGGTGCTGGCGTACGTGAAGGGATCGAAGAAATAGGGCTGTCGCCGTTACGCGGCTCTGTGGCCCTGATACGTTCTGACCCCGGGGACTTACGCCCCGGGCTAGTCTAAAAAGGCAAGGCCGTCGCTGCGCGACTGGGTTCCAACGCTACAGCTTTTGCACGCGTTGGACGTCGCGGACGCCGGGGATTTTGCGGACCCCGGTGATGATTCGCTCCAGGTGCTTCATGTCGGCGATGTCCACGATGATGTCAACCGTAGCGTGAGTTTCGGCGGTCTTGGCTTCGATGTTGCGGATGTTAGTATTGGCGTCGCTGATGACGGCGGTGATCTGCTTCAGCATGCCGGGACGGTTATCGCAGAGTACAACCAGTTTGACGGCAAATCCGGTTTGCCAGACGGGGGCGGTGCCCACGGTTCCGTCCTTGCCCCACTCGACTGCGATACGGCGCTCAGGCTCGTACATGAGGTTCTCAACATTACTGCACGTCTTTGAGTGGACGGCGACGCCTTTGCCGCGGGTCACGTAGCCCACGATTTCCTCGCCGCGAATTGGGTTGCAACATCGGGCGCGATAGACGAGGAGATCGTCGTGTCCCTTGACCTTGATGGCGGTCGCGTCTCCGCCGAAAACGCGGCGAACTACGTTGGTAAAGGACGAGCCTGGGTCTTCGACTTCGGCTCCGTGGGTGGCGCTGGCTGCACTGGTAGGAGCGAGGCGAGCGAGGATTGATCGCGCCGAGAACTTGCCGTAGCCGATGGCGGCCAGCAGATCATCCGGGCGTCCGAGGCCATTTTCCGCCGCAACTTTGGTCAGTTCGGCTTCGCTAATTTCCTTAAGTGCAATGCGATACTTACGCGCCTCCTTCTCGATCAGCTTGCGGCCGATTTCGATGGCACGCTCGCGCTGGTGAATTTTCAGCCAGTGCTTGATTTTCTGCTTGGCGCGCGAGGACTTCACGAAGCCAAGCCAATCGCGGCTGGGCTGGTGTCCGGGTTGAGTCAGAATTTCGACGATATCGCCGGAGTGCAACTTGTAACGCAGTTGCACGATACGGCCATTGACCTTGGCGCCTACACAAGTGTCGCCAACCTGCGAGTGAATGGTGTAAGCGAAGTCCACCGGAGTAGCTTCGCGCGGCAGGATGACGATCTTGCCCTTCGGGCTGAAGGTGTAAACCTCTTCGGGGTAGAGATCGATTTTGAGAGTTGAGAGGAATTCGTTGGGATCGGGGACTTCCCGCTGCCACTCGACGACCTGACGCAGCCATGCAAGGCGCTTTTCATCGACGGCAGAGATCGGGCCGTCCTTGTACTTCCAGTGGGCGGCAATGCCCTCCTCCGCCATTTTGTGCATCTCTTCGGTGCGGATCTGCACCTCGAAGGCGTGGCCGTTCTCGGCAATTACCGTCGTGTGCAGCGATTGGTAGAGATTGGGGCGCGGCATCGCGATCATGTCCTTGATGCGCCCCGGGACGGGCCGCCACTGATTATGGATCAGGCCCAGTACCGCGTAACAGTCGTTTACGGAGTGAGTAATGATACGGAGCGCCATCATGTCGTAAATCTGGTCGACGGAGATGTGCTGGCGCTGCAGCTTCTGCCAGATGCTGTAAATGCGCTTGATGCGTGCCTCGACCTTGGCCTCGATCTTGTTGTCGCGGAGCTTCTCTTCGATGATGGACTGAATGTGCGCGAGGAATGCCTCTCCTTCTTTGCGGCGCGACTCGATAGCATCCTTGACCTGGTTGTAGGCAATGGGATCGACGTACTGAAAGGCGAGGTCTTCGAGTTCGCCGCGAATCTTGCCCATGCCAAGGCGATGGGCGATCGGAGCGTAGATCTCCTGCGTCTCGCGGGCGATTTTCACCTGGCGCTCGGGGCGGAGGTGTTCCAGCGTGCGCATATTGTGGAGGCGATCGGCGAGCTTGATCATCACTACGCGGATATCGTCCACCATGGCGAGGACCATCTTGCGGACGCTCTCGGCCTGAGCTTCCTCGCGCGAGGCGAATTCGATTCGGCTGATCTTGGTTACGCCCTCGACGATGTGGGCGACCTGTTCACCGAACTCGGTGCGAATATCGTCAACCGTAACCTTGGTATCTTCCACAGCATCGTGCAAAAGACCTGCGGCAATGGCAGTGGTGTCCATGCGCATGTCGGCGAGCACCGATGCGACTTCAAGAGGATGCACGAGGTAAGGCTCACCTGACGCGCGCGTCTGACCCTGATGGTTGCGCAGCGAAAAATCGTAGGCTTTCTTGACCAGCGTAAGATCGTCGTTTGGGCGGTAGCTGCGGATTTTGCGGAGCAGATCGCGGAACTTGGTAACCGTCAGGACGTTGGTCCTGATCTGCTGACCGAAAGTCGCCATGACCGATTATACGAGAAACTCGCGAGGCGGTCGGACACATCGAAATGCGGTGCAGAGTAAGTTCGAAACGCGATTCGTCTTTCCCGAAAGAAATTGAATGATGCGGATACTCGTTAGCGGGGCTTCGGGCCTTGTAGGCAGCGCAATCCGGCCTGCGCTGAGCGGCGCCGGATACTCATCGTCCGCACTGGTGCGGCGCAACCCTCAGGGGAACGAGGTGCAATGGAACCCCGGGCATCCGCTCGATCCAGTACAGCTCGAGGGATTCGACGCCATCGTGCATCTCGCCGGAAAGAACATTGCCGGACGGTGGACTGAAAATTTCAAACGCGAAGTGCGAAAGAGCCGCGTGCAAGGCACGCGTACGCTTGCGGCCGCGGCGGCCGAGTCGTTTCGGAGGACGGGAAGGCCGACGGCTTTCGTTGCAGCATCCGCGAGCGGGTTTTACGGTGATCGCGGCGATGAATTGCTGACGGAAGCGAGCCCTCCGGGCAGGGGATTTCTGGCCGAGGTCTGTCAGGAGTGGGAGAAAGCCGCTGCACCCGCGAGCGAGGCAGGTGTTCGCGTCGTCCACCTTCGTCTCGGGATCGTGCTCGCCGAAAATGGCGGCGCGTTGAAGGCGATGCTCCCGGCGTTCCGGTTCGGGCTCGGTGGGCCGATCGGCAACGGACACCAGTTCATGAGCTGGATCGTGCTGGATGACGTGGTTGGGGCTTTTCTGTTCGCCCTGACGAACGAACAAATGCGCGGAGCGGTGAATGTGGCGGGGCCACGGGCGGTGCGAAACTCCGAATTTGTGCGAACGCTGGCGAAGGTCCTGCATCGTCCTGCAATCTTCCCGCTACCGGCATTCGTGGTGCGTACGCTGTTCGGTGAGATGGGGGAGGCGTTACTGCTGGCCTCCCAACGGCTACAGCCTGCAAGGCTCGAGGCCTCGGGCTACGCCTTCGAGCATCTGGAGCTGGAAGAAGCCCTGCGGAAAACGCTACTCCGACCGCAATCCAAAAGCGCATAGCGACCGTAGTACTGATATTCCGGTGTACGATGCTCAGACTTGATCTTCCCGCACCGGTTACAGTCAGAGGCTGGAGGCGATGATGGCGCAACAGCGTCAAGTTTTTCTTACAGGCGGCACGGGCTTCCTGGGCCGCAGTCTCGCTGCAGAGTTGCTCCGCCGGGGCCATGGTGTTCGCGCCCTAGTGCGGCCGGGCTCCGAATCGAGGGTGGCGCCGGCATGCGAAGTGGTTCACGGGGACGCGCTGCGCTCGGAGACATATGCGGCGAACGTTGCACCGTCAGATACGTTCGTTCACCTGATCGGGGTTTCGCATCCGAGTCCACGCAAAGCGGAAGAGTTTCGTACGATCGACTTGGTTTCCTGCCAAGAAGCGGTGAAGGCGGCGCAGCAATTGGGTCTACGGCACTTCGTTTATCTCAGCGTGGCGCGGCCTGCGCCCATGATGAAGGAGTACCAAGCAGTTCGGGCTGAAGGCGAACGCATGATCACGGATGCGGAAATCCCCGCGACCTTTGTGCGTCCGTGGTACGTGTTGGGGCCGGGCAGAAGCTGGCCGGTAGTATTGAAACCCTTTTATGCGCTGGCGCTACCCTATCCCCCGACGCGAGAAAGCGTGCTTCGCCTGGCGCTGGTCACGCTGGAACAAATGACGCAAACACTGGCGTGGGCGGTCGAAAATCCTCCAGAACGCTTGCAAGTTTTCGAATCGCCGCAGATCAAGCTGGGCGGAAAGTTCATGGAGAATCCGCAGCCTACGCCGAAATCTGTCTGGCGGGAACCAAGCCTTTAGAGCTTCGCCGCACGGATGGTAACGGGCGTTCCTTCCGGCAGCCCCCAGCCAAGAAACGCAACCACGCCGTTCCGTACGACTCCGCTGACCTCGTTGTTCACGCTTCTTGCGGAGGCAGCGTTTTGGTTGGGTTCTGGCTTTTGATGCCGAGGTCCATGGCGCGGTTCGCGAGCCAATCAGCTTCGCGATTTTGCTCGCGCCGCACATGGTTGATCTCGAATGCTTCGAGGTCGTCGATGAACTTGCAGGCGCGTGCGTAAAGTTCCTTCAGCGCCTGGTTGCTGACTTTGTACTCCCCCTTGATCTGCTTCACCATCAACTCGGAGTCGCTGTAAACCTTAAGGGCCTTGAAGCCGTGCTTCGCGGCGTAGGTGAGCGTCGCGAGCAGTCCTGAATATTCGGCGTAATTATTGGTTTGCTTGCCGAGGTAGTCGCTTAGCTCAACTACCGGGCGTCCCATCTCGTCCTCTATGATCGCGCCGTACCCCGCCGGCCCAGGATTGCCTCGCGCGCCACCATCGATATGCGCCACTAAGTATCCAAACGGCGTGCTCAAATTGGGCCCTCCGAAGAATTCTTTGCTGCGAAACTTGGTCTTGTCAGGAAACGGACGGATATTCATGGCAATAGTTTAGATGAATTGCTAAATATCTCTGACTCGTCAACGTGAGTCTAAAAGTACCACCACTAGCGCCCAATTTGCAGTCGCGCTGCCAAGCGCTCGGGGAGCTGGGCCGACAAAATTCGCTCTTGCGTCTTCTTAATGTCGTACGGGACACGGTAGAAGGTAACGCTGGCGAGCGGCCCTGCACTATTTTCGAACAAGGCGAACGCTGCGCGCCAGTCGCTATCGCGAGGCTGTCCAACCGAACCGGGATTAATGAGATAGCGCTCGCCGGGCGTAAGCCACATGGTGTGTTGAACAGGACCGGCCAGACTTTCGTAGGGCGGTCGAAAGGGGCGCGACTCACCATCTTCATCGACGAAGCCACCCTGGATGTGGGTGTGGCCGAAGAAGATGAGCGGCGCATGCCCCGGCAGTTCGATGTTGTCGTCCGCAGCAGCGGTATTGAGCAGGTACTCATCCTCGTCGAGGGGAGCACCGTGAACGAATTCGAGTCCGGGAAAATCGTCGGGCTGGAGTGGCCCCTGGGGCAGGGCCCGAAGCCAGTCCAGATAGTCGGGCTGCAACGTGTTTTTCGTCCAATAGGCGGAAATCGCCGCCACGGGGTTGAACTCCTTGAGGTCGGTGAGCCCGGCGCAGGCGCGATCGTGGTTGCCGCGCACCACGGGAGCGTTCATCGCGATGACCCGTTCACAAACTTCGTTCGGGCTCGCGTTGTAGCCGACGACATCGCCCAGGTTAACGATACGGTCGTAGGCAGGAGTGGCGGCGAGACAAGCCTCCAGGGCTTCGAGATTGGCGTGGATATCACTCAGTAGCAAGAGACGCATGGTTATCGTAGGGCGGCAGCAACGACCGGGCAGCGTGCGAAGTGTCCGGGCGAGACTTCGACCAAGGATGGTAACGCTTGCGAGCAGGCAGGTAAACTCCATTCACATCGCGGCTGGAAGGCGCAGCCGGGAGGCAGAGCGTCGATCGGCGGAACGGTGCCCTCAATCGTCCGCAATGGCTGTGTCCTGTCACTGCGTAAGGTCGGGACCGATTGCAGCAGACCCCGCGTGTAGGGGTGAATAGGTTCGCGAAAGACCTGGGCGGTGGCACCGACTTCCACGAGGCTGCCGGCGTACATGACGGCGATCCGGTGGGAGACCCGCGAGACCACCGCGAGATCATGTGAGACGAATATCATGGCGAGCGAAAATTTCTGCCTGAGCTCGTTGAGCAGCTCAAGCACCTGTGCCTGAACGGTGACGTCGAGCGCAGTGGTGGGCTCGTCGGCGATGAGCAGTTGCGGACGATTGACAATGGCAATGGCAATCATCACACGCTGACGCTGTCCACCTGAAAGCTGATGCGGATAGTCACGGGCGCGGCGATCCGGTTCGGGAATGGCAACTGTCCGCAGGGCCTCTACGGCAAGCCGCCAGGCCTCGGCGCGGGTTACGCGTGAGCGATCTCCGTTTGGTTTAGTCGAATTCGCCGCGGCCCGGTTAGCTGCGCCCGGGTGGGCTTGGACGGCCTCGGCCACCTGGTCGCCAATGCGCATGACCGGATTCAGCGCGGTCATCGGCTCCTGGAAGATCATGCTGATGCCTGCGCCGCGAATCGCCCGCATATTGGTTTCGGGGAGTCTGAGAAGGTCTTGCCCCAGGAAATCGATGCGGCCGGTCACACGTGCCTGCGGAGGAAGCAGGCGTAGGACAGCCAGAGACGAAACTGATTTCCCCGATCCCGATTCACCGACGAGTCCTAGTACCTCACCGGGCGCGATGTCGAAGGTTACATCGCGGACCGCACGAACAGTCCCTTGTGCGGTTACAAAATCGACCCATAAATCTTGAACCTGGAGCAAACCGGACACAGCGCAATCGTAGCAGGAGCAGGCGACCCAAGAGCATTGGCGCGCGGTTGCGGAGCAGGTGGGACGAGTGAACGGACCGGCCATGCAGGCGCACGGTTGCTTCATGCTGGAGGTGCTATCGGGGGACAACTGTTTCCGTCTACTCGCAACGTCAGGCGGCTGACTCGCGATGACTGAACAGGAATTGGCGGGTCATGCGGAGATGCGAGGATGTTATGCGTTGCGGATGCCCGTCGTGGAGCGTGGCGGCCGGTCTTTTGCTGCTCATGGTGCCAGCGATTTCCGGACAAAATATCAACAGTTCTCTTCAGAAGAAAGCAAAGTCGGGGGACGTGGGCGCGATGCTCAAGCTCGCCCAGGCCTATGAATCAGGGCCGGATGAGGGCAGCAATACAATGGAGGCGGCCAGCTGGTATCAACATGCGGCCGATGCGGGAGATCCGTGGGCGCAAACCAAGCTAGGCACGCTTTACCTGCGAGGCATTGGAGTCGGTAAGGAGCCCGGGCAGGCGATACGGTGGTGGTTGCGCGCCGCAAGCAGCGGATACGGAGTCGCTCAACTCAAACTGGGTCTTGCCTATCTTTATGGGACCGGGGTTACGAAGGACGACGCAGAGGGTGTGCGTTGGCTTCGCTCGGCCGCTGACAATGGAATCGCTGACGCTGATGCGAACCTGGCGGTGCTTTACCTGATTGGAAGGGGAGTTCCGAAGAACGAGCGCGACGCGGTGGAACTCAGCTTGCGGGCAGCGAAACACGGAAGTGGTCTCGCAGAGTGCAATTTTGGAGCTATGTATGAATACGGCGAAGGCGTGGGGCGCGATGTTGGTCAGGCGGAGAAATGGTATCGCCGCGCTGCCGCCAGGAACTACCCCGAAGGCGAGTATCGTCTGGCGCGACTTCTGATGGCCAGGAACGGTGACGAGTCCGAAGGGAAGGTGTGGCTGCGCAAGGCAGCGGATGATGGAGACAACCGTGCGCAGTTTTCCATCGGCCTGATGGAAGCCCAAGGACGTGGGTTTCCGCAAGATTATGCGGAAGCTGCGAAGTGGTACCGACGCGCCGCCGAAGCCGGTTATGCCGAAGCGCAACTGAACCTGGGAGCGCTTTACGAATCAGGACGCGGGGTCGCTCAGGATAAGGCGGAGGCGGTCCACTGGTATACGGAAGCCGCGAACCAGAAATCAGTTCCGGCAGAGTGGAACCTCGGAGTGGCGTACGAGACTGGTTCGGGGGTCGCCCGAGACCATGCAAAATCGCGCTACTGGTATCTCAGGGCGGCAGAGGCTGGGGACCGCGATGCGCAGAATAGCCTGGGTCACTTGTTGTATGCCGGACTGGGTGGAGACAGCGACCGCGTCCAAGCCTTGAAATGGTTCCAGGCAGCGGCAGACCTTGGGGACGCACACGCTGCCCTGAATCTGGGAATCGTGCTCTCTGACGCGCAAGCTTCGGAAGCCGACAGGTCGATAGCCGTGACGTGGCTCGAAATCGCTCGGCGGCGCGGGCTCGAATCGGGTGGGATGCTGCGGAACTTGCGGGGTCGGCTCACTCTGGCAGAAAATGAAGCGGCATCCAGGAACGCGGTCCTATGGCTGGCCACTCACGGTGACGAGCATTAATCTCACAAAAGCAGTGCTCAAGGATTAGGGATCTGGGGCGAATGCCATTAAGGTAGGGATGAATTGAAATTCGTCAGCCTCCCAGACGTGTTTTAATCCTTCCCTGCTATGTCTAATGATCAGGTACTTCCTGGATCCGCAACCGTCGAATACCTTGATGCTGAGGAAGTACCACCTAAACAATTGCAGATTACCGGACTGATGCGATTACGCGGGCACAAACCGGCATGGATCGTCTGGCTCGTAAGCTTTGGAGTGTGGACCTTCATCGCTTTCATGACGGCCTTCTCGATGTACCGGTTCAATGTGCTGTTCTGGAAGCAGCCTGCGAGCTTCTGGGAAGAGCTGCGAATTCCTCTCATCAACAATCTTATTTTCGCTGGGTTTACGCCGATCGTCCTGCAGATCAGCCTGCGCTATCCGATCGAGCGGTCGAATTGGCGGTGGCGCAGCTTGCTGTATTGCGTAGGGGCGATTGTGTTCACGGGTAGCCACGCGCTGGTGCGCATGTTCGTTTATCCCGTAACAGACACGATGACCAAACAGACATTTCCCATCGGCTGGTCGTTGTTCGGTCGGTTGTTTCTGTATGGGTTGCCCGATATCTGTTTTTACGTGTACCTGCCCGTGGTGGCCATCGCTCATGCCGTATGGTATTACCGCGAATTTCGTGACCGCGAGGTACGGGCGGCACAATTGGAAACGCGGTTGGCACAAGCGCAACTCAAGGCCCTGAAGAGCCAACTGCAGCCGCACTTCCTGTTCAACACGTTGCACTCGATTTCGACATTGATGCTCACGAACGTGCAGGCGGCCGACAGCATGCTGGTGCGACTGAGCGACCTGTTACGGATGAGCCTCGAAAATAACACCGTTCAGGAGACCACCCTGAATCGCGAGATACAGTTTGTTAACGGGTACCTGGAAATCGAGAAGATGCGATTCGGCGACCGGCTGATCGTGAGGTGCCATGTGGACGCTGAGACTCTCGACGCGCGAGTGCCCCACCTATTGCTACAACCGCTGGTGGAGAATGCAATTCGGCACGGTATTTCGAAGCGCACCCAAGGGGGCGAGATTCGGATCGCCTCCACGCGACGGAACAAGAATTTATGCCTGCAGATCAGTGATACCGGCCCAGGATTTTCGCCAAACCCCGACTGGAATGCCAAGCACGGACTCGGACTGAATGCGACGCGGGAGCGATTGCGCGTCTTCTACGGCGACCAGCAGCGCCTTGATATTCACAGCGCTCCGGGCAAAGGAACAACGGTGAGCGTTGAAATTCCTTTCAATACAGGCGAGATTCCGGTGGTTTACGAACTTGAAGCCATCCACGGCCTGCGATGACCGGGTTATAGCGCAGACTTCAAGAGCGAACCCAGGTTTTCACGATAGCCGCGACTGGACGGCAGCTCCTTGCCGTTGACGAGAGTCACGATGAACTCGCCGCTATTACACGGCTGCACCCCGCGAATTTTTTTTACGTTCACGATGATGGAGCGATGGATACGCAGGAACTGCCTGGCATCGAGCTTCTTCTCCATTTCATTCATCGTATGGCGTACGAGGTGTCCCTTGCCGTTGCTGTAAAGCTTCACGTAGTTCGAAGCTGCTTCAATCCAATCGATTTCGTCAGTAGTGAAAAACAGGATACGGCCTTCGGACTTCACGACGAACCGCTCCAGCGAGTGAGTTGAGCGGGGACGCAGGCCATTGTCGCCGGCCTGTGAGCGTTGCGCAATCTCGGCAAGGATTTCGCTTTTCGCGCGCTTCACGGCGCGGATGAAACGTTCCTCATCAAACGGTTTTAGCAGATAATCCACCGCTTCTGCGTCGAAGGCCTGGATGGCGTAGCTGTCGTAAGCGGTGGTAAAGATGATCTTGGGACGAGACTCGGGCCCAATGGCATTAATCACGCTAAAGCCATCTTCATCGGGCATCTGAATGTCGAGAAACAGGAGGGCCGGACGGAGTGTCTGCAAGGCGCGAATGGCGTCGCCGGCGGTAGAGCATTCACCGACAATGTGAAAGTCGGGATCTTTTTCAAGAAGCACAGTGAGTTTCTTGCGCGCTAACACCTCGTCATCGACGATGAGCGTGTCAATGGTCGGCATCCTTCACCCCCTCGTCAAGCGAACTTCTGTTTCACGCTTAGACGCAGATTCCCCTCTTTCGTTATTGAACTGATACGAAAGTGGGACGAAATTGTTCCTGCAACGGCTTCGTCGCCGGGAGTGCGGGCCATGGGAGCGTCCCTCAAGACGGTGCAAACATCCCATGGACACTTGCGCCTGAGTAAATGCCGCTTATGCTCATCCCAATCGAAGTTCTATCGCTCAACCAGATAGGATTCGGCCTCGTCTAACCGGTACTCTTTGCGAGAGGTCGGGGGTACGTGCATGGAAAGCGTCATGGCAACACCTCGGGGATGGAAGGAGCAGTGGCCTCGCGGGGTCATGCGGGTGGCCGTTCTGGAGCCGATTGCAGAAAACCGGGCTATATTGCGGCGGGCGCTGGATGAATTGCCAGGCTTCCAGATGGTGGGGGAGTCTGCAACCTGGGACGACTGCCGCTCGCTAATTGACCTCTACCTGCCGGAATTGGTGATCGCGCGGACGAACGATTTGTCCTGGATATGGCCGGATGGCGCGGACAATGCGGTCTTTCCAGTTGTGATTGCTGTTGGAGCGAGAGGCCTCCGAGGGACCCTGGGCGGGGCATTTGAAACTATCGAGATTCCATTTGATCCGCGGGCAGTAAGCGTTTCGATTCAAAACGCCCGCACCGAGATTTACCGCCGAAAGTTGGACGAAGTATCTGCATTGCTGGGACGATATATGGCCTTTTCGCCTAACCTCGCGGGCTACGTCACCTCGATACGGGCCGAGGATAGCGGGGCGACCGAGATACCGGCTGATTGCGTCATATTTATGGCGGCGTATGGGAATTATGTCCGCGTGCATACCGATGCAGCGGTCCATGAAATCAGGGACACGATGGCGGCCATGACTTCCAAACTCAATCCCGCCCAGTTTGCGAGGGTGCACCGTTCGTTCATCGTCAACCGATCGCATGTGGCAAGCGTTCTCCGAAAAGAAGGGACCGCTATTTGTGTGCTGCTGAACAATGGCACTGAAATTCCGGTTGGCCCGAACTATCGCTCGGAAGTGGAAAGCTTCGATTGGTTGGACACACGACTGAGCGCCTAGCCGCGTTGCCAGGTCGAAACCGCCCTATTGGAACCTATATCCCGGCAAAAGGTCGCAGCGGTACGAGGTCACGCGCTCACTGATCTTTCCTTCCGAACATTGTGCCCAGGTCACCGAAAGATCGGGACCAAGCGGGAAAACGATCGCCTCACGATTGACTTCAGCTTCTATGCTGGGGCCTTCGGAAGACGCCGGCAGGCTGAAGCTGAAGGATGGCCCAAATATTGCGGGATACGACTCTCGCACAACGTCAACCTCTGTAGGGTGGACTACTTCGGCCTCAACCAGGATCGTGGCGGTATCAGACCAGGCTTGGGCGGCCACCTCCAGATGCCTCGAATCGGCCGAAAGGCTCTGATGATCGATCCGCGTGAAGGCGCATGGGCCGGCGATGCAGGAGACGCGCACGTTGCGAAATTGGTTGCTCTCGCCCGCGTCCAGGGAAACTGATGCAGTCGCCGCTTTCCATTTCCCGTCGGGTGAACACGGAGGGCGCTTTTCGCATGGAACGTTGCCGGTACTAACCACCTGAAAGGTTTTGACTTCACTGCCTACTTCCGCAACATCGGTTGACCGAACCACGTATCGGACACGCATGTTGGAAATGACCTTCTCCGCTCGCGCAGTGTCGGAGTTGCGTACCGGCGCGGGACCGGGAATGAGACGAGCGATATAGAGGTGGTCTCCTATGACTTCGTTGAGCTGCAGCGGCTGATAACCCTGGTGATAAAAGCGGAGATACACCGGGTCTCCCCGATGTGTGTCTTTCGGCAGATTGATGATAAAGAGGCCGGTCTGATCGGAATGCGCCTCGGCGGTCGAGTCGCCCGTGATTGCCACGACACTGGTCCCAGATATCGGGACTTGTTTACTGGGATCGGTGTCCTGGCGAATGACGGCGCCCCGGAGGATACGCTCGCGCTGGTTCCTGAGCGCTCTCAACAAAAAGGCCGCCGCGACTGCCACCAACGACAAGGCAACCACCCAAGCTAAGATTTGTCTTCCGGTCATCATTAGAGGTCCAGTGAGTCCATATTTTTGATGCAGATATCTATTCGCAGGAAGCTGCAACCGATCAGGTTGGCGGAATCATCCAACTTGCGTGAGGGCGAGGAAGGCAGGACCTACCTTTTTCACTCGGCGCCAATTTCTGCGACGGCTGGCCGGCGCGGGTGTGTGCCTCCCACTTGCGCGCTTGCCCTTCTGGGCCCAAAGCCACGGGCACCAAGGCGGCCCCGCAAGCTCGATCGGCGATGACGACAACCGCCTGTTGGACGAGATCGAAAAGGCCCACTTCCAATATTTCTGGGACCAAACGAACCCGCAGACCGGCCTGATCAAAGACCGGTGCAACGTGCGATCGGGCGACAATGGCATTGTCGCAAGCATTGCCGCCACTGGCTTCGGGCTGACTGCACTATGTATCGCGGACAAGAATGGCTATGTGCCAACGGTCGAAGCGCGAAACCGCGTGCTTGCGACGCTGCGCTTCATAGCCAGGAAGCTGCCGACCCACCGGGGCTTCTTCTTTCACTTTGCTAATGTGAACACGGGCGAGAGAATCTGGGACTCTGAAGTCTCCTCGGTTGATACGGCCATGCTACTCGCAGGGATTCTCACGTGCCGCCAGCATTTCGGCCAGCATTCGGAAATCACGAACCTTGCGTACACGATCTTGAGCCGCGTGGACTGGACCTGGCTGTCGGAGGACACGTCCCTTTTGTCGCACGGTTGGACGCCGGAAAACGGATTTCTTCCCTACCGCTGGGACTATTACAGCGAGCTCATGCTGATGTACCTGCTCGGTATGGGGTCCTCCACAAACCCGCTGCGCGTGGATGTGTGGAACGCCTGGAAGCGAACCACCTTCGAGTATGCCGGACTTCGCTATATCGGCTCATTCGCGCCGCTGTTCGTGCACCAGTACTCGCAGGCCTGGTTCGATTTTCGAGGCAAACGCGACAAGTATGCGGATTACTTCGAGAACTCGCGCATCGCCACGGAAGCCCATCGCCGATTCTGTCTCGGCTTGGCAAAGCAATTTCCCGACTACACCGATGACCTGTGGGGGATTACCGCTTCCGATTCGCGCGAGGGCTACGTCGTCTGGGGAGGGCCGCCGGCGATCGGGCCGATTGACGGTACGGTAGTTCCCTCCGCTTGTGGCGGGTCACTCCCGTTTCTACCCGAACCGACACTACGCGTAATTCGCAACATCCGTAAGAACTATCCCAATACGTGGAGCCGCTATGGCTTCGTGGATGCTTTCAATCCGCTTACCAAGTGGTATGACCATGACATCGTCGGGATCGATGCCGGCATCACCATGCTGATGGCGGAAAACCTGCGCTCCGGTTTCGTCTGGGACACGTTCATGCAGAATCCAGAAGCAATTCGCGGAATGGAACGCGCCGGATTTCGACTGATTTCGCAACAGTAAAAGACACCCAGGCTAGGCGGCTTGACGTGTAATGTTGGTCAGCGGCTTTTCCTGGAGCAACAACTCTGTGGACCGCACCGCGGGTTTACTGTGAAACCAACGGCGTACCACTCCATCGTATAAGGAATTGGCGATGGAAAGCAGAATCATGCCCTGATGGTGGGCCATCCAGATCCGAACGATTTCAGGCCGCGCCTTGCCGGATCCTCTTTCGCTGCTGAAGTCTACCGATTCGTAGAGTCCGTATTTTCCCAGCCACCCGGAACGCTCCATGCGCCGCAGGTTTCGCAGGGTGTGCCTAGGGCTGATGTGCTGTGCCAGCGCCGAGGCATACGGAGAGATCACTAACGCACTGGGATGTGAGTCCCGCAGGGCCAGATCTGGAAGTCCGAAAGCGTAATAGGCATAGATCCCCTCATCCGTCTTTTCTGCGGACGCGGACTCCGAGATTCCCCACGGAACGCCTCGGCGGACGCCGTACGATCGCTGGGCGTGTACGGCCTCAATTTCGGCACGATCGAGCAGAGTATCGGGATAGGTATGCATCCAGAGACACGGCATGAGGTATTCAAACATCGTGCCGGACCAGGAAAGCAGAACGACCCGACCCTCCGCCACATTGTGACGACGGGTGAGCGCGAACCAACTTTCCTGGGGAACGTCATTCTTTGCGATGGCAACAAAGAGGGCCACGCGAGCCTCGGATGCCAGCAGGTCGTAGCACGCTGCCGTCGGCTGTTGGGTCTGGGTATTGAAACCCACTGCCAGCAGTTTGCGACCAGGATTGAGCAAGAAACGGAAGTCCATTTCCGCCGCCAGATTGTCGGCATCCCGGGCGATGGATTTCAGGTCACGTATTAAGTTCCCAACATGATTGCGCGCAGCTGGGAGAAGAGCGAATAACTCGCGCTTCAACTGTTCCTGCTCAGTGGAGACAGAGCCGGATTGACGCTCAGAAACCAGGCGAGAGTCCAAGGCGTCGACGAATTCAGGGATTCGCTGCAGCCCGATGCCTACCGGCGAGCCGAAGCCGAGTGCGTCAAGCGCCTTGGACAGCGGACGGAACTCGGGTAGTAACCACGGCGCGTAAGTGCGCACCATCGAATTAAGGTTCTCGATACGCTGCTCGAGCTGATCGAAATACCATTGCGAATCGGTCGCATCATGGCCCGGTTTTGAGGAGGGGGGCCGCAGTCGAGGCGAGAGGTCTTCGCTGGCCTTGAGCCAATCCGTCTTGGCCTGGCGTAGATAGCTGCTCAATGTGCGCCGGTCCAGTGCTCCCATCCGCACCAGTTCGCGCATGTAATCGGTCGCGCCCGCCGCGAATTGCGAGTCGATCAACGGCCTCTTCAGAAGGTCAAGACAACCTTGTTCCAGGGTCCATAA
Source organism: uncultured Acidobacteriaceae bacterium (assembly GCA_963817965.1). GTDB lineage: Bacteria > Acidobacteriota > Terriglobia > Terriglobales > Acidobacteriaceae > DASRAA01. Next base: position 519,111 of record CAWFQT010000019.1, read on the forward strand.
AGACGCGACAAGATTTCCGCTGTCCACGGACGACACCTCAAACGGCGGCAGCGGCTCGTGGGTCACGGCGTCGTACCAGTTGAAGAAGTGTCCGCGATAGCGGCGAAGGCGAGCGACGGTGTCCAGGGTCTTCTGGGACAAGTCAACGAATTCCGGAAGCGTCAGGTAACCGAATTCGCACGCAACCTGGCGGGCGTTGAACAGAAACCCAAGATTTGTGGACGACAGGCGCCGATCAACCTTAGGCGGCGACTCGTACACATTGTCGGGAATAAGCCAGCCGGTGTCCGCGGCGCTGAACTCTTCGAAGAAGCGCCAAGTCCGTAAGGCAATCTGGCGAAGAAAAATGCGGTCGCTCAGCGATTTCTCGTATCGGGTGTGCGGCGAGCGGTTGAGCCACATCGAGATGAACTTGCTGCTCGCCCAGAGGACGAGGATCGGCAACGCCACAAACAATGCCTTGCTCCCCCCGACAAACCAAACCAGCACACCGAGACCGAAGGCCAAGGCCGGTGTCCAGTCCAGGTACACATCGAGGGGAGTACGACGGTCGAGCTCGTTCTCTTCTTGCGCTGCGGTCACCCACTCCAACATTCGTTCCCCGGTCACCAGCCGCCGAATCAGTGCCCGAACCATGGCATCGAGTGAAAGCAGCATCTGGTGAGCGAGGAATACAAGCGTCAGCACGACGCCCATGTTTTCCGCCAGTAGGCTCTCGGGCAGGGTTCCCGCCGAGCTCGAACCGCGGTGAAAGACCGCACGGACCATGTCGAAGATCAACCTGACGATATTCGGCAAAAAGAGAAGGCAAACAGTAGCGATCGTCCAATACAGGGGCGAGCCGGGGAGCACCAGCCAGCCTAATACGAACAGCAACAGCGTCGCCGGCTCAACCAGGCTGCGACGCAAATTGTCGAATATCTTCCATTTCGAAACCAGTGAGATCGGGTTCGCCACCCGTCTTCCGCGGGGACCGGGAACTCTTGGCAACAGCCATTCGGCAATCTGCCAGTCGCCGCGAAGCCAGCGGTGCTTGCGGCGATTGAAGGCACTGTACGCCGACGGGTAGTCCTCGATGATCTCGATATCGCTTACCAGCCCCGAGCGCGTATAAGCGCTTTCGATCAAGTCATGGCTCAGCAGGAGGTTCGAAGGAAACCGCCCATCCAGTATCCGGTGCAGGGCTTCGACATCATAGATGCCTTTGCCGACATAGGTACCCTCGCCGTAAAGGTCCTGATAGACATCAGAGATGGCGCGAGTATAAATATCGAGGCCGGTTTGTCCCGACCAGATTTTTGCCAGTCGCGAACTGGCCGCGCTGCGGACGCTGACGCCGACCCGCGGTTGCAGAATTCCGTATCCCGCCACTGCAATGTTTGTTTCAGGATCGATGATCACCTGGTTCAAGGGATGGGCGAGGGTGGCTATCAGGCGCCGCGCCGTGTCTCTCGGCAATAGCGTGTCAGCATCCAACGAAATCACAAAGCGAATATTGGAAAGCAAGGCAAGATCGCCCGCAGTTTTCGTGTAGTCGACAGGGTCGCCGCGCAACAGGCGATTCAGTTCCAACAGCTTTCCGCGCTTGCGCTCCCAGCCCATCCACGTGCGTTCCCGTGGGTTATATCGCCGCTCGCGATGCAATAGAAAGAACGAGCCGGCATGGTTGTCCTTGTATTTCTCATTCAAGTTGTCGATCAGGCTGGCGCATAGCGAGGCAAGTAGATCGATTCCAGCGGGTTGCGTGGGCGAGTCAGGACGATCGGTGAGCAGGGCGAAGTGCAGACTGGGATCGTGGTTGCCGAGATAGCGAACTTCCAAGTCATCTACAGCCTTGCGGACCTGCTCTTCGTTGAGCAGGAGCATGGGAACGGTCACCAGCGTGGCGCAGGATGACGGAATGCCATCCCGGAAGTCGAGTTTTGGAATCGGCTTCGCATGGAGCAGGGAAAGCACAAAAAAGTTGACGATCTGAACCGCCGCCTCGGAGCAAGGCAGTACTAGGACGGCAAGCATGAAAATGTAGGTCAAAAATGAGCGGTATTCGAACTCCGACAGGTTGATCAGAGTTGCGGCCAGCACTGCCGTTAAGAGCGCGATCGCCGGCAGATAAATGTCATCAGGACGGGACCTCACAAAGTCTTGCAGCATACGCAAGAAAGGAGGACGGAAACTCGCCCTTCGCTTAAGCTCACGGGCGCCTTCAGCGACAAGATAATACCCAATGTGACCGAGCCTCTCCGCAACGCGAGGATCGGGGTGAGGAGTCCGCTGGGCACGCTCCGCCAGCTCCAGGGCCGTCGTCGCGACCTCTTGCTCCGATAAGTCGGAATGCCGGGCGATGGCAGCAACCTCGTTGCGATAGAGGTCACGGCTCATCGCATCCATGCGTGAATATGCTCCCACCGGATCTTTTTCAAGAATGGGATCGAACGCGATCAGCGACTCAATTGCCCGCCGCCAGGAAATCTCGTTGATTCTGCGGAGGCTGTCGATGCAAACCGCTGCCTCCTCCCGGTCTTCGACAGAACCAGTCTCAATGCGGCCACGCTGCACCAGACGTTCAAGCAATACCAGCTTCATCGACGCGACTAACGTCCACAGCTCCAGCAAATCAAGAACCGTGACTTCCTGGTACGCGCTGATATAAAGCGTAAATAACCGTTCGCTGCACCTGTATTTTGTAGTCGCAAGAAACTCTTCGATTATGTCGAGGGGCCGAGGAATGACGCTGCCGTCCTCTCTGCGGACATGAGAAATACGCTGCAGCCCATGTAGAGATGTATTTACATCGCTCAAACAGCTTTCCAGGAGCGTGGCATTTTGGCATAGAAGGCTCCAGGAGGGAGCGGGGTCGGTCTTGTCGTCCCGTGCCCGCAGCGCCTTGCCCAGTTGCTCGGACAGCTGTTGACAGCGGTCTCTGAAGACATCCGACGATCTGACGCTGGGCATCCAGGCAAGGTTCTTAGCGAGAGTACGAGCGTGCTCGCGCAAGCTCTCGGCGGCTTGCGCGATGGCAACGCTCTCGGGCGACGAATCGTCGTCGCGAATAAACTGGGCCCACATAGCCTGCAACATTAGTCCCCGGTATCAGCGATAGCTCGCAGCTTGCATCGCGAACATCTCTGCGTACAAGCCGCCAAGATTCACCAGTTGTTCGTGACTTCCTTCTTCGGCTACCGCACCACCCTTCAATACGACGATGCGGTCGGCCATGCGGACGGTTGAAAAGCGATGGGAGATGAAGAGGGCTGTTTTTCCAGTTGTGAGTTCCACGAAGCGATGGAAGACTTCGAATTCACTGCGCGCATCGAGGGCCGCTGTCGGCTCGTCGAGAATCAGGAGTTGAGCATCGCGCAGATAGGCGCGCGCCAGCGCGAGCTTTTGCCATTCGCCCCCGGAAAGGTCCACGCCGCCTTCAAACCGGCGACCCAACATCTGCTCGTAGGCCAGTGGCAACTTTGCGATCACTTCATCAGCCCCGCTCTTCTGCGCCGCATCCATCAGAAGCCCGGTGTTGGCCAGTTCGCCGATGCGGCCAACAGCCACGTTTTCGCGGGCCGTCAGTTCGTACCGCATGAAGTCCTGAAAGATGACGCCGATCTCGCGATAAAGATCCTCAAGGCGGTACTCACGGAGGTCAACGCCATCCATGAGGATCTGCCCTTCAGTGGGGTCGTACAACCGCGTAATCAGCTTCACGACCGTAGTCTTCCCTTCACCGTTCTCGCCAATCAGCGCCATTCGTTCGCCGACGTCGAGCCTAAGGTCAAGTCCCTGAAGCACCATTCGCTCAGTGCCCGGATAGCGAAACGATACGTTACGAAACTCAATGCCTTCACGCATGGGCACAGGCGCGGGACGCGCATTCGGCTTGGACCGTATGGTCGGTTGCATGGCGAAAAAGGCCAATAGGTCTGTGAGAAACAAAGCCTGGTCGGCGATTCCTGCCAGAGTGGAGAACACCTGCTGGATGTTCAGGCTCGCTTGCTGAATTGCGCCGGCCAGGAAAGTCAGCGAGCCGATACTGATTTGCCCAAGAAGCGCCTTCCAAATCACGAAGACGTAAGCTGCATAGTAGCCCATTGTGCCCAACACGGAAAGGCCCGAACCAAGCACGAACCGGCGGCGGGACAGCGCCACGTCCTCGTCATAGACCTTGTTGGCCAGCGAGGTGAAGCGCTCACTCAGGAACGGACTGAGGTCGAACAGCTTGAGTTCCTTTGCGGCCTCCTTGCTTCCGGACAAAACGCGAAGGTAGTCGAGTTGCCGGCGCACTGGCGTCTGGCGAAAATTCTTTTCGTATCCCAGGAATGCGAAGTGGCTCTCACCTAGAAAAGCAGGCAGGACGCCGGTACAGAGCAGGAGCATCAGCCACGGCGAAAATGCCATGATCGATATCGACATCAGGACCGCGGTTATCACCTGCTGCACCAATCTGCCGATGGATTGAATCATCCCGAGGCGATCCGTAGCCTGCACGCGGGCACGCTCCAGGCGGTCATAAAATACCGGATCTTCATACGCCTGGAGATCCAGTTCGGCCGCGTGCTTCATTACAAGGATGCTGACATGACGCGTGTAATTTTCCGCTAGAAGTGAATCGAGATAATCGATCAGCCGGGCCAGTACGCTGTTGCCCACGGCAAGCGCAAATTCAAGCGCCACCAGCCACCAGAACCGGCTTGGAACCGTGGCATGGGTTCTGGCAGCATTGACGATGTAATCGATGATTAGCTTCGTGACCCAAAGTAGGCCAAGGGGTAGGAGTGAAGCGACGAGACGGCCAACAAGTCCCGCTGCTACTACTAACCGTCCTGATTTCCATACAATTTGGAGCGTAGGAGGTACGTTGCGGAGTGCGAGCACACGTTGCCGCCATCCGCCTGCAGGACCCGCCTGTTGCTGATCCGTCACGTGGAACGCCCCGAATTGCGTACTGTTAGAGGTGTGATGTTAAAAATACGGCGAAGGTTGCTGGGTAATTAAACTGTCCCCGCGTTTTTCACCTTCGCCGCAATTTTGAGGGATGATTTGTTCACCCGAGGGTTATGGTCTTACGCAGCCAGCGCTTCGGGCTGCCAGGTCTGCCGAGCGATAGCCCTGCTGCGCTCTCGGGACTGGAGATGCGTGCGCAACTTGAGACGCGCTTTATGAAGCTGCGATTTGGAATTTCCAACGGAGCAGCTCATCATCCGCGCGATTTCCTTGTGCTCGTAGCCTTCCACGTCATGTAGCAGGAAAATGATGCGATAACCCGGAGGAAGACGGTTTACAGAGCGCTCAAGCACGATCCGATCAACCGAAACCGCCAAGTTGCTGTCAGGCGCTCCGATTTCTCGCTTCGGAGCATCGGCCGGTTGCGACTCGAGCGGCTCAGGAGCTATCGGCAAGGTCTTCTTGCGAAGATGCATCAGTACCACATTCAGAGCCACGCGATGCAGCCATGTGGAAAACGCTGAGTCGCCGCGAAACGTGGCAACCTTGCGAAACAGTTGGAGGAAAACTTCCTGGGTGAGATCTTCCGCTTCTGCGGTATTACGCGTAATGCGCAAACAGAGCGTGTACACGTACCTTTTATGCAGGTTGTATAAAAACTCGAAGCACTTCGGATCGCCCTGCTTGGCTCCGTGAATTGCTTCCTGCTCAAGAATGCCACTGGCTGCAGTCTTCATTTCTGGTGTCAAACCTAGCCTCCTATCCGAATCTGTCAGTCACCGTGTTCGGTAGTGCGGAGAAAGCTGCGTAGATGCGTTCGTCAATTGGCGACGCAGGTGACGCTCATCCAACGTAGGATACCTGGGGCGGGGTGAGTATCCGGTGAAAACCTTGCGTAAAGGAGGTAAGTTCCTTACGAAGAAAGTTGAGCAATTAGTGTCACTTAGACGAGATTTTCGCTGGATCGAGGCAGCGGATGCAGATTTTTGGGCCCGGGCTCTGGGAAATTGTGCGGGGCACGGCAAAGGTCGCGGAGGTGAAGCTGCAAAGACCAGCCTCTTGCGTTCGCAGATAGGGCCCATACCTGTATAGCCATAGCAGGCCGAAACCCCTTCCGGATCAGGGCGAGACAAGATGCGTGTATCCGCGATGGCAGTTGAAGCAGTAGCCGCAGGCAACGTTAAAAAGCAGAACCACGTGGTCACCCTCCTGGATGCTTTCGACGGCTTCGCCTACCTGATCGATCACTCCCATGATCTCGTGGTCAACAACGGTGCCCTTCTCCAACTCCGTACGACCGTCGTACATCCTCGAGATCGCTGCCGCAAATTCCACTGGTTGTCACTCGTAAGATCGCGTCGTGCGGAGAGAACAATTTCGGCTTGGGCCGGTCGAGAATCGATATCTTCCTGGCTCTTTCGAAACTAACGACTTTCATAGCCGTACTGCTACAAATCGGGCACGTGGGAGTGGCCCAAAAAGAACCTTTGTCACTCTTATGATCGATACGAATATGTGGGTTAAGAGCCAATGACGACGGAATTGGCATCGGCCGCGGGTACTACGAGCTCGATTTCTTCTTCGGAACCTTCGCGCCTTTCTTGCGTGCTTCAGACAGGCCAATTGCGATGGCCTGTTTGCGGCTTTTTACGGTACCGCCCTTGCCGCCTTTGCCGGACTTCAACGTGCCCTTCTTGCGGCGTTCCATGGCACTCTTGACGCTCTTAGCGGCCGATTTTCCGTACTTGTGTCCCCCTGAACTGTTCTTCTTCGCGGGCATTTGCTCTCCTTTTCTCACCGTTTGAAGGAGCATCGAAGCAGTGGGTTGCACGATGAATTACTTCCTCTCTGGCTGCCGCCATTTGGCATCTAAGCTGTAGACAGGCAATTTCCGCCCGTTATGTTATTGCGTCATCGGATTTTGGTACGGTCTTAGCGCCAGAGAAGGAATCCAATGCCCGCCTAAAACGAGTCTTCCCAAAGCGACCCAGTTCGCTCAGCATTCTTTTGATGTTTGTCGTGTGGAATCTGATCGAGCACGTACGTCAGGATGTCACCAGAATTTCGGACCCCAAGGGATAGGCCTTATTCGAGACCACTCCTGAAGTTTTGGCCCGGCCTTCGTAAAGCTTCGGGACCCGGTCTGTTCGATCACAGGCCCCCAGTTCGTTTTCCCGGAGAAAGAAAGACATGCATCCGTGCACTAATGACGACAATGATGATTCGCGCCACGCGCCCATCGCAGGACGATTCTGAAATCCGTCGCGACCCTGCTCGGCGCATCCGCACTGGGCGTGAGGGTACCCGGTGCATTCCCGAAACCGCAACCGCAGAGAATTCAGACAAAAGCGCACAATCGCTTCTCGCTCCCACGGTTGGATTCATGCTGGCCCACGAACAATTTCGCAGTCCCGAACTGATTTCAATCGGGGCGGCAGATAGTGGCTCGGCGGCGCTCGCAGGCGCCCAACCTGTGATGATCGGCAACTTCGCTGGATTGGTGGTCCACCATGTGGGGAACCACTCGTCCTCTGTGAACAGAAATGCCATGTCGGAAAGAGTTTTGTCGCTGCAATTCGCTAAAGATCCACGTCGAAACTCTGCAAGGGCTACTCAAAGCGTCGTATTTTCACGATTGGCAAACCGACCCCTTCTCCCGGGGGAACTTACAGCTACGGGGAAGGTCGGCTCCGACGGCGCTCAGAAAACGTGAGCTGCACCGGTAGACGATACCTTTTTCTTTGCCGGAGAAGCGACCGACATCTCCGGCAACAACGGCACTGCTCATGGGGCTATTGCCAGTGGCTATAGCGCCGCCAGGGAGATTCTGGCACGATAGGCCTATTGGCTATGCTTTCCGGTGCGACCGAAGGAGTTTCGCAATCCTCTTCAAGTCTTTGACGAATGCCGCCATTTGGGCATCTCGGGCGTCTTCATCTGGCGCACGGAGAATCGACGAAGGATGGACTGTCGCGGTCGCATACGGGGCGAATTCGGAATCAACGAGTTGTCCACGCTGGCTGTTCACGCGGAAGTCCTTCCCAAGCAGCGCCCGTGCCGCGGTAGCTCCGAGGCACATAAGCACTTGCGGTCGCACCACTCGTATCTCCGATTCGAACCACGGCCGGCACGCCTGAATCTCGATGCCTCGCGGTTTTTTGTGGATCCGCCTTTTGCCTCGTTCCGACGCCGCCCATTTAAAGTGTTTCACCACATTGGTCACATAGACTTCGGTACGGGCGATTCCGGCTTCCTCCAGTGCGCGATCCAACAGCTTGCCGGCGGGTCCAACAAACGGATGCCCAGCGCGGTCTTCTTGGTCTCCTGGCTGCTCGCCGACCAACATGATCCTTGCCGTCGACGGGCCTTCTCCAAAAACAGTCTGGGTGGCGGTCTTCCAAAGGTCGCACACCTGGCACCCCGCCGCGGCCTTGCGCAACGCGGTGATCGTTCGCAACGTATGGGGAATGCTGGTGGCCAACCTAGGGTCAGCTGCGCTGTCTTGAGTCTTCCTGGACGTAGTTGCAGTGCCGATTTTCATGAGCCGTCGATGGCGAGCAGGTTCCCTGATGCTTGTGGGTCCGCATAGTGCGATGCCCGTCATTTACGAGCGGTTGGCCGGCTTCAGGAGCCAAGGCTCCAGTCGCAATCTCCGCTCGTTTGAGGGCAAGGGGCAACTGGGGTCTCGTTTCCGGAATCCCACGAACATGGCGAGGATAGCGCCGACGGAGGAAAGTTCGATGGCGCAATGTGAAGTTTGTGGAAATGACTACGACAAGAGTTTTGAACTGATCGCCGCCGGCGCCGTCACGCCTTTGACAGCTTCGAACGTGCGATTCAGGCTGTCGCTCCCATCTGTGAGCACTGCGGATGCAAGGTGATTGGTCATGGCGTCGAGGTTGGCGCGAAGTTCCGTTGCTGCGCCAACTGTGCGCGGGCCGAGACTTTGTCGGACGTTAAAGATCGTCCGGCGTGACTGTTCTGCCGTCATGATTAGAGTTTCGTGAGGTCATAAGCACAATTCGTTTGGATTTCGAGGAGGCCTATGCCGGATAAAGAAACGATCGAAAGAGCTCGCGAGGACGAACGGGAAGGAAAATCGCCTAGCACACAGGCTGGGGAGTTTGTCCGTGAAGAGATGCATCACATTCGCGAGGCTAAACATGGCGCCGCCTCTACCAAGCAGGCGATTGCCATCGGCCTGTCCAAGGCACGTCGTGCCGGCGTGAAATTGAACGCCCCTAAGGAAGGCAAGTCTTCGCCCCAGGTGCGCAAAAAGGCCCAGCAGGATCTTCGCAAAGGCGAATCAACGAACAACCCTAAGCCTTCGCGTACACGCTCGCGGGCAATCTCGCGAGCGCTCAAGCGGGAAGGTCACTCAGCCGCTTCGAAGAAAAGTCTCAGCCGGCAGGGGCGAAGCGCGGCCGCCTCGCGGAGTCCGGCTGCTCGCCATCAGTCGGCAATGAAGGCCGTCCGAACTAAGGGAAAGAGCAGTCTCGGTCAAACGGCGAAGAAAGCCGCCACGCCGCGAAGCGGCCACGGCCGGGCCGCGTAAACGAGTTCTTCAGCGGTTTCACGGAAGACGGCGTGTCGAAGCCACGCTTGTTTTCTGATTCGCTTACGCCGTTAATCTGGCGGCCGCTTTCAGAACCGGCTGCGATACCGGATCTGCATGAGCCTTGGGATTTTTTCCAGCGGAATGAGGACGGAAATATCGCGATCTCAGGCGGTTCGCCCCAGTGAGACTTTCGCGGAACCGTTTTTTGCGTTCGGGAACGTATATCGTTCAGCACCGCACACGGTCCGTTATGGCCCACAGCATCCTTCGCGATCGTGGCGAGTTCAACCCAATTATGCCAATCGCCGATTTTATCCTTGACCTCCCCGAGGGCCTTCACAAGTTCATCCTTCTGCCCCGAAAGCTCGAGCACGTAGCGTAATTCTTAACTACTAACCGGAAAGGATGAAGATTCTTCGCAGTCAACGTCGGCCAGTCGCGAATCTCCGCGGAGAGTTGCAAGGAAATCGCGGCGGCGTCCGCCGGCCACGGCTGCTCACCCTTTTTATTGCTGTAGTTTCGCGCAATCGCCATCGAACAACGCCTTAGGCATTCACTGGCAGAGTTTCGGTGTTTGTCAACCACGCTGTGCAGCTTTTTTGCCGTTGCAGACCTCCGCTGGCTCAAGCACTCAGTAAGCCGCAATCGGCATTCGTCATCGCTCGTGGTACCCAGTGAGGACACGCGCCCGGTCAGCACATCCATGTCCCGCACTTCCCCCGCGCGCTTGCGAACGGGACCGATAGCCTCGAGGACCTTTTTGACCCTTTCGCTTTTGATCGAGGGGCAATGCGTGGAGAGTCGCTTCTACCAGCCGGGCACGGGTACGCAGGTCGTGAATTTCTTCCGCCGACGGTCGCCTTGAGAGCTTTTTCAACGATTTTCTTAACGTCCGAAACGGTTTTTCCAGCTTGTCCGCATCAAGCGCGCCATGTTGCGTTTGATATCGTGCGCGAGCCAGGGGTTGTCGTAGGCCTTCCTCATAGAGTTAGGAGACACAGAGGGAGCCTGCGCTGCGGCATCGACTGGATTGGGGCAACCCGACTCTGGCTCCAGCTCTCTAAACCAGTTGAAGTACGTAGGCTCGAGCGAGCCGTGAAGGTGCCCTCTTTATGCAAACGAATGCAACTCTCCTCATCGTAATCGTCGTGGCGGGATTAATTTTGATCGCAGTTGCAGTACTGTTCTCCCAAAGGAGGCGACAAGCGGCACTTCGCCGGCGCTTCGGCAAGGAGTACGACCGTGCGGTGCGGGAGCGAGGATCGGAAAAAGAGGCACAAGCCGCGCTCGAGCAGCGGGAAAAACGTGTCGCCCGCTTCAATATTCGCAACTTGAGCGCTGCCGAATGCGACCGGTACGCGGAGAACTGGAGAGCTGTTCAGTCGCGCTTCGTTGATGATCCCCAGGGTGCCGTGATCGAAGCTGACGATACCGTAATGTCGCTCATGACCGCCTTGGGCTACCCGATGTCAGACTTCGCGCAGCGGGCCGCCGACCTTTCAGTCGATCATCCCCAGGTTGTCGAAAACTATCGCGCAGCGCACGAAATTGCTGTGCGGCATCGTCAGGGCCGCGCCAACACGGAAGACTTGCGGCAGGCCATGATTTATTACCGGTCTCTTTTCGAAGACCTTCTGGACGGGCGAAAGCCCGGTGCAGTGAAAAAAGAGGTTGCATAATGGCAGAACCGAGACGGATTGACGATAACGAAATTACTACACCTGTACCCGAGGTGACGGAGCGGCGTGCGCCGTCCCGCGATCTGGACACGCGCTCGAAACTCTTGCGTGGCGAACCGATCGTAGAACGACAGACCGCTCCGGGCACTCGGGCCAGCGATGAACCCTTGGCTCCGCAGTCGAATGCCACGGCCAGGCCAGCCGTCAAAGAACCTATAACTCCTGCCGACACCGCGAAAGTCCGTAGCGATGCCCCGATTGCGGCAGATGCGCCGGCGATGTTGTTTGCTGATTCCGAAGTCGGAGACTATCGCTCGCGCTGGAGCAGCATTCAGACCGCATTTGTCGACGAGCCTCGTCAGGCTGTGGAGGACGCTGACAACCTGGTGAAGTCGGTGCTTAAAAAACTTTCTGACGGTTTCACCAATGAGCGCGACCGGCTGGCCAGGCAATGGGACAGCGGCGACAACGTATCGACGGAGGATTTGCGAATCGCTCTGCAACGATATCGCTCATTCTTCGACCGCTTACTAAACGTTTAATCAAACTCTTCTTGAAACGCCACTTCGTCGCCCACCACCGCACTGTCCGGCAACTGCTTGCGCCCGGCGGAATGCAGCGATTTGGCTTCTAGAAAAATGTGGCGCACAGCCTTGTTCTTTTCTCGGACATGTGACTCGATGCGCTCAATCGTCTGCTCCAAACGATGCAGCGAACCTTGCGGCTTGAACTGAATCTCGATGTTCACCAGGATGTTTCTCGGGCCAAGGTGCATCGTCAGCAGTTGTCCGACCTCTTTGACCTCGGGGTCCTGCTCTACAATTTGCCGGATTTGCATAACTTGCCTTTGGTCTGCACCCTCGCCGATCAATAGTTTACGTGATTCGTTCGCCAGCACACCCGAAACGACAATCATGACCAAGCCGATGGCAACTCCCCCCACGCCGTCGATCGCGGGCTGATGTAAGACGTGACTGAGGAAGACAGCGGCCAGCGCTATCAGTACGCCTGCCACATCGCTGACCTCTTCCACAATCACGGTAAAGACCGTGGGATCTTTACTATGACGGATGAAATCTATAACTGGCGTTTTGCCGACGCGGCTGTGCTTCTCGCACATAACTACACGCAAGGAGTAGAGGGTGGAGACCAGCGCCACCGCCATTACTATCTAGTTCCAGATCAGGTCCCTTGATTCCTCGGGGTGCAGAATTTTTCCGACTCCCTCATAGATCGAAACCACCCCGCCAACGGAGAACATCGACACGGCGACGACGAATGACCAGAAATACAGCTCCTTACCGTGTCCGAAGGGATGACGGCCGTGGGCAGGCCGCTTGCTACGACTGCACTCCCCACCACAGCATGAGGCTGTTGCCGGTATCGACAGGGAGTGCAGACCCTCCGCAAGCATCGCAGAGCTTCCCGTCATCGCAGCCGCCACGAACTTGCTCACGGCAATCACCACATTTGAAATCAGCGCCGCGATGATGACGGTTTGAGACTTCGCCACGGATTACCTAATTCTTTCCGCCGGCAATCTGGGCATGACCCAGCGCTGCCACCAGCGAAACTCCTCCGATAACATTGCCGATCAGTGTAGGAACAAAAAAGTGAATGAGATAGGTGCCGAAAGAGATGGATTTGGTTACAACCAGAAAGAAAGTAGTAGTGGATCCCGCGACGATGTGATTGAAACCTGCTACACCGATAACGTACGTAATGATGATGATGATGCTAACTTTGGCGGATTCGGCCGCAGGCAGGAGCCATACCATCAATGCTATTAACCAGCCCGCGAAAACGGCCCGTACCACTACGGTCATAAAGCCTGAACCAAAGTGCGCCCTTCCTATCTCCACTAGGCCTGCTTGGGTGTGCGGGTCGAAGATCACCATCCGTCCGATGCAGAGTGCGAACAGGAATGCTCCCGTGAGGTTCGCGGTGAGAACGACTGCCCACAAACGCAGCACACGGAGTAAGGTCTCCATGTTCTTGTGAAGAAGCAGCGGCAGAATCACAGTGACGGTGTTCTCTGTAAAAAGTTGTTGGCGTCCCAGGATTACGATGAGAAACCCCATGCTGTATCCCGCTTTAGAGATCAGGGGCGTCCACGGCCTGTCGGGGAGGTGCGCTGCCAACAAACCCTCGGCGATAAAGGAGAAGCCCATCGAGAGGCCTGCCGCCAGTCCCGACCAAGCCAGGTCCTGTGCTGGCCGCCGCAGTTCCTCCTCTCCCTCTCGACGGATAGTTTCGTAAACGACATTGGCGCCAATCGCCAGTCGCTCCTCAACTTGCTTTTTCTCCGTCCGGGTCGTGATCGGTCCCGCGGGCGAAACCGGTTCCTCTTTTGCGTTTGCGGCCCTTGCTTTCATGGAAGGTCTCCGTTGAAACCGCGGACGAATCATGGGCATCTCGTTTCGAACGCTTGAGTGAAGCCGCGGTCCGGCAACTTCAACGCGAAGCAACCGCTTCGTGTTCGCGTGGCGACAGTTCTGCGTTCGTCGGCTGGTCGAGGTTCGGCTGCCTGAGGTCCCTCAGCGCCGCCGCCAGACTCGGAACGACGACCCCGCGCACCTGCGAGCCAAGACGGGCGAGAATGCCTTGAACTTCACCGGTAAAGTTCCACAAACCGATTACCAGGTTCACGTTGGGAAGTCGATTTCGCACTTGTGCGACCGATCTTTTCGCATGGGTAAGCCCGAACGGCTGCAACGCCGAGACGACCACCATATCGGGCTGTGCCTCGGCCAAGTGGCCGATCATTTCCACCTGTGACCGGAGTGGGATGCACGCTGCCTGGCAGCCTTCACGCTCGAGCAACTGAACCAGCATGGTTGCAACGGTTTCGTCTGCGCCCGTCCTGGAAGGTATACAGATAATTTTGCCTCCACACGAAATAGCTGCTTCGTGCTCCTCCGGAACCGAATCAGCGTCTGGCTTCTGCGGCCCAAGGTATTCTTCGTTGAGCTCGTCTAACAGCTCGCGCGTGTTCTGGTAGATGGTCTCGGCGGCTGCTTCGTCCAGATCGTTCTGTTGGCGGTCGCGTTGTGCCATGCCCAGCGCTGGGATTACGACCGAGTCATACAGTTCCAGCAAACTCGACGATTGCAGATATTGCTCCAGTACCTGGCGCGCCTCTCCGAGATCTGCTGCCAGCATGCGTTGATAAAAGCGCAATTCCGGCGTCAGCACTGGCTGATCGCCCAACAAGACGTGCAGGAATCCCAACTGCGGAACGTGCCGGCCGACCACAACCAGGCACACGGTCAACGGCGTGGAGAGCACTAGCCCGATTGGTCCCCAAAGCAGTGTCCAGAAGACCGCAGCCACCAGAATTGCGAGCGACGAGATTCCTGTCTTGGCGCCGTATAACATCGGCTCAACAAAGTTCCCTACCACGACCTCAATGATGAGATAGAAGCCAAGAATCATGAGGGACTTCGTCCACCCATCAAAAACTGCCAGCGAGAGGGCGATTGGAAGAAACGCCGCGAGAGGGGAGCCGACATAGGGTACAAAGCGAAAGACCGAGGCGATTACGCCCCACAACAATGCGTTCGGCAGACCGATTAGATGCAGACCCAATCCGATAACCGTTCCGTATACCGCACTCACGACGAACTGTAGGAACAGGTATGTCGATATCCTTCGGCTGGCGTCGTCGAGAGCTTGCGTCATCAAGGTTATGTGGTTGTGCCCAACCAGACGGATAAACCGATTTCGCAAGTCTTCGAGCCGCAGAAGAATAAAAATAGTGAAGACAAGCACCACCCCCGCAATGCCAAGCGGTTCCACCAGCGAAAGCAGCACTTCAAGGGAGCTGCCGGGAGTTTGAATGACCCGCACCTCGACCGGCTCGCCAGGCTTCAAGGGAGCCGGACTGCGACCGGTTCTCGATGGATTGGGCCGCGTTGCCCCAGGCAAGGTCTCGACGACCTCCGTGCCGAGTTCGCTGACCGCCTCCGTGGCCTTTAGAACACCGGTGCCGGCTTTGTTGTGCAGGAACGTCAGCTTCTTTTGTATATTTGTCCGATATGTCGGCAGTTGAGTCGTGACGTCGATCAACTGGTTGGTAACCACGATCCCTACAAACACCGCGCCGGCTACAGCTAGAAACACCACGAGGATGACGGCAGGTACACGAGGTAGTCGCAGCCGTTGTAGTTGTTTGACCAGTGGCGTGAGTACGAAGCTCAGAAGCATCGCCAAGGCGAACGGAACCAGGACCGCGCGGGCGAAGTAGAGCGCAACCACCGCAGCTATACCGGCGATAAGACCGAACAGGTGCGCAATCTCGGTACTCGGTCGGCGCTGGCTCAAGGGAGGGTCACTCAAATATCCCGATAAGCAATTGATGGCTGGCGAGGAGAAGTCCCAAGCGGCTTCTCGCCCAAAAAACTGACGGCTCATCAAGGATATTGTTAAACGAAAGAAGGCTACTATCGGGCATTGCCCGTAGGCTCACCGAGATTTCGCCGTACCCGTGGTCAGTCTGGCGAGAGGTTATACGCAGCTCTTGAGGGCTACGCCGCCGGTGGCCGGGCTTTCACAAGGCGCGGCCTCGAGACGGCAGGTTTGGCAATCTCTTGCTTCATGTGCGGCCGTGCGCTAATGTCTGTCTGCTTCACCGTCGCTGGACGATTGCTCTCAGCTGACTGCAAGATGGCTTCGATAATTCGCACATCAGCTAAACCCTCACGGCCTGACGGCTCGGGTTCCTTATCATTCAGAATGCAATCGGAGAAGTACAGAAGCTCTGGTGCAAACTGATCGCGCTTCGGAAACGATCGTCTGGTAGTTCTTTCGCCCATGTTCATTTCGGCCTTAAGGGTCTCGACCATTTCGTATGCTGGATCCATTCTGACGGCGCCCTTGGTTCCAACGACTTCGAAAGTTGACCGGTCCGTTATTCCGAAACTGCACGCAAAAGACGCGATGTCGGCTGGAAAGCGCATCAAGGCGGTCGTAGTTGCAGGAACCTCGGAAAACCTCCTGCTCTCATGCCCGGTGTTCCAGCCCATCACCTCTTCCGGCTCCGCCCGGAACAGGTAGCGCGCGGCATTGATACAGTAAACGCCCATGTCGTAAATCGGACCGCCCCCTATGTCTGCTTTTAGGCGGGAATTCCCTGCCTTCACCTGTTGTGAAAAGACTGAAGTAAAGACTCGTGGTTCGCCGATCTTTCCGGAATTGACCCACTCCACCGCTTGCAAATTCCCGCGTTCGAAGTGCAGCCGGTACGCGATCATCAATTTAACTCGCGCTCTTTCTACTTCGGCAATCATGGCCTCGCATTCAGACTCGTTCATAGCCATGGGCTTTTCACATAACACGTGAACGCCCGCACGTGCCGCCGCTTCCGTATACGCACGGTGCATGTTGTTCGGAAGGGGGATATAAACGGCGTCGATTTCACCGCTGGCGAGGCAGTCGCCATACTGTTCGTAGGAGTACGTCAACTTCACGTTGTACTTCGATGCCATGGCCTTCAGTTTTGAAGAATCGCCGGAGACTAACGCCGTCAGTCGTGAGTTGGAGCGGGCTTGAGCAAATGCCGGCAGAACGGCGATCTGGGAGATATATCCCAGACCGACCACGGCATATCGAATTTGACCTTTTTTCGTGGTTTTCACTTTCGCTCCATGTCGCTCGTTCACGCCCGTCCTCCGAGAAATCGGGATACTCACTGCTAGTCCGCCCACGTCCATTTGCCACCTGATGGCTCACTTCTAGCGGGGGTTCGGAGAAGTTGTCTGGTCCGGCGGGGGCGTGGTTTGCGGAGGCGGATTCTGCCCCGGTTTTGTGGGTTTTGGATTACTCTTCTCGGGCTTCTTGTCTGTATTCGGGTTCTTGCCGGGCGGGGCGGTCGGTGTTGTCGATTGGTCCGGCGCGGTTGAATTCGGGCTTACAGAATCGGGCGACGATGAATCTTGGTCTGGGGGCATTGACCCCGGTGTTACTCTCGGCCCCGACGGAGACTCTGGCTGCCCGGGGTTCTTCTGGTCGGAGCCGCCCGGATTCGCTTGACTTGGGTTCTGATTGGGGGTGGAAGGAGCCTGAGTAGTGGGGCTCGCTGAACCGGGATTCGAACTTTGGGCCGATAGTGCTGGCCCGGACCACGCGAATGCCACCACGACAATTGTCTCAACTGCAACTCGCTGCACGAGTTTCACTGGTACTTCTCCTTGGACGAACAGTGACGAACTGCGCGATGCCTTAGCGATGCGACTTCAGCCGCTGTCCCTATGACCCGCGAATCGGGTATTGCCTGTAACGCGGCGCTGAAACATACGCTCCCAAGTGCATCCGGGAATTTTGTACACGGATTAATCCGCCGACTCTTCCCACGCTCCACGAAGCGCTTTCAATCAGGACATTGGCCGCCCGAACTACGGCATTCTCCGGATGGCTCCGCTACCTTTGGGAACTTAGTCTGGGCCAGTGGAGGCGGTTTCGTGGCAACAACTAAAAATTCACTTCGCGGACTTTATGTGGGCGAACTACGGGACCTGTACAGCGCCGAGAAACAGTTGACCAAGGCGCTTCCGAAAATCGCTAAAGCTGCCACGTCGGAAGAGTTGCGCAATGGTTTTACTGAGCACTTGGAGCAGACTCGCGGTCATGTGGAGCGTCTGGAACAGATTTTCGAAGCCTTAGGCGAACGCTCCGGCGGCAAAAAATGTGCCGGCATGGAAGGTCTCATCGAAGAAGGCTCAGAGGTTATCGGCGACGATTTCGAAGGCAACGTCATGGACGCGGCGCTGATCGGAGCAGCCCAGCGCGTCGAACACTACGAGATTGCGGCCTACGGAACGGTTTGCGCCTTTGCCGAATTGTTGGGAGAAACCGAACACCTCGAGCTTCTCCGACAGACCTTGGACGAAGAAAAGCAGACCGACGAAAAACTTACTGAGCTTTCCCAAGAGATCAACGTTACGGCCAACGATCGGACTTCAGGCGAGCCATCCACCGGCTCACGTAAACCCGGTCGAGCCGCGTAACCAGCGAAGGGCAGGCGGAACCCCAGTCTTCAACGTAAAGATTGCGGTTCCTGCCTGCCGGTCGCGGGATTTATAACTCCGTGTCCGCGACCCCAGAACAACTCGCGCAACCTAATAAACAGCAGTCCGATGCTGTACCTCCCATTTCCAACCGCAAAAAGAAAGCGTCCCCGAGCGGGCTGAAGTCCGTTCTTAGCATGCTTGGTCCGGGGCTGATCACCGGATCTTCCGACGATGATCCAAGCGGTATTGCCGCCTATTCGCAAGTCGGTGCACAATTCGGCTACTCGCTGCTTTGGACCATGGTTCTCTCCTATCCACTGATGACAGCCATTCAGGAGGTCTGCGCCCGCATTGGTCGCGTTACCGGCTGCGGAATCTCAGCTAACCTGCGCCGGCACTATCCAGCTTCGCTCTCACACGCGGTCGTCGTCCTGGTCCTCGTCGCCAACGTATTCAACCTCGGCGCCGATATCGGAGCCATGGCCGCAGCCGCCCAGCTCCTGTTAGCTGCCGGAGCCAGTACCTACATCCTCGGATTCGGTCTTGCTTCGCTGCTGTTGCAGATTTTCGTGCCTTATACGAAGTATGCCGGTTATCTGAAGTGGCTCACCCTCTCGTTATTTGCTTACATTGCAACTGCGTTTTTCGTACACATTGATTGGAAGGCCGCCCTATATGCTAGCGTCATTCCGAAAATCTCTCTCAGTCAGTCCTGGTTGACTGGATTCATCGCCGTGATGGGAACGACCATCAGCCCTTACTTGTTCTTTTGGCAGGCCTCCCAGGAAGTCGAGGAGGTACGGACTACACACGGAGACAAGGCGCTGAAGCGTGCACCCCGGCAGGCACCGGCGCAGTTTGAGCGCATCCGCATGGATACTTACATAGGCATGGCGCTGTCGAACATCGTGGCCTTCTTCATCATTCTGACAACAGCAGCGACGCTCCATGCACACGGCGAGACCGATGTTAGTAGCGCGGCCCAGGCCGCGAAGGCTCTCGCCCCGCTCGCGGGACCGTGGGCTGCAGGAATATTTGCGTGCGGAATTATCGGTACCGGCTTGCTTGCTGTACCCGTGCTTGCCGGCTCAGCCGCGTACGCAATTGGAGAAGCCCGCAACTGGCCGGCTAGCCTGGAACGGAAACCCCAAAATGCCGTCCGGTTCTATCTGGCGATTGCCGCAGCCACGATAGCCGGCATTGCTCTCAATTTCTTCCATATCGATCCCATGCGGGCCCTGTACTGGGCCGCAGTGCTGAACGGAATGCTCGCCGCTCCCTTGATGGCTGTCATTTTGCATCTCGCTTCCAGCCGTAAAGTCATGGCGAAATTCGCGATACCGTCCTACCTCCGGATCGTGGGCTGGGCTGCAACATTCGTGATGCTGATCGCCTCTATCGGTATGCTGGTGACCTGGAACCTGCAATGACCTCGAGCGAGAACGTCTAGTGCAGGCGGTCGAGCGCTCCCGAGTCGATCACTTGCCCGGTCCGCGTAATTGCTTGAAAGTACATTTTGTTGCCATCGATTTCAACCAGCAGAAAGTCCCGGTCCGTATCGAAACCCACAACCATTTCCGGTGCGGGCCGGAGGTTGTGATATCGCAGTTCCCCAGAATTCCCCAATACAAAGTAATAAGTTCCGTTCTCCGGCTTGATCCTTTCATACACGTGTTCGTGCCCTGAAAAGACAACATCAACTTCATACTTTTGGAAGATAGGGGTAAGGTGTGCCCGCAAATCTAGGTCCGGACCGTGAAACTTCCCTTCCGAGTACAAGGGATGATGGAAGAAACAGATCTTCCACGGCGTCGTCGTAATTTCCAGCTGGTGCTCGAGCCAGTCAATTTGCTGGGAATCCATGTAATTGCTGTCGAGCGCGAAAAACGTGGCGTTCCCCTTCTTGAAGCTGTAATAGCGCGCTCCACCCATGTTGAAGGGCTTATACATTCGCTCATTGGGATCGTCGTGGTTACCGAGGGCAGCGTAGAACTTTACCCCGGCGTCGAGCAGCGGTTTATAGGGCAGCTCGAACTTGTCTTCGAAATCGCGCTGGCTCCTTCCGCCATAGATGTTGTCCCCCAGCATCAATACGAAGTCAAAGCCTGCCTTGGCGCGGCATACTCCCATCTCCTTTGCAACTTCGTACTGCTCAGACTTTCCCGTGCCGCTATCGCCGATTACCGCAAATCGCACCGACTTATCTTCCGACGGAAGATCACAAGGGGAGGGAAACGCCGTGCCCGTAGCCGGAGCAGCTGTAGCCTTCGCTGAAGCCAACACTCGCCAGGAATCTGCGCAACGCCATCCACTCCAGGCAGCGCCCAGAGCAACAGACAAAGCAACGACAGCACAAAGTCTTATTCGGGTGTTGAACACGGTCACGTTCGCGGAATAGCTCCGGGAATATAGTCCACAATCAGGTTAGCTCCTCTGTCGCGCAATACAAGGGTCTGTCCAACGATCCTGTATTCCAGTTCCGACGGAAGCGGAGGCAGATTAAGAAGTATCGACGGTGGAGTCGTCTGGAGCGGAACGTTTTCAGGATATGCCGCGTTGACTTGCAAATGAACGTCGCTGACCGGCTCGTCGTGCCGCAGGCTCGCTGTCACTTTTGACGGGTTCGCCGCCCGGTACGCTTGCCCGATGAGCTGCTTGAACAGCCGGCTCACATCCGGATCAAAGACGGCTCCCTGTTTCGCTTGTAGCCTTGCGTCGTGGATCTTTGCCGCGAGGAGCCTTTGGTGCTCATTGATCTGATGCGGAGAACCGGTCGCTTTGAGCGCGGGTAGCCCCGCTTCCTCTTTCTTATGTAACTTCATATATTCGGCCACCTGCTTTTCATATCCGGATATCACGAGTGAGTCAGGATTCGCCGCCGCGGTCTTGCCGCCCGGAGTCTGGGCCTCCATGCCAAACGAGGCAATGATACCCAGCAACACTACAGCTGTGCCGAGGACGTGTCGAACGGCCGAATCGCGTTGCAACTTCCCGCTAGACATCACCTGGGTCTCTTTCGTCGCTAGCAACTCCGACCAAATCCGTCACGGTTTGTTTCACGGCTTGCTTTACCGCTTCCTTAACGCTTAGCTCCACGTCTTCCAGATCGAGGTCTATGTCGGTAGCTTTCCCCGCCACCTGCTGGAACGCCGCCTCCACGGCTGGGGCGACAGGAGCGAGTTCTTTCGTAATTGCCTCTGCAGCTTTCGTCGCCGCCTTGAGGACTGCTCCCTCCGCGTTACCTCCTGCCGGTACGCTCGGTGCAGCTTGCGCTGTTTCCCAATCCGCTTCAAACGTCTTGACCACTGCGTTCACGACTTTGGAGTCGGGAACGATGACTCCCACCTCGCGTCTGGCATCGAGCTCTAGCTCGCGCAGGCTCTGGCTTCCGATGAAGACATGCTTGCGGTCGCGCACAATGGTACGTGTATGCAGTCGCGTTGTTGCTAGACCCCGTACCTCGACCCTTCCATTGCGGCCCGCTACACGCCCCACAATGCGGACTTCAACGCCGGCTCGTGCCCGCCCCTCCAGTATCCGAATCATTGCCCGGTCGCTGATTTTCGGGTCGTAGATGAGCAATTCCTGTTTCGCGCCGTTCAGATAGGCTGCCAGTCGCTCGCGTGCATTGAGCGGACTCACAAGGAACTGATTACTTTTTGGCGCGTACGCCTGGCGTTTCGTGTCCGATTCGAACAGCCTTATCGCCTCTTGCACTAAAGTGCGGTTTCTCGTAATGATCCCGAAACTTCGACTGTGGTCGATGTCGAGGCGGGTGAAGTTGAACGCCAGGACATAGAGTTCCTTGCGGTCAACGATCATCATCTTCCCGTGGTAGCGCACCAGGTCATCGGAGGTCCGTGCCACGGTCATCCCTTTGGCGAGCAGCCGCATCTCCAGCTTTCGCAGGTTCTTTTCGCCGTTGCGATTGGTGTCGGCGATGAGCGCGTGTACGAAAACACCACGACGGACCGCATTCTCGAGCGCGTGCTCAACTTCTTTTCGGTCAAAACGGAAGATAGCGATCTCGACACTCTTCTTCGCACGGTCAATACCGTCAATGAGCGGCTTAATGCCGTCATCAGGTTGAACGATGAGTTTCAGCGGCGACCTCCGTCGAATTGCAACACAAAAATTGGATGCAGAATGCGTCATGCGAGTGGCCCGACTGTCGTGGTTACTGCGAGTACTAGAGATACGACTGCTGGCGCAATACAACTTGATTCGCCGCGTGCCCGTCTAACTTTTCGCATGGTTGTCCGAGCCCTTGCACGTGCATCGCTTATCTCGGCGTATGGCAAGCGGACAAAGAAGCGTGAGTGTCACGGAGGAGGTTATGAGAATGAACATCTTCCATTGCCGGCAAGCCAGGTCTCATATTCCTGTGGAGCGATTGGCGAGGCTTACGCTTCTCGCTTCTGCGCTGATTCTCGCTGGACCAGTCGCGGCTCAGCAATCACGCTCTAGCGGATCATCGGGTGCAGATCAAGATCAGACTGGCATAGACGCCGGGCACAATCTGGATCAACCATCGGGCGAATCGTCCTCTCGTTCGCCGCAGCCTCAGACAACCTTTCCGAATGCGCCTTCTGCTTCTCGGAACCAGTATGTCGCAGTAAGTTCCTTAACTCTAGGAGATCGGTTCCGCATTTATCGGCAAGCCGTATTGAGACCCTACAGCGTAGTGGGCCCCGCATTCGGCGCCGGTATCGGTCAATGGGAAGATGAGCCTCCGGAATGGGGTCAGGGGGGCCGAGGGTATGGTCGCCGGTTCGCATCGGGAATCAGTCGGCAATTCATTTCCGAGACCATCCGATTCGGCGTTGCCGCAGCAGATGGTGAAGATCCCCGTTATCACCGATCGGAAGACGCCGGATTCTGGGATCGGACCAAGCACGTTGTAGTTGAGTCATTCACCTCGGAGACAGCCAGCGGCAAACGCATCCCTGCCTACTCTCGATTCGCCGGCACATACGGAGCTGCCTTCATCTCCAACGCATGGTATCCAGATTCGCGCTCCGGCCCAGGCTGGGCATTAAGGCGCGGTTCAACTGCGCTCGCGTCAAGCGTTGGCTTCCATATGTTCGAAGAGTTTATGCCGCGCAAATACTTCAAGGCCCTCGGCCTCGGCGATGGAAGCAAGCCGTAACTATGAAGTCTCGAAGGCACCGCCACATGGTCAATCCCAACACTTATCGCAGCAGCGAACTCATAGATCCACCGACGATGGGTGACGCCGGCCCTGAAGCCACCCGATCCGACGCCGTTTGCGAAGCGTCACCCCAATCGCACGAGCGCTGGCCCGGAATCGTCGGCCTGTTGCGGCCCCACGCCAAGTTGCTTTTTCTCGGCCTGATCGCAGTGGTAGGCGAAGGCGCGGCAAACCTTCTCGAACCCTGGCCGCTCAAGATCGCCTTCGACAGCTTCAGCCACAAATGGCCCACACACGGATGGCTCGCCAGGTGGATGCAGTCGACCGTCGGCTCTGACCTCTTCGCAATCTTGGAGTTCGCCGCCATCGCAGTGGTTGGTATTGCACTCTTGGATGCCGTTTGTTTCTACGAGGAAAAGTACCTGACTACAACCGTCGGCCAGTGGGTGATGCACGATCTGCGTCGCCTTTTGTACGCACACATTCAGGATCTTTCCCTCGACTATCACAAGCAGAAACAGACCGGCGAACTGATCAGCCGCCTGACCAGCGACATTGACGCGATCCAAAGCTTCATCGTTTCGAACTTGCTCTCGTTTCTGGTGGATGCCATCACCCTGCTCGGCATGGTGGCCATCATGTTCTACCTGAATTGGCGCTTCACCCTGATTGCCTTGTCCGCGGCGCCTCTACTGTTTGCAGTCACATACTCCAACACTCGCCGCAGCAAGAAGGCCATGCGCGAAGTCCGCAAAAAGGAGAGCGAAATCGTTTCGCGCCTGCAGGAAGTACTCTCCTCGATCGGTGTAATCAAGGCACTGGCCCGTGAAGACTATGAACAACAGCGGTTGGAGGAAGAAAGTGCGGAGAGCATTCAGATCGCACTTCGTGCACGCAGCCTCAAGGCCCGTCTATCGCCCATGGTCGGACTGATCGTGTCTGGCAGCACGGCGCTCGTGCTCTGGTTTGGCGGGCGGCTCGTTCTCACCGGAACATTGTCCGCCGGTTCGTTGATCGTCTTCATCTGGTACCTGGGCAAGATGTTCAAGCCTATGCAGGACTTCGCCAAGATGACAGACAGCTACTCCAAGGCCGCCGTAGGATATGAGCGGATCTGCGAAGTGTTTCGCACCGAGGCTCAGGTCCGTGATCTTCCTGAAGCTCAGCCGGCACCTCGCTTGCGCGGGTTCATCGAGTTCGACAACGTTTACTTCAGCTACGCAGCCGGCCGTGCCGTACTCAGGGACATCTGCTTCAAGATCGAGCCTGGCCAGCTTGTGGCATTGGTTGGACCCACCGGTGCGGGTAAGACCACGATCGCTAATATGATCGGCCGCTTCTATGACCCCGACTCGGGGACAGTAAGGATCGACGGCCACGATGTTCGTGAGTACCAGCAGAAGTCCCTGCGCGACCAGATGAGCTTCGTTCTACAGGAAAGCATCCTTTTTCGCGCCTCTATCTGGCAGAACATCGCTTACGGTAAGCCCGGCTCCACCCGCTCGCAGGTGCGGCGCGCGGCGGAGTTGGCATGCGCTGACGAATTTATCAACAAGTTACCCGACGGCTACGACACGGTTGTTGGGGAACGAGGTGTGACGCTTTCAGGCGGTCAGCGTCAGCGAATCGCCATTGCCCGCGCGATCATTCGCAATACCCCGATCCTCATCATGGACGAACCCAGCACTGGCCTGGACGCCGCCTCCGAAAAGCTTGTCTTCGAGGGCCTGGCCCACTTGATGGAGGGCAAGACCACTGTCGTTATCGCGCACCGCTTCTCGACCATTCGCCGGGCAGATGCGATTTACCTCGTCAAGGGTGGACGCATTGTCGAGAGCGGCAAGCACGATGAATTGCTCAAGGCCGGCGGCTTGTACGCAATGCTCTACGAACTGCAATTCGACCACGAAGACGATGTCTCGGATCTCGCCTTGAATGGCACCGCCGCTTGACGATATCCCGATCAGCCAGCGCCCACGAAAGGAGCAACCGAATGTCAGAAACGATCAATCATTCCCGGCTCAGTGGCATGACGCTCATCGCGGGCATTATGCTGATACTCTCTACAACCTCGCCCGCTGCATCTGCCCGCAAAGCCCATGACCCGAGTACGACGGTGGCGATCTCCCGTGCCCACCTCTGGCAGAATCCGACCGACATTTCTTCTCGCGATCTCTTTTACGGTCCTGGCGGTAAGAAGCATGCACCCCACACTACCTATACGTTCCTCCGGGAAGACCTGAGTGGCACCAATCCCAAATTCGACGTTCGCGATGAGAACGGCACCAAGTGGAGAGTAAAACTCGGCGATGAGGCCCGCCCTGAGGTCGTTGCGTCTCGTCTGGTCTGGGCCATCGGCTATTACGCCAACGAAGACTACTTCCTGCCGGAACTGCACGTCGAGCAGATGCCACACCTGAAACGCGGTCAGAACCTGGTTGGCCCGGATGGAACCATGCACGACGCGCGTCTGAAACGGTTTCCGAAGGACGAGAAGAAAATCGACGATTGGAAGTGGAGCGATAATCCATTCTCAAGTCAGCGCGAACTCAACGGCCTTCGCGTCATGATGGCACTGGTCAACAACTGGGACGTCAAAGATGTAAATAATTCCGTCTACGAGGAAAATGACAAGGACCCCGCCGCTGCGGATTTGCATTATGTAACTAGTGATCTAGGGGCCAGTTTCGGCACTGCCGGCCGGAGCGTAGGACGAGGAGTTTCCAAGGGCAACCTGAACTCCTACCAGCATTCCAAATTCATTTCCAAGGTGACTTCGGAGTACGTAGACTTCAACGTACCTGGCCGTCCCTCGCTGATCTACCTCTTTACTCCGGGCGAGTACTTCAGTCGCGAGCGCCTACGCTGGATCGGCAAACATATTCCGCGTTCCGATGCACGCTGGACTGGGTCCCTGCTTGCCCAGTTGTCGCATGAACAAATTCGCAGCGCATTTCGCGCCGCAGGTTATCCTCCCGACCAGGTCGAAGGTTTCGCCAGCGTGGTAGAGTCGCGAATCGCCGAGCTAAACAAGTTGTAATCAGAGATTCCGGACACTCATTGCGCCCGCTAGTTGACCCTCATATCGGCTTCGGTCTGCCTTCCCGCGGCGGGAACACCCTGCATAGGTAGCCTCTTGCCTTCATACATGGCCCGGTCCGCTCGCTCGATCAGTGCCTGGGAAGTTTCAGCCTGTTTTCATTCCGCAAGGCCAACCGCCTCAGCGACATGCACCTTAGCTCCCCGGGCTGTGTCGCTCGTAGAGATACTGTATTCGCCGAAGATCCCTTTTCCGAATGCGGTCAATCGTCGCCCGCGCAGTCGCGAGATCGTAGTCCAACAGAATCACGAACTCGTCTCCGTCCCAGCGCCCCCCAGATCGCCCGGTCGCAAGTTGGACTTTAGCTCCTCGGAGAACTGCTTTAACAGAGTGTCGCCCGGCGCATGACCGAGCCTGTCATTCACCAGCTTGAAGTGATTCAGGTCGAGGAAGGCAAGGCCAAAACGGCTGACGGTTCTCGATGCGCCATTCGATCCGGGGCTCCAAGTGCAACCGGTTCGGCAGACCCGTTATTATGTCTTCGAGCGCAAGTTCCTCGGTCTCCTTGAGTTTGGCTTCCTACGTCGAGCCTCTTTCCTGCAACAGTGATATGGAATGCTGGCTATCCTGCTCCATTTGGGCAAAGCAGCTCTTAAGCTCGCTTGCCGTCTCTATCAGAGACGAACAACTTGCGTCAAGTCCTCGAGGTCAGCGACCCTTCGCGCCCGCTCGTGAACTGGCCAAGTTGGTTCGCATACCTCTGATCGCGCTCGCCCAACGATTCCGCCGTGCGCGCTAGAACAATCAGAAGGTCCTTCACCTCCTCCGCTTTGCCGCGAAAATGTTCGGCGGTTCGCTCTCCCCCTGTGATAGCTGTTGGCTGGCATCCTTGGCCGACTCCCGCAATTGCGCAGCCGTCGGAGTGTCGTCGAGTCGCGCTTCGATGTCCATTAGGTTTTGCTGCAGGCTCGGCCTCGAAAGCTGGGCAGACCTGATAGCCGCTTTTCCCCATGTCCAGCAATGCTGTCCGGTAGCACCGCAGCGCTGCCGCAAAAAGATCGCCACCCCCTCCGGACTCTGTGAGCGAGGTCCTCCCATTTCTGATTCCAGATATTTCTTGATGGAAATCACCGCCAGGCTCCCCTTTAACACAACCGCGGTCAAGCAATCTCGATTCGGCTGGGAGTGGCAAATACGGCGACCTGTCGGAAATCGTCCCCTGGCCGCCCTGCACCCGACTTCCGAGCATTACGCACTCGCTTTTATTCTTTAGGCAGTTTTCCCCCTTACACTAGGACAACGGTTCGGGTTCGAGCCGAATCGAAGCTATACTAGCGATCCTCAGCCTGTACTGGCCGTACGTGGCCGGTACTCGATCATCGCCTTTTAAACCTCTTCTGGTGAGTCGAACACGAATGCCACTCAACGAGTACCGAAAGAAACGCAATTTTAAGGTGACGCCCGAGCCGTCCGGTGACCGCCCGGTTAAGTCAAAGAAGTCTGCACAGCTGATCTACGTGATTCAGAAACATCGCGCTACAGCGCTGCATTACGATTTCCGCCTCGAATGGCGCGGCACGCTCCTATCTTGGGCTGTTCCCAAGGGGCCGTCCCTCGATCCCGCCGTTAAGCGTCTCGCAATGCACGTCGAAGACCACCCCATCGATTACGCGAATTTTGAGGGCGTGATACCTGCTCAAGAATATGGTGGCGGCACAGTCATGATCTGGGACTACGGAACCTGGGAGCCTGAGGTCCCTGACGTGGATCAAGCCCTCGCCAAAGGCGACCTGAAGTTCGAGTTGCACGGAAGGAAATTACAGGGTTCCTGGGTATTGGTTCGCACGCGCGGCTTCGGTTCCAGTAAAGGCAAGACGTCGTGGCTCCTGATCAAGCACCGTGATGCTTACAGCTCCGATCGGGACATCACCGCGGAAAAGCCGTATTCCGCTGTCTCCCACAAGCTGTTGGCCGGAATTGCGCGCGATAACGGAGGCAACGTCGAGCAGGCGGCAACTGGTGATCCACCGGCTCGCGAGCCGGCGACCCCCTCTGCTGCCAAGCGCGCGGCCGCCAAAAAGCGCACTCCCCCACCGCCGCGCGTTCAGGTTGCGCGGAAAGGAACGAGTCGCTGAGAACGCGGCATGGCGTTCCATATCCCATTCCGGGTTCAGCCGATGCTTGCCACGTTGGTGGACGCTCCATTCCACAAACCCGGCTGGGTCTACGAGGAAAAATACGACGGCATCCGAGTGCTGGCTTACAAAGAGGGTAAGCAGGTCCAGCTGCTCTCTCGCAACGACATCGACCGCACCCGCCATTTTCCCGAGATCGTTGCCGCCGTCGCGAAGCTCCGGCCGACTACTCTATTGCTCGACGGAGAGGTAGTCATTTTCGACCGGAAAAAAGTGTCTCACTTTCAGCTCTTGCAGCAGGGCAAAGGCAATCCCGTTTACGCGGTCTTCGACTGCCTTTACGTTGGCGGGAAAGATCTCAGGCATGAGCCACTCTGCTCTCGACGCAAAGTCCTCGAGACCGTGTTGCAGCCGAGCGGCGTCCTGTTACTCTCCCGCCGGCTCGCCCCCAATGGGCTTGGGGCTTATAAGCGAGCGCAACGGAGCGGCTATGAGGGCTTGGTCGCCAAGGACCTTGCCTCCCCGTACGTCGAGCGCCGTTCCGGTTATTGGCTGAAGGTCAAGGTTCAACAGGAGGATGAGTTCATCATCGTCGGATTCACCGCTCCTCAGGGCTCCCGCTCACATTTCGGCGCGTTGCTTCTTGGCGCATACGAAAATGGAAAGCTTCGCTATGTCGGCAAGGTTGGCACCGGCTTTAACGAAAATACTCTCGCTCTTCTTTATCAGAAGTTCCGGCCGCTCGTGACTTCCAAGACGGCACTCGCCGATCCTCCTCGTGAGCGCGACATTACCTTCCTTAAGCCGCGTCTGGTCGCACAAATTTCCTACCAGGAATTTACTGCCGAGAAGAAACTCCGCCAGCCCGTATATCTCGGCTTGCGCGATGACAAGCGTCCGGAAGAAGTCATTCTGCCTGAGGTGACTGTATGAAGGTTCGTCCCGCAAAGCCACCATCGTCGAACCTGCAATTCAAGGTATCGAATCCCGACAAGGTCTTCTGGCCTGAAGATGGCTATACCAAGCTTGACCTCGTCCAGTATTACGCTTCCGTATTTCCTCTCTTGCAGCCCTACGTTGACGATCGCATCCTGACCCTCGAGCGTTGTCCTGATGGCATGCTGGGGAATTGCTTTTACCAGAAAGAGAAGCCCTTTGGTTTGCCGCCCGATACTCCCACGGTTCGCATCGACCACTCCGATAGCAAGAGGAAAGCAACAAACTACGTGGTGGGTGGCTCTCTGGTGACCCAGTTGGCACTTGCCAACCTCGGCTGCATCCCCATCCATGTAATGGGCGGTCGCGCCCGCGCCCCGCGCAAACCAGACTGGGTCTGTTTCGATTGCGATCCGGAATCAGGCAAATTCTCCGATGCCGCCCATGCAGGGCTATGGGTCAAAGAGGTGCTTGACGCGCTCAAGCTGGCATCGTTTGCCAAAACCTCCGGCAGCCGTGGACTGCATGTTTTCGTACCGATTCGGACCGCCCCCGACGTTTCCGAAGTGCTGGAGTTTGCCCAGAGAGTTGTCCGAGTCATTGCAGCCGCCCACCCCAAAGAGCTCACCGTCGAGCATGTCATTGCGGCCCGCCGCGGACGCGTGTACCTCGATCCCTTCCGCAACGGTTTTGGCCAGACCGTGGTCGCGCCTTATTCCGTTCGCCGGCGTCCGCATGCCCCAGTCTCTACGCCGCTCCACTGGCGCGAAGTGAAACCGGCGCTTGATCCGGCGTCGTTCAACATCGGCAACTTTGGGCGCCGCATGAAGCCTGCTGATCCATGGGCCGACTTCTTCGATTCTCGTCAGTCGTTGAAGACTGCCCAGCGCCTTCTTCAGAAAATGTAATTGCAGGCTTCCGATGTCCAGGAAAATGGCCCGGCACAATTGGCCAGGCCACTACGATAAAAGTCTCTGCTTCCGTCTATAACATCGCCAAAGTATCCTGAGCCTGCTTCGCGTCCGACTGATTCAACGGCGGAGCCAGTTGCAGCGCCCTCTTTAGCTCATCCTTCGCTTTGTCTTTCTGTCCTGCTCCGTTCAGCGCCATGCCGAGGTGATACCGGTATTCAGCGCTCTGCGGCATCTTCTGGACAACGTCCGACAACAGTCCCACCGCAATCAGGTAGTTGCCCTTCTTGAACTGGATCCAACCCAGGGTGTCATTGATGGATATCAGGTCTGGCATCGCCTGCTTGGCCTGCGTTGCCAACGAAAGTGCTACGTCAAGATTCTGGCCCTCCAGCGCATAAACCCATGCCAGGTTGTTCTGGATCATCGGATCATGCGGAGCCAATGTGTTTGCCTTCTCAAAGTACTGCTGTGCCGACTTCGTATCATTCTTGGAAAGATACACATTGCCGATCGCAGCTAGAATCGTTGGGTTGTTCGGCGAAATCACCAGCGCCTTCTGGTACGTTGCCAGCGCATTATCGGTCTTGCCCTGCATTTCGTAGACTCGCGCCATCTGCAAGTACGAAAGCAGTCCCTTCGGCTCCAGATCGATCGCCTTCTGATACTCGCCGATTGCCTCGTCGTATTTCTTCGCGTTCGCCAGGGCCGACCCGTAAACAAAGTGCGCACCCGCCCGGTTCGGATTGGCCGCGACATACTGGTTAGCGACCTGCAGTGCCTTGGGCATCTGGTTCAACCCGAACAGCATCGCGACATACTCGCCCACGGCGCCGTCGTACTGCGGATTCAGTTTCAGCGCGGTCTGAAATTCACGCTCAGCTTCCGGATACTTCTTCAACCCGCCATATGCATACGCCATGTTCACGTGGACGGTCGGATCGTCCGGCACCATCGTCGCCACCAGGCTGAGTTCGTTCAGCGCTTCCTGGTAATCCTTCGCGCCGATATCGATGCTCGCCATCAGTGCATGCGCCTGCGGATTCTTGTCGTTCAGTTTCACTAAGCGGCTGGCAAACTCCTTCGCCGTGGCGTAGTCCCTTGAATCGCGATACGCCTCGGCTTGCGCCTGCAGGTACATAGCATTGTCAGGTAACAGTTTGATCGCTTCTTGAAACTCGTTCTTGGCTCCGGCAAGGTCACCCGTCTTAACTAATGCCTGCCCAAGCAGGTAGTGGGCCTGCGCGTTTGTCTGGATTTGTTCGGCCTTTTCGCGCGCCGCACTGTCCTTCACCACGCCACGGAAGGTAATTACCGCCGTTGCGTAATCCCCCTTTATGGCTTGCAGGCGTCCCTGGATCATGCGTCCCGGCACGTCATTGGGTCTGTCCTTCAGAATCTGGTCGTCGAGCTTGGTGGCATCGTCGATATGCCCCGTCATCAGGTACGCCTCTGCCAGCGCCACTTGCAGCCTGTCGTTCTTCGGCGCAATCGACAGCCCACGTTGATATTCCTTGATGGCGGCGTCAGGATTGCGCGCCGCCAGGTAGAACTCCGCGATCGCCCCCGCCACTTCCGGGTTCTTAGGAAGCTGGGTACGAAGGTTCTGAATCACAACTTCCGCATCTGCCGGCCGCTTCTCCTGCACTAGTAACGCGGCCAGCCGAAGGTAGTTGGCTGGGGCATCTGGATTGTTCTTGATACCTTCCTGCAACACCTGCTCGGCTTTGGGCAAGTCCTGTTTATATTGGTAATAGCGGGAGAGGTTGGCGTATGCCTCCAGGTTCTTCGGGCTGAGGCTGATGGCTTTCGTAAAGTCGGCCTCTGCCTCTGCGTCCTTCTTCATGCTGGCGTACAGCACGCCGCGATTTAAGTATCCGGCGCCGTCATTTGGCTTAAGCTCGATGACCTTGTTGTAAGCCTGTAGGGCCTCATCCGGCTCCCGTTCGGCGAATAGGGACGTGCCCAGCAGGGCATACGCTTCTGCACTATTCGGGTCTTGCTCCAACGCCTTCCGCGCCTGGTCCTCGGCCCGCTTGTACTCTTTCGCCGACCCACAGGATGTTCCCCACCTCAAGCCCCGCCTTTACGTCTTTCGGATTGAGCTTGGCCGCCTGGTTCAGTTGGGCGTAGGCCTCTTTCACCCTCTGCTGGCGTAGATAGGTCATTCCCAGCTGGTAGTGGGCCTCGGCGTACTTCGGATCCACCTGGAGTGCCTTCTGGAACTGAATCACGGCCGCGTCATATTGCTTCTTCTCGACATAGCTCTGGCCGCTTTCCAGGTACTTCTTCTTGACCGTTTCGGGATTACCCTTGCATCCGGTCGCTGCGATCAATAAGACCGCTACCAGCGCCGTTGCCATTGCTACGAAATAACGATTGCGCATGAAATCTCCTGGGTCACCGGGGAATAATCTGTTCGACGTCAACTGCAACCTGCTTGGCAAAGTCAATGCCTTGTTCGCGTGCCGCATCGGTGTCCCCATTCCGCACCGGGACAGTAATGCGCACTAACGCAGCATCGGTCCGGTTCAGGCGCATCGCGTCATAAACCATGTAGACCTTGCCCCAATATTCGCTCGCTATAACCCGGCCGTGCGATTGATACCAATAAATGACAATTTGCTGGTCCAGATCTTTTCGAATCACGTAAAGATTGACCGGAACTTTTCGCCCATCTTCAAGGGGCAACTGATAGATCTCCGACACCGTGGGCTGCCACCCTGCACCGGGAAGGCAATTCTTGGGCGAGTGGATCGCGGCCCCTGTACGCTGCGTCCGGAAGTACCCGATATACAGTCCCAGATCACCACGCTGCGGCGAAAAATAAACCCGGTTCAGGTAGTCTGTTACCCCCAGCACCTTCAACGTGTCCTGGTCAAACGGAAGGTCATCCATGTCCCGATAGCTTCCGATGTCCTTCGGAAACTCGTTGAGAGCGCGTGCCGGCGGCGTCGACTCGCCGTGCGATAAGAATCCCATTCCCGCGGTTGCCGCCAGCAGCACCGCGATCATCATCCAGTAACGTGCGGGGTTGTTCATCCTGCCACCTGTGCTTTTGTCGGCCTGCTGCCGTCTTTTGGCATCCAGCCCATCTTCTTGCGGACGAAAACCGTCACGCTGTGCAATCCGAGGAACAGAGCCGTCGCCACCACGAAAATCACCCAACCCGAAAATTCGTGCATGAAACCCTCTGCTGCTCGCGGGCCAATGTAGTTCGTCATCAGGGCGGTGATCATGACTCTGGTACCGTTGCTGATGATTGCCAGTGGGATCATCGCCAGGAACATGAACCAGCGCACAAGCACACTCTTCTCAGCCAGGTACCCGTAGCCTGCAGCTAGTGCCAGTAGCGACATCAGTGAGCGGATGCCGCTGCACGCCTCCACCACCTCCAACCGCATTCCCGGCATGATCAGGACGTTGCCTTCCCGCATGATCGGAAACAGGTTCAGCGTCTCCAGCACGCTGGTGGCGAACTTCGAAGCAATGAACTGCAACGGGAAAACAATCTCGTTATAGATCAGCACCGGGATGGGGATGGCAAACAACAGGAATGCCACGGGAAAAGCCAACTCGCGCAGCACCTTCCAACCCGAGAAGTAAACAATCAGCCCGCAGATCGTGCCGATGATCGATACGCGTGTCAGAAAAAGCTCTGCGCCCAGGCTACCAAGAAACAAAAGTCCCACCGACAGCAGCACCAGGAGGACACCGACATTCGATGGCCGTCGCGCAATCTCCGCCAGTTTGTCGCGCCGCTGCCATATCAGGTACGCCGACAAAAATGGCACCAGGAACCCATGCGAGTAATCGGGGTCTGTGTACCACTGACGCACCAGCCTGACCAGTACCGGCGCATACAGTCCCACCACTACCGCAACCAGCAACCATCCCTGCCATCCGAATGATTTCAGCACCTCGGTGAATGATGCGAGCTTGCTCGTCTGTTGGTCTGTCACTGTAGCCGTCGGTATTTCCGCCGGCGCGTGTTCCGTCGAATTTGTGGGCACGAGCGTCACTCTAGTCGATTACTCCTTGGGATTGGCGCATCGAGGTGAAAACACGGATATCGGCAGGTTTCCCATGCCGTCATTCGGTATCCATGCGTTTATCGGCAGACCAACAATAAGGTTATCATTGATGAATTGCCGCCCGGTTAACGAGCACCACAGATGCCACGAAAGTGGTAGTCTAGAATAGGTGGGGCCTCGATGTACAATGCAGGCTTTGCCTACGGGGCCTCGTGGCCGCCGTCTGTGATCTCGATTCGGAATGCAACTAGTGCCCGCAGAGTTTTTCCTCTGTTCCACCCAAGTACAATGACATTTGGAAAGCTAATTCGTTGAACGGATAGAACGAGACCATGAAGAAATACATCGTAACCGGGGGTGCGGGATTCATAGGCTCGGCCCTGGTGCGCGGATTGCTAGCCTTGAAGGACGGCTCGGTCGAAGTCATCGACAATCTGTCCACTGGCCACCGCGATAACCTTAATGATATCGAGAGCCAGATCGCCTTCCACCAAGCCGATATCTGCGACTTCAATGCCATCGCTCCCATCATCGCGGGTGCCGATAGCGTGTTCCATATCGCCGCGATCCCCTCCGTTCCCAAGTCGATTGTGAGCCCTGTGCCCTCGCATGAGTCCAATATCGACGGCACCTTCAATGTGCTGCGGGCGTGTGTCGAAGGCAAAGTCCGCAAAGTGGCCTATGCAGCGTCCTCCTCCGCTTACGGCGACACCGTCGAACTGCCTAAAGTCGAGACCATGCAGGCCAATCCAAAGTCTCCCTATGCCGCGCAGAAGTTGCTGGGTGAATACTATTGCTCGGTCTTTTCGTCCTGCTACGGAATTGACGCTACCTCCCTTCGCTTCTTCAATGTTTACGGCCCTCGGCAGGACCCCAGTAGCCCGTATTCCGGCGTGATCTCCGTTTTCATGACCTCGCTGCTGCAGGGAACTTCCCCCACCATCTTTGGCGACGGCGGGCAGACCCGCGACTTCACCTACATTGACGATGTCGTCGAGTTGGTAATCAAGGCGTCCAAGGCTCCCGGCGTCGCGGGCAAGGTCTTCAATGCAGGCAACGGAAACCGCTACTCTTTGAATCAGGTCTGGTCGTTGTTGCAGAAGATCGAAGGGGTCACGATTCCCGCCAAGTTCGCGCCTTCACGCGCCGGCGACGTGCGCGACTCCCAGGCCGACACCACCGCGGCGGTTCGAGAGCTCGGCCACGCTCCACGCTTCAGCCTCGAGGACGGCCTTCGTCGTACCCTGGAGTGGTATCGCGTGAGCGTTTCCACTGCTGTCCAGCGATAGGACAAAGCACAGCTAATACTGCGCCAAAGCTGGCACCCAACGTATAGTCTGTTCGCATGCCGCATCATGTCCCAGCTGGTCGCGCGCGCCCCTTCGCCCTTGTAGCTCTTGTCACACTCCTTCTCTTCTCGGCCGAAGCCTTCGCCCAACCCGGTTACCAGCCTTCGCCGGAAAATCTGAAGTCGCGTCAGTGGTTCCAGCAGGCGCGCTTCGGAATGTTCATTCACTGGGGAATCTATAGCGAACTCGGCGACGGCGAATGGGTCATGCAGAACCACCATATCCCCGGCTGGCAGTACGAAGTGCTGGCCGCGCAGTTCTATCCCGCGAAGTACGATCCCGCCCAGTGGGTGTCACTCGCCAAGCAGGCGGGCATACGATACATCGTCTTGACCGCGCGCCACCACGACGGCTTCTCCATGTTCGCAACCAGGCAGAACAAGTACAACGTGGTGGACGCTACTCCCTACGGCAAGGACATCCTCCGCCAGCTAGCCGACGAGTGTCACCGCCAGGGCATCAAGCTGTTCGTCTATTACTCGCAGCTCGACTGGCACCATCCTGACTACTTCCCGCTCGGCGACACCGGCCAGTGGTTCGGCCGGCCCCACAACGGCCAGTGGCCCCGCTATCTCGATTTCATGAACGCGCAGCTTACTGAGCTCCTGGGCAACTACGGCGAGATTGGCGGCGTCTGGTTCGACGGCATGTGGGACAAGCCTGACGCCGACTGGCAACTCCCCCGTACCTATGGGTTGATTCACCAGCTTCAGCCTGGAGCTCTCATCGTCTCTAACCATCACAGGACGCCTTTCCCCGGTGAGGACTACCAGACTTTCGAGAAAGACCTTCCCGGCGCCAACACCACTGGATGGGGCGGTGCACCCGTCAGTCAGCTTCCGCTCGAAACCAACGACACCATGTACCCCAACGGCTCCTGGGGCTTCGACATGCACGATCTCGAGCCCAAGAGCCTGCGCGATCTGATTCAGTATCTGGTTCGTGCGGCGGGCAACAACGCCAACTTCCTGCTGAACGTCGGCCCCATGCCTAACGGCGAGATACAACCTGCCTTCGCCAATCGCTTGCGTGAGATCGGCGAATGGATGAAGTCCTACGGCGATTCAATTTACGGAACTACGGGTGGCCCGGTTAAGCCGGGAGGCTGGGGTGTGACTACGCAACGTGGCGACACGATCTATGTCCACGTGCTCGACCCGGCATTGAAGGTGCTGGCTCTGCCGGAGTTGCCGACGCCTGTCCACGATGCACACTTACTGAGTGGAGGATCGAACGTGCCCTTCCGTTCTTCTTCGGACGGGCTCATCCTTCAGCTACCGCCGCGCGGCGCTGGGGAGATCGATCAGGTCATCGTGCTGAAATTGGGCTCGTGACGTTGCGCGGCGGAGTCCACCCGTACATGCTCAACCGCAACCGTTCTCTATAATCAAGGTTTATGCCCCAATTCCCACCCGTCGACGACCAGCTAGCCTACCTGCGCAAAGGTGCAGCCGAAATCATCCGCGAGAGCGACCTGCGCGAGCGCATCGAGCGCTCCATCGCCACCGGCAAGCCCATGCGCGTCAAAGCCGGATTCGATCCCACCGCTCCCGACCTCCACGTCGGCCACACTGTGCTCATCCGCAAGCTCAAGCACTTTCAGGACATGGGGCACACCGTTATCTTCCTCATCGGAGACTTCACCGGCCTCATTGGCGATCCCTCAGGCCGTATCACCACCCGCCCGCCGCTCACCCGCGAGCAAATCGACGCCAACGCCGAGACCTATAAGGCGCAGGTCTTCAAGATCCTCGACCGCGACAAGACCGAAGTCCGCTTCAACAGCGAGTGGCTGGGCAAGCTCGGTTACGAAAGCTTCGTGCGCCTCGCCGCCAAGTTCACCGTTTCGCAGATGCTCGAGCGCGAAGACTTCCACAACCGCTTCACCGAAGAGAGACCTATCGCGATACACGAGCTGCTCTATCCCATCGCGCAGGGCTACGACTCGGTTGCACTCGAGGCCGACGTCGAGCTCGGGGGCACCGACCAGAAATTCAACCTGCTCATGGGACGCCAGCTGCAGCGTGACTACAACCAGCTTCCGCAGATCGTCCTCACCATGCCCCTGCTCGAAGGCACCGACGGCGTGCAGAAGATGTCGAAGTCTTACGGCAACTATATCGGCATCACTGAGGCACCCACAGAAATCTTCGGAAAGGTGATGTCCATCTCCGACGATCTCATGTGGCGCTATTACGAGCTGCTCACCGACGTCACCGTGCGCGAGATCGACGAGCTCAAGCGCGACGTCGCGAAGGGCGCAGCCCATCCCATGAAGCTCAAGCAGGAGCTAGCCCACCGCATCGTCGCCGACTTCCACCGCCGCGAAGCCGCCGAACACGCCGCCCAAGACTGGTCGCGTATGTTCCAGAAGGACGAGACTCCCGAAGACCTTCCGTTGGTGAAGGTACAGTTCGCCGAAGTCGCCGCCCCGAACGCGTCAGCATCCGCGGACGGAATTGCTCAGGTGCGCCTCGACAAACTGCTGGCGGCCGCCGGTCTAGCCACGTCCGTCTCCGACGGCTCCCGCAAAGTCAAGCAAAACGCGGTGAAAGTAGACGGCGAACTGAAGAACGACCTCGTCGCGTCGATAAAACTCGGCTCCGAGTTCACCCTCCGCGCGGGGAAGAAGATGGTAAGGGTGAGCCTGGAAGGCTGAGCAGGGTTTTTCAAGCCTTCTATTGCTTGCCGGCGGGTGGCCGACAATCGCCTGCCTTCGGCAATTGTGGAGGCCAAGCCAAACTGGCTGAGTCCCGCCCGCTGCTCGCGCCAACGTTCCAGCCGCAGGGACGAGCTGGCCTCGCTACCCACTCTTGGCGCGCGCTCGGGCTACCTGCATCGGATAGAACTCGAAGCGGTTCATGCCGGCGCGTACTGAAGGGTCATTCTCGCCGAACTCACGCGCTTCGGCTTCGTCCGCAACTTCCAGGATCGCGACGCCGAAGGCTCCGCCGGGCGCCATCACTGGGCCATAGGCCAGAAGCTTGCCCGCGGCAAATTGCCGTTCGCAGTAAGCGCCGTGCTCATTCATCAAGTCCTTCTCCTGCTCGGTGATGTCCACAGGAAATGTCGGCCGGGGCGGGATCAGCTTGAAGTAATAATGTCGCTTGTCCATTGCGAGAGCATGATATCGCACATTACTCTCTCGCTAATCGCCAGAAAAGGCGTCGAGATCCAGTCTGCTCGCTCCTACACTCCAGCCCAATGCGACGTCTACGCGGCTTCTGCTTTTGCGTTAGTCGGAGCTCCCTGAAGGCGACCCAAGCACTTTTGTGGAAGCCGAAGCCGCGGTCCGCACATCCCGTCCACCGGATGCATCAAGGCCTTCAGGCTTTCCGCCGCTTGAATTTCCTGCAAATCCTCCACAAATCCATGCTGGGCTTGGGCCGATCAGGTGTAACGTTTGCGGCGCCTTTTCGCCACCACTTCTTGAATGAGGCGCGTATGTTGTGTCTGCGATCTAGGCGTAGCTTTTGTCCGGCAGCCACCGTACTGGCTGTCATAATGACCGCGGTTCCTGCCGTTTGATCGGGAGCGGCTTCAAGGTCAGCAGCTTCTTCGACGTGTTCGCGGATATCTCACTCGATGGAGGTCCGTTCATGCCAGCCCCATCATCGCGGACGTTCACCTTAACGCCGGAACGCGGGAAGCATTTCATTGCTGGCGTTAGTTAGGAGTGCCAGGCGCTGCGCATGAGTTGCGGCGAAAAATACGCGCAGCGGCATCGCGGTGAGGAACGGCCGCGCGCGGCCACGTGGCAACCATTTTGTTTGACCTCAGCGATTGTGCGCATCCATTTCTTCGCGTGCTTGGAGTTTCAGGCACTCGCCCGCTCTACTTGGGGGTTTTCTTGCCGACAATGTTCAGGTCGACGACCTGACCACTGTGGCGGGGAAGGGATTGGTGTCCCCTCCCGCCGCCTGGGCTGCGGACGAGAATGGCTGGTTGAAAACCCCGACTGCCACGCGCCAAACGCAGGGTAGACGACGCCTTCAGGCATCCATCAAGTGGCCCCCATCGATCAGGCGCTTTAGCGCCTTGAGTAAGCCAGCAGCGAACGTACGGCACGACTAACTCCACGGGCAGAAATGGATATGTATAACTTATTTATTTATCAATCGTTTGCACGCAATTCCAGCCAAACCATTGATTCTAAACGATCGCGAAAAGCAATTTCGGCAATCACAATTCCTTGTGCCTTCACCCTGACTTAGAAAGCCACTACTGGATGTAGTCGCTTTCGGCCGCCAGGTTTTCGAAGCGGGTGCAGGAATGCATGAAGGCCAGCTTGATGATGCCGGTGGGGCCGTTGCGCTGTTTGGCGACGATGAGTTCGGCGAGGCCTTCGAGGTCGGGATCGTCCTTCTTGTAGACCTCTTCGCGGAAGATGAAGGCGACGACGTCGGCGTCCTGCTCGATGGAGCCCGACTCGCGCAGGTCGGAGAGTTGCGGACGATGGTCGCCACCGCGGCTCTCGGGAGCGCGGCTTAGCTGCGAGAGCGCCACCACCGGGACCTTCAACTCCTTGGCCACGGCTTTCAGTCCGCGCGAGATGGCCGAGACTTCCTGGGTGCGGTTCTCGAAGCGCTTGCCGCCGATGGGCACGGCCGACATGAGCTGCAGGTAGTCGACGATGATGAGGTCGAGGCGGCCTTCCTGCTGCTTGAGGCGGCGGGCCTTGGAGCGCATCTCGGTCACCGAGATGCCGGGCGTGTCGTCGATGAAGAGGCGCGCCTGCATGAGGCCTTCCATGGCGTGGGTCAGCTTCTCGCATGTCTTCCTTGGCGAGGAAGCCGGTGCGCAGGCGTGCGAGTCGACCTGGGCGTGCGAGGCGAGCATGCGCATGAGCAGCGCTTCCTTCGACATTTCCAGCGAGAAGACGCCGACCACTTTGCCGTCGAGGATGGCGGCGTTCTCGGCGATGTTCATGGCCAGCGCGGTTTTGCCCATCGAGGGGCGCGCGGCAATGATGATGAGGTCGGAGGGCTGAAAGCCGCTGGTCATCTTGTCGAGCTGCGTGTAGTGGGTGGCGAGGCCGGTGATCTCCTGGCCGCGGGCGTAGAGCTCGTCGAGCGAGCCGAAGGAAGCCTTGACGATGGACGGAATGTCGCTGAAGCCCTGGCCGAGGCGGTTCTCGGAGAGCTGGAAGATGCCCTGTTCGGCGCGGTTGATGACCTCTTCGGCTTCGTCGGAGTGCTCGATGGCTTCGGCGATGGCGAGTCTGCGCGATGTTGATGAGTCCGCGCAGCAGCGACTTGTTGCGCACGATGCGAACGTAGTGCTCGATGCTCGGGCGGTCGGGAACGCCGTCGATGAGCGACGACAGGTAGGCGACTCCGCCGATGGCTTCGACCTCCTTGCGGCGGTCGAGCTCCTCGGCGAGCGTGATCATGTCGACCGGGCGGCCGGTGTCTTGCAGATCGCGCATGCGGGAGAAGATGCGGCGATGCGCGTCGAGCGAGAAGTCGTCGGGCTTGAGTTCGGCGGCCTGGTCGAAGAGAAGGTTGTCGAGCAGGATCGCGCCGAGGATGGAGCGCTCGGCTTCAATGCTGGCGGGAAGTCCGCGTTCAAGACTGTAGTCGGTGGTGGCCATCGGGAGAGTGAAATTAGGTTAGTGCCGGGCGAAGTTATCGCGCAATGACGATTCAGATGCAATGTTGTCTCTGACGCAAGATTTCGTGCGAAATGCTGTGGGTGGTCTGTGTAAAACAACGCTGATTGGGAATTTACGTCAGCGGCTTACCGATCTCCCAATGATGCCCGAAAGGATCCACGACGCGACCGACACGCCAGCCGTAAGGCTGATCAGTAACGGCCCAGACAACGTTAGCTCCCGCAGCGACGGCGCGAGCGAACGCAGCGTCGGGATCCTCGACAACGAGGACCATACGCGCGGTGAGCGCCGCCCAGGGTTTCGGGGCTAGAACGTTCTTGTGCTCGGGTGATTCGTCAGTGACCCAGAAGTGGGACTGTACCGACCGCCAATTGGGCAACGACTGCGCCATCCGGGGCCTCGATGAGGAACAATTCCGTGGCACCGAAGGCCGCTTTATAGAACCCGACGGCCTTGGCGCCATTACGGACGGAGAGCATGGGAGCGAGTGAGGTCTGAAGCGGTTTCACGGAGGACGGTTTGTCAGCCATATCGTTGTGCCCTCAGTCTGAACGTCGCCGCGAAATCGCGCAAGTTGGACGCGTTACCAGATCGTTACTATCGCTCCAACAGCGCTTCGGTTTATGCTCGCGTTCATGGCAGTTTCAGTGACGGTGCTGGCGAGCGGAAGCAAGGGCAACTGCACGCTTGTCGCCAGCAGCGGAACGCGACTGCTGGTGGATGCCGGCCTCTCGTGCCGCGAGTTGCTGCGCCGCCTGGCGCTGTGCGGCGGAGAGTCCACAGCTGCATCGACGCCATTCTCATCACGCACGAACACAGCGACCACGTCGGCGGGCTGCGGGTGCTGGCCAAGCGGCTGAAGGTTCCGGTGTACATGACCGGACGCCACGCACGATGCGTATCGCCGGCTACGCGCGCGACAGCGCCGGCAATCGGGTGAAGTTGGAGCGGCTGGAGACGTTTCGCGCGGGATGCGCATTCCAGATTGGCGACGTCACGGTGACGCCGTTCACCATTCCGCACGACGCGGTCGATCCCGTGGGATTTACCTTTCTCAGCGAAGGCATCAAGGTCGGCAGTCTGCACCGACCTGGGATACATGCCGGCCAGCGTGCGGCACCACATTCGCGGATGCCAGGTGCTGATGATCGAGTCGAACCACGACCTGGAGATGCTGCGCGGCGGGCCGTATCCGTGGTCGGTGAAGCAGCGGGTGATGAGCCGGGTGGGGCACCTGTCGAACGACGCACTCGCGGATTTCTTGACGACGGACTATGATGGAGGTGCGGAATTCCTCATCCTGGCGCACCTTTCGGAGCAGAACAATCATCCCGAAATCGCGCGGATGACGGCTGAGCGTGCGTTGGGCGAGCAGCGCAATTTTGTGCGCAACCAGTTGGTGCTCGCAGCACAACATGAACCGCTTCCGGCAATTCGACTGTAGGGTACGCCGCTGCCGGGCGCTGTCGGTGGCGCCTTCGAG
This sequence comes from uncultured Acidobacteriaceae bacterium, assembly GCA_963817965.1. Taxonomy (GTDB): domain Bacteria; phylum Acidobacteriota; class Terriglobia; order Terriglobales; family Acidobacteriaceae; genus DASRAA01. The sequence goes on from CAWFQT010000019.1 coordinate 561,947, forward strand.
CGGCAAGGTTTCCAACATGGCAGAGTGCACTGATCGCGTCATCGGCAAGATTCTTGCCGGATGGCGCTATGACATCTCGGGACTGGCTCCGGAGATGCGCGGCGACTACGAAGCGCACCTGGCCGAGTGCGAGCACTGCCGTTCGCGACAGCGTCTGCATCGCGGCATCGACATCGGGCTGATGGTGCTGGCGTCGGCTTCGATGATCGTCTTTCTGCTGGCCTACGGAGTGATTCGGCACTTCCAGCCGCGATCACGCGTTCTGGCTGGAGATCGGCGCGCTGGGCGGATTCCTGCTGTCCATGCTGCTGTGGCTGCTGGTGGCGATTGCGACCCCCGCGCCGCTGGTGGTTAAGGACGCGGCCATGACGGGCGCGCGCATGGGGCTGGATAAGCTGCCGGAGGAAATTCGGCAGCGTATTCCCGAAGAGCTGCGGGTGAAGATTTCCGGGCAACAGGGATGATGCGGTCCGTCCCCATGTAGGGGCGCAAGGCTTCGGGGATCATCACGCTGCCGTCGGCCTGCTGATAGTTCTCGACAATCGCAACCCACGTGCGGCCAACGGCGAGGCCGCTGCCGTTCAGGGTGTGCACGAACTCGCTCTTCTTGGCGCCCTCGGGACGATAGCGGATGTTGGCACGACGCGCCTGAAAGGCCTCGAAGTTGGAGCAGGACGAGATTTCGCGGAAGAGTCCCTGCCCCGGCAGCCAGACTTCGATGTCGTAGGTCTTCGCGGAGGAGAAGCCCATGTCGCCGGTGCAAAGAACGACAGTGCGATAGTGCAGGCCGAGCTTCTGCAGAACCTGTTCGGCATTGCGCGTCAGCTTCTCGTGCTCTTCGTAGGACTGCTCGGGCTTAGTGAACTTCACCAGCTCGACCTTCTGGAACTGGTGCTGGCGAATGATGCCGCGAACGTCTTTGCCGTAGGATCCGGCCTCACTGCGGAAACATGGAGTGAAGGCCGTCAGTGAAATCGGCAGGCGCGCGCCATCGAGGGTCTCGTCGCGATAGAGATTGGTGACCGGAACTTCGGCGGTGGGAATCAGGTAGAGGTTCTTGCCATTGTGCGGAACCTTGAACAGATCGGCTTCGAATTTCGGGAGCTGCCCGGTGCCGTACATGGACTCGGCGTTGACCATGAACGGCGGCAGGACTTCGGTGTAGCCGTGCTCGCGGGTGTGCAGGTCGAGCATGAAGTTCATGAGCGCGCGTTCGAGCTTGGCTCCGAGGTCCCAGTAGACGGCAAAGCGCGCACCAGTAATCTTGGCGGCGCGCTCGAGATCGAGAATGCCGAGCGATTCGCCCAGTTCCCAGTGCGGCTTGGGAGTGAAGTCGAATTGCGGCGGCGTTCCCCAGCGGCGGACTTCGACGTTGTCGTCGGCGCTTTGCCCGACGGGCACGCTGTCGTCGCGGAAGGTTGGGAATGCCGGTCAGGATGTCGCGCAAGCTCGCATCAGCGTCCTCGGCGATCTTTTCGGCTTCGGCGATCTTTTCCTTGAGATCCTTCTGCTCCTGCAGGTTGGCGGCGGTGTCGAGCTTTTCTTTTCTGAGGCGCTGAAATTCTTCCGTAAGCTTGTTGCGCCGGGCCTTCATGGTTTCGGCTTCGGTGATGGCGGTGCGACGCTCGAGATCGACGGCGTGGAAATCCTTCAGGACGGCGGCAGGATCCATGCCGCGCTGGCGCAGCTTTTCTTCGACGAGGGGCAGATGATCGCGGACAAAGGCTAGATCGAGCATAAGAGAACAGGTTACTTGATGGGGCGCCGGCATCCAAGGGAGGAAATGGGACACGGGCTGCCACGATGGAGCATCTCTGCCGGCCCTTCCGGGACTCCGCTCCGTTCATGGCAGGCCCACCCAGCGCTGGGCTAGGATCTTTCGTCCTCCAGGACTGTTCTTTTTCAGCCACCGCTCAAACGCAGCGCCCAACTCGCTTGGCGGGATAGCGCACGAAGGAAGATATTACAACTTCCCAAACTCCTCTAGTGTTTGCCGGGCATGGACTCGAAGTCCTGCTGCTTCAGGGAGAGCTTCTTGTGCCACTCGGCCGCAGCACGGACGAAGGCCTGAAAAATGGCACGTGAGGCGGGGTCGTTGTCATAAGTGCGTTCCGGATGCCATTGCACGCAGAGCACAAAGTGGTCATCGTCCGTGCCCTCGACTGCCTCCTTCACCTCATCGGCGGGGCACCAGGCGGCAAGGCGCAGGCCGTCGCCCAGGACTCCGGCAGCCTGATGATGGCTGGAGTTGACGGTGATCACGGGCGCGGTGCCGGCCGGCAACGTTCCGGCTGCCTGCAGAATCGCCGCGAGCTTCGACGTGGGATCGATGGCCGCTTGATGCGCCTCGGTCACGGCAGGGCCGGCGTCGTGATCGACGGACGTAGCCAAGTCCTGTTCCAGGGTTCCGGTTCGCCACACGTTGAGCGACTGCAGGCCGTAGCAAATGCCGAAGATCGGTTTGCGCATGTTGTAGGCGTCCTGCAGGAGAAGCTCGTCGGTGTTGTCGCGCAGAACATCGGCGTCGGTGGTATTGAGGTGGCGCCGTGCACTGTATTTTTCAGGGTCGACATCGGCGGGACTGCCGGGGAGAAGAACTCCATCGCAAGTCTTCACCTTTTGTGCGATCGCAGCGGATGACAGCAGTGACGTCGATAATGACAGGCTCGCCGCCAGCCTCGCGGATGGAGTGCTCGTATTGCGGCAAGGTACGCAGGGCGTAATCGGCCTTGAGGGAGTTCGGGACCGGAATTGCGATGCGCGGTTTCATAGGGCCATCGATCCGTTCGCGTTGACAGTCGCATCGTTCGCGGGAGCCGGTGTCCTGGCCCTCGCGTAGTACGTGGCCACCATCACATCTCTCACTCGCGCTGCGAGCTTGTCCATATCGCGGGGAACCAAGCCCGTAGTCGAGATCGGTTCGCCGACAATCATGTCAACCCGGCCTGGGTTCAGATGAAAGCTGTTCATCGGCAGTAACTCGTCGGTACCAACCAGCACGATCGGTACGACCGGCACGTGCGCTTTGATGGCCATATAGAAGGCACCGCCCATGAAATCCCGCATGTGACCGTCGGCGGAGCGTCCGCCCTCGGGGAAGATGACCAGGTCCATGCCCTTGCGAAGCGAGTCGCTGGCACGGTTCAGACTGCGCAGCGAGGCGCGCGCGTCGCCCTGGTCGATGGGGATCTGGCCCGAACGTTTTAAATGCCAGCCGAGAAACGGATAGCGAAAAAGCTCGCGCTTGGCCATGATACGGAACTGAACAGGGAGGGAGGCGTAGAGGACCGGAATATCGAGTGCAGAGAGATGATTCGCCGCGTAAACCGCAGGCTGCACGGGATCGATGTGATCAAGTCCGTCGATGCGGACATGCACAGATGCGGTCTTGAGGATCATGCGCGACCAAGTGCAGGCGAACCAGTGCTGCATGCGTCCTTCATGATCGAAGAAGGAAGAGAGCAGCGACAGGGTGCCCATGATTCCGGTGTAGAGGTAGATCAAAGGAACAAAGATGAAGTACGAACGAAGCCGATTGAGGAAACCGCTCTTGGTTTTTCGCTTTTCGCTTTGATCAACGGCTGCCATATTTAAGCGGGAATTCCCAATGCCTTCATCGTATCGCCGACAAGGAAGGTGGAACCAGTCACTACAACCATGCCGCTGGCGGGAGTGAGCTCAAAGGCACGCTTGAGCGCACGGTCGACGGCTGCTTCCGCGCTTATTGTGGTGCCTGTCCGTGAACCCGCCTGCAACAGTTGTTCTGTAGTCGCGGCGCGAGGATTTTCGATGTGGGTTACGACGACCTGCTCCGCAATTGGAAAGAGAATGTCGGCTATCTCCTGGATCGCTTTATCTTGCATGGCGCCGAAGACGAGGGTGAACGCGCCATCAGGAAAATTCCCAGAGAGTGCAGAACGTAACGCCCAGGCTCCGGCGGGATTGTGGGCGACGTCGAGAACTAGCGTCCGGTCATGAGTGGCGGGCGAGGGCGGAAGTACATGGAAACGCCCCGGCCAGTGGGTTTCACGAATGCCCCGCTCGATCTGGCGGGTTGTGACTTTGAAGCCGAACTTCGCGAGCTCTTCGGCAGCAGTGATGGCAAGAGCTATGTTGCGCAACTGATGTCGTCCGGTAAGCGGTGAGTCCACCAGGATTTCTTCGCCCATGACTGCCAGCGGATAGCGGTTGCGGCCGGGAACCGGGGCCCCTCGACCGGCGAAGAACTCGGCTGCGCCCGGCGAAACCGGGGGAACATATTTCACCGCGCTGACGACGGTGGCGTGACGGTCGAGAATGGCATGACCGAGAGCATCGTTGGCCTCGGGATGCTGCGGCAGCGTTACGACCAATCCATTCTCACGAATGATACCCGCCTTCTCGACGGCGATTTCACCAATGGTGTTGCCAAGATATTTCTGGTGGTCGAGCGAGATGTCGGCGATGACCGAGATGAGCGGGTCCACAACGTTGGTGGCATCCAGGCGGCCACCCATGCCGACTTCGAGTATGGCGATGTCGACGGCGACGCTGGCTAAATATTCGAAGGCCATTACGGTCAGCATCTCGAAAAAGCTGGGATGCCAGGGAAGCTTGCCGGCGCGCAGCAACCGTTGGGCGGTGCGTTCAGTGCGGTCGTGGATTTCGCTGAACTCTACGTCGGCGATCGGCTCGCCGTTGACGCGGATGCGCTCGTTGATGCTGACTAGATGCGGAGACGTATAGAGCGCTGTCTTGTATCCGGCCGCACGCAGGATGGACGACAGCGTAGCGGCGGTCGAACCTTTGCCGTTGGTGCCGGCGATGAGGACGCTGGGGAATCGACGCTCCGGATTACTGAGTGCGGCCAGCATCTCGCGAACGTAAGCGAGATCAAATTTGTGCGAGGGAGTGGTTGCCAGCTCGTGGCCGAGGGCATAGAGCTGCTCGACTGTGGCCCGGTAGGTCATGCCAAGTATCCAGATTACAACAAGTTTGTGAGCAATTTTCGCAACGCAAAAGCCAATCCCTTGCGGACCAAATCCCTCTCGGGATGACAACATTCAAAACGCTTGCACGCCGGCCCAGAGTCCAGCTCCTCCACTTGAAAACACTGCACGATAGAGCTACTTCTCTGCCAGCTCCGTCTTTACGGTTTCACTAACGAGCTTGCCGTCGACGCGGGCTCCGGCGAATTTCGCCATAACGTTTTTCATCACTGTGCCCATGTCTTTCATTGTGGGCGACCCCATTTCGGCGATGGTGGCTTTCACCGCGGCGATGACATCGGCTTCGTCGATGGCCTTGCGGCATGTAGGCTTCGATGATGGCAATCTCTTCGGCTTCCTTCTTGGCGAGCTCAGGGCGGTTGCCCTTCTCGAAGGCGTCGATGGAATCCTTGCGCTGCTTAATCAGCGTGCTGAAGACCTGCAGTTCTTCTTTTTCGTCGAGGGCGGCACGCTTGTCGATTTCCTTGTTCTTCAGAGCTGCCTTCACCATGCGAAGCGTGGAGAGGCGCAAGCTCCTGCTTGCTTACGCATGGCATCGACCATATCTTTCTGTACCTGTTCGGTCAGGCTCATGGGGCAATTATAGTGGCCGGCGAAGCGGTCGAGGCTTTATCATGGATATCCGGCCGCATCTTCGGGTCGTAGCCGGAATCCCTACGAGCAAAGGTGGCAGCCATGCTACGTAAGACCAGACTTTTTACTCCCGGTCCTACTCCTCTCCTTCCAGCAGCCCAACAGGCGATTGCCGCAGCGGACATGCATCACCGCACGGCGGAATTTCGCGATATTTTCATCCGCACTCTTGCTGATCTAAAAACATTCATCGACACGCGAAATGACGTGCTGATCCTCGCCGCCTCAGGCAGCGGAGCGATGGAAGCTTCGGTTTCAAACCTGACGTCACCCGGGGACAAGGTTGTTGTTCTGACCGCCGGAAAGTTTGGCGAGCGTTGGCGCGATATCGCCAAGGCGTACGGGTGCCAGGTGGAATTGGTGAGCGCGCCCTACGGCGAGACGTTCGACCTCAGCGAGGTGAAGTCGAAGCTCGAGGGCGCACGGGTGGTTTACATGCAAGGCACGGAAACCTCGACGGGTGCGCAGACATGACGTGAAGGGCGTCGCCTCACTGCTGAAGGGAACCGACACGCTGCTGGTGGTGGATGCCATCACGGGCTTGGGCACAACCAAGTTCGACGTGGACGGTTGGGGCATCGACATCATTATTGGCGGATCGCAGAAGGCGGTCATGATTCCTCCGGGCTTGGCGTTTCTCGCGGTTAGCGAGCGCGCTTGGCAGCGGATGGAGCAGACGAAGAATCCGCGGTTTTACTTCGACCTGCGCAAAGAACGGAAGGCGGCGGCGAAGGGCGAGTCGGCCTTCACTCCAGCGACGGCGCTGATCGCGGGCCTGCTGGCGGCGCTAGATTACATTCGCAAGTCGGGCAAAGGCGATCTGGCGGCGGGACGCGATGCACTCATTCACAATGCCGAGACTTCGGCGGAGATGGTACGCTCGGGCGTGAAAGCACTGGGGCTGGAGTTGTTCGCTCCGACGTGTCCGGCGGCTGCGGTTACGGCGGTGCTTGCCTCCGGCAGGTGTAGATTCGAGCGCGCTGGTGAAGGAGTTCCGCGAGCGCTTTGCCATGGTGGTTGCCAACGGACAGGGCGAGATGAAGGGCAAGATGATCCGCATCGCGCATCTGGGCTATTACGACTATCTCGATGCCATCGGCGTGATCGGCGCACTGGAGCAGGTATTGCTGCAGGTCGCGCCGTCCCACAGGTTTGAGCTCGGCGCAGGCGTGAGGGCGGTGCAAGAGACGTACGCGGAGGAGTTCGCGGCGGTGAAGGCGTAGCCCTCTTAACGATTGCCGCGCGGACTAAAGTCCGCGCGGCGGTTCGAGAAAAACAACTGGCCGACACGACTAAAAATCGTGCCCCGACGTAATACCGCCCCCAAAGGTATCTTTCGCGAGCTGTGAAGCTTTGCTCCACCTAATTACATTCCTGAAAGAATTATCGAAGGAACTCATATGAAAATTGTTGTTGCTGAGAAGGTCGCTCCGTCTGCGCTTGCTGTCTTCAAAGAACAATCTGACTGGACTGTCGTTAGTCCCGAGAAAGACGCACTGGGGGCGGAATTGGCTAATGCCGATGCCCTGCTGGTGCGCTCGGCGGTGTTTGTCGACGCCGCCATGATGGAAAAGGCGCCCAACCTGCGCGTGATTGGCCGCGCGGGAGTCGGCGTGGATAACATCGACCTCGACGCCGCTACCAAACGCGGCATCGCAGTGATGAACACTCCCGGCGGCAACGCTATCGCCGTGGCCGAACACACGCTGGCCCTGATGCTGGCACTGGCGCGTCATCTGCCGCGAGCTGATTCCAGCACTCATGCGGGCAAGTGGGAGAAGAAGTCACTGCAAGGAACGGAGCTGCGCGGCAAGACGCTGGGCATCGTTGGGCTGGGGAAGATCGGCATGGAAGTGGCCAAGCGGGCCCAGTCATTCGGAATGAATGTGGTAGCACACGATCCCTACGTCGCAGCCAGCCTAGCGCAGCAGTTGCAGATTATGCTGGTTCCGCTGGACGAGCTGTTTACGACATCGAACTACATCACCCTGCACGTGGGATTGACGCCGCAGACGCAGGGTATGATCAACGCTCAAAGCCTCGCGAAGATGAACGAAGGGTACTCGGTTGGTGAATTGTGCTCGCGGCGAGTTGCTGGACGATGCGGCAGTAGTGGCAGCGCTGCAATCGGGACAGCTCGGCGGTGCCGCGCTGGATGTGTTTCGTGATGAGCCGCTGAAGGATTCTCCGTATCAGGGCGCTCCCAATGTCATCTTGACACCGCATATTGCGGGTTCGACCAACGAAGCGCAGGACGCGGTCGGCGTGCAGATTGCGATGCAGGTGCGTGAGTACCTGTTGAAGGGCGTGATCCAGAACGCTGTCAACGTGCCGTCGGTGACCTTTGAGGAATACGAGACCATGCTGCCGTACATTGGGCTCGCGGAGCGGCTGGCGACGTTTCTGGCGCAGTCGGGCGAGAAATGGCGTGGAGGAGATCGGCATTGCGTACGGCGGAGAAATCTCGGAGTGGAAGACCGAGCTGATCCGTAACGCTGCGGTGGCGGGCGTACTCAATCAGATGGCGCATGAAAAAGCTAACTTGGTGAATGCGGCGTCGATCGCGGAGGAGCGCGGGATACGCATCAATGAGAGGAAGAAGTCTTCCTCACGCGGATCGGCGGTGAACCTGCTGACTGTGAGCCTGAAGACCAGCCAGACAGAGCGCACTGTTCTCGGAGCGGTGTTGCATGGTGTATCGCCACGGCTGCTGCGCATCGACGAAATCGATGTCGAGGCGCCGCTACAGGGAAACATCATTTACATGCGGAACCGCGACGTGCCAGGCGTGATTGGGCGCGTGGGAACGGTGCTCGGCCAGCACAATGTGAACATCGCGAACTTCTCGCTTGGACGAGCTGAACAGGCACAGGAGCCACGCGGCGCAGTGGCCGTGGTGCAGGTAGACGGCGAAGTCAGTGAGGCGGTTCTGCAGGACCTACGTAAGATTGATGCGGTTGAGGTGGCGAAGGCAATACGGTTTTAGACAGTTGCCAGTGGTCAGTTGTCAGAAAAGGCCGAGCTGAGCCACGAGCTCTCGACTCCGGTATGCTGTGCATCACTCACTAGAACGCGCCGGGGTCATCCGGCGCTCTTGTTCTTTGAAGGTCCTAGTGCGCAGCGGCGTGAGCGTACTGCGCGACTTTCAGGCGCACTTCGGCACGCTTGAGGGCGTTCAGTGTCGCTTCGAAGTCGAGATCGGGAGCGGCCTTCTGCAGCGCCGCCTCGGCACGGGCCTTGGCTTCTTGCGCGCGTTTTACGTCGATTTCCTGCGGCGCGTTCGGCGGTCTGTGCGAGGATCGTCACCTTCTCGGGCAGAACCTCGGCGAAGCCCCAAGCAACGGAAAGGTGCTCGGCAGCACCGCCGTGCTTGTAGGCAATCTCGCCGATGGTCAGCTCAGTGATGAGCGGCGCGTGACCGGGCAGAACGTCCTATATCGCCGGCCTTGCCAGGGATTTCCACGCCTTCGACCTGCTCATGTCACCAGCAGCCGCTCAGGCGTCACGATCTCGAGTTCGATTGTATCTGCCATGGGATTACGCCGTGGCCTTCATCTTCTCGGCCGCTTCGAGTACCTCTTCGATGCCGCCCTTCAGGAAGAACGCCTGCTCGGGAACGTCGTCGTACTTGCCGTCGACAATTTCCTGGAAGCCGCGGATGGTGTCTTCGACCTTCACATACTTGCCCTTGACGCCGGTGAACTGCTCGGCCACGAAGAAAGGCTGCGAGAAGAAGCGCTGGATCTTGCGGGCGCGCGAAACCGTGAGCTTCTGGTCTTCGCTGAGTTCGTCGATACCAAGGATGGCGATGATGTCCTGCAGGTCCTTGTAGCTCTGCAGAATCTGCTTCACGGCCTGGGCGGTGTTGTAGTGCTTCTCGCCCACCACTCGCGGATCGAGAATGCGCGAGGTGGAAGCCAGTGGATCGACGGCAGGATAGATACCGAGTTCGGCAATCTGACGCGACAAGCACGGTGGTCGCGTCGAGGTGAGCGAAGGTGGTGGCCGGAGCGGGATCGGTCAAGTCGTCGGCGGGCACGTACACGGCCTGCACCGAGGTGACGGATCCTTTCTTGGTCGAAGTGATGCGCTCCTGCAACTCGCCCATTTCGCTGGCGAGGTTCGGCTGGTAGCCCACGGCCGAAGGCATGCGACCCAACAGCGTGGAAACTTCCGAACCCGCCTGGGTAAAGCGGAAGATGTTGTCGATGAAGAGTAGGGTGTCGGAGCCTTCCTCGTCGCGGAAGTACTCGGCGACGGTTAGCCCGGTCAGCGCGACGCGCAGACGGGCTCCAGGAGGCTCAGTCATCTGGCCGTAGATCAGCGCGGCTTTGGACTTCTCGAAGGCTCCTTGATGTTGACCACGCCTGACTCCTGCATTTCGAGCCAGAGATCGTTGCCCTCACGGGTGCGCTCGCCAACGCCCGCGAAGACGGAGAATCCGCCGTGCTGCAGGGCAACGTTGTTGATGAGTTCCATGATGACGACGGTCTTGCCGACGCCGGCGCCGCCGAACAGGCCGATCTTGCCGCCCTTCAGGAACGGCTGGATCAGGTCGATGACCTTAACGCCGGTTTCGAACATCTCGGCCGTGGTGGACTGCTCGTCGAAAGCGGGAGCAGCCCGATGGATAGGCAGGCGCTTTTCGGCGTTCACCGGGCCCAGGTTGTCCACGGGCTCGCCGATGACGTTGAGCACGCGGCCCAGGGTCGCCTTGCCGACGGGAACGGTAATGGGACCGCCGAGATCGATGGCCTTCATGCCGCGCACCATGCCGTCTGTGGGCTCCATGGCAACGCAGCGCACGCGGCCTTCGCCGAGCTGCTGCTGCACTTCGAGGATGACGTTGACGGGGAATGGCGACGGTGAATCCGTCGCTCACCACGCGCAGCGCCGAGTAGATGGGTGGCAGATGGTGCTCGGCGAACTGTACATCCACCGCGGGGCCAGCAATTTGAATGATGTGTCCGATATTTTCAGCCATGATTTCGCTCGCAATGATCTTCCAGTAATTAAGTAACCGGTAATTAGCAATTAGCTTTGTAAGGACGGTGCCCAGACTCTTGAAGGTCCCTGCAAATTACTCATTGCTAATTACTCTTACGCTTTACAGTGCGGCAGCGCCGCTGACGATCTCGATAATTTCCTTGGTGATGGCCGCCTGGCGGACCCGGTTCAAGGTCAGCGTGAGCGAGTCAATCACGTCGTTGGCATTATTGGTCGCCGAATCCATGGCAGTCATGCGAGCGGCGTGCTCGGCTGCCACCGACTCCAACAATGCCTGATAGATCTGGATTGCCACATAGCGTGGCAGCAGGTCAGTCAGCAGCTCTTCCGGCGGCTGCTCATAAATGTAGTCCACCGGCGCAGTGGCGAACTTCACTGCCTCACGATCCAGCTCGGTGGTCTCGGGCGCCTGCAGGCTCACACCTGCCGTGCGGGCCGCTTCGCCCATGCGCTCGCGCGCTTCGGTTGAAATCTCTTCCGCCTGGGTGACGTTCGCGGCGTCCGATTTCCTGTACGGGCAGAATGCGCTGCACAATTACGCGTTGCGAGATGACGGACTTGAACTCGTTGAAGACCAGGTAGACGCCGTCGATTTCTTCGCTTGCAGTAGCTGCTTGATGATCTTGTTGGCGATTTCTTCGACCGCGTCGATAGTCGACCTTGCCCAGAACATTCAGGTGCTCGCCGACAATCTGGACGCGGCCTGCACGCTCGGGTTCGTCCGGGTTGCCGACCGGGAAGCGACGCCGCAGGAAGTCGCGGCCCTTGCGGCCAATGGCCACAACGTCGATGTTCTTGTCGGCGAGATAGTCCACGAAACGCAGTGGCGCTTTCAGCACGTTGGAGTTGAACGCACCCGCCAGTCCGCGATCGCCGGTGACGATGATGATCAGCACAGTCTTTTCGGGCCGGGTTTCGCGAAGCAGCGGATGGAGCGGCAGGCCGGTCTTGGGATCGACCAGTTCGGCACGGCTAACCACCGATTGCAAGGACGTTGGTCAGCATCTGCGCGAAGGGACGCGCTTGCAGCGCACGTTCCTGGGCGCGGCGCAGCTTGGCTGCCGAGACCATCTTCATGGCCTTGGTGATCTGCCGCGTGTTCTTCACGCTGCGGATGCGTCGCCGAAGATCGAGTACGTTTGCCATGGGAGCTTACGCGCTTACCTTGGCGGCAGCCGCGCGCTCGGCGCCGAAGCGGTCCTTGTACTCGTTGATGGTCTTGGTCATGTCGGCACGCAGATCGTCGTCGAGGATCTTCTTCTCTTCGATGGCCCGCAGCACGCCGGGATTGGCCGTGTCGACGTACTCGTAGAGGCCTTTCTCGAAATCACGTAACTCATTCACTTCCATGTCGTCGAGCAGGCCCTGGGTTCCGGCGTAGATCAGGAGAATCTGCTTCGAGAACGGCAGCGGTTGATACTGGCCCTGCTTCAGAATTTCGGTGAGCCGCTTGCCGCGGGCGAGCTGTGCCTGCGTCGCTTTGTCGAGGTCGCTGCCGAACTGCGAGAAGGCCGCCAGTTCGCGGTACTGCGCGAGGTCGAGGCGAAGGGTTCCGGCCACCTGACGCATGGCTTTGATCTGAGCGCTGCCGCCGACGCGGCTGACCGACAGTCCGACGTTAACAGCCGGACGAACGCCGGAGTTGAACAGGTCGGTTTCCAGATAAATCTGGCCGTCGGTGATCGAGATCACGTTGGTCGGAATGTAAGCGGAAACGTCACCGGCCTGCGTTTCGATGATGGGCAACGCGGTGAGCGAGCCGCCGCCGAGCTCGTTGCTCAGCTTGGCAGCGCGCTCCAGCAGGCGGGAGTGGAGATAGAACACGTCTCCGGGATACGCCTCGCGTCCCGGTGGACGGCGCAGCAGCAAGCGAGATTTCGCGGTAAGCGACCGCGTGTTTGGAGAGATCGTCGTAGATGCAGAGCGCGTGGCGTTTGCTGTCGCGGAAGTACTCGCCGATGGCGCAAGCTGCATAAGGTGCGATGTACTGCATCGGGGCGGGATCGGACGCAGACGCGGATACGACGATGGTGTACTCCATCGCTCCGTAGTCTTCGAGCGTCTTGACGACCTGTGCGACCGAGGAGCGCTTCTGGCCGATGGCGCAGTAAATGCAGATCAGGTCGCGTCCCTTGCTGTTGATGATGGTGTCGAGCGCGACGGCGGTCTTGCCGGTCTGACGGTCGCCAATGATCAGCTCACGCTGTCCGCGGCCGATGGGAATCATGGAGTCGATGGCCTTCAGTCCGGTGGCCATGGGCTCTTTCACCGGCTGGCGGTCGATAACGCCGGGGGCGATACGCTCCACTTCGATTGAACTTGTCGGTGGCGATAGGGCCCTTGTCGTCGATGGGCTGACCGAGGCCGTTGACCACGCGGCCAATCATGGCGTCGCCGACAGGCACGCTCATGATCTTGCCGGTGCGCTTGACCTCGTCGCCTTCTTGGATTTCGGTGTAGTCGCCCAGCAGCACGGTGCCGACCTGGTCTTCTTCCAGGTTCATGGCGAGGCCCGCCACGTTGTGCGGAAACGCCAGCAGCTCGCCGGCCATGACCTTCTCGAGGCCGTAAACGCGGGCGATGCCGTCGCCGACGGACATGACCGTGCCGACTTCGTCGACGGCAATCTTGGTTTCGTAGTTGTCGATCTGCTCGCGGATGAGCTTGGTGATCTCGTCTGCCTTGATCTGCGCCATTATGAATCCAGTTGTCAGTGATCAGCGGCCAGTTGTCAGCTAGACTGAGGGGCCGCTTCATCGACACGTTAATTTGGCTGATCAGCCATCGTTCGAAATAAAACCTGCTCTGCAACTACTAAGAATTCGCGAGCTGTTCTCTTCAGCTTCTGCAACTGTCCGCGCACCGAGCCGTCATAAATCGTGCTGCCAACGCGCACCATCGCGCCGCCCAGCAGTTCGGAATTGGTGTCGTAGCGAGCGCGAACTTTCTTTCCCGTCATGCGCGCGACCTGCGACTCCAGGCCCTGCCGCTCGTCTGCCGAAAGCTGGCGGGAACTGGTAATGTCAGCTTCGACAAATCCAAGCTGATGATTCAGCTCGGTTTCGAACTGACGCGCAATCTGTGTCAGCATTGGAATGCGGCCGTGGTCGATCAGCACAGCAAAGAAATTGCGAATGGGCCTCAGCGTGCCGGATTGGCCCGCAATTGCGTCGAGCAGGCGCGCTTCTGTTCCGCTGGAATCGCAGGCGACTCCCATACCATGCGCAGTTGGCCGTTGTCGCCCACGGTCGCGACCATGTCGCTTCACCTGCTGCACCGCCGTCGCAGGGTCAATCTTCTGCTCAAGGACGACTTCCACCAGGGCGCGAGCGTAACGATTGGCAATAGCGGCCATCGCTACTCGCCGTCCTTTCCCAGGTGGCCGACAAACTGGCGAACCAGGGCCTGGTCGGTGTTGTCGTCCACCTTAATCTTGTGGGCGGCAATGTCGACTGCCAGCGAGGCTGCGAAACTCTTCAGGTCGTGACGCGCGCTGCGGGCGATGGCAGCGATCTCCGACTCAGCTGCTTCGACTACCTTCCGCTTGTCTTCTTCTGCGGCAGGCGCGAATGCGCTGCTCCTCCGCGATCGCTTCGCTGTTCCGCCTGGACGCGAAGTCCGGACACTTCGGCATCAAGTTTCGACAGGCGTGTCTCGATATCACCGAGCCGGTGCGAGGCCTCCGCGCTTGCGGTCCGGGCTTCCTGAAGGGCCCTCTGAATGGCGTTGGTGCGCTCGCGGAACATCTGCGGCACCTTGGCCCGCAATAACATCCAGAAGAAAAGGGCGAGAAATACGAAATTGAGGGCCACCGAGACCCAGTACATACCGTGGGGACCAATTCCGACCATCTGCCCCAATTTTGCGACCATGGCCGAGTACTTGAATTCGGCATTCTCTTCGTGGCCCTCTTCCGAATGAACGGCTTGTTCGGAAGCCTTACTTAGATCCTGCGATATCGCCGTGTTTGGATTGGTTGGCGGCTGCTGAGGGGCCTGCTGCGCCGATTGTTCCGGGGCCGGAGGCGCAGCCTGCGAATGGTCTTGCGCAGAGAGGACGCCAAAAGAAAGACAAAGGACAAACAGCGCCACGCCGATTCGCCGAGTGTGGAAACTCTTCATGAAGGGCCGCCGACCGCGGACGCCACTCCGGCAGGTTTGAGGATGATGCGGATGATTTCAGACGCGAGCCGGTCTGCTTCGGACTGCAACGATTGACGCGCCTCTGCCATATCCTGTTCGATCGCAGTGCGCGCTTCGCGAATCTGTTGCTGGGCGCGCTCACGGGCCTCAGCCACTGCGGCAGCGCGGGCTTTCTGAGCGGCTTGGCGGCGGGCTTCCTGTGCCTTAAAGACGGCCAGGCGCGCCTCGCGAATGCGTTGCCCGTACTCCTGGGTCTTGGCCTCGGCGGCAGCGATGTCGGCGCGTGCCTTCAATATCGCGCCTTCGGTACGGTCACGCCGCTGCTCTAAAGCGCGCTTCAGGGGATTGCCCACCAAGGCGCTATAGACGGCGTAGAGCAGCAGCAGCATCACCGCAGTCGGGACCGCGCCGAGCAGTAATTCGCCTACCTGTCTGAGCAGAGGATCCATGCTGGTTTTTGAGTTCCTGCGACTGAAGACCTGCAGGGAGAGCCAGGAAAACTGTGGAACTTAAAACGTTATCAGAGGCAGAAATGCGATGTCAACGATACACCGGGCCTCACCGAATATCTCCTTAAATATAAATATAGTGGTGCTTTCTACCAGCTTCCGACTCGTGGGGGCCGGGAAGGGCCGATAGAAGTCCCGCGCCGAACTCCTATTCCCTACTATTCCTAGTATGTCTACTATTTAGATGGACATTATGGTACTATTCTTGAACTTTAAACATCCTCGAGGAGGGGCATGAAAATCTCACAGAAAGGACTCTACGCCCTCAAGGCGATGACGATGCTGGCCCGCCGCTTCGACGATGGTGCCATTCGCATTCGCGATATCGCGTACGAAGAGGTGCTACCGGAGAAGTTCCTGGAGCTGATCCTGCTCGAGCTCAAGAATGCCCGCATGGTGGAAAGCGTCCGTGGCGCTAAAGGAGGGTATCGGCTGCGACGCCCTCCGGATCAGATCAGTCTGGCAGAGATCATCCGCCTGATTGATGGCGCACTCGCGCCTTTTGGAGACGCCGCCCAGCTTCGGACATTAATCGAAACCGACGATGAACATCGTGCACTGTACCAGGTCTTTCTCGATGTACGAGATGCTGCCGCACGGATCCTGGAACACACCTCCCTCGCTGATCTGATCGCAGACCAGAAGCCACCGGCTCGGCGCGCACGCAGAAAAAACGCGAAGGAAGATAAGGCTTCGCTTCTTCCCATGATCGTGGAAAGCGGACCACGTAAGGCATGAACAAGCTCGCCGCCATTTTGCCAGGGTTGATTCTTGCAATGTCCCTGCAGGTGCAGGGGCAGACCTCGCCGCTGGTCATTCGGGTCGGGGCCTTTCCCAACATCACCCACGCCCAGGCGATGGTAGGCAAGGCGAATGGCTGGTTTGAAAAGGCGATGGGGCCTAACGTCAGGATCGACTGGAAGACGTTCAACGCAGGGCCCTCGGCCATTGAAGCAATGTTCGCCGGTGCCATCGATATGACCTACGTCGGGCCGAATCCCACTATCAGCGGATATGTCCGCTCACAGGGCGAAGCTCTCAAGGTGGTCGCAGGCGCAGCCAGCGGAGGCGCGGCGCTGGTGGTCCGTACCGACGCAGGCATCAACAAGCCGGAGGACTTTCACGGTAAGCGGGTCGCATCGCCGCAATTGGGCAATACCCAGGACGTCGCTTTGCGCGCTTGGCTGAAGGCACACGGTATGACTCCCGTTGGCAAGGGCGGCGATGTGCAAGTCTTGCCGATGGCGAATCCCGATCAGCTCACACTGTTCCAGAAGAAGCAGCTTGATGCGGCGTGGGCCCCGGAACCATGGGCGACCCGCCTGATTCGGGAAGGCAACGGGCGGCTCTTTCTCGACGAGCGGCAGCTGTGGCCGAACGGTAAATTCGTCATCACGAACTTGATCGTGGGCTCCAAGTTTCTTCGCGAACATCCCGACGTAGTCAAGAACTGGATCCGGGCGCAAGTCGAGCTCACCGAATGGATTCGCGGTCACCAGTCCGAAGCCAAGAAACTCCTCAACGAACAGATTCAGCGCGAGACCGGCAAGGCGCTCCCGCCTGCCATCATCGACGAAGCCTTTAGCCGGATTGATATTACAGATGACCCGATTCGCAGCTCACTGCTCACTTCTGCCCAGTCTGCGTTCGACGCCGGATTCCTTGGCAAGCAAAAGCCCGACCTCTCCGGGCTTTATGACCTAACCCTGCTGAATCAGGTGCTGAAAGAAAAAAGCAAGAAAGCGATCCAATGACAACATGGCCTAATCCTTCGCCCGCTCGTGATCGCAGGAATGGTGTTCCTGGCCACGCAGAGCCCTGGAAGGTAGGGCCGGTGGTTGTTTCGCCTCTTCGCCAGTCGGGCGCAAAAGAAACACCTAAAGTCTGGTTGAACGACGTATCGCTGCAGTATCCGTCGGCAAGCCGCAACCGCCTCTTGGCGCTCGATCAGATCGAGCTCAAAGTGCAGCCCGGTGAATTCCTGTGCATCGTAGGTCCATCCGGCTGTGGCAAATCCACGCTGCTCCACATTATTGCAGGCTTGCAGCGGCCTTCGTCCGGCAGAGTGCTAGTGGACGACAAGCTCGTGGACGGGCCCGCCGCCAACCGCATCCTTATCTTCCAGGAGTTGGGACTCTTTCCCTGGCTGACGGTGGCACAGAACGTCGAGTTCGGTCTCAAGATAGCCGGACTGCGCAGCCGTGAGCGTCGCCTGCGGGCGGAGCACTACATCCGTATGGTGCATCTCTCTCAATTTCACGACAGCTATATTCACCAGCTTTCGGGCGGAATGCGCCAGCGTGTGGCGCTGGCCCGCGCTCTCGCCACCGAGCCTGACGTCTTGCTGATGGACGAGCCTTTCGCCGCCCTCGATGCGCAGACCCGTGATTTGCTGCACGACGAGTTGGAGCGCATCTGGGCTGAGACCGGCCGCACCATCATCTTCGTCACCCACAATGTGCGCGAGGCCGCAAGACTGGGTGATCGCGTGGTGCTGTTTACGTTTCGCCCGGGCAGGATCAAGCAGGAGTTCCGCATCGACCTGCCGCGCCCGCGGCAGATCGAGGACTTAGCCGTCGCCCAAATGGCGGGCGAAATTCTCGAAGAGCTGCGGAGCGAGATCAACAAGAGCCTGGAGCAGGAGTTTAAAGCTCAGCCATGAAAGGAATCGTTCGTCAGACGGCTTTCTATGCGCTGCTCATTGGTATCTGGATCGTGATCGCGCGCCTTCATGTTTGGCCACCCTACCTTGTTCCCTCGCCGCAGGGAGTCTTCGATTCTCTACGCTCAGGATTCTCGGACCATAGTTTCTGGATCGCAATTGCTGTCAGCATGAAGCGGATCGCCATCGGGTACGCCGTCTCCGTCGCGATCGGAGTCGTGTTAGGTCTGCTGCTCGCGAGCAGCGAGTTCCTCGAACAGACCCTGGGCAGCTTGCTCGTCAGCCTGCAAAGCCTGCCGAGTATCTGCTGGCTGCCCATGGCGGTGTTGTGGTTCGGACTTTCGGAAAAAGCCATCCTGTTCGTGGTGGTAATGGGTTCCGTGCTGTCCGTCACCATCAGCATGGAAACCGGTCGCAAACAGATGCCGAAGATCTACTCTCTGGCGGGCCGTAACCTGGGCGCTCGCGGCTTCAGGCTGTTTCTCTACGTCCTGTTTCCCGCCAGCCTTCCGTACCTGTTGACCGGCCTGAAACAAGGCTGGGCCTTCGCCTGGCGCTCTCTTATCGCAGGGGAGATGATTTTCGTCAGCCTCGGCCTGGGCCAACTCCTCATGATGGGCCGCGACCTTAACGATATGAGCCAGGTCATCGCGGTCATGATTTTAATTGTCGCGATCGGCTACATCGTGGACGGACTTATCTTCAGAACGATGGAACGCAGGCTTCAGTACCGCTGGGGACTCGGCTCCACAACATAATCACCGGTTTATTCGCAGAGATCGCCAAAGCACGTTATTGAAAGCCGTCGAAAGCCGACTACTTCGATGGATATTGTTGGTAAGGAATTCGTGTAAGACGGTTCGATTTGTTCTATTCAGAAATGCGCCAGGGCCCATTGAAATCAGCAAGCAAAGGAGTTTCCGTATGACGCACCGAAACCGCCATGATTATTTCGCCACCCTGCTGTTCGCCGTCAGCGTCTTCCTGAGTGGAGTCGCGGGTACTGCCGTCGCCGAGGAGGCTGCTCAGCCGTCTGCCGATGCCAGCGCTGTATCCGCCACCGAAAACTCGCAGTTACGGTCGGAACTCCAACAGCTGCAGCAGCTTGTGCAACAGCAGCAGGCGCGCATTACGGCACTGGAGCGTCAGCAGACTCCGGGCGCTCTTCCTCCTCACGACGACACGATGACCGACATGCTGTCACCATTCGGGGCACCGATTGATCCTGGTCTCCCGACTTCGGGAACTCCCCAAGCGCCACCGCAAGCGGCAACTCTGCAAACACCCCAGAACGCCGGTAGCTCTGACGAGCGCATCCGCAACCTGGAACGGCGTATGCAAGGCCTGGGACCCATCTCCATCAGCGGCGACATTCGCGTACGCGAGGAGCCCTGGTTTAACGGGCCAACCGACGGTTCGCTGGACCGCGCCCGTGCTCGTGTTCGTGCCCGCATCAACTTCCTTGCCGACCTTGGCGAGCAGTTCCAGGCAGGCCTGTCTCTCGCCAGCGGCGACGTGTACGATCCGATCTCTACCAACTCCACTTTAGGTGTTTTCTATGTGCGAAAGCCGATCGCGATTGACCAGGCCTTCGTCAGCTACAAGCCTGACGAGTTTAAGCCGCTCACTCTTACGGCAGGCAAGTTCCGCTACCCCTGGTACAACACCGAGCTCACCTGGGACAAAGACCTCAACCCCGAAGGTGCCGCGGAAACCTTCAACTTTCCACTCGAAAATATCCCCCTGTTGAAGCGGATAGCGGTCGTCGGATTCCAGCTTCCGTTCGCGGAGGTCACGCCCTACGGCACTACCAGCAAGAACATTGTTCAGAGCATGGTCTATGGCACCCAACTGCAGACCAATTGGCAATTGCTGCCTCACCTGCAGCTCAGTGCTTACGTTGGTTATTACGACTACCAGAATGCCGACGCAATTGCGGTTGCACTGGCCAAGGCGAGCACCAAGAACCCCACAACCCCATGGGCGGGATTCATGCCGCTGAATGCAGGCGGCAACACATCCCAGAACTCCATCACCACAACTAGTTCGGCCAACGTCGTCACGATCAATGGGAAGTCTTATCCGACCGGCGTGACCAACGTCACCAACGCACAGTTCGGTTCAAAGTTCGGGCTCTTTGACACCATAGCCCGGCTCGATTGGGACACCGGCAACGCGAAATACCCTGTTACGTTCATAGGCGACTACGTGCAGAACACCCGAGCCTGCGCCAACGTCGGCAACATACTTCCTGTGCCGGCCAATACTGCCAGCCTGATTTATACGCAGACGACCAATGTTCCATGTAAGTCAGATCAGCGCCGGGGCTACTGGCTCGAAGGACGCGTCGGCCGTCTCCTCCAGAAGCGGGATTGGCAGGTGGGATATACACGCGTCTTTGTGGAGCAAGAAGCCGTGTTGAGCAATTTCGATTACAGCGAAATGCGCCAGGGAACAAACGTTTCTGAGCATCGCGTGGACGCCTTCTATATGTTCCAAAAGAGCATTCAACTCGGTTTCACAGCCCTCATCGGCAAGCCGCTTGGGCTACAGGGCCAAGGCCAACCCTGGCTCGAACGACTGCAGTTTGACGCCATCTATATCTTCTAGTTGCTGGTTGCCGGCAAACATCCCTGACAGTCGGATGTGCTGGCGTGCTCCATCCCTTCCGAGGCTTCGGGAGGACCGGAAGATGAACATTACCGCGATCACCAGACGTTTCCCGCGCCAGGCGTCTACGTTGCTGCACTGACGGTGTTGGCGGTCACTATGTTGGCCTGCAGAATGCCAGCGCAGACGACGGAAGCCGCGTTCAGATTCACCTGGGAGGCGTCGACCTCCACGATGGACGCCTGCAGAACGATCTTACCGACAGCGCGCACTGCCACCGACCCGCCATTGAAGACCACGGAGTTGCCGATGCTGTCTTCCACTACGACGGATGCTTGGCCGCCGCTCAGGGTAATGCGCTGCCCACTCGCAGTCTCGAAGATGAGTTGTTCCTTTCCACTACGGTCTTGCGCTTGCAACATGCAGGTTGGTTCTGAATCGACATTCTCGTCACCTCGGTGCCGACGGTAACCGAATTGACCGGAAGCTGCAATCGCAGGACGCGGGAGGTGTTTCTGCCGTTCACAAAATATTCTTGGCGTTCTGCGTCACAAAAACGCCGATTGGGCATACAATCTCGCGCAAGACTTTTCTTGGGGTGAGAAGGCTCACAAGCACGAAGGAAGGTTATCGTGCCCGCCGACATTGAGGGGGTACTTGGGCCTTTCTTCACGGCATTCTGCAAATGGCTCCCGCCGTCTACGTCGCTCCTGTCCCCATCAAGGTCGAACGAACCAGTGGGGTGGGCCGTGAATGCGCGCAACCATACGCACCATGCTTCGTTTCGGGTTGTCTGGCTGGCTGCAAACTTTTTCCTGCTCGTATCGATCGCAGGGGCGCAGGATGCGTCGGTTGATACTCCTCACGTCGTGCCCCGGCAAGATCCCAAAATCTCATCGTTCGCACCTGCTAGCGCCACGCTTCCCGGGCTGCGACCGCGGCCGATGCGCGTCGATGTCAATCTCGTGCTGGTGCCCGTAACCGTCGTGGATTCCGGCAATCGGCCTGTGCTTGACCTTCCGCAACAGAATTTCTCGCTCCTCGAAGGTGGGGTCCCGCAGAAGATCCAGTATTTCTCCCGTGAAGACGCGCCGATTTCGGTCGCGCTCATCCTCGACTTCAGCGGCAGCATGGACAACAAGATCGAGTACGAACTACAGGCTGTGAATGAGTTCTTCCAGAACGCTAATCCCGAGGACGACTATTACGTTATCGCCGTCTCCGACCGTCCCAAGCTGGTGGCCAATGCGTCGCAGTCGATAAACACCATCCAGGCGCACCTGGCGACCATGGAACCCCACGGCATGACCGCGCTGTACGACTCGATTTACCTCGGAGTTAATAAGCTCCGTACCGCTCGCTACAAGCGTCGCGCGATGGTCATCGTCTCCGACGGGGGGGACAACCGCAGCCGCTACACACTCAAAGAAATCAAGTCGATGCTTGCGGAATCCGACGTGCTCACCTACTCCATCGGCATCTTCGACGAGGTTCCGATTCCATTATTCAAATCCATCGAAGAGCGTTTCGGCCGAAAATGGCTCGATGATGTCACACGCGTGAGCGGCGGGCGCGACATACCGGCTGATGACCGGCGGAAGATTCCCCAGATTGCCGCGATCATCAGCCGCGAACTTCGCTCGGAATACATCATCGGCTACCATCCGACCGATCCCAACTACGACGGCAAATGGCGCAAGATCTCGGTGAAACTCGCCGAAAACCCTGGCCAGATGCACGTTCACTTCAAGGAAGGCTACGTCTCCCCTGGACCGTGAACGGAGTCCGCAGGGCCGTTAGGTGCATGCGGATGATCATCGTCACCAAATTTGTGGCACAGGATTACAATTGCCTCGCAGCCAGCGTTGCCATGAGAGCTACCTGTTGGCGCTCGCATTACAACGCAATCCCTAAATCACCCGCAAAGGAGTTTTTATGCTCAGTCTTCTGTGGACAGCGCTGATTGGATTGGTAGTGGGTGCACTGGCGAAGCTGATTATGCCCGGCAACGATCCCGGCGGCATCTGGATCACGATGCTGCTCGGCATCGCCGGATCGTTCCTGGGTACCTGGATTGGACGGCTTCTGGGCTGGTATCAGGAAGGCCAGTCCGCAGGGTTCATCATGTCGCTGTTTGGAGCGCTGATCCTGCTGGGCCTCTACCATCTCTACAAACGCAAAACAGCCTCGTAACCAGCACGAAGGGCTCGGCTTTGAGGGCGCGTCCGAGTCGAAGGCATGGGCGGTTCAGCATGCGACAACAAAACGGGGGCATTGCGCCCCCGTTTCCAATTCTAGATAGCTGCCGGACCTGTAAGCCGAATTTTGTCTGCCGCTCTTTGTCGTCGATGGATCCGTTCCCGCCCTACCGCCAAAAGAAGCGGTAGAACGGGGCACCCAGCTTCCCAAATTACCAAACGAAGGCAATTGTGAGCCACCGATTGAAGACAAAGAGCGGCAGGGCGATCATTCCTCTAGGCCGTACATCACTGCACGGCTCCAGCGACCTACCCGGAAGTTGTGGCGCACCGAGCCAGCACGCCGGCCCCGAAGGGCCGTCCTCCCCTATTTGGTCTTGCTCCGTGTGGGGTTTGCCTTGCCACCACCATTACTGACAGCGCGGTGCGCTCTTACCGCACCTTTTC
This sequence comes from uncultured Acidobacteriaceae bacterium, assembly GCA_963817965.1. Taxonomy (GTDB): domain Bacteria; phylum Acidobacteriota; class Terriglobia; order Terriglobales; family Acidobacteriaceae; genus DASRAA01. Next base: position 585,143 of record CAWFQT010000019.1, read on the forward strand.
ACCCTTACCCCGATTGCTCAGGGCGGTATATTTTCTGTGGCACTTTCCGTAAACGGCCCTTGAAGGCCGCCCCCCGGACGTTATCCGGCACACCGCTCTGTGGAGTTCGGACTTTCCTCTCCCAGCCTGCGCAGCCTGAGCTGACGCTCAGCGTCCGCAGACCGGCAGCGATCACCCGGCCCAGCAGCTAACAACAACATTATAGATGTTTGCGAGAGTCACCCGGACGACTGCGCCGGGGTGGTCCAATTCGAGAAATTTCACGTCACAACCGCCTGTGATTCGTGAAAAACCGTTTTTCGCGCCCTCTTAGAATCAACGGCTTGGGAGGAAATTGGTCGCAAGGAGCTGATATTTAATGAGTTATGGCTACCCAATTGACCTCACTGGTAGTTAGCGGCTCGATTTGGCCGGTTCGGGCTTCAGGTGGTTCAGATTGGTGTCAAATTTCAACGAGCCTGGGGTCCCACACACCTGGTGCGAACAGAGTAGGGACACAATCCCTTACCCGGCATGAGGTATAAAGCGGCGATAACGGGGGCGCCAGAGAAACTCGGTCGGTGGGGAAATGAAAGTAACCGAACTTCCCGAAATGGAAGGGTGAGTTGAGACCCTCGGGGAAGTAAATTTGCAGAACATCAGGCTGCATCTGGTGCGAAGTTCTTCTTACCCTGGGTAGGCGCGGCCTTGTTGGATCCAGGCTTTGATCTGGTCGTCGGTAGCGCCGGCGTCGTGGAGGTGGACGCGGAGGTCGGCTTCGGACATGGTCTTGGAGGTGCTTCTTACCTTGTGCTCGCCAAAATCGATTCCAATGACGATGAATTCTTCGGGCTCGGAGCCCTTGACCTTAATCACTCGATATCGCGTCGACATTCATGCTCCTGAAAAAGCCCGGATCCATTCCGGGCGCGTAGGCGTTCCTGTACCAATGCTGCACGAGGTAAAGTAGCGCTCCACGACAATAATAGCGAGCGATTCGTGGCGGCTGGGCCGTTACCATCTTGGATTCTTGGCATCCAGTCCCAGTTCGAAACAAAAACCTCCGCCAAGCAAAACGCCCTAACTTGCTAAACCCACTGCACTCCTGGCAAGGCTCTTCGAGGTTGACGACTACCGAGATTGCGAGTCGTAACGGAGCGCTTGACATATTCCTATATTGGAATATTATTTGTTCATCATGGCGCGAGCGGCTACAACTTCTGATGCTTTCAACGCTGTCGCCGAGCCGCGCCGCAGGCAGATCCTGATTCATCTGGCGTCCGAGGAACGAACCGTCGGTGACATCGTGGTTGCCCTGGGGTTCGAACAACCATCGGTCTCGAAGCACCTGAAGGTCCTGCGCAAGGTTGGACTCGTCAGGGTGCGCCGGAACGGAAGACATATGCTCTACCGAACGAATCCGGAGGCGATCCGGCCATTGCACGAATGGACGAAGACGTTTGAACGCTTCTGGACGCACCAACTGGGCCGAGTGAAAGAACTGGCCGAGGCCAAAACAAAAGAACGGCAAAACGGATAAAGAGGCTCCTGAAGAAGTCGGAAATTTGATTCCTCGCGGGCTAAAGCCCGCTCGGAATGATAAAAAACAGGAATTGTACGGCACGGCTCAAGCGGTGCCCTTTCAAAACCTTAATGAAGCTTGCTTTTTCAACGGCCTCTAAAACAACCAACGAGGAGGAGCAATCATGAGCACAATTCCCACGGCCCCTGGGATCGAAAGTTTGACATTGGAGGTGACCAAGGAAATCCAGGTAAATGCGTCTTTGGAAGACACCTTCGCAGCGCTGCTGGAACAGCTCGGCCCCGAGAACGAGACGCCCGAAGGGGTAAAGATGAACATGAAGATTGAGCCGTGGCCGGGTGGAAGATGGTGGCGCGACCTGGGCGACAACAACGGACACTTCTGGGGACACGTGCAGGCGATCAAGCGTCCAACGCTGCTGGAGATTTCGGGCCCGCTGTTTATGTCCTATGCCGTGGTATCGAACGTCCAATACCGGCTGAGCGAATCGGACGGCGGGACGCTGATTCGCTTCCATCACAGAGCAATGGGCGCTATCCAGGATGAACATCGCGAGGGCGTCAGTAAGGGCTGGTTCCACATGCTGTCACGGATTCGCAAACGGGCCGAAGCTGCCTCGAAATGAGGGACTGATTATGTGTCCTGTATGTATGGCGACAGCAGTGTGGCTGGTAGGCGGCGCAATCTCGACAGGTGGGTCGGGTGCGCTCGTGGCAAAGGTATTTCGAAATAAAAGAGCGACGAATCAATCAGAGAAAAGAGGTTTGGAAAATGGCTACGGCAACGAGCGAGAAACTGAATACGAAAGTCGTGACGCAAGCGCAGTGGTTGGCAGCAAGGAAAGAGCTGCTGGCGAAGGAGAAGGAGTTCACCCGGCTTCGCGATGAATTGAGCCGCAAGCGGAGAGAGCTGCCTTGGAAGAAAGTTGAAAAGCAATACGTTTTCGACGGGCCAAAGGGAAAGGTAACACTGGCCGATCTGTTCGACGGACGGAGCCAGCTGATTGTCTATCACTTCATGTTCGGTCCGGGGTGGAAAGAGGGATGTCCGAGTTGCTCGTTCCTGGCCGACAATTTCGACGGAGCGAGGGTACATATGGCGCAACGCGATGTCGCCTTCGCGGTGATTTCACGGGCAACTCTGCCGGAGATCGAGGCGCTTCCAGAAGCGCATGGGATGGCGCTTTCCGTGGGTATCGTCGAACGCAACCGATTTCAACTACGACTATAAGGTTTCGTTTTCGGAGGAGCAGCTGGGAGAAGGAAAGCGTCCGTACAACTTCGGGACGATGGATTTTCCTTCGGAAGAAGGGCCAGGCCTCAGCGTTTTCTACAAGGACGAAAACGGAGAGATCTTTCACACCTACTCGACCTATGCGCGGGGACTCGACATACTGCTGACTGCGTATAACTTCCTCGATATGACGCCGAAGGGGCGTGACGAAGAAGGCATGACTCCTCATGCGATGGCGTGGGTGCGACACCATGATCGCTACGCCGGCGAAGAGACCGCGTCGTGTTGTTCGGGCGAAGCGGCGAAGTCGAGGACGACGATTGAGCCGATAGTCGGGGAGTTTCGTGAGGAGGCTGAAACGACGAGGAGAGTGCTCGCGAACGTCCCAGCCGATAAGCTGACGTGGAAGCCGCATCCGAAGTCGATGACGCTGGGACAGCTGGCAATCCATATTGCCACCGTGCCGGGAAGGCTCGCGACCATGGCACAGGGCGACGGATTTGACGTGTCACAGGGCCGGTTTGAGCCGCCGCAGCCGCAGGACTTGCAGGAGATTCAAGCCGCGTTCGAGGAGAGCGTTCGAGAAGCCGAGATGCGGTTGGCAGGGATGACGGATGAAACAGCACAAGGTCGTTTCAGCTTCAAACTGCATGACAAAGAGCTGTTCAACAAGCCGAGGATCGGTATCATGCGGTCGATCATGCTGAACCACTGGTATCACCATCGGGGACAGTTATCGGTGTACCTCAGGCTTCTGGAAGTGCCTGTGCCGGTGATCTACGGACGTAGCGCGGACGAAAACCCGTTCGCCTAAGCAGCACGCCCAGCCTGCCTGGGGAGAGGAACTTCAGGCAGGCATCCCGCTCAATGAAACGCGCGCGCAGCTACATGGGCTTTTTCGGGTGTAGGCTGTTTCGGTGGCGAAACAGGAAACCAGCGAGCTGCTAGTCATCGGGGGGCGCGAGGTCCAGATCACTCATCCGCACAAGCTGTATTTCGCGTCGCAAGTGCAGGTCTCGAAGCTGGAGGTTGTTCGCTACTATCTATCGGTTGCGGCGGGGGCGCTCGCAGGAATCCAGGACCGCCCTATAGTTCTTAAGCGCTTCGTGAACGGGGCTGAGGGCGAGGCGTTCTATCAGAAACGTGCTCCGTCACAACGTCCGGCTTGGATAAGAACCGTAACGCTTTCCTTTCCGTCGGGCCGCACCGCGGAAGAAATCGTTGTTGACGACGCAGCCGGGCTCGCCTGGATCGTAAATCTGGGCTGCATCGAGCTGCATCCCCATCCTGTGCGCTCTGAAGATCTTGAGCATCCTGATGAATTGCGGATCGATCTCGATCCGGGCCCAGGAGTGAGTTGGGCCGATGTACGCCGGGTCGCCATGGAAGTCCAAGCCTTGCTTGAGGAGCTTGGACTTCGAGGCTGGCCCAAGACCAGCGGTTCACGCGGCATGCACGTGAACGTAAGGATCGAGCCCCGCTGGACGTTTGGCGAAGTGCGCCGCGCGGCGGTTGCGTTGTCACGCGAGGTCGAGCGGCGGGCGCCGTCGCTGGCGACCTCGAAGTGGTGGAAAGAAGAGCGACACGGAGTGTTTCTCGACTACAACCAGAACGCGAAGGATCGAACCACCTGTTCTGCTTATTCGGTACGGCCGGTCCCGGATGCACGCGTCTCGACGCCGCTCGAATGGCGCGAAGTTCCTGAATGCGATCCAGCGGACTTCACGATATTCACTGTCCCGAAGCGGTTCGCGGAATTAGGCAATCCACATGCGGAGATGGATGCCGCTCGTGGGTCTCTCAAGAAGCTGCTAGAAATCGCTGCAAGAGATGAGGCCTCCGGGCTTGGCGACGCACCGTGGCCGCCGCACTTCCGCAAGATGGAAAGCGAAGCACCACGAGTAGCGCCTTCACGCGGCAAATCGGGGGCGAAAAAGCCACGGGTGAAAATGCCGCTTATCGTGGTCGCGAATTCCCCCGACAAAGCGGCCGCGCTTGCAGGACTGGAGCGATGGAAAGGCAAACACGCCAAGGTTGCGGAATTGCTAGCGGTAGACGACGTGCTGGTCGACTCCATGCGAGGCCGATCGTCCACGTGGACGAGAATCCGGGTGAATCTCCGGAATGTACCCGAGGCGCTGCGACCGCCACCGGAGACGCCGGACCCGGATGACGATCCGACGCGCGAATGGCGGAGCCGGGCAAAGAAAAAGCGGTAAAGACTAGCCGCACCTAGCGGCCGGACGGGAATATTTCGGCCAGCTCCTGGGGTGGAGCGACTTCGAGCTGCGAGTAGGTACAGTCGCCCGGCTTCTTGTCTTTTCGCCATCTGCGAAACTGCGCAGTGTGCCGGAAGCGGTCTCCCTGCATGTGGTCGTAAGCAACCTCGACTACCAACTCGGGACGAATCGGTTCCCACGATAAGTCCTTGCCCTGGCTCCATCGGCTTTGGCCACCCGGGATGCGATTCGCTACCTCAGCATCTTCGTTGCTGGCCCAGCTGTTCCAGGGATGAGAACCCAAGGCGTTCTCGCGGTAAGGCTGAAGGAATTCCACGAGCTCGAGGCGCTTGGCATTGGTGAAGCTGGCACAGACTCCTATGTGTTGCAGGGCGCCAGCGTTGTCGAAGAGACCGAGTAGTAGTGAACCAACAGCCGTGCGATCTCCTTGCTTATGCCAGCGAAAGCCAGCGACCACGCAGTCGCATTCGCGCTCGTGTTTGACCTTGAGCATTACGCGCTTGTTGGGCTCGTAGATTCCTGAAACAGACTTGGCGATTACTCCGTCGAGGCCTGCTCCTTCGAAGCGGCGAAACCAATCCTCTGCAACCTCGCGGTCAGCGGTCGCCGGGGTCAGATGAATGGGCGGCAGGGCGGAGGAGATCAGGGATTCCAGCTTGCGACGCCGAACCTGGAACGGTTCGCCTCGAAGGTCCTGATCGTCATGGGAAAGCAAGTCGAAGAACACAACCGAGGATGGGTTTTGCTGCGCTAGGAGTTTGACGCGTGACGCTGCCGGATGCAGGCGCAGCTGAAGCAGGTCGAAATCGAGCCAACCATCCTTGACGATGACAATCTCGCCATCGAGCACGCAGCGGGCGGGCAATGCCGCGCGCAACGGGTCGAGCAGGTCGGGAAAGTAACGGTTCAGGGGCTTTTCGTCCCGACTCTGGATCAGGACCTCGTCTCCCTCGCGAAAGACCAGCGCCCGGAAACCATCCCACTTGGGCTCGAAGACCCAGTCACCACCAGGCGGCAACTCGCTGACTCGCTTGGCCAGCATGGGTACGATCGGCGGGTTTACCGGAAGCTGCACGCCCCATGGTACATCGGCCAAGTTACCATCCGCTCATCCCACCGCAGGCTCCGCACCACCCTTTAGATCCGACGAAGAACGTTGGCGGGCCGCTCGCAATACGGCAATCACTGTATGGTGACGGGTAAATCTTCGTGATAAACCCTAGGTTTTCCTGTGCTCCAGGCTCCTGGCCCTTCCAGTTAATCACCCGGGTCCAAGCACAGACCTTGACGAGTCCGGCTTCCCCGCTGGCTCGGAAGGTTGCGCCCAACTTAAGTCTCACGCCTGTGTAGGAGATACGATGAAAAGATCCGAACGCATCGCGGCTGCGACCGGGAACGGTGACGCTGCCGAGAGTGTGCACACCCATGGGACTTCGACAGCGGTGGCAGAACCGAGCCCTGCCGACCTTGGCGCGATATTAAGAAGCCTGCAAATCATGCGCAACGGCGACTTCTCGGTGCGGCTCCCTGGTTCCTGGACCGGACTCGCGGGAAAGATTGCCGACACATTCAACGATATTGCCGCTGCAAACCAGCAAATGACGCAGGAATTACGACGCGTCGGACAAGTTGTCGGTAAGGAGGGCAGGACCCGAGAACGCACCAAGTTCCACGAATCGCGCGGCGCGTGGGGCGAGATGGAGAACTCTGTCAATACGTTGGTGGAAGACCTGCTGAGGCCGACGACAGAAGTCACTCGCGCTATCGGCGCCGTGGCGCAGGGAAACCTGACGCAGACGGTACGGCTCGACGTGGATGGTCGACCCCTCGAAGGCGAGTTCCTACGCTCGGCGAATATCGTGAACACGATGATCCAGCAGCTCAGCGTGTTCACGGCTGAAGTTACGCGCGTAGCGCGCGAGGTCGGTACTGACGGCAAGCTGGGCGGACAGGCGCAGGTGCCGGGTGTCGCAGGTACGTGGAAGGATCTCACAGATTCAGTCAATTCGATGGCAAGCAACTTGACGGGCCAGGTACGCAATATTGCCGAGGTTACGAATGCTGTCGCGAATGGAGATCTGTCGCGAAAGATCACGGTCGATGTGCGAGGTGAAATCCTGCAGCTGAAAGAGGCCATCAACACCATGGTGGACCAACTGCGCTCCTTCGCGTCGGAAGTCACGCGCGTGGCCCGCGAGGTCGGCACCGACGGCAAACTCGGTGGACAAGCTGTGGTACCGGGCGTGGCAGGGACGTGGAAGGACCTTACCGATTCCGTGAACGCGATGGCGGGCAATCTCACCGCGCAAGTACGCAACATCGCGGAGGTAACGACTGCCGTAGCGCGCGGAGATCTGTCTCGCAAGATCACTGTCGATGTGAAGGGCGAGATTCTCGAACTCAAAGACACAATCAACACGATGGTGGACCAGCTCAACGCTTTCGCCGGAGAAGTAACGCGCGTTGCTCGCGAGGTCGGAACCGAAGGCAAGCTGGGCGGACAGGCGCAGGTTCCCGGCGTTGGCGGTACATGGAAGGACCTTACCGACAACGTCAATTTCATGGCCAGCAACCTGACGGGCCAGGTCCGCAACATTGCTGAAGTGGCAACAGCCATCGCGAGCGGCGACTTGTCTCGAAAGATTACGGTCGATGTGCGCGGCGAGATTTTGCAGCTGAAAGAAACGCTGAACACGATGGTGGATCAGCTCAATCGGTTTGCCGGCGAAGTGACCCGCGTCGCGCGCGAGGTGGGCACGGAGGGCCGTCTGGGCGGCCAGGCCAATGTTCCTGGCGTTGCCGGAACGTGGAAAGACCTTACGGATTCCGTGAACTCGATGGCTGGCAACCTCACCGGCCAGGTGCGCAACATCGCGGAGGTAACGACGGCGGTAGCGCGCGGCGATTTGTCGCGCAAGATCACGGTGGATGTGAAGGGCGAAATTCTGGAGCTGAAGAACACGATCAACACGATGGTGGACCAGCTTAACGCGTTTGCCGGCGAGGTAACACGCGTGGCGCGCGAAGTAGGGACCGAAGGCAAACTCGGCGGCCAGGCGCAGGTTCCGGACGTGGCCGGCACGTGGAAGGACCTGACGGACAACGTCAACTTCATGGCCGGCAACCTTACGGCGCAGGTCCGCAACATCGCTGAAGTTGCAACGGCCGTGGCACGCGGCGATCTCTCGCGCAAGATCACAGTGGACGTGAAGGGTGAAATCCTTGAGCTGAAAGACACCCTCAACACGATGGTGGACCAGTTGCGGTCGTTCGCATCCGAGGTTACGCGCGTGGCACGCGAAGTCGGCACGGACGGCAAGCTGGGCGGTCAGGCACAGGTGCCCGGCGTCGGCGGAACGTGGAAGGACCTTACCGATTCCGTGAATTCCATGGCGAGCAACTTGACGGGACAGGTGCGCAACATCGCGGAAGTGTCAACGGCCATCGCCAACGGAGATTTGTCGAAGAAGATCACGGTGAACGTGAGCGGCGAGATTTTGCTGTTGAAGGAAACCATCAACACGATGGTGGACCAGCTCAACGCGTTCGCGGGTGAAGTGACGCGCGTGGCCCGCGAAGTCGGCACCGAAGGGCGTCTCGGCGGCCAGGCGAACGTGCCCGGCGTCGCTGGTACGTGGAAGGACCTTACGGACTCGGTGAACTCGATGGCCGGAAATCTCACCGGCCAAGTGCGCAACATTGCCGAGGTGACAACTGCTGTGGCCCGCGGCGACTTGTCGCGCAAGATCACGGTGGACGTGAAGGGCGAAATTCTGGAGCTGAAGAACACTATTAACACGATGGTGGACCAGCTCAACGCATTTGCCGGCGAAGTCACGCGCGTAGCTCGCGAAGTCGGCACCGACGGAAAGCTCGGCGGCCAGGCAGAGGTGCCGGGCGTGGCGGGAACGTGGAAGGACCTCACCGACAACGTCAACTTCATGGCCAGCAATCTGACGGGCCAGGTGCGAAACATCGCCGAGGTAGCAACGGCGATCGCGACGGGTGATCTTTCGAAGAAGATCACGGTGGACGTGCGTGGCGAGATTCTGCAGCTCAAAGAAACGCTCAACACGATGGTCGAGCAGTTGCGTTCATTCGCTGCCGAAGTGACGCGCGTGGCACGCGAGGTCGGTAGCGAAGGGCGACTGGGTGGACAGGCGAACGTGCCCGGTGTGGCGGGCACATGGAAGGACCTTACTGATTCGGTGAACGCGATGGCCGGGAATCTTACAGGCCAAGTTCGCAACATCGCCGAAGTAACCACGGCGGTGGCCCGTGGAGACTTATCGCGCAAAATCACGGTGGACGTGAAGGGGGAAATTCTGGAGCTGAAGAACACCATCAATACGATGGTGGATCAGCTCAATGCTTTCGCGGGCGAAGTCACGCGTGTGGCGCGCGAGGTCGGAACGGATGGCAAGCTTGGCGGCCAGGCGCAGGTTCCCGGTGTTGCGGGAACGTGGAAGGACCTCACTGACAACGTCAACTTCATGGCCAACAACCTCACTGGCCAAGTTCGAAACATTGCGGAAGTCGCAACGGCCATTGCAACGGGAGATTTGTCGAAGAAGATCACCGTTGATGTGCGTGGCGAGATTCTGCAGCTCAAAGAAACGCTCAACACCATGGTCGAGCAGTTGCGCTCGTTCGCGGCCGAAGTGACGCGTGTGGCACGCGAGGTCGGTACAGAAGGGCGGCTTGGTGGACAGGCGAACGTGCCGGGCGTGGCAGGGACCTGGAAGGACCTCACTGACTCGGTGAATGCCATGGCCCGAAATCTGACGGGACAGGTACGCAATATTGCGGAAGTGACGACGGCCGTGGCACGTGGCGATCTTTCGCGCAAGATCACGGTAGACGTGAAGGGCGAGATTCTCGAGCTGAAGAACACCATCAACACGATGGTCGATCAGCTGAATGCGTTCGCCGCAGAGGTGACGCGCGTAGCCCGAGAAGTCGGCACAGAAGGCAAGCTGGGCGGGCAAGCGCAGGTGCCAGGTGTTGCAGGAACGTGGAAGGACCTGACGGACAACGTCAACGTGATGGCCGCCAATCTTACAGAGCAGGTGCGCGGAATCGTCAAGGTGGTGACCGCTGTCGCGAATGGTGTTCTCACACAGAAGCTGACGGTGTACGCCAAGGGAGAGGTCGCGGCGCTGGCTGACACGATCAACAACATGACTGACACGCTTGCGACGTTCGCCGATCAGGTCACGACGGTCGCACGCGAAGTGGGCGTGGAAGGGCGTCTTGGCGGACAGGCGAACGTGCCTGGCGCCGCCGGAACCTGGAAAGACCTCACAGGAAACGTCAATTTGCTGGCGGACAACCTGACCAACCAGGTGCGCGCTATCGCCGAGGTAGCGACGGCCGTCACGAAGGGCGACCTGACTCGCTCCATCCAGGTTGAGGCGAGCGGCGAAGTGGCGGAGCTGAAAGACAACATCAACACCATGATTAACAACCTCCGGCTGACGACGGAGCGCAACACCGAGCAGGACTGGCTCAAGACGAACCTGGCGCGATTCACGAGTATGCTCCAGGGGCAACGCGACCTGACATCGGTCGGACGAATGTTGCTTTCGGAACTTTCGCAACTGGTGAATGCGCAGCAGGGAGTGATTTACCAGATGGAGGGCGAGGGGGCGAACACCATGGTGCTTCTCTCGGCCTTCGCCAGCGATGGTGAGAACGGCCATTTGCGGCAACTAAAGATCGGGGAGGGTTTGGTTGGACAGTGTGCCGCCGAGAAGCAACGCATGCTGATTAACGACCTCCCGCCGAATACCATCTCGATTCGCTCCGGCTTGTTCGAAGCTGTGCCACGAAATGTGATCGTACTGCCGGTACTCTTCGAAGACCGCGTCAAGGCCGTCATCGAACTGGCTTCCTTAAGTACATTCACAGCATCGCATCTCGCATTTCTCGAGCAACTGACCGCCAGTATCGGCATCGTGCTGAACAGCATTGAAGCCACAATGCAGACCGAAGGATTGCTGAAGCAGTCTCAGCAGTTGGCTACGGAGTTGCAGACGCAGCAGAAAGAACTGCAGCAAACCAACGAACAGCTGGCGCAAAAAGCGCAGCAGCTGGCAGAGCAGAACGTCGAAGTCGAGAGGAAGAACCAGGAAATCGAACAGGCACGCCGCGCCCTGGAAGACAAGGCGAAGGAACTCGCACTCACTTCCAAGTACAAATCAGAGTTCCTGGCGAACATGTCGCACGAGCTGCGCACACCGCTGAACAGCATCCTGGTTCTCGGCCAACAGCTCAGCGACAATCCCGATCACAACTTGACGCCCAAACAGGTTGAGTATGCGCGCACCATCCACGGTGCCGGCACAGACTTGCTCAACCTGATCAGCGATATTCTCGACCTCTCGAAGATTGAATCTGGAACGGTTTCGGTGGAGGCGGAAGAGGTCTTCTTCGCCAGCCTGCTCGACATGATTGCCAGGCCATTCCGACATGAAGCCGAGAATCGACGGCTCAGCTTTGACGTTCACACTGATCCGAACCTTGATCGCAGCCTGGTCACTGACTCCAAGCGTCTGCAGCAAGTACTGAAGAACTTGCTGTCGAATGCCTTCAAGTTCACCGAACAGGGCGGAGTGCGGCTCTCGGTTCACCAGGTAGAGAGAGGATGGAGCGAGGACCATCCTATCCTCCGGCGCGCGGGTTCCGTGGTGGCGTTCGAAGTTGCGGACACGGGAATCGGTATTCCACACGAGAAGCAGCGAATCATCTTTGAAGCCTTCCAGCAGGCGGATGCAGGAACGAGCCGCAAGTACGGCGGAACCGGCCTTGGGCTGGCCATCAGCCGGGAACTGGCCAGTCTGTTGGGTGGAGAGATACAGTTGCGCAGCGAACCCGGCAAGGGAAGCTCATTCAGCTTATATCTGCCCCAGACATACGTCGGTCCGTCGGTCCCGAATGTGTCTGTGCTGGAAGGAAAGGCCTCTCCGTCGTCGTTGCCGACGCAAATGACGAGCGTAAGTACGGTGGACATTCCGGCAGAACGGATCGTCGATGATCGCGATCAAATCCAGCCCGGGGATGCCGTTTTGCTGATCATTGAGGACGATCCGCATTACGCCCGCGCTATTTGCGATTTGTCTCGCGACAAGGGCTTCAAGGTCCTGGCAGCGTTTCGGGGAACGGAGGGTCTGGCACTGGCTCGAGAATTTCATCCAACGGCGATCTCGCTGGATGTTTTTCTTCCCGATATGCTCGGGTGGACGGTCCTCAACCACCTAAAGCAGGACCCCGGGACCCGGCACATTCCAGTACAGATGCTGACCCTCGACGAAGGCCGGCATCACGGACTGGCGCGAGGAGCGTTCTCCTTTGTGACGAAACCGACAACGCCCGATGGATTGGATGCGGCGCTGGAGCGGATCAAGGCGTACGCCAGCACGAGGCGCAAGAAGCTGCTGGTTATCGAGGACGATCCGGCGGAGCGGTTCAGCATCCGCGAGTTGCTTGGGTGTGACGATATCGATGTTATGTTCGCTGATACCGGCGCTGAAGGACTGGTACTCGTCAACGAGGAGCAATTCGATTGTGTTGTTCTCGACTTGCGACTGCCCGACATGTCGGGCTTTGAAGTCCTCGAACAGCTCCGCGATACGCCGGCGCTCAGCGATCTGCCGGTCGTCGTTTTCACGGGAAAGGAATTGTCGTCGGAAGAAGACGCCCGTTTGCATTCTCTGGCCCGCAGCGTAGTCGTTAAAGGGGTGGAGTCGCCGGAGCGCTTGCTGGACGAAACCGCACTATTCCTCCATCGCGTGATCACCAACCTACCGGCAGAAAAGCAGAGGATGCTCGACCGTCTCCACCAGTCGGACGAAGCTCTGGTAGGGAAGAAGGTGCTGGTGGTGGACGACGATGTGCGGAACATCTTCGCACTCAGCAGCGTTCTTGAGCGCCGTGGAATGACGGTGCTTACGGCGGAAACCGGACGCGAGGCGATAGCGACGCTCGAATCGACTCCGGATGTCGCCATAACCCTGATGGACATCATGATGCCGGAAATGGATGGGTACGAAACCATGCAGGTGATCCGCCAAAACGCGTCATTCCGGCGTTTGCCGATCATCGCGCTTACGGCGAAAGCCATGAAAGGCGATCGCGAAAAGTGTCTCGAAGCGGGAGCTTCCGAGTATCTTGCGAAGCCGGTGAATACCGAGCAGCTGCTGTCGGCCTTGCGGATGTGGCTACACAGATAGCGGAGGATGCGTCAAGTCGTCATCCGGATGGAAACCTATGCTGGCAAATGACCAAGTTAATATTTTGATGGTCGATGATCAGCCTGCGAAGCTTCTCAGCTACGAGGTCATTCTGGGTGAGCTGGGAGAGAACCTTCTCAAGGCGTCATCGGCAAAACAGGCCCTTGAGCAGTTGCTGAAATCCGACGTCGCCGTCGTCCTGATGGACGTAAGCATGCCTGACCTGGACGGCTTCCAACTGGCCGAGATGATTCGGGAGCATCCACGCTTTCAGAAAACCGCGATCATCTTCATTTCGGCGGTACATCTTACTGATGTTGACCAGGTGAAGGGCTATCAGCGAGGTGCGGTGGACTATATCTCTGTTCCGGTGGTTCCCGAGCTGCTGCGGGCCAAGGTCAGCGTATTTGCCGAGCTCCATCGCAAGCGAAAGCAACTGGAAAAGCTCAACCAGGATCTCGAACTTCGGGTTGCCAAGCGAACCGAAGAATTGCGGGCAAGTGAGAGCCAGTTCCGCACGCTGGCGAACTCAATTCCGCAACTGGCCTGGATCGCTGATCCTGACGGGTCGGTCTCCTGGTACAACCAGCGGTGGTATGAATACACTGCCACAAACTTTGAAGAGATGCGCGGCGGTGGCTGGCAGAAAGTGATTCATCCGGAATATGCGGCCCGCGTGGGGGAAAGCCTGGAGCGCTCGTGGACTTCGGGCGATCCGTGGGAGAACACATTCCCGCTCCGCGGCGGTGACGGGGAATACCGCTGGTTCCTTTCGCGCGCGCTGCCGATACGCGAAGCCAGCGGCCGGGTCGTGAAATGGTTCGGGACTAATACCGACATCACGGAGCAGAAACGGGTCCAGGAGCGGATATCCGAGAGCGAGCGCCGCTTCCGAACGATGGCCGATAAGGCGCCGGTCATGATCTGGATCTCTGGTCTTGACAAGTTATTTACCTATTTCAACAAGCCGTGGCTCGAATTTACCGGCAGGAAACTGGAGGAGGAGCTGGGCAGCGGCTGGACGGAGGGCATTCATCCCGACGACGTCAATCGGTGTTGGCAAACGTACAGTGGCGCCTTCGACGAACGACTGCCCTTCTCGATGGAGTTTCGCTTACGACGTGCCGACGGTGAATATCGGTGGACGATGGACAATGGCGTGCCGCTAATTGGTCCTGATCACACATTTTCCGGATATATTGGCAGCTGCATTGACATGACCGAGCGAAAGCTCGCCGAGGAGGCACTTGTCAGGTCCGAGAAACTGGCCGCCATGGGGAGATTGGCCGGCATCATAGCCCACGAAATCAACAATCCTTTAGAGGCTATCTCCAACGCTTTCTTTCTGCTTCGGGAACATCCGTCGCTGGATAAAGATGCTCAACGTTATGCCGAGTTGGCAGAACAGGAACTGGCCCGAGTCGCGCACATCACTAAACAGACGCTCAGCTTCTATCGTGAGTCGCAGACCCCGCTGCTGGTATCGGTCCCCGAAGTGCTGGATAGTGTTTTGGAACTTCAATCCCGCCGCCTCACGCTGAATGGGATTGCGCTGGAGAAGCGATACCAGGAAGGTGCGGCAATCCGCGGCTTTCCAAATGAGTTGAAACAGGTCTTTCTGAATCTCATTGGAAACGCCATGGAGGCGATGAAAGAAGGCGGACGCCTGCGCGTGCGGGTCCTCGAACGACTCGAAGAGAAGAGCGGACGGCACGGAGTCCGGATCTCGATCTGCGACACCGGATCGGGGATCGATTCGAAGTATGCCAAAAGAATCTTCGAGCCGTTTTTTACGACAAAAGAAACCAAAGGCACCGGATTGGGACTTTGGATCAGCCGAGGAATCATCCAAAAGTACGAAGGTGAGATACGATTCCGGAGCATCCGCTTTGCCAGTGGGAATACGACTTGTTTCTCCGTGTTTATTCCCCGGCTGGCTGCCCCCGAGGACATTGACGGACGGGCTCGGCATGAACCGGTGTTAAAACAATCCGCCCAGGTGCTCTAGAGAAAACTATGAACGCCACGATCCTTTGTGTAGACGATGAAGAAAATCAGCTCCTGCTCCGTAAACTCATATTGGAACGAGCGGGCCACCGCGTTCTGACGGCGACGTCGGCGGCGAAGGCGATCGAACTTTTTCGGTCGGACACGGTCGATCTGTTAATCGTCGACTATTACATGCCGGGCATGACCGGTCTCGCCTTGGCTCGCGAATTAATGCGACAAAGACGGGTACCGATTGCGGTGCTGTCAGCCTACGCAGAACTACCGGGCGAGTCGATTGGAGCGGCCGATGTTTGGATCACCAAAGGTACGGGCTCGGAAGAGCTCCTGGCCAGGCTCGCTGAATTGCTTTCGAAGAGTACTGCCTTTCGGGATCGCCAGAGTCGGGTTGTGGGGAGCGATATCGAGAGGCGCAATGCTGAATGACATCACCAAACCAGCAATAGCCTGCGCCGTTTGCGGCGAGTTTGTTGCGGTCGGAACAGCTGAAGTGGATGACGAGGGCAAGGCCGTGCACCCAGAGTGTTACGCACAAAAGACGGCCCAGAAGTCCACTTCTCCGACGCGAGGTGGTAGCTCGGAAAAGTCGTAACCGACGACGTGAGTTGGGGGCTACCTGGAGGTGGTTCCGACCCCGTGCGCCGACGCCGGCAGCTTGTAATCCAAGTAGCGGATGGTGAGGATGGCTTTGCCTCCCATCCGTACATCGGTAACGGTTTGGTTCACGGTGGGCAGGTAGAACTCACCGAATTTCTGGTATTGGTGATGGATTAGCGAGCGTGTAGTCCAGAACGAGGGTTTCCTGGCCGGTTCGGCCTCGATGTGGGTAACGGCGAAATCCTGGGAATCAATCCAGATTGTTCCCCGATACAGAAATTTGGTTTCACGCAACGGTTCAACCCGCATCACATAAAGCGGCCTAATGGCTCCGGGTTCGCATCCGAGCAGAAAGAAATGATAGTTCGCGGTACTGAGCAGCACGGCATCCCGGTTAGCGGCATCAGACGCGGCTTCTGACTCCGATTCCAACAGCTTATGAAGAACCCGGTTGCGAATGAGACTGGATCCCGACTCCGAGATCACCGTGAACTCCTTGGTACCTCGGGCACCGTATGACGCCTTCACCTCCATTTGGGCACTGAGAGTGGAAGGAAAACCGGTGTACTCCAGGTTGTATTGCCGGATTGAATCAACGTGGCCGAGCTTTTGAGCACGTTGAGCGTTTCGGCTCATAAGTCGCGCAACTACTTCCTCGCCGGACAGGTTGACGTCGTTGGAGCAAGGGAGGGGCGCACTGCCATATTCCGCGGAGGAAGCAGCGGTGGAGATCAGCACGAGAATACCGATACACACCCACCAACGCGCCGAAAGTTCGCTTGAGCCCATTCTGGATCCAAGTTCCAGGTTAATCTAGACGATCGGAAATGCGGCCTGAGCACCCAGGCACCAGGTCATACGGAGTAGCGCAGCAGAATTTCTCTGCCCTTAAGACTGAATGGCGGAGGATGTGGTCTGCTTCGACTTTCCCCGCCTAATCGCCCCACCAACAAGAGATGATACAGGGAACTTCCCGAATTTTGGGCGATCCAATTCAGCGACTCCTTTTGCCGCTGTCTGCGAGCCGATTTCCTCACGCTCTGGAAAGACAAGGACTCGACGTCCCGATCTGCAAGCAATCCAGATCCGAATACGCGAAGTTGTAGTAACGGCAGACATCGAAGAGGGATTGGATACAGATCTGCCGTGACTGCGGCTGTCCTGCCGTCCGCTTCGCATCGCGGGACCGCAACCATCAAGGAATGTTTCCCACCGTACGCGTTGTATGCTTTTCGAGGCTAGGTTTAACATCCTAGTCCGGCATAGCCACAGGACAAGTCCGCATTTATCTACTCATGAGAACACCTACGAATCACGACGGAGCTCCAATGACGCGGCAGTTTCATCATCGTGTGCAAGCCGTCTCCCTGGGCTTCGCCCTTCTAACAGCCGTTGTGTCGATCGGCATCGCTGCTAAAGCCTCCGCTACACTGCCGTCCTCCGGCGAAACACCGGTGACTTGGGTGAATCCGTACATCGGAACCGCAGGCGGAGGGAGCGAATATGGCGGCACGATGCCGCTGGTCACAACTCCATTTGGCATGACCAACTGGACACCGCAGACTCGCCAGAACCGGATCAGTGTAAGCTCCTATGCCTACGAAGATTCGACTATCTCCGGGTTCATCGGCACGCATCAGCCCGCCATCTGGATGGGGGACTACGGATATGTCACGCTCATACCGGAAATCGGCGCGGTCAAGACGACGCCAGAAGCTCGGAAGTTGAAGTTTACCCACGCTGACGAGGTGGTCACTCCTTACTATTATTCGGTCGTAATGGACGCAGGAGACGGTCGCAGGATCAAAGCGGAGATCACCGCGACGGACCATTGCGGGTACTTGCGGTTCACATTTCCCTCCAATGTCGCAGCCAGCGTTGTCATGGAAGCGACGCGACCCGGTGTAACCGGATTCGTCCAGGTTGACCCCGGCCGACACACAATCGCGGGATTCAATCCTGACCGGATGGATGCGCACCTTGGTCCCTTCGCACTGCCCAATTTCAAAGGATATTTCGTCATTGAATTCCGCCAGACGTTTACCAACAGCGGAACGTATGCGGGTTCGGTGATCAAACCGGGTGACACATCTCGGAGCGACTCGAACGTTGGTGCTTATGCCACGTTCCCGGCAGAGCAGGACAACATGGTGGAAGTTCGAGTGGGAACTTCCTTTATCAGCCTTCAGCAGGCGCAAGCCAACTTGAAAGAAGAAGTTCCGGGCTGGAACTTCGAAGAGCTACGTACGGGCTTGAAGCGTACTTGGAACGATAAGCTGAGCCTGATATCGATTGAAGGCGCGACGGACGATCAACGGACTATCTTCTATACCGGCCTCTATCATGCGCTGCTCTATCCACGGCTCATATCTGAGCACGACCGTTATTACAGCGCTTTTGATGATCACATCCACAGCGGCCAGTCCTACACGGCGTATTCCCTATGGGACACCTTTCGGGCCGAACACAGCTTGCTTTCGCTGATCGCGCCCGAGCGTGTGGATGGCATGATGCAGGCGCTGCTGCAAGACTATCGCGAAGGTGGTTGGATGCCGAAGTGGCCTAATCCTTCTTACACCAACATCATGGTTGGCACGCACGCGGATGCGGTAGTGGCTGAGGCAGTCAACAAAGGATTCCACGGCTTTGACTGGAACCTTGCCTACGACGCTGCTTATAAGGACGCGATGACTCCGCCGGACGGGGACACGACCCGGAGATGGCTTGACCGCGAGCCACACACGCCCTACGAAGCGCGCGCCGGTCTGACCTACTCGAAGGTATTAGGCTATGTTCCCGCGGACAAAACGGCTGAGGCGGCATCGCGCACGCTGGAAGACGCCTACGACGATTACGCAGTCGCGCAGATCGCCAAGGCCCTGGGCAAGAAGGCCGACTACCAGTTCTTCCTAACCCGCTCACATAACTACGAACATATTTTCGACCGGCAGACGGGCTTCATGCGAGCCAGAAATTCCAACGGATCGTGGGCCGCGCCCGACGTGGGTTGGACGGAGGGGGATGATTGGGTCTACACGTGGTCGGTGTTACACGACGTTCCTGGAATAATTCAATTAATGGGAGGAGCCGCTGCGTTCAATAGCAAGCTTGACGAACACTTTGCCGGCGGGCATAACAAACATGATAACGAACCAAGCCACCACATTGCGTATCTGTACGATTACAGCGGAGAGCCCTGGAAAACCCAGGCAAAGGTTCGCGAGATCGCAGGACAAGCTTACTCGAATACACCGGCGGGGATGCTGGGCAACGAGGATTGCGGGCAGATGTCGGCTTGGTACATATTCACCGCGATGGGGTTTTATCCGGTAAACCCAGTGGCGGGCGAGTACATGATCGGCAGTCCGCTGTTTCAGAAAATCACCATTCATTTGCCGCAGGCAAAGCAGTTTGTGGTCTCGGCGCCTGGCAATGCAAACCAGAATATGTACATACAGTCAGCCACGCTGAACGGCAAACCGCTCGAGATTCCGGTGCTGAGTTGGGAAGACATTCGCGGCGGAGGATCCCTAGAGCTTCGGATGGGGCCAATGCCATCCAAATGGGCAAGTGGATGGAGAGGAAAGCCGCTCGAGCGCTTCGAAGAGGGGAACCGGTGAGCGTCGGACGGCGCCGGAATTGCGGCATGCGCTGGCCGACACGGGCATCAGCGTAGCTAGCTGAACCGTGTAATCTGCCACAAAGCTACGCCGCGCCCCGCGCTAGAACAATTACCCATCGCTTCATCGAGCAGTAGAGTTATCGCGGAAGCACGGCGGCGAAAGCGCGGCAACCCGAGATTATATGGCGGAGGGAGAGGGATTCGGTTCTTCCTAGCCCCTTTCAAATTTGTAAGTTACTGAAAACAGATGATGTCAAAACAGCCAAAAATGCCTAAGCTGCACACTGGATCGTCGGACCCGTTGGAGCGCCATTTGTTTGAGGCTATAATCGCGCGCCCATAAAAATGGCCGACTTCCAACTGCGATTAAATAAACTCGAGAAACAGAATCCAGACAGCCTGGACAGACTAACCAAAGATGATTGCTCCTGAGATGGAGGTTTCATGAAGAGCGCCGTGCGAATGACGGGCGGTTTGATGGCTTGCTTGGTGGTGGGAATCTTGGTGGCTGGTTGGCGCACGGGAGCGGCTGCTGCCGCCAGCAGTTCGGAAGGCGTGACGGCTCACCACGATAAGCCCCAAACAAGAATCGCGAACTCTTGGGATCCGAAGGCTGCGGCCGCTTACTTGGACCGGCGGCAATCGTGGTGGATGGAATGGCCCAGAGCCCGGCGGGACCATGAAACTTTCTGCGTGTCGTGCCACACCGCTGTTCCTTATGCTCTTTCGCGTTCCGCTCTTCGAACGGCCCTTGCCGAGCAAGCCCCATCTCCGAACGAGCGACTGCTGCTGGACAGCGTCACGAAGCGCGTGCGCCTCTGGAAGGAAGTTGAACCGTACTACAAGGACGCGGATCGCGGGCCGTACAAGTCGGCCGAGTCGCGCGGAACGGAATCCGTTCTCAACGCACTGATTCTTTCGAGCCATGATTCGCGAAGCGGCCAACTCAGCAACGACGCGCATACGGCGTTCGAGAACATGTGGGCCGAGCAGCAAATTGCCGGCAATCAGAAAGGCGCATGGCTCTGGCTGCGCTTTAAGAACGAGCCGTGGGAAGCGGACGATTCGGACTACTTTGGAGCCACGCTGGCCGCCGTCGCCATCGGTATCGCACCAGGAAACTATCGCGCAACACCCGAAGTCCAAACCAGCCTCAAGCTGTTGCGGGAGTACCTCAACCGCGAATTTGCCGTGCAGACCACTATTAATCGCGTCCTTCTCTTGTGGGCCGCCGCGAAGCTTCCGGGACTGCTCGAACCAGATCGGCAGAAGGCCATCATTGCCGAGCTTCTGGAAAAGCAACAGGCTGACGGTGGCTGGAGCCTGTCTTCTCTGTCTGGCGACTGGAAGCGCGCAGATGGAACGTCTCAGGAAACGACGAGCGACGGCTATGCGACGGGGCTGATCACCTTTGTTCTTCAGCAGGCCGCGATTTCGCATGAAAACGCCAAACTGCAGAGGGGGCTCGCGTGGCTCACTGCGAACCAGGACAAGGCGGAAGGTTCCTGGGCGGCCTATTCTCTGAACAAGAACAAAGAGAACCACATCAGTCCGGAGACCGCGCTCTTTATGAATGACGCAGCCACTTCCTACGCTGTGCTCTCTCTGACTGCCGCGGATCGTCGCTAAAGAACTTGAGACGGCTTCTCCGTTCCGAGCAAGAAGCATCATGTCGAAGAACTGCGGCATCATCGGGGTATCAGATCACGGCGGTTGGGCGGTGCTGGTGACGGTGGCGCGTGATGGGACGCTCCTCGACCGCCGCCGGGTGGAACTCGTGGGCGAGGGCCTGCCGAAGCTTCCGCACCACAGCGAAGGCCAACGGCTCCCGCCGGACGAGGCGGTGAAGTTAGTAGAGCGCGTGCGAGTGTCGGCGGAGAGGCGGGCGGTGTTTGCCTGCTTAAGGAGACGTCGGGCAACAATTTCATTGGGGGCGGTCATCGTTTCGGGTGTAACTCATAACCCAGTTGCAATCATGTCTGTCACGGGCAAGCCTGAAGCTATGCGAAGGCGGACGCCGGATCACGTCGATGCTTTTCGACAGGCGGTAACTCCCCGCGAAGTCTTGTTCCAGTCCATCACAGTATTCAGGAGATCCTGTTGCGGCACATGTCCTCGAAGCCGGGTTGGGGTCAACTTCGAATTGGCCGACCGATCCGAGAGTTGTTGCTGATTGTTTCGAATCGAGATCCTGGACCGCTCGGTGCAAAACGATTTTTTCCCGATCCAATCATGCAGCCATAGGCTCCATTCATTATGGACTTCGCGAACGCGGTCATCGAGCCGTGCTTTTCCCTGCCATAGACGTCCTTCCAGCTTTCTTTCAGGAAAATTCAAGTTCCGTTCAAGGACTCTCAAGCCCATTCGACCGTAATCTCGCTCCAGATCGCGAGGGCAACAATGCTCCTCGCCGCGGAGGAGAGAGAAATGTTGAAGAGAGTTGCTGTTTTCGTATATGGAGTCGCCTGCTATGGCGTCTTCTTTGCCACCTTTCTTTACGCCGTCGGGTTTATCGGAAACCTGGTGGTTCCCAAAACGATGGATTCGCCGGCACGAACGCCGTTCCTGTACGCACTCGGAATCGACGTGCTGCTGCTCGGCATCTTCGCCGTACAACACAGTGTGATGGCACGGCCGTGGTTCAAGCGGGCCTGGACGCGCGTTGTCCCCGAACCCGCGGAGCGCAGCACGTATGTTCTGTTGTCGAGCCTGGCGTTGATCGCCTTGTTCGCTTACTGGCAGCCCTTGGGCGGAACGGTGTGGAACATCGAGAATCAGACGGCCCGTTTGGTCATGTATCAGTTGTTCGGGCTGGGATTTGGCGTCGTGCTGATTGCCACGTTCCTGATCAACCATTTCGACTTGTTTGGGTTGCGGCAGGTCTGGCTGTACCTGATCGGGAAAGCCCTACACGCAACTGAGCTTCCGCACGCCCCTGTTCTACAAGTATGTGCGGCATCCTCTTTATGTCGGATGGCTGATGGCGTTCTGGTTCACGCCGACCATGACGGGCGCGCACCTGTTGTTCGCCATCATGACAACCGCGTACATGTTGGCTGCGATCCGTTGGGAAGAGCACGATCTGGTCGTGCTGTTCGGCGAAAAGTACGCACGTTATCGCGAGAGCGTTCCGATGCTGGTGCCCGTCGGTTCCTCCAAGCCAAGAGAGAGCACTGATGTAGATCAACCCGCCGCGAAGGAAGCAGCCTAGGAGGATCACCATGTCACAGATATCGACAACCGTTCGCGAAAGGATCCAGGCGCAGGGGTTTTGTGGCTTGATCGACGCCACATACGCGCAGATCAATTACCCCTTGCGCCTGTCCCCTGCCATCATGATGGTGTGGGTAGCAGTGGGGACGGTGCTCGCCTCGGCCCAGATATTGTGGATCTTGGTGCCGTTCACAGCGCTGGGTGCAATTTTGACGGGGCATCCATTTGATGTTCTGTACAACCGGGGGCTGCGGTACCTAATGGGTACGCAAGAACTGCCGCGCTATGGGCTTCGGCGACGCTTCGCCTTCGCAGTGGCGACGACCATGACGGTCGCTGGCCGCATGGGCATTCCAAGCAGGCGTGCCTTTGCTCGGCTACATCGTCGGAGGGGCAATTGTGGCCTCTACTTGCTTGCAAGTGATGACGGGGATCTGCGGCCCGGCCGTCCTGGCAGGTAGGCTGTTCGGGAAGGTCGCGTGTGAGGAACCTGAGCGGTATGTTCGACTCGAGTCGAGCGAGCGGGCCAACGATTGCAGTCGGTCGCCGATCCTGACACGGTCGATCAGAGGATTCCGAATGGTTCGACCGAAATGTGAGGCTGACAATGCCGCGTGATTACTTGATGCGGGCGGACGAGCGAGCCGCCCTGCTAGCTTGCTGCTGTGGGTGGCTCGACTGCGACATGCCCGTTGGGCCAGCCAAGGAAACGGGAGAACTCGTCAACAAAGATTTGCCAAGCGGGCTCGCCGGGGACAACCTCATGACTGCGGCTGGGGAGTTCCACGTAGCGGGCGCCGCGGATTCGCGAGGCGATAAGGCGTCCTTCGCTGGCGGGAACGACGGCCTCGTCGCGCGAGTGAATGACGAGAGTGGGGCAGCAGACCTTGGGCAAGACATCGGTGATATCGATCTTGGGGAACTCGGCCATCATGAGGGCGGCGTTCTCGGGTGACGAAGTGATGCGCTGGAACTCGTTCATCCATTCCGACTCCTCGGGGCTGGCGTCTGGGCGGAAGAGAGTTGTCCAGAGCTGCCGGAAGGCGGGATTGTCGCGGCCCCAACCGAGGCGGATGAGAGTCAGCATGGCATTAAACTGCTCGGTCATCATGCTGCCGGGAGGAGGCCATCCTCGGGCAAACGCCCCAACGAGAATGAGCTTTGTTACCCGCTCTGGATGGCGAGCGGCATAGGCCGCGCCGATAGGTCCGCCCTGGCAACTGCCCACCAGCGCGAACTTGTCAAAGCCGACCGATGAGATGAGTTCCTCGAAGTCGGAGAGCGAGCGCTCAAAGGAAAAGTCATCGACATTCCAGTCGGAGAGGCCACTGCCACGCTGGTCATAGCGCAGAAGAGTGTTGTGGCTCATGATGTGCGAAAACCAATGCCGGCGATACGGATTCTTCCACTCAAAGTCGAGGTGGTTGAGCCAATCGATGGCACGCACCAGGGGGGGGCCGCTTCCGCCGATGGTGTAGGCAAGTCGCACACCGTCGCTGGTGGTGAAGAACTGGATTTCCTGCTCGGATGGCGAGTCAGCGGCCGGAGGAGGTACGACCGTCTGCGCGGCGGGAGGGCCGGAGATTCGCCTCACGTTGGCAACAAAGCGATAACCCTGCCGCGGCACGGTCTCGATGAACTTCTGGCCGTGGGATCCGTCTTGTAAGGCGCTGCGGAGCTTGGAAATGTTGTGGTCGAGATTGTTGTCTTCAACGACGCTATCGGGCCAGAGCCGTTGCATCAGCTCATCTTTACGGAGGAGGCGCCCGTGGTTTTCGACAAGGAGGCAGAGGGTGTCGAAGACCTTAGCACGAAGCGGAACCAGTTCGCCCGA
>CAWFQT010000020.1:0-119242 GCA_963817965.1 uncultured Acidobacteriaceae bacterium
GCCGCGTGCCGGATTATGCCGAATCAAGTATGAAGCATCTGCATTTGGCGCTGAGTTGGCGCACTGAGACGATCAAGTCGATTCGGCATAGCCGGGAGGGAGTTACAGGCCTTTCAGGAAGGCCAACAAGTCATCGTCAGGCCGATAGCGACCTGCTTTTGCGTTAATAGGAGTTGTCTTCGCCAGGATCTCCTCCTTGATCGCGAGATTAGCGTCCAGATAGATCTGTGTCGTTTCTACTGATTCGTGTCCCAACCAGAGGGCGATCAGAGTACGATCAACACCCGATTGCAGCAACTCCATTGCTGTCGTGTGTCGAAGGACGTGAGGTGAAACACGCTTGTCGGTTAGTGACGGACATGTCCTTTGCGCCACTGCAGCGTACTTCCGGACCAAATGCTGGACCGCGTCCGCGCTGAGCCGACCACCTCGCACAGTGGGGAACAGGATTCTTGTGCCATCATCTTCACCCTGTTCCCTGATCCACGCCGTCAGCACGATGACAGTGGATTTAGCCAATGGAGTACATCGTTCCTTGCGCCCCTTTCCTTCGCATCGAATATGCGCTCCCTTGCCGAGGCTGACGTCCTGTCGTCGAATCGAGGTAATCTCGGAGACGCGGAGACCGGTCTGAATAACGGTCAGGAGGAGCGCATGATTGCGGCGACCTAACCACGTATCTCGGTCTGGAGCCGCCAGTAGTGCATCGATCTCAGGCCGGGTGAGGAAACCCACAAGTGGACGGGGCTGCCGTTTGTTGGGAATGGCGAGTACGCGTTGGATCAGTCCAGCGTACTGGGGTGCTTCCAGCGCAATATAGCGAAAAAAAGACCGAATCGCAGTCAAGCGTAGATTACGACTCCGTGCACCGTTCGCACGAGCACTTTCCAGGTTATCCAGGAACGCTCCCAGAAACGGCGCCTGTAGGTCCTCCAGCGTTAGCCTTGACGGCGCTCTGGCCAATCGCTTCTCCGCGAACTGCAACAGCAGACGAAAAGTATCTCGATAAGAGCCAATGGTATGGGGACTAGCTCTACGCTGGGCAATCAGACGTTTGGTGAAAAATGACTCTAAGAGAATGGGGAAGCTGGTTGCGTCTTTCATCGATGAGCCTCCCAGCGTTTCTCCAGTCGTTCTGCGACCGCCTCCATCAGTTCTGGCGTACCGCTCACGTACCAGTAGGTGTCAGTGACATGGGCGTGACCGAGATACGTGGATAGGACGGGTAAACGGCGTCGGACATCTTCTCCGTTGCGATGCCAGTGCAGCAATGTCTGGACTGCAAAGCGATGGCGAAAATCGTGCAGGCGGGGCCCTCGGCTGGCCAAGGCACCACGAATGCCAATCTGCCGCGACAGTGTGTAAAAGGTGCGACGAACCTGCCCTTCATCTAGCCGTGCACCACGGCGAGAAGGAAAGAAGTAACCGCTATCCCGGCTCGCGAACAGATGGTTCCGGCGAACTGCGTAATCAGATAGCACCTTCAGGCTCGAAGCGTGGAGAGGGACCAGTCGAGATTTTCTGAACTTGGCATCGCGGATCGTGAGAACGCCTTCCGACCAGTCGATGTCTGCGGACCGTAGATTGAGTGCCTCACTGATGCGTAGACCTGTGACGGCCAGAAGACCGAGCAGGCAGTGATAGGTCCACGGTTGCAGGCTGTGAGCGGCTGGCATGTTCTTGGCTGTTTCCAGTAGTTGATGAATCTGTTCGTCGGAATAGAGATAGGGTTTTGCGCGACTGGGGCGATACGGCAGCAGACCGTCAGGCGGGACCTCAGTCGTTGCGTCGGTTGCGCTCCAGTAGCGCGCAAATCCGCGGACAACGCTTAGCCGGGCAGCCCACTCTGCCGGCTGTATGTGCTTGGGTTGTGTCGCCCACAGCAAAGCAAGCCGAGAGGTGATCTGTGACGTGCTCTCCTGTTCGAGAAACGATGCGAACTCTTCCAGAAAGCGTTGATGCCTCTTTAGTTTGAATCCCAGGCTACGCCGCAAGGCAAGATAGTCTCCGACGGCCTTCGCGTACAGTCTTCATCGCGCACCTCCCGGCCAGGGAAGAGCTAAGGTGCGCAGTGCGCGTCAAGTCCACCTTGGCATAGAGGGCGGTTGTGTTTGGACTTTGATGGCGGAGCAGTTCGCCGATCTCGTCGAGGGAAACGTCTTGCCGGAGCAGGTCGGTGGCCAGCGTGTGGCGGAACAGATGCGCTCCCTTGCGAGCAGAATCGACGCCAGCGTCTATCAGCGCCCGCCTCACGATGCTGGAGACGGTGATGGAGTGTGCAAAACCACGCACGGGAGCTCGATGTCGAAGGAAAACTCGGCGACAGGTACAGCGTGGGCGTCCGAAGCGCAGATAGCTTGCGATGGCTTCGCCGATGTCGGATGGCAACGGCATCTGGGCCACGCGTCCACCTTTGCCATGGATGGTGATCCGACCGTTGTCCCAATCGATATCATCCAATTCCAGCGCAACAATCTCGCAGGCCCGCAGACCCATGCGGGCGAGCAGCAAGAGAACGGCGTAGTTCCTCTTTCCCAGTGGGGTTTCCCGCTCGCGATGATCGAGAAGCTGTTGAACTGTGCCGGCAGGTAGAAACTTGGGGAGGGTAGAAAGAGACCACATGGCTACCGGCGGCACGCATCTTGCCAGGTCGATAGGAATCTCTCCCTGGTGCCGCATGTAGCGCAGGAGAGAGCGAAGAGCGGTCACCAGCAACTTGGCACGCCCCGGGCTTAACTGGTGGGCGCGGTTTTGGACAAAATCCGTTACGTCCTTGGCACAAAGTTCGGAAAAGTTTAAGTCTCCATTGCCGAAGCGGGCGGACAAAAACTGCTCGGCAAATCGGACAAAGTACACCAAGGTGACTTCCGCGAGGCCGCGCTCCTGGAGGAGGTAGCGCCGGTAATCATCTAGGAATCGCTGATGACAGGTCCTGGGTTCAGATGCCTTCGCCACTGTCACGCCAAGTCTGTCGCAGCATCGCGAGAAGCCGACGCAGGGTAGCACATTCGCAGCTGTGGACAATGCCCGGATCACGTTTCAGGAATCGGTTCACCGCAGCTTCATCCACTTGGTACAAGTCAAATTGCCGATCGCGGAGCCATTTGCTGAATCTAGCGATCGCGTACATCTGCATTGGAGCGGATGACGGCAAGAAGCCTTCTTGTTCAATGTGTTTTAGGTATGCGTCGAGATAGGGAGCCAGCGGGCCTACCCGAAGCCGTTGCAGCAGATTGGGATCGATGAAAGTTTTCATCTCTCCACTATGACTTGTCTAGGCACTCCGAATTATGCCGAACCGTTTACTCGCTCCTCCGTTGACCCACGCTCTCACTGCGGTGAAACTCGGCATAATCCGGGATTCGGCATAGCGGCGCAAGTCATGGGGAGCAAGGTTTCTGATGCCGGCACGCTTCGCGGCCGCTTTCACGATGTGCCAAATCGCCTTGGGCGTGATTCCATCGCCCCAGATCTTCCCCAGCCGATTGACTCGCCGGAAGATCGCGCCACCATTGATGGCAGCCGCCGTGGTCCACTCATCGACGGCGCGTTTCGCCCACATTGGAACCGGAACGGTACGGATGTGCTTTCCTTTGCCAATCAGGTCAGCGATTACCCAATGCTCCTCGCGAACCTGGAAATCTTCCATTCCGAGTCCAACCAGTTCAGCCCGTCGCAGGCCGCATCCGATGAGCAGCGCCAGAATCGCCCGATCACGCTTGCCTCGGAGACTGTCTGACGGTGATTCGCCAAGCAAGGTCCTGGACTGATGGACAGTCAACCAGTTGCCAATACGAACGCCGAGACGCTTTGCCCCTTTGACGCGGCGGATTCCGGCGGCCAGATCAGGGCTCAGAAGGCCAGTGTCGGAGGCTTCATAAGCGAGCCGCCTCACAGCCGCCAGGCGCACGTTGATGGTGGAGGGTGCGAGGTTCTTCTGTTCGAGGAAGAACCGATAGCGAAGAACGACAGTGCGGTTAAAGGCCAATCGCGGTTCGGAACAGTACCACCCGATGAATTCGTCGATGGCATGACCGTATGATTCTTGCGAAGTGGTCGCTGCGAGCGAGTGGAGAACTGCGTTCTTCGATTGCTCCAAATCGGGTAGCCGAAGTATTGTTTTGGCCTTACGGCGTTTCGATGAGTTCCGACGTGGCATACTGGCGGCCTCCTATGCCGCAGTCAGTATGGTCGTTCAGTTGGGGCTGATGTCCGCGAAGCCGGTTTCTCGGGAGTTTGCCGCCCCACTTGTCCGAGATGGCGACTACTCGCTCATGTGGATTGCTCCGGCTAGCGACTTCTCGTCCAAGTGACTCAGCCCCTGACAGGACTGACTCCGAGCCAATCTTGCGATTTGCTCTAGATCCTGCGCCCACTCGGCGCTACTCGCGCAACCCAAGATCTTCGCTTCCTGGCTCTGAACACTGTTTCGAAAAGACTGGATCGTCTACTCCAAACCACCCTTTGGCGGTCCCGAGTACGTGCTCCAGTACTTGGGCCGCTACACCCATCGCGTGGCCAACCATCCACCGAGCGGAGCGACAAACGCCACGTTTTCGTCGAGCGTGAGCCGTTCGTCATCCGTGGCACCTTCCTCGCCAGAACAAGGAGAAAACTGTTGAGTCGTTTTCGTCGAGGCGTGAGCCGCTCGTCATCCGTGGCACGTTCCGGCTAGGACAAGGAGAAGATTGATGAGCCGAATGCCGGCGGCAGTAACACTGCAACTTGGCCTGGTCGCCGCATCAACAGCAGTGGGTTTAAATCGGGGGCTATCTGGCGAGAGCTTCGGGCGACCGCGTTTGCACTCCTGCAAAGTATGCCTCAAGCAACCACGCGGTTTGGTTCGGCATTTCAATGGGGATTTCATGCCCACAAGGCAGGAATACCACCCTAGCTTCTGGCGTCGTGGGCAACACGTGTTTCGTGATGTATTCACGATTGAATAAAGGATCGGCGTCACCACCTATGATCAGGGTCGATGTGCGGAGGTCACTCACCTCGTCCTCGATCGATTCGTAGTTCATGTCGATCGTCCCCTCGAGCCCGGCGCGGGAGGCCAAGGATACGTTCCGGCAGTAGAGAGCGAGCAGATCCTCTCGAATGGGTTGTTTGGTGAAGGTGAGCAGTATCTCACGGAAGCGTTTCGGGTCAGGCGCTGCGTCCAGCCACGGAATGAAAGCTTCGCGGGAGAGCTGCAAGCTCTCCGGCCCAGGCGGTGCGATCAAGACTTGTCCCAGCACGCGCTGGGGATGGCGATATGCCATATACCGGCCAAACTTGCCGGCCATGCTGAAACCGACCA
Organism: uncultured Acidobacteriaceae bacterium; assembly: GCA_963817965.1. Taxonomy (GTDB): domain Bacteria; phylum Acidobacteriota; class Terriglobia; order Terriglobales; family Acidobacteriaceae; genus DASRAA01. Next base: position 5,303 of record CAWFQT010000020.1, read on the forward strand.
TGATGAACCGCTCCGCGTCAACCGCGTCGGCAACCGTGAACATGTCCCGCGAAAAACGGTCGTGCGTGTAGCCGGACGTGGGGTGGTCCGAGCCGCCATGGCCGCGATAGCTCGCGGCAACGCAGCGCAGGTTGGCAAGGTTCAGTCGAGTGGTGCATAGATCATCCCAGAAGCTGGCTGCATTGCCCCAGCCGTGAAGAAACAAGGCCGTGAGCGGCCCAGAACCGTAAGTTCTATATTCAATTGCAATGCCATCGTCCGTGCGTACCGTCTGAGTCATGCCTACTCCTGGGGTCAACTCACACAAGCCTCGTTGCCAAACACATCCCGAAGCAACATCTCATAGCGAGCGTCTGCACGCAGCGAGTCGAATCTTGGTTCGACTTTCAGCCACACGGCATAGGGAGAGTGCTGAGACAGACATTCTTTTAGCCGTTCCATTGAGTTGTTCTCGTCGCCCAACGCCAAATGGAGCAAAGCGAAATGATAAGACGCGATGTACTCGGTCCGCGAGCGCGCTCTTAATTCTTCGAGTACACCAGCCGCCTGTTCCCGTTCGCCCATTCGGCCGAGAATGTATCCAAGGCCAGACAGCGTGAGCGGTTCGCGACCTGAGAGTTCAGCCGCCGCTTTGATTTCCTCAATGGCGCGGGTTTCGTGCTGCTGCCCATACACCATCCCGAGGAAACAGTGGGCGGGCCAGAAAGACGGTTCGAATTCGATCGCATCCCGCAGAACCTGGGCGGCCACATCATAACGGCGTGCCAGGTAGTAGCCCACGCCAAGCTGCACGCTGATCATCGGGGAGAGCGGCTCCAGGCGCTGCGCCTCATGGAGTTCCGCAAGACCTTGCTGGAAATCCGCGGAAAGACACAGGTAGGTTCCATACCATTGGTGGGCAACGGCATAGCCTGGATTGATCGAGAGGGATCGTCTGAACTCGCGATCGGCGCGTGTTTGGTCAAAATCAAAGAAAGCAGCAACCATGGCCAAGGTGACATGTGCCTCCACCAGATTTTCGTCTGTTTCGATTGCGTGCTGGGCAGCTGCTTTTGCGCGCGGAAATGTTTCCTGGGGTGCCCGGAACGCAAATGATCCCAGCACGGCATAGCAATCCGCCAGCCCGGCGTACGCAAGTCCATAAGTAGGATCTCGACCAATTGCCTCCTGGAAGTATTTAATAGCTCGCTCAAGGGCGTCGCGCGTGCGACGGTTCCACAGGTACCGCCCTTTGAGATAGAACTGATATGCCTCACCGTCCTGAGTAGAGCGTCGCGCCAGATGTTTCTTATCGGCGAGACTCAGCTTGACCCGCAGGACTTCGGCGATCTCCCGCGCAATTTCCTCTTCGACGCCGGAGAGGTCGGCGAGTTTACGGCTGTATTTCTGACCCCATAACTGAGAATCGGCAGCCGGATCGATCAATTCGGCTTGTACATTCAACGTATCCTCCCGCTGCGCGATTCTTCCGATCAGCAGCACCCGCACATTCAGTTCGCGCATAGCGCGATCTAGATCCAATTCCAAACCCTTGTGGCGGAACACCGTGCTGCGAGGCAGAACGCGCAGTTTGGGAATCTGCGAGAGATTGTTGATAAGGCTTTCGGTAATACCGTCGCATAGGTAATCGAGATTTAAGTCGTGCCCGGCATTGACGAATGGAAGCACCGCGATCGAATCGACGGCCTGCGTTTTCTTGCTGGTCGCGGGCCGTTTGAGGAGAAGGCGCAAGGCTGAGGCGACAGCGGAGGCGGATGGGAAGCGATCGCGTGGCTCCTTGGCCAGGCATCGCGAAACAATGCGGTCCAAGTCCGCGGAAGCGGTGATTCGCGGTGGAGTGTCTTTGAGGATCGCAGCCATGGTTTCCGCCGGGGAGGGTCGGGAGAAGGCGGGTTTGCGAGTGGCCATTTCGTACAGCATCGCGCCTAGCGAGAAGATATCGCTCGCGGCTTCAGAAGCATCGCCACGTACCTGCTCCGGCGACATGTAGGCGAGCGTGCCGAGAATCGTCCCAGGAGTCGTCGCCACAGAGGCGGTGAGCAGCGAACTTCCAAGACTGGTGGGAACCGATGTAATGCGGGCCAATCCGAAATCCAGGACCTTGATCTGCCCGTCGGTGTTGATAAATATATTTTCTGGTTTGAGATCGCGGTGGATGATGCCCTTAGCGTGGGCAGCCGAGAGCGCGCCGGAGATCACCAAGCCGACTTCTGCCACTGCACGCGGCGCGTACGGCAAGCGTTTTAATTGCTCGCGCAGTGTCTCTCCTTGCAGCAGTTCCATAACCGCAAAGGGCATCCCGCCTTCGTTGCCCAGATCGAAGATAACCACGATATTGGGATGAGAGAGCGCGGCGACAGCCCGGGCCTCGCGCTCGAAACGCGCCAGGGCCTCGCAATCACCCGCCAGATGCTGCGGCAGGATCTTGACCGCGACCTCCCGGCCCAGTCGGGAGTCGCGCGCGCGATAGACCTCGCCCATCCCGCCCGCGCCGAGCGGCGCGAGGATTTCGTAGGGCCCGAGCTTCGTGCCGGGAGCGAGGGGCATAAGTGGCCGAGATTATAACCCCAGGAACCTTCGCTCGGTACCTAACGCCCGCATGTGTCCGTTTGACGCGGAACTCATACGGGCAGCGGGGAAACTGCGTGTGGTGCCGACCTACCCTCTTCTCCTGGGCCTGAAGTTCTGGCATGGTGGCTCGGACAAGTCTGACCGGATCTCCCCCACCTCCGAGTGAAGTATTCACTGATCGATAGTTTCCCGGACGATCGGTTCTAAGGAGGTTGGCCACAAACGGGTTTCAAGAGATTGCTCCCGTGCAGTTCGCGTCGTGTCAAGTTGACGTATAACGCCCTACTCGTAGAAGTGCACCCCCTGACTCCCCGGAAGTCAGGTTATGGGAAGTTTGCTGCCGTCAAATGCCGAGCCGGCCCAAGGTTCCTCGAAGTTTCCGGCCACCGTGGAAGAATTTCGCAAACTGCTTGAGCACATGGAAGAGCCTTTCCGCACGATGGCTTTAACTTGCGTGTGCTTCGGCCTTCGCATATCAGAGTGCCTTGGCTTGCGCTGGAGCGACGTTGATTGGCTCAACGGGTCACTGCGAATCCAGCGCAGCATAGTCCGGCAGCGAGTAGGCGAAACCAAAACCGAATACTAGAGCGTGCAATGCCGGTTGATGCGGAAATGTTGGACGTTCTGAAGGCGTGGAACCAAGCCACGCAATTCCGGGCGGCTGACGATTGGGTCTTTGCTTCACCGGCTCAGATCGGTCGCTTGCCTTGGGCCGCTGACAGTCTCAACCGGGCGTATCGGAAGGCGGGGAAAGCATCGGGCGTGGGCCACGTGAGCACGCACACGATGCGCCACACATACCGCTCATGGCTGGACGCCGTGGGCACTACCATTGCCGTTCAACAACGGTTGATGCGTCATGGGGACATCAGAACCACCATGAACGTCTACGGCGATGTGGTCACGGATGAGATGTCAAAGGCTCACAGCAAGGTAGTGGCGTTAGCTCTAAATGGCAACGGCACGGAAACGGCACGCAAGCCCAGAGCTAAGTGGTTTGTTTTGGCGGAAGCGTGTGCGAGTCGAACGCACCATTGACATCGAAGATGCCAATCGCCGGTTTTGAAGACCGGGAGAGTCACCGGACCCCCTTCGCTTCCGCAGGCCTGGCGCATGCTTTCGCGATTGTACCGAACCTCGACGGTGCGCCGGTGGCTGCGTAACGCTCCTGCCTCTTCATCCGTTCGCTCGGACATCCCGTCGCGCGCTCCTGATAGATTTGCTGACAGTGAGGTGTCCTCATGGCAAAGCGCACCTTTGCGTTTGTCCAGCTCGACGTATTTACCAACCGGCCGCTCGAAGGCAATCAACTCGCGGTCTTTACCGACGCCCGCGGCTTCTCAGACGACGAAATGCAGAAGCTGGCGCGCGAGACCAACCTCTCGCGAGACCACTTTTATCTTTCCGCGCGACTGCCGATCGACCGAGCGCCGGGAAGGCCACAGGGTACGGATCTTCACGGTGAATGAAGAACTGCCGTTCGCCGGGCATCCGACCCTGGGCACCGCGTGGTTTCTCTATGGGCAATCACCAGCCGGAGAGATCGTACTCGATCTCAAGGTGGGCAAAGTTCCGGTGTCGCTTCGAACAGCGAGATGGGCAGTTGTTCGGCGAGATGCGCCAAGTCGATCCAAAGTTTGGCCAGACTAACTCGCACAGGCCGATGTGGCGAAGGTATTGGGCATATCCGTCTCTGAGCTGGACGAACGACTTGCCCATCCAGACCGTATCGACCGGAATGTCGTTCACCATCGTGCCTTTCCGGTCACTGGCGACGTTGCAGAAGCTAAGTGTCAGCTTGGAACCAGATGGAAACGTATCTGAAGCGGCGCCGGTGACAACAGCTTCTTCTACTTTGTCAGTCGCGAAACGTTGCAGCAGGATGCAACGCTGCATGCCCGCATGATCTTCTACAACGGCGAAGATCCCGCAACCGGCTCTGCCGCGGGTTGCTGCACGGCATGGGCAGTGCGAAACGGCGTCCTGGCATCGGGTGTACAGGGATTAATCGAGCAGGGAATCGAGACGCGAACGGCCGAGCTCGCTCTTTGTTCGCGCCGACAAGAAGGGTGACGTTGTGACCAATGTGCGAGTCGGTGGGTACGTGGTGCAGCTCATTAACGGAAGAGTAACCATGTGAATAATCTTCGGATATTTTGTGCACGCCGAAAACCCTTGCCGGTGGTGTATTTGGCGAAGCGCAATTCTTCAGTAAGATGTTTTTCTGCAGCGCCGGCGGTGCTGTGCTTCCCGCAATACCGACGTGATGATTTGACCTTCTCGGTACTTTACAGTCATGGGGCGCAGTCGTAGGATTCGTTAGCACTCTTGCTCTGGCGTGAAAAAATTGACAGCTCTTCAAGTGACTGCCGCAGCGTCCGACCGCGCGCGCCCGGGCGTAGTGACGCAGTTTCGTTGGGAGCGAAGCAGGAAGATCGATGAAGCCGAAGCGCACGATTCTTTGCGTTGACGAAGACGAACGTTCCTTATCCATTCGGAAGGTGATGCTGGAAACGCGAGGCTATCGTGTCGTAGCTTGCTCCGACTCCCATCACGCCATGGATGTCATCAAGCAGGGTGGAATTGACCTGATCGTCGCCGATATGGTGATGCCCAAGTTGGCGCGAGGCAGCGTGGTTGACGAGCTCAAAGCAATTTCACCCTCCACCCCGGCCATCGTGTTTTCCGGCGGACCCGGGCGTTGTTCCGAGGAGACCCTGGCCGCTGTCTTTCTCTCGAAGTCCGAGTGCAGCGCTGCCCAGTTGCTGGATCACATCCGGGTGGCGCTTGTCCGAAAGCGCGGGCCAAAACCCGCGGTCACTGGTGCTTATGCCCCCGCCCGGTTTGCTTCTTAGGGCCCACGTTGCGGCAAATAAGAGGCGCAAAGAGAGAGCCACTCGCACTACCTGCGAGTGGCCGTCCGTGCCTTTTGGATGGTCCGATTAAGCCTTTGATTTGGCTTTCTTCTTTCTCTCCGCCCAGCGCAATTTCATCATCTCAGATATACGCCTACGCGCGGCTGCGCTCATCGTGCGCCGCCTCCTGCCTCCGCCCGCAGGCCTTCCCGGTGCGCGGCCTGACTTGCCACCTTCCAGCGCACGGATGGCTGCATCGATCCGATCGCGTTCACTTCTGAGATCGGAAAGGATTTGCTGTGTATCCATGTATCACCTTTCACTTTGAATTCGGCCAGACTACAGTCTCACGCACGTAAGTATAGTCTCGCTAAGTAAGGAATGCACTCTCAATTCGGAATTAATGCCTCACAAAGAACACGCTGGGCGACATACTGGCGAGTGCAGAGAGTTGATCAACTTATTGGCTCACTATAAGTCGCCGGAGTGTCGATCACTCGACATCGGAACGTAATTCTGGTTGGGGTTACTGTTGTAAGCTTCGATGTGCAAGAGGAATGGAGCTGTCCTGAATGTCAGAAGAGCACAGTTACCACATGACGGCCGACCAATTCCGCCAATATGGCAAACAGGTGGTCGATTGGATCGCCGACTATTACGAGCGAATTGAGTCCCTTCCGGTTCTATCGCAGGTAAGTCCGGGAGAAATTCGCCAATCTTTGCCACACAGTCCTCCCGCCCATGGCGAGCCGTTCGACGCGCTGTTAGCAGACATGGACAAGGTCATCATGAAGGGCCTGACCCAATGGCAGTCCCCTAAGTTCTTTGCCTATTTTCCCGCCAATGCTTCTGGTCCCGCGATATTGGGAGATCTCCTCTCCTCGGCGGTCGGTGTACAGGGAATGCTATGGGCAACCAGCCCGTCCTGTACCGAATTGGAGACCCTGGTACTGGACTGGCTAGTCGGCATGCTTGGACTACCTGACAGATTCTTGTCCTCAAGTGCCGGTGGAGGGGTGATTCAGGATACGGCTTCGAGTTCGACCCTATGCGCGATGCTGGCGGCGCGGGAGCGTGCCACTGGTTACACTTCAAACACCCTTGGGATGGATAGAAGCTTGGTCGCGTACACCTCGACCCAGGCACACTCCTCGCTTGAAAAGGCCGCCATGATAACTGGGATCGGCCTCGACAACCTACGCCTGGTCGAAGTAGATGAGAATTTCGCGATGAAGCCTGAGGTCCTTCGTTCCATGGTGGAAAAAGACCGCAGCCTAGGCCTCGTCCCGTTCTTCGTTTGTGGAACGGTAGGCACAACTTCGTCCAATGCCATGGATCCCCTGCCTGCAATCGCAGCCATATGCCTCGAAAACAGGCTGTGGTTCCACGTAGACGCCGCCATGTCAGGAACCGCCGCCCTGTGTCCGGAATTCCGTCGGCTCCAGGATGGGGTGGAATTCGCAGACAGTTACTGCTTCAATCCTCACAAGTGGATGTTCACGAATTTCGATTGTGACTGCTTCTACGTCGCGGACCGGGAGGCGTTGATCAAGACGCTCAGCATCCTGCCCGAGTACCTGAAGAACCAGGCAACCCAGTCGGGTGCGGTTTTCGACTACCGTGACTGGCAGATCCCCCTTGGCCGGCGCTTTCGGTCGCTCAAACTCTGGTTCGTGATCCGGCATTACGGTGTAGAGGGTCTTCGCTATCACGTGCGCCATCACGTAGAAATGGCACAGACCTTTGCCCAATGGGTAGAGAACGACAGCCGGTTTGAGATCGTCGCGCCGGTCCCCTTAAATCTGGTGTGCTTCCGCTATCAGGGTGCTGACGCCGAAAATCAGCTACTGATGGAGCGGCTCAACCAGAGCGGTGACCTCTATCTCACTCATACCCGGTTAAACGATCAATTCGTACTCCGCTTTTGCGTTGGGCAAACCCATACGACCATGAGGCACATCGAGCGTGCCTGGCAGCATATCCAAGAGGAAGCCTCTCGGCTTTCTGCCTGACCGACCCGGTGCGATTGGTGCGCAGAATGGCCGAGCCCTGCCCTAACGCTCCTTGATTCATTATGATGGAATCTCTCTTATGCCCCTCAATGCCGAAGACATCCCCTGGGACCGATTCTTTGCTCCGCTGGATGCAACCGCTGACGAATCGGGACTTGAAGCCCTTCACGACCAAAAGTGCGTCCTGATCACGGGAGCCGGAGGGTCGATCGGTTCTGCTCTTGCCCAAAAAATCCGAACCCTGCATCCGAGGAAGGTGGTTCTTCTCGATTCGTGCGAGCAAAATCTCTACCGTGTTCACACCCTGTTGTCCTTGGCACCAGGGTCCGAACAACACGTGCCGATTCTAGGTTCGGTGGCTGACGAGCGGTGTGTCGCCGACTTGTTTGAACGCTACCGTCCCGAGACTGTCTATCACGCCGCGGCCCTTAAGCACGTGCCCCTGATGGAAATGAATCCGTTCGCCGTGGTTCAGAACAACGTGTTCGGTACTTCGACGGCCGCGATGATGGCGAGGCGTTTCGGCGTCAGCCGCCTCATCATGGCGTCCACTGACAAGGCAGTCAATCCGCGAAGCATCATGGGGGCTTCAAAGCGCCTTGCGGAAATCATCTTGTCTGCCTTGAGCTGCGATACAACGCGTATGACTTCCATCCGGTTGGGCAATGTGCTTGCTTCGGAAGGAAGCGTGGTTCCGTTGTTTCTTGTGCAGATTGCGCAAGGAGGACCTGTAACCGTAACGCATCCCGAAATTGAGCGGTATTTCCTCACCATGGAGGAGACAGTCCGCAGGATTCTGAGCGCTGCCGCCGCATGCCCAGCCGACGGAGCCATCGCAGTCCCACTCATGGGCAAGCCGGTTCGCATCGCCGACCTTGCGCAGTTCCTCATAGAGCAGTCTGGTAGGAGTGACGTGGCGATCAGCTATACCGGACTGCGGCCGGGCGACAAGCTGCAGGAAGAATTTGTTTCTAAGTCTGAGACAATCTCAAGCCATCCGGGAAACGGGCTGCAATGGGTCGAGAGCCTGCGTCCTGATAACACCGAACTGGTCCAAGGGCTGGCTGCGTTGGATGAAGCCCTGAGAATGATGAACTTGTCGCGACTCTTGACCGCGTTAACCAACCTCGTGCCACAGTATGAGCCCAGTGCTTATCTGCTTGATCAGGTCGCGGCCGGGACCGTTCGATGAAACGTCGCATTGCCGTCGTAACCACCTCGCGTGCCGACTACAGCCACCTGTATTGGCCCTTGCACGACCTATCGCGGCATCCGGAAGTAGATCTAAAGCTCATCGCGATGGGCCCCCATTTGTCTCCGGAGTTTGGGCGTACCATCAACGAAATCGAACGGGATGGTCTGGACATCGCGGCCCGCATCGAGTGTCTGCTCAGTTCAGACACCGACGTAGGAATGGCAAAGACCATTGGCTTGGCGACCCTGAGTCTGGCGGATTGTCTCGATCAGATGCGCCCCGACCTGCTGCTGCTTATCGCCGATCGTTATGAGATGCTCGCGCCTGCCTCGGTCGCGTTGGCCCTCCGCATCCCCATCGCCCACATCGAGGGTGGAGAAACCAGCGAAGGAGCGATCGACAACGCTGTTCGTCACGCCCTGACGAAGATGAGTCATGTCCACTTCACTTCGACCGTTGCGGCGCACGACCGCGTTATCGCAATGGGGGAAGAGGAATGGCGGGTGCATCGTGGGGGAGCCCCGTCGATCGACCACTTAAGGCGTAACACGCTTTACACGCGGGCGCAGATAGAAGAGAAGCTGCGGCTGGACTTGGGAAAACCGTCCACGCTGGTTTCCTATCACCCCGTGACCATTGCGCGCGACACGACGCGTGAGGCTGACGAGCTCTTCTCTGCGTTGGCCGACGTTCCCGGGCAGATTCTATTTTGCTATCCGAACGCCGATGCCGGGAGCCGAGCATTGATCGCCCGGACAAGTGATTTCTTGTCCCGCCGTTCCGACGCGCGGATATTTACCAACCTGCCGGCCCTCTCCTACTGGAGTGTGTTGCGTTACGTGGACCTGATGGTCGGAAACTCCAGCAGCGGCATTATGGAGGCGCCTTCTTTTGCACTTCCCACAATTAACATTGGCATGCGACAACAAGGCCGGGAACGCGCCAGGAATATTCTGGATGCAGCGCCACATAAGGCGGATATTCTTGCCAAAGTGACAATTGCCCGCAGCCCGGAATTCCGGCAATCGCTGGAAGGTATGCGGAACCCGTACGGTGATGGCTATGCCTCGGAAAAAATTGTCAGCGTATTAATATCAGTTCCTGTGGGAGAGAGGCTCCTGGTTAAAAAGGCAGTTTAGCCACCCAGTCCACGTTAGCAGGTCCGAAAGTCAAAGATGAGCAGATTTACTGAAGCTGGACTACACTAATTCCCCAGAGCAGCTATGGACCCCCGCATTGTTGCTGTTTCAGGTCCGCTGAAAGGCCAGGTCTTTCGCCTGGCGGAAGGCCGGGTGTCGGTTGGACGTGAACCGACTAACCGTATGCCGATTCGTGACGTCACGATCTCCCGTCAGCACTGCGTCATTGAATTGCAGGACGGCGCTATCGAACTCACCGATCTCGAAAGCCACAACGGAACGTTCGTGAACGGAATCCCGGTGAGCAAGCGGGCCTTGCTACACGGCGATGTCGTACGTGTGGGCCAGTGCGAGTTGATTTTTCTGACGGAAGCCGATACGACCGAGCTTGCGCCGCGCGTCTTGTACAACGATGCGACGACCACCGACATACTGAAAACCGTGAAGCTGACCGACTCGCGCGTCTGGTCCCACTCCGCATCGGAAGTGGGCCGCATGGCCCGGGACCTGAATGCGCTGGTCAAAATCTCTCGCACCGTCAACTCCATTCGCGAGCCTGAGCAACTTCAGCGAAAGTTATTGGAGTGTATTTTTGAAGTTATTCCCGCCGACTTGGGTGCGATCTTGCTCATCGACCAGGCAGAGGACGAGCCGTCTTCGACTTGCACCTATGAGCGTGGAGGCCCGGGATCCAAGCCGATCTCGGTTCGTCGCGAGTTGATGCAGCGTGCCTTGTGGGAACAGTCCGCGGTCGTAGCCGAGAACGCCAAGGGCCCGCCGGGCGCCGAAAATGCCATGTGCGTTCCACTGGTGGGCGTGCAGCGGACCATCGGACTTCTTTATCTGACCTCGTTGGGGCCGGAACATGAGTTCGAAGAGGACCACGTACATTTTCTTAACTCTGCTGCGGGAATCGCAGCTGTGACCCTGGAGAATGTGCTGGCATTGGAATCCCTCAAAGCCGAAAACCGGCGTCTGCGAGCCGAATTGGAACCCGGCGACGGCATGGTGGGCGACGGAAAGTCGATGCGGCACCTGGTTGGCCTCATCGGCAAGGTAGCGCATGGCGATAGCACTGTGCTTATTCGCGGCGAGAGTGGGACCGGAAAGGAACTGGTCGCACGCGCCATTCATGCCGGCAGCTCGCGGCGTGATAAGCCGTTCGTTGCCATCAATTGCGCCGCCATCCCCGACACTCTGCTGGAGAGCGAGCTGTTTGGTCATGAAAAGGGTTCCTTTACCGGTGCTGTGGCTACCAAGAAAGGGAAGCTCGAGATAGCGGAGGACGGCACCATTTTTCTCGATGAGATTGGCGAAATGGCGCCCATGATGCAGGCGAAACTGCTTCGCGTAATACAGCAACGCGAGTTCGAACGAATTGGTGCCACGACACGTCCGACGAAGTTCCACGCCCGCATTCTTGCAGCCACAAACAAGGACCTGGAGGACGCCATCAAGAAGGGCGAGTTTCGCCAGGACCTCTTTTATCGGTTGAACGTGGTCTCGGTTGCCGTTCCGGCCTTGCGCAAGCGGCGCGAGGATATACCTTTGCTGGCAATTTATTTCGCCACAAAATATGCCCAGAAATGTAATCGTCCGTTCAAAGGCATCACGGCCGAGGCGAAGGCGATGCTGCTCAGCTACGACTGGCCAGGGAATGTTCGGGAACTCGAAAATGCCATCGAACACGCCATTGTGCTGGGAACCTCCGACGAAATTCGCCCCGAGGATCTGCCCGAAGAACTCGTTGAGAGGCAGGCCGCAAAGCCGGAGGGCACTCGATACCACGCCGCCATCAGCGAACTCAAGAAGAGTCTGATTCGCGATGCCCTCAGTGCCGCCAAGGGCAACTACACAGAAGCCGCGAAGGCGCTGGGAGTTCATCCCAACTACTTGCACAGGCTAATCCGCAATCTCGAGATGAAGGCAGGGTTGCGGGACAAAGAGGAGGAGGACGACTAGCGCATCGCATAACTGTCCACAAGTTCTAGCGCTGCGCCAGGGCGGTGGCAGACACCTCCAGCGGCGCATCGACGGTGCCGATTTGTTGCGTGGTACGGTCCATGACGCCGATCTTCAGGTTGTACTTCCCAGGCGGTAATCCGATCAATTGGTGGGCCGGCAGCCCGTAGGTCATCACCGCGGCATAAGCCGTGGCCGGTATGGTCGCGTCCAACGTGTCGGAGGCGTGCGCAACCTCTTTCCCCGAGCTGTCAAAAGCGATCACCATACAGTCGACCTGTGCGCGCTTTTTGTTGTCGGCGGCGTCCGAGAAATCTATGCCATTGCTATCGATGACGTAATTGACCTTCACGTCCCGCCGGCTCACGTCCGGTGGTTCGATGGAAGCAGTCAACAGCATCGAAGTCGCCGGAGGCATGCCTGGCTGTAACGCTGCCCGCAAGGCCGCCGTCCCGACTGCTCCCGTCGACGATTGCGGGATGCTGTAGTATCCGCGACGATAGGCAAGCTTTAGGTTACGGCCGGGCACCTTCACAACCACTCGATGGTAGCCTCCACTCTCGTCGCTCTTCGGCGGCGTATACGCCAGCGTGTAATAGGTCGAGCCATCTTCCAGACTGCGAGCAATCACCCGGCTCAGGTCATTCGTGTTTACGAACGCCTCCCCGCCGGTTTGCTCCGCTATGGTCTTCATAGTGGCCCGGTCGTTGGAGAGCGCCGCCGATTCTGCTGCGATGTTGGCGCCGAGCACACTGGGCGAGCTCCCCACCACACCGTGCACGCCCTCGGGAGCAATGTTCGTCATGACCTGGGTCTGGCTGGCGGATGCAGCGATATCGAAGCCCTGTGACTGGAGCCCGCGCACATCCACGGGATAGACCGCAACCCGCGAGGTGGCCAACAGCGATGACGTTGCTCGAATCTGATTTTCAAAACCCCGTTCATTGCGGAACGGGTCTGTAGAAGCGGGATCGGGCTCGATCTGCACCGGGAAGCTTCCCGATAGCCAGACCATGTTCTTGCGTCCGGGATACCCCGAAACGGCTCTGGCCAGGCCTCTCATAGCTTCGAGGGTGAAAATTACACGGTCAGTGGTTCGGAAGGCTTCATAGTCGTTATAGCTCTGCAAAATGCGCGCGGTTTGCGCATAGACCATGGTAGAAGTGTCGATCGGGCCCGTGGGTGCGACTGGGGCCCCGGCGGCCTGTTGGGCCGTGGCCGCAACGCTACTCACTGTCCGTTCCCGTTCGGCCATGGTGGTCAGGAGCTGTGATCTCGCGGGGTCCAGCATCTCCGCCATGTGCACCAACTGGTTCGGGTCCTGGGTGAACCCCTGCAGCATCTCTAGCTGCCGCGTGAGCACGAACAGCGCCACCGGCTCGCCGCGTGGCACCGATTTGAGTAATTTCAGCAACTGGTTCCGTGCATATGCCTGGTCGGAAACCGCAGTGTTCAAGAGATCGAACAGGACGATGGTCCAGCTCGTCTGCGGAGCTTTCGCTGGAACATTGCTATAGGAATTCGGCGGCAGGGTTGCCGACACCGGCTTTGCAGGGCCGCCGCTGAGAGAAGCCGTCTTCTCAACTGCTGCAGCGGAGTGAGCTTCAAACGCCCTCACCGTCTGCCGCTGTCCATCCTGAAAAACAGTGAAATCAGCGGCCGTGAGGTCCTTCACCGGGTGTCCCTGGTTGTCGGTTGCGACCACGTCAAATTGCACCAGGCGGGTATTGACCCGAATCGTCGCAGCCTCCGAAATGTCGGGAGCAGAACCGATGTTCGTGGCCGGAGTCGGTGCATCCGTTGGAATTGCCGCTCTAGCTACTACGGAGGCAGCGGGAGTGGTAGGCACGCTCGGAGGCACGCTTGTGCTCGGAGGTGCAGCGACAGATGTGGTTTCAGGAGCGCCCGAGGATTCTGTAGGCTTCGGCTGCTGTGGCAGCGCCGATTTTGCCATTTGCACTTCTGGCGGAGCGTGTTTGCTTGCTCCCAGGCCGCGATCCAGAAAGAGCAGGTACACGCAGAGCAGATTGTAGGTGTCGTTGTAAACCGACGGGTCAACCGCCGTTCTCAGGGCGAACGAGTGGGGGGTACTGGGAGGAGGCTGATGCACATCGGCAGGCAAGCGCGGATTGACCCTCGCTGACACTGGGCCCGCCTCGCCCTCGTTGGAGATGTAGCCGGCGGAATAAATTGTGATCGCGGGAATGTGCACTCGCGCAAAAAATGCCGCGTTACTCTCCGGGACCTCCGCAACAGCCTGCGGTTCCGGACTCATACGCAGGGCGCGGGCCGCGGCGGGCACCATTCGCGTCATTGCAGCGCCATTCGGCAGCGTCAAGTAGCCGGCAGCGGTCCGGCCCAGGTGGTCCAGATCGACTACCCCCCGAAACTCACGCCGCTGCGCGTCGGTCAGGCTCTTCCAGTACCAGGCTGTCCCGGCATTGTTGGTTCCGGAGAATGCTGCAAATATTAGCGTATGCCGATGAACGGTCGAGGTCAGTGACTCAACCAGCAGAGGAAGCATGACGATGTCGCCCCACCCTACTGCACCCTCGTCTCCGCGTCCGTCGTAGTCGATACGCGTCGCTACCAGGATTGCTCCGTAATCGGTTCCCGGCAGAGTGCAGAAAACATTGGGAAGGGGCTGGTCAGGCACTTTCTGCACCTCGATCTTGTCCTTGGAACAACCTGCCTTTTCAAACAATCCCACTAGAGTCTGAACGCGATGTTCGGAGTCCGGGAGCCGCTGTCGCTCGCTGTTGAACTACGGTCCGGTCGATGCGCAGGAACGTAACGTTGTCAGCTGGGCATACGCTGGCAAATAGGATGATGCCGAGGAGACTTGTACTTCGGAGCATAAACACCCGTCCCGACGCCTCGAGGGTAGCACATCGAGCAACGATCGACCGGCGTCAAACTCGCCCGCAATGTAGCAGCCGGCGGAGCAATAGAAAGACCCGCCATGTGGCGGGTCTTCCGTGGTTGAAGCGTTTCTCGCGTGCCGATTAGTGGGCAGCGCGAATATTGCGATGCTGTGTGGCCCGCACGGCCGCGCCATTCCCTGCCGAGGTCCGCACACCATTCGCAACTGAGTTGACAACCGTCGCACGCGCTACCTGGGCGATGCGGTTCATCCCGCGTCCCTGATGCGTAGTGCTGGACAGCTGGTTGCCAAAACCGCCAGGAGGTACTCCGGCCGCCGACATTCCGGCCCATAGGCCGGTCGCAACCGCAGCCCCACCAACAACGGCCGCGATAACAAGCACATCTCTGCTGCTAAGCCCACTCCCTGGGAAGACCGGGAAAGCCTGCGGTGCAGGTGCCGGTGCGGGAGTCGGGTCGGCAGCGCGCGAGCTCGATCCACCCGCTTCTAGTTCAGTGGTCTTGCCGGCCTCGGTAATCATCAGTGCGCCGGTTCGGCTGGTAATGACAACTTGGTTATTCAGGCGGGCGATTTCGTACGAAGCCGCCTTGTCCTTCGGCGCCACAGTTACCTGCGCCGCCTTCGCGGGCATGCCATCGCTTGTGTTGATCGCAGCCGTGCCACGCACCACATTGACGCCTGCACTCTCGTATCGGATGGCCGAGTACGGGTTGACCGTTACCTTCGACCCATCCTGGCTGAGTGTGGTCGCGGTGGAGCCCGCCGTCTCGATTTTATCGCCGGGTGTTACGGAGGCCGAGCGGGTAACCTCTGTTCCGTTCAACGTGACGTTTCCGGACGCGTACAGCATGGTGTTACCGGTCTCAGCCATAATCATTGCCGCCGGAGTCAGCAACATCATTACGATGCTCAGCATTTTTGTGGCTAAACAGTTCCGCATAATTTGGTTGGCCTCCAAGCCTAATTTCATTCTGAATCCGACTTAATCGTCCAGCCGTCATCCATTGTTCGCGACGACGACCGACGCAAATCAACCGGCCGGAACGCAGCAACTCCGGCTCAACTGACTCTTACCGCGCTGCAAGTCCACTGCAAAAATCGATTCGATGCCGCCAGATTAGTGTCGCCTAAAACACCGTGGCAGATTGCGACACCAAATTGTAACGTACCGATGGCGGCCTTGCCACAGCATTTTCGTTAACTGCCTCGTTACGGACAGCTGGAAATGGCCGTAGGAACGCCGAATCGCCTGCCGGGTAGTGCCAACTCCAGGCAACAGGGGCGCCACCTGAGATTCACGACCGGGAGCGGCCGTGTGCGCATCGCCAATTTCATCGCTTGCCGTGTGGTATCGCTGCGATATAGTTGCATTGCTCAACCACCGCGGAACGCAGTCGCGGACGCATCACATTGCAACGGAGGGTGGCCATGAAACTCATTGGTAAAAGTGCTGAGTTTGGCATCGCTGGCCGTGACGACTTTTTCTCCTGGTTGGTTGTTCCCGTCACGACAACAACGAGCGCTACATTCTCGTTACGGTGAATTCCAAATTGCCATACTGGCAGACCGCCGCTGCCGGGTCTGGCGAAGGCGGGTTCGAGTACGGCGTGAAGGTCGACGTCCGCGGACCGGAGACCTACGATCCCCAGGCAGAGGAAAAGGAGTTCCGCGATGCCGTCGCACTGAAGCCTGCCGGAATCCTGGTCTCGGTCGCCGACACTGGATTAATGCAGGCACCCGATCAACGACGCCATCGATGCGGGTATCCCGGTGATCACCATCGATGCCGACGCTCCAGCAAGCAAGCGCCTGTTCTTCATCGGCACCAACAATCTGCAGGCGGGACGTCTGGGCGGTCAGCGCGTGCTGGAGAAGCTGCATGGCAAAGGCAATGTTGTCTTCTACACCATGCCGCAGACCAACATGGACGAACGCCTGAAAGGCTACAAAGATGTTTTCGCCGACCATCCTGGCGATCAAGATCGTCGAAGTCTTCAATATCAAGGGCGACGCGGGCAACGCGTTCGACCGGACTCAGCATTGGCTGACGGAAAAGGGCGTGGACCACATTGACGCCTTCGTTTGCCTCGAAGCGTCCTCCGGCAAGGATGTCGCCGAGGCGGTCCGGCGCAACAATGCGACCGACCGGTTGATCGTCGCCATGGACACCGACGAAGCTACTCTCAATCTCGTCAAGAGCGGCCTCATCGATGCCACGATCGCTCAGAAGCCTTACACCATGGCTTTTTACGGGCTGAAGCAACTGGATGACATCCATCACTACCCGGTGGACTTGAAGAAGGACTACGGCACCGACTCTTTCTCACCCTTCCCGCGGTTTGTCGATACTGGAGTATCGCTGGTGGATAAGGTGAACGTTGATCTGTTCCTGCAAGGGCGCCAGGAGGCCCAATCGAAGTAATCATGTTCGGACATCCCACGGAGACGTTGCGATGCTGCGAATGATCGTCTTGGTGGCGATCGGATGGATTGTCGGGATGTCCGCCCGCGTCCTGCTGCCAGGCAAAGGCCCCGACAGTTTTTTGGCGACCACCGCCGTTGGAGTTGGTGGAGCGCTCATTGCGGCGGTAGTGGGCCGGTTCGCGGGTTGGTGGCATCCCGGCGATGCCCCGGGATTCATCTTATCGGTGCTGGGCGCGATTATGATCCTGGCACTATACCGGGTGCTGAAAAGCAAGACGGCGTGATCACCAGGCTATTGTTGGCCGGACTGCTGGGCGCGCGGTTCAATCGGCTCTTCCTCGAGCGGTCTTGCGGCCGTTTCCGCTAGGGTTTCGTGACCATCATCGTCCAATGCAGGTCGCACGCTCACGTCCACCGACAGCCGTTGTCCGGCGTGTCCCTTGTAGACGCCGCGCACCGGAGCGACGTCGGAATAGTCGCGACCGTATGCGATGCGAACGTGACGCATGCCCACCGGCTTGCCCAGCGTCGGATCGAGCGGCATCCAGTCCGAATCCGGTATGTAAGCCTCGGCCCACGCATGCGACGCCTGGCCACCGATGACCTCTTCCAGCTTGGCGGCTGGGTTGTCCTCGTTCTGCGGCACCAGGTAGCCGGATACATAGCGCGCCGGAATACCGCGCTTGCGCAATACTCCCAGCAGCAAGTGCGCAAAGTCCTGGCAGACGCCCGCGCCCATTTGCAGCGAATCCGCGATCGACGAATTCACGTGGGTTGCGCCCTTCACGTACTGGAACCGCTCGTGAATCAGGTCCGACGGCGCTCTGCGCGAATCCTGCTACGGTGCCGTCACACTGCCGCCTCGGCCGCCGGCGATGAGCGGCTGCAAGCTCCGGCAGGTGCGGAACGTACTTGCTGGGAGCCAGCATGTCGAAGAACTCTTCGACCAATTCCTCGCGACGGTCTTCCAACTCGCTGAGCGGCATCCACGCTGGCGGATGGCCGGAACTCATGCGCCAGCACGACCGACTCCGCCTCCACCCGCAGCCGGCTGTGCTCGGGCAGAATGTTGAACTGGTGCACCCAGTTGCCGAGCGCATCGCGATAGGAAAACGCCGGCGAGGCCGGATGCGGTCGTCAGCCGAAACGACAGGCAGCTCTGCGTCTTCGTCGTGCATCGGACGCAGGCGCACTTCGTTGTAGCTTTCCGACACCGGACCGTCGTAAACGAATTCCGTCACATGCACGAGGTGATATCGGTTCATGCGACGACCCCGTAGTAGAAGTAGGTTCGGGCAATGTCTTCGCCGATCGACGCGGCAATTGGCCAGCAAGCCGTTCAAGGTAGCGTGTGCAGCCCGCGGCGGAACATATCTTCTACCGTGTCGTAGCGCAGGCCCTCGAGCACCTTGCCGGTCAGGCGCTCGGCTTCGTTCGCGTAGGAGCCCGGCCCGCTGCCGCTGATGGCGCGCAGCCCGACCTGCACTTCGGTGATGCTGAAGCGGATCGAGCGCGGATGCTGTGGGTGCAGGATCAGCATCTCCGCCACCCTTTCCGGCTCGATCGGCGAGTGATATTGCCGGTGATAGGCCTCATACGCGCCCACCGACTTCAGCACCGCCATCCATTGATGATTGTCGGCCGTTCCGCCGAATCGCGGCGTCTCCAGCAGCGACTGGAATTGCACGTCGACCAGGCGCGCCGTCATCTCCGCGCGCTCGAGCGACCAGCCGATCCGCAGGAAGTCCCAGCCTTCGTCGTGCGGCAGCGTCGCGTCGGTGACGCCGAAGAAACGATGGCTGCCGAACTTGACGGCATCGCAGAAGCGGTGCGGCCCGCTGGAAATCTCCTCGGCCGGATCGAAGCGCGTGACCGAGTGATAGAGGCCGTTGATGTCTTCCCACATCTCGCGCGAAATGCGGTCGCGAATGGTGCGCGCGTTTTCGCGCGCCTTGGTGATGCACTGCACGATCGAGCTGGGATTGTCCGCGCGAAACGCCAGAAATTCAAACACCGTCTGCGCGTTCGCTTCGCTGTAGAACTGGGAGAAGCGCTCCTGCTCGCCGGCCATGATGATCAGCGGGTCCCAGCGCAGCCGGTACGGCGTCGCCGACTGCTCCAGCAGCATGTGGTAGTTCACGTCGAGAATGCGCGCCGTGTCCTCGGCGCGCTCGATGTAGCGCGCCAGCCAGAACAGCGAGTCCGCAATTCGCGACAGCATACGTTGCTCAGGCATTCCTCCCCGCAGCACCCAGGTGTCCTTGCTGCCGCCGCCCTGGGAGGAATTCACCACCAGCGAACCCGGCTGCAGCGCCACGCGCGTCAGTCCGCCGGGAACGATCGTCACTTTCTCTCCGTCGTACAGGCAGTACGGACGCAGATCCACGTGGCGCCCCGCCATGCGCTTCGATTCGACATCGTACGAAGGCACGCGCGACAGCCCGATCGACCGGCTGCGCAATGTAGTTTCGCGGATCGGCCTCGATCTTCTTGCGGAAGACCTCGATCGTCTCTTCGTCCGCCGCCGGCCCGATCAGCATGCCGTAGCCGCCCGACTCGCCCACCGCCTTCACGACCAGCTCCGGCAGATGCTCCAGCACGTAGCGCAGATCGTCAGGCCGCGAGCACAGGTAGGTTTCCACGGTCCCCAGGATCGGCTCTTCGCCCAGGTAGATAGCGGATGAAGTCGGGCACGTAGGCGTAGATGGCCTTGTCGTCGGCCACGCCGTTGCCGACGGCGTTCGCCAGCGCCACGTTTCCGGCGCGGTAGGCGCCCATCAGTCCGGGAACGCCCAGCAGCGAATCCGGCCGAAACACCAGCGGATCGAGAAAGTCGTCATCCACGCGCCGATAGATCACGTCCACGCGCTGCAGGCCGTGGATGGTCTTCATGTACACCACGCCGCCATCGACGATCAGGTCGCGGCCTTCGACCAGTTCGATGCCCATCTGCTGCGCCAGAAAGCTGTGCTCGAAATAGGCGCTGTTGTAGATGCCGGGCGTCAGCAGCACGATCTGCGCGTTCGCCTCGCCGCGCGGCGACAGTGTGCGCAGGATGCGGCACAGCTCCGTCGGATAGTGATGGACGGGCAGCACTTCGTACGCCTGAAACGCGTCGGGAAAGTGCGCGTCATCACCAGCCGGTTTTCCAGCACGTAGGAAACGCCGCTGGGCGTGCGCACATTGTCTTCCAGCACCAGAAGTCGCCGGTCTTCGAATCGCGCACCAGGTCGATGCCGCAAATGTGCGTGTAGATGCCGCGCGGCACCTCGACGCCGATCATCTCGCGCTGAAAATGCTGGCAGGAGTAGACCAGCGAGCGCGGAATCTTGCGCTCCTTCAGAATGCGCTGCTGCCCGTACACATCCTGCAGAAACAGGTTCGAGCGCGACCACGCGCTGCGGTCAGCCCGCGCTCGATGCGGCTCCATTCGGAGTGCGGCAGGATGCGCGGGATCAGGTCGAAGGGAAATAGCCGCTCGGTGCCTGTGCCGTCGCTGTAAACCGTGAAGGTGATGCCCTGCAGCAGGAACGCGATGTCGGCCAGGTTGCGGCGGTCTTCAAATTGCGCCTGCCGGCATGGATGCCCAGCATCTGGAACAATTTGGCGTAGTGCGGTCGCGGCTCACCCGACGGCAGGAACATCTCGTCGAAAAACGCAGCCGTCTCGTAGCCCTCGAAGAGCCCGCGTGTCACGGCCGGCAGCGATACGCTCGTCATGGGTCTACTCTAACCGTAGCAGGTGGCGCGCACGCAAGCTAATAAGAACAATTTATGGGGTCTATTGATTTGCTCGGGGCTCGACTTGCGATACCGGGAGCACCAGCGTTAGGTATCAAGGAGTGGCTTCGCCGATTCTGAAGAACTCCTTCTTCGCGAAGGCCTTTGTGTCTGGTAGCCCTTCCCGGCGTCGCCGAAAAACCGTCTTGCGTCAGGGCACGGCTTCCGGGGTTGCGGAAACAATAGGTTCAGTCGATGTTTCGAAAGGGCTCAGCTTTAGCTGTGCCGCAAAAGCCCCCTAGTTTTGTCGTCCCAAGCGGCCTTTAGGCCGCGAGGGATCAGTTGTCTCGACTCTTTCCGCAGGCTGTTCAGTCTCGCCGTAGGGCCTGAACATACCCCGGCTTTAGCCCCTGAGGAAATCTTCGACATCGACAATGACCTTGTCCCGGCCGTTTTGCCCCGTGGCCAGTGTACCCCGAAACCACTTCCACCCTAAAGATGGTTGCCAATCCGGCCTCCATGAATCTGGCGGTACAATGTTCATCACCATGTGCGGCCACTTGTCCGTTGTCTCATTCCCGCTTTTGGTGTACGTTCCGTCGGATACCCTCAAAAAACGCGCACTTGTTACAAATGTTTCGTTTTTTCGATTTGTCACGCTCCGGAGTGATAGCGGTCACGGCGCGGAAGCCCGACCAGGACTCCAATACTCTGTTCGCCAAGCGTCTGCCTGGCGACAGCGTAATCCGAGAGAATCAGCGGTACAAAGTGTTCCAAGTAGTAGGTTCGAGGAGGACCTCATATGACAGTAGGAATCATGACGTCCGGAATTAAGACTCCGGGCGATTACATCAACGACGTTATGGGACTGGTCAAGGCAAAGAACCCGGCCGAGCCGGAATTCCACCAGGCTGTGCAGGAAGTCTGGAGTCGTTGCGCCTTGTGTTGGAGAGACACCCCGAGTACATCTCGGAGCGGATTCTCGAGCGCATCACGGAACCCGAGCGCGTCCTTATGTTCCGCGTACCGTGGTTTGACGACCATGGCAACATCCAGGTCAATCGCGGCTTCCGCATCGAGATGAACAGCGCCATCGGCCCCTACAAGGGCGGCCTGCGCTTCCACCCCTCGGTCAACCTCGGCATCCTGAAGTTCCTCGCCTTCGAGCAGGTCTTCAAGAACTCGCTGACCACGCTGCCCATGGGCGGCGGCAAGGGCGGTTCGGATTTCGATCCGAAGGGCAAGAGTGACAACGAAGTCATGCGCTTCTGCCAGAGCTTCATGACCGAACTCAGCCGCCACATCGGTCCCGACACCGACGTTCCCGCCGGCGACATCGGCGTGGGCGGACGCGAAATCGGCTTCCTCTTCGGCCAGTACAAGCGGCTGCGCAACGAATTCGCCGGCGTCCTCACCGGCAAGGGCCTGGCCTGGGGCGGCTCGCTCATTCGTCCCGAAGCCACCGGCTACGGCTGCGTGTATTTCGCCAACGAGATGCTGAAGTCCCGCAAAGACACGCTCGAAGGCAAGCTCTGCCTGGTCTCCGGCAGCGGCAACGTTTCGCAGTACACCGTCGAGAAGCTGCTTGATTTCGGCGCCAAGCCGGTCACCTTCTCCGACTCCGACGGCGTTGTGTACGATCCCGATGGCATCGACCGCGAGAAGCTGGCGTGGGTCATGGACCTGAAGAACACTCGCCGTGGCCGCATCCGCGACTATACCGACCAGTACAAGAAGGCCATCTTCATGCCGTCCGACGTGAAACTCGGCTACAACCCGCTGTGGAACATCAAGGCGGATTGCGCTTTCCCGAGCGCCACGCAGAACGAAATCAATGCCAAGGATGCCACCAACCTCATCAACAACGGCTGCAAGCTGGTTGCCGAGGGCGCGAACATGCCCAGCACGCTCGAAGCCACCAAGTTGTTCCTCGAAGCCGGAGTGCTCTATGGCCCGGCCAAGGCAGCCAATGCCGGTGGAGTAGCAACCTCAGGTCTGGAAATGTCGCAGAACAGCATGCGCCTGACCTGGACCCGCGAGGAAGTGGACGATCGTCTGCACAAGATCATGATCGCCATCCACAAGAACTGCTACGAGACGGCCGAGATGTACGGCACGCCCGGCAACCTGGTCAACGGAGCCAACATCGGCGGCTTCCTGAAAGTCGCCAACGCCATGCTCGACCAGGGGCTTGGTGTAGTTCTTGAACCGTAGTGCGGCCGCTTTAGCGCCCTGTAACGAAGCCAGGTTGATTTACTTGAAGCGGGTGGGCGCAAGCCCTCCCCGCAGTTTTTTGGGTGGAGGCATCAGGCTTTGGCCTTGGCTGACCTTCTCCGGCGCTCTGCAAAGGCGCTGCTTTTTCTTGTATGACCTTGGGTAGTGCTGCGCTTCAGCGCCGCACTACCGGCTCGGATAGTGCGTCAGG
This sequence comes from uncultured Acidobacteriaceae bacterium, assembly GCA_963817965.1. Lineage (GTDB taxonomy): Bacteria > Acidobacteriota > Terriglobia > Terriglobales > Acidobacteriaceae > DASRAA01. Next base: position 28,489 of record CAWFQT010000020.1, read on the forward strand.
GGCTCTTAGTCCTGGTGGCGGAGATCTTTTCCTTCCCGCCTGCGTCTTCTCCCGTTTCGGGAACAAAGGTTACTGGAGTTTTGTCGCCTTCAAATTTCTCGTGACTCGCTCGCGTGCCCGCTCTATCACTGATATTGAGAAGTTTCCCCATCTGGAGGGCACGGACTGCTATCACACCGGCACCCCTAAGTTATTTGACATTAACACTTTGACTGCAATTACCACGCGTTCAATGTTTTGCTCGGAAATTGCAACCGTGGTCGTCCCCAGTAGCTCTGGGCATAGCTGATCATTTTCACCGAGGATCGACGCCGACCACCGCACCCTGGGGAAGCCGCGCCGCGATCTTCCCGTCCGACGTCCAGCACGCGCTCGAAGCCTTTCAGGTCCACCAACCCGAGCGGCCGAGACACTTACTTCGGCAACGTAACCGTTCCGTTCACAGTGAAGTCGGCCGCCGACTTCACTGCAGTCTCCGACGGTTGTGTTGATCCAATGGCCAGGTGATACGTTCCCGGCAGGATGGATCGTTGGCCCTTGCTGTCGACTGCGGATACGGAGCGTGGACTCAGTTCGAGCGACACATCCCGGCTCTGGCCGGCGCTGAGATGTACTCGCTGAAAGCCGACAAGGGAGTAAATCGGCCCGTCGGCCTGTGGCGTCTTCAGATAGGCTTCCACAACTTCATCTCCGCCTACCTTGCTGTTATTGGTCACGGTGACAGTCGCTGTGACAGGCTGACCAGCCTTAACGGTGGCACTCGAAAGTTGGACCGGTCCGTATTGAAATGTGGAATAGCTCAGTCCATATCCGAAGCCCCAGAGCGGCTTGCCGGTGTAATAACGGTAGGTGCGGTTCTTGAAGGAATAGTCGGTGAATGCTGGTAAATCCCTCGTACCGGCATAGAACGTAACCGGCAGTCGACCGGCTGGGTTGTTCACTCCGGCGAGGGTGCGCGCAATCGCGGTTCCGCCATCTACGCCTGGATACCAGGCCTGAATGATCGCGGCGGCGTGCTCCTTAGCCCAGGTAAGTGCAAGGGCGCTGCCGCTCAGGGACACAACGATGACCGGCTTACCGGTTGAAGCGAGCGCCTCCAGCAAGTGCTGCTGCGCTGCCGGAAGATCGATACTGGTGCGGTCTCCACCCTCAAAGCCGTCGATCTTGATCGGCATCTCCTCACCCTCAAGTTGAGGCGATAGACCTACGAAGGCGAGAACTACATCTGAAGCCTTCGCTGCCGCCACGGCTTCGTCGATCTGCGCCTGCGCCGGGGCTTCCCAGCTCAAGGTGACACCGCCTCCGGCCAAATCCCCAGAGTGGCTATACTCCAGCCGGAAGTCGTGGGGGTTGGTATCGGTGAAATTGACCTCCACTTTTGCCGGCTTCGAACTCGACATTGTGGGAGGAGCTGTACTGTTCGCGCCCGTTGGTTTTGTACTCGGCTTGCCGCTATTCAGATCGCCCTCGGAGAGCACTTTGCCGTCTAGGACAAACCGGTACGTCTCTCTCGGTGAGTATGGGAAAGCCGACCCGGGCTCGACCATGAAGACGTACTTGCCCGTCGCCGGAACGCGTAATGTGCCGGACCAGCGTACCGAGTAGTCATGGGTTTGAACTGCGGATGCGGGAGCGGCATCACCCCAGTCATGCTGAATCTCGGGCTCAGTTGCCACGCGGACAGGACGGCCGGTCCAGTCAGGAGTGGCGAAAAACTCCGCGTGAAGGCCATCGCCGAATGCCGTGCGTGGCACCGGTACGCTGGTGCCGTCGGCCAGAGTGGAGCCCTGTGCATAGTGGATCGTTGCCGGCTTAAATTGCTTAGTGATGCCATCCAGCGGACTTACCGGATGCAACGGCTGCCCGTTGTAGTTGCCTTCCAGGGAAACCAGCAGATCTGCGGTCGGCCCCACGACTGCGATGTCGTGAGGTGCTTGCTTGATCGGCAGCGCACCATTGTTCTGCAACAGCACCATGGACTCTTCCGCAGCCCTGAGAGCAATTCTGCGATGATTGTCAGAGGCAACGGAGGAATACGGAATGCGATCGACAGCGCTATCTCCCGGCGGATCAAAAAATCCCAGTTGCATGCGCGCGGTGTAGAGGCGCTCTGCCGCAGCTGGTCAACACTTCCTCGGAAACTACGCCCTGGCGTACTGCATCCGCCAGGGTATTGAAGCCCGGCGACGAGATGCTGCAAGACAGGTCAGTTCCGGCCTTGATCGAAAGCGCCGAGGCATGCAGGATGTCGGGTGCATTGTGGTGTCCGTTAAAAACATCCACGATGGCGCCACAGTCGGAGACCACGAAGCCCTTGAATCCCCATGCGTCGCGCAGATGGTCCTTCAACAGCATCTTGTTGGCGCAAGCCGCGGTCCCATCGATCGCGTTGTAGGCGCACATCACCGACTTCACGTGGCCATCGACCACTGTGGATCGAAAAGCCGGGAGATAAGTTTCTTCCAGGTCGCGCGGGCTTACGTCCACGTTGAAGCCGTGGCGCAGCGACTCGGGACCGCTATGCACGGCGAAGTGTTTGCTGGTGGCGACCGCCTTCGGGTGATCGAGATCGGCGCCCTGTACTCCGGTAACGAATGCCACGCCCATTTGGCTGGTCAGAAATGGATCTTCTCCGTAGGTCTCCTGGCCGCGCCCCCAGCGCGGATCGCGGAAGATGTTGATATTGGGAGACCAGAAAGTGAGGCCGTAAAAGATGCGGTGATTGCCTTCGCGCTGCGCCTGGTTGTATTTCGCGCGGCCCTCGGTGGAGATAACGTCTCCCATCTGCTGCACCATAGACGTGTCCCAGGTGGCCGCCATCCCGATTGCCTGCGGAAAGACGGTCGCATAGCCGGCCCTGGCGACACCATGGAGCGCTTCGCTCCAGGTCTGGTAATCCGGAACCCCCAGGCGCGGGATCGCGATGGCCCAGTCTTCGAGCTGCGACGCCTTCTCGTCGAGCGTCATGCGATTCACCAGGTCGCGTGCGCGCGCCGGCAGCCGGAAGCGACGAATCCAGATAGGCGGGCGGCTTGTTTTGCGCAAATGAAACGAGGGAGGCAAGTACCATGACTGCAAGGACGACGCGTTGCATCAGCACAACTCCTGTGAGCAGATTGGCTAATATGAACAGCCCGACCCTAGGTATGAGCGAGCATGTCAGTGTAACTCGGTGCTTGTTCCGGGTTGTTTCTTCCTACAGGATCGAGGTCTAATTTTCTATGGAAATCTACCTGGTCGACGGCACTTACGAATTGTTCCGCCATTACTATGCGATGCCGTCCGCACGGGACGACGCTGGCCGGGAGGTCGGTGCGGTTCGCGGCGTTTTAGCATCCGTACTCGGCATGATACGCGGCGGAGCAACCCACATCGCAGTCGCAACCGATCATGTCATCGAATCTTTTCGGAACGGGTTGTGGCCCGGCTACAAGACGAGTGCAGGAGTCGAGCCCGATCTCCTGGCTCAGTTCCCGTTGCTGGAAGAAGTTCTTTCCGCAGCCGGAATCGTAGTTTGGCCGATGGTTGAGTTCGAGGCGGATGACTCGCTGGCTGCGGCTGCGGTTGCCGCCGCCCGTAACAAGAAAGTGGAACGGGTAGTCATCTGCACGCCGGATAAGGACCTTGCTCAGTGCGTTCGCGGCTCGCATATCGTGCAGCTGAATCGGCGTACGCAAGTGACTTTGGATCAGCCGGGAGTCTTTCAGAAGTTCGGGGTTATGCCGGAATCAATCCCCGACTACTTGGCACTTGTCGGTGACGCGGCCGATGGTTATCCAGGATTGGCGGGCTGGGGCGCAAAGTCCACCGCTGCCGTGCTCGCCAGGTTTCTCCATCTCGAGTCGATTCCAGCGGATTGGCGCGACTGGCACGTGAACGCTACCAATGCCGGCGCCCTCGCAGACACTCTGTGTCAGAATCGCGAGCACGCGATGCTGTTTCGCACGCTCGCAACACTCCGGACCGATCTCGCCCTCTTCGATGACGTAGAGCAGTTGCGCTGGAGTGGATCGACACCGGAATTCAAGGCGCTGTCGGCTCGCCTCGATGCAGCCAAGACAGTGAAACGGCCAGTCGCTCCGAGAGCGCCCGCAAGGCCAGCACGGGATCCTCGCTCCAGCTCAAAGAAAGGACAGCCGGACTAGAGAGGCTGTTTGAAAAGTAGAGGGTACCCAGCCCCTTGCACATTTCGCCGTTTGGATCAGTCGCCCAGGAGCAGAAGTCTCTTTGGCCCCGTGATCCTGGCACGCAAATGCGCCGGGTTTGCGCTCGCGACATCAACGGAGATACCCAGCTCTTGGAACTCTGCCGCGAGCGCCACGCTGTCGGGACCGACCACCGCGAAGCTCTCCAGCCTGCACCCTGCCGGCGCATCCACGGACGGATGTACGGTCGCCGCGCCCCACTGGATGAAGAATGGCATCAAGCCATCGCGGTCATTGTCGAGGTTTAGTGTCTGCCAGTGCAGCATTTTTCCATCCGGACGCGCGCGCGCTCCCGGTGTCGGTCCGTGAAACGCCACGCCAGCTTTGCGCCAGCGCTCGGCTACGCCAGCGATGTCGGAGGTATGCACCGCCCAGTCCACCAACGCAGGCGCGCTGAGCTGCCTCAGCATGGCGGGCAACTCTGCTCTCGTGGTCGGAATTCCTGTTTGCGCCGGATCGGGCGCAATCACTTCGAGGTAGTGCAGCGGCCCGAGCGAAAGGAGCGCATTGCGCGTGCCCCGTCCCGGATGAACCCCGCCCATCGCCGGGCGCACGCCGGTCTGCTTCTCAACGAACCCAATGCCTTCATCGAGGTCGCGGCATCCGAGCAAAAGATGATCAAGCATGACAGGCACGTTGTCCGCCGCCCACAAACGATGTGGTATGGCAGCCGCCGCTGCCAAAATAACAAAAAAGTCTCGTCGCGCGACCATGCACAATCCCCGACTCGACCAGATTTCGACCTCGGCGCCGGCTCTCTCTGCCGATGTCACGAACCTCTGGAGATTATTGCTGGACCATTCCAGCCAGCAACTTCTCCGCGGCTTCCCCTGGGTCCTTGGTTGCAAAGTCTTCGTCCAGGACGACGATCGAGACCGTTGGATCAATCTCCTCCAAGACCTTGCGTGTTGGCCTCCCGTACATAGACTGCAAGTGCGCAGAAATTACCGCGGTCTTGGCCTTTGTTGCTTTCAGCAGGATCTTGGCATCGTCAATGTTTGCGGTCGCCAGCGCGTTGTACCCAGCGTTTAACAATACCTCGCTTAGAAATGCGCTCAGGTCTGAGGATTCGAAGAGGCACAGCACCCGCGGACGAGTGTCTCCGGCCTTTCCTGGGGAATACCGTGAACCCAGGTACGCCGCCGTGATGGCCTCTTCGACCGTGTCGTAAATTTCGAAGAGAGTCACCAGCTTCGTCATCTCCAACGTCTTGCGAATATTCGAGGGTACCCCGCTGAGCTTGAGGTCTCCACCTTTCGCGCGCGCCGTGTGCATGAGGCGAGTGAGCGCTCCCAATCCGCTGCTGTCAATGAATTCCACTTGGTCCAGCTGCATCACAATCTCAACGTATTTGGTGAAGGAATCGCCGACATAAGCGTGAAGGGCGAACACTTCCTTCCCGGCCACCACGCGCCCCTGGCACTGTATGAGCAGCACTTCTCCGATGGGGCGGCTTTCCAGACGCAACGGCATTGGACCTCCGGTTCTACGAACGATGCTTTGGGCTCTGGGTCACGGCAGTGTACATCAACCATCACAACGGAGCCAGCGTCCGCACAGAGGCGCCACCTCTTCTGCTAACCTCTACACCGATGCAGAATGGCTATACTGACTTGCCTCCGGGCAAACTGGCGAATGTGGTCACATACCTGGAGATGCGGCCACCGTTTACCCGCAGGATTGTATCGACGTCGCCAGAATTCGCGATTCGGCTCGTGGAGCGTCCGGGCCTTGATTGGTATCGCAGCTTGTATCGCGAAATCGGAGAGCCGTGGTTGTGGTTCAGCCGGTTACGGATGCCGGACGACGAACTCCGCGCCATCCTCCACGATCCTGAGGTCGATGTCTTCGTCCTCGTTACATGAGGGAGTGGACCAAGGCCTGCTGGAGTTCGATCGCCGGAGTTTCCCGGACATCGAGATGTCATTTTTCGGCGTTACTGCCGTCGTTGATCGGCAAAGGCGCGGGCCGCGCTCTCCTGCAGCACTGCCTTCCGGCGGAATGGGAGCATCGCCCGCAACGTGTCTGGTTGCACACCTGTACGTCGGACCATCCTGCGGCTCTGTCGTTCTACTGAAAGTTGGGATTTGTGCCTTACAAGCGCGCCATCGAGATCGCAGACGATCCTCGCGTGACGGGGGAGATCGCTCGTTGTGTTGCGCCCCACATCCCGATCGTGTAAGCGGACTCACGGCTTCACGTACATTATTCCGCCCTTCATGACGAAGTTCACTCTTTTCCAGTTGCCGGATGTCGCTCATCGGATCGCCGGCACGGCAACGATGTCAGCGATACTTACCAGCTTCGAGTGAGCCAATCTTGTCCTGCATGCCCAGCAATTCGGCGGCTGTCATGGTGGCCGAGCGTACCGCTTTGGCGGGCGTCATTCCGTACTTCACCATGATTGAAAACTCTTTCGCCGGATTGATCTTCCAGTCGAACCCGCCGGCATCTGTGCCGAAGGCAATCTTCACTCCAGCCTTGAGCGCCCGACGAAACGTGTCTTCATGGATCTTGATCATGTCCACCCACACCTTTGCACCCGCGGCGGCGCGACCTTCGGCCACATACTCACCCACAAACAGGGTGGGAACGTAGTACGTTCCATGGGCCACCATGGTTTTCAGGTCAGCGTCGGCGATGTACATGCCATGCTCGATGGAATCGACGCCGGCCTCGACGGAGTTGTGCACCGCCGTTGAGCGCGGCCGCGTGTGATGCGATCTTGCGGCGTTCGCGATGCGTCTCGTCCACGATGGCCTTCAACTCATCGAGCGTGAACGTCGGCACATCGTCGAGGACTCCATCGGCTCGCCCACGCGATAACTACGGTCGCTGTAGACCTTGATCCAGTCCACACCATTGGAGATTTGTTCTCGAACCGCTTTGCGACCGTCCGTCGGCGCCATCCACTTCCTGCACGCCCTTGGGCATCTTCAGTTCCCAGGAGTAGCCGAGCAGCGGATACGATCCAGTAACGTCCATCGCACGGCCAGCCACCTGCATTCGCGGCCCGGGAATGACGCCGTCGTTGATCGCCTTCTTGATGTCCACATCGGCGTAGCCCGCACCTTCCGTCTCCAGATCGCGAATCGTCGTGAAGCCATACTCCAAGTGCGCCCTTCGCGGCGACAGTTCCGAGTATCGTGCGATAAGGCGTGGACCACTTCAACAGTTGTACGTCATAGTCCTCGGCCGTGATGTCGCCCTGCAGTAGAACGTGGGTGTGCGTGTCGATCAGTCCGGGCAGGCAAACCTCGTTCGAGAGGTCGATGACTTCCGCGCCGCGTTCTTCCGCTGACTTACCAGCTTTGACGGAATCGATTTTCCCGGCAACGATTCGTACTGTCACCATCTTTTGCAGCGAATCGCTCTTGCCGTCGTAGAGTGAACCGCACCAGAGATAAGTGACCTTGGCGGGCGGCACGGCAGGCTTTCCTTGCGCCATGGCCAGTGAACTGAACATGAGAAGAGCGAAAAGCGGGAGTCTCATGATTACTCCGGACGATCAGATCGTCCAAGTCGAACATTCTACGGCTGGCTGCGGATCGGCTGGTTTCTGCATCCCAGGTTGTTCACCGCGTTGGCTACATTCTGATACTCCGGCGATGCTTTTACGTTTTCGTTCACGGTAAGGTACGTCCGCATAAGAAGAGGGCAGGCCTCGGTGATTCCGAGCCGAGACACCGTCTCGACGGCGAACGGACTGGGAAAAGGGCCGGTCAGGCCGTAAGTCCGTTCCAGGACGGCACCGAGCGCCGGTTTATTCTTGCGCAGGATTTCATCGAGTGCCGTTTGCAGCTCAATTTCTTTTTCAGACAACTTCGCCGGGGTATTGGCTCCGGTTTCCTCCGAAGGACGGTCGCCTCGCCACATCCTCTCTTCGAAATACAGAATGTTCTTGACGCATTCCACGGAGCAGCCGGTCTGGTAGATGGCATTAGCGATTGCCTGCCGCATAGCGAAGCTCTCGGTTGGCAAGAGCAGTTCGGAGAGACGCGACACCCGCGCCGCATCCTTGCGGTCGACGAGGGCCTGAATGGCTGAGAGGCGGTTCTCCTGGACTTGCGCTCCCGATGCTACCAATACCAGGAGGTCGCTCGCACGCTGCCCCGAGTAGCTCGCCAATCTTTTCACCGTGTGCACGTCAGATTTCTTGTCGATCGCCGAACGGGCTAGTGCATCAATGCGAGCATTTCTCCATGCCGTGACTGCAGTCACTGCCAGAACCAGGAGGATAATCATGATGCCGATCCGCCTGGGCGTAAATGCAAAATCGTCGAATGACATGGTGTGCCTCTACGGTATCAAAACCGCGTCGATGGCTCTGCCAATTGACATAAAAAAGACTAAATCGATGCTGAAAAGACTCTGCCACCTATCGAATCGTTGTAGGGAAGCAGTGGTCATGCGAGTTACTATTGCAGCATGAGCACGAATCCAGCGGTCGAAGCCGTCATTGAGCGGGAGAAGCTGTTCGAAGCGTTCGAAAACCTGATGCCCTTCCGGGTGCAGGACATCCTGCTGGTTTCCAGCCTGTACGACTCGTTCATCCTGCGCGAAGATGGCCGCTTGAATGAGCTGCTGATTGGCGAATCCTACGAACTCAACCTGCAGCATGTGCCGCGCATCACGCATGTCAAAACCGGCGCGGAGGCGCTGGAGCTGGCGCGCTCCAATCCGCGCTTCAACCTGATCGTCTCGAACCTTGAATTAGAAGACATGACCGCCGCCGAACTCGCTACCGAGGTCAAACGCGCCGGCCTCGATGTGCCGGTTGTTGTTCTGGCCTACGACTATCGCGAAGTCAAGAACTTCGTTTCGCGTACTCCTCACAGCCCTATCGAACGCATCTTTCTGTGGCAGGGCAATGCGCGCATTCTGATCTCGATCATCAAGTACATCGAAGACAATCGCAATGTGGAGCACGACACCGAGGTCATGGGCGTGCCCGTGATGCTGGTGGTCGAAGACAACATTCGCTATTACTCGTCATTTCTGCCCGTGATTTACACGGAGCTTATCAGCCAGGCGAGACGACTCATCAGCGAGGGCCTCAACGTGGCGCACAAGCTGGTCCGCATGCGCGCACGTCCCAAAATCCTGCTGGCGTCCAATTTCGAGAGCGCCGCCGAACTTGCGCTCCGCTACCGGGAGAACCTGCTAGGTGTGGTTCTGGACGTGGAGTTTCCCCGTCGCAGCCAGCTCATGCCGGAAGCCGGTTTCGAATTGGCTCGCATGATTCGGAGCATCGTGCCGGATGTGCCTATTGTGTTGCAGTCGGGGCGCCCGGAGTTCATGGACAAGGCGTACGCCGAAGAGTTCTCATTTCTGCAAAAGCGTTCGCCCACTTTGCTGGGAGATTTGCGTAACTGGTTGATCGACCAGGTCGGCTTTGGCGATTTTGTCTTTCGGCTTCCCGACCGCAAGACCGAAGTTGCGCGCGCCAGCAACCTCAACGAATTAGAGCGCGCCCTGCGTACGGTTCCGGCGGAAAGCATCTCTTACCATGCCGGACGTAATCACTTTTCCCATTGGCTGATGGCGCGCACCGAGTTTGCTGTCGCTCAGAAGCTACGGCCTCGCAAGGTTTCCGACTTCGCCAGCATCGAGGTTTTGCGCCGCGATCTCATCGATGCCATAACCAGCTACCGGCGCGAACAGAGCCACACGCTTGTTGGCGACTTCAATCCCGAGACATTCCAGCCTGCGGACACATACTTTCTTCGCATCGGAGATGGTTCGCTTGGCGGCAAGGCACGCGGCCTGGCGTTCGCACGCCACTTGCTGCACCCGCAGCAAATGCCACAGCGCTTTTCGGGAGTTCGAATCTCGGTGCCGCGCACCGTCGTGCTGGCTACCGACGCTTTCGACCGGTTCATGTCGGCAGATGGTTTGCACGACTTCGCAATGCGTTGTAAAAGCGACCACGAAATCGTGGAGCTGTTTCTTGCTACCCCTCTTCCCGATGACGTTCAAGCCCACCTGCGCTCGTTTCTCGAACAGGTATCTTTTCCGTTGGCGGTACGTTCGTCGAGTCTCCTGGAAGACTCGCAGTACCAACCGTTCTCCGGCGTGTATGACACGTTCATGTTGGGTAATCATGATCCCGATATTGAGGTGCGGCTGCGTCAGCTGACAGAAGCGATCAAGCTGGTGTACGCGTCCACCTTCAGCCAGCACTCCAAGGCTTATGTGCGCGCTACGCCTTACCGTTTGGAAGAAGAGAAGATGGCGGTGCTCATCCAACAGGTGGTGGGTTCGGCGCACGGATCGCGATACTACCCGGATTTTTCCGGTGTGGTTCGATCGCGCAACTTCTATCCTGTTGCGCCAGTCACCGTGAGAGACGGCTTCGCTGCCGTGGCACTCGGTATGGGGCGGGCGGTCGTCGGTGGAGGGAAGTGTCTTACCTTCAGCCCGCGCTATCCCCGTCATATAGTCCAGTTCTCATCGGTCGAAGACATTCTGGCCAATTCGCAGAGTGACTTCTGGGCGCTCGAGTTGACGCCGCGCTTGCATCACGAAGACCCAACCGATGACCTGCGCGAAGTTTCTTTTCCTGTCTGCGTCGCGGAATCCGATGGAACCCTCCACATGCTGGCTTCAACGTATTCCGCCGAGAACCATGCCGTCTACGACGGTCTCAGCCGCCCGGGTGCGCGTATCGTGAGTTTTGCACCGATTTTGAAGCACGGTACGTTCCCGTTGCCTCAGATCCTGGAGCAGCTGATGACGATTGGCGAGGACGCCATGTGCAGACCGGTGGAAATTGAATTTGCTGTCAAGTTGCCACAGCGAAAAGGAGACGACGCGGAGTTCGGTTTCCTGCAGATGAGGCCGCTGGTGATGTCTCGCGAAGGTGGAGAGGTTCGCATAGGCGACGTCGCTCCCGGCCGACTAATTTGTCAGAGCCCGATGGTGCTTGGCCATGGCCGCATGCAGGACCTCCACGACATCATTGTGGTTGACTTTCACCGCTTTGAACGCGCTCAGAGCCCGGACGTGGCGCGAAGTGTGGCCCATTTCAATGCCGAACTGACCGCAAAAGGCGCGCCTTATGTGCTGATCGGTGTGGGGCGGTGGGGCTCCAACGAGCCATGGCTTGGCATTCCGGTCACGTGGGACCAGATTTCGGGAACTCGCGCCATAGTTGAGTCCGGCTTCCGCGATTTCCGGGTAACACCTTCGCAGGGAAGCCACTTCTTTCAGAATCTAACTGCGTTCCAGATTGGGTACTTTACCGTGAATCCCGACGCGGGCGAAGGTTTTGTTGATTGGGACTGGCTCGCCTCTCAACCCGGCACCGAAGACCACGGCTGCGTACGCCTGCTCCATTTCGATCAGCCGCTGTGTGTGCTCATGGACGGGAAGACCAGTCGTGGTGTGATCTTCAAACCAGAAGCAGCGGAATAGGTAGGAGCTTATCGGAGTTCGCCGGCGCTCCCGATGCCCCAGGTTACGGGACGTTGGTGGTTGCCCTATTGCCCGCCGTATTTGGCGAATGTTCGTCTGGCATTCTCAAAGCCGATGGGATTGACGTGCACGGATCCCTGGAACGGATGGTTTACGTCGGCTACCGTAACCAGTGCCATCGATAACATCAGGGACAGGGTCAGCACCTGCAGCAGGTGGAGGACGGGATATTCCGAACCGAAAAGGCAGGAAGACATAATGGTGATCACCGCTCCGATTACCAACACGGCCCATAGGATGGCGGGTAGGGCACTTTGGCTCTGCAGCTGCCGAATTCGCCGATGTTCGGTAATACTGCTGATCTCTGAGATAGCCTGTTCCAGGCTCACTTGCTCCGAGGCGCTCAGAGACTGCCGTCGTGCAACCACTAACCACAATTTCTCGATGATCAGCGTGCCGGCGGGGCTCAAGGCCCCCTGGCGCATCGCGGGCCATTCAACGTTGATCATAGCTTCGGCGTAATCGGCGACGAGCTTGCGGATATCGTCGCGCTGCACTTGCGGCAGCCCTGACGCGCTCCAATACAGGTTGATCACACAGCTCGATTCGCCGTCGGCATTCTGCTCTGCGACCTTGAAGTCGGACCATGCGGCAAACAACATGAACCCGACAATCACAGCGTAGGTGGTACCCAGCACACTGATCTGCCAACCTGTAATTTCATTGTGGATGCGCCGGCGCTCCTGCGGCCAGTATCGACGGATGACGTACCAGAGCCCGACCGAGATCGCCATTGCGAACAGCACGATAAGGACATTTTGAGAAATAGTCAGCAACGCCCTGTCCTCCAGTTCGAGGCTTTCGTCGCCTATGCCAGACGACTTTAACTCACAGCTACCGTGTCTTCTAGAGGTAATCAGGGCTCAGAGCGAAAACGACTTTCTGCTTCCCTTGGTGGGTCGCATCTGGTATTCCTGTTGTTCTCAATACATCAGGTTGGAGAGAAGGATGAACAGGGTTGCCATACGAATCACTATTCTTGCGCTTGCAACCGGGGTACTCACCGGCATCGGATCAAACGCTCTGGCCCAGTCGCCGACACAGGCACAGAAGCTGCAGGCCGTCGCCAAGCAGTTGAACCTGACGCCGCAGCAGAAAATGCAACTCATGCCAATCCTCGAAGCCGATGCTCCGAAGATCGAGGCGATCAAGAGCAATACCTCTCTTGGCCCGCTGCAGAAGCTGGAGCAAATCAAGGCCATCCATGCCCAAACCGATCCGCAGGTAAAGGCCATTTTGAATCCGCAGCAATACGAGCAGCTGCAACAAATTCGTCAGCAGGAGATTCACCAGGTGATGGAGAAGAAAATGGGCCAGCAATAGTCCTTGTCGATCCAGCAGGAGAGTGTATGCCCGTCGATTCTCGACTGGGAACGGGTTGCGTGGGCGGTTTACTCCTCGCCGATGACCGTCGCCCACTTTCTTACTCGCCAGGACTTTACTAGTCCGTTCTTGACGTACGGGTCTGCTTTGGCAAATGCCACAGCAGCATCCGCCGAATCGCCGCGGAAAACTAATACTGCGCCATCGGCGGGCTCTGCCAGTGCTCCCGCCAGAACGAGGGTTCCGCGGGCGTGCGCTTGCCGCGCGAGATCCAAATGCTCCGACCGCAAAGGCACCCGCTTGTCTACATAATCGTCGACCACATCGTAAAAAAGAATGGTATGCACAGAGCGTTCTCCGTCGGTTGGTTTTGAGACTTTACCGTCCCTGCCTGAAGTACCGTTGGCTGGGACTATTGTATGGCGTTCAGGCGTGGCTAAGTCGGTCTCTTATTGAGCATATATCGCGCTCATCCATATTTCGCTGCCATACGTCTGCCGGTTTACACTAGTAAGGATGCGGCAGCCGAGCCTTGCCGGGTGACCCTGGCTGGCGGGAATAGACCCTCCGCGATTAGAAACGGATTTCTTATATCTAGATGTGCGGCATAGCGGGATTTACACACCTTCGCAAGCCTCTGCCCGCCGGCGTCCTCACCAATGCGATCGACTCCATTACTCATCGAGGTCCTAATCAGAAGGCCCGCTTCGAGTGTAGTGAGGTTTCCCTCGGCGCCACGCGCCTGGCGATTCTTGACCTTGAGGGAGGCGACCAGCCGGTTTTCAGCCCCGACCACGACGCTGTCATTGTTTACAACGGCGAGGTTTTCAATTTTGCCGAGCTGCGCCGCGAGCTCGAACACGAGGGGGAGAACTTCCATACGCATTGCGACACCGAGGTCATCCTGCAGGCCTACCTTCACTGGGGCGATGCTTGCTTCGCCCGTTTGCGTGGCATGTTCGCTATCGCCATCTGGCAGCAGTCGCGCCGGCGACTGGTGCTGGCACGCGATCGCGCAGGTATCAAGCCGCTCTACTATTTTCAGCAAGACGGCGAGGTCTATTTCGGCTCAGAGCTAAAGTGTATCTTCGCGCACTCCGATGTGCCACGGAACATCAGCCTTCCGGGGCTTAACTGCTATCTCAGCCTGAACTATGTTCCTGCGCCTTACACGCTGGTCGATGGCATAGTAAAACTTCTTCCCGGCCACATGCTGGAGTGGAGAGGCGGATTCTGTACGACCCGCTCTTTTCTGCCGAACAAACCGCAGCGACTTGCTCCCGCAACCATCGATGCCGCTTGTGAGGAACTCGACGACTTATTGCAAAAATCAGTGAAGGAAGAACTGGTTTCCGACGTGCCAGTTGGAGTTTGGCTGAGCGGAGGACTCGATTCGTCCACCATTCTGCACTACGCAGCCCAGGCCAGTCCCAACCGAATCCACACCTTTGGGGTTACGTTTCAGGGGCGTTCGTTCGATGAGAGCCGGTACATCCGCGAAGTTAGCCACCACTTCGGAACCAATCACACCGAGTTCGACCTGAACGCCGACGCTGAACTCGCCGACGCTATTGAGCGGATCGCCTATTACTCCGACGAACCGAGCGCTGACGCCGGCGCCGTGCCTTTGTGGTTTCTTGCAAAAATGACTGCGCAGGAGGTCACTGTGATCCTCACAGGAGAAGGCGGAGATGAGTTGTTCGCCGGCTATCTTACGTACCGCGCGAATCGTTACCGGGAGATCGCGCGCAAGTTTCCGGGGCTTTTCCTGAGGGTAGGCTTGGTGGCGGCAAATCTGTTGCCCGTCTCGGACGACAAAATCAGTTTCGAATATAAGCTCAAGCGGTTTCTGCAAGGCTCTCTAATGGACCCCGGCCGAGCGCATCTCTTCTGGAATGGTACGTTCTCCGACGAAGAGAAGAAGGCGCTCTTCGTGTTCGCTGACCCGGCGCCGCTTGCCGGCATGCTTGATGATTTGCGCCCTGGTCGTGATTTGGGCCGGTTCCTCGAGTTCGATCAGCGCTACTACCTGGCCGATGACATCCTCTACAAGGTAGATCGCGTCAGCATGGCGCACTCACTCGAAGTGCGGCCTCCATTTCTGGACGATCGCATCGTCGATTTTGCGAATCGACTGCCCGACGACTTCAAGTTGCGTGGTTCCGAATCGAAATACGTATTGCGCCGGCTGATGCAGAAAAAGCTGCCACCCTCTGTGCTGCATCGTCCGAAGGTCGGTTTCGATATTCCGATTCACGAATGGTTTCGCGGCATCCTCAGGCCGTTACTCTTGCAAACGCTGTCGGAGGAGGCGGTCAAGTCCAACGGGCTGTTTCGCTGGCCGTATGTTCACCGCCTGCTCGACGACCACTTGGAACGGCGCGCTAATTGGGGTTATCACTTATGGGGTTTGTTGGTCCTCTTCATCTGGATGAAACGGTGGAATATCAAGACGGCAGTCGAGGAGATGCAGTTGGGCAGTCCTCTGGTCGCAGCAGGCGGAGCGGATGGATTGTTGTCATCGCAGCCAGCTTCGTCTTCCTCGTAGGCGTCATCAGCCCGCCTCGCCTGGTCGACGACGTCGATGCTGTCCAGGCCCAAATCGCACGCAACATGCTGTCCTCGGGTGATTGGGTCACTGCCCGATTGGACGGCGTGCGCTTATCTCGAGAAGTCGCCCCTCATCTATTGGCTGATGGCGGCGACGTTCCGGGTTCTCGGGGTGCACGATTGGACAGCGCGATTGCCATTGGCATTCTCCTGCATCCTGTTGTGCTGGCTTACCTATCGTTTCGGCCGCTGGGCATTGGAGGAGAACGCTGGCCTCTATGCCGGGCTCGCTTTGGCTACCGGCGTTGGTCTGTTTCTCTTCACTCGCATCCTGATTCCCGACGCCATTCTCACTCTCACGATCACAGCGGCGATCTACGCATGGCTGAGGCTCCTCGAGCCGGATGAGAAGGAGCCTCGCAAGTGGTCGTTCGTGCTCGGCGCCAGCATTGGCCTCGGCCTGCTGCTAAAGGGCCTTATAGCCGTGGTATTTCCTGTTCTTGTGGGCGTAGCCTACATGGCGGTTACGCGCCAGTTGTTCTCATTGGGTTCGTGGAAGCGACTGCACATTTTTCTTGCGATACTTGTGGCCTTGGTTATCGCGGCTCCCTGGCATGTTCTGGCGACGATCCGGAATCCACCCTACTTCGCCTTCTCGCTGCACAGCGGCCCTGGCGAGTATCGTGGATTCTTCTGGTTTTACTTTTTCAACGAGCACCTGCTGCGCTTTCTTAACCTGCGTTATCCGCGCGATTACAACACCGTACCACGCCTGCTGTTCTGGGTCCTGAATCTCGTCTGGCTCTTTCCCTGGTCTATATACCTTGTGGCAAGCCCCACATTGTCGTACGTGCCGGCCACCCGGACTGGCAGGGTGCGGCTTATGGCATTGTGTTGGATAGGAGTCGTCATGGTGTTCTTTACCTTCTCCACCACGCAAGAGTATTACTCGATGCCGATCTATCCGGCGCTGGCGCTGTTGATCGGCTCGTCGGTCGCTGTAGGAGGGCGCTGGGTACGCCTAGGCTCCCGCATTCTGGTGGTCATCAGTGCCGTCCTCTTCGTGCTAATGGTGGCGATTCTCGCGATGGTGTGGCGCACACATGCCTCTGGCGACATATCCCGCGCCCTGGTTCAGAACCCGGACGTTTACACCCTATCCATGGGGCACGTGCTAGACCTGCGATTGGGCGCATTTGCCTATCTAAAGTTGCCTCTTGCCCTCGCGGCACTCGCATTCGGGTCGGCCTGTGTTGCACTCATTGTTTGGAAAAACCAGCTTCGTGCCTCAATCCTGGCCGTCGCTGTCTGCATGATCGTCTTCTTGCAGGCTGCCCGCCTGGCGCTCGTCGATTTCGATCCTTATCTGGGTTCCTACCCGCTTGCCATTGCTCTCGAGCAAAGCCCGCCGGGAGGACTCATCGGAGCCAACGAGTACTATGCATTTTCGTCGGTGTACTTCTACGGCAACCTCAACGCGCTTCTACTCAATGGTCGCGGCGCCAACCTGGAATATGGTTCGTACGCGCCCGGTGCACCTCAAGTTTTTATCGACGACACAAGGTTCCAGGAACTTTGGAACTCACCTCAGCGCTGGTATCTGCTGGTCTATAGGTCAACGATGCCACACATTGAACAGCTTGTCGGGCGTCCCGATATAGTGACGGTCAGGGAAAACGGTGGTAATTATTTGCTGACGAACCGCGCGCTTCCCTGATCCGTCGGCGGACGGGCCTGCCGAACTTTCCCTCTCAATGGCCGCTACTTCTGTTATCTTTCGGTCGATATCAAAAACCCTCGTTCGCGGATTTTCCAAAAGGAGTGCAATGGCGACACCTGGGCGCAAACCGACTTCTTCCGCGTCACCTGCGACGAAACAACCGCAGTTCCCTGCGCCGTCCGCCAAGCCTGAAACCGTGAGACCCGCGAAAAGCAGCGCCCCGGCTGAGCCGCCCTTTCGTTGCCTGCGTGCATTCTCCATCGATCCAAGTCTCGCTACCGATTACGCCACCGCGCCAATCAGCGAAGTCACCATCAAGGTCCCGTGGGAGAAATTGGCGCCTGGCCCTCGGGGCGAGTATCTCGATGTCGTCGATGTTGACCCTGGTAGCGGGTGTTTTTATGCGCCGGTTGACTTGGACGATCCGTCAATATTGGCACAAAATGGATTGCCGCTCAGCGAAGGTACTCCACAGTTCCACCAGCAAATGGCGTACGCTATTTCCCGGCTGACGATCGATAATTTCGAGCACGCGCTCGGCCGCAAAACTCTGTGGCGTCCCGTCCGTGATCCAAACAAAGGACCCAAAGACGATTCCGTCTATGTTCCGCAGTTGCGCGTTTATCCCCATGCCCTGCGAGAAGCGAACGCGTATTACTCGCCGGAAAAGGTCGCACTTCTCTTCGGATATTTCAATGCTGACGACGACAATACCGGCGAGCAACTCCCGGGTGGCACGGTGTTCAGCTGCCTTTCCCAGGACATCGTTGCGCACGAGACCACGCACGCGCTGCTTGACGGCATGCATCGCAAGTTCGTAAATGCCACCAATCCCGACGTGCTCGCATTCCATGAAGGATTCGCGGATGTTGTAGCCCTCTTGCAGCACTTCACGTTTCCCGAGATTCTGAGCGATCAGATCGCTAATACGAAGGGCGATTTTCAGAGCCATCAATCCTTGCTTGGTCAACTGGCTGGACAATTCGGCCATGCCACCGGACTACGTGGTGCGCTGCGTGAGGCGATCGGCCAGTGGAAGGACGACAAATGGGTGCGCCAGCTTCCAGATCCGTCCGCATACAACGCGACCACAGAGCCGCATGCACGGGGCGCAATCTTGGTCGCCGCGATCTTCGACGCGTTCCTTGCCATCTACGAACGGCGCACCGCAGATCTGCTGCGTCTGGCCACAGCCGGCAGTGGGATCCTTGCTCCTGGCGCCGTACACCCCGACCTGGTGCAGCGCCTTGCGAACGAAGCAACGAAGGCAGCACATCACGTTCTCACCATGTGTATCCGGGCGCTCGACTACTGCCCGCCGGTTGACATTACATTCGGTGAATATCTGCGAGCCATCATCAGCGCAGACTGCGATCTTGTGGAAGATGATCGGCTGAAGTACCGGGTTGCATTCGTCGAGGCGTTTCGGCGTCGCGGTATTTATCCGCCCGATGTTCGCACCATGAGCGTTGAAAGTCTCCTCTGGCGGACGCCCGAGAATGACGAGAAGACCTACTCCGGCAAACTCGAGCCGCTATTTGAACTACTCAGCGGCGAGGTATTGAAATACGTGTTTGCGGAATCCCACGGGGAGATCACCGAACGACGAACGCTCTTTGACCTGCAGCGCCTGGTCCGGCGAAAAACCCACAATTGGCTGGACGCGTATTTCAAACGCGGCGGGCATGGGGACGCTGAGTACATGGGCCTTGATCCCAGCAAGAAGTTCGAAGTTCATGCTGCCCGTTTCGCTTTGCGCAGCAAGCCTGACGGAGGCGTGGTGCCTCAATTTCTTGTCACCGTGCTGCAAGCCGACGAGGTGGTAGCCGACGGCACGGACCCTAACGGCCCAAGGATGATCTTCGAGGGCGGTTCCAGCATCGTTGCCGATCTTCGCCGACGGGTCGTGAAGTACTGCATTCGCAAGAACCTCAAGAGCAAAACCCGTCTCTCTCAGCAGCAGGGATTCTGCATGCAGCAAATGACGAATGCCCGTTCCACTTACATCAACACCAATCCCGATCACGCCGAGCGTGAGCCGTTTGCGCTCCTGCATCGCGGATGGTAAGCGAGGCCAACATGGCAACCCTTCCGCGCAAGGCCCGACAAAAATCGAAGGCAGTTCCGCGCCGTGTACGCTCCACCCGTTCCGCCGCCCGTCAAGTCGCGGTGCGCAAGAAGAAGCGCACGGCGCCTAATCGAGATTCCGCGGTTGCACCGCCATCGGAAAGCCTTCCCACAGTTCGCGTGCGCATGTACCGTCAGGGCCTCGGTGATTGTTTCCTACTGACCTTCAATCCTAGCGGCGACGAAAAGCACGTACTCATTGACTGCGGTACTCTGGGTGCGAAGTACACCGACGTCAAGCTACCCGACGTTATCGCCGATATCGACAAGACTTCCAACGGGCATCTTCACCTGGTCGTAGCTACGCACCAGCATCAGGACCATCTGTCCGGGTTCCCTAAGCTGAGCGATCAATTCAGCCCTGCCAAGAGCAAGCAGATCGATCATGTCTGGCTGGCATGGACCGAGAACCCCAATGACAAGCTCGCCAACTCGCTGGGCAAAGCGCGTGACGACATGGCCATTGCGGTGAAGTCGGCCGCGCAGGCCTTGCACGCCACCAGTGGCAACGAGGACACAGCCAATGCGGTTGACTCGTTGCTAGGGTTCTTCGGCGATACCGCTATAACCGGTGGCGGCACGACCTTTGCCGCTGCGGCCAAGAATTCCATCGACTGCGTTCGTGGTTTGGTGAAGCAGGCGGAATATCGCAATCCCGGCGAGCCGGTCATTGAACCTGATTGGTTGCCTGGGTTTCGTTTCTACGTTCTTGGCCCGCCCCGCGACATTGACGCTATCCACGACACCGGCGCACACGGAAGCTCTGAACTATATGCGCTCACCGCCCTCACCCGTGCGGCCTTAGAGAAATCCGCGGGCGACAAGAAGGCGGCTACCGGAGACGACTCCGCCGTGGAAGCTCCTTTTGATCAGCGTTATCGCCTGTCGAAAGAGGATCCGGTGATTGTGAAGACGTACGGGAAGACCTACCTCAACTGCGACGATCCCTTGCAAAGGTGGCGTACGGTTGATACCGACTGGCTGAATGGCGCGTCAGCCCTTGCCATTCAACTCGACAGTTTCACCAATAACACCAGCCTCGTCTTGGCGATCGAACGGATCGCCGACGGTAAAGTCCTCCTTTTCCCCGGTGACGCTCAGGAGGGCAACTGGCTTTCGTGGCAAGGTTCGTCGATTAGCTGGCAGATGAACATGCCAAACGGCAAAACCTGCACGGTGACGGCGAAGGATTTACTTGCTCGGACGGTGTTCTACAAAGTTGGGCATCACTCAAGCCACAATGCCACTGCGAAAGCTAACGGTCTTGAGATGATGACCAGCCAATCAGAACTCACTGCATTCATCCCCGTTGATCGCCAGGTCGCTTTGGGACGCAGTCCGGCAGGCACCTGGAAAATGCCCGCGCGCCAGCTCTATCGCGCCTTGCTCGATAAGTGCCAGGGGCGCGTGGTGCGTTCTGACATCGGCTGGGCCTCGGATGTGGCGCAGGGAACTAAGGGCGTTGAAGCGGAGTTTGCAGCCCTCGGCACCCAGCCAGAGTGGTCAACGTGGACGAAATCGCAACAGGCTGCGGCGCGAGTGCAAATCGCTGCCGATCACATCGATTTCCTGCTGGGATAACTGGTGAGGGCGTTGGCCTTCGGGTTATAGCTCGAATTTGAGAATGGCACCGGGATTCGCTTGCATTCCGATTCCCGAAATCCTCGAGACGGAGGCGCTGCCTTCAGTTTGCGCGCTTCCGTCGTAAAATTGGCTTCTTGCCTCCTGGTACCCAACTCGAAAATCTGCGTGTCGTCCTCGTGGCTACGCGCAATCCTCTTAACCTGGGAGCTGCCGCACGAGCCTTGAGCAATTTCGGGGTGCTCCGTCTGCGCGTCGTCAATCCCTTCGAACTTGCATTCCGAGAGGCCCGCTCTGCCGTCGGTCCTGCCTCCGAAATTCTTGCCGATGCCGAACAGTTCAATGCTCTCGCGGACGCCATTGCCGACTGTGCACTTGTGGTTGGTACCACGGCTATTCAGCACCGCAACCTGCAACATCCCATTCGGCAGCTTGATGAAGGCGCCGGCCTGATTCGTCAACAGTTGGCATCGACGCCGGTCGCCATCGTGTTCGGGTCCGAGAAGACGGGACTCAGCAATGACGACGTCAGCTACTGCCATTGGCTCATGCATATCCCTACGCGAACCAGACATCTTTCCATGAACCTTGGCCAGGCGGTGGCAGTTACTCTTTACGAAATCGTACGAAACCCCCAAACGCGAGTATTTCCAGCGGCAATTACACCGGCAACCGCCGCGGAGCTTGAGCGAATCACCACGGTCCTGCTGGATGCGCTAAGTGTCAGCGGCTACGTCACCGCGGGTGCCATCACCGCGACCGAAGAGAAAGCCCGTCGCTTGGTACGGCGCATGAACCTCAATTCCCGCGACGTTGAAGTGCTTCTCGGCATGTTGCGACAGATCTCTTGGAAGCTCGAACAGGTCAACAGTCCAAAGCCGTAGAGTCCATCTCCCCGGAACTCTTACTGCCAGTCGAGCGAATATATTTATGTGAAGTGCAGGCCCACGCCTACGGCTCATGTCCTGACGCTCAGAGGCGGGAATCGGACTGATCCGCTCTGGACACCAAGGAAATGGATTAGTGACCACGAAGTCGAAAACCTCGAACTATAAGCAATGCTTCGTCGGTCGCTACTGTCTGTTCCTTTTTGGAGTGCTTCCACTACTTTTTTGTTTTGTTGCGGTTGCCCAGACAAACGTCGCCGACCCGGCTACTGCAACACCTGGCGCCACCGGGCCTGAACCGCAATCGCCCGCTGGCATTTCAACCGCAAATCCGGGCCGGCCGGCTACGGCAAGCGCGGCCACGCTCGAAGGCAAGGTTAAGTCTGGTAACACGCCTATTCCAGGGGCGACCGTGACCGCAACGAACTCCGCAAGCGGACAAACGATAGTGAGTTGGACTCAAGCCGACGGCGGTTACGCCCTCGCGCTTCCTGCCGGGGGAGACTACGCAGTGCGTGTTCAGATGATGGCCTTCGCTCCCGCGACGCAGCAGGTACATGTGGGCGCAAATAACCCTCATCACCAAGTGGATTTTCACATCACGTTGCTCTCACGCGCCGAAACTGGCAATGCGTACGCCCGCGGAGGCGGGACGGGCGCAGCCGGATTTCAAGCGCTCTCCGTTATGGCGGGAGAAGGCGGAAACAATTCCGGCGGAGCGGAGGGCGGTGAGTCAGTTGCGCCTTCCGGAATGCCTGTTCCCGGAGTTCCTCCGTCGGTGTCCACGGAATCCGTAGCAGTTTCAGGCTCGTCGTCTTCGACCAACATGTTTGGCATGAACACAGACGAGTTGCGCAACCGGATACAGGACTACCGAAATCAACAGGGCGGGCTGGGCGGACAGGGTGGGCCCGGCGGAGGTTTCGGCGGTCCTGGTGGAGGCGGTTTTGGCGGGCCTCCCGGGGGCATTGGCGGCATGGCGGTTCGCGGCAGGTTTAACTTCAACAAGCCTCATGGGATGCTCTACTACTCAGCCAATACCTCGACCCTAAACGCAGAACCCTATTCGCTGACCGGGGCTCCCTCCGAGAACCCCGGGTACCTGCAGCAACGCTTTGGCGCTTCCATCGGCGGTCCGCTGAACATTCCTCATATTTACAACGGCGGCTCGAAGACCTTTTTCTTTCTGAACTACAACGGCAGCTACGGCGATACGCTGTACAACTTCCTCACGACGGTGCCGACATCGTTGGAGCGCAGCGGCAACTTTTCGCAAACTTCGGTGAACGGCCAGCCAGCCCAGATTTTCAATCCCGCGACCGGGCAACTGTTTGCCAACGCCACCATTCCTTCAGACATGATCAACCCGGCGTCACAGGGACTACTCAATTACATTCCCGGACCCAATCTGCCCGGCACGACGCAAAATTTCCAATACATCGGAGCTGCTACCAACAACAATACGGATCTGAACTTTCGCCTGAACCAGGCGTTAGGAGGATCGACCGCCGCACCGGAGGCCCGGGTGGTGGAGGCCGCAGACGAGGGCCGCAGAACAATCTGAATTTCGGATTCCACTACCACAACGTGGACCAGACGCTGACCAGTGCTTATCCCACTGTAGGCGGACACACCACTACGTCCGGCTACGACATTCCTATCGGCTACGTGCGCAGTTTTGGCAGGTTGGTCAACAACTTCCGCTTCGACTTCAATCGGAGCTCCATCTACACCACCAATTTGTACGCATTTAACACTGACGTCGCGGGCGACCTCGGCATCAGCGGTGTTTCGCAGACGCCATTTACCTGGGGACTTCCCAATCTCTCGTTCACCCACTTTGGCGGGATCTCCGATATCAACCCCGTCAACGATCGGAACCAGACGTGGTCCTTCTCCGACAACATGATCTGGTCGCACGGCAAACACTCCGTTCGGTGGGGAGGAGACTTCCGGCGCATTCAACTGAACACACAGACCGACAGCAATCCGCGTGGCAGCTTCGTTTTCACCGGCGCGTACACGTCGCAGTTCGTCAACGGTCAAGCCGTCCCGGGCACTGGATACGACCTTGCCGATTTCCTGCTTGGTGCCGCTCAGCAGACTTCTGTGCAATACGGTTACGACCGCTACTATTTCCGCGGGAATTCGTGGGATCTTTATGTGCAGGATGAATGGCGTGCGCGCGGCAATCTGACCCTCAACATCGGCCTGCGATACGAGTACGTGTCGCCGCTGAGCGAGAGCAACAATCGCATCGTCAATCTGGACACGAATCCAGGGTTCACCGAAGTTGCACCGGTCCATCCCGATCAAGTCGGAGCGGTGTCGGGGACGTTGTATCCGATCTCACTGGTTAATCCCGACCGCAACAATTTCGCGCCACGCGTCGGGATCGCATGGAAGGCGACGAAGAACACCGTGGTGCGCGCCGGATACGGCATCAACTACAACACGGCCGCCTATCAGAACATTGTGCAGAACATGGCCTTTCAGCCGCCGTTCTCCAATACGCAGACCAATGTCGCTTCATCGGCAAATGTCCTGACACTGCAGAACGGCTTTCCTGGCGACCTCGGGCATCACTAACAATTACGGGATCGATCCGAACTACGGCCTCGGGTACGTGCAGATCTGGAACCTCGACGTCCAGCAGGAAATCACCCGCACTCTGATCGTCAACATCGACTACACGGGCACCAAGGGCACACGCCTCGACATTTTGACGGCTCCGAATTCGACGGCAGATGGTATCCGCATTATCGGAGTGCAGCCTTTTTACTACGAATCGTCAGTCGGCGATTCCACGGCCAATGCAGGCACCCTGCGCGTGCGCAAGCGCTTAACGCACGGTGTTTCGCTGGGCGGATCGTTCACCTGGTCCAAGTCGCTGGATAACGCTTCGACCATCGGCGCCGGCTCATCCATCGTCAGTGCCAACGGAAAGATCACCGGCATCACCGTGGTGGCACAGAATGCCTTCGATCTCTCTGCTGAGCGTGGACTGTCCAGCTTCAACCAGGAGTTTCGCTTTACCGGCGACTATCTATGGGAGTTGCCTTTCGGCAAGGGCCGGCGCTGGCTGGCGAGTTCGGGTTTTGCACAGGATGTTCTCGGGGGCTGGCAGTGGAGCGGCGATTGGACCATCGCCTCCGGCCTGCCCTTTACGCCGCGCGTCATCGGTTCATTCAGCAACGTGAACAGCGGCGTGAATGGAACGCTTCGCGCCGACGTCACCGGTCAGCCGGTCACGATTCCCAATCCCAGCATCAGTCAGTGGTTCAACACGGGCGCGTTCGTCATTCCGCCGGCTGGGCAGTACGGCGATGCGCGGCGAAACAGCATTATCGGTCCGGGCGAGGTGTTGTTCGACATGGCTGTGACCAAGGTGATTCCGCTTCGGGAGAACCGTATGCTTGAGTTGCGCCTCTCCTCCACCAACGTGTTCAATCATCCGATCTATTCAAGCATTGATACGGTGCTGAACTCACCTACCTTTGGCCGCGTGATTTCCGTTCAGTTCGATGCGGTACGTGCTCTTGACGGCGAGGTTCAGGTTTTGAGACGCACGTTAAACAAACGCTGATCGAGTTCAGCCGTAGAGTGGTGGCGCTCCTCGCAATATCCGCCCTGGTGTTGCCGCCTCCGTCGTCGGGTCAGCAGCGAGGCTCCGAATACACGTTTAAGGCGCAGTCGGAACTGGTGTTGGTCAATGTCACCGTGCGCGACAAGAATGGTAATCCGGTGCGGGACTTGAAGCCTGACGACTTCACCGTGCTCGAGGACAATAAACCGCAGAAGGTCGCGACCTTTGACATCGAGAACACGCAGAGTATCCCACGTCTTCCGATGCACCAGGCAAATCTTCTAGCACGCCGGCCAAAACAACTTCGCGTGCGGCCGCCGGTGCTTCCGCTTCGGGCCAGCCCGACGACGCCATCAAGGACCGCCGGCTGATCATCCTGTTCTTCGACCTGTCGGCGATGCAGCCCGATGAGATCGAGCGCTCCACCAATGCCGCCCAGGACTACCTGACCAAACAGATGCAGCCTGCCGATCTGGTATCGGTTGTGTCGCTGGCGAACACCATCACCGTAAACCAGGACTTCACGTCCGATCGCGACAAGTTGAAGGCGGTCCTGCAGTCGTTCAATACGGGAGCGAATGCCGGATTCGAGCTTGGTTCAACCGGCACCACCGAAGGCACTCCCGACACCGGCGGGTCTTTCACGGTGGACGACACCGAGTACAACATCTTCAATACCGACCGACGCCTGCAAGCTCTGCGCGCGGTAGCGGAGCAGGTAGCTAACGTGCCCAGAAGAAGTCACTCATCTATTTTTCCAGCGGAATGCAGCGTACGGGCATCGAGAACCAGTCGGAATTGCGAGCCGCGACCAACTCCGCTGTCCTGGCCAATCTGTCGATCTACACTCTGGACATTCGCGGACTGCAGGCGCTTCCACCGGGCGGCGAGGCGCAGAACGCCAGCTTGCGGGGAACCTCCGCGTATTCCGGCCAGGCGCAGTTGAACGCGCTGAATTCAAATTTCCAGACGCAGGAGACTCTGGTCACGCTTGCGGCCGACACGGGCGGAAAAGCCTTCCTCGACTCCAACGACTTCGGCAAGGTCTTCAAGGGCGTCCAGGATGATACGTCGATGTATTACCTGCTCGGCTATCACAGCACGAACACGGCTCGCGACGGCAAGTATCGGCGTATCACGGTGAAGGTGAATCGCCCCGGCGTGAAGATCGACTTTCGCCGAGGCTACTATGCAGAAGCCGACTTCCGCCATTCCAACAAAGAAGACCGGGAGCGCCAATTGCAGGAGGAGTTAACCACTGATCTGCCCAGCACTGATTTGCCCGTGTATCTCGCAACTGGATACTTCCGATTGTCGGAAGACCGTTTCTACGTGCCGGTGTCGCTGATCGTTCCTGGTTCGGAGATACCCTTCAGTCGCAATCGAGACCAGGATAAGGCAACGTTCGACGTCCTCGGCATCATCACCGACGAGCGCAAGATGCCCGTCGGAGAGATTCGCGATACCGTCAAACTCGCGGTTAACGCCGCCAATGAAGTACAGCATAAGAATGTGCAATACGACACCGGGCTTACGCTGCCGTCTGGAAAATATCACATCAAGGTTGTGGTGCGCGAAAACGAGGACGGACGCACGGGCTCCTTCGAAACCGATTTCGTCATTCCCGATCTCAAGTCTACGCCCATGAAGCTAAGTTCGATTTTGATGGCGAGCCAGTTACAAGCCGCGTCTAAGAAGGACTCCGGCAATCCTCTCGTACACAATGGCGAAGTCGTGGTGCCGAGCGTCACCCGGGTCTTCTCGTCCACCCAGCACCTTTACCTCTACTACGAGGTCTACGATGCAGCGAAAGGATCGGCCGCGGCGTCTTCGCCTGCGCAGAAGAGCGCCAAACCCGGCGTGCAATTAATGAGCAACGTGGCATTTTTCCAAGGGACCGCCAAGGCATATGAAACTCCGCCGGTACGGTTGCAGGAATTAACCGTGCCAGGTCGAAAGGCAGCGGTGTTTCAGCTTGACGTCCCTCTATCCGAACTGAAGCCCGGTTTCTATACCTGTCAGATCAATGTAATTGACGACGCCGCCGGGCACTTTGTGTTCCCGAGATTGGCGATGCTCGTTCGCCAGTGAGCAGTGAACGATGCCGCTTTCGACCGCATAATTTCGGCAAACTAGTCTAGCCGGCCAAAAAAAGAGATTCTCCTCACCTGAGGAGAATCTCGCTGAATCATCTCTCTCTCTTGTTACTGCTGCTGTGGCGGAGGCGCTGACGGGTTTGCTCCAGGTCCGCGCCCATGGCTCATGCGGCTGGTCATTTCCGCGTACTTCTTCTGCTGGTCTTCATTCAGGATCGGATTGATCTCCGAAGAGGTAGTCTCGCGGATCTGTTTCATCTTGGCCATCCGGTCCTCCTGCGACAGCGAGGTATCCGCATGCAAAGTCTGCATCTGCGTGGATTCGTTTTCGAGGATAGGCTTGATTTTCTGCTGCTGATCGTCGGTCAGGCTGAGCGCCTGTGTCATGCGTTGCAGTCGCTGCTCGGCCGTGGGCATTTGACCGCGTTGCCATTGTCCACCACCGCCGTGGTCGGGGGTCTGGGCGTAGATTGCGTTAACGCCGATTAGCAGGGTAGCCATCAAGGCCGCGTGGAAAAGTAACTTCTTCATTGCTCAATTCTCCTGGACACTCGCAGCAGAAGCGGACAAGTAAACAGTCGCGATCGTGACGGAGGCGCTCGATGTCAGCATTGCCATCCATACACGTCCCAATCCTGCAAATAGGCTACTCATGCCACTTCTCTGCTACCGAGTGCGAATCGTATTACGTGGTCTGAAACACGATGGCGTTGCGGAAGTTGTTCAGAATTCGCCCTCGAAAAATAATGGAACCTCCTTGCTTGTCGCTCGGAATGGAACCGCATGTCCGGACGATCGCACCGCGAATTCATCGTCTGTTCACAGGGTTGGCGTTGGCCCGATTGCCTCCCCCCTCGATCAGCCCATAGACTGAAAGGACAAGACTGTAAGGAGTCTTCGGTGCCTGACGCGATCATTGAAGCTCGTGCTGTCGAGAAGTATTATCCCCAGCCTGATGGCAACCGTATCCAAGTCATCGCGCCAACTGATTTCGATGTCACCCCTGGGAAGATCATCGCTCTCCTTGGACCCTCGGGATCTGGCAAGTCAACCCTGTTGCGGATTCTGACGGGCCTTTCCCAGCCATCGTCCGGGACCGTGATGTGGCATGGCCAGCCACTCTCAGGGCAGATACCCAGCGTGTCAATCGTGTTCCAGAGTTTTGCGCTCTTTCCCTGGCTGACGGTAATCGACAACGTCGAAGCCCCGCTGGTTGCACGTGGAATGGGAGCTATGGAACGCCACAAACGCGCGCTTAGGATGATTGACACTGTCGGTCTCGACGGATTTGAAACCGCCTATCCCAAAGAACTCTCGGGCGGCATGAAGCAGCGCGTAGGTTTCGCTCGGGCACTCGTGGTCGAGCCCGAGGTGTTGTTCATGGATGAACCTTTCTCGGCGCTGGATGTTTTGACGGCTGAGAACCTGCGTTCCGAACTCCTTGAGTTATGGCTGAGTAAAAAGATGCCGACCACCTGCATCTTTATCGTGACTCACAATATCGATGAGGCCGTACTGCTGGCCGACCGTGTCATCGTACTGGGCCGCAACCCCGCAAGAATTCGTTCCGATTTTGAAATCGATATTCCGCAGTACCGGGACCGTAAGTCACCACGATTCCTAGCCTACGTGGATTTCATCTACAAAGCGCTGACCAAGCCCGATGATGATCTCGCGTTACCGCAATCTGCGGCCGCCGCATCCAGCAGTGGCAAGAGTCGTGAACGTACCAAGTTTCAAATGCTGCCCCATGCGCGCCCGGGAGGCATCGCGGGTTTCATGGAATTACTGGCGGACCGTGGAGGGCGCGATGACCTTTACAAACTTGCCGACGAGTTGGCCATGGATGTCGACGATATTCTTCCCATCGTCGACGCATCGGTAATGCTAGGATTCGCGCTTTTGCATGAAGGTGATGTCGAGATCACCCCGGAAGGCCGCAAGTTCGCCGAGGGCGATATCCAGAGGCAGAAAGAGCTGTTCCGCGAAGCGGCGTTAAGGAACGTCGCCATTCTCCGATTGATCGAGAATACGTTGCATGCCAAGCGCGACCGCGCGATCGGGGAGGAATTCTTCCGCGACATCCTCGACGAACATTTTAGTGCCGACGAAGTGGAGCGTCAGTTTGAGACGATTTTAAACTGGGGACGGTACGCGGAAATCTTCACTTACGATTCTGAGACCGGACGTCTCTCGCACGGCGAATCCGCCGATGTCGCTCCCATCGCGGGTGAGGGTTGATGGCACGTTCGAACTGGCTCCCCACACGCATTTTCGGCAAGGGTTCATGGTCACTTCTGCCGACACAAACCTGGTCAATCGTAACCGACTTCTTTATCTTCGCCGGCGGGCTATCCCTCTTTTACCTGGTCGTGGTGCTAGCGCGAACCTGGTTTGGCCCGTTCAACCCTCACGTCGAGATTTCGCGCAGCCCAGCCATGCTGCCGGTTTACGCCGCCTATTCTTTGCTGCGTATCACCGTGGCATATCTACTATCGCTCGCCTTCACCCTCGTTTATGGCTATATAGCTGCCTATAACGCGAGAGCTGAACGCTTCATGGTTCCCCTGCTCGACATTCTTCAATCGATTCCCGTACTGAGCTTTCTTCCCGGAGTCATGCTGGCCATGGTGGCGTTGTTTCCGCACCACCAGTTGGGGGTCGAGTTGGGTGCCATATTGCTCATCTTCACCGGGCAAGTATGGAACATGGCGTTCAGCTTCTATTCCTCGATAAAGAGTATTCCGCGTGAAATGCGTGAGGCCGGCAAAATCTACCAGTTCAACTGGTATCAGCGGTTCACCAACATCGAGTTGCCCTACTCCGCCATTGGACTAGTGTGGAACTCCATGATGTCAGTTGCAGGCGGCTGGTTCTTCCTTATGGCCTGCGAGATGTTTGTTCTGGGCAACAAAGATTTTCGCCTTCCAGGGCTTGGTTCGTATCTTCAGACCGCGGCCAGTGCAGGCGACACGCACGCAATCTTATGGGGCGTGGGCACCATGATCGCCGTCATCGTGCTGATGGACCAGATCGTATGGCGGCCCGTTATCGCTTGGGCCGAGAAGTTCAAGATGGAGCAGGTGGAGAGCGCTGACGCTCCAGAGTCGTGGTTCCTGGATCTAATTCAGCATTCACGGGGACTCGTGGCGTTGCAGAGGCGCACCATCCGCCCTGCGCGCGAATGGCTCGCCCTACGCTTCGCGCGCAGGCATCACTCGGTAGGTCGCGAGGCTCCTCCGCCAACCTGGAAGATCTGGGCAGGCCGCCTGATCGCTGCCATTATCGCCTGCGCCATACTCTTCGCCGTCACGCGAGCGATCGGCATGATCGGCGAGTTGAGTCGCGAGGAATATAAAGAACTCTTGACCGGTGCCTTCGCGACCTTTCTCCGCGTGCTGGCAGCTCTTCTGATCGGCGCCGTCTGGACCATCCCAGTCGGTGTTGCTATTGGCTTTAATCCCCGGCTAGCCCGCGTTGCACAACCACTGGCACAGATCGCAGCTTCCGTTCCGGCGACTGCCTTGTTTCCTATCGTACTTCTGCTTCTTATTAAGGTCGGCGGTGGAATAGGAATGGGTTCTGTTCTGCTGCTCTTGCTTGGAACTCAGTGGTACATTTTGTTCAACGTGATCGCTGGAGCAATGGCGATCCCAACCGATTTGAAAGAAGCCGCAACTCTATTTCAGTTCACTTCCATCCAGCGCTGGAGGAAGCTTATCCTTCCGGGTATTTTCCCCTACTTGGTCACAGGGCTGGTAACGGCTTCAGGGGGCGCCTGGAACGCCAGCATAGTCGCCGAGTACTTTCGCCTCAAAGATCAGACCTTCAGCACTACCGGTTTGGGAGCGGTCATATCCCGCGCCACCGACGCGGGCAATTTTGCGTTGCTGCTGGCGTCGACAATCGTAATGGCAATCGTCGTCGTGATCATCAATCGTCTCGTTTGGCGACGTATGTACCGTCTGGCCGCGGCCCGTTACACGTTGGAGACGTAATCTCGTTTTCGCGAACGGGGAAGCGCCGACGGCGGAAATGCTGGAGGCGCGGGTGGGAATCGAACCGAGGCGTAAAGGTTTTGCAGATCTCGTATCAGCACCTGGAACCGCGGCAGAATCAATGCCTAGCCCTGACGCACTCTAATTCGCAACACCTTTAGTAGCACCCCCTGCAACAATGCTCCGCCCCAGGAAATGTAGAACGACGTTCCTCCGTTAAGATAACGGAGCGAACGTATGAAAGAACGGAAGCATTACTTAATATCCCCGACGCCAAGCCAACAGATTTTGTCAAAGCGACGCAACATGTCTACCGGAGCAAGGCACAGCCGTCAGCGATCGCGGTGCACGTGTTGCCCAACCCGGCGGAGGAAAGCAGATGGAGAATACAAGAATAAGTACACCATGTATGTAAGATTCACGGCGGCACACGAGAGAGATGGCAACGACGAGGACCATAGCTGCATGCATAGTTCCCAGTCGGGAGCAGATTTCATCTCCCGCATTCGTATTCCTCTTGTGTGGGTAGCGTTCATCCTCGGGACACTATCGGCCATCTCGGCACAAGCTCAGCGGCAGAAGGTCATAATCGATACCGATATCGGGGACGACGTCGACGACGCATTCGCGTTGGCGCTGGCGGTGAAAAGTCCGGAGCTGGAGATTCTCGGCGTGACTACCACGTTCGGCGACACCGAGACGCGGGCGCGCATTGTCGATCGTTTTCTGGGTGAGGTGGGTCGCACGGAGATCCCGGTGCTGGCCGGACATCCGACATCGGCGAAGACTTCGATGTCGCAGGGGCGCTACGCGCTGGGCGGACACTGGGCGAAGTCGTCGCACGGCGATGCGGTGGAATTTATCCTCGGTCAGATCCGCAAGTATCCGGGCGAGGTTACGCTGATTGGGATTGGTCCGCTGGTGAATGTGGGCGCGGCGATCGATCGCAATGCGACGACGTTTCGCAAGCTGAAACGCGTGGTGATCATGGGCGGATCGATCCGGCGCGGATACGGCGATCTTGGATACAACGAGCACTTCCCGCCGTCGGCAGAGTGGAACATACGGAATGATGTGGCGTCGGCGCAGAAGCTGTTTGCATCTGGCGTGCCACTGTATGTCATGCCGCTCGATTCGACGCAGCTGAAGCTCGACGAGGTGAAGCGCGCGTTCCTCTTCACGAGCGGTACTCCGGTGACGGATGGGCTAACCATCCTGTATCACATGTGGGCGCAAGAGACGCCGACGCTGTTTGATCCCATGGCGGTGGCATTTGCGTTGCGTCCGGAGCTGTGTCCAGTGACCCCGCTGCACATTCGCGTGGATGAGAAGGGATACACGCGCGAGGAGTCCGGGCTGCCGAATGCGCAGGTGTGTTTGGATTCGAAGCCGGATGATTTCTTCCTATTTTACTTGCGGCGTGTGGGCGGCGCCGACTGAGCCCACTGTCCTCACTCGATCCCCTCCTGACTATCGTTCACCCGGATACGATTCGCCTGCGAAATAGACCGAGGTGGTCACAGCGAAAGCCGGTCGCGAAGAAGCCCCGGCGAAAACGGCCACCCAGCGAGTGGTTCAGGTTCTGGCTCCCCAGGTTCCTGATGCGTGACGGTTACCCCGAGCAGGCGGCCGAAGTGACGGATGTGCTCGAACGGATGGCGTTAAAGACTAAATGTTCGGGCAGCTCCGGCGACGCGGGCGAGGTTACGAACGGCAAAGTGATCGTGGATTGCGGAAGAACGGCGGACATGGCCCGTTCGCGGAACCTAATAAATATCTCTGCCGACGGACGGCAGCAGCAAGATCGCCGTTTACGAGGTGAGGGACTGATTCTGCTTGACGCGCAAGCGTGTGATGATGCCTCCGGGCGCGGCGCGGCGCACTCGCTCGCCGACGACGTGGTGCTCAACGGCACCGAACTCGGCTCGGGCTCCATTCGTATTCACCGGCAAGACATCCAGAGCATCTTCTTCAACGCGCTCGGCATGTTGCCCGAAGCAGCAACCGCGCTTCGGGTACTTCCTCGAGGCGCTGCAATACGGCCCCCCACGGAGGCATCGCCCTCGGCCTCGACCGCATCGTGATGATCCTCGCCGGCGTCACCAGCCTGCGCGAAGTTCCCCTTCCCCAAAAACGGCCAAAGCCATCGACCTGATGATGGACGCGCCCACTCCTCTGAGCGACAAGCAGCTCAAGGAGTTGGGAATTGCGGTGGTTCCAAAACGGGACTTGTGAGGGTTATTAACCCTCGACTATCTGATCGGATAGGTCTTTGCATCTCTATGGATAACTTGGTCGCAGCCTTAGGTGACCGCTAACGAGCATGCCTCTTCAAATAACTATTGTGTACTCAATGCAATGAACGACCCCTCTGGCCGCAAACCGCAATCTGGCAGCATAGATGCACGGTGAATGCTGAGCCGACCCCCGGGGATGGCACCTGTTGCGGTTTGGCAGATCCGACATTCAAGGGCGTCGTTGCTCGTAAGGAGGCAGTCATGGCAACGTCTCCACACGCGCTTGTGACTCTGCAGAACGATGATACCGACCCGGATCGAGTCAGCCGTCAGTTGGCGCTGTTGCGCAAGAATCTCACTTCAGCTGGTATTCAGGTAAGCAAGTACGTCGAACAAGCCGCTACTTCCTCCCCCGATCAGGAGACGAAATGCGATTTGGCATCGCTCTATACGCTGGGGGTGACTTTCCTCACTTCCGGCGCCGCCGTGGCGCTGATTAATGCTCTCCGTGCCACCTATCTAGCCTCCCGCAACGGAAAGATACATGTAAAGGTGGTACTGCCGACAAAAACCATCGACATCTCCGGTGACCAACTTAGCGACGCCCGCTCCGGCCAGTTGCTCACGATGCTCCAGCAGGAGTTGCAGCCATGAACCGCTACGGCCTGCTGATCGCCAACTGCAACTTTCCGGATTGTCCGAGCCTCTCGCCACTCGCGACACCCGATAATGACGTGACTGCGCTCCAGAATGCTCTTAAGGACCGTTCCAAAGGCGGGTTCGAGCTGGAGACGGTCAAGAATTCAAAGAGCAACGACCTGCGACTGAAGATCGATTCGGTGATGCGGCTCAGCGCGAAGAATGACGGTTTAGCACTGATCTACTATTCCGGGCACGGCACACTCGATCCGTCCGGTCGTCTCTATCTCGCGACTTACGACTCCCGAGACGACACCTACGTCCTCAGCGTAGGCGTTCACGAGATTCTAACTTCGGTCAGGCAGCACGGACCCAGGCGAGTCGTTATCCTCCTCGACTGCTGCTACAGCGGGGCAGGCGGCGTGGAGTTTGAACTGAAAGGAACGGCGGCACCTTTTCTTTCCGAGGACCTCAAAGGGAGTGGAGTCGTCGTGATGACCGCCACCTCGCCCGTTGAGCGAGCAGTGGGGGATCTTCGCAATGGGTACGGGATCTTCACGCGGCACGTAGTGCAAGGCATAAACACCGGGGTGGGCAAAAGGGTCAGAAGGACGGAATCGGATGCGTACATTCCGGTGTCGGTCAACGAACTCTTTCAATATGTACAAAAGAAAATGCAGGATGAGAACGCGCCACAAACGCCACATATCTGGAACATCGAATCCACCGGCGATTTCGTCTTGTGCGAAACACGGTTGCGTGGAGCGAAAGAGCGCGCCGCAATTGCGCCGGCGCGGCGCTGGGAAGTCATGCGTGACGAAAAGCGGGCGGTTTTCGATCTCGTAGGTCCGGCCTATATCCTAGATCGGGCCTACCACTTCCTCGATTGGAATACGGCTTTCGAGCTGTTGGTGGCACGCCCCCTCCAATTGCGACGGGGAACCCACGTCATCGAGTTCCTGGACAAACTTAACAACCGCGACGAAGTCTTCCAAAGATCCAATACAGTGTTTCTGCCCGGCCAGGATCCGTTGGTGGATGAGGAAGTCCTTCGTTACCAATCCAACAAGTATGGCGAAATCACGTTTCATAAGCTCGCTTCCCAAATCCCAAATCTCGAAGGCGGAAGCAAGGCGTGGAGCGTGCAGCTTAACGTGGTGGGAGTGGAAATGAACCAGCATCAGTTGTGGCAAGATATCGCGGCTGACCTGCGCAAACATGCTGTCTGGTCAAAATATGCGGACTCCTATGACAAGGTGATCTCGCGGTTCACGGCATATCAGAGGCTGGTGAACCTCTTGGTTTCCCTAGTTGGTTCATCTCTGCGCTGCGCCGACCTAGGTGCGGGAACCGGCAACGTGACCATGCGCCTTCTAGCCGACCAGAACGGCAGGAGTTCGGGCCAGAGGACAGTTCTCGCTGTCGAGAAAAACGACTCCATGCTTGAGTGTCTGCAGCGAAAGCTTGACCTGCAGCCGACACTTAAGCGCCGTGCTCTTCTCTATAAAGGCGACATCACAACGGTCCTGCGTGAGCAGGATAGCGAGGGTCTGGACGCATGCGTGATGCTCAACGTGCTGTTTGCCCTGGAAAATCCCTCGGAAGCGCTGCAGGAAGTTTTCCGGGTACTGAAGAAAGGCGGCATCCTCGCGCTGTCAACGTCTCATAAGAACACCAACATTCGACTGCTGTTCAATGCCATCAAAACCGATCTAGCCCAGAAGCGGCTCTTTACGTCCGATCTGGAACCCATCTGGCTCGACGCCTTCAATCGCAATGTTGATCTGGAAGAGATGATCTGTCGTGACTCAAAGCAAGACATCCATGACTACGTCACACAATCCGGGTTTCGAATTGACGAGTATATGGACAGCGAGTATGTAGATTGCGTAGTGGTCTATAAGCTGGTCAAACCGTAGAGGCTCGGCCTTCCTCTTGTGCTAGATATCTGCTTATTAAGCCGCGCACTGGGTACGGCAGTTCTCCGTGGCGAAAGCATCATCACAACCCTCCCGATACAGCCCGAAGGCCAATTAAGATCGGGAATTTTTCTCGTCGGGATGGTCGTTTCTGGCTTGCGCCGGGATCGCCACTGCCGGGAAGCCCTGCTTGCACTGGCGGCACAGCAGATTGGTGGAGTCAAACGTAGCAGATCAGCGGGACG
Organism: uncultured Acidobacteriaceae bacterium; assembly: GCA_963817965.1. Lineage (GTDB taxonomy): Bacteria > Acidobacteriota > Terriglobia > Terriglobales > Acidobacteriaceae > DASRAA01. The sequence goes on from CAWFQT010000020.1 coordinate 65,078, forward strand.
ATGCCCTCCTTGCCCTTCCTCAACTCCCACCACCTCACCTTCCACCTACAATCCTCCTGGATCTGGATAGCCGCTGCTGGCGCTAGCAGTGACAAGGCGAGGTTCGCCCTCCAGACCTTACCGGAGAACCCAATGAATACTCCATGGCTCAATGAAGATGAACGCCTGCTCCTCGCCTTCGTTAAAACCCATTCCGGCTCCGAGTATGTCCAATTGAACCCCGATGGCGTCCTGACTATCCTCCTGCGCCTCAGTGCTGCCCGCACCGCCCTCGCCAGGCTGCAGAACCTTACCGCAGCCACAACGCCGCCGTCAGAAATGCCAGCCCGAGCCACCCAGACTGACCTTCGGACAACGGTCGCTGGTCTTGATCATCCTTGCCCCCTTGGTAACGGGCGTGCCCGCCCGAAAAACAGGTGCGCCCGAGTCCGTGGTGTCACCTCAAAAAAACAAAAAGGCTCAGGAACCGGTGGGAACCTGAGCCTACACGAAAAGACGCATGTGTCAATTACCTGCCGAGGCCGAGGCTGAGTCCCCCTGACCAAACCTCAGCTCCGTCATGTGCATGACGATTAAAACCCTAGCAGCATGAGCAAAACGCCGTCGTTGCGCCGGAGCATTGATGTCATTGCGCTAGAGCAATGATGGCTCGTGCTCGGCGCGATCGGGGATTCATTGCGATGGGAATAATCGGTCTGTTCGTCGGTGCGATCGTCCTGTCCGTAGGCTACAAGCTGTTTCGCGCTTGGATAGAGGAACGTACCGCTGCCCAGACACCTGCGTGAAATCGCCGGCTTCGAGGCAAGCAATTCTCGCTCGAAGACAGTTTGGCCATTGGCGTTGACCGGATGCAGCGAATCTTTGGTGCCCTGAAGCAACAGGTGGACGAGTGGCGTGCCATGCAGCTGTCCACTGCTGCTGCCAAGCTGCTGATCTACCAGGCGTTCATCGAGGAGGAGTCTGGGTTTCCCAAGCACCTGGCGCGGCGAGTGCACGAGCTGTACTTTCAGCTCGTGTACGAGAAATTTCGGCCCACGCGATCTAAGCTCAGGTTCGGCCAAGAGGCGCTATACTTTCACCGCAATGTCAGAAAAACGTCCGGTTTTACTCACCGTTACATGCGTTGTGCAGGTGCTGGGCAGCACACTGGTTCTACTGATGTCAGTCGGAGTTCTTTTCGCTCCATCGATTGCAGACAGGTCTCGTACTCCAGTTGCCACTGCGCCACACGCCTGGTTTTACGGCATGACTGCGATGTAGGATCGTTTGCCGTCGTGGGGCTGTTGACTGCCATCGGACTATTTCGCGTGAAGTCCTGGGCCCGATACTCAACCCTGATTTTCGCAGCATTACTGGTATTCACCGGCTTAATCGTGGCTCCCGTTGTTGCTTTCGTCCCCATGCCGCCTCCGCCGAAGGCACCTGGGCCTGGGTTCGAACAGACCGTGCGGATGGTGAGGGTAGTAATGGTAGCATTTTGGATCGGTGTCGCGGCGCTGGGTTCTTTTTGGCTGTTCTATTTCAACCGCAATGCAGTTAAGCATGCTTTCACGCGCTCAGCAGCTGGCACGGGCACAACATCGGGCGTGGTGATCGCAGGCCGCAGTGTGCCATTGAGCATTGCCATCATTGGCGGCCTCAGTTTACTCGGCGCCGTCTGTTGTTGGCCTTCTCTCCTTCTACGCACGCCCATGCTGCTCTTTGGTTTCTCGCTCACCGGTTCGGGAGCCATGGTAGCCACGCTGCTGATTGGATTTGCAAATGGTTATGTGGGAGTTGCGCTGCTAAGGTTGCAGGACACTGGGCGAAAAGCTGCAATCGCGCTTCAATGTCTGTGGCTCGTGAACGGGTTCGCGTTTCTCCTGATGCCGGCTGCGAAATTCAGGGGTTTCTTTGCCAGTATGCCGTTATGGGCACATCCTACGCCCGTTATCCCCTTTGAGAGCATGCTTCCACTGATGCGATTCGGAAATTGGGCTGGCATTATCACGTCATTAGTCGTCTTGTACTTCCTGATAACGCGCGGCTGGGCCTTTCGAAATGGGGTAGCGGTCAACGCAGCTGCTTTGTGAATGGAGTCTCCTGACTCGTGCGCCGTGATTGAGAGGGGGTTCCCAGGGTTCTGGTCCATTACGTTGCCAGCGTTCGGGAGTCAGGGTCATGCGTGCGGGCGCCTTCGCTTAGTCATTGATGCTGAGGTTCCGGATCATCGCACATCTGTGAGAAGCACAGCGTCTATGGAGAAGTTTCCGCGTGCCAGAGCAAGCCACTTGCCGTCTGGAGACCATGCATGACATCACCCGAAGTACATCGGCCTCGCACGCCGGAGACCGGTCACACTGACCTCCGTGACTCACTTCCACTGTTCAGCCAAAGTAGGCGTGATGAAAACCCAGCGAGGGATTTCACTTGCTATAACTATGCTCGCCATAACGGCGATGACGCTTTGCGCAGCCGGGCAAGACAACCCCACGACAGAAAGGGCGAGGGGTCGAGCGGCCTCCGGTTCGACAACATCACACCTGTGTAGGGACAGGCAGAATTACATTGCCGTGACGAAGTAGTTAGGCTACCCTTTCGTGCTAATTGCCCGGCTCCGATAATGACCCTGGGGGGTCGGCGCACGTCTTTTCGAAATCAATGGGGACTCTTCCCGCTAAGGCCTCACTATGAAACGAACGGTGCTTGTTCTGCTCGGCGGATTGTTCTTAGCAGTCGTCGCCGTCGCTCAACGCCTTCCCGGAGGCGCGTCACCCGATCACTATTCGCTCACCTTTGCCATCAATTTCTCAACAAACTCGTTTGAAGGCGACGAACTCATCGACCTGCATCTCACCAAGCCCACCAACACAATCACTCTGAACGCCCTAGAGATCGACTTCCACCAGGTCACCATCACCGCGGCGGGCCAGACGCAAACCGCCACCGTCGCCCTCGACGACCAACGCGAAACGGCAACCTTTACCGTCCCCAAGCCGCTGCCCGATGGCGCGGCCAAGGTTCACATCACCTACACTGGCCACCTCAACGACAAGCTACGCGGCCTCTATCTCAGCACGTACAACGGACGCAAGTACGCCGTCACGCAAATGGAAGCCACCGACGCTCGCGTCGCCTTCCCCGGTTTCGACGAGCCTTCCTACAAGGCGACCTTCGATATCACCGCCATCGTCGATCGAGGCGACACCGCCATCTCCAACAACGAGATCGTCTCCGACACTCCGGGTCCCAGCTCGCAGCACACCATCCGTTTCGCCACCACGCCCAAAATGTCGAGCTACCTGGTGGCCCTGGTTGTTGGCGATTGGAAATGTGTTAATGACTCGGTGGATGGCATCAAGCTGGGCGTCTGCACCGTTCCGGGCAAGGAAACCCTCACGCGCTTCCCGTTGGAAGCCGGCAAAGCGATTCTCCACTATTACAACGACTACTACGGGATTAGGTATCCGCTGGCGAAGCTCGATCTCATCGCTGTTCCCGACTTCCAGGCCGGAGCAATGGAGAACTGGGGAGCCATTACTTACCGCGAGACGGCCCTCCTCGTCGACGAGAAGACAGGCTCCGTCAGCGCCCGGAAGGACGTGGCAGGAACCATCGCTCACGAGGTGGCTCACCAGTGGTTCGGTGACCTTGTCACCGCCGCCTGGTGGGACGACATCTGGCTCAATGAGGGCTTTGCCACCTGGATGACTCCCCATCCCTTGGAAGCATGGAAGCCGGACTGGTTGGTAGGGCAGGACGTCGTCGACGAAATCTTTTGGGCGTTAAATCGCGACGCGGTGCAAAACACCCGGCCCATTCATCAGGACGTGGAAACCCGCGGCCAGATTGATTCCGTATTCGACGGCATCGCTTACGGAAAGACCTCCGCAGTCCTGCACATGCTGGAGTCCTATCTTGGCCCCGAAACATTCCGTGCCGGCGTCAATCTTTATCTCAAGGAGCACGCTTACGGCAATGCCACTGCGACCGACTTCTGGAACGCCATGGCCCGCAGTTCCCACAAGCCGGTCGACCAGATCATGCCAACCTTTGTTATGCAGGCGGGCGAACCATACGTCGCAGTTTCCAGCCAGTGCATCAACGGAGCCACCAACCTGGCACTTACCCAGAAGCGCTTCTATAACTCGGCCGAGACGTTTCATGCTGCCAACGAACAGAAGTGGCAGGTTCCCGTGTGCACGAAAGAAATCGGGACCACCTCGCCGGCCAACTGCCTTTTGCTGAGCGAATCGCAACAATCATTCGCGCTGGAGGGATGCCCGCAGTTCCTTTTCCCCAACCAGGACGCCATGGGGTATTACCGTTACAACTACGATACGGCCGCATTGCAGGCGCTTGGTTCGTCCGCCGACCAGCTTCTCACTCCCGAAGAACGCATCTCCCTCATCGGAAACGAGTGGGCTCTGATGCAGGTCGGCCTTCACGGCGTTGGGGACTATCTGGCGCTTGGTGCCCAGTTCAAGAACACCACAGGTTACGTTCTCCTCGACAACTTCTTTAATCAGCTTCAATTCGTCAATCGCAACCTCGTGACCGCTTCCGACCGCCCCGCTTTCCAGGCCTGGCTCAACCAGACCTTCTCGCCGCTCTTGCAGCAGTTGGGATACACTGCACGACCCGGCGACACTCCCGTCGAAAGACAGAAGCGCGCTGTGTTGCTCTATGGTCTGGGCACCATCGGTAACGATCCGGAAGCGATTGCGCAAGCAAATGTCATCGCGCAGCAATACCTGAAGGACCCTGCTTCCCTGGATGGGAGCCTGGCTGACGCTGCCGTCAAGGTTGCAGCTCGCCACGGTGATGCAGCCCTCTACGCCCAATACCGGGCGCAATTGAAAAACAATCTGCCGCCAGAAGCGCACTATTTGTTCTTCCATGCGCTTGCCGAGTTTCCCAACCCGGAGCTCGCACAGCAGACACTGAGCTGGTCGCTGACGCCAGAAGTCCGCAACCAGGATCTGTACATCCTCGAAGCCCTCGTCGATAACCCCAGTATCAGGAGGGTTTCCTGGGACTTCATGCGCCAGCACTTTGACGAGGTCGATAAGAAGGCAGGCAGCGGCTTATGGGGCGGCGACCTGTATATCGGTGCAGGCTACTCGTTCTGCGATGAGAAGTTGCGCGCCGAGCTGGAGGACTTCTACCGGCAGCACCCCTTTGAGGGCAAAGAGCGCGAAGAGAAACGTATGCTCGAGCGCATCAGCGACTGCATCGCTTTGCGTAACCAGCAACAGGAAAAACTCTCCGCCTGGCTACAGAAAAATGGTAAGCCGATGAACGGTGTGGCCGCCGCCGGTGCGAAGCACTAGAACATCCAAAGTGCCGTCATCCTGAGCGAGCACGCGCCTAACGTCGCCCGTCCAAATCGAAGGGTGACAGAGATCGCCCTCCGGCAAGACAATGCCCGCAATGGAAGTCTCTGCCTGGCCGGTCCCAAGTACTGGTTTAGCCAGCCCAACGATTCTTGAATCGGCTCATCTTGTGGAACATCGTGACCGGAATCATATACAACTCGGCGCTTCAGTGACGATGGAGTTCCTAGATAGCGGTACATCGGCTCTTGCGAAATGGGCGGAAAGCTTTGAACGAGGGCAGAAATCTCGCCCGAAAGGCGAAAGATCCTCCTTCAAGTAGAGTTCGGAAATTTCCTCGAAGTTCTCTTGCCGCGCGTGCCCTCCGATGGCCCCGCACAGGTACCACAGCCTGCGGTTCTCATCCTCACCGCGAAAGTGCGGCCGCAACTTCTTGCATTGCAGCACGTCAAGGAAGCCGCGGTGCAAATAACTCCTTTGTCGAGACCAGTTTTCATGGAGTAGCTCTTCGACGAGGCCTTCAATTCCCTCGTCATTCAGGGCCCCCTCGATCTCAGTGGCCCACTCGATAATCCGAGGGTCACGACATCATCGAGGATTGTGAGGGGTATCTAACTCCGCCTCCTGCAACTTTGCTCTCTTTTCTGCGTTTCGTGATGCCCAGCGCGGTGGTTATTCTCGGTGTTTGGATCCTCTTCTGAAGAAGGCTTATTAGGCGCCCGCGCGGGGTCATCGACTCCGGCCGGCGCCAGGCCAGCCCAGACCTCCGGATCACTTAAGTACAACGCGTTGATGTAGAGGTCCACTTCAGATGGATCGAAATCTTCGCGGAGCTCAGCGGCCGCCGTCGTTAGCGACTGTCTCGCGCGCCGAAGAGGATCGCCATCGATTCTGCCCTGTTTGTGGAGGATGTGAAGCTTGTCTAAAAAACGCCCCATCATCTCGGACTGGGTTGCAAAGTAATAGGGCTTCACCAAGTCCCGAGCTAGGCTTTCGTCAGTCACACGGAGTTTGGCCAAATGGCTAACTAACTTGTTCTCGCTCCAGTAACCACGGATTTCGGTCGGGCGTTGATTGTATCGCCAGAATAGTTATGGCTTGGTCGAGGGTCTCGCGGCATCCGTCGATAGTGAAAAGTGCTGTAGTTGCCAAAATTCGACGCTTCTGGGCCCATGCGCGCCCAGAGTTGGCGAAACGACAGCGAGAACGATGTGTCGTGCATAGCGGCCAGTTTGGTCACGAGTTTGCTGCACTGATTTTCAACTCGGTAGCCAATGCATCGAGTCTGGGATAGTAGAACGACTCAAACTCGACCTTACACGACGTGTCCAGCGGCGACGGTTCCGCATCACGGAAGATAAATAGGACTTCCTCGGCCGTCAGCGGAGCGCATATCGTACTGCTCGACAATTTGAAGATCGTTTCGTACTCGTCAACCATCCGCAACAGAATGTTGGATCCGTTTTGGTTTCCTTTTGCGCGTAGGCTGGTTACTTCGCCATGAACGCTGTTGACGAGAGTGAGTCGAGCGACTTCGACCTCACCCTCTTGCAGATCTGGGAGATCCTCGCCGCCGCGCGCCTGAGGCCCGGCTTGTGCGGCCAAGGCATCTTTCAAGTAGTCCGGCAATTCGTGCGCGAAAAGATCTTCCGGTATGGACGACAGACCTTCTTGAAGAAGGTTCTTAGACACAAGTCTTCGGCGGAAGTTACCCTTTATGCGAAAAAGGACAGCGTCAACGCGAGAATGTACCGGTTTGAAATAGTCAGGTCGTTCGTCCGGGAGTTGTTTTTGCTGCCCGCTAGAGTCATTGCAGAACTTCGCACGGATCAAGATCGCCAGCCCTTTGAACATCTTAATGAGCTTTCCTTTCCTTCTTCGGCCTATCCCAGTATGTGGATTTACAGGTAGGGCAGATCTTAGGAATCCCGGGAGTACGAGGAAACCATGTCTTGCCGCACCGCTTGCATAGGTGCAATGTGATTACTTCTCTCACATGCATCACTTTACGTATACGTAGAAGCAAAGTCGTTGCCCGCAAGCAGCCTGCGAGTTGCCAGCGAGCAACTTGTTAGCGCGGTCGGCTGCAAAAGTCCGATTAAGGTCGGAGAGTCGGCTGGCCAGGGACGACGGCCTATCGGCCTGCTAGCTCCGGTTGGAACCAGCAATGCGTGCGCTCTGTTTCATTTGGGCTGTTCGCGCCACCTGTGGGCAGATGGTTCACCGCTAGCAGTCGCCGCGGTCGCCGTTTAGCCGAAATATGCAAGCAACCAAAGAAACGGGCGGTTCGCCGGTTCCGGATCAGGGTTGTCGGGCATCCATTCTTGTGGGCTGCCCCCCCCGAGGAAACCTCGTAGATTCGGGGAGGTTTGTCGGCAAGTGCAACCGACAAGGTCACCATTCTTCTAAAATCTAGGCATGAGCAAATTCCGCTGATGCCTTGGTGGGCCATGAGGCGTACCTTGCGCGTTGGCCAAAGATGAAAGCTCCGCGATAGCAATACGGGGCTTCATTTTTACAATGAATGTTAGTCCACTAGAAGTGGAGTTGTATCGTGTATGTAGGTGCCTCGACGACGTTCGGGACGGCGCATAGTTTTTGCACCTTAAAGAAAATGTCTGAACCGTCCGGGTACCCAGCGTTAGGCTGGTCGATCAATACTGTGCCGTTGCCGGTTGAGGCGGTATATGTAGCGTTTGGCGTAATAACCGTGAGTTGGTAGCACGGGTTGGGGCTAGCTGACCCCTGCACGGCGCAACCCGGCGATGCCTCTCGCCGTTGGTTACTTTTCTACGTTGAGACGCTTTCCCACCGCTGTCGCACATCCAGTTGAAATGATAGTTCCGTCCGGAGCAACGAACTGTACCGCCGCTGCCGGGACCACGTAGTCGTCTGGCGTGGTCACGTCAATCGCCTGCTTAAGAAACTGGGTACTTACTAGCGTTCCATTCGTCGTGACAAACGCTGCGCTAAAGACGTTGTACGAATGATCGTTCGTATGGATCCAGACTCCGTGGCCGGGCCCTCGCACCGACTGACCGAATTGTGGATTTGAAGTGGTATCTGTCATCGTGCCGCCGGGATTGTACGTCAACAGAGACAGGAATGGAGGTCCAATAGGCACATGCGTCTGGCAGTCCTCGCGGGTTACCTGGACCGTCCACGTTCCTACTAAGTCATTCCCGCTCCCATTGCCCTGCGCAGCCGCTCTCGTGCCCGGCGAAATGATGGTCAGAATCGCAATCACCAGAACAACCCTCTTGAGCAAGTTCTTATATCTCGACTTCATCATGCTTTCTCCTTAATCCTCGGGACCCTTTCTCGAATGCTTTTGCATTCAGAGTGATCCGTTTGTGCTGTTGCTGTTTTCGGTGTGACCACCTAACCCGAATATCCAACTTCTTGTTTTCATACTCTTTCTCATGCCCTTCTCACGGGCTTGGGAGGCCGCAGGATTCGCCGATTGTGAGTCAGAACGACTTCAGAGTCGATGCCCCAGCAGTCATCTAAATGTCATCTGCTGGTCGGCCTGCCACAAGCAGTTCATTCCTAAGCAACTTACTGAGCATGCAGCGCGGTTTGGCCGAGCGGGTTGTGGACGGAATTCCGGGTCGAAGAAACCAAATTCTGACGGATGGCACGGCCACCAGTAGTACGAAATTTGCCAACGCTGCACACCTTCCAATGGAGGAAACGCTACCCAGATGCGTTCGCTTCGGCCCCTTTAGCCTCGACCTGAAGGCGGGGGAGTCGCGCGCCGGCAGCTCAGATTTACCGGAGCAGGACTATTTGGAGCGTTGGCCAATGTCCTCCACGGCATCGAGAAGCCTAGAGGGTACCCATCCGCCAGAAAAACCAAAACCTCTCGTCGAGAAGTTGGTTGCTGACGCAGGTTGATTGCAGACGTGGTGAAGCGAAGCGGGGCAAGTTACGCCCCACTCCGACTTTTACAATCTGATACCTACCTGGAGATACGCTCAGAGTCGCCCGCAGTTGCGAATCCCGGATCCACTACTACGAAGTGTGACGTGTTCCCCGACGGGGAGACAATGAACTGCAAATGCAGGTCGGGCATGCCCGGGATCACTAAGGTCGAGGTTCCGGTGCAGTCCGGGTTCACGGTGTAAGTGCCCGAACCAGGGCGCCAGCCCGGCGTAATGTTGCCGTTGTCGGCGACTGCATCAACTTGCGTGAAATTCCCTTCGCCGTCGTACGTAGTCTTGACGATGCCATCAATGAGCAGGGTAGACCCATCCCGGAGGAAGAGCTGTCCGTGGATACTATTGGCCCAAGTGCCCTTTGGCGTCCTGTTGCTGCAATCCCTGGCTTGGGCCGTCAAGGTTGACGATGCAGCCAGGATAAGAGTGAGCAGTAAGAGCGGAATGCGGGATTTCAATGGTGCTTCCAGATTTTCGTGCATAAAGACCTCCTTTAGGTCTGGTCAATAGGTTTGGTTTCCGGCGTCCGGTGGATTACTTCCGAATTGCCGAACGCGGTTGAGTGGGATACAGCAGCGCCGAACTAAAAACGCTGGGCGCAGGCGGGCGACATCGCCATTACTACCGGCGCCAAGGTGATTACGGTCGCGCGAACTGTGTTTTTCATTTCCATCCTCACTGGAGCAATGGCTCCGTCTTTCGTGAATCGACCTTGTGCCCAACGCAAAGAACCCACAATGCACAGCGGGTGGAACGGAGGTGAAAGCTTGGTGAACCGCCGCCTCAGTCGCGCAAGTCCCACGTGCACAGGATGTTACGAAGTTCATTTCGCCGACAGTTCAATGAAGAGTTGAGCAGCTCCCGAACTTAAAGAGATTCTTGGGCGCAGAGTTGAGGATCCTTCCCCGGCAACGCCCACCGTTTGGGGGTATTCCCAACCATATGCGCAGCGTATTCCCGCTCAGTTAACGTCTTTAATTTGCGAGTAACGTGTCCAATCCCGCGTTTGCGCGCGGCCAATGCCCGCGTGGAGGGGACGATTTGCGGTCCGGCAAACCAGCGGCGTCAGGACGGATTCCCGTCGAGGCGGGCCAGAAGTCCGGTCCTGGTCCATTACGTTGTGAGGAAGTTCCTGTGGAACATGTCCTCGAACCGGTTTCTGGACAATGTGACGAGCAATACTGTTCGCACGATTATGTCCGGTTCAAATAGGTTGCGATGGGACGGGAAAGGTTTGCGCCGACTAACACTCAACCGCGGCTTGCCCCAGCGATGCCGAGACCGGAGTGAAGCCGCTAGTGAACGTCCGTAGTAAGATATGCTGACCTCAGGTTGCGGTCGTGGCGTCCATGATCGACCAACTCATCTCGCATTACCGCATTGTTGAAAAACTTGGCGGTGGCGGAATGGGCGTCGTTTACAAAGCGGAAGACAGCCGCCTTAATCGCTTCGTCGCCATCAAGTTCCTTCCCGAGCAGCTGGCCAGCGATCCAACAGCCTTGACTCGTTTCCGGCGGGAGGCGCAGGCCGCTTCGGCGCTGAATCATCCCAATATTTGCACCATCTATGACGTCGGCGAACAAGACTCCCGCGCCTTCATGGTGATGGAGTTCCTCGACGGCCAGACTCTCAAGCACTTAATCGCTGGTAAGCCGGTCGATTTGGATCAACTGCTTCCCGTAGCCATCCAAATCGCCGACGCTCTCGACGCGGCGCACGGCCAGGGCATCATCCATCGAGACATCAAGCCGGCAAACTTGTTCGTTACTCAACGAGGCCATGCCAAGGTCCTTGACTTCGGATTGGCCAAGCTTATGTCCACCGCCCCATTCCTACTGGGCCGCGAAGCCGTGACTGCAGTTTCGAGCGACGGACCTTTGACCCTCCACGGGGCGGCGGTCGGCACGATGGGATACATGTCGCCCGAACAAGTGCGGTCGAAAGACCTGGACGAGCGCACCGACCTGTTTTCTTTCGGGGTAGTGTTGTACGAAATGGCAACGGGCGTGGCCCCCTTTTCCGGAGAAAGCAACGCCGACATCATCGATTCGCTCTTGAACCGGGCCCCGGTCCTCGCTTCGAGTCTAAATCCGGCTCTGCCGCCGCCCCTGGCGAACATCATTGCCAAAGCGCTGGAGAAAGAGCGTGCACTCCGCTATCAGACCGCGGCTGAGATGCGTGCTGATCTCCAGCGCCTCCTCGCGCCAGACTCCGAAAGTCGACGCCACTCTGGCGCGCAGAAAGTCCGTTTCGGTGCGTTCGTGCTCGACCGCCGCACCTCTGAACTCTACAAGGCAGGCAAGAAGCTCAAACTCCAGGGCCAGCCGATTGCTGTGCTGTCTCTTCTGTTGGAAAACCCGGGCCAGTTGGTAAGCAGGGAGGAAATCCGCCAGCACCTCTGGCCTGAAGACACCTTCGTTGACTTCGAACACAGCCTGAACACCCACATCAAGAAGCTGCGCCAGGTGCTCGACGACGACGCCGATGCCCCGCGCTACATCGAGACCCTCCCGCGTCGCGGATACCGCTTCATCGCGCACGTAGAGGCTGTTTCCTATGGTGCCGCGGTTATCGCCCGACCGGCGATCTCCCCGGCCAGTCCGGCCGCCGTGCCAAAATCGCCGCCGTCACCTCAGCCACCGGAACCAGGGCCACCCAAACCCCAATGGTGGAAGCGTAAGTCCACGATCTCGGTTGCAGTGTGCATCGCGATGGCGGCAGCGTTCTATCCGTTGATCGCTCCGCCGATCGAGAGACTGCGGAGACAACGTGAACTGCAGCAGCTTAAAGCCGTGCCCCTCACGTCGCTGCCAGGGGTCGTCACGTCTCCAACCTTTTCGCCGGACGGCAGCCAGGTCGCGTTCATCTGGTGGCGAGGCAATCCAGTCGGATACGGCCAGCTGTACGTGAAGGTGGTCGGAAACGATATCCCGCTTCTTCTCACGCGTTGGCCCGTCGGTGTTAATGCCGTGTCAGCGGCATGGTCGCCGGATGGCAAGAATATCGCAGTCTGCAGAGCGGCAGGAACGGCCGACGATGCGGTCTACCTGATATCGCCATTGGGGGGATCGGAGCGCAAGATCACCTCCATGAGCTGCGGGGCCCCGTTCATGGGTAGCGGTCTCAGTTGGTCTGCGGATGGAAAGCGACTCGCTTTTGTGCATCCTGCGGCGGACGATAGCACAGAGTTGTTCGTGCTTTCCTTGGATTCATCGGAGCCGGTTCCAATCAGCACTAACTGCAAGAAAGTAATACTTCCCGCGTTTTCTCCCCGCGGCGACTATCTCGCCTGGGCTTGCGCCGACAAACAGGAGATTATTCCTGTCTACCTGAAACATCTAAGCGATGGACGGGTCTCTGAAATCGTCCGCAGCAAGGAGGTGCCCGGAGGACTGGCTTGGTCGGGAGATGGGCGACGTCTCGTCTTCAGCAGCGGCCATGAGAGTGGCGACCTCTGGGAAGTGGCACTGTCGCGTCCAAATCGCCCAGAAAAGCTACCGTTTGGCCACGATGCTAAAGACCTGGCTGTAAGTTTCAACGGCCATCGCCTGGCTTACGAGCAAATTCATGCGAACACGAATATCTGGCGCCTTGACCTTTCCCAGCCACAGGCGCCTGCCCAAAAGCTCGTAGCTTCCTCTCGCGGTCAGACCGCTCCGAACTATTCTCCTGACGGAACCAAGATCGCCTTCATGTCAAACCGATCCGGCAATTGGGAGATTTGGGTCTCCGACTCCGACGGCTCGAATGCATTGCAGCTCAGCTCGTTTGGCATCAGGTCCACTGGAACACCGCGCTGGTCTCCCGATGGAAAGCTGATCGCCTTCGACTCTAGGATCGGGGGCGAAGCTAACATCTACCTTGTCGATCCTCGTGGTGGAGCGCCCCACAAGCTCGACATCGATGTGCATGGCAACTAATGCGCCAGCTGGTCGCACGATGGCAAGTGGATCTACTTTGTAAATGGCGAGGATCTCAGCAATCCAAAGATTTGGAAGGTAGCGTCCACGGGAGGTCACGCCGTGCAAATCGCCAAGCATTCGGGAGATATGCCCTTCGAGTCCCCGGACGGAAAGTACGTCTACTTCTCTCACGATTTTCAGCTATGGCAAGTGGCGATTGACGGCACTGGAGAGCAGCAAGTTTCAGGTATGCCTCAGTTAGGCAGCAATGACGCCTGGAGCCCGTCCGGTTCGGGAATCTACTTCGTAGGCTTCGATGCCAATGGCAAAACAGGCATCGATTTCTTTGATCTGAACTCGAAGAAGGTACGGCGAATCCTCGTTCTAGAAAAACCTCCACCGGGGTGGATGGGCGGGCTTCCCGTCTCTCCAGACGGCAGGTGGCTGCTCTTCACGCAACTAGACGAAATCTCCAGCGACCTCATGATGGTCGAGAACTGGAGGTAGTCGGCGTATAGGTAGTTATCCCAATGATCGCGGGACAAATAGGTGTATGCTTCTCCACCAAGGCGCTCAACGCGAGACAACACGATTTGGACACTCTATCAGCCGTATGTAAATGGGAACCCATGAAGCCTTCAGGCAGATGCTTCATTCTGGGCTTCTGTATTGCGACGTTGTTTCTGGCTCCAATGTGCGCACAGAAGACATCGGGCACAATTCGAGGCATGGTCTCCGATCCGTCGGGTGCGGTCGTTCCAAACGTGGCAGTGGTAATTCGTAACGATGGGACCGGGGCAACCCGCACCGTGAATACCAATCAGCAGGGCGAATATGTCGCTCCTGGACTCCCATCCGGCAAATACACCCTCATCGTGAAGTCAACAAGCCCCGAAGCATGAAGAAGCCCGGATCGCTCCGGGCTTCTATGCGCAGTACCGCTTCCTGTCACTTCTTCGCCAGCAGCGCCAGTTCCACCACATCCTGCCCGCCGTTGCGGGCCACTTGAATCTCGTTCGACGAGGCGTAGAACTCGCGGGCATGGTCGGAGTTTGGCAGCCAGGCGGCCGCCAGGAAGTAAGCGTTGCCATACTTATGGAAGACCAGCTTGGCGCGGCCATCCGACTTGGTGGACGAGCCGTTGTTGGTCATCGTGCTCGTAGCCTCGGGGCCACCGACGTGTTGCAGGTTAACAACCCTCTCGCTGGTTGACGATATGGTGTACTCGCCGGCTGGCATGCGGACCTCGTCCACGGTAAAGGTGAACGGGATGTTCACGGTTGCGGTGCTCTTCTGGGCGTAGGCGGACGACAGCGCCATTACTACCAGCGCCAAGGTGATTACGGTCGTGCGAACTGTGTTTTTCATTTCCATCCTCACTGGAGCAGTGGCTCCGTCTTTCGTGAATACACCTTGTGCCCAACGCAAAAAACCCACAATGCACAGCGGGTGGAACGGAGGTGAAAGCTCGGTGAGTGCGCGCAAGTTGCACGTGCGCAAGATGTTACGGGGGTTCATTTCGCCGACAGTTCACTGATGAGGTGAGCAGCGCCCGAACTTAAAGAGATCCTTGGGCGCAAGTTGAGGATCCTTCTCCTCCAGGGAAGCAGAGGAGAGCACGACAAACCGATGGCGTCATTAGAAGCAGAACCTTCAGGATGGTGAAGAAACGCGAGCTGACTTTCCATCCGCAGACCAACTCAGGATGGGGACCGAACTCGCGGCGCAGATTGAAGAACTGATCTTGCGTTCCGGTCCCCCAGCGCTGATTATCGGGAAAATGCCGGAATCGCTCGGCGCTTCTGCCAACCGGCACAAAGCAATGTTCTTCCCATCCGGCGACCATGCCGGCCGAACCGTATAAACACCACTAGCCCCATGGGTAAGACGCAGCGGTGTATCGTTCCCGATCACCTTGGCGTATAAATCGGTGCGGTTAGCAAAGTCGTCGTTGTACCATACGAACGCGATCTGGTTGCCATCTGGCGAAAAGGTCGGTGACCAAACCCTGCCTCCCGGAAAAGCCGTGAGCGGCACGACGGTCAGTTGCCGTAACTCGTTCAGTCTCCAGATCCGCTCGATTTGCGGCGCTATCCACAGATAGAGCAGACCAGCGGTGACAACGCAAGCCGCAATTGCGATCGGCGCCTTGCGCCTCCACCACGGGAGTGTGAGCGGAGGTTCGGGCTCAACGGGCTCAGGCTCGGGCGCCTGATCGGAATGACGTTGTCGGGTTGTTCCGCCAGCCCAGCTGGAGAGTCCAAACTGGCGATAAAACGGTAACCACGCCCGGGAACTGTTTCAATGTACTTAGGATCGGAGGCGGAATCGCCTAGACTAGCGTGTCACGTAGCTTGTTAACGGCCACGTTGAGCCCGTGCTCGGGGTCGCCATAGCTGGCGCCGGGCCAGAGCTGCTGCTGTAGCTGTTCGCAGGTAACCAGATTGCCCGGCGTTGGCGGCTAGCATCGCCAGCACCTGGATCGCCTGACCAGGGAGCTTCAACCGGACGCCGTCTTTGCGCAGCTCTCCGGTATCGACCGACAACTCGAAGCGGCCGAAACGCATTGAGCCGAGAGTCTCGCTGGGCTCCGCCATCCTCTACCACGCTGTGGGCGCAAGTTCAGCATGGCCATTTCGCGTACCGGATAAATTACTCGTTGTCCCGCCAGACCACAGCCAGATCAGAAGATGAGCTTCATGCCGTACTGAATTTCACGTGGCCCTTTGGTGAGAGTCGAGTAGCCTGTGCCGTTCTGAACGATCTGATGAGTAATGACGTTGTTGCTCTGACTGCAGGGAGAGTATGCTCCGCTGGCATCTGGTGCACCGCAATTGATGTTGGCGTTAAACCCATTGTTGAAGTCGGCGCGAAAATTAGTATGGTTGAAGAGCGTTGAAAAAGTCGAGCCGGAACTGGAGCCGCAATTTCTCGCCCCACATCCGCCAGTTCTTGTCGATCGAAAAGTCGGTGTTGACATAGGCCGGACCACGGCAGTAGCCACGAGGCTCCGTGCCCGCGGGAACCGTGCCGATTTGATAGCCAACCAGCGTCAGGGAATTTGGATTGAAGACAGCGGGTCCCCCTAATCCGTTGCAGGCGAGTGAGGTCGCCAAGGGTCGCGCGTTGAATGGGAAGCCCGTACCGGACAATGAGGAAAGGCTGCTACCGGCGAGGTCCTGAAAGCCACCTTGGACACATTGACAGCGTTGTGGAGGCGCCGGACGAATATTGCGTGATGCCGGTCAGCTCCCACCCGCCCACGGTGTTCCGAACAAATGCGTTACTATGCTTCAACTCAGGCAGGTAGTAGACGCCATTGGCCACGAAGATTTGCGGACGGTTTACTTCGGTATTGCCGCGATCAAGACTCGGGTTTGGGCCCCAGGTGTAACTCGGCCCCCCAAGGCCACCGGAGCCGTCGTTCGTGACGTTTCCGATCGAATGCGACCAGGTGTAGGCCGCCTGCAGTTGCAACTTCTGGAGCTGGATCTTGAACAGAACTTGCAGAGCGAATGGTAGGTGGCGTCACCGTTATTCAACCACCAGGCCATCGTTGACCATCCCGGGAAGCGGCGCAGGCTGTCAACATTACCATTCGGCTGGAATGCCGCGTTGAGCCACTGGGACTGGGGCACGTAGTTAATGTCGTAGCTATTCAACTGGTGCAGCGCGTGGTTGCCGACGTAGGCGACTTCGAGTGTCGTGCTTTTGCCAAAACTCTGCTCCACGGTGAAGTTCCATTGCAGAGAGTTCGCCACGACGTTGCTGGGATCATAACCACCAGCAGGGGAGGTGCCACCGGCAGGGACAGTGGTTGCAGGTTGTGCGTCCAACGTCCGCGTAACGTTCGCATTCAACACGAACGGGGCGTTGCTCGCGTTGACGTCAGATGGCGCCCACGCGATCACGCTGATAGAAGATGCCGAACCCGGCACGAATCGCTGTAGTTTCCGCTACCTGTCGGGATCCCAGGAAATCCCAAGACGCGGCGCGAAGAGGTGATAGTTGGTGTCCTTAAGGCTACGGTTCTGACCGGCGGCCGCTTCGGTGAAGTTGGTTCCGAAGACCTTGTTGGCATTGGCGCACGGCGTGTAGCCGGGAACGGTGACGAGACCGTTGCAGGCGTCGGATGACGGCAGGTTGGGGTTGTAAAGTTCCGGACGGAAGCTGGTGAACTGATTGTCAGGCTGGAAAGGCGGTGTCAGGATCGAATAGCGGATGCCTGCATCAAGTGTCAGGTTGCGGCGCAGCTTCCAGTTGTCGGCGGCATACAGCTCATAGTCACGCCACCGGATGTGGACATACAGGTTCGCTGGATTGCTCGGAGAATCCCCACTGTGCTCCGGGAGCCAGCAGGTTCGCCAGATCGTTGCCGGTTGGAATCGATCGTATCCCAGTCGGCGGTTGCGAATTGCGGATACTCGCTAAAGCTGGTGGCGTTGTTCACTTCGTTCTTGCCCTGCCATCCCATGAATCCGCCGAAACGCAGCGTGTGAGCACCCGAAACCTTTGAAAAGTCATCACGAACGGTGTAGATGTCCAGGTCGTTGTGCCAGGGTGCGATCAACCAGATGGCGTAGTAGCTGGTGTAACCTCCCAGGCCGCCCCACAACGCTGGTATACCGAGTTTGCTGGTCTTGTATTGCTCTGGCCAGACGGGAGGAATTGCAGCCGTGGTCTGCGCGAGAAGCCCGGGATTGCGTGCCGCCCGCAGTGATGTTGATGCGGTTGTCGGAGTAGGCGAACTCGAGGTCGTTCACCATGGAAGTACCAATCGCAGACGTCAAGCGCGCCACAATCTGCTTAGAGGGCTGCGCCCAGTTGCTCTCCAGGACCGGGTAGGGATCGTCGCCCCACAGGCCCAAGGCTACAGTTGCCGTTCGGAGAGTTGTTCGTCCAATTGTCCCTCGTGAACCGGAACATCAGTGTCTGCGAGTGGCTGATGTTGTAGTCCAAACGGACATTGAACTGGCTCCAGTCGATCGGAGTGGTGACCGATTGACTCCAGTTCGCTCCCCCGGCCAGCGGGGTCGACAGGTTCGGTAGCGGGAGTTCCGCTGCGATCAGGCTGCCGCCCGGGCTGATCGAATTCATGATGTAAGGCGTATTGGGATTCGCCAAACCTGCCGCCACCAGATCCGGTTGGCTGCGGCTCGCCGCAAGTTGTGGTCGTAAAGTTGCCCGCACGCTCGGCTGCGGTCGGAACACACGACTGGCGGGTTTGGCCGCGGCGTTCGATGTTCCATTCCTGGCTGAGGAAGAAGAACAGCTTGTCCTTCTTAATCGGGCCGCCGAGCGAATAGCCGAAGTCGTTGCGACGCAGAACGTCCTTGCCGCCGTTGGGAAGAGTCGTGCCCTGGGCCCTGGCCTGCGCCGCCGTGCTTGCGGCGAAATACTCATAGGCATTCAGTGCGTCGTTGCGGCCGAAGTAGAGGACGTCGCCGTGCCACTGGTTCGATCCGCTGCGGGTTACGATGTTGATGACCGCGCCCGAGGCCTGTCCGTACTCCGCGCCGTAAGCGTTGCGCAGCATCTTGAATTCGCTGATCGCTTCGATCGACGGATAGATCAGAATAGTGCGGTTGGAACCGGCATCGTTGTTGTTCGCGCCGTCCACCAGGAACAGGTTGCTCGTAGTCGCGTTGCCGTTCACGGAAAAGTCCACGCCCGAAAGGAGGCCTTTGTATTTGGTGTCAAGGCACTCGGCAGCCGATACACCCGGCTGGAGTAGCGTCAGTGCGACGAAATTACGCCCATTGAGCGGCAGTTCCTGAACCTGCTCCCCATTGACAACTTCGCCCAGCGCCGCGCTGTCGGTCTGCACCTGTACCGCGTTGGCGTTAACCATCACCTGCTCCAAGGCGCTTCCTAGCTGGAGCTGGAAGTTCAGAACTTCCGTACTGGACACGTGCAACACGGATGGCCGTTGAGGCGGCTTCCTTGAAGCCTGGTGCCTTCACGCTAATGGTGTAAGTACCGTCCGGGAGTTCCGGCAGCGACATATTCACCATCCTCATTCGTGTTCACCGTGCGAGTTGACCCGGTCCCATCGTTACGAATCACCACCGCTACGTTGGGAACGACCGCACCCGAGGGGTCGGAGACTAAGCCTCGAATTGTGCCCGATGTCTTCTGCGCATACATTGGAGCGAGAAACAACGTCACAACACAGAGGCTCAGAATCAAGCATCCGTGCGTGCGACTCGTGGATGGTCGATGACACACACGCGAGCCAAGGACACTGGCCCAGAGCGTTCGATCTGGCATAGGACCTGACTTGTCTGGGCACTAGCGTGAAGGGTCTACCGATATTGGGCAAACCGCGTGAACCTGCGGGTGGCGAGCCGGCTAAGAACATTGGCGCGCCATCCATCACGCGCTCGGGCGGCATCTCCCTAATTCGGCAGTAAAAAAAGCCGGGCGGCCGTCACAAGACAGCCAGAACGAGCGCTATGCAAGGCTCAAATCGAACTCCCAATGGAGAAGGCGCCTACTGCGAGCGGACATCGTAAGCGCGTCCGCGTCTCTTGCGATAATACGCCGCGAACACGAGGTTTCGAAGCCTTATTTTGCTGGCCAAAACTGCCGGACATGAACCTTCAGCCAATGTGGCAGTCAGCTGGTCTTAGAAGAGTTGACTTGACGAGGTCGCTCGTCAGTCTCGAACGATCCACAGCATCCGTTCGGCAGCAGGCGGGAAGCGAACGGCGGACAGCATCGGCCCTTTCAACCCAGCGAGACGCCAAGTTCCCCCGAAGTCGCGTTCTGGTCCATTACTGTGTTCGGGAGGTCTGCTCTGGCACATGTCCTCGAAGCCGGTTTTCCGGGAATCGCGTTGAGGCCCTCCATTCAATCTAATATGGTTCATGCCAATGGCAGAGAAGGAGTGGTACCGGCGAGCCTCGGAGTGGTACTCGAACCGATGGATCCACTTTCGGTCGGTGCCGATAAAGCGCCTATGGGTGTTGATAGCGGCGGTCTTCCTCTTGTTTTCAGTGTTCGGCTTCTATGTCGATCTAATGTACGGGGGAGTGTTGCCTTATGTCGTCGTGCTGCAGATGGCGCTTTACGTCGGGCTGAACGCTTCGTTGTGGATCATAGTGCTGTCGCGGCTGTCGCTGCCGTTTCTACTCGGCCTGATTGTGCTGCAGTTTTTCAATACTCTTATCAACACCAGCCTCGCAAACTGGATGACGCGCAGCTTCGATCTGAAGCCAGTGCCTTCGGAATTGGGAATCCATTTCGCCGCAACCGCGACGTTGTCGGTGATCATTCTCTCCTACGTTTTTTTCGTTGTGTATATCCGGCACGCGGGCAGAGAGTCGTTCCGCATGCGGAATGAACTGGAACTGGCGCACGGGATTCAAAAAACGCTAGTGCCGCCGGTGGGATTGCGAATGTCGCGCTTTGAGATTTACGGCATTTCGCACCCCAGTGAAAAGGTGGGCGGCGATCTGGTGGATGCGATTTACCTGCCGAGCGGTGATGCTATTGCCTATGTTGCCGACATCGCTGGACATGGGCTCCCTGCCGGCATTCTGATGGGAATGCTGAAGACAGCGACTCGCACGGCCCTGCTGGATGCGGAGGGACGCGAGCCGCATCGGACTCTGCCGGTATTGCTGGATCGGCTGAACAGAGTGCTCCCGGAGGTGAAAGAGCCGCACATGTATGCGACGTTCACCGGCTTCCGGCTAGGAACGGACGGCAGCGTGTTCTATGCCCTGGCGGCAAGCCCACCGATTCTGCAGTGGCATGCGAGCGGGCGGATTTTGTCGCACACGGAGGAGGGCCAGTTCCCTCTCGGGCTGCTGCCGGTTTCCAGCTTTGACGGACATAGCCTGGAAGTTGCGTCGGGCGATCTGCTCGTGGTTGCAACGGATGGGATTCTGGAAGTGTGCAACAAACCCCAGGAAGAATTTGGAGTGGAACGACTGAAGCAAGTGATCGCGACGAACGCCCAGGAACCTTTACCGGAGCTGGCGGCGAGGATTCTTGCGGCGGCGTGCGGGTTTGGACACCAGTTAGACGATCAAACGATCCTCATCGTGCGTTGTTTGTGATTTGGGAATGAAGTACTCGCCATCAACGATCGAGGTCTTCGTTGGCTTTCTTGGCGGCCTAATTGAAAGATCAGGTCGTCTCAACTGCGAAGCCCCCAGGATGACGCTCAGTTTTCTTGCTGAGCGATGTACCTCCCTGAAAGTCGCATTTTTCGGCAACTTCGGTTGAAGTTTCCGATACCCCCGTTTCTGGCTAACTTGCCGTCGTCGGACCCATCGGAAGGCCCCGATTCGTATAGACAAGGGCGTTTCCTTCGACATCTATTTCGACAGTGCGCCCTTCCCCAAGTAGTGAGGTGCATCCGGTGGCATACGATGAATCCTTGGCGAATCGAGTGCGAGCGGCGCTGGGAAACATGCGCCGCGTGCAAGAAAGACAGATGTTCGGCGGTCTGGTCTTCATGGTTCGGGGAAAGATGTGCGTCAGCGTCGGCAAGGAGCGGATCCTGTGTCGACTTGATCCTGCGATTCACGTGACTTTTTCACGACCCACAGGCGATAGCACTCTTCATCTCTTAGTCCGGTCCACGCTCGATATTGGCGATTTGTCAATCGTCATCATCGCAAGGCCGGCTCTCGTGGCTCTCACGCAAATCTGCTGGGCCTAGATCGACGTTCAACGTCAGGTGCTCCTCCGAACGGAGCAAGGCCTGCCCCTTTTCCCGGGCCGGGAGGCGAAGGGCATCCGCGAACCGGAAACGGAATATTCCCTCTACTTGACGCCGGTTTCAGGATTCCAGGTGCCCTGTTTTTTGCGCGACGTGACCATTTCGCCGATGTGGTAGGCGTTGTGCTGGGCGATACGGGCCATCGTGGGAGCGATCTTGGCAAGAGTCGTGTCGTCCGCGTATTGCACGAACTGCTCCAGTTCTCCCATTACCCGATCAAATTCCTTCACAGCCCCGTCCCATTGCGTGGGATCGAAAGCGAAAGTCGTCTCATTATTCGTGACCTTAGGCGCCGGCTGATGCTCGAGCCTCGCCAGGTTGGCAGAATTCCAATAGTTCAGGTGCTGTACAAGCTGACCGACGGAGTGATTTCTGCCGTCGCTCCAAGCGGCCTGCTCGGGTGTGAGCCCAGCAACAGCCTCCTTCTCTGAGACGAACCAGGCTTTCTCGTTATGAGTCTCGCGCAGCTCCTGCAGGAGAACAGTCTTTAAAGTCGGGACCGTCTTTGACTGCTGCGCGTGGGCCAGAATACTAACCCCAAGTGATACCGCGATCAGGCACTTTCGCATTCAACGCTCCTATGAACATGATTTTTCGACGCACGGGACAACAGGACACCGCCGGTATGAATCGGCTTGGGCAAGATTTTACGTCCTTCGCGTGAGTCGGGCGGAAGAGTGGGCTTCCACGTTCTGCCGCCGTCAGGACTGATCGATCAGGATCAAAAAAGACGAGGATTTTTGAGTTTCATAGCGTGCTCCGAAGTGGCCGCACTTTCCGAGCCTGCCATGTTAGCTCAGGAAATCATCGGAGGTCACAGGGTCTTCTAAATAAGTTGTTGTTAATAGGCGGGGCCGTTGAAAAACTCTTGCGCGCCGAAACGGCAGAAACCAGATCGCACCGGAATGCTCCCATAAACGATTTTTTCGAGTTTCGAGACATTTCTGGTCACCCGAGTAATCGACCAAAAAGATTTTTCAACAGCCCCAGCAGTCTCGTTCTGGTCTATTACGTCGTTGGCGAGATCTTTCTGTGGCACATGTCCCACAAGCCGGTTTCTGGCCAACTTCGTGTTGGCGGCCCACAGATCCACAATCATTGGCTCGCACGTTGTCCTCACATGACCTGGGAGGTCATGGACGGCGGTTGTCCCTTGTTGAATACAGCGCGTGAAGGAATGACCGCAGTGGTCGGCGAAGGAGCAAGACATGAAGAAGAGCACTTTCACGCGGTGGTTTGCAGTGGGGTTGCTGGCCTCAGTGTTTGTGTCGTGGGCGAGCCTTAGCATAAGGGTCGCGGCGGCAGCGGGAAAAACCGGGACGCGCCTGCTACTGATCCGCGCCTTGACCTGTTTACTGCACTCCAGGCTATGGGCCCTCACCCCTCACTGGGCGATCGGGCGAAGGTTCTTGGCCGCTTTGTCGGAACCTGGGATGGCAAGTACACCGAGTTCTCGAAGGGCGGCAAATCAACACGCTCCAAATTTCAGCGGAACGCTTTACCGAGCACCAAGAGAAATGCGCATCCCTGTCCTTAAGGAGAGTCCACGAATAAGTTTCCTGTCTATGTGTGTTGTGCGCACGATGGCGGCCCGGACGGCGGCAATTGCGCTGGCGACCGCAGCTAGTCCGCAGGTTGTAGCGCGCACGCCCGCGGACGAGGCCAGCGTCAAGCTGGCGACCAAAATCTTCAAGCAGCTAATCGAGATCAACACCACCGATTCGGTGGGCAGCACTACCGTTGCGGCGGAAGCTATGGCCCAGCGCCTACGCGACGCCGGCTTTCAGGCCGAGGACATTGTCGTGATGGGCCCGAATCCGCGCAAGGGCAACATGATCGCTCGGCTCCACGGAACAGGCGCGCACAAGCCCGTGCTGCTCATCGGGCACTTAGATGTGGTGGAAGCCAAACGCAGCGACTGGACCAACGATCCTTTTCAGTTTATAGAGAAGGACGGTTATTACTACGGACGCGGCACACAGGACATGAAAGATGGCGATGCCATCATGATGGCCACACTGATCCGCATGAAGCAGGAGGGCTTCAAGCCCGACCGCGACATCATCCTGGCGTTGACTGCCGATGAAGAAGGCGGAGCCTTCAACGGAGTGGACTGGCTCGTCAAGAATCATCGCGACCTGGTCGACGCCCAGCTCGTGCTCAACCACGATGGCGGCGGAGTGGCTGAGGAGAACGGCAAGCTGCTGGGTTTCACAGTGGATGCGAGCGAGAAGTTGTACGCCGATTACCAGCTGAGCAGCCTGAATCCTGGCGGACACAGCTCTATGCCCACTCCGGACAACGCCATTTATCACCTGGCCGATGCTCTCGGGCGCGTGCAACACTATAGCTTTCCTTTCGAACTGAACGCGGTGACGCGAGCCGAACTCGCGGGAATGGCAGAAAACTATCCTCCGGAGAAAGCTGCGCTGGTGAAAGCGGTTCTGAAAGATCCGCCAGACCAGCAGGCGATCGCCAGACTTTCGGCCGACGACCCCATTCTGAACTCCACCATGCGGACCACGTGTGTAGCCACGCGCCTCGCCGCCGGACACGCCAACAACGCGTTGCCGCAGACTGCCACGGCCAACGTCAATTGCCGTATCTTCCCGGGGCACTCGCGGGAGGAGATAAGGCAAGAATTAGTGAAAATCGTAGCCGATCCCAAAGTCACAGTGGGCTACGTGCAGATTGACGGATCCATCGCGCTGACCGCACCCAACGAGCAGCAACTGCCGCCTGTAGCGCTCAGGGACGATGTCATCAAGCCGCTGCGCGAAATCTCCACTGAGTTCTGGCCCGGCATGCCCATTGTGCCCAACATGGCCATCGGGGCTTCCGATAGTAGGTACGCCTATGCTGCCGGCATGCCTTCGTTTGGGATACAGGGCGTCGCTCTGGACAACAATGACATACGCGCTCACGGGAAAGACGAGCGGTTGCCGGTCGAATCCTTCAACACCGGACTGCAGTTCTACTACCGCTTTCTCAAGGCCCTGGCTTCAGAGAAGTGACCGGGGCTGAAGAACCATGATCGCGAGTGATGACGAGCGTTGGCGGCGGCAAAGCCTTCGAAAAGCTGACTACGGGGCGAAGCTCTATGCAACTTTCTGCATTGTTTCTGGTCGGATTTGCTGTGTGCGCTGGCTCGGCTTTTGGCCAGACGAAGTCGGAGATTCGTCAACAAATCTTGGGCACGTGGAAGCTCGTGTCTGCCGAAGAGACTATGAAGGACGGCAGCACTCGTCCCTTTCCTTCTTTCGGGCCGCACGCCAAGGGCTTCCTCATATACCAGCGCGACGGTTATATGTGCGGTGAGCTTGTGAATCCCGACCGGCCCAAGTGGGCCGACCCGGCGCATAGCACGCTGGAGGAAAAAGCTGCCGCCACTGAGGGTACTTTCGCTTACTGTGGCCGGTACGTCATCGACGTGCGGCAAAAGTGGATTGTGCATCTGCCAGAAGTGGCCACCGACCCCGGATATGTTGGATCGCGGCAGATCCGGCCTTATCGTTTTGAAGCCGGACGCATGATTCTTAGCGACATTGAGAAGAACGACCCCTCGGTTGCACGCTGGGAGATTGTATGGGAGAAAGCCCGGTAAACTCGAGACATTTCAGGAGAGCCGCTGTCCAGACTCAAGAGCCGTTCACTTGATCGGTCCTATGTCTTTGGTTTCTACCAAGCGATGATAGGTCAAATGATCGGCCGTAAAGAGGTCAGCTGCCAGTCGTGGCCTCTGCCCCGACCAGCAAAGGCCACGAAGTCGGGTGAGTGTACAGACCCAGACTGTTCATCCCGCGTCTGCCGCCCGGCACAGCTCCATCAACTGCTCTTGTGTGCCCTCCGGATCAGGAGCTTTCTCTGGGGGCATCCATTCGCGCGGTGAACCGGCAGCAAGCAGCAAACGCGCTACCGCGACATGATCGGCGCCTGCTTGTCGCGGATCATGGCTCCACCCTTCGCATGCCCAGACCAGTGGCGTGGCGGCAAACATACCATCGAGCGCACTCATTGAGGCCCCGTGGCCAAGAAGCACCCGCACTGCATCTGCGCGGCCTGCCATGGCCGCGCGGTGCAGCGCGGTGACACCGTCGCCGTCTTTCACATTTGGATCAAACCCGCACTCAAGCATGGCTTCCAGGACCTTTGAGTCGCCGCGCTCAGCGGGAACATGCATCATGAGGTGATGTTCAACGCGAAGCTCAGCACGCACATTCGGGTGCTCCGCGAGCATCGATGCCGCTCGCTCCCGGTCGCCCGAAGTACAGGCGGAAATGAAATGCTCGAGCGGCGAAAGCTCGTCCTTTGCGCCATGCCGCAAAAGCCACGCCGCGATTTCGTGATTCCCATGTAACGCGGCCACGGCATACGGGGTACGGCCGTCCGAGCGACGTTGATAAATGTCGGCTCCGTGGGAGACGAGCAACTCGATCATGCCAACGTCCCAACGCTGCGCTGCAATGTGCAGTGGCGCGTCGCCGGGCTGAGCCCAGGCAAGGTTCGGGTCAGCTCCGTGTTCCAGCAGCCAACGTACGCCCGGGACACCTTGAGGGCTCGCCCAGCCCAGGATGTAGCGTAGCGGCGGAACTCCTCCCGAAATTCCATTGACGTTGGCGCCAAAGCGGTGCAGCAGGTCGAGCGCACCGACATTTCCACCGCCGGCAGCAATGTGCATAGACACTCCATCTGTCGGACTGGCGCCGTTTTGGAGCAACACTTCTGCGAGCTCTCTGTGGTCCATGGCAATGAGAGCGCCCCAAAGCGCGGTGCGCGGAAGCTCTGGATGCCAATTCCAGCGGTATTCGGCGTTGGGGTTCGCACCGCGACGTAGCAGTTGGCGAGCAATCCTCACGAGTCCATCCGCCCGTCCCGGCGAATCGCGATGCAGGCAAGTGTGGCACACATACAGCAGCGGATCCCAATTCTGCGCTCCACCTGGTTGTGCTGCGGCGTCAGGGTGCGCTCGCAAGCGGGCCTCTACCGCCCCCGCATCACCGAGCACGAGTTCAGTAAGGAGGTTGGCATGTGCGATCCCTTCGTGCAGCGCCAACAGCCTGAGTGCGCGGTCTTTGGCGCCTCCAGTCGCACAGCGAATGAATTCGTCGACAGCGGCGGAGAATGAGAGAGAACGCTCTTCTACATGCTCGCGCAGGTCGTTCCAGGATTTAAAGCCGTACTCGCGCGCGATGACGAATTGCGCGTCATGCAACGCGATAGTGTGTTGGCTGAGTGACCGGCTCGCAAGGATCGCTTGGAAACGGTTAAGCGCAGCTGGATCTTGGCTCCGCGCTGCGTGAAGTAAGGATTTCGCTTGTTTCTTGAGCTGCTCCAGATTGGAGCGCTCAGGCAACTGTTGCAACGTCATAAAGACCTCCATGCTTGAGCCTGAGGTCCGCAATCAGGCAGCACGGATCTAGACGTGCATTCGGGATTTGGTTGACAGTGGGCTTAGCCCTTCGCGCGAACCTGCTGGCGCCCGGAGCGCACGAACCTTTTAATATCACGACATTTTCTCGAACGTCAAGCCCAACTAACAGTACCTAACAGTACTGTCAGTGGCACATGATCTGTCCGGTTGAAATAGCACCTGATCTGTCCGCTTTGCGGGCGGCGAGAGTAGGAGACCATGCGAAGTATGGGTTCCTACTCGAGGGCCGCGATGGAGCGGGCGATGAAAGTGCAGGAAGTGATCTTACGGGCGATGGCGAAGAAGATAACCTGGTGGCAAGCCGCCGAGATAATCGGCATCAGCGGCCGACAGATGCGGCGCTGGCGGGAGCGGTTGGAAGAGTTCGGCCGTGACGGGTTGTTTGATCGACGGAACTCGTTTCTGGATGCCTTCCTAGTTGCCGACCAGCCATCCCGAGCCGTCGTGTCCTCCGCAACATCTTGGCGGTACTATAAAGGCGCGCACTCATGCCACTAACCTGTCGCGTCAACCTCGGGTCGTGTGAATTAAGTCGCCGCTCGGCGCGGGCGGATTGGGCGAGTTGTTCTGCTGTCTAACCCGGAGGCATCCATGAAGAAATTGCTGGCGGAGGCCGCGGACCGAGCGGCCCGGTACGTCACGGTGATTGCCAATCGGCGGGTCGTACCGTTACCTGCCGACGTGACGCGACTGAAAGAACTGGGAGGGTCGCTGCCTGAGTTGCCATCGGATCCGGCGGAGACCCTGGCCTTACTCGATGACGTCGGATCGCCCGCGACTGTGGCGACGACCGGGGGGCGCTATTTCGGGTTCGTCACCGGCGGCGCGCTCCCCGCCGCGTTGGCGGCCAACTGGCTGGCGGGGGCGTGGGAGCAGAACGCGGCGATGCAGGTAATGTCACCGGTCGCGGCAAAGTTGGAAGAAATTGTGCTGGCGTGGATGGTGGATTTGCTGGGTCTGCCGTCCGAAGCAGGGGCGGGATTCGTTACCGGCACAACCATGGCGAACTTCTCAGCCCTAGCGGCGGCGCGGACCGCACTGCTGGAGCGCGCCGGTTGGAACGTCGAGGAAGACGGATTGTTCGGGGCGCCACCGATCCGCGTGGTTGTGGGCGAAGAAGTTCACATCTCGGTGTTGAAGGCGATATCGATGCTGGGGCTAGGGCGCTCGCGTCTGGTTCGGGTTCCGGCGGACGAGCAGGGGCGCATGCGGACGAATGCGCTTCCGCTGCTCGACGATCATACCCTGGTCTGCATTCAAGCTGGAAACGTAAATACCGGGGCGTTTGATCCTGCGGAGGAAATCTGCCCTCGTGCGCACGAGGCTGGCGCATGGGTGCATGTGGATGGCGCCTTCGGGCTCTGGGCTACGGTTTCACCACAATACGCACCTCTGGTCGCTGGCTTCGGTGCCGCCGATTCCTGGGCTATCGATTGCCACAAGTGGCTGAACGTGCCCTACGATTCGGGGGTTGCTGTGGTGCGAGAGTCGGAGTCCCTGCGCAGGGCCATGACGCTAAGTGCCGCTTATCTCACACCAGGCGATGGGCGCGAGCCTTGGCACTATGCGCCGGAAGGATCGCGGCGAGCACGCGGAGTCGAGTTATGGGCGGCGATGCGGTCGCTAGGGCGCAGCGGGTTGCGGGAGCTGATCGAGCGAAACTGCCGCGCCGCGAAAACGTTCGCGGAACATCTGCGTAAGGCGGGATTCGCAATCTTGAACGAGGTGGTGCTGAACCAAGTGCTCGTTTCGTTTGGTAGTCCCGAAGAGACGCGGCACATCATCACAGAGCTTCAGAACGAGGGTACCTGCTGGTGTGGGGCAACGCAGTGGCAAGGGCATACGGCGATGCGCATTAGTGTGTCGTGCTGGGCAACGACCGACCTGGATGTGGAGCGGAGCGTGGCGGCGATGATCAGAATCGCACAGAGGGAGAATTGTAAGCGAGTCTGACGGTCAAGCACTCGAAAACCGCGAAGGAATGGGGCGTGCGGCGTTGATTTCACTTCAGTGCTAGCGACTTCTGCTCGTTGACTGCGCGAATATCCGAATATCCGCAACCCGCGCTGCGATCACTCGTTCAGTTTGGGCTGATGTCCGCGAAGCCGGTTTCTGGCCAATCTGACAGATGGATGCTGCCCGGAGCATTGTGACCGGTTCAAATGGGTTACGACACGGCACTCCTTGATCGAGGCGACCGGAAACCGTCATGCTGAACCTGTGCTGCGATGATGGTTTGCTCCGAATGCGCTGGAGCGCACACTGATCACAACGCGCACCGGCGAGTATGGGTCGCTCAACAAAGGTCGCTTTAGCCAATTCAGTGAGTCTCTGTGCAGAGGTCTCTGTGCATTGCTCAAATTGTTCCCCCGCGGTATCCTTATCCACCCAATGGAGGATCAATGCTTCGGTCTCGTGCCCGGACCTTTGCTTCGTCCGGGGTCTTTCTGTTATTCCCACTGTTCGCCCAGGCGCAGGCTTTGTCTTTTTCTATCGGCACTGCCTCTGCCGCTCCGGGCCAAAAATCAACGGGCTATTTAGCAGTCCCCGCTGGGGTCGACGCTGCTAGCAATATTCCGGTCATCGTCGTCAACGGCGAAAAGCGCGGTCCTGTCCTAGCTCTTGTCTCTGGCGCCCACGGTACTGAATACACTTCCATCATCGCGCTTGAAAAACTCATCAACCTACTTGATCCTTCTCAAATCGCCGGCACCGTTATCCTTGTCCCGATCGTCAACATTCAATCCTTCGAACAAAAGGTCCCTCACGTTAACCCCATCGATAACAAGAGCATGAACCGCTTCTACCCTGGGAAAACCGATGGGACGCAAACTGAACGTGTGTCCTTTCTTATCACCAAACAAGTCGTCGACCGATGTGATTATCTCATCGACTACCACGGCGGCGATCTCGACGAGAGCCTCCGCCCTTACGCGTACTGGGCACCCACCGGCAAGGAGGCCCAAGACCAAATATCCAAAGAGATGGTCCTCGCCTTTGGGCTCGACCACATCATCATATGGCGCGACCGTCCCACCGACCTTGCCGCCACTCGCTACCTCGACAACACCGCCACCGCTCGCGGCAAACCTTCCATCGTCGTCGAAGCTGGCTATGCCGGCATCGTCGAACCGGATGACGTCGCCCTCCTCGTTGACGGGACATTCAGCACCATGCGCGCTCTCAAAATGCTTTCAGGAGAGCCTCGGCCCATCGAGAACCCCGTCTGGCTCGACAGAGTTGTGGACGTCTTGTCGGACGGCCCTGGCATTTGGTACCCGCTTGTGAAGCGTGGTAGCTATGTTCAACAGGGCATGAAAATCGGCTTCGTCACCGACTACTTCGGCAAACTTATACTCGAAGCCCGCGCTCCTGTCTCCGGTGTCATCCTGCACATCAACGCGGTCCCATCCCTCAAAAAAGGCGACAACATTGCAGACATCGCCGTGGTTGCCGCCAACGCCCCTTAATCTAATCTGATTTGGGGTGAAAGGCCGCTGCGCCTGTGCGCAGCTCTTGATTCACTGGAAAGCCGCGTCCGCCTTCGCCTCGAGGAGCCACTCAACCAACAGAGGGTTAGCGGGGTACCCTGCTGAATTCTTGCGCGGCTCACGATGGGCAACCGAAGGCAATTGTGCACCACAAGAGGATTTCGGATCGATGGTCCGTATTACCAAGAAGACAAACAACGCCACGACGCCTACTTGATTACTGAAGATGGCCTGTATTTGTGCCGCCCACGCCAGTGCCAATGACCACCACTTGTAGCTTGTGTCGCGGTGTCGACAAATCGTTGACGATACATCCGGTTATCACTCATTGTCCTCGGACCGGAGTTATGCGTGCTCGCGCCTGATTTCAACAGTTATCATTTGCAAGACAATTCGGTTGGCACGTTCTGCCTGTTAGGCAAAGGGAAAAATGACTTCAGTTAGATAGCTCCCCGATTTAATAGGAGGTTGAAACGATGGTACGTCCGGCTCGATTTGCACCTCTGTTGTTGACCTTAGCCATTTTCCCGTCTCGGTGCGTCTTCTCTCAGGAAGCCACCGCGAAGAAACCAATCGAGAACGCTGCGCCTGAGCAGACGACAGCCGAAAGCAACGTCAAGTTCTCCAGCACGCATTGTGAAGTCCCCTCGTGCATTCGGAAGGTCCTAAATTTTTCCAATCTTTCACAGCCGAACGAACTCCAGGGTGTCGTGAACGCGTTACGCGTCATTGCTGACATCCAACGCGTTCAACCAATTCCTGGAGCGCAGATCATCGTCATCGAAGGCACGGCCGAATACGTGGCTATCGCCGAAAAACTCGCTGCTGACATCGATAAGGCCAAACGGCGGTTCGGTGGGCTCGGGTACCGCATAGACCTCACAATCCAAGAGTCGGAAGGCAACAAGAAATTGCATCCGCGTCTCTATTCTTTTGTGACTGAGGCGCGCCAGACCGCCAGAGTGAGTATAGGAAGACAACCGCTTGCGCAGGTACAAAACGAACCTGCGTCCGAAGCCAAACAGCCGTCCGACTCCAGTAATGCCCGTAGCATCGAATGTCACATTCTCACCGAGAACGAGCGTACGCTTGAACTGGGTGTGGAAGCGGCATTTGCCAGTGACACTACGAACGAGGCAAGCGGTGGGACTCACCCATTATTCCGAATCAGAGTGCGCGTCACGGTTGAGCTGGACAAACCAACCGTCATCAGCAGGATCGACGATCCTGACAGCGACCGCAGCTTCACGATTGAACTGACTGCCACCCGGGTCAAAGAAAGGCCGTAAGGCTCCAGCGACGGTTATCGACCTTTAGGCTCGGGCATTGATGGGTCGGTTCTTGCTTGGCGAAATATCGCCATATCGTAGGTAATCCTTGATGGGTCGCCTGCTTCGGGTCAGGTCGCAAGGCGGCGTGTTCACGACGGCTTATCGACGCGGGCCAGAAGTCGCGTTCCGGTCCATTACGTTGGCGAGATCTTTCTGTGGCACATGTCCCACAAGCCGGTTTCTGGACAACTTCGCGATCTACCAGAGCCTAACCCCCTAAGACTCTCTGAACGCCACTCCAAGTGCGGGTCTGAATCCCCAATCTCGGGCGGGAGTTTTGCCTTCGTAATTTCCGAGCCCGTCACTCGCGAATTGAGGTGGTTAACGGACCTGAATGAGGACTTTGATGGGTACAAAATGTCTTATTACCGAGTCTGGCCGCGTTTAGAGAGAAAGTCATTCTGGCAGGTTTTTGCGGCGGAGAGTAATTGGTGGTATTCAGGGCTCTCACGTAACTTTGCCAGCAGGGGATCACGCTGCAGCGTCACGTAGGCGCAGTAGTTTTTCTTGACAGCGCTGCTGATCATGCGCGCGGCAGCATCTTGCCGGCCGCAATAGGACAGCAACGTACCGGCGATGTAGCGTCGTTCCGGGTCGGGCTCGGAGCCGACGGCGGACTCGTAGTCCTGGGCGGCACTGTCCTGGCGACTGTCCGGAGCGGAATTCAGGCAAACCTGCAAGAAATCACGCCCAAAGGCAGCACCGGGCGGCATGTTATTCACGCTTTCTCGCGCTTCCACCGATTTTCCCTGGGCGAGAAGTATGAAGGGGGTGACTCTGGCGACCCACTCCGAACCGCGATCAAGCTCGAGGAACTTCATCGCTTTCTGGTATTGGCCCAACCAGGCGAAAGGCCAGACACAGGAACGAAGGCGGCTATCAGTCCGGTCGAGAGACAGAGCAGCGTCACATTCGCGCGCCGCCTCGTCTAGTAGCCCGGCGTAGCGCAGAACGTAGCTCAGGGTGAAATGGGCCTGAGAACTGTCGGGGAAGCGATTGACCAGAGCCAACGCCTCGGCGTAGGAATCCAGGAGGTTGCCGCGCTCCGTCCGGTTGGCGACGATTTGGGTGGCAGCAAGTATCAGGTTTGGATCGAGGGTCAGTGCGCGTTCGTAAGCCGAAACCGAGCGCTGGAACATTGCCTCGCCACTGCCCCCGTACTGGGCGTCGAAGTAATAGCGAAGTCCCAATGCCTCCCAGGCGGGCGCGTAGGCGGGATCGATAGCGACAACCCGCTCCAGCATGTCGATTGCCTGCTTGTTAGGAGCCGCATCACGGGAAACGGCAAGGCTGCGCAAATACAGGTCATAGGCCTGTTCATTCTTTGGGCGTGTTCCGGCCTCATTGGCACCAGAAGCTCCGCCGAGAGCGGGAACGAGTCCCTGGCGCACGGCGGAGGTGACTTGCTCGCGCATTGCGAGACCGTCGGCGGCAGCAATGTGAACCTGGTCGCGCCAAACCGTGCGGTTGGAAGCGACGTCCACGGCTTCCAAGGTAATCGCCAACTGTCCACCTTCGGAGAGGTAGTGGCCGGTGACGATCGAGCTGACGCCCATGGCGCGACCAGCTTGCTGCAGATCGATGTCGGGTTGGCTGTACCTGCTGGTGGTGGCGAACGGACGAACAGAGAATGACTTCACGCGGCTAAGGGAGGTAGCGATTTCGTCGGGCAAAGCAAGCCGAAGAAAGTCGATGTCCTTGTCCGAACCCGCGTTCTGAAACGGCAATACGGCTACGGCAGTCTGAGCCGATGCACCGACAGACTCCGATGCAGGACGCTTCCAGCGTAATAAAAAGAAAAGAGCAAGCAGAAGTACGACAGCGGCAACTCCGGCGAGCACCCATATCTTTCGCGCAGAAGTGCGAAAAGGCGCAGCAGGTTTGAGTTTGCCGGACTCGGTGAGCACCCCACTCTCCGTGCTGGAATCGCGCAAAAGTCGTGAAAGGTCGGCCCGCATCTCGGAAGCGTGCTGATAACGCAGCTGACGGTCCTTCTCTAAAGCCTTGTGAACGATTGCTTCCAGTTGCGGCGGTACCTGAGGATTCAGTTGCGACACGGGCCGAGCAGGCTGGTGCAGAATGGCTCCGCAAATTTCGCCGGACGTCGCGCCCTCGAACGGCATCTTGCCAGTCGTCATTTCATAGAGAACGGCGCCGAAGGAGAACAGATCGGTGCGGCTGTCGAGTTCCTTGCCACGCACCTGTTCGGGAGACATGTAGGCGACGGTGCCGACCATGGCCCCGGGGCTGGTGAGATGTTGCGGCTCGGAATCGGCGGCTAGAGTCACAGAGTCGGAGCCAGAACCAGCCTGGTTCGCGACTTTTGCGAGACCGAAGTCGAGGACCTTGGCGTGACTGCGCCGGGTAACGAAGATGTTTGCCGGCTTAATGTCGCGGTGAACAATGCCTTCGGTGTGGGCGGCGTCGAGCGCGTCGGCAATCTCGATAGTCAACGAAAGAACAAAATCGGTTTCCAGGGGACGGCCCGCGATCCGGTGCTTCAGTGTCATGCCATCGAGGAATTCCATGGCGATAAACGAGCGGCCGTCGTGTTTGCCAATCTCGTAGATGGTGCAGATGTTTGGGTGGTTGAGTGCAGAGGCTGCGCGAGCCTCACGGCGAAAGCGTTCCAGCGCCTGCGGGTCGTCCGCTACCTCGTCGGGCAGAAACTTTAGGGCGACAAAACGGCCGAGATCGGTGTCTTCGGCCTTGTAGACGACACCCATGCCTCCTCCGCCGAGCTTTTCTACGATGCGGTAGTGGGAGATCGTCGTGTCTATCATGCTGAAGAGCCGAAGCGCTGGCTGATGATAGGGCGATTACGCTCCAGGGGTCAATTTCGATCCCTTTGGAGCCTGCCGCAGGATTTTTCCGCTGTCAGGGGTCAGGTGACCTATCGTCGGCTACCCGGAGGTTATCGTGAAGCGAGGTCGGCGCACATAGGTGATGTGATAGCGCCATTTAGTACGTAATCCTGAGCACGGCCCTCAGCTGCCCCACGGCGGGCGACCTGCAGAGCGGCTCTGTGTGTGCCCGGACAGACTCCCAGTGACGCGGGCCGGAAGTCGCGTTCTGGTCCATTACGTTGTTGGCGAGATCTTTCTGTGGCACATGTCCCACAAGCCGGTTTCTCGGGAGCTTCACGGACCACTTCGACGGTTTGCCGACAAATCGGGACTTAACCGCATGGTCCGACGATAAGTTCCGAGTTGCCGACCAACCGGAAACTAGCTCAGTTTCTGTTCATACCGGCAGTTCCCGGTACGAATCTGGTAGACAGCCAATAACCATCGGCTTGCCCATCCGGATACGATTCATGTCCCGGAAAGTACCGTCTTGGCGAGGGCTATTTGTCGCATGAAGCACTTATTGCTTTCTTGGCTTGTCTACTTTCGACAGGTAACTGGATGAAGACGGCCGCGCTTGGCTGTGGAACATCGGGGTTGCGCAATCTAAAGTCAGGGCAGGCCGGTGCCCCGGAGAAGCTCTTGAAAACGAGGGTCGGACCGATAGGGATCAAAGATCGGGTCGACGGCGAGGTATCCCATCCAGACGGCGTGATCGCTATACGCGGCTTGCAGCCATTTGAATGTGTCTACGTTGTTGTTCAGCGCTGCGTAGATCTGAGCCAACCCGTAGGGCGAAACGTAACGCTTCCTCGAGATTGTTTCCAGTTCGCGCGCGATTCGGAGTGCTTCACGCTTCCGCCCTGCCACTGCAAGGGCAACCGCGACCTGCGCCGTGTAGAGCGGGCTATTCCCTGACAGACTCGCAGCCCTCTTCAGCTCACTAACGCCCTCGCTGTGCAAGCCTGCCTGAACGTAGTCTTCGCCGAGCAGAAGGTGCGCAGCTGCGAAATTCGAATCCAGCTCAACAGAGTTTCGATTTTGTTCGATTGCACCGGAATAGTTATGTGCCAGGTAGTATCGAAGTCCCACCCATGTGCTGATCATGAGATTGAGAGGGTCAAGTTCCAGTGCGCGCCTTGCTTCGGCAAGCGCCTCGTCATGTCGGCTTTTGATGGAAAGATAGTCTCCGTACCAGTGGTGCGCATTTGCATCCCGAGGATCCAACTCCAGCGCACGCCTGAACTCGGCCTCCGCTTCGGCCCATTCCCAGCGATGGCTAAGCACCAAGCCTAGCGAGGCGTGGGCTTCAGCCGATTGGGGATCGAGTTCGACCGCTTTGCGAGCCGCGGCGTAAGCCTTCGGGAGCGACTCGGCCGGGGATTTGAACCCGTGCCACGCAAGTCCGCTGTTGCAGTCGGCCAGCCCAGAGTGAGCTGCGGCATAGGTTGGATCGCTATCGATCGCCTGCTGAAAATATTGCTCCGCCTTTTGCATGCTGTCGCCAGTTCGCTTGTTCCATGGGCAGAAGTCAGGGCCAGTTAAGTGGCTTGTTTTGTTAGAAGTGCCAGGGTTGAGAGCGAGGGTGAGAGCAAAAACATGATCACGAAGCTGAACGACCTCTATATAGAAGCTGAACGACCTCTATATAAAGGATGCCGATGGACGGAACCCTAAATCCAACCTTCCCACATGCAGGTTTGGGGCCAACTTCGTGTTGGCCGACCAACTGGAACTCGGCTCGTCCGTAACCAGTCTGCATACGAGCGCACAAGGCCCCGGTTAGTGCAATGTCTGCTTGCGACAGCCGCCGACATGTTGACCCGAGAAAGGAATTCAATCGGAGCCTTTGTCGCTGGCTCTTGTGGGCAACTCGAGTCTTGCAAGAACCACAGTGAGGCGACCAGCCTTGCCTTCCCCTCATCCCTAAAATCTGTGTAACTTTGTTCGATCTGCAGCGTACTGCTTTATGGACGCCAAGAGAAACAATGCGAAAGGATCGCAGCCCAGCGAGGGCAAAGCCACGCAAATGGAGGGGCCGGATCTGGAGAGCGTAATAGAGCGCGCACAAGGCCACGATGCCGAGGCGCTGGGGGAGATCTATCGCCTCTATGCCCGGCGCGTATTCGGCTTGTGCCGTTACATGCTGGACTCACGGGAGAGCGCAGAAGATGCCACCAGCGAAGTCTTCCTCAAGCTGCAGCGCTCAATCGAGAGCTACGACGGGTCAATACCGTTCCCCAGGTGGCTGCTGCGGGTGGCTGGCAACCAGTGCATTGACGCTTTGCGGCGCCGGAAGCGTGGACGGCAGGTGATTGTGGAAGTTGAAGAAGGAGTCGCGGTCATCGAGGCAGCCAGCTCGGAGCCGTCGCCGCTGGGTGCAGTCCTCAGCACGGAAGAGAGGGCGCAGGTGCGGGATGCCATTGCACGTCTGCCGGAGAACTATCGCGTGCCGCTGGTCCTGCGCTATTACGGCGAATTGAGCTATGACGAAATCGCACAGCAGTTGGGCCTGCAGAGGAACTACGTGGCGGCGTTGATATTTCGGGCCAAGCAGGAGCTGCGCCGGAAACTGGGCCACAGGAGCAAGTGATCATGGAATGTTATTCGGAACAGATCGTCTCTATCTTCGTGGACGGTGAACTGGCGGCGGAGGAGGCGCAGCGCCTGCGAGACCACCTGGCCACGTGCCGGCGCTGCCGGCAACTGTTGGACGCATTACGCGCTGAGAACCGTGTTCTGAGCGAAAGCCTGCAAGAGCTTCCGGAAGAAGCAGCCAGCCCGGCGGACTTCTCCCGCTTGCCGATGGTCTTTGGCGTGGAGTGACGTAGCGGTCGTGGCCGCGGTGCTGGCGCTGGGTTCGATCGTTGCCGCTTGGATCAATGAGCTGAGCATTCCGGAAGCGCTGCAATGGTTGAATCCCTTCAGCGTAAGCGGCCGCACGAACCTGATCTTCAACCTTTCTTACTACTTTGCACACGGAGGTACTGCCATGCTGGCTGATTATGCTGCTGTCGTCGGGAAGATCCTTTTGGTGTTGCTGTTGGGCGGCAGCGCACTGCTGCTGGGACGCCGATGGCGACTACACCAACCTGGCCTGCGCCTGCTGATCATGCTGCTTGCGTTGTCGTTGCCTGGCTTTGCCCTGGAGCGGCGTCACAGTGACATCGTCACCGTAGCGGCGAACGAGACTGTAGACGACACCCTTTTGGCCTCCGGCAACATTGTGCGCGTGGAAGGCGTCGTCAATGGGGACTTGCTGGCTTTTGGCGGGACTGTGGAAGTGCGCGGCACCGTCAAGGGCGACCTGGTGAGTTTTGCCAAGAGAATCGTGGTGAGCGGAACCGTGGAAGGCAACATCTACAACTTTTCGAATTCGCTCGACCTGGACGGGCAATTGGGCCACAGCATCTACGGGTTGATGCAATCTTTGCGGGTGAATGACCGGGGTCGCGTGGGCGAGGGTATGGTGGTTGGCGCCGGCGACGTCAGCCTCGAGGGCGAGGTGAATCGCAGCGTGACCATGTACGCCGGCAATGCCGATGTGAGCGGCAGCATCGGCCGCGAACTGACCATGGCCGGGGATAACCTTACCCTGACGAACACGGCCCGAATCGGCGGCAACCTGAGCGCTCGCGTGCGCGAGCTGAAAAACGTACACATCGCCGACGGCGCGACGATTACGGGCACACGTGACATCCAGGTGCGCGTGAGGGAGAACCATTTCAGCGCGCCCCAGATTCTACTTCTACCAAGCTGTCTGGCTCGCCGCTGCCATGCTGGTGGGATGGTTGTGCCTGGTTCTGTTTCCCGGCTTCTTCCAGGCCAGCACGCAGGCGGTGGGCTCAGGCTGGCGCAGCCTCGGGCTTGGATTTGCGGTTCTGGCAGGCGTGCCTGTGGCCATAATCTTGACAGCCATCACGCTGGTTGGCCTTCCGGCCTCGCTGATGTTGCTCGCGCTGTACTTTGTTGCGATCTACCTGGCGAAGATATGGGTTGGAGCATTCCTGGGGCAGGCAGCTTCTGAAGCCGGCCGGCGCGACTAAGAGCGATTGGCTGCTGGGACTACTGGTGGGCCTGCTGATCCTCACCGTCGTCGGGTTCATCCCGTATCTTGGCGGGCTGGTCCGCTTTGGTGTGGTTTGCCTGGGGTTGGGAGCGTTTGCCTGGCAGCTTTATCGGGTTTCACGACCGGCAATGACGATCTGAAGAAGCCTCCCAAGATTCGTCGAAGGCAACGAAGATCTTGACGATGGCATCCTGGAGGGACTACTCGTGGTTTGTTGGGGTAACATCCCCATCTTGCTCGAGATCCCTTCAACTAGCGAGTCACGGGAGACTCCGAACTTATTGCCGACGACGGACTCCTGTTGACGCGGGCCAGAAGTCCTCTTCTGGTCCATTACGTTGTCAGCGAGATCTTTCTGCGGCACATGTCCCCGAAGCCGGTTTCGGGACAATGTGACAAGCGAATGCTGCTCGGAGCATTATGTCCGGTGCAATTAGGGTACGACATGGCCCCGTTTACATAAACAATCCTAGGGCCGTTCACTCCGGCTCAATCTCCAGCGCTCCGTTGATCCGAAGTTAGCCCACCAGAGGGGCGAGCAGACCGATCGGCAACAGATTTATCGTTTCGAAACGGGGCGGAAACAAAACGGGCGTATACTCCCCGATACCGAAATGCCAAAGCCAATTCCGAGGGTCACCCTTCTGTAGGACAACACAATCGCAGTTTCGAAATTTCAAAGGCAGGTAAGAAAATGTCGAACCATTTCACTGGACTCAGCCTCGGTCCTCCTCTCGGGGACCAACGACTTGACCTCTGCGATCTCTACGCCTTCCAATCGCCCATGGACCCGGCAAGAACTGTGCTCACTCTCAATGCGAATCCGAATGCCGACGCGCTCCATCCCGACGCCATCTACCGGCTGGCCATTGACAACGATGGCGATTATTTGAACGACATTGCGTTCAGCTATGTGTTCTCGCCGCCGCAAAACGGCAGGCAGACGGTAAGCGTTTTTGTGGCCAAAGGCACCGAGGCCCGCTCGGTCGAAGCGGTCGGTACGAAGATCATCTCCGACGCCGAGGTTTCCTTCGTCGGCGCCAAACCCAACGTCGTCAAGTCGGGCGCCTACACGTTCTTCGCAGGCGCTCGCAGCGACGCCTTCTTTTTCGACTTCGACGGTATCAAGAATCTGTTCGATACCAAAGGCGGCAGAAACTTCACCGCGCCCCACCTGGGCGGCAAGTCTCCCTGGACCGGTACAGATTCGAATACCGAAGCCAATGTGTTCTCGACGGTCATGGAGCTGCCAACCAGTGAGCTCGGCGCCAATCCTGTGATCCGCGTCTGGGGACGATGCAGCGTCCGCCGCGACGGCAAGTTGCTTCATGTAGATCGCGCCGGCCACCCTTCAGTCAGCAGCTTCTTCAACACCGACGAGACCAAAGAGGAGTACAACGCCAGCGAGCCGGTTAACGATCGCAAGCGCTGGACCGATCAGTTCGTCCACTTGATGGGGCATACGGGCAATTACACCCGGGACGAGGCAATCGCCGCGATCGACGTCGAAGGCCTGCTGCCCGACATGCTGAGCTTCAATCCTTCCAAGCCCGCAAAGTACCCCAATGGCCGCGTCTTCACCGACGATGTCATCGATTACCGCCTCGCTTTCCTCTCCAAGGGTGAAATCCCGCCCGACGGCCTTAAGCCGCACACTGACACCCTCACGGAGTTTCCGTACCTCGGCACGCCACATCCAAAACTGGCGAAATCTTTCTGTGTCAACGACCTGAAGCGACTTGTGGAGTTTTACGAGCCTATCTTGGCGCTTAAAGCGAAGAGGACGGGTGATGATTACGCAGAGTTTCAGACGGGCGTGGGGGTGTTGGCAGTTTTCTCGAAAGGGAGGGCTACTCCGGGCAAAGCGAGCGTGCCCTGAGGTCAAGAGACAGGAAGTTTTGGATTCACGAAGCAGACTGCGGCATCCAACTAATCCAATATCTGTGAGGCGCAATGACGAAAACGACGAGCTTTCAAACGGACATCCGTCCGCTCTTTACGGAACTAGACATTCAAGGCATGAGCAAGGCGTTCAACCTGGGAAGTTACGATGACGTCAGAAAGCACGCTGGCGCCATTTACGATCGCATTCGTGGAATCGGCGGCGCCGTAATGCCGCCCCCACCGCCAAAAGGAGAAGGTCCTTGGCCCCAATCTCGGATTGAACTATTCGCCAAGTGGATGGCGGACGGGTTCCCACCTTAGTCGGCCCCCTAAGCGCCCAGGGCTGCTTCTTGGCTTATAGTTTGCGCACTGGAGCGAGCCGAGGAATGTGATTCGGAAAGGAAGGTGACATGAGCAGGGAGGAAGTGTCGGGGAAGTCGAGAATTTGTCGATCGAGCGATCTGTACTGCGACTGTTGAAGGAGGACGTATGTCAAACGAGAAAACAGGAAACGCCGCGACTGCGAGTCAAGCGCTGCCGACCACAGAAACAAATCCTCTCGACTTTGTGCCCGACACAATTCCGTTCGACACTCCGTATGGCTCACCGATATCACTGGACCGAGCCCAGGCGGTTATTGACGCGGCGGTGGCAGAGGCGAAGAAGCGGGATTGGAAGATGAACGTAGCGGTGGTCGATTCCGGGGGCAATCTCGTGGCCTTCCAACGAATGGACGGCGCGATGCTTGCCTCCATTCAGATTGCGGAACACAAGGCGCGAGCAGCCGCGACCTTCCGGCGACCAACGAAGGTCTTCGAGGACGGTGTCCAACTTATGCATCTCAACTATCTGCTCGCGTTCGATGGAATCATTGCGTCTCGAGGCGGCATTCCGCTGATCGAACAGGGCATGATCGTCGGCGCAATCGGTTGTTCGGGAGGCACGGATTCCCAGGACGAGATCGTCAGCCAGGCAGGCGCGGCACTCATCAACCAACTGCCTGCAACAAATAAATAATCCAAATCTCTAGAAAGCGTTGGCGACAATCAACCGGTTTCCTACACGAACCAATAGACAGGAGAATGCCATGACAACTGCGAGCACACTTACGAAAACCGCACAGATTCACCTGACCCGCCGGTCGCCTGCCTATTGGCGCGTAACGATCGACAACCCGCCGATTAACGTCATGGGCCCGGAAATGGTCCAGCAGTTCCAGGAAGTCATCGACGCTCTCGAGGCCGACGAGCAAGTCAGGGTCGTGGTCTTCGACAGCGCGGTCGACGACTACTTCCTGAATCACTCCGATTTCACGGCCAAGCTTGAGGACCTCACCTCACTGCCTGATGGTCCCACGGGCTTGCCGCCTTGGCCGGACTTTCTCGTGCGTCTGACCCGATTGCCAGTCGCCTCCATCGCCCTCATCCGCGGCCGTGCGACCGGCAACGGCAGCGAGATCACGCTGGCCTGCGACATGAGTTTTGCCAGCCGCGAGAAGACCATCATCTCGCAATGGGAGGTGGGCGTGGGGATGGTCGCGGGCGGCGGCCCCATGGCTCGGCTTCCCCGACTCATCGGCCGAAACCGCGCCCTCGAGGTGCTCTTGAGCTCGGAAGACATCAGAGCAGATCAGGCCGAGGCCTACGGCTACATTAATCGCGCCCTGCCCGACGCCGAGCTAGACGCGTTCGTAGAGGCGCTCGCGACCCGGATCGCCAAGTTCGACAAATGGGCGATCGCCCAGACCAAGCGCCTCGTCAATACCAGCCTGCCGCCGGACGTCGAGCTCGGTGCCGGGTGGTATGCATGCATTGGTTCGCTCGGTCGACCCGCCGCCCAGGAAGGGATCAAGGCGTTGATGGCGCGCGGCTTCCACAAGCCGGGGGATGTCGAAAATCGGCTCGGATACTACCTGGGTCAAATCGCGCACTAGGCCGGCGCTCGACTCGGGACACTGTATTTGTAATGAGCACCGTATCGAAAGGAGCCATCAATGAACGCGGTACAAGTCGAACAGAAGAGCTATGAGATGCCCCCGCGAGAGGGGATCAGCATCGCGCATTTTCTCACCGTCGCCGATATCGAGCGATCGGCTCGCTACTACGAAAAGGTCTTCGGCGCTCGCATTCTGAGCTTGGGTGACGGCAACGCGCCTGCGTACCTTCAGCTTGCGAATATCTGGATGATTCTGAACGTAGGAGGCGGGCCGACCCCGGATAAGCCGACGGTAACGCTCAGCGTCCCCGACCCGAATCACATCAACAGCTTTATGAATTTCCGAGTTGCGGATATTCAAGCGTGCTATGAATTGTGGAAAAATCGAGGAGCCGAATTCATCACGGAACCGATACCCAAGTACGGCGAGACGCGCTGCTACATCCGCGATCCTGACGGTTACATTATCGAGGTTGGACAGAGCACCGAGCTCAAGTACGGTTAGCGCTCGGCCGGGTGGGATTCGGATTTAAACGGTTGCGGATGTTCTCTTGAGGCCTTCCGGGCTGCAGTGTCGAGCCAGTCCTTTGGTCTTGAGCGATACGTTCGTCCAATGGATTCGTCGTCGCGCTTCTGCCAATGTTGCCTTGAACAGTCACTAGCCCTGACATCGGAAGGAGTACCAAATGGACGGCACAAATGGACTGAAAGAGACCACGCGCGTGACCGCGCCTGTCGCGTCGAACACGCTTAGTGTGAACGTTTTTACGGCCCCGGGAAAGACTATGGTCGGCGAGCGGCCAAAGCCCTTCGGCGAACCGCTCGGCTTTGACCCTATCACGTCGACTTTAATCTTCGGCGAGTACGACGCGGTGCTGGTGGACGCAATGGGGACAGTGGCTGAGGCCGAGGCTCTCGCGGATTGGGTCGCTCTGCACAACCGCAACTTGGAGACCATCTATATAACGCACGCCCATTTCGACCACTTCTACGGTCTGAGCATTCTGCTCGACCGTTTCCCAGGCGCTCGGGCGATAGCAACGCCGAAAACGGTGGAGGCCATGCAGTCGTCGTTTGTTCCTCCGCTGAGCCAATTCGCCCGCCAATTGTTTCCTGGGCAAGTGCCGACGAAGTTGGTCTCACCTGAGCCCTATGAGGGCGACACCTTCACGCTTGAGGGCCACGAATTGCGCATCATCGAACAGGGCCGCACCGATAGTCCCGATTCGACGTCTCTACACGTTCCATCGATCGGCCTGGTCGTCGCTGGCGACGTTGTGTACAACCAGTGCCGCATGTACGTCGGCGACACCACCCCCGAGAGCCGGCAGAATTGGATCGCGGCGCTAGACCGGCTAGCGGCGCTGAACCCGGCGATTGTTGTCGCCGGTCACAAGAAGACTGGCGCGCCCGACTCTCCCTCGACGATCGAAGACACCAAGCGTTACCTGCAGGACTTCGATCGGGTGCAGAAGACCGCGACATCCGACCAGGAGCTGTTCGATCAGATGACGGAGCTGTACCCGCATTGGGTAGCCAATCAGTCGTGGTTGATGTTCGGATTCCCGCAGCCATA
Organism: uncultured Acidobacteriaceae bacterium; assembly: GCA_963817965.1. GTDB lineage: Bacteria > Acidobacteriota > Terriglobia > Terriglobales > Acidobacteriaceae > DASRAA01. The sequence continues at coordinate 109,530 of CAWFQT010000020.1, forward strand.
ACCTACATCAAACGCTGATGCGAATGTTTCCTCGCGCATGATGGAGGGTTGCCCCTAGTTGGAAAGGCGCCGGAAATCGCGATGCCGAAGTATCGCGCGATACCTTGGTCCAATTGTTTTGCCTTTCCTCGCCAGGCTTAGTCGGCAGCCGGTATGAACACGGAAGAACCAGAATCAGCGGATGAGAACTGTTTATCGGAATTGGAGCCGTCAATGAGCAGCGTACAAATCGAACAAAAGAGCTATGAGATGCCCCCGCGCGACGGGTTCACCGTCACACATTTCATCACCGTCGCCGACATCGACCGATCGGCTGATTTTTATGAAAAGGTCTTCGGCGGCCGCATTCTGAGCAGAGGCGACAGCAAGGGTGCGTCTGGGCACATTCAGATCGCGAATACTTGGCTGATTGTCAACGTCGGGGGCGGGCCCACCCCGGACAAGCCGTCGGTAACGCTCAGCGTCCCCGCCGACCCGGATAAGGTCAGCAGCTTCCTGAATATCCGAGTTGCGGATATTCAAGCGTGCTATGAATTATGGAAAAGTCGAGGAGCCGAGTTCATCACGGAGCCGAAGGAAAAGTACGGCGAGACTCGCTGCTACATCCGCGATCCTGACGGTTACATTATCGAGGTCGGACAGAGCACCGACCTCACGTAAGGCTGACGCTCGGCCGGGATGGGACGCGGATTTAAACGCCTGCGGAACTCCGCTTAGAGCCAGCCTATTGGCGCGAACGATACAACACCGCTCGGCCGCGGTTAGCAGAGAAGCCGAATTTGCACGATACGGGGTATGGTTAGAGCACATCCTCGGTCGGAGGGCAGGAGAGATGGATTGGAAACGGTTGGTCCAGTTTGCGCTGCTGGGTAGCAGTGATTTGGAACAATATGCCATCCTGCTGGTACGCGTTTCGCTCGGGCTGTTCTTCGCCATCTCCGGCGCAAACAAATTGTTTGTCGCCGGCGGCACGAAACCTGTTTACGAAACGCTCGTTGAGGCCAAAGTCCCGTTTCCCCACCTGATGGCTTATTTCGTGTCGGGTGTCGAGTTCGTCGCCGGATCCTTGCTGACCGTGGGGTTTCTTTCGAGCCCGGCCTGCGTGGCCTTATTGGTCGATATGCTTGTCGCCGTCCTGACCACCAAGCTTTCCGCCATGCCTAAAGGACTTTCGCCTCTTAACTGGCTCGACGATTTCCTCTACCTCCCGGAAGTCCTGTACGTGCTCTTCTTTATCTGGCTGATCTGCTCTGGTCCGGGAAAGTTCAGTGTCGATTACTGGCTCGCCGGCAAGCTACTGAGATGATCGATCGACGAAGCAGCTTGTTGCGAATTTTTCAGCCGCAGGACTGGCACTAAGGACCTGATTAACGCCGAACCCGTGCTGTTGAAGAACTCCACCAGGTCGCGGCCACAAGGATGGAACGCCGACTTCCCGCTCATCTGGATTGCTTCCGGATTGGCGACCAACGGCGGATGCCGGTGACGCAGAGGTACGGTTGCGTCATCCCAACGGCCAATGATAGGCTTCGTCTCACACTGTGGGCCCAACGCCGACCATCACGATCCATGTCCCGGGCCCGCTGCGCACGTACTGTGCAGGCGCAGCGCAACTCTCGATCTCGGCGCACACCGTGCGCGCCGTACTCGAGGACCTCCAGCGGAGCCAGTCCGCTTTGTATCGCAATGTCTGTGACGAAACGGGTACGGTGCGCCGACACCTGAACGTGTTCGTGAACTCGGACAATGTGCGCGACCTCGACGGGGTCGACACGACGCTAACGCCGGGGGACGTGGTCACGATCCTGCCGGCGGTCTCGGGAGGTTGAAGATGGCGGATCGAGTTATTCTCACCATCGGCACCAGGAAAGGGGTGTTCGTCGCCGATGCCGCGAAGCCGAGGCGCAGCTTTGCGCTGCGCGGGCCCTTCGGTCCCGGCGTCCCTGTGTACTCGACGCTGATCGACGCGCGCGGGACACCGCGCCTATATGCCTCGAGTTGCAATCCGTTCTTCGGCATGAAAGTGTTGCGTTCGACGGACATGGGGAAGAGCTTCACGGAGACGAAGTCGGCGCCGGCGTTCCACAAGGAGGACGGACGCGCGCTCGCCAACATCTGGGCACTCGAGGCCGGCAGCGGCAAGAAGGACTTATGGTGCGGCGTGGAGCCGGCGTCCTTGTTCAGGAGCCGCGACGGTGGCGATTCTTGGGACCTGGTGCCCGGCATCAGCAACCACGATCACGCGCGCAGGTGGCAACCCGGCGGCGGCGGCCTCTGCATGCACACGATCATTCGCGACAGGAATCGCGTGCACCTCGGCATCTCGACCGGTGGCCACTATCTGAGCGAGGACGGTGGTGAAACATTCAGGGCGTCCAATCAAGGCGTCGGCGCTGGCTTCGCGCCCGATCCCTATCCCGAGTTCGGTCAGTGCGTGCACAAGATCGCGCGGCACGACGACGCGCCCGGCCGGCTCTACATGCAGAACCACGGCGGATGGGCAGATTGGACCGGGCCTGGGGGACCGCGGCCGGACATCGGCGTGCTACGCAGCGACGACTACGGCTACTCGTGGCGATCGATCGCTAAGGGATTGCCGTCGGACTTCGGATTTCCGATTGTGGTCCACCCGCACAACGCTGACACGGTGTACGTCATGCCCCTTGAGCCGGCGACGCGCTCCTGTCCGGGCGGCGCGCCAGCGGTGTGGCGCAGCGAAAATTGCGGCGAGTCGTGGAGTCGGCTCGCGCGTGGGCTGCCGAAGAAGCAGAGCTACTTCACCGTCCTGCGCGACGCGATGGACATGGACCGGCTCAAGGCACCCGCACTCTACTTCGGCACGACGACCGGTCAGTTGTGGATCGGGAGGGAGGGCGGTGAGCAGTGGGACTGCCTGTTCGATTCGCTGCCCCCGATTCACAACGTCAAGGTCGCGGTCGTGTGAGTTCGGACATGCCTGTGCGGATCACTGAGCAGCCGGATGAGGCTCGAAGATCCCCGAAGACTCGCCGAAAGTTGCAAATGGCGAGTAGTCCGGCCGCCAGCGCTTCACTTCGGCGACTAGTCTAGGGAGTCGCGGAATAATCCTTCAGAGTCGCCGAGGGTAGAGAAATTCCCTTGACATCATTTCACTTTGACGTAAAACGCCCGTTCCGTAGAAGTGAGCAGCCCAACTCCGCGGAAGTCCTCTTCTGGTCCATCACGTTATTGCTGAAATCCTGCTGCAGCACATGTCCTCGAAGCCGGTTTATGGCCAACTTCGTTCTCGAATCAACATATCCGCAATCGACAAACGTTGGTCAGCTTTCCGGAGCCTTTTCTTCATGACAATCGTGAGGATATGTTGGACTCGTGCCGCAGTCGAACCCGGTCACCGGGCTTCCCATTCACACCGAGCTCGAACCTTCCCAGATCGTCTGCCGAGCACGTGGAGAGGAGTAGTTATCGATGTCGAGATAGAATGACCCCGGCTTCTACTGCCGAGGTTTTTAGATGCCCATCAGGAAGCGTTTTCTTCTCGCCTTCACAGCTCTAGCCTTTTCCGTCACGCTCGTCGCCCAGTCCGTTCCTGGCGTCACCCTTGAGCGGAACGCAACCATGAAGACCCGCGACGGCGTCACACTCGTCGCCGACGTCTACCGGCCCGCGGACGGTCAGAAACACGCTGTACTGCTCACCCGCACGCCCTACAACAAGGACAACATGGCCCCCATAGGAATGAAGGCCGCCCAGCGGGGCTTCGTCGTTGTCATCCAGGACACTCGCGGCCGATTCAACTCCGACGGGGAATGGTACCCCTTTAAGCACGAAAGCGCCGACGGCTACGACGCTGTCGAGTGGGCCGCTGCACTCCCCGGCTCCGACGGCCGCGTTGGCATGTTTTCCGGCTCCTACGTAGGCGCCACGCAGATGCTTGCGGCCATCGCTCAACCGCCGCATCTGGCCGGCATCTGCCCAGTCGTCACCGCCTCCAACTACCATGAAAACTGGACCTACCAAGGCGGTGCCTTCGAGCAGTGGTTCAGTCAATCCTGGACATCGGGCCTCGCGCGGGACACGACCACGCGCCTGGTCGACGAAAGCTCCAATGCCCGCCTGGGCGAGCAGACGCTGCCCCTTACCGAATTCCCGGTCTTCAACTTGGGCCCCGGCCCCATCGAAACCGGCGCAGCGCTCACAAAGAAGCTCGCTCCCTACTACGAGGACTGGCTCGCACATCCCACCTACGACGACTACTGGAAGCAGTGGTCCATCGAAGAGAACTACCAGAACATTCAGGTTCCCGCGCTGACCATCGCCGCATGGTACGACATCTTTCTCGGCGGCTCGCTGCGCAACTACATCGGCCTGCGCGATCACGCGGGCAACGCTGAAGCGCGCGCTAAGCAGCGTCTGGTCGTCGCCATCGGCGGTCACTCCGGCTGGGACCGGCGGGTCGGCTCCGTGGACTTCGGCCCTGAAGCGCCCTTCGACGAAAACGAAATCATCGTCGAGTGGTACGAATACCTCTTCCTCGGCGAGCAGAACCAGTTCGCTGACAGCTCAAAGCCGGTGCGGATCTTCGTCATGGGCAAGAACCAGTGGCGCTCTGAGGCCGCATGGCCCCCACCCGGAGCAAAGCCTGTTCACTATTACCTACAGTCCGCGGGCAAGGCCAACACCACCGCGGGCGACGGATTTCTGTCTGCGACCGCGAAGCGTGGCGCGCAGGACGGTTTCGTCTACGACCCGGCCAACCCAGTTCCCACCGTCGGCGGCCCACTCTGCTGCGACTCGGAACACCTTCCGCCCGGTCCGCGCGACCAGCGGGAGGTAGAGGCCCGCAAGGACGTCCTGGTCTACTCCACGCCGCCTTTCGAAGCGGACCTCGAAGTCACCGGCCCGGTCACGCTCGACCTCTTCGCTTCCACCACTGCGGCAGACACCGACTTCACCGCCAAGCTAGTCGACGTCGCACCTGATGGAACAGCCGTCAATTTGACCGACAGCATTGTCCGCGCCCGCTACCGCAACTCCACCGCGAAGGCAGATCCCATCGAACCCGGCAAGATCTACGAGTACAGAATCGACCTCTGGTCCACAAGCAACGTCTTCCTCAAAGGCCACCGGTTGCGCCTCGAAGTCTCGTCGAGTAACTTCCCGCGCTTCGACCGAAACCTCAACACCGGCAGGGACGCTGCGACCAGCGCCGAGTTCGTGAAGGCAACAAGCATCGTCTACCACGACGCCAAGCATCCCAGTGCGTTGCTTCTCTCTGTGGTGCCCTAGCTCGCGGCGACATATTATGCAACCGCTACAGCTCCTGTCCTTGACGCGGGCCAGAAGTCCTATAAAAGCAGTTGACTGCGCCGGGGGCGGAGTCACTGGTGCCAAAAACTTGTCTCGAGCTCCCGCTATTTGCAATTCTCATCTGCGGATCAGATTCGGCAAGCTAAGGCCGACTTCCAACTGGTGCTTCTTGTGCCCGGATTAAAAGCATGGCTCCGGTACTGGCGATCGCTGGCATGGTGGCAAGGGCGGTCATTGCGACCGCCCTTTGACCCCGTTGGAGAGATTTCTCAACCTATCGTCACCGGGCCGAATCGGATCCCAATTTTTCACTGAGGAGAGCAGCGATGACGGCAGGCAAGAAGTTGTGGCGGAACCGGAAAGAGAGAAAGGAATGGGGGCGGCGATTGCAATCGGAGGACCCAGGCCTGGAGGTAGTTCATCCTCATGCCGCGGGGATTGATGTGGGCAACAGCGCGCATTACGTCGCGGTGCGGCCGGACCGAGATCCAGAACCAGTGCGCCGGTTTGAGTGTTTTACGGCGGACCTGCATCGTCTGGCGGACTGGTTACAGAGCTGTGGAGTGAAGACGGTGGCCATGCAGTCGACTGGAGTCTATTGGATTCCGCTCTACGAGATTCTGGAAGAGCGTGGCTTCGAGGTCTATCTGGTCAATGCGCGGCACACCAAGAACCTACCGGGACGCAAGAGCGACGTGCAGGAGAGCCAGTGGTTGCTGAAATTGCACACCTATGGGCTACTGAACAACTCGTTCCAACCGGCGTCTGAGATTCGAGTGCTACGAACCTACTGGCGGCAACGGGGAGAACACGTGCGGGAAGCGGCGACCTGCATTCAGCGGATGCAAAAAGCCTTGACGCAGATGAATGTGCAATTGGCAAACGTGATCAGCGACATAAGCGGGCTGACCGGACAGGCGATCGTGCGGGCAATCGTGGCCGGGGAACGCGATCCCCGAAAGTTAGCTGCACTCAGTCATCCACGGGTTCAGGCCAGCCAAGAGGAGATTGCCAAAAGCCTGGAAGGCAACTGGCGTCCGGAACTGGTGTTCGTGCTGCAACAGGAAGTAGACATGTACGATACCTATCAGAAACGAATCGTCGAGTGCGACCAGCAATTGCAGAAGCACCTGGCCAGTTTCCCGGATATCCTCTCACCGGTCCAACCCCAAACACAAAAGCCCAAGACAAAGAAGCCCGCAGCCAAGAATGCTCCACGCTTTGATCTCAAGCAGCGAACTGCAGCGCGTCACGGGCGTAGACCTTACCCGCATTGACGGTATCGACGTGATGGTAGCCCAGACGTTGCTCAGCGAAGTGGGGCTGGACATGAGTCGCTGGAAAACCGAATCCAACTTCGCCTCCTGGTTGGGACTATGCTCCGGATAACCGTATTACTGGAGATAAGGTGCGAGGTAGAGGTACGCGCCGTGTGGTCAACCGCGCTGCGACCGCACTGCGACAGTCTGCCAACACGCTGATGCGAAGCCGCAGCTACCTGGGTGCTCAGTACCGCCGTTTGCGCACCAAGCTAGGGGCTCCAAAGGCCATCACTGCTATGGCTCATCGACTCGCCCGACTCGTCTATCGCATGCTGAAGTATGGTCAAGCGTATGTGGACAAAGGGACTGAGTACTACGAGGAAAGATTCCGCCAACAACAAATCCACTTACTGAGAAAAAGGGCCGCCAAACTTGGACTCCAGGTCGTCGAGATTCAGGCCTGAAGGAGTTCTTGGAGAGAGGGGATGTCAAGTGAAAAACACTTCTCCCTGCCGGAACGCCAGAAGATTTTCCGGCATCCAGCCCCTGCCACACTGCCGACATCTCCTCTTTAGCTGCTTGACCGTTTAGCCCTGTCGCAGAGCGGCCCTGTAAGCCGCGGAGCGACGGGGCCCCCGTGTTTCTTCCTTCCTCTGGGGGTTTCATGTTCGTTATGACGGCGCCGTTCGGTTCTTCTGAAACTCACAAGCTAACCGGGTTGCAGAGTTGCCAACCATGGTCCTATCGGAGACTCGTGGCCTACAGCTTTGTTGGGTCATGCGAGACATCTGAGTAAGTTTGTCAAGCATTTTTTTGTCGGCTTCGACGATGCAATCCACCGAGTATCCACTACCTTTTCACAACGTTTTCCCCATAGCTACGATAGCGCCCAGCGGGGAGCCGCGCTTAACGAGCGCGGCCAGGTACGTGTTTTCATCGTAAGCAACTCTGTCCTGCCAGCAACGAAATACGATGCGGATCCATTTGAAAGCCAGGGCTCGCACGGCCTCATGGTGGGTATTGCCCTTACTACGTTGTTGCTGGTAGTACGCTCGCGCCCACTCCGATTGGGCGATCGAATGACCCGCCCATTCGTGAAAGCTTTGCCGTAGGAACTTCGGGCAGGCCCAGCGAAAATGTACCCACTTCCTTTTCCCGCTGGTTTCTGTCAGTGGTGCTATTCCGCTGAAGGACTGAACCTCGTCCGCACTCCGATAACGTTCCCGCTGCGAGCCAAATGCTGCCAACAAGCGAGGAGCCATCACCGGGCCCGCACCAGGCAACGAATTAAAGATGAAAAAATCCGGATGCGCTGCCGCCGCCTCCTCGATCTGCCCGTCCAGATCCTCAATGCCTTCCCCCAGGACACGCACGACTCGAACGATCACTCTCACGGCCGCACTTTTGGCTTCAATCACCGCCCGATCGTGAATGGCCGGAACGCCTTGGCGAATTGCTTCCATTCGGTGCTCGATCTGCTCTCGATCCCGACACCGGTGCTTGCGAAAGAAAGCCCGCAGGCTCGCCGGCGGAGCCTTTTGTAACTCCTCGAGCGCTGGCCACCGCTCCAGCAGGGCACACACCACATCACTATCCAGCCGTCCAAACCACTCCAGCATCTGTGGGAAGTAGATCTTCAGGTGATCAGTCAAGCGATTGATCTGCGCCGTCTTTTCATCCACCAGTTTGCGCCGTTCCTCCACCAGATTCTGCACTCGGCGAGTGGCTTCGCTGTCCGGCGATAGACGACGCAACTTGTTGCGATGCTGCAACAATAAATCCAGCAGCAGGTCAGCATCTCGAGGATCATCCTTGGCGCCCGAGGGGTACAGAGCTTGCCGCATGCTGGAAGCCATCTGCGGAGGCACGGGAAACAAATGCAACGGCTCATACTTGCTGAGCATGAATACTAGAGCTCCTCGCGATTGCTCCACCGCCACCGCGATCGGGCGTTGAGCAAAGCGCCGATACAACTGGGCAACCCAGGACTCTACTGCTTCCGGGGTATGCTCCAACTCTCCGGTCTCACGCTTCGCTGAGCCTGCAGCTTGCAAACACCAAATATGTTTCTGATCCGCCCAGTCGATACCTATGAAAGCGGCGAACGCCGGCTCCGGTTGAATTGATCCTATTTCTGACATGATGGTGGTCTTCTAACCTCCCTTTCCCTCTAAATCGCACCAGGCCGGCTTTGCTCCCGCGAAACCCTTATAGACAGCGTTGGTAGTTCCCACACAACATCTGAGCGTTCGTTTAGGAAGCAAACCAAATCCCGCTGCTCGAGAGTCTCGCATAAAACATCTTGTGTTTCGGGCATACACTCGTAGCAGCGGGCCGCCTTGCTGCTAGCTGCGAATTCTACGCAGCCAGCAGAAACTTTCATCCGCAGTCCATACACAGAGATTTTCACAGCGGCGCGCCGCCGCGACTGCTGTGGAAATCTTTCCCACATATTCTGTCGTTCTGGATCACTATAAGGGGGCATAGGGTCAGGTTGGAGACTGGGTGCCGAAGCACACAAATCGTCTCAACTTCTGGCTAGATACTCTCCCTCGACCCGAGCGTCTCAAGAAGAAACCCGACTGCCACCGCCAGGCATGATCCCCAGGGGATGGAACGGACTCTTGCTCCGAGACGCTCAAGCTGCTTGCGGTTTCAATTGTTTGGCGTCGAAATGTGCTCCCTTCTTCCACAGGATTAGAGTGATGGCCGCAATCTTTCGCGCCAGGGTGAGGCGAGCCATCGCCGGCTCCATGCCTTTCGTGAGCAAGCCTTGGTAGAAATCGTGGAACACTCCCTCGCGGCTGCTGGCCATACTCGCGGCACTCTTGAAGATGGTTTTCATATCATGGTTATGGTTTTGATTGAGCCCACGCAGTTGCTGTGGTTTCTTCGAACGTCGCACTTGCCCGCCCACGTAAAGGTATTGGGCAGTGTCGCGCGTCTCGATCGCCAGACCGCTGTAGGTCCACAGTTGCCGCTTGCTGCGGAAACGATGCGGGGTTTGGATCAGCGCGATGAGCAGCGCGGCTCGGATCGGGCCGATCGAAGGAACCTGGCGCAGTAATTTGGTCGCGCTCTGTTTCCGGCTTTCTGCCAACAGATCATTCCGCACCGCTTGGCGCAACCCTCGCAGAGCATCGAGCTGTTGGTAGGAGAACT
>CAWFQT010000021.1:0-47680 GCA_963817965.1 uncultured Acidobacteriaceae bacterium
CGGTTGATTGCTTTGCAGCTTCGTAAGCGCATCGATGCGCGTGCTGGCTCGAGCCTATCGGAACGCCGGGGTGGGGCATCGGAACGGGGCGTTGCATCTTATCGGGCACGCTACACGCAAACCTGTAACGAGGCGCTGGAGCAGTTGCAACGCGCCGGAGAAATCTACGCCCAGCACCATCACTACACCGGTACTGCGTCGGCGCTGGTGAGCGCCGCATACCTTCACTTGGATAATGGCGATGTTGATCTCGGGAGCAGCGAAGCGCTGAAAGCCTTCAAACTCGCACAAGACAAGACAACTTCATTCACATGGCACAGCCTGAACATGCCAGAGTCATCACGAAAAGTCCCAAGTCAACGACCGACTAGGTGAAGATGGCGACCTTGCGGTTTATGCAATAATGCCCTCCCGCTATGGCAAAAAGCTGGTGCGTTGGGCGAGGTGGACCCAGAACCAACATGTGGCCGCCAAGGTTATATGGCTTCGATGCCTCCATCGCCCGATGACTTCTTTCGGAGTGGGAAGAGGCCGGGCGTCCCGTCGATGACTCAGACGCTGCTCGACTTGAGCCCCGCGACCATCCGTGGGAAGACTTGATGGCACTCAAGGCACGAATCCTGAGAGCCTCCAGCATCGATGAGACACTGCGTGCCTGGTCCGAAGGGCTATTGGGAGACAAAACCTTTCGAGCAGGTCTCGAAGAGTTTGCAGAGATTGTGATCCAAAAGTCTGGCAGCGCGAAGACAAGAAAGTCCAGGGCGCTTCGAGCCGTTTCTCCATGTCCGCGAAGAAAGTGCGCCGCATCCTGCGCAACGTAGGGCTATTGCAGTGGAGCGATAGCGCGTGACGCAGCCAACTCGAACGAATGAATCACCCGACATGGGGAAGCTCGTCCCCGATTTTTTAGAGTCCCCCACGGCTGTTCGGGAAGGCGTTTCGCGGACTCGTTGCGTGCTGCGAAGCGTTCCGAGTTGCTCATCTCCGGGCGAAGAATAGATTGAGCATGAGGCCGAACTGGTTGTACTGCTGATTGGGACTTTTGCCGGTGCTGTTCTGGTGCTCGTAATACGGATTGAGTTCGAAGTGCTTGCCAATGGGAAAGAGGCATCCGACGAAGATCGCGGTGTCGCTCCACTTGCTGGTATTGGCTGGAATAGTAGAATTCGGCGCTCGCGTAGGCGGACGGGTGGTGAGCCGATGCCCTGAGGGTTCGCTCGAGTTGGATGCGATTGCGATAACGCCATGTGAAGTTTCCGCTCTTCCAATCCAAATCGGCGCGGTTACGATCCGACATCAGCAGGCCGAGCTTTGCGATCGGGTAATTCAGGACAAAGAACGGTTCGAAACGATTGGTGCGCGCGGTGTTGGGGGTGGGCAGATAACGGTATCCGACCGAAACGACCAGTAGCCGGGATTTCGAGTCATCCAGGTCGAAGGTCGTAATATCCGCAAATCCGAGAGGCGATTTCACATAGAAATCGAAACTGGGGCCGATCTCGGCGGTAGCGGGGCTCCCGTCTTCTCGCGTTTCCTTGGCCTGAAGCCATATGCGAAGTGGCGAAAACACCTTGTAGTAAACGTCGACCTCGGGTAGAAGCTGGTCGGTTTGCGCTGCGCTGCGAGAGCGAAGCACAAGAAGCAGCAGTGTGCCGAGCAAACAGTATTTTCCGGCGTGTCTACAGGGGCGCATACGGTAGGATGAGGCAAAGCAAATCCTATACCACCTCGGCCGTAGCGCCTCGGCCCGCGGCGTGAGGTAACTCGATAGAGGCGCGTCCGGCATGAAGATCCGAACCGTACTTATCTGCTGTCTGCTTACGGCTGCTCCCTTGTTGGCGCGAGAGAGCACGGACGTGATCGTGATGAAGAATGGCGACCACCTTGACCGGGGAGATCAAAGGACTGAATCAGGGCGTGCTGTACATCAGCATGCAGTACATCCTCGGCACTAGCGATGTGCAATGGTCGAAGGTGGACCACATCGAGAGCAATCAGTTGTTCCTGGTGAAGACAGAGGATGGCGTGGTGTACACAGGAACACTCTCCACAGCGGACGTCGAAAAGGGCAGGCCGATGACGATCGAGGTGGTGGAGGCTTCGGCGCGTAAGGTGAACCTCGAACGGGAAAAGGTAATCCAGATGGACACGACGTCGGAACACTTCTGGCAGCGGTTCAACGGCGCCATTAATAGCGGTATTTCGTACTCCAAAGGCAATCAATCGACGCAGTACAGCCTGAGCTCTGATGTGGTGTATCCGCGGGAGCGCTGGCAGGCCGGTGCATCCTATAACTCGACACTGTCGACCAGCACCGGTGTCACGGCAACCACGCGCAATCAACTCACTCTGGAAACACAACGCCTGATGCGCTGGAACAACTGGTTTTATGCGGGTACGGCCGCGTTTCTGCAGAGCTCGGAGCAGAGCATTAATCTGCAGACGAGTGTGGGCGGCGGCGTGGGGCGTTTGCTGTCGAATACGAACCACGCAAAGATTTACGTGCTCGGCGGCTTCGGGTGGCAGAGGACGCAATACGCGCCAAACCTGGCAGTGTCGAACCCGCAAGAGGTGTTTACCGGGTTGGTGGGAGCGGGAGTAAGGCTGTTTCGGTTTAACAAGACGACATTGGATACGACGATTACGCTATTGCCGGCGATTACGCAGCCTGGGCGGCTGTATACGAACTTGAATGCGACGTACTACATCAAGATTTCGGGAGCGCTGTCGTGGAACGTGTCGTTTTATGGGAACTGGGACAACCAGCCTCCGCCGACATTTTCGGGGAGCGATTACGGGACGAGTTCGGGGCTGAGTATTACGTTTGGGAACCGGTAAAGACTGGTAGTTGGTAATTAGTGATTGGCGATTAGCAACTAGCAACTACCAACAAGCATTTCCCTTCTGCCGTTATGCTTGGGAGTTCGCCGAAGTGTCGCTGGGGAGTGAGCGCGAAGCCCTCCTGTATGATTTGCTGTTACAAAATCGTTACTCTGCGTCTGTGTCGTATTTGTGGCGAGATGTGCAGGAGCAAAGCCGCCCCACGAGGACGTCATGGGAACAATCCAGCAGTCATCACGTAACTTTTTCTTCCTTGCACTTCTACTTTCTTTTCTAGTTCCTGTTTCCTTCCTGGCTTCTGTTTCGGTCGCGCAGATCGTACCGACCAACGATCCACCGGTTTACGGCCCATACAACGGGGTGAGCGGGCAGGGCGGCGATGGTGTTCCGGAAAAAGATGGTGGAGCGGACACGGTGTTGCGTGCCGACTCGCCATGGACGATGTATGCATGGGTGCAGAGTGGCCAGCCGATTACCGCGCCCGTCTTGGTCGCCGGCTATGGCGATGTCGCAGCTGAGTATTCACGCTATTATCGGGTTTGAGCCCGGGAAACTGATGTTTTGGTCAGGGCCGGACAATAGCTTTAGCGCGCCTGCCACGATTACTCCGGGCAAATGGCAGTTTGTGGCAGTCACTTTCGACGGTTCGGTGTTCCGACTCTACAGCGACGGCTCACAGGTCGGCCAGGGAATCTGGCGCTAGGTCGGGTTGCACCGATACTGCAACTTGCGCCCCCTATCGGGTTCCTTGTGCCGAGCACGGACAGCATTTCGGAGGCAAGATCGCGGGTTTCACGCTTGTGCGTGAGGCGCTTGACCGGCGGATCGGATCAAGAAGCTAGCTTCCAGTCCGCCACCGTATTCTCTGGTTGAGTACGAGGAGGGCGCGAAGCCGTGGCCGGTGCAGACGCGCGGTCAGGCGGGCTATCGCGCTCCGCAGGATCCGGCGACCTGGCCGAAAAGCCGCGCACCTTACTCGACTCCAGTCGCGAATCGTTGCCCTCGAATCAAGTGCCGACGTTGCAACCGGACGGCGACAACCAGTGGACGCTGGTCGGCGGCTGGCAGATGGCTGCCGCTCCGACTGTGAAGGCCGCAGCGCAAGAGATCGCAAAGCTCGGCTTCGATACAAAAGAATGGCTGGTCGCGACAGTTCCGGGCACTGCGCTGACCACGATGATCGATCGTGGTGTTTATCCCGATTCTGACTATGGGCTGAACAACCTTACGATTCCGGAGAGCCTCAACAAGCAGGATTACTGGTACCGCAACGAGTTCAAGCCGCCGAAAGCATCGGGCGGACGACGCTACACGCTGACCTTCGAGGGAATTAACTACGCCGCTGAGGTGTGGTTGAACGGGCAGTCTCTGGGCAACACTAAGGGTGCATTCATTCGGGGCATATTTGACGTGACCGAGTTGCTGAAGCCGGGCCAGACCAATGTTCTGCTGGTGCGGGTTTCGCCGCCTCCGCATCCCGGCATTCCGCACGAGCAGTCGATCTTGGGCGGTCCGGGAGAAAACGGCGGCATCATGTGTCTTGACGGCCCAACCTTTGTGGCAACCGAGGGGTGGGATTGGATTCCTGCGATTCGGGATCGTGATACCGGCATTTGGCAACCGGTGACCTTGACCGCAACGGGCGTAGTCAAGATTGGCGATTCGCAGGTCGTCACCAAGCTTCCGTTGCCCGACACCAGCAAGGCCGACATCGAGATTACGGTATCGTTGGAGAATGTCTCCGACAAGCCCGTGAGGGGAACGATACGCGCCACGATCGAAAGCACTGTTGTCGAGAAGGAAGTAACGGTTCCACCGGGCAAGAGTTCCGTAAAGCTGGCGCCCGCCGAGTTCGCTCAGCTTGACGTTGCCAGAATCCGCGGCTGTGGTGGCCGAACGGCTATGGCAAACCCGAGCTTTACCAGTTGAGGCTCAGTTTCGGCGAGGGCGGCAAAGAATCCGATTCCAAGCAGGTCCGTTTTGGCGTGCGCGAAGTTACCTATGAACTAGGCTTGCTTGACGGTAAGGGACAGATGCGACGCGTTGACTATTCACCTACAGCAGCGCGCGCTCGCGGCGAGCAGGTGGTGGATGTCAGCCACGAAGGAATGCGCCAGATACCTGCTGCCGATCCCATACCTCCCGACTTTGCCAAAAGAATGGCGCGACTATTGGAATTCGTGGGCTTCCTCGCTCACGCCTGCAGGAGAAACATCACCCGCGGCGCGGCCGGTTGATGATGCGAAGATGGGACACTATCTCATTCTGAGGGTCAACGGCGTGCGCATCGCCGCTCGCGGCGGAAACTGGGGCATGGACGACTCCCGCAAGCGTGTTTCGCGCGAAAGATTGGAGCCGTACTTCCGTCTGCATCGTGACGCCAACGTGAACATCATTCGTAACTGGGTTGGACAGAACACGGAGCGGACCTTCTACGACCTGGCCGACGAATACGGAATGATGGTGTGGAACGACTTCTGGACCTCGACCCAGGAATACAATGTCGAGCCGCTGGACATTCCGCTCTTTCTCGACAATGTGCGCGACACGATCTTACGTTTCCGTAACCATCCTTCCATCGTGATGTGGTGCGGACGCAATGAAGGCGTGCCTTCGCCAATTCTTAACCAGGGACTCATCGAACTCACCACGACGCTCGACGGAACGCGCTACTACTCGCCGAGTTCGAACCAAGTGAATTTGCAGAACAGCGGGCCATACAAATTCCAGCGGCCTTCGCTGTATTTCACCACCCTGAACCACGGCTTCTCGGTCGAAACCGGAACGCCATCGCTTTCGACGTTGGAGTCGTTCAGCAGTTGGATAGCGAAGCCGGACCGGTGGCCCATCGGTGACGCCTGGGCCTATCACGATTGGCACCAGAGCGGTAACGGAGAGACTGAGCCGTTCATGCATGAACTGGAGTCAGAGTTCGGAGCAGGCACCAGCCTCGAGGACTTCGAGCGCAAAGCACAGATGCTGAACTACACCGAGCATCGTGCCATTTTTGAAGGGATGAATGCACACCTGTGGGCGCCCAACAGCGGACGGATGTTGTGGATGACGCAGCCTGCCTGGCCCAGCACAATGTGGCAGATCATCAGCTCCGACTACGACACGCAGGCGTCATTCTACGGCGTGAAAAAGGCCTGCGAGCCGCTGCACGTGCAACTCGACCTGTCGAACTACAACGTCGCCGTCGTGAATACGATGACGGTTCCACAACCCGGCATGACGATTACTGCGAACGTCTACGGGCTCGACAACAAGTCACTGCTGCACCGTGAGGAGAAGAAGGATATCGCAGCGAACGCCTTGACCCCGGGCTTCGCGCTGGAGCTGGAGCCCCTCCTCATTAAACCCGACCCGCTCGCGCCCAAAGATGTCGTGCTCGTAAAGCTGGAATTGCGTAACCCGGCCGGTCAGATTGTCTCAGACAATCTTTACTGGCTAGGAGCGACGAGCGTGTCGTATCGCCAACTTACCCGCCTGCCCGCTGCGATCCTGACCTCCTCTGCGACCTGGTCTCGTACAGGCGATATCGGCCACGTTCACGTGCAGCTGCAGAACACCGGCACCGCTGTGGCGATTGAGAACAAGCTGACGCTGATCAATGCAGCGGACAAGGACCGAATCCTGCCCGCCTACTACAGTGATAACTACGTGTCTTTGTTACCCGGCGAAAGCAAGGCAATCGATATTGAATTTCCCCCGGCTGCGGCAAAAGGCGAGCCCCAACTAAGCTTGCGGGGATGGAGTCTGGCGCCGACGACAATCGTCATCGCACAACAGAAGTAGCAGCAAACGGGACACCTATATCAGGCGATCATCTCGCAACGGCCGGGTGCGTCGGCGGCGCTGTCGGGCGCCGCGACATCGGAATAGGAAATCTCCAGCGGCAGATAGAGTTTGGTGAGTATTACAAGCCTCCAAACCTGTTCCGAGAGGTCTATGAGCGTCAACGTCCGGCGCGTCTCGGCAGCCCAAACCTGCAATTCCACAAGTAGACCCAGTCCCGAGGCGTCGATTTTGTTCACGGCCGACAGGTCCACCCGGATATTCTCCTCTGGCCTCGATTGCACCATGGTCCGCAGCGTTGCGGTTCCAACGCCGTAAACGAGGCGGCCCGTGCAGTTGAGCGTGGCGACAGTATTCATAGGCTGAATGTCAATACGAAGCATTCTTAGTCCCGTTTTCTTCTCTGGTCGGCAGGTCTGATTCCAGACCGGCCCCTTCCCATGCTTGTGAGTTGAGACAATGACGGCCACTGTGCGTTCACATCTTATGATGCACAACTTCTGTTTCTCGCACGTCAAACGGTGGCTAATAAATAGACGTAATCAAGGGAGTAATCGGCCTTGCCCGCCATACTGTCACGAACTTTTAACCTGCCTGCACTCGTTTTACTGGCGGCGAATCCCCGCCACACGCATAATGCAACTGTGCAATCCACAGCCGAGTTGAAAGACCCTCGCCCGAAGCCGGAAAAAGGAAATTGAACAGCAGGGCATTTTGGCTGACAACTCTACCTCAGAACCGGCGCGAGATGCGCCGCATACGTCCGTTCCAAGGATCTGGCGTCGTCAATTCGAATTCCCCGGTGTGCTGGCATCCGTGCCCGATTACACCCGGCAGGTGATGGAATTCGCGAGTGCTCACTGCCCCGACGAGGGAGACGAGATCGACATTTTTGTGGCAGTCCAGGAAGCCCTGGCGAACGCAGCAATGCATGGATGCAAGGACGATCCGCTGAAATTGATTCACTGCGTGCTTGTGGCCGACGGGGCAAGCATTACAATCACAGTTCGCGATCCCGGGCCGGGTTTCGATGTCCAACTGGCTGAACCCGATAACTACCAAGCAACCAGGCTGTCGCACGGCAGAGGAATCTGCCTGATGCGAAGTCTCATGTCCTCTGTCGAGTTCGCGCATAACGGGGTCGAAGTCCTGCTTGGGAAGCGCTTGAAGTCCGCGGTTTAGAGACGGCCTCCAAGGTTCGATGCCCGAGACGGGAAAACCGGGTCTCTCGTCATTCCCATAAATTTGCTCAATACGCATCATTAGCGCTTTTAATTGGCAGTTGGAATTCGCCAAGCGTTAACCTCGTAGATAATCGCCAGCTACCTCAACTACGCCGTGGCGGTTCCAATCCTATCCAGAGGAGATTCATGTCGACCGAACTTCGTGACTTTTTGGCACTTCCTTATGACAAGCTCGAGGAACTGAATCTGCAGGCCAAGGAACAGCGCCACAAGCGCGTGGCCGCCCACAAGATTCAGGAAGAGCGTCTGAAATACCTCACTGACGAAAAGCGAGTCAAAGCGGTGACCGTGCTGTTCAGCGACCTCGAAGGCCGTCTGCATATGCTCGACTACGACAAAAAATTCCTGGTGAAGAGCTTTGACAACCTCACATTTGACGGTTCTTCGATTCGAGGCTTCACTGCGCAGCGCGAAAGTGACTTGCGTCTGGGCATTGACTGGAGCGCCTTCTACTGGGGTCCGGCTGACGTGTTTGGACCCGGCAAGATACTCGTCTTTGGCAACGTCATCGACAAAGGCGGCTCCCCCTACTCGGCTGACATACGTGGCGTCCTGAAAGACTTTGCCGCCGACCTGTTCGACAAGAATGGCTATACCCTGAACGCCGCTAATGAAATCGAAGGCTTTTTGTTTGCCGGCAAAGACGCCGAGCGGCATTATCACGAAACGCACAAATTCGACTACGTTAATACCGGAGGCTACTACCACTCGCTGCCCGGCGACCCGCTTCGCACCTTCATTGACTCCACTGCCGAAGTCCAGCGCGCCATGGGCTTCCAGAACGAGAAGGACCACCCCGAAGTTGCGCCCTCGCAGTTTGAAATCAACTACTCGTACAGCGAAGTTGTGGCTGCTGCTGACCAGATCCAGCTCTACAAGCTGATTTGCCGTCAGGTGGCGACCAACTTGGGACTCACAGCGTCCTTCCTCCCCAAGCCCGTGGTGGGCGTGAACGGAAGCGGCATGCACACCAACGTTTCTGTCAGCAAGGGCGGCAAGAACCTCTTCTGGGATCCCAAGGGCGAGGAAAAACTCAGCAAGATGGGTTGGCAGTTTATCGACCGCTTCCTCACTCACGGTAACGATACCTGCCTGCTGCTGAATTCCAGTGTTAATGCCTATCGCCGCCTCGATCCGCACTTCGAAGCGCCAAACCAACTCAAGGCTTCGGCCGTCGATCGTGGTTCGATGATTCGAGTTCCCATCGGCAATGAACGCAGCATGCGCGTGGAAGTCCGTTCAGTCGCACCCGACGCCAATCCCTACCTCGTCATGCTCGCAGTGTTCAAGACGGGTCTGCAAGGCGAAACAGCGAAAATCAAGAACCTGCGGCAGGCCGAGCGGTATCTGCCCGACAACATTTACGACGCGATGGAGAACTTCCGCAACGCTGAGTGGACCACCAAGTTGCTCGGCGCGGACGTGAAGGGCCGGTACGCCGACCTCAAGCAGGCGGCCGCCGATCGTTGCCCGCGTTTGCTCGGTACCTTTGTAAAGGCCCCCGAGGTTCAATACCACCACGACGTTTACAACCAGTTCCTTTGGAACATGTTCTAAACATCGTTCGAATCGCCCCAGCCGCCCCGGAGTAATCCGGGGCGTTTTCTGTCTTATCGTCGAAACTCCCCACCATCGTGGTGGTTATTACACCAGGGTCAATTGTTGATACGTATCCGAAGAATCACGTGCTCCTACGAAGTGCATGGGAGCACTCCTCAGGTATTATTGGAGCATCCCCTTGAGTTTTCTGTGGGAAGGCGATTGATGAGAATCCCGCACGGGGCTGTACGCGGGCTCGCATTCTTATACCTGTTCTGTACTGCTGGTTTGGCGCTTGCTTGCGACGAACTACCGGCAGGACAGTCTCTTTGGATACGACTCGCCGCGCCCATTTCAACCTATACGGCACACGTTGGCGATTCCGTCCATGCCGTGTTGACCCAGGACATTTTGTGTGGCAACGACGTGCTCTTGCCTATGGGCACACCGATTGAGGGTGTCGTTCGCGGAAAGCACAAAGTTGGATGGGGCATTCGCCACGAGACTGCTACGCTCGAACTGGAATTCAATCAGGCCATTCTGGGGCCGAATTCGACCGTGGAAATGTCGACGCGGGTGGAAGAAGTTGAGAATGCGCGTGAGCATGTCAAGAATGGTGTGATCCATGGCGTGATGAGCTCCGACACTTTCCAAGGACGCATCAACAGCCGGTTGATCCATCTTCCAACATGGAATCCGTATTCCGATCTCGGCTTAATCGTTTATAAGGCGACCTTCCCAATTTTTCCGGAGCCTGAAATCTTCTATCCTTCCGGTGCTGACATGCGCCTGAAGACCACCGCGGCCCTCTCTTCGCCGGCGGTCAGAGCCACCCAGACAGAAGGGGTCTCGGGGCAGGATTCAGCGCAATCGGACGGCTGGGTGCTGCACGTTCCGAGCCGCTCAACCACAGTGAAAGATGTCGGCGCAGATCTGGTGAATCTGGTTTTCCTGGGATCACAGGAACAGGTTCAAGCCGCGTTTCTCTACGCGGGATGGCGGCCGGCTGATCCGGTGTCTCGACATTCCGTGTGGCGCAACTTCTATGCCTTGCTCAACAATAGCGGCTATCCCCAGGAACCAATGATGACCTTCCTCCTGAATGGCCAGCCGGAGGACATGAAGTGGCAGAAGAGTCTCAATAGCTATGGCCGTCGCGACCACTTGCGAATTTGGCAATGGGTTCCGGAAGGAGCGACTGAGCCCGTATGGGTCAGTTCATCAACCCATGACACCGACGCCGTGCTCTCGGTACGATACAAGGGCTTCGTGCACCACATCTCGCCTGACATCGACACGGAACGTGCCAAGGTCATTCGTGACCTGAACTTTGCCGGCTGTGTGCAAGTCATTTCGTACGTCGCACGGCCGGGTTCTTCGACCCTCACACAAAATGCGGTGGGCGATGTCGTTCGCACCGACGGATCGATTGCTGTAGTGCGATTGAAAGACTGTGCGCCGATGCATCCTGGACTCAACGCCGATTCAAGTAACTCCAATTTCAAGCCCGGCAATCATGTCTTCCGTTACCTGAGGCGAGAGATCCTGACGTTCCGCAGCGACATCTGGCGCGCCAACATCTTGTACGGTGCTTATGATGCCGGAAGGATGGCAGTGAACGCCTTGCGGCATCAGCCGCTGCCGCCGGTTCCGGGAGTTACATCCCCAATCTCGGCCGCTGTTTCAAGTTCGATTCCTGCCAGCGGCCTCCAGTAGTCCACTGAATCATTCGTTCAGCTCCTGAGCTCGCCCGATTTAGAATGCGTCGGCGACGTCTTCGCAGAAGCGGACGAATTGATTTCCACCCTGTCAAGTGCGGACGCAAACTGACGGTTCCATCTCAAGCTCACCGCTGGGACTCTGGCTGGATCGCTTTGTTAGGCTGAGAGATTCGTATGGTAACTTCCGGCGTCAGCTTGTCCAACTATGTTCGCCTGGTACGCGGCAATAGAAATTTCCGCAGGCTTTGGCTGGCGCAGATCATCAGCGAAAACGGCGATTGGTTCTACACTCTGGCGATCTATAGCTTGCTGCTCGAGCTCACCGGCAAAGCCTCGTCGGTTGCGATAGCTCTGGTGTTGCAGGTGTTGCCGCACACCGTTCTAGGACCGCTCGCCGGCGTGGTTAACGATCGCTTCAGTCGCAGAAAGGTGATGATCGTTAGCGATCTGTTGAGGATGGTCATAGTCGCCTGCATGCTGCTTGTTCGCACTCGAGCCTCGGTATGGCTCATTTATCCGTTGCTGTTTCTTGAGACCGTCATGGTGGCATTCTTCGAGCCCGCCCGGAGTGCGGTCATTCCCAGCGTGGTTGAGGAAGACGACGTAATCGTGGCCAACACCCTGTCCTCGGCGACCTGGTCATTCGACCTTGCGATGGGCTCGGTCCTTGGTGGCATCGTGGCAGCGTGGCTGGGCCGCGACGCTGTATTCGTGCTTAATTCGCTCTCATTCCTGGCCTCGGCACTGCTCATCGGCGGCATGCGATTCGGCGAGTCCCACGCCGACGCGACCAGACGGCATCCTGAGGACCAAGCCGCAGGCTGGTCATCCATCCGCGCCGGATTGCGCTACATCGCGCATGACCAAAAACTCGCAGCCCTTGTTTCGTTGAAGGGAGGCGTAAGCATTGTCGGAACGTCTTGGGTGCTGTTCCCGGTGATGGCGGAACGCGTGTTCAAGGTCTCGCTCAGCGGCATTTCGCCTCAGCGCGCGGCATTGTTCGGCATGAGCTTACTTATGGGCGCGCGCGGAATAGGCGCACTAATCGGCCCGCTTGTCGCCAGTCGCTGGACCGGCCAGCGCGAGAACAGGTTACGACTTGGAGTGTTGCTCGGATTTTCGCTCGGAGCATTGGGGTATCTGCTGCTTGGTGGTGCCCGCACCTTATGGGCCGCCGTCGCCGTAATCGTTTTGGCGCATTGTGGTACAGCGACGGTTTGGGTCTTCTCGACCACGCTGCTGCACTTAAATACCGAAAACCGTTTCTTGGGAAGAATCTTCGGGGTCGATCTTGCGATTTCCATGCTGGTGTTGGCAGTCGCATCATGGCTGGCAGGCGAGGCGATTGACGCCGGGTGGGCTCCTCGAACCGTTGCCATAGCAACTGGAGTCGCGATGCTGATTCCCGTCGGTACCTGGTCGCTCGCGCTGCGCCTCTGGAAAAGCGATCCGGCTACGAGCAGTACGTCCAAGACTTAAGTGTGGGGCGGCCTCTACTTGAGTGTTATCCCATCAGTTACTAGTATCGCCGTGCTATTAACAATTTGAGCCGCCTCCAGAATCGCTCGTCTTCCCCGGGCAAACGACGGTATACTCGCAAGATACCTGCACGGTGGCCCGAACCGTCACCGGGTCAACTGCGCCGGTTCGTTACAGTTGAAATCATGCCAGGCGACGCCGACCGGGGATCTCAGAGATCGCACGAGGGAACTGCTGTTTCCAGCGGAGAGAGTTCTGCTGCGACGCCGCAGCCGGCTCTCAATCAAGACGAGCTAACTTCAGCCGGCTTTGAGGACTTGGGCGTAATTCAGGCCGGTACCCACCCGCGGCCTGATTCCCCTCCCTCCCCTGCCGCACCAGTCGCGACCAAGCGAGACTCCTCCAACGAAGCCACCGTGGTGGAGGCGCGGCGTGTGCGCGACGGAAGCTCCGGTATTCCCAACCAGGTTTACGCCGCAATCGGTGCGACCGTCCTCGAAATTGGAACCGTGCTGGGCGGTCGTTACGAGATTCACCAGCTTCTCGGAATGGGAGGCATGGGTGCGGTTTACAAGGCGCACGACTTGGAAGTTGACCGCACCGTCGGTCTTAAAGTCATAAGGCCGGATCTTGCCGGAAATCCCGCGATCCTGGCACGTTTTAAGCAGGAGCTGGTGCTGGCGCGCCAGGTCACCCACCGAAACATCATCCGCATCTACGACCTGAACGAAGCTGATGGCGTCAAGTTCATCACCATGGAGTTCATCGAGGGCGAAGACCTTCGAACCATTCTGACGCGAGAAGGCAAGGTCGCTCCCAAGACAGCAATAGACATCATGCGCCAGGCGTGCTCGGGGTTGCAGGCAGCGCACAATGAAGGCGTCATCCATCGCGACTTGAAGCCCAGCAACATCATGCGTGATGGTTCGGGTCGGGTCGTGATTATGGACTTCGGCCTCGCCAAAACCGTGCAAGGCGACGGCATGACCCAGACGGGAATGATGATCGGGACCATGGAATACATGTCACCCGAGCAGGCTATGGGATCGGATCTGGACGGCCGCTCCGACATTTTCACGATGGGCCTGATTTTCTATGAGCTGCTCTCGGGGAACATTCCCTTCCGTGCCGACAGCGCTATCGCCAGCCTGGTGAAGCGCACGCAGGAACGCGCTGTTCCGCTCTCGGACGTTGACCCCACCATGCCTCCGGCGTTGAGCATGATTGCCGCCAGGTGTCTGGAGCGGGACCCGAAGTCGCGCTATAGCAGTGTTCAGGAACTAATCGACGATCTGGACGTTTTTTCGGGGAAGCGTCCGCGATCAAGCGGTATCGGGCGGCGGTCGGCCTTGAGCGCCTCGGCGCTCGGGACACCACAGGGGCCGGCAACCTCGGTTGATACAAAGGCTGGCGAGGGTAGCAAGCCCTTCCCGATGAGGTGGGTCGCGGTTGGAGTGGCGGCCTTGGCGCTGGCCGCCGGAATCGGCGTTGCGATAAAAGGCAGAATAGGCGGCGGTACTGGAAGAAGTCAGACGCCAGTCACAGCGGCACTCTCGCTTGGCATTGTGCCGTTCTATAACGCCTCTGGAGATCCGAGCCTGAACTGGTTAGCGTCCAGTTTGTCGGAGACGCTAAGCACCGATATAGGTCAATCCCAGAAGGTCCGACTTGTGTCGCCCAGCCGTTTGCAGCAGGCGTTACGAGACCTGCATATTTCGCCGCAGTCACAGCTTGATCTGGCGACATTGAAGCGCATTGCCGAGTTTACGAATGCTACTACGATTGTCTACGGACAATACTCAAAGTTCGGGGATCAAATCCGCATCAACGCGACGGTCAACGATCTCAAGAACGATCGCACGTTTGACCTGAAAACCGACGTTCCCAGCGAGAAGGATCTTCTCGGCGGGCTCGACAACCTGGCTTCCCAAGTCCGTGCGAACCTTTCGACCGATGCCGATGTCGAGAAGGACCTCAAGTCGCACTCGACGTTCGTGCTCACCAAGTCGCTCACGGCGTTGCGCGCGTACGACGAGGCGCTTCAACTTGAGCGCGCGGGGAAAGAACAGGATGCCGCCAAGAGACTTGAGGACGCGGTTGCCGAAGATCCTAATTTCGCGTTGGCGTACTCGAAGCTGGCGCTTTCGTATCACAGCCTGGGATTTGACGATAAGGCTGACATGGCGTCCCGGCGTGCTGTGACCTTAAGCGATAACTTGCCTACACAGGAAAAGTATCTGATCGAAGCTGACCACGCTGTGATCTCGAACGATACCGCGAAAGGAATAGCGGCGTATGAGAAGCTGACCGCCACCAATCCCGATAACACAGATGCTCAACTGGCGTTGGCCAGACTTTACGAGCAATCCAGCAACTATGACGAAGCGCGCAAGCGGCTTGCGCGTGTGCGGGCTTCCGACTCCAAGAATCTCGACGCCTTGCTTCTCAGTGGGCGTGTGGAAATCGAATCGGGGAATTCGCAGGCGGGATTGGAGTTTCTGAATTCGGCTTACAGCTTGGCAACGCAGTTTGGTAACGAAGAGACCAAGGCCTCCATCGAGCAGCAGATCGGTATCGCGTACATGAACCTGAATCAGCTCGATGAGGCGCTGAAGAACTTCAACGCGGCCTTGGAAATTCGCAAGAAACTTGGTCTGGAGAGGGGCGTCGCCAGCAGCTTAAACATGATCGCCAAGGTGCAAAATAAGCTGGGCAATGCCAAAGAGGCGCTGGCTGATTACAAACAGTCCCTGGCGGGCTTCCAGCGCATTGGGGACAAACGGAACACGGCAGTCATTCTTATGAATCTCGGCGTTTACTACCTCGACCATGCCCAGTACGACGACGCCCTGAAGAGTTCTAACGCCGCACTTGCCCTGTTCCGGGACCTCGGTGATGAGGCCTACCAGGCTACGTGCTTGAACAACCTGGGTTCGATTCGCACTTACATGGAGAACTTCCAGGACGCCCTGCCATATTTCCAGCAGGCGTACCAGATCCAGGAGAAGCTGAAGCTCACCGATGACATGGCTGAATCGCTGCACAACCTGGCCGAGACGAACGTTTATCTGGGCCAGTACGAGACTGCGGTGAAGCAGTACTTGCAGGCGCTCGATATCCGTCGTACCAGCGGTGACCTGGGCGGAGTTGCACTCAATTCCAGCAGCCTTGGCGCCCTTTTCACCGACCAGGGGAAATACGGCTCGGCGCTGAGCGCCCTGCAGGAGTCAGTCAAAGACTACAAGCAGACCAACGATCAGTCATGGCTGATGGTGGAAGCCACCGCACGCTTCGGTAATGCCTTGTCAGAAGTGGGCCGCTGGGATGAAGGTCAAACTAACTTGGAGGCGGCGGTCAAGGGGGCAGTAGAAGTCAAGAATGACGTTGTCTCGGCGCAGGCCTTGAATTACCTCGGTGACAGCTACTTTTATCGTGGAGATTATGGCGCCGCCAAGTCGCAATACGATCGCGCCATGCAGGTGGCGAGCAAGTCGAAAAATCGCGAAATGCTGGCCCGTACTAAGTTCAACCTTGCCAGGCTCGACGTAGTGCAGAACCGTTCAGCGGCGGCGATCCCGGTACTGAAAAGCCTGGTTGATGAAACTGAGACCGTGGGTCTGAAAGCATTATCGGTGCAGGTGTCGCTCTATCTCTCGCGGGCGCTCCTGGCCACTGGCAAGCCCGACGATGCGCAGCAGGAGTTGGATCGGGCTTTGAACCGCGCGGAGAAACTTGGGCTGTTGATCGAACAGGCTCAAGCCCACTTCTTGTTGGGAGAAATCTTCAGCCGCACCGGCAAAACCAAGGAGTATGCTCCGCAGTATCAGGAAGCCGTTCGCATCCTCGAATCCATCAGCAAGGAAAATGGCGCTGGACGTCTGCTCGATCGGTCTGATCTGAAAGATCTTTACAAGGATGCGGTGAAGTCTTATCAGGGCGCCGCCTAAGCACCTCTTCGTCGTCGTTTAGAGCGTTTTGCCATTTGCTGATCCCGCTCGGGCAACTCCAGCCTCTCGGGTCCCCCGCACCTGCCGTGGGTTACTTTAGTTCTCTGCCATCGGTTCTTCGTGCATCGCATTCCTCTCGCCCCGTTACAACGGGTCTGTGAAGACAGGGTCTGGGTCTTTGTCTCTGCCCCATTCGCGCCTAGGTGCCGAACAAAATTGGCTCTTTGAAATTTCCCGAAACGGAACTCAAATCCGCGACGAGGACGCAGTTCGCAAGCGAATCACTGGCAGCTGACGACTGGCAGATGGCAACTGATCAGCTAAGTACGACGGCGAGAATCGGATACGTATAACTCTATTGTTTATCAGCGAGTTGCGAACAATCCCCAGCTACGTCATTGATTCTAGCCGGCCGCACGCGAGCAATTATATGTGTTATAGCGAGCCATACCACCATATCGCCTCGGGATACGGAGTGACTTTGGAGTTGGCGTGCCGCTCTACTGATACATCAACTCCAAATCTGCTCTAGAAGAATCAGGTTGCCTGAGGAGAACGTGTAGTCAGCAAAAAGAAAACCCCGGCCGAGACCGGGGTTCTTGTTTCTTCAATACTTCGCTGATCAAGGTTTGCGGGGATGTGTCTCATTAGTCGCCTCTTCTTCTGGTCTGAAGGTGGCCACGAAGTCCGAGGGCGTGTTGCCCGTGCCTCCGGTTCGTCCGTCTAACACGTTTGGATCGAAGAACTGGAAGATACTCTGCCAGTTGTTGGAACCAATTGGATCGGCCTTGAGGTAATCTGCGTTGGTCGTTGTGACGGGGTCCAGGGTGTAAAAGCTGGTGCTGAACTTAATGCAGCCCGGATCACCAATCTGATTGCAGGTGTCGGGGATGCTCGCCGGACAGGTGACATTATGGGTCGGATCGCTCGTTTTCTGGCAGGTGATGGAATACACGATGCACTTGCCGCCAGTGTCTTGGTAGACGATGCACTGTTCATTCGAGAACGGCGTGCCTGTCAAGCGGAACCGGTCAAAGTCGGCGCGGGCAATCGGCGTCGCGACCACCGTCATCAAGCACGGGTCGCTCGGCGAGATGCCGTCGCAGCCGTTATTCGTGAATCCCGGGAAATATGTCACGATCGTGTCGTGCCCGCCGAACTGGAAGGTATTGGGAGTTCCGCCTGGCGGAATTGTTTGTTGTACTTGGGTTGGAGTGTGCGGTGTGAACTCCCAGGCGATGATGTCGTTTGCCTGCGGCATGCTGGTTTGCGCCGCCGTGAAGCCCACCCACGCCGAAGTGCCTCCAGCCAACGCGAGGCCAGTGCTGGCGTTTTGCGAGCCGTCGATATTGTAAGGAATACTGAGGGTCGGGGTCGACGTCGGCGTGTGCGTGCCCATAGCAAACGTCGGGTCGATCCAGACTTGCAGAGTTCCATTCGCGGCGTTCGGTGCTGGCGGGGTGTATTCAATTGCCGCTTGATGCGTGACGCCGTCAACACACGAGTTTGCGCCGCAAGTCACGCCCAAGTGAGGAATACTGCTGCTGATTGCTGTTTTGACCAGGCAACTGTTGACGTTATGGTTTGTGCCAATCGTGTAAGGCCCGTTATTGTGGGCCGGACCGTTTGTGTTCGCGCCACAACCCTGCACCGCAATATGGTTTGCGCTCGGGTCCCAAGCGTTCGGTGAAGGGTTCTGCATGGTGTCGAATTCCACGGCTAGACTGTTGCGGATACCGGCGTAGCCCACTCCTCCGTTGCCGACACCTTTGGCAGTGATGCCCACACCCGTGGCGCCGTACGTTGGGTCAGTCGGGTACGTCGACGAGGTGTTCTGAATGACGAATGCCAGACCGTCGCCCGGCGTGCAGCAGATTCCCGCCGCATGGATCTGAAACTTGAAATACACACTAAAGCCGCTTTTTACCGGCTGTTGAATGTTGAACCAGGCGCTCGCGGAGCCTGGGTGGAATATCCCAACTCCCGAGTAGCCATCGGTCAGTCCAAGGACCTTCTGGCCATTCCACGTTTTTTGATGGGCCCCGTTCATGTGCAAATTGGCGACCGAGGAAAAATCGGGGAAGAATCGTATTTGCTGAGCGGAGGCTGAAGCCATCCACAACAGCGTTGTCGTACCAATCAGAACTGCTTTGACCACTCGTGCAAGTCGCATGGGAGCTTCCTTAAGCGGTTGATTTGCCTATCCTGCTTTTGGTTCTGTTCACAGGCCAGGCCGCGCTTCTGCGAGGGAGGAATTCTTGGACAGACGGCTTTTTTGGCCTTCACCCTGTTCCTCGCATTCTGCGGGGGGATTATTCGCATGTCAAGCGCTCACGGCGGCAAAATGCAGTTTCAAAGCTGCTCTGGCACCTTCGAAGATCGAGCAGCCCACGAAGGTGAATGCAACTCGGTGCCGTTTTGGGCTATCCAGATAGCAATCCGTCCCTGCGAATGAACTTGGCGTACAACCGTGGCGTATAGTTTTGGTACAGACTGCCTGCCGCCTTTGGCAGGTCTGTCACGAGTTGAAGTTCAAACCGGAGCATTGAATATGTGTCGAGCGAACCGATTTTCTAGCCTTCTATTCATGGGAGCCGTGTTTTTTTCGTCCCTCGCCGGTCTATCTCAAACCGCTCCGGCCAAGGGTTCCGATGCCGCGCCTGCGGCGTCCACGTCGCCCGAAATTCATGCGGTTTTGGAAAAAGTCGTCCATCCTAAGAAAGTCAAGGTGGGGGATCCTATAGTCGCGCGGATGACCGAACCAACCAGGTTGAAAGACGGCACCGAGCTCCCGAAGGGAACCCATATTGTCGGCAAGGTTACAGACATCAAGCTGAAAGCCGATAAGGAAGGGCCGTCCAAACTCGGATTGCTGTTCGATAAAGCCCAACTGAAAGACGGAAAGGAAGTTCCGATCACCATGGCGTTGGTTAGCGTCGCGCCACGGTGGGAGCAAGGCTCAGTCGATCCTGTTGCTGCTGAAAACAAAGGTTCCTCCGCCGGGCGCGTAAGCCAAATGTCGCAGTCTGCGGGCCGTACCGATGCCAGCGGAGAGGGTGACACTCTTGAGAAGGGACTGGGCATACGCGGAACTGCGGCGGTGACTCCGGACGCGATGCGTCCTGGCGTCTCCTACGTGCCGGATACGACGATCGCCAGTTATTCCATGGGCGAGCCCGGAACCATTCTTCAATCGGCCAAGACGACCGTCTTCCTTGACTCCGGTACCCGACTTTTGCTGTTGGCTCAGTAACCCAACGCGCTGACGCAGCGGGAACCGCCCAGCCTTTCGGTCCAGCTTTGCCGAAGTCGTAGTATAATGGTTCTGCGTTTGTTTGAACGGCACGTTCGCAGCCATCCTCCCTGTTGTACGAGCGATTCCTGCCTGTAACCTTCCGATCCCGCAGCGCAACATCAACACAAGGAAAATCAAGAAACAAATGGAACAAGGAACAGTAAAGTGGTTTAACGATGCCAAGGGTTTTGGCTTCATCTCGCGTCAGAACGGTGAAGATGTCTTCGTGCACTTCTCGGCAATCCAGGCGAACGGTTTCCGTTCACTGCAGGAAGGTCAGGCGGTGAGCTTCGAAGTAAAGCGCGGCCCTAAGGGCTGGCAAGCGGAAAACGTGCAGGTTCTCTAAGGAACAAGGTCAGGGAGGGCGTCATTCGCGCCCTCCTTCTCTATTTCAGCAGAATGAATTCGTCGCTCGCACAGTCGATTTGTCCCACTCACCCTAACCAGCGGCCGCGCTGCGCTATCGATCTCTGATCCGCGAAACGGCCTCAAGTCCGAAGCGAGGCAATATGAAGAACATCTATGTGGGAAACCTGTCGTTTGATGCGACGGAGGATCAGGTCCGGTCGCTGTTCGAAGCGTATGGGGCCGTCGACAAGGTCAACATCATCACCGACCGCGACACCGGCCAGCCTCGCGGCTTTGCGTTTGTCGAGATGCCCGACGACGATGCCGCAGGAAAGGCCATCGAATCGCTGAGCGGCTCGAACCTCGGCGGACGCAATCTGAACATCAACGAGGCCCGGCCCAAGGCAGATCGGCCCCGTGGCGGTGGTGGCGGCGGGGGGCGAGGCGGCTTCGGCGGCGGCGGCGGCGGAGGTCGCGGACGCGATCGGGGAAACTCCGGCGGTGGCGGCTGGGGAAGACGCTAGCTTTTAGTTCGTAAAACGAATCATGCAGCGGGCACTCGCGGGTGCCCGTTTGCATTATGACTCTGCTTTCGCGACGCGCCGCGACCTCGCCGGGTTTGATAGGCTGTTGCGGATGTCAGGGTCCGCCGCATGAACGACACTGCAAACCGCGTCATCGAGTTCCGTCACGTCGCCTATTCCGTGGCTCCCCATCACTCTATCCTGGCAGACCTAAACCTGATCGTGAATCGCGGTGAGACCCTGATGATGCTCGGACGCAGCGGATCGGGAAAGACCACCGCCCTCAAGCTCATCAACCGCATGTTGTCACCGTCATCAGGCGAAGTCCTCGTTGACGACAAGCCCTCTCTCCAATGGGACCCGATCCAATTGCGCCGCCGCATCGGCTACGCGATTCAAGATGTTGGCTTGTTTCCGCACTACACCGTGTGGCAGAACGTGGCGCTGGTTCCTAAGCTGGAGAAATGGGACCCGCAGCGAATTTCCCATCGCGTCGAAGAGGTGCTGCAACTGGTCGGTCTCCCAGGCCGGGATTTTTCCGCTCGCTATCCCAATGAGCTTTCGGGCGGACAGCGCCAGCGCGTTGGTTTGGCTCGGGCGCTAGCTGCTGAGCCGCCAATTCTTCTTATGGATGAACCGTTCGGCGCTCTCGACCCCATCACACGGGTGGAAATTCAAACCCAGTTCAAGAAGCTGCAACAGGAGTTGGGAAAAACCATCGTGTTCGTCACGCACGATGTGGGTGAGGCTCTACTGCTGGGTGACCGCATTGCGCTGATGGAAAGCGGGCACCTGCGCAGCATCGATACTCCCCGGGAATTTCTGGAATCATCCGACCCTATTGCGCAGAAATACGCTCGCGTTTACCGGACAGGGCAGCAACTTTTGCGAACTTGATCAACGAACGATGGCTGTGACGGATGGGGCGGGACTGCGCGACTTGAATTTTCTTCTTACTCATAAACGCGAAGTTGCTATGCTGACCGGCGAACACCTGTGGCTCGTCGGCACCTCGATGCTGTTTGCGGTAGCGATTGGATTGCCTTTAGGCATTCTGCTGACGCGTCGACCAAAGCTGAAGACCTTCATTTTCGGAAGCACAAACATAATCCAGACGATTCCCAGCCTTGCGTTGTTCGGAATCTTGCTGCCGTTGCCTTGGTTGGGAGTGCGAGTTGACCGGCTGGCCATCACCGCTCTGGCGCTTTACGCGCTGCTGCCCATCGTGCGCAACACTTACACGGGTATTACCGGAATCAGCGCGCCGGTGCGCGAAGCAGCCGTTGCCATGGGGCTCACCTCGCGCGAACTGCTTTGGCACGTTGAGTTACCGCTGGCCTCGCCGGTGATATTGGCAGGCATTCGCGTGGCTACGGTGATCACCATTGGCGTCGCAACCATCGCGGCGGCCATAGGCGCAGGCGGTCTCGGCGAATTCATTTTTCGCGGCATCGCAATGGTCGATAACGGTGTGATCCTTGCAGGTGCCATTCCTGCTGCCCTCATGGCCCTGTTCGCCGACTTCTTGCTTGGTGGTATCGAAAAGCTCCTGGCTAGCAGGCAGCATTGACATGCTCGATCGGCGCGCATTCCTCTCCGGATCCCTGGCTCTTCTGGCCGTCGGTTGCAGATCGGCCAAGCAAGACATTGTTGTGGGCTCGAAGAACTTTACCGAACAGCTGATCCTGGGTGAGCTCTTCGCGCAGGTATTGGAACGTACCTGCCGTGTGCCCGTCGACCGGCGCTTCTATCTCGTGGGTACCTACATTTGCCAGCAAGCCATACTGGCCGGACGCATCGATGTTTATCCCGAGTACACGGGTACCGCGTTGGCGGCGGTACTCAAGCAGAAGGCGTCGGGCGGTGCGGCGCAGGTGTACGAGCAGGCGAAGCGAGAGTATCGGGAAAAGTTCGACCTGGAGGTGATGGCCCCTCTCGGTTTCAACAATAGTTTCGCAATGTTGATGCGCGGCGAAGACGCGAGACGCCTCGGATTGACCAGGCTGTCACAACTGGCGCCCCATGCTCCGCAGATGCGCCTCGGGGTCGGGTACGAGTTTCTCGAGCGGCAGGATGGCTATCAAGGCCTGACGCGCACCTACGATCTAAAGTTTGCCGGCGCTCCGCGTGTCATGGACCTTGGCCTCCTCTATCGCTCCCTCCAGAACCATACCGTCGACATCGTCGCCGGGTCGAATACCGATGGCCTGATCGGCGCACTCGGGCTGGTTGTCCTGGAAGATGACCGGCATTACTTCCCACCCTATGACGCCGTTCCCATCGTGCGATCAAAGCTGCTGCAACGATTCCCTTCGGCGCGCAGCGCGTTCCAGGGGCTCGCTGGCCGCATCACGGCCGACGATATGCGGAAGATGAATTATGCCGTTGACGGCGAGAAGAAGGATGCGGCTGACGTTGCGCGAGAATTCCTCCAACAAAACCTGCCATAGAACAGAGGTCCCCGCCGGACCACTCATGGACCTCCTCTCGCCGTCGCGTTAGCACGAGGGTGCAATCGCGAAACAATTCTTTATAAAATGTCCACGACAAATCGGAAAATTAGCGTGTCTAATATCTAATTGCATGAGTATGCACATAGATGTATATTTATGCTATGTCGAAGTTGGCTCGTCATACCGCGATACGCGACCTGGTCAGCAGCCAGGATGTGCCCAGCCAGGAGGAACTCCGCAGGCGGCTGTACCGGCGCGGTCATCGCGTGACGCAAGCGACCTTGTCGCGCGACATTCATGAATTGCGACTGGTGAAAACGCCCGATGGGTACAAGTTTCCCCAGGGGGAGGTTCCAGACGCGTTCCTCCCATCGATTGAGCGCCTGATCCAGGAGTTTGTGTACGAAGTGAAGGCGGCGCAGAACCTGGTGGTGGTGAAGACCAGCGCCGGTAGCGCGCAGCCGGTTTCGGCAGCAATCGACGCCGAAGAGTGGGAAGAAGTCGTAGGCACTATCGGCGGCGACGACACGATCCTAGTGATCGCGCCTGATAACGCGAAGGCAGAACGGCTGATGCTTCGCATACAGGGTTATTTCCGCTAGCAGGAATGGGGCAGCGAGTCCAATGCGCAGTGTTTGGCGCGACCGGGTATTCCGGTTTCGAACTAGTGCGTCTCCTCGCACGCCACGATGGCGCAGAGAAGCCCCTGCTTCCGCGCAATGTTGACAGCGCGTACAAGGACCTGAGTGAAGCCTGTCCGCAGCTGGCGGGTAACGGCGGGTTCCCATTTGAGAGTTTTTCCTGGCAGCGGATGAAGGACGCCGGTGTGGACGTGTTGTTTCTCGCCACTCCGCACGAGTTCTCGCGCGAACTCGTGCCCCAGGCTGTAAGCCGTGGCTTTCGAGTGATTGACCTTAGTGGCGCGTGGCGGTTGAAGGACGCCGGCCATCGCGGCGGTTTACGGACGCGGATCAGAGCACCGCAGCTAAGCTCGATGGTGAAGCAGTTTACGGCTTGCCCGAGTTGCGCGCCGACAAAATCAGGACGGCGGTCGTGCATCGACAACCTCTTGGAAGGTGCGGCCGGACAGGCGGTGCAGAACATGAACCTGATGTTCGGTTTCGATGAAAAGGCTGGACTGCAATGAAGCTGGTGGTAAAAATCGGCGGGGCTGCGCTGGATGACAAAGAGCTGGTCAAAAAATTCGCTGCGGCGATTCCCGGCCTCCGCCACGAGGGTCATCAGGTGGTCGTAGTCCATGGCGGGGGTGCTGCCCTGAGCCGCACTTTAAAGCAACTGGGCTGCGAGACCGCTTTTGTGAACGGGTTGCGCGTCACCGATTCGCAAACTCGCGATGTCGCCATGATGGTACTTGCCGGGCAACTGAACAAGCAGCTCGTGGCTTCCCTGGGAGCCGTGGGACAACCTGCAATCGGAATTTGCGGCGGCGACTTCGGCATGTTCCGCGCGACCAGGAAGGACTCTCCAGATCTTGGTTTCGTTGGGGAGATTCGTACGGTCAACATCGACTGGATCGAACGTCTCTGGGCCGGTGGTGTCGTTCCCGTGATATCGAGCCTGGCCCTTGGCTTCGACGGCGAATATTACAACGTCAACGCTGACCAGATGGCGTCGGCCTGCGCAGTGGCGTGCGGCGCGCATGCGCTGATCTACTTAACGGATGTATCCGGTGTTAAGGATGCCGACGGCGCCGTTATCCGTTGGCTCGACATAAAGGCGATTCCCCGGATGGTCGAGCAGACGACTGTGAGCGGCGGCATGCTGCCCAAGCTCGAGGCCTGCACCAGTGCGCTGAAGAAGGGCGTCACGCGAGTGCGCATCATTCCTGCGTCCAGCGCAGAAGTTCTGCCGGGATTCTTCACCCATCCCATCGACTGCGGTACTGAGGTGATTGCTTCATGAAGCGATGCACCTTCGACCGCGCCCTCGAGCGACATATTTCTTAATCGCAATAGAGGCCATTGACCCAAACAGTTTCTCTTTCTTTCCCATCTGGTCGAACCAGAAGGAGGCACGACGTGATTGCAACTACAATACCCCCAGGAGCGAGTCCGAGCATCTTCGCGCAACGCAGCGTGACCGGGCGCGACCTGATCTCGATCCGGGATTTCCAGCCCGATGAGCTGGGCTGCGCCCTGCAGCTTGCCGCGGCGATGAAGCTGCGTCCGGCCGACTACCGCGGCACCTTGGTCGGCAAGCAGATTGTTCTGTTCTTCGAGAAGCCTTCCTTGCGCACTCGACTCACGTTCGAAGCGGGAATTAACGGTCTTGGCGGATCGTCATTTTTCGTGGACCAAACGCAATCGCGGCTAGGAGCGCGCGAAAGTGTGAGCGATGTAGCCCACAATCTGGAACGCTGGATTGACGGTGTCGTGCTGCGCACCTTCTCGCATGAAACTGTAACCCAGATGGCGCAGCACGCATCAATCCCGGTGATTAACGCGCTGAGTGAGCTGGAGCACCCCTGCCAGGCGATGGCCGACATGCAAACATTGCAGGAGCACTTCGGCGATCTGCATAATGTACGCCTCGCCTATGTAGGGGATGGCAATAACGTGGCACATTCGCTAATGCTGGCGACGGCGAGCCTAGGCGCGTCGATCTCGGTGGCTACACCTGCGGCTTACGAGCCGAGTGCTGACATCCTGGTTGCGGCGGAAAGACTCGCCGCAATGTCTGGAGCCAGCGTGAAGGTGACGAATGACGCCGTCGAGGCCGTCGCGGGCGCCGATGCCGTCTATACCGACGTGTGGGCGAGCATGGGTCAGGAAGAAGAAGCGTCGGAGCGTAGGAAGATCTTCATGCCGTTTCAGGTAAACCAAAAGCTGTTCTCCAAGGCCGCCAAGCATGCGGTGTTCATGCACTGCCTGCCGGCGCACCGCGGGGACGAAGTGACCGCGTCGGTGATCGATTCACCGCGGTCGGTTGTGTTCGACCAGGCGGAAAACCGCCTGCATATTCAAAAAGCCATTATGGTATTGCTGCTGGAAGGCGGTGCGCACCGCTTCCCGCCGAGGAGTGTTCATGCGTGAAAAGGTGGTCCTTGCTTATTCGGGAGGGTTGGACACCTCCATCATCATTCCGTGGTTGAAGGAAAACTACGACTGTGACGTAATCGCCTTCGTCGCCGACGTCGGCCAGGGCGACGACCTAGATGCCGTCGTCGAGAAAGCTTACAAGACTGGCGCGTGCAAGGTCATCGTCGAAGACCTGCGGCAGGAGTTCCTGACCGACTATGTCTTCCCCGCGATTCAGGCAGGTGCAGTGTATGAGCACAAGTATCTGCTGGGTACGTCTCTGGCGCGGCCGATTATCGCGACGTACCAGGTGGAATGCGCGCTGAAGGAAGGCGCTACTGCCGTGTCGCACGGCTGCACCGGCAAAGGCAACGACCAGGTGCGTTTCGAGCACGCCTACCAGGCGCTGGCCCCGGAGCTGAAGGTCATTGTGCCGTGGCGGGAGTGGACACTGAAATCGCGCGAGGACTGCCTAGAGTACGCCGAGGCGCATGGTATTCCGGTAGCGCAAAGCCGCGAGAAGATCCATAGCCGTGACCGCAATCTGCTGCACGTCAGCCACGAGGGCGGCGAGCTGGAAGATCCCAACAACGCGCCGTTGGATACGACATGGACATGGACGAAGTCTCCGCAGGACGCCCCCGACGCGGTGGAGAAAGTGTCGATCGAGTTCAAGTGCGGCCTTCCGATTGCAGTGAACGGAGTAGTGCTCGATCCGGTGGCAACCGTGGAAGTTTTGAACGAAATCGGCGCACGCAATGCGATCGGCCGAATCGACCTGGTCGAAAACCGCTTGGTCGGTATGAAGTCACGCGGCTGTTATGAGACTCCGGGCGGCACGCTGCTGCTGGCCGCACATCGCGAGCTCGAAGCGCTTTGCCTGGATCGCGAGCTGGCACACTTCAAGCAGCACATCGGAGTCAAGTATGCCGAAGTTGTGTACTTCGGGCTGTGGTTTACGCCCCTGCGCGAATCGTTGCAGGCGTTCGTTAAGAGCTCGCAGGACGATGTGAGCGGCACAGTCACGCTGGCGCTTTATAAGGGCAACATCGCTGTTGCAGGGCGCAAGTCGGAGACGTCGATGTACCGGCCGGACGTAGCCAGCTTCACCATGGGCACGAGCTACGACCAGAAAGATGCGGAAGGCTTCATTCGCATTCTGGGCTTGCCGGCACGCTCGCGGGCATTGATTCATCGGAAGTCCGAGGTAGTGAAGTGAAGATGTGGTCGGGCCGGTTCAGCCAGGAGGTAAATGCGGACTTCGAACAGTGGCAGCGGTCATTCCCGTTCGATCGCATTATGGTGCCGCACGAGGTGGCCGCGAGCCAAGCGCACGCGGCCGCGCTCGCCAAGGCAGGAGTGCTCGACAGGGCCGAGTTGTCGCTCACACTCAAGGCGCTCGACCAGATCGCCGCCGAGGGAATTCCCGCGGATGACGATCCGTCGATCGAGGACGTGCACCACTACGTTGAGAATCGGCTGGTTGAGCTTGCAAGCGAAGTCGGCCTGAAGCTGCATACGGGCCGCAGCCGCAATGAGCAAATCGCGACTGACCTACGGCTTTACGTGCGCGCGCAGATCGACGCGATCTCGCCGCTGCTGGTGAAATTGGCGGGCGAGTTTGTGAATCAGGCTGGGAAGGCCGGCGAGGCTGCGATGCCTTCGTACACGCACCTTCAGCGCGCAGAGCCCGTGCTGGTTGCGCATTGGCTGCTCGCCTACGTCGAGATGATCCTGCGCGATCTTGGTCGGCTGGCGGATTGCCGCAAGCGGGTGAATCAGTGTCCACTGGGCTCGGGTGCGGTGGCGGGAACGATTCTGCCACTCGACCGCACTGCCATGGCAGAGGCGCTGGGCTTCGATGGGTTGACGGCCAACAGCATCGATGCCACCAGCGATCGCGATTTCGCCATCGAGTTTGTGCAGGCGCTCTCGTCGGTCGCGTTGCATCTGAGCCGCTGGGCGGAGGAATCGACTCTCTTCGCTACGACGGAGTACGGCTTCGTGAAATTGCCGGAGCAATTCTCAACCGGCAGCAGCGCGATGCCGCAGAAGAAGAATCCGGATACGCTCGAGCTGATTCGCGGCAAGGTAGCGAAGGTGTTCGCCGACGCGATCGCGCTGTTCGTGACGGTGAAGGGCCTTCCGCTGGCCTACAACAAGGACATGCAGGAGACCCAACAGCCTGTCTTTGCCGCGGCGCAAAGCGTCTCCAGCATGCTGCGCGTGGCGACTGGCTTCATGGCAACCGTAACGTTCGACTACGAGCGCATGCAAGACGCCGCGAGCGGCGGATACATGAATGCATTGGCCGGCGCTGCGTACCTCGTGCGCAGCGGTGTGCCGTTTCGCATCGCGCACGAGATGATCGGCAAGGCCGTGCAGCTCTGCGTGCAGAAAGGCTGCGAACTGGAGCATCTCCCGCGCGAAGACTTCGCAAGCTGCGGCATAGAGGCCGATCCTCAGTTTTTCAGCGCATTGCAATTGCAACAAGTTCTGGCCGTACACGACGTGCCGGGTGGTACTGCTCCTTTGCAGGTTCGGGCGGCGTTGGAGAAGGTGAAGGAAACACTCTCGATGTATAAAGGGGCTGCCCATGTTTGCGCGTAACGCCACACTGCCCGACGCATTTGCAATCGAACAACTCATTCGGGTGCATGTCGGTGATGGAACGCTGTTGTCGCGTTCGTTGGCCGAGATCTGCGAGAACATCCGCGACTTCGTGGTCATCGAGGATAAAGCCCAGGTCGTAGGTTGCGGCGCGTTGCATCTCTATGGG
This sequence comes from uncultured Acidobacteriaceae bacterium, assembly GCA_963817965.1. GTDB lineage: Bacteria > Acidobacteriota > Terriglobia > Terriglobales > Acidobacteriaceae > DASRAA01. The sequence continues at coordinate 29,007 of CAWFQT010000021.1, forward strand.
ATGCACCTTGCCGAAGTTCGCTCCATCACCATCGGCAGGAGAGCCGGAGGGAAAGGCGCGGGCCGCATCCTGATTGACGCCCTGCTCGTCGAGGCGGCTCGACAAAGCGTGACTTGCGTTTGCCTGTTCACGCGCATCCCCGGCTTCTTCGGCAAAATGGGCTTCACGGTGGTCGAGAAAGAGCTACTTCCCGACAAGATGTACAAGGACTGCAGGCGCTGTCCGCGTATGCATGCGTGCGACGAGATTGCGATGTACATGGGTGAGCTGCCGGAGAAGACGGTGCTTACCACGTCGCCCCACGCTGCGCAGTACTACACGCAACTTGTGCAGCTTCACCCGTAACCGTTTTCTTCGCTACGGATTGCTTCGCCGCTTCGGCGGCGAAGCGCCAGCCCCAAGCCTATCCACACCGCGAGGGCAATCCACTCGTAAATCGTGAAGTGTCCCGGGACCTGCGGCAGGACCTTGATCACAATCATTAGCGTCGTGACAACAACCCCGGTGAGGGCGGCTGCCCGGCCGAGCGGCGGTGGGCGCATGCACAGGAAAGCGGCGCAGGAAGCCATCCAGCCGAGCGGCGCCGCCAGCGAGCCGACTTCGGTGATGGGGACCAGCAACGACTCCCCGGCGAACATCAGGAGCGCGGTTGCAATGCCGAGACATACGATTGCCGTGGAAGGGGTGCGGTTCACTGGATGCACGTGCGCCAATCGGGTGTCTGCCAGCTCACGGCGCCCCAGGCCAAAAAGTATGCGGCTCGCAGCCACGAAGTTGCCGTTGAAGATCTTCAACAGCGACAACAGGGCCGCCGCCATGATGATCCTGACGATCCCCTGCGAACCCATGGCGCGCTCGAATGCAACGGCAGTCGCGAAGCGCTCGTGCACGAGGCTTTGCCAGGGATCCACATACGCCACGGCGGTAGTAACAATTGCGTAGAAGAGGGCACCGATCACAATCGCCAGCAGGATGGCCAGCATGAACCCCTTCGGTCGAAAATCCGCGCTAGCCTCTTCTGACGCTTTGCCGATTGACTCGAAGCCCGTCATAAAGTACGGCACGACTTGCAGCATCAGGATGACTGACACGAAGGGCTCTCCGCTGAACAGCGGCCTCATATTTTGCGTTGAGCCGTGAGTTAGTCCAGCGCTGACGAAACCGATGGTGAGCGCGAGTACCGCAAACGTGGTCCAGTTCTGCAGCGTCGCGCTCAGGCGAATCCCACGATAGTTGAGCAATGTAATGAGCGCGGTGAGCCCCAATCCTATGACCAGGTGCGGAAAGAATACCGGCTTGTCGGCCAGGCGATAAAGCTCGAACTGATTCAGGGCAGGGAAGAGATACCCGGCAATTCGCCCGATGGCAACCGCTTCCCACGGACACACGATGTAATACGCGAGCAGCATCGTCCAGCCGGTTGCGAAACTTACGGACCGTGGAAAAACTGCGGCGGTATACGCGATTTCACCCGCCGCGTCCGGCATCGCGCGAACGAGATGGCCGTACACTACGCCGATGGGCAGCAACGCCAACCCGCCGATGAGAAATGCCAGCACGACTCCTAACGGGCCGCTCCGGAGGAGCCAGTCGTCCATCACGACCAGCCAGCCGACGCCGACCATCGTGCCGAAGCCGAGCGAGAAGTAATCGGCTAGACGAAGCTTTCGTGCGAGAGAAATCATCAATGTGAGAGGATAACGCGCGCGTCAACTAGTGGAATGTCCCAGTGATAACGTAAGCGCTTGTTTTACGTCAAATGAGCATGGCACAGTATGGTGACTTGCTCATTCTTTCTACCCTCGAACGCGACGAGTTGACGAGGTGGGCGCAGTCGCGCAGTTTGCCCGCAGGTGAGAAGCGACTGCATACCAGTTCTCCTACCATTGCCCGCTGGTGTCAACGTTTCCAACAACACCGCATGGACGGTCTGAAGCCGCGCCACAGGGGCAGTCGTCCCCGCGTGGTGACACCCGCTGTGCAGGCTCGCATCTTGCGCCGCGCGCTGCAAGCGCCGCCGGATGGGAGCACCCATTGGACCTGTCGCAAACTGGCTCTCGCCCTGGGTGTCAGTAAGTCGAGTGTGCAGCGGGTCTGGAACCAGGCCCAGCTGAAACCGCATCGACTGGATCGTTACCTGGCCAGTAACGACCCCGAGTTCGAGAGCAAGGCGGCCGATATCATCGCTCTCTACTTGAATCCGCCGCAACACGCAGCCGTGTTCTGCGTAGATGAGAAGACCGCCATCCAGGCTCTGGACCGACTGGACCCGGTGTTGCCGCTCTCCCCCGGTCGAGCCGAGCGCCACGGCTTTGAGTATTATCGCCACGGCACGCTCTCGCTGTATGCGGCGTTGAATGTGAAGTCCGGCCGGGTGACGGGCAAGACGGCCCAGCGTCATACCAGCGCCGATTTCATCGAGTTCTTAAGCGGGGTCGTGCGGCGAACCCAATGGGCCAGAGAGATCCACATCGTACTGGATAACCTCTCGGCTCATAAAACCAAAGCCGTGGAGCAGTTCTTGCATAACCCGCGTGTGCGCTTCCACTTCACCCCAACCTACTCATCGTGGCTCAATCAGGTGGAACTCTGGTTCGCTAAGATTCAGCGCGATGTCATCGACCGTGGCATCTTTACTTCGGTGGCCGATCTGGCCCGCAAACTACGACGCTACATCTGCGCTTACGAGAAATCAGCACGCCCTTTCCGTTGGACCTACACCAATCCCCAACGGCGTATCCGTACTAACAAAATCGCCGGGACAGCCCACTAGTAGGCGCGTTCAGCCTTTCAGGTAGGGCAGCATTTCTTTGAATTGCTGGCTGCCAGAGCTCCGAAGCAACTCGTAGATCATCATTTCGGTCGTCGAGATGACAGCACCGGCTGCTCGCATGCGGTCGACGCCGATGTCCCAGTTCCATCGCACCCGCGATCCGATGGCATCAGAGGCCACATGTACGAGGTATCCATCATTGAGCGCACCCAGCACCGTCTGCATGACGCAGATGTGCGCCTCCATCCCGCAGACCAGAAGGGTATTGCGGTGTCCTGGTAGCGACTTCAACGCCAACCGGAACTCATCGCAGCCGAAACAACCGAATTGCAACTTGTCGATATGCTGCGTGGGCCTGATGAGTGACGCAATCTCCGGAACGGTCGAACCAAGGCCTTTGTAGTACTGGGTAGTAACAACTGTCGGGAGGTTCAGAATGTTCCCAAGCCGAACCAGCAATTGCGAGTTCTTGATGAGTTCTTCTTTGTTGAAAATCGGCGGCAGCAACTTTTCCTGGATATCGATGACCAGCAATGCGCATTGATCGGACTGCAGAAGGTGGCGCGCAACATCGACGGTGTCGGTGGAAAAGGCGGCGGTGCCCAAGGAAGACGTCATGAGGCCTCTTTTGAAGTCATTCTAACGCGCATGCGCGTCTGCCGCGATCCGGGTTCAATGCCGCGAGGGCCGTGATCTGCCTGCAGCCAGTTCTATGTGTTGACGCTCGCGCGCGACACCCCATAAAATCAATTCATCGGTTAGTTTGCTGCGGTCGCTGCTACCGCGGTTGCTGCCCCCTCGTTCAACGGCAGGACAGCTGACTCTGGATCAGCATATCGGGGTTCGAATCCCTGGGGGGCAGCCAATAAAATCAATCACTTACCTACCGCAAAAACGGCCAGTGGTTTCAGTTAGTGGTAACTTCGGCTTCGCGCACACGGTGGAACACGGTTGCACTACGCTGCATCCCCAGGAATAACGAGACTCCGTCCTTGTGCCTCGCCAAAACTCGGCGTGTTCGCAGAATCAATGACATGGAGGGGCACTGCGCGGCGCGCTTTTCGCTATGATTCCCCGGTGTCTGTGCGCCTTCGACATCTGCTCGGCTGGGTCTTCTCCGTCTTTCGCTCCCGAGAAGAACTCCTCCTGGAGAAGCGTTGAACCCTCACCGTCTTGACGAGGTAGTGTCCACATTCCTATTTGTGGACACAACCTGTGTGAGTGTGGGTGCTCTACTTGGATTGGCGATTGATCTCGTCAGTGAAGATGTTATCGGTGAGAGCCTTGCCAATTGCTCGATCCAGCCGAGCCGGGAACTGGGCCAAGGTTTCGCCGTCGCGCCTGGCCAGCATGGCCCACGCAGTTATTTTCATCGTTGGCAACAGCTACACACCCCACGAATCGAACTACGCCGATGGTGATTTCGCCGTACTCGATCAGCTCCGCAATATTCGGCAAAGACAAGATATCGACAGTGGAACTGTCTCCGGCGGTAGGCTTCTCTAGGCGGCTTCTCTAGGCTGCGGGTTCGCTTGCGGTTGGCATGTTTGGGACGATGTTCCAAGGCAGCAACTCCTGGACGCGAGTAATGGGGTTGTTCGGCAATGTGCTCCAGGATACGGCGTAAGTATGCTCCCGGGTTGAGTCCGTTCAGCTTGGCGGTACCGATCAGATTTACTCTCCCGGAGAGCTCAAGCCCGGACGCACATCGGTCACGCACTCGGGCTGTCAAGGATGTTCACCGAAAACAAAGAGCGCGACGCATGCCCGTCCGCGAGCGCATCCACCTCGCGGATATCGAGAAACGCTATTCGCAAGGCTATTGAATATGAGATCGGGGAAGAGGCCCTCGACACGACGTGCAGCGCGGTCCCATCGGAGATGTAACGGACTAGGAGAGTCTCGATGACCAAATCGGCAGGCACACCGCGATCCGCAGTGTCCTGGGTCATTGCAGTCCAGCGTTCAACGCGCCGCTCGGGTGAGTCTGGCGGCATCAGTAATATGATTTTATCCCTTGCCGTGAGCGATGGACTCTGATTGAATTCCCACCGCAGCCCAGAAGTGTCACTAATAATGAGCAGTACTCGGGATGCCAGTTGGCCAGTTGCATCACGTCACTCCGCCAGTTTTCATCGGTCGAACCGACCCGAAGCGCCCCCTTTCCCGGAGACGTTTCGCCAGGCGCGCCGATCGCGAATACGGGACCGTAGTGGAATAGATATTCTGTTATTAGTGCCTCGAAGCGCTGCGTTTCCAGCGCGAAAGACAACTCGCCGGCAATTAGTGTCCAAAACATGCCTCCAACGGTGATTTCCGTGAAATCGTCATAGAACGAACGCAGAAGCAAACAGAATGACTCTGATTGCATACTCGTTCTCTTCGTGTCAACGCATCCACGTGCAATGGACGTTGCTGCGCGAGCTCCCAATTCTCTGGCGCCGATAACAGAGGCAATGAAGATTCCTGTAAAGGCTTGGGCCTGTCCGCGCTTCAGATCATCGTCAGTGAAGAAATTGGGATCGGTCAACGACAGCCCGAGCGAAAAATAGGCTGCGCACCAAAGCGCTGCTGCGCCTGCAAGGTACATGATCGAGCGCACGTCGTAGCGTCCATGGCTCAGCAAGTAACCCCAATATGAGTAAAGGCCAGCCCATCGGCCTGGTCGGCGGATTGCGGTTACGACTCTCATTCCGGAGCCGCTTAGGCACGAGCACAGCGCCAGGACAAAGACGATTAGGAGGATTACAGCGAGGATTACAGCCGAGACGAGGGCGAGCCCCAACCCCAACTGCCGCAAATCCCAGCAGAGCCAGCCGGCTGCGATTGCGGAAGTCACAAGCACGAGGAAATAGGCCCACTTTTGGGTTACTCGGCTCTCGACGACACGGAGAACGAGAGCCAGCCCGAATATAAGGCAAGCAAAGAGGAGCTCCGGTCGAACGAGCGGGGAGTGCGAGTCAGCCAAATACTTTAGCGTCCCGGAATACAAGTGCCATGCGGCGAAAACGGCAATGGTACGAATATTCCACTGCATCGACCGTTCGATTCGAACTGCTCCGTCTATGTTTAGCGAAAGCGCCGAACCAGTTTGGGCATGAATCTTGGTTTCAGTGAAGGACATGCTCGGCGAGAGTATAGCGCCCAGAAGGATTTGCGCGGCAGACTCGTCGATACCGTCTGATCGAACAGGGAAGCGCACCATCATATTTTCTGGAAGGCCTGCTCTACAATGTCCCCAACGAGAAATTTGGTGGAAGTTACAACGCTACCTTCGTGTCAGCCGAGGGTTTCGAGACGCAGCTGGTGCCGCGTGACTTTGGTTTTTGATCGGGTTCAGACGACGATCTGGGGACTAGGCTCGCTGGTAACAATCGGGAACGATCGATGAATAACGGGAAGTTGAATTTCCTGAGCCCTTGTGATCAGGGTGTTATTTGGCAATTGGTTCGACGGAGCGTGGCACAAAGCGTGGCACAAATGGGATAAGCTCTAATATGTCCGATTAGGGCTGGTTTGGGGGTGATGAGTTTGGCAGAAGTTCGACTGCAAGAGGGCGAGTCGTTGGAGAACGCTCTCCGTCGGTTCAAGCGCAAGGTTCAGACGGAAGACATCATTAAGGAAGTGAAGCGTCACTCCTACTACCTGAAGCCGGGCGAGAAGCGCCGACTGAAGCAAGCCTTGGCGCGAAAGCGTGCCCGCAAAAAGAATCGCAGAGAGCCGGATTAAGTTGCAACAGTTAGGGCCGCTGCCACCAAACAGCGGCCTTCCGTTTCGCCGAACGAGTTTCTCTGGGAGCCACACGATCATGGCAAGAATCTTATCCGACGTTGCCAATCCAGCTGATCGCATAAGTCATTGATATTGCGCATGTACGATGTTTTGATGAACGACAGCCGAGTCGCCGCAACGATATGACCTTGCTGCTAGATGGCGGGGAGGTCGCAACTCGACCATCAGGAGTGTCCTTTCCCAGTCCGAGATGAGTCCTGTCCTCGTGGTAATAGCGAATGTACTCATTCAGCAACTGTCTCAGGTGCTTCTGATCCAGCACGATCACATGATCCAGGAGATCTCGAAGTACACTGCCAACCCAGCGCTCCGCAATTCCGTTCTGCCAAGGACTTCGGAATGCAGTCCGAATCGGTTGGCTGAACCAGCATCTCGTTGGAGAACAGTATTTCGATGGAAATGGATCTATGAGCTTGGCGTGGCAATAAGGCGTGGTGTTGCGCGATGGCAGGCATGCAACATGCAAAAATGTTCGTAAGCGGATGATCCAATCATTGCACGAACACCATGTAGCTCCAGGGCTGGAGTTCGAGGCGCGTAGAGGCGTCCAGGTCGGTCACCTGCCTGGAGAAGCATTCGGTGTAGTGGCCGTGATACAGGCGATCCTGGAACGTCACACTCTGCGGCTGACCGGAGAGATTAATAACGGCAAAGATCTTATCTTTGTCATTCTTCCGAACGAAGCTGAGCACCTGACTGGGCGCGTTGTTGACCACGGGGATCATGCGAGCCCCCCAGTGGGCATTCCAGAGTGCCGTGTTGGCGGACTTGAGCGCGAACAGTTTCTGGTAAAGGTCACCTTCGGCTGACGGCTTCCAGACGATCGGGTCCTTTTCGAAGAACTTCAAGCGGTGGTTGTAGCCGGCCTCCTGACCGTTGTAGATCAATGGCATGCCTTCGCCGATAACCGAGAGGACGATGGCGGGGTCGAGACCTGGACCGAACTGTTCGAACTCCGTGCCCTCCCACGCATTCTTGTCGTGGTTCGAGACAAAGATCATCGTGATCCCATCGCGCGGATAGAACTTTTCGTTCCACGAATAGTAGGTGAAGATCTCGCTCAGGTTGACCTTCTTGCCGGTGGTCACGGCACGCACGGCGTCGTACCAGCTCCAGCCGTAAAGCATGTCAAAGGAACGGGCTTCCATGTCGCGCGACTGCCACTCGGCGAGCCAGAAGGTGGGTTTTATGGCATCCATCTGACGTCGGGCTTCATTCCAGAAGTCGAGCGGGACAAAGCCCGCAGCATCGCAGCGGTAACCGTCCACGTCGGCGGTCTTAACCCAGTACAGCATGGCCTCGGTCATGTATTGGCGCAGGGCCGGTTTAGAGTAGTCAAGGTCGATGATGTCGTCCCAGTCCCACCACGGCGTCGGGGTGAACTCCCCTTTCCAGTTCCGGGCATACCAATCTGGATGCTGGGTGACGAGGACGTTGTCCCATGCGGTGTGATTGCCCACCCAATCGAGAATCACATGGAGACCGAGGGCGTGGGCGGCAGCGACGAAGCGCTTCAGATCGTCCAGCGTGCCAAACTCCGGGCTGACACTGTAGTAGTCCTCGACAGCATAGGGGCTGCCCAGCGAGCCTTTGCGATGCAGTGCACCGATCTTATGGATGGGCATGAGCCAAATGATGCCGATGCCGAGTTGCTTGAGCCGCGGCAGATCCTTTTCAGCGGCGCGGAAGGTGCCTTCCGGCGTGAACTGCCGCAGGTTCATCTGGTAGATGGCAGCGCTCTTAGCCCAATCCGGATGTTTGAGCTGCACATAGGGCTTCGGCTGATACACCGCCAGGCTCGGTGAGGCTGCGGGCGGTTGCGCGGAGAGGTGGACTGAGGCGAAAAGGGCAATTAGGCAGCCGAAGAGCCGAGCGCGCATGGAAACCTCAAGAATCAGGAGTGCCGCAAGAACAAACATGGTGCGATGCGGTTCGCATAATTCTACTGGAATGCTTGGGCGTATCGACCCACCAGTTTCTTGAATCCAGACCTGGGTACCTGTCCTTGCAGTTGGATGGGTGCGTCCCGACACTCTGCGCTTCGATCAACCGACGCGACGGCTCGGCGGCCTCACCCGTTGGCTGAGGGCCGGCGAAGATAAGCGATCAGCAAAGTTACCGCAAGCAGGATCACGAGAAACGCAGCGGGACGGTGAAGCACGGCCGCGTGAATGACGACGTGTCCCACCAGCGACACGGAGAGCACCACGGCTCCGTAGAAAGCTTGCCGCGGAAAGAAAAGCGCCACGGCGCTGACAAGCTCCAGGACTCCGAGGAAGTAACGAAGCCATTGCCCGAAACCAACCTGGGCGAAGAAATTAACCATTTCGGCGCCTCCGAAGAGTTTGGAAGCCCCAGCGAAAAGAAACAGGCAGCCGGTCAGAACCTGCAAAACCCAGACGACGATCGTCAAACCCTTGCTTGACGAAGCCGAGATCACGGTGAGTTCTCCCTTCTTGGCTATCCTATGACATCTCTATCAGCGATGTCGGTGGAAGGGATTTACGCCACGCTCGCGGATCAGTACCGGGAAACGATAGGTTCTTATCGGGACTGCCCCGAAGCAGAAGTGAGGGGATGCGCGCGTCGGTGTGGTCGCACTCAGCTCTGTTCCTACGGTACCGGCCGCACTTCAATCTTGGGGGCGCGGCACTCTTTTACCGTGCTCGGGCAAGCCTGGTATTGCATGTCTTTCGATATGCAGACTTCGACGGCAGAGAACTCGTTCTTGGGACACGACACGCGAAACGCCCTCGCCGGCGCATTGTTCGCCGAGGCGAACTCCTTCTCGATCTTGGAAGCACTGGTTTGAGCAATATCGGATGGCTTTTTGAAGTAATCCGGCACCGTCAGCCCGTTGTAGAGTTTTTCGATCACGCCAAAGTAGTCCTCTGTCGACAGAGCACTGCATGTTCCATGCTTCGACCACTCGTGCTGGATCAAATCTTTGCCCGGCATGATCGGCATCACGCGGTTAACGATCGACGATGGAACCGGCGGGGTACTGGCGCAATCCTCCGGCCCCTTTCCGTTGTCGTATTGCGGCCACAGTCCGTGTACCACCAGCCCCAGGTGCTTTTTGGGATCGCATTCGGCATTGGATTTCCCCTTTGGATTGGTGGCACAAAACGCCGGCGCCCACGATAAGGTGAGCAGAAAATAGTCGAAGTCACCAGCGGATGCGTCGCTCAGAGGGGTGGGCTGCTTCTTGTGTTTCGCGCAACCGTCGGCTATCAGGGAACAACCCAGGGCAACCAGCAGGCAGAGAGTGAAAAGCTTCTTGGCCATTGGCTGCACATATTACAGCAACAGTTGCGGCAAGTCAGTGAACACATCGTCGCGCTATTTCACGCCAACGGAGAGCGCATTTAGGCTGTACTGAAAGCATTGAGTGTAGTGTTTGAATGCCATGGCAGTTTCCTCAGGCGTTCGTCGCCGAGAGAGTTCCCCCTGTGTATCGCCAAAACGTCGTACCCCCTCAGAATGTATGACTTGGTGAAAAGCTCGATTCTGACTGTTCCGATAAGATTCTTGCCATGATCGTGTCGCTCAGGCATCTCCTCGGGTGGATGGTCAGCGCTTTCCGTTTCCGGGAGGACCTCGTCCTCGAAAACCTGGCTCTGCGTCAACAATTGCTGGCCTTACACGCGCAACGACCTCGCCGTCGATTGACTGCCTTGCACAAGCTGTTCTGGGTTGCGTTGCAAACCTTCTGGTCCGGGTGGAAAAAGCCTCTCATCTTGGTTACTCCTAGAACCGTCGTGAACTGGCATCGGACGGGGTTTCGTTTGTATTGGAGATTGCTCTCAAGAGTCAGACCAATAGGAGGGCGGAAGCCTGTCAGCAAAGAGGTTCGCGCCTTGATCTTCCGTATGGTCACGGAGAATCCGACATGGGGAGCCCCCCGCATTCACGGCGAACTGCTCAAGCTGGGTTTCGATCTGTCGGAAAGGAGCGTCTCGCGATGGATACAGCGAGTCCCGAAAGACCCAGATGCGGTGAAGCGATGGCTGACGTTCCTCAGGAACCATCGCGAAGCTATTGCGGCGATGGACTTCTTCACCGTCCCAACGCTCACGTTTGGTGTTCTGTATTGCTGTTTCGTGATCGGCCACGAGCGGCGTAAGATCCTGCACTTCAATGTGACGCGAAATCCCAATTCACTTTGGATCGTACAGCAATTGCGAGAAGCCTGGGCCTACCAACAGTCGCACCGATTCTTGCTCTTCGACCGCGACGCAAAGTTTGGAGCCGAGGTGGTTGCGGCGGTGAGGGAGATGGGAAGCCAGCCCACCCGCACGGCCTTTCGCAGTCCCTGGCAGAATGGGATTGCGGAGCGCTGGGTGGGAAGTTGCCGGCGCGACTTGCTGGACCACGTGATCCTCCTGAATGAGCGGCATCTGAAACGGCTGATGTCTCTGTATCTGCTCTACTACCACGAAGACCGGACTCATCTTGGCCTCGGGAAGGACACACCTCTGTGGTCACACTGGAAGCAGCACGAATTACCCACTACCTTTGGACAGTTGAGCCACTCCGCACGCCAAGCGTTACGTCGAATGCGCCGTCGGCCCTGTGCCTCGCCAAAACTCTGCACAATCGCAGAATCAATGACTTGGAGGAGCATCTGCCCGGCGCGCTTTTCGCTATGATTCCCTGATGTTTGTGCGCCTTCGACATCTGCTCGGCTGGGTCTTCTCCGTCTTTCGCTCCCGAGAAGAACTCCTCGTGGAGAACCTCGCCCTTCGGCAACAACTGCTGGCTCTGCACGCCAAGCGACCTCGCCCTCGACTGAGTTCCGTCGACCGGCTGTTCTGGGTCGTTTTGCGACAAGTTTGCTCTGGCTGGAAGAAATCGTTGATCCTTGTCACCCCGGAGACCGTGGTTGGCTGGCATCGGGCTGGGTTTCGTCTGTACGGAACTGGATCTCGCGAGCAGGACATGTGGTTGGAAGGAAGCCAATCAGCAGGGAAGTGCGCGAGCTAATCTTTCGCATGGTCGCCGAGAATCCGACTTGGGGAGCGCCGCGGATTCACGGCGAACTGCTCAAGCTGGGTTTTGAATCTTACCCGACGTTTCCAATCAAGCTCATGGCGAACTCGTTGATATTGCGTGTGTACGGACGTTTTGATGAATGACAAGGGCGAGGTTTTCGAGGATGAGATCTTCGCGAGCACAAAAGACGCTGCGAAGCCGGCCGAGGAAGTACCGGAGCCACACGATCATGGCAAGAATCTTATCCGACGTCGCCAATCCAGCTAATTGCATAAGTCATTGATATTGCGGATGTACGATGTTTTGATGAACGACAGCTCACTCTCTATCCCACTGACAATTTGGTTCGAAATTCTCGTGCCTTGTAGCTCCGCACCCCCCACCACGCCTTTGGATTCCCAGAGTGCAGGTTTGGCGCCCTAGTGTCCTAGTTGTGCCAGAACCGCACGCAAGGGAGCGCTAGACACTTGAATCAATCCGGCGTAGGGCTGGTACATGTCGAGGATCAACGAGATTGCGGCACAAACCGCTAGCGCAGATGCGAACAGGCTCGCCACCACCAACGGTTTGGCGCGAACGAACAGTCCGAAGCTTATGAAAAGCAATGCAAGCCAGAAGACAAGAACTACCAACAACGGCATGGGAACCGACGCAGTCTCTTGCACGACCATCAGTAATCGGGTCTGGCTTAGCCTCGTCACAGTAGTTAACGCCTGCGCCTGCAGGAATCGTTGGCCGTCGTTATGGGGAGAGAGCTCCTGGATCTTGGTAAAGAGGGCTTCACTTTCCGCGAAGGCAGCGAAGTGAGTCCTGTCCGCGCTGGCTCTCCCCCACATGATATCCAGCATGCTAGCCACGGAGCTGCGCAAGAGGTCGCGTGCCTCCTTCGTCTCGGGTCCGTAGTGGTTCAGGATCTTGTCCAGCAACACGGCATCTGCAGCGAGGTGGGTGACTTCTGTGTTCTGACTATCGTAGAACGCCTTGCCCGAAGCGATCAGTAGTCCCAGCACTAACGCCACGGTCGTTGCCACCAATGCCATCGCAACCCTAACGGCTTCCTTGGAATCAGGATCGAACTGGTCGTCTGGCAGGCGGGAATGGATGAATAAGCCGATCAACACTCCGCCAAACGCGCAGGCGAACGCGACCAAGCTGATGGCGATATGACTCATGCTAGATGCCCCCAGGCGAATCTTGCCTTACGTTGTGACGTTCCCTAGACGCACGTACCTGCTAAGACACGGTAAAAGGCTATATCATTTGCTCCGGATGGTTGCCGAGAAATCTCGCAATGGTGCACGTCAGAATGATAGCCAAACCGCCGCTCGTGTTCGGCACTCACATGTCCGCTTACTCCAGATTCACTTATTACCGAAGGACCATGCCAAGCCTGAGCTGGTTCCGTAATCGCTCCCGGAGAAATTTCGGGGAGGCTGGTTGTCCCAGTTACCGTAAAAGGAAACATTCCAATTCAGTCCCCCGAAAAGCTTTACGTAATAGGTGACTGTCGTATTCGTGTATACCCGGCCAGGCTGGGAGAGGGCCGGGAGGATGTAGCCATTAATCGTCAAATTCGTTTTGTTGAAGACGAAAAACTTTGCCTGCGCGGCAATCAAGGCTGCGGCAACGTTTTGCGTTCCTTGCTCGCCCAAAGATTGGGAATACCGTGTGTTTTGCCAAGCCAGGCCGCCCAGCACCCAAATGTTAGCCCGATTTGTATTCTTTAAATACCGTCCGAAGCCGCCCCCAAGATTGGTCCGAAAATCGATCCCCTGTTCGGAGCTTTGAAGGAAGTCGGCGACTCCCGCGTAAAACCAATTGTCCCAGCGAAGCAATCGCGCGGCATATAGGTCGAGGGCGTTTCGCGTAGAAACCGTCGAACCAGTGCTGGCCGCCAGCGACGAGTTGTAACTACCGCCGGCCACCCATCGTTCGCTGGGAAATTCAAGCGAGGCTCCGAGATTGTATTGCGTCGCCTGGTTCCCTTTGGAATACGAAATCCCCGACGTAATCTGCCCGTTGAAACGCTGCCAGACGGTTGCGGATGTTTCGGTCATTCTAATGATCTTCGCCTGATCTACTGCGACCGTATGATCTGGGTTCTCGGAAATCTCGATCTGGATTGGGCGCTGTGCCGGCGTGTCGACCGTGCGCAGCGCGCCACGGTAGATCAAACCATCCTGCGTTTTCACGAGGAAGAGTTGCTTGCTTTCGAGGTGATCCACCTTGGACCAATCCACGGAAGCGGTGCCGAGAATGTAATCGAAGTTGACCGAAAGTGTACCGGAATCCAGCCCTTTGATTTCACACGTGAGGCGATCGCCATTGTTCATCACAATGATGTCAGTTTTCTCTCGGGCCAACAGAGGTATGGCGATTGCACACATCCAGAAAAGAATCAGGGCTCGCATAGACGTGTGTTGTAGCACAACCGGCGGAAATGAAAGCAAGATATCTTTATGGCGAAGCACAGGTCGAACGACCTGGGCAAGCGAAAGGCCAACCAGATTAATGGTTGGCCTCGGCCGTGTGATTGCCAGTTGCTACTTGCCAGGGGGAGCCGCCGCAGGCTCCTTAGCCTTCTTCTTTGCAGCAGGAGCCGTCCGCGATTGGCCCTTCACAGCGCTTTCGTCAACAGTCACCGACTCTTCCTGGGTGAACGTCGCGCCCTGAGGAACGAAGTAGAAATGGGCCGCCTTGCCCTTGGTGCCACCCTTTCGCGGCTCCAGCCGGCTCGGATCTACTTTAGGCCCAAGCTCGTCGGTCGTCATGTAGTACTTGATGTTGACTGCGCGCCGCGAACCCAACTGCTCGGCGTTGGCCACTTCCGTCTGGTCGGTGTAGCCGACGATGGCTACCCGGCCGTTCGGCATCTGCTGAATGCGGAGCGCCAGCTTATCGAGCACGTCCTTGCAGTCATTGTCCACACGTTCTGGCCGCTTGGGGTCCTTCTCAAACGTACATTCACCCCAATCCTCGACTTCCGCAGCCTTCTGCACTGACGGGACAGAAATCGAAGCCGTGCAGCTCGTGCTCAGGTTGTGATCGTCGGTTGCAGTACCGGTGAGCGTGATCGTATTGCCCGCATCCGCATTGGTTGCGGTCACCGTAGCTGAGGTTCCGCTGCCGTTCAACTGTCCCCCTGTCGAGGTCCAGCTATAGGTCAACGGACGGCTCTCCGGGCTGCTGGCGGTGATGTTGACGGTTGCACTCTGATTGATGGCTATCGAACTCGGGCTGGCTGAGCAGCTCGCCGTCGGTGGATAATTCGGCCGCGCCTTCACGGTAAAGCCGACGCTGCAAGAGGCTACGTTGTTCTTCTTCTCTTTGGGATCGGTAGCCGTACCGGAGACGGTATAGCTGCCTGGAGCCAGACCGGTGGTATCGACGTTTCCAGTCGTACCGGTTCCGGCTACCCTGGCACCCGTGCTGCTCCACTTGTAGGTCAGGGTGTGCTTCGGGTTGAAGTTCTGCGCGCTGATGGTCGCATTGACCGGATCACCGGGATAGACTTCTGTCGGCGAAGCCGAGCAGCTTGCCGTGGGTGGAACCGGCGGCTTGCCGCCAAAGTTGAAATACATGCCGGCTAACGCGCCGCTTTGGGCAACGTCGTAGATGAACTGATGACTGCCGCGGTAGTCCACATCGAGATAGCGCCAGCCGAGCCCCAGGCCGAGCTTGCGGGTGAAGTTGTAGGTGAACAGGCCAACCACCTGATAGTCCAGATTCGCCCCGCCGCCACCGGCGTCGCCTGCCACCATGATCGCCGCCTTCGAAGAGAGAGGAAAGATGAACCGCGCTCCGCCGAGGCCATCAACCCAGTTTGTCGATCGTGTGTTGCCAATTCCCGAAGGCTCCAGAATCAGGTTTTGGCTCGCATACCAGTAACGAATTCCTGCCAGTGCGTCTATTTTTATGTGTTCGCCGTCTACGACCCTGTATCCGAATTTCGGCGTAAAGATCGACTCCGTGATGTGGAGATTAATGGAGGCCTGGTTCAAGTCAGTGAGAGGAAGTGCTCTGTCATCGCCCAGTTTGACCCAGAAAAAATCCAAGGGCATAACGAACCGGCCCTTATCGGCCTCTACTGCTATCGATCCCTTTAAGGACATGAAACACATCGCTGAATGACTCATGAATGCCAGCCTCGTGGCCAAGCACTCCGACATTTCCGTGTATCCCCGGAAACCACCCGTAAATCGAGATCGCGCCGTGCCAACTGCCGCTGGCTGGGCTGGGATCTGCTATCTGCGGAGTGGGATTTGGAACGGGATCGGCCGCAGCAGCAGAGCTAGCGGCAGGACTCGGGGCGGACAAATCCGCCGGACCCTGGCCAACCAAGGGCATGCAGAACAACAGGATCAGCGTCACGGCGACCGGTATACATGAGTTTTTGCAACCAGAGCTCATCATCTCTCCTTGCCTCCCTCGGGTTTGCGCGAGAGCTGTTTCATAATTCGAGCAGCTTGTGTTACCTGTGCAAGGTTTGGGTATTCCCCTCGCCCTATTCCGTGCACTTTCTTTCTTCAACATCTGCGATGCCCTGTGCACATGTGCTCAGCAGCGTCATTGTTCGCGGTTATCGACGCAGTCTTTACCTCACTGCTTTTGGTGGTCCGAATTCTGCTCGTCTGGCACATTCTTCTTCTCGTGATGAATCGCGCGTTTGAGGTCGGGAGCGAATTCGCTCAACATGTTAATCAGCACGCCGACCCAGGCTTGCGTCGCCATGCCCTGATATCCCTTGACCACCGGGTTCGGCCGGTAGGGCTGCCAAAGGGCGGAGAGCGCAGCTCCTCCAAACGACCCGGCATAGAGAAATACCTGCGGTCGCAGCGAGCGCTCATCGCTCCCATAGGTCACAAAATTGCGGATGATGGTGTGCTTGATGCGCTGGCCGACGCCGCTGCAGTTGCGGCAACGGTCATAGCGTGGTTCCCATCCGGGCATCGCATTGCCGATGGCGGTGAACGAGTTCTGCATCAGGAACTGCGCATAGCGCGTGCCCAATCGATCTCCGAAGCCCTGCGCGTTCTGCGGCCAGCCTGGAGGCGAAACCGTTACCTGGTCGCGGACGGTGAAGATCCCAGTCTTGATGTAAATGCCTGGTGTGGTGAAGCTCATTCGGACGTACAGCCGCCAGCGCTCTTTGTCGCTCAACGCTTGCAGCGGGGCTTGGGTCGGGACGTAGGCTCCGTAAAGCCAGTTCACAGGAAGCTGCTGCTCGCTCGTCTCTTCCGCAGTCGAGGCCGCTTGCTTATCGGCAGGTGACGCTTTCATATTCTGCGCAAGGCAAGAAGAGATCGACACCGCAACCAAGACTGCGCCCCACACGCTTCTTTTCCACATGGCCCAAACCGTCTCCACCGTTGGTTGAGGGCCAGACGCTCACCGTTTTTTGCCGACATCACAGCTACTGCGTGCTCTTTCGGGAGACACAACAGTGTTGCCAGTCAGTAACCCTTTTCTCAGTGCACTTTTTCCAGCTCGTAATTGGCGTAGCCGAATTCATTGCTGCGCGCGGCCAAATACTTGTCGCCCAACTTGTAGACCGTTACCGTGAACGGCGTTTCTCCGACCGTGGTAATGACTTGACCACCCTTGATTTCGTACGGCGCCGGCGAACCCAAGGCGCTCGCACCCGTCACGTCCCATACTTCACCCGGCTCCGGTTGGTTCCCATCTACGCTGAGGATCAGACGCCGCCCTGACTGGCCGTAGGAAATCTCGTACCGCTGACCTGTAACTGTGTTGCGAACAGTCAGCGTCTTGCCCACCACCAATTGCGTTAACTGCGCATCGTCGAGTGGCTCGGCCCCCTTCTGCTTCAGATTGGCAACTGTAACGTCTCGCTTTTCGCCCTTGCGCGCTTCCTCTTCTGTTGGCGTATACCAGATGGGAGAAGTCCAGGCGCGCTCCTGGACCGTGGCGGATACCCAATTCGGCGGCGGCACTCCCAACTTCTTCGCATCGTAGGTCGACCAACGTGGAGTCGGGATCTGCAATACGCGGACGTAGTAGAACGCATTCAAGGTGGGATCGAAGTCGGGATCCCTCCACACCTTCTTCAGTTCAACCGCACCGATGGCGTTCGTGTACGTGGCGTTCTTAACATCAACGGTGTTGGCGACGGCTGGAACTTTGCCGGTAACCGAGTCGGGCATGCGATTGCCGGACCATGCCACGTCATAAATCTTTTCGAAGATCTGACCGCTCTTGGTCCAGCCCTTGATTATTTGAATGCGATCGAGATTGGCGTCGTCTGGGTCTTTGACGGCCCATACGACGAAGGTCGGCTCCTTGCCCGCCTTCGGCTTCAGATCGCTACCCATCGGCACGCCGTTTGCGTAACCCGTCTTCACCCAGTCCTTTTGGTTCAGCATATCGGGTTTGTAATCCCAGCCGCCGAAGAAGCGCACCTTGATGCGGACGCCGCTGGTGCCGAAGGTTTCCTTGCGTTTCATGGCGGCAAAGATAGACTCGCGCGTATTCTCTTCCGCCCACACGCCACCGAGGCCGGCGGTGCTGAGCAGGCCCATATTCAGGCCTGCCTCTTTCTTGCCGCTCAAGCGTTGCTGGGGCGAGGCGTCTAGAAGTCCATGACCGCCAAAATAGTCGCTCTGGCTGTAGCCGGAGGCCGTGTTATGCGAGTCGCTGGCGCCCACGACTCCCATCTTGTAGGGGTTGTAGCCGCGGCTGTCATTCATTCCCAATCCGTTCTGCCAGGCCTCGCGGACAAAGCTGCCGTGGATTTTGGGAGTTCCCTCCCCTCCGCCAAAAAAGTAGCTTAGTAACTCGTAATCAGCGAATTCGTCGTTGGGAGAAAGCACTGGGGTTGTTTCAGAAGTGCCCTTAAGCTGGTGGATCTCGGTCAGCGGCTCATTGTTCACCCGGTCCTGCGCCCAGGCAGCGTCGATGGGCCGGTTCTGGCTGTCAACCTCAAGCGGAAACATAATGCCGTCACTCAGGTTGGCGTTGTGTGAGATCGCCAGCAATTCATTGCCAGCCTTGCGTTGGCTGTCCATCCAGTTCCAGAGATCTTCGGGATGCTCCGAGTCAATCGAGGTGAAAGGTAGATCCGGCACTTTCTTCGAGTCTTTGAAAATAATGTTGC
>CAWFQT010000022.1:0-189762 GCA_963817965.1 uncultured Acidobacteriaceae bacterium
GCGCATTCTCAACTTCTTCCACCCGCGTCGACACGGTCGAATTCGGCCCCAGAATGGCCTGATTGAATTCCAGTTCGAGCGTAGCAGTCTCGTGGCGAATGCCCCATCCAACTTTGTGCTTTCCGCGAACGACACCCTCAATCGGTGTGCCCATAGGCAAGAGCACGTCGTTGCCACACAAAATGTCCTGGGTCAACACGGCATGGACGGAATCGCCAACGTGTGCCGTATAGGTTGAAATGGGCGCGGCGAGTCGTATCCAAAGAGACTGCCCTGCCGGTAGTTCGTCGCAAGCAAGCGCCAAACCAGCAGTACAGAACAGGTATAAGAATGCGAGCCCGCGTACAGCCCCGTGCGGATTCTCATCAATCGCCTTCCCAGAAAACTCAAGGGGATGCTCCAATAATACCCGAGGACTGCTCCCATGCACTTCGTAGGAGCACGTGATTCTTCGGATACGTATCAACAATTGACCCTGGTGTAATAACCACCACGATGGTGGGGGAGTTTCGACGATAGGACAGAAAAGCGCCCCGGATTACTCCGGGGCGGCTGAGTCGATTCGATCGCTGTTTAGAACATGTTCCAGAGGAACTGGTTGTAAACGTCGTGGTGGTACTGCACTTCCGGGGCCTTCACGAAGGTGCCCAGCAGTCGCGCGCAACGATCGGCGGCCGCCTGCTTCAGGTCGGCGTACCCGGCCCTTCACGTCCGCGCCGAGCAGCTTGGTCGTCCATTCCGCGTTGCGGAAGTTCTCCATCGCGTCGTAAATATTGTCGGGCAGATACCGCTCGGCCTGACGCAGGTTCTTGATTTTCGCGGTTTCGCCGTGCAGGCCCGTCTTGAACACTGCGAGCATGACCATGTACGGGTTCGCGTCGGGCGCAACCGAGCGGACTTCCACGCGCATGCTCTTTCATTGCCGATGGGAATGCGGACCATCGATCCGCGATCCACGGCCGAAGCCTTGAGCTGGTTCGGCGCTTCGAAATGCGGATCGAGACGGCGATACGCGTTGACGCTGGAATTCAGCAACAGGCAGGTATCGTTGCCGTGAGTGAGGATGCGGTCGACAAACTGCCAACCCATCTTGCTGAGTTTTTCCTCGCCCTTCGGGTCCCAGAAGAGGTTCTTACCGCCCTTGCTGACGGAAACGTTGGTGTGCATGCCGCTACCGTTCACGCCCACGACGGGCTTGGGCAGGAACGATGCGGTAAGACCCAGGTTGGTCGCCACCTGGCGGCAAATCAGCTTGTAGAGCTGGATCTGGTCGGCAGCCGCTACGACTTCGCCATAGGAGTAGTTGATTTCAAACTGCGACGGCGCGACTTCCGGGTGGTCTTTCTCGTTCTGGAAGCCCATGGCGCGCTGCACTTCGGCAGTCGCGTCAATGAAGGTGCGCAGCGGGTCGCCGGGCAGCGAGTGGTAGTAGCCGCCGGTGTTGACGTATTCGAAATTGTGCGTCTCGTGATAATGCCGCTCGGCGTCTTTGCCGGCAAACAAGAAGCCTTCGATTTCATTAGCGGCGTTGAGGGTATAGCCGTTCTTGTTGAACTGCTCGGCGGCAAAGTCTTTCAGGATGCCGCGTATGTCAGCCGAGTAGGGGGTGCCGCCCTTGTCGATGACGTCGCCAAAGACGAGGATCTTGCCAGGACCAAACACGTCGGCAGGGCCCCAGTAGAATGCGCTCCAGTCAATGCCCAGCCGCAAATCGCTTTCGCGCTGCGCCGTAAAGCCTCGGATCGAAGAGCCGTCAAATGTGAGGTTGTCGCAGCTCTTCACCAGGAATTTCTTGTCGTAGTCGAGCATATGCAGACGGCCTTCGAGGTCGCTGAACAGTACCGGTCACCGCCTTGATGCGCTTTTCGTCGGTGAGATATTTCAGCCGCTCTTCCTGAATCTTGTGGGCGGCCACGCGCTTCAGGCGCTGATCCTTGGCCTGCAGATTCAGCTCCTCGAATTGGTCATACGGAAGTGCCAGGAAGTTACGAAGTTCGTTCGACATGAATCTCCTCAGGATGGGGATTTAGGAACCGCCGCACGGTGAATTTGAGTTTGTTGGCGATCACTCATGAGGGATAACGTCTTGGCAATTCGATCCGCCAATTAAAAGCGTTAATGAGTGATATTGATGGAATTTATCGAACGACCGAAGTGCAGGAAATGTACGCCAAATCTGGCATTCTGCGGATCTTGCAGCGTTTTTGGTGCAACCGGGGGGCATCTAACGGCACTTTTCGAAGTGCTTCCTCATGATGAGTTCCGAACCCCCGTGCGCGAAGCTGACCTCCGTCATCAGGCTTCGCATCAGGCAAATGCCGCGTCCATTGCTCTGAGCAGTGGCGGCGAAATTATCAGGATCTGCCAATGCGAAGTCGAATCCTGCCCCTGGATCGCGGACGAAATGGTGATGTCTGGCGGGCTCACCCCTACAGCGCAACGAATCGTCTTCGCGGCATTGTCGCCGCAACCGTGCAGCGCCGCGTTCGCCAGCGCTTCCTGCAGAGCAACCAGGATATCAATCTGCTCCGCTTCGTCAGGGCAGTGTTGACAAACAAACTGCATGACTTGTTCGCGTGACGCCGCCACTGATGCCAGATTGCCAGGGCACTCAAATTCCTGGCGCGCAATTACCTCCGCAGCCTCGTCGGTATCCAGCGCCCGTCCCACGTGAGGGTCTCCCGGAGCAACATCCCTGCTGCTGAAACTGATAATTCACGCGTGAAGTTTGGGTTTCTTCGCTCGCGCTGGGAATGAGTGGCACTGCGTTGACGTGGGCATTTCGCCGCCACCCGCCAGCGTCGAATGCGAAATGCAGATTAAAAGTCTGTGAACTTGTCTCGACTTGGAGACTGTTATCGATTCGATTACGTCTAACAATTACCGGGCAATTGATCTCTTCGCAATGAGAGTTATGCATGATGGAGTTGTGCAAACAAGCAAAATTGCGACCACCGTCATCAACGACACTCACGTTCCGGAACTTCCGGACCATGAAAGCGGAAAGACTACAGAGAGAGCAAATGTTGCGAATTGAAATTCAGTCGTGGAACGGCGTGGCCACGCTGCACTGCTACGGCCGCGTAGTCTTCGGTGTCGAAGCGGAAACCTTGCGCACGATGGTGCAGGCACGGCCGGAATCGAGCATGCGGGTCAGCATGGCTGAGGTGGAAAAGATCGACGCTACCGGGTTGGGATTGTTGATCGAGTTGCAAAATTGGGCCGCCGACACCGGGCGAAACTTAGTTCTGATTGATCTGTCCCTGCCGGTCTGGAGACTTGGTGATTCTCACCAAGCTTTGCGCGTCCCTCGAGATTTCCTACTCCGACGTACCGCAGCTGTCCGAATGCCCCGATGAGCGCAGCCAGCAAGAGATGATTGCTTAGCTCACTTGCTTCTCAGTGATCGGGACCGTGGTCGGAGCAAGGCTCCATCCCCGCAGCTTCACCTGCGGCTCGCCCTTCGCAGCCGAGGCCGGGTATTCAATCTCAACCTCGCGTCTCGCCCGGCAGCAGCGAAACGTAGTTATCGCTGTAGTACGCGGGCAGGATTCGCGTCCGTCGCCGGCATTCACCAGCGTGAGCTTGTTCTGCAGCGCAGCCGCGGTTCCCGTGTTCTTCTAGCTTCACGTGTACATGGCCGTATCACCGCTCGGCATCCACGTCGCCGACGTAGATAGCATGGCTGCCGGCAGGTGCGTCAGTTGCCGGTATGATAGCGCTGGTGGCACCAAGCCAGTAAAGGTTGTCGGAAACCATCTGCCCGGCCGAGTTTCGCAGTTCCAGCTTCACCAGCACGACGTCTTTGGGCGCGAGCGGTCGGGTTACCGAGGAGGGGCACCAGCTCCAGCTTGAATCCCGCCGTCACAGTCGTTGGCCGCGACATCTTTCTTCTCCTCGTGCTGCAGCAGCTGCTTGTTGTCCAGCGAATACGCCGTTCGCCGTCACCGTCATCCCGGGTTGCGCCGTGGTCGTGGTTCACCACTGCCACGCTGTAGTTCGAGAGATCGAGCTGCACGTGCAGCGGCTCGCAGGCCTTTTTCACTCCGTAGAACGACGCCTGCGTGTCGTAATCGGAGCTGAGAATCTGCCACATGTGTGCTCGGCCATGCGGGCTGCGTCATCCACAACATCCGCCGCTAGTTGGGTGCCCACAGGTGTGCGTTCATGCCCTCGAAGATGGCGCGGTGTGTCACGTATTGCAGCATCTGCGCTTTGCGCTCGAAGTCTTCCAGGCTGGTGCCCGCTCCAAACTCCGTCTCCAGTTCCTGCATGAACGGCTCAATCTCGCCGTTACCGCTCTGGTGCCAGTCGTGATATGCCCACGCGTCGCCGATGGGCCACTGGTCAGCCTTCGGAATCCAATGGCTGGATCGACTCCAGCGTCGACAAGCGACAGCGTTCCCGTTTCCACCGAGAAGCCGTGGTTCCAGAGTCGTGAAGTACAGCCGCGGGTCCTGAAATTTGTACGGCCCGCTGTTCTGCAAATTCACGTGGTTCGAACTCGGCGAGTAGTAGCGGGTGCCGTCGAACTCGTGAGTCAGTTGATGATCCCCTCGTTGAGAATCGGCTGACGGCACGCCTTCATTGCGTCCGCACCACATCACGATGGAAGGATGGTTGCGGAAACGTGAAGATCGTGTCGCGCGCATTGTCGAGAAACAAGCGGAATGTCCAGCGGCTCGAGGTTGTAGTCCTGCGTCGTGGTCCAGAAGTCGTTCCACACCATCATCCCGTATTCGTCGGCCAGCTCGTAGAAGGTCTCCTCGGTGTTTTGTCCCACCCAGTTGCGGATGATGTTCACGTTGGCATCGCGATGGAGACGGAAGTAAGGCTCCAGCTTCTCCGCGACACCCGCTTGCGCGAGTCGTCCATGCCCCAGTTTCCGCCGCGCGCGGCGATGCGCACGCCGTTGACCTTCAGGATGAGGTAGTGCCCCATCTCCGCATCGTCCACCGGCTTCACCGCGGGCGACGTCTCGCCTGCTGGCGTGAGCGAGGAAGCCCACGCCTGCCAATAATCCCGCCATCTTTCGGAAAGTCGGGAACGGATCGGCGCAGGTATCTGCCGCATGCCTTCGTGGCTGACGTCCACCACCTGCTCGCCCCGCGCGCGCGCTGCTGTGGCGAATATTCAACGCGTCGCCTCTGTCCCTTGCCGTCAAGCAAGCCTAGCTCATACGTGACTTCGCGCACGCCAAAGCGCACTTGCTTGGTGTCGGATGCTTTGCCGCCCTCGCCGAACTGAACCTCAGCTGGTAAAGTTCGGGTTTGCCGTAGCCATTCGGCCACCACAGCCGCGGGTTCTGGACCGTCAGCTGCGCAAACTCAGCGGGAGCCAGCTTCACGGTGCTCTTCCCCGGCGGGACCGTTACTTCCTTCTCGACAACAGTGCTTTCGATCGTGGCGCGTAACGTTCCCTGTCACGGGCTTGTCGGAGACATTCTCCAACGATACCGTGATCTCGACGTCGGCCTTGCTGGTGTCGGGCAACGGCAGCTTCGTGACGACCTGCGGATCGCCAATCTTCACTACGCCCGATGCGGTCAAGACCACCGGTTGCCAAATGCCGGTATCGCGATCACGAATCGCAGGAATCCAATCCCAACCCTCGGTCGCCACAAAGGTCGGCCCGTCCAGACCATGGTACCGCCGTTTTCTCCCCGGGCCCGCCCAGGATGGACCTGTTCATGAGGAATGCCGGGATGCGGCGGGGGCGACACTCTCACCAGCAGCACGTTGGTCTGGCCTGGCTTCAGCAGGTCGGTTACGTCAAATACGCCCGAATGAATGCACCCTTAGTGGTCCCCAGCGGCTGCCCGTTCAGCCACACTTCCGCGGCGTAGTTGATACCTTCGAAGGTCAGCGTCTACCGTCGTCCGCTCGATGCTTTCGGCGGCTTGAACTCATTTCGGTACCAGTAGTCCTGCTTATTCAGACTCTCCGGAATGGCGAGGTTGTTCAGCCCGTAGTCCGTCGGGATACACCCCACGGTCGATCATGGTCGTCAGAGCCGTACCCGGAACTGTCGCGACCAGCCAGTCCTTTGTATCGAAGCCGAGTTTTGCGATGTCTAGCGCTGCGGCTTTCGCAGTCGGCGCGGCCACCATTTGCCATCCGCCGACCATCGTCCACTGGTTGTCGCCGTCAGGTTGACGCGACACTTGATTCGTGGGCAACGATGGCTCGATCGTACGGTGCGCGGCCTTTGGACAGGTCGCGGGATCCTGCGGAGCACGATAGCCCGCTTGCCCGCGAGTCTGCACAGGCCACGACTTCGGCGCCCTCCTCGTACTCAATCAGAGAATACGGTGGCGGACTGGCCGCTAGCTGCTTGATCCGCTCGGCAGACAAGGCTTCGCGCACAATCGTGAAACCCGCGATATTCCCGCCGAAGTGTTGTCCTTCGGCCCCGGCACGTCGGGGGCGCAAGTTGCAGTATCGGAGCAACTCGCCCTAGCGTCACGATTCCTTGGCCGACCTGTGCGCCGTCGCTGTAGAGTCGGAACACCGACCCGTCGAAAGTGGCTGCGACAAACTGCCATTTGCCTGGAGTAGTCGTGGCAGGCGCGCTAAAGCTATTGTCCTCACCTGACCAAAACATCAGTTTCCCGGGCTCAAACCCTATAAAGCGTGAATATTCATCTGCGACATCGCCATAGCCGGCGACCACAAGAAGACGGGCGCGGTAATCGGCTGGCCACTCTGCACCCATGCATACAACGTCCATGGCGAGTCGGCACGCAACACCGTGTCACGCTCGACCATCTTTTTCCGCAAACCGTCGCCGCCCTGCCAGATCACCCCGTTGTATGGGCCGTAAACAGGTGGATCGTTGGTGGGTACGATCTGCGCGACCGAAACAGAAGCCAGGAAGGAAACAGGAACTGAGAAAAGAAAGTCGAAGTGCAAGGAAGAAAAAGTTATGTGATGACTGCTTCGGATTGTCCCCATGACTCCTGGTGGGGCGGCTTGCTCCTGCACATCTCGCCACAAATACGACACAGACGCAGAGTATCGATTTTTGTAACAGCAAATCATACAGGAGGGCTTCGCGCTCACTCCCCAGCGACACTTCGGCGAACTCCCAAGCATAACGGCAGAAGGGAAATGCTAGTTGGTAGTTGCTAATCGCCAATCACCAATTACCAACTACCAGTCTTTACCGGTTCCCGAACGTAATACTCAACCCCGAGCTCGTCCCGTAATCGCTCCCCGAAAATGTTCGTGGAGGCTGGTTGTCCCAGTTCCCATAAAAGGACACGTTCCACGACAGCGCTCCCGAAATCTTGATGTAGTAGGTCGCATTCAAGTTCGTATACAGCCGCCCGGGCTGCGTAATCGCCGGCAATAGCGTAATCGTCGTATCCAGTGTCGTCTTGTTAAACCGAAACAGCCTTACTCCCGCTCCCACCAACCCGGTAAACACCTCTTGCGGGTTCGACACTGCCAGGTTTGGCGCGTATTGCGTCCTCTGCCACCCGAAGCCGCCGAGCACGTAAATCTTTGCGTGGTTCGTATTCGACAGCAAACGCCCCACGCCGGCGCCCACACTCGTCTGCACATTAATGCTCTGCTCCGAGCTCTGCAGAAACGCGGCCGTACCCGCATAAAACCAGTTGTTCCAGCGCATCAGGCGTTGTGTTTCCAGAGTGAGTTGATTGCGTGTGGTTGCCGTGACACCGGT
The DNA here is from genome assembly GCA_963817965.1 of uncultured Acidobacteriaceae bacterium. Lineage (GTDB taxonomy): Bacteria > Acidobacteriota > Terriglobia > Terriglobales > Acidobacteriaceae > DASRAA01. The sequence goes on from CAWFQT010000022.1 coordinate 7,687, forward strand.
ACTGGTCGACAGTGTCGAGTTATAGGACGCACCGGCCTGCCAGCGCTCCCGCGGATACACCACATTAGAGCTCAGGCTGTACTGCGTCGATTGATTGCCTTTGGAGTACGAAATACCGCTATTAATGGCGCCGTTGAACCGCTGCCAGAAGTGTTCCGACGTCGTGTCCATCTGAATTACCCTTGCGCGTTCGAGGTTCACCTTACGCGCCGAAGCCTCCACCACCTCGATCGTCATGGGCCTGCCCTTTTCGACGTCCGCTGTGGAGAGTGTTCCTGTGTACACGACGCCATCCTCTGTCTTCACCAGGAACAACTGATTGCTCTCGATGTGGTCCACCTGCGACCATTGCACATCGCTAGTGCCGAGGATGTACTGCATGCTGATGTACAGCACGCCCTGATTCAGTCCTTTGATCTCCCCGGTAAGGTGGTCGCCGTTTTTCATCACGATTACGTCCGTGCTCTCTCGCGCCAACAAGGGAGCAGCCGTAAGCAGACAGCAGATAAGTACGGTTCGGATCTTCATGCCGGACGCGCCTCTATCGAGTTACCTCACGCCGCGGGCCAAGGCGCTACGGCCGAGGTGGTATAGGATTTGCTTTGCCTCATCCTACCGTATGCGCCCCTGTAGACACGCCGGAAAATACTGTTTGCTCGGCACACTGCTGCTTCTTGCGCTTCGCTCTCGCAGCGCAGCGCAAACCGACCAGCTTCTACCCGAGGTCGACGTTTACTACAAGGTGTTTTCGCCACTTCGCATATGGCTTCAGGCCAAGGAGACGCGAGAAGACGGAGCCCCGCTACCGCCGAGATCGGCCCCAGTTTCGATTTCTATGTGAAATCGCCTCTCGGATTAGCGGATATACGACCTTCGACCTGGATGACTCGAAATCCCGGCTACTGGTCGTTTCGGTCGGATACCGGTATCTGCCCACCCCCAACACCGCGCCCACCAATCGTTTCGAACCGTTCTTTGTTCTGAATTACCCGATCGCAAAGCTCGGCCTGCTGATGTCGGATCGTAACCGCGCCGATTTGGATTGGAAGAGCGGAAACTTCACATGGCGTTATCGCAATCGCATCCAACTCGAGCGAACCCTCAGGGTCGTCAGATACCACCCGTCCGCCTACGCGAGCGCCGAATTCTACTATTCCAGCCAATACAGCAAGTGGAGCGACACGGCGATTTACGCCGGATGTTTGTTTCCCATCGGCAAGCATGTCGAGCTCAACCCGTATTACGAGCACCAGAACAGTACGGGCAAGAGCCCCAATCAGCAGTACAACCAGGTCGGACTGATGCTCAATCTATTCTTCGCCCGGAGATGAGCAACTCGGAACGCTTCGGCAGCACGGCGAAGCTCCGTGAAACGTCTTCCCGAACAGCGGTGGGGGACTCTAAAAAATCGGGGCCGAGCTTCCCCATGTCGGGTGATTCATTCGTTCGAAGTTGGCTGCGTCACCCGCTATCGCTCCACTGCAATAGCCCTACGTTGCGCAGGATGCGGCGCACTTTCTTCGGCGACATGGAGAGACGGCTCGATACACGCAGGACTTTCTTGTCTTCGCGCTGCCAGACTTTCGGAATTACAATCTCTGCAAACTCTTCTGTGACCTGCTGAAAGGTTTTGTCTCCCAATAGCCCTTCGGACCAGGCACGCAGTGTCTCATCGATGCTGGAGGCTCTCAGGATTCGTGCCTTGAGTGCCATCAAGTCTTCCCACGGATGGTCGCGGTCCTCAAGGTCGAGCAGCGTGACCGTGTGATCGACGCAACGCCGGGCCTCTTCCCACTCCTGAAAGAAGTCATTGGCTAGCGCGGCACCGCGAGCGACATAAGCTTCGGCGGCCAGATGTCGGTTCTGCGTCGACTCCGCCCAACGCACGGCTTCTTCTGCATAGTGGAGGGCATTATTCGCATAAACCGCAACGTCGGCATCTTCACCTAGTTGCTCGTTGACTCGCGTGTTTTCCACGATGCTCTGCAGTGTCCGGGCTCGTGCCATGTGAATGAAGTCGTTCTTGTCTTGTGCGAGTTTGAAGGCTTTCAGCGCTTCGCTGCTCCCGAGATCAACATCGCCATTATCCAAGTGAAGGTATCCGGCGCTCACCAGCGCCGACGCAGTACCGGTGTAGTGATGGTGCTGGGCGTAGATTTCTCCGGCGCGTTGCAACTGCTCCAGCGCCTCGTTACAGGTTTGCGTGTAGCGTGCCCGATAAGATGCAACGCCCCGTTCCGATGCCCCACCCCGGCGTTCCGATAGGCTCGAGCCAGCACGCGCATCGATGCGCTTACGAAGCTGCAAAGCAATCAACCGTTTGACCGACGCAGAGTTGACCAGTACCCTGGCGAGATTACGGTGGTTTGGATCGCGCTGCGCGTAGAGTTGTGCGGCTTTTTCGAAGTGCGCCAGCGCCTCGGCATACTTTCCGGCCTGCCGCTCCATGCGTCCGCGCGCCGACTCAATGTTGCCTAGGGAGAGCAGATCGTCAGTGGCCGACAGTTGAGTCCATGCCTCACTTAGCAGCTGATGAGCCTCGTTGAGTCGGCCTTTCTGAAACAGCAACCAGCTCTCCTGGATCTGGATGACTGCTGCCAGCTTGGGCTCGCGGATCGCCTGCATTAGCTCCCGGCCTTTGGTCACATGGACCATGGCCTCGCCGTACTCGCCTTTCTTGCGGTGAGATCTCCCCTTCCAGAAATGTGCGATTGCGGCCAGACGTTTGTCGCCGAGTTCCTGTTCAGACTGTAGTACAAAACTCAGAAATCTGATCGCGCGTTCGAGGTCTTCGTCGCCCATGGCGCAAAAAGCTTCCGCCATGTTCAGTTGAAGGAATTCGTTGAGCCGCATACGGCCACGCTGCTCGGGTGGAAAGCGATTGACCAGCGATTGCAGGAATGCGAGGTCACGATAGCCCAGGTCCACCCACTGGGCCAGCCGCACCATGATCGCGCCCGCGTTGACCTCAGTAGGCTTTATTGCGGCAAATGAACTTTCGTGACGTTCGAGAAACCTAAATCCCTCGGCGAGTTGCCGGTTCTTCAGTAATTCGTCCAACCATCTCACGAGTCGCGATCGTGATTCTCCGGGCATGGCGGGATTGTAAAACACTAATCCAGTTTGGCCTATATGCAGCTGGGGCCAGTGATAACTCACGCTTTCCTTAAGCCGATAGACTTCACCCAACCTATTTATTAATAAGTACAAGCTGCCCAAAGCGTAGTCGTGACACAGGGTCTATAGCCCGATTTGTCTTCCAGTCCGATTCGGACTACCACGCTTGCAGACTGTTCGGGCCTGTCGTTTAATCGCCTTCAGCGAATTGCTTCGAGGAGTCAAAACGATGACACAGCCCAAGGAAACGAACAAGACGGATCGGTGGAGAGGCATTGATCGTCCGTATACGCAGGCCGATGTATACCGGCTCAAAGGGACCGTTCATATCGAGTACTCCCTCGCGCGGGCGGGCGCAGACAAATTCTGGCGGCTTCTGCACAGCGAGTCCTACGTTCCTGCGCTGGGCGCACTCACCGGTAACCAGGCCGTGGAAATGGCCCAGGCGGGACTGAAGGCCATTTATGTCAGCGGATGGCAGGTAGCGGCGGACGCAAATCTCAGCGGACAGATGTATCCCGACCAAAGCTTGTACCCCGCAAACAGCGTCCCTTCTGTGGTCCGCTCGATCAACAACGCGCTGCTGCGCGCCGACCAGATCACCCACAGTGAAGGACGGCCGAAGTTTGACTGGATGCTGCCCCTTGTCGCCGATGCGGAAGCGGGCTTTGGTGGCAATCTCAACGCCTTCGAACTGATGAAGGCGTTGATCGACGCCGGAGCTGCAGCGGTCCACTTCGAGGACCAACTCTCTTCCGCCAAAAAGTGTGGACACCTAGGCGGGAAAGTCCTGGTGCCCACGCAGGAAGCGGTACAGAAATTAGTCGCTGCCCGCCTAGCGGCTGACACAATGGGCGTCCCCACGGTTCTGATCGCGCGGACCGACGCCAATTCAGCCGGATTGATTACAAGCGACCACGATACCCGCGATCGTCGTTTCCTTACCGGCCAGCGTACGGTGGATGGCTTCTACAATTATCGGGGCGGATTGCAGGCCGCGATCGCTCGCGGATTGGCCTATGCACCCTATGCCGATTTGATATGGTGTGAAACCTCTGAGCCGGACTTGAACGAAGCGCGGGAATTCGCCAATGCGATCCATGCGCAGTTCCCCGGAAAGATGCTCGCCTATAACTGTTCACCCTCATTTCACTGGCGTTCGAAGCTCGGCGAGGACGATATTGCCTGCTTCCAGCGTGACCTCGCAGCCATGGGATACCGCTTCCAATTCGTAACTCTGGCGGCCTTCCATGTCCTAAACCACTCAATGTATGAGCTGGCTAAAGACTATGCGCGTTCCGGCATGACAGCGTATTCGAAGCTGCAGCAGCGGGAATTCGAGTCGGCCGAAAACCTGGGCTACGCAGCGGTGAAACATCAACGCTTCGTCGGCACCGGCTATTTTGACGCTGTTGCCACCGCTATCACGAATGGCCAGACTTCCACCTGTGCCCTCCCCGGCTCGACGGAGGAGGAGCAGTTCGATGCAACCGCACGGGACTACAATGACGGGGAAGCGACAGAGCGCACTCCAATGCCGCATCTCTACCCGTCGCTCCAGTCGATGCCGTCTCCAAGCACGGCTGCAAACGACTGAGGCATGCATCCCACGGGACGGCATAGCGATGCGAAATCCTCACTGCCGTTCCGTTGTTCGATTCAGGGGAATCCATGCCGGCACAAACGGAAGTAATCCGGATTGCGGGACCTCACACGGACGCCCAACCTGGCATCCTGACCCCACAGGCAACTGAGTTTCTACTGGCTCTGCACTCGCGCTTCGAACCTGTGCGCCAGACGCTACTGCAGGAGCGTACGAAACGTCAGGCACAACTGGACGCCGGACAGTTGCCCCATTTCCTGGAGGCCTCTCTCGCAACAAGGGAGGCATCCTGGAGAGTGGCTCGGATTCCACCGGACCTGCTCGACCGCCGCGTAGAGATCACCGGGCCTCCCGATCGCAAGATGGTCATCAATGCGCTGAACTCGGGCGCCCGTGTATTTATGGCCGACTTCGAAGATTCGAATTCGCCCACGTGGGTCAACTGTATTCAAGGGCAGCGCAACCTGTATGACGCCGTAAGGCGCACCATAGAATACCGCTCGCCTGAAGGGAAGGAATACAAGCTCAATCCCAAGCCCGCGGTGTTGTTCGTTCGCCCACGGGGCTGGCACCTGAACGAAAAACACTTTCTGGTCAACGGCACTCCTATTTCCGCCTCTCTTTTCGATTTCGGACTGTTCTTCTTTCATAACGCCAAAGCGCAGATTGCTGCTGGCACTGGACCGTATTTTTACCTGCCAAAGCTGGAGAAGCACGAAGAGGCTCGACTTTGGAATGACGTCTTCATTTTCGCGCAGGAGTATGTTGGCATTCCGAAGAGCACTATCCGCGCGACCGTACTGATAGAAACCATCACCGCCGCTTTTGAGATGGACGAGATACTCTGCGAGCTGCGTGACCATTCCGCCGGACTGAACTGCGGTCGATGGGACTATATCTTCAGTTTCATCAAGAAATTTCGAAACCATGCGAGCCATGTGTTGCCCGACCGTGGACTGGTCACCATGGACCAGCCGTTCCTGCGTTCTTACGTCGAGCTGCTGATCCACACCTGCCACCGGCGCGGAATTCATGCCATGGGCGGAATGGCAGCGCAGATTCCGATTCGCAATAACTCCGAAGCCAACGAAAAGGCGATGGAGCGCGTCCGCCAGGACAAGCTGCGTGAGGTACGAGCGGGCCATGACGGATCCTGGGTTGCACACCCCGGGCTGGTTCCCATCGCAAAGGCAATCTTTGACCAGCACATGCCTGCGGCAAACCAGATTGCTCAGCCGCCGAATCCGAAGTCGCCAATCACAGAAGCCGATCTGCTGGAACTGCCGAAGGGCGCCATCACTGCGGCTGGATTACGGCGCAACGTCGACGTCGGCCTGCAGTACCTGGAGTCCTGGCTGCGCGGTAATGGTTGTGTTCCCATTTACGACCTCATGGAAGACGCGGCTACCGCGGAAATTTCGCGCTCGCAACTGTGGCAGTGGATCCGATACCAGGCACGAACGGACGACGGACGCGTGATAACGGCACGGCTGTTCGACGAAATCCTGCGCGATGTAGTCAATCATCTGCGCTCGGCGGAAGCAACCCCTGCCGATCACAAGTACGATCGCGCAGCCGAGTTGCTTTCGCAGATGTCAGAAGGCGAATTTGAGGAGTTCTTGACCACCGTCGCCTATAACGACTTGCCGTGAAAGGGCTAACGCTCAGAAAGCAATAAGTATCGGGAACCGGCCGCCTGCGATACGGCTTTGCAGGCGTTGAGAAAGGCCTGACCGGCATGGGATAGCACCGTGCCCGTCCGGTAAACCAGGCGGAGCTTGCGCTCCATTGCCAGCTCGGGGCATGGCACCTGGATTAGTTCTTTGCTGGCAATTTCGGGTTCAACTGCGATAAGTGGTACTAATGCGACACCATTTTCCATTCGAACAAACTGCTTAATGTCCTCGATTGTGGGAAGTTCGACGTTCATATGCAGGGGGGTGTGGTTTTTCTTGAACGCTTGGATGACTCTTTCGCGATAGGGGCTGAGAACACTGTGGGCGATGAACGATTCCGCACCCAGATCCTTGATACCCACGTTCTTGGCCTTAGCTAAGGGATGGCCCGGATAGACGATTAACGCCAGTTCATCCCGGTAAAGTACGTGTGAAGTCAGGTCGGTGTCGTCGGGCATGAACGAAACGACGCCGAACTCCACATCGTGGTTCAGCACTTGTCCGGGAACTTCCCGGGCAAGAGTACGCATTACCTGCACGCGGATCATGGGATGCATTCGGTGGAACAAGTGCAGCACGGGCAGTAAATAACGGGCCGTGAATTCGTTGGCGGCGATCACCAGTTTGCCCTGGTGGAGCATGCGCAGTTCCTTGAGGGCTTCCTGCGCTTCTCCACGTACATTAAGAAGTTCTTTAGCGTAAGCTTGCAGGACTTGTCCGGCATCGGTCAGGGAGCCGTCGCGGGAAGAGCGGTCAAACAAGCGTTCGCCCAGTTCATCTTCCAGCTTGGAGATGGTCTGGCTTACGGCTGACTGGGTTCGATGCATGCGGAAGGCGGCACGGGAGAAGCTCTTTTCCTCTGCTACGGCTAGAAACGTTTCCAGTTGAAAGAGTTCCATGATTACCTCTTCTGAAGGTTAGGCAAGCGTAACTTATTTAATCACAACGGCTAATCATCTTACAATATATATCAGTTTGACTAATTGAATGCCGGCCGTTACGCTTAGAAAATCTAACCTTGGAGGAAAGCGTGAAGCGAGACCGCGTATTAGTTTTCGATACGTCGCTCCGCGACGGCGAGCAGGCTCCCGGATGCAGCATGAACGGGGACGAAAAGCTCCTATTCGCCCGGAAACTCCAAGTGCTGGGCGTGGACATCATTGAAGCGGGCTTTCCTATCGCGTCCGCGGGCGACGCTGAAGCTGTACGGCGCATCGCGACCGAAGTTCAAGGTCCGGTCATAGCGGCCCTTGCCCGCTGTGTCGAAAAGGACATAGCCGTTGCATGGGAAGCAGTTAGCCGCTCCATGCGGCCCCGCATCCATACCTTCCTGGCAACTTCTGACATTCACCTTGCGTTCAAGCTCAAGATCGGCCGCGACGAGGCGCTGCGCCAAGCTTCCAGGATGGTTGCCTATGCGAGGTCGTTGTGTACCGACATTGAGTTTTCTCCCGAGGACGCTACCCGGTCTGACGTAAATTTCCTTTGCGAAGTGTTGCAGGCGGCGGTCGATTCCGGCGCTACCACGCTGAACATTCCCGACACCGTGGGCTATACCACACCTGGCGAGTATTCCGAACTGATCCGTACCATTCGCCAGCGGGTAAAAGGCATCGATAACGTTACGATTTCGGCCCACTGCCATAACGATCTTGGACTAGCGGTTGCGAATTCGCTTGCAGCGGTCGAGGCGGGCGCACGCCAGATTGAGTGTACCGTCAACGGCATCGGCGAACGTGCCGGCAACGCCTCGCTCGAGGAGTTTGCAATGGCGTTGCATGTTCGCGCCGACCGTTACGGTATTGATACGGGCATCGTCCACTCGGAAATTTATGGTGCGAGCCAATTGCTCTCCGAGCTGATTGGATTTGAAGTGCAGCCCAACAAAGCTATCGTTGGACGCAATGCCTTCGCACACGAAGCCGGCATCCATCAGCATGGCGTGCTCAGTAATCCCCTGTGTTACGAGATCATGACCCCGGAAACAGTCGGCATTCCGGCCGAGCGCATCGTTCTCGGAAAACACTCCGGCCGCCACGCTCTGGCTTATAAGTATCGCGAGTTGGGCCATGAGCTTTCCGGCGAGGAAATTAATCGCATCTACCAGGAGTTCACACACCTTGCTGACCGGAAGAAGAACATCTACGAGCAGGACCTGATCGCCATGCTGTATGCACACCGCAGCAGCGTGCGTGAACAGCAGCGTCAGCCACAGGAGATGCGACCGGCATGAAGTTGCGGATTGTCGTTTTGCCGGGTGACGGAATCGGACCCGAAGTAACCAAACAGGCGGTAGCCGTGCTGCAGACCGTTTCCGATGTCTGCGGCTACGAGTTCCGCTTCGAATCGCACCGGATCGGCGGTGCCGCGATTGAGCAGGATGGTACCCCGCTTCCGGAGAAGACTCTTGCGGCGTGCCTTGAGGCTGACGCTGTCCTTCTTGGTGCGGTGGGCGCTAAGAAGTTCGACGGACTTACTGGCGAGAAGCGGCCCGAAGCTGGATTGCTGGCGCTTCGGCAAGCGCTAGGTGGCTTCGCTAATCTTCGCCCTGTAAAGGCCTACGAGCCCATCGCAGATTGCTCGCCCTTGCGCGAAGATGTCACCCGCGGCGCAAACATCCTGATCGTTCGCGAGCTCCTCGGCGGCCTGTATTTTGCCCAGCCTCGCGCGCTGAGCGACGACGGACTCTCGGCCTACAACACCATGCGCTACCACGTGGACGAGGTCGAGCGCGTGACGCATGTCGCGTTCCAGGAAGCACGTCGCCGCAAACATCTGGTCACATCGGTCGACAAGGCCAATGTGCTCGAAACGTCGCAGCTTTGGCGCCGTACGGTAAGTGCGGTCGCGAAGCAGTATCCCGACGTACGGCTTGAGCACGCCTACGTCGATTCGTTTTCCATGCAGCTCGTCACCACGCCAGCCCGCTATGATGTGGTCCTGACCGAGAACCTTTTCGGGGACATTCTTTCTGACGAGGCAGCGGTCATCAGTGGATCGCTGGGCATGCTGGCATCGGCCAGCGTCGGCGGCAAGGTCGAACTCTACGAGCCCGTACATGGCTCGGCTCCTGATATCGCCGGGAAGAGTATGGCCAACCCGTTTGGCGCGATTCAGTCGGCGGCCATGTTGCTGCGTTATACCGCGGGACTTTACCATGAGTCCGACAAAATCATGCAGGCGGTCGATCGCACTCTTTCGCGCGGACTGGTTACGCCGGACCTGAGTGGCAGACGCAATCGGCCGACAGTCGCCACCGACGCGATCGGACAGGCCGTAGTGGACAGCGTGACCGACCTGCTGCAAATGCAAATGTCCTACCACGCTGTCTGAGGTCCAGATGCAACACCCCACGACATTGTTCGACAAAGTATGGAACTCGCACGTGGTTCGAGCTCCCGAAGACGAACCCACGCTCCTGTACATTGATCTTCACCTGGTCCACGAGGTTACGTCGCCCCAGGCCTTCGAAGGACTGCGCCTCGCGGGCCGCAAGGTGCGGCGGCCTGACCTGACGTTCGCAACCATCGACCACAACGTACCCACGACATCCGACGAACGCTTTCAGATCAAGGATCAGATCGCTGCACAGCAAATCGCAACCTTGCGGAAAAATTGCGAAAGCAGCGGCATTCCGCTCTTCGACATCGGATCAGGCCGTCAGGGCATTGTCCACGTAATCGGACCCGAGCTGGGCCTTACTCAGCCTGGCAAGACAATCGTGTGCGGCGACAGCCACACCAGTACTCATGGCGCTTTCGGCGCGCTGGCGTTTGGGATCGGCACCTCTGAAGTTGAGCACGTGCTCGCTACACAGTGTGCTTCGCAGACGAAGCCGCGCAGCACGCGAATCTCCGTAAGCGGCGTTCTGCCCGAGGGCACCACCTCAAAGGATTTGATTCTCGATATCATCCGCCGCCTGGGGACCGACGGCGGCACCGGATTTGTAATCGAGTATGCGGGCGAGGCGGTTCGCAGCCTGACCATGGAAGAGCGCATGACGATGTGCAACATGAGCATTGAGTGCGGTGCGCGGGCCGGAATGATCGCCCCGGATGACACGACCTTCGGATATCTGCAAGGCCGTCCCTATGCACCATCTGGTACGGAATGGGACCAAGCCGTAGCCGCGTGGCGCCAACTGAAGAGCGATGAGGGCGCAGCGTTCGATCACGAGATCAATATTGATGGAGCTGCATTGGAGCCCCTCGTGACCTGGGGAACGAATCCCGGAATGTCAGCACCTGTCACCGCCAGAATTCCCAGCCCCGACGATGCACGCAGCGCGTCCGAAAAACGGGCAACACTCTCGGCGCTCGAGTACATGGGATTGAAACCGGGAACTCGCATCGAAGACATCGGTGTGGACCGTGTCTTCATTGGTTCCTGCACCAACGGTCGACTGGAAGATCTCCGCGCCGCCGCGAAGGTCATCCACGGTCATAGGGTGCATCCCAACGTGACCGTTCTCGTCGTTCCCGGGTCAGAAGCTGTGAAGCAGGCGGCTGAACGCGAGGGTCTCGACCGGATTTTCAAAGAAGCCGGCGCCCAATGGCGCGAACCGGGATGTTCGATGTGCCTGGGCATGAACCCAGACATACTTTCGCCGAAGCAGCGCTGTGCTTCCACCAGTAACCGCAACTTTGAAGGGCGCCAAGGAAGAGACGGGCGTACTCACCTCGTGAGTCCGGCGACCGCCGCCGCCTCTGCCGTGGCCGGGCATTTCGTTGACGTTCGCGGATGGGAGTACCGAAACTAGCCTTGGAGCCGATTCGCAAACATCGTGGCGTAGTGGCGCCGCTGCACCGGGAAAATATCGATACTGACCAGATCATTCCCAAGCAGCACTTAAAGCGCATCGAGCGCACGGGGTTCGGTCAATTCCTTTTTTCCGACTGGCGCTATCATCCAGACGGCGCGGAGCGTCAGGAGTTCGCGCTCAATCACGAGCATTTCCGAAACGCGACCATATTGGTCGCCGGGAAAAATTTCGGCTGCGGATCCTCGCGTGAGCATGCGGCGTGGGCCTTAGGGGAGTTCGGTTTTCGCGTCATACTGGCGCCTTCATTTGCCGACATCTTCCGTAACAATGCGGGAAACAACGGCCTGCTGGTTATCGAACTGGCAGAAAACGTAATACAGCGCATCGCTGACCACGCCGATCAGCATCGTCCATATCACCTGTCTGTGGACTTGGAGAGCCAGACCATCACCGATGACTTCGGTTTGTCAGAGAACTTCGAGGTCGAGCCCTTCCGCCGCCATCGACTTCTTTACGGACTCGACGAAATCGGCATGACGCTCGTGCACGAAGAAGATATCGCCCGCTTCGAGCAACAGCGCCGCCCCAGGTAAGTCTCCAGACACGGCTACATTTCCGCCAATACCCTGTGGACCAGATGGACGGAAATCGATCCCTCTCCCACCGCCGATGCCACACGCTTCACGTTCCCGGCACGTGCGTCGCCGACTGCGAACACACCCGGCAGGCTGGTCTCAAGCAGTAAGGGGGCCCGGCGAGAGTGCCATAACGGACTTATCGAACCATTAGTCTCGAGGTCGTGACCAGTCAGGATGAAGCCCTTGCCATCCAGCGCGACACAGTCTTTCAGCCATGCTGTGTTGGGCGCCGCACCGGTCATCATGAAGACATGCCGAATTGGGCGGGTTTCCACTTTTCCGGTCTGGCGGTTCTTCCACGTTACCCGCTCGAGATGGAAGTCTCCTTCCAGATTGACAATCTCTGTATGGCGGTAGATCTCAACTTTGGGGTTCGTTTCGATGCGCTGGATCAGGTAACGTGACATGGTGTCGGCGAGTTGCCCGGAACGCACCAACATATGGACCTTGGTCGCGTTTTCCGAGAGATAAACCGCGGCTTGTCCGGCAGAGTTCCCACCGCCAACTACGATGACCTCCTCGTTGTCGCACAACTGTGCTTCCATATTGGTGGCGCCGTAATAGACGCCCATCCCTTCGAATCTTCCAAGGTTGGGAATAGAAGGCTTATTGTACTGCGCCCCGGTTGCAATGATTACCGTTCGAGTCGTGAGCTTTTGTCCGGTGTCGAGTTCAATGCGATATGGTCTGCGATCGCAGATGAGCTTGATAACGCCGTGCGCAATTATCATTTGCGCACCGAACTTCTGGGCCTGGTTCAGCGCACGATTCGCCAGCTCCATCCCCGAAATACCTGTCGGAAAACCGAGATAATTCTCGATTTTGGAACTGGATCCGGCTTGGCCCCCGGGAGCGTTGGTTTCGATTACCAACACATCCAGACCTTCGGAAGCTGCGTAGACGGCCGCAGCCAATCCTGATGGACCGGCGCCTACGACAATCACATCGCGCACTGTCGATTCGTCAACCGGGCTGTTGAAGCCCAGACAATCCGCGACCTCCTGTACCGAAGGATTGCGCAGTACGGTCTTTCCGCGGCACACCAGCACCGGAATTTGCTTCACCGTCACATTGAACCGGTCAAGCAGTTCCTGCGCCTGGCTATCGGTATCGAGATCGATATAGGTGTATGGATGCCCATTGCGGCCCAGAAACTCGCGCAGCCGAAGCGTGCCACCGCAGTGTCGCGACCCCATGAGGACGACATCGCCGAATCCCCTGGTGATCAGCGCAAGGCGCCTAAGAATAAAAGCACGCATGAAGATCTCGCTGAGCTCGGCGTCTTTCGCGATCACCGAACGAAGATTCTCCGGACTTATTTCGAGAAATTCTCCCGCCTCTGCCACCCGACCCCTCACCAGACTCCGTCGTCCGGAGATCATATTCGTCTCGCCGGTGAACTCTCCGGCATCGTGGGATACCACGAGCCGTTCGCCCTGGTCGTAGGGCTGGACAATTTCCAGCCTGCCGGTCAACACGACGAACATCGAGATGGCGGAGTCGCCGACGTCAAAAAGAATTTCACCTGCAGCGACGGGTCGAATCTTTGCATACGGGTGCAAGCGGTCGATTTGCGCCCGAGCCAGCGAAGGAAACGCCTGGGTCGCAGGATCGAGCGCGCTCGTCGGCGGCAACGGAAGAGTTCGTTCTGACATGGATTTTCACCCGGAAGATTATTGTGATCCAGTTTAAAGTAGATGCACTCGAGTGACGAACGAAGCAGGCCACCCACTGCGTGCGGAAAAAGGATTCGTCTTTCCGACCGGGCACCGCCGAATTACTTGCGCGGCAACCTCGACGAATCATGTAAGATTCGGCGATGCCATTAGGGCCCTCACGTGATGCCGCGGACAGGTTCAGACGTATAGGAGGAGCTGTCCTTCGTGACACTCACTTTTGGATTCCGGTATTCGTTCTCCTGGGCGGACTGGCGGTGCTTCGTTGGATCAGTTGATCGCTCCTGAATCACAGTTGAACTCAGCGACGCAACTGCCCTCTCTCGACGACGTTCGATTGCGTCGCCTGCAAGCGATCGGAACTCTCTGCGGCTTCGGCGCGGGTGCGTGGCTGGGAGCTGCCGAAGCTCCGACAAAGCTCGTGACCATCGGCATTTCGCCCGTTGTTGTTTCGCTGCTCATGGTCGCTGGAGTTTTTCTGGCGCGCTGGAGCCTGCCGGCGCTCATCCGGGGCACCGGGCAGATGCGATGGGACTTTCGCCAGGCGCCGCACCTGGTGGTGTGGGGTGTGCTTGCTGGATGCCTGTGGGCCGTCGCGAATACCCTCACAATTTTTGCCATTCGCGATGTCGGCTTGAGTATCGCGTTCCCCTTATGGAACATGAACAGCCTCGTGGGCATCTTCTGGGGGGTCGTGTTATTCAACGAATTGCGCGATGCGGGAACCAGACGCTGGCTCAGCGTACTGGGCGGGGCATTGTTGATGTTTTCCGGAGCAACGGTGCTTGCAATCGCCTCATCGGCACAGACCACTCAGGAACACGCAGTGCGCGGCATTCTCGCAGCGCTGGCTGCCGGACTGCTTTGGGGAACCATGTATGTGCCCTACCGCAAGGCCTATCTAACGGGCATGAACCCGCTGTCCTTTGTGGCGTTCTTCACCATCGGCGAATTGGTGACAATGGGTATTCTTGCCCTTGTTTATTCGCAAGGGGCGCCAGCGCTGGTGCGCGAGTTGCTAAAGGCGCGCACGGTTCTTTTCTGGTTGCTGCTGGGAGGCTTTGTCTGGGTGATCGGCGACCTGTTTCAGCAGTACGCTGCAAAGTACGTCGGCATAAGCCGAGGTATTCCACTCTCCAATACCAACCAGTTGTGGGGCTTGGCATGGGGCATTCTCGTCTTCGGAGAGTTGCGTGGGCATGGCCTATCTTTATACGCGGAAGTGATAGGCGGTTCCCTGCTGATGGCCGCCGGTGCGGGCGCAATTGCGCTTTCTTCGGCTGGACGCGAAGAGCACGTCCGTTGGCAGCAAGCCGCGCATCGCGAGGCGAGGCGTTACGGAGTCGCAACCGATTACGTGCAAGCCGGGCTCGCGGGACGGCAATCGGACGAGTCGGCTTCGGAAGTTCGTCCGCGGACATGGCTCGATTGGTCGATTGTCGCCCTGGCGTCGACTGTTTTCATCGCACTCGCGCTTTACAGTCGGGCCCCGGATATCGTGGTGAGTTGGCCCGCGATCGCTGGGCTCTCGATCATTCTGCTGGTTTTCCTTGTTGCTTGCGGTAGCCGGCTCTGGAAGGTTACACGCTTCAACTAGCTACCACGAGGCCGCGCCGCCATCGATCCACGGCAAGCCACCAAAGGTATTTCTGCCACTCAGCGTAGGTTGTCTTCGCCCACTCGCGGGTTTGCCACCAGCGCTCGCCGAAGAAGTACGGGTCGGGGGCCGCGTAAATGAAGAATTGATACTGGGGTAGCCGCTTCCGCAGGATCGCCAGCGCCCGCCGGGTGTGGTACGCGGACGTCATAACCAGCACAGACTTCGCGCCGGAAGTCGTCAGGCACTTGTCGAGGTAACGGGCCTCGTCGTAGGTGGAACTCTGCGAGAGTGGGCAAATAGAAGACTCACCGGGCGCAGTTCGCAACACAAAGTCTCGAGCGAGATCGATGTCCCGATTGCCGAATGTAATCGACTTGTCAAAAACGTCAAGAATGAGGCGTGGCGCGTAACCCTCGTGAAGAAGCCTAATCCCGTTCCAGTACCTCAAGTCGTCGTTGCCTCCGGCGAGCACGACAATGATGTCAGCGTGCTGCGGATTGTTCACGACGAGGAAGGATCCGGCATGCCGGAGGAGAAGCACAACAACGACTACAGTTACGGCTGCAACGATCGTTCGTTTCAGCATGGACGATCGATTTTATCTGATTGAACGTCGCATAGGGCTTTTCCTTGCAGACTTACGGAATTTGGGCCTGTCCAGTTCGACGCTGACGGGTATGTTGCTTAGTGCGATTTCGCCCCTGGAACCGGACACTTTAGTGTCAGCCTTGCCAGGTGTCCCGAATAGGAAATTCGTTCCGAATCGCAACTTACGTTTCCCGTTTTGGGAAAACCTGCGGCGCGGACTACTGGAGTTCCACTACTATACCTGTGGCATCGGAGTATGCGTTGGGACTAACACCGTCGGGAATGCGCACTGTCGGCTAAACAAGTTACGGAAAAGTCTGGATTTGTGTGTGCCGCGGGACTGAAGTCCACGCGGCTGATAAAAATAGACGACTGAGCCGGAACGCCTGAAGGCGTGCCCTTTCAAAACTCGGGGCTCTAATTACGTTTGGACTACCGGATTCGTTTTGGCCTTCGCTGTGACCGGAGTCAGCCAGTCCTGATGCTTTGGATCGCGACCCGAAGTGGCCGCGAAGAATGTACGCTGCAACTGCAACGTGATGGGGCCGGGCTTGCCGTTGCCGATGGGCTTGCGATCGAGCGCCGCGATCGGTGTGACCTCGGCGGCCGTGCCGGTGAAGAATGCCTCGTCAGCAACCTCCAACTCTTCCAAGTGCATCTGGCCGACAAAAACCTTGTAACCCAAATCGCGCGCCAGGGTGATGACCGAATCGCGCGTGATGCCCATGAGTACGTGATCGCGCTCGTCGTTGGTCAGCACGTTGCCGTTCTGCACCATGAAGAAGTTTTCGCCGGAACCTTCGGCGATGATGCCTTCTTCGTCCACCAGCAAGGCTTCATCGAAGCCGCGACGCACGGCGTCCTGCACGGCGAGCATCGAGTTCAGGTATTGGCCGCAGGCTTTCGCGGTCGCGGGCATGGCGAGTGAGCTGAATTTCTTCCAGCGCGAGACGGTGACCTGAATTCCCATCTCCAAGGCTTCGGTGCCCAGATATGCACCCCACGGCCATGCGAGGATGGCGACGTCAACCGGACAGTTGCGCGGATGCACACCGAGACTACCGCTTCCGTAGGACGCGATGGGACGGACGTAGCAATCGGAGAAGCCGTTGGCGTTGATGATCTCAAGCGCCGCGTCGGTGAGTTCCTGCTGCGAGTACGGGATCTTCAGTCCGTAGGTGCGGGCCGACTCGAACATGCGCTCCAAGTGCGCATCGAGACGGAAGACGGCGGGGCCATTCACCGTGTTGTAACAGCGGATGCCTTCAAATACGCCGGTACCGTAATGAAGACCGTGGGCCGACATGTGGACGGTGGCGTCTTGCCAGGGGATGACCTGACCGTTCTTCCAGACGAATTTGCTTTCCGCGAAAAAGGACATTGGGCCCCCGGGTTGAGTCCTTGCGGGCTGAAGCCCGCTTTCATACGTCGTCCCTTCCGGGACTCGAATTTCATTTCATTCCAACCCAGCTTTAACACTGGGCTACAATGTGCCGCCCTGCGGGGCTGCTGTCGTCGCGGATTGCAGGAGAAACGCAATTCGAAGGCAGTGGTCACCTAAGCAGCGAACCCCTTCAACACGCTACGCCGTGGTGGCGACGGCGTGCTCTTCCTTCTTCGTGACCGGAGCTTCGTCCTTCACCTTCACCGGATTAAGAAACGGCATCATGTCCCGCAGTTTCTCGCCCACTGTCTCAATAAGGTGCTGACGCTGCTTGGCGCGTTCCGCCACAAAGTTCTTGCGGCCGGTTTCGTTCTCCTTGATCCACTCGGAGGCAAACTTGCCGTTGCGGATTTCTGCGAGAATCTGCTTCATCTCCTTGCGGGTTTCATCGGTAATGAGACGCTTGCCGGCGGTGTAATCGCCGTGCTCAGCGGTATCGCTGACCGAATACCGCATGTAACTGAGGCCGCCGCGATACATCAGGTCAACGATGAGCTTCAGCTCGTGCAAACATTCGAAGTATGCGACCTCGGGCTGATAACCCGCGTCCACCAGGGTTTCGAAGCCGGCCTGGACCAGCGCGCTGGCGCCGCCACAGAGCACGGCCTGCTCCCCGAAAAGATCTGTCTCGGTCTCTTCGGTGAACGTGGTCTTCAATACACCGGCGCGGGTGCCTCCAATCCCTTTCGCATAGGACAACGCATACTGCCATGCTTTACCGGATGCATCCTGCTCGACCGCCACGAGACACGGCGTGCCGCCACCTTCGACGAACACTTCGCGCACACGATGTCCGGGCGCCTTGGGCGCAACCATGCTGACGTCCACTCCTGCCGGACACCGAATGGTGCCGAACCGGATATTGAATCCGTGCGCAAACATCAGAGTGTTACCCGGCTTCAGGTTGGGATGGATGTCGCGGTGATACACCTTCGCCTGGTCGGTGTCGTGGATGAGGACCATGACGGTGTCGGCCCAGGCAGCGGCATCGCTTACGTTCAGAACTTTGAGTCCTGCGGCTTCAGCACGCTCGCGCGAACGGCTGCCGTCGTAGAGGCCGACGCGAACGTCCACGCCGCTGTCACGCAGGTTCAGCGCGTGGGCATGGCCTTGCGACCCGTAACCGATAATGGCGACCTTGGTGGCTTGTACCTGCGAAAGGTCGGCGTCGTTGTCATAGAAGATCTGTGCCATTGCGTTTCCTCTCCTGCATTGCATCTGAATTTGAAGTAGAACTTGAACTTCCTGCTGTAGCTAATGCTCCGGGAACAACTTCCCACGAGGGCTGTGGCCGGGTAGCGTGGCGCGGTGAATTGTGGCGGATTACGATGGGACCGGTCTCCACCGCTTCCAGAATTCCGTACGGTTGCAGCACCTGCAACAGGCCTTCGAGCTGTTCAGGGGTGCCGGTCATCTCGACCAGCACCCACTCGGTCGTAAGCTCGAGCACGCGGCCATTGAAGATCTCGAGTAGCTGTAGAATCTGCGGCCGGGTCTGGAGAGTGCACGCGATCTTGATCATGCCGAAGGCGCGGAAGGTTCCCTCGTCATGCGAAATCATGTCCACCTTGAAGACGTCGATGAGCTTGGCGAGTTGCCCCTTGATACGCTCAGCGGGGCGGCGGTCAATCTCGGAGGTCACCACGATTCGCACGATCTCGGGATGTTCGGTCTTGGCGGTCGATACCGATTGCAGGTTCGCGCCGTGCCGGCGAAAGATCAAAGAAATGCGTGTCACTACGCCGGTATGGTTCGCAACGTCTAACAGGTACGTCATCATCATAGTTTTTTACTCGTCTGCCGCTGTCTCAACGATAGCGCTCGGCCGGCGGATCATCTCGTGCAGAGCTTTGCCTGCAGGGACCATGGGGTACACCGAATCTTCCTGCTCCACGCGGAAGTCGATGAGGACCGGGCCATCATGTTCGCGCGCTTTGCGCACGGTTGATGCAACCTCTTCGCGGTGCGTGACCGCGAAGGTGAGGATGCCGTATGCCTCTGCAATCTTGGTGAAGTCGGGATTCACCAGCGGCGTGGCCGCATAGTTGCGCTCATAGAAAAATTCCTGCCACTGCCGGACCATCCCGAGATAGCCATTGTTGATGACGGCAATGTTGACCTTGACGCCTTCCTGCACCATCGTTGCCAGTTCCGCCATGGTCATCTGGAAACCGCCATCGCCGACGATGACCCAAACATCGGCTTCGGGACGGGCGAACTTTGCGCCGATTGCTGCGGGTAGTGCGAAGCCCATGGTTCCAAGGCCGCCCGAAGTAATCAACGAGCGGGGATCGCTGTGGTGGTAATACTGCGCTTCCCACATCTGGTGCTGTCCCACATCGGTGACGATCAGGGCGTCGCCCTTGGTCTCGCGCCACAGATCGTTGATTACGTGCGCGGCATACAGGTGGCCAGTGTCCGGGAGGTTTCGGATATCGTGCACCGCGACTTCACCCTTCGCGCTGTTGATCTCGGCCCAGTAGTCGCTGCGCTTCCGCGGTGTGACATGGGGTATCAACTTGGGGAGGACTTGCCTCAGGTCTCCGACAATCGCAATGTCGGCTTGAACGTTCTTGTGAATTTCCGACGCGTCGATGTCCACGTGGATCTTCTTGGCATGTTGCGCATAGCTGTCGAGCTTGCCGGTCACGCGATCGTCGAAGCGCATACCCAGCGCGATGAGCAGGTCGGCGGACTGGATCGCGTGGTTGACCCAGGCTTCGCCGTGCATGCCCATCATGCCCATCGACAGCGGATGGAAGTGCGGAAGCGCTCCCAGTCCGAGCAGCGTGAGGGCCACAGGAAGATCACTGGTTTCGGCCAGCAACTGCAAGTCCTGCATGGCGCCCGACTGCATCACGCCATGTCCGGCAAGAATTACCGGACGCTCTGCCTTGTTAATCAGTTCCGCGGCGGCGGCAATCTGTACTGAGTCGGGTTCGCCCCAGGTTTCCAACTTGCGCAACCGGGGTTGAACGAAATCCCATTCGAAGTCGCACGAAGCCATTTGCGCGTCCTTCGTGATATCGACCAGCACAGGCCCGGGCCTTCCCGAACGCGCAATGATGAATGCCTCGCGCAGCGTGCGAGCGATGTCATTCACGTCGGTCACCATGTAGTTGTGCTTGGTGATCGGCATGGTGATGCCGGTGATGTCGATCTCCTGAAAGGCATCGGTACCGATGAACTTGCTGCCCACCTGTCCGGTGATGCAGACCAGAGGCGAGGAATCGAGCATGGCGGTCGCGATGCCCGTCACCAGGTTGGTCGCGCCTGGGCCGGATGTGGCCAGCGCCACTCCGACCCTTCCGGTAGCGCGAGCGTAGCCGTCGGCCATGTGGGCAGCCCCCTGTTCGTGACGCACCAGCACATGATGAATGCTGGGCGTATGCCGCAGCGCATCGTACATGGGCAAAACGCATCCGCCGGGATAGCCGAAGACGGTGTTTACGCCTTCGCGTTCCAGGCACTTCCAAACAATTTGTGCACCGGTCAAACGCATCTTGCTCATCTCCCTCGTGCTCCTGCGGCAGGGACGGAAACGCAAATGCCGTCCGCTTCCGCGGAGTCGCGGCCCCTGCCCGGAGTGGTAACCGCGCCGAACGACGCTGACGAAACGCTGAGCGCGTACTTGGCAAAAACACCCGTCTTGTACCGCAAGCCCGGCGCGACCCACTTGGTCATGCGACGACGGAGGTCTTCGTCGGATACTTCCAGTTGCAGACGGCCACGCGCAACATCGACAGTGATGCTGTCGCCTTCCTGCACTGCGGCGATTGCCCCACCGACGGCGGCCTCAGGTGCTACGTGCGCAATCATGAAACCGTGGGTCGCACCGGAGAAACGGCCGTCAGTGAGGAGTGCCACTGATTCGCTTAGTGGAGTCGCGGCCAGCGCTGCGGTCACTGCCAACATTTCTCGCATGCCCGGGCCACCGCGCGGACCCTCGTTGCGGATGACAATTACATCGCCGGCCTTGATCCGCGAGCCTTGCACCGCGGCATATGCTTCCTCTTCGCTCTCATAGACGCGCGCCGGGCCACGATGCTCGCGGCGACCATGTCCAACCAGCTTGACGACACAACCTTCAGTCGCCAGATTGCCGTGCAAGATGGCCAACCCGCCGGTGGGGCTCAGCGAGCGCTCGATGGGACGAATCACTTCCTGACCCGACTGCTCTTTCGCGTCAACGACCTCTTCGCCGATCGTCTTGCCAGTCACGGTGAGGCAGTCTTTATTGAGCAATTCGCCTCCGGCCAGGATGTGCCCAAGTAGCTTCGTGCCTCCGGCGCGGAAGAAGTCCGTCGCCATGAAGCGACCACCGGGCTTGAGATCGCAGAGCAACGGCGTACGTCCACAGATGTGGTTGATCTCGTCGAGCGGGAAGACGAGTCCGAGTTCGTTCGCAATTGCGGGCAGGTGCAGCACCGCGTTCGTAGAGCCGCCGGAAGCGACCACGCACGTCATGGCGTTCCTCAGAGCGGCGTCGGTGATGATCTGCGACGGGCGAATATCGCGCCGTACCAGTTCCATGACCAACTGGCCGGCTTTCCGGGCGACTTCAGCTTTCAAAGGGGAGGTCGCGGGAACTGCGTTGCTGCCGAGAGGAGAGATGCCGAGGAATTCGCAAGCGGTGGACATGGTGTTGGCCGTGAACTGCCCGCCACACGCGCCCGGACCGGGACAGGCATGATCCTCCATGTCCTTGAGCTCATCGTCATTCATCTTGCCTTGCGCGTGCTTGCCAATGGCCTCGTAGACGTCCTGAATACTGACGTCGCGGCCGTGGTAGTGGCCGGGTTCGATCGATCCCCCGTAGAGCATCAATGAGGGGAAATCTAGCCTCGCCAGCGCCATCACGGTGCCCGGGATGGTCTTGTCGCAACTCGACAATGCCACCACTCCATCGAACATGTGCCCGCGCGCCACCAGCTCGATCGAGTCGGCAATCACTTCTCGGCTGACCAGCGAAGCGCGCATGCCCTCCGTGCCCATAGTGATACCGTCGGAGACAGCTATGGTGTTAAACTCCATCGGCGTGCCACCGGCGGCGCGTACTCCCTCTTTCACGGCGGCAGCAACTTCACGCAGGTGATAGTTGCAGGGCCCGACTTCCGTCCAGGTATTGGCGATTCCGATGATAGGTTTCTTGAGATCTTCGTTGGTAAAACCAACGGCTTTGAACATCGCGCGGGCACCCGCGCGGTTCGGCCCATCGGTGATGGCTCCGCTATGCCACTTGCCACTCTCTACTGACATTTGTTCCTCTTCGCTAACGATTTGGTAGCGGTGAATACAACAAAAGCCACTTCCGCTTAGCGGGTCAGTGGCTTTTCAGGATTCCTATTTGCTGATTGCCTACGTCCCCGCCGCTTTGATTTGGTCTCCTACACCGACTGGAAGGAGTAGGAGTGTGAGGACGTGAACTACAGCTATAACCGACCGGCGATCGGCAACGATCGAATCCGTCGTCGGCTGAATGCGAGACTGAACTGACAAGGGCATTGCTGATGTGAGAGTTATATCCAAGCAGCAACTGCGCGTCGAGCGAAATTAGTATTTTTGAACCCGCCAACAGTCGTACTAATGATTAGAGGAACTAAATTAGAGCTGTTAATGGGGGGGATTGGCGCTACTCGTCGGATTGCAAGTTATGAATTCCCAGAGGTTTAGCAGGAGCCCGGCCAGGAGCGGTAATGGCATACTTTGACTCAAGCCAGTCCTGCAATGCGGTAGGTAGCACAAAAGTGAGTTCCTGCCAGGTCAAGACCTTGCAACGCAAGCGTAATTCCGGGACTTTCACGCTGCTCATCACCCGAAACCATTGATCGATCAGGTCGGGCCGGCGCTCGTCCAGCAGCACGCAGAAACTGCATCCCATCGCGTAGGCAGCCAGGACGTTGCGAATGAGTTGGTATGACAAGAGCCTGCCTTTGGTGGCGGGCAATGCCTTGATGTCGAATGTGTTTTTGAAGTCACGATAGCCGCGAACTACCTCACGGTCGGCTGTCTGAAAATCCGATTCCGTCAGCTTGGCTTCGATCAGCAGATTCCCGATTTTGAGGTCTACCTCGGTGCGATCTAAGAGCCCCGGTTTGAACGGCACTCGCGCCTTGAAACCGAAGGTCGCATCCGCATTTTTTTCAACTCCGAGCAAACCAAGCACGCGCAGATCCGAAAGAACGCCAGGAAAACAAAACACATTCATCAGCAGCGCGTCCGAACTGGTGCATGAATCGAGCTCTTTCCATCGGTATTCGCACGCCGGCAATGATGTTCGTGCTTGCGCATGAATTTTCCCGAGCCGCCTGCGCCAGTCTGGATTTTCCAAAATTGCGGCATAGGTTTCACGCAGGAAGTTGCCGTGGCTGACGTCATCGGGCCGATAAACGATCGCAGGTATCGAGCCGTAACTCTCGACGTACGCGAGCTTATTGGCCCGGGCATATTCCCGATTGCGGACGCAGAGTTCGTATCGCAAGTGACTCGCATAATATGCGCTGGAGGGGTTCATGGCGTCTCACGCTCAACGGCTTCGAGTTTGTGAACAAGTTTGTCCGCAGCCCTTAGCTCCGGGAACAGCCACGACCACACAGTGACGACGATGAGTGTCCCCACGCCGCCGATGACGACGGCGGGAACGGTGCCGAACCAATGGGCCGTAACTCCGGACTCGAACTGGCCGAACTCGTTTGAGGTCCCAATAAACAATGAGTTGACGGCGCTGACGCGTCCTCGCATTGCGTCGGGAGTGGAGAGCTGCACCAGGGTCCCGCGAATAATGACGCTGACCATGTCAGAAGCACCGAGGAACAATAGGGAAATCAATGAAAGTATCAGGCTGTGCGATAGCCCGAAGACAATGGTGAAAACGCCGAATCCGGCGACGCAACACAACATCGTTGCTCCGGCCTGATGCCGCAGTGGACGATGAGCCAGCAGAACCGCAGTCAGGACTGCTCCAACAGCAGGAGCGCTGCGAAGAATACCGAGTCCCCACGGACCAGTGTGCAGAATCTCGCGCGCGTACACGGGCAACAATGCAACGGCCCCGCCGAGCAATACCGCAAATAAGTCGAGTGAGATCAGGCCGAGAATCAGTTTCTTGTTCCAGATGAAGCGAAATCCGGCGAATATCGTGTCTAAGGTTACCGGTTGCGGATCGCGTTTCACGGGATTCAAGCGAATGCGGCTTGCCGCAATAACTGATATGGCGGCGGCGACCAGGGAGCTGATATAGACCGCCGCAGGACCGCGAAAGATCGCATAAATCAACCCGCCCAGTGCCGGCCCGATGATGGTCGCGGTGTTGAAAACGGTCTGTGCCCATGCCACGGCGTTGGGAAAGTGTTTCGCGGGCACGAGTTGCGGGACCATAGACTGACCCGCCGCGCCGTTAAACGAGCGCACGACACCGACCAGCACGAGCACGGCGTAAATGGCATGTACAGAGTGCCAGCCTTTCAGCGTCAGCAAAAGCAGAAGAGCCGATGCCAAGGCGAGTCCGGCATAGCAGAGGACGACAATGTTCCGCCGATTGAATCGGTCGGCTGCATGTCCCGCGACCAGAAACAGAAGTATGGTGGGCAAGAATTGCGCCAGGCCGACATAGCCGAGATCGAGCGGCCGCTTGGTGATTTCGTAAACCTGCCATCCAACGGCGACTGATTGCATCTCCGTCGCCATGACCGTGAAGAAACGGGCCATTTGATAAAGGGTGAAATCAGGGTAGGTGAAGGCGATCCGCCCCTGATTCGCCTGGCTGCGCTCGCCGCTCATTGCACTCTACTTTGCCATATTGGGAAGGCCCCAAAGTGTTGAGTCTGCTGTTTTTTCCCGCCGAGTCATTTAGCGCTTCAAATGCACAAGAAATTCCATATATAGTGGACTATGGGTTGTAGCAAGTTTCCTTCTGGTGGCAAGAATCTTCTAAGCCCGCGTTTTGACCACGACTCCTGCGGCGTCGGATTTGTTGCGACCCTGCACGGCCGCTCAGAACACGAAATTCTCCGTCTTGCGCTGACCGCACTGGGCCGCCTGGCACACCGTGGTGCAATTGCCGCCGATGGCAAGAGCAGTGATGGCGTCGGCGTCCAGACTGCCGTTCCCCGAAATTACCTGCTGAACGAGTCCGGGATCGCTTTGCGTCCCGAACGGCCCCTCGCCGTGGGAATGCTCTTTCTGCCGCAGAACGACGAAGTGGCGCAGCGCGATGCACAGCGTTTCAAAGCTTGTATTTCCGCACGTGGCTTCGAGTGGCTGGGTTGGCGCGACGTTCCTATAGCGCGTGACGTTTTAGGTCCGATCGCTGCGGATTGCATGCCGGTCATCCGTCAGGCTTTCATGACCACCGCTGCGGACTTCGCCGGTGATGCGAACGAAGTGGAGCGACAGCTCTTCCTGGCACGTAAGGCCTTCGAGCGGGGCGGCACGAGCACGTATATCTGTTCGCTTTCGACCCGCACGCTCGTGTACAAGGCGCTGTGTACAGGCCGCACGCTGAACGAGTTTTTCCTCGATCTGCGGAACAAGCAGTACGCCACGCACTTCGCGGTGTTTCATCAGCGCTACGCGACCAACGTGCTGCCCTCGTGGGACCGCGCTCAACCGCTGCGAATGGTCGCGCACAACGGTGAGATCAATACCATCTGGAGCAATCGCGCTCATGTGGATGCGCGCTGCGCCCTCCTGCCGCGCGAATGCGATCCGCTGTACACGCGTGATGGCTCCGACTCGATGAGCCTCGATGAAGTGGCTGAACTGCTCTGCAACTATGAGCGCAATATCGCCGAAGCTTTGCGGATGATGCTGCCTCCGGCGATAGGCATCCAGGAGTCGGCCTTCCATCGCTATCACGCTGACTGCATGGAACCGTGGGATGGACCCTCGGCGCTGGTCTTTACGGATGGGCGAATGGTGGGGGCCGCACTTGATCGCAATGGACTGCGTCCTTGCCGCTTTGTGATCACTGACACAGGATTGGTGGTCGCCGGTTCGGAAGTCGGACTCGCCGATGTTGACTCGGATACCATCATTCGCAGCGGACGCCTGGGACCGGGGCAGATGATTCTGCTGGACCTCGAACGTTCGCGGCTCATCGAAGGCCAGGAGTTGGACCGCTACTTCGAAGACCTGGCTCCGTACTCGAAGTTGATCGACGATATTCCGCTGGAACCTTCAGCCGCGCCCGTTACCGCGCTTGAGAAAGCTGACCTCATGCGGCTGCAGCGCGGTTTTGGTTATACCCGCGAAGAAGTGAAGATGGTCGTCGGCCCGATGGCGCTGGAGAGCAAAGAAGCCGTTTGGTCGATGGGCGACGACACACCGATCGCGGCGCTGGCGCACAGCCCGCGGCCACTCTACGGATTCTTCCGGCAGCGGTTCGCGCAGGTCACGAATCCGCCGATCGATTCATTGCGTGAAGCCTGCGTGGTTTCCCTGCGAACTCGATTGGGGCCGTGGCCGCACCTGCTCGACAAACATGCCCCACTGCCAGGACTGGTCTTGCCGTCGCCGTTCCTTTCGCTCGGCCAAGTGGCGGCATTGCACGAAGGAACCTACCCGCTGCGTGACGAGCTTCCGCTCGCGCATCTGAATTGCACGTTTGCCGATGACGGTTCATTGAAGCAGGCGGTGCTGGACATGCAGGAGCGTGCGGTCGCGTTGGTGCAAGGCGGTGCGCGGATTCTGCTGCTCACCGATCGCACGGCATGTGCGCAGGTGCTACCGATTCCGATGGCGATAGCGACCGGCACGGTCCATCATGCATTGGTCAAAGCCGGGTTGCGAACGCGAGTCGGCTTAGCGCTCGAGGCCGGAGATTGCCGGGACGTGCATCATGCCGCCGTGCTGATTGGTTATGGCGCGGGCTGCGTTTGTCCGTGGCTGGCGTTGCAAACTGCGCGCTCGCTGGGAGGGGAGGAAGCCGAAGGACGTCTGCTTAAAACGCTCGATGGCGGCCTCGCCAAGGTGATGTCGAAGATGGGCATCTCGGTGCTCGACAGTTACCGGGCCGCACAGTTGTTCGATTTGCTGGGACTCGCACCGGAGATCACCGAGCTTTGTTTCCCCGGCACCGTGTCGCCGTTGGGTGGGCAGAACTTCGCCGACATCGAGGCGGCGATTCGCAGTTCATGGATTGGTGAGCCGGAGGGCGGCGAACTGCCTGATTATGGCTGGGTGCGTTTCCGCAAGGCTGAGCGTGCCGAGCCTCATACGTGGCAGCCCCAGCGAACCCGCGACCTTCAGGTTGCAGTCGGCGCTGCGCGCGCAACGACTCAGGCCGCGGCCACTCTTGCCCCTGCCGACGCATGGACTGCGTATGCACGTGCAGTGGACGAGCGGGAGCCGGCCGTCCTGCGTGACCTGCTGCAGATCACAGCGGCGGGACCGAAACTCGAGCTCACCGAAGTTGAACCACCTTCGAGCCTGGTGAAACGCTTCATCGCCAGCGCGATGTCACTGGGATCGTTGAGCCCCGAGGCACACCAGACGATCACCATCGCGATGAACCAGCTCGGCGCTCGCTCCAACACCGGAGAGGGCGGCGAGGACCCGGCGGCGTATCGACCCGACGGAAATCCGGTGGGAGTAATATCGCTCACCAACAACAAGATCAAGCAAGTCGCCTCGGGACGCTTCGGTGTCACCGCAGAATATCTCGCCCACGCCGAAGAGCTGGAAATCAAAATCGCACAGGGCTCGAAGCCAGGTGAAGGCGGCCAACTGCCAGGACATAAGGTCAGCGAACTGATCGCGCGGCTTCGGCATGCGCAGCCTGGTGTTTCGCTGATCAGCCCGCCTCCGCATCACGACATTTACAGCATCGAAGACCTGGCTCAGCTGATTTACGACCTGAAGCGAATCAACCCGCGCGCGCCCGTCGGAGTGAAACTGGTGTCGCAGCTTGGTGTCGGCACGGTTGCCGCCGGCGTGACGAAGGCCTATGCCGACTACATCGTGATCGCTGGACATAACGGCGGTACAGGAGCGTCGCCGCTCAGCAGCATCAAGCATGCGGGGAATCCGTGGGAGCTCGGACTGAGCGAGGCACAGCAGGTTTTGTGCGCCAATGGATTGCGCGGCCGAGTTCGGCTGCGCACGGACGGTGGACTCTCAACTGCTCGCGATGTTCTTATCGCCGCGCTGCTGGGAGCTGACGAATTTTCCTTTGGCACCGCGGTATTGGTTGCGCTCGGATGCGATATGGCGCGGCAATGCCACCTCAATACCTGTCCTACCGGCATCGCGACCCAAAAGCCGGAGCTGCGCGCGAAGTTCAGGGGCAAGCCCGAGCACGTGATGCGTTTCTTCATGAATATCGCGGAGGATTTGCAGCGCATCCTTGCCGATCTGGGTCTGCCGACGCTTCAGGCAGCGATTGGGCGCACCGATCTGCTGCGGCAGGTGCGTGACGATGGCAAACTCGACCTGGCTCCGGTGTTGGCAAAAGCCGCCGATGGTCCGCTGAGTTGGCAAGGCGCCCGCAACATGCGGCCCGAGGAGCGCCCCCCATTGGACGATGCCTGGGTGCGGCCCGCGCTATCGGCAGTATCGGCGGGCAAGCCTTTCGAGTTGAGCGCGGCGGTACGCAACGAAGATCGCAGTCTGGGTGCGAGACTGTCCGGTGAACTGGCGCTGTTGCGCGCGCAGCAACCGGGCCTTGATCCCGATATTCACTTTCGCCTTCGCGGTACAGCCGGCCAATCGTTCGGTTCCTTCGCCGGACGAGGCATGAAACTTGTGCTCGAGGGACAGGCGAACGATTTCGTGGGCAAGGGTCTCTCAGGCGGCGAACTCGTGATTCGCACGCGCGGCAAGCTGGCGCGAGCAGAATCGGCACAGGTCATCGTCGGCAATGTTGCGCTCTACGGAGCGACGGGCGGCTCGCTGTTCGCGGTCGGCGGAGCAGGCGAACGCTTCGCGATTCGCAACTCCGGCGCAACCGCCGTGGTTGAGGGAGTCGGCGATCACGCCTGCGAGTACATGACCGGAGGAGCGGTAGTGGTGCTGGGTCCGACCGGCACGAACTTTGGCGCGGGCATGACCGGTGGCATGGCTTTCGTTTGGGACCCGACCGGAAGCTTTGTCAAGGAGAAGAAGTTCCATCCGGAGTTCGTTGGTGTCGAAGTCCTCGGCGCCTGCGAAGATCGTGATCAGGAGCTGTTGCGTTCCCTGCTATCACAGCATGCAGCTAAGACCGGAAGCAAAGTCGCGAACCGCCTCCATCAGGGCTGGCCCGTGACGCTACGGCAGGTGGTGAGGGTCGCGCCGAAAAGCATCTGATCGGGACTGTGCGAACGCACGATTTAGTGCCGAAGGTCCAGAGTAGTGGTTCGCTCCGCTATGCCCGATCCGCCAGCATCTCGAATTGGCTGGGCATCGACGGAGACCATTCTGTAGCCATGCAAGGTGTGGGAATAACCCCAAAGTTCAAATTCGACATTGACGACAGCTTTCCCGGCCTCTCGCAATTCCGCGCAAAAGTTCCTGCTGGATTCAACCTCTTCACAATGAGGATTCTCGACATAGCGAAATTGCACATACTCATCCTGCTTCGCATACAACGCCGGGTTGTACTCGTTTGGCGCACATTCCCAAGTCATCTGCTGCATTACATGCACCTTGCGTTGACGGCCCAGATTTACAAGGCATAACAAGCAAACGATTGAGACTCGAATTCGAGTTTCATCGGTGTTTGCCTCGCTCACCGCTTCTCGATCCGATTTATCTGCGCGAATCCGCGGTCACTGTTGTTTCTGAATTTCTCCGTGCGCTCTGCGTGCTCCGTGGTGAAGAAGCCTACTTCCCCACTTGCGCCACGTAGCTAGCCCGCAACTCGGCGACAATCTCCCGGGCAGCCTGCTGCGCCATTTCGACCTTACCCGGCGGGAACGAAATGGCCCCCACACGTGCGTGTCCGCCTCCGCCGTAACGCTCGCAGATCTTCGCAAGGTTCACTGTCGGCTCGACCGGCGCCCATGGGTTGGAGCCGACCGATACCTTCGTCCGAAAGCTGCTCTTGCTTAAGCCGACGCTGTAGGTGCAGTCAGGCTTCAGATAGTACGGGATGAACTTATTGTAGCCCTCGAGTTCCTGATCCGTGATGTCGAAGAAGACGGTGCCGTCTTCGCACTGGACGCGGTCACGTAATGTCTCAATCGACTTGTGGTGACGCTCCATCAGAGCCGGGATGCGATCGGCAATCCCAGGTGAGCTCATGATTTCGCTGAGGGGACGGTATGCAAGCATTTCGATCAGTCGCGGGATAAAGCCCGGCTCCTGGTTCGACTCGATCACCATGGTCAGCTTCATCGCTGGTTCGCGCATCTCCACTGCCGTGCCGGGATCGGAGTATAGCGCGCCGTCGATGATGTCGGCCCACTCGATCATCTCGGCCGCCGGTTCCGGATTGAAACCGAAACGCTCTTTCGCCACTTCCGCAATGAACTTCGTGCACGAGCGGTAGTCGGGGTCGTAAAACTTGGTATTGCTCGTGTCCTGCTCGAAGTGAGAGGCGTCCTCTGGAGTCAGGAAGGCGCTCTGGTGATGATCGAACCACCAGGTGATGCGTGGCGATGCTGAGTACTTGAAGTCCACGATCGCATTCTCATCGCCGGTGAAATCTGCCTCATCGAACAGCGCACCGGCGCGATGCACCAGGCCGACGTACTCAAAATCGGCGTGCTCGCGGATGCGCTCCCGGTAAAACCGCGTAAAGAGCGCAGCTGAACAGGCACCATCAAAACACTTGTCGTGGTAGAAAACCCTGATCCTCACAGAACCTTTCCGGCGCCCTGAAGGCGTGGGCATAGTGCCGAGCGGCAATCAGGAGGCATTTTTTGTGATGAAGCCTCTCAAAGAACGAAGGTACAAACTACCTGATTCTTGGGAATCGAACAACCGCCGAATCAGGCGTCAGTCCGCTGTTCCGCGAGATCGCCGATGATGGGCAGTTTGAACATCTCGTGGCGGTAGGCCTTGACGACCAGCAGGAGCCACAGGAAAAACCACGCCAGGCCGATCAGTCCCGTAATGGGAAAGACCAGCACGCGCATGAAAGGCATCAGTTGCAATACCGCCCAGAGCAAGGACGCAACGATCGCCACTCCCACTCCGGCCACCCAGAGAAGGATGTGCTGATAGGCGTGGAAGCGCACAAAGCGGTTGCTCCGGAACGGATTCAGATAGAGAAAGACAACCGCCGGAATGATGGTGATGTACCCAACCACCCCGGCGATATTCTCAGGCATCGGCAGCGGTTTCGACGGGCGGCTGACCGTTGGTACCGAGGCGCGATTGAGAGGCTGGGCCTCTACCGCAGGAACGACGGGTACCGGAGGGGGAGATTTCTTGGCGACCATGACCGCGGGCAACGAATCTCCGCAGCCCGGACAGAACAACGCCTGTTCCGGCAACGACGTTCCGCATTGTGCGCAGGAAGACATGGACCTATGTTTCTAGACGAGGCAGCCGCGAACTTCGCTCAAAAGAATATCCCGCCGCACCTGCGACGGGACAGAAATCAACTCGCGCAGAGATTTACGCTCCGCAGCACTTTTTGTACTTTTTGCCGCTTCCGCAGGGACAAGGATCGTTGCGTCCAACCTTGTCGCCACGCACTACCTGCTGGACCGCGTCTTGCGTGCCGCCTCCCGCCATGCGCGCCTGGTCAAGCTCGCGGCGCTTTCGCCGCTGGAACTCCGCTTCCATGTCGTCCATGGTGGTCGCCATGCGCTGACGTCTTGTCGCCGCAGCCAGAGCAGCCCCGCCATCGCCGTTGTTGCCGCCGCTCTCCAGAACAGGCTGAGGCGCATGACGCTGAGGCGCTTCGATGATCTGCATCAGGTAAAGATACCGGACCGTCTCTTCCTCGAAACGCTCCATCATGGCCTCGAACATATCGAACGACTCGCGCTTGTATTCAACCAGTGGATCGTGCTGGCCATAGCCGCGCAAGCCGATGCCTTCGCGCAGGTGGTCCATGCTGAGCAGGTGGTCTTTCCACTGTTGGTCGAGCACACTGAGCATGATGATGCGCTCGTGGTGCCGCATGGCATCGGCGCCTATCAGCGACTCCTTCGCTTCGTAGCGCTCCTTCAACCGGTCGAAGATCGCGTCTCCCAGTTCCTGGCGATTGAGCTTGTCGGCCTCAATGCCTTCTTTCTCGATGTCGACGCCAAAACGGGTGAAGATCTCGTTCTTCAGGTTCTTGACGTCCCAATCTTCCGGATGGACGTCCTTGCCGCAGTACTTGTCGAGCAATCCCCCGAGGATGTCGCGTACGTAGTCCTCAAGGATTAGCTCTTTCTGGTCGAGCCCTTCCAGCAGTTGCCGGCGCAGTCCATAGACGGCCTGGCGCTGCTTGTTCAACACATCGTCGTATTCGAGGACGTGTTTGCGGGCTTCAAAGTGCTGTCCTTCGACCGCTTTCTGCGCAGCCTCGATCCGGCGTGTAATCAGTCCCGATTCAATAGGGACGCCTTCTTCCATACCCAGTCGTTGCAGCAGGTTCGATACCCACTCCTTGGCGAAGATGCGCATGAGGTCGTCTTCCAGCGACAGGTAGAAACGCGAAGCACCCGGATCGCCCTGGCGGCCGGCGCGGCCGCGAAGCTGGTTGTCGATGCGGCGCGCCTCATGGCGCTCAGTGCCCAGAATGAAGAGTCCGCCTAAGCCTACCACCTGCTCGTGCTCCAGGTCGGTGTCGGCCTTGTACTTGGCGTTGATTTCCTGCCACTGCGCCGTCGGCACCTGGTATTCGTTGCCACCATAGTAGAAGTACGAGAGATCGGGATCGTCCGGCTTCGCCATGACTTCGCCCGCCGCAGCCTTTAACTGCTGCGCAATTCCCTTCTTCAGGCATTCCTGCTTGGCCATGAACTCGGGATTGCCGCCCAGCAGAATGTCCGTACCGCGGCCGGCCATGTTGGTCGCAATCGTAATCGCGCCCTTGCGGCCCGCCTGCGCTACGATTTCCGCTTCCTTCTCGTGATACTTGGCGTTGAGCACCACGTGCTTCACGCCTTTCTTCTTCAGGATGTCGGAAAGCCTCTCCGATTTCTCAACTGATGTCGTACCGACTAGCACCGGCTGCCCGCTTTGTCCGAGCTGCGTGATTTCGTCGGCCACTGCGAAGTATTTCTCTTTCTCCGTGCGGTACACGACATCGGAGTTCTCAATGCGCTTCAGGTCGCGGTTGGTGGGGATGACGACGACTTCTAATTTGTAGATCTTGTCGAACTCCGGAGCTTCCGTCTCCGCGGTACCGGTCATGCCGGCCAGCTTCTTATACATGCGAAAGTAGTTCTGGAAGGTCACGGTCGCGAGCGTCTGATTTTCGCGCTCGATCTTGACGTTTTCCTTCGCTTCCACGGCCTGGTGCAGTCCGTCGGACCAGCGACGTCCAGGCATCAGGCGGCCGGTGAACTCGTCAACGATCAGTACCTCGCCGTCCTTCACCACGTATTCCACATCGCGCCGGTACAGCGAATGCGCTTTGATGGCAGTCTCCACGTGGTGTTTGAGGTCCCAGTTCTCCGGATCGGCGATGTTGCCGATACCCAGCAGCCGCTCGACCTTTTCCCATCCGGTGTCGGTGACCGTGATAGTGCGGTGCTTCTCATCGATCACGTAGTCACCGGTGAGGACCTTATCTTCCAGGCTTTGCTGAATCTCTTCGCCTCGCTCCAACTGTGGAATGATGCGGTTCACCTTGTAGTACTTGTCGGTCGATTCTTCGCTGGCGCCGCTGATGATGAGCGGTGTACGCGCTTCGTCGATCAGGATCGAATCGACCTCGTCCACGATGGCAAAGTTGTGGCCGCGCTGCACGCAATCCGCGAGATCGAATTTCATGTTGTCGCGCAGGTAGTCAAAGCCGAACTCGTTGTTGGTGCCATAGGTGACGTCTGCGGCGTAGGCTTCGCGGCGCTCGCGATCATCGAGATCGTGAACAATAACGCCGACCGTCACACCGAGGAACGTGTACAGCTTGCCCATCCACTCGGAGTCGCGCTTGGCCAGATAGTCATTGACGGTGACGACGTGCACGCCGTTGCCGGCCACTGCGTTGAGATAAACCGGGAGGGTCGCGACCAGCGTTTTGCCTTCGCCGGTCTTCATTTCCGAAATCTTGCCCTGGTGCTGAACGATGCCGCCGATAAGCTGAACATCGAAATGGCGCATGTTCAACACGCGCCAGCCGGCTTCGCGGCACACCGCGAACGCTTCCGGCAGGATTTCGTCGAGAACTTCCTTCAGCGCCGCGGCTTTCTCATCGGCATCTTCGATCGAATCAACGCGTTCATGAATGCGCTTGCGGAACTCGTCGGTCTTGGCCCGGAGTTGCTCATCCGAGAGTTGCTTCGCCTCCGGCTCGAGAGCGTTAATCTGCTCGACCAGCGGCATCAAGCGCTTGATTTCGCGCTCATTGCTGGTGCCAAAAACCTTGGCCATTAGCTTGTTAATCAATGCGATTTTCCCTTGCAGAACCTGGGCTTGGGACCTGATAGCGAGGCTGGAACACACGCTAAGGCACACTTTACCCAACTATCAAGGCTAACACATTCGATGCTGGGCAATGAGCGCGGTTGCAGTTTGCAAGTGTAGCGAAATGGGCATGTTAACGCGAAGGCACGATGTTCCGGCCTCACGTTCCGGGTGCTGCTTCGGCAACGCTGTGCTGACGGTCGAAAATTGGGGATAAGATACGCGAAGCGGCTTCTTCTTCGATGATCTACGACCGTTTCACGGAATCGGTGCAGCGCTATCCCGACCTGATTGCAGTCGAGCTACAACATGAGCCGGCGGCGGTAGCCAACGGCGCTCCAGGCGTCGAGAGTTACAGCTTTTCGCAACTATGCACCATGGCCGAGTCCGTAGGTTGCTGGCTGCTGCAATCGGGCATCGAGCGCGGAGCCAAGTGTGCATTCCTCGCCGCCAATCATCCCTGGTGGGTCGCCGCTTACCTGGGAGTGATTGCCTCGGGAAATACGGCCGTTCCGCTCGACACTGCTTTCCACGCCGACCAGGTCCAGAAGCTGCTGCTCGACTGCGATGCGGTGCTGCTTTTTTGCGACCGCCAGCGGCTGGCGTTATCGAAGGAGGCTGCTCGAAACTTGCCGGTACGGCTGGTGCTGATCTGCGGCGACGGTTCCAGCGGTGAACTGCCCACACTATCTGAAATTTTCGCCGCCGGCCCCGGTGACTTTCACCCTATCGCCGTCAAACCTGAAGACATCGCCGCGATCCTCTACACCTCGGGAACGACCAGCGACCCCAAGGGCGTGATGCTGTCGCACTCGAACCTCGCAGCCGAAGCCCACGGCGCTCTCACCGTAATCGACGTCGGCCCCAAGGATGCCATTCTCGGGATTCTGCCGCTATTTCACTCCCTGGCGCAGATGGCCAATTTGTTGTTGCCGCTCTCGGTCGGTATGCGGGTCGTCTTCCTGGAGTCGATGAATACCACCGAGTTGCTGCGAGCCTTGCAACAGCGCGATATCACCGTTTTCTGCTGCGTGCCACAATTTTTCTACCTCATCATGGAGCGCGTTCAGAAAGAGGTCGCGCAGAAAGGCTCGCTGGTCAGGATCCTGTTTCGCGGCATGATGCGGGTTTCGGCCGTGGCTCGCAAACTGCGCCTCAACCTCGGCAAAATCCTCTTTGGCCGCGTGCACAAAATGCTCGGATCGCGCATGCGCTACCTCATCACCGGCGGCTCGCGATTCGACCCCGAAGTTGGCCGACAATTCGAGGCCATGGGCTTCACCTTGTTGCAGGGCTACGGCATGACCGAGACCAGCGGCGCCGCCAGCGTCACGCCGCCCAAAGACAACGTGGTCGGTTCCATTGGAAAGCCGCTGCCCGGCAACGAAATGAGGATCTTTGACGGAGCGCCATCACCCGAACACGGCGGTGCCAGCGTTGGCGAGGTAGCGGTCCGCGGCGGCATCATCATGGCCGGCTATTACAAGCGCCCCGACGCCACCGCGGCGATGTACCGTGACGGCTGGCTTCTCACTGGAGACCTGGGCTATTGCGACTCCGGCGGAAACTTTTACATTACGGGCCGCAAGAAGGACGTCATCGTTCTCAGTTCGGGCAAGAATATCTATCCCGAGGAAATCGAAGCACATTATCTGCAATCGCCCAACATTAAAGAGGTATGCGTCCTGGGCTTGCAGAGTGCGCCGGGCGAGCCGTTCTCGGAGCGGCTCCATGCTGTGATCGTCCCGGACTTCGAAGCCCTTCGCCGCGCCAAGATCGTCAACGTGGGGGACATGTTGCGCTTCGAGATCGAAGGTCTCTCAGCCAAGCTGCCATCGACGAAACGCATCCTGAGTTACGAGATACGGCAAGATGACCTGCCGCGCACGACAACCCGCAAGATCAAGCGCTTTGAAGTTGAACAATGCGTAAAGCGCGGCGAGGGTACGCAAGCGGCTGGCGCCAAGGCGCGCGAACTGACGCCAGAAGAAACCGAGTGGATGCAGCAACCAAACGTTATCAAGGCGCTAGGGATCATCCGAACTGCATCCAAGCTCAAGAAAGACACGCCCGCGCCGAGTGACAACCTTGAACTCGATCTTGGCCTTGATTCGATGGAGCGGGTCGAGTTGCTCGTGTCACTCGATCAGCAGATGGGCTCCAGCGTACCCGACTCGGTTGCATCTGAGATTTACACCGTGCGTGACCTCGTCGATGCCGTCATCGCCTATGTGGGCGGCGATAGCCAACGCTCTGCGGCTGGGTGGGAAGAGGTCATTAACGAGCTTCCCGGCGAGGTTGAGCGTCGGACGGTGGACGATAACCATCCCATTCTCGCGCCCGTCGTTTACGTCGCTCTGCGGCTTGCCTACCTGGTGCTGCGTGACTTATTCAAGCTGAAAGTCCAAGGTGTCGAAAAACTGCCGGCGTCAGGGCCGTTCATTCTTTCGCCTAACCACCAGAGCTTCCTCGATGGGCCGGTAGTGATTGCGTCCCTGCCGTGGCACATTATGCGAGAGACGTTTTACGTCGGCACGAGCGACGTCTTTGGCAGCCGGTTCATGCGCTGGATTGCAGGGCAGATGCGTCTGATTCCGATCGATCCCGACGCCAATCTCGTCCCTGCTATGCGGGCAGGGGCGTATGGGCTACGCCATAACCGCGTGCTCGTGCTCTTTCCCGAAGGCGAACGCAGTATTGATGGCCCTCCGAAGCTGTTCAAGAAGGGTGCTGCCATTCTTGCCATACACAGCCAATGTCCGGTCATTCCGGTTGCGCTCGAGGGCTTCCACGAAGCTTGGCCGCGCGGCGAGAAGTTCCGTGGCTTGTCGACCTTGAGAGTCTGGTTCCTCGATCCTGTGTATCCGCCTCCGCTGGGGCCGAATCCTGAGTCGCAGTATGCGGCAATGACAGCGGAGATTCGCAACCCGGTGGTGGAAGCGTACGACGAGTTGCGCCGGACAGCAAAGTATCGGCAACCGCCCGCCGCCGCAGGTCACATTGAGTGATTCGGTTCCTTAGCACTTATTGGCGTGGAAATGCGGGCACCCCCTCTCCGCGATTGTCATCTAGCGTAGCAAGGGATCTGCCATTCGCCGATGACAACAGACTCCGGGCAACTGACAACTGTTTTCTTTAGCCGCGTGCGACTAGTTCTGGAGCAGTTTCAGGCATTATGCTTTTGGCGAAATCGGAGTCAGCCTATTGGTGAGGTGACACCTCTATGGTACGTTCAGGTTCTCAAACAGACACCCATGACCCCATTGCCGCGTACGCTAAAGCCCAGGCCACGGAATTGCGCGCGATCTGCGACAAGCTGCAGGTGGAAATCGATAAGGGAATTGGCAACGCCACGTCCAAGATTTGGCACGGGAGTCCAGTTTGGTTCATTGCCGAGAACCCAGTCGCGGGCTACAGCGTTCGTCAGAAACGCGTAGATCTGATGTTCTGGAGCGGCCAGCTTTTCGAGGAGCCGCTGCTCGCCGCTGTCGGGAAGGACAAGGCCGCTCGAGTCAGTTTTCAGCACCCGTCCGAGATCAAGCTGCCCGAACTGCGCCGTTGGCTAAAGAGCGCTCGCACCATCGTATTCGACTATGCGGGGATGTATGGGCGGAAGCAGGCAACTGCAAAACTGAAACCCAGAAAGCGTGCCTAGTTCACTCGCCGAAACTCGAGACTCTCGAACGTGCTTTTCCATCGGAGGCTCCGGACCATTCCATCAGGTCCGGATTCTTCCGCAACGATGTCCGCCGACTCGGCCGGCGGGAAAAAGTGCACTAGGACCCACGGGCCTCACAAACTGCCTCTCTGTCGAGTCCACCCACGAAAACACCAGGTTCACGCCGATCATCTTTAGACTGAATCCCGGTTTGTCGTTGGCGCGATATGTACCGACAAGTTTGCTGAGTGCGCTGACCGGGACTGCAACGGCGGGACGCACTTGAATCGGCGAGATGGTTTTCCGCAGGACTATGGCGGCAACGTCTTTCGCACACCGGTTGAAAAACCTGACTTCAGGTTGGAAAGACAAACGACATCCAGGTCTGCCTTGGAGACGATAGTAATCGCTGCCGACGCGCCTTCGTGGAGTCCGGTCTGTTCTAGCGCCGGTTGTTCGAAGTAGTTTCGTCCTCCCCATCCATAGGGATACTCGGCTTCGCGCGGCTCAAAAATCTTCTGATTGCGAATGGCCGCAAGCCACAACAGAAGATCGGTCGCCGTGAACGATGCGGAACCGGCGCCCATCGTTGAACTCAGTGATCCCGACGGAACGTTCCACACCAGTGCTGGCGGCGGACCTGGACGGTATTTCCTCGTTCGACCCGCTACTGGAGCGAAACAGACCGGTTGCTTGCCAATAGTCGCGACCACATCCGGCAGACTCTCATCCTCGGTGATTGCGGTCGACGGCAACTCTCCAAACCCTGAGGTGCGCGCGTCGAATCGCCGATGAATTTCCTGGCGGTTTGTGCCAACAAAGAATACTCGTAAAATCCCCCGCAAAAACCTGAGAAACTCGGCTCACTTCTTCGCGTGCGGATGGGTTCGGTCGTACACCTCCATCACGTGCTTCACGGTGAGCTGAGTGTAGCGCTGGGTGGTCGAGAGCCGCTCGTGCCCAAGCATTTCCTGGATGGCGCGTAGGTCCGCTCCCTCCTCCAACATGTGGGTGCCGAAGGCGTGGCGAAGGGTATGAGGATGAATGTCGGGTGAGAGTCCGTTTGCAACGGCAATGTGTTTCACGATCCGGCCAATGCTGCGCGTCGTAAGCCGCGTACCTCGGAAGTTCACCAGCAGTGCCTTTTCGATCGTGCGCTTGGCCCGCGCGAGCGCCTTCTGTCGCAGCGGCAGATACTTATTTACCGCCGCCGCCGCCGAATCACCGAAGGGCACGTAACGCTCCTTGCGGCCTTTCCCACGCACCAGTACCACTTCATTCGACCAGTGAATGTCGTCCAGATTGATGCCGATCAGCTCCGAGTTACGAATCCCGCATCCGTACAACAACTCGAGGATGACCTGGTCGCGCTCCGGAAACGCTGATGACTCAGCCATCTGGGAATCCAGAACTGTATTCACTTCTTCGATGGTCGGTACGCGGGGCAACTTCTTCGGCAGCTTCGGCGTCGCCACCAGCTTGGCGGGGTTCTGCTCTACCACTCCTTCTTGCGCCAGCCAGCGGTAGAGCGACCGCAACGCCGCCAGCGCACGCGCCACCGAGGTCTTGCTGAGTCCGCGCTCGTACAGGGTCGAAAGAAACCCTCGAATCAGTACGTGGTCGATGTCGCGCCAGTCTTGTGGACCTACGTATCCCCCGAATTGCGCAAGATCGGTTGAATAAGCTTTGATCGTGTGCGCCGAAGCATTACGTTCCTTCAGAGCGCGAATGAACTTCGCTATGGCTTTCTCAACGACCGTTGGCCCCGGCTTCGTCATTAGCTGCTCTCACCTGCCGGGGCGACCTTCCTCTTGCTGCGCGGGTGATGCAGCTTGTACACCCGGTTCAGCCGAT
This sequence comes from uncultured Acidobacteriaceae bacterium, assembly GCA_963817965.1. Classification (GTDB taxonomy): domain Bacteria; phylum Acidobacteriota; class Terriglobia; order Terriglobales; family Acidobacteriaceae; genus DASRAA01. The sequence continues at coordinate 47,793 of CAWFQT010000022.1, forward strand.
CCAGTGCGAGGTGTGTATAAACCTGCGTCGTGGAAATGTCTGCATGTCCCAGGATCGTTTGCACCGTGCGCAAGTCGGCGCCGTTCTCCACCATGTGGGTGGCGCAACTGTGCCGCAGCATGTGTGGACTGGCATGACGGCCTGATTGCGCCGACGCATCGTTCACAAACTGCCACACCCGCTGGCGCGTGATGGGTTTCGCCCCCCGCGCGATGAACAACGACGGACACGACTTCCCTGCCGCCAACACGGGGCGCGCGTCGCGGATATAAGTCTGCACGACCTCCTGTGCCGCATTGCCCAGCGGGACAATTCTCTCCTTATCACCTTTGCCTCGAACTAGCACGCAACCCATCTCCAGCTTCAAGTCTTCCAGCTTGATGTTGATGATTTCCGAGACCCGCAATGCGCCGGCATAAAACATCTCCAGCATCGCCCGGTCCCGCACCGTCAGTGCCTGCGAAAGCCTGTCAACTCGCGGGCGCTGAGGGCCTTGCAGCAGTCGCTCGACTTCATCCACCGCCAGCGATTTCGGCAAGACCTTCCACTGTCGCGGAGTATCAATGTTCAGTGTCGGATCGGCCTTGATATGGCGATCCAGCAGCAGGTACTTATAGAAATGACGCAATGCCGATAACTTCCGCGCTACGCTGCGACCATCGACTGCGTTCGACAGCAGAGCATTCAGAAAATCGCGAACATCCTGGCGCCGTGCGTCGGCTAACGCTCGCTTTCGTTTCAGTAGAAATTCAGAGTACTGCTCCAGGTCGGATTCATATGCCGACACGCTCAGTCGCGCCAGTCCCTTCTCGACTTTCAGGTAGTCAAGAAATGAACTCACCAGACGCAGGTTGGGATCGGTACTTTGCACCACACAAGTATGACGTCGCCGACGCCGAGCGGGAATAGCGACGCAGATTCAGGCCGCGAGGTTCTTGCGTACCGTTTCCAGCAATCCGACCGCGTTTAAGGGACTGCGCGGGTCCTCCTCATGCTTAAAGAACGCGTACGTCTCAAGCCCTTCCCCAACGCAACGCTGCACCCTCTCCACAACCTTGTGCAGGTCGTCAGGACCATAGCTCGGCTTGCGGAAGCGAAAGTAAATGTACTTTGCAGTCCGTTCTTCCGGGGTAACCAGCGACTCCGACTCCGCAACGCAGAGCGCGGCGTTGCGGTCTTTGAGCGCCTCGTAGGTTGCGTCGGTGAACCACGACTCGTGCCGAAACTCCCACGCGCTTTTCACATTGCGAGGCAGTTGGGCAAGGAAGTCGGTCAGCAGCGGGATATCCGCCTTCAGATGCGGTGGCAACTGAAACAGGATGGGTCCAAGCTGCTTGCTCAGCGGCTGCAGCATCGGCAGAAATCGCTCCAGCGGGGCCGGGTCCTTCAACTGCCGAATATGCGTAATGAACTGGTTGGCTTTAAGCGAGAACCGAAACTCTGGCCCGACATCATTGATCCACGACGTGGCGGCCTTTTCCGATAGCGAACGCCGGAAGGTGTAATTTACTTCAACGGTGTTGAGCTTGGTCGCGTAATGCTTAAGGAAGTTCTTCGCCGCCAGCTTTTGCGGATAGAACTCCGGCTTCCACACGGAATACGCCCAGCCTGAGGTTCCTACATATATCGGCAGGCTTGAATCAGCCAACTAGTTCCTCCCAAAAATCGCCGATGAAGCGGAGCGATCGAGAACTCTCAACCGTCCGACACGTCAGGGTGCGCGAAGCGTCCGCTGGCAATGATCGGCAGTCCAGTCGCGTCGCCTTTGTACTCGTAAATCCAGCACGGCAGGAGACTGCCGTCATCCATCGATACAGTAACTCGTTTACGGACAAACCAGTCCGAGTCGGGAGCAGACGGGTCGAATCCCTCATATTCGTCGAGCTTCGCCAAGACAGCGTCGTCTTCCGGCAGTTGAAATACCTTACCAAACACCCGCGTCTTTGCCGAATCGCTCAGCACCGCACCAGGATGCGCTCCGAAGTCGAACAACCTGCCACGCACCGAACCCTCACCGCGAGGCCGTAAATCTATTAGGACGGAACGCATATTAGGAGGAGCGTGCTGCGGCAGCAGGGTCCCATAGAAGAAGATGAAATCGGCCATCCTTTACCCGTCTCCCCTTCCCAGCGCGGTTTTTGCTGACCCTTTCATATTAGTTGCGACCAAGCTGGGGCTGCTCTGCTTCCCATTCTGCCGCAACTCCGTCGTAAACTGTACCTTCTTCGCTATTTTGAGTTTCACGGAGGCATGATGAAGCGCAGTTCTAGGAAACTCGCGGCGCTATTGCTATTCGCACTGGCGTTGCCACTGGCCGCGCAGGACCTGGCGTCATTTGAAAAGCGAGTCACAGTGAAGACATTGCCCAACGGTCTGACGGTGCTGATTTTGCGACGTCCCGAAGCCCCCGTCTTCTCCTTCTTCACCATGGTTGATACCGGCTCGGCACAGGACCCGCTGTCCAAGACCGGCCTGGCGCACATGATGGAGCACATGGCTTTCAAGGGCACGCCTGACATCGGTACTACCAACTATGCCGAAGAGAAGGTCGCTTTGGCCAAGGTGGAGCAGGCCTACGCGGCCTATGAAGCCGAGCGAATCAAGCGTGTCGGTCGTGATCCGCAGAAACTCGCACGGCTGCAGAAAGAGTGGCAGAACGCCATCGCCGCCGCCGACAAGTTCGTCGTCAAAAACCAGTTCGGCGAAATCGTTGAAAGTCACGGTGGCGTCGGCATGAACGCTTTCACCACCTACGACGAAACCGGTTACATGTACTCCATGCCGTCGAACATGATTGAACTATGGGCAGCCATTGAATCCGACCGCTTCGCCAATCCGGTCATGCGCGACTTCTACAAGGAACGCAACGTGGTAATGGAAGAGCGCCGCATGCGGACCGATAGCAGCCCCACCGGACGCCTGATCGAGCAGTTCCTCGGAACCGCATTCGACGCCAACCCCTACCATCGTCCAACTATCGGCTACGCTTCTGACTTACTGGCGTTTTCCGCCACCGATGCCGAGACCTTTTTCCACCACCACTATCTGCCCAGCAACATGGTCATCGCGCTGGTTGGCGATCTCGATCCCACCCAGGTCATGCCTGTCATCGAGCGCTATTTCGACCAATTGCCGACCAAGCCCCAGCCTACTGAGCTGACCACCGTCGAGCCCCCACAGAACTCCGTCCGCGAAGTCAAGCTGCACGACATGGCGCAGCCCTTTTACGTCGAGGGATATCACCGCCCCAGCTATCTCGATCCCGACGATGCGGTTTACGACGCCATTACCGACATCATGTCCAATGGCCGCACCTCGCGCATGTTCCGCTCGCTCGTTCGCGACCAGAAGATTGCAGCGGCGGCTGCCGGTTTTTCCGGCTTCCCTGGAACCAAGTACGCTCACCTGTTCGCGTTCTACGGAGTCCCCGTACCTGGGCATACCAATCAGGAAATCCAAAAAGCGATCCAGGCGGAAATCGTCAAGCTGAAGACGCAGGACGTAACTGACGACGAGTTGCAGATGTTCAAGACCCGAACGAAGGCGGACCTTATCCGCGGACTCGCTTCCAACGAAGGGCTGGCGCAGCAGCTCGCCATCTATCAGACGCGTTACGGCGATTGGCGAGAGCTCTTTCGCTACCTCGACAAGGTGGACAAAGTTAACAAAGCTGACATTCGCCGCGTGGCCAACCAGGTCTTCCAGGACAACAACCGCACCATCGGAACCATCGACACGGTAAGTGAGCCCTCAGCGGCCGCGAAAGGAGCCAACTGATGCGAGCTCTGATAAGGTTTCGCTAAGGTCTTATTCGCTTTTATCTTCGCCGCCGGCGCCTTCGCTCAAACTCAACCCATTCCTTGGAACCAGTTGAAGTTCCCTCCTCTGCCTGCGTTTCAACCGCAACAGCCGACGCGCATACAGCTCTCGAACGGCATGGTCATCTTCCTGCAGCCCGACCATGAACTGCCCCTGATCTCCGCCACCGCCCGCATCCGCGAAGGCTCCATCTCCGAGCCTGCCGCGAAGACAGGCTTGGTTTCGCTCTACGGCGACGTCTGGCGCACTGGCGGTACGAAAACCAAGACTGGCGACCAGATGGACGATTTCCTCGAAGCCCGTGCCGCAAAAATCGAAACCGGCGATGGCGCCGACTCCACAACCATCTCGCTCAATTGTCTCAAGGGCGATTTCGACGCCGTCTTCGATATGTATCTCGATCTGTTGCGCGACCCCGAGTTTCGTGACGAGAAGTTGGAGCTTGCCAAGCAGCAGATGTACACCGGCATCGCCCGCCGCAATGACGAAGTGAGCTCGATCGTTGGTCGCGAAAGCGCCATTCTCGCGTTTGGCAAGGACAACCCCTACGCGCGCGAGGAAGAGTTCGCCACGGTTGCCTCGGTCAAGCGCGACGACTTGCTGAGCTGGCACAAGCAGTACGTCTATCCCAACAACATCATCGTCGGCATCAGCGGCGACTTCGATCCCAAGGCGATGGAAGCCAAGCTCCGTCAGACCTTTGAGCCTTGGGCAAAAGGTCCTGCCGCCAAGGATCCTGATATCAAGTTCACGCCGGCAAAGCCTGGCTATTACTCCGTCGAAAAGACGGACATCAACCAGAGCACTATTGCGATGCTCGATCTCGGCATTCGCCGCGACAATCCTGACTACTTCGCCGTCTCCGTGATGAACGAGATTTTTGGCGGGGGATTCTCGTCCCGGCTATTCAACAATGTCCGCGCCGCCAAAGGCCTTGCTTACAGCGTGGGAGGTGGAGTCGGTACCAGCTTCAGCCATCCCGGCATGACCAACATTCGCATGCAGACCAAGAGCGCAACGACCGCGGCCGGCATCGATGCGCTGTACGAAGAGATCGACAATATGCACGCGAAGAATCCGGATGCCGACGAACTCAGGCGTGCCAAAGACCAGATCCTGAACTCGTTCATCTTCCGCTTCGACTCGCCTGCAAAAGTGCTGGCTGAGAAGATGACTTACGAGTTCTACCACTACCCGCTCGACTTCCTCGAGCAGTATCGCGGCCAGATCGAGAAAGTCACCGCTGACCAGGTCACTCAGGTGGCGCGCAAGTATCTGCAGAAAGACAAGCTCGCTGTGCTGGTCGTGGGCAACAGTTCAGAATTCGACAAGCCGCTCAGCAGCCTCGGACCTGTGACCAAGGTAGACATCACCATTCCACCCCCGCCCAAAGAACTGATGGAGCAGATGGGACAACAAGGCCCGGGCAAACCGTAGGCCACTTTGTAGCGATGTTTTGGGAGAGCACGACTTTAGTCGTGCCGATAAGTTGTTTTTTTTGTTATCCCTCATGGGCGTTAGCCCGTGAGGGACCTGCTTTTCAAACTCCTCCCGAAGTCACCCGCGTGATCTTCCAGACGCCGTCTTTGTTCTGCCGTAGGTGAATGAACTTCACGTCGCCGACTTCGCCGTGGTCCCGTTCATAGGGATGGTAGAAGCAATGCACCCAATCTCGACTGCATCGGATAGACCTCCAACGTGTCGGCTACGAGTTGCCGTTGTACCTTCCCACAGAGGTTGTTTTGATCGCGTCCACGATGTTTTGCCGCCCCACCATTAGCCCGGCCTTGTCGTGGTTAGAACTCCGCATCATCAGCCCATAGGCTGTTCACCGTTTTCATGTCATATTGGTTGACCGCATCAAAGAGTTTGGCGTTCGATGCCGGGACCGTCTGATACAGCGCGCCCTGCGTGGCCGCCGTGGACATGGGGGATTGTGCGTTCGCGCACGGTAGGCGCGATTGCGAACAGTGCGACGGCCACCATTGGAACGGAGGGCTGGAAGGGGCTCATGTGTTCTCCTGGTTGCGGTGGCTCGGGCGGCTCCGCTCCATGAGATACGCCCTGTTGGCGGCCGAAGTTCCTGATCCGACCGCTACCTTAGGAAAATTACTCAGCACCGTAAGAACTCAGGCGGTTGCTATTCTGATATGCGTCTAGACCTGACGACGCGGAAACCTGCACCAACCGAAACGACCTATGCCTGCTGAAGATGTTTTTGAAGAAGATTTCTTTGCCTCCTTGTATGACTGCCTCAATCCCTGGTCGGTCAGCGACGACTTCTACCTTGAGCAGGGTGTTGCGTCCGGCGGCCCGGCACTCGATCTCGGCTGCGGAACCGGCGTGCTGGCCTGTCGCCTGGCAGCCAAAAAACTTGACGTGACAGGTGTCGATCCTTCCGAAGCCATGCTCCGGGTCGCACGGTCGCGGGCCGATGGAATCAGGGTCCGTTGGATCCGGTCAGACGGACAGAGCCTGCGCCTTCCGCAACGCTTTAATTTCATTTGCATGACCGGCCACGCCTTCCAGCAACTGGGAACAGACGAGGATGCCGTCGCAGTGCTGCAAACGGCCGCGCACCATCTCACTCCAGAGGGAAGGTTCGTCTTCGAAACGCGCAACCCTGCCGCCCAGGCTTGGCTGAGGTGGATACCGGAGCACTCTGCACGCACGGTTGAGTCGCCTACGCATGGCCGGGTCTCGTTGTTCTATGACGCTCAAGGCGATCCTGCCAGCGGCATTGTCACGATCGCCGAGCATTATCACTTGCCGGACCGCGGAGTGACGCGGGTGGGGCGTAATCGTATCCGGTTTGTTGATCGGCAACACTTATCTCGCCTGTTGGCAACAGCTGGTCTTGAAGTCGTTGGCTGGTACGGGGGCTGGGACCGCAAGCCCTTCTCCTCGACGAGCAAAGAGATCATTGTGGTAACGCGGCGGGCGAACAAAAAGAGATCGTGACTGAATCCAGCTCGGATGGGTGGCCTACATCTGCCTTGGCGAATGTGGGGTAAACTCCACAACCTCGTGGGAAACTGGCGAGTGGGCGGCGGGCCGCCTAGGTAAACTCCCATTTCACGGAGAGAACCTAGACGGTGCCGCGTTCAAGCGAAGCTTGAACGGGGATTTTTCTGACTTAGCCCCGTGCCTGGGTGGCGGGAAGCTTGCACGCAACCACCGCACACCGTATTGTCATGTGATCCCAGATCGCTCAAACACCGTCACATGAGCGCCAGCCATCACTTCGTCAGCGCCTTCTCTGCCTGTTTCAGTCTCTTGCGCTGCTCGTCATCCACCTTCGGATAACTGACCTCCAGGTCTTTCAAGGTCTTCACGATGATGTCCGACACGGTGAGGTGCGTGAACCACTTGTGATCCGCCGGAATCACGTACCACGGTGCCTGCTTCGTGCTGGTGTGCTGGATCGCATCTTCGTAGGCATCCATGTAATCGTCCCAACGCAGGCGCTCATGCAAATCGGCCTCGGCGAACTTCCAATTCTTTCGCGGGTCTTCAACCCGTTCCATGAAGCGCCTCCGCTGTTCTTCCTTGGATAAATTCAGGAAGAACTTGAGCACTAGAGTTCCACTACGCACCAGATGGTGTTCCATCTCGTTAATGTCCTCGAATCGCTGCTTCCAGAACTTGCGATCAGGTTTGCTAAACCCGGGCAACTGCTGCCGCTCTAGGAACTCGGGATGCACGCGGACTACGAGCACTTCTTCGTAGTACGACCGATTGAAGATACCGATGCGCCCGCGTTGCGGCAAACGGCGATAACACCGCCAGAGGAAATCATGCTTCAGTTCTTCCTCCGACGGCGCTTTGAACCCGGTCACTTCGCAGCCGCTGGGGTTCACGCCCGACATGACGTGCTTGATGGTGCCGTCTTTGCCGGCCGCATCCATCGCCTGCAACACCACCAGCAGCGCATAGCTGCCCTCGGCATAGAGCAGGTCCTGGTATTTCGCCAGACGCTCCACATTCTCCTGCAGCCGTTCCTTGGCGCTCTCCTCCGAGTCGTAATGAGCCGTGTATCCGGGATCGTAGTCCTTGAGGCGAAATCGTTTGTCTGGCCTGGCGAGAAACGCTTTCAACTCCATACATGCGAGATGATACTCGTCTCACGCCCATCGTTGGCGTTTGCCGGAGATGCTGAACTACATTCTTTCCGCCCGGATGGTCAACACTCCGTCCTTGTCGGGCTCTATGGAGAGTATGGTTTTGCCCGCACGAAGCATCACAAAATGCCAGTTAGTGGTGATCGTCGTCGATGTCAGGTGCTTTTTGGAAGAACCCGTACAATCCGGATTTACCTTATAGTCTCGGTGAAGGTTTCGCTGAAAATTGCTCCTTGGAAGCTTCGGGTTTGACTTCCGATGATGTTGCCTTTCCCATCACCTTTGAAGTGGCCCACAACCGCGATTGGCTCCGGTGGACTAGGCGGACTGACTGTGTGATTCGTTACGAACCCCGTGCCGGTAAATGCGGAGCTCCCTTATAGGTACCGTGCGCCCGGCACAGCCCCTCCTTCTACTGGCACTCGTGACAACCCGAAAATCTGCGAGGCGAGATTAAACGTCTGTCTAGTCCCACCTTTATCGAAGGGTTCTCGTCCCCCAGTTAGACGCGGATCCGGGGCACCAGGCACTCTCCTCTAGCGGCTGGCCGTTACCGTCTTGCCATAAGCCGCGTATCCCGGCTTTCGAAACAGAGGGATGTCCGCGCTCTCCGGCAAATGTGCAAGCAGCACCAGACAGAACATGTCTCCAATTGAGCAGAATTCAAAGACGCGATCGAGCTTCGTCAACTTCAGCATGCGCTCGACCTTGGGCATCACGTTCATCAGCTTGAGTCGGATTGCGTTTCTCTTGGCCCACTCGTGCAGGCCGAGAAGCATGCCTAGGCCGCCGGCGTCGACGCGCCTCACGCCGGCCAGGTCGAGCACTACCATGGCTGCGGACGAGTTCCTCATCACGGCATTGCGTAAGGTCGAGAAGTCTTCGCCTACGATGATTCGTCCCTGGCATCGGACGATGGTCGTGTCTCGAATTTTCTGAACCGTCGTTTTCAACATGGCAATCTCCTTCGATGATTCACGAGAAACTGAACAGGTCGGGCTACTATTTTCCGGGCCTTCGTTGTTTCTATTTGGGATCTACTTCAATGACGGACGAGACATGGCGAAATCGACAAATTGTTGACAATTTGTTCGAATTTTGACAGTAGCGCTGCACAAACTTTCACAAGTTGTTTGATTACCCATCGTCCGACGGGATCCCGGCTATCTCCGTGCTTAGCGCGAACGCGGCACGCTTTGGGCAGCCGGCTCTTTCCTCTCTGAGCAGACGGCTCATGCAACACAGGTATAATTCGGATCGTCGTCTAACCTCCGCGGGAAAAACAGAATGCCATTCTCTGACTTCCGATACATCATGCGCTTCCGTGTTCCTTGCCTGCGGCGTCGACATGCTGCAGCATGTAAACCACGCGGCCTACATCGTCTGGGCTCGAGAAAAGAACCTTGCAGCTGAGTATTTTGCACGTAAGTTATTCACAACAGGTATTTTGCACAGAATTCTTCCTAACTCTATGAATTGACTGATTTTGCGCAGTATAAAACCCCTTCGTCACACTCGCGACGGGCCACAAACCGATTGACATCCACCTTCGCTGACACTATCTTAAATAGCGAACAAAAAGCGAAAGTAGGTGCCTCGCATGCCTGGTTCGCTGCTCCAGATTCAAATCGACGATCCGAACTCGCCAGACCCGCTGGTCGGAATTGCCAAGCTTGCTTCCCAGGGGCAATCGTTACGGCTGGGGCACGACGTCGAGTACTTCACCCTGCCTGCCCGGTCGCTGCTGAATCGCTGTCGTATCGAAGCGCCGGCTCCCCTTCATCTGGACCATCAATCCCTATCGCGGCTGTGAGTTCGCCTGCAAATACTGCTATGCCCGCTACACCCACGAGTTCATGGAAATGCGTGATGGCGTCGACTTCGAGCGCAAGATCTACGTGAAGCAGCAGACCGCCTGGCTGTTGCGGCAGGACCTCGGACAGGTGAAGACGCGGCGAGGAGATCGCCATCGGCACTGCGACCGATCCCTATCAGCCGGCCGAGCGCCGCTTCGAAATCACCCGCAGCATTCTTCAGGAGATGGCACTGCATCGCGGACTGGAAATCGGCATCGTCACCAAATCTGACCTGGTCGTGCGCGATATCGATCTGCTGCTCCGGAGGTGGCGGACCACAACAGCGCTCTTCGTGAACCTCACGATCACGACACTGAACACGAAGCTGGCACGCATTCTTGAACCGCGTGCACCGCGTCCCGACCTGAGATTGCAGGCGCTCAGCAGGTTGATCGCAAGTCGGGATTGAACGCCGGCGTCATCTGCGCACCTGTGCTGCCGGGCATTACCGATTCGCCCGCTGCGCTCGACAAGCTGGTACGCGCCACCAAGGAAGCTGGAGGCAAGTACATCTACGCGAATCCGCTCTTCCTGAAACCGTGCTCGGCGAGCGTCTTTCTGCCGTTTCTGGAGAAGGAGTTCCCGCATCTCGTCGATGACTACCGCAAGCGCTATGCCGATCAGGCCTTCGTCAGTAAAGCTTATAGCAAGCGGCTTTCGGAATTGATGGCAGCACTGCGGAAGAAGCACGGCATCAAGAAAGAAATACAGGACAGAAATGCAGTTTCAGGCGAGTACCGTGCAGAAGATGTGCAACTAGCGCTGTTTGAAGGTTAGGAGCTTGATGCGTCTAGGTCATTCGGCAAACAGTCGCATGAGCCCCTTCGGCGGAAGATCGGGAACGAGGAACTCGGCCAGTCTCGCCGCGCGAGCTCGCCAGCGCTTCGGCTGCACCGTATCCGCTGCGCACCGCACCTTCCATGGTCGAGGGCCAGCCGGTTGCCGTCCAATCGCCGGCTAGAAACAAGCGAGGCCACGGACTCATGTGCGAGGGCCGATACGCGTCACTTCCCGGAGCGGGAGAAAACGTCGCGTGCACTTCTTTGATCGACGGTCGCCTTCGTCAGATTCGCCTCGCGAACCGCGGGAAAGAATTCCGCCAGTTCGCGCATGGCAAGATCGATGATCTCGTTGCGCGACTTGTCCACCAGCGTCTTCGAGGAGCTGACGACCAGCTCAAGATAGCTGCCGGTTTCACCCGATTCGCGCCGCGTGTTCAGGATCTTCGACTTCTGGAACATCCACTGAATCGTTCGTTCGAGCAGCACAGCATGTTCCAGGGGTGTGATCTCACGATCGAACCACAGGTGAATTCCTGTGATCGGCGACGAACCAAAGTGCGCCGGCCTGTTCGCGCAGACGGCCGCATCTCGGGCGTGTCGGGCAGCAGCTTCTCTACGGCGTTGAACGGAGTAGCCAGCATCGCATAGTCGACGAGTAGATCCTCCGCACCGACGCAAACGCGAATTCCGTCATCGTCCGAGTGAATCGACTCCACGGAAGCACGCAGATGCACCTGCCCGCCGCGCGCCTCGATGTACGACGCAGCCTGCCCGTAAAGCTGCGACAAGCGGCACCGCCGGCAGCCCCATGCGACCAGCCTCCGCCGACTTCAGGAACGAATCGCGGAAACACCAACGCGGCATAGCGAACGGAAACCGATCGAGGTCGTCGTTGAGGGCACTGATCAGCACAGGGGCCCAGAAGCGATCGATCGCTTGCTTCGTTTGCCCATGCCGAACCAGCCAGGACTGGAAGTCCTCGTCCATCATCGGCTGGCAGGCGAGGGCATCAATGCCAGCAGTGCGCGCGAGATGGCCAGCTTGTCTTTCAGATCGAGCACCGACGAGGCCAGAAAGGACGCACTCGAATGCATGGTGCAGGCAGTGCACTCGGCTTCAGCACGGATGACTTCCCGCCGGGCAGGATGAAGGTAATCTCGTCGTACCAGCGAATCTGGTCTTCGACTCCAAGCCGGCGATAGAAATCGATGAGGTTGGTGCAGCAACCGAGCAGTACGTGCTGGCAGTTATCAATGACTTCACCTGTTCCTGGGAGTTCGTACGATGAGGCGCGGCCGCCGAGATAGGGACGCCGCTCGAACAGTTCGACGTGATAACCCGCATCGGCAAGTGCACAACCAGCCGAGATCCCTGCCAGACCTCCGCCGATTACTGCCACCCTGGGCTTCTGTTGTTGATGGAAGGGGCTCATGTCAGACGACGCACAAACCCTCTCGCGAGGATTCCAACTTTTTCCGCCGTGCTGAGACTCACCCGACGCGAGAACACGTCGTAGTTTCGCGCTGCAATGCGGTCGAGCAGCCGCCGATAGATCTCAACCAGCGTCCACAATGCCGGCTGGCTGTCATCGTCGATGAGTGGAATCAATTCGTCAGCCGAGCGATACAGTTTGCGCGCGCGATCGGCCTCAAACTCCAGCACCGGGCGGAAGCGTCGCGGCAGCGTTTCCATTGTTCAGCGCGCTCGCTTCCACGCCGAACCGACGAAGATCTTCGCACGGCAGGTAGACCCGACCCATTTGGCTGTCTTCCTTCACGTCGCGAATGATGTTGGTCAACTGAAATGCAACCCCGGTCTTCTCCGCCAGTTTTTCCGCTTGAGGATCGCGGTACCCAAAAATGCGAATGCAGACCAATCCCACAACCGAGGCCACGTGGTAGCAGTAGTCGTAAAGCTGATCGAACGTTTCGTAGTGCACACCTGGCATTGGTGTCGTTCGGCAAATCCATTGCTGTGCCCTGCACCAGCTTCTCCAGCAGCTCGAGCGGGATATTGAACGATCTTCTGGGTATCTGCCAGCGCCATCAAAACGGGATCGTCGGTTCGTTCACCGTCTACAACGCGGCGCAGTGCGTTCATCCACTCGATCGAGCTTTTCGCGCCGATATTCGATGGGTTGAGCGGGATCGTCGGAAATATCGTCGGCATGCCGCATGAAGGCATATACAGCAGACAGCGCATTACGCTTTCGGGCCGGAAGGACGAGAAATCCGTAGTAGAAGTTCTTGGCCGCCGATCGGGCGATGTGCCGGCAGACGCTATAGGCGGCCCGCAATTGCAGCGGGTGATCGCTCACAACAGATTACCCAGGGCCGCGCGCGCCAGCAACAGAATCTTGCGCCGCCTGGAAATCACTGGCCGTGACCACAGCACATCGTAATTCTGGCGCTCGATGGCCCGCAGAATCGCCAATCCGCCACGGCTGAACAGCTCAATGTCAAGCGCCAAGCGCCGGTCCACTTTCTTGGCCAACGGCAGGCCACGGTGAAACCACTCTCGTGCCCGTTCGACTTCAAACTTCATCATGGCAAGAAACTGCGGTGTCGCGCGCCGCTCTGCCAGCTCGCGCTCGCTGACGCCGAACCTGGCGAAGTCTTCAAGCGGAAGATAGATTCTTCCCTTTTCGAAGTCTAGAGCGACATCCTGCCAAAAGTTTGCCAGCTGCAGCGCGGTGCAGGTGTAGTCCGATAGCTTCTGGCGCTCGGCGTCGCGATAGCCGCATAGGTACAGCACCAGGTGTCCTACCGGATTCGCCGAGTACTGGCAGTATCCCAGCAAGTCAGCGAAACGCGGATAGTGGGTCACGATCTGGTCCTGACGAAAGGCTTGCAACAAATCGGAAAACTCATGCTGCGGAATATCGAACTCACGTACCGTTTCCCGCAATGCAACGAACACGGGATGTCGCGGCTCGCCGTTGTAACACTGCGCCAGTTCGGCTTCCCATTGGTCGAGCAAGAGTAATGACTGCTGTTTGTCGCCGACTTCGTCGCCCAGATCGTCGGAGATCCGGCAGTACACGTAAACGTTGTAGAAGTGCTGATGCAGATGCTTGGGAAGAAACCAGGTTACGACTGGAAAGTTCTCGTAATGCGATGTTGCTAGTCGAACACAGTATTGCTGCGCGTCGATGAGCGATGGCGGAACTTCGGGGATGGCATATTCCGGACGGCAGCACGCTCCAACCCGCAGCGGAGCGCCCGGCTGTGAGGTAGTCGTCCGGTTCTCCGTCGGTGCGGATGCCATGGATCGTGGATGACCGGGCTTACTGTCCCGGAATGATCGCGGTCTTTATGTCGCCGTTGCGATTCAGCATGTGACGCAATACATGCTGCAGCCGCGAGAGAGGCGCCTCACCCGTGATGTAGTCGGTGCCCTTGATCTTCTTCTCCGCGATCAGCGCAAAAGCCTTGCGCACCGTTTCGGGCGTGTGATGGAACGTCGCCTTCAGCGTGAGCTCGTTGTAGTGCAGACGTTGAGTATCCAGCGAGACCTTGGTGCCGTTGGCGCAACCGCCAAAAAAATTCACCATGCCGCCCTTGCGTACCATGTCGATCGACCATTCCCACGCCTGCGGGCGGCCTACCGCTTCGATCACCACGTCACAACCGCGGTTGTCGGGCGTCAGCCTGCGGACGGCCCTGACCGGATCGTCCACCTTCGTGATCTGCACCGCGTGATCGGCTCCTGCCCGGAGGGCCGAAGTCACCTGCGAATCGCGTTTGACCACGGCAATTACGTTGCAACCGGAAAGCTTAGCCACCTGAACGAACATCAATCCGATGGGCCCCGCGCCGATGACCGCGACTGAGTCTCCGATTTCCATCTTCGTTTCATGGAGGCCACGTAAAACGCATGCTAGAGGTTCCGTGATAGCAGCTTCTTCGTAGCTCACATGGTTAGGGATCGCCAGCATGTTGGTTTCAACAATGCGTCGCGGTATGTGAATGTATTCGGCGTAGGCGCCATTATTGAACAGAAGATCTTCGCAGAGGTTTTCCTGGTGCTTAGAGCAGTAAAAACACATGCCGCAGGGCGCCGAGTTCAGCGCGACCACGCGCATGCCCTTCTTAAATCCTTTTACGTTGGGCCCAACTTCTTCGATGACGCCTGCGAGTTCGTGACCAAACAGCGCTGGAGGCACGATCATGCGGGCATGGTAGCCCCGCTGATACACCTTCAAATCGGTGCCGCAGGTCAGGGCCACCTGCACCTTGACGAGCACTTCCCCTTCATCCAGCTTGGGAATCGGCACCTGCTCGATTTTTACGTCCTCTTTGCCATAGAGGACCGCAGCTGTCATGTTTCCGTTCACTCTAGGATTCCTTCCATTGGCTGCCCGGCTGAATCACGACTTTCATCGAGTCCGGCTTGGGGTGGGCAGCCAAATGTAAAGCATCGATCGACTCGGCCAGCGGAAATCGATGGCTGATCAGTCCGCTCGAGGTCCATTTCCCGGCCCAGCACAAATCGCGCTGACTCCTCCTGTAAATCGACCGAAGCACTGTAAGAACCCAATAGACTCTTCTCATCTACGCAAACCGCAGCGGGATCAATGATCGCTTCTCCGTGCTGCGTTTGCGCAAATAACAGAACACGCCCGCCTGGACGGGTTGCATTCCATGGCGGGACGAATCAGGCCGTTGCCTGCCAACAGCCAGATATGACGGCATCAGCCCCGCGGCCTTCCGTCAGCTTCCTTGGCCATTGTCGACCGTGTCGGAGGCGGAGGCATCGATATTTTCCTTGAGACCGAACGCTTCGGCAATTGTAAGCCTTTGCGGAAACAAATCGGAAGTGATTACTCGCACACCACACTTACGTGCCAAAACGGACAAGGATGATCCCGATCGGCCCCTGACCCATTACAAGAAGCGTTTCGCCCGGCGCCAGACGCAGGGTTTCCACCCCTTTCATGCAGGTATTCACAGGCTCGATGAACGAGGCCTGCTCGAACGACACGCCATCCGGGATGCGTATCACGCCTCCGCGTTCGACGATCCAGTCCATCACCCGGACATACTCGGCAAAACCGCCACCGCTGGGCTTCATACCCGGCCGTCGCACCAACCTTCTTATAGGTCGGGCACTGCGCAAAAACCTTGTGCTGGCAGTAATAGCATTCACGGCATGGAATGTGATGGAACACCATCACCCGATCACCGCTCCGAAACTTGCTGACGCCGTCTCCCACCGCTACCACGATTCCGGTGGTCTCGTGACCAAAGATCCGCGGCGCTGAGTGCGAACCGGTAGCAATCTTCTTCAAGTCTGTGCCGCAAATGCCGCACGTGTGCACTCGAACCAGCAACTCACCGCGGGCGATCGCCGGCACCGGTACGTGCTCGAGGCGAATGTCGTTCACACCCCGATAGACGGCTGCCTGCATGACCGATGGCATTGTGCCATCCTGCTGCCCGAGCCTCGCCTGTGTCGCTGATAACATGCTGGTCAAAGTACCCTTGAACCCAGATTCATTTCTGCCGACTTCAACAGCAATCGTTGCTTCATTAGATGTTTCAGCGCCTCGCATAGGTTCGCCGCTGCTATAGAGCTATTCGCACTCAATTGTCGAACTGAGTTCCACCACGTCGGTCTTAGCGAAATATACGCCGCGAATCGCAGCGTCTTAAACCGTCCATCTTCATCCACGAACCGGGCAAGTGGCGGCATCACAAAGTCGACTTCGTCCGATATGCACTTGATGGCCATGAATTCAACTCGCGCTGCCTCAGCTACCGAGGCTACTGCAGCGCTCTCCATGTCGACCACGTCCGCCTTCCAACGCTCCGCCAGCATACGCTTATCAGCCACGCTGCTGAGCGACGACGTCGCTATCACTGCCTCGCCGCCGATTGCCGGATATCTCGCGCCCGCCTCCACGTCCACTACAATACTTGCGGAAACCACGTCCCCAACTTTCAGCTCCCGCGAAACCGCACCCGCGATCCCGGCTGAAATCATCAGGCCAGGACCATATTTCGCCACAGTCACTTCGGCGGCCCGCTGAGCCGCCTTGCGGCCAATACCGCCAATCGTGATCACGGCAGTATCAAGCTCAAAAAACCTGACTCCATCCGCCTTCCGGGGCTGAATACCACGCAACATTGGAGCCAATTCGCGATGCATTGCCCCAATGATTGCCAGTTGCTTACCCGGCATAGCCGTTCGCCCGAAACCACTCCACCGCCCGACGCAAAGCCCCATCAACCGAACCGGGATGCCATCCGAGATCACGCTCCGCCTTGGAACTAGTGACGAACATCTTCTTGCGCCCCATACGAACTGAGTCCAGCGTTACCCGCGGCTCGCGCTGACGGATTTTTCCTGTCACCAATGTATCCACAAATCCGGTCGCATAAGCGACAGCGTAGGGTAGCTTGATACTGGGAGACGGCAGACCCGTGATCTCCCCTAAGTTTGTCGAGAATCTGCTTCAGCGTCAGATTCTCTCCGCCCAGGATGTAGCGCTCCCCTGGGATCGCCTTCTCCATCGCCAGCACGTGACCTTCAGCGCAGTCGCGCACATCAACCAAGTTCAGCCCCGTGTCGACGTACGCGGGAAACTTGCGTTTCAGGAAGTCCACCACGATCTGTCCGGTCGGAGTGGGTTTGATGTCGCGCTCCCCAATGGGCGTCGTCGGATTCACCATCACGACATCCTGACCACCTTGTGCTGCCTCGATGACCAGCCGTTCCGCTATGAACTTGCTGCGCTTGTAATCGCCGATCATGTTCCTTAGCGTCACCGGCGTACTTTCGTCGGTCATGCCGCCGTTGTTCCCGAATCCCATGGTGGCAACACTGCTGGTATAGACAACCCGCCTGACGCCCGAATCTCTCGCCGCCTGCAGGAGGTTGCGCGTACCCTCCACATTCGAGTGGTACAACTCCTGCCCATTAATGGCCCACAGGCGATAATCCGCCGCAACGTGAAATACGACCTCACAGCCGTCCATTCCCCGCTTCAGCGATTCAGGATCGCGCAGGTCGCCTAAGACGCACTCAAATGGAAGGGCCTCGATGTTCTCAGTTCGGCTACTGCTCCGCACCAGGAGGCGCAAGTCCGCTCCGTGGGCCAACACCACCCGCGCGACATGACTGCCCAGAAAACCGGTCGCTCCTGTTACAAAGGTCTTCATCTATTCCCGTCACGAAATCCGCGAACCGAGGATGTTCGGACATACTGACGTGTCCACTATGCCCCGCGTGGCCGCCCCCGGCCCTATGACAGTAAGATCCCCAAAATATTGGGAAGGTATTCGCCCGATCCGTTGGCCGTTAGTTCTTTCGTAGCCCAACGCCGGCAGCTCTCACATGCTCTTCCTGCGACACCGCGGCAGCCTCGGCGTAGGTAGTCAGGGCGATCAGCGGGAAGTATTCGCGGTACATGTAGTACATCAGGTAGAACACACGCGGGAATCCGGTCCCGGTATACCAGGCTTCGTCCCAGGACCCATCGCGTCGCTGCGTCTTCAACAGGTATGCCATTCCGTTCTGCAGCGAATCGCTCCGCGTGTCGTTCGCCGCCAGCAATCCCATAATTGCCCACGCCGTCTGCGAAGCCGTGCTCGGACCCACGCCCTTCGTATTGGGGTCGTCATAAGACCCACAGGTTTCACCCCAACCTCCGTCGGGGTTCTGCATCATGCGCAGCCATTCTGCTGCCTGCTGAACACAGGGCTCGTGATGGTCCATCCCGACGGCTTCCAGCCCGCGCAGCACCTGCATAGTTCCATAGATGTAGTTCACCCCCCAGCGTCCGAACCATGACCCATCCGGCTCTTGTTCCCGCCTGATGAACTGAATGGCACGTTGCACCGGCCCATCTTTCATCGAGTAGCCATAAGCCGCCAGGCACTCCAGCACGCGTCCCGTGATATCAACCGTCGCCGGGTCGAGCATGGCGTTGTGATCGGCGAATGGGACGTATTGAAATACCATTCGGTCATTGTCCTTATCGAAGGACGCCCAGCCGCCGTTCTTGCACTGCATCGATAGGATCCAGTCCAGCGCCCGCTGCACTGACTTATCGTGATAGCTCTCGTTCGAAGTCTTGACCTTGCCCAAGGCAAGCAACACCATCGCCGAATCATCCACATCGGGATAGAACTCGTTATTGAACTCGAAGTACCATCCCGCCGGCGCGGCCTTGGGATTCTTCACACACCAGTCGCCCTTACGGGTGACCTGCTTGTTCAACATCCACTCCGAAGGCTGCACGAGCCGCGGATCGGTCGCGGCTACGCCGCTTCCTGCCAATGCGAAGATTGAGTAAGCCGTGTCCCACACCGGAGACATGCACGGCTGCATGCGAAATGTCGTCTCTTCCTCGATGCCGAGCTTCTCGAATTCGTCCATCGCCCGGATAACCTGCGGATCGTCGAGGGAGTAGCCCAGGCAGCGCAGCGCAATAATCGAGTTCATAATGCTGGGGTAAATGGCACCCAGGCCATCACTCATATCCAGGTGCTCCAGCATCCACTTCTCGGCTTTGTTGATTGCACTCGAACGCAACGGCCGGATATGGACCTTCTCAAAGAAGTGCACCATACGATCGAGCAGCAGAAAGAAATTCCGCCAGCTGACCAATTTTTTGGCCCACTTCAACCGCAGGTTGGTTTTGCTGCGGCCGCCGACAAAAAGTTCCGCGATACCCTGCTCATCAGGGATCTTCTTGAAAGGCTTCTTTGCATAGGCGATCGAAAGCGGGACCAGGATCGCCCGCGACCACGACGAAATCTCGTAGATGTTGAACCAGAACCAGTTCGGAAAGAGCACGATTTCCGGTGGAATCGCCGGTACCGCGTCGTAATCGTACTGACCGAGAAAGCACAGGTAAATCTTGGTGAAGGTATTGACCTCGGTCACTCCACCCATGGCCAGGATCCGCTCGCGCGCCTTGCGGAGCGCAGGATGATCGGGATCGTAGCCCGCCATCTTCAATCCGAAATACGCCTTCACGGAGGCGCTGATGTTCGAGGGACCGCCATTGTAAATGGGCCAGCCACCGTCTTCATTCTGGTGCGACAGGATTTCGTTGGCGCACTTCTGGGTGCGCTGCGGGTCTTCCGTTCCCAGCAAACGGTGCAACAGAATGTAATCGGATTCCAGCGTGGTATCGGCGCCCAGTTCTCCGCACCAATACCCTTCCTCCGGATGCTGCAGGGAGAAAAGATGTTTGCGAGAGGCGTCGATCGCGGCTGCAACTCGGGTCTTAATGTCGTCCAACTTCCCGAATCGCATTTCGCCGGGATTGGGGGATAACGCTTCTGCCATTCTTGGTTCTTACTCCGCCAGGGCCGGCGCGGCCCCGATTGCTTCCACAATTTCTGGTGGCAAGCCGAAACGAACGTTCTCCGGCATTACTTCCACCTCTTGCAGGTTGGTGAAACCCTGGTCCACCAGATAACTCACCGCCTCTTGCACCAATATTTCAGGCGCAGACGCTCCCGCCGTGAGAGCCACTGTCTTGACCCCTTCCAACCATTCCGGCTGGATGGAGCGGCAGTTCTCGATGAGGTGCGAATTGGTCGCCATGTTGCGCGCGACTTCTACCAGGCGGTTCGAGTTGGAGCTATTGTCTGACCCTACCACCAGCAACAAGTCGCACTCGTTGGCAACTTCCTTGACGGCAGTCTGCCGGTTTTCGGTCGCGTAACAGATGTCCTGAGCATGGGGGCCCTGAATATTGGGAAACTTCTTCCGTAGCGCCGCGATCACGTGCTTGGTTTCATCCAGGCTCAACGTCGTCTGCGTCAGATATGCCACGCGATCCGGATCAGGCACATTCAGGTTGTTAATATCTTCTGGCGAA
Source organism: uncultured Acidobacteriaceae bacterium (assembly GCA_963817965.1). GTDB lineage: Bacteria > Acidobacteriota > Terriglobia > Terriglobales > Acidobacteriaceae > DASRAA01. The sequence continues at coordinate 68,209 of CAWFQT010000022.1, forward strand.
TCGACGACCTGCGTCACTGCCGGCGCTTCACCGAGCGTTCCGATGACCTCATCGTGATCGTGATGTCCGATCAGAATCAGCGAATATCCTTCACGGGCAAACTTCACTGCCTCCACGTGAACCTTGGTAACCAACGGGCAGGTCGCATCAATAACCCGAAGTTCCCGCAGCTTGCTGGCCTGGCGCACTTCCGGCGCCACACCGTGAGCGCTATAAATGACGCGTTCGCCAGCCGGGACTTCTTCCACGCTATCGACAAAAATAGCTCCCTTCGCCGTCAACTCGTCCACAACGTAGCGGTTATGAACGATTTCCTTGCGAACGTAGATGGGCGCACCGAACGTTTCCAGCGCAATGCGAACAATGTCGATGGCGCGAACCACCCCGGCGCAAAAGCCTCGCGGCTTCAGCAAAAGTAAAGTCTTGGCGTCGGTCTGAGTCATGAAATCCTTGTCTGGTTACGCGAATAATAACCCACGTTTCCCCACATTTACTCTATTGTAGCAGCGCCGGTACCATCAATATAACGCCAAGAAACGGCAAGATTTAGCAGTTTTATGGCGCATTTTAGGCCCTCAATGGAACCCCACACGAGCATGTTCCCGGCACCACCGGTATAAGTCCCCAGCTAGACCAAACGACGGAGTGCCGATAATTGGATTCTCGCCACAGCAATTCGGCTCGCGGGAGCCTCCTGCGGTCGTGAGCAGTGGTGCTTCTCCTATGGATCGGGCCCTCAGTCTGCCTTACCGGTTTGCTTTCAGCATCTGCTCGGCGTGTCTGATCGACGTATCCGTCAACCTGGCCCCACTGATCATGCGCGCCAGCTCTTTCGTGCGTTCTTCAATGTCGAGTTGCCGCACCGAAGTCTTCGTCCGGCCCCCGGATTCTTTCTTCTCGATGAGATAATGCTGATCCGCAAACGATGCGATCTGCGGCAGGTGGGTGACGCACAACACCTGCTTGGTGGCTGCGAGTTTTTTGAGCTTCTTCCCGACCGCCTCCGCGGCACGCCCTCCAATACCGGCATCAATCTCGTCGAAGACCAAGGTTCGCTGAGCTGCACCATCCTTAGCACCATCGCGCTGTGCTTTACCCGACACTCCCGCTTCAATCGTGGTCTTCAGCGCCAGCATCACACGCGATAACTCTCCCCCGGAGGCAATCTCTTCGACCGGTCCTAGTGGCTCGCCGGCATTCGCTGAGATCAGATACCGCGCGGAATCGAAGCCCTTCGACGTCCAGTTCTCCACTGCGTCGGCGCCGCTGACATCTACTTTGAATCGTGCCTTCATCGCTAGTTCATTGACTTCGCTCTCAACCTGCTTCTCCAGCTTGCGGGCAGCATCGTAGCGTCGTCGGGAGAGGTCCCGTGCGGCTTCGAGATAGTGGTTGGCGGCAGTCGCCAACTCAGCTCGCAGCTTGCGTAACACCTCGTCCTTGTTTTCCATCTCGTTGAGCTTGCGATCGAGATCGCCGCCTAACAACATCACATCGTCCAGCGTTGGTCCGTATTTGCGTTTCAACCGATCAATTGCGGCCAGCCGGTCTTCGACCTCCGCTAATCGCTCCGGCGACGCCTCAACCTTCTCCGCGTAGTCGCGCAACGTCTCGCCAACGTCCTCTACCGTTATCCGCGCCGTATCGAGTTGCGCCAGCGACTCCCGGAATCTCTCGTCGAATCTCGCTAGCTCTTCCAATTGCCTCGCCGCCGAACGAATCAACGACGACGCCGAGACACTCCCCTCGTAAAGGGCTTCGTAAGCACCCATCGCCGACGACAACACCCGCTCCGAGTTGGCCAGCACGCGCTTTTCGTCTTCAAGCTTTGCGTCTTCTCCGGCCTGCAGGTTTGCCGACGCGATTTCTTTTCGCTGAAAGCTCCACAGATCCAGCAACCGCATCCGGTCTTGCTCATCACGCTCCAAATCGGCGATTCGGTTGCGAATTCCAGTCCACGCCTCGAACCGCTCCGCCACCGGAACGAGATTCGACCCTCCGAAGCTGTCGAGAAGCGCCAGTCTCGACGTGGCGTCAAAAGCGAGTACCACTTCATTCTGTGCATGAATGACGGCCAGGTGCGGAGCCAGTTGGCGTAACGCCGCCACCGTCGCCGGCTGATTGTTGACGAAGACTCGTCCCTTCCCACCCGCAGCGATTTCACGCTTAAGGATGAGCCGACGCTCGTCGCCATCGATGCCGTTCTGTTCCAGCACGGCGTCTAGCGCCTTCGAGTCGGCCTCGAACACCGCCGACACAACCGCCTTCTCCGTGCCATGTCGCACTGCGTCCGCCGAGGCTTTGTCGCCTAGCAGCAGCGTCAGTGCATCGATGAGTATGGATTTTCCAGCACCGGTTTCGCCGGTCAGGAGGTTGAGGCCGGGGGCGAACTCCACGGCGACGTTGTCGATGACCGCGTAGTTTTCAACCCGCAGTTCCAGCAGCACAATGAGTTCTCGACTCGCGAAGTTATGCGCAGTGTAGCAGTAAAGCTATCGGTCGTCAGCTATGCATGACTGCTATGCATGACTGCTCGTGTCAACGGACAATAGAAATGTCCCCTTGTTTATGACATTAGAAATGTCCCCTTTTGTCGTGATCGTGCATTTTTAATTTTCCAGTAGTAGTCGAGGCTGTGTGGAAAGTGGGAATCCGCGGTGTGTGCGGATTTCCAAACGCAGTGGGAAAGTCCGTTTTGTGGACTTGCTGGGATAGAAGTAGGGCGCGCCCCGCTTTAGGTGGAGGGTTACCGCTCCTGCTCTTTCGATGGCAAGGCGGGTTCACAATTCCACCCTGGCGACGTTTCCCTAAGCCCCCCTATAATGCCGTACGGCCGGATTTCCCAGGTACGGTTTGAAGCCTTGGCCTTTCGTCTGTGAACCTTCCCATCCCCCACGAGGTTTAAGCGCTGGTGCGCATACGCCCCGCCGGCGAATCGTTTGTTCACAACTTCGTCCCTGGCCCTGACTGCGGTTTGGTATGCCCGGTTTTATCAAGCCGAGCCCGCGCCTGTCGTAGGGACCACCAAGTGCCCAGAGTCCCTTTGCCTGATGTCGGCGTTATCTTCATCAGGGAGCCGTATACTCGGCTCCTCCGAGGACATTACTCCTCGTTCCTCGCTACTACGGACTCATTCGCCAATCCCATGTGGCTCTCCCATCCTTCGGCTTCTGGCCTCGTGCTAGGAGTCTTTGCAGGTTGCCACCAGCCCCTGCTGCCATCGGGACTCTCCCGACGTTATTCTGCGAATCTTTCCTGTGATGCTTGAGCCCATACCCCGGCGGTTTCGCTGAGTGCACGTGCCTGGTTCTTCCTCAGTGTCATCGGCCTTCTCCCACGTGGAAAGGTGGATCGGCTTCCCGCTTCTGTCCGCGAACACGATTTTTCGCGGGACGCTTTTCGAGGCTGCAGCTATTTCGTTATGTTCAGGCCTCACAGTTTGCTCGCCTCACCGATCGTTCCCACCTCTGCAGCTTTCGCCGCAGGGCGGCCGAGGCTTTTACGTCCGAGCTGAACGTGCGTCGTTACCTCCGCACGCATCGGAGATGCTATCCGCCCGACTACAGGCAATTGGCGGAACGAGGACTCTACCTCGCAAGATTCACAGCAGGGGGAAGTGCCGGTGACGCAGTTTGGGCAGATGTGCGAGCGCCTGGGGATCCGCATCATCGCAGCCAATTCACCACAGGCCAAAGGTCGCGTGGAGAGAAACCACGGTACCCACCAAGATCGCCTGGTAAAGAAAATGCGGCTGAAGAAAATCAAAACCCATGCGGAAGCCAACCGGTTTCTGGAGAAGGAATATCTGCCCGAGCACAATCGGCGGTTCAGGCGTAGCCCGGCGCCGGTGGCGCTGTATACGGATTGGAAGAACGTGTATGTATCGACAAGGCAGTACCCGAGCGGTGAAGGTGGTAAAGCCGCGTTTTAGCGCGGCGTCATACCGTCTTTCCGAAACTGAGCCGGGTTTCAACCTTCGCTTGCTCCAGGATTACCTGGAATCGATCATGCTCCGGCACATTGATGGTTTCCAGCATGGCGTTATAGACGCCGTCGGAGATGGCCCGAATTGTCTCAGCCGAATGTCCCTCTTGCAGAGTGATGCGAACCAGCGGCACATTCCCTCCTTTCGTCGTTCGATGACTACTGGACAAGCCGGTCGCACGTTGCGAACGCTGTTGTCGGGACGTCTCGTGTCGAAATTTCGGTGGTTACTCCGCAGGCTCATCGCGATACGAACCCGCTTTCCACGCGTCAAAATCTTATAATGGAGGAATGAAAGCGAAGGCTAACTAACGGAATGAATGTTTACTGCAGCTTATTCACCATTGCCATCGGCGGCGAGATCTCAGGTCTTATCGAGACCAGCGGCTGGTCGCCAAGACCGTCCTGGTCATCCTTCTGGCTATTCAGCGTGATCTCCTGGGCCATCATCTTCAGCAAATGGGGAATGTTCCGCCGCGCTCGCGCTCAAAGCAATCGCTTTATGCGGATGTTCCGCAAGTCCGAGCGCCTTCAGGACGTCGCTGCAGTGGCCGAGCAGTTCAAGCCGAGCCCGCTGATCGCCGTCTTTGACGGTGCGTACAGCGAGCTGCGCAAGCAGGCTCCCAATCCAATCCGTATCGGCTGCATTGCAACGTGCGATGCAGATTGCGTCGTCGGAAGAACTAACTCATCTTGAAAGTCGCTTGCCTTGGCTGGCTACTACTGGCGCAGTTACGCCGTTCATCGGTCTCTTCGGAACCGTGTGGGGCATCATCGACGCTTTTCACGGCCTTGGCGACTGCAGGTGCTGCAACCCTGCGGGCAGTTGCTCCTGGAATCTCCGAGGCGCTGATCACCACCGCGGCAGGACTCTTCGCCGCCATTCCCGCCGTCATTGCCTACAACATGTTCACCCAGCACATCCGCGAGTTCGGCTGCGCGCATGGATGACTTCGGCCTCGAACTAATCAACGAAGTGGAGCGCGCTCAGACAACAATGACGGGCGCAATGTGCCCGAGAACGTGGAGCGGCGCTAATGGCTTTCACCAACTCCCAGGGCCGCACGCAGTCGTCGCTGGCTGACATCAACGTCACGCCCTTGGTGGACGTCGTGCTCGTGCTGCTCATCATCTTCATGGTGACTGCTCCGGTGCTGCAGTCAGGCATCGAAGTGAGCGTGCCGCACACCAAGACCGTGAAGGAAATCACCGAGGAGCGGCTGGTCATCACCATCGATCGCCAGCAGAAGGTGTTTCTCGGCAACGATCCCATCAACATCAACCAGATCGGTGCCGCAGTTGCGTACAGAAGATTCGCGATCCCGAAGGCCAGTCTGTCTTCGTTCGCGCCGATGAGAACGTCCCCTTCGGCGCCTTCGCCACCGTGATGGACGCGGTCAAGCAGGCTGGCATCACCAACGTGAGCATCGTCACCCAGCCGCTGGAGAAGAATGGCAGCCGACGCTGACATCTTTCCGCACGACCACGCGTCGCGCTTGTCCGTGGTCGGCTCGCTGGCGCTGCACTCGGCTCTGTTTGCCCTGGCTCTCTTCGGCTACCTCATTCCCAGCGGACGCGGCGAGAGCTGGGGAGGCACCGAGGGCGGTGGCGGCGCGATGAGTGCGACTCTGGTCAGCAGCATTCCGTTGCCCAACGCGCAGCCCGAAGCACAAAACGTGCTGGCCAACGAGTCGAAAGGCCTCTCGCAATCGCGCCCGAAAGAGACTCCGAAAGAGGAGCCCAAGGCAATTCCGATTCCCAGCGCGCGACGCCAAGCTGAAGGGCCAGCACGAGTCCGCGACTCGCCAAAGAAAGAACCGCCGAAGCAAGTCGCCAAGGCCGAGCCCGACAACCAGATTCCCTACGGACAAGGGTGGCCCGGTCAGCGGTCCCTACGGATCGTTCACCTCAGGCGCCACCAAGGGCGGATTCGGATTCCAGGGCGGCCAGGGCGACTTCGGCAGTCGCTTCGCCTATTACGTCGACATCGTGCGCCGCAAAGTGTCGGACAACTGGCTGAAGTACGAAGTCGATCCGCGGATCTCCGACGCGCGCCGCGTTTACATTTATTTCGAGATCAATCGGTCGGGCCAGCCGACGAATATTCGCGTCGAGCAGTCGAGCGGAATCCCGTCGCTCGATCAATCGGCAGTGCGCGCTTTGCAGCGCATCGACACGTTCGGACCGCTGCCCGCGGGATACTCGGGCAATTACGTTGCTGTGGAGTTCTGGTTTGACTATCGTCGCTGAACACAAGTCGATGCGGCGATGTCCGCATCACAGCGCCACGACAACGTCGCAAGGTGGATTATTCTGGATGTACGAATGAAACGATTCTCGATCATCATCCTCGTCGCATCTTCTTCGCCAGCGCCGCTCTGCGCTCGCTCGCCGCGCAAGATTGGATTCGCACCGGCACCGGGCTCGGCGTCGAGAAGATTCGCCTCGCTGTCCCCGACTTCAAGCCCGCGACAACGATCGCTGACACCAAGCGCTGACGACAACGTTCAGCGTCACGCTGTGGAATGACCTGCAGGCCGCCGGCATCTTCGACATGGTGTCGCCCAGCTTCTATCCGGTGTCGCAACCGGGCACGCCGCAGGACGTGAATCTCGCCGAGTGGGACGATCCTCCACCCAACGCCAACATGCTGGCCTTCGGCAACGCGGGAGTGCAGAGTGGATCGCTCGCAGTCCAAGGCTGGCTGTACGACGTGAAGAACGCTCAGTCGCCACAGGTGCTGGGCAAGCAGTATCGCGAGTCGGCCAGCGAAGACAACGCTCGCCTGATCGCCCACCGCTTCGCCGATGAAATTATCTTCCGCCTCGGTGGAGGCATCCAGGGCATTGCGGAATCCAAGATTTATTTCGTCAGCAGTCGCGGCGGCACCAAAGAAATCTGGCAGATGGATTACGACGGCGCCAACCAGAAGCAGCTCACCCACATCTCGGCACGATGGCCCTGTCGCCGCACGTCTCGCCCGACGGTTCTCGCGTTGCGTTCTCCGGGGTTTCCAACGCCGAGTGGCAAATCCTGATGTACTCGCTGGAGCTGAACCGCCAGGTCACCTTCCCACGCTATCAGGGGGCACGAACCTTTCGCCCGCATGGTCGTCGGACGGAAAGATCGCTCGCATTTTCGTCGTCCCGCTCAGGCGACGCTGAAATCTATGTCGTCGACGTTGCCGGCGGCGAATCTGCGCCGCCTGACCAACAGCAAGGGTCCCGACGTCTCGCCTACCTGGAACCCCAAGACCAATGCGCAGATCGCGTGGGTCAGCGGACGCACCGGCCTGCCGCAGATCTACACCATGGCATCTGACGGAACCAACGTCGTCGCGCATGACCGACCAGGGCTATGCCGTTTCTCCGTCGTGGTCGCCCAACGGACAGTTCCTGGCGTTCGCCTGGATTCGCAACTACGGGCCCGGTGCGCCCGGCGCCAGCGACATTTATGTGATGGACGTCGCCAGCAAGCAGTGGGTACAGCTCACGCACGATGGCGGACGCAACGATTTTCCGTCATGGTCGCCCGACGGCAGGCATATCGTGTTTCAGTCGAACCGCAGCGGCCGCACGCAGATCTGGAGCATGCTGGCCGACGGCAGCCAGGTGCGGCAGTTGACCAACACCGGCGAGAATACGCAGCCGAACTGGAGTTTTAAGTAGCATGGGTCTGCATACTTCGAACGAGCGGAAGGAGCACACTCCGCCCCGCCACAAACTGAAGCGAGTGCTCTCGCCATGGGAGGAAGGAAGTTGAAAGCTACGACAGGATTCAGTGGATCCAGATTGTCGTCGGCTCTGGCCGTGGTCCTGGCTGGTTGCCGCGTGCGCCAAGAAGAAGCCAACGCCGCCTCACCCCGACTCCGCCGCCGCCGCCAGCACCCACTGCGATGCTGACCGCGAATCCAAACACGATTGACGCCGGCCAGGCCTCGACCCTGACGTGGACGACCGACTTCGCCAGCGAGCGTCACCATCGACGGCATCGGCAAGGTCGATCCCAGCGGCTCGACGAAAGTGACGCCCACCGAGTCAACCACCTATCACCTGGTCGCGAAGAACGATACCGGCACGAAGGAGGCCACCGCGCGTATTACCGTCACTCCGGCCGCGGCGCCGCCGCCGACGACCAGCTCGACTGGCAACGAAAGCGATGCGCGCCTCTTTTCCGCAGAACATGAAAGACGTGTTCTTCGACTACGACAGCTACGAGATCACGTCGCAAGATCGAGTCCGTGATCCAGTCCGACGCGCACTTCCTGCAGCAGCATCCGGGTATGAGCTTCCTCATTGAGGGACACTGCGACGAGCGCGGTTCCATCGAGTACAACCTGACGCTGGGCGAGATATCGCGCCAACGCCGCCAAGCAGGCGCTGGTGCAGCAGGGAGTTTCAGCCGACCCGCATCCGCACCATCAGCTACGGCAAGGAGAAGCCGTTCTGCACCGAGAGCACCGAGGCGTGCTGGCAGCAGAACCGCCGCGCACACTTCGTGTACTCGAAGTGAACTGCGAATGCCAATGATCCGGACGCTGCTGGAACGAGTGGCCCGTCGTGCTCGTGAATTTGCGGCCGGATAGGGCAGCTCAGCGACCTTGCACGTTGCGTTTTGAGCGAGCCGCGCAGCGGCGATTCGTGTAGCCCCGGGTGCAAGCCCCCGTAGCTAATCGGGGTCGCGAACGGCGACACCATGGAGTATTCCGAGGCATTTGACCTTCGCGATTTACGATAGTCTCTTCGAACAGCTTTTTAGTTAGGAAAATATCTATGCGAGTTCGACGAACAATTCGCCAGGGCTGGTCCAGTCGCCATCCTGTTCGTGACCAGCCTGCATCCGGCCTTTGGCGTGAGCAAGGAAATCATCCAACTCCAAACCCAGGTGCAGACCCTTTCCGACCAGGTGGCTCGACTGCAGCAGACCATGGACGAGCGCATGGGCGTGCTGCGCAACCTGGTCGAGCAGAGCACCGACTCGCGTCAACAAGATGAGCGTGGCCGTCAACGATCTGCAGCAGAAGATCACAGGCGCAAGTCCTCTGACACCAACTCGCGAGCTGGAACAGGTCTCCGGACAGATTCAGTCGCTGCACGACACGGTCGATGAGCTGAAGGCGCGCCTCGCCAAGATCACCAAGCAACTCGACGATATGCAGCAGGGCGGGCAGAACCTCGCCGCTGGACAGCCTGCGAATGACCGCCGTTCCGGGACAGCCCGCCGCGGGCACACGCGAGTCCGGCGAACCCTGCACCTCCGCCTGACGTGCTGTACAACAATGCTCTGCGCGACTACAACGCCGGCAAGTATGACCTCTCGTCGCAGGAGTTCGGCGACTACCTGAAGTACTACGGCAACACCGACCACGCCGGCGATGCACAGTTCTATCTGGCCGACATCGAGTATCGCCAGGGCAACTTCGACGCCGCGGTAAAGGACTACGACAAGGTGCTCGAGCAGTATCCCGGAGGCCAGAAAGCCCGCGGCGGCCCAGCTCAAGAAAGGTTACGCGCTGTTGGAACTCGGTCAGCGCGAGGCCGGAGTACGTGAATTGAACAGCCTGATCGCCCGCTATCCGCGCTCTACCGAAGCCGCTCAGGCCCGCGACCGGCTGAAGCGTCTGGGAGTTCCCGGACCAGCGGCGCCGCCGGCGCCGCACTAAGCCAACCTCGCTGAGGCTTTCCGAATAATCGCTCTGGGTACGGCGCTGCGGAAGTCTCACTTACGACAATCCCCGGCTGGTCATCTCCTCCGCCGGGGATCCAGCGGTCACTCCCTGCGCCAGGACCAACTCCCGTGCTTGCTGCGCGGAACGTTCGGCAGGTGCCAGGCCGAATGCGATTGCTCCCGGCGATGCAGGCCACTCCGCCGATGGCTACCGTCCACGGTGCGCCAATGCGATGAGCGATCGCTCCCGCGAAGAACGCTCCAAACGGAGCCATGCCCATGAACATCATCGAGTAGACCGCAATCACTCGTCCTCGCATCTGGTCGGGCACCATCGACTGCAGCAGTGTGTTCGACGAGGCCATCTGAACCATCATGGTGAACCCCACCGGCAGCAGCAGAATCATCGACAGCCAGAAATCTCTGGAGAACGCGAACAGGATCAGGCTCACTCCGAAGCCGCCGGCGCAAAGCGCAATCAGCTTGCCGAGACCCTCGACTCCAACCCGCGCCGCCAGGCTCAGCGCTCCCAGCAGCGCGCCGACACCGGTAGCGCCCATCAGCCAGCCCAACTCCCTCGCCCCGCCATGCAGGATTTCGTGCGCAAATACCGGCATCAGCACCGAATAAGGCATGCCCACCAGGCTCACCAGTCCCAGCAGCAGCAGAATCGCCCGAATCGGCGCTGCCTCCGCGCGCGAACCGGAAATCCCTCCAGGATGTGTTCAATCGGCGAGCCTTCATCGGCCAGGTTCACGGGATGCGTGATCTTCATCATCAGCAGGCCGGCGATCACCGCGATATAGCTCACGGCGTTGGCGAAGAAGCACCAGCCCTCGCCGACCCATGCCACCACAATGCCTGCAATCGCCGGACCGATGATGCGCGCGCCGTTGAACATCGACGAGTTCAGCGCGATGGCGTTCATCAGGTCTTCGCGGCCAACCATGTCCATCAGGAACGCCTGCCGCGCCGGAATGTCGAACGCATTCACGACCCCCAGCCCCGCCGCCAGCACCATGATTTCCCAGACCTGAATGCGATGCGTCAGCGTCAGCACCGCCAGAATGAACGCCAGCATCATCGAGGCCATCTGCGTGCGCGATCACGACCCGATGCCGATTGGCGCGGTCCGCCACCATGCCGCCGATCGGCGCAACCAGAAACACCGGAATCTGGCTGGCGAACCCGACCGTCCCCAGCAGCAGCGTCGATCCCGTCAGGCGATACACCAGCCACGACTGGGCGACCGTCTGCATCCAGGTGCCGATCAGCGAGATCAACTGGCCGGCAAAGAACAACTGAAAGTTGCGATGCCGAAGGCACGCACCGCGTCGCACACTCGCGAGCGCGGCGACGCCGGCGCCGTGAATTCTTCCTTCACCTCGGCGAGGTCTGCTTCGAGTGCCTTCAGTTCCGGGCTTGGGCCGTCGATTGAGGCCATAAGCTCATTGGATGCGCCAGACTAAGCGCACTGTATCGCTGCGCACAGCTCCTGACATTGGCCTCTTTCAGAATACGGCAATAGCTCGCGCACCAGCCTCGCTGCGATTTCGGTTGCCATTCGCTCGTCGAGGCGGCTATCGTGCTAACGAATGCGTTGCGCGTCCGTTGACGCCCGTCGCGTCTCAGACTTGCCCCATGCCCACATTCGCTGCCGTTGACATCGGTTCCAACTCGGTTCGCCTGAAGATTGCCAGAGGTCGTGCATGGACGCCTGCACACTCTGCACGAAGACCGCGAGGTCACACGCCTGGGCGAGAGCGTTTTCGCCAACGGCGCACTCGATCCACGAGGCCATGGCGCTCACCATCCGTGTTCTGCAGCGCTTTCATCGCGCTGTGCAGGACCACGCCGCCGACCGCGTTCGCGTAGTCGCCACCGCGGCACTTCGCGATTCACGCAACAGCCGCGCCTTTCTCGACTGGGTACGCTCGGCCACCGGATGGAAGGCCGAAGTCATCACCGGCCTCGAAGAAGGACGCCTCATTCACCTTGGAATCCTGTCGCAACGCCCGCATCGCCCATCAGCGCGCCCTGCTGATCGACCTCGGCGGCGGTAGTTGCGAGCTGACCATCTCGAGTCGCAGGCCACATCAGGACATGGTCAGTCTTCCGATCGGCGCGGTCCGGCTGACCCAGACATTTATGCACCACGATCCGCCGAAGCAAGAACGAACTCGACCAGATGCGGCGCTTCGTGCAGCGCGAAATCTCCCGCATCCAAAAGCGTATTCGCGAGGCGCAAAGTGCAAACCGTGATCGCAACTTCAGGCACGCCCGCCGCGTTGTCCGGACTCTATCAGGCCAAAGAGTGGCGAGACGAGACCAAGCCCCACACCGTGCCTCATGCAGCCATTCATCGCAAGATTCTCAAGGACCTCGCCAAGCGCAACCTCGACAGATCGACGCGCGTTGCCCGGCATCGGCCCGCGGCGTGCCGAAATCATCATCGCCGGAGCCATGGTCTTCGCCGAATTGATGGACATGTGCTCACTGCGCAGCTTCCGCTATCTGCCTCTCGGGTTGCGCGACGGCCTGCTGGCGCAGATGCTGGCCGATTACGCCGAGAGCTCGGCCATGAAGGAGCGTGTCGAGACCGAGCGCCGTGATGCGTTACTGACCGTGGTGAAGCACTATGGGGCCGACCTGGTCTTCGCGCGAACGTATCCGCGATTTCGCCATGCAGCTCTTTCGCCGGCTGCAGTCGGTGCATCGCCTGCCACCGCAGTATGCCGACTGGCTCGAAGCCGCCGCCATGCTGCACGAAGTCGGGGCATACATCAATCGTTCCGGACGTCGGCGCCACACCCACTACATCATCGCCAACTCCGAGCTCTTCGGATACACGCCCGTCCAGCGTCGCGTCATCGCCGCTATTGCCCGTTACGTGGGCAATTCCCTGCCCACCGCCGGAGACGCAGTCATCCAGATGGTTCCCCGCGCCGATCAGGTTCAGGTACCCAAGGCCGTCGCCTTACTGCGGTCGCGCGCGCTCTCGATCAGGGACGTCGCGGTGCCGTCGGCGAGTTGCACGTACGACATCAATCAGGACGGCCCGGTGCAGCTAAGTCTTACACCGGCGTCCCCGAGAGGATCGTGGAACTGGAGCTTTGGGCGGTGGAACGGGAAAGGATTTACTTCAAGTCTGTCTTCGGACGCGATCTCTTCGCCGAGCTGCGCTGAATCCTTCTGCACGACCTTGGGAGTCATGAACCACCTCAGAACGCCGGGCCGGCGCAGCTCCTTCTCCACTTTGGCCACGCCTCCCTTTTTCATCTCGACTGCTGTCAAGCGGGCGACCGTCGGACAGTACCTTGTTCACGAACTCCGTCATGCTGGGATCGTGCCCCACAACCATGATCGCAGGCCTTGTCCTTGTGACGGTTCAGCAGCGCCTTGAATTGCTCGAACGTCGCCTCCGGGCGCAGTGCATTGTCGAGCACGATCTTCTCTTCGTGACCGAGTTCCTGCGACACGATCTCGGCCGTCTGCACCGCCCGCGTCAGCGGGCTGGAAATGATGACCTTCGCTGTCACTCCAATAGAAGCCAAGCGCACGTCCTACATCGTGCGACTGCTCTTCACCCAGCTTGTCGATCGGTCGCTTTTCGTCTTTTGCCTGGATTGCTGAAGTGTTTCTGACCAGCGTTTGCGTGCCGCAGGAAATAAATGACCATTATTGTATTGTGCACCAAAACTGGGATTTTGCGTGGAGATAGGACTTTGAAGGGGGTATGGCTTTAGTCGTGCTTCGGCGCTTATTGCGATGTCTTCGAAATCTACCGCCCGCCGACGATCGTCGTCTCCACCGGCCGCACCAGTTGCTCCGGATTGGCGAAATTCGCCTGCGCAATCCGAATCTGCTCCTTGAAGTTATCGACCATCTCCTCGCGCAGCCGCACTTCGGTGGGCTTCTTCGCGATACTCATCTTGTCGATCTTGTCTTGCAAGCCGCAATAAACCATAGAACAGGTTTTCCGGCCGTGGCGGGCATCCTACGACGTACACGTCGACCGGCACGATCCGATCCACACCCTGCAGCACGGCATAAGTATTGAACGGCCCGCCCACCGACGAGCACGCACCCATCGAGATTACCCACTTCGGCTCGGGCATCTGGTCGTAAATCCGCTTCACCACCGGAGCCATCTTCAGCGTCACCGTGCCGCTGACGATCATCAGGTCGCTCTGCCGCGGGCTGGGACGAAACACTTCCGATCCGAACCGCGCAATGTCGAAGCGCGAGGTCGAAGCCGCGATCATCTCGATGGCGCAGCACGCCAGGCCAAACGTCATCGGCCAGATCGCCGATTTACGCGCCCAGTTGAAGACGTAGTCGACCGTCGTGACCAGAAAATTCTTCTCGAACCGGTTGTTAACCCAACCCATGAAACCCTCTCAAGCTCGAGGTTACTGACCTACCATCTTCGCCGAACTCTACACCTCGGGGCGGTAACGCCCATCACAGGCAGCCCACCATATATCTAGAGTTTAGGCTCCGCGAGCACGGCATACAAGGGGCTTCGAGACTCGGGCGTACGTCTGCGGTTGAGGATCCAGCAATGGAATGAAAAGTTGCTGACGGAAAAGCAAAGGCATGCGCGGTGGGTCCGCACACGCCTTCTCGCACCGGCTGGTTTGGCCCGGTGGTTACTCCTGCTGCTTCAACGTAGCAGCGTACGCTTTGGCTGCGGCTATCGCGGGAGAGCTGGCAAACACGACCTCTCCGGTATTCTCGTTCAGAATCACTAAATCATTCTGGAGGTTCTGACGGAAGTCGAACATCTGGTTCAAAGGACTCGCGATGGCGTCGAACGAACCCTGCCCTATTCGCTGTCCTCCCAGCCAGTTGTCTTCGATGAAGCGTAATACCGAAGTCTGGTCTGCCATGGTGTGATCGACGAAATTATGCTTGGCATAGGGCCCCACGATCAACATAGGCTGACGCGGACCATAACCGCAGCGGCCCTGCGCATGTGGTCCCGTGACTCCGCCGAGTATTGGAAGTGCCTTGCCACAGAGACCTGGACCGTTCAACGCGTCCTCCGTGGTCTGCGACTGGTTGACGATTTGGCCGAGTTGATGATCGTACCAACCGTCGGAGTCGTCATACATAACTACGACAGCAGTGCTCGACCATTGCGGCTGTCCCTCTAGGAAGTTGATGAGGTGAACGATGAACTTCTGCTCATCCAGAGGATCGGAATAGCCTGCGTGGCCATCCTGATAAGCATTGGCCTTGATAATGCTCACAGCCGGAAAGTTCCCGGCCGAGACAGCTGCATAGAAGTCATTGAGATCGTACTGGTGGTTGGCCGCGTCCGATTTGCCGATGTTGGCGATTGAACTGGGACGCGCGTGCGTCGGGTTAGCTGTGGAAGCGTAGTACTGGAACCACGCATGGTGTGGAATGTAATCGTTGGTCGTTCCGGCAAGACCGGCTGAGCTCCGATTGCAGCCCTGCGTGCCGTTGGGGTTGACGATGGAAAGATTGAAGCCTCCCATGAATGAACCCCAGGGGACGCCAGCGGCGTTCAGCAGGTCACCAATATTCTTGCCGCCCATTTGCACCTGATTTCGCGTCTTGTTGGAGCAAACGTCACCAATTGGATCCGG
This sequence comes from uncultured Acidobacteriaceae bacterium, assembly GCA_963817965.1. Lineage (GTDB taxonomy): Bacteria > Acidobacteriota > Terriglobia > Terriglobales > Acidobacteriaceae > DASRAA01. Next base: position 83,478 of record CAWFQT010000022.1, read on the forward strand.
ATCACCGATTACAGTCAGCGAACCGTTGCCGCCATCGACTTCGTCGCTGGTTCCGTTCAAGGTAGATTTAACCCCATTGGATTGCCCCGAAACCAGGTTAAGCGCACCGGGCGTCGAAGGGCCGAAGGTCGTGCCGTAGAAATTGTCGCTCAGCGCGTAGTACTGAGCATAGTTCCACAGTGCAGTCACAGTGTTGCCGTCAAAGTAACCCATGTTAAGCCCGGTGGTGAGGACGATACTCGGCGGAGCACTCGGCGGAGGACCCGCGGTTCCAACGTTCAGCGGAAACAGGTCCATCACTCCACCATCGAACGCTGCCTGCTCTGGACCATAATCGTGGTCTTGGTCGGCGGTGACGGCTTGGCTACGGTCGAGTCGAAATGGGTTGGTCGCACCGGCCGCGTTGGCCGGATTCAGGTTTGGATTCATAGCAAGCAGCGCGGTGGCCAGGCCGTTTATGGTCGGCGTGTTGGGAAAGGCATGGAACGGTGGTTCGCCCCTCGGATTTAGCGCGTTTGGATAGGTGCCGAAGTAGTGATCGAACGAAATGTTTTCCTGAAAGACAACCACCAGATGTTTGATTGGGGTAGACGTGCGCCCAGCAATTGTTGGCTCGGCGATTGAGGCCGCGCTGGCGATTTCCGGAGTCATCAGCGGTCCAAAAGTAAGGGCCGCCATAAGGGTCGTCGCGAGAATTTGACGCATAGCTCTTCCTTTCGTCACTTTGCGACGGCGGCGCTCAATCTTGATAGTCCCTGGACATCAATGCCGAGTAACTTTGGGGTTAATAAATCGTGAATGAACGACGGTCGATGCACTTGGTCTTCCCGGACGGTCGCTGGGTCGCGGGTAGGTCAGGGTGGTAGACGCCCTTATGCTTGTGCCGGCCTGGAGCGGTTGTTACAAATTTGAAAAAGCCGTGCTTGAGATGCCAACTCATGTTGCAAGAACTGTCATCGGACCCTTAGAACCGTCCCTCGAGGTGACTAGCGTACAATTTGCTTTTGCCTGCATGAGTTTGCCTCCCCATCCGGCGCAATTCACGCCGACATCCAACCAATCCCAAAACCCGCCAGACCCGCGATGGCGCCACATCCTCCAATCCCCCGCATGGATGATCCTCATAGGCTTGGTCGTGCGCGTGCTCTACATCGCGCTCGCCCATTCCTACCGCTTCCGCACGACTGACGCCAACTTCGGTTTCGGCTGGGAGATCGGCCGCATCGCCTACTCTCTCGCCAACGGACACGGCTTCAGCTCGCCCTTCGGTGGCGACACCGGCCCTTCCGCCTGGACTGCGCCCGTCTATCCCTGGATCGTCTCTGTCGCGTTTCGGGTATTCGGCAGCTACTCGCACGCGGCATCGTTTGCCTTGCTGTCCTTCAACAGCCTCTGCGCCGCACTGACTTGCTGGCCGGTCTATCGCATCGCCCGTCGCATTTTCGGCGAGACCGTTGCCGTGTGGTCAGGATGGATCTGGGCACTGCTTCCCTACATCATCTATTGGTCAGTGCGCTGGATCTGGGAAACCAGCCTCACCGCCCTCCTCTTCACTCTCGCCTTCATGCTCACCGTCGAGATGGAAGGTGACGATCGCTTCACCTCGTGGATCGGCTTCGGAGTGCTTTGGGGAGTCATCGGCCTCAGTAATCCATCGTGCCTGTCATTTCTGCCCTTCGCGGGAGGCTGGCTCGCCTGGCAACTCTACAAACGTGGCAAACGGTTTCTTCTTCCCGCAACGGTCGGTGCCGTCCTCTTCTGGGTGACCATGATGCCGTGGCTCGTCCGCAACTACGTCGTTTTTCACAAGCCGGTCTTTGTGCGCGATAACGTTGGCGTCGAAGTCCGTTGCGGCAACAACCCGTTAGCCGAAGGCATTTGGGTCGGCATGTACCATCCCAGCCAGAATCCGATTCTTTACCGCGAGTACCAGCAGATGGGTGAATCCGCCTATGCCGTCGAGCAGGGACGCCTCGCCCACCAGTGGGTCGCCGACAATCCGAGGCAGTTCGCCACGGTCACGTTTCGCAAGTTCGTCTTCTTCTGGAATGGCCTGCCCCGACTCTCCAGCACCGCCGAATGGATGCAACAGCACCCGCAACACTGGGCGTCACGGTTGTCCTGGCCAATCATCTTCGACAGCAGCGGCATTCCGCGCAGCAACGTCATCGAAGGCCTCCAGCAGGCCCGCACATCGTTATTTCTCGCCACTTCCCTGCTCGCGTTCGGCGGTTTGGCTATGGCCATCCGCAATCGCGTGTGCGGCGTCTTTCTGTTTGCCAGCCTGCTCATCTTCTATCCATTGGTTTACTATGTGAGTTTCCCGCAGCCTCGTTACCGGCACCCAATCGATCCTATGTTGACCATGCTTGCGGTCTATTTGTTCACTCTGACCGGCCCGCGCAATCCCCAACCGAAAGGTGCGAGCCAGGCTCTCCATGCCGACTAGCAACGCGGGCGCCGAGCAATTTCATACCCTCTCGATCATCATCCCGGTCTATAACGAGCGCCAGACCGTCATGGAACTGCTCCGGCAAGTCGCCAGCCAGGCAGTCGCGTTGCGTAAGGAACTCATCATCGTCGACGACTGCTCCACCGACGGCACGCGCGAATTCCTGCAACAAATCGACTTGCAATCCGAACTCGGGAGCGGTGGACAAAACGCCATCAAACTGGCTTGTCACGACAAGAATCAGGGGAAAGGCGCAGGCGTTCGCACCGGACTGGCGCAGGCCACCGGCGAAATCGTTCTTATCCAGGATGCTGATCTGGAATACGATCCCGCCGACTATCCCTTGCTCCTTGCCCCCATTCTCGAAGGCCACGCTGACGCCGTTTTCGGCAATCGCTTTCACAGCGGGCCGCACCGGGTGCAGCGCTATTACCGCTATCTGCTGAACCGGCTCTTCTCCATCATTTGCAACTTGCTTACCGGCCTCGCCATTCACGATGTCACCGCCTGCTACAAAGTCTTCCGTCGCGACTTGCTCGAGCGCATGCACTTGCGCTCCGACCGTTTCAGCGTGGAGACCGAGATGACCGTCAAAGTCGCCAAGCTCGGCGCCCGGGTCTACGAAGTCCCGATCGTCTATCACGGCCGCACCTACGCCGAAGGCAAGAAAATCAGCTGGCAGGACGGCTGGAAGGCATTCTACGACCTCATCCGCTATCGCTTTAAAGATTAGTTGTTCCCGTCGCGGACCGTCTGGCGCAATTTTGAACAATTCCGCCTAACCCCACGTATCTCCTATCGTCTAACCCGCGACAGGAGGAGTCATGCTTCACATCCGCAAGCCATCTTTCATTTGGGTAAGTTTTGTTGGGGCGATGATGACGCTCGCGCTCGTTGCTTCTGCCAGCGACCAGGTGACGGAAGAGTTCCACCGCACCGTTCCGCTGTCTTCGAACGGCCGGGTTTCACTCGACAACGTCAATGGCAATGTGACCATCACTGGCTGGGAACGAAATGAAGTCCAGATCGACGCGGTCAAGAAGGCCAGGGATCAGCAGCGACTGAACGAAGCCAGCATCGAGGTCGATGCCGGCAGTGACTCGGTGCATATCCGCACCCGCTATCCCGAAGGTCACACTAACAACAACCCCGCAAGCGTTACTTACGAGTTGCACGTGCCGCGAACGGCCCGGCTCGACAGCATCAATCTGGTCAACGGATCGCTTGACGTCTCGCAGGTCTCCGGCGATATCCGGACCAGCTTGGTGAACGGATCGACCAAGGCACACGACTTGGCTGGCCGCGCCGAGCTCTCTGCCGTGAACGGCTCCATTAACGCGTACTATCGGTCCCTCGACAACGTGAAGGACATCGAACTCAAGTCGGTTAACGGAGCGGTACGGCTTGGGCTGCCTTCCTCTCCCAATGCCGATGTTCGAGTTTCAACCGTGAACGGCGGCATCAGCACCGATTTTCCGTTGCAGGTGCAGGGCAAGTTCGTGGGCCATCACATTGACGGCAAGCTGGGCAGTGGGGGCACCCGCATCGAAATTAGCAATGTAAACGGTAGCGTTCACATCGGCCCCGGCGAGGGCAATCTGTAAAAGCAACCCAGAACTCGTATCCCTGATTTTGCCAGATGGCCCTGATTTCCTGATTTTGGGATATATGGGGGAACTCCCACACGGTGAGCACTAATACACCTGATACGCCGGCGGAGGAACCTCAATGTCCGGCTTACGCGCGATCAATAACAACGCGCCGATTCTCTTGAAGTCTTTCAGCTCTTCGGCGTTCTTGAACCAGCGCCCGCTGTAGTGCTCCGGTGTCGGTGTCAAGTCTGGAATTCGCACGGCCCGCAGCTCTTCAAACGTGTGACGCTCGAGCATCTCAATGTATTCCTGCTCCGAATGAACCTGCACAGGCACATTCAACTCTTCCACCCAGCGCAGCGAGTAGTGATTGTCGCGATATAAATTGATCAGGATGTATAACTCGCCCTTGGGCGCCATCACGCGAAACAATTCCGCCAGGGCGCGCTCCTGGTCCGCATAGTAATAAAACGATTCCACCGACAGTACTTTGTCGAAGAAATTCTCTTCCCACGGGACCTGCTGCGCCGAACCAACTACGAACATGACATTGTCATAATCGGTCGATCCTGCCCGCGCTCGTCGAATCATTTCGTCCGCAACGTCGAGACCAACAACTTGCCCGGGTTTGTCACGATTTGCGACGGCTTTGGCCATCAGCCGGCTCGCCCAACCCGCGCCACAGCCCAGATCGAGCACGCGATTACCGGGTTTCAGGTTCATCAGCGCCAGCGTCTGCTCTGTGATTGAGATGTGGTGGGCCTCCATCTCTTCGCCCTTGCCCTGTTCGGCCCACTGGTTGAATTCGTCGCGCAAGCGCTCATCGGCAGATGCTGTTTTGCTGTCTCTCATCGTTTCCTCGCGGATTCCCAGCCTCTATGCTACAGTCTCCGAAACGGATGGCTCAATCGCCCGATCCCTCAGCCAATAGCTCCAATACACGTGCATCGTTGCTTTATTGCCCCAACTGCGCACGCGAAGTCAACGACCCGCTTACCTGCGGCGACTGCTCAGCAGTGATATGCCGTGTCTGCGGCACGCCTCTGGAAATGCCCGAAGATCTGGGAATCGGCTAACGATGGCGCACTCCGTCCAGATTCCGTCGCAACGATCCTCGAAACACGCCCCCTCGCTTGTTCGCGGCCTTACCCTAATGGACTCGGTCATGCTGATGGTCGGCGGCATCATCGGCTCGGGCATTTTTCTCACCGCCGGACCGATTGCCGCAGCCGTGCGCAAGCCAGTCTTGTTTTTTGGCGTCTGGTTGATCGGTGGACGTCATATCGCTGCTCGCGTGTTTCTCTTTCGCCGAAATGGCTGCGATGTATCCCGAAGCCGGAGGCCAGTACATTTACCTGCGCGAAGCTTACGGCGAGTTTCCTGCATTTCTCTATGGCTGGATGGTCTTCACCGTCGGCCAAAGCGGCACCATCGCCGCGCTCGCAGTGGGATTCGCGGAGTACTTCGGTGCGATCTTGCCATTTGCTTCAGCGCATAAGCCCATCGTGACGATTCTCGGCTGGACGCTCACTCGCGGACATCTGGTTTCGACTGCTGCGATCATATTGCTGACATACATCAATGTGATTGGCCTGAAGCGTGGCTCTGCGCTGGTCAATGCAGCGACCTGGGCCAAGTTCGCCGCGATGGGTTCGTTCGTCTTGCTCGGCCTCGCGATTGGCAAGGGCTCATGGTCGAACTACGCAGTCAGCCTGCCACTCGACCAGCCTGCTTCGCTGTCGCACATCATCTCCGGACTTGGGGGTCGCGCTCATCGCCGTCTTCTGGGCCTACGACGGATGGGTGTATATCACTTGGGTTTCCGGAGAGATCAAGGATCCGCAGACGTGTTCTGCCTCGCGCATTGCTGCTCGGCATCCTGCTTGTGGGATTCGTTTATCTCAGCGTCAGTTTCGTTTATCTTGTACGCTCTTCCTATGACGCAGGTGGCAAATGAAACGACCATCGCACAGGCTGCCGCGGTTGCGCTTTTTTCGTCGAATGCGGCGCAAGCTGGCTGGGCGCAACCATTGCGCTGTCATGCTTTGGAGCCGCTTCGAGCGCAATTTTGTGCAGCGCGCGTGTGACGTATGCCATGGCGCGTGACGGCGCTTTCTTTCACGCCATGGGACGGGTTCATCCCAAGTACAGAACGCCTGCCTTCAGCCTCGATAGCAATCGGCGCGTGGTCCATCGTGCTCGCGCTCAGCGGCAGCTACGACCAGCTCTACACCTACGTCATGTTCATGATGGTCCTGTCGTACGTCGCCGGGGTGGCCGCCCTTTTTGTCCTGCGCCGCAAGCGACCTGACGTTCCTCGCCCGTACCGGTGTACCGGATATCCATATCTCCCTGCCCTGTATCTCCTGATGGCCGGAGCCTGGGCGCTGAATTCCGTCGTCACGCGACCCAAAGAAACACTGATCGGTATCGCCATTGTCTTCCTCGGAGCTCCCTTTTATGCATTCTGGCGGTGGCAACTCAGGCGGAACCCACAGGAGTTGCAGGAATTCGACTAGGGGGTGTACCCATATTCATTACTCGTACCCCCTTCCCCAACTCCTAAAATCCTTCATTTCATTAGGTTAGAGCGATTTACGCCCAAGGCATTGAGCCCAGGCATCTCTGGAGAAGGTCCGCGCCGGCCGATTCATAGAGCCAAAGAGTGCCAGCTTTACGAATACCGGGGAGCAAGGGTCATGGAAAACCCTGAGGGCAACAAGACTTCGTAACTGGTGTTCCCAGAATGGGCGCAAATAGGTAACCAGGACTTCGTGGGAATGCCAACCACGGCAGACAGGATAGTAGTGACGGGGCGATTTCAGGTGACTTGGGTTCTAGTTGTCCTGCTCGGAGCCGGGCTTTGGGCGCAAGCTCCGGCGGGTACGCCGCAGGAGAGCTCGTCGCGTACTCAGCCCGATGCGGCACCCACGCCACCCGATGCTCCATCACCAGACCTCGGTACACAAACGAGCGCGTCACCGAAGTCGAAAGCCAAGAAGCTCGCCAATAAACTCGATCCGCATTGCATTGACGTGATTTTTCACGCGTGCTGGTCTTCGCCCGCGGTCCCGCAAGGAAAAGTGCTGACCGAAGAAGAACAGAAGGCAAAGACAGTGTCGGAAGACATTGAGGTCGGCTATTACTACCTGAATGAGAAGAACTACATCGCAGCGGAATCTCGGTTGAAGGAAGCGGTCGCATTAAAGCCCGACGCGGGCGCCGCGTGGGTCGGATTGGCGCAGGCACAGCAAAAGCTCGGCAAAGATGCTGAGGCTCGCAAGAGCTACGAAGCGTACCTGCAGCTCAAACCCGATGGCCGACGTGGACAAGGTGAAGAAGGCGATGGCGGAATTGAGGGAGTAGTGGATCATGATATTGTCTTCATCACCGAGGCACAGAGCACAGAGGGAATCGAGGTCGTTTCGAACGCCGCAAGGGGAATAGCTTCCTCGTACCTTCGCGCTCGCGCTCTGTGCGGAGAGTGCCGTCGGCTGAAAGCCGACTCCCGGGAATATAACGAGCCTACCCAGGGTTCCGCTCCCCCAATTCGCGCGAAAGCAGCGCGAATCATGGATCCCGCTCCACCTTGGGCTACGATTGTGACGCCCTTCGGGCTGGCGCTGTGGCGGGATAAGGAGCACTCGCCCCAAGCTTCACTTCACCACGATATTCACCAGTCTTCCCTTGACCACCAGCACCTTCACGATCGATTTGTCGCCGATGGCGGCTCTTACCTTTTCGTCGGCCAGAGCGGCGTCCTTGATCTGCGCTTCCTCGGCGTCGGCAGGGACCGTGATGCGGCTGCGGATTTTGCCGTTTACCTGCACTGCCATCTCGACTTCGTCTTCTTTCGCCAGCGCGGGATCGTACTGCGGCCAGGCTTCACGCAGGAGATTCGACTTCTGCCCGAGCGGTCTCCCACAACTCGGCTGCGAGATAGGGAGCGAACGGCGCCAGCATCAGCACCAGTTTGTCGCTGTACGTCGGCCATCAGCGCTGGCGGAACAGGCGGTTCAGCGCCGCGCTGCACGCTTTCCTCGTGGGCATAGAGCTCGTTGACGAGTTCCATGATGGCGGCGATTGACGTGTTGAAGTGCCAGCGTCCGCCGAAATCGTCAGTGATGCTGCGAATGGTCTGGTGGAGCTTGCGCTGGAGTTTGCGGGCGCGGGGCGTTAGCTCTGCCGCCGGGTTAAAACCCGGCGCGCCAATGGGAGGGGCGCCGTTGACGCGGCGCTGAAGCGCCGCACTACCCGAGCTCACAGCAACAGTGGTTCCCTTCGAGGAGCCAACAGCAGGTCCTTGGACTCGACTCCCTTCGGTCGCTTCGCTCAGGATGACATCGTTAGAGCTATTGGGCTGCGATTTCGCGTTGCGCGTTACGTAGCGGTAGACCCGCGACAGGAAGCGGCTGACGCCTTCGACGCCGGCGTCCTGCCAGTCGAGATCGCGGTCAGGAGGCGCGGCGAACAGCGTGTACATGCGCGTGGAGTCGGCACCGTACTTCGCGACCATGTCGTCGGGCGAAACCACGTTGCCCAGGCTCTTCGACATCTTGGCGCCGCCCTTGATCACCATGCCTTGGGTGAACAGCCGCTCGATCGGCTCTGAATTCTTCACCAGGCCGATGTCGCGCATGAACTTCGTCCAGAAGCGCGAATAGATCAGGTGCAGAATGGCGTGCTCGGCGCCGCCAATGTACTGGTCAATGGGAAACCAGTAGTCCACCGCGTTTACGTCGAAAGGCGCCGTATCGACCGTCGGATCGGTGTAGCGATAGAAGTACCAGGACGAATCGACGAAGGTATCCATGGTGTCGGTTTCGCGGCGAGCTGGGCCTCCGCACTTGGGACAAGTGGTGTTCACGAACTCGGGCACCTGGGCCAGCGGCGAGCCATGCGCCAACGTGATGCTCGACATTGTCGGGCAGCACGACGGGCAGATCTTTTTCCGCCACAGGGACGATGCCGTCCTTGGGGCAATAGACCATCGGAATCGGCGTGCCCCAGTAGCGCTGGCGGCTGATACCCCAGTCGCGCAGCTTGTAGGTTACGGTCGCCTTGCCGAAGCCGTGCTCTTCGGCGTGCTTCGACATCTTCGCGATCGCTTCGTCGTTCGGCAGCCCGCTGTACTCGCCGGAGTTGATGAGCAGGCTGTTCGTTTCGGTGAATGGCAGCAGCGGATTGCTGGGCTCGCCGTCTGGCGCGTCTCCTTCGCGCCGCGGCATGATCACAACGCGAATGTCGAGGTCGTACTTCTTGGCGAATTCGTAGTCGCGCTCGTCGTGCGCCGGGACAGACATGATCGCGCCGGTACCGTAGTCCATGAGTACATAGTTCGCCACCCAGATCGGCACCTTCTCGCCGTTGTAGGGATTGATGGCGGAGCGCCCGGTGGACACACCATGCTTCTCGATGGCTCCGACGTCGCCGGCTTCTTTGGCCTTGCGCTGCTCGGCGATCAACTCATCGACCTTACCGCGCAAATCGGAATTGGCAGCGACCAGGTCGGCAACCATTGGATGTTCGGGCGCCAACTGCAATGAGGTTGCGCCGTAGATGGTGTCGACGCGCGTGGTGAAGACGGTGATCTTGTCGCCCGCATGGGCCGGCCTCGCCGTCGAGCTTGAAGTCGACCAGCGTGCCTTCGCTGCGGCCGATCCAGTGACGCTGCTGCGAGGTGACACGCTCCGGCCATCCCGGCATGGAATCCAGCGCCTGCAGCAATTCGTCGGCGTAAGCGGTGATGCGCACGAACCACTGCTCCAGCTCGCGCTGTTCGACCAAGCGTGGTCTCGTGCCGCCAGCAGCATCCGTTGGCCAGTACCTGCTCGTTGGCCAGCACGGTTGCGCACTCGGGACACCAGTTCACCTTGGCGCTCTTGCGATAGGCCAGGCCCTTCTCAAACAGCTTCAGGAAGAACCACTGGTTCCAGCGATAGTAGTCGGGCAGGCAGGTGGCCAGTTCCTTCGACCAGTCGTAGGCAAAGCCCAGGCGCTTCATCTGCGCCTTCATGGCGGTGATGTTCTGCAGCGTCCACTGACGCGGAGGTGTCTGGTTCTTGATCGCAGCGTTCTCGGCGGGCAGGCCGAAGGCGTCCCAGCCCATGGGATGAAGCACGTTGTGGCCCTGCATCCACATGTAGCGAGCCAAGCGCGTCGCCGATGGAGTAGTTGCGCACGTGTCCCATGTGCAGCGCGCCCGAGGGATAGGGCAGCATCTCGAGGACGTAATATTTCTTGCGTGCGCTGGTAGCAGGCTCGGCGCGGTAGAGTTCGGGATTCTGCAGCCCAGCGCTCGGACCATTTCTGCTCAATGGCTTGCGGGTCGTAACGCTCAAAGCGTGCTGCCGTTGCGCCATCGCCGGCGGTGGATGTGGGTCGATCAGGCTGCTCGGTTTTGGACTCCGCCATTTATGTACTCGAAAAGTGCAAGAAGAATAATCTCTGATTCTACAATGGAAGCCACGACGCACATGGGCACCACGGTTGCCCGCGGCGGGCCTGTGACGAGCATCTACATAACAGAATGAGCGTCCAAAAATCGAATACCAATTTGATTCAGTTATCGGACCAGCAGTTTCGCGCCATTAACAAAGCCGTTTCCGATCCCAGGCGATACGAGATCCTGCAAACGATTGCCGGGCAACGGAATTGCACGTGTGTCGAACTGCGGGAGAATACCTCGATCAGTGCCGCTACGCTCTCTCATCATCTGAAAGAGTTGGAAACCGCTGGGATTACGATTGCGCGCGAGGGGAAGTTCGCCCATCCTTCCTTCCGCCGGGACGTGTGGAAAAGTTATCTGAGCGGACTTTCGGAACTCTGAATCCTTCGGCTCCTCCCAGCCTCGCTACGTTTCTCTGCCTGTGTCCTGCCGCTTCGAACTTCGTTTTGGGGACTTCACTCCGGGCGCTGCACGAGTCTCTTCAGCGCATTCACATTTTCCAGGTCGTCCAGTGGCTCGTCGATGGGCGTTTCGGCGATGAAGGCCGCTTTCACCAGCCGTTTGTCGTTCAGCAGCCGGCGGAAGGCCTCGAGTCCGATGCTTCCCTTCCCGATGTGCTGATGGCGGTCGAGCTTCGATCCGCGCGCGGCCTTGGCATCGTTGCAGTGCCAGACGTGCACGTTCTTTAGGCCGACGGTGCGTCGAGTTGATCAAGCGTCTCGGTAAAACCCTCTTCGCTGACGATGTCGTATCCAGCGACGTGGGTGTGGCACGTGTCGATGCAGGCCCCGCAAGGCACGAGGTTGCGCAGCAGGTGCAGCAGCTCTGCGACTTGCTCGAAGTTGCCTCCCAGGGAAAACTCTGAGCCCGCGGTGTTCTCGATCAGGATACGCAACTTCACGGTTTCAAGATCGAGGCCGTCGGCTGCCTGCTCGATGGCCAGCGCGACGCGTCTGCAGACCTTGTTCGCGGCTGCCGCCGCGAAACGATCCGGGATGGAGCACAAGAAACTCCGCCCTCAGCGCCAGCGCCCGTTCGATCTCACCGCGAAAAGCCGCGATCGACTTGGCGTGAAACTCGGGATTGCCGCCGGCCAGGTTCACCAGATAGTTGGCGTGGATCACCAGCGGCTTCAGGTCGTACTCTCGCCGCAACCGAACCATTTCCCGCAACATGTCGCGGCTGGAGCTGGTAGGGCTCCCACTGGCGCGGACTCGACGAAAAAATCTGAAGCGCATTGCAGCCCAGGCGATAGGCGCGCTCGGCGGCGTTCTGAACTCCTCCTGCCGTGGAGGTGTGGATGCCGATGCGCCGCGCAGTCAGCTGTCGGCGGCTTGGCCGGCGCGGGAAGTAGCTTGAGGATGTCTTTTTCTGTCTGGCGGGAGTGCTGGGCCATTGGATCCCTCGTAGAAGGGGCTGCCTAGGTTGCAGGAGAATCAAGAATTGCGCGAATGACAGCCACCAAAACGACAACGATGGCCGCAAGGATGAGCAGACTGCCGATCATGGCAGGCCATCCGTGGACCGAGCCGTTGAAGCTAACGGCCCACTGCTGGATGGGATAACCGGCGTTGATACCGGCGCTACCGTCCCACTTGGACCAGAGCGAGGCGAGGCCGAGAACCAGCTAATACGGCCGACGCGAGAAAGAGTTTGTAAGCACGCATAGCGCGTTATTTTGCCTGAACGTCCCTATGTTGCCAACGCATTGTGATTGTGCACCATTGTGATTGTGCGCTCGCGCCGCGGAACGATACACTAACTAGTCACAAGGGGTTGCTCATGCTTGTCGTCATGAAGGCCAACGCATCGGAAGAACGATGTGCGGGCCGTTTGCCAGAAAATTGAAAGTCTCGGGCTGCGCGCCCACGCCATGCCCGGTGCGCAACGCACCGCCATCGGGATCACGGGAAACCGCGGCGAGGTGGAGCCCGGGACGTTCGAAGCGCTGGAGTGCGTGCAGGAAGTCATCCGCGTCAGCAAGCCTTACAAGCTGGTCAGCCGCGAGGTGAAGGAAGAGGACACGATCATTCGCTTCCCCGATTCCGATGCCACCATTGGCGGCAACGAAGTCGCGGTCATCGCCGGACCGTGCGGCATCGAATCGCGCGAGCAGGCATTCGCCGCTGCCGAGCGCGTCGCCAAGGCCGGCGCCCGCTTCTTCCGCGGCGGCGCGTACAAGCCACGCACCTCGCCCTACGCATTTCAAGGCCTGGGCGAGCTCGGCCTGCAGATTCTCGCCGAAGTTCGCGAGCGCTTTGGATTGCTGATCGTCACCGAAGCCGTGGACCACGAATCGCTGGCACTGGTGGAACAGTACGCCGACGTGATCCAGATTGGCGCGCGCAACATGCAGAACTTCTCGCTGCTGAAGCGCGCTGGGCGCGCGCGCAAGCCGGTGCTGCTGAAGCGCGGCATGTCGGCCACGCTGGAAGAGTTCCTGATGGCCGCCGAGTACATCATGAGCGAGGGCAACTACAACGTCATCCTGTGCGAGCGTGGCGTGCGCACCTTCGCCGACCACACGCGCAATACGCTCGACCTCAGCGTGGTGCCGGCGGTGCAGCGACTCAGCCATTTGCCGATCATCGTCGATCCCAGCCATGGAACCGGCAAGCGCAACAAGGTGACGCCGCTGTCGCGCGCCGCGGTCGCAGTTGGCGCGGACGGCCTGATCATCGAAGTGCATCCCGATCCGGACGACGCGCTCAGTGACGGCAATCAGTCGCTCTATCCCGGACCAGTTCGACAGCCTTATGGTCGAGGTTCGGCAGATCGCCGCGTGCTGGGCCGCACGGTGGCTGATCCGGTCGCCAATCCGGCGGCACGGCGTCCCGCGGGAGCGGCTGCCGACTGATGCACTCAACGCCGCGGTCTCGCGGCTGCGGTGAGTGATCGTGGCCGCAGCTGGTTGCTGATTGCTCTCGCAGTCTTGCAGAGTGCCTGCCGCGAACGTCCGGACCTCGATCCTGCCTATCACGAGTTCGCTTACGTCAGCAATGGCAAGAGCGATTCGGTCAGCGTTATTGATACGCTCTGCGCTGCGCAACATGAAGACGATTGCGGTGGGCAAGAACCCCACCGGGCTTGGCGGCAAATCCGCAGCGCAACGAAATCTACGTCGCCAACACCGAGTCCAACAACATCACCATCATCGACGCGGAGCGCAACGAAGTGGTGGCGACTATCGGCGTGCATCGCGCCCCGTACTTCGTGTCGGTTTCAACCGACGGCAAGCGGGCGTACGTCGCGAACTCTGGTTCGTGCGAATGTCTCAGTCATTGATCTCGATAAGCGTGCCGTGATCGCCACCATTCCCGTCGGCAACGCTCCAGGTCTGGCCAAGGTTGTCTCCGGACGGCAGCGGTCGTCGCCGTCAGCAATCGCGGCGACAACACGGTTTCGCTGATCGATACGCAAAAGCTGGCGGTGCGAAGCACGGTGGCGGTCTGTGCGCAACCGCAGGACCTGGTGATTCTGCCCGACAGCAGCAAGCTCTTCGTCGCCTGCCCGGGATCGAACCAGGTAGCGTCGATCGATCTCAAGACCGACCGTGTGCTCGCGCTTCTTGAAGTCGGCAAGCTGCCGGTTCAGATGGCGTTGAAGCCCGATGGCGGCGAGATCTTCGTCAGCAACTTCGAAGCCAACAGTTTTTCGATCGTCGAGGCTTACACCAACGAGGTGAGCGGAAGCTATCTGATCGGCAGCAATCCCGTGCGCGGCCTGGTGACGTCGGACAACTCCCTGCTCTACGTGAGCAACTTCGGCTCCGACAATGTCAGCGTCTATGCCATCGATGAAGGCCGCGTGATCGATTCCGTGCCGGTGGGCAGTCGTCCCGACGGCTTGGCGCTTACTCCGAACGAAGAGCACCTGCTGGTGGTCGGATACGAAGTCGGGCGATGTCGCGGTCGTGCGGACGATCAAGACGCGCGACAACTCGAAGATCAGCGCCGAGCGCGCGCTGGTTACTGTCATTCCGGTCGGCAATCAGCCGAACGACATCGTGATCAAGGCGTTCAAGAGCAGTGCGAAAATAGCCCTTATGAGGCTGTCGGGGTCAACGAATACTCGAGCTCGTAGAAGTGCTTTCCATCGGCGATGATGATATTCATTCCGCCTGTCATGCCGGCCAAGTCTCCGGTTCCCGAATCGGGCACTACCGTTATCGCCAATGATGGCGTGCCGCGATTCATGGTTCCCGCATGCTGCAGGAGGAACGCTTCCGCTACGGCCGCTGAGCATGCCGGTGACGCGTTCCACCGCGACGTAGGCGGCGGAACCCTGAACGCTCGTACTGCCGGTCAGCATCTGCACCTTCACCGGTGGCTTCCAGCTCGCCGTGAAACTGCTTGTCGAGCGACAAGCGACCGAGCGTTAAGCCTTCGGCCTTGTCCTCCGCAACCGAAGCTGCTTCACTTCAAACGTACCCTTGACGAGCATGGCGAGCTCCCGACTCAGGCCTGCGTGCCTGCGTTGCGAACCGGCTTGCCGCAATACTGAACAAACGCATCGACGAGACGCTGCGCAATGTCTTCGGCGGTGCGGCTCTCGATTTCACTGCGAGGCACGAAATGCACCAATTGTCCGTCATGCGAAAAGCGCCAGGCTGGGGGACGAAGGCGGATACGCCGCCGAAAAGCTGGCGTGCCCGGTCGGTCGCTTCGCGGTCCTGTCCGGCAAACACGGTGTAGACGCGATCGGGCCGCGCCGCGTTCTGCAACGCCATGCGCACGCCTGGACGCATCTTCCCGGCCGCGCATCCGCAGACTGAGTTCACGACCACCAGCGCCGTGCCATCTTTTTGTGCCAGTGCCGCATCGACTTCGGCGGCCGTACGCAGTTCTTTCGCGCCGGCCCTCGTTAGCTCTTCGCGCATGGGAACGATCAAAATTTCTGGATACATCCTAACTCCTTCAAGTATGGGAATGACTGCTTCGGTTCTGATGCTTGCCGCGAGCGAAAAGAAGCAGCGTCTACCATTTATATTGACTCTACGCCCATGGAAGTCCGCGAACATGTGCCGCTGGCTCCGCTCACCACGCTCGGCGTGGGAGGTCCGGCGCGCTACTTCGCCGACGCCTACACCGAGACTGATGTTCGCGAAGCAGTGCAATTTGCGCAATCACGAGGGTTGCCTTTGTTCGTGCTCGGCGGAGGGAGCAATTTGCTGGTTGCCGACACGGGCTTCGATGGACTGGTGCTGAAGGTTTCGCTTCGCGGCATCGAGCTCGATGGCCAAGGGCAACGAAGTCACGTTTCGCGCTGCTGCCGGTGAAGACTGGGATACCTTCGTCGCCCACAGCGTCGAACAGAACTGCGCAGGCGTCGAATGCCTCAGTGGAATTCCCGGCACGGTTGGCGGGACTCCGGTGCAGAATGTCGGCGCGTACGGCCAGGACGTTTCGGAAAGAATCACTGCGGTTGAAGTTCTGCACATTGCTTCGCTCGAGCGCCAGACCTTTTCCAACAGGGACTGCGGCTTTGGCTATCGCAGCAGCATATTCAACACGGCGGAACGCGATCGTTACATCATTCTTCACGTGTCGTTCGTACTGCTGCACGGCGGAAAGCCCGCCGTTCGGTATGCTGATCTGCAGAAGGCGTTCGCCAACGCAGCGGAAAGCCCACACTCTCGCAGGTTCGAAACGCAGTGCGCGATATTCGGCGCAGCAAGGCGATGCTCCTTGTTCCGGGCGACGAAGATGCTCGCAGCGTGGGGTCGTTCTTCAAGAATCCTGTCGTTACTCACCAGCAGTTCGACGATCTTGAGGCTGGCCTACGATCGCGGGGAGAGACCTGCCCAACTATCCTGCGGGGCAGGGATTGCGAAAGATTTCTGCCGCGTGGCTGGTCGAGCACGCCGGGTTTGCGAAAGGCCATACGCGCGGTGCTGCCGGGATTTCGCGACGCCATGCTCTTGCCATCGTGAATCGCGGAGGAGCTACCGCCGCCGACATCGTGCACCTTAAGGACGAAATTCAGTCGCGGGTGCTCGCGGAGTTCGGCATCGAATTGCAGGCGGAGCCCGTGTTCCTAGGCTTTTAAGAGGCCAACGCTGGGAGGCGCTTGTGCCACTCTGTCGCTTGCTCGTACGCGCGGGCCAGGCGCAGCACCAACTCGTCGGCACCCGGCCGGCCGGAGATTTGGAGTCCCACTGGCAAGCCTTCGATGGTGAATCCGCACGGCACCGAGACCGATGGCCAGAACAGAAGGCTGAATGGGGCAGTGTTCCGCAGCAGCTTGCGGACTTCATACGCGCGCAAGTCGGCGACCGTCATCGCCTGCAGCTCGGCTATCTTCGGAGCGCTCGACCAGGCAGGTCGGCGTGAGCACCAGATCGACTATGTCGAATACCTTCTCGGCGTCAGCTCTGGCTTGCGCCAAGTGGTTGCGCGCTTCCGCGAACTCCGCCGCTGGAATGGCGCCACATGCTCGCAGCCGCTCCAGTGTCGAAGGCTGGTACAGTTCCGGCGAACTCTCCATCATGTGACGGTGAACTTCCAGTATCTCCACATCGAAATCGGTCCAGGGCAATTTCACCTCGACCTTGACATCGGACACGGACACCACCTGCGGCTGGATGACTCCAATCGCCTGTTCGACGCATTTCGCGAAATCGGCTTCGGCCTCATCGAAAAATCCTTCGCGCGCGACACCGACCCTCACTCGATCAATGGGGCCGTCAAGCGAAGTGGCCGCCCGGCCGGTCGACAGTTCCGATAACATCAACCACGCATCTTCGACGGTACGTGTTATTGGCCCCGCGGCGTCGAAGGATTTTCGAAGGGGAACGATTCCATCCATGCTCCACAACCCTGCACTCGGCCTATGTCCGACAGCCCCGCAGAGGGCCGCAGGGTCGCGTATCGATCCCGCGGTGTCAGTACCCATTGCCGCGATACACATTCCTGCCAGCACCGCGGCTGCCGCTCCCGATGAGGATCCACCGGTGATTCTCGACGTGTCCCAGGGATTTCGGGCCGGACCAAACGCGCTGATCAATCCGCTGCCGCCGAACGCGAACTCGTGCAGATTGGTCTTACCCAGAATCACAGCACCTGCATTCTTCAGGCGCGTCACAATCGCAGCGTCCTTCGGAGCGACATTGTCGCGAAGCTGGTTGCTGGCAGCTGTCGTGCGGACTCCGGCAACATCGATCAGGTCCTTGAGAGCGACCGGAATCCCATGCAAGGATCCACGAAGGTTCCCCGTCGCAATCTCGGCGTCGGCCTGTTTCGCCTGTTCCAGCGCAAGTTCCACCGCCACCGTAATAAACGAGTTGAGTCGGGAATCAAGCTTCTCGATACGCGCCAGACAGGAGCGGGTCAGTTCCAGGGAGGAGAGTTTGCGATTGCGAATCTGTTCTGCCGCTTCGACCAGCGAAAACATTGCTTACGCTCAGGCGAACCGCCGCTGGCTTTTCTTGCGGCAGGCGTCGCAGACACCGTAGATCTGGAAGGTGTGGCGGCTGGTGAGG
Organism: uncultured Acidobacteriaceae bacterium; assembly: GCA_963817965.1. Taxonomy (GTDB): domain Bacteria; phylum Acidobacteriota; class Terriglobia; order Terriglobales; family Acidobacteriaceae; genus DASRAA01. The sequence goes on from CAWFQT010000022.1 coordinate 101,450, forward strand.
TACTTATGTTTGCGGCCAATTTCCCGCTCGATGCGTTCAATGGCGGGAGAGAAAAATTCCACCGAACTGCCGCACTCGGTGCACACCATGTGATGATGATTCCGGCGATTGTACTGATGCTCGTACCGGGCTATGCCGTCGTTAAACAAAACTTCGCTTGCCAGCCCACATTCAGCGAGCAATTTCAGCGTGCGATACACGGTGGTGAAACCGATGCGCTCGTCTTTCTTCCGCACCAGACGATAGAGGTCGTCGGTTGATAGATGATCGCGGGTGTCGAGAAACGTCCGCAGAATGGCATCTCGCTGGCCGGTATGCTTGAGGCCGACCCGACGCAGGTGGTCGTGAAATATCCTTTCCGCCTCGCGCAACATTTCCGGCGAAATGGAGGGCTGGTCGTCGACCCGATTTTGTAGAACAGGCTGGCTGCTCTCTCGTTTCGTAGGCATGTCGCGCGAATCCCAACGAATTTTCGCCTATCAGCATAACATCGCCGATTGCGTGATTCGGCGGAGAAGGAATCCGCAATGCACGAAGAAACACAAATCCCGGCCGGACACTGGGTTTCTCATATAATCGTTGTCTTGCATGGCAACTACCACGGTTCTTCGGCCTGCTGCTCCGTCTAACGCCCGCATCGCACTCCGGGTCGTCGCCACGCTCCTGATACTGGCGTTGCTCGTCTTCCTTGCTTTCGATGTGTGGTTTTACCGCGCTGTACGTGCGGCGTTGCCCAAAGAAGACGGCACCGTTCACATCAGTGGACTCTCCGCACCGGTTATCGTTGCTCGCGATTCGCTGGGCATCCCCGCAATAACTGCGTCCAACCTCAACGATCTTTTTCTCGCGCAGGGTTACGTGACGGCACAAGAGCGTCTGTGGCAGATGGATATGACGCGGCGCTTCGCGTCCGGCGATCTCGCTGCGATACTTGGCCCCAGCTTCGTGAATGTCGATCGCGAACAGCGCATACTCGGGTTGCGTCAGGTTGCGGAAAACGCCGTCGCCTCCATGGATCCGTCGCAGCGGGCGCAGTTCCAGGCCTATGCCAACGGGGTCAATGCCTACATCGCCGAGCACAGCAAAACGTTGCCGCTGGAGTTCCGTTTTCTCACGTACGCTCCACATATCTGGACAATGGAAGATTCGCTACTCGTCGGCCTGTCGATGACCGAGTTCCTTAATCATGGTTACTACAAGGAAATTCTGCTGAAAGAAAAGACGCTCGCCAAACTGGGGCCGGAGTTGACGGCCGAGTTGTTCGTCAACAGTTCCTGGCGCGATCATCCGCCAGGATCGGAAGGTCAGTCGCTCCAGAACGCTGTTCCCGGCGACGTTCCCGAGGATGAGGAACGGGGACCCGACGGCTCGAAGCCCGACGACACCAGGACTGGGCCACGTCCTGTCCGACGCTCCGACCTGACGCTGCCGGGGTCGCCTTCTTTGAGCTCGGCGCCGGAAGTCCGCTATCACGGCGGATCCAACAACTGGGTCCTTTCCGGGGCACACACGGTTACAGGCATGCCCCTGCTTTCCAATGACATGCACCTCGATCTTCGCCTGCCCAATACCTGGTACGAGGCGCACCTCGTTTCCGGAGACTTCGACGTGGTCGGAGTTACGCTACCCGGGATGCCTTACGTTATCGTCGGGCACAACCGCAATGTCGCGTGGGGCTTCACTAATGTCGGCCCTGCCGTAGAGGACGTTTACATTGAGAAATTCAATGACAAAGGTGACTACCTCACGCCACAGGGATGGGTGCAGCCTCAGCATCGCGAGGAGATTATTCGCGTCAAGGGCCAACCGGAAGTGAAGGTCGATGTAGTGGTAACCCGGCACGGGCCTATCATTAGCAGCCTGATTCCCGGCGAGCAGCGGCAACTTGCGCTGCGCTGGATCGTTTACAAACCGCAGATGTCATCGGTACCTTTCTTCCAAATCGATTCGGCGAAGAACTGGGATGAATTTCGCGCCGCCTTCTCGACGTTCGCCTCGCCCGGACAAAATGTCGTCTATGCCGACGTAAACGGTCACATCGGCTACCAGGCGACCGGATTCGTTCCTATTCGTGCGGCCGGCGACGGCTCGCTTCCCGTGCCTGGTGACACTGACGCGTACGAGTGGAGTGGTTACATCCCGTATGACGACATGCCACGGGTCTTCGATCCTCCTTCTGGAATGATTGCTACGGCGAACGGCCGCATAACGCCGGATGGTTATCCCCACTCCGTCAGTATTGAATGGGACAGCCCGTACCGAACGGAACGCATTTACAAGCTGTTGGGCAAGCCGAAGAAATACACGCCCGCCGACATGCTGGCGATCCAAACAGATGTGGTGTCGGATTTTGACCGCTACTGCGCCGAGCGTTTCGTTTACGCGATTGATCACACGCCGAGAGCCTCAAGCCGCGCACGTACTGCCGCAGATCTTATGCGCGATTGGGACGGGAAAATGGAAACGGAGTCTGCGGCGCCCACCATCGCCTATAACGCTCGCGGCAAACTGAACGAGCTGCTCTTGAAACCGAAGTTCGGTGACGATTGGCAGGAGTACACGAGATGGTTTATGGCTCCGGTTTGGCTTGAAGGTGCGCTATCGCACCAGCCTGCGGAGTGGCTTCCGTCTGGCTATAGCAACTATGACGAACTGCTGACCGCTGCGGTCGAAGCCGCGATCAGCGAGCCCAAAGTGCCGTCTTCGCTCAGTCGTTGGAGATGGGGAATGGTACACAAGCTCGATGTCCAACACCCGTTCTGGAGCAACTTCCCCATGCTCAAGCGCGGCGCAGGTCCAGGGCCGCAGCCATTATCCGGTGATGGATTGACCGTCAAGCAGGTAGGCAGGCACTTCGGACCTTCCGAACGCTTTACCGCCGACCTCGCGGACCTCGACAACTCGACGCTGAATATCGTGAATGGCGAGTCCGGTAATCTTTTTGACGATCACTATAACGATCAATGGGAAGCTTATTACCACGGAAGTACGTTCAAGCTTCCGTTTTCATCCGCGGCCATTGAGCGCGATACACGCCATCGCCTGAGACTCGAACCTTAATTCCCGCCTGCAATTTGCATAGGTAAGCGGTCGCCCGCTGTCCCTGCGACACCACCGTGCGTACGGGTCCGTACACGGCGGTTCGGCGAGTTGAGCTAGCGCAGATCAGCCAACCGGGGAATCCCAAGCGAGTCAAAGTAAGCGTTGGGCAGCGCAATGGCGAGGGCAGGGCTGTTAGCGATCCGCCAAGGGCCATGTGGACTACCCGCCGTTTGGGCAGCAAGGTCACGTCCAATGCCCTGTTGGTGAAGTTCTGCAAACCGCTTGCGCCCACGCTTCCACTGCTTCCAGATCGCAGACCGCAGTCTGCGCCGGAGCCACTGATCAAGGCTTTCCAGTACCGAGGGCGTCTGACAGAAGCCGAAGTAGCCTCGCCATCCGCGCAAGTATGCAGAGAGTTCCTTCGCTCTCTGCTCCATGCTGATTCCTCGTGTCCGGCACGTAAGTTCTCGAATCCGAGCCTTGAACCGCAAGATCGCTTTCGGCGCGATGCGCCGACGCGGTTGCTTGCCGCCCGTGAAGCTAAACCCGAGGAACTTCCTGTCCTTCGGTTGAGCCACCGCACTCTTCGCCCGGTTCACTTTGAGTTTGAGCTTCGTGGTGAGAAACCGAGTGATGCTTTCCATCACTCGTTCTCCAGCACGTTGACTGCGAACGTAGATGTTGCAGTCGTCGGCATACCTGACGTACCGATGTCCCCGTCGCTCTAACTCTCGGTCCGGTTCGTCGAGCACGACGTTACTCAGCATCGGGGATAGAGGACCACCCTGCGGCGTACCCTCCTCCACCGGACTCACCAGCCCGTTCTCCATCACTCCGGCTTGCAGGAAGCGGCGAATCAGTTTCAGCACATGCTTGTCTCTGATTCGTGACGCTAACCTGGCCATCAGTCGGTCGTGGTTGACTCGATCGAAAAATTGTTCCAAGTCGAGATCGACCGTCCAGCTGTAGCCTTCGGCAATATAATTCTGTGCCTGAGCTACCGCCTGATGCGCCGAGCGTCCGGGTCGAAACCCGTAGCTATGTTCGGAGAACGTCGGGTCCCAGCTCCGTTGTAGTACCTGCAGAACCATCTGTTGGATCAGTCGGTCCAAAGCAGTCGGGACGGTCAGTGCAAACTGCACTGGCCCACAGTTCGAATTTGGGATGGACGGAGATCCGCCATCCATTTCATCCGCTTCGAGGGCAGCGCTTTGAAGTGCTCAAGAAGCGACGCGTAGCCGGCGTCGATACGTTGATTCTCCGCCAGCGCGAACACGGCAGTTTCAGCATCGCGCGAGAGTGGACCGACTGGGCAGATCCATCTGTGTACGAGCTGTTTAGCTTACCGCCTTGTCGGCTCAGGGCAGAATCGCTTTTCGAATTGGTTACTCTCTTGGAACACCTGACGGGCAGGGAGGAAAAATGTTGACGAGGATCTCTTTGATTGTTCTATTATCAGACCAGTTATATACGTGGTCCGATGAATGTTCGGAAAGAATCCGCTGCCGCACTGCGAAAGCGCCGCAACGCTCTTGTCCGCCAACTGCCGCCGCTGAAATCGATTCTGCGAGGCTCCCTCATCGAGCGGTACAAGCGCTGTGGCAGGCCGGGATGCAAGTGCGCCGACGGTTCCGGACATGGCCCGAAGTACTATCTGTCGGTAAGCTATTCCGGCCAGCGGCCGCAGATGGATTACGTGCCACAGGATGCCTACGAGCAAACTGCGGAGTATCTCGCCAACTATCACCGGAGCCGCGAGATTCTGGAAACGATCTGCGAGATCAATCGCGAACTTCTGCGCCGCCGCGAGGCGCTCTAGAGAGGCACCATGAGCGAGTCACCCGCCGCCGTCCACGGCCCGATCGATGTGGAGTTGGGCGGCGCGTTTCTCGCCAATATGCTCGCGTGCTGGCTCGACGGCGACCGGGAGAGTTCGTTCTCTGTGGAGGTAGCCGATGAATACCACGATCAGCGAGCAGCACCTGAGCAAGACTGCCTATGTCTATGTGCGCCAGTCGACGCTGGCGCAGGTCCGTCACCATCAGGAGAGCACGGAGCGCCAGTATGCACTGAGAGAGAAAGCCTTGGAACTGGGCTGGAACGATACGACGGTGCAGATTCTGGACCGGGATCTGGGCAAGTCAGGAGCACAGATAACGGGGCGGGAGGATTTCAAGACACTGGTAGCGGGGGTCTCGATGGGGCAGGTGGGCGCAGTGTTTGCGCTGGAGGTCTCGCGACTGGCGCGATCGAATTTAGACTGGCATCGCTTGCTGGAGTTGTGTGCACTGACCGATACACTGGTGATCGACGAAGATGGCTGCTACAACCCGGCCGATTTCAACGATGGCCTTCTTTTGGGCTTAAAGGGGACTATGGCGCAGGCAGAACTTCATTGGTTGCGCGGGCGCCTCCTTGGTGGCAAGCTCAATAAAGCAAGAAAAGGGGAGCTGCGTTTCCCTCTTCCAGTGGGGCTTTGCTACGACGAAGAAGGCCGGATCGTTTTGGACCCCGATGAGGAAGTGCAGGGAGCCGTGGCGCTGGTATTTCGTCTCTTTCGCGAGACAGGTACTGCATTCGCCGTGATGCAGCAATTTGGGAAAAGCACATTACGCTTTCCCAAGCGATCCTACGGTGGCGCATGGAATGGCCAGCTGATATGGGGCCACTTGACGCACAGTCGAGTGTTGAACATCCTCAAAAATCCCTCGTACGCCGGCATGTACGTCTTTGGCCGTTATCAGTATCGCCGTCAGATCAGCCCCGCCGGTGAGGTACATAAAAAGTCGTGCGCTGTCCCTATGGCGGACTGGCGGGTGAGTTTGCAAGAGCACCATGAAGGGTACATTAGCTGGGAGGAGTACCTGAAGAACCAGGAGCGGCTGGAGAAGAACCGGACCAATGGCGAGCAAATGATGTTGAGCGGCGCAGCACGCGAAGGTCTTGCCTTACTTCAAGGGCTGCTGGTATGTGGCCACTGTGGCCGAGCGCTCACCGTCCGCTACACCGGCAATGGCGGTGTTTACCCCTGCTATCAGTGCACCTGGCTGAAGCGCGAGGGACGGGCAGCCAAATGCTGTATGAACTTCCGTTGCGACTTGCTCGATGCCGCGATCGTCGCGGAAGCTCTGCAGGCCTTGCAGCCGGCCGAACTCAAGTTGGCTCTGGCAGCACTCGAGGAGTTAGAAGCGCGGGATCACACCGTTGGACGACAGTGGCAGATGCGGCTCGAGCGCGCCGAGTATGAAGCGGAGTTAGCCGAAAGGCGATATCAGGAAGTCGATCCCTCCCAGCGGCTTGTTGCAGCCACATTAGAACGACGCTGGAATGCTGCACTGCTTCAGCTGGAAGAACTCAAACTACAAGCCGCGGAGTTTCAGCGCCAGCACGCACGAGTTGCAACCCCAGAGCAAAAGGCGAAGGTCCTCGCCCTGGCCAAAGATCTGCCGAAGTTGTGGCATGCGCCCACCACACAGGCCCAAGACCGCAAGCGGATGCTGCGACTGCTTATCAAGGATATTACCGTCGAGAAGTCCGCACCCAAGCAGCTTTCGGTCCACATTCGCTGGCAGGGGAATGCCTCAACCGATCTCACCCTTCAGATCCCGCCCAACATCGCGGATCGCATGCGATATCCCGCCGAAGTCGTCGATCGTGTCCGAGATATGGCTCAGCATCTTCAGGACGCCGAAATCGCTCACCAACTCAACCAGCAAGGGCATACCAGCATCACGGGAAAGTCATACACGACGTCGATCATCCAGTGGATTCGCTTTCGTTATGGAATCCCCCCTACTGTGCTCAAAAAGCCCGAAGAGCTGACCGTCCAACAGGTCGCACAACTATTCGGAGTCAGCGATCATGTGGTCTACTACTGGATCCAGAACGCGATTGTGCAGGCACGCAAGCTTAAAGCGGGATCCCCATACTGGATCACACTCAGTGAAATGGACCAACAGAAGCTTCGAGACTGGGTACGTAACTCAAACCGGATCCACACCGGATCCTCAACGCATCCAGAGGGAGGTGCATTATGAAACCACCGTCGGGATACCCAGCTTTCTTATCCCGCCATCCGGTTTGGGAATTTCTACCCGTTTTACCGGTTGAGGTTTGTAGGTTCCACTCAGGAGCTGTTCCCGGATTTCGGGCCAGTGCTGTTTCAAGTAGTCCGGGAGTTTCTCGACGGTCATGCCGTCGATTCCCGGGCTGCCCTTATTCGCCTTGACTCGTGACCATGCTTGCTTACAGTTTTCTCGCTCGCAGATTTCCTCCATTAACTGCTCGGAACCAGCCGGACTTTCAGTCTTGTGCTTCGCCCCTGACGATTCGATCCCTCGCCGCGAACTCTCCGGAGCTTCACTCCTTCCTGTTTCGGGAAAGGCCAGCAACTGCTGTAGCTGGTTCTTCTGCCGCTTGTCGTCGTTGAGTCGCACTGCTTACTCGTCGCTCTCTTTATCCTCCTTGCGGAGGACCGTTCGGGCCTTCGATCATCGTTCCCGGCTCGGCCTATCTTGTTGCTCCGCCTTTCGGCTTTTGGAGTGCCTCATTAGCCTTGCCGACTGCACGACCTACTTTGCCCTCTGCTGACTTCCACTGCAGGGTCAGGATGAATCGCTTCCTCCTCAGTCACGGTTTTCGTGACCTGCAGCGGATCTCCCGAGGTAAGATCAACCGCCTTCCTCGCACAGCTGCCGGATTTACCACCAGTGCCTTTGATGGATACGGGCTTCGCTATCAACTGCTAGCTCGCCCGGCACCGTAGGCCTCCTATCCGGTTCTTGTCCATCGGCCCGCGAGTTTGTTCCACGCTTCCTTCAGACCCGACCTCGCAGTCGGCGCCCTTGCGTTTCTCTAGCCGTTTGCCTCCATCAGGCTCGGCAGGGGACTCTCACCCCCAAGCTGTTGATCATGCTCGGCACACAATGATAAGGGCGGCCATCAGGCCGCCCGGATTCTTACAACCCTCGACGATTACTGGTCAACCTGCAGAACGCTGTATAGCGCACCTCGAAATGCGATCTGGGTCGGTTGCAGCTGCCCCGTGGTCGTGTCATAGATGTAAAGCACTCCGCCCTGCACCGTATACATGGTGTTGCGATTCGGAATCGCCTGCAGTCCGGTCACTGCACCCAGTGGGCTTCCTATTAGATCGAGTTGCAGTTTACCCAGGTCCACGATCGAAAGACAGCCGACGGTCATGTTCAAGCAGGTCACTGCCCCGATGTACATCTTGTTGTTGTTGGAAATCGCCATAGTGGTATGCGTGCCATCACCGATTGCAACGGGGTTGGGCGTCGTCCGCGTCATTGCGCCGATATCCACTACGTCCAAAGTGCCGGTTGTGCCCCCCGGATAACCTGCGAGGTAAAGGTTGTTCCCCTTCATAAGCCCAACTCTTGCGCCCGCAACCGGAACCGTCGCAGTAATCGTCTGGCTCGCAAGGCTGAAGCGCATGACCGACGGGGGACCGGCGGTTGAGCCGCATTCAGGCCCGCAGTTAACGACATAAGCTGTACTGTTGTCGCTGCTAAAGAATGCGTTCACCGGCCGGGCAAATCCTGCTATCGCCACCGCAGTTGGAGCAGTCGCAGTGAGATTGATCAGGTACATGGTGTCCGAATTGAGAGAAAACACCAGCAAAGTGTTTCCGTCGGGGCTTATTGCGACGTAGTGCGCACCCGGAACCGGGTAGGTCGACGTGATCGCCCCGGCTGCGGTGTCCACGACTTGCACTCCGCCGGCTTGGGCATTGGTGATAGCCGCGTTCGGCACCGGAACGTACACCTTGCTGGAGTCCGGAGAATACAGTGCCATGTCCGCCCAATTCGCCAGGCTCACGGAACCATTGGACACCTCTGTCGAATTCGTGACAAAGGTAAGCGTGAAATTCGTCGGGTTGTAAGCCAGTGTCTCGAGGTCATCAGGGCTCAGAATTTCGAAAGTCAACGAGCCGCCAACCTGAATCGCGACCGCCGTTCCGGTCACGCCTGGTCCCGTGATCCCGGTATTGTTGTTGGTCACCGTGTAGAAGGCGGTGGTGTCGCTCTGGCTGTCCACGATCTGGATGTTGCCTGAGTACTGGTTTGTGATGAATGCCCGGTTCTTCAGCTGGCTGGGGGAATTCACCGCAACGTTCCCATTGGGTCCGGTGACGCTGTTATTGCTGCTGCAGGAAACGATGACCAGGAGAGAAAAGAGGGTCATCAGGAGGAGTACAGCCCGCCTCAAACGCGTACCTCGCTCATAATGTTGATAAGACGTAAGTTGGACAATTTCCGTCAAATTATAGCAGAGCCTCGTAAGCCGTTCGGTTTGCTGCCGGTGGCCTATTAATATTGTTTACGGTACAGTTCCAATTAAGACCAGCAACAGCGTTCGACAAGACACGATGGCGACTGATCTCTTAACTCGACTGCAAAAAGGGGCCGTTTTATGTGACGGTGCAATGGGTACCCTGCTGTTATCAAAGGGGATCTTCATTGACCGCTGTTACGACGAGCTGAACTTGTCGCAGCCCGACCTGATTCGCGGCATACACCTCGAATACCTGCAGGCCGGCGCCGACATCATAGAAACAAACACCTTCGGGGCGAATTCGTTTCGCTTGTCGAAGCACGGATGTGTGGACAAACTGGCAGAAATCAACGCCAAGGGTGCGCGCCTGGCCCGGGAAGCAGCCAAGAGCTTTGATGCCCTGATCGCAGGAGCTGTCGGTCCCCTGGGCGTTCGTATCGAGCCGCTGGGGAAGATTGCTCTCTCCGAAGCACGCGAAGCCTTCCGTCAGCAGATCGCAGCGCTCAACCACGAAGGCGTGGATCTCATCATCCTCGAGACCTTCGGGTACCTGGAAGAGCTGCACCAAGCCATCCTGGCAGCACGTGAGGTCAATTCGAAACTGCCGGTCGTAGCCCAGGTCACGATCGATGAGGACGGCAACTGTCTCGACGGGTCCAGTCCCGAGCATTACGGCCCGCAGCTGGAGCTCTGGGGAGCCGACGTGGTCGGCATCAATTGTAGTGTTGGTCCGGCCCCTGTACTGGAAGCTCTGGAGCGCGTTCGCGCCGTAACCACGGTTCCGCTTTCCGCCCAACCGAACGCCGGAATGCCGCGTGCCGTTGATGGGCGCACTATCTTCCTCTCGTCCCCGGAATATATGGCGAGCTATGCGGAAAAGTTCGTAGTGGCTGGCGTAGGCCTGGTGGGCGGATGTTGCGGGACTACACCCAGGCACATCCACGAGATGAAGGGGCGGCTGAAGCGCAGGCATGTTCCCGCACAGCAGGCCGCATCAAAGCCAGTGGTCGTAGAGCATCCGGTTGAGCCTCCGCCACTACAGGAACGCTCGCAGCTCGGCCGCAAAATTGCCGAAGGCGAGTTCGTCGTCATGGTGGAGGTTGTTCCTCCCAAAGGCGCCGGTGCCGCCAAGGAAATACAAGGTTGCCGCTACCTGCATTCGGTAGGTGTCGTGGACGTCGTCAACATTCCTGACAGCCCCCGCGCGTCGGCCCGCCTCAGCAATCAGGCCCTTTGCCTGATGGTGGCGCAACAGGTGGGCATCGAGCCGGTGCTGCATTACACCTGTCGGGACCGCAACGTATTGGGCATCCAATCCGACTTGCTTGGCGCCAGTGCGCTCGGAATCCGTAACTTGATTTGCATCACCGGCGATCCGCCGAAGATGGGTGACTATCCGGATGCAACGGCTGTTTTCGATGTGGATGCCATTGGGTTGGTCAATATCGTTCACAACCTAAATCACGCCCTTGATATCGGCAGCAATCCCATTGGAACTGGCACAAAGTTCGTGATCGGCGTGGGCGCGAATCCTGGTGTGCCCAATATCGACGAGGAAATCCGCCGCTTTGAATACAAGGTTCAGGCCGGAGCTGAGTTCGCTGTGACGCAACCGGTGTTCGACCTGCGCCTGATCGAGGACTTCCTCCGCCGCATCGAACATTGCCGTATTCCCGTCATCGCCGGCATCTGGCCGCTGGTCAGTGTACGCAATGCCGAGTTCATGAAGAACGAACTACGCGTCTCGGTGCCCGACGAAGTTATCGCCCGCATGGCGCGCGCTACCACCGCTGAAGCTGCCCGTGACGAGGGTGTCGCCATCGCCCGCGATATGCTCTCCGCGGTGCGCGACATGGTGCAGGGCGCCCAGATCAGCGCTCCCCAGGGACGCTACTCTTCCGCGGTGGACGTTCTGGAAGCGCTCGGCAGCTCCAAGGGCGCGACGGTCTAACGCGGCGCTGATCCATCGCGTTGTCTCACAAACAGGAGTTCTTTATGAAGTCGTTGGCGTTACTCACGCTACTCGTTTCCGCCCTTGCTTATGCCCAAGACATTCCATCGCTGGTGGACTCCGAGCTTCCGCAACTGATCGCCACTTACGAGGAACTCCACGAACATCCCGAGCTATCCGAACAGGAGATTCAAACCTCGGCGCTGGTCGCCAATGCCCTGCGCAAGGCGGGTTACACCGTCACCGAAAATGTCGGCAAGTACGAGGACGGCAGACAGGCACACGGCGTCGTTGCGGTCATGAAGAATGGAAACGGGTCGACGGTGCTGGTTCGCACGGATATGGACGCGCTTCCGGTCGAGGAGAAGACGGGCCTGTCTTACGCCAGCCGCGCGCGGTCGAAGAATCAAGCGGGTGAAGATGTCGGGGTTATGCATGCTTGCGGGCACGACATTCACATGTCAACTCTGATCGGCACCGCCGAGACGCTGGCTCAGCTCAAAGACCGATGGCACGGCACGCTGATGTTCGTTGGACAGCCGTCCGAGGAAACCGTCACCGGCGCGCGTGCCATGCTCAAGGACGACATTTATACGCGTTTCGGCCGACCGGACTACGTTGTTGCGCTGCATGACGACGGGAACCTTGAAGCCGGCAAAGTTGGCGTTGTGGCAGGTCCAGCGCTCGCCGCCGTCAGCTCGGTTGATGTCACCATGCGCGGCGTGGGATCACACGGCGCGCGCCCCGAGGCGAGCAAGGACCCGATTGTTTTGTCAGCCGAATACATCATGGCAATCCAGACCATCGTGAGCCGCCAGATCGCACCGCAGGATCCCGCCGTGGTCACCGTCGGGTTCATTCATGGCGGCACCAAGCGCAACATTATCCCTGATGACGTGAAAATGGGACTCACGATCCGGTCGTTCAACGACGACGTTCAAAAACAGATTCTTGCAGCCTTGAAACGGACGGCAGATGGAATTGCCTCTGCGGGCGGCGTCCCCAGCGACCGCATGCCTGTAGTTACTGTGCAGCCCGAGAATTCTCCTGTTACCTACAACAACCCCGAGCTAGCAGATCGTCTGCGCGCGGTTTGTGTCCGGACCGTCGGCGCGGGCAATGTTGTCCCTACCCATCCTGAGATGGTAAGCGAAGACTTCGGCCTGTTTGGCCTCGAAGGCCATCAGATTCCGACCGTCATGCTGCGCCTCGGCGCAGTCGCTCCGGAGAAAGTTGCGGAGAGCAAGAGCACTGGCAAGCCGCTGCCGTCCTTGCATTCGGCGTATTTTTTCCCCCAGCCCGAGCCAACCATTCGTACCGGCGTGCTAGTGATGACTGCCTCCGTCCTTGACCTGATGAGCAAATAAATTGTCTGATTCTTGATATCCGCCCTGTGGAAGTGGGATTAAAATGGGGAAGGAGTTAGAGCTTGGCCAAGTTTGAAGAGTGCATCCAACGCCTTGAGACGATCGTTACTGAGCTCGAAAAGGGAGACGTACCCCTTGATCGTGCGTTGGAACTTTTTGACGAGGGCATGAAGCTGTCTGGTTCCTGCCGCAGGGAACTGGAGGAGGCCGAGGGCAAGGTGGAAATCCTGCTGAGACGAAATGGCAGGCTGGAGCCTGAGGCTTTCGAAGCCGTTGCCCAGCCCGGCAATGCCGGGAAGTCGTAGGTCAAGCCGGCCTGACTCCTTGACGCGCAGCCTTGGGTTGCGCTGTTGATTCGCGAACTTCTACCCGCCCTTCGTCCGGCCAATCGCATCAGGAGAAGTGGCCATGCAGCCAATTAGCATTATTCTCGCTCATAGAGATTCGGGACGCCTGGGCAGCCTGGCGGCTTCGCAAAGCAATCACTTTCTGAACATTGCAACTGTCAGTAAGGCGGCGGACTTGCGCGATACGATTTCGAAATCGCGGGCCGAGCTTGCCGTGGTTGATCTGGAACTCGTCGGCTTTCCGGCCTTTGCGGATTATTGCCGCGAATTTCCAGGTACTGCCTTTATCTCCACTCATCGGCTCGCCGACGACAACATATGGTCCGCCTCACTGGCTGCTGGCGCCTTGGACTGCCGCGATGACGCCGACTTGCAGGCCATCCTTGACTCCGTCGAAAAGTATCTTGCGATGAAATCACTGCCGGCAGCTTGACGCTTCGGCGCAGGGGTTCGCTTGACTCTGCTTCTCTCGCCGTTTAGCTTGGAGAGTTCCATCGAGTTGACCGCCGTTGATCGTTTTCCGGAAATATTTCGGCCCTTTCATCCGCGCCTGGCGTATCCACTACCCACTGCCATTGCTGCTGCTCGGTCTTAGTGTTTGTCTACTGGCCGGCGCGGCCGCGCAGTCCACTCAGCCTACAAAAAGTACGGTCGCAGCCTCGGCGATGGAAGAACTGCCCGCGCGCATGCAATCGGCGGCCGTGGCCCAGCAGAGCGGTGACGTCGTCAAGATCGCTGCTGCCAATCGCAGCCTGCTTGCCGTTGGGCTTCGTTCCATGGCAGAGGTGAAGCTGACCGAGGGTAATACAGCACAGGCCATCGATCTCTACAAGCAGTCTCTGGAATTCGAAAATGCTCCCGCGGCTCATATCGCGCTGGCGCTTGCTTATATGCGCGCCCAGCGTACCGACGACGCCCTGGCTGAGATTGGACCCGTCACTCAGTCGGACCCCAAGAACGCTGACGCATGGGATGTGCAAGGCAAGCTGCTGATGGACAAGGAGGAATGGCGTCCAGCGGCCGAAGCGCTTACCCGGTCGCTCGAACTGCAGAGCAATGTCATGGTTGCCTACGCACTCGCCACCGCGTACTTGAACCTGAAGGAGAACGACAAGGCGGAGATCATCTTTAAGCGGCTGGGCGACGCGACCGGCGATCGCGCCAGCCTGCACATCATGATTGGGCGGGCGTATCAGAACGCCGGTTTAATGGATCAAGCTGTCCGCGAATTCAACCGCGCCGCCGCCCTCGATGCTAAAACCACCCGCGCCCATTACTTCATCGGACTGCTTTATATGGGCCAGAACGAATGGGTGGCGACACCCCAGGCGCGCGAACAATTCGCCGAAGAGGTCAAGGTGAACCCTCGCGACTTCTTTGGCAATTTTTTTCTCGGCTATATCGACAATGCCGACAAAATGTATGACGACTCCGATCGCTATCTCAAGGTGGCGGCGCTCGATAAACCCGATTGGCCCGAGTCCTACCTGTACATGGGCCTCAACGCGTTTGCGCGCAAGGACACCCAGAAGGCCGAAGAGTTCCTGCGAAAGGCAATCGCACTCACCGGCGACGACAAGTCACGGAACAATTACCAGATTCGCCGTGCATACTACGTGCTCGGCCGCATCTGCATTCAGAGTGGACGCAAAGACGAGGGCGTCGGATACACCAAGGTTTTCTCCGAAATGCAGGACAAAACAATGGCCGACAGCCGGGCCGCTACTCCTGCTTCGAAATTGCAGGGAACCATGGGATCGGGAATGGCTGGTGAGCCATCCGTTCCCACTTCGGCGGTCATCGATCCAGGTGGGCAACTCGGGGAAGGCAATCCGCAACTGACCGCGCAGGAAAAATCAGAACTCAAGAACACAGAACAGCGCTTGAGCGAACTTCTGGGCAATTCGTACAACGATCTCGGAACTTCCGAAGCCAGGCAAAAACAGTATGCCGCCGCACTATCTTATTTTCAGCACGCGGAAAAATGGAACCCGTCGGTTCCACACCTTATGCGCAACATCGGCTTCGCCGCGTTTCGCGACAATCAATACGCCGAAAGCGCGCGAGCCCTGAAAGTCGCCGTCCGCCAGGAGCCCGGCGAGAAGATGATTCCGCCGATGCTTGCCATGGCCCTTTTCTCGAGCGACCAGTATGCGGAGGCGGCGGAGGCCTTCGACCAGGTTGGCGATGTGGCCTACAGCGATCCGCGTGTCGCGTACGCGTGGGCAACTTCACTGGCACGCACCAACCAGCCTGACAAAGCCGCAGTGATTCTTGGGCGCATGCTGCAACAACCGCAGTCTCCCGATGCTCTTCTCCTAATCGGACAGGTGTACAGCGAAGTTGGAAACCAGCAGCAGGCCCTGGCCGCGTTCCAAAAAGCCGGCCAGCAAGACCCATCTTTACAACGAGCGCACTATTACTCGGGCATCGCGCAGCTTCGCCTCAAGCAACCCGCGGGTGCCGTCTCGGAATTCGAGGCCGAGTTGAAGCTGAACCCAAAAGATCCAGATGCGCAATACCAACTTGGCAAGGTCTTGCTGGAGCAGGGCAAAATCAAGGATGCGATTCCGCATTTGCAGGCTGCGGCGCAACTCGATCCGGAGCTTGACGACGTGCATAACGAATTGCAAATTGCATATCGGAAATCTGGGCGCCTCGCCGAGGCCGATCGTGAAGCCAAACTCGCTGCTGACACGAAAACCAAGCCTTCTTCGAAGATTGCACCGAATTAGGCGCACCTCTTATCGCTACGACCGCACATCTCGATTGTTATACTTCCACTTTCATGGTCAGAAACATCCTCGAACAAGGACGCATCCTTACCGAGCAGGCGCTCGAACGCCTGCTCCCTCCGGCCACGCAATACCCGATGTCGATTCATCAGGCAATGCGCCACAGCGTTTTCGCTGGAGGCAAGCGCATTCGCCCTGTCCTGTGCCTCGAGACGGCTCGAGTCATAGCCGATCGGATTCCGCAAGGTACTGAAGAGCTGGGCTCGGCATTGGAGATGCTGCATACCTACTCGCTCATCCATGACGATCTGCCGGCCCTCGACAATGACGACCTCCGCCGCGGCCGTCCCACCTGCCATAAAGTCTACGGCGAGGCTATCGCTATCCTCGCAGGCGATGGCTTGCACACCTATGCCTACGAGGTACTGGCGAAGCTGCAATGCCCTGCGGAGGCGCGGGCTTCGATCATCGGCGAGATAGCACACGCGACCGGCACTGTCGATGGCATGATTGGCGGTCAAGTCATGGACCTCGAAGCCGAGCACCAGCATCCAGACGCCAAGACGTTAGAGTCCATTCACCGCTCGAAGACCGGGGCGCTGCTTACCGCCAGTGTCGTTACTGGAGGCATGTATGCGGGCGCTGACGTCACGCAGATTCAGCATCTCCGCAACTTCGGCACGAACATCGGACTCGCTTTCCAGATCGTCGATGATGTGCTCGACGTGACCCAGACCTCCGAGCAACTTGGGAAAACAGCTGGAAAGGATACGGCCACAGAGAAGGCGACCTATCCCTCGCTCTTCGGCATCGATGCTTCGATTGCTAAGGCCGATGAGCTGGTCAAGAAGGCTGATGCTGCTCTCGATCCGTTCGGCGACCGGGCCGGTAACCTGCGTGAAATCGCCGCTTTTCTCGTGGAGCGCAGGAAGTGAATCCAACTCCTCTTGACGTTCTTGCAATCGCTGCACATCGCGACGACGTGGAGCAGACTTGCGGAGGCACCCTGCTGAAAATGGCGAGACGGGGGGCAAGCACTGGCGTCCTCGATCTCACGCAGGGCGAGTTAGGTTCGCGAGGCTCGGCCGAAAGCCGCGCAACCGAGGCTGCAGACGCCGCACGTATTCTGCAAGTCGGATGTCGCGACGTTCTCGACATTCCCGACGGCCGCGTGGAGAACAACTACGCGAACCGCGTCAAGATCGCCCGCGTGATCCGCGAGCAGCGCCCGCGTGTGGTCATCCTGCCTTATTGGAAGGGCCGTCACCCTGACCACTACACCTGTGCCCTAGTGGGCTACGAGGCCTGTTTTCTTGCCG
This sequence comes from uncultured Acidobacteriaceae bacterium, assembly GCA_963817965.1. Taxonomy (GTDB): domain Bacteria; phylum Acidobacteriota; class Terriglobia; order Terriglobales; family Acidobacteriaceae; genus DASRAA01. The sequence continues at coordinate 118,508 of CAWFQT010000022.1, forward strand.
GGCTTCGTCGCCTCGGCCACACCGCCGCCACACAGGACATCGATTCTTTCGAAATTCATCGCTTGCGCAACCTTGAGCCGCACCGCCCCTTCAAGATCGTCTATGCGACCCTCTACTATGATGTGCGACCGACATTTGTCGTGGACATAACGGCCGAATTCGATGCCAAGCTTGAATCTATCTACGCATACAAAGAGCAATATGCCGATCAGGCCGCTGGCAGCAGGGACTTCCCCGCTCATGCTGAAATCCGCGAGCGTGTGGCGTCGATGGCGCATTTCTACGGAATGCTAGCGGGCGTGAGATACGCTGAGCCCTTCTTCCAGAAGGAAGTCGGGCTGGTAGACGACCTTCGGCTGGTACCGGTGCAATCGATTTAGCCGCTCGCCGTCCCTGAGTTTGCGAACCTGCGGTCCTTCTCAGCTAGAATCATGCCCCAATAAGGAGCGCACTTCTCGTGAAGATCCGACAGGCTGTCACTCCAAGCGATGCCGCCGCCCGCTTGCTGTTTGCAGCCGACATTGCCGGTACGCTGGTATTCGCAACCGAAGGCGCAATGGCGGCGATCAACAACGGCCTCGACCTGTTAGGAGTGATGGTCCTGGCCTTTGCGACAGCGCTTGGTGGGGGCATCATCCGTGACACGCTCCTGGGAGCCTTGCCGCCAGCCTCATTGCGCGACCGGCGTTATCCAATCACGGTCCTGTTGGCAGCCCTGACGGTGTTTTTTCTCCATCACTATGTGCGCGCGATCCCGACGCCCATGATTCAAGTACTCGATGCTGCAGGTCTGGCACTGTTCGCGATCGCTGGGACACAAAAGGCAATGATGCATCGCATGAACCGCCTCGTTTCAGTTCTGCTTGGCACAATCACCGGCGTCGGCGGGGGCACAATTCGCGACGTTTTTCTTGCCCAGGTTCCAACCGTTTTGCGTTTTGAGATTTACGCAACTGCAGCTCTCGTGGGTGCGTCACTCATGGTAACGCTTAGGCAGATCCGCGTTCCCACGCCGTGGGCCGCGGCCTTCGGCGGTGTGACCTGTTTTCTACTCCGAGTAATCAGCCTGTGGCGGCATTGGAACCTGCCGCGAGTAATGAACTGAATCGGGCGCATTAGCGGATCCGCTGCTGCAATGGAACCTACAGCCGCATCGCCACCATCACACCATCCCTCAGCGGAATGAGTGTCGTGAACCAATCGGGCGACTTGTATACGATCTGGTTGAACTCCACGATGGCGCGCAGCTTGTCGTCCGGCTCGTTCTCTGGCTCGTAATCAGGATTGCCCAAGGCATAAACCACATCGCCGCGCCACAGTGTGTTGTCCGTAATGAAAAGGCCACCTCGCCGCACTCGCTGCGGGGCCATGCGCGCCGCCCGCGGATAGTCTTGCTTGTCAATGTCGCAGAAGAGAACGTCGAATTGCTCCTTCTGTTCGGATAAGACTTCCAGCGCATCGCCAACATGCACCGTAATTCGATCGGAGACCCCTGCGCGTTCGAAGTAACCTCGAGCTTCGTCAGCGTTCTTGCGGCTGCCGTCGGTGTAGTGCACTTTACCGCCTTCGCCAACGGCCATGCCCCACCAAATGGTCGAATATCCTACCGCTGATCCCATTTCGAAGACCGTCTGGGCATTGATCAGCCGAGCGTACTGATAGAGCAATCGTCCTACCGCCGGGCCAACGATGGGGATATCACGTTCGTCTGCCTGCCTCTCAATTTCGCCCAATACTGGGCTGCTCGCCGGCAGCATCGCATACAAATAATTGTCGACCCGTGGATGAGTAATCTTGTGATTGATTTCTCTCAAGTCAAACCTCGCAGAAGTTATCCTAGGGTTTCGCCCGCCTGCATCTCCACTACTTCAGGGCCACTTGCGCCCAGCAATTCCTTCAACTGCGACGGCCTTCCCGTCAGCATCGGAAACGTCCCAAAATGCATCGGTATGACGTATTTCGGCTGCAGCAGCTTGCAAGCGTACGCCGCTTCTCGCGGACCCATGGTGAAGTGATCGCCGATCGGTATCATTACAATCTCCGGCCCGTATAACTCGCGAATAATCGCCATGTCGCCAAACACGCCCGTGTCACCTGCGTGGTATACCTTAACGCCGCCTGGCAGTTCCAGCACGTACCCGCACGCTTCGCCGCCATACACAATGCTTCCATCGTCCTCCGTGATGCCGCACGAGTGGACCGCGTGTGTCATTGTCGCCTTTACCCCAGCCACCATTTGCGTGCCGCCCTTATTCATGGGCGAAATTGCTTCGACGCCTTTCTTCGCCGTCCACATGCACAACTCGAAGATGCCGACTACGGGCGATTTGTGCTGCTTGGCGATCTTCACCACGTCGCCGATGTGATCATTGTGTCCATGGGTGCAGAGGAGCGCATCGGCCTTCTTCACTTCCTTTTCACCCTCCGGGCAAAGCGGATTTCCCATCACCCATGGATCCACATAAATATTCTTGCCTTCGCTAGTTTCAATACGAAAGGTCGCATGTCCCAACCACGTCACGCGGTTTCCGTTCAGATTCATTGTTCCCTCACTAGCCATGATGCCAATTAGAGATTAATCGGGAGTTGCGGTCGCAGTGCAGCGTGGAGAATTCTATTGGTTGCAGCGCGCCGCCGCAACCGCGGCACGCCACCGGAGAATTGAACCGTTTTCTACCCGCAAGGTGCTCGGCCCTTGACTGCTATCATGGTAAGAGCCTAGGGAATGACAACCACTACACCAATGCCGCTATCGTCCTTCGACAGCTATTTGCTCGAAGTTGCCGATGCGGTAAACACAACCCTTGACCTGAATACCCTGCTGCAGCGCGTCGCTGAAATGCTTAAGCGTTTCATCGACTACGAAATCTTTGCCATCCTTCTGCTCAACGAAAAGACCCAGGAATTGCGGATCCGCTTCCAAGTAGGTCACCCGCCGGAAGTTGCCGAGAGGATCTGCATCAAGGTCGGACAAGGCGTCACCGGCCAGGCCGTGCAACGACGGGAAGCGGTGCTAGTCAATGACGTGACCGATGAAGAGAACTTCATCAACTCCGCGCCGGGAGTTCATTCCGAGCTTGCGGTGCCGTTGATTGCCAAGAACAAGGTCATCGGCGTTCTCGACGTCGAAGCCGCTCAACCCGGCGCATTCACGGAAGAGCACAAGCGCCTACTCACGCTGTTCGCGTCGCGCATCGCAGCAGGCATCGAGAACGCCCGCCTCTACACCCGCGTGTCGCGGCAGGCGCGCCAGTTGACGCTTCTTACCGAGATCAGCCGCGAGCTAACTTCAATCCTGAATGTCGATCAGCTGCTGCAGCGCGTCGCCGACCTGGTAACAAGAATTATCGACTACGAAATGTTTTCGATCCTGCTGCTCGATACTACCGGGAAGCTCCTGCAGCATCGCTTTTCGCTGCGCTTCAAGGAAAGCGTGCACCTGAAGTACGAGATCCCTATCGGGCAGGGGCTCGTAGGCTATGCGGCTGAAACCGGACAACCGGTCCTGGTTCCTGATGTCTCCAAGGATCCGCGCTACATCATGGCAAACCCCGAGACGCGTTCGGAACTATGCGTTCCCCTTATCTACAAGGACAAGGTGATCGGCGTACTGGACATCGAGCACACGCGTCGGGGCTACTTCAACGAAGATCACGTTCGCATTATGACAACGATGGCCGCACAGGTCGCCATCGCCATCGAGAATGCCACGCTGTACGAACGCATTGCGCGCCAGGAACAGCGGCTTGAACACGATCTCGCTCTCGCTCGCGAATTGCAGTTCCGTCTGCTGCCTCAAAAGCGTCCCGCCCTCAAGTATGCTGAACTCGCGGCTTGCTTTTCTCCCGCCCGCCAGATTGGCGGGGACCTCTACGACTTCCTGAAGTACAGCGGGCGGGGCGTCATCGGCATTGCCGTCGGCGATGTCAGCGGAAAAGGCGCGCCTGCTGCGATCTACGCAGGACTGGTCAGCGGCATCACGAGTTCCCATGCCCTGGAAGAACCATCCGCCGCTCACATGCTCGAGGCAATCAATCTGTCCCTCGCCGAGCGGCCTATCGAGGCCCAATATGTCTCGATGATCTATGCCATCTGGAACGACAACGATCGCAGTCTTCAGGTTGCAAACTCAGGCTTACCGCAGCCTCTGCACGTAAGTGATGGCAAGGTGCAGGAGATTAAAGTGAGCGGGCTGCCGATGGGCCTATTCTCCAGCGCGTCCTACGAAAAGGTGACTCTTCGCGCCAAGGCTGGCGATGTTTTTCTGTTCTTCACCGACGGAATTACTGATGCCACCAGTTCTGAGGGTCATATGTTCGGTCGCGGACGGCTGGAAAAGGTGGCCCTTGCGAATGCCTCGCGCAGTGCGGAGGAAATTGCCGAGGCTATCTTCGCAGCCGTATCCCAGCACGCTGACGGAGTCGATGCCTTTGACGACCAGACCATCGTCGTGCTTAAGGTGAAAGGACCTGCTCCTAAAAAGTGAGGGACTTTCGACCGCAGGAGCGCCCGCCCGCCTTTACTTACACCCCAAGGGATCGATCGCGGCCGAAAGAAACGCGCGAACTTCTCGCCGATGATGTACCCCTACGTCTTCTCGCCGCGCGATACGGAACGCCGCTGTACGTCTATTCCGCAACAGCAATCCGAGAACGTTACCAGCAATTTGATCGCGCCTTCTCGGCCTGCGAGCACACCATCTGTTATTCCGTGAAGGCAAACTCGAATCTGTCGATACTGAAGTTGCTCGCTTCGTTGGACTCCGGATTCGACATCGTCTCCGGCGGAGAGCTTCATCGCGTTCTGAAGGCCAGTCGGCGGTCCGCTGGCAAAGTGGTCTTTTCCGGAGTCGGCAAACTCACCGATGAGATCGACCTTGCCCTTCAGTCCAACATATTGCTGTTCAATGTCGAGAGCGCCAGCGAACTGAAACTTCTCGCCGCTCGCGCGACGCATCTCCACAAGTCCGCACATTTCGCGATGCGCGTGAACCCCGATGTTGATGCTCGTACCCATCCTTACATCTCGACCGGTTTGCATGAACACAAGTTCGGAGTACCGATGCGCGAAGCGCCTGATCTCTACCGGCAGGGAGCAGCTTCGTACCGCTATCTGAAGGCCGCCGGCGTCAGCGTGCATATAGGTTCGCAGATCACCGATGTAGAACCCTTCCGCGAAGCGATGCAACGTGTCGCTTCCCTGGTCCGGTCGCTTCGCCAGTCCGGCCATGACATACGGTACGTGGACGCAGGTGGCGGTTTGGGCATCTCCTACGCAAAGAATTCAGGGCGGATTTTCGCTGCACGAACCAAAGCATACGCGACGGCAGTTCTTCGTCCCCTGCGCCGCCTCGGGGTTCATGTATTACTTGAACCCGGACGCTCTATCATAGGACCCGCCGGTCTGTTAGTAGCGCGAGTCCTATACCAGAAAAACAACGATAGCAAACACTTTCTGGTGGTCGATGCCGCCATGAACGATCTCATGCGGCCTTCGCTGTACGGTGCCCATCACGAGATTGTGCCGGTCATCCTTAGTCCCGACGATGCTGAGCTTTCGTCCGTCGATGTCGTTGGACCTATCTGCGAAACCGGCGACTTCTTCGCTCGCAATCGCCAGCTTCCTGTCATCGAAGAAGGTGATCTCCTCGTCATTCTCGACTCCGGCGCCTATGGCATGGCGTTGGCTTCTAACTACAACAGCCGCCGGCGTCCCGCCGAAGTGTTGGTCGATGGTAAAACATCGAAGCTGATACGAAACCGTGAGTCAATGCGGGAGTTGATTGCGCCCGAGCAACTTTGATTTACGGTGACTGCCTTAGTGGCATTCCGACTACCTTGCGATTTGTCGATTGCGTTTGACCGGAACTTGGCCTATGCTGCCATTCCATCGGAGAGGTCTATGCAACCCAATCGATACGATGCCGCCACCTCGACGGCCGTCTGTCTCTGGTGTTATTCCCAATATTTAAGAAGTACCAGCCGGGCTCGTGAGGGACAGACTTTTTGCTCCAGGAAGTGCGAAATTGAAGCGTGCTTTTGGTTGCACGATAACCTGAAATCCGCAGAAGAATAGCCAATCGGCGCGGCTTCAGGGTCGCGCCTTCTCCCAAGGTTTCGGCACTTGTGAGCCAGGGACGACGCCCGTGTCAGCGTTCTCCCCACTTCAGCTTGTTGCGTAATATCTCGAAGAATGTGCGCCTGAGGCGCATGAGTTTTACTTTGTGCGCTGCGCGCCTGCAAATCACGTGGTCGCCCTGTTGTACCGGCAGTCCGACCTGGCCATCGATGCTGAGGAAAGCTTTCTCCTCGCGGGTTTCAACCCGGAGTTCAATCTGCGACTTCTCCGTCACCACCAGCGGACGATGAGTCAGCGAGTGAGGACACACGGGTGTAACCACGAACGCTTCGACCGAGGGCATCAGCACCGGTCCACCCGCTGCCAATGAGTAGGCAGTCGATCCGGTGGGCGTAGCGATGATCACGCCATCCGCTTTGTATTGAAAAACGAAGTTGCCATCGATATACAGGTCAAACTCGACCAGTCGGGAGATCGCGCTTTTGTTCACCACCACGTCATTGAGGGCGAAGTTGCTCGAGATGCACTCTCCGTCACGGACCAGTTGGCACTCCAGCACCGATCGCTCTTCAATGGGACACTGTCCGTACTCCGCCGCTTCCAGCGCCGGGTAGAGTTCGTTGAGTGGGATCTCAGTAAGGAACCCCAGCGATCCCAGATTAACGGCCAGGATCGGAACTCCCTCGTGTGCGACCGACCTTGCTGCCGACAGCAGCGTTCCGTCGCCTCCCAGTACCAAGGCGAAATCCGGACGCTTCTTACCGATCTCGTCGCGCGTCACCACCTGTTCGCCATTGGTATAGCGCGCGGTTTCTTCGTCCATGTAAATCTGGTACCCGTGCTGGCGAAACCAGCTCAACAGTTCAGGCAGGATTGTGGACAGCTCCTGCTTCGACGGCTTGGAGATAATGGCGGCTGATTTCATGGTTCAGTCAGGTCGCAGCCAGTGTAGCGCAGACGCCGCACGTCACGCAGGAAGCGCCTTCATGCACTCGACCGGGCTTAGCCTATGGCTCTGCAATTCGGCATTAGAATGATGTAGTCCCTCGGTACTTGATTAGTGCACCGCGCGCGACCAGCTTGCGACAAATGCCGGACGAGAAACGGAGCACTCAGCAGAATGTTCGAACGCTACACCGAAAAGGACTGCCGCGTAATCTTCTTCGCCCGCTACGAAGCTAGCGAGTTTGGATCTCCTTACATCGAGACAGAGCATCTGCTACTTGGCGTTCTGCGCGATGATAAAGCGTTCACGAGTCGCTTTTTTCGGTCTCCCGGCGCGGTCGAAATGATCCGCACGAGGATTTCGGGCCATACCCTTCACGGGGAAAAGACTTCAACTTCCGTAGACCTCCCGATAAGCAAAGAGTGCAAGCGAGTACTGGCGTACGCGGCCGACGAAGCTGAGCGGCTCGGCCATAACCACATCGGCACTGAGCATTTGTTCTTAGGCTTGTTGCGCGAAGAGAAATGTTTCGCGGCCGAAATTCTCCGCGACCTCGGGCTCCGAATCTCAGCCGTCCGCGACCAACTGGCGCACCCTGACGACACTCCCCCGAGGGATGTAGCCAACACCGCGCCCGCGCTGTCCCTCGTTGCCATCACTTCTACTCCGGCCGGCGCCGACATAGAGGTCGACGACGTGTTCTTGGGACATACGCCGGCTGAATTGCCCCTCGCTATCGGCGAGCGGATGGTCACCATCACGAAGAAAGACTATCAGCCGTGGCAACGAAAGTTGACGGTTCTGTCTGGTGGAAAACAGATGCTATCGGCCGATCTGGAGCAACTGTCCGAGTAGCGACTGACCGACGCCGGCCTCATCGGAACGCCGCATGTAGTAGGAACTCCCTGTTCCCTTCTGTCCCTAAAATCGGGGACTCGATCACCTCAATACCTGTCCCACCCAACTGAGCAATCGCTCCGCTGACACGCTGCACTGCCGCCTGGTGCGCTACCGCATCACGGACAATTCCGCCCTTACCCACAAGTTCGCGCCCGACTTCAAATTGAGGCTTCACCAGCACGACGATCTCAAATGCGTGGGAGTCACCTTCGCGAACGGATTGCACGACCGCCGGCAACACCAGCGTCGCCGAAATGAACGACACATCCATCGCCACGAGCGAAATTGGTCTTCGCGATGTTGCATCGGGCCAGATTTGATCGGCCATCAGATAGCGCGCATTAGTCTTCTCCAGCAGGCGCACGCGCGGATCATCCCTCAGCTTCGTGTCGATCTGCCCGTAGCCTGTGTCAACTGCTATTACCTGTGCGACGCCGTGCTGCAGCAGGCAGTCCGTGAACCCTCCAGTGGATGTACCTACATCCATACAGACTTTCTCGCGCACATCAATCTGCCAATGGTCTATCGCTCTTTGCAGTTTCAATCCGCCACGGCTGACGTACGGCATGTCTTCGCCAAGAACTCTGAGCACCGCATCCTCATTGACGCTCGTGCCCGACTTCTCCACTTTCTGGTCATTCACAAGCACACGTCCGGCCAACACCAGTGCCTGCGCCCGCTCTCTCGAGGGCGCCAGTCCGCGCTGCTGAATCAATCTGTCGAGCCGTACCTTCATCTCGTCAATGCCTTCGACATTCTGTCCCCCGCAACCGCACACGCTTCAGTGCAGAATGTTGAACATATCGATTTGCAGTCACTTAGGTTCGACTGCCAAGCGATTTCCACATAGTTATTCACATTAATGTTGAAATCTGTGTCGGATCGTGAAGAACGCGTTACGATTTGCACCTCGGACATCTTCCTGACGCGCTCACGTCCGTGCCCAACTGGGAACGCGGCCAAGGCACAGCACAGGCAGTCAACTGCCTTACGATACAATGAACACTTTTGGAGACCTCCCTGCATGGTCGGCCCCAAGACAAGGCAATCCCCTTCCTCCAAGCAAGACATCCAGCAGTCAGCCGATACAATTCAGCCGCAAACATCACTGGCAGCCGATGCTTCGCCGTCGAGCCCCGAAGTCCTGCACAACCTGTACGCTGTCCTGCTCAAAACCAGGCTTTTGCAAGAGCACTCCCAGGCCCTGGTGCGAACCGGTAAAATCCCTGGCACTGACCTTCCTGTCCTCGGCGGCGAAGCCACTGAGGTAGGTGCTTGCATTGGACTTCAGCCCGACGACAGCTTCTCATCCTCGTGCGCAACCTTCGCCCCGGACGTCGTCAAGAACACGCCGCTGGAGAAAATCTTTGCTCAACTGCTGGGCGACGAAAAACATAAGCAGGCTACACCCAGTGAAATAGCGTCCAGTGCGGTGCATGTCCTTCCCTCAGCGACCGCGATCGCGGGACGGTTTGACATCGCTGCTGGAGTTGCTCTCGCTTATCGTCAACTCGGCAAGCCAAACGTGGTCGTGGTACTTGCCGCCGATGGTCTGGCCGCGGTCGGATTCTGGCATGAAGCAGCCAGCCTGGCCGCTCGCCATCGTCTCCCAATTGTCTTTATGATCGAGATCCCGGCTGAGCCCCAAAACAACGGCCATGGACTTATGAACTCAGCCGAAGACCTGCGCGACCGTGCCGAGGCCTACGGATTCCCCGGCATCACCGTCGATGGCAACGACACTGTGGCGGTCTGGCGGGTTATGCAGGAATCCATCCATCGCGCCCGTAGCGGAGCCGGCCCCACTCTCATCGAGTGCAGGACCCGGCGCTGGTACCATGACTTTGGAAACTTGTCCCCAAGTCGTCGGTCCGACTCCAAGCGAATCCGCGAACAATTACAGATCGACCCGCTGCGAAACATGGAACACTACATGAAGAAGCGCAATCTCTGGCGCCAGTCGCTGAAAGACGCCTTAGTCGCGGAATACCGCGCGTCCCTATCCAGTGCCTTCGCGTCGGCAGAAGAATCCTTTCATCGCACCCGCCGTTCCACGAGCCGCAAGTGAAGTGCGCTCAGATCCGGCATGATGAAAGTCTACAACGGCGACATCACCACCGACGCTCACGGCCTGGCCACGGTGACTCTTCCTAATCACTTCAGTGCACTGAACCGTGACTTCCGCTATCAGTTGACCGTGATCGGAACAATTCGCCCAAGGCATCGTCGGAAAGGAGATCCACAACAATCGCTTCACCGTCCTCACCCGCAAGCCCGGCGTCAAGGTTTCCTGACAAGTCACGGGAATTCGTCAGGATGCCTGGGCCTACGCCCATCGCATTCCCGTGGAAGAAGGCAAACCGGACAAGGAGCGCGGCACCTACCTCTATCCCGAACTGTATGGAGTAGCTCGCGACCAGTTGGCAAGTGCCCAGCCACAGCACTGACGCCAATTCGAAGCGGCATTGTGTTGCACTGAACGGCACGAGCGCGCATTCTTCCGCGCTCGTCACATTCGCAGAAACTCTACCTCTACTTCTTCTCGACCAAGATATAGAGAGTGTTCGCCAGAATATGCGCGTTCGGCTTACGGTTCAGCCACAAGTCTAGATACCGTAACGGCCACACTAGCCAATTCGCTGCCGTGTACGCGATCTTTCCGATCGTCGCAGGCGCCACAATCCGGCAGTACTCGCAAAAAAATAAGCCAGAATAGTCGCGGTTGGTCCGGTGCGAATTTCCCTCGTTCAGCACCTCAAACTGCGATGCCGGCATACAAGGTTGAATCCCATCTCTTATCTACAGCTTCTCGTAAAACTCGCACGCCGAGCACGAGATATAAATCCCACCTGGAACGTTGCGCTCACGGTCTTTGACCCGTTTTACGATGCGTGTCGGCTTACCGCACTTCGGGCAGTCCGTGCTCTTACTCGTGTCCATGACCTTCTTGCGGTCAGCAGTCTTTGCGATCTTTGCCATTGCTCTCTCCTGAAATAATTCCTCCGGCCAAACTTCGCCCGCGATTGAACACCCCTTGGCTTGATGGATTTGGCAACGCGTGAAGGCCGGAGCGGAAAAAGCGCGGCCAGCGCGAGATGCACATGTCTCAAGCTCACACCCGTCTCCGGGCGGCTTCGACTGCAGGCGGGCGCACAGGGCGCCACTCTCACTTCGCCGGATAGCCTCCCTATTCTACCCGAACCGGAATGATAGCTTCTGCATTCAATTGCCGCCCGCTCAGTCAACCGGTACAGACGACCAGCATAGCTGCACCTAATTCAATAACTTACCGATACAGAACAGCTCGACTACGATTCCAGTGCCAGTCCATTGTGTGGAACCGCGAATCGGTCCAAAGTCCGACGCGCCTGCCGGAATCACCGGCCACCTGAAGAGTAGGCCCCTGATCACGATTTGCCTGTTGTTCACCGCCATCAGCCTAGTTGCCCGGACGACTCCCAGCCAGCGCCTCATGAAGCTCAACATCCCCTTCGCCTTCTCCGTCGAAGTCCACTCCCTGCCGGCCGGCGAATACCTCGTCCTCACTGTCACCCCTGAGCGTTCGATCCGCATCGTTGGTGCCGACGGCAAGCACTCCGCCATCGTCAACACCCTGCCCAACTACGTCGTCCTCGGAGAACAGCCGAATGGTCTTCCACCGCCACGGCAACGAGTACTTCCTGGCGCAGGTCTGGACCGGCGGGCAGAATGTGGCGCGCTAGCTCCGGATGGCCGCCTGTATTTTGCTCTGCAGTCGCAAAAGCGAAAGGGAGGTCACGACGATGCCATTTGGTCAATCGGCGTCGATCAGAATACAGGCGGACCTCAGGGGCAGCCGCGAGAGATGCTTCGCGGGAGGCCGCGTCGCGCCGCTGTCGATGTGCCGGATGTACGCACCCGTCGCGTCCGAGTACGCCACGTACTTACCATCCGGAGAAATCACCGCTCCGGTTACCCGGTACTGCTCGGTGACAGAATCAACCGCGATCGCAGCCTCGCACCCGTTGATGCAACTCGTCAAACTCGTGCACCTGTTCCCATCTTGCTCTCCCTGGGACGAAGTCATTTCGTCTCTCTGATTTTTCCGTAGGGGATGAGCCTGGTCCGGTGAGAAATTCAAATTGTCGCCTTCCGCACTTGCACACTTGACTCGCAATTCCGCACTGCTCACTGGTTTTCTGGTTTGCGCCGCGGGTAAACTATTTTCGCCTACCAGGTCCGAGCTTATGAACGCCGATCGCCCGCTCACAAAAATATTATCTTGGATTGTGACGCTCGTACTGCTCGCCACGTCGGCGATCTCGCAATCAGCCAGTCCGCAGTTTCCCAATCCCGGCAATCCCGGCATAAGTCGCGATCAGCAGAGGCAACTGGGACTACACGCGGCCGCGCAGGTTTATCAGCAGATGCCAGTGCTGCCCGACAGCAGCCCGCAAACGCAATATGTTCGCCAACTCGGAGAGAAGCTTGTCGCCACCATTCCCTCGCAATACTCCTGGCCGTTCGAGTTTCACGTCCTCGCGCAGAAAGAGGTCAACGCGTTTGCCCTTCCCGGTGGCCCCATGTTCGTCAACCTCGGAACCATCACCGCCGCGTCCAACGAAGCTGAACTCGCTGGCGTTATGGCCCACGAGATGGCACACGTTTACATGCAACATTCCGCCAAGCAGGCCGCCAAAAGTCAAAACCTGAGTATGTGGGCCGATCTTGCAGGCGCTCTTCTCAGTGCCACCACCGGCGGCTGGATCGCTCAGCTCTCGCAAATGGGACTTCAGGTCGGCTCGGGACTCATCAGCCAACGGTTCTCCCGCGACGACGAATCGCAGGCCGACGCCGTAGGTGCCATCATTCTCTATAGAGCCGGTTACAACCCCCAAGCCCTAGCGAACTTCTTCCAGAAGCTCGGCGCCGAAGGCGGACAACCGCCCCAAATACTCAGTGACCACCCCAATCCCGGCAACCGGGAGCAGGCCATCGAGAAGGAAATCCGCTTCTGGCCCTCTAAGAATTACCAGACCAACACCGCGGCTTTCCAACGGGTTCAGAAGCAATCCGCAGGCGTTCGTGCTTACACCGCCGAAGAGATTGTTCGGGGAGCCAAGTCCGGCCACTGGGCCGCCTTGAACCAGAAAAACGGTGCGGTGTTCAAGGGGTTGACCGGAAGTTCGGCGCCCCTGAGCGCATCTCGCCTCCAAACCGTTCTTCCGAGTCAACGCTTGATCGCCGCCGACCTCGGACGCATGACGATCGTCCGTCCCGACAACTGGCAGGTCAAACTGCCCCAGCAACAAGGTGACTTCCTGACCATCGGGCCGCCGAACGGTGTCACCTCCGGACACGTCGGCTACGGCGTGCTCATCAACGGAGTCGTGTCTCCCAACGGCCAGCCCGCCAACATCGACGAGCTTACCGACCAGCTCGTGCAGGAATTGGTGAAGTCCAACCGTGTGCAATCCGGGGGCAAGACGCAACCCGTCACCGTCGACGGCGTCCAGGGACGCTCCGTCTCCTTGCAATCGACCTCGCCCTTCCCCGACGCCAACGGCCAGCAGCAGGCAGAACGCGATTGGCTGGTCACTGTTCCCCAACGCGATGCCTCCTTCATCTTCTTTGTCTTCGTTGCGCCTGAGTCCGACTTCTCTCGTTTCCAGCCAACTTACGAAGCCATGCTCAAGAGTGTGAAGTTTTAGACAGACCATTCCAATTTGAAGGACCAGTGCCGTGTTCAAATCTCGAGCCGTATCCAAAGCCGTTTTTCTCATAATCACCTGTGCCGTATGGCCTTGGGCAGCCGAAAGTGGGTCCGACGCCGTCGTAGCCCACTTCACCGCAGGCAGGTGACGGCGAAAATCGACATGCCCGGCTCCCAGAGAACCGTCGATTTGCGCTTCAGCATCCTCAGGGTTGCTTGTTATAGAATCCCCGCCATGCCCAAATACGTCATCGAGCGAATTATCCCCGGCGTCGGCAACTTGAAGCCGGAAGAACTCCAAGCCATCTCCCAGACATCGTGCGGTGTATTAAGCAAGATGGGCCCGACAATCCAGTGGATCCACAGCTACGTAACCGGAGACAAGATTTACTGCATCTACATCGCTCCTGACGAGCAGACGGTTCGCGAACACGCGACGCAGGGCGGTTTCCCGGCCAACGTCATTAGCGAAGTCAAGGCCATCATTGACCCCACCACGGCCGAGTAGCGATTTGGAAGCGGCTCAGAATGCGATCACTGAAACCCTAAGGAAAGAGGTCTGGGATGCTCCAAAACTACAAAGAGATTTTCTTCGGATTCGCATTCGGGATCGGCGCGGTCATCCTCGACACTGGCATGGATGCCATTGCCAACGGTAATGGCCTGCTAGACGAAGTGACCGAGCACCCCGGCATGTTGTTGTATCGTGTCGTCTTTATCGTATTGGGGCTCGTCCTGGGATGGCTGCTCTGGAAAAGGAACCGCCGCGAACGCGCGTACCGCCAATTGGCAGAGACACTGCGCAAGCTCCAGCACGAATGCGAAAAGCAAGCGTTGCTTTTGCGCTCGACACTGCAAAACCTGTTGATCCGGGATGACGTCCACCTAAGCGATGCGGCTTCGCAACTGGTACAGAAAGCGTACCAGGAAACACAGGAACTCCAACGAATAGCCGAGCTGAAGTGGGGGCCCGTTTAAAACTGTCATCCTGACCGAGGATCGCGCGATGAGTCGCGATCCCAGCGGAAGGACCTGCTTTTCCGGCCCCTCGGTAGCTCACCCGTTTGACCCCTTCTCCCTCCCCTGATAGGTTCAATAGTTCGTCTCACGACGGCGTGGCCCACATATTCCAGCCGTTGGAAAATGCGGGAACCCAGACAACTTCACAAGCTGCAGATCGACGAGTGGTCCGCAGTTGCCTTCCTTTGGCGATTGTGGGGAACGAAAGAGTAGAGCGGCGCTTTAGTGCCGCGTCACCGCACAGGTTTTAGGTAGCGCCACGCTTCAGCGCGGCGTCCAGGCACGGGTTTAAAAGATTGAGCCGGTTTTAGCCGGCGGCACAGGAATCACGAAATGGCCCTCAAATTCAAAGGCGTCGACTTCCTCGAAATCGACACGCTTCTCTCCGACGACGAACGCCTCGTCCGCGATAACACCCGTCTCTTCATCGAAGAGAACCTCGTTCCCATCATCGAGCAATGCAACCGCGACGGACGCTTCCCCAAAGAACTCATCAAGCCCATGGGCGAGCTTGGCTTCTACGGAGCCTCCCTTCAAGGCTACGGCTGCGCCGGCATGTCGGCCATCGAATACGGCCTCATGACCCAGGAACTCGAGCGCGGCGACAGCGGCGTGCGCTCGTTCGTTAGCGTCCAGTCCGGCCTTTGCATGTATCCCATCTACGCCTTCGGCAGCGAAAAGCAGAAACAGAAGTACCTGCCCAAGATGGCGCTGGGCGAAATCCTCGGCTGCTTCGGCCTCACTGAACCCGACGCCGGCTCCAACCCCGGAGCCATGCGCACCCGCGCCAAGAAAGACGGCGACAGCTACGTCCTCAACGGCGAAAAAATGTGGATCACCTCCGGCTCCATCGCCGACATCGCCATCCTCTGGGCCAAGGTCGCCGACGAAGACGACCATATCCGCGGCTTCATCGTCCCCACCGACACCCCCGGCTTCAAGGCGGCCGACGTGCACGGCAAGTGGTCGCTGCGCGCCTCCGTCACCTCCAGCCTCTCGCTGCAAGACGTCCGCATCCCCGCCGACGCACTGCTGCCCGGCTCCAAGGGACTCGGCTCGCCGCTCAGCTGCCTCAACCAGGCGCGCTACGGCATCGCTTGGGGAGCCATTGGGGCCGCCATGGCCTGCTACGATTGCGCCCTGCAATATGCGCAGTTCCGCAAACAATTCCACGACATGCCTATCGCCGGCCATCAGCTTGTACAGGAGAAACTAGTCTGGATGATCAGTGAAATAACTAAGGCTCAACTACTTGCACTACAAGTAGGTAGGTTGAAAGATGCGAGCAAGGTAAAACCCTACCATATCTCTATGGCGAAGCGTAACAACGTCTGGATGGCTTTAGAGTGTGCCCGCATGGGACGCGACATCCTCGGCGGCAACGGCATCGCCGACGAGTACCCCATCTTCCGCCACATGGCCAACCTGGAGTCCGTGAAGACCTACGAAGGCACCCACGACATCCACACCCTGATTATCGGCGAGCACATCACGGGGATAGCGGCGTTCTAGTCACATCACGCGGTTACCGGCATCTATCAACCTGACCAGCCACGCGGCGCGCCAGAATCCCTGCGCCCCCGATTTCAACTTCCAACAGGCCGGTGCGCCATACGGAAACCGTCGCATGGCTGGTGGCCCACATATCCCGTGGCCTGCATTTGCCTGCTGTTGGCAAATGTGGAATCACGATTCAGCAGCGACTGGCATTGTCTCGCCCCGCGGAGTCTATCGCCTCCATCAATCTCGCCTACCGCGCTTCATCACCTTCACCTGCTACCGTAAGCGTCCAAACCGAGTACGAGAGTTCCCCTCCACTGGATACTCTCGTACTTGGACGAACTCCACTTCCGTGCCCACTCGCGCGGATAGCCGCTCCGCACGCGCGCCACCTTCCTCAAGGATCTAATTTACGAAGTCGGGCGATTGCTCTTGGGAGTCTTCGGCGTCACTTTGCGAAACACAAATTCCTGCAGGATGTTCACTCCCGCCGACGTCCCAATCCCGATGAGCGTATTGTTCAACGTCGTTTCGAAGCCGTGGCGGCTGCCTTCGGGGTAATACAGATTCGAGATGCCGCCCGCCGCCAGGCTGCCCAGGATCCCCGAGTAGTTCGGCTGCCAGTGACCGTTATCGCCCTTCGTGACAACCGACATTGCCAAGGCATAACGAATGCGCGACTTGATCGTGCCCGTGCCTTTGTAAAAATATCGTGGGTCCTGTTTCAGAATCGATGGCAGGATGGCATTACTGATGTACGTGCCGATAAAAAAGTCGCCGTACGCCGCGCCGAAGCGCCGTGCGTAACCCGCCGCGCCCTGTCCGTAGCCGGGAAACGAGTTGTTCGCCTGCTCTCCTCCCGCAATGATCCCGGCGATCACAAACGACGACGGATCGATCACCAGCTTCCACGCCAGCTCGAACTTCTGCTTCGGATTCATCGGCGCGGCATCAGCCACGTAGGTTGCGTAATAGTTGGGAATCACCGCCAGCAGTTTTTGTTGCTCCTGCACTTTGATCTGTTCTTGCGCAATCTCCTCCGTCGTCAGCCGCACGCTCACGTCGGTGACCACCGGAGCCAAGTCAAGCGCTGATCGCCGGTGCCAGGTAGTCCTCTTTGGCAGGCAGGTTCCCGGACACCGTCTTTGTCTTGAAGCCCGCAAGCCCGATGCTCAACTCGAAGGGTCCAGGCGCAACATTGGCAAAGGAAAAATGACCGTCCGGCTCGGTAAGGGTTTCTACAGCCGGCGTAGTCGCCTCGCGAGTGAGCGTGACCCGCGCCCCGGAGACCGGCGCGCCCGTCGCATCCAGCACCGTTCCGCTGATGTTTCCACTCGCCGGCGAATCCTGCGATCTGCCCGGTTGTAGAGCGTGTTGATATCGGCAGAGCGTGGCTGCAGCTCCGTGGCCACAGCAGCAGAAGTCGGCTTGTCGGCCTGCGCTACCAGTGGAGATGAAGCCAACAGCTGGCCGCAAATCAGGCCGGCGCCGAGTAACGTGACTTGAATGAAACGGTTTGGATTCCTCTGCCACATACTCGGGCCATGCGTCCGTTGTTGTTCCCACAAACACAACACTGCACCCAAGCGTGAGACGCTCTCCGAAGTGTGGTGTTCCCGCAAGACTAGCACAAACATTGGCTGGCCGGTACCTCGTCTAAGCAAGGTTCGCGCGGAATTCCGCCTATCCGGTTGAAACAGGAATTTTGCAGGGTGGGGGATGGTACCTAGACGCCGACTTGCGTTCAAATCAGCGATACGGAATCTTGTTTTCTTCCAGCCACTCTTTTGCAACCTGCTCGAAGGCCGCCTCACGGTACCGGTACCACGCGTCCTCCAGACCGAGGTGTTGAATGGCATGCTTGAAACGTCGAAAAGCGCCCTCACCGTGGATTGCCGAGGTAAGCTCAGCGCGACACCGGCACTGTTCATCTTCCAGGGCGAAGTCCTGCATCATGCGCCATTCGTCGATGTGGGCGCGGTCCGGCAGTTCCAGCATGCGGTCGTCTTCCAGCGCGCGCTTCACCTTCGGCAGATTTTCTTTCATCCATTCCGGAGCAGCTTCCCAATCCCCGCTCTCAGCGAGGCTCGCTTCTTCCTCGTTGAAGGTGACGATTTCGCCTGTATCGGGATCAAGACAGGAATGCAGCTCATCGCTTTCCAGGTCGAGCGCCTCGACCACGTCGCGCAGAGAGACAACTGGCATTCGCCCCTCCAGTTCAGTGGGATTCGTACGACAGATATTACAGCCAGTTTTGGCTCCGCGCCACATGTGAACCTTCGGCCCAGCCGTTTCTGAACTCGGACATCATTGGCACGCTCGCGCGCCTGCAGGAATGGAGGCGAGAGCAGTTAGGCATGGGCCGACCCTAACAGGTCTATTTTTTGGCGAGGATGCGCCCGAGCGCGCAAGCGATGGTGTGGTGGGCATGTGGTGGTCTGGTTCGGGGGGCGTGGTTCGGCGGCGAGCAGACGGCTAGCCGGTGTTGGGCGAGCGGGGACGCGCAAGCGAAACCCAGAGAAGACGACAAAGCTGCTCGGCGGAGCGCACCGCATGAGTGCCGCGATGCAGGTAACGAATTCGATAGAGCCGCTCAATGGTTAGGGCCAATAGGGTGATGAGGTAGTTGAGGAGCACACTGTTTTTTTCATGATGGCAGGTATGCTCAAATCCATAACGGTTCTTGGCATCATTGAAAGTTTGGTTTTCAATCTCCCAACGGCTCTTCGCCATGTGATACAACGACAGGCTGCTGAGCTGGCGGGAGGGAAAGTCGGTCAACCAGGTGGCCTCGACCAGCTTGCCATCCGGTTTGTGCTGGCGATAGCGAAGGGCGCGTACGGTTGGCCATTCCAGGGTTTCCCAAGGATCGAAGTCGTCCGCATCCCAGACCTCCACCTGGTCGTTTCCATCGTGATAGACGTGGGTGGGAGCTAGCGGCTGGAACCGCCCCTGCACGGCGCCGGACAAGAGCGGGAGATTCTCCTTCAGCCGCACAACGGCGTGTAGTCCCAGGCGATTGACGGTGTGCAAGAAGGGTGCGCGGGCAAACTCGCCATCCGCCACCACGTAATCGGCAAAGCGGATTCCCAGGGCCCCGACGGCCCGTGTCAGCAGGCGCTGGGCTGCCGCGTACTCACTATCCCCAGGGCCATAGGGTTCAACATCGAAGGGCAGCGTCAGACCAGTGCCAACCACACTCAGGGCCACCACTTTGTGGTGGTAGCCGAACACCTTACGCTGGGCATCGTGAATGGGGCAACACCAGTCGCAGTGAGACTCGTGGCTGCGCCCAGCCCCGGTCCCATCCACGGCCAACCCGATGAAGCGACAATCCTGAAAAGCTTTATCGCGCTTGGCTTGGCGCACCAGGTCGACCAGCGCGGAACGGGTGGTAGACGGATCTAAGCGCTCCACGAAGTAGCTGAGCGCATCATTGCTGAACGACCGCTGTAGACCCAGTACGCGGCAGCCCGCCGCGCGCACGATCTGCTCGACCCCCAGAAAACTACACTCCCGTAACACCCGTCCGACCACCATCGCCCAGAGCAGCACCCGAGCGGCAATGACGGGTTGCTGCCGACCATCCCCGGGCTTGGCCAAGTACCGCTCGAGGCCGAGGCGATGAACAACGAAGCGGAGCAGCGCGCGTGGCGTTGGCGGGTTAGCGACGGTGTTTAGACTCCTGTTTACGGGCCAGAATCAGCAGTTCGGCATTGGCCGTGAGCACCTCGCGCACGGCTTCCATGAAGTCCCGCCCCGCCTTCACCTGCTGGCGTACTTGCTCGACCCATGGCTTGGGAATCCGCTCGACCCGGCGTTTGCCTCCCGACATGAAGGTGAGAGTCCAGGCCTCATGGCCCTCCCCTTGGGCGCAGTGGCAAGTGGGTTTGCCGCAGCGGGTGCGGCTGGAGCTCAGCGAACCGGGCAACAAATCGGGCGGTATGGGGAAGCGGCCCAGCCGTTGAAACTTGCGCTGGCGCCAGCGGGCGGCGAGCGGCCCTTTGGGCTCTCGTTTCATCTTGTTGCAACAGTGCTACAAGACATAATCAAATGCAAGCGCATTCTACGAATGCGAAAATAGAGAGCCTTGGGAGTAAACCCTACAACACAACCGCGGCTGCACCACTGCTGGAACGGAACAGGCTCTGTTCATTCAGGGTTCAGAAATGGCTGCCTTCGGCCTCAAGAATACCCCGCAAGGTAGGTCACGAACCGGAAACAGACCCGTTCCCTGGCGAACATACGACCCTTTTCCTGTCAGTTTACTCGTCGACCTTTATTCCGCGAAGAATATGGCTCCCGAACAACGCTGCGCTAGACTGCTCCCACATGCGCGATTTGGGTCTCCGAACTGCACGCCATCGGTCCTGTCGTGCAAACCCCTCTGACGCGGAGGGCCTGTGCAACCGACGCGACTGTCTGAGCCTTCGTGGGCGCTCCGTGTACTCTGACAACGCAGCGCACGCGGCTTTTGTCGAGCGCATCCTGCGCGTGGATAACGATGTGTGGCAACGCGCGGTAAGCCCGCGAACATTACAGAAAAACGGCTAGTGGCAGTGCTACCGGACCAATAAAATTCCGGCGCGATTTCAGAATTCAACCCGCTAAACCCAGACATCGAACTGTAGGAGGGGGATCGCATGACCTGCGTCGGTTTCCGGCGTTTTGTCGCTACTCATCGCGGTAGGTATCATCTTCATCGGTCTACGTGAATACTTCTATCCAGGGGTCGCAGCCTCCGGCTTCGGCGTGCCTCTGCTTGATCCGGGTGATGGCGGCTTTCTCGCCATTAAAGCAGCCCGCGACATTGCGGCCGGTGTGGTTGTACTTGCGGTGCTTGCGCTCCACAACCGCCAGTTCCTATCTGTGGTCATTGGGGCGTTAACCCTCATTCGCCTGCTCGACGGTCTAATCGTCTTGCAGCATGCGGGCTGGAGCTTCACGCCGCTGATCCTGGTGCACTGGACCACGGCCGCAGTCATGCTGTTCATTGTGGCACTGCTGCGAATCGGCAAGTGATCGCAGGTGGCGTTGACCAAGACAGGAATGCCGTGCTTGCGCTTTGCCACTTCTACCCGAGCTTGTCCACTACCCCACAATGGCGCGGGTGATCGACTGCCACCACGGAGGATTAACTCGCCACATGTACACCGCGAGACCTTGGGCGACGATCAAGACCGGCAGCGCGTAGAGATAGATCTTGTGGACCCGCCGATCGACCACCAGATCGCGCGCCACGCCGAGGATGATCAGAAGGTCCAGGCACGGATAGAAAAGGTTATGGTCGAACACAAACGCGAAACGGCCGAAGGCCGCGTCCATGAGGCCGCAGGTTGCGATGAACAGGAGCCGGCGATGGGAGTCGGGCTTCTTGCGCCAATAGATGGCGAGCGCGACACACACTCCGAAAGTGATCATGTCGAAGAACGGGATCGCCAGAAAGGCATCTGCGCCAGTTTGATGGAGTACCACGGTGTCGAACCGAGCCATGATGACTGCAATGGCAAAGCCCAGCGGAATCATCACCGCGGCCAACCCGGCTCCGAACCAGCCCAGAAAGCGATGCCAGCTCACTTTGTGTACGCGAACCAGCGCGGACTGCGCGATGAAGAAGACTACCCACGACAAGAATGCGGTGCCGTGAATCCAGAGCAGCGAGGGCCTCGGCGGGGCGGCGTGGAAGAGGTTAGCATCTACCGTGCGCTGGAAGCCCCACACCACCAGCGCGGCGAACACCAGTGACATGGAGAAATAGAAATATCGGCTCAGAAACGTTTTGAGCGGGCTCCCAGAGCTCTTTGTTCTTGTCCTTATTTTCGGCGCAAGAATTTCCTGTCGGGCGACGATTGGCACGTATGCTCCTCAGACCTTGCGGATGTATGTGAAAGGCTGTTGCAATACCTTAGCCGCTCACGCTTCAGCAATGCAACTGAAAAGTTCTTCCAGCAAAAGTTAGGGAAATTCCGACACGATGATTACATGTCGATTCCGACACGATGATTACATATCGATTCGTACTACATCTATTCCCAACTAGATACTTTGCTGTTGCTCGTTTCCAGTGTGGCCGCGTGACCGCTCTTTCGTCGGAAGGATGCTTAGTTGGTATACCCTTCTCAGACGGTTTCGCGACCACGAGAATTTGGAGTCAGATACAGGTCTCACCGAAGTGCAGAGACCTCGGTGGGACGTGCCTAGCGCTGTAGTTTCCTACGCCAGAATCCAGGTACACCTGGTCCTCCGCTAGAGAGTGATGGCGGCAGTCCGTCGTTAAGGAAAATCAACCCCAAGCCTAAGGTGTTGACCGGCTGGAACTCGCTGGCAAGGGTCGGTACCCTGTCCGATTGGTGGTAGTGCGATGAAGGAGCTTTTCGTGCCGTTTCTTGTTGGCGGTTTGGTGGTTTCGTCGTTCGCCGTTTTGGGCGACGTATTGAAGCCGAAGAGCTTTGCCGGACTCTTCAGCGTCGCTCCTTCTATCGCGCTCGCGTCCCTCGGTTTCACGGTTGCACAATATGGAACCGCATACGCCGCCACTGAAACCAAGTCAATGATGCTGGCCGCCGTCGCTTTCATCCTTTATGCCTGGCTGGTGTGCCGGCTTCTACTTCGCAGCAGACTACCCGTACTGGCCACGACATCCTCATCGCTGGCCGTCTGGCCGGTTGCGGCACTGGCATTGTGGTCGGCCGCGTTGAGATGATGGCATGAGAATTCAGGTTGACACTTCGAGCCTCCATAGAACGCGATGGCACGAATACCTGATCCGCTTCGTGTTCGGCGGAGTGGGAACGGTGGCGGCAGCGCTTATTGCGAAGGAGTTCGGTCCGGGAATCGGCGGCCTGTTCCTGGCCTTTCCCACCGTCTTCCCCGCAACCGCGACACTGATCGCTTCGCATGAGAAGCGGAGAAAAGCACAGGCCGGAATGAATGGAACGGTACGCGCGAGGCAATTGGCGGGCGCCGATGCCGCCGGCGCCACTATGGGAGCCGTGGGACTGGTAGTTTTCGCCGCCCTCGCTTGCTGGCTGATTGCCAGCCACTCCCTCTGGTTCGCGCTCTCGGTCTCAGCCTTAGGGTGGATAACGGTGTCGCTTCTGATCTGGGAGGCTAGGAAGTTGGCATGGCGACGAGTGCGAGCCACGCTTTCAAGATCGCATGCATCCTACGGTGCGCATCGGCATACTTCTGTCGAGAACGGCAGGAGATCGCATGAGTAAGAAAGCCGGCTCCATCGCGGACCCTTCGAAACTCGCCTCGACTGACAGCAAAGGCAAAAATACCATTCGGGTCGTGATCGAAACTCCCAAGGGCAGCCGCAACAAGTATGCTTTCAACGAAGGAGAAAAGGTCTTCGAACTAAAGAAAGTGTTACCTGCGGGAATGACCTTCCCTTACGATTTCGGCTTTGTGCCGTCCACGTTGGCGGATGACAGCGATCCCGTCGACGTACTGGTGCTCATGGATGAACCGGCCTTCACCGGCTGCGTGCTCAAGGGGCGAATTGTGGGAATTATTGAGGGACAGCAAAGTTGCGACGACGGAAAGGAACGAAACGACCGCGTGGTAGCGATTGAACAGGACAATCATAGCTTTGCTGATATCCAAGTCATTCGCGATCTCGGCAAGCAGTTCGTCCAGGAGCTCGAACAATTTTTTGTGAACTACCACAAATTGTCGGGGGAGAAGTATGAGGTCCTCGGCGTAAAGGGCATCCGTAGCGCAACTAAGGCAATCGAAAAAGGTAGGCGGGCGTACCGCCGAAAGTAAAACCATCCTAGGGGACGAGAAACCTCCCACGCGAAGTGGTGTTACTTTCCCTTCCCTATACGGGAAGTAGTCTCGCGCACTCGTGAGGAAAATCAAGCCCTAAACTAAGGGTTTCGCCTACTTCCACCTTCCCCGAACCAGTCCTATCTTCAAATTGGCCAGACAGTAAATGTTCGCTGTCTGTCGCGCTCGCTCCGCCTTGATGTCGAATCTCAGCCGTATCGGCTGTCACAGGAGGCCATTACCACAGTGACGAAACAGACTTTGAGTAGGTCTATAGCTTCGCTGACAGTATTTGCCGCATCGCTCACGCTGATGTTCGCGCTTGCCGGATGCAACCAGACACCGAAGCACCCCGACGTTAAGGATGCGGTCAATACCGCCATGACGCGCAACAATCTTGGCGTCGTAAATGTGTCACAAGACCGCGATAAGGGCGTTATCACCCTCACGGGCGATGTGGAAACCCCGGACCAGAAAGCGCAGGCTGAAAGCGTAGCGGCGCAGGCGGCGCCGGGCTATTCCATCGCGAATGAGATCGGCGTGCGACCGATCGGCCAGGAGAGTCAGGCCAAGGCGGTTGACTCGAATCTCGATGATGCTATCGAAAATAACTTCAAAGCGTCGTTAAAGGCCCACAAAGACCTCGACGACCAGCACATTTCCTACGACGCTAAGAACGGAACCTTAGTTCTTAAGGGCAGCGTGAAGTCGTCGACCCAGAAGGTCGAGGCCCAGAAACTTGCTAAGGCCGTACCGAACGTTAAGGAAGTCGTGAACGAGATCAAAGTACAGTAGGCCCCGCTAACACCCCCGTCGTGCATTATTCCCTCTCCGCCTTAGTCCAAGAAATTGGACGGGCGGATTTTTTTGTGCCCCGCGAACGCCGCGGGTTCACTGCCGCCGGTTGACGAACACGTGTATGCTAGTTGGTCTGGCCGGAGCATTCATATCGGCAAGCGGGGTCACTCCGATACGGTCGCCCGCTTCCTCCGGGGAGGCTACATGGCAACCAAAGTCGCGCCTGAAATCAAACCAAAGATCGAAACACCGGATTACTCTCCGCGCAACAACTTTGAATCTGACCTGGCGCTGGAATTCCTGCGCGTGGTCGAAGAGGCTGCCATCGCCTCGGCCAAAACCATGGGCCAGGGGGACCGCAAGCGTGCTGACCAGATGGCGACGGAGTCAATGCGTGGTGTGATGGACTCGGTACCGATGGATGGAACTATCGTCATCGGCGAAGGCGAGCGCGACGAAGCTCCGATGCTTTACATCGGGGAAAAAGTCGGGATGCAGGACGGTGGCGATTATCCCCAGGTGGACATTGCCGTTGATCCCCTCGAGGGGACCAATCTTTGCGCGAACGGACTGCCGGGCGCCATCACCGTGCTGGCTGCATCGGAACGTGGCGGATTACTGCACGCTCCCGATTGCTACATGGAGAAGATGGTGGTCGGACCATCGTGCAAGGGGATGGTCGATCTGGAAGCGCCTGTGGGTCACAACCTTGCTGTCATAGCCAAGGTTTTGGGTCGCAAGGTGGAAGACCTGGTAATCGTGATCCTCGATCGTCCTCGCCACGAGCGACTTATTGCCGACGTCCGCAAAATCGGCGCGCGCATACTACTGATCTCTGACGGTGACCTGTCGCCGGGAGTTGCGGCGGCAATGCTGGGTTCGGGCGTTCACGCGGTGATGGGTGCAGGCGGCGCGCCGGAAGGCGTGATCACCGCTGCCGCGATTCGCTGCCTCAATGGCTACATGGTCGGACGCCTTACCGGATACACCCCGGAGCAGGCGGAGAGGATGCCCGACATGGGCATCAAAGATCCGAAGCGAATCTATACCGCTGAGGAACTTGCGCCGGGAAAGAACATCGTTTTTGCGGCGACGGGAGTTACGGACGGTCCCCTGCTCAAGGGAGTTCGGTTCTTCGGCGACGGCGTACGCACCACATCGCTGGTGATGAAGCTTACCAGCCGCAAGGTGCGCTTCATCGAAAGCATCCACGTTAGCAAGAACCCGGATGCGAAAGTGCGTATTCCGTAACTGCAATTCGCATCCAACCGAGGCCTCCTGCACCAAAAGGCGGGCCTGTTTACATTGACTATGACTCGAGGTAACGAATTGGCCGAACGGAACATCCGTAAACTTTTCCGATCCGCCCGTCCCAAAAACAATGGCGTGTCTTAATTCCTGATTCACAGGCAACGAACAGGAGTACACTTGCCTCAGAGCAAGATAGCTGCGGTAGGAACCCGTCCTTCCGGAGAGGCCTTGCATGAACGTTCATTTTAGTTACAAGATTTCGAAAACCTCCGACCTCGAAAAGCACGTCAAACATCACCTCGAAAAACTAAACCGGTACCTGCAGGTGTTTCGTCCTGAGCTGGTACATATTAAGGGCATCGTCGAAGAGAATTCCGTGCGGGAGGGGTTTGTGGTATCGCTCAACCTGCGCTTACCTTCCGGACAGATGGCGGCCCAGGAAAAGGGCGCGGTGGCGACCACTGCGATTAAAGCCGCCTTTGACGCGTTAACCGAGCAGTTGAAGCGTCACAAGCAGGTGCTGCGAAGCAAGCACAAGTGGCTGAGGCACCGCGATGCCGACCGTCGCGCGGCCGAGATCGCATCGTTTGAGAACACACTCGCGATCGTACGTCCCGAGACCGTGTCCGCAAGCGACATTGCGGGCTATATCGATGTCAACCTGCCCCGGCTGGAACGTTTTGTCGAACGCCAGATCCGTTATCGCGAGAGCCTGGGCGAATTGGAAACCGATCAGGTAGCGACCGACGAAGTGGTGGCGGAAGCCATCGCGACCGCTCTGAGCGACGAGCTCGAAAAGCCGGAGCGCATAAAGATCGAGCCCTGGCTTTATCAGCTGACGAGTCGAGGCGATCGATCGCGTTGCCGCCGGCGACCACGAGTCAGGTAGCGATTCGAATGTTTCTCTCGAATGCCGCCACGGGCTGCAGAACGTACACGCGAGCGACGAGGCGCGACTCCAATTTCATCAGCCGGATGATCGTCCGCTGGAGGAAGATACGATCGCCGACGGCAATGCCGGAAATCCCGAGGAACTCGCATCGCGCCAGGAATTGATCGTATTGGTGCAATTGGCGTTACAGGACGCTAAACGCACCGATCGGGAGGTGTTCATCCTTCATGCCGTCGAGGGCTTCAGCCAGGAAGAAATCGCCGCAATCACGAACCACACATTGGAGGAGGTGCGTGCGTCCATACGCAAGGCACGCCAGCACCTGCAACGTGCCTTGCCTATTAAAGACCTTTTCAAAGACCGACTGGTGGAGTATACCCATACCACCTGAAGGGACCGCACAGCTGCGTCCCCTTCCAGGCGTCCAGCTACAACCGAAGCAGGAGAAGCGGAATGATCACACGAGATGACATTCGGGAGTTGGCTAATTTTCACTCGCCGGAGGGCTGTGCCGTCACGTTTTATTATCAGCCCACGACGCCCACGAACCGTTCGCACCGCGATGAGACCATTCTGGTCAAAGACCTGGTGAACTATGCACTGCGCGAAGCCGAGAAAAAAGGCAGCAAGCACAAGGCGGCGCGTGGTGACCTGCAGCGCATCCTCGAGATGACCGATGTGCTGCGCAGCAATGGCCGCAAAGGCAAGGCCATCTTTGCCTGTGTCCAACAAAACTACTGGCGAGAGTTCGATTTGCCCGCCGGATTGCCCAAGAGCAACGTCATCCTTAACCAGCGGTTTCATTTGAAGCCGCTGGCAGCCATCTTCGATGGCATGCAACACGCCTGCGTGGCGCTGGTCGATCGCACGAAAGCCAGGGTATTTGAAATCTCCGACGGCACGATTGTCGAGAAGCTCGACTTCATCAACGAACTGACGCGCCGCGGACGCAGCGATGGCTGGGGCGGATATGATGCTGGCCATGTCGAACGCCGCGTGATGAACGAGACCCTGCAGCACTTCAAGTTCGTTTCCGATTCGCTGACCGGCCACTTCGAACATGGCGGGGCTGAGAAGCTGCTGATCGGCTGCCATGACGATATCTGGTCGGAGTTCGAACCGCAGCTTCATCCCTATGTCCGTCAGCGACTGGTCGGACGCTTTCGCATCGACGCAAAAACCGCAACCCCTGAGCAGGTCAAGCAGGTTGCGCTCGAACAGTTGCAGCGCCACGATAGAGAACGCAAACAGGCGCTGATCACCGAGGTCATCGGCGAAGCGCATCGCAACGGCCGGGGCGCGATCGGACTGCGCCGCGTGTTGCGCTCCATCGAAGCCGGCGAAGTGCAGACCCTGATGATCGCGTCGAGCTTTAACGCCCCCGGCGTGAAGTGCTATCACTGCGGTCACATGGACCTGCACGCTGCTGACCATTGCGCCATGTGCGGCAAGCCCAACACGAAGCTCGAGGATCTGGGCGATGCCATCGTCGGCTACGCCATCCGTAATGGCCTGGAGCTCGTGTACATCGGCGATGATGAGCAGTTCGACAGGATCGGCCGCATTGCGGCGCAGCTGCGCTTCCGCGCCGATCAGAGCACACCGGCCAAAGTGGCGGTGTGAGACAACGCACAGCCTTGGATGGCCCACCATTTCGCGCCGGCGGTGCTAACCGCTGGCGCGTCTTTACCGTCCATTACTCGATGCGAGCCTTATTCGCTGCAATTCTGCTCTCGACAACGCTGTTTGCCCAGGCACTGAAACCACTTGCGGCAGACGATGCCGTTCGCATCGCTGAGTTCTATCGCCTGGCACCGCAGATTCAGGACAAAGTCTGGCCCGAATGGAGCAAGATCCCCGCTCCGCTGCTGCTGGTCACAAGCGATACGGAATACCTGACACACTTCCCTAGCCCACCAAAGGACTTCCAAAAAGTCGGCGAGGATGTATTTGCGCGTCCGCGTCAATTCCCTCCCAACCTGCAAGCGACTTTCCCCGCGGTCGGTTTTCCTCCGGTGATCGTGATTGGCGAACCGAAGAACACTTCGAGCCAGACGAGTACGCCTTGGCTCATCGTCCTCATGCACGAGCACTTTCATCAATTGCAATGGGCTCAGCCGGATTATCTAAAAGCGATAAATAGCCTCGGACTCAGCAAGGGCGATACCTCCGGCAT
This sequence comes from uncultured Acidobacteriaceae bacterium, assembly GCA_963817965.1. Classification (GTDB taxonomy): domain Bacteria; phylum Acidobacteriota; class Terriglobia; order Terriglobales; family Acidobacteriaceae; genus DASRAA01. Next base: position 147,534 of record CAWFQT010000022.1, read on the forward strand.
GTGGATGCTGAACTATCCGTTTCCCTACGACAATCCTGACGTGGCGGAGTCGTTCGGACGCCTCCGTGATTCCCTGCTCGCAACCCTGAATGAGGTAGAGCAGAAGAAATTCGATCAGCTCAGTAAGCAATATTTGAAAGATCGCAAGGACTTTCTGGCACAATTCCTGCCCGGCGATCACAAATACTTCAGCTTTCAACTTTGGCAGGAAGGTGTCGCCCGATACACGCAGATCAAGGCCGCCGAAGCGGCTGGAGATTACCAGCTTCCGCCGCGTACACGGCGTTGCCCGACTTCACACCGTTCAACTCCACTTCCGTTGTCGCTCGGGCGCGAACGCTCGATGAATTGAAGCACATCGATGTCACGCAGGCGAAGCGGGAGGTATTCTATTCGTTCGGGGCTGCCGAAGCGTTGCTGCTCGACCGCATTAACCCCAGCTGGAAGGATGAATACTTCAAGCACCTGTTGACTACCGATCCTCTGTTCCCGAGCAAGTAGCTGACCTTCCGCTTTCCGTTCCCCCTCTCGGCGTCCGGCATCTTCGCCGTGCTATTCTGCCTTCGCTTCATTCCTGGAGACTTCATGAAACTCTCTCGCCGTGATTTTCTTGCCACTACCGCCATCGGTTCTGCTGTCTCTCGCACTCGACTTGAAGGCGCAACAGGCGCCCGGATACAAACCGCCATGCCCTCGGGTCGAAACCCAAGGCACCAGTCATCATCTGTGCGGCCAACGGCTACAACTATCTCGATCGCGGCTACGCAGTTCTGACCAGCGGCGGCGACACGCTCGACGCGGTGATGCAGGTCATTACCGGACCGGAAGACGATCCCAACGACGACAGCGTCGGACTCGGCGGCCTTCCCAACGAAGAGTGCGTGGTCGAACTCGATGCCTGCTGCATGCACGGACCGACGCGCATGGCGGGGTCGGTCGCCGGCGTGCACGACATCAAGAACGTTTCGCTGCTGTCGAAGACCGTGATGGAGCATACCGGCCACGTGATGCTGGTGGGCGAAGGCGCATCGAAATTCGGCCTGCTGATGGGCTTTCCCAAGGAGAACCTGCTGACCGAGCGCTCGCGCAAGACGTGGCAACTGTGGCGCGAAACCATGTCGAACGACGACTGGTGGGGCCCCGGACTGGCCAGCCCCAACTTCAAGTTTCCCGATACCGGCGGCGACATCACCGAGCTGCAACAACGACTCATCGAGAAGATGGAAAAGCTGGCGGCGAAAATCGGCATCGAGCCGGAGTTTCGCATGGCCGCCATCGAGCGCGTGCTGAAGCCGCCGACCGGCACCATTAACTGCTCGTCCGTCAATGCGAACGGCGAGATGTCGAGCGCGACGACGACCAGCGGACTGGCATGGAAGATTCCCGGGCGCGCCGGCGACTCGCCGATCATCGGCGCCGGTTGTTACTGCGATCAGGACGTAGGCGCGGCGGGCGCTACCGGCAATGGCGAAGAGAACATCAAGATTTGCGGCGCGCACACCATCGTCGAGAACATGCGCCACGGCATGTCTCCGCGAGGAAGCCGGCATGGACGCGCTCAAGCGCATCGTGCGCAACTACAACGGCGACATGCACAAGCTGCAATACATGGACATGACCTATTACATCCTGCGTAACGATGGCGCTTACGCTGGCGTGACACTATGGGCGGGTCCGCCTGAGCATCTGAAGCGCTTCGCCGTGCACGATGAGAAAGGCAAGCGCTACGAGAAGGCGGTTGCGCTGTTCCAGGGAGCTTCGCTGGGCTGGCCTCCGATGCCGGGCGGAAAAAAGTTGAAACCGGAACAGAAGTAGTGGTCTACACCGCGACCGTCACGGTGGTCTCCGTGCGCGTAACCGGCCGATACAGCGTGTCGCGCTCGAAGGGCACGCGCCCCGCCTCGGTGATCAGGCGGATCAGATCCTGACGGCTCAAGCCCTGCGGCGTGGTCGCGCCGGCGTCGTGGTAGATTTTCTCTTCCACCACGGTGCCGTCGATGTCGTCGGCGCCGAAGCGCAGCGAAATCTGCGCCATCTTCGGCGTCACCATCTGCCAGTACGACTTGATGTGCGGGAAGTTGTCGAGCACCAGCCGCGACACCGCGATCTGCTTCAGGTCGAGCATGCCCGTGGTCTTCGGCAGGTGCTGCAGCGGCGTGTTGTCGGGATGGAACGCCAGCGGAATGAACGTCTGGAAGCCGTGCGTGTCGTCCTGCAGCGCGCGCAGCTTCAGCAGGTGATCGACGCGGTCTTCGTCGTTCTCGATGTGGCCGTAGAGCATGGTCGCGTTCGACTTCAGCCCGACTTCATGCGCGGTGCGCGCAATCTGCGAGCCAGTCGTCGCCGTCGATCTTGTGGTCGCAGATGATGTGCCGCACGCGGTCGGAGAAAATCTCCGCACCGCCGCCCGGCATCGAGTCGAGTCCCGCTTCCTTCAGCTTCACCAGCACTTCGCGCGGCGTCATCTTGCCGATCTTGGCGAAGAAGGAAATCTCCACCATGGTGAAGCCCTTCAGGTGCACCTGCGGAAAGCGCTGCTTCAACCCGGCGATCATGTCAGGGTAGTACTGGAACGGCAGATCGGCATGCAGTCCGCCGACGATGTGGAACTCGGTGATCGCCTCGGTGTAGCCGGAGGCCGCGGTGTTCCAGACTTCTTCCAGCGCCATGGTGTAGGCGCCGGGCGTATCCTTCTTGCGGCCGAAGGCGCACAGGCGGCAGGCCGCCACGCAGACATTGGTGTAGTTGATGTGCCGGTTGACGTTGAAGTAGGCAATGTCGCCGTGCATGCGCTCGCGCACATGGTTCGCCAGCCATCCAATCGCCAGGATGTCGCCCGAGCGATAGAGCGCGAGCGCGTCGTCTTCCGACAGCCGCTCCTGCGCCATCACCTTGTCGGCGATGGGCTTCAGATGCGGATCGTCGGTCTGGAAAGGATGTGCTGCGTCTTGCCAGCGAGTGTACGTGCTGCGAACAGTGGCCATTGTTCAATGATAACGCACTCCGGCGGCTGAAATCACAGGCAGGATGTGACCGAAGTCGCTAGAACGCCTCAGCGCGCCAGCAGCAGGTCTGCCGGCAATGAAGAACAGGAACCCCATCGAGATAAATCCGTTCATGGTGAAGAACGCGGCATTCACCCGGCTGAGGTCGTCGTGCTTCACCAGCGAGTGCTCGTAGATCAAGCAGCACCGCGACAATCGCCACACCCAGCCATCGCAATCTTGCCCAGCCCGAACGCCACAACCATCGCCGCCAGCAGCACCACGGTGACGACGTGAAAGAGCCGCGCGATCAGCAGCGAATTCCGAATGCCGAACGCCTTCGGCACGGAATAGACATTCGCGTCGCGGTCGAACTCGTAGTCCTGGCAGCTATAAAGGATGTCGAAGCCCGCTCCCCAGAACACCACCGCGCCGGTCAGCAGCAGAATGCGCGGATCGAACGAGCCGCGCACCGCGATCCACGCGGCCGCCGGAGCGATGCCCATCGCCAGACCCAGCACCACGTGCGCCCAGCGCGTAAAGCGCTTGGTGAACGAATAGAAGAAGACGATCGCCAGCGCCACCGGCGACAGATAAAACGCCAGCGGATTCAGTTGCCACGCCGCGAACATCAGGATTGCGACGTGACCACGACAAACCCGAGCACGAACTGCTTCGACAGCTTCCCCGCCGGCAGCGCGCGAATCTTCGGGTGCGCGGATTCTCCGCATCGATGTCGGCATCGACCAGTCGATTGAACGCCATCGCCGCCGAGCGCGCCGCCACCAGCGCGACGATGATCCAGATCGAAGTGTGCAGGTTGGGAATGCCACGCGCCGCCAGCACCGCGCCGGTCAGGCCAAACGGGAGCGTGAGCACCGAGTGCTCCCACTTGATCATCTCCAGAGTTGTGCCGATATTGCGAAGAACAGCCACGGATCGATTCTACCGTTTCGACGTATCAGGAATCGGGGCCGGATTCGCGCCCTCCTTTCGGGCACCATCCTGGCGTAACTCATCCGCTGCCCTGCGCCAGCGGATGGCTGCGCCCACTGCCGCTCCCATGCGGGAACCGACACCGTCTCGGTCACCAGGGCGGGCTTCAGCGCCCAGCAGACCACCCGCGTGCCGAATGGCAGGTTGATGTAGTGCATCAGGTGCCGCTCGCCGTCGAGCAATAGCCGCCATCGCGGCGTTCGCCAAGCGCGATCGGACGAGGATACTGCCGCATGGTGCGCTGATCGACTTACGAAAAATGTCCTTGGCGTCATTCGCCCGACCACCAGCGGCACGAACGCGCTGGCCACAAAGTAGGAGGCACGATGAATCTGGAAGCCGCAGGTGTTCAGCTTTCGCCGCAGCTCGCTGACGGTGTAGCGCCGCTGATGTCCGCGGGCTTCGTCGTCTTCGCCCCATAAGAACGAATACGCCGGCACCGTCAGGCACAGCAGTCCGCCCTCCTTCAGCACCCGCCGCATCTCGCGCAGCGCGACCATGTCGTCGGCGAACGGACTGCAATACGTCGCCCGCTACGATGGCATCGAACGAATTCGAAGCCAGCGCGAGCTCTTCCATCCGCGAGCAGACCAGGTTAGTGTCGCCCTCGATCTGCCGGAACGCCAGCGTCTTCAGCGAGCTTTGCACGATTGCACACGCGATAACAGCGCGGCATCGTCGAATTCCAGCTGCGCGGTGCAGCCAAGGTCGAGCACTCGCGCCTCGCGCTTACCGTGGATGGCCTGCATCGCCGCCTCGCGCAGCAGCTTGCGGCGCGTGGCGTACCACCACGATTCGCTGTCGCGTCGCAGTTCTTCGAATTCCGGCTGAAAGTTCCATTACTCCAGTTTCCAAGCGCATTGTACGGGACGAACGCTGTTCCCTTGCCGACTATCTCTCAACTGCAGCGCCCGGCGATTGCACCGCCTTACGGAAACATTCGAGTGAAAATAGCAGTCCGCGCCCAGATCGATTTTCGGCTCCCAACCGAGTAACCGTGCACGCCTTGGTGATGTCTGGCCTGCGTTGCCTGGGGTCGTCCTGGGCAGCGGTTCGAAGCGAACTCCGTTCTTCGATCCGGATCACTTCCAGAAGGAGCTTGGCGCACTCCAGCATCGTGAACTCGTCGGGAATTGCCGATGTTCACCGGCAGGTGCTCGTCCGGCCTGCGACAGCGCGAGGAACGCCTGCGATCTCGTCGCTCACGTAGCAGAAGCTGCGGGTCTGCAACCCATCGCCATAAACCGTTAGGGCTCACCCTGAAGCGCCTGCTTCATGAAGTTGGAGATCACACGCCCATCGTTGATCTGCAGTCGCGGACCGTAGGTATTAAAGATGCGCACAATGTGCGTGTCCACTTGCTGGTTGCGGTGATACGCCATGGTCACCGCTGCAAACGCTGGCTCGTCATACACCGAGCGCGGCTTCGGGATTCACGTGCCCCCAGTAGCTCTCTTTCTGCGGATGCTCCAGCGGATCGCCACAGCTCCGAGTCGCGCCAGCAGGCGCTCGTACAGCCCACTTGCAGAGTTTCGTATACCGTGCTTCAGACAGTCCACCGGACTGGCGGCGACGCGAAGTGGAAACACGTAGTCGACTTCCGCCGGATCGAAAGCCTGGCATACGTCCTGCTCCAGGAATTCGAAGCGCGGCTCGTGCGAGAGGTGCTCCAGATTCTCCATGCGGCCGGTCAGCAGGTTGTCGGCGCACACCACGGAGTGGCCCTCCGCCAGCAGCGCGTCGCACAAGTGCGACCCCGAAAGCCCGCTCCACCGGTTACCAGTACGCGCATCGGTCGCCGTGTGGAATTCTCAGTGGCGACAATAGCTTTCTCCCAGAGGCTGGCGCGCTGCGGTGCTCGCCATCACACGTGTGAAGGACTACGGCTCGTATAATCAGCTGTTCGTTCGGGCAAGCCTTCATGACTGATCGCCACGCAGATCTCCTCATCATCGGCGCCGGCATCGTCGGGCTCGCAACCGCGCTCGAATTCTCCCGCCGCTTTCCCGGCAAACGCCTGCTCGTCGTCGAAAAAGAGGACCGCGTCGCCGCCCACCAGACCGGACACAACAGCGGCGTTATCCACTCCGGCATTTACTACCGCACCGGCTCGCTGAAGGCCCGCAACTGTGTCGCTGGATGCGCCTCCATGAAGCGTTTCTGTGCGGAGCACGGCATACCTTACGAGGAGTGCGGCAAGCTGGTTGTGGCAACCGCGCCAGACGAGGTTCCACGCCTGTACCAGTTGCACGAGCGCGGCATCGCCAATGGCGTCGAACGGCTCCGCCTGCTCAACCGCGACGAGTTCCGCGAGTTCGAGCCGCACTGTGAAGGCATCTGCGCTCTCCATGTTCCCTCCACCGGAATCGTGAACTATACGGAGGTGGCTAAGAAGTACGCCGAGCTGATCGAGCGTGCTGGAGGGCAGATCGTTTTTCGTGCCGAGGTGATCGGCCTGAGTGATGACGGCGACGCTAATGTCGTCGAGACTACCGCCGGAGCCTTCCGCGCTAGCTACGTCATAAATTGCGCTGGGCTGTACAGTGACGCGATTACGCGCATGGCGGGCTGTAAGATCGACCTCGAGATCATCCCGTTCCGCGGCGAGTATTACGAGGTGAAGCCCGAACGCCGCTATCTGGTGAATAACCCGATCTATCCGGTTCCCGATCCGCGCTTCCCATTCCTCGGCGTCCACTTCACACGACACGTGAACGGGAGCGTCGAGGCCGGACCGAATGCCGTGCTGGCACTGCGCCGCGAGGGTTACTCGGGCAGCGATGTCGACCTGAGCGAAGCAGTCGAGATGCTGCGTTATCGTGGCTTCTGGAAGATGGCACGCAGGTACTGGAAGATGGGCATGTCGGAACAGTATCGAGGGTGGAACAAGCCCGCCTTCACACGTGCCCTGCAGCAGATGGTTCCAGAGTTGACCAAGGACGATCTTGTACCCGGAGGCTCGGGCGTACGCGCCCAGGCGGTAGACCGCAACGGAAATCTTCTCGACGACTTCTACTTCGTACACAGCAAACGCATGATTCACGTCTGCAACGTGCCTTCGCCCGCGGCAACCGCTTCGCTTGAGATCGGCCGCGAAGTGGTGGACATGCTGGTGAACTGCTTCGAACTCGCGGACGCGCAAGCATCCGGCGCTCAGGCACGATACTGATGAAGATGCCTACGCAGCTTCGTGCCGACGATCATTCAGCTGATCGGCTTGGCGATAACCAAAAGCGTACCGGCAAAGCGCGGAAATAGGTTAAGGATGCTTTTCGCCACATGGAAAGCGAGGCTGTTGTGTGCGTCAGCGAAGCGCGGCTGAAAGCAGGTGTGCGATCCGGTAATGACGTAGCCGTGCCTTCTCAGCAAGGAAGCTGGATTCTGTTCGTCAAACTCATCACGTGCTCAGCGTCCTCGCGGAATCTTCCCGCTGAATACCGCAAGTAATTCGGCGCACCGAACGCATTCGGGGTTGTGATGATGACCCGAGTGTAGCTGTCGCAAAACCTCTTGATCTCATCCAACATTTGCCCGGGATTGGATAGGTGCTCGATGATGTCACCTCAATTACAATGTCGAACTTCTGATCGACCGGCCGTTCGTCCAATCGTCCGACGTCTCCATGAACTACGTTGTCGAAGATCCCAAGATTACGCAGCTCCTCAATTACAGGGCACTGCAATCGACGCCCACTACCTTCGAACATAGGGTAAGTTTCCAATGCAAACTGTGTTTTTCCTGATTTGACCCGGTCTTCGCCGCCGAGGTCCGTGAATCCCACGCACCCCAGGCGAAGAACAGTCAGCCCCGAACTGACTCTTACGATGAGCTTTTTTAGCGACGTACATTTCAACCGGCTTCTGTCACCGAGATATGGCTGATTTCAAAATATCTTATCGTCAGAAATCCGGGCATGGGCGTCGTACTTGTACAGCTGCCCGCCCTTCATCACGAATACCACTCGACGCACGGCTGTGATGTCCTTCAGCGGATCGCCGTCCAGCGCGATGATGTCCGCCTGCATGCCGGGCGCAATCGAGCCGATCCGGTCCGACATCCCCATCGCCTCTGCTGCCAGCGAATTGGCCGAGATCATTGCTGTCATCGGGTCAACTCCTGCATCGCGCACACGATCGACGAACTCCTCAGCATTGCATCCGTGCGCACCCGCCACCGCGTCGGAGCCGAACACAATCTTAAGTCCCTGCACCTTATACGCGCGCCTCATGAAGTCGCGGTATTGCGGAATCAAGGCTTCCATCGCGGCAAAACCATCCAAGCTAGCGGGAAATCCGGGAGTGCCAGCGAACTTCTCCTTGTTATGCACGTAGTTCTCCCATACCAGCCCGGCCTGCGGATCGAGATAGGTTCCCTTCTCCGCCATCAACCTCAAATCGTCATCGGTCGCCTTCACGCCGTGCTCGACTTCGGTGCATCCCGCGACGGTCACGGCCCGCACCGCCCCGGCGTAAGCGTGGACCAAGACGCGCAGCCCCTGCTTTTTCGCCTCATCGCAGGCGGCGTTGAGTTGCTCCTGCGACAACATCAACTCGGGTTTGCGAAGGCTGTAGTTGGCGAAGATCTTGATCAGGTCCGCGCCTGCATCCTTTTGCTTTCTAACGAAGGCACGAATCTCCTCCGGAGTGCCCGACTTCTCGCCCTGTCCCATCAGCGGCTCGACGGAAGTCAGAATCCGTGGACCGGGAAGCTCGCCTCTTGCAATCGCATCCCGTAATGGAAGATCTGCCGGCGAGCCCACGCTTTGCACCGTGGTGAAGCCCGCCAGCAGCGTAACCCATGCGTTCGACGCTACTCGATAGGCGACTTCCGCCGGCGTTCCGCCTGGACTGCCGCTCTTGCCATCCTTGCCGAAGCTCCAGGCAATGTGAACGTGCGAGTCGATCCATCCTGGCAGCACAGTAAGACCGCGCAGATCATAGTCCACTGGCGCCAACTTTGGATCGATCGCAACGATCTTCGAGCCTTCGACGACAACTCGAGTGTCGTGCAGCACATGACCCTTACCGTCAAGCAAGGTGCTTGCGGCAATCACGATGCGCTTTTGCGGAGCAGCGTTCGGTTGGGAGTCCGGCTGTCCCATGGCACTGGCGAACAGGATACTAAGAAGGCCGGGAAAAATAGTCGCAAACCGCATGGTGGGGACAAACCTCGTCGGGGCTTCCCCACCCTACCGTCTGTTTTTCGCAACAGGGTGGGTTCAGAAAAGTGAAACGCCTGAACTAGCGCACAACACCTTCCAGCGGAGAACTCGCCGTGGCGTAGAGCTTCTTTGGCATGCGGCCGGCGAGGTACGACTGGCGCCCGGCAATGACCGCCCCCCTCATCGCCTCGGCCATCAGCACCGGATCCTGTGCGGCCGCGATGCCTGTGTTCATCAGCACCCCGTCCATGCCCAACTCCATCGCAATGGCCGCATCCGACGCCGTTCCAACCCCAGCGTCAACGATCAACGGAACATCGGTGATGATCTCGCGCAGAATACGCATGCTGGGCTGGTTCTGGATGCCCAGTCCGCTCCCGATCGGCGCGCCAAGTGGCATAACAGCGCTGGCGCCCGCGTCAACCAATCGTTTAGCAACCACAATGTCATCAGAAGTATAGGGCAAGACCATAAAGCCTTCCTTTACTAATACCCGGGTCGCTTCCACGGTCGCCGCCACGTCCGGAAACAAGGTCTGGTGGTCGCCGATCACTTCTATCTTTACCCAATCGGAGAGTCCCACTTCACGTCCCAGGCGCGCCGTGCGGATCGCCTCGTCGGCGGTATAGCATCCGGCGGTGTTCGGAAGCAGGAAATACTTGGTGGGATCGATGAAGTCGAGCAGTGATTCTTTGCTGCGATCGAGGTTGACCCGGCGCACAGCGACCGTGACCATCTCTGCGCCCGATGCTTCGAGCGCGCGCGCTGTCTCCTGTCCCGATTTATATTTGCCCGTGCCTACGATGAGACGCGAGCGAAATTGCCTACCTGCAATGATGAATGAGTCCATACCATTATTGTAATGAAATTGCGGGCTGAATCGTATTCAGTGTCGGTGGGCGCCGGGCTGCGGCTTGGCGTAAATCATCTGGTGCTGTGTTTGGGAACTTTCACGGTCGTAGCGATTAGTTCTGCGAGGTTCTCTTTACTAAGACCAAGCATGCGCATTGATCGATTGCGGAACGTACGCGCTCGGTGAAGTTCCTCCAGGGGCACGTCGCGAGTACGGTTGGTGGCGGTGTATTCCACCATTGCTTCCAGCTGGCCCCAGTTCACCGACTAGCGGTTCGACTCACGAAGATCGTCCTTGAACGACTTCCGGCCCAGCGAGCTCATCCCATCCTCTGAACAAGCACCAACTTCGCTTCGCAGCCAGCGGACGCGCGCTCATTGTACAACTCAGCGCACTGGTCGATGCCGGTCCCGCGCGCCCACGGACTTGGCAGCCACCGCCCGCCGACGTATGCTCATCTAAACTTCATAGCCATTCCCTGGCTGGACTGATTCGCAGGAGCTTCCGTGAAACCTTTGCTGCTCGCGCTCATCCTGTCGTGCGTTGTGTCATCCTCTGCCGGCTATAAGCCGAACGCTGATGTGCTCAATCAATGGGTCGGTGGTAAATGGATCAGCGACGCGCATTTCTTCGATACCGACTATAGCAAAGCGCGGACGGGCAGCAGCATCACCACCTGTGACTGGTCGCCCGATCATATCTTCGTCGTCTGCGATCAGGATGTGAAAGATAACGGCACACCGCTCCGGTTTCTTTCCGTCTATTCCTTCGATCCCAAGACGGGCGCCTACCATTTCTTCGGAGTCTCGCCGGACGGCGACTGGCCACGCACCGGTGTTGTGAGCATCTCTCCCGACGCCACCCGCTGGGAGTACATGACCAAGACCACCATCAAGGACAAGCCGGTATGGTTTCGCACCATCAATCAATTCTCGGGCCTGAACAAGGTGGACTGGTGGTCGGAGTACTCTACGGACGAAGGCCAGCACTGGACCAGGACGGCCGAGGGTGCAGAGAAGCGACAGCAGTAATGGACTGTGAAGGGTAAATGTAACGATGCGAACATCGACCTTGCTTGCGGTTGTATTCGCCCTGTTGTTTGAGACAGCGTCCCATCTCACGCTGGCGCAGAATTCCGTCGCCCATTCTTCCGAGCTGCCTCACTTTACGCAAGACGGCAAGCTGGAGTTTCCGGCAAACTATCGCGAGTGGATTTACCTGAGCTCCGGTCTCAACATGAGCTACGCTCCGCGGGTTGCCGGCATGGCGGGACACGACATGTTCGACAACGTATTCGTGAACCCTCCCGCGTATAAAGCGTTCCTCGAGACGGGCACCTGGCCCGACCAGACAATGTTGGTACTCGAGGTGCGCGGTGCAGGCTCGAACGCGTCCATCAACAAGTCCGGCTACTTTCAGGCTAGCGATGTCATGGGACGCGAGGTGCACATCAAAGACAAGCGCATCCCCGGCGGCTGGGCGTTCTATGGCTTCGAAGAAACCAAGCCGACCACGCCGTTTCCCCACGAGATGGATTGCTACAGATGCCACGAGAAGCACGGAGCGGTGGACACGACCTTCGTGCAGTTTTATCCCACGCTGATAAAATTGGCGGAGCAAAAGGGCACGCTGAGCGCGAACTACAAAAGCGAAGAGGCTAAGAAATAGCCTTGTAAGAGTCTTGGGTGCCCTACCGTTATTGCCCTTCAAATCTTAAGGCCGCGTGGAATGCGACTCGTCCCACTTCTGAAACGTCGGACAGTATCGTCGCGTCAGGCAGGCAGTGCAACGAGCGGGGCAGATGAAAAGACGTGGAAATAAGTAAGTTTCAAGCCGACCCTGCACAGGCACAATCTTGAACTTGCTTCCCCCACAAAGACGGCAATGGACTGCGAATAGGCTCATGCCGAAGCCAGGGGATCTGACCAACTCTGGTACTAGCTGATCCCAATCCTGTCGATGCTGGTTTTGGCGAAGGCGAGAACATCAACACCGGGTAGTCCAACCTGAACGAGACAATTGGTGTTCCGTGTCCCCCTGTGGGGGAATTCGGCTTGATGTTTCAGGATCTCCTGTAACAAGTTGCCGAAATCGCCGTCCTGATAACCATTCTTGAAATTCACGGTAGAGGACAAGTCGGGGTCGATCGAGCAATGGCCTACGAGACTCCGGTAACCCGGGCCAGTCGATGACCAGATTTGGACGTTATCAACGACTTGCCGTTCGCCAACGTGGTATTCCGGGTGATACGCTCAGCGCCAGGAACGCGCTGTCCCACGGCCAAATCACGCTGGCGTGCGGCCAATGACCTGGTAGCTCTTCTGCAGACTCCTGGAATGAGCGTCTACGCTGACCCAGTGCAGTCCAAGCAGTTGCCGGGAGGTGATCTCGGTGACCTCGACTGAGTTGAAAGCGTGCTCCCGCGCCGCAGCCAGGAGTTTGTTCATCGCCCTTCGGAGGAGGCTCCACGCTCTTCCAAAACCAAACACCGTGCTTCATCCCTTCCGCCAGATAAATGAAGTTCCAATCATAGCTTCACGCGTGCGACTGAGTGTCGTCGCCCCTTAAGCTGTTGAGAAGACGCCATTCGTCAGAGTACGGCTGTCCCTCGAAACGGAGTGATGGTGGCAGAAGGGTCCATCCATGACGAAGATGCAACCAAGTTCTAAGGCTATTTCCAAGTTTGACTCCCATCCTCCCGCCTGCTGCAAACCAGCGGGCCTAAAGAACACAAGGTTCAGCAGCGGTCTAGGGTGACTCGCCCCGCGCCGGCAGGTCTGTAATCGGGGCCAGCGACATTCTCGGTTTCGAGCGCAGGGAGCGCAGAAATACTAGACCAGACAGAAACACGACCGGGACCGACCCCGCTCGCGGAAGTACGATGGGCAAAGCCGGATTGAAATAGACAAAAGCCACCACGAAAGCTGCCGCCCAGATGTTTTGCGACTGCGAACAGCTTCCGTTATCACAAACAACGCTCCTCCGCAGACTACGAATTGGAGGAGAATCTGGGGAATCTCTTGCAGCGTTACCATGGATGCCAGGGCCAGGGCCGCCAAGGTAATGCACTTCACGATTCTTGAGTACATTTGGTGCTCCGTCCGAGCTGGTTCGGCGTCGGATGGTTCACTGCGGCCCTAAGTAGTGGCCGAAGCCTCGAGGTCCGCCGGTCGCTTCGCCGACAGCTTCATGTCGGCCCGAGTGAGTTGGCAGCCGCATACACTACATGCCCAGACAACCACCGTGCCCGGCGATTCTTTCGCGGCGCTGGGGTGCCACTTCTTCGACATTTCACTGTTGCACTGAATACAAGTCATGAGCGGCCGTGCTCCATTTGATGCGTTTGGTCCGGTTCGTCAGTCGATTTTGAGGAGGTGTGGCCACTTCCAGCGCGGGAGCTTCGGAAGGCCGGACACTCTAAGAGGGAAGAACTTCAGACAGACTGACTTAGCTCAGAGGATCTGAAAAAGGGAGGAGATTACTCACTCAAGTTCGACTCTAGTCCCCTGCCGCTGCCAAGTCAAACGCAGCCTGTTGACAGGAAACCCGTTAGGCTCTTCTCGTTGCTTCGCAGTAATCCCCGGGAGAAGCTTTGACCGAGCATCTGGGTGCCAGCGGACACGATCCCAAATTTGCGGTTACGCCAGATTGGAACCATGGCATTATCTAGCAGGCGCTTGCCGTCATGAACCTACACTGACATTACGCACGCGCAGCGCGCATTTTTCTCTATCGAGCCTTCAGTAGACGAAAGAACCTCTGCGCCTTGACGACGTCTCTCCCGATCTGTTCTTTCAGGGCATCGACCGATTCGAATTTTCGTTCCTCGCGCAGCCGCTTCAGGAAAGTCAGCTCGACCTCGGTTTGTGCCAGCAACTCGATCTCGTGGAAGTTCAGCAGGTGGCTCTCGATGGCGAATGAGTCTGGTCCGAACGTCGGACGCACTCCTACATTGGTGACTGCATCGAAACATTCGCCATTAATCCGCACGCATGTGATATACACCCCGTTTGCCGGTACAAGTTCGTCGTAGCGTGCAAGATTCACCGTTGGCACTGTGTAGCGAGTGCCATAACCCCGGCCGCGTCCCGGGTTCGACAGAATACTGAACGGACGTCCCAGCAGAGCGCGGGCCCGTTCCACTCGTCCCGCCGCGATTAGATTACGGATTTCGCTGCTCGAAACGTGGTGCCCACGCAGCAACTGCTCCGAGTAGGTATGCACCGCGAAGCCCATTTCGCGACCGAAATCGGCGAGCGTATCAACATTACCCTGCGCTTTGTGTCCAAAGTGGAAGTTGTAACCTTCGTGTATCTCGCGCGCGTGCAGCGTGTCCATCAGGACCTGCCGCGCGAAATCGTGTGCCGACATCAGCGAAAGATCGCGCGTAAAAGGAAGCACCAGAACAGCGTCTACGCCGGTGTGTTCCAGCAACTGCAGTTTGGTTTCAAGTGGGCTCAGGAGTCTCGGCGCGCTGTCAGGACGCAGAATACGCAGCGGGTGTGGATCGAACGTAACCACCACGGCCTTGCCCCCGATGGCGTGGGCGCGTTCAGCCATGTGCCGCACCACCGCCTGGTGGGCCACGTGGACCCCATCGAAATTCCCGACGCTCACCACGGTCGGTTCCATTTGGGCGGGAACTTCGTCAAGTTTGTGAAAGACTCGCATCGTCAGTCGGCACCTTAAAGTTCAAATTCGAGCTTGAGTCCGTCATAAGAGAGGCGCACGTTCTCCGGCAGTGACGCGTTGGTGGCTTCGTGCGGCAGGTCGTGAGACATGTGGGTAAAAAATGTTCGCTTCGGCTTGAGGCTTTCGACGATTTGCAGCGAGTTCTCGACCGTCGAATGTGTCGGATGGGGGTTCCGTCGCAACGCATCGAGAATCAGGATGTCGAGCCCTTCCAAATGTGCCATGGTCTCATCGGGAATGCTGCTGAAATCGGTAAGGTAAGCCGCTGACCCAAAGCGATAGGCCGCGATGGGATAATCCCCGTGATTCACAACCAGCGGGATGAAAGTCGCACCGAAAAGCTCGATGGGTCCGACGATATCGTGGATTTCGACTTGGGCCAACCCTCCGTACTTGTAGTCGGCCTCGAAGATGTAGCGAAAGACGCCGCGCAACACGCGCGCTGTGTTCTCCGTCGCGTACAGCGGAATCTTCGCCCCTCCCGTGACACGCGGAAAGCTGAGCGGGCGAACGTCGTCGAGTCCGAGAATATGGTCGGCATGCCCATGTGTGTAGAGAACGGCATCGATACGACGGATGCGCTCGCGAATCGCCTGTTCGCGGAAATCCGGCGAGGTGTCGATCAGCACGGTATGACCGTCCCACTGCACCATGATGGATGGCCGCAGACGGCGGTCGCGCGGATCGCTCGACGAGCACACCGCACAATCGCAACCGATTGTGGGCACACCCATCGAGGTCCCACTGCCCAGCACGGTGAGAACGGCCTTCATCAATGATTGGCCGGAACGCCGTCCTTCGGTGGATTGGCGAGCAGGTTGGTCACCTCGAGATAAGCCATCCGGAGTTCGTACAGCACGTTGCGCAGCGTGTTCTCTTCCGCCCCGGCCAGATTGCCTTTTGTCTTTTCGTTCAGGATGCCAAGAATATCGATGGTCTGGCGCGCGCCGATGAGGTCCAGCGATGGCTTCTCACCTTGCGGCGCAGCCAGGCCGAGTTGCATGAGCGTCGTCATGTAGAGTGAAGCGACGAACTTCTCGAAGTTCATCTCCAGGTCCTGGGCGCGGTCGCCCTGGCCTTGTTTAAAAAGCTCACGCTTGATGCGGTCGTCGAACTTCTTTGTCGAGGCCGCGTAGGCGTCTGCACCGGATTCGTGTTCGGCTGCCGTGGGACCCTCCGGCACTCCCTCCTGCATTCCTCCGGCTTCCGGAGTTTTCTGCAATTGCTGCCGGACGAAACGCTCTTCATTGGCGCGTTGCTGCGTCTCGCTGGCCGCGCGTTCGCGTTCCGCAGCCCGTTCCTCAGCCTCAACCACGTCCTGGCGTAACTCACCGTCGCTGCCGAACAGACGGCGGTCTTTGACAACAAATTCAGCCTTCTTCTCTTTCTCTGCCATAGCTCCCCTGTTAGTCCGAAAACGGAATGGATTGCACCGTGGCCCGCTGTGTGCCGATCTGTACGCCCTTGCCCGGCGCTGCAAACTCGCGACGCAGGTAGCCGAGTGCCACCGTGCGCTCACCGCCTGGGAACGGTACGCGCGCGACACTGGTCAGCTCGCCAATGTTCTTGTCGTGATTCGTAATCTTTGTGCCGGATTGTGGAACTTCGCCCTCACCCTCCAGCAGAAATCCGGTAAACGTGCGGTGCAGGATGGCACGGGCGTGAATCCGCTCCACAATTTCCTGGCCGATGTAACAACCCTTGGTGAAGCTGAGAGCATGTTTCTGCTCGGTCTCCTGTGGCAGATCGCGCTGACTCAGATCCACACCATAGCGAGGAACTCCACGCGCGATGCGGTACCATTCCACCGCTTCACTGCCGACGGGCGTCGCACCCGCTTCGATCAACGCGTCCCACAGCGCATCGGCTTGACCAGCAGCGAACCAGATTTCGTAGCTGTCCATGTTCGGATGCGTATTGCGAGCGACCGAAATGCCGATGTTGCGCCAGACCAGATCGACGACCTGACCTCGCTCAAGTTGCGAAACTTCAATACCAGCCTTTTGCAAGGTGTTCACCGCCAGCGGGCCTTCGACTCCAATCGCCGAAAGCTTATCGCTGACGTCGGCAACTTCGACATCGTCCATGATGATGTAGCGATCGAACATTTCGGCAATGGCCTGCACCTGTGTCCGATCACTGGTGACCAGGAGAAAATCCCCGCGGTTATACGCAACCAGGTCTGCGACGATCCGTCCTTGCGCGGTCAGCAGAAAGTTGTATAGGCCGTGACCAGTGCCGAGGTCGCGGACGTTGTTGGTCACCATGCCATTGAGCCAGCGAACCCGGTCCTCGCCGGTCAGGACCAGCTTCGCCTGCCAGCTCATGTCGTACATACCGCAGCCTTCGACCAGGGCCCGAAACTCGCCAGCCGGGTTGCCGAAGGAAGCAGGCGTGTCTGTCCCTCGATAGCTTCCGGACACCGCCCCGTGAGCGGTCAGCTTGTCCTGTAACGTGGAAACACTCATACAGAATTTCGACTGGGCGCGCCCTAAATCGGTCCCCCACGGCGCCAATCCCATCCATCAGAGTAGCACTGAAAGGGCACCCTAAGTCACCCACGCCAGCAAGGTCTGAACGAAGGTTTGTGCCAAGGACTCTTTATCGTCTGTGAAACGTTCCAGCCCGCAATTTGGCGTTACACTTACAATCCGTCGGAAGCTGAACGGCCCGGTTGCGAGGTCATCTCAAGTGAGCAATGGCGGAATGAATTACGCGAGCCGCGACAGCGGGACCTGCCCAGAAACTCCGACGCTTTCGGCGCGCTCAAGACGCATCTACATCCAGATCCCGGCATATCGCGACCGTGAGCTGCTGCGCACGCTGCAAGACATAACGCGAACGGCAGCCAATACCGACCGCCTTCGTATCGCCGTCGCCTGGCAGTATGGCCAGGACGAGGCCCACCTCGAAGGCCAGCTGCGAAGCTGCGGCAATGTCGAACTGATTAAGATTCCGGCCAATCGGAGTCAAGGCTGCAACTGGGCGCGAAGCATCCTTCAGGACGGATGGAACGGCGAGGAGTACACACTTCTGCTCGATTCCCACCATCGATTTATTCCGGGCTGGGATGAACAGGCCATCAACATTCTCGAGGAGCTGCGCAATTCCGGCATCGCAAAGCCAATCCTGAGCGGGTATTTACCGCCCTACGATCCGCACGATGATCCTCAGGGGCGCACCGTGATGCTGCTCAGAATCCACCTGTGCGAACGGCATCATGACATGTTGTTCCGCTTGGTCGGACACGAGATTCCCGACTGGCGGCAGCTCACCCGGCCAGTCCCCGCGCATTTCGCGTCTTTGCACTTTCTGTTTGCCGACGGCACCTTCAATCGCGAACTGGCGTTTGACCCTTCGATTTACTTCTTTGCCGATGAGGTCGCCATCGCCCTGCGGGCTTTTACCCATGGATACGATTTGTTTCATCCTCATCGCATCCTCGGCTGGCACCTCTATGATCGCACGCTACGCGTCACCCACTGGGAAGACCATGCCAACTGGCGCGAGCGCGAGGAAGTCTCGTGCCAGACCTTGTACGAGCTTTATGACAACCGTCTCGTGGGGAAATATGGAGTTGGCGACGTCCGTACCATCGCTGACTACGAGCAATTCATTGGCATGCCGCTCATAGCCAATCGGAGCTGACGGTGCAGCAAGCGAGGACCATCATTCTCGGCGGTGGCATGTGCGGGCTGGGGGCCGCGCTCGCCTCCCATTTGCCCGCGTATGAAGCCACAGACCGGCCCGGTGGGGTCTGTTACTCCTACTATGTCGATCCCGAAGGGTTCCGGCGTGATCCCCCAAACCAGGACGTGTCCGGATGCTTCCGCTTCGAGCCGGCGGGTGGACATTGGATGTTTGGCATCTCACCCGACTCGCTCGCGCGCATTGAAAAGTTCGCGGCCTTCCGAAAATACAAGCGTCAGGCAGCCGTTTATTTTCCCCAGAGCGCCCAACTGGTTCCCTTCCCGCTGCAAGACAATTTGCGTTATCTCGACAAACCGTTGCGAGAACGGATCGTCGCAGAAATCTGTTACGACCGGCCAACAGTGAATGGCGAGTCGCCATCCCTCAAGGACTGGCTCTTCCATAACTTCGGCCCAACCCTGTGCGAACTGTTTTTCTTTCCCTTTAATGAGCGCTACACCGCAGGACTTTACTCCGGCCTAGCTCCGCAGGACGGATACAAAAGTGCGCTTGATCGCCAGAGAGTACTTCAGGGGGCATCCGGGAATACCGAAGACAAGGGCTACAACAATGTCTTTTACTATCCCGGCGATGGACTGGACCACCTCATCCGCAACATCAGCGCAGGGTGCACCGTGTTTCTCGACCATGCGGTCTCCGGTATCGATACCCGCGATCACCAGGTCTTCTTTTCGAACGGAACGCAACTGCCCTACGACCGGATCATCTCAACCATTCCCCTCAATCACATGGTGAGGCTCTGCGAAATCGACGGCGGCGCCCAGCCTGATCCGGCCACGGCGGTGCTGGTCGTCAATGTCGGCGCCGTAAAAGGCCACCGTGATTTCTCGCCCTACCACTGGATCTATCTTCCTTCGTCGTCCTCGGGAATGCATCGCTTTGGTTTTTACAATCACGTTGATTCGTCATTTCTGCCGCTAAACTACCGACACCGCACCGACATCGTCAGTATCTACGCCGAGCGCAGTTTCTCGTCAGCATCGCCACCTGGTCTGAAAGAACAGTCTTCAGCTACATCAGCAATCGTCGAAGAGTTGAAAGACTGGGGCGTTATCTCCGAACCAATCGTTATTAGCTGGACATTCACCGATCCCGCCTACACCTGGTCGAGACGTGGATCAACCTGGGCGCAACACGCCATAAACCGGCTCTCCGAAGCGGGTATCAGCCAAATCGGGCGCTACGGTGGCTGGCGCTTCCAGGGAATGCTAGAGTCTTTCGAACAAGGACTGTCCGCTGGCCGCTCCACAACACTGGAAATCGCGCGACAGATGTAGCCGAGATATTCCACCAACCGCGAGGCAACGTTCTTCGCAACCTGCAAGGAGAAATTATGAACCGCAAAGACTTGCACCAGAGGCTCATCGACAAATACGGCCCAGTGATCGATCTTAGGGAATCGCCCGGCTTTCTGTACGAGGTTTACCAGGAAATGGAGCTGACACCGCAGGGTGCAGGCCCTGGCAGCGGCGGCGGCTCCACCGAGCCCTTTGGCGTCTCATGGATGGATTCCTGGATAGCGCACTGGATTTACAACGAAAAACTCAACGTCGCAAAGTCTCGCGACGCGCAAGTCGCCGCCGTCCTGGAAGGTTTAGTGGATCTGAAGTTCAACGAACGGCTTGGCGAGATCCAGCGCTACATCAGTAATGTCCAGCGACTCAGAAACGAGGTGCCGGACGGCGGTCCCCCGGAACCCGGTACGCCAGGTGCTGGTCCCTCGCGCCGCTTCTTCCGAGAAGAGTCCAGAATCTTCCGCGATGAGCCGCCTGATGGCGGACCGCCCGAACCCGGCACTCCTCCAGCCGGGCCTGAAAGGTTCCTGCGAAATGAAATTCGGAACGAATTCCGGAAGGTGTCCAGAATCTTCCGCGATGAGCCACCGGACGGTGGACCGCCCGAGCCCGGCACTCCTCCTGCTGGACCTGAGAGGGCCTTCCTGAGAGATGCGCCGCCCGACGGTGGAACACCGGAACCCGGCGTACCTCCAGCAGGACCCGATCCGCCAGGACCGCCGGATGGCGGACCGCCAGAGCCCGGTGTACCTCCGGGACCGCCACCTGGGCCGCTCCCGGGTCCCATCGCGGCGGTGTTGGGAGAGAATCCCTGGATCCTCTATTGGTTCATCTCCATCAAGGCGCCGATGTTGCTCGATGTCATCGATGCTCACATTACCCGGAGAATCAACGCTCTGGGAACGGAACGCTAACGACATTCCGGACCGGCGATGGTGTTTGTGATTTCGCAATACTATCGCCGGCTGCGCCAACCCTGCGCTTCGTCGATGACTTGTAGATAGCCAGATACCTCTGGCAACAATGAGCCGAGGAGGTCAGCGCCGTCATGCAGAGATACCGGCAGTATTTCAACGTACTTGGAGAAAGTTATAACCAGGAGCTGTATCGCAGGGCGTTGTCGAAGCGGGAATACTTTACCCGCTCCAAAACTTCGCCCAGCAAAAACTATCCCGACTGGCGCAGATCGACGGTCATTTACGACAACCAGCTTGTCGACGTAGCTGCAACTCTGGAACAGGCGATCCGCATCCGTTTGCCCGAAGTGGAGGCCGCGCTCGCCGTCCCTCCCTTCGAGATCAGCTCATTTGAGATCCAGCTCACCAGCCATAACGACGGCGAATACTACAAGTGGCACACCGACAACGGCACGCGCGACACGGCCGCTCGTGTCATAACTTTTGTCTACTATTTTTACGGGCAGCCCAGGAAGTTCAGCGGCGGGGAATTGGTCATCTACCAGCCCGACAGGGCGCCGGCGGTGATCGATCCGCAGAACGACTCCATCGTCTTCTTTCGGTCTCATACAAGGCATGAGGTCAAGGCCGTCACCTGCCCTTCCGAACAATTCGAGGATGGTCGGTTCACCCTCAACGGTTGGATCAGGCGTAAGGAAACTGTACTTCGCGACAATTACTTCGACGCCAGGATCTTCGGACCATTTCCGCAAATCGGAAACTCGAAACATTCGAAGAAGGTTGCCGTTAGCCACAGCACGACAACGCATACCGGAAATCCCGCCCGGTCTGCCGCCGTCACTCCCGATAGGGCTGCTCCAACCGGCGACCTCCTTTCATCGAAGGAGTCGTCTGCCTCGGTAGCTTTGCTGAATCTCTATTCCGAGTTGCACCGGCAATCGCGCCGTGCCGGCGTCGTCGATGTCGTAAGAAACATTTCCAGGGACGACTTCTACGAGAACTACTATTGCCTGAACCGCCCCGTCGTCCTGAAGGACATGGCGGGCCCATCGCCCGCGCTGCAAAAATGGACGCCGCAATTCTTTGCCGAGAAGTATGGTTCAATTCCCATCCAGATCACCTCCGATCGCGAGGGCGTGTCCGACTACGAAGCCAACTTCCGGCGCACCACGCGCACGGTGACTATTGCAGATTTCGTTAGCCGCCTCTCCGAACAAAGCGAAACCAACGACTTCTATCTAGTGGCCCGGAACTACTTCTTTGAAAATCCTGGGCTTGCCGGACTGCGAGACGACCTTGTGCCACCGCCGGAAATCATCAACGTCGCGGATCGCGGACCCGGGACGGCAAAACTGTGGTTCGGTCCAAAAGGAACGGTTACTCCCCTTCATCACGACGAGCATTCGATTCTCTTTTTCCAGATCTACGGGCGAAAGCAATTCAAGCTGATTCCTTCCTTCGACCTGCCGAAAATCTACTCGCGCAAGAATTTCTACAGCGCAGTCGATCTGGAGAACGTTGACGCCGAGCGATATCCGAAGTTTCTGGAAGCTTCGATTGCCGATGTAACCGCGGAGCCCGGAGACATCCTCTTTCTCCCAGTCGGCTGCTGGCATTGGGCCAAATCGCTCGACGTCAGCATCTCCGCCACTTTCTGCAGCTTTCACGTGGAGAACGGCAACACAACGATCAAACGAGCGCACTCAGCTCGACGCTGATTTTTGGTCTCGTCGTCGCCATGTTGTAGGTTAGCTGCATGCGACGGTGGCGCGAGTCATCTGCTTATGCTCTGGGCTGCGACAACAAGAGCCCCCCGGAGCAAGTCTGCTTATTGCTTGTTGCCAGTTGCTAGTCGCTTTGTTTATGGTTCCAACTTGTGACCAAGCACAAATGCATCGCCGTCGTTCCCGGGGACGGCATCGGCAAAGAAGTCATTCCCTGCGCGCTCGAAGTACTGCGCGCCTCGGGCGCTCCCTTGGAGTTCACCACCTTCGACTGGGGCGCCGACCGCTACCTCATCGACGGCACTACCATTCCGTCCGACGGATTCGCCATACTGGCCCGCGACTTCGACGCCATCTTCCTCGGCGCCCTCGGCGATCCGCGCGTGCCCTCCAACACTCACGCCAAGGAAATCCTCCTTGGCATGCGCTTTCAGATGGACCTCTACGCCAACGTCCGCCCGGTCAAGTTACTGGATGCCTCGCTCTGTCCTTTGAAGAACGCCACGATTGCCGATATCGACTTCACCGTGATTCGCGAAAACACCGAGGGTGTTTATGCCGGCATGGGAGGCAACTTCAAGTACGGCTCGCCCGATGAGATCGCCACGCAGGAGGACATCAACACCCGCAAAGGCGTAGAGCGCGTCATCCGCTACGCCTTCGAATACGCCCGCGACAATGGCCGCAAAAAGGTCCTCATGGCCGACAAGTCCAATGTCATGACCTATGCCGGCGGTTTGTGGCACCGGGCGTTCAGCGAAGTCGCCGCAGGATTTCCAACGATCGCAACCCAGCACATGTACGTGGATGCCCTCTGCCTCCAGATGGTGCGCGAGCCGCAGTCGCTTGATGTCATCGTGACCAACAACATGTTCGGCGACATCATCACCGACCTCGCGGCCGCGCTCCAGGGCGGACTGGGCATGGCCGCCAGTGGCAACATCCATCCTGGACGCACCTCGATGTTCGAGCCCGTTCATGGCTCGGCTCCGCCCATCGCGGGCAAGAATCAGGCAAATCCTATGGGCGCGATCTTGACTGGCGCAATGATGTTGGCGCACCTCGGTCTCGCTATCGAAGCGCGCCGGATCGAAGCCGCGGTCCACGCCGCAGTGCTGCAAAAGAAGACAACAACGGATGTCGGTGGCACCCTGGGCACCCAAGAGTGCGCGCGATGGATCGCCGAAGCCGTCGCCAAGCATCCTTCGGCATAAATCGGCCGCCTGTTTCCCATGCGAGAAGAAGCCGGGCACGATCGCCCGGCTTCAAGAAGATTCCTCGTTCAGGGTCGCACCTTAGCCATCGGGCGAGATGGTTATGCGGGCACCGGCTTCGCAACCAGTGGCACGATTACGCTCTGCGCGGTTCCGTGCATCTCGATACAGCCCCACGAGGGCGGCAGTTGCGGAAACGAGTCCGGTCCGCTGAACCGTTCGTTCACTCCGACCGTGGTGAATCGTTTCGTCTCCCCTGCTGCTACGTCGAGTTCGGGCAGGAAAAAGCCGAACCGGTCGCCACCGGCATCAATGGACGACAGCAAAGGGATCGACACGAGCGATCCGAGCGATGTGTCTTCCGTCGTGATCTGAACCGGGCTGTACGTCTTTACGTTGGTGCCGTCCTTATAGGTGAGCGCTGGCAGCGCTGAAGACGCGCCGATTATGTAATCGATCTCGATCTGGTGGTGCTTCAGGACAAATTTGTTCGCCGACATAGATTCCTCCGTCTGGTTCTTTGGATTTTAGAATCGCCGACATTTCCGGCTTGCTGTCAAAAACGCAGCGATACATGGCAGAAAAGCAACCACGGTGCCAAAGTAAGGAGAGAATGCGTCAAGCGATCAGGGCGCAGATACAACAATAGTTAATAGCTTTCGCAACATTAAGCGGAACTCTCGCGCGTCACGCGGCTATCTGGATGGATAGGCGCAACTCGCAACCCAGATAGCCGGGGGACGAAATCGCGCGGGCAGTAGTCACACAATTGCGATGCCCCCGGCGTCGCGTCGTAAATTGGCACTGCGAATGAGATGCCGTTCGCGCCACGCGAACTGTATCGCTCTTCTCATTCGCGCCGACGCCACATTTCGTCACCTCCGCACGCGTGCTGTTAACTCGTGATTCGCGGGTGGCCAACAATTAGCCGGGTGCCCCGTTCACGCGAAGGTTAGGCGGGGTTTTCGTTGGATCTAATAACTGACCATGGGCAACTGAACGCTTCTCTTATCACACGCGTACGTGACCTGCGTCCTAGCGGTATTCCATTCGGGAACCTACAACTATTGACTGGAAGGGACGGAGAGTTGCTGTCCTTGGAGTCGGCAACCGGACGCTGCCCGCATCCCCGGTAGGTGGTTTGATCTGTGATGGGTCATGTCCGTTCTCGCTTTTTCACCCGTCTCCCCGCCCATACTTCCAACCGACCTCGAAAAATTCCACCTAAGTCCTTTGTTCTTGATGTCTTGCCAACAACTGCTTCGTTTCCGATATTTTGCATCGGAAATCCATCCTAATCTTCAGCATCTTCAGCAAGACTCAAAGATCCCGGGGGAGGGTACCTGTACCGCACACCTATTCCACGAAAAGAAAAAAGCCGGCCCGGAGGCCGCCCTTCGAGATCATCCGGAGGATTACGCCGTTACGGTCTTTCTCGCCTTCTTCGCCGCTTTTTGTGCTGCAGCCAGCTGCCGCCTCAGGATCCGAATCCCCGCATCGACGTGCTTCTCTTCCAGCAGAAACGGAGGCAGCATGCGGACGACGGTATCCTGCGTCACATTCACCAGCAGCCCATCGGCCATAGCGCCTTCGAGAACCGGCTTGCCGGGAACGTTCAACTGCAGCGCCTGGATCATCGCCGACTCCGCGTGCCTCGCTCGCGATCGAGAACTCTACGACCAACTCCTGAAGCTTGCCGGTCAGGTAACCGCCGACCCGGCGCACCCGCTCGAGCAGCTTTTCGTCGTCGAGGATTGCAAGATACTCCAGCGCGATGCGGCAGGCCAGCGGGCCTCCGCCGAACGTCGTGCCGTGGCGGCCAGGAGTGATGTGCTGCGCCAGCCAGTCCTTCGACAAAAACGCACCCATGGGAAAGCCCGCGGCCATAGGCTTGGCGATGCAGACCACGTCAGGCACTACCCCGAAGTGCTCAAACGCAAACAGCCGTCCGGTGCGTCCCATGCCGCACTGGATTTCGTCGAACACCAGCGCAGCATGATGCTGATTGGCGAGTTCGCGGCAAGCGCGCAGAAACTCCGGCGAGGTCTCGAAGATTCCGCCTTCTCCCTGAATAGGTTCGAGCACGATGCCGCACACGCTGTCGTCCATTGCAGCACGCAAGGCGGCAGCATCGTTGCGCGGCACGAAGCGCACGCCTTCGAGCATCGGATCAAAACCCTTGCGGTACTTGTCCTGCGCAGTAAGAGCGAGCGCGCCCATTGTGCGGCCGTGAAATGAGTTCTCCAGCGCGATCAGGATGGTCTTGTGCGGCCCTGCGGTGGCATGCCCGGCAGCTCGCACCAGCTTGATCGCTCCTTCGATGGCCTCGGTGCCGCTGTTCGCGAAGAAAGCTCGATCGAGGCCCGACTTCTGGCAAAGCTTCTCGGCTAGCAAGCCCTGGTACTCGTTGTAATAGAGGTTCGACAGGTGGATGACCTTTGCGGCCTGGTCGCGCATGACCTTCACGATGCGCGGATGCGCGTGTCCCAGGGCGTTCACCCCGAGGCCCGAAAGGAAGTCCAGATAGCGTTTGCCGTTGACGTCATAAAGGTGGACGCCCTTACCCCGAACAAACGCTAAAGGGTAACGCGAGTAGGTGTTCAGAAGATACTTCTGCTCAAGTTCAACGATTTCCTGGTAAGTGGACATGAAAGATGGCCTCAACAATATTAATTTTATTGCAAGGAGCGAGACTGTGGTCTGCCCCGAAGCGTCGCAGCTGGAACGGGCCGCCGGCGGTAACTAAAAGAGGGAAGTTGGGAACGTTACTTGCAGGTAAGGTAGCTCGACACCCTATCCTCAAGCGGGTGACCGGAATCCCCCGACTCCACCACGACAACAAAAGGCTCCGCAGTTCGACGGGACCTTTACGACGGCCACCTCAACCATGAACTTCAGTTCCACCTTCCAACCCAGATTCGGTGGCGATATTGACTTCACCGTCAAGCTGCCCCCGCTGATTCCGCCCAGCAACACAGTCACCGGCTTTTTCGAGCGGCGGGTTGGTACCGACCGTCCCGGAGCCTTCGAGCCTGGCGCTGATCGGCGCAGGTATCCTTTGGAGCAGCGGCCCTCATCCGTCGCAAGATTATGAAGTAGGTCCGAACTCCGACGTTCGTTGGGTAGAAACCAGGGCTGAAGCAGAGCTGCTTCAGCCCTTTTCACGTTTCGGACGAGGCTGCATCAGCAAATCGCGATAAGTGCCACCGAAGCCAGGGCGCAAACAATTCCTGCCGCTTGCATGGTCGAGATCCGCTCCTTCAACAGCACGCGGGCGAGCACTACTGTGCTAGCAGGGTAGAGCGACGAGAGCACTGCAGCAACATCGAGACGCCCGTGGCGCGTGGCCCCGACGAATAGCGCATTGCCGGTCGAGTCCAGTAACCCGGAGAGCACCATGGGCCACAATACCGGCCGCAGTGGACGCGGATCGCGGGGACTAGCCGCGATTATTACCATCATCAAGCAAGTGGAAACCAGGCGCGCAGCCACCAGCGGCCAGAAGACGCCGTGATGCCCGGCCTGTTTGCCGGCGAAAAGGAACAATCCGAACATCACTCCCGCGAACACGGCAAGACCCAATCCACGGTGAGAATCCACGTACTCGTTGGGTCGGGCCACCAGCCAGATGCTGACAAGGGCGAGAGCGAAACCGAACAATTGAATGCGCTCGGGCATACCCTCGGTGCGGAAACTCGCCAGCACCGGCAACACGCCAGTGACGACAGCCGCCATCGGTGCTACTACGCCCATGCGTCCAACGGCCAGAGCTCGGTACAGGGCCGCGATACCGAACGCCCCGGCAAAACCGGCGAACGCCCCCCAACAGACTTCTGGGGGTGGAGGTATCGGTTCGCGCGTCAGCAGAGCCATGGCCAGCATTACGAGCAGCCCGCAAAAATGAGCGACCGCGACCACCCGAAAGACACTGGCGCGCCGGCTCGCCAGGCCCCCCGAGAAATCGCCTCCACCCCAGGACGCAGCTGCGAGCAGGCTTAGGCCGGATGCTTCGAAGGTAGCCAACGTCATCGTTGCCTACGATACATGGCGAGGCCTAATCGGTTGCGGAGTTTCGTCACGTTACAAAATTTTGGATCGGCATCCGGCCTCTAAGTACCGCCACTTTAGTAACTTCCAATGATTCTAAATTTCACAACAAAAATTCCATAAAACATATCCTGTAACCAATAAGTCGCTTACAATTATGGAAACTATTCATACTTCTAGGGTTATACGATTCAGGAACTTCGTCGGCTGTGGCATTGAATTTGCACACAAGAATCGAGTTTTCTGACGCCATCGCGCCATTAGGGCGCGAGAGCGAACCGCCCGGCCTCATGGCAAAAGATCTTCAGTCACGATTCTTATTCGTGGTCATCGCGCTTCTGAGCGTCGCTGCAGTGGTGTTTGCCTGGATCAATTTCCAGAAGGATCGCGAATCGTTCACCCCGTATGACGGCGTCTGGTGGGTCGAAAATGGCGATCACCTCCAGGCTAGGCGGGTGGACCCCCACGGTCCCGGCGAAAAGAACGGGGTGAAGCAGGCCGATCTGCTGGTAGCGGTCGACGGGCATAACATCAGCGACGTAGGCAGCCTGGAACGCCAGTTGTACCGCACGGGCGTCTGGTCCAAGACCACTTACTCGCTGGTGCGTCAGGGAATCCCGTTGGAAGCGCAATTGATCGTGGCGCCTGCCGACCGGACACTCTACATCGGACTGCGCGTCATTGCGCTGGTTTACCTCGGCATCGGATTGTACGTGTTGCTGCGACGCTGGACTGCGCCCAAGAGCACGCATTTCTACGTATTCTGTCTGGTCTCCTTCATCTTCTACTCGTTCCATTACACCGGAAAGCTGAACGATTTCGACTGGATCATCTATTGGGCCAACGTGGTTGCATGGCTGCTGCAACCGGCACTGTTCCTGCACTTCTCGCTGACCTTTCCTGAGCGACAGGCAGTACTGACGGGACGCCGTTGGCTGATTCCGGCGATTTACTTGCCCGGTGCGGTGATCCTGGCGATGCAGATTATCGCCTTGCGCTGGCTGCAACCGAGCGAAGTGCTGCGCTTCAATCTCGACCGCCTGCAGATGCTGTATCTGACTGCATACTTCCTGGCGGCGACGTTTGTACTGTGGCACAGCTACCGCCATGCACGTTCGGCGATCCTGCGGCAGCAGATGAAGTGGGTCACGCGTGGGACGATTCTCTCGATCGCACCGTTCACGCTCTTCTACGTCATTCCCTATCTACTCGGCAGCGTGCCCACGATGGGCATGCAGGTGTCGGTACTGTCGCTGGTGTTCCTCCCGCTGACGTTCGGCTACGCTATCTTCCGCTACCGGTTGATGGACGTGGACCTGATCTTCAAGCGCGGCATGGCGTACACGATCGCGGCGGCGGCTATTACTGCTGCCTATTTTGCTGCTGTCGGCATGGCCTACGGCGCTCTTTCACAAGAGCTTCCCCAGCGCCGGGCCCATCGGACTGGTGATTGCCATCGCGGTCACGGCACTGCTGTTCGATCCGTTCAAGAATTGGGTGCAAGACCACCTCGACAAATTCTTCTACAAGAAACGGTATGACTACCGGAAGACATTGATTGAATTCGGTCGCGACTTGAATTCAGAGACCGACCTCGACAAGATGCTGGCGTCCATCATCGACCGGTTGTCGCATACGCTGCTAGTGGACCGTCTGGCGATTTTCGTCTCAAGTCCTGAGCGTCCAGACCAGTTCATGCTCGCCAAGTCACACGGTATCGCGCACACCGGCGATCTAGATCTGAATTTCCTGAACGTGGAGCGTCCGGAGTGGGCCGCCGGCCATCTGTTTTTCGACAGCACCGCCCACGCGGTCCGTGAAACTCCTCCAGCTCGGGAGACGATCCACAAGCTGGACCTGAACTACTACATACCCTGTACGGTCATGAACCGCATGATTGCGGTGCTGGGCCTCGGTAAGACTGCGGAAGGCGACTTCCTCTCGACCGAAGACGTGCAGTTGCTGGAAGCGCTCGCGGGATACATCGGTATCGCAGTGCAGAATGCGCGACTATACCGCTCGCTTGAAAGCAAGGTGGCACAGTACGAGCGCCTGAAGGAATTCAGCGAGAACATCGTCGAGTCGATCAGCGTCGGGGTGTTGGCGGTTGATCTGGATGACCGCGTCGAGTCGTGGAACTCGCAGATGGAAGTGATGTATGCGTCCCCGCGAGCCGAAGTCATCGGCCGGTCGTTGCGCGAAGTGTTCCCGCCAGCATTCATGGAAGAGTACTTACGCGTGCGCCAAAGCTCGGGCATCCACAACCTCTACAAGTTCCGCCTAGGCACGACGGTAGGCGACACGCGTACGACGAACATCGCGATCGCGCCCCTGGTAAGCAGAAATTTTGAGGTCATCGGCCGCCTGATCATTGTGGACGACATCACTGAACGCATCGATCTCGAGTCGCAACTGTCGCAAGCGGAGAAACTATCGTCAATCGGCCTCCTGGCCGCGGGTGTGGCGCACGAGGTGAATACACCGCTGGCGGTGATCTCGTCATACGCGCAGATGCTGTCGAAGCAGGTGAACGGTGATCCCAAGAAAGCTGACCTGCTGGAGAAGATCACCAAGCAGACGTTCCGCGCGTCGGAGATCGTGAACAGCCTGCTGAACTTCTCGCGCACTTCCAGCTCCGAGTTCAATAACGTGGACCTGAACCGCGTGATCCAAGACACGCTGACGCTGCTGGAGCACCAGTTCAAGACGGCGCGTATCCGGGTGGTGCCCGATCTGGATCCGCAACTGCCTCCCATCTTCGGCAACACCGGAAAATTGCAGCAGGTATTCCTGAACCTGTTCCTGAATGCGAAGGATGCGATGCCGGCGGGTGGCACCCTGACCATCACCACCGGCAACGGACACAACGTGCGGGTCATCGTCACAGATACCGGCAGTGGCATTGCACAGGAGCACATCCAGCGGATTTACGATCCGTTTTTCACCACCAAGAGCAAACCGAAAACCGGCAACAGTGGCGGCACTGGACTGGGGCTGGCGGTGACTTACGGCATCATTCAGGAACATGCAGGCAAGATCCACGTGAACAGTTCGCCCGGCCAAGGCACGACCTTCACTATGGAGTTCCCGATGATCAGGAAGGTGGTCAATGCCTGAGACCGCCATCGGTCGCTTTGTGACGCCTCGCGACGAGAGCGCTCCGCTCGGGTCAGTGCTCATCGTGGACGATGAGGCGGCGATCCGTGAGTCGCTCCAGACGCTGCTGGAGCTCGAAGGCTACGAGGTTGATGTGGCAGGTGACGGCGAAGAAGGACTGGCACGCCTGGCAGAACGGCCATACGACCTGGTGCTGCTCGACTTTGCCATGCCCGATCGCGAACGGCATCGAGGTCCTGCAGGAGATCCGGGAACGGGATTCTGAGCTGGCGGTCATCATGATCACTGCGTATGGCACGGTGGAGAACGCCGTCAACGCGATGCAGGCCGGTGCGACCAACTTCATTCAGAAGCCGTGGGACAACGAAAAGCTGCTTGCCGATGTGCGCACCGCTGTGGGGCAGCGTCGGGCTGAAGCGGAGGTCATCCAGCTCAAGCGCGCGCTGAAAGAGCGCTACAACTTCGAGCACATTGTTGGCCGAAGCGAGCCCATGTTGCGCATCTTTGACCTGGTAGCGCAAGTGGCGCCCAGCCGCTCGACCGTACTGTTGCAGGGTGAAAGCGGCACCGGCAAAGAGCTGATCGCGAAAGCGATCCACATGAATTCCCCGCGCAAGAGCCAGGCGTTTGTGCCGGTAAACACGGGCTCGATGCCGACCGACTTGCTGGAGTCTACGCTCTTCGGACACGTGAAGGGCGCCTTCACCAGCGCCATCGCTAGCAAGAAGGGCCTCTTCGAAATGGCCGACCGGGGAACGCTCTTCCTCGACGAGATCGGTACCATGGGCCTGGATACGCAGGCAAAGATCCTGCGCGTCCTGCAAGACCGCAAGTTCATGCACCTCGGCGGAGTGAACGAGATCCAGGTGGATGTGCGCATTATCGCCGCGACCAACGTCGACTTGCGACAGCAGGTGAAGGAAGGCAGGTTCCGCGAGGACCTCTTCTACCGCCTGAACGTCATCACCATCGATCTGCCTCCACTGCGACAGCGCAAGAACGATATTCCGCTGCTGGCGCAGCATTTCGCGCAGAAGTTTGCCGAAGAAAACGGCAAGCCACAGCTGCACATTTCGCCCGAGGCGATGCGGCCCCTGATGGATTACGATTGGCCGGGCAATGTGCGCGAACTGGAGAACGTGATCGAACGCGCAGTGGTGCTGGCGAACGGACCAATGCTGACCATCGACTTGCTGCCTGACAACATGGTCGGCCGCGGCACCAAACTGGCGCTCATGGACCATCGCCCGGATGCGTCGCTGTTCGAGATCATGGAAGATTGCGAACGCCGCATCATCACCGACATGCTGGAAAAGAGCGGCTGGAACCAAACCGAAGCCGCCGACCACTTCCGCATCCCGCTCTCAACGCTGAATCAAAAGATCAAGCGGCTGAATATCGAGATCAAGAAGAAGGGCCGGGAGTGAGGAGCAGTTGCCAGTGACCGCGCCAGTCGGCGCGGTTTTTGGGTGACATGGGATAAGTAAGATCAGCCGTGACCCCCAGGTCCTCTCCTGTATTACACGCTACTCTGGGTATAGAATCCTTCCCATTCCTATGACTGAAACCAAGCAACCTGAACCGTGGCTGCGCGGTACCTTGACCGAAACCTCGGCTGTGCTGCGAGCCGTGCTACATGCTTTCCAGATGGCAGAAGAAGACCTTATCCGCTATTGTGAAACTCTGACAGACGACGACATTCACCAACGTCCCGCTGGCACAGCTTCGATTGCGTTTCATCTGCGACACATTCCCGGCAGCATCGACCGGCTGCTAACCTACGCCGAAGGCGGCGAGTTGTCGGAGGAGCAGCTTCGCGCAATAAAGTCGGAAGGTGCTGCCGAAGGCACGCTCCAGGAATGTCTGGAGAAGTTGTCGGCAGGCTTCAAGACCGCCGCCGCACGCGTGCGCCGCATAGATCCCAGTGACTTCGACCGGCCGCGATATGTTGGACGCAAACGCATGCCGACCACCGTCGGAGGACTCCTGGTACATGTGGCTGATCACACCCAGCGCCACGTCGGCCAGGCGATCACCACCGCGAGGGTCGTGGCGCCAAAGCAATAAAATGTGCGCGAAACATCGTACTGGACTTTTCCTCACCCATGAACAACTCTGAGCACCCTTTCTTCGGCAAGCACACAACCCCGATTGTTCTGCTCCTCGTCTTCTTCCCGCTGCCGGTGATCACGACCGCCCAACCCAAATTCGTCCACACCGATGGAACCCAGCTTATCGACAGGCAGCGTCATCCACTGATGTTGCGCGGCACGAACCTTGGCAACTGGCTGGTGCAGGAAGGCTACATGTTTCACTTCGAGGGCGGCCCGCAATCCGCGCGCGAGATTGAAACGCTGACCAACGAACTGCTCGGCCCCGAAGCCGCAAGCAAGTTCTGGCGTGATTATCGCGACCGCTATATCACGCGCGATGACATCCAGTTTCTGAAACGTGCGGGATTCAATTCGATTCGCATTCCCGTTCACTACAAGTATTTCGAGAGCGATAACGCCGAGGGCTTCGCATTGCTCGACCGCGCGATCGGGTGGTCACGCGAGGCTGGCCTCTACGTAGTGATCGATATGCACGCCGCCCCGGGAGGGCAGACCGGCGCCAACATCGACGACAGCTGGGGCTATCCGTGGATTTACGATAGCCCTCAAGCCCAGCAGCACGCCATCGATATCTGGAAGCGCATCGCGGCGCACTATCGCGATTCGGAGACGGTACTCGGTTACGACCTGCTCAACGAACCGATTCCTCATTTCCCCGAACTGAAGAAATACAACAGCCAGCTGGAAGGGCTCTACCATCGGATGGTGGAGGCGATCCGTGAAGTGGACAAGAACCACATCGTGATCTTGGGTGGCGCGCAGTGGGACACCAACTTCTCCATCTTCGGCCCGCCGTTCGATAAGAACGTGATGTATACCTTTCATAAGTACTGGATGAAGCCGGAGCAGGCGGAAATCCGGCAGTACGTGGATTTTCGTGACACCTACCGCGTGCCTATCTGGATGAGCGAGTCGGGCGAGAACACTGACGATTGGATCACGCAGTTTCGTACCTTGCTGGAGAAGAACCAGATCAGCTGGGCGTTCTGGCCGTACAAGAAGATGGACAGCCCGCGGTCAATCGTGTCGTTCGCGCAGCCGCAATATTGGAACGAGATCGTCACCTACGCAAAGCTTCCGGGCGGATTGGGCAGTACTGAGCAGCGGATCGCAAAGCGTCCTCCGCAAGAACACATCAACGCCGCATTCAACGACCTGCTCGAGAACGTTCAGTTCAGAAAATGCGGGGTCAATCAGGGCTATTTGAAGGCGCTCGGGCTTCGCTCAGAAAACTAAAAGAGGTGACCTAAAGCGGGCATGACTCCTGTCGCGGCCTAGTTTCCACGCCCGGCGTAGGATATCGGGCATCGCCTACCGGAACGTTGGGGGGGCAATTGTGCGAACTGCCATTTCTCTGTTTTTCTCCTGCTTTGTTCGATTGCCAATGCCTAATCCAAGGCAACGCCATCCGAAGTCAAGGCTTCCCCGGAGGGCCAGGCATGTCTCGACTGCCCCAGTAGCAGTACGCCCGGAATCGTGACCCAATGGAAAGAAGGTTCTCATGCGAAGCAGAACGTGAACTGCTAGTCGTGTCACAAGGCCAACGAAAACGATCCTGCGACCTTTGAACACTATGGACAACGCATCGCAGTGATCGTCACCCCGAACTACCGTGGGCGCTGCCACGCCAAGGAACAGGCGCAGCTTGCCAAAAGCTACCATGCGCAGGCCGCGCAGTTCATCGGTTCGCTGGACAACGTGTTGGGAGAGGTTGTTGAAAGTGGGCCGGCGACGAACAACGGATGCCGTCAGTGCCACGGCAGCGAAGTGAAGTACCTGAAAGATGGGAAATTTGATTACACCACGTGGCCGAACAGTGGCATCGGCCGCATCAATCCCGACGGCAGCAAGGGCACATGTGCCGCATGTCGCGGGAGGCACTCATTCAGTTCGAAGGTCGCGCACGCGCCACAAAATTGTGGCAAGTGTCATCTGGGACCGGGCGATCCGCAGATCGAGATTTACGCCGAATCGAAACACGGCATCCAGTTCCGGGCCAACATCGATAAGATGAACCTAGACGCGAAGTCGTGGGTGGTGGGTAAGGACTATTCGGCAGCACCGACCTGCGCCACCTGCCACATGAGCGCGACTCCGACGCTACCGGTCACCCATGATGTCGGCGACCGCATCAGTTATACCCTACGGCCGGCGATCAGCATCAAGCAACAGGACTGGGAGCAGAAGAGGGCTTCGATGTAGGATGTGTGCTCGAACTGCCATGCCTCTGGCTGGGTGGAGAGCTCCTATAAGCAGTACGACCTAACCATCGACCTGTACAACGAAAAATTCGCCAAGCCGGCGAAGGCCGTCATGGGCAAGCTATTACGCCGCGAACAAGATAACGAAAACGCCGTTTGACGACAAGATCGAATGGACATACTGAATGGACATACTACGAGATGTGGCATCACCAAGGACGGCGTGCACGCATGGGCACCGCTATGATAGGACCGGACTATACCCAGTGGCATGGCTTCTATGAAGTCTCGAAGACGTTTTTACAGCGAGTTCATTCCTGAAGCCGAGGCGCTCATGCCGGGCGTGACCACGGAAGTCATGAACAGCGCCTATCACGCATTGACGATAGGCCTGACGAAGGAACAGATTCAGCAGCAGATTGATTTTTACAAGCAGAAGTACAACCAGTGAAGTGATTTCATCGCTGGCGTACTTTCACAGGCAATTGCAGGGCGCGCATCACCCCAGCCACTGCGGGTTATGCGCCGTGCCGTCGAACTGGGTGCTGGTTTTATAGAGTTCGAACTGCCCGTTCTTCGCTACTTCGGCGGTCTCGCTGAGTAAGGTGGCACGCTCTGTCTCCGTCAGCGGCTGGAAATTGCCTCCGAGGTCGATCGCTTGCTGCACATCCTTCGTCGATTCACATCCCGTTATCACCACACTCGTCGGCAGGCTCAACGCGAAGCGCAAGCACTCGACGGCGCTCACTTTGCCGCTCTTCAACAGAACGCCGGAGCCAATAGGCTTCATGCCCAGTATTCCCATGTTCCGTTGCTCGGCCATCGGTAGCACGATGTGCGCAAAGCTCTCATAGTGCGCGTCCATAACGTTCAGTGGCATCTGCACCGTGTCGAAGGTGAACTTGTGCTGGTCCGCGACCTCGATCATGTGTTTGTGGATCTGTGGACTCTTGTGCCCGGTAAAGCCGATGAAGCGCACCTTGCCGGCTTCACGGGCTTTCACGGCGGCTTCCATGCCACCGCCTGCGGCGAAAATACGCTCTGGATCGTTCATGCGAATCACTTCGTGAAACTGCAGCAGGTCAAGATGATCAGTCTGCAGCCGCTGCAACGACTGGTTGATTTGCTGTTCGGCGGTCTTGGCATTGCGCCCATCGATCTTGGTCATTAGGAAGACCTTCTGGCGGTAGCCATCGCGCAACGCCTTCCCCATTCGGATTTCACTGTCACCATTGTGGTAGTCCCAGCAGTTGTCCATGAAAGTGATGCCGTTATCTGCCGCCATGCGGACGATCTTGGTGGCTTCGGCCTCGCTAGGATTTCCGATGTGATAACCGCCTAGCCCAATCATCGACACCTGCTGGCCAGTGTGTCCCAGGCTGCGTGTAGGAATGCCGGATGAGTTGGCGGCTTGGGCAAAGTCGCTGAACTTCGCAACTACTCCAGCGGCAATTGCTCCCCTGATGAAGTCTCTGCGATCGCTCATGGCCTTTCCTTTCTGGTGGATGCGCTTTAGAGCCAGATAGCGATTTGGATGTCGGGAAGGTGACCAGGGTTGGTCAAACTGTTTGACCGAAATTCCCTCGTTTTATCACCGTCACTCGAGGGCGATTGCGGATATACTGTCGGCCAACTTTCATCGGGGCGGGGATGAAGACAATGAAAAACGGGGGAAGCGCGTCCGGCTGCGGCGCTGCAGTAGAAGACTGTAAGAAAGCAGATCACCAGGGCGCACTCAGCAAACAGTCCTCAACCGAACTCAACCGGCGAAAGTTCCTGGGCCAAGCCGGGGCCGCGGCTGCGCTGGTGACTGGCGGCCTTGCCTGCCCAGCGAAGGCCTTTGCCGAGCCGCAACCTACCGTTCCATCGGTCCCCAATAAGCGGGTGGCGCAATCGTTCGCGCTGCGACTGACGGCAGCGACCCGTGAAGCGCTGATTCCGGTGCCCTCGCACCTCACTAACGGCGACGAGGCGCGCTATCCCGACAAGTCGGGAACGTACTCCAAGGGACTGCTGCAGGCCGGCTACGGGCGGGTCGATCTGAGTGCGTGGCAGACATTCAAGACTGCGCTGAGCACGGGCAATCCCGCCGATTTCAGGAAGATCATCATGGGTGGCACACGCACCCTGAACGGCCCGCAGGGTGCGTTCGCTTTCGGCATGGAAGGCTCCGACGGAGTGCAGTTTGGCAGCGCTCCCTCGCCCGCTAACCAAGAGTCTGTCGTCGTGGTTCCACCGGCTCCGGCGGCGGCCAGTGCGGCTTACGGTACAGAGCTGGTAGAACTCTACTGGGGATCGCTCCTGCGCGACGTCGCCTTCACCGACTATGCGACCGATCCCACAGCCGTGCTGGCTGCAAACGAGCTATCGGGCATGGCATCCTACGCCGGACCAAGAGACAGCCACGGACACGTTACGCCAAATCTTCTTTTCCGCGGCGGTTTCCCCGGCGAAACCGCCGGCCCATACATTTCGCAGTTCTTCATCACTCCGACTTTTTTCGGCCAGCAAGAGCTCAGTCAGCAGATGACGACCTATCTGCCTGGGATCGACTACATGACCGATCTCACTTCCTGGCAACAGGTGCAGAGCGGCATCGATACTGGACTGCAGAACCAGCCCGACCCCCAGCCGCGTTTCCAGCACAACGGACGTGGTCTTTCTGCCTTCACCCATGTGGATGTACTCTACCAGGCTTATTTCACTGCGTTCCTGGTGCTGATTACGCTCGGCGTGCCCGTCAATCCTGGCAATCCGTACGTACATTCCACTACCGAGAACGGATTCTCCACGCTTGGCGGGCCAGACATCGCATCGTCGCTGGGAGGGATCGCCGCGCGCGCCCTGGATGTGGTGTGGTACCAGAAATGGCTGGTGCACTTGCGCCACAGGCCCGAGTCCGGTGGAGGACTTGTCCACCTCATCAGGACGGGCCTGGGCAATACGGTGAATGTGCAGTTGAACAGCAACGTGCTGAATTCCCAAGCGGTGCAGCACAGCTTCAGCAAGTACGGCAGCTACCTGTTGTCGCAGGCGTTTCCCGAAGGCTCGCCCACCCATCCCGCTTACCCGACCGGGCATGGCACTGTCGCCGGTGCGTGCATCACGCTGCTGAAATTCTTCTTCGACGGAAACTACGTGGTTCCCAATCCCCTGGTGCCGACCAGCGACGGTCTTTCACTTGTTCCGTACACCGGAAGCGATACGGGCCAATTGACCGTCAATGGAGAGTTGAACAAGCTGGCGCATAACGTCACCTTTGGACATGGAATCCACGCGGGTATTCACTGGCGCAGCGATTCGGATTCCTCCATGGTGCTGGGCGAGGCGATTGCCATCAGCGCGCTGCAAGACCGGGCGCAATGCTACAACGAGAAGTTCACGGTGACCTTTACTAAACTCGACGGAACAATTGCGACGATTACAAACCGGTAGATGAGTGGTTGGGTTTTGGCCGCTCGACTAGCGCAGTGACACGTTCCCGGCTGCTTCCCTATCGCTGACTTGTCGCTTTGGTTCATACACGCAGCACGGTTCTTCGGCGAACGTCACCCGTCAAAACAAAGGGCCGCGCACGCGAACCGCCGCACGCCTCGC
This sequence comes from uncultured Acidobacteriaceae bacterium, assembly GCA_963817965.1. Taxonomy (GTDB): domain Bacteria; phylum Acidobacteriota; class Terriglobia; order Terriglobales; family Acidobacteriaceae; genus DASRAA01. Next base: position 186,157 of record CAWFQT010000022.1, read on the forward strand.
GGTATTCGCAGGTGCCCACTTCCCTTGCAGGTTGCGGCTGTTGCGCAATTCCCGGAAGAGCGGTGAGGTGCGATATATGTCGGCCGGTGACCGGCGCCGTACGTTCCCACCGGAAAGCGGCAGGAAACTGCTGGGATAAACCTCGCCCAGGTGCGAGATGAAGACAAAGCCCTTGCCGTCGTTGATACCGCGAGGAGCGCGACCTATTCCATCCTGGTTCGCAACAGCCGGCGACTGAGAAGATTGAGGAAAGCGGTTGAACGGCGTTGCTGGTTCAACGCCCTGCCGTCGCTTTTCGGTGCGGGCGCTGCAGTAGATAGCGGCGATAGCTCTGCGCTGCGGTGCTCTTGATATGGAGCAGCACGCGCTGCGAAGTCCGATACAGCTTCTGGAATACCTCTTCGAGCTCGAGGGCGGAAATGAGATCGACGCCGGAGCCGCGGCCCGTAGGCAGGAGGGAAAAAACGTCCACAAAGTGATGTCGAGGGTTTCGAGCAAGGCGATGATGTCGTCGAGCACCGCCAGGTTGTCGCGGGTAATCGTGGTATTGATTTGCACCGGCAAGCCGATCTCACGCGCCCAGCGCACGGCGTAAGCGTCCATTCGTAGGAGCCGGCCACGCACCGAAAGGCATCGTGGATCCCAGCCGTGAGACCGTCGAGTGACACGGCCAGCCGCGCCAGGCCGCACTCTTTCAGGCGGATGACGCTCTCGCGCGTGAGCAACGGAGTAGCACTGGGTGTCAGCGAGAAGCGGACATGGTGGTCGGAGGAGTACTTAACCAGTTCAAAGATGTCAGGCCGCCTGAGCGGATAGCCGCCGGTGAGCACGAAAATCCGGACCTCCATGGCAGCCGAGCAGAGCGCTCAGGAGTTCTACGGAAAACTAGCGGAACTCGCTAAAAATGGGCCGCTAGACCGACTGTATAACGAGTTGGCTACCATGGAAGACGGCCACATGGCCTATCTCGAAAACATGCTGGGCTACATCGGCCATTCGCGACGACGTCGGAGTGGATTAGCAAAACCAACTCCTGAAGCAAATCAACGCCGCGTCTCGGGAAACGACTTCAACTCCACCGTACGCTCGCTGGCGTGGTCAGCGCCCTTAGCGTCGGCGGTGTGAAGAGTCAGCTTGCCCCGAAGCACTCGATACCCCTCATCGCTCTTCTGTTTTCCGTTAACGACCGAGAGTGTTCCGTCGAATTCATACCAGACGGCATGAACCGTCTTGGTTTTGAAGTAGAGATGGTCGCCTTGCAGGGTCGTCTTGTCGAAGAACTGGTCGATGAACTGGCCCTTGTCGCTGTCGGTATCGCCGAAGCGCGAGACAAAGCCGGAGAGTTGCCCATCCTCGACTGTAATCTGCACGAACTCACCTTCCTTCAGGAACGCAAAAGCGCCGGACACATCCGCAGGCGTGGCTGGGATCTGTGCGATCAGCAACAGGGGTAAGACCGCGACTACGGCAAAGAGGCACAAATACACGGCGGCGTGAGCCTGCGGCTTGGGAATCATGGTTGCTCCGTGAAAATCCATGATGGCACGTTGGGGAAGACCGTGGCTAGTGGCTCGCCCGTCCGTCCGAAGCCGGGTTTTCGCTATAATCCAACTACGCGTACCACGGTAGGGGAGGATGTCCGAAGTTACAGCGACGCAACCCCAACAAGATGACGCATTGCACGATGCGCCGACCCTGCACTATGAGTTAGAGCCGAGGTGGCGAGTCTTTAAGCGCAATCTGGCCGACTTCATTCTGCGGCGCGAACCTCCGCAGATCGAGACCACATCAGAGCCAGTTCCCGTCCCTCCCGAAAAGTGGATCAACACCGGGCTCGGCGCGCGCCACAAACTCGAATCCTACGGATACCACATTGCTCTGGTCGTAGTGATCTATGTTCTGTCGACTTCCGCGTGGTTCAATCGTCCGGTCAATCTCGACTCGCCATACGCCAATACCGAGATTGACCACTACGCGTTGAGCGACTACCTGCCGCCGATCAGCACCGGGCCACGCGGTGAAGCCAAGCCGCGCAAAGGCGAGCCCAAACTGGCGAAGCAGGAGATCCTATCGGTCCCGCCCAATCCCGACAACAATCATCAGACGATCGTGACGCCGCCCAATCTTAGGCTGAATCGCGACCTGGCGCTGCCGAACATCGTGGCCTGGACGAACATCCCCGGCCAGCCGATTGCGGCGTCGGCGCGGCAGTTGTCGCAACTGAAGCTGCCTCAGTTTGCTCCCCAGGTTGTGGAACCGACCGCGGACGTGTCGAAGCTGAAGTCACGAGCGCAGGTTCCGGCGTTGAATCAGCCGACGGTGGTGGAGCCCACGGCGGACGTCTCGCAGGTGAAACCAAAGCTGACGATGCCGGCATTGGCGCAGCCTTCCGTCATTGAGCCTCCGTTGTCGCCTGACCAACTAAACCTGAAGCGTGGCCAGATCAACATGGCGCAGATGGACCCCACGGTAGCCGCCCCGAAGCTGCCGATGCCACCGCAGCGGACAGGCGAAACGGGCGATGCCGCGGCCGCCAACAGCCCGGGCAAGAACGTTCCCGCGCAGCCCAGCATGCAGGGAGTGCAATCGTCGCAGGGACAAGGGCAGATCATTGCTTTGAGTCTCAATCCTGCGGATGTGCGCGGACCGGTCGAGGTACCGAGCGGCAATCGCAGCGGCGAGTTTCATGCTTCGCCGGGCGGCAAGCCGGACGCGCCGGGAACCCCGAACATAACAGAAACTCCGGGTGCGACCAGCAGTGGCGCGGGTGGAGGAAACGGACCTGGCTCGGGTAACGGTGGCAATGGCAGCGCCCCTCCGGGAATCAGCGTGGGCACAGCGCCTCCCGGAGCAGCAACGGCAGCGGTCGCCGGCACGCCGGGGAAGTCACCGGCCGATGCGCGGCTGGAAGAGAACAGGAAGTTGGTCGCCGCCGCGATGCGGCCCTCGGTGCCGGTCGTGAGCCGTCCACCGGTTGCACCTCCTCCCACAATGTCAGACAGCGATACCGACTCGATTGAGCGCCAGGTGTTTGGCCCGAAGAAGTATTACTCGCTTGTCCTGAACATGCCGAATCTGACCTCAGCCACGGGCAGTTGGATTGTCCGCTTTGCCGAATTGAAACAGTCGGACAACAAGGTGGCCATTGCGGCACCAGTGGCGGTAACCAAGGTCGATCCGGCTTATCCAGCAGAGGCGTTACGCGACAACGTGGAGGGTACGGTCACCCTCTATGCAGTGATTCACACCGACGGCACGGTGAGCGGCATCAAGGTGCTGAACAGCGTAGACCCGCGACTGGACGAAGCCGCCGCCCACGCTCTCTCGCGCTGGCACTTCCGCCCGGGAACAAAGAACGGCGATCCTGTCGAACTGGAGGCGGTGGTGATGATTCCCTTCCGGAAAAACCACGTAAGGTAGTATCTATCCCGCAAGTAGTCAGCCGAGGAATTGTGCATCATCATGTTGCCCCTCCGTTTTCCATGAGAGAGAAATCGCGGAGCGCCAACCTAGACACCTTCATGAAGACGACCACTATGAGTTCGTCGTCCACCCAAGTCGCTGCCAAAGCAGTCACTATCCGTCGTGCTCAGCCATCCGACGTCG
>CAWFQT010000023.1:0-10460 GCA_963817965.1 uncultured Acidobacteriaceae bacterium
AATACTGTCGCCACGCTCAACTGCACGGGCCGCCTCGTTTACGGCGTTGGAACCGCAACGCTGCGGACCATGGTGCAATCGAGGCCAGAGGAGAATATCGGGGTGGACCTGTCGGCCGTGAACAAAATCGACGCCTCGGGACTGGGTCTACTTGTGGAATTGCAGGTTTGGGCTGCCGAGACGCGCCGGACGTTGACGCTCATAGACCTCTCGGAACAGGTTTGGAGGCTTGTAATACTCACCAAACTCTATCTGCCGCTGGAGATTTCCTATTCCGATGTCGCGGCGCCCGACAGCGCCGCCGACGCACCCGGCCGTTGCGAGATGATCGCCTGATATAGGTGTCCCGTTTGCTGCTACTTCTGTTGTGCGATGACGATTGTCGTCGGCGCCAGACTCCATCCCCGCAAGCTTAGTTGGGGCTCGCCTTTTGCCGCAGCCGGGGGAAATTCAATATCGATTGCCTTGCTTTCGCCGGGTAACAAAGACACGTAGTTATCACTGTAGTAGGCGGGCAGGATTCGGTCCTTGTCCGCTGCATTGATCAGCGTCAGCTTGTTCTCAATCGCCACAGCGGTGCCGGTGTTCTGCAGCTGCACGTGAACGTGGCCGATATCGCCTGTACGAGACCAGGTCGCAGAGGAGGTCAGGATCGCAGCGGGCAGGCGGGTAAGTTGGCGATACGACACGCTCGTCGCTCCTAGCCAGTAAAGATTGTCTGAGACAATCTGACCGGCCGGGTTACGCAATTCCAGCTTTACGAGCACGACATCTTTGGGCGCGAGCGGGTCGGGTTTAATGAGGAGGGGCTCCAGCTCCAGCGCGAAGCCCGGGGTCAAGGCGTTCGCTGCGATATCCTTCTTCTCCTCACGGTGCAGCAGTGACTTGTTGTCGAGCCCGTAGACGTTCGCAGTAATCGTCATGCCGGGTTGTGGAACCGTCATCGTATTCACGACGGCGACGTTGTAGTTCGACAGGTCGAGTTGCACGTGCAGCGGCTCGCAGGCCTTTTTCACGCCGTAGAATGACGCCTGCGTGTCGTAGTCGGAGCTGATGATCTGCCACATTGTGCTGGGCCAGGCAGGCTGCGTCATCCACAACATCCGTCCGCTGTTGGGCGCCCACAGGTGTGCATTCATCCCTTCAAAAATGGCACGATGCTCGGTGTAGTTCAGCATCTGTGCTTTGCGCTCGAAGTCCTCGAGGCTGGTGCCTGCTCCGAACTCTGACTCCAGTTCATGCATGAACGGCTCAGTCTCTCCGTTACCGCTCTGGTGCCAATCGTGATAGGCCCAGGCGTCACCGATGGGCCACCGGTCCGGCTTCGCTATCCAACTGCTGAACGACTCCAACGTCGAAAGCGATGGCGTTCCGGTTTCGACCGAGAAGCCGTGGTTCAGGGTGGTGAAATACAGCGAAGGCCGCTGGAATTTGTATGGCCCGCTGTTCTGCAAATTCACTTGGTTCGAACTCGGCGAGTAGTAGCGCGTTCCGTCGAGCGTCGTGGTGAGTTCGATGAGTCCCTGGTTAAGAATTGGCGAAGGCACGCCTTCATTGCGTCCGCACCACATCACGATGGAAGGATGGTTACGGAAACGTAAGATCGTGTCGCGCACATTGTCGAGAAAGAGCGGAATGTCCAGCGGCTCGACATTGTATTCCTGGGTCGAGGTCCAGAAGTCGTTCCACACCATCATTCCGTATTCGTCGGCCAGGTCGTAGAAGGTCCGCTCCGTGTTCTGTCCAACCCAGTTACGAATGATGTTCACGTTGGCGTCACGATGCAGACGGAAGTACGGCTCCAATCTTTCGCGCGAAACACGCTTGCGGGAGTCGTCCATGCCCCAGTTTCCGCCGCGAGCGGCGATGCGCACGCCGTTGACCCTCAGAATGAGATAGTGTCCCATCTTCGCATCATCAACCGGCCGCGCCGCGGGTGATGTTTCTCCTGCAGGCGTGAGCGAGGAAGCCCACGAATTCCAATAGTCGCGCCATTCTTTTGGAAAGTCGGGAGGTATGGGATCGGCAGCAGGTATCTGGCGCATTCCTTCGTGGCTGACATCCACCACCTGCTCGCCGCGAGCGCGCGCTGCTGTAGGTGAATAGTCAACGCGTCGCATCTGTCCCTTACCGTCAAGCAAGCCTAGTTCATAGGTAACTTCGCGCACGCCAAAACGGACCTGCTTGGAATCGGATTCTTTGCCGCCCTCGCCGAAACTGAGCCTCAACTGGTAAAGCTCGGGTTTGCCATAGCCGTTCGGCCACCACAGCCGCGGATTCTGGAACGTAAGCTGATCGAACTCGGCGGGCGCCAGCTTTACGGAACTCTTGCCCGGTGGAACCGTTACTTCCTTCTCGACAACAGTGCTTTCGATCGTGGCGCGTATCGTTCCCCTCACGGGCTTGTCGGAGACATTCTCCAACGATACCGTAATCTCGATGTCGGCCTTGCTGGTGTCGGGCAACGGAAGCTTGGTGACGACCTGCGAATCGCCAATCTTGACTACGCCCGTTGCGGTCAAGGTCACCGGTTGCCAAATGCCGGTATCACGATCCCGAATCGCAGGAATCCAATCCCACCCCTCGGTTGCCACAAAGGTTGGGCCGTCAAGACACATGATGCCGCCGTTTTCTCCCGGACCGCCCAAGATCGACTGCTCGTGCGGAATGCCGGGATGCGGAGGGGGCGAAACCCGCACCAGCAGAACATTGGCCTGGCCCGGCTTCAGCAACTCGGTTACATCAAATACGCCCCGAATGAATGCACCCTTAGTGTTGCCCAGAGACTGCCCGTTCAACCACACCTCAGCGGCGTAGTTAATTCCCTCGAAGGTCAGCGTGTAGCGTCGTCCGCCCGATGCTTTTGGCGGCTTGAACTCGTTGCGGTACCAGTAATCCTGCTTGTTGAGGCTCTCCGGAATGGCAAGGTTGTTCAGCCCATAGTCCGAGTCGGGATAAACACCACGGTCGATCATGGTGGTCAGCGCAGTGCCCGGAACTGTCGCGGCCAGCCATTCTTTTGTATCGAAGCCGAGTTTTGCGATGTCTTGCGCTGCGGCTTTCACAGTCGGCGCGGCAGCCATTTGCCAGCCGCCGACAATGGTCCACTGGTTGTCGCCGTCAGGTTGAAGCGACACTTGATTCGAGGGCAACGATTGAGCGACTGGAGTCGAGTAAGGTGCACGGCCTTTCGGCCAGGTCGCGGGATCCTGCGGAGCGCGATAGCCCGCTTGACCGCGCGTCTGCACGGGCCAGGACTTGGAGCCCTCCTCGTACTCAACCAGAGAATACGGTGGCGGACTGGAAGCTAGCTGTTTGATCCGATCGCCGGACAAGGCTTCACGCACAAGCGTGAAACCCGCGATCTTGCCTCCGAAGTGCTGTCCGTTCGGCCAAGGAACGATAGGGGGCGCAAGTTGCAGTGTCGGTGCAACCCGACCTAGCGTCACGGTTCCCTGGCCGACCTGTGAGCCGTCGCTGTAGAGTCGGAACAGCGAACCGTCGAAAGTGGCTGCGACAAACTGCCATTTGCCTGGAGTAGTCGTGGCAGGCGCGCTAAAGCTATTGTCCTCACCTGACCAAAACATCAGTTTCCCGGGCTCAAACCCTATAAAGCGTGAATATTCATCTGCGACATCGCCATAGCCGGCGACCAAGACGGGCGCGGTAATCGGCTGGCCACTCTGCACCCATGCATACAACGTCCATGGCGAGTCGGCACGCAACACCGTGTCACGCTCGACCATCTTTTTCCGCAAACCGTCGCCGCCCTGCCAGATCACCCCGTTGTATGGGCCGTAAGCAGGTGGATCGTTGGTGGGTACGATCTGCGCGACCGAAACAGAAGCCAGGAAGGAAACAGGAACTAGAAAAGAAAGTAGAAGTGCAAGGAAGAAAAAGTTACGTGATGACTGCTGGATTGTTCCCATGACTCCTCGTGGGGCGGCTTTGCTCCTGCACATCTCGCCACAAATACGACACAGACGCAGAGTATCGATTTTTGTAACAGCAAATCATACAGGAGGGCTTCGCGCTCACTCCCCAGCGACACTTCGGCGAACTCCCAAGCATAACGGCAGAAGGGAAATGCTAGTTGGTAGTTGGTAGTTGCTAATCGCCAATCACCAATTACCAACTACCAGTCTTTACCGGTTCCCGAACGTAATACTCAACCCCGAGCTCGTCCCGTAATCGCTCCCCGAAAATGTTCGTGGAGGCTGGTTGTCCCAGTTCCCATAAAAGGACACGTTCCACGACAGCGCTCCCGAAATCTTGATGTAGTAGGTCGCATTCAAGTTCGTATACAGCCGCCCAGGCTGCGTAATCGCCGGCAATAGCGTAATCGTCGTATCCAATGTCGTCTTGTTAAACCGAAACAGCCTTACTCCCGCTCCCACCAACCCGGTAAACACCTCTTGCGGGTTCGACACTGCCAGGTTTGGCGCGTATTGCGTCCTCTGCCACCCGAAGCCGCCGAGCACGTAAATCTTTGCGTGGTTCGTATTGGACAGCAAACGCCCCACGCCGCCGCCCACACTCGTCTGCACATTAATGCTCTGCTCCGAGCTCTGCAGAAACGCGGCCGTACCCGCATAAAACCAGTTGTTCCAGCGCATCAGGCGTTGTGTTTCCAGAGTGAGTTGATTGCGTGTGGTTGCCGTGACACCGGTGCTGGTCGACAGTGTCGAGTTATAGGATGCGCCGGCCTGCCAGCGCTCCCGCGGATACACCACATTAGAGCTCAGGCTGTACTGCGTCGATTGATTGCCTTTGGAGTACGAAATACCGCTATTAATGGCGCCGTTGAACCGCTGCCAGAAGTGTTCCGACGTCGTGTCCATCTGAATTACCTTTGCGCGTTCGAGGTTCACCTTACGCGCCGAAGCCTCCACCACCTCGATCGTCATGGGCCTGCCCTTTTCGACGTCCGCTGTGGAGAGTGTTCCTGTGTACACGACGCCATCCTCTGTCTTCACCAGGAACAACTGATTGCTCTCGATGTGGTCCACCTGCGACCATTGCACATCGCTAGTGCCGAGGATGTACTGCATGCTGATGTACAGCACGCCCTGATTCAGTCCTTTGATCTCCCCGGTAAGGTGGTCGCCGTTTTTCATCACGATTACGTCCGTGCTCTCTCGCGCCAACAAGGGAGCAGCCGTAAGCAGACAGCAGATAAGTACGGTTCGGATCTTCATGCCGGACGCGCCTCTATCGAGTTACCTCACGCCGCGGGCCAAGGCGCTACGGCCGAGGTGGTATAGGATTTGCTTTGCCTCATCCTACCGTATGCGCCCCTGTAGACACGCCGGAAAATACTGTTTGCTCGGCACACTGCTGCTTCTTGTGCTTCGCTCTCGCAGCGCAGCGCAAACCGACCAGCTTCTACCCGAGGTCGACGTTTACTACAAGGTGTTTTCGCCACTTCGCATATGGCTTCAGGCCAAGGAGACGCGAGAAGACGGGAGCCCCGCTACCGCCGAGATCGGCCCCAGTTTCGATTTCTATGTGAAATCGCCTCTCGGATTAGCGGATATTACGACCTTCGACCTGGATGACTCGAAATCCCGGCTACTGGTCGTTTCGGTCGGATACCGGTATCTGCCCACCCCCAACACCGCGCGCACCAATCGTTTCGAACCGTTCTTTGTTCTGAATTACCCGATCGCAAAGCTCGGCCTGCTGATGTCGGATCGTAACCGCGCCGATTTGGATTGGAAGAGCGGAAACTTCACATGGCGTTATCGCAAATCGCATCCAACTCGAGCGAACCCTCAGGGTCGTCAGATACCACCCGTCCGCCTACGCGAGCGCCGAATTCTACTATTCCAGCCAATACAGCAAGTGGAGCGACACGGCGATTTACGCCGGATGTTTGTTTCCCATCGGCAAGCATGTCGAGCTCAACCCGTATTACGAGCACCAGAACAGTACGGGCAAGAGCCCTAATCAGCAGTACAACCAGGTCGGACTGATGCTCAATCTATTCTTCGCCCGGAGATGAGCAACTCGGAACGCTTCGGCAGCACGACGAAGCTCCGTGAAACGCCTTCCCGAACAGCCGTGGGGGACTCTAAAAAATCGGGGACGAGCTTCCCCATGTCGGGTGATTCATTCGTTCGAAGTTGGCTGCGTCACGCGCTATCGCTCCACTGCAATAGCCCTACGTTGCGCAGGATGCGGCGCACTTTCTTCGGCGACATGGAGAGACGGCTCGATACACGCTGGACTTTCTTGTCTTCGCGCTGCCAGACTTTCGGAATTACAATCTCTGCAAACTCTTCTGTGACCTGCTGAAAGGTTTTGTCTCCCAATAGCCCTTCGGACCAGGCACGCAGTGTCTCATCGATGCTGGAGGCTCTCAGGATTCGTGCCTTGAGTGCCATCAAGTCTTCCCACGGATGGTCGCGGTCCTCAAGGTCGAGCAGCGTGACCGTGTGATCGACGCAACGCCGGGCCTCTTCCCACTCCTGAAAGAAGTCATTGGCTAGCGCGGCACCGCGAGCGATATAAGCTTCGGCGGCCAGATGTCGGTTCTGCGTCGACTCCGCCCAACGCACGGCTTCTTCTGCATAGTGGAGGGCATTATTCGCATAAACCGCAACGTCGGCATCTTCACCTAGTTGCTCGTTGACTCGCGTGTTTTCCACAATGCTCTGCAGTGTCCGGGCTCGTGCCATGTGAATGAAGTCGTTCTTGTCTTGTGCGAGTTTGAAGGCTTTCAGCGCTTCGCTGCTCCCGAGATCAACATCGCCATTATCCAAGTGAAGGTATGCGGCGCTCACCAGCGCCGACGCAGTACCGGTGTAGTGATGGTGCTGGGCGTAGATTTCTCCGGCGCGTTGCAACTGCTCCAGCGCCTCGTTACAGGTTTGCGTGTAGCGTGCCCGATAAGATGCAACGCCCCGTTCCGATGCCCCACCCCGGCGTTCCGATAGGCTCGAGCCAGCACGCGCATCGATGCGCTTACGAAGCTGCAAAGCAATCAACCGTTGTCCGTAGCAAATTAAAATGTCCGCTTTTTGTAGCAAGTGAAATGTCCGGTTGTTGAAGTTCATCCAGCCGCCGTCGTCGCTGTGGGAAAGTGGGAATCCCGCGCTGTGGGCGGGATTTCCAAGCTCGGTGGGAAAGTCGTTTTTTGGACTTTTCCACGGAGCGTCTTTTCCACAGCGTTTGCGGTCGCGTTTTGGGTTGACGTGATGGCCACACCTTGGACGGTATAGCGTCCTAGCCGATGCGGCCCGTGGGTCAGGCAGATGGTTCCATCCAGGTGCTGATGAACCATGACGTTGCAACCCGCCAGCGTCCCTCGCCAGTGCACCCGTTCAATCTGCAGCTGCAGGTTCTGAAAGCTGACCGTGTTGTCCCGGTTTACGGTCCGCTCAAACTGCAGGGAGAAGATCAAGTCCAGGTTCTTGCGTGGGCAAGGGAGGAACGCGTTGCCGCGTTGCGCCGGTGCCACCTGAAAGCGATGATTGAACTCCGCGATGTAGTGCTCCCGCAGAAAGCGGTTGGCCGCTTCCACCGTCGTGATCCCCTGCAACCGCAGCTCCTGCGGCAGCCGTCCCTGCCAGGTTCCAAAGCTGCGCTCGCTACGTCCCCGGGCCTGCGGCGAATAGGCCGGGATCATCTGCACTCCCAGCTCGCGCAGGGCACGTCCTACTTGCGTCAAGCGGTGAGGATCAACTTTGCCTCCCACCTTGGGCGTGAGCCAGAAATGGCTGCCCCGGTCACTGTAGAGAGCGCAGAACAGCCCTTTGTGCTCGATCACTGCCCGCAGTCCGGCCATCACCGTCGCCGTCGATTCTTCCTCCACCAGTTGTGCGTAGTAGATCTCGCTGGTGGCGTCATCCAGAATCACGATCAGGTCATACCAGCGCTCGTCCTGGAACCAGCGATGACGGCTGCCGTCAATGTGCAGCAGCATGCCCGGCAGTGGCCGGCGTTCCCGCCGCCTGCGATGCACCCCGCGTTTGCGCCCCTTGGCCACCAGTCCGGCCCCTTGCAGAGCTTGTTTTACCCAGGTGTAGCTCAACTCGATCTGGTGCTCGGCACGCAGCTTCTCGTGAAAATGCTGCACGTTCAGATCGAAATAACGATCCCGGTATAGTCCCAACACCTGCTCGACCGTGGCCAGTGGGACGCGCTTGGGGGAAGGTTGTCCCCGCCGTCGATCAAACAACCCGTCATAGCCGAACTCTTCCAACCGCTCCCGCCAGCGCCGCATCTGTCGATCGCTGATGCCGATTATCTCGGCGGCTTGCCACCAGGTTATCTTCTTCGCCATCGCCCGTAAGATCACTTCCTGCACTTTCATTGCCCGCTCCATCGCGGCCTTCGAGTAGGAACCCATGTTTCGCATGGTCTCCTACTCTCGCCGCCCGCAAAGCGGACAGATCACCTGCTATCTCAACCGGACATATCATGTGCTTCTATGAGAAGGTCATAAAAGTCAAGGCCGACGTGGCGGCCCTCCTTGGTTTGATCTCCGTTTTTTGCGTTTGGCAGGTCGGTTCCACCGTCCCTCCGTTTCTTGGTTTTTTACTTTTCTTGTTCTTGGTGGCTTTTGTCACATTTCCACAGAAAATTTGGCGTTAGGATCGCTCAGGAGCGACGACTGGCAACTCGGTCGACCCACAGCACCCCCGTTTTGTCTGTCTTGCGTTGCCTTTGGCATTCTCCATCATCATCTTTTTCATTTCCGTCACAGAACATCATGGATCCGCTTCGAACCAAGTCCTACGTGAAACTCTGGTCGTCGACCCACCCCACCGTTGCCGTGCTTCTATCCGCACTCTGAATGGGCCTTCTGGGCCCGGTGCAAGTTGGGGTTCGATCCTAAGCCCAGGTCCATCACAATCGTGACGAACCTGGGATTGTTGGGTGCTGCCATCTACTGAGCGATCTTCATGGACCAGCACATGACACGCAGTCACCCGAACAAGGCGGTGGATGTCGTCGCCTGCCAAACTTTCCAGATAACCCTTGGTTTTGGTGCCATCAACTCATGTCTGCTCCCTTTGGTCTTGCCGTTTATTAATCTTCTCCGACTCGTCCTCTCGGATTCGATGGCGTGTTTCCTGGCTGGGCTCGCCTTGGCCGTTAGGCAGCCACCGCCGGCGCTATCGTTGCGGACATGCCCTGGCGCAGCGGCTCATACACTTCTCCACTCACCCAGAGGCAGTGCAGCAAGACGGCCAGCTTCCGGGCTACCGCTACCGCCGCTCTCTTCTTCGCATTCTTCCCACCCCGCTCGCACAGCCGCTGCCCATACCGTCGTAAGTCCGTGTCCGGTCCGAACGGCCCCAAGATATAGTGCGCGCTCCCCACCAGCAGCTTGCGCACCATCGTGTCGCCGGTTTTGCTGATTCCTAATTGCGGCTGGCTCTCCCCGGAGTCTTCCTGCTTCGGTACTAATCCCAGATACGGGCCCACATCTCGACTCTTCACGAATCGGTCTGGATTCTCCAAGGTCAATACGTAGGCCAGCGCCGTGATCGGCCCTACCCCCTTCACCTGCCGCAATAACGCCGTATGTCCATACTTCTCCCGGCCCAACTTTTCAATCTTCTCGTCATACCCCTGAATGCACTCACTCAGTGCCGCCGCCATACGCACCAGCGGCAACAGCGCTTCACGGATCTCGACGGGAACTGCTTCCTCTGCCTTTTGTGCAAAGCTCGGGCTCGAACTCTTGGGCAGCCGCTTGCCCATACTCTTCACCAGTCCTCGCGTGGCGTTGATCAGCTCCGTCCGCGCCGCCACCAATGCATCGCGGGCTCGTAACACCACCAGATCCTGCCGCACTTCCCGACTGCGGTGTTGGATCGGGTGCAACGACTTCGGATCCACTCGCCCCAACCGGGCCAACTTGTTGGCATCGATCCGATCATTCTTCCGTTTGCGGCGCTTCGACCCCTCCATCAACCGGGGATTGGCCACCAGCACTTCGTGTCCGCAACCGCAGATGACTTCCTGCACCCAGGGAGAGTGTGCCCCCACCTCAAAAACCACTCGCGCCGCATTCAATGCCTGAAAGAATTCAGCAATGTCCTCCTGCGTCGTACGCAACTGTCCTTCCGCCAGCGTTTCCCCCTCCAGACCCAGAATGCAGTAGTTGCTCCATTGGTCCCCTAGATCCACGCCCACCGTCAGACGATCGAGATTGGGGCGAAGCTCACCTCGCTGATACTCTTCTCCGGCGCTGGTTGCTGCCACCTTTTTCGGATCCAGCTTTTCCTTCAGTTTTCCCACTAGTTCCGCCAGCACTTCCTTCGTATCCCGCTGCACTGGGCCCCGCGGCTTTGCCCGCTTCGATGTCGGTTCACTCCTCTTTTGAGAATTGTTATGCTTCTTCACGGTCGATCTCCTTGTCATGTGATTGCACGTTGAGTGCGTTGATCACCGCTAGCTTAACGCCATCCGTGATCGGGGATCGACCTTCTCATCCCATCTACTGA
>CAWFQT010000024.1:0-12699 GCA_963817965.1 uncultured Acidobacteriaceae bacterium
CGAGGCTCGGCTTGGCGTTCCCGCCATGGTGGAACTCGAGCACCTCGACACGGTTGTCTTTTCCAACGTAGAGATTCCAGGTATCGCCAGGCGTGTAACCGCCGGCTTCCGAGGGATACTTAACCGAAACCAGGTCAGCCGAGCCGGTGCCGATCGGCAGTCTCTGTATACCTTGATCGGTCACGGTGGCGGTGGTGTCCCAGTAAGCATGGAAGGGGGACAGAAGCCAATAGTTATCGTTGATGAAACCGGAGTCGATCTGCTTCACGGCGTCGGACTGGCTGCTGACCTCGGAGCGCAGGTAGGTAACGTTCACCGGCTTGCCGTCCTGATCTTTACCCTCGTAGGAGACCTTGTTGGTCTCGGGCTCCCAGGTCCACGTGCGACTAAGTTTGAACAGTCCGGTGATTTCGCCGTTCCAGGTGTAGCGGATGGCCTCGATCTTGTCCCACGAATCGATGCCGTAGGTCTTGGCGATCTGGTCGAGAATTGGCGCGCGGCTGCGCCCAGAGTCGCAGGGAGGATCAACAGCAGCATGTTGAAGGCTAAAAAGCGGATTACATCGAGTCGGCCCATGTTTCTCATGAATGTCCCTCCTCGGTGAATTGAACAGATGTTGCGTTGGATGACGGTGGACGCTCCTGGATGCGGTAAGGCTGTTAGGCGCACTTTCTTTCGCGCTACCTACTCCGTTGGACGTCGGGCGCTGGCGAGTGTGGAAATCCTGCGCAATGCGAGAATCGCGGCGGCTACTGCCACGCATCCGTATTCCAGCACCATGTGCCCAACCCGGAAGGGCTCCCCACGGACGTCCAAGTATGCGGAAGTGCCACATTACGTTAGGTGGGAATAATGCTCACGGTCCAGAGAATGATCAGCAGCGTTGAGGGCGACGTCAGAAATGGCAGCAGCCAGAGAAGGTACCACGGGAATACGACGGGTGCGCACAGGAGAGATGCTGCCATTGGCCAGGCAAATAGGTCCGGAGACCACTCGGGCGCTGTGCTTCTTAGGCAGGCCGCAGTCGCTAGTCCGACGAGCACTGCCAGCACAACGAGCAGCTGCGGAGGCAGCACTCGATCGAGTGCCGCGAAAACCGGACCATTAAAGCGAAAACTTTGCGCATACGTACCCAGCGACCCGATCGGAATGCGGCCGTGATTGAGAAATGGCACGTATAGAAGCGCGATCACGGCCGCCGCGAGGGACGCGTCGCGAATGCGAATCCGCTTCCAGTAGAGGGGCAAGAGTACGATCGGCAGGAATTTCACGGCGACAGCCAGCCCAAGCGCGAGGGCCGCAGTCGTCCGCCATCGGCGCAATAACGCAGCGGCGGACACCACCAGCAGAGCGCGCCCACAATGTCAATGTGACCGCTGCCCGCCACCTCAATGGCCACCAGTGGGTTCCAGGCGAACGCCAGAACCAGGTGCGCTCCCTGCCGGGTAAAGCGCAAGACATCGAGCAACACGAAAACGATTGCGAACTCGCAAATCACAAATGCTACTTTCAGGGCAAAGGTGGATTCGTGAATGGCGGTAACGGCGCGGAAGAAAAGTTGCGCGCCCGCTGGATATGGGCTCGGTAGCTCCGGATTGTTTACCGTGCGGGTCTCGGGAGTATGCAGGTCTTTAACCGCAGGATCGCTGGGAACGATAATATAAGGGTTGTAGCCGAGCCTCTGCACGCGGCCATCCCAAACATATCGATGGATATCATCGTCGACGCCGGAGGGCAGCCGAAGAAATGCTATGTTCCACGCCGCAGCCAGGAGGAGTCCAATGACGACAACGCGGCGGGAAAATCCTGGCGTAGCGAACAACTCACGGATCGCCAAGAGGTACGCGATGCCCGCAAGCGTCAACGAGGCGATGAAGTATGGCCCACCCCTATCGTCGAAGTTGCGTGAGCAGATGGTCAATGCCACGCACAACGTGGCGCCGAGAGCGTAGACCTCGACGCGGGGGTGACCTTCACAATTCTTCCGTGGCGGTCTGTGATTGTGGCCGTCAGGAGTTCCCACTCTTTGAGCCAGCCCGCGGTGCGGGGCGCCCGTGCCGGAGCCAGACGCAACTCTGCTGCCAG
Organism: uncultured Acidobacteriaceae bacterium; assembly: GCA_963817965.1. Taxonomy (GTDB): domain Bacteria; phylum Acidobacteriota; class Terriglobia; order Terriglobales; family Acidobacteriaceae; genus DASRAA01. The sequence continues at coordinate 2,086 of CAWFQT010000024.1, forward strand.
GCGGGTGAGGTCGTCAGCTACGTCGATGTCGTAAAAGGGATCTGCGAGACCTACGGATAGCTCGAGATCTCGTGCGCGCGACAGCAGTCTCTCCAGTGCGCTGTTGGTGCCCAATCCGTCGCCTGGAAAAACGCGGGATGAGAAGCCTTCGCCCCGACGAGATAGTAGCCCCCGTCGTGGGTTGGTCCCACGACCACGTCATGTGCGGTCAGCGTTTCGAAGGCGTCCTCGAGAACAGAACGCGGCAGGTGGGGGCTGTCGCTGTTGAAGGCAATGGTGCGTCGTTGATGACCCTCCGCGAAGTGCGCAAATACCGACGTAAGGCCTGCGGCGAGACCCTCACCTTTCTGGGCAACTACGCTCGCTTCACTGCCTGCCAGTTGCGACAGCTCGTTTACGTCCGCGTCGGGGCACATGATGGCAACTTCCACATCGCCCAATGACCGCGCCAGCGCCAGCGTGTCGTCCAGAAGGCAGCGATAGAACGCGGTGACAGCCGCGGGAGAAAGGCTGGACGCTAGGCGGGTCTTCACCGCACCTGGCCGTGGTGCTTTCGCCATGATTACCGGTACACGGTCACTACCTGGCGAACGCACCACCGTCTCGCTTGCAGACTTCATAAAAGTTTGACGCGGAGCTAAGCTGGCCGTGGTGTCCCGGCTCTTCGATTCCGGAAATAATAGCGCACTATCAAGCTGAGAATGAACCAACCGGCGCCGATCGTGCCCTTCAGCGTACCGCTGATCTTCGATTTTCCGATACGCGGATGGTAGCTCACCGGGACTTCGACCATGCGGTATCCAGCCAGCGCGCCTTTGAGGATCATCTCGACTGCCCAACCATAGGTGGTTTCTTCGAGGGCAAGCGCGCGTAGTACATCTGCGCGGGCAGCGCGAAACGGGCCGAGATCAGTAATGTCTAATCCATAAAGAAGCCTGATCAGACTGGCGGCGAGACGATTGCCAAACACCTGATGCCACGGCAACGCCGCAGCAGAACGCTGCTCCTGTAGGCGAGACCCGAGCGTGATGTCCGCACGCCCCTCCATGATCGGCGCTAAGAGGATCCGCAGTTCCGAAGGCCGATCGCTGTAATCCCCATCAAGGAACACAACCACGTCAGGGGAATTTGCCGTGGCCAAACCGGTGAGGCACGCGCGTCCATAGCCGCGACGGGGTTCGTGGTGACTACGCGGGCTCCCATTCTTGCGGCGATCTTGGGTGTTCCGTCATCCGAGTTGCTATCGACAACGATGACCTCCGTCGGTGAGATCAGACGGGAGATCGGCTAAAACGCGCTCAATCGCTAGCGCTTGGTTATGGGTAGGGATGACGACTGCACTCGCACTATAGGTGGCTCAGATTAACCACGACGGGGCATTCGGCCACCGTTGCGACAACCACGCGTCAACGCCCCATCTCCGGCGGCACGTCCGATAGCCAGACCGAGCGAAGCGAGCACCGGAACCAGCAGTTCCCAGATCCACGAGGTGCCGAACTCCGAGAGCCAGAGGCTCGAGAGGAAAAGGAACGCCACAAAAGCGGCAGGCCTCGTGAACAGACCTATGAGCAGGAGTACGCCAAGTGAAATCTCAGTAAGTCCTTGCAGGGGAGCCGCCATCGCGGCGTGGCTCTCCGCGAGACCCATGATTGCCTTCCATGCAGCCGGCGAATGACTGTGCTGGACGTAGTTCTGGATTAATCCCGCGTAACCGGCTGTGGTATAGAGCCCCTTGCCGAGATTCTCGAAGAAGACCCAGACAAACATCGCGCCAATCGTTACTCGAATCAATGCAAGTCCGTTCGACGCAGGCGTGTGTTCGACCGAGTCACGAGTTGCGCTTGCGTTCATCGTCGCTCCTTGAATCAAGAGAGTTCTCTTCAGTAATCTCGTATTTGAAGTTTTCTGGGTCCAGGCTGTCGAGTTTCCCCTCAGATGTCTGCGCTTGCGGATACATCAAAAAGGGGAGTGTCGTACCAATCGATCCCGGCAGCTCGACATCCTGAGCAAAGTTGTATGCCATCCAGTTCATTTCCCACGACCCGAACAGGCGCTTGCGCGCGCTCGTCACCATCTCGTCGCTCAGCGGACGGTTTCCTGGCGGTTCCTCCAGAACCACCTTCCGTACGTCGGCCGGATCTACCGGCACCCATCCGAATCCTGCGAGGTATACTTCCGCCCGGCAGTGCTGCGCCTTCGTGACTTTCTCCGACGAAGCACCGAGGCTCTTGTAGCCCAGGTCGGATTTCGCCACGCGAATTCCATATACGTCTCGCGCCGGAAGGCCTGACGCACGGGCGAGTCCGACGTAGAGGGCGTTCAGGTCGGCACATTTGCCGCCCAAGTCCCCACTTTCAAGCATGAAGCGGATGTCACCACGACCGCAGCCGCGCACCTTCGGATCGCGAAACGTGTTGTCGACGATCCAGTCGTAGATTGCACGGGCCTTCTCGACGTCGGTGTTGGCGCCTTTTGTGATTTCGATCGCCTTGGCCTTGACGATTCCGTCGGTCGGTATGTGTTGAGTCGGCTGCAAGTAAAACTGCAGCTCGGCCTTCGACGACGCTCGCGCGTTACCGGGCTTCGATAGGTCGACTGCGTAGTTCTTTAACGCCACCTGGCTGGTGAGTGTCAGAACTGGCTTCGCTTCCGATGGGAATGTCGCAACCACGATACCCAAGGCATTGGGATTGCTTTCGACCATTCTTGCGGTGCCGCCGTCAGCATTAAACTGGTTGGATGTCGTCCTCTGGAACGGCGTGTTCTGTATGAGCGCCGCCGGTAACCAGACTTTGGTTTCTCCAGCAGGCTTAAGCACTTCGGCGCGAGTGGTCACTTCGAATGTCCGCCAACCGTCGGGTGGCGGACTCTCCGCAAATGAGAGCTCCGCTCTCGACAGGGCGAGGCCTGCGAATGCAAAGCTGGTAGAGCGTACGAATTCGCGCCGATTCATGAACTAACTCCCACTCGAAGATATGCATGATGGCTACCGCTCTCGTTGCATCGCGCATGCGATGCTCGACTGGCTGCAGAACAGCTGGCCCGATATAAAACAACCAAGACGTCGGCAGAAGCTCTTCGCTGCCGAACGGCGCAGCAAACAAAAGATGCGCAGCGAGCAACTGGAGTCGCATGGGAATGCACCCTGTTGCGAATGCTCGGAATCGCGAAATTGTACCACTCTTTTGAGGACCCTTTGACGAATTGGAGAGCTATTCTTGTCGCCCGATTCGGACAGCCATGCTGCGAGGGAGAACCGCGGAATCCGCCGTCGGTGAGTTTTCAAATGCTCACCATATTCAGCAGGCTTCGATCGGCTGAGACCGATGACGATCTGGGATTTAGCGCGAAGGACGTGCTATGACATTGAGGCTTTTCAAGATAAGAAGCGATTGACCTTTCTCACCCTTTCAACACGGTCATTACGAGCACCCCACAGGTCCAGAAGCCTGGATGGCTGGGTGCTTGTTGAGTTGAAAGATAAAAGGTGATGCGCTTACCGTCTCTGCCCTTTGCGATGTAGCGGCGAAACGGCTTGTCTCCTACGGGGTAGTCTTCCACTGCAGCCAGCGCAGAACAAGAAAGAAGATTGAGAACGAGAACCAAACAGGTTTTAAGCATGACGACCATTAGCATAGACCTGGTTAGAGTGAAAGGAGCCAGATCCCCGCACCGCAATGGGGCTGATCCAGAACCAGTGTCACGCAGCGACATAGGATGGGCAGTAAAACGCCCAGTCCTAGAACAAACAACCAGACCGCCGGCGCCGGAGTTCCGACAGGCCGCACTCGGCGCTGCTCCCGTGCGGCATTGCGCGGATCGAGGAGTAACCGATCGGGTGTAGCGGCGCTCGAACAGAAGAAAGACAAAAGCCGTTGTCGCTCCGTAGATCAGGTGTCCAGGCACGGGATTACGAGCCTCCTTTCTGTCGTACAATATCGATCCGCAACGAAGTTTAGCCCAACGTGACTTGATGTCAAGATGCAAGTTGGTATATGTCAAGTTGGTACATAACTTGTGCAAGCTTCTTCATAGCAGTGTCGGACGGGTTAGAGTTAGGCCATCACCTTTCGTTTCGGTGACAAGATAGTCGCTCACGAACTTGTGGAGTAGCAAGCTCATGATTGGTCTTAAGAGCTAGAGCAGCATTTGCCTGGATCATTTTCCAGAAACCGGCTTCGAGGACATCAGTGCGCAATGGGCGCTCCGTACCCACACTTCCTACAACCTGACTTCTGGACAACGGGGCGGGATTCACTTCCGTAAGATGGGCGTTTTACGTCAAATTGACTCCGAACAGGCCAACTTCCGCGTGGCCCGTCATCCGCCGAGAATGTGGGACTGAACTCTTTCGTCGCTTCCAACTTTATGTGGGTTTCGCGTTGGCCACTCCGAAACGGAAGCTTGTGATGCCCTTTCAGAGACTTACAGCGGCCCAAGCATCAAGAGAAATCAGGAGGATTCCGTCCAATTGGGTGCTTAGTCCGGGCGGAGCGCGAACGAAGGACGCCCGCCTTTGGGCGACACCGGAATCAGGTGTCACAACCAACATCTCGAAGCCGAATCGAATTTCTTTTTCTGTTTGTGTAACGTCTACCCTATAGTCGAAAACGGCTTGACGGCCGCAGAGGGGCATGGACAAATGGTGTGACTTGATACGAGCCGTCCTAGGCGAAAAGCTCCATAGCAGTCTGTGGACTACGGCCTCTCCCACACTCGGCCATAGGCAGCCAACCAGTTCTTGAAAGTCGCATGGTCCATGTTCAGCGTGACCGCGTGTCGAAACTCGGTGTCGCCCATCCTTGGTCGACCCTTGATCTCTATCATTTCTGAATCACAAAGGCGGTGCCTTGAACCGTGAGCAACGGATCTGCATGTCGGTGGACCACTTTCCACTGCCCATCCTCTAAGCGATAAATCGTTGTGACGCGAAGAGCCATGGGAACGACGCCTTCCTTTCCAGACAACCGAACCTGGCTTCGCTCAATGTCGACGCTGTAAGCGAGCTCCGGGGTCACGACCAAGGAAATATTTTCAAAGTGAACTTCGCCGCCCTCAAAACGGGCCGCCGCCCACTCGTAGCGCTTTTCGACTTGCTCAGTCCAGCCGTGTTCGTAACCGCCCCACCCCCCGACAATCGTGACATCATCGCAATGCGAACACATGTTCTTCCACGGCAAGACGTTTCCCTTGAGGAACTCGTTCGTCGCGGAATGATGCTGTTCAATCGCTTGCTTCAGTGCTTCTGGTACCGATGCCATTCCACCTCTCCTGATACCACGATGGAGCGATTGTACCCCCAGCCACACGGGTCGGGCGTTTTACGGCAACTTGACGTGACGAAGGATCCCGGCTACAGACCAACCCTCATAAGACATACAGTTTTCCGTCGTCCTGACTAATCCGCGCAGCAGCAACTGTCATCCTGATGCAGCGGCGGAGTATACTTCCGCCGAAGCTCGACAGGAGAGATACCCCATGAGGAAGCGTTTCGCTGTAGGCGCGGTTCTCTTTCTATGCGGAGCGCTCGCTTTTGCCGACAGCACCCGACAAAGAGGCGCTATCCGCAGCGAATGCCATGGTCCAACGCTTTGCTGATTCGTGGAACCACGCTGACGGAGTTGCATACGGCGAAAACTATTGGCCTGAGGCCGAACTCGTAAATCCGTCTGGTGCGATTGTGAGTGGAAAAGCAGCCATCGTTCAGGGACATGTAGATTTGTGGGCTGGGCCCTTTAAGGGCAGTCACGTCGCAGCCAAAGTCCGGCGCGTTCAAATGCTCGGGGCTAACTACATGATTGTCGATTTTGACGTGCAGCTATCCGGCTTCGCCAAAGCACCTCTAGGCGCCCCGCCAGGAACAGCCGTGCTCAACGCTCATCTTAAGCATGTGATGGAAAAGCGAGATGGCGCTTGGAAGGTCCTTTCGGCGCAGAACACTATAGTCGCGGCGAACTGAACCGCCTTAACCGCCAGCCTCGCCGCCCACGACCCCTCCAAAAGCTTGCAAGCTGGATGATTCAGTGAGAGCTCAATGAGCATATCTTGCCCCTAAAGTATTGCAGCTTCGGTTGAAGAGCGGCGATTCTGCGCTCACTGACCAGGCTATAGCCGCGCCATTCGAGCAATCGCATTTCCGAGGAGCCAAGGCGAGAAGGACGCATGGCGAGTAGAGGCTGCATGATTGCGACCTCGCGAGCCATCCGCAATGTAATCGAAGAGGTTGAAAAGGTCGCGACCTGGTTCGACAATCAATACCGCGAAACGCCGGGGGTTTACGAATGCTATTGGGCGCATTTCGCGGCGGAAATCCACTAGAGCGAATAGTCGGCTATGCGCGGAAAAGTGCCAGCTGGTGTCAACTCCCGAGAAACCGGCTTCGATTGTGTCAAGAAGACGAGAAATCGTCATGCTGTACGAGAGATGGAGGTGGACCCTCCGGAGCCGCCTTGTAGGAGGAGGCTTCAAACTGCCATAAGCTGCCGTGGTCCAATGACCATGGTGGTGAACGTTATGGTTAAAAGGCGTGACAGTCTGATCACGTCAAGTAAGGATGGGAGAGATGAGTGCAAACGAAATGCTGCGAAGCATCGAAAGGTTATTGACGGCACCAAAACCGGGGTTTTCCAAGTGTCCTGGGAGAAGCATGGAAGATACCTACTTACTATTCATGCGGTGTCCGGTGTACAGGCGGCATGACTCTCATTCGGGCTTTCGTATGGAACTTGAGAACCTGGACGGTGATGCTAAGGGAAAAGGCACAAGTGGAGACCCCACGAGGCTGAAAGTACCGATGCACCGATCAGGGGCGCACTGCCTCGTAGTAGCGAGGAAGCGGGGTAATGCCCGTGGAGCCAAGGGGGCAGGTCACCCTCGTCAGGATGGAGTCAACGGGCAACCGGAGGAACTCCTTGTCTTGGCGGAAGCCGGCAGGCTTCCTCGGGGTGGCACGAGCCGGATGAATCGAGAGATTCACGTCCGGATCTGTGGGGGACTCGGGGTGCAATTCCCCGGGCCGACCCGGCGGAAGTTTCAGATTAAGGTTCCTTCAGGATCTCGCTCGGCGAACAAAAGGAGAATATTTGGACTGTAATCCTCGTCGTGGGTGGCGAGCGGGCATCGTCGGTACGGCAGCGATATGCAGGCAAAATTTGCTGCGGATGCAAGGCTCCCCTTCCAATGATTCCCTCCGCTCCCCTCGCCAGGGCCCACGGGGCATTGCAGCTTCCGATATCCCGCGGGGATCTCGCGTTTCGGAAGCCAGCGAGTTCACTTTGCACACCAGTTCCACCTGTGTTTTGACAAATCCAAGAAATCGCGGTTCCCGAAGGAGCGCGCCGCATTTCGCGCAACGCCTCAGGTACATGGTGTGCATGTATGTCTGCTCGTAGAACCTCTCCAGGCATGAACTGATTGGCTGTTGTGCTTAATGAGAAGAGCCGTTCAGGGTTGGTAAATTCAGGCGTTTTGTCAAATCAATGAAATGCGGGTTGTTGCGGAGGGCATCCCATTTGGAATCCACGGGAAGAAAAACCATGTGTACGTCCCTCTGCTCGTATGCCTTCTCCAGCCACTTCAGCACTTCGTCCGAATTTCCGAGCCCCTGATACAGCAGCGCAAAATTGTAAGGGGGAACGTATCGTGTCTGTGATGTCACGCGGAGCGTCTGTAAAGCCTGCTCTGCCTGTTGACGCCGTCCGGAAACGGCATACACGTAGCCAGCCAAGGAAGTCGCCTCGGTAACGCCGCCCGAAAATTCCGCAGCCGTGCGAAGAGACTTAAGAGCTTGCTCGTAATGACCTAACCGTTCATAGCTCCTGCCGAGCACAATCTGCCCGATCCAGAAGTTAGGCTCGATTTCCAAGGCCTTGTTGACTTCCTCGATCGCTTCAGAGTAGCGGTGGGCGTGGAACAGGATTTGCCCCTTGATGGTACCCACAAAGGGTGACAAGGGGTCGAGCTTGATCGCCCGGTCTATCTCCGCCAGTGCATCTTCATGCCGCCCGACAGTGGAAAGAAGGTGCGCGTATCCCAAGTGCGCCAGCGGGTAATTCGGGTTGATCTCAATAGCGCGCCGGAACTCCTTTTCCGCTGCTGCCCAGTCCCACTCGAAAAAGTACTCGACATAAGCGAGAGCGCTGTGTCCTTCGGCTAAATTATTGTCGATCTCCAGCGCCTTAAGGGCCGCCTGCTTCGCCTTTGGGAAGGCGTCGCGGGAGGGTACATCGCTCATGATAGGTAATGTTCTGTAGCAATCGGCGACACCGGCATAGGCAAGTGCGTATGTCGGGTCTTGCTCCAGAGCGTGCTGGAAATACTCGGCAGCTTTGGCGGTCGACTCAGGTGTTCGCTTGTTCCAGAAAAAGCGCCCCTTCAGATAGAGCTCGTAGGCCTCGGCATTCGCGGTATAACGCTTCGCCAGCGACTCTTTCTGTTCTCCCGTTAGTCTCGGCAGCAACTCCGCAGCAGCCCGTTCGGAGATGGAATCTTGCACATCGAAAATATCTCCGAACCCTCGGTCGAATTGGTCGGCCCACAGCGTTTTGTTATCCCTGACGGAGACCAAGCGCGCCGCAACTCGAATTCTGTTTCCCCACCGTTGGATAGTTCCGTCCAGCACCGCATCGACGGCTAACTCGCGACCGGCGGCTGCGGGATCCTGCTCGACACCACCATAGCGGCGCACGGAACTGATCGGGCGGACGATGAGCTTTGTGCTGTTGCTCAGCTTGGTAATCAATGTGTCGGCCATCCCGAGCTCCAGGGCCTCATCGCGACTCTCCGGCACCAGCGGCTTGAATGGCAGTACAGCAATGGATTCCACGGTCGGATGAGCCGAGGGACTATTCCGCGAACGCAGGAAGTAACCGGCGCCAACGGTCAGCGCCGCCGCGAGCAGTCCTGCGAGCACAAAGCGTCCAAGACGGACGCTGAAGCCACTGGTAGCTTGTTTTGGCAGTGATGGGGCTGCGGTCGCACTCGGATTCTGCTCAGGAACCGGCCCCGGCAGTCCGGCGTCCCCGCTGGAGATTTCCTTCCCCGAGGCCAGCAGCGTTACGTCAGCCACGAAACGGTAGCCACGACCTGGTAGGGTGACGATCCAGCGATGATCGCCAGGGCTTTCCCCCAACAAGCTGCGCAGTTTGCTGATGTTTTGGCCAAGGTTGTTCTCCTCGACCACCGTGTCCGGCCACACCGCCGACATCAAGTCATCTTTGCTGAGCACATTGTCGTTGTGTTCAACAAGACAAACGAGCGTGTCAAAAACCTTTGGCGTAAGCGATATCGGTTCGCCGCCACGAAACAGCAGTCGCTTTGAGACTTCCAGGCGGAAGTCTCCGAAGGCATAGATGTGCGGTTCTTGTGGATCCATAGCCCTTTTCAAGAACTTTCAAATACTTTCAGAGACATTCTAAAGACTTTCATCGCCACGCGCAGGCAGCATCAGGCGCAGCACCCCCGGATAAGAATCCGATGTGCACATCGATACAAGGAGAAAAAACTATGACATCACAACGGCTTAGTTCGGCAGGATTGTTTGCGCTGGCACTGGCAATCGCCCTGGTGCTAGCACCGAGAACCATCGCCAACGCTCAGTCGCAGCAAGCAGCGAGCGGCCGGGGACTGGAAGGAACGTGGCGAGTAGAGGTGACGCTGCGCGACTGCAATACGGGCGCACCATTAGGCAGTCCGTTCCGTTCCCTTCTCAGCTTCGCGCGTGGCGGAACCATGACCGAGACCACCGCACGGTTCAGTCCCGCCCTGCGCGGCCCCGGCCACGGGATTTGGCAACAGATACAGGGCAGCACTTTCAGCTCGACTTTGGAAGCTTTCTTGTACAACCCGGCGGGCGTCTGGATTGAATGGCAAAGGCTTACACAGACGATCGAGATCGGTGACGATCCCAACACATGGACGGCAAACGCTCACAATGAGATCTTCGACACCAATGACAATTTACTGGTAAGCGGCTGTTCCACTGCTGTCGGGCACCGCATCGACTGAGTCCAGCGTTGACCAATAATTCACGTTTCGGGGCCAACCACCAGACCGGACGGTTGGCCTCATTGGAGGAGGTACGAAATGAAAAAGAGAATTGCATTCCCATTGGTTCTGCTGCTCCTGGGCTTTACTGGCTCGGATACGGCAACGCAAGCGCAGGGCCGTGTCTCCACCGACGAGGGAACCATCCGATCGCTGGACGATCAGGAGCGAGCGGCCGTATTGAATCAAGACCTCTCTACGCTCGAACGGCTATGGTCCGATCAATTCACCGTCAACGCCCCTTCGAACCAAGTAGTGGTCGGCAAGCGCAACGTCCTCGCTCTGGTTCAGCGAGGCCAGATCCGTTACTCCTCGTTCGAACGAAAGATCGAATTTATCCGTGTCGACGGCGACATCGCCATCGTCATGGGCGCTGAGGCCGTCCAACCAACGGGCGATGCTCCTATGGCTGGGCAGAGGGTCCAGCGCCGGTTCACTCATATTTGGAAGCAGGAAGCGACAACCTGGCGCTTGATCGCGCGTCATGCCAACGTGCTCCCATCCCGCTAAACCGCGGTCGGTGGCGAGGCAAAGAAATATCGGTCGAAATACAGCAAACAGCGTCTTATC
>CAWFQT010000025.1:0-662500 GCA_963817965.1 uncultured Acidobacteriaceae bacterium
AACGCAACAAGCGGCGTTCCGCGACATCCAGTTGGAACGATTCGAAATGAAAAACCACAGCCCACCTTCATAAAACGGCTGACCGATGCGGCCCTGAATGAGCCAGCCCCCACGAGCAGATTATATCTCGTCGTCACTACCCCCCTGGCTTCGTCGCAGGGAGGCTTCATGCAGGTTAGGGAGTGCAGCAGGAGTCAACGCGTTCCTAGTCGAAAAGACCTCTGTGCAAACTTGCTCGGAAAACCGTTGAAGCTGGATGGCATCAGGCGTCATCTGGCGAGAACACCCACCTCATCACGCTGCGATGTCTTCGCTGGCAGGTTCGACTTCCTTAAGCCGTCCACCGGACATTTTCACCAGCCAGGTTTTCAGGATTACGTAGAGCACGGGAATGAAAATGAGATTCAGCACGGTCGAGAACAACATTCCGCCGACGATTGCGGTTCCCACCGAGTGTCGTCCCAGCTTGCCCGCGCCCCTCGCAAAATAGAGGGGCAGCACCCCCAGAATGAATGCAAACGACGTCATCAGAATTGGGCGGAGCCGCAACTCGGCAGCCTCAATCGCCGCATCGGTAATCGATCGTCCCCGCTCAATAAGCTGTTCAGCAAATTCGACAATCAAGATGGAGTTCTTCGCCGACAATCCAATGAGCAGCACGAGGCCGATCTGTACGTAAATGTCGTCGACCAAACCGCGGCCGAAGACGAACAACAGCGCACCCAACACCGCCATGGGCACAGCCAGCAGAATAATGAAGGGCAGCGCAAAGCTCTCGTACTGCGCAGACAGCGTCAGGTAGACAACCAGCAAACCAAGGCCAAAGATGATGATGGCCTTTCCGCCGGATTCCACCTCCTCCAAGGCCAGTCCCGACCAGGAGAATGACATGCCTTGCAGCATGTGCTGCCGGGCCAACTCTTCCATCGACTTCAGGCCCTCACTGGAGCTGAAGCCCGGCGCGGGAGCGCCGTCGATCTCCGCCGAGCGAAACAGATTGAAGTGATTGATGACTTGTGGACCCGCCGTCTCCTTAAGGGTGACGATGTTGTCCAGGGGCACCAGACCGTTGGCATCTGATCGCACATAATACTGGCGTAGGTCGCGAGCGTTCATGCGGAACGGCTGGTCGGCCTGCACATACACACGGTACGAGCGGTTATTGAAGTCGAAGTCGTTCACGTACTGCGACCCCATGTATACGCCTAGGGCCTGGGTTACCTGGTTGATCGGTACGCCGATCGCCTTGGCCTTCTCACGATCGATCTGCACCAACTGCTGCGGATCAGTTGCCGTGTAGCTGGTAAACAATCCAGTAAGGTCGGGGCGCTGGCGGCTCGCGGCCACAATCTTGTGGGAGACATTGTCCAGGTCCTCCAAAGTGTTCCGGCCCAGGTCCTGCAACTGGAACTGGAACCCACCAAAGCTTCCGATGCCGTTGATCGCAGGCGGCTCAAACGCTACGACGATTGCTCCGGGAATGCCGAACAGTTTCGGCGACACCCTCGCGACGATGTCGCTTGCCGCGTGCCCCTTGCCTTTCCTATCGTCGATTGGTTTCAGTGGAGCAAACACCAGTCCGTAGTTCGGCGAGCTGCCACCGGAAAGCGAGAATCCGGGCACGGCGAAAGTCCCGAAGACGTCAGGATCGGCCCGGAGAATTTGCTCGGCTTGCTTGGCGATGTTTGTGGTGTACGAAAGTGAGGCCCCTGGAGGTGCCTGTACCACCACGATGAAGTAGTTCTGGTCTTCCTGCGGTACAAACCCCGTGGGAACGTGGATGTACATGTAGGCGGTTGCCGCCAACGCGGCCAGGAACAGCACGACCACAGCGTAGCGGTAGACCAGCACTTTGGAAATTACTTTGCCGTACGCCGATCCCAAACCGTGAATCGCGCGATCGACGCCGCGGGCAAACTTCCCGTATCCGCGCGACAGCCATCCGATGCGCGTCCAATCGAAGAGAGCGTATTTGTGTTCTTCGGAGCGCAATAGAAGGGCTGCCAATGCCGGCGACAGGGTCAGGGCATTAAATAGTGAAATCGCAATCGAGAAGGCTATGGTTAGCGAGAACTGCCGGTACAGAATCCCGGTAGTGCCTGGGAAAAACGAGACCGGCACGAAGACGGAAATCAGCACGAGAGACGTCGCAACCACGGCGCTTGACACCTCGGCCATAGCTACCGATGTCGCCGTGTGCGAATCTGTACCGTCATCGTTGATATGGCGCTGTGCGTTCTCGATCACGACGATCGCGTCGTCGACCACCAGCCCAGTCGCCAAGAGTGATTCCGAACAGCGTCAGCGAATTGATCGAAAAGCCGAAGATCTTGATGAAAGCGAAAGTACCAATCAGCGACACCGGAATGGTGACCGCAGGGATGACGGTGGCTCGCCAATCCAACAGGAAAAAGAAAATCACGATAATGACGATCAGGATGGCTTCTTCCAACGTGGTCACAACTTCCCGAACGGAATCGCCCACCACGGTTGTGGTATCGAACGCGATGACGTATTTGATACCGGGTGGGAACGACTTCGAAAGCTCTTCCAATTTCGCCCGCGCAGCCTTGTCGACCGCTAGCGCATTTGCATTCGACAACTGCTGTACGCCAACTCCGACAGCTTCGTGTCCGCTGTAAAGAAGGTTTGTGTCGTAGCTCTCAGCGCCGATCTCAGCCCGGCCGACGTCTTTGAGCTGCACGATGCCGTTCTTCGTGTTCTTGATGATAATGTTCTCGAATTCCCTGGGGTCGGACAGACGTCCTATCACGCGCAAGGCGACCTGGAAGTTCTGCTTCTGATCGGCAGGCGGACGTCCCAGCTGTCCGGCCGGGATCTCGACATTCTGCTCCTGTAGCGCGCTGACCACGTCAGCCGCAGTCAATTGCCGCGCCGCCAGCCTCGCCGGATCGAGCCAAATCCGCATCGCGTACTTGCGCTCGCCGAAGATAACGACGTCGCCAACACCCGGTATGCGCTTCAGGGCGTCTTTAACGTAAACATCCAGGTAGTTCGAGATGTACTGATTCGACAGGCTGTTGTCCGGAGAATAGAACCCGGCAGCAAAGACGAAATTGGGGTTCGCCTTCGTGATCGTTACACCGGTGTTCTTGATTTCCTGTGGCAATCGCCCCTGAGCTGTCGCCACGCGGTTCTGCACGTCCACGGCCGCAATATTCAGGTCATAGCCAGTGCGGAAAACCACGTTGATGGCGCTGGTCCCGTCGTTAGAGCTCGTCGAGGTGATGTAGTGCATCCCCTCGACCCCATTGATTTGCTGCTCCAGCGGAATCGTCACCGCCGATTCCACCGTCTGGGCGTTCGCTCCCACGTAGTTGCTGGTCACTGTGACCTGTGGCGGGGCAAGGTCGGGATACAACGAGATCGGCAGTGTAGGAATGCATACCGCTCCCGCCAAGATGATCAGCAGGGCGCACACTGTGGCGAAAATAGGCCGTCGAATGAAAAAATCGACCAACTTGAATCTCTCTTTTTCTCACCGCTGCATCGGCACAGCAGTGTGAAGTCCTCAAACCCCGTCACTTAGGTGGTGGGCTGCACTGGCGCTCCGTCAATGAGGAACTGGATGCCCGAGGTGATTACTTTTTCTCCCTGCTTCAATCCGTCTTTGACGGCATAATCATTGCCGATCGTGTCACCCAACGTGACCGAGCGCTGCTTCGCCACGGTACTTCCGTTTACCTCGGTGGCAACGTAAACAAACGGTTGCCCTCCGATGCGTGTGACGGCCAGCACGGGAACGGTTGGAGTGGGGGCAGTGCTCCAGATCACACGTGCTTTCACCAGCTGCGCATTGCGAAAGCGATCGAGCGATGCGTGGATTGGTGCCTTTGCCAGCACTCCCTGAATCGCGTTATCAACCTGTTGGGAGACGAAGTCGATGTTGCTGCTTTCGATCAGCTCCCCCGAGCTGGTCACAATCTGCACCGGGAGACCCATGCGGACATCGTGCGCACGCTCGGTCGGAATATAGATATAGGCTTCCAACTCGGCATTTTCGTCCACTGTGGTCAGCACCGTTTGCGGAGAAACGTAGTCGCCCAGGTGTACGGGAACATCTCCTACGATGCCCGCGAACGGGGCCGTGAGGCTGTAATACGCCAGCTCACGCTGCTGGGTGATTCGCGCCGCCTTCGAAGCGTCATAATCTGCTTTGGAATTCTCGTAAGCCTGCACTGCCTGATCGTAATTTTGCTTGCTGGTTACGCCGGCCTCGAACAACCCTCGCTGTCTTTCCAACTCGCTTTTGTTGTAGTCGAAGACCGCCTTCTTCTGGGCCTCGGTGCTGATTTGCTGATCAACCGTGGCCTGCTGTTTCAGTGGATCAATGGTCATCAGCACTTGTCCAGGGCGTACTTGATCGCCGGATTTCACATGGATTCGCGTGAGTGCGCCGTCCACTTGTGGCTGGATGGTAGCCGAACGGCGTGACTTGATCGTAGCCACGTACTCGTCCGCCTGCGGCACTTGCGCGAAGTCAATCGTTTTCGTGCTGACCGGCATGGCCTTCGGTGGCGGCTGTTTGGCCTCCGTCTTGCTACAACCCAAGTTTGAAAGGACTGCCAGGCTCAATAACAAAATCGAAAGGTAAGCGACAACCCGCTTCATGGTCCATCTCCAAAAATACTGATGAGCTAGAGATGCACCACTACCTCACGAAGGTGCAGATGCCTAACATCATCGGTGCACAGTAGCTTTGCCATCAGATGTAGGAGTCCGCGCTATCCAGAGGCAAACACCCAATTTCGCAGTCGGTTCACCAGCGACTGCTGTTCAGAAATATTTGCAGAGCCGGTTTTGTCCAGGGCCCACATCCTGATGGTGGGCCACTCTGCGATTGCGTGAACGCTGATCACCTTCGTCTAGTTGACAGGCTACGCGGTATCGGTCGCTGCCCCCGACGCCCAATGCGAGACATTTCCGCACGTGGATCTACCGCAGGCGACGCTTTACTTGAGCAACCGTCAGATCCTTGAACTCAGATTGCTCTTGAATCACGGATTGTTCGGAAGTTGACCTCGCTGATGTGGCCGGCGTTCTCGGCAATTCCCCGGAGATTGTTCGCAAGCATTACGCGAAGTGGTCCGGGGCGCGTCAGGCGCGTATTGACGATTTGATGGAAAAGGTCCACATCGGCAGTCGAGACGTCGTCGGAGAAAGGCCGTCGCACCTGCAATAATCGGGCACAAATTGGGCACATCTTAAAACCGCGAATGTAATTATCTTAAACTCAATAAGATAGCTGGCGGAGGAAGAGGGACTCGAACCCCCGGTACCATTTCGAGAACAGCGGTTTTCAAGACCGCCTGTTTCAACCGCTCACACATCCCTCCGCGTGAGCCGCCATTCCTCACTTTCTCCTACTGTACGAGCATTCTTGCGGGCAAACCGTGTATCCGAAGACGGGGCCATGCCACTCCATCTTCCCTGATTCCGTGCGGGGCAAAATAAAACGGCCGGAGCAAGGCTCCCGGCCAATACACGAACAGGGGGTAGGGGTTAGAAGCTTAAGCGGACGCCGAACTGCACCTGCCGCATGTAGGAGGTGCTGCCGTAGGTTACCGAACCGGGCAGCGCTCCAAATGCTGCAGGATTACTGGTGTCGAGGTACTCTCCGGATGGGTCGGCCCACTGGTTATGGTTGAACAGGTTGGTAACTACGAACTGGAAATCGGCGCTTACGCGCTCGGTGATCTTGGACATCTTCTTCAGGCTCAGGTCGACATTCCAGTAGGGCAAGCCGCGATACACGCCAATGCCGCGTCGTGGGTGTCATACCCAAGGATGGGCTGCCGGATGTTGTTATAGGCCGCGGCCGGGTCCGCGAACATGTTCACTGGGAAACCGCCGCCGCCGGGAGTGTTGTAGTGGGCCGATCCTCCGCCCAGGCCCAGAAGGCTCGCTTGTCGGTATCGCTCATGTCGTAAAAACGCGGACAGAAGTGCCGCACATCCCGGGATAGAAGGTCAGCCGGTGACGTAAGATCAATTCGGGATGTCGAAGTAGCACAATGCGTCATTCTTTGTAGTGTCGATGAAGCTGCAACTGTCGGGCGAACATAACCGCACTGCCGCGCGCGATTGAAACGAAAGAACAAGATTTGACCGCTAAGATGAGTAGTTACCGGCCAGGACAAGTTCGCAAGACTCGCGAGAGGCCCTCGTCGACCGAACCAAAGACGACAGCAGGCGCGTCTAAGCTTGGTGTCAACTTCTGGATCTACGTGCTCCTGTTTTTCTCTGTGTTCGCCGTATACGCCCAGGTCAAGACGCACGATTTCGTTAGCTATGACGACCCGGTCTACGTCACCGACAATTCTCAGGTGCGAGCCGGATTGACCGGGGAAGGCGTGGTTTGGGCATTCACGACGTTTCATGACGCGAACTGGTTTCCATTGACCTGGCTCTCCCACATGGTGGATTGCCAGTTCTTCGGAGTCGACAGCGGCTGGCATCATTTGACCAACGTTTTTCTCCATGCCCTCAGTACATTGCTGCTATTTGCCGTTTTCTGGCACATGACGGGGGCACGCTGGCGGAGCGCTCTGATTGCGCTCGTGTTCGCGGTCCATCCCCTTCACGTCGAGAGCGTCGCGTGGATCGCCGAGCGCAAGGACGTCTTGAGCGGGCTTTTCTGGATGCTGACGCTATGGGCCTATGCGACCTACGTCGCCCGGCCTGGGCGTGCCCGGTATCTGTTAGCGATGTTTGTGTTCTGCCTTGGCTTAATGGCCAAGCCGACGCTCGTGACCTTGCCCGTTGTTCTTCTCTTGCTGGACTACTGGCCCCTGGGTCGTGGTTTCCGCTGGCTCGAAAAGCTACCTTTCTTCGCCGCCTCGCTGGCAGCTTCGATGATCACGTACATCGCTCATCAGAAGGGTGGCGCAGTTGCGACCTTCGAATTGATTCCCTTTACCACGCGATTCGAAAACGCGCTAATCACTTACGTCGTTTACATCCTGCAGACATTTTGGCCGGCGCATCTTGCCGTATTTTATCCCTATCCACTGAAGTCGCTCATCGTTCCCGCTATTTTCGCGGGCATCACACTCGTTGGCATTACCGTACTAGCGGTTTGGATGCGGTCGCAGCGGCCATACTTCTTCGTTGGCTGGTTCTGGTACGCGATAACTCTCCTCCCGGTTATCGGGCTGATTCAGACTGGATCGCAGGCGAGGGCCGACCGCTATACATACATCCCGATGATTGGACTGGCAATCGCGTTGGTGTGGGTCATCCCCGAGGTGCTCGAGCCCTGGCCGAAATTACAGGTGGCGATGGCCGCTGCAGTGGGCGTTTCGTGCATGGCGCTTACCTGGTTCCAAGTGCAGTACTGGCGCGACAGCATTTCACTGTACAAGCACGCAATCGATGTTGTGCCCGCCAATTATCTGGCGCGTTTCAATCTGGGTGCGGTCCTGGAAGCACAAGGCAAGAGCGATGAGGCGGTGATGCAACTGCGCGAGGCGGTCAGCGAACGGCCGTATTACGTCCCGGCGCGCGCCGAACTCGGACAGCTCCTGGCCGGGCAAGGGCATCCCGACGAGGCGGTTCGTGAGTTGCAAACTGCAGTGCACCTGAGGCCGGATGACGCCATCGCGCACTTTCGCCTGGGATCCGTCCTGGGAACATTGGCACGCTCCAGCGAAGCCGCTGCCGAGTTCTCGCAGGCAGTCCGTCTGCAGCCTGATAATGCCGATGCGCATTTCAACCTAGGAATCGCGCTTGCCCAACAAGGCAAACTGCAGGAAGCTGCGCGCGAGTTCAGCGAAACCGTACGCCTGCGGCGCGATGATGCCGATGCACACTTCAATTTGGGGATCGCCCTCGCGCGGACGGGGCAGATCGATCAGGCGATCATGCAGTTCTCGGAAGCATTGCGCATTAGACCAAACTTTGCCGAAGCCCGCCAGGCTCTCAACCAAGCAACGAGCCTCAAGCAACCTTAGAGACGTTCGAGGATCCCGGCGATCCCCTACCTTTTGCGAGCCAACTGCTCGGAGTAGCGAAGTACCTTGCGAGCTTGCGAAAGTCGCGCCTTGGAAAACTGTTCAGTTTCTGAACAGTTTATAGATTTCTTCCCTCTCCCGCCTTTCTCCGCTTCTGGATCGATCATCGCCAGCGCCATAGCCTGCTGACCCCTGCTGAGGTTGCGGCGCTCCAACTCAGCTGCGCAGCTCGTGGACACCGTGTAAGAAAACACTTGTTCACTCTTCACGATTGGGAGTATCGTTGCCGACGCGGAGGCAACATGAAGAGCAAGCTGTTGTTGGCCGCATGTCAGCACCCGCATCCAAATGCACCGCTCTTATCACTGGCGCTTCCACCGGCATCGGCGCAGTCTACGCCAATCGCCTTGCCAAGCGCGGTTACGAACTCATTCTCGTTGCTCGCAGCCAGGAGAAGCGCTCTGAAGTAGCCGCGCGACTGAAGTCCACCGGCCGCGGAATCGAGACGATCTCTGCCGACCTGACGAAGAAGGAAGACGTTCGGCTGGGAAGATCACCTGAAACCGCTCTGCGGAAGTGTTTGGCTGAAGGATGCTCGCACGTCTCATGTGCAAGGTTGGCTGAATGAAATTGTTGCGGCGAAACTCAGTCGCAACTCTCTGAAGCACATCAAGAGCACCATCATCGGCATCTTCACGCTGGCAAAGCAGCAGGACTATTTCCATTGCAGAACCCCCCAGAGATGCGAAAGTCAATCCCAGGGCTGCTGAAGCTCAAGAAACGTATGCGTGCACACTTGAAGAATTGAAGAGCATCATCGGTCTGCTGCCCGAGCCAGCGGCAACGGCTTTTGCAGTGGCTGGCTTTATGGGACTACGTCAGGGCGAAATCCAAGGGCAACTGCGGGAGAACTACCAAAACGGCGAGATATATGTTTCCCGCTCCATTTGGAATGGCCGAGTGAACGGCCCTAAGACTCGCAAAGGACGCGCTCCGGTTCCGGTCATTCGGCAACTTGCAGAGCACCTGGAGATGCATCGGCTTCGCTGCGACAATCCTCAGAGTGGCCCGATCTTCGCTAATACAGTGGGAAGGCCACTCGACTTGGGAAGCATCGTGATTCGCGTCATTCTTCCCGCGCTCAATCGCTGTGAGATTTGCAGCAAGGCAGAGTCGGAACATGACGGAGCGACCCATGAGTACAAGCGCGACGAGCGTATTCCAGAGTGGCACGGCTGGCACGCTGCCCGACGTGGACTCGGGAGCACCTTTACCGATTGGGCGTGCAGGACAAAGTCATTCAAGCCATCCTGCGCCACGCGAAAGTGAGCACCACAGCGACGTACTACATCAAGAGCGCAGCCGATGATGTGCGGAAGGCAATGGCGAAGCTAGAAAGCGAGCTATCTGTGACCGCCAAAACGCAAGCGGACACTAATCCGAAGTTCCAGAGCAGTTCAAGCAGTATTCTGCTGATTTACTGAGAGATAGTTCAAAATTCAGTTTCCTGCTACTGGCAACAGATTCAGCAACTCATAGGCCTTCGCCTGCAGTGGTGTCGGTGGCGGCACCTGCTGAAACGTGGGACCGGACTGATCCGTTTTCAAGCTGTAGGTCACACGCGCGCGGCTGGCTAAGTCCGAAAGCAGAGTAGCGAAACTCTGGACGGGTAATCCGTCCGCCGTCTGATGGGTCAGTTTCTTGGCTGCGCTGATTCCGAGCTGCGGGCGGGCAGAACCGGATCGCGTCGTTGCCGCTCTTTGGGGAGTTCCTCGTCCTCAAACAGCAGCGGTGCCCACACTCGCCGCAGATGCCACTCCACGTAGTAGGCCAACATGCATAAGAAAACATGCGCCGGCACTCGCTCCTCGGTGCGATGCCGAATCGGGCGAATCAGCAGATCCAGCCCTTTCAAACTCCGGAAGGCGCGCTCCACCTGCGCCAGACTCTTGTAACCGCGCACCGTATCAGCCGCCGATAACCGCTCGGCCGGCTCGCTGGTGCGAATCACATAAATCCCATCCAGCTTCGCTTCCTGCTCGATCGTCTCCACCCGCCGCGACCAATTTAACTTCCCATCCTCGATCTGGTGCGCGAAGTGTTTGCCCATCTTGTAACGCCCCAGGACCTTGCCCACCTTCAAAGCGATCTCGGTCGCCGTCAACGGCTTCTTCTTGCGTCGCTCCACTTCTTTCCCGATTCGGCTCAGCGCTTTCTCCGTCGCCTCTCAGTAACTCCTCCCGCTTGCGTTTCCGCTCTTCTGCCAGCAAAGGGTTGTAGCAGACCATCAACCGCTCTCCGGGATATTCCGGCGATTGCATCTCCACCAGATTCTTCTCGTCTAACAACGAGAGTTGTAAAGCTCCCTCGGCCAGCAAACCGCGAATCGCCACACTGGTCAAGGCGGTGATCCAGCCCATCTCCGGATGAGCTTTGAGCTTGTCAATCTGCGGCTGAGTCAGCATGCCGCGATCTCCTACCAGCACTACCCGCGACAGATGAAACCGCTCGCGCAACTTGTTCACCTGATCCACCACCGTGGTGGGATCACCGGTGTTGCCGGAGTAGACCTCGACGGCGATGGGACGACCGTCGCAATCGGTCATCAGGCCGTAGACGATGATGGGCAGCCCTTTCTTCCCGTCGCGATCGTGCCCATACTGCGCCAGGGGCAGGTGTGGCCTTCGTAGTAACTGCTGCTGACGTCATAGAGCACCAGACCGCCCTCCTGGAGGTGGCGCTCGGCAAGTTTTTTCTCGATGACGCTCCTGCCGTTCTAAGAGCCAGTCCATGGCCTGATACAGCTCGTCTTCGGTCGCCTCACTCACCCCCAGCTCTTCGGCCAAGGTCGTGCTATGCCACTGGCGGGTGGTGGCCAACTTGGAACAGGGATCGAGCAAACGCTCGACGATCATAGCCAGCACCAAATCGCGCTCGCGGCAGGGCTTGGCGGAAATCATGGAATCGAGGCCGAGCTTGCGAAGGGCTAGAAGGAGAGCTTCGACATGGCCGTGCGGCAGAGTCTTTTGGGTGGCGAGCAGATCTTGGGGAGAGACCAGGGGTTCGTCGCGCAACAAGCGGCGGAAGGTTTCGATTTTCTCCTGCGGCCAATCGGAGAGGTTGGCCACGGTGCGCTTGCGGGTTTTGTTGCCTTCGCGCCAGCCTTCGCGCAAGAGGATGGCGGGCGGGGAGTTGCGGTTGGGGACGGTCTCGATGTACATGGGAGCTATTATGCACATCTATCATGTACAGTCAAGCACAAACATGTTAATTACATGGGAACATTCTCACAGAGGCAAATTCGCCCGGCGGTCAAATAAATCAGAGACTTATCTTAGAATTTGGGCCGATTTTTTCTGGAACTTCGGACTAATGGGACACTAGCCGTCCATCTCTCAGCACAGCCGCCCAACCTTCAGTAGCCTGCTAGGTGATTGGGATTGCGGGAATTAAGTGGCGGAGGGAGAGGGATTCGAACCCCCGGTACGGTTTCCCGTACAGCGGTTTTCAAGACCGCCTGTTTCAACCGCTCACACATCCCTCCGCGTGAGCTGCCATTCGTCACTTCTCCTATTGTACGGGCATTCGCGCACGCGCAATCACACATCCGAAGGAGGCAGTCCCGCGTCACATTGCCGGGGAGCGATCAGCGGCAAATAAAACGGCCGGAAGCAGGGCTCCCGGCCAATACACGAACAGGGGTTAGGGGTTAGAAGCTAAGGCGGATGCCGAACTGCATCTGCCGCATGTAGGAGGTATTGCCAAGGGTTACAGAACCAGGCAGCGCTCCCCAGGCAGCAGGATTACTCGTGTCGAGGACCTCGTTGATTGGATCGCCCCACTGGTTGTGGTTGAACACGTTGGTAAACACGAACTGGAACTCGCTGTTCAAGCGCTCGGTGATCTTGAACATCTTCTTCACGCTCAGGTCAACGTTCCAGTAAGGCAAGCCGCGGTACACGCCGATGCCGCCGTCGTGGGTGTCCAAACCCAGGATCGGCTGGCGCACGTTGTTATACGCCGCGGCCGGGTCCGCAAACATATTGACTGGGAACCCACCCCCGCCTCCGGGAGTGTTGTAGTGGGCCGATCCTTGGCCCAGGTTAGCAGGCGTAATGGGAATGGCGTTCTCCGAGTTCCCATACCCAAAGTAGTTGAGTGAGTCGCCTTCGCCGAATCGCCTGGCCACCGCCGTTTAAGGTGGCAAGGGTGAGGGGCAGGCCGCTGCCTGCGGTAAACACAGGAGCTATCGTCCAGCCTCCCGGCGAGATGCCCCAGGAATCCAGACTGCGACTTGTAGAAGCTAGGCTGCCAGACAATGAACAGGTTATAGACAAACCGGCGGTCGAAGTTCTGATAACCGTAGCCGTTCCTTAGGTTAAACGGATCGGGCGGCGTGTTTGCGCTGGTGGCCTGAACTTCTGCACCGGTGCCCAGCGCCTTCGACCAGGTGAAGTTCGACTGCGCGGTCACCCCGTGCCAGTCCTGCGACTTCAGCGTGATAAACAGGCCGCTGTAGTTGCCGTAACCGACGCTGGCGTTCATACCTACCCCGCCAGTCACCTGACCACTTGCACCGAACTGACCGGGAAGCGGCGTGTTCATCATGCTGCGTGGGAAGTTGAAACCGCCGCTGTCCAGATCGCTGTAGAGCGACCAGACAGCCTGGGTGTTGAGGTTGCCAGAGCCGTTCACCCCTTCGTTGGCCACAACGGCCGCTGTGCAACTTGAAAACCCGTTGCAGTAGCCAGTTCCGGCCAGAGCCGCTTCAAAGAAGGGCTGGGGTGTCACATTGTTGTTGACGTTGCCATTCGGACCACCGCAATTGGTTCCGGCCAAACCGGCTATTCCGCCGCAGTACTGCATAACCAGGTTGGCGTAGGCCTTGGCAAAGGTCTGCCCGCCCTTGGTCATCATGTACGGCACGGCGTTCAGGTTTATCCCGAGATACTCGTTGTTGATGAGGCGGCCGATGTAGCCGATCTCCAGGCTGAGTTTGTTGTTGATCTGACGGGCGAAGGTGAGAGTGAACGTATCGACTACGTTGGGCCGGAAGTTGGGATCGAGCCCTTCACCCGCGGCAAATGCCGAGCCATTTACGCCGGGGTAGAAAGGTTGCGGCAAAGTCTGGCTCGCCGGTTGCAAGGGCGCCACCAGACCATCCTTGCCGACGCGGAATGTGGTGTTGGGATTCGCACTGCTCGTGCCGCCACAAGTTCCATCCGCCAGAGCATTGGTGCATTGCGTAGCCTGGATCAAACCGGGTCCCAACAGCGGAACCAGGACCAAGTCGACACCGTTCAGGCGCCCGTAGGTGCGTCCATACCCTCCACGAATCACCGTTCTGCCATCGCCAAACACATCCCAGGCAGCAGCCACACGCGGGCTCCACTCACCGTAGTACGGATTGTAAATGTAGGAGGGATGGCTAGCGACGTTGCCAATGAGGCTGAATCCAATCTGCGGATTGAAGACATTACCCTGCAGTGCAGCTGCCGAGCGGCCATTCAGGTATTGCTCCGTCTGGATCGGGTTGTTATCCGGGCCAACAAGGATAACCTGCTTGCCGGTCGCTTCCGTGGGCGGCATTTCCAGCGTCCAGCCCAAGCCGTAGGTCAAAGTGAACTTAGGAGTGATGCGCCAGGTGTCGCTGCCGTAGAAGTTCCAATAGGGAATCGTTACCTTGTCTTGTGCCGGAGTCAGAGGCGCGTTCAGCTGCAGATTGCTTGCCGCTGCGGGTATAGGCAATCTGCGAGACGGAAACCAGACCCAGCGCTGCAGCGTAGTCACGGCCCCAGTTGCTCTTAGAACCCGTAAAGCCAGCCGGGACATAGCCGGTCATGTCGATGCCCGCGCCGGCGGACGTTCCCAACTGGTAAGTCGGGTAGTAGTTGATGCCGCCGCCGTTATCGGTACGGCTGTGCCAGTTGAAGTTGTGCAGCCACATGCCACCAAACTGGATCATGTGCCTGCCATGGATCCAGGTGGCATCATCGCGAATCATGTTGTCCTGACCGTCCCAGAAACGCGTGCGGGTCTGTTGCGTGTTCACGTTATAAGGGCCCCAAGCCTGTAATGCACTTTCGCCGCCTGGTTCCAGCGCTCCGCCCAGGCCGGGAAACTGCGCCACGCCTCCATACCGGCCCCACTGCCACCAGTTGCGCAGGTAGCTGTAGCGGATGTCGTTCGTCCAGTTGCTTGACAGATTCGCCGGTAGCGCCAACCACCAGGAACCATGGCTGCTGGGGAAGGCTGGCAAGTGAGTGCGGGACACCAATCGTATCTCCCGACACGAATCCGCCGATATCCACCTGCTGCGTACCGGCGTTCTGCAGGTTGTAGTAGCGATAGCTGCTCATGAAGTGCCACTTGTCACCGAAGTCATGGTCAAGGCGCGCCACTGCGAAGTTCGATGACGAAGGAAGCGAGAGGTTAGCGACATAGCCGAGAATGTTGTTTCCGTCGCAACGGCTCAAAGTGCTGCACCCCGTCTCATTCGACGCCGGCATGTGTGTCCAAAGCTGCTGCACCAGCGGGTTGATGCCGAGGCCGCGTGGATCGCAAGGCCCGTTCGGGCACTGGGCAGGAGCATACGTGACACCGCCGAAGGTCACGGGTACGGGATTCAGGTTGTAAGTCGTACCACCGAATGTCAAAAGTCCGAGACGCATCGCCGCCGATGGTACTGCTCGCTCGTAGGTGACGGAGTTGGTGCCAAAGCGGAAGCCCTCGTAGTTGCCGAAGAAATACGTCTTGCCGCCCAGGATCTTCTTGGGAATGATGGGACCGCCGATGGCACCGCCGAAGCGGTTGTAGTGGTAAACGGGGATTCCGGTACCGGTAAAGTTGTTCTGCCAGGTATTCGCGTTTAGGTTGTTGTCGAGGTAGTACTCATACCCGGTGCCATGCCACTGGTCGGTGCCTCGCTTGGTGACGATCAGCACCTGCGCGCCTGCCGAGCTGTTAAAGTCAGCGCCCTGGCCTGCGATGTTTACCTTGAACTCTTCCACGCTGTCGGCCGGGGTCGGCATAACGCCGGTTGCACCGGCGGCCACGCCGTTATTACGATCTGGTTGGCCGCACCGCCGGTCGGATCGCCGGCATAGCTGCTCGTGTACACGCTCATGCTGCCGTCCATATCGTTGGTGTTGTTGCCGCCGTCAAGCTGGAAGGAGCTCTGGTCGACCACCGCGCCGGCCACGCTGCCGTCGGGACTGATTCCCGCCTGCAGTGTCAGGAAGGTGCTGGTGTCGCGCGGATGCTCGGCAGCGAATTAAGAGCAAAGACTCGATACCGTGTTGCCGACTGTGGCGTTCAGGGTCTGCAACTCTACGCCTGAGGTCGCCACTTCGACGGTCTGGCTCTCGCTGCCGACTCTCAGAGTAACGTTGTTGGTGGACGTTTCGCCGACGGCGATCACATCGTTGGGTATCGACACCTTGGCGAATCCCGGCTTGGTGAATGTGACGACGTAGTCGCCGGGCGTCACGTTGACGAAAACGTATATCGTCCGGCGCTGTTGGTTGTGCTGGTTCGCACCGCCTTAGTCGCGGTGTCTTTGAGGGTGACCGTCGCATCGGGAACCACCGCGTTGCTTTGGAATCGGTCACTAAGCTCCAGTCACAGTGCCCAGCGAGCCTGTTTGCGCGAACAACGGCAAGCGCGGTGCAGCACAGCAGCAAACCGCAAATTATAGCGATTGAAGATGAAGACCACAGCAAGTTGAACGCGCGTCATACTAATCCCCTCTTCAAGTGTTGCAGGTGCCAAAATGTTGAAGACCCTGAGAAGACTCAGGAGTCCACGCAGACCTGACACTACGCCTGTCGCAGTCAGACAAGTGCGAGGAGCCAACAAATTCCAGGAAGGTAAAGGGTTTCTGCTGTCCGTCCCCCGACTAATGCCGCTCTTACCCCCGCGGAGCGAGCTCATCGCCCTACAGTTATGTGTCTGGGACATCTATTCTCCGAGAACGCTACAATGCAAGACCACAAAGTGCCTGGTGTCGGATCGTATGGCACTACTTATGCGGCCATCATTGTGCATATCGCGAGTATCGATCCCTGTAACCGCTCTGCCCGCCCGTCTTGCAGCTTCAGTCCTACAGCCATTACGATTACCCGGCTACTCCTAATAGTTGAGGTCCGTCGGATGCTGACGTGCCATCGCGCACTGTTTCCTGGCTCTACTGCTTTCATCCCTCAGCTGCTTTTACACAGATGGATCCCGCCCTGGTCGGAGGCATGAAGTGGCGACAGATCGGCCCCTTTCGCGGAGGGCGTGTGCTCGCCGTTGCCGGCGTTCCCGGCGACCCAAACACCTATTACTTTGGCGCAGTAGCCGGAGGCGTCTTCAAGAGCACCAATGCCGGAATGACGCTGGGTTCCGACCTTCGACCACGCAGAGCGTCTCTTCGATCGGTGCCATCGCGGTCGCCGATGCCGACCACAACATTCTTTATGCAGGAACCGGCGAGGCCTGCCTGCGCGGCAACATCTC
Source organism: uncultured Acidobacteriaceae bacterium (assembly GCA_963817965.1). GTDB lineage: Bacteria > Acidobacteriota > Terriglobia > Terriglobales > Acidobacteriaceae > DASRAA01. The sequence goes on from CAWFQT010000025.1 coordinate 16,472, forward strand.
TTACGGCGACGGCGTGTACAAGTCGACCGACGCCGGACAGCTCGTGGACGAACGTCGGGCTAAAGGACTCGCGCCATATCGGCGCCGTGATCATCGATCCGCGCAATCCCGACATCGCTCTGGTCGCGGCCCTGGGACATGCCTGGGGACCGAACGCAGAGCGCGGCGTATTCCGCACCGCCGATGGCGGCAAGACCTGGCAGAAGGTGCTCTATAAGGACGAGAACACTGGCGCGATCGACGTGGTTTTCGATCCCAAGAACTCCAGCATCGTGTATGCGGCGCTGTAGCAGGTGCGGCGCCAGCCCTGGACTTTCAACAGCGGTGGTCCGGGCAGCGGACTCTACAAGTCGACTGACGGCGGACTCACCTGGAAGCAGCTGCAAGGCCATGGACTGCCTGAAGGAGACCTCGGCCGCATCGGCGTTTCCGTCTCCGGGGCTGACTCAAATCGCGTCTACGCGCTGATCGAGGCGAAGGAAGGCGGCCTCTATCGCTCCGACGATGCCGGCAATACCTGGACGCTGGTCAACGACGACGAGCGTTATCGCCAGCGGGCCTGGTACTTCACGCCACGTCTTCGCCGATCCGCAACAGCGCGGACACGTTGTATGTACTGAATACGGGCGCCTTCCGCTCGAACGACGGCGGCAAGACATTCGAGCTGCTACCGGCGCCGCACGGCGATCACCACGGCCTGTGGATCGATCCCACGAATCCGCAGCGCATATGAACAGCAACGATGGCGGCGTCACCATCTCGGTTGACGGCGGCAAGACGTGGACGCAGCAGAACAATCAGCCGACGGCGCAGTTCTACCACGTCGCCACCGACAATCACTGGCCGTATCGCGTTTACGGCGCGCAGCAGGACAACTGCACCGTGGCCATCGCCAGCCGCGGCGACGACGGCGTCATCGCGCGCCAGGACTGGTACGAAGTCGGCGGCGGCGAGAGCGGCTACATCTCGCCCGATCCACGCAATCCGGACATTGTTTATGCCGGATCCGACGCTGCCATCATCACGCGCTACGATCACCGCACCAACCAGTTGCAGCGATGTCTCGCCTTACCCGCTCGACACCTCGGGCAATGGCGCGGACATCCAGAAGTATCGTTTCCAGTGGACGGAGCCAGTGATGGTTTCGCCGTACGACTCCAACGTGATCTACAGCGCCGCGCAGTACGTGCTGAAGAGCGCGGACCAGCGGCCACAGTTGGAACCCGATCAGTCCCGACCTGACGCGCAACGACAAGAGCAAGCAGAAGCCTTCGGGCGGCGACATCACGCTCGACATCACCAGCGTCGAGTATTACGACACGGTGTTCGCGCTGGCGGAGTCGCCGCTGCAGGAGGGCATGCTGTGGGCGGGCACCGACGACGGACTGATCCATCTCACGCGCGATGACGGCAAGAGCTGGGAAAATGTCACTCCGAAAGACATGCCGGACTGGAGCATGGTCAGCATCATCGACGCCGGGCACTTCGATCGCCGGCACTGCCTATGCAGCCATCGACCGGCACAAGCTCGACGACTTCAATCCCGTGATCTACAAGACGCACGACTACGGCAAGACCTGGACGCGCATTACCAACGGCATTCCTGCAGGCGCCTACGTGCGCGCGGTACGCGAAGATCCCAAGGTCAAGGGCTTGCTCTACGCTGGAACCGAGACCGGCGTCTACTTCTCCATCGACGACGGCGCGCAACTGGCAGTCGCTGCAACTGAATCTGCCGAACTCCCCGATTCACGATCTGGCCATCAAAGACAACGACCTCATCGCCGCGACGCATGGCCGCTCGTTCTGGATTCTCGATGACGTCAGTCCGCTGCGCCAGGCGAGTGCAACCATCGCGGGCGAAGACTTTCATCTTTACCGAGCCCGCCACGGCCACGCGGCTGCACTTCCCCGACCAGGTGGACCGCAAGCGTCCGGTCGGCGACAACCCTCCTAAAGGGGCGATCTTCTATTACTACTTAAAGACAAAGCCCGGCAGACAAAGAAGAGATCACGCTCGACATTTTCGACGCCCAGGGGAATCGCGTTCGCCACCTGTCGAATCTCGAGGCGAATAAGAACGAGCAGCCGCCCGAGTGGCCTGACCAGGAACGCCCTGCGAACCTGCTGCCTGCGTCCGCGGGCATGAATCGCTTCGCATGGGACTTTCGCTACGATGAGCCCGTCCAAATTCCGGGCGCGTTCTACGCCGGTGATCCGCCCCGCGGCCCATTGGTTAACCCGGGCACCTACCAAGCTAAGCTGACGGTGAAAGGCCGCACGCAGACCGCGCCGCTCGAGGTTGTGATCGATCCCCGTATCCAAAACCAGGTGAGCAGCGCCGACCTTCAACAATTGTTTGACCTGGCCGTAAAAACGCGGCAGGACATCGACTCCCTGCACCGCGCTGTCAATCAGATTCGCGGCCTGCGCGCGAACCTGGAGACACTCGAGAAGTGGACGTCGGAAGGCACTCCGAACAATGATGTCATCTCCGCCGCCAAGGCACTCGATCAGAAGATGACGCCGATAGAAGCGCTCCTGGTTCAGGTAAGATGAAGAGTTCAGAGGGCAACCTGCGCTATCCCAACATGCTCAATGAGCAGTACGCCAGCTTCAACGATCTCATCCAGGGCGTGGACCAGGCTCCCACTGCGCAGCAGTTGCTGGTCTATGACGATCTGCACGGCCGCCTGAGCACGCAGTTGGCAAGGTGGCAGGAGATCCAGCGCACCGATGTTCCGGCGCTGAACGACCTCATGCGCAAGAATGGTGTGCCGTCACTTACAGCGGGAAGCCGACCGGGAGAGTGAGACGCTTTCCTCCAGCGTGTAATAGGGCTGGCCACATTCAGCTATCGTGACAGCGCATCAGTGAGTGACTGCAGCTGGATTTCAACTTCGGAAAGCATGGCGCGGAGACTTCGCTGCAGAGCCGGCGACCGTACCCGGCTGGAGAGCCACCGCTCCAGCACTTCCTGCCTGGAGCGCAGTTCCATCGAGCACGGCCCGCTGAAAAAACAAATTGCCGCAAAGCTGGGAACCATGGAACGAACCATCAAGGCACAACGAGGCAGCGTCGTGCGACAACTAGGCGCGGATTCCCGGATGTCGTCCGGCTGGTCGAGAGACTTCGCGATGCGGGCCGGGTGCCGAAGGTCGCATCCCCCGACCGTTCATCTCTTCCTTAGTCTCCGTACAATCGTACACGCCCTATAATGCTCTGCTGCTCCACAACCCGACAGGTCAAAATAGAGGAGCTTCACATGTGTTCCTTACGATGCCTAATCGCCATTTTCTTTCTGGCCCCTTTTGTGGTGAGTGTTTCGGCACAAACCAAAACTACAGCCGAGCGGCTCGGTTATCCTGCCGGATCGAAACTTCTCATCCTGCACGCTGATGATCTGGCGGTCGCACACTCAGTGGATTCAGCCAGCTTGGACGCACTCGCTTCGGGTGCTGTTTCTTCCGCGAGCATCATGATCCCGTGTCCCTGGCTTACGGAAGTTGCCGACTATGCCAAGTCACACCCCGATACAGACCTGGGGCTGCACCTCACGCTGACTAGCGAGTGGAAGACGTATCGCTGGGGCAGCGTGACTTCGAGCGACAGAGTTCCCAGCTTGTTACAACCGGACGGTACCTTCTACTCGACTACGGAAAATGTTGCCAGCCGCGCCAAGCCCGCAGAAGTGGAGCAAGAAATTCGCGCGCAGGTGGAGCGCGCCCTGGCGGTGGGAATTCACCCGACCCATCTCGACAGCCACATGGGATCGCTCTTCGCGACACCCGAGCTGCTCGCGGTCTACATCAAGCTGGCGCACGAATACCATCTGCCTCTGCTGGCCTTGAAACTGACGGACGCACGTGCCTCAGCCATGTCGTTGCTTTCCCCCAACGACTTTGTGCTCGACAACGTTGTCATCGCCAATCCCGGCTTGAAACCTGCCGACACCAAGGCTTTCTATCTGGATGCAATCAAGAACCTTCAACCCGGGCTGACAGAGATGATCGTCCATCTCGGTCACGACGACTCGGAGTTGCAGGCCATCACCGTGGACCATCCAGATTTCGGCGCGGCATGGCGTCAGCGCGACTTCGACGTGGTCAGCAGCCCGGAATTCAGGCAGGCTCTGCGTGACAACCACATCATTTTGGTGCGCTGGCGAGACCTGCAGAAAGTCTTGAATCAGTAGTGAGCTGGGCGCCCTACAGAAAATGGGGAGGGTTACGCGACTTCTTCCTATGAAGGTGAGTTCATGTCCAAACGATTCGTTGTTGTCGTCTTGCTCCTGGTCCTGAGTTCCATTGTTGCTGCGCAGAAACAACAATTCGCCGAGTTGGGCGACATCAAGCTGCAAAGTGGCGAGGTTCTGCGCGACTGTCGCATCGGCTATCGGACCTATGGCACGCTCAACGCCGACAAGTCAAATGCAATCCTTTTTCCCACCTGGGCCGGCGGAACAACTGAACAATTGCAGAATGGAATCGTGAAGGACAAATTCGCTGATTCGTCGCTTTATTTTGTAATTAGCGTCGATGCGCTCAGCAACGGTGTCTCCTCTTCGCCCTCCAACAGTCGCCAGCAGCCGCGCATGAAATTTCCGCACATCACGATTCGAGATATGGTGGAGACTCAGCGCATTCTGCTGACTCGTGTACTTGGTATTCAGCACCTGAAGGCCGTAATGGGCATATCCATGGGAGGTATGCAGACCTTCCAGTGGCTGCTCGCGTATCCCGACTTTATGGACAAGGCTATATCCATTGTCGGCTCGCCGCGTCTCGCGCCCTATGATCTCGTGCTGTGGCAGACCCAGATTGACGCGATCACTCACGATGTTGCGTGGCGCGACGGAAATTACGACAGGAATCCCGCACGGGCGGCTGAAACAGAGTTCGGCGATCTCTTTCTGACCACACCAGAGCGTTTCAACAGCGAGACTACGCGCGAAAAGATAACGCAGGAACTCGCCACTGCGGGCACAACCGATCACGGCTCCGATGCGAATGACAAGATTCGCCAATCGCAGGCCATGATGGCACTGGATGTCTCCGCGCCTTTTGGCGGGTCAATGGAACAAGCCGCGGCCGCGGTGAAGGCCAAGGTCTTTGTGGTTGTCTCGAAGTCCGATCATACGGTCACTCCCCAACCCGCAATCGACTTCGCGCGCCTGCTCAATGCCAGGCTGCTTGTGTTTGAGGGTGATTGCGGACACGAGGCGCCGGGCTGCGAAAGCAAGACGCTGGTGCCGGCGATCGCCGCGTTCCTGGCGGAACACTAATCGTCAATCACTCCGTGCAGGAGTCTGAATCGCCTTCCTGAAACTGTTTAGTCGCTTCCCATTCAACGTTGTCGCCTATTGCTATTCCCCCCTTCTTTCTATCTCGCTCGACCCAAATGACTGTCTCCGCCGAGGTTGATGGGGGACTTTATTTCGTGCGAGGTGCAAGCTTGCGCTGACGAAAGCGCTCTCCTCTGCCCCGCCTACGCCTTGAAGCTGCGCAGATCGTTTCTGCAGTACCCATGGCACGTCACGCCATATTGCGTCATCTACTAGTCGTACTACGTGCTGCAACCATTTGTGGAACTCCTCATATTTCCTGGCCGAATAAATCGCTGTGAACGCCTCGTCACAAATTGCCATCTGAGAAAGGTGGATCTGCCGGGTCTCGGAAGCGGACACCGAGACGACTAACAATTTCTTACCCACCCCATCTTTGTTGCGGAGTGACGCTGCACATATGAATTGCCGTAAAGGTTTCGAGGTCCTTTGCCTCGCTTGTTTACTGCTGATTTTGGCCAGTTGCGGTTCATCTTCATCGCCTGATCCAAAAGGGAGTCAATCCTTGCCAACGGCCGGTACGGTCGCTGCCACCTCGCATCCCCTGGTTGCCAGCTATAGCGTGATGGCACCGGCTGGAGGCTTGGTCAGCGTCGAATTCGGTACAAGCACTACTTACGGACGGAGCACCGCGAGCCAGTCTGTGCCCGCGGAAGGAGGTCTGGTGACGTTACTAGTGGCGGGTATGCACCCCAGTACGACCTACCACATGCGCGCTCGTCTCGACCTCGGTGGAGGCAGCACCATGCTCGACACCGACCACACGTTCATGACTAGCTCGCTCCCATCCGTTACCTTCCCGGCCGTAACTGTAACTCCGGCTGGCCTGTCGAAAAGCGGCGGGGTCGATCTGATCTCGGGTCCTGGTTCGACCGTGACCGCGGTTGTATTCGATACCGACGGTTCCGTGCTCTGGTATTACTACGACCCCTCGCTGGCGGCAGGATCCTACGCATTTCCCATCCGCGAACTCGATAACGGAGATTACCTGATCAACTTCGAGAGCGACGTACGCGAAGTGGATCTGGAAGGACGTATCGTCCGGCAGGTGACCCTGTCGCAGTTGAATACGGCGCTGGCTGCCGCCGGGTACTCTCTGCAGGCCGCCAATCTTCATCATGACCTTCTCCGTCTCAGCAACGGTCATTGGATCCTGCTGGTGAATGAAAACCAGGACTTTCAGGACCTGCCAGGCTATCCCGGGACCACCACCGTTCTGGGCGACGCGATCGTGGATCTGGATACCAATAACCAGCCAGTGTGGGTGTGGCGGGCCTTCGACCACCTCGATGTCAACCGCCATCCCTACATGTTTCCCGACTGGACACACAGCAATGCAGTCGTTTACGAACCCGATGGAAGCTTGCTCTTATCCATGCGGCACCAGAGCTGGATCCTGAAGATCGATTACGCCAACGGTGCCGGCAGCGGAGACGTTTTGTGGCGGTTGGGAGCCGGCGGCGATTTCGCCCTCGCGGGGAACGACCCTGCGCAATGGTTCTACAACCAGCATGATCCCAACCTGGTGCAGGTTTCCGGTTCCACGCAGCGCATCGCGATGTTCGACAACGGCGATACCCGGCCCGACAGTAATGGGCAGACATGTTCTACGGATTGCTACAGTCGAGGACTGATCATGGACATCGACGAATCGGCACGCACTGCCCAGGTGTCGTGGCAATATCTTCCCGGCTGGTATTCGTTCTGGGGGGGAAGCATCGTTGTCCTTCCGAATGGAAATGTCGAGGTCGATTCGACTACGGTGCTCGGCGGTTTTTCGCGGGTGCGCGAAGTGACGAATGGGACCTCTCCGCAGGTCGTGTGGGAGATGGACGCGAAGAACGACGCATTTTACCGGGCTTACCGCATTCCCAGTCTGTATCCGGGTGTGTCCTGGTAATGGTCGGGCTGTCATCTTATTTAATGCAGCTCCGCGGCTTGGCATGAAGCCGCGGTGGCCGTGGCAACGCAAGCTGCCGGCATTCGGCAAGCAGATTATTGCTGCGGTTTCTCTCGACTAATCTCACCTAACGTGGCCTGAGTAATGTGCAGGTAATCGGCAGGAGAGAGTAGCATCTGGAGGCCGCGCACCCCAGCTGACACCGACACGACGTCCCAGAGTTCCATGGTCTCGTCGACAAACACTGGGAAATTTTTCTTTGCGCCCAGGACTGTCACTCCGCCGCGAATGTATCCTGTGAGCGGCTGCACTTCTTTCAACGCGACGAGTTCCACCTTGCGGTCGCCGCTGAATTTGGCCAGGGCCTTGAGATCCAGTTCGTGATTGCCGGGAATCACGGCAAAACGAGGTCCGTTGCGGTTACCGCGCGCCAACAGAGTCTTGAACACCTGCTCGGGACGCATACCGATCTTGGCTGCTACCGACTCGGCTGCCAAGTCATCCGGGTCCGCCTCGTACTCGCGCAGCTCGTAGTGCACTCCTAGTGAATCGAGTAGGCGGACTGCATTGGTTTTCATAGCGGCAGATTTGTTTACCAGGTTACGGTTAACGAATCGCAATCGACTACTTAGTCACAAACTCCGTAATCGCGATTGCGCGGAATCCATGAGATCCAGCTACGGTGTAGCGGCTGTGCAACTCAGCCTCGACAGCTCGAGAAGTATCGTCGCTGACGTTCGCCGGATACTCCACCAGCCATACTCGCGGCGCACCCGTAATCTTTGCCTGCCAGCTATTAGACTGGCTGGTGATTTCAACCGCAGCCGGACGATTTGCGCTGCCGCCGGGCAGCCAATCGCGATAGTTTTCAGCGGCCCAGTCGCCTACGCCTTGGTAGTACACCACGATATCTTGTGCGCGGGCGTTGTCGATGAGGAAGTTCACGGCACCGCGCCAGTCCTCGCGCACCCGTGAGTATGAGACCGCGGTACTGACGAGCGACAATACTATGATTCCGGCCGCCGCGAAGAATCGAAGTGGACGCTGGCGCAACGTGCATACGCCGGCCGCGATCGCCAGCAGCCATGCCGGCAAGCAGATGATAAAAAAGCGATGGAAGAACACCGGATGCCAGATCGACGCCAGTAACGAAGTGACGATCGGGGTCAATAATCCGCTGGCTACCAACGTGTACGGCCAGATTTCGCCACTGCCCCTCTTTATTCCGGGCTGTGGCATCATGCGTCGGAAGAAAGCGCCCAGCAGAAGCAACTCGATTGCGAGTAACGCCGGCCCCACTCCCTTACCGCTCTCGGCAGCCAGAAAGACGCCAAGGTGGTAGATCTCGAGGAGCGACGGCTTGGGCACCCAGTCGAGGTGCCGTAAGGGCTGCATGTGGACCATCCACAGCACGAGCGCAGCAAGCACCACGATGATCAAGGCGGCAATCCACAATTGTTGCCATGGACGCCTCGGTTTCGGTAGCGCGACTAATGACACCGCATGGGCCAGTGGAACCAGCAATCCAAAATAATGAAAATAGAACGTGACCCCTGCTGCTAGCGCATAGGCGCCTGCAATCGCGTAGGAGGGTCGAGCGATCAGTCGCACAAACAAATACGTGGATACGATCACTCCCAGCACCAGCCAACTATAGCTGCGTGCCTCCTGCGAATAAACGACGGCACAGGTATTGATGGCCAGAAACAGGGATGCAAGTAGCCCAACTGACCGGCTGAATAAGCGCTTGCCCAACAGGTACATCATCGGGAGGCTTGCGATGCCAGGGAGCACAGACAGCAGCCTCACTGTAGCTTCTCCGAGGTGAATCTGTACCCAGGCCCGGAGCATGACGTAGTACAGCGCCATATTGCCTTCCTGTGTCCACAGCCACCGCCAGAACCACTCCCGAGGCGACCGCGCCAAAACCACGCTGGCAATTTCATCAAGCCAAAAGCTCTTCGCACCGAGGGCATGGAGGCGCAAGAAAGTACCCAATACCGCTATGCCACACAAAATAAGCATCGTGTCGCGACGTACTGCGGCTTCGCGCATGTCGGCAGCGTTCATTTTGGCTGCGATGTCCGTACTCGAACCCATGTTGCGACTATAACAAGCGAGCAGATAGGGAGTTCGGTTCACCAGTTTTCGCCCAACGCCTCAAATTTCTCTTGACAACGAAACCATTGCTTGGCACTATACATTGTATTGCAAGGTATAGTTCATGGCCAAACGTAATCCCCTCAGCGAACTCGAGCCTTCTGATAAGTGGGAAGCGCAGATGCGGAAGGGTTGCCTGGAAATGGCGGTCCTAGCAAGCCTCTGGCACGGGAAGCTCTACGGACTCGAGGTCCTGCGGGTACTCGAGCGAGATTCCAGCCTGGTGCTGGCCGAAGGGACCATTTATCCCATACTCAATCGTCTTCGCGCCGAAGGACTGGTGCAGTCAGAGTGGGTTGAGGCGGAAGCCGGGCATCCGCGGAAGTACTACCAGCTGACCTTTGCAGGACGCGAGCGCGCCAACGCCATGGCCGAGACCTGGACGCAGTTCTCTATTGGACTTGCCCGGCTGATTGAACCCGTTCTAACCGGCAGAAAAGTGGAGCAACCGATATGACATCGGAAATACAGGTTAACAACTACCTTAGGCAGCTGCGTGCCTCGCTGACGGGCATGACCGTCTCAGAGCGCGAAGATATCGTGGAAGAAATCCGAATGCACATTCGCGAACGCAGCAACGATCTCAGTACCGGTGTCGACGCGGTGCTGGTCGGCTTAGGTCCGGCGAAAGACTTGGCGCAGCAGTATCGCACGGGGTTGCTGGTACAGCGTGCGCGAACCAGCCGTTCACCCGTTTTGATTTTGCGCGCTGCCCTACGCTGGGCTACGACCGGCGTCGAAGGGTTCATTGTGTTCGTGATTGCACTGATCGGCTATGCCACGGGCGCCGTTTTTCTTCTGCTCGCTCTCATGAAACCGCTGTTTCCTGCGAACACAGGACTCTGGGTTGGCCCTGACCAGTTCAATTTCAGCTTCCGCATGGGCGCTACCATGACGAATCCGGCATCGCCAGTTCACGAAGCCTTAGGCTGGTGGTTGGTTCCGGTATGCTTGGTGATCGGTGCACTGAGCCTCGCCCTAACCACGAAGCTTCTGCAGTTCCTGATGGGACGATTCCACTGGAGAGTGCCCTTTGTCGCCATGAGGCAGAGAATCGCCGTAATGATTGCTTTGTGATACGCAGAATGGGAGCTCTAGGACCGTTTTAGCAGGCGTTCCATCTCTTTCTCATCTATGACAGCGACCCCCAATTCGTGCGCCTTGTCTAGCTTGGAACCCGCTTCCGCTCCGGCTACCACGTAATCCGTCTTCTTGCTGACCGAACCGGATACTTTGCCACCCGCATCTTCGATCAGTTTTTTGGCGTCATCGCGGGTGAAACGCTCCAGCGTGCCGGTCAGGACAAACGTCTTTCCTGCCAGTGCGGTGCCGCGCTGTTTGGTGGTCCCTTTGAAGGTCAGACCAGCCCCGCGCAACTTCTCTACCAACGCGACGTTTTTCGGCTCATCGAAGAATTCGCGGATACTCTGCGAGACACGCGGGCCAATTTCATTCACGGCCTGTAATTCTTCTTCACTTGCTGAGATTAGAGCGTCCATTGATCCGAAATGCTCGGCCAGAAACTGAGCGGTACGCTCGCCGACCATGGGAATGCCCAGCCCGTAAATCACCCGCTCCAGTGGCAGCTTCTGGGAATTCTCAATTTCGCTCAGGATGTTCTGCGCCGACTTCTTGCCCATGCGCTCGAGCTTCAGCAGCTCAGATTCATTCAGGTCGTAGATGTCGGCAACGCTCTTTACCAATCCGGCGTCAACCAATTGATTGACCAGCGCATCACCCATGCCTTCGATGTTCATCACTCCGCGTGAGGCAAAGTGGCGAACGCTCTCCCGCAGTTTGGCCGGACAGTTGGCGTTGACGCAGCGATGGTCGGCCTCGCCTTCGGCACGCACAACGTGACCGCCGCATACCGGACAGCGCTCCGGCATATGGAACTCGCGCGTACCGCGGGGCCTCTCCTCCAGGACCTCTACGACCTTGGGTATAACGTCGCCGCCGCGCTCGACAGCGACCCAGTCGCCGATACGCACACCCAACCGAACGATCTCATCCATGTTGTGCAGGGTCGCGCGCGTCACAGTCGTTCCACCGATCGAAACGGGCCTCAATGCTGCTACAGGAGTCAATTTCCCCGTGCGTCCGACCTGCACCAAAATGTCTTCAATCTGGGTTTCGCCGGCGCGGGCCGCGAACTTGTAAGCAATAGCCCACCGCGGAGCCTTGCCCGTAAATCCCAGTTCCTCCTGCAACGCTACGCGGTCCACTTTAATCACCGCGCCATCAATTTCGTACGGCAAGGTACCCCGCGCCGTGTCCATTTCGTTCACGAATTCCATAACCTGTTTGAGGTTCTTAGCTGACTCATGGTGCGGGTTAACTTTGAACCCCACGGCCTCCAGCGCTGCAAGCACCTTCGAGTTACGGTCGAAGATCGGGCGCCCGTTGGAGAGCAGACCGTAAGCGAAGAAATCGAGCCGGCGCTGGGCAGTGACGTTGGGCTCCAGGGTGCGCACCGTGCCTGCCGTAGCATTACGCGGATTAGCGAACGTGGGGAGGCCTTGCCGCTCGCGCTCCTCGTTCATGCGCTGGAACGCCGCCAGGGGCATCAACAACTCGCCTCGTACTTCAAAACCCGAGGGAATGCCCGCCTTCACGAGGACCTTCGAAGCGATGGTCAGCGGTACACTGCGCACCGTGCGCACGTTCGGCGTGACATCCTCTCCCACCGCTCCGTCACCGCGGGTTAACCCTAGCGACAGCCTCCCGGCGGTAAAACGCAATGCCAGAGACATGCCATCGAGCTTCGGTTCGCAGACGTAGTCCACCTGCGACTGGCCAGTCAACTCATGCACCCGCCGCTCCCAGTCGCGGAGCTCGGATTCGCTAGTCGTCTTCCCCAGCGACAACATAGGGGTTGAGTGCCGCACCTTGGCAAACTCTTCGCTGGGCTTGCCCCCGACGCGCTGGGTCGGCGAGTCTGGAGTCACCAGTTCGGGATGTTCCGCCTCCATCGCGATCAACTCGTCCATCAGCTTGTCGAATTCCGCATCCCTGATTTCCGGGCTATCAAGCACGTAGTAGCGGTGTTCGTGGTAGCGAACCTTGTCGCGAAGAGCATCGATCTTCTTTTGCAGGTCCTTGCTGCTCGCAGGCATTGGCTAATTATAGGAGGTCAATCGGGAGTCCTATTGCCGCCGACATATCACGTAAAATAAAGATTTCTCCGGAGACAAGTGAAGCACTTATTAGCTAAGTGGACCCATTGGATTCTCGCCGTACTCAGCCCCCTTGGAATCTGGGGAGTTATGGGTTTCGCCTTTGTTGATGCGGCCTTTCTGGGTATGCCTCTCGACGCTATCGTTGGAGGATACGTCTACGCCTCACCTCGACGCTTCCTGCTGGTGTCGGCCATGGCCGCCGCCGGATCGGCACTGGGCAGCATCGTTATCTACTGGCTCGGCTACAAGGGTGGGGAAGTGCTGCTGGTGAAACGCATCGGCGAAGCACGCTTCAAGAAGATTCACGCGTCGATCGAGCGCCATGAGTTTCTGGCGCTGATGGTGCCTTCCATGCTGCCTCCGCCAACGCCGTTCAAATTGTTTGTCTTATCTGCCGGCGTGGCCGAGATGCGTTTCACCGATTTTCTCGGAGCGATCTTCCTCGGCCGCTTCCTGCGCTTCTGCATCCTCTCAATTCTCGTGATTCGCTTCGGCCCGCAAATCAGCGGCTTCTTCGGCAGCGTGGTCCACAACCACCTCCGGCTGGCGATTGCGATCGTCGCCGCTGCCGCTTTGATAGGCTGGTGGATCTGGCGCGTGCGCAAACGGAATGGGAAGAAGAAGGGTCCGCTCATCTGACGGTCGCGAAGATTCAACAGCCCGGACTGAGGCAGCTTTAAGAACCGCCCCCGCAACTTCCTCCCGATTCCGTAAACGGGAATTCCTGAGATCCGGGCACGCCACCCCCCCGTAAATCTTTAGGATCATTGACTCACAATCAGAATCGATCGCAATGCATAGATTTCATGGAAGTTACGCGGAAAACATCGAGCCGCAAGTACTTGGTTAATAAAAAACGTTATTGGAAGCTGAAATGGCCCAGTACCGAAAAGGTTCGAAGTGCCGCGGGTTGTCAAAGAGCCGATACGTCGCAGCCTGGGCGGGGTCGGAGAGGGACACACTTGTCCCCTTCCTCGTGCCTTCTTACAGGGGGAGACGACGTGCGAAAGGACGTGGATCACATCGCCTCGCGATAAGGGGTCTGCCAAGGGAGCCCGTTTAGGGAATTGCGGAAACGCCTAACTAACGGCTGTTCGGAGGATGCGGGGCGAGGCTGATGCTCAAGTGCTTGATCGGTCAGGGCCAAAATGCAAGGGGCCAGACTCGTCGTCCAGCCCTCTTTTCTCCAGCTTGAGAAAGTCCTATCGTGCGACGATTACGCCTTCTTCCTGACGATGGCTTGCCAGGTATCCGATTCCGAAAAATACTACCGCAAAGAACAGGTCCGACACGATCGCGTTCCGGAAGAACGGCAGCGCGGCTACGTAGCACGCCATGAGGCCGACCAGATTCTTCGGATACATGTTCCATACAGCCCACACTGCAAAGTTACTAATGATGAAAAATGACACCGACGCTGCCAACGTCGTTGCCCCAATTCGCAGCGCCGTAGCCCTGCGAGCCAGCAGCCCACCGAGGAGCACCATAGCTGCGTACCATACCCACGTAACCAGCAGATCGGCGGACAGCGCATAGCCATACACGCTGCGCGACAAGTAGACGCCCGACGCGACGAGCGCGGCCACCGGAATCCACATCTCCTTACGGGGCCTGCGCGCCCCAAAATAGAGCAGGGCGGCCGTCACCGGAGCAAAGCTGAAGGGCAGCGGAAGAAATCGCAAATGTACAGCCACGGCAAAAAGCAGGAACAGATATGCCAGCATGATCACCTCGGAAAAAACGCGGCCAAAGCCGAACCTCTTTTGATTTTCGGCTTCCTACCGGATTGCGTCAAGCGGGGACTCTTGTACGGCCAAGTGAGCACAGCCTGAAGACCCGCGACTAGGGGTTCTGCTCGATCGAGGGTCTCTTGGAGTTCATGCCTTGCTCCTGAACTCGAAAATCAGGGCCCACCAACACCCAGCCGCCCAGTCGACCGGAATCACCGGGATACGCAAATCGTAAATCCTGGAAGCGCACGAGATAACCCTTGAAATCTCCCTGCAGCCTCTCTGTCTGGGTTATCGGGAATACCGCCCAGTCCAGGAACACCCGTCCAAAATAGGAGGCCTTCGCAGCCTGCATCGCTGGAGTTTCCTCTGGTTTGTAGTAAATGTTCGCTTCCGATTGTTCGCCCACTTCCGGAACCATCGAATTCACCGGGACGGTTTGCAAGGCAGTCTCGGTTTCAACGACGCCATGCCAATGAAACGGATCGACCCAGTAAGGGTAAGCGCCCAGCTTTTTGGGCACGTCGCCATGGTAAAGCAACGCACTCATTGCATTGAGTGCGCGACGATGCTGGTAGTCTCGAAATCCCCAGATTGCAACCAGGCAGATCAGCGCGAAGATTGCACCTGCCCTTCCGCGTGGACCTTTGTCGCGAGCGCCGATCTCCTGATTGATCAGCCCAAACAGCGCCGGTAACGCCAGGCCCAGAATCAAGGCAAGTAAAATCAGTGGCTCTACGATGAACACGATGTCCCACGAATACCAGCGCCAATTGAACGGGGCAAACATCCGGATGCCGTAATCCGTGGTGTAGTCGAGCAGGATGTGGCTGAGCGCCGCCAGCAGAGCCAGCCAATATAGATACCCCCACCGTACCGGCAGCTTAGAAACGCAATATAAGTGGCTTGCCGGACGGACCTCGCCAGCGACACAACAACCACACGAAGCCAAGCGTCGCCGCGGCGACGAAAGGAGCGCCTACGAATGAATGCGTAATTCCGCGATGGTGCTGAAACGCTGCGATCGGACCCTTCAAGGCCCAGAGCACGTCAAGGTCGGCGGCCTCGGCTGCCAATACCATTGTCAGAGAAGCCAGAGCGCTCTTGCGATTGAATCCGGCGCGGCTCATGCACGCGCCGGTTAGGAAGTGCGTGACAGGTTCCAACTTTCTCCTCGGTGAAACGCCGCGAGACCGGCTTTCTATCGCAGGCCTTCTTCATGCTCCGTCTTGCCGGCAAGCAAATCGATGGCGTGCGGCAAGATTTCGATCACTGACTGCAGAGAGTCCACCGCGCCGGCGGGACTGCCGGGAAGGTTGAGAATCAGAGAGCGGCCGCGTACTCCGCATACGCCTCGGCTCAGAATTGCGAACTCCGTACCTTGCATCCCGTCGGCGCGCATCTTCTGTGGTATCCCGTCGATCAACTTCGAGCACACCGCGCGGGTAGCCTCCGGGGTGACGTCCCGCTCCGCAATCCCCGTTCCGCCCGTGGTCACAATCAGCTGTACGTGTTCCGCAAGCTGGATGAGGGTCTGTTCGATCTCGCTCTGATCATCGACGATGACGCGCTGCTGCATGACATCGAAGCCATGCTGCCGCAGGACCGCTGCCGTTGCAGGTCCGGAGCGATCGATCCGCTTGCCGTGCGCCGCGGAGTCACTGATGGTAACTACTGCTGCTGCCGCCATTATGATTTTCCTTTCGCACTCATGCGCATATAGTTGCCGCTCTTCCCGCCGGACTTCCGCTCCAATCTCACTTCACGAATCTCAATACCCTTATCAAGCGCCTTACACATATCGTAGACCGTAAGGGCCGCAATGGAGGCAGCGACCAAGGCCTCCATCTCTACCCCGGTCACGGCAGTGGTGCGTACGATTGTACGAATCTCAATCCCTGCTCTTTTGACCCTGCAACTCACGTCGACCTTGCTCAGCGTCAGCGGGTGGCACAGCGGAATCAACTCGGCCGTACGTTTCGCAGCCTGGATTCCCGCAATCCGCGCTACCTCCAGTGGATCTCCCTTAGGATTCTGCGGCAAAGCCCGCAGCACCTGTTTGCTCATGGCAACGAATGCATAGGCCTCGGCCTCCCTCACTGTGGGACTCTTGCCCGAGACATCAACCATCGACGCCCGGCCGGCCGTGTCGTAATGTGACAGCTTTTGCGATGCTGCTTTGGTCTTCGGCATGTCTTCTACGACAACAACACTGTTACCGCTTCTCCCGCGTCAAACTTGTCCCGATCCGGAGGTACCACAATGTAGCAGTTGGATCTTGCGGCCGCCATGAGATCACCCGAGCCCTGCCAGCGGAGCAGTTCCACTTCCGGCTTTTCGTGTGTTCCCTGCAGCCGAGCCGGCAGAAAGCGCGTTAACCCCGTCTTGGTCGAGAACGGCGCCTTCAGCTTGGCTTGAGCGAACGGTAGCGGCTGAGGCCTCGTACCGGCAAGACCGTCCAAGACGGGACGCACGAATAGCTGGAAGGTCACCATAGTCGATACTGGATTCCCGGGTAACCCAAAGAAGGGTGTGCATTCGCCGTTCGATTCGACCTGGCCAAACACCACCGGCTTTCCGGGTTGAATCGCAACTCCGGTGAAGAAAAACTCCGCGCCCAGCGACGCCAGCACCTCTTCCACCAGGTCGTACTTCCCCATCGAGACACCGCCCGTCAGGAGCAACAGGTCATAGGTCAGACCCTTGCCGAGCAGCAGCGCAAGTTCGTCCGCTTCATCCCGCGCAATCGGCAGCAACGTCGGTTCGCCCCCTGCTGCGGTCACTTGCGCTGCCAGCGAGTAACTGTTGGAATTGCGAATTTCATTCGGGCCGGGCGGCAGATTGATGTCCACCAGCTCGTCGCCGGTGGCTAGCACCGCAACCCGGGGCCTGCGATGGACAGCGATCTCGGAGCGTCCTACGGCAGCCGCCACAGCCACCACAGCATGGCGCGCACACGTGCCCTTCGGCACCACTATGTCTCCGCGTCGCGCCTCAGCACCGGCGGGAACCACGTTCTCTCCCGCTTGAACCGTGCGGAAGATGGTCACCTTGTCAGCGGACGACTCGGTGTACTCCACCATTACGACCGCATCTGCGCCCTTGGGAACGGGGGCGCCTGTCATGATCTCGACGGTCTCACCGGCTCCGATCCGCAAATCGCTTTGTTCAACCGGCGCCCCCGCCCTGATGGAACCGACGCCGAGCAGGGCTGAGGGGACCTTCTGCACGTCCGTTGACCGAAGTGCGTATCCGTCACGGGTAGCCCGGGGAAATGGGGGAAAGTCACGGTCCGCACGCAGGTCCTCGGCTATTACCAGGCCGGCCGCATCCAGCAGACTGACGAATTCAGGCTCGGTCGGTTTAACTGTGCCGGCGAATTCCTCGACAATCTGGCGCGCCTCGTCAAACGTCAGCAGTTTGTTGTGGTTGGGTGTGTTCATCGCAGCAGCGTATGCGGATTCTACTGGACGCAGGCAGCCTGTCCCAAGTGGTTTACCCGCCAGCCAAAGAACAAGGGCGGCTTGGCGCCGCCCTCGCGAATCGCGCGACTTTTCTACTGCGGTTTCTTCTTGGCTGGGGCGGATTTCCCTTTGCCGTATGAGGTTTCCACCGATGATCCGAGGGTGGCCAGCATCTGCTTCGCGGCGTCAGCGTACTTGCCGTTCGGATCCAATTCCAGATACTGATTGAACGCTTCCGCCGTACCCGGCGCCGCCGTAATTTTGTTGTCTTTACCGGTCGTCGCCTTGCCCATTAGGTTCACGCCCTTCCAGTAGTAGGCGTCGGCGCGCTTGGGATCGAGTTGTATGGCCTTGTCGAAGGCGGCATTGGCCTCATCGAGCTTGCCGGCATTGGTAAAGATCGCGCCCTCATTGAAGTAATAGGTTGCGGCACTTGCAGGTTCTACCTGCGCAGCCATATTCCACTCTGCGACCGCCTTTTCGGTCTGGCCAGACTTGGCGAGAGCGTCCGCCAGCGAGTTGTGATACGCGCCGCTGTTCGCGTTAATCGCAATGGCCTTCTGGTAGGCTTCGATCGCCTCGGGATACTTTTTGGCACCCCGATAAGCGTCCCCCAGGTAAGCCCATAACAGGTCTTTCGTCGGATCGGCCGCAGTCGCTTCCTGCATAATTGAGATCGCCTGGTCGTAATTGCCCGCCTTTTCCAGGTCGCGCACTTCCGCCAGCTTTGCGTTTAACCCTTTGATTTTTTCGTTCTGCTTGGTCGTTTCCTGTTGCTTCTTCAGCTCTTCTTCGGACGGACCTGCCTTGGCCAGGTCCTTCTTGAGATCGAAGCTCACTTCCTGCATCGCGCCAACAGATACCGGGATCCTGCGCACTGCGTCCACCGTCTGGCCGTTTCGCATCAGCACAGCGTCATAGGTGCCGGCGGTTAATCCAATAACCTGAAACTCACCGTTTTTGTTGGTCTTCACCGTTACTTTACGGTTGGTATCGGTATTGGTGATTTCGACGACACCGTCAGCGATGAATTTGCCTTCCTGGTCCTTGGCTACACCCTTCATACCCGTCATCTGGGCCACGACCGGAACCGCACTGAGTGCCGCCAGCAGCGCCAGCAACGCGATCCGACTCATGTATCTCTTCATTTCTGCCTCCAGCGCGTGACCGCGGCCCGCGAGGGAACTTCCCTCTCAGGCACTGCCACGGCGATATCAATATTCAAATTTGAATTCCTGAGGATCAGTGCGCCTCGGCCCGCGTCAGATAAGAAATAGGATCGCAGGCTCCCGCTGCCGCAAAGGCCCGCATCCGCAACACACAGCTGTCACAGGTGCCGCAGGCCCGGTCCTCCCGGCTATAACATGACCACGTTAAATCGAAAGGAGCGCCTAATTCAAGACCAAGGCTCACAATCTCGGATTTTCTGAGAGCAATCAACGGCGTCTCAATGCGGATTTGGCCTCCCTTTGTCCCTGTACGGACAGCCTCATTAAAGGCCGCATAGAACTCTGGGCGGCAGTCAGGATAGCCCGAGCTGTCCTGCTGCACCGCGCCTATATAGATCTTTTTGGCCCTCAATACCTCGGCCCAGCTGACCGCCGCCGAGAGAAAATGAGAATTCCGGAACGGAACGTAGGTAACGGGGATCTCCGCCCCGATTTCGGGACCCGCCTGTGGCACTGCGATGGTCTCGTCGGTGAGGGCTGAGCCGCCGATAGCGCGAAAAAACTCAGTCTTGACAGCAAGCCGAGTGACGATACCGAGGCGATCACAAATTTCCTGGAAGGCCCGGTGTTCGCGCTTTTCGGTGCGCTGGCCGTAATCGATGTGCAGTGCAGCCGTATTGCCGGCGCCGGAATCCCGGACCGCGAGCGCCGCACATACGGCGGAATCCATCCCGCCGCTGAGGACCACCAGCACGCGGGCGTGATTAGTTTTGGGTTCCTCACTCATCATCGAACTCGCAACAAATCGGTGAAAGCACCGGCCCACAGTGCCTGCCCTGTGCGAAGTCATCGGCAGTGGCAACTGGCCGCAATTCCGCACGGTTTTTAACCCCGGGAACGCCGCCCTGTTTACACCCCCTTCATCGAGGGCTCCCAAATGAACTTGTGGATCTGCAGTCCCAGGCGCGCCTTCAGCCCGTCGGCCAGAATCCACTCAGCCAGATCTCGCGGATCGACGAGGCAATGCGAAACATCGCGACTGCCGGTCGCGTCTTTGCGGAATGCCGGCGATAGAATCACCGAACCAACCTTACCGTTCAACTCGTGCTCGCGTATGAACTCCCGCGCAAACTCGTAGTCTGTTCGGCTCGCCACTACGAATTTCGCTTCGTCATGAGGCACGAGGTGCTCCAGATTCTCAATGCGAAACGTCCCGCCTTCTCCCGAGTGAGGGCACTTTACATCCACGATTTTCACAACCTGCCTAGGAACGTGGTTCAGCAGCCGCTCCCCGCTTGTTTCGAGCAGCACGGTATACCCTGCCGCGAGCAACCGCTGCATCAGCGCTACGACCTCGTTCTCCTGCAGCATCGGTTCGCCGCCGGTAATCTCTACCAAGCCGCCATCCGGAGAAAGGCTCTGTACCTCACGCCCGACCTCGTCGAGGGTCATACGCTTTCCACCCTTAAAGGTGTATTCGCTGTCGCACCACGTGCAGCGCAGGTTGCAACCCGCCGTCCGTACGAAGATACATGGCATCCCTGCGTAGGAAGACTCACCTTGGAGCGACTTGTAGATTTCGATAATCTGCATGTGAGGCTTTGAAGGGGCTCTGCGGCGTCGGCAAGCGCTTCTTCGCGGAGTCTTCGGCCGACTTCAATTCGGCGGGCACTCGGGCGCCGTCTATTCGCTGTACGTCGCCGTGGTAGTGTCGGTCTCCCAAATAGTGATGTCCTTTACCCATACCCGGCCATTGGTCCTGCCGTGCAGCTGCCTGTTAGTCTCGTCAAAGAAGTATTTGGCGAGGTTCTCTGCCGACGGATTTAACAGCGTGAACGGCTCAAGCTCATTGATCATCTGGTGGTCGAGATAATTCACCACCGGGCGCAGCACGTCCTTCAGGTCTTTAAAGTCCAGCAGGAGGCCAGCGCGGTCGAGGGTCTCTCCGCGCAAAGTGACGCGCACCTTGTAGTTGTGTCCATGGGGCTTCTCACACTTGCCCTTGTAGTTGCGCAGGAAGTGCCCCGAGGAAAATGTGTCTTCGACCGTTACTTCGTACATGTGCTCCACCCGCAGCAGGGCAAATAGGCGGGCTGCGGCTAAGCCTCCATTTTACAGGCTACATCGAGGCATTGGGGCCACGGCACGCACACGTTTCACATGGCCTGATCAATTCCATCTTTATGCCCAAAAAACCGCTCAACCGCCCGTATATCCGTGGTTTTCGCGTAATCCGGCAGGCTGCTTAGAAATACCTTGCCGTATTGCTTCTTCCGAATGCGGTTATCCAAGAGGCAGAGCAGTCCGCGATCCTGCAGGGAGCGAATAAGACGCCCGAATCCTTGTTTCAGCGAGATCACGGCACTAGGCACCTGGTACTCAAAGAAAGCGTTGCCCCCGCTCTCGTCGATCGCCTTGATGCGCGCCGCTACCACCGGGTCATTCGGAACGGCGAACGGCAGCCGGTCAATGATGACGCAGCTCAACTGCTCGCCCTGTACGTCCACTCCCTGCCAGAACGATGAGGTCGCGAACAACACGCAGTTCGGTGTCATGCGGAATTCCTCCAGCAGCGCATTCTTGGGCGCGGTGCCCTGCAGGAGCATCGGAAACTCCAGTTCGCCCAGCAACCGTTCGTAAAGCTGATTCATGAAGGAGTAGCTGGTGAACAGGCAGAATGCGCGCCCACGGCTGATCTCCAGCAATTGCCGCACCCGCTGTGACGCCCGTTCCACAAACTGCGGTTCGCGGGGATCGGGCAAGTCCGGAGGCACATACAACAACGCCTGGCTCGGATAGTCGAAGTGCGACGGCACAATCATCTCGCGTGCATGCTCCAGCCCCACGCGTCCCCGTATATAGTCAAAACCGCCACCGACGGCCAAGGTAGCGGACGTCAGCACCGCCGTCTCCAGATGGTCGAATAGTGTCTGTCCGCAGGATGTCCGAAACCGTGATCGGCGTCGCTTGCAGGAACACGTTCTGCTGTCCGCCGCCCCCTCCGCGACGCTCTCCGCGTCGCTCGATCCAGAACACCGTTTTCTTCTGGTTCGACTCCATGACAAACCCGAGCTGCACACGCACCTCCTCCACCCGGCGGCAGAGGTTATACACCTCATCGGGCTTTTCCGGAACCGCCTGCAACTCGGTGTGAAGATGCAGTAGCGTGTTCTGCAGCCCGATGAACTCGTCACCATTTTCCTCCAGGAACTCCGCCCGGCTCTCGAACGCAAACCTTCCTTCGCCCGGCGGCAGTATGGAAAAGAACAACTGCGACCGCTCGCGCACCCTCGCCGAGGCCGCGAGCGCCCGCGCCAGCGGGAGGTTCGCCCTTCGCAGCGTCTGCTCCACATCGCGCAACATTTCCTCTACCCGCAGATTCGAGACCGACACGCCGAAGTAGTCAGTGGCCACATCCTCGAGTTCATGCGCTTCGTCGAACACCACCACGCCCGCATCGGGAAGCACGCCCGCATCCGGCGTTCGGTCCACCGAGGCCTTGATCGCCAGATCGGCACAAAACAGGTGGTGGTTCACGATGATGATGTCGCTCTCCGCAGCACGGCGTCGCATTTCGGTGATGAAGCAGCGGTCAAACTGCTGACACTCCGTCCCAATGCAGCGATCGGTGCGCGCGTCCAGCTTCGACCAGAGTTGGCTGCTCTCCGGCATTTCGGTCAACTCAGCCCGGTCCCCGGTGGTGGTCGTCTTCTCCCAGTCAGTGATGATCTTGAACTGGTTCATCTCCTCCAGGCCGCTCAAGACCGGCTGGTCGGTGAGGTCGTAGAGTTTCTTGCGGCAGAGGTAATTCGTGCGGCCCTTCATGTAACACACCCGTAGCTCGCCCAGGTGCGCTTGAAGAAACGGCAGGTCCTTGTGGAACAGCTGCTCCTGCAGCGTCTTGGTTCCGGTCGAGATGATGACACGCTTGCCCGAGCGGATCACCGGCAACAGGTAGGCCAGGGTCTTGCCAGTGCCGGTACCGGCCTCGACGATCAGGTGGCGTTTTTGGGTGAGTGCCTGCTCCACCGCCTCGGCCATCTGTAGCTGTCCACGGCGGAACTCATACGCGGGATGCGACTTCGCCAGTACGCCTCCCGGGCCGAAAAACTGGTAGAGCGAGGGGATACGCGCGACCGACGAAGCGGATTGTGACGGAGAAGACACGGCGAAAGGTACGGTTTCCCTATAATAGACGGTGTTACCCGCACAGCCGAAAAGAACCGCAGTCGAATGAGCCGACGAGTCCATTACGAAGCCCGTAATAGGGCGCACCGCGGAGACCTGCCCCGCGCGGGCACCCTCGCCATTGTGGGGCGTCCGAATGTCGGCAAGTCCACGCTATTCAATCGGCTGGTCGGATCGCGCCGAGCTATCGTGGGCGACGAGCCCGGTATTACCCGCGACCGGCTCTATGGCGAGGCGGAATGGGCGGGTGAGGTGCTGCGAGTGGTCGATACCGGCGGCATCATTCCGGACGACAAGGCGCTGATCCCGTCGGAGATTTTTCGCCAGGCGCGCGTGGCCCTGGAACAGGCCGACGTGATCGTGATGGTGGTGGACGGCCGCACCGAACTGGCTTCTCCGGATGCGGAGTTGGCCCGCCAATTGCTACGCATGGGCAAGCCGCTGCTGTTGGCGGTCAACAAAATGGACACGCCCCAATTGGAGCCCTACGCGCAGGAATTTCGCCGCCTGGGGATTAAGGAGCTTTTGCCGATTTCAGCCGAGACCGGCAACGGCGTGGCCGAACTGTTGGAGCATGTTTTCCGTGTGCTTCCTCGGCGGGATCCAGTATCAGACGAAGAAGCAGCGGAGGTGGTCGAAGAGGAGCACGCCGAGGCCGGAGATGGCGTGCCCGTTGAAGGCGACTCGGAAGCCGACGCTGAACCAGCCCCTAAGGAGTCGAGGGTTGCCATTATCGGACGCCCCAACGTCGGCAAGTCCACGCTGTTGAATACGCTCACCGGAACCGGGCGCGCCATCGTGTCGCCCATCGCCGGCACAACTCGAGACGCGGTAGATGAACTGGTCGAGCGCAATGGTCAGACCTATCGCTTCATCGACACCGCCGGAATCCGTCGCAAGGGAAAAACGGAACTGATGGCGGAGAAGCTTTCGGTCGTCATGGCGCGAAAGCACCTTGAAGCGGCTGACGTTGGGCTCATCATCATTGACGCCACGGACGGCGTTACCGGCAGCGACGCCACCATTGCCGGCTACGCCCACGAGAGCGGGCGCTCCGTCATCATCGTCATTAACAAGTGGGACCTGGTCACGACGAACCGCAGGGACGGCAAGCCCGCGGCCGACCCCGCCATCTTCGAGCAGCAGGCGCGGCGTCACTTGAAGTTTCTAACCTATGCGCCGCTGGTCTTCGTTTCAGCCTCAACCGGCAAGGGGCTAAACAAGCTGTACGCGACGCTGGAACTGGTCGCCAAAGAACGCCGCAAGCGCGTCTCTACCGGGGCGATGAATCGCTTTCTGGCCAAAGTCGATTTCGAACGCGCCTCGGTCCCCATGAGCAAGCGCGTGCGCATTCTTTATATGACACAGGGTGCAGTTTCGCCGCCGACGTTCATTCTCTTCACCGACCGGGCGGTTAAGCTGCATTTTTCGTATCAGCGTTTCCTGGAGAATCAGATCCGGGAATCATTCGGCTTCGTCGGCTCGCCGATCTGGATCAAGACCCGCGCGCGCAATGCGCCCCGCGACAAACGGTAGCTACTCGTACCGCAGTGCCTCGACCGGATCGAGTTTCGACGCTTTCAGTGCTGGAATCATTCCGCTGAACACCCCGACGATTAAAAGCACGATCGCCGACCCCATCACCGCCATGGCTGAGATGCGCAGGCGAATATCGCCCTTGCCGCTGGTGTCTTCGAACAGTGGACCGAGCAACGGCAGCATGGGCAGCACCGCCGACAGCACGTACGACAAGATGATTCCGATGACGCCACCGAGCAGCATCATCAGCATGGTCTCAGCTAGGAACTGTAGCCGGATGTGCCACTTGCGCGCCCCCAGCGCCCGCCGCAGGCCAATCTCGCGGATGCGTTCATCTACCGACACCAGCATGATATTCATCACGCCTACGCCCCCGATCCCCAAGGTCAGAGCGCCGATGAACAGCAGCAGCACCTGCAAGCCAATCGTCAGGCCATCGATAATCGGGCGGAATTCTTCGCGCCCGAACATCTGAATGGCTTTCTTGTCCGTGGACGAGAAGCCCTGTCGCGTCGCGATCGCCGCCAGCACCTGTGCCTCTGCCTTTTTCTCGAATTGCGGAGCTACCGGCTCGAAGATCAGCACCTGCGGATAGCGTGTGTTCCACAGGTCGCCGGCCGCCGAGAACGGAATGAAGACCGAGCGGTCATCGCTGGTAAAGTAGTTTGATAATTGCAGCTTCTTGTCCATCACCCCGATGACCGCAAAGCGCACGCCGCCAATTTCCACTGTTTCGCCTACCGCGTTGCGTCCGCTGAACAGTTGGTTCTTGACCCGGGAGCCGAGGAACACTACGCGGCGACGCTCCAGTTCATCGCTGGCATTGATCCAGCGCCCCTCGACCGCCACTTCGTTGCGCATGTCGCCGTATTCCGGACACACACCTCGTATCGCGGTGTTCGCCAGACGATCGCCGTACGCGATGGGAAGCCACTTCACCGTCTCCAGGCAGGCGTGCTTCACCAGGGTGGCTTCCGACTTAACGGCGTCGAGGTCGGCTAGTTCGAACCTCACCTTGCGTCCGGCGCGCTGGCCCCCGGGCTGCTCGCTGGTCTGCTGCCCGCCAACAAGTCACGGCGCTCTTCCCGAAGGCGTCGAAGGCGTGTACCAGCACGGAGCGAAAGCCGCTGCCGTAGGCAATCAGCAACGTCACTGCGACGATGCCCCACACGATCCCTGTCATGGTCAGTAGGCTGCGGGTGCGGCTGCGACGCAGCGATATCCAGGCTTCCCGCATAATTTCGCGGCTGATGGAGATCATCGACATGGGCTACCCACCTGCCTCGTAGCGTAGTGCCTCGATGGGATCGATGCCGGCCGCCTGCCGCGCCGGATACATCGCCGCCAGCACCGCCACCGTACCCAGCAGTCCGACCGAAATTGCAGCCGACTGCCACGTCGGCAGCAGTCCGGCGAAGAACTGCGGCATGGGCAAGCAAGTTGAACAGCGCGCAGAAGCCAAAGGAAATCGCCATGCCCAGTCCGCCGCTGACGAACACCACGATGATGGTCTCGACGAAGAATTGCATCATGATGTTGCGCGACTGCGCGCCCGACGGCTTTGCGCACGCCGATCTCGCGGGTACGTTCGCGCACTGCCACCAGCATCACGTTCATCACCCCCAGCCCGCCGAGAAACAGCGTCGTAAAGCCCACCGCGCCGAGAAACGTCTTCATGCCGTTGGTCATGGTCTCGAAGGCCTCGGCTTCTTCGATGGTGTCCCACACGTTGGCGGCCTCGGTATCGTGGGGATCGAAGCTGTGCACGTGCGCCAGCGCGGCCATGATCTCGTTCTTGCACGCCGTGTGCTGCCCCACCGATCTCGGCGTCACCAGCAGGCGGTCGAGCCCGTGCGGCTTGGCCGGAGGCTTGTTGGGAAAATCGTTGTGGATCGCGGAGTAGGGGATGAAGATCTTGTTGACGTCGAAGCCGTCGTAGCTGGAGTCCTGGTCCTTCGGCCTTCATCACGCCGATGACTTTGTACGGAATGTCGTCGAGGTAGACGTTTTCGCCGATCGCATTTCGTCCGGCGAACAGTTGCTTCCTTACTTCGGTGCCGAGAAATGCGACCTGGCGCGCTTCTGCCACGTCGTTCCAGTTGTAGAAGCGGCCCTCGCCCACGGTGATCGAGCGAATGTCGGCGAACGGAGGATACGATCCGACAATCATCTGCGCGCTGGCGTTGTAGTTGCTGTGGATGCGAACGTTGTTTTGGCCCACCTCCGGCAGGATCCACTGGCAGTCGGGAGACTGTTCCGCGAGATGAGGGATTTCGGTATCTTCGAACTCGATGCGGCGTCCGGCGCGCGCGCCACCCAGCCTGCAGGCTGGTGCGCCCGGCAAAGATGATCATCAGGTCCTTGCCGAAGTTCTGCGCGACCTTCGCCTGGCCCTCCCGCAGGCCTTCGCCCGCCGCCACCATCAGCACAATCGAGATCACGCCCCACGCGATGCCAAACATGGTCAGCGCGGTGCGCAGCTTGTGCGCCCACAGGGTCTGGAATACATCGCGGATGAGATCGCGCAGGACCATGGAAGTAAAGGTAGTCACTCGTCGCACGTTCTCGGACGAGCCTTACCTTGGTTTGTAATACGAAGATACTGTTGGGTTAGTTCATGGGGAGAGCCACGTCACTGGATGCTGCAAATAGAGCTTGATACGCATCCAGCCACCTATGCAACTCCGCCAGTGCCCGTTCGCACACCATGACATGCCGCTGCTTCTTGTCGCGGACCCGCCGGCGGGTGCCCTCGTCCAATGGCTGCAGCAAATCGAAGGTGATGTTCGCGGGCTGAAAACTCTTCGCCTTCGGCGTGGCAGATGTAATTCACCAGCGCCCCAAACGCCGTTGCCCGTGGCGGAACAACCGACTCCATGCCAACAGCCATGGCCGCTGCCTGCATGCCAGCGAGCAACCCGCTGGCAATCGATTCGACGTAGCCTTCTACGCCTGAAATCTGTCCCGCGAACAAGACGTTGGGATGGTGCTTCATTTGCAGGGTTTCCCGCAGCAGCGCCGGGCCGTTGATGTAGGTGTTGCGATGAATCTGCCCGTAGCGAAGAAACTTCGCATTCTCCAGGCCGGGGATGAGCCGTAGTACGCGCGCCTGCTCGGCAAATTTCAGGTGGTTCTGAAAGCCGACGAGGTTGTACGAATCCGCGCGTAAGTTTTCCTGCCGCAACTGCACCACGGCATACGGAGTCTTACCCGTGCGCGGATCGCGCAGCCCCACTGGCTTCATCGGCCCGAAGCGCAGTGTGTCACGCCCGCGCCGCGCAATCTCCTCGATCGGCAGGCAGCCCTCGAAGTAATTCAGCTTCTCCCAGTCCTTGGCCTCGACCCACTGCGCCTCGAGCAGCGCATCGAGAAAGCGGTCGTACTCTTCCTGGGTCATCGGGCAGTTGATGTAATCCGCGGTGCCCTTGTCGTAACGCGCGGCCATATACACGCGCTCGCGATCGATCGAGTCGGCCTCCACGATCGGGCTGATCGAGTCGTAGAAATACAGCTGCTCGCTCCCGCTCAGTTGCAGAATCTCGTGTGTCAGGGCATCCGATGTCAGCGGACCGGTGGCGACAATGGTGATGCCGTCGTGCTCGTCGATGTGAGTGACTTCCTCGCGCACCACGCGAATGAGCGGCTCGCGCTCGAGTGCTTCGGTCACGGCTTGGGAGAAATTTTCGCGATCGACTGCCAGAGCATGTCCCGCCGGGACCGCGGTCTGCCCGGCAATCTCCATCAGCAGGGAACCGGCGCGACGCATCTCTTCTTTCAGCAGCCAGGGCGCAGTATTCTCGGTATCGGATTTTAGCGAGTTCGAACACACCAGCTCGGCGAACTGCGTCGTTTGGTGTGCCGGAGTTGTCCGCACCGGCCGCATCTCGTACAAGTCAACCGGAACGCCGCGCCGCGCGCATTGCCAGGCCGCCTCCGACCCGGCGAGCCCGCCCCCGATGATGTGAATCGACTTCATGTCGCCAGGCGCACCTCGCATGCATTCAGCTCGCTGCTCCGGTTCATCCGCGCCCCGCCTCAACCAGTAGAGTAGCCCCAATCAAGACCAGGCCCACGTGCACAAACTTCAAGAATGCGTCGCCCCGCAGACCACGGTTCACTGTTCGTCCGAGAAGAACCGCCGGTAGAGCCAGCGGCAGCGAAAGCAGATAGTAACGCGTGACCTCGTGCACCCATAATCCGGCAAGCCAATAGCCTGCCATTCCGATCAGACTCGCGGGCAGAAAATATCCTTGCAGGGTCGCACGAAAATGTTGCGCTGACCAGCGACGCATGGCCCCGTAAATCGCCAGTGGGGGCCCGTTCATTCCGTAGGCTCCTCCCAGCACTCCGGCGAAGAAGCCGCAGACGGCGAGCCAAGTGCGACTGTCGCTGCGCAACTCCGGAGGTTTGCGGCCGATGAGTGCGTAGGCAGAGAAAGCGACGATGATGACCGCCAACACGCCCTTCACCAGGCGCGGGTTACCCTGGGTGAGCAACAGAAGACCAAACGGTATGCCGAACAGTGTCGAAGTCACGAGCCAGCCCGCGCTACGTACGTGTATGCTCTGCCAGTCTTGCACGATGATCGCAGCGGCGACGGTAATCGAGACTAGTACCGCGAGGGGAGCAGCGACATTAACCGGAAGACGGATAGCGAGCAGGGGAACCGCGATGAGGGCCTCCCCAAATCCAAACGCGGACCGGATCAATGTCGCAACGAAAATGACTAAAAGGACGTAAATCGTCGTGGCTTCCATCAGATACCAGCATCAGGCAGTGGAAACCGTCCTAAATAGCAAGAAACAGCAGCCACGACTTTGACAAGGGAGTGCTTTCTCTTAGCAAGAAATTATCAGAAATCAAAGAATGACTCCGAGTCGCATTGCAGGTCGTAACCCTTTCGAAGATCCTCAGGACAATAGTCCTGCCAGCTAAGGTTTTTTCCTGCTGGTTGACGGCGCCTCAACAAAGCTATCGTTCTTGAAGCGTAGTCTGGGCGCTCGAATTACGATGAGACCGTTTAACCTGCTGAGGGGGCGAGCCCTTCTCCTACTGTCAGCTGTTGCCGTTATTATGACGCTGTGCTCCCAGTGTCAAAGTTCTAAGCCGGCCACAGCTAAAGCGGCGGAACCTCAGACCAAGCCCGCGCCGGCGACTCCCATCGATGCGAAGAAAGCCGAATTGGGTGGTGCCACTTGGAATCCTGAATGGGACCAGATTGTCGAAAAAGCGATTCCGCCGGAGATGCTCTCGTCACAGGTACCCCGCGATGTGCGGCACTTCTGTCCGCGTTTTTACGACATGAGCGATATCGACAAGCGAGCCTTCTGGGCCTATTTCTTCCAGGCACTGGCAGGCGCCGAGGCGGGTCTGAATCCTACCACTCGTGCGCATCATACTGAGCCTGAGGTCTCGATACCCGACAGCGTAACCGGCCAATCCGGACGCACAGAAGGACTCCTGCAACTCACGTACGAGGACGAAAAGCGTTACGGATGCGACTTTGATTGGCAAGCCGACCGCAAACTCAGGCCCACCGATCCTGCCAGGACAATCCTTCAGCCGAAAAACAATCTTGAATGTGGAATAAAGATCCTGGAGAACCAGATCATCGTGAAGCACAAACCGTTGCTTGCGCGTTCCGGCTATTGGTCAACCTTGCAGCCCGGCCGGCCCAGCTACCGGGTATTCGCCAAACAGATGACCAATCCTCCCGCGGCATGTGCGCTTCGCGTAAAGTCGCCTGTCACCCAGGCGGAAACCACGAAGTCTATTCGCGATGAAGCTGCCCAAGCGAAAGCTTCTAACTGAATGACCTCTCCAATTCGGTTCTGTGATCATGCTGGCAACTTGGCTAATTATGAATGGCTAGTTGCTAGATTGGTCGGGACGGGCAGATTTGAACTGCCGACCCCTCGCACCCCAAGCGAGTGCTCTACCAGGCTGAGCCACGTCCCGACTAAAGGAAGGTTCATTTCCGGAATTCCGGAGGGGTTCTAGAGCCGAAAATAGTTTATCACTGATAAGCCACTCGCCTGCCTCCTGCCGCGTTCTGCACCTTCGCACTCGGCGCTGGCAATTCGCTATTCAAATACCCATTTGGTCACCGCCGTGGCAATCTGCTTTAACGGAAACGCAAACACAACCCGCGGCACCAGCTTGTATACGTACCCTCCTTCTCGCGAAGGCAGCGGCCATCCATATTTTGACTTGCTCGCGTCCGACAAGCTCTCCGGTCGCCTACTGGAAGCGACTCTCTCTGCCACACCTTCCACGATCACGAGTTCGTTCAGATTTTCATTGATTACGATGCAGTGCTGATTTGCTGCCAGGTTCTTGGCCTTGCGCGTCTCCGAATCGGTGCCGAAGTAGTACGCATCGTCATGCCACAGCCCGTGCATTCCCATGGCGTGCGGCCGACCATCCGGACGCACGGTCACGATAACGTAGTTGTACCAGCCGGTCAGCCGCCCTCGCGCCCAGCTCCAATCGAGCAGCCCTTTCGGTGAAGTCGGAAAACGATAACCCGCAGGAACAACGGGACGCATCGCGCGCGGGTGCTTTGCAGCCTCGGACGACTGCACTGGTGCTATTGAGATCGAGACCTTCTTCCTCGTTGCTTTCGGTGCCGGCATTTGTCGAACCTCGCTTGGCGGGGCAATTTTCCTACTGGGATCCGATTGCTGGCAACTGTCCCTGTCGACACTCCAGCGCTCAACAACGTGGCAACGACCGCAAAACAAGCTCATCGTGCTGCCCCGCAAGCTTTCAGTCTGTTCCTAAATCCAGACCCCATTTCTGGTACAACTGCAGCCGTACCTTATCGGGTAGCCCCAAATGCTGGCCCCGTCCGTTGCTCTGCTCCGGAGAGACCTCATCCCTGTGGTGCATGGGGACGCGAACGGCTACGTAAGCGGGAGCGGTGCCCGTGGTTACATCCAGCGCTTCGCCCGCGAACTCGCCCCGGTTGTTGATGTCGTTGGCGTAGATCAGAAACGGCGCACCCGCTTGCGTCACAGAATTCAGGTTGGTGACGTCACCGTTCTGCCACAGGGTTGCGTGGTACGACGTGGCCGGCGCTCTCGATAGCCCCACGACCTGCCCTCGATCGTTAACGCCGAAAGCCGCGCTGCGAGTTTCACCAGGAAGGAGAGCCAACTTCTGCATGCCGGTTTTCCGCGTCCAGATGAACGCCTGGTAGTTCGCCGTACCGTCGGAGTCGCCGGGTAGGTCCGAGAATCCTACGATAGTTCCTTCGTTGTTGATGGCCGTCGGAGTGTTCCACGCCACACCGCCAAGACTCCCTAAGTCAACAGGAACACCCTGCTCCCAAAGCACCGCATGTCGTGCGCTAAATCGTCCCACAGCAACGTCGCAGATCCCCGAAATTCCAACTACCTCTCCGCGGTCGTTAATGGCCGTGGCGGCGGTCGTGGTATCTGCCGTGTTCGGCAACGGAGGCAGCTCTTTCATTTCGCCCGATGGCTCCCAGATCACGGCCCTGAACTGCAGTATCTGATTTGCGGGAACGCACGTGGAATCGTGCACGCCGTTCTCGGCCCAGCCCACTACCTCGCCGAGGTTATTCGCGGCGGTAGCATAGCTGTTGTATCCGCCGGAGAATGGCTGTAGCGGCGTCATTGCACCATTTCGCCAGCGAAAGCCCCGGCATATTCTCCCAGTCGGCGTGCCGGAAGCGAAGAACGGCCAGCATGAGAAGGCTTCGCCGAGCGGATTGTCCTCGGCCGTATCGGAGATTCCAACAATCAATCCCAGATCGTTCTTCACCGGCCATGCAACAGCGCTGTTAGCGCTCGGCCCCCCGAGTGCACCCAGCGATATGACCGAGCCGCGAACCCACAAGGTTGCCTTGGAGATGGTGTCTCCTTCCAGGTTGGCCGCGCCGACCAGCCAGTCGCGATTGTTAATGCTATTCGCCTGGCCGGCGGTTCCCCCTAAACCCGGAAGCGTGGAAACTTGATATCTGGTTTGGGCCGACAGGTACACAGATGTTGCCAACGTTGCTACGGCCACAGTGGCTTTCAAGACCCTGGATTTCATACTGTTCCTCGCCTTCGTCGAACTCCGCGAGCCTGGTGGCTCGCGCATGGTCAACATAACGTGGCGCAGGCGAGGACATTGGACGTTTGCGGCCCTAAATCGACCTTGCGGTGGACGACTTCGGACGCGAATCCTGGGTGACGCTTACGCGACCCGAACTCGCATCATCGCGACTTGGATTGTGGTCCGAAAACGTCCAGTCAAAACTGGAAAATGGGCTATCATCCCCACGGGCATTGCATGAAATTGGACTGGCAAGCTCGCAGAAGAGCACGCGTGGCGCGCGATCCTCGCTTCGACGGAAAGTTCTTCGTCGGTATCATCACCACCCACATCTACTGTCGTCCCAGCTGTCCGGTGCCGACCGTGAAAGACAGGAATGTTCGCTACTTTACCAGTGCCGCTGCAGCGGCCGAGGCGGGATTTCGCCCGTGCTTGCGCTGCCGCCCGGAGTGTTCCCCTGGGACCCCTGCATGGCGGGGAACTTCGGCTACGGTCTCACGAGCACTGCGGTTGATCGCCGAGAGCGACCTGCAGGATGGTGGTATCGAGTACCTGGCTGAGCGATTGGGCGTTGGATCACGTCACCTTCGCCGTTTATTTCTAAAGCATCTTGGAGCTAGCCCCGGTGTAGTGGTGCAAACTCGTCGCCTGCACTTCGCCAAGAAACTTATCGATGAGACCAGCCTGCCCATGGATGAGGTGGCTTTGGCGGCCGGATTCGGTTGCGTGCGCCGGTTTAATGCATCGATCCGCGAGACCTACCAGCGAACGCCGACTCAAATCCGCCGGCTTGCCCGCCAGTTGGACTCGAAAATCGAAAATCAGTATGAATTTCGTTTGCGGTTTCGTCCTCCCTACCAGTGGCAACGTATGTTGGCATTTCTCGCGCCGCGTGCCACGCCCGGCGTCGAGGCTGTCGAAGCCGGTATATACCGCCGTTCCATTTCCCTCGATGGAGGGCATGGTTGGTTCGAAGTTTTACTCGACGAGCCCAATCATTCGCTCGCTCTTAATGTTCATTTTCCCGATACCCGCGCTCTCTTCTTGATCTGCGAACGGGTTCGTAGCATGTTCGATTTGAATGCCGACTGGATGGCAATTTTCTCGGCTCTGCGCAGCAGTCCCGTTTTGTCCCGGCGGGTCGATGCTGCACCCGGGCTTCGGGTGCCCGGATGCTGGGACGGGTTCGAACTGACGGTCCGTACCATCATCGGACAGCAAATCAGCGTTAAGGGCGCAACCACACTCGCGGGACGGCTGGTGCGGGAATTCGGCAAATCGCCGGGCTTTGCGGGAAGTGGGCCACTTGGGCTCGCTTACACTTTTCCCACGCCCGATTTGCTGGCGGAGGCAAATCTTACCCGCGCCGGACTCACCAAAGCGCGCGCCGAAACGATTCGCGCCTTGGCCCGAGCCGTATCCGACCGGCGGATCAGCTTCGACGGCGTTGTCGATTCGGACGCCTTCCAGGCCAAGTTGTGCGAGATTCCCGGTATCGGAAAGTGGACGGCACAATATGTGGCGATGAGAGCGTTAGGAGATCCGGATGCCTTCCCTTCCAGCGATCTCGGACTGTTGCGAGCAACCGGCCTGAGCAGCTTTCGCGACCTTGAGGGCCTTGCAGAGGCCTGGCGGCCATGGCGTGCTTACGGCGCGATGTACCTCTGGAGCCTTGCCAGCGATGCTCGGACCTCGAGCAAAACATCGCTGGCAAGGAACCGGTCTAGCCGGGGAGCACCCACCGCTCCCCGGCGGATAACCATCGCGGCATAGCCATTGCTACCGCTTACTTGATCCCCCCAACAGCGATCCTAGAACTCCCCGCACAATTTGCCGTCCCACGCTGCTGCCGATCGTCCGCGCGGCGCTCTTCGACATCGCTTCGATCAGGCTGTCGCCGCGACGACCACCTCCACCGGATTGGCCGGGTAACCCAAGATTCGGAAGGTTGGCATACCACGGCTGCTCCTGTCCCTGCGGCTGCGAACCACCTGCCGCGGCCGCTTGTCCTGCACGTCCCTTCAAGATCTCATACGCCGACTCGCGATCTACGGCGTTCTCATACACCCCTGCCACCAGCGAAGCTTTCATCAGCTCCGCCCGCTGCTCCGGCGTGATCGGGCCGATCTGTCCGCGCGGCGGACACACCATCGCGCGTTCCACCACGCCCGGCGTTCCCTTCTCGTCGAGGAACGACACCAGCGCTTCACCCACTTCCAGTTCCGTGATGGTCTTCTCCACATCGAGCTTGGGGTTCGAGCGGAATGTCTGCGCCGCAGCCTTTACCGCTTTCTGATCTTTCGGCGTGAACGCGCGCAGCGCGTGTTGCACGCGGTTGCCAAGCTGTCCCAATACGTTCTCGGGAATGTCGAGCGGATTTTGTGACACGAAAAATACGCCCACACCCTTCGATCGCACCAGCCGCACCACTTGCGTCACTTTGTCCGCTACGACGGCCGGCAGATCGGTGAACAGCAAGTGTGCCTCGTCGAAGAAGAACACCAGCTTCGGCTTGTCTGGGTCACCGACTTCCGGCAGCTTCTCGAAAATCTCCGTCAGCAACCATAGCAGCAGCGTGGCATACACCCTTGGCGAGCGAATCAGTTTGTCCGACGCCAGGATGTTCACCACACCGCGTCCATTGCTGTCGGTCTGCATCAGATCGTCGATATTCAGCGCCGGCTCGCCAAAGAATTTGTCGCCGCCTTCTTGTCCGAGCGTCACCAGCCCTCGCTGAATCGCTCCCACGCTCGCAGCGGAAATATTGCCATACTGTGTCTGCAACGCCTTCGCCTGGTCGCCGACATATTGCAGTACAGCCTGCAAGTCCTTGAGGTCGAGCAGCAATAACTGATGATCGTCGGCAATCTTGAATACCAACGAAAGCACGCCGGTCTGGGTGTCGTTGAGATTGAGCAAACGGCTGAATAACATCGGTCCCATTTCGCTGACGGTCGTGCGTACGGGATGCCCCTGCTCGCCGAATACGTCCCAAAACGTCACCGGCGAAGCCTCGAACTTG
The DNA here is from genome assembly GCA_963817965.1 of uncultured Acidobacteriaceae bacterium. Taxonomy (GTDB): domain Bacteria; phylum Acidobacteriota; class Terriglobia; order Terriglobales; family Acidobacteriaceae; genus DASRAA01. Next base: position 52,231 of record CAWFQT010000025.1, read on the forward strand.
AAGTCCTCCAGCTTCATGTTTTTTACGCGTTCGGCAATCTTAGAATTGTCCTTGCCGGCCTGGCTGATGCCCGACAGGTCGCCCTTCACGTCCGCTGCAAAGACGGGCACGCCGGCGCAGCTGAACGCTTCTGCCATCACTTGCAGCGTCACCGTCTTCCCGGTTCCGGTAGCGCCTGCCACCAATCCGTGACGGTTGGCCATTTGCGGCAGCAGGTATTGCGGATCTTTACTCCGTGCGATGAACAGGGGTTCGGCCATTGAATGCCTTTCTGGAGCGACGTCGGGGGTGCATGCAATTGCGCCATCGTCCCTACGCCTGAATTCTAATACGCCCGCCACTCGCCCAAGCCTGAGGCAGCAACCCTGGACCGTGGCAAATGCCCTTCGAAACATCGGACTTTCGGCGGGGTTTATCTCCCTTACTTCGCGTTCCCGTATTCATTTACAGTATGGATGGCTCGTTTCTTAGCTCTTTGGGGGAAGGTTTGCGTTCTCTCGCTCTGATCCTGATGTTATTTGCTCTCTTCGGAATGGCGGCTTGCGGCGGCGGTTCCGGCAGCAGCACCTCTGTTACGGCCGTCACCATTTCCTGCACTCCCACCTCTTTACAGTCTGGCCAGACCAGCCAATGCACGGCTACGGTAACCGGCACCGGAACCAACTTCAACACCGCTGTCTCCTGGGGATCGAGCGCCGGCACGATTAACGGCAATGGCGTTTTCACCGCGCAGCCGGTGACGGCCGCGACGAATGTCACCATCACTGCGACGTCCGTACAGGACACGACAAAGGACGCGAGCGCCACCCTTACCGTTGGCCCCGTCACGGCCATCACCGTGACCTGTACGCCGGCTGCCATCCAGTCGCGGCAAAACAGCCAGTGCACTGCCTTTGCGAACGGATCACCCACCACAGCCGTGAACTGGAGCACCACCCTCGGTGTCATCAACGCAGCGGGCGGCTTTACTGCACCGCAAGTACCTTCGACGGCCCAAGCTACGATTACAGCCGTTACTCAAGTCGGTAACGCGACTGGGTCCGCTTCCGTCACCATCAACGTAAACAACACTGCGACCATGGCGATTGACGGCGGCCCCGCCGTCAATGGAACCTCGGTCGGCTACCCGAATGGCGCATACACGACGGTTACTGTCTGCGTGCCCAACACCACCACCTGCCAGACGGTGGATCACGTTCTCGTCGATACCGGTTCTGTCGGCTTCCGCGTCCTGTCGTCGGCGATAGGCAGCGTTGCACTCCCCAATCAGAACGCCTCCGATGGCAATCCACTGGCCGAGTGCTACATTGCTCCTACAGGCTACGCTTGGGGATCCGTCGCTCTTGCGCAGGTGCAGGTCGCCGGTGAAATCGACACCTCGATACCCGTCGAGGTAATCGCGCCCTCCAACTTTTCCGCTGTGCCTCCCAGTTGCACTGCGCAAACCACCGGAGCAGCGCTCAACACCGTGAGCGCTCTGAAAGCCAAAGGAATTCTAGGTATCGGGCTCTGGGTGCAGGATTGCGGCAGCATCTGCGCTTCCGGAGGACCGCAAAGCACGTACTACAGTTGCCCGCTGGCCGGATGTACGCCGATCTTCGTCGGCACCGCCCAGCAGGTCAGCAATCCGGTTGCTTTCTTCCCAAATGACAATAATGGCAGCCAGATCCAGTTGCCACCTACGTTGGCCGGAGGCTCGCCCACGGCACAGGGTTCGCTCATCTTCGGTATCGGAACCCAAGCCAACAATGGGCTCAACGGCGCTTCGGTCTACGCCGTCACAGCTTCGGGCCTCAATCCCGGTTCTTTCGTCTCGACCTTCAACAGCAATGCTTATCCCGGAACCATCAGCAGCGGAGCTGACGCCAACTATTTCCTCAGCTCCAGCATCACCGGATATCCCTTGTGCAGCAAACCCAACTATTACTGCCCCGGCTCGCAACAAACCGCATCGGTAACGAACGCCGGGATAAACGGAACCAGCGGAAGCGTAACCATCACTGTCGACAACGGTGACACGCTGCTGACGTCGGGTAGCTTTGCCCTCTCGACCTTGGCGGGTCCAGGCGGCAATCGGACATCCGGTTTTGTTTTTGGATTACCGTTCTTCTACGGGCGCAACGTTTTTACGGCGCTTAATAGTGCGAACACCCCAGGCGGGACGGGACCGTACTTTGCGTATTAGCGTCGATAGAGTGGGTCGCACGTAGCTGCGGATTCCTCATTCAGCGGGCTTTGCGTGCCAGCGATTTCAGCGCTTCATCAATGCTGGGAAACTCCCCCAACCACTCCGATTCATCGCAATGAATCTCGCGCATGAGCTGGCACTTGCCAGCTTCCTCAACGATCCACGTCTTATGCCGCGGCGACACACCGCGTACTTCGTAACTCACGGCTCCAGCGTTCAAAGTGGCGACCGATCCAGCGAAGACTTGTGGGGTTTCGAGTGGCACTGCCTCGAGCCCACCGACTTTGACAATGCCCACGGGCAATGGAACTTCCGCCAAGGGAACAACCTCGAATCTGAATTGATGCGGCACGGTGCGCCACCTCCATTTCGCAGCCTAGCAGCGTCCGTTCTATACGTCTTAAATCTTTAGTCCGGTAATACACGTCGCTGGCAGGTAGGAATACCGCGAAATATCGGGATGCCGGCAAGGACATACGGACGGGAAACTTCATGAATATTGTTGACAACGCGAGAGGTTTGCGATACTTTAAGACTACGGTAGTTTAGCGACAACAATGGAATAATAAGTGGGGGTGGTTGATGAAGAGTTCAGACAGAATCAAGCCCGCGTCGATGAAGTTCAAGTCGATATCGCAGGCCGATCTTCCCCAGGGCCGGAATGGAAAGCACAGGAACATTGTCCAGGAACTGCTCGAGGACCTCGACCGGCTGCAACCGGGTAAGGCCCTGAAAATCCCTCTCTCCGAATTGCCCGACAGGAAGGAAAACATCCGGTCTGCCCTAAACCGGGTTACCCGACAGCGCGGCCTCGAAGTCTCCACCTCGAGCGACGCCGACTATTTCTACGTCTGGGTACCCGATGCCCCAGCCTAAGTAAGAGGAGTACCCACCCTTCCGCCGCCATTGCGAAAGGGTGGACCAATCTCCTTTCTGTTCACTTTCGTGACAATTAGTCCAAATTCGGGCGGCCTCACCGGTCTCTTCGTGGTTCCGCGCTTGTGCTGTCAATGAATTGCCACCTCGGGCGCTGGCGACTCTCGTGCACAGGTGGGTTCGGATGTGTCCATCTCGGCCGGGGGTCGTCACTATGCGTACTCTGTTGCAAGACTTGCGATACGGAATCCGAGTATTACGGAAGAGTGCCGGTACGACCACTGTGGCGTTGATGACTCTGGCGTTGGGCATTGGCGCTAACACCTCAATTTTCAGCGTCGTCTATGCGGTCCTCTTGCAACCGCTTCCTTACGTTCATCCCGATCGCCTGGTAACTCTGCGCGGTGGAGATTCGGCGCTCAACCTTGGAGACTTTGCTGCCCAGTCGCGAACGCTCTCGAGCATAGGAGGATTCGCCGAGTGGCCCCTCGAGATGGCCGGACAGGGCCAGCCCCGCAGCATTCCTGGTGCGCTTATCGCTGGGCCCCTCTTCGAAACCCTGGGTACCAAGCCCATGCTCGGTCGCACACTGGATGCCTCCGACGATCGTGTGGGAGGAGCCCGTGTTGTGGTCGCCAGCTACGGTTTCTGGAAGTCTGTGCTCAACGGCGACCCGAACGCAGTGGGGACTCAGCTCAATCTCAGCGGCCTCCCCTACACGCTCGTTGGCGTGATGCCCCCGGGCTTCGTCATGCCGCGCGGCACCGGCCAGCTCTGGGTACCATTCGCAGTCGCCTATGCTGAAGCTGTTCCGGCGCGTGGCGCTCACCTGCTGTATCCGATCGGACGGATGCGCGATGGCGCACGGGTCGATGCAGTTCAAGCCGACATCGACGCAGTCGGCAAGCGCATCAGCGAGGGTTACCCGGCGGAAGAGCGCGATCGCAAATGGCTTGTCGTTCCGCTGCACGAGCGCGTTGTGGGAAAAATCCGCCGCCCTTTGTTGGTCCTGCTGGCCGCCGTCGGGTGTGTTTTGCTGATCGCCTGCGCGAACCTTGCCGGACTTGTACTGGCGAAAGCTGCGGCGCGTCGGCCGGAAATCGCCATCCGCGCGGCTCTTGGCGCCTCCCGCTCACGTGTTGTTCGCCAGCTATTAAGTGAAAGCCTGCTCCTCTCGCTCGCCGGTGGTACCGCCGGTGTCCTCGTCGCCTATCTTGGCCTTAGCCTGCTTCTCGGCATGAAGCCCGACGGGGTACCACGCCTCGAGTACGTCGGCATCAACTCAACGGCACTCGTCTTCACTTTGGGCATCTCGTTAGTGGCTGGCCTACTCTTCGGACTTATGCCCGCCTTCCAGTTGTCTCGCACCGCATCTTTCGCCCAATTGCACGCCATGGGACGCGCCGCCGATCAGGGCTTCCGCAGCGCTCCTCTGCGCCGCCTTCTTGTCGTGTTTGAGATTGGTATCGCATTGGTGCTGCTCACCGGCGCAGGTCTCCTCATTCGCAGCTTTTCGAAGCTCCAGAATGTCGACCCCGGCTTCAGGCCCGATCATCTCGCCACCTTGAGCCTGCAATTGCCGGTGTCGCGCTACGGGGAAATTCCTAAGCAGCAGGCCTTCTTTGCCGAACTCGATCGTCGCATCCAGTCGCTTCCCGGCGTCGAATCGGCAGCCATCATTTCCGAACTTCCCTTGGGCGGCAGTACCATCGATCACAATGTCATCTTCGAGAGCCAGCCCGCCGTCGCTGTCGGCAAGGAACCTGAAGTCTTGACTCACGAAATCAGTCCAGGGTATTTCGCGACTATGGGAATTCCTCTGCTGCGAGGCCGCGACTTCAATCTTCACGACGGGACAGGCAGCCAGCACGTGGCCATCGTCAGTGAGAGCTTCGTGCGCGAACATCTCAAAGGAAGCGAACCGCTCGGGGAGCGCGTCCGCTTCGCCCGCGACGAGAGCGCTACCTGGTACACCATCGTCGGAATTGCTGCTGACGCAAAACACTCGGCCCTAGATAGCGGCGACGCCCCGTCCCTGTACACCTCGCTCACGCAAAAATTGGAGCCGTGGCGCCGCTGGGGAGTGGTCGTCGTACGCAGCAAGAGCGAGGATCCCGCTGCGCTGATTCCTGCCGTCCGTCAGCAAGTTTGGTCGCTCGATTCCCAGCTTCCTCTTACCGAGACCCGCACCATGAACGAGGTGATGGCCGCATCTGTTGCGCAACGCAAATTCAGTATGACCCTGCTCCTCCTCTTCGCTGGATGCGCGCTGCTGTTGGCCATCGTCGGCATCTACGGAGTCCTCTCGTACCTGGTCACGCAGCGTACCAGCGAAATCGGAATCCGCATGGCGCTCGGAGCCCAGCCTTCCGACATCCTCAAGCAGATAGTCAGTGAAGGCGGAAAGCTGGTGGTTGCGGGAGTATTCGTCGGCTTGGTGGGCTCGTTCGTCTCGATGCAGGTTCTGAGCGCGTTGCTCTTCGAGGTCAAGCCTACCGACCCTCTGACATTCGCACTCACCGGATTCGTGCTCGCCGCGACCGCCATGCTGGCAAGCTACATCCCAGCCCACCGGGCCAGCCGCATCGACCCCATGACCGCCTTACGCTATGAGTAGGTTTTGCATGTCGTGCCGCTTTTTCGTCCACTCTCTGAAAAGTCGGGGCGACTGCATGTCGGGCGTACGCCGCCTGTGCTTGAGGATCCATTGACATTTGATTTTTTTCGGCCTGGGGGACGTCTCCGGGGCACATCGCGGAAACAAACAACCGGATCTATTAATAACTGCTCTCGACTCCCGGAGCGACGGAAGGCGGTTAGTTCTGCCCTATTGAATTGGCACTACCGCGCGGAAGCAAATATACCGCGACCATAAATGTGCACGGTTGCATGTCGTTTTGAAAGAACTCTGGAGATCGCGTTTTTCAGATCAGGACAGTCGTGCCGCGCACCTGTTGGGCAAATTCGACTTTCATATCCACCATCTTCGGCGCCTTAAAGCAGCACTGACAACCTTCTTCAAGAGTCTTGCCGCAATGAATAAATTCTCGCTGGTTCACCTGTTCACCTCGTGCCCAAGGGTTAACCGAAGTTATTGGCCCAACAACCGGGCAGATTTGGATTTCGCTATTCTGCTGACTCAGCATACTCCGGCGGGGCTTTATCCCTCGTAAACGATGTTTCCCGCAACGATCGTCGCTACCACCTTGCCGGTGAAGCTCCATCCATCGTAAGGAGTATTGCGCGACTTGGAGCGCGACTGAGATGCGTCATACATCCACTTCTTCTTGGGATCGAAGACGGTGACGTCGGCATGAGCGCCGGGTGCGAGCGTTCCAAGTCCCTCGAGTGAAAACAAGCGCGCCGGGTTTGACGAAAGCAGCTCAACGATGCGCCATAACGGTAGCTGAAAGTGATGATGCAGCGCAGTAATCGCGATCGGCAGTGCCGTTTCGAGTCCGATTATTCCGAATGCGGCGCGCTCAAACTCTACCTGCTTCTCGTGGAAGGCGTGTGGAGCGTGATCCGTCGCGATGGCGTCAATCGTACCGTCGACGATACCGGCAATCATGGCGTCGCGATCTGCCACTGAACGCAACGGCGGATTCATCTTGTAGTGGGTATCGAATTCGCCGACATTCTCATCGACCAGGGTAAAGTGGTGCGGCGTGACTTCCGCGGTCGCTCGGATCCCCGCCTTCTTCGCCTGCCGCACGGCTTCCATGGCATCCTCCGTGGAAATGTGCGCCACGTGAACGTGCGCGCCGGTCTCACGTGCGAGCGCGATGTCGCGCCTGACAATGTCAGATTCCGCCGAACCAGGCATCCCTCGCAGCCCAAGGCGGAACGATGTCGGCCCAAGATTCATGGAGCACCCTGCGGTATGTCGCGAGTCTTCAGCGTGCTGTACGACTGGAAGCCGCAGACGCGCGCCGTAGCTGAGTGCGTCTCGCATCAGCGTATCGTCCAGGATGGGCTTGCCATCATCACTGATGGCGACGGCTCCGGCTTTCTGCAGCGCCCGGAAGTCAGTGAGCTTCTCGCCCATGCTGCCTACGGTGGCTGCCGCGATGGAAAACAACCGAACTATTGCTTTGCGGTCAGGTGCCTGCATCCAGCGCGTAATCTCCGCCGAATCATTTACCGGATTGGTGTTGGGCATCGCGCAGACCGCGGTGAATCCACCCGCGGCGGCCGCGGCGGTTCCCGTCGCTATCGTCTCTTTGTGCGACTGTCCGGGCTCGCGTAGATGCACGTGCAAATCGACAAAACCAGGCGCAACGATGCAGCCCTTCACGTTGAGTGTTTCGCGCGCGGAAGCCTTCAGCGCCCCGGGCGCTGCCAGTTCAGCAACACGCCCGTCGCGCAATAGCACGTCCATTTCACGATCGATGCCGCTCGATGGATCGATGACCCGTCCTCCCGTTATGAGCAACGCACTGTCGTTGGACTTCGTCTTGCGCTTCATTGAGCCGCCTTCAGCACGGTTGCGAGGATGGCCATGCGGGTCTTGACTCCGTTAGCGACCTGCTCGTGCACGCAGGATTGCGGGCCGTCCGCAACCTCATTAGCGAGCTCGAGACCGCGCACGATGGGACCAGGGTGCATCACGATCGCGTCGGGCTTCGCCAGCTTCATACGTTGCGGCGTGACCTGGAACTGCCCAATGTAGTCCTCGAGGCTGATGGGTTTGCCGGCGAGGCGTTCCTTCTGGATGCGCAGCGACATGACCACATCCGCGCCACGCAAGGCGGCATCGAGATCGTGGCAGACACCAACGCCCGGAGCGAGCGTCGCCGCAACATCGGGCACAAGATCAATTGGGCCGCAGAAGATAACCTCCGCTCCGAACTTCGAGAGCAGGTGCGCGTTGGAACGCGCTACCCGGCTGTGAAAGACATCGCCCACGATGACGACTCGCAGCCCCTTGAGTCGCCTCTTGTGGTTCGTGATCGTGAGGGCGTCGAGCAGGGCCTGCGAAGGATGCTGATGCAGGCCATCTCCCGCGTTGACGATGGGCACCGGAATGAAGCGCGATAGCAAATACGGCGCGCCGCTGCTGGGATGGCGCATGACGATGATGTCAGCACCAAGCGAGGTGACCGTCCATCCCGTATCGATAAGCGACTCGCCCTTCTCGATGCTCGACGAAGTCGCTGTAATCAGTGTCGTGGTGGCGCTCAGCGCTTTCGCGGCAAACTCGAATGACGTGCGCGTTCGCGTTGACGGCTCGTAAAAGAGCAATACCACACGCTTGCCACGCAGAAGCTGTGGTGGGCGCCTCGGATCCATGCGACGCGCCAGCTTCAGGATGGCTTCGATTTGAGAGACAGTGAGTTGATCGGTGCCGAGGATAGAACGCGCGGGCGTCTTCATTGCTCCTCGGGAACGCGCTCGACCAGCAGCACTTTCTCGGCGCCGTCCGTTTCCTTGAGCTTGACCTCGACGATTTCGTTGGCCGTGGTTTGCACTTTGCGACCGACGAACCCGGCCTCGACAGGCAGCTCGCGATGTCCGCGATCGATGAGGACAAGCAGCTGAATGCGGCGCGGGCGTCCGTGGTCGAACAGGCCGTCGAGCGCGGCGCGCACGGTGCGTCCCGTGTAGAGAACGTCATCCACCAGGATGATGTTCTTGTCCTGGATATCGAACTCCATTTTCCCGGGACGCACTTCAGGACGGTGACCAACCGTGGAGAGATCGTCGCGATAAAGGCTAATATCCAGCGTCCCGACCGGAACTTCGGTTTTTTCGATGCGGCCGAGAATCTTGGCCAGGCGCTCGGCCAGCGGTACGCCGCGACGCATGATTCCGACCAACCCGAGATTATCGGCGCCATTGTTCTTCTCCACAATTTCGTGGGCAAGACGAACGATGGTGCGCTCGATTTCGGAGGCGGACATGATCTGCGCCTTCTCGTGCAGATGGTTAAGCCCTCGTGTAGTTTTCTGCATTCCTAACGGATGATACGAAATGAGTCTGGGCAGGAGCAACTGGGCATACGTGGGCGTGACGAACCACACGGCAGGCGTGATCGGGGGCCCCGGAGTTCAGTTCTTGCCTTCAGCGATCTCCAGGTCCAGCTTGGCGCGTTCGCCGTTCATCACTACCGTTCCCGAGTCGAGCAGTTGCTGACCGGTGCAGTCATAGCCGGCAAAACAACGCATAACCCGAACGGGGAAGAAGAACTCGACTGCTTCTGTTTTTGATCCATCGGAGAGACGGATGATACTGCTGAAGTCAATCCCGTCGAAATCCACCTCTCCAGGAAAAAATTCCAGCAGCGGCCGTATGAGGTGAGAGACATGTTCGTCAAAGGCGAGTGCCGCCAATTTGTATCGCGAGGTAGAAGGTGCCGCGTCGAGCGAGGTGTTGAGCGATATTTGCAGATAGGCGCCTTGCCGAAAGCCAATAAAAGCGGGTGGAACATAGGGAACAAAATGTGCCTGACTATCGAGTGACTTGGCGATGCGGTCAATCGCGTCCTGGTTGTGCTTCTGCAACACCGCCAGGGCTTCGGGTGTAAGCAGGCGTGCAGACGTCGGCGCCGGCTTCAACAATGCCGGCGATACCTGGGGACCTTCTGAATTCGAGCTACCCGGCGACCCGGCGGTCGAGGCGGTGCGCTGCAATTCTGTCGAGGCTCTGGGTGAGTACCGTTCTTTCCACTCCTCCGAAGGTTGTCCCTCATGCAGCCACAGCGAATATGGCTCGCCATTCAAGAAGAGTTCGGCCTCAAGAATTGCCTGCTGCTTCTGGTCTTCGGTTTTTCCGTCCACCAACTTCTGCGCCACAGCAACAGGAATGACCACGGTGACATTTTCGGGATGTTCCGAAGTCAAGCCCATGTACTTAGTCCGCACGTGGTGCGATACCTCGATGGCGAAAGCAGAGAACTCGGAGTCATCCGGAAAGTGCGGCGTTTCTACCTGCAACAATGGCATGACCACCCTTTCAAAGGTTTCCTTTAGCCGCGCATAAGGGCCCATGGTGTCGGCAGAATAGGAGGCATAGTAGTTCCCTGTGACCTCCAGCACTGTTTGATGCTTGTAGATGTCAAAGCGGATCGAACGCTGGTCGGCTCCCGCCATCTTCGACATGTCCAGGTCGAGTGAGCGGGTGAAGTAGAAGGGATAAGGAAACTTGTGGGCTAGAATTTCGTTCCCTATCGCGATCAGCGTCTTCATATGGCGCGCCTGCAGGCGCTGCGCTCGAATGTCGGACAACTCCACCGGAGTAATGACTTGCGCATGCAGCGGTGGCAGGGAAAGGACCGCTGCGAATGCCGCTACCAACGGCACGACCTTCCTGCGCTTGCACCCCGCGGCACTCACTTGGTAGAGGTCACATTGGCCGCGACAGTACCAGCGACCGTAACCGGCTTGGTTTGCGCCTTTACGCCTTCATGCCAGATGACCAGGCTATATTTACCATCGGGGACATTGTCGATCTTGAAGTTCCCGCTGGCGTCGGTCTGGGCAAAGTATGGGGTCGGGCTGACGACGATGTAGCCCGACATTTCAGGATGGACATTGCAAAGAAGCGGAACCACGCCTGGCTGGTCAAACTTGTAAGAACGTTTCTCGCCCCTGGGCCACGTTCCCAGGTTGTGAGCTTCTTTCTTGTTGCCACCCACCGAAGGCCAGAATACGTTATGTTGCACCGAGTCGTCGTTCTGGAAGTCCACTGTCGTCCCCACTTGCACAACCAGGATACCTGGATTGAACCTCAGGCCCTTCTGGTCGATCAATGGTTTTTGAGCAGGAGCCGGGAAGGTCCTGCCCGCGATGGTATCGACATAGACAACGGAGTCAGGGCTAAGTTTGCCCTCGATAGTGCCCGCAAAAGCGTCACCTGCGCAGGCTAGAAACAAGATCATCAATAGTGTAGACAGCACTCTCATGGGTTTCTCTCCCTTAACCTCGTCCCCTCGAGGTTGGTTAGTAAGCGAAATCAATTCCCAGAACCAGGGTGTTGGTATGAAAGGAATTGACTGCGACCGGTAAACCGGTGATCGGGTTTGCTCTGAAATCAACCGATTGCGATGGCCTGAACTGGTATTCCACAACCGCCTTGATGTTGGGGTGGATCAAGAACTGTACCCCGGGCGTAAATCGGTTGCGGGTCACGCTGGACGCACCGTTGAAGGGCGAGTCGACAAATCCCCCCGGCACCAAGGCGTTGTGGTAATCCGAGTTGGAGTTAACCGCGTCGTACCGAAACATGACGTACATCCAGGGGTAGGCCAGCCACTCCACATCGGCGAAGCCACCGCTGAACGTTGCAGGTGAACCGTGCACGAATCCAACGGGCGTAGCATCGCTCACAGGCAACGGGATCAATGCGCCGGTAGAGTCGACGGGCAGCAGGTTGTAGTCATGCCCATACATGTAAAGAGCGTTGAATTGCAGGCAGCAGCGATAGTTGTAAGTGAAGTTCCCACCTACTCGATAGAAAGGTTCACGAGCAGTCAATGTGACAGGAGACCCATCCAACGCTGTTCCCGTCAGGCGCTGAACCGCGCGGCCATAAAACCAGAAGGTGCCGAAATTCAGATAGGTGTGATCGCGCGGACCACTTGGTCCAGCGGCCTGGATGGAATTACGGCTGTCCTTGTCCTTCTCCAGATTAAATCGGTAGTTGAAGCTGGCGTAAATGTCCTTGAAGTTAGCATCGGAAGCTATGCCAAGTCCACCATTGTTGCTGCCGGTGGCTTGCGGTATGTACGGACTGCCCGGGTTCGAGTCCTGTCCGACGCCGCTGGTGTTCTGGTTAATGAAAGCAATCGAGTAGTTATAGCCTCCCGTGTGCAAGCCGCCGCTAAACTCGATACCCTGTCCGGATAGATCCAAAGTAACTGCGTTATTTACGAATTGCTGATTGAAAAGCCGGGTTAAGTACGCCGAGGTTGGCCTGAGTGTAGATGTCATAAGGGCTGACCCAGACCGACTTCGATGCCGTGAAGGGAATCTCCAACTCGATTTGGCCAACCCGCAGGTTCAGGGAATTATCGGGCAGCTTCATGAAACGGCTGATGTTGACGAACTTCAGGTAAGCCTCGCCCAGGCCGGCGTTAGCGTCCGCCCCGCTCACACTGATGTCGTTATCGACCCAGAAGGCGATATCACTGCCGAAGTTGCCGGCGGTGAACAGGCTGAATAGTCCGGTTTCGAAGTCGGCTGTCGGAACGAACGGTGCAATGGTCCCCGGAGGAGTTAGTGAATTGAACTTGTTGCGATTGTTGGTGAACTGAAGATAGTTGTTGTAGCGCAGACCGATGGGCGGTTGTCCGGGAATCGTACCTGGCCAGATCGCCTTCGGCCAGGCCTCCTTATTGGCGGGAGCGCCCAGCATGACGGGCGGGATCTTGAGCATCTGCTCGTCGTCCTTGGGGAACTTAAAGCCTGCGTCCTTGAAAGCCTTTCCAAAATCGTTCAGCTTGGGAAAGTCGATGTGGCAGGTACTGCAGCTGGTGCCATACATCCTGGCGAATGCCGGTATTGCATGGCCAGACGTAGGCAACAGAAGTGGGAGCAGCAACGCGAAGAGCCGCACTGCTAAGGTATGGTTGCTGACAGACGAGGCTCGCAAGATTCGTTTCATCATATCTCTCTCTCACCTCCGTCGTGCTGAGGGTCTGTGGTGTTTTGGGCAAACAGCAGTGATCGAGCTTCCGAACTAACAACGAGCGCGGTATCGGACTCGTTCGGCCCCGCAGGCAAATCTCCAACTACAGCGCCGGAGCTGGCACTGTGGCTGGCCAGCCTATGGAACTCGCGGAACGTAAAGGACAATCCGCCGGCCAACACCAATGTCATCAGCGCCATCAAGACCGGCAACGCCACAGACTGGATCGGACTGGTTCCAGCTGCTTCTGAATCAGCCTTCAACGGAAGGGTGCTTGCGATGAGCGTTGGAGCACTCAAACCCGGCCCGGCAGAGGACCCTGACTGCCCATGCTGTACCGCCCCGACGATCCGGTCGTCGGTTGGGCCCGCATCCGGTGGATCGAGCGTCAGGTACAGGTACACATCGGCGGCTTCCTCCTCGCTCAGGTAGAAGAAAACTGGCATCCTCCCCCGGAAAAGCATGGGAGGCAAGCCCATCTCTACCGGCGCACCCTTCGTCACCTTGCGAATGAATTCAGGCTCGCTCTTACGTTGGGTAAGCGTGCTAAGCGGCGGAATGGCGCCGTCCAGCATTGCCACATGTCCCGGGTCGGCACCCGCCGCGCTGTGGCACGTGTGGCATGTGGACTTGACGATGAGCTCACCCACACGTTCGCTCGACTCCCTAACGATCGCCTGGTCGCTGCCCGCGCCCGGTATCTCGGCAAGGTGTTCGACGTAGGAGAGCAGCGCACGGATCTCGGCCTCATTCAACTGTGGGAATGCCGGCATGTTCTCGCCGCCCTTGTGCAGCCTTTCCAGCAGCGTCACCTTCGACTGTTGCGCCAGCTTCGAGGCTTCGGAGTAGCTCATATCAACGCCGGCCTTCTTCAGTCGCTCCACAACAAGACGGGGTGAAGTCGCGCGCACGGGACCAATCAGCGAATTGATCTCCGGCGGCGCGCCCAGGCCTTGTTCCCCGTGGCATCCCTGGCAATTCAGCCGGTACAGATCGGAGCCGTGAAGCACCATCCCGTCCTTAGAACTGAAAACTGGAACGCGAGAAGGAGGATGGAAGGCTGCTACTTCGTCCGGACCAGGTCCCAGTCGTCCGGTCTTTCCCATGCTGGTGTCATTGAACGAGCGGTTCAGATGAATCAGCCAACTCTGGCCTGAGACGGGCGTTACGCGCGAATCACTATGCAGGGAGGAGAATTGGGCTCTCGCGGGCTGCGCCAGTAAGCCGCAGGAGACCAGTAACGCCGTGAATACAAAGGAGCAACAATGTCTTAGCATCCCCGTAGTCCTCGCAGGCAGACGAGTAGCGTCGAACGCTCGAGTACCGTCTGCATCGTGTCGGAAAAGCAGGTCACCACCATGCGGCGAACGGGGAAAGTGCTCCTAGAGCAAGTATCGCTTTCGCAGGATGGATACGGGGTACCTTAAGCGGATAGGGTCCTCTCGTATTTGCTAATTATCAAAGGACCCTTCGATTATTTGTCCTATCGGAAAAAATCACGGAGTAGCGCGGTAATCCTCAGGCTATGTGTTCGCTCTTGGATTGTGGTCATCTTCACGTCAAGCCGGCGTGAATCTTTCGACACAACAGGTTCAGCTCGTACCGATGGGTGTCGAAGCGCAAGAATCAAGCTGAAGGCTTAGCAAGGTGAGGATGGGAGCATGCATGGCGCACGGAGCTTAGGCCGAACGAATCAGCCAGCCACTAGTATGCCTGAGATGGTGTGATTGTCTCGCAAGAGGAGAATGTTCACGACGAAGGCGATGGGACAAATCAGTCGTTTTCAAAGCGGAAGAAGTCGGCGCCCGAGAATTTCAGCAGGCGGGCCTTGCCGTTGGCGATGAAAAGAAACTCCAGACGTTCGGGACTGGGTGCACCTTCCGTCGGACGAAACTCATAGTCGCCGATCCGCTCCAGTGAGAACTGGCCTTCCACCCAGAGTTCGCCCTTCAAGCCGACGATGTCGGCGATTGCGCCCTCAAACGTCCCGACACCTAAATATGTCCCCACAAGCGCGGCGTATTCCGGCGAAGAGTTGAACGTCCGCGGCCCTGTGTACCTGGAATTGGCAAACCAGCCTTTGCCATGCATCAGTTCGACCACAGGGCCCGGTTTGTCCTTTTCCGTCTCATTCTTGGCCCGGCCGAACACAAAGGAAAAGCGGGAAAGCAGCGGGTCCATCGAAATGAAGGAATCGCCAGCGCTGCGCTGCAGCTGAATCCGCTGTCCATTCACGAGGGCAAAAAGAGAAGTGCCGCCGCTTACTTCTATGGTCTTTCCCTCGGTTGAGGTGTAAACACCGATATAGTCAGCCGAATTCCTGACGACCTTCGGATCATCGATCACCGGAGGGGTGGATAAGGTCTTTCCGGCGCCCGCCTGCATTAACTGTACGGCGTACTTGACTACCGGGGTGGGCCGGTATCCCTGTTGAGCATTGACTGACGCAAAGGCTCCTACTCCGGCATCCAGGTCGATACTAACCGCGGACATAAACGACGCCATGCCTCCGGTATGGCGAAGGACAGTGTGACCGTCGAGTGTCTCGACGGCGATTCCGTATCCGTAGCTCGCGTCAGGTCCGAAATCCCGGGCCTTGATCCACGGTTTGCTCATGAGCGCGAAACTCTCCGGCGAGATGATCCGGGCGTGAGGTGCCTGTCCGCGGTTCAGCAACATCTGGATGTAGAGCGCCATATCGCCCGGAGTGGACGCTATCGAACCTGCGGCATCGTCAAACTGAAGATTCGCTGCCGGCGCCAGGCGGCCGTAGCGCGGATAAGGACGATCTTCGAAGTACGGTACCCAGCTCTCAACAGTGCGGGGCCGAATGGCGTTGGTGATCACGGGGGCGGTTGCGTGCATTCCCACGCGATCTAGCACGCGAGCTCTGACGGACGCTGCCCAGGTCCGCCCATCGAGCAGTTCGACTAGATTTCCCAGAATGTCGAAGCCGAGATTGCAGTAATAGAAGCGCTCGCCAGGCTTCCAAGCCTGATGATAGCGGGTAGCGGGGTCCGAAGGAATAAGGGCAAGCGCGTCAGGCAAACCGGAAGTGTGCGTCAATAAATCGTGGGCCGACACCGGGCCATAGCTGGTGACGATCGGCAACCAGGGAAGATGGTCGAGCACCGGCTTATGGAGGTCAAGCTTGCCTTCCTCGCGCAATTGCAGAAGCACCAACGCAACAAATGACTTGGTGATGGAGCCGATGTGAAATAGCTGGGTTGGCTCTACAGGCTGCTTCAGGCCCGGATTGCTGAAACCGTAGCTTGCCACTCGTACCGTGCCCGCGCGATTGGCAGTGCCCAACGTCAGTCCCGGCGAGTTCATGGCCTTCATGTAGGATTCGATAAATTGATCGAGTGCCTGGTCGGCCGAAGAACTCGCTGCGTCGGTTGCTTGCGACTGCGCGGCTTCGACCACAATGAAGGATCCCGCGGTGAGCGCAGCCGCGGTCCGCGCGGAGGTGGCAAGGAAGTTGCGCCGAGTGACGATGGACATAGTTTTCGAGTGTAGTGTATTCCGAAGGAGGGAAACCAGTTAAAGGAACCCGGAACGCTGAAATGACAAAGCCCGATCCGATTGAACTTGCGCTGGACAGGTTGGGGGAGTTGCGTCATGGCATCCCATCGAGTGAGGTTACCAACGAAATACGCAGGTTCTTGGCAAACCGAACGAACCTCGTCGTCGCCAAGGCCGCTAAGCTCGCTGGCGAATTGAGAATTGCGGTGCTGGTCCCAGACCTAGTAGCCGCATTCAACAGGCTCATGACGAACGCGCCGCGACTGGACAAGCGCTGCGCTGCTATCACCGAGATCATGAGCGCACTCTACGAACTCGACTATGCAGAGCCCGCGCCTTACCTGCTCGGAATCAAACACGTACAGCTTGAGGCGTCGTACGGGCCGCCGGTCGATGAGGCGGCCAAGTTGCGGGCCGGGAGCGCCCAGGGCCTGCTTCGAACACACCATCCGGATGCGCTTTCCGAGGTCGTACAGTTGCTGGTAGATCGCGAGCCTGCCGCGCGGATCGGCGCTGTGCGGGCGTTAGCCATGAACGGCGGCGAGAGCGGTGTCCTTCTGCTCAGGCTTAAGGTGCTGACGGGCGACGCCGAGACTGGTGTAGTAACAGAGTGCTTTGCGGGACTGCTCTCCGCCTCACCCGGGACCGCGGTTCCTTTCGTGGCCGGCTATGTTGATTCGGAGGACGATGCCACCGCGGAAGCGGCTGTGCTCGCGCTCGGTGAGTCGCGTCTGCCGGCGGCCTACGAGGTGCTGCGAGAAAAATGGGACAGGACCGTCGGGATGCCCCGCAAGAAGATTCTGCTGATATCGATTGCAGCAACAAAACTGGAGGCGGCAATCGCATTTCTTATTTCGCTGGTCGAAAACGAAAGCTCACAAGTGGCTGCCGCAGCCATCCACGCACTTTCGATTTACAGCGTCAATGAGCGGGTGAAAAAGGCGGTACGCGAGACCGTCGCAGCGCGCGGCGACAAAGTATCGACCGAAAGATTTCAGATTGACTTCGAAAGTCTCGCGTGACCCCCTTGGTTTGAGTCCCTTCTAACGGAGATCCCGGCGGCGGGCAAACATCGATGCGCCCAGTGCGCCTCCCGCGGCGCTGAAGACGACGAAGACAACGGCCATGATCACAAGCAGCAAGACGAAGAACGTCGCCAACCCTTCGGGGCTGTTCAGGTTGCTCATCAGCTGACGCATGATTTCCTGGGCACGCGGGTCAGGATTCGAGGCGATGGACTTGTCCATCTGTTCCTGCAGCGTCGAGCGAAACTCTCCACTGTTGGCCGCGAAGCGAAATACGCTCCAAAGAGTAGAAGCCACGAAGCCGACAACACCCGCGACGGCGCCGATACGCAATCCCATGCCGGAGGTTATGAATGTTCCCGGGACGCGGCGTTGATACAGGAAAACTGAGAGCGCTCCGCAGCCCAACATCCATAGGCAACAGCCAAGCGACAAGAAAGGCGCGGCGCTGAGTGCGGCCGCTATCAGTCCCGAGAGAAAAGAGCCTTTCCAAGCCGCGTCCCACTGAATAGCAAGTGGATGCGTTGCCGGCAGACCCGGGCCCCATGACGCTGAAGCGACTTGAGAGTCCGTCGCGGCCAATGGCTCAAGATGCGAAGCATCTTCGTTCGAAGTCGCGACGCGGATCTGAGGAGCGCCGCAATGAGGACAGAACGGAAGGCTCTCGTCGATCAAAGCCTGGCACTTGTAGCAGGGATGTTCCACGAAATTCGACGTTACAGGAGTCGCGGATTGGGTGCAACCGAAGAAGGTTAGGGCTAAATAAGAGTCTCTGCGTTGGCACCGGAGGTCGTTGCGCTCAACTCGAGTCACCCGAGTGGCGATGCAAGTCGCTCGAGCTAGCTGCCCATAACCGCGCGCACGACACTTGGCACAACAGTTCTTACGATCTCTGGGACGACCAGCGAGGCGACCCATGCTGCATAAAAGGCTATCGGGATGGCCAGCATCACCCCAGCCGGTGTCGTTGCGCAAATTCGGAAATCGAACCAAACATAGCGGCCTCCGTTTCCAGGTTGAACTCTGCTTACAACGTGCCTTCCTTGCCGTGGATCTGAATGAGCACCGTGCCGAAGCGGGTGCCGGAGCCGTCGGGCTTGATAGCAACCAGGTGCTGGTTGTGATTGGTGCCGGTTTTCAGTTCCCAGCCATCACCCCTGGCATCGCCGCAAGACACCGGCTTGTCGGCGTCATCCCCGTTCCAGTGGCTGTCGCCATCGTGGTCTTCCCCGGTGCCGCGACATTCCAGCACATTGCCAAACTTCTTCAGCTTGTCGAGGTAATACACTTTGACTTTTTCGGGAGAGTCGGGCGTAACGTATTCGGCGGCGATGACCTTGATACCGAAGCCCATCGCGCCGATGTTGACGTTAGCGCGGTGCTTATCGCCGTTCTCTTCGGGCCGAAGCGTCGCACCAGGGTAAATGGGGATTCCGTTATCGGTCGAGGTGGCGCTGGTGTCAACTTTCAGGTTCGCCATCGGCGTCTGGATGTCCACTTTCTTTGCGTCCTGGTTCTTGTCATCGACGTGGACCGAGCATCCGGTAAGCAGCAATGTCACGGCAGCCGACGCCGCAAGCATTCCGATAGATGTTTTCAGGAGCTTCATTCCGATCCTCCATTTGATCGCTGAGCAGGAGTGTTCAGTCCTGCACCGCGTTGAGCGATATTGGGAATCGTGACCGGCATGTGACCAGGCATGCCAATCTCGCCGAACATTGCCTTGACTGCGCTGATTTCGGAGACTTTCATGTTCGAGAAGGTACATACGTACGTCTGGATCTCGGAGAAATGCGAAGCTACATAAGGACTGCCCATGGCAACTACCGCAGTTCTTGCGGCCGCGCCATGCAAGACCTGTTCCAGCAGTGCGGCCGACGAGCTTTGCAGCGCAACACCGTTGCCATCGGCGGCGGCCCGAACGATTTTGCCCACGACCGGCACCTCGTAAATCGCGACGATGATTTTATCTGCCTTGCCCACGGCATTCATCACAGCGGGCCCAATATCCAAAGCTGTGCGGACATCGATATACATCACCCTCGCGCTTGGAATGCGCCGCCGCAGTTGCTCCTCCAGCACCCTGCCCGAATCGGACCGGCTATCGTCACTGAAGATCAACAGCAGCACATGACCGCCGCTACCCTCTGCAACTTGGTACGAAGCGGACGGCGGTATGGTTCCGCGATGCGAAGCCTTCAGGGGAAGCACTTGCTGATTGTCGCGCACCACAGTAACAGCACTATCAGCAATTTCTTGCGCAGTAAGCAAGTTGTCGGGACGCGCAACAATCTTTCCGACAGAATAAATATCGACGATCCTTCCTCTGTGGAGTCCGACCGAGGCCTTCGCGCGAAGGATCTTCAGCACAGACTGGTCGATGCGTGCTTCAGGTATGAAGCCGCTGCGCACGGCATCCAGAACCCCGTTGTAGGCGGCATCGAGATCGGAAGGAAGAAGCAGAACATCATTGCCTGCTTGCAAGGCTTCCACCGCGGCACTCGCCGCCGCAGTGCGGCCACCCTCCGGAAACATCTTCATCAGGCCATCCATCACCAGAGCATCGGTGACAACGAGACCATTGAAGTTCATCTGCTTTCGCAACAAGCCGGTAACAACCGGCGGAGAGATCGAGGCAACCCGCTTGGGATCGGTGTCGAGCGCCGGCACAGAAACGTGTGCTACGAGAACCGCATCGACTCCCGCCTTAATGGCAGCTTTGAACGGCGGAAGTTCGACGGCATCCAAGCGCGCGCGATCCACAGTAACTACCGGCACCGACAGGTGCGAGTCGACGTCCGTGTCGCCGTGTCCGGGGAAATGCTTGGCGGTGGTCATCATCCCGTACTCATGTGCGCCCTGGATGTAGGCGGCGGCCATCTGGCCGACGACGGCCGGATCTTCCCCGAACGAACGCGTGTTGATAACAGGATTGTCGGGGTTCGAGTTCACGTCCACATCAGGGAACCAATTCCATTGCACACCGATGGCGCGGGCTTCCATGGCCGTGATACGTCCGGACTCTCGAGCGAAATCGACGTTACCAGCAGCGCCAAACGCCATGGCGTGAGGGAATCCCGTAACTTCGTTGAGCCGCGTACCGAGACCGCGCTCAAAGTCGGCAGCAAACAAGAGGGGAAACTCGGAATCCTTCTGAAGCTGATTCGTGAGCATGGCGGCTTCGAGTGGCTCGCTTTTGTGGAGGAAGCCATCTTCGTATTCGACGGTAAGGCCAAACCCGCCGAGATGGTACTTGCGCATGGTGTCGCGAAGGCCGATGTACTGGGGACTGTTGACATTGAGGAACCGGGCATACGACCAGATCATGAACATCTGGCCGACCTTTTGCTCAAGCGACATCTTCTTGAGGGACCGCTGCGCCCACTTTTCACCCGCCTTGTCCAGGTGAACCGGACCGGACGGCTGCAGCGCTGCCTTGTCGGCGGAAAAGGAGGGCACAGTGATACAGCAGATTGCCACCAGTAAAAGGGCGCGGCCAAACATCACGGAGAGACGATAGCACGAACTATGTTGATGAATCGCAGCACTTCGCTCAGAACGAGCGCTCAATCAATGCGCTCGCCTGTTGACGAATGGCGGGATCATCGCCGAAGCCGGAAAGCCAGGTCACGTCGGGTTCGCGGCGGAACCACGTCAACTGGCGTTTTGCGTAGTTGCGGTGTCCCTGCTGGGCGGCGGCGATGGCCTCATCGCGCGTCAGTTCACCGCGAATCTGCTGGAGGGCTTGCCGGTAGCCCAGGGAATGCATCGGAGTGACTTCACGGGCCTCACCGAAACGTTGCAGCAGCGATTGCGTTTCGCCGACCAGGCCATCGTCGAACATTTGAACAGCGCGACGGTTGATGCGGTCATACAGCAAGTCGCGCGAAGGATCCAGTCCGACGCGAAGAATGCGGAACCCTTCCAGCGCGTCGCGGCCCCTCTCCCGCAACAGTTCGCTCATGCGGCCTCGCGCCGTAAGACAGACTTCGATGGCGCGGATGACTTTGGGCTCGTCGTTCGGGTGAATCTTCGCCGCGGAAACGGTGTCAAGACGCTGCAGCAGGCGATGGAGATAGACGGAACCACGTTCAGCGGCACGCGCGCGAAGTCGTTCCCGTAACTCCTCGGAACGCTGCGGGCCGGGAAAAAGCCCTTCCATCAAGACGCGAAGATAAAGGCCTGTGCCCCCGACCACGATCGGAAGCCGCCCTCGTCGCGAGATGTCGCTAAGCGCGGCACGCGCCCGACGGGCATATTCACCGGCCGTAAAGGCCTCACCGGGATCAGCAATATCAATCAGATGGTGTGGGATACGGGCCCGGTCTTCACGCGAAGGCTTCGCGGTTCCGATTTCACAGTTGCGATAGACAGCAACTGAATCGCAGCTTACGATCTCGCCCGAGAACTGTTCGGCAACTTCCATCGCAAGTGCTGATTTGCCGGACGCAGTCGGACCCAGAATGACAACCAACAGCGGATCACGCGGAGTGTTCAAGCTGGCAGGCATTCGAGGCTACGGACACAGTTCACTTCCGACTCCTAACCAGCATCCTGATAGGGCCGCATTTACCGCGGCCCCACGGAATCGTCTACCGAAGCGGATGAATGCGATCAGCAAAATCAACGGCGACGGGCTGGTGCACGCGCGCAGAAGATGGCTCCGCTTTCAGCGCCATTGTACGCGCCGCCTTACTGTATATCGCCCTTGGCAGGGTTGTAATAGAAGTGGAAGCGCAAAGCCAGATACGGCCCGTGAAATTCGCTGGGCAGCGGAGCAAACGGATTCGAGGCCGTAATGCCTCCCCACGCGGCGCGATCGAGCGAGACGTCACCCGAAGGCGAGGTGATCTTCATGCCAGCCACTTTGCCATCGGGCAAGATGGCAAATTCGATCGATACCTTGCCGCGTTCGAGCAGGGGCGGACGAGCGGCCTCCGGAATGAGGTTGTACCAGTTCATTCGCACGGCTTGCAGGACACGCGAGAGGTAAGGGCCGAAGTCCACGCCCTGGGTGTCGCTGAGCACCTCGAGGTTGCCCGCGGTTCGCGCGCTGCCTCCACGTCCTGATCCGTAATCTCCGCCGGAGCCCCCGCCGCCGAACGATCCCGCCGAACGACTTGGGCCGGTGGCACGCGCAGCCTGGGCGATCTGCTGTCCGGCCGTCTGGCTAAGCGCACGGAAATCCGGCACGGTTCCCTGTGCTTGTTGCTGTTGCGGCAAAGCGAGCTTGGGATCCTGCACCGGAGGCATGCTTTGTGCCTGCTGCGTCGGTTGAGGCGGAGCCTGTATGCCTTGCGGCGAAGGCGGTGCAGCCTCGGAGGGCTGAGCCATCTGACCCGGAGCCTTGGGTGGACCGGCCTTGCGGAGTTCTTCCAGCGTCTTCTGATCGACCGACGGATGCCGGCTTTCCGCGATGCGGTTCTTGTCCGACAGCTTCGCGTCAGGACGCGCCTGCTTCGGCGGTGTTTGTTCGTCCGGAGGCATGTCGATATACGTCAGCTGTTTGTCGCGCATCAGGTCGGCAGGGTTGGCAATAATCACTCCCCGAAGACCAGGAAACAACTTTGGCGAAAGCAGCAGAAAGATAACGGCAAACAGGTGCACTCCAACGGAAATCCATGCTGCCTCGCGCCTGTGGGCGCGCTCTAAATCGTCCTCGAGTTGAATCAGGATGTGCGGGACAAGGATGTCGTTGCCGCTTCCCAGCGTCTCGCTGCCATCAGGCGAACGAGGGTCCCGAGGCGACAGGCCGGTTGATTTTTGAGGCGGACTGATGATGGATGACATCCGTACGGTTCTAGCAAGCTCGAGCTCAACAACCTTGGCGCCCCTCGAGCCGCGGGAAAAACAGAACTTCCCCTCGACGGCGCAACCATTAGTAAACCCGGCAGGTTACAGCAAGTCTCCTGCTTCTATTTTCGCATAATCCGGGGCTATCCCGTCATTCACCCTGGAGACGCCCGAAGTTCCATTGATGCTTGGTTACACTGGTTGCATGAAGGCCGTAATCGTCGGCACCGCCGGGCACATTGATCACGGGAAGAGCGCGCTGGTACGGGCGCTGACGGGCACCGATCCCGATCGCCTGGAGGAAGAAAAACGGCGTGGCATCACCATCGATATCGGGTTCGCGAACCTGGATTTGACCGCCCCGTCGGGCGAAAAGCTGCGGCTGGGGTTCGTCGACGTTCCCGGGCACGAGCGCTTTGTCCGCAACATGTTGGCCGGAATCGGCGGCATTGACCTGGTGCTGCTAGTGGTCGCTGCCGACGAGTCGCTGAAGCCACAAACCCGCGAGCACTTCGACATCTGCCGATTGCTGTCGGTGCGGCGCGGCATCACCGTGTTGACCAAAAGCGACCTCGTCGATGCCGAAACCCTCGAAGTCGTCCGCATGGAAGTCGGAGAGTACCTGCGGGGATCATTTCTTGATCCCGCCAACTCACCGATTGTCGCCGTAAGTTCTAAAACCGGCCATGGACTGGACCACCTCAAGCTTGAACTGGCGCGGCTGGCGGCCGAAGTTCCGACAAAGGATGCCAATGCCACATTCCGCCTGCCCATCGACCGCGTGTTCTCCATGAAGGGCTTCGGCACGGTGGTGACCGGGACGCTTATATCCGGCAGCGTGCGCAAGGACGAAGAGTTGGAGGTGCACCCCACCGGAAAACAGCTGCGCGTGCGCGGAGTCCAGGTCCACGGCACCTCAGCGGAGAAGGCCATCGCAGGACAGCGCACTGCGCTGAACCTCGTCGGGGCAGAAACCACGGAGCTGGCACGCGGAATGGTACTGACTCTTCCTGGAATGTTTCGCCCGGCCACACGCGTCAACGTGAAGCTGAACTTGCTCCCTTCCGCCAAGGCGGTGCGCGACGGAGCGCGCGTCCATCTGCACGTGTACACCGCGGAAACGATCGCCGAGGTTGGTCTGCTGGGTGCGAAGAAGTTGAACCCCGGGCAGTCGATACTGGCGCGGCTGAAACTCGACGACCCAGTCATGTTGCTCCCCGGAGATCGGTTCATCGTGCGGCAGTTTTCTCCGGTTATCACCATCGGCGGCGGCCTCGTGCTGGATGCATCAGAACCCGCTCGACGGACGAAGGCCGAAGAGCGGCTTGCGTTCCTGCAAGCGCTGGAGGCTTCGACCGAACCCGAAACGCTGGTCGCGCGCGTAAGACGGCACGGCTCAACCGGGCTTTCGACCGGCGAGGCAGCGGGGGAGATGGGACTACCCTGGACCCGAATCGACTCAATTGCGGCCGACTTAGTGAAACAGCAGAAACTGCTGCGGTTCGGCGACGTGCTTATTTCCGCCGGCGCGGTGACAAAGCTGCGCACAGACATGAAGGCCGCTGTAGATGCCTTCCATAAGGCGAATCCGTTGGTGGCAGGGATCAGCAAGGAAGAATTGCGGGAGAAGCTCGGTCTGGGTCCCGGAGTTTTTCACGGCCTCGAAGAACTGCTGGGGCGCGATAACCAGCTCGAGAGTGCCGGCGAGCTCATTCACGCAGTCGGACGCGGAGTCGTGCTGCGTGACGACGAAGCGGAGTCGAAAAAACTTATTGAGACGGCATTTGCGACTGCAGGCCTGAAGGTTCCGCTGCTGAAAGACGTTCTCGCGTCATTGCCGATCGACAAGGTGCGCGCGCAGAAAATTGTCACGCTATTGTTGCGCGATCGGGTCTTGGTGAAAGCGGGCGACGATCTGGTCTTTCATCGCGACTCGCTCGAACAGCTGAGAAAATTGGTGATTGCGCAGAAGAGCAAAACTCCCAAGATGAACGTGGTGACGTTCAAAGACCTGATTGGCGTCACCCGCAAATACGCGATTCCTCTGCTGGAGTATCTCGATCGCGAGCGTGTAACACGAAGAGTGGGCGACGACCGTGTGATACTGTAGCGCCGCGCGCACCGGGTCAAAACAGTATGCGTATCTTGGCTTCTGCTGACATTCACGGGGTCTTGCGGGTTTATCAGTGGCTCGTCGAGCAATCCAAATCCGCCCCGATGGGCTGATTCTTGCGGGGGATTTGTTTGGTGCGGATTTTGAGGATCACCAGCGGCAGCGAGCCCAATTCATTGTTGCGATCCTGCGCGAAGCAAAGGTGCCCGTCTTGTATACCATGGACAATGACGACAATGTACCTCTCGACTACGAGGACGAGTTGATCCATCCTCTGCACGGGCGCCGCATAAAGGTCGCAGGCTTCAACTTCGTCGGCTATCAATACACTCCACCGTTCGCAGGGGAGAGGTTCGTTAAGCAGGACGATGAAATTGCGGCCGATCTCGTTTCATTCGAACCTCTGGGGGACCAACGAACGGTACTCGTGACCCACACGCCAGCATATGGCACTCTCGACCTCTGCGATTCGGGTAACGTAGGCAGTGGTGCGGTGGCGGCTCTTCTAGAGCGAAAGCAGCCGTTGGCCCACATCCACGGGCATATCCACTATCGATTTGGGGGCGACGGCAATCACTTCAACGTAGCAGCTGCGGCGCAGTGCCGAACCATGATGATTGACTTTCCGTCGCTCGAGTACGAAGTAATTCGACAATGAGCGGTGCCGGGTGCCCCATTCAAGCCGCTTTTGCTTGAGCGACGATTTGAATCTCCCCAGAACTCGCCACCAGCATCGCTGCCGTCAGCCCCAGCGCAATCCCTAACGCAAGCCGCGCAAGCATCCAATTGCCGTGCAGTCCGGCGATCTCGGCGGACCAATCGACGAAGATTGAGCACAACTGCAGCCGTCAACCATCGCACGGCAATCGCACGCGGCAATCGCACCAGCAATCCCGCCGTCACGCCGAGATAAATCCCTAAACACCGCGCGCACACAGCGACACTCCCGCTGAACAACAGGAATGACCGCTCTGCTTGCTGATGACAAATCAGCGCGAAGCCGCGTTGCAAGGCGAAACCTAATATTGGAATCGAATGAAGCAAGAACGGAACCGCGATAGCGACGGCAGCGAATATCGCGGGCACCATCGCATACCGTTTCAGCCTACAACTTACGAAGCTCGCAGAGCTCATGGTTTGTTCGGAAATGCGGCCGAAGTCACGTTGTCCCATTGATCGAAGGTGCACTGTGCATCCCATTCTCTTCCTGTCTCCTTCTCGTGCAGAGAGAATGAGACGTCATCGCTTAGGAGAGGCGGTGGGATGACTATAGGTTCCGACCTCCACGGCCCTGGATAGTTCTTCTGAATCTCAGACCAGCAACGATATAGCCTCTCGATGCCGTCCCAGGATCGAGGCCCAGTCCCGCGCGTCAGCGGCACCATCAAAATGATCGCGATAAGCGCGTACCCGATGAGCGGAGCTTGAAACGTGCCAGCCGTCCGACCCATCAATTGAGCTCCCTGCTCAGCTACAATATCCCCATCCGCTTCCCCACGCGCTTCAGCGTCTCCAGCGCCTGGTCGAGCTCTTCGCGCGTGTGGGTCGCCGTCATGATCGTCCGAATGCGCGCCTTGCCTTCCGGCACGGTCGGAAACGCGATGCCCGTTCCCAGCACGCCTTCGTCGAACAGCGCGCGCGAGAAGTCCATGGTGAGCTTGCCGTCGCCGATGATGATGGGCGTAATCGGCGTCTCGCTCGCCGGAGTGTTCACTCCGCCGATGTTGAAGCCCAGCCCGCCCAGTTCTTTCTTCCAGTAGCGCGTGTTCTCCCACAGCTTGTCGATGCGCTCTGGCTCCTGCTCGAGCACGTCGAACGCCGCGATGCACGTTGCCGCCACCGACGGCGGATGCGACGTCGAGAACAGAAACGGCCGCCCGCGATGATAGAGGAACTCGATCAGATCGCGCGTGCCGCACACGTATCCGCCCAGCGCGCCGATGGCCTTCGACAGCGTGCCCACCTGCACATCCACGCGCCCGTGCACGCCGAAGTGGTCGATGGTGCCGCGCCCGTTGCGCCCCAGCACGCCCGACGAGTGCGCATCGTCCACCATCATGATGGCGCCGTACTTCTCGGCCAGCTCGCACAGCGCGGGCAGCGGCCCAATGTCGCCGTCCATCGAGAACACGCCGTCGGTGATCAGCAGCTTCTTGCCCGGTTCGTTCTTGATTTCGTTCAGCTGCTCTTCGGCGTGCGCCGCGTCCTTGTGGCGGAAGACCTTGATCTTGGCGCGCGACAGCCGCGCTCCGTCGATGATGCTGGCGTGGTTCAGCTCGTCGGAGACGATAAAGTCTTCCTTGCCCAGCAGCGCCGACACCGTACCCGCGTTCGCCGTGAAGCCCGACTGAAATACCACGCACGCCTCGACGTTCTTGAAGCGCGCGATCTTCTCTTCCAGCTCCATGTGCAGCGACATCGTGCCGGCAATGGTGCGCACCGCGCCCGACCCCACGCCGAACTTCTTCGTCGCTTCCAGCGCCGCCTCGCGCAGCTTGGGATGCGTCGTCAGCCCGAGGTAATTGTTCGACGCCAGGTTGATGACCTCTCTTGCCGTCGAAGGTGCACACCGGCGCCTGCTCGTCTTCGAGCACGCGCAGCTTGAAGTAGGTGCCGCGCTGCTTCAGGTCGTTGAGTTGGTCGGTGAGATAAGAAAGCGGGTTGGTACGGCTAACGGTGGTGGCCATGAATCACTCCCGTGCGACCCAACATTCTACCCCGCATCATGAGTTTCGAGTTTCCAGTCTCGACTTCTGTAAAGTCCGCGCGACGTTGAAGAGTTCGGATGAATTAGATAGGTTAGGTAGGCTCGCACCTATATTGTGAACAAGCAAGCTCGGTTGGGGAGACATCGCGTCAGCGACGAGTAGGGGTTGGGCGACATCGGGACGTAGGAGACGTTCGGCTAGGAGTGCAGTCCAAATGCCACGAGACAACATATTGGATTGGGCGCGTAGCGCTGAGTATTGGAAGAGCATTCCTCCGTTTTCGACGGCGATCTTTCTTGCTTCCATTTTCTGCCTGTTCGGCTGCTTCGGCATTCTGCAGAGTCTTGTTCAGTATGAGCGACAGGGCGCGCTTGCCAAGCTGGTGTGGATTGGATTGTCGGGGGGGTTCGCGGTCGGCTGGGCCCTGCTGGCAACACGGCGCCTCATACCCCAAATGGCCGTTCTCGGAGTGGTGCAGTTTGTGGTGACGATTAAGGCTGGCGCCTTTATCAATCGTATTTCGACCACCTTCGATCCGGGTTCCGATCCGGCGCTGTTGAAGCGAACTGTGTTGACCGATGTCGGCATTGCCTCGGTGCTCCTCTTTGGCAGCTTTCTGCTCATGTCGGAGTTTCAGCGTCGCGAGGGCATTCGCTATCACGCCACACACACGGAGATGCGGCTGGCCACCGAAATCCACCGCAGTCTGGTGCCGGAAGTTTCTCTGACCATTGGAGACTTTGAGTTTTATGGCTGCTCCCGGCCTAGCGGAGAAGTTGGCGGGGATGTTCTGGATGTAATCGAGTCGAAGGGCGAGTGGTTCGCTTATGTCGCGGACGTTTCGGGGCACGGAGTTGCCGCCGGGGTCTTGATGTCGATGGTAAAGAGCGCAGCTCGGATGCGCCTTGCCTCCGCCGGCGCGCAGGGTTTTCTGGAGAAGATGAATGACGTTCTTGCGCCGCTCAGCGACCCGGCGATGTATGCCACCTTGGGGTGCGTATGGCCCGATTCAGATGGGCAGCTGGAGCTTGCTACGGCAGGACATCTGCCCGCTTTGCACTACCGATCCCAGCTACGGATCGTTCAGCGGTGTTCGGCGGTTAACTTCCCGATTGCCTTGTTCAACGGGCCTCTCGAGTTCGAGACGGCACCTGTCGAATCCGAACCAGGAGACGTCTTTGTTTTGTTAACAGATGGGTTCACAGAACTGCCGAACCGTTCCGGTCAGGAGCTTGGTTTCAGTTCTGTCGAATCACTCATCATTGAGCAAGCCGATCGGCCGCTCCACGAGATAGCGAAAAGTCTATACGAGCAGGCGGAACGCTTTGGCAAACAGGTTGACGATCAGACGCTGCTTCTCATCCGACGTCGGGCCGACGCTGCACTTGAGCGCAATTCTTGATTGGTGGTTGTCCCAGTGAAGCACACACGGTGGGTGGCCCGGTCAACGCTCATCCCTGGCCGGAAACTTCAGTCGGGTGCCCCGTTCAACCTGAGCGAAGTCGAAGGGTTGTGCGGGGTTTTCCTAACCCGAGCGCAGCACGCGGGCGGCCAGCTCCAGGGCTTGAGTTTATGGGCAATCTTAATGGTTTCGGCAGGAATTGTTCGCATGTAGTTGACAATTAAGCTGGTTATAGCTTTATCCATGTCAGCCACAATCGTGAATTTTGTTTTCGCAAAATTTGCGCATTATCGGACATTGAATATGCCCCTTAAGTAGGGGAGCGCCGCGATTCCGCCGAACCTATGAGCCAAAAGATTGAAGTTCGCTTGAGTCGTTTTATGGAACGACCCGGGGCGTAGGGTCCCCTTCACAATTCTTGACAGCTTGTGAGCGAAGCGTACGTACCGAGATGGTGTTTATAGATAGTGATTGCGCTGTTTCCGAATGGTTTCATCATCTGGACGGTGCCAGATTTCAGGCGATCCGTATCGGATGAAACCGAGAGGAGCAATATGACTCGACTACGTGGTGTGTTGCTGTTGAGCGTTGTGGTCCTGGTGACCGCCCTGAGTTCTTGGGCCGGAGCGTTCGTTTCCGTAGCGATCGGGCCGCCCGCGCTTCCCGTATACTCGCAACCGTTGTGCCCGGGACCAGGATACATTTGGACCCCGGGATACTGGGCATGGGGCCCGGCGGGCTACTACTGGGTGCCCGGAACATGGGTGTTGCCGCCTCAGATGGGATTCCTGTGGACGCCCGGCTATTGGGCTTTCTCCGCCGGATTCTATAACTGGCACCCGGGTTACTGGGGGCCGACTGTCGGCTTCTACGGTGGCATTAACTATGGCTTTGGCTACACCGGTATCGGCTATTGGGGCGGATACTGGCACGGCCGCGATTTCTACTACAACCGCGCGGTCAACAATGTGAACGTCGTCAACGTTCACAATGTCTACAACCGGACCGTCATCAACAATGTGAACGTGAACCGTGTCGGCTACAACGGAGGCCCACACGGAATCCAGGCCCGTCCTACCTCAGAGCAGTTGAACGCCGAGCGGGGACGTCATGTTGAAGCAACTTCGGCGCAGGTGCGGAACGAGCAGGTAGCTCGCAATGACCGCACGCAATTTGCGTCAGTCAATCACGGCCAACCAGCGGTGGGTGCGACCTCGCGGCCCGGTGACTTCAACGCTCGGGAGACAGCACGCGCAAGCCAGCCGGCGATGAACCGCCCCACGAACCACGCGAGTGCACCCAACAATGCCCGTGAGGTTCCACACCCCGCGCAGAATAACCTGGCAGCGCGTACAGCGACGAACGTCCCGCGGCCTCCGCAAAATCGCTACTCGCAGCAGCGGGCGTCAGGGAACGTTCCTCGGCCAACCAACAACAATCAGCAGGCACGAGGTTCTGCAAACGCTCCACGACCCAGCAACTACGCACGCGAACAGGCTCCGCAGGCCCGGAACGTTCCGCGCCCTGCTGCCGTGCAGCGCCCGGCCGAGCAGCAGCTGGCGCGGCATGTAAACAACGGGTCTCGCCCGTCTGCGCCCGCGTACCACGCTGCCTCGCGGCCGCCCAGCCAGCATCAGGCCGCTGCATATCGGTCAGCTCCGTCGAGAGGACAGCAGGAAGGTCGGCGACACTAAGAGCCGGCCATAGCCCGTCGTAAGAATCCCCACTCAAGCCAAAACTCGAGTGGGGATTTCGCTCGAAGGCGTTCTAGACCAGGCTGCGGCGCGCGGCCCGGCTAACGCTTCTTCGCCTCCGTTACAGCCGCCAGCACTCTTTGACCGTACTCTTTTGACCGTAGTTGACAATTCCTTCTTCCTATACTATTTTGCTCTAGGCATTGCCCTAAATACCCTTCGCAAACAGGGGTATGTGACCTGACCAAAATCATGAGCCCGGAACAGCCACGAGACCTCTTCCCTGGTGCGCTGGAGATGATGATCCTGCGCACCCTTAAGCGTCAGCCGCTGCACGGCTATGCACTGGCGCAACACATCAAGCGAACTTCCGACGACCTGCTGCAGATCGAAGAGGGCTCGCTCTATCCCGCGCTGCAGCGCATGTTGAAGCAGGGATGGGTCAAGGCGGAGTGGGGCGTTTCCGCTACCAACCGCCGCGTCCGGATCTACAAAGTCACGCCCGCAGGCACCAAACATCTGGAGGAGCAAGTCTCCAGCTTCGAGCGCATGCTTGAGGGCATCACGCGCGTTCTCGCACCGGTGAGACCATGAATTTCATTACGCAACTGTTTCAGCGTCGCCGCCTGGAGCAGGACCTCTCCGACGAGATTCGCCAGCACCTGGAAGAGCGAGTGGAAGATCTGGTCGAAGGCGGGATGCCGCGAGAAGAGGCTCAATTTGCCGCGCGCCGCGAGTTCGGAAGTGTCACGCAAATCGTAGAGCAGGGTCGCGAGACCTGGCGATGGCCCACGCTCGAGAGTGTTCTGGCCGATTGCCGCTACGGCCTGCGCATGATGCGAAAGTATCCCGGATTCACTCTGGCTGCCGTCATCACCTTGGCGCTCGGTATCGGCGCCAACACTGCGATCTTCTCCGTCGTGAACACGGTGTTGCTGCGTCCCTTGCCTTATCCTGAGGCGGGCCGCATTGTCTATCTCTCGGAGTGGTCGCGCGACGTACCGGATCTCAGTATCGCCCTGGCGAATTTCCGGGATTGGGAGAAGATGAGCACCGTGTTTGACAGCATGGTGGCGTATCGCGCCGATAGCCTCAACCTGACCGGGCACGGTGAACCGCAGCGCCTGGCAGTACGCCAGGTCACGGCAGGATTGTTCCCCACCCTCGGCGTCGAACCAATTCTGGGACGCGAGCTGACTCCGAACGACGACAAGCCCGGTGCCGAGCCGGTGGTTCTGCTGAGCGATTCACTGTGGGCGCGCGCCTTTGGCAGTGATCCATCGGTTCTCGGACGGCGACTGACGCTCGATGGCCAGTCCTATACAGTGATCGGCGTGCTGCCCAGCAGCCATTTCCATCCCAGTTGGCGCGGATTCGATGCCTTCACTTCGCTCGGCCGGCTCGAAGACTCGCTTGGCGGACCCACCCATCGCGACGAGCATCCTGGCATTTACGCGTATGCGCGGATGAAGCCGGAGGTAAGTATTGGGCAGGCGCAAGCGAACATGATCGAGGTGGCTGCGCAGCTTGGGAAGCAATATCCCAAGACGAATGCCGGAAACAGCATCACGGTGAAATCCCTGCTCGACGCTGTGGTGGAAGACTCCAGGCCATCCCTACTGATGCTGATGGCCGCGGCTGGCTTCGTTCTGCTGATTGCATGTGCCAACGTCGCCAACTTGCTCACGGCGCGCGCGACCGAACGCCAGCGCGAAGTCGCGCTGCGTAGCGCGCTGGGCGCCAGTGGACCACGCCTGGCGCGGCAATTCCTTTGCGAAAGCGTCTTGCTGGCGCTACTCGGCGGAGCGCTGGGACTCCTGGTCGCTTACTTCGCAACGTCGGCGCTGGCACATTTGGCTGCATCAGCCGTCCCACGTATGGAAGAGGTCTCTATTGATCGCAGGGTGTTGGCCTTCACCTTTATCGTTTCTGTAATCACAGGTGTCGTCTTCGGAGTGTTTCCTGCGCTCACCGCGTACCGCAGCGATCCCAACGAGGTGTTGAAGACCGGAACGGCTGCGACCGGCAGAGGACTGGTCCACATGAAGTTCCGCAATCTGCTGGCCGCAGCGGAACTCGCGATCTCGCTGCTGCTACTGGTAGGTGCGGGATTGACGGCGAAGAGCCTGCTTCGGGTCGTCCAGGCTGATCCCGGCTTCGAGATCGACAACGTTTTCGCCGCATCATTCAGCCTGCCTGATAATACGTACACCAACGATGATCAGAAGCGCCAGTTCGTTCAGCAGCTGGTTGAGAAAGTCTCGGCACTCCCCGGGGTCACGGCGGCCGGCTTCAAGAACCCGCTGCTGGGTGGCGCGCAAACCGGATTTCTGGTTGAGGGGCGGCCAAAGCCTGAGCCCGGAAGAGCGCCGTCGGTCGACTTCGCGCGAGTTACGCCCGGCGCAATGGAGGCGCTGGGCATCCGGCTACTTCAAGGGCGTCTGTTCGACGCGAGCGATAACCAGAATTCCACCAGGGTCGTCATCATCGATGAGACCTTGGCGCAACAAATCTGGCCCGGGCAAGACCCGCTCGGCAAACATATGGTGCTGATGCTGGGACCGGAGCCTCACGGTGGTGCGATGCCCTGGATGACAGTGGTCGGTGTGGTTCGGCAAGTTAAGAATTACGGCGTCGATCAACCGAGCCGCTTTGAAGCCTTCGTTCCGAACGCACAGTTTCCCGGAATGGGCGGCAACTTGGTGCTGTGCTCAGGACAGGATCCTGCACGCCTGGTGCCGGCCGTGCGGCAGGTGATGCAAAGCCTCGATCCCAACTTGCCGCTGTACGATGTGCGCACGCTCCGCGCCGTGAGCGAGGAGACGGTCGCTCCCCGCAGGCTGTCGGTACTCTTGCTGAGCTTGTTTTCCGCAATCGCACTGGTGCTGGGTGGGCTCGGCATATACGGCGTCATGGCCTACGTCGTTGCCGGACGAACCCACGAGATTGGGCTGCGAATGGCCCTGGGCGCCCAACCACAGGATGTAAACCGTCTGCTGATGGGACAGGGTGCGCGCATCGCCTTAGCGGGCGTAGCTGCGGGTCTCGTCGCCTCACTCGCCCTGTCGCACCTGCTCCGATCGATATTGTTCGGTGTAAGCGTTACCGACCCGTATGTCTTCGCAGGAGTGGCCGTGCTACTCAGCGGCATCGCTCTTCTCGCGTGCTACATCCCCGCGCGCGCGGCGATGTCACTCAGTCCGGTGGTCGCACTGCGCTACGAGTGAGGACCGTGGCAAAGCACGGATAAGAGAGAGAAGATCGCGCCCCTGGGCGCCTCGAACAAGTTGGTGTCCAGCAATTCTTAAAACCAGCCTTGGCGCAGCGCCCCGGTCAACGTGCCTCCTTGACCGGAAATCTTTAGTGGGGGGCCCCGTTCAAGCCTGAGCGAAGTCGAAGGGTTGAGCGGGGGTTTCGTATCTTAATTCGCACACCCCTCCATCACTCGTACCGCAACGCCACCAACGGATCGACGTGTGCCGCCCTGCGTGCCGGGATGTAGCAAGCCAAAACCGCTGCGGTCGCCAAAACCAGCGTGACGCCGCCGAAGATGAGCGGATCGTGCGCGCTGACTCCAAACAGCAGGCTGGAAAGCAGGCGCATAGCGACGAAAGCAACTACCAGGCCCAATACCAGGCCGATAATCGCGAGCCGCATTCCCTGTTTCACCACGAGCTTCAACACGCTTCCGGTCTGCGCGCCCATGGCCATGCGGATGCCGATCTCGCGCGTTTGCTGATTGACCGAATACGACAGCACGCCATAGACACCGACGACCGCCAGGATCAGCGCGACTCCGCCGAAGACCGCCAGCAGTGCGGCGCCCATGCGTGGCGCCCACAGTCCCTGGTCGAGTAGTTCTCCGATCGTGTTCCAGTTCGTGAGCGCCAGGTTGGTGTCGAGCGATTGAACGTGCCCTCGTACCGTGGCAATGACCGGTTCCGGCTTGCCATTCGTCCGCACTTGCATCGTGACCGCCGGAGAGAAGTCCTGCGTCAGCGGCAAATAGGCCAGCGGCTGAGGTTCTTCCCCAATCGCATTCACCACCGTATCGCGCACGACACCAACGACTTCGCGCAGCTGGGTCTCTCCAAAGAAGTGGAAACGCTTTCCGACGGCGTCCTGGTTCGGCCAGAATTGTTTGGCCATGGCTTCGCTCACGATAGCGACCTTGGCCGTATCCTTGCGGTCGGAGTCGGTAAATTCACGGCCACTGACCAGCGGAATGCGCAGGGTCTTAAAGAAATTCGGCGCGATGTCGTTCAGCTGCGTCAGAGTCCCGCGATAACCCGATGCTTCATCTTGTCCCTCGGGAAACACGGTCCGCGCGAATCCTCCACCAAGCGGGAAATTGGACGCGATCGTTGCCGACGCAACCCCAGGCGACGCCTCAGCTCGTTCGATGGCGGTGCGGAAATACTGCTGGCCGCGATCTTCGTCGTAGTGCAAGGCTCCCAGGTCGAATGCGAACACAAACAGGTTTCTTCGACTCGAACCCCGGATCCACGCGTTGTGCGTTCTGCATGCTGCGCACGAACAGTCCGGCGCCCACCAGCGCGACCAGCGCCAGCGCGATTTCGGTCACCACCAGGAGACTGCGGAAACGGTTGCGCGCCCAGCTCACGCTGCCGCCGCGTCCACCGACTTTCAGCACCTCGATCAGGTTCGGCCGCGCCACCTTGATCGCCGGAGCCAGCCCGATCAGTACTGCCGTCAGCAGCGACACGCCCAAGGTGAAGAAGAGCACATGCGAATCGAAGCCGATGTCCAGGTCGCCATCCAGGATGAACGGCGGACGGAACGACCACAGCACCGCGCGGCCACCATAGGCGATCGCCATGCCCGCGATTCCCGCGAGAATCGCCAGCACCAGGCTCTCCGTCAGCAACTGCCGTATCACCCGGCGTCGGCTGGCTCCCAGCGCGGCCCGCAGGCTCATTTCCTTCTCGCGGCGCGCCGCCTGCGCCAGCAGCAGGTTCGCCACGTTCACGCAGGCAATCAGCAGGACCAGGCCCACGATCCCCATCATCAATCCGCCGGCCAGCACGATTTGGCCGCGATTGTTGACTCCCACCGCCGCATCGGCGAGAGGCGTCAGCGCTACGCTGCGGCTGGCATTGTCTTTCGGAAATGCCTTTTCCAATTGCGAGGCGATGGTCTTCAGCGAAGCTTCCGCCGCGCTCATGCTCACGCCGTCTTTGAGTCGGCCGATCACGCCGGTCGCCAGGAACCTGCGGTCGTTAAAGTTGTCTTTGAAGAAGCCCGCGAGCACCTGGGTGATACATGCTGACCGGAATCCAGACTTCCTCCGCGTTGCCAAAAATGAACGTGCCTTTGAAGCCGCGTGGCCCCACACCGATCACGGTGTAAGGTGTCGCGTTGAGCGTCAAGACCTTCCCAACGATGTTGGGATCCGACCCGAACTTATTGACCCACAGGCTGTAGCTCAGGACCGCGACATTGTTGCCGCCCGGCTTGGTGTCTTCGTCCGGCAAGAAGAAACGTCCCTGGACAGGAGTCAGTCCGAGCACCTCAAAGTAGTTTGCGGTGACCATTTGCCCGAGGACTTGCTTCGGCTCCGCGCTCACCGCTCCACGTCAACGGGAGCGGGCCAACGATACAGCTGAGTCCGGAGAACACCTGGTTCTGCTCTGCGCATAGTCCTGGCAATTCGGATACGACATGCCGAGCTTCGTCGCATTGGCGGCGGTGACCAGGGTCTTGGTGTCAACCGTATCCACTTCAACCAGGCGGGAAATGTCTTTGACCGGCAAAGGATGAAGCAGAATGGCGTTCACGACCGTGAAGATCGTCGTATTGGCGCCAATTCCCAGCGCCAGCGACAGAATCGCGATCGCGCTGAACCCGGGATTCTTGATCAGCATCCGTACCGCGTAGCGGATGTCCTGCCACATTGTTTCCATATGTTCCGCCGTTTCCTAACACAACGATTCGGGTACCCGCTCGACAGTGAGCGAAGCGGGTTGAGCGCAGGTCTTCGCTACTCTGATCGCAACGCCTCGTTCACGTCGACCCTTGCGCGCGCGCTCCGCCGGGAACATCGCGCCGACAATGGTTGCAGCCATCAGCACCAGGACCGACACCGCAATCGGCAGCGCGCTCGGCATCTCCAGCGACTGGAAAGATAGCGGGTAGCCAGGCGTCGTCAGTCCGTATCCGATCACGGCACCCGCAAAACACGCCCATCACTGCCATCACGACGCCCTCAGCGATCACACCCAGCAGCAGATGCCGAGGTTGCGCTCCGACCGCCAGGCGAATGCCGAACTCGCGCGTACGCCCGCTGACCGAGAAATGCCAGTACGCCGGCAACACCTACCACCGCGATCGCCAGCGCGACGGCGGCCATCCCGCCAAATACCAACGTATTCAGCCGGTCTGGCGTCAGCACCTCGGCGCGAATTTCTTCCAGCGTGGCGGCGCGTTCCACGGGCTGGTCAACAGCCATCTTGCGAATGATCTGCGTGATGGGAGTGATCAGACCGTGCGGGTCCATGCGCGTATGCACGAACAAGCGGCCGCCGAACAATGACACGTCCTTGTCGGCAGAGACGTCTGGTATCTGTCCGAACGGATGATAGATCGTCTGCTCGGCTTCGGGCACGAGGTGATCATCGTCCATATCGGCCACGACACCCACTATGCGGCGAGGTCCGGTGCCGATGTAAATGAACTTCATGATCGGGTCGGTCCACATGATGTGCCGGTTGATCGGGTCCTGCCCGGGAAACAAGACGCTGCGCGGCGCTCTGGCTGATGATCACGACCGGCTCTCCGCCCCGCTTGTCTTCATCGTTGAAGTCGCGGCCGGCGATGAGCGGAACGCCCAGTGCTGCAAAGAAGCCCGGAGAAATCACGCGAAACCAATGCGAGGATCTTCCTCGCGCGCACTCTTGATGTGGCCTTCTGCCGCGACCTGAAAGCCCGGACCAAGGGAGTTGGCATCACGCCACGGCGCCTGCGTGCCCAGCGCTACGCGATCGACGCCGGGCAGTTGGTTGATGCGCCGGATCGCCTCGCGATAGAAGTTGATGATGTCGTCCGGAGTTCTTCCGTACGACACCACCGGCACATTCAGCACGAGTACGCGACGCATGTCGAAACCGGTCTGCTGGTTCTGAAGCGTGAGCAGGGTCTTGATGAGGATGCTGGAGCCGGCCAGCAGAATGAACGAAGCGGCAATCTGGGTTACGGCAAACATGCGCAAGCGGCGGCTGGTGTTGCCGGTAATCCGGACGCTGCTGCTGGAGAGCGTCATTCCGCTCGACGATTCGGCCGAGGGAAGACGCGGAACATACGCCAGAAGTATGGCAGCGACCATCGCCAACCCGGCTCCGACCCACAGAATGCTCGAGTCGAGCTTTCAGATCGAGAGCACGAACCGAGAAACGCGAGGCATAGCCGGAGAGAATCGCCACCATCGGGCCCGCGCTCAGCACGCCCAGCACCGCGCCTGCTCCGCACAAGAGCAAGCTCTCGGCCAGCAGGGTGCGGCGCAATGCGCCGTGACTTGCACCGAGGGCGGCGCGAATGGCCAGCTCACCTTCGCGTCGCACCGAGCGCGAGAGAATAAGATTGGCGACGTTCGAGCACGCGATGATGAAGATCAGCAGCGACGCGGCGAGTAAGACCCAGCAGGACCGTCTTCGCGCCCGAACTGATCTGGTCGCGAAGCAGCACGGCGTGAATTTGGCCTCTGTGCCTCCGGCGAGTACGCTTCGGGATGCGCCTTGACCATCGCGGCATAAGCCGTTTGCAGTTCGGCGTTCGCCTGCTCGAGCGTGGCCCCTGGAGCAAGCCGGCCGAAGAGCTCGGTCATGCGATGTACGCGTCCCTGAACCATCGTGGCGGAAAGATGATGCGGGCTGGTAACGACGTTGGCGATGATCTCGGTTTGCGCCGGATAAGGCACCGAGGGTTCGAGGACTCCGACGATCGTCGCGTTGCGATCCCCCAAGCGAACGGTCTTACCGATTACCGTCGGATCGCTCTTGAGCGAGCGTCGACCAGAAGCGGTAGGTCAGCACGCAAGCACCGGCGGCGTTCGGGCCATCGTCGTGCTGATCGAGCAGCCGTCCAAGCACCGGACGCAGCCCCATGACTTCAAAGTAGGAGCCGCCAACCACCCCGCGCGCACTTCGCGCGGTTCACCCAATCCCACCATGGTGAAGCCGATTTGAGAAAAGTCTCCGAAGAGCACTGATCGTCTTCAGGCTGCCTTTGAGGTCCTGAATTTCCGGCACGGAGAACATGGAGTTTTCGAGTTGCAGCCCCGGCGCGCTCTGCCGGATGTAAATCAGCCGGTTCTCGTCGCGGTTGACCAGCGGCCGCAGCAACACGCCGCGCACCAGGCTGAAGATCGCCGCGTTCGCGCCAATACCCAGCGCCAGCGTCAGAATGACGGTGATCGCCAGCCCCTTCGTTCGCCACAGCGACCTCAACGCGACCCTCAAGATCCTGCAGGATCAAGTCTGGTTTTACCATCGTCATCGGATCCCCTCGAATCGCGCTGCTCTTGCCAATCCACTCGCAAACTGCAATCACCCGGCCAGAATCACATGCCGGCTATCTCATTGCCTGTCAGTCGCATGCGCCATTCGCACCAGCAGGCTTCCGCGATTTCGCCTGTTCGCCATTGGCGATCAGTGTCCGCCAACGAACAGTCGGAATGGCTACCCGGACGCAAATAGTCGGTGGGAGCTGAGGGAAAGATCGCATCGTTCTGCGACAAGAGATTACAAAGAACCGCAGATTTTGCGGCTGAGCTGGGGTTTTATAAACCGTTCACAGTCAATCGCTTGCGCGCTGGCAGATCTATTTCTTGCTCGCAGCTGAACCCAAACTAGCGGTCGGTATCGATCCGGCCATGGGGCTGGCAGGCTCCGATAGCGCCACAGCAACCACTCCGGGCTGACGCAGGTCTACCAGCAAGATTCTGCTGTCCGAATGGTAGGCCTCGCCCGAGGCCGTCTGGGCCTCAAACACTGGACTCTCCGACTGCAGATACTCTCTGCGAACCTCGCTGGTTTCCGCCAGTTCGGTTCCCACGAAGTCGCGCTCCGTGTCCACCTGGGGATCGATCGTGTGATTGATGATGCGGCCGCCTTTGGCAAACTCGATGGCCTGGTCGTAGCTGGCAGCCGCCGCCCAGAGGGGATCACCTTCGACGACGTACTGGGTCCGCCAGATGCGGATATGATGGCGGCGCGAAACCACTGCGTTTGGATCAGGCAGTGCGTACGAGTAATCCTGCACTCGTCCGAACATATAGAACCTTGCCATCGGAAGCTTTGCGTCATGCGTCCGTTGGGTAAACAGGTGCCAAGCCATCATGGGGTTCCAGCCGTCGGTCTTCACCCATCCCGCGCGGTTGAAGGCGGCCTGAAGTTCGCTCTTCTGCGCTACAAACACCAGGTTGACCATATCGCCCTCACGCCCTTCGCGGTTCGTCACGCGGGGCGGGAGATTATTCATCATTTCATCCAGCCCTGTGGCATCTTGCGCGGCGTGCGGTAGGCCAGCTGTCTGCACGAAAGCGTTGCAGTCGACCTCAGCCGTGATCTCCGTACCTTTTAGCGCCGTGCTGGGACCGCCGCGCGTGAGCAGCAGGAGTGGCGCGGCCGGCAGATAGAACAGGGCGGTGACTGCCATACCGGCAATCATGCTCCAGGTGTGCGAGCCTCCCTTGACGATCTTGCGGGCGTGCAGTCCAACTATCTCTCCGCTGGCCAGTCCAATCGAGTTCAGTCCGAACACAAGGTTGCCCCCGATTCCCAGCAGGCGCGGGTGTCTAACGCTGAGCACTGAACCGCGCGCCACACTTCCCGAGCGGATAACCGTGAGGCCGTCCACCCTCACGTCGTTTTCCACCACGAAGTCGAGTGGATCGCCCGCACGAGCGCGGGCGGAAGAAACGGTTTGCGTTAGTCGGAGGTGTACCGGAGTTCCGTCGGGGATGGCCAGCCGTGAGTTTGTGTCGGTTGCGCCTTCAGCAAACAAGCCGGGAGGCAGCAGAAACAAGACCACCAGTGCATATACGGAGACTCGACGATGGGACCTGGTTCGAATGGGACGCCGTCCTTAAAGGAAACGCGCAGCAGCTTCTTATCCGCGACGGCACTGCCGGGGGGTACTTCTACCGAGGGGGACGTAAATAATTATTCGCCGATTGCAACATTGGTCAATAGAAATCGACCGCTCTGCCACTTTTGCGCCATGCTTTCGAGGGACTATACCGCAATTCGTATCGCCACGTTCATAATCCGACCGCTTGCGCGAGCTTCTGTGCCCGCATCACTCACACCGCAGCGCCTCGTTCGGGTCCACTCTGGACGCTCGTCGCGCAGGAAGATAGTTTGCCAGCAGAGCAACGGCGGCGAGAAGCACGGCAACGGCCACGATTGTCACGCCGTCTGCAGGCCTCACTTGGAAGAGCAGCGAAGTGAGGAAACGTGTCAGTACAGCCGAGGCTGCGAGTCCAACCACCAAGCCCGTGGCGGCGAGTTTGAGTCCCTGTCGCAACACCATCTGCAGAACATCCCTGCGCGCCGCGCCCAGGGCCATGCGAATGCCGAGCTCGCGCGTGCGTAGGCTGACCGCGTAAGAAATAACGCCGTAGATTCCTACTGCAGCAAGCACTAATGCCAACCCGCCGAAGAGTCCCAGCAGCGTCAGGGTAAAGCGTCGTGCCGCCAACGACTCGGCAATGTAGTCCTCAAGCGGCCGCACGTGGAATACCGGCTGGGTGTTATCAGCGCTGAGGAATGCCTGACGCACGGTCTGCTCCATGCGGCGCGGATCGCCCGTGGTGCGTACCGCGAGATTGAATCCGAAATTCAAATCCTGGGCCTGCGGAAAGTAAGCTTCCATGTTCGACGGCTGGTCCAAGCCGTATTGCCGGATGTCACCCACGGTCCCGACGATCGTCATCCACTCTTTATCGTCGTGGCGCCCGCCCAGTTGAATGTGTTTGCCAATCGGGTCCTGGTTGGGAAACATCGTTCGCGCGCACGACTCGCTGATGATTGCAACCAGCGGCGCTCCCTTTCGGTCGCTGTCAGTGAACAGACGCCCGCGCTTTAACGAAATGCGCATTACCTGAAAGTAGTCGGGCGAGACTGAATATCTGTCCGCTGAAGGAGCCTCCGCGTCGTTGGCCAGTGGACGGTCCTGAATGTGAAACGAGGAACGGTCGAAGCTCACCAGAGGCAAAT
The DNA here is from genome assembly GCA_963817965.1 of uncultured Acidobacteriaceae bacterium. Classification (GTDB taxonomy): domain Bacteria; phylum Acidobacteriota; class Terriglobia; order Terriglobales; family Acidobacteriaceae; genus DASRAA01. Next base: position 94,416 of record CAWFQT010000025.1, read on the forward strand.
TACTCGCCATGGCCACGCTCTCGACACCAGGTGTCGTGCGCAACCGCTGCATCGCCTGTCCGTAGTAATCCAGTTCGGCTTCCGGCTTCTTATAGCGGTCCCCGTAAACGTAAACCCCGGCAGTCAGAACGTTGCGGGGATCGTAGCCGGGATCAACATTCAACAACCGGATCAGGCTCTTGCCTAGCAAGCCGGCGCCCATCGCCAGCACGAAGGCCAGGGTGAGTTCGACGGTAACGAGCACGTTGCGATAGGCGAAGCGCGAACGGCTTTCGGTAGAGCGTCCCATGTCTTTCAACGATTCGTTCGGATCGACACGCGATGCGCGCAGCGCCGGCACCATTCCGAACAACAACCCCGCGAACACACTGATGCAGAGCGCGAACCACAGTACCGGCGTATCGATGCGGACCTCGTGCGCGCGCGGCAACTCCTTGGGGCTGAGACCGGCGAGCGCTAAGGTGCCCCACCACGCCAGCGCAACTCCTGCAAGCCCGCCGATGATCGCCAGCAGAACGCTATCGGAAAGCATTTGCCGCGCAAGTCGCGCTCGCCCCGCCCCTAACGCCGATCGCACTGCCATTTCTTTGGCACGTCCGCTGGCACGCGCCAGCGCGAGATGCGCGACATTGGTGCAGGCGATGAGCAGTACCATCCCGACTGCGCCAAGCAGTACCCACAGCGCCGTCCGTACCTTGCCCACCATATAATCGCGCAGCGGCATCAGGGCAATCACGGTTTTGGGATCGTATTCCTTGGGATGTTCGCGAACAATCTCCCGCATGATCGTGTTGAGTTCCGCCTTGGCCTGTTCAACGGAACCGCCGGGCTTCAAACGTCCGATGAGCTGCAAATGCTGGCAGCCGCGACACGACCACGGCTGTTTGAGGTCATAACCGAGGGGTGTATAAATTTCCGGAAGCGCGGAGCGGTCGAGCCGCCCGAAGGGCCGAAATGATTCCGGCAGCACGCCGACAACCTTGTAAGGCTTGTCATTCAGCCGCACGGTCCGGCCGATGATAGACGCGTCGCCGCCAAATCGCCGGAGCCACAGCCCATGCGTCAGGATAGCTTCGTAACGCGTCTCGGGATGGTCCTCATCGGCAAGGAATGGTCGGCCAAGCTGCATCTTGAGGCCGAGGGTGTCGAAGTAGTCGTGGCCGACACGCAGTCCCTCCAGCAACTCAGGCTGGCCCTGCTCCACTATGGCCACGTCGCCGTCGCGAAACAGTGACATGCTCTCGAACGAATGGCTGCGCGCGCGCAGGTCATACGTCGTGGTGAAATCGATGGTCTCCGGCAGCGGATTGTCGGGATCGGACTCCGCGATCTTTACCAGGCGATCTGGATCGCGGTACGGCAGTTGATTCAGCAGCACCGCCTTCACCACGCTGAAGATCGCAGTGTTCGCTCCTATACCCAGCGCCAGCGTGAGCACCACCATCGCCGTGTAAATTGGCGACTTTCTCAGTTGCCGCAAGCCGTAACGAAGGTCTCCCAACATGACTTCCTCACTGCCTTGCACACGCATACCTGCAAGGAACTAAGGTTTGAATCGCAAGCTACCGGCCATGGCGCGAGTTTCAGATTCAGCAGGTTCCGCGGGCTTGGAGTACGAGATTTGTCCGCGTGCCAAATGCGCTGTCCGCCAGCGGACAGCAATTGCGGGGGCGTCAGGACAAGTAGTCGGCGCGGAGCCCGCAATTGCCCACAGTCCCGCCCGAACGAACGCGTTTGACTGCTATCCGATCCAAATTCACCGCCGGACGTTGGGTTCAACCCAGTTCCGGCACTGCTTCTTCAAGCCCGGTGACACGCACGGTTGAGAGCGCGCTCACCACGCCAGTGACAACAGAGTTCAAACAGAGCGCCAGGAAGCCGGCGTTCCAGCCGTGATAGGGTCCCGGCTAGCTAGCCAGGATCAAGGAAAAGCCTCTGCCTCCGACCGTCCACTCTTCGATGTTCATCTTGTGAGGAACCGCGCAAGGAAGCCAACCAGTGAGCCGACCGCCACAATGCCCGAGAGTAGCGCCAGCGCCACCACGCTCGGACTCAGCGTGCACCGCCTTCATCATCGTGGTCACTCGACGCTGGCCCCCCCCCGGGTTCCAGGCGGTAGGCTCCCCACATAAAAGGGGTGTGAGCAGCCGCCAGAGAATCAGCCAGAAGAAGTTAAAAGGGAGCCGAGAACGATGGGGGTACACGCGGTTCCACAGCGGAACCGAGAAGCACATCGCCGTGAAGGGGACCAACCCGACAGGATGGATCCCAGTGAGGGTCGTTTCACGCTGGACGCTCCATGAAAGTCGGCGCGATTCTAGCAGGATAACTCTGAACAGAATAAGAATGATTTCGGGCGACACCCTGACGGGAGCCGATCTTCTAAGCCACGGGAACACACTTCACCCACAGCCCTTAGCCTTTCGCTAAGTCGAGACCGGAAAAGTAAAGCTGGTTGGCGCGCCGCTTCTACGTATGCTGCGAGTCGTCACGTTGAGTACCCACGAAGACGAACAGGATCGTAAGCAGAAAGAGGTCCATTATCTCAAACCAACCAGACCAGGAAGTGGCATGGGAGCAACCAGAGAATTTCCCGCTGATAGGCCCAGCACAAATGCAGCGCGACAGCCATCCAAATCGCGAAGCGGCGTGTAGTCGAGTCCCGTCTCCATTGCAGGATTGCTGACACGGTAATACCTCCGCTCTGTGATTCTGTTACATGGTGTCTGAGTTTGGTGCAAAAGGATCGCCGGTGTCTGTGCCGCATGTCTCAGATTGATGTGATATCGGAACCCTCGCCGCCGGATTCCGATTTACGCCCGCGAGTGGTACAAGTATCTCCAGGCTCTTACCTAGGGTGGCAAATTCATGGCACACACTTCCCCCAGCCGAATATTCGGCTTGCTGGCCTTATCGCTTTCGCTGTTCATTTGCGGCAAGGCCGCCGACACAGGCGCCGATGCAACTTGGAAGGCAAACTTGCTAACTTGGCGGGCGGACTTCGCTAAAAACCTGCAGGCGCCGGAGGGTTGGCTCAGCCTCGTTGGCCTCGAATGGCTGAAGCCTGGGGACAACTCACTCGGCTCGGCAAACGGGAATGTGCTGGTTGTGCAGGCCCCTACTTCCGCGTACCTCGGCGTGCTGAAGCTTAATGGTGATTCTCTGCAACTGCTGCCACCCGCAGGAGGCTATCCGAAGCGCTTGCTGGTCAATGGCCAGCCCCCGGCGAATCCACAAGCACTGGCCGCCGACGATTCCGGCCACCCATCGGAGATCACCAGCGGCACCGTAACGATCACGGTGATACATCGGGGTGATCGTTATGGACTTCGCATCAAGGACTCGAAATCGCTGACGCGAACGCAGTTTCATGGCCTTCGCTGGTTTGCGCCGAACGAAACCTATCGCGTACAAGCGAAATGGACTCCGTACAATCCTCCGCATCACGTCGCGATACCGACCATCCTTGGCACCGAAGTGACCTCGGATGTCCCCGGCGTGGCCGAATTTACGCTGGAGGGGCAAACGCTTCGTCTGGAGCCAGTTCTCGAGAATCCCGACGACACCGAGCTGTTCTTTATTTTTCGCGATGCGACCAGCAAGACCGAAACCTACGGAGCCGGACGCTTTCTATACACACCGCTACCCGATCACGGGGTGGGACAGTCCGGTGAGCTTTGGCTCGACTTCAACCGCGCTCAGAATCCACCATGCGCGTACACGCCCTATGCGACTTGTCCGCTGCCACCGCCGCAGAACCGCCTGTCCATCGCGATCCCCGCGGGCCAGCAGCGGTATCACGACTGAAGCTCTGGAGCTCAGGCTTTCTCGGGCGCCTCAGCGTCATCCTCTGTGACGAACTTCCAGAACGAGCGGAGTCCTTTTCTCCATCGCAAGTCCTCGACCGTGGCGAAATTCAGACACTCTCTCACTTCTTCTTCTACGCCGCGATAGGTAGGCAAGAGTCGAAACACCACACGATTTTTATTCGCTGACTCGATCGGCTCGACCACAGTTGGATGAAAAACCCCGCGCGCTACCGAGAAGCTGTTACCCCGGCCAACTACCACCGCTTTCGCCGGCCCCACCAGCATGCGGCGGTAGCGGAATTCCAGCGATCCGTCCTCGCGCGGCGACAGTTTGCCATACGTCCGGCGCTTGACGTTCTTTAGCCCCGAACTGAAGGCGCGGACTCCTTGTTCGCGGCTGGGCTTTTCCTTAATATCCAGCAGCAGCATCTCCAACAAGCTCCAGGCAAACAGTGCGCCGAAGAATGACAGGCGCAACGCCCATCCGAACAGCAGGAAGCTCACGATGATGATCGCCAGCGAAAGCAACAGTCCCAGGTGCGGACTGATGATCGAAGTGGCCAGCAGGATCGCGAAGATCACGTTGCGAATCGCCTTCAGCACGAAATCGACAAACGGAAACGGGCTTAGCAGCGCCAGCACATCGAAGCAATGGCCGAGCAGCCAGACCACCCCGGCGATCACAAGGCCGACAACCGTATACAGTACCGCGGTCACCACGCTGAATGCGTGATGAACGCCTGACGTTTGCATCGTTGCCGCGTAAATCACCGGCCCATCGAGCTCCGCGGCGAACAGCGCCTTGAGCGACGTATAGCCCATGACGCGCGCGACTTGATTCATCACGATCGGCAAAACGATGAGCACCAGCGAAGCGTGATTGACCAGCAGCACTTCAATCGCATCAAGAGGCTTCTTAATTAGCGGAGCAAAGCCGCCGAAGGTGTCCTTGATGAAGATCAGCAACAGCAGCACCATCGTCGGGATCCAGAAGTATGGGCGGTCGAAGAATGGAAGTTGCGACCGCTGTTCTTTGGCTATCCGGAAATACTGCCACGCGCCCATCACACTCACACCGACCAGCGGCGAGATCGCGGTGCTGGTCACGGTAGCCAGCGCCTTGGTCACCGGCTCGCCGGTTTTTAGGGCCTGAGTGGACTCGTCAGGTTCGGCGGTTTGCACCGAGGCCAGCAATATCACGGCCATCAATACAACCGGAACCAGCCACCAATGACGCACGATGTCGTTCTCCGCGAGGACTGCAATTTTACATGCCTGGCGGGTTCGCTGTCCGTTCGCAGGAGAGTGGACCGCCGCGTCACCGCGACCCAATTCGATCGCGAAACTATAGGTGCGCGCTAGGTTTTGGACTTCTTCTTTCGAGTTTTCGGCTCGGGCGCTTCTTCGACCACTGCAAACTGGATGCGCCTTTGCATGGCGTCGATGCGATCGACCAACACGCGAATCGGGTCGCCGAGTGAATAGGTCTTCCGTGTGCGTTGACCTATGATCTGCCGCGTATTCTCGTGAAACAGGTAGTGGTCGCCGGGCAGGGTCGCCAACGGGACCAGCCCTTCGATAAACAGGTCGTTCAACTCCACGTACATCCCAAACTTGGTGACGCTCACGATAAGGCCCTGGAAGTCATCGCCGATATGTTGCTCCATAAACTTCGACTTCTTCCACTCCATCAGTTCCCGCTCGGCTTCGTCCGCGCGCCGCTCTGACTGCGACGATTCGTCCGCAATTTCTTGGAGCACTTCCAGGGGAATAGGCCCTTCCAGTGATGATCCACCCTCGCCGTTATGTCGTGCGGCCCTGGTCTTTGCCTGGGACGCGTCCTCCCGTTTAGACCACGGCGACGGCCTTTCGCTGTGTTCTGCAGCTCCAGCACCGACCGAGACCCGTCCTTCTTCGCGTTCAGCTGATTCTCGCAAAACGTCCTTGAGGATGCGATGCACGATCAAGTCCGGATAACGCCGAATGGGCGACGTGAAATGCGTGTACGCCGGTGCCGCAAGCGCAAAGTGCCCTTCGTTTTTGGCTGAGTAGCGCGCCTGCTTCAGTGAACGCAGCATCAGATACGACAAGATACGCTCTTCGGGCTTGCCTGCGATTTTCTGCGTCAGCTTCTGATACATACGCGGAGTGATATGCACTTCTCCCGGTAGCTCAATCGTCTTTGTTTGACGCGGGTGCCCCGCTCTATCGCCCGATTTTGGCGATAGGGCGGGGTACGACCGGCGATGACTTCGCTCACCTTTCATTTGCACTCGCTTCACCGGTAATGCCCCTACACCTAGCGAATACCCAAAAGTCGCCGCGATTGTTTCGAAATCGTAAACCCGCTTGGCATCGGGCTTCTCATGAATTCGATGCAGCGAACCTACGTGCTTCTTCTCGAGATAGCTGGCAACGCATTCGTTGGCCGCCAGCATGAACTCTTCGATCAATCGATGTGCAATGTTCCGTTCGGAGCGGGTTACTCCCTTCATCAGTCCGATTTCGTCGAACTCAATCACCGGTTCGGGCAGATCGAAGTCGATCGAACCCCGTCGCACACGTTTGCGGTTGAGCACCATCGCCAACTCACGCATTAGTTCGAAAACTTCCACATATTTCTGGTAGTGCCGCCGCAGTCCCTCGTCACCCTCCAGAACCAAGTTGAGGTTGGTGTAGGTCATGCGCTCCGCCGAACGAATCACGCCCTCGTTCAGCGTGTATCCCGCAATCTCTCCGTTATGGTCGATTTCCATGACGCACGAAAGCACCAACCGGTCTACCTGCGGTCGCAAACTGCACAAGTCAGTTGAGAGTTCCATTGGAAGCATCGGGATAGCGCGATCCGGGAAATAGACGGATGTTCCGCGCAGTCGTGCTTCAAGATCGATCGCCGAGCTTTCCTCCACAAAGTGCGCCACATCGGCGATATGGACCTGCAGCTCAAAATTGCCGCTCGGCAGGCGACGCACCGTCACCGCATCATCGAAGTCGCGTGCGCTCTCGCCATCAATAGTCACGATTGGCAATGAGCGGTAGTCGTGGCGATGAGCAAGCTCCTTCGAAGGAATCGTTTGCTGAAAGTGCTCTGCTTCCTGCAGCACCTCGACGGGAAACGTATGCGACAGGTGGTGCTTGCGAATGATAATTTCGACATCGACTCCGAAATCATTTTCGTAGCCCAGTATTTCGATCACGCGCCCCTTCGGATCTTCCGCCGGAGAGGGCCAACTGGTGAGTTCGACATCCACCACCATGCCTTCGAGATCGTCCGTCTGTTGACGGTGGGCCTCCGGACCGTACACCCGATCACGATCCTGCCCCGTTGAGGTCGTTTTGGGTGCCCCATCGTTTCTCATCTTTTGGGAAAGGGTGGGTGGAAACTCCATCCCTCGCGGAATGATGATCTGCTTCGTGACCTTATCGTCAATCGGAGTTACATAATTTTGCCGCGAGCCGTGATGGAACGTTCCGACAACCGTGGGGTTCGCGCGAGTGAGCACACGAAGGATCTTCCCTTCCGCCCGGCCATCTTCTTTGCGACGCCCAAGCTCCACTAGCACTTGGTCGCCGTGCATCGCTGAGCCGATCGCATGCGGGCCAACGTAGATATCGCCATGGATGGTCCCTCGCTGTCCGGCGTTGGGAATTACGAACCCATATCCGTCGCGATGCATGTTCAATCGCCCGGCGATCAGATTTTGATGCGAGGTCGCATGAGCCGCCATGCTATAGCGGTCGCGCGCAGTCTCCACCAGGCGGCCGCTCTTCACCAAGGCCTGCAGGCGCTCGGCGAGTTGCCGTCGCTCGTTGCCCCTTACGCTCATCTCGCGAACGAGTTGTTTGTATCCGGCAGACTGATGCGGCTGGCGCTCGATGTGGCGGAGAATTGCTTGGTCGTTGATCATTCGTGAGTGTTCTATTGAAAGAGCACAGCTTTGCAGGTTGCGGAAAAACTCTCAGTGGGTTACGTTTTGAAAGAGCACAGTTTTAGCTGTGCCCCACGAGATCCTTATCTTCTCATCCCGGGGGCCTTAGCCCGCGAGGGATCCGCATTCGTGACCGTTTCCGCAGCCTTCCTAACCTAACCTCTGACTTTCTTCCTCGTATTTGTCGCGCACACGTCGTCCGCGCGAAGCACGCCCGCATACACACCGGAACCTACTCGTGCACTAGTCGGTCACAAGAATCCACAGGCGTGCTTTGCCTTCGCTCGAAACTCGCTGTATGGTAGCAGTAATTGCTCAGCCGGCATGTTCGCAACCCGAACTGCACCAGGCTTGAGCACCTGGTAGCCGCACGAATTCAGCAGTGTCTCCGGAAGGACTCAATGTTGTAATTCGGCCTTGAGCCAGCGACTTCCAGATACACTTTGGATCCGGAAGGAATCTTTAACTATGTGGAAACCCAACCAGCCGAACGTCGCCCCCGCCGCCCCGACCCCTGAACCCCAGCGCACCTATCAGCCGCCACCGGAACCTGTCGTCGCAACCCGGCCAGCCTCAACTTCTGTCACCACGCCACAGGAGCAAGCGACCTTGGGCAAATCCCTTGTCATCAAGGGTGAAGTCACGGGCTCTGAATCGCTTTACATCGACGGACGCGTGGAAGGTTCCATCAACCTCCCGGGCAATCGCGTTACCGTTGGACGCAATGGAGTCGTATCGGCCAACATTTCTGCGCGCGAGATCGTGATTCTCGGCAAAGTGCGCGGCAACATGGCAGCCAGTGACCGCTTCGATATTCGCAGCGAAGGTTCGCTAACCGGCGATATCATCGCCCAGCGCGTAAGTATCGAGGAAGGCGCGTATTTCAAGGGTGGAATCGATATTCGCAAACCCGGCCAGAAGGTAAACGGCGAGACGAAAGATGAAGCTCCCGTTGAAGCTCCTAAGCCGCTTTCGACTGCACTGCGCGCGTAACGTTGCGCTAAATATCTGGGAGTTGTAAGACCAAAGGGCACGGCCATCGGCTGGGCCCCTTTTTTCCGTAACGAATCTCCGGAACCCTCCGGCCAGTCCCTCCGTAAAGCATGCAATGCACACCTTGGAAATGGTAGCCCGGAAGCCGCGGAGCACCACGCATACCTAGGCGGCGATCGTGTTTTGCCTGTTTGTCATTCTGCCCATTCGCCTGTTCATCAACCGGATCTCATCTCAGCCGACCGTGGCAGGTGACGGCTTGCGCGAAGCGATCATTCTTGCCTGTGCCGCCGGACTGCTGCTTTATGTGCACTACGTAGAGAAGCCGCCGTTTACCTCGATCGGCATCGGTACCAGCGTGTGGTGGAAGTCGGCGCTATGGGGCGTGCTGACTGCGGCGATTTGCTTGGCGGCTGCGGGTGGAATTATGTACGCTACGAAGTTTGATGGCGGCCCGCATGCGCATGATTTGGAGAAGGTGCCGCTATGGCTGGTGACGGTGATCGTGTTTTGTGCCGGCTTCGTTGAGGAGCTGTTCTATCGTGGGTTCGCGATTGAGCGGTTGCGTTCCCTGGGATGACCGCGCGCCGCGGCAGCGATCATACCGGGGGTGATTTTCGCCGCGATGCATTACACCGGAGGGCCTGTAAACATGCTCATGTGGTTTACGCTCGGCGGAATTCTCACCCTGTTTTACTTGTGGCGGCGGGACTTGGTGGCGAACATCATCGGCCATTTCCTGGTGGACTTCACCGCCAACGTAGTACCGAGATTGCTGGGATAGAGGGTTAATTGATTTTGTCGGGGCGCTTTCGATTAGAGCGCGAGCATCGATCGCCATCACCAGCTCACCAAGCTCGTAACTGACGCAGAATTGCATTCTGGGACGGACTCTTTCACAGGTCCGTCTACGACCCGAACGTGCCCGAGTCGCGAAACACCTACGATGTCACCATCAGGTTCTTTGCCAAGCACCGCACCGCTCGCTTCCCAATTCGGGAACATTGGTTACTTTCGTTTTGTCGTCCGGAAGGATTCTTCTGGAACCTCGGCCACTCCCCCGCCTGTACAGCGCAGTCGTGGGCCAAGCTAGACGTGTGCCCACCCCCGTCCATGCCTACGTGTGGATTCTATTTAGCTCTTTGACAACTCTAGCGGTTCCGGGTGGTCCGCGATGTCTAGGGGGAGAACCTGCTGCTAAGTCCTTGGAACAGAATTTTATACGTATAACTACTTTGTAATCAGTGAATTGCAGCGGTTTCTTCCAAACTGTTGAAAACAACCAAGTGCCGAACACGGAAATTTGGCAATTGTGTGCATTGGCCTGTGAAGCCAAGCTCTAATAGATCGCCGAGATATTCCGGGCGGCCCGAGTTTTGAAAGGACACGCCTTCAGGCGTGCCGTAAGCCACTTGCTTCCTGATCCGCCGAGCGGACTTCAGTCCGCGAGGCATAAGCAATTCGGCGACGCTTTTCCGCGAGCTGTTATCGCAGAAGGCCTCCGCCGCGTTGCAAAAAATAATAGGATGCGGACGACCCGCACCGTCTGATCGTTCGGATGTGAGCAGCTACTGCACGAGCATTCCAGTGTCCCCATTGCCGTTCTCACTGACTTCGTCCGGCGGAATGACTGAGGCGGCGGCGACACGGTCGCCTTCTTCCAGATGCAGCAGGCGCACGCCCTGGGTGGAGCGGCCGGCTTCGCGGATGTTCTTGGTGTCGATGCGGATGATCTTGCCGAACTGGCTGATGACCATGACCTCCGACTTCTCGTTCACCAGCATGATCGACACTACTTTGCCGTTGCGAGAGGTGGTCTTCACGTTGATGACACCTTTACCTCCACGAGACTGGAGGCGGTACTCATCCACGTCGGTCCGCTTGCCGTAGCCCTGTTCGGCGACCGAGAGGATAAGATTGGCCTCGTCTTCGCCGTCTTTCCCGTCCTTCACCTTCTTGCGGACCTTGGGAGTTATGGCCATTCCGACCACGTAATCTCCGCGCTGCAAGTCCATGCCCCGGACGCCATAAGCGGGGCGGCCCATGGGGCGGACGTCGGCTTCGTCGAACCGAATCGCGAGCCCGTCGTGTGAGGCGAGGAATACGATCTGATTGCCGTCAGTGCAATTGGCGGCAACAAGTTCGTCTTCCTTGTCAATGCCAATAGCGATGATGCCGCGTGACATCACATTACTGAAGTCTTTGAGTGGCGTTTTCTTTACCGTGCCACTGCGGGTGGCGAAGAAGACAAATTTGCCTTCCTCTTCCAAGTCACGGATGGTCAGCAGCGCGCGCACGTTTTCCCCAGGCTGCAGCGAGACCAAGCTCGCAATGGCCTTACCCTTGCCGGCAGCGCTGAGCTCAGGGATTTCGTACACTTTAAGCCAGTACACGCGTCCGGCGTTGGTGAAGACCAGCATGTAGTCGTGTGTAGAAGCGACGAAAAGCTGCTCGACGAAATCTTCTTCGCGGGTACTCATGCCTTTGCGTCCGGTGCCACCACGGCGCTGCTGACGGTAGGTCGATATGGCAGTGCGCTTCAGGTAGCCCGAGTGGCTGAGCGTCACTGCGACCTGTTCGTCTGCGATGAGGTCTTCGAGGTTGATCTCGGCCGCTTCGTCCTGAATGATGGTGCGGCGCTCGTCGCCGTATTTCTTCTTGATCTCCTCGAGTTCTTTAACGATGACGTTACGAAGCTTCTTCTCGGAACCCAGGATGGATTCGTACTCGGCAATGCGCCCTCGAACTTCCGTCAGTTCTTTCAGGATTTCGTCGATGGAAAGACGGGTCAGGCGGTGCAACTGCAGTTCTAGGATCGCGTCGGCCTGGGTCGCGTCGAAGGCGCGCGTTAGCGTCTTGGGTGCGATGCCCTGGAGTGAAGCAGGCTTGCGATTCGCCGCCGTTGTGCCTTCGCTGACGGTGACGGTCTTGCCCGAAAAGTACTCGACCAAATTGTTGCGGGCATCGACGCGGTTCTCGCTGCCGCGGATGATGCGGATGACGTCGTCCACGCGATCGAGCGCGGCCTGGTAGCCTTCGAGGACATGTTCGCGGTCCTGGGCCTTCTGCAGCAAAAATGCAGTACGGCGGCGTACAACGTCAATGCGGTGATCGACGAAATGTCGGATGGCCTGCACCAGGCCCATTTCCTTGGGCTGGCCATTGACCACCGCAAGGAAGATCATGCTGAAGCTCTCTTGCATCGATGTGTGCTTGAAGAGCTGGTTGAGCACGATCTGCGGCTCGCAACCGCGTTTAAGTTCGATGACGATGCGCATGCCGTCGCGGTCACTCTCGTCGCGGATGTCGCTGATTTCGTCGATGACCTTGTCGTTCACCAGGTCGGCGATGCGCTCGATGAGACGCGCCTTGTTCACCTGGTAGGGAATCTCGGTGACGATGATCGCGTCCTTGTCCTTGGTGACGTGCTCGATGGCGGCCTTGGCGCGCATCATGAAGCGACCGCGTCCGGTGCGATAAGCTTCGGCGATGCCGCTGCGTCCGTGGATGAATCCGCCGGTGGGGAAATCAGGCCCTTGCACGAACTTCATGATGTCGGTGAGCGTGGCCTGGTGATTATTCACCAGAGTGATACAGCCATCGACGATCTCCGTAAGGTTATGCGGCGGAATATTGGTCGCCATGCCGACCGCGATTCCATTGGAGCCGTTCACCAGCAGGTTCGGAACCCTGGTGGGAAGCACCAGCGGCTCAACTGTGGTGTCGTCGAAGTTGGTAGCGAAATCCACGGTGTCCTTGTCGATGTCGGCCAGCAACTCCTCGGCGATCTCGGTCAGGCGCGATTCGGTGTAACGATAGGCTGCGGGCGGGTCGCCATCGACCGATCCGAAATTCCCCTGGCCATCGATGAGCGGATAACGAAGGTTCCAGGGTTGGGCCAAGCGCACGAGCGCGTCATAAACAGCAGTGTCACCGTGAGGATGATATTTCTTGAGGCACTCGCCAACTACACCGGCGCACTTCATGTGCTTGCGGTTGTGGAGCACTCCCATGTCGTGCATGGCGTAAAGAATGCGGCGATGCACCGGCTTGAGTCCGTCACGGATGTCGGGCAGTGCCCGCCCGATGATGACCGACATGGAATAGTCGAGATACGAACGACGCATCTCGTCTTCAATGTTGACGGGTTGAATGTTGCCGGCGGGGCGGCCGCTATCGAGTGGGAGTTGATTCGAATCGTCTGCCATGAATGCGCTTTTCAGCCGTCAGCCCGGGCCTTCGGCTTTTCCTTCCTGGCGCTGCGGATGCGGAGTGTGCCGCTGCAGCGGATCGAAACTCGATCGAATCGGGGCCCCGAGAAACAAGATCCCGCGGTTAAACGCTTGAGATATCGGGGAAAATCCGGTCGAAGAGCACCTCTTAGTATAGCATGGTCGATGGTGGTCAACTTGGACGTAAGTATTTATATTTCAGTGTCTTGCGTGGTTCAAACCAGACACGAAATTTGATGCAACGAGGACCGGTTGCAACGACGTTAATTGCGTGCGACTAATCGATGTCGGGCTGAAGAACTAGCTGTGTTTCGGGTTGGGGAGTTGGAAAACAACACCGCGATCGTCGTTCGCTTTGATCGTAGCAGGCACATCGACATCACTCAGTGAGATCTTTTGCTTGCGGGCATCGAAGACATAAATCGTCTGTCCCATGACGGCGTAGTTGGTCACCTGCTGCTCGTGGCCGTCACGAAAGATCAGTACGGTAGCCTCAAGGGGCAGCACTTCGCTCTCCTGAGAAGGTTCTATCTTCGCGATTGGCGCCATGTCCTCATCTTCGGCTTGATCGGCACGCCGCACAGGAGGCATGTCCACAACGGCGTGCAGGGTCTGTTCCGGAGGAGGTCCAGAGTAGACGTACGGGCCGGATGCAGCGCCCCCAACATCGTAGCCAGAGGTATCGTCATATGCAGGAATGTAATAGGGCACGATCCAGGCGCCGGTGTTGTAGCCGTACCCGAACTTATTGCCGTATCCGTTGCCATGATGACTCGAGAACGGGCGAGTGTTGGGGTATACCGGGAAAGCTGGAGGCCCGACATAGCCACGCGGGCCTAACGAGGTCACGCTCGCTGGAATGTTCGGCAAATACGGCGGGAAATGATTCTGAATCGACGTTACCGACGGCGGAATTCCGTGCACTTGGGCGGCTGCGGGGGTCGCGACACCGACAGACAAAAAGGCCGCCAGCGCACTCGGCAGCATAATGCCGAAACTACACCAGACCCGAGAATGGTTGTCGCCAGACATAACGACTCATTAGTCTTAACCCTTTCGATGCAGAAAAGTTCTCAGCGGTTCATCGGATGTGCCAATTGCAATAAGCCGCCGATATCAACGATGGCGTTGCCGATCAGTACACCGACGATGACCGCATTGGCAAACACGGCGTACTTGGTTTCCAGCAGGTCCGCCGAGACACCGGCCATAAACAATATCAGAAAAGGTAAGGCGATGAACAGAAACATGATACCTGCAAAATGCTGCATCGAGAGGCCAACGCTGGTCAGTAGGACCGCTGTGATAAGCGGTGCCGCATTTCCAAAATACTGTGCGCGCGGCCACGTCGCGAAGGTGAGGACGGAGGCCCCGAACAGAATGAGAGTCCCGAGACCATTTTGGAGGAAGAAAAGTCCGAGCAGGGATAATACGGACTTGGCCGAAATCTGAGCGGGAGAGAATTCGATCCAGTTGGCGCCGCGAACAGATTCCGCGAACTCGTGCGGGTGGAAGCTGGCGATGCTCCAAAGAAGGATGACGCCGGCGGCGCACGATGCGAGGAAGATGGCGGAAATCGCTAAAGGTCTGATCGGCGCGACCCACAGCATCAATGCGAGAGTCGGGACCAAAACAATCCAAAGTGACCATTGCGATCCTACACATAGCGCGATGGAGATTCCCATCAGCAAGATGCGCTTCCAATTCCAAAAGACGACTTCGCGGGGCGCGTAGAGAGTGTGCGCAGCTGCAATTCCGGTGAATACGAGACCGAACGCGCCCCAGGCTCCCAGAATGTCGGGCTGCACCTGGCTGGATCGCGTGATGACCATAGGCGAGAAGCAATAGAGACCCAGCGCGATGTAACCGCCGAAGTTTCCGTAAAGACGGCGAGCTACATACCAGAGCGATGCGCCGAGCAAAAGGCCGGCGGCCAGAAAAGGAAGACGGATGAAAAAGCGATAGTCGCTGAGATGTCCGAAATCGCCCTTGGCGTCGATGACGGTGGCCGGAACACCCGCCAGCGCGGGAATCAGTGGCGATCGATACTCGGACGCAGCGTTAACCAGATGCTGTACATGAAGCAACCCGTCTTCAATGTAGCTGCTTTCCATTTGACTAATGGGGACGTGCGCCATGAACCAGAGACATTGGGCCAAGAAGATAAAAAGGAGGGCAAGTGCCGCAAACTGAGGAACTCCGAGTTTGAGATATGACCGGAAGGAAGGCATGAGTAAGCTCTTTGTTCTACCACGCCGCTTCCACCGGAAGCGAAATGTAAGCTGCAAACCGCTCAGAAGATCGGGAAACCAAATGCTGGGCGGCACTCTTCGTTTAGGGCACGCTTTGACGCCGTGCTCTTTCAAGCACAGTTAGATGTCGAGGTTCTTCACGTCGAGGGCATTGTCTTCGATGAATTTGCGGCGCGCTTCGACGTCTTCGCCCATTAACGTCGAGAAAATTCCTTCTGTCTCCGTGAGGTCTTCAAGCTTCACTTCGAGGAGCGTGCGACGCTCGGGATCCATGGTTGTCTCCCAGAGCTGTTGCGAGCTCATCTCTCCGAGTCCTTTGTAGCGCTGGATGGTGTAGTCCTTGCGTCCCTCGTTAAGCACGTAATCGAACAGGTCGCGTACCGTCTGCTTCTCGACCGTTTCCGCTTCAACCTTGCGCTTGGAGGCCTTGGGACTCTTTTGCGCAGCTTTTTCCAGGTCGGCTTTTTCGGCGTCGCTCAACTCTTCCTTGCCATTGTTGCCTGCGTCTTTCTTGATGGCCTCGATGAAGTAAGGCGGCTGCAGGTATTGTTCGATCTGTTTGAACTTCGCCATCATCTGCCGGTATTCAGGCGAGGAGGCAAGCTCCCAATTGATGACGTGCGGCGCGCCCTGCGAGCTGACGAACATGCACTCCCACAAACTGTGCTCCTCTTCGAAGCGCTTCTCGACGGACTTAAGGCCCTGGTCTTTGGCGATCGCTTTGAGGGCTTTCTCGAGGTCGAGAATCTTTTTCGGCGGATGGCTCTTGTCGCTTTCGAAATCGGCGCGCTTCGCGAGATCGAACCGCGGGAGTGTCTCGGTAATGACCTCGTCGCGGATGCGCTTGTTAACCTTTTCGACATAGCCGATGTATTCGTTCAGCGTGGTCATGAACTTAGTCAGCGGAGCGCCATCGAGCATGGCAGCGCCTTCGCCGTAGCGCACAACGATTCCGTCGGCGGCACGTTTCACCATGACCTTGACGAATTCGGCATCGTTCTTTATGTATTGCTCGAACTTGCCTTTTTTGATGCGGTAGAGCGGCGGCTGGGCGATGAACACGTTGCCACGCTTGATGAGTTCCTGCATGTGACGGAAGAAGAACGTGAGCAGCAACGTGCGGATGTGCGAGCCGTCCACGTCGGCGTCGGTCATCAGGATGATTTTGCCGTAGCGCAACTTCGAGACGTCGAAATCCTCTTTGCCGATTCCGGTGCCGAGGGCCGTGATCATCGCACGGATTTCCTCGTGGCCCAGCATTTTGTCGTAGCGCGCCTTTTCGACGTTCAGGATCTTGCCTTTGAGCGGGAGGATTGCCTGGAAGCGACGGTCGCGGCCCTGCTTGGCAGTACCGCCGGCACTTTCTCCCTCGACCAGATAAACTTCACAACGGTCGGGTTGGCGCTCGGAGCAGTCGGCCAGTTTACCGGGTAGACCGCCGCCATCGAGCGCGCCCTTGCGCCGGGTAAGGTCGCGAGCTTTGCGGGCGGCTTCGCGAGCACGGGATGCTTCTATCGCCTTGTTGATGATCTTGCGCGCCACCGGCGGATTCTGTTCGAAGAACGCTCCCAGACGCTCGTTGACGAACGCCTGCACGATGCCAGCAATATCAGAGTTGAGCTTGCCCTTGGTCTGTCCTTCGAATTGCGGCTGCGAGAGCTTTACGCTAACAACCGCGACCAGCCCTTCGCGAACATCGTCGCCGGTCAGGTTTTCCTTTACATCCTTAAACAAGCCGAGTTGCTGGCCGGCGTAGTTGATGGTGCGCGTCAGCGACGTTTTGAAGCCTGAGAGGTGCGAGCCACCATCTACGGTATTGATGTTGTTGGCAAAGCTGAAGACCGTATCGGAGTAGCCATCGTTGTATTGCAGCGCGATTTCCATGGCAACGCCTTCGCGCTCAGCTTCCATGTAGATCGGTTTGTCGTGTAGCACCGACTTGCCACGGTTCAAGTGCTTGATGAACTCGGCGATTCCACCATTGAACTTGAATTCCGTGCGCTTGGGTTCTCCGGTTTTGGCATCGGTGATGCGCTCGTCGGTGAGCGTGATCAGCAGGCCTTTGTTCAAAAACGCCAGTTCGCGTAGACGCTGAGCCAATGTGTCGTAGTTATATTCCGTGGTCGTAAAGATCGTGGTGTCGGGTACAAAATGGACCTTGGTGCCGCGCTTCTTCGTATTACCTGTTTTCTTCAGCTTGCTTGTAGGCTCGCCCTTTGAGTAAGTCTGCTCCCAGACTGACCCCTCACGCCAGATTTCCAGTTCGAGCAGTTGGCTGAGCGCATTGACGCAGGAAACACCCACCCCGTGCAATCCACCTGACACCTTGTAGGTTGAGCTGTCGAACTTTCCGCCCGCATGCAGCACTGTCATGACGACCTGTGCAGCCGGAAGCCGCTCGCCATCGACATCCATTTCGCCGGTAGGAATGCCGCGGCCGTTGTCGACGACGGTGATGGAGTTGTCGATGTGGATGGTCACATCAATGGAATCCGCAAAGCCGGCGAGCGCCTCATCCACAGAATTGTCGACGACTTCATAGACCAGATGGTGAAGCCCGAGTTCACCGGTCGAGCCGATGTACATGGCAGGACGTTTGCGAACGGCTTCCATTCCGCCGAGCACCTTGATGGAATCGGCAGTGTAGTCGCTATCAGATTGTGCGTGACCGTTCTTCCCGTTAGGTGAGGGCTTTTGCGTTGCAACGTTCTCTTTTTCGACGGACGATTTGGCTGCTTGGGTATCGGTCGGGGTCGGGGACATCCTGCTCCATTCCATCAGGAAGGCGTATGAGTCGCGGTTCCTGTTTCACCGGGCGATCGAGGCGGGAGGCGTAACAGACTTGCTAAGTCTGCCTCAAATATCAGTAATTTCAACAATTTGAGAGGCCACCGATCTGGCTTTATTTTATCACAACAAAGGCCGCTGTCGTCGCCATAGCCATTGAGTTAACTATCATGAAATCAATCACTTGCCGACAGGTACTCCGAACGTAAACGGAACCCGTCTCCGGGTCTCAACAGGAGGGAGATTTAGACAAGGAACGGGCGACTTTTCAGCCAAATTTTGAGGCGCGTCCCAGCAGGGACGGGCCCCTATGGCAATGGAATCGCCCACGATGTACGACGAACGTTTGACGAGCGCAGCGCGCGACAGTTCATCAATTACGCAACTGTAGATGTACAGAACGCACACTTGCGTGCTTCAGCGGGAATGTCGCTGAGGCACTCGGGGCATTTCATTTTATCGGGGGTCGCGACATCGCCGCGGTGAATGCGGGCCATCAGTGCATTCACTGGGAGGACAACGAAGTAGTAAACGGCCGCGGCGATCAGCAGGAACGCGACCACCGCGTTCAAGAAATCGCCATAAAGAAATTTCGTGCCGTTGGCTTCGAACGAATAAGCAGAAAAATCGGGCTTGCCGACCACGGCGGCGATCAGCGGTGTGAGCAAGTCCTTCACAAACGCCGTGACGATGGATCCGAATGCGGCGCCGATGACTACGCCGACCGCCATGTCGACCACATTACCGCGGAGAACGAACGCGCGAAAACCCTTGAGCATGATTCCCTCCCAGAGTCGATACCCTATTTCAGAAAATACGACTATAGGAGGACGTAGGTCGAAAATACAAGCGGACATTAACGACGATATTGCGGAATTGCACTTTGATGGCTTAAGGGCGCACAAACATGCAGTACGTTCAATGGGCGTGTTGGATCGATCTTGCGGAACGGGTTGTCACAAACAGTCCTAGGTGAATGACGACTACGTCGGATCAACTGGCAGGTGAGAACCAGTCCTTCACGGGATCCTGAGTCAGGTAGAACACAATCATGACACGGGCGACGATTTGCAGTCCTTCGCGGGCAATGGCGAGGAGACGGGAGTCCATCACCGCACTTGATATTGCCGGAACAGTCACCGCAATTCCAATCACGGCCAAGAGAATGGTAGCTCGGCGAGTCCAGCTCCATCGCTTCCACAATCCAATGGCCAGCAGCAGGCTTAACAGTCCGTAGATCACAAACGCCAGTGGACCGAGTTGTTCGAAGCCGCCGCCAACCAGGAAAGACCCGGCCGAAAGAGGAAGGCGACCGGTTGCAAGCGGGATGGAAAACGCAAACGAAGCGGCAGCAACAATCACGCAAAGCACCACGATTGCGACGACGCCCAATGGTCGAGTCGTATTCATTGTTGCTTGCCGGAAGACTCTAGGACAGGAAACATCTCAGGGGTGGTCTTGGCTCAACGTCGCGTGCCTGCGCGAGCAACCGAACTAGCGACGAACTGCAATGGGATCCGCGGCGCTGCTGCGAGTGTTGACTTTGCGTTTCTCGTGCCCAAGGTAGATCTGGCGTGGACGCGAGATCTTCTGTTCCGGATCGCTCATCAATTCGCTCCATTGCGCCAGCCAACCGGCCGCGCGCGGAATCGCAAACAGCACGGTGAACATGTCGGGCTGAAATCCCATGGCCTGGTAAATGATTCCCGAGTAGAAATCGACGTTGGGATAGAGCTTGCGCGTCACGAAGTAGTCGTCCTCAGGGCAATGCGTTCCAGCTCCAGTGCGATGTCGATCTTCATATTGCGTCCGGTGACTTCAAAGACCTGGTCGGCAACTTCCTTGATGATGCGAGCGCGCGGATCGTAGTTCTTGTAGACGCGATGCCCGAAGCCCATCAGCTTGATTTCGCCGGCCTTCACGCGCTTGATGTAATTCGGGAATGTTGGACACCGAGCCGATTTCGTCGAGCATGCGGAGCGCTTCTTCGTTGGCGCCGCCATGCAGCGGTCCTGCGAGCGCAGCCGCTGCTCCGGCCATGGCGAGGTACGGATCTGCCTCGGCACTGCCGATCACCCGCATCGTGGTCGAACTGCAATTCTGCTCGTGATCGGCGTGCAGGATAAACAGAATGTCGAGTGCGCGGGCGATCACCGGGCTGGCGACATACTTCGGCTCGGTCATGCGCCAAAGCATGTTCATGAAGTTTTCGGTGTAGTTGAGATCGTTGTCGGGATAAATGTACGGATGTCCTTTGCGGTGCCGGTAGGAGTAAGCCGCCAGTGTCGGCATCTTGGCAATGAGGCGGACAATCTGACGCTGCCGTATTTCAGCGGTCGCGCACATGTCGCGCCTCTGGATACACGGTGGAGAGCGCCGCCAGCGTGCTGACGAGAATTCCCATCGGGATGCGCGTCGTAGCGAAAGCCATCGATGAAGTGCTTGGTGGTCTCGTGCAGCATGGTGTGGAAGGTGATGTCGTGGACCCACTCCCTTTCCTGCTCGGGATTGGGGAGCTCGCCATAGAGCAGCAGATATGCGACCTGGAGAAAAGTGCAGTTCTCGGCCAGGTCGTCGATGTCGTAACCGCGATAGCGAAGTATGCCCTTGTCGCCATCGATGAACGTAATGGTGCTCTTGCAGTCGGCCGTGTTCATGAAGGCCGGATCGTAGGTCATCAGACCGAAGTCGTCGGGCTGGACTTTGATCTTACGAAGGTCCATGGCACGAATCGTTTCGTGCTCGATGGGCAGTTCGTAGGTCTTGTCAGTACGATGGTCGGTAATGGTCACAGCATCTTTGGGCATGACCTAGGTCTCCTTCTGGGCCTACTTGGCGTCCTTGCCAGTGGAGGCGTCGGATTTGGGAGCATCCGACTTCGTGTCATTGGTCGACTTTGAGTGGTCGACTTTGAGTCGGACGCAGGCGCAGAGGAGGAATTGCTTCCATTCCCGCTGGTCGGTATGGAACCCGGTTTCTTCGCGTAGTCGTTGACGTACCACCCGGCGCCTTTGAATTGCAAGGCAGGGGCGGAAATCAGCTGCTCAAGCTCACCCCCACAATGGGGACAGATGGTCAGCGGCGGATCGGAGAACTTTTGTATGCGCTCCGTGAGGCTATGGCAGCTTTTACATTGATATTCGTATAGGGGCACAGCGAGTTTTTCCAATCTTCGTTGTAACTGATTGATTCTATGTTTCGCAGACAGTCGCGGTCAATTTGGGCAGGCTCGCAGCAGGCCGGCTTGCGATACTTGCTTTTAGCAGGCTCGGACTCGCAAACTAGCAAAGTGAAAGCCATTGCCATCATTCCCGCGCGACTCGCTTCCACGCGCCTGCCACGCAAAATTCTGCGTGAAATTAATGGCCGTCCGATGCTGGCCTACGTTTACGAGGCGACAAGAGCATGCCCTGCGCTGGACGACGTATCGTGGCTACCGATTCGGACGAGATCGCCGCAAGTTTGCCGCGCTCAACGGCTGGAAAGTCCGAATGACGTCGCCGGCGCATCGAGCGGAACCGATCGCGTACACGAAGTGGCACAGACGGTTGACGGCCGATGTGTACGTCAACGTGCAGGGCGACGAGCCGCTGGCGCAGCGCGAGCATCTGGATACCTGCTGAAACTGATGGCAAATGACGACATTGCAGGTCGGCACGCTAAAGACGGGGTGCGCCGCACGAGGATGTGAACAATCCGAATGCAGTGAAGGTCGTAACGGCACTCGACGGCAGTGCCCTGTATTTTTCGCGGGCGACGATACCGCTCGACCAAGACCGGTCCGGAGATGTTCACTATTTCAAGCATCTTGGTTTTTATGCATATCGCAAAGCGTGCGCTCGATGCATTCTGCTCGTGGTCTGAGTCGCAACTAGAACGTATCGAGCGGCTCGAGCAATTGCGGTTTCTCGATCACGGTGTGCCAATTCATGTGGCCGAAACGCCTTTCGACACCGTCGGAGTAGATACGGAAGAGGATTTGCGAAGAGTCGAACGGATTCTTAGTGGCCGATAGGTCTGTGTGGTGGGATTGACTACCGCGGCTATCCGGCTGGTTGTCGATCTCGCGCCCACGCTTCGGCTGCAGCGATCCGTTTGTGTATCGAAGGATGAGACTCGAATAAGCATTTCTACAAACCGCGATGGAGTGCCTTCGGCGAGGTTCTGTTCTGCCAGCTTTTGCATGGCCGTAATGAATGGCCCGATGGCGGGAACGCTTTCCCACGCGTAAAGATCGGCTTCGCGCTCGTGCTTCCGTGAAACGGCGTTCATGGCTGGCATTAGCAGGAATCCCAGTACAGTAGCCACGAGAATAATCAGAGGGAGATTAGCGAAGTCGTAGAGGCGCGGTTCGAGCGATGGAAACCACTCGTGCGCCAGTGCGTACCGCAGCACCTGGTTGGTGAGCCAGAAACCAAAAAAAGTGATCCCCACCTGCATGAAAACGCCCTTCAGGATGTGGCGGCGAACATGGTGGCCTAGTTCGTGGGCCAGTACTGCCTCAATCTCCTCCTCGCTGTAGTTCTGGAGCAAGGTGTCGGCGAGAATGATGCGGCGGGTGCTGCCGATTCCCATTAAAGCCGCATTCGCCTTTTTAGATTTCTCGGAGAGCTTCCACTCATATACGCCGCGTACGCGGGCTCCTGCGCGCTCGCCGAGGCGCGTGAGTCGGTTACGTAGCGTCTCGTTGTTTAGCGGCTCGAACTTATAAAAAATGGGAAACAGCACGACGGGTGCGAGCTGCATGATAAGCAGAAACAGCCCTACAAAGACGGCCCAGGCGATGATCCACCAGCGCTGTGGAGCGATACGGATGATACCGTAGATCAGTTCAACGAAGACGGTGCCGAACACAAGGCTAAGCAGCCAGCTTTTCAGCTCATCCCATAGCCAAGAGCCCATACGCTGGTTCGACAGATGGTAGCGATGTTCAAGGCGGAAGCTAAGGAAGTCGAGCGGCGCGCTCAGCATCTTCATGATCACCGCCAACATCAGCACACAGAGAAAAACGGCGAGAAAATAGCGCTGGCCAGCCGTGTGGTACGACCAGTCTCGCAGCGCGCCGGCCCACCCTGTGACGAGCAACACCACCAGGAGCAGGAAACCGATAACAGCGTCTGTGACGCCGAGCCAGCGACGAATGCGGTTATACCGTTGCGCTTCGGGACTGTCTGGCGGTGTAGCCTGAACACCTGAGGTCGCGGCGATCGATGACTCCATCAGCGCACCGCCGCTGCTGCTACGTCAGCCTTCAAGAAGGCTTCGGTTTCGCCCAGGATCTGAGAGACCAGATCGGGCGTGGCGGCCTCGCAGTAAATTCTTAGCAACGGTTCGGTCCCGGAGGCCCGCACCAACACCCATGCCTGTGCACCATTGCCGTTCGTGGGCGCGTCGAGGAAGAACTTCACTCCGTCGAGGGTTGCGACATCAAGCACGCGAAAGCTGCCCAACTTACTGGGTTTCGCCGATGCGCGCCGCATGGCTTCATCTTTGACTTCGTTGGTTAAGCGAAGGTCCGTACGCGCATAGTGATGCTCACCGTACCCCTCCTGAAGATCGCGCACGAGCTGGCCCAGTGGCTTGCCTTCGTCAGCCATGATGTTGGCCAGGAGCAATGAATTCAGGATCCCGTCGCGCTCTGGCAGATGACGGCGAATGCCGATGCCGCCAGATTCCTCGCCACCGATCAGAATGTCACGTTCCAGCATGAGATCGCAGATGTACTTAAAACCGATGCCACACTCATGCATTTTGCGTCCGTACCTACCAGAGATGCGGTCAATCATCTGTGTCGTGTTGAAAGCGCGCACTACTTCGCCCGGCCATTGCTTGCGCTTTAACAGCCACTCCAGGATCACGGAGAAGATCTTGTGGGAGTCCACAAAGCTGCCATCTTCTGCAACCGCGCCCAGTCGGTCGGCGTCGCCATCGGTGGCCATCCCGGCCTGGCAGTGTTCGCGGACAACGGTTTCCTGCAGCAGTGCAATGTGAGGCAGAATCGGCTCGGGATTGATGCCCGGGAAAAGGGGGTTCAACTCGCCACGAATCTCGACATAATCGATGCCAGCTTCGGCGAATATCCCCTTCAACACTCCGCGCCCGGAGCCATACATGGTATCGATAGCGAATTTGAAATTTGCCTTCTTGATGACATCGAGGTCGACGAACTTCTTAAGCGCAGCAACGTAAGGATGTTTGAAGTCGGCGGCGGTGACTTTGCCGCCGCGGCGCTCAATGCGGGACGCGTCAAGAGCTGACTCAATCAACTTAATGATGGCGGGAGTGGCTGATCCCCCGTACCCCGCCTTGTACTTCACGCCGTTCCAGTTGTAGGGATTATGGCTCGAGGTAATCATCACGCCGCCCGCGACGCGCAGATTCACGACTGCGTAAGACAACGCCGGCGTGGGAGTGTAGTCATTGGACAGATGTACTCGAATTCCAGCAGCAGCGAGCACTTCGGAGAGAGATTCGGCAAACGCACGCGAACCGAAACGGGTATCGTAGCCGACGACAAGGCCTTTCGACGCGTTTTCGTGCGCGTGCACGTAATGCGCGATGGCGTTCCCAACACGACGCACGTTGTCAAAAGTATAGTCATCGGCGATGATTCCGCGCCATCCGTCGGTGCCGAACTTGATCTGGGTCGTCATAAAGAGTGTGTTGCGATCATACGGTGCGCTAGATAAGGTCCGTCAGGTTTTGCTCGTCTAGGTATGCCACAACTTTGCCGACGTCCTGGGCTCTTTCTAATGTGGTGATCAATAGTGCGTCCTCAGTCTCAACCACGACCAAGTTGTTGACTCCGACAACGGCCACAAACTTATTTGAATGTACAAAGTTTCCGGAGGCATCCAGCACAAATTGTCTTTCGGCCGTGATGGCATTGTCGAGCATAGGCTGCTTCGCTTTACAGTGCTCAAAAAGAGCAGTCCACGAGCCGAGATCGTTCCAGCCGAAACCGGCGGGTAGGCAGAAGATTCCCGACTTGCCCTCTCCCTTACGCGAGCGAGGCTCTAGAACTGCATAGTCGATGCTGATGTTCTCACACCTGGGATACAGCGCGGCAAGTGTCGCTTCGAAGTTCGCGCTGCCATAGCTTGAAGCGATCTGTTCAAGGATCGGCGCGGTGTTCGGTAAATGCTCGCGCAATGCGTCCGCCAGAGTACGTGCGCCCCAGACGAACATGCCACTGTTCCAGAAGTAGTTGCCGGCGCCAACGAACTTCCTTGCCAGGTCCAAGCCAGGCTTCTCGGTGAATCGGACTACGTTCAAAGCATCTCGCTGCGACGAAGCGCCCGATTCGATGTAGCCGTAGCCGGTCTCGGGACGAGTGGGCCGAATGCCCATGACCACAATGTTCGCACCGGCCGCGGCGATTGCAGCGGCGCTCTGAACGTTAGCGCGGAAACTGGATTCATCGAGTATTACGTGGTCGGACGGAAACATTCCGATGACAGCCTTAGGATCGATGCGCTCGAGCATGAACGCCGCAAGCCCGATTGCAGGAGCGGTATTGCGTCCCACAGGTTCGGCAAGAACCTGGTTGGCCACAAGGCCGGGAAGCTGCTGAAGAATCGGCGTGCGAAGATCGTCGTTAGTAATGATCCAGATTCGTTGGCTCGAAGCAAACGGCTCGAGCCGTTCGACCGTCTCCTGAATCATGCTCTTCGGGCTATTGAGAGGGAGCAACTGCTTGGCACGGCGCTTGCGGCTCAGCGGCCAAAAGCGGGTACCTCGTCCCCCGGCGAGTACGACAGGGTGGAAATTCGGAATCGACAAATCGCTCAAGCCAATCCTTTTGACAGTCACAGCAGCCCACGGGGCCATCTGAGCCACATACTGATTATCCAAGTATCGTGCGCGGTTCCGCAACGTCGCCGGTGGGAAGGGTCATACGCATGATCTCCAATTCCCACTGCGGACGCAGCCTGTACTGCGGCACGCCCGCAGGAACGACGACGGCTTCGCCCTTGGCAAAGCTCACGGCCTCCATTCCCGCCGATTCGACTATTCCTGCGCCTTCGATCGCAACCACGACATGAGGTGAGTCGGGTGACACGCGGGTGTCGATCGGACCGCCAAGCTTTCTCTTCTCCACCATGAAGAAGGGCGAACGAACCAGTACGTTCGGATCGTTGTCGCTATCCGGCGTGACCTTGCCGGCGTGGGCATTGAGTTTGATGGCGGCGATTCCGTCAGCGATGTGCAACTCTCGCGGACGGCTGTAATCGTAGAGGCGGTACGTGATATCCGATGTCTGCTGCGTCTCGACCAGTACGAGGCCAGCACCGATGGTATGAACAGTGCCCGCGGCCACGTAGAGCATGTCGCCAGCCTGCACGTTGATCCAGTTCAACAAGTCCTCGGCGCGGTTCTCTTGAATCGAAGCTTCAAATTGCTCGAGCGTGACTCCCGGCTTGAGACCGAGGGCAACCTGCGCACCTGGCTTAGTGTCGAGCACGTACCAGCACTCGGTCTTTCCGCAGGGTTCACCCATCTGCTTGGCGCGCGCGTCATCGGGATGTACCTGCACCGAAAGCTTTTCGGCGGTGAACAGGAATTTCACCAGTAGGGGAAAACGATCCTCATAGACGGCTGCTGATCCCACAAGCTGGCGATGGTACTTCTTCGCCAGCTCTCCCAACGTGCTTCCGCCAAAGGGACCATTAGCGATGCGACTGTCGCCCCATGTCAACCAGCTCTCGCCGATCGGGTCCTTCACTATCTTGGTGTAGACGGGCCGAAGATCCCGGACACCCCAAGGCCGCTCATCAAAGATCGGAATTAACAGGAATGGGTAGAGGTCAGACATGAGCGAAGAGAATCCAGCAACGTAAAGCGGCGCCGAAACGCCGCTTTAAGCCCCATCAGGATATCAACTACAGGCCGGCGAAGAACTGGCGCATGCGTTCCAGACCACGATCCAGTTCCTTTTCAGAGACGGCGTAGGACATGCGAACGTGGTCCCGGGTACCGAATGCCTCGCCCGGAACGACCACGACGTGCGCCTCATGCAGCAGCTCGCGCGCCGCGTCCGAAGCGGAATTGATCTCACCCTTTTCGAAATAGTGACTGACATTCGGATAGGCGTAAAAGGCGCCGTTGGGTGTCGCGCAGGTCAAGCCAGGGATAGCGCGCAGTCCCGCCACCACCTTGTCTCGCAGACGGATATAGGCAGCGAGCATCTCCTTCACACAGTCCTGCGGACCCGTCAACGCAGTCACGGCGGCCTTCTGCACAATCGATGTCGGATTCGAAGTGCTCTGGCTCTGCAGCTTGCTCATGGCACTGACTACAGGCGAAGGTCCCAGCACATATCCCAGGCGCCAGCCAGTCATGGCATAGGTCTTCGACAACGAGCCGATAATCAGGAGTCGCTCCTTCACGTCGTGCACTTCGCCAGCAGAAAACAGGTGGCCAGTGAAGTTCAGATAGACATAACACTCGTCGGACACCACATAGATTCCGCGATCATGCGCCACGCGCATCACGGAAATCATGTCCTCGGGCTTCATCACCGAACCTGAGGGATTGTTCGGTGAATTCAGAATGATCATCTTGGTGCGCGGCGTGATGGCGCGCTCGACCATTTCCGCCGTGAGCGCGAAATCATGGCGCTCGTCGGTGGGAATGAAAACCGGCTCCCCGCCGGCGTAACGAATCATGTCTTTGAAAGAAACCCAGTACGGCACCGGTAGGATGACTTCGTCACCGTGGTCGACCAAAACCTGGATGGCATTGAAGAGCGCGTGCTTCCCTCCAACCGACGCCATGCACTCCTCGCGCTTATAGTCGGAACCGAAATCGGTGGCGTGACGCTTCACAACGCTGTCGCGTAACTCCGCCGTTCCACCGACCGCGGTGTACTTGCTGAAATTGGCGTTGATGGCCGCAATGGCAGCTTCCTTGATGTGCTGTGGCGTGGCGAAATGTGGTTCGCCGGCTCCAAAGTCAACCAGGTCGGCGCCGGTGGCGCGAAGCTTTTCGGCTTCAGCCACGACCGCCATGGTGGCGGAAACTTCGATGCGCTGAATGCGATTGGTGAGGAACGAGGAGAGCTGGGTTTCAGTCGTAGTCATTTCGTTGAGCCTTTACTTGGTTGGGATTTCGATCATCGCGCCGCGTTTCTCCGCGACCCTGCGGCGTAAGTGTTCTTCGACCAGTTCCGGCACTAATCCGGTAAGCGGTCCCTCAAAAGACGCGATCTCGCGCACGATGCGGGAGCTGAGATAAGAGTACTTTTCGGCCGGCATCATGAAGACAGTTTCGACGCGCGGCTCGATCTTGCGGTTCATGAGGGCCATCTGCAACTCGAACTCGTAATCGCTGACAGCGCGGATTCCACGTAGGACCGCGTTGGCATTTTTCTCAACACAGTAGGTCATCAGCAGCCCTTCGAAAGAGTCTACCGCGACATTGTCGAGGCCTGCCGTCAT
The DNA here is from genome assembly GCA_963817965.1 of uncultured Acidobacteriaceae bacterium. Taxonomy (GTDB): domain Bacteria; phylum Acidobacteriota; class Terriglobia; order Terriglobales; family Acidobacteriaceae; genus DASRAA01. The sequence continues at coordinate 122,857 of CAWFQT010000025.1, forward strand.
CGCTTTCAGCATCTTCATTCGCTCCTCAAGGCTGAAGAGCGGATCACCCTTTTCGGGATTGCGAGCGATGGCGACGATGAGACGGTCGAAGAGTTTGCATCCCCGGTTGATGAGATCGAGGTGACCGTTCGTCACGGGATCAAACGATCCGGGATAGATGGCGATGATCTGTTTCAATGAGCCTCGGAGCGAAATAAGAGCTTCGATTTTATGCTGCGCCGAGGCCGAGAGGCAATGGTTTCAGGAAGAAGAAACAGGGCTTAGCGGCGCGCTAAGCCCATGATTCATGAATTCCTGGTCGGGCTCTACTTGCGGCTGACCAGCTTGGGCGCTGGAACCGGTGAAGCATCAGCATTGGCTGCGGCCGCCTGTGCCTTGTCAGCAATCGAGATCAACCCCAATGCCTTGCGGACTTCGGTTTCCAGTTTCTCGCAGATGTCGGGGTTCTCTTTCAGAAACTGCTTGGCGTTTTCGCGGCCCTGGCCAATGCGGTCAGACTTGTAGCTGAACCACGAACCCGACTTCTCTACCAGGTTGAGGTTGACAGCAAGATCAATCAGGTCGCCTTCGCGCGAAATACCTTCGCCGTAAACAATGTCGAACTCCGCTTCGCGGAACGGAGCGGCTGTCTTGTTCTTGACGATTTTGACCTTGGTGCGATTGCCGACCACCACATCTCCGTCTTTGATCGCGCCGATCCGTCGGATATCGATGCGGACCGAGGAATAGAACTTCAGCGCACGGCCGCCGGTAGTGGTTTCAGGATTGCCAAACATCACCCCGATCTTTTCCCGAATCTGGTTAATAAAGATCAAGGAGGTGCGGGATTTCGAGACGATGCCGGTCAGCTTACGCAGCGCCTGCGACATCAGGCGGGCCTGCAACCCGACGTGGCTGTCGCCCATTTCGCCGTCGAGTTCCGCCTTAGGAACCAGCGCCGCGACGGAATCGACAACCAGCACATCGATTGCGCCGGAACGAACCAGAGCTTCGGCGATCTCTAGCGCCTGCTCGCCATAGTCTGGTTGCGAAACCAGCAGATTGTCGACGTCCACGCCCAGTTTTTTGGCGTAGATAGGATCAAGGGCGTGTTCGGCGTCCACGAACGCAGCCATGCCGCCTTGCCTCTGTGCTTCCGCGATGACCTGCAGCGCAATCGTGGTCTTGCCGCTTGATTCTGGTCCAAATATCTCGATGACGCGGCCACGGGGCACTCCTCCCACTCCCAGGGCAGCGTCGAAGGAAATGGCGCCAGTAGAGATCACCGAAATAGGGACCACCGCCTCCTTGGTCCCCAGCTTCATGATGGAGCCCTTGCCAAACTGCTTTTCGATTTGCGAGATCGCGACATCCACTGCACGGTTCTTTTCTGTTTTCTCGTCGGCCATGATCGCCGCTCCTTGTTGCTCGCCGGAAAGGTTTAAGTCCGGAAGAGCTTTATAATCTGTTGATTACGCCACCAATTCTGTCCGTAAACTGCGTTCTTGGCGAAGACGACGCATGTTCACTGACGGCGTAGTATACACGTCTTTGAAAGCGAAGAAATAGCGAAATATGCGTCAACTTCACATGGCGAAGGTAACCAGTCGGTTTCATTTCGGGACAAAGTGTCCAAAGTTCTAACGCTTCAGCAAGTCCACCGGCTCGCGAACATCGGTCACGCGGAAATACTGCGCCAAGTCCGGATATCGCTTAGCGACGGCCTCGTACATGGCGTAGGCGACGTTGCGATAGGAGAAGTGTCCTGCAGACCCGGTCCGAAGCTCGCTGATGTAAAGAGCTTCCGCAAAATCCATCTTGAACAGCGCACGTTTGCGGTAGCCCAGCGGAATCAAGTATTGGGACTGTTCTGCTGCTTCAGCGTCTGGTCGCGATGCCAACTGCGTCGCAGCGTCACGGGCGCGCGCCATCGCAGCGTCGTAGCGATCCGTGAGTCTCGCGCTGTCGATCTCTTCTGGCCGGTCATGGCCATGTCGTGTCGTGTACTCCTGCAGAATCTGGATGCAGCGACGATGGCGGTGCATGTCCCGAAAACCGCCGATGTCCATGAGAATGTCGAAGCGGAACTTTTGACCGCTGCAGTAGGCTCGCGCGACTTCATCGTGCCGGCCGCGGTGCCGCAGCCCGAGATCGACAATCTCTGACCGCCGTGTCGCGGGCATATCTTCGACTAAGGTGCGAATCTGCCGGTAAGGGTGGTGCGAGTTCTCGTAGAGCAGCGTGCATGCCAGCTCTACTTCCAGCGGCTCGTCCTCCAATAAATCGACCAGCGGAGCCGGATCGATTGGCAGTCCATCGAGCAGTTCGGCGGCTACCTGCCGCAGGTCCTCCCGTGTCTTCTCCTCGTAGGCGTTGGGTTCCGCGTATTTCATCAGGGTCGGCGCGGCATGGACGTCTCGCAGAAGTACGTTCTGAACCCTGTCAGCGAATTCGGCAGATTTCTCGCGAACCTCGTCGAGAACCGCTTGCGCCATCGGCTGGTTTACGTTGTACGCGGAGTCACGCGCCGCTTTCTTCAGTAATTCCCCGATGCGCCTGACTTCGGCATGTCCGTCCGACAGCAGTCGAGATACCTGGTTCTCCAGTGTGCGCGCACTCACGATCTGTCCTAGGGATGTGTTCGTCGCTAGGGGCAACAAATAGCGCGAGAGATCGAATGCCCTGGCCTTCAGGGTCCGCTCGTACGCTTCCTGCTTCATCTCCCCCGGGCGGGGAGTTTGGTCTCGGAGATAACTAAACATCTTCTCAGAAAAGTGGGGGTACTCGCCGAAGAGAAAATCGGTGGTGTTGCGATACAGGTCATGAGCCGCTGAGTCCTCTCCAAAATCCGGTACGTAATATCCGCTCTTCTGAAAGTCCTGATAGCGGGTCGAACGCTCCTGCCCGTCCCAGCGGGGCTCATCGACGACGATAGTCGCCGCCAGGATCGACAGTTTCTCGATGGCGAATGCGAGGTGGGCCAGATCGGCGATGCTGCGGTGCCCGTACTGAAAGTAAAACGTATTGAGAAACCTCTCGGCCTTTTGTTCGTTCAGCTCTGCCAGTGACTGGCGCAGGGAGAGCGCCGAACGGCTGTACTTCGCCATACCGTAAGCCAGCACCTCAGGATCAGCGCCATGCACGGCATAGACGTCAGTTGCAACCTCGGATTTGGCGTGGCTTCCGTTGGAGCTCTCATCTGGTTTGTTCGCGTCGGACATCGTAGTCAAATCATAGGGTCCGGTAGCAGCCGATAGCAATCCACGAAAGTTAGCTTGCTGAGGAAAAGTCCGCGGAGTGGCGCCGCTGTCACCGCCATTGTTCACGGACAGGGATAAAATCGCTCGTTACCGCCGTGCATGAACCGACCCATATTTCGGCCGCCGGACTGGAAGAGAGTGAGAGGACCAGCTGGATTGGCGCCGATTCCATCCTCTTCGCCACCCGGCATCGCCCCTGGCCTGCGCCGATGGCACCGTGGGTCATGACACAACGATGGAACGACCTGCTGTTCCTGCATTACCAGATTGCGCCTGAAAAACTGCGCGCGCTGGTACCGGACTCGCTGCAACTAGATACCTATCAGCAGCAGGCGTGGCTATCGATTACTCCGTTTTGGATCGACCATCTGCGACCACCGGGGATCCCGTCGCTACCCTGGGTTTCGCACTTCTCCGAAATCAATGTTCGCACCTATGTGACGTGCGGCGGGAAGCCCGGAGTCTATTTCTTCAGCCTGGATGCCAGCCACCTGTCGGCCGTTTGGGGGGCGAGGATCTTTTATCGGCTGCCCTATTGGCATGCGTCGGTGAAAGTGCAGGGGCGCGGAAAACAGAAAGTACGCTACCAGAGCAAACGCACTCACGGACCGAAGCCAGCAGAGTTGCGCGCTTCCTACGGGCCCGCAGCTCCCGGCCTTCACGCCCGTCTCGGTTCGCTGGAGTACTTCCTTTCCGAGCGCTATTGCTTGTATGCGGCGAGCCGCAAGCGCCTCTATCGGGCCGATATTCATCATTTGCCGTGGACGTTGGAGCCGGCCGTGGCCGATATCGAGTTGAACACGATGGTTCAAACGGCCGGCATCCAGTTGCCGCCAGGTCCTGATCTCACATACTTCTCCCGAACCTTGAAAGTCCTGGTGTGGGCCCCGGAGAGGCTTATTTGAAGCACAGACTACGTTGGTAGTCACGTCAGAGTCGATGCTGCCACAGATATAATCCTGCTTGATTCAACAGGAGAAAGTGATGCCAGGAGTTGAAGGGCGCGTTGCGCTGGTAACGGGCGCGTCGCAGGGAATCGGCCACGCATGCGCGCGGGTGCTTGCGAGTAGCGGAGCCAAAGTCGCGCTCTGCGCTCGTAATCTGGAGAAGCTGTCACAAATAGCCTCGGAGATCGCCGCCCAGGGCGGCGAGGCTCAGGCCTTCAAGATGGATGTCGCCAGCGAAGACGAATTAAAAGCGGGCGTGAAGGCGGTCATTGCCCGTTTTGGCAAAGTCGACATCCTGGTGAACAATGCTGGTGTGACTCGCGATCAGTTAGTGCTGCGAATGAAGCGGGCCGATTGGGACGACGTTCTCAGCACCAACCTCACGGCACCCTTTCTGCTGACCCAGGCTGTGATCGGATCGATGCTCAAACAACGCTGGGGCCGGATTATCAACGTCACCAGCATCTTCGGGCAGATGGGACAGGCCGGACAAGCAAATTATGCCTCCTCAAAGGCGGGGCTGATCGGATTGACAATGGCAGTTGCGCGGGAGGTCGCATCGCGCAACATTACGGTGAATGCAGTGGCTCCGGGCTGGATAGAAACCGCCATGACTACCGTTTTGCCTGAAGAACTGAAGGAAACCATGCGTAAGTCCGTGCCTTTGGGACGCGTCGGTACTCCCACCGACGTCGCGCATGCAGTTAAGTTTCTGGCCTCGGAGGAGGCGGGCTACATCACCGGCGAGGTGCTGAAGGTCAACGGCGGGATATTAATGGGTTGACCCGGGGGATGGATGGTCCGATCAAGATCGCTGAGGCCGCCACGTTGGAAGAGCTGGAACAGGTGCGCGAGCTCTTCCGAAACTATCAAGTCCAACTTTCTTCCCGTCTTCGTTTTCCGGACAGCGAGTGGCAGGACCTTCCGGGAGCACACGCGCGACCCGGAGGTACGCTGCTTCTGGCAACTACTGCGAGCCAGCCCTCGGGGTGTGTCGGTCTGAGGCCGTTTCCGGCACGCGGTGTTTGCGAAATGAAGCGGCTGCACGTTTGTCCGGAGTTTCGCGGCCAAGGGCACACTCCTGATAGGGAGAATTATTGCGGTCGGCCGCAGCCTGGGCTATTCGTCGATGAGACTCGACACTCATCCACCTTCCATGGCAGCTCCCTGGGCACTCTACCGTCGATTCGGGTTCGCAGAGATTCCGGCCTTGCCCTATCGCAGGTAGAGGACTTGATGTACATGGAATTGCCCCTGCGTTGAGCGGATCGTCGAGAGCGTCTTGGCCTTCCTCCAGACCGGACGGCGAAGAGCGCCCAGTCGCGACAACAGGCCAGTTTGGGTTGTTACACCCTGCTCACGAGGAGTTGAATGGCATCCTCGTGCAACCTTTCCACCACCAGAGTCTCACTCAGCTGTTGTCACTTTAGTAATAAATAGGTAACTGGTTACTCTTTGAGTTCATGGATGCTTGCGGAATAAATCACGTAGAAAGCTAAGTTTTACTTGCCAGCGTGGGGGTTAATGATTACTATGCAGTCACCTCAAGGCCGCTTCACATAAGGAAACCAATCTGGCATGAATATCGGCGAAACCATCCGCAACTACCGCCTGCAAAAGGGCATGTCTCAAGGTGATATCGAAAAGCGCACCGGTCTGCTGCGATGTTATCTGTCGCGGGTGGAGAACGGCCATACCATTCCGTCACTCGATACACTGGCTAAAATCGCAGGTGCGATTGATATACCACTTGCGCAATTCTTCAATGACCACAACGGCGATAATGGAAACGGTAATAGGATGCTGCCGCAGTTGGCGGAGGAAGAAGTGCGCTTCCTTACGCAAATCCGGCGTTATTCATCCAGCCTGAACGACAGCGACCGGAAGCTCGTTATTGCAATGGTCAAGAAAATGGCGACGGCAGTAAGCCGCTAGCCTCGCGCAGCGGAGCGCGGGCGATTCTCGTCCGTCATTGCCCTTACCCTTGATTATCGATCTCGTCGCGGACGCCCTATGCGGTCTGCCTGCCACCCACTTTCCCTGAGAACGTCTCCGGAATTACTCTGGATAGTCGGCCTCGAGGATTCTGTCCAACGGCTTGCGAATCCCGGACTGGCCGAAATTCCTATCGTATGGGGCATTCATGGCAAAAATCCAAAGGGCATTGTTAAGTGTTACCGACAAGACCGGGTTGGTCGATTTTGCACAACGGCTGGCTGGCATGGGCGTGGAGCTTATATCGACCGGGGGCACTGCGAAGTTGCTGCGCGACTCCGGCGTGGCAGTGAAAGACATTTCGGAACTCACCGGATTTCCTGAAATGCTCGATGGCCGGGTGAAGACATTGCACCCCAAGGTGCACGGTGGGATTCTCCATATCCGTGAAAACGCGCAACACAGGGCGGCCGTTGCTGAGCATGGAATTCAGCCGATCGACATGGTGGTGGTCAATCTCTACGCATTCGAGAAAACTGCGTCCAAGCCTGGCGTGCAATTTCACGACCTGATCGAAAATATCGACATCGGCGGCCCATCGATGGTGCGCTCCGCAGCCAAGAATTTCCAGGACGTTGCGATTGTGACGTCGCCGGCTGAATACGATGCGATCGCAAGAGAAATGCAGACCAGTGGCGGCTCGTTGTCGCTGGCGACAAAGTGGCGCCTGGCGCAAAAGGCCTTCGCCACCACGACGGCCTATGACTCCGCGATTGCGTCAACACTCGAAGGCATCTCGCTCCCGGAGGGCGACGCCCTGCCTGCCGCAGGAACGGAAGGGTTTCCTGAAACGCTGCGACTCTCGTTTCGTAAGGCGTTCGATCTACGCTACGGCGAAAACCCTCACCAGAAGGCAGCGCTGTACGGGGACGGGTCGGGCAAAGGCGTCGCCAACGCCGAGCAACTGCAGGGCAAGGAGCTCAGCTACAACAACATCGTCGATCTACAGGCCGCTTGGGACCTTGCGCAGGAGTTTGAGGAGCCTGTAGTCGCCATTATCAAGCATACGAATCCCTGCGGCACGGCAATTGCTCCCACCTTGGCAGATGCCTACAAGCGTGCGCTGGAATGCGACCCGGTTTCGGCATTTGGCGGGGTGATTGGCGTGAACCTTCCCATCGATGCGACAACCGCAACAGAGATGGTGAAGCTGTTCCTCGAGGTTATTGCTGCCCCGAAGTTCGATGACGCGGCGCGAGATATCTTCGCAACAAAGAAAAACCTGAGACTGGTAGAAGTCGAGGCCTTGGAGCAGAAGTGGGTTCTAAAGAACGTATCGGGCGGCATCCTGCTCCAGGACAATGATATGGGACCACTGACGCAAGCCGACCTCAAGGTTGTCAGCGAGCGCAAACCGACCGAACAGGAGATGCGCGACCTGCTGTTCGCCTGGAAAGTCTGCAAGCACGTCAAATCGAATGCAATTCTCTACGCACGCAACGGCCAGAGCACAGGCGTGGGCGCCGGCCAGATGAGCCGCGTGGATTCAGCCCGCATCGGAGCCATGAAATCGGTGCTCGGCATCAAAGGTTCAGTGGCCGCGTCCGATGCGTTCTTTCCATTCCCTGACGGCGTGGAGGTGATCGCGGAAGCCGGCGCGACCGCGATCATTCAACCGGGCGGCTCAGTCCGTGACCAGGAAGTCGTCGATACCGCTAACAAGCTCGGCCTGGCGATGGTGATGACTGGGGTAAGGCATTTTCGGCACTAGCGCTTCCGGGCGAGAATTACGCGCGGGATACCTTGCAGGTCAGGCACGACGATCGGATTACTCCACAGTGTGGGATGAAGCAAGCCCAGTACAGCATCCCGCATCGAATAACCGATTTCCATCGCTAGGTATCCGCCCGGCTTAAGTGCCGCATACGCCTGTTGGATTAGCGGACGAATGACATCCAGACCAGTCGGGCCGGAAAACACTGCCATCCTCGGCTCGAACTCAAAGACGGAGCGCTGCACCTTATCAGCTTCGTTGAGGCCAACGTAAGGAGGGTTACTCACCACGAAGTCAAAGTCATGAACCCCGGCCAGCTCTGTCAGCACGTTGCTCTGCATGAACTTCAACCGGGAGTCCAAATGCAGGCGCGCCCCGTTCGCTCGGGCGATCTCCAGAGCATCAGCGGAAAGATCAACAGCGTAAACCGTAGCGCTCCTTAACTCATGTGCAAGAGCGAGCGCGATGCAACCGGAGCCTGTTCCAACATCGACAACGCGCGGACATGGTATTCCTTGCGCCAACTCCAATACCGATTCGACGAGATGCTCGGTCTCCGGCCGGGGAATCAACACAGCGGGCGACACTAAGAAATCCAACCCCCAGAACTCCTGGTGTCCGGTTATGTATTGCGACGGGATCCCGGTTGAACGTTGACTGACGACTTCGTCGTATCGAACACGTTCTTCGGCCGTTAGTTCGCGCTCAGGATGAGCGTAGAGGTAAGCGCGGTTCACGCCGAGCACAAACATCAGCAGCGTCTCGGCGTTCATTCGAGGCGAACCCACATCGGCTGATTCCAGCTCCCCTACCGCCGACGCGAGCGCTTGCTTAAGTTGCACCGGGAGATTCTAGCGGCTGCCGGCTGTCTTGTGCGAGGCACTAGGCCAACACCGATTCCGCCTTCATTTTCTCGGCTTGATAGTGCGTGGTCAGGGCATCGATCATGGGCTGAAGACGGCCATCCATGAATTCCGGCAACTGGTGGACGGTAAATCCGATGCGGTGGTCGGTGACGCGGTTCTGCGGGAAGTTGTACGTGCGGATTTTTTCGCTGCGATCGCCCGAACCAACCATCGCCTTGCGTTCTTTCGCCAGTGCATCCTGCTGCTTCTGCTGCTCCATCTCGAACAGCCGCGCACGCAGCACACGCATTCCCTTTTCACGGTTCTTAATCTGCGACTTCTCATCCTGACAGCTCACCACCGTGTTAGTCGGGAGGTGGGTAATGCGCACTGCCGAATACGTCGTGTTGACGGATTGCCCGCCAGGTCCCGAAGAACAAAAGGTGTCGATGCGGATGTCCTTGGCTTCAATTTTGACGTCCACATCTTCGGCTTCTGGCAGCACCGCCACCGTGACTGCCGAGGTGTGTACGCGGCCCTGGGTCTCGGTCTGGGGAACTCGCTGCACACGATGTACACCGCTCTCATATTTGAGGCGCGAGTAAACTCCCTGTCCTTCGATGATGGCGATTACTTCCTTCAATCCTCCTACACCGGACTCCGATGTGGACAGTACTTCGACCTTCCAGCGGTTGGTTTCAGCGTAGCGGTTGTACATGCGGAACATCTCTGCGGCAAAGAGCGTCGCCTCATCGCCGCCCGTGCCCGCGCGGATTTCGAGGATCACGTTCTTCTCGTCGTTAGGGTCCTTGGGCAAAAGCAGGACCTTCAATTCCTCTTCGACTTCGTGGACTCGCCTTTCCAGGTGCGCCAGCTCCTCATGGGCATAGGCCAGCATCTCCGGATCGGTCTCACCTTTGACCAGGCTTTTACTCTCGCTGATGCCGCGAGTGAGGTCTTTGAACTCGCGATACTTCTCCACAATGGGAGATAGCTCGCTGTGGGCTTTGGCGGTCTTCTGATAGCGCGCGGTATCGGAAACGATTCCCGGAGACGCCAGGGCCTGGTTCAGCTCCTCGTACTTCGATTCGATTTGTGCCAGTCGTTCAAACATAAAAATACCAACTCTAATTGTGAGGATTTTGTCGGTTTCGCAGGCAATTGACGCTCAAATTTGCTGCAAGTCCCAGTAATCGCGCCACGTTGCAATCTTGCCATCGCGAAGTTCAAAAATGCCCATGCAGCCACGCTAATCCGGGATTCGCCAATCATGAAGTGGCCCACCCGTTCCGCCATAACGATATCGACTTCCGAAACGATATGGTGAATCTCCTAGGGCAACGCAATCATACGCTGGGCTCCGCGACGCAATGTCTCACGAATGACCTCGCGGCCCCGAACTGGTTTCCATGGAGCATCCCACCACACCGCATCTTCGGTAAAGTAACCGGCAAACTCATCTGCATCGGTCCGTACGCATGCCTCGATGAACCTGCGGATGAACTCGCCATTCTCAGTGCTGTTCATTCGATCTGCTTTCAAGCGTCTCAGCGCGATCCATGTTTTTGTTGGACGGCGCGCGGTATCCACTCGCGTTCAGGAAGAGAGGTGGGGAAGGGATCATCGCGGCGGGCGCCGCTACGCAATGACCAGTTCGCCGCCACGCACCTTTTCGAGTTCCATGGCTTCGTTGAGCGCAGAGATCGCGCACTCCACCTGGTCGTCGCTCGGAGGCTTCGTGGTGATTCGCTGCAGCCAGAGTCCCGGCTTAGTCAGCAGGGCGAAAAGTGATTTGCCATGCCTGGCGGCAAAGCGAATCATCTCGTACGATAGGCCTGCGACCACAGGCAGCAGAGCAATACGGAGAAGAAACTTTGCCGCGAACCCGTGCACCGGAAACAGCATGTACACCAGGATCGAGATGATCATAACGGTCATCAGGAAGCTAGTGCCGCAGCGCGGGTGAAACGTCGAGTAGGACTGCGCCCGGTCGACGGTCAGCCGATCGTGTGATTCGAAGGCGAATACCGTCTTGTGTTCGGCGCCGTGATATTGGTACACCCGGCGAATGTCGGGCATGAGCGACACACCCCAGATAAAAAGCAGAAACAGAGCAATGCGAATTATACCGTCCACTACATTGAACAAGATCTGGTTTCCGAAAACCGGATAGACATTCTTGAGCTGGGTTGCCGCAACCAACGGAACGAACTTGTAGAGGAAGATGAAGAAGCCGACCGAAACAATAATGTTCAGCGCGGCTACCCAACCGCTGATTTCAGTCTTCTTGGTGACCTCGGCCTCGTCGGAAGGAATGGCGTCGAGAGCAACATCAGCCGAGTACCGCAGTGCCCGGAAGCCCAGTACCATTGCCTGGCCCAGCGTAATAACGCCGCGTATTACAGGCCAGCCCATCCACTTGTGCTGTTCAGACAGGCGCTCCAGTGGCTCTGAGTGGGTCGAAATTGTGCCATCCGGCTTGCGCACGGAGATTCCCCACGCGTGCGGGGAGCGCATCATTACGCCTTCCAGCACGGCCTGGCCGCCCACTAGCGTCTCCTCTCCGCCCTCAAGGGCAGGCAAGAGCTGAACGGCGATAAGAAAACGGAGATGGCGCAGAAGCTTCATAACGATTAGACGACCCTCAGGAGCCGACGACGCAGACACCGGCAGTATTTAGCGTAGCAGCCTCCTTTTGATCTGTCATCAGGCGCGAAAAGCCCCTCGAAGGTCCGTGAAGGGGCGTCTTGGCTGAGTGTTCGAGCAAGGATTTCTATACGCACAAAATCCGTAGATTCATCGAGATAGGCAGAACTTTGGGCAAAATCCTTACTGTCAATGGCTTACACACAAAAATCGTCACTCGAAAAGCGTTCCATGGCCGTATTCACTAGCCTCCTCTTCGTTTTTCGCGAAGGGGCAGTAGCTGCAAGCTGCGCAAGTAGCGACAGCAAATTCGTGCAGCGTTGCGGATGGAGTCTACGCCCCCACACTAGAAGGGTGGCAGGGACACGGAGGGGGTGCAAGTTACGAAAGTACAGGGATATGTACTTTGGTAACCAGCTGCCAACAGCCAGCGCGGGCAATTTACCACGGTGGCGCGTAGCGTGTGGAAACTACAATTGCCGACGGCGGGCGATGTGGCCGGCCGCTAACCCTATGGATCGACTCGCCGAAACCTGTGAACGGATCGCCGCGACCACCAAGAAGACAGAAAAGGTCTCCATTCTAGCCGAATACTTTCGTTCGCAGGAACTGGGCGATGGTGCGGTTTCCGCCTTGTTCCTGTCAGGACGCGCCTTTCCGGCGCTTGAGGAGCGGACGTTGCAGGTCGGCGGCTCCTCGGTATGGAGACTGGTGGCGGAGCTGTCGGGCGCGCGCGATGAGGAGCTAACGGCGTCCTATCGCAAGCACGGCGACCTCGGCTCCGCGGCCTTTGAGCTCCTGGATGCTCGCGCGCAAGATACGGAGCGCGGCGTCACGCTGGCCGAGGTTCGCCACTCGTTCGACGAGATTGCCGCGACGCGCACCGCTCCCGCAAAAGCTGTGCTGTTGCAATCGTTACTGGAATGCTCAACGCCGCTCGAAGCAAAATACATCCTCAAGATCATCACCGGCGATTTGCGGATCGGACTCAAGGAGAGCCTGGTGGAGGAGGCCATCGCTAAGGCCTACGAGGAGCCGTTCGCCTTGGTGCAACGCGCCAACATGCTGCTGGGCGACATCGGTGCCACACTGGAGCTTGCCGCGCAGCATCGTCTTGCCGACGTGCGAATGCGGCTGTTTCATCCCATCGGATTCATGTTGGCAAGTCCGGCCGCGACGGCTGAACAGGCATTCGAGTACTTCGAGCACGCGCAGGTAGAAGACAAGTACGACGGCATGCGAGCTCAGGCCCACTGTGGAGGTGGCCGGGTGCGGCTGTTCTCGCGCACGCTCGACGATGTGTCAGAGTCGTTCCCTGAGATCGTCTCAACCTTGAGCAAGCTGCCCGGCGAGGTTGTCCTCGACGGAGAAATCGTGGCATGGAAGCAGGACGATGACGGCGGCCATGCCGCACCGTTTTCTGATCTCCAGCAGCGCCTCGGCCGCAAGCAAGTGAGCGATCGGATAATCGCGGCCGTGCAGGTGGCGTATGTCGTTTTCGATGTGATCTATCGCGATGGGGATATTACGCTTGACCAATCGTTGGTCGCACGCAACGAAGTGCTCGATCGCATCTTTCCGGCTGAAGGACGCATCGCGCCCGCGCCCATTCGCGGCCGACAATCCACGCTGCTTTTCGACGAAGAGCCCGCAGTCTCCGGCTGGGTGCTGCGCGCTCCCCGGCGCCGCGCCGATTCGGCTGAGCAACTCGAATCCTACTTTGGACAGGCGATGGCCCGCGGAAATGAAGGCCTGATGATCAAAGATTTGCAGTCGCCTTACATGCCGGGACGTCGCGGGCGCTGGTGGTTGAAGCTGAAACGCGAGTTGGCCACACTCGATGTTGTGGTCACGGCTGTGGAGTATGGCCATGGGAAGCGAATTCGTGTTCTGAGTGACTACACTTTTGCGGTGCGTAAGGGTGAGGAACTGGTGAACATCGGCAAAGCTTACTCGGGGCTGACAGACGCTGAGATCGCCGATATGACGGAGTGGTTTCTGGCACATACGACCGCCGATCGTGGCTTCTTGCGCGAGGTTGAACCGCAGATTGTGCTGGAAGTGGCATTCAACGCCATCACGCGTTCAGACCGCCACAACAGTGGATACGCATTGCGGTTCCCACGGATCGTACGGATACGCCGTGACAAGCCGGCGGCGGAGATCAACACGGTCGAGGAAGTTGAGGAGATCTATCGGCGTCAGTATGGCCGCGGAGGTGTAGAGAAATCACCTTGAGTTTTATTCAGGGACTAAAAGCCCGTCGTTGAAAGGGGTCTAAGCGGCACGAGTGAAGCAACAAAACGGCGCTCCGCGGCTTAGAGGCGAGGCGCTCGGGTTGCGCGGGCTGACGCCCACGCTCAAAAACGCATCGTGCTCCGCCACTAAGATGTGAAATGCCCTCAGGGGCTAAAACCCAAGGTACTTTCAATCGATTACGGCACGAGTAAAGTCGAGCCCTGGACGCGAGGGATTGCGAAGTTTAGCTTATTCGGCAGTTGTGAAGTCATGCCCTGATACATGACCGTCGCGCCCGCAGCCTGGTCGGCGTAGCTAAAGCTGGCCCTTTCGAAACATCGTCCGAAGTTTAAGCTTTTCAACAAGCTGTAGCGTTTCGCAAAACCTCGCAGGGAAATCCTTTTTCGCAGGCGGTGTTGCAGGGCTCAAGGTCAGTGCTCATGGGTGTGTTCGTGGCCCGGGCTGGCGGGAATGACGCAACCAGCAGCCGCGTCGCACATCGCGTATTCAAACTGGATCGTTGTGTGATGAATATGGAAGCGTGAAGCAAGTTCCTCCCGAATCTGTCGCAACAGAGCTTCGCACTCGGATGCACGCATATCGGCTATACCCACATGACAGGACAGCGAGTGCGTATCGCTGCCAATACTCCATACGTGCAAGTCGTGGACTTCATTCACACCAGGGATCTCACGTATGGTGGCCTCGATCCCTTGCAGTTCCATACCACGGGGAATTCCTTCGAGCAGAATGTTCAGGCTTTCGCGAATGATGCCGATGGACGACCAGAGGATCATGACGCCGATGCCAACCGAAAGAGCCGGGTCAATCCAGCGTTGGCCGGTAAAGATAATGGCGACACCGCCAACAATCACGGCGGCGGTCGAAAGCGTATCCCCGATCTCGTGCACGATGGCGCTGCGCATGTTGATATCGCGGCGACCGCGCATCAGCAGCAGCGCAATACCGCCATTCATGATGACTCCCGCTGCAGCTACCCAGATCATCCATCCAGCATGAACGTCCACCGGATTCAGCAGGCGTTTGAATGCCTCATACCAGATATAAAACGAAATCAAAATCAACGTTAATCCGTTGATGAATGCAGCAAGCACGCCGGCGCGGTGGTAGCCGAATGTCTTGCGGGCGTCTGGGCTTCGTCCTTGCAGGTACACTGCGCCCCAGGAAAGAAGCAAGGCAAAAAAGTCGGAGAGGTTGTGTCCGGCTTCCGACAGGAGGGCCAGGCTGTGGGCACGAATCCCCGCCACAACCAGCAGCGCGATATAAGCCAGCGTGACCACCAGCGAGATCCGCAATACTCGCGAGGTTGTCGCGTCGCTGGGTCTTTTGGCGTGGACGTGCATAGGTTCAGTCTAAAAGCGGGCCGCCGTCCTTACAACCGGCTGGCATCGTTACGGGCAGCTGTTCCCCGCGAGAAGCCCGCTTTGGCCTACTCAAGATGCTACAATCCCTCCGGTTATCACAGACCAACAGCTTTCGAGTCCTAAATTGCTGCAGCAGGCAAGGTTCTGCATGCCCCACTTTGGAGGAATTTATGAATGATGTCGCCCCCGTGGCACCGCTCGAAGAGAAGCCTCTCACCGAAGTCGAACGTGTGGTTGACACCTTCATCGCACCGGTGAAGACCTTCACGGACATACGCCGCAATACAAGTTGGTGGGTGCCATGGCTGCTGATGTCGATCTTCGGCCTGGGCATGGTGTTCGTCGTCGACAAGAAGCTTGGACTGGACACGGTCTACGAGAACCAGCTTCGCATGAGTCCCAAGCAGATGGACAAGTTTGAGCAGTTGCCACCCGACCAGAAGGCTAACCAGGTGCGTATAGGTGCGTCGATAACGAAGTACTTCTCCTACGGTTCGCCCGTGTTGACGATCGTGTTCATAGGTGTGATCGCGGGAATTCTCATGGCGACTTTCAACTTCGGCTTTGGTGCCGAGGTCAAGTTTCCGCAGGCACTGGCCATCAGCATGTATGCGTTCCTCCCCTCGATTGTGAAATCCCTTATCGCAATTGCGGTGGTGGCTGCGGGTGGGGCGGAGGGATTTACCTTTCAAAACCCGGTCGCCAGCAACCTTGGCGGCCTGGTTGATCCCAACTCGTCTCATTTCTTGTATTCGATACTGGTCGGACTCGACGTTTTTGCGATATGGACGCTGGTACTGACCGGGATTGGCTATTCCTGCGTCACCCGCTTGAAGCGCGGAACCTGTATGGGTGTTGTCTTCGGCTGGTGGGCTGTCGTCACATTGATTGGAGCAGGAATCGGAGCCCTGTTCAGCTAGGCCAGGTCAGGCCCAGAGACGCACATCGCGCTCAATCCCACCTTGGTTGTTTGACAATTTCAAAATGCCACAGGGCTCGCAGAGCCTTGCCCAAAACTGAGTTATACTTCGGCTACGGTGTAGAATTGTGCCAATGCCGCCTCGTTCGGGCGGATGGGGCGCTTCATACATTTATCCGGCCCCTTTTATTGGTTCGACGAGGCCCATTGCGTCTGTGGAGCGGGCTTGAGACGCCGCCTTTATTCTTAACTGTGCTGCTTCGGCGTGCTTTGAATCCGCCTGTAGATGCCAGGACCGGCCGCGGGAGGTGAGTCTTGGACCTGGTTATCCTACGCATTTTATTTGTTTTCATTACAGCGTTATCAAGTTACGAACTTAGACCACTGGGACTGGATCGCTGGCCAGCGGCGGGTGCCGGGTTGTTGTTCGGCCTGGCGGTGGTGGTATTCGAAATTCGACTGCGCAATGTGAGTCTGAAGCGGCTCATTGGCGCGGTCATCGGCAGCATTCTCGGCATCATCGGTGCGTATCTGTTCAGCCTGGTGATCCGTAACAGTCTGCAGCCCGGACCTACCCAGAGCTTTCTGCAGCTCTTCGTAATGCTGATCATGGCCTACGTGGGCTTGGTCGTCGGAGCCGGCAAGGGTGATCTGCTGAACCTGGCTGCCCTGGGCGGCATCTTCGGAGGCGAAAAGCAGTCGAAGAGAAGCTACAAAATCCTGGATACCAGCGTCATCATCGATGGACGCATCGCCGATATCGCCGAGACCGGCTTTCTGGATGGCGTACTCGTGCTCCCACAGTTTGTGCTTCGCGAACTCCAGTTGGTAGCCGATTCGGCTGACTCCATGAAGCGCAACCGCGGGCGGCGCGGGCTTGACATCCTGCAGCGCCTTCAGAAGATCGCTACGCTTACCGTCCAAATCGTGGAAGACGACTTCCCGGCCGTGCGTGAAGTTGACCTCAAGCTGATCGAATTGGCCAAAGTGTACGAAGGAAAGATCGTTACCAACGACTTCAACCTGAACAAGGTGGCCCAGTTGCAGGGTGTTGAAGTGCTGAATATCAACGAGCTGGCGAACTCCTTGAAGCCGATCGTTCTGCCCGGCGAAGTAATGAAGGTGTTCATTCTGAAGGAAGGCAAAGAATACAACCAGGGTGTTGCCTATCTCGACGACGGAACCATGGTGGTGGTGGATAACGCGCGCAAGCTGATCGGCAAGAACGTGGACATTTCGGTCACCTCGGTGCTGCAGACCACTGCGGGCAAGATGATCTTCGGGAAGTTCGACGAACGGGCCGCGATCATGCCACCTCGTCCTGTCGACCCGCGGCCCGAGTTGCGCAAACCAGCATCGACGCCAGCGGCGGTACCTGAGATTGCTAAGCCGGAATAGGCATTCGCTCCGAGCCGATCGAAGGTAAACGTCGGAGTTGTCTGCCCGCGATTTGTATTCGTTCCAGCCGACGCTATATACTGCGCTGCCCGATATGAGAGTTATTGTCATCATCCCCGCGGCCGGTCTGGGGACGCGAATGTCCGCGATTTCCGCCGGCGCCAAAACCAAGACCAAGCAATTTTTCGAGCTTCACGGAACACCAATCTTGTTTCATACCCTCCGGAAGTTTGCCGACAACCAGACATGTCAGCGAGATCGTGGTGGCCCTGCGCAAAAACGAGACGGCTGAATTCTTGAAACAAGCCGAACAGCAGGGATTTGGCAAACCCTTGCAAGTCGTTGAGGGAGGCGAGCACCGCCAGAATTCGGTCGCCAACGCCCTTGCATCATTGGACGCCGAGGCCGACGATATCGTGCTGGTTCATGACGCGGTGCGTCCCTTCGTCGATGACGAGACTATCGATGGCGTAATTGAGGCCGTGAAGAGATATGACGCCGCCATCGCCGGTGTTCCGGCGGTCGACACAGTGAAACAGGTGGACCGCACTGCGGACGGAGCTGTCGTTCTTGCTACGGTTCCTCGCGAACGAATGGTGATGGCGCAAACGCCGCAGGGATTCCGCTTTGGACTTCTTAAGAAGGCTTTCGACGAGGCGACAGCTGACGGATTCCTGGGAACGGACGAAGCGTCTCTGATCGAGCGCGCCGGCGTATCGGTACACGTGGTGATGGGTTCGCCTCGCAACCTGAAAATTACCACTCCCGGGGACCTGGAATTGGCCGAGTTCTACTTGTCGCAGGAAGACCGCCACACCAGCCATACAGGATGAGAACGGGTGTCATATAACACACAGGTCGTTCGCGTGCCGCGAATCGGGTTTGGGTGGGACTCGCATGAATTCAAGCCAGGTATTCCGCTGAAGATTGGCGGCGTACTGCTGCCCCATGACAGCGGCCTGGCTGGGCACTCTGATGGGGACGTGCTGCTCCACGCCTTGACGGATGCGTTGCTTGGATCGATCGCTGCCGGCGACATTGGCAGCTATTTCCCGCCAAGCGATCCCCAGTGGAAGGGAGCTGACTCCGCACTTTTCGTGAATGAAGCGAGTAAGCACGTGGCCGCAAAGGGTTACGTGGTGGGAAACGTGGATTGCACTCTGGTCCTCGCTGCTCCCAAGATCGGGCCACATGCCACAGCCATACAGGAGAGCGTCGCCAAGTTACTGCGCATCAAGCCTGAACAGGTAGGCATCAAGGCCAAAACTCCGGAGGGCACGGGCACCGACAACGCGGCCATCGCCCATGTTATCGTGCTGCTGACTGAGATCGAACGGCCCTGATTGGGCCAATTGCAGCTGAATGATCTACTGAGCCGCAACCGACACTTCAAATTTCACGGGGACGGACCGCGGAGGATAGCACGCGCTGCGATCGCACGCCTGGAAATGCAATTCGCCTGTCAGGGGATACCGGCCAGCAGTAGCTTTTGCAGAGGCCTTGACCGCTACGCTGACGCTAAAGTCGCCGCTGTAGACGCTTAGCTCTTCGCCGGGCGCGAACGGGAAGGACATATCCTGTCCCGCCGGATACTTGATGCTCGCCACGCTCACCGGGTCATTCGTCTGCAGCTTAAGCACTGTTGGAATCAGCAGCTCAGAATGGGGCTTGTTGGAGTTGATGTGGAACTCGCTGCCAACGCGAAAATCAAGACGCACAGTAGCGGTGCCACCGGGTTTTACGCCGACCTTTCCTACCGGCGCCATTTCCACGGAAGGGACTCGGGTCCCGGGTTCCTGAGAGACCCCGCGGCACGTGAGTAGTGCCAGGAGCAGGCAAATCAAAGCGCGGTTCATGGGTTGTGCACCGGGGACTTCGACTCTCTCGCCAACTTGGAAGGGACATCGCCAGTGCTCGCACTGCTTACCCGTGATGCGAGCGCTTTCTGAATGTTTTCTTCGATTTCACTGCGCCCCAGCAAGCCTGTTCCCTTACCGACGATCTTGCCCTGCCGATCGATATAGAAACTTGTGGGAAGGTAATCGACATTTCCGTATTGCTCCGACACTTTATCGGTGCCGAGCAGGACCGGATAGTTGACGCCCATCTCGCTGGCAAACTGGGCAATCTTGGGGGCGTCGGTGTCGTCCATGGCGATCCCGAGGATTACAAGTCCGTCATTGCCATACTTCTTCTGCAAATCGACGAACCACGGCATTTCCACTTTGCAGGGCGAGCACCAGGTTGCCCAAAAGTTCAGCAGGACCGCTTTGCCGCGGTAATCGGAGAGCTTAACTTTCTTGCCATCCAGCGAGGTCAACTCGAAATCGGGAGCGGCGACGCCACGCACATCACCGACGAGGGTTGCCGCCCCATGGTTGCGAAGCCGGCTGAGATATTTTCCGCTTGCCAACATTGCGCCTATGGCAATGACTAAAGCGGCGAAGACTAATGCATTACGTTTCACTGGTTCAGACCCTTAGAGCGCAAATCGGTTTAAGAACGAAAGGTATCCCGACAGCAGCTTCAGATTGTTCATGAAGATGAGGACTCCGACGGCAATTAACAGAACTCCGCTGATCACTTCGACCGTATGCAAGTGGCGACGGAACTTACTGTAAAAGCCAAGAAAGCGATCCACGCCGAGCGAGGTTAACAGGAAGGGTACGGCCAATCCCAGCGAATAGATTGCCAGCAACAAAACGCCTTTGAGAACGGTCTGCTGGGCGCCCGCAAAAACCAGGATCGTCGCCAGGATGGGCCCAATACAGGGGGTCCAGCCGAAGGCGAACGCGAATCCGACCACAAATGACCCAAGGGCACTCGAACCACCCTTAACGTCGTGCAAACGCTTGTCGGCGTAGAGCGCATTAATCTTAAAGATCCCCGTCAGATGCAGCCCGAAGATGATGACGATAATACCGGCTGCCTTCGCCAGGAGGTTGTGATACTCATTGGCCAGTTGACCAATGCTGGTCGCTACCGCTCCCAATGCGATAAACACCACGCTGAATCCGAGAATGAAGGTCAGCGAATGCAGCATCACGGTGGCCAGCATTCGCCGGTCATCAGATTGCAGGTCTTCCACGCTGGCCCCGGAAATCAGCGAGACGTAGCCCGGAACCAGCGGAAGTACGCACGGCGACAGGAATGACAGAAGCCCGGCAACGAACGCTGCCAGCGGGAGAGGAAGACCATGCATAGTTGTTAATTGTAACAACGCAGCCCAAAGTTAATTGTCAATTCTTAGGGCCGTGCATTTGCCTGGATCATTCGAGGCGGTCTCGCGATCGTGTCCCCGTCCCCTAGCTGGCAACCGGCTGCTTTCTAGGCCGAATCGGCGACTTGCGCAGGCCCGACCAGGTTTCGGAAATGACGATGGAATCGCCGGGATTGTGCGGATCGTACTTCACCGACGTGGGCAAACCAAGACGGCAGGAGTAGAGGTCAATGAACTGCCGCAGATGGGTTACGTCCTGCGACGCCTCGTAGGTCACTCCGGCCACGTCGTAGGTGTAGATCAGCAGAATCATCTGCTGCTGGGTGTCGGAGTCTCGTCAAGCTCCTGAACGTCGATGACGGTGCCGTCGATGATTCGCCCACCTCGTGTGAGTTGGGTCCGACGTTCGAGCTCCATCCGCCTCGCCCGAGCGCTTAGGCTTGCGCGCCAGCAAAGCGTAGCCGACGATGGCGGCCGCGGCACCGAATGCGAGGATGGGGTAGTAGCCAAGCGAACTCATGATTGGTTCTGCATAGGATAGCGCGAATCCCCGCACAACAATAGCGGCAGTTCAACGCACCGTCGCGAATTTATCGCGGCGCGTCTGCAACCGGATTCTTTAGCGTGCCTACACCCTCGACGGTAACTTCGACCGATGTCGCCGACCTGGAGAGGGCCTACTCCGGCGGGCGTTCCCGTCGCAATCAGGTCACCCGGCTCGAGGGTCATGACTTGCGAGATGTAGCGCAGGATCACGTCGAGTCGGAAAAGAAAATCGGTGGTGATCCCATCCTGCCGCAGCTGACCGTTAACTCGAGTTTGGACGCGAATCCCGTTCCACGGATCCAGGTTCGAAACCACGACCGGACCGACGGGACAGAACGTGTCGAACCCTTTGGCCCGCGTCCACTGCCCGTCTTTGTTTTGCAGGTCACGTGCGGTAACGTCATTGACGCAGGTATAGCCGAGAATGTACTCCCGCACGTCATCGCCTTCGTGTAACCCATGGCAGCGTTTGCCTATGACCACACCGAGTTCGCCTTCGTGAGTCGACCCGTTGCGAAAGCGAAGAAGGCCGCAGAATCGTTCCTCCCGGAGGCAGCACGGCAGAAGACGGCTTGAGGAAGATTAGCGGTTCGGACGGAATCGGATGGTTCAGTTCCTTGGCATGTTCTCGATAATTGCGGCCAATGCAGACGATCTTTGAAGGTCGAACGGGCGCCAGCAGAGTGTACGGACTCAGGTGAAACTGCTACCGACTCACCACGATCGAAATCGCCGGCATGCGACGGAAGTTCGGAAACACTTCGCGATATCACGTCGCGACCATTCACGATCTCAATGAGGCCGTATCGTGAGCCCTTATCAATTGGTAACGGCAGAATCGCATATAGTCTCAATTATTGCTTCTGAGGCACCGTTTCCGTGGTCTCAGTGGAGCGCGGACTCTCATTGCCGCGCAGATCCACCGCCGATACAGAGTAGGTATAGGTCGTTCCCGGAACGACTTTCTCATCCGGAACGACGGCACCGCGATCGAATTGCTGGATTCAGCTTCACGGGCTCACCTTTGCCCTCGGCTCGCGGAATACGTTGTATCCAGCGAGATCGCTTTCCATGTTGGGCGCCCACGAAAGATCGACGAACGGCTTCTGGCCGACGCTGGAGAACACGGCTTGCAGTCCGGTCGGCTCCGACGGCGGATAAATATCGCGAGTGAAGACTCGCGGCAGACTTGGAATCGTCACCTTCGACCGACATGTTGACGCCCTGCGAATGCACCAGGGTGACGAGACGTAATGCGGTAGTCGTATTTCGTCTCCCACCCAAACGTCTTGTCGAGATAGAAGCCCTCCGAGGCTCGGCTCAACGTCGGCAAGCGCGATGTAGGCATTGGAGCCCGCCGGACTACGCACTGATGCGATAGCGGTAGGTAAGGCCCTGCGGGGCTGCGGGTGCACTGCGGCTCCGGTCCAGGAAAGCAGCACGCCATCCGCTTCGATCTTGCAGCTGTGAGCTGTCCGGGAGGCGCAATCGTCGGAGCAACCGGAATCAATACCTGGTTGGAGAGTCCGGCACTGCGGTCGCGCGTGTTCATGATTTCGACGGCATAACGAACAAATCCGGCGGGGTTCTGTTCACCCAACGTCGGCCGGAAGCGTATCCACGTACTTCATGTGAACGGTCGGCGGGTTGTTCGCCCTTGTGCTTCTCTTGCGATCTTCGGATTCTGCACCGTGCGCCACCACCGTGCAGGTGCTCATAAGTGCGGTGCCTTCGTGGCGGCAAATTCGTGCTTTCAGGAATGTTCTTCACCAGCGTGCGGTCGGTGTTCTTGCGTGGCAGGGTCCAGTCGAGTTGGACTTTGTTGCCTTTGCGCGAGGCGGTAAGGTCGTCGACCGGCCGCGCGAGTTGCAGCGAGGGTAGCTGCGGCGCGCCCGGTGTGCCGCATCCTGGTGAGGACTGGCCAAGACGTAGAATGCAAGCGGCCAGAATCATGAGCAGCGCGCAGATTCATGCGAATCACCAGCCTAACAAATCGCAGTTCACTGCATTTGGAGGGTCCTAGCCATCGAGCTTCTTGGTCAGCAGCTCGTTGACCAGCGCCGGATTGGCCTGTCCCTTGGAGGCCTTCATGATCTGGCCGACAAAGAAGCCTGCGACGGTCTTCTTGCCCGCACGATACTGTTCGAGCTGCTTGGGATTGGCCTCAATCACTTCGTCGATCAGCTTCTCGATGGCCGCCGTATCGGTGATCTGCTGCGGCTTTTCTTTTTCGTAGATCGCGGGAAAGTCTTCGTTACGCTCGAAAGCAAGATCGTAGAGGTCCTTTGAGCTGTTTGCCGCTAATGGCGCCCGACTTTCGACGAGGTCGGCCGACATGGCGACGCCCTTCATCGAGATCGGAGACTGTTCGATCTCAAGACCTTTGGCTTTGAGACGGCCCAGCAGTTCGGCCTGTACGAGGTTGGCCACACGCTTCGGGTTCTTGGCGGCTGACGCAGCTTCTTCGAACTGGTCGGCCATAGCCTGCGTGCGCGTCAGCGTCGCTGCGTCGGCATCGGTAATGCCGTACTGCTCGACCAGGCGCTTGCGCTTGGCCTCGGGAAGTTCCGGCAGCTTTGCGGTGATCTGCTTGCGCCACACTTCGTCCACGACAAGCGGCAGCAGATCCGGCTCCGGGAAGTAGCGGTAATCGTGGGCCTGTTCCTTGGAGCGCATGCTGTAGGTCCGGCCTTCGCCTGCGTTGTAGAGCCGGGTTTCCTGGGTGATCGTTCCACCGGACTGCAGCACCTGTTCGTGGCGTGCGATTTCGTATTCCAGCGCCTGGCGGATGAAGCGGAACGAGTTCACGTTCTTGATTTCGGTCTTGGTACCGAACTTCTGTCTGGCCCACCGGACGAATACTGACGTTGGCGTCGCAGCGCAGCGAGCCTTCCTCCATGTTGCAGTCGCTGACGCCGGTGTAGAGGATGATCTCCTTCAGCCGGGTCAGGTATTCCCAGGCTTCGTCGAGGCGACGAGATATCGGGTTCGCTGACGATTTCGATCAGCGGCACACCGGAGCGGTTGAGGTCGATGGAAGTCCAATCGGCGCTGTCGGGAAGACCGTCGTGCAGGCTCTTGCCCGCGTCTTCTTCCATGTGCACGCGCGTGATACCGATGCGCTTGCGTGCCACCGCCGGAGGCCGCAATCTCGATATAGCCGTGCTCGGCGAGCGGCTTATCGTACTGGGAAATCTGATAGCCCTTAGGGAGGTCAGGGTAGAAGTAGTTCTTGCGGGCGAAGATCGAGCTCTCGCGAATCTGGCAGTTCAGGGCCATGCGCCGCCAGTACCGCAAACTCGACGGCCTGACGGTTCAGGACGGGCAGTGCTCCGGGAAGGCCAAGGCACACCGGACAGACGTTGGTGTTCGGCGGATTGCCGAACTGGGTCGAGCAGCCGCAGAAGATCTTGGTCTTCGTCAAGAGCTGGACGTGTACTTCCAGCCCGATGACCGGCTCGTACTTGTACCTGCGCCCGGCAGGGGCTTCCGGCAGTGGTGACCATATCCCCTGATTATAGTGGCGGGCGAGCAGCGACTACCTGGGGGCTGATAGGCCTTTCTCTCCTCCTCGTGGACCATAGAAGAAGACCCAGGTTACGAAGTCCCGAGAGAAATCCACGAAACGATGGGCTTCGCCGGCCGCTAACAAAAAAGACATCACCACTCTGAAAGACAATCTCTTCCGATCCCCGAAGGAAACGACCTGTCCCGCTAACGATGACGTATACCTCGTTGCGGGAGGGCGGATGCTGGGGATCCGTCCGGCGCGGCGAGTTTTTCGACGCTGAGACTTCCATGCGCGAACAACTCGGCAACGCGCTCACTGTTGGGCCCAGGCAGGCGATTCAGAGCATCGTTAACTCGTAAATGTCCCTGCATGGTTTACGACCCTCCGAATGCAAACGAGAGAGAACTAATCGTGTACTTCCACACCTTTCGGCTTCCACAGGCCAATGACAATTCCCATCAGTACTGAGCCGATGAGGGGGTACGCCGCGCAAATGAACATGAAAGTGCTGGACCGCATACTCAAAAGCCATTTCAGTGATCATGGCAAGCGCTGCAACGATGCCCACCATCAAGCCCGCGATCATGCCGCGAATGAGGCCGTACCGGCAGGAAACGCCCAGGACCCACGAGATCACCAGCGCCATTCCGACACTGCACAGAAATGAAATCAGGTAGGGCCAGAAATTGGGATGCGCCATGTAGCTTTGCATTTCGTCGGGCGGGATTCGCGTGCCTGCCTGCCATGGCTTTGGCGAATGCCGTAAACCAAAATGCGCCAAACCCGAAATGCACCATCGCCGCAATAACAATTGCGCCCCAGTTCATCTTCATGGATGTCCTCCGGTGTCGCCGAAACAATAACCGTTCAATGGCCACGGCGCAACGTTTTTCAAGATTGGCCTCCATTACAGAGAGATAACACTTGCAGCAGGCGATTGACCGAGTTGGCGAAGCGCCCGCAGGCTGAGGGCGTCGTGGCGTTTCGCGAGACGCGCGCCGGAAGTATCACGGACGAGGCCGCAGTGGAAGTACCGCGGTACCGGGAGGCCGAGAGACCGTAGCAGGAGGAGTTGTCGAGCGGTGGATTTCAGCAAGTCTGCTCCTCTGACTACTTCCGTCACCCGCATGGCGGCATCATCGACAACAACTGCAAGTTGGTAGGCGGGAACGTCGTCTCGACGCCAAACTACGAAATCGCCGAAGTCTGTGCCCGCCACGTACGATTGCGAGCCCTGATGTTGATCGGCAAATTCGATGACTTCTGCGTCGGAAACGCGGAAGCGCCAGTTCACTCCTGCGGGAAATTCGTAGTCTTGATGCCTCCTCGGCTTTGTTCCGGCAGCGGCCGGGATAAAGCGGCTCGTCGTCAACATCGTTCGGAGCCGATGTCGCGAGTGCGAGTTCCTTGCGGGAACAAGTAGCAGGGGTAGATCGCGCCGGAGTCGCGCAGCTTGCGCCAGGCGTCGAGATAGAACTCGCGGCGCAGGCTTTGCCGATAGGGGGCGAATGGACCACCGATGTCCGGGCCTTCCTGCCATTCGATGCCCAGCCATTTGAGGTCTTCGAGCATGGCCTCGGCGTACTCGGGTTTAGATCGCTGCGGATCGAGGTCCTCGTCGCGCAAGACCAGCACCCCCTTGCGTTCCTGCGCACGCAGGTAGGCCGTCCAGAAGGTGCAGGCGTGTCCGAGGTGGAGCCGTCCGGTTGGGGAAGGGGCGAGGCGGCCGCGATAGGTGGCAGCGGTGGACACGGTGTCGATTGTAGAGGGGCGCTAGTGACTGGTGACTGGCGGCTGGTAGACCTCGGGTTTGCGTCTGAATGTTAAGTTTTTTTGCATTCACGCTTGTTTAGAATCAGTTACTTAGCTGGAAATTGTTTTCTGACACACAAAAACAAATGGTTTGTACGTATCCATATCTGCCCGTGGGACCTAGCGGATGCTTTTTGAGACACAAGGGCGGCGCCCAGGGCGCTGTGCGGTTGTCAAAGGTTCGATCTGCGACCGCGCGCTGGGTGCCCACGTTAGGGCAAACGTTTGCTACGCCCCGCGCTGCGGTTGTACAGCGGGAGAACGTGGGCTTCCAAGAAAAATCCGGAGGGCGGAAAACTAAAGTAACCGCCAAGCTCGTGGTCTGTTCTAGTTCAAGGCGGCGCGCCAGGCCGACCGGCCAAAGGTGGTCGGTACCAGATGACGGCTACTGTCGGGCTCCACGACGAAGCGCAGTGTGGAGGGATGGCAACGTGTTGGCAGACCCTGGGACACAGGCAGCCCGTTTCCGCCGCCATCGCGCAGGAAATGCGAAGTGGCGTGAGACACACGAAATGGACCAATTCACCGCGAAGAACGTGGAGGAAAACCGGATTAAAAAAAAGCTGTGGCTTCTTTGCTTTTGCCGCAAACCTTCCGGTTGGACTTGTGGTTAAGCATCCGGCGAGACTTCCTGCTAGTGACGGCTGGTTGGGAACGCTGTAATTGTCATCACACGGCGGCGCGAGGTGGAATGTTAGAGTAAGTCTTTATGTCTGCTCCTGACTCGCTGTTTGTAAGGGCTTGCAAGGGCTTGCCCGTTCCCACCACTCCGGTATGGTTCATGCGCCAGGCCGGGCGTTACATGAAGGAATACCGCGACGTCCGCAAGCAGTATTCCCTGGTCGAAATCTGCAAGAAGCCCGAAGTTGCCGCCGAAGTGACAATCACGGCGGCCGAATACCTGGGAGTCGATGCCGCCATTATCTTTGCCGACCTGCTGTTGCCGCTGGAAGTCATGGGCATGCCGTTTCACTTCTCTCCGGGCGAAGGGCCGGCGATCGAGAAGCCGGTGCGGACGGCTGCCGACGTGAAGGCCTTGCGTACAGACCGCGCCGCCGAACTGGGCTACGTCGCCGAGGCCGTGGGGAAAGTGGTAAGGCACTTCGACAGGAAGCTGCCGGTTATCGGTTTCTGCGGTGCGCCGTTCACGCTCGCAAGCTACATGGTGGAGGGCGGGGGATCGCGGCACTATGTCGAAGTAAAGAAGCTTATGTATAACTCTCCCACAGTGTGGGAGAACTTGGTCAACAAACTGGTGGAAGTGCTGGCGGAGTATTCCGCTGAACAGGTACGCCACGGGGCCGATGTGATCCAGATTTTCGACAGTTGGGTAGGCTGCCTGAGCGTAGAAGACTACCGCCGTTACGCGCTGGAACCCACAACGCGACTGGTAAATCGGTTACAAGAAAAAACGGGCGCTCCTATCATCTATTTCGGAACCGACAGCACGACCCTGTTGCCTTCCATGTCGGAGACGGGCGCGGAAGTGATTGGGTTGGACTGGCGCGTACCGCTCGACGAGGGCTGGAGAACGGTCGGCCATAAGCACGCAGTGCAGGGCAACCTCGATCCGGTGACACTGTTCGCGTCGTGGCACGAAGTGCAGCAGCGGGCGGAAACCATACTCCGGCTCGCCGATGGCCGCCCGGGACACATTTTTAATCTCGGACATGGTATTCTTCCGCACACTCCGGTGGACAACGTGAAAAGCCTTGCGGATTTTGTCCATGAATCCAGCACTTCAGCCCATGCAGCGAGAAATCAATGAGTGAAACCGCAGTCCTGTTGATCGCCCACGGTAGTCCGGAGCGGGTCGAGGACATTCCCGAATTTTTGCAAAACATTTCGCGCGGGCGTCCTACGCCTGAGGCAGTGGTGCGCGAGGTGCAGCACCGTTACTCCCTGATCGGCGGCTCGCCGTTGACGCGCATCACCCAGCAACAAGCAGGTGCTGTATCGGCAGAGTTGGGGATCCCGGCGTATGTAGGCATGCGGAACTGGCACCCGTTTATCGCGGATACGCTGCGGCAAATGGAATCTGACAATGTGGGACAGGCGACAGCGCTGTGCCTGGCCCCGCACAATTCGCGTACGAGCGTTGGCCTGTATAAGGAAGTGCTGTTCGGGCAGCGCAGTCCCATTGCAATCGATTTTGTCGAAGAGTGGCATGATCATCCGCTACTGATCGCGGCGTTCGCGGAGAAGTTACGCGGTGGCTGGACGAAGGCGTGCACGGACCATGGAGGTACCTTGCCAGTGTTGTTTACGGCACACTCTGTGCCCGAACGCACGATCACTGACGGCGATCCGTATGAAGCGCAGACGAGCGAGACGGCGGCGCTGGTCGCCGCGCAGGTTCCGGAAATCGGCGATTGGAGTTTCGCATTCCAGAGCCAGGGCATGTCGGGCGGCGGGTGGCTGGGACCAACAGTGGAAGACACAATCGTGAGGCTGCGAGAGGCGGGCCATACTGGCCTGGTTGTGCAGCCGATTGGATTCGTATGCGATCACGTGGAGATTCTGTTCGACATTGATATCCTGTTTCGCGACTTTGCAGCGGGGCGGAGCATGAAGTTGTATCGCGTGGAATCATTGAACGGTTCGCCCACATTCGCGAAGGCGATCGCGGATATCGTTCGCGCCAGGCTGGCGGCGCAGACTGCCAGCGACAGCACGGTTGTCGCCGGAAAGAGACCGTAGACAGGCATGAAGCGAGTGGCGATCATCGGCGGCGGAATCTCGGGACTGAGTGCCGCCTTCCACCTTGAGAAGGCGCGCGCCGAGGGAGCCGACTTGTCCTACACACTGTTCGAGAGCAGCCAGCGTGTTGGTGGCTCGTTGCGTTCTGACCGCGTGGAAGGATGCCTGGTCGAGGCTGGACCGGACTCTTTTCTCACCGAAAAGCCGTGGGCACTTAGCTTATGTAATGAGCTGGGCATCGATGACCAGGTCATCGGCTCGAATGACGCGCAGCGAAAGACTTATATCGTGGTGAAGGGCCGCCTGGTGGCCATGCCGGACGGCCTTATGTTCATGGTGCCTACGAAACTGGTGCCAACTGTGCTTTCGCCGCTGTTTTCGTGGGGAACAAAGGTACGCATGGCGCGCGAGCTCGTACATCCACCGCATCGCGCGGACGGTGACGAAACAGTGAGCGAGCTGGTTGAGCGGCATTTTGGTCCGGAGGTGGTGGATCGACTGGCGGACCCGCTGCTATCCGGCGTTTACGGCGGCGATGCGAATATGCTGAGTGCGAGCGCCGTTCTGCCGCGTTTCGTCGAGATGGAAGAAAAGTACGGCAGCTTGAGCCGCGCTATGCTGGCGGCGCATAACAAAATGCGCGCGGCAGCCAGGTAAACAGCCTCCCCGGCCCTTATTCAGCTCTCTGAAAGATGGCATGCAGTCGTTGGTTGAGGCGCTCACTGCACGCCTTGCGAGAGGGTCGGTTCGGCTTAACACTCGCGGGCGAGGTATATATCCGCAAAACGATGGTTGGCGGATCGCGATCGACATGGGTGGCAGCGAGGTCTTCGATTCCGTCATCCTCGCCACGCCGGCAAATGTGGCGGGGGCCGTTGCTCGAAGCGGTTGACCGGACCTCGCCGACGATCTGCTGGGCGTCACCTATAGCTCGTCGGTCACCGCAACGTTCGGCTATCACATGGACCAGCTTCAGAATTTGCCGCCGGGATTCGGTTTCCTGGTGCCGCGCAGCGAAGGGCGGCGCATGCTGGCGTGCACATTCGTGCATAACAAATTTTCGACCGCGCTCCAAAGGAAAAGGTATTTTGCGTTGCTTTCTGGGAGGGGCACGTGACGAGGCGGTGCTGAATCTCACCGACGACGAGATCGTCGATACCGTGCGCAAAGAGCTGAAAGAGTTGGTTGAGCTGGACGCGCGCCCGATGTTCGAGCCGCGTTTATCGCTGGCGCGGAGCGATGGCCCAGTACGAGCCGGGTCACATCGCCAGGATTGGGCGTATCGAAAAGCGGGTTAGGGAGATTCCCGGCCTTGAACTGGCGGGCAATGCTTATCACGGCATTGGTGTGCCGGATTGCATTCGCGAAGGAATGAATGCGGCGAACGCGGTCGTGGCGGCCCTCAACCCGGCGACTGCCGCACAAGTTCGCTGACGCTGCGCGCAAGCGGCTCACATCACAATCTGTCGCACCTGTCGGGTGATGGGATGCTGCATCTCGTCGAGATCGCCCTTCACCAGGTTCAGCCCGTAAACGCAGGACTCGAACTCGTGCGACAGTTTGCCGAACAGCGGCGCCAGCCTCGCATATTCGAACTGGTCGAACTTGGAGACGATAAAGTAGCTCTCCTTGCCGGCTTTGATGAAGTCCACAAAGTTTTCGAGCCGCTGGCGGCGCAGGCGAAAGTGGTTGATGCTCTCCGGGAACATGCCGGCAAGAAACAGGTGTAGTCGCCGATGTGCTTGCGGACCTGGCGCTCGCGATCGAACGACGGTGCAGGTCCGTAGATGGGGTCGGCTTCCAGCAGCATTTCGCCGACGTCGTCGAGCGGCCGTTCGTTGGCGTTGCGGATTTTGAACATCTGCTCGGTCTCGCAGAATTCCGCAAGCACGTTGACGATGTAGTCCTGCACTTCGGAGTCGCGCAGGCCGATGTCGCGGTCGAAGTGGATGGTGGATCAGTTCACCAAACAAGCCATGTAGCGAATGCGATTCAGGAATCATGTCCCAGTTCGTCCCCCACAAAGCGGCGAAAGCAGCGGATAAGAATCCGCATTGATTGGATGGTTGATAACGCGTTTCGGTCACCAACGCAAGCGTTTCCGACACGTCTCTTAACTCTTGTGGTTCAGGCCCAATACTCGCACGCCGCGGGATTTAAGCGTCATTCAATTTTCTTTTCAGATTTTGAAGTTTTGTTTATAGGGAGTCGAGCGCATTGTTGCTTGCGATCAGAGACGCGATATTTCGCATTGCTAGCAAGGTCGTAGGCTGGCTGCCAAAATTCACCGGGTGGTGTGCCACAGGCTCGAACGTTCCGGCTGTGGCACAATTCAGCATTCAACGGGAGGCATTTATGGAACGACAAAACATCTCAGGCAATTCGCCCTACGAACCGACGGATTGGTTTCTCGCGCGCGGTAAAGATCGGCCCGTTCGTGTCGGTGGCGGGAACGGTGGCTACCGGCGACGACGGGAAGATCGTCGGCGGAAACGATATGTACGCGCAGGCGGTGCAGACGCTGAAGAACATCGAGCGTGCGCTGGCACGGGCTGGAGCGAGCTTTCGCGACGTGGTGCGGACACGGATGTTCGTCACCGACATCAGCCGCTGGGAGGAGGTCGGGCGAGCACATGGCGAGGTGTTCGGCGACATTCGTCCGGCGGCGACCATGATGGAGGTTGTGGCGATGGTCTCGCCTGAGATGCTGGTGGAGATTGAAGCAGACGCTATCATTGCCTCCGAGCTGAGGTAGGAGATCTTCTTGGAAGGGGCATCAAAGCATGAAGATGACGAGCACGCTTCCATTTGTTGTCCTGTTCTTGTGTGCTGCGGCGTTTGCACAAAGTCGGCGCTGCACCGCGGCCACAGGTGACTGTCATTCAGGCCGGTACGCTGATCGATCCGCGGACCGACGAACCGAAGCACAATCAAGTCATTGTGATTCGCGGGGATCGGATCGAGGCGGTTGGCGATGACGCGACAGTGAAGGTGCCGGCCGGAGCGAACGTCATCGACTTGTCGAGCGCGACGGTGCTTGCCCGGCCTGATCGAGTCGCACACGCACATCTTTCTGCAAGGGGAAGATCCCGGCGAAGGGTGGATATGACATCCAGTTGTTGAAGTTCTATCCGTCTTATCGCGCGGCGCGTGCGACCGTGTCGGCGCGGCGGGCGCTGGAGCAGGGCTTCACTACCATCCGCGACATGGAGACGGAAGGCGCCGGGCTACGGCGACGTCGGCATCAAGCAGCGCGATTAACGACGGCTACATTCCGGGGCCGCGGATTTTCGCCACGTACGCGCGGGATTTCGACGACTGGAGGCTATCCACTGGAGGGATATGCACCCGGCGTTGAAGTGCCGAAAGGAGTGCAGATCGTCGATGGGCCGGTCGAGGCACGCAAGGCGGCGCGCGAACAGCTCGACTACGGCGCCGACTGGATCAAGGTGTACATGACGCACCGTTCGTGGGTGGACAAGGACGGCAACCTGGTTTCGCAACCAACGCTCACGGTCGATGAGTTGAAAGCGATTGTTGATGAGGCGCACGGCTGGAAACGCAAGGTCGCATGTCACGCCTACAGCGGCGAGGGACTGCATCGCGCGCTCGACGGCGGATGCGACTCCATCGAGCACGGGCTGCTGCTGGACGATGCTGCGATTGCGCAGATGAAACGGCAGGGAACGTGGTACTGTCCGACGCTTACGGTGTATTACACGCGATTGGTCACCGGAGAATACGCCGGAAGGCAAGCGCGACCGGGCGCGCGCGCAGACTCACGAGCAATCGTTCAAGAAGAGCAATGCAGGCGGGATTGCAAGATCGTCTTCGGCACCGACATCGGCGGCATTCCCGTGGACTGAACCAATCGCGCAGGAATTCAATTACATGACGCAAGTTCGGGATGTCGCCGATCGAGGCGATTCGTTCGGCAACCGTTCGTCCGGCGGAGATGCTCGACATGCAAGGAGAGATCGGCGTGATCGCGCCCGGCGCCTACGCTGACATCATTGCAGTGCGGGGAAATCCGTTGGTCGATGTCAGCGAGTTGGGCCGGGTGACTTTCGTGATGAAGAGCGGACAGGTGTTTCGCGACGCAGGTCCTGTCGACCCTGGCACGACGAAGAAGTGATGCCTGGCAGAGCAAAAGGCCGGCATTTGCCGGCCAATCCTTGTCAGAAAATCAGCAGCTACTTCTTGGGGGGAGCGATCGTGTCTTTCACGGCCTTGGCCACGCGGAACTTTACGACGGTCTTGGCAGGAATCTTGATCGCTTCGCCGGTCTGCGGATTGCGACCGATGCGCGCCTTGCGGTTTGATTTCACCAGACGGCCCAAGCCCGGCACAACGAATACGCCATTCTTCTTGGTTTCCCTGATCGCGACCTCAGCGAGATATTCGATCAACGCCGCTACCTGCTTGTTGCTGAGTGAATGCTTCTCGGCGATGTGCCGAACCAGCTGTGTCTTGGTTATTCCTGCTGCCATTGGGTATTCCTCCTTGAAATCATTGAGCGGTAGTAGTGCTCAATTTGAGCGTATCTTATAACATCGCTCCGGCAGCGCAAAGCGTTTTCACCAGATTTCATGCGGGTTTTCCACAGCCCCTGTGCAGAATCGCCTTTATTCATGCAGCTTTGGGAGGTTCCTACTTAGGCAACAGCGCTACTAGGATGGCTCATCCGCCATGGTGACGGGCTGAGTGGGCCCTCTATTTTGCCGGGTGTAGTGGATTGGCCAGAGCACCACCCTAGTTTCGCCGGCGTCCGTCGATTGTTCCCAGCTCCAATCCAGCCCATCGGCTTTGAGGTGTCTAGTAGACCATCCGTCGGATGACCTCTTGGCCCTTCTGATTCAGGGCATGTCGCGACCGGATCATCTCTCCATCGCTGAATTCCCCCACGAAGTCCAAATAGGCGCCTTGTCGACCCAGGTCTGTTGCCATCTATGGAGCTGCGGGGACGTACACGGACACACTCATGCCCCAAAGCGGCATGGCGTTGCCTCCGTCGACCTGTTCCTGGACACGCAATCATCGAGCAGCTTCCGGATGGTGTTTCGGCCGCGCTGGACATCATCGGGCTTCGCGCCCGGCCAGGACAGGTCCCACTCCCCAACCCAGAAGTTGAACTGATCGAATTCGGGAGTTGAACAGCTCTTCGGAGGAGATTACTGGGAACTCTGAGAGAGGGCCGCCGATGAAAGCACACACGGGGCCAGCAGCAAGCTTGGAACAGAGCTCGAGCGCAACATGGATCGCCTCCTCGCAGTTCGACGTGGGGGAGATCGGAACGATTCAATCACGTGGCAGACCGTGTCACTGGCGGGACAGCGTGTGCTCGCCGAAGCACCGCGCTGGAAGAGCGGTACGGGCAAGCCTACCTGTTACCATCGGAATTCTGCTCACATGGATCCCCTCCACGGCACAATCCTGTTCTTCGCCGCCCTGGCGGCCGGCGCTATTAACGCCGTCGCCGGGGGCGGCAGCTTCGTTTCGTTTCCCCACTCTGCTCTTTCGTAAGAATTCCGCCTGTCAACGCCAACGCTACGAATACCGTGGCCCTGTGGCCGGGACAGGTTGCCAGCATCGGCGCATATCGTCGACAACTGCGCACGCTTTCGCTGAAGACCATGATGCCGTTGCTCTTAACCGGTGTGCTGGGCGGCATTTTCGGCGCCTGGACACTGCTGAAAACGCCACAGACTACATTCCTGCGGCTGGTGCCCTGGCTGATGCTGATCGCGACCCTCATCTTCATGATGAGCGGAGCGGTTACACGCTGGGTGAGGCGCCGTACTGCCCGTGGGGAGCATCATGAGTTCGCCACGGGCGCGCGCAGTATTCATCCAGATCTTTATTGCGTTTTACATCGGATACTTCGGCGCGGGTTCGGGCATCCTCATTCTCGCCATGCTCGCACTTCTCGGCATGGACGAGATCCACACCATGAACGCCCTGAAAGCGCTGCTGACGACCGTGTCGAACGGTGTGGCCATGCTGCTGTTCATCTTCTCACACGCCGTGTACTGGCCGGAGACGATCCTGATGGTAGTCGCTTCGATGCTGGGTGGGTATTTCGGTGCTCACTTCGCGCAGAAGACGAAGCCGGAGAACGTTCGAATCATCGTTATTGCGATCGGCTTGACGCTATCAGCGTATTTCTTTGCGCGCCAGATCTGGCACTAGTATCCACTGAAGGAAGTTCATGTTCCTGCTCCACCGCGTCGGCAGCGCGGTCGTGACGATGGCGCAGTTTCAGTGATCAGCAACGGAAACGCAAGCAGGAAGGTCACCGCGTTCGGCAGGATGATGGGAAGGGAGCGAATCAGGAATCCGTAGGCGACCCACAGCAACAGTCCCACGTTCAGGCTCACAA
Organism: uncultured Acidobacteriaceae bacterium; assembly: GCA_963817965.1. Taxonomy (GTDB): domain Bacteria; phylum Acidobacteriota; class Terriglobia; order Terriglobales; family Acidobacteriaceae; genus DASRAA01. The sequence continues at coordinate 158,351 of CAWFQT010000025.1, forward strand.
GCATGAGGAGCGAGATGTCGCGGACGGACTTGGTGCGGAAGGAATGAAGTGCCTGCGGGAGATAGGCGAGCGTGCACAGTGTGCCCGCGCCAAAGCCTACGATAGAAACGAACGTCATAGGTCAGCTTAGCACTGTCGCGGGTGCGAATCACCGACTAAGGGTCATCGGGTTTGGCGATTCAGCGACCAAATGCCGAGGTTCAGATAACCCGCATAAGTGACCCACAGCAGATACGGAAAAAGCAGGAACGCGGCGAGAGGAGTAAGCCAGTAAAACACGACGATGTTGAACACAATCGCCAGCCAGAGAATCGCCAAGTCTCGCGAAGGCCACGCCCGGCAGACGCGCGCCAAAGAAGATTCCTGACCATGCAGCGTTGAGCGCCAGTTGTGCGAAGAAGAGCAGCAGCGCGGAGCTTGCCACCGCGCCAGCCATAATCGCGCCACACCAGCCAGGCGGAGATAGCCATTAGGACGTAGAAAGCAGTCCAGACCGGCCCGAATATTTTGCTTGGAGGGGTACCCGGCGGTTTGCGCAATGATGGATACCATTCCTGCACGCCCCGTGCTGTGAGAAACGACGCCACGCTTCCCGATCCCAGACAGATAAATAGAAAAAGAATGAGTACGAACCACGGCTTGGCATCCACGCTCTATCGTAGCTGGTTGCCCGCGCCCACGCCGCGAAGCGAATCGCAGCGTTTTCAATTTACCGTCAGCACGATCTTGCCGTAGTTGGCCCGCTGCAACAGCAGGCGATGGGCTTCGCCGGCCTGGTCCATGGGCAGCGTGTGACCAATCTCGGGATGCAGCTTGCCCTGTTCGATCCACGGCTGCATGGCCTTGAGGCAGTCGTTCATGAGCCTGTGGTCGTCCGCCAGGACACTCAACCAGAGACCATGAGCGCTTAGGCTACGGGCCATCATGGCGCCTACATCGAACTTCTGGCGCTCACCTGTGGCGGTGCCGTAGATGATGACCCGTCCGAAGTCGCGGCAGCAGCGCAGGCTCTTGGCGGTGTGTTCGCCGCCGAGCATCTCGAAGACGGCATCGACGCCTTCGCCGTTGGTGAGTTCGCTAGATGCGTTGCTCGTAGTCAACTTCGCGGTAGTTGATGGCGTGGTCGAGGCCGAGGGTTTTGACTCGCTCGAGCTTCTCAGCCGAGGAAGCGGTTCCGTAGGTCTCGATGCGAAGCAGCTTTCCGATCTGAACCGCGGCGGTACCGACGCCCCCGGCTACGGCGTGAATCAAGACGCGGCGCTGGCGCTCACCCTCGACATAGACCGGCTCGATGGCGTCGGAGGTCATGCCCGGCTTTCCAGTAGGCGAGATAAGCCGTGAAGAAATTTACGGGGAACGCGGCTGACTTGTTGCGAGGTCCAACCTTTGGGCTGCGGCCAGAGCATCTTACGGGAAACCGCAATCTTTTCCGCGGCCGCGCCGTATTGCGCATATCCCATGACGCGTTCGCCGCGTGCCGTCTACCGACGCCGGCAAACTCGCGGCCAGAGATGAACGGTGGCGGAGGCGTGCCCCTGTACGTACCACGAGTGGACATGGTGTCGGCAAAGTTGACGCCGACAGCTTCGACCCACACGATCACTTCGCCCGGCGTGGCTACCGGTTCGGGAATGTCACGAACTTCCAGTACTTCAGGCCCGCCAAAACGCGAGACGACGACAGCTTTCATGGCTTGCTCCCGCAGCGAGTGTAAAACATGGTGTCGATGACGCTTGGCACAGTTCCTAGGCGGGTTTCGGCGTCTGCATGAAGTCGAGGGCACGCGAGATGTAGTTCTTCAGGTCGCGGCGGTGCACTACGGCGTCGAGCATTCCGTGCTGCAGCAGGAATTCGCTGCGCTGGAAGCCTTCGGGAAGCTTCTGGCGAATCGTCTGTTCGATCACGCGCGGCCCGGCGAAGCCGATCAGCGCGCCCGGCTCGGCGATATTCAGGTCGCCCAGCATGGCGAACGAAGCAGTAACGCCGCCGGTCGTCGGGTCAGTGAGGACGGAGATGTAAGGGACTTTGGCGTCGTCCATGCGGGCCAGCGCCGCCGAGATCTTCGCCAACTGCATGAGGCTGACCACGCCTTCCATCATGCGAGCGCCACCCGAGGCCGAGACGATGATCAGCGGCAGCTTCTCGTCGGTAGCCCGTTCGATCGCGCGAGTAATCGTTTCACCGACCACTGCGCCCATGGATCCGCCGATGAACGCATACTCCATGGCGCTGACGATGACCGGCTTGCCGTTCAGCTTGCCGCGGGCGTTGATGATGGCGTCGTTGAGGTCCGGTTTCGATCTTCGCCCGCTTCAGGCGATCGGCGTAGGGCTTCAGGTCGGTGAACTTCAGCGGATCGGTGGAAACCAGGTTGCCGTCTTCGGTCTGGTACTGGCCCTCGTCGAGCAGGTAGGCCGAGGCGGGTGCGGGCGTCGATGCGAAAGTGCCGATCGCACTTCGGGCAGACGTTGAGATTCTGGTCGAGGTCTTTCTTCCAGATGATCTGGCGGCAGTCGTCGCATTTGACCCAAAGGCCTTCGGTCTTGACGCGCTTTTCGCCCGAGGCGTCGATCTCCGCCTGGTTCCCGCTTAAACCATGCCATAGTCGTCTTTCAGTGTAGCTGACGGGGCCAGTATGTTGTCGCCGCTCAGTACTCGATGCCGCGCTGTGCCTCGATGCCCTTGGTGTAGGCGTGCTTGACTTCTTTCATCTCGGTGACGGTGTCCGCGATTTCGACGAATGCTGGGATGTGCGTTGCGTCCGGTGAGGATGACGTGCACCATCTCCGGCTTCTTCTTCAGCACAGCAACAACTTTTTCCGGATCGAGCATCTTGTAGGTGATGGCGTAGTTGATCTCGTCGAGGATCACGAGGTCCCAGACGCCCGAGAGGATAGCGTGTTCCGCTTCGGCCCAGGCTTCTTCTACCATGCGTACGTCTTCAGGATCGGTTTCGGCGCCGCCGACTTTCACGAAGCCGCGTCCCATTTGCTTCATGACGAAGTTGTCGCCGAAGGCCTTCACGGCGTCGAGTTCGCCGTAGTGCCAGGAGCCCTTCAGGAATTGCAGCATCAGGACCTTCAGGCCGTTGCCAACGGCGCGCAGGGCGGTTCCCATGGCCGCGGTGGTCTTGCCCTTGCCGGGTCCGGTGTTCACGATGATGAGCCCTCTTCGGACATCAGGCATGATGCGTTTCCTCCGGGTGCGATCGCTGCGATCGCTACCAGCTTAGCAACTCTTGTGACTTCGAGGCTCCCGCATCGGCACGCGGCTTTGGATTTCTGCGATACTGGAAGGTGGGCTCGTGCGGTGAGAAAGAGATGAGCCGTAAGTCATGGACCAGGTTGCTGATCCCAAGTCGATAAGAGTCAACAAAACCTGCGGGCATCAGGTATGGACATCGAGTGGAAGGATGGCCATCGCAGCGCGTACAGCTTCGTGTTTCTGCGCGATGCTTGCCCTTGCGCATTATGCCAGGACGAGCGCGAGAAAGACGGCCGCGAGCCGGGCGATCCGCTGAAACCGGTGGCCGGCGCGTTGCCCATGTTCAAGGCACTGGCGCGCCCGACGGAGGTCGAAGCCGTGGGCAAGTACGGAATACGATTCACCTGGAACGACGGCCATCAGCACGGCATTTATTCGTGGGAATTTCTTCGCGAACATTGCCCTTGCCAGGATTGCAGAGACAAACCGCCTGGCTGCTACCAAGAGCGGCAGCAAGCCCAATTGAATCGCGGGAGTATCCGTGAGCGTAGCGGGGCACTGCCGGCGTGCCCGCTTGTTCGCTTTAGCTTCTCTAGTGAAGACACCCAGGACAAGATTTGTCGTATCTCTCGCAGTTGAATCCTCAGCAACGTGAAGCGGTTGAAACGGCGAGCGGGCCGGTGCTCATCCTGGCCGGAGCCGGCAGCGGCAAGACGCGCGTCATCACCTACCGGATTGCGCACCTGATCGACCACGTCGGCGTACCGCCCGATTCGATTCTTGCGGTGACATTCACCAATAAGGCTGCGAGCGAGATGGCCAGCCGCGTGGAGTCGCTGGTCGGGGCCCGTACCGTTGCCAAGCCGCTGATTGCCACCTTCCACTCGTTTTGCGTGCGCCTGCTGCGGCGCGATATCGAGACCCTGCAAATTGGCGGCAAGGGATATCGCAAGGATTTCGTAATCTACGACGAAACCGATCAGCAAAGCGTGGTCAAGACCGCGATGCGGCGTTTGGGAATTGACGACAAACAGCTGACGCCGCGAAACGTGTTCTCGGACGAATTTCGTGGGCTAAGAACCACATGCTCGATCCGCAGGAAGTTTATCTGGAGTCGGCTGATCTCAAGACCGAGCGCATAGCGCACATATACGAGATCTATAAGCAGGAGCTGGCCAAGTCGAATGCGCTCGATTTCGATGATCTGCTGCTTTACGCGGTGCGGGTGCTGAAAGCGTCAGGTGAAACCCGTGAGCGGTACAACCGGCGCTATCGCTATCTTCTGGTGGACGAATACCAGGACACGAACCGGCCGCAATACGAACTGATGCGAATGCTGGCCGGCGACGAGCACAATGTCTGCGCAGTGGGCGACGAAGACCAGAGCATTTATTCGTGGCGGGGCGCGGACATCCGCAACATCCTCGAGTTCGAGCAGGATTTTCCCGAGGCGCGCATCATCCGGCTGGAACAGAACTACCGCTCAACGCAGAACATTTTGCAGGCAGCGTCGGCGGTGGTGTCCCACAATGTCAGGCGGAAGGGAAAGAATCTTTGGACAGACCGCACGGGCGGAGTGAAGATCGGGTACTACGAGGCCCCAGATGGCGAGAATGAGGCGCTCTTTGCCGCGGACTACATCACGAAGTACCTGGCCCAGGCGGGCAGCGATGGACGGCGAGAAGCCGCGTGCCGCGGTGCTCTACCGTACGAACTCGCAATCGCGACTGCTGGAAGAGGCCATGCGCCGCTACCAGCTGAAGTACCACGTTGTGGGAGGATTCAGCTTTTACGAACGCGCCGAGATCAAGGACCTGATTTCCTATCTCAAGGCGATCCAGAACCCGGACGACTCCATCGCCATGCAGCGGATCATCAATACGCCCGTCGCGCGGCATCGGCAAGAACCACGACGGAGACGCTGGAGCGCATTGCGCTGGAGACGGGGCTGTCGCTCTGGGGCGCAATCGAGCGAAACGATCAATCGGCGAATTGCTGCCGCCGCGGGCGCTTGGCGGCCCTGAAAGCCTTCAAGCAGCTCATCGACGATGCACGGGCGTATGTACTTGGGTTCGTTTGTACGAGCGCCTGCGGAGACAGCTGCCACAGAGTCGCGCGACACCGAGACGAAGAAGATTTCCAGCACTCCATGGACTTCTCGCCGGAAGCATGTTCAGCCGGCGAAGACAGAACGGATTTCGACCCGGAATCGTTCGCGCCAGTGAACGACGGAAGCGACGATCAGGCTGATGCGGGTGATCAGGTCGAGGGCGTTGAAGGGCTTCCGCACTCCGGGCGACGCCGCATCTACCGCTGAGCTGCTGAAATTCCTGATCGATCGGACCGGGTACATCAAGCAGCTCGAGGCCGAAGACATCTCCTGACGCCGCTGGCGCGCATCGAGAACTTGCGCGAACTGGTCAACGCAGCGATGGATTCGCGGGACCGCGGCGAGACGCTGAACGAGTTTCTCGACCACGCGGCGCTGGTCAGCGATGCGGACGATTATGACGAGAATTCGCGCATCACGCTGATGACCCTGCACGCCGCAAAAGGACTGGAGTTTCCTCTGGTGCTGCTGGTGGGAATGGAAGAGGGCCTGTTTCCTCACTCGCGCACGCTTCTCGCTCCCGACGACATTGAGGAAGAGCGGCGTCTCTGCTACGTGGGCATGACTCGAGCGATGGACACACTCATCCTGACGAGCGCGCGGTACCGTCGCCGTTACGGCACCGACATGCCGGAGGCAAGTATATCCGTCGCGGTTCCTCGAGGAGGTTCCGCAGGAGCTGTTGCAGGAACTGGGCAGCTCGCAGCGGCAATCCTCCAGGCATGCCATCGGCCGATTGGACTCAGTCGCATTACTCATACGAGGACGAAGACCAGCGTCCCCAGTATTCGCAGCAGCGTCCGACTCCAGCCGCAACTCGTATGGCGGGCCGAGCTATAACTCGATCGACAATATTGCCGAGTTCTTTGCGTCGCGAGGCAAGAAGTTCACCTTGCCTAAGACGCGAGCCGGCCAAGCCGGGCGGGCGCACCGGATTCCGTCCCGGACAGCGCGTGCGCCATCCGAAATACGGCGAGGGACTGGTGTACCAGCGCGAAGGAGACGGGGAAGATGCCAAGATTACGGTACAATTTCCTAAGTTCGGCTTGAAAAAGCTGGTCGAGAAGTACGCCCAACTGGAAAAGGCGTGAGCCTCCAGCGAAACAGGCGAAGTACTGCGGGTTGAGAATCCGTCCGCGGTACTTTCGGCACGCCTTCTCGAATACCGGATACAAAGGACCGCAGAATTCATGGCAAATACCAAGAGCATCACCGATAAGACAGAGCGCAAGAAGCTGAAGCGGGTCGCTCGCAAGAAGGCCGCCCCCAAGGCCGCTCGCACTCACGCGCGGGGTTCAGCGAAGCGTAAGGTCAAGAAGCTGGTACGCGGCCAGTCGAAGCGTTAGTCGCGACTTCGACACCAGACAAGGACGAAAGGCTCGCACCGTTGCGGGACCGGAGCCTTTTGCTTACCCGTAATAGAACCCAGTGTTATGGATGAGGGTTGGAACTGCTGGTCGGGGCTGCCGCCGTCGCACCCTGCGCTGGGGTTCCCGTGGCGGAGGCGTTTCTGTTGCGGTCGTCGAGATTCACCAGGATGGACCCGGGTGGTTGCTCCAGCGCGAACTGGTCTTCGTTGATGGACTGGTTCAGGGTCAGCTTCACCATGACTCAGGCGAATGTCGTACTCTTCCTGCGGCCGCTTGATGTCAATGTAACCGGGGAATTCGACCCCGTCGTAAGTCCTTGAAAAACTGGTAGCTTGCGTCGGTTACAGGATTGCCGTCGATCGTCATAAATGATCTGACGATGTGGCACCAGGTTGGTGCGATCGAACATGACTTTTCGCGCCAGCATCCAGCCCTTGTCGGTCGCCGGATGACGTCCAGCACATAGTTCGGCTGCTTGCACCAGCTTGTGTGGTCTGCGCATCCACCACCATCTCCGTGCTGCTTTCCATCACCGCGATTTCGTTCTCGGGATTGACCGGCCTGCAACAGGAGCGCGTCGTAGATCGCCTGCGGGCGAAGCGTGTCCAGCGGATTCGATCGGAATCCTCAATGGCCTCGTTGTGACCGATATAAAACTTGTTCGTTGCCGGAACCAGCAACTTGAACTCGTGCCCGTCGCTGACCATGTCAAAAGCCTTATTGCGAACGATCGGATAGAGTCCGATCATGCGCAGCATGTTGGGCTTTCGGACCAGGATGTAGCCCCGAATTTCCTTGAATTCGGTGACCTTACCCCGCTTTTCACCGCCGTACGGAAGTATCGATGTCGACGGTGGCATTGAGGCTCTTGACTTGTTCGGCGTCGTGGTTCAGGCGATCGATCAGCTCCTGTTGGGTGGCAGTCTGCAACTTGGCGGTGCTCAGGCGAACTTCGACCGTGCGGGTGCGAAAAAGGCACCCGGTGGAGCCGCATGAGCAGGCTGCAAGACGGCTGTTAGGGCAGGATTCGGGAAAACTTCATAGAAACGGGGGCTCAGTGCTCCAAACTCACTAGTATATAGCTCGGCGGTGAGATTTGTCCGGCGAGCCGATAAACGGCCTCATACAGGCAACTTTGACTAGTCACTAACGTTGCTGCGCGGCGAAGCCTTGCGGTAAGCTGCTACGTTCTTGTCATGCTCCGCGGCGCTGCGGGAAAACCGGTGGTGACCATTGTTGTCGCTGACGAAAAAGAGAAAGTCGTTCTCCTGGGGGATGCATGGCCGCCTGCAGCGAGGCCGCGTCCGGGATTGGCGATCGGTCCCGGCGGCAGGCCCGGAGACTTGTAGGTGTTGTATGGCGAGTCGGACTGCAGGTCCGACTGGTAGATCGTGCCGCGATAATCTCCCCGCCAGCAACGCGGCGTAAATGACGGTAGGGTCAGCACCCAGAAGCATGTTCCGGTCCAGACGGTTGTAATAGACGCTGGCGACCAGCGGGCGTTCTTCCGGAACGGCGGTTTCCTTCTCGACGATGGATGCCATGGTGACGACGCGGTGAATATCCGGACGTCCCAGCAGGCCGATCTTCTGCGCTGTCTGCCGGAAACGGTGGACCATGGCGGCCGCGATATCGTGCGGCGTGTCGATGCGGGTGAACTGGTAGGTGTCAGGAAAGAGGTAGCCTTCCAGGGATTCGGCCTGGGGATCGATGTCGTGCAGGGGGACACATCGCTGCGCCACGGCGACGAAGTCAGCGGCGCTGCCCAACCCGGCCTGCTCGACAACGGCGGCGATGTCATAAATGTTGTAGCCCTCGGGCACGACCACGGTGCGGGCGAAGACGTCGCCGCGCAGTACGCGCTCCCGCACCTGGAGTGCGCTGGCAGGCGAGTCGAACTTGTACTCTCCCGCCTTCAGGCTTCCCTTGCCCAAGGCATAGTGGACGACAAGAAAGGCGTAGCGCTGCGGATGATACCCTCGTTCTGCAATGTCTGGGCGATGTGGCGAGCGCTCCATCCGGGACGCAGCAAGACGAACTTCGTCCCACTCGGGGTTCACCGGCAGGAAAACCGCCCAGACAAACCACCGGCGATTACGACCAAGACCAGGAGGCCGAGCTTGACGAGGGTTCGCACGATAAATTAGTGCTGCGAACGATTGCGAGTTTAGATGATGTAACACAAGGCGTTTAGCTCAGTTCGTCGTGCGATTTACGAAATTCCATGAACGCCTGCAGAATGAGCACGGCCGCCAGCTGATCGACGACCTCTCTCCTGCGGCGACCGCTCATCTCGGTCTCGTCCAGCACCCGGTTCGCTTCGACCGACGTGAGACGCTCGTCGAACAGGTGTACCGGCAGCTTGAACCGGGCGCGCAGTTCGTCGGCGAACGCCTCCACTTTTTCCGACTGGATGCCTTCCTCGCCACTCATGCGCAGCGGAAGGCCCATCACGATCTCGCCGACTCCGTATTGCTTGATCGCTCGACGGAGATGGTCGAAGTCGTTGCGCTTGTTGGTGCGGTGCAACGTGGGCAAGCCCTGGGCGGTCAGGCCCAGTTCGTCGGTGACCGCCAGTCCGATCCGCCTGGAGCCGAAGTCAATGGCCAGGATCCGCGGCGGTTCGCGGACTTGCGGATCGGAGGAGCCATTGTTTTCCATATTGGTGCCAGCAAAGGTATCCTAATTCCCACTCGCAAGCAGTGCGAGTACGATAGGCGGGATGGCCGATCCACTTCATCGACGACGTCAGGTTGCCGGAGGAGCTGCCGGGACTTTCAGAGTCCCGAGTCTGACGGGCCTCCATTCGCGGCACGCGTCGGACGAAAGCGCCGCCGTGCAAACGGCGAGGAATCGCGACGTATCCAACGAGTGCAGGCCGCCGCGCTGGTGATTCTGGCACGGCCGCCGTTCTCTGCTTGATGTATGTCGCCAAGCTGGTGCTGGTAGTGATCCTCACTGCGATTCTGATGGCGTTCGTACTGGCGCCGGTGGTGGACGCGCTCGCGAACTTCGCGTCCCACGTCAGTTGAGTGCGTTCATTGCGGTGCTGCTCCTGATGGGCGCCCTTGCCACTCTGACCTATCTCTCCTACGCTCGGGCCTTGGATTTCATGTCGCAGATGCCGGAGTACCGGATCACGCGTTCAACGACATCATGAACGAAATCCGGCAAGCAAGCTGAGCAATTCGAGAAGACCACCGAGACGGTCTTGCCTCCGGAACCTGAGGATAAGAACTCGGTGACCATCCGTGAGCCCAACGGCCTGAGCAATTTCATCGGCCGTAACGCGAGTACGCTTCTGGGAAGGTCTGCTCGTCGATCTCGTTCATTCCCTTCCTGATCTACTTCATGCTGAGTTGGCAGGACCACGTGCGTGCCTCGTCGGTCATGCTGTTCCAGATGAAGAACCGCAACACCGCCTACGTGACTCTGGGACTTATTGCGCCATGATCCGCTCATTCATCGTGGGGAACTTTGATGATCGGGCTGTTCCTGAGCGCGGCCAGCATGGCAGCATTCGGACTCATGGGACTGCCGTATTTCTATTTTCTGGGCGTCATCAGCGGCTTTCTCAGCTTGGTTCCGTACCTGGGGGTCGTGCTGGCGATCTTGCCACCAGTGATCGTCGGGCTGGGTTATCTGACGACGGCGACGTTCGTTCTTACCTGCGCATCGTGGTGGGCTTGCACTGTGTTCGCCATGAACGTGCTCTATCCACTGGTGCTGGGCAAGCGACTGCAACTGAATCCGCTGGCGGTAACGATTGCGCTCTTGTTCTGGGGATGGCTATGGGGAGCAATGGGGTTGATGCTGGCGGTGCCACTTACCGGCGCGCTGAAGATTATCTGCGACAACATTGATCGCCTGCGCCCATTCGGTGCGTGGATGGGCGAATAACCGGTAAAATCAACCGTTGCTGTACTGAATTCAATTGCTTTGATTTTTCAAGAGGAGATGCTGTGACTGAATCCAACCGTGCGTACTTCAATCGTCGTGAATTTATCCAAGGCGCGCTGGCAGGCGCTGCGCTCACTCGCGCTGCCGATCCCTGCTCTTGCTGCCGACAATCCCGATATGCAAGCGGTATTGAGTCAGGTCCCCAAGATGCACGACGAAAACGTCAAGCACTTGCAGGAGTGGATTGCGCTGCCTTCGATCGCCGCTGAAAACCGTAACTATCCGCAGGGTCCCGAATATATGGCGAAACTGGCCCGGGAGGCTGGATTTACCAATGTCGAAATCGTACCCACGTCCGGCAAGCCCGGCGTTTTCGGAATGATCGACGCCGGCGCTCCTACCACGCGTCGGCATTTACTTCATGTACGACGTGAAGCAGTTTGACCCGGCAGAGTGGTCCTCGCCTCCGCTGGAAGGCAAGATCGTCGACAAGCCAGGACTAGGCAAGGTCTGCGTCGGTCGCGGAGCGGTGAACCAGAAGGGTCCGGAGACTGCGTTCCTCAGCGCATTGCGCGCTTTCAAGGAGGCGAAAGTAAAGCTGCCGGTGAACCTCGTGCTGGTCTGCGAAGGCGAAGAGGAGATTGGCTCGCCGCACTTTCCTGAGATCGTGAAGAATCCCAAGGTCATGGCCGCGCTGCAGAAATCCATGGGCGTATTCATGCCTTCGGCAGGCCAGGAAGCCGATGGAAACGTCGAGATTGATCTTGGCGCCAAAGGTGTGGTCGAGCTTGAGTTGGTTTCCACCGGCGAAAAGTGGGGACGCGGGCCGAAACACGACGTTCACTCCAGCCTGGAAGCGACCGTGGACAGCCCTACGTGGCACTTGGTGCAGGCGCTTGAACACTCTCATCCAGCCTGACGGTCACACGCCTGCGGTGACAGGCTTCTTCGACAAGGCAAAGCCGCTGACTCCCGCACAGCTCGAGATGGTTAAAGCGGTCGCCGCGCGGCGCAGCGAAGCCACGATGAAGCAGCAGCTCGGGGTAGAGCACTGGGCTGGCGACAAGCAATGGGTCGACGCCATGATCGCGCTCGAGTCGCAGCCCACCATCAACATCGAAGGACTGGTCGCCGGTTACACCGGGCCGGGCGGCAAGACGGTTTTGGGGCATCGCGCCGTGGCCAAGATCGACATGCGACTCGTGCCCGATATGACCGCCTCCGGCACTTTGGCATTGCTGAAAGACTATCTGGCGAAGAAAGGCTTCGGCGATATCGAGGTCAACATGAGCGGAGGATACGATCCCAACCAGACCTCGCCTGATACCAAGCTCATCCAGGCTCAGATGACGACCTACAAGAAACTGGGCCAGGATCCCCTGCTGTGGCCGCGCTCTGCGGGGTCGTGGCCCGGATACATCTTCACCAACCCGCCGCTGAGTCTGCCGGCTGGGCATTTCGGCCTAGGGCACGGGACCGGCGCTCACGCACCGAATGAGTACTACCTGATCGATTCGACCAATCCGAAGGTCTCGGGTCTGGATGGAGCCGTGGGCTCGTTCGTGGAGTACCTGTACGCGTTGGCGTGATCGATTGAACGCATTGCGGTCTGCGCTCGGGTGAGATTGAGCGGCGACCGTAGGGCGTATGATGAGGTCGTTTACCCTGCAGTTTGCTCCGTTTGGCAGTCCGCTTGCCATCGTGAGCAAGTGAATATGGAACTCGCGGTGATCGCTCCCAGAATCGCACGAAAATAATCGTTTGCGGAGTGGGCATATGGCTGGATAGTCGCGGGCGTGACACTGCCAGCGAGGTTGTCATGATGACGTTGCTGGCAATCTCAGCTCCGGTTGCCCTGGGGATTATGGTAAAGGGCCTCCGCCAGTCGTGGTTTTGGGTCGCACTGGCGTGTGGCGTTGTCGTGCACGGTTTTTTTTCTTGCCTATTTGTGGAGCAAGCTGCCTCTTGAGAAGGGCGACACGGCGATCATTCTTGCTGCGTTGGAGATGCTGGCGTTACACCTCGTTACTGCAAAGATCATGGATGCCAATTCATCCGGCACGGCTGCTGCTGAGCAATTTACGGCAAAATATCAGGGGCTGAAACGTAGCAAGAAAGCGTAGCGATAGCCCACTTACGATAGATTCCTCCTATTTCACAAGCAGTACGGTCGGCCTCTCGCCCCATCCCGCCCTTCCTTGTGGCCAAAGCCACTTCGCTCCGCGCGGCGTATCCCGTAGAATCGTCAGTTGGCAATCCCGCCTAGTCCGGTGATGGGAGTTCCAAATGGCACGGATGGTGAACTGCGTAAAGATGGGACGCGAAATGGAGGGCCTCGACGAGCCTCCCTTCGACGGCCCCCTAGGTCAACGTATCTACGAGAGCGTTTCGAAACTCGCCTGGGAACAGTGGCAGGAGCATATGAAAATGCTGCTCAACGAGTACCGTCTGCAGCCCTGGAAGAAGGACCACCAGGAGTTCATCGTGCAGCAGATGGAAGCCTACTTTTTCGGCGAAGGCGCGCAGAAACCTGTGGACTACGTTCCGCCGACTCAGTAAAACAAACTCGTTCCATACGGTCATTACGTTTGGTATCCCATTTCCCCCGGGCTGCGTTGCCTCCCTGCGCAACCGGAGTCACATGCGATTCCAAAAACGTGGCGTACCCTTCTAACCACTATGGCTGAGAGGTCTCTACGCGAACTCGACCTGCAGTCTCTGACAGCAAATCGCAGCTTCTTTCCGTCTCCTCAGCACTGGGAGGATCAGGTCATCTACTTCCTGATGGTGGACCGGTTCGCGGACGGAAAAGAGGCCCTGTTCCGCGACCAACAGGGTAATACTGTCACCACGGGCACTACTCCGCCATTTGATTCTTCCGCGAACGGCAACGCAGTAGTCACTCCCCAGGGTGCCGCCCGCTGGCGCGATGCAGGCACCCAATTCGTTGGAGGAACCATCGCCGGGATTGAATCGAAGTTGGGCTATCTACAGCGGCTGGGCGTCACGGCCATTTGGCTGAGTCCAGTCTTCAGCAAGTGACCGTCGACAACAGCTACCACGGGTATGGCATTCAACATTTCCTCGATGTCGATCCCCACTTCGGTACGCGCGAGGGTCTCCGGTAGCTCGTACAGAATGCTCGCAAGCTGGGAATTCGGGTCATTCTCGACATCATCCTGAATGACACAGGTGACGTATTCCGCTACGAGGCTGGCGACCCTTCTTGGAATGGGCAGGAGTTCCCCGCGAGCGGATTCCGCGACCGCCTGGGAGCACCCAGCCTTCCGTTTGCGCCAATCGACCTGGCAGCCCATCCTGATGCATTCCCCGAAGCCGCAATCTGGCTGGCTGAGTTTCAAGGTGGAAATACGTTCACGCGCGAAGGCCACATCAACAACTTCGATGATTTTCCGGAATACGCTGATGGTGATTTTTTTGGTCTTAAGGACTTGAACCATGGCAAGCGGCAGGTCGTAAATGGCGTCGACCAGATCGACAGCTACGCGGTCTCACCCACCCTGCTCCAGCTCTGTGAGGTTTACAAATTCTGGATCGCGCTCGCCGACCTCGACGGGTTTCGCCTCGACACCGTAAAGCACATCGATCCCGGCGCGGCGCGTTTCTTCGCTAACGTAATTCACGAATTCACAGAGGCCCTCGGCAAAGACAATTTCTACATCATCGGCGAGATCACCGGCGGACGTGAGTTTGCGTTCAATCGCCTGGAGGTCACCGGTCTCGAGGCGGCCCTGGGCATCTCCGATGAGCGTAGCAAGATGACCGGACTGGTCAAAGGGGAAGTCGATGCGGCCCAATATTTCGATCTGTTCCGCAATTCGCTGCTGATCCAGAAGGACTCCCATGTCTGGTTCCGGGACAAGATAGTTACTTCGGTCGACGACCACGACCACGTGGACCAGGGAAGTCAAAAGCACCGCTTCTGCGCCAACGGTCAGGAGAAACTCGCATTAGCGGCAATGGCACTGAACGCCACCACAATCGGCATCGAATGCATCGATACGGCACCGAACAACAGTTCGACGGCGAGGGCGGCGGCGATGGTTCCGACCGCTATATCCGGGAAGCCATGTTCGGAGGAGAATTCGGGGCCTTCCGCTGCCGGGGCCGTCACTTCTTCAATGAAGACCAGCCTGTTTATCGTCAACTCGCTGAAGTTCACAAGCTGCGCAGTAAGCAAATGACTTTGAGCCGGGGACGGCAATTCTTACGGCAGATTTCCGGTGACGGCGTGAACTTCGGCTTGCCCGCGATTATGGGCGGCCGGATGCTTTCCATTGTTGCGTGGTCCCGCATCTTCAACGACAACGAAATGCTCTGCGCGATCAACACCGACCCCGATCATGCCAGCACCTCGTTTGTCACTCTTGACGATGGTCTTCATGTTGCAGGCAACAGCGTCACCTGCCTCTATTCGACAAATCGGGTTGACATAGGCCGGACGCTTTTGGTGGAGGCGCGAAACGGAAAATCAGTGCCGCTAACCGTGCCTCCTGCCGGTTTTGTGGTTTACGGCTAAGGGAATACTGGAACTGCGGCGGCCGATTAGGCTTTCGCCGCGTCCTCTTCCGCGCCCAGGGGCAAGAAGTACTGTGTTCCTCGGATTGGTTCGCTCACGCGACGCAACAGTGCTTGCAGGTCCTCGCTGCGCTCGACGAAGTCAATTTCCGAAGTATTCACAATCAGCAAATCGGACGCGCTGTAGTGAAAAAAGAAGTGTTCATAGGCCTTCACGACTTCTTCCATGTAATCGTGGTTGATAGCCTTTTCGCCGGGAGCGTTCTTCTTCTTCAGCCGCTTCTTCAGTACTTCGGGCGATGCCTGGAGATAAATCACCAAGTCGGGCGCCGGGATGTTCTGGCGGAACATTTCGTAATATCGGTTGTAAACCTCAAGTTCATGGTCGCTCAGATTCAGGCAGGCAAACAGCTTGTCTTTTTCGAAAATGTAATCTGCGACGACCGTCTTGTTGGGATTGCGCTTCACATCAAGGGCGGCGAGCTGTTCGTAGCGCGCAATCAGGAAGGCGAACTGGGTCTGAAACGCTGTACCTGGCTCTCCGTTGTAGAAGCCTTGCAGGAAAGGGTTGCTTTCCGGCTCGCTGACACGCTGCGCGTGCAACGTCTCCGCAATAACTTTGCAGAGCGTGCTTTTGCCGACTCGAATGGGCCCTTCGACTGCAATATAACGAGGCGGCTCGAACAGGTTTGCCATGGACAGATGAAAACAGTACGTTCCGCAGAATATCTTGCCGCCGCACGCGTGGCAATGACTCCCTTACACTCGCCTGTGGAAACTTCGGTCGTCTCGCTGGCGACGGGCATAGCGCGTTTAGAATCAATCCGTGATGGTTCCGGAAATCGCAGGCGGTGCAGTACTGGCGGGTCTCGCAACCTGGGCGGGATTCGAAAGCATGTGGCCCACTTTGCATGCCTACGGCCATTCGTTTATCGGGTTGGAGCCCGGATCGCGAAAGCTGGCCCTCACCTACGATGACGGGCCGAACGATCCCGATACTTTGAAGCTGATCGACGTGCTTGGCCGGCGTGATGTCCGTGCAACTTTCTTCGTGCTCGGCCGATTCGCTGGGCAGAAACCGCAGATTCTACGTGCGCTTGTTTCCGCCGGACACGTCATCGGCAATCACAGTTGGGACCATCCTCGGCTGATTTTTGCGTCTAATGCTGAGTTGCGTCGCCAGATCGAAAGAACCCAGACTGCCATCTTCGATGCCTGCGGAGTCACTCCCACCCTGTTTCGTCCACCGTTCGGTGGACGTCGGCCCGGAACACTGAAAGCGATTCGAGATCTGGGCCTTGAGCCGGTGATGTGGAATGTCACCTGCTACGACTGGAAGCCGACCTCGGCAGACAAAGTCGTCGCCCATGCGCAGCGACAGATTCGCGGCGGTGATGTAATCCTGATGCACGATGGCGACCAGCGGGCAATGGGCGCCAATCGCAGCCACACCGTCGAAGCAACGGATCGGATCATGGCAGCGTACAAGGCGGAAGGATACGAGTTCGTCACCATTCCAGAGATGAGGGAGAAGCAGTTAGCAGTTAGCAGTTAGCAATTAGCAGTAAGCAACTGGCAACGCTCGCTTCACTTGAAAACCTACCGGCAGTGGAGTCGGGCGGTGCGAAAGCGGACGTGAGGGACCCAGAGAGGTTCTTTCCTTATTGCTTACTGCTTATTGAGGCGTCGCACCCCAAAAAATTCCCAACACTTTTGCCGGCTTATCCGTCCTAGCGTATGAGAACGGTAAAGCATGGCGCGCGAGGCTACGATTGCGGCAAATCCGGCCAGTCTGGCAATTTCCCGGGAGGACCCGGGAACAGTGACCGAAGCCGCCGATCAGTTCGCTGATCTGGAATCCTGCATCCAGCAGCACGCCCGGCTGCTCTTCAAGGTCGCCTACGGCGTGCTCCGCAATTCGTACGATGCCGAAGACGTAGTGCAGGAGACCTTCCTGCGTGCACATCGCTCACGGTTCTCTGAAGTTCGAGATGCCCAGGCTTGGTTGGCGACCATCGCGTTTCGGCTTGCGATCGACCGGAAACGGAAGCCGGTGGAACTCGACGTTGCTGACTTTGAGCTTCCCACCCACGAAGCCAGCGCTGAGCATCTGGTGATGCACCGGCAACAGGTGCAACGGCTGCGTACGCTGATCGCGTCACTACCGGAAGACCTTCGATTTCCGCTCGTTCTGTCGGCCATCGAAGAGCTGAACTCGCGCCAGATTGGCAACGTACTGGGCATTCCCGAGTCGTCGGTACGGGGCCGAATCATGCGGGCCCGGCAAGTCCTGAAAGAAAAGCTGACAGTGCTAACGGAACCAAAGTCATGACACCCAAAGACGAATTCGACGATCTCCTTCATGAAGCCCTGAGCGTGTATCGCGATGCCGAACCGCTCACGGGCATCGAATCGCGACTGCTGGTGCGGCTGCAGAACCGAAATCGCGTTTATACCAGGCCCTGGCTGCGTTGGAGCTACGCAGCAGCCGCCCTGGCTGCGCTCGTCCTGATGATCTGGATCGGGATGGCTCGTCGAGTGGCAAACCCAGGCACCACGGCGGGCGAGTTTGCGGCGCAATCCAATGTAGTGCCTCAGAAACCACAGTCCTCGGCGACGGCTGACAACCCAACCGTCGTTTCAGAAAACACCCGTGCGGGTAGTGGGCCTCCAAGACATACCGCGAGTACCCCTGCCACGCTTAAACGTGGAAATACAGAGATCGCCGCCGCGTTTCCAGTTCCCGTGCCACTGACTGACCAGGAACAGGAGTTTCTTGCAGCCCTCAATCGGCATCCCGAGGCGCTACGCGCGAGGCCTGGGTCAGACACGGCGCCGGTCATCGCACAAATCGAAATCAAACCGCTTTCCACCACCGATCAGGCTCCCGGAGAAAACCAATGAAACGACTTCTGTTCTTCGCGCCGCTGGTGCTGATTGCCGTACCGCTCTTGGCCCAAGAGTCGGCACCGCGTACCGCGAATCCTCCACGACATTTTTACCGGCTGGGGTATGTCTTGAAAGAGTCGGACGAGGGCAAGGTGCTCAGCCAGCGTACTTTTGCCCTGAGCGGAAGCACCGGCGAACGCTATTCCTCGCGCATGCGGGCGGGCTCGCGCTTTCCGGTGCGCGACGCCGACAAGACGAACTACGTCGATGTGGGCGTAAACATTGACAACCACCTAGAGGAAGTCCCGGAAGGGCTGGCGATGGAATTGACGGCAGAGATTTCCTCAGCCGGCACCGAAGCGACCACCAGCGGGGGCGCCCCTGTGATTCGGCAGTTGCGCACCAATGCACAAGCGGTCGTTGTCCTCAACAAGCCAACGATTCTCTTCACGATTGACGACCCTGGAAGCCATCACCGGTTCGAGTTGGAAGTGACGGCGACTCCTGAACGCTAGACTAGGATTGTTTCTCGCAAATCTATTCAAGTATTTTTTGTGCGGTTGTTTAAATCAATGGCTGGGTGCCCGAGCTTCAGAATTCCCGCCGGCATCAAACACTGATCGAGCGGGGTCATTGTGGGATAGGGAGCCTTGTCGGCGTGCACTTGTGCCTGACAGGTCGTGCCGAGTAAGACAACCTGCACAAGGAATGCTAAAGCGATTAGCTTGATGATCTTCTGCTGCGTGGAACTCTCCTTCGGGCGATTATCTCCGTCGGGCAATCTACCCTTAAGTCAGGTAGATGTTCATAACAGGGCATTTGGCACGTAATCGCAAACAACGATGCGCAGCCGATCTTTGGCTAACCGACTGATTCTAAATTCGCATAAAGAATATTCTGGTGTTAGATACGACTACAACACCTCGAATTAGGACCCCTTTGAAATGCGCTAAACCTGCTGCAGCGCTTCTTTCGCCGCGGCGATGGTTTGTTCGAGATCTCGCGGGGTGTGCGCGACGCTGAGGAACGCCACCTCGAACTGCGAGGGAGGCAGCCAGATTCCGGCGTTCAGCATGGCATTGTGGAAACGCCCAAACTTCGCGGTATCGCAGGTCGCGGCGCTGTCCCAATCGGTCACCTGCCTGTCGGTGAAAAAGAACGTGAACATCGACCCGACACGGTTGGCCGTCATCGGCACGTCCGATGACTTTGCGGCAGCGAGAATCCCGGCCACGAGGTCCAACGTGTATTCCTCAAGCTGGCGGTAATACTGGCGGCGGTTCTGCTTGAGCTGCGAAAGCACGGTGATGCCGGCAGCCATGGCCAGCGGGTTTCCGCTCAACGTTCCTGCCTGGTACACCGGCCCCAGCGGCGCAATCAGGTCCATGATTTTCGAAGGCCCGCCGTAAGCTCCGACGGGCAGGCCGCCGCCAATAATTTTGCCCATCGTCACCAGGTCGGCCTTGATGTTGTACAGCTCCGACGCCCCGCCAAAAGCCAGACGGAATCCGGTCATCACCTCGTCCAGAATCAGCACCGTGCCTTCGCGTTCGGTGATGGCACGCAGACCTTCGAGGTAGCCGTGGTGCGGGGGAACGCATCCCATGTTTCCCACCACCGGCTCTACGATGACGCAGGCAATCTGGTCCTTGTACTTGTGGAACGCCTCTTCGAGTGTCTTCAGGTCGTTGTAGGGCAGCGCAAGCGTGAACCGGACAAACTCTTCCGGTACGCCTGCCGAGCCCGGAATCCCCAGCGTCGCCACACCCGAGCCGGCTTTGACCAGCAGGGCATCGCTGTGACCGTGGTAGCAGCCCTCAAACTTCACGATGTACTTGCGTTTGGTATAGGCACGCGCGAGGCGGATGGCCGACATTGTCGCTTCCGTTCCTGAGCTGACAAAGCGCACCTTCTCAACGACGGGGAACGCCTCCGCCACAAGGGCGGCCAGATCGGCCTCGGTGGGCGTGGATGCGCCAAAGCTCGTGCCCTTGCGCGCCGCACGGATGATCGCATCGACCACGTCGGGCACGGAATGTCCCAGGATCAACGGTCCCCACGAGCCAACGTAGTCGACGTACTGGTTGCCATCGGCATCCCAGATGTAAGCGCCTTCGCCGCGCACGAGAAAGGGCGGCTCTCCTCCGACGGAGCGAAAGGCACGCACCGGCGAGTTCACGCCTCCGGGAATGAGTTTCTCGGCCCGTTTTTGAAGCTCACGAGATTGATCGAAGCTGCGAGGCATCGCAACAAGTCCTTCTGGTCTCAGAGTGTCCGGAGAAAATCCTCGAGATGTCGCGCGAACACTGCACTATATCAGGGGAGCGGAGCTAACTTATGTGAGTGAAATCCCAGAGTTGCAGATTTGGAACTGCTCCCGCCTGGACTAATAGTTCCACCTGGAACAAGTTGACGTTTGTTTCATCCTGGCGTCTAAGTTTCTGAATAATAGCGAGATCGGCCAACGCTGCGGGTGCGCCGGATTTTCCGGCATCCAGCCGCAAAGCCAATCATCCAAGCAGTTGTATAATCGGAAGAAGCAGCTTCAGGCATCTGTACTTGTCTGCCTGACCTTCCAGCGAAATAAGCGAATCTCACATGTCGAAAACTACCAAGCTCCTTGTCCTCGGCCTTTCGTTTCTATTGGCGACGCTCGTCGTAGCTGGTGGATTGGGCGTTAAGGCCAGCACCAAGAATGACGATTCCTACCGCCAGATCGGCGTTTACAGCGAGGTGCTGCACGCATCCGCACGGAATACGTCGAGGACCCCAATATCACATCGGTCACGAATGGCGCCCTGCACGGCCTGTTGGAATCGCTGGATGCCAACTCCAGCTACCTCGACCCCGCCGAGTACAAGGACTACAAGCAGCGCAAGAACGACGGGAAGGCGAGCATTGGAGCCACACTGTCGAAGCGCTTCGGTTACGCCGCGGTGATTGCCGTCATTCCGGGTGGTCCCGCGGACAAGGCCGGCGTTGACAGTGGCGACATCATCGAGGCCATCGAGGGGAAGAGCACGCGCGAAATGTCCCTGGCGGAAATCGACGGCTTGCTGTCCGGGCAGCCGGGTTCGGTAATCAATGTCTCGGTGGTGCGCCCGCGCAAAGCGGAGCCCGTGAAGACGCCGATCACGCGCGAGATCGTTAGCGATCCTCCGGTTACCGACAAGACGCTTGAGGACGGCATCGGGTACATCAAGGTCGACGATTTCCCCAAGGGCCGCTCGCAGGAAGTTGCCGCCAAGTTGAAAGAGTTGGAGAAGGGCGGAGCCAAGAAGCTGGTTCTCGACCTTCGCAACTCGGGCAGTGGTGAAGAAGAGGAAGGCATCGCGACCGCGAACCTGTTCCTGAATCATGGAACCATCTCGTTCCTGGAAGGACAGAAATATCCCAAGCAATCGTTTGCCGCCGATCCGCAGAAGGCCGTCGCGGCGAATCTCCCATTGGTGGTGTTGGTGAATCGTGGAACTGCAGGACCGGCTGAAATTGTTGCCGCTGCGATCATGGAGAATGCTCGCGGGGATGTTATCGGCGACAAGACGTTTGGATCGGGCTCGATCCAGAAGGTCATTGAGCTGCCGGATGGCGCGGCCCTGATGTTGTCGGTGGCTAAGTATTACTCGCCTTCAGGTAAGGCGCTACAAGACACCGCCGTTACGCCAAATATCCTGGTGGCTGACAGCACCGACGACTTCCTGGTTCCGGATGAAGACGAAAACGCTCAGCCGGATGAGAAGCAGCAGGAGAAGGAAAAGAAGGCTGCTCCTGACGACCAGTTGAAGCGCGCCATCGATGTGCTGAAGAACCCGGCACAAAAGGCCGCTTAGCTTAGTACTCGTCAAGACTCAAGGAAATCGCCAAAGCCGCGGAGACTACCTCCGCGGCTTTTTTGTAGTCGCGATGATGTGATTCCCACCCTGCCGCCAAAAGCGGCGGTAAGGGCAGGGCACCCGGATTGTTCCTGATCGCTACTTTCCGAGGTTCTGATCGAAGAAGTCCGCCATCATGTGATGCGCTTCTTTCGACTCGGGCAACTCCCACTCGTTCCAGAATGCGTGCGGCAGCCCTTCAAAAACCACCAGTTGCGCGTTGACTCCGGCATGCAGGAATGCGCGGTGCACGTTCACGGTCTGACTGAGCAGCAGGTCGCGCCCGCTGGTTAAGAAAAGCGTCGGCGGAAAGCCCTTGAGGTCGGAATAGACGGGCGACAATACGGGGTCCTTTAAGTCGGTGTTGCCGCTGTATTCTGTGTCGTGTTTGCCGACCCAGCGAAAGAGCGGCCCCGACAGTCCCCACAATCCGAAAATGTAACTCGAGTCTCCAAATTTGCTGAAGTCTCCGCTACCGGAAAAGACACCTAACGCCGCGGGCAGGGGCAGCCCAAACTGTCGAATGCGTGCAGCCACTTCTCCGGTCAAGATTGCGCCGGCGGATGTCCCGTAGATTCCGATGTTCTGCGGCTTGTAGGTCTTCAGCAGCTCTTTGTAGACCGCGACAGTTTCATTCACTGCGGCGGGAAACGGATGCTCGGGGGCCAGGGAATACAGCACCGCGATGACCTTGGTCTGCGTGAGGTTGGCGATGGGGATGGACTCGATCTCCGAGCCCCAGTCGGCGGTGAAGCCTCCACCATGAATGTTGATCAGCACGCGATTTTGCTTATCCGGCGGAACGGTCAGCGGGGTGACGATACGCACCGGCACGCCAGCGATGGTGTCATTCGCGATATTGACCGGATAGACCCTTCGCATCTGGTCACCGCCGTTGGTCTGCCAGGCTGAGGCCTGGGCGCGGTCTTTGGCGGTGTCGTATGGTTCTTGCGTGTCCGGCCGGGGCTGCGAAAGTGCCTTTTGCGCCTCGGGGCTCACGTCGTCGGGCACGGGAACCACGCGCGTGACGTGCGTCGTCCCGTGTTCGTCGACGAAGCTGGTGTTGGACTGAGGAGGAGAGCATTTGCAGTCGTTGGCATCGGTTTGGGCGGAGGCGAGCGTTACGTTAACGAGAAGGTAGAAAAACAGGGCGAAGGTTAGGCGGAGAGGTCTGCGGCCGCTCATGAATTTCCTTTCGAATGAGTCGTGAACTGTATACCACGAGGGTCGCGCGCGTGTTCCCAGAGAAAAGAGCAGCCGCGGATTTGCCCGGAATTACACGGATTGATTCTGGAGACCCAAGGTTGCGCACAGATCAGAAACCTCCGCAGTTTTTGTGCTGCCAACAAACTGCAGGTCCTTCGACTCCGCGGCCGCCCGACCCGCTGAAGCAGCGGGTCGGCAAAGCTGCGCGGGCGCTACGCTCAGGATGACAGGAATACGTGGGTGAAGCAGCGCTCCACCCACTCTTGGGACACAACAGCTTGGAAGCTGCTAGGTGTTGATCGGCATGCCGAACACAGCGTTCGACGCGTCGAGCATCGCCTCTGACAATGTGGGATGCGCGTGGATGATGTTGGCCAGGTCCTCGGCGGTGCACTCCATCTCCAAGGCAACCACCGATTCGGCGATCAGTTCGGTCGCAGTCGGGCCGATGATGTGCACGCCGAGGATCTCGCCGTGCTTGGCGTCGGTGACGATCTTCACGAAGCCTTCGTGCTGGCCGACGATGCTGGCGCGCGAGTTGGCGGTGAAGGGGAATTTGCCGACCTTCACGTCGTAACCCAGTTCTTTGGCCTTGGCTTCGGTCAGGCCGACGCTGCCGATCTCGGGATGACAGTAGGTTGCATTCGGAATACGCAGCTTATTGATCGGCTTGGCCGGCTTGCCCGCGATGTGCGTCACCGCGACGATGCCTTCCATCGCTCCGGCATGCGCGAGTTGCGGATAGCCCATGGCGATGTCGCCGATGGCGTAGATGCCGGGCTCGGCGGTGCGCATGTATTCGTCGGTCTTCACGAAGCCGCGCTCGACTTCGATCTTGGTCTTCTCGATGCCGACGTTCTCGGTGCGCGGGCGCGCGACCGACGGCGATCAGCACTTTGTCGGCTTCGATCTTCTGCTGCTTGCCGTCGACGGTGAAGGTGACGGCGACGCCGTCTTTGGTGCGCTCGACCTTCTCGACCTTGGCGTTCACGAATCCGTTGATGCCGCGCTTGCGATAGACGCGCATCAGCTCCTTGGAGACCTCTTCGTCTTCCACCGGCACGTAGCGCGGGAGCATCTCGAGGATGGTGACGTCGGCGCCGAAGGACTTGTAGATGCTGGCGAACTCGACGCCGACCGCACCCGAGCCGATGACGATGAGCGACTTCGGAATGTTGTCGAGGCTTAGTACTTCGATGTTGGTCAGGATGCGGTCGTCGGGCTTCAGGCCGGGGAGAACGCGTGCAACCGAGCCGGTCGAGAGGATGACGTTCTTGGCGCTGATCGACGACTTGCCGCTCTTGCCCTCGACGTCAACGGTGAGGATGCCGTTCTTGGCCGGGCCGGTGAGTTTGCCCCAGCCCTCGATGACGGTCACCTTGTTCTTCTTCATCAGGAACTGCAGGCCCTTGGCGTGCTTGTCGACGATGCCCTGCTTGCGCTTCTGGATGCTGCCCCAGTTCAGGGTGACGCCGGAGATGTTCTCGAGGCCGAGCTCGGCGCCGTCTTTCACGTGTTCATAGACTTCGGCATTGAAAAGCAAGGACTTGGTGGGGATGCAGCCTACGTGCAGGCAGGTGCCACCGAGGTAGGGGTCTTTCTCGATCAAGGCCGCCTTCAGGCCAAGTTGGCCCGGCACGGATGGCCGCAGTGTATCCGGCCGGGCCCGCTACCGATGATGGCTACATCGTAGATAGTGTCAGCCACAGTGATGCTCCGTTCTATTGTGAGTTATGAAGTGCCCTAGACGAATAGATGATTGTAAACGACGAAGGAACCGGGGGCGGCGCGAGAACTCAACAGGGTAAATGGGGAGCGGGTCAGTTACGGCTTTGTAGGTGTTCGGCACGTCTGAAGTGGTCGGTTATGATAACAGTCTGTTTAGCTGGTGACATAAGTACGTCGGCCTCGCGACGAACCGAGTTAGACTTTGCGGTATCCAAACAAAAGGCTCGGGACGAGGAGGCCGAGATGAAAATTGCAGGCTGCGATCTGCATGCCAGACAACAAACCATAGCCACGGTGGACACCGAAACCGGGGAGTTTACAGAGAAGACAATTCCCCATGAAGGAACTGCCCTACGAGAGTTTTGCGCTGCCTTAGAAGGTCGGTGGTGAGCCTGGAAGCCACCGGCTCGATGCAGTGGCTCCTGGAACTGCTGGAAGAGTTGAGAATCAAGTGTCGGGTGGGTCATCCGGCCAAAATCCGGGCGGCCGAGACCCGGAAACAGAACCATGATCGGCGGGATGCACGCTTGCTGCCGGAGCTGCTGATCATGGAGGATCGGTTTCCGGAGATTTGGATGCCGACGACGGAACAGCGGGACTTGCGAACTTTGTTGCGGGACCGTCATCAGTAGGTGAAGATGCGAGCGCGATTGCAGCACACGTTGCAGGCGATCGCACTTAATCACGCCTTGCGAAAAGGGCATGCCCTGTGGAGTGCAGTGGGGCAAAGTGCGCTCAAGCCCTTGCTCCTCCCCCCTTACATTGGAATGATCCCATGTGAACACAGCAGCGGCCAGCGCCAACGACTGGGAAAGATGACCAAGCAAGGCAACTCGCTGCTGCGCTATCTGTGGACCGAAGCGCGATGCATGCAGTACAGAAAGACCCGGAGCTGAATTAGCTGTTGTAACATCGCCATTACACTCACGTAACCCGAATCGGTCTTCATCCGATAACTCTTTGCTAGTCTGCAACTAAGCCGCTTGAGTCTTTTTCCCCGCCTCCCTCGTATATCCCGATAGTATGGTCGCCTCCGCATTCAGTTCGATGATGACGATGGAATCGGAAGAAGCCCAAATCGCCAGCGGCCTGCGCCGGCGCGACCCCGACCTGCTCGATGCGCTTATCGAGCAGTATCAGCATCGGCTGCTGCGCTACTTGGCGCACATGACGGAGAATCAGGCGACGGCGGAAGACTTGTTCCAGGAGACGTGGATTCGCGTTCTGGAAAAGGGCCACCAGTATGACGGCAAGAGCCGTTTTGCCGCGTGGCTGATGACCATCGCCCATAACGTGGCCATCGACCATCTGCGAAAGCGTGTTCCCGCCAGCCTGGACGAGATGCGCGATGTGGAAGATGCGGTGCCCTTCGAGCCGGTTGCGGCAGGTCCTTCGCCGTTCGAACACGCCGCGGCGACCGAGGACAGGGCTCGCATAAAGGTTGCGCTTGAGCAGCTTCCACCAATTTTTCGCGAGGTACTGGTGCTGCGCTTCCAGGAGCAATTGAAGCTGGAGGAGATTGCGAAGCTCGTTGGCATTCCTCTGGCAACAGTAAAGACGCGCCTATATCGCGGGGTAATGGCTTTACGTCCGGCATTCACGGGAGACCCGCAATGAACGGTCAGGAGCACGGGCGCGCGATTGAGTTGCTCTCGCTGCGCGACCTCGAAGAAATATCGGAGGCCGATGCACTTTGGCTGGCATCGCATCTGCAAGAGTGTGCCGACTGCTTAAGCTTTGAGGTGGCTCTGAGCGGGGCGGAGAAGGCCGTGCGGTCGTCGAGTGTTATGGCCTCGGCTGCGCTCGTTGAATCCACGCAAAGACGCGTGCATGCGCGGGCCCAGCAGTTGCGGGAGCAGCATTCGCGAATGGTCCTGATTGGGGTGTCATTCTGCCTGGGTGTCGTGACCTCGACGCTGACCGCCTGGCTGTGGTGGAAGAGCGGAGCCTGGGTGGCTGAGACGTTAGGCCTGCCGTCGGGCATCGTCGAACCGGGAGTGCTGCTTTTTTGGCTGCTGCCGGCGATAGTCATCGCGGTTCTGCTGGTGACTATTCCGCCTGCCACGTTCGAAGGAAGTCTGGTTCAGCGGTATTTAAGAGACCACGTAAGAGGAATGCAATGACGCAACGACGTACCGAGTTTCGCGACGAATTTGGAATCGTCCCCGACTTCATGGTGCCCATAGCCGCTATCGGCTTTGCCTGCATGATGTACGTGTTCCTGAACTACATGCCGCAGCACGATCCTCATGCGCCACCGTTTCCGGTGCGCCTGTTTCTGGGTACCATGCTGGGCTGCGTGGTTGCGGCCTACATGCTGCTAATCGGCTATGTCAACCAAGATGCCAAGCGGCGCAACATGGGACAGTTGCTGTGGACGCTTCTGGTGATCTTCATCCCCAACGGCATTGGGTTTCTGGCGTACTTCCTGCTGCGAAAGCCCTTGTTGGAGGCCTGCCCTAAGTGTGGGGAAATAGTGGAGAAAGGCTTCCGTTATTGTCCCAAGTGCGGCGACCCTCTTACGCCGACCTGCGGGCAATGCGGACAGGCGGTGAGCCCCGATTACAATCGTTGCCCCTACTGTGGCGGGGCCCTGGTACCGCGCAATACTTGAGTTAGCCGACGATTTCTTCGAACTTCAGGGGATCAGGCGCAACCGGCGTGGGACGTGGCTCAATAAGACTGAGCTGCTGATAGGTGTAGCGAATGCGGTGAATGACCGTGATGGTGCTGAGCACGGCGATGACCCACAACACCGGTCCCATGCGGTTGAACAGTGCGCCAATGATCACCAGCACGATGCGCTCCGGACGTTCCATGAACCCAGCCTTGCAGCTGCTGATGAGCGATTCGGCGCGGGCGCGGGTGTAGCTCACCATGACCGAGCTGACCATGACAAAAGCAACCATCACTACGTAGAAGAAGCGGTTGGCGCGGGCGTAGTACACCAGCAGGCCGAAGAACAATGCCACATCGCTATAACGGTCGATGACCGAATCGAAGAATCCGCCGAACTGCGTGACCTGGTTGGTGGCACGCGCAACGCGGCCGTCCACCATGTCGAAGATGCCGGCGCCAATGATCACCAGTCCGGCATAAAGAAACATGCGCCGCTGGTTTTCGGCGTGGGCATAGCCGAACAGAAAGCCGGCAACCACGTTGATCAGCAGTCCGATAAAGGTGAGGGCGTTGGGCGAGATGCGGGTGAGGGCGAGGCCGTGCACAATCTTGTACAACAGCCACTTGCTAGAACGCCCGACTGCGCTCGTCCAGGTCATTACTCCTCGTCGTGAATGGTGATCAGCTTTAGAACCTCGAGTTCGCGCTTGCCATTCGGGGTGACTACTTCGCTGACGTCGCCGACCTTCTTCCCCAGAAGTGCGCGCCCGATCGGCGAGGTGGTGGAGATGAGCCCTTTGGTCACGTCCGATTCTTCGCTGGTCACCAGCTTGTACTCGATTTCCTCGCCCTTGGTGGAGTCGAAGACCAAGATGGTCGAACCGATCGCGGCCTGGTCCTTGGGAATGTTGGCCATGTTCACCAGGGACAGGTCGGCCATGCGCTTCTTTAGCTGGCCCAGGCGGGCGCGAACAAACTCCTGCCGCTGCTTGGCCATGTGATACTCAGCGTTCTCGCTGAGGTCACCCATCGCCACTGCCTTCTTCAGTTCTTTCGGTAGTTCGTGATTGAGCTCGTGTTCGAGGACTTGAATTTCCTGTTCGAGCTTCTTCTTAATGTGTTCAGGCATACTTCAACGCGGGCTTCGTGTGCTTAGCAGCATACCGAAGGCATCCAACATTATACGCGAGCGGTCTCCAGCGGAATTCGCGGAGCCATCGGCCGTCGTTGACCGATCCTCGGAAATCCGCGTCAATTGACGCTTTCCGGCCACAGGGCTATACTCAACCCATTAGATGTGGGTCCCCATCATAGCCCTCAGAGCTGCCCGCTGGGGAGCGGCACGGCCCTCATGAACAATCTCAGCTTTAGTATCGGCGACAAAGTTGTCTACCCGAACCATGGGGTAGGCGTGATTGAACAGATCAGCAGCCGAACGATTGGCTCGCACAGTCGAGAAGTTTTACCTCCTCAAAATCAAAGCCAGCAGCTTGAAAGTCATGGTGCCATTTCACAATGTGGAGATGCGTCGGCCTACGACGCGTCGTGCGCAATGGCGAGGTGCAGAAGATCATCGAGTTCCTCAGCGACGGCAAGTGTGAAAATGCCGCCGACTGGAAGGACCGGTTCAAGGAAAATTCCGACAAGATGCGAACCGGATCCCTTCTCGATGTCGCGATCGTTCTCAAAGGCCTTCTACTTCTGGCCCAGGCCAAACCACTCAGCTTCCGCGAAAA
Source organism: uncultured Acidobacteriaceae bacterium (assembly GCA_963817965.1). Lineage (GTDB taxonomy): Bacteria > Acidobacteriota > Terriglobia > Terriglobales > Acidobacteriaceae > DASRAA01. Next base: position 187,524 of record CAWFQT010000025.1, read on the forward strand.
GAAAATGCTGGAACGGTCCCGCTACCTGCTGGTCAGCGAGCTGGCGATGTCGAAGAACGTGGAAGAGCCGGTGATCGAGGACCTGTTGGACCGGGCGTTGACCAAAAGCAAGTTGCGATTCCCGGAAGCGTCCGCTGTCGCAGTCTGAGGCCACTTCGTTGTTGTCGGCACGAACCCGCCGCGGCGACTGCAACCTCTGCTTTACCTACGCCGTAAGACCGTTAGCCAGCCAGCACCGCTCCGCCATTCACATTGAACACTTCGCCGGTTATGAATCCTGCATACTGACTGCACAAGAACAGGATGGGACCGGCAATCTCTTCGGGTGTTCCAACCTTGCCCAGCGGAATCGTGCCGATAATCTTGTTGCTGCGCTCGGAATTTTGTAAGGCATCGGCTGACATACCGGTATTGACCCAGCCTGGGGCGACGCAATTTACGTGAATGCCGAAAGGCGCCAGCTCCGTTGAAAGGCCTTTGACCATGCTGATCAGTGCACCCTTACTGGCCGCGTAGTCGGCATGGCCGGCTTCGCCGCGTTGCCCGGCGGTCGAGCTGATAAGAACAACGTGGCCACCTCGTTGCTGCCGCTTCATATGCGCAACGGAATGCTTCACCATTGCAAACATGCTATCGAGATTGACGGCCAAGGTCTTCCGCCACTGCTCGTCAGACATCTGGTCGATGGCTACGTCGTTCGCCGGCCAGATACCGTGATTGCCGATCAGCGCGTTCAGCGCGCCAAACCGCTCAATGGTGGCCCGAACCAACGCTTTGCCCGTTGCCGTACCGTTCAGATCAGACTGAACCGCATAGCAAACCTCGGAGCCACATTCTGCGACAAGCTTCTCTGCTTCCGTCGCAGAGTTCAGGTAATTGAACACCACCTTTGCTCCGGCGCGAACGAACAGACGTACCGTCGCGGCCCCGATGCCGCGTGAGCCACCCGTAATTAGTGCTACCTTCCCTTCCAGCGACAGGGTTACGTCCGATGCCATAGCCAACGAAGTTAGCATACTCACGATCGCCCATCTGGGTTACACTTCGACCGAGTTGCCTGTGACCATCGCCGTCCGCTAACGAAACTCCTCGCAGAGCTGGCCGCGCTTCCGCGGCTGATTCATTCACGTGCCTAGGTGTACTACTTACAGGAGTTTTCAATGACTGCTTCGCAACAACCGGCCATTCGCCGAGGTGCGCGATTTTGTCAACCTGAACTTCGCACGCCACCTGGAAAGTGCGGAGACGCTCACGGCTGACCATGTAAGCTCACTGCAACGCTTCACACCCGAGGCGACCGCTGAAGTAATCGCAGGCGGAACTGCGGTGTTCGCCGGCAAGGCGTATCCGGCGAACCAGGTCGTGGGGATGGGTCTGTATGGCGCTGTCACCAGCGGGGATATCGACCGGGTCGAGGAGTTCTACCGCTCGCGTGGCGTTGCTTGCGAAATTGTGGTTTCGCCCCTGGCGGATCGGTCGCTACGGGAATCCTTTGCAGCCGCGGATATTGCGTCGCCGAGTTCAACTCCGTGCTCATTCGCCGGCTCGAACAAGGCCCGTTGATGGATCCTGCCGACGGTGTCACGATCGAACCTGTGACCACAGCCAGCGTCCAGCTCTGGGACTCGGTTGTGGCCGCGGGTTTTCCGAATTTGGCCCGCTGCCGGAAAACACCTTCGCGCTTTTCGCGACAGTTCCGCAGAGTCTGAATTTTCTCGCGCGAGTTGACGGAGTCCCCGCGGTGAATCGGCTCCATCATGCCCCAAGCTGGAATTGCGGCCCTCTTTGGCTCTGCTACCATTCTGGAACTTCGCGGCCGTGGCGTGCAGACCGCGCTAATCAACCGCCGTTTGGGGAAGCGGCACAAGCGGGTGGGGAATATGCGGTGGTCAGTGCGCTTCCTGGAAGCGGCTCGCAGAGTAATATGGAACGCCGTGGTTTTCGGGTTGCATACACGAAAATCGTGATGGTGAGAACGTGGCCGGAGAGCGCAAATTCAGGAGCCGAGCATGGACATTGACGCGATTCGTGAGTATTGCCTGAAACTTCCGCATGCCACCGAAAATGTGCAGTGGGGGGCGGACCTTTGCTTCAAAGTCGATGGCAAAATGTTTGCTGTGGTCCCGCTTGAAGTCGCGCCGGTAAAACTGTCGTTCAAGTGCACCCCGGAGAACTTCGCGGAATTATGCGAGCGGAGCTGGCATTATCCCCGCACCGTACATGGCGCGTGCGCAGTGGGTGGCATTGCAATCGCTTACGGCGGTTGGAGATGAAGAAATGAGAGACCTTCTCGCGGAGTCCTATCAGCTAGTCTGGGAACGACTCCCAAGAAAGCGTCGCGGCGCGCTCGAAGGTGCCGCTGCCACTCCATCGAAGCGAAAAGTGCCTGCTGCTGCAAAGGGCGCTAAGGCGGCTAACGCCGCCAAGAAGGCAGGCGCTCGTCGCAAATGAGAACGTGCGCATGGATATGGGTGCTGTGGCTGTGCTGCCCCCTGGCGTATGCCCAGACTTCCCCGGGCGCGGCGGTACCGCAGTCGGATGCCATAAAGAGTAATACGGCCTCCTCTCCTTCGTTACTGGAACACGCCTTCTTCGACATTATCCGCGGTGGAGATACGGCGCGGTTTCTTTCCTACGTGCCGCAGGATGGGGTCAACCTTGGCCGAGATGCTCAACACACCAGCCGCTCCGACATCGAAGAGCAGTTCACACATCGCACTGGGCTGTATTGCAAGCTCTTCGATTCGGCCTGCCTACGACGGAGCGGCTCATCAGACCCGCTGTCTTGCTCGTACCGTGAGTTGCTGACGCAATCTGATAAAGTGCGGACCGCCTCAACCGAGACCACCCGCAATGGTGTACGTCAGGCCATTCTGGTGGCCGAGGTACACAATCAGAAGTGCGCCGGGCCCGTCCTGATCGACTTTATTTTTAATTATCAACAAGGCGGCTGGAAGTTGTTTTCCATCCCATGAACGTGCCAGAGGCGCGCTCAAAAGCCCTCGTTGCATTCGCGGGCACAAATCTGACCGACTCGTGCTAGCTTAGGTCACTCCAATTTTGCGCGAGGACTCCTCCATGATGCTGGAAACGGAAGTGTTCGACATCGAGCCCGATATCACGGTAGTTTCCTGCGCTGGCCGGTTCACTCTCGGTACACAGCTTCGCCTGACTGAGTCGATGATCAACACGCTGATCCAAAAAGGCGCACGCAAACTGGTGGTGGACCTTACGCATACCGAGATCGTCGACAGCGCCGGGCTCGGAGTGCTGATGCACGTGTTCGGCGAGCTGGAACAGCTAGGCGGAACGATGCGGGTGGCTGGTGCCAACGACCGGGTGGCCAACCTGTTTCAGGTCACTCATACGAATGGGATTCTCACGCTGGATCCCGACTTGATGACAAGCGTGAAGAAACTGAAGGACTCCGCCGCAGCGAGCTAGTGGGAAGCTCAGTCGAGTTGTAATCCGCCGGTCAAGCTGCTGAGTTTCTCGATGCGGTGTTCGAGACACCACTTGGTGAGCGAGTCCACCAGCGTTTCGCAGGCGCAGGGATCCCAGAAGTTGACGGTCCCTACTTCGATCGCCGTCGCCCCCGCCAGCATGAACTCGATGACGTCTTCGGCGGTGCTGATGCCACCGATTCCGATCACCGGAATCTTCACTGTCTTGGCGGCTTCCCACACCATGCGCAGCGCGATGGGCTTGATCGCCGGACCCGAGAGTCCGGCGGTCACGTTGGAGATTCGTGGCCGGCGGGTCTCGGCGTCGATCGCCATGGCGACGAAGGTGTTCACCAGCGAGATCGCGTCCGCACCGGCTTCCTCGGCAACGCGCGCCATTTCCGGAATGCTGGTGACGTTGGGCGACAGCTTCACGATCACCGGCCGCGTGGCAATCTTCTTCACTGCGCTGACGACGTCGAACAACATTTGCGGATCGGTGCCAAAGGTGATGCCGCCGCACTGGTGTTGGGGCACGAGACATTCAGTTCGTAGCCGTCGATCCCTTCGCCTTCGTTCAGCGCGCGAACCACTTCTTCGTACTCTTCCTGCGAATGTCCGAACACGTTGCAGAAGAAAACGATGTCCTTGATCTTGCGTAGCAGTGGGAAGCTTCTCGCTCAGAAACGCCGCTACGCCAATGTTCTGCAGTCCGATGGCGTTCAACATGCCGGCGGCGGTCTCGAAAAGTCGCGGCGGCGGATTGCCGGGCATCGGCTCGCGCGAGAGTCCTTTTACGACAAACCCACCCAGGCGCTCGAGGGTCACGACGTCTTCAAATTCGACTCCGTAGCCAAACGTGCCGCTGGCGGCGAGGACTGGGATTCTTCAGCTCGATACCCGCCACCGACACGCTCATGTCGAGCGCGGATTTGGGAGCAGGCGTCATGGGCGGCTCGCGGTGCGTTGCGGCCTAGGAGTCGCAGGCGCGGGTGCGGGTACGTCACTTCGCGAGCTGATCGCCTGCGTCAGCACGTGCCCGGTCGAATTGGTCGGCTTGTTGATGCCGAGCAGGACGGCCAGGGTCGGCGCCAGGTCGATCGGCTCGACCTGGTCGCGATAGACACCCGGGCTTGAAAGCCGGTCCATAGAACGCCAGGGGGACGTGCTGGTCGTAGCTGTAGGCGACACCGTGGTCGGCGACGTCTTTCGACGAGAGCCAGAACGGAGGCGGCAGGCCCATCACCCACCATCCTCCGTAAGGAGAGTAGCTGTTGGCGTACATGCGGCCGGTGGCGCTGGGCGCGACTTCTCCGGTGGCTAGCTGGTCTTTGGTGTAGGCAGTCACGAATCCCATGTCGCGCATGGCTTGGGCGACGTAGGATTCGGCGTCGGCTTCGCTGACCTTTTCGCCGAATGCGTCATCGTTGACGAAGACGATCGGGAACGATGCCGAGCGGACGTACTCGCCCGGCTTGTGCAGCATCGCCCCCAGCGCCTTGTTCAATTCGGGCTTTCAGGTCCTTGTTCGCGATCACAGCCGGCAGGAATGCGCAAGCTGAGGCTGGTGGCGTTGGTGGGCGCGACGCCGTGATCGGCGGTGAGCGCAATCCAGAAGCGGTTTCCGTACTGCTGTTGCAGAAAGGTGACGAATTCGCCGATCTGGCGATCGAGCGCCAGGGCCATCGCGTGCATCTGCGGGGAGTCGGGACCGTACGCGTGCCCGGTCAAGTCGTTGGCGGAGAGGCTCAGCACCAGCAGGTCGGTGACGGTGCCCTGGCCCAGCTTCTCCTGCTGGATGAGTTCGCGCGCGAATTCGAACTGGTAGTCGTTGCCAAAGGGCGTGCGGCCAACCAGCTCGTAGTAATCAATCGGCTTACCATCTGCGCCGTCGTGCGGCGCAGTCGAACCGAGCACTTGACCGTTGGCGTCTTTCCAGTCCAGGTTCAGGTACTTCTGGGCATGCTTCTGGCTGTTGAAGGTCGACAGCCAGCGCGGCGCTTCGGTGACGTAGTAGGTCGAAGTCACCCATGCTCCGCTGGCGTGGTCGATCCAGTAGGCCCCATTGGCGCTGAATCCGGTGGGGAGAATCGCGGCGCGATCTTTCAGCGCGATACCGAAGACCCGCGAGTTGCCCTGGGTTGCCAGTCTGCAGTTCGTCGCCCAGCGTGTCGGCCAGCAGGTTGTGGGGCGACGCGCCCAGTTTCGCTGCCTTCGACGCCGACGAGTCTTCGTGGACTCATCGTCCACGCTGCTGAGCACTTTCTTGCTTGCCGGGACCCACCACTCGTTGGCAAGAATTCCGTGCCCGGAAGTGTAGGTACCGGTCCCGATGGTGGCGTGCCCGGGCGCCGTGCGGGTGTTGGCGTAGTCGTAGTAGCAGGCGGGAAAGTATGCGCCTCGATCGGTGAAGGTGCGAAACCCGTTCGGACCGAACTCGTCGTGATAGCGTTCCAGGTAGTCCCCGCGAAACTGGTCGATGACCAGGATCACCACCAGCTTGGGCGAGGCCTGATAGGCGGAGCCGAAGGCCGCCGTCGCCATCAGCAGGACAGCCAGAAGGCTGCGTAAGCTTTGTGCGGAACATCTCGGCAACAGTGTACCAACTCGGGCAACGCATCATGCCCCGAATAGCTCGTTATTGGGCCTGCCTGCCGACGGGTACCGGTTGCCTCACGGTCGCTGTGCGCTCGAGTTTGTCCCAGGCGAACGATCCGCCTTCGACCGCGCGCTTCAGCGTCTTGAACAGCACGATGGAGAACAACTGCCGGTAGGCGAAGCGCTGTAGCCACACGTGACCGAGCAGCAGGAAGTCGCGCTTGCGTCCCGGCTGTTGGCGCTCCAGGGCGAACGCGATCGTCGAGGCGATGAAGTCGATAATCATGAACAGCGCAAAGTAGATCACCAGGCGCTGGAAGTCGGCCGGGTTCGCCGATTCGGGATGGAAGTACTTGTTGACGAAGTACGAGATCGGCTCCGATCACGAACATGATGTCGATGAAGGGCGACACCAGCGGCAGCAGAATCTGGAAGATGATCACGTTGGGCAAGGCCGCCCAGCCCAGCGCTCCCTTTTGCTTCAGTGCGCCCTTGTGCTTCCACACCGCCTGCATGATGCCGAACGACCAGCGGAATCGTTGGCGCATCAGTCCGTTCGCCGTGGTCGGGGCTTCGGTGTAGGCGAGCGCGCGATCTTCGTAGTTCACGTGGTATCCGGCTTGCAGCAGGGCCATCGTGAGGTCGGCGTCTTCGGCAACGGTGTCGTGATGGTAGCCACCGGCCGCGCGCACGTCGGCAGTGCGCCACGCGCCAATCGCACCGGGAACCACGCTGACGGCGTTCAGAGTGTTCGAGCGCGCGACGTTCGAAGTTCTGGCTGGTGATGTATTCCAGCGCCTGCCAGCGCGTCCAGAGGTTCACGCGGTTGCCGACCTTGGCGTTGCCGGCCATGGCCGCCACACGCGGAGTCGCGGAAGTGCGGCACCAGCCGGGAAATCGCGTCCGGCGCAATGATGGTGTCGGCATCGATGCCAACGAACAACTCTTCGGTGACATGCTCGAGCGCGTAATTGAGGGCGGCGGCCTTGCCGGAGTTCGGCTTCGTCAGCACTGTCACCCGGCCATCGGCGATCTCCTTCTGGAATGCGTTGCGCGTGACTTCCAGCCGTCCGGTCTTTCGAGCCGTCGTCGATGACGATCGCGCGCAGGTTTGGATAGTCGGACTCCGAGCACCGATCGGACGGTGCGCTCGATGACTTTTTCTTCGTTGTAGGCCGGAATCAGCACCGCGACACTGGGCCGATAGTTGGGATCGACGATGGAATTCCGGCGGTGGAAGCGGTCGAAAGCTGGCCAAGCGCGCCGACGAGCACCGAGCCGGGCGCTCATCAGCACGTCGCCCACGAAGAACACAAAGATGATGAATGACGAGATGAAGCGAAAACAGCGAGAAGTTCAGCTCGTCGATCCACGATGCCCAGCGCTCGTTGGCGGAGATCGGCGGCATGACGTCGGCGCGGGTCTTACCCAGCAACGCCGGAAACCGGCACGATCTCGTAGCCCTTCTGCACGCATTCCGTCGATGATTTCGGGAAGCGCCTTCACGGTTTCGCTGCGATTGCCGCCCGCCGTCGTGCAGCAGAATGATGTTGCCGCAGGTCAGGTTGCCGGGATCGCAAGGCGGCAGGTTCTTGAGCACGTCGGCCACAATCTCATTCGCCGGACGACGCGGATTGTCGCGCCAGTCGTTGGGATCGACCTTGTCGCCGACGGTGATGTAGCCCAGCTGTTGCGCCAGCTCAAGCGGGCGCACCTGGTCGGCGGTATCGGGCTCCTGGTCAATCGAGTACGGCGGCCGGAACAGCACCGGCTTCACTCCCAGCTTGCCCTCGAAGAAGCGCTCGGTCAGGTTCAGCTCGACCTCGAAGTAGCGCTTGGAGACGTTGCTGATGTCGGGATGGGTGAAGGTGTGATTGCCGATCTCGTGGCCTTCGGCGTAAATCCGCTTGGTGAGGCTGGGATTCTTTTCCGCCTCCACGCCAATCAGGAAGAAGGTTGCCTTGACGTCCTTTTCCTTCAGCACATCGAGGATCTTCGGCGTCCACTGCGGATCGGGACCGTCGTCGAATGTGATCGCAATCTTCTTCTGCGAGTCTGCCGTACATGTCCACGGTGTAGGGCGGCAGGCAGGGTCTTGAATATCTCGTCGGTTATCAGGTTGGTCTCGGGATCGACCGCGACCTGCCGCTCGCCGGCCGTGGGCTTCGATTGGATGTGCAGGATTTCGCCCTGGCCTTCGATATCGACATCCTGTCCCGGGGGCACGACGTTGAGCTTGGTGGTGGCGACTGCTTCGCCCGGCTTGTCCCAGATCGCCCACAGCGAGCGGTCTTCCGAACCCAGGCGCCACAGGGCAAACGTGTCGATGCCGAGTGACTGCGCGGCACGCATCTGGTTCAGCGCGGTAACGCCGTCGAGAAACCACACGTCGTGGCGAATGTTGTTTTCATCCAGGTATGCGATGTGGGTGTTCATCGCGTCGCCGTCGAAGTCAATGTCGGTATCGGCTTCTTCGGCTTCGAGCCACGCGTCCTGCACCGACACGTTGTGAACGCCTCGGGCGGCGTGCCCTTCTTCTGGCCCGGCTTTCTCGCCCAGTCGTACCCGTAGTTGCCGATCGCGGCAATGATCTTTTCCCGCGGAACGACGGCGAGTGCATCCTCAAGGTTCTTGACGAACCAATCCTGGCTGGCGACGGGTCCCGGCGTTCCACCGGGGTAGTGCTCGTCATAGTTCATCAGGATCAGCCCGTCGGAAACCTGCGCTACTCCCGCATAGTCGAACTGCCTGTCATTCACCGGAACGGCGATGTACAGCTTGAGACCCTTGGTCTGCAGATCGTCATGAAGTTCCTGTACTAATTGACTGTAATCGCCGCGCGAAGTCTCCGGAAAGGCCTCGATGTCGAGGGTCAGGCCCTTGTACTGGTCCGTTTCAAGGAATGCCGTCAGCTCGTTGCGAAAGCGCTGGCGGGCGCGCCGGATCGGCCAGGAACTTGGCCGTAACGTCCGGCTGCCATTGATTGCGGATGGGATCGAAATTGTTGACCAGCGGGAGGACTTCCGTCTGCGCCTTTTCGGCCCGCAGGAATGGCATGACCTTATCATCGACCGGAGCGCGGATTTCCCTTTCCGTCCATCAGGTCGAACAGCACATTCGTTTCGGTGACCGATTGCAGGCGTCCGTCGGCCGTCAGAACGTGCAGCCACTCGGGAAACAGCAGATCGATTTGCGGAAAATATTCCTTCAGCGAGGCGAAACTGGCGGCGTCCCATTGAACGTAGAAAGCGCCTCGAACACCTTCCAGCGAGTTCAACACCACCTGCGTCAGGAGGCTGCTTGGTGACGCGATGCTGCTTCGAACCACGCAGTGTTTTACGTTTCTGGTTTTCCTTGAGCGGATGGTATGGCTTCTTGACTTCAGGAAGGTTTACTCCCGGCACTGACGACCCTCGAATGACCGTTACTACAAAAAAGGCGACCAACAGCGTGGCCAATATCACAATCGTGTCGAGCACTAGACGGAGTCGGCGCCACCGCTTGCCTTCAGGATCGAAGAAGATGGGTTTAGGGCCGGGCATAGCTATCGGGGAGATCTATCGTAGTTCATTGGAAAGTGAGGACAACAAGCTGAGGCGGGGCCGCGCTGGTTCTCTTTAGCTTACATAATGGAAACACGCGCCGGACTGCAAAGACTCGCTCCATCCGGCTTTCCGCGGAAGATCAACGTAATAAAGGCCGAATGCTATAGTCGCCACGTGCGTGAACCGGAGAGTAATCCAGCATTGCCGCTCGAGCCCTTGCCATTCTGGCGAGTGCTGCTGGAGCACCGTAAGTGGTTCTTCCTGTTCACTCTTGCGGCGTTGGCGCTCCGCCTGGTTTTCTACTTCAAGTTTCCGCACATTACCGGCGATTCCCTGATTTATGGCGACATCGCCAAGAACTGGCTCGACCACGGTATTTTGGCCTGACCCACGCCGAGGGCGTTCGGCCAACCTGGATCCGACTGCCGGGCTACCCGGCATTCCTGGCAATCTGCTTCAAACTGTTCGGCCGTGAGCATTATCACGCTGTATTGCTGGCCCAGATCGCAATCGACATCGCCGGCTGTTTCGTCATCGCCGACCTTGCGCGACGAACGGTTTCGCCGAAAGCGGCCCAGTTTGCATTCGCCCTGGCAGCACTTTGTCCCTTCACGGCGAACTATACCATCGCTCCCCTGGCCGAAACCCTCAGTATCTTTCTTGCCGCAGTCGCTCTCGATGCGGCGGTCGCGGGGTTTATGGCGACTCGATGAGGGATCACCTTCCTGGAAGGCTTGGGGCCTGTGCGGTGTTGCGTTGTCCGCAGGCATTCAAATGCGTCCGGACGGGGGCATCCTCCTCGCGGCAATTGGTCTGTTCATCCTCTGGCGCTTATGGAAATCGCCTGACCGCCGCCTGCAGCTCTTCTGGGTCGGAACGCTCGTGCTGATTATCGCGATTGCGCCGCTCGTTCCCTGGACCGTGCGTAACTGGAGGGACTTCCACCAATTCCAGCCCCTTGCGCCACGCTATGCCAGCGATCCTGACGAATTTGTTCCCAACGGCCTCGACCGTTGGGTGCGCACTTGGATTGTGGACTATGCATCCACAGAAGAAGTCTACTGGCAGGTTCCAGGGGCCGATGTCGATCTTGGCGTGCTACCTTCGCGCGCCTTCGACAGCGAAGAAGAAAGGCAGCGCACCCAGCAGATATTCGACGATTATGCGCAGTCCCACTTTGTAGGACCTGAGTTAAATGAGCGCTTCGACCAATTGGGACAGGCCCGCATTCGGCGAAACCCTCTCCGCTACTACGTCTGGCTGCCCGCGCTGCGCATTGCCGACATGTGGCTTCGGCCACGCACGGAGATGCTTCCCCTCAATTCACGCTGGTGGGAATATGCCGACGATACTCAGGACTGCGTTCTCGCGACTCTCTGGGGCACGCTTAACCTGCTGTTCGTATACGCCGGCGTCATGGGCGCTATCCGCGGCCCGCGGCCACGTTACTTCGCCATGATGCTGCTCTTCGTGCTCCTGCGGTCGGCCTTTCTCGGAACCATGGAAAACCCTGAGCCTCGATACACGCTGGAGTGCTACCCGGTCGTTCTTGTCTTGGGCGGGGCGTGGATCTCCGGCTGGAAGAGATGGGCGCGGGCGGAACTGTAGCCGGTGCCCCAGGTTCACGCCGCGGGGTTTGGCGCTAACCTGGGATTCTGTGCCGCGGTCCCCCGAGAACTTCTACAGCACCATGTTGTCGATCAACCTGGTCGTTCCCACACAGGCAGCCACCGCTATCAGAGTGCCTTGTGACGCGGCGATCGACGGGTTCCAACGTGTCCGGATCGACGATGGCGAAGTAGTCAAGCCGCGCCCCAGGCTCCGACACAACTACGTTCGTACCAATGGCGATGAGTCGTTGCGCGTCATGCTCACCGGCCTCGACCGCCGACTTCACCTCCTGGAGCGATCGGTTCAGCACCAGTGCTTGTTGTCGCTGGTCAGGATCGAGATACAAATTGCGCGAGCTCATCGCTAGTCCGTCGGCTTCGCGCACGATGGGACACACGACTATCTCCACGTCCATGTCCAGATCGCGAACCATCTTGCGGAGCAGGGCGAACTGTGCCGCGTCCTTCTGCCCGAAATAAGCACGATTCGGGCGAACAATCTCGAACAGCTTGCACACCACCGTGGTGACGCCGCGAAAATGCCCGGGCCTCGAAGCCCCGTCAAGGCGATCCGTGATGCCGGCCACTTCGACGTACGTCACGGCCCCAGGGCGGATACATCTCTGCGACTGACGGCACGAAGACCATATCCACGCCCAGTTCGCGTAGCATCGCAGTGTCGCGTTCCAGCGTGCGGGGATATTTCCCAAAATCCTCCGAGGGACCGAACTGCAGTGGATTCACGAAAATTGAGGCCGCGACGACGTCACATTCGGCTTTGGCCGCTCGCGCCAGCGAGAGGTGACCTTCGTGCAACGCACCCATGGTGGGAACAAAGCCGAGAGTTTTGCCGCCGCGCGTAATGCTGCGGCAGGCAGCCTTCATTTCTGCGATGGTTTCGATTTGTTGCAAGCCGTTCACTTGGGCTCAGGCTTTTGGCGGCGCGGTTGGTACAGGCGTCGTGCTCTTCCGTTTTGAAGCGGGCGCGCCTGATGGCTTTGCCGGCGCCTCTTCCTCGGGCTCGGCCCCGGGCAGTTTCCAGCTAGCGACAATGCGCGAGAATAACGGCTCTACCCGGGGAAGCGATGCCGGTGCGGCTTTCAGCCCCACGGAATAGACTTCCCCATCGAGCCCGGCGATGAACACCAGTTCTTCCACCCATTCATGCCCGCTGGACTTCTCGAAATAATGCACCTTCACCAGCTGTGCGGGCTTGTCGTCCACGGTGCGCTGCTGCCGCTGCAAGGTCTCGAAATTCTGCCCACTCTCGCGAACGCTTGCGATTGCCTTGTCGATAGCCTGATCGATGCTGACGGGTTCCTCGTCTCCTTCGGGTGGCGGAATGATCAATGCCACCGTTACATCGTCCCAGAGCGCGCGCTCCTGCTTTTGCGGCGGCGCAACCGTCACGCCGTTACCTCCGAGGACTTCCCCCAGCATCGTCCATGTAGCCGGATACTTGAAGCAGAATCCCTGGTCGGGTTGACAGTAGGTTTTCCACGTGGTCGGCCGCGGCGCGGGCTTGGTAGTTTGCGCGATCGCTGCCGAACCCGGAAATAGTACCGCTGCCGACAACAGCCACCTGCACCAACTGACCTGCATTCTCCTAGCCTGTCATGACACGCTTGCGGTCCGCAATGGCTTGCAAGGCGGAGAGTGTCTCCTGAGGCAGATGGTACGACTCGGCGTCGGAGGGGTAGTTCTTGGTCTTAACGTCCTCCCGAAAGGCCTGCACAGCGCCGGTGATGGCCGATCCCAGGTCGGCATACCTGCGCACGAACTTGGCGGGCGGCGCGAACGTCAGTCCGAGCAGGTCGTGAAACACCAATACCTGCCCGTCACAGTCCGGTCCGGCGCCGATGCCAATGGTCGGGATTTCGATTTCCGCGGTGATCAGCGCAGCTACTTCGCGTGGAATTCCTTCCAGCACCACGCAACATGCACCGCAGCGTTCGAGCGCAAGCGCGTCGTGCATGAGTTGCTCCACAGCTTTCAGGGTCTTGCCCTGCACCTTGTAACCACCCATAGCGTGAAGAGATTGTGGCATCAGGCCGATATGCCCGACGACCGGAATCTCGGCATCCACCAGCCTCTCGACCAGTTGGGCACGCTTCTCTCCGCCCTCGATCTTGACGGCCTCGGCCCCCGCCTTGATAAACCGTGCCGCGTTCCGAATCGTCTCTTTTCCGCTGACATGGTAGGAGGCAAACGGCATGTCGGTTATGAGGAATGCCCTCTTCACACCTCTCCGTACGGCGCGGGTATGGTGCAGCATCTCCTCTATGGTCACCGGTAGAGTGTTCTCGTAGCCCAGCATGACCATCCCGAGCGAATCGCCGACCAGGACCATGTCAATGCCGGCTTCGTCGACCAGGCGTGCGCTGGCGTAGTCGTACGCCGTCAGGCACGAGATAGGCTCGTGTCTCTGTTTCTTTTCGAGAAGTGTGGAAGACGTGACTTTAGAGCGGAAGTCGCCGCTGGTAATGCTCACGATGCCCTCCAGTACAGTTCCGCATCTGCGGATACCGCCTGTTTGTTCTGTCACGAGGCTTTGTGACTATCCCGTAAAAGAACAACAGCATGTTACACCCGGGGGAATAAATCGCCAACTGATTTTGCGCACCGGGAAAAAGCTCGATTCCCGACTTGCGGACCGAAATTCTCACTCCCCGCTACTGTGGTCGTGAACGATGCGCCAGCCGTCCGGAAAGTGGCGGAAAATCAAGGTAAACACGCCGTGCGGTTGTTTGCCATTCGAGAGCATCAGCTGAAACTTGCCACGAACGAAGGCCGAGCCCGTCCCCAGCATCTCAATCTGCAGGTCCTGAAACTCCAACTTTCCCATCTCGGTGCCGGCCGACTGATACTTCTTCCGATAACGTTCTAGTGTCGGTTGCCAGCCCTGGGTTTCGGTGGCGCCGGAGAAGAAGGTCAGGTTCGGCGAGTTCCAATATCCAGCCATAAAGGCCTCGAGATCATGACGGTTCCAGGCATCAATTTGCGCCCGTATCACGCTGCGAATCGCGGCTTCTTGACTGTTCTGGCCTGAACTTTGGCTGAATCCGGCGTGCGGTGCCAAAGTTGCCACACATAGCAAGACAACCATCGTCCTTGAGAGTCGATACATCCTGTCTCCTGTTCGATTTCCAGTCCCTGAACAGAAACCGCGCCCATGTGGGGCGCGGATAAATTTCCTCTGAAACCGTAACCCTGAGCTATGCAGGGCGTTTGCCGGCCGGCGTTTTCTGCCACGGGCGCTTCGGACGGTCACTCTCAGCCAGGTCGCGATCGCGCACGCGGTCGTACTTGTACTCTGCGCTAACCGTACCGAGCGACTCGTTGTAGAGGCTGATTCCGCCTGTACCTTCCTTCAGCTCCTCCGAGAAGTCGTGGAGCGCCTTCAGGTGATCAGCGGTGGCGGCAATTTCCGTCTTGGTGGTCTTCAGCTTCTTCTGGTAGCCATGGTCGATCAGCTTGGAGATTTCTCCACCTACCAGATACCCGGGATAGGCGAATATCTTCACCCCGCCATCAGGGGCGCGCTCAATGGCGGCCGACACGTTGTATTTCTTTAGGAACACGCGTCCATTCGTACCCGGCGCTTCCGTCACCTCGAAACCATGGTCACGAAACCAACTGATCGCATCTTCGAAACTCTTCGTCTTGATCTTCTTCGCCATTGACTCAACTTTCGGGCCGAATGCGGCCGCCTTTTGTGGCGGAATCAAATTACCCGCCCTCGCATCGAATTCGCTAACCTGGTTAAGACTGTGCACGGCGGCGAGAGGTTGCCGAAAAACGCAATCGCCCTTCGTTCCGCTTCTGCCTTGCCAGGAACTTGGAAAGCACAACTGTCGCACACAGCACCGCGGGTCAGCAACCTGCATACTGTTAGAGGATAATGAACGCATCAGCAGTCGCGCCGAAAATCGGGTTGTCCATCATGGAGCGCATCGGCCATACGCCGCTTCTGCGTCTGGAGCGCGTCTGCGCTGAATTGCCGAATGCGGAGATTTACGGCAAGGCCGAATGGGCCAATCCCGGCGGATCGGTGAAGGACCGTGCCGCCGCCAACATCGTGCAGGAGGCGTTCCGCAGCGGCAAGATGAAGGGCAAACGGCTGCTGGATTCGACCAGCGGCAACACCGGCATCGCGTACGCCATGCTGGGCGCGGCCTGCGGCTTTGGTGTGACCCTGTGCGTCCCCGCTAATGTGTCCGTCGAACGCAAGCGAATCCTCCAAGCCTATGGCGCTGAGATCATATATACCGATCCCGGCGAGGGATCGGATGGAGCAATGCTCAGGGCGCAGGAAATCTCCGTTGCGAATCCTGACCTGTACTTCTACGCCGACCAGTACTCTAACGACGCTAACTGGCTCGCCCACTACCACGGCACTGGGAACGAAATCTGGGAACAGACCCATGGGCGCATCACACACTTCGCGACCGTGCTGGGCACCTCCGGGACGTTCATGGGTACGACTCGCCGTCTGAAAGAACTGAATCCGCAAATCCAGTGCGTCTCTCTCCAGCCCGATTCGCCATTCCATGGCATCGAAGGCGCGAAGTACATGCCGACTGCCATCGTGCCGAAGATTTACGATCCCACGTTGGCTGATCGAAACCTGGAGATCAGCACGGAAGACTGCTATGCCATGGCCCGGCGCCTGGCCCGCGAAGAAGGCTTGCTGGTGGGAACGTCGGCGGCGGCCTCGTTGGTGGGCGCGATGCGCGTGGCGCGCGAAAGCGGCATTGAGCATCCGGTTGTGGTCTGCGTGTTCTGCGACGGCGCCGATAAGTACCTGAGCGAGCGCTTCTGGCACGACGGCTCGAAGCCGGAGTACGAGATCTAGGGCTACGCGAAGCAATCTCATGTTGAAGTTCAGGCAATCCGATTTCGATGCGATTCGCCGTCACGGAGAGGAAACCTATCCCCATGAATGTTGCGGGATATTGGTCGGTGTCATCAGCGACGATGTTCGTGAGGTGCAGGCGACAATGCGTTGCGGAAACACTCGCATCGATTCGCCGCAGAACCGCTACAACATCGATCCGCGCGAGCTGGTGCGGGCGCAACGCGAAGCGCACGAGCGCAACCTCGACATCGTCGGCTTCTATCATTCCCATCCCGATCATCCGGCCCAATGGTCACAAACCGACTTCCAAGAGGCGCACTGGATCGGTTGCTCCTACGTCATTACGGCCGTGCAGACGGGGACCGCCACAGTGACCAACTCGTTTGCCCTCACCGGAACCACGGAGGAAGACAAGGCGCTGGTGAACGAGGAGATTGTGGTGAAGTAGTTCGCTACTAAAACTCCAATCCCTTCCCGCGCCGCAGAGGCAGACCAATTCGGGAAATTTCGCGTCACAACTGCGTGTTGATTAGTCAAAAATGCTTTTTCGCGATCCCTTTAGAATCAATGGTTTGGGGGGGTGCTCGCAAGTAATAGAAATCATAGTAACTTATATCTATCCATTCCATTCTATTGAACTTACCAGGGCTCTTTTCTCCCGCCAAGGCTTGGTCATGCTACCCATTCGTGATTTCAGAGATCCGGCAATCCGCAGACTGAGTGCGAATGAAGGAGGCGGCACGAATCCCTTCCCCTGTCATGAGCAATAACGTGCGGCGCTGATCGTCGCCCGAGAATAAGCACGGTCGACAAAACCAAAGTAACCACTTTCCCGAAATGGGAGCTCGAGCGGACTACCGGCGAAGAGCGTCGCCCCGAAGACCCATCAGCTACAATCGAAAATTCTCATGCTACGGTTCTCCACAGCCGGTGAGTCGCACGGAGAAGCGCTGGTGGCGCTGCTTTCCGGCATGCCTGCTGGTCTTGCCTGTCGATATCGAGTTCGTGAACCGCGAGCTGTGGCGTCGCCAGCAGGGCTACGGACGCGGCGGCCGCATGAGGATCGAGCGCGACACCGCACACATCCTCAGCGGCGTGCGTCACGGAAAGACGATCGGCTCGCCGATCGCGATGTTATTGGCCAACAAGGACTGGCAAGAACTGGACCGAGGCGCTGCCGGTCGAGGAGGCGATCCCGCCAAGCACAAGCGGGTGGCTTCGCCCCGGCCCGGACACGCCGATCTCGCCGGGGCTGTGAAGTACAACTTCAGCGAGGCGCGCTACGTTCTGGAACGTGCCTCGGCGCGCGAATCGGCTGCCCGCGTGGCTGCCGGTGCGCTGGCCAAGCTGCTGCTGCGCGAACTCGGCATCGAAGTACTGAGTCACGTGATCGCCGTCGGTCGCGCCCGGCTCGACTGCTCCGGTTACCTGGGAGGCAATTCAGGCGCTGGCGGCGAAAGAGGAAGTGCTGTTGAGCTGCATTGATCCGGCCTCGGAAGCCCGCATGAAGGAGCAGGTGGACCTCGCACTGCGCACGGGCGATTCGGTCGGCGGCATCTTCGAGGTGGTCGCGCACAACGTTCCGCCTGGTCTTGGCACTTACGTCAACTGGGACGAGCGGCTCGATACCCAGCTTGCTGCTGCGGTCATGTCGCTGCAGGCGGTCAAGGGGGTGGAGATCGGCGACGCGGTCGAAGCGGCGACGTCGCTGGGCTCCGCCGTACATGATGAGATTGGCTATTCGTCGGGCAGCTCGTTCACGGGCTTCACTCGCGCTCCAATCACGCCGGCGGCCTGGAAGGTGGCGTGTCGAACGGCGAGGACATTCGCGTGCGTGGCTATCTGAAGCCGATTTCGACGCTGCGCCGTCCGCTGGGTTCGGTGGATTTTGCCAGTCGCGAACCGGTGAAGGCTGCGTACGAGCGCTCGGATGTATGCGTGGTTCCTGCGGCGGGAGTCGCCGCCGAAGCCATGGTGGCGCTCACGTTGGCGCGATTCGCGTTGGAGAAGTTCGGCGGCGATTCGATGCTGGAGCTAAGGCGCAATTTTGAAGGCTACTGCCAACAGTTACGAAACTTCTAAATGATCTATCCCATCGTCAAATTCGGCGATCCGGTCTTGGAAAAGCCATCGGCCCCGATTACGAAATTCGACGACGAGCTGGAGAAGCTGGCGACAGACATGTTCGAGAGCATGTACGCGGCGCACGGCGTGGGGCTGGCTGCGCCGCAGATCGGCATCAGCAAGCGCATCGCCGTCATCGACGTTACCTTCAAGGAAGACCCTGACGCCAAGATCGTGCTGGTCAATCCGGAGATCGTTCATGTGGAAGGCCGGATCACCTCCAACGAAGGCTGCCTGAGCCTGCCCGAGTTTCGCGAGAAAGTAACCCGGCCCCGCAAAGGTCACCGCCCGCGCCCAAAATCTGAAAGGTGAGACTTTCGAAGTCACCGGCGAAGAGTTGCTGGCGCGTGCCCTGCTGCACGAAACCGATCACCTCAACGGCAAGCTCTACATCAGCCACATCAGCGCGCTGAAGCGCGACCTCATGAAGCGCAAGATTCGCAAGCTGATGAAAACCGGGCGAATGGTAAGCGCGCTGTGATGGACCTGGTGTTTTGCGGCACGCCGCTGTTCGCGGTGCCGACGCTGGAAAAACTGGCAGTCGTCGGACTTCCGGGTCAAGCTGGTCGTCACCCAGCCGGACCGGGCCAGCGGGCGCGGCATGGAGCTGACGGCGTCACCGGTGAAACGCACGGCGCTGGAATTCGGACTTCCCGTCGTCGCAGCCCGAGGCAGATCAAGAACAACGACGATTTCCGCGCGACCCTGGAACAGCATCGCACCGGATGCCATCATCGTGGTCGGTTACGGGCGCATCATTCCGCAATGGATGATCGATCTGCCGAAGTTCGGAAATATCAACCTGCACGCATCGTGCTTGCCGAGGTATCGCGGGGCCGCTCCCATTCAGTGGGCGATCGCGAACGGCGAGTCGCAGACTGGCGTGACCATCATGCGAATCGACGCCGGCCTCGATACAGGCGACATTCTGCTGCAGGCCGAAGAGCCGATTCAGCCCGATGACACCGCACTGACTCTGGCCCCACGTCTGGCGCACACCGGTGCGGAGTTGATGATCTGCACTCTGGCCGGGCTTGGCGAATGGAACGGTGCAACCGCAGCCCCAGGACAACTCCAATGCCACGCTTGGCTCCAATTCTCAAGAGGGAAGATGGCCTGATCGACTTCTCGCGTACCGCCGCGGAGGCCTGGAATCGACTGCGCGGATTTCAGCCGTGGCCGGGAGCGTTCACCACCTTTCGCGGCAAGACGCTGCGACTTCATTCCGCGGCTCCTGCTCCGGAAGTTGCGGTGGTCGAAGGCCGGTCATTTCACGGTGGAAAACGGCCGCCTGCTGCTCGGCTTCGCCCATGGCACCGCCCTAGACGTTCTTGAGCTGCAGGTGGAAGGCAAGAAGCGGATGAGCGCTCGCCGACTTCGTCAACGGCTATCGCCCGCGCAGTGATGAGCCCGTCGGCGCGTCACTGCATAACCCAGATGCCGGTCTCTCCTGCGCGCGCCGCTGCCTTCGACATCCTGCTACGGGTAGAACAGCAGGACGCCTACGCCAGCGAACTCCTGCACTCCTCGCGCCTCGACAAACTGAGTACTGCCGACCGTGCATTGACCACGGAAATCGTGATGGGTGTCTTGCGCTGGCAATCTTTGTTGGACCGGCGAATCGTTGCCGGTTCGTCCCGCTCGCTGGCCAAATTGGATGCGGAGGTGCGGCTTGCGCTGCGCATCGCCGCCTACCAGCTTCTGTATCTGACTCGCGTACCAGCGCGCGCCGCCATCAACGAAAGCGTCGAGCTGGTAAAGCGCGCACGTAAGACTTCGGCTGCGCCGTTCGCGAATGCCGTGTTGCGCAAGCTGGTGAGCGCTGAGCCGGTTTCATCAATTGAACCGAAGCCTCCGGCAACCGCTTCGCAGTCGGCCGGCGAATTTGCCCATCCAGAATGGCTGGTGCAACGTTGGGTAAGTCATTTCGGAGTCGCGAACGCAAGAGCCATCTGCGGTTATGACCAACGCGTTCCGGCAACGACAATTCGGGCTGACTCGGAAGAAACCTTGCGCGAGTTGGAAGCCGAAGGCGTCACGCTCGCGCCAGGCGCATTACTCACTTCTGCTCGCACCGTAACCAGCGACGACGTGACCCAAACTCGCGCCTACCGTGAAGGGCGTGTCTTCATTCAGGACGAAGGGTCCCAACTGGTTGCGGCGCTCGTCGGACGAGGTTCGCGGCTGCTGGATTGCTGCGCCGCGCCGGGAAGCAAGACCGCTGCACTGGCCTCGCGCAATCCTGCCTCCGAAATCTTCGCGGTGGAGCTACATCCCCATCGGGCCGAGCTCTTGCGGCAACGTGTCCGCGCAAGCAACGTACGGGTGCTCACCACGGACGTCTTGGATCTTCCCCTGCAGGGTGGCTTCGATCGCGTGCTGGCCGACGTCCCCTGCTCGGGCACCGGCACACTGGCTCGTAATCCTGAAATCAAGTGGCGGCTTAAGCCTGAAGACCTGCACGAACTCCACGCGAAGCAGGTTGCTATTCTCCGAGCCGCACTGCAGCAGCTCGCGCCTGAAGGACGGGCAGTCTATTCCACCTGTTCGCTGGAGCCGGAAGAGAACCAGGACGTGATTAGCGAAGTCCTCAAGGAGAGTCCCGAATTCACCTTGTTGGACTGCCGCCCAGAACTCGAACGTTTACGCATGGAGGGCGAATTGGCATGGAGCGATGTCGATTCCCTCCTCGAAGGCCCTTATCTCCGCACCATCCCCGGCATCCACCCTTGTGACGGCTTCTTTTCTGCAGTCGTGGAACGGAAGAGCTAACACTCTCCGAGGCGGGAACAACTATCGTGCAGGCCCCGTCCGTGTTCTAGGCCGCCCCGACGGCGGAGCGGCATGGACACGACGGTGAACTGCTATGACCTTTCCTACGATATCGGGAAGGGCTCGCGGCTGGTGGCAGCGCCGCCAGGGGTGGTGATCAAGATGTGCCCGGTTGCTGCGCCTGTGGGAACGATGGCCGTGATCAGCGAGCCGGAATTCACAGTGAAGCTCGCGCTCACGCCACCGAAAGTAACAACGGTCGTTCCTCGGAAACCTCCGCCTGTGACGGTGACCTGGGTGCCGGGCGGGCCACTCGTTGGCGTAGAGCTGGTTATGATGGGCACGACCCTGAAGATCCTATTGCTGGTTAGTGTGCCCGAGTTGGAGGTCACCGTGACATGGCTGGTTGTGCCCCCGGGCAAGAAAATGCGCCTATCGGTTCGGCGGTCCCAAATTGGAAGAGCGGAGGCGGTACATTAAGATTAAGGCGGATTCAGGATCCGCGCATTCGGCGAGCAGCGTGACACTTGGGCCCGATTGCTAACCGCTATCGCGTCACTTCCAGATTGATGGCCTGGCCTTCCCACACGCGTTGCCCCGCGCCGGGAACCGTTTTCATGACGATCCGCGTTCCGTAAGGCAAGGTCTCCGGAGTGTTCTGCGTCGGCGTTCGGCGGAGGTTGGCTGCTGATGCTGCCCACCTTCAGCCCGGCCCCGACGATTTCGTTCACCGCATCGTCTTCAGTTCGACCGCGGAGATCGGGCATCACGAACGATTTGCGCTCTTCGGTCGCCGCGACCAGCACGCTGACCTTTGGAGCCGACACATTCGACGGCGTTCGCCGGAGGACTCTGCGCCACGATCTGGTCGGGCGACGCGTCGGGAATGCTGGCAATCGCCATCGCTCCCCATCTCGAGGCCGCGCCGGCGGATATTGATCTCGGCTGAGCGCTCGCTGTCGCCCATCAGGTCGGGAATCGACGACGCGCTGCGGCCCCATGCTTTCGGCCACGCGCACACGCCAGCCTCGCCGCACCTGCTCACCCGGCAGCGGCACTTGCGAGATGATCCGTGCCCGGCGGGAATTTCGGCGCTGTAGAAGCGGTCGGTCTGGTCCAGCACAAGTCCGTTGGTCGCCAAGCGCTGTCTCCGCCTCGTGCGGCGTCATCCCGACAATCTTGGGGACCGTCGTCTGCCGCCCGTGAATGGCAAAGCGCATGGCCGTCAGCGCCGAGGCCATGAAGACCACGATCAGCACCAGCACGCGCACCAGCCAGCGAAAGAAGCGGCGCATCAGTGCGACTCCGCGTCGCCGGCGGTCTGGTCGGGGCGTGTCGACCTTTTGCGGCGACCGCGTTGGGCGGTCGGTGGTGGCGCGGCGAAGTCCTCCGACTCGCGTGCCCTGCAGCGCTACCCGCATGAAGTCCATCCAGATCGGCAGCGCGGCCACGGCGCCGGTTTCCTTGTTGCCCAGCGTCTTCTTCTCGTCGAAGCCCACCCACACGCCGCAGGTCATCGACGGCGAGAAGCCGACGAACCACGCGTCGGTGAAATCGTTGGTCGTGCCCGTCTTGCCGCCCAGCGGATGGTTGAGCTTGCTGCTGCCGCATCCGGTTCCGTGCAGCACCACTTCGCGCAACATGCTCGACCATGATGCGCGCCGTGCGCGCGCTGACGACGTCCTTCACCTCGGGATAGTTCTCCTCCAGCACGCGTCCGTCGTAGTCGGTCGACCTTGCGGATTATGCGCGGCGCAACGCGCACGCCGTCGTTGGGAAACGTGGTGAAGGCCGCGGTCTGCTCGCACAGCGTGATGTCGGCCGCGCCCAGCGCGACCGGCAGATACGCCGGCAGCGGCGCGGTGATGCCGAACTTGCGCGCGTACTCGATGACCGTCTTGATGCCGCCGACGCGCTCGGTCACCTTCAGCGCGGGAATGTTGCGCGACTCGCGCCAGCGCGTGGCGAAACGTGATGACGCCTTCGAACTTGCCATCGTAGTTGTGCGGCACGTACGGACCCGCAGGGCCGCCGGGAAAGCTCACCGGCGCATCGAGCACCGTGTCGTCGGGCGTCATGCCCTGATCGATCGCCGCCGTGTAGATGTACGGCTTGAACGACGAGCCGACCTGGCGCAGCGCCTGCGTGGCGCGATTGAACTTCGACTGCTCGAAGTCGCGGCCGCCGACCATCGCCTTCACGTCGCCGGTCGAATTATCCAGCGCCAGCAGCGCGCCCTGCACGCCCGACTCCTGCTCCAGCGAAACCCGGCTCTGCGTGCCGTTCAGCTCCACGACCTTCACGTACACCAGGTCGCCGCGGGTCAGGAATTGCTGCGGCGACGTGTAGCGCGTCCACTTGATCTCAGCCGGGCCGAGTTCCGCTCCGTAGCGGCCGAACTTCACGCGTCGCGTACTGCGGACTCGACGCTCGGTCACCAGCGCGTGCACATAGCTGCCCGGCGCGATGTCGCTGTCCCAATCGACGTGGTGATAGCCGTCCAGCGACTCGCCGTTGGCGACCACGTTCAGCAGGTTGCCCTTCCATCCGTGACGGCGCTCGTAGGCCGCCAGCCCGTCGAGCACCGCCTGCTTGGCGGCCTTCTGCATCTCCAGGTTCAGCGAGGTGTACACCCGCAGGCCCGCTTCGTGGACCTCTTCGCTGCCGTACTTCTTCTCCAGGTACTGCCGGATCTCTTCCACGAAGTACGGCGCGATGTTGTTGGGCTCGCCCTGCACGTTGAGCCGGAGCGGCGAATTCTTGGCACGCTGCGGCTTCTTCGGCGGTGATCTTGCCGTCCTCCAGCATGTTGTTGATCACCAGGTTGCGGCGGCGCAGCGCGCGCTCGGGATTGTTGATCGGCGAATAAGCGTTCGGCGCTTTGGGCAAGCCCGGCCAGCACCGCGGCTTCTTCCAGCGTCAGGTCCTTGGCCTTCTTGCCGAAGTAGTAGTTCGCGCCGGCCTCGAAGCCGTAGACGCCGTGGCCGAGGTAGATCTGGTTGGCGTACAGAGTGAAGATCTGCGGCTTGGTGAAGCGCCGCTCGATCTGGATGGCCAGCATGACTTCCTGCATCTTGCGCCGGAAGTTGCGGTCGGGCGAAAGAAACAGGTTGCGCGACAGCTGCATGGTCAGCGTCGATGCGCCCTGCGCCCGGCTGCCGAGCAGCGACATCGCGCTAGGCCGCGCCGAACACGCGCCAGACGTCCACGCCCCAGTGCTGCTCGAAGTCCTTGTCTTCGGTCGAGATCAGGGCGTCGCGCAAGCACCTTGGGAAAGTCGTCGTACTTGTCGATGACGCGGCGCTGCAGCGCGAACTGCCCGATCACGCGGTTCTGATCGTCGTAGAGCTGGGTGATCGTGCTGGGCCGGTACTGCTCCAGCTCGGTGACCTGCGGCAGGTCGGTGGAATATACCAGCAACAAGCCCGGAAATGGCTCCCGCAGCCGCCGCGACCACGATCAGCAGGACGAACAGGAAGCTGCCGACATACTTGTGCCCGCTTCCGGCGTCGGTACGCGGCGGCGGAGTAGACAACAGGATCTTCGACTTCGCGCTTCATGGGGGAGGATCAACTTCAGGATAGCACTGCGCATCGGCCGGCCAAATTGTTAGCCGAATTGGTGGCCCTCTGCTACGAATCGACGTTCACTATCATCGCAATGTTAGTGATACTTGTCAGAAATACAGTCGCTATGGTCACTAACGTCCTCTATCTCGGCCGGGTCGCATACGCCACGGCGCTGCAACTGCAGCGCACGCTGGTGGAGCATGCGCAAGGCCGGCCGCATCGAAAATACGCTGCTGCTGCTGGAGCATCCTGCCGTCATCACCCTGGGCCGCAATGCGAAGCTGGCCAATGTGCTGGCGCCGCCCGAGTTCCTCGCCCAGCGCGGAGTCGAGCTGTTCGACATCGATCGCGGCGGCGACGTGACCTTTCACGGTCCCGGCCAGTTGATCGCTTATCCCATCTTCGATTTGCGCAGCTTCGAGCCCAAGGTCGGCGCGGTGGAATACGTCCGGCGACTGGAAGAGGTGCTGATCCGCACTTGTAGCGACTTCGGAATCGGCACGCAGCGCATCAAGGGACTGACCGGCGTATGGACGTACGCGCTTCGCAACAAGCCCGAAGCCAAGATCGCAGCCATCGGCGTGCACATTTCGCGCGGCGTGACGACGCATGGATTTGCGCTGAACGTCTCCACCGATCTGGATTTCTTCTCGCTCATCGTGCCCTGCGGCCTTACCGGACAAGCCGGTGACTTCGATGGAGCGCGAGTTGCAGAAAGAACTGACGCTGGAGGAGGTCGCTACCTCCGCGTCGCGCAACTTCGGCCGCGTGTTTCAGACCCAGATGCTGTGGCTGGAGTCGCTGGACGACCTGCTCGCCCAAGCGGCAGCCGCCAGTTCGCAAGCCGTGAGCCAAGCGAACCAGGACACACCTTCGCGCCCTCCCAAGGAACTGCGGGAATTGCACGGGGACGGCAGCCGAGCTCGCCTGATTCACTTTGTCATCCCGAGCGGACTTAAAGCCCGCAAGGGATCTGCTTCCCCGGCCCCTCGCATGAATCTGCCTTTCTGCAGCCCTCTCAGTTAAAATCGCCTGTTTCCCGGATTCCTGGAGGCTCCATGAGAAGGCCCACTCTACTTCTTACTCTTCTATTCGCATTCGCGATTTCATCCGTCGGACAGAGCAAGCTCTCCCCCAAGTGGGAAGAACTCACCGCGCCCG
This sequence comes from uncultured Acidobacteriaceae bacterium, assembly GCA_963817965.1. Lineage (GTDB taxonomy): Bacteria > Acidobacteriota > Terriglobia > Terriglobales > Acidobacteriaceae > DASRAA01. Next base: position 213,204 of record CAWFQT010000025.1, read on the forward strand.
ACTTCGTGCAGGCCATCCACCAATCGCAAGGGGTCTGCGTGCTCCCCATCGGCATCATCGAGAAGCACGGCCCGCATCTTCCGCTCGGCACCGACCTGCTCGACGTACGCTTCGCCGTGATGAATGCCGTCCAGCAGGAATATGCTGTCGTCTTTCCCGAGTACTACTTCGGGCAGATCTTCGAAGCCCAGCAGCAGCCGGGAACCGTGGCCTACAGTCTCGACACGCAACTCACGCTGCTGCAGGAGACGGTGAAGGAGATGGCGCGCAACGGCTGCAAGAAGGTCCTCATCGTCAACGGACACGGCGGCAACGAGAGCCTGTTGCCGCTATTCGCGCAGGCACAGCTCGCCACCCCCCGCGATTACGTGGTCTACGTTTTCGGACTGCCGCGCGAGAATGTTCCGGGCCGTCCTCCTCTGAAGACGCCTAAGAACGATATGCACGCCGGCGAGTCCGAAACATCGCACATGCTGGTCGCGCGTCCCGACCTGGTGCACATGGACCGCGCCGACAGCGAGTCCGGCGCGGACCAGAACCGCCTGCAGCTGCCCGAGATCGGTCTACACCGGCATCTGGTGGTATGCCAAGTTTCCGGATCACTACTCCGGCATCGGATCAGCGGCCAGCAAGGAGCTCGGCGAGTTCGATCAGAAGACCTGGTCAAGCCAGATCGCCGACGCCATTAAGGGCGTGAAGGCCGACCAGCAAGCCCTGAAGCTGCAGAACGAATTCTTCGAGAAGACGCAGCATCCGCTGGACACGAAGCAGTAGCAGTCGCCGGCGTTCGAACAAGCGCATCTCGCTCCTCTGATGGCTTCGCTTCGACCGCCACTTGCTCTCGCGCCGGCTTTATCGTACCCATGCACTGTATGCCGAAGAAGAAACATCCGAAGTCCGTCGCGTTCGAAGGCGAGGAGCGCTAAGCCCGCGGCATCGAAAAGTCGCAAACGCCCCCGTCCGGGCTGCTACCGAAGGTCGATGCGTCAGCTGCGCACCTACTCCATCCCCGATTACCGCCTCGAGCACCCCGAGTTCCGCGTTTACCTGTCGGGCGAAGGCTCCAACGTCGAGTACCGCATCGAAGGCGACCTGAGCGCCCCTGCGCCGCCGATTCGCGACTCGAAATACCTCTCGCGCGAGCAGTGCATCGCCATCTATCGCTGGATGCTGCTCAACCGCCGCATGGAGACTGCACTCGAGAATCTCTACAAGCAGGGCAAGGTCGTCGGGCGGCGTTTACTTCGGACTCGGCCAGGAGGGCTGTTCGTGCGCTTCCGCCTTCGCGCTGGGCGACAGACGACTGGCTCGGACCGATGATCCGCAACCAGGGAGCGATGCTGGTGCGCGGCTTCACGCCGCGCGACATCATGCGGCAGTACATGGCCAAGGCCGATTCGCCCACCTTCGGCCGCGATGCGTCTTCGCACTTCGGCGACTGGGAGCGTCGTCACGTGTGCGCGCCTATCTCCATGCTCGGCGAACTCATCGGCGTGATGGCCGGCGTTTGCCTGGGCGCGCGCCTGCAAGGCAGGAACATTGCCGGACTCACCTATATCGGCGACGGCGGCCAGTCCACCGGCGTCACCTACGAGAGCCTGAACTTCGCCGCCGTGCAGAAGCTCGGGCTGGTGCTGGTCGTCGAGAACAATCTGTGGGGCTACTCCACGCCCAGCGACATGCAGTTCTGCGTGAAAGACCTGGCCGAGCGCGCCATCGCCTACGGCATTCCCGGCGTGATCGTCGATGGCACCGATCCCTGCCAGGTGTACGACGCCACTCACGAAGCCTGCGAGCGCGCCCGTCGCGGCGAAGGGCCTACCCTCATCGAAGCCAAGATGATGCGCATGAAAGGCCACGCCATTCACGATGCCGCGCAGTACGTTCCGGCGAAGCTGTTCGATTACTGGCGCGCCCGCGATCCCATCGCTCGCTTCGAAAACTACCTAGTGAACGTGAAGCGCTGGCTGACCGCGGCGCGAAAATCACCAGCTTGATCGACGACGTCGAGCGCGAGCTCGAGGCCGAGCGTGACGCGGCGGTAGCTTCAGCCGATGCCCGATCCCGCAAACCGACCAAACGCACCAGGGCGTGTATTGCGACGAGTCATGCCATGCGATCAAGCCGCTTTACGGCCCCGTGCGAGTTGCGGTGCGAGACGCTGCGGTATCGGCCTCTAAACCCGGCGAAACTGCGGTGCACTTGAAATGAGACGACAATTACCTCCCGGACGTCCCGGGTACCTGCGCCGAGTGTGGTTTTGTTCTCATGGGTTCACACTGTCGAGATGAAGCTCGCCTGCACTTCTATCTTGCTTCTTGCGCTTTGTAGCACCGCGCTTGCGGACTTTCCCTTCAAGAAGAAGCCGCAGGAATTCGTCACCCGCAAGCCCGAGGACGTGGCCAAGACGTTGCGCAATGGCACGCCGGTGCAGCGTCAACGATCTCGCGACAGAACTCGGCATCTTCGCGCCGGTGCCTGCGAGTTCCGCAGCCAAGCCGAACTCGCCTTGCGTGAATTTCACCCACGTCGACCAGAAGCCGGTGGTGCTTCGTGCCGGCGCGGAGAATGTCGTCCTCTTAGCCGATTCGAGCGAGTGCGACTCCACGTATATCCTGGTCTTCGACAAAGCACCGAAGTCGGAGTGGCGGCACGTGCAGACTGTCCGGCTGTCTGCGCACAGGCAACCCCCGGAGATCAGTTTCGTTGAGCTCATCGAGCCGGGAGTCTTCGAGATCGCCGTGCACCACGAGATCACCCTCGATAGCGGCAGCGCGCAGCAGGAAAACTTCGTCCTTCTCAAGTTGCTTGGCGACAAGGTAGAAGTCGTGCTCGACACCACGGAGCACAGCCAGATCACCCTCGCCAACCGTGTGCCGGATGAAAGCGATGATCTGCAGCAAACTCAGATGTCAACTTTCAGCCTGCTGAAGTCTCCGCCGAAGTCGGCGGCGGTTTACCGCATTGTCGAGAAAGAAGTCATCACCGGTAACAAAACCACCATCACCCGCTCGCGCCTCTGGAGCTGGAATCCTGAGTTGCAGCGTTTTCGTTCCGTCCCCTTCGATGGCGGTGATGTGGGGCCTGCGCCCTCGAAGAAGCCGACTCCCAAGACCAAGCCAGTTGAGCCACCGCCAAAGCCAGACTCAAAGTAAAGGTATTTGCCGTTAGAATCGTCAGTCGGAGTTAAAGAGAGAACTAGTATGCCACCCGTCACCTATCTCGAAGCGATCCGCCAGGGCATCTGGGAAGAGATGGAGCGCGACCCATCCGTCTTTTGCATCGGCGAAGACATCGGCATTTACGGCGGCGCCTTCAAAGTCACCGAAGGTCTCATCGATCGCTTCGGGCCCGCAGCGCGTCGTCGATACGCCTATCTCCGAGATGGCCATCGTGAACGCCAGCTTCGGCGCGGCGCTGACAGGCATGCGTCCCGTCGCCGAGTTCCAGTTCATGGACTTCATCAGTTGCGCCTTCAACCAGATCATCAATCTGCTGGCGAAGGCGCATTTTCGCTGGGGAGCTCCGGTTCCCGTGGTGTTGCGCGGTCCGTCCGGCGGTGGGGTCCACGGCGGCCCGTTCCACTCGCAGAATCCCGAGACCTATTTCGCCCACACGCCGGGGCTGAAAGTCATATGCCCGGCTACCGCCTACGACGCCAAGGGACTCATCAAGTCGGCGATTCGCGACAACAATCCCGTGCTCTTCTTCGAGCACAAGTTTCTTTACCGACGCATCAAGGAAGAGCTGCCCGCCGAAGACTACACCGTTCCCATCGGCAAGGCGCGCGTCGTGCGGCCGGGGCGCGATGTCAGCGTCATCACCTATGCCGCGATGGTCTATGTGGCGCTCGAGGCCGCGGAAATCCTGGCGAAAGAAGGCATCGAGCTGGAGGTCGTCGATCTGCGCACGGTGCTGCCGCTCGATCGCGACGCCATCCGCGAAACCGTGGAGAAAACGAATCGCGTGATCGTGCTGCACGAAGACACCAAGACCGGCGGAATCGCGGGCGAGGTCGCCGCGATCATCAACGAGGAATGTTTCGACGCGCTTGACGCTCCGATCGTGCGCATCGCCTCGGCCGATTCGCCGGTTCCGTTTTCGCCGCCGCTGGAAGAGGCCTTCCTACCCAAGGTCGAAGACGTCGTGCGCGAGGCCCGTCGGCTTGCGGAGTTACTAGGCTTGGAGTCGCAACCTATTCGAGCCTCGATGGCAAAACGTCACTTTTCTTAACGTTGGCGATTTGGGCGTGATTTAATCTGGAAGCCACAGGCTTCCCAACTACTTTCGTGTTGCGAGGAGAAACATGCGCGGATTTCGTTCTAGGTGTGATCGTTACGCTGCATCGTGGTTTTTGGCGGCGCCTACTGGTGGGTCACCACCGGACATGTCGATTCCCGAGCCGTTCCCAACGGTCCGAGTCAGTTCGAACGGCGCACTGCCAATCAGTCGCTCGGACGAGTGGGTGGACGCCCACGCTCCCAAGCAGGAGAACCCGTTCAAGCCGACGATGGACAACATCATGGACGGCTCCATGGTGTACGACAAGCACTGCGCCCTGTGTCACGGCAGCCTGAAGGAACCGGTCTCACCGATGAAGACTAGGTTTTATCCGCCGGTGCCGCAGCTCATGAACCACACGCCCGACGATCCCGACGCGAACCTCTTCTACGTGACCAAGTACGGCGTCAAGATGACCGGCAATGCCCGGATGGGACGGCGTGCTTTCCGACGACGACATCTGGAAGGCCGTGCTGTTCATCAAGAACTCCAACCAGATGAAAGACACCCCTGCACAGCCATCGGCAAGCCAGCGATGACGGGTCCCCGCTCAAGCTTCTTTGGCTTGAGTGAGTGTTTTTGACTTCCCACGATTTGCCCTCACGAAGCGAAGCGAGGGATCTGCTTTTAGTAGGAGTCTCGAGGAATTGGTGGGGCCATTCGTTAGTGTTGGCTGCCTCATCCTTTCCAACTTTTGACACATCTTTCGGGAAAGGGTGGGAACTACAACTGTTCACCGGAGCATCATGGCTGGCCGCGCCCAGGTTCGCATCCTGGTTTGGTGCCAACCTCGGCTTACCAAATCCTGCCTTGTCACAACGCTCTGTGTCCTGCGTCCTATCCCGTCTTACCTCCCCAGCGTTAAAAACATGCTGCGTGAGCAAGGGACTTGTGTCTCCTCGCCTATCTACTCGCCCTGGCGAGCAATGAATCGTTCTTTGACAACCGAAAACCGCTGATGTCATTTACCGAATGTAACTAGTTAGTAATCTCTCACCGCGTCTTACCCGTTCGGCTTGACGTAAGTCACTTTGCCGCTAGTCTTGAGCTTGAAGACGTCGTTGGAGAGCTTCTCGTTCGGCTTGATGTTGTTGTACTTGGCCAGCCGGTAGTCGCCGGACTTCTCGTTGAATAATTGCTGCACGCTCACCCCCCGTGCTGGATCGATCCAGAGCGTAATGGTCTGGAACATGTTCGCGACCTTCTGCGATTTCGGGGTCAGTTCCAGCTTCGCGGCGTTGATGCCTTGGACCTGCTCCATGCCGCCGTACTTCACGTCGAACGACTTCGCCAGATCATGCCCACGGCCACCGAATCCCAGTACCAGGAAGGTCTCGAAGTCGGCCTTGTTCTTGCCGGCGTTGTATTCCGTCACCTGTCCAGCCTTGGGAACATACACGCTGACTATCCCGTCGCTGAACAGGACGTACTTCTTGTCGGGAACGGTGATGTCAGCGGCCATCTGCACATCGTCGCCCTGGCGGCGGAAGTACATCGTGCCCTTCTGCAGATCGTGCTCGTCCACGACTTTCTGATACTGGTCCCAGACGAAATCGGTCTGTGCTGTACGGAAGTCCGCGGCGGCCTTGTCCATGGAATCCAGCACCGCCTCGAGGTTCTGGGCGTGGGCGGTGAGTGCGCCTGCGAGCACGAGGAAAGCTATGAGGGCGATGTTTTTCTTCAAGATTCGTTCCTTAGGCTACAGCGCGTCTAGCGATGTCCCCAGACCCTGTAGGCGATGATGTTGTGGTTCCTGTCGCGGACGGGCTCGTAGCGGTCAATTTGAATTTCTCCCGCGACCGGTTCGATGGCGCGCAGTAAGGACTCGCGCACATCGGCGTCGCTGGCTGGTTGGATGCCGGAAGCGGCGACCGTGTACACGAAGCCGTTTCCCTCCGGCTTCACGATGACTTCGCTGGTGTAGGGAGACCGCTCTACCGGCTTGTCGCGGAAGTTGATCCATAAGGGCGCAAGAAAAATGAACGCCAGGATCAGCGTCACCATGACGTCGTAGTGGACGCTGCCGCGCGGATACATCCACCAGATGTAGCCGCGGATGGTTTGGGAGATTTTACCCATCGCTGGTTCAAGTCTAGAGAGCGGGCCGCTTGAGTGCAAGAAAGCTCGTAGGCATCAGGTACGCAACTCCACCACCGTCGCGCCGCCTCCGCCTTCGCTTTGTGGAGGCTCTGAGACGGTCGCCACGTGCGGATGTTCCTTCAGAAATTGCCGCAGCGCCTTGCGCAGGATGCCCATGCCGCTGCCGTGAACGATGCGCACGCGGACCATCCCGGCAAGGAATGCACGATCGACAAATTTCTCCACCGCCCTTGTGGCCTCATCGACGTTCTGCCCGATCACGTTGATCTCGGTGGGCACGCTGTCATCCTCGCGCGAAAGCGATACTCCGATTCCGCGCGAGCGAGCCGCCGCCACCGGATTCGCCCCGACGCTAGCCACCACGCTGGCCACGTCGTCACGCGGGACCTTCATCTTCATCGGTCCCACGGCTACTTCGAAAGAATCGTCGTCGAGATGACGAAGCACTGTAGCGTCGCGGCCCAGTGAACGCAGACGCACCGTGTCGCCGATCGAGACGTTCTGCACGACGTGAGGCCGCGCGTGCTGATCGCCTTTATCGGAGCCGGTGGTGTGCGCCACGACGGTGGAATCGAACTGCTCGCGAAACTCGCGACGGAGCTTGGCGATGCTTGCGCTCGGCGTCTTTGGAGAGCTTCAGCGCCTGCGCTCGGTCCTGCACAGCGCTGACCGTCTCGCGCGCCTGGTACTCGAAGTTGTGCAGCACGCTCTCCAGCTTCTTCTCCAGCTCGCGGACTTTTTCGCGCTGCTCCTTCTTGCCTTCTTGCGCAAGGTGATTACGTTCGCGCGCTATCTCCTGTTCACGGGCACCGAGGCGAACTCGGTCGGCGTCTATCTCGCGCAGTTGCGAGTGCAGGCGATCGAGGAAACGCGAGACGTCCTGGGTCTGCGAACGTCAGCTTCTCTCGCGCGCTTGCCACAATCTGTGCATTCAAGCCGAGCTGCTGCGCAATGTTGATTCCCGCCGATGCTCCCGGCACACCCATGCGCAACTCGTAGGTGGGAGCCAGGGTCTGCTCATCGAAACCCACTGCCGCATTCGAGTACTCCATCGGCGTTTGCCGCGTAGACCTTGAGGGCCGTGTGGTGGGTGGACACGATGCTCAGGCAACCGACTTGGCGGAAGAAGTCGGCAATCGACACCGCCAGCGCAGCGCCCTCTTCGGGATCGGTGGCCGAACCGAGCTCATCGAGCAGTACCAGCGAATTTCGGGTGGCGTGGTGCGAGATGAAGTCAATATTTGTGACGTGCGCCGAAAAGGTCGAGAGGTTCTGCTCGATGGACTGGTAGTCTCCAATGTCGGCAAACACGCCATCGAAAAGTGGCAGCTCGGCGCGCTCGGCCGGAACCGGAATGCCGGACTGCGCCATCAGCGCCAGCAGCCCGACGGTCTTCAGTGCAACGGTCTTTCCGCCAGTGTTGGGCCCGCTGATGACAAGCTGGCGCTGCTGGTCGTCGAGCTCGACCGTCAGCGGCACTACGGTCGCCGCCCTTCGGCTTGAGCGTTCGCTCCAGCAGCGGATGCCGCGCATTGCGCAGAACGAAGGCACGGTCCGCTTCGGCGCCGTCGATTTTGACCGCAACACAGTCGTAGTCCTGGGCAAAACGCGCCTTGGCAAATTGCAGCTCGAGTTCGGAGAGGACGCCGACGGCCGCCTGCCAGCGCATCTGCCTGCTCGCCGATGCGTGCAGTCATTTCCAACAGGATGCGATGGATTTCGGCCTGCTCGTCTTCCAGCAGGCGGACCAGCTCGTTGTTCTGCTCGATGGTCTCCAGTGGCTCAATGAATACTGTCTGGCCGCTGGAGGAGGCTCCGTGCGCCACGCCCTGGACACGACGCCGCTGTTCGACCTTGACGGGAATGACAAATCGCTCGCCGCGAATGGTGATGAGCTCGTCCTGCACAGCACCGCCCTCGGACAACCGTCGCAGATACGACCGTAGTGATTCCTGAATCATGCGCCGCTGCTTTTCGATGTCGCGCCGAATACGGGCAAGTTCCGGAGAGGCATGATCGTCGAGCGTGCCGTCGGGAAGAATCTTGTTGCGGAAGTACCGAAGCAGGGGGGTGAAGTCGCCAATGTTCTGCGAGATCTCTGCCACCGCCTTCCATTGCGCCTCAATCGACAGCGGGGGATGCAGTGCAATCTCACGCCACTCGGCTGCGCGATCGGCGAGCAACAACACGTCACGGATTTCGGTCAGATCGAGCGCTGCTCCTTTGATTTTGCGACTTATGGATGAGCGGGCTAGGATCGAGCAACCCGTAGAAATCGAAATTTGCCGCCGCAACGAAGGTAGCCCCGCAGCTCTTCCGTAAGCTGCTGCTGGCGCTCGATCCAGTCGCGGCCGCCGGATGGGGCAAGCGTGGCAATCCGCGACCGTCCGAGCGGAGAAGCGGCATACACGGCCAGCATCTCCCGCAGGCGATCGAACTCCAGCACGTGCTCGGCGGTGTCTCGGACTGGGTCAGGAACGGTCATAGCAATCAATTCATCGTACCGCAGCGATTCCGCGAGCGACGGGCCGTCTTTTACGGCACGTTCACATTCCCTTTCGTCACCGGCTATCTCTCCCATGGCAATACGATTACACTGTTCGGTTAGTAATCTATACACACCTTTGAGGCTTCCATGGCATCGAGTTCATCGACTCCTTCCGACGCATTTGTATTCTTCGGCGCGACTGGCGACTTGGCTCACAAACAAATCTTTCCCTCGCTGCAAAACATGATCAAGGCGGGCGCTTTGAACGTGCCGATTATCGGAGTTGCCAAGTCGGGCTGGACGATTGAGCAACTGCGCGAGCGCGCCCGCGATGGCATCACGAAGTTCGGTGGAGGAGTGGACGAGGCCGCTTTCGCGAAGCTCTGCGAGTTGATGCAGTACATCGACGGCGACTACAACGATCCGAACACGTTCGTACAGCTGCGGAACAAGCTCGGCCCAGCGCGGGTATCCGGCAAACTATCTGGCAATTCCTCCCACCATGTTTCCCGTGGTGGTCACGGGGCTCGCTAAGGCGGGTTGCGCCAAAAACGCGCGCGTCATCATTGAGAAGCCCTTTGGACGCGATCTGGTGTCAGCGCGAAAGCTGAACGAGACGCTGCACCAGGCGTTTCCGGAGGACCACATTTTTCGTATCGACCACTACCTCGGTAAGGAGGCGGTGGAGAACCTCCTGATCTTCCGTTTCGCCAACAGCTTCCTCGAGCCGATCTGGAACCGGAATTACATCCATAGCGTGCAGATCACCATGGCGGAGGCCTTTGGAGTCGAAGGCCGCGGAAAGTTTTACGAAGAAGCTGGCGCTATTCGCGACGTGGTGCAGAACCACCTGCTGGAGGTGGTGTCGTACCTGGCGATGGAGCCACCAACGACCATGTATCCGGATTCGGTTCGTGACGAGCAGGTCAAAGTCTTTCGGACTATACCGCCACTCAGCCCCGCCAATATTGTTCGCGGACAGTTCAAAGGCTATCGTGATGAGCCGGGAGTCAGCCCGACTTCGGATGTCGAAACCTTTGCGGCCGTGCGGTTGGAAGTCGACTCGTGGAGATGGTCGGGTGTGCCGTTCCTCATCCGCGCTGGCAAGAAGTTGCCAATCACCGCGACCGAGGTGTTCGTGAAACTGCGCAAGCCTCCACTAGCGAAAGCCGGTACCGATGGTCGGAACTATTACCGGTTCCGGCTGGGGCCCGACTTCGAGCTTAGCCTGGGTGCGCGGGTCAAGCGGCCTGGGCCACTGATGGTACCGATGTCGGTCGAGCTATCCGCCGTTAAGTACGCTACAAGTGACGAGATGGCCGCCTACCAGCGCCTGCTGACCGATGCGATGAAGGGCGATCAGTTGCTGTTCGTTCGTCAGGATGCGGTGGAAGCCGCGTGGGAGATCGTCGATCCGATACTTGGCGATTGCTGTCCGGTGGAGACGTATGAACCGGGAACGTGGGGCCCGCCCGATGCGCGCGAACTGGCTGCCGAAGTCGGTGGATGGCACGATCCTCAGTAGGGGTTCAGGGAATACGCCGCCCCGAGACAAAAGCGTTCCCAGCAATGACGAAGCGCAGGGGCCGCTCCGCCGCCTTACTTACGCCGATACGCGGCGTCGCGACCACGCGCTCGCCGCGGTGACCGTCGTCGGCAACCCACAAATCGGGGCGTGCAGTGGTGAGGTCTTTGCCGTTGTCGCGCGGGCGCGTGATTCCCAGGGCTTCCGATAAGCGCCCAGGACCACTGGCAATAAGTCGCAGCTGAGTTACGCGTGGGTCGGCGGAGAATGCAAGGCCTCTCGCTCCGGCCATTGCTTCGACACCGCATACGGGTTCGAGTGCTCGTAACAGGACACCCCCAGCGTCACCTTCAGGCATGCAGGAAATATTCGTGCAGAAGTGGTTGCCGTAGATGAAGTACACGTAGGCATGGCCGGGCGGCCCGAACACTACTGCATTGCGCAAGGTCCGGCCTGAGTAGGCATGCGCGGCGGGATCCTCGGCACCGAGATAGGCCTCGGCCTCAACAATTCTCCCTGCCAACAATCTTCTGCCTTCGCGGCGGACGAGGAGCTTGCCGAGCAGCTCGCGGGCAACCGTGATAGGGTCGCGGACGAAGAACTCGCGCAGCAGCCGGGGCGCCACGCGCAATACCTCCTCGCCGACGGTGTCTGGTAATCGCAGCGGTTCTACTCGCAAAGATGGAGGCATTGATTTCACCTATTGCTTGACGGCGATCATCCGCAGGCGCTTGTAGTCCACCGCCCACTCGCCGTTGTGGAACAGGGCCGGACGTGCGAGGTCTTCGATTCGCTGCTTCAGTTCCTCGCGCTGGTCAGCGGACAAGACGTTGTTGGCAAACGTGCCAAACATCTCCAACCACGTTCGCAAGCCTCGCTCGCCGCCCTCCAGCGGCGTCGGGCGATCGAAAAGCACGGCAAAGGTGACGGTCAGTCCATTTGCCTCGAGCATTGGAGCGTATTCGCCGATGGAGGGATAAAACCACGGCGAGAGCTTCTCCGGCTCAGCGACACCCATGGTGCGCAGCGCCTCGGTGGCGGCATTCCAAACCTGCTGAATGTTGCCGCGGCCACCCATTTCGAAGACGAGCCGGCCGCCGGGCTTCAGGGCGCGAGAGATTACCGTGATGGCTCCATGCTGATCGCGCACCCAGTGAAGAGCCGCGTTGGAGAACACTGTGTCAAACTCGCTGACGTAGGTGATGGCTGCAATATCCGCGACTTCAAATTGAACTTCGGGAAAATTATGCCGTGCGGTGTCGATCATCTGCGGCGACTGGTCGAGTCCCACAACTTCGGCCCCGGACTTCGCGATCTCGGCCGTAAGTTGACCGGTGCCGCAGCCGACATCGAGGATGCGTTCTCCTGCCTTCGGCATCAGTAGGCGGAGTAGATCGCGCCCGAACTGCCACACAAAGGCATGGCTTGATTGATACAGCTCGCTGTTCCAAGCTCCGGTTTGCCCTGCCATAGCTTCATTGTAGAGCGCTTTGCTGCCGGCCCTGGCGCCTCCATTCGATACAATCAAGAGTGAACTATGAATAAGATGATCTTTGCCAACCTGGTGCATCGTCCCTTTCGCACCATCATCAGCGTTGTGGCGGTCGCGGTAGAAGTCACCCTGATTCTCCTCATCGTCGGACTCTCCATCGGCATGCTGAACGACGCGCAGCAACCGCCAGGTCGGCATTGGCGCCGACATCATGGTGCAGCCGCCGGGCTCGTCTCTGCTGATGGGCGTGAGCGGCGCGCCGGTGTCGATCAAAGTCGCTGACCGGCTGCGCAAACTCGATCACGTGGTCGCCGTGGCACCGGTGGTCACGCAGCTTTCTACGGCCGGCAATCTGGAGGTCCTCGACGGCATCGACCTGCCATCGTTTGAGGCGGTGGGCGGGCCGTTTCATTACCTCTCCGGCGGACCGTTCCAGGGTCCCAACGACATGCTGATCGACGACTTACGTGGCCTCGTCGAAGAAGCTGAAAGTCGGCGACTCCAGTCGGACATGCTGAACCACACGTTTCGCGTTTCGGGCGTGGTGGAGCACGGCCAGGGCGCGCGCAAGTTTCTTGCCCATCGAGACCCTGCAGGACATCATCGGCGCAGAAGGCAAGGCCTCGATCTTCTACGTGAAGCTTGACGATCCCAACAACGCCGACGCCGTGGTGCGGGAAATCAAGAGCATTCCCGGCATGGAGCAGTACGGCGTTCACTCGCTGAAGGAATATCTCAGCCTGATGAGCTCCAGCCGATTCCCGGACTTTCCACGTTTATCGACGTCGTCATCGGAATTTCGATGGTCATCGGCTTCATCGTGATCTTCCAGGCGATGTACGCTGCGGTGATGGAGCGCACGCGCGAGATCGGCATTCTGAAGTCGCTGGGCGCGGGAAAGCTTTACATCGTGAACGTGATTCTGCGCGAGACACTGCTGATCTCGATCGGCGGGATCATCCTGGGGATCGCCGTCAGCTATACGGCGCGCACGGCGCTGCACCAGAAGTTCCAGACCTTGCCCATCCTCATCACACCGGAGTGGCTGCTACGCGCGACAATCATCGCGATCATCGGTTCGATGCTGGGAGCGTTCTATCCGGCGCTCAAGGCAGCGCAGAAGGACCCGATCGACGCGCTGGCGTACGAGTAGCAACCAGACGCTCTACAAAGCAAAACGCCGGATCGTCTCCGGCGTTGCTGATAGCTGGTCGCTCGCTCAGATCCGCATCGGCATCACGACGTAGCGGTACTTGAAGCCGTCGTCGCTGCCGTCGTCGGGACGCATCTGACCGGCTGACTGGGCGTCTTTGAACTCCAGGCGCACTTCGCCGGCGCTTGAGGCCTTCAGGAAGTCGATCAGGTACTCGGAGTTGAAGCCGATGGTCATCGGGTCGGCGGTGTAGGCGGTCTCGATCGAGTCTTCCGACTCGCCGGCTTCGGTGGACGACGAGGAAATCTTCAACTCATTCTTGTCGAGCTTCATGCGGATGGCGCGCGAGCGCTCGTCGGCGAACTGGGCCACGCGCTGAATGGCGGTGTTGAGATCGGCGCCGTGAACCACGACCGACTTGGTGGTCTCGCGCGGCAGTACAGCTTCGTAGTTGGGGAACTGTCCGGTCAACTGGCGCGAGGTCAGCAGCCGCTCGCCGATGCGGAAGAACAGCGTCGAGTCGTCCTTGGCGAATTCGACTTGCTCGACATCGCTGTTCTGCAGCAGCGAATACAGCTCGCTCATGGCCTTCTTGGGGATCAGCGTCTTGTTCTCGCCGGGCACGTCGAACTGTTCACCCGTCTTTTCGATGTGCGCCAGGCGATGGCCATCGGTCGCGACCATGGTGATCGACTCCGGCTTCAGCACCATGAGGCCGCCGTTCAGGGTGTAGCGCGACTCTTCGCTGGAGATGGCGAAGATGGTGCGGCCGATCATGCTGCGCAATGTCTGCGCCGGAATCTTCACGCTTCCGGCTGACGGGAAAACGGGCAGCCCGGGGAAATTCGCCCGCGCCATGCCGACCATCTTCGTATTCGAGCGGCCAGAGCGAATGTTGACCCAGTGGTTCTCCAGCAGCTTGATCGAGATGTCGCCATCGGGCAGCAACTTCACGTAGTCATACAGCTTGCGCGCGGGAATGGTGCACGCACCTTCGCGCTTCACCTTGGCCGCACAGGAGGTCCGCAGGCTCAGGTCGAGATCGGTGGCGGTAATGGTCAGCCGGTCGTTGGCGGCTTCAAACAAAAAATTCGACAGGATGGGAATCGTCGTCTTGCGTTCGACGACTCCCTGTGTGGCAGTCAGTTCCTTGAGCAACTCGAACTTGCTGACGCTGATTTCCATCGCAGTTCCCTGAATCGCTCCGGTTGCTTCTGCAGCCATATGTTCCACCCTTGGAGTCGCGCCCTGACGCCAGCCGTTGACCGGACGTGTGGCAGGATGTTGCGAGAGCTCGCGACTTCTGCTGTTCCTTATATCAAATAAAAATCTTATAAAACAGTAGTAACCGTAGAGCACTCTGGAAAAGTGGAAAAGAAGCCCAAAACCGCATCCATCAACTGCCGGCGGCCATGCTGCCACGTATCGAAAACGACGCGGCTACGCGCGGGTCGCAACTGTGCTAAACCGGCACCGATCGAACGAAATTCGTCCGCTTCTTCCACATGATTCACAATCCGTCCACAGGCGTCAGTCAAGGAAAACTGCTGTCCTAAAGTGAAAAACCGCGCCAGAGGCGCGGTTTATCCACCCAGAACCTCGGTGAGTTTGTTCAGCAGCCTGTTCAAATCCTTGTCGGTCTTGCGGGCCTCGGCAATCTTCTCGACGGAATGCAGCACCGTGGTGTGGTGCTTGCCGCCAAACTGGCGCCCGATCTCCGGCAGCGATGCCTCGGTCAACTGCTTCGCCAGGTACATGGCAATCTGGCGCGGGATAAACGATGGAGTGCGAGTTGTTCTTGGCCTTGATCTCGCCCGGCCGCAGACCGAACTGGTCCGACACCGCCCTCTGGATCGACTCGATGGTGATCTTGCGCATCTGCGAATCGATGAGGTTCTTCAGCACCTCCTGCGCGGTGAGCATGCTCAGGTCGCCGCCGGTGAGCGAAACGTAGGCGGTCAGGCGGATCAGCGCGCCTTCCAACTCGCGCACGTTGCTACGGATGTTCGACGCGATGTAGAGCGCCACGTCCGTGGGCAGCATGACATGCTCCGACTCGGCTTTCTTCTGCAGGATTGCGACCTTGGTCTCGAGATCGGGCGGTTGAATATCGGCGATCAGTCCCCACTCGAAGCGGCTGCGCAGGCGGTCTTCGATTTCCGCCAGCTCCTTCGGCGGACGGTCGCTGGCAATCACGATCTGCCGCATCGACTCGTGCAGCGCGTTGAAGGTGTGGAAGAACTCCTCCTGGGTGCGCTCCTTGCTGACCAGGAACTGGATGTCGTCCACCAGCAGCACGTCCATGTTGCGGTACTTGTCGCGGAAGCTGGTCATCTTGTTGTTCCGCAACGCGTTGATCATCTCGTTGGTGAATTTTTCGCCGGACACGTAGCAGATCGCCATCTGGGGATCGCGCTTCTTGATCTCGTGCCCGATGGCCTGCATCAGGTGGGTCTTGCCCATACCGACGCCGCCGTACAGGAAGAGCGGGTTGTAGGCCTTGGAAGGACGTTCCGCTACTGCGCGCGCCGCGGCATGAGCAAACTGGTTGCCCGAGCCGATGACGAAACCGTCGAAGGTGTACTTCGGATTTAGTTGCGCCGCTCCGTCCCAGTCGAAGCGCTGCTGGCGGACAGGCCAGCGGCAGCGCTCTCAGCCGCGCCAGCCGACTCCGCGGCGCGCGTCTGACCGACGCGCTTCGCCGCTGCGCTGCATTCGTGCGGTTCGCGCTGCTCTTCGATCGGTGACAAACTCGACGTCCTGATACTCGAGACCGAGGTTCTCGATGGCCTCGCTGATCAGGTCGCCGTACTTTTCGCCGATGTGGCAGAAGTCCGGATTGGGCACGCTCACGAAAAGCGTGGGTCCCTGCGAATGGCTGAAGCGGGTCGGTTTCAGCCAGGTTTCGTAGGAGTGTCGGTTGACTTTTTTTTCCAGCGCGTCCAGCACGAGCACCCACGGATTGGGAGAGGAAGTTCCGAAATAAGACATAGCAAAATTAACCCGGAGGCAAACATTGCCTCGAATCGCGCCTGCGAACAATTACAGGGGGGAAGAACGCCAACATAGCCACGAGCCACCACACGATTCAGGAGAAAGTTAAGATCCGCAACCGAAGAGAGGCCACGGTGAGAAGCAGCATTCCTGAGAGAGTACGTGAAATGTTTTCTCGGTGGCTGCATGGCATCGTAGCATGAATTATCCACAGCACAAGATGTTGATTGCACAGGGAGCGTGGCAGCGCAGTTCGCGAGTGATTGATTTCGTGAATGTTACTGGCGAAAAAATATTTTCATTGCTGCGCACGCGGTGCAAATTGCGAGTAACGTCCGAACTTTGCCTCTAGAAAATCGTAAGATTCCACTTCAATCTTCGCCGCCATATAGCGGGCCGGGCGCTGGGTTGCCGGCTCATGGCAGCTGCAACCGATATACTTTTAGTTTGTCCCAAGCTAACTTTTAGCCAGTGAGGAGCGCAGTTCCGTAATGCCGAAGCGCACATTCCAACCCAACCGTCGTCGTCGCTCAAAGACGCACGGGTTTCGTTCTCGCATGAAGACCAAGAGCGGGCGTGCGGTGATTTCCCGCCGTCGCGCCAAGGGACGCAAGCGCGTCGCCGTAAAGCCCGGCTTCCGCGAGTAGTTGCAATCCGTTCTGCAGCGTCGCATTACCACCCGATATTCCGTTAGTGCCCACCAGTCACGAAGTGAGGAGTTCTCGGCGCCAAATGCAGATCGTGACTTCCGCCGGCAGTGAATTTCCCAAGTCGATGCACCTGTTACGACACGCGGACTTTCAGCGCGTTTATCAAACGGGCCGCCGACAGTTCACCGGTAACATGACGGTGTTTTTCCTGCGGCGGGCGTCAGCCAAGGCACGTCACCGGGGCGAACTGAACGCTGCGTGTGGGATTCACGGTGGGCAAGAGTGCTGGGTGGAGCGGTCGAGCGCAATCGAATCAAGCGCCGTATGCGGGAGGCCGTCCGGACTTCATGGCCGGCGGCGGACGCTCCGATCGACGTCGTGTTTCAACCCGCGCAAGTCGGTGCTTGACGATGCCGTTTCGCACAGGTAGCCGAGGAAGTAGCGCGAGGCTT
The DNA here is from genome assembly GCA_963817965.1 of uncultured Acidobacteriaceae bacterium. GTDB lineage: Bacteria > Acidobacteriota > Terriglobia > Terriglobales > Acidobacteriaceae > DASRAA01. The sequence goes on from CAWFQT010000025.1 coordinate 230,339, forward strand.
ACAGTTGGCGTTGCAGCGCGCCCGCGAGGCGCAACAGGAGCAACCGCAAGAGGGATGGAACGGAAATGAAGGCAGCGATTGCAGTCAGTCCTGCCGGCTTACAAGCGGTGGATTTCGCCGATGCTGCCGCACGCCTGCCGCTTCGTGCCCACCTGCTCGGAGTACACCTTGGAGGCGGTGGAACGCACGGCACTGTGCGCGTGTAAAAGGATGCTGGCCTTGGTGCCGGCGCCTGTTGCGTTGCCACCCGTTGTGCCCGCGCCGGCTATGATCCGGTGTCCGCCTCGAAGACGTTCGATTTGAGCTATTAGCGCCATACAGCGCTGGAGCCTGCATCGACTGCGCGTCCCCTGCCGGAACCGATGAGCCGCTAATCACGGAATGGAACGTCAACTTGCCCGAGTATAACAATCCACAACAAGAACCGTCGGCGGGCAGAGCCGCATGCTGCTCGTCATGATCGGCGGCGTTCGCGCTGATTCTCGTCGGCCAGTTCTTCTTCCTCAAAAAACCGACCCCGCCTCCACCGGCTCGCTGGCACAGACTGCACAATGCCACCGCGAATGCTCCCCACGGCGGCAGCGACTGCATCGCGAATCGGCAAAACCGGCGAGTGCGTCCAGTCGTGCCTGCCGGCCGCCAGTGCCGAGATCCGAAACGGTCGTCGAGAACGAGCTTTATCGCATCGTCTTTACCAACCAGGGCGCACAGGCCAAGTCCTGGATCCTCAAGAAGTACAAGGACGACAAGGGCCAGCCGCTCGATCTGGTGAATCCTGCGTCAGCCGAATTCGGGCTGCCCTTGAGCCTGTACACCTACGACGAGGCGCTGCGCAACAAGATCAATTCGGCGTTATACGTGCCGAATGAGACAGTGCACGCCGGCCGAAGCAAGCGTCACGGACGGTTCCTGGCGAGTTGACGCTTCGAGTATTCCGACGGCTCGGTCAGCGTGCGCAAGACCTTTCGCTTTGATCACAGCTTACGTCGTATCGGTTGGAAACCCTGCGTGACGGTGAACGGCAAGCCGGTGCAGGCCTATCCCTCGTGGCCCGCCGGATTCGGCGACCAGGGCACGGCGCCTTCGTTCGCCTCGGCCCGTATCGATTACTACGCCGGCGACAAGGTCGAGCGGCTCGCGTCCAAAAAGATCAGCGGTGGCAATACGATCCGCGGACCGTTGCAGTGGGCTGGTCCGCAGGACCAGTACTTCGCGACCATCTTCCTGCCCGATCATCCGCGGCAGGCGGCGATGGTCACCTTCCGCAACGAGATTCAAGTCCCGAAAGACCCGGCCAAGCCCGATCCCAACAATCTCGACGAAAGTCGAAGTGCTCGGCGCGGCAGTTGGCGGTGTGGACGGCGTTACGCGCGAGCGCATTTTCGTCGGTCCCAAGGCGCTCGACGTTCTCGACAACGATCCATTCCAACACGCTGAAGGTCAGCCCGGCGGACCCGACCTGACGCATGTGGTTGATTTCGGCTTCTTCGGCCTGATCGCGCGCCCGCTTTTCCTGTGGCTGCTGTGGACGCACGATCACATCGCGTCCAATTGGGGCGTGTCGATCATCATCCTGACTGTCATCATCAACCTGGCGTTGCTGCCCCTGCGCATCACCAGCATGAAGTCGGCGCTGAAGATGCAGAAGCTCCAGCCGCAGATGAAGGCCATCCAGGAGAAGTACAAGAAATATCCGATGCGCGATCCGCGCCGCGCCGACATGAACACCGAAATCTCCGCGCTCTACAAGGAACATGGCGCGAACCCCGCCGGCGGATGTTTGCCGCTGGTGATCCAGATGCCGTTCCTGTTCGCGTTCTACTCGATGCTGGGAGTCGCCACTCGAACTGCGCCAGGCGCCGTTCCTGTGGCTGCACGATCTCTCATCGCCCGACAAGCTGTTCATCCTGCCGGTGCTGATCGTGATCAGCACGCTGTTCGTGCAGAAGATGACGCCGAACGCGGGTATGGACCCGGCACAGCAGCGCATGATGACCATCATGATGCCGCTGATGCTGGGCTTCTTCAGCTGGTCGCTGGCGTCAGGTCTGAGCCTCTACTGGGTAGTTGGCAACTGTCATCGCGATTATCCAGCAGTACGATCATGAACCGCACCGGACTCGGCAAGGAAATGCGTGCCGAGGCGGAAAAGCGAGCCCGCAAGGCCGCAAAGTAGGGTCGTCCATATTCCGCTATGCCGATAACCGATAAGATCGCCGCCGCCAAGAAAATCAGCGAACTGCTCAACGGAATCATCACCACCGGGGACTTCCGCCTCCGCTACAAGATCATGGTCGATCCGCCGGCGGCCGACCACGACTTCGCCAAGCCCGAGATCAAGGTGGAACTGTCTGGGCGCGACAGCCCACTGGTGCTGGAGCGCGGTGGCGAACTGCTTCGCGCTTTCGAACATGTCGCTCTCGAAATGCTGCGCCTTGGCGCGGACGAGCACGACAAGGTTGTCTTCGACTGCGAGAACTTCCGCTCCGCCCGTTTGCAGGAGCTACGCATGTCGGCCAATGTCGCGGCTGATCGGGTACGCCAGAGCGGCATGCCCTATGCTTTCGCCCCCATGTCGTCGCGCGAACGCCGCACTTGTGCATCTCGCTTTGCGCGACATCGAAGACCTGCGCACCGAAAGCGCGGGCGAAGCGCTGCAGCGCTACGTCGTGGTCTATCCCAAGGACTACAAGGGCAAGCCGCCCGCACCTCAGGCACCTTCGCGACGCAGATAGACTGCCTTCACAACAGAGACACTACGAAGACTCGGGTCTTGTAGCCCTTAGCGGTGGAGCGTTCTTCGTAGAACAGTTTGCGACCGTTGCCTCTCCAGGTTTCTATTGTTACCTGAATTGTTCTTCTCTGTGACCTCCGTGCCTTTGTGGTAAATAATCATGATTCATGCATCTTGACGACACGATCGTTGCCCTCGCCACGCCTCCAGGCCGCGGCGGCATCGGCGTCGTGCGTCTCTCCGGTGTCGAGGCGACCAGCATCGCTGCTCCAATGCTGCGCCTGACTCACTCCGGAGACTTGCAGCCCAATCGCGCCCACTTTGGCGAGCTGATCGATCCCGCCACAAACGAGCGCATCGACGAAGTCGTCGTGACCTTCTTCGCAAAGCCGCACTCGTACACAACGGACGACGTGATCGAAATTTCGTGCCACGGCTCTCCCGTCGTCCTGCGTCACGTCGTCGAGATGGCACTCGCCCGCGGTGCCCGCCTAGCCGAGCCCGGCGAATTCACCATGCGTGCCTTCCTCAACGGACGCATCGACCTCACCCAGGCCGAGGCCGTGCGCGACCTCATCGATTCGCAGACGCTCTACCAGGCGCAGGTCGCTGCCCGCCAGCTCGAAGGTGCGTTGTCGAAACGATTGCAGCCCGTCAAGCAGAGGCTTATCGACCTGATCGCGATCATGGAAGCCGGTATCGACTTTGCCGAGGACGATGTTTCCATAATTCCTGACAAGCAGATCCTGGAGCGGATCGCTGAGGTGCGCGGGCCACTGGAGCAATTGCTCGCCAGCTTCACTTACGGAAAAGTGGTGCATGAAGGACTGACACTGGCGATCGTTGGCCGCCCCAATGTCGGCAAATCGAGCCTGTTTAACCGCCTGGTCGAGCACGAGCGGGCCATCGTTACCGCTACGCCGGGAACGACCCGCGATCTGGTGAGCGAGACGGTTTCCATCGGTGGAATTCCTGTGCGTTTGGTGGATACCGCCGGCATTCGCGACGCGCTCGACGAAGCCGAGAGCATCGGTGTGCGCAAATCACTGGAGGCACTGGCCGACGCCGACATCGTCTTGGTCGTGCTCGACGCCTCGCATCCAGCCAATGACGAAGCCACCCGCCAACGCGATACCGAACTGATCTCGCTGGTCACCCGGCGGATGGCCATCGTGGTGCAGAACAAGATCGACGCCATTGCCACTGCGCAGCTTTTACCGGACGGGGGCCTTCCCGTGGTAATGACTTCTGCGCTCACCGGTCAGGGCATTGATTTCTTACGCGCGAAGATCCTACGGCTAGCCTGCGGAGACGGCAGCCAGCCCGAAAGCGGTTTCCTCACCAACGTTCGCCATCAGAAGCTGGTGCAGGATTCCATCGCCGCTCTCGACGCGGCCGTGGCCGCAGTTCCGCAAAAGACTCCTCATGAGATGCTGCTGCTCGACCTCTACAATGCCTTGCGGCCGCTCGACGAGATCACCGGCGCAACGACGGCGGACGATATCTTGAACCTGATCTTCAGCTCGTTCTGCATCGGCAAATAAAGGCCAAGTCAGAGTCGAACTGATTGGTACAAAGCATATACTTGCCACGACCCAACGGGAGAGCTGCCATGGCGCATCTGAATGTCTACGTTTTTCATTGTTCGCGCTGCGGCGAGCCCGCGGTATCCCTGTTCACGGAAAAAACCCCCGGGCGGCACCGAATCCCAGGACATGATCTTCCCCAAGATTGATCTCAAGTCCATCCGCGCCCAGTGTTCGGCGTGTAAACATACCCAATTCCGCGACGCGGCCGACGCAGCTCATCGCGAGTTGTTGGACTGGAACTAGGATGCGTTGCGCGACTTCAGCGTTTCGCAAGCGGTCCCATCGATTCGCAGCGGACGGTTAGCTAAGTAAGTTAGCTAACGTGAAGGTTCATACCATTCATGAAGCAAAGACCCACCTGTCGCAGCTGATCAAGGAAGCCTGCGAGGGTGAAGAAGTGGTAATTGCTCGTGGGCATAAGCCGGTGGTGAAGTTGGTTCCCATCGGGATCGCCGATCGTCCTTGTAAACCGGGGAGGTTTGCCGGAAAAATCTCATGGACGGCGGACGCTTTTGATCCGTTAACGGACGAGGAACTTCGGGAGATGGGTCTGGAGTGAATCTGTTGATCGACACTCACGTCCTGCTCCGGTGGTGGACGGATTCCACGAAATTGTCCCGGGTTGCGACGGATGCCATCCTCGACTCCCGCAACCGGTCCTACGTTTCTTCGGCAGTTGCATGCGAACTAGCGATCAAGGTCAATTTGCGCAAGCTGAAGGCACGCGAGGTCGTGTCCTCCTTACCGCAACTTTTACTGCAAGAGGGATTCAAGCGGTTAGCGATATCCACAGATCAAGCTCTTCGCGCTGGGTTGCTGCCGCTGCTCCACAAAGATCCCTTCGATAGGATGTTGATTGCTCAGGCGCAGGCTCTGAACTTCCCAGTTGTGAGTGCTGACGCGGTTTACGATCGTTACGGCGTTACACGAATCTGGTGATGGCTGTCTACTTCGACAGCGTCCCCAGGGCCGCGCGGAAGATCGCGTCGAAGTTCTCCCGTCCTGCCGATGCCGCCGCATGCTCGACTGCTTTTTCCGACAATGCCCGTTGGTAGCCGAGGTTGGTCAACGCCGAGATAACGTCTTCCTCCACCGTCGAAATCGCAGTCACAGGCTGCGGTGCCCCGAAGGCATCCAGCTTGTCGCGCAATTCCACGCACATGCGCTCAGCGGTCTTCTTGCCAATGCCGGGGATTCGCGTCAGGCGCGCGTGATCGTTGGCGCGGATGGCTCCCACCATGTCCGCCGTCGCCATGCCGCTCAGAATGGTGATTGCCAGCTTCGGCCCGATGCCGCTGACTGTAATCAGCTTTTCGAAAAGCCGCTTTTCGTCGAGCGCGCAGAAATCCGAACAGGGCGATGGCATCCTCGCGCACATGAGTATGGATGTGCAGCGCGACTTCGCTGCCCAGCGCTGGCAGGTCGGAAAACGTGGGTACCGTGATGGTGACGTCGTAGCCGACGCCCGAAGCCTCGACGATGGCCTGGTTGGGATGCTTTGCGATCAACCGTCCGCGAAGGTGCGCAATCATAGATCAGTTGTCAGTTATCAGTTATCAGTTGTCAGCGACTGAATACTGGGAACTGACAACTGATCACCGACAACGGTTTTTACTGCCTTCTCCGGTGATACACCGCGAACTCGTATCCCGGGTTCGGCGGGAACAGCTCGTTGATCTTGCGCAGCCGTTCGGCCAGCGCCGCCGGAGCCAGCAGCGGATAGTCTCGCTCGCGCAGCTCCTGGTAGTCCACATCGAGATACAGTGACAGCATGTACACCGCGATCGCATCAGCGAAGGCCGCCAGCAGGTATTCATGCCTCGCCTTCTCGGCTTCCGGGCCAGTTGCTGGTTGCGATTTTGCGCAGTTCGTAGGCGTCCATCGAGGTCTCGCCGCGCGCCTTGTCCTCCACCTGCTTCCACACCAGGTCGCTGAATTCCTGCGCCACGCCGACGCTGCTCCACAAAGTTGTGTCCCACGTTGATGAAGAACTCGAACGCGATGGCGAAGCTGTCTTCCATCAGCCGGGTGGAGATGAACACGCACTGCGAATCGCCGAGCGTGTGGTTGCGATGGCAGATGGCGCTGTCGGCCAGCTGGACGTCGTAGCGGTCGGCAATCATCGTCTCTTCATCAAGGTTCAGCGTCAGCGGAACGAAATAGTACGCCTTGCGGCTCAGCGCAGCCGCTATGGTCCGTGGAACCGCCGTGACCATGCGTTCCACATCGCGGACGGCATTTGTCACCTCTCCCATCACGGCATAGCAGATGCCGTTGCTCGCCTGCGAAACCGGCGCCATCCGCACTACCTCGGCCGGAGTTCGCGTAATTGCTTGGGACGCTTGTGACATGAATGGTGATTGTAACGCAGCGGACACATCCTGGACTGCCCCCGCTGCGATTCGAGGGGCGATGAGAAGTTCGGAGGTTGGGCCAACCGCAAGCGGCTCAGCGCGGTACGACCAACCGTCTGGCACTGTCGTCGGCGACCATATCGAATACTACTTCCGACCGGCCTCGAAACTTGACAATCCTTTTGCACGGCTCTGACTCGGCCATGACACAGCTCCGCCAGCGCGGACTTAGGCTCACCCGAGTCGGCGCAAAACCAATTATCTGGAATGAGCACCGAGACGTCATTTATGGATCGGAGTAAGCAGTATGGCAAGAGAAGATCTCTTTGCAATCCTGAGTTCGCCTGACGCCGTCAGGTGAAGACCGTGAATCCCAACCCAACGCCGTCCCACGGCGCTCATTCCTGAAAGGCGTGGGTGTTGCCGGAGTCGCACTTTCCGCAGGATCGCTGCTGCCCGCCGCGTTCGACGCCCAGGCACGGGCATGCGCCGCGGTATCACAAGGGGCGACGCAGCCATCCTTCGCTTTCTGGCGGCCGCCGAGATTCTCGAGACCGACCTGTGGCTGCAGTATCAGGAATTCGGAGGCACGCAGGACGATGAAGTCTAGAAGCTGGCAAGCCAATTCATTCCTGGCTATCCCGCTACACCAACCGGCGGAAATTCCTTGTACTATGCAGGACCTGCTGCCGCTCGACAGCGACATGTCGCAGTACATTCACGACAACACCGAAGATGAGCTGACCCACGAGGTTTGGATCAACAACTATCTGGTCGCGCATGGTGCGGCCCCTGCCAATCTCGAAGCGTTTCGTACCTTGCCCAGCAGCAAGGCAACGGGAGCCAACCAGATTGGACGGCTCACCAACCTGATGCAGCTCACGGTGGATACCACGTGGTGGACACGCTATCGCAGCCGCACCAAGAATCCTGACTTTGGCGACACATTCCCGCAGGCGATTCCCACGCTGGCGGTCGGGCAGCATCCGGCAATTCCCCGTACCGAACGCCGACGCCAACCATGCAGACTTCTTCCAGGCGATCGTCAATACTGCCGGGTTCCACTTCGCCACCATCGAGCAGGGCGGAACCAGCCTCTACCCGAGCCTGGCGCAGCGAGTGACCAGCGCCGGAGGTACTTGCGCATTCTTGCTCAGCATTGGCGGCACTGAGGTCATGCACTTCCAGACGTGGCAGGACAAAGCCGGCAATGCACCTCAGCTTGACGAACGTCGTGGACCCGGTCACGGGCGTGAAGGTCACATTCCCGGATCTCAATTCTCCTCCTTTCGGCGGTGAGGATTTCCAGACCAACTTGATCATGCCGGAACCGACGTTCTTCCTGAACAAGCGCTTCGGACCGGTTTCGATCATCCGTCCGACGCAGACCAAAGGCGCAGCCATGGGCGCATTGAAGGCACTGACGGCAGATGGACTGTTCATCGGCCAGTCGAAGGCGTTCTTCGACTACATGACGCGAACTGGCGGAAGACGCCGATGCAGCCCGAGGAGCGTGAGGGCTGATGACTCCAGAGTAGCGAACTTGCTTCTCTTTACGGTAGGCGCTGTCCTGAAACCACAGCACAGCGCCTGGTTTTTCCTTAAGCCAAGTGCGAATACGAATTGAGGATTTCATGATCGAAGGACTCTTTCAGCCCATGCATCTTCTCGTCATCGTCGGCGCTGGCGCTCCTGATGTTCGGACCCAAGAAACTTCCCGAGCTGGGCAAAGGAATCGGCGAAGGCATCCGCGGATTCAAGTCAGCCATAAACGATCGGGCGGAAGTTTCCGTTCCTGACCAACCCGCCGATAAACGAGCGTAGGTGGCCTTCCTATGGCCGGATTCGGCACAGAACTGCTGCTCTTCTGCGGAATGGGATATGTTCTCCTCGGCCCTCGCCGGATGAACAACATCCTGAAACACATAGCGCGAGCGAAGAGCGAGTTTGAGCGATCAAAGCGAGAGATCACGTCCCAGCTATCACGCGATGTCGACGCCGAGCCGGCGATCCGTGAGCTTGATGGAACGGAGGTGACATGAAGGGTCTCCCGTCCCGTCGCTCGAACCCATGCCCCGTCATCCTCGAGGACAGGTATGACGGGGCCAATGTTAGGTTGCGCTGATCGACACCGAAACAGCAGTGGATTGACGCCGCGGACGCTACTTCTTGATATTGCTCTGTCGGTACTCCAGCGCTTTGTTCACGTTAGCGAGTGCCTCATCGACGTCTTAGATCGCCGACTCTCGAAACCCGCCCCACTCGCCGCCGGAGTTGGTTAAGTCAGTTCGAGCGCTAATCAGTTTTTCCTTTGCGCTTTCCATCTTGGCCATAATGTCCTGCGAGACGTCGGGCTTCTTGGCTTGCGCGATTTGCGGGGTGCGGGTTTTTGGGATGGCTGCTTCGAGAACGCGCCAGGCGTGGCTAAATAAGACACAACGCCAGCCCACCGAGAGCGATTGCTTTGCGCATAACATCTTCTCCTTAGCTTCAGAGGATTCGAGACGAAGATGTGCGGTGATAGCTTCCCAAGAGGCACTCGCGTGCGAAAAAGCGCCACTATTCCTCGCTAATGTATTCTGGCGTGTGCCAAGTTCGACTATGGTGACGGTTCAGGAACGCGGCATCATTGGCGGTATGCTTGCAGCAGCGGTTCGCGTGCTCTTCACCACCCTCATCTTTACCGCCGGAGGCATGGGGTTGGGCCTGCTGCTCGGCATCATCGGGATGGTGACGTACGGCCTGCTCGCTGGAGTGCAGCCTGACATGCGCAACGCCTACCGGCATATCGCGATCCCCGTCGCTATCACCATCGGATCTGTAGCTCTCATTGGCGCGCTCTTCCTCGAGCTTCGGGCGCGGCGAACACGCTGAGCGTAATTGCCGCCGCCAATCGGCGTCCGATAAACTGAAAGTTCAGCTTTTGCGGCGTCCGCGCTGCCTACAGGTCGCTCATACTCATGTCCGAACTCATTCATGTAAAGCTGCCCGACGGCAGCGTCAAAGAGGTACCCTCCGGTACCACCGCCCTCGATATCGCGAACGGCATCAGCCCGCGTCTCGCCGACGCCGCACTCGCTGCCCAGATCAAGCCGACTTCGAACGGCGACAAGCCGCAGCTTGTCGATCTCACGCGCCCTCTCGACCAGGACGTCGAACTCCGCCTGCTCACCGAGCGCGATCCCGAAGCTCTCGAAGTCTTTCGCCACTCGTCCGCGCACCTCATGGCCGCCGCCGTCCTCGAACTCTTTCCCGAGACCAAGCTCGGCCACGGCCCTGCCACCGAGAACGGATTCTTCTACGACTTCTACCGCGAGAAGCCCTTCACGCCCGACGACCTCGAAGCCATCGAGAAGAAGATGCAGGAGCTCGCCAAGCAGGACCTGCCCTACGCGCGCGAATTTCTGCCTCGCGCCGAAGGTCTCGAGCGCTTCAAGTCCGAAGGCGACTTCATGAAGTGCCACTTCATCGAGCAGTTCACCCAGCCCGATGAAAAAATTTCGATCTACAAGACCGGCAAGTTCACCGACTTCTGCCGCGGGCCGCACATCCCGTCCACCGGACGCATCAAGGCCTTCAAGCTGCTCAACATCGCCGGAGCCTACTGGCTGGGCGACGAGAAAGAACCCGCAGCTCCAGCGCATCTACGGCACGTCGTTCTACTCCAAGAAAGAGCTCGACGACTACCTCAACAAGCTCGAAGAAGCCAAGAAGCGCGACCATCGCCTGCTCGGCAAGCAGCTCGACCTGTTCTCCATCCAGGAACTCGCCGGCCCCGGCCTCATCTTCTGGCATCCCAAGGGCGGCCTCATCCGCAAGGAGATGGAAGACTGGATGCGCGACGAGTATCTCCGCCGCGGCTACTCGCTGGTCTTCACCCCGCACGTCGCCCGCACCGACCTGTGGAAGACCTCCGGCCACGCCGGCTACTACGCGCAGAACATGTTCACCCCCATGGAACTGGACGACGCGGAATACCGCATGAAGCCCATGAACTGTCCGTTCCACATCCTCATCTACCAGGACTCGCTCAAGTCCTACCGCGATCTGCCCGCGCGCTACGGCGAGCTCGGCACCGTCTATCGCTACGAGCGCTCCGGCGTCATGCACGGCCTGCTGCGCGTGCGCGGCTTTACCCAGGACGACGCCCACATCTTCTGCACCCCCGAGCAGATCGAAGACGAGGTCGTCGGCTGCATCGACTTCGCGCTCGAAGTACTGCGCGTGTACGGATTCGACAAATACCAGGTCGAGCTTTCCACGTGGGACCCGAACGACCAGAAGACCTACGCCGGACGTCCCGATCAATGGGAGCTGGCCGAGCGATCGCTCGAGCACGCGCTCAAGCGCCGCAACATCGAGTACAAGACCATCCCCGGCGAAGCCGCGTTCTACGGCCCCAAAATCGACATCAAGCTGGTCGACGCCATCGGCCGCCTCTGGCAGCTCTCCACCGTGCAGTTCGACTTCACCCTGCCCGAGCGCTTCCAGCTCGAGTACGTCGGCGAAGACGGCAAGCGCCACCAGCCGCTCATGGTGCACCGCGCGCTCTACGGCTCCATCGAGCGCTTCTTCGGCGTGCTCATCGAGCACTACGCCGGAGCCTTCCCCGTCTGGCTCTCACCCGTGCAGGTGGCCATCATCCCCATCGGCGAAAAGCACCATGCCTACGCGTACGAAGTCGGCGAAAAGCTCAAGGCCGCCGGAGTGCGCGTGCACGTCGACGCGCGCAACGAAAAGATGAACGCCAAAATCCGCGAACACGCCATGCAGAAGGTCCCGTTCCAGCTGGTGCTAGGCGACCGCGAAATGGAATCCCACGAAGTCAACGTCCGCGTCCGCGGCCAGGAAAAGGCCGAAGGCTCAGTCCCGGTGGACGCGTTTGTCGAGCGAGTGAAGAAGCTGATTGAGACGAAGGCCGCGACTCTGTAAACTCTGTGCGTTTCGCAGCCAGTCACCACAACTGGCACCGCGAGCGACTGTGAGCCATCAGTCACGTGGCTTAGATTCATTGCCCGGACGAGGCGCTTGCCGAACCATCCACTAGGCTTCCGAACCTGGCGAACATTCAAGCGGCCACCAAGATCAAGACTGTCAGCCGGAGTATCTTGAGCGCTCGGTGTATCTCCTAGCGGGCTTAAACCATGGTGTTTGTCGCCGGGCAATTGGCGAAGCCTGTTGGTTCTCTTTTCCGATACGTGAGAATCCGCGGTCGCCTTAGTTCTTCGGAGAACGATCCCCGAAATCCGCAGACGCTTTTGCCTTTCGTCCGGCTGAACTAGAATGCCTACGCACGGAGGAACCATGGCAACTGCAGCCGCAACCTCGACGGACGCGAAGCTCCAAGTCAACCTCGATCAGATCAAGTTCGACATCTGCTGTGCAGGGCGCATTCTCTACCGCCAGGGCATGAGCGCCGCCAACGCGGGACACATCAGCGTGGCCATCGCCCCCGACCGGATGCTGATGAATCGCTTCGGGCCGTCGTTTGCCACTCTGCACCCCAACGACATCCTCACCCTCGATTTCCACGGCAACATCCTCGAGGACCACACCGCGCAGAAGAATGCCCGCCTCAACGAGACGGTCGAGTTGCACGGCATTATTCATCGCTACAATCTGCACGCCACCTGCGTGCTTCACACCCACCCGCCTGCAACCGTTACTTGGAGCACCTTCCGCAAGGTGCCTGAGATTTACGATCAGGAAAGCTGCATCCTCGCCGGCGATGTCGCTGTGGTCGAAGAGGACTACGAAGGCCTCGCCTCGGGTGAAGAACGCACGAAGTCGGCTGCACTCGCGCTTGGCAAGCACCACGCTGTGATCCTCCCCAATCACGGAGCCATCACCACCGGCCCCACCGTTCAGCACGCGCTGTTAGCCATGATCATTCTGGAAGGCATGGTCGCCCGTAATCTGTCGGTGCTATCGGCCGCTCGCGCAACGGGACTGACGCCGCAGCCCATCAAGATGGAAGTGGCGCAGCAGGTCCGCATGGGCATCGCCAAGATGAACGCTCTCGAGCCGCTATGGGCTGATCTGTTGCACCGGTTAGTGGCCACCGACCCTGAACTGTTCGCGTAGTTCGACAAGAAGCAATTTAGCCGCGGATTTGCGCGGATTGCCACGCATCGATTTCTAAGACTGTCATCCCAAGCGAGGACCGGCATGACATAGCTCGTTTGAGTCGAGGGACCTGCATTCTGACCCCAGAGGCAGTCCGCGGTTGCAGCCTTTGACCTAAGCCTTATCTGTGTTCATCTGTGTAAATCCGCGGCTAAGAATTCTTTCGCACTTGTCGATTTTCTTCTTCCTCGCCCGTCATGGGTATGAAACGGGAAGAAATCCCGATTTCCCAGGAGGAGAACGTGCGTAAAGCTCTGTGGTTCGTGGTGTTGTTCATCGTCCCCATATCGTTGACAGCCGCCAACTTAAACACCGGTAACCCGTCCGCGGCAGCGGCCGGATTCGAACGCCTCAAGGCTCTCGCGGGCACTTGGCAAGTGGACGGCAAGCTGGGCAAAGCACAAGCGACCTATGAAGTCGTGGCTAACGGCTCGACCGTCATCGAGCGGTTTACCATGGACGGCATGCCGAGCCCCATGGTTACTGCCTATCATCTCGATGGTGACAAGCTCCAGCTGACCCACTACTGCATGGCGGGAAATCAGCCGTCGATGGTGGCGAAGGGCATCGATCCGGCGACAGGCGAGATCGTCTTCGACTTCGCCAGCGTCACCAACCTGACCGATCCCAACAGCAGATACATGCACAACGCCACTTACAAGCTGGTGGACAACGACCACTTCACCACGGCGTGGACGCTGTACGAAGATGGCAAGCCGAAATTCACCGAGACCTCGCAATATACACGCGTGAAGTAACAGGAGAGACGATGCCGAACTACATGCTGCTTTTGTACGACGACCCAACCGGCTGGATGAAGCTCAGTCCGGAACAGATGCAACAGGCCCTGGAGAAGTACATTGGCTGGGCGCAAAAGGCGACCGCTGGCGGATACCTGCGCGGCAGCCATCGCTTGGCCGAAGACGCCGGCAAGGTGCTACGTGGCGCCAAAGTCACCGACGGTCCCTACAGCGAAACCAAAGAAATCCTGGGCGGGTATTTCCTGATCAACGCCGATAACTACGATCAGGCGGTGCAACGTACCCTCGACCATCCGCACCTGGAGTACGGAGGCACCATCGAGGTGCGCCAAGTGCACGCCATGGAGAAGCAGGATTGACCTCGAACGGAACAGGTGGTGGGCCCGCGGTCGCCGAAGTGGGCGGCTCGGTCGAGCACCTGTTCCGTCATGAATCCGGACGGATCGTTTCGTACCTCACCCGCCTGCTCGGCCCCGAGCACATGGACCTCGCCGAAGAGGTCGTACAGGAAGCGCTACTCAAAGCTCTGCAGAGCTGGTCGTACTCGAGCATCCCTTCCAATCCGGCGGCCTGGCTGCTACAAGTCGCACGCAACTCGGCGCTCGATGCCGTACGCCACCGCAAAGTCTCGACCGACAAGGAACCAGCTCTCGTCGCCGAACTAACCTCCGCCAGCCGTTCGCCCGATCCCGACCTGGACGCTACGGATGCGAAGCTGCGCGACGACGAGTTGCGCATGATCTTCATGTGCTGTCACCCTGCGCTTTCGCCCGAAGCCAGCGTTCCTCTCAGCCTCAAAACCGTTGGCGGATTCAGCGTGCGCGAGATCGCCCACGCCTTTCTTGCCGATGAGGCCACCATTGCCCAGCGCCTGGTGCGCGCCAAGCGTCAAATTCGCGACAAAGGCCTGTCGTTCGATCTGCCGAGTGGCTTCGATCTCAGACGCCGCCTCGATGCCGTGCTCGACGTGCTGTACCTCATGTTCAATGAGGGCTACGATGCCCATCAGGGTGAAGAGCTGATCCGGCAGGACCTGTGCTTCGAGGCGTTGCGCCTGGCGCGGCTCGTCGCAGGATCGTCGGTGAGTTCGCCTCGGGTACACGCGCTCGTAGCGCTGATTGCCCTGCAGACCGCGCGACTGGCGGCCCGCACCGATGGCGTGGGTGACCTCGTGTTGCTCGACCAGCAGGACCGCTCACGTTGGGACGCCCGGTTGATCGCAATCGGGTTTCATCACTTCGAACGGTCGATGGCTGGCAGGGAAGTTTCGCCGTTCCACGTCGAAGCCGCCATCGCCGCCACTCACACCCGAGCGGCGTCGCCCGACGGTACCGACTGGAAGCTCGTGCTCTCGCTCTACGACCAGCTCATACAGCTCAAGCCCAGCCCGGTAGTGGCGCTGAATCGCAGCGTAGCCGTCGCGCGGGTGCACGGGGCGCAGGCCGCGCTCGACGATCTCGACCGCCTCGACGGTGAACCCCGACTCCAAAACTACTACTTACTGCCTGCGGTTCGTGGGCAATTGCTTGCCGAACTGGACCGGCGCGAAGCGGCCGTCGCCGCTTACCGCGAAGCCCTCGCGCTATCCTGCAACGCCCCAGAGCAGCGCTTCCTGCAGCGTAAGCTAGACCAGCTCGACCCGTCATTCCGGACCTGACCTGCCGCTTTTTCTTCGTGTCATCCGACCTAGGAGCGGAACGACGAGTCGAGGGCCTGCGTTCCCCAGATTCGCTGAAATTGGGTTCCGGCTGACAGCACTAGCGAACATCTTTACCATCATCCCGTGCGCGAAAACGTCCTTCGATACATCCGGGAACGCGAGCTGCTTCGCGCAGGCGACCGCGTCGCCGTCGCCGTCTCCGGCGGAGCCGATTCCGTCGCGTTACTGCGGGTACTACTCGAGCTGCAGACGGAACTGGGCCTTGTCCTCTTCGTCGCCCACTTCAATCATCTTCTTCGCGCCGCCGAATCCGACGCTGACGAGCAATTCGTCGCGGAACTCGCCCGGCAACACGACCTGCCGTTCTCGGCCGGTCGTGACGACGTCCGCGAACACGCCAAAGCCCGCAAGCTCAGCCTCGAGCACGCCGCCCGCGAACTCCGCTATCGCTGGCTGCGCCAGTTGGCACATCAAGGAGAAGCTGAGCGCCATCGCCACCGCGCATACGTTGCGACGACCAGGCTGAGACCGTCCTGATGAAGTTTCTCCGCGGCGCCGGCACGGGCGGCCTGGCGGGCATTCGCCCCGTGCATTATGCTGCGAGCACTGCCCAGTCGTCCGCCCGCTTGCTTGGCGACCACTCGCTCCGAGATCGAGGCTTTCCTAGCTGCCTGCTCACAGCCGTGGCGCGAGGATCACACCAACCGCGACACCCGACTCACCCGCAATCGCATTCGCCACGAACTGCTTCCACTGCTTGGAGCGCGACTACAACCCCAACCTCCGCGCAGGTGCTCAGCGAAACCGCCGAGATCGCGCTGGCTGAAGACGAGTTATTGGCAGAGAACACATTGCCGCTCTGGTGTCCCGCTGGCACCAGAAGGTACGCGCTATGCGCTTACAGGAGATGACGGCGCAACGGCGGGCTTCCTCTCCTCCAAAGTCGCTATGCAGCGGCACGCTTTGAAGCAATTCCTGGAGTGGCATGGCATCAAGGTCGATTTCCACCACGTCGAAGCGGTTCGCAAGTGTGCCGTCGGTGCGATCCCGAGGGCGAGTCTTCCCGGCAGCTGGCAGGCAGAGCGTAATGGCGACTGGCTCGAGCTGACCCCTCCGCCCGTGCAGACCCCGGAACCTTCAGCCGGACGGCTATGATGTACTGCGTGCGGATTCCGGGCCACTGTGTCATTCCCGAAGCCTCGCTCACGATCCAGGCGACCATCCTTCCCGCCGAAGCCGCTGCCCAGGAGCCACCGGGTACTCTACTCCGCGCGGCCGTCATCGACCCGGAACTGACCTTCCGCAACTGGCTTCCCGGCGACCGCTTCCGCCCCGCCCACTCCGGCCTCCGAGGAGAAGCTCAAGCGCCTCTTCTCCAAAAGACACATCCCCGCCGACCAGCGACCGCTTTGGCCAGTCGCGCTCTCCGGGTCCCGAATCGTCTGGGTCCGCGGATTCCCCGTCGCCCACGACTTCGCCTGGGTTCCTGGTTCGGGCGACGCCCTCCAAATCGAGGTTTTGGCCGCCGATTTAGCTCCCAGCCGCAAAACAAAATCGAATCTCACGTGTCTAAATACGGTGTCAAAGTTTGTTATTTGGCTTCCCGCCGATTTGGCGGTGCCCGGCTCTGCCCGCTGTGAGTGTGCTTTTTCGTAAGTCTTTCCTCCCGTTCCGTTTACCCCGGAGTTACAATCTAGAGACGAAGGGAAAACTACATCCAGCGCCTGCCGATGGCATCTAACGGTGTTGGGCATGTCTTTATGTCGGCCCGGTTACACAGGAGTCTTCAGTGAATTCGACGGTCAAGACGGTCGTGTTCTGGTTGGTGATTGTGCTCGCTGGCGTCCTGCTCTGGCAGGTCGTCAAGGGAGCCAACTCCGGCGCCAAGGAACGCGAAATCAATTACTCGGAGTTCATGTCGCAGGTTGACCAGAACAACGTCAGCGAAGTGACGGTGGTCGGCAACGATGTTCGCGGCAAGTTCAAGAACGACAAGGCCGCCGTTCCACGTCGTGGTTCCGCCGAACTACTCCGAAATGTACAAGCCGATGCGCGATCACGGCGTCAACATCACCGTGAAAGACGCTAACGGCGGAAGCTATACCTGGCTCATCAACCTGTTGCCCTTCGTGCTGCTCGGCGCGCTGTGGTTCATCATGATCCGCCAGATGCAGACCGGCGGCAACAAGGCGCTGTCGTTCGGCAAGAGCCGCGCCCGCCTGCTCTCCATGCAGCAGAAGAAGGTGACGTTCAAGGACGTCGCCGGCGTGGATGAGGCCAAGGAAGAGCTCAAGGAAATCATCGAGTTCCTGCGCGAGGCGCAGAAGTTCCAGAAGCTCGGCGGACGCATCCCGAAGGGCGTGCTGCTCGTCGGACCTCCCGGAACCGGCAAGACCCTGCTGGCGCGCGCCGTGGCCGGCGAGGCCAACGTGCCGTTCTTCAGCATCTCCGGCTCCGACTTCGTAGAGATGTTCGTTGGCGTGGGCGCCAGCCGCGTCCGCGACCTGTTCGAGCAGGGCAAGAAGAACGCCCCTTGCATCATCTTTATCGATGAAATCGACGCAGTTGGCCGTCACCGTGGCGCAGGCCTCGGCGGTGGACACGACGAGCGCGAGCAGACCCTCAACCAGTTGCTGGTCGAGATGGACGGCTTCGAGTCCAACGATGGCGTCATCCTGATCGCCGCCACCAACCGTCCTGACGTCCTCGATCCGGCGCTGCTGCGTCCCGGACGCTTCGACCGCCGCGTGGTGGTTTCGCGGCCCGATGTACGTGGCCGCGAAGAGATTCTGCGCGTACACACCCGCAAGATTCCGCTCAGCGACGACGTCGATCTTCCCGTGCTGGCCCGCGGTACACCGGGATTCTCCGGCGCCGACCTGGCCAACATGGTGAACGAGGCCGCCCTCAACGCCGCGCGTCAGAACCGCAAGACGGTTCTGATGTACGACTTCGAGATGGCCAAGGACAAGGTCCTGATGGGCGCCGAGCGCAAGTCGATGCTGCTCTCGGACGAAGAGAAGAAAGTCACCGCCTATCACGAGGGCGGACACGCCCTGGTCGCCGCCCTGCGCGAGCACTCCGACCCGCTGCACAAGGTGACGATTATTCCTCGCGGCATGGCGTTGGGCGTGACCATGCAGTTGCCCATCGACGACAAGCACACCTACACGCGCGAACTACCTCGAAACGCGCCTCGCCATCATGATGGGCGGACGCGTGGCCGAGGAGTTGTTCCTGAACACATGACCACCGGCGCCGGCAACGATATCGAGCAGGCCTCCGACCTCGCCCGCAAGATGGTCTGCGAGTTCGGTATGTCGTCGCTCGGTCCGATCACCTTCGGCAAGAAGGAAGAGCAGATCTTCCTCGGCCGCGAGATCAGCCAGCATCGCGACTTCAGCGAAGACACGGCGCGCGCGATCGACGCCGAAGTTCGCCGCTTCGTGGACGAGGGCTACCAGTCGGCAGTCAACATCCTGCGGCTCGAACCGCGACGCGCTGGAGCGGATCGCGCAGGCACTGCTGGAACGCGAAGTGCTCGATGCCAACGAGATCCAGATGATCATCGAAGGCAAGGAACTGCCGGCGCGCGTGAACCCGAATGCTCCTGCGACCAAGGACGAAGTGCAGCAGGTGCTGAAACCGGCACCCGGCCAGCCGGGCGTTGCTCCCGAGACGTCCAGCGCAGGCGTAAGAAGCAATTAGGAGTTAGCAACTGGCAAGTAGAAAGGGCGGCCATCATGGTCGTCCTTTACTTTTTGATTTGTCATCCTGAGCGGAGCGCTCGCGGGCCTTCCCGACCCGCCGGTCGGGCGAGCGTGTAGTCGGAGGACCTGCTGTTCTGCTGCGAGGCAACGACAGGCGTTGATCTACTCATCCACCGCAATCAGCGGCGTAGTCTTCTCCACCACTTCGCCGATCTCCACCGCGTTGACTCCCGCATCGATCAGCTTCGCAAGCAAGCGGAAGGCATCCGCCTCCGCCACCGAGATCAGCAATCCTCCTGCCGTCTGAGGATCGTAGAACAGGGTCCGCACATCCTCTGGCACATTGCCGGCATACTCAACGCAACCTTCAGCGAATCCACGGTTGGCTTTCAATCCACCCGGCACATCGCCCCTGCGAACGCACTCCAGCGCGCCCTCCAGCAACGGAACTTTCCCCGCGACCAGTCGCACGCTGACGCCCGATCCGCGTGCTACCTCGCGCACATGCCCGATCAGCCCGAATCCAGTCACATCGGTCATGGCGTGCACGATGAAGCCGCCCGAGATCACCACTTCCGCCGCCGTCTTGTTCAGCGTTGTCATGGCGCGCACCGCGCCTCGTATCCAGGCCGACATCGGCGTGGCCGCGCTTGATGGCTGTCGAGATCACGCCCGTCCCAATCGCCTTGGTGAATATCAGCCGGTCGCCCGCCTTCGCGCCGCTGTTGGTGAGCACGCATCCAGGATGCACCGTGCCTGTTACCGAGTAGCCCAGCTTGATCTCCTCATCGCGAATGCTGTGCCCGCCAATAACCGTGCAATTGGCCTCGATCATCTTCGACAGCCCACCCGCCAGCATCTGCTTCCAGCATCTTGACGTCGCCGTTCTCCGGAAAGCACACCAGTGTCATCGCGCTCAGAGGACGCCCGCCCATTGCATACACATCGCTCAGCGAGTTGGTCGCGGCAATCTGGCCGAAGGTGTACGGGTCATCCACGATAGGCGTGAAAAAATCGACCGTCTGCACCAGCGCCAGGTCGGACGTGATTTGATACACGCCAGCGTCGTCGGCGGTGTCGAAGCCGACCAGAACGTTGGGATCGTGTTGCCGGGCTAATTTCCCAAGCACCGAGTCCAGCACCGCCGGACTTAGCTTGCTGGCTCAACCAGCAGCTTTCACCATCTCTGTCAAACGCGGCTTGGCGTTGTCAGGCACAGCTCGATTGTAGCAACCTGGAAACGAACAAATTTAGGCGCCGCTCTGCACGGGTGAAACGGACAACTCTGGGTCTTACTATGAAAAACAACCGCGGATTGCGCCCAAAGGGAGATTTCTTTTTGAAACAATTCCGATCCGCACGTGCCCGCGTGATCCGCGGTTCGATTTTGATTTTGCCAAAATCTGCAAGCCGTGCGAGATCTCTGTGACAGAATGCCGACGGCCTGCCAGTCAAGCCATTGCGCAGTCCACTCAAGGGCCACAAAGCGCGTGTTCACCAGCCAAAGCGCCCCTAGCCGAAGTATACCGTGGTCGACAGTCAACTTTCACTTCGCCGTCATCAGATGAATGTCGCTCCCATACAAAAACAGCAGAGCGCTTTGCAGCCGCTTCGACCACGCAGTCTCGTTGTGCTGCGCACCTTCTTCGACGACCACTTTCAGCCTCGTCGGTCCCAGTCCCTTTTCGCGAAGAATCTTCTCCAGTTCCGTGACCGGCTCCACGTCTTTGGCACTCGCCTTTTCGTCCGCCTCTTCCGCCGTGCCGATCGCGATGTACATCCTCTGCGGGAACTGGGTCGCCTTCTCTGCATCTTTCAGCAACTGCCCGTTTCCGATCAGCAGCGACGGGCTCTCAATCAGTGCCTTGCCGAACACCCCCGGATGCACCAGCACCGTGTATAGCGTCACCGCTCCGCCATACGACGATCCTCCCAGGCCGGTGTTCTGCGCTCCCAGCAGTACGCGATATTTCTTCTGAATCAGCGGCATCACTTCGTTGATGACAAAATCGGCATACTGCTTGCCGTGAACGTCCTGCGTTTCGTACTTGCCGAGCTCCTTGTTGTCCGGATCGGGATACGGCAAATACTCGTTCGCCCGTCGTCCCGTGTTGTCGATGCCCACTACGATCATCGGTCCAATGCGCATGCTGCCAGTAAGGAACTCGACGGTTTCGTCGAACTCTCCATTCGTGATTGAACGCCGTGGCCTCGTCGAACAGGTTCTGCCCGTCCTGCATGTAGAGCACGGGATAGTGCTTGTTGCGATTGACTGGCGCAAAGTAGTTGGCCGGCAGCCACACTCGCAAATTTCGAATGTTGCGAAACACCTTGCTGTTGATGGTGATGATTTCCAGCTCGCCGAGCACGCTCGATTCTTTGAGCGGAATCAGCGGCTGCGCAGCGGCGGGAGGAGTCGGTGCAGTTTGATCCTGAGAAGCCGGTGTCTGCTTCTCCCGGGCCCACCCACCGGGCGCAAGACTAACGAGAGCAATCCACGGGATGAGAACGAAGAGAGCGCCACGAACCAATCGCATGCCAGAAGATTATCAGGGGCCTGTTCGCGTACTACCCGGTTGCCTTGTTTTATGCCACGTGTTGTTCCCGTGCGATCGGTGTTCGACCTGCTTAGATTTTTCTACCTGACTCCTAACTCTTATGCGTAAACGCCCGTAAGTCGGGTACCCGCCCTTACTTCAGCTTCAAATTCACCAGCTCCATCTGCGGGTAGCTCCGGTCCCAGTCATCCGAGATGTGCTCCAGGCTGAGGCGCACTGTCTTCGTCTGTCCCGGGCCAATGGGCGCCCGGTTCATATCCACCAGGTCCGGATAACCCGCCAGTTGGTTCTCCACCAGTACATGCAGCGGAAGCGTCTCTTTCTGCACAATCTGGCCCATGGTGTTCTTGAACTGCGCGTTGACCTCAGCCCCAACCAGCGCCTTGTCGCCCGTATTGGTGATGTTGAAGTCGAGGTAGGTGACGGTGCCGCCCATGTAGTTTTCGGCGGCGCTCAGTTTGATATCGGAGAGTTTCAGCTTCTCGGCATAAGGATTCGGCGCGCTTCGGGCCGGCGTCTGATGCCGGCTGAAAAGCAGCAGGGCTGCGACCGCCGCAATGACAGCCACTAGTCCAGCCAGCAGTGGCACCCAATTGCGTTTCTGGTCGGGCGAAGGAGCCGGTTCGTATGCCTGTTCCATGACGAAGCGATTTTACTCCGCCCCACAACAACATGTGGTTTCGTCTGTAACACCCCGTTAACACGTCTAAAATCAATGGAGTACGTGACTTAGCCGCTGGCTTTCCCTCTCTCCTCCGGCTATACTGATATCGGAGGCTTCCATGAAGAGCGTCCAGAATCCCATTTGGCTGACCCCATCCAATAGTCCCTGCCAGTTTTCCCTTCCTGATCATTAGGGTTCCGTCGGCCCCGATTTTTCTCTATTACTTTCATTGTCTTGGCGATGGATCGCCCGGTACGACTTCGCATCGCTGCAGGCCGGTGAATCGGGATCTTTGCCCTCATTCGTACCGAAAGTGATGTTTTGTATGTGCTGGATTTGGTTATTCTTAGCGATTTTCTTCGAAGTGGCGGCCACCACCTTGATGAAGATGTCCAATGGTTTGACCCGCACCGCCCCCACCGTGGGAATCTTTGTGCTTTACGGTTTGAGCTTTGTCCCCATGACTATCGCCCTGAAACAAATGGAGATAGGGGCCGTTTACGCCATCTGGTCAGCGGTCGGGACTGCGCTCGTGACAGTGCTTGGCGTCTTGTTGTTCGACGAGGCCGCCAACACGCTGAAAGTCGTGGCTATCGTCCTCATTATCGCCGGAGTGGTTTGCCTTGATGTTTCCACCCGGCAGGCCTCGCAGACGGCCGTCCGCAAGCAGACCGCCGAACTCCGCAGCGACTTACAGTTAAGTCGGCCTGCCGTCGCGAAGGGCGGTGGCAAAGCCCCTCCCCGTGTGGGTTCAGGTTCTGGGAAAAGCGTTACTGGGCCTTGATAGAAACGATTTTCAGCTCAGGGACTTCGTGGTTCCACTCCGGGGGGATCTGGTCTATCGCGATTCGGAAGAACCGCATTTCCTTGGGCTGAATAGGATTCCGCATGAATTCGCCCTTGACCGCGCCAGTGCCTCCCGGCGCAATGCCCGCCACGGGCTTTTCTACCGTGCCGACGAGGTTTCCGTGGAGGTCGCGGAACCCCACATCTGCGACAGCACCCTTGATGCGGCCGGCTCCCGCGTTGGCCACGATACCGTCCAGATACAACGGTTCGCCAACTCCTTGCTGACTGATCTGCAATCCACTCACGCGAAGATCAGCCGGACTCGCCGGCGCTGTCGTTCCGGCAGCCTTAACGTCAACCGTTCTTGATCGCGGGGGAAGGAACCGGAGCACCAAAACCAAAAGCACCAAAGCCGCCAGGGTCGTCGCGATTCGGCGAGCAAGCAACTTGGCAGCCTTTCGCTGCGGTTTTCGATTGTTCGCCACCAGCGGGAGATTCGCTCTCCCACGGATGGGGCCCCGGGACGGGCTTGCCATCACTGTCCTTTCTATTCGAAGTTCAGCTTCGTTCATTAGAATGTCGGGGCCAGAGTTACCGAACAGCATGACGAATCAGGCGTCTTAGGTAGGTACGATGCAGATCAGGGCTTTGTGTTAGCTCGAAACTATCTTAACAACAATCCGCTAGGCTGCCTGATTATCGAGAGGGAAATTTTTGCAGGAAAAGTGTGCACCCACAGGCAACCTGTCGGGCACACATCGTGAGTAGAGTTGATCTTGCCGGGCCCTACTCCCCGGCGACCGTCATGCCATCAATCCGCAAAGCGGGGGAGGCGATGGCCCCGCGAAATTCAAGATCGTTGCCAACCTCGCTGACATTCGAGAACATGTCTTTCAGGTTGCCTGCGACGGTGATTTCCTCAACCGGAAACGTCAGCTCGCCGTTCTCGATCCATACCCCGCTCGCGCCACGCGAGAAATCACCCGTCACCAGGTTCACACCGAAGCCAAGAAACTCGGTCACGAACAGCCCCTCTTTGATGTCAGCGATGATCTGCTGCAAACTCTTCTTTCCCAGCTTGAGGAAGAAGTTTCCCGGCCCGATGCCAGGCGTACCTGCCAGGCTGCGCGACGCGTTACCGGTTGTCTGCATGCCCAGCTTCTTCGCGGTGTAAGTGTTTAGCAGGTAGGACTTCAGCACGCCATTCTCGACCACTACCGTCTTGCGGCTCGCCACACCTTCGGAATCGAACGGACTTGTTCCGAATAATCCCGGCAGGGTTCCATCGTCCACGATATTGATGTTGTCGCCCGCGACCTTCTCGCCCAGTTTGCCCGCGAGGTATGACGCGCCGCGATACACCGAATCGCCATTCACCGCTTCGAAAATGTGTCCTACCAGCGAACCCGACACCGTGTTCTCGAACACGATCGGCACCTTTGCGGTCTTGACCTTGCGCGCTCCTAGCCGCCGCAGTGTGCGTTTGGCGGCGACCTCGCCCACGTGCTCTGGCGTCTCGAGCTTCTTCAGCGTCATCGCCACCGAGTACCAGTAGTCGCGCTGCATCGCGGAGCCTTCCATCTGCGCAATCGGCACAGCCGACATCGAACAGTACGAGCGGCGCGAATCGCCAACGAAGCCGTTCGAGTTCGCCAGGACCTTGTAATACACCGATGCGTCAAAGCTGCCGCCATCCGAGTTGATGATTCGTGGATCGGCCGCCATCGCGGCCTTCTCCGCGCGCCGCGCATAGTCGATGCGATCGGCCGTCGAAAGCGAATACACATCGTCGTTGTACAGCTCGAGATCGCCCTCGAGCTTGCCCTGCTGCTCGGCCGCGGGAATGCCCGCCAGCGGGTCTTCGCTGGTCACTTTGGCGAGATGCAACGCGGCATCCACCATCGTTCGCAAGCCCTCGGGTGTGAGATCGCTGGAGTAGGTACTGGCGGCCCGCTGTCCGAAGAACACCCGCACGCCCACACCCTTGGAGCCGGACTCCTTCAGCGTTTCCACTTCACCCAGCCGCACCGTGGTAGAAAACTCGCTTCCATCGACGGCTACTGCCTCTACCGCCGTGGCGCCGCCCTGCATGGCGCGCCGCACCACGTCCACAGCAATTTCCTTCAGATCAGCCGATCCAACCTGTGCGCTCGACACTCCGTCTTGCGTCAATACACTCATAAGAGTCCCTTACCAGAATACCTAACTTCCATCTGTAATTCGTTTTGAATCGTCATCAAACTAGATCGTCACCCCAACCGGAGGAGCCGCTTCGGCTGCGGAGCAGAGGGACCTGCATTTGCGCCTCCGCGCACGCGGATGCATTTCATCCAAAAACTCCGTGCCTCCGTGGTGAAGAACCTTCCGCGCGGTACTTCCTTAGTCTCTCTCCATCATCGCACTCGCCTTCACCGCCGTATCGCCGCTGTTCGTGTGCTCCTTCAGCCACTCCGCTTCATTCGGAACCGTGATCGGCTCCAGCTTCGCCTTTTGCAGGCTGCGGTTGATCGCGGGAAGCTCTGCGGTCAGCTTGCCAAAGTCGGCAACTACGTCGTCCAGTTCGTGGTTGAGCACGTCCGCACGCGCCACCTGGTAGTTCGTGGGCCGGCCCTCGTACTGAGTCACGTAGCCATACAACTCACCCACGTGCTCGCGGATGCGTTCTTCGCCGGTGATCGCGCCGCCCTCTTTTGTAGCCACAATCTTCGAGCGCAACGCGTCCGCCTTGCTCGCAAGCTGCTCCAGCGTCGCCTGCGTCGGATTGTTCTTCGCCAGCTTGCCCGCGCGCTCATTCGCCCCGTCGCGGACCGCCTGGATGGCCGCCACTTCGTAGCTCATGCGTCCAAGCATGGTGTACAGTTTCATCGACAGATCGTAGTCGGCTTTACGGTCCTCAAGGCTGAACTTGGCGCGCGGATCGAGCACCAGCGTCATCTGTCCATCGTATGTTTTGTCGCCCTTCACGAGCTTCACAGAATACGTTCCTGGCAGCACTCGCGGACCCTGCGACGCCTGGAACAGCACCTGCGCTCCCGGAGGAATAATCGGTGGAGGAAGCCGCATCGACCATGGAGCTCTATTCAACCCCTTGTGCTTGGCCTTCGGTGTGAACTCCGTCAGCTTGGCTCCAGTCCGGTCGTACACCTGGATCTTCAAGTCGCCAAACATGTGGCGCGCCTTCTGGTAGTAAGTGATTTGAGCATCGTTCGGACGGCTTGGTCCGACGAAAGCTGCGTCACCCTGCGGCCATCCGCCATTAGCGTTGAAGTACTGGGTTGCCGGCGGCCCTTCGAGCACCACTGCGTCCTTGGCCATCACGTCCGGCGTGAGCTGCCGCAACGGTGAGATGTTGTCGATGATCCAGATGCCACGTCCGTGCGTTGCCAGTACTAGGTCCGAGGTACGCGGCTGCACCACAATGTCACGCACCGCGACTGCCGGAAAATCGCTGCCCTTGTACTGCGCCCAGTGCTGTCCGGCATCCACCGAGATCCAAAGCCCGAACTCAGTACCTACAAAGAGCAGGTTAGGATTCCTGTTATCTTCCGTGATCACGTGTGCATATCCGCGAACGGCGCTCTCCGAAAGATTCAGCGACGTCCACGTCTTTCCGTAGTCGCTCGTCTTATAGGCATACGGAGTCATGTCTCCGAACGTGTGGCGATCGAACGTCACATACGCTACGCCGTCTTCGAAGCGGCTCGCCGCCACCGTCGAAACCCACGAATTTGCACCCAGGCCCTTTACGTTGCCGACCACGTTGGTCCAGGTCTTGGCGCCATCGCGCGTGACTTGTAGATTGCCGTCGTCCGTCCCCACCCAGATGACCTGTCCATTCCGTGGCGACTCCGAGATCGAATAGATCGAGGTGTGCATCTCCGCCGACGAGTTGTCGATAGTCACGCCGCCCGACTCCTCCTGCTTCTGCTTCTCCGGATCGTTCGTCGTCAGGTCAGGCGAAATGCGGTCCCACGACTGCCCATGATCGCGTGAGCGGAACAGGTACTGCGCGCCAATATAGAGTGTCCCTTTTTCATTGGGACTCATGTGGATCGGCGTGTTCCAGTTGAAACGCAGCTTCGTTTCGCCGTAGTTCGCAAACGGTTTAATGGCGCGTACTTCGAGAGAGTGCCGGTTGACCCGGCCGATCTCGCCGCCCTGGGCCTCGGCGTAAATGTAACTCTCGTCCGCTGGATCTTCGAACATCCAGAAGCCGTCACCACCGTACATGTTCTCCCACTGCGAGTTCGCCACTCCGTTCGGATAGGACGAGTCGCCCACCCACGCACTGTTATCCTGCAGTCCGCCATACACGTGGTATGGATCGGCGTTGTCGGTGCTGACGTGGTAGAACTGGGACACCGGAAGGTTCAACTGGTGCGCCCAGCGCGTTCCGCCGTCCTCACTGTTCCACAAACCGCCATCGTCCCCCGCGTAAATCAGATTGGGGTTGCTGGGGTCGATCCACACATCATGAAAATCTCCATGGGCGTTGGCCACCGAGCTGAAACTCGCGCCGCCATTCACGCTCAGGAGCAACAACAAATCCGGCTTGAATATCTTGTTCTCGTTCGCTGGATCGACGATGAGATTTGCGAAATAGAATGGCCGCCAAATCATGAACTGGCTGGCATCCAGCTGCTTCCAGTTTTGTCCGCCATCGTCAGAGCGGAACAGCGCGCTGGCCTTCGACTCGATCATGGCGTAAACCACCTGCGGCTTTGACGGCGCCACCGCGACCGCTACGCGTCCCCACGGCTTCGCCGGCAGACCCTTGCTGTTGGAGGTCGTTAGCTCTGTCCAGTGATCACCGCCATCATCAGAGCGGAAAAGTCCGCTGCCCGGTCCGCCTGAGCGGAAGGTCCAACCTTGGCGCCGGAAGTCCCAGGTCGAGGTATAAACCGTAGAAGGGCTCTTCGGACTCGCAGCCAGCATCCCACAACCGCTCGATGCATTCGCGCCCGCCAGAACCTTCGTCCACGTCTTGCCGCCATCGCTCGTCTTGTACACCCCGCCCGTATCGCTGTCATTCCACGCGTGACCGGTGGCGCACGCCAACACCTTATTTCCGTCCTTGGGATCGATCAGGATCTTGGAGATGTGCTCCGTCCCCTTCAGGCCCATGTCGGTCCAATCTTCGCCGCCGTCAGTGGACTTGTAGATCCCATCGCCGACCGACACGCTGTTGCGCATCCACGACTCGCCGGTTCCCACCCACACGTTCTTCGGATTGGACGGATCAATCGCTAGCGCGCCGATCGACTGCGCGCTCTCCCGGTCGAACACCGGTTTGAAAGTAGTGCCCCCGTTTACCGACTTCCATACTCCACCACTGGCGGCGCCCACGAACAGCGTGATACGCCCATCCTGCTCCACGCCCGCCAATGCGGAGATACGGCCGCTCATGGTCGCCGAACCAATGTTGCGAGCTGGCAAACCAGAAACCGTAGCGCTGCCGATCTGTGGCGCGTTCTGTGCCGCCAGCATCATGCCCGTACATAAAGGAGCGAGCAGAATCCAGCGCAGCAGGTTGTTCGTGGCCCGGCGGGTACGACGCACTTCAATCTTCATCACCATTCCTCTTATCATCCTGAGCGAGGTCGCTCGCTACGGCGGGCGTCCGAGTCGAAGGGCCTGATTTGTCGGGGAACGCTTAGTGCTTCAAACTCGCTGGCACCGCAAACAACGACTCCGCCAGTGGTGCATTCACTTCGACCTTCTCGAACGTCACGGTCAACATCTGAGTCGGATCGTTCTTCGGCCAAATTGACATCGAAAACGGATACATCACTCCGTCCACCGGCTTGTAGGAACCGAATTCGGTGACTTGCTCCTTGACCGAGCCGCGAATGAACTCCTGCGATTCGCGCCGGATTTCGAGGAACGTGTCGGGATCGAGGTCGTAGTACACGATGTCACCATTCTTCAACGTCACCTTCAGTCGCAGGGCATCGTCACCATCCACCGTGTCGTGGCCCAGGTACTCGACCGTGTGCCCCTTCGCCTTGTAATCAACCAGCGGCCCATCGATGTCGGCGTCGAGGGTCAAATCGCGCAGGTCATCCTCCCCCATGAGTTGCGGGTCTTTGCGCCCGCTGAATGGCTGGATCATCCATCCGCCTTTGCCGTCATAGGCCTGCACCAGCGTCATGCCGGCGATGGTGATGTCCTGCCGTATCTCATCCGGCCGCATATTCTCGATGACCACTGCCAGGGGCGGCCCGCCCGCCTGGTCGGCGCGGCCTGACATGCGCCGCGTCTTCACTGCTTTGATCTTCTCCAGGCCACCCTTGGCTTCGATGTTCTTGTTCACCAGCTCATCCACCGTCTGCGAGAACGCGAGGGCGCTCAGGCACGACAAGGTGACGGCTAGCCATAGCCAGCGCTTCATGCACTCACCTCAAGTTTGAGATCGGGAACCCAGGTGCTACTACAACACTTCGCAAAGCGGGGAATTCACCACGGAGGTAAAGAGTTGACTATCTTTCTTTCTTCTCCGTGTTATCTGGGCCTCCATGGTGAAATACGTTCTTGGTCCTATTCTGATGCGTGACAACCCGCCAAATCCGTGGTCGCTTCGGCCTTTGACCGTTGCTAGGGAGTACGACTACCCGCCGGTTCCGCCCACCGTTAGCCGATCCACCTTCAACGTCGGGATTCCAACGCCCACCGGCACCGACTGCCCGTCTTTCCCGCAGATTCCAATGCCCTCATCAAGCTGCAGGTCGCTGCCGACCATCGACACCCTGGTCAGCACGTCGGGGCCGTTTCCAATGAGCGTAGCGTTCTTCAGCGGTGCGGTGATCTTGCCGTCTTCGATCATGTACGCTTCCGACGCCGAGAACACGAACTTGCCGTTCGTGATGTCCACCTGTCCGCCGCCGAAATTCACTGCGTAAACGCCGCGTTTGACCGAGCCAATAATGTCCTCCGGCGCATCTTCTCCCGCCATCATGTAGGTATTCGTCATGCGCGGCATCGGGATGTGCTGATAACTCTCGCGACGCCCGTTGCCCGTGTTCGACATACCCATCAGGCGCGCCGACAGCTTGTCGGTGAGGTATCCCTTTAGAATGCCTTTTTCGATGAGCACGGTGTTCGCCGTTGGATTGCCCTCATCATCGACATTCAGAGAGCCGCGCCGTCCCGGCATGGTGCCGTTGTCCACCACCGTGCACTTATCGCTGGCTACGCGGCGGCCCATCATTTCCGAGAAGGCCGACGTCTTTTTGCGATTGAAGTCCGCTTCAAGCCCATGCCCGATGGCCTCGTGCAGCAGTACACCCGGCCATCCCGGGCCAAGCACTACTTCCATCTCGCCCGCCGGGGCATCGATGGCGTCGAGCTGAATGATCGCCTGCCGCGCGGCCTCGCTTGCAAAGTGCTCGGGGGTCTTCTCCGTCTGGAAGAAGTCAATGGCCACGCGTCCGCCACCACCCGAGGTCCCTCGCGACGACTCAGCACCTGATTTGGCCAGGCAGAACACGTTCAGCCGGGCCAGGGGCTGCGAATCTTCGGCAAAGCTGCCGTCCGACCCAATCACCAGGATCTTCCGCAGTTCGTCTGCGTAACCCACCCGCACTTCTTTAATTCGCGGATCGTAGGCCCGCGCCGCCTTGTCCGCGCGGTTCACCAGCTCCACTTTTGCCATCACATCGGCTTCCACCGACGGCAGTGGCACGGGATAAAGGTTGTGTGCCGGCTTGTCCGTCAGGCCCACGACCGGCTGCTTCGCCGGACCACTGGCAATCATCGCCGCCGTCTTCGCGGCGCGCAGAATGCGCTCCGGAGCCAGGTCGTCGGTGTAGGCATACCCCGTGCGCTCGCCCGAGAGCACGCGCACGCCGCACCCCACCGAGATGCCCTGCGACGCCGACTTGACCATGCTTTCGTCGAGTGAGACCGAGGTCGATGTTTGATATTCGAAATACAGGTCGGCGAAATCTCCGCCCGCTGAAAGCGCCGCAGCGAGGTAACGCTCCACGTCTGCCTGCGCCAGGCCGTAGCGCTCAAAGAAAAACTTCTTGTCCATATTCACTTTCCTTTAGATGCTCAGCAGCCCTATTGGACGCGGCCGCCAGTCCGACCCCGAACCAACGATTATCACACACCCGTGGCTATCGACTTGACGACAATAAAGGCCGGGCGGCGTTACGGCTTGCGTGGGAATGGCTTGGGAAGTAGAGTCGAGCTTCGGAGCGATTGAGAATGAGTGAACGTAGTGCGAGTGCGGAGTCGCAGTGCCCGGCGTGCGGCGGAACGGGCTGGCGCGAAGCCGGCGGAGGCCGTGAGCGGCAGGTGGTCCGGTGCGAATGCCGGATCAAGGGACGTAGCGAACGCTTGCTGGCCGCGGCGAAGATTCCTGCGCGCTACGAGCACTGCGAGTTGGGTACGTTCAAGTACGACTCTGACGATCCCGAGGATTCAAAGCTAGTTAAGGCGTGGCTGGCCGCAGGCCGTTTCGTCGAAGAATATCCAGTCGAGAAAACTGGACTGCTTCTGGTTGGCTCCGTGGGTGTCGGAAAGACTCACTTGGCGGTGGGTATTCTGAAAGTGCTGATTCGCGATAAGGGCGTGCCGTCCCTGTTCTGCGACTATCGCGAGCTGTTGAAGTCGATCCAGCACTCGTATAACGCGTCGGTGCAGGCGACCGAGATGGAGATCCTGAGGCCCGTCTTCGACGCCGAGGTGCTGGTGATTGACGAGCTCGGCGCGGTGCGCAGCACGGAGTGGGTGTTCGACACGGTGAACTACATCCTCAACAGCCGCTATAACGACAACAAGACCACCATTATTACTACGAACTTCCCGGACAGGCCGGAGCAGGAGCGGGTGGAGGACGACAATCCGCGAAGCTATTCGGCAGCCGACCGGGCGGCGCGGCGCGAGACCTTGGGCGATCGCATTGGGGAACGCATGCGTTCCCGTTTGCACGAGATGTGTAAGAAGGTCGAGATGGAGGGTCGCGATTACCGCCTGCATTCGAAGAAAGCGCACTTCCAGCCGATTGAGGCGCCGGCACGGATCAAAGTCAAGAGTAAGAAGGCGGAGTAGCAGCTTTCGCACACCCGCAAAGGTCCCTCGACTCGGACGGGAAATGTTCTTCCCGTCCTCGCTCACCATGACGATACCGTTTCACTGACCACTAGCCACAATCCGCTAGAATCATCCCGTGCACGTGCAGTTTTTGCCCGAACACGATGCCGACTTGTTTGCCGCGGCCCCGGCGAGTGCGGCGGTGTTCTTGCTGCGCGGTGAGGCTGGTAGCGAGCCGTATGTCGGCAAGTCGTCAAACCTGCGGCGGCGATTGCAGCGACTACTGGCCGCTCCGGAAGCACTGGGCCGCAAGCTAAACTTGCGCGATCGCGTGCGCGAGGTCGAGTGGTGGGCGGCCGGCTCCGACTTCGAGGCGTCGCTCCTCCTCTACAAAACGCTACGCCGCGAGTTTCCCAGGAATTATGGCGATCGATTGCGCCTGCGCTTTGCGCCGCTGGTCAAGCTGATCCTCGACAATCCGTATCCGCGGGCGACGGTGACAACGCGCATCAGCGGACGCAAGAGTGGCGCGGAATACTTTGGGCCGTTTGCCACGCGCGTGGCGGCGAAGAAGTTCTGCAATGACTCGCTCGATTTCTTCAAGATGCGGCGCTGTGTCGATGACCTGAATCCTGACCCAGCGTTTCCGGGCTGCATTTATTCGGAGATGAAGATGTGCCTGGCGCCGTGCTTCAAGGGCTGCACCGACGAGCAGTACGCGGCGGAGGTCGGGCGCGTGCAGGAGTACTTCGCCAGCGGTGGGCAGTCGCTGGTGCGAGAGGTTGAACGCATGCGCGATGATGCGTCGGCGAGTTTGGATTTCGAGGACGCGGCGGCACTGCATACGCGGCTCGAGAAGGTGAAGGCGGCGACTACCCAGCTGCCGGAGATCGTGCGCCGGCTCGACGAGTTGAATGGAGTGATGATTCAGCCGTCGGCCCAGGCGAATTCAGTCACGCTCTTCAAGATTGTCGCGTGCACGATTTGCAATGGCGTGCAACTCGACGTGGCGTCGAAAGCCGAGGCGGCGCACATGCAGGCGAAGCCCCAGTCAATCGAGGCGCGGATCAATGAGGCCCTGGCGGGAGTGGAAGCTCCGAAGCTATCGAGCGCGCTGGAGTGGATGGAGCATGTCGCATTGCTGAAGCGGTGGTATTACCGCACCGTAATGGTCGGGGAACTGTTTCTCACGGATGCGAGTGGTGAGTTGCCCATGCGGCGCGTGGTCCGAGGCGTGTCGAGGGTGTTCAAGGGTGAAAAGCCTGCGGGAGACTTGAGCGAGACGGCAGGGGAGTATTGGAGGATCCGGGCGATCGAGGGTGGGGTGAAACCCTAAGTCAGCCGCTGATTTACGCGGATCCGTGTAAATCTTCGGCTGAAGAGTTCTGAGGGTGTTCGCGGTTAACTACGCGGACGCCGTAGCGCCAGCGTTCGTCTACCTGCGCTCGGCAAGACGCCTGACCCAGTCGCGGAAGGGTGGGCTCGTTCGAGTCGTCGAGTGTGTATTCGGCTTGGCCAGAGTCCGAACCTGATGATCTCTTCGTTGCGGAAGGAGCGGGCGACAGAGCAATACGGGCGCGAGCGAATTCAAGGGCATGCACATGCAGTCCATGGTGTCTGACTTTGAAGTGTATGTAGAGTCGCCCGCCGAATTATTTTTCCCCTAAGAATCCGTGTTAATCCGTGTTTTTTTGCTCTTGACGTCTTACTAATCCCTTGCCAGCCCATGCAACGTTGTGCCCCGTTCGCACATCCAATACACTGCTGCAGTCGAACACCTCACGTCCGTCACAATCCGCGCCACATTCTATGGATCGTTATCTTTGTATTCATTGTCATTTTTATCAGCCGCCGCGGGAGAATCCCTGGCTTGAAGTCATTGAGCAGCAGGATTCGGCCTATCCCTATCATGACTGGAACGAACGCGTTACCGCCGAGTGTTACGCTCCCAACGCCGCTTCCCGCATTCTGACCCCCGACAACCGCATCGTTCGCATCGTCAACAATTATTCCCGGATCAGCTTCAACGTCGGCCCCACCCTTCTGTCCTGGATGGCCGACCATGCTGCCGATATCTATCAAGCCATTCTCGAAGCCGACCGCGAAAGCCAGCAGAGCGTTTTCCGGACACGGTTCCGCCAT
Source organism: uncultured Acidobacteriaceae bacterium (assembly GCA_963817965.1). Taxonomy (GTDB): domain Bacteria; phylum Acidobacteriota; class Terriglobia; order Terriglobales; family Acidobacteriaceae; genus DASRAA01. The sequence continues at coordinate 264,462 of CAWFQT010000025.1, forward strand.
CGCGCAGGTCTACAACCACATGATCATGCCGCTGGCCAATCGCCGCGACAAGCAGACTCAGGTGGTATGGGGAATTCGCGACTTCCAGTTCCGCTTCAATCGCGATCCCGAAGGCATGTGGCTGGCTGAAACCGCCGTCGACATCGAGACCCTCGAAGTCCTCGCCGCCAACGGCATCAAGTTCACCATCCTCGCGCCGTCGCAGGCCAAGGCCGAGCGCCGCGTTACCACCACCCGCTTCAAGAATGTCGAAGGCGGCAAGATTGACCCCACTCGCCCTTACGTGTGCAATCTTCCCTCGGGCCGCAGCATCAACCTCTTCTTCTACGACGGACCCATCTCTCGCGCCGTGGCGTTTGAAGGCCTGCTCTCCGACGGCGAGCGCTTCGCCGAGCCGCCTGATGAGCGGCTTCACCGACAATCGCCGCTGGAAGCAGCTGATGCACATCGCCACCGACGGCGAAACCTATGGCCACCATCATCACAAGGGCGAGATGGCGCTGTCGTACGCGCTTCACCACATCGAATCGAAACAAGCTCGCGCAACTCACCAATTACGGCGAGTACCTCACCATCAATCCGCCGACTCACGAAGTCGAGATCGTCGAGAACACCGCCTGGAGCTGCTCCCATGGAGTCGGCCGCTGGAGCACCGATTGCGGCTGCAACTCGGGCGGCAAGCCCGGCTGGAACCAGGCCTGGCGCGCGCCTCTTCGCAAGGCCCTGGAGTACCTGCGCGACAACCTGGCCGAACTATACGAGACGAAGGCGTCGAGTTTTTCCAAGACCCGTGGCTGGCGCGCGACGAATACGTCGAGATCGTGCTCGATCGCAGCGATTTCAGCCTCGCCCGCTTCTTCGCCGCCCACGCCAAAGGCGAGCTCTCGGAAGACCGAGATCGTCACCGTGTTGTCGCTGCTGGAAATGCAACGCCACGCCATGCTCATGTACACCAGCTGCGGCTGGTTCTTCGATGAGTTATCGGGTTTAGAAACGGTGCAGGTCATCATGTATGCCGGCCGCGCCTTGCAGCTCGCCCAGCGCCTCTTCGCCGACCACCATGAGCAGTCATTCCGCGAGCAGTTGCAGGCTGCCAAAAGCAACCTGCCCGAGCTTGGCGACGGTGCCCGGGTCTTCGACCGCTTCGTAAAACCGGCACAGGTGGACCTGCTGGCCGTGGCCGCCCATTACGTGATTGCGTCCATGTTTCAAGTCGGGGACAGCGACCTGATTCCGGCCTATGACCTGAAGCCGATTGAAGATGTCCGCGAGGAATCCGGACGCGCGCGCCTCGCGCTGGGGGCCACGCGCGTCCGCTCCCGCATTACCCGTGACCAGCAGCGTGTCATGTTCGGCGTGCTTCATTTTGGCGATCACAATCTGATGGCGGGCGTCCGCCCTTATCCTGACGAAGCCGCCTTCAAGGTAATCGTCAGCGAAGTCCGCGAGGCGTTTCGGGAGGCGGAACTGCCGGCCGTCGTGCGGCTCCTCGACCGTCATTTTGAAGGTGCTCCGTATTCGCTCAAGTCACTGTTCCGCGACGAGCGCCAAAAAGTCGTGAGCCGGCTTCTCGGTTCCACCATGGCCGAGGCCGAGGCTGCTTACCGCCAGATCTATGAGCATCATGCTCCTCTCATGGGCTTTCTCAGTGGCATGGGCGCGCTGCCGAAGATGCTGCATACCACCGCAGAGTTTGTCTTGAATACCGCCCTCCGCAAGGAATTTCTGGCCGAGGAACTCGACTTGGAGCGTGTGCGCACCCTGCTGGATACCGCAGCCCGCGAGAAGATCCAATGGGACGCTCCCTGGCTTGGCTACGCCCTCACCCGGCGCCTGGCCCGCATGGCAGACGACATGGCGCTCAAACCGGAACCTGAATTGCTGCATCGCTTCAATCTCGCCGTCGATCTGGTGCACACGTTGCCCTTCGAGGTCGACCTCGCGCGCGTCCAAAACGCCCACTACCAGTTGTTACAAAACGTCTATCCCATCTATGCCCAGCAGAACGACGAAGTAGCCAAGCAATGGATCGAGGAATTTACCGCCCTCGGCCAGAAACTAGGCTTCTGTGTCGACCCTCCCTGCGTCCCCGCCTCCTGATCAGCACTTGCCGTCCATTTTTTTGGGATCCGTCATCCGGAGCGTAGCGACCCGCCGAGGCGGGGACCGGCGTCGAAGGACCTGCTTTCGCTGGTCGGCGGCGAGATGTGTGGCTCGCTAACTGGTGTGCTTCCCGAGGGAACGGAGGAAGGTACCGCCGCTCCCTGCGCTATCCTTGACCCTTCATGCTCGAAGCCGCGCGCATTGCCGACCTTCTTCAACCCTTTCTCTCCGCCCCTCCTGAGTTGATCGGGCAACTGCGCACCTACCTCTACCTCCTGCTTCGCTGGAACGCCCGTATGAACCTGACGGCGGTGCGCGATCCGGACCAGATCGTCACTCGCCATTTTGGCGAGTCGCTGTTCGCCGCACGACTCCTCGACGAGTCTGGCGCGTTTATTTCGCAGTCGGACAAGCCTAAGATAGTGATCGACATTGGCTCCGGCGCCGGCTTCCCTGGTGTCCCGATCAAGCTTTACGCGCCTGCAATTCAATTGACCCTGCTTGAGTCGCAGAACAAAAAGGCGACCTTTCTGCGGGAAGCCGTTCGCGTCCTGGGTCTGGAAGATGTCGAAGTAGCGTGCGTCCGCGCCGAAAGTTGGAAGCAGCCGGCCGACGTAGTCACCCTCCGGGCTGTGGAGAAGTTTGCTGAAGTCCTGCCTATTGCGAAAGGCTTAGTCGCCAAAGCTGGAAGGCTGTGTTTGCTGATCGGCTCCGGCCAGAGCCTTCAATTGCAGGCGGCCGCAGAAACAGGCTGGCGGTTCACTGAGGAGATACCCATTCCCTGCAGCGATCAAAGGGTAGTGGTAGTGGGAAAAGAGATCATCATAGGCCATTGCAATACATGAGTGGGAAGTATGTGCCTTACCTAGCTTGTAACGAGACTTTGAGTGGGAAATAGCCAAGAAGGCCCCATTAAACTGACCATAAGTCATAAAACTTGGAGGCCACCAGCCATCGGGAGCTGGGACAAATTGTTCCACGTGGAACAATTGTCCTTCCATCTCGCCAGCCTCGAATTGCACAGTTTTTCCTCCAAAACTTGGTTTTGCGCCATCCGTTTCCATTGCTAGCGCGCCGCACACCGTCTAATCTCGACCGGAGGTATTTAGCAATCCTGTGGGCCGAGTTATAGCTGTCGCCAATCAGAAAGGCGGCGTGGGTAAGACGACCACCGCCATCAACCTCGCAGCCTCCCTGGCATCTCTGGGCTCGCGCACGCTCCTGATCGATTGCGATCCCCAATCCAATGCTTCCAGCGGCGTCGGCTTTGCCCGCGATCCGCATCGCCTAAGCACCTATCAGGTTCTAATGGGAGAGGTTACAGCTGCCGAGGCTATCAGCCCAACCGAGGTCGAGCATCTTTTTGCGCTCCCGGCCCACAAAAACCTGCTCGGAGCCAATATTGAGCTGGTGCCGCTCGATCATCGCGAATACCGGCTGCGTTATGCCCTCGACCCAGTGCGCGCTGACTATGAACTCATCATCATCGACTGTCCTCCCGCGCTCGATCTTCTGACCCTGAACTCGCTGGTGGCCGCCGATGCTGTACTCGTTCCGATGCAAGCGGAGTACTTTGCCCTGGAAGGCGTCACTGAGCTGCTTGATACCATTGAACGGATAAAACTCGAACTGAACCAAGGGTTAGCGGTCGAAGGGGTGGTCATCACCATGTTCGACGATCGTACCAACTTGGCGCAGTCGGTCGCGGCCGATCTACGGGGATTTTTTGGCGACCTGATGTGTGCGACTACCATTCCGCGCAATATCCGATTGGCGGAGGCGCCCAGCCACGGCAAGCCAGCCCTGCTCTACGATCCAAAGTCCCGAGGCTCAGAAGCGTATCTGCAACTGGCGGCGGAGATCCATGCCCATTCGAGGCCGGCTCCCGCTCCGGCGGTGGAAGCCGGGAACTAGCTGCGATTATGCGAGAAAGAGACTAAACCATGACGGAAAAACGCAAGGTACTGGGCCGCGGACTGGATACACTTTTACCGGCTCGGCAATCGCCCGTTCCGGTACCCGCCCCTTCGCACGGAGAAGCGGTTCATCAGCTTTCAGTCGAGTTGATCGACCGCAACCCGTACCAGACTCGCTCCCATGTGGACGAATCGGCTTTGCAGGAGCTGGCGGACTCTATCAAGGTCGCTGGGGTATTACAGCCCATAACCGTGCGTGCGGTTTCCGGTGGGCGGTACCAACTGATCGCCGGCGAGCGCCGCTGGCTGGCGTCACAGCGAGCGGGCAAGACGACGGTACCGGTCATCGTCCGCCAGGTTTCGAATGAGCAGGCGATGGAGATGACCATCATCGAGAACCTGCAGCGCGAGGACCTGAACCCCATCGAGGAGGCGCGCGCTTTCGATCGTCTGGGCCGGGAATTTGGGCTGACCCAGGAGCAAATTTCCCAGCGCACAGGCAAAGAGCGCTCGTCGGTGGCCAACTTCCTGCGCCTATTGCGGTTACCGGTACCGGTGCAAGCTTGGGTGGCGGGCGGCCACCTCACTGTCGGCCATGCCAAAGCGCTGCTTGGGCTCGATTCGCCGGACGCTGTGCTTACCCTTGCCACGCGCGCCGTGGAAAAGGGGCTGTCGGTTCGGGAGACGGAAGATGCCGTAACCAACCTGATCAATCCTGTGCCGGCGCCGATGGTGAACGAGTTAAAGGAACGCGTGGTTGATCCGAATGTTCGGGAAGCCGCGAGAGAGCTGGAGCGGGCGTTGGGAGTAAGGGTCACGATCAAGGACAGGCGGGGTAAGGGCAAGATTGTTTTGGAGTATGCGTCTCTGGAGGATTTCGACCGCATCGTGTCGACTCTGGCAGGTAAATGACCATTGGTCATTTACCTGGGCGACGGTTGCTGCATAGCGGCATGTTTCGGGTTCGTCCCAAGCCGTTCCTCCTCGTCGAGTTGTTGGCGCAGGTCGCGGATGAGGATGGTCCACATGCGGACGTTGGTATTAAGCAGAATCTGAAGATTCTGGTCGTGGAGGAAGTTGATCTCGCTCTGCATATTGTTCATGAGGCTTTCCATTTGATTGAGGTCGGCCCGCATCTGCTGAAGGCGGTCGGGAGCCGGCGGAGGCGGTTGCTGGGCAGAAGCAGGATGGGTTGCAAAGGCAATGCAGGCGAGCAATAAGAAGGCGGCGAATCTCGGGAACATGGCAATCCTCCGTTGCGTGAATTCTAGAGCAGTTGCGACGCTTTCGTGCTCGGGCTACGCCGCGAAAATGAGTTTAGGGAGAGCAATTGATCAGGACGACGATTGGCGATTTTGAAGTGACGGTCCTCACGGACGGCACCTACGAACTGGACGGCGGTGCATTTTTCGGCGTGGTACCGAAGGTGCTTTGGGAAAAGCGAGTGCAGTCCGACGCCCGAAACATGCTGAAAGTCGGCACGAACTCACTGCTGTTGCGCGATGGCAAGCAGACGGTCTTGATTGAGACTGGGATTGGCTCGAAGCTGAGCGAGAAGTCACAAGCCATTCACAAGAACCAGGCGCAGCTGATGAAAAGCTTCGAGCAGGCGGGCGTCTCGCCGGACGAGATCGACATCGTAATTAATACGCACTTGCACTTCGACCATTGCGGTTGGAACACGTACTATCGGGATGGCAAGCCGACAGCGACTTTTCCGCGGGCGAAATACTACGTGCAAAAGGGCGAGCTCGAACATGCGCACGAACAGCACGAGCGCGACCGGGTCAGTTATATGACAGACAACTACGATCCCCTGGTGCGAAGCGACCAGATGACGTTGCTGGAAGGCGATGCGGAGATTGCACCGGGAATCACAGTACGGGTGTTTCCCGGGCACACACGCGACCTTCAGGCGGTGATGGTGAGAAGCGGGGGCGCGACGCTATGCTATCCCAGTGACCTGATTCCGACGACCAACCATCTGGATCCGACCTGGGTGTTGGGCTATGACTTGTATCCGCTGACCTCGATCGAGAACCGGCAGAAGTTCTATGCAGAAGCCATTCCGGCGAAATGGCTGGTGGCGTTCACGCACGATCACGAGCGGCCGCTAGCGTATGTGGTGATGGGGGAAAAAGGGCGTCCGGTGGCGCGACCGTTGGGGGACAGCAAAAACCCCATTCAAGCGGGCCCCAAGACGGCCGCTTGAATGGGCCACCCGAGCACAATAAGTTGGGCATGGGTAAGACGCTTTTGGGCCATTTACGCCACAGGGATAGAGTCCTACATTGTAGTACTATGACAATGTGGTATGCGGAGGCGAAGCGTGGGCCGGAAAGACAAGAAGAAAGACAAGAAGAAACGTGGTGACTCCGGCAAGAAGCCTGCGCATCGCGGAGTTGACCTTCGCAAGGCGGAACTGCCATCGCGACCGAAGCCGCTCAAGCCGGCCGACATCCGCGCGCTACGAGCGAGCCTGAATGCCAGCCAAGCTTTGCTGGCGCGGCTGCTCAATGTCAGCTCCAACGCGGTTGAAAGCTGGGAGCAGGGGATCCGGGAACCGCGCCAGGCGACGCTGAAGCTGCTGCACATTGCGAAGAAGAATCCGGGCGTGCTGCTGGACTAGCTAAGCAGTTGCCAGCAAAGAGAATCAAGAGACCTGCAAGATCGACGCGGGATGGCAATGCAGGTCCCGCCACGCGCGGCTGCGCCTCGCTCCGGTCGGGATGACAAATCAACAACCCGCACTCACGCAAACCCCGCCGACGCGAACCCCACTCACCCACGCCATACTCCATGCCCCTTCGGTACCCTTTCGGATATAGCGTAAAAGTGGGGGTGCTCGCGCTATAGTGGACGGGCGCGCGGGAGGCGGGGCCATGTGGGGTAGGGCAGGGGTGTTGCGGTTGATGGTGTTTACCGTGGTGCTTGGGGTGTCCTCGGTCGTCGCCCAGAATCAAGCGTCGAGTACACCGCCCCAGTTCGGGGGAACGTACGAGGGGCTGAGCCCCGCGCAAAGGCAACTGATCGATGAGTGGTATGCGGACTACAACCGCATGACCGGCGATCACGCCGATCCCAAAGAGTACAACCAGTATTCGCTTTCGACGCGCACCACTTACGAAGCGGTGACGCACGCGCTGATGACCACGCCCCTGATGGACAAGTCGGGTAAATCGATGGGGACGGCGCTGGACCTGGTGCAGGGCATCGAGGCCATCAACGGGAAGGTCCCCCGGGCGCGGGGCGATTTGCAGTTCCGCATGTACGTGATGTTGAAGCCGGACGCGCTGCAAAAGCTGAAGGACTCGAGCGAGTTTTTCCGCGATCGCGACAACACGGTGTATCACAAGGGATATCCGCTGAATTACCGGCAGGACGGAACGCCTTCGATCCAGTTCTCGATGGCTAACGATGGGCGGCACGCGGATATCGACGTCGATTACCGGTCGTCGGGGATTCCGAAGGGGCTGTTTAACGGGCATTTGACGGCGGCGAACTCGGACGTGCGGGCCGGGCAACAACACGCAGATCCACTTGCAGCGCTGGCAGGGTCTTACGGACTGGTGGCACAGTCTGTTTGGATTTCCGGGGGAAGGGCCTGACGAGCCGACGGCGGGGTTGTTGCCGGGCGATGTGCCGCCGGTTCCACGCAAGGGCGAGGGCAAGCTGGAAGACGCGGTGCAGGACTTTCTGCAATCGTGGCTGGTGGAGCAGATAGCCGGAGTACTCGGCATCGTATTTCTCGGGGCGGTCGTTCGCATGCCTGGCGGAGTATGGGCCGCAGTCGGGGCGCGAGATCAACGAGGGGATCGCTCCTTATGTGGCGGCGAAGGATCTGGCGGCCGATCAGCAAGGCGATCGGCAAGGTAACGAGTGTGGCAGGACGGGGTGCAGCCCGAGAGCCTGCACGATAAGCAGATCAAGCCGCTGAAGCAGCCGTATGCACCGACGTTCGCCCTGTACCAGGTCTCGAACGGAGCGGCGGCGGGTTTTGAGTGCGATCCGGACAAAGCATTTGACGAGTTCGATCAGTCGCGGGTCGCGGGGACCTCGAAGCAAACGGGGGAACTACTTCGCGTCGGTATTTCGGCTGAAGGGCCCGAAGCGAAAGAGCGACGCGATCACGCTGGTGTGGACGAAAGAAGGGAAATATTGGAAGGTGGTGTCGTGGGAGATCGAACCGGCGGAAGCCAAGCCGGGAGCGACGCCGGACACGCGGCGAGGACGGGCGGCAGCGACGGCGCGTCCGCAAAAAACGAAGATGAAGGCCGATCCGGCGGTGGTGCAGGCGTCGCATGACTTTCTGCATACCTGGCTGGTGAACGACAACTATCGAAGGTGCCGCGGCGTACGTTTCGCCACGGTGCAACGCTTGTGTCGAGTTGTATTTGGCGGAAGGAGAGAAGGCCGGTAACGACTCCGGAGGAGTATGCGGCGGCGATTCGAAGGTCGCTGACGGCGGTAGGCAAACAAGTGGGAAAGGTGGAGCACTTGCGCGATGCGATGGAACCGGTGCGTCCTGAGCATGAAGATTTGCGGGTGGTGGAGCACGCCGGCGAACATGCGTACACGCTGGTGGCGGTGCCGGATTCGCTGGCGGGATCGTTCTCGTGCAACAAGCGCTCGACGAAGAATCCGTATCAGCCGGGGGATGAGGCAAGGAAAGTCTATGGGAATTACTATGCGACGCTGTTCACGTTTCGCACGCCGGGGGAGCATGCAGCGGCGTTGACGCTGCTGTGGGGCAAGCAGGAGGGGCAGTGGAAGATTATTTCGTATGAGGTGGTGACGCCGTAAAGGCATTCCTGCCGCGGATTTGCACGCAGAGGAATTGGGGGCATTTGTCGAACGCCCGGAGTCTGTCGCGGTCGCAGCGAAAAGCAGATCCCTCACTGCGTTCGTGATGACAAATGGGAAAGGAAAGGGCTGGCGCCGCCGGCGAAAAGCAGATCCCGTTCGACGCGCTGCACTCGCTCAGGGCAGCCTCTTCGACTTCGCTCCCGCCACACGGATCGCTTCGCCCAGGGATGACGGCCCTGGTGCCGCCGATACGCGGCTCCCCGTTATTCTATGGGACCGATACCGCGGTCGACGCCCACGGCTAACGCAAATAGCGCCCTTCGGGCTCGCATCGTCGGGCGGCTTGTCACTTCGCTCGTGATGGTAAGTTAGCAACCCACACGTTAGCCGCTGCCCGGCGAAAAGCAGATCCCTCCCCGCCGCCGCCGAAGCGTCGGCTCCAGTCGGGATGACAAAGCAAGGAGGGGGTCCTTCGCTCAGGATGACATGGCAAGAGGTTCGGCTGGTTGTGGCAAAGAGGGAGGCGCGAATTGCTGCTCGAAGAAGCGGTCGACGGCCGAGAGGATATCTACCTCATTGTGGGACTCGTAAACGGCCTTGCGAAGTTGCGCTCCGTGAGCGACGCCGTGGGTGAACCATGCGGCGAACTGCTTCATCTTGCCGGCGTGCGCCTTGCATCTGCTCGTCGGCCAGCATGGTGAAGTAGGTGCGGATCATGTCGTAGCGATCGGCCTCGGTCGGTGTGTCGTAGCGGCCGGTGGCGGTGTACTGCTCGATCTGGCGGAAGATCCAGGGGTTCGAGGCGGCGGTGCGGCCGATCATGACGGCGTCGCATCCGGTCTCAGCGACCATGGCGGCAGCATCTTCGGGCGAACGGATGTCGCCGTTGCCGATGACGGGAATGTTGACGGCGTCTTTGAGGGCGGCGATCCACTCCCAGCGTGCCTGTCCGCTGTATCCCTGCTCGCGAGTGCGGGCGTGGAGGGCGACGGCGGCGAGTCCGCATTCTTCGGCCATCTTGGCCAGCTGCACGTGAACGACTTCCTTGTCATTCCATCCGGCGCGGAACTTCACCGTGAAGGGAATGGTCACGGCGGCGCGCACCGACTCGAAGATGTTCTTGATGAGCGGCAGGTTGCGCAGCAGGCCGGAGCCTCCGTTGCAGGTGACGACTTTGCGCGCGGGGCATCCGAGGTTGAGGTCGACGAGGTCGAAGCCCAGGTCCTGGACGATGCGCGCGGCGTCGGAGAGCGTGGCGGGATCGCTGCCGAAGAGCTGCGCGGAGATCGGGTGCTCGTTGCCGTAGAAGGTGAGGTAGCGCTTCGCCTTCTTGTCCTTGTGGCGGATGATGCCGTCGGCGGAGGTGAACTCGGTCATCATCAGCCCGCATCCGCCGAGATTGCGAATGAAGCGGCGGAAGACGGTGTCGGTGATGCCGGCCATGGGCGCGAGCACGGTGGCGGGACGGATTTCGACAGTACCGAGCGTTACGGACGCGGGGACACGGGCGCCGGCAGGCGCCGTGCGCTGGGCCGGATTGTCGAAAAACTTGGGCACGCATTGATTTTAGCGGGTTTCGCGGTAAAGCAGAACTGACCACAGAGGCACAGAAGACACGGAAAGGCAAAAGCAACCACAGATTTACACGGATGAACACAGATAAGACTTAGGCAAGAACCAAAGGCGAAAACCAACAACGGATTTGACGCAGATAGGACGAGGCTTCCAGAGCAACCGAGAGACGGACATATAATGCTCGCCATCGAGTTTTACGTCGTGCAGGTTTTCTCCCAGCCCAGGCGTCGCGGGGCTCCTTTGAACGAGGATGCGCCCATCCGCTTTGCTTCGTAGCCGAGGTATTTGTCATGAAGCTGTTATCGCTCTTTACTCGCTCTTTGTACCCTGGTTAGTGTCGCGGTTGCTAACGTGTTTGCGACCGACATTCAGCTGGTGGCGTCGGCGTCAGCTCCGTCGGTCAGCTCAAATGCTGCGCGGCACCGAATGGGGCAAACGCAATTCTGTCCATCAGCTCGGGCTTTGCCACACAACCGGGCACACCCAATCCGCTGGCCGGGCATCCTTGTTGCTGCGCGACAGTTACTCTAACCCGCTCGAAAAATCAGGGATTGAGGTTCCGGCGGGAACCTCGCCGCACACGCTGATGGGTGCTGCGCGCACCAATCACACGCCCGACTGCCAGAAGATCATGGCGGCAGTGCATGCCGGCGCGGTGTCGGTTGCGCGCGCCGATGCGTCGGAGAAAGCTGTGCTTTCGGCGGTGTCGGCGGGCATGTACTACCTGATGATCCCGGCACGGTACAACAAGCAGCCATTGGTTTGGGGCAAACCGGTGCAACTGAAGGCGGGCGAGAACACGCTCAGCTGGACCAGACGGCACGCCGATGCGGTAGGCTGGGCCAAAAGACGAAAGCCTCCGTTGCGACGGAGGCTTGGGTAAACCTAAGGAACGGCAGCTACTTAGCGGTGGTTTTGGCCGCTTCGGCTGCCTTGGCCGCTTCGGCCTTGCCGGCATCGGACTTGGCGTATTTGCGGCGGAAGCGCTCGACGCGGCCGGCGGTGTCAACCAGCTTCTGCTTGCCGGTGAAGAACGGGTGGCAGGCGGAGCAGATTTCGACGCTGATATCGCCCTTGTGGGTGGAACGGGTCATAAACGTGTTGCCGCACGCGCAATGCACACGCGTCTCGTTATAAACCGGATGGATGGCTGCCTTCATGGGACTCCCTAACTCGCTGGTTGCAAACCTTTATTTTACCGGAATGGTGGTGATGGCGGCAACCGGCAGAGCATTAGCAGCATTAGCACTGGGGATTGGATTCGGGGCGGTGTATTTGGATTCATCGCGGAGGAAATGCCAAATCAGCCGCGGAATTGCACGGATCGGTACGGATAAGACTTTAGGCAAAAATCAACCGCGGGTTTCGCGGCGAACGCAGGTCAGAAAACGCCCCGAGCGGAAATGCCCTTCCCTCCACTTGCGCCGCCGAAGTGGCGGCTCAGGCCGGGATGACAAATTAGAAGTGAGCCGGTCCTTCGACTCGCCCCTACAGGCTCGCTTAGGATTTCGGCTGTGGGCTCAGACGCCCGCAAGACGCCTCAACTATTTTTTGTTAACGTGTTTTTTCAGTTCGACGCCGGGGGTGAACTTGGCGACGCGGCGGGCGGCAATTTTGATGACACCGCCAGTCCGGGGGTTACGTCCGTTGCGGGCCTTGCGGTGCAAAACGGAGAAGGTGCCGAATCCAACCAGGGTAACGCGATCACCCTTTTTTAGCGCGCTGGTTACGGAATCGATGAAGGTATCGATTGCGGTAGCAGCACTGGTTTTGCTGATGCCGGTGGAGGCCGCAATTTTGTCAACCAGATCCGCTTTATTCATGATGGCTCCTAGGAAAGTGGCAACCTGTGGCGGGAGTATTTAGCTGCGAAACTCGGCGCGTGTCAAGGAAAACCGAAAAGGTCGCGAGATTTTTTTGGAGCAGAAAAACCCGAACGACACCTTGGTGCAAGGCACTCTTGCCAATCCGGCCTACTGCATCGCCTCTAAGGCGGCCATGGTTTCGATACCGTCCCACAAATTCTGCAGTCGAATGTTCTCATTCGACGAATGCTGATTGTTGTCGTAGTTCGCGATCGGCACAGTGATGGTATGCGTGCCCAGCGCGTGCTCGATGATTTCCAGGGGCACACTTCCACCCATGGTGGGCAGTTTCACTACGCGGCCGCGGGCGCTCTCGACAGCGGAGATGACCTCTTGCGCGATGGGAAGATCCATGGGAGTACGTACGGCGTTGTAGCCAACGGCGTCACGTTGGACGAACGCCACCCTGGGATGGGCGAGCAAGGTTGCTTTATCAGGTGTCGCATCTGTGATGAAGTAGCCCTGTGAAGCGATGTAGTCCACCACGCGCTGTTGCTGTGTCTTCCAGTCGAGGCCCTTGACCAGGCGCATGTCAATGTCGACGGTCGCGGTGGAAGGGACAACATTGTTGGCCTTCGCACCGGTGCGAGCGGAGGCGAATCCGTCGATGTTGAAGGTAGGCTCGTTGAGTAGTTCGAGCAGAGGCTTGCCGCCGCCATTGGTGTGGCCCAAGGCGAATTCCTGGCGTAGCTTTTCTTCGTTGCGCGGAGCCTCGGCGATGGCCTGCCGCTCGAGGGGAGTGAGGGGTGCGATGCCGTCGTAGAAGTGCGGCACCAGCACGTGGCCATTGGCGTCTTCCATGCTGCCCAGCAATTGCGCAAGCATCATGGCCGGGTTGGGGGCGAAGTTGCCGTAATGGCCACTGTGGAGCTCGCGGTTGGGGCCGTAGAGGGTGATGGCGATGTGGGTCACGCCGCGGGCGCCGAAGACTACGCTTTGGCGTCCGCTTTGGTCAACCGGGCCGTCGCAGATGAGCCAGACGTCTCCGCCGAGCTGGTCGCGATATTTCTCGAGGACGGCGCCAAGGTTGGTTGATCCGGCTTCTTCTTCGCCTTCCCACACAAAGCGCAGGTTGGCCTTGATGGGGATGTGCGCGGCCTGCAGGGCATCGAGCGCCGTGAGCTGTGCCAGAATGGCGGCCTTGTCGTCGGAGGCAGCACGCGCGAAGATGCGTGGCTCGCCATTCACCATTTTCATCACAGGAGTAAACGGAGCAGTGGTTTCCCAGTCATCAGGGTCAACGGGCTGACCGTCATAGTGCGCGTAGAAGACGATGGTGTGCTGTGCGCCGGGCGTCTTGACCTCGCCGTAGACGACGGGATTGGATCCAGCGGCAGTGAGCAACTTCGTGTGAACTTGTCTGCGCTGGAGCACCGCGACCAACGCATCGGCATTGCGCTGTATGTTTGCCTTGTCGCTAGCGACGTTGGGGATGGCGAGAAGAGTCGTGAACTCCTGGAGGATTTGCTGCCCGTGCGCCGCGCGCCATTGGTCGGCGGCTTGCTTGGGCGTCTGGCCGAGAAGCGCGGTTGTAAGCGTCAGGGTAGCGAGAACAGGCGGCACGGGGCGACGGCTCATGCGACGAATATACGCGAGGGCGGATCGAGCCGAGGACGAGAAGGCAAAGCAGCCGCGGATTTGCAGGATTGGCACCGATTCAGATTTAGTTCACAAGAACAACAGTGACTGCGGAGGATCGGCTACACGTAGTCGAACAGCGTCATGAAGCCGAAGTCCATGTGCAACTGCTGATGGCAGTGGAAGAGGGTAAGGCCGGGGTTGTCGGCGACGAAGGAGGCTTCGATTTCCTGGTAGCCGCCGAGCATGACGACATCTTTCATGATTCCGGCTGTCGCCTGTCCCGCCAGCTTCGTCAATTCGAAGCTGTGGCGATGCAGGTGAATCGGGTGAATATCGTCACTGGCATTGCGCATGCGAAGGCGGTAGCGCTTGCCCTGTTTAAGGCGAAATGTCGCAGGTACCGGTTGATTGCTCATCGGATAAGCGACGCCATTGATCGTCCAGCGATTGAAGCCCTCTTGGGCGGCGTTGTCTTTGGCAAACAACATGTCGAAGGTCTGATCGGGCTCGGGCGCTGAACCGCCGGCTTTGGCAAATCGAGTGTAATTCCACTTGAAAGCCGGTGGTGCGATCCACCGCGCCTTGCCAGGGTGTCCGGCGTACTCCACCACGATGCCCATGCCGTGACGGCGGTCGTCGTCCGCTGTGTCGCCCATGATCCAGACGCCGGGATGGTTCATCTCCACGATGGCCGAGATGCGCTCGGCAGTGCCCAACCACAGCACCGGCACGCTTGCCGGGCTCGGCACGGGATTGCCGTCGAGGGCGATGACGCGAAAAGTGTGGCCGGGAAGGGCCAGGCTGCGGATCTCAGTGGCACTGCCGTTCAGGATGTGGAAGAGCACGCGCTCGCCCTGTTTCACGCGCACGGGGTCTCCGTGGCCGAGCAAGCGTCCGTTGATGGTGAAGGAGCCGTAGCCGACTTCGTAGCCGTGCGGCATGCCTTTGGCGAGTGAGGCTTTCATGGCAGACTCGCCTTGCTGTTCGAGTTGCTTGTCGCGCGCGGCGGGAAAGAGGAAGTTCATGGCCATGTCGCCGCCGCGACTGAACGTGGGCTCAAACTCCTTGAGGGTGAGAAAAACCTCGCGGTCGTAGCGGCCGGGATTCTCTTTCGGCTCGATGTACACTGGCCCAACCTGTCCACTGTATTGTCCGGCGTAGAGGTCGCCACCGGCGCGGTTGTGCGTGTGATAAAAGCGCAGGCCGGATGGGTTGGGCGAGAAGCTGATACGGCGCTTGCCGCGCGCTGGAATCCATGGCGTGCCCTCTTCGGCGGCGCCGTCCACATCGGTAGAAACTATCTGGCCGTGCCAATGCAGCTGTTCGGGGACGTCGGTGTCGTTAAAAATTTCGACGGTGACGGGCTGACCTTCCTTGAAGCGCAGCAGCGGTCCGGGGAATTGGCTGTTGTAAGTGGTCATGGAGATGATGCGGTTGGGGGCGATCTCGATGGGACAGACTTGAATACGAATCGTGTAGGCAGCGGATATGGGTTCCTGTACCACACCGTGAGAGTCCTTGGGCATCTGCGCGCCGGTTGAGCGCGAGAGGAGCGCGGCTCCGGCACCGAGGCCGGCGGTCTTGAGAAAGCGGCGGCGAGAGTGGGACTGGTCTATCACGGACTCGTACTAAAAACGAAAGCAACCACAGACTGCCACAGATTACACGGATAAAAACCGAGTCTTTAATTCAAGAGCAACCAAACCTGAAAAACCGATTGAACGAATCCGAGGGTAGACGGCCTTTCGACTCCGCTTCGATCCGCTTGGGACACAGCATTAGAGGCTTCGCTCGGAATTCCAGGACTTGTGATGCCGCAGTGCCAGGGTTCGATGCAGACCCTGTTCTGCTTGGTCACAATATCAAATAGCGTAGCGCACCCAGCGCTCCTGCGCCGGCGATCAGCCAGGCAGAATTCAGACGCGGAAAACGGAAGAGCAGCACCGCGCTCGCCAGCGCGAGTGCCACGGTAATCCAATCGACCAACGCCGAGCGCGCCAACTGCCACGTTACGACGGCCATCAGCGCCAGCGATGCGACATTGATGCCATCCAGTGCGGCGCTGGCGATGCGTGATACGCGAATCTTCGGGATCAGCGGCGCGCTGATCGCCACCAGCACAAAGGCCGGAAGGAAGACGCCGATGGTCGCGGCGATAGCTCCCGAGGTTCCGTGAAGTAGATAACCGAGGAACGTTGCCGTGGTGAAGACCGGCCCGGGCGTTACTTGTCCGACCGCGACGGCATCGAGCAGTTGCTGCTGGGTGAGCCAAGCGTGGCGCTCGACCAGTTCGGCGCGAAGGAACACAAGCAGGACGTATCCACTGCCAAAGACCATGGCGCCGATTTTGACGAAGACAAGGAAGATGGACCACGCGCCAGAGGACGCGACGGTCGCGGCAGCAACTAGAGCAGGTTGAATTTTGAGCGACGCTATCAGGGCTGCTTTGGTACGCGATCGGGAAAGCACCGCGAGGAGGCCGAGAGCTCCTCCCGCGGCCAGTACCAGTAAGGGGCTTATGCCCAGTACGCTAAGGGCCAGGGTAATGAAGCCAATGATCGCGAGCCATATGCTTTTGACCGCCGTTCGGCCAAGCTTCCAAAGCGCCTGGAGGATGATGGCGATAACCACTGGCTTTACGCCATAGAGTAAGCCCGAAACTGCTGGGAGTTTGCCGTAGCGAACATATGCCCACGCGAGAACTCCGACCGTGATGCCAGCGGGGAGGATGAAGCACGTGCCGGCGATCAGCAGTCCGGGCCAGCCTCCGCGGCGGCGCCCGATGTGGATCACCAACTCGGTGGAGGTTGGCCCAGGAATGAGATTGCTGGCGCCGAGGTGATCGAGGAACTCGGTCTGGCTGATCCAGCCGCGACGCTCCACCACTTCGTGTTGCAGCATGGCGATGTGGGCGGCGGGCCCGCCGAAGGCGGTGGTGCCGAGCTTCAGGAAGAGCCGGGCTAGCTCCCACAACGTGGTAGGTTGTTGTGAGGCCGCCGTCGTTGTTTCAGCCAACTCTTCTTCTCGCATCATCGAAGCGGTACTCCAGCGAAAGCCGGACTGCCCCGGTAATCAACAGAAAAATCAGGCCCAGTAGCATGCAATGTCGGTTCAGGCTTCATGCATCATCGCCCAGAACCCGGACTTCGCCAGCATGAGAATCTTGGTCGTCACGATGGCGACTGGGATGTCGATGATGAGTGGGATTGTGGCGAGCCTTGTGAGCAGACCCACGATCAGCAGGGTGCCGCAGACTATTTCGACCACGCCGACAAATGCAGCGAAGAACGCGGGATCGGGAATCCCGCTCTTCTCAATCGCGGGATAGAAGAACTTTTGGATACCTTCGGAGAGGAACACCCATCCGACCATCAGCAGGACCGCGGCCGGCGCGTGCGAGTCAAAAAAACCATTGGCGTGACAACATTGACGTGCCTTACTTACCTCGATGGGGACCTCATCAGATTCTTGCAGCCGACAGATGCGGAAGTTTACTTCACCCATGACGCCGGTACCAGCCGTTCGCCGATGCTCCCTAAGGCTAAAAGACTTCGCGCCCTGTGCGGCATAATAAAATGTCAGAAACTATGGCGAACGAGAAAATCTATCAGGGAGTGACGCTGAGCGGGCTGCCTGTTCGTGTAGAACTCGAGTGGCCGTTTCATCGCTCGGAAGGCGGCAGTGACTGGTACGTGGTGCACGGCCGGCTTTGGCTGGCCGATGGGGGCGACCTGCACGCCGACGTGGCATTGAACCTTTCACAGAGCATCAATGAAGTGCTGCCGTCGCGCGATGGCGAGCTATCGTTCCAGGTCGCGGTGAATACCGCGCGCAAAGCGCTCGATGACAAACAGCTGCAATTACTGAAGTCGGGCAAGCGACAGCCGGTTTCGGTGTCGAGCCGATGCTACAGCCTGCGGCGGCAGCAGTTCACCTTTTGGCATGTTGGCGAGGCGGAGTTGGAAGAGTTCGTGGCGCGCAAGGTTTTCTGGGCGGGTGGAGTTGAATGGCGACCTGTGCTGATTGGCGACCCCTGCGATGCGCTCTATCTCGACGCGGCGGATGAACAGATGAAGGACAAACTGCGGGTGGCAGCCAAGAAACTTGCCGGGCAGGGACTAGTGAAGTTGACGGGCGACTCTGCTCGCGCGACCGAGGCGCTGGTCAACCGGGCCGACGAGTTTCGTCGCGCAAAAGAAAAAACGCTGGATGAATTGCACAGCAAGCACGCGTTCGAGCGGACGTAAGGCAGAATCAGCCGGGGATCGGCACGGTATCGCGGGAGCCATGGCCGGATTTTAAACACGGAGACACAGAGGAAACGGAGAAGAAGAAATCGACTGCCTCAATCCTAGCCGCAGGTGCTGGGAATAGGCGTGTCGGATTCGCCGCACAAGCTTCTTGCGCGCAGCGGGGGCCGCCAAGCCGTGCTGCGGGGAAGGGGTAGTATCTGTGACGAGTTGGAGTGCGGAACTCATTTCGCTCTTGCTATCTGCAAGCTACAGGCGGCGGGCGTGCCCGGCTATGACATTGGTTACAACGGGCGATAATGCCCACGGGCGCTGTTTTGGACCTTGAACATCGCTTGGTTGGCCGTGCGAAACACGTGTAAGATGCCGCTATCCAGCGCCCTGTGACCCACTTGCCCCGCCCAAGTGCAGCCCCCGACGCAGCGAGAGACAGCGAGGCGACCGCTGGATCAAGGAGAATCAGAAGTCATGAAGAAGAAACAGTTACTCGCTTTCGTGATCGTGGCCTTAATGTGTGCCCTGGGGGCCGGCCAGATTCTGGCGCAGACCCAGTCTTCGTCCGACACTACTACCACGACAACCAAGAAGACCAAGAAATCCAAGTCCGATGCGGACAAGGCAGTTGATGCCACCGCCGATGCCACCAAGAAAGCGGCTGACGCGACTGTCGACACCACCAAGAAGGCAGCGAAAAAAACCAAGGAAGGCACGGTGAAGGCCGCCGATGCTACGGCCGATACCACCAAGAAGGCGGCTGATGCGACTGCCGACACCACTAAGAAGGCCGCCAAGAAGACGAAAGAGGGGACGGAAAAGGCAGCTGACGCCACGGTAGATACTTCCAAGAAAGCCGCTGACGCTACTGCCGATACCACCAAGACGGCCGCCAAGAAGACCAAGGAAGGCACAGTCAAGGCCGCCGACGCCACCGCTGACACGACTAAGAAGGCGACTGACGCGACAGTAGACACGACCAAGAAGGCTGCCGACGCTACGGCTGATACCACCAAGAAGACCGCAAAGAAGGTAACCGGCGAGAGCAGCAAGCCGGTGGACAACAAGGCGGTCGCTTCGACACCCGCGCCTGCGGCCAGCGCGCCCGCGGCAGCGAAGCCAACCGCAACCAAGGCAGCCACCACTACGACTGCATCGGCAGGCCCGCCTCCGCAAAAGGGAATGGTGTGGGTCAACACCGACAGCGGGGTATACCACACCGAAGGCAGCCGCTGGTACGGCAAGACGAAACAGGGCAAGTACATGACGGAGGCGGACGCACAGAAGGCGGGCTACAAACCGGCGAAGAGCGCCAGCAACTAGCCAACAATCTTCAAGCCTGACATTGTAGGAGCTCCTCGCTTGACGCGAGGAGCTTTATTTTTTGAATCCCCGGCAACGCAATATGGTGTTCGCCTTACCACCGAAGTGCCAGAATTCGGCAGCTACTGCTTTTCTTCTTCCTGTTGTAAAAGATTTGTCGCCGGAGTATTGACACGGTACGCGCCTCGTAGCAAGATTCCTGCGGCCTTGGCGCAGGGTCGGCGTCTCGCCGAGCACCTGACCAACACATCCAGCATTCCCCGGTAGCGCCCCTTTCCGTTTTCAGTTTCTGACAGTTCACGAACACATATCGAGGAGGAACGTAATGAACTTCTCAACCGTCAAGACACTCCTGATTGCAACTCTGCTTGCGTCCACGCTGGTCGCACGCGCCGCCCAACCGGATGCCGCGAGCACGGTTCCGAAAAACTTCAACGAGTGGACCGTTCCCCAGCTCGAGGCGGCGATGGCCTCGGGCAGGGTCACATCGGAAGAGCTTACAAACTATTACATCAAACGCATTCTGGCTCTCGATCAGAGCGGTCCAGGAGTCAACGCAGTCATTCAGCTGAACCCCGACGCCCTGAAAATCGCGCGCGAGATGGATAGGCTTCGGCGGAAGGGGACGGTATTAGGTCCCATGCACGGGATTCCGGTACTGGTGAAAGACAACGTCGACACCGGAGACAAGATGCAGACTACGGCCGGGTCCTTCGCCCTGGTGGGCAGGCCGGCCTTGCAGGATTCCACCGTCGCCCTCAACCTGCGCTTGGGAGGAGCCGTGATCCTCGGCAAGACCAACCTGTCAGAATGGGCCAATTTCCGTTCCTTCGAATCGGTGAGCGGATGGTCGGGTCGCGGCGGACAGACCAACGATCCCTACGGCATCGCCCGCAATCCCTGCGGTTCCAGCTCCGGTTCGGGTGCGGCGGTATCGTCGAACTTCGCGGCCGTGTCGTTCGGTACCGAGACGGACGGCAGCATCGTTTGTCCCGCCAACGCCAATGGCGTGGTCGGCCTGAAGCCGACCGTCGGCCTAACCAGCCGCGCCGGTATCGTGCCCATCTCGCACACGCAGGACACCTTTGGTCCGCATGGCAGGCACGTTGCTGACGTGGCGGTGGCGCTAGGGGTGGTGCAGAGCCGCTCCTTCGACGGGCGCGATCCCGCAACCGGCGGCGTTCCCCTGGGATGGCAGGGGCGTTTCACGCGACCAACCACCATTCCCAGCGACTACACCCAATTCCTCGACAAGGATGGACTTAAAGGGGCGAGGCTGGGCCTGACACGTATGGGATTGATGGGCTTCACCAACGTCACCACTCCGCAGCCAGTGGTGGACGCGTTCGAAGCCGCCTTCAAGGCACTCAGCGATGCAGGTGCTACCGTCATCGACCTGGACAAAGCGGGCTTCAAGTTCCCCTCTGCACCCAACGAACTGCTCGTGCTCTGCTTCGATTTCCGCACCGACGTTCAGGCATACTTTGCTACCCGTAAAGGTGTACCGGTGGCGGGTGGAACGCTACAGACCGGCATCGAGTTCAACAATGCCCATGCCGATGTGGAGATGCCCTATTTTAATCAAGACCTGTGGGAACTATGCGAGTCGATGGCTCCCGGACCCGACGATCCCCAGCCCGCATTCGGCGGCGCGACCTATAACCAAGCCCTCTTCCAGGACAGGAACCTGGGAGTCAACGGCATTGACCGCGCGCTGAGCACGTTCCGCCTGGACGCGGTAGTGACCGCTACCGACAATCCGCCATGGTCTACAGACCTGATTTTTGGCGATCACTTCATCTTCGGGTCCTCAGGCCTGGCGGCTCCCGAGGGGTATCCGATTGTGCAGGTGCCGGCAAGCATGGTGTTTGGCGCCCCCATGGGCATCAGCTTCTTCGGAACAGCCTTCAGCGAGCCCACGTTGATCAGGCTCGCATCGGGATTCGAAGCCGCGACTCAGGTGCGGGCGCACAACCAGCCGACCTTTGCGCAAACCGTGCCGTTCGACCACATCAAGGGTACGACCCTGAGCCCGTTCATGAACAGCACCGTACCGGCGGCGAGTGCCGAGAGCCAGGAGGCTGCGCCCTCCACGGCCGCGCCCGACGCTTCCACCGCCTCCCCCGACAAGGGCAAGGCGCAGAAGAAACTGCATAGCCTTTAAACCGGAGTTGCTGTGACCGGCGGGTGTCGGACTGACTGCCGGCCTCGGCCAGCTTCGCCAACCTGAGTAAGGCCAGCCCGTCGAGGGCTGGCTTTTTTCTTGCAGGTGGCGGGGGGCTTTCCAAGCGTCCCACCCTGTGGTACAAATCCCTACCTGCCGCTGCCTCCGTCTCGACCGTGGCCAGCTCGGGATTCTTCCACAATACGCCGTGACACTCCATGTAGCCGGCAGTAGCCTGGTCGACGGCGCGTCCGTAATATCGCTCCACCACATGGCAGGGCGAGATCGATGCCCGAGGTAAGTCCGGCAGCGGGTTGAAATCTTGTCGTTCTCTACAAACCGCATTCCGTTGACGAAGTGTACTGCCGGATAGCGCTGCTGCAGCTCGCGCTCGTACAGGCATTGGCCAGCAGCCACGATTTTTGCGCCTCGCTACGGCCACCCTGCGCCGGGATAACGATAATCCCCGGCTGCGGTGCGTTGGCAAAGGTGTAGCTGGGCACCACGACGAGTCCATTGATGCGGCAGGGAAAGTTTTACACCTCCGCCGGGCGTCACGGTCGGAATCGACCTGTCGCTCGCCTTGATCGAGGAAGACTTCGGTGAGGTTGCGCTGGCTGTAGCCCGCGAGCTGGTCGTGTATCTGAAACGTCCGGGGGGCCAGGAGCAGTATTTCGAGCCACTGAAGTTCCAGGCCCAGTCCAGCAGCCGCTTCGCCGACTTGGCCCCCTGGATGGTGGCGCATCTGCAGGGCGATCTTTCGGTCGAACGGCTGGCGGAACGGGTGTGTCTGTGCCCGCGACAATTCTCACGGCGCTTCCAACAGGAGTTCCGGAGTTCGCCCGCGGCGTTTGTCCAGCGCCTGCGGCTGGATGAAGCGCGCCAACGATTGTCGGCGACGAGAAGCACCGTCGAAGCTGTCGCCGGCTCGGTGGGTTTCCGGGATCCCGACAGCTTTCGCCGCGCCTTCGTGAAACGTTTTGGAGTCGCACCCAGCACGTTTCGCGGGAGGTTCGCAAGCCGACGAGGCTAGCTGGCAGAGGGGCGTTCTATGCCGGTCGAAGTTGGGCCTGCAGCCGCGACTGGATCTCGATGTATACGTTGATCAGTGATACCGCCGCAGGTGTAACGCCGGGGATGCGGCTGGCCTGTCCCAGCGTTCGTGGGCGCACGCGGGTGAGCTTCTCATTCATCTCGCGCGATAGGCCGGAGACCTTCGCATAGTCGAACCAATCAGGGATAGCGCGCTGCTCAGCCTTCTTCAGTCGCTCAATCGATTTCGTCTGCTGATCGAGATAACCCGCGTACTTGATTTCGGTTTCGACGGCCTTGAGCTCGTTGCGAACAGCGGTAGCCAGTCGCCAGTTGTCAGTTGCCAGTGCTGAATGATCATCGGTGACCGGTAACTGGTGATTAGAAGGTTCTTCGCGCGCGAAGAACGATGGCAGTAGCTTGGCAAGCAACGGCGCGAGGTGTTCGACCTGCATTTCCGGCCGCTTCAGCACTTGCGCTAACGTCTGACCCGCGCACTCTCCGACCAAGAAATCGACAACTGCCACGGGCGCGATCATCGCCGGCGCTTTCCACCAGCTCTGCATTCACGCGTGTGCGCTCCAGTAAGTCTCGCATCTGCTGCATGCGCTCCTGCTTGGCAAGATGGTCGGCCCAGGCCACATCGTTGATCAGTCCGACGCGGCGGCCGTGCGGTGTCAAGCGGCGGTCGGCGTTGTCGATGCGCAGGTGCAGCCGGAACTCGGCGCGTGAGGTGAACATGCGGTACGGCTCGTTGGTTCCCTTGCTGATGAGGTCGTCAATCAGAATCGCCGTGTAGGCCTCGGTGCGATCGAGGATCAGCGGCGGCTCGACCCTTGACTTTCAGCGCGGCGTTGATCCCGGCCATGAGTCCCTGGCAAGCGGCCTCTTCATAACCGCTGGTACCGTTGATCTGACCGGCAAGATAGAGGTTGGAGACCTTTCTCGTCTCCAGCGTACGTTCCAGCTCGGTCGGGTCAATGGAGTCGTACTCGATGGCGTAGCCCGGTCGCAGCATCTCGGCGTTCTCCAAACCGGGAATCGACTTGATGACCGCGAGCTGCACCTCGATCGGCATCGAAGTGGACATGCCGTTGACGTAAATCTCGTGCGTGTTCAGCCCCTCCGGTTCGAGAAAGAGTTGGTGGGTTTCTTTGTCGGGAAACTTTGCGATCTTGTCTTCGATGGACGGGCAATAGCGCGGGCCGATGGACTGGATCTGTCCGCTGTACATCGGCGACCGCATGAGGTTCTCGCGCAGGATGCGGTGCGTCTCGGCATTTGTGAACGCGATATAGCACGGGACTTGTTTATCGTGGTGCGCGACCTTCCTGGTGCGAAAGCTGAATGGAGTGGGATCCTCGTCACCCGGTTGCACCGTAAATTTCGACCAGTCGATGGAGCGGCCGTCGAGCCGGGGAGGCGTGCCGGTCTTCAGACGACAGCCCCGGAGACCAAGAGCCTTCAGCGATTCGCCCAACAACACTGCGGCCGGCTCGCCGCTGCGCCCGGCCGGATACTGCTGTTCGCCACAATGAATCAGCCCGTTTAGAAACGTGCCGGTAGTGATGATGACGGCCTGCGCGCCGACGGTGCGTCCGTCTCGTAACTTCACACCGCTTATGCGGCGTGAAGTGGTGTTTAGTGGATAGTGGTTAGTGGATAGTCCAGATTGGTCACCGACAACTGGCGACTGGCTGCTGGCAACTTCCTCCACGATCAGGTCGGCCACTTCGGCCTGCTTGATGTGCAGGTTGGGCTGGGACTCGAGGACCTCGCGCATTTTGAGGCGGTACTGCTGCTTGTCGCATTGCGCTCGCGGCGACCATACGGCGGGACCGCGGGAGGTGTTCAGCAGGCGGAACTGGATGCCGACAGCGTCGGTGACTTCGCCCATGATGCCGCCGAGAGCATCGACTTCGCGTACCAGGTGTCCTTTGGCGATGCCGCCAATGGCTGGGTTGCAGGACATCTGCGCGATGAGATCGACGTTGAGGGTGAAGAGTGCGGTTTTGAGGCCCATGCGGGCAGCGGCCATGGCGGCTTCGCATCCGGCGTGACCGGCGCCAACGACCACAACGTCATAAGTTTCGGTGAACTGCGACAAGCGAGCCATTCCCCCACGGGCGCCGAAGATGCGACGATACTTCTATTTTAGACGGGAAAAACAAGATTCACCACGGAGGCACCCTCCGACTCCGCTCAGGGCAAACTTCGAACACGGAGAAGAGTTGCGCGAAAGACAAGTCAAAGGCAACCGCGGATTACGAGGACGCGAATAGCTCTCAGGTCAATGACCGAGCAGTGCGCGGCTGCTCGTCTCAAATTACTCGTGCGACAGCGGGAATGCGGCGGAGCGCCGCCGTCGTAGCCCAACTCAAAATGATCGTACCCAGGGTGACGAGTACTCCCTTTACGAAGCCGGAGAGCGACGCAGGGAGCAGTGCGTACTGCAGCCAGCTCATGAAGGCATAGTGAACCAGGTACATGCCGTAAGCGTTGTCGGTCAGGCTATCGAACACCGCGATGCGGCGTGTGGCGAAGCGCGCGAACAGCGACATGAATCCGAAGCACGAGGCGGCGCAGGAGAGTACCCATAGAATGCTGAGCAGCGGTCCCCAGGGCAGCGACTTGCCTACGCCGCTGATCATGGTGATAAAGGCTGCTGCCAGCGCGAGGTAGATGAGCACCATGGCGTTCGTCCATAGAGGCCAGCGCCGGGCTAGCTTGCCCTTCGCGCTAAAAAGCCCGCGCGGCATTGCGGTGGCTCCCACGCCAATGGCGATCACGAAGTACGCGAGGTAGTGGAACAGGCGGCTGGTTTGGAAGAAGAAAGGTCCGAAGACCGTCCAGCCCTCAGAGCCGAAATGAGTCGCCATGGGAATGTAGGTGACCGCTGATACGGCAGCTAAAATCAGAAAGAGCACGATCGGACGGTCCGACGAACCTGACACCACACGTCCAAGCCAGGCCATCACCTGCGGCGCAAAGGCGAACAGCGCGGCAGCCACAATATCGAACGCTAACAGTACCCAAATGAACCACGCCGGTCCGGCGGGCCAGTTGCCGAGAGCGCGCCACTGCTGGAAGTATCCCGCGACGCCTGCGGGCGCCGGCATCAAGAGGTATGTCGGGTAGTAGGCGAGCGGCGCGATGACCACCGCCGTGACGACGAAAGGCAGTCCCAGCCGCAACAAACGATCGCGCAGGAACACGCCGACTCCCTTGCGCGCGATGCTGTGTTTTACAAACAGACCCGACAGTAAAAACATGAGCGACATGAAAAAGACGTCGTTAAAGCCGGTAAAGAACGACCACCCCATCCACTTATGCGGATCGACGACAGGGAATGCTTCCCACCAGCGGGGTTGCGCGGCTAGCGTAGTTGTCCGCGCGGGAGGAAACGGATGATATGCGAGCGCCGCGTGATGCGCCAGCACCAGCAAGGTGACGAAGGCGCGGAGATATCCGACGGCGAGGTTGTAGTTTCCTGCAAGCGCGTGCGTCGAAGGCTCAACTGTAACTGCGTTGGAAGAGGTGACAGTTGCTGAGCTCATGATAGTTCCTCTGTCGAAAGACTTAGAAAAGGATTCCCGCAACGGCACGCTCGCCGCCCTCAAACCGGTCGCGGATGAGGTGGTAAACGTCCAACCCCGTCTGGATAATGGTGACCATGGCCGCGACCGCCAAGCCGATGTGCATGGCGGTATTGAGGCCTTTGAGTACCTCACTCATACCGGGGGGCGTTGAGCTGCCCGGCACGAACAACTCGGTGGCGTTAAAGAGGAAATAGAGTACGAGCAGGTTGAGCGCGCGGTAGACGAGGCGGAACCAGGTGCGCCCGCGCTCCCATCCGGGGCGCGCGACGTCGACGCTAGTGCGTATGATACTGAAGACTGCCAGCACTACGAAGAGTGGATAAATCGTCTGCCATACCGGAGCGAAGTGCATGACGGCGTAGCCCGGGCCGAAGATCCACCATTGGTGCTTCAGTCCAACCAGCCACCAGACACCGAAGATCGCGCTTAACATGAGCCCGACGACCGCCTCGATCATGGAATGCCGCGGTTTGGTCTTGCTCAGTTTGGGCAGCGTGCGTGGGTCCCATTTGCCGAAGAAGTCCCATTTCACCTGAATGATGTCGAGCACAACGAAGACGGCGGTGACCCAGGCGAAGACCGTGAGTGCGGCAAAGGGATACCGAAAGATGATGCGAAGCGCATTGCCCAGACCCTGCCCTGTGGCGGCGACCGAAACCGCGGCAACCGCCATTGCAACGAAGATACCCGCAAGAACGAGGCGCAGTACCATCCAGTAGATGGCGAAGGTCGTCGGATTGATGAGGTAGCGCTGCTTGCGGTACCGACTTGCCAGCACCAGCGGGTGGCCGAGCTGCTTGAGCAGCACGACCTGTTCGTCTTCGGTAAGCGGCCGCCCGAGCGTGGTTTCTTTTTCCTCGACCTGGGAAAGGACCTCGTCCGACAGCTCGCGAATGACGTCGTCCCGCTGCTTAAGGGGCAGCATCCACTTCACGGACTGTAAATAACGTTCAATGAGTTCCACAACAGTGCTCCTCTTGCAATATTTCCCCGAAGTGGTCGCACGGCGAAATCTACGATCCCGTTGCCGCCTCGTGCGCCGCGTGGAAGCGGTCAGCAAGCAGCCGCCATGCATCGAGCAGTAGTTTCGCCAACGAAATCACCGCCGCAATCATCAGCCCGAGACGTGTCCCGTAGTTGATCGCGGTCATTGCCGGCTGCAGTGCCGGATTGTTGGGATTAGCCACGAACAGCTCTCCGGCGCGGATCAGGAAGAACAACACGATAAGGCTGAGGCAACGGGGCACCAGGCTGAACAGCCGGTGCTGTTTGGACGCCTCCGGCCTGACGAACTCGAACGTGTGCCGCGCCACTTCCGCGATGCCCAGTGCAATCCACAGGGGGTACAACTTGAGCCAGATAGGAGCGAACGTCATGAACGCGACGCCCGGTCCCATGATCAACACAGGATTGCGGAGGCCAACGAGCCACCAGACTGTGGCAATCGCGCCGACCAGCAGGGCGGCGATCGACTCGGTGCGGCTCTTGCCACGTCTCACTTTCACCACCGGCGGCAGCTTGCGAGGATCCCACTGCTCGGGCGGCTGAAACTTCGCGCCGAAGAAGTGGAGCGCAATAAAGGTCAGGGTTATCCATGCGAAAGTGGTAAAAGCGATGCTGGGAAAACGAAGGATAGGCAACAGACTTTCCATCAGAGGACGCCCAGCGGCGGCAGTCACTACGGCGGCGATAACGTTCGCCAGGAACGCCAGCCCCAGGGCTACTTTCAGTACCTTCCAATAGATGGGGAGCACGGCTGGCCCGATCAGTCCCTGCTGCTCGCGATAGCGACTCGCCAGCTTGGCTGGGCTGCCCATCTTCTTGAGCATCTCGACCAGCTCATCTTCATTCAGCGGCCGGCCCAGCGCCGCTTCCTTCTCTTCGACCTGCGAGAGGATGCTGTCGTTGAGTTCCTGGATGATGTCGTCCTGATTCCTCTTGGGGAGGGCGAGCTTCACAGCCTGTAGGTATCGGTCGACTAATTCCATTTCAATGCTCCTTCAAGAAACTTCATGAAAACCAACGAACTGACGGAATCAAGCCTCGACTGTTTTCGCGGGCTGTGGACCCGCGTGGTTCAAGATCCCGTCCAACGCGCTATTCATGGATTCCCAGTCCAGCATCAGCTGGGCCAGAATCATCCCTCCCTCGTGCGATAACCGATAGAAACGTTTATTCCGCTTGTCCTGCTCACGCCACTCGCTGGCGAGGAGCCCTTGGGTTTCCAAGCGGCGAAGGAGCGGATAGAGCGTACCTTCGTCAATCGCTATCCCATGCTCTGTCAATGATTTGCGCAAGGTATAGCCGTACTGTTCCCGGCGCAATTCCGCCAAGACGGCCACAATCAGGCAGCCGCGACGGAGCTCGAGCCGGAGATTTTCAAGGACTTCTGGGTTCATCGGAGTGCCTACCGTACGCGACATAGTGTATGGCAAACACTGTATGTAACACAGTATATTATGTCAAGGAAAAAATG
Source organism: uncultured Acidobacteriaceae bacterium (assembly GCA_963817965.1). Taxonomy (GTDB): domain Bacteria; phylum Acidobacteriota; class Terriglobia; order Terriglobales; family Acidobacteriaceae; genus DASRAA01. The sequence continues at coordinate 293,146 of CAWFQT010000025.1, forward strand.
CGAAGCATACGGCGAAAGTTCGAAAGAAAGGGGCTGCCTTGACCAGTTCACCGCCCAAGTTCTATGAATTTCAGTTGGGTTTGCGAGATGTCACGGCTCGGGAGGTCCTAGTCCTTCAGGGGTTCGTCTTTGGCTTCGCGAATAGGCCGAACAGCTCCCGGACTGACGAAGTACTCGTCGAAGTTGCGGCCTCGCGTTTCATCGTTGCCAGCTAGCTGGCTGCGGAACCTCACCATGTCTACCGACGCATTATAAAAGAGCGCCCCTTTGAGGTAGGTTTTTGAGTGTGACACAAAGCTCTACCGAAAGGAGCACCCGTATGGAAGTATATCGGCATGGACGTGTACAAAGAAGCGATCGCCATCGCAGTGATGAACGGCGAGGGAAAGCTGAGATGTCGGAAAATATTTCTGGCGTTCCGGCAGGGAGAGGTGTTTTTCACTTGACATGCTTATATAGGACGCTGCATCAGCGCCGAGATGGTGGATCCTTTGCCCGAGGCGTCCCAGCCTTCAAAGACGATGAGAGTAGGTACGCCATTGTCCCTGCAGGCTTTTTCCAGGTCGTACAGCCGTAGCTGCAGGCCGGGAACCATTCGCTTGTACTCTGCGCGCGAAATCCTCTTCTGAAGATTGATATTCTCAAGCATGGTCGAAGACCAATTCTACTCAGCCGTGCAACATCACCTCAGGTTCTTGTCATTGGCACTTCTGCAATCGCCTTCACGGTGATAAAGTGCAGCCGTCACGAGGTGCATAAGTGAAGGATTCCCGCATTCCACAGTTGTCGTGCGTTCTGGCAATTGCACTATCCCTTGCTCCAATCGGCTGCCTGGCACAAGGCGGTCAGCAGCCAGTGGCCAGGTTCACTCCACAGGAAGGCGATTTCGTCCTACGCGATTTTCACTTCAAGTCGGGCGAGACCTTACCCGAGTTGCGAATGCATTACATGACGCTCGGCAAACCCATGCGCGATGGTAATGGCCGCGTGACCAATGCTGTGCTCATCCTGCATGGAACCAGTGGGTCCGGGAGGCAATTTCTCGCTCCCCAATTTGCCGATGTCCTGTACTGGCCTGGCCAGCTATTGGATGTAAGCCGCTACTTCGTTATTCTTCCCGATAATATTGGCCACGGAAAATCGAGCAAGCCCAGTGACGGCATGCACGCGCATTTCCCGCAATACGATTACGACGACATGGTGCTGGCGCAATACGATCTGCTCACACAAGGACTCGGCGTCAATCACCTGCGCCTTATTATCGGCACGTCGATGGGATGTATGCATTCCTGGGCCTGGGGCGAGACCTATCCCAACTTCATGGATGCCCTCATGCCGCTGGCCTGTTTGCCGGTAGAAATAGCCGGGCGGAACCGCGTCTGGCGCAAGATGGTCATGGATGGCATTCGCCAGGACCCGGATTGGAAGAACGGAGATTACACGACGGAGCCGCGTGCCGCATTACAGATCAGCGTGGACTTCCTGGTGATTGCCGGCAGCGCTCACTTGCTCATGCAGAAGAACCTCCCGACACGCGAAGCTGCCGACAAATACCTTGACGATGCCGTGAAGCGGACCGCGACTCTTGATGCCAATGATTTCTTATATGCGCTGAATTCATCCCGAGACTACGATCCGTCGTCAAAGTTGGAAAGCATCACGGTGCCGGTCATGTTCGTTAATTCGGCCGACGATTTCATTAACCCGCCCGAACTGGGAATTGCGGAGCGCGAAATTCAAAAGGTCAAGAAGGGCAAGTTCGTGTTGATTCCCGCTTCCGACCAGACTCACGGACATGGCACGCACACCTGGGCCGTCTTCTGGCAGCAGTACTTACAGCAGCTATTGAACGAGTCGAAGTAGTGGGCGCGCCGATCTAGATCAAGCAGGCACAGTGGCCGTTCTCGCTGCGCTTCTGTAACGTGCAGGAGGGACCCCAAAGCTCCGTTTGAAGGCGCGATTGAAGGCTGGTTCCGATTCATATCCCACTTCGGAAGCAACCTGGGCGACACTGTAGCTGGTCGAGCTGAGCATCTGTGCGCCGATCTGCAAGCGCCAACGGGTGAGATACGCGACCGGCGGTTCCCCGAGGCATTGGCGGAAACGTTCTGCCAGCACGGAGCGCGAGATGCCTGCTTCGTGCGCGAGCTTGGCGATGGTCCATGGAGCGGCGGGCTGTCGATGGATCAACGCAAGCACTTTCCCGACCTCAGGGTCGCGGGCGCCTGCCAGCCAGCCGGTCTGACGATCCGGCAACTGGACGATGTAGCGTCGCAGGGTCTCCACGAACAGCGTTTCGCACAGTTTCGCCAGGACTGCCTCACCACCCGCCTCCGAGACCCTGGCATCCGCGATGGAATAGCGGATAGCGTTTTCCAGCCACTGGCCAGATTTGCCATCGCGGATATTCACTTTAAATATAGGAGGTAGCCCTGCCAGAAAGACCTGGCTGAGTCGCGGCTCACACACCATGTAGCCGCATACGAAGCTGGTCACTTCACCGCCGCCGCCGATGCGTGCCAGTTTCAGTCCCTGCGAAAAGACGCGCTGCAACTCGTTCTCGCCGTTGACAACGGTGGGACAGGGGCCGCTCTCCAGATAGTGTGAGTCGCCGTGCGGAAAAATGACAATGTCGCCCGCGCCCAGGGCGATGCGCTCGCTTTCCAGTTGAGCGTAAGCCTTCCCTTCAATCAGCAGGTGATAAACGATGATGTGCCCGGCCGGCTGATTGATGTACGGCGCCAATTTGCACGAGTCCGGCGAGCGATAGCTCCAGGGCGCCGAAAACTCAGCGTTATAGAAGAACGCGGTCTCCATCTTTACGACTTTTAGTACCTCTGAAAGAACATCCATAAGGCGTCAAGAAGACGGTAAGCATAACTGACCGGACGATTGAACAAATTGTGCTTCGGTTACTGATGCCGAGATAAGAATGCAAGACTCACAATCAAGGTTTTCGCTTCCAGTTGCCGCATAGTGATCTTGGCTCAGGACACAAAAGCCAGGCCAATCTCAACCAAGGAGCAGCACATATTATGCCTCTGATTCAGGTAAAGCTCATTGCAGATGTCTTCGATTCGAGACAAAAGAAAGAAAGAGATTATTACAAGCTTACGGATGCAATGGTTTCGATCGAGGGCGAGAAGATGCGGCCCGTGACCTAGGTGGTCATTGACGAAGTGCGCAGCGGCGATTGGGGCATCGGCGGACAGGCGATGACCACCGAGGACGTTCAAGCCCTGGCCGCAGCCCGAAAGGAGGGCCTCACGACTGGCACATCTTTCCGTTCATCGAAGACGGTGGACGCGGGCCCCGACAAGAGGAGAAACGTTATGTCGACTTCACGTACGCTGGCAAAGAACGTCAACGGTGTCGCGGTAGAGGACCTTGCTTCGACCATCGAGGCCATCAAGGCGGCGCCGTCCATTGCCGTATTCCGATTCCAGGTCCGCAATGAGTGGATGGACGGGGGGCACAATCGATCGACTGCAGACCAGTACTACGGCGCCGGACAGCAGCAATCGCGCCAGCAGCCGTTTGTCCTGGAGGCCGATGAACCGCCAGTGCTGCTGGGAGGGGATGTCGCCGCCAATCCGGTGGAGCACCTGCTACACGCGCTGGCTGCTTGCCTGACAACTTCTATGGTCTATCACGCATCAGCGCGTGGCATCGAAATCCAGGAAGTTGAATCTTCCCTGGAAGGCGACATTGATCTGCAAGGATTTCTTGACCTCGACAGGAATATTCGTAAAGGGCTCCAGGGAATCCGCGTCAATTTCAAGATCAAGGCCGATGTGCCGGACGAAGAGTTGCAGCGCATTTGCCAGCTGGGTCCCAGATACTCCCCCGTATACGACTCGCTGACGGACGGAGTGCCGGTCTCGGTGACAGCGGAGCGGTTGTAACGTCAGCTAATGTCCCGGGCAGGACTTCCTCGACCTGCCCGCGTGGTTTCGGTTTGGTAAAACGGATTGGGCCCCTTCTCGGCATCACTACACGACAAGCCGACGTGTTCCAGTCACAATAGCTGCATGACAACGAGAGGATGGCCCACTCACCGGATTCAAGCGATCGGCTTACGCTTCGTGTGGTTCTCGGCAGTTTTAGCGAGCGTGACGATAGGGCCAAGTTTGACGCAAGCGACCGCACAAGTTCCTAAACAAGGAGTGACCATCACGCATACCGAAGTGCAGAAGCTCCTTCGGTCAGATCCCAAGACCGGCATTCGGGATGCCGCCCTGCGAATCGTTCCAGTGGGCGGTGAATACAACGTCGGAATATTTGCCATACGCCGGACATTCGTAAACGGAAAACCGGTACCCGACGCCTTTCAGCACCATGAGGTCTCGGAGGTGTATCAAGTCGTGAGTGGTGGCGGCACACTGGTGACCGGCGGGACCCTCGAAGGTGCAACCGAGATACGGCGGGACGATCCAAGCGTCGCGAAACTCATGGGGCCTACAGCCCAAGGCGTTGCGATTAACGGTGGGACGAGTCAGCGCATCGGGCCGGGAGACATGGTCATCATTCCTGCGGACACGCCACATGGCTTCACGGACATCGACCCGGAGGGCATCTCGTACCTGCTGATTCGAATCGATCCGCATCATGTGCTCCCGGCGCGATGATGAGTACTCGCCCACCGTCCGAAGGGTGCTGGTAACTACGCTGCGGCTTGCAGCGAGTAGCTACTCGGGCGGCAGCCCCTCAGCCTGCTGCTTGGCTTCTTTCTGCGCTAGCGCCAGTTTGTAGGCCACGTGGTACTTATAGATATTGGAAACGGAACCGTGATAGGCGGCAAAGTCATCCGGGTCGTTGAGGCGTCGCTTTCTACGCCGCCAAGCATAGCCCGTACTGACCACATAACACAGGAAAACCGCCGGTCACCAACGAGGGCTCACGTCACTTTTCCCAGGAGAAAATCTGCTTCCAGTCATTTTTCATGCTGATGACCGTCCAGCCCTTCGCCTTGGCTTCGTCGTACAGGGCCTGGGTGAACGTACCGACCTTGGAGTCGGGTAGTCCCTGCGCGGGGCCGTAGGCGTATTCACGTGTCGCATCGTCGTGCAGTACCAACATTTCCAGTGACGCCCCACCGCCCGCTTGGGTGTACTCCAGCATCTGCTGGTCGCCGGTCGAATTGCCGAATGCGGCGTGGGGATGTTTCCCGATGAACAGGTAGATATCTTCCGCCTTGCCCGCAAAGTTGTTGTTCAGTAGAAGCTTCGGGTCGCGCATCAGCACGCCCTGTCCTTCTTTGTTGTATTCGTACTTGGTATCCAGGGCAGAGCCGACAATCTGTTCCGGCGGGATGTCATATACCTGCTGTGCATACGCGCGGACAAAGTCTTGTCCACCGCCAGTCACGATATAGGTGCGGTAGCCGTTGTCGCGCAGATACTTCATTAACTCCAGCATTGGCTGGTACACCATCTGCGGATAAGGCCGGTCGAAGCGTGGGTGCCTCGCGGTCGTCATCCAGTCCTTCACGATGGGCGGGAATGCTTCTGCGGTCATTCCGGTGGAGGTAACAGCGAAGACGAGTTCGATGTCCTTCATGGAAAACTTTGACATCGCTTCCTTATCGCCGGTGAGGATCGCTTTGAAAGGCTCCTTGGTCTTCCATTCCGGATGCTGCGGAGCAAGTCCCGCTATCCGGTCGAAGGCGAACAACACCTGCGAATACATGGGCTGCTCGACCCAGGTCGTGCCGTCCTGGTCGAAGGTGGCGATGCGGTCTTCCGGTGCCAGAAACTTTGGGCTGCCTTTGTCAATGGTGGTCTTAACGAAGTCAACGATGGCCTGCTTTGCCGCGCCGTCATTCCAGGAGGACAAAGGATCAACGGCCGCGGTCGCGGCGGGTTGTGTCCGCGCAGGTGCGGGCGGGGTACTGGTACATCCTGCAAGGATGAGAAGAAAGAGCAGCGATGGAACTGCGGCTAGGCGGATTCTCATATCATGTCTCCGGGATCGTGCAGGCGATTGCGTCGTAAATTAAGCCTTCCTTCCTGGCTTGTCTACGCGCTCCGTCATAAGCGCTTTGTCCGTGGGACTTGAATTCTGCCGCTATCGGGGTTCGGCCCTTCCGCCGAGCGACCAGACGTTCTGAATGACCGCGAACAGAAAAGCTGTAGTCAGACCGAAGAGGAGCCATCCGTTCAGCGCCTCCAAAGCTCCCATAAGATGCCAGTGGTCTCCGAGGGCAAGATTGGTGTGACCATAGCTGGTCATGGCATTGAGTGAATAGAGCATGGCGGTCCTGAAGTCAGGCAGGGCACCTAGAAACCGGTAAGCGCAAGCCCAGAGGCCGGCCTCGAAACCATGCAGGCAACTCGCAAACATTGTTGTTGCACCCACCACCATTACGAATGCCACCTTGGGGTGCAGGCGCCCAACCATGTGGCCGACACTGCCGTGCGCCACGGTCTGGCTAATGAGGCCGAGGCACGACACATGGATGAGCACGGTCAACACGATCAGGGGCAGGCCCCATGCCCAGTCGGCCGACCAGCTGACGGGGTCGACCACGAAGAAACTGGAAACGGTATGGCTCATTCTCATCGAGTCTACTTGCGGTCAGCCGGGCTGCCAACGTCAGTGTTGAGGCGTCCCAAAAATCCGTTTCTGTCGGGCAGCCCGTCTATGCCGCAAAGTGGAATGCATGCAGCGCCAAGACTCACCTGTGCAAGGACTGCCACAGGCTTGCGAGGTTTTGTGGTGCTACGTGAATGAGGCCGCCGCGCGGACTGTCGATGTCGGCAATGAGCAGGAACGACATGGAGACAAGCAGCGGCATTATGAAAAGAACGCCACCTTTGGCGTGCGGGCTACGCGAACCGCAGCCCACTAAAATGTTACAGCCGATAGCCGTCAACATCAGGAAAACCCATGCCGCTACCGGGATTCGGTTCCACCACGCCGCCTGGGTATATCCCTGCGAGTTCAAGACATCGTTCATGCCGGAAACAACGAGGGACATGATGGGCGTAGGTTGTGTCAGTGCGGAGGCTTGTACGGAGGCCCACATCTCGTCCTGTAATCGCACCGTATCGGCATTGATCTGTTGCAGATCGCGATCACTGCGTGTGCGGTAGAACAGGATCCGCAAGTCGGTGTACCGCTTAAGCTGGTCCTGGGTCCGCGCTCCGTCGGCTGGGGACTACAGGCCGGCGCGTACATACTCGGTGCCGATAGCATTGGCTTCGGCCTCCTCGTAGTTTTTGCGCAGGTCGTAGCGGGTGGTTGCCATGGAGAAGGTGAATCCGATGATCAAGGCGAGCAGCGTCAGAGTGGCCGTTTGAACAACGCCGAAATCGTCTCGCTCACTGTCTCCCAGGGGCCGCCGCTTGCGCAGGGCTGCCCCATAGCGCGCTGCCAGCCACAGTATGAGGAGAGTGGGAAAGAAGAGAAGAACTGGAAAGTTCACGATGGCCTTTCCTTTGAATTTACTGCAGTGATTGCCCCTGCTTCACCACCAGCTTATATGCGACGTAATATTTATAAATGTTGCTGCGTACTGGACGGCGAGCGGGCCACATTCTGGGCGACCAGCAACTCGACATTACCGAACCATTTGTTGCGGTCCAGTCCTTGTGACGGTGCTTTCTTGCGCAGTTCCGCGATGCGATTCGGACCGCAGTTATAGGCCGCGAAGGTGAGAAGCAGGCGGTTGGTGGGATCGATTTTCGGGTCGCTGAAATAGTCGGTCACGATCGAATTCAGCAGCTTCACGCCGGCGTGAATGTTGTTTTCCGCCGAATAGATGTCAGGGATGCTGATCGGCGCCGCCGCCGCTGTAGTCAGCTTAACCTGCATGATTCCGACCGCTCCACCGGGACTTCTCTCCGACTGGTTCAACATGTGGACTCCTGGTAGCCCTGGGCCACCACCATAAGGTAGTCGAAGCCGTACTGGCCAGCGTATTTCTTGAAGACAGTCTCCTCGAACTTCTTGAGCTCGGCCGCGCTGGTGGGATTCTTGACCCACTGATCGCTTTGCAAATAGCGCCGCCATAGTGTGTTGCCAAAGGACGTTCCCATGGCGTGGGTCTTGACGAACTCGTCCACCAGTTGCTTGAGCTGCGGATTGTTCTTGCGCATCGCGAATGCCGGATGCCTTCGGTGGCGACCACGAGTTTGGGCTGCGGAGTGATTTCGGGAAACACGCTGGCCCAGAGATTCGCGCGCTCGGTGAGAGTAACGGTTGCCGGGAGTATGCCTGCGTTGACCATCTCCAGCAGGTCTTCATCGATCAGGCTCTTGTCGGCTCTCTCAACCAGGATTTCGGGCTTGCCCTGCTTCTGCAATGACTGGTTTATCTTCTGAAGATTCTCGTAATAGGTGGTGAGGGGGTTGACGAAGACCTTCTTTCCGGCGAGTTCGTTGAATGACGAAAAGGGGGCCGAAGTCCTTCGGCGTCACGATGATCTGTTTCACGCCGGTTTGGATTGGGAGCGAGAAGGCAACCTGTTGTTCGCGCTCGGGGGTCACTAGCACGCAGTAGGCGATGAGGTCAGCCACACCCTCATCGAGAGCAGCTTCCAGTTTGTCCGGCCGGACCGGTACGAACGTCACCTGCACGTGTTGCTGGGTCTGCAGCTTCTCATTGACGAACTGCTCGAAGTATTGCAGCGCCTGGTAGTAAATCCCTTCAGGTTTTCCGTTCAGATAGAAAAAGCCGGAGCGGCTGTAAACGACGAGCTCACGAATGCTGCCGCGCTTTATCATTTCGTCGAGGTCGCCGGTGTGCCGTTCAAAATTCAGGGAAAATCCGGCATCGGAGACTGTGGCGCGAGCGTGCTCTTTACTGGCGGGCCCTGCAGCGCGAATGCCGGCATGGCCGAAAACGCGACAAAGCAAAGCGATTGGAGAATAAAGCGCCACATTTTTCAAGTTTGATGGCTCGCCGTTGGCTGCCAGCGGGAGAGAACAATCAGAAATGACGAGGAAGGAACTACTGCCTTCCTCGCCTCTTGAGTCTAGTTCAACAGCGATTCTGTGTGCGGCTGGCGCCACAGGCTGATCGAGCGCTTTCTAATTCGTCACTGCGCTACAGCTTTAGCCGTAGCCTTGCTGGCGTCCTTGATCGCGACGGCTGTCTTTTCGCTGCCCTTCTCGGTGTACTTGACCGAGACCTTGGCGCCCTCTTTCATTCCGTCATAGGTGTCCACGCTACCGGCGGCGACAGCCTTGCCGGACGCGTCGACGCCCTTCACGGTTGTCTGGTCCGTCCACTTGATGGTGTGCTCCGTGCCGTCGGCGGCCTTCACCACCATGGTCTTGCTGCCCTTATCGACACTCTTCACAATCCCGCTGACGGCGTGCACTACGTCTTCAGCAACTGCGGCCTGCCAGGCAACGGTTGCCACTAGAGCGAATAACCCGGCCAGCAGAACGCTGGACCGCTTGGAACGAAATAACATCAGTAGTCTCCTTCCGAGGGTTGGTGTTCTATTTTCGCATCTTCTTTGTGTAGGGGCGAGCCGACCTGCCTGTCGGAACTCGGGACGCTTACGCGGCATGATGAACCGCACTCAGAACAAAAGCCCATCGCCGCCCGAATCAGCGTGCTGAATGGGATGGCTGCGATCACCACTGGGAGCGGCGGAATCAAGGCAGCTCCGACGGTGGAAAAATCGGGCACGGACAGCACTTCCTCATTGAGTGTGTCTGCCTGATGCGCGAGGGCGCCGTAAGTAAGTCAACATGCCCTGGCGCCTCATCTGCAACAGGGTCGGGTGAAGAGCAGCTAAGGCCCGAGGCAGAATAGAAGTACCCCGCCGACGAGCACGAGCGCCAGGAAACGAAGCCGCATTAAGGGTTGGCCTTCGTTGAACACCCGATTCGCGACCGCGCCAGCCATTCCCACGCCCAGGCAGAAGCTGAAGGGAATCTTCCACCGACGGCAAGGCGCGGGCGGGCGCATGTTTACGCCACATGGCGTAATCGATACGCCGGTGTTTGTGCCGGCCGAACGCTGGCGACCGTCAGCGCCTATCGCAAGATTGTGCTGGAAGAACTGGGCGTCCAGATTCTGCTCAACAACACCCATCACTTGCGTTCGGGCGTCGAGATGGTGCGCTCGCTGGGCGGGGTACAGCGCTTCATGGCGTGGGACAAGGCGATCTTGACCGACGAGACAGCCAAGCGAGGCGTCGTCCCGGCACCCTACTTTTTTGGCCGCGATTCTGGTGGTACCAACCCTGCCACGCGGTAGTACACAACCAGTTGACCGTAGTGTTCCCCGCAATGCTCGATCACACCGTAGGCGAGATCCTGCATGGGAATCGTACGGCCTTCTTCGGCCTCCACTACCATCTCAGTCATTCCCTTATCTCCCTTTTCCTTGATCACGGCCGCGCCATCGGCGAAAGATTTCTTGACGTAGGCCACGATTGCGGATTTCGTCTTAAAGTGCTCAAGGGACTCGTCGTCTGTAGGCTTCTTCCCATTAGCGACATCGGTGAACAAGTCATTGGAGCCCGCGGTGTGCAGCAACTGCTCGGCAAAGCTGCGCTGCGCCGGGGTCGGCTTGAAACCGTATTTGGCCTCGGGGAAGTCCTCTGCCATCGCGATGAGCTTGCGGCCGATTTCATTCCACGACGCGAGCAGCGCCTCGGATGGGCCCAGACGTCGGCTTGGGAGCTGCGGCGTTCTGCCCTGTTGCCGACAAGGTCAAGAGCGCGGTAACGACGGCGGTCAAGACGAACTTCGTCATTTTTCACATCCTCCTATTTCCCTGCACAGCGTTGGATGGGACAAAACGGGAAGCGAAAGCAGCCATTCTTGCGCATTATCCGCAAAAACAACCGATTGAGAACCCTCTCTAGCCTTCTTTTCGCTTCCGACGGTTGTTCGTGTGTTCCTCCGTGTATCTGTAGTGATTCCTCGCTCCCGCTACAATCGTTGTTCATGTCTTTTCGCTTTGAGATCGAGGCCACCGACGGCAAGGCGCGGGCGGGGCGGTTCTTCACGCCGCATGGCGTGGTGCAGACGCCGGTGTTTATGCCGGTCGGCACGCTGGGGACGGTCAAAGCCGTCGCGCAGGACGTGCTGGAAGAGCTGGGCGTCGAGATTCTGCTGAACAACACCTATCACTTGTACCTGCGTCCGGGCGTCGAGATGGTGCGCTCGCTGGGCGGAGTGCAGCGCTTCATGGCGTGGGACAAGCCGATCCTGACGGACTCGGGCGGGTTCCAGGTGTTCAGCCTCAGCGAGTTGCGCAAGGTGACGGAAGAGGGCGTGGCGTTTCGGTCGCATCTCGATGGGTCGTCGCACATGTTCACTCCGGAGAGCTCGATTGCAGCGCAGATCGGGCTGGGAGCGGACATTATTATGGCGTTCGACGAGTGCACCGAGCATCCGGCGGAGCGTTCGAGAGCGCGAGATTCGATGGAGATGACGCTTCGGTGGCTCAAGCGTTCGCGGGATTACTTTGAGGCACATAAAGAAGAGGTGGCGTGGTTTGGGGGAGTTACCTCGGGGGCTGAAGCCCCGCATTCTCGTTTACCGCGTTACGGCACGGCTGAAGCCGTGCCCTTTCAAAAACGATAACGTTGACCATGGCCTAAAGGCCAACTCTACTGAACTCACCGGCGTCGCGTCTCGGCAAACCCAGGCCTTATTCGGCATCGTCCAGGGAGGGATGTATCCCGACTTGCGGCGCGAGTCGGCGGAGCGGACGGTGGAGATCGACCTTCCCGGCTACGCGATTGGCGGACTGAGCGTGGGTGAGCCGCGTCCAATGACGTATGAAATGGTGGATGCCGCGATACCGTACCTGCCCGAGAACAAGCCGCGCTATCTGATGGGCGTGGGGACTCCGGAGGAGATCGTGCACTACGTCGCGCAGGGCGTGGACATGATGGATTGCGTTCTGCCGACGCGGGCGGCGCGTCACGGATTGCTGTTCACGTCGGAAGGCAAGCTGACGATCAAGAACGCGCGGTTTGCGCGGGATGAGGGGCCGATCGATCCCAAGTGCGGGTGCAAGGTGTGCGGACGCTATTCGCGAGCGTATTTGCGGCATCTGTACGCCTCTAACGAGTTGCTGGCACAGACCTTAAACACCGTCCACAATCTGGCATACTACCTTGACACCATGCGCCGCGTCCGGCAAGCTATACTACTTGGGGAGTTTTCGACTTTTCTGTCTGGTGTGAAACCACCGCATCTGAGTGTCCCCTAGCAACACCCTGCGGTACGCTGCTGAAGATCCTGAAATTCCCGGACGTCCTGCGGTAATTCCTGCTTGGAGTTTGGATGCAGCGTAGAGGGAGTGCGTCGCTCGGTGGCTGTGGAATTCAGGTTTTTTCCGGGGCTAAAGCCCCAAGAATTTATGGTGTTTTTTGGACGCTGGCCTAAAGGTCCGCTCTTCCATCGGAAGTTAACGACACATGCTGACATTGGCAGGCACATATTTCCAGGCGTTCGGCGGTGGCATCGCGCCGATCGTGATGATGGTTGCGATCTTCGCCATCTTTTACTTTTTGCTGATCATGCCGCAGCAACGCAAACAGAAGAAGTGGGCGGAGATGCTGACGCAGATCAAGCCGGGCGACAAGGTAATTACCAGCGGCGGCCTGACGGGAACCATCCTGTCGGCAAAGGACGACACCCTAGTGCTGCGCGTCGCTCCCGACAACATCAAGCTTGAAGTAGCACGCTCGTCGGTCGTGACGCTGACGACGACCGACGACAAGCAACTTAAGTCTTAGCAGGGTTGCAGTTAACTCATGACCAAGAACCTCACAGCAAAAGTCATTCTTATTATCGCGGTGCTGATCTTCTTTCTGTTCGGCATCTTCGGCATTCCCAAGAGCTGTCACGCCCGCTGGCCTGCTGGCCTCTATGCAGGAGCGCATTCACCTCGGGCTCGACCTCAAGGGCGGCACGCACCTGATTCTGCAGGTGCAGGTGAACGACGCCATCAATGCCGACAGCGACCGCGCCGTCGAGCGACTGAAGGACGATCTCAAGGCGAAGAACATCTCTACGCCGAGATCGTCAAGCCGGATCCGCAGCAGAATCCCGACGTCATCAGCGTGAACGGCGTGTCTCCGGAGTCGATCAGCGACTTCCGCAGCCTGGTGGCTGACCGCCTACCGGATTACGACCTGACTTCGGGAGCCGGACAACTCGTTCACGCTGACCATGAAGCCGAGCATCGTGAAGGACACCAAGACCAAGGCGCAGCAGCAGGCGATCGAGACCATCCGCAATCGTATTGACCAGCTTGGTGTCAACGAGCCGGTGATCCAGGAGCATGGACTCGGCGACTACCAGATTCTGGTGCAGCTGCCCGGCGTTGACGATCCGGCGCGCGTGAAGGAGATCATGCAGTCCACGGCGATGCTGGAAATCCGGCAGGCGCTGGGCGGTCCTTACGCCAGCGAGCAGGAAGCGATGCAGGCCAACGGCGGCGTGCTTCCGCCCAACGCAGTCCTGATGAAGGGCCGCAATATCGGCGCCCAGGGACAGCCGAACAGCGATGCCGTACTGGGTGATCAGCCGCGCCTCGGCAGTGAGCGGCAGCGATCTGCGCACGGCCGATGCCGGGCCGCGATGAGAATCAGCGTCCGGACGTGAAGTTCACGCTGACGGGCGAAGGCGGACGCCGATTTGCCGCGTTCACCGGCGCGCATGTCGGCGAGCAGCTGGCCGTGGTGCTGGACAACAAGGTGATGGAAGTCGCCACCATCCAGGAAGCAGATTCATGATGAGGGCCGCATCACCGGCGCCTTCACCGAGCAGCAGACGCAGGACTTGTCGCTGACGCTGCGTTCGGGCGCACTGCCGGCGGGCATCAAGTACCTGGAAGAGCGCACGGTCGGTCCGTCGCTGGGTGCGGATTCGATTCGTGCCGGTGTGCGGGCGGCCATTGTTCGGCATGATCGCCGTGCATGGTCTTCATGCTCTTCTATTATCGGCTGGCGGGCATCAACGCTGACCTGGGACTGATCCTGAACCTGGTCATCCTGCTGGGATTCCTCGGGTTCACCGGCGCGACGCTGACTTTGCCGGGCATCGCCGGAGTGATCCTTACGATCGGTATGGGCGTGGATTCGAACGTGCTGATCTTCGAGCGTATTCGCGAAGAGTTGCGGCACGGCAAGACGCCGCCGCAGGCGGTGGAGCAGGGCTTCAAGCACGCCTGGGTGACGATCATCGATACCCACGTCACGACGATCGTGTCGGCCATCATTCTGTTCCTGTTCGGAACCGGCCCGGTGACGCGGTTTCGCCGTGACTCTGAGCTTCGGTCTGTTGGCGAACCTGTTCACTTCGGTCTTTGTTTCGCGCGTGATTTTCGACGCCATCCTCAATCGCCACCAGCGTGGCGAGGCTTTGAGCATTTAAGGGGCTAGCGGTGGAGTTATTTCGTAATACCAACATCGATTTCCTGGGCAAGAAATGGTACTTCCTTGCCTTCTCGCTGATCTTCAGCGTCGCCGGATTGCTCTCCATGTTCTTCTGGCACGGCATTCCGTTCGGCGTGGACTTCAAGGGCGGCACGCTGGTCTATGTGAAGTTTGCCGCAGACGCCGAACCTCGATCAGATCCGCACAGCCATGGATCGCGCCGGGCTGAAGGATCCGAAGATCCAGAGCTACGGCGAAGCCGGCAACAACGAGGTGCTGATCGCGCTGGAGCAGCGCGAGACCAGCGAGGCAGCGCTCGACCAGGGCAAGAACACCATCATTCAAGGCTCTGGAGTCGAGCGAGCAGACGCAGGCGGGCAAGCTGGACCTGAACAATACCGGTCCATCCAGCTTGCAGCAGTACCTGCTGTCGAAAGATCCACTGCATCTCGGCGGTATCGATGCCCCGCCAGAAGTACCTGCACGATTGCGCAGCAGATCGACGACTTCCGCAACAAGCAGCGCGGTGGCGTGCTGAAGTCGGTCGATGAGCTGAAGGGCGTCGTTCCGGCGGAAGTGCTCGCAGCGATGCAGCAGGACTTCTACACCTCGAACTTCGCGGTGCGCAACGTCGAAATCGTCGGTCCGCAGGTGGGCAGCCAGCTACGCAAGCAGGCCCTGTGGGCGACGCTGTATTCGCTGGGCGGAATGCTGGTGTACCTGTGGTTCCGCTTCGAGCTGATCTACGGCATCGGCGCGGTTGTGGCGTGCTTCCACGACACCATCATCACCGTCGGGCTTCTTCTCGCTGCTGAACAAGGACATCACTCTGACGGTGATCGCGGCCATCCTGACGCTCATCGGCTACTCGATGAACGACACCATCGTCGTGTACGACCGCATCCGCGAGAACATCAAGCTGCTGCGCCGCGAGAAGCTGGCCGATGTCGTCAACAAGAGCATCAACCAGACCCTGAGCCGAACGATTCTCACTTCGGGCTTGACGTTTCTGACCGTGCTCTCGTTGTATGTGTTCGGGGGCGAAGTGCTGCGCGGGATTCTCGCTGGCCCTGGTCATCGGAATCCTGATCGGAACGTATTCGTCGATCGCAGTAGCGGCCCCAATGCTGGTGGCCTATCAGGAGTGGCGGGCGCACAGAAGACAGGCCGGGCCACCCTGCCGGCGGCAAGTGCTGCACGGGAAAAAGTGAAAGCCAAGGCATAATCGATTTTCTAGGCGAACACAAACCGGCTTCTGAGGTGTATATTCAAGTCCTTCGGACGGGCGAGCGGTCGCGAGCGCGTTGTAGACGCGGGTCCGGCATCGACCGAATCGCGATGGTAGATACCGGGATTTTCTGGGAGCAAAAGGCAGTACGGCCGGTGTCTAAGTAATCAGAGCGTTCGACGGAGATAAGGCTATGTTTGAAGACAGCCTCATGGAATCGGGAGGCAAGATCAAGACGAAACAGGGCGCAACCACCGCCGTTTCGTTCATCCTCCAGATTCTTCTCATCGGCGTTGCTTGTACTTGTTACCACTGATTTTCACTGAGGCGCTGCCCAAGCAGCAGTTGATGACCTTCCTGGTTGCGCCACCGCCTCCGCCTCCGCCGCCACCACCGCCGGCAGCTGCTCCCGAAATCAAGATCGTAAACCGAAAACCAGCGACTTGGACAACGGGCAGCTTGCGCACTCCGACCGCCATTCCGAAAAAAGTCGCGATGATTAAAGAAGACGAACCACCGCCAGTCGACCGGAGTTGCTGGAGTTGTGGGCGGCGTACCGGGTGGCGTACCCGGTGGCGCGATGGGCGGCGTTCTGGGCGGCATTATCGGCAATACGCCAACCGCTGTGCCCAAGGCCGCGACCCCGCAGCGCGTGCGCGTGTCGCAGGGCGTTTCCCAAGGTCTGCTGATCCACCAGGTGAAGCCGGTCTATCCGCCGCTGGCGCGCCAGGCCCGCATTCAGGGCACGGTGGTGCTGCAGGCGGTCATCGGCAAGGATGGCTCCATCCAGAACCTGCACGTGGTCAGCGGACATCCCATGCTGGCACCGGCGGCAATGGATGCCGTGAAGCAGTGGAAGTACAAGCCGTACTTCCTGAACGGCGAACCGGTCGAAGTGGAAACCACGATCAACGTGAACTTCACGCTGGCAGGCGGGTAAACGAGGATCTGATACCGTCAGGCCACGTGGCTGCGCAGTCCGTCGCCGATCAGCAGGAAACTGCACCGCCGGATGACGTTCGGCAATTAGTTCTGAAGTACCGAGCAATACGAACGCGTTCTGCTGTAACGAAAGTTCCCGAGGAGGAGAATTCGACTCATGCTTTTAGCAAATCGTTGCAACTTACGCTCTCAGCCACGTACCTAACGTCGCCGTCTGGATGTTCCAGGAAGGCGCGCGTGGGTTGGGACCCGGTTTCCCTCTGGAAACAGATGGGTATCCTGGCCAAGATCGTGGTCATCATTCTGTTCATCATGTCGGGCTGGTCGATCGGCGTGATGATCGATCGCGCCATGGCGTTCAGCGCCGCCCGCAAACAGTCGCGCGCATTCGCTCCCGCCGTTGCCGGCGCGCTGCGCGAAGGCAAGATCGACGAAGCCATCAAGGTCGCCGAGCGCAACAAGAAGAGCCACCTGGCGAAGGTCGTCACCGCCGGCCTGCAGGAATTCCAGCGCACACGGCGAATCCAGCGACATTCCGGGCGAGCAGATCGAAGCCTCCAAGCGCGCCCTGGAGCGTGCCGAAGCCATCGTTCACGCCGAATTGAAGCGCGGCCTGGGCGGCCTGGCGACCATCGGTTCCACAGCTCCCTTCGTCGGACTGCTCGGCACGGTGGTCGGCATTCTGAACGCGTTCAAGGAAATTTCGACCCAGAAGGCGACCGGTCTGGGCGCCGTCGCCGGCGGTATTTCGGAAGCGCTGGTGACCACCGCTATCGGACTGTTCGTGGCCATTCCGGCCGTCATGATGTTCAACTACTTCTCCAACAAGGTGGAAGCCTTCGACGTGGAAATGGACAACAGCTCCAGCGAGCTGATCGACTACTTCCTGAAGCGTCGCGGCGCGGTCCGCCGGTAACCGGAGTCCGGCGCAGCCGTATCACTGCCGAGTTCCGGTTGAACGGGGAGGTTGAACATATGGCGTTAGCGAAACGCAACGAAGGCTCGAAAGTAAACTCCAACATCAACGTCACGCCCATGGTGGACGTGATGCTGGTGCTGCTGATCATCTTCATGGTCATCACGCCCATGCTGCAGAAGGGCGTCAGCGTGGACATGGCCAAGGTCAACAGCCCGACGCCCATGCCGGATGCCGACAAGGAAGATGCTCTGCTCATCTCGGTCATGCGCGACGGCAAGATCTACTTCGGCACCGACCGGGTGAGCGCCGACCAGCTGACGCAGAAGGTGAAGGACCGTCTGGCCAACAAAGTGGACAAGCGGGTCTTCATCAAGTCCGACGCTCGCGCCCAGTACGGCAACGTGGTGGACGTGGTGGACAACGTCCGCTCGGCGGGAGTCGATGATGTGGGTTTGCTGACCGAACAGAAGAAGACGGGACGCGGCAGCCGACAACACCACCTGCCGCGGCGCACGCACGTAACGGGAGTTACTTATGGGAATGGCAAATGGGGGGTAACAAAGGCGGGCCCTCAGCTGATATCAACGTAACCCCGCTGATTGACGTGTTGCTGGTGCTGCTCATCATCTTCATGGTGATCACGCCGCTGACGCCGAAGGGTCTGGATGCGCTGGTTCCCCAGCCGCCCAAGGACAAGCAAAAACAGCCGGAGCCGAACGACCGCACCATGGTCGTGCAGCTGCTGAAGGGCAGCGGCGACAAGCCAGCGCTGAAGATCAACCAGGACGACGTGACGTGGGAAAATCTTGAAGGCCGTCTGAACGACATCTTCAAGACCCGCGCCGAGAAGGTGATGTTCGTCAAGGCTGATCCCGACCTGACGTTCAACGATGTGGCGCAGGTCATCGACATCGCGCACTCGGCCGGTGTCGACAAGGTCGGATTGATCACGGCCAAGATCGAAGCCGGCCAGTAGTGAGTCGTGCACCACAGGAACGTGATTCGGGAAGCACTCCTCCTTCGGGAAGGCGGGGCATCGCAAAGCGGTGTCCCGCCGTGCCATGGAACCCGAAAACGCGTAACGGAGAGTGATACCAGACATGAACAAGAGCGGACGGGTACTGACGGTCCTTGCTGTGCTGCTCGCGTTGCTCTCAGCCGTGGGCTGCGACAAGCTGAGAGCACGCGACCAGCTCAACAAGGGCGTTCAGTCCTACAAGAACGCACGCTACGAAGAAGCCATCGAACATTTCAAGAACGCGGTGCAGCTGGATCCCAGCCTGATCAATGCCCGTCTTTATCTGGCAACCGCCTACGCCCAGCAATACATTCCCGGCGCCGATTCGCCCGACAACAATCGCTATGCCGAGCAGGCCATCGACGAGTTCAAGAAGGTTCTGGCCAGCAATCCTCCCAAAGAGCAGCAGATTCATAGCCTGAAGGGCATCGCCTCGCTGTACTTCAACATGAAGAAGATGGACCAGGCGAAGCGAGTACTACCAGAAGGTCGCCGAGCTGGATCCGAACGATCCCGAGACGTACTACTCGATCGCCGTCATCGACTGGACGCAGGCCTACCAGCCGCGCCTGGAAGCGCGCGCCAAGCTGGGCCTGAAGCCGACCGACGACCTCAAGGACAAGAAGACCTGCACCGAGCTGCTCAAGGCCATCAAGGACAAGAACCAGGCCGTGGTGGAGGACGGCATCGAGAAGCTGCAGAAGGCCCTGGAGCTTCGTCCTGACTACGACGACGCCATGGCCTACCTGAACCTGATGTACCGCGAACGCGCCGACCTGCGAGTGCGACAATCCTGACGCGCGCAAGGCCGACCTGAAGACGGCCGACGACTGGGTCGACAAGACCATGGCCACCAAGAAGGCCAAGGCTGAGAAGGCCGGACCTACGGGCATCGTCACCACCGAGACGCCGGCCAAGTAGCGTTGCCGAGCTTGAGCAGCCGGCTCGACAGATCGAATGCGCCTCCTCCGCACGGGAGGGGCGTTTTGCTGTTGGTAGCGCGATACAGCCGTCCCGTCGGACACGTCCTGCGTCAATCACCGCAGGTTGTGACGGCGTCACTGGCTGCTCTCGGACCATACAGTACAATTCTTGTTTTGGCGCGATGGTCGCCTCGCGTAGCTGGAAGTGCCTGCGCTACGGCGCGTATCGCGCTCAAGGCGCTTTCATGTTCAAGCGAATTCTTATCGCCAATCGCGGCGAAATCGCGGTGCGCATCATTCGCGCCTGCCGCGAGATGGGCATCGAGTCGGTCGCCGTCTTCTCCGACGTCGACCGCAAGGCCCTGCACGTGCGCAAGGCCGACTACGCCTACCACATCGGTCCGGCCACCGCGAGCGAGTCGTATCTCAACATCGACAAGATCCTCGACGTCGCCCGGCGCAGCGGCGCCGAGGCGATCCATCCCGGCTACGGCTTCCTGTCGGAGAACGCGCGCTTCGCCCGGGCCTGCCGCGACGCCGGCGTCAAGTTCATCGGGCCCACGCCCGAATCGATGGAGATGATGGGCTCCAAGACCCGCGCTCGCCAGAACATGAAGAAGGCCGGCGTGCCGTTCGTTCCCGGCTCCGAGAAGAGGCATGGAGTACGAGGCCACCGAGACGCATGGCCGAGCAGATCGGCTATCCCGTGATGCTGAAGGCGGCGGCCGGCGGCGGCGGCAAGGGCATGCGCCTGGTGCACATCGCCCGAAGATCTGCGCTCCGCCTACGAGAACGCCCGCAGCGAGGCGCAGCGCGTCGTTCGGCGACAACGAGGTGTACATCGAGAAGTCCATCGTCAATCCGCGCCACGTCGAGATGCAGATCTTCGGCGACGAGCACGGCAACGTCGTCTATCTCGGCGAGCGCGAGTGCTCGGTGCAGCGCCGCCATCAGAAGGTGCTGGAGGAGTCGCCCTCGCCGATCGTCGATGAAGACATGCGGCGCCGCATGGGCGAGATCGCCGTGCGCGTGGCCAAGGCCGCCAACTATCAGAACGCCGGCACGGTCGAGTTCCTGGTCGATCAGGAGCGCAACTTCTACTTCCTCGAGATGAACACGCGCCTGCAGGTGGAGCATCCGGTGACCGAGTTCGTGACCGGGCTCGACCTGGTGCATCTGCAGTTTCGCGTCGCAGCGGGCGAGAAACTGCCGTTCACGGCAGGAAGACATCAAGCTGCGCGGGCACGCCATCGAGTGCCGCATCTACGCCGAAGATCCCGACAACAATTTCTTCCCGTCGCCGGGGCAGATCACGCGGCTGATCTCGCCGTCGGGGCCGGGCATCCGGCGCGACAGCGGCATGTATGAAGGCTGGACGGTGCCCATCGAATACGATCCGCTGCTGGCCAAGCTGGTGGGCTACGGCGAGACGCGCGACCAGGCCATCAACCGCCTGCTGCGCGCGCTGTATGAGTATTTTGTCGGCGGCATCAAGACCAACATCTCGCTCTTTCGCCGCATCTTGAAGGACCCGGATTTCCGCGCCGGCAACATCGACACCGGCTTTCTCGATCGCCTGCTGGCCAAGCCCGGCAGTGAGACCGACGCGCGGCGTCCGATGATCGCGGCGATTGGCGGCGGGAATCTTCGCCACCATGGATCCGAAGGCGACCTTGCCGGGAGCGAACGGACAGCCGCGATCACGAACGGCAAGCCCGCGAGCTCCGCAGCCTCGAATTGGCGGCGCGCCGCGCGAGGCCTGAGACGCGATATGCGCGAAGCGCTGAAGCGTATGGCTCAGTTGGCTGAGAGCCGTTAGCTAATTGCTGACTGCTAGTTGCTAGTTGCCTCTTATGACCTACGACGTTGTGGTAGACGGCAAGACGCATCACCTGGAGCTGACGCGCGGCGAGAAGACCTGGCACTGCAAGGTGGACGGCCAGCGACATCGAGGTCGATGCCGCGCTCACCGCACGCGACGTGATGTCGGTGCTGGTCGGCGGCAATGCCTACGAGATCAAGCGCGAGCGCTCGCTGCAAGGCGAGCTGCACATGGTCATCGGCAGCGCGCGCTACGCCGTCGATGTGCAGGACCCGCGCTCGCTGCGCACCCGCCGCGCCGCCGGCGGCGCCGAAGCCGGTCCGCAGAAGGTCACCGCTCCCATGCCGGGCAAGATCGTGCGCATCATGGTCGCGGAAGGCGATGAGGTCAAGGCCGGCCAGGGCATCATCGTGATGGAAGCCATGAAGATGCAGAACGAGATGAAGTCGCCCAAGGACGGCCGCGTGCAGAAGATCCTGACCTGCGGAAGGCTCGACCGTGAACCCCGGCGATACGCTGGCGGTCATTGAGTAACGACCGCCAGGAAGAGGAACGAACTGTGAGTCAGCACACGCATTCTCAGCACGATCCATACGCGAGGCCGCGAAAGCCAACATCACCAATGCCAATATCGTCGTGGGAAAGGCCAGCCACCTCGAGTTCGATTCAGACTATGCCTACCTGGTTGCGCCAGTCACTCTGGCATTCACCAGAAGTGGCAAACTGGTAACAGAGACGGGCGTCATCACGATGACCCTGCACAAGGGATCAACAGTCTGGCGCATCACAGGATTCGCCTGGGCAGACCAATAGAAGTTGATCGAACAGGATGAAGCCAAGACAGGGCAAATGTAACGGAAGCGACACGCCTGGTTCCCTCACGGCAAGTTTTTCTGCAGCACCCACGTAGTCATCGCGCGTTGGTCTCGGACAACGGTGGTCTTCAACGGTTCGGCCAATTCGCCGCCTATCCGTTCGGCGGTTGAGGCCAGCAGCGCTGCGTCCACCAGGTACCGCTCGGCGCCATCTGGCGATTGGAAGCGACGTCCCTCGACACGCTTGAACTGGCTCTCCATCCCGATCGTAGACGCAAGGCGGCAGAAAAACAGCCCGCCGGGCTTTAGAACGCGCCACGATCCCCGAAGCATCCGTTCAAAATGCGCGTCGTCGCGGGCGAAATGCAAGACGGTGTTGCTGACCACTACATCCGCGCAGGCATCGTCGAATGACATATGTTCGACATCTTCGACCCGAAAATTCGATATCGGAAGAGTGGGCGCGAACTCCCGCGCGAGCACACGTACGCTTTCTACGGCCTGTGGGTCCGCATCCGCGCCGTACACTTCGTACCCTTCCCGCAGGAAATAGACGAGGTTTCGACCGGAGCCGCATCCGGCGTCCAGTATTCGCATTCCACGCAAGATGCGGCCTTTGAGAAGCTGGTCGAAGAGATAAATGTCGATCTGGCCGAATTGCTCCTGCAGGGTGGGCGTGGGCATTCCTGGAACCCTATCCCCCAGGTGCAGCAGTGTCAAATTCGACGTGCTTAGCGACTGACTCGCTGCTGAACGAGCAAGAGAAAAGCCGGGAACCGCGTGCCCCATCCTTTCCCTTCCGTTGGGAAAGGGTGGGAATCATGGTGTTCCGATGTGCCCATTCAAGCGCCGCTTGCGCAGAGTCTTCTCGATCGCGCAGGGCGTCATTTGTTTAAGCTGTGGGCGGCCCGGTTGCCAGCAAGGAAACCGATTCTCGAAGATCGTTTCTGACCCTTTTACGAACGGGTATACGCCGCACTTCGATCTGTCCATTCCGTGTGCGGGCTTCCAGGCAGGGTTGCGGGTGAACAGCTGGACCATCGAGTACCCTGCCGTCCTCCAATGCAAACCGCGAGAAGTGATATGGGCACACAACGGTATCCCCTTCGAGTTTGCCTTCTGAGAGCGGCCCGCTGAAGTGGGAGCACGTCTCAGCCATGCCAAAGAGACGGTCTCCGCGACGGACAAGCAAAATCGGCGCGCCTTGGTACATTGCTCGGGTCAGTTTGCCCTCCATCAAACTTGCTTCAGGCAGCACGGCGGCGAACTGTTCTGGGAATACCTGGCCATCCGTTCGGTCTACGCCTACTCTGTGCTCATACACTAATTTGCCGCCGAGGTGGGCTGCGTAGCTCATAACCGCATAGCCCAGAACGCTCACCATGCGGCCTGTTTGACGGGATTTCTTTTTTCGCAAGAGCAACGACGTTGCAAATAGCGCGGCGCCACTCAAGTTGAGGAGACCGTGAATCAACCCAGGGCGGCGGGCCGGCGGATTAACGTCGGACCAATCGGTCATCCCGGTTACGGCAGCACCGCCCGCCGCGAGCAATCCAATTCCGATTGACGCTTCGCACGCACGCTTGAACCCGCGGCGGTTGATGACGAGATCTAAAGCATCAAATGCCATTGCAACGGTCCAGGCCCCTATTGGCACATCGGTGAGCACGACATGAAGAGGTTCGCCAAGCCACGTGCCATTCAAGAAATTCCTGATCTTTTGTGCCGCCGGGTGGCCTCCGCCGTACAGGGCTTTATCGAGCAACTTCTGTAATTTCTCGTCCACAGTCTGCCTCACCACTGCGCGCGATGATCCGGGAGTTGAATCGACATGTGACCCTGTTCCGACGGTGGGTTTTGGATCTTCCATGTGCCCCTCGTTGCGCACGATGTGGCAGTTGCGACCGTGGTTTGGATGCCAACGACCGCTGCAAGGTTCGTCGGTTTCTTTTCCAGATATGCACGATCGCACGCCGCTACTCTTCCGGTTTGGTTTGCTCTAGGTGGAAGCACCCAGGCTTTAGCCTGATGGAATCTTGTCCTTAACGGGATGGGGCGCTGTAAGTGAATTTTGTGAATCTTGTGTCATCTTCCGTGGTTACCCCTACCGGTTTCCGCCGCCCTTCCGGCGGATCCCGATCCTTGGCAAGCCCGCGTAACTCTCTAAGTTTTAATATTTTGCGCATAACTTCTGCCCTTTTGATCGCTTGCACCGGAAATAACCTCTATCTTCATGAAAACAAATATTTAAAGGGGAGGGGGAGGGTACCCCACGGGGTACAGACCGGGCACATACCTGACAGAACAGACCGGGACCCTTGCCTCCTATAATGCCCGAATGACGACGAAGAAGGACTGGACGACCAGGCTCATCCACACGGACGCGCAGGTGCCTGAAGGGTATCGCTCGCTGGTGACACCGGTATATCGCGGGTCCACCACGCTGTTTTTCGACGCGAGGGACGTCACCGACGATTGGAACCAGTACGAAGTTGGCTACACCTACGGCCTCTACGGCACGCCGACGACGCTGGAGTTGGCAGCACGCATTTGCGAGTTGGAGGGCGGCTTTCGCACGCTGATTACGCCCGGCGGCCAGTGCGCCATCTCGACCATCCACTTCGCATTCCTGAAGGCCGGCGACCACATTCTTGTACCCGAAAACGTGTACGGCCCCAACCGCAGGTTCACCTGGCTCGTGCTGCGTCGGTTTGGGATTGAGACCACCGAGTACCCGCCAACCATAGGGCGCGAAATTGAGACGCTCTTCCGGCCCAACACACGCATGGTGTGGTGCGAGAGCCCCGGCTCCATCACCATGGAGGTGCAGGACGTGCCCGCCATTGCCGAAGTCGCGCATGCACACGGAGCACTGGTCGTAATAGACAATACGTGGGCGGCGGGTGTGCTCTTCGATGCCCTGGCGCATGGTGTGGACATCACCATGCAGGCGGTGACCAAGTACATTGGCGGTCACAGCGACCTCCTGCTAGGAGCGATAACGGTGAAGGACGAAGCCGCCTGGAAGACACTGGGTGCGCACCAGCAGGTGCTGGGTGCGTCGGCATCGCCCGACGATTGCAGCCTGGCGTTGCGCGGCATGAAGACCATGGCCGTGCGCCTCAAGGCCATCGAAGGCTCCGCGCTGTACATCGCTGAGCGGCTGGGCCAGCGGCCGGAGGTCGAACGGGTGTTGCATCCCGCGCTGCCGTCGTGTCCCGGACATGAATTCTGGAAACGCGATTTTGCTGGCTCTTCTGGACTGTTCTCGATCGTGTTCAGGCCCGGCGTAAGCAAGCAACAAGTCCTCGACTTCGTAAACGCTCTCGAGCTATTTGAGATTGGCTATAGCTGGGGAGGCGTCGCCAGCCTCGCGGTTGCGTATGACCTTACCGGAGTCAAAGGGCGTCCCGACTATGGCTACCGCATCGTGCGGCTGCACATCGGCTTGGAAAATCGTAATGATCTCATCGCCGACCTGGAACAAGCCATGGGAAAACTGAAATGAGCGAAATGCAGACGAATTTGTTGTAAGCTTCCTCGCGCCGCTTCGGAAGGAAATGAATCATGTCAGTGTGGGGATTTTACGTAGATAGCTGGGACGGCTGGTCGCAGAACGAAACTGCCAGCTGGACCGACGACTTCAACTTTTCGCCAGCCAGCGTCTATGCCACAGCGATGCTGACCGGAATTCTTGCCACTAACAACAGCTTCTTATTCTCGGGCATCGTGGAATATCGCAAGAAGAACCCGAAGACGGGCAAGCACACGACGGTCAAGGCAGGAACCTTGGGCCTGAGCTTCGGTCTCGGCGAAGTGATCATCGACCAGAATGTCGATCGTGTCACGTTCGGCCTCGGAGTCTGGGACACAGGCGGAGGCGACTGGCCCTCACGCGCGGACGCCGTTCACCAGGTCTGGCTCTACGACTAAGGAGCGATGACATGCCCGGAATTGTGAATGGAAAACCAGTCGTACCGAAGATTTTCATGGCGGTGCTGTACGATCCCAGCACAGGTCGCATCGCCCACTGCCATCGAGTGTTGCAGTTCGACCCCAAGGAGAAAATCAACAAGGCGCATGTCGAGGAACGGGCGAAAGAAATGGCGACGCGTCACGGTTGGGACGTCTCGAAGCTCAAGACGCTGCATGTTGACCACTCAACGCTCAAGAAGGGTGCGCGGTATCAGGTCGATCTGAAGGCGCGCAAAGTGGTCGAGATGCCGATGCAGCCGATGCCGCAAACGGCGAGCCCACTGCGGCTGAAGAGGTAAGCGGCTACTTCGTACTGCCGGTACGTTTCAGGATCTGTTCGGCGAAGAAGTTCTCCACCTTGGCCTCGTCGCGAATCACTTCGTAGTAGGCGGCCTTGAGCAGTTGCTCGCGGCGATCACGCAGTTGCTCGCGAATGGCCTGCTGCACCCGCGGATCTTTCAGTTCGCGCTGGCCCGCGACTTCCTTGCTGATGAGCTGCACGACGACGATAGCCGAAGATCTGATGGCTGTTGGGATCGGCCACCACAAGCACCGTCGAGTACTGTCCCGGCTTCAGCTTGTTGATCGCGTCAAAGGCAGTCTTGTCGCCCTTCAAAGACGACTCCGGCACAAAGCCGAGATCGCCGCCATTCTGGGCGGTTTCCGGCTGCTCCGAGAGGTTCATGGCCACGGAGGCGAAGTCCTCTCCGCTGTCGAGCCGGTTCTGCGATCATCTGGATTTTCTTTCTGGCTTCCGCGTCGTTCTGCGCCTTGTTGGCGACGTTCTTGGTCTGCGGGTTGGGCTGCGTGGTCACCAGGATCTGCGCCAGGTGATACTGCGGCTCGATCAGGTTGAATTCGGCTTTGTGCTGGTTGTAGTAGCCGGTGATGTCGTCGTCGGTGATGTTGATCTTCGACGTGACTTCCTTGTTGAGCACCTTGTCGACGGTGATGGAACGCCGCAGATCGGCCTTGAAATCGGCCAGGGTGATGTTACGCGTAGCTCAGCCGCTTGTCGAACTCGTCCTGGCTGAACGGCGCCTTGATCTCCGCCAGCTTGGTGTTGACTTCGTCATCCGTCGCCAGCAGGCCCAGCTTCTCGGCGCGCTGCATCAGGATTTCGTTGTCGACCAGCTGCTTCAGGATATTCAGCCGCAAGGTGTCGGCCTGCTCCTCGGCCGGTTTCTGCGGTGCATCGGCGGTCTGGTTGTTGTAGTACTTCTCGACCTCGGTGCGAAGGATCTTGCGACCATTCACGGTCGCCATGACACCTTCGGTCTCTTGCTTGGTGTTGCACGCGGTCGTGGAAAACAGCAAGAAAATAGCGGTCGTTACGACGAATGCAGATACGACTGCGATGCCTTGTGCACGCCTGGTGTTCGATTTCAAACAGTGCTCCTCGTGCTGGCAAACTTGCCGTGAACCGCTACCGATCGCGAACGTGACAGCCAACTGCTAATTGGTGGTCTTGGGCTGCTGGGGTGCAGATGCTGCCGCGGGCGGCTGTACTCCCGCAGCCAGCAGTTGCTGATTCAGGATCGCTTTGACTTCGTTGGCTTCAACCGCACCTTCCAACTTCTGGCCGTTGATGAACAACGTGGGAGTGGCATTCAGTCCCAGAGAGTCTCCTTCGTCCATGGAGGCTTTCAGCGCCTTGTCAGATTGTGCCTTGACGCAAGCTTGCAGACGCTCCATGTCCGCGCCGTGCTTCTTGCCTACGTCCAAGGCGATGCGGTCCAGCTCTGCCGTGGATTTCGCGAGGTCCTGGCCGGTGCCGATAGACCTCTGGTTGGCGTGCACGTAGTCCACGAACTCCCAGTATGCGCTGCCGTTTTCGGTCGCCAGGCAGTTCGCGTCGTTGGCCGAATGCGGCGCCCAAGGGTGCATAGAGAGCGGAAAGTCTTTGTACACGATCTTGATCTTGTCGCCATAGGCCGGAAGAATTTCCTGCATCAGCGTCGCATGCATGCGCGAGCAGAACGGGCACTGCAGATCGTCGTAATTCACGATCGTGACTTTGGCATCCGGGTTTCCACGCACAGGACGGCCCGACACGTCGATCTTGTTCATGCGCTCGGCATAAATGTCCTTGGTGAGGTCGATCTTCGTTACTTTTGCCAGGGTCTTGCCATCCTGCGAAAGCAGGAAGTCAACCTTCTGCTCGTGTCCCTTGCCGGAGAGCGTGATGGTAATCAGATCGTAGGTGGGGAAATCGCTGGGCCGACGCGGCCCGACGTCAACGATGACCTCGGGAGGAAAATCGTACTGGGCTTGAATCTGCCGCTGAATCTTTGCTTTGAGCTCGGGTGAAACAGTCTGGGCCGAGCAGCCGGCGCACGCCAGCAACAACAGAACTGCTAATCGTCTTGTAACCAAAATACGAACCACCTCGGGAAGATTGCCTGAACCTCTCATTATCGCACGCGGAGCCGCCCAGGTATGTTGGCAAATCGTTACAAACGTGCAAGTTGTTCCACTCGCACGTGACCAATCAGGTCGTCTGGAGTCCAACCATTCTGGCCGGATAATCGCATTGTCCATCCTCGGACAAGGGTGGCTGTCATCGGACGGCGCGTGGCGTTCCATGTAGGGCTAAGAACAATAGGCACAAGGGTTTGAACCATCAAGGTCTAGGAAACGTATCTGCTTTCAGAGGTTGAGGTCTGTATTTCCTATGAACGACATACGAATCGCACTCCGACAGCTCCGAAAATCGCCCGGATTTGCTTTAACTGTCATCGTAACTATCGCGCTGGGAATCGGCGCCAATACCGCGATTTTCACGCTGGTCCATGCGGTGTTGATGAAGTCGCTGCCCGTCGCCGATCCCCAGACGCTGTACCGCATCGGCGACAAAGACGACTGCTGCGTCAATGGTGGATTTCTGAATGATGAGGGCGACTTCGACCTCTTCTCCTACGAGCTGTATAAGCATCTTCGCGACACCACACCTGAGTTCGAGCAACTTGCTGCGATGCAGTCGGGGAGTAGCAATGCGACGGTGCGGCGCGGCTCGGAGCCGGCCAAGTCGCTGCGCAGCCAGTATGTGTCCGGCAGTTTCTTTACGACTTTCGGAATCGGTCCGTTCGCCGGACGCATGCTGACCATGACTGACGACGTCAAGGGTGCGGCGCCCGCCGTGGTCATGAACTATCAGACCTGGCAGTCTGAATACGGCGGCGATCCGTCCATCGTCGGTTCCACGCTCTACGTCCAGACCCAACCAGTCACGGTGGTGGGCATTGCGCCACCGGGTTTTTTCGGCGATCGGATACGCACCACTCCGCCCGCATTGTGGATTCCGCTTTCGGTTGAGCCACTAATTGAGCGCGAGAACACGCTTCTGACCGTGAAAGAGAGTAATTGGCTCTACCTGATAGGACGGGTCAAGCCAGGTACGGAAATAGGACCCCTGCAGGCGAAGTTGTCTAACAACCTTCGAGTTTGGCTCGCAACAGTGGAGGAGTACACAGAGAATGGCGGTTCCACCGTGATTCCCAGACAGCACGTTGTGATCACTCCCGGTGGGGCGGGCATCCAGAACCTGCAGCAGGAAACCGGTAAGGGCCTCTACCTGTTGATGGCAATCTCGGGCCTGGTGCTGCTAGTGGCTTGCGCCAATGTGGCGAACCTGTTGCTGGCCCGAGGGACTACACGCAAAGCCGAGACATCGATCCGCATGGCACTGGGCGCCGCGCGCAGCCGGCTTATTCGCCAGATGCTCACGGAAAGCGTACTGCTGGCCTGCCTCGGCGGACTCGCGGGACTCGCCGTGGCCTACGCGGGCACGCGGACGATCCTGTCGCTTGCTTTCCCGGATTCGCCGAATCTACCCATCGCAGCCAGTCCATCGCTGCCAGTCCTCGGGTTCGCCTTCCTGCTCTCGCTGATAACGGGAATCGTCTTCGGCATCGTTCCCGCGTGGATCACCTCGCACTCCGATCCGGCCGAAGCCTTGCGCGGGGTGAACCGATCCACTCGCGACCGTGGAGCCTTGCCGCAGAAGTCGCTGATTGTGTTTCAGGCTGCGTTGTCGCTGGTCATGCTGATGAGTGCCGGGTTGCTGACCAAGAGCCTGCGGAATCTGGAGCACCAGAATTTCGGCATCCAGACAACCAACCGATACGTTGTGCACATTGATCCGGCTGGCGCGGGATACACACCCGAGAGATTGCAGCCGCTTTACCAGAGGCTGGAGCAACAGTTCAGTGCGCTGCCCGGCGTGCAGACTGTGGGTCTCGCTCTGTACAGCACGCTGGAAGGCAACAACTGGGGCGAATGCGTTCGTGTGGAAGGCCGGCCGGCGCCGGGTCCGAATGACCACTGTGGCTCATCGTGGGACCGCATCAGTCCAAAGTTCCTTGAAACCGTAGGACAGCCCGTAATTCGGGGTCGCGGCTTGACCGATGCAGATACCGCAACTTCGCAGATGGTGGCCGTGGTCAACGAGGCCTTCGTCAAGAAATTCTTTCCCAAGGAAGACCCTATCGGCCGGCACTTCGGGGTCTTTGACCAGAAATATGCCGGAGCATTCGAGATTGTGGGCATCGTGGCCAACGCCAAATACAACAATCCGCGCGACGATTACCGGCCCATGTACTTTCGTCCGCTGACGCAGCAGCTTAAAGTCAGCACGCCGAACGAAATCATGGCCGAGGGCCGGTCGCTTTACATCAACTCGATCACTCTGCGTTTCAGCACTCCACCGCAGAATGTGGACACCATGGTGCGTCGTACGCTGGCCGACATCGACCCCAACCTTACGGTGATCGAGCTCCACTCGCTCGACTACCAGGTTGCCGGCAATTTCAGTCAGGAGCGGTTGATTGCGCGTTTGACCATGCTGTTCGGTCTGCTGGCCCTGGTGCTTGCTGCCGTTGGTCTTTACGGCATCACGTCCTACGCCGTCGCGCGACGCACCAGCGAAATTGGCTTGCGCATGGCTCTGGGCGCCGACCGCGGCAATGTGGTTGGGCTGGTTCTGCGGGGTGCGTTTGTGCAAATAGCAATCGGGCTGATCATCGGAATTCCCGTCGCCCTGCTGGGAGGACGGTTGATGGCAAGTCAGCTGTTTGCCGTGCGCTCATGGGACCCGGTAAGCATCGGGCTTGCGATCGTCATTCTCTCGGCAGCGGCTGTGGTGGCCGGATTTATCCCAGCCCGGCGCGCCGCCAGCATTGAGCCGATGGAGGCGCTGCGTACGGAGTAAGCAGGTCCTGATATAAAGAATTTTTGTGCAGGTCTAATAGTTGGTATGAGTCATGACCTCCAATTTCTTGTTCTGGCGACGCAACGAATGAGATGAGTTTGTTACGCGCTAGGCGGCCTTGCGCTCCTTAAAGCGCAGTCCTTTGCGGTAGAGCCCGTCGCTTTCCACGTCGAACACGCGGTTGAAACGCGCGCGAAAGTTCTCCTGGGCGGCGCTCGCGGCCAGCTCGATCAGCTGATCCTCGGAGAAATGGCGTCGCAATTCGGCATAGAGTTCATCGCTGACATTCGATGGTGTTTCTGCCATGGCGTCGGCCATGCGTAGCAGTGCGGCCTCCGGTTCAGCGAAGGCTTCCAGTCTGCCGTCGCGAATTGCCGCTATTTCCTCGTCGCTGCAACCATGCATTCTGCCTCCGGCAGAATTCGCGTCGATTCAAAACGGACAGCCGACGCGCGCAGCCGTGCGCAGCATGATCATCGAACGCAATCGCTGGGGGATTTTCGCCTTCTGGCCGAGCAGAAATTCCGCCAGCACAAAGGACCAGAATACCCGTGGTACTCGCGCGGTAATCTTTTGCGGTGTCAGGTCGCGACCCAACGCCTTGCGGACTTTCTTAAACACTGCTCGCATTAAGAATGAGGTTTTTGCGGGATCAGCGCCTTCGATCCTTGCCATACCGTCCCCCGTGCTTATTGGCTGACTGTACCTCGCGCCTTACTATCAGGATGCCTGCGGAAACTCGAAGGATTCCCTGGCTCGGGCCTGCCGGTCGGAGCACACCGACCGGCAGATGTCAGTGGGTAAGGTAATCTGGGATGCCGAAAATCAGGCGTGGGTGAAGAGAGATAATCTAGGTTCTGCTAAGAACGGCCAGCGGCAACATGGCGTTCATCGAACCAGAACGAAATCCCTCAAGATCAAGGGTCACGTAGGTAAATCCCAAGGCTTTGAAGATGCGGGTAAACTCCGCCGCGATTTCCGGATTCAAGGCGCGAGGTAATTCGTCGCGGGCAATTTCGATTCGCACGATGTCGCCGTGGTGGCGGACGCGAAACTGCCGAAAGCCCATCTGCCGCAATGCATCTTCGCCCTGCTCGACGACTCGTAGCGCGTCCACCGTGACCGGCCGGCCATATTCGATGCGCGATGAGAGACAGGCGGCAGCAGGCTTGTCCCAGATGCGCAGTCCGGCAGAACGGGCCAGTTCGCGAATGTCCTGCTTTGTAAGTCCGGCTTCCAGCAAGGGAGCCGAGACACCGTGTTGCCACGCGGCTTGCTGGCCGGGACGATAGTCGCCCTGATCGTCAACGTTCACGCCGTACCCGATGACGTCGAAGCCGCGCTGACGGCGGTATTCCTCCATCGTTGTAAAGAGCTCGTCTTTGCAATGGAAGCACCGGGCCCCGTCATTCTTCCGGTATTCGGTGCGTTCGAGCTCTGAGGTCTGAATGACCACGATCGGAATTCCCTGCTCTTCTGCAAACGCGATTGCATCCTGCATCTGGGAGCGCGCGAGGCTGGGCGAATCAGCGAGTACGGCGAGCATGTTATCGCCGAGTTCGCGGTGTGCCGCCCAGGCGAGGAAGGCCGAATCGACTCCTCCCGAATACGCCACCAGAACGCGCCCCAGCGAGCGCAGATTCTGATGGAGCAGCTGCGACTTGGCCTCGCGGTCGGGCATGCTTCCATTCTAGACGGCAGAAGGCGGCCCCGGGATGCGAACTAATAGATTCTTTGCAACTTTTTGAGATTGCCAAACGTGCCGACGTTGGTCAGGCTGAAGGCGAAGCGATAGGCATTTTCGTTGCGCACCGGGCCGAGGGCCCAACGCGAATACTCGAAGGTCAGACCGCAACAGTCCCAGTTGTAGGCACTCTGTACCGTGGCGCCCTGCAGGTAAACGTTCTTGATGTCAAAGCCGATGGCGGCCGAGGCGCTGAGTCCCTTGCTGTTGAGGTTTCCGTAGATGGCCTGCACTCGGAACTGGTTGAAGATGTCGGGAGCAAGAACTTCATTGACTGTGGAGGGGATGACTTCGCCGGGAACGTGGAGATAGAACTGGCCACCGAGAACGTACCACTTGGGAGACAAGCGCTGCCCGACGAAGATCGTGCTCGCGTTCACCTGGTGAAACACCGGGTCGTAATCAAGATCCCACTGAAAGTCGGTGGAAGCCGGGTGCACGAGCAGACGCGAGATGATGGGAGACGCGTTCCGCGGCTGGGTGAGGAAGGCAATTCCGGAGAAATCGACCGAGCTGTCGAAGACGTTGCGCTGGTTGGGGACCAGTGCGCCACCGAAGGTCGGGTTGAAGAAGTACTTCTGCGCGATCGTCCAGGCCACCACTTCTTTTGCGGCCCCATTTTGATCGTCGCACAGCGACTTATCGGCGGCGAGCCTTTTTACTGCCTCTGCAGGAGGAACGTCGGAAGGCAAATATTTGGGATGAGTAAAACATTCGGCATCCGACTTTGTCTTCTTGGCGTAAAGCCGATTCACTACTCCGTATTCCACGCCACTGGAGTCGGCCAGAATGTCGCGGTAATCAAAGCGAATGATGTTCGCGAAGTTGTTGATTCCGGTCTCGTAACGATAAACGGCGTAAGGCTCCACCACGTGCTTCAGCACGTATCCCCGAAAGCTTCTGTCGAAGATACGGGCAATCGAAGGGGGCCGTATCTCCATCGATGCCAGAAAGACGTTGCGATTCAGGGCCTGGGCGAACCGCGACGCCGATGATGCCGGTGTTGTTCTCGGTCGGGACGAGACGCTCACTGTACACCGTCTCACGGAAACCCACTTCGGGCCGGAAGGTCCAACCCTGTAGAAAGGTCGGGATAGACAGCCTGGGATAGGCGTCGAAGCGTCCCACGACGTTCTGAGTTTGAAACCCCGGTTCATGGCGTGAGACGCCCTCGCCCGCAAGGTCGTAGGTGTACATGAATCTAGAGCCCGCGATCGATTGCTCCAATGCCGGCCATCTGAAAGCTCGGAATGTGGGCAATGTCAATCACATCGCCTTGCACCGTGCTCTGATAGTTCTGATAACGGGACGCCATGAGGCCCAGGAACTCTCCCGACCAGCTCTTACTGACGAATCCAGACCGATCGAACCTCGGAGTTGATGGCATCGGTAAAGCTCTGTCCAAAGGCCAGTCGGAACAAGTAGGAGCTCAGGTAATCCACCGACACCACCCCGCGAAAGCCGTACGGCAGATCGACGGAGCCGTTCACCTTCACTTCCTCGCCACCCTGGTTTTGCTTGGTGACGGGATTCCCCTGTTCATCGATGACGCCGTAGTACTCGGCGTGGAACTGATAGTGCCAGCCGATATTGCGGTAGTTGCCGGTTTGCGCCCAACCGCGCGAGGAGAAGTAATATCCGCCGATTTCGGCGTCGGAATTGCGGTTGATCGCCCAGTAGAACGAATCGCCGAGGATGGTTCCCTTGGTGTTCGACTGTCCGATTGCAGGGATGAGAAACCCGCTCTTGCGGCCAAGGTTGTCGACAGGATGTTCGACGTAGGGAAAATAGAAAACGGGAACACCCTTGATGCGCATGGTGGAGTGATACATCTTGGCATCGCCGCCGACTTCCACCAGCGCGGTCGCCGGCTGGAACTCCCACTTCGGTTTAGGAAGCTGGCAGGAAGTGATGATGCCGTGGTGCACGCGATACAAGTCGGGACCAAGTTTGTCCACGACCTTGCCGGTGAAGAAAAATGGAGTCGACGATACCAGGAACATCGTCTGGATTCTTGACCTTGATGCCGGTAGAACCCGTGACATCGTAAAACGTGCCGGTGTCGCGGCTGACGTCGTAGGTCGCGTGAGTACCGACCAGGTGCTCGCTGTGCGTACCGCCGTCGTAGACCACGTGTCCCGTTGCGACGATGATGTCCGGTGGTGGAGTCGTAGGTGGCCTGGTCGCAGTGGATGATGTTGTTGCGGAAACGGATCTCGACGTTACCGCGCACCTTGTAGATGTCCTGATTCTTTTCCTGCTCGTCGGCGCGAATCAGAACTTCATCGCGGTTCAGCACGACGTTGGCAGGAGGTCGTGGCGTACCTGAGTCCTGTCGGATCGATTCTTCATCTGCTGCTGCACGACCTCTTGCATCACCTGCTTTCCCTCGTCCTCCGTACTGGACGGCTCGGACGCGGATGGCTTAGAGGACTGTACGGGCTTACTGTCGCCTGGATTTTGGGTGCTCGAATTATCGGTTGCGGTGCTGAGGGGTGACGCTTGATTGTTGCGGGCCGCGAAGTGGTCACGCAACTGGCTGGTTAACAGCGCCGGGGCGAGAAATAGATGACAACCCAACAGGGCCGTGATAATCAATCGAATGCGGGAGATCATCGAAAGCCGCGCGTTTCCTCGCCGAAGGCGTGAAAATCAGCAGAACCTTGCAACTTAGCACGTTGCAAGGACTCAGGCAAAACGCGAAACGCTGACGATTGTTTCACGCTGCTCTGGTGTTTTTCTAAACCCGCTCGCTGCAGACTGGTTGCGTCGCACTGGCGATCGAGGCGACGTGTCTTCGCGTTCGCCAGATGTCGCGCAGGCGGGCGACCTCTCTTACCTCAGCACTGTCAACGACTGCAGACCCGGCGTTCGCACGGCGTAAGAAAAGGAATAGTTGCGCCACGACATGACGGAACAGCAAATTTCGCGATACGAAGCATCGGAAGGCTCCGGCCGAGCCGGCGATGACCCTTGGCGCAACGAAGTGCAGGACCGGTTGGCGCACTACAAGCGCCGTCGCGGACGTCGCATCGAAGGGCGCGTTCACCATGCGCTTTCCGTTTCCCGCGGATGATGAAGCCGATACTGCTACCACAGAGCCACGCGGTAGAGGCGTCGCCGATGCGAACCGGCCGAGTGCGTTTCCCGGCCAGGAGAAACTGCGCAGGCTGGTCGCGATGACGAGTTGGCAGAAGCTCCCACCGTAGCTGCCTCCGGCTCGACCCGCCGATCCTGCAACTCACCGAGGAACGTCGCCGAGAGCCCCGAAGACCATGTGCCTGAACCTGCTTCTGGCCGACGACGAAGCCGAGCCGGGACCGTTCGTCGATCCGACACCCCGGCCCCGACCGAAGCGTAAGGTCATCGCATTTCCCCGGCAGCCGTCGGTGCGTTCGGAGACCGTCTATCGTCTCGCAGATCCGGTCACTGCAGAAGCACCACGCATTCTCGACGTGCCGGAGGAGCTGGAGGCCATTCCGACTACGCCGTTTCTCGACGGTCTGCAGCTCGATCCGGTGAACGCCGGCCGCCGAGCCACGTGATCGCGAACATGAGGCGTTACTGTCCAGTCCGGCATCAGTCTCTGCGCCGGGCCTTCGCAGGCGTTGATCGATATCGCCGTGACTAGCGCAGGCGTCGCTGTGTTTGCAGCAGTCGCTTATCAAGATACTTGCGGAATCCAGCCCTTACCAAGCAGCTCGTGCTGGGGCTTGCTGTTCCGGAGCGGTCATGCTGTGGAGCGTGTACCAGTATCTGTTTCCTGGTCCATGCCGGCAAGACTCTCGGGCATGATGGCCGCCCAGCTACAGCTTCGCACTTTCAAGGGCAAAACTCCGAACCAGTCGCAGGCGGCGGACGCGGGTACTGGGCTTGTATCTGTCCGCTCTCTCACTCGGCATGGGATTGATGTGGGCATTCGTCGATGTGGACGGCCTTTGCTGGCACGACCGACTAAGCCATACTTACCTCTCCAAACAGCGAATAATCCCGTCTACGCCTTCTGTGTAGCTGACAATGCGGCTGCGGAACGTGTAAATTTCAATTCTGTATACGTCGTCGGCTCGACGCGGCGATTGCGGTGATCCGGACTGCGCCGAGGCGTAAGGCGTCCAGCGAACGTATCCGGCCCTTATGTCCACGCCAACCACCAATCTGCAGAAGCCGGCTCGTGAGGGTCTTCGTCGCCACCACGGTGATGTTGACCTTCATCTCGTTCTGGCGGGCCGCAGCCATCGTGCTGTCCGACCTTGCTTCGTCGGCTTATTACGTGGGCGGCGACGCGGAGAAAGTGATCGGCAAGAGCGCTCCCTGGTTCGTGCTGGCGGTCATGATCTTCAGCTATGCCGTGCGCGCCCTCTACATCGAGTCGAGCGCGATGTTCGTGCGCGGCGGCGTGTACCGCGTGGTCAAGCAGGCGCTTGGGCGGAACGCTGGCCAAGCTCTCGGTCTCGGCGCTGCTGTTCGACTACGTCCTGACCGGCCCCATCAGCTCGGTGGCCGCGGGCCAGTACTTCGCCGGTTTCCTGACCGACACCCTCCACCACATCGGACATGACATTCACATTCCCGAGAACGCGTTCAGCGCGGTGTTTGCCGTGATCGTGACGGCTTACTTCTGGTGGAAGAACATCCAGGGCATCCACGAGTCCAGCGAGCGGGCGCTGCAGATCATGAAGATCACCACCGTGATGGTGGTGATGCTGATCGTCTGGTGCCTGATCACCATTGCCAAGAACGGAGCGCAACTTCCGCCGCTTGCCTTCGCCTGCCGACATGCACCACGATCGCGAATCGCTGGGCTGGCTGCTGGGCACCTGGGCGCAGAGGATCCCGCTGATCATGCTGCTGGTCGGCTTCGGGCATTCGGTGCTGGCCATGAGCGGCGAGGAGTCGCTGGCCCAGGTCAATCGCGAGATCGAGCATCCCAAGCTGAAGAACCTGGAGAAGACCGGGCTGGTGATCTTTCTCTACAGCCTGTTCTTCACCTCGCTGGTGTCGTTTTTCGCGGTGATGATCATTCCCGACCACGAGCGCCACAACTACTTCGCCAACCTGATCGGCGGCCTGGCGATGAACGTGGTCGGGCCCTACACGCTTGCGGCTGGTCTTCCAGGGCTTCGTGGTGCTGGTGGGCGCGCTGATCCTGTCGGGCGCGGTGAACACCGCCATCGTGGGCGCCAACGGCGTGCTGAGCCGGATGGTGGAAGACGGCGTCCTGACCACCTGGTTCAAGAAGCCGCAGAAGAAATTCGGCACCAGCTATCGCGTGATCAACATGATCGCGCTGCTGCAGGTGCTGACCATCATCGCCAGCCGCGGCAACGTTTATCTGCTGGCTTCGCTCTATGCATTCGGCGTGATCTGGAGCTTCTCGTTCATGTCGCTGGCGGTGCTGGTGCTGCGCTATACGCTGCCGCAGAACCGCGAATGGAAGGTGCCGGGGAACATCCACATTCGAGGCGTGGAGATTCCGGTCGGACTGGGCATCATCTCGCTTGTGCTGTTCTCCACCGCGCTGGTGAACCTGTTCACCAAGGAAATGGCGACCATTGCCGGCGTGAGCTTCAGCCTCGTGTTCTTCATTGTGTTCACCGTCTCCGAACGCGTGGTGCGCGCAGCAGCATGCCTCGGGCGAGTCGGGCCTGGAGCAGTTCAACATCGCCGCCAATACCGAGCTGAGCGCGCAGGCCATGGAGGTCCGCCCGGGCAACATTCTGGTGGCGGTGCGCGATCCTCACAACCTCTTCTATCTGCGCGAGGTGCTCTCGCGGGTCGACACGACCAAGACCGACGTGGTGGTGATGACGGCGCGCATCTATCACCGCGAACACTCCTTCAGCGGCAGCATGGAGATGGAGACCTCGGAGGTCTTCGACAAGTACGAGCAGGAACTGTTCACCGCCGTGGTTGCAGCGGCCGAGAAGGAAGGCAAACACGTTTCGCTGGTGGTGGTGCCGACCAACGACGTCTTCGAAGGCATCGTGGCCACGGCGCAGCGGTTGAACTCCACGCGTCGTGGTCTGCGGACTGTCGAACAAGCTGACGGCCGATGAGCAGGGCAAGCTGACCGGCGACGCCTGGGAGCGGCTGCCCGAACCGCGTCCGCGCTTGATGCTGGTGGTCGTCGGCCAGGACGGCACCAGGCACGAATACCTTCTGGGACCGCACCGGCCGCGCGTGCGCCAGGAAGACGTCGACCTGTTGCACAGCCTGTGGAAGGAAGCGACCAGCGATCCGAAGTTTCGCGAGCTGCATCATTACCATGTCCTCAATGTGGCCCTGCAGGAAATGGAACGACGCATGCACAACGGGGCTCAACGCGAAGAGGTAATGAGAGACCTGGAAGAGCGAGATGTGCCGCCCCTGCGGCCCCACCCTGCCCGACGAAGGTTCGCCGTCAGCACTGAGCGGATGAGCGTTCCGGATGTCGCCACTGAATGGCTTGCCTCCTCGGCTCTTGCTAACATCAAAGTGTGAGCACGAATTCCAAGGTTCGCGTTCGCTTCGCTCCGTCTCCCACCGGGCAGTTGCACGTCGGCAACGCCCGCACCGCGCTCTACAACTGGCTCTTCGCCCGCAAGACCGAGCGGCACCATGATCTTGCGCATCGAAGACACCGACCTCGAGCGCAGCGAAGCCCGCTACGAAGACCAGCTACTCGAAGACCTGAAGTGGTTCGGCATCGACTGGGACGAGGGCCCGGACGTCGGCGGCCCGTATGCGCCGTATCGCCAGAGCGATCGTCTGGCGATCTATCGCGAGCATGCCGAGCGGCTGGTGCAGGAGGGCAAAGCGTATCTGTGCTTCTGCTCGCAGGAGGAATTGGAGCGGGAGCGCGAAGCCGCGATGGCCGAGCATCAGCTCGCCGCATCTATTCGGGCAAATGCCGCGGGCTCGATCCGGCGGAAGCACAGCGCCGGCGCGCAAGCGGCGAGAGCGGCGGCGATCCGGCTGGCGCATTCCCGAGCACCCCATCCGCTTTCACGACATCGTGCGCGGCATGGTCGAGTTCTCCAACGAGGCGGTGAGCGATCCCATCATCCTGCGGTCGAGCGGCATTCCGGTTTACAACTACGTCGTGGTGGTCGAC
This sequence comes from uncultured Acidobacteriaceae bacterium, assembly GCA_963817965.1. GTDB lineage: Bacteria > Acidobacteriota > Terriglobia > Terriglobales > Acidobacteriaceae > DASRAA01. Next base: position 333,193 of record CAWFQT010000025.1, read on the forward strand.
GACGCGCTGATGAAGATCACGCACGTGATTCGCGGCGACGATCATCTCTCCAACACGCCCAAACAGGTTGCGCTCTACGAGGCGCTGGGCTGGCCGGTGCCGGAGTTCGCGCATCTCTCGACCATTCGTCGGCAGCGATCGGAGCACGGCTGTCGAAGCGTCACGGGGCGACGTCGATTGCCAACTTCCGCGAGATGGGAGTGCTGCCGGAGGCGCTGATGAATTACCTTGCGCTGCTGGGCTGGGCGCCAACCGGCGGCACCCGTGAGATGTTTACTCCGGAAGAGCTGACCAAAGAATTCACGCTGGAGCGCGTCACGCCGTCGGCCGCCATGTTCGACATGGAAAAGCTCTACTGGCTCAACCGGCACTACATCAAGCAGAGCCCGCCGGAGCGCATCGAGAAGCTGGCTGAGCCGTACTTTGTGAAGGCTGGGCTGCTGCCGGAGAACTCCGACGAGCGTACGCGCGCGTGGTTCAGCAAAGTGGTCGCGCTGCTGGCGCCGTCGGTGAACAAGCTCGACGAGCTGCCCGAGCGCGCCGGACTGATCTTTCAGTGTGGACGCGGCTGCCGCGCTGAGCTGCTCCGGACAACGCCGAAGTGCTGGGTGGCCCGAAGGCGAACGATGTGCTCGCGGCGTTTGCCGAGCAGGTGGAGAGCGATCCGTCGCCGATGACTCCCGAGCGCTTCAAGGCCATCATGAACGAAGTGAAAGCGAAGACCGGGCGAAGGGCAAAGACCTCTTCCATCCGGTGCGCATCGTGTTTACCGGCTCGCACTCCGGGCCGGAGTTCGACAAGCTGATCCCGATCCTCGAAGAAGGCTCGCAGCTACCTTTGCCGGTGCACGTGATGAATACGCACGAGCGGCTGGCGGCGTTTAAGGCGGCGCGCGCAGCGGTGCGTTGATTATGCCAGTGCGTGCTTCAGTGCTGCACGGGCCAGAATTCGCGTCGAGTCCAGCGTCGGCAAGGGTGACGTAATGTCGTCGATCAGCAATGGGATCTCCGTGCACCCCAGCACCACGGCATCGCAGCCTTGGTGACTCATCCTTCCGATCACCTGCTGGAAATAGGTGCGCGATTCATCTGTGAACACGCCGTTCACCAGTTCGTCGAAGATGATCGCATCGATCCGCGTGCGCTCGTCCGCGTCAGGCATCAGGTACTCGATACCCGCGGCGGGGAGTTTCGTCTGGTAGACCGTGCCTTCCATGGTGATCTTGGTGCCCGTAACGGCCAACTTGCGAAAGCCGCGTGCGTGGGCCACTCCAGCGACCTCGTCCACAATGTGCAACCAGGGCAGCTGGGAGCGTAGCACGACCAAGTCCAATGCATGATGGATGGTGTTGTCAGGGCAGATCAGGAAACCCGCTCCGGCCTTCGCCAGCTTGTTGGCCGATGACAGCATGAGTTCAGCCACAGCGGGCCAGCCGCCGTCGTCGATCGCTCGCATGTATTCGCCAAGGCAGTGCGTATGCATCGAAACTTCGGGATGCATATGCCGCCCCATGAGCGAGGGAGCTTCATCACAGATGGTGCGATAGCAAAGGGCTGCGCCTTCAGCGCTGCAAGCGACGATTCCGATGTGGCGGGCCATGGCTCTTCAGTAGCATAAAACAAAACGGGCATCACCCTCTCCGTGAAACCCGTTTATTGATCCTGTGCTGTCTAGCCCGCTAGCTTCCACAGGCACCGCCGATATTGCAGGCTAGTGCTCGCACACCCCATGGTCGCCGAGGACCTCTTCAATCTGAAAGAAACGCAAGCCATGGGGTCCCTTCGGCGCTGCGGGCACTCGCATCGCGGCGTAGGTCGCGGTTGTCGCCGACCTTGACCCAATGACCCGCGTACGCGCGCAGCTCTGGGTTGTGGTCTATAAGCCGACGCATGGTGCCTTCCTTCTCGATGAGATAGTAGCCGTCGGTTCTGCCCTCCAGACAACCTGTGACCATGGTTTCTCCCGCCGAAACGGTCGCTGGTTGCAAGCCTGCCGCCGTCGGCAAAGCGTTGGCTTACACCAGTGCCAGGCCGACGCACAGTAAAGCGAAGATCGCCACGTCTGTTGCGATTCGCATATGTACCTCCTCGGTCGCCGCTCGCATCCGCACAGGAGCATCGTTTTGGACCGTCCCATGGGCGCGAGCCAGTCCCTGTTAGCGGGTAACAACCCGCGAAATGCTTCTAGGTCCTCGGGCCATAGCGTGCTTACTTCGATCTGCGAAGAACTTCAGCGCCGAAGGGCGGCTTCTTTCTGGCTCGCTGGTAAGAACGACGCTCGGAATGAATTTCGCGCCAAGTCGTGCAACTCTGACTCATTAAAGCCCAATGCGTCATGAGCCAGCTGGTACTCACGGCCCAGAGTAGTGCGGAACATATCGGGATCGTCGGTATTCAGCGTCACCAGCACTCCGGCATCGAAGAGCTTGCGCAGCGGATGCTGCTCAATCGAGGTACAACAGCCTGTCAACACATTGCTGGAGATGCAGATTTCGACGGGAATCTGCTTCTCGGCGAGATAGGCGACGAGTGCGGAGTCTTCGCCAGCACGCAGACCGTGACCAATGCGATCGGCGTTCAGGTCGCGTAGTGCCGACCAGACCGATTCGGGCCCGGCGGTCTCTCCGGCATGGACCGTGAGGCGCAGATCCTTCGCGCGGCTGCTCGGGCATAAACATCGCGAAACAACTCTGGCGCTGCCCGACGCTCGTCGCCACCTAGACCAATGCCGACAATGCTGTCGCATGTTTTCGAAGGGCGAGAGTTTCATCGAGCACCCTTCCGGCATCTTCGACTCCGAAGTGCCGGACGGCGTCGAAGATCCAGTACAGCGACATGCCGAAGTCGTGTTCCCCGCGCTTCCGGCCGCTCTCGAGGCCTTCGAAGAGCGGTGCAAATTCGCCACCACGCCAGTGGATTACGCCGACCGAAACATACACCTCCGCATGCAGCACGTTCTGCGCGTGCAATTTCTGCATCATGCGATAGGTGACGAGTTCGTAGTCATCGGCCGTACGCAATCGCTCGGTCACAGCCTTGAATGCCAGCAGAAATCCGGTGAAGTCCTTGTACTGGTAAAGCTCGCGGGCTTCTTCTTCGGTGAAGACGCGTCCGCTGTCAGCAATGTTGGTGTAGCGGTTGTTCGTGGTGGAGAGCGGCGTTGGATGACGGCGGCTCAACTCCGCCAGTGTCGCGGGGTCGACTGTGCCCTCGAGATGCAGATGCAACTCGGCCTTGGGCAGCGAGCGAATGAATTGCGCTGGGCTGTCGGCAGTTCCGACCTAGCGCCTGCGATCTTCCGGGCAGAATTCGCTGCGGTAGCGGCTGTAGAGCATGTACACCGTGAGGCCGATCGTCGAGCCATACAAAGAAGCGGATCCACGTCAGAATCGGCAGCCCCGCCATCAACAACAATACAGAACAGTACGCTCAGGATCGGGGCGGCCAGCCCGCCCGGCGCTCGGAATCCGCGACGTCGCTCTGGCTGCTTGTAGCGCAGGATGATGACGCCCAGCGACACCAGCACGAAGGCGAACAGCGTCCCAATGTTCGACAGGTCCGCCAGTGTACCGATATCGAGAATGCCACCAGGAATTCCTACCAGGAACCCAGCAATCCACGTCGCTGTTGAGGGCGTGCGGAAACGCGGATGCACGCGCCCGAACAGCTTGGGCAGCAGACCGTCGCGCGACATGGCGAACCACACGCGCGCTTGTCCCAGCTGGAACACCAGCAGCGACGAGATCATGCCCATCATCGCGCCGAACAGCACAACCAGGCGTACCCAGTGCAGTCCGTACAGATCCGGTGCTAAGCGCCGAGCCGCTTGAGGCTGTTGACCACCGGGGCGGCGTCGTCGATCAAGCGTCTGCCAGGGCACGATGCCGGTGAGCACCACGGCGACGGCGATGTAGAGCACGGTGCATACAATCAGCGTCGCAATGATGCCGATGGGCAGATCGCGCTGCGGATTGCGCGCCTCTTCCGCGGCGGTAGAAACCGAGTCGAAGCCGATGTAGGTGAAGAAAATGATGGAGCCGCCGGTAAGAATGCCCGACCAGCCTTGCGGCGCAAACGGATGGTAGTTCGACGGATGGATGTAGTGCATGCCTGCAAAAACGAATGCCAGAATGGCAGCGATCTTCAGCAGCACCATCACGTTGTTGGTTTCTGCCGACTCGCGAATGCCGCGCACCAACACCACCGTCAGCAGCATGACGACCAGGAACGCAGGAATGTTGAAGCCGAAGTGCCAGCCCGGGGCTGTACAGCATGTCGCCCTTGAGATCCGCCATGCCTGAGGGCAGGTAGGCGGGCGAAATCCAGCGCAGTGGCGGATGCCACCCGAACCAGTCGAACATGTCCACCAGGTGCGCCGCGAAACCCGACGCTCACCGCCATGTTGCTGACGGCATATTCAAGGATGAGGTCCCAGCCGATGATCCACGCGATCAGCTCGCCCATGGTGGCGTAGGTATAGGTGTAGGCGCTGCCGGCGATGGGAATCATCGACGCCAGCTCGGCGTAACACAGCGCGGTGAACGCGCACACGATCGCCACCAGCATCAGCGACAGCGCCAGCGCAGGCCCGGCGCCCGGGCGTCCCAGCGTGGCCGCGTGGTGCACGATGTAGTCCGCGAGTGGAGCGTTAAGGATGGACGAGGTATCGAACTTCTGACCGGCGATGGCGGTGCCGATGACGGTGAAAATGCCGGAGCCGATGACAGCGCCGATGCCCAGTGCGGTTAGCGACCACGGGCCAAGAGTCTTCTTGAGCCGATGTTCCGGCTCCTCCGATTCGGAGATCAGCTTGTCGATGGACTTGCACGCGAAGAGTTGTGTTGTCGCCAGAACGGCGCTCCCGGAGATAGCAGGAATCGATGCCTCAGGATTGAATCAGAATCCCGACGGTGTGGGCAAGTGTGACCGCGAGGTCTATTCGCTCTTGTACACGACCCCGCCCTTCATCACGAACTTCACACGCTCCAGCGTTGTGACGTCCTGCAAGCGGATCGCCATCGACCGCGATGATGTCAGCGTAATGGTTCGGCTCGACCACGCCTATCTTGTCGGACCAGCCCAGCAGGTCGGCGTCATTGACGGTCGCCGCCTGGATCGCCTGCAGAGGCGTCAACCCCAGCTTCACCATCACGGCGAATTCGTGAGCGTTGAGTCCGTGAGGATAAACCGCCGCATCGGTACCGAAGCCGACCTTCACTCCGCTGGCGAATGCGTGAGCTACGTTCTTGCGCGCCGCGGGCATGACCTCCTTGCCCTTGGCGAGCATCGACGGTGGAACGCTCGGTCTGCGGGGCATTCTCCAGGAACCAGTCGCTCAGATAAAGTGTCGGGACAAGGTACGTGCCGTGCTCCTTCATAGCTGCGATGCCGGCGTCGTCAATGTACGAGCCGTGCTCGATGGAATCGACTCCGGCTTGCGTAGCCCAGAGGATTCCCTGCGCGCCGTGAGCATGGGCGGCCACCTTCCGCCCCAGGCGATGAGCGTCGGCGATGATGGCACGCAACTCTTCCTGGGTGTACTGCGACGCCTGCGGATTGTCGCCCAGCGACAGCACGCCACCGGTGGCGCACACCTTGATGACATCGGCGCCGTACTTGATGATCTCGCGCACCTTGTGTTGCACATTCTCCACGCCATCGGCCACGCCGATTTCTGTGGCATGCCACTCGTAGGGCAAGCAGATTGTCGTCGCAGTGTCCGCCGGTGATGCTCAGGGCCGGACCGCTGGCGTCGATACGCGGCCCAGGTACGTCCCCTGCATTGATGGCGTCGCGCAGCGCGATATCGCTGAACCCGTCAGCTCCGACGTTGCGGATGGTGGTGAACCCCGCCAGCAAAGTGATCCGCGCATTCTTGGCGCCGATCAGTGCTTCGCGTGGCAGCGAAATGGCAGAGCCGGTCATAACCAAACTTCGGATCGAACGTGATGTGAGTATGCGCGTCGATCAGTCCAGGAAGGACGGTCTTGCCTGACAGATCGATCACCGTGGCGCCCACGTTGGCGGCGCCTGAGTCAGGTCCTACGCTGACGATCTTGCCGTCTTCAATGACGATCGCTTGGTTCGTCAGCATCTTGCCGGTCCGAACGTCGAGCAGCTGCCCGGCACGAATCATGGTGCGGGTGGGAGCAGCAGTGGTTTGCTGTGCGAGTGACGTTGCAACCAGCAGCAAGACAATCAGGAGGGAGTTCACAAACTTTGCAGGCCTCAATCTGTACACCTTCCGCATAAATGAATTCTTTGGCAGTTACTTTTCGGGCGCCAAGATTCTGCTCAAAGTGATCTTCGATCAGGTGGAACAAGTCTGTGCGCGCGGCCTTTCCCGCGATGCCGTGCGTCTTGCGAGGATAGAGCATCAACTGGAATTGCTTGCCGGAGTTGATGAAGGAATTCGATCATCTGAATGGTGTTCTGCAGGTGCACGTTGTCATCGCTCGTGCCGTGTACTTCCAGCAGGTTTCCCATGCAGCTCGCCGGCAAAATTCACCGGAGAACTCTTGCGATAGCCATCTTCGTTGTCGCCCGGGCAGCCCCATGTAACGTTCGGTGTAAATCGAATCGTAATTGCGCCAGTCGGTGACGGGAGCGACAGAGACCCCCGCCTTGAAGGCATCGGTCTTCTCCATTGTGTACAGCGTGAAGTAGCCGCCGTAGCTCCAGCCCCAGAAGCCCATACGCGAGCCGTCCAACTGCGGGTACTGTTGCAATGCCTGCTTGATCGCAGCCATCTGGTCGTCGAATTCAACTGGACCGAGGTGGTGTTTGATCGGCACCGCAAAGGCCTTGCCGCGATTCGCCATGCCCCGGTTATCCACTTTCAGAACGGCAAATCCCTGCCGCACGAGAATCTGGTCGAACAGCTGCCTCTCGCCTCCCCATGCGTCGCGCACGTACTGTACGCCCGGTCCTCCGTACGGATTCACGATGAGCGGCGCTTTGCCGTTGGCCATCATCGGTCCACCCTCGGGCAATAGCAGTGAGCCGAGCAGTATGGTCGTGCCATCGGCTGCCTTGAATTCCACTTGCTTCGGCGCACTCAGGTGATACGCTTCGACGCTCCGCGCCTGCCAGATCGGAGTTGCAGGCGCCTTGTGTCGTGCACAGCGACAGGCTGGGCGGAGTCGTAAGCGCGGAATAGTTGTCCACGTAGGACTTCGTTTTCGCCGGCCCGAAGTTTGGCCCGTGGGTCCCGTTCTCCTTCGAGATCCGATGAAAATTCTTGCCATCGAGTCCTACCGCGTAAACATTGGCCTGCCGCCAGTCCCCTTCGTTGGCCGTGAAGTACACCACTCCCGCCGACTCGTCGACGCCGTCGATCGCTCTCCACTTCCCAGTCGCCTTGGGTTAGCTGTGCAACCAGTTTGGCCTCGCCGGCCAGCGGATTCTGCTTGTCGAACTGGTAGAGATAAATGTGGTAGTGTCCGTCGCGCCAACTGGTCCAAAGGAAGCGGTCGCCGGATGACAGCAGACTCGAAATCAATCTCGGGATGCATATCAATCCAGGCGTCCGTCGTTCTCGGTGAGAACGCGTTGTGACTTTCCGCTTTGCACATCGATGAAGTAGATGTCGAGCGTGGTCCTGCACGCGATTCAGCGCCATCGCCCACAGCAATGCCGTCGCGCACCCATCCAAAGCGCGGGATCAGCACGTTCGGATCGTTACCGAGCGGCAGGTCGCCGTCTTTGCCGCCGCCTGCCGAAATCCACTTCACCTTGCCGCCGCCGGACGGCACGACGCCGATGCGTACGACCGGGTTGGGATCGCCAGCCTTCGGATATTTCTCCATATCCACCGTGGGATGCGTCGGGATCCAGTCGGTGATGGGATACATCGGAACATCCTTCTCGTTCATCTGCAGGAACGCGATACTGCTGCCCGTCTGGCGACCAGAAGTAATTGCTGCGGGTATAGAGCTCCTCCAGGTAAACCCAATCGACCTCGCCGTTCAGCAGGTTGTCGTTGCCGGTACGCGTGAGCGCCTCTTCCTGGCCACGCTTGATATCGCGGACGTAGAGATCATGCTTGCGCACATAAGCGATACGTTCGCCGTCGGGCGAGAACTTGGGATCCGACGACCGGCATCGGCGCTCGACGTGACCTGTACCGCCGTGCCGGTGTCGAGGCTGTAGAGCCAGAGCTGGCCCAGCGAGTCGAACAGCAGGTGCTTGGAGTCGGGAGACCAGTGATAGGCCGCCATCGAGTAGCGCTGCATGGCCTCTTTCTGGCGCTCGTCCTTAATGGAACTGGAGGCGGCGCCAGCGAACTCAGCTTTTCGGCCGACACCAGCACGGCGGGCTTTCCGGTGGCCAGGTCGATGTAATAGAGCGCACCGTGCTCGCCGCTGTCGTCACGCTGAACGTACGACACCTTGGTGCCGTCCGGACTCCACTTCACCGCTTCCGGGGCGCGCCCCGGATGCCGCCGTCGGCGTAAATCGCTTCAATGGTGAGCGGCTGTTGTCCGGTTGGCGTCGAAGCGGTTTGCGAAGCGTGGTCCTGGGCGAAGAGCGAAACAGTCAGAAATAAAAGGCAGAGTATCGTCACTCGATAAGTCTTCACTGCGGCTCCCGTAATCTGATTTCCGTAGGGAAGCAGTTTATCGCAGGGAGCGTAGCCGTCATCGGCCGGCCCGTTCCGTTAGCCGAAAGCTTACTGCGGGCGTCTTGCTTAGGAACGGTTCGACAAACAGGCCGGCGGCTACGAAGCGAGCTGATAAACTCGTGCGAGCTGAAGAAGCACGATCGAAATACCGAAGCAGAAGAACAAGTTCTGGGCAGCTTTCCGCGAGATTGCGGTGGGCAGATCGAGGCCGTGACGGCGCAGGGCGACCATCAACACCGCCTCTTGTTCGAGGACGAAATCGGCAATCGGAGCGTGAAAGCCTGCAATCAGCAAACCAAGGCACAAACGGGCAATTTCGAGTCCCATGTCGATATCGTAGCCACCATGCGAATCGCCCTCAATACAACTTAAGGCCAATTCTTGGAGGTTAGGTAAAGCGCGCGGAGCCCGGTTTTTCGCGTGCTAGAATCCAGTCAGGTTCCCTCAATCCAGATGACTTCCGACCTGCAAAATCTGATCGAACTGCAGCAGATCGATACTCAAATCGCCGCCTTGCGCGCCGAAGTCGCCGCCCTGCCGAAGCATGTAGCGGAAATTGAGACAAAGCTGGCCGGCTCCAAGGCCAGGGTCGAAGCCGCCGTAGCCGCAGGCAAGGCCGACGAGAGCGCCCGCCGCAAACACGAATCCGACATTCAGGACCAGCAGCAGAAGATCAGCAAGTATCGCGACCAGTCGCTGAACGTAAAGACCAACCAGGAGTACAAGGCGCTGATGGAGGAGATCAAGTTCGCGGAGCAGAAGATTGCCGCCTCCGAAGATAAGATCCTCGAAATCATGGTCGCCGCCGACGTCCGCAAAGAAACGCTGAAGAAGGCCGAGGCAGAATTGAAGGCCGACACCGCCGAAAACGATCGCGAGAAAGAAGAAGCGCGCCAGCGCACCGCGGTCGACGAAAAGGAATTGGCCGAGCTGACGACGAATCGCAATGCGTTGCGCGCTGCCGTCAGCGAAGACGTTCTGCGCCATTACGATCATGTTCTCAAGTTGCGTGGGACCGCGCTGGCGCCGGTGTACGAAAACCAGATGTGTTCGGGATGCAGCGTCATGCTGCGTCCCCAGGTGTTTCAGGAGGTCATGACCAACGAGCAGTTCATGACCTGCGATACTGTAAGCGCATTCTGTATTACGTGCCGCCACCGCCCAAGCCGGAGGAAGAAAAGTCCGTAAAGAAACCTGTTGCTGCGGATACCACGACGCCGGCTGAAGGCGCGACTCCGGCCCCGAGCGAAGCGGCCTCGCAGTAAATCGCAACCTTTCGCTGCCCCGCAATGCTCGGGAAATTGCTCTCGCATAGCCAATTCGACGAAACTTCTGAGGTTCAGTGTCCTCCCACGATGCCATGCTGTCTGTCACCGTCACCGCGCGGGGCGCGTTGCGCCTGAAAGGCCGGCCATCTCTGGGTCTATCGCTCCGACATCACGAAGGCTGAAGGAGTCGCTGCCCGGAGCTCTCGTCCATGTTCGCGATGAACGCGGACGCACGCTGGGCTCGGCGCTTTACAGCAGCTCGTCGCAGATTGCGATTCGGCTGCTGACCTCGAAGGTCATCAGCGAAGAACGAAGCTGCTGACGCTGTTGCGCCAGCGCATCGACGCGGCCGTTCGGCTTCCGCCAACAGAACGTCCGCGACACCGATTCCTACCGCGTCATCTTCAGCGAAGCTGACCTGCTGCCCGGCCTGATCGTCGACAAGTACAACGACGTGCTCGCCATGCAGGTACTGACGCAGGCGTTCGATCGCGACGACATTCGCCAGGCCGTCGACGGAGAAACTGGCCGAGCACTTTCCCGGCAACAGCCTGCTCGATCGCGTCGATCCCCACATCCGCGAGTTGGAGCAGCTTCCCGCAGCGCGAGTCGCAACCAGTGCGCGGCGAGAAGTCGGCCACGATCTTCACCCTCAACGGCGTCCGCTTTCACTTCGACGGCCTCAGCGGCCAGAAGACCGGCGCCTTCCTCGACCAGCGCGAAAACTACGCCGCGGCCGCCCGCTACGCTCACGGCGATGCCCTCGACTGCTTCACCTACCAGGGCGGCTTCGCCCTGCACCTGGCGCGAGTGTGCGCACAGTGTGACTGCGGTCGATTCCTCTCGCCCGGCGCTCGAGGTGGCCGAGCAGAACGAGCAACTCAACCGCGACGCCCACACTCTGTGGCGAGATCGAGTGGATCGAGGCCAACGCCTTCGATCTGCTCAAGGACTACTCCACCGCCGGCGCCAATACGACACCATCGTGCTCGACCCGCCGGCCTTCGCCAAGACCAAACGCGTCGGTCGAAACCGCGCTCCGCGGCTACAAGGAGCTGAATCTGCGCGCCCTGAAGATGCTGCGGCCGGGCGGGCTGCTCGTCACCTGCTCCTGTTCGTTCCACGTGGAACAGTCGCAGTTCCTGGAGATGCTGGACACGTCGGCCGCCGATGCTGGCCGCCGCGTGCGGATCCTCGAAAAGCGGGGAGCGGCCATAGACCATCCCGTCTCTGTCTGGGTGTTCCCGAGACAGCTATCTCAAGTGCATTATCTGCCCAAATTATTGATAATAAATAGCCTTTTAAGCTTACTAATAGGCTTTGGGCTCTCGTTTCCAAATATTGACAATAACACGCTAAGATTTTATGCTTCTAGTACGCTAAGTTTGGCATCAAATTGAGCGAGTGGTCAGATCGGCCACGAATTTCTATCCATTTAGTGGAGGTTGTTGATCATGACTGTGTTGACCCGTTGGGACCCCTTCCGTGAATTGAACGTCCTTGCAGAGCCGCTTGAACCGCCTGTTCGAAGAGCAGTACGGCAATGGCACGCGAAGACTCGCTGACCGCGGGTGCGTTCGTTCCCCCGGTTGACGTTTACGAAGACGAGCACAGCATCCAGCTCAAGCTGGAAGTGCCCGGAATCGACGAGAAAGACCTCGACGTGAAGGTCGAGAACAACGTTCTGACCGTGAGCGGCGAGCGCAAGTTCGAAAGAGAAGAGAAGGAAGAGAACTTCCGCCGCGTGGAGCGCCGCTATGGCAGCTTCACCCGCTCGTTCACTCTGCCCAACACCGTGAACGCTGAAGACGTCAGCGCCGACTACACCAATGGCGTTCTGAAGATCAAGCTGGGCAAGCGCGCCGAAGCCAGGCCCAAGCAGATCAAGGTGAACATCGGCAGCTGGAACCGTCCTGGATGCAAAGAAGGAACAGGCAGCCTAAGCCATGACCTGCGCCATGCGGCAAACCTCGTAGCGCACGATTTACGACAACTCGTAAGGGAGGCGGACCGCCAACGATCCCCTCCCTTTTGTTATTCGACTCTTTCTCGTAAAAGCGCGATTTGGCGCTCGAAATTATTGCGTCCAATTGGCTCTTCATAAAATTCATACAAGCTCATAATGGTGGCCACGGCCACCGGCAATACTAGGAGTACGATATGGCAATTCGATGGGACAAATTAACCGTCAAAGCGCAGGAGGCGGTGCAGCGGGCGAACGATATCGCCAGCGAGCACGGTAATCCTGAGCTGCAGCCTGTCCACATTCTGGCGGCACTGCTGGAAGACCATGAAGGCATCGTCGCGCCTCTGCTGGAGCGCGTCGGCCTCCAAGTCGCCGGCCGTCCAGGCCGCAGGCGATGTCGGCAATCGACCGCCTGCCCAAGGTTTCCGGCGGAGGCGCGACCCAGGCCTCGCTCTCGAGTGCAGCCAACCAGCTGCTGGAGAACGCCTTCAAAGAGGCATCAAATTTCAAAGATGAGTTTGTCTCGACCGAACACATCCTGCTGGCAATGACCAAGCTCAAGCGTGATGCGGCGCAGGAGACTCCTGAGCAAGGCCGGCGCGACCTACGACAACATCCTTCGCGCGCTGACGGCGGTGCGCGGAAATCAGAAGGTCACCGACCAGAATCCCGAAGCCAAGTACCAGGCGCTGGAGCGCTACGCTCGCGATCTGACAGAGCTGGCCCGTCAGGGCAAGCTCGATCCCGTGATCGGACGCGACGAAGAGGTACGTCGCGTAGTGCAGGTGCTGTCGCGCCGCACCAAGAACAATCCGGTGCTGATCGGCGAGCCCGGCGTGGGCAAGACCGCCATCGTCGAAGGGCTCGCGCAGCGCATCGTCTCCGGCGACGTGCCCGAGCAGTTGAAGAACAAGCGCGTGGTCTCGCTCGACCTGGGCGCGATGCTGGCAGGCGCGAAGTATCGTGGCGAGTTCGAAGATCGGCTGAAGGCCGTACTGAAGGAGATCGAGCAGTCCAACGGGCAGATCATCCTGTTCATCGACGAGTTGCACACGCTGGTGGGCGCAGGAGCGGCTGAGGGTGCGATTGACGCCTCCAACATGCTGAAGCCGGCGCTGGCGCGCGGCGAACTGCGGGCCATCGGCGCAACCACTCTGAATGAATATCGCAAGTACATCGAGAAAGACGCTGCGCTGGAGCGCCGCTTCCAGATCGTCTTCGTGGGCGAGCCCAACGTCGAGGACACGATCGCGATCCTGCGCGGACTGCGCGAGAAGTACGAGGTGCACCACGGCGTACGCATCAAGGACTCGGCCATTGTCGCGGCGGCGACCTTGTCGCACCGCTACATTTCCGACCGTTTCCTGCCCGACAAGGCGATCGACCTGATCGACGAGGCGGCAGCCTCGCTGCGCATCCAGATCGATTCCATGCCGACGGAGATCGACCAGCTTGAGCGCCGTGCGACGCAGCTCGAAATCGAGCGGCAGGCGCTGAAGCGCGAAGACGATGCCAACTCACGCGAACGGCTGGCGCTCGTCGAGAAAGAGTTGGCGCAGATCAAGGAGCAGTCGAACGCCCTCAAAGCGCGTTGGAAGCAGGAGAAGGAAATCATCGCCAACGTGCGCGCGAAGAAGGAGCAACTGGAGAAGCTGAAGCTCGACATCCAGGAAGCTACGCGCAAAGGCGAGTTCGAGCGCGCCGCGAAGCTACAGTACGGCGAGCTGCCGAAGCTCGACGCGGAGATCAAGCAGCTCAGCGCCCAGATGGACACCAAGCAGTCGCGCATGCTCAAGGAAGAAGTGGACGAGGAAGACGTCGCCAAGATCGTGAGCAAATGGACCGGCATTCCAGTCTCGAAGATGCTCGAAGGCGAAGTGCACAAGCTGGTGACCATGGAAGATCGCCTGCGCGAGCGCGTGGTCGGCCAGGATGAGGCGCTGTCGCGGGTGGCGAATGCGATCCGCCGTTCGCGCGCCGGGCTGAGCGATCCGCAAGCGTCCGATCGGCTCGTTCATCTTCCTCGGCCCGACCGGTGTCGGCAAGACCGAGCTGGCACGCGCGCTGGCCGAGTTCCTGTTCGACGACGAGCACGCCATGATCCGCATCGACATGTCGGAGTACATGGAGAAGCACTCGGTTTCGCGGCTCATTGGCGCGCCTCCGGGCTACGTCGGCTACGACGAGGGCGGGCAGTTGACCGAGGCAGTGCGGCGGCGTCCGTATGCCGTGGTGCTGTTCGACGAAATCGAGAAGGCGCATCCCGACGTGTTCAACGTCTTCCTGCAGATCATGGACGACGGCCGCCTGACCGACGGCAAGGGTCGCAATGTCGACTTCAAGAACACCATCATCATCATGACGTCGAACATCGGCTCGGCGTACTTGCAGCAGGCCGGCGCGAATCCCGAGAAGCAGGAAGAAGCGCACGAACAGGTGATGGAAGCCTTGCGCGGGCACTTCAAGCCGGAATTCCTGAACCGCGTGGATGACATCATCTTCTTCAACCCGCTGGGCAAGGAGCAGCTGGTCAAGATCGTCGATCTGCGGCTGCAGGATTTGCAGCGGCTGCTGGCCGATCGCAAGATCACGCTCGAGCTGACGCCCAAGGCAAAGGAGTTGATCTTCACCGAAGGCTACGACGCGAATTACGGTGCGCGTCCGCTGAAGCGCGCGATCCAGCGCCTGGTGCAGGACCCGCTGGCGATGAAGATCCTTGACGGCGAGGTGTTGCACGGCGACACCGTCCGGGTGGACGCGGACACCAAGACCAAGAAGCTGAAGTTCGAGGCCATGCACCGCGAAGCGCCGGCAGAAGTGGTTGGGGCCAAGTAAGCCGCGCAGAACGAAATGGCGGCACAGTCGAGAGGCTGTGCTGTTTTCCTTCCAACGCAAAAAACGGCGCGCTAGCGGCAAATAAACATAATGCCTGCTACGCGTGGAGTTATAGTGTGGGTGTAATTTGTCGCCGGAACGGAATAGTTGCGGACTGGATGGGTGTTTCTGTTCTGGTTCAAAGATCCGTCACCTCGATGGCGAAGAAAAAACAAACTGTTTGGCTCGCGGTGTTGTCCAGCGGTCTCGCGGTCGCAGCATTTACCTTTGTGGCAAACAAGGCCTGGGACACAAGTCACCACCATCACCTCGCTGCCAAGTATGTGGACACTTCATTGCGGTTCGAGGACAACAAGCTCCTCCTGTTTGTCCGCAACAACAGTGACGACTCGCTAGACCTCACCGCCGCGAAGATTGACATAGACGATCCAGAACTGTTGCAGAGTCCCATGGGAGCGTACCCTGATGTTTCGAAGGTTTACGATGTCTCAACCACTGCAGGCAGCGCCAAACTTGAGACCGACAACGACCGGCTAGTCGTGAAGCTGCATATTACGCAGGCAATTCCTCCAAAGGCTGCCGACCAGTTCGGAGTTCAGATCGTCGGACCGGCCGGGCCGCTGGATCTCTCGAACGTCAAGTTTGATGTCGAGATCCAGGACATCAAGGGGCACACATACGTCGTAAGGCATTAGAGGTGCACCGTGAAGACCGCTTCCCTGGCATGCATCGCACTCCTTAGCTTTGCTCTCTCAACGCTCGCCTGGGCTTATGACGAGTGCGACACGGTCGCTAGCAATCCGGTGGCGTTGGGTGAGAACTTGCGAGAAAACGCCCTTGCCCGGGTGCCGGTAAAGTATTACGAAGTCGCCCGCAGTATCGACCTCATCGTCAAGCCGCCTAACGAGGCGCAGATCATTCCCTTCGCCACCGAGCAGCAAGGCAGGAGAATCGTTATATTGCCAGCGCAGTTTGCGGTGGTGGCTTGCAAGCTGGCCATCGCGGAGTACCTTGATACTAAGGCCACTCAGAAGGTCTTCTTTGATCAAGCCGTCGGCGACGCCGCCAAATGCTTTGACTCTGGAGGCTCGCAGAGGACCTGCCTCACCGCGTTCGCAAACGAACTGGAAGGCCAATATCGAAAAGCATTCGGGGCGTTGTCGCCGCAGGAACAGCATACCGTCTTCGGTATCTACTATGCGACCCTCCATCAGGTTGTCATGCACGAGTATGGCCACCACCTTCTGAATCATCTCAATCGCGTGAGAGCCCAGCAACTTCCGCGTATTGACGCCGAATTTGAGGCGGACCTGTTTGCAATCCTGAATGGCGTGCAAGCCGGGGAGCCCGCCTCGGCCATGTATTACTTCTTTGGCCCGATGGCAGCCGTCGAGAGCCGCACCAGCAAGCTGGCCACAAAAGACTACGAATCCAGTTCATGCCGTGCCGGCAATGTGGACAACATCACCGCATTCACGGGCATCGCGCCGATCGTAATGGTGGATGCCGCCTACGGCGGTGGGTATACCTTGCAGCACAATTCTCCGGCGGCTTACAGGACGGTCGCTGAGAAGGAGTTCTCCGGAGCAAGGCCCGCAGTCAAGCCGGGCTCATGTGGTCGAATTGCGAACGTCGCGCTACCCGATCTCTTCACCGAACTTCGGCGGGTGTGTATGCGGATGGGAGAAGATGTCGATCTGCTGTTCGCAACCCAGGGTCAACCGAACGTAGCCAGGATGACCCGCTTGATTAGCGACTTGTCCGCCATGTCGGCGAGTTTTCGATATATGGATGGCGTTACTGCCAAGAGCATCTCCCTCATTCTTCGGAGATGGGAGCTGGCAGGGCACAATCTCACACCCCTTCTTGGTCCCCAGGACCGGCTTATTAATACGCCGAGTGTGACCGGCAACTTTCAATGCGATGACTTCGGCAGGCTCCTGCAAACCGAGGGAATTGCCGTTCTGCAGGAGCGGACCGATCTGGCACTCCAGCCCCGTCTCGACCAATCCTTCGCCTTACTGAGCCGTGCCGCCGTTTACAACCCTGCACAGGCGGAAACGTGGATGAACCTGGCCTTCATCGCCTTCAAGCGAGGAGATTGCAAAACCGCCTCAGGTTTCGCAGAAAAAGCCTCTGCAACCCTCACAGAAAAGAAAGACGCAGAGGGAACGCAGGCTTTCGCGTCTGCGATGAAAAAGTGGTCACAGGATCCAAAGGCCTGTGCCGCGGAGAGTGTCAAGTTTCATCCATACAAGAACCTGTAGTTTTCCCTGCGGCTTCGCTTTTGCCGCTGGCTGCGAGGACCAGAAGGCAACCTTTGGTTGGCGAAAAAGACTAAAACTAAATTGAGGCCGGGGCTGGAAGCCCTTAATTTATGGCGGCTTTACTTTGCCTTGCAAAGTACTTGACAGTTGATGTGTCTAGGAACTAATCTTGCGGGCGATGTCTGAGCCCCCCTGCCGCACATCCCGCAGGCCTGACCGGAAACCAGTGCCGGAAGCACTGGAGCACCTTGAGGTCATCCGCCAAACCATGGAGCGCAGCACGGCGTTCACCGCGGTTTCTGGCTGGGGATACGTCGCGATGGGCGTGACTGCGTTGTTTGCGTCCGTGCTCGCGACACGCCAGGCGACCACCGAAGGCTGGCTGGCAGTGTGGCTGGGGGAGGCGCTCGGGGCGGTCACCCTCGCACTGGTGGCGATGCACTGGAAGGCAGCGCGACTCAACACTCCAATCCTGTCGGTACCTGGCCGCCGGCTTTTCGTCGGCCTGCTGCCCGCACTGTTCGCCGGCGGGGTGATGACGGTTGCACTCATACGCGCGGGCGATCCGAGACAAATCCCCGGCGTCTGGCTGCTGCTATATGGAGTGGCCGTGATGCAGGCGGGTGTGTTTTCCGTTCGGACGATTCCGGTCATGGGAGCCCTGTTTGTGCTCGCCGGAGCGGTTGCGCTGCCGGCGCCGTGGTGGTGGGCCAACGTCATGCTTGCCGTCGGTTTCGGGTTCGTACACATTGCGTTCGGTGTGTATATCGCGAGGAGGCATGGTGGCTAAACAGGCGAGTGATTGGTCGGGTCGCAACTCTCTTCGAGATGAGACCGCGCGAGCGTAGCCAGAAAACGCGACTGTCGGCCCTGGCACTGGACACCGTCATTCATGAGCGAGTGCGCCTGGGGATCATCAGCGCACTGGCGGTGAACGACAAACTCAGCTTCAACGACCTGAAGAAGCTGCTCGAGATCACTGACGGGAACCTCAGCGTACACGCCCGCAAGCTCGAGGTTGCGGGCTACGTGAAGTGCACCAAGTCATTTGTGGGGCGCCAGCCACGCACCGAATTCAAATTAACGGCTTCGGGGCGCCGGGCGTTCGAAGCATATCTCGAGCAGATGGAATCGGTGATCCGATCGGCGCGCAAAGAGCTGACGAAGTAAGGAAGCGATGGAATGGATACCCAACAAATAAACCGAGTCAGCAGCAGAGTAATACTCGTTTTGTCTCTCATCGCGTTGCTCACGGTCCTTATCGGGTATACTCGGCCCCCGCAGCCGGACGAAGGCGCATTAGCGCATATCTTCCAGCTGACTATCGTTGCCCTGCTGCCGATGATCCTGCTTTTCGCAGGCACTGCAGATTGGAAGCAGCCTTTGCGAAGTGCGCAACGATTGGTCTTTCCCGCCATCGCCTTGGTCCTCGCGTTTGCGGGGTTGTATTACCTGGAACATTGTCGGTGAATGACAGCCCTTTTTTTTGGCCTACCAGCTTTTACGCAGAAAAGTGCAAGGGCTCTTAGCCATGTACACCAATGGCAATTTCGACGCGCATCTAGCGGCATTGATGTTTCTCGGTACACTGGGACTGCTATTCCTGCTCGCCGTGGTCACGCTGGCGTTCGGCTTTGTAGGTAGTAGAAGATGGGTCCCATATCCCCTGCTGGCAATTGCAGCTCTTCTCGCAGCCTACGGGCTATTGTTGGCAGCATTCTCTTTCACCAGCTACGACCGCACAGTGGCAAGGGGCGACGAGAAGTACTTCTGCGAAATGGACTGCCACATTGCCTACTCGGTGGTGAGCGTGCAGTGTGCGAGGACCATCGGCGATGCTACCGCCGACGGCGAATTCTGCGTTGTGACGCTACGCTCTCACTTCGACGAACGCACCATCGCTCCCTGGCGGGGTAACAGTCCGCTAAGGCCAGACGCGCCGTCGCTGACAGTCATTGACGGAAACGGACATCGATACGTTATCTCGGCCGTCGGGCAAAAGGCCTGGGAAGCCGCCCACGGCCAGCAGCACTCGATGACAGACAATCTACGTCCCGGCGAGTCGTACGAAACGACGTGGGTGTTCGACGTCCCCGAGGACCCGCAGTCTCTGCGTATGCTGGCCGAAGTACGCGGCTTTCCCACCTACGTGCTCATCGGCGACGAAACCAGCCCGCGCCACGGAAAAACCTACCTCGCGCTGTAGCGATCTGCCAAGAACGGTCCCTACTCATCCTGGCTACAACCGACCAGAGAAAATCTCCGCGCCCAAATGGCGGCGCCATCCCCAGAGGATTTCGTTATGCTGAATGCAGGATGAATGCACGGGTCAGCTCTACGGGAGCGAGACGGTTCGCGGCCTACGCGGTATCGGCTGCGGTGGTGGCGGTCTGCGTGCTGCTCAGCGTCCATCTGGCTGGGCAGGCGATCCAGGACGACGCCGCGGCGAAGCTCAAGACCGGCGAGCAGACTTACAAGGCTGCGTGCACCGCTTGCCACGGCAACGACGCGAAGGGCGCGCCGCAGCGTTTGCGCGGGTTTACTGCCCCGGATACATTTCCCGACTTTACTCGCTGCGATCAGACGACAGCCGAACCCGATAGCGCTTGGAAAGCGGTCATTACCTATGGCGGAGGGTATCGTGGCTTCTCGCCCATCATGCCGGCATTCGGCGAAGCGCTTACCTCGCATCAGATCGATGAGGTCATTGCTTATCTGCGGACATTCTGCACAAACTCGCACTGGCCCCGAGGCGAACTCAACCTCCCACGCGCGCTGGTAACCGAGAAAGCATACCCCGAGGACGAGGAAGTCATCTCTAGCGCAGTGAACGCGCAGGGTGCGCCGGGCGTCGAGAGCCACATCATTCACGAGCAGCGCTTTGGGGTGAAGAACCAGATCGAAATCGATGTGCCCAGCAGCTTCCAGGACCAGGACCACACCTGGTATGGCGGCCTCGGCGATGTGACTTTCGGGCTGAAGCGTGTGATTTACTCGAACCTCCGTCGCGGATCGATCTTCAGCACGCAAGGATCGGTGATTGCACCGACGGGTAGGACTAAATACGGCTTCGGCAGCGGAACCACAACCTTCGAGGCGTTCGGAGCGTTCGACCAGCTCTTCCCCAGCAACACTTTTATCCAGACGCAGCTTGGCACGGATCTTCCGGTGGATACGCAGAAATCGCCACGATCGCTGTTCTGGAATACAGCCGCCGGGCAGATGTTCGCCGGAGACCGCGGACTGGGGCGGCTGTGGACGCCCATGGTGGAGCTCCTCTTGAATCGCAACTTCGAAACCGGCGGCAAGAACAATTGGGACATGTTGCCGCAGATGCAGGTGACCATCAGCCGCAGGCAGCACGTCCGCGGGGACATTGGAGTGCGTGTGCCGGTGAACAACACCTCTAGTCGGCAAGTGCAACTGATGATTTACCTACTGTGGGATTGGGCTGACGGCAAGCTCACGGAGGGCTGGTGATGCGGCGAAGCCTGATCTGGAGTCTGGCAGCTGCACTTCTCATGCTCACCACGGGACGACAGGCGCTGCGAGGGGGAGCCAACCACAAAGAGCTGACACCCGCATTTCAGACTTCAGACCGCTGCTTCGCCTGCCACAACGGGCTGACAACATCGTCCGGGAAAGACGTGTCGATCGGAACCGACTGGCAGGCGAGCATCATGGCGAATTCGTCGCGCGATCCCTACTGGCAGGGCAGCGTGCGGCGCGAGACGATCGATCATCCCGAGTCGCAGGCGAAGATCGAGGACGAGTGCGCGATCTGTCACATGCCGATTCCCCGCTACGAGGCCAAGTTGCACGGCCAGTTGGGCGAGGTCTTCGTGCACCTGCCGTTCGATCCCGCTAAGAAGAACAACGCTGCTGCTGAAGATGGCGTGACCTGCTCGGTGTGCCACCAGAT
Source organism: uncultured Acidobacteriaceae bacterium (assembly GCA_963817965.1). Taxonomy (GTDB): domain Bacteria; phylum Acidobacteriota; class Terriglobia; order Terriglobales; family Acidobacteriaceae; genus DASRAA01. Next base: position 354,072 of record CAWFQT010000025.1, read on the forward strand.
CGGGCCGGAGCGCCTCGGCACGCCCGAAAGTTATGTGGGGAATTTCGTGATCGATCCTCCCGCGACTAAAGACGATCGCGCCGAATACGGGCCCTACCTGATTCAGCTCGGGCAGCAGCACATTATGAACACGTCGTCCGGTGGCTTCCGTCCGTCCGCCGGTTTGCATATCGCGGAGTCGGGGATGTGCGGTTCGTGTCACACGCTGATCACGAAAGCGCTGGGTGAAGGCGGCAAAGAGATTGCCACCTTCTATGAGCAGATGCCCTATCCCGAGTGGCTGCACAGCGATTACGCAGGCAAACAAAGCTGCCAGTCGTGTCACATGCCCGAGGTCCATGAGCCGGTGCAGATCGCGTCCGTTCTGGGGGTAGAGCGGCTCGGAATGCGACAGCATACCTTTGTTGGCGGCAACTTCCTGATGGATCAGATGCTTGATCAGTATCGGGAAGAATTGAGCGTGGCCGCTGCGCCCGAAGAGATGGCGGAGGCGGCCCACCACGCAGTGGATTTCCTGCAGACCCAGGCGGCGCGGGTGAGCCTGGAGAACGTCGAGGTCTCCGGCGGCAGGCTCAATGTAATGGTGGTTGTACAGAACCTTACTGGCCACAAGCTGCCGACGGCGTATCCGTCGCGGCGGGCGTGGCTGCACTTTGCGGTGCGCGACAGCGGTGGGCAGGTCGTATTCGAGTCCGGCAAGCTGCGGGCCGATGGTTCTATCGTCGCGAACGACAATGACGACGACCCGCGGCGTTACGAGCCGCACTATAGCCGGATCGATCGCGGCGATGAAGTGCAAATCTACGAGTCCATCATGACGGACCAGGCCGGACATGTAACCACCGGGCTGTTGCACGCAGTCGGTTATCTCAAAGACAATCGCGTGCTGCCCGTCGGCTTCGACAAGCGGAACGCTCCAGCGGACATTGGTGTGGTCGGTGAAGCCATGGAAGACGCGAACTTTGTCGGCGGTGAGGATCGTGTGCGGTATTCCGCCTGGGTGGGCGACGCGCCGGGGCCGCTCCACATCGAAGCCGAGCTCTGGTATCAGCCTGTAGGATTCCGATGGGCACATAACCTCCTGCCCTACAATGCAACAGAGCCGCAGCAGTTCGTGCGTTACTACGAATCCATGGCGGGCAAGAACGCGGTGCTGCTGGCTCGGGCGGAAGCACGTCGGTAGTCGCAGTAGGTGAAGGGAAAGCATCCGCCTCCGAAGTAGAATTGGTCGGCAATTCTCATTCCCAATGAGAGGAACCTTGGCATGAAGATTGGAGTGTCTGTTCCCAATATCGGTCCGGTGGCGACGCCGGAAGCGGTGAAGACGGTTGCGCAGAAGGCGGAGGCGCTCGGCTACAACAGCCTGTGGACGGTGGAGCGCGTACTCTGGCCGGTGCAACCGAGGGCTCCTTATCCGGTTACACCCGATGGCTCGCTGCCTGAACAGTACAAATACTGTCTCGATCCCCTGGATACGCTGACACTTGCGGCCGCGCATACGAGCAAGATCAGACTGGGCACCAGTGTGCTCGACATGCCCTATTACAACCCGATCTTGCTAGCGCGGCGCCTGAGCACTATCGATGTGCTGTCGAAAGGACGCTTAAACGTCGGCCTGGGACTGGGCTGGTCGCCGGACGAGATGGAAGCTGCGGGCGCCGACATGAAACTACGCGGGGTGCGCGCCGACGAATTTATCCAGGTGCTGAAGACCATCTGGACGACCGATCCGGCCGAGTATCACGGCAAGTTCTTTTCCTTGCCTAAGTCGCACATCGGTCCCAAGCCGGTGCAGAAGCCGCATCCGCCGATTTACATCGCGGCGTTCGCGCCCGCGGCGCTGAAACGGGTTGCGACCATGGCCGACGGCTGGAACCCAACCGGAGTTCCCGTTGCCGGCATGGAGCACATGTTCGGGGCGATACGGCAGATGGCGCGAGAAGCGGGACGCGATCCGACGGAGCTGAGGATGATCGTGCGCGGGAACCTGGTCCTCAGGGAAAAGCCGGTGGAGAAGGACCGTGCAATTTTTATGGGCACGCCAGATCAGATTCGAGAAGACATCGCGGCCTGCGAGAAGATTGGCGCCGAAGAAGTGTTCCTGGAACTGGCGTTCACACACGGTGGGCAGCAGCTGAGCAACTGGGAGAGACTGCTGGAGGAGTTTCGGCCGCAAAGGTGATTTGGCTTTCAGCCCGGTGGCGCGAAGAAGGAAGGTGGAAGTACAGCCGCACACCGGCCCATCCCTTGAATATTTTTGCACGACTTTTTAGAATCAATGGTTTCGGGGGAAATTAGTTGCAAGCTATTGATTCCGGGCAGGTTATAGGTATCAATTTCTGCCCGTAGGAGTTAGCAGGGTGATCTTCGCTCCCCCTTCCTTAGTTGATGCGGCCGGCAAGAAAGCCGATGGGCCGCTTCGTCATTGGCGGTGGTGGTTCCTTGTCGTCGGCTTCCTCAAATGCTTTGACGATGCGGTCGAAGGAGTCGCAGAGCCACATCACGAGCCGGTTCTGAGTGTTTGCCCTGATCTTCTTGCGGGCTTTGAAAAGCGCAATGCTTAGCAATGTTTCGCCGCCGGAGATAGTTTTGTCCGCAAGGTATCCCGGGTCGAGGACTTTCTTGTGGAGGTCATGCTGGAAGTTGCGGATATAGTCAGTGGCGTCCTTTTTCTCGGCCCCAGACGGTTTTTCGGGCTGCACGTTCACGACGATCTGGACGATTTGCTCGGGCTGCTGGTCGAGAATATGCTCGGTGTTCAACCCAGAAATACTCCAGCCGGAGTTGAATTTGGGGGCGCAGACCACGGTTTGCCGCGGTTTCGCAGGGTACTTGTATTCGCTCTTCGTATTCTTTTGATTGCTGGTTTGAAAGTTAACTTCCGACGGAGTAGTCTGCGTTGGCGGTGCAGGCTGGCCTTCCGTTGTTCGTTTGTTCGTTGACATCCGGGTAACCGTTCCGTTATTCTTAAGACTTTGGTAGTCCTGCGTTTGCACGCCTAGCGGTTCTTTGCGCATTCCGCGCCACGAACTCAGCGGCACTTTCGCGGTCTTTTCTACATTCTGGGAGAGTTCACGATGTCTACGTATTTCCCCAAAGGGGAAATTGCGCGTAAGTGGTTTGTTGTCGATGCGTCGGGCCAGACCCTGGGTCGGCTGGCATCGCGTGTGGCGCGCATCCTCGCTGGTAAAGACAGTCCGCAATACACGCCCTTTCTCGATACCGGCGATCATGTGATCGTGATCAATGCCGGACAAGGTGAAGATTACGTGGCCTGAAGGCCGACAAGAAGACGTATTACAGCTATTCCGGGCTTCCCTGGCGGCATCAAGGCCGAGGAGTATAAGAAGCGCTTTGAGCGCAAGCCGGAGCTGGTGGTGGAAGACGCGATCAAAGGCATGCTGCCCCACACCAAGCTCGGACGAGCGATGGCTTCGAAGCTGAAGGTTTATAAGGGCGACAAGCATCCGCACGCGGCGCAGAAGCCGGCAGCGGTGGAAGCGGTCGCGAAGTAGAAATCCCCGCCCTGGCAAAAGAAGCCGGAACGGGCACCCGAAAGAGTTTGAATCCCACATTTCCCAACACAAGGGAAATATGGGCCACCACGAGTGGGTACAGAGATTCCAGGAAGGATTAAGGGAGCCTGACTCCCGACGGATACGAAATGGCAGAACTGGTTCAGTATTACGGTACGGGACGGCGCAAATCGAGCGTGGCCCGCGTGTTTCTTCGCCCCGGCAGCGGCGAGTTTACGGTCAACGGCAAGCCCTTCGACACGTACTTCGTGACCGAAGCGCAGCGCATCATGGCGAAGTCTTCGCTGGTGCTCACCGAGACCTCTGGCAGCTTCAACGTGGTTTGCACCGTCGATGGCGGAGGCGTGAATGGCCAGGCGGGTGCGGTCCGCATGGGCGTGGCCCGTGCGCTGCAGGAGTTCAATCCTGAACTGCGTGCCAAGCTGAAGGCCGAAGGTTTTCTGCGTCGCGATGCTCGCGGCAAGGAACGCAAGAAGTACGGCCAGAAGGGCGCACGTAAGCGCTTCCAGTTCTCGAAGAGATAGTTGTAGAACTCACCGTGTCGCCGGTAATCGTCGGTAACTGGCACTGACATCTTCCCGCCTTGTGGTTCCGGGGGCGGGAGGCAGAAGCAAATACCGGAACGAATCTTTCCGCACCCGCTGATTCAACGGGGCGGGTGTAACGGGAAATGTAATCCCGGACGATCCGGGCAGTGCTCAACACTGACTGCCGCCGCGAGGGATGCAAGCTAGGAGGTAGCTTGGCAAATATCACGATGAAGGAGTTGCTCGAAGCCGGCGTTCACTTCGGGCACCAGACCAAACGTTGGAACCCGAAGATGAAGGAGTACATCTTCGGCGAGCGCAATGGGATTTACATCATCGACCTGCAGAAGACGCTAAAGATGTTCAAGGAAGCGTCGAAGTTCGTGACTGACCAGGCGGCGGAAGGCAAGCTGGTGCTGTTTGTCGGCACCAAGCGCCAGGCGCAGGACGCGATCTCGGAAGAGGCGTCGCGCTGCGGCATGTTCTATGTGAACCAGCGCTGGCTGGGCGGACTGCTCACCAACTGGGTCACGGTGCAGAAGTCGGTGAAGCGGCTTAAAGAGCTTGACGAGATGGCCACCGATGGCCGCTATGAGCTGCTGCCGAAGAAGGAAGTCGTCAAGCTGGAGCGGGAGCGCAAGCACTTGCAGGCGAACCTGGCCGGCATCAAGAACCTGAACCGGCTGCCGGATGTGGTTTTCGTGATCGACTCGAACAAAGAGCAGATTGCGGTGAAAGAAGCGCGCAAGCTGGGCATTCCGGTGGTCGCGGTGGTCGATACGAACTGCGATCCGAGCGAAGTGGACTACGTGATTCCGGGCAATGACGACGCGCTGCGGGCCATCCGGCTGTTTGCTTCGAAGATCTCCGATTCGGTGGTCGAGGGAGCCCAGGCCGTGACCGACAAGCAGATGGCCGACATCGCAGGCGGGTGTGCAGTACAGCGCAGACGCGGAAGCCGCGGCTGCCAGCGCGAGCGAGACCGGGCAGTGCGCCGGGCCTCGATGCCAGCGAACTGGACGATGTCAGCATGGAGGACGTTCTGGGCAAGGGCGCACGGCGTACGGCACCTGCCGAGGAAATCTATCGAGACTCCAAGCGCGTAATCGCAGCCGAGAGGCTGACGGAATCGGTTTTAGGACCCGCGCTGACACATTGGCGCGGGTCGTTTTGTCAGGGCCGCTTTTCGCCATTCGCTTTCCTCGCCACGGGAATACCGTGGAGTGAGACGTTGGCGACTTTAAATCATCCAATTCTTTATACGAGGCTGTTAGACAGTGCAGAGCTGAGTGCTTCTGGCGAAAAGCGCGATCAGCCGAAGGGAATACTAGGAAATGGGTACTACGACCGTGAACATTACTGCCGCACAAGTGAAAGAGCTTCGCGACAAGACCAACGCTCCCATGATGGACTGCAAGAACGCCCTGACCGAGGCCAAGGGTGACATTGAAGCCGCCATCGTTGTGCTGCGCAAGAAGGGCGTAGCGACAGCCGCCAAGAAGGCCACCCGCGCGACGAGCGAAGGCTCGGTGGCGAGCTACATCCATGCCGGGGGCAAGATCGGCGTGCTGGTGGAAGTCAACTGTGAGAGCGACTTCGTTGCCCGCACCGACGACTTCAAGACGCTGGTGCACGACATCGCGATGCATATCGCGGCGACTGATCCGACGCTTCATCCGCAAGGAAGACGTGACGCCGGAGGCCTTCGAGAAAGAGAAGGACATCTACCGCGCACAGGCGGCTGCGACCGGCAAGCCGGCGCGGTGGTAGAGAAGATCGTCGAGGGCAAGATGGGCAAGTTCTACGAGGAAGTTTGCCTGTTGGAGCAGCCCTTCATCAAGGACCAGACCATCACGGTGTCATCAGTTGATCGCGACCGTGATTGGCAAGTTGGGCGAGAACATCTCGGTCAAGCGCTTTGCCCGCTTCAAGGTGGGCGACGTGAACGAGACGAGTCGCGGTCAGCAAGGCCGGCGAAGCGGACGGCGAGTAAGAAAAGAAACTAAAACCAGATCGGACAAGGGGCGGGAGCGATTCCCACCCTTTTTATTTCTGCTGACACGAGTCTGTGGATGGCTGCCAGGAAGCGCCTTCGCCGAACTTTGCGGCTGTTTTTCGGGCCCGATTCCCGAGATCCTGCAGGAGGGCGACCGTGTTGGTGGGCGCGTGGCGGGCCAGCTTCGCGCAGCGTCTTGTCGTGCAGGACGCAGAAGGCAGGCGAGCGCCAGCATCGTTGGCGAGTGCCGGCTGCGGACTTTGCGCAGGGCGTCAAAGCGCAGTTCTCCACTCGCGTCCAGTGGTGACGCTGGGCATACTCTTGCGCTTTCGCGGGAGTGGCTCGCGCGGGCGTCTGCGTCGGGTCGACTGCCCGCGCCGGCGGACGCTTCACCTGTCCGCGGCAGACGTCGCAAGCGCAGCCGTCGATGGAGGCGAGGCTGTCCGAAGTAGTTGAGGATCGCCCGACGGCGGCAGCGCGTTGAGACGCGTACTGCATCATGGCCTCGAGCTTGCGGTTGGCACTGGCCTGCAGGCGGGCGATGTCGGCGTCACTGAGATGTTCGTTGTTGTCGCCGATTTTCTCGATGAAGAACTGCTGAATCCCGAAGTCGCGGGGCGAGTGATAGAGCACGCAGTCGGCGGTGCGGCCGTCACGCCCGGCGCGGCCCGCTTCCTGGTAGTAGGCTTCGACGCTGCCCGGCAGGTTGTAGTGCAGCACGAAGCGAATGTCGGGCTTGTTGATGCCCATGCCGAAGGCGTTGGTGGCGACGATGACCGCACCCTGCCTCCGCATGAAGCGATCCTGGCTGGTTTTGCGGTCGGATTGAGACATGCCGGCGTGATAGCCGCAGACGATGCGGTCGGGCAAGCTCTTGTTCGAGATAGGCGGTGAGCTGCTCGACGGTTCTGCGGGTGGCGCAATACACGATGCCGGTCCCTGGCGAGGCTGCCAGGCCGCGGAGCGAGCGCGGCATCCTTCTCGCCGTCGTTGCGAAAGAAGCGCGCGGCATAGCGAAGGTTCGGGCGATCGAATCCGGTGACGTGCATTTTCGGCGACCGGAGTTTGAGGAAAGCAGCGATGTCGGTGCGGACCTGCGGTGTCGCGGTGGCGGTGAGGGCGACGGTGACAGGCGAGCCCAGGGCTTCGCGGATCTCGGCCAGCCGCATGTATTCGGGGCGGAAGTCGTGTCCCCAGAAGCTGACGCAGTGGGCCTCGTCGACCACGAACAGGCGAGGGCGAAGTTGCGGTAGCAGGGCGCGAAACGAAGGGGCGGCGAAGCGCTCGGGCGCCACGTAGAGGATTCCTTCGAAGCCGGCCCGGACGCTCTGGAGGGTTTCCCGTTGTTGCGCGGATTCCTGCGAGCTGTTCAACAGCAGCGTCGGAATGGACAGGTCATGAAGCTGCCTGACCTGGTCGGCCATCAGCGCGATGAGCGGAGAGACGACGATGGTCAGGCCGCCGAGAGCGACGGCAGGAAGCTGGTAGCAGAGACTCTTTCCGGCGCCCGGTGGGCATGACGCAGACGACGTCGTCGGCCTGCCAGGAGGTCGTCGATGACCTCGCGCTGGCTGAGGACGGAACTGTGCCAGGCGGAACGTGCCGATGAGTAACTCGTCAACGGATTTCATTGCAGGCCAACTGTGGCTCGCGAGGAACTTAATGATCAGTGTATGGCTTCGGCGTCGGAAGTCCGCGCGAAAAAAGTCGACCGGGGCGGTATTCTAGTAACAAAGCATAGGCGTAGGCCGTCCATTTGTGAGGCCCAACATTTGTTCCTGCTAGACTGATTGGTTAGCGCTTACTCAGGCGTCCTATTTCATGAACACACCTGCGTACAAGCGCATACTTCTGAAGCTCTCCGGTGAAGCATTGGCGGCCGGCCAGGGCTTCGGCGTCGATAACACACGCGTGCACGAGATCGCGGCCGAGATCGCCGATGTGCACAAGCTGGGCGTGCGAGATCGCTATCGTGGTGGGCGGGGGAAATTTCTTTCGCGGCGTGGCCGAGCAGGCCAAGGCGATGGACCGTGTCTCAGCCGATCATATGGGCATGCTGGCTACCGTCATCAATGCGTTGGCGCTGCAGGACGCGCTGGAGAAACAGGAAGTGCGCAGACGCGGGTGATGAGCGCCATCGAGATGCACGAGGTGGCCGAGCCGTTCATTCGGCGCCGCGCCATCCGGCACCTGGAGAAGGGCCGCGTGGTGGTGTTTGCGGCGGGCACGGGCAATCCGTATTTCTCGACGGACACGGCGGCCTCGCTGCGGGCGATGGAGATTCACGCCGACGCCATTCTGAAGGCGACGAAGGTGGACGGTATTTATACCGCCGATCCGGTGAAGGACAAGGACGCCACCAAGTTCGAGAAGATCACGTACATGGACATCCTGAAGCTCGGTCTGCAAGTGATGGACGCGACGGCCATCGCCATGTGCCAGGAGAACAAGCTGCCTATCGTGGTGTTCGACCTCAACCAGCACGGCAACATCAAGCGCGTCGTGATGGGCGAGCAGGTGGGATCGCTGGTGTACCAGGGAACGGACTGAGAGCAGGTACGCCTTCGGCTGCGGCTCAGGGCAGGCTGCTTCAGACTCGTCGGTCGCCGCGGCGACCTCCTCGCACAGGATCGAAGAGTTTATAATCGTGCGTTTGCGAACAGCAATACATTGCACACACGTAAGGTGGACTAGACATGGCACAAATTTCCATGGCGGCGCTTCCTGCACTGAAAGACAGCTTTGCGCAGCTCAAGACACGGATGGACAAGGCGGTGGAGGACTTCCGCAAGGAGATGACTTCGACCCGCACCGGGCCGCGCCTCGGTACACATGCTGGATGGCGTGATGGTTGAGGCCTATGGCTCGCAGATGCCGCTGAACCAGCTCGCCAACGTGAGCGCTCCGGAGCCGCAGTTGATCACGGTGCAGCCGTGGGACGTGAGCCAGATCGGCGCCATCGAGAAGGCGATTCGCAGCGGCGACCTGGGACTGAATCCGATGAACGACGGCAAGCTGGTGCGGGTGCCGGTTCCGGCGCTGACCGAAGACCGCCGCAAGGAGATGGTCAAGCACCTGCACAAGGTGCTGGAGGAGCATCGTACCGCGGTGCGCAATATCCGGCGCGACGGTAACGACGCTGATCAAGAAGGCGATGAAGGACAAGAAGATCACCGAGGACGAAGAGCGCGGCGCCATGGAGAACCTGCAGAAGCTGACCGACGACGAGATCAAGAAGATGGAAGAGATGGCCAAGGGAAAAGAGAAAGAAGTGATGTCGGTGTAGCGTTCTTCGATGGCGGTTTTCGAGCGGAGCGGCGACTGCTGCTCCGTTTTGTGTTTGTGGAAGCGAGGAGTGGGTGCCATAACCGAACAGCAGGTCCTTCGATTCGGTCGCCTCTGTTAGGCGCGAGCTCGCTCGGGATGACAAGTACAGTTCTTCGCTTGCACCAACTCAGTTGGTACCGCAACATGGAGGCATGCTGCTCGATCTGGGCGATGTGAAAGTGCGCTCCTGGCACAAGGACGACCTGAAGGCGCTGGTGCTGCACGCCAATAATCCAAAGATCGCCGCCAACTTGCGCGATCAGTTTCCGCACCCTTACACGCGACACGACGGCATTGATTTTCTCGAGTACGCACAGACGCAGGAGCCGGAGTGTTCATTCGCCATCGAGTATGGCGACGAGGCTGTCGGGGGCGTGGGTTTCCTGATGGGACGCGACATCGCGCGCATCGAGCGCAGAGATGGGCTATTGGCTGGGCGAAGAGTTGTGGGGCCGAGGGATCTGCAACTCGGGCGGTCACGGCCATGTCGGACTGGGCGTTCGACAACTACAGACTGACACGGGTGTTTGCGATGGCGTTTGCGCACAACGCTGCGTCGATTCGGGTATTGGAGAAGGCCGGATTTGAGCGCGAAGGGTGATGCGGCGAAGCGCGATCAAGAATGGCGTGGTGCTCGACCAGATTTTGTTTGCGAAGGTGCGATAGGCGAGCGCTGAAGCGCCCCTCCCAGACTAGCTCACAACAGAGGGCGCGAACCCTTCGACAAGCTCAGGGCGGGCTGTAGGCACCAAACGGAGATTACTTTCTGCCAGCGGTCCTCGAATGGAAAGGTGATTGTACTGCGGGTAAACGAAAGGGCGCGAAGGACGCGCCTTGGATTCACGTCGAGCGGAAGCTAGTCCTCGTTGCAGTTCGACTGCCGTTCGACGTAGCTGCAGCAGCTTGCCCTGCTTTTCTAGCGAGCGCCAAGAGGTTGTCGAGGACCGGGATATTGCGCGGTCGGATCGAAGCGCTGGATCGCGCGATAGGCGCGCAGCGCTCCGGCAAGGCCGGCCGCCTGCTTCTCGGCATCGCTCTTCACTTCGGGATGCTGCAGGATGTAACGCAGCCTGCGAGTAGATGGCCTGCATGCGCAACTGGTTCGAATAGGTGTCGTTTACCTTGTCGAGCGAGTCGAGCTCTTTGCAGCACGTATTCACGGTGATGTCAGGTGCCTCGCACGATCCACTCGGTCAGCCAAATGCGCTTGTCGAGGCTATCTTTGGCGAGCGGATTTTGTTCCAGGCTTTGAATGTAGTTGAGCGCGCGTGCCCGTTCCTGCGGAGTGGACGGTCCGCGCGTTTTCGACTCGGCGGGGACCGACGCTGCCAGGATCGTCAAGGCCAGCAGAACGAAAAGTTTCCGACCCATGATGCCGTCTCCCTTACGCTCGTGACGGAGCCAAGTTGATTGCAAGAATGATACTCCGGTTACGAGCGAAGTTGCGCGACTAGGGAGCTAAAAACGTCAACGACAATTCCAGCGATTCGTCCCTGTTTTTGAGGGCATTCGTCCCAATGAATCCTGGATCAGGGTCTTCGGCCATCACGCAAAAACAGGCGGGTCGAGGAGCGCGTGGGATAATGGAACAGTCTCAGGTGGCTGAAACACTTGAGACGTGAAGCGATGAAACGTGTCGTCCATGCCGCATGTCCGCACGATTGTCCCGATGCCTGCGGCACGCTGATTACGGTGGAAGACGGACGGGCGACTCGCATCCAGGGCGATCCCGCTCATCCGGTGACGCAGGGATTCCTGTGCGCCAAAGTTGCGAAGTATCTTGACCGTGTCTACTCGCCCGACCGGGTGCTGTATCCCATGCGGCGCGTCGCGCCGAAGGGCGTGGGCGGAGCGGAAGCCTTTCGGCGCATTTCGTGGGACGAGGCGCTGAATGAAATTGTCGCCAGGCTGAAACAGATCAGCGCGGAATTCGGCACCGGAGGCCGTTCTGCCTTACTCCTACGGCGGCAACCTGGGAGTGCTGAACGGCGGCTCGATGGACATGCGGTTCTTCCATCGTATGGGCGCATCGCAGTTACTACGGACCATCTGCGCCACCACGGGCGGCGACGCCATCGTGTCGATCTACGGGCGCAAGGTTGGCACCGAGCCGGAACAGTTCCGCCACTCGAAGTACATCATCGCGTGGGGCGCGAACATTCACGGCAACAATGTGCACCTGTGGCCGTTTGTCGAGGAGGCGCGGCGCAATGGCGCGAAGCTGGTGGTGATCGATCCTTACCGCACGCGCACGGCAAGGGTTGCCGATTGGCACATTCCGATCAATCCGGGCACCGACGTTGCGCTGGCGATGGGGCTGATGCACATCATCGTGCGCGACGGCCTGCACGATCGCGGATTACATCGCGCGCTACGCCGAGGGCTTCGACGAGCTGCAGAAGCGGTTGCCGAAGTACACGCCGGAGCAGGTTTCGGAGTGGACGGGATATCCGCAAGACGACATTGAACGTGCTGGCGCGCGAATACGCCACCTCGCGGCCGGCGGTGATTCGCGTGAACTACGGCATCCAGCGAACGCCAGAACGGTGGCGCGGCGTGCGGGCGGTCTGCATGCTGCCAGTGATTACGGGATCGTGGAAGGAAGTTGGCGGCGGCTTGCAGCTTTCGCTGAGCGGCGGCTTTGGACTTAACCAGTCGGCGTTGGAACGGACCGACTTGATGCTGAACAGTCCGCTGGGACGAGTCGGCGCGCAGCATCAACATGGTGGAGCTGGGCAAGGCGCTAACAGAGGTCAACGATCCTCCGGTGAAGGCACTGTTTGTTTACAACTCGCAATCCGGCGGCGGTGTGCCCCGAGCACAATCTTGTGGTGCGCGGGCTGAAGCGCGACGATCTCTTCACGGTCGTGCACGAGCAGTTCTTCACCGACACCACCGACTATGCCGACATCCTTCTGCCCGCGACGACGTTCTTCGAGCAGAAGGACCTGGTGAAGGCATACGGCCACCTTTATCTGCAGGTGTCGCAGCAGGCCATCGATCCGCTGGGAGAGTGCAGATCGAATGTGGACTGTTCCGCGAGCTTGCACTGCGCATGGGATTCGAAGATGCCTGCTTCCGCGAGACCGTGGACGAGATGATGGATGGAGCGCTCTCGTCGGGCGCTCCGCAACTGGCAGGAATCACGCGCGAGCGGCTGGAGCGAGAACCTCAGGTGCGGTTGAACGTGCACGGCGATGAGAGCGACAAGCCATGGCTGCCTTTCGCCAATGGCTTTGCGACTCCAAACGGAAAGGCCCGGCTGTACGATGGCGACCTGATCGCGCAGGGAATGGATCCGGTGGCGGAGTTCGTTCCGCCGGAGGAGTCGCCGTCACACGATGGCAGCCAAACAGTATCCGCTGGAATTGCTGGCACGCAAGGCTGACAACTTCCTGAACTCGACGTTCGTGAATCTACCGTTGCTACAGAAGATGGAGCATCAGCACGAGCTCGAGATGAGCCGAGCGCGACGCCGACGCGCGAGGAATAGCCGACGGCGACCGGGTGCGAGTGTTCAACGAGCGAGGCGAAATTTTTCTGAACGGCACGGCGTGGACGGCGCAGTGTCGCCGGGAGTCGTGGGCGCAAAACTAGGCTGGGCTAAACTGTCCGAAGGCGGCAGTCAACATCAACGTTCTTACCTCGGCGCGTCTCGCCGATCTGGGTGGTGGCGCGACCTTCTACGCGACCCTGGTCGAGGTGGAGCGAGCTCCCGAAACTTCCAGTACATAAAGGGGTTAGGTTCTTCGTGATCCAGCAGAATGCGGTGGGTGAATCGCTTTCTGGCGACGCACTCCCGTACCGTATAATTGCGGTTTCATCTAAACACGTTTGAGGTTGTTCCTATTTCTTTCAAGAGCCAGGTAAGCCCTGCGGAGACCCTCCGCCGCGGGCGGCGCTTATCGTGCCAAAGCGCTAAGTCTCCTATTCGCAATCATCTGTCTGGCACCGACGTCCGCCTGGGCCCAGCAGGGGGTGGTCGAGGAGATTATTATCCACGGCAACCGCCGCATCCCGGCGGACACCATTCGCGCCCGCATGTTCACCCGCCCGGGCGACGTTTATGACCAGGCAGGCACTGGAACGCGACTTCAACTCGCTGTGGAACACCGGTTACTTCGATGACGTTGCGCATCGAGCGCGAGCAGATCACCCAAGGGCTGGCATCATTCACGTTTACGTGAAGGAAAAGCCGACTATCCGCGAAATCAAGTATGTAGGCCTGAGTTCGGTTTCGCAGAGCGACGTGCTCGACAAGTTCAAGGAACGAAAGGTCGGTCTGACGCAGGAGAGCCAGTACGATCCGACCAAGGTGAAGCGGGCCGAGGTCGTTATCAAGGAGTTGCTGGCGGCACATGGACGCCAGTTCGCGACCGTCACGTTCGGAGGTACGGCCGATTCCACCGGCTGCCGTCGGCCTGACCTTCGTGATCAAGGAAGGCCCGAAGGTAAAAGTCGGCAAGATCACGTTCGAGGGCAACAAGGCGATCAATTCACGTGAGCTGCAGAGCGCGATGAAGAACCTGAAGCCTATCGGCGTTCCGTACTCCATCTTCACGCCATACTTCCTGGAGAATCTGTTTCCCAAGACTTACGATTCGACCAAGCTGAACGAAGACGCCGAGCGCGTGCGCTACTTCTACCAGACTAAGGGTTACTTCAAGGCGCTGGTAGCCGATCCGAAGACACAGATTCGCGACACGCCGCCCGCCGTGGTACTGGCCGTTTTCTAAGAAGCAGGGCAAAGCGGTCGATATCACCATTGCCGGTGGACGAAGGTGACAAGTACAAACTGAAGGAAATCACGTTCAGTGGCAACAAGGCGGTGGCCGACACGCGCGCGCTGCGGGCCCAGTTCAAGATCAAGGACGGCGACATCTTCGACACAGAGGCGATCCGCAAAGGGCCTCGAAAACCTGCGCAAGGCTTACGCTGCGCTGGGCTACATCAACTTCGCGCCGGTGCCCAACACCGACGCGAACGACGAGACCAAAGAGATAACGCTGAAGATCGATCTCGACGAAGGCAAGCAGTTCTTCGTACGGCGCATCGAGTTCCAGGGCAACACCACGACGCGCGATAAGGTCATACGCCGCGAGCTGACGCTGGAAGAAGGTCAGGTTTACAACGGCAACCTGTGGGAGATCAGCCTGCTGCGGCTCGAACCAGTTGCAGTATTTCGAACCGCTGAAGCCGGAGCAGGATTCTGAGATCAAGCAGAACGCGCAGGATGCGACGGTCGACATCCTACTGAAGGTTAGGGAGAAGGGCAAGAACAGCATCGGCTTGACCGGCGGCGTGAGCGGACTTTCGGGCGGATTTATTGGCGTGAACTACACCACGAACAATCTGTTCGGCAAAGGCGAGTCACTCAGCATCGCGGTGAACGTGGGGCAGTACCAGACCAACGAAACGCTGTCGTTTACGCAGCCTTACCTGTTTGACCGGCCGTTACAGTTCAGCTGGACCGTCTATCACAGCAGCTACAACTACAACCAGCAGCAGCAACTGGCAGTGCAGATCGGGCCAGTCGATCAACCTGCCCGCCAGCTACCAGGCGTTGCTGCAGAATTACACCCAGACCAGTACGGGGTTCACGACGTCGCTGAGCTATCCCATCAAGCGGTCGTTCAAACGGGTGGGCATCACCTACGCATTCGACGACACGACCCTGCAGACCTACAGCGCGGCATCGACCCTGTACTTCGAGAGTCTCGCATTTCGAGGGCTATCGGGTCCGAACGCGCTAACCGGCATCCAAACCAGCAAGGTGGTTCCGAAGCTTCTCCTACAACCGGATCGATAATCCGCAGCGTCCGCATACCGGACAGAGCCTGTTTGTCGCGACCGAAGTTGCAGGGCTCGGCGGCAATACGCACTACTTCAAGCCCGTGGTTGAGTGGAAGAAGTTCAGGCCGATGCAGAAGGGCCGCAACACACTCGGGTTCCGCGTCCAGGGATCGTGGATCAGCGGCTACGCCGGAGATGTTGCTCCGCCGTTCGATCGGTTCTATATGGGCGGCGACCAGGACATTCGAGGATTCGATATCCGGTCGATTTCGCCGGTTGTGCTGTTCCCGACGGCCATCACCATTCCACTGCAGAATCCCGACGGCACGACCGTTCCGTTGGATCCGACGAACCCGCGTCGCGGAACGTGGAATGTCACCCTTCCGGTCAGTCAGATCATCTTCCCGGGCGGCGACACAAATTGGGTGGCCAACCTCGAGTATCGGGTCCCGATTGTCGGACCGGTAACGCTGGCGCCGTTTATCGATATGGGAATGGACTTCATTACCAATACGTCGCAACTTCGTATTGCGAGCACCGCAGGTGCTGACGCTCGAATACCACGGACTACGGCTGTCCGTACCTGAATCTGAACTTTTCCTGCGCCGGAACGGTAAGAATCGCGACGCCGGCGGTGTTAAGTCCGTTGTCGGGGACGAACTATCAGCCCCGCATGTCAACCGGTCTCGAGTTGCAGGTGGTACTGCCGATCGTCAACGCGCCGTTCCGCATTTACTACGCTTATAACCCCTTGCGCTTGGACGAGACGGTCGCCCCCGTGTCTCCGATTACGCGCTCGATGTTCCCGGTGGGGCCGGCGGGCGACTACAGCTATGCAGAATGCCGTGGCGCTGTATAACCCCGGTTACCTGATACGCGAGCCGCGAAAGACTTTCCGGTTTTCGGTGGCGACGACATTCTAGAGAGGGAACAGGTTGCGGGCCAGTCGGGCGTCACCAGCGAGTTTGCTGCATTTGACTGTGGCTCATTCGCTTGCCTATAATTGTAGGTATCCGCACCGCCGAATCTTCCGGCCGGGTATGGACGCGCAGTCACCCTGCAGAGCGTTTGAGGCCCGGTCGTCCGGAACAGCACCGATCGAAATCGTGTGCAACTGGAACACCTGAGGAATTCCCGGAGCACTCCAAGGAGTTACAGCAAAAATAATGAAGCGCACGTTTGCAAGCCTCTTCCTGCTCGCCCTTGTTTCCCTGGCCTCGCTGGCACAGACAAGTTCGGCTACTCCCACTCCCGTGTCCACCACCCCTGTCAACAGCACCGGGGTAAAGATCGGGGTCATCGACATGCAGGGAGCGATTTTCGGCACCAACGAAGGGCAGCGCGATTTTGAAGCCCTGGCTAAGAAGTTCGAGCCCCGGCGCTTGGAGCTGCAGAAGCAGAACACCGATATCGAAGACTTGAAAAAGCAGCTGCAAAACCAGGGCGACAAGCTGAGCCCTGATGCTCACGAAGCCCTGGTAAAGTCCATCGAGACTAAGACCAAGAGCCTGCAGCGGTCGGCGGAAGACTTTCAGAATGAAGGTCAACAGCAGCAGAATGAGATCGCACAGCGCATCCTGCAGAAGATGGTCCCAGTGATCAAGAAATACATTACCGACAACGGCTATGGGCTGCTGATTGACGCTTCGGCGCCTTGGCCCCAGGGTCCGGTGATCGTGGCTACGCAATCCATGGACATCACGACTGCGATTGTGGATGCCTACAATGCTCAGTCGGGCGTACCTGCCCCGCCGAAGACCGGTGGCGCAGCTACAGCACCACGTCCGGCGACCACGAATCCAGCGACCGGCAAGCCGGCCGGCACTACGACGACAACCCCAGCTACCAAACCGCCGGCCACGACGACCAAGCCCCAGTAAAGCGGCGCGCGGCTGTGGAGATATCCGGCCATCCTTCGGGATGGCCTTTTCCTTTTTGGCCTGTGGAAAATGCTGTGAATCGCGAAAGAGCCCGGTGGCCGGCAACAATCACCTGGCTGTCCGACTTAAACCGATTGCAACAGAAGTGTTGCAAAGCTAACAACCTTCTAAATCAATGCCTTGGCCGTTCGGCCGAGAAACACAGACAGGCCGGATTGCGGAAGTGACAGAATTCTTTGGCGGGGTCCCGCTTTTGCACAAATCTGACCTCGGGTTTGTTCCCGTGGTTACGTTGTTCTTGGGACAGCGGGATTGGGAATTAGTCTTCGCCGACCCGCAGGACGGCCAGAAAGGCTTCCTGCGGGATGTCAACGCGGCCGATGCGCTTCATGCGCTTCTTGCCTTCTTTCTGCTTTTCGAGCAGCTTGCGCTTGCGGCTGATGTCGCCGCCGTAGCACTTGGCGATTACGTTCTTTCGCATGGCTGCAACTGTTTCGCGCGCGATGACCTTGGCGCCGATGGCGGCCTGAATGGCGACCTCGAACATCTGCCGCGGAATCAGCTCACGCATCTTCGATACCAGCGCGCGGCCGCGTTCATAGGCGAAGTCCTTGTGCACGATGATCGACAGAGCGTCCACCGGCTCGCCGCCCACCAGGATGTCGAGCTTCAGCATGGGCGAGTCCCACGTCCCGGTGAGGTGGTAATCGAGCGAGGCGTAACCGCGCGAAACGGACTTCAGCTTGTCGTAGAAGTCCATCACGATCTCGTTCAGCGGCAGTTCGTAGGTCAGCATGACTCGGGTGGAGCTGACATATTCAAACGCCTTCTGCTTGCCGCGCTTGTCCTCGACCAGCTTCAGGATGCCGCCGACATACTCTTCATTAGTGAGGATCGTGGCCGTGATAATCGGCTCCTCGATCTTCTCGATCTCGCTGGGATCGGGCCAGCGCGAAGGATTGTCGACCTCGATGACGCTGCCGTCGGTGAGGGTGATCTTGTAGCGCACGCTCGGGCGCGGTGGTGATGAGGTCGAGATTGTACTCGCGCTCCAGGCGCTCCTGGATGATCTCCATGTGCAGCAGGCCGAGGAAGCCGCAGCGGAAGCCGAAACCGAGCGCGACGGAGCTCTCCGGCTCGAAGAAGAACGATGCGTCGTTGAGGCGCAGCTTTTCCAGCGCTTCGCGCAATAGCGTGTGCTCGTGCGCGTCCACGGTGTAAAGCCCGGCGAAGACCATCGGTTTCAATTCTTCGAAACCGGGCAACGGTTCCAGCGCCGGCTGAGCGTCATCGGTAATGGTGTCGCCGATTCCGGTGTCGGCTACGTTCTTGATGTTAGCGACGAGGAAGCCGACTTCGCCGGCGCTGAGCTCATCGACCTCGACGGGCTTCGGCGTCAGCACGCCGAGAGTCTCGACATCGAAGGTGCGGCCGTTGGCCATCAGACGAATGCGCTGCCCCTTGCGAATCGTGCCTTCGACGATGCGGGCCAGCACCACCACACCACGGTAGGGATCGAACCAGGAGTCGAACATCAGCGCCTGCAAGGCGGTGACTGGCTTTGCCCTTGGGCGGCGGAATCCTGCTTGCACGATGGCCTCAAGTATGTCGGGAACGCCTGCGCCTGTCTTGGCGCTGATAGGCAGCGCATGCGAGGCGTCGAGGCCGACGGCGCCTTCGATCATTTCTTTGGTGCGCTCGATGTCGGCGCTGGGAAGATCGATCTTGTTGATGACCGGAATGATCTCCAGCCCGTTGTTAATCGCGATGTAGGAGTTGGCCAGCGTCTGCGCCTCGACGCCCTGCGAGGCATCGACCACCAGCAGCGCGCCTTCGCACGAGGCCAGCGAGCGCGAGACCTCGTAGCTGAAGTCCACATGGCCGGGCGTGTCGATGAGATTGAGCTGGTAAGTCTTGCCGTCCTTGCGCCGGATACATCATGCGCACCGAGTGGGCCTTGATGGTGATGCCCCGCTCGCGCTCCAGGTCCATCGCGTCCAGCACCTGGGCCTGCATCTCGCGCGCCGTCAGCGAGCCGGTGAGCTCGAGCAGGCGGTCGGCCAGCGTGCTCTTCCCATGGTCGATATGGGCGATGATGGCGAAATTTCGGATGAGTGAGGGATCCATCGGCGTGCCAGGGGACAGCTCGATTTTAGCAGGATATGCGGCTCCGATTGGGTCTGCGCGAGTACCATGTCAGCGGCCATGAGCACGGCCTCCAACGCGATAAAGACCGTGATGTTCACGCTGTTTGTGCCGCTGGTTGTCGCGGTCTGGGTTCCGCAGAGGATGATTGCGAACGGGCACACCGCCGTGATGTCGCCGCTCGTCTGGCGAGTGCTCGGCAGTCTGCTTTTCGCGCTCGGGAGTGATCGGCTACTTCTGGTGTGCAGGCGCTCTTCGTTCGCGCGCAGGGGACGCCGGCGCCTATCTTCCCCACGAAGCAAGCGGTCGTCGGCGGACTGTATCGCATCAATCGCAACCCGATGTACACCTCGGTGCTGGCCGTGGTGTTTGGTCAGGCGCTGTTCTATGGAAGCGCGCGGGTAGCGGAGTATGGGTGTTTCTTTTCGTGTGCTTCCATCTGTTCGTTGTGTTCTACGAGGAGCGCGATTTGCGGGCACGGTTCGATGGGGAGTACGAGGAGTTTTGCCGGCAGGTGCCAAGATGGGTCCCGCGCGTGCCGACGCTCGGTGCGCCGCTAGTTTCCGGCGCCCGTTAGAATCGTTCCTGCATGTCTCTGATCCTGGCTTCTGCTTCGCCACGCCGGTCTGAGCTTCTGCGCAATGCAGGCATTTCGTTCACCGTCGAGCCGGCGCACGTTCCCGAGCAGCCCTTGCCGGACGAACAGCCGCTGCACTACGCGCAACGCCTGGCTCGCGACAAGGCGCGAGCCATCTTCGCCAGGCACCCTGACAATGTGGTACTCGGCGCCGACACGATCGTCGTGGTGGACGAGCATCTGCTGGAGAAGCCACGTGACGCGCAGGACGCCGCGCGCATGCTGCGTCTGCTATCGGGCGAGTCGCACCAGGTCATCACCGGAGTCTGCCTGATCGCGCCCGGCTATGAGCAGATCGGAAGCCGAGATCACTGAAGTTCGCTTCAGCCCGCTCTCGGAGCAGGAGATCGCCAACTACGTCGCGACCGGTGAGCCGATGGACAAGGCGGGCGCCTACGCCATCCAGGGAATGGCGTCGCGCTGGGTCGAGCGCATCGACGGTTGCTACTTCAATGTGGTGGGATTGCCGGTGCCGAGGGTGTATCGAATGCTGCGAGCACTGAGACGCGCGGGAGTTCGGCTGATTTGACGTCGGGTATAGCGAGAGCAGGTGGAGTTGCCCGTCGCGAGCAACTCCGCCGAACCGGCGAGGCTACTTCTTTTCTTCGGTCGAACTCGTCGTGCTGGAGGCACCTTCGCTCATCGACGACTTGAAGTTGCTTGAATACCTTCGCCAAGTCCTTTGCCGAGTTCGCCCAGCTTCTTGGGCCCAAAAATGAGCAGGGCAATGAACACGATGATCGCCAGCTCGGGCAGACCGATCTTTCCACCAAACATAAAACCTCCGGTCAAACAGCCCGGTTGTAATCTGCGGCTAGGCAAAATCGGTTTGCGGGCTTCTGCTTTAGATTCTAGGCTTTTGCCAGCAGCGCGTCAAAGAATGCCGGGCCGGAGCAGCCGTGCCTGTCAGGCTGGCCCAGAACGTCGTAGAATGGACGCTCAGACAGCCTCGAATCAGCCCTGCCAGCAGCGCAGCCCGTCGCGGCAATTCCGCGGCTACCACGTACTCGTGCGTGGCGTGCGCGCCGTCGCCAACGGCGCCCAGGCCGTCGAGCGTCGGAATGCCGAGACCGCCGGTGAAGTTGCCGTCCGAGCCCCCGCCGACGGCGATCTCGCTCAGCGGAAACCCCAGCTCGGCTGCGATTTTCTGGGCCGTCTGAAACAATGCGGCCACTTGCTTGGTGCGCTCCAGCGGAGGCCGGTTGATGCCGCCTTCGATCTGCAGCGAGCACTTCTTGTTGACCGGGCGCAGCGCCTTCACTTTGCGCTCCATGACGCGGGCCGTCAGACTTGCGGGCGATGCGGAGATCGACTTCGGCGACGGCCTCCGCCGCGAACGACGTTGGTGCGCGTGCCGCCACGAATGATGCCGACGTTCAGGGTGATGCCGCGCTTCAGATCGGTCAGCTCGCGATACCGCCTGGATCTGATGCGACAGTTCGAGGATGGCGCTCTGTCCCTTCTCGAAGTCGAGACCGGCAGTGCGAAGCCTGTCCGGTTACCTTGATGATGAAACTGCCGACACCCTTGCGTGCGGTCTTCAGCGCTCCGCCCGGACCCGCCGGCTCGCAGACGAAGACCGCCTCACACTGCGTCGCCAGCTTCTCGGTGAGGGCGCGCGAGCTGTCGCTGCCTTCTTCTTCGTCGGAGACCAGCCACACCTTGACCGGGCGCGGCAGACCACCTTTCACTTCCCGCAGCGCACGCAAGCGCGAACATGATCTGCACGATGCCGCTCTTCATGTCGAACACGCCCGGGCCGTGCAGGCGTCCCTGTCTGCTTCGCGCCACGGCATGGTCGCCAGGGTGCCGAGGTCGTAGACGGTGTCGTAGTGGCCCAGCAGCAGGACAGGCTTGCGTCCGCGCGGACCGGCGAAATCCACCTGCAGGTGGTTGCCCGCTTTCGACTGGCGATGGATCTTCACCCGGCCGCCGAGTGACCTCGAATTGCTTGCGCGAGATAGGCGCACAGAGCGTCACAGGCCGGCTTGTCGTGGGTGGGAGATTCGCGGACAACCATTTCGCGGACCTGCTCCACCATTTCGCGCTGGCGATCAGTCAGCCAGCGCAGGACATCGTTCTGCTGCGGACTTCTGTATTCGGTCAGGTTGTCTTGGTGCAGTCATGTGGACCTAATCCTGGCCGGGAGTCAGCGGCATAAGACGTCAGCTATCATACGAAATGTATAATCGGGAGTTTTACGAGACAAGCCATGAGCGACACCGCGAAAGCCGCGCCTGCCGAATCCGAGGTATCCTCAGGGTTCGACATTCAGGAAATCCTGAAGATCCTGCCGCACCGCTATCCGTTCCTGCTGATCGACCGGGTGACGGAGATCACGCGCACCAAGCGCATTGTGGCAATCAAGAACGTCAGCGTCAACGAGCCATTTTTTGTCGGCCATTTTCCCGCCGGCCCCATCATGCCCGGCGTGCTGGTGGTCGAAGCCATGGCGCAAGCCGGTGGCGTGCTGCTGCTGATCGAATTCCCCGACCGCGAACACAAGCTGCTGCTGTTCACCGGCATCGAGCGCGCCAAGTTCCGGCGGCCGGTGATTCCCGGCGACCAGCTTCGCATCGAGGTCGATGTGCTGGTGTGGCGCGGCAACGCCGGCCGCATGCTGGGCAAGGCCTACGTCGGCGACAAGGTGGCGTGCGAAGCGATCATCACCTGCCGCTTGCTGGACCGTCGCGATGGCCAAACCGAGGCGGCACCGAGCCCTGCGCCGGGAGCGGAAGAGCCTTAACGCCTGCCATGAACATCCATCCGACGGCCATCGTCGATCCGTCCGCGAAGATTCCCGCGTCGTGCTCCATTGGTCCATACTGCGTCATTGGTGCCGACGTCGAGATGGGCGAGAACTGCCAGCTGCTCTCGCACGTCGTGGTCGGCGGACCAACGAAGCTGGGTTCCGACAACCAGATCTTCCCTTTCGCGGTGGTCGGCGGCGACCCGCAGGACGTGACCTATCACGGCGAGCGCACGCGGCTCGAGATTGGCGACCGCAACATCATTCGCGAGTACGTCACCATCAGTCGCGGCACCGCTAAGGGTGGCGGCGTGACCCGCATCGGCAGCGACACGCTCATCATGGCCTACACTCACATCGGTCACGACAGCGTCATCGGCGATCACGCCATGCTGATCAACGGAGCCACTCTGGCGGGACACGTGACGGTCGAGGAATGGGCCGTGGTGGGCGCGCTGTGCCCGGTACACCAGTACGTGCGCATCGGAGCGCATTCCTACGTCGGCGGCGGCACGACCATTACGCAGGATGTGCTGCCCTACTCGATGACCAGCGCCGAGCGCGATACCCACGCCTTCATGCTGAACAAGGTGGGGCTGCAGCGGCGGGGCTTTTCGCCTGAGCGCATCAAGAAGCTGCACCACGCGTTCAAGAGTGTTGCTGGCGTCGAAGCTGAACACCTCGCAGGCGCTGGAGAAGCTGCGCTCGGAGGGCGACCAGGGCGAAGATGTCGAGCTGCTGGTGCGGTTCATCGAGACGTCACAGCGAGGAGTGATTAAGTAACTGGTAATTGGCACCATCATCACAATGGTTGCTTCCGAACCACAGCGCATCGGCTTCATCGCCGGCAACGGCAGCTTCCCGTTTCTCGTGCTCGACGCGGCACGTTCCCAAGGCATGCACGTGATCGTCGCGGCCATCAGGGAAGAAACCTCGCCCGAGATCGAACAGCACGGTGCGGTATCGGTGCATTGGCTCTCGCTGGGCGAGCTGTCGAAGCTCATCGAGACTTTCCAGCGCAAGGGCGTGACCCGCGCCATCATGGCCGGACAGGTCAAGCACAAGCAGATCTTCAGCAGCATCAAGCCCGACTGGCGGCTGGCCAAAGTTCTGCTGAACCTCACCACCCGCAACACCGATTCGCTGCATCGGAGCGATCGCGAAAGTACTCGAAGCGGAAGGCATCACGCTGATGAGTTCTACCGACGCTGCTCGAACCGATGCTGGCTGACGAGGGTGTGATGACCAATCGTGGCCCTTCGGACGCCGAGCAGACCAACATCACTTATGGACGGGCGGTAGCGCATCATCTGTCGCGCTTCGATATCGGACAGACGGTGGTGATCGCCGAGGCCGCATGCGTGGCGGTCGAAGCCATGGAAGGCACCGACGCCACCATACTGCGCGCGGGCGAACTGATGAAGTCGCCATCGCTTGGGCAGGAGCCATCGACGCTCAGCCGGTGCGCTTGACGGTCATTAAAGTCGCCAAGCCGAACCAGGACATGCGCTTCGACGTGCCCGTGGTCGGGTTGCGAACCATCGAAACCATGAAGCAGGCGGGCGCTACCTGCCTGGCGCTCGATGCCGAGAGCGCTGCCTGATCTTCGACAAGCCCGCGGTAATCGCAGCCGCCAACGATGCGGGCATCTGCATCGTGGCGGAGAAGCAGGTCAGCCACATCCCGGGCATACGCTCGTAGTACCAGCTTTGCTTCGAGCCAACCAATGGGCGACAATCCTGTCATGTCAGATAGCAGTGGCCTGTTCGCGTAGGCGTCGTCGGTGCTGGCGCGTTTGGCCGCAACCATGCGCGTGTCTATCGCGATCTGCACGCCGATTCGCAAGCTACGGTGAACTTCGTCGGCGTGGTGGATGCCGACACGACGCGCGCCAAGTCGGTAGCGTCGGAGTTCGACACGCAAGCGTATCGGTTCGGTCGCGGAGTTAGTGGCGGCCGGCGTAGATGCCGTATCCGTCGCGGTTCCGACTGTCGGACATCTCAGCGTCGCGCGCGAGCTGATGGAAGCCGGTGTCGATGTGCTGATCGAGAAGCCGCTGGCCAGCACTCTGGCCGAGGCCGATGAACTGGGCCGCATCGCGGAGAAACACAATCGTGTCGTGCAGGTCGGGCATCTCGAACGCTTCAATCCCGCCGTGCGTGCTACCCTTCCGCTGCTGACCAAGCCGATGTTCTTCGAGGTGCATCGCCTCAGCGTCTTCACGCCCCGTTCGCTCGACGTCGATGTTGTGCTCGACCTGATGATTCACGACCTCGATATCGTGCTCACCATGGCTAAGTCGCCGGTGAAGGAAGTCCGTGCGGTCGGCCTGCCGATCCTGTCCAAGAAAGTCGATATCGCCAACGTGCGGCTCGAATTCGAATCGGGATGCGTGGCCAACTTCACCGCCAGCCGCGTCAGCACCGAGCGCGTTCGCAAGCTGCGCTTCTTTCAGCCGCGGCAATATGTTTCGGTCGATTTCTCGCGCCAGGATGTACTGGTGCTAACGGTCGAGGAAAATGCCAGTTCGAGCCAGCGATTTCGACCCATTCAATCCCGCAAGCGTTGCGGGCAGCGCATTTCCCGGCATCGTGCCCTTCAAGCCAAAGATCGAGCCGCAGGAACCACTGCGGGCTGAGTTGCTCAGCTTTCTCAACGCAGTTCGCGAGCGCAGCACACCGGAAGTTTCGCTGCAGCAGGGGCGCGATGCCCTGGCCGTAGCGTTGCGAATTGTTGGCGCTATTGAGACGCACAGCGAGCGCGCACATCTTGCGGAATTGACGGGCGGCGTAGGTTAGTCCTACGCTAGCCTTCAGTCCTGATGTCCGAAGACCTGGTCACGATCGCGACGTTCCTCAACATCGGAGAAGCCAAACTCGCCCAGGGAAAGCTGTCGTCGGCGGGGATCAATGCCTCGGTGCGGGACGAGAACGCCATGAACCTGCATATCGGCATGGCCATGTGGGGCATCAAGCTACAGGTTCCCGACCACCAGGTCGTACGCGCACTCGAGGTGCTCGACGATTTTCGGCCCAGCTCCCCCGAAGATGAGTCGGACTCCGATGTCGTGCAATGCTGCCCGGAGTGTGAGTCGCTGGAGATCCGGCGGGCCACCGGCGCCAATCCAGGACAGATCTCTTTGTGGTCCTCAGCTATTCCGTTCCCAGAGCCTCCGACGGCGCAAGGCCAGCGCTGGCGCTGCCTGACTTGCGGTTATCAATGGGAAGAGGTCGAGGAGTAGCTCGCGCAAGTCCTCAATAGTTTCCTTGATCGGCGGCACCCCGTCAAGGCCTGGCAATTTCCTGGCCCGGACATATTAAAGACGAGGGCGGGATTCGCACCCAGTTTCACCATGTCATTGACATCGTTCCCACCATCCTTGAAGCTGCCGGCATTCAGGCGCCGGAAATGGT
This sequence comes from uncultured Acidobacteriaceae bacterium, assembly GCA_963817965.1. Classification (GTDB taxonomy): domain Bacteria; phylum Acidobacteriota; class Terriglobia; order Terriglobales; family Acidobacteriaceae; genus DASRAA01. Next base: position 380,075 of record CAWFQT010000025.1, read on the forward strand.
CAACGGCAGCAACAAGAACCAGAAAGCGGTCAAAAAGGCCGTGGAAAAAATGTTCAAGCAGTGGCCCAAGAGTTAGGGTCCTTTCCCCGCTGGCGCGGAAGCCGGTGAGGAGGTTTGCGAGGGAAGAATGACTGACGAGAATTCCGTCCACAAAAATCGAAAGGAGAAAGCCGTGCACGAGCTTCGGGAGCTACTGGCGATCTTTCTGTACCTGGCTTTCTTCTTTTGCGCTCTCACGACTTACAGCAAGCTCGTGCTTAACGAATATCGCCTTGAGTCTTGGGGCTATGCCTTCGCCCTCATCAATGCACTGGTGATCACCAAGGTCGTCATGATCGGCGAATACGCAAAGGCCGGCAAAAGATACGAAGGCAAGGCGCTGATGTTCTCAGCAATTTGGAAGGCCTTTGTGTTCAGCTTGCTGGTGCTCGCCTTTCACGTAGTCGAGGAAATCGTCAAGCGACTGATCCATGGAGCCGATATGGCAAGGGCGTCTCGAGACATACGCTTCGACGAGCTGGCTAGCCGAAGCATCGTCGTATTTTGCGTTTTCATTCCCTTCTTTGCATTCCGGGAAGTCCGCCGCGTGATGGGCGAAGAGAGGTTCCGGTCGCTGATCTTCGGCACCGGCGAAGTTACCAAATAGGCCTTCGGCTCGAGCTCGTTACCGGACCTTTTCTCCTTTTGGTCATTGTGTTCAAAACAAGGCTTGAACAATCTCGGAGTGACCGATGAAGACGCGAACCCTGGTGATATGTCTTCGGCGATTGAGGCGGCAACCGCACTCGCGTTAATTGCCGTTCCTGATCTCGTCGCCCACCTGCTTTTGGGCACCGAGCTTACCGGCACCGGTACAGCGGTAGCGCGGGTGGCAGGGTTTGCGCTCCTCGCCCTTGCACTGGCGTGTTGGCCGGGTAGCGATGATGCAACCCCTCCCGCCGCTCGGGCCCTTCGTCTACAACCTGTTGGCCGGATTCTATTTTGGCTATGCCCGAGTTGGCCGAGGCTTCGCCGGCTTCTTGCTGTGGCCCGCGTGCGTTCTGCACGTTGTACTGGCGTTCCTGCTGGCGCTTCCTGCTTACCAGACAGGTTCATTCGCAACGGCACGTTGAGAGAGCCAGCAGAAGCTCAAGAATGCATATGACGCTGCGGCTACGTCCGCCTGTCCGCCCTTGTAATCTGTTCCGACTACGGTTCAATGCAAGAAAATAGGCAAGTACACGTGCGCACCTACCTCTAGCTTGGTTGGAGGAACGAATTGTTAGTTTTGCCTTTGCCGCTCTACTCCTTGGCTTCCGACATCTGCTGCATTACCTGATCAAGGTTGAAGCTCGCCGGCTTCTGGCGTGGTGGAAACTGCTTGAAGCTGGTCAGCCACTGCCCCAGAAAAGCCTGGGCAGGCGTCAGCAGAAAGACGCGGTCGATACGCCAGTGCGAATAGTCGATCGCTTCCATCTCGGCCCGCTCAAACGGATCGGCGTGGAGGTCGAACAGCTTGGGAACGCGCAACTGAACGAATGGTGTTTCCCAGACAGAAAACCCGTGAGCGGGCTGCTCTAGGAACATGGCCTTCCACTTGTCGTAGCGCAAAGCCGCAAGCTCTCCGTCGTCTGTCCAGTAGAGGAATTCACGACGAGGATCTACTTCTGTGTCGCCTTTCAGATAAGGCATCAGGTTGTAGCCATCTAGATGGACCTTATAGGTCATGCTGCCGGCCTGGTAGCCGGTCAACAGCTTCTCTTTGACGTCGGGCACGCCCGCTGCGGCCAACAGGGTAGTGGCCCAGTCCTCATGCGCAATGGTGCCGTTAAATACCGATCCCGGCTTGACGGTTCCCGGCCAACGGATGAGGAAGGGCACGCGATACCCGCCTTCCCAACTGGTGTTCTTCTCGCCGTGGAAAGGAGTGGTTCCGCCATCGGGCCAGCTCATGACTTCCGCGCCGTTGTCGCTAGTGAAGATGACGATGGTGTTGTCGGCAATGCCGAGGTCGTCGAGCTTCTTGAGGAGCACGCCGATGTTGTCGTCAAGCTGGGTCATGCCGGCGCCGTAGAGGCCCTTCTGGTTTTCCATGGCCGCGTATTGCGGCGGCAGGTGCGTCCAGATGTGCATGCGCGTGGTGTTATGCCAGATGAAGAACGGCTTGCCCGCCTTGACGGCTCGCTCCATGTCTTCCAACGTAACCGCCAGAAACTCATCGTCGGCAGTCTCCATGCGTTTCTTAGTGAGCGGGCCGGTATCTTCGCAAGTCTGCTTGCCCCAAGGACCGAAGCGGGGATCGGAAGGCGCGGGGTTGTCAGTTGCGGTGGCTTTGCACTTGAATACCCCACGCGGACCAAATTCCGACTTGAAGGTAGGGTTCCTCGGGTAGTCCACGTTTTCCGGCTCTTCTTCGGCGTTCAGGTGATAGAAGTTGCCGAAGAATTCATCAAAGCCGTGCACCGTGGGCAGGAACTCGTTGCGATCGCCCAGGTGGTTCTTGCCGTTCTGGAAGGTCATGTAGCCCTGCGGCTTGAGCAGGTCAGCAATCGTCGGGTCTTCTTTCTGAAGCCCGAGTTTCGAGCCCGGTAACCCGACCTTGAGCAGCCCGGTGCGGATCGGGCTTTGTCCCGTGATGAACGCTGCTCGTCCCGCGGTGCAACTCTGCTGCGCGTAGGCATCGGTGAAAATCGCGCCTTCGCGGGCGATGCGGTCGATGTTGGGTGTCTTGTAGCCCATCATGCCCAGGTTATAAGCGCTGATATTGAAGTAGCCCACGTCATCCCCGAAGATGACCAGGATATTGGGCTTCTTTTGTTGCGCGTTCAGCTGCAATGCCGTGACCAACATCCACAGGCAAACCAGCCAGGGTAGGTGCTTGGTTTTCTTCATCAGACTCGGTGCCTTCCGTTTGATTTTGTGTGCGGCCTGGCGGCGTCTTCAGTCGGTCCGCGTCGTGAACTTCGTAGTCTCGCATTAAAAAAAAGTGCGCTTCTTGTAATGTGCTCTCCTATTCTGCGAATCAAGTCGGCCCTCCCCCTGGAAGGGCTTCTTGCGCTGCAGAACTTGTGATTTGTTGAGCCCGGCAATCGTAGCTTGCGCGCTTTAGTGCTGCAATTGGAGTTTAGTGCAATCGACCGGTTCCGGGGGGGCGTCCAGGAGCTGCTCGATTGGAAGGAAAATCTGCCAAGGCCGTCCGGAACCATAGCGCGCATCACGTACCTGCAGCGACCCAAATGACGTCCAGCGCTGTGTCAAATCGCAGGCGCTTCCTCTCCAGAAACTAAACTGCCGGAGCTTCGATGATTTGGAGTCCCATACTGCGGCTTTCCCTTTGAGATAGTTGATCTGCAACTTGCGGTGCTGAGCGTCGTAGAACTCTGCTCCTTTATCGATAGATTGCATCCCATTGAATTCAACGCGGTGTCGGGTCCTTATCTTTTTCAGGCAACGCCGCCACCATCTATACAAATCAACAATATCGGAGCCAAGCTCCTTTATCGGGCGGGGACGCTCCAGGGTAAATTACGACCTTCGCTGCGTCATGCCCCCGACGGTCATCAGGTTCTACCAGAGAGTTTCTTATTCATACAACCACCCCAACGAGGTGGCGGCGGATCCTTTCCTCCTACCCTCCGCCATGCGAGAATAAAGACTCCACCCCGAACCGCCATGAGCCTAATCGAAACCGAAAAACCCGCCGCCCAGGAGTCCGCTATCACCCCCGAACTATTGCGCGACCACGGAATCACGCCCGAGGAGTACGAGCACATCCTGAAATCGCTGGGCCGGACGCCGACGCTCACCGAGCTCGGTATCTTCAGCGTGATGTGGAGCGAGCACTGCTCCTACAAGTCGTCACGCGTGCACCTCAAGCGGCTTCCGACCCGCAGCCGACGTGTAGTACAAGGCCCGGGCGAAAATGCGGGCGTCATCGACATCGGCGACGGCTGGGCCTGCGCCTTCAAGATCGAGTCGCACAACCACCCATCGTTCATCGAACCTTTCCAGGGAGCGACCACCGGAGTGGGCGGTATTCTGCGCGACATCTTCACCATGGGCGCGCGCCCGGTGGCAATCATGGACTCCCTACGCTTCGGGCCCATCACGCCCCAGCCCGGCCTCGACCAGGCAACGCTGCACAAGAACCATTCCGTCATGGAAGGTGTGGTGAGTGGCGTCGCGTCGTATGGCAACTGCTTTGGTGTGCCGAATGTTGGCGGCGAGGTGAAGTTCGAACCCTGTTACTCGGGCAATCCACTGGTCAATGCGTTTGCTCTGGGCTTGGTCAAACGCGACCAGATTTTTTACGCCAAGGCATCGGGCGAAGGAAACCCGGTCATTTACGTCGGCTCAAAGACCGGACGCGACGGCATTCACGGCGCCACCATGGCCAGCGAGGAGTTCAGCGAAGAATCCGAAGCCAAACGCCCCAATGTGCAGGTGGGGGATCCGTTCCTTGAAAAGCTGCTGCTGGAAGCCTGTCTCGAAGCTATGCAAACCGGCGCAATCATCGGCATCCAGGACATGGGCGCCGCGGGCCTGACCTGCTCGACTTGCGAGATGGGCGGCCGTGGCGGCGTCGGGCTTGAGATCGAGCTCGACCTCGTCCCGCAGCGCGATACCGGCATGACTCCCTACGAGATCATGCTGAGCGAGTCGCAGGAACGCATGCTGCTGGTGGCCGAGAAGGGCCGCGAAAACGAGGTCTTCCGCGTATTCGAGAAGTGGGGACTCGACGCCGTCACCATCGGACGCGTCATTCCGGAATCCACAATGCGGGTGCTGGAGCACGGCAAGGTGGTCGCCGAGATTCCCAACCAAGCGCTTACCGACGAAGCTCCTCTATACAACCGTCCGATGGAACGTTGGGAGCCGCCGGTTCCGCGCGAGATACCCGAGAACGTGCAGTTAGGCCATAAGTCCGACCTGACTAGCGACCTCAAGAAGCTGCTGGCGAGCCCCAACATCTGCTCCAAGCGCTGGGTCTTCGAGCAATACGACTCGATGGTACAGACCAATACGGTCGAAGGCCCGGGTGGTGAAGCCGGGGTGATTCGGGTGAAGGGCACTAATCGCGCCCTCGCCATGGCACTCGATGGCAACGGACGCTGGTGCTATCTCGATCCCAAGCTGGGTGCGATGCACGCCGTGGCCGAGTCGGCACGTAACGTCGCCTGTTCGGGAGCCACTCCGATCGCCGCGACCAATTGCCTGAATTTCGGTAATCCCGAGAAGCCGCACATTATGTGGCAATTTACCCAGACCATCGACGGCATAACGACTGCCTGCGAGGAACTGGAAACGCCGATCACCGGCGGCAACGTCAGCTTCTATAACGAAACTCTGGGCGAAGGGATTTACCCGACCCCAGTCATCGGAATCGTCGGCATCCTCGAAGACGTCCACAAAGCAGTGGGGCCCGACTTCAAGCAGGTTGGACAGGCGCTAGTGCTGCTTCGCGGTTCCGAGCCAGGTGACGCCTCGGACGTCGAGGCCGAATTCGGCTCGTCGGAGTATGCCAAGGAGATTTTGGGCCAGCTGTGGGGTTTCCCGCCGTCCCTGGAGATCGAAAAGGAAGCCGCGCTGCAGAAGGCCATCATTCAGATGATCGACGAGGGCCTGGTCGAGTCCGCCAAGGACTGCACCGAGGGCGGACTGGCGGTAACCGTGGCCGAGATGTGGCTTTAGGGCCGGCATCGGAGCGCAAATCGATATCGCAGTCCGGAGGCCTGGTCCCGGAGTTTGTGCTGTTTGGCGAGGACGCCAGCCGGATTCTCATTTCCTGCGACCAGAATTAGTGTCGAACGAATCAAACAATTAGCGGTAAAATACGCCCTCTCAGCGGAACATATCGGAAACACGGTTCCCGACAACCTGGAGATCAGCGTGGACGGCAAGTTGGCCGCGGCCGCACCGGTCTTGGAACTGAAGAAAGATTGGGCGGGTGCGCTCGAACAGGCGCTGCACACGGAGACCGAAGAGCCGTTGATGACAGGAACGATGCCGTAGGTGGAAGCGCCGGGCCTTAGCTTGGCGAGATGTGCCCCCGCTGTATTCGGCTTTAGCCGCGGCTTTGCGTCATGGCATGACTTTAGTCATGCCGCACGATGTTCAAAGCAGCCGTGGGCTTTGAGCCCCTGAGGGAAATTGAGTTTCTAAGTTTTCGAAACAGGTGAGCGATGCTGATCACATCTGACAAACTTCACGAAGAGTGTGGCGTGGCTGCCATTTACGGCCACCCTGAAGCTTCCAAGCTCGCTTACCTCAGCCTCTACGCCCTGCAACATCGCGGGCAGGAGTCGGCAGGCATCGCCTCGGCCAATGGCGAGCGCATCGAGCTGCACAAGGCCATGGGCCTGGTCTCCGACATCTTCACCGCCGACGCCTTGGCGCGCATTCCGGGTTCGCTGGCCATCGGCCACACGCGCTACTCGACGACCGGCGACTCCGCCCTGCTGAATGCTCAGCCCATCCGCGTCGAATGCAGCAAGGGCAAGATCGCCCTCGCGCATAACGGCAACATCGTCAACGCCCACGAGATTCGCTCGCAAATGGAGAGTCAGGGCTCCATCTTTCAGACCACCAGCGACACGGAAGTCATCGTGCACCTGATCGCGCGGTCGAAAGAAGAAACGCTGGCAGCGGCGATGAGCGATTCCTTGCGCCGCATTGAAGGCGCGTTCTCGCTCGTGATGCTCACCCCCGACCGCGTCTTCGCAGCGCGCGATCCCCGCGGCTTCCGTCCCCTGGTGATGGGCCGCATTCCGGCACAGTCCGAGCACCACAAGGATACGATCGTGTTCGCCTCCGAGACCTGTGCCTTCGACCTGATCGGCGCGATCTACGAGCGCGAGGTGAAGCCCGGCGAGCTCGTGATTGTCGGCCCCGAGGGCGTGCACTCGCGCTTCTACGCGTCGCAGCAGCCCCTGTCGAGCTGCGTCTTCGAGCACGTTTACTTTTCGCGTCCCGACAGCATGGTCTTCGGCCGTTCGGTGCAGCAGTCGCGCGACGCCATGGGCCGGCAGCTTGCGCTGGAATCGCCCGTAGATGCCGACATCGTCATTCCGGTTCCCGACTCGGGCGTGACTGCGGCGATGGGCTTCTCCCAGCAGAGCGGCATCCCGATCCAGTTCGGGCTGATCCGCAACCACTACGTGGGCCGCACGTTCATTGAGCCGGAACAGCGGGTGCGCGACTTCGGAGTACGCTTGAAACTGAATCCGGTGCGCCACGTAATCGAAGGCAAGCGCGTAGTGCTGATCGACGACTCAATCGTTCGCGGCACCACCAGCCGGAAGATCGTCCGCATGGTGCGTGACGCCGGCGCCAAGGAAGTTCACATGCGGATTTCGTGTCCGCCGACCATTTCGTCGTGTTACTACGGAGTGGATACGCCCTCGAAGAAGCAGCTCATCGCCGCCAACAAGTCGGTGGACGAAATTCGCGAGTACATTGGCGCCGACTCGCTGGCGTACCTCTCGCTCGAGGGACTGCGCAAGGCCGCGGGCGAAAGCGAAACCGTGAAGTATTGCACTGCGTGTTACACCGGCAAGTATCCGACTAACCTGGTGGACGTGGAAGAGATCCAGGCCGCTCCGGCGTTGGTGCCTGCCGACTATAGAAGTGATCTTGTAGACTCGGTTTGAAAGGGCAGCGGCTTTACAGCCTGGCGGAAAAAATCAATTCGAACGATGGCTTGAAGGGCACAGCTTTAGCTGTGCCGTACAGGTCTTTAGTTTTTGTCATCCGAACGGACTTAGTCCGCGCGAGATCTGCTTTTTGGGCAGACAGCGAGAGAACCTGCAAATGTCATTCGCACAAAAACTGATCCGCCGCTTGCAGACCCTGTTTCGTAAACGCCCCGAACCGCAAGACCCTCGCGCCTACGTCACCGTTGGACTCAAGCGTGGTCCGGGAGGCCGCTCTTCGGCCGTAGCGCTCGAAGAGCCCGCGCCAAGCCGCAACTTGAACGTATTTGGGCGGCGCTCATAAACTCCAGTTTCCCAAGGAGAACACAATGAATCCCACTCGCGGGCGCTGCTGCTCGCGGTCTTACTTGGCTCAATTCTTGCCGTAGTCTCGTCTTTGCCGGCAGTCGCGGCAGACACAACTCGTACGTTCCCCCTCATGGCAAGGCAATCGTTCTTTTCAACGACGGCGATCGCGATCAGTTCGACAGCTTTCTCCAGACCAAGGGGCTGAACAGCGATCCCGATCATGTCTTCACCTTCGAGAACGGCGTAATTCACGTCTCCGGCACCGAGATGGGATACCTGATCACAAGCAGGAATATGCCGACTACTACCTGCGCGCCGAGTTCAAGTGGGGAGAAGCCACGTACGCTCCGCGCGAAGGCCAGGCGCGCGACAGCGGCATTCTCTATCACATTCAGGGTGAGAACAAAGTGTGGCCGACTTCGATCGAATACCAGATCTGCGAAGGACAGACCGGCGACTTCTATATGACCGACGGTGCCGCGCTCACGGGCACCGACGGGAAGCGCGAGACCGGTCCTCCCGGTTCGGCGGCCAGAATTAAGCGAATTGGCGAAGGGCCGTGGCAGAACGTGACCGGCTACCGCGACCCAAACGGCGAGATCGAGAAGCCGCACGGCGAGTGGAACGTCGTCGAGATCGTGGTGCAGGGCGACAACGCGAAGCACTACCTCAACGGCAAGCTGGTGAACGAAGGCACGAAAGCGTATCCCGCGAGCGGAAAGATCCTGATCCAGTCAGAAGGCGCAGAGATCTACTTCCGCGATATCAAGCTATGCTATCCAGCTGAAGGCGGGATTTTCTAGAACAACTCGATTTTTGCAGTGTGTCCGTGGGCGGACGCCAGCCGTGGATCGCGTGTGATCAACGTCGCGCCGAGTGTTTCGGCAAGCACAAGACAGCGTCGTACGCGGAGAGCGTGTGCCGGTAGCGCCAGACACTGGGCAGAAGCGTGGTGTGGGGATCATCCGGCACATTGCGGATCTGAATCATCTGACATGTGGGAAGCAGGAGCAGTCATGCCTGCACATGTCGACGGTTTCGAGTCCAGCGTCGAGAACTCAAGGTCGATCACATGCGCATGCATGGGGCACCTCGGACAATGTTCTGAATCTCATCCCTGCGACATGAGCGCCACGCATACCTATGTGCGTCGAGAATATCAATGTTTCCGCCACGCTCGCGGAGGATACGACGGAATCGAGTTTGGGTCATCCGTAGTAGCTCATGGTCGCGTCGGATAGCGACTTTGGCACCCGACGTGTAACACTTATTCCAGGTAGCCTTCAGCGACATTCCTGCCATGGCGCCCGCGCTTCAACTTGCGGTGCAGGACTCGAGGTAGTCGAATCTGGATCATCTTGACATGCACGAAGCTAGCTGCATGTGCAGCACATGTCAACGCGAACTTCACGCCGCCCCGAGTTTCTTCCACACCTCCTGCACGTAATGATCGGTCATGCCGGCGATGTAGTCGCAGACCACGCGCGCCAGCTTCTCGTGCTCTATCTTTTCCTGATAGCTCGACGGAAGCGCGTCAGGATGCGCGACCAGAAAGTCGAACGTTTCAGTCACGACTTTCTCCGCTTTGATGCTTCTCCGGCAGCAACGGCTTGCTTTCGTACAGCGTCTTGTAGAGAAACGCCTTGGCCTCGCGCCGCTCCTGCTCAACCTCCGTGACTGAACGCCACCAGCCGCTCGGGAATCTGCGCACGTCGTCGCAGCGCTGGTAACGCCCGATTGTGCGATTCGTGACTTCGTATTCTCAATCAGGTCGGTCACGAAGCGGTTGAGCATCCGCTTCAGCGCCTCGTTGAATTTCAGCTTGTCGGGCGCTTCGGGATACTTTGCTTCCACCTCGACAAAGTAGCGTTCGAAGGCGCGCACATTCTTTCGGACATCGGGCAGCTTCAGCAGCTTCGCTTCGAATCCGTCGTCGAGGTCGGCGGTGGTGTAGGCGATCTCGTCGGTCAGGTCGATGAGTTGCGCTTCCAGCGGAGGCCGCAGGTCGAGCAGATACTCATGCAACTCCGGATGCTCAGCCGCCGTGTAGTCGTGCGAGTGCTTGATGATGCCCTCGCGCACTTCAAAGGTCAGGTTGAGCCCGCGGAACTCGGCATAGCGCAACTCGAAGTCCTCGACGATGCGCAGCGCCTGCAGGTTGTGGTCGAAGAAGTCGCCGTGGCGTCGCATCGCAACATCGAGCGCCCGCTCGCCGGCGTGCCCAAAAGGAGGATGCCCGATGTCGTGCACCAGCGCCAGCGCCTCGGCCAGATCGACGTTGAGATCGAGCGCGGCCGCGATGGTGCGCGAGATCTGCGCGACCTCAATGGTGTGTGTCAGGCGAGTGCGAAAGTGGTCGGAATAGCGGCGGGTGAAGACCTGGGTCTTGTTCTCCAGCCGGCGGAAAGCACGCGCATGGATGACGCGGTCACGGTCGCGCTGAAAGGCGTTGCGGTAAGGGTGTGACGGCTCCGGATAGCGCCGTCCGCGGGAGTCCTCGACACGAACCGCGTAGCTGGCGAGCATAGTTCGAGTTTAGCAGCGCAGTTTGCCTAGCCGCCAGAGGCCTCGGTTGGCTGAGGCTCGGGAAGCAGTCGCAGCCTTCGATGGATCTGCGGCCAGTACCGTCGCAGCAGGTTTCCCGGCGAACTTCCGACCCAGGTCGTAGGCGTAGCGGGTGAAGGTATTGCCCACTCCGCGCGCAGACGAGCGATGCCGTGCCTGTCAGACCCGTGCTTCTGGAAGGGCTCCCTTAGGGCTTACTCGCGGCGGAGTTCTGCTTGGCCAGCTTCACTTTCGCAGATTCCAGGTCCTTCTGCACCTTGGCGACTTCGTCGTTGTCGATCTCGGCGGGAACCGTCTTGTTCCACTCTTCGAGTGCGCGCTGCCAGTGGGTGGTGGCGAGCTTGAGCCGGCCGGTCTTCTGATACAGGTCGCCAAGGTGCGCCTGCACGGTCGGATCGCTGCCGATCTTCTCCGAGGCGCGCCGTAGGTTCTCTTCCGCAAGATCGTAGTTGCCCATGCGGTAATACACCCAGCCGAGCGAGTCGAGATAGGCGCCGTTCTGCGGATCGAGCGCTACGGCGCTGCGAATGTAGCCCAGCGCTTCTTCCAGACGCGTGCCACGATCGGCCAGCATGTAGCCCAGGTAGTTCAAGGCCTGCGCGTTCTTGGGATCGTCCGCCAGGACCTTGTGGAACGACTCTTCCGCCAGGTCGTACTTCTTCTGGCGCTCGTAGATGGAGCCCTCGACAAAGGTGACGTAATCCTTGTCCTCCGGCTTGGTGGAAAGCTCCAGCGCCTTGTTGATGCTGGCTTCCGCTTGCGGCCAATCCTTGGTGCGGCTGTACATCTGGGCCAGCGCGATGTAGACCTCGCGGTCATCCGCCGTGCCCTTCAGCATCGACTTCACCTGCTCGATGGCGGGGGCGGGATTTCCCAGGTCTGCGCGTTGCGACGCCGCGACCATCTGCAGTTGGCGATCGTTGGGAAACCTCTTGGCCGCTTCTTCGGCGGTGGTGGTCGCCAACTGCCACTGCTTCTGGTCGCGATAGGTTTCGATGATCTGCTGATATCCGCGAATCGCGTTGTCGTCGCCCAGGTCGAACATCCGGCGGAAGGTGTCGATCGCCAGTTGCGGCTTGTTGGACTCGCGATAGACGGTGCCCAGCCGTTCCAGGAAGATGGCGCGATTGTTCTTTTCCGAGGTGTCGTACTCGCCGTTCGCATGCTCGGTCTTCTGCAGCAACTGGTTGAGCAGCGTAATCGCGTCGTCGTACTTGCCCTGCGCGTCTTCGATCACCGCCATGTTGTACTTCAGCTCGAGCGAATCGGGCACGACTGCGCTGGCCTTCTTCAGACACTCCTGTGCCTCGTCGAGCTTGCCGTTGCGCCGATAGATTTCGGCCATGCGCATGTAGGTCTGCGCGTCCGACGGATCGGCCTCGGCGATAACTTTGTACTGCACCAGCGCGGCGTCGGTCTGGCCATCATTCAGCAGGTTCTGCGCCAGGCCGCGGACCGAGTCGAGATTGTCGTGGTCCAGATCGACCGACTTCTGGTAGGCGTCGATGGCTTTCTTGTAGGCCTTGTTCTGCTCGTAGGTGTAACCCAGGGCGGCAATAGAGCTTCGCGGAACGCGCGCCTTCGGGGAAGGCGTTCAGCACTTCCAGCGCCCGGGAGGTGTCACCCTCTTCGTTGTAGAGAATCGAAAGCGCGGTGACCGCTTCTTCCGAATCAGGCTGGATCTGTACGGCGGTCTTGAATTCGTTTTCGGCCTTCACCAGGTCGTTGTTCAGGCGGTAGAGGCGGCCCAGCAGCAGATGGTCCTCCACGCTCTTGGGGTCGAGCCGAACGATCTGCTCGTACTGTTCGATCGCCAGCTTCAGGATTTCCTGCGACTGGGTGCCTGACTGCATGTCGCCCAGCGAACGCAGGTAGATGCGGCCCAGCAGGCGGTGCGCCTCCAGATTGTTGCCGTCGCGCTTGAGGATGTCCTGCGCTTCCAGCACCGCGTCCTTGATGCGGCCAGTGCGCGCGTACAGCTCGGCCAAGCCCGGCATTCAGGTAGTCCGAGGTCGGATCGTTCTCGATGGCCAGCCGGTATTCGTCGATCGCCTTGTTGGCATAATCGGCGCGGCCATACATCGAGACCATTTCTTCGTAGATGTGCGCCATCGCGAAGTGATAGTAGGCCGCAGCTTTGTCGCGCCTTGGCGGCTGCTCCCGTTGCTGCCGCGGCTGGAGCCGCAGCACTGTTCGGTAGGCAGCGGGCTTATCTTGAGCGAAGCTGCCAGATCGACGATGCAAGCAGGAACGCCAGGAGGGTGACACGAATACGAGTTAGCATCATTACTGTAGGACCAGCCGTTACACCGATTGGATGACGTAACACTGCGAGGGTCGTCTTATTTTAGCCGCTTCTGAGATTATCTGCTTTCCGCCGCCGCAAGTTACCAACCGATAAACCCATTATTAGATGGAAGGTCGCGGTATAGTGCCAGAGTCTGAAGCACTACTACGGGATTAAACGAAAATGCCTGCAAAAGAACTGGAACTAATACAGCGAATTCGAAGAAGCGGCTCCGGGCGGGCAAGTAATAAGAAAGGTCAAGGCATCGGCGATGACTGCGCCGTCCTTCGCGTCCCACGCGGCCACGAAATGCTCGTGACCACCGACTTCTCGCCTCGAAGAACATTCACTTCCGCCGCGACTGGCATCCGCCCGACTCCGTCGGACACCGCTGCCTCGCCCGCGGACTAAGCGACATCGCCGCCATGGGAGGCATCCCGCATGCCGCATTCCTGTCCCTCGCGCTTCCCCACGATCTGTCCGCAGCGCTGGGTCGACGAATTCATCCGCGGACTTCTGAAGCTGGCGCGGCGCTACTCCGTCACCCTCGCCGGTGGAGACACCGCCCAGTCGCCCGACGGAATTCTCGCCGACATCATCGTCCTCGGCAGCGTTCCCACACGGGCAAAGCAGTCCTGCGCTCCGGCGCTCGCGCCGGCGACCTCATTTATGTAAGCGGAACGCTCGGCGCCTCCGTCGCCACGCTCCAACAGCTGCGCAGCGGCAAGAAACTCCGTCCCTCCGCGCATCCCCGCCACTTCTATCCCGATCCGCGCATCGCCCTCGGCCAATACCTGCGCGAAAAGAAACTCGCCTCCGCCATGATCGACACCAGCGACGGTCTCTCCACCGACCTGCGTCACATCTGCGACGAAAGCGGCGTCGGCGCCGTCGATCGACGCCGCAGCGCTGCCATCGCGCTCGCCGGCGACGAACGCGTCTGCAATTCGCCCTGCACGGCGGCGAAGACTACGAACTGCTCTTCACCGCCCCACCCAACCGCCGCATCCCCTCCAAAATCGCAGGCGTCCCGATCACTCGCATCGGCGACTATCACCCGCAGCCGCCGGATCAAGCTCAAGACGCCCGACGGCAAATCCCATCCCCTGCCTGCCGGGCGGCTGGCAGCACTTCGCCTGATCCGTCTCTCAACTTGTCACCCTGAGCGCGGATGCGCCAATCGGGCGCGCGTCCGAGTCGAAGGACTGCTTGTAGCCGCGCCGGTGAGCGAGTCGTTACTCCGTGATCGTGCTTTCAGCCTGACGTTGCGTCGGATGATAAGTGGACGAGCTGTCGTTTAGCTTCGACAGCAATCCTGATGCCTCCGCTTCTAGCAGGGTGAACCAATCCGCGAAATGCGGGGCTTTAGCCTTTGCTCGCGCTCTCCGCGCAATTGACCTCTGTGTCCTTCCGTGGTGAATACACTGCCCCCACGTTCACCCGTCACACCCCACCCGCGCCCGCGCTGTTTATAATCCCCCGCATGAACCTCGAGCAGAAGCTGGCCGAACTGAAGCGCCGCGACTCCCTCGCCGAGGCCGGTGGCGGCGAAGCCCGCCGCGCCGCGCAACACAAGCAGGGCAAGCTGTCCGCCCGCGAGCGCATCGAGTTCCTGCTCGACGAAGGCACCTTCGAAGAGACCGACAAGCTCGTCACCCACCGCTGCAACGACTTCGGCATGGACGAGCAGAAGGTCTTCGGCGACGGCTTCATCACCGGCTACGGCCGCATCGAAGGCCGCCTCGTCTTCGTCTTCGCGCAGGACTTCACCGTCTTCGGCGGCTCGCTCTCCGAAACCAACGCCGCCAAGATCGTCAAGATCATGGACATCGCCATGCGCGTCGGCGCTCCCGTCATCGGCCTCAACGACTCCGGCGGCGCGCGCATTCAGGAAGGCGTGATGTCGCTCGCCGGCTACGCCGACATCTTTCTGCGCAACACGCTCGCCTCGCGGCGTCGTCCCGCAGATCTCCGCCATCATGGGCCCCTGCGCCGGCGGCGCGGTCTACTCGCCCGCCATCACCGACTTCATCCTCATGGTCGAAAACACGTCGTACATGTTCATCACCGGCCCCGACGTCATCAAGACCGTCACCCACGAAGAGGTCACCAAGGACGAGCTCGGCGGCGCCATGACCCACAACGCCAAGTCCGGCGTGGCCCACTTCCTCGCGCACGACGACGCCGAGTGTCTCAGCATGATGCGCGAGCTGTTCAGCTTCATGCCCTCGAACAATCTCGACGACCCGCCGCGCAAGCCCTGCACCGATCCCATCGACCGCGCCGACGAAGCACTCGACACCCTCGTCCCCGCCGAGTCCAACCTCCCCTACGACATCAAGGACGTCATCCACCACGTCGTCGACGACAGCTACTTCTTCGAAGTCCACGAGCACTACGCGAAGAACATCGTCATCGGATTCGCGCGCCTCAACGGCACGCCCGTCGGCATCGTCGCCAACCAGCCCAACTTCCTCGCCGGAGTCCTCGACATCAGCGCCAGCATCAAGGGCGCGCGCTTCGTGCGCTTCTGCGACTGCTTCAACATCCCGCTCATCACCTTCGAAGACGTGCCCGGCTTCCTCCCCGGCACCCAGCAGGAGTACGGCGGCATCATCACCCACGGCGCCAAGCTGCTCTACGCCTTCTCCGAGGCCACCGTGCCCAAGATCACCGTCATCACCCGCAAGGCCTACGGCGGAGCCTATTGCGTCATGGCCTCCAAGCACATTCGCACCGACGTGAACTACGCCTGGCCCACCGCCGAGATCGCGGTCATGGGCCCCGAGGGCGCGGTCAACATCGTCTATCGGCGCGAGCTGGAGAAGTCAGACAATCCCGAAGCCGAGCGCGCCGCCAAGATCGAGGAGTTCCGCGACCGCTTCGCCAACCCCTACGTCGCCGCCGAGCGCGGCTACCTCGACGCCGTCATCCGCCCCCGCGACACCCGCCGCAAGCTGATTCAGGCCCTGGACATGCTCGAAAACAAGCGCGACAAAAACCCACCCAAGAAGCACGGGAATATACCGCTGTGACCCCGACGAACCCCCGTGATCACCCCGAATCAACAGGATGCGAACAATTCCGCGCCACCCGATGAAAACAAAAGAGAGAAACACCGGAGGTTTTGCGAAATGCTCACCACCCCGGTGGTCGATGAGGACGGCGGTGGAGGAGCGAGTGGGGTCAGCCCAAGTTCGATCGCGGTTGCCGGACCGCCGCCACCACTTCCTTCTGAAGCAGGCGATGTCCGGCTGGAAGACGTCATGCGGGCAGTCCTCAATTTGCAGCGCGATCAATCGCTCGCTGAGCAGCAAGACGGTGAAGCAGGCAAGGTGACGGGGTCCTGACCGGAGACGTCGCTAGTGAATCCGGCGGTAACGGTAGCCCTTCACGACGAATACCTGATTCAGGTAGGCGCCCTTTGACTCAGCGGAACAAAACGCCGCATATTCTTCAGGAGGCACATCGAAGTATTGGTAGATATCACCGGTGCCGCGGAACTCCAGTTCGAGAGTCCGCTGCGCCGGATCGTATCCGATGCTCCAGATGACGCGCGAATCGACCTTCTGTCTCTGCATGGCCGCATATATAGGAGTGGGCGCAGGTCGGGCGAGTTGCAGGGGTCTCGAAGGTCCGAGGCTCCTCGCGGACTAGAGTCCGCTCGGAGTAACAGAAATAAGGGACTTCACGGCGCAGCTAAAGCTGTGCCCTTTGAAAAACCTCGTCCGGAGGGACTTTTTTAGCAAGGGCGAACCTGGCACTTCGAGGAGGGCGCAGTCTCGGACGCCGTCATCAACGACGTCCGAGGAAACGCGTTGAGTCAGGGTTTGTGGAGAGTGAGTGGGGAGAGCGACAAACAAGAATCCCGAGGTGATGTTGACCTGTTGTTCTCGACCAGAAGTTCGCTTTAGACCCTCACCGACCTGTGGTCGCCGGATACTGACGTACGCGGCGGACGATCTTTGCTTGGGCTCCGGGCTTGCTTCTAACCGGAAAAACCTTTCAACGCCTCGGGACTCCATCTTGCCTTTGACTTATTTCCTGTCTTCTCAACCAGCGGTTCGCTATAGATCGTTGCCGTCCCTCTGTTGCCGTTTGCGCTGCAGGCGCGACGCAGTGAACTGGCTTCGACCCCGGACTCGCCACCAACCAGAAAACCTCAGAAACTGTCAAAGAACGAGTGTTGTTTTACTCCTCCCCGGAGTGAAGTCAATCAAAATTACGAGGCTTTATCGCCTTTGTTTTCAGCGGAGTGCAGCTCGTCCACAGGGACATGCCGGAAAATTGTGCAATTCGTACCGGAAAGCGAACAAGGTCTTTCAGGAGTCAGTATTTCCGCGGCGAATTGCGTTCCGCGGCGCAACGATGACCACGTAGCGGAGTTGCGGATAGTTGTGGGAATTCGGCTCAAGTGTTGTTGGATGCGGCTTTCACCAGATGCTAGAAACACTTGAAGTTGCCATTTGATAGCATCGGCGCATGCCGCTAGTGCAGGCCGAACATCTGGTGAAGTCATTCGCCCGAGGCCAAAACGTCTTTGGGGCGGTGTCTTCGGACCGCGTTCTTGCGGTCGATGATGTTTCCCTGGCGATTGAGGCGGGAGAAACGGTCGGGCTCGTCGGCGAATCGGGCTCCGGCAAAAGCACTCTGGGGCGCATGTTGTTGCGGCTGATTGAGCCGGATTCGGGCGAGGTGCGCTTTGACGGTCGTGACCTGCTCGCGGCCAGTGGAGGCGAGTTGCGCCGGCTGCGCCGGGAAATCCAGATCATCTTCCAGGATCCGTACAGCTCGCTCGATCCGCGCATGACGGTAGACCAGATTGTGTGCGAGCCGGTTGCGATTCACGGCGGTGAGTCCGGCGATGGACGCAAACAGCGTGCCGCCAAAATGATGCGTGCTGTCGGTATGGATGGGTCGGCGTTGCGGCGGTATCCGCACGAGTTCAGCGGGGGCCAGCGCCAACGAATCGGGATCGCCAGGGCTCTCATGCTTCGGCCAAAGTTCATTGTCGCTGACGAACCGGTTTCAGCGTTGGACGTCAGCGTAGGAGCGCAAATCGTCAATCTGCTTCGCCAGTTGCAGAAAGAGTTTCAGCTCACGTATTTGTTTATTTCGCACTCATTGCCGGTGGTGCGTTACCTGGCGACGCGCATTGCGGTGATGAAGCAAGGGAAGATCGTCGAGGTCGGCACGACGGAACAAATTGTCGCGGCTCCCCGACACGAGTACACGCGAACTCTGTTGGCGGCAACCCCAGAGTTGGAACTGGCAGCTAACTGAACGCCAGCGCGGGCTGCTGGCCTTCAGCGATGGAGTCATCCTGAAACTCCGCGCCTTCCAGTCGCAACAAGAATGCCTTGGTCGGCAATCCTCCACCATAGCCGCCCAGGGCCTTACCGCCTGCAAGCACCCGGTGACAAGGGACAACGATTGCGACGGGATTGTGATGGTTGGATTGTCCCACCGCCCGATATGCATTCGGACGGCCAACTGAGCGCGCAATCTCTCCGTAGCTACGGGTCTGCCCATAAGAAATCCGTAACAGCTCGGCCCAGCATTGTTTCTGGAACTCGGTGCCACGAAGATCAAGCGGCATGGTGAATTCGCGGCGCTTACCGGCAAAGTACTGTTCGAGTTGCGCTCGCGCTCCGGCGGTCGCCTGCGGGTCTTCGATCCATTGAATCTTGCGTCCTGCGAGCTTCGTCGGAAGTTTCTCACCGAATGCCAGCACGGCGAGGCCAGTGTCCGACATACCCAGAAGCAGCGGTCCTGTAGGTGAGGTCATGCCTGAATATCGAAGTGTCTCCACGAAAAACTCCTATGAATACAAGCAGAATTTCTCGAATGATATCGAACTTTCGATGAATCTTCGCTTACGTTGGTCACGCTTTGTGACGGGCGGCACTGGTCGTGTCTGACTACCACTTTAGTGGAGCGAGTTGTGATGGATGTCGTTGACTTTGGGTTGGAAGCTCTGTTACGGTTTGATGTCTTTATTAAAATAGTCGAACCAACCAAGCGCTTGGGCGGTTACATTGAACATAGTCCAGGCGAAGAGTCCAACACCTCTTGGCTCTTCTGGGTCCCGGCAGTAGACGTTGGGCCTGCAGGTTACAAAACGCTCCGGTATTTCATAGGCCGCGGCAAAATCATTACCGGAACGACTTTGGACTGAGGGTTAACGTATTGCGCAAACGTTTTTATATCCTTTTCGTGGCTCGCGATGCAGAGGGACAGCTACGAAAAATCCCGATTCCTGTCCACTATCTGTATGTCTTCTTGGCCGGCGCCCTGATCGGCATGTCCACGATTACGGGCATGGCGGGATCGTATGCGCGCATGCTATTTAAAGTCGCGCGGTTCGACCAGTTACGAACGGAAAAGACCGCCCTCCAGACCCGCTATTCGCAATTGGAAAAGGCGACACATGAGAAGGACATCCAGGTCGCTTCACTAGGCTCAATTGCCAACGAGGTTTCGGTCATCTACGGGCTGAAGCCGAATCCTAAGTTCCTTACCGAATCCGATCAGCCGCTGAGACCTGAAGAAGTCAAAGGTGCAATTGACGACCTATACGCGTTGAAGACATCGGCTGTGATTGGAGCCACGGCTGCGGGTTTGGGGATGGGTTTGAACCGGCAGGCATCGTTGTCGGATTGGATCGCTGCCACCACGGCTCCGACATTGTGGCCAGTGACGGGACCCATTACTGGGCCGTTCGGGGGGCGCATCGATCCGTTCAACGGTGAAGGCGCGTTTCACTCCGGCGTGGACATCTCGTCTCCGTACGGTGCGCCTGTTCTCGCACCTGCTGATGGAGTGGTGACATACGCGGATTTCTACAACGGCTACGGTCGCTTGATCGAGATCGATCACGGAAACGGTATCAGTACCCGGTACGGACATCTGTCGGGCTTCGTGGTTGGGGAAGGCCAGTCCGTTCGCAAGGGACAGGTCATTGGTTACGTGGGGATGAGCGGACGGAGTACCGGAGCGCACCTGCATTACGAGGTTCGAATCCATGACACTCCGGTGAATCCGCACAAGTATCTGCGCACCGCCAACGGCGCGTTTGGAGTCGGCGGATAACGATCCCATTCGAACTGGACGCCGGGCGGAGGAAGATCCGTCCGGCGTTTTTTTTTGCTTTAGGGATTGCTTCAAGGGCTAAAAGCCCTACAACCTATCGTCAAGTCGTTACGGCATGACTGAGGTCCATGCCCTGATAAGAATCATTGCGAAAACGAGATCTTCGGGACGCTGTAAAGCCCATGCAATCCTGTTGGAGCTCTTGTCACCACGCTAAAAGCGTGGTGCCTCCGACGAAAAACCTCATGGCGCTCCGACAAGCATCTCGTGGTGCTTCGGCGTCGATTTAAGGTTTGTGGGAAGTGGCTGAGGAGGGAGCCTGTGGCGGCTTCGTCGTTTCGGAGCCAAACTCAACCGGCGCCTGGCTGACTATTTTCTTGAAGAAGGCAAACGGAACGCTGGCGGTGAGGGTCGCTTCATTCCCGTCCTGGCGAACTGCGAAGCTGTCGAAAGCCTTCTTCACGTCGGGATCGGGACCGCCTCCGTCGAGCGAGACATCGATGGTCTTGAACAGAGCCAGGAAGGTACTCACCCGGTCGGCGAAGCTGCTCGCCTGAGTTTCGTTTTGCAGGATCACCTGGGCCCGCAGGTAGACTTCGTTGAGCGGACGCGCCGAAGCAATCACGGTGCTCCCGCGTGGAAGCAGGCTACTCCATGAGCCTGGGAGCAATAGCTCGCTGCGGTCTTGCGGGGCACTGTCCTGGGGAATGCGAGCGATGGTCCAGACGACGCTTCCCAAGGGAACACGCTTGTAGTAGTCGCGTGCAAGATCGGGACCCGAGAACGGCAGCGCTGCTCGCTTGTAGCGGTCGATCATGCCATGGATGGCTTCGGTGCCATCCCTGTTGGAAGCGGCAGCGGTACCGATGCCGAGCAGCGCGACCCGCACAGTGCGGCCTTCCAGCGGAATGATGTAAATGTCGAAGTCATCGTAGCGCTCGACGCTGCTTGCCTGCTTGCGGAGATAATCAGTCACACGCTGGCTGTCGAACTGTCCCTGCATGATCTCACTGTAGCGGGTTTCCGCCGAAGGGTTGTCGGGCGTATGCGCGTAATGGATAGCCAGTGCAGCGCGATTGAGATCGCGCTCAAACTCGAATCCGGTTTGACGGACGAAGTCTTGGTATTCGGGCTTGGGATGTTTGGGTGGATTCTTGCCGAGATCGGTAAGCAGGCGGACGGGCTCGAGGTTGACGTAGAGGACGGCCTCGGCGTTGGGCAGCAGGCGGACAGCGTCGGGAGCAGCGCGTTGGCGGAGAAGGACGGCCAGAACAATGGCGCCGAGGACCAGAAGGACGGCGAGGGCGATCCAGAGGTTACGCCGACGATGTCGCATGGATGAGAGTTGATGATACGGGAAAGCGCCGCCAATTGCTCAAATCGGGCAAGTTTGGATACAATCAGAAGGACCGCTTTACAGAGCCCGCTGATGGCGGGCGCCCTCTGCAGAATCCCAGCCAAACAGTCCGCGGGAGTGGCGAGCAGCCGGTCGGCGCTGGTTGTAAATTAAAGTATTTTTAACCTGTTACGTGGAGTGGAACGCAGGTTGCAGGGGGTGTTGACCCTGTGCTATCTTTATGAATTGTCCCGGTTAGCAGGGAGAACTGTGCGCGATGGGGTTGAGTGCCCCAATCGGGCAACGTGCTGGCGTAGCTCAGCTGGTAGAGCATCTGATTTGTAATCAGAGGGTCGGGGGTTCAAATCCCTTCGCCAGCTCCGGATTTGAAGTCCTTGAGCGCGCCACGCGGCGTAGCAACAGAAGCAAGCCAGGCAGGTTGCAGAGCTCTCCGAGAGAACTGACCCCAGCAGCAGCTTCCCAGCAGCGAATTTGCGCATGAGCCGTGAGCGCGGCGGTTGCGGAGTCTTGCTGGAAACGACGGAAGCTTGGCGAGCAGCTCTTTGATAGCGGGACGGCGGTACCGGGCCGGAATTTTGCTCGGCGTTATGTGCACAGGTGGCCGAGTGGTTAATGGCAGCAGACTGTAAATCTGCCGCTCCTAGCGGGCTACGGAGGTTCGAATCCTCCCCTGTGCACCAGGATTTGGAATGAAGCGGCTGTGGGTGGCCTTGGGCGCATTTGCCGTGCTGATGGTACTGGCGTGGATGACCCTTGACGATCCGAGATTTCGGCTCGGAGCGTTGGCGATTCTGGCGATGTTCGCAGTGCGAACGTGGAGCCATCACCGAAAGCTGCAGCACGAGACGGAGCGCCAGGGACGCGAAGAAGAGTAGGGCAGGCGGGAGTAACTCAGTGGTAGAGTCACAGCCTTCCAAGCTGTTGGTCGCGGGTTCGATTCCCGTCTCCCGCTCCAGAGTTTGCGGCGTGATGGTTAGCGGTAAATGAAGCTGATGTAGCTCAGTTGGTAGAGCACTCCCTTGGTAAGGGAGAGGTCATCGGTTCAATCCCGATCATCAGCTCCAGAGTTTGCAGCAGGAGAGAAGCCAGTTTGGTGAACGCAACTATGGCAGAGCCTGGATCGCGAGTTCCGTTTCAACAGGCTGGAATTGGCGTCGAGAGGCAGGAGGAGTTTCAGCGGCTTCATTCGGCGCTGGAGCGGATTTTTGCGGTGGGCGCAGTCGAGAAGTTTTTGAGGCTGTTGCGGGGCAAGGGGGTTCCCATCCGCGACTTCGATCGCGTGTTGCGAGACAAGTTGTTGGAGCAAGCAGACCGCGACCTGAGCACGAGCGGACACAGCGCACGGCAATGTTATGACGCGCTTTCGGTGGGCGACCAGGCGCAGATTCGAGAGTTTTATTTAACGGCATTGGAGGCGGTGGATTTGCCTCTGCGCGAGAAATTCAAACAACTTTACCGGTATTACTAGGCGGAGTTATGGCGAAAGAAAAATTTGATCGCAGCAAGCCGCACGTGAACGTCGGGACGATCGGGCACATCGATCACGGCAAGACGACGTTGACGGCGGCGATCACGAAGGTGCTGGGCAAGCACAATCCGAACATCAAGTTCCGCTCGTTCGACTCGATCGACAATGCACCGGAAGAGCGGGAGCGGGGTATCACGATCGCAACCGCACACGTGGAGTACGAGACGGCGAACCGTCACTACGCGCACGTGGACTGTCCCGGCCACGCCGACTACATCAAGAACATGATCACGGGCGCAGCGCAGATGGACGGTGCGATTCTGGTGGTGGCGGCGACCGACGGTCCGATGCCGCAGACCAAAGAACACGTGCTGCTGGCGCGTCAGGTTGGTGTGCCGTACATCGTGGTGTTTCTGAACAAGTGCGATGCGGTGGAAGATGCCGAACTGATCGACCTGGTGGAGATGGAAGTTCGCGAGTTACTGAGCAAGTACCAGTTCCCGGGCGACGATCTGCCGGTGATACGCGGCAGCGCATTAGGGGCGTTGAACGGCGAAGCGCAGTGGGAAGCCAAGATCGACGAGTTGATGGAAGCGGTGGACAAGAGCGTTCCGCTGCCGGCGCGCGATATCGACAAGCCGTTCCTGATGCCGATTGAAGATATCTTCTCGATCCAGGGACGGGGAACGGTTGTGACCGGTCGAATTGAGCGCGGCAAGGTGAAGGTGGGCGAAGAGGTTGAGATCGTGGGCTTTCGCGAGACGCGCAAGACGGTTGTGACGGGCGTGGAGATGTTCAAGAAGCAGCTGGACGAAGGTCTGGCGGGCGACAATGCCGGCCTGCTATTGCGCGGCACGGCGAAGGAAGACGTGGAGCGCGGCATGGTGCTGGCGAAGCCGGGATCGATTACGCCGCACACCAAGTTCAAGGGCGAAGTGTACGTGCTGTCGAAGGAAGAAGGCGGACGGCACACCCCGTTCTTCAAGGGGTACCGGCCGCAGTTCTACTTCCGCACGACGGACGTGACGGGAGTGGCGACGTTGCCGGCCGGCACGGAGATGGTGATGCCGGGCGACAACGTGAGCCTGGAGATTGAGCTGATTACGCCGGTGGCGATGGAGAAGGGCCTGCGGTTCGCGATCCGCGAAGGCGGACGCACGGTAGGCGCCGGCACCATCGCCGAGATTATTGCGTAGAGATTGACCCCAGCCTTTCCCAAAAAAACGGGAAAGGCTGGGGGCACCCAAATCATAGGTTTGGTTTTTTCGGCGGCGCGAAGGCGCTTGCTGATTTCCGCGCAAGGCGCGGACAAGGCTTCGCAGCCAGCCTGCGAAGTAAACGAAAGGGAAGGCGACCATGCCCCGCGAGATTGTGACGTTGCAGTGTGGAGAGTGCAAAGACCGCAACTACTCCACCACCAAGAACAAAAAGACCACGACAGGCCGGCTGGAGTTCAATAAGTTCTGCCGGAAGTGCCGGAAGCATACGCCGCACAAAGAGGCAAAGTAGTAAAGACGCTATTCGCTTTTCGTCCTTCGCTGTTCGCTTAAAACTTGCAGGGCTTGGCGGTGGTGCAACGAAAGCGAAAGGCGAAGAGCGGCAGGCGGAGATACAGGGGCGTAAGCTCAACGGCTAAACTGCCGGTCTCCAAAACCGGACTTGGGGGTTCGAATCCCTCCGCCCCTGCCAGGATAAGGATGCGCCCATTTTGCGCGTTGGAGCGAATCGGGGCGCCCAGGTCCCTCGGCGGCAAACGAAGCCACCTCGGGATGGCAAAGAAAGTCGAGGCGCGGTAGGCGCCGGAAACAGGTAGCAGATGGCGAAGTCAGCAGCGATCGAGCCCGTCCACCAGGACCGGCTGGCGGCAATCAAGGCATGGCCGCAGCGCGCGAAGAGCTTTTACAACGACGTGCGCACGGAAATGAAGAAGGTCACGACCCCGTCGCGCAAGGAAGTCCAAGGCACGACGACCGTGGTCATCATCACGGTCTTCCTGTTTGGGTTTTATTTCTGGGTCATCGACTCAATCATTGGAAAAAGCCTTGACCAATTGCTGAAACGGCTGGCTCACCACTAAGGGCTTGCCGAACGAGTTTGTGTTTAAAGACGCCTCGCGGACTGAATCCGCTCGGCGAGTTAAAAAGTGGCTGGCTGAACGGCACGACTGAAGTCGTGCCCTGACGAGAAACTTTCGAGGGCGACTTTTTCAGCAAGCTGTAAAGCGCGGAGCGAATGACAGAAGAACAGATCAAACACGAAAACGATAGCGCGGAAGCGCAACCGCCGGCACAGGAACCACCGACGGGGAGCGAGCTGCCTGCGGTGACAGCCGCTGAGGACGGATCCGGCCCGCCATCGAACCCGAACATGAAGTGGTACATCATCCACAGCTATTCGGGGTTTGAGCGCAAGGTGAAGGAATCGATCGAAGCGCGCGTGCGCGCCGACGAGCGGCTGGGCGGCAAAATCGGCCGGGTGCTGATTCCGACCGAGTCGGTCACCGAAGTTCGCGGCGGCAAGAAGTACACCAGCGAGCGGATGTTTTATCCCGGCTACGTGCTGGTCGAAATGGATATGGACGACAACGTGTGGCACGTGGTGAAGTCCACGCCGCGCGTGACGGGTTTTGTGGGAACGGGCCAGCAGCCTACTCCGCTGTCGGAAGATGAAGTGAAGCAGATCGTGTACCGCGTCGCTGACAGCAAGGAGAAGCCGAAGCTCAAGGTCAAGTTCGAAAAGAACGAGTCGGTGCGAATTACCGAAGGCCCGTTTGCCAGCTTTACCGGCATGGTGGACGAGGTCAACGAAGACCGCGAGACCCTGAAGGTCATGGTCACGATCTTCGGGCGCTCGACTCCGGTGGAGTTGGAGTTCGGGCAGGTTGAAAAGGTCATCACGTAGCTTTCGTTACTAGCGTCAGGCCGCAGCCTGGCTCCTCGAGCGCGGTGCGGACATTGAATACATAGGATCACGAAATGGCAAAGAAGGTTACAGGTTCGGTGAAGTTGCAGATTGCGGCGGGCAAGGCGACTCCGGCGCCTCCGGTGGGTCCGGCGCTTGGTCAGGCGCAGATCAACATCATGGAGTTCTGCAAGCAGTTCAATGCAAAGACCGGCGCCAAAGAACTCGATGGCCTGATCATTCCGGTGGTGGTCAGCGTGTACAGCGACCGCAGCTTTACATTTATTACGAAGACGCCGCCGGCTTCGATTCTGTTGAAGCGTGCCGCGGGCGTGGCCAAGGGATCGGGAACGCCGAACAAGGACAAGGTCGGCAAGGTCACCGAGAAGCAGGTGCTGGAGATCGCCAAGCAGAAGATGCCCGATCTGAACGCGGCTTCGGTGGAGGCGGCAGTGCAAGAGCGTGAAGGGTACTGCGCGGTCGATGGGGATCGAAGTCGTAGCGTAAGTTGCGCTCGCGGACTGAGATCCGCTCGGGATTTAGGTAAGGCGCCTGCACGGCACGACTAAAGTCGTGCCCTTTCAAAGCGAGACCGCGTGGACGCCGACCTAAAGGTCGGCACCATCAAAGAGCTTTACGGCGGTGAGAGCCGCCAGTCGAAAATACCACGGCTGTCATGCAAGAGCGGCAGCGGTGGGAGACAAGGAGCAATATGAGAAAATCGGGAAAGAACGTTGAGAAGGCGCGGGCAAGGGTCGAGAGACCGTCCGTACACGCTGCAGGAAGCCGTGCCCCTTCTGCAGAAGGTGAAGTTCGCCAAGTTCGACGAGACGGTGGACCTTACGATGCGCTTGGGAGTCGATCCCAAGCATGCCGACCAGATGGTGCGCGGAACCGTTGTGCTGCCGCACGGACTGGGCAAGACCAAGAAAGTGCTGGTCATCGCGAGCGGCGAGAAGGTGCGCGAGGCGGAAGCTGCGGGCGCTGACTTCGTCGGCGGCGACGACATGGTGGAGAAGATCCAGAAAGAAAACTGGACCGACTACGACGCCGTGATCGCCACGCCCGACATGATGAAGTCGGTAGGCCGTCTCGGTAAGGTGCTTGGTCCGCGCGGATTGATGCCGAACCCGAAGACCGGAACCGTGACCATGGACGTCGCGGGTGCGGTGAAGGAAACCAAGGCCGGCAAAGTGGAGTTCCGAACCGACAAGACTGCGTTGGTGCATGTGCCGGTAGGCAAGATTTCGTTCTCGCCCGAAAAGCTCGTCGAGAATGCGGCCATCGTGATTACCAGCGTGATCAAGGCGAAACCGTCGGTTGCGAAGGGGAAGTACATCAAGGGCTGCTATCTGAGTTCCACCATGGGGCCGGGTGTCTCGATTGACACCGCGCCGGTGGAAGCGGCGGCAAAAGGCTAACGACCTATTCCCAGGCTTGCGCCCAAAAGTTGGGCGCGAACGCCGTGAGGGCACCCTTCAGATCAGGTTTTGGAAAAGGAATCTAAGATGGCAGTCACCAAAGCAAAAAAGATCGAGCAGGTTGAGAAGCTAACCAAGGAACTGGAAAGCGCGAGTCACGCGATCGTCGGCACGTTCAGCAAGTTGACGGTGGAGAAGGATTTCGAGCTCCGCAAGGCGGTCCGTGGAGCGGGAGCCAGGTACCGCGTGGTGAAGAACACGCTGGCGGAGCGGGCCTCCAAGGGCAGCAAGGTTGAGGATGCCATGAAGGGCTTGGCCGGCGTCACCTCGATTGCGTACACCAGCGGCGACCCGGTCGCGCTGGCGAAGGTGCTCAGCAAGTACGCCAAGGACAACCCGGAGTACACCTTCAAGGCGGGCATCGTCGACGGCCGCGTCATCGCGATCAAGGACATCGATGCGCTGGCTAGCATGCCGTCGAAGGAAGAGATTTACTCGAAGCTGTTGTTCCTGATGAACGCTCCGGCACAGCGCCTGGTGACGGTGATGAATGCGATTGGCCACGATTTGGCGGTGGTCATCAACCAGGGCGTGGAGAAGAACAAGTTTGCCGGCGGAGAAAGCGCGGGCGCGTAATCGCCTCGCCGGCTAAAGCCCGCTCGGGATTACAAGAATAGGCGACGTGGACGCTGGCCTGGCGGCCAGCACTGGCAAAGGACTTTTAAACGAGTTTGGGGCTGCGCGAGCGACTCCAGAAAGATTTAGTTATCCGTTGTGAGGGGTGCGATGCGCGTGATGTCTGGCATGCGGTGGCACACTGGAAACCTCAGAGACGGGAACGAAATCAACACAACGAATAACGAATAAGTGGAGACACACATGGCGGATCTGCAGCAGTTGGAAGAAACAATCGTAGGCCTGTCGCTTCTGGATGCGGCGGCCCTGGTAAAGAAACTTGGAAGAGCGTCTCGGCGTTTCGGCAGCGGCAGCGGCGCCTGTCGTGGTGGCCGGCGCGCAGGTGCGGGCGCCGCAGCAGCAGCTCCGGCGGAAGAGAAGACGGAATTCGCCGTCGTCCTGACCGCAGCGGGCGCCAACAAGATCAACGTGATCAAGGCCGTTCGCGAAGTCACGAGCCTCGGTCTGAAGGAAGCCAAGGACCTGGTCGATGGCGCTCCCAAGACCGTGAAGGAAGGCATCACGAAGGACGAAGCCGCGGCCATTCAAAAGAAGTTCACCGAAGCGGGCGCAACCGTCGAGGTGAAGTAGTTCTCGGCCCCGTTCCACGAGGGGACGGGGCACTCCTCTCCGGGCACGCTGACCGGAGTTACAGGCTGCTGCCGTCGGCGGCAATCGCGGCGGCGGCAACGACACCTTGAAGCGTTGGAGCGGGCGTTTCGAGGCGCGATGAATCTGAGGAAGCGAAGTGGCATCCAACAGCAGGAGCCACAGAATTCCTCGGCATCGTGAGACGGATTCGGGCAGTACCGAATCCGGGCAACTCAGCAGGTAGTGACGGGCGGCACGTTCAGCCGGCATCGCGCGGCTCAGGCGCGACGGCGAGCGAGCCGAGGACAAGGCCTGAACATACTGCAGCGGGAAGCAACAATCATCACGGCGGAGAAACAAAAGCCGTGTTCCCAGACCGAATGGTTATGGGATTGCTTGACGCCTCACACGGCGCTTACGGGGACTTCTGTCTCCGCGAGCGCAATCGGTTTTGTGCGCGAAATGTCCGGCAAATCGCGGTTCTTCCGGTCAGACCTGTCATCGTGCGACGGCATATGTTCCCTTCGCACCTCCGCCCGCGGCGGGTCTTGCGCGGCCAGGCGAGCGAGCCTGACCGGCACTGATTAGGAGCTTTATAAATGGCGCAACAGAAAACTGCCAACCGTAACCGGTTCGACTTTTCCAAGATTCCGGCGACTATCCAGATTCCGAACCTCATCGAGGTCCAGAAGCGTTCTTACGACCGCTTCCTGCAGATGGATTCGCTGCCCAGCGAGCGCGATGATTCCGGATTGCAGGCGGTGTTCCAGTCTGTCTTCCCGATCACCGACTTCCGCAACGTGTCGCAGCTCGACTTTGTCGAGTTCGCCATCGGCAACTGGGAGTGCAAGTGCGGCCACCTCAAGGGGCTGAACCACTTGCGCACCACCTGCCGCAATTGCGGATCGACGGTGCAAGCACCGACCCGTTCCATCTTGGCGACGTGCTTTGCACCAAGTGCGGCACCTACAACGCCAACACGCCCGATTTCTGCAACAAGTGCGGCGATCCCGTGGGCCTGCAACTGAAGTACGACGTGGCCGAGTGCGAAGAGCGCGGCATGACCTATTCCGCGCCGCTCAAGGTCACCATGCGGCTGACCATTTACGACAAGGACCCGGAGACCGGCAACCGCTCCATCCGCGACATGAAGGAGCAGGAAGTCTTCTTCGGCGATGTCCCGCTGATGACGCAGAACGGCACGTTCATCATCAACGGCACCGAACGCGTGATCGTGAGCCAGTTACACCGTTCGCCGGGCGTCTTCTTCGAGACCGCGAACAACCGCACCTACTTCCTAGGCAAGATCATTCCGTATCGCGGATCGTGGGTCGAGTTCGAGTACGACCAGAAGAACGTGTTGTATGTGCGCATCGACCGTAAGCGCAAGTTCCTGGGGAGCATCTTCCTGCGAGCACTGGGTCTGCGCTCGGATGAAGACATTCTTCGCACGTTCTTCACCGTCGACCGCATCGCTCTGCGGGACAACAAGCTGTACTGGACGCTGGAGCCCGGGGTCGACAAGCCGACGAACCTGCTGGGCATGAAGCTGGCGCACAAGATCGCGACCAGGAGTGGCGAAGAGATCGCACACTCCGGCCGCAAGGTCACGCCTGCGGTGATGAAGGAAATCATCAAGCACAAGATTTCCGAGATCGAGGCCGATCTCACGGACCTGGAAGGCGCGTTCGTTGCCGCCGATGTCATCGACACGTCGACCGGCGAAGTGCTGCTGGAAGCCAATACCGAGCTCACGGTCGACAAGCTGTCGAAGATGCTCGAGGCCAACGTGGCCGAGCTGCATGTTTTCTTCCCCGAGCGTGACGACGTGGGCACGGTTATCAGCGCGACGCTGCGTCGCGATTCGGTCAAGACGCCGCAGGAAGCGCTGATTGAAATCTACCGCAAGCTGCGTCCCGGCGATCCGCCGACGCTCGATACGGCGACGGCGCTTTTCCACGGCATGTTTTTCGATTCGCGGAAGTACGACTTCTCGCGGGTGGGCCGCCTGAAGTTCAACATCAAGCTGTTTGATCGCGAAGACGGTACCAACCTGGAGAACCGAACGCTGGAGCCGGAAGATTTCTACGGGACCATCCGTTACCTGCTCAAGCTGCGTAAGAACATCGGATCGGTGGACGACATCGATCACCTTGGCAACCGGCGTGTACGCGCCGTAGGCGAGCTGCTCGAGAACCAGTTCCGCATCGGACTGGTTCGCATGGAACGCGCTATCAAGGAAAAGATGAGCGTGTACCAGGAAATGTCGACCGCGATGCCGCACGACCTGGTGAACGCCAAGCCGGTGATGGCTGCGATCCGCGAGTTCTTCGGGTCGTCGCAGTTGTCGCAGTTCATGGACCAGACCAATCCGCTGTCGGAGATCACGCACAAGCGCCGTCTCTCGGCACTCGGGCCGGGCGGTCTGTCGCGTGAGCGCGCGGGATTCGAGGTCCGCGACGTTCACCCGACGCACTACGGGCGTATCTGCCCGATCGAGACGCCGGAAGGTCCGAACATCGGACTAATCTCGTCCCTGAGCTGCTATGCGCGAATCAACGACTACGGCTTCATCGAATCGCCTTACCGCAAGGTGAAGAACGGGCACGTGCTCGACTTCATCACCGTGGTCAATGCGGGCGACAGCGAGTATCGCGTCGGCGATCACCTCGAAAAGGCCGAAGTAATCAAGGCCAACAATGACTTGCGCGAGCGCAAGAAAAAGCTGATCGATTTTGAGCCGTTCTCGTTTTACCTGTCAGCGTGGGAGGAAGACCGCCACGTCATCGCCCAGGCGAACGCAGAAATCGACGACAAGGGCCGCATCGTTGCGGAACTGGTCAACGCCCGCAAGGCCGGCAACTTTGTGCTGGTCAACCGCAGCGAAGTGGACTACATCGACGTCAGCCCGAAGCAGCTGGTTTCAGTGGCTGCATCGCTGGTTCCGTTCCTGGAGCACGACGACGCCAACCGCGCCCTGATGGGCGCGAACATGCAGCGCCAGTCGGTTCCGTTGCTGCGCGCGCAGGCGCCCATCGTCGGTACCGGTATGGAAGGTGTGACTGCTCGCGATTCCGGAGCGGTGGTGCTGGCTCGTCGCAGCGGCATCATCGATTCGGTCGACTCCGAGCGCATCATCGTGCGCGTCGAGGGAGAGCATCATCCGATGCAGCTTTCGCGCGAGGTGGGCAGCGACATCTATCAGCTGACCAAGTTCAAGCGCTCCAACCAGAACACCTGCATCAACCAGCGTCCCATCGTGAAGAAGGGCATGCGCGTGGCGAAGGGACAGGTCATCGCCGACGGACCCTGCACAGACATGGGCGAGCTGGCACTTGGACGTAACGTGCTCGTGGCTTTCATGGCGTGGCGCGGTTACAACTTCGAGGACGCGATCCTGGTTTCCGAGAAGATGGTGAAGGAGGACTATTACACCTCCGTCCACATCGAGGAATTCGAGATCGAGTCGCGCGATACCAAGCTGGGACCGGAAGAAGTCACACGCGATATTCCCAACGTCAGCGAGTCGGCGCTGCGCGATCTCGACGAGAGCGGCATCATCCGCATCGGCGCCAGCGTGAAGGCGGGCGACATCCTGGTGGGCAAGGTCACGCCCAAGGGCGAGACCCAGCTCACTCCGGAAGAGAAGCTGCTGCGTGCCATCTTCGGCGAAAAGGCCGGCGATGTACGCGACGCTTCGCTCACCTGTCCTCCGGGCATCGAGGGCACAGTAGTCGATGTGAAGATCTTCTCGCGCAAGGGGCAGGAGAAGGACGAGCGTGCCAAGTTCATCGAAGCGCAGCAGGTCGAGCGCTTGCACAAGAACCTGGCGGACGAAATCCGAATCCTGACCGACGAGCGCTTGAAGCGCCTGGAATCGCTGCTGGGCGGCAAGGAAGTCCTCGCCGACCTGCACGATGAGCGCACGAACAAGCGCCTGCTGACCAAGGGCGTATTTCTCGATCGCGACACCATCGAGCGGATCTCGACGCGCAACCTGAAGCGCATCAAGTTCCCCGACAAGGACCCGCGCGTCAACGAGCAGATCGACGAGATCGAAGAGATGACCTCGCGCCAGATCGACGTGCTGCGCAAGATAGTCAAGGAGAGAGAAGAAAAGCTGCAGAAGGGCGATGAGCTGCCACCGGGCGTCATCAAGCTGGTGAAGGTATACATCGCCATGAAGCGCAAGCTGAGCGTCGGCGACAAGATGGCCGGCCGCCACGGTAACAAGGGTGTCATCGCGCGTATCCTGCCCGAAGAGGACATGCCATACCTCGAGGACGGGACGCCGGTCGAGATCGTCCTGAACCCGCTTGGTGTGCCTAGCCGTATGAACGTCGGCCAGATTCTGGAAACGCACCTGGGATGGGCTGGGCACCAGCTGGGCCAGAAAATCGGCGAGCTGTTGCAGCAGAACTCCAAGGCCGAAACCATGCGCAAGGAACTGAAGGTACTGTTCAAGGACACGCCGTTCGTGGACAGTCTTACAGACCTCGACGACGAAACGCTGGAAAGAGTGGCCGATGGCATGAAGGACGCCGTGTACTTCGGCTCTCCGGTGTTTGATGGCGCCAAGGAGCACGAGATCAAGTCGTTGCTGACGGAAGGCGAATTGCCGAGTTCCGGCAAGACGTACCTTTACGACGGCCTGACCGGTGAGAAGTTTGAGCAGCCCATCACGGTGGGTTACATCTACATGCTCAAACTCTCGCACTTGGTGGACGACAAGATCCACGCGCGCTCCATCGGTCCGTACTCGCTCATCACCCAGCAGCCGCTGGGCGGCAAGGCGCAGTTCGGTGGCCAGCGCTTTGGCGAAATGGAAGTCTGGGCGCTGGAAGCCTACGGCGCGGCTTACATCCTCCAGGAATTGCTGACCGCGAAGTCCGATGAC
The DNA here is from genome assembly GCA_963817965.1 of uncultured Acidobacteriaceae bacterium. Taxonomy (GTDB): domain Bacteria; phylum Acidobacteriota; class Terriglobia; order Terriglobales; family Acidobacteriaceae; genus DASRAA01. The sequence goes on from CAWFQT010000025.1 coordinate 413,308, forward strand.
GTTTATGGCCGCACCAAGATTTACGAGGCCATCGTCAAAGGCGAAGCGGCCATCGAGCCGGGTGTGCCGGAATCGTTCAATGTGCTGATTCGCGAATTGCAGTCGTTGTGTCTCGACGTGGAGCTGATCAAGACGAACGGAAACAAGCCCTTGATCGAAACGCCCGTCGCCGCCGACTGATCTCTGAGGATCGGGGTAGCTGCCTCCACTGCTCCCGCAGGAGGCAGCACCCGCAGGATTGATGCAAAGCCGGGAGCCGGCAGCGGCCGCGTTAAGGCCGTGGGATCCTGCAGTTCGCCACGGCGAAAGCCGCAGGACAGGAGGACAACTTGTTCCGTTCGAATCCATTTGAACTCGGAAACCCGATCGCCGACTTCGACGCGATCCGCATCAGTCTGGCTTCGCCGGAGAAAATCCGCAGCTGGTCGCACGGCGAGGTAACCAAGCCCGAGACCATCAACTACCGGACGTTCAAGCCTGAACGCGACGGCTTGTTCTGCGCGCGCATCTTCGGCCCGGTTACCGACTGGGAGTGCTTGTGTGGCAAGTACAAGCGCATGAAGCACCGCGGCGTGATCTGCGACAAGTGTGGCGTGGAAGTGACGCTTTCGAAAGTTCGCCGCGAGCGCCTCGGCCACATCGAACTCGCCTCGCCATGCTCGCACGTGTGGTTCTTCAAGGGACTGCCCAGCCGTATCGGGCACATCCTCGACATCTCGTTGCGCGACCTCGAGTCCGTTCTCTACTTTGAGGCCTATGTAGTGGTCGAGCCGGGCGAAGCGCCGGTGAAAGAACGCGAAGTGATCAAGGACGAGACCAAGTTCCGCGAACTCGATCAGCAATTCCGCGCCACCGGCTTCAAGGCCATGATGGGCGCCGAGGCCATCAAGGAACTGCTGAAGCGGGTCGAAGTCGAGACCATGTCGGTGGAACTGCGCGAGAAGATGCGCAGTGAGTCTTCGGTGCAGAAGCGCCTGAAATATGCCAAGCGCCTGAAAGTGGTTGAGGCCTTCCGCAAGAGCGGCAACAAGCCGAATTGGATGATCCTAGACGTGATTCCCGTCATCCCACCCGAATTGCGTCCCTTGGTTCCGCTCGATGGCGGCCGCTTTGCGACGTCGGACTTGAACGACCTCTATCGCCGCGTGATCAACCGCAACAACCGGTTGAAGAAGCTGATGGACCTGCACGCTCCGGAAGTCATTGTGCGCAACGAAAAGCGCATGCTGCAGGAAGCGGTGGACGCGCTCTTCGACAACGGACGCCGTGGACGCGTACTGCGCGGAGCCAACAACCGTCCGCTGAAGTCGCTCTCTGACACGCTGAAAGGCAAGCAAGGCCGTTTCCGTCAGAACCTGCTCGGCAAGCGTGTGGATTACTCAGGACGTTCGGTGATCGTAGTCGGTCCCGATCTCAAGCTGCATCAGTGCGGCTTACCCAAGAAGATGGCACTGGAGCTGTTTAAGCCGTTTATCTATCACCGGCTCGAGCAGACGGGACACTGCACCACCATCAAGCAGGCCAAGGAGATGGTGGAACAGCAGGAGCCCATAGTTTGGGACATCCTGGAAGAGGTCATCAAGGACCATCCGGTGCTGCTGAACCGCGCTCCCACGCTTCACCGCCTCGGCATTCAGGCTTTCGAGCCGGTGCTGGTGGAAGGCAAGGCGATTAAGATCCACCCGCTGGTTTGTACGGCGTTCAACGCCGACTTCGACGGCGACCAGATGGCGGTACACATTCCGCTGTCACCGGAAGCCCAGGTCGAAGCCAGCGTGCTGATGCTGTCGTCGCACAACATCCTGTCGCCGGCGTCGGGCCAGCCGATTACCGTGCCTACACAAGACATGGTGCTGGGCATCTACTACCTGACCAAGGGCAAGGCAGGCTCGAAAGGTGAAGGCCGCGCGTTCGCCAATATCGAAGAAGTACTGCTGGCGAAGGAAGCTGGGGCAGTGGAGACGCTGACTCCGATCCGCTTGCGGTACAGCGGCGAAGTGTTGGACCTCACCACCGCGTACGACGATCAGGATGTGCTGCACGCCGAGCCGACCAACTTCGAGCGGCAATACATCTCGACCACGGTGGGCCGCGCCATCATGAACGACCACCTGAAGGGCGCCGCCAAGGACATGCCGTATATCAACGGCCTGCTCAAGAAGAAGGGCGTGGGACAGCTGGTGAATTACTGCTACCTGCGTTTTGGGCTGGAGACTACGGTGCGGATGCTCGACGGCATCAAGCAGCTTGGCTTCCAGTACGCGACTCGCGCAGGTCTGTCCATCGGCATCGACGACATGGTCATTCCGCCGGGCAAACAGGACTTGGTGCGCAACGCCGAGAAGCAGGCCATCGTAGTACAGCAACAGTACCTCGACGGTGCTATCACCAACGGTGAGCGCTACAACAAGGTCGTGGAAATCTGGTCGAAGATCACGGAAGAGGTTGCTGACGAAATGTTTGGCAACATGCAGACGCAGGACAAAGAAGGCCAGATGAACCCAATTTATGTCATGGCCGACTCCGGCGCCCGCGGTTCGAAGCAGCAGATTCGTCAGCTTTCCGGTATGCGCGGATTGATGGCCAAGCCTTCGGGCGAGATCATCGAGACGCCTATCACGGCGAACTTCCGTGAAGGTCTCACCGTGCTGGAGTACTTCATCTCCACCCACGGAGCTCGTAAGGGACTGGCCGACACCGCACTCAAGACCGCAGATTCCGGCTACCTGACCCGCCGCTTGGTGGACGTGGCCCAGGACGTGATCATCAGCGAATACGATTGCGGAACGGTCGACGGCATCTACGTGACTTCCATCGTGGAGTCGGGCGAGATCATCGAGCCGCTGCGGGACCGCATTGTGGGCCGCGTGTCGCTCGAGAAGATCAAGGACTACGAAGGCAACATCATCGTCGACATCAACCAGGAGGTCACGGAAGACCTGGCGGGCGCGGTTCAGGCTGCCGGTATCGAGCGGGTGAAGATCCGTTCCGTGCTCACCTGCGAGTCGAAGCGTGGCGTTTGCGTGATGTGCTACGGCCGCAACTTGGCATCTGGGCGCCTCGTCGAACTGGGCGAAGCTACGGGCGTCATCGCGGCGCAGTCCATCGGCGAGCCGGGAACCCAGCTCACCATGCGTACCTTCCACATCGGCGGCACGGCGTCGCGGGTCAGCGAGCAGTCGCGTCTCGATGCCAAGAACAACGGTGCGGTGCGCTTCGTGAACATGATCACGGTCCGCTCCAAGGAAGGCCACCTAGTCGTGATGAACCGCAACGGTTCGATCACCGTGGTCGATGAGAAGGGCCGCGAAAAGGAGCGCTACGCCGTCGTGTACGGCGCCAAAGTAAAGGTCGAAGACGGTCAGCCGGTTTCGCTCGGCGACGTTCTGGTCGAGTGGGACCCGTACACCTTCGCGATCCTGACCGAAATCGGCGGCACTGTGCAGTTCAAGGACCTGCAGGAAGGTCTCACGCTGCACGAGGAAGTCGACGAGGTCACCGGCCTGTCGCGTCATGTCGTGATGGATTCACCGGACGAGAAGCGGCAGCCTGCGATCGTCATCAAGGGCGCCAAGGGCAGCAAGCGCTATCTGATGCCCTCGCGCGCGCACTTGATGATTCTGGATGGCGACGAGGTCACGCCGGGTGAAGTGCTGGCAAAGATCCCGCGCGAAACCACCAAGACCAAGGACATCACGGGCGGTCTGCCGCGCGTGGTGGAACTGTTCGAAGCCCGTAAGCCGCGCGAAACCGCTGTCATCAGCGAAATCGACGGCGTGGTGAAGTTCGGCGATGTAGCGAAGGGTCAGCGCAAGATCTACGTGGTGGCCGACAACGGTACCGAAAAGGAATACCAGGTGCCGCGTGGCGTTCACATCAACGTACAGGAAGGCGAGCGTATTCGCGCCGGTGAGCCGCTGATGGATGGTCCGCTCAATCCGCACGACATTCTTGCCGTGCTGGGCGAGAAGGAGCTGCAGGCTTACCTGGTGAACGAAATCCAGGAAGTCTACCGGCTCCAGGGCGTGAACATCAGCGACAAGCACATCGAAGTCATCGTTCGCCAGATGATGCGCTGGGTGAAAGTGGAAGACGTGGGCGATACGTCGTTCCTGCTCGAACAGCAGGTCGACAAGTTCCGCTTCCGCGAAGAGAACGAGAAGGCGATTGCCAACGGCGGCAAGCCAGCCACTGGCCGTCCGCTGCTGCTGGGCATTACCAAGGCCTCGCTCTCGACCGACTCCTTCATCTCGGCGGCCTCCTTCCAGGAGACGACGCGTGTGCTGACCGAAGCCTCCATTCAGGGTATGGTCGATCACCTGCGCGGCCTCAAGGAGAACGTCATCGTGGGCCGTTTGATCCCCGCGGGAACCGGCATGGAGTACTACCGCAATGTCCGGCTCTCCGAGGAGATGGAACAGGCCGCAGCCAAAGTGCAGGAGGAAGTGACGGCCGCGTACGAGGAAGCCGAGCGCGCGCTGGAACTGCTCCGTCACGAAGGCGAGAACGAAGCAGAAGAACTCGCGGCAGAGTAATTGGTCGTACAACCACGCCGCTCGTGCACTGCACGGGCGGCGTTTTTTCATTCGAGCGCGTCAAAAGAGGACGTTCTTGCCGACTGGCCGGCCCGCTTTCCCTGGGTAGCGGGCGTGTACACTCAAAGCGCGCCCTCCTTGACTCTGTAATGTATGTCGCGTTTCTTTCGACACCTGCGGTTGGCTTTCTGGCGCGCCTTCGAGCACGACGCCTTTAGCGTTGCGAAGGCTGCGGCGTTCTCCGCCATCCTCACGTTCTTCCCCGCTATTCTGGTGCTTGCGTCTGTGTTGTCCCGCTCACGGAGCAGTGAGCTTTTTGTTCGCGAGATTTTTCGCGCGGTAGGACGGATACTTCCCGAGGGGACCAGCGCCACGATTACGCAGTACATTACCGGCGCGAGGCCGGTGCAAACCGAGTTCCTGGTCTCTACCAGTGTTTTCACTCTCTGGACGGCTTCCGGCGTGATGATTTCCTGGATGGAAGGCTTTCGTAAGGCCTACCAGATGCCTAAAGTCTGGGGATTGGTGAAAGAGCGCCTGATTGCCCTCCTGCTGGTTGTCATGGCAGGGGTTCCGATGGGCTTCGCCTCATTCCTGGTGGTGTCCGGCAATCTCATCGAGCGCTGGACGATGTACCATGTCGGCCATGAGCTGACGCCCTACATCCTTGGCTTATGGACCGCGGTGCGCTGGATTATCGCCACCTTGACCAGCATCGCTGTCATCGGACTGGTTTATCATCATGGCGTCCCCAGAACTCAGCCTTGGCATCGAGTCTTGCCCGGATCGGTCGTGGCGACGATGCTTTGGGTATTCGTTACAGTGCTGTTTGGCTGGTACCTGCGGCGCTATAGCAACTACGGCGTGATCTACGGATCCGTCGGCACTGCAATCGCGCTCCTTATCTGGCTGTACTTGATATCGATGGTCGTTCTGATTGGGGCCGAATTCAATGCGTTGCGCTATCCCAGGTTCCTGTTTGGGGCGCACTCGAGACTGAATTCCGAACAGAAACGAGTGCCCGCTCTTTAACCTTGTGACCAAATGCTGAGTGCCAAGCCAGACATCTTCGATTCCCAGGACAGTCTCTTGCGTCGCCCGGCCATGCTACGGCGCCGTGCCAAGATTGTGTGCACCATTGGTCCGGCCAGCAACTCCGAGGAGATGATTCGTGACCTGATGCTGTGCGGCATGAATGTTGCGCGCCTCAACTTCTCGCATGGCACCCACGAACAGCATGCGCTGGTTATCGAACGGCTGCGCACAGTCGCGAAAGACCTCGGCCGCAGCATCTGCATTCTGCAGGACCTGCAGGGCCCGAAAATCCGAACCGGAAGATTGCAGTCCGGCGCCCCGGTTGCCTTGCGGACCGGACAGACGGTAACGATCACTCCGAACGACGTGAAGGGTACCACCGAGATCATATCTACGACGTACCAGGACCTCGCTCGTGACGTGAAGCCTGGCGAGCGCATTCTCCTGTCGGACGGACGCATTGAGCTGGTCGTTCGTGACGTACGCGACGGCGAAGTAGTATGTGAGGTCCTGAACGGAGGCTTGCTGGGCGAGAACCAGGGCATAAACCTTCCCGGGACGAATGTCAGCATTCCTTCGCTCACGGAAAAAGACCAGCGCGACCTGGAATTCGGCCTAAAGCAGGGTGTTGATCTGGTGGCAATTTCTTTCGTGCGGACAGTGCATGACGTGGTGCGAGCGAAAAACGCTATTGCCAGCCTGTGCAGCGATGTAGGCCTGGTTGCCAAGCTGGAGAAGCCGCAAGCCATCGAAAATCTTGACGGCATACTCGAAGCTTCGGTGGCCGTGATGGTGGCCCGCGGCGACCTTGGGGTGGAAGTGGCGCCGGAAAAAGTGCCGCTCATCCAGAAGTACGTTATTCGCCGCGCTCTCGATTTCCGCAGGCCCGTGATTACCGCGACGCAAATGCTCGAGTCGATGACGGAGAGCCCGCGGCCGACACGCGCGGAAGCCAGCGACGTGGCCAACGCTATTTTCGACGGGACCGACGCCGTGATGCTGTCTGGGGAGACCGCCAGCGGAAAATATCCGCGTGAAGCGGTGGAGATGATGGCACGCATTGTGGCCGAGGCGGAGTCCAGCTCGGTGCAACCGTTGACCCCCGGACATCGCGAAGCCGTACACCTCTCGGTTGCTGAAACCATCTGCGAATCAATGGCGCATGCCGCGCAGGACCTGAAGGTAAAAGCGATCGCTGTGTTTACGGAAACAGCGACCACGGCGCGAATGTTGTCGAAGTATCGTCCCGCAGCCGATATTTACGCGTTTTCACCGTCAGAGACCGTGCGCAATCGCTTGAACGCCCTGTGGGGGACGACGCCCCTTATTTGTCCTTCAGGGCTGTCCGTAGAGCGCATGGCCCAATTCGCTGAGGATGAGCTGAAGCGCCTCGAAGTTCTCTCGCCGGGAGACGTCTTCGGCCTCGTCGCTGGCACGCAGAACTCTCCTGGTGCGACTAACTTCATGCGACTGATCCAAGTAAGAGAAGGCTCGCAATCAGAAAGGCAGGGCCGTTGATGTCAGTCGAAGCTGTTCAGCCTCCGCAGCACGCTGGAGGAGAAAGCATGACCCAAGAAGTTGTTTCGGTCGCACTCCTGGAGGCGCTTCCCGGCAAAGGGGAAGAACTGGCCGCCGTTTTGCGTGAGTTTTACTCCATGATGCGCGCCAAGGGCTACTCCAGCGACTGGCTTTATCGCGACAGTGATCGACGTGACCACTTCGTTCACGTGCGCCGCTGGAAGTCACCTGAGCTTCGCAGCGAGGCCCAGCACGATCCCGATGTGCACCGTTACTGGCAGCAGCTTCCCGAGTTGTGCACGATCCCCACGGTTTATGAGAATCTGGAAACGCTTTTCGCTGGCTAGAAGGACTGTTCGACGCCGTTGTTATGCTTGACGGCTATTACAACTTTTCCTCGCGCATGTCCTTCTTCAAGATAACGGAGAGCATCAGGCAGGGCGCTAAACGGGTAACGTCGATCCACAACCGGCACAACTCGTCCGGCTTCCAGTAGGTCTTTCAGCAGAATCAAATCCGTCTTGTTTACCTTCGCACCCACGAAACACATCTTCTTGCCGCCGATCAGTGACAGTAACGGTCCGAGTAGAATGGCCTCGAGCATTGGAACTGAACCGCCTCCAGCCATGACGTAAATTCCCTCCTGACTGAGCGCACGCCGGTAATCGAAGATCGAATGATAGGCGTTCGCAGCAAAGATCAGGTCATAACGTTGACCGCTTCGGGTGAAATCGTCCTGCGTGTAATCGATCACATGGTCCGCGCCTAGCGATTGCGCCGTGTCCACATTTCGCGTGCTGCACACCGCGGTGACCTCAGCCCCAAATGATTTGGCGATCTGGACGGCAAATGTACCGACACCACCGGAGGCGCCGTCGACCAGAACCTTGTGGCCCGGTTGGATCTGACCCTTATCACGAAGACCCTGAAGGGCGGTGATTGCCGCCACGGGAACGGCCGCTGCCAGCTCAAATGACAGGTTGGCCGGCTTCAGCGTCAATCTGCCTTCAGTGGCACACGCATATTCGGCAAATCCTCCTACACCATTTGCCGCGATTACCTTGTCGCCGGGATGAAGCTGTGTAACGTGCCTGCCAACCGCTTCGACCCGTCCTGAGATATCAGAACCCAGGATCTGATGTTTTGGTTTGACCAAGCCCCCAGCCATCAGACGGACAATAAACGGCTTGCCTTGCATGAGGTGCAAGTCCAATGGATTAACAGAGGCCGCGTAAACCTCAATCAAGACCTCATCGTCCGTGGGTGTGGGTTTTGGTATGTCCGTGAACTGGAGCACATCCGGCGACCCGTATTGGGTGTATACGAACGCTTTCATTGTGACTGTATCGCCGGACGTACTTCGATTGGTCAGTTCACCCAAGGCGGCCTTGCATCGCCATTCTTCTTCTGGCGGTTGCGCGCTTCTGGGTCACGCATCCTGCCTTCTTCGTCGAAGTAATCTTCGTGACGGTAGTCTCCGCGGTCGTGCTTGCGCATGTAGACCTCAAACTTTCGCGCCGCCCGTTTGCGCTTCCAGCGGTAGTACGTATTGCGCAACCCGTAGAAACGTTCCGATATAGGGAATCCGAAACCTCGTCGCGGAACGAACTTGAGGAACAGATAACCAAACAACCCACCTCCAAGGTGGGCCATGTAGGCCGTCGATTGGCCAAGCGTATGGGCGGACGACAGCGCTCCGTACAGGGCAAGGAGAATCAACCCGATGATGAAATAGCGGGCCTTTATCAGAAACGGAATCGGGAACAGCATGATTTCCGAATCGCCGTGCAACATGCCAAATGCGATCAGGATGCCGTAGATTGCGCCGGAAGCGCCAACTGTAGGTACCGCGGGCGAGGCCCCGAGGAGGCCGGTAAACGCCACGATGCAAGTGGTTATGGCTGCGCCAATCAAGCAGAAAAAGTAAAACTGCATGAACAGGCTGTAGCCCCAATCCATTTCCAGTTGCGCGCCGAACATCCATAGGGCGAGCAGGTTGAAGAGGATGTGGAGGATCCCGGCGTGGACGAAGGCATAGGTTACGAACTGCCAGATCCAGCCGTGCAGCACGGCCAGTTGCGGGACCAAACCGAAATGAAAATCGACCCAGGCTGCGGTACCGGACGAAGTGAACGCCCCTACGATCGCCACAAGCAGAAACACCACTCCGTTGGCGATGAGCAGCTGCTTCACCGCCGGAGTAAACGGCGGGAAGCTCAGAGTCATGGTCGGGCTGCGTCGCATGAAAAACTCCCTCTACGATCTGATTTCTCTACGCCCGGAAGCAAGTTCCACCCATTCAGCCAACCAAGTTCAAGCTAACGTTCAGGCGCTGGAACCACGGCCAGACTGCGGCGTCCCTTCGCATCTGTAGCCTGCACCGCGAAGATCACATTGTCTTTCGACATCGGCAGCGTGGCTTGGGTGAGGTTCCCAAATGCCTGCGCGTGTTCCCAATCGGAGGCGCCAGTATCCCGCCATAACACCCGATATCCGGTGGCTAGGCCGCCCGGCGACGGCTCCCATACAACAGTGGAATCGTTCTGGAGGGCTTTCGTCAACATGCGGACTTTAGCAGGAGGGGCAGGGGCAGACGCCAAGGAGGCCAGAATTGCGGCGTTCAATCGTGCCACATTTGCCACATAGTCGTAGTTGACGAACTTTGGCAGGTCGCCATATTCCACTCCGTTTTCGCTGCGCACGTTCTGGTGCTGGTGATTGTAGTTTTCGCGATATTCGGTAAATCGCACCGCTGCAAAACCCTGCTCATTGAAGGACGTGTGATCTCCGCCCCGCAAATAGCGGTCACGGCGGAACACCACCAGGGGATGAAACCCCTTCGCGGGAAAATACTGTGCCGAAACCGACGCGACGTATCGGGCTAACTGGCGCGAGGCGCTATCGTTTTCACCCCCCAGCGCCCGAATCAGCTTTAACTCGTTTTCGCTGGCATTCGCCGGAGTTCCTTCTGAGAATACGCGTACCGTATGAGGGTCCTGTTTGGTATCGCCCGGAGTTCGATCGCCTCCCACGATGTCGTTGTTGAGCGCGGCTTCAATGTTCCAGCCCTGCGACTTAGCCATTTTTGCGAAGTGCGCACTGCCGTAGAGGCCCTGTTCCTCGCCGGCGACCGCAAGGAAGATGATCGTCGCGGCAAATTTTTGCTTGCCCAGGACACGGGCGCACTCCAGGCTCACCGCCGTTCCGCTGCCGTCATCGTTGGCGCCCGGCGCGTCGCCGGTAGCATCATTGGTCTCCGAGTTGCGCGAGTCGTAGTGGCCCGTCACCAGGACAACGCGCGAGGCATTCGCCGAATTAGTTCCGCGCAAAATCGCATAAACATTGGTAAGCTTCGTCGGCTTGGGGATACGGTTCGATGCCTCCTGGGTAAATTCATCGGTCTTTACTTCCAGGCAGCCACCACAAGCTTTTGAGTAGGTTTCGAACTCGCCCTTGATCCACTCCGCCGCAGCGTTAATGCCTGTTCCGGTCGAGGCAGGCAAATCCGACGACAAGGTATGCCGCGTTTTGAAACTCACGAGCCTCTCAATCGTCTGTTGAATCCGCTGGGGTGAAATACCGCGCAGGGTGGCGGCAATCTGCGGATCGGCCGGCGGAACAGCAGCCCCAGTGGATTCGGGCGTTGCGGTTGTAGCCACCTGAGGAAATGTCAACAGCAAGATTACCATTCCCAGTACGAACATTTTCATTTTGGCCACTGCATCCCTCAAAACTTCAGCGCATCTCAACTGTCTATTACTTGACGCTGGTAGAAAGAGATTCTAAATATAAAAGGGTGGCAACGCCGTAATTCGTTACCGTGATCGTGCCGCGAATAGATCGGAGGAACTGGCGATGGTAATTTGTCCTGAGTGCGAAAGCGATCTGGACATCGAAGAAGACGAAGTGGACGAAGGCGAAGTCATCTCCTGCCCGGAGTGCGGTACCGACTTCGAAGTCGTCGCCGTTGAGCCGCTAGAACTCAGCCGGGTCGAAGAGGCAGAAGTCGACGAGGACGAGGAGATCGCCGACGAACGAGAAGAAGAGTAGCATGACCGACACTCGTAATCGCGAGATCAGGACCGCGATTACCACTGCAATATTTTGGTCGCTGCTCCTGAGTGCCTGCGGTTCACTTGCACTTAGCCTTTATGCCGAACCTGGCCCCCAAAAGAACCAGGCAGTGAGAGACTACGCACTGATCTTCGGGACGGTTTGGGGTCCTGATGATCGTCCAGTGCCGGGTGTACCCATCACCATTCGGCGCGCGACTGACAAGAAGCCGAAATGGGAACTCACGTCCGATAATCGTGGCGAATTCGCGCAGCGCGTGCCGCCAGGGCGGCAGGATTACATTGTTCGGGCCACGATCAAAATGCCCAAAGGCCAGCCCCAGCCTGAAATTACCGTTCAAATCGACGATAATGAACGTAAGGATATCGGGCTCCATCTGACCACATCTCCTTCAGCCCGCAAATAGGCGTGCTCAACCCATGAAGCAACTCACCGCAGCACTGATACTCGCATCCGTGTTGGCAGATTGCGCTAACGCGCAACTGAACTTGCCGCTCGGCGGATTGGGGAACGATAACGCGCCGAAGAAGACGCGTCCCACCTCAAAGATGCTTGCCGGAACGGTCGCCGATAAAAACGACCATTCTATTCCCGGCGCCGTGGTCTACCTCAAGAACATGAAGACTTTGACGGTAAAGAGTTATTTCACGCAGCAGGATGGCTCTTATCGTTTTCCTCAGCTGGCTCTCAATACCGACTACGAGGTTTACGCCGAAAAAGACGGCAAGAAGAGTGACACCAAGACCGTTAGCCAGTTCGATGATCGTTTCAATCCCACCATCAATTTGAAGATCAATCTCGACAAATAGCGAAGGCCGCCATTGCTGGCGGCCTCACCGGTTTCAGGTAATCGAATCGAAATCTAGTTGTTCTCGTTGCTGGCGCGTTTCCACGACATGAACTCGCCAATCGTGGAACCGGTGCCGGATGACGCGGTCGAAGCCGCCGGCGCCTTGTAGGCCTCCACATCGGCACGCGTGGCTTCTTCTCCCACCGCGCGGATGCTCAGTCCCACCTTCTTCTCGGCCGGGTTCATCTTGATGATCTTGAATTCGAACTCCTGGGCGGGTTCCAGCTTGATCTGCGTGCCATGTTTGTCCACTGCCTCGGAGTTATGACACAGACCTTCGACGCCGTCGGCAATCTCGACGAATGCACCGAAGCTCGCGAGTCGCAATACCTTGCCGTGGATCACGTCTCCCACGCGGTGCTGGTCGAAGAATGTATCCCACACATCGGGCTGAAGCTGTTTCACGCCCAGCGAAAGCCGCCGCTGATCAGGCTCAATCGCCAGCACGATAGCTCTCACCTTGTCGCCTTTCTTCAGGACCTCGGATGGATGTTTTATCCGCTTGGTCCAGCTGAGGTTGCTGACGTGGACCAGTCCGTCAATGCCGTCTTCGATTTCGATGAACGCGCCGAAGTCGGTCAGGTTGCGAACTTTGCCCTCCACCACGGTACCAATGGGAAACTTCTCATGCAGCGTTTCCCATGGGTTCGACTCAAGCTGTTTCAACCCCAGGCTGATGCGGCGCTCGGTGGGATTAACGTTCAGCACCACGGCTTCCACCTGATCGCCGACGTTCACCATCTTCGAGGGATGCTTCATCCGCTTCGACCACGTCATTTCGCTGACATGGACCAGCCCTTCAATACCCTGTTCCAGTTCGATGAATGCTCCGTAGTCGGTCACGCTGATCACGCGCCCACGCACGTGAGCGCCGATCGGGTAGCGCTCTGTGGCGTCGAGCCAAGGATCTGGGGTGAGCTGCTTGAATCCCAGCGACACGCGCTGCTTCTCGCGGTCGAACTTCAGTACTTTTACCTGAATCTGGTCTCCCACTTGCACCAGGTCGCGCGGATGCGTGAGCCGACCCCACGACATGTCCGTAATGTGGAGCAGACCATCGATGCCGCCCAGATCGACGAAGGCACCATAGTTCGTCAGATTCTTCACCGTGCCGGTCAGAATTGCGTCTTCACTTAACTGGTCCAGTGTCTTGGCGCGCTTCTCGCCCTGCTCTTCTTCCAGAAGCTGCTTGCGCGAAACCACGATATTGCCGCGCTTCTTGTTGAGCTTGATGATGCGGACATCCAGGTCGGTCCCCTTCAAGCCATCCAGGTTGCGCACCGGCCGTAGCTCCACTTGGGATCCGGGAAGAAATGCGCGAGCGCCCAGGATGTCGACCGTCAGGCCACCCTTGATGCGATCAATGATGCGAGCCTTGATCGAGGCCTTCTCGTTGTACGCCTTTTCAATATCGTCCCATGCACGCAGACGCTGCGCCTTATGGTACGAGAGGTTAACGTAACCTTCTTCGGTGTGACCCTGGTCGCGGACCACGGGCACTTCCTCGCCGGGATGGACGGTTACATTACCTTCGCCGTCGGCGAACTCGCCGACCGGAATGACGCCTTCGGACTTGTACCCGATATCGACCACGACATACTGCGGCGTGATCTTCAGGACGGTACCGGTCAGGATCTGTTCGTCATTAAGCGCCGCCTCCGTCTGAGCCTGTTCCTGCTCGAACGTCTCAAGAGCGGTGGCGAAGTCTTCCATGGATGGTTCTTTCTCGACTCGAGGCGCCGCTGCAACCGGTTCGGCCGCATCAGGATGAGTGCTGGTATTGCTGGTATCGTTGGACTTTTCAGCCGACTGCTGCTCGTCCGCGCCGGAATCTTCAGTAGTTGATGAGGTCGGTGTGTCGTTGAGGGTTTCTTCGAGAGACATTGTTTGAGTTCGCGCCCTGCAATTTTGAAAATTGTAGAGTAGCCTGATTGACGGACTGCTGGCTTCAGTCTTCAGGTAGAATTTCCCCGTTGGCGGGGATTTTGGACAACCCAGCGGCCGGATCCCAGAGAGCGGCCCCACTTCCCGGGACTCTTTGACTATAACAATCGCTTCTGAGGAGTGTCAAACGCGTAAGTCCAAGCAGGACGCGATTTTCCCGTAATTTTCACATGCAGGCAGCCCTTCCGATGGCCGCATAAGTGCTGGTTTTTGGCGGTACTCTTGGGTAGAGTGATACCGTTTGATACTCTGCCGTTGGATGGACTACCTCTGGACACCTTGGCGCTACAGCTACGTCTCCTCGGTCGATCAGGCTGACGGGTGCGTTTTTTGCCAGTTGCTCAACTTGGGCGACGACGAAAAGGCCCTTATCGTGCACCGAGGCGAGCTGAATTTCGTCATCTTGAACGCCTACCCGTACACGTCCGGTCATTCCATGGTTGTGCCCTATCAGCATGTCGACCATCTTTGTCTGCTTTCCGAAAGTGGGGCCAACGAGATGATGGCACTGACAAGACGCCTCGAGTCGGCATTCATCAATCTTTACCATCCCGAGGGCGTGAATTTGGGCATGAATATTGGCAAGGCTGCGGGCGCGGGGATCGCCGGACACATCCATATGCACGTACTACCTCGTTGGGTGGCGGACGCAAATTTCATGACGGTCGTGGCTGAAACCCGGGTGTTGCCCGAAACGCTCGAAGAAACCTACCGCCGGTTGAAGCCGTTGTTCGCTACCTAGGAAAATAATCGTGCAAATCGAAGATGCGGTAACAATCGCGGCTCCAGCTCAACGCATTTGGGCTGCCTTGACGGACGTGGGACGCTGGCACGAGTGGACCGCCTCCATCACTGGGATATCGAGGCTCGATGTAGGTCCATTTGGCGCCGGAAGCGAGGTCGAATTCGGCAGCCACGTCTCCCCGAGGCCGTCTGGGAAGTGACGGACTTCGAGCCGCGTAAGGGCTTCGTACGGGAGAGCCGATCGGCCGGCATCCACTCGAAGGCCGACCACTGGATTGAGGAAACCGTGGGGGAGAATGTCAGGTCACACTCGTGCTGAACCAGACGGGTTTACTGAGCGCCTTGTTAAGTCCGTTCGTTTCAGGTCTCGTCCGTCGTTACGTTCACACGGAAGCCGTCGGACTGAAGAAGCGTTCCGAAGAACAGGGGCGCACGAGCCAGCCTTAGCGCTTCCTCTTAAGGATCACCAGGATCTCTTGCAGCCCCTGGCGCACTTTCTTCAGATTGTCGTTACGCCCTGCCTTGGGAAATGGCAGGCCTGACTGGCGGCCTCTGGGTTTGCTTTCCGTCTTGAGATGCTGCCGCGCTCCGGCAATCGTGAAACCCTCGGCATAAAGCAGTTTCTTGATCCGCAGTACGCTCTCGACATCGCGCTGGCGATACATCCGCTGGCCTGTACTGCTCTTCACCGGCTTGAGCTGTGGGAATTCCGACTCCCAGAAGCGCAGCACGTAGGCGGGGAGTTTACAGAGTTTGGCTACCTCCCCAATGCGAAAGTACAGTTTGTCGGGGATAACCGGCTCCGGCCCCCCTCCCGAACTCCGCGCCTTTTTCTTCTCCGCCGTCATCTGGGCTTGACCAGTCTCCAGTGGCCTCGATCGCAGCATCGTACTGGTTTTAGCGCAAGGTTTCCTTCTAACACGAACCGCTTTGCCTCACAACCGCATTACGCGCCGCGCAGTAAAAAGCCCCCGGGACGAAGTCGCGGAGGCCTAGCCGTCATTGCAAAAAACTAGCGAGGCCTTAGCCTCGCCCGTTGGTTAGTGCTTCTTTTTCTTAGCGGCTTTCTTCTTCGCTGCTTTTTTCTTCGTTGCCATGAGTATTTCCTCCGTTCAACCTTCTCCCTTGAAGGTTGTGTTTTGACGTCGGCTCAAGTACATCACTCACTCCATATATTGGATGAGCCCTACGCCTAGCACTACATATTGCGTTTACATTCATGAGAAGTCAATAAAATTATTTAGGAAAATATTGCGCGCCGCGTAACTCGTGGGTGCGCGGTACCGAGGCGCCCAGCTTTCCCAGTTCTTGATGCCCAATGACAGCGTTCTTCTCTCGGGCGCAAGGGTATCCTAGGTATCGCGTTTTCTCACGGGAGCTTTTATGGCTGATATTGCCGCGATGTTCCTCAACGAAGCCTTCCGCAACCTGCGTGGACAGAAGCGCCTTGCCGACGGCGCCATGCTGCAGCTCAGCGACGACCAATTTTTCGCGGTGCCCGATCCAGAGTCGAACAGTGTCGCCGTAATCGTGAAGCACATGGCCGGGAACATGCGTTCGCGGTTCACCGACTTCCTGACAACCGATGGCGAGAAGCCCGACCGGAATCGCGATCAGGAGTTTGTGGCCAGCGGCACTTCCCGTTCTGAAATCGTTGCGGCGTGGGAGAAATACTGGCAGTTGCTGTTCGACACTCTCAAGGCACTGCAGCCCGAAGATCTGGCGCGCGAAGTAACGATTCGAGGTGAGCCTCATTCGGTCGTGCAAGCTATCACCCGACAAGTCGCTCATTACTCCCATCATGTGGGACAGATCGTTTTTCTGGCAAAGCACCTACAGGGACCGAATTGGCAGACGTTGAGCATTCCAAAGGGGCAGAGCGAAGCGGTCAATGCGGCGATAGCGGAGAAGTTCCAGTCCCGCTAGTAGCGGAGCCCGCACCTCGCATGCACAATCGTGCGTTTGCTCCTCGCCGGCGAGTTCTGTCGGACTGATGAAGTCCGGTGTTCTGTCACATACCGGGAATTCTCTCATGTCGAACACTATGCTTGCGGTAGTAAAGCCTTGCGTCGGCTCCGGACAGTGAAATACGCGAGGTTGCCAAACCTGAAACAGCGACATCAATGCCGCTGTATGGTGGCTTTATGAAGGAGTACCGTCGCTCGACACGGGTGCCAAAACTACGTAACGCTGGCGCAGTCCCAGATGAACCATGCGCCGAATTCCCGGATATTTATCTCTACACCGCTATTCCCGGAACGGAATGCGGCGGTCCCGGAACTGCTCAGAACGTCTTCGCCACGCCCGAGCCTGGAAGCCTCTTCCTACTGGGTTCGGGGGTGCTGGGCCTCGCCGGAATCATCCGCCGGAAATTCCACTGCTAGATACTTGTCGGAGCGGCAGGCAACGCCGGAGTCTTTCGACTTCGGCGTTTTTAATTTCGTGCAGGAGCTCACTGCGCGACATCACGCGATTCACAGGATGTAGCGCGAGAGGTCTTGGTCCTTCACGATGTCGGTCAGCGCATTGCGAACATAATCGCCGTCGATAACAACGTCCTTGTCCTTGAGGTCGGAAGCGTCAAAGCTTATTTTGTCCAGAACGCGCTCCATGATCGTATGCAGGCGGCGCGCGCCGATGTTCTCGGTGCCTTCATTCACCCGGAACGCGAAGTTGGCGACTTCCTGCAACGCTTCCGGCGTGAATTCAAGCTTCACGCCTTCTGTCTCGAGCAACGCGATGTACTGCTTGGTCAGCGATGACTGGGGCTCTGTGAGGATCTTGATAAAGTCCTCGACTGTGAGTGACTGCAACTCCACACGAATCGGGAAGCGTCCCTGCAGTTCGGGAATGAGATCGCTCGGTTTTGACACGTGGAACGCGCCGGCCGCGATGAAGAGAACGTGGTCGGTACGAACCATGCCGTAGCGCGTGTTAACGGTAGTGCCTTCGACGATGGGAAGAATGTCGCGCTGCACACCTTCGCGCGAGACGTCAGGCCCATGACCGCCTTCCCGCCCTGCAATCTTGTCGATCTCGTCGAGAAAGATGATGCCGGAATTCTCGACGCGCTCGACGGCTATGCGCTGTACCTGATCCATATCGACCAAACGCTGTTCTTCTTCCTGGATGAGGTAATCAAAGGCTTCGCCGACCTTCATCTTCCGCTTCTTGGTGCGCTGGCCGAAGATGTTGGGCAACATGTCCTTCATGTTGACGTCCATCTCCTCGACCCCCTGATTCGTGATGATTTCGAATGCAGGCATTGCCTTCTCGCGCACGTCGAGCTCAACAATGCGCTCGTCAAGCTTGCCTTCGCGCAATTGCTGGCGAAGTTTTTCGCGAGTGCGAGATCCCGGTTCGCCCGCCAGTAGCGGTTCGTTGCCGAGATTGAATCCAATCTGGGATTCGTGACCGGATGTCTTTGGCGGTGTTACCTGGGTCGGCATCGACGGCAGCAGCAGATCGAGCAAACGCTCTTCGGCATTCAGTTCCGCCTTGTCCGAGACGTCTTCCAGCTTTTCTTCCCGCACCATGTCGATTGCGATCTCGACCAAGTCGCGAATCATCGACTCGACGTCGCGTCCGACGTATCCGACCTCCGTGAACTTCGAAGCTTCGACCTTCATGAAGGGTGAGTTCGCCAGCTTGGCAAGACGCCGCGCAATCTCGGTCTTGCCCACTCCGGTCGGACCCATCATGATGATGTTCTTGGGAATGATCTCTTCCGCCAGCTCGGGCGTCAGCTTCTGACGTCGCATGCGGTTGCGCAGCGCGATCGCGACCGCGCGCTTGGCTTCGTGCTGCCCGACAACATATTTGTCGAGTTCGCGCACGATTTCGCGTGGGGTCAGCTCGTCGAGAGCGACATGTTCGTCATCGGAAGTTGCGGGAAGATAAATGGCCAATTCGATACCTCGGGAGTTTCAAGTTGCTGGACGTTCAAGCCGCCTTTGGGTCGGAACCTGAAATCGCTTTCACAACTCTTCGATGGTGATTTTGTCGTTCGTGTAGATGCAGATTTTTCCCGCAATCTTCATCGCTTCTTCGGCGATCTGTCGAGCAGAAAGCTGGGTGTGCTCCAGGAGCGCCGTCGCGGCCGAGGTGGCGAAAGAGCCACCACTGCCGATGGCGGCGATACCGCTATCAGGCTCGATGACATCCCCTTGCCCGCTGATGAGGAAGGTTTGCGTCTGGTCGGCAACGAGCAGTAGAGCTTCTAGTTGGCGGAGCATCTTATCTGTCCGCCAGTCCTTGGCCAATTCCACCGCCGCGCGGCCCAAGTTGCCATGATATTGCTCAAGTTTCGACTCAAACCGCGCAAAAAGCGAGAACGCGTCGGCTGTGGATCCCGCGAAGCCGGCCAGAATCTTGTCCTGGTAGAGGCGGCGGATCTTCCGGGCCGAGTGTTTGATTACGTTTTCGCCGAGGGTCACTTGGCCGTCTCCGGCCATGACCACCTTGCCGTCCCGGCGAACACAAAGAACTGTAGTAGAGCGGATCAATCGTTTCTGCGGCATGAAGGCTTAATTATACTGGGAAAACGGGGCGGCACCAAAATATGAGTCAAACTCACTAAGATTTTGTCTACATTGGGCTCGAAACCATCACTAAGTATCGTGTTATCAATCAAATAAGCGGCGTATATACAGGCAGGTCGACATTCCAGGACTAGCTGATCTTATGGATTCTGGCTCTCGAGCTGCTCGAGTAAATCGTCGATCCTGGCCTCGAGGATGTTGCGAATCGACAAGATACCAAGTACCTTGCCGTGGTCGTCAACCACCGGCAGGTGGCGATAGTGCCGCTCCAGCATCACCCTAAACGCTTCCGCCGGCGTGGTCTCGTCAGTGGCCATCTCTACGATGGAGCTCATCAGTTCGCGCACGGGTGTGGTGCGGGCGTCGCGGCCGCTCAGCGCGAACTTAGCCAGGACGTCGCGTTCGGTAAACATTCCGGCTACCACGCCCTGCTCGTCGACCACCGCCACGGCGCCGACGTCTTTGTCCATCATGGCCTGAATTGCATCTCCCACGGTAGCAAGGACTGAAACCGTCGTCGGCTCCTCATCACACCACTCCAGCAGACCCATGAAGTTCCCTTTCGCTGAAAGTGCGAGGTTATGTGTCGCAGGGGCGGGAGTCAAGGACTTTGGCAGGCCCGCATGCGCACTTCCTCCATTTCCCGCTAGGGTGCAGGCGCAGGCTCGACGCTTTGCTGAGTTATCAGCCCAGCGAACTCCCAGGGCGTGCAGGAATCAGCTGGTCGCCAGTGCCGAGTTTGCTTGCATCGTGCAATACATGGTACGCGTACCGGATGAGTTCGCTGTTGGTGATGGACCACGACGCGTGACGAAGTATGCCTTCGCAGTGTTCGCAGGCCTTGTCAGCTCTGTATCGATTGCTATCAAGCCACGGACTTGTTGGCACAGTAGACATTGGGTCTCTTCTAAGCTCCCCGCCAGCAATGCAGGTTACTTAGTAGTGAGCCAACAGTAGCTTGGAAACGGAGCCGCGGGAATCCCACAGACGAGGGAACGGATTACCTCTTTTTGGATGTGCGCCGAAACTAGTTGCCGGTGCTCGCTGTATTGGCTGGAATGACCGGGATATCGAAATACATCAGCTCCGATCCCCCGGCATCGCGCACGCCCATGAGATAGATGTGCGCGCCCTGAACTGGACTACGAACGTCGGCGACGTCGAAGAACAGAAAGCCGGATTGGGTGGAATGGGGTTCGACCGCAAACGCGCTGAACTTGGCGCGGTTGAGCTCCTCCATCTGCTGCTGGCCTTTCTTGTTCTTTCCAAGCCCGGGAATCGGGATTGTGCCGGCATGACCGGGGTTTGTGCTACTGGCGTTAACGTGGCTAATCCGGCGCATCACGTCGTCGGCACTGAGGTCGTCGAGTTTGGACCGGTTGGCGGTCACCAGTTGCGCTTGTATTTTCGTTACCGAAATAGGCTTGTCGCCTGCATTCGTGATAACCAGAAAGACCGGCAGGATTCCATGTTCACCAAAATGCGTATTGAAGATGTCGTCTTTCGGAGGGCTGTTGTAAAGGTCAATCGCTACGGTGACCTTTTCCTCCGGGTGCGAATCCTTGCTGGGATAAGTGGCGGCATCTTCCGCCTTGGGCATGACGAAATCTTTAAAGCTCCAGAGCTGCGAGCCCGTAAATAACCATCCGATGAAAACGAGAGGCAGGAAGTAGCGCATGCGATGCACCATGTAGCGATTATCCTCTGTGGTCCTAAAAGACGGAAATAATTCCATTCGGTAGAGTCGCAGTAGTACTTTCTAACCCGGATTGCCGACGGTGCATCGTGTGAAATACATAATTTCGCTGCAGCAATTCGACGCTACGTCAAACTGAATAACAATACGGCGGTCCCGGACGAACCAGTACACCGTTTCCCTGAAGAGTTTCTCAGGCACATTTACCAGTGGAACCAACGCCTACAACGGCAGCAACCAATACAACTACGCCGCCAAGCACAGCCCGCAACTGTTCTTCACCACCACCAACGGCGGAAACAATCCCTCTCCTTCCAATCCCTTTCGAGGGACTACGCTCCGCTCCAGCAGTTGCAGACCGACCCTGCCGGCAATACTGTCGCGCAGTACAACTGGATCACCCGAGACCAGTACAATGATATGCACAGCACACTGACGGGCGGCTTCATATCGCCGCCCAGGGAGACAACTTCCTTTCCATCGTCGTTCCCGAAATTGAGGCGTCGAGCGCTTATCAGAATGACGGTGCCATGGTCATGACGGTGCCATCGTCTGTGGTGGGACGAAACTGAGGGCGGCGACGATCCAAGCCGTACGATCGGCGAAATCGTCATTTCTCCCGATGCGAAGGGAACGCTTATACCAACAATATCTTCTACACCCATTCATCCGACCTGCTGAACCTGGCAGGAAGTCTTCGACGTGGGTCCTTGCCTGCGCGATTCGTGCAACGCGACGGACCTTTCCGACCTGTTTGTGCCGGGATCGATCCCGAGTGGCATCGCGACGCCCGAGCCTTCCGAGCTCAGCGCTCTGGTGTTCGGTCCTGACTACGTTAGCTTCGGGCAGGTTCATTTCGCGCAAGAAACGCGGTTAGGACAGCAGAATGTTCAATTCCACCTTGTCGCCTGAATCAGCGGCAGGGTGGGAGCCTTGTCTTCGGTCGCAGAAGTGATCTCTATTTCTTCTTCGGCCTCGACTCCGGCGGCACCACACCGTTGGCGCGGTAGTAAGCCACGAGCAGGCCGTAGTGCTCGCCGCCGTGCTCGAGCACGTCGAGCCAAGGCTCGACCGTCTTGCCAAACTGAGCATCAGGCCAGCTCTTCATCACCGATTCCGATTCAGCAAATGACTTCTCCAGCAGCGCGACCACGGTGGCTTTGTCGGGATAGTTCTTCGGATCGAGCTCATCCCATTTCACCTTATCGCCCTTTCCTGCCTTCGCCGCGTATACATTTCCCGATGCGACATGCACCAGTACCTCTCCAAAGCTGCGCATTTCGGGGCGCAACTTGTAGTTGTACTTATCGGCGGGCCAATCTTTCGCCATGTCGAGTATCCGGCGGTCAACGTCCACAAAATCGTCGCGCACCTGTTTCGCGGTTGTGGACGCAGCGGTCTCGCCCACCGCCCCGGCAGTCCCGAACGTCACCATTGCCAGCAACCCTATCGCAACCCAAATCCTCATTATTGTGAAACCTCCAGTCCTTCGACGTGATAATGCACTCCTGGTCAACCGCGCGGCAAGGTGGTGGTTGATGCACCCGGCCTATTTCTCGAACGACACATACCTGCCCCATAGTCACCAACAACTCTGTCTTTGGGGCTACTGGTTCAGCGTTGGCAACTGGGTGATCGCATTTTCCGCGGGAGACTGCACCGCATCCTGATTGCCCGGCTCTGCGTCTGCCTCAGCCGTCGTCCATTCTCGGCGGCGTAAGGGGTCATGTGGCCGAGTCAGAATTACCGTCGTTGGCTTCCATGAGCGATGCGCTCAAGGCTTGAGCATAATGACGCTGGCGATGGAAAAGTAAATGATCAGGCCGGTCACGTCCACCAGGGTCGCCACGAACGGCGCCGACGCGCTCGCCGGATTGAGACCGCATCCCCGCAGGATGAAGGGCAGCATCGACCCGGCGATTGTCCCGAAAGCAACCACGCCAATCAGGGAGCAGAAAATTGTAAGCGCCAGAATTGGCGTCTGTGCGCCGTAGGTCCCGAAGACTTTTTGCCACACAAAGATCCGGGTCATTCCGATGGCACCCAGGATCACACCCAGTGCCAGCCCGGAAATCAATTCCCTGCTGATTACACGGAACCAGTCGCGCAACTTCACATCTCCCAACGCCATCGCCTGAATAATCAGGGACGTTGCCTGCGATCCCGAATTTCCTCCGCTGCTGATAATGAGCGGGAGAAACAGCGCGAGGACGACTGCTTTGGCAATCTCGTTCTCGAAGAAGCCCATCGCTGTTGCGGTGAACATTTCACCCACAAAGAGAATGGCAAGCCACCCCGCGCGTTTTCTCACCATCATGGGCAACGAGGTGTGCAGGTAAGGAGTATCGAGCGCCTCCATGCCGCCGATGTTCTGAATGTCGCGGCTCGCCTGTTCTTCGACGACGTCCACGATGTCGTCCACGGTCACGATGCCCACCATGCGACGATCCGCCTCGAGCACCGGAACGGCCAGTAAGCGGCTGTCACGCACCACCCGGGTGACTTGCTTCTGATCGGTCTCCGGGGTGACCCAGACCAGGTCTTTGGTCGTCATGATTTCCTGAACCAGTTTGCCCGGATCGGCAGTAAACAGTTGGCGCAGCGAGACCAGGCCGAGCAGGTGCTGGTCATGGTCCAGCACATAGGCGTAATACAACTGGTCGACGTTCGGGGCCTCTTTGCGCAGATAAGAGATCGCGACATCGACGGTTGTCTCAGGTCGCAATCGCGCGAAGCGCGGATTCATCAACCCGCCGGCCTCGTCCTCCTTGTAGCAGAGCAGAGCGATGACTTCTTTTCGCGTGGGCTCGTCCAGCATCGCGAGCAGCTCTTCGCGCCGTTTCGGGCCCGCTTCCTGAATTAGGTCGGCCGCATCGTCAGGCGGAAGCAGCCGCATCCACACATGCCGCTGGTCCTCGGGTAGACCCAGCAGCAAGAAGCACTGGTCGTGGGCACTATTCGCGAGAAAGAAATCGGCCTTCTCGCCGGTGTGCAGTTCGCGAAACTGCTTCAGGCGCTGCTCGTGCGTCAAATAGGGCCAGCGGTCCCAGAGTTGGTCGACGGCCGATGCGGTTTCAAGTTGTGTGGCCATAGGGATGTCGCCCTCAAGTGATTCTGCGGAGTGGCCGCGTCAGCGCAGCTTCAGAAAATGACACGCTGAGCGGTTGGCGAAACCGTAACACAGGTTTGTGAATACACGGTGGTGCCTGGGCCTGACATTGGGCATCACCCCAGGCCTTCGACAGCGTACGGCTACGCGCCGGCCCGACGGAGCCGGTTATGCCCCCATATGGGTCGGAGCACGCGCAGACCGCTACCGAACAATATTCTGTCCGCGGGCTCCGGCACGGGGGAGCTTGCTGTCGAGCTTACCCGAATCGCCGGCACCGGTGAGCTAGAAACAAAGTTGATCAGGTTATGAGCTGGAAACTGACCCAGACCCCTCCGTCGACACCCTGATCGTTCTCACACCAGGCGAGATCATTTTTCTGACCTCTGGTGAGGGAGACGACGAACCAGTACTCCGTGCCGGCCGACGAGCTCGGATTTAGGACCAACGTGAGGGTCAGGAACTGCGCAGGAAAGCCCGGCACGGTGACACTCCAATCCTCCAAGAGTGTTCCGGGCTGGCCAGCGGAATTCGTGTACAGGCCGAAGTTCACAGGCGGGTTAAGGCTGAATATCGGCGTCATGATCGTTCCCAAGTGTCTGCCGCCGGTGGCGACGAACGTGGTCGCCAAGAAGTTGAAGTTCGTCTGGTAGTTGCGGTTGATGATGAAGGAGTTGCTGGGACCGAGGTTGTTGTAAATCGTGCCCGCGAATAGGGGCACCGTGCAAAGCACCAAGAGGGTGTTGAGAAGAACATCACGGCCTACACTAATGCATCGCGTCGTTTAGTGACTCCTCGACTAATAGAGATTCGAAGTGGACGCGATGACCGGCGGCTTTGTCGTCGGAGGCCGCAAATCCTCGACACAGTAGATCAATCGGGCTCTCGGGTGGTGTACATTTTTTGATTTTTCAACCGGCGATTTCCTGAAGTCGACCGTAAACGCTTAACGAATGCTTTTCACGCACCCTTTGTTTTCAAGGGGATAGCGTTAAATTGTCCGCATCTCATTAATTTATTGGTAGTTATATTATCCATCTCAGCCGTAAGGAGTTAGCGGCCAATTTTCTGCACGCTGGGTCGAAGAATTCCGGATTCGAGATTTCAAAGAGCAGCGACTTTCCGCAGCCTTGAGGGCAGGCGGGACAGGGACACATATGCCTTCCTCTATACGACCTATAGCGCGGCGACCGATGGGAGTGCCAGAGAAATTCGTGGATCGAGAAACTAAAGTACCCAGCTCCAGAATTGTCAGCCAACCCATCAAATTTCCCGAAATGGTACTTGGGTTGAATCCGCGAAAGAGTGCCGCCAAGGGCAATTCTGGCCCCTCACTTCGCCGGGTGGCGTGGCGATCAACGCGTCTGAGAGCGTTGATCGTCGCCCTGTTCACTTCCCGCAAGGTCCTGCTCCAGCAGTTTCCGGTGGAACACGTGGTAGGTGACGGCGTCCCAGGCGTTGTGAATGCCGATGAAGAGCAGCAGTAGCGCCGCGGCTCCTACGCCAAACAGGGCTTCGCGTGCGTGAGAGCGAATTGCGCAGGCCGCCACCGCCAACATGGCATACGCCGCTATGGGCAGGAGAACATGAAACAACCAGTCTTCGAACACTGGCTGATACAAAGATTGTGCTCGCATGCGCGTGGCCACAATCACCGAGTACAAGACTCCCGCCAGCCCACCCAGACCCCAGACAACGGCGGCGGGGGCGATGCCACTCCAGGGAGCGCTCAGGACCGCGGACAACAACAGCACGGTTCCGAAGTGAACGACGGCGGGCGTCGAAAAAGCTTCTCCAGCCTGGCCGACACCTTGTCTGAACCCCATGTTGGAAATGAGTGTGATGACGACGAACTGTAACCCGATCAGCGCACCGGCAGACGAGCCGACGATCACGTAGAAGTTCGTCCATCCGGAGAGTGGTGTCATGTCTGTTACCTGGGAAATGCGATTCCCCGCGGACTAAAGTCCGCGAGGAATGACAAGAATAGAGGCCTTTACGGCACGGCTAAAAGCGTGCCCTTTCAAACCTAAACCCGTTAGGCCCACTGTCGAGTGTCTTGCCGCAAGCGGGCAACGTCTCGCGCCGGCGCACTGCCGAAGA
This sequence comes from uncultured Acidobacteriaceae bacterium, assembly GCA_963817965.1. GTDB lineage: Bacteria > Acidobacteriota > Terriglobia > Terriglobales > Acidobacteriaceae > DASRAA01. Next base: position 439,457 of record CAWFQT010000025.1, read on the forward strand.
AGCGGCTGTATTCCCGGCTGAACTGCGAAGCGCTGAGATATCCGACACGCTGACTTGCGGAACCGGCGTCCATCATCGTAGACAACATGAGACGCCTTGCCTCTTGCAGCCGCAGCACCTTCTGATAGTGCAGCGGGCTCATCGAAGTGACGGACTTAAAGTGCTCGTGGAACGAGGACACACTCATGTGTACCAACTCCGCCAATTCTTCGACTTTCATCGGCTGGGAATAGTTTTCGCGAAGCCACGAAATCGCTTTCGTAATTCGGTTCACGCTGGACTCGGCGAACCCCATTTGAGCCACGCGAACTCCGATGGGACTGCGCAGCAGCCGGATCAAAATCTCGTCCACCACAAGGGGGGCGAGCAACTCGGCATCTCCGGGTTGCGCCAGGCACTCCATCAGCCTGATCGAGGCGTTCACAATGCTCTCGTCGACCGCTGTAATGTAAACGGCACGCCTCTCGTGCACCGGAGGCAGACCTTGCGGGTACACCTTCAAGACCAGCTCCGCAATCTTGTGCAAATCAATGTCGAGCCTTAGAGCCAGGTAAGGTTCGGAATGACTGGCTTGTGTGATCTGGGCCGCAACTGGCAGTGCGACGGAGTAAACCAGCATGCGCGACGAGTCGTACTCGAAGACTTCGTCGCCCACGATAACGGTCTTTGCTCCTTGCGCGACGATGGATAAGCAAGGCAACTGAAGGGCATGCACACACTGCTTGTTGGGTCGCGAAAAGCGACTGGCGCGCAATTCAGGGATGGCTAACTCAAAACTCCCGTCGTGCGGGGCATAAGCAGCAATCAAGCGTGCCAGCTGGGCTGTGTCGGGTTTGCTGGAGAGCTCGCCACTGCGTGCCCGCCGTGGAGAAAAGTTTTTGTCAGTGATCGTCAACATTTCGAGAACACTTCCTTCGCAGTGATGATGGCGCTCATTGCCCCATGCCCGTTCCCGTCTTGTCCATCCAGATGCGCCACGTGAGCGGCCCGGCTTCCTTGTTGGTTATCGGATGCCCCGCCAACTTGAGAGCCAGTTTGATCTGACCGTGATGGTAGCCCTCATGCCAGATCATGTGCTGTAGCAGGAGGGTCGGGTGGTCGAAGTGAAGGTCCATGTCCCGGCCTGCCTCCACCCTGCCTTTTACCGCGTCTCGCACCACCTTGGCACTGTCGTTCAGCATGTGCGCGATGCGACGAGGGTCATGCTCGGCCGCCCACTCTTCCTTGGGCACCTCGCTGGCGAACTCGGGGGCGTCCTCGGAGATAAACACCAGTCGTACATAGTGGATGTGTGTGAACAACTCTGCGACGGATGGGCCGCCCTCCATCGCCCTCACCTCCAGTCCGCCATCCGGGACAGCGCGAAGCAGGTTAACCAGGATGGTGTTGTTGCGATCCCATGAGTCCAACAGAGCCTCAAGCAAATTTTGGTCTTGTGCGCCCGACATAGCCTACCTCATTGGTTGATGGTGAAACCGTGACAAGTTTATTGGTTGTGGATCCTAGCATCGTGTTGGCGCACGATCAGCGCATCTGCACAAGAATGGCAACGTCGAATTTGGAATAGTACTTCTTCACGTCCTTGGCGCCAAACTTCTCGCGGAACTTGTCCACCACGGACGAGACCTGTTTGGGATAGGTGATGGGAACAGCATTAAATTCACCTTCGGCGCCGCGCGCATCGATCTGAATCTTCGGATTCTTGAGCACGTTCTTGTACCACTGGGTGTCCGACCCTTGCACCGGCAGCAGGTAGAGCCTGTCGTCCTCGAATACAAACCAGACCGGGATGGAGATACTGCGTCCGGACTTTCTGCCGGTCACAGTGATCTTGATTTCGCGATACCGGGAAAGGCGGTCTTTGAGAGAATCGTTCTGGGCTGGCTTATTGCTCATCGAAACGTCCTTTACTTCTCAGCGCGGTATTGTTCGTCGCTGACTTGTTCCATCCAGTCGACCACTTTGCCGTCTTTCTTCTCCTGAATAGCAATGTGAGTCATCGCATTGGACGGCGTGGCCCCGTGCCAGTGCTTCTCGCCGGGCGGGAACCAGACCACGTCACCGGGCCGGATCTGCTCGATCGGTCCACCTTCGCGCTGAGCCCAGCCGCAGCCGGCCGTGACGATCAGAGTCTGACCGAGCGGATGGGTATGCCATGCAGTTCGCGCACCCGGCTCGAAAGTTACGCTGGCGCCCTGAATACGTGCTGGATCGGGCGCCTGAAACAGCGGATCGATCCGTACGGCTCCTGTGAACCACTCTGATGGTCCTTTGGCAGAAGGTTGCGAGTCGACTCTTTGGATCTCCATGCGTTGAACTCCTTCCACGGCCTAGTAATGCTCCCAGGCGACGGACCAATGTTCATCGGGCCGAGTCGACCTGATGATCAGGCGCCCCTCGCCGATGAACTCGTAAACGCGAGTAAGGTCCCTGCCGACGAGGAGGTCGCGCGTAACCGATCCTTGCACGTGATGGGTCAACGTATGCTTCGCTTCATCCAAGTCGTAGCTTCCGAAGGAAGCCTCGTACCCATCCTGGACGTACTCATTGGATTGTGCGTTGGCTGACTTGGAGTACATGAGCTGTAGGGACATGTGTCCGTCGCGCGCGTAGATCAGCATGCCGATCGGCTGAGGGATGTCTATGGGCTTCTCATCCGGTGCCGGTGCGTCTATGTGCATCACATGCCACGCTCCGATCAGCTTTTCCCTTGCTGAGTCATGGCCTGCGGCTTGGTTGTTTGCAGATTGAGCCTGACTAATAACAGCGATGGCCACAACCGCGGCTAACACGCCACAATACAGGGCTTTCATTTTCGGTTTCTCCCGCCGATTGCCGCTTATAGGCCCACCATTTTCATCAGCTTTTCGGGATAGCGATCTCCTTGCAGTGGGATCTTCGATGCAGCGGCATCGATGTCCCGCAAGTCTTCGGGGGTAAGTTGGATCGAGACCGCGCCGATGTTCTCTTCCAGACGATGCAACTTCGTTGTTCCCGGGATGGGGACGATCCACGGCTTCTGAGCCAGCACCCAGGCGAGCGCGATCTGCGCCGGCGTCGCCTTCTTCCGTTCGGCGATTGCGCCAATCAGATCGACCAGGGCCTTGTTAGCTCTCCGCGCCTCCGGTGTGAATCGAGGGAGAGTGCTGCGGAAGTCCGTGCTGTCGAGCGTGGTGCTTTCGTCGATTTTCCCCGTCAGGAAGCCCTTGCCCAGCGGGCTGTAGGCTACGAGGCCGATTCCGAGTTCCTCGATCGTCGGCAGAATCTCCTTCTCATGGTCTCGGAACCAGAGCGAGTATTCGCTCTGCAACGCGGTGACCGGTTGGACGGCGTGCGCGCGGCGAATCGTCTTTGCGCCGGCCTCTGAAAGTCCGAAGTGCTTCACCTTACCGGCTTGAATCAGCTCCTTCACCGCGCCCGCCACGTCTTCGATGGGCACGTTGGGATCAACGCGGTGTTGATAGTAGAGATCGATGACATCGGTCTTGAGCCGCTCGAGCGAGCCTTCGACGGCCTCTTTGATGTGCTCGGGCCGGCTATTCAGGCCTGCCGCTCCCGGTCGATTATCGCCGCCACTCAGATCGAAGCCGAACTTGGTGGCGATTACCACCTTGTCGCGCAGGGGCGACAGCGCCTCGCCGACGAGTTCCTCGTTTGTAAATGGGCCGTAGACCTCAGCGGTATCGAAGAATGTGATGCCGCGGTCGACGGCCGCACGGATCAGCGAGATCATCTCCTTCTTATCTTTGGGCGGACCGTAGGAAAAGCTCATGCCCATGCAGCCGAGCCCGATCGCCGAAACTTCCAGATTGCTTTTTCCAAGTTTGCGCTTCTGCATTATGTCTCCTTGAGTTCCGATGATTCCAGCGACAGAGGAGGCGCTCACAATGGCCATCCTCCTCGCTTGCCTTCCCAGTATCGTCGAGCGACGCTTCGGGGGTTTGCTCATTTGCGTGAAGTTCTTGCCTAATCCTCCGAGGCGCTGCGGGGGAAGCAGCGGGATGTCGCCGGTTGAAGCCGGCCCCGGGATTAAACACGGCACCTCGACCGCGGACTCACGCCCACGGCTAACACGAATGCCGCCCTTCGGGCCCAAAACGAGGGAACGAACTTGAAGGCATGCGTCGCAAGGTCGCTATCGCGAATTTCGTACGGCGGGCGCACCGCCAAGCGCTCACAGAGTTGGCAACCGCGGTTAATCATGGGCATCGGTTCGGCCCTTTCCGCTCAGCCCTTCATCTGTGCCGTTTAATGACCTTCCCATTGTTCTGAATGGCTTTGGCTCAGGTTTTCGCGACGCGCCCGGTATTCTTGAGTCAGGATGAAAGACAGCTACCGCCGCTGGATGCACGACTGGGAGACCCGCATGACCTCGCGGGACAACAACCGCGTGGTGCGTCCGTTTGAATGGGGCGCCGAGTTCGTGAGCCGCTGGCCGGTGGTGTCTGAAATGAAGCCGCCGCAGAGCCAGGACGGACGATGCGCTCCATGCTCGAGTTCTGGACGGCGGTGAACGACCGCATCATCGCCAACAGTGACGACTTCTACGCCTACCAGACTCCAACGGATTTTCGGCTGGAGCATCGCACGGGTCGAGCTGTTTCACACCGGCAGCGAGCCGCCCAAGAAGCAACTGAAAGAGTCATACGGCTCGTTTCTGCGCTTCACTTCGCCGGTCGAGTCGCCGTATCCCGAGAACAACCTGATGAATGCGCGGTGGTTCCCGGCCCGCGGACATCGCGCCGTTATCGTGATGCCGCAGTGGAACGCCGATGCCATCAGCCACAACGGGCTCTGCCAGATCTTCAACATGCTGGGCATCTCGGCGCTGCGCATGAGCATGCCGTATCACGATATTCGCCGCCCCGCCGGACTTACGCGCGCCGACTATGCGGTCTCGGCCAATATCGGGCGGACGATCGATTCGGTGCGGCAGGGCATTGTCGACATTCGCTCCTGCCTCGACTGGCTGCAGCAGCGCGGCTACACGCAAGCTTGGGCTGGTCGGCACCAGCCTGGGCTCGTGCTATGCGTTTATCGCCGCGGCACACGATCCGCGTATCAGCGTCAATGTCTTCAACCATGCGTCCACTGCATTCGGCGATGTCGCGTGGACAGGCCAGTCCACGCGACATATCCGCGAGAGCGTCGAAAGCGGTCCTGACCCATGACGAACTGCGCAATGTTTGGCTGTCGATCAGTCCGATCGTGTACTTCGACAAGTTCCAGCGCTGGCCGAAGAAGTCGCTAATGATTTACGGACGTTACGACCTCACGTTCCTGCCGGAGTTTTCCATGCAGGCGGCGGGCGAATTCCTGAAGCGCGGCCTCGACACCACCGTCAAGGCTCTGCCTTGCGGACACTACTCGCTGGGCGAAACTCCCTACAAGTACATGGACGCCTGGCACATCTCGCGGTTCCTGGCGAAGGCATTCGCGGCGTAGAAATCACTCACCACAGAGACACCGAGGCAGTGAGTTTTTGAATCAGTTTCTCGCTGAGCTCTGTGCCCCAGTGGTGATTTTCTTTTTCCCTTATGCTAAGGCACACTGGCGAATGGTCAGCCGTGCCCGCGTTACAATGGCGATGTCACTGGTGCAAAGGACGCCATCATGCCTACCAATCCTATGGAACTCCCCCTGTCGGAATCGGATCCCGCAATTGCTCAAGCGATTGAAAACGAAGAACGCCGTCAGCACGAAGGCCTCGAACTGATCGCCTCGGAGAACTTCGTGAGTGAAGCGGTGCTCGAAGCTGCCGGCTCGGTTTTCACCAACAAGTACGCGGAAGGCTATCCCGGTAAGCGTTATTACGGTGGGTGCGAATTTGCCGACATGGTGGAGAACCTGGCGCGCGACCGCGCCAAGGAACTCTTTGGCGCGGAGCACGCCAACGTACAACCGCATTCAGGCTCGACGGCGAACATGGCGGCTTACGCGGCGCTGATTCAGCCAGGCGACACGATCCTGGGCCTGGATCTGGCGCACGGTGGACACCTTACCCATGGGCATCCTCTGAATTTTTCCGGCAAGACGTACAAGATCGTTCCTTATGGTGTGACCAGGGAAACGGAGACCATCGACTACGACGAAGTTGAGAAACTAGCGGAGCGCGAGCGGCCACAACCTGATCATTGGCGGTGGGAGCGCGTATCCCGCGCGTTATCGACTTTGCGCGCATGCGCCAGATCGCCGACAAGGTGGGCGCGTTCTACCTGGTGGACATGGCGCACTTCGCCGGCTTGGTTGCCGGAGGCGTACATCCGTCTCCGGTTCCGCACTGCCACGTCGTCACGACGACCACGCACAAGACTCTGCGCGGCCCGCGCGCCGGACTGATTCTCTCGAAGCAGGAACATGCCGCCGCTATCGACAAGGTTGTGTTCCCCGGAATGCAGGGTGGCCCGCTGGTGCACATCATCGCCGCTAAGGCGGTCTGCTTCCAGGAAGCTTTACAGCCAAATTTCAAAGACTACGCACGCCAGATTGTCGCCAACGCCAAAGTACTGGCGCAGACGCTGGCCGACGAAGGTTTCCGCATTATCTCGGGCGGGACCGATACCCACCTCATGCTGGTCGATGTCTTCGCCAAGGGCATGCTGGGCAGCGACGCCGAGAATGCACTGCACGATGCCGGCATCACGGTGAACAAGAATGCCATCCCGTTCGACACCAATCCGCCGATGAAGCCCAGCGGCATTCGCATCGGCACTCCGGCGCTCACCACGCGCGGCATGAAGGAAGACGAGATGCGGCAGGTCGGCAAGTGGATCGCCGATGCGCTGCACAATCGCACCGACAAGCCGGCACTCGAGCGCATTCGCCGCCAGGTGCTGGAGCTGGCCGAGCAGTTTCCGCTCTACGCTTCGCGGCGGGCGAAGCATCCCGAGCCGGTGAAGGCTTAGGCGCAGAGGCTTACGGTATTACCGCGGTTGGTTTGGCATTGGCGAAGTGAGGTGAAAGCTGCGCTCCTCCAGCATTGTGCAGTTTGAAATGGTCGCCGCTTTGAACTTGCGCTGCGAGACATGGAAGTAGCAGCAGAAGCAGCGCGCGAAAAAAGACCCTTGCTGTCTTCATAGTCACATCCAAGATGAGGTCCCTACATACAGCGATGTGGAGTGGTATTGCCCAGGGCGAGAACGCCATCGATTCTAGTCCCCGCAGTTTACACTAGACTGTGCGCGTTGCCATCGACATCCGGCGGATCAACGAGTTCGGCGTGGGCACTTATACTCGCAACGCCATTCGCACGCTCGCGCGCCTCGACAACTTTAACGAATACTTTCTGCTGGGCATCCCCGGCAAGCTGGGCGACATTGAAACGCTGCCGCGATAACTTCATCACTGTTCCCACGCATCCCAACGAGTTTTCGATCACCAGCTACCTGGAGTTGAACCGCATTCTTAAGCTCCATCGCTGCGACCTGCTGCATGTGCCTCATCTCTTCTGGAAGCCGCAATCGGTCCCCTGTCCCTACGTCGTTACGGTGCACGATCTGTTCGATCACCTTTATCGTGTCAATCAGTGCATCATGGCTGAAGCGTAACCTGCATTTCGAATTTACCAAGCGCGCACTGCGACCGAGCAGCACGCATCTTCGCTGTTTCCAATTTCTCCAAGAAAGATACGGAGCGCTTGTTCGGAGTATCGGGCGACAAGATCGACGTCATCTACAACGCCCTCGACGATCGCTTTCGCCTGGGACATGCCACCGACGCCGATCGCAAGCTCATCGCCGAGCGGTACCAGGTGACCTACCCGTTCCTGCTCTACGCCGGACGCATCAGCCCACATAAGAATGTGGTCCGCATCATCGAGGCGTTTTCCGCACTGAAAACCGAACTTCAGAAAGACCGGCGAGTTTCCGGATCTGAAGCTCATCATCATCGGCGACGAACTCTCCAAGCATCCGGATCTACGCCGGGCCGTCATCAAGAGCCGGGTGCAGAATGATGTGCGTTTTCTCGGCTTCGTCCCCATCGGGGTACTGCGGATCTTTTATGATCTCGCCAAGATCTTTGTCTTCCCCTCGCTGTACGAGGGCTTCGGACTGCCACCGCTCGAAGCCATGGCGCACGGGACGCCGGTCGTGACCAGCAATACGTCGTCAATCCCCGAGGTGGTTGGTAACGCCGCTGTCATGGTGAATCCCGAGAATGTCTTCGAGATCATGCACGCTCTACATCGAGTGCTGGTCGATCAGGCGGTGCGTGAGAAGCTGAAGGCACGCGGAGTCGTACAGGCGCAAAAATTCTCATGGGACGAGAGCGTTCGCCATATGATGCAGGCTTATCACGAAGTGGTGGTGCGGTAGGGGCGTTCCGCGAACCCGCCGGGGCAGTGGAGAACTGCTAAGTCGTTATCGTTTAAAGCAACGCTAAGCTCTTGATTCTAAAGGGACGTAGGGGGAATTGCACGATCCCGGGCGAGCCCTCGCCTTGCGTTGCAAATAACAAAAGCGACATAATCCGCAATCGCCGCAAGGCGGCGAGCTGAGGAATGGAGCATGCCTTTCAATAAGTACGTCAAGCTGCCTGGCAGCACGCGCGAGCCGCTTCCGGGCGCAACCCCAACCGGTCCAATCGATCCCAATGCAATCATGCGGGTCACGCTGACGCTGCGTCAGCGAGCGGCGTCGCCGGGGTATCCTCCGCTGGACAAAGTTATCGCCAGCGGGCGGCGTCTGTCGCGAGAAGATTTCGCGGCACACTACGGAGCGGACCCTGCCGACGTGCGGAAGGTCGGCGCGTTCGCCGCTGCCAACAACCTTGCCATTGCCCAGGTAAACCTGGCGGCGAGAAGCGTCATACTAACGGGCAAAGCCGCCGACTTCGCGAAGGCATTTCGGGTTCAGCTGGAATGGTACGAGCATCCCGGCGGCACGTATCGTGGCCGCACTGGCGTCGTCAGCATACCGTCGGAGCTCAGCAAGATCGTGCAGAGCGTGACTGGCCTCGATGACCGTCCCCAAGCGCAGGCGCACTTCCGGGTTGCGGTTGTCGATCCAGCGAATCCGTCCGCGACTTCCACTTCCTACACGCCATTACAAATTGCCCAGGCTTACAACTTTCCAACGACGGTCAATGGCGCGGGCGAAACCATCGGGATTATCGAATTGGGTGGGGGATTCACGCAGTCCGATCTGAACATATACTTCGGCGGGCTCAACATCTCTCCTGTGCCTTCCGTGGTTGCGGTCTCAGTCGACGGGGCGCAGAACCAACCTACGGGCGATACCAACGGCCCCGACACCGAGGTCATGCTCGATATCGAAGTGACGGGCGCCATTGCGCCGGCCGCCAACGTCGTTGTCTACTTCGCGCCTAACACCGACTCCGGCTTTCTCGACGCCATCAACCAGGCGGTCACGGACAACGTCCATAAACCTTCGGTGATATCGATAAGTTGGGGCGGCCCTGAGTCGGACTGGACCGCACAATCGTTGCAGGCGTACAACAGCGCACTCCAATCCGCGGCGGCGATGGGAGTAACGGTGTGCGTGGCGTGCGGCGACAACGGCTCCACCGACGGAGTGAGTGACGGCAGTGATCACGTTGACTTCCCGGCATCGAGTCCTTACTCGCTGGCGTGTGGAGGCACAGCACTGACGATCAAGAGCGGCAGGATCTCAAGCGAGGTGGTGTGGAACGGTCTCTCCTCGGGCGACGGCGCTACGGGCGGAGGCGTGAGCGCCACTTTTCCGGTTCCGACGTGGCAGGGGAAGGTCAATGTGCCATCATCCGGCAGCTTCAAAGGACGCGGTGTGCCCGACGTTGCAGGGGATGCGGACCCGGCCACCGGATACCAGGTGCAGGCGGACGGATCGAGTTTCACGGTCGGTGGAACGAGTGCGGTCGCGCCACTGTGGTCGGGACTGATCGCGCTGTTCAACCAGTCACTAACACAACCTGCGGGTTACCTGAACCCGGGGCTCTATCAGAACATTGCCACCCAGGGAGGGACGTTCCGCGATATCACCTCCGGAAACAACGGGGACTTCAGTGCAGGGCCTGGGTGGGATGCGTGCACCGGCTGGGGCTCTCCGAACGGGGCAACGCTGCTCCAGGCGTTGTCGTCGGCCACGGCCGCGCCAACGGCTCCCCCGGCGGCGTCGGCATTTGGCCTTTCAGCGGCTTCGAAGAAGTCCATCGCGAGCGTCAAGGGCAAAACGGCTGCTCCGAAGCGGTCCACGGCGCCAGCTCGTAAACAAAAGCCCGTGTCGAAACGCCGCCAGAAGACACCATTAAGACGGGGCGGGCGATAAGAGAAAGGGTGCGTCGCGGTCGAAAGACAGGTGAACGGGCGCACCCTATAATTCTCGTAGTAAAACGCATGCCTCCTCCCACCCAGGCCGCGAAACCTCCACGACCGCCCGACCCGGTGACGGCCAGAGTCGAACCCATGATGAACCGGTTTGACCGGCTCTGGTCGCGCGTAACCGATGGCATGCGGATGGACCAACTCTGGAGGCAGTTCCTCACCGACGCACGCTCCAGCTACCGCTTGTATTCGAAAGATGTGGACCCCGAGAGAGTGCCGGGCGTCTCCAAGGGGAAGCATTTCCTGCAGCTGGCCGGGCAATTCTTCTGGGCCGTGCTGGAAAAGCTGTCGCCGCCGCGCCGCGTTTTGCTCATCGTGGCCCTGTTTCTGATCCTGTTCCCGGGAGGCGAAGCGACCTGGCGCGGTAGTGCGGGAGACGTCTCCTACTCGATCGATACTCACTTCTACGGCGGCCTGCTGATGCTCATCCTGCTGATTCTCGAGGTGGGAGACCGGGTCGTGATGAAGCGAGACCTGCAGATCGCGAAGGAGATCCAGGCATGGCTCCTTCCGGCCGAACCGCCGGAAATTCCGGGTCTGGAAATCGCATTCACGACGCGACCCGCGAATACGGTGGCAGGTGATTATTACGACGTGTTTCCGCGGGCATCGACGGCGGGAGAAGCACAGACCTATTTCTTGGCGATGGCCGATGTCGCCGGCAAGAGCATCCCGGCAGCCCTGTTGATGGCCACGATTCAATCCAGCTTGAAAACGTTAGCAGCGACTGCGGGCAGTTTGTCGGAGTTGGTGAGCCAGATGAACCGGTATGCGTGTACGAACAGTCAGAATGGTCGCCGGTTCACCACCGCATTCATTGCAGAGTACGACCCGGCCGCCCGCACATTGAACTACGTCAATGCGGGCCATAATTCGCCGCTGTTGCGCCGTCAAAACGGAGCCATTGAGAGACTGGAACAGGGCGGTATCCCGCTTGGCATTATGGAGACGGCGCCCTATGTTTCCGGTTCGGTTGTGCTGCAAAGCGGCGATTGGCTGGCGATCTTCACCGATGGCGTTGTGGAAGCGGAAAACGATCGCAGCGACGAATACGGAGAACAGCGTCTGCTGTTTGTGGTGAACGTGGGCGCGGGCCTGGCTCCGAATCAGTTGCTGGCGAACATCATGGCCGACTTGGACCGCTTCGTGGCGGGCGCTCCACAGCATGACGACGTGACCTGCATGCTGGTAAAGGTGTCGTGAGCGCCGGTCGCATTGAGAATGCCTTGAAGAACGCGCCATGGGATGCGGTGATTTTTGATTACGGCGGGGTGTTGAGCTACGCCCCGATTCGGGCCGATTTGAGTGCGTTGGCGGTGCGAAGTGGAATCGACGAACCGTTGTTCCTCCAAGTGTATTCCAATACCCGGGACTACTACGGACGGCCGCCTGACGAATACGCGCAACACTGGTTGCGAGTTGCTGGGGCGGCCGGCGTTGAAGTCTCGGTGGACGCCGTCGAGAAGCTCATCGCGATGGAATCGGACTTGTGGATGCGTCCAAATGCAGTGGTGTTAGAACTGGCACGAGCGGTCAAGTCGGCAGGGCTCAAGACGGCAATCCTCTCAAATATGACGTTCGATTTACTTGGGCGTTTGCGCGACCGGTTCGACTGGCTGAAAGAGTTCGAGGTCCAGATCTGGTCCTGCGAAGAAGGTAGCGCCAAGCCAGACATGACGATCTATCGCTCGTGCCTTGCGGCGCTGAATTGCGAAGCGGCGCGGGCGCTGTTTTTCGATGATCGCCCGCGCAACGTTGAAGCTGGCAAGCGGCTTGGGATCGAAGCTTACACCTTTGAATCGGCTGCGCAGGCGAGGGCAATTCTGGAGAAGTGTCTGGTCTCACGATAGGCTCGGGTATCGCCACAATCTGGGTCGTCCAATGCCAACACAATCGCGCCGAAAAAAGGAAACACAGTTTGCCCGCAAGAGGCGGATAGCGCCCGTGGAGGGAGAGCAGTACCGTGGTGACATGCAATCCGAAATGCAGTGGCAACAAGTGGTGACACGGGACGCACGGCAAGACGGACGCTTTGTGTTTGCGGTGCGAACCACCGGGGTTTACTGCCGGCCGTCGTGTCCCAGCCGGCGTCCGCGGCGCGATTCGGTGGAGTTTTTCGCCGATCCACAGCAAGCCGAGCGGGCGGGCTATCGTGCATGCCTTCGCTGCAAGCCGACGCAGATTTCGGCGCCAGCTCAAGCCGTCCTGCGCGCCCGCCAACTGCTGGATGAGGCGGACGGTGTGATGACGCTGGCTGAGATGAGCAAGCGCGTTGGAGTGAGTCCGTTTCACTTGCAACGGCTGTTCAAGCGGGCAACCGGACTCAGTCCGCGCGAGTATCAGTCGGCGCGCCGCATGCAGCAGGTAAAACACGGATTGCGTAAAGGAGACGATGTGACAACTGCTCTTTACGATGCGGGCTACGGCTCGCCCAGCCGCTTGTATGAAAAATCGGCGCAACATCTTGGGATGACGCCGGGCACCTATCGCCGTGCGGGGGCGGGACTGAAGGTCCAGTACACCGTTGTTCCGTCGCCGCTAGGACGAATGTTAGTTGCCGCGACACAGCGGGGACTGTGTGCGGTACGGTTTGGTGATAGCGCAAGCGAGTTAGAAGACGGCTTGCGCGAGGAATTCCGGGCCGCCGAACTCCATCGCGATGATGCCGCATTGCAGCGTTATGTTCAACCGCTACTGGCGAGCACGCGTGGAGAACGGATAACCGTAGACCTGCCCCTGGATTTGCGAGCGACGGCATTCCAGATCAAAGTCTGGGACGAACTGCGCCGGATTCCGAGCGGAGAGACACGCAGCTATAGCGAGGTCGCGAAAGCGATCGGCGATCCTAAGGCAGTACGGGCGGTAGCAAGCGCGTGTGCCAGCAATCCAGTAGCGGTTGCAGTTCCGTGCCACCGAGTCATTCGCGGCGATGGAAATCTCGCCGGTTACCGGTGGGGAATTGAACGTAAGAAGAAGCTGCTGAAGCACGAGCAGCGCGAGGCATGAAGAGAAACCCTGCACTGATTCCTGGTGCCGCCTGACAAGCCAATCGCGAGTGCATTTTCCCGTAATAGAAATTGTGCTCGCGATTCCTTTCGTATCCTCAAGCCAGTCATTTATACTCGCCTGTTTCGGCAGGGACGGCGAGAGCCTGCCTTAGCCGTCAAGAAAGTATCAAAACAATAACTCTCTCTGATCAAGGCATTTATACGTTGTTGCTGGCAGATAGGGTCAGCGGCATTGTTCTGGCACGAAGGAGCACGAGTTTGAAAATCCTGGTTTGTATGAAGCAGGTGCCTCAGAAAGATGCACCGCTCAAGCTGAATGAGAGCGGAACGTGGATTCGCGAGGACGTGTCGTACGAAGTCAATGAGCCCGATGCTTACGCGCTGGAGGAGGCATTGCAACAGAAGGGCAAGCATGGGGGCGAAGTCGTGGTTATCACCAGCGGCCCCGCACGGGCACAGCAGGTGTTGCGCGAGGCATTGGCCAAGGGCGCCGACCGGGCCATCCACCTTGAAGGGGACAGTTTCGTCGGTTTGGACGCTTTCAATACCGCCAAGGCGCTGGCTGCTGCGATAAAGGACGAGAGTTTTGACCTGATCTTCACCGGCCTGCAATCGGACGATTATGGCTTCGCGCAGACGGGAGTCGTAGTCGCGGAGCAATTGGGATGGCCGCACGCCACTATCATCATGCAGATCGAAAAGACGGACGGTGGAATACGGGTGAAACGGGAACTTGAGGCAGGCTACTTCCAGTTTGTCGATATGCCGGTCCCCGCCGTACTGACCATCCAGTCGGGCATCAACAAACTGCGTTACGCGACGCTGATTGGCATAAAGCAGGCGAAAACGAAGCCGCTGAAGAAAGTCTCGTTTGACGAACTGAAAGCAGAGCTGGGCGAAAACCTGCAGAAGATTGAGAAGCTCTACATTCCGCAGAAGACCAAGAGGACGGAGAAGATCGAAGGGCCTCCGGCGGAAGTGGCCAAGAAGCTGGTGGACAAGCTACGGAACGATGTTCACGTCTTGTAAGGGATTGCGTGTCGAAGAGTCGAAGTGGTATCTCGCGAGCAGGAGGCGGTGATGCCATCCAAGGAAGAAACCCGCGAAAGCGGGCGAGCGTTCATGGTTATGGGCTGGATCGTTGTGCTGTTTGCGCTGTTGGTGATGTTTTTCGAACCGGCGGCAGCGAAGCTGGGCGAAAGACGGTCTGAGGTCGTTGCAGGTGTGGTGGTCGTTGTCGGGTTACTGCTCAATATTTACGGATTTCGGTTGCGGCGCCGAAGTTACTGATGGTCGATGGCGCGGGATTTGCGGGCGATCAGCACAAGCGAGAAATTAACTTGCGGTTGGACGAAGGGCAGGAACTACAGATCGGACCCAAATGGCAGACACAATTTTAGTAGTCGTGGAACAACGGGAAGGCAAGTTGAATCGGGCGTCGTGGGAGACGCTGACCGGAGCACAGGCCCTGGCGGCGGAAACCGGTTGGGCCCTGGAGGCCGCGATCGTGGGCGGCGGAGTGGGCGACGTGGCACGAGAGCTCGCCTCCAAGAAGGTGGCGAAGGTCTACGACATCGAGTCTCCGAAGCTCGAGCCATACACTCCCGATGGCTTCGTGGCCGCGCTCGAAGGACTTCATCGAGCAGAAGCATTTCAAGCTTGTGCTCATGCCGCACACCTACCAGGTTCGCGACTTCGCGCCCAAGCTGGCGACGAGAATGAATCGCGCGTTGGTATGCGACGTAATCGGCTTTAAATACGAGGGCCGCAAGCTGCTGTTTACCCGTCCGATGTTTCAGGGCAAGTTTGTGGCGAACGTGTCATTCAGCGGCGAGGCCCCATACTTTGCAACTTTTCAAGCCGGGGCGTTTCGTGGGGACCAAGTGCAGGAAGGCAGTGCACCGGTCGCGATCGATACGGTGAATGTCGAAATTCCCGATGGCGTCATTCGCAACAAGCCCGAAGCTCCCTTCAAGGAAGCGAAGCAAGCGGTCGATCTTACCCAGGCGGAGATCATCGTTTCCGTAGGCCGCGGAATCAAGGAGCAGAAAAATATTGAGCTGGCACAGCAGCTTGCGGACGCGCTCGGCGGAGAGATTGCCGCATCGCGACCGATCTGCGACTCCGGCTGGCTGCCAATGGACCGGCAGGTGGGCTCGTCGGGACAGACAGTTGCTCCCAAGCTGTACCTCGCACTCGGGATCAGTGGAGCGATTCAGCACGTAGTTGGGATGAAGGGCGCGCGCAGTATCATTGCCATCAACAAGGACTCAGAAGCGCCGATTTTCGAGATCGCAGACATCGCCGTTGTGGGGAACCTGTTCGATATTATTCCGCCGCTGATCGAGGAAGTGAAGAAAGCCAAAGGCGTATAAGCAGCAACTTGTGCAGATTGCACAGCCTAAAGCGATTGGGTGAGGAAAGCTGTATCAACACAACCTTGAATGACTGTTCCGATTGGATTGCAAGTCTTTAGAAGGCCCCAGGGATGATCGTATTTCGCAAGCCACTTCCTGATATTCCGCGTCCGACGATGGAAGCGGACGTAGTCATTGTCGGCGGAGGCCCGGCCGGTATGGCGTGCGCCCTGCGCCTCTCGCAGTTGATCGACGAGCACAACAACAAACATCCGGACGCTTCCCTGTCCAAGGAGAACATCTACGTTCTCGAGAAGGCACGTGAAGTCGGAGCGCACTGTCTGTCGGGCGCGCTGCTGGATCCGCGCTCCATGCTCGAGCTTCTGCCTGATTTCGAAAAAGAGGCCCCACTTGATGCGGCAGTGGTCAAGGAAGCTGTGTATTACCTGACCTCGAAAGGGAAATTCAAGCTGCCCGTCACGCCTCCTCCGCTGCGCGATCACGGCAACTATGTCATCTCGATCAATCGCTTTGTGAAATGGCTGGGCGGCAAGGTGGAAGCGGCGGGCATCACGGTCTTTACCGGCTTTGCAGGCACCGAGTTGCTGTTCGAAAAAGGGCGGGTGCTCGGGGTACGTACGGACGATAAGGGAATCGACAAGAACGGCGAGCAGAAGTCGAATTTCGAACCGGGCTATGACCTGAATGCCAAGCTGGTGATTTTGGCGGAGGGCAGCCGGGGGTCGCTGACCAAGCAATTGATCGGGCGATTCCAGTTGGACAACGAGCGGAATCCGCAGACCTACGGGATAGGGGTAAAGGAACTGTGGGAACTTCCTTCGGGCAGAATCGACGCGGGAGAAGTGATCTACACCATGGGCTATCCGCTGACGTTTCACGATTACGGCGGCGCGTGGATCTATGGCAGTAAAGACAACCTGGTGTCGCTGGGTTTCGTGACAGGATTGGACTACTCCGATCCGCGCATCGATCCGCAGCGCGTGTTACAGGAGTTCAAGAAGCATCCGTTTATTGCGAAGCTGCTTGAAGGCGGGAAGATGGTCCGCTATGGGGCCAAGTCGCTGCCTTATGGAGGATGGTGGTGTGTTCCACCTGTGGCGGGCGATGGGTGGATGATTCTTGGCGACTCGGCGGGATTCTTGAATTCGCAGCGGCTGAAAGGCATACACCTTGCCATCAAGAGCGGGATGCTTGCGGCCGAAACCGCATACGAGGCGATGGCGAAAGACGACTTCTCGCTCGACCTGCTGGCACAGTTTCAGGATCGGGTGGAGAAGAGCTGGATCAAAGAAGAACTGTGGCCGGTACGTAACTTCCATCAGGGATTCGAAAAAGGGTTTTTGTCGGGGATGTTTCACGCCGGCATACAGCAATTCACCGGCGGTCGTGGTCTGAAGGCGCACTACGGCAACCACGCCGGCCACCTGCGTATGAAGCAGATCTCAGAGTTGCCACCTGACGGCGGAGCCGAAACGCATCTCATCAATGCTGCCAAGGGAGACGGCAAGCTGACGTTCGACAAGCTGACCGAGGTGTATTACTCGGGCACCAAGCACGAAGAAGACCAGCCTGCGCACCTGGTGATTCACGATACGACCATCTGCAATGAGCGGTGCGTGCCGCGAATATGGGAATCCCTGCAAGAACTTCTGTCCCGCGAACGTCTACGAGATGGAGGAGGCTGCAGATACCCCCAGCGGATTGCGGATTCATCTGAACGCATCCAATTGTGTCCACTGCAAGACCTGCGACATCATGGATCCCTACGAGATCATTACCTGGGTTCCGCCAGAAGGTGGCGGCGGGCCGAACTACGAGGGCATGTAGCTACCAAAGCGAGCGTTTGGTCACTTGGTCCCTAACCTCGCAGACTTGCATCTATAATAGCGACACTGTTTCCGACCTCCGGAGCCTACCGGGATACCCAGGCTTTCGGCGGCGGTGCCCCGCGAAAAGCGGGGCCGAGGGTGTGGAGGGAAACCTCCATGCCTCCCGTGCTTGGAAAGGAAACGATCGGTGGCGCGTCCGCGCTTCCGACAATACTTTCCCACCCTGCACATCGAAATAGCTGATTCCAGCAAAAAGCGGCTGATGGTTTGCCTCTTCTCGACAAATACGGACGCGATATTCACGACCTGCGGATATCGATCACCGATCGCTGCAACTACAAGTGTGTCTATTGCCGCTCGGGCAATGATGGCCCGGCGTTTCCGGAGATGGCGATTGCAGATTACCTGAGGATGGTACGCGTTTTCGTCGGTCTCGGAATCACCAAGGTGCGCCTCACCGGCGGAGAGCCTTTGCTGCGGCGGGGACTGGTGCAGATGGTGCGCGAGCTGGGACAGATGAAAACGCTCGTGGGCAAGCCTCTCGATATCGCGATCACCACGAACGGACATCTTCTGGCAGAACTGGCGCAGCCTTTGGCGGGCGCGGGACTGTCGCGGGTTACAGTGTCGATGGATGCAGTCGAGCCGGAACATTTTGCGCGCATCACGCGGGTCCCGAACGGATACGAGCGGGTCCTGGCCGGAATTTATGCCGCTCAGCGCGCGGGACTGAATCCGGTGAAAGTGAATTGCGTGCTGTTGCGCGGGTTTAACGACGATCAGATTGCGGGATTCGGCCGGTTTGCGCGCGAAGAGGGCGTTATCGTCCGATTCATCGAATTCATGCCGCTGGAAGAAGATCGAGTATGGTCGCCCGAGATCGTAGTGACGCTGGATGAGATCGTGCAGCGGATGGCGGAGTTCATGCCACTGCACGAGATCGAGCACAAACGCAGCGAAACTGCCCGGCGATACGCATTCCAGGATGGTGTCGGCGAAATCGGCATCATCGCTCCGGTGTCACATCCGTTCTGCGGACAGTGCAGCCGGATACGAGTGACCTCGGACGGGAAGATCCGCACCTGCCTGTTTTCCGTCCGGGAGTACGATCTGGCCAGCCGTATGGCGAGTGGCGCCAGTGATGAAGAGATGGCCCGATTTATCCAATGGGCAGTGGATCAGAAGGAAGCGCGCCACCATATCGGGGAGCCCGGATTTGTACCGGCTTCGCGAACGATGGTTCATATCGGCGGCTAGCCGATTTGCAAAAGGGTACTTAGCAACGCCTTCACCTCTTCCACCGTTTCTTTACCAGCTTGCTCGACAAAGGCAAACGGCCGGGCCCGCCAATCAAGGCTACGAAGTTGGTCGGCAAGTACGACGCCCTGGATGCGATTGCTCGATACCGCAACCTCGAAAGGGTATCCCTTTACCCGGCTGGCGATTGGGCACGCCAAGGCAAGTCCAGATGCCTGGTTGTATTCGGCTGGGCTCAACACCAATCCAGGTCGTCGTCCGGCTTGTTCGTGCCCCGATTGCGGATCGAATGAAATCCACACCAAGTCACCGGAACTGGGCACGTAAGGGCGGGTCACCAGATTTCGCGTCCTCGAGCTTCGCCCCACTCAGTTTCGTCATGGACGCTGTCGGGCGATATTTCCGCAACCAACTCAGAGAGCTTAAACCGGTTCTTCACGAGTTTGGCGAGGACCGCTCCTTTCTTGGCCCCAAACTCAACGGTGTCGCCTTCATGCATCCCAGCTTTGCGCAACACTTCTTTCGGAATGCGTATAGCAGTGCTGTTCCCCCATTTCACGAGCTGCGACTTCATGGTTCCTCCGCCTTCCAGAGCTTAACATAAGTAGATACCACGTATATACTTTTAACTCTGTCGGAACGGGCGGAGCGTGCGCAGTCACAGTCACTTGCAGAAAGGCTGCTAGAGCATGAAAATGGAACTAGGTGCCCAGTTACAGCGTCAGAAGCTAGAGTTAGCCGCGTCTGGGTGACGCGATTTGCGATTTTGTAACAAACGCAGTAGCGGATGCATCTATTGAACTGTACAAAGAAGCGTCAACTGCAGCTTCAACATCCCCGTAGGTCGGGTCCGCCGTGGCGGACAGTGGATCTACTGGAGCAGCAGGCCAGCTTTCAACATCCCCGTTCCGGGGTATGGCTTCAATTGACATAGAAGCTGACCGCCGGGACTGAAGGCAGAGACATAAACGTGGCAACAGCACCGATTGCGGAAGCAACATCCTGCTCGCTCGAAAACTATTTGGTACTTCCAGACCATTCCATGGATGGACGCATTCGGGGAGCCAAGGACGCTCTTGGAAGCGACTGCGTCATCCTGGGGCATCACTATCAGCGCGACGAGGTCATTCGTTTCGCCGATTATCGCGGCGATTCGTACCGACTGTCCCAGATGGCTGCGCAAGCCGGTGGACGTTACATCGTGTTTTGCGGCGTGCATTTCATGGCAGAGAGCGCCGACATCCTGGCGAGCGTGGAACAGTCTGTGGTTCTGCCCGACCTGAATGCCGGATGCTCGATGGCCGATATGGCCGAGATCTCGCAGGTCGAAGACGCGTGGGACCAGTTCGTAAATCTGGGGTTGACCGACGATGCAGGACGCGGGATAACGCCTCTGACCTACATGAATTCCACCGCTGCCATCAAGGCTTTCTGCGGTGAGCGAGGTGGCATGGTGTGTACCTCTTCCAATGCCACCGGCGCGTTCGACTGGGCATTTCGTCGCAATGAGAAGATTTTCTTCCTGCCTGACCAGCACCTTGGCCGTAACACGGGGTTTGCGCGAGGAATTCCGCTTGATCAAATGGTGGTTTGGGACCCGTACCAGTTGCAGGGCGGACTGAGCGCCGATCGGTTACGCAAGGCGAAGGTCATCTTGTGGAAGGGGCACTGCTCGGTGCATCAACGCTTTCTTCCCGAGCACGTGGACAGAGTACGGGCCACGTATCCCGATATGCAAGTGATCGTGCACCCCGAGTGTCGCTGGGAAGTTTGCCAGAAGGCGGACGGGATCGGGTCAACCGACTACCTGATTCGCCGCGTCAAGGAAGCGCCGTCAGGAAGCGCATTTGCTATCGGTACCGAGATACACCTGATTAACCGGTTGGCCAAGGAGTATCCGGATAAGCACGTCGTTACACTCGACGATTCGGGTTGTCTTATGTACTACCATGTACCGCATCTCGCCACAGCATTTGTGCTGGGCGCTTGAGAACCTGGTTGAGGGAAGAGTGGTCAACCCGATTAAGGTGAAAGACGACGTGAAATCCTGGGCGCGAGTCGCGCTTGATAGAATGTTAGAAGTCCAGTGATAATTCGTACTCGTCAACGCAGGCGTCCCCGGGAAAAATTTTTAAGGCGCGTTCCGCGCTATTGGTCCGATTTGCGGGATTACCGCCGTCGCATGGTGAAGCGCCATGAGGCCGTCCAACCAGGAAGAAATCGGTCAGGATGCCACTGATATGTCACGCACCTTTACGTTGCTAGAAGCTGAGAACCTGTTGCCGGTTCTGGAATCATTGTTGCGTTCTGCCATGCAGGCGAAGGCGCTCATTGAAGAAGTCGACGCCGAACTGGATGCACTGAAGAGCCGGATTTTTTTGAATGGCGGCACCTTCGTCAACATCCCCGGGGTCAAGCGGCGCAACGATGAGCGCGAGAAGGCCATCCAGCGCGCCAAGGACGCGGTCGCGGAAATCGACGCCGCGGGCGTACAGGTGAAAGACCTCGATATCGGCCTGCTCGATTTCCCTTGTGTCGTGGGCGACGAGGTCATCCTGCTGTGCTGGAAGATGGGCGAGCAGGGCATTACACACTGGCACAACACCACGGAAGGCTTTGCTGGACGTAAGCCCATCGACGAGCGCATTATCCGGGGCCAAAAGAAGTCCAATTAAAGCGTCTGCATGATTCAGCTTTCCTCCGCCGGAAAACGATTCGGCCCCAAACTGCTGTTCGAAAACCTTGACTGGCTCATTACGCCCAACGACCACGTAGGACTGGTCGGCGCGAACGGCACCGGAAAATCCACTCTGCTTAAAGATCCTCGGCGGCATCGAATCGCTCGACTATGGCGCCATCACCTCCGCCAAGAACACCAGCTTTGGTTATCTGCCGCAAGACGGTCTTCGCCTCGAAGGCCGAACCGTGTTCGACGAGTGCATGTCGGTATTCAGCGACTTGCAGGCAATGGAGAAGGAGATGGAAGAGCTCGCCCACAAGATGGGCGAACTCGATCCGGCTTCGAGCGAATACGAACAGGTTGCCGATCGCTACCACGACATCTCCAGTCACTTCCGGGTGCACGACGGCTACGCACTCGATGCTCAAGTTGGGACTGTGCTCGACGGACTGGGTTTTCGCAAAGAGGACTGGACGCGCTACACAGAGGAATTCTCTGGTGGCTGGCAAATGCGCATTGCGCTCGCCAAGCTGCTGCTGTCGAAGCCGAACCTTTTACTGCTCGACGAGCCGACCAACCATCTCGACCTTGAAACGCGCAACTGGCTGGAAGCATACCTGCTGCAATATCCCAACGCCTATGTCCTGATTTCGCATGATCGGTATTTTCTCGATGTCACGGTCGATCGCATCATCGAGATCTGGAACAAGAGGGTTAATTTCTACAGCGGGAACTACGAGAAATATCTTTCGCAGAAGGAGGAGCGCCGCGAATCGCTGGTATCGGCTTATAAGAACCAGAGGGAGCGAGTCGAGCAGCTTGAGGCCTTTATCAACCGCTTTCGCTACCAGGCCACCAAGGCCAAGCAGGTGCAGAGCCGCATCAAGGAGCTCGACAAGATCGAGCGCATCGAGATTCCGCCCGAAGAGAAGACCATCCACTTCAGCTTCCCCCAGCCGAATCCAAGCGGCAGGACGGTGGTGGAATGCACCGACGTAGCTAAGTCGTATGGTCCGAAAGAAGTCTTTCGCGATGTGGACTTCACCATCCAGCGTGGCGATCGCGTCGCTTTGGTGGGCGTGAATGGCGCGGGCAAGTCGACGCTGATTAAGTTGCTGACGGGAATCGAGCCGCTGACAGAAGGCTCGATGAAGCTGGGCCACAATGTTGACCCCGACTATTTTGCCCAGGACCAGTACAAGGAACTCGATCCTGCGCGCCGCATGCTTGACGATCTGTCCGACGTCGCTCCACAAAAAACCATGACCGAGTTGCGTGGCCTGTTGGGTTGCTTCCTGTTTTCCGAAGACGATGTGTTCAAGCCCATCGGAGTGCTGTCAGGCGGCGAACGTAATCGCTACGCACTGGCGCGCATGCTTCTGCACCCTTCGAACTTTCTGCTGCTCGACGAGCCGACCAACCATCTCGACATGCGCGCAAAGGACGTGCTGCTCGAGTCGCTCGGAGAAATACAACGGTACGGTGGTCTTCGTATCCCACGACCGGTATTTCATCGACAAACTGGCGACACGGATTTTCGAGATCGGTGGAGGCAGGGTCGAGGTCTTTCCCGGAAATTACGAGGACTATCTCTGGCGCAAGCAGCGCACCGCCGAAGGCGATGATCCGTCGGAAACAAGTGCAAGCCTTCCCACATTGGCAGATGTGCCTGGTTACGAGTCGCCGAAAGCAGAGGCGCGGAAGCGAATAAATCCCATCAAGCTGAAGCAGATTCAGGACCGCTGCCAGCAACTTGAGGCGGAAATTGCCGGGCTCGAAGAGGGGATTGCCTGCTGCGAACTCGAATTGCAGTCATTTGTCAATGCAGAAGAGACCCAGCGCCAGTCGGATCTGCTCATCCAGCACCGCGCCGACCTGGCTACGCGGATGGCGGAATGGGAAGAACTGTCGCAGACGCTAGAAACCAGCACCTAGTCAGCGAGCGCAAAATCGTACACCCCCGCGGCGGTTGATATGCTCCGCGAGGGGGTTGTGTGAATCCTTATATCGGCTCACCATGTGGTCCCGTGGGGGTGCCTCCAGTGCCAGTGTCCCCGCCGCCGTCCGGGGGCACGGGCGCAACGATGAGTTCCCACCGAGTCCCCGAGAATGGTGGCCCGGTGTTGGGCGCCAAGTCGACACCCCCGTCGTTCACGCCAGTGCGCCCGTTGAGAAATCCGAACGGGCACTGCGCTAGTTGGATCTGGCCAAGATTGCCTTGGCATTGCAGGGTGACATGAGCTCCACCTTCCGGATTAGGGATGTCCACCACTCTCCATGCCGCTCCAATAAACGGCGGATGAAAGTCCGGTGCCAGGCCAACGTTACATCCCAGCGTTCTTCCATCCAGAAAGCGCGCCTCACCTACGCTCTCGCATTCAAAGGCAAAGGTGCCTGGCGTCCCAGTTTCGTGGGCTATCCAGGTTGTGTCGGGATCGCTTGGCGCGCCTGTGAGCCTGATTTTGTCTGGTTCAGGGTTGCCAGGAAAAGCCCGCAGGAATTGGTGGATTTCTTCAACGTCACTGCCAAGGCAGCGCAGGACGATGCTGATACCTTCGCGAAGGAATGACATGGTGTTGCTCCCCCTTTATGTTGGACAAACCAAACCATGAATCAGAGATCGTGCGCTCGGGTACCTGGACGCAATGGCGGGGTGGAAAGATCAGTCAGAAGTGTGCGAAGACGAGCGGCGAGCGATTGGTCTTAAGTGGCGGGCGACAACTCTAACATCGATCTTGTCGAAACACAAAGCAGTATTCGCAAACGATGTTTCTAGGGCTTCTTCCCTTCTGCCCACTCCGGCGTGAAATCAGTATTTACCAACCAATTTAAGGGGGCAATCATTGAGGTGATTGCGTCGTCCATGTGCTTGAAGTCGATTTTGTCCACGGTATCCGTAGGCTGGTGGTAGTCGGAATGCAATCCAAAGCTGGAGATCGTCTGAGCAACGATACCTTGTTGGGCGAGCGCGTAATTGTCCGATCGAGTGAAGAACTTCTGGTCGGGGTGCGGGTCCGCGACCAGGTTCGCGCCGCGCTGGGCCAGTTCGGGGCCGAGATTGGTGCGGTCCCACCCGGTGAGCCAGAGCTCGTCGGGCTTGAGCTTGGGATCAGGGCGTCCGATCATCTCGAACTCGAGGTTGGCCACGATATTCGATAGGGGAAAAGTGGGGTTCTGCAGGAAGTAGTGCGCGCCGATCAAGCCGGTTTCTTCGCTCCCCCAGAGGGCGACGATAACGGTTCGTTTTGGCAAGGGACCACTCGCGAGGACGCGTGCCAGTTCCATTACCGCGGTGGTGCCGGAGGCATCATCGTCGGCGCCATAGTAAGTCGTACCGTTTTCGACACCCAAGTGGTCGAAGTGTGCGCTCAACAGGACGACCTCATCGCTCGCCGACGCGCCTTCGATTTTGCCGAGGACGTTCCAGGTGTGTGTGACCTTCCATGGAGTAACCTTCGCATTCAAGGTGACCGAGGCGCCGTCAGCCTCACCCCACAGCTGCTCAAAGGATTTTTGCTTCGCAAGCACCAGCGGCACGCGAGTTTCAGGATCACTTCCGACTTGAGGACGCATCTCTGGCGGCTGCCTGGCCCATGACTCGAAGCTGTGCTGCCACGCGAGTGAGACGGCGATGACAATCAATGCTGCATTGCCGGTTCGATAAGGCTCCAGGAGTGCCCGTGAATCGGCCACACTTGCGCCGGCAGCCAACCTGACCAACAACATCGTGCCTGGCGCTACGGCCGTCTTCGCGTCGCCTCCATCACTGAGGTCAAGTCTTTGCAGTGTGCCGGAGACAGGGACCGTGGTCAGCGAGGCGATCGCAATCTGCTTGCCGTGTGTCAGCACCAGCGGCTTCCCGTTGCCGGCGCTTTTAGGTTCGACCGTGAGCGTCGGATTGCCGATGACCGAGCGGGTTCGCATATCCCCCGTCTGAACGAATTGCCCGGGGCCAGCCGCGGGCATAAGGCCATAGGACTTGAGCTTCGCGGCAATGAACTGGGCGGCGCGGCGTTCATCTTCGGTACCACTGCCGCGTCCGTGCAGCTCAGGCCCGGCGAGATA
This sequence comes from uncultured Acidobacteriaceae bacterium, assembly GCA_963817965.1. Taxonomy (GTDB): domain Bacteria; phylum Acidobacteriota; class Terriglobia; order Terriglobales; family Acidobacteriaceae; genus DASRAA01. The sequence goes on from CAWFQT010000025.1 coordinate 464,995, forward strand.
GGCGAGATTTTCTCGCACGCAACTGGTGCAGATGGCGCCGGCCGGTGGCGCCGACCGTATCGTTGGCCGATGGGAGTGTACGGCCCGGCGAGGGGCTGACTGATCCGATTGCTGAGGAGCCGGAGCTTGCGCCCCCGTCGTGACGGCGGCAAGAATCGCGACTAATAAGGCGGTGATGACACGGAGACACAGCTTGCGCAGATTCAAGAGGAACATTTCCCAGATAAGACGGGTGGTACTAAATGCTGATCCATCCAGCGCGAATCGCCATCAGGCTCGCTGCTGCCACGATGATCCACAGCAGCACGCCTTGGATTAGAGGCCGGGGCCCGACCTTGCGAAGTGCCTCTGGCGACAAGGTCGCGCCGATCAGAAACAATGTAAACACCAGCATAAGCTTTCCGATGCGGCTCAATAACTGATACACGCCCGAGCCCGGATACAGGTAAGTATTGGCCATCGCTGCCAGGCAGAAAAACAGGATGAACCACGGCCACTGAATCCGTGTCTTGCCGCCTTTAGCCACGGCAGCGGCAATGGTGATAGGCACAATCCATAAGGCCCTTGCTAATTTCACGGTGGTTCCGATCGTGAGCGCCAGCGGTCCGTATTTTGAGCATGCACCCACAACTGAACTGGTGTCGTGAATTGCAAGAGCAGCCCACAATCCAAATTGCGATTGCGTCAGTTTTAGCGCCGCACCGATTACGGGAAAAGTGAGCAAGGCCACCGAATTCAGCAGGAATATCGTGCCCAGCGACACCGACATCTCATCCTCGGTGGCTTTCACGACGGGGCCGACCGCGGCGATGGCGCTTCCTCCGCAAATCGCAGTGCCGGTCGAGATGAGGAATGCAGCACGGCGATCGACAGCAACCACGTTGGCGATAACTGTTCCCACCAGCAATGCGAAGGCGATGCCCACCGCCGTGTAGAGGAATCCGCTGCGACCAACCCTGATGACCTGGTTCAGATTCATTCCGAAGCCGAGTCCGATGACAGCGGCCTGCAATAAGTACTTGGAAATTTGCCGCGACTCACCTGGGTAAGGATGTGCGGCGATGGAACCGAACAACAGTCCGGCCACGAGCGCCAGGGGAGGAGAAGCCCACGAAGTCAGGCAGAATGCGAGGCCCAAAACAAAGAGGGTTTTTGATCGCATGAAATGAAGAGCAATTCTACAGGGAAGTGGGTGCGCCTTAGGGCAGGTCAGGGCAAATAAAATGGGCCCAGTGCCAAAGAGCGGTGACGATTCCTTGGCTCCGGACCCATTCGATCCTGAAATGGATCGGAGGTGATAATTAATCCTAACTCCGGCTGTGGAAATGTCAAGGACAAAGCGCGATAACTTGCTGAATTAATTAGAGTTGCAGTTCGAGACAATTTGTTTACAAGCTACTGAAAACAGGTGGGATGGGAGCCAATTGCGACCCGAAGGGCCGCTTGCGGACGGAGAACGCTACCGACCATCGGCCGCCCACAAGTCGAGCACGCCATTCGGAGTTAGTCACCACGTCGAAGACAGGCCGGCCGCGTATCTCACGATTTCGATCTCATTGGGAGAGAGATTACCGTAACGGCCGGAATCGATCTGGCGTTCGCGCGCATAGGGCGGCATCGCCTGCAGGGCACGTACAACGTTCTGCACTCCCGGGCGGAGCGGCGGAAGCCGGCGACCGGTATTGCCGGATCGGTAATTGTTCGACGCGCCGTTCACCGTGGGAGTTGGATAACGCGAAGGGCCTGAAGTGTACGACGCGTCACGAAGGGTCACCGAGTTGGTGGCAGGGGCCACGCGCTGAGCGGGAGCTCTGTATTGCTGCGCTGGAGCGCTGTATTGGTACGAAGGAGGGGTGTACTGCTGCGATGAGGAGCCACCAGGAACGTAGTCGCTGCTCTGCCCAGAAGAATAGGCGTAGCCGTTGTTGTTCGAACTCGACGAGTTCACGTAGCTCGTCGGAGTGGCTGGAACATAGTAAGGATAAGGATACGAGTATGGGTAATAGTACGGATAATAGGAAGGAGCCCACCCGTAGCCGCCGTAGGGATATCCGAAACCGCCCCAGACAGGTCCCCAACCAAAACTAACACCGAATCCCCATCCGTAACCATAACCATAGCGGGGATAGCCCCAATAGCCGCGGCCCCAGCCGTAGCCGCCATGTACGGGATAGTAACCACCGTGGCCCCATCCGCCACCGCCCCCGTGCCAACCGCCGCCCCCGTGGCCGCCTGCAAGCGCGGACTGAGGCGCCAACATCAATGCCATGATCATGATAAGGAGCGTTGCGGCAAGAGGGGTGTGAACGAGGGACTTCTTCATGGTTCTACTCCACCGAGCGGCGCGCTTGGCGATGTACCGAGAAAACGCTTCCGGCCACTCCAGCGCATTCGCGGCCTCGGAAACGCCTAATTATAACGCCGCCGGCACAGGCGGCGACCGGATTTCTTGGTGGCCTCCCTTGGCGTTTGACCCTCGATTCTTGGGCTTGTTACACTTAAGGTTTCCCGCCTAGTGGCAGACCAAACAAGGACCAATCGTGCGCAGTTATACCAGACATCAACTGAAAGAGAACGCGTTCGCAGAGACCACCGCCGACACCATTTCATGGGCAGTGGAACACCAATCGAAGCTCGTGGCCGGAGTGGTGGTGCTGGCGATCGTCGCCGCCGCCGCACTCGGGATATGGGCGTTCGTCAACTATCGCAATCAGCAGGCCAGCCAGGAACTTGCCGGGGCATTGACCAAGTACCAGGCGCCGATTCGGCCAGCCGGGGAGCCACCCAGTCCGGAGCTGCTCAGCTACGCTTCGGCCGCCGAACGTGCCAAGGCCGCGAATGCCGATTTCACACGAATAGCCGACAAGTATTCGTTCACACGGAATGGCCGTTTGGCCCGCTACTTCGGCGGCATCACGCTGCATGACATGGGTGACAATGCCGGCGCAGAGAAGCAGCTGCAGGAGGTCGCCGGCAGGAGTACTGACAAAGAGGTCGGCAGCATGGCGAAGCTGGCGCTTGCCTCTCTGTACCAGGATACGGGCAAGACGCAGCAAGCGATCGATCTCTACAAGGCACTGATCGAGAAGCCCACCACCTCAGTCGGAAAGACCACGGCGCAGTTTGAGTTGGCTGGACTGTACGAGAACAATCACCAGCCGCTGGAAGCTCGCAAGATCTACGAGCAGATGCAGAAAGACTATCCGTCGAGCCCGATTGGGCAGCTGGCGTCGCAGAAGCTGCAGACGCTCCATCCGTGATCGCAAGCTAATTGGGCACTAAGACCGGCCCCTCGCGGCCGGTTTTGTTTTGCGAAGGTAGCGGGTCTTAGTCCGCAGGCAACCAAGTCTCTGCGGCGCGATCCCTGGTCCCAGAAAGCCCTATAAAATCATCCGAGGGCCGGAGTACTGGTTGATTCGTTGGAGAGAAGCCGTCCCGGAGGCGCACTAGTGCAAGTTATCGAGAACTGGAACCCGCAGGGCATCACCGTTTACATGGATGGTAAGCGCTTCCTGAATTGCATCTTCACGGATTGCAAGATCGTCTACGGCGGAGGCGACGTGATGTGGGAGAACACTCAGTTTGCCAACTGTCAGCTGGTGTTCGACGCGGCGGCCCAGCGCACGGTCGCCTATCTGACCAACCTCGGCCTGTTGAAGCCGCCGGCGGGAATGGCGATGCCAATGCCTCCCATGAATTTGGGACCGAACTGAAATGTAGCATTACGGCGTTTACGGAAGATGCGGGTGCAACATCCGCGGGAACAGGCCGAGATAACGAGGCTGAAAGAGGTACATGTCTAGAGCGAAGAACCCGGTTGTGAGCGCGAAGGTAACGGCAAACCTGGTGGCGTCCGAGATAGGTCGCTTTGGAAGAAGCAAGTAACCCCAGAAGCATCCCACGACAACGATTAGATTCGAGAACCAGGCCGGGACCGCGATCAGCAGGTCCGGCCGGGAAAGATGACCGGTGTGTACCCACTGCGAGAGTTGCTGTAGACCATTGAAGAAGAACGTGGTCGCAAAGATGTTGGCGTAGATCCAGAGACCAGCAGCGGAGATTCCGATGAAATATCCCCAACGGTTCATTCGACGCGCCAACACGATGGTAGCGACGTACATCAGGGCCTGGAAGACATGAAGCCAGCGGATATCGGGTTCCCGGTAAGCTGAGACCGCGAGCATCAGAATGAAAACGCACGCGCCAATCAGGATGAGCCAGTACGCTGCTCTTGGCATACACGTCGATACGCAGAAAGCTGGTTCGAAGTTCAGCGGGTGCGGGCCCGGCGTGTTCACCTTGACACTGCGTTTCCAGCACTTTATCCTTATATTTTGCCTTAGTGCGACTCCCGCCTGTCTGTACCTGCCAGAGTGATCCGTGAGGAGCTTGGCCTGCCAGACCCGGTTCCCGCCGGACCATGTGGGCTGTTTGGGAAGTAGTTGCGCGCTAAGGAGTTAGGCAGGTGCCGCTATGCTGATTCGGGTCGCGGATTTGCAGCTCCGCAAGCTGGAGTTCAACCAGGATTTTCAGCCCGGGGCGATCGATTTCGGCCGGACTTCACGCAGATAGGTCCGCTGCACGCCGAAGGCCGGGCGGAGGTGATTGTCGAGCATCGCGGTCACAAGGAAAACGTCGACGACATCCGCGTGGTCGGCAAACTCGATGCGACCATGGAAGTCGCTTGTGCCCGCTGCCTGGAGCCGGTGAAGTACACGCGTAAACCGGGCGTTCGATTTGCTGTACCGGCCGCTGGGTGTAGATCGCCGCGCAGACGAAGTTGCCATTACCGAAGCCGACACCGAGATCGGCTATTATGAGGGCGAAGGTCTTCTGCTGGAAGACGTTTTGCGCGAGCAGGTGCTGCTGGCGTCGCCCGTGAAACTGGTTTGTCGCGAGGAGTGCAAGGGATTGTGTCCGCAGTGCGGGACCAACCTGAACACTCGAGACATGCAATTGCCAGCAGCCCGGCGATCCGCGCTGGGCGGCGCTGAGCGAGTTAAAAAACAAGCTGCAAAGCTAGAGTTCCGATCGCCGTTTCATGCGTGCGATCCTGATGCGAGGTTTTTCATGCCTAATCCAAAACGGCGGCATTCGCAGGCCAGAACGTCGAAGCGCCGCTCCCACGATCACCTGACCGCGCAATCCCTGTCCGATTGCCCCAATTGTCACGAGCGCAAGCTGCCGCATCGCGCCTGCCCCAAGTGCGGCTACTATAAGGGCCGCGAAGTCATCGAGCAGAAGGAAGCTGCCAGCTAACCAACGGTCCATCAGGACCGGCGCAGCAATTCACGGACACGACACGCTAAGCATGCCAACCACGATTGCCCTTGACGCGATGGGCGCCGACCGCGCGCCCAAACCCGAAGTCGATGGTGCGATTCTCGCCGCCCGTCATTACGACGTGCGAGGTGTTGCTGGTGGGCCAGGAAGCATGTCATCCGCAAGGAGCTGAGGCTTCACCCGCTGTGGCAGCGACTGCCGATCGAAATTGTTCACGCCAGCGAAGTCATCGGCATGCACGAAAAGGCCGCGCAGGCAGTGCGCTCCAAGCGCGACTCCTCGCATGCGCGTCGGGCTGCGCCTGGTGCGCGAAGGCCGCGCCGCCGGTTTCGTCAGTGCCGGCAACACCGGCGCGTGCATGGCCACGGCCAAGATGGTGCTGGGCGCGCTGCCCGGCGTGGACCGTCCCGCGCTGGCCGCTGTGTTTCCCGACAGCGCAGGGCACGGCGACCATCCTGATCGATGTCGGCGCGAACGTCGATTCCAAGCCGCGAAAATCTGCAACAGTTCGCCATCATGGGCGACGTCTATTTCCGTACGATTTTTGCCGATCGCTTTCCCACCTCCGATCATCCCGCGCGTGGGAGCTGCTCTCCATCGGCGAGGAAGAAGGCAAGGGCAATGAGCTGACTAAAGAAGCCTTCAAGCTCATCAAGGAACTGCCGCTGAATTTCGTCGGCAACGTGGAAGGCCGCGACCTGTTCAACGGCAAGGCCGACGTGCTGGTTTGCGACGGATTCGTCGGCAATGTCGCGCTGAAGATCTCCGAGGGCATGGCTGAAACCGTGCGATTTCTGTTGCGGCAATCGCTGCAGGCGACCATTACTCGCCAGGTAGGTTACATGCTTGTCGAAGCAGGCCTTTGTCGATTTCAAGAAGCGGCTCGACTATTCAGAATACGGCGGCGCGCCGCTGCTGGGCGTCAAGGGCGTGTGCATCATCAGCCACGGCTCATCGAACGCCAACGCCATCAAGAATGCCATCCGCGTGGCCAGCGAGTTCGCCACCAGCGAGATGAACGGCGTGATCGAAAGCGAGATCGCCGACGCCAACCGCCATCTCGAGATCCACAACGGCAAGTCCGCCGCTGGTCTCACACGTCGCGGGCCATGGGCCGCGGCCTGGATTAGCGGCGTGCGTACGGCATTCGGCAGTCTGATCTTCATTGCAGTTCACAGGTTGAATCGATGAGTTCGCACAACAACTCCTATTGCTGTTCGTGTTTCCCGGGCAGGGCTCACAGAAAGTCGGCATGGGCCGCGAACTGGCGGCCATGTATCCGGTAGCGCAGGAAACGTTCGACGAGGCCGACGCTGCGCTGGGCTACAAGCTCTCACAGCTCTGCTTCGAAGGTCCGGAAGACCAACTCAAGCTGACGGAAATCACGCAGCCCGCCATCCTGACGGTTTCGGTCGCTGCCTGGCGTGTGTTGCAGTCGCAGGGAATTACTCCATCCTACGTCGTAGGACATAGCCTGGGCGAGTACTCGGCCCACGTCGCGGCTGGAACGCTATCGTTTGCCGATGCGGTCAGGACGGTGCGCAATCGCGGCAAATACATGCAGGAGGCAGTGCCGGTGGGCGTCGGCGCAATGGCGGCAATTCTTGCGCTGCCGGCGGAAGCAGGTTGAACAGATCTGCACCGAAGCTGCGCAGGGTGAAGTGTGCCAGGCAGCGAATCTCAATTCACCCGACCAGACGGTGATTTCGGGCAACAAGGCGCGCGGTAGAACGCGCAGCGGAGTCTGGCGAAGGATCGCGGCGCCAAGACGCGCATTGATGCTGCCGGTGAGCGCACCGTTCCATTGCGCGCTGATGCAGCCTGCGCAGGACAGGCTTGCTGCGGACCTGCAAGCACTCACTTTCCATGATCCGGAGGTACCGGTGATGTGCAACGTCGATGCAGCGCTGGTGACGACCGGCGATCAGAGCCGCGATGCGCTCATCCGCCAGGTCACGGGAGCGGTGCAGTGGGTCAAGTCGATGCGGGCGCTGATCGCGCTTGGGTGTGGAGAACTTCGTGGAAGTGGGCCCGGGGAAAGTGCTCTGCGGCCTGATGAAGCAGATCGACCGCTCACGCTCCTGCGTGAACGTGCAGGACGAAGAGTCACTGCAAAAGACGGTGAATCACTTCAGCGCCGCGTCGGCTCACCCGGAATAATCCGCCGAAGCTGGGCCGTCTAGTACGGCGAGAACCCCAGCGTCTTATCTGACTTCTCCACCCAGATGTGGGCTTTCTGGGCGACCCGTTCGTTGACGGTTACAACCACGACGATCCCGCTGCTGGTCGACATCGAATTTCGTTCCCGTTGCCGCCTGTAGGTACGGCCGAGCCGTCCACGTGATAGCTCTTGATGATCCCCCATTCACCGCCGGGTCCCCAGTCCTTCATGAAGTCCTGGAAGCTGTAGTTCGAGTACTTCTGCGTATGCTGCTTCCATTCGGGGTCATGGTTCCAGATGCCATACGCGTCTTCGTATTTCTGCTGTTGCAGAGCAGCAAAAAATTTGTCGACCTGGCGTTCTTCGGGATAGTGACGGAAATTCCAAGCAAGGATCGCCAATACGGCAACGATAGCCAGGATCGAGACGATGCGAATACGCTTCTTGCGCGCTTGCACCGGATCAAACGGCTTGGATTCGAACAGGGTCATAACGAGAATAGTGTACAAGCAGGCAGCAATAAGCAATAAGCGCCCGGAACGGTTCGATTCTCAGTCGGGTCATGAGCAAGACACTCTGAAGACGCAAGCACGAAAGAAATTGGTCCTCGGGACTGCACTCTGGGGCTTGGGCGGGGTTCGACTGATTGCTTATTGTTTTCACAGCGTCCGCTTAAACAGCGCCGTCGCGATGGTGAGCATCGCCACCGCCGCAATCAGCAGATACGCCAGGTCAGCCCGGATAGCAACGAAGCCCGCATCCTTCAGCAAGATCGCCTTGAATCCGTGTACGGCATACGTAAACGGATCGGCGTAGGCGATGGCCTGCAGCCATTTGGGGAACGCCTTGATGGGATAGATGGAGCCGCTGGGGAAAAACAGCAGCGTATTCAGAATTCCAAACGTGGCGCGCGGGACCAGCGGGTCCTCCACGCGAACCATCATCAGGAACATCATGGTGTTGAAGGCCAGCGAGGTGACCACGATCAGCAGCAGTACATAAAGAATGTTTTGCGGCAGAAATGGCGTTCCCAGGCCGGCGAGCAGCGACCCCAGCACGGTGATGACGATTCCCGACAGAAGCGCCTTCACGGTGCCGGCGATGTTCAAGCCGGCGACTAATTCAAACTTGGTAATCGGCGTGACCAGGTAACCTTCGTGCACGCCGCGCGCCTTGTCGTCGATGTAGAGCATGCCGCCGCCGATCATCACCGAAACAAACATCGCCAGCACGATGGAACCGGGCAGCAGGTACTTCATGTACTCGATATAGGGATACAGCTCCACGATGTCGAGCACGATCTTCTGTATGATACGCGGCTCGACGTCGGGCGTATTCAAGGCATTGGTGAGATCGTTCAGCAACGACTCCAGCGTCGAACTCATGAAGTTGTCGGTGTTATCGACAACCAGAGCGATACGCGGATGATTTTCTTCATACACGCGCCGCGAATACTCCGGCGGAATGATGATCGCCCCGTCGAGTCGGCCGGTCCGCACGTCCTCCATCGCCTGCTTGTCGTTGCTGTATGGAACAGGCGTGAAAGTACGTGCATTCGACTCCACTGCCGCCAGCGCTTCGTGAATCTTCACCGCCTGCGTGCCGCCATCGAGATCGACCACGCCCAAACGGGCATCTTTGATCTTTCCGCCGAAGGCGTTGCCCAGGACGATCAGCTGCACCAGAGGAAACACCATGGACACCAGCATCAGTGTCGGTGAACGAAAGAACTTGCGCAGCTCGCGTTCGACTATTGCCCAGGCGCGGTTCACGTGCCCATCCTTGGACTAGGCGGCATGACGAACTGGTATGCCTTCACCTGCTCGTCGCGCAATTGCCTTCCCGTGTAGTGGACGAAGACGTCGTCCAGCGTGGTGTTCTGCACCGAGAGTGCCTTCAGTTCAACGTTGGAACGTACCGCCAACTCCACAAGTTCGGTCGTCGTCTTTGAGCCGTTACTGGTGAGGATGCGGTAGCTGTCGCCACCCAACGACTGCACGGAGGTCACGTCCTCGAGCTTCTGCAACTGCTTCGCCCAATCAGCGGGAACGTGGGAGAATTGCGTCTCGATCACATTCGATCCGGGCACCGTCGCTTTCAGTGCGATGGGCGAATCGAGTGCCACCAGCTTGCCGTGATCGACGATGGCGATGCGGTCGCAGAGGCGGTCGGCCTCGTCCATGTAATGCGTCGTAATCAGGATTGTCAGCGCATGCTTGCTCTTGATGTTCGTAAGCATTTCCCACACCGCCACGCGCGAAACCGGATCGAGTCCCGTGGTGGGCTCATCGAGGAAAAAGATGCGCGGGTTGTGTACCAGCCCACGGGCAATTTCCAACCGCCGTCGCATGCCTCCCGAGAGCGTCTTCGTCTGGGCCCCGCGCCATTTGGTCAGATCGACGGTCTCCAGCAGCTCTGTGATATTCCGCTCCCGTTGCTCTGACGGAACGCCATAGAGTTTCGCGTAGATGCTCAGGTTCTCTTCCACCGTGAGGTCGATGTCGCTGGTCATGGCCTGAGGGATGACCCCCATGCATTGCCGGGCGTCGTCGGGATCCTTCGCAACATCGAAGCCGTTGATGATGGCGCGGCCTTTGGTGATAGGCATCAGCGTCGTCATCATGCGGATGAGCGTGGACTTGCCCGCGCCGTTCGGGCCCAACAGGCCGAAAATTTCGCCCTGCTTCACCGCGAACGAGACGTCGTCCACTGCGGTGAAGTCACCGTACATCTTGGTAATGTGGTCCACGACGATAGCGTCAGTCGTGCCATCCGCATTGCACGGCGCGGGGGCCTTTGGCTTAGGACTAAACCAGCTCATTGCGCGCCCTTCTTCAAGTCGCGCGGCAGTCGAACTTCAGCGGTCATACCCGGAACCAGCGCGCCATCCGGGTTGTCGACTTTGAGTTTCAGGCCGATGGTCTTGATGTCGCGCTTGCGCCGGCTCACATCGCGTTGCGTGGCGTAATCGTTCTCGACAGCTTTGAAAATCACTGTTCCGTCGATTGGCTGTCCCGCGGGCAGACTCACCTTCAATTTGTCACCCACAGCGATGAAGCGCGAGTCGGTCTCGGGCGCGGCGGCCCTTACCCAGGTGTCGTTGAAGTCGATAATCGTTACAATCGGCGTGCCCGGGTTTACCACTTCCCCCTGCCGAGTTGCCCGGACCGAAACCGTTCCGCTAACCGGTGCGTAAATCTTCGCGTATCCCAGGCGAGTTTCAGCTTCGGCCAGTTGGGAACGAGCATTGGCTACCTGCGCTTGGTTAGCGGCAACGTTGCTGGAAGCCGCGCCCTGCTGGTGAAGTCGTGCATTGGCCGTCTTCAAGTCGGCTTGCGCGGCGTCTACATTCTTCTGGGCACTATCGACCACCGCCTGCTGCGCTTTCAACTGTGCCCAGGCGCGGACACGGTCCTGTTCGGAAGCCACCCCCTGGTCGGCCAGCTTCATCATGCGGTCCGAATCGCTCTTCACTCGCACCAGGTCTGCCTGCGACTGGGCCAACGTAGCCTGTGCCGCGGACAATCGCGCCTCGGCATTCGCTACGCCACTATTGGTCTCGCCCAGGGTTTGCGCCTCGGTCGCCCGTAGCGAGGCGACCTGCGAGTTGTAAGCATCGATGGTGGCTTGCGCTCCAGTCTTCTGGGCCTCGAGTTCGGCCGAGTCGATCTCCGCGATCAGGTCGCCCGCCTTCACCTTGGAGCCCTCATCGACGTGCAGCTTCTCGATGCGGCCCATGATTTTCGAGCTGACGATCACCTGGTTGGCGTCCACGATGCCGATGAGCACCGTGTCATTGTTGCGTTCGGTAGAGAAGAAGTAATACGCCGTGGCGGCCGCGACAAGCAAGAGGATGAAGATTAGAAATTTAGGTGCTTTCATTTGCGCCTCCGGGCGGCAACGCGCTGGTGCGGCTTGGCGGCGACAAGCTCTCGATCGCCCGACAGCTCGCCTTCAGCGGCGATTGCAGCTGCCATGCATAACCCCGCGTCGCGATCGGCAAACAGCGCAGCCGCAATCTGGTCGAGCACTGCGGCGCGACGGGCCTGGATGGCCTCAGGAGAAAACGGTTCGAACCCACGCAATTGCCGCAACACCGGCGCGGTTACGAAATAAAACACAATAGTCGCCACCATCGAGGGTATGAACTGAAAGACATCGATCTTGCGGAATTCCCCATTGGCAACGCCGTCGGAGAGCGTCACCATCAGCTGCTCCGACAGGGGACGGGTATATCGGTCAACGATTTCCGACAAGTGAGGAGACATGCCCCGTCCCGCACTCATCATCTCGCCCTGAAACAGGCGTGCGTAATGCGGTGTCTCGGCAATGCTGTCGAAATGCGCCCGGGCGTAGTCGAGGATGCGCTGGCCCGCCGAGGCAGAGCTGTCAAGCACCGCGATGAGCTGCTGGAATAGTGGCTGAAAGAACTGGTCCAGCACGGCCCGGTAGAGTGCGTCTTTGTCGTGGAAGTAGTAATAGAGAAGCGCCTTGTTTACCCCCGCGCTTCGGGCGATCGCATCCATCCGTGCCCCCGAAAGGCCTTCATTCGCGAACTCAATCGAGGCCGACTTCAGGATGGCTTCACGGCTGGCGTCGGGCTGGCGTCGCCTGCCCTTCGGGAGGACAGGAACAGGATTGGCAGACATAATTAACTAACTAGTTAGTTAGATTGACATGCCGGCCCTTGGATGGCAAATCTTTTGCGCTTTAGGCTGAAGAGTCGCTACAGCTTATCCACGTGGATGCTGCCGTCGCCGGTCGAAATTTCCAGCAGTTCCCCGCCGCCGTTCATCTTGCCGCGAACCCGCGAGCGTTCGACCGAACCATTAACCGTCACCGGAATGTCGAGGGTGATGTGGCCGTCTCCGGTATGTGCATACAGTTCGGCGGAAAAGTCAGCCGGCAACTTTACCTCCACCCGTCCATCGCTGGTGTGAATGAGCCAGCCCCGGTCCATCTTCGATCCAGGCCGGGCGGTGAAATCGATGTGGCCGTCTCCACTGTGCAGATACACCTCGCCGACCACGCCATCCACCGTGATGTGTCCGTCGCCGGTGCGTGCACGAATGCTGCCGCTGAAATTACGCACTTCCACGGCGCCATCGGCGGTATCGATGCGAGCACCAGCGGTAGTGCCATCGACATTGATGTGGCCGTCTCCGGAGTGCAGGTCGAGAGCGGTTTCCGCGGGCACCTGGATTTCAATCCGGACGCGGCGATCATGCCAGCTGACGTGAAATCCAGATTGATTGGGGATGCGCACGGTCAACTCAACCTTGTCCCCATCCTGGCGTTCGCTGACATGCAGTCCGCCTTCTCCAACCTTGTAGTTGTCGCTGATGATCCGGGCTGCGATGGTGCCGCTGTTGCCACGGGTGATCTCGATGCCGCAATCGTTGGTATCGACACGGAGCGAAGGATTGGCCCCGACGGTATAGTTCTTCGACCAGTCGTCGGCGAACGCGGTGAGGGACAGAAGAGGCAGACAGAAGGCCAGAACCAGAATGATTTTACGCACAGGCTCCTCCACGGGAATATACGTAGACGAGCCTGTGGTGGTTCCGTGCGATAAAGGAGAGAACAGTTTGCGGTGCCGGGGGCATGGCATCCCAGCGGAGGGGAACAATCACATGCCCCTTAAGCATCGCTCCCTGCAATTGCGTAGACGAAGAGTCGGCAGAAGCGTTAGCGGACTACCGGCTGTACTGGTTCTGCTTTTTCTCCGCGTGCCGCTCCAGGCCGAACTGAATAAGCCGATCGATCAGCTCGGGGTAAGGCAGGCCGCTGGCTGCCCAGAGTTTGGGATACATGCTGATGGAGGTAAATCCCGGCATAGTATTGATTTCGTTAACATAAATCTTGCCAGACTTCGGATCCAGAAGGAAATCGACCCGCGCCAAACCGGCGCAATCTACCGCCTGGAAGGCCTGCACTGCGAGTTGCTGGATCTCTTTGAGCTTCTTCTTCGGCAGTTCCGCCGGAATGATCGGGCGCGAGCCTTCGACCAGGTACTTGGCGTCGTAATCATAGAACTCCTTGATAGGGACGATTTCCCCCGGAATTGACACGCTGGGGTTGTCGTTGCCCAGAACTGAACACTCAATTTCGCGTGCCTTTCCAGTTTTGCCGCCAACACCCTGTTCGACGACCAGCTTGCGGTCGAAGTGTGCGGCTTCGTCCATCGCGGCAGCCAACTGCGTGCCGTCGTGTACTTTGCTGATTCCGACCGACGACCCCAGGTTCGCGGGCTTCACGAATAGGGGGTACTTGAGAGAAGTTTCAATCAGTTTCCGTGCTTTCTTTGGTTGTTCCCGCCAGGCACTCCGCAGGATCGTAACGTGCTTCACAATCGGCAGTCCTGCTTCGCGGAAAAGGCGTTTCATCACGTCCTTATCCATCCCTGCGGCTGAGCCCAACACGCCGGCGCCGACATAAGGGATGTCGGCCAGTTCAAACAGGCCCTGGATCGTTCCATCTTCACCGAAGGTACCGTGCAGCGCGGGGAAGATTACATCCACATCGATCGCAGTCGTCGAAGCGCTCGCCTGGGGCGAAGCGCCTTCGAACGGAACCAGCGCCGAATGATCGTGGCTGGGCATCGGCGGCACAACAACACTTTCGCCTTTGGCCAGGACCGCCGCCGGACCCGTCGTTTGTGGATCGCCCGCCCGTAGGTGGCGCGCCTCGGGTGCGGCCTTGCCTTTCAGCAGGCGCTCGGCATGGACGGCGGTGACCCACTGACCTTCCTTGGTGATACCGATGGGCACCACATCGTACTTCTTCTTGTCGATCGCGTTTAGGACCGATGCCGCCGATAGCAGCGAGACCTCGTGCTCGCCGCTGCGTCCACCGAACAGCACACCTACTCGGAGCTTCTTCATGATTGCAGTGTAAATCGGAGAAGTTGTGGGTTGCGGCGGAGGCACCTGCAAGCGCAACAGGAATTGCGTTGGGCCGGGTGTAGGACGAGAGGCTAAGCCAGCCGTACGAAGTGCGGCTGGAGGTTTGACAGGTCATACACGGCGACCCTACTCTTTCCTTTCAAATCATTCTTCGTTTTTGCTCCATACAACGAAGGTCGAGTCTGGATATGAAAGTCCTGGTCCTCGGTAGCGGTGGTCGCGAGCACGCGATGGTATGGAAGCTGCGGCAGTCGCCCCGCATCAAGAAGCTGTATTGCGCGCCCGGAAACGGCGGAATCGCCGCCGACGCCGAATGCGTTGCCGCCGACCTCAAGAGCCTCGATTCGCATGGTGCAACTGGCCAGCCGGCTGAGTCCTGACGTCACCGTGGTCGGCCCCGAGTTGCCGCTGACCCTCGGCGTGGTGGACGAATTCCAGCGTCGCGGCTGGCCGATCTTCGGTCCGACACGAGCGGCAGCGCAGCTGGAGTCGAGCAAGAGCTTCGCCAAGGAGTTCATGCAGCGGCACCGCATTCCCACGGCGCACTACGCGATCTGTACCAGCAAGGAAGAAGCTGAAAGCGGCGCTGGCACATCTTTCACACGCCGATCGTGGTGAAGGCCGACGGGCTGGCTGCGGGCAAGGGCGTCGTCATCGCGCAGACGAAAGAAGAAGCGCAGCGCGCTGCCGAGGAGATGCTCAGCGGCAAGATGCTGGGCGAGGCCGGATCGCGGGTGGTGCTGGAAGAATGTCTTCAAGGGCGAGGAGCTGTCGTTCCTGGTGATGAGCGACGGCGAGCGCGTGGTGCCGCTGGTGGCCACGCAGGACCACAAGCGCGTCTTCGACAACGATCAGGGCCCGAACACCGGCGGCATGGGCGCGTACTCGACCGACCAGATTCTCGACTCCGCAGATGCGCGACTGGCTGGTGACCCACGTCGCGCGACCCGGTGATCGCCGGCATGAAGGCCGAAGGCGCGGAGTACAAGGGCATTCTCTATTGCGGCATCATGATGACGGCGCGCGGGCCCATGGTGCTGGAGTTCAACTGCCGCTTCGGCGATCCCGAGACGCAGCCCATCATGATGCGCATGGAGAGCGATCTGCTCGACGCGATCGAGGCATCGATCGAAGGCCGCGTCAGCGATGGCGACTTTCGCTGGTCGCCCGATCCGGCAGTCTGCGTGGTGATGGCGTCAGGCGGATATCCCGGCGCGTTCGAGGCGGGCAAGCTGATCACCGGCATCGACGAGGCCGACCGCATGTACGGCGTGAAGGTGTTTCACGCCGGAACCAATCGTCGCGACGGCGCGTACTACACCTCAGGCGGACGTGTGCTGGGCGTGACCGCGCGCGGCAGTCGATCTGCCCGACGCGGTCGAGCGCGCCTACGACGCGGTGATGAAGATTCGCTTCGACGGCATGCACTATCGCAAAGACATCGCCGCGCGAGGATTGAAGCATTTGCGGGACAAGAATTAGGACCTATTTCGACGAGCCACGCAGCGGCGACATTTATGTTAGCCGTGGGCGTGGGTCCGCGGTCCGTGTTTCAATAGAAACCTGAGCCCGAAAAGGCGACACTTCCTAAGGACGACCAAAATTTTCTTATGGCTAACCACCCTCTCGTCTCCATCGTCATGGGCAGCGACTCCGACCTCGACATCATGAACGAGGCCGCGAAGGCGCTGGCCGAGTTCGGCATTCCTTACGAAATCGACATCACCTCGGCGCACCGCTCGCCGGCTCGCACCAGCGAGTACTCGCGCGGACTAAAGGCTCGCGGCGTGAAGGTCGTCATTGCCGGCGCGGGCGGGGCGGCCCATCTTGCCGGCGTCATCGCCGCCGAGACCACGCTGCCGGTGATCGCGCGTGCCGATTCCGTCGACCGCGCTGCTGGGACTCGACTCACTGCTGGCGATGGTGCAGATGCCGGCTGGCATCCCGGTCGCGACCGTTGCCATCGGCAAGCCCGGCGCGACCAATGCCGGCATTCTGGCGGCGCAGATGATCGGGCTGCACGACGCCGAAGTGGCGAAGAAGCTCGACGCCCACAAAGGGAAACTGGCCAAGGGCGTCGAGGCCAAGTCGAAAAAGTTGAAGGAGAGCCACAAGTCGTGAGCGCGTGCCTTAGCCCAGATTTCGTTTGCCGAACTTCTGGCGGCGAACGAAGCCGAAACTAAGAAATGGCGGGAATGGTTCGACGCTCAACCTGCCTCCGTGCTCGACGTTCCGCTCGGCATCCCGCTGGCCAAGAACGTGCGCGAATTTCTCCTGCACATCTTTGCCGTCGAATTGCGCTACGCAGAGCGGCTGAAAGGCCTGCCGATTACCGCATACGAGACGCTGCCAACCGGAACTGTGGAAGGGTTGTTTGGAATCGGCGAGCAAGCCCGCGCGATGTATCGCGAATACCTCGGGAATGTGACCGACGAAGACCTTGCGATCATCATCGAATTCCCCACCCGCACCGCAGGGACGATCCGCGCCAGTAAGCGCAAGATCGTGCTTCATGCCATGATGCACGGTGTCCGTCATTGGGCGCAGTTGGCAACAGCATTACGCGAGGCCGGCTATCCCACGAACTGGGGCAAGGACTTTCTGTACAGCCCGGTAATGGAGTAGGGGCCGCCACAAATCGGTTCCGGCTACACACCAAGAAGAGGATGATTGCCGCAAGCAGAAGCGGAGCGCGTATTTCATCGATGGATCTTGTTAGGGTGCGAGTTCGCAGGCTGCAGAAACCTCGCTTTGGAAGGGCCTCGAGTCAGGGCAAGACTTTACAGTTTGCGGAAGACGGCGGATTTGAGGAGTGCTGGCCTTTAGGCCAGCCTATAAGCCCTTTGTTTTTTGGTCTCTCGAGCGGGCTTTCAGCCCGCGAGGGATCCGCTTTTTCGACTTTTTCCGCAAGCTGTTCAGGCGTACCACTCAAATCCCTATACTCTTGTCATCCCGGGCGGAGGGAGCAAATCGACTGCAGTCGAGGGACCGGCATTCCCAGTTTTTTGGCAAGCTATTCCGTCGTGCCAGCTCACCGCGGTTACTTTAGTTTCTACCCCTCCAGTTTTGTCTCGCGCTTCTGCGGTTCCAACCATGACAAGAAGTTTGTGGGTCAGGGCGTCTCTGGCCGGGTCATCCAACGCTTATTGAAAATTCCGACATTGGGCCGAAGCGCCCCGCTCAACGCCGCAACCAATGTGCTCTAAGTCCAACGGATAGGAATTGACACGTATAACTATTTGTAGAATCAATCGTTTGCGATCAGTTTCCTTCTAAACAACTGATTCTAACTAAACGATTTCAAAAAAAGCAATTACCGCGGTGCCTTCGTCCTGAACATCAGCGATCCATGCGGCGAAATAGTGAAGGTCTGATCGCCACTGGCGGTGAAATCCTCATGCTTCCACAGGTCACGGACCTTCGTCCCTTCGGCGATGTGCATCTCAGCCCAGGGAAGTTTCAAGGATGCCGCAGCGTCGGCACGATTCACCACCACCAGCGCCATCTCTGCGTTGTTAAGCGGGCGTCCGTAGTACTCAACGTCGCCTGCTTTCTGGGCAAGGTGACCCTGTGCGCCCATGGCATCCTGATCGACCGCGATCACTTCCGTGTTAAGGAGGATGGAACGGATATCTTCGGTCATTCCGCGTACATCGTTACCCGCCAGTAAGGGCGCAGCAAAGATGGCCCACAGGCTCATGTGAGTGCGGTACTCATCGGTAGTCATGCCACCGTTGCCGACCTCGAGCATATCGGGATCGTTCCAGTGACCAGGGCCGGCGTATTTCGCGATGGTCGACTGCGTGTCGACGATTTCCATCATGCGTTTGTAGGTGTCATTGATGTCGCCCGTTGTGCGCCACAGATTGCCGGAGACCTTGGGTCCCCACTCCCACACGTTCTCGCGCCCATACTGGCAGAGGCTGTAAATGATGGGGCGATGGGTGGCCAGCAAAGCGTCGCCCATTTTCTGATAGACAGCGCGCATGGCGGAATCAGGATAAAGATTGCCGGCGCTGCACCAGTCGTACTTGAGGTAGTCGACGCCCCACTCTGCATAGGTCTTGGCATCCTGCGCTTCGTGGCCGTAGCTGCCCGCGTATCCGCCGCACGTGTATAGACCGGGCGAGGAGTAAATGCCGAACTTCAGTCCTTTGGAATGCACATAGTCGGCGAGCGCCTTCATGTTGGGGAATTTGTTGTTGCTGTGAATGACGCCATTAGCGTCGCGATCGCCCTGCCAGGTGTCATCGACGTTGAGGTAGACATAGCCGGCATCGCGCATGCCAGTGGAGACAAGGGCGTCGGCCATCTCACGAACGGTCTTGTCGTCGATGCGGCCGGCGAAGAGGTTCCAGCTGTTCCAGCCCATCGGGGGAGTTTTTGCCAGCCCGTTGTAAGGAACATCATGAAGCGTGGGAGGCGGGATGACATCGGCCACTGTGAACGGATCGGACTTCACGCGCACAGCGACGATGTCGAGAGGCTTCTGCCCGCCTTCCTTCAAGGTAAGGTACAGCTTGTCGCCCTCAAGCGTACCGCTACATGTGATGACGTACCCATCGTGCGTGCGCGCTGGGAGTGTAACGCGATTGCCCTCAACCGAGCCGTCCTCGATGTCGAGAACTCCCCAGGTGCGTTCCATTTTGCCCGTAAGCTGGTTGCCGCTCTGTTTGAGGACGAAGGCGATGCGCTCGGTATGACCGTCGGACAGTTTGTCGGCATAGAGCCAGATTCCGGAGGGGTCTGCCGCGAACAGCAGCGGAGCGGTGAGAATAAGAGCAAGGCATACGACAAGATGTCTCATGCGAAATACCATACCGCTATTGCCGAAGGTGCGGCGCAAAACTTTGACGCCCGCCGGGCAATCAAAAAAAGCCCGGCGCGAGCCGGACCTGTGGGGGCTTGCAGGAACGAAATGGGCTTACGACTTGTTTGCCGCGGCGTTCTTGATGGCGCCGACAATCGCCATCAGGGTCGCGCCTCCGACGGCCGAGCCGCCAATGTTACCCACCATGCCGCCGCCACCACCTGGCAACATTCCCATGGCAGACATGATCTGTTGCCCAACGCTACCGCCGATCAAGTCCCCGATTGTGTTTCCAACCGGTCCGAGACTGAATTTCTTCAGCAAAGCTCCTGCGATATTGCCGTCGATTCCGCCACTAATCAGAGCGACGATTAACTGAGTCACCCCGGGTCCCATATTTGTTGTTCCTTCTGGCGCAGAGAGTACGCGATCAGGGCCCGCGCGAAAGGGTATTCGTGGCGCTCCAATTGTCACGAAAGAAGAAGCACCAAGACGTCAGGGCGGAACAGTTACTGATAGGTAACGCGGCGGTCGCCCTTCACGATGCGGCCAATCGTGTATCCCTTTTCGCCGCAGCGATCGAGTATGGTCTGCGCCTTCTTGAACTTCTTAGCGGGGACCACCAGCACCATGCCGATGCCCATGTTGAAGGTGCGCATCATGTCGTCTGCGGGAACGCTGCCCACGGCCTGCAGGTGCTGAAAGATCGGCGGCACGGGCCAGGAATGAATTTCGACGATAGCGCCGGTGCCTTTTGGCAGCACGCGGGGAAGGTTTTCGGTGATGCCTCCGCCGGTGATGTGCGCCATCGCACTCACCGCCTCGGCATCGATCATTCGGCGCACAATAGGCCAGTAGCTCTTGTGAGTACGCATGAGCTCAGTGCCCACTTTGCCCTTGATTTCGTTTACGTAGGAGTCAGGCGTATAGCGAGCAACTTCGAAGAACAACTTGCGGGCCAGTGAATAGCCATTCGTATGCAGCCCGGTGGAGGGCAGACCGAGAAGCACATCGCCGGCTTCGACGTCCATGCCCGTGATGATTTTCGGGCGATCGACCACGCCGACGATGAACCCCGCCAAGTCGTACTCACCATCCTGATAGAAGCCGGGCATTTCAGCAGTTTCGCCCCCAATAAGGGCGCAGCCGTTCTGTTTGCAGGCATCCGCGATGCCGCTGACCACTTTCTCCGCCACCTCGGGACGCAATTTGCCCGTGGCGAAGTAGTCCATAAAAAACATGGGCGCAGCACCCTGCACCGCGATGTCGTTAACGCAGTGATTGACCAGGTCGGCGCCGATGGTGTGGTGGAGGTTCATTTCAAACGCAATTTTGAGCTTGGTGCCAACACCGTCCACGCTGGAAACAAGCACAGGATCGACATAACGCTTCTTGTCTATGGCAAACAGGCCACCGAAACCACCGATTTCGCTAAGCACCCCACGGTTGAAAGTCTTATGTGCGAGGTACTTGATGCGCTGCTTGGTGCGGTTGGCGCGTTCAATATCCACACCGGAATCGGCGTAGGTGATGGAGCGTGCTTCGATCGGACGTTGTGCCAAGGGTCGGAATACCATCCAGGGGGCGATTGCCGCAGTAACAGTGAAGGAAACGTTGATTGTACCATTGTGCGCTTTTGGCGAAGGACAGTATCACCTGGAGTGAAAAAGTGAATGAGATGACCCTTAACTTGTGACATCAATGTCCGGCGGATCTCGTAGAACGGACTAAACTGTTACTTCATCCAGCGAGTGAGGAGTTTCATGACGATCGCTGTCCAGCCCGCCAAGCCGTCCTCCAAAGCCGACCCATCTTCCGATGTTTACCGGTCCGAAAGCCATCCATTGGATCCCCTGTTCGCGCCTCGCAGTGTCGCAGTCGTAGGAGCGACCGAACGGCTTGGGAGTGTTGGACGCTCGGTGTTGTGGAACCTGCTCAGCAGCCCTTTCGGGGGTACTGTTTTCCCAGTGAACTCGAAGCGGCCCAACGTTCTGGGTATCAAGGCCTATCCCAATGTCTCCGAGCTGCCCGACAAGGTGGAGCTCGTTGTTGTCACCACGCCCGCCGATACCGTGCCCGACGTGCTTGCTGAATCCGTAGGGGCAGGCATTCCAGGCGGAATCGTGATTTCCGCAGGGTTCAAGGAGCATGGCGAGCACGGCAAGGAACTCGAAGCGCGCATCTTGGAGATCATCCGTGGCAAGATGCGGCTGATCGGGCCCAACTGCCTGGGCGTCATGAATCCGGTGCGCGGCCTGAATGCTACCTTCGCGCACACCATCGCCCGCCCCGGAAATGTCGCATTCATCAGCCAGAGTGGAGCCCTGCTTACCGCCATACTGGATTGGAGTCTGCAGGAAAATGTCGGCTTCAGCTCGTTTGTTTCAACCGGCTCGATGTTGGACGTCACTTGGGGAGATTTGATCGACTACTTCGGCAGCGATCCGCGTACTCACAGCATCGTGATTTACATGGAGTCGATCGGCGATGCGAGCTCTTTTCTGTCGGCGGCTCGCGAGGTCTCGCTGACTAAGCCGATCATCGTGATCAAGGCCGGACGCACCGCCGCCGCTGCCAAGGCCGCCGCTTCCCATACCGGCGGTCTTACCGGAAGCGATGAGGTGCTGGATGCGGCCTTCCGTCGAAGCGGCGTGCTCAGGGTCAACAGTATTTCCGACATCTTCTTTATGTCGGATGTCCTGGCCAAACAACCCCGTCCGCGCGGCAATCGTCTGGCAATCTTGACCAACGCTGGCGGCCCCGGCGTGCTCGCTACCGATGCGCTGGTTGCAGGTGGCGGCGAACTGGCGGACTTGTCGCCGCAGACCATGCAGGCATTTGACGAGATACTTCCTCCGCAATGGAGCCACAACAATCCGGTGGACATTCTCGGCGACGCTGAGCCCGAGCGCTACGCAAAGTCGCTCGAGATCGCAGCGAAAGATCCCGGGATCGATGGCATGCTGGTCATCCTCACTCCACAGGACATGACCAATCCCACGCAGATCGCGGAGAAACTGAAGCCGTACGCCAAAGGATTCGGTAAGCCGGTGCTGGCCAGCTGGATGGGCGGCGCCGAAGTGGCGGCTGGGGAGCAAATCCTGAATCACGCGGGTATTCCGACCTTCCAATTCCCCGACAGTGCGGTGCGTGCCTTTAACTACATGTGGCGGTACTCCTACAACTTGAAAGGCTTGTACGAAACGCCGACACTCGCTCAGCATGCCGATGCGGAACTACAGCGCGACAAGGCAGGACGTATTCTGCGCGAAGCCCGGGAACAGGGCCGCACGATTCTCACGGAATACGAATCGAAGCAGTTGCTGAAAGCGTACGGAATTCCCACGGTTGAGACGCGAATTGCTGTCACCGAGGAAGAGGCATTACAGGTCGCACGGGAAATCGGCTACCCAGTCGTCCTCAAGCTGCACTCGTTGACCATCACCCACAAGACCGACGTCGGCGGAGTATTGCTGAACCTTTGGCATGCCGATGCAGTCCGCAAAGCTTTCGCAGCCATCAAAGCCTCCGTTACGGAGAAAGCGGGAGCCGAGCATTTCCAGGGTGTCACGGTACAGCTCATGATCAAACTCGATGGCTATGAACTCATCCTGGGAAGCAGCCTTGACTCGCAATTCGGGCCAGTGATGTTGTTCGGCACGGGCGGCCAACTGGTGGAGGTCTTCCGGGACCGTGCGCTGGCGCTGCCTCCCCTTAATTCGACTTTGGCGCGGCGGCTCATGGAGCAGACCAAGATCTTCAAAGCGCTGAAAGGGGTTCGTGGGCGTCCTCCGGTCGATATCGCTGCATTGGAAGAGTTGCTGGTGCGTTTCAGCCAGCTGGTGGTGGAGCAGCGCTGGATCAAGGAAATCGATATCAATCCGTTATTGGCTTCGCCGGACCGCCTCCTAGGGCTTGATGCTCGGGTGGTCGTACATGGCCCTGAGATGACGCCTGAGCAATTGCCCGAGTCAGCCATCCGCCCCTATCCGGTGAAGCTAGTTTCTTCCTGGAGGATGAAAGATGGCAACGAGGTCGTAATTCGCCCAATTCGGCCTGAAGACGAGCCGCTCATGATTTCGTTTCACAAAAAATTGTCCGAGCGCAGCGTCTATTTGCGTTACTTCCAGCCGTTGAAACTAACGCAGCGCACGGCGCACGAGCGCCTGACCCGCATCTGCTTTATTGATTACAACCGGGAGATGGCACTGGTGGCCGAGCACAAGAACTCGGCCGGAGAGCCCGAACTGTTGGCGATCGGACGGCTCAGCAAGATACACGGACGGGACGAAGCGGAACTGGCGGCGGTCGCCATCGATGAAGCGCAGCACAAAGGCCTTGGGACCGAGCTCTATCGCCGCCTGATCGAAGTCGCGCGTGACGGCAGGCTCACGAAGCTGATCTCGAACATGCTGCCGGAAAACCGTGAGATGCGGGCCTTGTGTGTAAAGCTAGGCTTCAAAATGAATTCGAGCCTGGAAGACAACATGATCCGTGCCGAACTGGATCTGTGAGCCAGCTAGCTTCCCGAGAAAAGGCGTCGCAGAAGATCGCGGCGCCTTGACTCTTTCGTATCAGAGTTCAGGCCTGCGCAACGCAACCTGGCTCATCGCGGTACACTGCCGACCGGCCACCGCGCCCGGCATTCCAATCATGATGAGGAGATACTGGTACAGACCAATGCCGACTTATTTTTCGGCGGGCAGGCGGCATTCAAGTTTTACGAGAAGGCACTGGGAGCCAAGATCGTGGCGTTAATGACTTTCGGCAATTCCCGGGCGCCGAACAAGTTCTTGCGGATTGGCGGAACAAAGTCATACACGCTACCTTGCAGGTGGGAGCTCAGGTCATCATTGCCTCCGACGCGCCTCCCGGCCGCTTCGAAAAGCCGCAGGGTTTTTCCGTGGCAATTGCGATCGCCGATCCAGCGGAAGCGGAACGCGTATTCAAGGCCCTTTCCGAAAACGCGACCGTAACCACGCCCATGCCGCAAACATTCTGGTCGGCGCGATTCGGAATGCTGACCGATCAGTTCAGTATCCCGTGGATGGTGAACTGCACCCAAGCGGCCTGACCGCAACACAAAATATGGCCAGCCGAATCGCTGCCGGGCTGGCCATTCTTACCTGAGCCGATTCTCATTGGCCTAGTCGTAGCGCAAAGCAATTACGGGATCGACGCGGGTTGCGCGGCGTGCCGGGACAGAACAAGCCGCGAATGCCACCACCAGCATCAATACCGGGATTGCCATGAAGGTCAGCGGATCGGTCGCGCTGACGCCATAAAGCATGCTGGTCATAAGCCTGGTCAGTGCAAACGCGCTTACGATACCGATTACCACACCGGCAATTGCGAGTTTCATTCCGTCTTGGAGCACCAGGCGTGCAACATCCATTCGGTCAGCGCCCAGGGCCATGCGAATGCCGATCTCTTGCGTGCGCCGGGCAACAACGTAAGAAATCACTCCATAAATGCCGACACTGGCCAGTAGCAGTGCCAGCGCAGCAAAGACCGCCAGCAGAATCATTGAAAATCGACGTTGAGCCAGTGAGTCGGCGATGACCTGATTCATGGTGCGGGTGCCGAAGATCACCTGCTCGCTACTCATCTCGCGACTCATCTGACGAATTGAGTCGAAAACTTGCGACGTAGGTAGCGTGCCGTCCGTGCGCAGCAGGACGCGGGTAGCGGAGAAGCCGCCACCTGTCATCATGCTGTCCGGCATTTGCAGGCAAGCGAGATAGAACTGCGCCCGCAATGGACGAATGTCGTCGGCGTCCAGGCCCCATTGTCTGACGTGTCCCACCACGCCGACAATCTCTGCCGGAACCGTCCATTCGTTCAAGTTGATGCGCTGACCGACTGCATCCTGGCCGGGATAAAACTTTCGCGCGAATACATCGTCCACTACTACCGCAACCGTCGAATGTTCATTATCCTGCGCACTCAGGAAGCGGCCTCGCTGAAGCGGAACCTGCATGACTCTGAGGTAATCGGGGCCGATGATGTAGTCGATGGCCCAGCTCATTTCACTCTCGCTGGCGGGTTTAGGCTGACCGGCAGGCCAGAAGACCTGCTCGTCATCGTCGTCCAGCGGAACCGCCCCCCATGTCTGCGAGACCGCTTGAACACCGGGAAGCGCTGCCACCCTGCGGTCGAGATCGCGCAAGGCCGCACGAATTCCTTCCGGCTTCGCCGTCGCCATCGAGGGAGGAAAGGAGATTCCGAAGCTGAGCACATTCTGCGGATTGAATCCGGGATCGACGTTCCACAAGCCAACCAGGCTGCGGATCAGCAGTCCGGCGCCGATAAGTAATACCAGCGCCAGCGCCATTTCCATGACGACAAAAACATCTTGCGCACGATGGCGAACTCCACTTGCACCGCGTCCGCCCTCTTTGAGCGTTTCCTGAAGGTTGGGTCGAGTTGTTCTAAGCGTGGGAGCGAGACCAAACAAGATTCCGACGAGAAATGAAATCGCGACCGTGAAACCGAGCACGCGCCCATCAAGCCCGATCTCCGACGCGCGTGGAAGTGCTGTCGGAAGGGCAGCCAGCGACGCACGCGTACCCAGGTAGGCTAGGAGCAGACCCAGTGCACCTCCCGCGGCGGCGAGCAGGACGCTTTCGGTCAGGAGTTGCTGAATCAGGCGCCCTTGGCCAGCTCCCAACGCGGCGCGGATAGCGAACTCGCGCGACCGTCCGGTTGAACGCGCCAGTAAAAGATTGGCGACATTAACGCACGCAATCAGCAGCACAAATCCAACCGCAACCAGCAGCACCATCAGAATGGGCTTGACGCTGCCCACCATTTGAGTTTTTAGAAGCACTAATTTCGAGCCAATCTCCTTGTCGGCGTCAGGATAAGCCTGGGCCAGGCTTCGTGTGACCGTATCCATGTCGGCCTGAGCCTGCTGGATGGTTACGCCCGGTTTGAGCCGCCCGATTCCATGCAATCCCAATCCGGCTGATCGGTTGTTCAGGACGGGATTGTTCCACTGACCAAGTGGCAGGTACACCGCGTAGTCGTGCGAGAGATGAAGGCTGGCAGGAATGATGCCGATGATCGTGTAGTTTCGGCCATCCAGGGTGATGCTGGCCCCAACCGCGTCGGGTGAACTGTTCAGCTTTCTCTTCCACAAGCCTTCACTAACCAGTGCGACCGGGGCAGCGCCAATTTCGTCTTCGCCGTTGACGAACAGTCGCCCTAATAGGGGCCTTACCCCAAGAACAGTGAAGTAATCGGAAGAGATGAATTCGTTGTCCACTTGTTCGGCCTCGCCCAGGCCGGTCAGGCTGAGCGCGTACGGGCGCGAGACGGCCATAGCGGAGAAGGTGCGATTGTCTTTTCGCCAGTCGCGAAAATTCGGGAAAGAAATGGATCCGCGATCGAAATTCGGCTTGCTTTCATGGATGGCTACGAGCTGTTCCGGATGGGAAAACGGCAGAGGATTCAGCAAGACACCGTTGACGACGGAGAACAACGCGGTGTTCGCGCCGATTCCGAGGGCAAGCGTCAAAATGGCGATGATGGTGAAAACCGGTGATTTCGCCAGTTGACGGACTGCGTAGCTCAAGTCCTGCAAGAAGGAGTTCATGTGCCTCGCACCCTGGGGATTCACACTACCCTTCTGCAAGTGGAGTGCCGGGGCTGGGTTGGCGGCTCCGGCGCTATATCACTGCTTGGCATAGTCGTCAGTGGAGTTGAACTAGGAGCCTACATAAATCTAGTGTCCGGCAAGCGGGGAGGCCGTCCGCAGCCGGACATCGGAAACCGGGCGGCTCAGGTTATTGCCAACCGTTTGGGAGATTTAGAGAAGGGCTTGCCGACGCAATGTTATGATTCGAGGCAGGCAGGGTTGAAGTTCGCACGGCGATCCGCGAGATGCTGGCTGGCCGCAGTGCCTAAGGGGCGATCAACAGAACGTGCCGAGCGAAAAGCAGATTAGATGGTCACAACTTCGGGTTGGACTGACCGTCATCTTCGCCAGCGTCGCGCTGGCCATCCTCATCTTCCTCATGACCGGCACAACCGGGCTCTTTACCAAGAAAATCATGGTTCGCGCTTACGTGGACAACGCCGGAGGAGTGCGGGTAGGAGCGCCGGTTCGCTTGGAAGGAGTAGATATCGGCAACGTTAGTGGCATCAGAGTGGTGCATGACCCGCTGCGCAAACTCGCACCGGTCGAAGTTCTGATGAAAATCACTACCAAGTATGCCGACACCATGCGGTCGGACTGCGAGGCAGCGTTGGCAACCGCTGGGGTCTTGGGCGAGGTGTTCGTTGATGTCGATTGTCGCCAAGCCAAGGGCGGGCCGCTGCAGAACAATGCCGAGTTGCCCACCCGAGACGAGCCGCAATTGCAGGATGTTGTGCGCGCCAGCCAGGGCACACTACAGAACCTCGATGTTTTGGTGAAGCGACTCGACAGCATTGTGTCCTACATACAGAGTGGACAGGGGTCGATCGGCAAGATCATCTACGATCCGTCGCTATTTAACCGCGCCAACGACACACTCAACCAATTGCAGCACATCGTCGCGCAGGCAAATTCCACGCAGGGTAGCATCGGAAAGCTGCTCAACAGCGATGAACTCTACAACAAAGCCAACAATGCCGTCGACAAACTGAATAACATCATCGACCAGATCAATAGCGGCCAGGGAACAGCGGGCAAGTTCATCAAGGATCCTGCGCTCTACGACAATGCCAATCAAACGCTGGCAAAAGCCAACCAGCTGATGACTGACATTAACGCCGGGAAGGGCACTTTGGGTAAGCTCGCCAAAGACGAAGCGCTGGCGCAGAAGCTGGACACCACTATCACACGCCTTAATAGCATCTTGGATCGCTTGGACAAGGGAGAGGGCACAGCCGGCAAACTACTGCGCGATCCCTCGCTCTACAACAATGCTGACGCCACTCTGGCTTCGGCCCACGATTTGGTTGAGGCTATCCGCAAGGATCCCAAGAAATACCTCACCATTCACCTCAAACTCTTCTAAACCCTAGCTCGCGGGATTGCGTCAAGCAGCACTACGAAGCGATATTCTATTCACCATAGTAACTGACCCCGCCTTGTTATTTTTGGAGTTCGCAACCATAGCTCAGCTAAGTAGTTTATTTACTATTGTTTACCGTACCCCCCACCCACCACTAAAGTGCAAAGGGCTGCACGCGGATATCGATTCCGAAATGGCAAACAGCTGATTCTTAAGCAGATATAACTAGATCAACCTAGCGCGCAAATTGCGAGCATTCCAAATTGTTTTTGGCCCGAGGACTGCTTTGCCCGAGGCTTGCTTTTTTAGTTCAAGCGGCCCTCCTCGGGCGCAGCTTTCAGCAAGAAATCGCAAGACATACAGCAGATCACTCGGTTTGGGGAGTCAAGTAGCCGACACGCAACCTCTTGGGTGCCGAACTGCGCTCACAAGTTCATCGCGGGCTGTGTGGTGCGGTCGTTCATCCTGGGTGAGTTCCATGTGAACCCTGCCACAGGGATCGGAGTCAGAGCTTGGTCCGTGGTCAATACATGGCATCACTACTGTCCGGTTAAGTTGCAGGATGCTGGCTGCAAGTAATAGCTGCGCAATAAGTTGAAGCCATTTCTGGCTTGCCGCGATTTGAACGCGAGGAGAGCAGACAATGGCTCATGAATCAGGGCCGCACGGTTTTCTCGCAGTTAATCAGCTTTCTTCCCGACCGGGAATTCCGTCGTTGCGTCGAGCGTTATCAGGGCGACCTCCGGCTGCGAGGCTTCAGCTGTTGGGCTCAGTATCTGGCGATGGCCTTCGCCCAGTTGACCTATCGGGAAAGTCTGCGCGACATTGAAGCTTGTTTGGGTTCGTTGCAGGGCAAGCTGTATCACCTGGGATTCCGTGGCAAGGTGGCTCGCTCGACGCTGGCGGATGCGAACGAATCGCGGGACTGGCATATCTTCGCCGACTTCGCGCAAAGGCTGATTGCCATCGCACGCGGACTGTATGTCCGAGAGCCCATGGGCGTCGATCTCGAGCAGAGCCTGTATGCTCTGGATTCGACAACCATCGATCTCTGTCTGACGCTGTTTCCCTGGGCCCGGTTTCGGCGACGCAAGGCCGCCGTCAAGCTGCACACGCTGCTGGATCTGCGCGGCAACATTCCCACCTTTATCCGCGTTACCGATGGCAAGGTGCATGACGTCAATATGCTGGACGAGATCACGCCGGAAGCCGCGAGTTTCTTCCCAACAGGAGTTTTTGTAGTACTGTGTTTAATTGGAGATTCGCGGCGACTTCTTGGTCTCCAATCGCGCGTGATCAACCTGCGCCAGAGGTTCGAACGCGCTTCCGGCGCGTTGCCGGGACAACCTTCCTTATGCGAGGCAACAATTTCGATGCGTAGTTTCGTGCTTCTGTTCCTGTTGTGTGCAGCCATCCTCAGTTCGGCCCAGACCCCTCCAGCCAACGCCGACGTACCCCGCCAGATACCAAGCTTCGACATAACGGCGATCGACAAGACCGTCGATCCCTGCGTGGACTTCTACCAGCTACGCCTGCGGCAACTGGATGAAGAACAATCCGGTCCCACCCGACAAGTCGCGTTGGGGACGCTTCGACGAGCTCGTCCGAGCAAAATCTCTACATCCTGCGCGACATCCTGGTCCAGGCCCAGGCGCCCGGCCAGCACAGCGCGACCGAAAAGAAGGTAGGCGACTTTTACGCGCCTGCATGGACGAAGCGACCATCGAGAAAAAGGGAACGGCTCCGCTCGCCTCCCGAACTGGAGCGCATCAACGGCGTGCAGACCAAGGCCGACCTGATCAAAGCAGGTCGCGTACATGCATCAGCAGTGCGACGCCGGCGCTATTTGCCTTCTATCGCAGCCCGACATGCACGACTCAGCGGCGACCATCGCCTATATCGACCAGGGTGGGATCACGCTGCCGGACCGCGATTACTACATCAAGGACGATGCCGAAGTCGGTTGAAACCCGCCAGAAATATCTCGGAGCACGTGCAGAAGATGTTTGAGCTCGCGGGCGACCAGCCGGACGTCGCCGCTGCCGAAGCCAAGACCGTTCTGACGGTCGAAACCGGACTCGCGCAGGCCTCCATGGACCGCACCGCAACGCCGCGATCCCAAGACCCGCGACCACAAAATGACGGTCGCCGAAATCTCTGCCGCGGCGCCGAACTTCGATCTCGCCGCATACTTTGCCGGCAACGGCTCGCCCAAGTTCAGCACCCTCAACGTCGGCAATCCCGACTTCTTCAAGCAGGTCAACAGCCAGCTCGACAGCGTTCCGCTCGCCGACTGGAAGACCTACCTGCGCTGGAAGACCATCAACAGCCATGCCCAGCTGCTGACCAAGGCGTTCGTCGAAGAGGACTTCCTCTTCAATGGCAAGTACATGTCGGGCCAGCAGGAGATGGAGCCACGCTGGAAGCGTTGCGTGAAGAGCGACCGACCAGAACCTTGGCATGGCGCTCGGCCAGCTCTACGTGGACAAGACATTTGGCGCCGAAGGCAAAGAGCGCACTCTGAAGATGGTGAAGGCCATCGAAGACGCCATGCAGCAGGACATCGGCCAACTGACCTGGATGTCCGACACCACCAAGAAGCAGGCCTACGAGAAGCTGAACACCATCGTGAACAACATCGGCTATCCCGATCAGTGGCGCGATTACAGCAGCGTGGTCATCACCTCAGACGACTATGCCGGCAACTCGGTGCGCGCGGGCTCTTTCGAAGTCAAGCGGCCAGTACAACAAGATCGACAAGCCCACCGACCGCAAAGACTGGAGCATGACTCCGCCGACGGTCAATGCCTATTACCGGCCGCCGATGAACGACATCAACTTTCCAGCCGGAATCCTGCAGCCGCCGTTCTACGGCAAGATGATGGACGATGCCGTGAACTACGGCGGCATCGGCGTTGTCATCGGCCACGAACTCACGCACGGCTTCGACGACCAGGGACGCAAGTACGACGCCCAGGGCAACTTCCGCGACTGGTGGACGTCCGCAGACGGCAAGGAATTCGAGCAGCGCGCCGACTGCACCGCCAACGAGTACTCGAGCTTCGTCGCCGTAAAAGACGATAAGGGCGAAGTGAAGCTTAACGGCAAGCTGACGCTCGGCGAAAACACAGCCGACAACGGCGGCCTGAAGCTGGCCTACATGGCGCTGACCGAAGATCATCGGCAATACGCCGGTCAAGCCGATCGACGGCTACACGCCGCAGCAGCGCTTCTTCCTGGCCTACGGCCAGATCTGGTGCCAGAACGTGACCGACCAGGAGGCGCGCAAGCGTGTCCTGACCGATCCGCACTCGCCGGGACGAGTGGCGCGTCAACGGTGCGGTGCAGAACTCGGCGGCATTCCAGCAGGCCTTCGGATGCAAGGCAGGTCAGCCCATGGTGAGCGCGAACGCGTGCCGGGTGTGGTAAACAGGTACGCTTCGCCCCATAAAACTGCAGCAACGGAATCAGATCCGGCGGAATTTCTCCAACCCAGCGAAACTGGAGCTGCCGGCGTACGTACAGTGGATGACGAGCCACAATTCAAATCTATTTCACTCTCCAAGCGAGGTAATCATGAAACGTTTGCTCGTAATGGCCTGGCGTCGTGCTGCTGGTCTCGGCTCTTTCGCCAGCACAGAATGCCGCCAAGCCTACGGCCAATATTCCAGCTTCGACCTGACCGCCATCGACAAGTCGGTCGATCCCTGCAACGACTTCTACCACTACGCCTGCGGTACCTGGCTGAAGAACAACCCGATTCCTGCCGACCAGTCGAGTTGGGGACGCTTCAACGAGCTGCATGAGCGCAATCAGACCATCCTGCGCGGCATTCTCGACAAGCAGTCGGCCGACAATCCCAGCCGCAGACGCGATCGAACCAGAAGATCGGTGACTACTACTACTCCTGCATGGACGAAGCCGCGCATCGAGGCCAAGGGCACGGCGCCGGTGAAGCCCTACGATCGACAGCATCGACGCCATGAACGACAAGTCCGAGATTCCAGCGGTACTGGGCGGCCTGCATCAAGCGGAGGCGTAACGCGTTCTTCGGCTTCGGCTCGCGAGCCTGACTTCAAGGACTCGAAGGTCGATATCGCCACCGCCGATCAGGGTGGACTCTCCCTGCCCGATCGCGACTACTACTTCAAAGACCGACGCGAAGTCGGTCGAGCTGCGCGAGAAACTTGAGAAGCACATCGCGAAGATGTTCGAGCTCTATGGCGAGTCTCCCGCGAAGGCCGCCGCCGACGCCAAGACGGTAATGAAGGTCGAGACCGACCTGGCCAAGGGGTCGCTCAATCGCACCGAGCAGCGCGATCCGACCAAGGTCTATCACAAGATGAGTGTGGACGACTTGCAGAAGCTCAGCCCGGCCTTCACATGGAACCAGTACTTCGCGACCATCCAGTCGCTCCACGTTCGACAGCCTGAACGTCGCCGTGCCCGATTTCGTGAAGGCGATGAACCAGGTCATCGCCAACAACGATCTCGACACCGTGAAGACCTACCTGCGCTGGCAGACTCTGCACGCCGCCGCTCCCATGCTGCCCAAGGCCTTCGTCGAGGAGAACTTCGATTTCTACGGCAGGACGCTGCGCGGAGCCAAGGAACTGCGTCCGCGCTGGAAGCGTTGCGTGCAGTACACCGACAACGACCTCGGCGAGGCACTGGGCCAGGCCTACGTTGCCGAGACCTTCCCGCCTGAGGCCAAGGCCCACACGCTGCAGATGGTCCACGAGCTGGAAGCCGCGCTGAAGACCGGACATCAGCGAGTTGTCCTGGATGAGCCCCGACACCAAGAAACAGGCACTCGAGAAGCTGTCGCGCATCGACAACAAGATCGGCTATCCCAACAAGTGGCGCGATTACAGTTCGCTGAACATCGTGCGCGGCGATGCCATGGGAAATTCCCTGCGCGCCAACCAGTTCGAGTTCAACCGCCAGCTCAGCAAGATCGGCAAGCCGGTCGATCGCAACGAGTGGGGCATGACGCCGCCGACGGTGAACGCCTACTACAATCCGCTGGAGAACAACGTCAACTTCCCGGCGGGAATTCTGCAGCCGCCGTTCTACGACTAGAAGGCGGACGACGCCATCAACTTCGGCGGCATCGGCGTGGTGATCGGTCACGAACTCACCCACGGCTTCGACGACGAGGGCAGCCAGTTCGACGCCGACGGCAACCTGCGCAACTGGTGGACACCGAAAGACAAGGAACAGTTCAACAAGCTCGAAGACTGCTTCGTCAAGGAGTACGACAGCTTCGTGGTGGTTGACGACGTTCACATCAAGGGCAAGCTGACGCTGGGCGAGAACACCGCCGACAACGGCGGACTGCGCATCTCCCACATGGCCCTGCTCGATGTGCTGGCGACGACGTCCGCGAGAAGACAGTCGACGGCTTCACTCCCGACCAGCGCTTCTTCCTCGGTTACGGGCAGATCTGGTGCGAGAACCAGACTCCGCAGGCGGCTCGCCTGCAGGCGCTTTCGAACGAGCACTCGGACCCGCAGTACCGCGTCAATGGCGTGGTGTCGAACTCAGCCGACTTCGCCAAGGCCTTCGGCTGCAAGCCCGGCTCGCCGATGGTTCGCAAGCCCGCCTGCCGCGTCTGGTAGCGCCCAGCACTTGCTCGCGCAGCCATTGGGACGACTGCAACGTCGCGCCGTCTTCAGTGTCCCTTTTGTTCTTAGCGCCTTCGAGGACGCGCACGCTTTGCACCAGCCTTGCCACTAGTGCCACACCGTTCGAGCCAGCGCAGGACTGCGTTATAGTGACACTGTGGCAGTCGGTGAACTCTTCCCGCCCTATTTTTTCAGAATACTCGTGGCGTTCGCGGCGCTCTTGCTGCTGGCGGCGGCGCCCGCCTGCAAGCGCCCGTCCATCACCAAGCATGAGTACATGTACGTCTCGGCGCCGGAGACCAGCCTGCGCGACCGCGTCGCCACCATGTACAACAAGGTCGGTACGGTGCATAACGGCGAGCGCGTGGACGTGCTCGGAACGCCAGAGACGCTTCGTGCGCGTGCGTACCGACAGCGGGGTCGAAGGCTGGATCGAGCAGCGGAGCCTGGTGACGCAGGAGGTGTTCGACGGCTTTCAGAAACTCGCCCAGGACGCAAAGACGATGGATATCCAGGCCCACGGCACGACGCGCGCCGAGCTGAATATGCACCTGACACCCGCCGCGGGACGGCGAACGTCTTTACCAGCTCAAAGACGGCGAGAAGGTTGAGGTTCTGAAGCGCGCCACCACCGATAAGAACGCGCCCAAACCTCCGCCCCCACCCAAGCCAGTTGCAAACTCTCCAAGTACGGCTACTGCGGGGAAGGAGCAGAAGCCAGGTGCTCCAGTTCCAGCAGCGACTGGCTCTCCCTCATCGGTGACAAATCAAACCGCCCCACTATCTAAGGTAACGTCACGCTCCGGCAACGCCTGCAACCGCCGCAGCTGACAAAGACAAGAGCAAAGACGCCGAGCCGCCCAAGCCGGTGATGGAAGACTGGTACCTGGTGCGTAATTCCTCCGGCCAGGTCGGATGGGTCCTGATGCGCATGATCGATTTCGACGTTCCGCTCGACGTCGCGCAGTACGCCGAAGGTCAGCGCATCATGGGCTACTTCGTTCTGAACACCGTGCACGAAACCATCGACGACCAGCCGAAGGAAGAGCCGCAATACCTGGTGCTGTTGAACCAGCCGAAAGACGGCCTGCCTTATGACTACAACCAGATTCGCGTCTTCACCCGCAATCGCAATAAGCACCGGTACGAAACCGCCTATCGCGAGCGCGAAATGGAAGGCTATTTGCCGGTCAGGACTGGCCATGCCACTTTCGACAAGGAAGGCGACCTGCCGACCTTCACCATTCGCAAGATGAATGACAGCGGCCAGATCCGGAACGTAACCTACAAGATGAACGGCCCGATCGTGCGACGTGTGCCCACTCCAGAGGAAGTAGCCGAGCAAAAGGCCAAGCATGAAGCCGACTTAGCGGCGCGGCAGAAGGCAAAGCCGGAAGCCAAAACCAAGAAGACCCCTGAGGGACACCGGGCATCGGCCACCAAGAGCAAGAAGAAGAAACATCACTAGGTCAGAACGTCCATTCTGGAACGACTTGGTTACCTTCGTTTTGCGGGCGGATTTGTGTCCTTGGCCCTTTGAAAATTCCCAAACTGGAACTCAAATGGTTCTTCGTGGACTTGGAATTGCACCCCCAAGGCTAAGTCCAACGCTGAGAATTGGATACGTATAACTAGCTAAAAAATCAGCGCGTTGGAGACATTTTTCGGCCAACCCTTTGATTCTAATAGAGTGCACAAAGGCAATTTAGGTTTCTGGCTCGCGGTATATGAGGAGACATTTTCTTCATTCGCGCCGCGGTCGCAGCGAATCCTCAGCGGCTGAAGAATTCGCTAATGGCTCCCACCACGCGCTGTTGCTCGTCGTCTCGGAGCTCGGAAAAGATGGGCAACGCCAGCGATTCCTTCGCGGCCCGCTCGGACTCGGGAAAGTCCCCCGGCTTATGTCCCAGGTAGGCGAAGCTCTGTTGCAGATGCAGCGGCACAGGATAGTAGATCTCGGTGCCGATGCCGTGTTCGGTGAGGACGGCGCGCAACTCATCGCGGTTAAAGGCACGAACGACGAATTGATGGTAGATGTGAAAGGCTTCCGAGTGCGTCTGCAGCAGCGCGATTGGAGCTCGCTCATCCACCGCAGTCGAGCCGTCTTGAACCAGGCCCGTACCGCGAAAAAGCCTGTCGTAATTTGCGGCAATGGTCCGGCGCTGCTGGTTCCAGCCATCGATGTGCTTCAACTTGACCCGGAGCACCGCGGCCTGTAGCGCATCCAGGCGGCTGTTCCACCCGATTTCCTCATGGTAATAACGCTGCCGGCTTCCGTGATTGCGCAGTCGACGCACATGGGTCGCCAGGTTTTCGTCGTCGGTGGAAACAGCTCCGCCATCGCCATAGGCACTGAGATTCTTGGTCGGATAAAAGCTGAACGCGGCCGCATTGCCAAGCGTCCCCGCCTTTTTTCCTCGCCAGCTCGCACCGAAAGCCTGGGCCGCATCTTCGATGATGGCGGCATTGTGTTGTTCTGCGATGGCAGCGAACGCGTCCATATCGGCGCACTGGCCGTAGATATGAACCGGCATGATGGCGCGCACAGGCGACGGTCCGTTCATAACTTTCTCGACCGCAACGGGATCAAGATTGAACGTTGCGGGATCGATGTCGGCGAAGACGGGAGTGGCCCCACAGCGCGTAATGGAACTGGCGGAGGCAAAGAAGGTAAAGGGCGGAGTGATGACATGATCGCCCGGCTGAACTCCGCAAGCTTCGAGCGCCAGCCACAACGCATCGGTGCCGGAAGCACAGCCGACGCAATCGTGCGTGCCCAGGTAGGCCGCGGATTCGGTTTCGAAGGCGTCCAGCTCTGGGCCGCCGATGAAGTATTGCGTGGTTAGCACACGTTCGACGGCGACGGCAATGTCTTCCTTGATGGACTCGTACTGCCGCTTGAGGTCGAGGATCGGGACGGGCTCCTTGCTATGGGTGGAAGGGGCGGCCGGCACCGATGAGGCAGTGGAGGACATGAAAGTCAATTTTAGCAGCGACGTCGGAAAGTGCTTTGCTATAGTCACAGCTCTCGCACCAACAAAATCCGTAAGGAGCGTTGATGGAAATGACACGGCTTGCACGGAGGGTTGTGCCTGTAGAGCGTAGTCTGTTCGGATTTGTGGTCCTCGGCATCGCGATTCTGATGACTGCTTGCAATTCGGTGCAGCCGTCCCAGCCGGCAGGAGGTACGAGGGCGGCGGATGAAGCCGCCATTCGCAAGAGCCGATGCGGACTGGGTCAAGGCTGCGCAGACGGAAAAGGTTGACGACTGGGTAGCGTTCTATTCCGGTGACGCCGTGGTTCTGCCACCAAACGACAAGGCCGCCAACAGTAAAGACAGTATTCGCAAGACGATGATTGACTTCCTGGCGATGCCTTGCCTGTGGTGACTTGGCAGCTGGTTAAAGTCGAAGTCGCACGCTCGGGCGCTCTCGCGTAGCTCTACGGAGCCTGCGAGATGACTACGAATGGTGCGGACGACCAGCCGGTAACGGACCGCGGAAAGAACCTCGAGATCCGGAAGAAGCAGGCAGATGGAAACTGGAAGTGCATCGTGGATACCTGGAATTCGGTCTTGCCTTCGGCTGCCCCTGCGTCATAGGGAAGCGATGCTTCATCGGTAACTGAGCCGGGAGAGGAGTACCGTTGGTTCGTTATTGCAACTGCACCTTCACGTTAAGTCGTCCTTCTCCCGAGACCTCGATCGGCGTGCCGTTCCTGAGGTAGGGTTGAACAGCTGCGGGAGAGGCCCAGTCGAGGTCCCAGGCGTTTTGGAGTGCAATTGCGGTATAAGCGCCGGGAAGTACGTCAAACAGGGAAAATGTTCCGTCACTATCGCTCTGGTCGCGGCGAAAGAGCGTCAGATTGCTGCCCGGATCGTGCGGAACGAGGACCACCATCGCTCCCGCGAACGGCTTCTCGTTGCGCAGAACGATCCCGTCGATGCGCACTACTGCTCGCGTGGCGGTTACGACGAGTTGCACATTGCCCCCGCTGACGTTGATCGACTGGCCGGTTACGAGTGCTCCTTTTGCCGCCAGGTCCTTCACCAGCAGATGCGGCACATTGTTCAGCGACACGTCGTAAGTTCCGGGACGAAGCTGAGTGTCACTGAAATCAAAAAGGCCTTTGTCGGTCACTTCGGTGGAGAAGTTTTCCCCAGAGGCACGATTGATGAGAACCACATAGATCTTGGCAGTAGAGCGGACCGCGCCTTCCAGGATCAACGTTCCCGTCACAGACGCAAGGACAGGGCTCTCGCGGGCATCGAGATCGACCGTTCCGGAGAGGTCCATCTCCTTGTACCAGCCTCCGCCGTCGCGCTTTAGGCCGGGATCCGGCATCTCAACGATGTAACGACCCGGAGCGATGCCGGTGTATTCAAAGGTCGCCGAGTTGGTGCTGACTGCCTGCGCGGCCATCACCGGCACAATAGTTCCCTCGAAGATGCGCTGAGACACGCGGGGAAATCCATGTGCGGCGTTGGGGGCATTCTTGTCATCGGGGAGAGCGGTTGTGACACGGAGATGCACGGCGGGTACGGTCCGCATGGTTACGTCGGCCGTGACCCGCTCGCCAGGATGCAAGACGATTGGGCTCGCGGCGGAGGAGTCCTCGGCCGAAGGGAAAAAAGTCATTGGGTAAGCCACATCCAGCTGTGCTTTCTCTTCGGCCATCCGCGCCGCGGCCTCCGGATCACGCGGAGCCTCGTTGCCAGACTGCCCCTGATACTGCGCATACCATGGTCTCCCGGACACGGCCACAAAATACGTCCCGGGTGCTCGATGGGCGAACTGATAATGTCCGCGATCGTCCGTGACTGCATTGAATGCCTGCTGCGTGCGTTGCCGGCCAGTATCGTTGGTGCGCTGGAACAGTGCGACGTTCGCGTTACGTACAGGCTCGCCATCCTGGTCGGTGACCGTACCTTCAATAATGGCGTCCGGCACGAGGCGGAAGACCTGAGACTGGCCGTCAAGGCCGGGGCCTACGGCAATGCCGCTGAAATAATCGCCATGCTGATTGAAGCCTTGCGGACGGTAGCCATAGGCACTGGCGGTCAGAGAGTATTTTCCGGGAGCCAGATCGGGGAAGGCGAAGGCGCCGTTCGGGCCGGTCACGGCATTCTGGTGCAACTCGCGGTTTTCCGTCGCGCTGATCGATACCTTCACGCCCGACAAAGGCTCTCCGGTCATCGAACTCACGACCGTTCCGGCGATGCGATAGGTGGAGACGGATTTGGGCGAAGGAGAAGTTTGTGCCGTTACAGCGATAGCCAGAAGCAACAGCAAAGTAAAGCGCGCGATCACTTCGATTCGTCCTCGGTGCGGATTAGTTCGAGAGCGATCTTGGCACGCTGGTTCGGCGCAAGCACAACGTGTGAAGCCTGCGAAACATATTTCTCGATCACGTCGGGATTGGCATACTCAAGGCCGTCCGTATGATCGAAGGCGAAGACCGAATAGGCCCCGGGCGCGAAAAAATCGATGACGAATTCCGGGTTTCCGCTGTTCTTGTCGCGCGGCGGAAAGTAAGACCCAATTCGCGGCGTAGCCTTCGTAGGACCATCTGGAATGGCAACAATGGTGACTGGAGTTGTCATGCCGTCGGGGGTGTTTACGGTCCCGGTGAGGGTTGCGGCATCGTTGCGCAGGGTGATCGTCAGAGGAAGCGCCCGCGAACCGGGCGTCAGGACCAGGTCGTCGGTAAGCAGATTGGTATCGCCATATTGGGCGGAGGCCACATACCACGATTCGCGCGCATCGAGCACGGCCATGTATCGGCCGGGATCGACATTGCGCAGGACCAGGTTCTTCGGACCTTCGGGGTGGTCGAATGCAGCGTAAACCTCACCCGTACCCGGAGTGCTGCCGAGGAGACGAACCGAGATTGGGGGACCGTTCGGCGAGAGTCCGGCCCCATGTCGAAATGGTTGCTGCAATGACGACGAAGCCGAGTCCATGGTTACAACCACAGGAATAGTCGGAGATGGAGCCAAGACGAGGCGCAAGTTGTAAAGGTTCGAACTCACGTTCAAGCGCATTTCAGCGCGCAGCGTCTGGTTGGCATCGACTTGTGACGATGCTCTCAGTACATACTCACCGGCGGGCAGCGTCCGCACGTCAAAGCGGCCATTCTCGGGGCTGAATTGGAGATCGGCGGAAACTGGGACGCCGGACGAGTCGACGATTTGCAGGGCGACTCCGCGATCAGGGGCATAGCCGCTGATGATTCCAGCAACTTGAAATACAGGAACTTCGTTGAGGGAAAAGTTTGCTTCGGCTTGTTGGCCGGGACGCAATTCAATCGACGTAGCCGAAGTGACGTTTGGTGCTCCGGAGTAATACGCTCCGGAATATCCGGTAGTGGGAAGTTCCTCAGCCTCGATCATCGTTCCGGGTATTGGTGTGTAAGGCGAGGTGCTGAGGTAGTAGGAGCCTGGGCGAAGTCCGGCGAATCGAAAGCGCCCATCGCTATCGGTAATGGCCGATCCTCGATTGTCCCAGCGACGGCGGCCTTCGCGGATATCCAGATATGTTAGCGATACGGAGACGCTCTCGAGAGGGACGCCCGCGGTACTAATTACCTTGCCGGAGATTACAGCTTCGGGAAACAACTTCACAACTGCGAGTGGGACGTCGGGGCCTACCTCGACGGGAGGGAAGCCGCTTCGAGTGAGTTCCTGCTCGCCAAAGTAGCCGGGCTTTTGCGGCCAGACGGCGACGGTGCCGGCAGGAACGCCCTCGAACTCAAAACGCCCACCGGAATCGGTAAACGTGGAGCGATGCTGCTGACCGTTCAGCTGTACCAGAGCTTTACCGATAGGCTCCCCGGTTACGCCGTCGGCGACGGTGCCGGAGACTTTGAACGTTTGTTGAGGCGCAGGAGTTTGTGCGGTTGGCGTCGAATTGTTGCTGCAGTTTAGGAACTGCGCCTGAACCCGGCTCGCCCAACAGAAGCTCAGGACTGCCAAGGCTGTTGCGATACTCACGAACCATCTGAACGGGTGCAGTGAGGAAGGGCGGGCCAATTGACCAATGCGGTCAAGGAACGGGGGATGGCCCGCCCGAATCGTTGCTACACACATACAGCCGCCGCGCTTAGCTCGAGTGAACGCGACCGGCGTCTGGGTCGTGCGGACCCTCTTCGAAGTACTTGTCGTTGCCCGAAAAGTACCTGCCATATCCGTAATAGTAGCCGTAACGGCAGGTCTCGCGCGGGTTGTCATCGGCAGAATTCAAGAACACTCAGGCGGTACGGGTGTTCACCAGCGACAACACGTCGCTGACTTCGCGTAGTGCGCGCTTGGTAGTTTTGCCACTGCGAACAACGACTATAACGGAGTCGACATCGACGGAAAGCAGCACAGCGTCGGTGACTGAAAGTACAGGAGGAGTGTCGATGATGACGTGCTCATAACTCGTCCGCCAGAGAGCAATCAGCGTCTTCATACGGTGCGACCCGAGCAGCTCAGCTGGATAGGGCGGTATTGGCCCCGCCAGGATCACGTTCAGGTTTGAGGTCTCCGGCGATTGACGATGGCCTCCTCAGCCGTATGCACACCCGCTAAAACAGTGCCGAGAACCCATCGCAGAGTTGGAGAGCTTCGTAGCCCTCTGGATGCGGGGACGGCGCATGTCGGTCTCGACGAGCAGCACGCGACCACCCGCTGGGCCAGGGCGGCGGCGAGGTTGGTGCCGACAGTCGTTTTGCCATCTTGCGACAAGGCGCTGGTAACCGCAGGACCTTGGGAGGACTGTCAACCCACGAGAGCAGGATGGAGGTGCGTACCGACCGGAATGTTTCCGCCACCTGAGAGCGGGGACCGGTCACCACGACGAGACTCTTCGCGTTTGTCGCGGCGGACCCCGGCGCCGTTCTCGCCCGGCAGCCGAAGCATTCCTTTCTTGGCGATCTTCCTATTCAATAATGGGATGACACCGCGGAAGAGCCATCCGCTGACGGCTTGGGCAATGTCCGGACTGGTGATGGAGTTGTCCATGCGCTCCAGCAGGAACGCGGCAGCGATTCCGAAAGTCAGATATCTGGGCCATTCGCCCATGTCATGAAGGGGGCCGCGATCGGTAGCCACTGCAACATCTGCGACCAGCCCTTCGTTGAGTCGAGCGTCTCCGTCGGCTACTGACCATCGTAGAAGAAGGGTCCACAATGGGAGCGAAAGCGACAGTCGTGTGCGGAATTCGCATCAGCCGTTGTGGGTTCGTCGAGCGGGCGCAGTCGTGATTCGCGATGTTCCTGCCTATGCCATGGTTGTGGGGAATCCTGGCCGGCAGATCGGTTTCATGTGCGAATGTGGAACCCAACTCCCACCAAGGCTTGTCTGCGAGGCGGAAACCGCTTCGAGAAAGACGGCCCGGGCGTACGCAGAATTGCAAGCCGCCTAGCTCCACCGAAACCACTTCAACGCGATCAGGAAGGAAATACCGCCCCAGAGTGCGAGTATTGCGAGTTGCATCCACTGTGAACTCAGGCTGGCGCCTTGCAGGATGATGGCCCGCAACGCGTCATTTAGTGCGGTGAGGGGAAGGGCCTTGATGAATGGCAAAACGATTTTCGGGAACCGTTCGTAAGAGAAGAACACGCCGGAAAAGATCCACATCGGCATCATGACCAGGTTGATGAGTCCGCTGACGCTTTCGATCTTTTGCGCGCGGCTTGCGGTGAGCAGGCCGACGCCACCGAACGATATCGCGCCCAAAGCGCCGACCAGCAGGATCGCCAGGAATGAGCCCTCGACCTTCATGTGAAAGGCCAGCACACCGAAGCCAAGCAGCAAACCAACTTCGATCAGCATCAGGACCAGACGGCTGCTTCCCAGCGCAAGGAGAAAATCGGTGCGCCGCATGGGCGAAGCAATAAATCGCTTCAGCAGCTTGCGCTGTCGCATGTCCACCACGGCAAACCCGACGCCCCACATGCCCGAGTTCATCAGGTTCATGCCCAGCAGTCCGGGAATGAGGAAGTCGATATAGCGCGCGCCC
Organism: uncultured Acidobacteriaceae bacterium; assembly: GCA_963817965.1. Lineage (GTDB taxonomy): Bacteria > Acidobacteriota > Terriglobia > Terriglobales > Acidobacteriaceae > DASRAA01. The sequence continues at coordinate 507,785 of CAWFQT010000025.1, forward strand.
GGCTCGCTGCTTTGCGTGGTCTCGGTCTTCAGCGGACTGAGGCGGCCCGCGGCAGTCTGCAATGCGTCGTCGACCTGGGAGCGGGCCAACACGCTCTCAGGTCGCGCCGGATCGTACCGATACTGCAACCCATTGTCGTCTGCCGTCACCACCAATGCATATTGCCCGAGGCGAAAGCGGTCGAAGGCCACGTTCTCGTCGAGCACCTCAGCGTGAATGTCGCCCTTCCCGGGCGAGCGTTGCAACAGGTCGAGCACCTGCTGGGCATGCGAATTGTTCACGATGGCGATCGAGGTGACGTCGGCGGGCTTGTTGCGAAAGGCGATGCCCAGGCCGAGTGCCAGGAGAAGCGGAAATACGAACACCCAGAAGATTACTTCGGGCTCACGCCACAGTTCTTTCATTCGCGCGCCGAGCAGGGCCCGATATCCCGCCCAACGGCCGTTAATCACGGGCGGCGATTGTGCTGTCTCCGGCTCGATCTGAATTTCAGGTAATGCCATCACTCCTCCCTCAAGTGGCGGCCCGTGAGATGCACGAAAACATCTTCCAGGCTCGCCTGCCGGGTGGTGAGGTGAACGAGTTGCGCTCCCTTCTGTTGTACCGCCGACAACAGTGCCGGGATGGTGTGATGTGGTTCATCGACCTGCAAGCAGAAACGAATCCGTCCTCACTGCGTACCGACTGTACTCCGGGCAGCCGCGCCCAGAGGTCGTCGCCGTGGCCGTCATGGCCTCCGTTGATTGCGAATTCCACCACGTGATGGCCGCTGAGTCCCGCAATGAGTTCCTGCAGGCGTTCCTTCGGCGATGATCTTTCCCTGATCGATGATGGCCAGCCGGTCGCAGAGGCGTTCGGCCTCGTCCATGTAGTGTGTGGTCAGCAGGACGGTGCCGCGGCGTCTGTTGAAACTGGCGAACGATCTCCCATAACTGCCGTCGGCTCTGCGGATCGAGTCCGGTTGTCGGCTCGTCGAGAAACAGGATCTCTCGGATTGCCTACCAGCGCGGTCGCCACTGCAAGCCGCTGTTTCTGTCCGCCTGACAGCTTGCCCGACCATGGCATCTGCTTTCTCGGTCAGCGAGAGTTCCTCAAGCACCGCGGGCACGGATGCCGGGTGCCGGTAGAAACTGGCGAACAGGTGGAGAGTTTCGCGGACCGTCAGCTTCTCCGAGAGTCGCGTCTCTTGGAGCGAGATCCCCAGCAACTCACGCAGGTCGCGCTCGTGTCCGCTGCCACGTCATGCCAAGAATTTCGACTTCACCCGAGGTTGGCGCGAGCAGCCCTTCGAGGATCTCGATGGTCGTGGTCTTGCCTGCACCGTTCGGGCCCAGCAACCCGAAGCACTCTGCCGGTCTCGATGGCGAGATCGAGCCCGCGAACGGCTTCGACCTTGCCGTCGTACGTCTTTGTCAGCCCGCTGCAGCGAATGGCACTTCCCATATCAAGGCATGATACCGAACGACGACCCCAGGGAAGGTAAATGTGCTCCTTCGTTTGCGGAGGCTTGTCCGATTGCGGACAAGCTAGTCTCAAAGCGAAGCACGAAAACCGTCCAACGCGGAGCAAGTCGACCATCTCTTCTTGTATTTTCAATTGCTTACAGCTCGGTTCGGCAAATGCAATGCAATTACTCGCCGATACCGAAGATCCCCGGGAGCCATGGCATGCGCGCGTTGCTTGCAAGATTTACGTTTTGCGGTTCGTCAATTCAAGAAGTCCCCAGGGTTTGCCTTCACGACAATCTTGACGATTGCGCTGGGGATTGGCGGCACCACTGCCATCTTCAGCCTGGTGAACACCGTACTGTTGCGGCCGCTGCCGTTTCCCGAGCCCGACCGCATCATGTCTGTCGCGTCGCGCAATGACCGCAATCCCGAGCGTTAGCGGAAATGTCGGCAACTCTCTGAGCTATCCCGACTTTTTCGACTGGCGCTCGCAGAACAAGTCCTTCTCGGCGCTGGCCAGTTTGCACGATAACGACTTCACTCTCACCGGCAACGGCGAGCCCCAACATCTGACCGGCGAAGTGGTGTCGGCAGACTTCTTTCGCGTTCTAGGCGTCCGCCCAGCGTTGGGACGGGACTTCACCAACGACGACGAGAAGCCCGGCGCGCATGTCGTGCTGTTGAGCCACACCCTGTGGGAATCCGCATTTGGCTCCGCTAGCGACATCGTCGGTCGCGCCATTACGCTCGACAACAAGAGCTACACCGTCGTCGGAGTGATGCCGAAGGGCTTCGAGTTCCCCATCCAGAATCCTGCTCCTGTGTTGTGGACCTCGCTTGGCGACGATGCCTATGATCCCAGCGGCGATCCTATGACCTCCGAACGAGGAGCCCACTTGCTCGACGTAATTGGCAGGTTGAAGCCCGAGGTAATAGCCGATCAGGCACGCGGTGACCTGGAAGTGCTCGCCCACAATCTAGCGGCGCAGTATCCCGATACGAACCGGCATTTCGTCGGAGCAGTGGTGACTACGGAGTTAGAGAGCCTGGTGGGTGACACCCGCCCCGTCCTTCGTATCTTGTTTGGAGCGGTGACGTTTGTATTGCTAATCGCATGCGCGAACGTAGCCGGACTGCTGCTGGCCCGTTCTTCGCGGCGCCGATCGGAGTTTGCGGTACGCGCGGCCTTGGGAGCTAGCCGAAGTCAGATCGTCCGGCAGATGCTTGTGGAGTCGGTCGCTATTGCGTTGTGCGGTGGAGTTGCTGGGCTCGCACTGGCTACCGGCTTGCTGCGCGGCTTGCTGCGCTTAGTGCCTTCCGATGTGCCACGACTCGGGCAAGTCTCGGTCGACGGCAACGTGCTGGCGTTCGCCATGGCGATTTCCGTAATGACCGGGCTGCTGTTCGGTGTACTGCCGGCATGGCGGACGTCCCGCGTGAATCCTTCGTCAGCCATGCGCGACGGCAACCGCACGGCCACCACCGGTCGAGGACAACATCGGCTGCAAAACTCGCTGGTGGTCGCGCAAACGGCCATTGGTCTCGTGCTTTTGGTCGCCTCCGGGCTGCTCATTCATAGCTTCGTTCGGGTGTTGCAGGTGGATCCCGGCTTCGATCGTCGAAACGTGCTGATCGCCAGCCTCTCGTTGCCTGACAGCCGCTACACCAGTGCACAGCAGACGCAGTTCTACCAGCAACTCGTCGCGCGGGTGCGCGCGCTGCCTGGTGTGAAATCTGCGTCGGCGGGATGGCCGCTTCCGCTCTCGCAAAGCGGAATGCGGATTTCGTTCGACATTGAAGGCCACCCATTACCAGAGGGCGACCGCAACACGGCAAGAGTGACGCTCGCGAACCCGGGTTACTTTGCTACGTTGCGCATCCCGGTGCTGCGGGGGCGGGAGTTCCAGGATTCGGACAACGCCAAGGCCACTCCAGTTGTTATCGTGAGCGAGAGTTTCGCTCAAAAGTACTTCAGCAATGAAGACCCCATCGGCAAGCACATCACGCCCGGGCTCTCCGATGACACCGTGAAGGAAGTCCCGCGCGAGATCATCGCTGTGGTTGGAGACGTGAAGTCAGGTGGGCTGAAAAAGGACATCGCGCCCGAATACTATCTCCCGTTCGCACAGGCGGTTGTAATGTCACCGAGGTTGGTAGTTCGTACGGTGGCGGATCCCGTCGCACTAATCGCCCCGCTGCGCGGCCTGGTAGCCGAGATCGACAGGAACCTGCCGCTCTACGATGTGAAGACTATGGACGAGATGGTCTCGCGGTCGGCGGCCCAGCCGCGCTTTCAGGCGATGCTATTGACCTGCTTTGCTGCCATAGCGCTATTGCTCTCAGCCGTGGGACTGTACGGATTGCTGTCTTACCTAGTCGTCCAACGTACGCTCGAAATTGGAGTGCGCATCGCACTGGGTGCACAACGAGGAAGCGTGCTGGGAATGTTTCTTCGCAAAGGTCTGATGCTGGCTGCGATTGGGCTGGCCATTGGCATAGCCTTGTCGATCGCGCTCACCCGGCTCATGAGCGGATTGCTCTTTGGAGTTCGCCCGACTGACCCGCTGACGTTCGTGGTGGTGTCGATGGTCTTGCTGCTGGTTTCGTTCCTGGCCAGCAGCCTGCCTGCCTACCGCGCATCAACACTTGACCCGATGACCACGTTGCGCGACCAATAGAGATCTACACCCGGCGGGTCAAAACAATTTCTTGGAATCAAGCAGGATCGTTACGGGGCCCTGGTTGATCAACTCGACTTCCATCGTCTCCTGGAAGCGCCCGGTTTCGCACTGCACCCCGAGTGCCCGTAAGCGAGCCACAAAATGCTCGTAGAGCCGACGGGCAAGCTCCGGTCGCGCCGCGCCGTCAAACGAAGGTCGCTTGCCCTTGCGTACATCGCCGAACAGGGTGAATTGCGAAACCGCCAGTACCGCGCCGCCCGTATCCAGCACGCTGCGGTTCATCTTCCCCTCTGTATCTTCGAAGATCCTCAGACCCGCTATCTTTTCGGCAAGGCAGTCGGCGTCGGACTCGCAGTCGTTCTGTGCGACTCCCAACAGGACCAGCAATCCCCCAGCTATTTGTCCTGTGAATTCGCCGTCCACCTTGACCGATGCACGACTAACTCGTTGCACGACCAAGCGCATGACAGGGTTGTATCACACCGCACTGTGAGGAAGCGGTCACCGCCTCAACCGCGTTCTGCATGTTGCGAAAAATGTTCTCTTCACCGATGACGCCGAGCACAGACGCGCGCGCCAGAGTATCGCGAACCGGATCGCGTACTCCTGCAAGCACTAGACGGCGGCCGTGTCTGACCGAGCTATCACGCAACTGGGCCAGCGCGTCGACAGCAGTGACGTCGATAAGCGGGACCGGTGCCAGGTTGATGATGATGGCTTTCAGCGGGCCGGGTGCCTGGTGGAACAGCTGCTTGGCATGCTCGCGGATGCCATCGGCGTTGGCAAAAAACCAGATTCGATCGATACGCAGCATCAGTATGCCGGGAAACTGCTCGGCCTCAGGATGGCGTGCAATGTCGACGTATTCGCCTGTCCCGCGCAATCGGCCCAGCACCACCACCTGCGGCATCGAAAGGAACCGCATCAACGCGAGCAGGCTGAGAATCATTGCGAGCGCGAGTCCATCGAGGATGTCGAAGGCCAGAACACCTACAATCGCCGCCATCCCTTCGCGATACTCGGCGCGCGAGATCCGCCGGAAGTGCAACAGCGTCTTGTAGTCCAGCAGGTGCCACACTGCGTGAATGACGATCGCCGCGAGGATGGCTTCCGGCAGATGATAGAACCAGCCCGTCAGAAAAAGCAGCACGAGGATGACAGACGCCGCTGCTGCGATAGAAGACAACTCTGACTTCGCGCCGTTGCTGTCGTTGGCCGCAGTGCCCGACGTTCCTCCCCCCACCTGCATGCCGCGAAAGATGCCAGAGGCCACGTTGGCTACGCCTAACGCGCGCAGCTCTTGGTTGGCGTCGATATCGTAACCGTTCTTGCCGGCGAAGGTCCTCGCCGCGCCCATCGACTCTGCGAACAAGACGAGGACGAGCCCGACCGCGGCAGGCGCTGCTTCCAGCCAGTCGTTCCAAGTGAGTATGGGAAATCCCGGATGTGGCAGACCTGCTGGTATAACGCCGACAATCTCCACCCCGTGCTGCTGCAATTGCATAATGCGCGAGATGGCAATTCCAGCAATCAGTACGACCAATGCTCCCGGCACTCGCGGCAGGTAACGATCCACGGCAAAGAGAACGACAAGCGCAGAGACACCCGTGGCAATCGTCCAGGGATTGCTGTGCGTGACATGCGTCAGGCTATGCCAGACCTGCTGGTAGGCGTGACCACTGCCGTGTTCAATGCCGAGCAACTTCGGCAGCTGCTTGATAATGATGTTGAGTGCGATTCCGAACACGAAGCCCTTGAGCACCGGCTTGGAAATGAAGTCGGAGATAAAACCGAGCTTCAGGAATCCCGCGATCAGAAAGAGCAGTCCCAGCACTATGGCGACTGCTGAAGCGAGAACGACGAACTTCTGCGGATTGGCCGCAGCCAGCGGTGCGAGGGTTGCGGCGAGAATTGCCGATGAGGCTGACGTCGGCGATACCGCAAGTTGGCGACTGGTCCCGAATACCGCATAAGCCAGCAGCCCGAACGCCGTTGCATACATGCCCGCTTGTGGAGGCAGGCCGGCGATTTCCGCATAGCCCATCGATTCGGGAATGAGCAATCCCGCCAGGGCGATCCCCGCGATGACGTCACCGCGAAGGTCCACGCGCGGATAGTTCGGCAACCACTCGGTGATAGGCGCTAGTTTCATCGCGATCGCCGGTCAGGCCAGTCTACCAATGCAGTATAGGAGAGCGAACCGGAGGCGCAGTATGGAAAACGGCCCGAGTTTTTTCGACCGCACCCGACACTGTCGTACAATGCTGCAATTCTGGGATTCCACCGTCGGGGGAAAAATGAAGACAAACCGGCCCGCAGCAGGGCATTGGCTTTGGCTGCTGGTTTTCACCATGCTGTCCGCCGGGTGCGCCATTGCGCAACAACCTGCGAATGCTTCGTCGTCACCCACAGCGGAAAGAATGAGTTCGTCATCAAGAACGCCATTCTGCTGACCGCTACTCATGGCCGGATCGACAATGGCAGCATCTACGTCAAAGACGGAAAGATTGTCGCCTACGGCGCGAACGTATCCGCGCCTTCGACGGCGACGGTGATCGATGCCGGAGGGCAAGTATGTGACGCCCGGCATCATTGATCCGCACTCGCACATGGCGCTGGATGGCGACGTCAACGAGGCCACCAGCCCGGTCGTGCCCCAGATGATGATGAAGGACGCCTTCGACTACAACGACAAGGCGATCTACCGTGCACTGGCCGGCGGCGTGACATCGTCGCTGCTGCTGCATGGCTCGGCCGACATGATTGGCGGCCAGGCTGTGGTGATCAAGAACAAAGTACGGACTCGACCGCGACCAGATGCTGTTTCCCGGTGCGCCGCAGTCCATCAAGTTCGCCAGCGGCGAGAATCCCAAGCGTGTCTTCGGAGACAGCAAGCAGCTGCCCTCAACCCGCATGGGCAACTTCGAGGTGATGCGCGAGGCGTTCACCCAGGCGAAGGACTATCAGCGCCAGTGGGACGAGTACAACGAAAAGGTCAAGAAGGGCGACAAGACGGCAAGTCCTCCCAAGAAGGATCTGAAGCTTGAGGCGCTGGTCGCAAGTGCTGCAGGGCAAGATGCTGGTGCAGATCCACTGCTACCGCTCGGACGAGTTCCTGACCGAAATCGCCATCGCCAACGAGTTTGGCTACAAGATCCGCGCGTTCCATCACGCGCTGGAGGCTTACAAGGTGCCCGAGGCACTCGCTCAAAACAACATCGCAATCGCCACCTTCGCCGACTGGTGGGGCTACAAGTACGAGGCTTGGGACGCGATTCCATGGAACGCCGTGATGGCAATGCGAGCTGGCGTAAAGGTCGCCATCAAGAGCGACAGCGATGACTTCATGCGGCGCCTGAACCAGGAGGCCGCCAAGACCATGCGTTACGGCGGCGCGACTGAAGACGAAGCCATGCAGATGCTGACCATCAATCCCGCGTGGATCATGGGCATCGACGACAAGACCGGATCGATCGACGTCGGCAAAGACGCGGACCTGGTGCTCTGGGAGCGGCTATCCACTGTCGAGCTACGGGGTCCCAGAGAAGGTTTGGATCGACGGGGATGTGTACTTCGATCGCGCGCTGCCAGGACTCGGCATGCCGCAATACCGGGAGGGACAGTGATGAAGACAGCTCTTAAGCTGCTCGCTCATCTCGTCTCTGCTGGTCGTGCAACTGCTGGCGCCCAACAGAAATCGAGTACTCCGACGAAACCGGTTCCTACGGCCACGACTCCCGCGATTGATCCCAACCAAGCCCGTCGCTATTACCGGCGGCAAGTTGCTGACAATCACGCACGGCACCATCGAAAACGGCGTGGTGGTGATCGACAACGGGCAAGATTACGGCTGTCGGCACCGCGGCGTCGGTGAAAGCTTCCCGCAGATGCGCAGAGTCATCGACGCCAAGGGCATGACGGTGTATCCCGGGCTCATCGATTCGGAGATCGCATCTCGGCCTGACAGAGATCGAAGCCGAACAGAATGACCAACGATCTGGTCGAGACCAGCGACGAGATCATGCCGCACATGCACGTGTCCGACGCCTTTCACGCGGAGACGGTTCTGATTCCGGTGGCGCGCTATAACGGCATCACTAACGCAATCGTCGCGCCCGAGAGCCAGCGACACGCTGCCCGGACAGGATTCGTTCATCCAGCTCGCCGGAGCCGACGCGACCCAGATGCTGCTGATCCGCGATATCGCCATGCCGTTGAACTTCACCGGCAAGCAGCGGCGCAATGAGTCATTCGCGAACGCGCAGTATCCCCAGACCCGCATGGGCATGGCGGCACAGATGCGGCAGGCCTTTACCGACGCTCAGGGCTATGCCGCGAAGTGGGACGAATACAACAAGAAGAAGGCGGCCACGAAGGCGGGCGACGCGCCGCCGACGCCGCCGGCGCGCGACTTGAAGCTGGAGGCTCTACTTCCCTACCTCGAAGGCAAGAAGCCGGTAATTGTGAAGGCCGACGAGCCCAGCGATGTGGAAACCGCCTACGCCCTGGCACAGGAGTTCAAACTGCACGGATCATCCTGAATGGCCTGACCCATTCGCAGGGAATTTACGACAAGATTGCCGGATGGAAGGTGCCGGTGATTCTGGGATCCATCTACGATGACCCGAAGGAGTGGGAGCGTTACGACGCCGTTTACAAGATGCCGGCCGAGCTCGTCGAAGCGAGGCGTGAAGATTGCGATTCGCGTCATTCGATGCCCACCAGGTGCGCAACCTGCCGTACGCGGCGGGATTCGCGGTGGCGTTCGGCTTGCCCTATGACGAGGCCATGAAGGCGCTGACCTTGTATCCTGCCCAAATCTGGGGCGTCGATGACCAACTGGGCTCGCTTGATGTCGGTAAGACTGCCAATGTTGTCGTCGCTAACGGCGATCCCCTCGACGTAAAGACCGACGTGAAGCACGTGTTCATCCAGGGCGAGATCGATCCCAATGGTCGAATCGGCAGACGGAGCTGCGGGACCGGTATCCGAATAAGCAGTAGAGGACGACAAGCTACCGCACGGACGCGGCTCGAACGGGCACGGCTTTCAGGCCCAAGGACGAACTCGCTCAGGGACGGTTTGCGGGAGCGTCCGGCGATAAACCGATTGTCCTCGCAAATTCTTCCTACAGACTTGCGTTGACCATTGCAAAGTTAAGCATTTAGGATGAATCGGGCATCTTATAATCCGAGCCCCCGGGACGCCTGTGTCGTTGACGCCACCCGGATCAGCAATTGTCTTTCTTTACAGGGATTCCCGCGAGCAAGTAGACTGACGAGTTTGCGTTGCGCCAGACGCGCAACAGGAGAAGGAATTCATGGCATCAGTCGAAGAACGGGTAAAGCAGATCATCGTGGAGCAGTTGGGCGTGGACGAAGCCGAAGTGACCGCCAAGGCTTCGTTTGTGGACGACCTTGGCGCCGACTCGCTCGACACCGTCGAGCTGGTCATGGCCTTTGAAGAGGCCTTCGACGTCGAGATTCCTGACGAGGATGCGGAGAAGATCCGCACCGTTCAGGATGCCATTTCTTACATCGAGGCGCACGCCAAGGCGAAGCCGTAGCGCAGTCCAACCAGGCAGGCCGGTTGACGGGCATCGGCGTCGCCGCCGGTGCCGCGACCGCGGAAAAGGAGCTTGCAGGTCACATGGCATCGGTAGACGAGCGCGTAAAGCAGATCATCGTGGAACAGCTGGGCGTGGACGAGGGCGAGGTCACGCGCCAATGCGTCGTTTGTCGACGACCTGGGCGCCGATTCGCTTGACACCGTGGAACTGGTAATGGCCTTCGAAGAGGCCTTCGATATCGAGATTCCCGACGAGCAGGCGGAGAAAATCCGTACCGTGAAGGACGCGGTCGACTACATCAACGCGCACGCGAAAGGAAAATAGCTTGACTCGTCGCGTCGTCGTAACGGGAGTCGGGCTGATTTGCGGAGTCGGCAACAACACGGACGAAGTGTGGCAGGCGCTGCTGGCCGGCAAGAGCGGCGTCGAGTCAGATCACCGGCTTCGACGCATCGCTGTTTGCCTGCCAGATCGCGGCCGAAGTCAAGAATTTCGATCCTCTGCAATATCATCGAGAAGAAGGAAGCGCGCAAGATGGCGCGCTTTATCCATCTCGCTATCGCCGCCGCCGACGAGGCGCTGCAGTCGGCCAATTACAAGGTCGAGAACGAGGAGATGGCCGAGCGCACCGGTGTGGATATCGGCTCCGGCATCGGCGGATTCGACATCATCGAGCGCGAGCATACCAACCTGCTCAACGGCGGCCCGCGCAAGATCTCACCCTTCTTCATTCCCGCAGCCATTGTGAATCTCGCGGCCGGCCAGGTCAGCATGCGGCACAACGCCAAGGGTCCGAACGAGGCAACGTGTACGGCGTGCACGACCAGCGCCCATTCCATTGGCGATGCCGCACGCATCATCAAGTACGGCGATGCCGACGTGATGATCGCCGGCGGATCGGAAGCGGCCATCACCCCCATGGGCGTTGGCGGTTTTGCCGCCATGCGTGCGCTTTCGACCCGCAATGACGATCCCCACCACGCCAGCCGGCCGTGGGACAGGGACCGCGACGGCTTCGTGATTGGCGAAGGCGCGGGCATCCTGATTCTGGAAGAACTCGAACACGCCAAGAAGCGTGGCGCGAAGATCCTTGCGGAAGTTGTCGGTTACGGCATGAGCGCCGACGCCTACCACATCACCCAGCCGGCGGAAAACGGCGAAGGCGGCTTCCGCGTCATGCGCAATCGCCATGCGCGACGCCGGAATCAGGCCCGAACAGGTGGGCTACGTGAATGCGCATGGCACTTCGACGCCGCTGGGCGACGAGATAGAAGCCACGGCCATCAAGCGTGCCTTTGGCGACCACGCTTACAAGATGGTCGGTCAGCTCAACCAAGTCCATGACCGGGCATCTGCTTGGGGGCGCGGGCGGACTGGAGGCCGGCATCACCGTGCTGGCGCTGCGCGACCAGATTGTCCCGCCCACCATGAACCTCGCAGAATCCCGGCGAGGGCTGCGATCTGGACTTCGTGCCCAATACTCCGCGCAAGGTCGAGATGGAATACGCTATGTCGAATTCCTTCGGTTTCGGTGGTACCAATGGGTGTCTTGTTTTCCGCCGTTGGACGGAGTAGAGTTCCGCCAGTGTTTCTGGTGTAAAAAGGCGGTCCGCGAAAGCGGCCGCCTTTTTTGCTGGTGCGGACAGCTATTGTTGTTGTGGCGGTTCCCACAACTCGACCCTGTTGCCTTCCGGGTCTGTGATCCAAGCAAACTTTCCGTAGTCGTATTCTTCGACCTTGGGATCGATGGCGACTCCTTCCTCTTTCAAGACTTGCGGCAGGGCGCCGAGATTCTCCACACGGAAGTTCATCATGAAGGGTGCGGTGCTGGGCGCAAAAATACTGGGTGTCCTGCGGGAAAATTGCCCAGACCGTAAAGCCCGTCTTGTCGGGTTCAGCGGCGTCGCGCCAGTGGAACATTGCGCCCGAGCCGCCGGGTTCACTCTGAACGCCAAGGTGCTTTTCGTACCACTCGTACATCGCCTTCGGATCGTTGGCCTTGAAGAAGAGTCCGCCGAGTCCCGTGGCACGCTTCATATCACCTCCGCGAGTTCCCGATTCTACATCGAAGAAACGAAAGGCTACCCAGGCTCAACCCGGCGGCTCACTTGCACGCATCGCCTCCAAGGTCTACCTTGAACGCAAGCAAGAGGGGATGTCAGCGATGTTCAGCCTTAGCTTTGTTCTTATCCTGGCCGGATTGATGTTCGGCGCTGCTACGGCATTGATTGCCTTCGTGGGACTCTTGGGTGCTTGGTTCCATCGCTCCATGGGAGGGCCGCTGCCGCTTCCCACCCTGCGCCGCGCAGCCGACCGGCGAATCACCATGTGGGTAGGTTTAGCGGGGTTTCTGCTTTGGGGTAGCGTCTTTTTGGTCAGTCTCCGGATGACGCAGTAAGTCTGTTAGCCTCGTCTCCCGGCATGTAATTGTGCATCCACCCCGCGTGAAGTGTTTGAAGCTGTGGGCATTCCACAGATTGTCCGTCGTCTCGGCCGGCTCCAACTGCTCGCGCGACTAGAGGACCGGTTTCGGATCCCGGGCGTGCGCCGCCAGTGTTTTATCGGCCCAGTCGGGTGGACTTTCCAGCTCGTCGATGTAGTCGTCCTTCGCAGATGGTGGTGCCTTCGCCTCTTGCACGGCTCGCATTAGGGCGACAGGCGCAAGGTGCCGTCAATCTCCGGCCCACCCGTGGGTTTCCCGGTAATTGGCTAGCTTGCGGTTCACGAATTTCCTGAGCAAACGCAGTGCCTCGTTCGTGCCGCCGCGAAATGAGTTAACCGGCTTTACCGATCGACCCAGACGCTTCCAACCTTCCGTGAGGTCGATCGAGCCGTCGCCCTCTAAGGCCTCAAGGCCGCGCGGCTTCGCCATTCGACCGTGGCACGAGGATTTCCAGTTAAGCCGAGAGACTGCTCCGGATGCTGCTGCAATCGCGGACGGATGGTGCGCGCGGCGTACCGCTCCTTTCCTAGCAGCTTGGACGGTACGATTACGTCGGCATCCACCTCCACAAAAGAACAGCCAATCTCTTCGCCGCGTTTACTCGTGATCGCCGGGGCTCGCGCAAGGGATTCTCGTCGCCGATTACGATCGACGCTTTCACCTCGTCGCAAGACTTCAGCAGCGAGTGTTCCGGATAGGGCCACAGCACAAATCCAATACCTCGTCGTTGTGCGCGTTCCGCGATTTCCGGAATGCCCTGTGACAGAAATTTGTAGCGGCACAGGTTGGCGTTTGGGCAAAACGGCACTGGTGCGAAGAAGATAACGACTGGTTGGCGCAAGTTGTTGGCGGCCTCCCCTGCGACGTCAAGCGCAGGGTTATCCAAGGCTCGCTGGGAGCGTTGCATCCAGTACACCACGCAGCGCGGCTGAAATCGGGCGCACCAGGACGGCGAACCGTTACCCGCGGGTTGGGGGCGAGTGATTTGAACTTCTTCATCGTAGATTTGCGCAGGAAGCGCGAGCGCGGGACGTGGAGTAGAGAACGTCGTCCTTCAGATGACACCGGGCGACAGGAAAGTTCAAGTCGAAGCCGCGAGCACCTCGTCGGCGATAGCAGCGGCTTCGACCGAGGAATGTACGTCATGTACGCGGACAATGTGCGCCCCATTCAGAATGCTGACAATCATGGCGGCCAACGAGCCATAAACTCGCTCGCTAGGTGCGGCAACGCCTTCACCTCGGCTCTTACCTTCGGTACGTCCGAGAAACGACTTTCGAGAAGTGCCGGCTAGCACCGGGAAACCAAGTTTCCCGAGCTGGCTCAAGCGTGCCACAAGTTGATAGTTCTCTCCCATGTTTTTGCCGAACCCAAATCCGGGATCGATCACTATCCGTGACCGATGCACTCCGCTGTCCAAGGCCACCTGGAGGCGGTTGGCAAGATCGTGCACCACAAGCGAAACCACATCTTTTTCGGGCGGCAGGTTTCGCCACTCGGTCGGTCTTCCTCGCGAGTGCATCAGCACCACACCGCATTGCAGTTCAGCGCAGGTTCTCGCCATCACCTCGTCCCACTGAAACCCGCTCACATCGTTGACGATCTCTGCGCCGGCCGCGATCCCGCGGCGAGCCACCCCCGCCTTGTACGTGTCCACCGAGACCACCGTCGCAGGACGCGCCCGCAATATTCCTTCGATGACCGGAACAACCCGCCGTAGCTCTTCGGTCTCGCTGACCGAGGCGTCCTCGCCCGACTCCTGCGACAAAACCTGCGTCCCCGGCCGCGTGGACTCTCCCCCGACGTCGAGCAAATCGGCGCCATCGTCGAGCAGCTGCAGCCCGTGCGCGATCGCGTGTTCCGGCTCCAGGAATTTTCCGCCATCGGAAAAAGAGTCTGGCGTGACATTTACGACTCCCATGACGAGCGTCCGCCGTCCCAGCTCCAGAGTGCGCGACCGGAGGCGCCAATCATAGGCAGTACGCATGCGGGGATTGTACCCCTGCGATCGGCAGTGCCTCCGCGCAAGTCGAACCATGCCCGCCACAACCGGTGCTAGAATCTGGGAACAGTGCCAAGCCGCCCTATGTACGGGGTCCGACATGTCGCCCCGTTTGCGCTGTTACTCCTGCTCACAGCCCATTGCCTCGCCTCTGGAAGACCGCGCACCTCTCACAAGCAAGCCGAAGCGAACCAGAAGCTCGCCAATGCAATCGAGGAGATCCTGCGCGAGCCCGAAATTGCCCGCGGATTCTGGGGCATCGATGTGGTTTCGCTCGACAGCGGCAAACGTATTTACGCGTTGAACGAGAACAAGCTCTTCACCCCCGCGTCCAACACCAAGCTGTTTACCACCGCGGCTGTGCTGGCCCTGATTGGCGGCGATTATCGCTTCAAGACCACCGTGGAGAGCATGGGAACGGTGGACAAGTACGGCCGGTTGAATTCCGATCTCATCGTTGTAGGCCGCGGCGATCCTAACCTCTCCGGACGCACCCTGCCTTACAGTCTGCGCACCGAACGCACCGCGCCGCCCATTCAGGTATTGATCAATCTTGCCGATCAGCTCGTACAGAAAGGACTGAAATACATCGACGGCGACATTGTGGCCGACGACTCCTACTACGTGTTCGAGCGCTACGGGGAAGGCTGGTCACAGGATGACCTCGTGTGGGAATGGGGAGCGCCAGTTTCTGCCCTCACCGTTAACGACAATGTGCTGTTCGTGAATATCATGCCGGCTGATCGTGCCGGTGAGCGCGCCTTCCTCAACATCACCCCCTTTCCGGAGTATTACCGCGTCGACAACCGGGTCATCACTACGCCACAGGGCACAGGGCCACGCAAGATCTACATTAACCGCGAGCCCGGATCGAACCAGATCACCTTCTGGGGCAGCATGCCCCAGGATGATACCGGCGCAGGCGAGTCCCTTGCCATCGAAGACCCTGCGGACTTTACCGCCAAGCTCTTTCGCGAACTTCTGGAGCAGCGTGGCGTCACGGTTTACGGCCGTTCTCGCACTCACCATACCGAGTTGGCTTCCATGCAGACCTTTACCGTCACCAGCATCGCTTCCGGTGGAGGCGGCGAGATGGCGGTACATCCCAACTCCGTGCCGTTGGTCCTGGCCAGCCACGAGTCCCAGCCCGTGGGCGACGATATCCGCGTCATCAACAAGGTCAGCCAGAACCTCCACGCTGAACTTATGCTGAGGCTCCTGGGTAAGGAGAAAGGCATCTCGGGATCCATTGAAGGTGGTCTTGAGGTCGTGCGTGGATTCCTGACGTCAGCGGGCATCAAGCCTGACCAGTTCGTGTTCTATGACGGGTCGGGATTGTCCCGTGAGAATCTGGTCAGCCCGCAAGCGATTGTGCAGTTGTTGCAATACGCCCAGCAACAGCCCTGGGGAAAGCTCTTCGAGGATACTCTGCCGGTTGCAGGAGTGGACGGCTCCCTGAGCGACCGCCTTAAGACCGCACCTGCAAAAGGCGCAGTACATGCGAAAACCGGCTCCCTCGGACACGTGAACGCCCTGTCCGGCTACGCTACCACTGCCAGCGGCGAGCGGGTGGCATTCGCAATTCTCTGCAACAATCACAACCTGCCGAATCGCAAGGCCATCGACACCATCGACCACGTCGTCGAAAAGATCCTCGCGAACTGAACCTGGCCTCAGTGCCAACGGCCACCGTGGCCCCAGCCATAACCGTAGCCTCCGCCGTAATAGCCGACAAACGACACCGAAGGGTAGAAGCCCCATCCTCCCCAATACGGCCCGGCAGCATAGGCATAGGGAGGGGGGTACGGATACGGATATGCCGGACCCGGCGGATACGCAGGCATCGGTGGCCTTTGCTGTATTTGCGGCGCTGCGCTCGCATAGTCCTGTTGACTCACCGGCACGAATGCAATCGCACTCTTCTGCGTGCTGATGGTAACTGGCTCCTGCAGGCGGAAGGTCAGCAGGGTTTCGGGTGGCATCACCGTCGGCCTGCCCGGAGTAAGCAGCACTCCTGCAACGCCGATCGCCGCTCCCGCTGCCGCTCCTATGCCGGCCCCGGCACCACCATCAACCGCTCCGCCAATGCCGGCTCCGATTCCTGTCGTGGTTGCGATGGCAGCCGCGTCCCGACCTTTCGAAGTTCCCGCCGAGGTTTGCACCAGTTGCGACGACACCGGCAACTGTCGTCCGTCGACTACCGGGAAATCGCTCAACGCGACGCCCAAGGCCGAGACGCCTTTCACGCGGCCTGCTTTCTGCACGGACACCACATGACCAATGGCGATCTGGCCCCGGCGGGCGACCACCCAGCCATCGACTACGACCGGTTGCTCGAGCGTGGCGCTGAAACCGTCGCCCTGCTGATTCGCATCACTGGAAAGACCGCCCACGAGCCGCACGCTTACAAAAGTACCGGCTGGAACCGTTAACGATGGCGGAACGGCCGCAGTGGGCAGAGGGGGAACCAGTGCATTCGCAGGCGAAGCGGGCGCGCTCGGTGGTGGAGGAGCCTCGTTCGGCAGCGGAGGCAGGTTGTCCTGGACAGGAGGGCCGGCCTGCACGGTTGCATCCTGGCTCGGCTGGCTTGGTGCGGCGTTCTGTGGCGTTGACTGGGCGACGAGTGCGGGAATAAGAACCAGGCACACCGCCACAGCTACGGTTGTTGGGCACACAAGCATCGGTTGAAACAACGAGCGACACTGGGAATGACGCATTGTCTGGCTCTCCTGCTATAGCTGTACTGACACTCGCGGCGTTGGGTCGATCGTGCCGCGTCCTGCAGGTGTAAACCCGCGATGTGAACAATGGTCGCGCGGGAGGTCGAGTTCAGCGCCGGCGCGCAGCTCTAGTACGCCCTGAAGCTGAGGCCCCGGCAGGCCCTGTGCCGGTGGGAGGCTTGCGCTTGCCCTCGAGCAGATGCTTCAGCACCAGCGCGTGATTTTGCTCCAGGCTCTTGGAGGCGAAGAGAAGAGTAACGCCCGCCTGCTTTCGCGCCAGGTCGTGCAGTTGCTGTAAAGCTTCATGGGCGGCGTCGCTCGTTAGTTCGGCAAGGTACCGTTCGCGAAACTTTGCCCACTGCAAAGGATGCGCGTGATACCACGTGCGCAATTCATGCGAGGGAGCGACGTCTTTCAGCCATGCACTGAGCGCAGCCGCATCCTTGGTCAAGCCGCGCGGCCACAACCGGTCAACCAGGACGCGTGCTCCGTCCGCGGTTGAAGGTGGGTCATAGACGCGTTTAATTTGCACCCGCATGCGGAGTGTATTCTAAATCCAACTCAGTTCCAGATTCGGATTGCCCGAACATCCGGGCCGGCCGACCCGGGAAAGAAGGTTTGATCGCAACCAATCCGAGGTGCTCATTTCCAGCAATCCTGATAGCAGTTGTGCTGACCGCAATGGCGGGTTGCGATTCCGAGCCGCGCAAGACTGACGCCGAACTGGGTCTGACTCCGCAACAGTCCATGGGCCGCCGGGTGTACGATGCCCGCTGCGCGGAGTGTCATTACGCGTACAGCTCGCGAAATCTGCGAGGGCCCACCCTCCACGGCTTGTTCAAGAAGCAATTCATGAGCAGCGGTATCCCGGCTAATGACGACCGGGTGACCGACATCATCCTCCTCGGTCGTGCCAAGATGCCGGGCTTCCAGCTGAAACTCACCCAGCAGCAACTGGACGATCTGCTCGCCTACCTGCATACCTTATGAAGTCGTGCCGATTTGGGGAAGCGACGTGAGCCAATTCCCCTTGCCTCACGGGCAGTTTTACCGAACAAGGGCTCAACGCGATAGGACAAAGAGTTGGGTAATAAGGCACAGAAAGTCGATGGTCTGCAAGGCAACTTCCCAAGTTGGAGTCAAAAACCGGGAGCGAACCCTTCGACTTCGCTCAGGGGACCTAATCTTAATGCCGGCCGATCTCTGACCTGTATAGAGACAGAGGATTCCGCTAAGAAGGCTTGTCTTAAGATACCTATTTTTAAAATAGGTATTTTGCAATATAATGCCAGAAATGGCGAAAAACCCCGAACATCGTGACCTTTTCCCGGGCGCACTGGAGATCATGATTCTCCAATCGCTGCGGCTGAAGCCCATGCATGGCTATGCGCTGGTGAAGCACATCAAGCAGGTATCCGACGACCTGCTCCAGGTCGAAGAGGGCTCGCTCTATCCGGCGCTGCAGCGAATGCTGAAGGAGGGCTTGCTCGCAGTCGAAGCTGGAACCTCGGCTAAGGGCCGGCCGACGCGGATTTATGGGCTCACAAACGCAGGCATCCAACACCTCGAACGGGAGGTCGGCAGTTTCGAGAAGATGTTCGCCGGTATCACGCGTGTACTTGCCGCAGCCAAAGCATAGGAGGTGTTGCTTGTCACCGTTCAGTCGCTTGTTCTTCAGAAATCGCAGGTATGACGACATCTCTGTCTCCATCCAGGAGCACATCGACGAGCGGGTCGACGAACTGATGGAAGAGGGCATGTCGCGCGATGAGGCCGAACAAACCGCACGTCGGGATTTTGGCAATGTGACACTTCTCCGGGAGCGGAGCCGTGAAGTGTGGCAGTGGCAGAGGCTCGAATCGCTACTAACGGACCTGAAGCACGTATTCCGGCGGTTAGGGCGGTCGCCGGCGTTCGCGATCACGGTGGTGCTGACGCTGGCCATTGGCATCGGTGCTAATACAGCAGTGTTCAGTGTGCTCAACAGCGTGCTGATTCGGCCGCTGCTTTACCCTGAGCCGCAGCAACTGGTTGCGTTGCGTATGAACGCCCCCGGCGCGCCCGGGCTGGCCGACTTCCGAAATGAACTGCGCCTGTCGGCCTCGATGTATCTCACCTTTGCCGCGCATAACCGCAGCTTCCAATCGATAGGCGTGTGGCTGCCTGGGACTGCAAGCATCACGGGGACCGCACAACCGGAGCAGGTCAACACGGCGATGATTACCGACGGTGTTCTTCAGACGTTCGATGTGTCTGCCGCCGCCGGGCAATGGCTTACTGCTGCCGACCAGGACCCGCGCGGAGCGCAGCGGGTGATGCTCGGCCACGGATACTGGCAACGGCGCTTCGGCGGCGATCCGAGCGTGGTGGGCCGCACCATTCGCGTCGACGGCCAGCCGCGTGAGATCGCCGGTGTAATGCCGCGTGGATTCAAGGTGCTCAATTACGACTTCGATCTGCTGGTGCCGCTGGCCTTCGATCCGCTAAAGCAGCCGCTGGCCGGCTTTGCGTACCGCGGCGTCGCGCGGCTCCGACCGGGCGTTACGATTTCGCAGGCAGACGCGGATGTGGGGCGCCTGCTCAACGTCTGGATGGACTCGTGGACGAACGGTCCAGGCACCGATCCGCACTTTTACCTGACTTGGAAGATCACCCCGGCGTTTCAGCCTTTGAAGGAGCAAGTGGTCGGCAGCGTGGGCAACGTGCTGTGGGTGGTGATGGCAACGATCGGCGTGGTGATGCTGATTGTGTGTACCAACGTGGCCAATCTGCTGCTGGTGCGCGCCGATTCGCGCCAGCACGAGCTTGCGGTGCGCTCTGCGCTTGGTGCCGGCAGATGGCGGATAGCCCGCGAGTTGCTGCTGGAGAGCGTAACGCTCGGCCTGCTAGGCGGTGCGACTGGCGTGGGAGTTGCGTATGCAGGACTTAGCTTGTTGAGGGCGATTGGGCCGGAGAATCTACCGCGTCTGAGCGAGATCTCGCTCGACGGCCGAGCACTGGCATTCACCCTGATACTGTCGATGCTCTCCGGGCTGCTGTTTGGCTCTATTGCGGTGCTACGTTACGGTCCTTCGCGGCAAGCCGTGCCGCTGCTGGGTACAGTGCGAACGGCAAGCGTTAGCCGCGAGCGGCAGCGTGGTCGCAACCTTCTGGTCGTGGCGCAGGTGGCCATGGCGCTGGTGCTGCTGATCAGCGCCGTCCTGATGATCCGTACCTTCAACGCGATGCGCAACGTCGATCCGGGCTTCTCCGACCCCGCGTCGCTGCAGGTGATGCGCATTTCGATTCCGGAGACGCTGGTTCGCGATCCGCAGATAGTCACGCGGATTCAGAACAGCATCCAGGACAAGCTCGCCGCGATTCCCGGGGCTTCCTCTGCAGGCTTCGCCGTTTCCGTTCCCATGAGTGGAGGCGAACCCGCCTGGGATCAAATCTTTATCGAAGGAAAAAACTATGACGGTGAAGAACCTCCGTTGCGCCTGTACAACTTCGTTTCGCCCGGTTATTTCCTTACTGCCGGCACCAGAATCGTTGCGGGCCGTGATTTTGCCTGGACAGACGTATACGGCCTGAGGCCGGTGGGCATGGTGTCTGAGAGCCTGGCCCGCGAGATCTGGGGATCGCCCAATGCGGCCATCGGCAAGCGGTTCCGCGAATATTCCAGCACGCCGTGGCATGAAGTGGTCGGGGTGGTCCAGGATGTGCGCGAGAACGGTGTCGATCAGATCTCGCCTGCAACTGTTTACTGGCCTTCGATGATGCGCGATCTCTATGGTCCGGGGACCTTGGACACAAGGCGTAACGCTTACTTCGCGATACGCAGCAATCGCGCGGGGACGCAAGCCTTCATCACCGAAACGCAGCGTGCCGTCTGGTCGGTGAATTCGAATCTGCCGGTTGCGGCAATCAGCACCATGCAGGATATCTACAACCAATCCATGGAGCGCACTTCGTTCACGCTGGTTATGCTGGCCATCGCGGGAACGATGGCGCTCGCTCTCGGCATCCTGGGTATCTACGGCGTGATCTCGTATGCGGTTTCGCAGCGCACACGCGAGATCGGCATCCGCATGGCGCTGGGCGCGAAGAAGAGCGAACTGGTTTGGATGTTCGTTCGCTCAGCGCTGGTGCTTACCGGCGTTGGCACGGCTGTTGGCCTAGGCGCGGCGGCTGCACTCATGCGCCTCATGCGAACGCTGCTGTTTGGCATCAGTCCGCTGGATCCGGTCACGTTCACAGCCGTACCAGTTGCCCTGGTTGCTGCGGCAATACTGGCAAGCTATCTGCCAGCGCGCCGCAGTGCTGCTGTCGATCCCGTCGAAGCGCTTCGAGCCGAGTAATTCGGCAGCGGCATCTTTCGCTGTTCCAGATTGCCGGAGCCTCGTATCGCAATCAGTCATGATATGTCGGCAAGGCACACCGAATTTCTTTCTGATTGATTGTGCCCAAGAATGCGTATCGTAAACGGCGTCCGATCTGACGGACGAACCGATAACTTCCGACCGGCCCGTGATCGAATGTCTATTGGAAGTAGCCGATCGCGCTCCCTACCAAGTGAAGCGCAGCGGCGGTGGCGCCGTGCCAGCGCCGGTCAGGTTCAACGCCGGATTGGGCGGCTTACCGGGGACATCGTGTTCCGATTACTCACGGTCCCTTTTGTCGGTCGGCGCACGGAGGAGTATGGTCTGTCCGACCGCCAATCGACCGGTGCGAGTGACCGTGCCGTAGACTCCCGCGGTGTTCTGGTGCGCACGAACGACCGCCTTCAGCACTTCTGGCGTCGGCGTTGCCGAGTCGGGATCAAGGTTCACCATCGAGCAACGAATGTCGCGCATGGTGACGGTGATAGCGGGGGCGTCGTCGTCCTCGCCGAATGAGAGCACACCGCCCACCCACTCGTCCTCCTGGAAGGGAAGCGGTCGCAGCAGACGAACCAGAACATTGGGGCGAAATCGTCGCACGTCCGGGCTCCGGCCAGCGAGTCGTGAGATCTCGCGCACCGTATCGAAGGCGATCACCGAGATGCTCGCTTCATCGAAGATGCCATGCTTCAACTGCATCATCTGCACGGGAGCCCCGTATCGGCGTCCGATCTCCGCGTCCAAACCCTCGCCAAAGACCGGCATCACTTCGCCATCGGGCGTGCGAATATGCGTTGGAAGGTCTCCCGGAGCACCGTCTTCACGGCTGAGCGGAGCAAAAAGGAGCAGGTCGGGAAGCCTGCTTGCTGATAGCCACGGGAACCCGCTGCGGTCCTCCATCCGGCGGAACGCCAGGCGTCTGTCACCACCGAGGCCGTGCCAGCCGAGGTTGGCGACCTCGAGTGGTTCACCGGCCATGGACTTCACGGGATACCGGAAGATCGCCTCCACATGTCCGATTTCTATGAGCATGCTCGATCCGAGTCGGGCCCAACAGATAGGGTTGTTTTCGTAGGCGCCAAGACGAGGACGTGAGTGCACATTGGAAGCTGGTGCGCCTGCGAGACAGCCTATTGGGCTGAGCCGCGGAATTCGCCGCGTCTGCAGATTGTACGCCAGGAAATATTTCATCCGACCTTTCGGAAAGGTAACGAATACGGTCTTAGCACGGTGGTTATCAACGGCGCAGTGCTCAAACATTTGACGAGGAACGAGTGAAATGAGATGGTGCTGGGTGCATTCTGGGTCTGCCACAACCGAACAGAGGGTTTCGTATGAAGTTGTCGCTTGTCTCGCGGATCGCTGAGGTCGTGTCGCTGACGCTGCTCGCGGCTCTTGCTTTCGCCATACCGGTGAAAGGTGGTTACCACCTACTGAAGAGATACAACTTCGGCGCCGCCGAGGGTAGTACCCGGGAGTATTTTGACTACATAACGGTCGATCCTTCTGCTCGCCGCGTTTACCTGTCGCATGGCACCGAAATAAAGGTAATCGACGCGGATACCGGCGCGCTAGTAGCAAACATCACCGGATTGAAGCAGACCCACGGCGTCGCCCTGGCGCACGAGTTCAGCCGTGGATTCATCAGCGATGGCGCCCAAGGCAAAGTAGTCGTGTTCGATTTGAATACGCTTAAGCCGACTGGCGAAGTGAAAGCTGACCAGGACGCCGACTGTGTGATTTACGACCCCGCATCGAAACGTGTCTTTGTGATGAATGGCGATCCCCACAGTTCCACGGTCATCGATGCCAAAAGTGGGGCTGCGGTCGGCACCATTGATCTGGGCGGAGCTCCCGAATTCGCTGTGGCCGATGGCAAGGGTACCGTCTATGTGAATCTGGAAGATAAGAACGAGTTGATCGCTGTAGACTCGCGCAAGCTCATCATAAAATCCCGCTGGCCGGTGGCACCGGCTGGAGGACCCACCGCGCTGGCGTTCGATCCGGAGCACCGAAGACTCTTCAGTGCCGGGCGCAACCCCCAGGTGCTGGTGGTGATGGACGCCGACAATGGACACATTATCCAATCGTTTCCCATTTCCGCCGGTGTCGATGCCGCGGCCTATGAGCCCGAAACGGGTCTGCTGCTCGCCTCCACTCGCGAAGGGTTTATCCACATCTTCCATGAAGACTCATCCGACAAGTTCAGCGAGGTCGAGACGGTAAAGACCGAGTACGGAGCGAAAACCATGGGGCTCGACAACCAGACCCACAATCTGTTCGTGGACACAGCGGATTTTGGTCCACCGGCCAACCCGACCCCGGACCAGCCCCAGTCACGACGGGCAGCGATTCCGGGCACATTCCGCGTGTTGGTTTATGGGCGGTGATGAAGCGGCATCTTTGAAGTGAAGCCGCCAACCGGGCGGGATCAGGATAATGAAATGGAATCTGACTGCCGGTCTCGATTATTTTTGGGCGCTGAATTTCAGCACCAGAAACGGCCTTGATTAGAAAGAACGCGAACCGGGAACGGTGAAGTCATCTTCGGGGAAAAGTGCGGTTTTTCTTCAACGAGCATGAACCGCAGAGTGTTCTGCGAGAATTCTTTGAAATGTGGTAGGCCCTTGCTCGCAGCGAAAACTCTTGCCGGGATAACCGCACAGAATATCCAGGTCGCCTTTCATGGCTAGCTCATCCCAGAGTCCTTCGAGCCGAACCGCCGCATCCGCCATTCCCTTCTGCCACAAGAGAGGCGCACATTCCCCGCACGCTGCAACGCGGGGCCGCTTTCCCCTCGCTGCGTCCTTTGCTGCGGCCAGCAGAGCACTTGTGGTCCTCCAAAACTGAATTGGATCAGGAAAATCATTGACCATGAATGTGGCTAATACGTCGGCGACATCTAAGGGAATATATCTCCCCTGGTCAATGGCGTCCGTAACATCCAAGCCGTCCGCGAGCAATCGTTGAAAAAGAGCGTCCCGGTGTAACTTAGTTGCAACAACCACAACCGCATCACCGGCCTCGAGGGCGGCGCCCATAAAGCGAGTAAACCTATCCAGGAATAATTCCTCGCTCGAATACAGTTGCATTTCGTGGGAATGGTTGAAACCCATGAGTTTCGGCGGCAACGGCGCAATCGATGCCAGTTCCGACCAACGACGTTTTAGACTGAATTGACAACTGAAGCACACCCTTTCATCATCCGGATTCCAGTGCTGCGAAGATTTCTCGCACCGGTAGCAGGGATGCACGAAAAGATGTGTCTGAATCAATTCAATCTTGGCAGACTCCGACAATCTGGAACGGCCTTCATTCAGGATACTGCGGCCGCTATCGCCTAAACGCCAACTCGAGCGCGCAGGCGGAATGTGAGTTTGATGGGCAATTCGGACGGATTGACGTCTTTCGACTGGCTGGCATATGTGCCTGAATTCAAAGTCCGGCAAGTCTCTAGCGTCAGCCGCGCGAGCAATTGTTAATCGACAGAGATTGCAAATCGATATAACGGTACCGTCGCTTTGCGGAGCCCGGGCAAACTTGGGGCCGTTAGGAGACGTTGGGCACATGGTCGTGGAGTTCTTCGTTATTGTCTCACCGTCCTTCCCGGCAGGGAACCTTAAAGCCCGGACAGTAGAAGTCTTAAGACTGCCAAATGACGACATGTCGAAGCCTAAGATTTTTGGTAGTACGAGCACGAGTTCGGAACTGGATTTCCCTGCGGCGGTATTTGACATCAAAAAAGATAGTAGCGCTACGCCTCCATGCGAAGTGCAGGCCCACTTTCTGTAGGGCTGTTCTGAACTGTAGGGGCTGTTCTGAAGTGAACACCAGCACAGCGACAATGGCTCGACATGATAGAGTTTTTGAATTCGCCCCTCTGCGCCGCGTCGAGGAGAATCCGATGCCGATCAGAAGTCGTGACGAGGTTTTGGCTTACGCTGAAGGCGTATATAAGCTTGTGCGGGCACGCAAGCATCTCAAGAATCGAGGCGCGGAAACAGCCTGTATACGTTTGCTCGAAAGCGTCATAAAGAAGACAGAGAGAGAGTTTTTCAATTCCAACAATTCTGCCTCCCAGACTGGTGTTCTAGTCAAGGTCTCCAAAGGCCAATCGAAATTCGTGGCTTCGACCCGTGTGCCTTCCGGACAAAGAAATCATCACAAGGCGAGGCGCGTCGATAACTGACCTACTGGAGAAAAGGTCCCTCGATGGAGGCGAAGACGAAGATACCTGCTGAAGTTGAGGACCAAGAGCTCCGAACATCACGCTTCAATCACGTGCGATGGAGCCAACCGCTCCACCATCCATCTATGCGGCCTTAACCTCGACCATGATGTTGCAACAGCGGCGCGCATCGTACAATGCTTAGGTCAGATGGCTTCCGCAGCGGAACTGATCCAAATCGATATCGCCCCACGCAAGGCAGCTCCCAAGCCCGAGTGGCTGAAGGCGCCTGCGCCCATGGGCGATAACTATCACGACCTGAAGACGCTGGCGCGCAGGCTCGATCTGCACACGGTGTGCGAGTCGGCCCACTGTCCTAACATTGGCGAGTGCTGGAACCACCGCACTGCGACTTTCATGTTGCTGGGTAACTTGTGCACCAGGCGTTGCGGTTTCTGCGCCGTGCCGAAGGGGCGTCCGGAGCCCATCGATTTTGGTGAACCAAGTCGGGTCGCCGAGGCGGTCGAAAAGCTGGACCTCAAGTTTGCAGTGGTCACCAGCGTGAACCGCGACGACGACAACGTCGGCGCCGCACGGGTTTTCGCCGACACCATCGCGGAGATTCGCGAGCGTACGCCGGGCTGCCGCGTGGAAGTGCTGATTCCCGATTTCCAGGGACTGGAAGAGCCTCTGCGGATCGTCATGGATGCCAGGCCCGATATCCTGAACCACAATACCGAGACGGTTCCGCGCCTGTATCGTGTCGCCCGCTCGGGCGCGCGCTACGAACGAACGCTGCGGCTTCTGGAACGCGCGAAAGAGATGAACCTCGCCATTCCCACTAAGACCGGCGTCATGGTCGGATTGGGTGAGAGCACGGATGAGTTGTTGGCAGTGTTCCGCGATCTCGCAGCGCGCAAGGTGGACATCCTCACTATTGGGCAGTATCTACGGCCTTCCAAAGACCACCTCCCGGTGGCGCGGCTCTATCATCCTGACGAGTTCCACATACTGAAGGAAGAATCGCTCAGGATGGGCTTCAAGCACGTGGAGTCGGGCCCGCTGGTGCGTTCCAGCTATCATGCGCACGAGCAGGCGGACGCGGGAACGAACGCCCGCCCGGTCTGATCCAAGTCGCGCGGAATGAGCAAGCCAACGTCCGCAGGCAGTCGGGCGACATCCAATTCTTGTCTCGGCCCTCGAAGCGAAGTTCCTTTCGCAAAGGGAGGGGTGATGAGCCTGCGACAAATTGCTGCGGTGTTTTCGAACCCCAAGTGCTTCCTTCCCCTGATCAGCTTTTTGTTGAGCTGTGTGTTCTTGTCGCCGGCTGCCGCACAATCCTGCGGTTCGCAGGGCGTTGCCGTCCAAGTGCTCGGGTCGGGAGGTCCGGAATTGCAAGACAAGCGGGCCTCGAGCAGCTACCTCGTGTGGGAGAACGGACAGGCGCGGGTCCTGGTCGATGCGGGTGGTGGAAGTGCTCTCCGCTTTGGAGAGAGCGGGGCGCAAATGTCTCAACCGGACGTAATTTTGTTCACTCACTTCCATGTCGATCATAGCGGGGACTTTTCGGCACTGATCAAGTCGTCCTGGTTCGAAGATCGCAAGCGTCCCCTCCCTATCTATGGCCCGCCGGGAAATGACTTCATGCCCTCGACCATGGACTTTGTGACTGATTTTTTCGGAGACAAGCATGGAGTCTACCGGTACCTCAGCGAGCTGCTGGTGCCCGGAGAGGGGGGCAGCTACCTGATGCAGCCGCACAACGTGGTCGCGGGTTCAACACCGGTCACTGTGTTTCGCAGCAGCGATCTGACCGCCTCGGCGGTGCGCGTAATTCACGGGGGTGCGCCGGCGTTGGCCTGGCGCGTGGAGGTCGGCGGCAAGGTTATCACGTTCAGCGGAGACACCAACGGCGAAGGCGAAGGCATCGTGCGAGCGGCGATGAACGCCCATGTGTTTGTCGCGCACAATGCTGTGCCGGAAGGAGCCACGGGAGTCGAAAGGCGTCTGCACATGCCTCCGTCGGTGATCGGACAAATCGCGGAGGAAGCTCACGTCAAGCATCTGGTTTTGTCGCACCGGATGTTGCGGACATTGGGGAAGGAAGACCAGACTGAATCGGAGATTAGGAAACGATATTCGGGCTCGATTGCGTTTGCGAACGACCTCGACTGCTTTCCGGTGCGGTAGCGGTTCCCGCGCTGAAGGTCTGAACGGCCCGCATCAGGCGTAAACCGCGACTAAGGGACCGCCAGTACCAGCCGCTCGCAACTCATGACAAACTCCTCTACCGCGATGTCGCCGGAAGTGGCTCCAAGTTTCGACCACCCAATGCGCTTGGGGCGGCAGTTGAAGAGCTTCCACGTGAGCACTGGGTTGTCGGTCTCGTCCATCAGGGTAACGGTGACATCACGGGGCGAGTCGGTTCCATTACGCTGGGCGTCGAACCACTGGTAGAGACTGGTGTCGGCGACTACTCCGCGCTTGAGGGTGATGTCGCTGACCTTGGAGAGGCTTGGGATCTTTATGGGGCTGAGCGTTTTGGACGAGCCTTCGCGGTAGTCCACGGTTTCGAGCTCAGTGGACAGGCCATCGACTTCGGCAAAGCCGACGATCGGCGAGCCCCAGTCCACCAGAAAATTGCAAACGGGATAAGGCTGAGTTCTTGCCATTAGGGCTCCTTGGAGGAATGGAATTGTCGATTATGTCACAGCGAATGAGGTATCGAGCGCAAGTATCGAACTCCCCGCACGAACGGGGAGAATTCAAGAAACGGCTTTTCTCCTCCGCACCCAGCGGTTCGCCCCCGCGCGACTTAAGGCATAAGGTATGGCGATGAGCACAGGGCCAACTACCACGGCAGCGCCTGGGTAGATCGCGCGGAGGATAAAGAATTGCGAAATGGCATCCAGCAATATTCCCATCGCGACCAAAGTTGAAATCTGCCTGAATCCCTCCTTCAGTAATGCCCAGCGGCCCCTCGGGTCGAAGACGACGCCGAAGATGTAAGGAGGACGTCCGATGCGGGCATCCGCGACCCCGGCCCGAATACCCAGGAAAATGGCGGCCGCGGGCTGCAAGATAAAGCGGAACCGTCCGGGGCCATTCAAACGCTTCGGTAAGTCAATCAGAAACTGCCGTGACAAGAGATAGAAGCCACCGTGGTGATATGCGTAGCGCAGCGACGAAGGCACTGCGGTCAGCAAAATCAGGCATAGGAGGACGAACACGACATTGGAGAAGGTCAGACGAGACTTCATAGGACCGCCGTCTTCACGTTGGGCTTCGCTTAGTGCTGATCGTCTTGCTTTGACGCCACTTCCGGTGAAGGTGATTTTTGCTTGCTGCGCTGAGTGTTCTTCCGGTGGTCCGATAAATCGGCAACCAGTTGGTGCTGATGCTGCGCGATATTGAACATTTCTCCGGTTGTCCAGGCGAAAGTGAACAGTCCGGAGATTGCCATGATGGGACTCAGTTCGCGCCAGGCGAAAGGAAGAATCATTTGCCCGTATCCGATGGTGGTGTAGGTGTTCGCGCTGAAGTAAATGGAATCGCGCAAGTTCTCAACCAGGCCAACCTTGTTGAGCACTATTCCCCAAATGCATGCTTCCGTGATGTGCAGCATCAGGATGCGGAGAATCGTGCCGGCGAAGATATAAGTTGCGAAGTGAGGGTGTCGCTTTCTGGTCCTCATCATGTCGGCCCTTTTCTTGTAGAGAGTGACGATGCGATCCAGCCCAGCGCCGTGCAAAAGCACGATGAGGACCAGCATCGTACCACCCAACACGAGCACTTCGATAGGAACTACGTCGGGAGGGGTTTTCCACGGGACGAAAGATGCAGTGAGTATCAACGGTCACTCCGTCCGCGACCTGCCACACGGCGAGCCGGATCCGGCGGAACCGTTGTGCGAGCTGCGATCACTTGGGCATGAAGGCGAGAACCCCGGCGAGGCCGCCGCCGATCACCAGGATCGCGGGATTGATCTTGCGCCAGAGCATGATGAGCAGTACCGCCAGGGCGATGCCGCCGGTGCTCCAGCCCGTGACCGCGCCCTTCGCCATGCTTAAAGTGCCGGCGAGCAGCAAGCCGATGGATACGGGAGCGAGCCCCTGCTGAATGGAGGTACGCCACGGCCACTTCTCCAGTTTGTTCCAGGCGCGTCCGATGACGAGTGCCAGTATCGCGGTAGGTCCGAAGAAGGCGACCAGCACCACGATGGCGCCGAGGATTCCCCCGGCCCAATCACCAATGGAGACGATCATCATCATGTTAGGACCGGGCGCTAACTGGCCAACGCTATAGAGGTGGATCAACTCGTGGTAGTCGAGCCAGTGGTGGACATCCACGGTTAGGATCTTCATCTCCGGGAAGGCTGCCATACCGCCGCCGACGGTAAGAATCGACAGGTAAGCAAACACCCGAATCAAAGCGGGAATCTGGTTCATTGGCTTGCCCGCTCCTCGACGGCCTTACGGGGGTAATGGAACAAGATCGCCGCAATGCCAACACAAATCAGCGTGCGGGGCACCGAAACGTGCATTCGGTTTACCAACAGAACCGTCACCAATACAAACACGAGGTCGAACTGGCGCGACAGGGACTTCTTGCCGAGCTGAATGACGGTGGCCAGCAGCAGCCCCGCCGCCGCGGCGGCCACGCCCTTCAACATATAGGTGACCAAGGCATGGTCGCCCCTGATCCGGTAGAGGATGCCGGCAACCAGCATGATCGCCGCTCCCGGCAGGCACATTCCCACAACCCCAGCCACCGCACCCATCCAGCCTTTGAGCCGGTCGCCCAACAGAACGGCCATGTTGGTGGCATTTAAGCCCGGCAGGCTCTGGCTGATCGATAGAAGCTCGACAAACTCCTTGTCGTCCACCCAGTGAAGCTTGCCGACGAGGCCGTTACGCAGATACGGCACCACCCCGCCGAAGCTGGTGGCGCCGATGATGAGGAACTGCAGGAAGACGTCAAAGACCGTGACCTTTGCACGAGCCGCGGCCACTAGCTCCTTCTCGTTAGGAGGACTGGCGGCTGCTTCACTCATGGCTTTGTGGTTCGTTCCCATTCAGGCGGTACACCATGGCGGTCTTGGTTACGCCCAACGCGAGCCAGTCTTCGACCGTCTGTTGCAGGCTGATGTAGAACTGCGCGGCGAGCTTCTTCTGCTTCTCCGCAATGTCTTCGCGGCGTGCGAACTTGACCTGGAAGGCGAACTCGCCCACCAGCGACTTGTGCTCGCCGCGGGTACGCCACAGGCCTATGTCGCACTTGCCCACCAGACCTTTGCCGAAGTCCAGCTGACCTAACGGGAGCAAGACTTCTTCCACGATGCCGCCATTCACGAGGCTGATTTTCTCGGCCCCTTGCTTCTGTAGTTTGACGAGCGCCGGGAAAACTTTCACCAGGGTGGCCAGAGAGGTCCGATCTGCGTCGTGCATCTGGCTTAGGCCGAACTCGCAGTTATGCGAATAAAGGATGCGATATCCGCCGACCTGGTCCTTCAGAGGGAGCGCCTCGGCTTTGAACTTGATGCGGTAGGCCCCTGCAATCTTGGGACGCATATCAACGGCTGTTGCTGCCTTTTCATCAGGGTGCCGAAACTTGAACACGATTTCGGGATCGCCCACGGGGAAGCCATCGACATAAGCGATACGCCGGCGCAGGATGAATGCATTGTTGTAAAGCCGGAAGTCTTCGGTATCGCCGAAGGTAATCTCCCTGATTTGCGGCCTGAGCCCGGCTTCGGCGTCGGGAATGAATCCAACACCAACTTCCTTTGCAGTCTTCTGCACCAGTTTGCCGAAATCGCGGAAGGCCTGGACTGACGTGAAACGATCCGGCTTCAGGATCAGCTTGGCCTCGAGGTAGGTGACCTGGTCCAGCGGCGTGCCGTCAGCGTAGGTCGTCGCTACGTCGTTCGCAAGGACAGCCGGCGCTTGCGCTTTGCCGTTGCCCCTTTTCTTCTCTCTCTCTTTGTGTTTTTCGTGTTTTTTCTTGTGTTTCTTGTCTTTCTTATCTTTCGCCAACGGTGCCTCCAAGAGTATCCCAGCCATATGGTTGCGAAGTTTGATTGCTTGATTGACGAAGATTGTACTCCGAGGAAGTGTTTTGTGACTTTGGAATTCAGCCGGGGCAGCGCCGAAATCGGCTAGTGCAGAACTACGAAATGGCCCCCCGCCGTGAACAGCAACGAAGTGGAGTGGAAGCCATTACCTTTCAATGGCGGGAACCTTTCCCACCTTGATGGCCTTCACCAGGCGGTCATGGTCCTGCTCGGTCTGGTCGCCGTTGTTCCGTTGCTTGTCCCAGGGGTTGTTGGCGTTGCGCAAGTCAAATTTCCCCGCCCGGTCGCCTGGCGTTCGAACTCCATCAACGCCCGTATCCCTACTCGTGGAAGCGGTCGTCGTTATGGTGCGCACGAACTTGGACGCGGTGGCCTTTTCAGCTTTCGATTTTGCTGCAGGAGATTTGGCGCGCGGGCTCATAAAGTAAGCCTCTATCTCTAATCAATAGTTAGGGGAAAACCGTGCCGACGCATTCGCGGGCTAAACGGCGAGGCCAAAGAATACTAACGTAGCGTGACTGGTGTGGACAGAGGCAACCCGGAGTCTCGACCGTTTAGATTTGCGGCGGTTGGGGCGGAGACGGAACCGCCGGTTCGCTCTGTCCGCCGAGCCGCAGGCGGGCGGTTTCCCGGTTTCCAACGGCGGCTACATGCTCGGTTGCTGCTGCGAGTCCGAAGAGGGGCATGTTGCCGTACACGCACTCAAACCGGCCGGCTTGGACCAGGAAGGTCTCGTGCCAGATTCCCACGCTGCCGTTGGAGCCGACGCGCTGGTTGAAGTCTTTCCAGGCTTGCAAGTGCGAATCGGAGGGATTGCGAGCGAAACGCTCCAGATCTTCGAATGAGCGCCAGTACTGCACCCCCATGACTTCACGCCACCGCAGCCAAGTTTCCACCCGCAGTAGCCCCTTGGTGGTGTCCTTTTCCAGCGCTTTCAACATCGGCGGCATGGCGACGGCTACGGGCATCCATTTGCGGACAGCCCAGAGCTGGTTGATACGCATTCCGATGAGGAACACCACGAAAGGTCCATCGATCTGGGCGGTATACCGGCCTGGAAAGATCCGTGCCATGGGAATTAAGGATACTTCTAACAGAGGGGCGGCGCCAGAAGACCAGCCGCTTGCAGTCGCAGGAAGGCGATGCCATGATTGCGCTTGGTTCCAAGGGCCAAATCGTCAATCGGCATGCGAGGACTGCAACAGCGCGTCAAGGACGGGTATCTGGTATCCAGTCTCTCATCCGTTCTGACCGTACTGGTTATCGCCGCCTGCGCCGTTTCGATGTCCGCGCAGTGTCCGGTGAACAATCCGGACGATGACGTCCCGCCTCCGCTGCCGCTGGTCGAATCTTCAACGCGGTTGGGTGAACCGCGAATACCGGAGTCGGGATACCTTTCCAACACCTCGTACGCCAGCACCTACTTCGGGTTCATGATGGACCTCCCAATGTCAGTCGAAGGCCATCGCATCATGATGCCGCTTATGCCTCCCGGACAACATGCACTGCTCGCGCTCGGCTTTCAGGAGGGGCATCGCACGGGGACACTATTGATTACGGCGTCGGAGCCTAAGAACCCGATCCACGAGATGACGGAGGAAGAGCGTAAGGCGGAGCTGTTTGC
Organism: uncultured Acidobacteriaceae bacterium; assembly: GCA_963817965.1. GTDB lineage: Bacteria > Acidobacteriota > Terriglobia > Terriglobales > Acidobacteriaceae > DASRAA01. The sequence continues at coordinate 540,874 of CAWFQT010000025.1, forward strand.
CTGGGCGAAGGGCGAGCCGCGACACGAAATCACGCCACCCGATTGGCTCACGCGTACCGGCCGGTTCTACCACATCGCCAAACACTCGGGCGATACGACGACAGTGCAGTACTGGACCTTCATCAAGAATTACCTGATACGGATCAAGGTGGCATCGAACGATGCGGCTTTCCTCCGCAAGACGAAAGATGCGGTCGCGGGTGTGCATTTTTACTGTGCCCAGGAAGACGGCACATTGATTAATGAGGAAGGCGACCCGGTGTCGCCTCCCGGTGAGGGGTACGAGGGCCCCACGATTCCGACTTCGATTGTGGATGCGGCCTTGAACGAAAAGCCTGCACTTGAGCAGATCGAGCGAGGGTCGAGCACTCCCGGCACGTACCGCAATGAGGGAATCGGGTTGACGTATACCTATCCCACAACGTGGGAGGGGACAAAATACCAGGCGGATGCTGCCACGAAGGACGAAAGTGCCCAACGTGCGCTGGACGCGCTGGACGCCTGCTCGTTAATGCTGCTGCAGCTTGCCCCCGCGAAGGCAGATGGCCGGATGATCACCCTGCGCGCTATCGATCAGACCTGCCTGGGGCTTCCGGCTCCGGCGGCGGAGACAGACCATTTAGGAGCTGAGGAGTTAGGAGCCTACCTCCAAATGCTGGGTGAGTTCGGCGAGCTGCGTTCCACCAGCCTGAAGCTATACGACGATCACCTATTCGCGGAGTATAGCGGGTTCATGGCCGAACACCCGGGAGGTGAACCGCTGGGCCAGCGACGGGTGCAGGCGGTTGCGGTGACGCGGCATCGTAAGTTGCTATTGGTATGGACGTGGACCGCGCGCAATAGCGCTGACCTTGTCGCCATGCCGAAGACCAGCGTTAGCTTCGAGGACGCGGCGCCCATCGAACTGGTTCCCGCGGCGAAGCGGTGAGGCCAACAAGGTTCTTCACTTGGCAGGCTTCGCCGGAGGGGCCGGTTTGGCTGTTGACTCGCGCAACTGCTGTGACTTGAGACGGCGGAGAATGCGGGCCCGCCGCAAGCGATTTTCGCGCGATCGGTCCCCGTTGCGAAACGACATGAGATACCTTTCCGCGTCGCGCGAAGCGACGCATACCAGCCACGCTGAGCTTCACGAGCATACTCCATTGAAGGCGGAAGAACCTAACCCCGACTTGCACGCCTAAGCCGCTTCATGTACAACCGTGGCCTCGTGAATCCGTTGCTATTGGGAGTTTTGCGTCGCGTTGTCTTCGGCGCTGACGTACTCATGACGGTTTGGGAATCATCCGGACGTGAACCGATCGATGTTGATGCAGGCCTTCGCAAGCCCGGCTGGCGATTGGTGTTTTGGGCGCCAACCTCTCGCTGGGAGTTGGCCGGGTTGCGGCGGGAGCATTGACAGGGCTGCTGATCAGCCTGCCTGAGGCTTTCGCCTTGCACACCTACGCCGGAGTATTGGCCCGCGGTGTAGGGTTCGCCGTGCTGGCTAGATGGGCAGCAAGCAAGTGGTCACGATGAGACTCTTCGGACGGCATTGATTGTGACAACGGCCTACAACCGGATTGCAGGGCAGAACGCAGAGCGGTTGGCGGCGCTGAGCGACGGCGTCTTCGCGGTGGCGATGACGTTGCTTGTACTGGACCTGCGCGCTCCCACGGCCGAGTCGATACACAGCGAGGGCGATCTCTGGCGCGCACTCGTTCTCCTGGCTCCGCGGCTGCTCATGTACATGATGAGCTTTATGACGTTGGGTATCTTCTGGGTCGGCCAGCAGACGCAACTGAATCACCTGGTACGATCCAGCCGAAGCCACACCTGGATCCATCTCGGGTTCTTATTCCTGGTCACGCTGACACCGTTCTCAACCTCGTTGCTGGCGGAGCACACGGACTACCGGCTGGCGCTGGTGGTGTACTGGCTCAATATTCTGCTCCTCGGGACAACCCTCTATTGGAGCTGGGTGTGCGCGATCGGCAGCGAACTGGTGAAGGCAGACATACCGCCCCAGGTTTCGGACGCCATCAAGCGGCGCATATTGATCGCGCAATCGCTCTACGCAGTCGGCGCAGCTCTGTGCTTCTTCAATACTTACTGGAGCATCGCTTTCATCGTGCTGGTGCAGCTGATCTTTGTGATTGCGCCGCGCTTCGGGACCCAGCATGCGGAATCGACGGGTACGGATAGTGCGCGGATCGACGAATGAAACGCCGCCCTTCGACCCCGGCATTGCGCATCCCGTCCCTTGGGGACTTCCCGAATCACGGATTCAAGGTTATGCTGGCAGAGCAGCCACATCAGCGAACCCGAGAGTCCTGCAAGGTTACCCCGGCAGACCCCACGCGGCCAAAATGGGGCAGTGATTTCGGAGAAAAAAAGCAAACATGACACATAAGATTTATGCGACACGAGCCCTCGCTTGTCTGCTGATACTGGTTGCAATGACATTGCACGCACAGACGACTCCGTATGGTCCGCACGTTTGGGACAAGCCGGTGGACCCGGCAATCTTCGAAAAGCGCATCAATACGGAACTGGAAGCAGCGAAGAGTTCGGTCGATCAGGTGCTGGCCGTGAAGGGCCCGCGCACGGTCGAGAACACGCTGGCGCCGTATGACAGCGCGATCCAGCACCTGGACACCGCGTACTACGGTTCGAGCGTGATGCAGATCGTAAACCCGGACGCGGCAATCCGTGACAAGGCGCAGGCAATGGTGGAAAAGGTGAGCGCCTTTGCGACGGAACTGGCTCTTAACCAGGCGCTCTACAAAGCGGTCTCGGAGATGGACATCTCGAACGCGGACGCAGCAACCAAATACTACGTGCAGCGCACGCTGCTGGAATTCCGCCTTGCGGGTGTGGACAAGGATGATGCCACCCGTGCGCGCATCAAGACGCTGAATGATGACATCACCAAGTACGCGTCTCAATTTCAGCGCAACCTGCAGGAATCGCAACTCAAAATTGTTGTGAAGGACCCCAAGGAACTCGATGGGTTGCCGGAAGACTATATCAAGGGCCATAAACCAGCGGCGGACGGCTCCATTACTCTAACCAGCGACTCGCCGGACGTGACACCGGTACTGAAGTTCTCCAAAAGCGCCGATCTGCGCAAGCGTATCTACCTTGCCTACAACAACCGGGCTTATCCACAGAACGTCGAAGTGCTGGCGAACCTGTTGAAGAAGCGCGAGGAACTGGCGAACGTGCTGGGATACAAGCATTGGTCCGACGTGAATGCGGCGGACAAGATGGCTGAGAATTCACAGAACATCTCCAAGTTTATTGATGAAATTGATACCGCGTCGAAGCCGGCAGCCGATCGCGAATACCAGATGTTGCTGACGGGGGCGCAGAAACAGGTCCCGTCGCTGGAGGAAATTGGCCTGCAGGACCGCAGCTTTTACTTCGAGCAGCTTCGCCGCAGCGAGTTCGACTTCAACTCCCAGGCTGCCCGCCCCTACTTCCCCTACGACCGGGTAGAAGCAGGCATCCTGGAGGTGGCTTCCCGGCTCTTTCACGTGACGTTCAAGCCGGTGCCCAACGCCGTCGTGTGGGACCCGTCTGTCAGCACGTTTGACGTTTTCGACGGCGACAAACAGTTGGGCCGGATCTACCTCGACATGCATCCTCGGCCGGGGAAGGACCAGTGGTTCAGCTCGAACCAGTTGCTCGACGGCATCAAGGGAAAGCAACTGCCCGAAGCCGCACTGGTCTGCAACTTCTCCGGCGGCAAGCCGGGCGAGCCCGGACTGATGGAATATGGCGAGGTGACGACCTTCTTCCACGAGTTTGGACACCTGATGCATTGGATCTTCCAGGGCCAGCAGGAGTGGGCGGGGTACGGCAATAACCTGGAAAGCGACTTCGTCGAAGCCCCGTCGCAGATGCTGGAAGAGTGGATGCACGATCCCAAGGTAGTTGCCACCTTCGCGCGCAACTACCAGACTAATCAGCCGATTCCGGCCGACCTGGTCATGAAGGCGAACCGTGCCGATGCTTTTGGTCGGGGCCTGTGGGCGCGTTTCCAGCTGGTGTACACGAGCGTATCGTTCGATCTGCACAATATGCCGCCCCAGGAGACCAAGCTGGAGCAGGCGTTCCCTGAGAATGTGAAGCGCTTCCTTCCGTTCAAGCCACTCGAGGGCGACAACCAGATTGCTTCCTTCACTCACCTGACGGGCTATTCGTCTGCCTACTACACCTACTTGTGGGACAAAGTGATTGCCGAGGATTTCTTCAGCCAGTTCAATCGTAATGACCTGCTGGCACCGGAGGTAGCCCTGCGGTATCGATCCACGGTTCTGGCAAAGACGGGCTCGATGCCGGCAAACGACCTGGTGAAGAGCTTCCTGGGACGTCCACAGGCGCTGGATGCGTTCAAAGGCTGGATGAACCAGGAGTTTCAGGGTATGCCAGCGAGCGGACAGCCCTCGGGTAAGTAAAACTACCTTACAGGCAGGCTGGGTGCCTGGAGGTTGCTCAACCGCCGGCCTCGGCCTCTGACTTGAGGATTCGACATAAAAAATGCCGGAGCCCGCGCTCCGGCAAGATCGAGTTCCAGGAGTGATGGATGGTACTGGCATCCCACGGTACAGTCTGTGAAGATGCTGTGCGCTGATCAGTTCAGGCTGAACGCTTTCCCCGGCGCCAGCCGTAGCCGATCAAACTCATAAGTCCGGTTCCCAACAAGCTGATGGTGCCCGGCTCGGGAGTTGAGACGATGCTGCCGAATAACCCATGGTCCTCAATATTGCCGGGACCTGGAATTCCGGCAGTGAAATACAGGGTGTTCGTACTTGTGCCTTGGGCGCCATTCCCAAAGGCAAGGCCCCAAAGACCCTGGTTGACGAGGGGCATGCCGTTGGAGCCATCCAATGTTCCAATCTGGGTTCCTGTCGTAAGATCGAAGGCATTGATGGTGCCGTCGCCGAAGTTTCCTACTAACAAGTCGCCACTAAATTTCCCGAACCCGGCGGTCGGTGCCAATGCCATGGCCCAAGGCGAATTCAGGGCGCCCATGGTAACCAGGCGTTGGACGAAAGTGCCATCGGTATTGAAGACGTCGAGGAACCCATGGCCTGGGCCTGCGACGTCATCATGCTTGGCAGGGTCCTGTAAGGCGAAGGTTACATAGATTTTGCCGCCGGAAGCTTGAATGCCAAACGGCGCGTAGCCAGCCGGAAGGTTTGGATCAGTGAACGAACCTGCTCCGAAGCTGTGTGGGGTAAAGTTGTTGTCGAAGACGTCAATCTTTCCGTTGTGGAAATCGGTAGCGTAGAGATATTCGTTCCCGCCATTGCTGGCGAGAGCGAGCCCCTTGTAAACAGCGCCGGCTCCTGAGTTGTTCACAGGGAGAGCGGCTGTGGTGCCTCCGGACCATGCGGCGATGGTTCCGTCCTCCGTGGAAAACAGGAAGTGCGCGCCGCCGAAGTCCGTGGAAACGGGACTACTATTGAACACCTGGCCGGTGGGTGCGCCGGAGCCCCCGCCTGGTGCAGGAATAGATACAACCAATCCCTGCTTTACACCCGCCCCGTCGTAGATCGTGGCCAGACCTTGGCCGTTGTCCGAGACCCAGATCGGACTCGTCGGAGAAAAGGCAATTCCCCAGGGATTGACTAGATCCGGATCCATGAACCTAGCGACGCCCGGTAAGTCGGAAACGAGATTGACCTGTTCGAAGCTATTTCCGGATGGCGCGGAGAACATCGACAAGGGGGTTGCGGCTACCATGAATGCGACCAGTGGCAGCATCCACAGACGTGGGGCCCACGTACTGCTTCTCATGGAACGACCTCCTGAAACGTCAACTCATCTCGGCAAATGTAGTTGTCGTGCTAGCCCCGGTTGTCAACGTTCTGTAGAAGAGTTGTCAACAAAATGTGACCGAAGCCCGCCCAATGTGACAGAAGCCGCTATTTCGCGCGAGATGTCACAAATTTGTTAACCCCACGTTGACCAGCGCCATCCACTGGTATAGCTCTTAGATTGATCCGAACTTTTAGTCCCTGTTCGAGGAGCAAATGGAGAAAGTGCTCGCAATCGAAGACGATCCGGCGGTACAACGCGCCTTGCGGCGTACCTTCGAAACCGCCGGGTTCGACATCACCATCGCGTCTGACGGAACTTCCGCCATGGACGTCTTTCGGGCCAGCATGCCACGCGTGGTGATCCTTGATCTGCGCCTGCCCGGCCGTTCGGGCCAGGATTTCTGCCGCGAAATCAAGCGGCAGGCAGCCACTGTTCCGATCCTGGTGTTAAGTGCCGCCAGCGATGTGGTGGACAAGGTCCTGCTGCTGGAGCTGGGCGCCGACGACTATGTAACGAAGCCGTTCAGTCCGCGCGAACTGCTGGCCCGGGTACGCGCCGCCATTCGTCGGCTCAACCAGACCCCTGAGAAGCGCGAACTCTACAGCTTCGACGACGTGGAAGTGAACTTCACGAAGATGGAGCTGTCCAAGGCGGGCAAACCCGTACCGCTAACGCCACAGGAGTTCAAGATGCTGCGTTTCTTTCTGAACAACGAGGAGCGGGTGGTTTCGCGTGCGGAACTGCTGAACGAAGTGTGGGGCTACAATAGCTACCCGACCACGCGCACTGTCGATACTCACATCCTGCGTCTGCGGCAGAAGCTTGAGAAGGATCCGGCTGAGCCCGTGCATTTCCTCACTGTCCATGGAACGGGCTACAAGTTCGTGCGCTGAAATGGCGTGAGGGAGACGGCCATCCGGTTACGCACCAAATTCCTGATCGCGATGCTGCTGACCTCAGCGGGTCTGACGGCGGCATCCTTGCTCATCGTGCAGCGCATCGTGGAGCAGCAGGTCCGCCAGAACCTGAATCTCGACCTCTCCAATTCAGTTGAAACCTTTCGGAATTTCCAAAAGGAACGCGAAGAATCGCTGGCGCGCTCTGCCGAGCTGCTGGCTGATCTGCCAACGTTGAAGTCGCTGATGACGTCGCGCCATCCTCCGACCATCCAGGACGCATCCCTCGAGCCGTTTCGGCTGTCCGGCGGCGACCTGTTTGCGCTGGTTGATCAAAGCAACCAGATCGTGGGATTTCACACGCGCTCTCCTGGCATTACGCGGAACAGGCCCAGGAATTGCGCGATCGCCAAGTTGCCGGGAGCCTCGTCGCCGCAGTGGTGGTTTGCCGGCGGACATCTGTACGAGGTGTTCCTGACGCCGATTTATTTTGGTCCCCAGTCGAGCAACTCCGTCCTCGGCACGGTCGTCATTGGGTACGAAATCAATCAGAGTGTCGCTCAGGAGCTGGCAAGGGTGGCGGACGGCCAGGTAGCCGTGGTGTGCGGAGGACATGATGTAGTGAGCACAATTGGGACATCGGACGTCAAAAGATTGCAGGAGGCGTTGGCTACACGGCCCAATTCGACGAGCCGCTGAATGTGAGGCTGGAAAAGGAAAGTTTCGTTGTGGCTTCCCTCGAACTGAATCGCGGCGAGCCGCGCGTGACCATCTACGTCATGAAGTCCTATGACAAGGCCGCGCAGTTTCTGAGCCATCTTCGTCAGTTGCTGATGGCAGTAGGCTTGGGCGCGGTGCTGCTCGGCAGCCTGCTGGTCTACGCGCTCGCGCGCACGTTCACGCGTCCACTGGAACGGCTGGTGCATGGTGTTCGCGCCCTGGAGTCGGGAGACTTCTCATTTCCGCTTGAAGTTGGTAGAGACAGGGAAGTCGGCGAAGTCACGCAGGCCTTTGCAGCGATGAGAAACAACCTGCAACAAACCCAGCAGCGGCTGCTGCATTCCGAACGGCTGGCGACTATAGGAACCATGGCCAGCTCGATTTCGCACGATTTACGCCATCCGCTGACCGCCGTGCTGGCCAACGCCGAGTTCCTGGCTGAGCCTGACTTGCCCGCCAGACAGCGCGAAGAACTCTATCTGGAAATCCGCGTTGCCGTTCACCGGCTCACCGATCTCATCGACTCACTGCTTGAACTGTCGCGCCCCGCCCAGGCGCTGAGCCTGACGGAGACGGCGGTGGAGCATTCCGCCAGTCGCGCGATCGAACTCATTCACGCACATCCTGAGTTCCAGAAGGTGAAGGTCGGCATTATGTCCAACGGCATTCACTACGCGATGTGCGATCCCAGGAAAATGGAACGTGTGTTTTACAACCTGCTGCTCAACTCATGCCAGTCGGTGCAGGCGACGGGCGGCCATGTTTCCGTCTCCGTGCAAAACAATAACGGCCAGATCTACGTCCGTATCATCGACGATGGTCCGGGTGTGGATGCTTCGATCCGCGACAAGGTATTCCATCCCTTCGTCAGTCACGGAAAGGAGAACGGCACGGGGCTGGGCCTGACGATTGCGCAGAAGATCGTTCAAGACCACTCCGGTCAGCTGCAGGTGGAGGAATCAGAGCCGGGACGTACGGTCATGCTTATTACATTGCCGAGCGTGCCGGCGATGATGGCTGTAAGCCAAAATACCCAGGAGCGAGTCCCGTAGATTCGTTATCCAGAGGTGGCACATGAAGCTCGATCAAGGACCGCGATTTCCTAACATGGTGCGGGTCAGCGCAATGGCGCTGCTGATGTCGGCCGCCTCGATTGCGCAGGTAGCACCGACGGATACCTCACACAATGGGAGCCTGAACGACTCGCTCAGCGCACTGCAATCGGAGGTCCATGAGCTGAAGGACCTGGTGCAGCAGTTGAAGCAGGAGTCCACCGCCAGCCGCGCTGAGATCACTCGACTGCGCCAGGAACTGGAGTCGCAGCGGCCGGCTCAGCCAATGCAAGAGTCGACGCAGATTGACGAGCGCGTTGGCCATCTCGAAGAGGACCAGCAAGTACTTTCGGCCAAAGTGGACACGCAATACCAGACCAAAGTCGAGAGTGGGTCGAAATACCGCGTGCGTTTCTCCGGAATTGCCCTGTTCAACCTGTTCAGCAACTATGGCACGGTTGACAACATTGACGTGCCCACCCTGGCATATCGAGGTAGCACCGGTTCGTCGGGGTCATTCGGAGGCACGCTGCGGCAGTCGATCTTCGGCTTTGAAGTGTTCGGACCGCAGCTTTTGGGCGCGAGAACCAGTGGCAACATGAACTTCGACTTCGGTGGAGGATTTCCTGACGTTTCCAACGGCGTGAATTCAGGTCTGGTTCGCTTGCGGACTGCAGGCCTGCGTCTCGACTGGAAGGACACGGACGTCGTGGCGGGTCAGGAGCAGCTTTTCTTCCAGCCCAACGCTCCGACTTCGTTCGCCTCGCTGATTGTGCCGGCGTTGTCGTATGCCGGGAACCTGTGGGCGTGGACGCCGCAGATCAGCGTCGAGCACCGCTTTAATGTCACGGAGAAATCCACGGTCGCAGTGCAAGGTGGCATCCTGGATGCCCTGACCGGCGAGCCACCTTACTATTCCTATATCTGGTACCGGGCGCCGCAGGCGGGCGAAAGCTCGCGGCAACCGGCGTATGCAGCACGAGTGGCTTATTCGCACCCGGTATTCAGCCACACCCTCACAATCGGGGCTGCCGGCTACTACAGCCGCGAGAATTGGGGCTTTGGCCGCGAGGTGAATGGATACGCAGCGTTGGCCGATTGGAACCTTCCGATAGGCGAGAAGTTCGCGCTGAGCGGTTCGTTCTTTCGGGGACAGGCGATCGGCGGGCTGGGTGGAGGAATCGGTCGCAGCGTCCTCTATAACGGACCGTTAACCAATCCTACTACCACAGTGATTCCACTTAACGCTGTGGGAGGCTGGGCGCAGTTGAAATACCGTGCCACCGAAAAGCTCGAGTTCAATGCAGCCTTTGGACAGGACAACCCCTTCGCCGCCGACGTACGGTTCTTCAATGAACCACAGAGCTACGGCGATCCCACGCTGACCCGCAACCAGGCCGTTTTCGGAAACGTGATTTATCGCCCCCGCTCCGACGTGTTGTTCTCGCTGGAATACCGGCACCTGACGACGTTCTCGATTTACGACAGCAACGCAACCGCCGGCCAGGTGAATCTCGCAATGGGGATTTTCTTCTGAGGAGGCAAATGAACCGACGCGCAAAATACGCACTGCAGCTCGCGCTTCTGGCGGGTGCGTTGATTGCACGATCTTCCGCGCAAGGGGCGAACGTGTCGGGACGCGTCACAACCTACGGAGGCACGAATCAGACAGCGGGAATTTCAGCGGTGGTATGGTTGACGCCGGTCAGTCAGCCGACTGGCGATTCTTCTGAAATTAAGCCGGCGCACGCGGTCCTCCGGCAGAAAAACAAGGCGTTTGAGCCGCATGTCCTGGCGATACCAAAGGGATCGACGGTCGATTTCCCCAATCTCGATCCCTGGTTTCACAATGTGTTTTCTCTGTTTAACGGCAAGAAGTTCGACTTGGGGCTTTACGAAGCGGGCTCCACGCGCACGGTTCACTTCGATCGCGACGGGGTTTCCTACATCTTCTGTAACATCCATCCGGAAATGAGCGCCGTGGTGGTCGTGGTCTCCAGTCCGTATTACACAGTGGTGTCGAAGAGCGGAGACTTCGCTATTAGCGGTGTGCCGCCCGGACGCTACACTCTTCATGTCTGGAACGAAAGTTCACTACCCGATACGTTGAACGGCCTCGCGCGGGAAGTTGACGTCAATGGAACCACGCATTCCGTGGGGGTTCTGCGGGTGCCTGCGATCGACACTGCCAATGTGCAGCACAAAAACAAATACGGCCAGGACTATGAGCCACCGTCGCCCAGCAATCCTATATATACGCAGCAGTAGTCCAGGCTGTGTCTAGAACCGTGTCGCTTCTACGATGGCCATGTCGTTGACGCGCGGATCCAACTCGGCGCGCCCGCACGCCAGGTTATTCCCGTAGGTATCGAACTTACAGCCGTAGAGGGCAGGCAGCGGCGCCTGGCACTGGTTTTGGTCCAGTTCCACCACCCACCAACCTGAACCTGGCGTTTTGCTGAGAATGTTCTTTTTGCCGTAAAGGCCGATCAGGAGATCTGCCTGGGTCGATTTCCCGTGGGCGCAGCGTAGCTCGGTGTGCGCGAAGACATAAAAGATCTTCGACGAGCTGTCCCACAACATGTCGGCGTTGACCGTATTTCCCGCGCCGCTCAAGTCATTGGGCTCGCTCCAAAAGGGATTCCTGGGATCGCCGGTGTCGATCCTGGTCTTCCCCGTACCAATGACCGACTGCTTAGTCTGACCGCTAGCGCCTGGGCCGGGAGTAGGCGACGCATACCTTTTCTGAAGATCGGGTCCGGGCTGAAAGATGACAGGGCCGATGGCGGACTGGCCGACGGCCAGGCCGGCGCCCGCAAGAAGCAGAGCCGTGGTTAACAGCGAGGGCTTTGTGCGCATCGTCATGGTTATGGTTTGGTTGTACCCAGAAAACGATATCACTTTGACTGAATTCCCATTTCGCGGCCAAGTCGTATCTGGTCGGTACGGAAGTCCGAGAGTGCCTTTTCCAGATTCGCCGCGGCGTCCATCAGCTTTTCGGCGACTACTTTGCCCGGTTCCATGGATTGCGCTACCGTCTTCGATGCCTTTTCAACGAAAGAATAAGACTTTCGAACTCGCCTTGTCAGAGGCCTCAGTTCGTACTCCTGCCGCTTCGTAAATGTCGCGAGAAAGCGCCGATTGTAATGATCCACGTCGTCGAGCGCGTCACGCAGTTGCAGCGACCTGGCGTTCAAGACCGGAATGCTGGTGACGGCGGGTCCTAATCGTTGGAGTTCCCGGGACTGCTCTAATGCGGAGTCAGTGCTTTCGATGGTGGAATGGAAATAGCCTAGCTGGTCGGGCCGGGCTTGGATAGCTACGGCACGGGTAAGGGTTTCCAGCGCCGGATCGGCTTCACCGTCAGGCACGGATCCCGATGAAGGATTGTTCGAGTGCCGGGGTCGCGACTGTTGTGCGACCACCACGGCAGGTAGCAAGGAGCATGCGACTACCATCGCCATGAGAGAGCAGCGCGTCACAACAATTCTTTTACACGACCGGACGGACAAAAGCGCCGGTCAGCCAGGGATCGTTGCCTACGCCTGATCGTGCGCCTCTGCCAATACGACCTCGATTTCCAACTTACGCTTGCCGCGAAAAACAGTCACCGACACTTTGTCGCCGGCCTTGTGCTTATTCAAGACGCTCAGCAGGTCTTGCTGGTCGGCGATTTCCTCGCCGTCGATCGCGATGATGAGATCTCCGCCCAACGCGATCGGCACGTTTCCGATGTACGCGCGTTGGGTGCCACCCTTGAGTCCGGCGCGGTCAGCCGAACCACCCGCAGTTGCCTGGACAATCAAAACGCCGTAGTCGGAAGGAAGGCCCAGTTCCTGTGACAGCTCAGGACCAACAGGTATGGTTTTAATTCCCAGGGAAGGCCGACGTACACGGCCGATGGAAATAAGGTCATTGATAGCCGCTTTGGCAGTGTTAATGGGAATGGCAAAGCCGATGCCGGCGCTCTGGTTCGATCCGCCGGTGAAGATCAGGCTGTTAATTCCGATAACTTCGGCGCGCGAGTTTAACAGCGGTCCCCCGGAGTTTCCAGGGTTAATGGCTGCGTCGGTCTGGATAGCCTCGTCAATCTCACCTCCTTCAGGTGTGCGGATAGGACGCACGGAGCTGATAATGCCGCGTGTCATGGTGCCATTCAATCCGAACGGGTTTCCTATGGCATAAACCTTCTGGCCGACTAGAAGTGACTTCGAGTCTCCCAAAGTGGCAGGTACCAGCCCGGGTGCGCTGATCTGGATTACGGCCAGATCGTGCAATCGATCGCGGCCGATTACTGTGGCCTTGTATTTCTTCTTGTTGTGCAGCGCGACCTCCACCTCGCGGGCGTTGGCGATCACGTGGTAGTTGGTCAGGATGTGGCCTTCCTTGTCGATGATAAAGCCGGAACCCTGACCTTCCTGCGGAACGGGTCCGTAGAAAAAGTCGAACGCCACCGCGGTGGAGGTGATATTGACCACTGAAGGGGTGCCCTTCTTATAGACATCGATGTTGACCTGCTCTTCCGAATCGAACGTCTGGGGCCCTGCGGCTTGGGTCAGTTCGACGCTGGTTGGGCGGGAAATGTAGTCCGACGGACTGACTCCGGAGTGGTGTGTGGTGTACCAGTAGAAAGCCCCTGCGATCAACGCACCAAGAAAAAGAGGACGTATCAGTTTCATGCTGTTAATACGGGCACCTGTGGCTCGCCGTTCGGGCGTGAATTGGAAATCTCCCACTTAAAGTGTACCGAGTTTGGGCGGAGAGTGCCTAGAACGGCAGCGGAAAGCCGTCATCGGGAGAGGGAATGAGCTCTAGTGCTGCGCTGCCAGAGTTTTCAGCTCGGTCCAAACTTCATCGACTTGCCGAGTCGTTTCTGCAATGGAGCCGGAGTTGTCGATCACGTAGTCCGCGCGGCCCGCTTTCTCTTCGTCAGTCAGTTGCGCCGCGCTGCGCCGCGAAACCTCGGCGCGGGCCTCTTCGATGGAGACATTCGCGCGATCAGCATAGCGCGCGGCTTTCTGTTCGCGGTCACAAGTCACGACAATCAGCTTGTCGAAGTCCCGGTCGGCGCCGGCTTCGAGTAGGAGGGCCGCCTCAACGACTGCAATTCCAGAGGGATCCTTGGTTGCCGCCCCGGCCATCCAGCGGTTTTGGGCGTCAACTACGGCCGGGTGGACAATCGCGTTTAGTTCGGCGATCCGGTTGGGAAAGGCGAGATTCGCCAGCTTTGAACGGTCGATTACCCCATCGGAGTCCAGGATTCCGCGGCCAAACCGCTTCAGGATTTCCTCGTAGGTGGGTTCGCCGCGAACATAAAGCTGATGAGCGAGAGTATCGGCCTGCAGAAAGTGGGCGCCGCGCTCGGCGAGTATCCTACCAATCGTCGATTTGCCACAGGCGACCCCTCCAGTCAGTCCGACACGAAGCATGTTTCCTCACTGGGGGCTGAGTCGGTGGCGCGCATCAGAGGCATCGATTTGGCGTACCCGCACCGAAGTATATAGAGTGTTCTCGTCCCAAGGGGCTCGCTTGGCTGATTCGTCCTGTTGGCCTGACTGAGCAATCCGTTTTTTGAGATCTAGATCCGAGTGGGCAGACTCTTCCGCGCCTTATAGAAGTATTGTTACTTTCAACTTGGGCGAGGCATAGTGCACCTCACTAGTCGCAGAATTCTGCACATACCCTTAAGTGACGGGTCTATTAAGTAATTAAAAATAAACATTTTATCCAAGAGAGATACATGGCCACTATCGTGCCTCCGTGCACACAGCACCTCAGGGAGGGCGGACTATATGCTCCGCTCCCTTCAATCACCATCACAGGCAATTTACAGGAGGATTCATGGCTCACTGCTTGCGGCACCGACTTGCGCTCGCCAGTTTGGCGGCATTGCTGGTCATCGTCGCTTGCCCTGCACGGGCAAACCAAGTCGTCTACTCGCAGCCACCGGACTTTCAGGGGCTGTTCGCTTCGCAAAATGACACGGCGATGGGACTCGGGCCGTTCGCCATTTCGTATGACAACTTCTCGCTGGCTTCTGCGACGACGATCAATCAGGTCTTGTGGACTGGCGGATACTACAATCCACAGTCGCCAGGTGCGATAACGGCCTGGACGGTTACGTTCTGGTCCGACAATGCAGGCCAGCCCGGTTCTTCACCGGCAGCATTCACTTTCATGAACAACGGGGGGGAAACTTTCCTGCAGAACGACGCTATCGGCGACCCCGTTTACAGCTACAGCGAAGCTGTGAACTTCAGTGCTTCTGGATCGACCACTTACTGGCTGTCGGTTGTGCCGGATATCTCGTTCCCGCCGCAGTGGGGTTGGACGTCTTCGTCGAAGGGTGACGGCCTTTCCTACACGGACCTGTTTGGAAATCGCCTGCCGAACACCAACGACCTGGCATTCTCACTTTCCGCACCAGGGCCCGCGGTTCCTGAGCCTGGGAGTTTGATGTTGCTGGGTAGCGGAATCGTTGGCGTTACCGGGATGTTGCGCCGGAAATTCCGGGCATAGCTGAGACACAGACGGCCCGGAGTGCAACGAATCTCACCGCGGCTACGCGCCGCCGTTACGACATACAGGAGCACCGCCCGTGGGGGAAGAGTTGCGCGACTGTGGTTGCGCAACCCGCCTGGCCGAGCGGTCCTGTTGAGGAGAAGAGATGAAGCCATTCGCAAGGTTTTCACTAGCCATCACAGTGCTAGCTCTGGCCGGATTGGCCAGTGCACAAATGCCGAGAGCGGACCACCGACTCAGCCCGCACTCCGGTCCGCAACACCGAGGCGCCCAAAAGGCCAACGGTCCATCGCAGTGGTCCCCTTTGACCAACCAGCTCTGTACCGTATCCAACCCCTGCTTCCCTGCGGGTGTCACTATGCTGCTCACTGACGGCACCGTATTAGTTCACGAAGAACAGGATGGAGGCGAAGTCAATTGGTTCAAGCTCACACCCGACGCCTTCGGAAGTTACGTAAACGGAACGTGGAGCACGGTTGCGGCCGTACCATCTGCTCTTAGTTATGCCCCGCTGTTTTTCGGCTCTCAGGTCATCGCTGATGGCCGCGTGACCGTGATCGGTGGCGAGTACAATTTCGACAACGCCGTATGGACTACCCAGGGCGCGATTTACGATCCGGTACACAACTCGTGGACAAACGTTCCTCCGCCCAGTGGTTGGGTGCGGACGGGCGATGCCCAGTCGATCAACTTGCCAAACGGCACCTATATGCAGGCAAGCTGCTGCGATTCTCCGCCGAAATGGGCGTACCTGAATCCCACCACCCTTACGTGGACTAACTTCCAGGGCAACGGCAAATTCGATGTCTTCGACGAAGAAGGCTGGAACCTGCTGCCGAACGGCAAAATACTTACTGTCGACGCCTATGTGTTCCAATACAACGCAGCCGGGATGAACTCAGAATTGTACGATCCTTCCAGCCAGAGTTGGTCAAGTGCTGGCAGCACAATCGTTCAGATCTGGGACAGCCATTGCGGCGACCCGACCAACGCCTCCTTTGAGGTGGGCCCGGCGGTGCTACGGCCAGATGGCACGGTGTTCCAAGCTGGCTCAAACACCTGCGGCACCGGTCACACCGCCATCTTCAACAGCAATACCAGTACTTGGACGGCTGGGCCGGATTTCCCTGATGTCAACGTCAGTATCGCCGACGGTCCGGCAAGCATCGAGCCAAACGGAAAAGTGCTGATGATGGGCAGTGTGAACGAAGTTCCGCCCTCCACCTTCTACGAGTGGGATGGAACCAATCTAACCTCGATTACCGGCCCGCCGAATGCTCCGGTTGATGGGTCCTTCTATGGACACATGCTGCCGCTTCCCACGGGACAGATCCTGTTCACCGACTGGAGCGCCCCCGTCTTCGGATTAACTGCCGACGTAGAGGTTTTCACTCCCACTGGCACCTACAGTCCGGCTTGGGCACCGCAAATCGTGGCCGCTTCGACCATCGTGAAGAGAGGCACCACGTCAATACTCTACGGGCACCGGCTTGCCGGCGTGAGCCAGGGCGGAGCCTATGGCGACGACTACCAGCCGAATACAAACTATGCCCTGGTGCGGTTAAAGAACAAAGCGACCGGACATGTGTTCTATTGCCGGACACACGACCCCAGCAGCTACGCCGTACAAAGCACCGGCGTGCAGTACACGAAGTTCGATGTACCGGCTGGAGCCGAAACTGGCCCCAGTACGTTGGTAGCGGTGACCAACGGTATTCCCTCTCAACCCATCATCGTCAATGTGAAATGAAGCTTTTGGGACGAAAGAACTCTGAAGCTATGCCTGCCATGCTCTTCGGAGCATGGCATTTTTTCATAGCATGCGTTGCACCTACTTCTTGCGAACGTGCAGGACCTTCTGCACCTCGGCGACCACCTCGCCGGATTCGTCTTTCACTTCGACTGTGAAGGTGGGTTCATACTTGGGGAGAGTCCTCAGCTGCTCGCGAATGTCGTCGAGTTGCGCGTCGGTCAGCCGGAATTCGGCGCGAACCTTACCCTTGCCAGGCTTGCGGAAGCGAATGCTGGCAGCCTTGTCCCACACGATGTAGGCTGGCCCGAGATTATTCATCAGCATCAGCATGTAGAAGGGGTCGGTCATGGAGTAGAGCGATCCGCCGTAGTGAGTGCCCACGTAGTTCTGGTTCCAGGCGCGCAGCTTCATCTCCACGTCTGCCGATTTCATGTCGACGCCCCAACGCACGCGGATGCCCGCGGCGGCAATCGGCGGCCAGATATTGATCAAGCGCAGCATGAGACGTTGTTTGATGGACGACATCGGAACATTCAGTCTAATGGCAGCTTACCGTAGTGTGCTGTAATCCATCGCGTTGAAATAGCCGCTTTTCCAAGGACGGAATCCATGCACGAACTACCCCTCCTCCGCCAAGGCGGGCGCGACAGCATTTGGCTCGTCGCTGTCGAGTTCGCGATCGTGGTCGGGCTGTTCGTTGCCGACATCAAGCACCACGTCTTCTTCAGTAAGACTCCGTATCTGGTTCTCCTGGCATGGATTTCGCTGCGCTGGCGCGGATTGCGCTGGCGCGACGTGGGCCTGGGGCGGCCCACAAATTGGCCACGCACTATCGTCATTGAAGTCTTGTGCGGCATAGAAATGGAGCTGCTGAAGCTGTTCGTCACCCAGCCACTGTTAGTGAAGCTCACAGGCAAGATACTTCACGGATCTGGCCGAACTGCGCGGCGACTGGAAGCTGATGCTGTTGTTCGTGGCGTTGAGCTGGACGCTGGCCGCATTTGACGAAGAGATGGTGTATCGCGGCTATCTGATGAACCGCGTCGCCGCCCTGTTTCGCAATCTCAAGGTGGCGTGGACGATCAGCCTGATCGTTGTCAGCTTCGCCTTTGGGCTCAGACACATTGACCAGGGCATTACCGGCCAGGTTCGAGAACATGATCGACGGCCTGCTGCTAGGCGTGGTCTTTCTTTCGAGTGGACGCAATCTGTGGGCGGCGATCATTACCCACGGCGTAACGGACACGGTGGACATCATCCTGATGTATCTGGGCAAGTATCCGGGAGCGTAAGGTCTAGTCTCGAACGCGGTTGGCCTATGAGACTCAGGCCGTTCGCACCGGAACCTCCGGTTACAGAGCCATTATTCCCCTGTCCTGGTTGCGGATGCGAATGGCTTCGTCTACCTTAGAGAGAAAAATCTTTCCATCACCGATCTTGCCGGTGGAAGCGGTCCTGAGGATGGTATCCACCGCGCGCTCGACCATACCCTCGTCGAGCACCATCTCAATCTTGATTTTGGGCAGCAGGTCTACGTTGTACTCTCTGCCGCGATAGGATTCGGTGTGACCTTTCTGGCGTCCGTGGCCGCGCACCTCGAAGACGGTCATACCGTCAACGCCGATTTCGATGAGTGCATCCTTCACCGCCTCGAAGCGCGATGGTTGAATGATGGCTTCTACCTTCGTCATTTTCCTGCTCTCCCAATCTTCTGTTGGTACATACGCATCTTGATGCGGCACTTTATCCGTTCCAAAATGTCATTACCGCCCCGCCTGCAACGATGAGCGAGCCGCCGAGCAGGATCGGCGTGGTCGGCGTCTGTTGAAAACGTACCTTTGCCAGCAGTTGCGCTACAAGGAAGAACAACACCACGTACACGCCCAGCAATCTCCCAAAGTCCCATGGAGGTGTGTTCACCACCAGTCCGTACAGCGCGAGCGTCAGCGCTCCTCCGACGAAGGCAACATAGCGGGTCGCGCCGGATGTGCGATAGAGTCCGGACTGTAAGCACGAGTCTCCAAAAGCTTCCAGAAAAGCAGCGAGCAGCAAGACAGCCAAGGTGCCCGCGCGCGTAGCGACAAGTTGGGTAATCAACTCTCTCATCAAGATGGTCCTGGTGATGCGGGCGGATTTTTGTGGCAATAGTAGCAGGGAAATGGCGATTTATTCAGACGATCCTGTTTCTAGTGCTCATCAAAAAAATCGATTGGACGGTTGCGCGGGAGGCAATTAGCCTTACACGCTGGCCGAGGGTGGTGTGTAACCGCTGCACCTGAGCCATCGCCGTCGGTTTCGAGTAAAGTTCTGTCATGAGACTTGTAGGCTTCTTGTTAATGCTTGCGGGATGGTTTCTGGTCCTCGCGGCACTCGAAATGCTGGGCGCAGCGACTCCGCGTGCGATGTTTGTGTTGGCCGGATTGGCGGTGGAGGTGTTGGGGCTGGCTCTGGTCTTCCGTGCCAATCTCGCCACACCCGAGGTCGAGCCGTGATGGCCCAGCCCTCGCCGTGGATATCTGAAATCACCACCGCTTTGTGCCTGGTCTCAATATTGCTGGTTCCGCTCGCCCTGGTTGGCCTGGCGGTGCTCACTAACGGATTGGGCAAGTCACGCAGTGCGGCGCACGCCATGCTGGCGTCCATGTGCGTAATTGGCGTGGCTGCCATCGTTTACATCGCCATTGGATTTTCATGGGAGGGATTTACTGGTCGCGCCGCCCACGTCATCAACATCGGCGGCAAACCATGGGATTGGATCGCGCAACAGCCATTCTTCCTGCGCGGTCTTGAGTTGAATGGTTCGCCGGCATCTCTTTCCGTAGTACTCCAAATGTTCGCTGTGGGCATCACGGCGATGATTCCGCTAAATGCAGCCGCCGACCGCTGGCGGCTGGGACCGATTTGCGCATCGACGGCCGTGCTCGCCGGATGGACCTATCCGCTGTTCGCGCACTGGGTGTGGGGTGGAGGCTGGCTGGCGCAACTCGGCAGCATTTATGGGCTCGGCAGCGGATTTCTGGATACAGGCGGCGCCAGCACCATTCATGTGGTCGGAGGTTTGACCGCGCTATCGATGGTGTGGATTCTGGGTCCACGCGAGGGAAAGTATTCGTCTGAGGGACTGCCCATCGGGATTCCGGGACACAATCTGGTCAATGTGGTGTTTGGTTGCTTGCTGGCGTGGGCCGGATGGCTCGGGCTGAACTCGGCGGGCGCGATGCTGTTCGGCGGCTCGCCGCCCTCCGGGCTCGTTCTGGTAGAGATCAATACCACTCTGTGTGCGGCGGCCTCGGCTTTGGTTGCGGTGGTGGTCACACGTATTCGCTTCGGGCGGCCGGACGCGTCCATCAGTGCGAACGGATGGGTGGGAGGCCTGGTCGCGAGCAGCGCAGCAACGGCTATGGTACGTCCGGCGGCCGCGATTCTGATCGGGCTGGTGACAGGAGTGTTGGTTGCCCTATCGGTCGAATGGTCGGAGTTGTGGCTGAGGGTGGATGATCCCGGCGGAGCAGTTTCAGCACATGCTGTTGCAGGACTCTGGGGATTGCTGGCAGCCGGAATCTTCGCCGGAATGGGATCTCATAGCGCCTCGGGACAATGGCTGGCACAAGTTGTCGGAATCGCGACGCTGGTAGGATTTGTGCTACCCCTCACTTACGCCGTGAATTGGGTGCTCAGCCGCATCATGTCCTATCGGGTGGAGTCGCATGGAGAGCGGCAGGGAATGGATTTACACGAACTCGGCGCGGGGGCATATCCGGAGTTCATGATTCACAGCGACGATTTCATTCAGCGGTAAGAGCGGAACTATTGTCAGCTGTGCTTTGCCACCCACAGCAGCAGTCCAAACACCAAAATTGGGATGAGTGCCATGGCAACGTAGAAGCCGATCTTGCGCGGCCACGGACTGCGTTTCACCTTCCAGTCGTGCAGTTCGGCGCGGTCAGCAGCACCTACCTGATCGGGATGTTCGAGGTCGTGGGCGAACTCAGCGGCACGCTGGTAGCGGTTCTTAGGTTCGCGCTCCATGGCGCGATAGATGATCTCTTGTAGTTGCGGGGTAATTGTAGGATCGATCTCGCGCGGCGGTGTGGGATTGTTGAGAAGCCGGTCGTTCATTACGATGAATGGGTTCGGCCCAGAGAACGGTACATTGCCCGTGAGCATCTCATAGAGCATCACGCCGGTGGAGTAGATGTCGCTGCGGGCATCGCCGCGGCCTCCACGTACTTGCTCGGGAGAGATGTAGTCGGGCGTGCCCATGGTCTGCGATAACTTGGCGAAGGTGAGCCGGCGCGAGCCGGCGTTGGAGGCGATGCCGAAGTCGATGAGTTTGATGTTGTCGTTGTCATCGACCATGACGTTTTCGGGCTTCAGGTCGCGGTGCACTACTCCGTGATCGTGGATGTACTGCAGGGCATCGAGGATATTGCGGATGATCCTGATAGCGCGATCACGCGGAAGGGGCCGCTGTTCGTTCAGGAACTGACGCAGCAGCCGGCCATCCACCCACTCCATCACCATGTACATGCGGCTGCGGTCATCGTCGGTAAAGACGCGCATTACCCCGGGATGGTCCATGTTCTTGCCGATCTCTTCTTCGCGGCGGAAGCGGTCGAAGAGGACCGGGTCGCTCTCCATTTCGGGATGAGGAACCTTAATGGCGACCACGCGGTCGTTGCGCGTATCGCTAGCGCGATAAATGGAGGCCATGCCGCTGCGGGCAATCAGCTTGTCAATGCGGTAATGGTCAAGCAGTTCGTCGGTGTGTATTGCCTTCATGTTTGCCAGGCTGAGAGTGTAACCGGAGAGGCCCGGGCCAAGTCAGCGTTTTGTTCTCGTCATCGCGAACCAGAAATATGATGCCAGAAAAGACAGTTTCGCGGCATAAAGAGTGCATAAGGACGCCTACAAGTTACTTTCCTGGATCATCTCAGACTGTACGGGCGCCCGCGGTACATGCCGGTGCGTTCGACATCGTGTACGCGAATCAACTGCACACTCACGTTATCGCTTCCGTCGCGCTGGTTGGCCAGTTCCACCAACCGTTCGACCGCCGTGCTCAGGGTTGCATTGCGAGTGACGATGTCGGCAATGTCCTCGGGAACCAACGCGCCATGCAGGCCATCGGAACATTGCAGTAACACATCGCCTTTCTGCACTTGCACTTCGTCGATGTCGACCTTCACCACCAGATCGTTGCCTACAGAACGGCTCAACAAGTGACGGTTGGCCGACTCCGCAGCTTCACTTGCGGACAGAACTCCCAGCCGCACCTGTTCGGCTGCAATCGTGTGATCACGAGTGATGACCCGGGCGCGCCCGTCGCGCACCAGGTAGCAGCGCGAATCGCCTACGTGCGCAATTACAGCACGATCAGCGCGCAGCGCACATGCCACGATCGTCGTTGCCATGCCCGCCTTGGCAGGTGACGCACTGCCTTGTTCGTAGACCTGAATATTGGCCGCCTGGACCAGTCGTGACAGCAACGCCTTGTGCGACTCCCCGGCCTTGGCGTTGGAGAAGCCGGCAAGTACGACCTCGATAGCAAGTTGCGAAGCGACTTCGCCCTTGGCCTGTCCGCCGACTCCGTCCGCCAGGGCAAACACGCAACCATAGGAGCGTAGCTGCTCCGGGGTGTAAGGCAGGAGGTATCCGAGATAATCTTCGTTGTGCTCCCGTTTCGTTCCTGGGTCTGAGAGTTGGGTGAATTCTACGTCGAGCATGGGATTGAGTCGTTGCTTTGCGAGCTACATCGCAGGGGAATCGCTGCGAATTTGACTCAGTTATAGGCGATGCTTTTCACAAGGTAAAGGGCGGGTCGAAACCCGCCCCTTGGCTGAGCTTGAAAGAGAGTCGAGGTTAAGCGACCGCCCCGCTTCTCTCTACCAGCGTGGTACGTCCCTTGGCTTTGCTGGCGCGCAGGAAATAGATCCCACCGTAGAGGCCCCAAACCAGTGCGATGCCCAGAGCCAGCAGCGGTTCCTTCTTAGTGCCGTAGCCCATGAACGGTCCGATGAGATAGAACGCCATGCAGGCCAGGTTGGCGAGCAGACCGAACACCGGAATGAACAAGTGGCGAACCATGCTGAACTTGGGATGGTTGTGATAGGCCACAATGCAGATGATGCAACTCAGCATGTACAACAGGAAGGTCCCGAAGTTCGAGGCCAGGGTAATGGTGAGCAGCGAGTTCGGCAGTGCGGCCATCTTGTCGTGCGTGGTGTACCCGAAGCTCGACCAGAATCCGTGCGGCAGTGCCTGGATTGCGGTGTCGGCGGGTGCACCCGCGTCGCCGAAAGCAAGGGCGACCGCGAGGCAACCAACCACAGCCGAGATGATAGCCAGGGTCCAGATGGCGCGGTGCGGAGTCAGGTTCCTGGAGTGCAACATGCCGAAGTGTTCTGGCAGCTTCGTCGTCCTTGCCCATAGCGTAGGTCACGCGCGCGCCGGTGTTCATGCAGGACAGCGTGGTGCCGATGAGCGCGAGGAAGACGGTGAAGGCCTCCACCTCCATGAAGTTGCGGCCGCGTCCCTGGCCGAAGAGGGCATCGCCGACCACGACCATCATGTCACCGATGGGCGCGGCCGAACTCGACGCACTTTGCATGGTGTACCCACTGTTGAGAAAGTAGTTCGCCGCGAAATACTCGAACAGGTAGCAGAAAAGCCCCTGCACCAGCAGTGAGACGATCACGGCGATGGGTACGTCGCGTTTGGCGTTTTTCGCCTCGCCACCCATCGCCGTCACCGATTCGAATCCGACCAGGATGAGGATGGCGACGGTGGCCTGCACGAACACCCAGCCCCAATTGTGGGCGCTGATTACCGAACTCGCGTTAGGGTGCGTAAGAAAGTCACCGCTACTGTCGGTGCTGGGATAGCTGATGCGGTAAGGAACCGGATTGCCGGCCGCATCCAGCTTGGGCTGCGGCACCACGCCGGCCGAGTCGCGGACGATGGTCTCGGTTGGCTTACCGTCAACCATTGTCTGTGGTGGTAGCGAACTCGTAGGTATAAGCCTCGCCCGATACTGCATCGAACTGATAAGCGATGGTCCCCGGCGGATGGTTCATGCGGTAGCCCAATGCCAGGACCGCGAAAATCACCAGAGCGGTGATCTGGATGACGTTGATGGCGATGTTGACCGCCGTCGATCCGTTCACGCCGCGCTGAGCGATGTACGCGACTGCGAAGGAGAACACGATCGCGATCAGCATCATGAACAAGACGCCCGGATTGGAGGCGCTCATGAAGTTCGGCCAGATGGTTCCCACAAGGTAGCCGACACAGGATTCCCATGACGCCCAACCATCACGCCTGGGTAGATCCAGTAGTAAAGGTGCGACGCCCAGCCTACGATGAACTTCGACAGGCGCGCATACTGCCATGCCTTATCGTGATTCAGGAACGACTGTTCGGCGAAGTAATAGGAGCTGCCCGTGCCGGGATACAGCTTCGCCATCTCGGCGTAGCACACGGCTGTTGCCAGACACAGCAGCAGAGCAAGGACGATGCCCAGCCACATCGCTGGAGCAGTCACGCCCGTCGTTGCCTGGATGTAGAAAGTCAGCCATAGAAACGCGCCGGGGGCAATGAGCGCCATTGCGTTCATCGTTAGACCGGTAAGGCCCAGCGTTGCTTGCATCTGAACCGGGGTGTCGTTCTCAGCCATCTTCATTCTCCTTAAAGAATCTGCGAACGTCGTCGTTCGATTTCACTGGTGCGAGGGCGGCGGATTTGCTTATCTCAGAGCGGGCTGAACGTGCATCCGTCCACCCCGCATTTCGTCACCTCAAAACAGGAATCCCATCTCGACTACGCCTCGGGTCTGGCTTGGTTTCGTGCCGAAGGAGCCGAAGCCGAAGCCCTGCGTGAAGTTGCTGGTTGCTACGTACGCGATATCCGTGCGCGTGAAGAACTTTCTGTATTGGTACGTCGGGGTCACGGTCAGTGACCACGCCGTGCTGCCCGGCCCGTACAACAGGTTGGCGGAGTTCGAAGCCAGGTTGCCGCTGCTGCCGATGTACTCCCAGCGTCCGGTCAGCGAGAAGCCTTTCTTCAGAATGCGGCTGGCCAGAATCGCTCCACCCCAGGTCGAAGCTCCCTGTGGTATCCCGGCCTTCAGATTCGTGGGGACGTCGGTGTACTGGACGTAGGGTTGGATGACCCACGGACCCTTGGTATAGGTGTAAATCAGGTCGTAGATCATGCTGTTGTTCTGAATGGGGGTCCGCAGGCTTTGCCAGTTGGTCTGTCCCAGGTTGCCGCCGGCAGTGAAGGCCAGGCTGTGCGGACCGTTCACGTAGGTTAAGGCGCCAGTCAGCCAGTTATAGCGGTTGGAGTAAAAACCGTCATTGTAGCTGAGCGAAGCGGTGAACTTTCCCAGGGTCTGGTTAAGCTGCACGCCACGATTGATGGCGTTCTCCTGGTTCCACAGCAGGCCACGCTCGACGTTCATGTTCTGGAAGCTGAAGGTGTACTCGGCGCCGATCAGGGTGGGCAGAATTCCAAACAGGATGTTGGTGTTCTTGCCTGGTACCAGCTTGGCATACGCCACGGGAACTGGACCCCAGAGATTGTCGTTACTGCTGGAGTTGGAGATGAATGCCGATCCTAACGAGGGCGTATCGTAGGCGCCGGCCTGGACGTAGATCTGAAACCATCCGGTGGGCTTCTGGAAGAAAATGAAGGCATTGGTGAAGGCGCCTTCCTGCGGATTGTTGCCAGGCACGGCGTTGTTCTGGAACAGCCCGATTCCAGTGACGGCGCCGTTCACGGTGTACTTGCCGAGCGGTCCAGCTTCGAAGTTGATGGGCGGCGATAGTTGTAACGGGCCCGTTGTCGAAGGCGTAGGAAGTGGGGCCGGTGCAGCAGGCGCGGCATCAGGTGTGGCGGCTGGCGCGGCAGAAGGTGTCGTTGTTTGACTTGCTGCTGACGGCTGTTCCTTTGGCTGAGCAGGTGCGTCCTGGCCCATGCAAGGGGAAGAAGTCAAAACGGCAAGGCTCGCTCCGAGAACCACTGAACAAATCCGGGAAGCAAGTTTCATGTCGATGGCTCGCTTTCTCCAAACTTCCGCGCGGGTCAGTGAAAGGCGCGGTTTGGTTGGCTAGAGATTACGAACCTAAAGAAGCTTGTCGTTCCAGTCCAACGCATAGTTCTGCTAACACCAATCGAAATTTCTGCGACAGTTGTTTTTTATCGAGCGAATAAAGTCCGGTTATTGGGACGCATCGGACGGACCAAACTTCCTTCCGGCATTGCAGATTCTTCAATGACTTACGCCATGCCTTCTGAAATGTCATCGCAAATTCGTTTACACCGTGAGGTAGGCTTCGTCGAACATGTCGCCGTCCATCGCATCCGTATCTTCGGCGGTCTCGCTCCCCGCGGGCTTGATCTGTTGAACACCGTTGCGCACCATCTCGATGAAGGCGACGGCTGAGCGCGGCAGAGTACGGTCCTGGTGATAGACCAATGCTAATTCGCGTGAGAGACTGGCGTCGGCCAGGGGGATCAGGCAGAGGTCGCCCGCCTGGCTCTCCTGACGTGCGAAGCTCTCACTAATCAGCGAGATGCCCATGCCTGAGGCGACGAACGCCTTGATCATCGCGATACTGGGAAGCTCCATGGCAACCCGCAGGTGCGCTTGGTACGGACGGAACAGCTTGTCCATGGTTTTGCGCGTGTGTCCGGCCTTCGGAAGGATGATGGGGAAGTCGGCCATGGCCTCCACGGAGACAGCTTGCAGCTTGGTCAGGGGATGATTGGGGCCCGTCATCAACATGAGGCGATCATGGAAGATACGCTTCACGACCAGACGGGTAGCTTTGACCGGCATGGTGACAATGCCGACATCGATGAGTCCGTCCTGCAGCCGCTCCAGAATCTTGTGGCTGAAGTTCCGATAGATGCTGATTTGCACATCGCAATAACGGCGCCGGTATTCGCTGAAAGTTCCAGGCAAGACGTAGAGGCAAGTGGCTTCGTTGGCGCCGATGGCGAGGACACCGCGTGGAGTCCGGTCCTGGTCGGCGACGGCACGCAGCGACTCACCGCGGAGGGCCAGCAACCGGTTGGCATATTCGAACAGCACTTCTCCAGCCGGAGTAAGGGAGACGCGTTTGCCGGAGCGGTCGAGTAGTTTGGCCCCGTATTCCTGCTCAAGCTGGCGAATCTGCGCGCTTACGGCCGACTGCGAACGAAACACCTTATCGCCGGCGCGCGAGAAATTCCCCTGCTTTACAACCTCGAGAAATGTGGTTAGTTGGTCGAAGTCCACGCCGATGCTCCACCTGAAACACGATTCCCGGCCCCTGCCGCAGCGCAAAAATGCAAAGTTGTCGGATCTTCGGAACGACGTTGCTACCGGTCTATGCGCCGGCTTGAATGGGTGTCCGATCGGCCGCACTGCGGGACACCCAGGTACATGTGTTGCAGCCGATAGTCGAGATGCGAGCTGCCTTTCGAACTATTGCTGGAGTCTAGAAGCCGGATAGAGGATGAGGAAATCGATAGTTTTTATCGCGGGCATAAGATTGCGTGATTCGCTCGCATAACACATTGCTTTTGCTTGATGTTGTACTTTCGTGGGGTAGCAAGTGGGAGGATGAAAATCATCCGGCTGAGCAGTCTCAGACGATCAGATCGGCGGCAGAGCGTAGGCGAAGAAAGTTGGGGTACCGTGTTTCAGCCCATTGACGTATTTTGTCGAAGCGTCTCGAGATTTTTAGACGGAGAGTGAGTTCAAATGGCCAAATCAATCAGTTGCAAAGATGTCGGAATGGACTGCGATTTCACTGCCCGCGCTGAAACTATGAACGAGTTGATGCAGGCGGCAGCGGTACACGCGAAGCAGGCGCATAGACCGGATACGATTCCGCCGGAGCTGCTTGCCTATGGTGAAAGCAGCCGTTCGCGACGAATAACCGCAGTAGCGTCCACGGTACCGGCGAAGAATCTGCAGATGCAGTTGTGTTGATCGCGAATGCGAAGCAAACAAGAATGCCCCATTCCAACCGACGCGGGGCATTGTTGTTGTCGAGCACCGTTTACTTTGCGCGGCGGCGGTCTTGTCAACGGTCTTTTTGGTGTGGTGGTCTTGTCTGCCTTGTCCGTGCCGGTCGCCGTAGCGGCATCTTTGGGGGCGTCGGCTGCCTTCTCGGTTCCTTTGGCTACCTTCTTTGTGCCCTTGCCTACATCCTTACCCAGGTCCTTCACGCCGGTGACTACATCCTGCGCATACATCGCCGGTCCGAAAGCAAAGACCGCTCCACGAGCGCACTGCAGGACTTCTTCATCACGAATCTCCGAGGCCCACGGCCGAGGGTCAAAATTCCGCCATTGAGAGATCGCCATCTGTCCGAAAAACGCCGGTTTCGAACGCTCATTCTTTGCCATCCGGGAGGTTAATCAAGGATTAACATTTGCGCCCATACGCCGAGCCCCGCGGGCGATGAGCGCGAAGAAGGAAGAGACGCGAGCGTGCCGGCTGAAACAGCTCATCGAAGACTCAGCGAAGCAGCGAAGAAGCAAGCAACCCATTTCCAATCCCAAGACGCCGGAGTAGTCTGTTCCGGAACCACCGGCTGCACTTATGGCACATTTCATCTCGCGTCGTTGGATATTCGCCCCGCTATTGTTTTGCATGGCCGCGCAATCCTTTGCGCAAACTCAGCAACGCTGGTCCGAGGAAAAGGCCGACGCCTGGTATCAGCAGCAGCCGTGGCTGGTCGGGGCGAACTACATTCCGGCTACCGCCATCAACGAGCTGGAGATGTGGCAGGCGGACACGTTCGATCCCAAGCAGATCGACAAAGAACTGGGCTGGGCGGAAGGACTGGGCATGAACACCATGCGCGTCTTTCTGCACGATCTGCTTTGGCAGCAGGACGCCGAGGGCTTCAGGAAGCGTATCGACCAGTTCTTAACGATCGCGGCGAGGCACCACATCCGGCCCATCCTGGTGTTGTTCGACTCGTGTTGGGACCCATTGCCGAAGCTGGGAATTCAGCCCGCACCCAAGCAGGGAGTCCACAATTCCGGGTGGGTGCAGAGCCCGGGCGCGAAAGCACTGGAGGATAGCGCTCAGTATCCGCGCCTGAAGGCCTACACTGTGGAAGTCGTTGGAGCGTTCGCCAATGACCCGAGAGTTCTGGCCTGGGACGTGTGGAACGAGCCGGGCGGCTTTCAGTACGGCTATTACGAACAGCAGGAGCCAAAGAACAAGATCGAGTTGGTGAAGGGGTTGCTGCCGCAGGCGTTCGCATGGGCGCGTTCAGCGAATCCCACCCAGCCGCTGACCAGCGGATTGTGGGAGGGCGACTGGCCCAAGACCGGCGCGACCCCGATGGAAGAGATCCAGCTGAAGAACTCCGACATCATCACCTTCCACAACTACAGTTGGCCGGAGAACTTCGAGCGCCGGGTAGTGTGGCTGGAAAAGCAGCACCGTCCGATTATCTGCACCGAATATATGGCCCGCTCGGCAGGCAGCACTTTCGACGGCGTGTTGCCCATCGCCAAGAAGCACCACGTGGGAGCGATCAACTGGGGATTGGTCAATGGCAAGACGCAAACGAACTTTCCCTGGGAGTCATGGAGCCATCCTTATGTTCTCGAGCAGCCGCAAGTGTGGTTCCACGACGTGTTCAAGGCCGACGGGACACCTTATCGCGAGCACGAGGTGGAGATCATACGGCAACTCACAAGTAAGACGACTCCAGGGGCGTCCCGGTGAGAAGGAGTGCAAGTCGTTGCGCATTACTTGCAAGTTTCCCAGTTTCACCGCAGATTTCGTTCAATGTGGCTTTTTAGAATCAATGGTTTGGCTGGCAGCCAGTGGAGGCAAGCGCGCCAAAAAGCACGCCGTGGTGGCGTGGCTCGCGGTGCTGTTGCACCTGTCTCTGGCGAACCGATGACCGCTAGCAACCGTTTCGCTGTCCGGCCTGGGTGCTGGCCATCTAGACCGCAGAACGGAAGTCGAGCCGGTGAATCGGGGAACGATAGTCAGATCACATCTCGCGTCGCGGCGACTGCGCTTAGACGCTTGGCCTGAAGCAGAGGCCGCAGGTTAGATAGCAGCGCCGCTTCATCAGTATCGGACACCAACAGGCACCGAGTCAGCGGACTCACGAAGTGCGAACAGAAGGCCCAGATGAAACTGCGAGAGACGTGCTTGACAGAAACCAGCTGTCTCATAGAAGCGCCAAAACCGGGCGCGAACCTAGGGCACCCGACTAAGGCCAAGTGGATTGCGACTTGTCCCACTTCTGAAAGGTTGGGCAGTATCGTCGCTTTAGACAGGCAGTGCAACGACCCGGGCAGATGAATAAGCGCGGAAAGACGTAGGTTTCAAGCCAGCCCTCAACCGGCACAATTTTGAACCTGCTACCACCACACAGACGGCAATGAACTGAAAATAGGCTCACATCGAAACCGCCGCGTTCTGCCAACCCTACTGCCAGCTGCCCTTCGCGGTAGGTTTCGCCTGATCGTTCTCTGAGCCGACTCTACCTGGTGGTTGGAGCGGAACAAAGAGGGTCCGCTGATTGCTTTGCCGACAGCTTCATGTCCGCCTGAGTGAGTTCGCAGCCGCACACGCTGCACGCCCAGACCACTGGTGAGCCGCCCGACGCCCTAGCGACGCTGGGGTGCCACTTCTTCGACATTTCACTGTTGCACTGAGCACAAATCATCACGAGAGCTCCCAGGTTGGATCGTTGGATTGAGTTCGACAGCGAAAGAGGAGGGAAACTGCTCACTCAACGTTGACTCTAGTCTATTGTTGCTGGCCGGTCAAACCCGGACGGATCACATCTCCCGTGGCTCACAGCGCAACTCGAAAGGCCCTGGACATGGTCAAGGCAGACGCCAGAGTCAGCTTCTCTTTGCCCAAGTCACGGGCAAATTGCAGTTATTGATTGGACTCATCTGACACAGACCGCGATACTGGATGTCGGAGTCCTGCGAAGAAAGGGAGTCAAGTCACATGCCGAAGGCGAAGGAGTTTACAGTAACGATCGCAGACAAACCTGGCGCCCTGGGGACGTTCTTCCTCGCTCTGGCGGAGCGCGGAGTGAACATCCTTGCGTTTCAATCGTACGTAGAGGCAGGCGAGAGTCTAGCCCGATTCCTGGCGGATGATATGGCAGGCGCCAAGGCGGTGCTGGGCAGCCTGCGCATGATCTTCGAGGAGACGGAGGTCGCGCTAGTCAGGCTACCGCACCGTCCGGGTGAGTTGGGCCGCGCAGCCGCGCGGTTGGGCGAAAAGCAGATCAACATTGACTACAGCTACTGCGGACTGGAACCAGGCTCGACGCTCGCGCTGGTGGTTTTCGGGGTTGACAAGTTGACCACGGCGGCGACCCTGCTGGACGAGCTAGCCGTCGAAAATGCGTAAATCACAAGTTCTACGCTGCCGGCTCGCCGATCACAGAGTGGAAATGATCACCAGTCTCAAGGACCTGCTTCGCGCGAGCGGCCTTGGCGGGAATGTGTGGCGTTCGGACGAATCGCTCGCGGGACACGATGGTTAGCCTGAACGGCGCGACGGGCCGGAGGCAGGTTTGGCATCAATTGGGGACCGCCGAAAGTATTCAGCACCGTGGTGCTTTAGACTTGACCACCGCATTCCCAGAGCCGCTGGGCGCTCATCCAGGTGCCGAAAGATTTGCTTTTCTCAGGCGTTCGTAATGACAATTCCGCAAGGCAGCTGGCGAGTGCCTACGCTGCCGCGACACGCTGAATCAGGTTGTCCTGTTCGCTCTTGCTTTCGGCGCCGATGGTGAAGGCATCGAGCAGGTTCAACGACAACGCATACTTGATGGCCTCGTTCTGGCGGTTGCGGAGGTCACCTTGCCCGAGGACTTTCATCCCAACGATGCCCTTGCCAGATGACTTCATCTGACGAATCACGGTGGCCACCGTGTCGGGATCGGCGTCCATGTGCGAGCCGATGGGATTGATCCGAACCAGGTCCACCTCCACCCACGGCGACTTGGCGGCGGCGCGCAACGCTTCGATAGTGTGACACGAGCAGCCATGGGCGCGGATGATGCCTTTTTCTTTTGCTTCAGAGAGCACGTCCATCGCACCTTTGTATTGATCGGTCCAGTCGCCTTCGGTGACGCAGTGCATCAGCACGATGTCAAGGTAGTCAGTTCCCAGTTCGCGGCGGTAACGGTCGAGGTCGGCTCGCATTTCGTTAGGAGTGCGCGAGGGGCTCTTGGTCATCACCGTGACCTTATCGCGTGGAAGTTGTTTCAGCGCGGCTGCAACGTGCGGATGGCTGCCGTACGAATCGGCCGCGTCGAAGAATCGTAGCCCGTTGCCGTAGCCGTTGAGCAACAGCGCGGACAATCCGCTCACGCCGAGTGCTGTCTGGTTGGAATGCTTGGCGTAGCCTACGGTTCCCGTTCCCATCGCCAGGCGGCTGGTCTTGATGCCGGTCTTGCCCAGCGTCACAGTGTCGGTGGCGGCGTATTTACGTTGAAGCTGCGAATCGGCGATCGCGCTGAGTATGGATTGGCGCGCCAGCCATGCCGCTCCGAGTCCCAGGGAAGTGTTGACGATGAACTCTCTGCGCTTCATAGTGCCCTCCACCGGACGGAGGGTGAGTTTCCGGGGACGAAACTCAAGCCGCCGTCTTTGCCATGTTAGACGTGCCAATCAGCAAGGGGGAGCAAGAATTCCTGATCGAATCCAGGCAACCTTGAAGATTTTGAATGACCTTCGGGAAACTCCGCGGATGCCTCTAATTGCCAATACAGCCAAACCCGCAGCCAGCGTGGTCCGGCGGGCACAAACCTGGTGCAGCGAACCGCCGAATATCTAGGGCGATCTCCTTTACGTCAAGTTAGGGAGCGACGACACCGGCGGCCGTTACGTCTTATCGAAGATGTGACGCCTCCGGGCGGCGGCACTCCGCTGCACGTACATCATCGCGAAGACGAGGGATTCTATGTGATGGAAGGGAAGTATCTGTTTGAGGCTGATGGCGAGCGCTTCGAGGCACCGACGGGTGATTTCGTCTTCGTTCCCCGCCATATCCCTCATCGCTTTTTAAATATTGGAAAAACAGCGGGCACGATGCCGCTGACACTTGAGCCTGGCGGTTTGGAAGTTTTTCTTCGGAGAGCTCGCGGCCGTGGGTGGGCCGCCGTCTCCGGAGGAGGTGGCACCTCTCTTCGCGAAGTATGGTTGGAACTGCTCGGACCTTCGCTGGGCGACGAGTGACTCAGCGTCCTATCTACTCTGTTCGCAGCGCCTGCATGGGATCGATGGCGGCTGCCCGGCGCGCAGGCAGGTAGGAAGCCATCAACGCCGTGAAAAAGAGAATTTCCGCGACTAACGCGATCACGGAGAGGTCTAATGCACCCACGCCATAGAGAGTGCTGCGCATGGCGCGTCCGACGAGCAACGCGCCTGCGAAGCCAACCGCCAGCCCGAACAGCGCCAGCATCGAGGCTTCCTTGAACACCAGCCACAGCACGCGTTCCTTGCCCGCACCTAACGCCATGCGTAGACCAATCTCGCGCCAACGTTGCGCCACCGAGAAGGCCATCACGCCATAAACACCCGACGCGCACAACAGCAGTGCCACCGCAGCGAAGCTGGTGAACAGGATCGCCGTGAAGCGATCGTTGGCGACCACCATGTCCCGCACCTGTTCCATGGTGCGCGGCACCGCGAGAGCAATTTGCGGATCGACACGGTGGACAGCTGCGGCAACGCTCGAGGTCATCTGGTCTGGATCTTGCGCCGTGCGGACGGCGATGTACGCACTGGCCCAGGGCAACTGCCAGAAAGGCACTAGAACCTCCGGGTTATCGCGGCGCAGTCTGTTGCTTCGAACCGTGTGATACACACCGACAATCTGCCACTCGACTGCAGGACCCAACTGCGTGGTCCCGGGAATCAACTGTTCAATCGAGATCCGCTGCTGTAGAGGGTCGGTGCCTTTCAGATATCGAGCAGCTAACTCCTCATTCACCATGGCGACCTTAACGTTCGAAGCCGTGTCCTGATCGTTAATGGTCCGCCCTTTCACGAGGTGAACGCCGAAGGTCGAAAAATAATCCGGTGTGACCATCCCAAATGCGGTGTCGTGACGCTGAGACGCGTCGGCAAACGCCGGTCGTCCCGTAATGGTGAATTGCATTCCCCAGCCTGGCCACCGTAACGGGAGTCCGGTGGAGACGGCTGCGTGAGCAACGCCAGGAATCGAGTTAATCTCAGCAAGAATTCTCTGGTAGTACACCCAGATATCTGCCGGCTGCTGGGAGCGAGTGTCGGGGACCGGCAAATAGAACGTGAGGATGTGATCGGTGCGAACGCCGGGGTCGACCCGCATGAGTTTGACAAAGCTCTGGATCGCCAAGCCTGCTCCGGTCAACAACGCGAGTGCCAAGGCGAACTCGCCCGCGGCCAGAATTCGCCGCAGGCGATGACGTGCGCCGCTGGTGCCGGCACGGCCTCCCTCCTTGAGTGCCTCGCCGGGATCGATATGCGAGGCATACCACGCGGGAGCGCAGCCGAAGAGAATTCCGGCGAGAGTGGTCGCCGCCAGGGTGAAGAGTAGAACGGGAAGGTTCAGAGATAAGTCGGCTTCGCTGGGCAATGTATCGGGCGGAAGCACCGCGACAATTCCACGGACTACAGCGACACCTACGGCCACGCCGAGCAGTCCGCCACAGAGCGAGAGCACGATGCTCTCAGTCAGTAGCTGGCCGAATATTTGCGCGCGATTGCCACCCAGGGCGATACGAACAGCCATCTCTCGCTGACGCGTGATGCCTCGGGCCAGAAGCAGGTTCGCCACGTTCACGCAGGCGATCAGCAGCAGAAAGCCGACTGCGCCCAACAGCAGCCACAGCATCTGAATACGCTCGGGCGGGATGAAGTCGTTCTTGAACGGTTCGACCACCGCGCCCCAGCCAGTATTGGTCCGGGGATAGGCCTGGGCGAGACGGGCCGTAACCGCATCCATGTCGGCCTGCGCCTGTTTGCGCGTCGCCCCCGGCTTCAGCCGCGCCATGACATCCAGCCAATGGAAGGCATGATTCATTTGGTCGGGTTTAAAGGCAAGCGGAACAGTGATTTGACCCTGACCGCGGTCAGTGAGGCCCGGGGCGAGTACTCCCACCACGGTATAAGGCTCTCCGTTGATAGACATGGTGCTACCGATTTCGCTGGGATCGCTACCCCGTTGCGTCCAATACTTGTGAGTGAGGATTACGACATGGTCCTTACCCGGCTGGCCTTCTTCGGGAACGAAATCACGGCCCAGTGTGAAGCCGTACCCCAGCATGCGATAAAGCCCGGGAGTATTGATCCGTCCTTCGATATATTCAGGCTGCTCACGAGTAGCGACGTTGAAGTTTCCGTCCGCCCACGCTTGTATGTCCTGAAATGACGTTGCCTGCCGTTTCCAATCGAAGAAGTCTCCGGCCGCTACCACATTGCGATCTCCGTTGATTTTCGACCAGACGATGACTAACTGATCAGGTTTGTCGTAGGGCAACGGCGCGAGGAGGGTCGCATAATCGACCGTGAAGATCGCCGTCGTGGCGCCAATGCCTAATGCCAACGTCAGCAGCACGGTCGCGGCCATGACTGCGTTCTTGCGCATCATGCGCAAGCTATAACGAAGATTCCCGATCAGGATTTGCACGTCCCACCTCAATCCGGAAAGAGACACCGATTCACCGGCGCGCAGGCGCATTTTCTCCGCCAAGGTAGGTCGCCAGTGCCGATTGAAAACAATCGGGTTGAGAGTCCGAGCTCGGGGATAGGGCGAAGCCCTATGCCCGAAAGTGCGGGCGCGCGTTCGTTCGCGGACACAATATGCGACCTCAGCGTCGTTGGCGTGCCATGCAGGCACAATTTGTTGACTGACCGTTCCAGCGCCCGTAAAGATGGTGTGACCCCGGGGCAGCAAGTCCTGTAGTCCGCCATCACCCGGGCTCGCTATTACGACTCCGACATCGTCATATTCACCGTCTCAGGACGGGAACCTGGTCTTGGCGCAAGCAGCGGAGGCAGGATTTTCGCTTTATCCGCTTCAGGGCGGTCCGCCACGACCGGTTCCCGGCACGACTCCCAAGGATTGGGTTGTTCGCTTCTCCAAGGATGGTCGCTCGCTTTTACTCGATCGCCGCGGTGAAGTACCGGCGCGGATTGAGCGGGTTGATTTGTCTACCAGTAAGCGCGTTTTCGTCAGGCAACTGACGCCACCGTCCACAGTAGGCGTCGCTAATATTTTGCGTGTGAATTTTGCCCTCGGGGATAAATCGTATGCCTGTCTCTACGTTCGGTCTCTCTGTCGGCTCGTGTCCGTGACTGGAACGAAATAAACTTCCTTCCGCAGGCGAGCGCGGGCTGGAAAGAGACATCGCTCTAGAAGGTCGCCGCCGTTAATCGCTCGATTTTGATTTTGGCCCCACGATATGCGACCCTTGCGCCGTGCGCGCCGTTGCCATGCTGGCACCATTCACGAAACAGCACGACGTCCGGCCCTTCGAGCTGCCGGGTGTCAATGTTTTTACCGGCAACGAACTCGATCCGACGGACGAACCTGATGCGGCCCTGATTCTTGGCGGAGATGGAACGCTGCACCGGCATCTTGGCACCCTGGCACTGCACAAGACCCCGACGCTTCCGGTGCCGTTCGGGAGTGCCAATGATTTCGCGGCCACCGTGGGAATCGAAACCGTCGAGCAGGCGTTGACCGCGTGGAAGCGGTTCTGCGACACCCGCGACAACACGCGGCTGATCGATCTGGGAACGCTGCAGCCGCTGCATCCCTTCGAAGCGGCGGAGATGCTGGCCGCGGCACGCGATGAGCCCGAGCAGCCATGGGAGGGTGAGTCCCTGAAGACGCTGCATTTCGTTTCCGACGGACCGCGACGCGATCTTCCGGAGCTTGGCCCGCGCATCGAGCGCTCGCAGTCGCGGCGATGGATCCAGGCGGCGCAGAAGGCATCGCGGGTCCAGTACTTCGCCTGCATTGCCGGAACCGGGCTGGATGCTGTCATCAGCCGGAAGAACATGCAATACCCGAGATGGCTGCGCTCGCACGGAGGATACGTCCTGGCGCTGATTCAGGCGCTGGCTTCGTTCCGCCCGCCGAAGATGACGGTGTCACTGGAAATCGATGGCGATTGGCGAACGCCGGTGCGCGAGCCGGGTATGCTGATTGCCGTCGGAAATGGGCCGCGTTTCGGTAGCGGCATGCGGTTAGCGCACCTGGCCAAACTGGATGACGGTCTGCTCGACGTCTGTTTCGTACGCCGGCTCAGCAAGTTGCGGCTTCTGCGACTGTTTCACGTGGTATTCAGCGGCGAACACATCGGGATGAAAGAAGTGGAGTACTGGAAGACATCGCGGGCCCGGATCCAGACCGACCCGGCGATGGACCTGTTTGCAGACGGGGAGTATGTCTGCTCTACGCCGGTTGAGCTGGGGATCGAACGGGACGCCCTGCGGGTAATTGTACCGGCCTGAAACAGGATGCCGCCGTGACCAAAAAGGTTGACAGGCTGTTGACAAGCTGTTGACAAAACAGGACACGAAACTGATTCAGTGTCTCATGCGTACTACTTTTTAGGCACCTTTGGGTTCCAACCTGGGTCTATACTTGTAGGGAGATAATGTCGAAGCTGGAGCCGCAACAGCCCGTAAAGACCGAACCCCGCCATGAGATCCTTCCCACCCTGTTTGGCGAAGGGCAGGGTCTGTATGCCCAGCGCAAAGACACGTTTCTCTATTCGTTTGTTCTGCACACCATCGCGGCGGGACTGATCATCTGGTCGGGACACTGGGTTGTCGAGCATCACGAAGAGATCAAACAGCAAGTGGTTCAGCTGGCGACCGATATCAGCCCCTATGTGCCCCTGCCGGTATCGAAGACGAAGGCGGGTGGCGGCGGCGGCGGCGGCGACCGCGACAAACTGCAGGCGCCCAAGGGCGCGCTGCCTAAGCTCTCCAAAGACCAGATCGTGCCTCCGGCGATCGTCGTACGCAATGAGAATCCGAAGTTAGTGGTCGATCCGTCGGTGGTAGTGCCGCCGCAGATCAAGCTCCCGACGAGCGGCGACCTGGGTGACCCGCTCTCGAAAGTCATGGGACCGCCTTCGAATGGAACGGGTGCTGGTGGTGGCATCGGTAGCGGCTACGGCGGAGGAGTCGGTTCGGGCACGGGCCCAGGTGTTGGTCCGGGACACGGCGGCGGTTACGGTGGTGGGGCATATCGAGTAGGTGGCGGAGTCAGCGCTCCCAAAGCGCTTTACGCACCTGATCCGGAGTATTCGGAAGAAGCGCGCAAGGCGAAGTACCAGGGAACCGTGGTGCTGTGGCTGGTGGTTGATGCCAATGGACGTCCGCAGCAGATACGCGTGCAGCGCGCACTGGGAATGGGTCTGGACGAGAAGGCCATCGAAGCCGTGAAGCAATGGAAGTTCGATCCCGCGCGCAAAGACGGTCAGGCCGTGCCGGTGATGATCAACGTCGAAGTGAACTTCCGCTTGTACTAGTCCCGTTCGCGGCAAACCACATTTCCATCTCGTAATCCGTTACGCTGCCGTTGTAAAATCGCTGCGCTTTGGGAGGTCCCCCCGGGCATCCCAGGTCAATTCCATCACGAAAAGGGAACGTCTCATGGGTAGTCGCAAGATTTCGTTGGCGCTGGCACTCGCGCTGTGCGCGCTGCCGGCGATGGCGCAGAATTCGCAGCAGGAGAAAATGAAGGACTGCAATGCGCAGGCCAAGACCAAGAACCTGAGCGGCGATGACCGCCAGAAGTTCATGTCGGAGTGCCTGAGCGCGGCCGGCGTATCGCAGACACAGCAGGAAAAAATGAAGTCGTGCAATAAGGAAGCGACCGCGAAGAACCTGAAGGGAGACGATCGTAAGGCCTTCATGTCAACCTGCCTGAGCGGGTCGACCAAGTAGTCCGGCGTATCAAACAAGAATCGCAACCCAGGTGTGCACGCGATAACGGACGCTTAGCCTGCGTCTTTCCTTGCCTGCAAGAATATCGAGCCGACCCAGTTAAGGGCCGGCTCGAATGGTTTGTTGATGACTCGATCCAGTTGCGTCGCTTCTACCGGCCATAGTCGCGGAATCGTAAGCCCCGCCGCGCGCCCGATTGGGGATGCTGATTCTGGTACACAATGAATGGAGGGAATCCTGTATGGCGCTTAAGTGACTAAGCTAAGGCTGGTTAAATTTGAGACTCTCCCGGGCTCGCGGATGAGTCTTCCCTGGCGATTCTGGATAGTTCGGGATTCGAGATTCCGACGTTTGGTCCGGCAACGCCTTGTTAGTAATCAATACCTTCTCCGGCACGACGGTTGTATCAGCCTTCGCAAGCGGCCCGAGTCAGCCCCACCGGGTGGAGGCCCGCCCCATCAGCATCGCTGCACCGCAAGTCTCTCGGTGTCGAGCGTTCCAGAGCCGGGAACGATTGTGCTGCTGGCTTCCGCACTTGCGGCGGTCATTGGCCGAAAAATCGCCTTTGAACGTCAGGCCCGTCAGCGGCGGAACTTCTTCGCCAGGGGACCGACTTTTTCTTTGGCGGCATCGGCCCAATCGGAGGCTTTGCTCGCCAAGTCCGAGCCTTTGTCCACAAGATCTCCAGCCTGGTCGCTCCAATCACCTACCGCATCACGAGCATCATCGAGCCTGCGTTTGAGGCTGCGACGCATCTGCCGGCCGGTCTTGGGAGTCATCAGTGCGGCGGAAATAGCCCCGGCAGCGAAGCCGATCAGCAACAGCGCCAGACCCATGGCCACGGTATTACTTCCCGATGGCTCATACTCCCCTTCCACGTACTGTTTGGCGTCATCCGTCATGGAAAAGTCCTCCTGCTGCATGGTAACGCGAATTGCAGGAGGATTCGATGGGGCTTCCACAGATTGCGGGCACTTTCGCCGACCATGCGGAACTTACCGGCGACGCTGACCGCGCTAGCGGCTCACCGAAATTGCGCTGGAGATGTGCCCGTTGGTTCCGGCGTACTGCTGGAAATCCTGCTGCGCCTGGAAGTCCTGCTGCAGCTTGGTGAAGTCCTGTGGGGCGGCAGTGGTGTTGCCGCCCTTCAGGTCGGTGGCGAGCTGGTTGAAATCCGGGGTAATTGAACTTCTTTGGGCAGGACCTGGCACAAGCTTCGAAAATGGGTTCGTGTGCGAGCCGAACATTAGGCGGTTCTAACCACTCATGTCAGGTGCAATCCATGTGCCACTATGGCGCGCCAGTACTCATGCGCAAGGCCTACGACCTAATGGACTAATTAGCAAGGAGCATTATCGGACGTGTCAACCACTCGGCACAGCGTGCCGATGCGACCCGGCAAACGTAGCCGGGCGCGAAGTTGGATGAGCGCGAAAAGGGCGAGAGGACAGGACCTCGCCACGAGACATCCTCGATTGGAATGCGCGGAGCGAGTCAGGGTTTCATCCAGCGGTACCCGGGATGGATTCCCGGTGTAAGGCCCTGCTGGTCCGCGATCTTGCGCAATAGCTTCGCCAAATCGTCACGTTCCTCAGGGCTCAGCGCAGCGCACAGGGTCTCCTGGTGCTGGCGCGCGACCTGACCAATTTGTCCAAGCGCCTGGGTTCCCTTTTCCGTGAGATGCAACGCGTATTGCCGCCGGTCGTTCGGATTGGGCCTGCGCTCGACGAGGTCCTTGGTCTCGAGCTCATCCAAGACGGCGACCAACCGGCTGGGATGAATGCCCAGTTTCGCAGCCATTTCCTGTTGACTCACTCCGGCATCGGTTCGCAGCAGCCGCAGGATTCCCGCGTCTGGCGGGGTGATGCTTAGAACAGCTAATCGTTCCGCGAACTTGGAGGCGGCGTGCGCTCCCACTTGGGCGAGGAGGAACGCGGGATGAGAATCTCCTGATTTTTGCCGTTGGGGCATAGGTTCAAAGTGATTGTTGCACACCCAAATCGTTTATGATATAAATAATTTTATTATGAAACTAAATCCACAATCCCGACATGCCGGCCCGCCGTTGCTCCTGCTGGCGGTGGTCCACGTTCTACTTTTCGCGGCCAGCGTGGTGGCGGGCAGCGTCCTGCGCCACGGCGCGGTGTATGTCAATCCCTACAGCTCGTCGGAGGCTGTCCAGAACTTCTTTGCGAACTCGCCGCAGGCGATTCGGGTCAGCACGTTTTTCTTTTTTGGATCGGCGGCGGTGCTCGGACTGTTCACGGCCACCGTGGTCAGCCGTCTGAGGTTCCTTGGAGTGCGCGCAGCCGGAAGCTATATCGCCCTGTTCGGAGGTTTCGCCACCTCGATTGTGCTGGCGACTTCCGCTTTGTTCAGTTGGGTGCTGTCGATCTCCGACATCGTTTCGTCCTCGGCCGGCTTGGTTCATGCGCTGTATTTTGTCAGCTTCCTGTTCGGCGGCGTCGCGTTTGCTGTCGGATTC
Source organism: uncultured Acidobacteriaceae bacterium (assembly GCA_963817965.1). Classification (GTDB taxonomy): domain Bacteria; phylum Acidobacteriota; class Terriglobia; order Terriglobales; family Acidobacteriaceae; genus DASRAA01. The sequence continues at coordinate 582,061 of CAWFQT010000025.1, forward strand.
GGTTTGCTGACGGCGGGTGTGTCAATCACCAGTTACTTCCGGCGTCTGCTTCCGAGATGGCTGATAGTGTTCGGCATGGTGATCGCGCTTGCGGGGGAATTCTCATCGCTCAGCCTGATTACCTATCCGGCTTCGCTCCTGCTTCCGCTAACCCGATTTGGCGGATTCGTGTGGTTGATTGCGGTTGCAGTATTGCTCCCCGCGACACGTGATAACGACGCCACACCGAAGGAGGCTACAGGATGGGCGACCTGAGCAGTAAAGTGGCACTGGTCACCGGCACCAGCCGTGGCATCGGCCCTGCGATCGTGGAAACCTTGGCCAGCGATGGCGCCCTGGTCATCGTTCATTTCGGGCGCAATTCCAAGGCGGCCTAAGAAGCCGTGGGCGTCATCGCGTCACGGGGTGGAACCGCCTTTGCTCTTCAGGCAGACTTGGGCTCTCCTCAGGAGATCGAGCGGTTTATCGTGAAACTTGACGAGGAACTCAACGCGCGCACAGGAAACACTCAACTCGACATTCTGATCAACAACGCCGGCATCGCTTCTCCCGCCTCGTACCGCGAGATGACTGTCGAGCAATTCGATCACCTCTTTGCGGTGAACGTGCGGGGTGCTTTCCTGATGACGCAAGCTGCGATCCGGCGAATGCGTCGCGGAGGACGGGTCATCAACATCTCGTCGCTGGCGTCACGCCACGCGGCGCCGTCGGCCATGGTGCCGCCCTACAGCATGACGAAGGCGGCATTGGATGCCTTCACTCTAGGGCTCGCTCAGGATCTCGGTGCGCAAAGGCACAATGGCGAACAGCGTCGCGCTGGGGGCGATCGAGACGGACATCAATGCGCAGTTCCTCCGTCAGCCCGAGATACGCAAAGGTATCGAAGCGCAGACTGCGCTGAGACGTATCGGCGAAGTAAGAGACATTGCCGACGTGGTGCGCTTTCTGGCCTCGAGCCAGAGCCAGTGGATCACTGGGCAGTACATTGCCGCCAGCGGCGGCTTTCGGCTATAGGGAGTTACCAAAGGCAGCAGCGCGATTTCCCAAATTACTCGCCGACCATGTAAAATCAGGTGTTTGCCTGCTGAATCCGCGTACCTCACCGGGTTCCCCCCAAAGACGAGAAGGAGTCATCGTAATGGCAATTCCAGCCACACAACTGCGTCCGGGCATGGTCATCAAGCACAACAACGACCTGCACTCAGTGTTCAGCGTCGAGCATCGCACCCCGGGCAATCTTCGTGCGTTTATCCAGGCAAAACTGCGCAATTTGCGCACCGGCGCCATGTTCGAGCACCGTTTCCGTTCCAGCGACGGCCTCGAGAAAATTACGGTGGATGAGACCCAGATGGAGTTTCTCTACCAGGATGGCGACAACTACGTCTTCATGAATACCGAGAACTATGAACAGCTCTATTTAGGCAAGGACGTGCTCGGGGACGCGGTAGACTACCTGACCGCAAACTTGCAGATCAAAGTAGAATTCTTCGACGGAAAGGCCGTCGGTGTGGAGTTACCGCAGACGGTCGACCTGAAGATTATCGAGACTGAGCCGGGATTGAAGTCTGCTACCGCCTCCAGTGTGACGAAGCCTGCCAAGACGGAAACCGGATTGGTGGTGCAGGTGCCGCCATTCATCAACGAGGGTGAAACCATCCGCGTGGACACCTCGGAAGGCGCCTACCTTTCGCGGGCCTAGAAGCGACATCTTTGATACCAACTAGGCGGATTTCCCTTTTTTTGCTATCAATTTGGTATCTACCGCGTTACAATTCGCGCGCTAACTCCCAGCCCGCACAAACCAAGCCCCCATCGATTCAGGTGGCCGGTCCCGGATTGGCTAAGGTAGACATCCGCTTCAAGAAAGGTCTCTGAAATGAAGAAGTTGGTGCTAGTTGCAATGTGCACTATCCTGGCGCTTCCCGCGATTGCCCAGGAGGAAAAGCTAGACAAGCGTATATCAGAGTCAACCACGGTACTTGTAAACATTCTCGACAAGCCCAATGGTATCCCCCGGAGTCTTCTTGACAAGACGATGTGCGTCCTTGTCTATCCTGGCGTGAAGAAGGTAGGCGTTGGATTCGGTGTAGGGTACGGCCGGGGTGTGCTGGTCTGCCGCAGCGATAAGATGATGGATGGCAACTGGGGCGCGCCCGTACTGTATACCCTGGACACGAATAGTCTTGGGGCGCAACTGGGCAGTACCTCGACCGACTACGTGTTGCTGGTCATGAGCGAGAATGGTGCGGACAAGGTCCTCTCGGGCAAGGTAAAGCTGGGCTCAGGTGCGAGTGCAGCCGCAGGACCGGATTCGGCTCAAGCGGCCGCCTTCCACGATCCCAAGATTGATATCCTCACCTATGCACGGTCGAAAGGGTTGTTCGCGGGGGCATCGTTGGGCAGCGTGGACATGGGCGCCGACAATAAGGCCGACCAACAACTGTATGGGAAAACCATTGATGCCGTGGAGATCATCCGGGGGGATGTCCCGGTCCCAGCTACGGCCAAATCGTTAGTCGATATGCTGAATAAGATTTCGCCAAAGCGTATGTAGTGGCGTTGGCGGTTCCCAAATCAGCGATCTCGGCGAACTGAGTCCTGGTCCCTGTCGTGCGGGGACCAGGCTTTATACCACCACTATTCGCATTAGGATTACGCGGCCCAATTCTTAACTCCTTCGCAGAATGTACGAGCCCGGCTTACGTTCCGGCGACACCATCGACAAGATCACGGTGGACGAAACCAGAAGGTCAAATGGAATAACCCTCGCGAACGAAATCCGCGAGGGTCACAAAAACAGACGACTCTACGGCACGGAGAGCGTCGCCGTCCGAGGCACCGCGCTGAACCAACTTGGTCGTCCTTCTACTCGACGTGGCTCCCAGCCTTGCTGTCAAGGAGAGAAGCCAAAGACGAACCAGCAGGCGTGGGCTTCACGCTGCCGGACACGATCTCCTTCGCACTCACCTCTGCTTTTCCGTACAACCGTTCGTTGGCTTTGCTGTCGGGTTCAAGCGAAGCGCCGTCGAGTGAAACACCGGCAAAAAGTCCCGAGGAACGGCCGTAGGTCAACATGTCAGCCGTATTGCCCAGGCTGCCGGCTGATGCGCCCGGGCCGGCGGCCGCACTGACATCGCTGCCCACCTTCACTTTGCCGTTCAGCACCTTGTCCACGGCTCCGGGTGCCATGATGGCAATCACGATGTCGCTGGACTTGCCACCGACCTGAAAACCAGCACTGGCGCCACCGATTTGGTACATGGCGGGGGGCGACCACCTACCGGTATAGCCATTGCCCTCGCGGCACGAGATGGGGCCGCGTCCACCGGTTCCGCCAATACCGACTGCGAATTTCTTCACGCTAGGAAGAATGATGATGCAATCAGCCTTCCCCAGCACACTGCGGGGAACACTATCGGTGGAGAGCATGGCCTGCAACACACTTGCGGCATTGCGAAGGGTTTCTTCATCGTCGGCCTTGCTGGCACCCCACACAGGCATGGTAACCAGAACCATGAACAGGGATGCGAGTAGACAAACAACTCTCTTGGTGTGCAACATGGCGTTTTGTCCTCCGTCCTTTCGGCAAGTCGTTTAGGGAATTCCCCTTCGTGCTAGAAGGGGCGAAGAGCGCACGGGAAACGATATCATCGTCGGGGCAAATCCGAAAGTGGCCCCCGCGGCTTCAAGGGTTGCGGACTGCGGTTGCGGCAGCCCGCTCTGCTGTTTATCTTGAATCTTGCCCCCAATGAGCGAAGATCGCGAAACCCGCCGATATCTGGTCTCTGGACGTGTGCAGGGCGTCGGCTTCCGCTGGTTCGTGGAGCGCGAGGCTGCGACCCTCGGTGTGACCGGCTGGGTGCGTAATCGCGACGACGGCCGGGTGGAAGTGATGGCAACTGGCACACGGGAACAGCTTGGCGCTCTGCACGGACGATTGCGTGAAGGGCCACGAGCCGCGCGAGTGGACGAAGTAGCAGTCTCGAACGCGCCCTTTCTGGACGCGCAATCTTTTGGAATCGAAGGAGCCTGGTAGCTCATGCCCTCAAGAACGGATAACTGCAACGGCCTGAAGAAACTCATTCGCGAAGTCCCCGATTTTCCCAAGCCCGGCATTCTTTTCTATGACATCACCACACTGCTGAAAGACCGTAAAGGTTTCGCGCAACTCATCGACGCGCTTACCGAGTACTACATCAACAAAGAGATCGACCTGGTGCTGGGCATCGAGGCTCGCGGCTTCATCTTCGGACCCGCGCTGGCCTATCGGCTGAATGCTGGTTTTGTGCCGGTGCGCAAGCCGAAGAAGCTCCCTGCGGAGACCCTCAAGTGGACTTACGAGCTGGAGTACGGCAGTGACACACTGGAAATCCACAAAGACGCCATCGCACCCGAACAGCGCGTACTCATCTGCGACGACCTGTTGGCCACTGGCGGCACCGCGCGTGCTGCGGCGGAGATGGTGAAGTCGCTCGGCGGACAGATTTGCGGCCTGGGCTTCGTGGTGGAACTTGATGGCTTAAAAGGCCGCGAGAAGCTGAAAGAGTACGATGTGTACTCGCTGCTGCACTACGAGATGTGAGGTGTTGCTACCAGATTGTCTTTACCGGCGGGCTGGTTTGCATGCGCTCGTCGGCGGCGACAAGTGGCATGCCGTCGGCGCGAGCAGTGGCGTTGTCCGCGAGCGTCGATTGCACCCTTTTCGGTTACCGGCCGATTGGGGAATCGCTGCAAACTACATCGGACGAAATGCAGTCTGCTAACTCCTGCTCGCTGACTCGATTTTCGATGGCTCGCAAGTAGGCCCGAGGGCGCTCTCATTGGCGGCGGGACTATTCTCTGAATAGGTTCGTCTCCCGGCAAAAAAGTTGCTTAGAGGGCGTCGGGGGCAACGATCCTTCGTCCCACAGTGTGGTATTCGGCTTTTAGCACAATGCGGATCGCCTCAGTGTACGCGACGTGTTCTTGCCCCAGAATGCGAGCGGCCAAGGTGTGCTCGTCGTCGGAATCCAGAACGGGCACGGTTTTCTGCAGAATGATGGCACCGTGGTCCAATTCGGCGTCCACGAAATGGACCGTGCAGCCCGAAACCTTCACTCCATAATCAAGCGCCTGCTTCTGCGCTTCCAGGCCAGGAAAGGCCGGCAGCAGCGAAGGATGAATATTCAAGATGCGATTGGGGAACTGCTGCACGAACCAGGGCGACAGCAGACGCATGTAGCCCGCAAGGCACACGAGTTCGACCTTGTGCTCGTGCAGAGCTGCAGCTACCTCGCGGTCATGCTCTTCGCGCCCTCTGCCCTTCGACGGAATAATCAGGGCGTCGAGGCCGCGCCGGCGGGCCCACTCTATTCCCGGCGCGTCTGCGCGGTTGGAGATGACCACCGCGATCGTCGCGTCGAGCACGCCCGAAACTACGTTATCGGCGATGGCCGCAAAGTTCGACCCGCGCCCGGAAAGCAGGATGCCGAGGTTTTTCATAGATAGGCGATAGGCGAATTATTATCGTCGCACACCGGCATTGTCCGTTACCGAACCTGGGCAGTCGCCGCCAAAACAACTTGTGCACGCATTGCCAGCAATGATAGCATTGAAAGCATGGCAAGTCTGACCATTCGCAAGCTTGACGAGAGAACGAAGGCGCGGCTGCGCGTCCGCGCGGCACATCATGGTCGTTCGATGGAAGAGGAGGCACGTGAAATTCTGCGGTCCGCCGTTGGTGACGTATCGCCACGCATAACCAACCTGGCGGAATCCATCCGGAAGCGATTCGCCGCATTCGGTGGAATCGAAATGAAACTGCCGAGGCGTGAGGCCATAAGGCAGCCACCGGACTTCGCCGCATGATTGTGCTGGACACGAATGTACTGTCGGAGCTGATGCGGCCTCGGCCTTCGCCTGAAGTTGTGCGATGGGTAGGGAATCAGCCTGCCAGTCAGTTGTGCACGACAGCCGTTTCAGAAGCGGAAGTATTCTATAGCATCGAATCGCTTCCCAAGAGCAGGCGGCGTGAAGGCTTGCGTGCCGCCGCTGAGGCAATGTTCAGGGAAGACTTTAGTGGGCGCGTCTTAACTTTTGACAGTGACGCCGCGAGAGCTTTTTCAAGAATTGCCGCGCGTCGCCGGGCTACCGGCAAACCCATCAGCCAGGCTGACGCTCAGATCGCGGCGATTGTTCAAACCCACAACGCCCCATTGGCTACCCGCAACATCGATGATTTCGCGAACTGCGAAATTGAGCTCATTGATCCATGGGAAGAGCCGATTTAACGGTCGTTATGATGGGTAAAGACATTGCGGGAAGTACTCCGCTCCACTCAAGACCATATAAACTCTCTGCATGACACTCTCAGCTCGCAACCAGCTTGCCGGTACCGTCGAGGAGATTCAACTCGGCGGGGTAATGGCCCACATCGTGGTACGCGTGGGCGACAACCTGATTGAAAGCGTGATCACTCGCCGCAGCGCCGAAGCGATGGCGCTTAAGAAAGGCGATTCCGTCAAGGTTGTGATCAAGTCCACCGAAGTCATGCTGCAAAAAGACTGACGCGGCCAATGGAGGCGAAGTCCATGAGGTCTCGAGGATTTCGGCGTATCCCTGCCTTGCTGACGTTCGTCTTGGCCATGGCGCTGGGCCTGTGCGCGCAATCGCTGCAGGTGACGCGCGGTGACGGTACGTCCGCAACGCTGACTGCGGCGCAAATTACCGCGCTGCCGCATGTAACCGTGAACGTGAAAGACCACGACACGCCTGCGCAATTCGAGGGTGTGCCGCTCTCGGCCGTGCTCACCCTTGCCGGCGTGCAGCTGGGCAGCAGCATGCGCGGACCGCGCCTGGCGGAGGCCCTCCTGGTAGAGGCAGCTGACGGTTACAAGGTGGTATTTGCGCTCGCCGAGACCGATCCCGACTTCGCCACCCGCGAGATCCTTCTTGCCGACAAACGCGACGGCAAGCCCCTCGATGAGAAGCAGGGACCCTGGCGAATTGTTGCACCGGGCGATAAGCGTCCGGCGCGCTGGATCCGCCAGGTCACCACCTTCAAGATTGTCGCTGTGAAGTGAGGCGTACTTAGTTCGCGCACCCCATTTGCGGTCATGCCGCGCCGCTTATCGCTTTTCCTTTTAAGAACGCCAGCAGATCGGCATTGATCGGGTCGGCGTGGGTTGTGGGCATCCCGTGCGGATAACCGCGATATACCTTCGGCTGGGCGCCTTTCACAATCTTCGATGACATCATGGCGGCGGCCCCGATGGCACGATCTGATCGTCGTCGCCATGAAGAATGAGGGTAGGCACATCGAACTTCTTAAGGTCGGTGAGCACGGTGGTGGTCAGAAAAATCGCCGTCCAGCCGTCGAGACGCTTGCCGTTGAGAAGCCCAAACAGGACGATGAAACCCGATCCGATTCCCGCAAGGCTGAGGATCACGTGCAACAGGGTAAACGTCGAGAGAGACGTGCCTAGAACCATGATGGGCGTCTTTTCAGTAGAATTTTTTAGAGGCCGCAAGGTAAAGGTCGACGGCTTTCGTCTACAGGGTTCTCGACGATCGGCGAGGATGCAGATTTTTGTCGTCCGATTGCTGGCTAATGTGCCCGGCGTCTTGCCTTGATCAGTACATCCACCTCATCCGGTCGTCCATTCCAGAAATCGAGACGGATGCGCCCATCCGGCATCTGCGTGACCTTGGCCGGAATTGAGCTGGCCGTCAGGTACCATCCTTCCGGCAGCACAACGGCGTTGCGGGGACGCCCCAGGCTCCGGTCGAGCACCAGTTCGTCGCCCTCTAATCGATAGCTCACGGGCGCGGTATACGTTTCGGAAATTCGCAGACGCACCGTCTGCCCGGCCTTCACCGGAGAAAAAGGAATCACTACCACTTCAGCGGTCGGATCAACCGGCTCTCCTACGTCGATCTTTGCGGATTTCAGCTCTGCACCCGTCATGGTCTTGGTCGCAAGTTTCTCTCCCGTGTCGAGCACATAGGCCGACGGATCAGACGCCTTGCTGCCGGTACGTACGACATTGAAGTACTTGTCCGCACCCGGGCGAGACTCGGTGTAGTCGTGATAGAGGCGAAAGCTGTGGGTCTCCGGCTGTTGGAGGAAGTACACAATGTCGCGATCCTGGTGGGAGCGTTCCGAAAGCCGCTCCGTTTCGGTGGCTCCCTCGAACGGCGATTCCCAACTCTTTGCAGAACCGGGCTTACCTGGAGCGGCCGCAGCACCAGTCTGTGCGCCCAATTTGGCCTTCACGATCAAGGGCGCGGCCGCCCCGCTATCGTTCATGAAGCTGATGGAAATCCGCCCGTCAGGTTGCGTCAAGACTTGCGAGGGCACGTTGCACTCCACCAGTTCATAGCCAGCTGGCAACACGACACTGTTCCGCCGAATGCTCAGCGAGCGGTTGAAGACGATCGTGTCACCCTCGCGGTAATAGCTCTTGGCATCCTTGTACGTTTTCAGGATTAGCAGCCGTGCCTGTCCTTCGGACGGCACCGGACGCGCCACGTACACCTTGAGGTAATCCTCCGAGGCATCTTCGCCCTTCATCAGCGGATCCTTCACCGCCTCAGCCCCACTGACGACTTCAAACCGCAGCGGCTGTCCGGTCATCACGTCAATCACCGACTCTCCACTCGCCACGCTGCCTTTGCGAATCGGATTGAAGTAATACTTCGCGCCGGCGGTGGTGGCCGTCACCTCGTAGTGGATTGCGAAACTTGCACTCTCCGGCGCCAGCAGCTCGTAACGCGTGTATTCGTCCGTTTCGGTTTGCAGTGCCGGAGTCGCTGCCTGCCCGTAGGCCGTCGCCACCGCGCACCACACCACGAGTAGCCGTGCAATCGCCTGGAGCACGTCGAGCCTCCCTTAAGTCGCAAGGACTCTATCATTGCTTACGGCTATCTCGTCCGCTGGTATTGGATTAAGTGAGTTCGGTGTGGGATATGAAGCGTCATTGCGTCGCCCCTCCCTTTCGCTTTACCATCGCCCCATCGTGGTTTTTCCCAAGGACAATCTGGATCGCGAGCGCATCGTCTCGGCCGCACCCGTCGATGACGACGCCTCGTTCGAGCTCAAGCTGCGGCCGCAGAGGTTGCGCGAGTTCATTGGGCAGAACAAGGTCAAAGAAAACCTCGAGGTCGCCATCCAGGCCGCGAAGTCGCGCGGCGAAGCGCTTGATCACGTGCTGCTGTACGGGCCGCCGGGGCTGGGTAAAACGACGCTGGCCAACATCATCGCTAACGAACTGGGTGTGGCGTTTCAGCAGACTTCGGGGCCAACGCTGCAGATCAAGGGCGACCTGACTGCCGTGCTCACGAATCTGCGTGACAAGCAGGTGCTGTTCATCGACGAAGTGCACCGCTTGCAGCCCGTCTTGGAAGAGCTGCTCTACTCGGCGCTGGAAGATTACAAGCTGGACATCGTCATCGGGCAGGGGCCGTCGGCGCGCACCCATACCATGGATGTGAAGCCGTTCACCTTCATCGGCGCAACTACACGCGCCGGGCTCCTGTCGGCGCCTCTGCGCTCGCGCTTTGGCATCGTGTTACGGCTGGAGTTCTACACACACGCAGACCTGAAGGTCATCCTCGAGCGCTCAGCGGAAATCCTCGCTGTGGAGATCGACGCGCCCGCCGCGATGGAGATCGCCTCGCGTTGCCGCGGCACACCGCGCATCGCCAACCGGCTGTTACGGCGTGTGCGTGACTACGCGCAGGTGCGCGGCACCGGCAAGATCGACAAACCCACAGCGCAGAAGGCGCTGGAGATGCTCGAAGTCGATCGCCACGGCTTCGACGAAATCGACCGCAAACTGCTGTTGACCATCATCGAGAAGTATCAGGGCGGGCCGGTGGGCGTGAATACACTGGCGGCATCGCTGGCCGAAGAGGCCGAGGCCATCGAGGAAATCTACGAGCCCTTCCTCATCCAGATTGGCTTTTTGGACCGCACGCCACGCGGCCGTGTGGCGACGCACCTGGCGTATGAGCACTTTGGGGTGAAGCGTCCGCGGACCGACCGCAGCGGGCAGGAGACGCTGTTCTAGTCGTCCAGCCATGCCGCGTACAATAGTCGAAACGTCGAACAACCCAACTCCCGCATCCAATAACGGTACCCGAGGAGAACTTTCTATGGCTGACCTGATGAAGACGTCGAACCCGGCGCTGGGACCGAACACCTTCCGTGAAGTGGCGGGCGTCGCCGGCGACACCATGACGATTTCCGGAGCGGTGAACAAGGCCGGCATCTTAATGCTGTTGTGCGTGGCCTCGGCGGCCTGGACGTGGAACCGCTTCTTTGCCACCGCGGACCCGTCGTCGGTCGCGCCCATGATGCTGATCGGTGGCATCGGTGGCTTGATTCTGGCGATGGTCACCATCTTCAAGAAAGAGTGGGCGGGCATCACGTCGCCTCTCTATGCTCTGGCCGAAGGCGCGCTGCTGGGCGGCATCTCGGCGATGTTTGAGCTGAAGTACAAGGGCATCGCCATCCAGGCGGTCATGTTGACCTTCGGAACGCTGATCGCCATGCTGCTGGCGTATCGCTCCGGGCTGATCAAGGTGACTGACAAATTCCGCCTCGGTGTAGTCGCGGCCACCGGTGGTATCGCGCTGTTCTACCTGGCGCAGTTCATCCTCAGCTTCTTCGGGATCACATTCCACACCATCAACAGCGGCAGCCCCCTCGGCATTGGATTCAGTCTGCTGGTCGTGGGCATCGCGGCACTCAACCTGGTGCTCGACTTCGACCTGATTGAGCAGGGCGCGCGCTACAACGCTCCCAAATACATGGAGTGGTACTGCGCCTTCGCGCTGATGGTCACACTGGTGTGGCTGTATCTGGAAATGCTGCGGCTGCTGACCAAGTTCCGAAGCAGAAACTAGAAGAAATCGTGGTTCGAACGAAGCCTCGCGAAATGGCGGGGCTTTTTCATTGCTCCGGCGTCCAATCCTTCAGACTGGTCCGGCAGGAGAATATGCATCATCTCAAGATTGGCATCATTGTGGGAAGCACGCGTCCGGGCCGCAAGGCCGCGGCAATCGCCGAGTGGATATTTGAATTTGCCAGGACGCGGAGCGACGCCAATTCGAAATCATGGACATTGCCCACTTCAAACTCCCGCTACTGGATGAGCCAATTCCCCCATCCATGGGCAAGTATCAGAATCCCCATACACTGGCGTGGCCGGCGAAGATCAACTCCCTCGATGGCTTCGTGGTTGTGACGCCGAGGTACAGCCACGGCACCCCCGGTGCACTGAAGAACGCAATCGACTTTCTTTTCAAAGAGTCGAACAACAAGGCGGCGGGGTTTGTGAGCTACGGCGGCTCCGGCGGGGCGCGCGCAGCCGAGCAATTGCGCCTGGTGATGGGTGAGATCAAGATCGCCGACGTTCGCGCCCCCGCGCTACCGTCGCTGCATAACGATTTCGAGAACTATGCGAGGTTCAAGCCTGGCCCGCATCACGCGCGCTCCGTGCATGCCATGCTCGACGAGGTGATTGCATGGAGCGGTGCACTGAAGCCTCTGCGGACAAGGTGAGCTCGATTCTTACGTTTCTTATCCGTCTAAATCTCCGGCTTAATTTGTCTTTGCTTCACAGGCGGAAGTGCTCGATCAGCGCGGCATTCACCGCCTCCGGCTCCTCATGCTGCAGCCAGTGGGTGGCCTCGGGGAAATAGGTCAGCCTGGCCGAGTCGCAGAAGTCGACGCTCTCCTCTGCCATTTCCGGCAACAGGAACATGTCGCGGCGGCCCCATAGAATGCGGGTCGGCACGTGCACCTGCGGATCGGGCAGAGCGGGCCGATGGCGAAACACGGCCCGATACCAGTTGATCATCGCCGTGACCGCGCCGGGATTTGACCACGCCTTGCGGTATTGGTCGAGGTCGTCCGGAGTGAACGTGCCGGGGCGGCTACTGGCGACCAGTGACTTGACTCCCAGAGCGAAATTGTTGGCCGAGAAGCTCGACTCCGGTATGCGCGGCAACTGGAAGAATGCCATGTACCAGCTACGAAGTAGCTGGTGCCGATTGCTGCGCAGGGTTCGAAGAAACACTGCCGGATGCGGGACATTGAGAATGCCCAGCTTGCGCAACCGCTGCGGATATTGCAGCGCAGTTGCCCAGGCCACGGCGGCCCCCCAGTCGTGTCCGGCGAGGAAGAAGCGCTGGCTCCCGAGTTGGTCTGCGATAAAGATGACATCGGACGTGAGGTTGCCGATTGCGTAGTCGGCAATTGCAGTCGGTTTACTGCTTATGTTGTAGCCACGCTGATCAGATGCGACCACCCGAAATCCCGCATCGGCGAGTGGCGCGATCTGCCTACGCCACGAGTACCAGAACTCGGGAAAGCCGTGAAGCAGAATGACCAGCGGCCCATCTTTTGGCCCGGCCGCCACGGCGTGCAGGCGCAGTCCGCCGCGCTCAAACCACAAGTCTTCGAGTTGGGTCAGACCCGGCATTGCAGAACATACTACGCAGCGAGGCGAGGGGCGGATTTCCGTGCGCACTCTGAAGCGGTCGCGTGAGACTTGAAGCTCCGGTGCCTTACACTGGCAACTGGCCACTGACTACTGGCTACTGCTTTCCATGTCCATCGCACTGCGTTCATTCGCCAAGATTAATCTCGGACTGAAGATCGGCGCGCCGCGCGCGGATGGATTTCACGAGCTACGCACTGTCTACCAGACCATAGCGCTGCATGATGTCGTGCGAGTTGAGGTCGGAGCCGGAGAAGGCATCGAAATCCGTTGCAGCAATCCGCAAGTGCCATGCGATTCCACCAATACGTGTTACAAGATCGCCGAGCGAGTGCTAAAGAAGACAGGCAGGCGCAGCAAAGTCATCATCGAAATCGAGAAGCGGCTGCTGGTGCAAGGAGGCTTGGGCGCGGCCTCGTCGAACGCAGTGGCGACGATGCTGGGATTGGAGCGCGGGCTCAGCATGGAGCTCACGCAGCAAGACAGGCTTGGGATCGCGGCGGAAGTAGGCAGCGATCTCCCGCTTTTTCTGATCGGCGGAACCGTGCTCGGAGTCGATCGCGGACAGGAAGTCTATGCCCTGCAAGATCTTCAGGAGACTGCCCTGGTAGTCGTGACGCCTCCGGTCGGCGTCTCGACGCCCAAGGCATTCGCGCAGTGGGACGCGCTGGTTGGCAAGGAGTCCGCGAGCAGCGCGTTGACCGCTCCAAACGCGGCAGGTACAATCAAGGAGCGCAACCAGGCCGATTCTGCCTGGTTGAGCGAGAGATTACTTTCGCGGGTGGTGCCTGCGGAAGGGCCAGCATCCGGTGTTCCCGCTGTGGGCGGGGACCGGGCCGAGACACCTCTTCTCGACCCTGTCCGTACCGGGATAGAAAACGACTTCGAACGCGTCGTCTTTCCTGAGTATCCCGAGTTGCGTGAGGTTAAACGTGTCTTAGTGCGCGAAGGCGCGCGGTATGCGTCGCTTTCCGGCTCCGGCTCGACGTTGTACGGATTGTTCGAAGCGGCCAGCGATGCGGAAGCCGCCGCGGAACGTATGACAGCCGCAGGGCATGTGGCCGCTGCTACGAGAACGGTGACAAGGGCGGAGTTTTGGGAGCAGTTGCTTGCGTAAGCAATAAGCAAGAACGACCGGAGAGATTCGAGGTCGCCGTTAGCTGTGAGGTCTGGTACTTATTTGCTAACTGCTTATTGCTGACGGCTTCATTGGGCGGTCGACTAATGGTAGGTCAAGTGCCTTTGGAGCACTTTGTCTAGGTTCGAATCCTAGCCGCCCAGCCAAAGTTCAGTTGCCAGTAGCCAGTCGCCGGTAAGAAGTGATCAGGTTTTGACGCGATTTTGTTGACAGCCAGGAGCGTTCCGATCGGCGTTCTTTGCTAATTGCTAGTTTCAACCCAGCTTGTAATCAAACCAGGTTTAGCGGGGTGTGGAGACGATGGAAGCAGGAATTAAATCCGGCGCGGTCCAGGCGGCTGCCAGCACGAGCGAGGCAGCTCCGGCGGTTGCGCAGCATTCTGAAAAGAAGCAGCAGACCAACCCCGAAGCGAAGCCGAAGCAGGTGCGGCAGCGCAGCGACGACAAGTGGAAGATCTTCTCCGGAACCGCCAACGACGCGCTCGCCAAGGAAGTCTGCGAAAAGCTTGGCCTGCCGATGGGACAGACGCACATTACGCGCTTCTCCGACGGTGAGACCTACGTGCAGATCATGGAGAACGTGCGCGGCGCGGATGTCTTCCTGATTCAGCCGACCTGCGATCCGGTGGACCTGCACTTGATGCAACTGCTGCTGCTGATCGATGCGCTCAAGCGCGCTTCGGCGCGGCGCATCACGGTAGTGATTCCGTATTTCGGCTATGCCCGGCAAGACCGCAAAGACAAGCCGCGTGTGCCCATCAGCTCGAAGCTGGTGGCGGACCTGTTGACGACCGCGGGGGCCGATCGCGCACTGGTTGTCGATCTTCACGCGCCGCAGATTCAGGGCTTCTTCAACATTCCGGTGGACCACCTCTTTGCCTCGCCGGTGTTGGTAGGCTACTTCCGCGACTTGAACCTGCCCGATCTGACGGTCGTTTCGCCGGATGCAGGTGGCGTGGAGCGTGCGCGCTTCTTCGCCAAGAAGATGGATTCGGCCCTGGCCATCGTGGACAAGCGCCGCACGGAATGGATGAAACCGAGGTGATGCACGTGATCGGCGACGTCGAAGGACGTTCCTGCGTCATCCTCGACGACATTATCGATACCGCCGGAACGCTGGTGAAGACCTGCGAGGCATTGCTGAACGCGGGCGCGAAGCAGGTTTACGCTTGCGCCACGCACCCGGTATTGTCGGGTCCGGCCATCGAGAGAATTTCGCAATCCGGGCTTGGTCAAAGTAGTTGTGACCAACACCATCCCGCTGACCGAAGCGGCCCGCAAGGAACCCAAGATCGAGCAGTTATCGATCGCGGGCTTGATTGCGCGGCCATCGAATCGATTCACGAAGAGTCGTCGGTCAGCAGACTGTTTTTGTAAAGGAAAAACGAAATTATGGCTACAGCAACGCAAGAAAAAAACATTGAAACCAAGCCGCGGCAGAGCGGCAACAAGAACGATGCCCGCCGCCTGCGCAAAGAAGGACTGATTCCGGCCGTGCTCTACGGCGCGGGACTGGAGCCGCTGACCATTTCGGTCGATCCCAAGCAGATGAAGCGCATCCTGGGTTCGGAATCCGGACACAACTACCATCTTCGACCTGAGCGCCGGTGGCGACTCCGGCAAGGCGATGATCGTCGACTGGCAGGCCGATCCCGTCAAGGGTGCACTGCTGCACGTCGACCTCAAGCGCATTGCCATGGACCAGCTCTTGCGCGTCAGCGTACCGGTCATTGCTGAAGGGCGAAGCGCCGGGCGTGAAGGTGCAAGGCGGCATCCTCGAGCAGATGATGCGCGAGGTCGAGATCGAGTGTCTGCCGGCCGACATCCCGGGCCACATCGACGGCGATGTGAGCAAGCTGATGTTCGGACAGACGATGCGCGTCTCCGACCTGCCGCACAGCGACAAGATCAAGTTCATCACCGACGCGAATCAGGCGATTGCCCACGTTACGGCGGTCAAGGAAGTTGTGGAGGCGACTCCGGTCGAGGGAGCCGAGGCTGCTGCGACCACTGCCGAGCCCGAAGTCATCAAGAAGGGCAAGCAGGAAGCCGAGGGCGAAGCTGCCTGCAGGCGGCGAGAAGGCCGAAAAGGCAGAGAAGTCCGAGAAGAAGAAGTAGGCGGCGTGAAACTGATCGTCGGGCTCGGCAATCCGGGCATCGAATACCAGTTCACACCGCACAACCTGGGGTTTCTGGCGGTGGATCGCATCGCCGAACAGTGCGGCGTGGTGGTGAACAACCGCCACTGCCGCGCGCAAACGGCGCGGGCCCGCATCGGCAACGAAGATGTGGTGCTGGCCAAGCCGGAAACCTACATGAACCTGAGCGGTACAGTCGGTGCGCGAGCTGGTGGAGAAGTACGAAGCGCAGCCGGAAAGCGATCTGGTGCTGCTGTACGACGAGCTCGATCTGCCGTTCGGCACGTTGCGAGTGCGGCCGCGGGGCCGCTCGGCAGGACACAACGGCGTCGAGTCGGTGATCGGCGCGCTGGGTACGCAGGAGTTCACGCGTATCCGCATGGGAGTTGGCGCCGGATTATCCGGTGGGTGATGGCGCGAAGTACGTGCTGTCGCAGTTCAAGAAGGCGCAGTACCCGGTTGTTGACCAGGTGCTGGACACGGCAGCCGAAGCGGTGAAGGTCATCCTCGCAGAAGGTGTGCAGGCGGCGATGAATCGGTTTAACCGCAAGGCGGAAGAGGAAGCAACTAGCGGCGAGCAATAGGCAATTAGCAATAAGCCGTTCGTGGTGCGAGATTACGCGGTCGGGATGTTGAGGCTGCGAGAAGTCGACAAAGTTGTAAGGAATCGGCAGACGTAATTAGCGAGTCACTCATGCTTACTGCTAATTGCTGGATGCTCTGGGAGAAAAACGAATGCAACGTACTTACGAATTGATGTTCATCGTGCGTCCCGACATGACGGAAGAAGACCAGGACAAGCTGATCGCCAACCTGGAAGGCCAGGTCGGCACCGCCGGCGGCACGGTGAAGAGTGTGGAGCGCATGGGCAAGCGCCGTCTGGCGTACCTGGTGCGCAGGTTCCAGGACGGCATTTACGTGCTGATGATGCTCGAAGGTGATGGCGCCATGGTGAAGGAAGTGGAGCGCCGCCTGCGCGTCACCGAGCCGGTGATCAAGTTCATCACCGTGCGCGTGGACGAAGAACAGAAGCGCATGGCCAAGATCAAGGCCCTTCGCGACAGCAAGGTGCGCGGCAAAGGCACGCGCGGAGCGGCTGCGGAAGCTGCGGCAGCGGCTGCCGCGGCTGCGGAACCCGTCACGGAACCGGCGGCCACTGAGCCGGCGGAATCGGCACCGGCCAGCGCGTAGTGCCGGTCTCGTGAAGATGCGATTGTGAAAGGGCACCGCTTTAGCCGTGCCGTTATCAGCCGCTCTAAGTTGGGGCTCAGCCTCCAAAGGAGATCAAGCCGTTTGACGGCCCGAAGGAGAACCATGGCAGACGAAACGACGAACACAGCGGCCCCAGTGGCCGCAACGGAAGGCGGCAGCAGCAGTCCCGCACCGAACTCACGCCCGGAAGGCGGAGGCGGCGATCGCGGTCCCCGCGGTCCGCGTCCTGGCGGACGTCCCGGTGGCGGTCCGGGAGGACCACGCGAAGGCGGCCGCAAGTTCTTCCGCCGCAAGAAGGTTTGCAAGTTCTGCGTCGAGAAGATCGACAGCGTGAACTACAAGGACGTGCGACTGCTCGGGCAGTTTGTGGCCGAGTCGGGCAAGATCGTGCCGCGGCGGTTGACCGGCGTGTGTACGCCGCACCAGCGTCGGTTGGCCGATGCAATCAAGCAGGCGCGCAACATCGCCCTGCTGCCGTTTTCGAGCCGCTAGAACGGTGACTGGCAACGGATAACTGGCTGTCGTTCGCATGGCGCAAGTTGCGAATGCGCGCCGCACTTACAAAGTTCATGGAGTTCGAAACATGGAAGTCATTCTGAAGGAAGACATTAATAAGCTGGGCCACCGGGGCGACGTGGTGAAGGTGGCGGAGGGCTACGGCCGCAACTACCTCATCCCACGCAAGCTGGCGATTGAGGCGACGGCCACCAACAAGGCCGTCATCGAGCAGATGAAGGCGGCTGCGGTGCGCAAGTCGGCGAACGAAAAGGGCAGCGCCGAAGAGCTGGGCAAACAGCTCGACGGACAGGTGGTGGAGTTCACGCGCAAGTCGGGCGAGCACGACCAGTTGTTCGGTTCGGTCACGTCGGCCGACATCGCGCACGCGCTGGAAGCCAAGGGCTTCACCATCGACCGCCGCAAGATCGTGCTCGATGTGCCGCTGAAGACAGTCGGCGAGTTCAACGTGCCGGTCAAGCTGCATCGCGAAGTGACGGTGACCGTGAAGGCGGTGGTGAAGAAGGAAGCTTCCGCCGAAGAAGCAGCGCCGGTGCCGGCGGAAAAACATCCCGCGCAAGCGTAGTTCGCTGCAAACAAAATCTGACGAGAGAAAGGAAGGCTGGCCTTTGCGGCTAGCCTTTTCCTTTTCGAGCATGCAACAGAAACCCCCACCCCGCCAAAAGAAGACGGCGAAACGGGGGACCCTCGTTGGTGATCTGGTTGACGCCGGACAGGGTGAGCCACCCCGGTAGCCGAAATAGGAGTGTTTATCGGTGCGGAAAGGGTGGGGCACCGGCCGTATCGAAGAGTGAGTGGTATCTTGTTGGTGCTTTGAAACCACAGACGGCGTTGCCCAAGTCAGTAACCCTTCTTGATGTCGCCAGACACAGCGGTTATTCGGCATCGACCGTATCGATTGCGCTCAACGAAGCCCCTCTCGCGAAACATCTCAGAACGGACACCAAGCGGCGCATCCGCGAGGTTGCGGAGCGGCTGGGTTACCGGCCACACGTTTTTGCGCGCTCCCTGCGCAGCCAGCGGAGCAATACCATTGGGGTTGTGGTATTCGATCTCTCCGATCCCTTCTGCACGTTGATTTTGCGAGGAATCGATCAACGTCTACAGCCAACAGACTATCTGCCGGTCGTCATGGACGCACACAATGACCGCGATCGTTTTGGACGTTACCTGCAGATGCTGGTCGACCGGCGGGTTGAAGGACTGATCGTGGTAGCGAACTGGCTGTTCGTTAAGATCGATTTGCTCAAAGGTGTGGTGGAGCGCAGTTTGCCCACGGTCGTCGTGGGCCGCGATCTGCATCGAGTGGGAATCCGCTCGATCCTGGTGGACAACGAATTAGGTGGCTACCTGGCGCTGAAGCATCTCTACGAACTCGGCCATCGAAACATCGCCTTCATCCTTGGGCCGAAGCAGCTTGCCGATACGAGCAGGCGCTGGGCAGGCATGCGGCGCTTTGCAAAAGAAGCCGGCCTTCCGATCCAGCCCTCGCTGGTGAAGGAACTCTCGGCGTCGTCGGACCCCTCGTCGGGATTCACTTCGGGTGCAGAACTCACTGTCCACTTGCTGGGGGCGAAAAACCGCTTCACAGCCATTGCAGCATTCGACGACATGACCGCGTTCGGAGCCATACGCGCACTGGCCGACCGCGGGCGGCGGGTGCCGCAGGACTGCTCGATTGTCGGTTTTGATGACGTGCCCATGGCAGCGCTGGCCAGTCCGAGTCTCACGACTATCCGCCAACCCATGCTGGAGATGGGAACATTCGCTTCTGAGACTATCTGGAATGACCTCACGGCATCACCATCCACATCGCAGGGCAATCTGAAGCTGGTTGATCCGACCTTGGTGGTGCGCCAGTCGACCCAGACCGCTTAGCGACAAATGCAGTCCTTTTCCGCTTGACAGGAAGAAGCCGTTTGGAGTTTTATTAAAACGTTTTAAATAGGCCCTATCTCACCGCTTCGTCTGGCCCATTGGAACCAAGCCGTTAACGAACGCAGGGGGCGGGTATGAAATATTTGAGCGGGGTTTTCTGGTTTTTTCTACTTCTGGCTGGGACCATGTGGGCCCAGGACACCGGTCAAATTACTGGTACGGTCCACGATCCGAGCGGCGCCCATGTGGCGAACGCCCAGGTTACAGTGAGCAGCGTCGAGCACGGCGTCAATCGCACCACCAGGACCAATGGCGATGGGGAATACGTGGTTGGAGGACTTCCAGGCGGCTCCTACGATCTGGCAGTCGATGCGCCGGGCTTCAAGAAGTATCAGGCCAAAGGCATCGTCTTGCGGGTTGCGCAAAAAACGCGCGCCGACGCCAACCTGGAGGTGGGGGGCTCGACTTCGGAAGTGACAGTCGAGGGTGCGAATGTCGGCGCCGTCGAGACCCAGTCGTCTGAGATGTCCGGCGTCATCACCGGCAAAGAGATCTCTCAGTTGCAATTGAATGGACGCAACTTTACCCAACTCGCAACTTTGACTCCCGGAGTGAACAACCAGAGCGGACAGGACGAGGGCACAGTCGGAATCAACGGCAACGTGGCCTTCAGTATGAACGGCGGCCGAACTGAGTACAACAACTGGGAACTCGACGGCGGCGACAACATGGATAACGGCAGCAACTCGACGCTCAACGTTTATCCCAGCATCGATGCAATCGCCGAGTTCAAGGTGTTGACCTCTAACTACGGCGCACAATATGGCCGCAGCGGCTCCGGCACGGTGGAAGTGGAGACGAAGTCGGGGACCCGCAATTTCCACGGAGACCTCTACGAATTTGTGCGCAACACGGATTTCAACGCCCGCAACTACTTCCAGTCGGAAGTTCCTCCATACCACAAGAACGATTTTGGTTACACCCTCGGTGGACCGATCTTCATTCCCGGCCATTACAACAAAGACCGTCAAAAGACGTTCTTCTTCTGGTCGCAGGAATGGCGCAAGGAGAGTGTCCCTGGACAGATCTTCAACAGCCCAGTGCCTTCGAATGACGAACGGCAGGGCAACTTCAACGATCTGTGTCCCAATCAGACAACCGCTTCGTTCGCTGACTGTCCCATTAACCCGTTGACCGGGCAGTTCTTTCCCAATAACCAGGTGCCTGTCGATCCCGCGGGAGCGGCTCTTCTGCCGCTTATCCCCGTGGCCAACGCCGGCGTCCCGGGCGCAGCGCTCTACAATGCTTCCCCAACCCAGCCCACAAATTGGCGCGAAGAGCTGCTTCGCATCGACCAGAATTTCGGATCGAAGTGGAGCGCCATGTTCCGCTATACGCACGACTCGTGGAACACGGTCACGCCAACTACTGTGTTCACCGGAAGCGCCTTCCCCACTGTACAAACCAACTTTATCGGCCCGGCAGTGAGCATCGTTGCGCGTTTGAATTGGAACCCTTCGCCTTCCCTGATAAATGAGTTCGTTTTCAGCTACACGACCGACCACATTACCTTTACTTCGACCGGCACTCCCAACCCCAATGCCTGGCAGCGGCCGGCAAACCTGCCGATGGGCGCGATATTTAACAACGGCTTCGGGGGAAAGCTGCCGGCGATTACATTGACAGGCAATGCCGCCTACGGTGGGACATTCTACGAAGATCCCAATGGCGAGTGGCCAGAGGGGCCCTACAACTCAAATCCGACTTACACCTACCGCGACAACATCACGAAAATCGTCGGGCGTCACAACATGCAGTTTGGCGCTTATTTTGTCGCCGCCCAGAAGAACGAATTGAGCGGCCAGCTGGTGAACGGATCGCTGAGCTTCAACACCAGTGCGACTTCGGTGAGTACTGGGAACAGCTTTGCCGACCTGCTACTGGGCCAGATGGCCAGCTTCCAGCAGGCGAGCACGAACATCAAGTTCTACAACCGCTACAAGATTCTTGAACCGTACTTCCAGGACGACTGGCGCGCCACGTCGCGGCTTACGCTCAACCTGGGTATACGGATCAGCATGTTTGGGACGTACCGCGAAAAGTACAACCATGCCTACAACTGGACTCCGTCCGCTTACAGTGCCGCAAGCGCGCCACAGATTGATAGCGATGGCTCAATCACGGGCTTTGCGGGGGCGTTGATTCCGAACACGGGAAATCCTTTTGATGGCCTGGTGCAATGCGGAGTCCACGGTGTCCCGGCAGGATGCATGAACGGCCATTTGTTCAACCCCGCACCCCGCGTTGGCTTCGCGTACGACCTGTTTGGTGACGGAAAAACCGCGATTCGCGGCGGTTACGGCATCTTTTTTGAACACACAAACGGGAACGAAGCCAATACGGAAAGCCTGGAGGGCCAGTCGTCACCTCTGATTCAGAACGTGACGCAATACAACATCTCCGGCTACCCCAACATTGGCGGAGGCACTACGGGATCGACTCCCATATTTCCCCTGTCGTTTATCTCCATACCCACCCAGGCGACGTGGCCGTACATACAGCAATGGCACCTCGACGTTCAGCGGCAGCTTACGCAGAACACAGTCCTCGTGCTCGCCTATGTGGGCAGCAAAGGGACGCATCTGAACCGTCAGGATGACCTGAACCAGATCTTTCCCGTGTCTGCTTCACAGAACCCTTATCTGCCGGGTGAGCCGATCGGGGGCATTGACAACAGTTCCGGCGACTGCAACACGTTCACCACGCCCAGCGGCGTACCCGTTGTCGGTCAGGCAGCCGTCAATCTTTCGGTAGCCTGTGGTAGCGATCCCAATCCTTCTCGGCCTTACTTCGGTGTAGGGACCATAACCCAACTGCAAAATGCCGCTTCTTCCACTTACAACGCTTTTCAGGTGGCGGCGCGGAAGACTGCGGGTTCACTGCAATTCACCCTGGCTTACACCTGGAGCCACTCCATCGATGACTCCTCTGACCGCTACGACGGCGATTTCGTGAACACGTATAACCCGGCGGCGAACCGCGCGAGCTCGGCTTTTGATATTCGACACATGTTGAACCTGGGTTGGGTGTATGACTTACCATTCTTCCGGAGTCCGGGACTGACGAACAAGATCCTGGGAGGGTGGCAGTACTCCGGTATCATGACCGCCTTGACCGGTACGCCGTACACGCCAACCAACGCAGCTAATTACAGTGATAACGCCGGGGTTGGGAATGGCGTGGGGTCCGGCTCCTATCCCGATAGGATCGGGGATCCGCAGACTGGTATTCCCAATGTTCCACTCGCTGGTTTTGGTCCGTTAAATGCGAACCCGTCCGCGTTTGCGGCTCCGCAGGGTTTGACGTTCGGAAATGCCGGCAGAAACTCGTTGCGCAACCCCGGCTACGTGAACTTCAACATGGCCCTGTACAAGAACTTTGCAGTCAAGGAAAGCATGCATTTTGAATTCCGGGCAGAGGCATTCAACATCTTCAATCACACCGAGTGGGGGCCCGTGGGAGGAGCGTCCGGCGGGACTGCCGCCGCCAATGGTTTTTCATCAAGCACCAACGCAATGGGCTGTTACGGGGGGCCGAACAATTCCGCGGGCGATCCGAGCTGTCTCGGTTCATCAAGCTTTCTCTATATCGGGGTGGCTCATCCGGCTCGCATCCTGCAACTGGGGCTGAAATTCATCTTCTAAGACTTGTCGGTTGTTTCGGGTGCTGGTTCCGAACCTCGAGATGGCCTTCTGTTGCTATGAAAGCAGGTCCTTCGACTGGGGCGTCAAGGCCGCGCCTTCGCACGGGATGACAAATCAACCTGGGTTGGCGGCGGAACCTACTGGGCCACAATAACGTACAAATCATGAGGAGAGTTGTGTCTGCGCGGTGGCAAGCGTGCCGTTCCGTCCGGCGAATCGTCCCAGCCAACTATAATGGTCGCTCACGCTTGCTGCGCAAGACCGTCTATCTAATTGCAGGCTCGAAGATTGGGCTGCAACTTGAAGACGGGCGGGAACCAGCATGCCGGCCGAGGCAGTAGCGATTGCTCTCACGGTAGGCCCGGGTCTTGGCCTTGTCGGCACACCGCAGGGGGCGAGCGAATCACCGTCCAACACCCCCTCGGAACGACGAGGCGTAGCAGAGCAGACCCAGAGCCGAATGAACGACGCGGAACTGATCCGGGAAGCCCAACGCGGGAACCATACCGCGTTCGAGGAGCTGGTACGTCAATACGATGGGCCGGTGCTGCGCCTGGCGTATCACATGATGCGTTCGGAACAGGACGCGCAGGACATTTACCAGGAGGCGTTCCTCAAGGCTTACCGCAACATCGGCAGTTTCCGCTTCGAGTGCTCGTTCTATACCTGGATTTACCGCATCGTGACTAACCTGTGTCTCGATCATCTGCGCAAGCGGCAGGTGCGCAAAGAAGACTCGGGTGTTCTGACGGACTCCGAGGGCGAGAGCTTCGACATGCTCGACCAGGTGGCGGATGTGCGGTCGGGTGCGAGTCCGGAAAAAGATTTGATGAGGCGCGAGTTGGGCAGCAGGATCGCCAAGGCGCTGGACAAGCTGACGCCGCGCGAACGGATGGTGTTCGAGATGAAACACTACCAGGGGCTGAAACTGCGGACGATCGGCGAGATTTTGAATACAACGGAAGAGACCGCGAAGAACACGCTGTTTCGCGGAACGCAGAAGTTGAGGGCGGCGTTGAAGGATGCGCGGTAGGCGCGGCAGTTTGAGTTGGGCGAAAAGGCGAATCCCTCGCGGCCTGGAGGCCGCTCGGGATGACAAAAATAAATGACTTAGACGCTGGCCTAAAGGCCAGCTCTACCAGAGAAGCACTTATGAATTGTGAATGGGTACAACAGAACATCACGCTCTACCTCTACGGTGAGCTGGCCGACGACGCGCGGCACGAACTGGAGCAGCACACAGGACGCTGCCAGGCTTGCGCGTCGGAGCTTGCTGAACAGCGGGCTTTTCAGACGAAGATGAGCGCGCTGCCGGTGGAAGAGCCGTCGGCGAGTTTTCTAGCGGCGTCGCGTATGCGGCTGCAGGAAGCGCTGGAGGAGACCAAGCCCGAGCGTGCCTGGTATCAGCGCTTTGCTTTCGATCCGGCGGCGTGGCTGCGGCAGGTGCGCTTCTCGCCCGCACTGGCGACGGCGATCTTCATCGTCGGATTTGGCGGTGGACTTGGGGCAATGTATCAGTCGATGCGGCACAGCGTGGTGCCAGCTGCGGTCGTTGAAACACCGCAGGAAGCATCGATTGGAGGGATCACGTCCATCGAGAAAGACCCCACGACTAATACGGTTAAGGTGCAATACGATCGGGTGACACCGGGATCGGTGTCGGGCAGCGCGAGCGATCCGAAAGTGCAGGACCTGTTGCTGTATGCGGCCAAGAGCAACGAGAATTCCGGGGTGCGGCTGAATTCGGTGGATGCACTCTCGGCAAAGACGGACGATCCAAGAGTACGGGAGACGTTGACCTACGCGTTGCGGTATGACAGCAATCCGGGGGTGCGGCTGCATTCGCTGGATGGGCTGGCTCCGCTGGTCAAGCAGGACATTCGGGTGCGAAATGCAGTGTTGGAAGCTTTGTTGAACGATAGCAACCTGGGTGTGCGCAGCAGCGCGCTGCACTCCCTGGAACCGGTGAAGGCAGACAGCAGCGTGCGCATGGCGCTGGAGCAATTGGCGAAAGAAGATCCCAGCGAGTACATCCGCACCGCATCGAAACGTGTGCTTGCTTCGATGCCGACGGTGTACTAGCGAGCCATGACACCAGGATCCCAATTTGGCGCGGTGACGCTGCGCCGCTGGAGCGTCGCGGTCATCGCGCTGGCAATATCAGTTCCGCTGTGTGCGCAATCGTCGAAGGTTTATCGCGATGGCGATGCATGGGTCGAGGAGACCACGGGAACTCTGCCGGCAGCGCGGGAGTTCAAGGCATTTACCGACCTCGGGTCGTTAGAGGTGGATGGGAATGCGTCGCAAGTGTCGTACGTAGTGCGCAAGCGCTCCCGCTCCGACTCTGAAGAAGAAGCGCGGCGGCAATTTGAGTTGTTGCGCATCTCGGCTAGCCGTGTGGGCGACGCGGTGATTCTGGAAGGGCGGCTGTTGGGGCACAACGTGAGCCGGCTCAGCGCCGATATTACGGTGCAGGTCCCGCGGATCACGCAAGTGGTGAAGGTGGAAACCCGCGCCGGGGCACTGGCGCTGGCGTCGCTATCCGGCAGCGTGATAGGCAATACCGGCGCCGGCAACGTCAAGGTGGACAAGGTTTCCGGGCCAGTGAAGATCGTCAGCGGTGGCGGGAACATGGAAGCAACCAACGTCACGACCGACCTGTTCCTGCAGAGCGGCGGCGGTACCGTGTCGGTGGACGGCGCCAGCGGGCAGGTGACGGTCAGGACCGGCGGCGGCAAGGTCCATGTCGGTAGCGCCGGCCCAACAACGGTGGAAACGGGTGCGGGCAGTATCGACGTAGGGCGCTGCAATGGCGACTTGCGTGCGAGCACGGGCGGCGGCAATCTGAACCTGGGCGATGTATCGGGCTCGGTGATTGTAGATTCGGGCGGCGGCACGGTGCGGGTGGCAAGCGCGCAGGGCGATGTGCGGGTCAGCACCGGCGGCGGAGCAGTGGAGTTGATGAAGGTGGGGCGAAGCGCCCACGTGGAGACAGGCGGCGGACCGATCACGGTGCAGTTTGTTGCGCGTCCGGGCCAGTTTGGCGATTCGGTCCTGCACACCGCTTTAGGGAATATATTGGTTTACTTACCGCGGGACCTCGGGGTGAACATTCACGCTTCGACCGAGATGACGAACGGCGTGGGCATCAAGTCAGACTTTTCGGGGGTTGCGATTACCTCCGAGGGTGGACAGTACGGGCCCAAGTCGATGTTCGGAGAAGGGCCGCTGAACGGTGGCGGCCCCATTTTGCGGTTGCGCACGACGATCGGGCAGATCGACATAAAACGTTTGCAATAGAGACTGGCATCATGGCAATGGATACACTTTCGAAAGTCATAAAGCGGTCGGCGGTCGCGGCAGCAATGCTGGTTGCGATGTTTCCGGGCGCGGCGATTCCGGCAAGCGCCGGCGACCATGGAGGCGCTTATCTCGGCGTCATGGTGGACACCGTCTCACCGGAGACCGCTGCGGCGCTGCACCTAAAGAGCGGTGGAGCGTCGATCGACAACGTGGACCAGGATGGTCCGGCATGCCGCGCGGGCCTGAAGGATGGCGACATCGTCATTTCTTATAACGGGAAGGCGGTCAATGGTTCGGAGCAGTTCGCCAACCTGATTCACAGCAGCGCCCCCGGGAGTACGGTGACGTTGACGGTCGTTCGTAGCGGACAGACGAGGGACGTCAAGGTGGTGCTTGGCGACTGGAAACAGATGGCGCATATGCAGCAAGCGCCACTTAGCCCGGTGGGAAGTACGCCTGCAACGCCCCCGCCGCCATTACCGCCGCGGTCCTATCCCGAATTCGACTTCGTGGGGACCACTCCCATCTCGGCGCGTCACGGCGTCCTGGTGGAGCCGCTGTGTCCGCAACTTTCCGAGTTCTTCGGCGTGCCGCAGAACAAGGGCGTGATGGTGCGGACGGTGGAGAAAGGCAGTCCCGGGGCCGCAGCTGGATTGAAGGCCGGCGACGTAATCCTGCGGGTGAATAACGAAATCATCCACGATACCGCCGACTGGCGGCGCGCAATGAAGGGGCGCGGCAAACTGTCGCTGGCGATCATGCGCGACAAGAAAGAAATGAACCTGCAGATGAACCTGCCGGGTGACACATCGGAATTGAACCCGCGGTATTGGGACGGATTCGGAATTGATGCGGCGACGTTGGCCATGCTCAACCAGGAACAGATGGATGAGATTCACCGCCAGGTCGAGTCTGCGAGCCGGACAATCACTCCGGAAATGAGACGGCAGGCAGCCGACCTGCACAAGCAGGCAGAGGAGATCCGCAATCAAACAGAGGCTGCCGCGAGGGCAATGACTCCGGAGATGAAGAAGCAAGCAGAGGAGATGCGCAGGCAGGCGGTGGTCATCCGGCAGCAGACCGAGCAGATGCGCAAGGACATAGAAAAGATGACTCCGGAGATGGCGAAGTCGGCGCGGGAGATGGCCGAAAGCATGAAGCCAACGGCGAAAGAGTTGTCGGACATGGCCCGCGACATGGCGCAGCAATGGAAAGAGATGCAGCCAGAGTTGCAAAAACAGATGGATGAGATGAAGAAACAGATGGAGCAGGAAAAGCGCGAGTGGCAGGAGATCTTTAAGGGGAACAGTCCGAAGCAGTTGTAGGCCGGGAACAGATCAAGAGAGTGAGGGGAGCTGAGAGGCTCCTCTAATTTTTTGTCAGTGTACTACCGGCATCGAGTCCAGGTGGAGCTGGGTATCGAGAAAGCGGAAAACGTCGTCCTGCCAGAGAGGGATGGCTCCGTACACTGCGTTATGTCCGTCATCGGGTTTACGGCCAACCTCAGGGTAGATCTTCAGCACCTACGGCTTGTGCAAGTGCTCAAGCTGTTCTGCGAGAGCATGACCGACGGCTGCGTCGTAATCGTTGGTGCAATGAATCAGCATGATGGGGGCGTTAGTGTTACTGACCGCGGCGAGCAAAGGTCACGGAGTGCGGGCGAGTGCGTCCCGGAATTTGCGGCCGCGCCGAGAGTGAGCGCAGCGCGGACGCTGGGATCACGTTCGGCTGCCAGCAGCGTGAGTGGTCCGCCGAACGAATGTCCAACGACAGCAATGGGTTTGGGATCGATGCCAGGCGCGGTCTTGAGGAACGCCAGCGCGGCCATAACGTCATCGAGTTGCTCGGTGGTCAACAAAACGAATTGCAGATGCTGCCGCGGCCCTTCCCGTGTGCCGTTTCTTCGCGTTGCAGGACCTCCTGGATGAAAGGCGCCTGGGAAGCCGAGAGACCCTGGCCGCGACGGAAGAGATAGAGAAATGCATAACCGTGCGCCACGAAGAGGAGTGCAATTTACCTAGCCGCTTCGCCGATGAGCAGGCTGGCGGTCTGATCAGCCGTGACGCCCGAACCGTGGTTGAATAGCACGGCAAGGAGTGGGCCGGGACCGCGGGCTTCCAAAGAAAGGCTTCGAGATGCAGTTTGCCGCTGGGCACCTCGACTATTTCAGGAGGAGGGTCCAGCGAGGCGATTGCCGCCTGCGCCCGGCCGATCACCATGGTCGCAGGCAACAAGGCGAACGTTAGAGTGGGAAAGCTTCTCATTCGCCGCGGACCATCCCCGGCTTCGTTGACTATAGAACCCTGACATTGTTCTGCCTGGCCTCCTGTGCAGAGCCCATTAGGCTCGCCCCCTGCGGAGGAAAAGTTCGATCAAGCCGTAGATGACGAGACAGATCCAGGCAAGGACGAGAAGGCCCCAGTCGAGGCGGAAGGGTTCGTGGCGCGCTGCGGGAGGCAGGTGGGGCATGAGGACGAAGAAGTAGAGGAGACAGCCGAGGAGGACGGCGGCGAATTGCTTTAGGAAACGGAAGAGCATGTGACCGGTTTCGTCCTTTGAGAAAAGACAAAAGCCACTACAGATTTACACGGATAACAGGGATAAGAGCAGCCAAAAAATACGGTGGTAATACGAACGGACAGCAGGTCCTTCGACTGCGCTGGCTTTGCCGGCGCGACCTCAATCCGCTCAGGATGGCATCGGTAGAGACTTGTAGCTGACTGACCGCTGGCAAGTGCGCTGATTTAACATCGCACTGTGCTCGATCTCAACACCAGCGTGCAGTACATCAAGGGAATCGGGCCGAGGTATGCCGAGATGCTACAGGAAAAAGGCATCTCGGTGGTCGAGGACCTGTTGTACTACCTGCCGTTTCGCTATGAGGACCGGCTGAATCCGCGTGGAATTGGCGAGCTGCGGGCGGGCGAGATGGCGAGCGTCATCGCAGAAGTGCGCGGGTCAGGACTGTTTCGTACGCGGCGCATGCCGATCTTCGAGATGACGGTGGGCGAGGGGCGGACGACGCTGAAGTGCATCTGGTTCAACGCAACGTATCTGCAAGACAAATTTCGCGCCGGTCAAATGGTAGCGCTGTACGGCAAGGTGGAGGCATCGACACGCGGCTACGATCGCCTGCAGATCATGCAACCGCAGTTCGAGATTCTGTATGACCCTGACGAAAATAACGCAGCGGGGAATGAAGAAGAGCACAAATGGCAATCGCTCGAGGTCGGGCGCATTGTGCCCATCTATGAGTCGGCAGGCAAGGGGCGGCTGACGGCGCGATGGTTCCGGCGCATCATTCACGGCATGCTGGAAAAGCTCGAGGGGAATTTGCCGGATGCTATTCCTCCGGTGGTTCGCGGGCAGATGGGATTGATTGATCGCAAGTCAGCATTCTGGCAGGCGCACTGGCCGGAAGTAGGTGAGAGCCTTGCGGACCTCCAAGCGGCACGCACACCGGCGCACTTCCGTTTGATCTTCGAAGAGCTGTTTTTTCTCGAACTGGGGCTCGAGCTGAAGCGACGAAAAGTGCGGACGCAGATCGGTGTGGCGTTCGAAATCAACGACGGTGTGCGGGCCGCGGTCAAGCGCATTCTGCCGTTTCACCCCACAGGTGCGCAGAAGCGGGTGCTGAAAGAAATCGCCGATGACATGCAGCAGGCGGCTCCGATGCGACGGCTGCTCCAGGGCGATGTGGGCTCGGGCAAGACGATCATTGCGTTCCAGGCGGCGGTCATCGCGATCGAGAACGGCTACCAGGTTGCCTTGATGGCGCCCACTGAGATTCTTGCCACGCAGCACTTCCTGTCGGCGCGGCGGATCCTCGAAGAAGCCGGATACCGGATCGTGTTACTGACGGGTTCGCAGGAGTCGGGGCACAAGAGGAGCGTGCGGCAGCATATCGCGCGAGGCCATGCGCAACTGGTGATTGGAACGCACGCACTCATCCAGGAGTCCGTGGAGTTCGACAAGCTGGGGCTGGTGATTGTGGATGAGCAGCACCGGTTCGGGGTTATGCAACGGTTTCGGTTGATGAAGAAGACGGGACAGGCGGAGCCCGATGTACTGGTGATGACGGCGACACCGATTCCGCGAACGCTCGCGCTGACGCTGTATGGAGATCTCGATACCAGCGTGCTGGACGAGCTTCCGCCGGGACGAACGCCGATCAAGACGCGGCTGGTGTCTGACGAGGTGGCAGATTCGGTGTGGGCCTTCGTGCATAAGCAGATCAAGGCGGGACGCCAGGCGTACGTTGTTTATCCGGTTATTGAGGAAGCGACGATGGCAGGCGAGCTGAAAGCCGCCATCAAGATGTATGAGCAGCTGCGAAAGAAAGAACTGGCAGGACTGCGAGTGGGTCTGCTGCACGGCCGGATGAGCGCCGATGAGAAAGACGGCACCATGGCGGCATTTCAGCGCGGAACGATTGACGTGCTGGTGTCAACCACGGTGATCGAAGTCGGGGTGGACGTTCCGAACGCGAGCGTGATGGTGATTGAACATGCGGAACGGTTCGGGTTGGCGCAGATGCATCAGTTGCGCGGGCGGATTGGGCGCGGGGCGGTGCAGTCGTATTGCGTGTTGATGACGGGCGGCAAGGTTTCTCCGGAAGCGCAAGAGCGGCTGGATGCGATGGTACGCACGCAGGATGGATTTGAAATCGCCGATCTGGATTTACAGCAGCGAGGACCGGGAGAATTTTTCGGCACCAAACAGGCTGGCATGCCGGATTTTCGAGTGGCGAACTTGCTGCGCGATCGCGACGTTCTGGAACTTGCGCGCAAGCAGGCGCGGTTTGTGCTGGAAGGACCGAACGAGCAGGTCAGTAAAGAAGAGGTCACTCGGGCGGTGCAGCACTTACGGAG
Organism: uncultured Acidobacteriaceae bacterium; assembly: GCA_963817965.1. Classification (GTDB taxonomy): domain Bacteria; phylum Acidobacteriota; class Terriglobia; order Terriglobales; family Acidobacteriaceae; genus DASRAA01. The sequence goes on from CAWFQT010000025.1 coordinate 613,305, forward strand.
TCACTGGAATCGACGGTATGGGCTGGTGGAGGTGGGGTGACTGGTTGCTGGTAAGAAGCAATAAGCAATAAACGATTAGATTTCTCACCCTGTCGTCAAGAGAAGGCGACGTGCTGGGGGCAACCCGGCGATCAGTGCTGCGAGAAGATCGCGCACCCGTGACAGAATGGCTCGAGGTATCTATGAATCACGCGCAAGAGATTTTGCAGACTTTGACCGAGCATTTCACGACAACGGCGAACGTGAAGCAGGTTTTTGGCCATCCGATCGAGACGCAGGGCAAAACCATCGTGCCGGTGGCGCGGGTGATGTACCACGTCGGAGGTGGTTGGGGTGGACGCAAGGTCGAGGCTCCCGAAGGCGGGACAGGCGGAGGCGGAGGTGGCGGTCTAGTGATCGCTCTGCCTGTCGGCGTGCTGGAGATTACGCCGCAGGGAGTGCGCTTCGAGCGATTCAATAATGTAAGACGAGCAGGAATGCTAGTTGGCGCGGGCGTTCTGCTTGGGTTGGCAATCCGAAGGCTGCGGTCGTCAAAGTAGCAGGTGAACTGTTGCTCGCGTCGAGTCCGCAGGAAGTACAATCTGGGATGCCGTGGTGAGTCCTATTAACACCCAACAGGCTCAGTTTCGTTTGCTGCCGTCGGTTGACGAGATGCTGAGGCGTGTCGACATGCAGACCATCGTAGCGCGCGAGGGGCGCGGCGCGACGGTCGAAGTGGCGCGCACCGTGTTGGATGAAATACGCAGGGAGATCGCTAACGGAGGAATGACCGAAGAACAGATTGCGGCGGCGGTTGCGGAGGCTCCGGGGGCGATTGAGCGCAGATTGCGGGCGGCGTTGGCGTACTCGCTTCGTCCGGTGATCAATGCGACGGGTGTGATCCTGCATACAAACCTGGGGCGAGCGCCATTGAGCCGGGAGGCGCTGGAGCACATGGTGGAAGTTTCGCAGGGATACTCCAATCTCGAGCTCGATTTGGCGACCGGCGAACGCGGGAAGCGGGATATCCATGTTGGCCGGTTGTTGGCGAGAATATTTGGCGAGATCGGGCGCGAAGTGGCAACGATCGTCGTGAACAACAACGCTGCCGCGGTACTGCTTACGCTGAATGCGCTGGCGGAGGGCGGTGAGGTGATCGTCTCGCGCGGGGAACTGGTGGAGATTGGCGGGTCGTTTCGGATTCCGGACGTGATGGCGAAGTCGGGTGCAGTGTTACGCGAGGTGGGTACGACCAACCGAACGCGCATCGCGGATTACGCGCAGGCAATCAGCGACGAGACGAAGCTTTTGCTGCGGGTACATCGCTCGAACTTCGAGATTACCGGTTTTACGGAGCAGCCATCGCTGGAGGAGCTGTCGGCACTGGGACGGAAGCATGGGATTCCATTGATGGAGGATTTGGGCGGCGGAGATATTTTCGACCTGCCGTCGGTTGGGGTGCGGGGTGAGCCGACGATTGCGGCAAGCCTCCGAGCGGGTGTGAATGTGGTGACGTTCAGTGGCGACAAGCTGCTGGGAGGTCCGCAGGCGGGGCTGATCACAGGCAGCCGGGAGCTGGTGGAGAGGGTGCGGAAGAATCCACTGTTTCGTGCGCTGCGGGTGGACAAGATGTTTTATGCCGCACTTGAGGCGACGCTACTGGCGTATCTGCGCGAGGATTATGACTCGTTGCCGGCGCTGCGCATGATGCGGCTGACGGAAGAGCGGATCGAGGAACGCGCTGAGCGCCTGATGCGCCAGTTGCACATCAGCAGTCCGCAGCTGAATGTTGAGGTGGTAGCGACGCGATCGGTGATCGGCGGAGGGTCGGCTCCGGGCGCAATGCTGCCGACGCGGGCATTGGCTGTGTCCTCTGCTGTGATGAGTGCGGATGAAATCGCAACGAAGTTGCGAGATTGGGAGACGCCGATTATTGCGCGGGTGGAAGAGGGACGAGTGCTGATCGACCCGCGGACGGTCGGGCCGGAACAGGACAGCGCCCTTCTTGCGGCGATTGAGAAGCTTGTTGGGTGAGCGGGCTCTATTTCACTCCTTTCTCCGGATTCCACGATCCCTGGAGTTTGCGAACATGTAGGATCTGCCCGGTGTGATAGGCATTGCGTGTTCCGATGTGCGCCAGATTGGACGCCCACTCGTTAATTTTCGCGTCGTCAGCGGCTCGCACGGTCTTCTCTAGCGGTGAGGACATCATCGAGCTGCTTCACCGCGGCGGCCCAGTGCGCTGCGTCGAAGCTGTTGAACGTTTCATGGTTATTGCCGCTGTTTGCCGGTGGCTCGCCTTTCATTTTCGCCAACGGTTGCTGATTCCAGAAAATGAGATGGACGGTCAGCTGACCGATGGAGTGGTTGCCGCTGTCATCGGTCCACTTGGCCTGCTCGGGTGTGAGGCCCTCAATGGCGACATTCGCTGGAACGAACCGATCACTTTCGTTGTGGGTGGTGCGTAGCTGCTCCAGCAGTATCTTGAGTGTCGGAGTTTTTCTGGGCTGCTGGGCGAAGACCTGCAAGGAAAATGCCAGCATGGCGAAGACAACGCCTCGTTTCATTGTTCACCTCAAGCACCGAATTATCGCGGAGGGGGAATGACGTTTGATGCGCCTTGGCATTATTGTAGGTTGATCAACAGAGATCTGAAGAATCCGAGCGAGTGATTGATGGCTGTGATTTACACGATCGGGCACTCGACGCGGAGCTTCGACGAACTGGTAGCGGCTCTGCAAGGACACAGCGTCAAGACGCTGGTGGATATACGGTCGTTTCCCATGTCGAGGCGAGTGCCGCATTTCAATCGCGAGTCGCTGGAGCGGGAATTGCCGAAGCACGGCATCGCCTACGTATGGATGAAGGAATTGGGCGGTCGGCGAAAGAAGATCCGCGAAGAATCTCCGAACACGGCCCTGCGCAATGACGCGTTCCGAAATTACGCGGATTACATGATGACGGAAGAGTTTGCTTCGGGGATTGATCGGTTACTACAGAGAGCGAATAAAACAGGAGGTCCCTTCGACAGGTTCAGAGCGGGCTCTTCGACCCGGTCGCCGGAGGGGACCCCGCTTAGGGTGACGCTGGAAGAAAGCGGCGACGGTGGCACGGCGATTATGTGCGCCGAGCGAGTGTACTTCCAGTGCCATCGGATGATGGTGAGCGATTACCTCGTGGAGCACGGACATACCGTTCTACACATTGATGATGAGAAGCGGCCGGCGCGTCCTCATAAGACGATGGCGGAAGCGCGATTGGTCGATGGGAAACTGGTGTACGACCGGGGAATGTTGCTGTGATTTGTGACCCGCAAAAACCGCCCTCAAGCAAAAGAAGCGAAGCTCTTGGTGGGGTACCCGGCAGCCGACGCGGGCGAGGCCCATGTTGCAATCTCGGTCGCTCACGACGGACAGCAGGTCCTTCGGATTTCGGTCCCCGCCACCGGCGGGTCGCTCCGCTCAGGATGACGGCTCAAGAAGATTAGCGGCGCTTCCAGTTTGCGCGCACCGCGCGATTGCCGCTACGATGAGCATTCGCTTATGAAACAAGCCGTTTTCCGGGAACGCAACAAGGGATACTATCGCGTTTTCCACACTCCAATCTGGATCTGGGTTTTCTGGGTGCTGCCGGGTTGGCCGCTCACCTATGACCTTTACACGCACGGCCCGGACCGCCGTCATTGGATTTGGCTGGCGATCGTCGCCGCTTTCGTGGCGTGGCGGGGATGGATGGGGCGGGTGCCGGGTTGCGAGGAGCGGCCGTACATTCACTATTACGGCGTTCACCAGCCGAACCTCTGGTATCGCGTGGTGTGCTATACGGCGGCGTGGGTCGACATCATCGTTCCGTTTGCACTGAACTCGATTGGGCTTTGCGTGGCGGCGGTCACAGGGCAATGGATGCTGAAGGAGATGTACCAGTACTGCTTCTATGTGCTGGCGCTGGCGGTGGTGGCGGCGACGGCCTTGGATCTGACGCCTCGGGCCAAGCGGGATACGTTCGGCGAAGGCGCGGAGCGGGCGTGGTTTTACGTGGCGATCTGGACGGTAGTGCCGACACAAGTGGTCAATTGGGCGGCATGGCGGATGGGGAAGTATATGGGGCTGGCTCGGCTGCCGCTGGCGCGGACGCGATTGGTGATCTGCCTGCTTTCGACGGTTTTCTTCTTTTTGCTGGGATATGCGGCGAAGTTACCGCGCACGCAACGGTACTACTCGGGAGTCGCGGCGGCGGGAGTGTGAAGAAGTAATTAGCAATTAGCTCGATCCCGTAGGCTTACGGACGCATGCCCTAGCCATGGAGGTCCGAACCCTGGGCGGTGGTTTCGGGCAGCGGGTCCCTGCTTTCCTCCAGATGTGAATCGAGCATGAGTACCAGACGACCTCGGCTCAATCGGTCGGGCGAGCCATAGAAAAGTGCGATTCATAGGTGAAATTCGGCGATTGGCGGACGCTGGAGCGGACCTGGTCACAGGCCGGACTTTCGGCGCGGGCCAGGACGAACGGGAAGAACAATAGAAAAGGCGGCCCGCGAGGCGGGCCGCCTGGTTACGAACTTGAGCTCGAAAGTTTACAGCGGCTGTACGTTCTCGGCCTGCCAGCCCTTGGGACCTTTGACCACGTTGAACTGAACGTTCTGGCCTTCCTGCAGGCTGCGGAAGCCGCCGGCCTGGATGGCAGAGTAATGAACGAATACGTCTTCGCCGTTCTGACGGCTGATGAAGCCGTAGCCCTTCGCGTCATTGAACCACTTAACGGTACCTTGTTCCATTGTGTAACTTATTCCTTCGCAATTGATGTTGCTGCGATTCGAACGGATTGTGAAGCAGGCAGGGATGCTGCTAGGCAGGTACTGCTGCGTACAACGTCGATCAATCGAGCACTTTCATCATAACAGGGGATTTACAAAACCCCAAGGAGTAATATGACTTCCGGTCGTAATCTACTGAGTACAAGCCTTAAGTAAGGGCAGCTTGACAGTAGCGTTTCCCCTTGCGTTGAACTGGATTCGCTTGTCCGAGAGGTGCTGTATGGTGGTCCCATGATTGTGGGCACAGGCATTGACATCGCTGAGGTCGATCGCATTCGGCAATCCATTGGACGCTTCGGGCGGCGCTTCATCGAGCGAATCTTCACGGAAGACGAAGTCCGCTATTGCGAGTCCAAGGCGAACAAGATCGAGCGCTATGCGGCGAGGTTTGCTGCGAAAGAAGCGGCAATGAAAGCAATTGGAACGGGCTGGAGCCATGGGGTGAGATGGCGCGATGTAGAAGTACGACGGTTGACCGGAGGCCGACCTACAATCGCGTTCCACGGAAGGGCCGGCGAGTTTTTCAAGCGGCTGAACGGGGCGAGGGCGCATCTCTCCTTGACCCACACCGAGGCGTTTGCGATGGCGCAGGTGATTTTGGAGTCGGAGTGAAGAGAAACTTGCAATTAGTAGCTGGCAAGAATCTCGCGCGCGTGCGCATTTAGCGCGCTGCCTCGAGATGCCTGCACCCAAAGCGCGGCCTCGGGTGGATTCCCAAAATGAAATTGAAGAAGGCTGTTGAGTGAGAGCGCGTTTGTGCCGGTGATGAACAGCTGCAGCGTTCTGTTTTTCGTTGTGATTCACAACAGACACGATATCGCCAAGGAAAAAGTTTGCCCCGCGAGGACATTTGCGCGGGAAGATTGCATTGTTCTCTTGCAAAGCAAGGAACCTGAGTTGTTATAATCACCGACTTGGGTGATTAGCATCGCAATCGATAGATCGTAAGCTACGCAACTGCATCAGCCTGAGCGGTAAGCGGCATGGCTCCGGGCCCGCAGCACTGGGAAAGCTTCGTACATGGCACAAATTTTTCATCGTAGTGCGAACAGTCTTTCGCGGCTGTCGATTCTCGCGGTGATCGTGGTGGTGAGCGTCCTGCTGTGGGTGGCGCTGGAGGCGCAGAAGTCGCCGTACGCGACCTACCAGGGCATGCGGCAGGCGCAGCCTGTGCCGTTCAGCCACCAACATCACAACGCGGGATTGGGCATCGATTGCCGCTACTGTCACACCTCCGTGGAGCAGTCGAGCTACGCGGGCGTACCTCCGACCAAGACCTGCATGAACTGCCATTCGCAGATCTGGACGAACGCGGCGATGCTGGAGCCGGTGAGGGAGAGCTACCGCACCGGTAATTCGCTGATGTGGACCAAGGTGAACTACCTGCCCGACTATGTTTATTTCAACCACAGCATCCACGTGAACAAGGGCGTGGGTTGTGCGACGTGTCATGGGCCGGTGAATGAAATGCCATTCATGTACCAGGAATCGTCGATGCGGATGGAATGGTGCTTGGAGTGCCATCGCGGCACGGAGAAGTACCTGCGGCCGAAAGACCAGGTATTCAACATGAACTATCAGCAGCCGAGCTCATCGCACCCGGTGCAGTTAGCGGACGGGTCGAAATACATCGAGCAGGAGCAGCTTGGAGCTGCTTTGAAATCGCAATACCACGTCCGTACGGTGCAAGACCTCACGAGCTGCAATACCTGTCATCGCTAGGGTTACGAGAACAGAACGAGCAATGTTTTTGTGGACCGGAACTGACGAGAAGATGGATCAAGAGAGCCAACAGAAGTCCGAGGCGGTTTGCCCCAGCAAGCTGGAGCTGGCAGAAGTGCGCGACAAGTTGTCGCGCGCCAAGAGCGGCCCGCAATACTGGCGGAGCCTGGAAGAGCTGGCGCAGACTGACGGCTTCTTCGAAATGATGCATCGTGAGTTTCCCCGGCAGGCGTCAGTGTGGCCGGAAGGGGCATCGCGGCGCGACTTCATGAAGCTGATGACGGCTTCCATGGCGCTGGCGGGATTGTCGGCTTGCGTGAAGCAGCCGGTCGAGCCGATCGTGCCCTACGTTCGCCAGCCGGAACCGATCGTGCTGGGGATCCCCCTGTATTTTGCCAGCGCAATGCCTTTCGGCGGCTATGCAACGCCGGTGCTGGTGGAGAGCCACGAAGGAAGACCGACAAAGGTCGAAGGGAATCCCGACCATCCTGCGGGAGTGGGCAGCGACGTATTCGCGCAGGCTTCAATTCTCGACATGTACGATCCGGACCGCTCGCAGGCGGTCACGAACACCGGCAACATCCGGTCGTGGAGCGATTACGCTACAGCGATCGGCGGACCGCTGAATTCGCAGAAGGCGGTCCAGGGCGCGGGACTGCGAATCCTGACGCGCACCATCAGCTCTCCAACATTAGGGGCGCAGATGAGCGCGGTGATGGCGGCATATCCGCAAGCAAAGTGGATTCAGTACGACCCGTTGGGCCGCGACAACGTTCGTGCCGGCTCACAGCTTGCCTTCGGGCAGTATGTGGAGACCCGCTACGCGTTCGAAAAGGCCGACACAATTCTTTCGCTCGATGGCGATTTTCTCTCCAGCGGGTATCCGGGGTTCGTGATGTATGCCCGGCAGTTCGCTTCGCGGAGGAATCCTGACCTCAAAGAGAAAATGTCGCGCTTCTACATGGTGGAGAGCTCGCCGACAAATACGGGTGGGAAAGCGGACCATCGTTTGCCGGTGCGGGCGTCCGAAGTAGAGCAGGTAGCGCGCGCGATTGCCGCGGGATTGGGCGTCGGCGGAGGCAGTGCCAAGCCGGAACAGCAGAAGTTTGTGGCGGCAATGGTGAAAGACCTCCAGGCACACAAGGGTGGGGCTCTGGTCATCGCCGGCGACAATCAGCCTCCGGCGGTACATGCACTGGCCCATGCGATGAACCAGTCGCTGGGAGCGGTGGGAAACACGGTGTTCTATACCGATCCGGTGGAAGCAAAACCGCAGGACCAGACGGCTGCTTTGAAGGAATTGGTCGGGGAGATGAATGCCGGTCAAGTGGATTTGCTGTTGATCGTGGGCGGCAACCCGGTGTATGACGCTCCGGCAGACTTGAAGTTCGGCGACGCGATGGGCAAGGTGCCGTTGCGCGTGCAGCACAGCGTCTTCCAGAACGAAACGACGGATTATGTGCATTGGCACATTAACGCGACGCATTACCTGGAGCAGTGGGGCGATGCGCGCACGGTGGATGGGACCGCAACGCTGATCCAGCCGCTGATCGCTCCGTTGTATGACGGCAAGAGCGAATACGAATTCATCGAGCTGCTGACCGGATCCTCGGCGACGACAGGCTACGAGATCGTTCGGCGGTACTGGCAGGGCAAGCTGGGCGGGGAATTCGAGACAGCGTGGCGCAAGGCGTTGCACGACGGATTTGTTGCAGGGAGCTCGTATCCGGCAAAATCGGTTTCCGGGAAGGGTGCACCGGCTGCCGCAAGTGCAAGCACCGGCGGCCTGGAAGTCATGTTCCGCCGCGATCCCACGATTTACGACGGCACGTTCTCCAACAATGCATGGTTGCAGGAGACTCCCAAGCCCATGACGCAGATCTGCTGGGACAATGCCGTACAGATCAGCGTGAAAACGGCAGAGAAGCTGGGACTGAAGACCGAAGACGTGGTGGAGATCGACGTCAATGGGCGGAAGGTGAAAGGGCCGATCTGGCGAACGCCCGGGCATCCCGACGATGCGATCACAGTTTTCCTGGGATACGGCCGCAGTAAGAGCGGACGGGTCGGCAACGAGGTGGGCTTTAACGCTTATCCATTGCGCACCAGCGACGCGCTGTATTCTGCGGGCGGCAAGATCACCAAGGTCGGCGATGGATACGGGTTCGCGAATCCACAGGGGTGGCAGTACATCGACCAGTCAGGGATTCCGGGCGCCGAGAATATGAGCGACCGTCACATCGTGCGCAAGGCGACGCTGGAAGACTTCATCAAGAATCCCGGCTTCGCGCACGAAGGCGCTGAAGCGCCGACGCCGGAATTTTCGTTGTACACCACGACTGCGGGCGGGCCGCTATACCAGTACACGGAGGCCAAGTGGGGCATGGCTATCGACATGAACTCTTGTGTCGGATGCAAGACGTGCGTGGTGGCATGCCAGGCGGAGAACAATATTCCGGTTGTGGGCAAGGAGCAAGTAATGCGTGGCCGTCACATGAACTGGTTGCGCGTTGATGTGTATTACGAAGGCGGAACGGAGAATCCGTCGGCCTACTATCAGCCAATTCCGTGTCAGCAATGCGAGAACGCACCTTGCGAGGTGGTTTGCCCGGTGGGTGCGACGGTGCACTCGACCGAAGGCCTGAACGATATGGTTTACAACCGCTGCGTTGGAACGCGTTATTGCTCGAACAACTGCCCCTATAAGGTGCGGCGGTTCAATTTCCTGTTGTGGCAGGACTGGGAGACGCAGCAGTACAAGATGATGCGCAATCCGGAAGTCAGCGTGCGCAGTCGCGGCGTCATGGAGAAGTGCACGTACTGTGTGCAGCGCATCACGCATGGTCGCATTACCGCGGAGAAGGAAAACCGCAAGATTCAGGACGGCGAGGTCATCACAGCCTGCCAGCAGGCATGCCCAGCCGGGGCCATCACGTTCGGGGACCTCAATGATCCCAACAGCCGGGTGGCGAAACTGCGGGCCGATCAGCGCAACTATGGATTGCTGGAAGACCTGAATACGCGTCCGCGCACGACTTACATGGCGGTGGTGCTGAACCCGAATCCTGAACTTGATCAGTCGGAGCAGAGCTAGATGGCCGAAGTTGACGAGAAAAACGTGGCATGGCTCGAAGAGCCGCCGGTAATAGGTACGGGACAGACGTTTGACTCGGTCACCGACACGATTACCGATGCCGTACTGAAGCGGCCGATTGGGCTGGGATGGCTTGCCGGGCTCGCGGTCGCCATGACCCTGCTGGCGATCCTGGGCATGGCGGTGACATACCTGTTCCTGCGCGGGGTGGGGATCTGGGGAATCGAGATTCCGGTAGGGTGGGGCTTCGCGATCATCAATTTTGTCTGGTGGATCGGCATCGGGCACGCGGGCACCCTGATCTCGGCAATCCTGTTGCTGTTCAAGCAGACTTGGCGCAATTCCATCAACCGTTTTGCGGAAGCGATGACACTGTTCGCCGTGGCTTGCGCCGGTATGTTCCCGCTGTTGCATATGGGCCGTCCTTGGCTGGCGTATTGGATGTTCCCTTACCCGAGCAGCATGGGGGTCTGGCCGCAATTCCGGAGTCCACTGGTGTGGGACGTCTTCGCGGTGTCGACCTACGCCACGATTTCCGCCGTCTTCTGGTTTGTCGGGCTGGTACCGGACTTCGCCACCATGCGCGAAGAAGCGAAGCATCCATTCGCGCGCAAGGCGTACGGCATTCTTTCTCTCGGCTGGCGTGGCTCGGCACGGCACTGGAACCGTTACGAGTCGTTATATATCCTGCTGGCGGGTATTTCGACGCCGCTGGTGCTGTCGGTGCACACGGTGGTGAGTTTCGACTTCTCGATTGCCGTCGTGCCCGGCTGGCACACGACGATCTTCCCTCCGTATTTTGTCGCGGGCGCGATTTACTCCGGCTTCGCTATGGTGCTGGTGCTGGCAATTCCTATCCGCAAGTATTACGGGTTGGAGCAGTTGATCACCATGCGGCATCTGCAGAATTCGGCGAAGATCATGCTGGCGACGGGGCTGATCGTCGCCTATGGATACTTCTTCGAGACGTTCATCGGGCTGTACAGCGGGTCGCCCTATGAGCGCTTCATGCTGCACAACCGGTGGTTCGGACCCTATGCACCTGAATACTGGTTGCTCATCCTGCTGAATATTCTGATCCCGCAAGTATTGTGGTGGCCGAAAGTACGGTCAAGCACGACGTGGCTGTTTATGATTTCGCTGGTAGTGCTGGTGGGGATGTGGCTGGAACGCTTCATCATCATCGTGACCAGCCTGCATCGTGACTTCCTGCCGTCGTCGTGGGGACATTACGTGCCGACGCGCTGGGATTGGGCGACGTACATGGGAACGATTGGCCTGTTCACGGCTGCGATGTTTATCTTCATCCGCATTGTGCCGGCGATTTCGATCTTTGAAATACGCATGCTGTTGCCGCAAGCGGAGGTGAAGGAATGAGCCACGCGATTGCGACGCCAGCGATTTACGGCCTGCTAGCGGAGTTCGAAACGCCCACCGACCTGGTGAAAGCGTGCAAGGAAGCCTATGCCGAGGGATATCGCGAGATGGACGCCTACAGCCCCTTCCCGATTGAAGAGGCGAGCGAGGCCATCGGCGTCCATAAGTCGGCCGTGCCCCTGATCACGCTCATCGGGGGCATTCTCGGCGGAACTTCGGGATTCGCGCTGCAGTACTGGATCAACGTGATCGCGTATCCGCTGAATATCGGCGGAAAGCCTTACGATTCGTGGCCGGCTTTCATTGTGCCTACGTTTGAGATGACCATCCTGTTCGCGGGAATCATCGGCATGATCGGCATGTTTGCACTGAACGGCCTGCCACAACCGTATCATCCGCTTTTTCATGTGGACCGTTTCTCGAAGGTCACGCGTGACCGCTTCTTCCTGTGTGTAGAAGCGACCGATCCGAAGTTCGATATTGTGGGCACTCAACAATTCATGGAACGACTGAAGCCGTTTTCGATTTCGGAGGTGCCTCATTCATAGGCATCCTCAATTCGCCTTGGTTCGCGTGATCCCGGGGTTGTTGGCGGCGACGGCATTGTTGCTGCTCACAGGATGCCGTGCCGACATGCAGAACCAGCCTTACAAGCGTCCCTTGGCGGAGAGCGAGTTTTACGCTGACAGGCGCTCGGCGCGTCCGCTGGTGGAAGGCGTGGTGGCGCGAGGAGACTTGCGGGCTGACACCTATTTCTATACGGGCAAAATCGGATCAGAAGACGGCAACTACATGCCCTTCCCGGTGACGGCCGAGGTGCTGCAACGCGGACAACAGCGATTCAACATTTACTGTTCGCCATGCCACGGCGAGACCGGCGATGGCAACGGCATGATCGTGCAGCGCGGCTTGAAGCGGCCTCCTTCGTATCACAATGAGCGGCTGCGCAAGGCACCGATCGGTTATTTCGTTGACGTAATGACAAACGGTTTCGGGGTGATGCTGGATTATTCGCAACAGGTTCCTCCGAAGGACCGCTGGGCGATTGCCGCCTACATCCGGGCACTGCAATTGAGCCAGGGTGCGACACGGGCGGACGTTCCCGCGGGACAGCCGATTGCGAGTGAGCCTCCGGCGGGGCTCGTCATTCCGCCTCCTTATGATACGCAGGGCGCCAGGCCGCAGCCTGCAACTGCAACCGAGGGAGGCCACCAATGAGTCAACCGAACCTGCAGGTTGAACACGCCAACTACGCGGTTCCGGCTGAGGCAGTGAGCTGGCAGACGAAGTTCCTCGGTGTGGGGGTGGTTGGAGCGCTGGCCTGTGTTGCGGGCTTCTTCCTCCAACCCGAACAGTTCATGAGGGGATACCTCATTGGTTTCATGCTGTGGCTGGGCTTGAGCCTGGGGTGCATGGCGCTGCTGATGGTGCAGCACCTGTCGGGCGGCCTGTGGGGCCTGTCGATTCGACGCATTCTGGAAGCGGCAAGCAAGGGATTGCCGCTCATGTTCGTTCTATTCCTGCCCATCGCGTTGGGCCGGCATTACCTGTACGCGTGGATGAGCGATCCTTCGCTGACCGAGCACAACAGTTGGTACCTGAACCTGCCGTTCTGGTGGCTGCGGCTGGTGATTTATTTCGCGGTGTGGCTTGGGCTCATGTATGTGCTAAACAGCCGCTCGGCGTTGCAGGATGAGCCGTCGGCGGTGGGGCATCAGCCACGGTTCCAACTGCTGAGCGGCGTTGGTGCGCTGTTGTACTCGTTGACGATTTCGTTTGCAGCGGTCGATTGGGTGATGTCGCTCGATCCGCAGTGGGGTTCAACAATCTACGGGATGATCTTCATGGCAGGCGAGGGGCTGTCGGCGCTGTCATTTTGCGTAATCATGCTGGCTGTCCTCTCGCGCTACAGCCCGATGCGAGAGATCATCAAGCAGGAGCAGTTTCACGACCTCGGCAAGCTGATGATGGCTTTCGTGATGCTGTTCGCCTACTTTTCGTTCTCGCAGTGGCTGATCATTTGGGCGGGGAACCTGCCGGACGAAATCAGCTTCTTCCTGAATCGTATTCATGGCGGCTGGGGCGTAATTGCGCTCGCCATTATTTTGTTCCATTTTGCGTTACCATTTGCGCTCCTGCTTTCGCGAAACTTGAAGCGGGACGGCCGGCGGATGATCCGCCTGGCGGTGTTGCTGATGTTCATGCGCCTGGTGGACATTTACTGGTACGTGGTGCCGAACTTTGCGCACGCGCGCGGACATTTCTATTTCAGCTTCTGGTACCTCGTGGCCCCGATCGGAATCGGCGGACTGTGGCTGGGGTACTTCTTCTACAACCTGCGGCAGCGGCCAATCCTACCCGCGTACGAGCCGCAGATGCCGAGTTTGCTGCATCAGGGGTCGGGACATGGCCACTAATCACGACGACTACGATCTGCTGAAGAACCCGGCGGTGGATTACGACCGTACCGACCTGAGTCCGCGCGGCATCCTGATTTTCCTTGCAGGCTTGCTGGTGGCGGGCATATTCGTCGAGCTGGTGCTGTGGGGAATGTTTCATTTCCTGGCGCGAAGCCCGTTTTTCGCCAAGGGCAATCCGAGTCCGATGGTCAGGGCGCAGAAAGAGCCTGCCTTGACTGCGGCAGGCAAAGACTTCGAGAACACAAGCAACGTGAATCCAGACATCTTTCCTCAGCCACGGCTACAGACCAACGATGTCGGGGACATGAGGCAGTTACTGGAATCGGAACACAAAATTCTGTACGCATCGCAGCCATTTCTGGACGCTAACGGAACAGTGCATTTGCCGATTGGTGAGGCGATGAAGTTGATTGAGCAGCGCGGGTTGCCGGTAAGACCGACAGGTGCTGCGACAGCAGGGACCCAGAAGGGGGTTCCGGCGGCGAAGGCCGCGGCACCCGGGGCGGAGTAACAGGGGAGTTGATGGAGGTCATGCGATTGGTCGTCCCAGCGACTGAATCGACGGCGGTGAGATGAACAGAAGTTATAAAGCAAAGATGGCATTGGCGGGGTTGGTACTGGCGAGTGTATACGCCACGGGCCAGCCAGCGTCCACATTTATGCGCGACAGCAGCCAGCCCTCATCGCAAGTCAATCCCGATGACCTGAAAAATATCGGGATTGATCAGCGGCTCGACCAGGAGCTGCCGCTCAGTCTGCAGTTCAAGGATGAAACCGGGAAGACAGTTCGTTTGGGCGACTATTTCAAGTCCGGCCGTCCGGTAATTGTGAACCTGGTGTATTACGGCTGCCCGATGTTGTGTGGCGAAGAGCTAGCGGGACTATCCAGCGCGCTGGGCGTGATTCGGTTCACCCCGGGCAATGAGTATGAAGTGGTGACGGTCAGCATCGATCCCAATGAGACGCCGGAGCTGGCAGCCGAAAAGAAAAAGATTTACATCGATCGTATGAACGAGAGGCTGGAGAAAAAAACGGACGGCGCGGGCTGGCACTTCCTGACCGGTCAGCCGGCCGAGATTCAGCAACTGGCGGACGCAGTCGGATTTCACTACAAGCGCGACGCGCGCACCGGGCAGTTTATCCACGCGGCGGCCATCATGATCGCCACGCCTCAGGGCAAGCTGGCCCAGTATTACTACGGGGTAGAGTATTCGCCCAAAGACTTGCGGCTGGGCCTGATTGAGGCGTCGCGCAACAGGATCGGTACCCTGGTGGACCAGGTCACGCTGTATTGCTATCACTACGACCCGACGACGGGACGGTATGGAGCAGTTGTCACCAACATCCTGCGATTGGGAGGAGCGGCAACGGTAGTGTTGCTGGGAGGATTCCTGATCGTGATGTATCGCCGTGAACCTCATCATTCCGAGACGGAAGCTGGACGGGCCTGATCGATATGTGGAAGAACCTGCCACTATTTCCTGAGCAAGCATCGTCGATGGCGGCGCAGGTGGATGGGCTTTACTTCCTGCTGATCGCGGTGTCGGCGTTTTTTACTCTGCTCATTTTCCTGATGGTCTTCGTGTTTGCGGTCAAGTATCGCCAATCGGCGCACCCAAAAGCCGAGCAGATCGAAGGGTCACTTCCACTGGAACTGACGTGGACACTGATTCCGCTCGGTATCTCGATGATCTTCTTCGCCTGGGGCTCGCTGATTTTTTTCCAAGAGGCGCGACCGCCTCGCGGCGCCATGGAAGTTTACGTCGTGGGCAAGCAGTGGATGTGGAAGATCGAGCACGAGACGGGGCAGCGGGAAATTGACGCGCTGCATATTCCGGTGAACCGCGACATCAAGCTGATCATGAGTTCGCAGGACGTGATTCACAGCTTCTACATCCCGGCCTTCCGTATCAAGGCCGACGTGCTGCCCGGGCGATATACCTCCGAATGGTTTCATCCGACGAAGGTGGGTACCTATCACTTGTTCTGCGCAGAATATTGCGGCACCGAGCACTCTGGCATGATTGGCGAAGTGGTGGTGATGGAGCCGGCGGCGTATCAGGCGTGGCTCGCGAATGCCGGGAACCTACCGACGATGGCAGTGAATGGTAAGGAGGTATTTGCCCAGCTAGGTTGTGCGACTTGCCACCGTGCCGATACCCAGGGAAGAGGGCCGAATCTTGCCGGAGTTTTCGGCAGGTCAGTCCAGCTGAGCGATGGACGAGTGGTGACAGCCGACGAGAATTACATCCGCGAGTCAATCCTCAACCCGCAGGCCAAGGTGGTAGCAGGGTTTAAGCCCATTATGCCGACGTTCCAAGGCCAGGTGACGGAAGAGAGCCTGGGAGCGTTGGTAAGTTATGTGAAATCGTTATCGCAGCCGCAACAGAGTGCCGAGGGGGGAGCCCCGCATTCCGCAGCGAGCGCGAGCAACTAGGTGTTTAACCCCGAAGGTGCGTGACATGGCAACTGCAGTACAAACAGTGGAGCGCGAAACCTACCTGAACAATGGCTACAGCTTGAAGTCGTGGCTGTTGACCAGGGACCACAAGCGGATCGCGTTACTGTATCTGATTTCGATCACCGGGATGTTCTTCGTGGGCGGCTTCTTCGCCATGCTGATTCGGCTGGAGCTGCTGACCCCGGCGGGCGACCTGGTGTCGTCGGACACATACAACAAGCTGTTTACCATGCACGGAATCGCGATGGTCTTCTTCTTCCTGATTCCGTCAGTACCGGCGGTGCTTGGGAACTTTGTTATCCCGCTGATGATTGGCGCCAAGGACCTGGCATTTCCGCGGATCAACCTGTTGAGCTGGTACCTGTACATATTCGGAGCGACCTTTGCCCTGGTTTCGATGATCACAGGCGGGGTGGACACCGGCTGGACCTTCTACACACCGTTCAGCACGACCTACTCGAACACCCACGTTGTAGGAACAGCGCTGGGCATCTTCATCGTTGGATTTTCGTCGATCTTCACCGGACTGAACTTCATTGTCACGATTCACCGTATGCGGGCACCGGGATTGACGTGGACGCGGCTGCCGTTGTTTTGCTGGTCGAACTACGCTGCCAGCCTGATCATGGTGCTGGGCACACCCGTGATCGCGATTACGGTTCTGCTGGTTGGACTGGAACGGCTGTTCCACATCGGAGTATTTAATCCAGCACTCGGTGGCGATCCGCTTTTGTTCCAACATCTGTTCTGGTTCTACTCCCATCCGGCCGTGTACATCATGATCCTGCCGGGAATGGGTGTGATCAGCGAGATTGTGACCTGTTTCTCGCGTAAACGCGTCTTCGGATACGAGTTTGTTGCGCTGGCTTCGATCGCGATCGCAGTGCTGGGATTTCTGGTTTGGGCGCACCACATGTTCGTGGCTGGCATATCGGTCTATGCAGCTCTTGTGTTCTCGCTGCTGAGCTACCTGGTTGCGATTCCGTCGGCGGTCAAGATCTTCAATTGGACGGCAACTCTTTACAAGGGATCGATACGGTACGACACCCCAATGTTGTATGCGTTCGCGTTCATTGGGCTGTTTACCATCGGCGGACTCACGGGCGTGTTCCTGGCATCGATCGGCGTGGATGTCCACGTGACCGACACCTACTTCGTAGTGGCGCACTTCCACTACGTGATGGTGGGCGGCATGGTGCTGGCGTACCTGGGAGGATTGCACTTCTGGTGGCCCAAGATGACAGGCAAGCTGTACCCGGAAGGATGGGCTAAGCTCTCGGCGCTGCTCGTGTTTGTCGGCTTCAACCTTACCTTCTTCCCACAGTTCATCCTGGGATATATGGGCATGCCGCGACGCTATCATGCGTATCCGCCTGAGTTCCAGGTACTGAATGTGCTTTCGACCGCAGGAGCTTCGGTGCTGGCGGTAGGGTATGTGCTGCCAATGATCTACTTTACGTGGTCGCTGCGATATGGCGAAGACGCCGGACCCAATCCGTGGAATGCGGTGGGATTGGAGTGGATGACGCCGTCGCCACCGCCCACCCACAATTTCGACGAGACACCGGTCGTGACCTGGGAAGCCTACGACTACGAGCACCAGCCTGAGGAGGAGGTCCCCGTTGGCCACTAGCGATATCGAAATCGCTGAACACGCGCTACAGCACCACTTCGCCAGCATGGACCAGCAGCGCGAGTCGTCCACGTTTGGCATGTGGCTGTTCCTCGTGACGGAGATCATGTTCTTCGGTGGGCTGTTCTGCGCCTACCTGGTGTATCGCGCAACGTACTATCAGGCCTTTGTGGAAGGCAGCCAGACCATGAACATCTGGCTGGGTGCGACCAACACGGTGGTGCTCATTTGCAGTTCACTGAGCATGGCGCTGGCGGTTCGGTGCGCACAGCTCGACCAAAGAAAGATGATGGTGGTGCTGTTGCTCATCACGATCGTGTTCGGGTTTGCGTTCCTGGGAATTAAAGCGGTCGAGTATCACGAGCACTGGACAAACCATCAATTTCCCGGCCCGAATTTCCAGTTTGAAGGCGCGGAAGCGGCCGGTGTGAGCCCACAAAATGTGCAGATTTACTTCTCCCTTTACTGGGCAATGACCGGATTACATGCTCTGCACATGATTATTGGCATCGGGCTGGTGACGTGGATTGTGATTGCCGGCGCGCGCGGAGCGTACAACCCGGACTATTACAGCCCGGTGGAGAATGTGGGACTGTATTGGCACTTTGTCGACTTGGTTTGGATATACCTTTTCCCGTTGCTGTATCTGATCAGCAAGAAGCACGGCGGTTAAGCGAGGAAGCATGGCATCGGAAGACCATCGGCAACACGTGATACCGGCCAGTATTTATGTGGGCATCTGGGCCATTTTGATGTTCCTGACCGGTTTGACCGTGTTCGTGTCGTTCATCGAACTGCATGACTGGAACATCATTCTTGCATTGACTATCGCGACCATCAAGGCAACGCTCGTGGTCCTCTTCTTCATGCATCTTTTCTACAGCTCCAAGTTGACGAAAGTTACCGTGATCGCAGCGCTCTTTTTCCTGTTCCTCCTGCTGTCGCTGAGCATGACGGATTACCTGACACGCGCCTGGCTGACGAATCCGCTGCGATGAATCGTTAGAGTTCGTACAGACGCTCCCCTTTATGTGGAGCGTTTTTGCTTGGCACGGGATCGAGGCCTCAAAGACGCCGACTTCGGCGCGGGAATCACTGCGCATCAAACTAGCAGGCCTGGCGGGGGCGTGTACCTGCAGCTGGCGCGGAGTAGGTGGTTTCCAGGCGGAGGGTATGAAAGCCCGCCGTCTCGCGGATCGGTGGAAATGAGACGTTGTACTCGGTGCGCGTTTGTTTGTGCCATGGCATCGAACAGGGTGGCGGGAAGTCCTTCTTGCTATCGGCAACATAAAATTGGCCGCCGGTCTTCTGGGCGACGTGCCTAGGATTACGCTCCCCCCGGCGAATTCCATGATTTCGGCAGGCCTAAAACAGCGCGTCATACAGGTTAGTAACAGCGCCGAGTTGTGGAATCCTCTCTAAAGATTGGCGTAGGGCGAAAGGGTCTCCGGTTGGCGATTGCCAGGCCAGACATTCAAGTCGGCGCTGAACGCCATCAGAAATGCGCGGTCTGACGTTGCTCCAGCGTTAACAAGAATGTTGACAATCGAATCAGGCCCCACGTATGTGGACAGTAACGATGTTAGGCAACCGTTCATCGAACTTTCATAACCCTTTAACAACATGGGATGTAACGTTGACCTGACATGCTAGGACACGAGAGCTCCGCAAATTCAGTCGGCTACAATAACTCGGTGAAGCAAACCGTCTTCGCCGTAGAAGATGACACAGACATTTCCCGGCTTGTACGTCACCATCTGGAAGCAGCAGGGTATGGCGTACGCTCCTTCCCATCCGCGGCCGGCGTGATCTCGGAAGCAGAAAAGCAGGTTCCGGCGTTGTTCCTCCTGGATATCATGTTGCCGGGTGGTGACGGCCTGGAATTGTGCCGACGCATCCGCCAAACGCCTGCGCTGACCATGATTCCGGTAATCTTCCTGACCGCCAAATCCACGGAATCAGACAAGATTATCGGTCTTGAGCTGGGTGCGGACGACTACATTCCGAAGCCGTTCAGTCCGCGAGAACTGGTGGCCCGGGTGCGGGCGGTGATGCGCCGTTTCGAGCGGCCGCTCGCCCCGGCAGTTGTGAAGGTCGGCGATATCGAGATCGATAGCGGTGGAATGACGCTTACGGTTCGTGGGGCGCTGACACAGACGACCGCCACGGAGTTCCGGCTGCTGGAGTACCTGGCCCGCCATCCCGGGCGCGTGTTCACGCGTGATCAATTACTGGATGCAGTGTGGCGCGATACCCATTATGTGACGCCGCGCTCGGTGGACGTTTACGTCCGCCGGATTCGTGAGAAGATCGAAGCCAATCCCGATGAGCCGCGCTACTTAAAGACTGTGCGCGGAGCAGGATACCGCTTTGAGGTCCCTAAGCCGTGAAGAGCCGCATCTTTCTGAAGCTGTTCGCCGCCTCCCTGATTGTGATTGCGGCGTGCATGCTGACGATGAATGTGCTCGTACAGAAGGCATGGGAAAGGATGTTGCGCAACGAGATTGAAAGCTCGATGCGGGAGAAGACTCTTCTGTTCGCCTCGCGAGTTGCCGGAGCGCCCCGTGATTCCCTACGGCAGATCGCCAAGGAAACTGCCAGCCAGGCAAACGAACGGGCGACGGTGATCGACTCGGACGGCAAAGTGCTGGCCGATTCCGAAGCCGACCCGGCCACCATGGAAAACCACGCTGGCCGGCCTGAGTTCGTCCAGGCGTTACGTGGACAATTGGGTTCTGCCACAAGGTCATCGCATACCGTTGGAGTCGAATTCCTGTACGAGGCTGCGCCTGTCCCGGGAGGAGCGGTCAGACTGGCACACCCTTTGTCGGCAGTTCGTGAAGCCGACCGCAGAGTCCAAATGGACTTGCTGAAAAGTTCGGCCGTAGCGGCGTTGGTGGCGCTGGTCCTTGCAGGCATTGCCACCGAGTCGATTTCGCGGCGCCTTACCCGCATTACGATGTTCGCCGAACGAGTGGCTGCCGGCGATCTTTCCGCCCGCATCGAGGAAGAATCGAGCGACGAGATTGCGCACGTTGCCTCCGCACTGGACAAAACCGCGCGAAAGCTGGAAGAGGGCTTTCGCTCGGTCGAATCCAGCCGGCAGACGTTGGAAACGCTGCTGAATTCCATGCAGGAAGCAGTGATTGCGGTGGCCGAAGACGGCCGGGTATTGTGGGCGAACCAGCGGATGGAACGGCTGCTCCCAAGCGGAATCCGGCTGGGCGAACCGCTGGTGCAGTCCGCCCGGGACCCGGAGATTCTGCTCGCGGTGCAGACCGCACTGGAAGGCTCGCGACATCGTTGTAGCACGTGCCGCCAAGATCTTTTCCGGACGCATCTTCGACCTGACCGCGGCCCCCATGCCCGGGGGTGGAGCGGTGGCAGTGATGCACGATCAGACAGAAATTGAGCGCGTAGAGAAAACGCGACGGGACTTTATCGCCAATGTTTCCCACGAACTTCGAACTCCACTTACCTCTATCCAGGGTTACGCAGAGACTGTGCTTGAAAGCGAACGGCTGAGCGACACCACCCGGGAGTTCGTCGAGATCATCCGCAAAAATGCCATGCGTATGGCACGCCTGACAGAGGATCTTCTGGTGCTGGCAAGAGTGGAATCCGGGGAGCAGAATTTCCAGCTAGAGCCCGCAACTGCCCAGGAACTGCTGGATGAAGCGGTGAAGACGTTTCAAGACATTGCCGCCAGCCGCGGCATCGAGCTTGCCATCATGAATACGTCTTCTTCGGGGGTATCAGTAGACCGGGACGCGATCCATCAAGTGTTCGGCAACCTCATCGACAATGCCATGAAGTACGGACAAGAGGGGCATAAAATCCTCATTGGCGCCTGCGACGCCGAAGACGGAGTGCAGTTTTTCGTCAGGGATTTTGGCGCAGGTATCTCGAGTGAACACCTTCCGAGACTCTTCGAGCGCTTCTACCGAGTGGATAAAGCACGTTCGCGCGAATCCGGCGGCACCGGCCTGGGCCTGGCGATTGCGAAACACGTGGTCCGGGCACACGGCGGCGCGATCAAAGCTGAGAGCGAGTTGAATCACGGCTCGACGTTTTACTTCACGCTTCCCCGCGTGCAAGTTGCTGTGCAGGTGTAGCATGCCTTGGCAAATTCAAGGCGCCCCACAAATTGCCGAATTTTTGACCACGAATTGACGGAAAATTTACCGAGGGCGTGTTTGTATTGATTGGGATTAGTTTGCGCTCTTACGCCATAGGAGTTGGTCGAGATGAGAACGAGCCTAGGATGAACTCGTGAACACGACGGATCCGGAGATCGCGGGTGCGGAGGAACTCTGCGCACGCCTGCAGGAAAAGACACTGGAGGCCTGCCATCTGGCGCGCATGGCTGCAGGCAACGTCGCGGAAGGAATAGCGACGGGGGTCCCATCCGTGCTTGAAATCGTGCGCAAGCGGGAAAAGGAACTCGACGCGCTCGATCGTGAAATTGACCAGGGAGTCACCTCGGTCATTACTAAAGTCTCGGAAGCCCACGCCCGGGAGTTGCTGGCGTGTCTAAAATTCATCATCGGATTGGAACGAGTCGGAGATCTGCTGTTGAACTGCAGTAATCGTGCGGCCGCCGTAGGCAGCCGTATCGACCTGCAGGACATTCGCGATCTGACCCTAATGGCATCGCGGCTGGAGAAGATGTTGGGAGATGTGCAAGGCGCTCTGCGCGACCGTGACCTGAACCTTGCCCTGGCAGTCTTGCGCGCAGACGCTGAGATGGATCGGCTTCGCAACCTGGTGTTCATTCGTCACTTGGAAGGGCATGACAATTCGCCCCGCCAGGAAAGCTTCCATGTGTTGTTTATGACCCAGTCGCTCGAACGGGCCGGCGATCACGCCAAGAATCTCGCAGAAGAGGTCTGTCACCTCGTCAGCGGTCACACTGTCAGGCACGTATTGCGGTCCTACGATAAGCCGGTTGAGCAAATGTTCATCGATGACCTAAAGCGGAAACACAAAGCCTAGTCTTCGTAAACTCTTGCAAACAAAAACTGCCTCCTGTGACTCAACCCTCGCCTCTCCACCTAAGTGGTCTTCACCCTCTTTTCATGGTTCAGTAACAAGTCCGTAACAATCGCAGCGTAGAACTCGAACAGAACTTGTCAGGAGGAATCGGCGTGATTCGATCACTCAGGGTGATTTTGTGCGTTGTGTTGCTTACGTGCTGCGCCATGGCACAGACGCAATTGAACGGGGCAGGCGCCACCTTCCCTTATCCGATGTATTCCAAGTGGTTCAACGAGTATCACAACCTGCATTCGGACCTTCAGATCAACTACCAATCGATCGGCAGCGGCGGTGGGATTCGCCAGGTCACCGCAGGCACTGTCGATTTTGGAGCCACTGACGGCCCAATGACGGATGAGCAGATCCAAGCATCGAAGATCAAACTCCTGCACCTGCCGACGGTTTTGGGCTCCGTCGTACCGGCCTATAACATCTCCGGAGTTTCGCAGGAAGTGAAGTTTACGCCTGATATTCTGGCCGGAATATTCATGGGCAAGATCACAAATTGGAGCGACCCAGCGATCGCGAAGGCGAACCCCGATGTCAAATTTCCCAACGAAAGCATCACGGTGATCCATCGCTCGGACGGTAGCGGTACAACCTATGTCTGGACGGATTACCTTTCAAAGATAAGTCAGGACTGGCAGGGAACGACCGGTAAGGGAACTTCGGTGAAATGGCCGGTCGGGGTGGGCGGCAAGGGCAACGAGGGAGTAGCGGGGATGCTCCGCCAGTTGCCTGGATCCTTGGGCTACGTAGAACTGATCTACGCCGTGCAGAACAAGATCCCCTATGGCAGTGTGAAGAATTCGTCTGGGCAATTTATCAAAGCAAGCCTTGAGAGTACAACCGCAGCCGCGGCAGGCGTAAAGGTGCCAGCCGATTTTCGAGTTTCGATCACCAACTCTCCAGGCAAGACTGCTTATCCTATCGCCAGTTTCACCTGGCTGCTGGTTCCGATCGATCCCCCGGACAAGAACAAGGGGAAGATCCTGAAGGATTTCTTGTTCTGGATGCTGGACCAGGGCCAAACCATGACCCAGGCCCTGTCTTATGCTCCCCTCCCCAAAGAGGTTGTCGAAAAGGAAAAAGCTGCCATAACGCAGCAATTGCACTAGACCATCCGGGGCCTCGACGATTGTGGCCAACTCCGGGGTTGCCGGGAGTTGGCCTTATCGAACCTGATTGTGGCCCGACGGGAATGAAAGAAATGTCTGCGAGCCAGAACGAGGGCAACTCGTCCGAACAATCCGAGACGACACAGAAGCCGGCGATCGCGATGCCCGCCTTGGGGCAGACTGCAACCGAGCGAGTGCAGCATGCTTCCTCAACCGTGCTGCAGCGGATCCGGAAATCGCACCCGCGCAGCAGTCGAATTCCCGATGCGGCGTTTGGGATGTTGATCCTGCTCACAGCGATTTCGGTTTTTGCCATCGTAGTTTTCGTGGCATGGGAGCTGTTTGACAAGTCGAGGCCATCGCTGCACCAGTTTGGCCTTGGGTTCTTTTACGGGCATGAATGGGACCCGGTCAACGATAAGTACGGCGCAATGCCGTTCATCTACGGAACTCTCGTGTCGTCTTTTCTGGCGCTCTTGATCGCTGTGCCGCTCTCGATTGGTGTGGCCGTTTATATCACCGAGATGTGTCCTGTTCGTCTGCGGGCCATCATCTCGTTCCTCGTGGAGTTGCTGGCAGCGATTCCCAGCGTGATCTATGGGCTGTGGGGAATTTTCGTACTGGCCCCGCTACTGCGGCAGTACGTGGAGCCGGTCTTGGCCAAGACCCTCGGGTGGACCGGATTCTTCAGCGGTCCGATGTACGGAATAGGAATGCTGGCGGCGGGAATCATCATGGCGATCATGGTGATTCCGATCATCGCGTCGATTACACGCGAGGTGCTGACGGCCGTGCCGCAGAACCAGCGCGAAGCTGTGCTAGCGTTGGGTGCCACGCGCTGGGAGATGATCCGCATGGGCGTGCTGCGTAACGCGCGCATCGGCATTGTGGGCGGCATCATTCTCGGCTTGGGCCGTGCGCTGGGCGAAACCATGGCGGTGACGATGGTCATCGGCAATCGTCCCGAGGTTTCGAAATCACTCTTCGCTCCGGGCTACACCATGGCCAGCGTCCTCGCCAACGAGTTCACAGAAGCGACCGGCGACCTCTACCTGAGTGCGCTGGTCGAGATTGGGTTGGCGCTGTTTTTGGTGACGTTGATCGTGAACGCACTGGCGCGGCTCCTGGTGTGGACCATCACGGGCGGAACAACCGGGAGAGCGCGTGCCTAAACAACCGGGCGATATCAATACGCTGAAATTGAGCCTGTGGCGCCGCCTTACGGATCAATTGGCGACTTGGTTTGCGATAGGAGCTGCAGTTCTTGTCGTTGTTCCGTTGCTGGCGATATTTGTTTACCTGCTGATTAAAGGAGGGGGATCGGTCAACTTGGCGTTCTTAACCCAAACCCCAAAACCACCGGGCGAAATGGGCGGGGGCATGGCGAATGCCATAGTCGGCACTGGGCTGATCCTGGCAGTTGCCAGCGTTTTGGGCGTCCCGATGGGCATCGGCTGCGGGATCTATCTTGCCGAATATGGACGGGGGCGTTTCGGTGATCTGATACGCTTCACGGCCGACGTGCTGAACGGAGTTCCGTCCATCGTAATCGGTATCGCGGTATACGGGCTGATTGTGATCCGGCAAAAGCACTTCTCCGCATTTTCAGGTGGGGTGGCACTCGGGATCATGATGATTCCTACCATCGCGCGCGCCACGGAAGAGATGCTCCTCATGGTGCCGAACATAGTACGGGAAGCTGCTCTGGGGCTGGGTATTCCCAAGTGGCGAACCACACTGTCGATCACATTGCGCACCGCCTCGGCGGGAGTCATCACGGGGTGCATGCTGGCGTTCGCACGCGTGGCCGGCGAGACCGCCCCGCTGCTGTTTACCGCGTTCGGAAATCAGTTCTGGAACCTGAAGCTGAACCAACCTACGGCGGCGTTGTCGTTGCAGGTTTTTACCTACGCTATTTCACCTTATGACGATTGGCACAAGCAGGCGTGGGCAGGAGCACTGATCCTGATCGTGATGATTGTCGCCGCGGTCGCTGCGGTGCGCATCGCGACCAGCCGTGGAACCCTGAAAGGAGTGTCCTAGCCGCCATGGGTGTAGGAATCGTGGTACGAGGACTCAATGCGTGGTATGGCAAGAACTTGGCATTGAAGTCAATCGATATGACCGTGGCGGCCAACCATGTCACCGCGGTGATCGGACCCTCTGGCTGCGGCAAGAGCACATTTGTGCGTTGCCTGAACCGGATGCACGAAACCGTTCCGGAAGCGAGGGCAGAAGGGCTGGTGAAGGTCGGCGAGATGGAAGTGTATGGGGACGGCACGGATCCGGTGGAGATCCGGCGGCGTATCGGTATGGTGTTCCAGAAGCCGAATCCGTTTCCCACGATGTCGATTTATGACAATGTCGCAGCTGGGTTGCGACTCAACGGCTTCCGCAACCGGAAGCAGGTGGACGAATTAGTGGAGCGCTCGCTCAAGCTTTCGGCGCTTTGGGACGAGGTGAAGGACACGCTGCACAAGAAATCGGGCGCCAGCCTCTCCGGTGGCCAACAGCAGCGCTTGTGTATCGCGCGCTCGCTGGCAGTAGAGCCGGAGGTTTTGCTGATGGACGAGCCGGCGTCCGCCCTGGATCCGATTTCCACGAGCAAGATCGAAGAACTGATTTTTCAGTTGAAACAGCATTACACCGTGGTGATCGTGACCCATAATATGCAACAAGCCGCCCGTGTGGCCGAATTTACAGGGTTTTTCCTAATGGGCAGCCTGATTGAGTACGACAAGACTGAAAAGATCTTTACCACGCCCGCCGACAAGCGGACGGAAGACTACATTACAGGCAGGTTCGGATGACGCGAAGCCGCTTTCAGCAGGGACTCGACGAACTCAAGGAAAAACTCCTCCGGATGGGAGGACTGGCTGAGCAGGCAATCGACCGCGCAGCTGAGGCTTACCGCACCCGGGATGCAAAGTATTGCCAGATGGTTTTGAAGAGCGAAGCCGACATCAACCAGGCGGAGCGGGAAATCGATGAACTAGCGCTGGATTTGCTGGCTATGCAACAGCCGATGGCTATCGATCTGCGCTTTATTCTCGCGGTCGTGAAGATCAATGCCGACTTGGAGCGGGTAGGAGATCAAGCGGTCAACATCGCTCAACGTATTCTTGATCTCATCAGCGAACCTGAGGTGCAAGTTCCGGTCGATATACCCCGGATGGCGGAAAGCGTGACCAAGATGGTGCAACGTGCGCTGGAGTCCTTCCTGGACGGCAGGGCCGAGGTTGCTGAGGCGGTGCTGCAAATGGACAACACCGTCGACCGCATGAAGGATGAAGCATTCGTCGTGCTGGTGCAGAAGATGATGAGCGAGCCCACTCATACCCGGGCAGCGTTGAACGTGCTTCTGATTTCCCGCGCGCTCGAGAGAATTGCCGACCACGCGACGAATATCGCCGAGGACGTTATTTTCTGGGTACGAGGAGCGGACGTCCGTCACGGCGGAGCTCATTACCCGGCTTAGCGCCCAATGATGCGTCGAGGGAGGCGGCATCGGACCTCCGCTGACGCTTTCTCTTGCGGCCATCTAGCTGATCCTAAAGTCCCAGCCGCCGCAGAACGACGGCTGGGGAAGCATCCGAGGAATGATTCAGGAGACAGCTAACCTGCTTATCGGCGGGGGCGGACTTTACCCGGATGCTCAAATTCTGCCGGTTGGGCGAGATGACGCCCGGACGCCCGACATCAGGCTCAACAGCGTAAACCCGTCTTCAGACTGAGGCACGCATAGGACGACCTGTGACCGGGCGGCAGTCCGAGTTTGTCCTTCATTCGGTTCGCTTCTCACGATAAACTCGACTGCCATGATGCGACTTTCTCGCCGCCGTTTTCTGCAAGTGGGATCGACTGCTGCGGCTGCCGCCGTTGTGCCCGTTAGCGGTGCAGCCGAGTGTAACGATGCCCTGCCACCCTCAATCGCCAGCCTCAAATCCTGGAAAGACCAGGCCACTCCTATCAGTGTGGACGAGCGCAAGTCACGCGTTGAGCGGGCCCGCGAGCTGATGGGCCAGAACAAGCTGCAAGCCATTGTCGTCACTACCGGCAGCTCGCTTACCTACTACAGTGCAGTGCATTGGTGGACGAGCGAAAGGCTGTTCGCCATGGTGCTCCCAGCTAAGGGCAACGCATTCTTCGTGAGTCCGGCATTTGAAGAGGGACGGGCGCGGGAACAATTGGCCCAGGGGCCTTTCAGTACGGATGCTGACGTCCGCATCTGGCAGGAGAATGAAGACCCTTACCTATTGGTGGCGCAGGGGTTAAGAGATGCCGGCGTCAGTGCAGGCGTTGTTGGAATCGAAGAAAAGACGCCCTTTGTCTTCAGCGACGGGGTCGCGACGCACCTTCCCGCTTTGCAAACTGCCAGCGCTACGCCGGTCACCGCCGGCTGCCGGATGATCAAAAGCGATCACGAAGTCAGCCTGATGCGGCTGGCTTCGAAAGTATCGATCACGGCGTACGAAGCTGCTTATCGAGCTCTGAAGCCTGGCATGACTCAACACGACTTCGAGTCAATGGTAGAGGCGGCGCACACGCAGCTGGGCTTTCACGGTGGCGCTGATGTCCAGGTCGGACCGCACTCGGCAGCGCCTCACGGTTCGATTGCACCGCAGCAAATAACTGAAGGGACGATCGTAATGATGGATGGCGGATGCACCGTCGAGGGTTACGCGTCCGATATCACCCGCACTTTTGTGCTGGGTAAGCCCACGGCCAAAATGCAACAGGTCTTCGAAATCGTTTTTCGCGCCCAGAGCGCAGCGCTGGCTGCTGCGCGGCCCGGTGTCGCCTGCGAGTCGGTTGACGCCGCAGCGCGCAAAGTTATTGTGGAAGCAGGATATGGGCCTGGATTCAAATACTTCACCCACCGCCTTGGTCATGGGATGGGGATGGATGGCCACGAGTGGCCCTACCTGGTACCGGGAAATACCACTCTCCTGCGCGCCAATATGACTTTCAGCGATGAGCCGGGCATTTACATCCCGGGCGAGTTCGGCGTACGAATCGAGGACGACATGCATATTACGGCCACTAGCGCGGAGCTATTGACCCCGAGAAGTCCATCGCTGGAGCGCCCATTCGGGCCCGCTTGAACATGTCCGCTCGGGGGTGGTCGTCCAAAGAAGAACCGGCAGCGGAATGTTGATGGTTATCATCTACGGCACACTTTGGGCGGGATAGTCTGTAGCTGTTGCGGACTTTTTCACATGTACCTGTCCCCGGTGTCGCGAGTTAGATCGTTTCGCAACAAGTAATCAAGTGATGTGGTATAAAGTCGTCGAACCAAAATCAGTATTGCAAGGTCGTCTAGCCGTACAGCTGAATGGGCCAAGGCAACGCAGTCCGCGCGGCCTTCGGTCTGAACGCGTAGCTCCGGTGAGGATCCGGCGGGTTAATACGTCTGGCAGCCCCCAAAACAGCCAGGCTCGCGCCACTCGTCAGTTCCAGAACCGGCTTTGCTGAGAGAAGTCAAATACTCGATGCTCTCGGGGGGTCCGTGGGAACGAAACGAAAATCGGATGGAGAATCGGAAATTTATGAGCGGCAGGCAGTGCTTTGCAAGGCATTTGCAAATCCTACACGCCTGCACCTGATCGAGATGCTGGCCCGCGGCGAGCGCTGGGCTTCCGAGTTACAAGAAGGTCTCGGAATTTCGAAAGCGAACCTGTCGCAACATCTGGCTATCCTGAGGTCAGCCGGCGTAGTGTCCACGCGGCGCTCCGGCAAGCAACTACAATGTGGCATAGCGATGCCGGAAGTGAAGCAAGCCACCATCGCCTTCAAGAACATGTTGAAGGCGCAGGGCAAGGAAACTCGACGTTGGTCCTGAGTTAGATGTGGGTGGGCCGTCAACATGAGACGCGCCGGGGCAGGATAGCCGGAACAGCGCGATGCTTTTCTCTGCTCGCCGCAAGCCTGATGAGGCTGCACCATTGGTCGCCCATCATCCCTGCCTGATCTTCCAGTTACACTAGTGAGCGATGGCACGCGCCAGCATCCTGGAATATCTGGATAACTTTCAATTGCATGCCGGGGAAACGGCTTACGTTTTCCGCCGCGGCTATCGGGTGCAGCGCTGGAGCTACGGCGATGTGCTGCAGCTCACCTATCGGTTTTCGCGAGCGCTGGAGGACCGTGGCGTCGGCAAGAACGATAAGGTCATCCTTTGGGGAGCGAACTGTGCGGAATGGGTGGTCGCGTTCTTCGGCACTCTATTGCGCGGGGCCGTGGTTGTTCCCATCGACAAGATTGCCGCTCCTGATTTCGCCTTACGAATCGCACGGCAAGTAGACGCCAAGTTGTGTGTCGGTTCATTGCACGACGCAATTCCGGGTATCCCACATTTTGAGCTGGAAACGATGGGTGAGGCGATTAGGAAATACTCCGCTGATCCGGTGGTTTCGGACTCTACTCCAGGCGACATCGTCGAGATTGTGTTTACCTCAGGCACAACCGCTGAGCCTCGAGGTGTGGTGATAACCCACGCGAATATTCTTGCCAACATCGAACCACTGGAACGTCAGATCGCTCCTTATCTCAAGTACGAACGCATCTTTCATCCACTGCGCTTTCTCAATCTCCTGCCACTGAGCCACGTCTTCGGACAATTTCTCGGTGTCTTCCTGCCGCAACTGTTGGGAGCGACGGTGCTGTTTCAGGACACCCTTAATCCCACCGAAGTCATTCGCGCCATCAAGAGGGAGCGTGTCTCGGTAGTGGTTGCAGTTCCCCGCCTGATGGAGTCACTGAAGGACAAGATCGAGCGCGACATGGGAACTGCGGGGAGAATGGATTGGTTCCGCAGGCAACTCGAAGCCGCCCGCGAAGAACATTTTGCTCCGCGGTGGTGGCGCTTTCGGAAGGTACATAACCAGTTCGGATGGAAGTTCTGGGCATTCATATCTGGGGGGGCGGCTCTTGATGCCGAGACGGAAGAATTCTGGCGGCGGTTGAGTTTTGTGGTCATCCAGGGATACGGATTGACGGAAACGACCTCCCTGATTTCTTTGAATCATCCTTTTCGTACTGGAAAGCGGTCCATCGGCAAAGTCCTCGAAGGCCGGGAGATGAAGCTCGACGATAACGGGGAGATCCTCGTTCGCGGTGGTAATGTTGCGGCCGGATATTGGCAAGGCAGGCAACTGAAGCCTGTCGTCAGCGAGGATGGTTGGTTTCGTACTGGAGACATCGGCGCACTGGATGATCAGGGCAATCTCTACTTCAAAGGACGCAAGAAGAATGTCATCGTCACTCGCGAGGGGATGAACATCTATCCCGACGATCTGGAAGCTGTGCTGCGACAGCAACCAGAGGTCCGTGATTGCGTCGTAGTGGGATTGGAACAGGGCGGAAACGCCGAACCAATTGCTGCACTTTTGCTGCGCGATGCTGCAGCAAACGTCGCAGCAATTGTCGCTCGGGCGAACGAGCATCTGGCGGAGTTCCAGCGAATGAGACGGTGGCTGGTGTGGCCGGATCAGGACTTCCCCCGAACGCCGACCCAAAAACCAAAGTTGAACGCGATTCAAGAGGCGGTGCGAACCCAGTTTATGTCGGTGGGAACTCTGCCGGCGTCTGAAGGTGGTTTGGCGGATCTGATCAGCCGAATCACCGGACGCAACACTGGCGCTCTTGCGGCCGACGCGATGCTCGAAGGCGACCTGAATCTGAGTTCCATGGACCGTGTCGAGCTGCTGAGTGCGCTCGAAGACCGTTACCAGGTCGACCTTAGCGAAGCGAACTTCGCGCAGATCGGTACGGTCGGTGAGTTGGAGCGGATGCTACACAAGCCCCAACGGGCGCAACAGAGCGGATATCGCTATCCTCGATGGGCGCAACGCTGGCCGATCACTTGGGTTCGCAATTTCGTTTACTACTTTCTGACCCTGCCGGCGACCTTGATCATGGCGCATCCCAAGATAGTCGGCGCCCAGAACCTCGAAAGGGTCGATGGGCCGATCCTCATCACCTGCAATCACGTAACCTATATCGATCTAGGCTTCGTGCTGATCGCGATGCCGCCGCGCATCCGGCAAAAACTGGCCGTGGGGATGCTGGGCGAGCGTTTGTGGGGAATGTGGCGCCCGCCTGCCAGCATGAACATGTTCGCGCGTTGGTGGCAGCAGGCTGGCTATTACCTGGCAGTGGCATTGTTCAACGTATTTCCTTTACCGCAACAGTCCGGCGTGCGTGAAAGCTTCGCCTTTGCCGGTGAATCAGTGGACCGGGGCTACAGCGTGGTGGTGTTCCCCGAGGGCCGGCGCACTCAGGACGGGGAACCGTCGCCGTTCCGTTCTGGGGTCGGCATGCTGGCGCAAAAACTGGACATTCCCGTCGTGCCGCTACGCATCGACGGGCTTTATGACATGAAATTGTCAGGCCGTAAGATCGCCCGCTCTGATGAGCTCAAGGTACTGATTGGAAAGCCGTTGCGCTTTTCTCCCGATATGCCTGCCGAGGAAATTACCCGCCGGTTGGAGCGCGTCACCTGGGATTTGTGACGCACCTCATAGCCCTGAGACTGTTCGGGTGATACCAATATCCGTTTTGCTGATTGTGGAAATTCACCCCCGATTGGGGGTTGAATTCTCCGGCTTTGGACACAAGGATGCCCATGCGCGAGACGGTAAGGAAGCTCTGGCCGGAGCTCGATTGGATAAGAGACTCGAGACTACGCGAACAAGTGACTAGAACCCGGGAGCTAGCGTTGCAACGCAGTCCCTTGTCGGCAGACCACTTAAACCGCATCCCGTTCACCCTGCTCGTACCAAACTGCCCAACGACTTTTATGGAGCACAAGCCCTGCGTCGTGCACATCGCACGCGAGGCCGCCGAGAGCATGACTGAGTTCATGGGTAAAGCGCCGGCTACCGATCACGACATGGTGATTGCGGGAGCGATCCTCGCGGATGTTGGCAAGTTGCTTGAGTGCGAGACATTGGACGGCAAGGCGAAGCAGAGCAAGAGAGGCGAACTGCTGCGGACATCCGTTTAGGGGCGTCGCGCTGGCGATGGAGTGCAGATTTCCTGAAGCGGTTTGCCCATCATCCCGGCGCACGCTGCCGAAGGTGACCTTGTCCGGCGCACGGCGGAGCCCTACATCGTGCATTACGCGGATTTCATGGCGTTTCTTCCGCTCAAGAACCTGAGCAAGTAGAAGGAGAATTTCATGGCGGCAACGACAGTGCCGGCCCCTGTAAGAACGTCAATGACGCCGCCTGTGCCAACGGCAATTTCGCAGTGGGCAGCGAGAGTGGAATTCACCGACCTTTCGCCAGAGGCGATCTGCCAGGCCAAGCGATTCCTCCTCGATAGCGTCGGGTGTGCGTTGGGGGCTATCAGCGGCGCGATGTGAAGCATCTCGCTGGACGTGCTCGACGAAATTGCCGTTCGGGGCAAAGAGCAGAATAGCCCGACTTCGCCTCGTGACGCGTGCCCGGTTGCGAAAAAAACTCCGTCGCCGAGCCTACTGCTACGAGAGAGGCATAGTCTATTTGGGTTCAGCCTCCGGATTTGCCTGAATGTCAAGAGGTACTAGTCTCGGCTTAAAGCCATCAGTCTCCCTGGCGGCAGGTGCCTTCGGACCACAAGTCGTTTCCCGCAGGAACTTCGGGCTTGGGCCCTTTGTGAAGATATAGGCGCGAATCTTGTAGCAAACGTCGGCGTTTGGATGAAATTCCATCGAGTCGAATTGCTCGCTTTGATTCTTGCCGCTAAGGTGCAGGTCCGGCTGGATCAGGCCATTTCCCAAGGAGCCGTTCAGCAGTGGATCGTTGGAAGGCGCGGTTGCCTGGACGCTTGGTGACGCGGTTGCGAGTGCGGCGGACAAAAGAAGAAGGCTAAGCATATATAGGCCTCCTGACCGCGAATGTTAGCACCAAACTGCTGCGACAGTGCCGGATTTGTGACAAATTCCGGCCCCCCCGGCCGAAAACGACTGCAAGGACCGATTACCTGTCTCTTCGCCAGCTCACAGCAAAATCAGGACTACGTGTAGTCTAGTGACGTTACAAAAGCCGACGCCGTTTTGTGCTTAAGGGGTTCGCGATGGAAGAGCGTGATTTTTTTGATGAACGACGGGAGATCAGGAAAGCCACGATGACCTGTCCGCACTGCCGACAGTCCGCAGAGTACGACTTGGGATGGCTTGTCCGCACCAAGAAGAGGCAGCTTCCCGGAAGGGCCGACGAGCGTGATCGTGCAAAGTTTGCGAAGGCCCGGTCATACATGGTGCGCAATGATGACCTGGTTGCCTGCAAGAACCTCCGTTGCCGCAAGCGCTTCGAGGTGACTGGTGTGCAGTCGGTGGCGTTCCTCGAATAGAGCCCTGGTGACATGACTGGCGTTATTGGGAACGAGTGTTTTCCTTACTCCACACGTAATGCGCGGATAGGATCGAGGCGCGATGCGTGCCAGGCGGGCAGAAGGCACGACACTGTGGCAACCAGCACCAGCACGACGGCCACGGCGAAAAAGATCGCGGTATCCAGCGGGCGAACGCCATACAACATGCTGCGAATGAACCGCGAAGCCAGTGCGCCACCCAGCAGACCCAACCCTAATCCAATCAGCGCCGGCCTCAGGCCATCGCGCAGCATGAGCCACAGCACCTGTTCACGTTGCGCGCCCAGTGCAATGCGTACACCGATCTCGCTCGTTCGCTGTTCTACAAGGTAGGCGAGTACACCGTAGAGTCCGACACTCGCCAGCAACAGTGACAGAACTGCAAAAGCCAGAATCAACGTCGAAGTAAAGTTCGATTCAATCATCGAGGAACCAATGACCTGATCCAGCTTAAGCACATACGCCACGGGCAAGTCTTTGTCTAGGGATTGGACGACCTGCTGCGCAGGAATTGCGAGCGAGCTAACGTCGCTGTGAGAGCGTAGAACAATCACGGCCCGCCCGCTCAGACCGCTCGCAAACGGAAAGTACATGGTCGGCTGGGCCGGCATCGAAATGAGATATCGTGTGTCACCGGCCACCCCTACGATCTCGAAAGTCCGCGGTTTGCCGTTCAGACTTAGGTCCACCACCAGGTGCTTGCCGATCGGGTCTTCGCCGGGGAAGAATTGTTCCATCACCTGCCGGCTGACGATGACCTTATCAGCGCGGTCGAGCCGCTCCTGCTCGGTGAAAGTACGGCCGCGCAATATTGGGATCTGGAGGGCAGCGAAGTACCCCGGATCGCAGAAGCGTCGGCGCGCGATCTGTATCTCTCCTTTGGGCAGGGGCGGATGTTCGACGATGGTTAGCATGTTATCTCCCCCATATCCTTGCCCGGGGACGACATTAATCAAGTCTGCGGCGGAAACCCCGGGAAGCGACCGAAGGCCCGTCAACAGCCGGTCGAAGAACGCTGCGCGCTGGGCCGCCTCGGGGTAATGCTCGTCTGGCAGACTGAGGCGCATGGTAAGGACGTTTTCGGTTACGCAGCCCATGTCAGACGAACGCAGTCTCTGGTAGCTCTTCAGCAACAGCCCGGCAGCGATGAGCAGAACCACGGTAAGCGCGACTTCCATTGACAGCAACAGCTTGCGGAGTCGCGTCCGGCCTTGGCCGCCCGTATGCGAGCGAGAAGACTCCTGCAATGCCCCCAATGCACCCTTACCATTGCCGGCCAGCGCCGGAACCAGGCCCGCGAGAAGAGTGCTGAAAAACGTAACTCCCACAGTGAAAGCGATCGCCACCCCATCCATGTGGATGGCTTCTTCACGCGCGATGTCCTGCCGCACGCCTAACAGCCAGTGAACCGCAAAGTACGCAAAAACCAGACCCAGCGACCCTCCGACCACCGCCAGCACGAGGGTCTCCGCCAGCTGCTCGCGGACGAGGCGCCAGCGGCCGCCACCGAGGGCAGCCCGGATCGCAACCTCTTTGCGGCGCGAGGCGGCACGCGCAATCAGCAGGTTGGCAACATTGAGGCAGGCAATCAACAGGACGCAGCTGGTCGCTGCCAGCAGGACGTAAAGCGGCGTCTTGAAATTATGCGACCATGTCGTCAAGCAGCAGGCGCATGTTGGCGCCCGCGCTGATAGCGGGCTGACTTGCGCCGAATTGCTCGCGAAGGTGCTGCGAGATGGCGTCGATTTCACCCAGGGCTTGGGGCACGGTCACTCCCGGCTTCAGGCGTGCTATCGCTGAGAAACTGTGATTATCGAGGGCCACCAGGTCCTTCGGCGCTATCTCGTGATGAAATGCCGTCCACACCTGTGTTTGCATATCAGGGTAGGCGAACCACGCCGGCATGATACCGATGACGGTGTACCGTTTGCTATCGAGCAGAATCTTGTTGCCAATGATCGACGGTGTCGCCTCCGAACCGTCGCTTCCATAGACCCCAGGCGAGCACCACGGTGGCATCGGACTGTGGACGATCGTCGTCCGAATTGAAGACCCGTCCGGATACAGGATTGACCCCGAGCGCCGGGAAGAACTCCCAGGAAACACGCGTGGATTCCATCCTCTCGGGAAGCTGGCCGGCGTCTCCCGAGAGGTTGTAGCTGCCCGAACCGAAGATGGCCATCCGGTCGAAACTCTGGGCATGTTTCTGCCACTCGGCGTAGACGCCGGGCGCGATTACATTGAAGGGATAATTGCCGTCCGTGGATCGCTCATAGAGCATTACCAGCTGATTGGGATTCAGGAAAGGGAGCGGCTTCAGCAAAACCGAATGCACGACGGTAAAGAGGGTCGTGTTAGCTCCGATACCGAGCGCCATGACCAGAATTGCCATGACCGCGAACCCAGGAGTGCGAGCTAAAGTCCGAGCGGCGTACCGTCAGATCGCGCTGCATCCCTTCCAGCATATTGAAGGAATTCCACTGCCACACATCTTCGCGGATACGTTCGGCGCTTCCAAACTTGAGATGGGCGCGGCGGCTCGCTTCCTGCATCGACAGTCCTTGCGCCACATAGTCATCTATTTCGTGCTGCAGGTGCGACTCCAGCTCCTGCTCCAGATCAGCATCTCGATCAAGCCGTTGAAAGATTCGGAGCAGCCGCATCTCGCTCTCCGCCTGCTTATTCGTGGACTTCGCCCAGCACTCGCCCAATAGCGCCTACCAACTGGCGCCAGCGTCCGGTCTCGGCGACCAGTTGTTTTCGGCCCGCAGCTGTCAGTTTGTAGAATTTGGCTTTGCGGTTGTTTTCGCTTGTACCCCAATACGACGAGACCCAGCCACGGTCTTCCAACCGATGCAACGCTGGGTAGAGCGATCCCTGCTCCACCTGCAACACGTCTTCGGATGAATGTTCAATGACGTGCGCGATGGTGTGGCCGTGCGCTGGACCGGTAATCAGAGTTCGCAGGACCAGCATGTCGAGCGTGCCCTGCAACATTTCGTTTTTCTGCTTCTTATCAGAACGTGCCATGTTTTTTCGTTGGGCGGCCGATACCCTTCTTAAGAGCCCACTCACCTCGACTGTCTAGGTAAACAATCCTATACCACTAGAGTGTCTATGGGAAGGGTCATTCAGGCAAAAAATACGGCGAACCGGGATGGACTGCTTTCTCTTGGGGACGGACGGAGGAGGCACCCTATTTTCGCCAAGAACGTGGTACGGTCGATGCCACCGCCTCAGGGTATGGCTTCTACCCGGGCGTGATAACCCTTGCGCGCATGGACCTGGAGATGTTTCCCGTTCTTTTCAGCAACGATGGTGATCGTCCGGTATTTTCCGTTAGGCTCGAAGTCAGCAGGCTTATAGGCAATGAGATAGCGACTTCGGATTTGGTCTCGCAGTTTGTCGAACGAATGGCCCAGCGTCATGATGTCGCCTGGGAATAGCGCCTCGCCTCCGCTGCGTTGCGCCAAAGTCTGCAGCACTTTGTCGGCATCGGTCTTGTCGCCGTCGCCTTCTTTAGTGCTGATGGCGTACACCGTCACACCCGTCGCTTCTTCATCGCGAATTGCCTGGCGAAGGCTGGTGTGGCTGGCGTTGTCCTCTCCGTCCGTAAGAACCACGAGCACGTTCGCGACTCTTTCCCGCTCGGGATAGGCCGCTAGCTTCCAGCAGGAAAACGAAATGGCATCGAAGAGTGCGGTCCCGCCACCGCCGATCAGCCCGTTCACTCCGCCTGCAAGCTTTTCGTGGTCTCCAGTGAAATCTTGCGTGACCCTGGACTTGTCTGAGAATCCGGCCACAAAGCCTAGGTCGGCGGGATTGCTCAGCATTTGCTGCAGAAACTTCGCTGCAGCGTGCTTTTCAAAGGAGAACCTCGACTGTACTGATCCGCTGGTGTCGATCAGGATACCGATCCGCAAAGGAAGCTTGGACTGTGGAGTGAATTGCACTACCTTTTCAGGCGGCTTGTTGTCATCTCGGACCTTAATGTCGTTCACTTCGAGATCGGTCACGATGTGTCCGCCGCTCGTGACTCCAAAAAATACGGCGACTTCGTCGACAACCTTCCGAATCGTCCACTGGTCTGGGGGAGCAGTCGAGACGCCAGTGTCAGGTATGGTCACGGTTGCCGGATTAGCGTCTGCCACTATTGTCGTTTCGGTGCACCCCGGGCAGCCACCGCCCCCGGCTTCATCGCCGGCGGTAGCTAACTGAGCTCTGAGGCGATCTGAATTTGCCAGGTTCTTTGCCGGCGCAGCTGCGACTGTCAGAATCGCCGCCTGCCCGTCGCCATTAGCGGCCGCTTGCTGGTTATGACTGAGGATGTCGAGGTTGTACCGCGCCGTCGGCGCCAGCGGATTGGAGGGATCTTCCTCCAGGAAAAGCGTAAATTCATTTTGTGCGGTCGGAAAGTCGTTGAGCGCCACGGCTGCTACGGCAGCGACGTAGTGCGCATTTCCCATTCCTGGGTGCTGGAGCGAGTGAACCTCTCGAATTGTCTCGATCGCCTCACGGTATTGGTGATTGCCATGTTGCGCGTACGCCAGGGCCGTGAGAATGCCTGGATCGCCGGGGCGAAGGGTAGCTGCTTTCAGCAGGTCCGTTCCGGCTGTTACAAAGTCATTTTGCGAAAGCGCAAGCCGGCCCAGATTAAGGAACGATCCGGCGAACTTAGGGTCGAGATCGGCAGCAGTTTCGAATTCATGTTGAGCCCGTGCCGTATCGTCAACATCAAGATATGCAAGCCCAAGATAGTTGTGGGCTGAGACGAACTTAGGATATACAGTGACGGCCTTTTCCAGGTGGTTGATCGCTTCCTGCGAACGTTGGCCGCGCAGCAGCGTAGCGGCCTGGTTGAACTCGTTGACCGCTTTCGAGGGCGCAGCAAGGTCAAGTGGCGAAATGGTCCCGGATTCGACCATTCCCTTCTGACGCTCGCGATCTTTCTGGCTGACATTCCGGTTTTGCTGGTCGAGGATCTTCTGCGCGAAATCCATGGCTTCGAATTGCGATTCCATCGGACCGCCGCCCACATTCACCAGCGGGACAGCCCCGGGCGAAGTTCCCGAGAGCGGGTTTCCGCGCTGGGAGTACGCAGCCGGACCGCAGCCACTTACCGTTAGCAAGGTGAAGGTTGCCCAACGGGCGACGGTCATCCTAACCCGTTCTCGATTCATACAGCGCAACTCCAAGGTTGGGTGCGTAATCTCACGAACGCGTGGTGCTGAAGAGACGGATCACGTGGGACGAGATGGCTCCCCGACCCTGACAAACTCAGCCACCATTTTTCCGACGGCCGGCAACCCGCGACCGGGCTTTCTGTGTGAAATAGGCTACATCCGTTGCCATAAGCTGTCACGTGAGTAGTAGGCTAAGGGACGAGATGTCTCGTATTCGGGACGAAATACCGCGCCCTCATCACATTCCCAGGTGAGCCTGCTCACGGCGGCGGGTCCCGGATTGCGTTCCAATGGCGGCGTAGGAATGTAGTACGACAATTGGCTGCAGTTTCACCGCGATCTTCTCTAATATGGTCGTGCACCGACAGGCATCCTTCCGCCGATCGCGGGTCGGCCGTCGCGGCTCGCGCTGCCCATCTAAGCCATTGTCGCAGGAGACATTATGAGTACTTTCGCCGTGATGACCCCATTCGATGAGAAACTGAACGGAGTCCGCGCCTCCTTCGCCAGCCGCGCTGACGGGGAATCATTCGCTTGTATTCCCCGCGGCAAGTGGTGGAGCAGCGTGGCACGATAGGAACCGACTACCCCATCGCTCGCAAAGCCGCCGAGGGATTCTAGGCACGCTCGGGGGAGTTGTTCGCCGAAGGCAAGTCGATTACGACCTTCTGTCCTTATTCACCCGGGCAGGCCGTGACAATCAAGCGTAGCGGCATTGAAGGCACGTATCTTGGCGGGTGGGCAAGCGGCTAACCTCATATTTGCCGATGTGCAGGGCCGGCACGGCTACAAGCTACTGTCAATCCGCGACATGAACACCTATGATCCCTCGCTGCAGAAAAAGCGCCTGATGACCCTGGCGCACCTCTTCCCATTGCGTCGCTACAAGGCTGGACTGGTGCACTATCTGAGTCCCACGAACGACAACCAGCACCAGGCACAGAAGATGAAGAGGCTCGGCATCTTCAGCAAGGTTGATATTGAAGGAGAGCTCAGCATCGTGGCCACGGTGAGGAGCCAGCGTATCGCGGAGTTCCTCAACCCCGATGGCGCGGTGCCGAAAAGCTGATTATGAATCAGGATTCTTAGCGGTTTACCGTTCGCAGGTTTGGTCATCGCGACCGCCGCTTGGCGAGCGAGGGATCTGCTGTTCCACTTAAACCGTCGTCCTGAGCGGAGTGCGTCCGTGCAGCGGGCCAACGTAGTCGAGGGGCGAGTTGTTAATCATCCACCCCAGCTTTTCTCAGGGTCGCATTGCGGGCTAAGCTAGGCGCACGGAGGATCCCTATGACGTCTAGCTCCGAAGTCGTAACTCAAGCCGAAAGAGCCCGCCGCTTTCGCGCACTGCACGAACGTCCCGGCGCGTTCATCATTCCCAATCCCTACGACATTGGAACCGCGCGCGTCCTCGCCCATCTTGGCTTCGAGGCCCTCGCCACCACCAGTGCGGGTTACGCCTTCACACTTGGTCAGCGCGATGGTGGACTTACTCGCGAGCAGGCAATCGCTGGCGCGCAGGCGATCGCATCAGCGACGGACCTGCCGGTGAGCGCCGACCTCGAGAACGGTTTTGGCGATCAGCCGGAGACTGCCGCGGAAACCATCCGTCTCGCTGCAGCTACAGGAGTGGTAGGCGGCTCAATCGAAGATTCAACCGGACGAAGGGATTCTCCCATCTACGAACTTGAGCGGGCAGCAGAACGCGTGCGCGCGGCAGCGGAAGCGGCGCATTCGTTCGCCTTCCCCTTCACCCTGACCGCCCGTGCCGAGAACTACCTGCACGGCACGGTCTGATATTAATGACACCATCAGGCGCCTCCAGGCATACCAGGAAGCAGGCGCCGACGTGCTCTATGCGCCGGGTCTGACCACGAAGGACGACATTGCTGCTGTCGTAAGTTCGGTCAACCGGCCAGTGAATGTCCTCACGGGATTGCCGAGTCTTCAACTGAGCCTTGCGGAGCTGTCGTCCCTCGGAGTCAAACGCGTAAGCGTAGGAAGCGGTCTCTGCCGGGCCGCTGTCGGCGCCTTTCTTCGTGCGGCAAATGAAATGCGTCGGTCCGGAACGTTCACCTTCGCTTCCGAAGCCGTGAGCTCACTCAGCGAAGTTACTTCCACTTTCACGAAGTAATGTCACTTCCAGCCCGCAGCCTCGGACAGATCGGCTGCGGACCTATCCACGTGCCTAGCTATATCTGTCCGCAGCTGGACGTTTACATGCGATCCCGGACGGCGAGCAGGACTACCCTTTACGCAAGTGACTCAGTGGTAAGGCATACAGTTGGCGTCCTCCTTGCATCGAAACAGCTTGAGTTTATAGAGGAACATCATGCCCCAGGACCTTCGGTACGCCCTCCGACAGATGCGGAAATCGCCCGGTTTCACCACGGTGGCCGTGCTGGCGATCGCTCTTGGCATCGGAGCCAACACCGCGATCTTTTCCATTGTGAATGCGGTGTTGCTGAATCCGCTTTCGTATATCCAGCCGGACCGCATCGTCGTGTTGTTCCACGACAAGCCGAACTTTCCCACGGGTTCCATATCCTACCTGAACTTCGAAGACTGGCGCCGCGATAACCAAAGCTTTTCGGCCATGGCCGCGTATCGCGAGATGGGCGGAGTCACACTTACCGGAAAAGGCGATCCAGAAGAAGTTGCCGGAATGATGATTTCTTCCGGGCTCTTCGAAATTCTCGGCGTCAATCCCGTTCTCGGCAGGACGTTCTCTCCCGAGGAGGACCGGCTGGGAGCGAATCCGACGGCCCTGATTTCCGAAGGACTATGGAAACGTAAGTTCGGCTCTGATCCGCAAGTCGTTGGCAAAACCGTGATTCTCGACGGAGAAGGGCGCACTATCGTTGGAATCGTTCCAGCCAGCTTCCGGTTGAAGATGTGGAACTTCAGCTATGCCGATGTGTACACCCCGGTTGGAGAATTCTCAACTCCGCAGTTCCGCAATCGCAGCGCAGCCTGGGGCCTGGATGCGATGGCACGCCTCAAACCGGGCGTCAGCATCAGTGATGCTGCGCAAGACATGGCACGGGTAAATCGCGGACTGGCTGCCGCATATCCCGATGTGGACACCAACATCAAAACCAAGATCACGCCGCTGAAAGAAGTGCTGGTTGGCGAAGTGCGTCCGGCGCTCCTGGTGTTGTTGGGCGCGGTTTTCTTTGTATTGCTCATCGCGTGCGTAAACGTGGCAAACCTCATGCTGGCGCGTTCCACCGCTCGCGGTCGTGAATTCGCGGTGCGGATCGCGCTCGGTGCCGGACAAGGACGCCTCATCCGCCAGTTGTTGACGGAGAGCGTCGTGCTCTCCCTGATCGGGGGCGCGCTGGGACTCATGCTGGCCCATTGGGGTACGCGGCTTGCCCTTAGGTTGTTGCCGCAGGCACTCCCGCGTTCGGAGGCCATCGGGTTGGATGGCCGCGTTCTTCTGTTTACGCTACTGGCTTCGGCTTTCGCGGGAATCTTGTTCGGCCTCGCGCCTGCGCTCAAGACGTCACAAACCCGTGTCAGTACCACCCTCAATGAGACCGGCCGATCCGTGGCCTCTTCCAAGACCCGTGCCCAGTCCGCATTGGTGGTGGTTGAAGTGGCGATGGCGCTCGTGCTCCTCATTGGCGCTGGATTAATGGTTCGCACGCTGATGCGTCTGTGGAGCCTCGATCCCGGCTTCAATTCCCGCAACGTGCTCTCCCTTGTCGTGTCAATGCCGCCTTCACTCTCGACCAAGAGTCCAGATACGGTTCGGGCCACGTACCGGCAATTGAATCAGACCCTGCATTCCGTCCCCGGAGTAGAGAGCGTGTCGGTCGAATGGGGCGCTCACCTGATGCGGGGTGATACCGAAGAGAACTTTTTTGTGGAGGGAACGACCAGACCGGCCCACCAGGCGGAATTGCCCTATACGCTGCAATATGTCGTGGAACCCGAGTACTTGCACGTGATGCAGCTTCCGCTTTTTCGCGGCCGCTTCCTCACCGATGCTGACAACGAACACTCCGCTCCAGTCGTCGTGATCGACGAAGACTTCGCGGCCCGATACTTCGACGGCAAAGACCCTATTGGTAAACACGTCTATGCAGTCGATTCGGTAACCGGTGATACACGCGCCGAGGAGATCGTTGGTGTCGTTGGACACGTGCGTCAATGGGGCCTCGCTCAAGACGCAACCGAAACCATGCAC
This sequence comes from uncultured Acidobacteriaceae bacterium, assembly GCA_963817965.1. GTDB lineage: Bacteria > Acidobacteriota > Terriglobia > Terriglobales > Acidobacteriaceae > DASRAA01. Next base: position 656,689 of record CAWFQT010000025.1, read on the forward strand.
GACCAGGTTTATGAGGCTTTCATGCAGCGCCCAGATCGCCTGATCAGCTTGCTGGCAAAGGGTAGTCATGTGTACCTGCGGACCGCTCGGCGGGTCGACCCCGCATCTGTGTTTCCCCAGGTGCGCAAGAAACTGGCTGCACTCGACCGGGACATGGTCGCTTTCGAACCCGAAACCATGGAGACGGTGGTGAACGACTCTATTGCGCGGCAACGCTTTACCATGATCCTCTTCGCCGGCTTTGCGCTGGTAGCACTGGCGCTTGCGAGCCTCGGCATCTACGGCGTACTGTCCTACGTTGTGGGACAACGTACCCAGGAGATCGGCATTCGTATGGCACTGGGGGCTCAGCGTGGCGATGTGCTGCGCACGTTTCTGGGCGACGGGGCGCGCCTGACGCTGATCGGCATTGCGATAGGGGGAGTTGCGGCACTTGCACTCACCCGCCTCATGTCGAGCATTCTGTTCGAAGTGAAACCGAGCGATCCGCTCACCTTCGGCAGCGTCGCCGTATTGCTGTGTGCCATTGCACTCCTTGCGTGCTATCTGCCGGCCCGTCGGGCGGCATCGGTGGATCCGATCAAAGCGCTTCGGGCCGAGTGAGTCGTCCTTCACCCGATCGGCGAGTGCTTGTAATTAAGGGCAGGCGGGGAACTTCTCCTTCCTTTCGTACCGGTCACGGGTCATTTGTGTGAAACTCTGTGCGACCAGAGATAACACCTAGATAACACCCACAGGGAACCGCCTCGACAACGCATCAGAGGTACGGTCCAACCCAGATCGAGGGCCCAATCGAGCGCAAGCAACAACGCCAGCTGTTTGCGTTGCCGGCAATCGCGTTAGCTACATTTGCATTCGTCGAGCGCAAGGCAGGCGAACGTGCTCTGGTTCCTGGAAATGTTCCGAGGAAACAGCGGGTTCGCCGCAACCTCCCTGTCAACACTGTTTTGTTCGGCGATCTTCTTCGCCGCACTGCGCTAACTGCCACAATTCATGCCCAAGGTTCTCGGCTTTAACGCGGTCAGCTCGGGCGCCGGCCTTCTGCCGATGATGGGGACATTCATGGTGACTTCGTTCATCGCTGGACGCCTCTAGGAATTTCTTGGCCCGAAACTCAGCGTCTCGGTTGGCGTACTGCTTCTGGGGGCGGGCATGATTCTCTTGTCCGCGATCCATCCCTCCACGACCTATCGCGAGCTGATCTTCGGAATGGTCGTGCTCGGCACCTGAGTCGGACTTTTCTATTCCTCGGTGACGACGGCCCCGATTACCGCGCTCGATCCCTCCGAAGCCAGCCTGGCCGTGGCCATCGTGTACATATGCCAGATCGCAGGTGGCTCCATTGGCGTAGCCTTGAACACGGTGGTCGTAGTTTCGGCCTCGTCGATGGCGGCCGGAATTCATACCGCATTCCTGCTGGATGGCGCATTGGCCGTATGCAGCGCGCGCTGGTTGCGGTACTGTTCGTCGGCGGTGCGATTGACAAGGAGCGCCTTCGGGCCTTGCGACATCATTACCCGGCCCACGCCTGACGACTCACTTCGCAGGCGCATAGAAATAGTAATCGGCGGTGTAGGCGCTCTTTACCTCCGCGTTCTGCTTGGCCGTATTGCAGTCGGCTGGTGATGGCGCCACCCCACCCTTAGTGTGAATGCGCTGGATGCTGGTCACGCGGCTTAACACGCCATCCCCAGAACGGCCGGTGACAGTTACGAGCAGCCAGGGAATCGAATCCGGGTCGGGCGAGTCGACCCGGGCCACTGCCTTTCCGGTAACTTCGCTTCCGTCATTATCCTTCCACGTTGGTCCGGCATAATGCCGGCCGATCACCGCTCCTTGCTGGTCGTGCAGCTCCGCTTCCGGAGCCTTCAACGTCCAGGCGAGCTTGCCGTCCGTACCCGGCTGGCATACGTAGATCTGTGAGCCCGTCGCATGCGTCTGCAGAACAACCTCCTCGCCAGCCGGAGCCTTGATTTTGTCGGGCACGTCCGGGCGCGAGAGGCCCTGTCCGACTGCCTGTGTGGCAATTCCGATCAACGCGGCAATAAGCAACAGTCTGTTCATGACGCGAAAGTTTAACACCGTCACTCGCCCGAAAGATGCTTTCGCGGAACAGTCAGGGTACCCGAATGAGCCTAAAGGAAGCGAGCCTAATTCAAAACAAACGCCAGCCCCTCTCGCCCCACAACGGAGCAGGGCCGGGCAATCGGGTAGCAGCCGATGGCCTCCTGCAATCTCGCGGCATCCTGGAGCAGCTGCGCATTCGGCCGGGCGCGTTCGGTGCAAAGGCGGAGGTGATGCTCGCGCGAAAACGTGTTGTCTCCGTGGTAGCGGTACAGATAAAGATGGCCGGCTCCCTTAAGAGCGGCTATGGGGAGCGACGCATAAACGGATTCCATGAACATCCAATCTTCGCCCCGCCGTGCATCAGGACCGCTTTCGGGATAGCGGAAGCGTACGTCCCGGTGCATCATCAGCGTGCCGGGCGCAAGCTGCATCAGACCGTCATTCTGGCCGCCGATGCTCCAGTCAATCCATGAGAGGAATCCTTCCGGCTCAATGTACTGGAGATGATCGGTAAAAAAAGATGCGCCCGCGGCCTCTGCAATCATGTGGCGGACCTGGATGGCCAACCGCTCCGGATGGCTGTAGTCGTCATCGTCCCATTGGCAGATGATCTCGCTCCGCGCGGATTCGAGAGAAATGTTCCGCAGCGCACCCAGCGTAAATCCACCGGAGCCGGGATAGATCACGCGCACGCCGGCGATGCCCAACTCCCCCGCGTAATCTGCTAGGGCGCTGCGATAGCTTTCCGTGCCATTGGTCACGATCACCAGTTCGCGGTTCGGGTAGGTCTGCTCCGCATACGACCGGATGGCGAGCCTGGCCAACGCCAGCCGGTCCAGAGTCACCATCAGGCAACTGATCATAGGAGTGGCCTTTTTCGCAGTGTGCTCCAGATTATCTCGCCCAAAGGGGTGCACGTTCGTCGGAGCATAGCGCACAGGTACGCAACCAGCAATTGGGATCATGTCGCTGATTCCGATGCTCGCCCAAAATTTTCTCTCGCGGTGGTTTAGAATCAGTGGTTTGGCCCGAAATTATCCGCAAACGGCTGAATCTAAAAAAGTTGTACGCATCCATGTCTCGGCGTGGGAGTTAGCGATGTCCGCTTTCGCCAGATTCGCCATACAACCGAACATGTACTTTCCGCGGATCGATCCGTCGTAGCGCAAGCGATGGTCGGATTCCACTGGCGGACGGGATTTCAAAGAACAATTGGCTCGGCAAACGAACCGCGGACTACAAGAGACACCAATCCTCTGCCTCACGATTCCTTGTTTACGCGCGAGAAGTTCCAGCGCGAAAGGACGTGGGCAACGGGCAGGGTGATAAAGGGTGGCCGCTCGGGTTAAAGCTCTCGCGGACGAGTGCCTTCGCCTCCACACCACGAACCGTAAGACCGACAGTTCGCGGGGACCCGGGACTCGGGGGCTCATGGTCTCTATCTCCGCGCACCCAGCGTTGAAAACGCTGGGCTATCTTCTGCCGTCCCGCAACGCGGGACTGATTGTCGCGTGTTCAGGCTCTGTTGATGTCTCCAGCCTGCATGACGCAGCGCTACGACCTCCCGCAGGGCAGGCTCTGTCGCCGCGCGACAAGGTGCAGGGTACGCATGCATCGATAGGTGGAAAGCGCTAAGATGCCTCACCATGAAGATTGCTCTTGCGTGGATACTCGCGGTGCTATCGTGTTCGGTCGCGGCCGGGGCGCAATCCGCTCCGCACGATCACGGTGCAGCACCTGCGGTATCGCCGGATGGCTCTAGGGTCGCTTTCCTCTCGAACCGGAGCGGACAAGACCAGATATTCGTCATCCGGTCGGATGGAACCGGGGAAATACAGTTGACGGTTTCGCCGGAGAGCAAGAACAGTCCGCACTGGCTCGATAGCAAGACCATCTTCTTCTCGGTGACGGAGGGCGATCAGAGCCGACTTTTCGCAATCGATATCGATGGAAAACATGTGCGCGAAATCGGCGCAGTTGCGGGCCGAAACCCCATTCCATCCCCCGACGGCAAACAGGTTATCTACATGGTTGGATCGTGGACTGCGACCCGATTCGTGCTTTCCGGACTGCATGACGAGAATCTTCGCCAGCTTTCCGATGGTTCGTCCACCACGTGGAACCCGGTCTGGTCTCCCGACGGCAAGCAGATTGCCTTCACCAGGCGCGATGACAATTGGCTGAACGTGTGGACCATGAACGCCGATGGAAGCTCGCCGAAGCAGGTGTCGCACGTTCCGCACGATGAAGGCCAGGCGCAGGTTCCGGCGTGGTCACCGGATGGACAGCGGTTGGCGGTGCAGGTCAATGGCGGTTCTAAAGACAAGCGGAGTGCACACATCTGGATGATCGATTTGGCGTCGGGCTCTGCGCGAAAGCTTGGCGAACACGATCAGGCCTACCTCGATGAAACACCCTCATGGTTTCCCGACGGCCAACGGATTGCCTTCCAAAGCAATCGCACCGGCCAGATGGAGATCTGGGTTATGAACGCAGATGGAAGCTATCAGCGGGAAGTCACAGGCGCGTCGAAGGGGAGCCTTTAGGGGAAACCGGCGTTGAAGCGCTGGCCTATCTTCTGCCGTCCCGCAGGGCGAGACTGGATCGTCGTGCATTCGGGCTCGATGACGTACCCGGTCTGTGTTGCCGATTCTGCTGCTCGACAAGCGCAGGGTGATCAGACGCCTGCCGCGTTGCAGAGAATGTTGCTTGTCGTCGAGAGTGTACGGCGGCTGAACCTCACTGTGGTTGAGTGGGAGTCGAGCGATCGTCCGGTCGGTCTTCAGGTACTTTGGAAAATCCGCGCGAAACCTGTGTCGGGCCTTCCGGATTGATCGATGTATACGCGTTTAAGCCGGGCAGACGGGGTCGCGACCGAGCTTTATTAAATAAAATCAGTGGTTTAAGGAATGCATTGCACATCGCATGGTGCGGAGGGGTCTTCGTCACCTCGCGAGCAATTCTGTGTATCGGCTCGGAGAATGTGTGGAACGAGTGTGGTCGAAATCTCGTCGGTCAGCGAGATACGCTTCTTTTGCACTGCGAGAGAAGCGTAGCCGTTTCGTGTAAAGATCAAGTCACACGGTATCGCGTGGTACGAAATGACCAGTGTTTATGCGGGTGCGGAGTGCATCTGCGCATGCGCCGGGCGAGTGCGCGGCCAATGCAGTAGAGAGCGAATTACGAATTATGTTCGTTTAGGGTTGCGCGGGTTGCCCGGGTTTGATATATTCAATCCTGTCAGCGAGAGGCATTGTTGTTGTCTGTACGTGTGGGAAGAAAGTGAATCCCCGCGGCAAGTCGTGGCATCTTAGTTAGAACAGCCTCAAGAAAGCTGCCCTGGCCACAGGGCTGGAAATCGGGGACAAAGCGTCCCGGTAGGGTCCGCGGTAATCGCAGAACCTCCAGAACAAGATCTTTAACTGAAATCAATACGCTCCGTGCCTTTGCGCGCTGGATTTCAGTGCCAGGCATCGCAGGAGCGGCATATCACGCGCGTTCGGTCGGCTTAGCAATTAGCGAGCCAAACCCGGTGCTCCCTGTTAATCAACGATGTACACAGGTTGACAGCACGGCGAATATCGCGATATGTTTGAAAGGTTTCGAGGACAGACGAGATACGCCCTAGAGGTGTGTCAGTCATGCTCCGAAAGCGTCCGCCTAGTGCGGGTCGTGATCGGATCTTTGACAACAAGGTTGAACATGCCAGTCGTGAGACTTCGCTTGGACTTTAGTTCAAGTGATC
>CAWFQT010000025.1:665000-702278 GCA_963817965.1 uncultured Acidobacteriaceae bacterium
TACTAAGGGCGCATGGTGGATGCCTTGGCAGAAGCAGGCGATGAAGGTCGTGGCAAGCTGCGATAAGCCTCGGGGAGCCGCAAGCAGGCATTGATCCGGGGATGACCGAATGGGGAAACCCTATACGGTAAAACCGTATAACGGCCCGATGAATACATAGTCGGGTTCGAGCGAACTCAGGGAAGTGAACCATCTCAGTACCTGAAGGAAAAGAAAACAACAGTGATTCCGATAGTAGTGGCGAGCGAAATCGGAACAGCCCAAACCAGTCCCACCTTCGGGTGTGACCGGGGTTGTAGGGTCCGCAACAGTAGAGTTACCAATCCAGTCGTTAGTCGAAGTTCCCTGGAAAGGGAAGCCATAGAGCGTGATAGCCGCGTAGGCGAAAACGAGCTGGACTCGAAGCGGATACCTGAGTACCGCGGGGCACGAGAAACCCTGCGGGAATCTACGGAGACCATTCCGTAAGGCTAAATACTAGCTTCTGACCGATAGTGAACCAGTACCGTGAGGGAAAGGTGAAAAGAACCCCAGCGAGGGGAGTGAAATAGTACCTGAAACCGTGTGCCTACAAGCAGTGGGAGGGCTATGCCCGCAAGGGAATGCCTGACCGCGTGCCTATTGCATAATGAGCCGGCTAGTTATTCTTGTCAGCAAGGTTAAGCGTAAGCGAGCCGTAGCGAAAGCGAGTCCTAACTGGGCGTTTAGTTGGCAGGAATAGACGTGAAGCGGGATGATCTACCCTTGGCCAGGTTGAAAGTGGGGTAACACCCACTGGAGGACCGAACCGGTGTTTGTTGAAAAAAGCTCGGATGAGCTGAGGGTAGGGGTGAAAGGCTAATCAAATTCCGTGATAGCTCGTTCTCTCCGAAATAGCTTTAGGGCTAGCCTCGTATGATTTGCAGCGGTGGTAGAGATCTGAATGGACTAGGGGGCTTTCCAGCTTACTGAATCCAACCAAACTTCGAATGCCGTGGACAACTAGTACGGGAGTCAGACAGCGGGGGCTAAGCTTCGTTGTCGAGAGGGAAACAGCCCAGATCGCCTGCTAAGGTCCCCAAGTTTCAGCTAAGTGGGAAAGGATGTCGGAACGCCCAGACAGCCAGGAGGTTGGCTTAGAAGCAGCCATCCTTTAAAGAAAGCGTAATAGCTCACTGGTCAAGCGGTCCGGTGCCGATAATTCAACGGGGCTCAAGCTGAACACCGAAGCAGCGAATGCGTGGCGCAAGCCACGCGTGGTAGGAGAGCATTCTCAACGCATTGAAGCGGGACCGAGAGGACCCGTCGAGAGTAGAGAAGAGACCCTGCCGGCATAAGTAGCGATAACGGAGGTGAGAACCCTCCGCGCCGAAAGTCTAAGGTTTCCTGAGGAAGGTTAATCCGCTCAGGGTTAGTCGGTCCCTAAGGCGAGGCCGAAAGGCGTAGTCGATGGACATCCGGTTAATATTCCGGAACTCCCAGCTGGTCGTTATTACGATGGGGTGACGCAGAAGGATAAGTGCAGCCTGTTATGGCTATCAGGTTCGATGCGTGTAAGCCGGTTTCTCCAGGTAAATCCGGAGAGACATTCAACGGTGAGACGCAAAGGAGTAGTCCGTATGGACGAAACGCACTGAGTTCACGCTGCCAAGAAAAACCTCTAAGGAGAACAGAAGGGAACCGTACCTCAAACCGACACAGGTAGACGAGGAGAATATCCAAAGGCGCTCGAGAGAACGCTCGTTCAGGAACTCGGCAAATTAACCCCGTAACTTCGGGAGAAGGGGTGCCCCGGTAGCGTGAAAGCGCGAGGGGGCCGCAGTGAAACGCGCACGGCGACTGTTTAACAAAAACACAGGTCTCTGCAAAGTCGAAAACGACGTATAGGGGCTGACGCCTGCCCGGTGCCGGAAGGTTAAAGGGAGAGGTCAACCGCAAGGTGAAGCTTCGAACTGAAGCCCCGGTGAACGGCGGCCGTAACTATAACGGTCCTAAGGTAGCGAAATTCCTTGTCGGGTAAGTTCCGACCTGCACGAATGGCGTAACGATCGTGCGACTGTCTTAACGAGCGACTCGGCGAACTTGTAGTACCGGTGAAGATGCCGGTTACCCGCATCTAGACGGAAAGACCCCGTGCACCTTTACTATACCTTTACTATGAACTATGGTTTTCGCTGCGCAGGATAGGTGGGAGGCTTTGATCTCAGGCTCTTGGGCTTCGGGGGAGCCAACGGTGAGATACCACCCTGTGAGTGCTGTGGTTCTAACCTCTTCCCGTAATCCGGGAAAGGGACATAGTGAGGCGGGTAGTTTGACTGGGGCGGTCGCCTCCTAAATTGTAACGGAGGCGCGCGAAGCTACACTCAGGCTGTTTGGAAATCAGCCGTCGAGTGCAAAGGCATAAGTGTGGTTAACTGCGAGACCTACAAGTCGAGCAGATGCGAAAGCAGGCCTTAGTGATCCGGTGGTTCTGTATGGAAGGGCCATCGCTCAACGGATAAAAGGTACGCCGGGGATAACAGGCTGATCGCTGCCAAGAGTTCATATCGACGCAGCGGTTTGGCACCTCGATGTCGGCTCATCGCATCCTGGAGCTGTAGAAGGTTCCAAGGGTTAGGCTGTTCGCCTATTAAAGCGGTACGTGAGCTGGGTTCAGAACGTCGCGAGACAGTTCGGTCCCTATCTGATGTGGGCGTAGGAGATTTGAGAGGGCCTGTCCTTAGTACGAGAGGACCGGGATGGACGAACCTCTTGTGTTCCAGCTGTCATGCCAATGGCACGGCTGGGTAGCGAAGTTCGGTTGTGATAAACGCTGAATGCATATAAGCGTGAAGCACTCCTCAAGATGAGATCTCCCAACCCAAAAGGGAAATGAAGGGCACACGAAGACTACGTGTTTGATAGGCTGGATGTGAAAGCGCAGTAATGCGTGAAGCTTACCAGTACTAATCGCCCGTTCGGCTTGACCATAAAATTTACTTGGCATCACCTCCACCCAAATTGCAGAACTCGGCAACTTGGGCCAGGCTGGGGAAACAACCAGTCCTGGACACGGAGCGTGCAGGGTGTCGTTTGTTCGAAAATCCGACACCCGCGCCTGGTTTCTTTGAAAGGTAGTTCACTAATGCTATTCAGTTGTGAGAGATCGCCCGCGCCATAGCGCCGCGGTGGTTAGCAGGCTTTTCGGTCTGCGCCACCGTGGTAGTGCGGACCTTCAGGTCCGGCGGCCATCATGAATCGGGGCTTTAGCCCCGGCTCTTAGGCGAATGTTCTTTGAAGATCGACGTAAGAGGTCCTGCGTGGAACGACGCCTGAGGGATCGAGCGGCGCGGAAGATCGCGCTCACGTCAACGAAGCCGGTGATTTTACCGCGGGGGAAATACCCGTTCCCATCCCGAACACGGAAGTCAAGCCCCGCAGGGCCGATTGTACTGCACGCGAAAGTGTGTGGGAGAGTAGGTCGTCGCCGACATAAATAGAGGCCGCTTGCTTATAGCAAGCGGCCTCTTCCTTTTTGCGAGAGAGATCCTTCGCTCCGCTCAGGATTTCGGCTGGCGGCTCAGACGCGGTTCGGAGTAGGTGGCAATCGCTTCCCGCAGCGGTTCAGAGCCCATGGGATCGACATAGTGCAAGGCGTTTACGCGCACATTGCGGCAGTGTCGTGTCATCAGGACTGACCACAGCTGCAAGGGAAAGTGGTCGATTGCCAGCTGGCTCACGCTGAACGCTCCCCGGCCCTGCAACCATGCTCCGCCCATGGCAGGCGGCAAGTGGTCTACGGTGCTCGACACCCTGCGCTCTGCCTTAGGAGAGCTCACAACTCGTCTGGACCTCGGCTGGCAGACGGTCATCTGTTCGGGGAGCGAGCGCGAAATGCAAGTACCCACACCGGTACGGCTCTCGAAGTATCCTTCGGCAAGAAGTTGCGAATACGAGTTCGTGACGGGAATGCGGGAGATTTGCAGTTCTGTGGCGAGCCCCCGTGACGACGGGACCCGCTGCCCCGAACGCAACTGGTGGTTCACAATTGCCGAACGATAGCTTTCATAGATCTGGCGGTGTAATGGTTTCGCATTGATGCGATCGATGCTCATCAGAGGAACGATTGCAGACCCTTCTTCATAGCGTAAAAGTATAGTGGCTATCACGCGATCGGGCCCAGTGGCTATTGCGGCCAACCACTCTTCCCGGCAGAGTGTCCACACAGAGAGGCGGTTTGTGGGGGGCGACTTACCCCGGAGCTGCTGTGTTCAACCATCTGCAACCTGAGGAGAGACCTGCAATGAGGCGAACGAATTATTTTTTTCTGGCGATTGCCATTGGATGTGCGCTTATCACGCCGGCAGGCGCGAACAATTGTAAGAACATCAAGGTCCTGATCGTCGACTCCAGTGAGCCGAATGGCTGCACCAGTCCTTATGGATTCTGCGCCGCCGGTACCGCGCAGGGAAATCATCGAATGAACGGGACTACCTACTTTGTGCTCGATGGTGTCAGTTCTCCACCGGCGACTGCTCCCGGCTGGGGTGTCACCACCGGTCTGCTGACCTACACCACCCCAGACGGCACTCTCACGGTTCGCGAAACCGGAGTAGGCAAACTCAGTGGACACCCTTCCAATGGATACCTGACGTCCATCGAGGAGGTCGTCAGCGGAACGGGACGATTTGCCGGCGCAACCGGCTTCCTCTACAACAACGCGACCGACGTGAACAGCGTCTTCTATAGCAACATTTCCGGCAAGTTGTGCCTATCGACAGATGACGGGAGCGATGATCACTAGGACTCCCGGCGCGCAAGAAGGAGGTGGGGGGTATGTCGTCACCGACATACCTGGGAGGCCGCTTGCGTATCGGTGGCGGCCTCTTCCTTTTTGCGCCGGTGGATCCTTCGCTGTGCTCAGGATTTCGCCCTTCGGCTTCGCTTAGGGCAGGCTCTGCAGGCTCCAGGTGGCCGCCCTCCGCCAGACTGCGAAAACCAAGGTTGAACGCCTCCTCATGTCGTCAAAATCAAAATCCTCTCCTCTCGGGCAAGCCGATCTCATCCGAAGTTCTACGAACTGCCCCGCGAAACCGTCATGCGCGAAGCCCGGTCCCACATCGGTGGCGGAGAGTTCCTGTCTGTCTCGGCCGACGAGCTCGTCTCGATCGTCACCACCGGCGGCCGCAAGGGCGGATTCGTTCTTTAGGTCTACGGCTATTGGCACATAGTCGCGGCCTTCGGCCGCCGGATGGCACGATGAAAAGGAGGGCAAGCATTGATGCAATCGCGAAATCGACGGCGAATGATCTGCGGGACAGGCTTGCTTCGATTGTCGTCATTACCAGTCTCCTCATCAGCGAGCAGCACTGATTTACGGAGTTGCCGTTTTCAGGACCACGTCGTCATCATCGGTGGATTGGCGCAGGCACTCCGATGCGGGAACGAAGTAGTAGGCCCCGGTGATCGGCTTGGTGTAGCGAGTGAGCGCGTCGCGCGCACCCGTCTTCAGGCCAGCCATACTCTCCAGCATGGTTGCCAGGCGCTGCTGGTCCGCACTGAAGCCTACGAACATGGTGCCGTGATTGGTCACGGTCCCATAGGGCATATTCCGCCGGAAAATCTTGCCAAATGTGTCCTGATCGGTACTGGCGACATGCGAGTCCGCCGGCTTGTCTTCGAGCTCGATGCTGTCGAGTTTCTTTCGGCCAATCACCAGTTCCTGCTTGGCATCGGTGAGCGACTCCCACAGAGCGGTGTCATGCGCCCACTTCTGCAGCAGAAGAATACTTCCGCCGGCGCCGGGATTTCCGTTCGGAATCAGAGCGATTTCGGGCGCATCGATCAAGCTGGGGTTCTCGCTTCCATCGATGAATCCAGTCAGGTCGCGATCGTGACGATAGGGCCAGCTTGAGGTCTCCTCCGCAACGGAGGCAAGTGCTTTCAATTCGGCAATCGCCCGGTGCGAGACGTCGAAGACTACGTCGTAGGCGCTGCCGCAGATCCACAGCACCGCGTCGTGTTGGGTGGCCGGCATGACAAGGCCTTCTATCCCGGCCAAGTCCTGGTTGAAACCCATGATTCCTGCGGGCGTATCGCTGGGCGCAACCTGGCTCCAGAGTTCGGGCCGGAAACCTACGACCAGGTTGACTCCGCCAATCGTCGTGCGCGGCTCACGAAATGAGGAGATAGCAGCCACAAGGTCGCGGCCACTTTGCCCTTCCAGAAGATCGAATTCAAGGTAAGCGTGAGATGAGGTTCCGAGGGCGAAGATCCCGGTCTGAGCGGTGGGCATAGAGCCAACATACCAAGAGCTCCGGAGCCGGAACAACCCATTTCAGGAAGGCTCGCGCCAATCCGCAGATCACGAGGCAGGAGCCGGCAACCCTTTCACGTTCGCACCCTTGATCAGAAGCCAGAGCATGATTGCGATCTCTCCGAGGAAAATGGGAGTGAGGATGCGATAGACCGTATGCGAGTATTCCGGCCACAGGAGGCCGGTAAGGCTATAAGCCACCCACGCGAAGCAGTTGACGCTCAGCCACGCGCCCAGAATGCGCGGAAGGAAGCGCGACTGATACACCAGGATACCGAAGGGCAAGAGCCACATGCCCCAGAAGATTTCGTTGACCACGATTCCCTGGCCGTGCAGGCGAACGAATAGCATCCCAAGGGCGTCCCGCTGGGGTTGGTCGAGTACGGTCAGGAAATCGCCGCCGCGGAAGAGAACAAGGGCAGCGAGGTTATTGACTTCGTTCATAAACGAGATGGCGGACGACACAAGGACGAAAGCCACCATCAGCCAGCCCTGCGTCTGGTTCACGCCCCTGAGCAAACGGTAGAGAGCGATGCCCAGGCAGATAAAGAGGACCGTGCCGATCAGGTTGGCGACAATGCCGGAACGGAAAAGCATCTCCTGCGCCAAGATGTTGCCCGCGGTCGCGGTGGCGTCACCCCGGACGATGAGTTTGCCGGGGACATACATGAGGCTGAAGGGCCCGGTGAGTACGAGTGAAAGGTAGATTGCTCCTGCAATCCGTGCAGCTTTGACGGTGGGGTGCATGAAGTTGCCTCCCGATTCAGCCGGGTACTGGATATCCACCGGAGGATACGAGGGACGCCGGAACTTTGTTGCATTTGATTCATCCCGTTGCCGCACTCAGGTGCTTAGGCTGCTCCCAGCCCTTCGACCGCCTTAGACATTCTTGCGAAAGGGTGGGACAGATACTCAGGCCTCGTATCCTCCGGCTGCCGGCGGGCCGAAGCCGCAACGTTCGCGCATGCCCTGTCGGAATTTTTCGCGCTCCTCGGGGGTCATTGTGCTCCAGCGCCCGCCCATGCGGCGGCCGGAGTAGCGGCGGTGCCACCCGCGGCCACTGACTCCGCCGAAGAGGATGCGGCACAGCACCAGCATCCCCATTGCCTGCCAGAAGGTGATCATGCGCCAGCCGAAGAGTCCCGGCACCAGCCAGTTCCACAGGCTCATCACCACCCAGCCTCCGAAGGCCATAAACAGCGCGATCCCTATCATCGCAGCGGGAATAATGAAAATCAGATTCTTACGTTTCATGCTCGGTCCCTCATGCTTTCGTAAACTCGTCGTAAATGCTCTGCAATCGCTCGCGCAGATGCAGCACGGCATAACGTTTGCGCGAGAGCAGCGTGTTCACGCTCACGCCGCTTGTGGCGGACATCTCCTTGAAGCTGCGGCCCTCGATCTCGTGTCCGACGAACGCATCGCGCTGCTCGTCGGGTAGCTCGTCGAGGGCGTCCTCGATTTCGTCGAGCAGCACGCTGCGGGCGTAAAGCGCCTCCGGTCCCGCATAGGGCGAAGGCAGCAGGTCTTCCAACGTCAGCGATTCTTCGTTGCCCTCCGCTGCATCGCTTAGGCTCTCCGGCTTCTTCTTGTGGAAGAGGTCGGTGATGCGGTTGCGCGCCACGCGGAAGAGCCAGCCGGTCACGTGCTCGATCGGCATCAGCAGGCGGTTCGCCTCGACCAGCTCGTAGAAGACTTCCTGCAGGATGTCTTCGGCGTCGAGCGGATCAGGCACACGCCTGCGAATGAAGTTGCGCAGCCGGGACCGCTCCTGCGTGACCACGTCGGAGATCCGCCGGTCCTGTTCGAAGCTCATGCGCTCCCGGCTCGCCGCGTCCTTCATCTATAGAAGTAGACGAATGAGGAGGTGCGAATATTGTATGGCTGGGCGATCTTTATATTGCTATGACACACGCGAAGCCGGATATCGGTTAGGATCGTCTGCTGCGAACCGAGAGAAATGGAGCTTTGGCGATGAGTGAGGTCAAGGAATTTCCTTACGAAACCCGGTCGAATGTACTGTGCCAGCCGCTGGAAGTGATCGACGAGAAGGCCCTTGCCGACGCATGCACCTACAAGTGGTATAACCAGACGCTCTGTGGGGTGAACGATTCCGTCGTCCGCCTCGGAGTCGTCGAGGGCGAGTATCACTGGCACAAGCACGATACAGAGGACGAATTCTTCTACATTGTCGAAGGGCGGCTGCTGATTGATCTTGCGGACCGCACAGTGGAATTGGGTCCGAGACAGGGCGTGGTCATTCCGAGGGGGGTGATGCATCGCCCGCGGGCGCCGCAACGCACAGTAATGCTGATGGTCGAGACCAGCGGCATTGTTCCGACGGGAAACTAGCCGCTCGGTTACCGCATTGGCCTTTTTGGAAAGCCGCATGGCCAACCAACACATTGAAGCCACTGTAAATGTGAATAGTGCCGAACTCTTTTACGAAGTGGACGGCGCCGGCGAACCACTCCTGCTGCTGCACGGCGGGACCGGTTGTCATAGTGATTGGGTCTATGCCGGGCGCGAGCACCTGGTGGGCGAATACCGGGTTATTGCGCCTGATGCGCGGGGTCACGGACGGTCTACGAATCCGGAGAAGACTATCACCCATCGCCAGTGCGCGCTTGACATGCTCGCGCTGCTCGACCATTTGGGCGTCGAGCGCTGCAAGGCGATTGGAGTCAGCATGGGAGGCAACATTCTGCTGCACATGGCCACCATGCAGCCCGATCGTATCGAAGCAATGGTAGTGGTCAGCGCGACGATGTATTTTCCTGAGCAGGCGCGCAAGATCATGGCTGCGGTGCCAGCGCCGGAAAACCAGCCGGCGTCCGAGTGGGAGGCGATGCGCAAGCGCCATCATTTGGGCGACAAGCAGATTTGCGCTTTGTGGGAATGGGCTTGCGCGCTCAAGGACAGCTATGACGACATGAACTTCGCCGCGGAGGACCTATCAGCCATTCGCGCGCGCACTTTGGTGGTGCAGGGAGACCGCGACTTCCTCTATCCCGTGGAGATGTCGGTCGAGATGTACCGTGCGATCCCAAAATCATCGCTCTGGATCGTACCCAACGGCGGGCATGGGCCTGTCTTCTTCGAAGCTGCGACGCGATTCGCGCAGACGGCATTGGCCTTCCTGAAGGCGCGGTGATTGCCGCATAGGCGGCTACACTGAGAAAGCATGAAGCAATTTCGTACACTATTTCCGCTGTCAATCGCATTTTCACTTATCTATCTCGCGTCAGGTCCCGGGCCTTCGGACCGGATGGCAGGTTTCAAGGTTGGTAGCATTCTCTTGCTGGCGTTGGCGGGTTTCCGCGTGGACAAATTATTGGGGACAGCGCTGGCCCTGTGCTCGGTGGGAGACTTGCTTCTGGGAGTCCGGCGGCTTGGCAGTCTCGACGCCGAAAAGCTCTTCCTCCCTGGCCTCGGTGCGTTTCTCGCCGCCCATGTGATTTACATCGCGATGTTCCGCAGGTACAAGGGAGTGGATGGGTGGAAGCCCGGCCCGTTGCGCATCGTTGGAATTGCAGTCATCCCGATCGTCCTCGGCCTGGTGTTGGGAGTTCTAAGGCACTCGCTCGGATCGCTGCTCATTCCTGTTGCGGCGTACGCGCTAGTGCTGGCTGTTATGGCAATCAGCGCGATGTTGGCTGACCTCGGAAATCCGCTGGCCGCCATCGGCGTGTTGTTCTTCGTCACCTCTGATGCGCTGCTCGCCATCTGCAACTTTCACGGGCAATTCCAGGCCGGCAGTCCTCTGATCTGGATCACCTATTACATTGCCCAAGTCCTGATCGTGCTTGGTATCGAGCGATGGCGTGGGCGAATTTTCTGTCCGCCATCGAACACCACGTCCGGAATCGAACAGGCAGAATAGAAACTTCAGCCATCCATACCGTTGCAACTCTATCCGTCCCAATTTACTTACCATTGCTGCGCTTGGCCGTCCAAGCGCTAACAGGTCAGCAGCTGGTTTCTGTTGAGGTGACGCGTGCAGTCCTTGCTTCAGGATCTTCGCTATGGCTTTCGGCAGCTGAGGAAAAGCCCGGGTTTCAGCATTGTCGCGGTGCTTTCGCTGACGCTGGGGATTGGCGCCACCACCGCGGTATTCAGCGTCGTATATGCGGTGGTGCTCGATCCGTATCCGTATGTCGAGGTGGACCGCATGATCCACCCGGTAGCAACGACCAAGCGGGGAGAAGACTGGTGGATGTCCTTTACCGGCCCGCAATACGAACAGATACGAAAATCGTCGTCGGTCGAGAGCGCATTTGCCCAGGACGATTGGAACCTGACCACGAGCGGCGGTGAACTTCCCGAGGACGTGAGCGCGACATATCTCACGGGAAACGCCTTCAATCAGCTGGGAGTACCGGCGCTGCTAGGCCGCGGCCTGCTGCCGAGCGATGCGCCCGGAGGGCAGGACCCGCAGCCGGTAGCGGTGCTGGGTTACAAGTTCTGGCAGCGGCATTACAACGGTGAACGAGACGTCATCGGCAAGAGTATTCAGCTCGTACATAAGAATTACAGCATCGTCGGCGTGGTGCAGCCACGGTTTAGCTGGGGTGACGCCGATGTGTATCTGCCCCTGAAGGTGTCGGCCGATCCGTCGCGAGGATACTACGTTGGCGTCAAGCTGAAACCGGGCGTGAGCCACGCGGCCATCGATGCCGAGTTTCAGTCGCTGTTCGAACAGTTCGCCAAGGAGACGCCGAAGCACTTCCCAGCTGACAGCTTCCGGGTGAACGTAAAAGGATTCAACGAGCGTTTCATGAAAGAGCTAGGCCCAACGCTCTATCTGTTGCTCGGCTCGGTCGGGCTGCTGTTGCTGATTGGCTGTGGCAACGTGTCGATCTTGCTTCTGGCGCGGGGCACGGCACGTGAACATGAGTTTGCAGTGCGCTCGGCGGTGGGCGCCGGCCGCTCCCGCCTGATGAGGCAATTGCTGACGGAGTCCCTGGTCCTGTCGCTGAGTGGAGCGGCGTTCGGCGTGCTTCTGGCATATCGATTGGTGTCCGTTATCGTTTCCATGTTGCCGGAATTCTCATTTCCGCACGAGGCGGCGATCCGTATCAACCTTCCGGTGCTTTGCTTCAGCGTCGCGCTTGCGATCTTCACCGGCATCTTCTTCGGACTGTCGCCAGCGATGCAATTCAGCCGTCCGGAAGTTTCGCAAGTCATGCAGGCGAGCACGAAGAAGGTGATGGGAGGAGTACGAGGAAAACGCCTCAACCACGTACTCATCGCCGGGCAGATCGCACTCACGCTGTTGCTGCTGGCCAGCGCGGGCGCGGCCATCAGCGGATTCATCAAGCTGAACCACAGCCATCTTGGGTACAACCCGCACAACGTAATGTCGGTGGGGATTCCGGTCCATGACAACACCTACACGACCTGGGAAGCACGCTCACAATACTTCACGCAACTGATGCACAAGGTCGCGGCCATGCCGGAAGTAAAGATGGCCGGTCTGTCCACCAACGCTACGCCGCCTGACAATGGAGCCGACAACAAGTTCGAACTCCTGGGCAAACCATCGCTCGAAGACCAACATGCCCGAGTGAACTTCATCAGTCACGAGTATTTCCCCGTGTTGCAGATTCCACTCCTGCAGGGCCGCCTCTGGAACGACTCAGAAACGCAGCGAGCCGCGCGAGTTGCCGTGATTAACGAAACGCTGGCCAAGAAATACTTCTCTGCCGGAGATGCGGTGGGTCAGCAGATTCGCATGCCGAACCTGAAGGCCGATCCGCCGATGACGCTGGCCATTCCGGAAAGCGATGACTGGCTGGAGATTGTTGGGGTAGTCGGTGATGTGCTCGATGACGGATTGGGTAAGCCGGTGAAGCCCGGCATCTACATTCCGTACACGATCTTCATGCCGGTGTGGACGCAGATCCTGGTGCGCACCGACGTGCCACCTTTGTCCATCTTGCACGGAGTGCGTGAGCAGATTCACTCCGTGGATGCCGATCAGCAGGCATCGGGTCACGTCCACAGCCTGGAAGAATGGATCACGAGCCAGAGGGAGTGGTCGCAGCAGCACCTCGTCGCGATGCTATTTGGCGCATTTGCGGCCCTGGCCCTGGCATTGGCTGCCGTGGGGCTGTATAGCGTCGTTTCCTACACTGTGGCCCGGCGCACAAACGAGTTCGGTATACGCATGGCGCTGGGAGCGCAGCGCATCGACGTGCTGCGCATGGTGTTCCTTTCGACTTCGTCCAGTGTCGGTACCGGTGTGGTGGCGGGTGTTATTTTGAGCCTGGCAATGAAGCGGGTGGTGGCACAGTGGGCGCAAGGCAGTTCCATCGGACTGGTGGTACTCCTCGGGGTTGTGGTTCTCCTCGCGACAGTCGCGGCACTGGCATCCCTATTACCCGCGTACCGCGCATCCACGGTCGATCCCATGCAGGCGTTGCGGTATGAGTAGAGGCAACTGAATTGGGTTCTGCACAGCGCGAACAATCATTGGTAGCCAGATTGCTTCTACTACTTGTGTGAATCGACTTTGGCTTAAGTACTACGCCGGTAAGCTCCTGAATCTAATGGGATGGCCCTCGCCTGTTCGCGAGTCGAACTACGAATCGCTAGCATTAAATGCACAGGTAAGTGTAAAAAAGTTAGAGTTGTACACTGTGGTTTCGGTAAACGGTCTGGACGTTTACTTCGATCGGCTTAGTGGCGCAATAAAAGCTGTGGGCTGCAATCCTGTCACTGAGGCTCGCATGCCAGTCACTTTAATGCCGGTTGGTCTTGTCAAAAACAAGAAGAGATTCTCCCTTCGGCACCGGCACGCCGCTTAAGGCATAACTCTACAAATCCCTCCCAATCCTGCCGGTCACTGCCTGCCCCAAAACTTCGGCATATCAAATCGGCGCGTTCAGCGTGACTTGGTGTTCCGGTTCCGCTGCTATACTTCTCGGCGTTGGTGCCGACGCAAGAAGTAACGATCAGGTCGAAGAATGATTGCCGCCCCTAGTGTAACCGACATCACAACTAGCCACTACAGCCGACATTCTCAGTCTTCGCCTCGTGCGAATGAGCCCGCAAAACTGACAGCAAGAGTTGCGGGGGAATGGTGACCCTGCCTGAGGAGATGATGATGCAAGTTCGCAGAGCCGCACCCTTTGCCACACTTGTCGCCGCCCTGATACTGGCGATGACCTCGCTGGCCGCAGCCACTTCCTACTCCAATGTATTCGTATATGGAGACAGCCTGTCGGACTTGGGCAACATATACACCGTCAGCGGACACACGATTCCCTTGTCGCCCCCGTACTACATGGGGCGCTTCTCCAACGGGCCTCTGGCCGCGGAATACCTGGCCAACTCGCTACACTCGCCGCTGACTAGCTTCGCCTGGGGAGGTGCCACGACAGGCTTCGGCAACTCCGGCGACGGCGGCTCGCAGACGACGGTGGGCACGCCTGGATTGCCGGGCATGTTACTGGAGCTGTCGGCCTCGCTGCCTGCGATCACTCCGCTTGCTCCGAGTTCGTTCTTCGTGGTGTGGGGAGGTCCCGATGATTTCCTCACCAACGGAACAGTCGCGCAGGGGGTGTTCGACGAACTGGGGATCGTGGCGGCGCTGCAAGGCGCAGGAGCGACCCACATCCTGGTGCCGGGAATGCCGGACTTGGGGTTGACGCCGCTCTACATAGGCTTAGGCGGCGTGCAGCAAGCGAACGCGACCGCGTTCAGCTTCGCATTCGATCAGGCGCTTCAAGCCAATCTACCGAAGGGTGTCACGTATTTCGATACCTTTGGGTTTATGCACCAAGTCGTCGCGAATCCCAGGGCGTTCGGGTTCACCGATGTGACGGACGCGTGCTTGAACGGACTGACGCCTTGCGCGAATCCCGGCCAATATCTGTTCTGGGATGACCTGCATCCCACGACTGCGGCGGACAAGCTTCTGGGCCAGCAGTTTACGACTGCGGTGACACCGGAGCCTTCAACGTTGCTCATGTTGGGGACAGGTGTCGCCGGCTTGGCTGGCGCGTTGCGGCGGAAACTGTCGGTCTAGACATAGACTAACCACGAGCACAAACGCACTGGCCACCAGCGTCGCGCCGGTGGCCAGTTTCGCAATTTGCAGGATGTGTTTAGGCGATTTCGATTGCCAGAACGAGCTGAGTCCGGCCCCGCAGTCCGCTGAAGAAATCGCCGATCCGCTTGACCAGACCGTACTTTTGGATGAGAAGCGACTGTCCTTTGGCCGCTTCGTCAGGGGAGCAAAAACGGGCACGGGCATCGATCCATGCGCCTCGTACGTCACCGCGCATGTTACAGGGAGCAATCCGTAGCTTGGGGTTGTTGCGGATCCGCTTGACCTTCCCGGAGTCAGGCAGCGTGTAAACGTAGAACGTCATGACGCCGTTTGGCGGGTTAGGATCGGCCGCAAACCACACCGGTGTGCGAACGCCTGCGCCATTTTTGCGGAAGGTTTCAAGGCTGAGGTACTTGGCGTTGGCGAATTGAGCGATGCGGTCACCTCGGAGGGCTCGGCAAAGTCCGGCAGAATCCGCAACCCAAAAAAGGACGAGCGCGACCAAGGGTGACCGGCCGTCAGGCATGGCGTAAGTTCGCCAAGCCACTCCTTCAAAAAGGTAGCAGACATAGTGCTTGTCAGCAAACGAGCAGAAGGTGAGGTCGAATACAACACCGGGGATTTCGCACCATCACACCACAAGGATTTCCACCGGGCGGATCAGGAGGCAAACCGGAACAGGCGGATATCCAGCCATACCATCCGGCGGCAATCCGTGCTATATTCCGCACTCTACGGGAGACAAGATGAATTACACACGCCGGGCCCTGTTGGAGAAGTGCGTGTCGATGGGGGTTGTCACATTGGCGACTTCCGCTTCACTATCGGCCATAGTCAACGCCTGGGACTCAGCCGAAGCGAAGCGACAGCCCACTCCCTTCTGCGAACTGGGCCCGTTTTACAAGCGCGATGCCCCGCAGGTTGCGAACTTGCGTGCGCAAGGCGATGCGGGTATGCCCCTCTCGCTCGCCGGAATTGTGTACAGTACGACCGGCGAGATTCTTATCGACGCGAACCTGCAAGTCTGGCAGACCGACAACTCTGGCCACTACGATAACAACGGCTACCGGTTTCGTGCGACGCTGCAGCCGGACGCGAAAGGCAGCTACGGAATCGACAGCGTTCTACCCGGACATTATCCCGGCCGGGTGTGCCAGCACGTGCACTACCTCGTCACCGCGCCTGGGCACAAGCCGCTGATCACACAGCTCTACTTTGCCAGTGATCCGATATTCGAAGGCGACCCCGAGAAGAATTACACACGGGACCCAGTGATCACCAGTCGCGAACTGGTGCGCCCGGTCATTCTGAAAGGCGATCCCCAACAGGTCGTGGCGGTTGTGACCTTTGACCTGGTTCTCGAAAAAAACTGATGCGAACAACCATGAGTCTGTTCATTTTGCTGGCTGTCCTCCTTGGTGGCGTGCACCCGGCGTCCGCCGCGGCGCCGAAGCCAGTCACGTCCGTTGCTCTGCCCTGCATATCCAAACGCCAGATGATTTCACCCAGCGGTGATCAGGTCGCGGTCAGTTGTCGCGATCACACATTGCAACTGATAGATATTCCTTCAGGCAAGACACAGCGCAGCTTCGCTGCAGACGAGCACGTGAGCACCTACAACTATTCACGCGACGGCCGCTGGTTCGCGGTCGGCTTGCCGAACGGTGACGTGGAAGTTGTGCCGACGTCAGGGGTTGGGCGGGGGAAACGCTGGAAAGCTGATTCGCGGCGGATCGATCTAGTGGAGTTTTGTCCTGATTCCAGCGGGATCGTTGTGGTGGCCGCTGATCTACCCGGTCAAGTGTGGACGTTAGAAGATGCTCCCAAACGGATCGCGGGACTGCACTCAGAATTTTCAGGCCCAAGTGCAGTCGCCTTTAGCCCGGATGGGAAACTCCTGGTGACCGCTGACGGGGACACCGTGATCCGGTTCTACGATACGTCCAACTGGCAGATGTTGCACGAGTATCGCAAGCAAATGCTGGAGATGTTTGTCGTGGCGTTCACGCCCGATGGTAAGCACGTTTTGCTTGGGGGCGCTGACGATGAAATAACGGTGCTCGACGCAACCACTGCTGATCCGGCCCAACCGCCAGCGCCTCTCGGTGACAATATCAGGTTGATTGTGCCCTTCGGAGATGCTAGTGACGCGATTCTCGTCCTAACGGACGTCGAAGGAAAGCGGCCACGGAAAATGGTCGTGTGGAATTCCAGGAGTGGCAAATCTACACCCCTGATGGCCAAGGACCCTATTACTGCAGGGGGCATGGTTCGAGGCCAGCTTTGGCTCGGCAGCGCTAACGACAAAACTCTCGAAATCTGGCGATACGCAGAGTAGGCTTCACGAACCAGTAGCATAGTGTGGAAAAAACCCCGGTTTAGCATGTTCTGTTCACCCTCGGGACGAATCGTTCTGAATGTTCCCGGATAGTCGCTAAGCGGGAAGAAAGTCCGTTCCGACCATGGCGAGATTAGTGCGATAAGTCGGCCAGTGTTTATGAGGGAAACATCGGATCTGCGAAGACAAAGGCGTTTGATAGAGTCCTAACGTTTGCACATGTGACTGTAATGCAGCTCGCCAGGTAGCTGCGGGGCTGAGGACTATTGCGGAAGCGCATTTTAGCGCTGTAGTTTCTGGGGAACGACTCTACGAAGTGGGATTCTTCAAGAGCTGCGCCACAGTTTTCAGGATCTCGCGGGAAAGCGCCTTATCCGATACGGCGCGCGCCAGAGCCATTGCCCCGACGAGCGCACTGAAAGTCAAAATCGCTCTCGATCTTGCCGTACGCTTGTTTTTGGCTGGAGTCAAAGCGGCAATCAACTGAATGTCGTTCCGGACCTGTTCGGAGGTAAGCGAACGGGTCCGCTTATCGCTGCGCGCGATCTCCGGCGCCAGCGCGCTGAAGGCACAGCCCGTGCCCGGATTATCGCGGTGCGCTTCATTCAGATAGTCGTCAATCAGCTTTTCATACGACACTGGCGGCCCGCCGGATTGGGCAGCGTCGACTCGATGCTTCCACCCGCCGAATGCAGAGTTGACCGCTTCGCCCACTAAGTCGTCACGCGAATCGAAGTGCTTGTAGAAGCCGCCCACCGTCAGGCCAGCTTCCTTCATCAGCTCTGCAATTCCGAAGCCCGCGAGGCCCTTTTCGCGGAATCTCTTGGAGGCGATGGCAACGATGCGCTGATGAGTTCGCGCTTTTTGAGCTTTGGAATACCCCATGTGTCCCTCCACAAAAATAAACTGTAACTAAATCAGGATTACGAATCTAATCGTGTAAATGGATTATAGCAATAATCCAGAAAACGTGACCGGCTGACAAGGTCCGGGACCTCCATAACGAGTAGGGTCCCGCGGCGGTCGCGTCATCGTCACACTGATGGAGGCAACTTATGACTAAAGTCGCAATAGGACGAGACATTGCGCTGGACTGGGACGTGCTCGTAGCACCCGGCATCCCAGCCCTCACCAGCGACTTGGCTCCGGGCACGAAACAGCTGATGTGGTCGCCGATATCGTCCACACTTATCTCTGGCAAGAGAGACGCCGTCCTCGTCGACACCTTTATCACCGCCGAGCAAGCGGATATCCTCGTAGAGTGGGTCGCGGCGAGCGGCAAGAACCTGACAACGATTTATGTCACCCACGGCCACGGCGACCATTTTTTTGGCATCGGAGCGCTTTTGGATCGTTTTCCCAACGCCCAGGCGGTGGCCACGCCCGATGTTGTGAAACTTATGCGCCGGCAGGCCTCGCCGGACGTCCTCGCGAGCTTCTGGAACCCGCTGTTTCCAGGGCAAATCCCGCATCGCCTCGTGATCGCCGAAGAACTCAAGCGAAATGTGATCGATCTCGAAGGGCACGACTTGGTGGTCGTGGAAGTCGGCCATACCGACACTGACTACACGACCTGTCTCCATGCCCCGTCGGTTGGCCTGGTGGTTGCCGGCGACGTCGCCTACAACGACGTTCACCTCTATCTCGCCGAGTCGAACGCACACACCCGCGGTGAGTGGATCGCTGCGCTCGACAAAATCGAGTCACTCAACCCACGCGCTGTAATCGCCGGACACAAGCGACCTGGGAACGACGATAGCCCCAGGATCATTGAAGAGACCCGGCAGTACATCCGCGATTTCGACCGCGTAGCCGGGACAACGACGACCGCGCGAGGACTGTACGACAAGATGCTGGAGCTCTATCCGGATCGGGTCAATCCAGGGGGAGCGCTCTGGCTTTCGGCGCGCGCGGTCAAACCGTAAATTGTTTCGAACGAAAGGAGTTTACTTATGCGGCAGTTGCAATTCATAGCTCACGGCGAACCTTCAGATGTCATCGAACTCAACACGGTTTCCGAACCCGCCGTCGGCGAGGAGGATGTGCTCGTCTCGATGGAAGCAGCCCCGCTCAATCCATCGGACTTTCTGTTCGTCCGTGGCAACTACGGCGTCCGGCCGGCCTTCCCATCCCCGGCAGGCGCGGAAGGCGTCGGCCGAGTCGTCAAGACTGGATCGAAGGTTGATGTTGCCCTGCGGGGCAAGCGAGTCCTGATTCTTCCTACCTACGAGCAGGGCACATGGGCGGATGAAGTTGTCGCTGCAGTGCGAAACATCGTGCCAGTAAGCGACGAAGCAGATCCCCTGCAACTGTCGATGATAGGGATTAATCCTGCTACGGCCTACCTCTTGTTGAACCGATACGTTTCCCTGATGCCCGGCGACTGGATCGGTCAGACCGCAGCCAACTCGGCCATGGGAGAGTATATTATTGCGCTCGCGAAGCTCGCAGGAGTCAAGACGCTGAATGTCGTTCGCCGGGAAGAAGCCGCCGAACAGGTGCGGCAGTGGGGAGGTGACCGCGTGGTCCTCCAAGGCGACAACTTACTCAAGGATATTGAGGGAGCTCTCGACGGGAAAAAACTCAGCCTCGTGCTCGATTCGCTGGGCGGAACTCTTGTTAGAGACTTGGCCAAGTCGCTCAAGCCTGGCGGCGCGATTGTCGTCTACGCCATCCAAAGTGGGCAGTTCCCGGCCATGCCGCCCGCAGAGTTCATCTACCGTGGTCTTAGCCTCCACGGATTCTGGCTCATCAATTGGATACGCAACGCGCCCCGCACAGAGATCGAGGAGATTTACCAGAAGCTGGGAGACCTCGTAGCTGATGGATCGCTCTCCGCCGCTGTGGAACATGTGTACCCGCTCGACCAGTTCAAGGAAGCGTTCAAGCAATCCTTGAAATCGAATCGCAGCGGCAAGATCCTGTTCCAGTTTGGGGCTAATGATGTGGCCGTGACGGCGTAACGATGGAAAGATCCCGAAACGGAGGACTATAGACGTTGTCGTTGCGCCGATCAACGCTCTCATCCTCGCCGAGCACCTGCCGAACGCTCAATTGATCGTGTACTCCGATTCCAGTCACGTACCAGCATGCAGAGATGTCCCTGGAGCACCTGAAGCTCTTCTTGAATGACCGGGGTTCTCCGCTATCTCACCTGAACTCTATCAACTCTGCGGTTGCGTTATCCGAATGTAAAGGAAATTCAAAGCTGCGCGGCATCACGCCGATGATCGTGTAGGTTTTTGCGGTCTAGATCGATGGAATTGCCGAGCACGTGAGGATCACGGTGGTAGCGGTTGAGCCACATGGCGTAGCTGATGACCGCCAGCGGCTCGTGGGCGTTCTCGTCCTGTTGCGTGAAAACGCGGCCCAGCACAGGCTGAACGCCGAGGGTCTGGAAAACGCTTGCGGTGAGCCGCGCGGCGTCGACTTCCTCCGGAGTCGCGCCGCTGGAAAGCTCATAGTTGGTGGTGATGTAGCCACCCATTGACGAGAAAGCGCCAGTCGCGTTCGTGTACGTGCCGATCTCGCGGGCCGTAGCAGGAAGGTTCGGGCCACCCAGATGATCACCCAACAGAGCCAAGCGGTCGGGATTGCTGAATGGAAGCGGACTCAGCAGGACGCCTTCTACCAGCGAGAAAATCGCAGTTGTCGCCCCGATGCCCAGAGCCAGAATCAGCATGACCGTGACGGCGAATCCCGGCGCTTTCCGCAGTTGGCGAACGGCAAAGCGCAGATTTTGCCTGAAGCCGTTCATGCTGTCGTCTCTGATTTTTGCTCTCAGCAGTAGTATGCAAAAGCCTCAGTCAGGATTAAACAACGACAAAGGGTGCTATTCAATCTGCCCTTCCCCCTGCGACCCGCGTCACCGTATTCGACTACATCGGTGATCGCGACCTCGTAAACCGGGCCGTCGAAGTCAATCTGACCGGCGATGAGGCGGAAATAGACGAATAGGAAATCCCGCTTGTGGACGCCACGAACGGCTAGAATCCCATCGTTCGAGGAGCCGACTCGTTCACACAGAAACTCGGCGTATGCTTCCAAAGGATGCGCGGAGCATCGCTATTTTGGGACGAAAAGGAGTCAAAAAGTGGAAATACCTCGACGCATGGCTGTTATGGTATCGCTGAGTTTGGCCCTGGTCGCGTCGCGGCTCTCTGTCGCGCAGTCCTCTCCGGGTTCGGGAGAAGAGATTAGTCATGCAGAACGTGCGGTACCCGGACTCCATGACTTCGATTTTTTAGTGGGGCACTGGCGAGTTCATCATCAAAAGCTGAAGGAGCGCCTCGCCAACAGTCACGAATGGATCGAGTTTCAAGGGACCTTGTTCAGCCAGCCCCTGATGGGTGGCTACGCGAACGTAGACGACGATGTGTTCGAGGTTCCGGGCGGCACTTATCGCGGCGTGGCTCCACGATCGTTCGACGCCAAGTCGGGGCAGTGGTCGATCTGGTGGATGGACAGTAGGACGCCGCTGGCTTCGCTGGATCCGCCCGTCAGAGGGAGCTTCCACGATGGCGTAGGTACCTTCTACGCCGATGATACCGAGAACGGGAAACCAATCCGGATACGCTTCATATGGTCCCAGATAACCCCCACCTCATGTCACTGGGAGCAGGCATACTCGCCCGATGGGGGTAAAACGTGGGAAACCAATTGGGTGCAGGACCTCAAACGAGTGCAATAGTCGCTCAGGGGATTTCTCGACATGACTCCCGAGGACCGTGAGCAGTTCATGCCGAAGCTTGCCTATTGAGCACGCGCGGGGACCCATGGCACATCGCCCGGGTCCCTAAACGGAGAGAACGATGCCATACTTTATGAAGGATGAACTTGCCGTCCCTAACATCGTTGATCGAGGCGAATTCGAGGCCGAGCTGAACGCATTGCGGGTTCGGGAGAAGGCGCACACGAGAGAAGGCGACGCCATTGCGGCCGCCCGCCGCCGGCTTCCTATGGTGGAGGTAGATGGCAAACTCCAGCTAATCGGGCCACGAGGGCCGCTTACGCTGCTCGAAGCGTTCGAGGGACGCCGGATGCTCCTCGCCTACTACTTCATGTGGCACACCGGCCATCCTGCACCCGAGCAGTGCGAAGGCTGTACGTGGGTTACCTCCCAGGTCGGGGAGCTGTCCTACCTTCATTCTCGGGACATTACTTACGCGGTATTCTGCCAGGGTCCGTATGACGAAAGCATCCGCTACCGGGACTTCATGGGCTGGCAAGTGACGTGGTACTCGGCGCTCCCCTCCCTCGACGCGCTCCTCGTGGGCCGCCAGGTCGGCTTGTTCCACTTGGTGTGCTATCTCCGAAACGGTGATCGCGTCTTCGAAACCTACTGGACGAAACGCCGCGGTGCGGAGGCAATGGATTACAGCTACGCGCTAATGGACCTCACTGTGTACGGACGCCAGGAACGGTGGGAGGACTCGCCTACCGGCTGGCTACAACGGTGCTCCATCACGCGAACTGAGACGGGCCCGCCTGCTTGGACTCCCGTATCAGTCTGGCCGGGCGGACGCCCCATCGCACAGTGGTCCCGCCTGAAGGCCGGGCATTCCGACGATCTGGGCACTGGCTAAAACTCTCCTGTGAAACGGCAAGGGCCGGACATGGCCCCATCAGCACCGTACAGAACCATGAGGACCATGAATCGCAAGCGGGCCAAGTGGTCGACCGCAGCGCGCAACGCTCTGAATCGCATGCGCCAAAAACGCATTAGACCGTGGATCCCCGCACACGCCGACTGAAACCGTTATCTGGGTTTCCTGTTCTTTCGTATATATGTCTTTACACGTATATACTCAATAAAGTATATTAAAGGCATGGAATCTGTCTTCGAAATTATTGCGGAGCCGAATCGCCGCGCGATACTGAGCCTCCTGGTCTCGTCGCAACAGTCGGTGGGAGAGATCGAGCGTCGGCTTCGTATGTCGCAACCGACCGTGTCAAAGCACCTGCGCGTGCTGCGCGAGGCCGGCTTCGTGGAATCCACGGTGGATGCACAGCGCCGTCTCTACCGGCTGAAACCTGAACCACTTCAGGAGATGGATGACTGGCTGGCCCAGTTCCGCCGGTTCTGGGCCCCTCACCTGGATGCTCTCGAACGTCACCTCGACCGCATGGATGAATCAACACCAACGAAACGGAAGACAAGGGGAAGACGACGCGGCCCAAACCGCGAACGTGACAAAGGAGAAACGAAATGAAAATCAAATTAACAAGCGTATATGTCGACGACCAGGACAAGGCTCTGCGCTTCTATACCGAAGTACTGGGCTTCATGAAGAAAGCCGATTTCAGTCAGGGCCCATTTCGCTGGCTGACCGTGGCCTCGCCCGAGGAGCCCGACGGCACTCAGCTGCAACTGGCGCTGAACAACAACCCCGCAGCCAAAGCGTATCAGCAGGCGATTTTTCAGCAAGGCCAGCCCGCAGCCATGTTTTACACCGACGACGTTAAGGGCGACTACGAGCGGATCAAGGCCCGTGGCGCGGAGTTCACGATGCCGCCCACCGACGTGACTGCCTCGACCATTGCAATGCTGAACGACACCTGCGGTAACCTGATTCAGCTCACCCAGCTGAAGCGCTGGTAAGGGCTGCTTCGGAAAAAGTCTGAAAGGCAGATCCCTCGCGGACTAAAGTCCGCTCGGGTGGTCGAAAATATAGGACTTGAAAAGCAGCGGCTAAAGCCGTGCCCCTTCAAAACACTGGCCGAGACGAGTTTTTCCGCAAGCTCTAAAGTCGTGCCCTGATCCAAAGCTGTGCGGAAGCCAGTCTTTCAGCAGCCCATTAAGGCAGGGAGAAGAAGATGACTTATCCCGAGCAGTACACACCGGGTCCGGCCAGCGGGGCGCGGATACAAAAAGACGGAGAGAAGTGGACGCTCATTCTGGTCCGAGAACTGCGCCACCCGCCGGAAAAAGTCTGGCAGGCGATTACCGACCCCGCGCATCTGCGCGAGTGGGCTCCCTTTGAAGCCGACGGCAGCTTGGGTACGGTTGGAAACACGGTGAAGCTCACCACGGTGGCAGCGCCCAAGCCGCAGGTTTCCGAAACAACAGTGACGCGGGCCGACGCTCCCGAGGTGCTTGAGTACAAGTGGGGTGACTTCGATATGCGGTGGGAACTCGAAGCCTTGGGTGGCGGCACGCGCCTGACGCTGTGGCACAACATCGATCGCCGCTTCATCGCAATGGGTGCTGCTGGATGGCACATTTGTTTCGATGTTCTGGATCACCATCTCAGCGGAATCCCCCTCGGCCGCATCGTCGGCCCCGAGGCCATGAAGTTCGGCTGGCAGCGATTGCACGCCGAGTACGCCAAGCAGTTCGGTATTGAACCGCCCAACTGGCCGCCGAAGGTGGCTCAAGGGTCGTGAATGAGGTGGATCACTCCGTCGTCTTCAGAGGAGGTTCCATTGAACTCGAACAAATGGATTCGGCAGACCCACCGCTGGCTGTCGAAGGCCTTTATGGTGGCCGTCATCGTCAATATCGTCGCCGTGGCACAGGAGAAGTACACCGCCAGGGTGGGCCTCCAGGTGGTGTTCCCGCTCGCCTTGCAATTTTTGAGTGGTCTGTAGTTGTTCGTGCTGCCATATGCTACCAAGTGGCGGAACGGACGACGCACCAACTGAACAGGCAGGGCCGCCCGCACTCTCCGAGGCGCCCTATCGTCGGTACCCGTTTTTTGGCTGGTCCCTGGCAAGCGCATCAGCCATCACGACTGCGATTCGGACGTTGTGGAATAATCAGTCGCGATGGAACACTCAGCGCATCCCGAAGGAGTGCTTGCTCCCATCGCAGCGGCACTCAGAGCAGCACTCTTGCAGCCTTTTCTCCGGTTAGAATTCGTGACGCTCTGGGTCCGGGATCAGGAGCGCAGTCGGCGGTTCTTCGTGGAAAAGCTGGCTTTCGAGGCGATTGTGGACGCGCCAACTCCCGAGGGGGGGCGGTGGATCATTGTCGCTCCGCCCGCTGCTGGCTGGCTCTCTGGAACGGCAGGCGCGGGCTTCGCCGGCATCGCCCTCTGTGTTCCGCCCGAACGATCTGCAGAGCAGCAGCGCATCGGCCAAAACACCGGAGTTGGCTTTCTTACCGAAGACGTGCGTAGCTTGTTCGAAGAATGGTCGAGACGCGGAGTCCGTTTCCCCCTCCCACCAATGGAGCCTCCCTGGGGAAGCGGGCAAGCGAGGTACGCCGTTTTTGAAGATGTGGACGGAAACAGTTTCTCCCTCATTGAGATCGATGAGGCGACGCGCGCGCTGGAAGCAGAGCGCCGCACCCAGGCCGCCAAGTTGGAGGCGGAGCGTCAGGCTGCGCGCGAGATGGCCATCGCCAAGCAAGTGCAGACCCGTCTGTTTCCGCAACGCCAGCCGCTGACTCAAACGCTGGTCTATGCCGGCATTTGCCATCCCGCTCGGACGGTCGGTGGAGACTATTACGACTTTCTTGATCTCGGCAGCGGCAGGCTCGGCCTGGTATTAGCGGACATAGCTGGCAAAGGCATCGGAGCCGCTCTGCTCATGGCCAATCTCCAAGCCGCTCTGCGCAGCCAGTGCGCGACGGCTGGGGAACAGCCCGAACGATTTCTTCGCTCGGTGAACCAGTTGCTTTACGAAAACACGGCCGACGGGGATTACGCTACTCTCTTCTTCGCCGAATACGATGATCGCACGCGCAAGCTGCGCTACTCGAACTGCGGCCATCCGCCTGCCTTGCTTTTGCGCGGCGACGACACTGTGGAACGGCTCGGCGCAACCTGCACGGTGGTGGGCTTGTTCGACAAATGGGATTGCGCCATGGTAGAACGCGAACTGGCTCCCGGCGACGCCATCCTGCTTTACACCGACGGTGTTACGGAAGCTCAGAACGCTGAGGGAGAGGAGTTTGGCGAAGAACGTCTGCTGGAAGCCGCCCGGCAACATCGTGAGCTATCCCTGCCGGGGATGCTGGAAACAGTTACAGATCAGGCTCGAAGATTCAGCCCTCATGAACAGGGCGACGACATCACGTTGATAGTCGCCAAATGCACATGAGGTCAGACAGGCAGAAACCTCGTCCACACCCGAAGAGCAGTGTCGGGAGAAGCTACTGAATTATGACGTGCTCGTTGTCGGTACTGACCCACAGCGGTATGGCTCGCTTGCGAGCTGGCCATGTCCTATGAAGTCCCGGTCGAACCTTGAATCGTTTGAAATTTTCCGGATCTCTGCCGGATCCGTGACGACGACAATGTCAGTGAATACCGGGAAAATACGTGCGTTTCATGCTGTGATCACTCATCCGAATACAATGCTGCGCAAGGTTCTTCGGCTTTACGCAGGAAGATCATGCGACGGATTGCGTCCTGCTGTGCTTGAATCGTCACAAGTTCCCCGTTTCCCCCGACCTGCCGTCCGAACGGTATCTTCCCTCCAAGATGGCGATTGGGTTCCCCCTTTAACGAGACGATGTTCCTCGGCGGGATCGAGATTCAAACTGCCCGCTCCAGTCCGCTTTCCAGCCGGTCCGAAACGCGCCAAATCAGAGGCGGGACGATTTGCATTCCTCCGCAACTGGGGGTACGTTTGTCCCAATTAGGCCTCTGGCCGAGCGAAGGGGCATCATTCCGGGCGTCACACGTAGTCGGTGCGGAGGCGCGGGTATGCATGGGGCCCTTCGGGACATTCGTTTCGCTCTTCGGCAACTAAGAAATCGCCCAGGATTTGCTTCGGTAGCCATTCTTACTCTCGCCTTGGGCATCGGAGCTTCCACTGTTGTCTTCAGCGTTGTTTACAACGGCGTGCTGTACCCGTTCCCCTACCGCAGTGCCGACCGGCTCACTGCCATCAGCATTCAGGACCTCGAAACGCGGAGACCGAGGCGGCCGTGGGATGTATCACCTGGATGAAGTGGCCGCCTTCCGCAACGGCAACCATTCCTTCGAAGACATCCTGGCTTACGGGCTTTTTTCCTCGCTGGTTTATACGCACGGAAACACCAGCGAAATCCTGAACGGTGTCGGCGCGACAACCAACGCTATGGAATTCTGGGGCGTGCCGCCGTTGCTGGGCCGCGGCTTTGGCGAGCAGGACGTGCAGTCGGGAGCGCCACCGGTAGTGCTGCTGAACTACTACTTCTGGAAGCGCGAATTTCACGCCGACAAAGGCATCATCGGCAAAACTCTGATGCTCAACGGTAAGGCCCGAACCATCATCGGGGTGATGCCGACGCGCTTCCAGGCGGTCGGCTCCGACGTGTACATGCCAATTTCGTGGACCCGGCCTGAGCCAACTCGCGATAAGTTCGACTGGGACGTCGACGACCCGGTGTACTTCTGGGCCACCGGAATCATTAAGCGCGGTGTGAGCTTCGACAGCGCTGCCGTCGACGTTGGCGTCATTGCCCGCCAGCTCGCACATGTTCATCCCGACGATTATCCCAAGAACTTCCGCGTCATCATGAACGGCCTTAACGACGTAGTCCTCGGCGGATACAAACGCACACTGCTCCTCCTTTTTGCCGCCGTCGGATTATTGTTGTTCATCTCCTGCAGCAATGTGGCCGGCCTTCTGCTCGCCCAGGCGACCGCGCGCACCAAAGAGATCGCCCTGCGCGCCGCTCTCGGAGCCAGCCGGATGCGGCTGACCCGGCAGTTGCTGGCGGAAAGCCTGGTATTGGCTGTGGCTGGATGCGGAATCGGCTGCCTCTTTGCTTACCTGGGATTGAAGGGCTTCACGCTTACCAGCCTGGCAAGCCTGGCGCACGTGCCCGGGGAAGCGGACATTTCGTTGAACCGCCCGGTGCTCGCTTTCGTGGCTGGAGTTTCATTGATATCCGCCCTGCTGTGCGGCATGGCGCCTGCGTTTCATGTTGTGCGCGGCGATCTGCAGAGAAAACTAGCCAGCGCTGGCGTGAACCTCAATGCCACCTTTCAGCACAGCCGCTTTCGCTCAGGCTTAGTCGTTGGCCAGGTAGCGTTGTCGTTACTCCTGCTGACCTGCGCTGGGCTGGTTGTGCGAAGCTTCTTCGCGCTCGTCCAAATCGATCTGGGAGTCGAGCCGAAAAGAATTTTCACGGCTGAAATCCACTTTCCCCGCGGTCGATACACCAGGGCAGAAGAGAAGAAAGCGTTCTTCGACCGCTTGCTTTCGCAGCTTAACTCCATGCCGGGAGTTACCAGCGCCACCGAACTGATCGGACTGCCTCTTCTCCTTGCTCCGCGCGGCGATGTCACCATTCCTGGCAAATCACATCGCGAAGAATGGACGACCAACCTCGAGTTGTGCAGCGAGGGTTACTTCCAGACGCTGGGCCAGCGTTTGCTACAAGGCAGGTTGCTGACCACGGATGATATTTCCTCCGCTCGCAAGGTCGCTGTCGTGAATGAAGCGCTGGTGAGAAAATACTTCGCCGGCGAGAATCCTATCGGCCGACAGATCAAGTTCAATGTGCTCGATAAGATTCCTGAGAGCCCACGTGATGCCTATTTCGAAATCGTGGGGGTGGTCGCCGATTCCCGCAGCTTCGACTTCGAAGGAGGCACCATGGTTCCGCTCGCCCCCGATAAGAGTCAGCCCGAGGCATTCCTGCCTTACTCAGTTTCGGGATTCGGTGATCGAGCCATCGCCATGCAGACCCGAGTCCCGCCCGCAACTCTCGCCAATAGTGTCCGGCAGATTCTATGGTCGCTGGATAAGGACGTGGTCCTGGTTCAGCCCAACGTCGCCGGTGCGGCGGGCTTCTCGCTCGAGCAGATGATGCAAGGGTTGGTATACGGGAAGCAGGAATTCGCCGCCATGTCTTTCGGCGCATGTGCTGCGCTCGGGTTCGCGCTTGCCATCATAGGTCTGTTCAGCGTGATGAGCTACATAGCATCCTTGAAGACCCATGACATCGGAATCCGGCTCGCGTTGGGCGCGCCGCGCTTAGCCATATTGCACTTGATGTTACAGCGAGGCCTGACACTGATCCTCGCTGGCATCGCTATTGGCTTCGTGGCAAGCTTGGGAGTGACAAAGCTCCTTAACAACCAGTTTCGCGGTGTTTCAGCAACGGATCCGCTCACTCTTGCAGTCGTGGTCATCGCGGTCTTCGGGGCAGGTGTGTCAGCTTGTATCCTGCCAGCACGGCGCGCCACGCAAGTCGATCCTATGGTGACATTACGGTACGAGTAAGGCGGGCTGGTGTGCCTACGGCGTTGCGCACAATCGCCTGCACATACTCGCGCGTCTCGGTGAACGGAATCGACTTGACGAATTCTTCGATGTCGCGGTAGCTGCCGACATACCATCGCAGGTTTCAGACTTACCTACGATAGCGAGTGCCCATGTCGTACCCTAATTGAACGGGACATAATGCTCCGAGCAGCATTCGCTTGTCACATTGTCCAGAAACCGGCTTGTGGGACATGTGCCACAGAAAGATCTCGCCAACAACGTAATGGACCAGAATGAGACTTCTGGGGAGTTACGAGTTGGAAAGACCTGTGCCGGGCTGGATCGGCGGCATGCCCGTGTCCAGCGACGGCAGGTGGCTGTTTTTCCCGCAGCTCGATGAACAGTCCAGCAACCTGATGATGATCGAGAACTGGCATTAGCGACTGACGTCCGCAATCGATTAGAGAAGGAAACGGGGCGCTCCTGTTACGAGCGCCCCGTTTCACAGCCGCTGAGTCATGTTGGTGGGCCATGGCCGGGCGGCAACTCGATTCTCTCTTCTTTCTCGGCATTTTGAGCGGCATTGGTTACGGCTTCGACAGCTTGGGTGACCGCATCCACTCGCTCTTCCCACCAGCTCTTGCCGTAAACATTCTGGGTCACGTCGATATTCGCGTGACCCATGTTGTCCCGCACAATCTCCGGCCTTGCGCCTTCGCGCAGCATATGGCTGAAATGCATGGTGCGGAAGCTTCGAAAATGCCCTTTATTGTTCGAGTCGGCAGTGTCCGGATCTCGTGCGAAAGCTGTTTACCAGCATTCGCGGGCAAAGTGATTTTCGGATGCGTACGTACGACATCTGCAACCGACTTGCCTAGGTCTTCGTCCACAGGGGTTGCAAGATAGGCGTGGATGTCGCCCGTATGGGGCCCGGTAGAGCACCGTTGCCATACCCGAGATTTGTCCGCGCTCATTGATATTGCTAGCCGAGATTACGAAGAGGTTGGAATCCGCGGGAATTAGCGTGTTAAGGTCGGTCATCACACCGTTCTGCCAAATGAAGCCGTGGGACCAGTTGAAGCTGGAGTCAAAGTTGTTTCCCACCACTTGGCCCCGGTTGTTGATGCCGGTGGCGAAGGCGGCAAAATCTCCCGGCAGAATGCCGAGGTTTGTGAGTGTGCCGTCCGGCTGCCAAAGAGCGGCTACGTAGGTTGTGCCATCAGCGCTGCGGACTTTCCCAGCGATTTGGCCCCGGTTGTTAATGGCGAAGGCGATATTGGAACGTGTAACTCCGAGGTCCTGAAGCACGACGGCAGTGTTGTTTTTCCACATTACGGCGTGACGTCGCTGCGATGCAGCTTCCCGAGTAGCCTACGGCTTGGCCTCGATTGTTGATGCCGAACGCGATCCCGTCTGGATCGCTACCCACCGTAGGAAGAGGCTGGGCTTTGCCTTTTTCCCACAATACCGCCAATGTAGTCTTATAAGGGGGGCACCCAGAGTCAACGACAGACGTTTCCGCATATCCTGCGACTTCTCCGCGGTTATTGATGGCGCTGGCCTGCCCGTTATTCCCGCCCACCGTCGGGAGAGCGCTCATGTGGCCGTTTCGCCAAAGAAACGGAACGCACGTAAGGTTTGTGCCGAAGCCGCAAACGTCTTCGCCGTCCGGATCTGGAACAGCCGTTTCGGACATACCGACGGCTTCCCCGCGGTCGTTGATCCCGCCCCAGTTGATCCAACTGTTGCCGTCGGGTTTTCCAAGCGTGCCCAGGTCGATGTTGAGTCCGTCGATGTTTATCACCGCGCGGCCCCTTGCAACTGTCGTAAACAGATTATTCTCGGGAGGGTTCACGAACCCATCCATGTTCTCCGCCCAGCCGTGATTATTGAGGCCCATGGCCATGCTAAAGTTGTCTTTGCTGTTGTTAGTGCCCAAATCGGTAACTTTGTAGCTCGCTTGAGCGACTGCATTGCTGAAGCAAGCCAGAACAATCGTCGTAACCCACAGTATCCAGAAATTCCGCAACCGTCTTAGCTGCGCTCATATCTTCTCCTTTTCGTCCGAGTAAAGTCGTCGGTGCCGAGATGACTGGCGATTTACGTCAGGTACCACTCGGCGCTCTAACAGTTAATGTGCAATTCAGAGCAGAATTGGCTCACAACTTCACAAATTCCTGCTGAGTGAGAACTGAGGAGCATGTGGTGTTCCACGTTCACAACGATTACGTGAGACAACAGGCCCAACACTTCAGAGTTCGAAAACGAGTGGCGGACTAACAACCTCCTGGGACGACCCCAAAACGGCTAGAGCGACTGTTTCTCCAACTTTTCATACACACACTGGCGAGAGGTTACGAAATTCGATGGATTTTCATATTGTTGAGCGCGGTTGTTAAATCACTCTTGACGCTCTGATCGTTGCCATACATACTGGTTGGTATGTTGGCGGCACGCAAGAATCCGAAACGTAGAGCGGCCAGGCTGCGCGATCCTGAGCGCACGCGGGAGCGCTTGCTGCAGGCGGCATCCCGCGAGATCTACAGATCGGGTTTCCAGAGTGCCGGCCTGGACACAATTCTGGCCTCGGCTGGCGTCACCAAGGGAGCGCTGTACTACCACTTCAAAAGCAAGGAAGCCTTGGGATACGCCGTCGTCGAAGAGGTCATCGCCCCCGACGTCCACGGCAAATGGGTGCGGCCTCTACAGAGCGTCAAGGACCCTATCGACGCTTTGATCGGCGCTGTTCAACGTATACCCGTTCGGCCCGAGGATGTGCGGGGTGGCTGCCAGCTGAACAATCTGGCGCAGGAAATGTCTCCTCTTGACGTGGGATTCCGGAAACGGCTGGCGATAATCTTCGATGCCTGGCGCGAGGCCGTTGCCTCCACTTTGCGAGAGGGCCAGATCCACGGAAGCGTTCGCCGCGACGTGGACCCCGCCGACGCCGCTGGCTTACTGATCGCGATGGTCGAAGGCTATGGTTCGCTGGCAAAGAATGCTCAGGATCCGAAAGTAATGAAAGCGGGGATCAGAAACATCGTGGACTGGCTGCGGTCCTTGCGCCCGTCGGGCAACCGCAAGCGGTTTGTCTGCTCCAGCGGTCAGCATCGCCATCGGGCGAAGCGTTTCAAACTTCATCATGAAAAGGAGAACGAACAATGACAAGGATCGCAGTGTCGCGCAGGAATCTGCTCGCAACGGGAGCCTGCGCCCTGGTTGGTGCCGTGAGCCTGCCGAGACCTGCAAATGCCAGCGCATTGGGAGGGCAGAACTTAACGAACGAGGAGGTGGCCCAGAAGTGGTACGCGGCCTGGGAGAAGAAAGACTGGGGCCCAGTGGATAGCCTGCTCGCCGATAACTTCACCTTTACCAGCGCGGCCGGCGACGACCACATCAGCAAGAGCACTTTCAAAGCGCGATGCTGGGAAACACAGATCGATTTCATTGGACATTTTGACCTGGAGCGAATCACCACTGGCGCGGGGGATGCTTTTGTGAAGTATCTTTGCCACACCAAGGACGGTAAATCGTTCCGGAACGTGGAGTATCTCCGAATCGAGAACGGAAAGTTGCAATCCATTGAGTGTTATTTCGGCGCGCAGTCCAGCTTTCCGTCAGCAGTGAGCACTGGGCAGAAGTAACCTACGGGCCTGGAAGGTAAGGCGTGGGGTGCCGATCTGCCGAAATCACCGGTGATGCTGAATCCACAATTCAAAGGCGCTCAACCAATCGACGTGTTTGTCGTTCCCGTGGGCAGGTGGTCAGACGGATCCGCTGCTCCGGTTATGTAGGACCATTTCATCTAGAAGCAGTGCACTCGTCATTCTCACTTCGGGTAGCAGGAAGTCGAAACGAGAGAGCAAGGGGTTCCATCATGAGCGCCCGCGAAATTCAGGATCAGAAGGCCATTGCACGTGAGATGTTTGTTCAACAAGCTGCTCACGCTAATGCGGACGTTTCGGCTAGCCCACTGCGGGGAGCTACGATTTGCTCCACCAAGAGTAGACGGGATTACACTCTTGAATCGACAGCGGACGAGTTCTGCGAAGCTGCAGATACATCATTGCTTCCGGTAATCCGAGTTGATGCTGCAAACCTCATGCGAGTCTTGCGGCAGTTGGAGGTTATAGCAAAACGACAGGCGCCACGAATCGCGTTCAAGGCAAAGGGTAGCATCCTACTCTTGGATTTAGCCGACATCTTGGCAGTGCAAGCCGAAGGTAATTACGTTTCGTTGCAACACCGACCTAATCCCTATTTAGTGCACGAGTCCCTCTCGTCCATGGCGGAGAAGCTC
The DNA here is from genome assembly GCA_963817965.1 of uncultured Acidobacteriaceae bacterium. GTDB lineage: Bacteria > Acidobacteriota > Terriglobia > Terriglobales > Acidobacteriaceae > DASRAA01. The sequence goes on from CAWFQT010000025.1 coordinate 698,116, forward strand.
AAACCCTACGGTTTTATTCGCATCCACCGCTCGGTCGTCGTGAATATTTCGGCCGTGGAGGAGATCCAACCTTTACCGACGGGAGAGTACAGGCTGCGTGTAAAAGGCGGGAAGGAATACTTGGTAACGCGTAAATACAAACACAACCTCAGAGATCTGGCTCAACTGTGGGTAGGCTCAGAGCGGCTTTGCGGTTAACGAGGCAGCAAGAGGTTTTACCTCGTTATTCCGTCGTAGCATTCCCGATTCGTCCCTTACGAAAAGTCAGCCCGTAAACAGCGCGGCAGAATGAAAGCGCAAGCAGCAAATCTTGCTGGGGCGGCTGCTCGCCGCTCTACAGCAATATCTACCTCAACCTGCTGGATCAAGTATGGCATCGGCGAGGTTACCCGGAGAAACTGGGGGCCACGCTACATCGCTATGCGGACGATGGAATTTTGGTCTGTCGCAAGGATGCAACGCAAGCTCTTCAGGCGTTTGAGGGGATTGCGTTGCGCATGGGGTTGACGATCAATCGCGAGAAAACCCGGATTACGAAGCTGACCGAAGGGTTTGACTTCATTGGGTTTCAGTTCGTGAAACGGCGCTCACCCAACGGCGGCAAACTGTGCATCTACATCCATCCCAGCAAGTCCTCGCAACGCAACATCCAACGCCGGATCAAAAGCTTCACTAAGCGGCGGGCACCGAACAGGCCCGCGGAGTTTGTGCAACAGGTGAATCAGACGGTGCGGGGATGAGTGAATTACTATCGCCACACCAATGCCAGCGACGCTTTCCGGAGCTTGCAACGATTCATCAACACTCGCTTTCGGTGCACAGGCGGCACTCTCGGTGGCGCGCGAACTGGTGATGTACGTGAAACGCCCAGGGGGACAGGAGCAGTATTCCGAGCCCTTGAAATTTCAGGTCGAGTCCACCAGTCATTTCGCCGATCTCGCGGCCTGGATGGGGGGACACCTGGATAAGGATCTCTCCGTCGAAGCGCTGGCCGAGCGCATCAATCTCTGCCCACGGCAGTTTACCCGCCGCTTCAAGGACGAATTCAAGTGCACACCGGCGGCGTTCGTACAGCGGCTACGGCTGGATGAGGCGTGCAAAAGGCTCTCCGCAGCCGATTACACGATTGAAAACATCGCCGATTCCGTGGGATTTCGTGATCCAGACAGCTTCCGGCGCGCGTTTGTGCAGCAGTTCGGCCTTGCTCCGACGCAGTACCGCAGCCGCTTCATTTCTGACAAACGAACATAGGAGCACCAGTTGTCGTGCCAAGACGGTTGGACGTGATTCCAAGATAGCCGCTCGGTTTCTTGACCGATAACTCTGCTGAGCTGAGATTGGCGTAAACTATCGCGGTACTCAGGATTACTACGGTAACAGCCCGTATCACGCGCAAACCTGAAACGGAACTCTCGGCGCGGCATCATTCGTGATATGGCGATTATCAACAGTAATCGAAGACTGCTTCTCAGAGGCATCCTTCGGAATCCGTTTCGGAACGATCAATGCGTGACTTCCCTCGTTTTTGCGAACAGCCGGGCTAACCAGTGGGCGCTGGCCCGCTGTTCTCCAACACGCAAACTCCGCCCCACGGTTTGTCAGGCTTGCGGCCTGCAGGATCGGGTAGAAGCGACAGCAGCCGCATGCCAAGCGACAGCCGTTTCAACTTGGCCGCAGTGTGTAGGAGCGAACGCCTCTCAACCACCTTCCAGCCGTAACTCGCGAAGAATTCTGGACCCTCATGGGGCGCGAATTTCAGCGGCGAACCGGCCTCAACGAGCTGGCCACCAATGGCCTTCTGCAGCATCTTGAGAAGCGCGGGTGATGTGAGGTCGGTGACCCAGAGCCGGAAGCTGAATGTGGCCGACAGATCGCGGGCCAGTTCGGCAGCGCCGTCGGCCTCAAAGTAGATGATGAGCCCTTCGCTCACTACCAGCGCCCGCTTCGATCCCCCGCCGAGCCGCTGAAACAACGCACGGCGCGCGGCAGCATCTCTCAAATCCAGCGGCACACGCTCGACCTCGCATACCGGACATTCAGCGGCGAGCACTTCCTGCTTGTAGTTCAGCATGTCCGGCAGGTCAACCTCGACCCATCGGAGCGTGGCGGGAAGCTGCATCCGGTATGGCCTGGAATCGAGCCCGGCAGCCAGATTGATGACCATGTCCGTGCCTTGCTGAACTTCGCGTTCGATGACTTGATCAACCAGCCAAGTGCGGGCGATGTAAGACCAAGAATGTCGCTGAGCGAACGGCATGGCAGCGGCGATTTGCGTGCCTCGATCCCCGGCTAACCTGCGCGCATACGGATCGCGAAAGACAGCATCAGCGCGCTCGCTTTCCTGTGCACGATACACCGCTACCCACAAAGCGGTATCGGAAATGTGGCGAATTGGATTGGCTGAGCTCATGGCGGGAGAATCATATCCCTTCGCGGGCGAACTAAGCACCGTCCACCGGCACTGATGACAACTCGACTCACAACCGATCCGGCCCGCACAAATGATCATCGAAGCCGCCGCTCATCTCGCTGTCCAGAAACCGGCTTCGGTTGTGTCAAGAAGACGAGAAATCGTCATGCTGTACGAGAGATGGAGGTGGACCCTCGGAGCAGCCGACAATGCCGCAAATCTGGAAAGGTGAAAGTCCTTTCTCCGTCAATTGCCTGAAACGGACGGATAGCATATCCAGTGCGTGCAGAGGCAACGAAGCACGTTCTGCCTGGAAGTAGAAGTCTCGGCCGCCCTGCGCAATTTGCAACGGTGGGAGCGATCTGGGAGACAAGCAAACTCGGAGGCTTGAACGCAAGAAATGTCCGATGACAATCTCGAAACTGCAGGGCTTACCGCCGTTTCTCCACCCCCAGCAATCACAAGTAGGTCAGCCACCAGTCATGCCGACGCTGTTTGAGTCGGGCAAACCAAAGGCATGCCGGATAGAGAAGCAGCAGTACCACAACCCAGACCGCGTACACCGTCCACAGCGGGAAGCCGTAGTCAGCCGGGAAGAGTGCGCTCGAGCTTCCCATCGCGGGCGGCGCAATCAGCAGGAATGACTTTGCACCGTAGCGCACGAAGTTCAGCCCAATCGCAATCAGATGGGCCAAAAGCAAGTGCGCCGCGTAGAAGAAGAACGGCACACGCCCGAAAACAATCAGCGGATTGGTGAAATGAAAGTGAAATTTTTCCAGCCGCGCCAGGACGACCATTGCCGGGCCGAGTGTCATCAGCAAAAAGTCGAGTGACGGCGGATATTTTGTGACATTCAGAAAAGAGAGCACCGTGAAAACCGGCGACGCTTGATAGCTCCAACGCTGGGGGTCGCCGTAGATATTAACGGCGCGCACCACCACGAACGCCGCAACCATCGCCAGTCCGATACGCACCAGAAACCTCCGCCGGCGATGCGCATCCCATGCGAAGACCGTCCCGAGGCAATAGCCACCCGCCATCACCCCGATCCAGGGCAATACCGGATATGCGGTCACGAAGTTGATTCCATGGAAAGCGAAGACATTTTGCTGGTGCAGGATGTCCCAAATCCACGCCGCATGCCCGAAGCGCTTGGCCAAGACAGGATCGAGCAGATTGTGCAGGGCAATGATCGCGACGCTCAGCGCCGCAATCATGCGCATCGGGAGATAAATCAGCCCGGCAAGCGCGATCATGGAAATCCCAATCGCCCAGAGGATGATCAGGATCACAGGATTTGCGGTGAAGCTTACCTGGGAAAAAAAGATCAGCCGCAGTATCGTGACCTCAAGCACAATCAGCCAAATACCACGACTCATCAGCAGCCGCGACAGCTCGCCTTTCGAGTGATGCCCGCGGGTCATCCAGAAATATGCGCCGAGGCCGGCAGTGAGCATGAAAACCGGCGCGCAAAAATGCGTGATCCAGCGGGTAAAAAAGATAGCAGGAGTAGTGCGCGTCAGGTCAGTCGGCAAGAACTGCTGCGCACTTCGGGCCACGTAGTCGCGAATGTGATCGATCGCCATCAACATCATGATGGCCCCACGCAGAGCATCTACCGACTGAATGCGAGGCTCCGGCACAGACTGGGCGGGAATCGCGACAGCAGCCATGATTTCGCAATTTTATTCTTGATGGCAGCAAGCGGCTTGCAAGGCGTGTTCACTCCGATGATGGCGAAGTACTCACACCT
>CAWFQT010000026.1:0-242393 GCA_963817965.1 uncultured Acidobacteriaceae bacterium
CTCCGTTCACCCGTATGGTTGCCTGCTGATCAGCTCCTGTCCTTGAACCTGATGGTCTTACGCAACTTCTTTACAGGCCAGTCGAGCGCGTTTCTTCGCTTCCCGCGCTGCACGAAGGTCGACTTTGCGTTCAAGCGATGCCTGTTCCGCGCGCAAAAAAAGTTCGTAACGCGCCCCGGATCGAGCTGTCCGGCTTCCACAGCAATGCGAACCGCGCATCCCGGCTCCAACTGATGGCTGCAATCCCGATAACGGCACTGCACGGCAATCTCGTCGAGGTCGTCGAATGCGGCACTGAGACCAGTGTCGATGTCCCAGAGTTGCAGTTCTCGCATGCCTGGCGTATCGATCACCAGCCCGCCGGAGCTCAGCGCAAACATCTGCCGCGACGTAGTTCTGTGCCGCCCACGATCATCGTGCTCGCGAACTGGCAGAGTGGACTGGGCTTCGTTACCGAGCAGGCGATTGATGATCGTCGACTTACCAACTCCTGACGAGCCGATGAGAGCCGCAGTTTGCCCCACCTTGAGATAGCCGAACAAAGCATCGAATCCGGCGCCATCGCTCGCGCTGATGGCGTGCGCCGGAACACCGGGAGCGCTGAATTCGGCGTCGGCGACTCTTGCAGGCACGTCCTCGCAGAGGTCGACTTTATTGAGAAGGACCACCGGTTGCGCGCCGCTGTCCCACACCAACGCCACATAGCGCTCCAGCCGGCGCAGGTTAAATTCCTGGTTCAGCGCGCAGACGATAAACACGGTATCGATGTTAGTTGCGATGACTTGTTCGTCGACCGCTCGGCCAGCGATCTTACGCGAGATTTTCGAGCGTCGTGCCAGGACGTGGTGAATGACGCCGCGGTTGTTGCCCGCTTCGCCGTCGATGGCCACCCAGTCACCCACGGCGGGGAGGTCGCTGTTGGATTTAGCTCGAAAGAGCAGCTTACCTGAGAGTCGGGTGAGTCCATCTCCGCTTTCACCCCAGACACCGAAGTGTCCCTTCATTACGCTGCTAACGCGCGCAGGCACAAAGTCCTGGCGCGAAAGCTTTTTGAAGTTGCATTGCAAATCGGCATTCCAGCCCAATTCCAGTAAAGTCACTTTGATTCCTCGTATGCGCGCACACGTGTGGCGCCGTTCAGACATAAGTGAATGGACAGGCTGTGGTGAGGTTTACTGCGCGACGGAGGCAGACCTGCCCGCAGACATGGCGGGACTGGCTTTCATAGGCGCCTCCTTAGAATGGCAGCGGGCAAGCCCGCGGATGGAATTATACCGCGGCCGTAAGGCGATTTGCTTCGGCGCAAGTACCCTCTCGGTCTCGCTTTCCGACTCCCGACGATTAGTGCGTGACGAACCGGCATTTCAAGTCCAAACCCCCCGAGCCTAACCCTTATGCGATAACTCACGTGAAATCGTATGTAGTACGTAATCCCTGTCGGGCGGCCGGCTTTGCGTCAGGTCCCGAGTTGGTGCATTCACGGCCGCCAGTCGACGCGGGCCAGAAGTCTCATTCTGGGAAGTTTGCTGCCGTCAAATGCCGAGCCGGCCCAAGGTTCCTCGAAGTTTTCGGCCCGCTTCCTGCGGGTCCATAGTGCCGGAAACTTCGCGCAAGCGAGGAAGGACTATTGCATAGTCAGGGAAGCCAAGCTCGACAGCGTGGCATAAAAATAAACGTCAACAAGACAGTGGGCCAAAATTGACCTACGTAGAATCAACAACTTGGATAAGTTTCCGGAGAGAGCCGGTTTCGGGACAATTAAGACAAGCAGGGATTCGCTGATCATGTTGTCCGGGACAGATAGAGTGTGATATGGCCCTGATATCAACAACTATCTGGCGAAAACGTGCAAATTGCGGCCAAAGCGCATATAAGTCTCTGAACCCCAATTGCAGGAGGAGGCCATGGCTGCGTCATCTACACATTGGATATGGCGAGCTTGGCAAGGCGTTGCGTTAGCGTTTCTTCTTGCAGTGGTCGTTGGGTTCACATACGAACAGATTGGCCGATGGCAGGACAGCCAGCATCCATTCCGGATTGGACGAGCGATCGATGTTGGAGGTCGTAGCCTAAACATAGACTGTGCGGGCACCGGTACCCCAGCCGTGATCCTGGAATCGGGCGGTGGTGGTTACGGCGGTTATGGTTGGCGGAAGGTGCAGGCTGAGGTCGCGAAGTTCACTACAGTTTGCTGGTACGACCGCGCGGGAGAGGGGTGGAGCGACCCCGCACCAACCGCACGAAGCAGCGCAACCATCGTTCACGATTTACAGGAACTTCTGCAGCGAGCTCCGGTAGCCGGCCCGTACGTGCTGGTTGGTCACTCCATCGGGGGAGAGTACGTCCGCATATTTACAGCAAAGTTCCCCTCCGAAGTGGCCGGGATGGTGCTCGTAGATTCTAGCCATCCTGACCAACGCGAGCCACCAATGATGCTTTCGCCGGTTACCCGCATGCACAAACATGCTCGCCGGTTGGTGTGCCTCGTCGGCCTGCCTCTCATGACACGACTTGGCGTGGTAAGGGTTTTCATGCGCAATACTCCGGTCTATGTGCCGCCAGAGTTCAGCTCACAGCAAAGCGCCGCCGTAGGGGCTATGCGCAATCAGCGAGTCAAAGCAGTTGAGACTGAGGCTGCTCAAGGATGTGCGGCAACTGAAAACGGTGCCATTCGGCCTGACAAGGGCAGCGGCGATCCGGAGGTCGACGAAGCGGCCACGAGCGCGGGGACGTTAGGTGATCGCCCATTGATCGTTCTCACTGCCGGGCAATATTGGAAACCCGAAGATCCGGTTGCCGCTAAAGAAATTGCCCAGTTCCACGAAATCTGGATGCATCAATTACAGCCCGAACTCGCTCACCTGTCCACGAATGGGAAACAGATTATCGTTGAGAATAGCGATCACGGAATTCCGGAACAGGCTCCCGAGTCCGTCGTGGGTGCGGTGCACGAGATGGTGACCGAGGTGCGCAACCGTCAAGGTCAATAGCAACAACCGTACGAAGCCACTAACGATAGCTGTTGCGAAACCGCCATCTCGCAGGTAATCCCGACTGACCGGCGCGAACTGCGTTAACGTACGGAATGGGCTGTTCACCGTAATCGTCGGTGGTACGTTTGACTCATGTTTGAGCAGTATTCCAAACGAACTTTAGAGGTCATATTCGCGGCGCGGTTTAAGGCGGGGGAGCGGGGTTCAGGCGATATAGATGTAGGCGATTTGGTTGTCGGCCTCCTGTGGGAAGATCAGGGCAAAACGGGAGACCTCTTATCCCTGGAGTTGCCCCAAAGTGGCGTTGTCATTGGGCTGGACGCCCATCCGCCGTTCATCCCGCCAGAGGTGGCGGCTCGCTTACTGCTGAGTGTTGACAATATTCTTACCCACTCAACGCCCTGTGGTTCGCCAAAACTAAAAACTTCTCCGGTTTCTCGGATACTGAGCGTTGTGATTGCGGGTTTGCGGCCTGCCAATTCAAATCCGAGACGTACTCTCGTGAGGCGTCCGCAGCGATTGGGCAGGCCGGGATGGGATTGGGGAGCCGCGATTGTTCCTGGAATCCAGCATACGTTAGACGGGAAGGTGATTCACGACCTGCAGTGATTTACGCGGCGACCGTGTAGCGGTGGTGCAATCCGCCGCGTCGCGGCCACGAGATGATCTTGTTTTCGCTGGGCGAAACCGATGCCGCAACTCGCCCGACGGGTGTGTCCTTACCGAGCCCGAGATGAGTCCGGTCTTCGTGGTAGTAGAGCAGATACAGAGACATCAGCCGTTTCAGATGCCGCTCATTCAGGACGTGGTCAAGCAACTCGCGCCGGCAACTTCCAACCCAGCGCTCCCAGTACCGTTCTGCCACGGACTGCGAAAGGCAGTGCGGGTTGGCTGGCTTCCCATCACCCTCACAGCCGAATCCACATCGGCTCAAACTTCGAGTCTCGGTCGAATTGCAGGAATCGGTGCGGCTGTTGGTAGGCCCATACTTCGCGCAATTGCTGTACAACCCAAAGCGCATGGGGATTTCGCGTCACATTGAAGTGCAGAATCTTACGCCGATCGTGGCCGATCACGAAAAAGCAATACAGAACACCAAACGTGAGCGTTGGGACGGTGAAGAAGTCCATCGCAGCAATGGCGTCGCGATGGTTTCTGAGGAATGTCAGCCATCGGGGCTCGCTGCATCCATCGCGAAACACTCCTTTCCGACAGATCGAAACCCGGCTTGAGCAGTTCGCCGTGAATCCGCGGCGCTCGCTGGGTAGACCCGGGGATTTGCACCCCGAGTCCCCCACAGATCCGGACGTGAATCTCTCGATTCATCCGGCTCGTGTCACCCCGAGGAAGCCTGCCGGCTTCCGCCAAGACAAGGAGTTCCTCCGGTTGCCCGTTGACTCCATCCTGACGAGGGTGACCTGCCCCCTTTGCTCCACGGGCATTACCCCGCTTCCTCGCTACTACGAGGCAGTGCGCCCCTGATCGGTGCATCGGTACTTTCAGCCTCGTGGGGTCTCCACTTGTGCCTTTTCCCTTATCATCACCGTCCAGGTTCTCAAGTTCCATACGAAAGCCCGAATGAGAGTCATGCCGCCTGTACACCGGACACCACATGAATAGTAAGTAGGTATCTTCCATGCTTCTCCCAGGACACTTGGGAAACCCCGGTTTTGGTGTCGTCTAAGAACCTTTCGATGCTTCGTCAGCGGATCGTTTGTTGGGATAGAGCTCGAGCGCGCCAGTTGTAGACGGGGGGGTACCAGCCTCACCCTTTCGGTTGCGAGGTGGTTTCACATTCCCGTCATGACCACGTTTCCCGAGGCCCCCCGATAATCCCGGACGGCCGGATTTCCCAAGGTCCGGTTCGGAGTCTTGGCCCTTTCTTCCTTGAGCCTTCCCAGCTTGGCGAGGTTTAAGCGCTGATCCGCATACGCCCCGACTTCCGTGGTTTGCTCAAAGCTTAGTTCCGTCTCATACGTGAGGGGCATTGTCGGCACAGCGTCCGACTGCCCCGCTGAACGACGGAACCACCAAGTACCCAGAGTCCCTTTGCGCGATGTCGGCGTTACCTCCATCGCAGAGACGTGTACCGTCTCTTAGGAGAGCGTTACCTCTCCCTCATCGCTCTTACACACTCATGCGCCGGTCCTGTTACCTCTCCTCGACTTCGGCCATGGCCTAGTTCTCGGAGTCTGTGCCGGTTGCTATCAGCCCCGGCTGCTAGCAGGACCTTCCCGACGTTATCTCTGAGAATCTTTCTTCGGATGCCTGACCCCATACCACGGCAGGTCCCTCGGAGTGCATGTGCCTGTTTCTTCCTCCGAGTCATCGGCCTTCCCCATGAGTGCAACAGGTCGGCTTCCCCGCTTCTACCCACGAACACGACTTTTCGTGGAGAGAGTTTTCGAGGCTGCAGGTATTCCTTTATGTTCAGGCCTCCGATTTTGCTCGCCTCCCCGGTCGTTCCCACCGCTGCGCATACTGCCGCAGGGCGGCCGAGGCTTTGACATCCGGGCCGAACGTGCTTCGTTGCCTCCCCACGCACCGGATCTGCTAACTGTCCGAACCCAGGCAATTGACAGTACGAGGACTTGCACCTCGCTAGGTTCTCAGCCTTGTCGGCTGCTCCGCACTCATCTCTCCCATCCTTACTTGACGTGATCAGACTGTCACGCCTTTTAACCATAACGTTCACCACCATGGTCATTGGACCACAGCAGCTTATGGCAGTTTGAAGCCTCCTCCTACAAGGCGGCTCCGGAGGGTCCACCTCCATCTCTCGTACAGCATGACGATTTCTCGTCTTCTTGACACAACCCAAGTTATGTTCTCCCGCACCATGCGAGCGATGAGCTGGCGTATGTCCTTGGGAAGTGCTGGCCGTCCGCCGCGTGCCTTCCAACGCCAGTACAGCTTGAAACCCCTGCGATGCCAGCGCACAAATGTTCCGGGCGTAACGACCATGAGCGCTTCTTTCCAGTCGAAAAGCCGGGACCAGAGGACCAACGACAATCGTGCCGCATCGGTCAAGCGCCGGGGCCGGATCTGGTGATCCTGGTAGTAAGCCAGTTGCTTACGTAAGAACAAGACTTCCGCTGCAACGGCCGTGCGGGAGCGGGAGGCGACGTTCAGGAACTGCACTCCATCACGCAGCAGTTCCCAGAGGACTGTAAGGCTGGCGCGGACGTAACGCTGCCAAACGCATCGAAGTGGCAACATGGGAGATCAGCTTCGCACAAAGCCAAGAATGCTGAACAGAGTTCTCTGGCCAACCGCAGGAAAGGCTGGAATTTGCACCAAGAGTCATGCAGATTGCGACCTGCAGAGGTTTTTGCGGAGCACAGCCGATTGATCTTCTGGCAGAATCACTTGTGCGCGATCGCGTCGCCGTTCAGCACAAAAACCTATTACGCACTAGGAGCCGAAGTTGCGGCGAGCCGTCTTCCCGGCTCCAGAGCAGCCGAAGGAGACCGCCGACTGCTCTCACGATTTCCGAGCTGGCAGACGGGTGCGGCGATCGCGGGGAGAGATGCGGGAGCCTGAGATCGCAAGATGAAGTGCGAAACGTTTGACCCGGCGCGCCGCAATACTTATGCGAGAGCGCAGAAGCCAGTTGTCCGAGTCAATCGGGTAAACACTGTACGTGGCCCTTAGAAGAATTGCCGTATTTATCCCTGGCAGTACTAGAATCGGTGGGGCGGGTCCAGCCAGATTCGTACCGTTCATTTTGGCACAGAGAATATGCGTTCGCTGAGCATCCTGGTCGTCGACGATCATGAGGAAGTGCGGCAGGGTATCTGCGCTTTATTGTCGTCGCGCGCTGGGTGGTTGATCTGTGGCGAAGCAAGCGATGGCATCGAAGCGATCGAAAAAGCGAAAAGACTGCGTCCCGACGTGGTACTGATGGACATTTCCATGCCCAGGATGCAGGGCATTGAGGCGACTCGAATCATCCGCCGCGAAGTGCCTGAATCCGATGTGATTATCGTCAGCCAAAACGACTTTGGTTTGGTCCACAAAGCCGCAGCCGAGGCAGGGGCGACTGGGTTTGTGGATAAATCCAGACTCCCGCAAGACCTGCTAAAGACGATAGAAGGTCTCGCAAAGAACGTTACGGGGCGCGGACCCAGTGGGCAGCCTGATAAGACGATCAATCCCCAGTTGGCCGTCAACCTCGGCAACGTCCGCGAGCCCGAACTATTGGTCAGCGAGACTGGCAACCTACTCCGCAAGGTGTTCATGCAGTCTCCAGTGGCAATGGGATTGCTTTCCGGTCCGGAGCATCGCTGGACATTCGTAAATCCTGAGATGATTAGAGCCGCCGGCCGCAGTCGAGCAGAGGACTTTATTGGCAAGACGATCCGCGAAAGCATGCCAGAATTGGAGAGACAGCCTTTCTTCGAATTACTCGACACTGCGTACCGGACAGGTGTCCCACATGTGGGCACCGAAGTGAAAGCAGTCCTTAATAGCGCCGCGACCGACCAAGATCAAGACGTATATTTCAACTTCGTTTATCAGCCGCTACGCAGCCTCGAAGAAGAGGTAGAAGGAATACTGGTCTACGCCGTCGAAGTCACCAGCCAGGTGCTTGAGAAAACAGAACGCGACAAACGCGGGCGCGCAAGCAGCCTTCTCGCCGCAATTGTGGATTCCTCCGATGACGCCATTATCAGCAAGACTCTGGACGGCGTCATCACAAGTTGGAATAAGAGTGCGGAGCGGTTGTTCGGTTACACGTCCGAGGAAGCCGTGGGCCGGCACATCACCCTGATCATTCCCGAAGATCGGCGGGATGAGGAGACCAAGATTCTTGAACGATTGAAGCGAGGCGAACGGATCGATCACTTCGAGACGCTTCGTCAGCGCAAGGATGGGACGTTGCTCAGCCTTTCGCTTACGATATCGCCGGTGAAAGATGACGCAGGGCGCATTGTCGGCGCGTCGAAGGTGGCCCGCGACATTACGGAGCGACAGGAGATCGAGCGGGCGTTAACGGAACGAGCTCGGTTACTCGACTTGAGCAGCGATGCAATCTTGGTTCGCGACGGTGCTGACCGCGTTACATATTGGAACCGCAGCGCGTGCCACCTATATGGCTACAGCCGCGAGGAAGCGATGGGCCGCGTGACCCATGAGCTGTTTCGTACCGAATTTCTCGAGCCGCTGGAGCATATTTCTGAACAACTTCGCCGCGACGGTCGTTGGACCGGCGAACTGATTCACAGACGCAAGGACGGCACCAAGGTCGTGGTTGCCAGCCGTTGGACACTCGATATGGACGGGCGAGGAAATCGGAATTGCGTTCTCGAAACGAACAGTGACATCACCCAACAGAAACAGAGTGACAAGGCATTGCGTGAAAGTGAGGAGCGACTGCGTACGCTGTCCCATAGCCTTGAAATTCAAGTAAGCCAGCGGACGGAAGAGTTGGAGCATCGGAATGCCGAAGTCCTTCAGCAGTCCGAGCAGCTCCGCGAGCTATCGAACCGCTTATTGAAAATGCAGGATGATGAGAGACGACATATTGCGCGCGAGTTGCACGACAGTGCCGGTCAATTGATAGCCAGCCTGAGTATGAATCTCGCCGGCATCAACCGCCACGCAAAACAAAATCCGTCACTTGCCGAGGCTCTGGAAGACACACAGAATCTGGTACTTCAGCTCAACAAAGAGATCCGCACGACTTCTTACCTCTTGCATCCTCCTCTACTGGATGAAACTGGCTTGTCGCAGGCGATTAATTGGTACATACAGGGCCTGATGGAGCGAAGCGGCTTGGAAATCGAGCTCGATATTCCCGACGATTTCGGCAGACTCCCCCAAGACCTTGAATTGGCGGTGTTTCGCATCGTGCAGGAAGCCTTGACGAACATTCATCGCCATTCCGGCAGCAAGACCGCGACGATTCGTCTTTCCCGAGGTGGCGACAGCGTTTTGCTGGAGATCCAGGATCATGGCCAGGGGATTTCGGCCGAGAAGCTTGCTGCGATCAAAGCCCAGCGCAGCGGAGTCGGAATCGCAGGTATGCGTGAGCGCGTCCGCCAGTGTCACGGTGAACTGGATGTTCAGTCGAACAGCAGAGGGGCAACGATCTCGGTTACTCTCCCCGTCTCTATGGTTCCTTCGTCCAGATCAGAGGCTATATCACGGTAATCTGAGGCCGGTGTTAACTTAGACCAAGATTGAAGATGCGAATTCTGATTGCAGACGATAACGACATCGTTCGTCGCGGCATAATCGATATTTTGTCGGAGGAGAGCGAATGGAACGTTTGCGGGGAGGCCAAGAATGGTTCGGAGGCGCTTCAAAAGGCACATGAGCTGGAACCGGATCTCATTCTCCTCGATGTCAGCATGCCGGACATCAGCGGATTGGAGGTAGCCCGCCGTCTGCGGCTCGAAGTGCCGAAGGCGAAGATACTGGTGGTCAGCCAACACGATCCGGCTCAGTTGCTGCCCCGCGTCATTGAGGCTGGCGGAGACGGTTGCCTCGACAAGGGCTGTCTCGGCACGGACTTGTTGACGGCCATTAAGAGGTTGAGATAGCACTAGTGGGCTGTCCCGGCGATTTTGTTAGTACGGATACGCCGTTGGGGATTGGTGTAGGTCCAACGGAAAGGGCGTGCTGATTTCTCGTAAGCGCAGATGTAGCGTCGTAGTTTGCGAGCCAGATCGGCCACCGAGGTAAAGATGCCACGGTCGATGACATCGCGCTGAATCTTAGCGAACCAGAGTTCCACCTGATTGAGCCACGATGAGTAGGTTGGGGTGAAGTGGAAGCGCACACGCGGGTTATGCTGCAAGAACTGCTCCACGGCTTTGGTTTTATGAGCCGAGAGGTTATCCAGTACGATGTGGATCTCTCTGGCCCATTGGGTTCGCCGCACGACCCCGCTTAAGAACTCGATGAAATCGGCGCTGGTATGACGCTGGGCCGTCTTGCCCGTCACCCGGCCCGACTTCACATTCAACGCCGCATACAGCGAGAGCGTGCCGTGGCGATAATACTCAAAGCCGTGGCGCTCGGCTCGACCGGGGGAGAGCGGCAACACCGGGTCCAGTCGGTCCAGAGCCTGGATCGCGGTCTTCTCATCTACGCAGAACACGGCTGCGTGTTGAGGCGGATTCAAGTAGAGAGCGATGATATCGGCCGCCTTGCTCTCGAACTCGGGGTCGTTACTGGCCATGTAACGATCCAGTCGATGCGGTTTCAGCTGGGCCTGGTTCCAGACCCGCTGCACACTCGACTTACTGACACCCAAGGCCAGGGCCAGTTTGCGACAGGTCCAATGGGTGCTCCCATCCGGCGGCGCTTGCAGCGTGCGGCGCAAGATGCGAGCCTGCACAGCGGGTGTCACCACGCGGGGACGACTGCCCCTGTGGCGCGGCTTCAGACCGTCCATGCGGTGTTGTTGGAAACGTTGACACCAGCGGGCAATGGTAGGAGAACTGGTATGCAGTCGCTTCTCAATCTCGCGATAGCTGAAACCGTCGGCCAGCGCCAGAATCAGGCGAGCGCGGAAGACGTCACCTGCGGGCAAACTGCGCGACTGCGCCCACCTCGTCAACTCGTCGCGTTCGAGGGTAGAAAGAACGAGCAAGTCACCATACTGTGCCATGCTCATTTGACGTAAAACAAGCGCTTACGTTATCACTGGGACATTCCACTAGTGGTTCTATTAATCCTGTCAGGTGGGCAATTGCAGTACGGGCGTGCAGTTGCGCCGCAGGTGATTAGTGCGGGAGAGACCTCCTGACTGAGGTCTACTGGGCCAAGGCATATTGCCTGCAATGTTCGAGATAGGCCTTCTCATGGCTCGCCACTAGTTCTACGACGCTTGTCCACAGCCAAGATGGAGCATCGAGATTCTTTGATCGTTGCGCCGAAGTTCTGTTATCCAAGCCTTTCGAGTGGATTCGTCAATTTGCCGCGCATGTGCTTTTCCGACTACCGAGGCGAGGAAATGCGCCGAAGCGACAATCTCCTTACGCGTGAGGCGCTCCATTTCGAGTTTCAGATCCTGCGGAAGTAATTCGCGCAGTACTACCGGCTTTCCCAGCAACTGCGTTGCGAGCATTCGTCCACCCAGATAAGGCGACAAATTACGAGCACCCTCGACGACCCGTGCGACGAGCATCACCTTGGCCTTGAGGGCTGCGACTACATCTTAGTGGAGGAGAGCGGCACGACTGGTATCAGGTCAGCCCCAGCCATACCGACACCGACGAGCGCAAATCAGAGCCCAAGGTTACGCGTTGTGGCCAATGCGACGCTGCGCCGTTTCGGTCGCCGCTCATCGCGAAGATTAAGACATTGGCCTGGACCACTAAGCTGATTTTGTTTGCGGGGTTGGCGATCCCGGTCGGACTCGCCGCGCAGGATGACACGGCACAAGCGAACAAGCCAAACCATCATCATTATCAGCTTATCGACATGGGAACGCTCGGTGGGCCCCAGAGCAGGATCGACTACTTAACCCCGTCCAACAATATCGGTACGGTTGACGGACTGGGCCAGGCGCCATAACCTTGGGGCCCCATGCCAACATATAAAGACCGTCTGTCTTGTTTGCAGCAGCCATTTCGAAGTGTGACTCGGTGATCGCATCTCAGCAGCGGCGACTTGCGATCATTAACCTCGCACCGCCCGTCTGCCTTTCTCGATGCACTTCTTCGCCTGCGTGGGGCCCTTTACACCAATAACACGATACTTCTCGCCCGACAGCTTGTGATAGTTCACGAAGAATTCCTCTAACTCTTCGCGGAACTGTTTGCCCAGATCGTCGATATGTTTGATGTCCGCCCAACTGTGATTGCCTTTTTCGACCGCTACTACGCGATCGTTTCTCTCTTTGTCCTTCATGTCGCCTTGCTCGCCTTCGATAATGCCGATGATGCGACACTTGAGGACGCAACCCGTGAATGCCGGTTCGTCCATCAGCACTAACACGTCCACCGGATCGCCATCGTCGGCCTTGGTAGAAGGGACGAAACCGAAGTCATAAGGAAAATCCATGCCCGCCGGGAGGACCTTCTTTAGTTCAAACACCTTCTCCTTCGGATCGAAGGCATACTTGTTGCGGCTTCCCTTGGGCGTTTCAATCACTACACGAATGATCCCTTTCATCATCTTTGTCCAGCGGACGCAACCTTGAAGGGTCCGCAAGCCCATTTCTGCCACTTACATTCTTACTCATGTGATCTCCTATTCTTCGAAGGCTCTCTTGGGAGGCCAGGCTCTCTCGTTGATTTCCGGGACAACCTGATTCGTAAAGTTCTCCAGACAGTCTTACGAGCGATCCACGCCGTCACGGATACGAGTAGCCATGCCAGGGTTGCGGCCGAAAGCACGACCGCCATTGAGGCGCGAGGCACGCACCTCCAGACAATTACGGCAAATACCATGAGACCGAGGCTTCCGATGGCAGCTCCCGCTGCATCCGCGCCTGCTATCTCTCGTGCACGAAGAATTCCTGCTTTCGCCACTCGCTCTTTTTTCTGTTTCTCATGCTTTTCCAACAGAGTGGCTGTTGCGGGAAAGATGGCCGGAAACGCGAGAAACAGTCCTCCAACCCCGGGGCCATAGCGCTTGGCAATGATTCCCGCGAACGCGGTAACCAATCCGCCGAAGGCAAAGCGGACAAGATATTCGTACCACTTCGACCGAGCGAGAGCCGCGAAATTGATTTCAATCTTCACGAATCAGTTCACCAGCCCGTACAGCCCCAACGCAACGCCAAACCAGAGAACCAACGCCGCGCCCGTGACTGGTAATGCGGCCCATTTCCGCTGAATCATCAATCGGCTCACCACTGATGCGTAGACGAAGAAAGCGACTGCGCCGACAATCATCCAACGGCCTTCGAGGCTGGCGTATGTGGTGCCGTGCTGCCTGACCGCCAAATACACGCTCGCGAGCGCGACCGAGGGAGCTGCGCCAAACAGGCCGGCGAAACTCTTGGGTTTCAGTAGATCTCCAAGGATGGCAAAGCCCGAGACGACCGTGCCCCCGATTACCACTCGTAATATGATTTCGTGCAGAATTTCTCCACTGCGGGTTTTAGGTTTACTGCCATGTCGCAAAAACCCCAACCGACACGGCAAACATCACCGCGGTGGCGGCCCATCCAACGATTCGTAAATAGAGTGGGATCGTAAATTTGTCCATGACCTTCTTACTGCTAGCCATGTGCATGATGACGGCCATCAACGGCGCAGCCAGCACTCCATTCAGCACGGCGGGCCAAAAAAACGGACTTCACCTTGCTCGGCGACGCCTTTTTGCGGTTGGTGTTGGAAGGTAGAGCGTCTGACCGCTTATCAGGTTGCACGAGTTGTTCTGGGATCGCGGACACGGAGCTACAAATCCCGCGACCGGCAGGCGAAAACCGCAATCTTACGTTGAAGATTTGCAGCTCCGCCCGCCATTCGCTGCTTACGCGGCTCGACCGGGTTTACGCGAACGAGTGGATGGCTCCTCTGAACTCTGGTCATTGGCCGCAACATTAATGTCCTGCGAGAGCTCGGTTAGTTTTTCGTCGGTCTGCTTCTCTTCGTCCAGCGTCTGCTGGAGAAGTTCGAGGTGCTTGGTTTCTCCCAGCAGCTCGGCAAAGGCGCAAACTGTTCCGTATGCTGCAATCTCGTAGTGTTCGACGCGCTGGGCTGCCCCGATCAGCGCCGCATCCATGACGTTCCCTTCGAAATCGTCGCCGATAACCTCGGAGCCCTCTTCGATGAGCCCTTCCATGCCGGCGCATTTCTTGCCCCCGGAGCGTTCGCCCAAAGCCTCGAAGATCTGTTCCAGACGCTCCACGTGACCGCGAGTTTGCTCCAAGTGCTCCGTAAAACCGTCGCGTAACTCTTCCGACGTGGCAGTTTTAGCCATTTTCGGAAGCGCCTTGGTCAACTGTTTCTCGGCGCTGTAAAGGTCCCGTAGTTCGTCTACATAAAGTCCACGAAGTGAATTTTTTGCTGTTGTCATGAAAACGCCTCCACAGGGCTGAGGCTACGTTCTCGTGTAGGGCGAGGCCATCGGGAGAATGCCGTAGTGCGCGCGGTCAATGTCCTGACTGGAAACCTTCTTGGCGCACGGCGAGAGATGGCAGACGGTCCGTATACAAAATTCCCGCTCAATATGTGGATAAGTGCGTTTCATGGGCTGGCTACGGCCAACACCGGATTCGCGGTTTATGAGAGAGCGACTACAGTAACGCTGAGTGCCGCATCGTCAAGGAAAAGTACCCATGAAACACATGCAGCGAATCGCAATCGACGCCCTCGTAGTGGCGGGATTAACGTGGTGCGGACCAGCACTATTGGCCCAAAGTTCAAATCCCGGGTCGACGAGGTCCACAAGTCAGGCTCCGTCCACCAGCAACCCGAATCCAAGTCAAGCGAATCCGGGCGGCTCTGACCAGACGAACCCAGGGAAGCCGCAGTCTCCCTCGGGACAAACTGTGATCCCGGGTTCACTACCTCCGGACCAGAATTCGCCGTCGTCGCCCGATTCGGTAAGCCCGAATTCGACCATGTCGGACCAATCGACAATACCCACGGCCCCGTCCGACAAAAACCCGAACACACAACAGAAGCCCGGCAACAGTAATCAGAAGCAGACAACTCCGCGGCAGAATCCCGCCTCCGCAAACCCCACCACCGCCGGACCAGACGGTTCCTCCTCACGCACGCTAGAGGTGAGCCATCAAGTGCCGAGTGGACGTGACGTATTAGGAATGAATATTCCAGTTTCTCCAAGGACGGCGGGGTGAACAAGCGACATGGAGCGAAAATGAAAACTACGAAAAAAGGTCAAATTCGATATGCCGTGGTCGGTCTGGGATATATTTCCCAAATTGCTGTTCTTCCGGCTTTTGCTCACGCGCGTGCCAACTCACGATTGACAGCGTTAGTGTCGGGCGATCCCTCAAAACTGAAGGCCATGGCGAAGAAGTACGAACGTGAAACTGACGTACTCCGTACGAACAGTATGCCGACTGCCTTGCCAGCGGCGAGATCGACGCCGTTTACATAGCGCTTCCCAACAATATGCACCGTGCGTATACGGAAGCGGCGGCACGTGCGGGCGTTCACGTGTTATGCGAAAAGCCCATGGCCATGAACGAGTCCGAATGCGAAGCCATGATTGCCGAAGTGGAAAGAGCGCGAGTTAAATTGATGATCGCGTACCGGCTGCACTTCGAACGCGGGAATTTGCAAGCGGTGGAGTGGGTCAATTCCGGAAAGATCGGCGAACCGAAAATCTTCAATTCGATTTTTTCGCAACAGGTGAAGGCGGGCAATTCCCGCCTGAAGGCAGACATAGGCGGTGGCCCCATTTACGACATGGGCGTTTACTGTATCAATGCTGCACGCTATTTGTTTCGGGCGGAGCCGGTAGCGGTAATGGCTTGGAACACCGGTCACGAGAGTAAGCGATTTCTCGAGGTGCCAGCGACTACGACTGTCGTGATGCGCTTTCCGGACGACAGAATTGCTTCCTTTACGTGCAGTTTCGGAATAACGGACCGGTCAACTTTCGAAGTCGTTGGAACCAAGGGCGCCGTCAGAATGGATCCGGCATACGAAATGGTCGAGACGCTCAAGGTCGAAATGACCGTGGGCAAAAGGACTACCAAACGATCGTTTCCGAAGCGTGATCAATTTGCGCCAGAGCTTATGTACTTCTCCGATTGCATTCTGAACAACACGGAACCCGAGCCGTCGGGCCGCGAAGGTCTGGCTGACGTACGAATTATTGAAGCGATTCTGGAGTCGGCTGAAGGCGACCGGCCGGTAGCGGTGAAGCAGACAGACATTAGCGCACGGCCGCACATGAAACAACAGATTGCCAAGCCTGCAGTGTCCAGGCCGCGACTCGTGAAAGCCGAGCCACCGGCTGCTTAATAGCGGCAGTCGCGAAACATCGGGTTGTCTGACGCTCGGCGAGTACGGCGATTCCTCGTACGGCCATGGGTAATGCCCGATACTTGCTGTGCCCCACCGAAGTTATGCTTTCTGGAGCCGTAGAGTTCAGGCGACGAGCAGGTTGAAGTGTGCAGCGTCAACCACCTTGGGTTGGGTACTTGACTGACAACGCTTTGAGCCAGCGCCGACCGAGTTCTGAGATTGCACCCAGAAGAAAAAGCTCGATCAATTCGAGCAGGAGTCGCACCCTGAGTTATCAGAGCTCTGGATTGCGTGAACATGCTGGGCCAAAACCAAAAAAACAGCGGCGAAAGCCGGATACGCGCATCCGGCGCACACACGAGCGGCTTGGCATGGCTCTGTTGGGATTGATCCAGGAGAAGCCCATCAATGACGTGACGGTGCAGGAAGTGCTGGATCGGGCGAACGTCGGGCGTTCGACTTTTTATCTTCACTTTCGCGACAAGAATGACCTCCTGCTCAGCCAGTTGGAGATATTCTTGGAAATCATGAGCACGGCCCTCAGTGTTCGCAAGGAAGAGTCGCATCGAGTGGTGCCTGTGACAGAGATGTTTGCGCACCTCGGCGAACAGAAGAAACTGTACCGCGCTCTGCCGTCGAGGACAACGGATGGAAAGGTAAGCAGGAATTGGAACGCGACTTTGACTGCATCGCCTGTGCTGCCCCGCTCAAGATTATGAACGAAATTATGAGAACAGAGGCGCCTGAGGTCGCCATTGACGTGTTTTGTCCGCTCTGCAACGCAAACAATCGCATTACGTGGCCGACGGGCGTGAGAGCAGTCGTCGTCGCCAAGTATCCGCAACCGAGAAAGACAGCGCCTTAACGGTAGCTTATTTTGCTGCAGAGGCAATACGGGACTCGCGTTGGGGCAGATGGGACCCGTGCCGAGCCCAAGAAAACCTTGGCGCTGGAATACCTCAATGTGTGTCCTAGATCACAGACAAGCTATCCCATGCAGGTTGAATGGAGCGCGTTGCGAACCAAAATGGAAATTCCGGATATATTGTCGGACACCTGAAGATAAAAACGGAAATCCGGACTAAGAACATCGGCCAAAATATGAGCGAACGAACCCGTGTACGTGTGGCGGTCTTTGAATCAACGCAGATGGCTTGCGAACTTTTGTCTCGCGCCATTGAAGCATCAGCCAACGATATTCGAGTCATAACGACCGGCGTAAGCCCTGACTTCAAGAATGATTCAGAAGTCAACAAGGCGGACGTCGCGGTAGTTAGCCTGGCTTTAAAGGACGACGCATTCGGCGGTCTCAAGCTGCTTCGTCGGCTATCGAGAGAATATCGGAATCTGAATTCCGTACTTTTGCTGGATCGCGACGACCGCGGCGTCATCATTGAGGCCTTTCGATCCGGTGCAGTCGGGATTTGCGATCGCGACAAGTCTTACGAATACCTCTCCAAGTGCATCGTGTGTGTGCACAGTGGACAGGTATGGGCGACGAGCGGGCAACCTCGTCATCGGCCACGATCGTCGAAGGATTCTACACTGCAATGTAACCCGTCAGCCAGACGCCTTGTGGATCGTATTGCACCTGCGCGAAGCCTGGGGGTACGAACCGCCACACCGGTTTCTGATCTTCGACCGCGATGCCAAGTTCTCTGCTGACGTCATCTCGACCGTCAAACAGAACGGCACAGAACCTGTCCGAAAACTGCTTTTCCCAGTTCCTGGCAAAAGGCATCGCCGAGCGTTGGGTCGGAAGTGTGCGTCGCGATTTGCTCAACCACGTGATCGTTCTGAACCAGCGGCACCTGAGAAGACTGCTGAAAAACTGCCTCCACTATTACCACGAAGATCGGACTGGCCTCGGGCTAGGGAAGGACACGCCCGGAGGCCAAGTTACAGCGCTGGCCCCTGCGAGCGCAGACAAGGTCGTCTCAATGCCACGACTCGGCGGATTACACCACCGCTACACGGTCGCCGCCTAATCGCTGCGGGTCGTGAATCACCTTCCCAGTCTAACGTGTGCTGGGTTTCAGGAGAATCGCGGCTTCCCAATCCATCCAGCCTGCCCAATCGCTGCGGGCGCCTCACGCGACTATGCCCCGGATTTGAATTGACAGCCCGCACTCCTGGAATCACAACGGTCGGTATCCCAAACCGGAAAAGCTTTTAGTTTTGGCGAAGCTCAAGCGCAAGATGGCATAACTATCTACTGATCCTTCGTGCAAGATGCTGAGACTCTGGTCGTTACGCGATCAGAGTTTCTCTGCGTTGGTCGACTCTCTCTCCATACAGCCAATTCGATTCGCTTCTACAGCGTTTGCCGGATTCTTGTCGCCGAGGCATAGGTCTAGCCTGAACAAGCTCGTCGTAGAAGTCTTGCTCAGTCCCATGAGCGAAGGGAGCACCAAGATAATGAAATGGTTATCCAGAGAGAGCGCAAGACTGCTGGTCCTGGCAGGCTTGGTTTGCGGCTATGCGGCACCCGGTGCCGCGCAAGAGGCGCCGGCTCCAGACAATACCAAGACCAACCAGCAAATGGACAATACCGCCGATAAGCAGAGCAATAACACTTCGGACATTGAACTTACGAAAAATGTGCGACGCGCTCTGATGAACGACAAATCCCTGTCAACCTATGCCCACAATGTGAAGGTAATCAGCCAGAACGGCCAAGTCACGTTGAAGGGCCCAGTGCGTTCGGAGGACGAAAAGCAGGCGGTTGAGGCCAAGGCAGCCGAGGTAGCAGGGAAGAACAACGTAGTGAGCGAGCTAACCGTAGCTCCCCATAACCAATAGCGGTAACACAAGGAGGTTCTAATGGCAGGTAAGAACACAGCAGTATTCGGCATCTATCCAAGCTATTCCGAGTGGAGTCGGCGGTAGACGCGTTGAAGGCGGCGGGCTTTCGTAACACCGATATATCCGTGCTGATGCCAGAAAATATGGGCACGAAGGACTTCGCCCACGAGAAGAACACAAAGGCACCAGAGGGAGCTGCTACCGGCGCAGGCACCGGTTTGGTTCTGGGTGGAGGCCTGGGATGGCTGGTGGGAATTGGCGCCCTGGCGATCCCGGGAGTTGGACCGCTCATCGCAGCCGGACCCATCATGGCGGCACTGGCCGGCATCGGTGTCGGTACGGCCGTTGGTGGGTTCCCGGGCGGCCTGATTGGCATGGGAATCCCGGAGTATGAAGCCAAGCGGTATGAAGGACGCATAAAAGAAGGTGGGATTCTTCTGTCGGTACACAGCGATTCGTCAGACTGGACGAAGAAGGCGAAAGAGATCCTGAAGAACACGGGCGCTCAGGACATCTCGTCGACGGGCGAGGCCAGCGCGGATTACGCCGAGAGTGACAGGCCACTGCCGCGTACAGGAACCTACTAAAACTACTGAGAGTTGCCTTGCCCGGTGATGCCGGGCGGTAAATTGGGTGCTCCGCGCTAACCCGCCGGGCATCAAATCTTTTTGGGATTTTAGTGGGAAGTCGTGATTCTAAGAAAGTGTTGTTATCAAAATACGAATTCGGCTGCCTCATTAGGCGGTCGGAGTGCGTGCTAAACATCGGCTTAGGTAGTCATTTCTGTAGGGAGGAACTTATGTCTGCTGATAATGTCGGTGGAGTGTTGTGGTTCCTGGCGGGAATGGGTATCGGGGCAGCCGTTGGCCTGCTGTATGCACCGAAACCTGGGGACGCAACCCGGCAGCAGATTCGCGAGGCTGCGGAGCAGGGCCGCGACATAGTAAAGGATAGTGCACAGAAGGTCCGCGAGCAGGCTGGCACCTTGGCCGACAAAGGCCGCGATTACTTGGGCTCACAACCAGGATGAGATCCGCTCGGCGGTTGATGCGGGGCACCTCGGTCAAAGCAGTTTCGCCGCCTTCAACCGGGTGTCCTTGGCGAATTGTTGTTCCGCTGGGACGCAAAGGATAATCGGGTTGTCGGGAGGGGATAGTTCGACCCCCGTTGGAGACGATTCATTGAAACTCATGCTCATTGTCTTATTGCTTGCTCTGCTGCTCATCACCGCCGGACGGGTGCTACGTCTGAACTCATTACCGCATTGCGAGGCAGGGGCACCCAGCCCCGACCCACAGCCCAATCCCCCCGCTCCAGCAAATGCCCCCTCCCGCGAACCTGCATGAAAACAGGTGATCCCGCATCCATGGTGTCACCTTAAAAGCTTTGCCCGAAGTCCAATTAAGATCAGTTTTTAAAATCGTCGGGATGGTCGCTTCTGGCTTGCGCCCGAACCGACACTGCCGGGAATGCCTGCTTGCACTGGCGGCACTGCAGGTTGTCGGAATCGAGGCGTAGCAGATCGGCAGGTCGATGAATGAAGCCGCAATGTGGACATGGCCACGTCGGCGTTTGAATGTTGTAGCGCCTCTTCCGCATCAGCGACTCAGCGGCCCGATTACTTGCGCAATGACGATTTGGACGAAGCCGCAAGATTTCTACGGTGAGTCCAAACAACGAGCAACACTGATTTCGCATCAAACCTGGTTAAAGCCGGGTCACTCTCCTCAACGACTCTGGGCTGATTAATATCATGGGAGGCAGAGCCATCCGAATCGCACTGATAGCACCACCCTTCATTCCCGTGCCGCCGATACGATATGGCGGAACAGAACTGTTTGTTGCCGGCCTCGCCGAGGGTCTGATGGCCCTTGGGCACGACGTAGTTGTCTATGCCAATGGCGAGTCGGAAATCTCCGCGGAAGTCCGTTGGCTATATCCCAAAGCGCAGTGGCCCATCACGGGAGAGTTCTCCGAGTCTCTGAAAGAAATGACTCACACGGCGTGGGCCACCCGCGACGCGGCCGATTCGTTCGACGCCATCCACGTCAACAATATTTATGGGCTGCCTTATTCGGGCTTCGTGAGAGTCCCCGTAATTCATACCATCCATCACGAACACGTTGAGGAGCTAAGCCGTTTCTACTCGCATTATCCGGACGTCCAGTACGTGACAATTAGCGATTTTCAGCGCCGCCAAGAACTGATGCCAAATATCAGAACGATTCATCACGGTGTCGATGTGTCGCGTTATAGTTTCGGGCGAACGAAGGAACCCTACCTGAGTTTCCTTGGGCGGATCGCGCCCATCAAGGGAACGCACCTCGCGGTCGCGGCTGCGAAGAAGAGCGGCATTCCCTTGAAGATTGCCGGGGAAATCCAGCCCATGTTTCGTGATTACTTTGACACCGAGATTAAGCCACACATCGACGGAAAGTTCATCGACTATGTAGGAGAGGCCGATTGGGCGGCCAAGAACGAGCTTCTGAGCAATTCCCTCGCGATGCTATTCCCTATTCAATGGAACGAGCCGTTCGGGTTGGTGATGATCGAAGCGATGGCCTGCGGAACGCCAGTATTGGCCCTACCGGGCGGCTCGGTTCCAGAAGTTGTAGAAGATGGTATCAGTGGATATGTCTGTGGCTCCGTCGAACAGATGGCAGCGTATGCGAAAGACATTGAATCATTGATCCGTCCCGATAACGTCCGCCGATATGCGGAGGAATATTTCTCTACCGAGCGGATGGCGTCGCAATACGCCCGGCTTTATGAATCAGTCGCTGACCGAAGCATGATTCGTTCTGCGCCTGAACTCTTGGAGGCCAGCGGCGCCGAACCAGCAGCGGCATGAGTACTCGAAACTCGTCAATCGAGCTGACAGAAGTTCCTTCTTCCTACGTCGAGCCGCGCCTCGCCTTTCCGTCACCGGTCTCGCGAAAGATCGACAACCTGACCTTGATCGACGGAAAGACATTTCTGTCAACGACGGTCGCTGGAGACATCGTTCCCGCCGGCGCACCTGATGTCGGGTTCTTTCATGACGACACGCGCTTCCTGAGCTACCTCGAACTGCGTATCGGCGACCAACCGGGCATCGTGTTGTCTTCCAATACGGAGAAAAGCTTTGTCTCGCAGATTGAGCTGACGACGCAACAAATTAAGGTCCGCGATTCCTTTGACATCGCGGAAAACACGATTCATATCCGGCGGCAGCAGTTGCTCAACGCGGAGGTGCTTTTCGACCGCTTCACCTTACTGAACTT
Organism: uncultured Acidobacteriaceae bacterium; assembly: GCA_963817965.1. Classification (GTDB taxonomy): domain Bacteria; phylum Acidobacteriota; class Terriglobia; order Terriglobales; family Acidobacteriaceae; genus DASRAA01. The sequence continues at coordinate 21,970 of CAWFQT010000026.1, forward strand.
CAATCGCGACGAGTTGAGCTTGTCGACCGAACTGCTGTTCGACGCCGATTTTGTGGATGTGTTCCAGGTGAGAGGAACCGCCCGCGGCACTCATGGGCAGCACTACCGGCCGGTACGACAGGGCAATTGCCTGCTCTTTCTCTACCGAGGGCTCGACGGCATATTGCGACAAACCAGGATCGAGATGAAGCCGGGACCTACTTACCTCGACGAAAGAAGGGCGCGGTGGGAGATCGTATTGCCACCGTCGCAGCAGACCGAGATTGAAGTCACGATCACGCCGATCGCCGGTGAATGCGAGAAACATCCGGCGCCCTGCGCATTTTCTACCTGTCTGCGCGAGAGGAGAGAGCGCTTCGCTGAGTGGGAAGCCTCGTCGACACGGTTCAGCAGCGACAACGGCATTCTGGATGCAGCCCTGGACACCGCAGTCGGTGACTTCCACTCGTTGCAGATCCGGGAGGCGGGACGGCGCGTAGTGGGTGCAGGCGTTCCCTGGTTTGCCACCCTGTTCGGACGCGACTCAATTATCGCGGCGTACCAGGCACTGTCGCTCAATCCGCAACTGGCAATCGATACGCTGCAGGTGTTGGCGCACTTCCAAGGCAAGGAACTCAATGACTGGCGGGACGAGGAGCCAGGCAAGATTCTGCATGAGTTTCGTCAGGGAGAAATGACACGGTGCGGCGAGCTACCTTTTGGCCCATACTACGGGTCGATCGATGCTACTCCATTGTTCCTGATTCTGCTGAGCGAAACCTACAACTGGACGGCAAACAACGGGCTCGTCCGCGAATTGCTGCCGGCCGCGTATGCCGCACTGGATTGGATCGACAATTTCGGGGACTTGGACAAAGACGGGTTCGTCGAGTACTCACGTCGTTCTCCCAAGGGGTTGGTCAACCAAAGCTGGAAGGATTCCTGGGACGCGTATATGCGCTCCGACTGGACGATGCCACCTGCGCCGATTGCGCCAATCGAAGTCCAGGGATACGTCTATGACGCGAAATATCGGATGGCCTCGCTACTGCGAGCGTTCGGAGACACGGAGCGTGCCGAAAAACTGAAAAAGGAAGCGCTTGAGCTCGCCAGTCGCATCGATAAAGCCTTCTGGATGCCCGATTACGATTTCTTCGCGATGGCCTTGGATGGCGATAAACAGCAGCTAAAGTGCATCTCGTCGAACCCCGGGCATCTCTTGTTTACGCGCTCTATCGGGAAGGATCGGGTCCGGGCAATTGTCGCTCGCCTGATGCAGGAAGACATGTCGAGTGGGTGGGGCTGGCGCACACTGTCGCAGGGTGATCCCACATTCAACCCACTCAGCTATCATCGCGGATCGGTTTGGCCGCACGACAATTCACTGATTGCACACGGTATGGCGTTGAATGAGTTCCGGCAGCCGGCCATCGACGTATTAACGGCCTTGTTCGACGCATCCCTGAATTTCAGAAATTACCGGTTGCCGGAGCTATTCTGTGGAGTGCAGCGGAGAGAACATGATGAGCCTGTTCATTATCCGGTGTCATGTTCGCCGCAGGCCTGGGCTTCGGGTTCGTGGTTCCTGATGGTGGGATCGCTGTTGGGACTTCGTCCCAGCGCTCATCGAAAGGAGTTGACTATCGTTAACCCAGAACTGCCGCCCTGGCTGAATCACCTGCACATTCGCAATCTGCGAATCGGAAACAGCCGAGTTGCGCTCGACTTCGAACGTCATCAGGACCGAACGTTTTGTAACGTTGTGGAGGTCAAAGGCGAACGACTGCTAGTCAATGTGGCGTTCAAGAACTGAAGAGCAGCCGCGCCAAGCCATTGGCATCGGCGTTCACTGGAAGCTTGGACGGCAGCCTTCCCTGCACGATCCTACGAGCACGCGGGATCACACTTCCCTACTCTGCTCCTTTGCCGCGCACAATGATGTTCGACAGCCGCCACGGATTCTTACGCAGCTCGATCTGAAGTTCCCCGTCGGAATTGATGATCAGTTGCGCCGCGGGATAGAGCACACCTGCACTCTTGTTCTTATCCTGATCGACAGCGGCCTTGTCCGTTGTCCGAAGATTGCCGATCCCGAATTTGAAGCTCGAAACCGGATCAATTCGGAAACGTCGTCCGAGGCGGGTGCACCCCCGTTGTTGCAAAACGTTCGCAGAACTTCCGGCTTGCAGATGGCCTATCCGCAGATTACTCCCTACAGTTCGGCCAGCATCCGGTGACGGCACGTCACGCCAACTGGACGTAAAACGCCCAACCCGTGCTGTTGAAGAACTCCACCAGGTCGCGGCCACAAGAACGGAACGGCGACTTCTCGCTCATGTGGATTTGGTTCCGGATTGCCGACAAGATCGGCGATGGTTCACCGCCACTTTGCGTGCGACAAGTTCAGAGATAATCCCGGCCCTTCGTAGGCCTCCATCCTACCAATAGGCATCTGTAATTCCGGCCAGGGTGCTTTCAGCGCGCCCCACTGCAGACGACCCGAAAGCCATAGTCAGCGTATTGGAATTCCGGCGGGATGCTGGAACGCGCCGAACATCGTGAGACCTTGATGTGGTGCCGCCAGGATCCTCCGCGCGACGCTTTTCGCGTGCCTTCTTCCGGTCCTTGTGGATTCCGCTCAGGTGAGATCGCATAGTAGCCGGCGTCGAACCAGTCACTACACCACTCATGCACGTTCTCGCACATCTCGAATAAGCCGTAACCATTCGGCTGTGATTGCCCGACAGGCTCAGGGCCGGTCTTCCAGCGATCCTGGTGGAAGGGACGTGATTGTGGCGGATCATTGCCCCATGGGAACAACATTGTCTCGGCACCCCCTCGTGCGGCCCGCTCCCACTCAGCTTCTGTTGGCAACCGATAGTACGAGCCGGCCATCGCGGAAAGCCACGCGCAATATGCAACCGCGTCGTACCAGGAAACCGCCACCACAGGTTGCTGAGGATGAGAGAAGCTGAGATCGCCCCAGAACGTGGGCGCCGTCCTCCCGGTGGCGTTAAGAAAGCGCGCATACTCATCAACGGTCACCTGGGTCGCTGCTATGTCAAAGGAGTCTACCCAAACGCGATGGACAGGCGCCTCGACATCGTGACCGGAGTCGGACCCCATGGAGAACCAGCCAGCAGGGATGTGAATTCGCAGTGGGTCGGTGATTGGACTCATGGTGGCCAGTGGGGACATCTGTCCTACGATGTTAGCGTGTGGCTTGAGGGCGGAGCGGATGAAATTTGATTGGACCCAGGGCGCACTTGCTGAAGGCCTGCGACTCTATCAAGAAGGGGAGTTCTTTGCAGCACACGAGACATGGGAGAGCGTCTGGCTGGAGTCGCAGCAGCCGGAGAACATGTTCCTGCAAGGGTTGATTCAGGTGACTGCGGCGTTCCATCACCTCCAGCGCAATAATCCGCTGGGAACTGCGCTGTTATTAAAAGCTGCCCTGTCGCGGCTCGAGCGTTACCCTGCGCACTTCGGAGGTATCTCCGTCGACGTGCTCTGCGATGACATCCGCGAATGGTTGCAAGCGCTGGATGCGGGTACGCCAGCACCTCAACTGAGTTCTGCCCGCATATGTGTTGATCTGTCGAGCTAAAGCGTGGTCACACTGATCTGAGCGCGTCGAGGATTTTTCTTCCCTAAGAAAAAGACGGTGTGACGACCGCGCAGCGTCCAGAATCCTCAGATAGTCTCCGGCAATTCCGGCGCGCACTGAAACAACCGTTCTCAGCAATTCTGAATTCTCGCTTCTCAATGCGTAACCTTCCCGAGCCATGATTGTAGCCGGCAGCTGGCATTTGGGTGCCTTTAGCCTGATGCGCCGAGACCCGGAATGCTCACGCAGGCTAATACTGCCTCGTCTAAGGCTCAGTAGTAACGGCAATATGGATGCTTTTGGGAAAGATCTTCTATACGCCTGGCGTGGATTGCAACGCTCTCCGGCAATGCGGCATCGTCCCGCCCCAAAATTCCCCGATCTTAATCAGCTTCCGGTCAAAATTTCGCAACCCGATCATCGCTGCGGGCTCACCTGTCTTCATAGGGGGTGCGGCTGCTCGCCTGTCAGCAAAACCCCGGGGAAATCAGCGGTTTTTGCCCCGTTTTCTGGGACGGTGTCGCTAGGGCAAGCCTGATGGTTCTTCTTTCTCTGCGCTGGCCTAGTGTTCCTGAGGAGGATCGCTTTACTGCCCACACGATGAAGGCTGCTTGGCGACGCACCATCCTTTGATTCACCACCGTTGGACGGGTTAGTGCGCAGATGGTAAGCCGAGTGCCACTCACGCTCGGGCCTTCGAATGTGGGAGATCCAGTTTGCTGTGTTGACTATGATCGACTCCCATTAATTCCATCTGCAGGAATGAGTGGGGCTGTGGTTCATCAAAACTAAACGCCGCCCGGCTTTCGACATGAGAAGCGCTTTGCTTAGACAGAGGCGGCCTCGCGTAGCCGACCCTCGACTGGTCTGAGGGTTTTGGAAACGAGTGGGAAAGCTCAAATGCCAAAATGTACGCGTGAATCTCCTCCAACCCTGACGACAAGCGAGTTAGTTCGCAGCTGGGATTTGTTAGGCCGCCGCCGTATAGCGGTGGTGCAAGCCACCGAGTCGCCGCAACGATATGACCTTGCGGCTAGATGGCGGGGAGGTCGCAACTCGACCATCAGGAGTGTCCTTTCCCAGTCTGAGATGAGTCCTGTCCTCGTGGTACAAATCGACAACGCAACACCCATAGTATTGAATCGCGGGAAGTCCGTTACCCCTGGCATCCTTGGCACGACCGCGTTGTGTGTGGTTACCGAAAAACTCCGTCCGATCTGAAAACACAGGGGTTCCGATCATTCGTGAGATGATGGTGGCTACCGCGCTGAGCTCTCTTTTCGTCGGCCAACTCGCACGGCGATGGAAGATCCATCGGGCGTGTGGGAGGCTGCACCAGCAGCTTACGCCGCCGTCATTTGCTTTGCTTCCTTCATCGGTTCCACAAATGGTCTCGAGTTTGAACACCATCGCGAAGTCTGCCCCGTTTCCGGTGAGGTAATGTTGTCCCGTCGAGGCAACGCAACCCCTATCTGCCCGATTACAAGGCAGCATTCGCTTCCTCGGAATTCCGATACCCGCACCGCCATCGATCCGCCTTCCCACTGCAAGAAGAGCCCCGCAGCATGTTAGGCTCTTTTCCGGCCGACGACGCTTACGAGCATTTGTGTATTCTGACCTTGCTACCAAGCCTGGGCCCTCTCCACCTTATGCTGGCAGATGCATTATCGCCTCACGGCTCCAATGCCACTCTTGCGAGTGTGGGTACATTGTCCGAGGGCTTCGAGGGGTTCGTTACCTCCCCGCTCTACCTCGTAGGCTACGCGTAATGGGATGCGCGGTTTGATCAATCCTCCTTTGTCAAACAATCACTCCAACAGCTTCAGGTCGCAAGTCCAGAAACCGGCTTCGAGGACATGTGCCAGAGCAAGATCTCGCTAAGAACGTATGGGATCAGAACAAGATTCTGGACATCTTCGGGAGCGCGGACTCGCCGATTTACTTACTATATGGCGAGTTTGCCACAGCAATCTCTGGCAACCGCTGCGGCAATAGCAGACATCGGTGACTGCTTACATAGTTAGTATCCGCATCTAAACACGCATGGGCTTTCCTGATCGCCCCAAGCACGATGTATCCTTTGCCGGTCCTACGCGAAGTTCAGCACGGCGCTCTTGATCTGGCCTGCCTTGTTCGCGACGCCGAGGCCCATGGCTACACGGACGAAGAGATCGCGGCCCGGAAGCGTGGGCTCGCCAATGCGGAGAAGGAGAGGAGCCAGTTTCAGTCTTGCGTCAACCAGTGGGAGAGTATAGATTTTTGAGGAAATGACCAACGCTGGCGAATTGTCTCGCGAAGAGCTGCAAACCCTGCTCGACGTCGCGGGAGAGCTGGCGACGCAAACCGATCAGGACTTGCTGGTTCTCACCATCCTCGAGAAAGCCTGCGCCTTCACCGGATCGCCCGACGGATCGGTGCTGCTCTACGACCCGGTCCACCAGGGACTGTACTTCGCTGCCGCCGTCGGCGTAAAAGGGCCGGAGTTGATGCAGAAGTGGGGCGAGCAGTCGAGCCAGCGCGTCCCACTGGAGAGCAATGCAGGCCGTGCGTTTCAGTCGGGCGAAGTGAATCGCGAGCTCACCGTCCAGAAAAATTCCGAACACTACAAGGGCGTCGATGAGCAAACGGGCAGCAAGTCGCGCACCATCATCTCCGTCCCATTGCGAATTGGCGACAAGAGCATCGGCGTGCTGCAGGTGCTCAACAAGGTCGATGCCACGGGTGCAACCGTCGCCTACAGCGACCACGATTCGGCGATGCTGCGTCATTTCGGCCGTCTCGCCGCCACCGCCATCAACCATGCGCGCCTGGTGCGCAAGCTCACCGCGCAGATGGGTCTCTACTCCCGCGACACCTCCGACGACCTGATCGCCCGCCTCGATCAGCCAGCCCAACGTGAGTTGGTCAGCCTGTTGTTCGCCGACATGCGAGGCTTCACCCAACTCTGCCAGTCGCAAGCGGCCGATCCCGGACGCACACAGGAAATCATGAACGAGCTGTTCACTATGTTTGCCGATCGCGTTCTCAGCCGGGGCGGAATCGTGAACAAGTTCGTCGGTGATGCCGTTTTCGCCATCTTCCGAAAAGAAAACGGCGCGAAATCCGCAGTGCGCTGCGCGTTCGACATGCTCGAGCGCTTCGACAGCCTTCGCCGCCGATGGACGGAGTCGTGCAATGAAGACGTGAGCTTCCTCGACCTGGGCATCGGGATCTCGACCGGCACGGTTGCGCTTGGTAGCTTCGGCAGCGGCATGGTCCGCGACTTCACCGCCATCGGAACCGCCGTGAACCTTGCGGCGGCTTTCGAGTACGCTGCGCGTAACGGACGCCGTGTGCTGGTCGACAATGCCACGTGGCAGAAAGTCCAGGACATCGTCGAAGAGCATGACGCGCCTGAACCCTTCGAAGTTGTCCGTGCCGGGCAGGTGATCGCGAAGTATCGCCACATTCACCTCAAGCGGCTAACGCCCGATCGACCGGTGCGAGTGTTCGTCAGTCACAACCACAAGGACCGCGAGTTCGTGGAGACCCGCATTACCGCTCCACTCGCGACCCATGGCATCGAAACGTGGTACTCGAACAGCGACATCATTCCCGGCGAGCGCTACATTCAGCGCATTGAAGACGGCCTGCTGAAATGCGACTGGGTTCTCGTGGTCGTCTCGGAGAACTCTGTCGCCAGCGACTGGGTGCGCGCGGAGGTAAAGACCGCGATGGCCGATCCGCGCTTCCAGAACCGAATCCTGCCGCTTATTAAAGGTGACGCCCGGCCGGGCACCATCACCGGCGAACTGGGTGAACTTCATTGCGTCGATCTTGCCACTTCCCCCGATGTCGGCGAATATCTGCACCAATTCTTTCAGGAGCGCGAAATCGAACTGCGCGCAGCGGCCAGGAAAACCTAGCTTGGAGCGGGCGCAGCACCATCAAGCGCGGCATACAACTCGCCCATCAGCCGCCTGAACCAGCGGGCATGACCGCTGGCCTCCATCCTACTCGTTGCGATTTACTAAAACTCGGGGTGGAAATCTACTCCTATGATGATCATCGTTCGGCTCCTTTCTCCCGAGCTGTTGGTTGGAGCACCGCCAACTCTAATTGGGCACGGGAGCCGACATTGTCATGGAATCATTCTCATGATCTGGAAACCGCGGCAAGAAGCGCCAACAAGGTCATGTCCAGGTGGGCACCGGCAACGGATGAGGGCGGGAGCGTGGCATGGTACCGGAGATTGTAATTGCCCCAGCTTCGCCGTCGCAGGTTGCTCACGGGCAACTCGCAGGGTGCTTGCGGACAACGACTTTACGCCTACGTACTGGGACACTCTAAAGTAGGACTGATCCTTCTCGTGGCTGCACTGTTCATCCTTTGGATCACGCCGATCATAATCGCATACCAGAAGAAGAAGCGGAACTTGGGTGCAATCGCTCCCTCAGTCTATTTGGTGCCTTCACAGGCATCGGCTGGCTCATCGCTCCTGCTTGGAGTCTCACTGAAGGCGACCCAGTGATAAGAGGCAGGATTTCATAACACACACAGGAAAGGAAAAGAGAACAATGAAATATAGCGGAGTTTCCTGCTATCGGCACATAAAGAAACCCGGGCCTGTCACGAAGCCGACCAAGAGTGGGAAGGGACTCAACTATCAGGCGCTGTGTGGTGCTTGGGTTTACGACTCCATTGCAACTGACGTTGATTGTCCAGTGAAGTGGGTGACGTGTCCGAAGTGCGCGAAGCTAGACCCACATCCTGAAAACACGTTTCTAGCACCAGAGGCGGTCTGCCGGAAGGGGAGTGTCAATGTTGAACACGGTAGGCTCACTTCGTAAAGCGGACAAAGGATGGGCATGAAACTGCACAAACTCCTGATCGGCCTCGCGATGTTCGCGGCACTGGTCATCCCCTCGGCTGCGAAAGACAAGGACAACCCAGTTGTCACCATCGAGGTTGTCGACGCGCAGACCAGTGTGAGGCAATGGCTCTACAGCGTTCCCGGCTACGACAGCACGAGGTGTGGCACAAACGGCTGTACGACCATCTATAACTACCCTTCGACTGGCAGTGTCAACATTGGGCAGGTGCATGTGTTCGCGACCATGCCCAACGGCCAGCACGTCGTCCTCTGGTGTCAGGCTGGATGGCGGCATTGCCGGACTCCACAACCCGGCTCTTACCAAGCCGAGTTGGAAGGGAATACCGTCTGGATCACTGGCTACGCTTTGGACGGGAAACAAGTAAGTAGAACCAAGTACCACTGGACGGATAGGTGGTAACAACCAGAGTCTTCTGCCTGACTCGAGGATCTGCCCCACCTGTAAAACTACCCACTGAAACACGCCGAGGCAGCAAGGTGCGCACGAATCGCGCAGCCCAGTGCGATGCAAATACAAATGGGAACTTAATTAAATGAATTTAGAAACACAAAGCAGAATAATGGGGTGGATTGCCCTCACGGGTTGGCTGGCACTTTTGCCCGCGGGACTTCTCAGCGGGGTTAAGGGGCCGATTGCTGGTTTCGGGATGCTCCTGGGTCTTTGGTGGTTCGTTGGACTGTGTGTCACGCCTCGATGGTTTCGGCTAAGGCGGCGCATGCGTGAGATTTCCTACCTGGGACGAAGCATCGGCGGGGCTGAAGGTGGCGGCGCTGAACAAGGACGGAGGGCCTGGAAGAGGCAATAAGACCGTGCGCACCAATCGTACCGCACCGTTTTTCTTAGCAGGCCGGGTGCTCCCTCACTTCCATCAGCGTTCCGCCGGCTCGCCGGCTTCAGCAGAAAAGTTGTTGTCCTGGCCCTGCAACCGCGCCGGATGGTCTGGCGTCGTGTCCATCTCGCTGCGGAAGGTTTCGCCAGCCTTGACCTGTTGGTCTCGAGCCATATTCTCGAGCGCGCTGCAACCGAGAACCATCAGCCGCCGCCCCAACTCGGTTGACGACAACTTTTCCCCGAGCCACGTTTGGGCCGCATACCGTACCCGATCCCATTCCGAGGTGTTGAGAAAAACGGTAAGAGTCACCATTCCGAACCTCGCCGTCGTAGAATTGTTTCGCGCAGGTTCCTGCGTATTAGAAAATTGTTCAGCAAGTGGTTTCAGCATGGAGGGCTCGCAGCGTTGGTGGGGCGAGCCTTCTTTTTCGCAATCATTCTAACGCGCGAGGTAAACCATGAAATGCCAGTGGCCGGGTTGCTATAACGAGACACTCGGACCCATGTACTGTCGCCTGCACTCGCCCGCTCAGCCCGAGGACCAATCTGAACCTTTTTCGCCCGATCCTATGCCAGACATTTTCTCCGATTCTGGCACTGATATCACCCCTGACTCCAGTCCTGACACCACCTCTGACTTCGGTGGGTTCGGTGATGGAGAAAGTGGTGGTGGTGGCGAGGGTGGCAGTTACTGATCTCGGAGCACGTTGACTGAGCAGCAGCAGCATCGCCATGGAAGGAAGCCGAAATCCTGGCCGCCGAAGTCAGGAAAAGAAACGCTGGGAGCTTCGCGAAGAGCAACACTGAGCGAGAGCACAACCAGCGTGAAGCATGGCCGCGTGGATCCGATCGCGATCGCCGCTAGCGAACGGATCGCTCAGCTGTGGGTCATCAAAACATCGTACAGCCGCAATTTCAATGACTTGAGGATCGGGTCGGTTGAGACTTTTCGCTAAGATTCTTGTCATGATTCTGTGGCTTCGGCACGTGCTCGGCTGGGTTGTTGGTGCCTTCCGTTCTCGCGAGAATCTCATCCTCGAGAATCTCGCTCTGCGTCAGCAACTTCTCGTCCTCCACGCCCAACGACCTCGCCGCCGGCTCACTGCAGCGCACAAACTGTTCTGGATCGTATTGCGAAGAGCCTAGGCTGGATGGAAACAGCCTCTCATCCTAGTTACTCCCAGAACGGTCGTCACCTGGCATCGTGCTGGGTTTCGGCTGTATTGGAAATGGCTTTCACGGACCGTATCAAGGGGAGGCAGAAAGCCTGTGAGCAAAGAAGTTCGAGCCTTGATCTTTCAAATGGTTGCTGAGAACCCAACATGGGGAGCACCGCGGATTCATGGTGAACTGCTCAAGTTGGGCTTTGATCTGTCGGAACCGACAGTGTCGAGATGGGTAAGGCGTGCTCCAAGACCTGTAGACCCCACGAAGCGCTGGCTCACCTTCCTGCGGAACCATCGCGAGGCGATCGCGGCGATGGACTTCCGAGTAGAGGAGATCCCGGCTGGCTGTAGGCTCCCCTTGGCTGTTTCCGCCGTTTCCGGTTTCGTGCCCGTTTAGGTTCACCGTGGCCTCCCAGGATTCTCCCCCCTCACAGACCCCACCGTGCAGATTTCCCGCAGCGGGTTCCTCAAGCCGGACTCCCCCTCTTAGCCCAGGAATGCATGATTCGGGGTGGCAACAAGGGAAGCTGACGCAGAAGTCCTTCATACTTCTCCCACGTCATCTTCGCCCCACGAGTACGGCGACTGAGCCACGTACGCCAGATATGCCGGACCTTCCGATAGAACTTCCCGATGCCCCGGTAATTCGTCGGGCGCCCGTAATACTGGTAGTGGCCCCGAAGTTTGGCGTTGAGGGTCTTTTGTTGCACGTCCACAGGCTCGTGCCTGTGCTCCTGGCACCATTGGGCGACCGCCTTCAGGCCCCGACGGAGCCGTTTGCGCATCGTCCGCACGCGCACTGTGAACTTCCCTCGTCGGCTGCGTGCGGAGATGTGCGTAAACCCAAGGAAATCAAATGTGGCCGGTTTCTTCCCCTGCCGCTTTGCGTTTCCTATGGCTTGTCGCCCAAATTCCACCAGCCGCGTCTTCTCCGGGTGAAGCGTCAGTCCATAGCGGGCAAACCGCTTGGCCAATACGTTCTTCACCTTTTCCGCGTCCTCTCTGTATTGGAAGCACAGTACGGCGTCATCGGCAAAACGGATCTCGTGCGCTTCACCCCGTAGCCGGGGCTTCACCACTTTCTCGAACCATTCGTCGAGCACGTAGTGTAGGTAGATGTTGGCCAAGAGCGGACTGATTGTCTGCCCTTGCCCCGTACCTGTTTCGCTCACCAGTAGCCGCCCCTGTTCGATAACTCCGACCTTAATCCACTTCCGTATCAGTTGGAGTACGCTTCCGTCGCTGATTCGCTTCTCCACCAGTTCCATGAGTTGCTCTCTCACAATCGAGTCGAAATAGGCGGTAATATCAATTTCCAAGATCCATCCCGTGGGTCGAGTGCAAGTCACTCGCCCCACTTCGTCCAGCGCTTGTTGGGCTCCCCTTCCGGGTCGAAACCCGTAGGAGCACTCGAGAAAATCCTGCTCGTAGATGGCGTTCAGCACCTCCGCCACCGCCTTCTGCAGGATCTTATCCTCGAGAGCGGGAATCGAAATCGGTCTCTGCTTCCCGTCCTCCTTCCGTATATAGATCCTGCGCAGTGGTTGGGCTTGGTACTTTCCATCCCTGAGCCGCTGATACAGCTGTCGGATATTTCCCGCGGCGTCCTTTTCATACTCTTCGTACGTAACGCCGTCTACCCCCGCGCTGGCATCCTTGCGCAGACCTCGGAATGCCGCATACAACGCTTCGGGCGTGATTAAGTGAGCGATGGAAAAGAATTGCCGCTTCCCATCTTCCTTGGCTAATTCAGCTAGTCTGTCGAGTTTCGTGGACATAGTTGTTCGAGTTCTGAGTCTCGCTTATGTTTCCTTCCACAGATACGTCCGTTTGTTCTCCCCTTCCCTCCAGTGGGTGCCGTGGCCGCCCCTTGCGGGAGCCCTGCGGTTCCCCACCTTCCCAGGTACATATGGGTTTGTAAGACTGCTCAGCATCCATCCCGGTGCCTCCGGTCTCCCTTGGCAATCGGTACCTCCCATGGTGAGGAGGAGATGAGGAGCTCTCCTAGGTCCCTGGAAAATCCCTGTGGAAGCATGCCCCGAGCTAGAGACTCCGGCAACCCCGGCACGCCCTCGCAGTCGCGGTCGTCCCAGGTTCTGCCTTCCGCCTGAAGAAGAGCGTCGGCATCGCAATGAGGCACGATTTCGGAGCTGAACCTTCACGGCCTGCTTCCTTGCTGTGTACGCTTCGCACCCACCAGTCACCCAGTGAATGGCAACACTCGCTTCCGGCCTGCCTGCTCAGCGTTGACCGGGCGGGACTTGCACCCGCTGGATTTCATCAAGAGGTTTCGCCGTCTCATCTTCGGTTCCCCCTCTTCCAAGTTTTTCCTAGCGCGATCTTCACCGTGCCGACGCTCACCTTCGGCGTTCTGTACTGCTTTTTCGTCATCGGCCACGACCGTCGCCGAATTCTGCACTGCAACGTGACTCGTAACCCGAACGCGCTTTGGATTGCGCTGCAGTTAAACGAGACATGGGAATACGGCGACCAGCCGCATCGCTTCCTGATCTTCGATCGCGACGCGAAGTTCAGTGCCGATGTTGTCTCTACCGTGAAGGCAATGGGCAGCCAACCGATTCGGACTGCATTCCGAAGTCCTTGGCAGAACGGAATTGCGGAGCGCTGGGTTGGCAGTGTACGTCGAGATCTCCTGGATCATGTGATCGTGCTGAATCAGAAACACCTGAGACGGTTGCTGAATGATAGTACGCTATTACCACGAGGACAGGACTCATCTCGGACTCGAGAAGGACACTCCTGGTGGTCGAGAGGACAATGTCACGTCACCCTTCGAGCCACAACATTGTCTCGCTGCCGCGACTCGGTGGTCTTCTATGAGAAGGTCATAAAAGTCAAGGCCGACGTGGCGGCCCTCCTTGGTTTGATCTCCGTTTTTTTTGCGTTTGGCAGGTCAGTTCCACCGTCCCTCCGTTTCTTGGTTTTTTACTTTTCTTGTTCTTGGTGGCTTTCGCCACATTTCCACAGAAAATTTGGCGTTAGGATCGCTCAGGAGCCACGACTGGCAACTCGGTCGACCCACAGTACCCCCAGTTTTGTCTGTCTTGCCGTGAAACCTTGCTTGTTTTCTTCCGTGCTGCATAGAGCTCCGGGGTGACTTGCGGGGCTGTCAAGGGCGCCCTGAAGGGGCGTTCATCTTGACCCTTGACTGCCCCGCAAGTCACTTCACAATCGAGCTCGGAACGAAGCGAAACGCAGTTCAGTGGAGCTTCGTTCCTTAGTGGAGTGGGTTTCGCTTTTTCTGGAGCGCCCTCGTCGGCAGCCAAACCCCGCCTTTGGCATTCTCCATCATCATCTTTTTCATTTCGGTCACAGAACATCATGGATCCGCTTCGAACCAAGTCCTACGTGAAACTCTGGTCGTCGACGCACCCCACCGTTGCCGTGCTTCTATCCGCACTCTGAATGGGCCTTCTGGGCCCGGTGCAAGTTGGAGTTCGATCCTAAGCCCAGGTCCATCACCACCGTGACGGACCTGGGATTGTTGGGTGCTGCCATCTGCATCGCGATCTTGGATGGACCAGCCCACCGAACGCAGTCACCCGAACAAGGCGGTGGATGTCGTCGTTTGCCAAACTTTCCAGATAACCCTTGGTTTTGGCGCCATCAACTCATGTCTGCTCCCTTGGTCTTGCCGTCTATTAATCGCTCCGACTCGTCCTCTCGGATTCGATGGCGTTGTTTCCTTGCTGGGCTCGCCTTGGCCGTTAGGCAGCTACCGCCGGCGCTATCGTCGCGGACATGCCCTGGCGCAGCGGCTCATATACTTCTCCACTCACCCAGAGGCAGTGCAGCAAGACGGCCAGCTTCCGGGCCACCGCTACCGCCGCTCTCTTCTTCGCATTCTTCCCACCCCGCTCGCACAGCCGCAGTCCATATCGTCGTAAGTCCGTGTCCGGTCCGAACGGCCCCAAGATATAGTGCGCGCTCCCCACCAGCAGCTTGCGCACCATCGTGTCGCCGGTTTTGCTGATTCCTAATTGCGGCTGGCTCTCCCCGGAGTCTTCCTGCTTCGGTACTAATCCCAGATACGGGCCCACATCTCGACTCTTCACGAATCGGTCTGGATTCTCCAAAGTCAATACGTAGGCCAGCGCCGTGATCGGCCCTACCCCCTTCACCTGCCGCAATAACGCCGTATGTCCATACTTCTCCGCGGCCCAACTTTTCAATCTTCTCGTCATACCCCTGAATGCAATCACTCAGCGCCGCCGCCATGCGCACCAGCGGCAATAGCGCGTCGCGGATCTCGACGGGAACTGTCTCCTCTACCTTTTGTGCGAAGCTCGGGCTCGAGCATTGGGGAAGCCGTGAGCCCATACTCTTCACCAGTCCTCGCGTGGCATTGATCAGCTCCGTCCGCGCCGCCACCAATGCCTCTCGGGCTCGTAATACCACCAGATCCTGCCGCACTTCTCGACTGCGGTGCTGCATCGGGTGCAACGATTGCGGATCCACTCGCCCCAACCGGGCCAACTTGTTGGCATCGATCCGATCATTCTTCCGCTTGCGACGCTTCGACCCCTCCATCAACCGCGGGTTGGCCACCAGCACTTCGTGTCCGCAACCGCCGATGACTTCCTGCACCCATGGAGAGTGTGCCCCCACCTCGAAAACCACTCGCGCCGCATTCAATGCCTGAAAGAATTCGGCAATGTCCTCCTGCGTCGTACGCAACTGTCCCTCCGCCAGCGTTTCCCCCTCCAGACCCAGAATGCAGTAGTGGCTCCATTGGTCCCCCAGATCCACTCCCACCGTCAGACGATCGAGATTGGGGCGAAGCTCACCTCGCGGATGCTCTTCTCCGGCGCTCGTTGCTGCCACCTTTTTCGGATCCAGCTTTTCCTTCAGTTTTCCCACCAGTTCCGCCAGCACTTCCTTCGTATCCCGCCGCATCGGGCCCCGCGTCTTCGCCCGCTTCGATGTCGGTTCACTCTTCTTTCGAGAATTGTTATGCTTCTTCAAGGTCGATCTCCTTTTCACTGTGATTGCACGTTGAGTGCGTTGATCACCGCTAGCTTAACGCCATCCGTGATCGGGGATCGACCTTCTCATCCCATCTGCATCACCGCTACAAGGTCGCGGCCTAAGCCATCTACAGCTGTGAACTTGACTGCGGCGTCATCCAGGGGAGGGGAAATCCATTTCTGACTCGTCGAGTCGAGATTTTCCTCTCGTTTCCAGGATCTTTTGATCGAATACCTCATCCGTGGAACTCCCTTCCATTCATACAAAGGAAGGTTTGCAGCGAAATAACTGGGCGGCGTTTAGTTTTGAGGAGGCACAGGTATTTCTCGACATGCCGGCGGGGCTGCGCCGAGGCGAATTGGCCGGCCTCAAATGGGAGGATGTGGACTTTAAGCATCTGCATCTTAATGTAAGCCGGTCACTGGTGGACCAGCACGTTGACCGGGTCAAAACTGAGGTATCAAGAAAGCTGATGCCTATGGACGAATACGTTGCTCGTGATCTGATGGCCTGGCACGAGCAAACGCCTTACAAGCACCCTTCCGATTACCTGTGGGCGACCGACGCTAAGCGCGCCGGTTCGAACCGGGGCAAGCAGCCGGTTTGGCTGAGCACCGTAATGCGTGACCATATCCAGCCGATCGCCAGGCAGCTCGGCATCACCAAGAGAATAGGCTGGCACACCTTTCGCCATACATTCTCCACGTTGCTCAAGAGTAACGGAGAGGACGTGAAGGTTGTGCAGGAGCTGTTGCGGCACTCTACGTCGCGAATGACGCTGGACATCTACACACAGGCTTTGGGCCCGGATAAGAGGGCGGCACAGAGCCGGGTGGTAGGGATGATCCGGCCGAAAACAACTTGTACCGTCGTTGTACCGCGGGAAACTGACCAAATCAGCCGCAAGTCTCTGAAAAGATTTGGCGTCCCCGACGGGATTTGAACCCGTGTTACCGCCGTGAAAGGGCGATGTCCTAGGCCGGGCTAGACGACGGGGACGCGTGTTGGAAGGGATAAAATCGTCGAACGTCAATCATAACAGCCGCTTAAAATCAGTGTCAAAGCGAAGACAGCCGTGGAATTGCCTAGCTGATGTTTATTCGAGCCGACCAGAATTGCACATACGCTCAACTACGGCTCCCTGAGATCGGCGTCCTCGCTCTCCAGCAGCAATGGATCCAACTCCGGCCGCAGCTGCCAGTCCGGCGACTCCAATTGACGCGGCGTTTTCTCAACCTGATGCAGGTCCGGAAGGTCCGCCGCCGCCAATGAACGGTCGAGATCGGGCAGTTTGCGCGCAATTGGGAAGACAGACCGCTCCATTGAACCTACGGCCTTATTGTAGGAGTCGACCGCTCCCCCCAACCTCTTTCCGATGTCCTCGAAGTTCCAAGCCATCGCGCTCAGCCTCTGATACAAAGTCTTGCCCGCCTGGCTGATTTCCCGCGCACTCTCGGCAAGGTTCTTTTGGTTCCACCCATATGCCACCGCTCGAAGCAGCGCGATCAGGGTGGTAGGAGAGGCCACAATAACTTTGCGCTTTACTCCGTATTCAATGAGCTCCGCATCAACATCCATCGCAGCCCGGAAAAAGACTTCACCGGGAAGGAACAGCACCACAAACTCGGGCGTTGACTCGAACTGCGTCCAGTACGACTTCGAACTCAGGTTTTCGATGTGCTGTCGAACCTGGCGCGCGTGGTCGGCCAGGCGATCTTTGCGGGTGGCCTCGTCCGGGCCATCCAACGCTGCCAGATAGGACGTGAGCGGGACCTTCGAGTCAATCACGATGTTCTTCTCGCCCGGAAGCTTGACCACTACATCCGGGCGCCTGCGTCCATCTTCCCCGGTGACAGTTACCTGTTCCATGAAGTCGCAGTATTCCAGCATCCCCGCCAGCTCCAGGCAGCGGCGCAGTTGCAACTCGCCCCATCGGCCGCGGGCCTGCGGCTCCCGCATCGCCTTGACCAGGTTGCCGGTCTCCGCCTGCAGTGCCTCTTGGGTCTTGAGCAACGACGCCACCTGCGATGTCAGGTTGCCGTAGGCCTCAGCTCGCGACTTTTCCAACTCGCGAACATGTTCGTCGACCTGCTTCAGCGATTCGGAGATCGGTTTGACCAGGGTCTCGACTGCAGTCTGCCGCTTCTCCAGTTCATTCCTGGCTTCCGCGTGTTGTTTCTCGAGCTCACCCTTCGCTAATTGCAGAAAGCTGGCATTGTTTCTCTCGAGCGCACTGGAAGCCAGTACGTTGAACTGGGCTTTCATCTCGTCGCTCGCGTCGATCAGCAACCGCAGCTTTTGCTCAGTGCCGCGTCGCTCGCTCTCCAAAGTCGCTTCAGCTGTCGCCTTGGCCGCAATCAATGATGCATTCTCTGTCTGCTGTTGGGCGATGCTGGCCTGTGCAGACTCCAGCCCGCGTTCGAGTTCGGATTTTCGGGCATCCAGCGCCGCCACGCGCGAACGCGCAGCAAGCCACCCCAACACCGCACCAACGGCTAAGCCGGCAATGGTTTGGAGAATTACCGCATTGATGGTCATCGAAAGGTACCGGAAAGTTGCTGGATTTATTGTATGTTGGCAGTGATAGGAACGGAAGCGCGGTGCCGTGCGTCTAATCCCCTGGGTGCGAATGTTTCGTCAGGCCATAGCCACTTCGTGGGCGCGTCTGTTGCGCCAATCCGCGTGCACGCTGCTCGCTCTCCTATGCTGGACGGAACTGGCTCTGGCGCAAGCGCAAATCAATATTGATGGCGACCAACAGTTGCTGGTGCTCATCAACCAGGAACGCGCCAAGGCGGGAGTTCCACCTCTTGCTCTTAACGAAGCACTGACGCGGGCGGCAATCAAACACGCCATGCTGATGGCGCAGGAAGATTCGGTCGTTCACCAACTTCCTGACGAAGAGCCCTTGGCATTACGCGTGAGCGATGAGAACCTGCGTTGCGACCATGACGCCGAAAATATCGCGATGGCCGGCAACTTAGCCGAGACCCATTCGCTCCTGATGCAGTCGCCACCCCACCGGGCCAACATTCTGAACCCCCAATTCAATTCGGTGGGCCTCGCAATTGTCCAAAGCGGCGCGCTGACGTATGTGACTGAAGACTTCGCGCACGTACTGCCGAACTATTCCGAAATGGAAGCCGATGCCGCCGCCCAGGAAACCATCGTGGAGTTTATTCGTGCAGAACGGTTTCCCGTGCCACCGCGCAAACAGCGGCCCGAGCTGACCAGGATCGCTTGCGACATGGCAAAGGAAGACAAGCTCGATGGAACCAAAGCCCAGAGCGTGGCCGGTGGCAGGAGTGCCGTGGCCTGGACTTCAGCTGATCTGGCGCAGCTGCCGACAGGACTTAAGAAGGTGCTCTCCCAGCCGCTCATATCAGGCTATTCGCTGGGAGTGTGCTTTGCTCCCAGCGCCCAGTATCCAAGTGGCGTGTACTGGCTGGTAACAGTGTTCTACTGACGTAACGCTCGACCGACCGCGTCAGGAGACCTATTGCACCATTGCAGCCTGGGCTGAGGAGGACCGGCAGGTCCCCGGTACTGTCCCTCTGGTTTGCCGGTTTGACTCGATGAACTCTTCACCGGCCCGCATCATGTGGATCCACACATTCTGGACAAGGCCGTTCTGGTTCAAAAATTGCGCGGCTTCAGTCGCGCTCAGTTTGGTCCCCGGTTCGTTGGCAAACTGCAGGACATGACTTACCGTAATTCCGCAGTTACCTTCTCGCGCCAGCACTTCTTTTTCAGCTCGTTCATTTCTGCTTCCGGACCGAATCGGATGTGCTTGCAGATGTAGAAATATCTTGCGCGCGACACTCAGCCTATATAACTCGTCACCACCCCTTGTGACCTCGTCGCAAGGGTGTGGAAATGGGCCGTTCGCCTGGGCGGCGGCATACATCCTCCACGGCTTACTACTGTGCTACCCTGCGGGCACCGATGAACCCGTCTTCTCACATTTACGTCGGGACCGCTGGCTGGTCGTACAAGGACTGGGAAGGCATCGTCTATCCCGCACAGCTCAAGAAGTCACAGCATCCAGTCGAGTACATGGCGCAGTACTTCGACATGCTGGAAATCAACACTTCGTTCTACGGTCACATCAAGCCGGAGTGGGGCAAATTGTGGTCCCGCAAGGCGCGCGCGATGAATCCGCGATTTCTGTTCACGGCTAAGCTGAACCGCGCTTTCACCCATTCCCCTATAGCTGTCGTGGAAAGCACTTCGTCGGAAACCATCCAGGTCGGCCCCGACGATGAGCGCCTAGCGAAGGCTGGCTTGGACTCGCTCGCCGACGAAAACACGTTGGGTGCCGTCCTGTTGCAGTTTCCGATCTCGTTTAAGAACACCGACCGAAATCGCGACTATCTCGACAGTCTCATCGAGAAGTTTGCTCAATATCCTCTGGTGGTCGAGGTGCGCCACAACGGGTGGACGAACGAAGGCACGCTGCGCTACTTCGCCCAACGAGGTATCGCGTTCTGCAATATCGATCAGCCGCTTCTGGGGAAAGCCGTCACACCTTCCGGCCACGTGACGTCGCATCTGGGATACGTGCGTCTCCATGGACGCAACTACGAACAGTGGTTCGATAGCGACTCACGCAACGATCGCTACAACTACCTCTACACTGCGCCCGAATTGGAGAAGTGGAAAGGGCGCATCGAGGCGATTGCTGGCAAGGCACCGAAGACCTTCGTGGTCGCCAACAACCACTTCGAGGGAAAAGCGGCTGTGAATGCGCTTCAGCTCAAGAGCATGTTGCACAGTGGTCAAGTGAAAGTGCCCAAGACGCTGGCCCAGCGTTATTGGGAGTTGGGTGAGATTGCCGCGGCGAACGCCAACGAAGATGAATAGAGCGTTACAGGCCGTCCCACAGAGTGGTATCCGGAGCATTCGTCCCCGGCATTGAGCGATTGGACATCGATCCTTGTTCCCTACAGCTTATGCGCCCCATTCCCAGGGAACCTTTTCCCGGCTCATCCGTATATATCCCCAGATGCCGGGAAGCCGAATGGCAGATCGTACGCACACCGCTCCCGAAGGAGAACACTATGGACGCGAAATACAATTGGCTGATCGACAACGTGTCGGTCCGCGTCACCCTTAACACGGTGGCGTTTGCGCTCTGGATGGCCACAGCGATCGCGTTGCTGGAAGCCGCATCGAAGCTCTAACTACGACGCAGTTTCACCTCTCGACGTTGCAGGCGCTTGAGCCGAAACGGGCCGCGCCCAGTAACCCCGCCAGCCGAACCGGTTAGCGGGGTTCTTCTTGCGCAATTGACAAATCGTGTCTCGGCGGGGGATTCTCGCCACTGCCGAAGGAGGCACAATGGGCAGAGAGTTACAGTGCCGCGCGAAGTCCGCAGGAAAATGGATCCGTGGCAAAGCGTTGCTGGAAACCAACGAGATCCTGTTTCGCGGTGATCAGCGTCTGAAGATTCCCATCCCAGAACTCACCTCCGCCGTCGCGCGCGATGGCGAACTTCACCTCAAGTGGGCGGGCAATTCTGCCGTATTCGAGTTAGGTGAGCAGGCCGAAAAATGGGCACATGCCATCCTTCATCCCAAGAGTACGGCTGAGAAGTTGGGCCTTAAGCCCGGACTGAGGGTTTCTGCACTTCGGATGCCCGACGACAAGGTGATGAAAGATGCGCGCAAGGTCGCCGCGGAATTCTCCGAAGACAAGCCACTGCGGGACGCAGACATGATCTTTCTCGGCGCGGATTCGGAGGCAGACCTGGCCAGGATGAAGAGGCTCATTCCCTCGCTGGCCGGCAACGGCGCGCTCTGGATCGTCTACCCCAAGGGCAAGCGGGAAATTACGGAACTCCAGGTGCTCAACGCCGGGCGCACCGCGGGGCTCTACGACGCTAAGGTCGTAAGCTATTCCGCGAGTCACACTGCCCTGAAATTCGTACGACCTAAAGACAAGCGATAGACTTCAGCCGCGCAGCGGCACAAAAACGCCCACCGCGCTCGCAGAGCGAGACACGATGGGTGTTACATTCTCCTGATCCGAGAAAGCGGCGTTACGCTTTCTTCGTTCGCACGTCCACTTCACGCAGACGCGCGGCCTTGCCGCGCAGTGCGCGCAGGTAGAACAGCTTCGCGCGACGCACGTGCGCCGAGCGCACCAGCTCAATCTTGTCGATGACCTTCGAGTTCAGCGGGAAGATACGTTCCACGCCGTGTCCAAAGCTCATTTTGCGAACCATGAAACTGGGCTGCGTGCCCTTGCTCTTGGAGATTACAAGGCCTTCGAACATCTGCACGCGTTCCTTGTCGCCTTCCTTGATCTTCACGTGCACGCGAACCGTGTCGCCTGCCTTGAACTCGGGAAGATCGGTGCGCCGCGTCTTGGCAATCAAACGGTCAATAATCGGTGAATTCGACATTGTCTTTTCTTCCTTCTCTGTCGCACGCCTCGCGGCGGCCAGAATCTTTGTTCGTCGGCGAATTTCACCGCCTGGTTACTTCTCGTGTTTGCGGGCATAGTCGCCCGCGCCCATAAAGTGCAGCGATACATACGGCTCGCCGCCTACCACCCAGCTATCGTGTCCGGGCGGGATGTAAAACACATCGCCGGCACGCATCTCGATCACGCTGCCATCGTCCATCGCCGCCGTTGCGCTGCCGGAAACCACCATCCCGACGTGCTCCACCTGGCAACTCGTCGCGCCCATCGCCTTGCCTACATGCTCTGACCACTTCCAGCCCGGCTCGTAGGTCGCGCGGCCGATGGTCATGCCGCCGATCTCCACGATCTCGAACTTGCCCTTCTCGAACACGCGCCTCTCGTCCGGGCTTTCGAACCGCTTCAGGATCACGTCCATCATCGTGGTGGGTGAGAAACTCACTCCTGCCCTTCAATCTCTTCCATCAGCTTTCGATCTTCCCTGCTCAACTCCGCCCCACTCAGCAGATCAGGACGGTTCGCCAGGGTCTTTTCCAGCGCCTTACGTCGCCGCCACCGCCGAATCTCATCATGGTTCCCGTTCACCAGCACTTCGGGAACCGGCATCCCGCGAAACTCCGCCGGACGCGTGTAGTGCGGATAATCCAGCAATCCGCCCGATCCACAGGTCGATGAGGGCGGCTCATTCTCGCCTCGCACCGGCGCGTCGGTCGCATTCGCTGTGAACGACTCCTGCTGCGCCGACGCTGCATTGCCCAGCGCTCCCGGAACTAGTCGTGACACTGTATCCACGATGATCGCCGCGCCCAGTTCCCCGCCGCTCAGCACGAAGTCGCCGACGGAAATCTCGCGGTCGGCCAGATACTCGCGGACGCGCTCATCCACGCCTTCATATCGACCGCAAATCATCACCACGCGTTCGCGCCTGACGCAACTCCTGCGCGACGCTCTGCGTGAACATCTGCTCCCGGCGGCGACAACAGCACCACCGTCTCGCGCGCATCATCCCGCAATCCTTTTCGTGCGCGGTGCGACGTTCCATCGCCTCCAGGCATTCGAAGATGGGCTCCGGCTTGAGCACCATTCCTTCGCCGCCGCCAAACGGACGATCATCCACCGTGCGATGGCGGTCGTGCGCGAACGCCCGCAGGTCGTGAATCGTAATCTCAATGAGCCCGGCCTCGCGCGCCCTGCGCACAATGCCGTAATCCAGCGGCCCGCGAAAAAAGTCCGGAAAAATCGTCAGTATCTCGAACTTCATTCCGGCCTCCCCGTCGCACCTGGGCGCATGGGGCACATGAAACCTGGATCCTTGTCATCGTGAGCGGGGACGGCGAGAACAATCGCCGTCCGAATCGAAGGATCTGCTGGTTTTCAACTCGAAGCGAACTATCTCTTCTTCCGCTCACCCGCCGCGCGGGCTTCATCCGCTTCGCATCTTCTGCCGCTGCTTCTCCTCGTCATTCAGCGGAGTCTGCAGCTCCAGCAATCCTTCGGGGAGCTCCATCTCAATCCGCCGCGCCGCCAAATCTGTCTTCCTCAAAAACGCTTCGGCGAACGGCACTAAAAACTCTTCTTCGCGGTCGCCACTCTTGCGCCGAACCACCAGCAACGGAGCCTCTCCCGCTCCAAACCGCACATCCGCAACCGATCCAACCGGAACCAGACCAGCCGCAGTTCGATTCACCACTTCACATCCGACCAGGTCGCTGACGTACGCATCGCCCGTCTTCCAACGGTGCGCGCTGCTCCTCGGGGATCTGCAACTCCATCCCTGCCAGCCGCTCGGCGTCGCTAATGCTCTCCACGCCCGCGAACTTCAGCACCACGTGTCCCTTATGGAACCAGTGCTGTTCAACCTGCAACGTCGCGACGGCCGCCATCCGCTGCCAGCCCTGACAGCTCATGGCGCTCGGCAAACCGCTCCGGAAAGCTGGTGTGCAACTCGGCCGCAACTTCGCCGCGTTGGCCTTGCGGCCCAAGCACGCGTGCGATGGTGACGAACGGAGCTATTCGACAGATCTCCAACTGGTAGCGCTTGCGCGTCTTCGACGCTGCCGCCCCTGAATGGTCCGCAGGCTCCGCGCCATGCGTCCCTGACGCCCAATGATCTTGCCGACTTCTTCTCGGCCACTACCAGCTCCACAACGATTTGACCGCCCTCGTCGAAGGCTTCCGACCTCGACTTCGTCCGGCGCATCCACCAGCGCCTTCGCGAGGTGTGCCATCAATGCGGGAATGTCCGCTGTCGTCGCCATCGTTCCGCTCGTACCTGGTACTCGATTACCAGCCCCGAAGACTCTTCACTCAACAGCCTTGAAAGGGCATGGCTTTAGCCGTGCCGACAAACGCCTTGTTTCGATATCCGAGCGGACTCACGCCGCGAGCGACAATGCCCTTACGCGGCGGTCGGCGCTGGAGCAGTGGCCGCAGCCTTGTCCACCAGCTTCTTCACGCGGTCCGACAACTGGGCACCCTTGCCGGTCCAATAGGCAATGCGATCGCTCTTCAGAAGAACGCTGGCCGGATTGGTCCGCGGGTTATAGGTGCCCACCACTTCTACCGAGCGGCCATCACGGGCGCGATCTTTTTCAATCACGACGATGCGGTAATGCGGTTGTTTGCGCGCACCACGGCGCGAGAGACGAATCATTAACACAGAAGGTATTTCCTTTCCTGCAATTCAGGGTTCCGCGCACAAGCTTATTGCGCCAAAGCCATCAAAATCAGGAGCTTGACTCAGGGAGCCGCAAGCGGCACAGCTTTTCCCTCAGGCGAGACGGGCATGCCAGCGATTGCTCGCTCCACACCCCAAAACAAGTACCAGTTGGCACCCGTTGGACCCCCGCTGCTGGAGGCAAAGAACTATTATCGCGGAACTTACGGGATTTCGCAAGCCATCGCCTCGCTGACAACCGCCCCGTCCCAGAACGTTCACCACATTTCCGGAACCTCTCACGTCCAATGCCCGTACCTGTCGGGTAAGGGGTGATCCATGCAAACTGTGCGCCAAGATATCGCCTACGCGCTGCGCCAGATGCGGCAGTCTCCTGTCTTCACGCTCACCGCCATGCTGACGCTCGCGCTGGGCATCGGCGCGACCACCGCCATCTTTTCGCTGATCCACACGGTCATGCTGAAGTCGCTGCCGGTGGTCGATCCCGCCAGCCTCTATCGCATCGGCGACGGCCAGGATTGCTGCGTCGAAGGCAGCCCGCAGGACAACTGGGGCATGTTCTCCTATCCCTTCTATCAGCGCATGAAGGAGGTCACGCCGGAGTTCGCAGAGCTGGCTGCATTTCAGGCGGGACATCTCAGCCGCACGCTGTCCGCCGCGGCGAGAGCGACCGCATCGCCAAGCCCTTGCGCGGCGAATTTGTCAGCGGCAATTACTTCTCCACCTTCGGCGTCGGCGCGTTCGCCGGTCGCACCATCATCCCTCGTGACGATCAGCTCTCGGCGCCTCCGGTCGCCATGCTGAGCTATCGCGCCTGGCAGCAGGAGTACGGCTCCGACCCATCCATCGTCGGTTCGACCATCATCCTCGACGGCCATCCCTTCACCATCATCGGCATTACGCCTCCCGGTTTCTTCGGCGAGACGCTGCGCAGCAATCCTCCGAAAGTTTGGTTCCCCTTCAGCAGGAACCGCATCTTTCGCGGCAAGAATCCCTTCCTGCACTCATTTCCAGGCGTGGCTGCGTGTGATCGGCCGGCTTCGTCCCGGAGCCTCCACCAACGGCGTTGCCGCACGTCTCACCAACGACTTGCGGCTGTGGCTGGTGAATGACAGCGGCATCCCCGCCGAATGGATGTCGGGCCTCAAAGCCAATCGCTGCCCAAGCAGAATCATCAAAGTCGTCCCCGGCGGGAACCGGCGTTGGCGTGATGAAAGACAACTACGGCGAGACAGCCTGCGCATTCTGCTCACCGTCTGCTGCCTGGTGCTGCTGATCGCCTGCGCCAACATCGCCAATCTCCTGCTGGCTCGCGGAGCTTCGCGCCGCGCGCAAACCTCGGTTCGGCTGGCGCTGGGAGCATCGCGCAAGCGGCTCATCCGGCAGATCGCTCACGGAGAGCCTCGTGCTTTCCGTCTTCGGCGGCATTCTCGGACTGGCTCGTCGCCTATCTGGGTGTGAAAGCGATCGTCGCGCTCGCCTTCCAGAGCGCACGCTACGTTCCTATCGATGCGCAGCTCCGTCGCTGCCGGTGCTTGGCTTTCGCTTTCGGCGTGTCGCTGCTCACCGGCGTGATCTTCGGCGTCGCGCCCGCATGGTTCACCTCGCACGCCGATCCGGCCGAGGCCTTACGCGGCGCCAATCGCAGCACGCGCGATCACTCCATCGTTCTCGCAGAAAGCGCTGGTAGTTGGCGCAAGCGACGTTGTCGGTGGTTCTGCTTGCCGGCGCCGGTCTGCTGACCCGCAGCCTCCTGAAGATGCAACACCAGGACTTCGGCTACGAGATCGAGCAACCGGGTCATCCTCAGCTTGACCGCGCCCTTTTCCTCTTACCCGCAGCCCAAGCTCGACGCCATGTATCGCGAACTGCAGGACCGGCTCTCGCACATTCCCGGAGTCGAAAGCGCCGCCCTCGCTCTGTACACTCCGCTGCAGGACAACTGGGGCGAGATTGTCATTCGCGCAGGGCCACGGCATGCCCAGCACAGAGCTGAAGACTGCCGGCTCTTCCTGGGACCACGTCAGCCCCGGCTATCTCGAAACCATGGGCCAGCAGATTCTTCGCGGCCGCTCCATCACCGAAGCAGGACACCGCCTCGACGCGGAACGTCGCCGTCGTCGATGAGAGCCTTTGTCACGAAGTTCTTCAAGCCTGGAGAAGAGCCCTTCGGAGCGCATTTCGGCCTCGATCTTCCGCAGTACAGCGCCACCTACGAAATTGTCGGCATCGTTCGAAGAACGCCAACTATACCGACCCCACCGGTCATTGGCGGCGCCCTTTGTTCTTCGTGCCGCTCGCGCAACGTGTCCACTATGACGACGCCATGATGCAAAGTCTCGACGACAGCACCCACTTCATCGAGGGCGCAGTTCTTGAAAGTGCATGGCAAGCGTTGAAGGGCTTGGAGTCCCAGGTCCGCCACATGCTCAGCGACGTCGATCCCAATCTCACCTTGCTCGACATCGCAGACCATGCAGGAGCAGTCGTGGCCGAATCTCGACCAGCAGCGCGCGGTGGCGCAACTGACCGGACTCTTCGGCATCCTCGCGCTGATCCTGGCTGCCGTCGGACTCTACGGCGTCACGGCCTACGCGGTGGAGCGGCGCACCAGCGAGATTGGCGTACGCATGGCCCTGGGTGCAGACCGCGGCAACGTCATGACGCTGGTTCTGCGCGGAGCGTTCCTGCAGATTCTCATTGGATTGGTCATCGGCATTCCCGTCTCCATCGCTGCTCCCGCCTGATCGCCGCAAAGCTCTACCAGGTCAAGGGCTGGGACCCGCT
Organism: uncultured Acidobacteriaceae bacterium; assembly: GCA_963817965.1. Taxonomy (GTDB): domain Bacteria; phylum Acidobacteriota; class Terriglobia; order Terriglobales; family Acidobacteriaceae; genus DASRAA01. The sequence continues at coordinate 49,306 of CAWFQT010000026.1, forward strand.
GGTACTCGGCGCAGCGATTATCGCGCTGGGAGCGTGCGCCTTTTTGGCCAGCATCATCCCAGCGCGAAGGGCGGCTTCCATCAATCCGGTGCAGGCCCTGCGAACCGAATAGCGATCGGCCAGTTAATCTTGGCCATTGCCCCAATTACTCGTGTCTCGGTCTCTCGATGGTGAAAGACAATCTAGCGGCCGACGTCACACCATGACGTGTTCCACGTCCTTTCGCGCCCCGTCGGGCCCCGGCCGATCAACTCCTACTAGGGCGAGGGATTTGTGTCTCTTGCCGCCCCGCGCTCGGGCGGCGGGCACGAGCGGCTCTTTTGACAAGAGAAATGACTGCACCGGATCCGGTCGGAGGCTCCGAAAGCACCCCGCCAACTCCAATGCTGTCAAATGGATAGATATAACTAGCTTATGATTCAATGACTTGGGATTGCAGCACAATTTTCACATTTGCCACACCATGCCCCCTAAACGCCACAGCCGGGACCCCGCCCTCCTGCCCGAATGCCCGAGGAACTTCTCGAGGAACTTCTCTTGCAACAGGCTGTATTCCGGTGTAACCTTCGGTTCGCTTCGCGTCCTGATAGCGGGCCGCCCTCCACTTCGTTACCTCCACTTCCGTCTGTTCTCCAGCAAGCAGAAATAAAAACCCAAGTGCAAGTACCTGATCGGAATTACGCTCCGGCAGGATAGCGCTCTCGTCCATTTGAATTCTCAGGTTGATGGTCCGCGTCTGCTCGCGGCCAAAAAGGGGTGCGCACATGAAAGCTCAATTGGGCCTTCTCTTTCCCTGCCCATTTTCAGCCAACTTAGCCACGACTGCTTTGAGTTTGCTGCTGTTGCTGTTTGCAGTTCTTACTAGCAGTCTCGACGCGCAAAACAAGGCCTGCGAAAAAACCTGTCAGGACAAGCAGGAAGGCCCATGTTCCGATTCAAAAGGCAAGGCGTACGCCCAGTGCTTGGGAGACTGCATGAAGGCCTGCAATCCACCGCCACCTCCTCCGCCATTGCTCGAACCCGGCTGCGGCGACCCCTCAATACAAGGCAAGATCCGCTGCACCATCGTGCAGCCTAACGTAAATGTGGATCACATGACATACCAGTCGCAAGTCCGTTTCGCTCCCGGCGACATCGTCGAAGTGCGGGCTGACGGATGCGTCCAGACGGGAGGCCACGGCAGCACCTGGAAACGCTATGTCAACCCTTCGGGCGACGGAACCGACTCGAAGTATCATGGACTCATGAAAATCCCGACTGCCTTTCCCGCCGGCAGTGGGCTCATCCGCATCGAAAACTTCATCGGAAAGCTTCAAGTGGTGAAGGGCGATCCTAACGTTCCCGCATCGGACCTTTTCCTGGAACTGGGATATGAAGACAGCGACTATGGCGACAACGGCTATAACGACCACGACGACGGTACGAATGACCAATGCTCGCTATCCAACATCGGCTATCCGGCTAGTGTGACCATCACCATCTATCGCGGCGTGCGGCCGGACCCGCCGCAAAGCCGCTTCGACTTTGACGTATTGCCGACACTGGTGGTTCACGCCATCGTAACGAACAACGGAGTTCCCAACACAGATCCCGATAACCTTGGCATGGACCATAACGGCCTGCTGCTTAATCCTACGTGGAGTTTTCACGGGCACACAGATAAGAATGGAAAGGACAATAAAGGTAAGGACCCCAGCGGCGACATGTGCCACGACTTCAGCTACCGCCCCAGCATCATTGGCATTCCGACCCTCCAGCTTGAACCTTACTTCGCCGATTGCACCGATCAAACAGACGAAAATAATGCCGATATGGCGAGTGGCGCTAGTTCGTACTTGTGCTACCTGGGAAAACATGGCCCGCTCGAAACTGGTAGTTTCCCCGGGCACGTCAATTGGTTTCCCGTGACCATGACAGGTCATGCCAAGTGGGGCAACCACGAAGATCTCTTTCCCTTCGGCGACGATGACTACAACTTCAATTTCTTTCCCGACTCGCCAGACAATAGCCTTCTGCTGGCCGGTCGCGACGCGCTTCACGGAGAGTTCGACTCCGACGAGACCATTGACAACTTCAATTCTGAAGCCTGGAACACGCTGCACGATGCAGTGAACAATGCCGACGCGGCAAAAGCTGCACTGGGAATATGCTCTCAGAAACACAATTGCGATGCGGCCAGGATACAGCAGCTGAACGATACCATCAGTCGGCCCGGAGTGTTCTTCGACGGAACCACGGTCCTGACCGGCATGTTCGGGGTCGACGGGGAACACGATTTGAAGGTGGAGCTGCATCCTATCCTCGCGCTTGCGACCCAGCTTGACTCTCAGAGCGACCCTTTGGATGAGGTTTGGCTCATGTTCGCCCGCAATCGTGGCGACGAAGGATACTGCTCCAGCCGGCTGTGGGACTCCGGACTCGAAGACTACATCGTTCGGCTGCCCTGGCGCGACGGTGCCACCTCGGTACAGGTAACCCAGAGAGACTTTCATGGTCCGCCGGGATTCACAGAGCCAAACTTCATGATTGTGCCCCCCGGTTCCTCGGACGATCCAGGCGTTTATGCAATCTTCCACCTCGGCCCCGCAGAATTGAAACCCTTCATCGACGGATCAGTTCATCTGAGTTGGACAGGAGCTGGCAGCGGCGTACGGTTTCACCCGTTTCCTGTCACCGTCACGGCCACGACCGGTACCTTCACGCCGGCTCCGGCGAAACCGGCCACAGCCTCAAAGGGCACTACGGAAAAGTCCAACGCAGAACAATCAACCGCGTCGGCAAGCGCGCAGGAGAAATCTGCAGCGACTCAGGCTGGTACGAAAGCCGCCGCGACTCCCAAACTCAACGAAGTCGACGAAGACGAACACGTGTTCCAGGCCACCACGACTGGGCTCACACCCGCGCAACTGCAGGAGATCCAGAAGGCACGTCCCCCGTTGGTCACACGGCCTTCAAACAAGCTGCCGGCGAGCAAAGTCGAGACGGTCAGCTCGGTACCGATAAATGTCCATAGAGTGCGGCTTCAAACCTTCAACGCCGGACCGGCAACCGCCAAGAACGAACGCGATGCGGCCGGAGTCAAGGCACTCTGCACCGCTACCCACAACGCACCGCCGGGGTTACCGGCCGACGTCTGCTCGAAAGCCGCGCCCACCCAGCCTCCCAGCAGGTCGCCCAGTCAGAATTAATCCGCCTGTTCTCCAAATTGCCCCACCCTTGTCGCCTGATTTTGGCGATGGGGGTGGGACGCACAGCAGCCGTCTGTTTTGAGGACCGGTCCCGTGCACACTGCCAACCCCGTCGTGAGAGACTGACTGGTCACTGATGACGACCCGCCCCATTCGCAGCCGTTGGAACAATCCCCGTTTCTTGCTCGCACTTGCCGCGGCCCTCATTGCCTTCGTCGTGCAATCTGGAGAACTCGGCTCTGCCGACACCGGACATCGCCTGCAGTCCACCCATTCGTTCTGGACTAGCGAACCGCCGGTCTTTCCGGACGAGTATCCCGAGTTCGGCATTCATGGGCGCGACGGCAAGCTTCAGAGCTGGTACGGCATGGGTCAATCGCTGTTGCTGCTCCCTTCTGACGTGATCGGAACCTACGTGCAGCGTCTTCCCATCTTCGCCGAATACGACGATACCGACCCGAGCGTGCGCGACATCGTTGTCACCTATACGACCAACATGCTCGTCAATATGCTGACCGCGCTGGTTTGCTTTCGCTTCCTCCGCCAGTTGAACTTCGGCGTGAAGCAATCGGTCGCAGGCGTCCTGGCCTTGCTGCTGGCGACGACTCATCTCCATTACACGCAGAACATGATGGAGAACAACTACATCTCTCTGCTAACGCTCACCGGATTCTCCTATCAATACGAATGGTTACGCACGAACAATCGACGCGCTCTGCTCATCGGATCGGCCGCCTTCGGCCTCAATTTACTCACGCGCCTCACAACCGGTATGGATCTGTCTGGCGGGAGGACTCTTCGTTCTGCTCGTGCTGCGGTCCGAAAAGGCCGGCTACCGTGACATGTGGGATCGATGCCGTACCTACCTTGCGACTGCCCTTCCTGTTTACTTATTCTTCGGCTTGATCGATCGCCTGTACCAGTACCACCGATTTGGCTCTTTCTTCAATACCTACGTGGGTATCTTCGGGCGCGAAATGCGGGCGAGCAATCCAGCCCTGCCTGCCAGCTATCCCTTCGAAACGCCCTTCCACGTCGGATTTTTCGGAGCGCTCTTCGCGCCCGAAAAATCCATCTTCCTCTTCGACCCTTTGCTGCTCCTGATGATTCTGCTCATGGCCGCGGCCTGGAGACGGTTCGCCCCGCCGGTTAAGGCATACGTGATCGCAACATTCTCGTTGCTGCTGGCGTGCATTTGCTTTTACGCACGCTATACCGTCTGGAGCGGCGACTTTGCCTGGGGCGATCGTTACGTCTCAACCTGCGTCGAACTCGCGGCTCTGCTGGCAATTCCCTTGTTGCTGCGCCATCGCAGACAGATCGCGAAACCGGTTTGGGTTGCCGGCCTTGTAATCCTCACCGTCAGCATCATGGTCCAATTCGCTTCGCTCGCCTTTTGGCTGCCGCTCGAGATCTACCAGATGGAGACCCTCGGCCACCCAACCTTTGTCATCGCCTTGCGTATGAGGAACATCGTCGCCTTCGCCTTCGGAAAAATGGACGCTTGGGGCCTCACCAATTACGCCATGCATTGGGACGACTGGGACTACGTCCACATCACTACCTGGAATTTCCTGCCATTCCTGCTCAAGCGGGTCGGCGTGGCGCCCGCATGGGTCGTGCACATCGTGTTCGTTTTCTGGGGCCTGGGAATCGCGACATTGGCGTTCACCCTGGCCCGATTGCGAACGGTGTTGACCAGACCTAAGCCTGCCTGAGTTCGCGCCAGCTGCGAGTACGCTAACCTGATTACTTATGAACGTCAGATCGCACCCACCGAAGTGGAAGACCTTGCTGGCTTTTGCCATCATCTATTTCGTCTGGGGATCGACGTTTCTTGCCATTCGCATTGGCGTTCGCGAAGTGCCCCCATTTCTTCTGGCAGCAATGCGCTTCCTGTTGGCCGGTCTTGCGATTTATTTGTGGATGCGGGCTCGAGGCGAAGATCCACCGACAGCGCGCCAATGGATGTCGGCCTTTCTGCTTGCATCGTTGATCTTCGTGCTCGACTACGGACTGCTCTTCTGGGCGGAGCAGCGGGTACCATCCGGTCTCGCCGCCGTCATGCTGGCTACGGTCCCTGCATTCATGGCGCTCTCGGAAATTATCATTCTGCGAACGCAGCGGCTAACGATCCGCTTGGGCCTGGCATTACTCATTGGACTAGTAGGCGTCGCCGTTCTGATGAACCATTCCTTTAATCTTGGCGGAGCGCCCATCGACACAGCAGGCGCGATTGCCCTCGTCATCGCAGCCCTCGGATGGTCGGTCGCCTCAGCGCTGACGCTGAAGATGCAGTTGCCGTCTTCCAAAGTCATGAACTCGGGTGCGCAAATGCTCGCGGGCGGGATCCTGCTCACTCTTACTTCGGCGGTTCTAGGAGAGTTTCGCCACTTTCATCCGGCGACGGTTTCGCGCGCGGCATGGATTTCACTGTTCTACTTGATCGTTGCCGGGTCGATCATCGCGTTTACTGCTTATGTCTGGCTGATCCATCATGAATCGCCAACCAAGGTCGGTACCTATGCTTACGTGAACCCGGTTGTCGCCGTGCTGCTCGGTTATTTGTTCGCCGGCGAACCGCTCGGAATGCGAACAATCCTGGGAACGCTTTTCGTTTTGATCAGCGTAGTCGTAATCACCACCACACGGAGAAAGACAGCCGTTACGATACCCGCGACCGAAGAGGTGAATTAGTCCCTTGTGATCGGAGCCCACCCTCGCTTGGCTACTGTCCCGTGCTATGGTTGCTTAGGTACCGATCCTGCCGAACAATAGCAGGACTTGTAACTGTCCACGCTGAGTGCCGCGGCTGCACAATACAACCCACGAACAATCCCCTTTTCTCCTGCCTCGGCCGGCCCGGAAACCGCATAGAGATGGAGCCAGCGATCTTGATATTTCTCGTTGCTGGTGACTTCGTCGTACACGTTCTGCAAGCTTTCCGCATTCAACTCGTGCGCCTTCCACGTGCGCGTGAAGGTGTATTCCCTCTTCCAGCGGCCCCTTGACACATCGCTCGCCGACTTAAGATTTGTCAGATAGTACGTGGATTGATTCGTAACCATCCCACCGCTGCGATACTTCACTAAGCGAAACCCAGGGTTCTGACTGTAAACGGGGGAAATCGCAGGATCGATGAGGACGAACTTGCGCCCTCCACCATTGCTGCCGATCAAACGGAAGTCGTCGGAGTGCGTGTGACCGGCAAAGCCGGCGACGAACACAGATTGATACTTCGCGAGCAAAGCATCGAACTGGGCGGTCCATTCCGGGACCCACATGGGCACGATGTTGTTGCCACACGTCTCGTCAGTGGCCGATGAATGGCTCACCGCAGAGGCGTAACCGTCGATACCCGGCGGAATGTGGAACATCAGCCAGACCTTCTGGTTCGCCTGCGCGGCTGCGGCGAGATTCCGATCAAGCCACGCGAGCAACTCAGACGGCGCATTCGAGGGCACCGGAGTGCAGCCGTGGATGGAACTGAGCGCACGATACTTCTGGGACAGGAAGATGCTGTTCAGCGACATGATCCGCACACCCGCAAGGGTTGGATGTGGAACGTTGAAACTGCCTAACGACTTCCAACTGCTCACGAATGCCTGGTCTCCGCCCGCCAATTCCTGCGCTACGGGCGCCGTATCGCTCAGGAATGCCCCATTCGCTTCGATTGTGTAGTCGCCGCAGTCGTTGTCATTGTTACCGGGCGTGATGAAAATCCTGGTCCTGGGAAACTGCCGCTGCAGTTGCAGCGCCAGAAATTGAACCGTCTTCAGCACAAATGCCCGGTAGTGCTCCTGGTCTGAGTCGTGGGTGATCGTTCGAAAGGTCTGCGGAAAACTGTGTGCCAGCAGGTCCCCGGTCACCATGACGAACTCGGGATGAGGCAAGGTCTTTGGAAATTGTTTCAGGGCTGATTTGAGCAGCCACCAATTTGTGTCAGAACCATATTCGCTGAATGCGCCTGGCGTAGTGCGATTCAGGATCGGCTCCCAGTCCGCCGCATCGGCTGTCACGAGTTGGCTCAACAGCGACGGATCGGCCATGGGATTGAAGTGAATATCTGAGACCAGCAAAAACTGCCACTCCCGATGGTCGGTAGCGTAGGCGGATACCGAAAGAATAAGGAGCAAAAACGGCAATGCTCTCAACATTCTGGATTGATGGTACAGCATCAGTGTGGCTGTTTCTGTGGGTATATACGCGAATCATCGGTCCGCGTGGCGCACCATCTAAGTTGGCAGGCATCAGCATGCGGTAATCTGTTGCCAGCGTCGCTCCTGGTATGTTCAAGCTTCTCTGTGTCACCGCACATCCCGATGACGAGGCTGGCGCGTTTGGCGGGACATTGGCGCTTTACGCCGATCGCGGCGTGGAGACTTCGGTGGTCTGCCTGACGGCGGGAACCGCAGCCAAGAACCGTGGCTCGGCACGAACCGATGAAGAACTGGCAACTCTGCGGCATGGGGAATTGAAGGCGTCCTGCAAGCATCTCGGCGTAGCCCATTGCGAGGTGCTGAATTATCCGGATAGCAAGCTCAACCGGGCCAACTTTTACGAAGTAGTTGGAGATATCGTGCTGCGCGTTCGCAGAATCCGTCCCCACGTATTGCTTACGTTCGGCGCAGACGGAGGATTGACTGGGCATCCGGATCATGCGATGGCGGGTATATTTACGACTCAGGCATTCGAGTGGGCGGGGCGGTCGGATCGCTATCCCGAACAGCTTGGCGACAAACTGAAGCCGCACCGCACCCAAAAGCTCTATTGGGTCACGGCGGACTTTGTTCTGCCCGACCGTATGCCAATCGCGCCTCCAACGGTGACCGCCCGGATCGAGGTAGGCCGGGACCGCTTCGAAAAGAAGAACGAGGCCTTCATGCTGCACCAGACCCAGAGCCCGCTCTTCGACCGGCTGCGCAAGAATCTCGGGAGGATGCCGACGCACGAGATGTTTCACCTCGCCGCGACGCGTAAACCGCTGGACGCAAAGTTCGAGACGGACCTGTTCGAAGGGATCGTCGCCGAATGAGCCCACCTGGCTACAGGTTGAACTCTTCCTGGTAGTCGCTCCAGATTCCGCCCTGATAGATTGGCCGAATGGGAACATCGTTGGCGTGCTTCGCGGTTTTCACCCACAGCCAAGCCTGCTGAATCTCGGAAGGGTGAAAATAGTGAGTTTCAGCAGTGAATAATACAGTTCCACCAACGAGAGTCGACACAACCTCTTCCCACGGCTTGGCGCCAACCAGTGCGACGCGAGCGATGTGGTCGGAATACTTGTGCAGGAAACGCAGTTCTTCCCAGCGCGCCGCAAGATCGACGCCGTCCATCCCGGTGACGTCAGCGAGGATTCCCAGCGGCTTTTTCCTGCGTTCATCGATGGCGAACTTGAGTTGAGGCTCGAACGCCTTTACATCTTCTTCCGTGACCTTTCCCGTGACCTTGAAGCCAAACGCCCAGCCGCCGCTCTCTTTCAGTCGCTCAATCATTCCAACGGTTCCCTTCTTGTAATTTGTTAGCAGGATAAACGGAAGTGCGAAAATCTCATAGGCGCAACTACGGGGCAGCGCAGAACCGGAGCTCCGTTGATATGATGGCCACTTGAGCACACTGAAAATGCGGGGGAAATTCATCACGTTCGAAGGCCTCGACGGCTGTGGCAAGACCACGCAACTGGAGAAACTGGCTGCGCTGCTGCGTTCCGAAGGAATCGAGGTGCTAACCACGCGCGAACCGGGAGGCACGGAGATCGGCGAGCGTATTCGCGCAGTGCTGTTGGACTCGCGGACGGCTGGCCTGGATCCGATGGCGGAAATGGCTTTGATGTTCGCGTCTCGTGCGCAACAGATTGCCGAGGTCATCCTGCCCGCGCTGGACAGCGGAAAATGGGTGTTGTGCGATCGGTTCACGGATTCCACGGAAGCCTATCAGGGCGGTGGAAGGCGGCTCGGCAGTGACGCGGTGCTGCAATTGCACAAGGTGCTTGGTCGAGGATTATGGCCTGATCTGACAATCCTGATGGACTCTGATGTGGACCACAGCGTGAAACGCGCCCGGCGACGCAACCAAGCCGCTGAGGCGGACGAGAACCGCTTTGAACAGGAGAGCCAGGCGTTTTTTGCGCGCGTGCAAGAGGCCTTCCGGGTCATCGCCAAACGCGAGCCGCAGAGAGTTGCCATGGTCGATGCTCGGCATCCTGCGGAAGTCGTGCATCCCGAGATTGCGCGGATTGTACGCGAACGGCTGCTGGGTTCTGCGGAAGTCCTGGATCGAAGCCGGCCGACAAAGAGCGAAGCAAGTCAAGGACTGTGATGCCATTCAGTGAGTTTCAGGGAAACGCGGATGTCGTGCGGACGATGCGCGAAATGCTGGCCCGCGATCATTTTCCCCACGCGGTAATTCTGGCGGGCCCGCTGGGGTCGGGCAAGTTTACGCTGGCGCAAATGGTGGCCAAGACGATGAATTGCCTGCAGCCGCCGAAGACAGATGGTCCGCCGGATTTCTGCGGCGTTTGTGCCAATTGCAAGAGTATTGCAGAAGCAGACGCTCTGGATGACCGGTTTGCGGAGGCGGTCGAAACCCGCGAGAACCTCAGAGACGCAGACAAGCGCGAAACCCGCATCTTTGTGCAGACGCATCCGGACGTGACGATCATTCCTCCGGATCCGCCGCAGATGCTGGTCAAAGTCGATCAGGTGCGGCATGTGATCCGTGAGATTTATTACCGGCCGAGTGAAGGCAAGCGGCGGGTGTACATCTTCAGTGACGCTGACTTCATGAAGGAAGCTGCGAACTCACTGCTGAAGATACTGGAAGAGCCGCCCGATTTTGCGACCATCTTTCTCTTGACCGACAATCCGTCGGCGCTGCTACCAACGATCCGGTCGCGCTGCATGCTGCTTCGGCTGTCGCCGCTGCCACCCCAAGCGGTCGAGGAATATCTGGCTGCGACGAGGACGGAGCTGAACCCGCAAGAACGAACCCTGGTGGCACGCCTGTCCGCAGGCGCACTGGGACGCGCACGAGGTTTCGACCTCGCGCAGTACCTGGCGGCACGTCAAGATGCGTTAGCACTGCTTGGCCCGGCGCTCGGTAAAAAGGGGCACAGTGACCTCTTTCGCGTGACGGATTCCTATCGGGCGGGAGCGGAGGGCAAGGCGAAAGCTGAGCAAACAATCCGGACGCTATATGCTCTGCTGGAAGACATACTGTTTCTGAAATCTGGTACCCGGGAGTTGGTGCGTAACACCGACATTGAGGAGGACCTGCGTCAATTCTCAGCGCAAGTTGAGTTTCCGTGGATCGTCGAAGCTGCTAATCGACTCGGAGAATTCGAGAGCGGAATGCGCCGCAATCTGTTGCGAACCCTGGCATTGGATTCGTTCGCCATGTCGCTGGAGAGCTAGACGGCATAGCACGAAAGTTGTGGGACCTAACGCATTGTCTTGGCTAGCAAGGCTGTGGTAGGGTAACGCCAAGTTCACACCTGAAGACGCCCTGGGAAAATCAAATCCAGAGTCTCGCCAGACCGAAATTCGACTGTCTCGGCTGGTGCTTGCGTTTGCCGGGCTGGTGTGTAAGTCATGGAGCAAACGCCATGAAAGATTCCATGGATTCGACCGTTGTGGGACGCACTCTTGACGGCGAAGTGTCTGGGAACCGCCGGCTGATTCGTCCTGCGATGAGCCGGAATGACAACCATCGGCCGGAAAACAGCGATCGACGGGAGCGAAGCGAACGGGCGGAGCGTCCGGCGAATGGGAAGAAAGCGACGCCGCCGGAGCAAACCCATGCCGAGACTTTCTACTATCAGAAACAAATGCAAACCAAGACCGCGATGGTCGTGGTATTGCAGGATGACGAGGAAATTCACGGCGTCATCGAGTGGTATGACAAGTACTGTCTCAAAATCAATCGCGACGGCGAGCCGAACCTGTTGATTTACAAGCCCAGCATTAAGTACATGTACAAAGAAAGCGAAGCCGTCGGCCAAAAGTAGAGCAGCTGGTTTCGATAGCGATACCGCGCTGATAAGGCGCGGTTTACTTTTTGTCGCCCTCCGATCCGCTCGCTACAGCTTCGGCAACACGATTCCCTTTTGGCCCTGATATTTGCCCTTTTTGTCGCGGTAGCTGGTTTCGCAGGGTTCGTTTCCCTGGAAGAAGAGGATCTGGCAAAGGCCCTCATTGGCGTAGATACGGGCGGGCAGCGGCGTTGTGTTCGATATTTCGAGGGTGACGAACCCCTCCCACTCGGGCTCGAAGGGAGTGACGTTGACGATGATGCCGCAACGCGCGTAGGTGGACTTGCCAACGCAAATGGTCAATACGTCCCGGGGAATTTTGAAGTATTCAACCGAGCGGGCAAGCGCAAAAGAGTTCGGCGGAACGATACAGACGTCCGATTCGACGCTGACGAAAGAGCGCTCGTCGAATTTCTTGGGATCCACAATCGTGCTGTTCACATTCGTGAAGATTTTGAACTCGTCGGCGACCCGTAAGTCGTAGCCATAGCTGGAGAGACCGTAGGAGATGACGCCGTCCCTGACCTGCTTCTCCGAAAAGGGATTAATCATGTCGTACTCGTGGGCCATTTTTCGGATCCAACGGTCACTCAGAATGGGCATGGAACTCCTTCATGCGGCGGGTCGGCCGGACTCGTTCGTAGGTACCTGGAACGGTGAGGCCATCTTACGGAATGGCCCGGTGAATTGACAATGGCCGGGGGAGTCGTCGTGAGGTCGAATCTCAGTTTCTAACTCGAATACAAAGTAAGACTTAACGTAAGTGCTTGCGGTCGGGTAGAATCGCAGAGTGCTCGGGTAGAGCGGTTCCCGGGAAATCAGAGCTGAGCGGAGCCACTTGTGATCAAACTGGACCTGATCAACGAAGTCGTCACCAAGACTGGGGTCACAAAGACCAAAGCCGAGATGGCGGTGGAAACGGTATTTGAAAGCATGAAAACCGCGCTGGCAAAGGGAGACCGCATCGAACTGCGTGGATTTGGCGTATTCACAGTACGTCCACGCAAGACCGGTATCGGCCGCAACCCGCGTACCGGAGCGGAAGTGAACATTCCCCCTGGGAAGGCTGTTCGCTTCAAGCCTGGCAAAGAATTACAGTCGATCGAATAGCCGTACCAGCGACTTCGTCGTTGAATGTCTCTGTCGCATTACCCCGTCTTGGGAACAGGCGTACGTGGAGGCGTTTTCGGCAACGCGAGAAACAATCCAAGTAATGTCTGATTCATCACCGCCGGTTTCCCACACGCTCGAGCTCGACCAGTCCCGGCAAGTACTTGTCGTGAAGCCGCGCTATAGCCGGCCCTACTGGCTTCATCTCTTGCTTCTTCTGCTGACCATTTTCACAACGTTGGTCGTGGGCGCACAGCTTTATGACAATTTCCAGAAAGGACTGCCGGCGTTCACACTGGGGAACGAGCTGCTGCCGTTATTCAGCATCAGGTGGATTTATCAGCAGCCAGTTCGGCTTCTGACCGGGATTCCCTTCTCGGTTGCCCTGATGACGATCTTGCTGACTCATGAGTTCGGGCACTTCGCCTTTTGCGAGAAGTATGAGGTTAACGCAACCCTCCCGTTTTTTATTCCCGCGCCGACGTTGATTGGGACAATGGGAGCGTTTATCCGGATCAAGTCTCCAATTCGTTCGAGGCGGGCGTTGTTCGACATTGGAGTTGCAGGACCTATAGCGGGTTTTTTGGTTGCACTGCCGCTCCTGTTCGTCGGTTTAGCGATGTCGAAGCCATTAGTGCCTGCGATTGGGCGCGACAGCGTGGACATTGGTTTTCCGGTGATTTTTCATCTTGTGCATTGGATGGTCACTCCTGGCAACGCACAAAGAATCCCCCTCAGTAATTTATCTTTGCATCCAGTTGCTGTCGCTGCCTGGGTAGGCATGTTCGCAACCGCCCTGAATCTGCTGCCAGGTGGCCAGCTCGACGGCGGTCATATCGTGTATGCGGTTGCCCCACGCGCCCACAAGTGGATTACCCGCACATCGGTCGCAGTATTAGCCTTGCTCTCCAGCCTCTGGATCGGATGGTTGGTGTGGGCGGTAATTCTTGGAGTAACCGGGTGGCGGCATCCGGTTGTCCCCCCCTGGCCGGACCTTGGACCGGAGCGGAGAAGGTGGTCACTTATACCCCTCTTGCTCCTGGTGCTGACGTTCGTTCCGGCACCTATCCTGGGGCAGGGTTGGTTCCGAACTTAGTCCGTGCTGCGTTCAGTCCGCGTCTGGCGGCCAAATAGACGTCGGCGCCCTTCTTATTGCGAGAGGTTGGCCGTGAGCCGGATTGCCGTTTGGTTAGCTGGCCTTCCGCAGGACAATCTGTTCGTCGCGAATAAAGAACTGCGCCGGACACCTCTCGGAGCCACAGATCACGGGAACCAACCCGGCAATCTGTTTACGTGTGACCAGACCCAGCTGTCCACAGCTCGGACAGGAAAGCACCGCCCAGTAGGGGTCGTCTTTGTCGCCGATGTCGCCGGCATTTTCCAGGACGAAGATGGTTCCAGGCTCCATCTGCTCGGGGATCCATTCGCTCAAAATGCTTAGTTCTCCGATCACGTGCCCTCCTCTACCGGGGTAAGCCGGTGCTCCACAGACTCATGAAGCCTTGCGTCGCTGCTGCATAGGATGACGAATCGACGCGTTTCGTTTCCTGGCATTCGACTGAAGCCGCTGCACCGTATCGCTGAGACAGATGGAAAACATGGGCTGGCGGGCATTCTTCATCAGGTCCACTACACCCCGCGCTGAGTCTTCAAGAAAGATATGCCGGCCATCTGTCAGTAAGTGATATTCCGAGGCGGCGCGAACGGTTTCCACCAGCCGCTTACCCAGCTCACGCTGCAGGAAGCGGATGACGCGACGGATCCTTTGTAACGGAAACCCGCGCTTTCGAAGCTCGCAGATCACGGCAACCTCTGCCATGTCATCAAGCGAATAAACGCGCCTGTGACCCTCGCGGGCGGGAACCACGATGCCGCGTTCATCCCACCATTGAAGCTGTCGCAAGCTGATGCCGGTGAGATCGGCGACGGCACGAGATGTGAAAGTCGGCTGCACGGTCTTCATTTGTCCGAAACACAACATTCGGAAAATGTTTGAAACATCATAGAGCAGTGGTGTGCAGAGTCAACGGCCAGATGTTATCGAACGGAGCACTCCCCTGCGGAAATCTGACAGTGTGGCGGGGATGGACAGGTGTAGAGTTCGTAAGTTTGCGGCGTGCACAGAGAAGTCGGAAGCGGCGGATTGCTGGTGTTTTTGCGGGAATGTTAAACTCGAGATAGCTGCCAATCTAAGCGGGAGTAACTCAGTGGTAGAGTCACGGCTTCCCAAGCCGTTGGTCGCGGGTTCGATCCCCGTCTCCCGCTCCAGTTTTGTAGGCATTCGGAGGCAAAACTGGGCGGTTGGTGGTCACTGCACCCCAACCGCTGGAACTTCCATCAGTCCGATTTGGCGTTCGTCCTCTTCGAGCATTGCTATCACCGATTCCTCGACGGACCGCGCATGCAAAGTTGATCCGCGTACTGTCGAACAAAACACGTCTACACGACCCGGTGGTGTCGGGATTCAATATTGGCACAAACTGTGGAATTGACGCTGGGCAGACAGTGATGCACCCGCACATGCACCTGATTCACCGACGGCACGGTGACATTGGTGATCGCGGCGGAGTGCGTGGTGTACCAGGCCGAACAACGACCGTCTAAAGGCTGAGGTGATACGGTTGAAGCGACCCCGTAACGCTGTGCCCTACGGTACCTGCGAGCGCTCGCCTCGCCAGAGACCAAAACCTTCACGACGCGCGAAAGCGTCAGCGCTTCGTGTCACAAAATGGGGTAATTTGTGAGAACGAAATCATTGCTCACAGGCGGTTGACTCGTCATGGATCTATCCCGACGCGCGATAGCATCTCCTCTGGCTTCACCACCAAAAACACCTGCGGAATGGCCGCAATTTCCGTGGCGAAGCTTCCACTGGCAGCGAGAGAACGGGCTGCAGACCGTGGCTGTCCCAAGTCCTTGCTCACGGGCAACCAGCAGGATGCTCTCGGGCAACGACAAGGGAAGAGTATTGCTTCATCCTAGTCTATGGTGGGCGATTGCGATGCCCCTCAGGAATGATGCCCGATAACTCGTGGGACCACCCGGAAACTCCCAGGGCATCTACACCACGGTAACCGGCCTGAACTTTCATGCCGGAGACTTCCCGAACGTGCAGTTCTACGTTCCGGTAAACGGAACTGAAAGCTGGCAAGGCGAGACCGCCCAGACCTTCATGGTATCGACACCGGAACCCGGCACGCTGTTGACGCTAGGTACGGGTTTGGTGGGACTGGCCGGACTGGCTCGGAAGCGTTTATTTAGCTGATTAACCCCAGGGCTGCTGCTCAAGCAGCGGCCTGCTGTGTTGTGAAAGGATTCAAATGCGTTCATTCCTCAAGGTGGGGTTGGCTCTCCTGCTCCTCACTCTCTCAACGGCTGCTTTCGCCGATAGCGTCAAGTTCTCCTACGGAGACGGTTCCACGCTTTTCGTGCAGGGTACGCTGACTGGCACCCTAACTGGGGGCCTGTTTACCGCTACGTCGGCTACTGGCACATACAACGGAGAACCTATCTCGTTGGTCTCCCCCGGCGTCGATGGGGCGTTCTCTTACAACAATCTGGTCTACTTTCCGCCAGTCGCGGGATATTCCGTGGACCTGTACGGACTGGTATTCAATGTCGCAGGATTGGGCGACGCGAACCTGTGCGGTACTACGGGTTGCGCCGGCTCTGACAGTTACACCAATATCTCCAACTTTGGGGGTATCGTGAACACAAATGTCACTGCAACGTTTGACTCGCCGACGCCGGAACCGGGCACGCTGCTGATGTTCGGCTCCGGAATCATCGGTCTTACCAGTGTTCTTCGTCGCAAGATCAACCTGTAGTCTGTTTACACTTCGTCTAGGCGGCCGGGGCAAGGGTCCCCGGCTTTCTTCTGCCCATTCACGACGCCTTCTATTTGCTCGACGCCGGCGGCGTTTCCCATTAACTACCGATTGAGGCGGTTGGCCCATATTTCCCTGTTTATGGGAACCATGGGATCCATGGCCTCAAAACCTCGCGGGTGCCCCTCGCCGCTCAGGAAGCTTCGGCCCCGGTTTTCGCGCCCAAATAGCAAGAGCAGACACAGGCCCGCAATCACCACCAGTTCAAAGGATGTGAGTGCCCAGGGGTAACCCAGGCGGTCGCGCAATGCGAACTCGACAGTCGGGGTCGATGCTGCCAGCAGAATACCGATCTGATAGGTAAAGCCCGGAAGCAAGCCGCGTACGGCATTGGGTGACAGCTCGTTCAGGTGTACAGGAATAATCCCCCAGGCCCCCTGGACACCCATCTGCATGATGAAGGAGCCGGCCGCGAGAACCAGAAGCGTTCCACCAAAGGCCCAGGCGGGCATGATGAGGAGGGCAAGCGCCAGCGCGCACAGCATGCTGTAGCGTCGGCCAATCCGCTCGGAGAGCAGTCCGAACAGAATCGCACCGATGAGAGCACCGACGTTGTAGAACATCGTGATGTAGGCGACTGTGTTCGGTGTGATGCCGTGTCCATGCTTGAGGAAATCGGGATACAAGTCCTGCGTGCCGTGGGAAAGGCAGTTCATCAGAAACATCAGGGCGACCAGGTAGATCACGAGGCCTTTGTGCTGCACGGCGATTTTGGGACCATCCACGATTTTTGCGACTTTGTGTTGCTGCCATGCCTGCGATTCCGGCACTTTGGTACGGATGTAGAGCGCCAGTAACGCGGGAATGCCACCCGCCCAGAACATCGCACGCCATCCCATACCTGGCAGAATCACGCGCGCGGCTAAGGCAGCTAGCAGGTATCCCAGTGGATAGCCACCCTGGAGAATTCCTGAGAGCACGCCGCGCCTGCGTATGGGAGCATGCTCCATGGCCAGCGACGCTCCAACACCCCACTCGCCTCCCATCCCAATGCCGAACAATAGCCGGAGGACGAAGAACACCGTGAAGTTGGGCGCGAAGCCACAAAGCAACTCGACGGTGGAAAAGAAGACGACGTTGGCCATCAGCGGACGCCGGCGACCGTAGCGGTCGGCGAGCATGCCGAAAATGAGAGCGCCCAGTGGACGCATGGCGAGGGTGCCGGTGACTGACAGCACGATGTCAGCCTTGGTGACGTGGAAGTGTTGCGCCAGCACATCAAAGAGAAAAACGACAACGAAGAAATCGAAGGCATCGAGCGTCCAGCCAAGGAACCCGGCGGTGACGGCGTGCCAGCGACCTGGATCGGGCGTGAACTCGGCTGTTGTCTGCTCGACCATGATCTCGTGTCAAGGTGGACACCAGAAGGTAACAGACCGCGAGGATGGTGACTAGATCAGAATCTAGATTCTCCGACGATCGATCACAGCGGGTTCGGCGAGATAATGGCGACGATTCTCCACGTACTTGACCTAGTGACGTTCTCACCCTTCCCCGGAGAAATCCCGCCTGAATCGGCGGCCCACTTATTCCCTTCAAGCCTTCTGATCTGCGACAACGCGCAGGTCATGGCCGGTCATCTCTTTGGGCTGAGGGATGCCGAGGATGCCCAGCATTGTAGGAGCGATGTCCTGCAGTGCGCCGTCGGGCTTGAGCGTAAAGCGGCGAGCGTCTCGTTTGAAATTGCCAGCCGGGACCGCATATTCGTCTGCGACGATGAACGGTACAGGATTCGTGGTATGCGCGGTTTGCGGACCACCCGTGGCGGGATCGATCATCTGCTCGGCGTTACCGTGATCAGCAGTGACGATCATGGCTCCGCCGGCGCGCTTCAAGGCCGCATGAATCTGGCCCAGGCAGGCATCGACAGTCTCCACCGCCTTGATCGTTGGGGGAATCTTGCCGGAATGACCGACCATGTCGGCATTGGCGAAGTTCACCACCATGACATCGAAGGTCTTCTCTTCAATCGCCTTGACCACGGCGTCGGCGATCCCCTGGGCTGACATTTCGGGCTTTAGATCGTAGGTCGCGACTTTGGGCGACTGAATTAGAACACGGTCTTCGCCCGGAAATGGCTTTTCGACTCCACCGTTGAAGAAGTAGGTGACGTGGGCATACTTTTCGGTTTCGGCGACGCGCAGGTTGCGCATGTTCAGGTTGGCCATGACGTTTGCCAGGATGTTTCCCAGCGACTCGGGCGGTGACACAACTTCAAGCGTGAAATGCTTGTCGTATCGTGTCATACAAACGTACGTCAGATCCTTAGGCACGCGATCGCGCGGAATAATGCTGTCGAGCTCGGCAGCGCCTTCCAGTTCGGCGCCCTCCTGAGCGGTAAAGTGGCTCTTGCGTGCAAGACAACGAGTTATCTGACGGGCACGGTCGGCGCGGAAATTGAAATTGACGCAAACATCGCCGTCCCGGATGGTTCCTACCGGCTCGCCGCGGCTGTCGACCACGACGAACGGAATAATGAACTCGTCGGTGACCTCGCGGTTGTAGGACTCTTTTACGCCCTGGACCGGATTGGCATAGCGGCCACCTTCGCCATCGCCAAAGACCATCGCATCGAAGGCCTTCTTTTCCCGGTCCCATTTTTTGTCGCGGTCCATGGCGTAGTACCGCCCGCTGACGCTGGCGATCTTACCGACACCATACTCGCGCATCTTCTGCTGCAGTTGCTCGATATACTTCGCCCCTTTGGTGGGAAGCGTGTCGCGGCCGTCCATGAAACAGTGCACAAAAACGCGCTCCACTCCGTTCTGTTTGGCCATGCGGAGCAGTGCGTAAAGATGATTCTGGTGGGAATGGACGCCGCCGTCCGAGAGTAATCCGAACAAATGCAACCGGCGGTCGCCAGTGCGAGCCTTAGTCATGGCATCGACTAGGGCCGGGTTCTTTTCAAACTCCCCGTTCTCGATCATCAAGTCGATCTTGGTGATGTCCATGTACACCACCCGCCCAGCGCCAATATTGAGATGGCCGACTTCACTGTTGCCCATCTGTCCAGTGGGAAGGCCAACGTAGCGCCCGCTGGTATGGATTAGGGTGT
This sequence comes from uncultured Acidobacteriaceae bacterium, assembly GCA_963817965.1. Taxonomy (GTDB): domain Bacteria; phylum Acidobacteriota; class Terriglobia; order Terriglobales; family Acidobacteriaceae; genus DASRAA01. The sequence goes on from CAWFQT010000026.1 coordinate 68,575, forward strand.
TGGGAAACTCGGCAAGCAGTTCGTCGTAATTTGGCTTCCGAGCGAGCGAAATCGCATTGGCGTTGGACGGCGGAGCATAGCCCCAGCCGTCCAGGATGATAAGGACGAGAGGTTTCGGATGAGTCATAAGCGATTGGCTTCCGGTGATCGGTGACTGGTAATTGGTGACTGTTGAATATGTGGCCTTCTGTACCTGAAGCCCACTTCAGCTTGAGATTTTCTACGCCTTCTTCTTCGTCAGGTCTCCGTGGTAGTTCAACGCCTTGAGGCCGTTAAAGCGGGCTGCTGGTCCAAGCTCTTCTTCTATGCGTAGCAGTTGGTTGTACTTGGCGATGCGATCGGTGCGCGAAGCTGAACCCGTCTTGATCTGTCCCGCGCCGGTGGCAACTGCAAGGTCGGCGATGAACGCATCCTCGGTTTCTCCCGAGCGGTGCGAGATGACGGCGGTGTAGCTGTTTTCGCGCGCAAGGTTGATGGCGTCGATGGTTTCGCTCACTGAACCAATCTGGTTGACCTTGATGAGGATTGAATTTCCAACGCCGGCATCGATGCCACGCTGCAGGCGCTCAACGTTCGTAACAAACAGATCGTCGCCAACCAACTGAATCGTCTTTCCCAACTCATCAGTCAACTGCTTCCATCCAGCCCAATCGTCTTCGGCAAGGCCATCTTCGAGCGAGACAATGGGGTACTGACGAGCCCAGTCGGCCCAGAACTTCACCATGTCCTCGCTGGAGTGCTCACTCTTGTCAGACTTCTTGAATACGTACTTCTTCTTTTCTTTGTCATAAAACTCACTGGCAGCGGGATCGAGGGCAATCGCGATTTGTTCCCCGGGCTTGTATCCGGCCTGGGTGATCGCCTCGAGCACGAGATCGATGGCTTCCGTGTTCGACTTGAGGGAAGGAGCAAAACCACCCTCATCACCCACCGCCGTGTTGTAACCCTTCTTCTTGAGTACGCCCTTCAGGACGTGAAACGTTTCAACGCCCCAGCGCAGAGCCTCGGCGAAAGAAGGCGCGCTGACCGGCATGACCATGAACTCCTGGAAGTCGACGTTGCTGTCAGCGTGCGAGCCGCCGTTGAGGATGTTCATCATGGGCGTCGGCAGGAGGCTAGCGGTAAAGCCTCCTAAGTACTGGTAAAGCTCAATGCCGAGGTGGTCAGCCATGGAGCGGGCAGCAGCCATGGACACTGCGAGGATGGCGTTGGCACCGAGCTTGCCCTTGTTAGGAGTACCGTCGAGTTCGCACATGGCGGCGTCGAGCTCACGCTGATCGCTGGCATCCATGCCTTCGAGTTCAGGGGCGATGATCTCATTGACGTTATCGACAGCCTTCAAAACACCTTTGCCTAGGAACCGAGACTTGTCGCCATCTCGCAATTCGACAGCTTCGTGTTCGCCGGTGGAGGCGCCGCTGGGAACGGCAGCGCGGCCACGCGCGCCGCTGGACAGAATTACGTCGGCTTCAACTGTCGGGTTTCCCCGGGAATCAAGGATTTCGCGGGCGATGATCAGTTCGATATCGGTCATGGGTATGAATCCTCGTCTCGGCCGTTGGATTTGCTTTCCAGATAGCCATTTGCAGCTACCTCGCGAGGTCGGCAACGTTGAGCCACCACCTCAAATCGGGGCGTGCAACTGAAATGCTGCGGCGGGAGACTTATGAAACCCCTAATTATACGGGACGCCGCATACGCCTGTTACAAGGTCGCGAAGCACCCAACCGGGCGCGAAACAAGAACCCCGTCGCTGATTAGTCACTCCTAACGGTCGCGTATACTATCGAAAAAGGTTGGCCGTAAGGCAGTCCTTCGGTATGCTCTTTGAAGCAGTTGAGGACGGCGCCACTGTCCGTCTGCCGGTGGCATTGCGTGTTACGCGCACCGCGGAGATTTGACGTATGTGGAAATCATCACGCAAGGAAGACGATATGCCCGCTCCTGAACAGAACACCTTACGACCGCCGCAGGCGGCGCCCGTACCTGCCACTCCCCCGGCGGAGTCTCGACGAAATGTAGAAGTTGCAACCATCGGGAAGTCCGTGGTGGTGAAAGGCGAACTCTCAGGCAGCGAGGATCTTTACGTGGACGGCGAAGTGGAAGGATCGATCTCGCTGCGCGGCCAGAGTCTTACGATAGGTCCGAATGGGCGTGTACGCGCGAACATTGAGGCCAAAAACGTCATTGTGCATGGCCGTGTGGATGGAAACATCCACGCCACCGACAGGGTGGACTTGAGAAAGAGCGCTTCGCTCACTGGCGACATGACAACCACACGGGTGGCCATTGAAGACGGGGCCTACTTCAAGGGAACCATCGACATCATGAAGCCGGAGGCGGCAACGCGACCGGAGGTAAAGACGCAGACGATTCCCGCGTCTCCCGCTCCGGCCGCCGCTGGTTCTTCCAGTACGCAGGGGACTTTGCTGGAGCCGCACAAGTACTAACCTGTGTGGAGCTCACGTTCTCTTCCAGCCCTGGAAGTCAGTTTTCAGGCTCGGGTGAGCGTAGCTTGCAGCCGTCTTCGTATTGACAAATGGCATAAATACTGGCGCTGGGGCCGCACTACCCTTACAATGGAGCCCAATGGCGCCGGGAGTATTCAGTAAAATCTTCGGGAACTCTGACCAGCGGGATCTTGCCGACGGAGTTGCGGCCGGAGAGCGCCTCCATAGACGCTCCACCGGGTTCAGCGAGTTCATCAAGTGGCTGGCGCATGAAGAAAACCTCTGCATTCTGGACTTGGGCTCGACATCGCCCGCCAATATCACGTTCTTCATAGGTCTCGGGCATCGATTTCATCAGGAAGATTTACTGCGGCTGTCTTCGGACAAGTCACTTGTCATCTCCGACGGCAATGGGGGGGCGACAATCGACGTCGAACGGTTCCTGAAGGAGAACCTTCGCTTCGAGCGCGAGCAATACGACGCGGTCATGTTCTGGGACCTTGCCGATTACCTCCCCGAACCATTGGTAAAACCAGTTATCGAGCGGATTCAGTTGGCGATGCGACCGGGCGCAATCTTGTTCTCCTTCTTCCATACCAAAGATGCCGGACCGGGAGTGCCGTTCTATCGTTACAACATTGCAACCAAGGACACTCTGGAGCTGCAACCCGCGGCTGCGTACAAGTTGCAACGCGTCTTCAATAATCGGCACGTTGAAAATCTCTTCCGCGACTTCGGCTCCATCAAGTTCTTCCTCGGAAGAGACAACATTCGCGAAGTGCTGGTGATCCGGTAGGAGCCGCTATCCCGGTTGGCGCGTGCGTCGGGTGAAGTACGGGAGAGCTCCGGGCGTCCGTAATAGCTCAAAGACAATTCTCTGTATCGGCCGTGGCCAGGAGAACATCGCCCGGATACGCGACGCTGCAACAATGACCGGCAGAAACCGGTCGTGATATTGACGATCGTACTCGGTTACGACCGAGTTCAGCCGGTCTTCGCGTCTTGCGAGCAGGCAGCCGGCAGAGAGCAGGCCGGTACGCAGGGCAATGGAAATGCCGTCGCCAGCGAAGGGATCCATGAACGCCGCGGAATCCCCGGCAAACATAAGATTGCCGGCAACCGGCTGAGGCGTGCGGTAGATAAGCGGAGCCGTGGACACCGGCTGGCTTTTGCCGATCCAGCCGCATGCGCGCTTGGCGAGGGCGGAGTCCAGGGCGAAGACCTCCGCCAGTGAGGTGGCGCGATCGGAGCGCACCATGGCGCACACGTTAACAATGCCCTCGCCAACCGGCTGAACACCGCAATACCCGTGATCGAAAAAGTAGAGATCACTCGAAGCCGGCGATGCGCTTTCGTAAAAATGCTGCTTGACGCCAATCCAGCGCGCGCCGTTGAGAATCGGCACCCGCGGTGTGAACCTTGACCAGCGTCCGGTCGCGATGATGAGCGCGTTGGAAGAGACCTCGCCGGACTTTGTGGTGAGGCGGAATGGGCCTTCCCCTTCGACCTGCCGAACCTCGCACGAGGAGCAGGCCTGCACGCCCGACTGAGCGGCCGCCTTCCAGAGGAGCGCATCGAGTTCGTAGCGCGACAAGCTGAGGCCCGCAGGCCGGAGCGGAAATTGAATTTCGCGTCCGGCAAACAAAATCCGTGCCTGCTCAATCTGTGGCGCATTCCGCATGACGATGCCGGCGTCAGGTGTGAAGCGAAACAGTTCGCGCAAGATGCTGAGCGATTCCGCGGAGACAAACTCACCGCATACCTTCTCACGGGGAAAGCTGTCAGCGTCGAGGAGAAGGACGCGAAGCCCGCCACGGGCGGCAGTTATTGCCGCCGATGCGCCCGCGGGACCGGCTCCGATGACAGCCAGATCATATTGTGTGTCCGTGATGCACATGTTCTCGGTTGGGTCTATTTCCAAATCAGCACGCCCATTCGAAATAAGTGGTGCCGGGTAATTAGGATTCGTCGAGCAGGGACTCCGGAAAGCAGCCTATGCATTTCGGTAACGGTGTACGCCCGGCGCACGGATGCCGGAGCGTCGTGCCAGGTTAAACGGCTTCGGAAAAGCGGCATGCCAAGATAGACGAGAGCAAGATGCAAGGGGCTGCGCACTAGGTCGTTGATCAATACCGCCTTGCGTGCGACCCGTAGCGCTTCGATGACGAACGATGTGAGTTCAGGCGGATCAAAATGGTGCGCGAACAGTGAAGAGCTCACAACGTCGAACGACGCGTTACGAAACGGTAAACGCAGGGCGTCACCGGCGACCGCAGAGGCTCCGTCCCTTGGCAGGTGCGACCAGAGGCGATCCAGCAGAGTAACCTGGAGCTTGATGCCGCTTCGCGAAAGGTTACCCTGCGCCGCCAGTGGGACGTCGCCCGAGCCGGAGCCGACCTCAAGCACCGACAGGCGATCTGTACTGCTCCGCCGGGCAACCCGGCGGAGCAGTAATTTGGTGGTTCGCGTTCCTCCGAACCATTCGTTGATGTGTCGCAGGTCCTTGAGCGCACTGTCAATTTCTTCGTGCGTTCCCAGGTCTTCGTCGAGCAACTCGTCAGTGACGCGCCGTTTCATCTTCATCTATTCGGAGAAAGGCCGCAGTGTCTGCTGACGCACTGTGAGCTTCTCAATAAGGTCATGTCGCAATTCATAACCGCGACCTGCAGCTTTCGGAACAGCAATCGTGCCTCGTGGTGATACTTCGACTTCGGGCTCGATAATGTCTTCCTTCCAGTAGCGTTTGGAGGCCGAGACATCGCCGGGGAGCTTGAAATTCGGGAGGGTCGAAATCGCCACATTGTGCGAGCGGCCAACCCCTGACTCCAGCATGCCGCCGCACCACACGGGAACGCCGAAGCGCTGTGCAACGTCATGCACGGCTATCGCGTCGCTAAAGCCACCAATGCGACCGACTTTGATGTTGACGATGCGGCACGCTCCTAGCTCAAGCGCTGCCTCCGCGTGGCGCGAGCTGCGAATAGCCTCATCCAGGCAGATAGAAGTCTGTACTGCCTTCTGCAGCCGAGCGTGAAGGTAGAAATCGTCGCTCCAAAGCGGCTGCTCGATCATCAGCAGTTTGAATTGGTCGAAACTCTTCAGGTGGTCCAGGTCGTTGAGCGTATAGGCGGAGTTGGCGTCGCAGCTAAGCAGGATGTTGGGCCACCGCGCACGTACCTTCTCCAGCACATCGACATCCCATCCTGGCTTTACTTTCAGCTTGATGCGTTGATAGCCCGCAGCCAGCTCGGCCTCGATTTTCTCCAGCAATTGCTCATGCGAGTCTTGAATTCCGATGCTGACGCCGCACGAAATTTCTGGTTGTGTTCCGTTCAGGAGCTTCCACAACGGAATAGCCTTTTCCTGGGCTTCGGCGTCCCACGCCGCGTTCTCGAGGGCGGCCTTCGCCATCGGGTGCTCGCGTACTCGCGCCAGCAAGGAAGGCACTTCCCTTCCGGATTGCAGTGTTTTTCCCAGAAGTGCCGGACCGAGATAGCGAACGATTACATCCCAGGCACCGTCAATGTATTCCTCGCTGTAAAAAGGAGCTTCGCCGGCAACGCATTCTCCCCATCCTTCCAGCCCATCGCTGTGCAGGGTGACCAGCAGGACCCTGCGGTCGTACGTACGGCCAAAACTCGTCTCGAAAAAATGGACAAGAGGAATATGCAATTCTCGCAGCGTGATCGCTTCAACTTTCATATTTGTGTGGACTGCTCACGAATTTGGAGTGTACGACCAATCTTCGTCCCACCGGCCAAGCAGAAAGCTACCATTGCCTTCGCTGTCACGCTCGTAGCCGAGGCATGCCAGCCCTTTCGAAAATGCCGACTGCAACAGTTCCCGGTTGCGCGCCTGTAGTTCTTCCGCTTTGAGACGCAGATGCGGGTCGGCCTTCCATGCATAAATTTCATTCGGAACGTCAATCGATGCTCGGCTACGAATTGCGGGGCGTTGATTCGTTGCCAGGACGGATTCCACCCGCCGCGACGTCATCCACCACTCTGCAACCAGGCGGTCCGTAGGAAGAAATCCTTGTAGCGGCGAGTTGGTGATGCCATACTGGTTGACGTTATAGCGGCGTGCAATTGCGCCCAGACGCTCCAGATTGAAATAGGCGTTCTTGATTTCCAGGGGATCGAAGGTCCATTCCATCAATTCGTAACCCCGCGCTACAGCCTCGGCTCGCTGGAAAAACTTCAGGCGGCGACCAAGGCCGCTATCTCGGTAACCCCCTTTAACCGCGACCATATGCGAATGAAGGTAAGGGTGGCCGTTGCGATTGCCGGGGATGGCCATTGCAAATCCCACGAGCGTATCTGCGTCGAATGCACCAACCAACTGACCTCCGATTTTTGGGGCCAACGAAAAGATACGCAGGGGCACGAGTTCAGCATCACTGAAGCCCCAAACTTCCTGTTGCAGAGCAACACAGAGACGAAAATCCTTCAGCGTGTCGCAGTGGCGCAACACCAGCGTTTCAACCGTCATGGCTTCTCTTGCTGCTTCGACTCTTGCCACAGCGACTCCATTTCTTGCAGAGACGCCCCGGATGGACTGCGGCCCTGCTCGCGGAGCCGGGCTTCCAGATATTCAAAGCGTCGGCGTAATTTGCGGTTGGTCTTGCGCAGCGCGGACTCGGGATCAAGTGAGAGGTAGCGTGCAACGTTCACCAGGACAAACAGCAGGTCGCCAACCTCGTCCTCCAGGCGATTGCGCAATTCTTCCGAGATCTTGGCTCCGCGAGCGCTTGCGGCCGCATTGGCCGACTGCGGCTGAGGACCGGGTTCTGGGTACTCTTCTAGGTTTCGGCGGAGTTCGTTGGTTTCCTCGCTCAGCTTGTCGAAGAGGCCTTCCATGTTCGGCCAGTCGAAACCCACATTCGCGACCCGCGAGCTGATTTTGTAGGCCTCGATGAGCGCGGGCATAGCGGACGACACCCCGTGCAAAACGGAATCAGTATGATCACCTTCTCCGCTCCGCTTCGGAGATCGCTTTCTCTTCTCTTCCGCCTTAAGCGCTTGCCAGTTGCGAAGAACGTCGCCCGACGTTTCGGCCTTTACTTCGCCAAAAACGTGCGGATGCCGGTTGACAAGTTTCGTCGACAGGTGGTCGAGAACATCGTCAATCGTGAAATGTTGTTCTTCCGCTGCCATTTCTGCATAGAACAGAACTTGCAGGAGCAGGTCGCCTAGCTCGCCCGTGAGTTCGTTCCAATCGCGGGCGTCGATGGCTTCGAGGACCTCGTAGGTTTCTTCGAGCGTGTATGGCTTTATGGTGTCGAAGGTTTGCTCGCGGTCCCAGGGACAACCGCCCGGAGCCCGCAATCTTGCCATGATCGAGACCGCGCGCTCGAATCGTTCGCCTGTAGTTGGCATCGCAAACAATGTAAATGAGGCAAGCGGTTTTCGCTATTGAGTGTGAAATGTTCGACACAAGAGCTGCGGATCGTCGGAGATCAGTCCGTCGATGCCCCATTCCGCAAGCTGTAGCATTTTGCCCGATGAGTTCACCGTCCAGGTCATGATCTGCTGGCCTCGTCCATGCACTTCATCAGGGAATCGTCGCCGCACGAGATCATGGCGGGGTAGTATGACCTCGACCGGCAGGTCCCTCCAGACATCCACTGCTTCCGGTCGGTCGCAGATGAATCCGATGGGCAGTTTGCCATCCAGATCGTGCAGTCGGAGCAGGATCTCTGGACAGAACGACGTTACGATAAATCCTCGTCGGGGAGGGTTCGCACGAAGAGCGGTCACGACGGCCCCTTCACCTCCCGAAACCTTGAGTTCTATGTCTAGATAGGCGCGATCTCCGAACTGCGACACAATTTTTTCGAGGGTGGCGAGATGGCTGCCGTCGCCATCAACTAAGTCCGTGTTATCGGCTGTGGCGATCTCCTTGCCCTTCCATTCCGCATCATGCCAAATCACATTGTGACCGTCGCGGGTGTGGCGCACGTCGAATTCGATGCCATCACAGCCCCGCGAAATTGCGTACTCGAAAGCAGAAACAGAATTCTCGAGAGGAAGATCGGCAGCAAGGGCTTGCGGCCGACGATTACGGCAACCGCGATGCCCCAGTAGTAGCGGTCGGCGGGACACGAGCTAATCAGTCCAGATCGAAGTCGCGAAGCGGCTTGCCAGTGTCTGGCGTTTCCTTGGCCTTGCGCAGAGCTTCCTGGAATTTCTTCTCCAGCAGGTCCGCCTGGTTCTTCTGCGCCTCGACCGATTGTTGGAAGATCGACTCTTTGCGGCTGTCCCTTTCCTTCATGGCGCGCGCCGCCTCTTCCATGTCATTGAAAGTCTTTGGGACAGCTTTCGGAATGTGCGAGATGACGGCCTTGGTGGCGACATCGATTTTGAGCAGCGCACCACAGCATGGGCACGGCAATTCGAATTGGCTCCGGGTTCTTCGCCATGGCGGCAATCTTACAGCAAGGTTCAGGGGACAATCTACAGCCGCCAGCTACGCCATAGAATCGCGATATCAGGGTTCGGAGCAAGCGTGCGTCGGAGAACGGCTCTTGTGCATCTAACTTTTCATACGTTTGATACGGTGGCTCTTTCATAACTTCGCAGCTGCCAGTCTCCTTCTTTGCTGGCGTTCCCAATTGAGGACATGACTTATGCCCGGCACTGATGTAGAATTTGCACTCTCTAAAGCAGCGACGAAAACATTCAAAACCGCCGGTTACGCCGCTCATTCTTCTACTACTCCCTTAAAGCCATTCTCTTTCGCACGTCGCGAGCCCGGTCCCAAAGACGTTCGCATCGACGTTTTATATTGCGGCGTCTGCCATTCCGATCTGCACACGGCAAAGAACGAGTGGACCAACACCACCTATCCAGTCGTTCCGGGCCACGAAATCGTCGGCCGTGTGAGCAAGGTCGGGTCTGACGTGACGAAGTTCAAGGTTGGCGATCAGGTGGGCGTAGGCTGCATGGTCGATTCCTGCCGCGTCTGCGAAAGCTGCAGGGCCGGACTGGAGAACTATTGCGAGAATGGCCCGGTCTTCACCTACAACAGCGAAGACAAGATCCTCGGCGGCATGACCTATGGTGGCTATTCCCAGTCCATCGTGGCCGATGAGGACTTCGTGCTGCAGATCCCTGCGGGGCTTGATCTTGCCGCGGCAGCTCCTCTGCTATGCGCCGGCATCACAACCTACTCACCACTGCACTACTGGAAGGTCGGCAAAGGCCAGAGGGTGGGCGTGGTTGGCCTGGGCGGACTCGGCCACATGGCCGTGAAGCTGGCCCACGCCATGGACGCACACGTGACGCTGTTTACGACGTCAACCCACAAGCACCAGGACGCAAAGCGCCTGGGTGCGCGGGAAGTCATGTTGAGCGGGGATCCCGCACAGATGGAGAAGCACGCCAATAGCTTCGACTTCATCCTCGACACGGTTTCGGCGGAACACGATGTCAACGCGTACCTGAATCTGCTGAGGCGCGATGGAACGTTGGTGTTGGTGGGCGCGCCCGCGAAACCGCTGTCGGTTTCAGCGTTCAGCTTGATTCCCAAGCGCCGGCACCTTGCGGCTTCGATGATCGGCGGCCTGGCCGAAACCCAGGAGATGCTGGATTTCTGCGGTAAGCACGGCGTCGTTTCGGATATCGAGATTATCCCGATTCAGAAAATCAACGAGGCTTACGAGCGCATGCTCAAGAGCGACGTGAAGTATCGCTTCGTGATCGACATGGCATCGCTAAAGTAAAGCCTCGTTTACGGACAAATCAAAAAGCCCTCGCAAGAGGGCTTTTGGCTGCTCGAACGAGGCTACCGCAGTTCTTCCATGCACTCTGCGAGCACCGAGCGCGGCGGACGAGTCACGCTCTCGGGCAGCGTGGCCAAAGGTTCCTCGACCATATTCAAGACCTCGATAAAGTCCGGCGCCTGCGTGTTCAGGTAGAGCACACCGGTCAATACCTCGTCGGCCTGCTGCGATTCCATCAGCCGCTTGATGGCCCCGATCTTATTCGTAGGATCGTAGGCCTCTTCGAGCTTACGCATGCGAAGCGCCGAGCCGTCGTGCATGGTGACATGAATGGTCGTGCCGGGATCGTATTCGACGTCAATTTCGTTAAACGCCGGAACGAAGTTTAGATCGTGCAGCGGCTCTTCGTGGTCTTTCATGAACTTGAAGGACTTGGTCGAACCTTCGTGGTCGTTGAAGGTCACGCAAGGCGACACGACGTCGATCAGGACGGTACCCCGATGCGCGAGCGCAGCCTTCAGCATGGTGTGAAGCTGGCGCTTGTCACCGGAGAACGAACGGCCGACGAACGTTGCACCTAACGAAATTGCCAGGGCACAGGTATCGATGGGCGGAAGCTCATTGATGACGCCGGTCTTCAGCTTGGAGCCGAGGTCAGCAGTCGCAGAAAACTGGCCTTTCGTGAGGCCATACACCCCGTTGTCTTCGATGATGTAGATCACCGGCAAATTCCGGCGCATCAGGTGAACAAACTGCCCGATGCCGATCGAGGCCGTGTCCCCGTCGCCGCTGACGCCGAGAGCCACGAGACGCGCGTTGGCCAGCACGGCACCGGTAGTCACCGACGGCATGCGGCCATGCACCGAGTTGAAGCTGTGCGAACGGCCCATGAAGTAGGCCGGACTCTTCGATGAGCAGCCGATGCCCGACATCTTGATGACATTCTCTGGAGGCGTGCCCATCTCATAGAAAGCGTCGATGATGCGCTCAGAGATGGCATTGTGGCCGCAGCCGGCGCAGAGAGTCGTCCTGCTGCCACGATAGTCGAGTACCGTCAGGCCGATGCGGTTAGTCTTTGGTTGAGGCGTGGCGGTAGTCGCCATTTAGCGGCCCTCCTGGGCAATGATGTCGTCGGTGACGGAGCGCGCATCGATTGGCAATCCGTTGTAGTGCCGCACGCTGCGCAGGCGCGTTACGTGTTCTGCGGGAATATCGAGTTTCAGCAAGTTGAACATTTGGCCGTCGCGGTTTTGATCGACCACGTACACCGTTTTATGGGTCGCGATGAAATCATGCACTTCGCCGGTGAAGGGATGAGCCTTCAGACGAAGGTAATCGACCTTGACGCCATGATCGGACTGCAGCTGGTCCAGTGATTCGACCAGCGCGTGGTGCGACGTGCCGTAGGCGATGATGCCAATGTCGTTGCCATCGTTTCTGACCATTTCCGGCTTGGGAACAATGTTGCGCGCATTTTCGAACTTGCGGCGTAAACGGTCGAGGTTGTTCTTGTAGTCGTCTGGACGTTCGCTGTAGTGAGCTTTCTCGTTGTGTCCGCTTCCGCGTGCAAACCAGGCCCCTTGCGGATGATCAATGCCGGGCAACGTGCGATACCCGACACCGTCGCCGTCGATGTCTTTGTAGCGTGCAAAGCTGCCGAGGCGGTCGAGGTCTTCTTTCGACAGAACCTTGCCGCGGTTAATCGGCTCCGCCGGATATTCGAACGGATCCGACATCCAGTTATTCATGCCGAGGTCGAGGTCGCTCATCACGAAGATCGGGGTCTGCAACTTGTCCGCAAGATTGAACGCTTCGCAGGCCATGCTGAAACATTCCGATACCGAGCACGGAATGAGCATGGGATGCACCGTGTCGCCATGCGAAAGCTTGGCGACAAACTCGATGTCGCCCTGCGAGGTGCGCGTGGGCAAGCCCGTGGACGGACCGACGCGCTGTACGTCCCAGATGACGCCTGGAATCTCGACGTAGTAGCCCAGTCCGGCGAACTCGGCCATCAGCGAAATGCCGGGACCGGCCGAAGCCGTCATGGCACGCGCACCTGCCCAGCCCGCGCCCAGAACCATGCCGATCGCGGCCAGTTCATCCTCGGCTTGTACAATCGCGAATGTCGCCTTTCCATCAGCGTTTACACGGTAAGCCTTCATGTAATCGATGAGGGATTCCACGAGCGAAGACGACGGGGTGATTGGGTACCAGGTAACGACCGTGACGCCGGCAAACATCGAACCCATCGCGGCAGCCGAGTTGCCGTCAATGATGATCATTCCCTGCGTCTTGTTCATTCGCTCGATGGTGAACGGATCACTCTTGGTCAGCGACGCCACCGCGTAGTCATAACCCGCCTTGGCGGCGTTCCAGTTCATGTCGGCGGCCTTGACCTTCTTGGCGAACTGCTTGCGCAGTGCTTTCTCAACCTCAGCCATGTCGAGGTTGAGAAGCTGCGCCATCACGCCGACGTAAATCATGTTGCGCACGAGCTTGCGCAACTTGGCTTCCGGACAGACCGTCGCCACAATCTTGTCGAACGGCACGGAATAGAAGACCAGGTCAGAGCGAAGCTCGCTGAGCTTCAGCGGTTCGTCATACAGAACCGCTGCACCCGGAGCTAGTCCGATTACATCTTCGTGCGCAGTTTCAGGATTCATCGCTACGACAAAGTCAATTTCCTTCTTGCGCGCGATGTAGCCCTTCTTGCTGGCGCGGATGGTGTACCAGGTGGGCAGACCTGCGATGTTCGAAGGAAACAGGTTCTTGCCGGAGACGGGCACGCCCATTTGAAAAATAGTGCGCAACAAGACGGTGTTGGCGCTCTGCGATCCGGAGCCGTTTACGGTTGCTACTTGGATGCTGAAGTCGTTGACGATGGGCTTGCGGTCGGCGGATGTCGCCGAGCTGTGCACAGCAATTTCAGTTGTGGCCATCAATACCCCTAGTCTGGGTTGCCCCACGCAACGTGGTGGAGCGGTTGCCTACATTATAGGGCAGGCGTTGGCCGGCGGGAACTGCTGCCAGAGGAAGAGCGATGTACTGGCATGGTGCGGAAACCCGCTCTTTTGCAGCTGAGCGCTGGTGCGCGGTTGAACTTACCTCACTGGCTAAGGGACCGAAACCGCAGGATTTCAATACTCAGACGGTTTGAAAATACTGCGCCATGTCGCGGAACTTCTTATAGCGAGCGTCGAGCAGTTCCTGAACAGGAAGCTTCTCGAGCCCGCTGAGCTGCTTGTCGAGCACCGCGGAGAGGGAAGCGGCCGCAGCATCGTAGTCGTGCTGCGCTCCCCCCGGTGGCTCCGGTATGACCTCATCGCAGAAGCCCATTTCAAGATTGTCTTTTGCAGTGATACGCAGCGCGGCAGCGGCGATGTCTTTCTTGGAAGCGTCGCGCCACATGATTGAGGCGCAACCCTCGGGCGAAATCACGGAGTAGATGCTGTTTTCCATCATCAGCACCCGATCCGCGACCGCAATCGCCAGCGCTCCGCCGCTTCCGCCTTCGCCGGTAATGGCCGCGATAAACGGCACCCGCAGCCGCGCCATTTCGCGAAGATTATGAGCAATCGCTTCAGCCTGGCCACGCTCCTCGGCGCCCAGTCCCGGATACGCGCCTACGATGTCGATAAGTGCGATCACCGGTCGATTCCACTTCTCTGCGAACTTCATGAAGCGAAGCGCCTTCCGATACCCCTCGGGATTCGGTTGGCCGAAATTACGCAGCACGCGCTGCTTGGTGTCGCGGCCTTTCTGGGTGCCGAGCACCGCCACTTCACGTCCTTGGAATCGTGCCATCCCGCAAACCATGGCAGCATCGTCGGCGAATCCACGGTCTCCGTGGATCTCACTGAAGTCCGGAAAGATGCGTTCGATGTAGTCGAGCGGGTAGGGACGCATAGGGTGGCGCGCCATCTCGGTGCGTTCCCACGGCGTCAGCTTCCCGGAAATCTGGCGGCGCAGCGCTTCCACCCGCGCTTGCAGGCCTTCGAGTTGGCTGAGTGCATCCTGATTGTTGGCTGCCGCGTCCTGCAGCTGTTCGATTTGCTGCTCGATGCGCTGCAGTTCAGCCTGCGCGCCAGAGGGGGTTTCCATAGTTTGTCGCGCCTTAAATGAGAGCCTAATCGATGATCCGGACGCTGCCTCGTCCACACAGCTCTTCGACTTGTTTAATGAAGGAACGGTCCGGCAAGACATTATAGCCGTCCGCTTCCATGACCGCTGTGAAGTCGCCATTGCGCTCCAGGTCGAAGAGCACTTTCGCCTCCCCTTTTCGCTCGGAGCAGATGGAATACAGCGCATCGACTGTCCCAGCTGATGCGACGTCGAGAGGAATCTTGATACGCAAACTGCGCGGAAGTCTAGGATGGGCTTCTTCCAAGGGCGTGATGTCGCTGATCATCAGCTTTGGATTCGAGCCTTCTTCAACCCGCACGCTTCCCTTCACCAGCACCGGAACATCAAGCTTTAGTCGTTCTGAAAGACGTTTGAACGAGTCCGAAAAACACAGGATATCGACTGAGCCAATCATGTCTTCCAGACGGCCTTGCGCGTACATGTCACCCTTTTTGGACTTGGTAACGCGCACGGCCTTCAGGATGCCACCAACGAGAACTTCGTCGCGCCCGGTCGAGGACTTCAGCTGGCCGAGGTCATCAGTTGAAAGTGCGCTGAAATCGAGCAGTTTGTCCTGGTATTTTTCCAGCGGATGCCCGGTGATGAAGAAGCCGAGAATTTCCTTTTCTGCCGACAGCCGCTGATGTTCATCCCAGTCGGGAACATTAGGCAAAGGCTTCTCGGTCTGGGTCTGCCTTTCGTCCGCAAATACGCCGAACAATCCATGCTGCCCCATGGCGGCATCGCGCTGCGACTTTTGCGCGTGTTCCATGGCGTTGTCGACGACGCCCATGAGCTGCGAACGGCGGCCCAGTGCGTCCATTGCGCCGCTCTTGATGAGCGACTCGATCACCCGCTTGTTAAGCAGACGCAGATCGACCTTCTCGCAGAACTGGTAGATCGAGGTGAACGCGCCTACTTCTTTGCGCGCGATCACGATCGACTCGATGGCGTTGTGGCCGACATTCTTGACCGCGGAGAGCCCAAAGCGGATCGCGTCGCCGTGCGGAGTGAAATTGGCTTCACTCACGTTCACGTCGGGTGGCTCGACCGCGATGCCCATCTCGCGGCATTCATTGATGTACTTGACGACGTCATCGGTGTTGCCGGAGACCGAGGTCAGCAGTGCCGCCATGAACTCGACCGGATAGTGCGTCTTGAGATATGCCGTCTGATACGCCAGCAGTGCATAGGCTGCCGAGTGCGATTTGTTAAAACCGTATCCGGCGAACTGTTCCATCAAATCGAAGATTTTTTCGATCTTTCGCTCAGGAAAACCGCGATCGAGAGAGCCCTTCACGAAGCGTTGGCGCTGTTTGGCCATCTCCTCGGCGTTCTTTTTGCCCATGGCGCGCCGCAGCAGGTCGGCTTCACCCAGCGAGTAGCCCGCCAGGCGGTTGGCGATCTGCATCACCTGCTCCTGATAGACTATGACGCCCAGTGTCTCCTTGAGTACAGTCTCCAGTTCGGGCAGCTCGTACTCGATCTTCTTGCGGCCCCATTTGCGATCGATGAAATCGTCGATCATTCCGCCCTGAATCGGGCCGGGGCGATACAGCGCATTCAACGCGGTGAGGTCTTCGACGCAGGTTGGCTTATAACGGCGCAGAACGTCCCGCATGCCCTGTGATTCAAACTGGAACACGCCCGACGTCAGTCCCGTGTGAAAGACCTTCTCGTAGGTCACAGCATCGTCAGGGACCAGCTTCTCAAGATTGAGCCGCTCAGCCCGCGTCGACTCGATCAGCCGCAAAGCGTCATCAATGATGGTCAGCGTAGTCAGGCCGAGAAAATCCATCTTCAGCAGCCCGAGCTTCTCGATCGCCTTCATGTCGAAGGCCGTGACGATTTCGTCATTCTTGGTGCGATGCAGCGGCACAAGATCGATGAGCGGCTGCGGAGAAATCACCACGCCGGCGGCGTGAACGCCTGCATTTCGTACCAGTCCTTCCAATTTCTTGGCGGTGTCGATCAGTTCTTTTGTTTGGGGCTCCGACTGGTAGGCAGCCGACAACGGCGGCGAGTCTTTGAGGGCCTGCTCGATCGTGATGTTCAGCGTCGGCGGCACCATCTTGACGATGCGCTCGACCTCCGGATAAGGGATGTCCATCGCCCGCCCGCAATCTTTGATCGCGGCCTTGCACGCCATGGTGCCGAAGGTGATGATCTGGGCCACCTGATCGCGGCCGTATTTCTGCGTGACGTAGTTAATGACTTCGCCCCGACGGTTCATACAGAAGTCGATGTCGATGTCGGGCATGCTGATGCGTTCCGGATTCAGGAAGCGCTCGAACAGCAGCTCGCTCTGCAGCGGATCGATGTCGGTGATACCCAGGGCGTACGCCACCAGCGCTCCTGCAGCCGATCCACGGCCGGGGCCGACGGGAATATTGTGTTCCTTTGCGTACCGGATGAAATCCCAGACGATCAGGAAATAACCGGCAAACTGCATCTGACGGATAATCGCGATCTCGCGCGAAAGCCGCTGCTCGTAATCTTCCAGCGAGTGCTTGAGACGCCCCATGGTTTGCAGTTCGCGCAGCAGGTTGAGCCGCCGCACGAACCCCTCACGGGTGACATGCTCGAAATAATCGGGAATGGTGAAGCCTGCAGGCACCTCAAATTGCGGGAATGGGTCTCGCACTTTTTCCAGCTTCGTGTTGCAGCGCTCTGCGATTTCCAGTGTCCGGTGCAGGAACTGCTCATATCCCAGGAAAACCTGCTGCATCTCGGGATAGCTCTTCACGAAGAACTGATTGTTCGCGAACTTCAACCGATTCGTATCGTTGATCGACTTGCCGGTCTGAATGCAGACCATCACATCCTGAGCGTGGGCATCGTCTTCGCACAGGTAATGGCTGTCATTGGTGGCCACCATCGGAATACCGAGGTCCTGCTCGAGCTTCAGCAGATGGTTCTGGATACGCTGCTCTTCCGGCAGCCCCTGGTTCTGAATCTCGAGAAAGAAATTCCCTTTACCAAAGATGTCGCCAAAGGTCGCAGCGGCTTCACGCGCTTTGTCGTAGTGCTCGAAAGTTAGCTCCTCGGCAACCTCGCCCTTGAGGCAGCCAGAGAGTCCAATCAATCCCTTGGAGTGTTCGGCGAGAAACCGCTTGCTGACGCGCGGCTTGTAATAAAAGCCGTTCAGCGACGCTTCCGAGGCGATCTTAACCAGATTCCGATACCCCTCGTCGTTCTCCGCCAGAACGATGAGGTGGTTGTAGGTGTCGCCTTCCGGCGCCGCGCCATGGTCTTCCTTCTTGCAGATGTAGAGTTCGCAACCAACAATGGGCTTCACACCAGCATCTTTGGCGGCGTTCACAAATTCGACGGCGCCAAAAATGTTGCCATGATCGGTCATGGCAACCGCGGGCATGTTGAGTTCTTTGACCCGCGAGACGAGCTTGCTGACCTCGCACGCGCCGTCAAGCATTGAGAAATCGGTGTGGAGATGAAGATGAACGAATTGCGACATGGGCCTGTTATTCAGCTTTAATTGTATGCGCGCTTAGTGTGGAAATCAGGGCGTAAATAGGGGTCACGAATGGCGTTAAGGTCTCGTTTGCTCCTCGCCTGAGAGCAGAACGCCTCCCGTAATTTCCTGCCCGGGTGGCGTCTGGTGCGCGGCGCTCGCAGCGCCTCGCGCGCGTTTCTTCGCAACAGCTCGATACGCGAAGATGACTGCCAGCAGCGGCGCCGCCAGCAGCAGCCCCCAGAAACCGAGCATCAAGCTCAGCAGAATCGGCACGGTTAACGACGCCCAGACCGGTATTCTCGCCGTGCGCCGCATGATGAGCGGCTGAAGGACCAGACCATCCACAACAATGATCACTCCATAAACCCCGAGCAGCCAGACGAACGATTCCAGCCCACCCGTGAGAAGAGTGGCAATCGCCGGTCCAGCCAACGCTAAAACCGGTCCGAAGTGCGGGATGAACTGAAACAGCGCCGCCAACACCGCCCAGAAAGGCGCCCACGTCACATGCAGGTAGCCGAGGCCGATCCACCACATCGCACCGACGCAAACCGAGTCGTAGCACTGGGCTATAAACCAGTCGCGCAACGCTCCCCCGGTGATGTGGATGTGCCTTGAAACCTGCATGCTCTTTGGATGCCGGCCCTGTCAGTAGGTCGCCATACCCATGCTAAACTGAGGCGGAAGACCCCTCCTGGAGCGAGCACAACGATGAAATTCGGCGTCATCATCTTTCCCGGATCGAATTGCGATCACGATGCCTACTGGACCGTATCGGAAGTCTCGAAGCAGCCAGTGACCTTCCTCTGGCACGACTCGCCGGACCTTCAAGGCTGCGACGCGATCATCGTCCCGGGCGGCTTCGCCTATGGCGATTATCTCCGGACCGGCGCAATCGCCAAGTTTTCGCCTGTAATGGAGTCCGTGCGAAAGTTCGCCGCTGACGGCGGACTGGTCCTGGGCATTTGCAACGGCTTCCAGATTCTCTGCGAGTCAGGACTGTTGCCCGGCGCCTTGATGCGCAATGCTGGTCTGAAGTACATCTGCAAACCGGTTTACATTCGCGTCGAGAACACCAACACGCCCTACACGCAGAATCTGACCACTGGCGACGTCCTCGAAATCCCCATCGGTCACATGGAAGGCAACTACTTCTGCGATGACCGTACGCTGGCGCAGCTGAAGCATCAGGACCGTATCATCTTCCGCTATGCAACACCGAGTGGCGAGGTGACGCCGGAAGCCAACCCCAACGGTTCGATCGATAACATAGCCGGCATCTGCAGTGAAGGCCGCAATGTGCTCGGCATGATGCCGCATCCGGAACGCGCCAGCGAACCTGAGCTCGGCATGACCGACGGGGTGAAGATCTTCGACTCGCTGGTGTCAGCACTGGTGGCGAAGTAGTCCGGTCCGTTACTGCGACGTCTCTTTATTCACCACGAATGGCATCTTCTGGATGTCGCCGCCGTAGTGCCCTTCCAGCACATCGATTAGGCCTTGCACGCAACGTCCCGCCATTCCCCCGTTCGGATCAACGGACAGGCGCGTTCTACGTCCCGCGCTGCCAAAGTGCGGGTAGAGACGCAGTCGATCTTCCAGCGAAGGATCGCGTAGCGGAGAATCCGCGGGCAGCGGTTCGGTTTCGTATACGTCGAGGGCGGCGCCAGCAATCCACTTTTCTTTGAGCGCCCGGACCAACGCCGCCCCGTCGATCACGGCCCCGCGCGCGGTGTTGACCAAGTACGCCGTCGGCTTCATCATTCGCAGTGTCGTCTCGTTGAATAGGTGGTAGGTCGGAGTCTTCCCTTCGCCCTCGCGCACCAGGGGCACGTGAATGCTGACCAAGTCCGCCTGGCGCAACGCATCCTCCAATGACACATATCGAATCCTTGTCCGCTCTCGCTGAAGCCCACTCCGGTGTCTCAAATCCATGACTGCCTGAAGAGCCTCAACGAATTTCTCGTCTTGCCGATTCGGCTGATAGCAGAGGATGTTCATGTCGAAGCCACTGCACTTCTTCGCCATCGCTTGTCCGATGCGACCCGTGCCGATGATGGCGATAATCTTGCCAGTAACCTCATCTCCCAGAAATGGGAGGTAGGGATGCCAGAATCCCCATCGGTTTTCGCGAACCAGCTTCTCCGCCGTCCACAGTCGCCGCGACACCGACGCCAATGCGAAGAAGGCGAACTCCGCTGTCGCTTCGGTGAGCACGTCGGGTGTATTGGTGAAAAGAATTTTGTAACGGTTGGCGGCCGCGCGGTCGATGTTGTCCACGCCCACGGCGTATTGCGCGACGCACTTCAGCGTGCCTTCACCGGCGGCCAAGACTTCGGCATCAATCGGGTCGCGAAGCGTGCTGATCAGGCCATCGATCCCGCTGCGTAGTTTCTGTATGATCACGCTCTTCGGCGGCGGCTCTGGATTGGCATAAACCTCAACTTCATAGCCGCGTTTTCGGAGGCGGGCAAAAGCTGCCTCGCCGATGTCGGCCGTAGCAAAAATACGGTGAGGTGGTACGTCGATCTCAGTCATGGCAACTTTGTATACAGTTCAATACGCAGCACCTGCCGACCCTTCATGTTATGTTCAGGTTCCTCTTCCGTGTCCCCCGTGGTGAACTATTTGGCCGCACGCGCGCTCGCCATCATAGCCCATGAAAAAAGACCCGCTCACTCGCGGGCCAACATGCAAGCAAAATCAACTACAGGTTTTTCTTCGTCCACTGTTCGATGCGGTCCAGGGCCATCTGCAGATTCTCCACAGAATTGGCCACGCTGAAGCGCAAATGGCCCTCACCGAACGCTCCGAATGCTGTCCCTGATAATGCTGCAACCCCAGCGTCGTCAAGCAGAGCATCAGCCAGTCTCCTCGACGACCATCCTGTCTGCGTAATGTTCGGGAAGGTGTAGAACGCCCCTTTGGGCGGCCGGCATGAGAATCCCTTGATCTGGTTGATACCGCGCACGAAAACGTTACGGCGTTTCTCGAATTCCAGGCGCATCTGTTCCGCCGCGCTCTGATCGCCTCGGATCGCTTCAATCCCCGCCATCTGCGTAAAGCTGGCGGTGCAGGAGTTCGAGTTGGTCATCAGCCGCGAGATATGCGTGGCCAGATCCGCGCGCATCACGCCGTACCCCATGCGCCAACCTGTCATGGCGTAGGTCTTGGAGAAGCCGTCGAGGATGATGGTGCGGTCTTTCATGCCCTCGACAGCCGAGATGCTGAACTGCTCGCCCTCAAAGACCAGGCGGCCGTAGATTTCGTCGCTCATGACCATGATGTCTCGGCCTTCGATGGCGGACGCGATGTCGTAAGTGTCATCCTTCGTCAACACACCGCCGGTCGGATTTTGCGGCGAGTTGAGAATGATCAGCCGGGTGCGATCGGTGATCAGGCTCTGAAGTTCATTCCCGTCAAGGCGGAAGTCACGCGCTTCGCGTAGCGGAATCGGCACAGCTTTGCCGCCCACGAAATTGATCATCGACTCGTAGATGGGAAATCCCGGGTTGGGGTAGATGACTTCGTCACCCTTTTCCACCAGCGCCAGCATGGTGAAGAAAATGATTGGCTTGCCGCCGGGGACGACGACGACTTCCTCAGGCACGACCTTGATACCACGGGACTTCGAAACGTCTTCAGCGATAGCTTCCCGCAAGTCCGGCATACCAGCGGAAGGCCCGTAGTGCGTATAGCCCAGATGCAAAGCGTCAACCGCCGCTTCGACGATGTTTATCGGAGTATCGAAGTCGGGCTCGCCGATCTCGAGATGCACGACGTGCCTGCCCCGGCTCTCCAAAACCCGGGCGCGTACGAGCACCTCGAACGCCGTTTCAGTACCGAGGCGCGACATGCGACGGGCAAGGTGTAATTCGGTTGGTGGGGAAACAGTAAGTGAGCTCACCTTCTTCTTCGATGCACGACGGTGCCTGGAGATGGACCGCAAAACTTCCGCTCACATTCTGTGGCCAGCTGTTACAAGACGCAGCGACGGGTGGACTGATTCTCTGTGGCGTGGCGCACTCGACGAGGCGCGGCCGGTGGCCGACTAGAAGTCGCCAGCCTTCCTAGTCGTAATACTCAATCTCGAATTCGATCGCGGCCGTCTTCTCTAACATTGCCGAAACCGAGCAGTACTTGTCTTTCGACAGACGCACGGCGTCTTCCATTGCCTTGTGGGTAACCTTGCCGCGAACCCGGTAGGTCAGCTTGATGTGGGTAAAAACCTTGGGGTGATCACCGGCCCGCTCCGCCTGTGCGACCACCTCCAGGGCGGTGAAGGGCTCACGTTTCTTGCGCAGTATTCCAACCACGTCACTCGCAGTACACCCACACAGCCCGATCAATACCAACTCGATTGGCGTCGCGCCGGATTTCACTTCGCCGGTGTCGACGACCAGCGCATGACCGCCGCTCGCCTCACCCAGAAACCGGTCCTTGTCGGTCCAGATTGCTCTTGCTTCCATAATTCGTTTGACTCTCGGGCGACGTACAACCGGGCACCTGTCTAATGCGGTTTGGGCTCAGTCGGAGGCGTCGTCGGCGCTGGTTGCTGCTTGTTCTCCAGGTTGTCGTAAATCGAGTACTGGCCCTTGGGCCGCTTAAGACGAATTTCGATCTCCATCTCGGGCTTGTCGATCTGGTAGTCGTCCCCGAATGTCTGAAAGCCGGGAGCCAGCACCTGAATGCGAAGCGTGCCGTACGGCAACCCCTCCGACGAAGCCTTACCCTCGTTGTCCGTCTTGATCTGGAATCCACCCCTGGACTGGCCTCCGCCCTTGCTGACGGGATGCAACACCACGCTGGCGTTTCGAACCGGCTTGTTGTTGTCGTCCTTAAGTACGGTGAAACGCAAATTGGAGGTCTGCAACGGAGCGCCCTGTTTGTCGCCGGCGCGAACTGCAACAACCAGCATCAGGTTGGCGACCGCCCACAAGAGCAGATATCGACTTCTCATGCCGGTATTCTAGGCAGCCTTCCGTGCGATCGCAATGTGGGGTGAACGAGAATCAGTTGGGGTCTGCCGAAGTGCGCTTCAGTGTGGGCGGTCCGCTGTCCTTCGAATCCTGCTGGGTCGGAGAGTCCTTGGATGCAGCCGCTGAATTTTCGTCGCCGGCATCCTGGGTGTGATTCCGCAAAACCGGACGGTTGCTGCCCTTCGCGCCATTCAGGCGCCCCCCACTCTGCACCGCCTGCAGTTGGGACTTTACATGGTCAAACTCGCTGGTATCGACGACGTAGCTGTCCCGGTCCGGGAAGTAGGTGCGGATTTCATCCTGTGCGGCTGAGATACGATCCGCCGTCATCGGATGCGTCGAGAACATCTTGGCGATCTTGCTGTGTTTTTGCTTCTCTTCCGCTTTCAGCCGCTCAAAGAACTGGATAAACGCCTGCGGATCATAGCCCGCCGCATAATCGTATTGCAGCCCGAGCATGTCAGCTTCACGTTCGGCGTCGCGGGAAAACTTCAGAAAACTCAGTGGCACTGCGAAGCTCGCGATCTCCGCGATTGCGTAGCCGGCCGGACCTCCGACGAACATCAGCGGGATGGAAGCCATGTTCCAGATCTGCTGCTTCGTCATGTTCCTGGTGGCATGCCTCGCAGCTACGTGCGCGATTTCATGTGCCATCACCGCCGCCAGCTCAGACTCGTTTTCCGCTGCCAGGATCAGGCCGCTATCCACATAAAAAAATCCTCCCGGCAGCGCAAATGCGTTTACCTCGTTGCTGTCTATGACTTTGATCGTAAAAGGCACGCGGGAGTCGGAATTGCGAACCAGGGTTTGGCCAATGCGATTTACGTATTCCGTAATCTCCGTATCGGTGACCAGCTTGGTGCTCGCCTCCACCTGCTTGGCCATATCGTTCCCCACCGCGATTTCGCGTTCCAGGGAATAGAAATTGAGTCCTCCGCCGATATTGCGATGGCCAATGAGTGTGACATCGTACTTCGCCGGCTCCGGAGCAGCCGGCACCGGAGGAGGAGGCGGCTGCAATGGGTTGGTTGCAGGCTTTGGGAGCGGGGCAGACGTTTGCGACGGATCGGCCGCGCCCTCGCCCATCTTCGTAATCTCCGCTGCCGTCGGCACTCCACCAACGCCGGAGTTCGAATCAGAAGGAGGGATGGCGGTTTCAGGCTGCTGATCGACGACCGTTACCTGGCTATTGCTTGTTTCAGTTGCCGGGGAGTTGGATTGTGCCGCCACCACGACCGGCGATAGTACTGCTGCCAGACCCAGAAAAACGAGCCGCTCACCTACAGTCGAAGAGGAATAAAACCGAATCATTGGGTACCTTCGCCCACCCGCAGTTCCGATTGCTTCGCGCAGACCATCGCCAGACCAGCCGTAAAACTACTTATAACATTCGTTATAACAAAGGCTCTTCAGATCTCCCAATTCGACCATCGAGATGCCGCAGGCACTCCTTACGGTGCTCTAAATTCATCCGCTCCTGACGGTCGACGAAATGCCTCTCTTGCCGCTCAAATACTACTCTTCCGCCATTAAAAAACAAGCCTTTAAAGCCAAACCACGCCCTCCGTCAAAATATGAGTGGATAACGCTCATATTTCTGTTGACATACAGGGCGTGAACACGGTACATTAGCACTCGCTGGATTGGAGTGCTAGCAATCTCTTGGCAGTCCAAATCAGTATCTGCAATTCAATCTGAACCGAAACGTTTGAAAGGAGTTCGAAGAATGGCTACAAAGCTGACTCCCCTGCATGACCGTATCGTGATTCGTCGTGTGGAAGAGGCCGAAACAACCCGGGGCGGAATCATTATCCCCGACAGTGCCAAGGACAAGCCGCAAGAGGGAGAAGTCATCTCCGTCGGACGCGGCAAGACAAACGACAAGGGCGAGACGTTCCCGTTGGACGTGAAAGCAGGCAACCGCGTCCTGTTTGGCAAGTACGCCGGTACCGAGATCAAGATCGACGGCGAAGACTTCCTGATCATGCGCGAGGAAGAAGTTCTCGGCATCCTGGAAGGCGCCGGCAAGCCGGCCCTGGCTACCAAGTAAGTTCTGTCTAACAAGACCAGCCAGCCAGTCAGGGTCGAGCAGCTTTTCTGACATCTGGCTACTGGCAACTGACAACTGTTTTTCAAAGGAGATAGAAGCAATGGCAAAGCAGATTCTGCACGGTGAAGAGTCACGGCAGTCCATCCTGCGGGGCGTGAACGTCCTGGCGGATGCCGTGAAAGTCACCCTCGGCCCCAAGGGCCGCAACGTCGTAATCGAGAAGAAGTTCGGTTCGCCGCTCATCACCAAGGACGGCGTAACCGTGGCCAAGGAAATCGAGCTGAAGGACCCGCTCGAGAACATGGGCGCCCAGATGGTGCGCGAAGTCGCCTCCAAGACTTCGGATGTCGCCGGCGACGGCACCACCACCGCGACTGTTCTGGCGCAGGCCATCTATCGCGAAGGCGTAAAAACCGTGGCTGCCGGTGCCAATCCGATGGCCCTGAAGCGCGGCATCGAGAAGGCTGTCACCGCTGTTTGCGGCACCGTTGATAACGATGGTAACCGCAATCCCGGCGCGATCGACAAGTTCTCGCAGAAGGTAACCGGCGCCATGATCGCCCAGGTTGGCACCATTTCCGCCAACAATGACGAGACCATTGGCAATATCATTGCCGAGGCCATGAAGAAAGTAGGTAAGGACGGCGTCATCACCGTGGAAGAGTCCAAGACGATGGAAACCCAGCTCGAAGTCGTCGAAGGCATGCAGTTCGACCGCGGCTACCTGTCCCCATACTTCGTTACCGATCCCGAACGCATGGAAGCCGTGCTCGAGAACCCCTACATCCTGATTCACGAGAAGAAGATCTCGTCGATGAAGGACCTGCTCCCGCTGCTCGAGTCGATTGCAAAGAGCGGCCGTCCCCTGGTGATCATCGCTGAGGACGTGGAAGGCGAAGCGCTGGCCACCCTCGTGGTCAACAAGCTGCGCGGCACGCTGAACGTCGCTGCCGTTAAGGCGCCTGGCTTCGGCGACCGTCGGAAGGCTATGTTGCAGGACATCGCAATCCTGACCGGTGGCAAGGCCATCACCGAAGACCTCGGCATCAAGCTGGAGAACGTCCAGATGGCCGACCTCGGACAGGCCAAGAAGGTCACCATCGACAAGGACAACACCACCATCGTCGAAGGCAAGGGCAAGGCTGACGATATCTCCGGACGCGTGAAGGAAATTCGCAGCCAGGTCGAGAAGACCACGAGCGACTACGACCGCGAGAAGTTGCAGGAGCGGTTGGCGAAGCTCGTGGGCGGCGTTGCCGTGATCAAAGTCGGCGCGGCGACTGAAACCGAAATGAAGGAAAAGAAAGCCCGCGTGGAAGATGCGATGCATGCCACCCGCGCTGCGGTCGAGGAAGGCATCGTCCCCGGCGGCGGTGTGGCACTCATGCGCTGTTCCGATGCGATCGAAGCCCTGAAGCTCGAAGGCGACGAGAAGATCGGCGGCAACATCGTGCGCCGCGCGCTCGAAGAGCCCTTGCGCCAGATCGTCGGTAACGCCGGCGAAGAAGGCGCAATCGTAGTCGGACGCATCCGCGAGTCGAAGGAAAACAACTTCGGCTACAACGCCCAGACCAACAAATTCGAAGACCTGGTCAAGGCGGGCGTAATCGACCCAACCAAGGTGACTCGCACGGCCCTGCAGAACGCAGGCTCGATCGCGTCGCTGATGCTGACCACTGAAGCCCTGGTTTCCGAGATTCCGGAAGACAAGAAGGAGCCGGCGATGCCTCACGGCGGCGGCGGCATGGGCGGAATGTACTAAGCGAGCAGTCCGCGGCGTTTGAGCCGCGGACGCTCATCCGGAGCGAGGGCGCGAGCCCGAGTCGAAGGATCTCTAGAGCAGGCAAAGGCCTCGCGGAAACGCGGGGCCTTTTGCTTTTGGAACGCGGCAACTAGTCAGTCCGAGCCTTTGCCTCCCAACGCCACTGGAACACCATAGGGGTTGTGAGCTTTCCAGGAGGGCCCTTCACTGTCGGCGCCGTCAGCAATACCACCGAGTGCCCGTCTAAGGCATCGAGCACCGTGAGCACTCGCTGAAAAGGTGCCTTGGCGTCCGCCTTCACGTACACAATCGGAGCCTTCAAACTCGTCAAGGCATTCACCTCGGCAACATGCATTCCAACGAAGAGCTCCCCTTCCGCCGTCACCGTGACCACGATCGCGTCTTCTTCGTCCGCCGCGGGCATGGCCACGGCTTCGCTGGCGGCAGGCATCTGCACCGATATTCCCCGCCGCAATACTGGGTTCGTAGGGTTCTGTGCTCTAACCATGCCAGCCAAGCTCGCGCCGATCAGGCACACTTCAAGCATCAACTTCATAATCGTCGCTCCTTTCGACACAGGAGAGAAGTGAGGTTAGGTTTTATTCCCTGCCAATGAGGCTGTCGCCAGACTCCCGCCGAGGCCCATGGTTTCTACCGCCGACGAGGGCACAATCACCATCGAACCGCGTTCCTTGATGGCCTCGTACAGCATGTTCATCGCCCTGAGGTGCAGCGCGGTGGGGTTCTCTGTATAGGCTGCCGCAGCCTGCACGAACTTTTCCGAGATTTCCGTCTCTGCCTGTCCCAGGATGATCCGTGCCTGCCGTTCCCGCTCGGCTTGTGCCTGCCGGGACATCGCATCCTCCAGTCCTTGAGGAATGCGAACGTCACGCACCTCGACCGATTGCACCGTGATCCCCCACGGGTTTGTCTTTTCATCCAGAATGCGCTGCAATTCCCGTCCCAACGTTTCTCGCTCGGTGATCATCTGTGCCAGTTCATGTCGGCCGATCGACTCCCGCAGAGCGGTCTGCGCGCTCATCTGCACGGCATCCAGAAAGTCTTCGACTTCCAGGATGGCTTTCTCGGCGTTCCACACCATCCAGAAAATAATTGCGTCGACGTTGACCGGCACGGTGTCGCGCGTGAGCGTGGACTCCGCCGTTACACTCGCCACTCGGATGCGCTGGTCCACGAACGCGCTCAATGTCTCCACCACCGGGATGATCATCACCACCCCGGGCCCACGCAACCCGACGTACTTGCCCAGCCTAAGGAGCGCGACCTTTTCCCATTGCCGGATAACCTTAATCGCAAACAACAGGTAGATCCCCACCACCGTGCCCGCCAGCCACAGCACGGGGTTGTGCGCCAATGCAGCCGCCGCTGCACCCGCCGCCAAACACACCAGGAACGCAGTTACTGCCAGACCGTTCATCGGAGCCAGACGAACTTTTGTAGTCATACTCATCTCCTGCAAGCGGGCCGGTCGGCCAACTCGCGTAGTCCTTCAATCAGGTCCTCGACCGTGAATCCCGCTGCCCCTGCCCGCGCTGCGCTTTCCCGCACAATCTGGGTTAACTGCCGGGCGCGCTCCCGCTCACTTCCCTCAAACTCCAGCACCCGAATGAACGTACCCGTCCCCTGGTTCGACTCCAGCAACCCGCCTAATTCCAGTTCGCGATACGCCCGCACCACCGTATTCGGGTTGACGGACAAGTCCACAGCCAACTGGCGAACAGTGGGCAACTGGTCGCCCGGACGCAACGCCCCCACCGCAATGCCCCCTCGTACTTGGTCAATGATCTGGCGGTAGACCGGCACGCCGCTGTCCCCATCGAGTCGGAACTGGAAGATTCGTCGCAGCGCGTTCATTGTGATTAATGTACTAGAGTACTAATACACTGTCAAGTGAAAAATCCCTGTGGATCTGGACCACGGAGTTGCACACCTGCCGCGTGTAGTGATTCCGTTGACGGGACGACTCAAATGTTCGCTGGAGATGAAACTGCTAACGATCGTAGTCCCACTCCCGGTTTGCCGCAGAATGGCGTAAAATTGCACCCACTAACGTGCCGATGTGAGATACTCCTTTACACACGAGAGTCGTATTCGGCATCGCAACCCGTGGGGGATGTTTCGGTTTCTCTCGTCCTACCCGTCTGCTTCGACTCTCCGGTTTTTCTAGAGCGTCCTCTGCGACCTCAGCGCGCGACTGGCTGACCCGCCCTGGCACCCTCGGAAGGGAGCTACACCGCGCGTGAAGGTTCATCTCATCAATCCCAGCCACGTTTCTTTCGGTACCGCTGTCATAACCCCTCGCTGGCTGTACGTACTTGCGGGCGCCACACCCAGAACTTACGGTGATCCCATCCTGGTCGACGAAACCCTTGCCGTGCTTGACCCGGCTTCGATTCAGCAAGGCGACATAGTTGGCATCGGCATTCATACCGGAAATGCGCTTCGTGGCTACGAAGTGGGCCGCGATGCCCGTGCCCGCGGTGCGTACGTTATTTACGGGGGTATTCATGCCACGCTGTATCCGGAAGAAGCGCTTGAACTGGGCGCCGCCCACGCGGTCGTCAAAGGTGACGGCGATGTGATCTGGGCGAAGGTCTTGTCGGATTGCTTGACCGGCTCTTCAAAAACAATCTACGAAGGCGGTCGCATCGATGCCGACGATTTCTCCCCAGCGCGATGGGACCTTATTCCCCGCAAGAGTTACATGTGGGCCTCGGTGCAGACCGTGCGAGGATGCCCCAAGCACTGTTCCTTCTGCTCAGTCTGGCGCACCGACGGACAGAAGCCGCGTCAGAGGCCGGCCGATGCGGTGATCGAAGAGATCGTGCAGCTACGTCGGCGGGGTTTTCGCTTCATCGCCTTGGCCGACGACAACTTCTACCCCGTCACCTTGACCGACCTGGAACTGGCTGGACGCCAAAAAAACAAAGCGCACCTGGAGCAGCTAAGGGCCATTCGTGCGGAACGCTTTGAACTAATGTCGCGCCTCGCGCGGCTGCCCAAAGACACCGTCTTCTATACCCAGATCACCATGGAGGCAGCAGAGGACGACGAATTCCTCGAGGCCATGAAGGCGGCGCACATCCTGGGAGCACTGGTTGGCGTGGAAGCTGTCACTCCCGACGGCCTGAAAGATGTGTACAAGGACTTCAATCTCTCCGGCCAGGCGCTGATCGATCGGCTGAAAAACTTCCGTGCCCACGGCATTCACGTACTGGGCTCGTTCATCTTCGGACTGCCCAGCGATAAGCCTCAAACCTTCGACGCAACGGCCGCATTGGCTGAGGCCGCTGACCTTACCTTCGCGCAGTTCGTCATCCTTACGCCGTTCCCCGGAACCGTCGACTTCGCCAAGTGGGAGAAGACCGTGGATGTCACCACCGCTCAAGTCGACGGCATACCGCTTACTCGTCGCTGGCTGATCCCCCAGGAGTCGCGTCCCAAGTATTTTGGCCTCCATCCCACCATGTCTGACGATGAAGTGCGGCAACGAACCCAAGCCGTGTGGGACAAGTTCTATAGCTTCGAATCGATTTGGCGGCGATCCAGTTTCCTGAAGTCCTTAAAGGCGCGCGCCGCCTTTGTCCTGATTTCCAAGATCTACCGGCAGATGTACGCCGATACCGGAATTACCACTGACAGCGCACGCATGGCACGATCGACGAAGATCGCCAGCTGGCTGGCAAAACCTTGCCGGCTGCTGTTTGCCGGACGTCCCATGCCGGATCTGGAAGTCCCGACCTCACCCGGCCTGTACCCAGAACCAGAAATGGCCGCGGGCGATTAGAACTCGTCTAGCCACATCGTCAAAAGGCCTCGCATCGCGGCGAGGCCTTCTTCTTAGACCTTGTCATCGCGAGCGACAGGCTGTCATCCCCGAGCGTAGCGAGGGATTTGCTGTTGACTTTCTGCCGCCTGCCCGACTCAAATGCGGGTTTTTTCTGGCCGCTGACAACTGACAACCGGCAACTCACTCGCGGGGGTATAATCCGCCTCACCGATGCCATTGGCCCCAGGTACGACACTGGATGGTTATGAAATCCTCGGCCCCCTGGGTGCTGGTGGAATGGGCGAGGTGTATCGCGCTCGTGATTCAGTGCTGAAGCGCGACATCGCCATCAAGGTCCTGCCTGCATTCTTCTCGCAGGATCCTGACCGGCTGCGCCGCTTTGAACAGGAAGCGCAAGCCGCCGCGGCGCTGAACCATCCCAACATCCTTGCCGTGCATCGGTTCGGGACTTTCGGAGGCACGCCTTATCTTGTCTCCGAACTGCTGGAGGGCAGCACTCTTGGGCAGCAGCTTCTGCGCGGTCCCTTGCCCGCTCGCAAAGCGATTGATTGCGCCATTCAAACCGCTCGCGGATTGGCGGCAGCCCACGAGAAAGGCATCGTTCATCGCGACCTCAAACCGGATAACATCTTTGTCACCAAAGATGGACGAGTAAAGATTCTCGATTTCGGCCTGGCCAGGCTCACGGAAGATCCCGCTGCGAGCGCTGACGGTCCTACGGTCATCGTCCCGGACAGAACCGAGCCCGGCTTGGTGATGGGTACCGTTGGCTACATGTCTCCAGAGCAGGTTCGTGGGAAAGCAGTTGACCATCGTGCTGACATCTTCGCTTTCGGCGCGATCTTGTACGAAATGCTGACCGGCAAACGGGCATTTCGTAAGCCGACGTCCACTGAGACGATGACCGCTATTCTGAACGAAGATCCGCCCGGTATTTCGGAGATTTCGCCCAACACTCCTCCGGCTCTGCTGAGAATCGTGCATCGCTGCCTGGAGAAGAATCCTGAGCAGCGCTTCCAATCGGCTTCAGACTTGGCGTTCGCGCTGGAAGCCCTGTCCCAATCGAACATCTCCTCCATGACCGCTCTCGACCAGGGTTCGCGCTCGGTTGTCGGGGTCCGGACACCCCCGGCGGTCGCGCTGGCGGCAATTGTGTTCGTCGTGGCGCTTGCTCTTGCTGGTTGGTGGTTCTTCTCTCCTCCGGCTCGGCCGAGAGTGGTCGCCACCACCCAGTTGACCAGTGACACGATCCCCAAGTCGCGTGTAGTTACGGATGGCACGCGGCTCTATATCACTGAATGGAAGGGTGGAAACGAAGTCCTCGCGCAAGCCTCAGTCGGGGGAGGCGAGGTCTCTCCAATCCCAACTCCGTTTACCAATGCTGCCATCTCCGATATTTCGCCCGACAATTTCCAACTCCTGGTAAAGCAGTTCCTCGGGACCCAATTGGAACAACCGTTCTGGGCACTACCTCTGCCCTCGGGTTCGGCCCGACGCCTAACCGACGTTACCGGGCACGCAGCCACTTGGTCACCTGATGGGAGTGCCATCCTCTTTGCAACGGGGCCTTCGTTTTATATTGCTCATGCCGACGGAAGCAACCCTCGCGAGTTGGTGCGAGTGGGAGGTGCACCCGATTATCCTCGATTCTCTCCTGACGGCTCCCGTATACGCTTCACCAACTCGAATTTACTTTACGAAGTTCGATCTGACGGGAGCGGCCTGCATCCGCTGCTCCTTGCCTCTCACCATCACGGTTCGGAATGTTGCGGCGGCTGGATATCGGGCGGGCGATATTATTTTTTCCTGCGGACCTTGGCCAAGGCCACGAACATTTGGATGGTCCGCGAACCGCGTGGCCTGTTCCATCGCGGCGCCTCCGCACCGGTTCAGATCACTAGTGGCCCACTCGATTTTTACTCTCCTTTCCCCAGCCCGGACGGCAAAAGGCTTTTTGCCGAGGGTGTTCTGGCGCGCGGTGAACTTGTGCACTATGACGTCCGGGCCCAACAGTTCCTGCCGTTTCTCGGCGGAATGTCGGCAGGCGAACTGGATTTTTCGCGCGACGGCCAGTGGGTGACCTATGTGTCGTATCCCGACGGCATTCTTTGGCGCAGTCGCATGGACGGCAGTGATCGACTGCAACTGACCTATGCACCCATGGCAGCCATCCTACCTCGTTGGTCCCCGGATGGCTCACAAATCGCGTTCACCGACACACAACCCGGTCGCCCCTGGAAGATTTTTATAGTTTCCAGCCAGGGCGGAACGGTTCAGGAACTCCGCCAGGAAAACGTAAATCAGGTGGATCCAACCTGGTCTGCCGACGGAAAGCAAATCGCCTATGGTCGGCGGAGTACCGAAAGTTCTTCGCTACAGGTGGTGGACCTGGCCACTCATCAGGCCACTCAGATTCCTGGCTCTGATAACTTGTTCTCTCCTCGCTGGTCGCCGGATGGCAAACGGCTCCTTGCAATGTCTGCCGATTCCAAGACGGTGCTGCTTTACGACTTCGATGCGAGGACGTGGTCGGAGTGGTTCCACGATACCGGCACTATCGGGTTTCCCATGTGGTCGCAGGACGGCCGGTTTCTCTACTTCGACAGTGTCATGAGTGAACATCCCGGGTACCGCCGCGTCAAAGTCGGACAGACCACACCCGAACCCATAATGGACTTTCGAAATCTGCGCCGCTATGAGCGGAGCATCGTTAGTCCCTGGAGCGCGGTCGCGCCTGATGGTTCGATCTTGGGCGTGCGCGACGTCAGCACCGACGAGATCTATGCACTCGACCTGGAATTGCCGTAATCCCGGGGATAGCGGAAGGATATTGGACCAGCACCTCCCGAGCCGCCCCTCGCCTCCACCAGTGAAGGTATCGTTTCTAACCTTCCCATTTTTTGGGAAAGGGTGGAATCACAAGTGCTCCAGCTTGGCCAACCTGAAATGAATCGCTGTCACGAGGGATCCGCCGTTTCCTCTGTCGTTATCTTGAGCGGAGTAAGCACAGTCGAAGAACTTGCTGTTTCTTCTCGCTCGGGAAACACTGCGCTCAGGCCGCCAACGCTGCCTGGTACTCCTCGTACACGCCCTTGAAGTCAGTGATGCGTGTGATCGTTCTCGAAGTGCCAGATGCGCGTCGCCACTTCATCGATCAAGTCATGATCGTGCGAGACCAGCAGCACCGTCCCCTGGAACCGCTGCAGCGCGATGTTCAGCGCGTTGATCGATTCCAGATCCAGGTGATTGGTGGGCTCGTCGAAGATCAGCACGTTCGGCTTCTGCAGCATCAGCTTGCAGAACAGCAGCCGCGCCGCCTCGCCGCCCGACAGGACGTCGGTCTTCTTGTTGCCGTCTTCCTTCTGGAACAGCATCTGGCCGAGCAGGCCGCGAATCTCTTCGTACGCCGCGCCCGGCTCCCACTGATGCAGCCAGTCAGAAACTGTCATGCCCGGCTGGATCAGCGACCGGTGGTCCTGCGCGAAGTATCCGACCGACGCCTCGTGTCCCCAGATGACCTTGCCGTCGTCGATGAGCGGTCCCGTCGTAGCCGCTGGTCTGGCGCAACTCGGACTTCAGGAGTCGTCGGCGAGTTCGCCAGGATCGCATTCAGCAGCGTGGTCTTCCCGGCTCCGTTGCGGCCCATGAGAGCGATCTTCTCGCCGCGATTGACGTTCGCGGTGAATCCGCGAAGCACATCATTGTCGCCGTACGACTTGGTCACGCCATGCAGTTCCAGCACATGCTTGCCCGAAGGCCGCTTCTGTTCGAACTTCAGGAACGGACGCTGGATGTTCGACTGCGCCAGTTCGCCGACTGCAAGGCGCTCCACTTCCTTGCGCCGCGACTGCACCTGGCTGGAACGCGTACCCGCCGAAAACCGCGCGATGAATTCGTTCAACTGCGCGATCTTCTTCTCGCGCTGCGCGTTCTGGCTCTCGATCTGCGAACGGATCTGCGTCTTCGCCAGCACCATCTCGTCGTAGGTTCCGGTGTAGGTGATGATGGTCTCGTAATCGATGTCGGCGATGTGCGTGCAAACGCTGTTCAGGAAGTGCCGGTCGTGCGAGATCACGATCAGCACGCCTTCATAGCTATTCAAGAAACCCTGCAGCCAGTGGATCGAGTCGAGATCGAGGTGGTTCGTAGGCTCGTCCAGCAGCAGTGCCTGCGGATGCCCGAACAGCGCCTGTGCCAGCAGCACGCGGACTTTCTGCCCGCCCTGCAGCTCACTCATCTGCCGCTCGTGCAGCTCGTCAGGAATGTCCAGCCCCTGCAGCAGAATCGCCGCGTCGGCCTCGGCGGAGTAGCCGTCTTCCTCGCCGACGATGCCTTCCAACTCGCCCAGCCGCATGCCGTCTTCGTCGGTGAACTCGGTCTTCGCGTAGATGACGTCGCGCTCTTCCAGCGCGGCCCACAGGCGTTTGTTGCCCATCATGACCGTATCGATCACGCGGAACGCGTCAAACGCAAACTGGTCCTGGCTCAGCACGCCGAACTTCTTCGGACGCACCACCGTCCCCTTCTGCGGGTCGAGCTCGCCCGTCAGCAGCTTCATGAACGTGGACTTCCCTGACCCGTTGGGACCAGTAAGTCCGTAGCGTTTCCCGGGGGTAAACGCGGTGGACACATCTTCGAACAACACTTTTGCGCCGTAGCGCATGGAGACTGCACTGACTGAAATCATGATTTGTCTGGGACTGCGGAAATTCGCTATACAGGCGGGTCGCAGCTACTCTCAATAGATTAGCACGCGGGCTGGAAGGGTTCAGCGGCTTGTCCGTTACCTAGAATTCCCAGCGAAGAGGACGAGGAGATTTATGTCTCCCGTCACCGAGACCGCATGCAGACACCAAAGCTGCGGCCGCTCTCGCCAGCGACCCGCTGCCCGGCATCTCCCCGACCTCGAAATTCGCGACTCTAAGTCTTTATTTCAGAGGACTTTAGCAGTAGACTTCTTTTGCTTTGACCGTCTTACCTGACGAACGTCGTAACCCATTGATTTCAGACACCTTGCGTGGAGTGGGAAAGGGATACAACCGCTGCTGTGCCTTTCCATCTTTGGGAACGAGAGCAAACCTGCATATGCCCCCAATTACACTGATGCAAGGCACTCCCATGGACCGCTTGTACTACGACAACCCGTCGCTACTGGAATTCGACGCCACCGTGACCGCCGTTGAAGAGCACGGAGGTCAAGCTCTCGTTTCCCTGGATCGGTCAGCTTTCTATCCCACCAGCGGCGGCCAGACCTTCGACGTCGGCTTATCTTCAGGTGGGTGAGGATCGTGCACGGATCATCGACGTTCAAGAGGACGAACAAACCGGCGACGTACTGCACGTGGCCGACGCCTCGCCGGATTGGCTGCAAGTCGGTGCGCACGTGCGCGGAACCATTGACGCCGGACGCCGCCGCGACCACATGCAGCAGCACTCGGGTCAGCACGTGCTGTCTGCTGCCTTCGAGAAGCTCTACAGCTTCCCCACCGTTTCTTTTCACATGAGTGATGATTACTGCTCCATCGACCTCGCAACCGAGAAGGTCTCTACACAGCAAATTAAAGCTGCCGAGCGGCTGGCCAACGAAATCATCGCCGAGGACCGCCCGGTTGAGATCCGCTTCGCCACACCCGACGAAGCCAAGGGCATGGGAGTGCGCAAGATTCCTCCTGCCGTACGCGAGAAGTTGCGGCTTATCGATATCCACGACTTCGACCTGAATGCTTGCGGTGGAACGCATGTCCGCAGCACGGGTCAGATCGGTGGAATACTTCTGCGCAAGACAGAAAGAGTGAAGCAAGGCACTCGCGTTGAATTCGTTTGCGGGCTGCGCGCTGTAAGCACCGCCCGCCGCGACTTCCAGACGCTGACAGATGCCGCTGCGTATTTACTCGACCCACATCTGGGAAGTCCCACAACAAGCGCAGGAGGCGCTCGAAGAGATCAAGGCATCGCAAAAGGCGCAGCATCGGCTGTTGGAGGAAGTTGCCGAGTTGCATGCGAATAACTTGCTGCGGACTGCCGAGGAGCAACCCAGCCGACAAAAGTTGATCGCGCAGTTCTTGGCTGATCGCGACCGCAACTTCATCAAGATTGCTGGCGCAGAAACTTATCCGCCTCGACAAGGTTGCGGCGCTCCTCGCCTGTGGCGGAGCTCAACCTTCGCTGGTATTTGCCCAGACTCCAGGCCTGCCGAATGACATGGGCGCCTTGATGAAGCAAACGCTCCAGAAGCTTGGCACGCGAGGCGGCGGCAATCGGGACATGGCCCAGGGTGGCGCGCCTGATGCCGTCCGCGCGGAAGAAGCCGTCCGCGAAGCCGCAAGCGGGATACGATAGAGCCTGGGAAAGGGTGTTCACCAACAGAGTTAACGGAGCCACGGCGAACAGTACCAAGGTAGACTCCGTGCCCCTGTGTTCTCCGTGGTGAATTCGCCTATCTCGTGCGCTAGGGATACTTTGGATTCTCGTCTCATTCTCGTAACCGTATTGATTCGCCTCGGCGTGGCTGCGGCGATCAGCAGCGTGCTGGTGCGCGCCCGCCGCTTTCGCGTACTGCTGTTTCGCGAAGAACGCACGCTCGGCGAAAAGATCGAAGTCGTCCTCATCATTGGCATTCCCATCGCTCTGGGCGTGCTGGTCCGGCACTTCGTACGCAACTTCTACGCTGCCGACATTTCGTTCGAAGGCGCGATCTTGATGGGCGTCATCGGAGGGCGTCTCGCGGGGACATCTGGAGGCATCCTGGTTTCCCTGCCTGCACTGTTGTTCGGCGAATGGCTGGCGCTTGCCCATGAATGTGCTGGCGGGGTTTCTGGCCGGACTTCTTGCGTCATGTGGCCTCGGAGCGCGAGGCTGGTCTGGTCGTTCTCGCCACTGTTCGACCTGAGCATCTACCACTGGATCCGGCGCAGCGTCGAAAGTCCCTCATCGACTGGCAAACGTCGTTCTTCCTGCTGATTCTTGCTCTCGAGTTCGCGCGCATCCAGATGCATCGCGCGTTTCCGCGCCGTATATTCGCACTCGACAGCGACAACTGGCTGGTAGAACTCGCGGTCTACGCCGGAACCGTCATGGCCGTAGCAATCGCGCTGAAAGTGCTGAACAATGTTCGCATCGAGATGAAACTCGAGCAGCAGGAGCGTCTGCTGCTGCAGTCGCGCATGGAAGCCCTGCAGAGCCAGATCAATCCGCACTTCCTGTTCAACACGCTCAACTCAGTGTCTTCGCTGGTTCGACGCGATCCCGACTCGGCGCGCGAAATGATCGTCAAACTCAGCAATATTCTACGGCGGCTCCTGCGTAAAGGTGATTCGTTTGTTCCCCTGCGCGAAGAGATTGAGTTCCTCGACGACTATCTCGATATTGAAGTCGTGCGCTTCGGTCGCGACAAACTCAAAGTCTTTAAGGAACTCGAACCGAACTCTCTGGACCATCTGGTACCCAGCATGATTCTGCAACCGCTGGTGGAGAACGCGCTCAAGCATGGCCTGGCGGACAAAGTTGAGGGTGGAAGTATCTTTCTGCGCAGCCGCGCCGCCGACAATCGAATCGTGATTGAAGTGGAAGATGACGGAATCGGAATGCCAGTCTCCGGGACCAGCACTTCGTCGGGCACCGGCATCGGCATGGTCGAACGTTTCGGAACGCCTCCAGGTGGTGTACGGAGACGCTGCGGAAATCACGGTCGAGAGCCAGCCTGGCCGCGGAACTCTTGTGCGTTTGATGTTGCCAGTACTGCTGGCCGAAGAGATGGGCGGTTCTGTGGCAGGCGCGCTCTACGAAGCGCGTTCCAACACCGCGCGGTAGTAATCCTCATACATGGGAATAATCTTGCTGGCGCAAAAGCGTGCCTGGGCGTTGGCGCGTGCCGAAATTCCCATGTCTTCCAGTTTCTCCGGAGTCGGACGAGAATTTCGATAGCGTACTTTGCCATTCCTTCCACATCGCCCAACGGCCGCGAGA
Source organism: uncultured Acidobacteriaceae bacterium (assembly GCA_963817965.1). GTDB lineage: Bacteria > Acidobacteriota > Terriglobia > Terriglobales > Acidobacteriaceae > DASRAA01. Next base: position 106,915 of record CAWFQT010000026.1, read on the forward strand.
AACCCGGTCTTTCCATGATTGATCACTTCGGGAACCCCGCCCGCGTTGGTTGCAATCGGCACGACCTGGCAAGCCATCGCTTCCAGCGCTGCCAGCCCAAATGATTCAAGCTCGCTGGGCATAAGCATGACGTCGGCGAGCGGAAGCTTCTCGTAGATCCGGTCCTGCTTGCCGAGGAAGTCGATCTTGTTGTGGATTCCTTTCTCCACCGCGAGCCACTCGGCCCGGGAACGCTCGGGGCCGTCGCCAATCATGATGAGCCGTGCAGGAAGTTTCTTCTGAACGCGATCGAAGATCTCGATTACATCGGGAATGCGCTTCACTGGACGAAAGTTCGAAAGGTGTACGAGGAGTCGCTCATCGGGCTTGGCGTAGTCAGTACGATGTTGCATGATTTCCGGAGTGCGATGGTACATGTCGCAGTTCACGAAGTTAGGAATGACCTGGATAGGCGTGGCGACCTCGAATACTTCCAGTGTCCGCTTGGCGAGATATTGCGAGATGGAAGTCACGCCGTCGCTTTGATCGATGGAAAACCGCGTGATTGGCAAGTATGACGGATCTGCCCCGACGAGTGTGATGTCCGTGCCGTGCAGTGTCGTTACGTAAGGCAGCTTGCGGCTCGCGCGCTTGTGGTCGCAGGCGAGCATCTGACGCGCGAGCATGGCACTCACGGAGTGCGGAATTGCGTAATGGACATGGAGCAGATCGAGGTCGTAGATTTCAGCGACTTCAGCCATCCGAGTTGCGAGCGCCAGGTCGTACGGCGGATATTCAAAGAGCGGATACCGCGAAACTTCGACCTCATGGTAGTGAATGTTAGGCTGGGTTTCGGTCAGACGGATCGGCTGGGAGTACGAGATGAAATGCACGTCGTGGCCGCGATGAGCAAGCTCGAGCCCCAGTTCGGTGGCTACGATGCCGCTGCCGCCGTATGTGGGATAACACGTGATTCCTATTTTCATGGATCGCTCTTCGACATTAGGCGGAATGGCTGATTTTCGCTCGGATAACTTTGCTTTGTGGCCCTAGCATTTGATGGGTTCAGGGCAAGGAGGATTCACGACAGCCGGGCACAGGAAAAGCAACTCACACCGTTTTTGTCTGCAAATCAAAAGCGCCCACCGCAGTGGGCGCCTACCGAACTTAACCGCCCTTTATCCAAGATTCAGAGCGCGCTTGAACGAGCCTTTATCGTTCTTGATCTTTTCCTGCAGCATCATGATGGCGTAGATAAGCTGCTCGGGGCGCGGCGGGCATCCGGGAACGTAAACATCTACCGGGATCCATTGATTCACGCCCTGAACGAGAGCGTAATTGTTGAACACACCGCCTGAAGTCGCACAGGCGCCCATCGAGATCACCCACTTCGGTTCGGGCATCTGCTGATAAAGCTCGCGAATGACTGGCGCCATCTTTTGAGAGACGCGTCCGGCGATGATCATCAGATCCGATTGACGCGGCGAGGGACGGAATACCTCTGCGCCGAAACGCGCGATATCGAATCGGGATGCGCCCATCGACATCATCTCAATCGCACAGCAGGCCAGACCGAAGGTCATCGGCCAGATTGAGTTCTTTCGCACCCAGTTGACGACATTATCGAGCGAGGCGAGAATTACGCCCTCGTGCTGCTGCTCACCGAAAGTCGCGCGCAGCACCTGCTGACGGCTTTCGACGAGGCCGACGAGGTTTTCAGCGCGTTCGGCGCCGCTCTCGGGGTTCTCGAATTTAGGAATGCGGGTACCGGAATTCATTGCAGCCATTATACCTGCCACGTTGGATGGCCCGGCAGCGGTCCGCGATTCAACCCGAACGCTTGCCCGAGGAGCATTGCGGCGCAGCGACCGTCTTCGCCATGCGGACAATGGTCATTGTCAGGCCATTTTCCAGGGCGACTTCGATGCGCTCGACCTCGCGGTAGCCTTGCGCCAAATAGAGCGCCACTCCAGTCAAGGTGGATCCCATTTCTAGGCTGCCGAAGCCCTCGGCTAAGGCTGCTTGCTCGCACGCCCGTAGGAGAGCGCTTCCGATGCCGCGGCGTTCCCAGCCCGGCCGCACAAAGAACGCCCGGATCTTCGCCGCCTCGGTTGCGGGATCGAGCAACTCGGGCTCGCGGCTAGGTGCGTGCTGATCGCCGCCAAAGAGTGTCTTGCGGCGACTCCATCCGCCGCAGGCTACGATTTGGCGATCAATCTCGACGGCATAGTACGTTCCGTCTCGGATGAGCTGCGTGTCGACGCCGTACACAAGCTTGATTGCGGCCCTGCGTTGCGCATCCGTATACTCGTTGGCCTGCAAGACCCAGACTGAGTCTTCGATCAGGGCCCGCAAAACGGGCAGGTCGTTTAATGTCGCGAGGCGGATGGTGTAGGAGACCGGTTGCTGGTTCATGACGCCGCTCGTTCACGGCCCCAGGACAACTTTGCCGAATTGCTCACTGCTGGCCAGGTACTCGTGAGCGGCACGTGTTTCGCTGAGAGGAAAGATCTTGTCTACAATCGGTTTCAGCTTGCCCGAGAAGATGTGCTTCAGTACCTCGTCCAGCTCGCCCTCGCCCCCCATGTACGAGCCGTAGAAGGACAGTTGGCGGGCGAATAGAACTCTCAGGTCCAGTGCTGCATCGTACCCGGTGGTCGCGCCGCAGGTTACCAGGGTGCCGCCGTATTTCAGCGACTTAATGCTCTCAGGCCAGGTCGCCACGCCGACGTGCTCGAAGACAATGTCGACGCCACGGCGATTGGTGATGCGCTTCACCTCATCGGAGATCTTCTGCTTGTAGTGATCGATGGTGTGGTCGGCGCCGAGTTCGCGCGCCTTGGCCAGCTTGCGATCGTCGCCGGCGGTGGTGATAACCATCGGCGCCCAAGCATTTTGCAGATCTGGATTGCGGCCGACCCGACTCCCGAGCTCGCGCCGAGCACCAAGACGGTTTGGCCGGCACGCAATTTGGCGTTGCCAACCAGCATGTGCCACGCGGTCAGGAAAACGAGCGGCACGGAAGCGGCATCGACAAAGGCGAGGGAATCCGGAATCGGGATGACGTTGACTCGTGGCACGGTGATCAGTTCGCAGTTCCCTCCCTCGGCGTTGTTGCCGAGTACCGCGAATTGGGGACAGAAATTCTGGCGTCCGCTGTTGCACTGCTCGCAATGACCGCAGAACAGCATGGGCGACAGCAGCACGCGCGTGCCAACTTTCAGATCGGTTATGTATTCGCCACACTCCGCTACTTCGCCAGCAATGTCGCTTCCGAGGGTGTGCGGCAGCTTGACGCCGGGAAGTCCTTTGCGAACCCACAGGTCGAGGTGGTTGAGAGCGCAGGCGCGAATGCGGATGAGGACGTGGTCTTTGCGCAAGACTGGATCGGGGACCTCTTCGTACCTGAGGACTTCCGGTCCACCGAATTCATGCATGCGAACGGCTTTCATGGCGGGCTCCTCGGGCGCAAGATGAGTCGAGACAGGAGACTCCTGAATCTACTTTCTTGGCGGCGAGTCCGCAAGGGTCCGCAGCACTGCCTTTTTGACTTCGGCTGAGGCACGCCTAATAATTGAGGCGGGTCTTATGGATATCTACGAAGAAATCGTTGAACTTCGGCGGCAGGGGCGCCGTGGTGCAGTCGCAACAATTACCACTGCGCGCGGTTCCATTCCTTCATTTCAGACGGCGAAGATGCTGGTACGTGACGATGGCTCCATCGTGGGAACGATTGGCGGCGGGTGCGTTGAGGCCGAGGTCTGGCAGGCAGCACGCGAAGTCATGGAAGAAGAAAAACCCCGGTCGCTGACGTTCAATCTGAACAACAACCCCAAGTACGACACCGGCCTGGTTTGCGGTGGAACCCTGGAAGTCTTCGTCGAGCCGGTGCTTCCGCCGGCGGTGCTTTGCATTTTTGGGGCGGGCCATGTGGCCTTCAATCTCTATAAGGTCGCGAGGATTGCGGGTTTCGACGTGATTGTTGTCGATGACCGCGAGAGTTACGCGAATCGCGAGCGGTTCGCGGATGCCCGCGAAGTCATCGTGTCCGAGTTTAATGACACCGCCCGGATTCAGGTGCCGGAGTCGGCTTATATCGTTATCGTGACGCGCGGGCATCGCGACGACATGAAAGTGCTTCGCTGGGCAGTGAATGCAAACGCCCGTTATCTCGGTATGATCGGCTCCCGGCGCAAGACGATTTCGATTTACAGCGAGCTCGAGAAAGAAGGGGTGCCGCGAGAAAAGTTCGCCAACATTCACGCTCCGGTCGGCCTCGATATAGGGGCGGTAACGCCCGAGGAGATCGCTGTCGCGATTGTTGCTGAGATGATTGCGGTACGGCGCAATGTAAAGTCGGGCATCCCGAGTAAGGCGTACGATTACGCCTCGCGCAGCACCTCCGCTGACACCACGCCGGATGCCGTAGAAAAAGGCGCCGGTCGACCGTAGACGCTCGGCAGCTGAGTGGCGACGGTTGTTTCCATTTGATATCTTCAAGCCATGGCGCAAGCGGCCGGCATTTGCGGCGTGATCCTGGCGGCCGGCTCATCGACGCGGATGGGCCGCGATAAGGCGCTTCTGCCCTGGCCACCGGTGGCTGAGGGGGTTCCCGCGGTCAATTCTTTCCTCGGCGCCATGATCGACCTGCTGCAGCTGTCCTCGGACCTGGTGTTGGTCGTCGCCGGGAAAAATGCCGCAGCACTTGAAGCGATAGCGGACGCTCATGGAGCGTCCCTGCTGGTGAATCGCCAGCCGGAGCGCGGACAATTCAGTTCCATCCAGGTTGGTTTGCAGGAAGTATTGAATCGCGGGCGCGACGCGGCATTCCTCGCACCGGTGGACCGTCCACCCGTGCTGCCAGCGACCTTGCAGTCATTGCGAACGTCGTTTTTAAATGCCAGTCCCGATGTGTGGATGGTGGCGCCCGAGCTGGCACGAGGCGGCAAAATCATTCACGGCCATCCGATTCTCGCCGGGCGCGAGATGATGGAGCAGTTCCTGCGGGCTGCGCCGGACTCGAACGCCCGCAATATCGAGCACCAGCACGTCCAGCACATCCTGTATATTCCCATGTCGGACGAGCGCCTCGGGTGGAACGTCGACACTCCCGAAGACTACGAGCGGCTGCTGCGATCTGAGACCATTCCAGCGGAGACCAGCTTTTGAGAGCTTCCGAATCGGGCATCCTGGCTTCGCGTTTCGTCGAGTCGGTGCTGGAGTTGCGTCCCGCAATTGCGGTTTTTGATTGTGATGGCACCCTTTGGAGTGGAGATGCAGGCCGCGATTTTTTCTATTGGGAGATCGAACGGGGGCTGGTGAGCCGCGGAAGTTGCCGAGACGATGATCGACCGCTACCGCCGTTACGATCTGGGCGAGGTCGGCGAGGAAGCCATGTGCGGCGAAATGGTGACCATGAATCGGGGTGTCAGTATCGAGGAACTGCACGCTGCCGCAAATGCATTCTTTGAAAAGGTCGTGCGGCCCCGGGTTTTCCCGGAGATGCGGGAACTGACGCATCGCCTGCGTGACGGGGGTACCGAATTGTGGGCCGTGTCATCCACCAACAATTGGGTCGTCGAAGCCGGTGCGGTTCACTTTGGGTTCAGCCGCGATCATGTTCTGGCCGCTTGTGTGCTGGCCGACGGTGGCCGGGCGACTGATCGGCTTGTGCGTGTTCCGACCGACGAACTCAAGGCAATCGCGATTCAGGAAGTGATCGGCAGGCCGGTTGATGCTGTCTTTGGCAACTCCGTGCATGACTTGGCGATGCTGGAGTTGGCGGCGCATCCGTTCTGCGTCAATCCCAATCCAGATCTCAGAGAAAATTGCAAAGTACAGAAATTGGCCGATCTATTGGCCAACTTCAACCAGACAGCACGCCAGCGAATCCGGCCCGACAAACCTCTACGGTTCCGAATACGAATAGATATTGTCAGCGATTTCTTCCTCCGGGAGGGCGAAAAGGTCGATCCAGCCCTCGACCGGCAATGAATCAGCCGGCAGCTGATCGCGCCAAACCGTGAACCTCAGCCGTATGCGGCCGCCCAGCCGCGCGCCGATCGTTTTGAACGGCACGCGAAACTCAAAGATCTCAACGATCGCAAGCTCAACGTCGTGCCTGAACCACCACTGGCGCTGGCGAGCACATTACGCTCATCTCCATTACTGAGGACCCAATTCAACAGGTTATGTCCGTCGGCATTAGCAACCAGGCGATAGGAACTGACAGTGCAATTGCGGTCCTTTGCGTCGCAAGTGACATCAATATTCACAACGATCTGGTAAGTCCCCTCGGGCAAGCCTTCCTGAAAGTCGAGCCGACCCGACAACGAATCGGCATCAACCCCTGCGTAGACCGAGTCGAGCAGGAACTGCTTGCCGTGCATGGCACTGGTCCGCTGATCAGAGGTGTAGCTGGCGGCGCCCATCCACTCGAAGTAGCCCGTGACCGATCCGTCGACGGTCGCGTGCACGTAAGCCGTCTGCGGGTTATAACTCGGCCTAACAAATCCACTCGCAATTGGTACCGTCAACTCCTCCGGAGGAACGCCTTCCAGCGCTGTATAGACATTCGAGAGGTGCCTGCGGTATAGCTCGTCGAAGTCGCGATCATTGGCTGAATGATGTTCAGGACCGTACCACCAGTTCCAGTCGCTGCCCTCGGCTATCAGAAGCTCTTCCCATGCAAGTTTGCGTTGGGCTTCGGATACTCGGCCGGCGTTCGAGTCGTAGTACTCACGAGCCTCAGAGAGCAAGTCCCAGGCCTTGTTGTCCTCGGGAGCACCGATCCAAACATTGAAATTGGCACTGATCCAGGAACCCGGAACCAGCCGGCCTAGGCGGCCGAAGTTGGACTCCGCGTGCCGGTCAATGGCCTCACTCACGGTAACGGATTCGATTAAAGGATCCCTCTGCAATCCGTCGTAGAAGCGACGGAGAAACTCGCGACCGGACTGCGGATAGTATTCCCATGCGTTCTCGCCGTCGAGAATGATGGAGATCACGGCGTCGCGTCCGCGGTCGAGCACAGGCCGTGCCGACTCTCGAATGGTGTGGAGCAGGTGGTTGGCGGCGTCATGCGCGGGCATGCCCGAGTACACAAACCCTACAAGGTCGGAAAGGGTATGGTCGCGGAAGACGATATTCATCCGCGTTTCGCCCTTCTCGTAACGGTGAATGTTGTAAAGCTGCTCCGCGCTATCACCGTGCAGACGACCGTGCCCGTCACGCGAAAAGTTGTATCCGATACTTCTGGCCAGCACCCCTTCGTCGGTAGCCATCCACCGAATGCCATACCTGTGGACGAGCGCCAGCGTCTCTTCTGAGACGCTCCCCTCCGACGGCCATAATCCCACCGGGGACTCGCCAAATGTCTGCTGGTGCAGCGCAATTGCGCGCTGCACCTGAAGCGAGGCGTCGTCCGGCCTCCGGAAGCGGCGCGTCGGTAATTGCAGGCCGGGCGTAGACTCACCGCCGGAGTTCGTGTCGCAGATCAGCGGCAGGATGGGATGGTAAAACGGGGTGGTCGAAAGCTCCACCGTCCCCCGTTTTGCGGCCTCCGCATAGGCTGGGACGACCATCGCAAGAATCTCCCGTTCCTTGGCGATAATCGTTTTCTGATCCTCGACGCTATAGTCTTCGCCCTTTTGGACGAGGCTGGCCACGTCCGAATCGCCCAGGAAATATTCGTCGAACCAGGCAAGTTGCGAAAGTACCTGCAGATCGGCATAATCGCGGGTCACGAAATACGATTCAGGCCCTTCCGGGCGGTCAACGGTCGCCCGAAAGCGCTCCCACAATTCGCGATACCGGGTATAGCGGCCAATCATATTTACCGGATTAGCCTGAAACAGGTACCGCAACGCAGAGTGCCGCTCCGAGGTCGTGAGCTCGTTGGCGGGCTTCGAAACAAGGTCGAAGAACGGATCGTGCGCTTCGCCCGTGACGTAATCCTGAATTTGAGCGATCAGAGAAGGAACCAGGTTGAAGTTCTGGTGCACGCTGGGAAATTCTTCCGTGAGTTTCACCATGCCGAAGTAGTCTTTCAGTGCGTGAAGCCTCACCCAGGGAAGGCGGTACTCGCCCGTGACCATGTCTTTGTAGAAGGGCTGGTGCATGTGCCAGAGCAGCACAAGTCGGATCTTGGGGCCGTTTGCAGTCATTCAATTGGTCGTTTTCGATTAACAAGTCTACCAGCGGAAAGTCCAGGACTGAATGCCTAATAGGGGTGACATGCTCGAGCTGTGTGGAAAATTGGGGAGCAACCGTGTACCTACACGAAAAGCGTATTTCGCAATCAAGCACTTACCGTCTGTGTACGAGTTACCGACCAGTTGATCTTCCGCGTTAAACTAATTGTTTGTGCGAATTCTCACCCGCTACATCCTGAGAGAAGTGGCCTCGCATGCCTTTATGGGCGTGATGTTGTTCACGTTCATTATCTTCATGCGGGATTTGGGACGCTTGCTGGAGTTGATCGTCCGCAATAGCGCTCCGTTACCCAGTGTGGGCGAAATATTCCTGTACACCCTTCCCACGACTTTCATGATCACGCTGCCGATGGCGGTGCTGGTGGGGATCCTGATCGGCTTGAGCCGTCTCGCAGCCGACAGTGAAGTCACGGCGATGCGCGCCAGCGGAATGGGTGCTGGGATGTTCGTGCGCGTGGTCGCGATTTTCTCCGTCTCAGCGTGGCTGGTTGGCATGCTGAACAGCGTATACATAGCTCCGAGGGCAGCAAGGGAGCTGAGTAATCTGCAGGATCGTCTGAAGAGTTCGCAAGCCTCGTATGAGATTGAGCCGCGAGTTTTCTACGAGGAGTTCAAAGACCATGTGCTGTATGTGCAGGACGCGATTCCGTCGAAGGGACAATCGCTGTGGCGTGGGGTGTTTCTCGCGGACATTTCCGACTCCGCGGCCCCCAAGATCATCCTTGCTGAACGCGGCGCGCTGCTGAGCGAGTCACAGGAAAAAGTCAGGTTCCACCTCGAGGACGGAACCCAGCAGGAACTGATTCCAAAAGCCAAGGACCAGTATTCGATCACCACCTTCGAGAGCACTGACATTCCGGTGGAGTTACCGTCGAGTGCCGACCGTGGGCCGCGCGATCTGCTGCCGGTGTCAGAACTCAGCCTCCGTGCCTTGCTCGAAAATGCCAAGCGTGAGCGTGCAGCGGGCGCTTCGTTGGTGAAGATTGACCCGGTGTCCTCCTCCTTCGATTACCTCAAGGCGAGATACTACGAGATTGAGTTCCATCGCCGATTCGCGCTGCCCGCAGCCTGTCTCGTACTGGCGCTGGTGGGGATACCTCTGGGTCTTTCTGCCCGGAAAGGGGGAAGAAGCGCCGGGTTTGTATTGACGATTCTGCTGGTATTCGTCTACTACCTATTTTCGCTCATTGGCGTGTCGCTGGCGCGGCAGGGGAAGATTCCCGCAGGCCCGGCCGTTTGGGCCGGAAACATATTCTTTTTCCTCTGCGGTCTCTGGTTATTGTGGCGGGTCGATCGCATGCCAGCCGATTTTACCGCACTGGGGCGCGCCACCAGCGCTCTGGAGAACAAACTTCGAGCCGCATGGGAACGCTTAATCGGTTCTCGTGAAAGGCGCTGGCTTCGCCTAACTGCTACTGCAGCGAAAAAACGTTATGGCGCAAGGTTCCCCCTCATCATCGACGACATGATCCTGCGCGACTTTGGGATGTATCTGGCGATGATTCTCGCAACATTCCTGATGCTTGCCCTGGTGTTCACCTTCTTCGAGCTGCTGACCGACATTGTACGAAACAAAGTTCCATTTGTTCTGCTGGTCGAATACCTCGTGAACCTCAGTCCGTCGTTGATGTACCTGATGGCTCCGATGTCGGTCTTGCTGGCCGTGCTGATCACGTTCGGTCTTATGCAGAAGTTCAGTGAACTGACGGCAATGAAGGCCACGGGCATCAGTATCTATCGCGCTACGCTGCCGGTAATTATTTTGTCAGGGATATTCGCGGTCGGCCTGTTCGTCGTCGATCAGCTCTACATTCCGCACACGAACCGGCGCCAGGAGGTCCTGCGTAATCAGATCAAGGGCAAGCCTCCCCAAACCTATCTTCAGGCGGAGCGCAAATGGATTTTCGGCCAAGCCAACCAGATTTATTACTACCAGGTGTTCGACCCCGATACCGACCGATTGGGAGGCATATCCGTTTTTGAGTTCGATCCTGCGAGCTTTCAACTTGTTCGCCGTATTCATGCTGACGGCGCGCATTGGGAGCCGAGGTTACGAAAATGGGTGTTTGAGAATGGCTGGGTACGTTCCCTGCATGGGGCCTCCATCCAGGAGTACAGGACGTTCGACGTTTCAACCTTCAACGAGCTGGACGAGGATCCAACCTACTTCAAGAAGGAAGTGCGACAGTCGTCGGAGATGGACTATGACGAACTGCGCAATTACATTCAGGATTTGCAGCAAAGCGGGTTTGAGACTGTGCGCCTCAAAGTCCAGCTCCAGAAGAAACTGGCGTATCCCCTGATCACGCTGGTAATGGCGATCCTTGCCATCCCTTTTTCGGCCCAGAGCCGTCGCGGCGGCGCTCTCGCAGGGGTAGCAATCGCCCTGGGAATTGCAATTGTCTATTGGGTGACAGCCGGATTGTTCGAGGCCATGGGCAATGCGAACCAGTTGCCGGCGCTGCTGGCGGCATGGGCGCCGGATTTCATCTTCGGTTTAGCAGGCGGTTACCTGCTGCTGCGCGTACCAACTTAGGCTGCAATGGGCGAGGAATCGCATTGTCCACAGAGTCATCTAAACGCCTTAGTCAGCTTCATAACTCTGGGCCAGTTGCCAACCAGATGTTTAAAAACCTTCGTCCGCTTTTGCCATATGTTCGCCGGTACCGAGCGACCTTCTACTTAGGCGCGTTCTGTGTCCTATGCCACAACGCAGTCTGGATCCTGTTCCCGCTGGTAATTCGAAACGCGGTCGAAGCGCTCAATACCCACGTCACCGTTCCTACTCTGCGGAAATATGCGCTGTATCTCCTGGCCGTTGCGGCGGTCAAAGGGATATTCCAGTACCTGACACGCTGGATTCTGATCGGTGTTTCGCGCGAAATCGAGTTCGACCTTCGTAACGATCTATTTCGGCATCTCGAACAGCTGTCGTATGGGTACTACCAGCGCACCCGCACCGGTGACATCATGGCGCGCATGACCAATGATCTGAACGCGGTGCGCATGCTCGTCGGTCCGGGAATCATGTACACCGCGAACACGGTCGTTTTCACTGCCGTCTCCCTGGTATTCATGCTAAGCATCAGTCCCCGGCTGACCCTTTTTGCTTTTCTCCCGCTACCGGTTTTCAGTGTTGTGGTTCAATTTTTCGGCCGGCAGATTCACGAGCGTTTTGAGCGCATACAAGCAATGTTCTCCGACATTTCCGCTCGCGCCCAGGAAAACTTCTCGGGTGCTCGCCTGATTCGCGCTTACGTACAGGAAGCCGCCGAGATCGACCTGTTCGAGCGGGCCAACGAAGAATACATCGGACGCAGCCTGAAACTCGTCCGCCTGATGGGAATGCTTTGGCCCACCCTCGAGACGCTTTTGGGAGTAGCGATCGTAATCGTGCTCTTTGTGGGAGGACGCGAGGTCATCCAGCACCGAATCAATGTCGGCGACTTCGCTGCCTTCAACACCAACATGGTGCAACTGACCTGGCCAATTATTGCGTTGGGATGGGTCATCAACATCTTCCAACGCGGCACTGCTTCCCTCGGACGAATCGATAACATCCTGAAGGAAACTCCTGACATAACGGACGAAGGCGTGCCCGCCATTGGGGCCCCCACGGAGATTCGGGGCGATATTGAGTTTCGTAACTTGAGTTTCCGCTACGGAAACACGCTGCGTGCCGCTGACGACGCAGAGAGTAAGCACGGCGACCAGGACGTTCTAACCAGCGTCAGCATCAGGATCCCCGCAGGTACCAGCCTTGCAATCGTCGGCCCTACGGGTTCCGGAAAATCGACCCTGGTTTCGTTGGTACCGAGGATCTATGATGCCGCCGCCGGATCGGTGCTGATTGACGGCCGGCCGATTCGCGAGTTCCCTCTCGAGCTTCTCCGCCACTCCATCGGCTTTGTGCCGCAAGAGACTTTTCTGTTCAGCGACACCATTCGAGAGAACATTGCCTTTGGCGAACCCGACGCCAGCGATGCCGAAGTTCGGCACGTCGCCGAAGCTGCCAGCCTCGCCAGCGACATTGAAAGTTTCCCCGATGGTTACAATACCGTCGTCGGTGAGCGAGGCCTGACGCTTTCCGGAGGGCAAAAGCAGCGGACAGCGATAGCGCGGGCATTACTTCGGAATCCGCGCATTCTCATACTCGACGATGCGCTTTCGAGCGTCGATACTCAGACGGAAGACCGCATCCTTAATCATCTCAGCGGGCTGATGGAGGGCCGGACGACGATCTTCATCTCGCACCGCGTGTCAACCGTGCGCAACGCGGACAGAATCGCCGTGCTTCGCGATGGCGAGATCGTTGCTTACGGAACCCATGAGGAGCTGGTCAATCGCAGCCCGTATTACAGGGAACTGTGTGAGAAACAGGAGCTCGAAGAAGAGTTGGAAACGGTGTAGGTAATCGGAGTACGAGCGGTCATCTGCTCCTACGAACCCTCACCCGCCTGCCGATAGATCGAGATTCTGGCTTTGTGTCCAACCAGACTTTCCGTCAGGACGCCGAATGCGAAACCACCATGTCTGGCTTCCCAGCTTCGTTACTCTTGCAGAGCAACGGGTACCTCCGCACCCTGCGCCGTCAGGCTCGGTGATGAAGTCGGCGTTTACTGCTCGGTACCAGCAACCCTCCGCCCAAATGTCGGCCCAGCCTTCTCCGAGACGGGCATAGCGGAGGATTTTGTCACCTTCTTTCAGATTCAGCGCGTCGATCGAATTTGTTACCCGTACGACATCCGGCGCGTCAACGACGATCCGATCCTCCAGCACTTCGACCATCGTGCCGCTTGGAACGGTCCCGATTTCACGACGTGTTGCCTTCCAGCTGTCGGAGATTCCCGCCAACTGCACCACCCGCAGCGGAGCGGCGGAAGAGTTGAAGCGCCCGCTAGCCCGCGCCATGGGCAGTTTCGGAGGGTTCGGGCTCGGTATGCAACTGTGCTGGGCGTAACCAACCGCAGAACAGATCAGCATCAGTGCTAATAGCCCGAAGTTTAAGCTGCGGTTATGCATTTCTATGCGCCTGCTCCAGAACCGCTCGGAGTGCATCGATCGCAAGTTGCGCTGCGTGGCCCGATGCTTCCGGCAGGCCTCCGATCGTGTTTATTACGTCTTCCCGCCGAATCAAGACGGCTTCATCCACGGTCAGTCCAGTCGCCATTTCGGTGATAAGTGAACCACACGCAATCGTAGGTACGCATCCTTTGGCGCGAAATCGGATCTCGCTCACGCGACTCGCCGACACCTTCACCGCCAATTCGAGGACGTCACCGCACACGGGATTTTCCACCCGTGCCCGCGCGTCGGCCTCCGGAAGCTCACCGACGTTCCGGGGGTTCTCGAAATGGCTCAGCAACCGAGAGGAATACATACACCGCTAGCAGAGTAACGCATCCTCCTATAATCGGGCAGTCTATGACTCCATCCCTTCATCGCGTTGTTTGCCTGCAGCCCAGTGCCACTTTGACGATGCAGGACATCGGTCTTCTGGACCACGTGGTTGCCTGCACCAAGTATTGTCTGGACGTGTGTCCGGCGGCCGGAGATGGATCGCGCCTGATCATCTCCGACTCGTGGACGGCCCAAGCCGATGAAATCGGCGCCGCCAAGCCCGACCTGGTTATTGCCTCGGTGCCTTACCAGATCGAATCTGTAGGAGAAATCCTCCAAGCCGGAGTTCGTTTTTTGGGCCTGGCACCGCGAACGCTGGATGATATCTATACAGACATCGTTGCGATTTCCAGCATCATGGGCTTCCGCGAGCGTGGCGAAAAAGTCGTGAATACCATGAAGGAGAGTTTCCAAAGAGTTTGTGATGCCTGCGGCGGCCATAAGACAGACCTGCGAGTATTCTCCGAGGAATGGGGTAAGCCAATCATCGCGTCGCAGCACTGGGTGGCTGAGCTGGTCGAATTTGCGGGTGGCACCTTTGTCGGCGAACCCGGCCAGAAAATATCTGCGGAAACGATCAGGCAAGTTGATCCAGACGTACTTACGGCGGCCTGGTGCGGAGCTGGCGATCGTGTGCCGCTGGAGAAGATTGTTGAGCAACGCAACTGGAGCACATTGCGGGCTGTCCGCGACGGACGACTATTCTGCATCAATGACGAGTTATTGAATACGCCAGCCTCGAATCTTGTCGCAGGCCTGCAGGCCATCGCATGGGCCTTGCACCCCCATCTTTTCCCCAAACCCCCCGGCATCCGACAGTTCCGTCCATCGCCGAACTTGAAGGTTACGCAGAGCTGACGATGCGAGGGCGGAATTTATAATGGCTGCGCATTACGCGTTCAGAGCCTACGACGAGGCCCACTTTGACTAAGCAGGTAGTGGCCGCGCTCATCCGGCGCGGAGACGAAATACTGTGTTGTCAGCGGACGGCGCATCAGGCGCTGCCGCTGAAGTGGGAATTCCCCGGCGGCAAGATCGAAGCCGGGGAAACGCCTTCCCAGGCCTTATACCGTGAACTGGATGAGGAACTCGGCATTCGGGCCGAAATTGGCCCCGAAGTCGCCCAGGTTGTACACACCTACCAGAACGGAAACACGGTGAACTTGCGCTTCTTCGCCGTTGATCGCTACGAGACTCGAGTTGCAGAACCATATCTTTCGCGATGTTCGTTGGGTCAAACGCAGCAACTTGCCGTTATACGATTTCCTCGACGCCGATAGAGAACTTGTGTTCGCAACTGTCCCGCGGTGAACTTCTCTAGCTTCCGCCACCGGTTACGAACCACGCTATCGTCAGCCCGATCATGATGATCGTCGTCGCCCACGCGATGAAGTTGAACCAGGTACCATTCACGTGCTTCCCCATCAGCTCGCTCTTGTTCACCAGCAGCAACATGAAGATCAGCACAAACGGCAGCACTATGCCGTTCACCACCTGCGACAGAATGCTGATCTTCACCAAAGGAATGTTGGGCATCAGGATGACTGCACCGCCCGCGATGAGCAGCAGCGTGTAGAGCCAATAAAATACCTTGGCTTCACCGAACTTGCTTGTCTACCCCAGATTCGAAGCCGAGTCCCTCACAAACGGTGTACGCCGTGGAGATCGGCAAGATCGAAGCCGCGAACAGCGACGCGTTGAAAAGCCCCGCAGCAAACAGAATATAGGCAAATTCATTCGACAGGGGACGCAAGGCCTGCGCGGCATCTGCAGCATCTCGAATCTGCCGGACGCCGTGGGCATAGAGCGTCGCCGCGCACGCCACCACGATGAACCACGCAACTATGTCGGTAAACAGACAGCCCAAAATAACGTCCCAGCGCGACGCCCGATATTCCCGCGCCGTAATTCCCTTCTCTACGATCGACGATTGCAGGTAGAACTGCATCCACGGCGCAATGGTCGTGCCAACCACGCCAATAATCATGTAGAGATAACCCGAGTCGTGAAACGCTCGACGCCATGCGGCGGCTTGAACGTGGCAATAAAGGCTTCTTTCCAGCTCGGCCCGGCCAGAACACCTGCAATGATGTATGCGAAGTAGAAAGCATGAGGCCGCAAGAAACACTTTTTCGACACTCTTGTAGGTTCCCTTCACCACCATGAACCAAACCAGCAGTGCCGCAACGGGGACGCTGATGAAGCGCGAGATGTGAAACAGTTGCAAGCTGCTGGCAATGCCCGCAAATTCGGCGACGACGTTGCCGAAGTTGGTGATGATCGAGACCAAGCATCATGAAGAATGTGATGCGGAAGCCGTACTCTTCGCGGATCAGGTCGCTCAGGCCCTTGCCGGTCACCGCACCCATGCGCGCCGACATCTCCTGCACCACCACCAGTGCGATCGTCATGGGAATCATCACCCAGAGCAGCAGGTAGCCGAACTGGGCACCGGCGGCGGAATAGGTATAGATTCCCCCGGCGTCGTTATCGACGTTGGCCGTGATGAATCCCGGCCCGATCACGGACAGGAACATCAACAGACGTATTCTCCAGATTTTCAGACGCCGAGTTTCTGACATGACACCGGAGTTAGGGGTGAGATGGCGAGTCCCCACCAGAATAACTGGCGCGTAGAAATGCGCCAAGCTGGCGCCCTGGAGAGAGCAATTTGTTAGAGCCTGGCGCGCAGCATATTGATCACGTCATCTGCCGTGATCACGCCGGTCAGTACGCCTTCCTCGTCGATCACCGGAAGAGTCAGGAGGTTGTACTTGTCGAACATTTCGGCGACTTCCCTTTCATCGGCACCCGGATGGATCGTGGGCATATGTCGGGTACTAAGCATCATTAACGGAGTTTCTGGTGTCGCGAGCACAATCTTCGCCAGCGGGACTTGTCCAAGCAGTTTTTCACGCTCCCCGATGATGTAGATGGTGCTTACGCTCTCCAACCCACCTTCAAAGTTACGCAACATCTCGATCGCATCGGACACTTTCGCGCCTGACTTTAGCGCCATGTAGTCGGTCGTCATGCGCCCGGCCGCTGTGTCCTCCTCGAAGGTCATCAGCTCGGTGACTTCGGCGCGCTCTTCGGGCTCCATCTCGGTCAGAATTTCCTGTGTCGCATCAGGAGGCATGTCGCCGAGCACGTCGGCGGCAGCGTCTGGATCCATTTCCTCAACGATGTCGGCGGCGCGGTCGGAGTCGAGCGAGCTGAGGACCGATACCTGCATCTTTGGATCGAGCTCCTCGAGGGTTTGGGCAGCGACTTCTTCGTCAAGGGTCTCGAACACTGCCTCGCGCTCTGCGGGAGCTAGATCTTCCACAATGTCGGCTATGTCGGCAGGATGCAGCTTCGAAAGCCCTTCGAGTGAGATCTTGAGCTTCACCCGCCGCGCTGGATCGGTTTCGATGAGGTCCACGAATTCCCATGGGATTATTCGCGCGGGAACTTTCGCCATCATCGACCGCAAGGCCGAAGCTGGGACTACGCCCTTCAGCAAGCGGCGCATCGCTCCTCGCGCGCCGACGTCAACCGCGCTCAACTTGAGGATGATGTGGTCGCGGCCCAGCTCTTCGTGTATGTCGACGTCGTTCACTCGGACTACTTTTCGCCCGTGGACGTCGATGATCTGCTGGTCGAGCAGGTCTCGCTCCAGCAGGAGCATGCCTTCGCCGCCAGCGTAGGCTGTCCAGCCGTCCGACATACTGTCGGCACGAACGCCGCCGTTGACTTCGTTGACGGACTTCATGGCCAGCAGTCGCTCGCCGTGACGGGTCTTCACCACAAATGCCGCTATACGGTGAGGATCTTCCTGGGGAACAATCGCCACCTCGCGGACCTTGCCCACGGGTGTGGTGCCGGACGGGTCATAAACCGGGGCGCCAATCAGTTCGGAAAGTGCAAGCGACGGCATTATTGCCACTATAGCGGAAGCGGAACGGGAGGTCGTCGCAAAAATGATCGGCCGGCGGGGTCAGTTCCGAATGGTATTTAGCAATTGCTCGACTTCTGCTTTCTGGTCAGCGGTGAGAGGCAGCAACGGCAGTCTTGGCGGACCGCCATATAGACCATTGAAGTCCATGGCAGCCTTGACACCTGGTATGCTCAGTTCACCGACAATTCGTTGGGCGGCCTTTACGATGCGGTCTTGTTTTTCGCGGGCAAGAGCGCCGTCGCCCTCTTTCCACGCGGCGTAAATTTCATAGCAGGCGGTAGGAGCACAGTCGGCGAACGCCAGAATGGCTCCAACAGCTCCGACTGCCAGGGATGGTTCGAGCTTCTGTGCCGCGCCGACGAGTACCTGGAACCCAACTTCCTTCTCTCGGGTCTTCAATCCGCCGACCAACTTGACCGCACTCGACGAGGGTTTAGGTGCGGCGTCGCCGGCCAAGGCTCCTACCGGAACTAGATTGCCCCCATCGCCGATGGAGGGCGTTGCTGCGACCTTCAGCATCCGTCCAGTCACAGCGGCGAACGTCTCGGTCACGGTGGCTTTGCGCTGAATTCGGCGTGTACCCTCCACCATCTTCTGCACCTTCTCGATCGAGCCGGACGACTCCTTGATGCCGATGAGATTGGGGTGCTCGGCCAGCTCAATCACCAACTCGGCGGGAATGTCATAGCCGGTGGCTTGCGGAAAGTTGTAAATGATGACCGGTAGAGGCGAGCGATCGCATACGAAACGGTAAAACGCCAGCATGTTCTGGGGGTTCGCCATCTGGCCCTTGTAGTAGTGCGGTGTCCGCACCATCGCCACGTCGTAACCGATTTGGTGGGCATACTCTGTCAGCCGCAACGTCTCCGAGGCCGACTCGACGCCGGTTCCGGCAACCAGCACTTTTTCGTTTGCAGCAGCCTCGCGGGCGGTAGCCAGAGCCTGGCGCCGCTCATCATCACTGAGCAGAATCGCCTCGCCCGTGGATCCAAGCGCAACGATTCCAGCCACTGGGGTGCGAGAGTAATGCTCAACGTTCTGTACGAGTTTGCGGGTGTAAATCTTGCCGTCGGGATAGAACGGAGTAGTGATCGGAGGGAAAATGCCGTGTAGAAACATGTAGAACACCCGTTGGCAGTAGCCAGTTGCTAGTTAAGTTAGCGGCAACTCTGTCATTGCAGGGACTTATTTCGTTGCTGCTGCCCGCTCTGCGTGCAGTTGCTGCAGTGCGTAGACCTTCACATCGCCGCGTTGGAGTGCGGCAATACCTTCGCAGGCGGCGCGTGCTGCCGAGAGCGTCGTAATCGTTGGGATTCGAGCCATCACTGCCGCCCGGCGAATCGCCTTCTCGTCGAACCAGGGGTCAATACCGTGAGGCGTATTGATTACCAGTTGAATTCGATCGCCCTTAATCAGATCGACGACGTTGGGACGTCCCTCTTTCACCTTGTAGACGCGCTCAACCTGGAGCCCGGCGTCCTCCAACATCTTCGCCGTGCCGTGCGTGGCAACGAGGCTGAAACCCAGATCCACAAACTTCCGTCCCAGGTCCGCGATGAACGGCTTGTCCCGATCGTTGGCGCTAATGAAAATACGGCCCGATGTGGGCAGCACCTGACCGGCTGCCGCTTGCGCCTTGGCGAACGCCTCACCAAAGTTGTCTGCTACACCCATCACTTCGCCAGTCGATTTCATTTCTGGACCCAGTACCGTGTCCACCCCTGGAAATTTGCCCCATGGAAAGACAGGCGACTTAACGTAGTAGCAATTGCCGGTGTCGAGATCGGCGCCCGTCTCGACATTCTCCCAGAGGAAGTCTTTCAGCTTGCGTCCGGTCATGAGGCGGGCGGCGATTTTTGCCAGCGCTACACCTGTGGCCTTCGACACATAAGGTACCGTCCGCGATGCGCGGGGGTTCACCTCAATCACGAACACTTTGTCGCGCTGAATCGCATATTGGACGTTCATCAACCCGACGACTTTTAATGCGCGTGCGAGGCGAAATGTGTATTCGCGAATCGTGGCTAGAACCGCCGCAGGAAGATCGACCGAAGGCAGCACGCACGACGAATCGCCGGAGTGAATTCCGGCCTCTTCGATATGCTGCATGATACCGCCAATGACGACGTCTTCGCCGTCCGACAGGGCGTCGACATCGACCTCAGTCGCGGACTCCAGAAAGTGATCGATCAACACCGGCCGTTCCTGCGAGTACTCGACCGCCTCTTTCATGTAGCGGTTGATCGACTCATCGTCGTAAGCGATAACCATCGCTCGGCCGCCGAGTACGTAGGAGGGCCGTACCAGCACAGGGTAGCCGACTCGATTAGCGTTAGCCAGCGCTTCCTCGACGCTCGCTGCCGTGGCGCCGGGCGGCTGGGGAATATCCAATTCCTCCAGCAACTTCCCAAAGCGCTTGCGGTCTTCAGCAAGGTCGATACTCTCCGGGGAAGTACCGATAATCGGGACGCCTGCGGCCTTCATGGGCAATGCCAGGTTCAGCGGTGTCTGACCACCGAATTGCACGATCACGCCGATGGGGGCACCGCTCGCAGCTTCGTGTTCGTACACCGCCATCACGTCTTCATAGGTCAGCGGCTCGAAATAGAGCCGGTCGCTAGTGTCGTAGTCGGTCGAGACGGTCTCGGGATTGCAATTGACCATGATCGTCTCGAATCCGTCATCGCGAAGGGCAAATGCGGCGTGGCAGCAGCAGTAGTCAAACTCAATTCCCTGTCCGATGCGGTTGGGGCCACTCCCCAGGATGATCACCTTCTTGCGATCGGTGGGAGTAGCCTCGTCTTCTTCCTCGTAAGTGGAGTAAAGATACGGCGTATGACTTTCGAACTCGGCAGCGCAGGTATCGACCCGCTTGTACACCGGACGAACGCCGTGCTGCACGCGCAACCGGTGCATGGACTCCAGCAGGCCACTGCCGTTGCCCAACTGCAGGGCTTGGCCAACGCGAGCGTCGGAAAACCCAAGTCTCTTGAGATCGCGAAGCTGCTCTGCACTCACCGACTCCGCCGAGAGCCGATACAGACTCGCCTGCTCATCCGCGATTTCCTTGAGTTGGTGCAGAAACCATGGATCGATGTTGGTCATGAGGGCAATTTCGCGCACTGTCATCCCCTGGGCTAAGGCGTAGCGGATATACTGCAGCCGCTCGGGATGCGGTGTGACCAGCCGCTTGGTCAGGATGCGCGGCTCAATCTTCTCCGAACCAATGCGCTTCCCTGTCTCCAACGACCGCACACCCTTCAATAAGGCCTGCTTGAAGGTGCGGCCAATAGCCATCACTTCGCCGACCGATTTCATTTGCGGACCCAGCGACTCATCCGCTCCGGAAAACTTCTCGAACTGCCACTTGGGAATTTTGACGACCACGTAGTCCAAGGTCGGCTCGAAGCAGGCTGGCGTCTTCTTAGTGATGTCGTTCGTGATCTCGTCGAGCGTGTAGCCCACCGCCAGCTTCGCCGCAATCTTGGCAATCGGGAACCCCGTAGCCTTCGACGCCAGCGCCGAGGAGCGCGAGACGCGCGGATTCATCTCGATGACAACCATGCGTCCGTTGTGCGGATTCACGGCGAACTGGATGTTGGAGCCGCCGGTCTCGACACCGATCTCGCGTATCACCGCGATCGCTGCATCGCGCATCGCCTGGTACTCGCGGTCGGTGAGCGTCTGCGCCGGTGCGACCGTAATCGAGTCGCCGGTATGCACCCCCATCGGATCGAAATTCTCGATTGAGCAGATGACGATGACGTTGTCTGCCAGATCGCGCATCACCTCGAGCTCGTATTCCTTCCAACCCAGGATCGACTCTTCCAGCAGAACTTCGTGTACGGGCGAGAGGTCGAGGCCGCGAGCCAGCAGTTCGAGCAGTTCGTCGCGGTTGTACGCTATGCCGCCACCGGTTCCGCCCAGTGTGAAGGACGGACGCAGAATGACGGGAAAGCCAATCTTGCTGGTGAAGTCGATCCCGTCTTTCAGATTGTTGACCAGCGAGGACTTGGGCACGTCAAGGCCGATCTTGGTCATCGCATCCTTGAAGAGCAGACGGTCTTCGCCCTTCTTGATGGCGTCGAGCTGCGCGCCGATAAGTTGCGCGCCGTACTTTTCCAGCACTCCCGTGTCGGCCAGCTCCACCGCGAGGTTCAAAGCAGTCTGACCGCCTACGGTCGGCAGGACAGCGAACACGCCCGGTCGGCCACTGGCTGCCAGCATCTCCGCTTCGACGCGAATGATTTCGTCCAGGTAAGTCAGCGTCAGGGGCTCGATGTAAGTGCGGTCGGCCATTTCCGGATCGGTCATGATGGTGGCCGGGTTGGAATTCACCAGCACTACTTCGTAGCCTTCAGACTTCAACGCCTTGCAGGCCTGGGCGCCCGAGTAATCGAACTCGGCCGATTGCCCAATGACGATGGGACCGGAACCGATGATAAGAATCTTCGCGATGTCGTTGCGGCGTGGCATTAACTTTATGTGATCTCCAGGCTGTGTCTCTTGATCACATCTTGAATGTTAGCGTGATCTTCGATGACGGTGCAGTAAACCCACTTGTAATGATCATTTGCCCAGAACTGCATGACTGAATCGGTGCGATCGGCGCCAAGAAGTTGTTGATCGGCCTCGCGTTCAAGCTCGCAAACGATCAAGTGCAGGTAATCAGACTCCAGGTCCTGCGCTCCCTCGTCCCCTCCCACGGGCGGATTTGGATACATCTTTCTGAGTTCCACTTCGGCAGCCTCTGTCTGCTGCTGGCGCCCGGTTAGAAACCAATGGATCTGCTCGTGCAAGTAGGCGGACAGAGCTTCATCGTTTTGCTTAAGGTGGCGAGTGTTGAGTGTCAGCACTGGATGGCTGTGCGGTATCACTCGTTCTTCGATGATCACATCACGCGTGAACGTGTACTTGGAAGTGCCGTGCTGTTTCAGTAGCCGCTCTAGTTGCTCCTTCGCCTGCTGTTCGGCCGACGAGTCGTGCGCCAATCGAATATTCACCGCTTGACCCACGCAAAGACACGCAGACACCACAATAACGGCAAGCAGTCGGAACACCCAACTCGCGAGCGCCGACGTCACCCTCATTGTCCCTTCCAATCGTCCATCATCTTCACGAAATCCTTGAACAGATAGTACGAGTCGTGAGGGCCGGGGGCGGCTTCCGGATGGTACTGCACACTGAATAAGGGCATGCTGCGATGGCGTAACCCTTCCAGCGTGTTGTCATTCAGGTCGATGTGGGTCAGGTCAACCTCACTCTGCCTCAGTGAGTCGGGATCGACCGCGAAGTTGTGGTTGTGCGCGGTGATCTCCACCTTGCCGGTCGCCAGTGCCTTCACTGGATGGTTGCCGCCATGGTGCCCGAACTTCAGTTTGTACGTCTTGCCACCGAGCGCGATCCCAATCAGCTGATGCCCCAGGCAAATTCCGAAAATCGGAACCTTGCCCATCATGCGGCGGATATTGTCCTGTGCGTACGTCACTGGCTCGGGATCACCGGGCCCGTTGGAAAGAAACACGCCGTCCGGGTTCATGGCCAGCACGTCCTCAGCGCTCGTCGTTGCTGGTACCACAGTCACACTGCACGACTCTCCCACCAGGCGGCGCAGGATGTTCTGCTTGATGCCGTAGTCGTACGCAACCACGTGGTATTTCGGAGCCTCGTCCTTCACTCCTACGACTTCAGTTGGCTCATACGACCGCACTCCCTCGTCCCATTGATAGACGCGCGGTGTTGTCACCTCTTTGGCGAGGTCGGTTCCATCCATTTTCGGAATCGATCTTGCCTTCGCCACGAGCTTGTCTGTGTCGAACTCGATGGTCGAAATAACTCCCCGCATCACCCCATGGGTGCGGAGGTGCCGCACTAGTGCCCGGGTGTCGATCTCAGCAAGCACGGGAATCTTGTACCGTTCCAGGTATTCCTCCGCGACCTCCTGCGAACGCCAGTTCGAGCTGACGCGTGAGAACTCGCGCACGATGAGACCCTCGATGTACGGACGGGTCGCTTCGTTGTCTTCGGCGTTGGTGCCGTAATTGCCGATTTGAGGATTGGTAAGAACTACGATTTGCCCGGCGTAGGAAGGGTCGGTGAAAATTTCCTGGTAGCCGGTAATGGAAGTATTAAAAACGACTTCGCCGTAACATTCGCCTTTGGCGCCGAAGCCTTTGCCGTGGAAGATTCGTCCGTCTTCCAGCGCAAGGATTGCCTGCATCGCTACTCCGGGGAGTGGATTTTAACGATTTTATCAGGGAATGGACTGCAGGATAAGAGCTACGGCGAGGAAATTTGCCGCAGTCGAACTACCATCCGTCAATGCTCGGCCGGATCCGGACTTCCGATGTCGGAAACCACCTTCCACGAGCCGTCTTTCTGCTGCTGCCAAGTCGTGAGGTAAGTGCCGGTTCTCACTACGGGTTTGCCGTCATCCCCATTGAAGCGGACTTCATACCTGCCGACCGCATAGCCGACGTCGCCTTTCCCCAGGAACTCTGCCTTCGTCGGTTCCCAGGTGAGTTTGAATCCGGGTGAGTTGAGCTGCTTACCCATGCCAGCGCGAATTTGGTCCAGGCCAACCAACGGTTCAGCGGACAGTTCGACCGCATTAGGAGCCATGAACTCCATCCAACCATCCACGCCGCGTTCGGCAGTGGCCTTGGCGAAGGCGCGTTCAGCATCCATCAAGACCTTCGGGTCACGATCTGCCGCCAACGAAGTTGAAGCGAGAAGAACTGCGCACAGCAAAATGCGGATCAGTGAGAACATGTGAGTTCCCCAAGTGTGAGGTTTTAATGCAGTTTGCCAAGCTTGGCAAAGGGCCAATAGCCGAAGACTGCCTTCCCGTAGATGTAGCTCACATCCACCGGGCCAAAGTCGCGGCTGTCGTTCGATAAATTGCGATGATCCCCTAAAACGAAATAGGAATGCGGTGGTACCACGGCTTCCGCATAGGACCGCACATCTTCGTACATCGACGGAACATACTCCTCCGCGATCCGGCGATCGTTAACGAACACCATGCCGTCTTCGATCCGCACGCGGTCTCCCGGAGCGGCGATGACTCGCTTAATGTAACTCTTCGACGTGTCACGCGGATACCGGAATACGACAACATCTCCCCGCTGGATCGGTTCAAGGCGATAAACGAACTTGTTGATGAAGACCCGCTCCTGGTCTTCCAGGGTCGGCATCATACTGGTGCCCTCGACCTTGACGGGTTGGTACAGAAACACAATGAAGAATGCCGAAACCGCCAGCGAGATCAGGATGTCGCGTACCCAGCGCGACAAAACGCGGCCGGCGCGGCGGCCTGCGGATTCGATCGCATCGGACGGATTACCTGCAATGGCTCGATCTGGGTTCGACGAAGAAGGCGCACCAGCAGATATCTGATCGGGTTCAAAGGTCATCGGTATATGAAGTCGTGACTCTCATTATAGTGGCCGACGGCGTTCGCGCGATCTCGGATAAAATAACCGGCGAGGTTGCCACCGTGAAGAAGACCGCCTTGCTCTTCCTGATCATCGCCTTAGGTGTGCTCGCGTTTGCCCAGGGGGACCATGTTCCCGCCTACCATGCCATGGCGCCTTTGCCGGGAGACTTGCTTCCGATTTTGCCCGCTGACCTGCGGGTTGGAGAACATTTCAAGTATCCTTACCAGGTACATGCCTACGAACTGGCTTCCAGGATTCCCGTGGTGATCAGCCAGATGCCTTGTTACTGCTACTGTGAGCGCATTGGACATGGCAGCCTGCACACCTGCTTCGAATCCGACCATGGCGCCCATTGCGGCATTTGCATGAAGGAAGTCTTTTACGCGTACCGGCAGAACAAGCTGAAGAAGACTCCCGCACAGATCCGCGACGGCATTATCAAGGGCGAATGGAAGTCGATCGATCTGGAAGCCGCTGTGAGCATGAATTGAGCACCCGATTCCTGGCTCCCGATCCCCAGTTGACGCAGTTTCAGCGTTGCGGGTATAACTCACCACAAACAGCCTGTAACACTTGGGTTTTCCACAGCCCTGAAGGGTTGTCTGCCATTCGACGATTCAGAGGATGCAATTCGATGAAGAAAAAAGAGGCAGAAAACGTTCAGGAATCGAACTCCAACTCAAAGAAAAGAGACAGCTTACAAAAGTCTCCGAGCCCAACTGACGCTCGTCCTCGTGGAACTGCCAAGCCGGTAAAACTAACCGACGATCCACGTTTTTCACAGGCTGTGCAAAACTATCGAGGCTGGACTGTCAGCCATGCAAGGTCGCATAAGTACGACCGCGCCAAATCACTTTTCGAGAAAGTGGTAGCGGGTCCGAGCCCCGAATTGGCGGACCGGGCGGCGCGTTCATCTCAACACCTGCATACAGCAAATGAACCGCGACTCGGCGAGCTTCAAGACTCCCGAAGAACGTTACGATTACGCCGTCTCTCTCATGAACATGGGCGACTACGTCAGGGCGCGCGAGGTTTTCCAGGAGCTGACGCAGAAGCACCCAAGCTCGATTTCGTCTGGTACGGCACGGCGGCCCTCAACTGTCTCATGGGCCATTTTCCGGATGCCATTGCAGGCCTAAATGAAGCGATCCGGTCTCAATCCCGCCAACCGATTCCAGGCTCGAAACGATTCTGATTTCAGGAGCCTTGCGGACGACCCACGCTTCACCGAACTGCTATATCCTGATACCAGCGCCGAAGAGCCCCCCGACGCGCAAAAGTGGCACTTTTAGTCAGGCGAGAACGCAATGCTCAACCAAGCCAACTCAGTCGCGGTGCGTCCCGTGAAGGTGGTCGCAATGGGGGGTGGGACGGGACTCTCCACTCTGTTGCACGGGTTGAAGCAGCACGTCATCCTTCCCGACGAAGAGAGCTTTTCGCGTGTACTTCCCTTCGTTTCGGAGCTTATCAGCAGTTGTCACGGTTAGCGATGACGGGGGGTCAAGCGGACGTCTTCGCAAGGACCTGAACGTTCCCCCACCCGGCGACATTCGCAACTGCATTGTTGCGCTTGCGGAAAAGGAGGCACTGCTTTCGCGCCTGTTTCAGTACCGCTTCAAGGCGGGTGAAGGCTTGGAAGGGCATAGCTTTGGAAATCTGTTTCTCTCGGCTATGACGGACATCACTGGCGACTTCAGCGAAGCCGTCAAGCATGCTGCAGCAATCCTTGCGACCCGCGGCCATATTTACCCTGCAACCACCAGCAATGCGCAACTCTACGCCATCATGGACGATGGTTCGGTAGTGCGGGGCGAAACAAAAATCACCGCCAGCAATCGACGCATCACCGAATTACGCATGGCTCCATTGAACGCTAAGCCGGCGGCAGCGGCCTTGGAGGCAATCGAGAACGCCGATCTCGATCACGATCGGCCCGGGATCATTGTTCACCAGCCTCATCCCCAATCTGCTGGTACGTCGAGCTCTCAGCGGCCATCAAACGATCGTCGGCCATAAAGGTGTTCGTCTGCAACCTAATGACGCAGGCCAACGAGAGCCTCAATCTCACCGCGTCCCAGCACATCGTCGCGATCTACAAACACGCCCGGCACGAATTCTTCGATTACGCTATGGTGAACCAGACGCCTGTATCGTCGGCCATTGCATTCAAATACGCCGGGCAGCAACAGTCGCCAATTGTTGTGGACGCCGATCAGATCGAGGCCATGGGGGTCAAACCTATCCTCGGCGACTACCTCACTGAGGAAATGGATTCTTCTGGCGGCCTGATTGCACGCCACGAAACCCACCATCTGGCACACGACCTCTTGCGGCTCGTTCATGAGTGCCGCGAGAATGCAGTAGTAGCCCGCAAGCGCGAATCTTGACTCCCCTTGATACCCTGACAGGTCATGATGAAAACGCAATCGTCTGCTGAAGATTCCGTCCGCAAGCCGAGTGTCGATTTTTGTATCGCGATTTTGGCGGCCGGCAAAGGCACCCGACTAAAGTCGCGTCACCCCAAGGTCTTGCACCAGATTGCCGGCAAGCCATTGCTGGGCCATGTGGTTGCCGCCGCAAGTCAGGTCGTCGCTCCGGCGGACATCGTCGCGATTATTGGCCACGAGGCAGACCTGGTTCGTGAGGCCCTCCGGACCACCGGCATAGAGTTCGTGCTGCAAAGTGAACAACGCGGTACCGGCCACGCGGTAATGGCAGCGCGCGCTGCCTTGCAAGGATATGAGCATGTATTGATTCTCTCTGGGGACGTACCGCTCATCCGTCCTGAAACCATCGAGCGGGTTCGTGATTTCCATATCGCCAACGATGCGGCAATGACAATCCTCACTGCCGAGCCTTCCGATCCTACCGGCTATGGCAGAGTCTTCCGCAAACGCAAAGATGGGGCGCTCACCGACGAGGTTGAACGCATTGTCGAGCAGAAATCGCTTCGGAATACTGAAGCTGATCAGGGCGAAATCAACTCCGGCATTTACGCCTTCGCGGTCGGGCCGCTCTATGCCAACATCGACAAGCTCACGACTGCGAATACCGCCGGCGAATTCTACTTGACCGACATGGCAGCAGTGCTTGGTGACTCGGGTAGCAAGGTGATGGCTTTGCGAGCTTCCGACTCGAATGAAGTTCTGGGCGTAAATACACGCGCCGAGTTGGCTGAGTTGGATGCAAAGTTACGGGCAAAGAAAGCCCACGAACTAATGATGGCCGGGACCACCATTTTCCGCCCCGAAACCTGTGACATCGATGCGGACGTCGAGATTGGTGCCGACACCGTCATCGAGCCTTTCGTTCAAATCATCGGAGCCACCCGGATTGGCTCCGACTGCCGCATTCGCTCCTATTCGGTAATTACCAATTGCCAGATCGGCGACAAAGTCCTGATCCGTCCCGGATGCATCATGGAGGATTCTATCGTCCGCGACGGCGCTGCAACTGGGCCCTTACTCGCACCTCCGGCCGGGCAGCGACATTGGAGAGGGAGCGCACGTGGGAAACTTCGTCGAGACCAAAAAGACGCTCCTCGGAAAGGGCTCGAAAGCCAATCACCTCTCCTATCTTGGAGATGCCCAAATCGGCGATGGTGTGAACATTGGCGCGGGTACCATCACGTGTAACTACGACGGCGTCAACAAGCACGGAACCATTATCGAGGACGGCGTCTTCGTCGGCAGCGATACGACGCTGGTGGCTCCCGTTAGAGTCGGCAAGGGAGCCTATATCGGCGCAGCGTCTTGCATCACCGAGAACGTCGAGGCAGACGCCCTCGCGATTAGCCGTGCGAGGCAGGTAAACAAGCCGAACTGGGCGGCCGAAAAGCGCGAGAAACGGAAGCGCGAGAAGAAAGCCTAGTCGCAACCGGGGTCGTTCCGCAGAACGAAATAAAACAAGGAGGCAACGCCTCCCTTGAAATTCCCAGTAATCTTCCTCTAATCAGCGGGGTTCGATCGTAATCGGAGACGTGGTCCGGAAGCTCACCGCAGATTCTGCCGGAATCGACAGTTCCTTGTTACCGGTAAACGCCGCGCCCACGGTGCCCGCCCCGGCGCCAATCAGCGCGCCGATACCGGCCCCCTTACCGCCGCCCGCGATTCCACCGATGAGGGCGCCCGCACCCGCGCCGCCGCCGATGGCGACTGCCGAACGTTTGCCCTTGCCTTTCGAAGTCACAACGTATTCGTCGGTGCTTACGTTGTGTGGTACACCTTTCACGTTCACGGAAACGAGTCGAATCGCGAGGATTCCTTCGCCCTTAAACTTACCCGCTGACTTAGCTTCCGAAACAACGCCCGTCACGCCCGAACCTGCCGGGATAACGACCTTCCCGTGGCGGGCAACTCCGTTCGCCAGGGTTCCGGTGAATGTCTGACCGTCCTGGGCGGTCTTGGAGTTCAGCCCTTCACCCAGGCGCGCCACGATGTTAGTACCCGCCGGAATCACGATCGGCTGTGGGGGAGGCGGAGGAGGGGGAGCCTGTTCTTGAGCCACGGGCGCCGCTGCCGGCGCGGTAGCCGGGGCTTCAGCCGCCGGAGTGGTACCGGGAGCGGGTGCCGTCGCCTGGGCGGGTTGCTGAGCCGGCGGCGTCGCTGCCGGAGCCTGCTGCGCCTGCTGATCAGTTGTAGCGGGCGGGGTTTGGGTCGCCTGTTCTTTCTTGCTGCATCCCACCAGGCCGATGATGAGCAGTACACCGAGCAACACGGCCGCAAAACGAGAACGCATGAATCTCTCCTTGATCGAATTTTGCCGAGCCCGAGACGTTCCAGTGATTGCAGGAGGTCAGCACTCTTCGGGATATCCCGTCGCGATAATTATAAGCTGGGCATCCCACGTACCCTACCTGTCGTCCGAGCCTGGAAATTCTACGCCTCGACCGCCGGCGGAGCGTCTTCCAGCTTC
This sequence comes from uncultured Acidobacteriaceae bacterium, assembly GCA_963817965.1. GTDB lineage: Bacteria > Acidobacteriota > Terriglobia > Terriglobales > Acidobacteriaceae > DASRAA01. The sequence goes on from CAWFQT010000026.1 coordinate 136,800, forward strand.
GTCTCGTGCCTGAGCGCAAGGTATCCCGCTATGCCGGCCACCAGCGACGCAATGAGCACCGCGGTTTTAGCTTCCATGAGGTGGCCCGGATCGTCGAAGGCCAGCGAACTGATAAAAATCGATACCGTAAAGCCGATCCCGGCAAGGACCCCCACCGCAGCCATCTGCAGCCAACTCACACCGCTGGGAAGCCTCGCGATACCCGCTTTCACTGCCACAATACAAAAGCCCACAACCCCCAGGGGTTTGCCGAAAACAAGACCGGCGACAATTCCCCACGCGATATGACTTGAAAGCAACCCGTTCAGCGCACCGCCCGAAAAGGTGACACCGGCATTCGACAGCGCGAAGAGAGGGAGCACCAGGAACGATACCCAGTCATTCAGCTCTCGGGTCGCGCGTTCCGACGCGGCTTCAGTGGCCTCAAGAAGTTGATCGAAGCTGCCCAGGACCCGATACATGGCAGCCCTGTCCCCGTTCTCCTGCGCCGTCCGAAATTGCACCATCATTCTCGCGCCGATCTGCTGGAATTGTTCCAGCGAGAGCCGCGGCGTGGTCGGAATCATGAAACCCAGGATCACGCCCGCGATCGTGGCATGAATTCCCGATTGCAGAATCGCCACCCAAAACGCGGACCCCAAAACGACGTAAGCGATGATGCGAGTCACCCCGATGCGATACAGCGCATACATGACCAGAAGAAAGAATCCACCAATAAAAAGCGCTTTCACATGTAGAGTGTTGGTGTAAAAGAACGCGATGACCATGATCGCGCCGATGTCGTCGGCAATCGCCAGCGTGAGCAGGAATACCTTTAGTTCCGAGGGGATGCCTTTGACCATTCCTAGCACGCCCAGCGAAAACGCGATGTCCGTCGCCATGGGAACACCCCAGCCGTGCTGACCAGGCTGGCCCCAGTTCAGTGCCAGGTAAAACGCTGCCGGCAGGATCATTCCGCCTAACGCACCAACGATCGGTAGCGATGCCTTCCGGATGTCCGACAGCTCTCCATGCACGATTTCGTGCTTGATTTCCATTCCAACCAGGAAGAAGAAGATCGCCATAAGGGCATCGTTGATCCAGGCATGGATCGGCAACTGGATTCGAGAGAGTGTCAGTTCCAGCTCCCACACGTGATGATAGGAATCGCGCCATGGCGAATTCGCCCAGATCAGCGCAGCGACCGCTGCGCCCAGCAGCAGCACGCTGCTGATGCCCTGTATATGAATGAACTCTTGGATCGGCAGCACGAAGGCACGCGTGACCAATGATTCGCGCAGCCGCATTTGCATTGCGCCGTATGTTCGAGGAGGAATTGGCATGTTGTGTCCCGCTGCGCCACGAGCTGGCTTATTCATTCAACCCAGAAACGTCCGCGTGGTCAACCATAACCGGATGCTTCCGGCAGGGCGGCACCGAAACACAATTTCGACTATGCTGTTGGCTCGCATGTATCCCGCGATTCGCAACATTTTGCTGGTTTATGCGGCACTGTTGCCGATCGTCAACCCGTTCGGGATGGCGCCCATTTTTGCGTCCATGACATTTGGCTACAGTGCCAGCATCCGCCGCACCGTCGCCTTGCGGGTCGCGGTGAACGGCTTTGTACTGCTGATGGCGTCGCTATTCGTCGGCTCATATGTACTGGACTTCTTTGGCGTAAGCATAGGCGCGGTCGAGCTAGGCGGCGGGCTAGTGGTCATGATTGCCGGGTGGCGAATTCTCAACCAGCAAGACGACAATTCCGACCGGCGCGTCACGGGCCAGTCCAGCAGCGACGCGGTCCTCTCGAAGGCGTTTTACCCGCTGACCATGCCGCTCACAGTTGGACCGGGATCGATCGCCGTTGCTATCACTTTAGGCAGCAATGCTCACGCTGAAACCCACTTGCAACTGATTGTGAGCGCCTTGATGTCCACCCTGGGAATCGCGCTGATTGGCCTGACGATTTATCTCTGCTACGGCTTTTCCGATGAACTGGAACGTCTCCTCGGGCCAACCGGTACCAGCATCCTCATTCGGCTGTCGGCTTTTATCGTGGTCTGCATCGGCATCCAGATCATGTTTAACGGAGTGGACCAGTTTTACAGCGAGATGGTGCGCAACGCTAGGGCGGCTAGCGGCGCTCATTAGAATCCCGCCACCCTTACGACTTTATATGAGGCGACACTGTGGCAGTTGGCGCACTTCACCGGCGCCGCTTTTCCCTGCGTGTTCTCCGTCTTGTGACACGTAATGCATAAGCCGGTGGTTGCGCTCGAGTTGTGAAAGGCCCCTGTGCGCTGGTCTTTACTGGCCGCGTCGGTGGGGTGGTATGGCAATCGGCGCACGCTTCCTGCGGCGATGTCAGTGGCTTCTCACCCCGGGCCTTTCATCTCGATCGGCCCCGGAAACGTCGCCTGAACCAAATGCATTCGCAGCGCACATCATCAGGCTCTTGAGCACGAGACTGATGAATGCCGCTCCGTTGCGGCTCAAAGGTTTCTCCGATCTCTGGGCTCGTACAAGTTTGGCGACACCAGCAACGCTCTTCCCACTTTCTAACGCCTCGATCCTCCTCCGTGAGACGTGAAAAGGGCCGGGCCTCTTCGGAAGTCCAGCCCCTCTTTTACAACCTCTCCGCTGCACTTACGGCTTCAGCACAATCACCAGCGTCCGCCCATCCGTCTTAATCTCTCCGCCGGTCGCTGTCTTCGCATCCTTCACCTGCTTTGGCCGAGCCATGTATCCCGTCGCCTGCACGTATCCCGCCTGCTGAAGCGTCGCCGCGATGAAGTCACGTTCCCCATCTATCTCCGGATCGATCCTGTGTGTAATCCCATTCTCTTTGCGCTGGTCTTTCTCGATACCTACATCGTGCGTACCGGCGCCTGCCCACAAGGTCTCGCCGTTGGGCCCCTTGAATGGGGTCCGCCAAATGCGGAAGTGATCGCGCCACCCAATCACCTTAATGGCTTCGGCGCGCGCATACCCATAATCCTGTCCTCGCCCGAATAGGAAGAGCGTGCTTATCGGGACTGTAACGTACGCCTGCTTCTGCAAGGTCGCCAGCACCGCGCTCAGTACGGCTTCCTGGTTGGTCTTGTCCGGCAACACCCATCCCGCTGACTTGAACGCTTCCGTGACCTGCTTCTCATTCCCTACAAGCACAAAGTTCACCAGGTCGCCTTCATTTCCTCCCGCTGCCGCCTGGTCGGTCACGCGGTAAGGGAGCTTGGCGTTCAACGTCGTAAACAGCGGCTGGAAATTGTAGTTGGTCGAGTTTTCGGCCGCCTGTGGCGCCGCCGTCCGCTCAATGTGCACTTGGAACGATCCCGTAGGCTTCGACAGCGAGTCCTGGTTAACGCCCAGGTAAAGCCGGCCGGCAAAAGGGACGACGATGGTGCCATCTTCTCCGACCAGAAATGGGGTAGCCGCACGGTCGGTGCCCACCTGTCCCACTAATGCGCCCCGCCCAGCGTTGGGAACCGACAATGCGCGCAGCGTATCTTTCCATCCTCGCTCAGCACCTTGGGGCCCGACACCCGGCTTGTCGCTGAAATCTACCGTCCCGGTCGCAGTGATGTGCAATTTGTCGCCGGCGCCGACATCGATACCTGTGTCCATCCACGGCTTGTCGGCGTAAATCGTGACATTTGCGCTCGTCGCACCAGCGGGCGTAGCCGCAACCGCAATGTTCTGCAGGAGCAACAAGCTCACGGTTAGGGCGACCGCAACCGTTCCCCCCCGTTGTATCGATCCAAGGTGTCTGGGCGATGGAAGATTCATTCTTGAAAGCACCGAAACTGATACCACGCAACTGTAGCGTGAGGCGCATCCGTCGGTTAGACGGAGCGGATGACGCAAGTCTAGCGACTCGATGGAAATTTAGTACATTTCGCCCGCTAACGTAACCTCGATCTGTCGGGCCACTAGATCACTTGCTTGCCTCGCTCAGTACGAACTTCCCAAGATACATGGGGTGCGACTTCGGTGGCTCCGACTTTACGCTGTTAATCGGGTACGGCGATTCCGCCAGGGTCGGAAATCCCCAGATATCCCCTGTGCGCATATCGATCATCACCTTGCCATACATCTGCCCCGTTCCATCCGGTTTGCGCAGCATGGTGTAGCCCGGTTCCACATAGAATGAGCTACCATCGACAGCCTGTGCCTGCACGGGCGTGGGCTGGACGACCGGACGCAACACCAGGACTGCAAGTAAGGCGGCGATCGAGAGCAGCATCAGCTTCACGGACCAATCAAGTCTCATCGTCTCTCCTCCCAGCCCGTCATCAAAACACCTTGTGTTTATTGCGGCCGGGTAGTGGTGTGAGGAAAATCTAGTAGCGGAAGGGCTTCGCGGCAACCCAAATCGCCAATGACACTTTGGGGCACCCCAAAGACTGACTAATCGCACTTTTGGCGTTGTATTTACGACTTTCATGGTACTTAGGTAACTTAGTTACCACTAGTACTATGATTTTGTCGCAATTCTTTGCACATCGGTCGCCAAGTGTCACAGCCAAGCTACTTATTTTTCGTAAACTTGGATGGTAACTAACGTGCCCTAGGTTACTCGAATCCGTCGCGGGTTTCGCGATCGGAACTGCAACAAAAGTAACCTTGTTGTGTTACCTTCCTGGCCAGGTTGGTAATGCTTACTAAACCACAACCCGTTCGATTTCGACCAAGCTCGGAATCGACCAAGTCGGGCCGCGGCCTGGAGATAGGACAGTTAATGACGAAGAAACTTGCGCTCACTTTCGGATGCCTCATGCTGCTCGTAACGCTGTCTAGCGTTGCCTCAGCAGACGTAATCACATTCTCTTTCTTGGGTTCCCTAGACCCAGTCCATGCAAATAACACCGGATTCTCGGCTGGGCCGGGTCTGGTGTTGCTCGTCAGCGACTCCAAGATTCCGGCGAACCATGTGCTGGTCGGGACTGCCTCCGTATCGACAGGCGCGGCTTCCAGTTACGCGGCGTCGAACAAAGTCCTGAACGCCCAGTATCTTGCCGGAACCGGCGTTGAAGTCGAAGTGCGGTCATCGTTGTTCTGCACCGGCGGGTCGATGCCCGGTGTGTGCCTCCAAGGCTCGCAAAACAGCGGCCAATACGTTGGGACAAGAGGTGGCGCGGGCTCCTTTCAGGCAGTTTTCCAGGTGGATTATGTTAGTCCGAACATCACTTCGCTGTTTGGCGATCCCAACGCCTGGCTGCTGACGGGCTCCGACTCATTGGATACGGGTGTAAACCTTTTCGCTAACGGCGGAAAAAGGGATGTCGCCGTCCTGACCGGTGGCAATATCACCTTTCAAACACCGGTGCCCGAGCCGGGAACGTTGGGACTGCTCGGCTCCGCACTGGTCGGTCTTGCCGGCGTTTCGCGCCGCAGGATGAAGTTGTAACTGGATTACATTTCGCACGAAAGCCGGGGAATAATCCTCCCCGGCTTTCGATCCTCGTCCGCCGCAATTTACCCTCGCCGCGGAAACAGGAACTTCAGCATTGGCCCGACGCGTTCGGCCCACGCGTATTCGGAGTGCTTGCCGCCTTCGATCTCACGGTACTCGAGGTCTCTTGCCTGGTCTCCAGCCTTTCTTAAGCAAGCAGCCGCTTCAGAGCTCGCGCGTCGGGCAACGCGCGGCGTCCTTCGTTGGTGCCGATGTCGAGCCAGATGCTTTGACCGGTTTTCTGGCGGAGCTGTTCGACGAACCGGAGAATCACTCGATCACGCCACCACACCGACGGCGACAACACGGCCAGCTTGCCGAAGACGTCGGGATAGCGCATGCCCAGATAGAGCGTCACCAGGCCGCCAAGCGACGAGCCGCCCATGCCGCAGTTTGTCGGCGCCTGCCAGGGTGCGGTATTCGTGCGCGACGAAGGCTCTCAGCTCTTCGACAACCATCTGCCCGTAGGCGTCGGCCTTGCCGCCGCCCAGCCGCCTGTCTTCCACCGGAGTGTATTCGTCGATGCGCTTGGCGCCGGTGTTGTAGATGCCGACAATCACCAGCGGCTCGATCTCGCCGGACGCGATCAAGGCATCGGCGGTCTCACCCACTCGCCAGTAGTTGCCCTTGATGAACGAGGTCTCGGGATCAAACAGGTTCTGTCCGTCGTGCAGATAGAGCACCGGAAAGAAGCGGTTCGGATCGTCGTGAAAGGCCTGCGGTACGTACACGATGAAGTCGTGCTTTTCGTCGATGAGCCGCGATGCAAACTGCTCATGCTTATGCAACCGCGATTGCAGGTGCTTGGGCCGTGGGAAGGCATGGTCATTGCTGGGGCCGGGACATGGGCATCCGGGGTTATGAACGGTTCAGTGGACATTCTTGTAATATTGAATGACCACACCGCAACCAGACCGACAGGTCGAAGCTTTCGATTCCTGCAGGTCGCGCGAAGTGGTTCCTTAGAGTAGCAAGTCGGTTTTCGTTCCAGCAAATTCTTTTCAGCGAGGGGCGCACAATCGTGCATCGTGAATTTCACAAATGGTGGTCGAAGGACCTGAATCGGGACATGTCACTGCTCGTCTTCGGCTACGGCGGCCGCAAGATTCTTGTTTTTCCTACCTCCCAGGGACGCTTCTTCGAATACGAAGACAACAAGATGATTGCCGCGGTCGCCGACAAGCTCGATAACGGTGAGATGCAGATCTACTGCGTCGACAGCGTGGACGGCGAGAGCTGGTACAACAAGCGGGCGCATCCTTACTGGCGTGTGCAGCGCCACCTGCAGTACGAGCGCTACATCATCAACGACGTTTTTCCGCTGATGTGGAACAAGAACTGGACTCCGCACACCATCGTCACCGGGTGCAGCTTCGGCGCCTATCACGCTGTGAACTTCGCCTTCCGCCATCCTGACATGGTGAACGCCTGCGTCAGCATGGGCGGCTCCTTCGACATCAGGAGTTTCCTCGACGGCTGGTACAGCGAGGACGTGTATTTCAACAATCCTCCGGACTACCTGGCCAATTGCACCGACGGCTGGAGGTACAACCACATGCGCACCGTGCTCGCCACCGGCGAGTGGGACATGTGCTGGGAGAGGAACGAGCAGTTTGCGGCGATCTTGCGCGCCAGGGGCATTCGCCACGAGACTGTACGTCTGGGGCGACCACAGCTATCACGACTGGCCGTGGTGGCGGCCGATGGCGCGGGCGTACTTCTGAAGATCTCGCGCCTAAGAGTGCGGCGCGAGTCCGCAGGCCACGGACCCGGGTGCAGCCTAACTGGCCTTACCAAAACCGGCTGTTTATCCCATAAAATTAAACAGATATCGTTCAAGCGCGCTCCAGCGCTGATTCCAGCAGGCTGATTCTCAGCGGGTTTTATGCTGCGGAACGGCGCGTCCTAAATGCCGGTTGCCCAAGGAGCAGTCGTGAAGAAAATCGGCGTCATCTTCGGGATGGAGACCACCTTCCCGCCCGCACTGGTCGACAAGATCAATTCCATGAACGAGCCGGGCATTCAGGCGGAACTGGCCGCCGGTCGGCGAAGTTCGCATGGCGGAACCCTCTCCTTACCACGTCATCGTCGACCGCATCTCGCACGACATTCCGTTTTATCGCGGCTATCTGAAGAACGCCGCGCTCTCCGGCGCGACGGTCATCAACAATCCGTTCTGGTGGAGCGCCGACGACAAGTTCTTCAACTTCGCGCTCGGCGAGAAGCTGGGCGTGGCCATTCCCGCAGACCGTTCTGCTGCCGCACAAGCAGCACCCGGCGGGCACGACGGATCGCTCGATGCGCAACCTGCAGTTTCCGCTGCCCTGGGACAGCATCTTCGGCTACGTCGGGTTTCCCGCGTTCCTGAAGCCGTTCGATGGCGGAGGCTGGAAGGACGTGTACAAGGTCAACAATCCCGGAAGAATTCTTCAAGGCCTACGACCAGAGCCGCGATCTTTGCATGACCCTGCAGCGCGGCGTGAAGTTCAAGGAATACTTCCGGTGTTACGTGGTCGGCCAGGAAAAGGTGCACATCATGCAGTACGATCCCTCGGCGCCGTTCCACGAGCGCTACGTGAAGAACCCGCCGCCGGTCGATCCCAAGCTGCTGCAGCGGGTCGAGCGCGATGCTCTGACGCTGTGCGCGCTTGGGTTACGATCTCAATACCGTGGAGTTCGCCTGCGAGGACGGCATTCCTTACGCCATCGACTTCATGAACCCTGCGCCTGACGCCGACATTAACTCGGTCGGCGAGGACAACTTCCACTGGATCGTGGACGAGGTCGCCGAAGCTGGCGGTCCGCAAGGCGAAAGAACACACCGGCAAGATGTCGGAATACCGCTGGAGCGCCTTCCTGGGCGGCCATGCCGGCCTCGAGGAAGCCGAAGCGGCTCCCAAAACGGCCAAGGCCGTCAAAGCTCCGAAGAGCGCGACCAAGGGGTAATCCAAATGAAGCGGCCGAGCCTCAGCATCGGAATCGAAGAGGAATACCAGACGATTGATCCGGAGACCCGCGATCTCCGCTCGCACATCCAGATGGAGATCCTCTCCAAGGCGAAGCTGAAGATCGCCGAGAAGGTGAAGCCTGAGATGCACCAGGCCGTGGTCGAGGTCGGTACCAAGGTCTGCCGCGACATCAAGGAAGCTCGCGAGGACATGCGCAACTCTGCGCCGCGAGATGATCAGCTGGCCGACCGAGAATGGCTTGCTGCTGGCGCTCGCCAGCACCCATCCGTTTGCCGATTGGAAGGTGCAGGAGATTTATCCCGACGAACGCTATCACCAGGTGGTCGAAGACATGCAGCTGGTGGCGCGCGCCAATCTGGTGTTTGGACTGCACGTGCACGTCGGCATCGAGGACCGCAATACCGCCATCCACATCATGAACTCGATGCGGTATTTCCTGCCGCATATCCTGGCGCTGTCCACCAATTCGCCGTTCTGGATGGGCATGGAGACCGGATTCAAGTCGTACCGCAGCAAAGTGTTCGAGCGCTTCCCGCGCACCGGCATTCCCGACGTCTTCGCCAACTGGGCCGACTACGAAACATTCGTCAATCTGCTGGTCAAGACCAATTGCATCGACAACGGCAAGAAGATCTGGTGGGACATCCGTCCGCATCCATTCTTCGAGACCCTCGAAGTGCGCGTGTGCGATATTCCGATGCGGCTGGACGAGACCCTCGCGATCGCCGCGCTGATTCAGGCGACGGCAGCCATGCTGTAGAAGCTGCATGCGTCCAACAAGAGCTATCGCATCTACGGCCGCGCGCTGATCAGCGAGAACAAGTTTCGCGCCTCGCGCTACGGCCTCGACGGCAAGCTGATCGACTTCGGCAAGGAGGAAGAAGTCCCGATCACGAAGCTGATGCTGGAATACCTCCACCTGATCGACGACGTGGTGGACGAACTGGGCTCGCGCGACGAAATCAATTACATCCACGAGATGCTCAAGATGGGCAGCGGCGCCGACCGCCAGCTCAAGGTTTTTCACGAAACCGGAGACCTGAAGAAGGTCGTGGACTACATCGTCGAAGAGACGCGGGTTGGCGTGTTCGATACCGCGCCCGTGCACGCAGTTAGAAATTGCGCCAGTATGTCTGATCTTAGAAGGGGACGTTCTTGACACCACCGTTGCTGACCGACTTGACCACAACTCCATTCGATCCCGAGCTTTCGCCGGGCGCCTACAACGCAGTGAATACCTGCCTGCGCATTCAGCCTGACGAGAAGGTCACGGTCATCACCGACAATGGCTTGCCGCGAGATCGCCGCCAGCATCGCCAAGGAACTGGTCAAAGTCGGTTCGCCCTTCAAGGCCTTTGTGCTGGAAGAACTTGCCGAGCGTCCGCTGACCGGACTGCCGCCGGAGATCGCCGACGACATGGAGACCAGCCAGGTCAGCATCTTCGCGGTGCACGTGCAGCGGAACGAGCTGAAGTCGCGCATGGAGATGACCGACATCGTCAATCGCCGCCGCATGCGCCACGCGCACATGGTCAACATCAATCACGAGATCATGCTGGAAGGCATGCGCGCCGACTTCAACCGCGTCGACGCGCTCAGCAAGAAAGTGATCGAGATCGTCACCAAGGCGAAGCAGGTGCAGCGCCAAGAACCCCGCGGGCAGCGACCTCGGTCGCCGATCTGAACCCGAATTACAAGTGGATCAAGACCAGCGGCATCATCAGCCCGGACAAGTGGGGCAACCTGCCCGGCGGCGAGATCTTTACCACGCCCGGCGAAGTCAACGGAACGTACGTGGTCGATGGCGTGGTCGGCGATTATCTCTGCGAGAAGTATCCCGACCTGCAGCAGCCAGCCGCTGACGATCCGCATGAAGAAGCAACCGCATCACCGAAGTCTTCAGCGACAACAAGGCGCTGGAGCAGGAATTCTGGGCCTACACCCACACCGACGAAAACAGCGACGTGGTGGGCGAGTTCGCCATCGGCACCAACATCGAACTGAAGCGCGTGATCGGCAACATTCTGCAGGACGAGAAATTCCCCGGCCTGCACATCGCCTTCGGCAATCCTTACGGACACCACACCGGCGCGCAGTGGTATTCCAGCACGCACATCGACGTGGTCGGCACGCGGTTCGACATCTGGGTTGACGGCCAGCAGATCATGGAAAAGGGCCGCTTCCTGATCGAGGCATAAGCATGATCCCCGCGCTGCGCGAGGAGTTCAACCGCAACTTCACTCCGGAGAAGTACCAGAATTTCTGGACTCGCTGGACAAGGCCTGCGGCACGCCCATTGGCTTTCGCGTCTCGGAGACTCCGTGCTTCCTGCCCAAGGCCCTGCTCGACCAGATGGCGCAGTACGGCCGCGAACTGGTCACGCAGCTGCTGACCAATCCGAAGTATCTGCGCGTATCCGACAAGACGGTCCCGCCGGAATACAACGTCGCCAACGAATCGCCGCGGCCGATGTTTGTGCAGGTGGACTTCGGACTGGTGCGCAATGCCAAGGGCGAGCTCGAGCCCAAGCTGGTCGAGCTGCAGGCCTTCCCTTCGCTGTACGGATACCAGGCGCTGTCGGCGCAGCAGTACATCGACAGCTTACGGCCTGCCCAAAGACCTCGGCATCTATCTCGGCGGCTTCGATCACGATTCGTATCGCAAGCTCATGCGCGAGCTGATCGTCGGCGAGTCACGATCCCGAGAACGTGATTCTGATGGAGATCGATCCCGAGCACCAGAAGACGCTGCCTGACTTCCTGATCACGCAGAAAGAACTGGGAATTGCGATCGTCGACATTCTGTCGCTCAAGAAGCGCGGCAGAGAAGCTCTACTACAGCAAGGACGGCCGCGAGATCGAGGTGAAGCGCATTTACAACCGCTGCATCGTGGACGAGCTGGAGCGCAAGGACATCACGCTGCCCTTCGACCTGCGCGAGGAACTCGATGTCGAGTGGGCCGGACATCCCAACTGGTACTTCCGCATCAGCAAGTTCTCCATTCCCTACCTCAACCATCGCTGCGTGCCGAAGACGTGGTTCCTCGACGAGAACCCGAGCGTCCCGGACGACAACGAGAATTACATCCTGAAGCCGCTCTATTCGTTCGCCGGGAGCGGGCATCAAGTTCGCTCCCACCGAGGCCGACATCGACGCCATTCCCGCCGGCGAGCGCCACAACTACATCCTGCAGGAGCGTATGCGCTTCGAGCCGGTCATCGCCACGCCGCACGGCATGACGCAGATGGAAATTCGCATCATGTACGTCTGGCCCGAGGGCGGCGAGCTGACGCCGGTGCTGCCGCTGATCCGCATGGGACGCGGCATGATGATGGGCGTCGACCACAATCGCGATCTGGAATGGGTGGGCGGCTCCTCCGCGCTGTGGCAGTAGCCCCCAATTCTTCTTTCCACCGGCGCGCCTTCTATCCATCCTTCGTGTTACCGTCTTGCCATGGCTGACGAAACCACCCCCACCACCTGCTGCATCGTCGGTGGAGGCCCCGCCGGAATCATGCTCGGTTACCTCCTTGCCCGGTCGGGCGTCGAGGTTACCGTTCTCGAAAAGCACGCCGATTTCTTCCGCGACTTTCGCGGCGACACCGTGCACCCCTCGACCCTCGAGATCATGTACGAACTCGGATTGCTCGACGACTTACTCAAACTGCCTCACCAGCGATTGAGCACCGTCAGTGGAGTCTTCGGAGATTTCTCCTTCGTCGCCGCCGATTTCAGCCACTTGCCAACACACTGCAAGTTCGTCGCGTTAATGCCTCAGTGGGACTTCCTCAACTTCCTCTCGGCAAAGGCCAGCGCCTTCCCGCAGTTCCAGCTTCGCATGCAGTACGAAGCGGTTGATTTGCTTCGCTCCGGCGACCGCATTGAAGGCGTCCAGGTGAAGACTCCGAGCGGCTCCGCCGAAATTCGTGCGGACCTTGTCATCGGCTGTGACGGGCGCCATTCCACCATTCGTCAAGCGGCCCACTTCGAGGTGATCGAACGTGGCGTCCCCATCGACGTGCTTTGGTTTCGCATCAGCCGACATCCCGACGATCCCGAGCAGCTATTGGGCAACATCAACTACGGACGTCCGCTGGTCCTCATCAATCGCGGGGACTATTTCCAGGCAGGCCTGATTATCCGTAAAGGTTCCTTCGACGAAATCAAGACTGGCGGTTTGGAGTCGTTCCAGCAATTCGTGCGACAGATAGCACCCTACTTGGGCAATCGCGTCGAGGAACTCAAAGACTGGGAACCGATAAAGCTTTTGTCGGTGCAGATCAATCGCCTGCGCCAGTGGTATCGTCCCGGACTGCTGTGCATCGGAGACGCCGCCCATGCCATGTCACCCGCTGGCGGGGTGGGCATCAACCTCGCGATCCAGGATGCCGTCGCTACAGCCCGGATTCTCGCCCAACCTCTGCGCGAGAAACGCGTAACGGAAACCGTGCTAGCTTCCGTGCAACAGAGACGTGAGTTCCCTACTGTCGTGACCCAGCAAATACAAGTTTTCGCTCACAAAGGGATCGCGCAGATTTTCAAGAACCCCGGCCCGGCAAGGGCTCCCTGGCAGTTAAAGCTGGTGGTGCAGATACCCGGCATCCAACGCCTCATAGGTCGCACCATCGGCATGGGGGTTCGTCCGGAACACGTCGAGACTTCAACGAAACATCCCGCGTGCAATGCACCCAGCCTGCGACGCGTCGCGATCGGCCTGTGTACGGCCGCCGCAGTGTTTGCTTTCACGCTGTTGCACAAACCACCTCGGCACGAGGCATCCTCTGGATTTTAGTCCGCCCCTTCGCTTGAATCGGAGGCTTAAAAACGTGCGGCCGTAATTTCGTTCACAGCCGCACAACCGCCATTAAGGCGGAGGAGTGCTAGTTGGCTAACAGCTTTTGCTATCTCCACCGGCGCTTCGTCCAGACTCTTCAGATATTCGTCGATCGATTTCGCCGCCTTGCGTCCGAAGGGTGACGAACTGACCAGGCCGCTCTTTCCGGGCGATTCGAGGCGCCCTTGATCTCGAAGAGTTTAATGCCTCGCGCTCAATGAGCGGGCTGCGACAATGGGGAACACAGGACTCCTCGGTTCTGCTGGGGTTCGACCCTTCGTCTGTGGCATACGTCTGCCGGGTCACAGCGCACAAGACCGAATCCAGACCAAATTGCCCTTGTTTTTTGGCCGATGTTGTAAAGTAAGGCCGATTGTTCGGGTACAAACTCTTGCGTTGAAAGGCTCTCCGCCATGATGGCGTCTCGCCGGGACTTTCTGAAATTCTCTGTGGCCGCCGGGGTCACCGCGTCGTTGTCGCAAAATCCATCGTCACTGTTCGCCGATCCTTTCGGCTTGCCCCTTGGCCTGCAGCTTTATACCCTCCGCGACCTGCTGGCAAAAGACTTCGACGGGACATTGAAGCAAGTTGCCGCCGCCGGATATCAGGAAGTGGAAGCCGCCGGCTTTTATGGACTCACCGCCGCCGATTTCAAATCCGCGATGAGCACAGCTGGACTTCGCTGCGTCAGCGCGCACTATCCCATGTCAATGCTTCAGCCCCGGCTCGACGCAATCATCGAGTACGCAAAAGACCTCGGCCTTCAATACATTGTCTGCTCCTCGCCAGCCTTGCAGGATCCCTCGCGCGTCAAACTTCCGACGAAAGATCCCGGCTATCACGAGGCATGGGTGCAAGCCTTTACCCTTGACGATTGGAAATGGAACGCCGCGCAATATAATGACATCGGCACGAAGGTGAAGGCCGCGGGAATGCAGTTCGGCTATCACAACCACACCACCGAGTTCCGCAAACTCAAAGGAGTGGTGCCCTACGACGAACTCATCCGCCTTACCGATCCCGCTCTGGTGACGTTCGAGATGGACTGCGGCTGGGTCGCCGTTGCCGGGTATAACCCGGCGGACTACTTGCAGAAGTACCCCACCCGCATCTCAATGCTGCATGTGAAAGACTTCGATCTCAAGAAGGGTACGGAACACCCTCAGTCGACCGAGCTTGGCCGGGGCACCGTCGATATTCGCGCCATCTTTGCCGCAACAAAACAGGGACAGATTAAGCACTACTTTGTGGAACAGGAAGATTTTGACATTCCGCCGTTGGAAGCCATCAAGATTGATGCTGACTACATGCGCAAACTCACGGTGTAACCGCTCCCGGAGCGGATGGGGCGGGACGGTTGTTTCTTCACGAATCGTTATCTGCAAGCCTGGACGTTTTCCGGCATTACGCTCCAAGAGTGCGGCGAGTGGAGTCCGGCTACTCGGTGTTTACCACCGAAACCGCCCGCGGGAAACGAAAAGATGAAAAAACAAAATTCTTCGACTTTAAGTCAGCGTGCCCAGTCGACCGGACGTCGCACGGAAAAAGCGACAGAGGTCGCATTACTACTAATATTGGCTGTTGCTGCCGCGCAAGGCCAACAATCTCCGCCGGCCCAGACGCCGCCGCATCCCGCAACCACCCAGCAAATTCCCGACGCACCTTCGGCCACCAGGCAGGCTCAACACAGTTCGTTCGGACACGGCATAGCTACCGCTGCCAAAACCATCGGGCAGGATGAATGGCACCTGATCAAGGCGCCCTTCCAGATCGATTCCCTCGGTTTCAGCACCGGAGCTCCATTCGTTAACAAGACGCTTTTCTGGGACTCTCTCGTCGTCGGGGCAACCGGCGTGCTGATCGCCAATGACGAGTCGGTCGCGCAACAGGTTCCTTACAGTTGGCACCAGACCGGCATCGACATCTCCAACGCGTGTACCTACGGGACCGCGGCCGCCGCAGGCGGTATCTATCTGACGGGACTCTTCACGCATGATGAACACGCCCAGCGCACCGGTGTGCGTGCCGCCGAAGCATCCATCGACGCTTTTCTTCTCTACGGATCAATGAAGCTGATCTTCAACCGGGATCGGCCTTACACCAGTCCTCACGAAGGGCAATTCTTTGCCGGCAATTTCAGCGGCGGATCGTTTCCCTCCGGGCATTCGGCCCTGGCCTTCACCCTCGCCTCCGTTGTCGCCCACGAGTACCCGAGCTTGCCCGTGCAATTGGCGATGTACGGACTGGCGACCACCGTCGCAACTACTCGCGTCACCGGCGGGCAGCACTTCCCTTCAGATGTGTTCGTGGGATCAACGCTGGGCTACCTGGTGGGCAGGTATGTAGCTAACAAAGACAAGCAGGGTTTGCCACATACATCGCACAATGCCAGTCGGGTAAAGCGCCTGCCCGACGCTATCCTGCAGCACGTCGCGATTCAGTGAACATTCTACGCCACAAAATACTTCGCCGACGGGTGATGCACCCCGATCGCCGACCTGCTTTGCTCGGGATCGAGCAGGAATCCGGTGGTCAGTTGCGCACCAATCGTTTCATCCGGATGCAGCAGCGCGAAGAACTTCGTCTGGTCCTCGAGATTGGGACACGCTGCATATCCGGCGAATAGCGTGACCCGCGATATTTCTGGTGAAACAGGTCGCGGATGTGGGGCGAGTCGTCGCCCGCAATGCCCAGGTCCTCCCTACTAATTCAGGTAGCTTGCACCACCTAATGGTCACATCCCAACGCGGTTGGCGAAGTGTCCACTTCGAACCGCGAAATGCGAAAGGCCGCGAATTCCGTCGCGGCCTTCAATCGCTTTGTAACTCTGCTCTGCGATCTACGTGCCCGGCGGAACGTCGGCCCCCGAGCGTCAATTGCGCCGTCTTCGGCATCAGCCGGCCGGTTCCTTCGATGTTGTAGATCGCGTTCGGCCCCGATATGCGCCGGGAGTACCCGCCAGCAACTGCTCTTTGCGGTACACCAGGTTGCTGGCGTTGAAGCTGGCCAGCTCGAAACCATGACCGTGCGTGATAGCGTCGGTCGGGCACGCCTCCACGCAATAGCCGCAGAAGATGCAGCGGTTGTAATCGATGTTGTAGACCTTGGCGTAGCGCTCGGCGCCGCTGATCCGGTTGGTTTCGGTGTTCTCGGCCGCTTCGATGTAGATGCAGTTCGACGGGCAGGCGGCCGCGCACAGGAAGCACGCCACGCACTTCTCCAGGCCGTTTTCGTCGCGTTGCAGCACGTGCATGCCGCGAAAACGCTCCTGGAACATGGCGCCCCGGTTCGGCCCCGGGCCGTCGGGATAGTTCTCCACCTCGGTCGGTTTGAACATCTCGCCGAAGGTGATGCTCATCCCCTTGGCGATCGCGGCGATGTTTTTGACGATTCCCATACGATTAAACAGTATATCAATCCCGGCGGGCGGCCGTAGCGGGCTGGAGCGCCCTTTGGCACATCAGGATGTCCACCGTGGGTCGACGCGCTGACTACGCCTTACTGCCTTCCCGGCAACCTGCTTCCGCAACAATTCCAGATGGTGCTGCGCGTGACCGCCGATGATGTACGACCAGCGCCCGCACCGAAACCGGATTCCCATTCGCAACTCCAGTGCGCTTCGATTCTTCATCCGTCAAGCTTTCCAGCAGCGTCAGCGTCGCTCCCCGAACGGACTTCAGCTCCGCCAGCAAGCTCGGTCGTGCTGCGCGCGTTGGAGTTCGCCGCCGCGACGTAGTCGTCCTGCTCAAAGTCCTTGTAGCTCCTTCTGGTCGCCACGTGCGAAACCGCAGCGATGCGATAACCCATCACACGCTCCGTATCGCACAGATGCCCCAGTACCTGCTTCACGCTCCACTTGCCCGGAGCCGGCGGCTTCGATCGCCTGCTCGTCGGTCAGATCGTTCACCAGCCCAACGAACTCGCCCGGCTGCAGATCGAGAAAGTTTAGCAAATCGCCATTCGGCACCTTGCTGATGTAGTTGGCATAGAAATCGGCGTACTCATCGTTCGCCAGGACGTGCAATCATCGCAGTGTCTCCAGTTTCGAGCTTTCAGCCAGGACGGTTCGATTTTCGAAGCTGCTATTGCTGATTGCTATTCCAACCCAAATTCTTTCCACCGCTCCGTCACTCTCTTCTTCGTCTCCGCGTCCATGGTGATCTCGTCCGGCCACGGACGAGTGAAGCCTTCGCTGGGCCATTTGCGCGTGGCGTCCACACCCATCTTTGAGCCGTAATCCGGCAGCCGCGATGCATGATCCAGCGAATCCACCGGCCCAGCGTGAATTGGATGTCGCGCTCCGGATCGATGTTGTTCAGCACCTTCAGCGTGACCTCGCCGAGGTCCTGCACGTTCACGTCTTCATCGACTACCAGAATGCACTTGGTGGACATGGCCTGCCCCAGCGCCCAGATTCCATTCATCACCTTGCGGGCCTGCCCGGGATACGACTTCTTGATCGACACGATCATCAGGTTGTGAAACACGCCTTCAATCGGCAGGTTTACATCGACGATCTCCGGAATCGTCAGCCGCATCGCCGGCAGAAAGATGCGCTCGACCGCTTTGCCCATCCACGCGTCTTCCATCGGCGGCTTGCCCACGATGGTGGTCGAGTAGATGGGGTCTTTGCGGTGCGTGACGCAGGTGACATGAAACACCGGGTAGAGGTCTTCCATGGTGTAGAAGCCGGTGTGATCGCCGAACGGGCCTTCCATTTTCAGCTCGTCCAATTCGACGTAGCCTTCGAGCACGATCTCTGACGTGGCCGGAACTTCGAGGTCAACGCGTCTCGCACTTCACCAGCTCGACCGGCTTCTGTCGCAGAAATCCCGCGATGATGAACTCTTCGATATCCGGCGGCGCCGGCACGATGGACGAAAACATCATGGCCGGATCGGTGCCGATGGCCACCGCCACCTCCATGCGTCCCGCAACCTGTTTGCCCATCGGCGACGCGCGAACCGCCACCCGAGCGCGCCATCATGTCGAGTGCCGCCGTCAGCGGCTGTGCTGCGCCTTCCGCCGCTTTGCGTCGCATCTGTTCGCGATAGTGTTCTGCGCCCTGCTTCTGTCGTTGCCAGTGCATGCCGGTGCGTGCGCTCGTCATACACGTGCAGGCGATAGGTGCCGACATTACGCTTGCCCGTCCTGCGGATCGCGTGTAATCACCGAGGGCAAGGTGATGAATCGGCCGCCATCCTTCGGCCAGCATTGCAGGATGGGAAAATCCAGTAGCGAGAAATCGCCCTTCTTGATCACTTCTTTGCACGGCCCGGTCGGAACTTCCTTGGGAAAGAAGTTGCCCACCTCGGTCAGCAGGGGCAACATCTTGAGCTTGTCGAGGAAGCCCTGCGGCGACTTCATATCCATGAACATCTTGATGCGCGCCGGAATCTCGTCCAGCGAATCCACGTCGAGCGCCAGTCGTCATGCGCCGTTCCGAGCCAAACTGGTTGATCAGGACCTTGGCGCCGGGATGGCCTTTGACGTTTTCGAACAGCAACGCTGGCCCACCCGGGCCCTGCTTCCCGCGTGCCCCCCACTTCGACACTCGGTCGGTGATTTCGGCGATTTCCAGGACCGGATCGACTTCCGCCCTTACTCGCTTCAACTCGCCCGCCTTGTCCAGCGCGGAAATCCACTCCCTCAGATCGCTATAGGCCAAAGGTCAATCTCCCTGGACGGTCAGTCCGCCAACTCATCTCAATGTTGAGCGACTCACGATTATAGAGGCGCTGCACGTTTTCACCGACATCTGCGGTATGATTGCGCGGCCTAGCGGTGATGGCGAAACTTGAGCGCGGACGCACTTGAAACTGGGTGCCCCACCCAAGCTTCCCTTGCTTGGTGCGCCTTTCCCGATGCTCCGTCGACTTCAATCTTTGTGGTCAGAATCGTATGAACCGACGCACCCTGCTTAAACGCCTCGCAACATTACCCCTTTTGTCGGCCGTATCGCCTTATCTTTCCTTCGCCGACCCCGAGAAGTCAGCCTCCAAGTCTCCTTTCCACCGCGTCCGCCCCGGCGATCCCGCCTGGCCCAGCGCAGCAAGTTGGGAAAAGCTCAAGCAGCAAGTCGGCGGTAATCTCATCCCGGTAGAGTTTCCACTCACCGTTTGCCAGAGCGCCTCCGACAGCGCGGATTGCCAGGCTCTCTTCAAGAACCTCGACAACCCCTTCTACATCGGCGACACCCCCGGCCTCACACAAACTCTGGGCTGGGCGAATGCCTGGGCCACCAAGCCTAGCGTTTATGCCGTCGCCGCGCGCAACGCCCAGGACATCGCCGCCGCCGTAAATTTCGCTCGCGAGAATCGCCTGCGCCTGGTCGTCAAGGGTGGAGGTCACAGCTATCAGGGCACGTCCAATGCTGCCGATTCCCTGCTCGTCTGGACGCGCCACATGAACGACATCACCCCGCACGATGCCTTCGTTCCGCAGGGCTGCACCACCATTTCCCCACAGCCTGCCGTCACGCTCGGCGCTGGGACGATCTGGCTCCATGCTTACGACGCCGTCACCACCAAGGCGGGCAAATATGTCCAAGGGGGTGGTTGCACTACCGTCGGCGTCGCGGGCCTCATCCAGAGCGGGGGCTTTGGCAGCTTCTCCAAGCACTATGGCACCGCGGCGTCCGCCTTGCTCGAAGCCGAGGTAGTCACTGGCGATGGCCAGGTTCGCATCGCCAATGCCTGTACCAATCCCGATCTCTTCTGGGCTTTGAAGGGCGGTGGTGGGGGCAGTTTCGCCGCCGTCAGTAAAATTACTCTCCGCGTTCGCGAGCTCCCGGAATTCGCCGGCGGAGTGTCATTCACTGTCAAGGCCTCGTCTGATGCCGCTTTCCGCCGACTGCTAGCCCAGTTCGTCAGCTTCTACAGCACCGCGCTCTTCAACTACCACTGGGGCGAGCAGGCTCACATCGAACCCGACAACTCGCTTGAGATTTCCATGGTCTCGTACGGGCTTAGGACAGAAGAAGCCGAGAAAGTCTGGCAACCCTTCCTCGATTGGATCGCTCATGCACCTGCGGAATACAGGCTCAAAGATTCGCCCCACATCGGCAGTATGCCGGCGCGTCACTGGTGGGACCCCGTCTGGCGGGAGCAGCACAATAACCACTCTCTCGTCCCAGATTCGCGTGCCGGCGCGCATCCCGGCGATGCCTGGTGGGAAGGCGACGGCGGCCAGGTTGGTATGTTCCTCTACGCCTTCGAGTCGCTCTGGCTTCCTGCATCGCTGCTGAAAGACGACGCGCAGGATCGCCTCGTCGATGCCTTGTTTGCGGCTTCGCGGCACTGGGAGATCGAGCTCCACTTCAACAAGGGACTCGCCGGCGCTCCCCCTGAAGCCATCGTCGCCGGCCGCGACACCGCCACCAATCCCGCGGTGCTCGATGCCTTCACGCTCGCCATCATCGCCTCCGGTCAAGGCCACGCCTATCCCGGTCTCCCTGGACACGAACCCAATCTGACCGTCGCTCACAAAGAAGGCGACTCGGTTGCGAAATCCATGGACGAACTACGCAAGCTCGCCCCCAACGGCGGAGCCTACGTCTCCGAGAGCAACTACTTTGAGCACTCCTTCGGACAGGCCTACTGGGGCTCCAATTATTCACGCTTGCGGGAGATAAAGAAGAAATACGACCCCGATTGCCTCTTCTTCGTGCACAACGGCGTCGGCAGCGAAGATTGGACCGCCGACGGCTTCACCCGCTTGAAAACCTAAGGGGTTACTCACTCAAGCCACCTTTGCTTTGAGTGGTTCTCTTCCGGGTCGGATCGAAATTTGCGATCCCAAGACTAGCGTGGGTAACTCAAACGTGCAGGCCAAGTCGACTCAGGATTTCCCGCCGCCCCAGGCTCGTCACCCCTAATGCCCTGCTATCCAGGTCCTGCAGCACCCACCTTCTCTTCAGCGCAGCGTTGAGGAGTGCAGCTCCTAAGCCACCCCCGAGATGAGGCCTCCGCTCACTCCAATCCAGGCAGGCGTACGCGAAGCGACGACGCAACGCGCGCGTCGCCTCGACATCAATCCCCAAAGTCTCAAACGCTTTCGCCCCTTTCAGCGTGAGGTCGCATTCCGTTCCGCCCGAATCCGGCATGAGCCATCCCAGAGTCTGGAAGCGGTCATGCAACGCGACTCCCAGCGAGCCTGCGATGTGATCGTAGCAAGTTCGCGCGCTACGCAGACGATTCGGCGTGCTCGGGACAAACGCTCTACGCGATCCTCCCGCCAGCACACTCAGGGCTTCGAGCGCTGCCCCGACATCTTTTCCTTCCAGGCTGTAGTAACGATGCTTGCCCTGGGCAACCACCTTCACCAGCCGCTGCGTCTTCAGCCGTTGCAGGTGCACGCTGGCTGTTGACGGTGTCACTTCCGCTACCACCGCGAGTTCGGTGCTGGTTCGTGCGCGTCCGTCGGCCAGGCTGTAGAGCATGCGGGCGCGCGCCGGTTCGCCGATGGCCGCCGCAATCCGGGAGACCGCCTCGTCGGCATCGCAATCTACATTCATACTTTGATGCTAAACGAAGTGTTGCTGTCCGGCAATTGTCATAGTGCCGACACGATGCTGACGATCGATGGTCCCACCACGCTGACATCCCGCCGCTGCGTAATCGGTGTGATCGCGGCGGCGGGTGCAGCGTTCGCCCTCGGCCTAGGCGACCCGCCAGCATTGCATTCTTCTCCCAGGACATCTATGACGATTACCTGCTTCATCCGCTACCAGATCGATCCCTTCCAGCGCGATGAGTTTAAAAAGTACGCCGAGAGCTGGGGCCGAATCATCCCGCGCTGCGGTGGCCAGCTCGTGGGATATTTTCTTCCCTACGAGGGCAGCAATGATGTGGCTTGGGGATTGATTTCCTTTGACAGCCTCGCCTCGTATGAGGCTTACCGGGCGCGCCTCAGGACCGATCCGGAAGGCCGCGCAAACTTTGCCCTGGCCCAGTCCAAGCGGTTCATCCTCCGCGAAGAGAGGACCTTCGTGGAGCTGGTTGACGGGACCTTCAACCTCTCCTCGACCCTCGTCCCATCAGGCTGATGAAACTGGCTCAACACAGCACGGGCCGCTGAATTTCCAGTCCGCGCGCGGAGAGCAGATCGCCGGGCTGCCAAATTCCCAAGTCCGCTCGCGGACGACATTCTTCCGCGAGGGCGTAAGCCCGTTCGTTCCTCATGTAAATTACCCCTATGTCCGCCGAGCACTTCGACGTCATCATTATCGGCGCCGGCCTGTCCGGCATCGGGGCAGGTTATCGCCTGCAGACCGGCTGTCCCTCTAAGCGCTACGCCATCCTCGAGGCTCGACAGGCCATCGGCGGCACCTGGGACCTATTCCGCTATCCCGGCGTTCGTTCCGATTCCGACATGTTCACCTTAGGCTACCCGTTTCGGCCCTGGAAAGAGGCCCGCGCGATAGCTGACGGATCCTCGATTCTTGAGTACGTTCGCGAAACCGCCGCCGCCTTCGGCATCGACCGTCATATCCGATTCAATCACCGTGTGCTCTCCGCCTCATGGTCTTCCACCGACGTACGCTGGCTCCTCGACATGCAGACGAGCGATCGCGAAACAGTTCAAGTCACTTGCGATTTTCTATATGGCTGCACCGGCTACTACCGCTATCACGCCGGATACGCGCCCCAATTCCCTGGTGCGGAGAACTTCCGCGGACCATTCGTCCACCCCCAGCACTGGCCCGAAGACCTTGACTACTCCGGCAAGCGCGTCATCGTAATCGGCAGCGGAGCCACCGCCGTAACCCTCGTCCCCGCCGTGTCCCAGACCGCGGCACGTGTAACCATGTTGCAACGCTCGCCCAGCTACATCTTGTCCCTGCCCACTCGCGATCCCATCGCCGACCTGCTGCGCCGCGTTCTGCCGCAGCACACGGCCCACACCCTGGTGCGCTGGAAAAACATTCTGTTGACGCTCGGCATTTTTCAGCTCAGCCGTCGCTCTCCCAACTTCGCTAAGCGTGTCATCCGCAAGAACGCAGAAAAGCACCTCCCTCCCGGCTACGATCTCGACACCCACTTCAATCCCCGCTACCAGCCTTGGGACCAGCGGCTGTGTATCGTCCCCGACTCCGACCTGTTCAAAGCCATCTCCGCCGGCCGCGCCTCGGTCGTCACCGGCGCAATCGACACCTTCACCGAAACCGGCGTCCGCCTTCAATCCGGCGAGCAACTCGAGGCCGACATCATCGTCTCCGCCACCGGCCTCCAGATGCTCGCTCTCGGTGGCATCCAGCTCACGGTCGATGGCGACCTCATCGATCCCGCCCATGCATTCGTTTACAAGGGCGTGATGCTGAGCAACGTTCCCAATTTCGCGTTTTGTGTCGGCTACACCAACGCCTCGTGGACCCTGCGCGCCGACCTGGCCTCAACGTTTGTCTGCCGCCTGCTGAATCACATGGATCGCCACGGTTATCGCACCTGCGTTCCACGCTGTGACCCCACGGCCTTACAACCGAAGCCGTTGCTCGACCTCACCTCCGGCTACGTGCAACGCGCTGCCGCCGCTCTCCCCAAGCAGTCCTCGCAGAAACCCTGGTTCATCCGCCAGAACTACCTCCTCGACATGCTCACCATGAAGTTGAGCAGACTCGAGGATGGCATACTGCAGTTCCGTGCCACCGCTCCGAATCGTGCGTTGCCATCCTGAGGGCAGCGAGTCGCCTTGCGACGAGCGGAGTCGAAGGCCCCTGTACCTGGGATTGACTCCGGGCCCGCGATCCCCAATTTCGCACGAGGCCATACCTCGCCACCCTTCCTGTACACTACGAAACTTACCCCAACAGGAGGCTGGATGCGTCGTCTGCATGCGATCGTTTTGATTACCGCACTGTCGTTCTTGCAATTGGGAGCACAAACTCCTTCATCGCCGGCGAGTGATTCTTTGCTGGGCTTCACCGCGCAATCGAGCGCGGACGAGCGCCAGTGGGAACAGAAATTCAAGGCTGTTCCCGATCCCAAGCTCATGCGCGACTACATGCAGCGTCTCAGCGCACGTCCGCATCATGTCGATTCTCCCTATGACAAGCAGAACGCCGAGTGGATCCTCGCGCAGCTCCAGTCCTGGGGATGGGACGCCAAGATCGAACAATTCCAGGTCCTGTTTCCAACGCCCAAGTCACGCCTTCTCGAAATGACGGCTCCCACCCCTTTCAAAGCGAAGTTGGAAGAGCCTGCCCTCGCCATCGATCCCACCAGCAATCAGAAGGACGAGCAGCTCCCCACCTACAACGCCTACTCGCCCGATGGTGACGTCAATGGTCCACTCGTGTTCGTGAACTACGGACTCCCAGCCGACTACGAAGAGCTCGACCGGCTTGGGGTCTCGGTAAAGGGCGCCATCGTGATCGCCAAGTATGGCAACTCCTGGCGCGGCGTGAAACCGCGCGTCGCCTGGGAGCACGGCGCCATCGGGTGCCTCATTTACTCCGATCCCGCCGATGATGGCTATTTCCAAGACCGTACCTTTCCGGAAGGGCCGATGCGTCCCCGCGATGGTGTCCAGCGCGGAAGCGTGATGGATTTCCCGCACGCCTATCCCGGCGATCCGCTTACCCCGGGGGTCGGCGCGACCGCCGATGCGAAGCGTCTCGACATCAAGGACGCCAAAAACCTCGCTCCGATACCCACTCTTCCGATCTCCTACGGCGACGCCCAGCCTCTGCTTGCGGCGCTGACCGGCCCCGTCGCCCCAGTTGGATGGCGCGGAGCTTTGCCCATTACCTATCACGTCGGCCCCGGTGCAACCAAGGTCCACCTCGCGCTGACCTTCGACTGGAAGCTCCGTCCGGTGTACGACGTCATCGCGAAGATGGCCGGCAGCAGCGAGCCGGATGAATGGATCGTGCGCGGCAATCACCACGATGCCTGGGTGAATGGCGCCGAAGACCCCATCTCGGCGCAAATCTCCCTGCTCGAGGAAGCCCGCACGCTTGGCGAACTCCGCAAGCAGGGCTGGCAGCCAAAGCGAACCATCATTTATGCAGCATGGGATGGTGAAGAGCCAATGCTGCTGGGCTCAACCGAGTGGGCCGAGACACATGCCAGCGAGTTGCAACAGCATGCGGTCGCCTACATCAATACCGACGGAAACGGCCGCGGCTTTCTGAGCGCCGAAGGAGCGCATTCCCTGGAGGCGATGCTGAACGGAGTCGCTCGCGACGTGCAGGATCCCGAAAGCGGCGTGACCGTTTGGAAGCGCGCCCAGGCAAAACAGATTGCCGACGCAACCGACGCGGAAGCGCGGACTGAACTGCGCACTCGCACCGATCTCAAACTTGCTCCGCTTGGCTCGGGCACCGACTACACCGTGTTTCAGCACCATCTCGGCGTGCCTTCGCTCAACCTGGGATACGGCGGCGAAGATGACGAAGGTATTTACCACTCCATCTACGACGACTTCTACTGGTACACCCATTTTTCTGATACCACGTTTGTTTACGGCAAAGCGCTGGCGCAAACCGTGGGAATGACGGTTATGCGTCTCGCTGACGCGGACGTGCTGCCCTACCGCTTCACCAACCTCTCCGATGCGGTGAACGATTACCTGAAGCAAGTACAGGAGCTGTTGAAGCAGAAACAGGAGCAAGTGAAAGAACGCAATCGCGAACTGCAAGATGGCGTTTACGCCGAAACCAATGATCCGCGGCGTCCTAAGGTGCCGCCAAAACAGGAGCCCATACCGCCATACATCAACTTCGCTCCGCTGCAGAACGCTGTCGATGCCCTGGCGAAGTCCGGCGAGCACTACAACACGGCGTTGGCAGCCGTGCTGAAGGGTTCGCCCGACCCCGCAAAGCTTGCCCCTCTGAACGCGAGCCTGCTGAAGGCTGAGCGGCTGCTTCTGAACGATGGCGGATTGCCAACGCGTCCCTATTACAAGCACATGCTCTACGCTCCCGGCCTCTATACCGGCTACGCACCGAAAACCATCTCCGGAATTCGCGAAAGCATCGAGCTGAAAGACTACAAACTGGCCGAACAAGAAGTGCCGAGAGTGGCGAAAGCAGTAAACGACGAAGCCGTATTCGTTGAACAGATGGCGGTGGAACTGGAGAAGGTCGGAACCCACTAATTACCGGCTTGTCATTCCGAGCGCAGCCGAGGGATCCCTCTACTAGCACGAATCAGGGTCGACTTCGGTCGTGCCGTAGCAGGCTGAAATATGTCGGGTTTCAGCCCATGAGCGAATTTCTCAATAGCAGCCCGCGCAGCTTTGCCGCAACAGCCTCGCCCCTAGTTTTTCATCCCAGGCGGAGCGACTTCAACGCCCAAGTCGAGCGACCTGCATTCCCGTCCCCAGGGCCTTTCTGATCCCGAACGACCATACCGAGTTCAACGTAAATCTGCGGCTGTTGTTCTGCGGCTGCGTTTCAACGTCGCGTTCTGCTATCGTTCGTTTCGTGTCACCAGATCAGCTCCGTCATGGGACGCCTCGAGAGCCTTGTTTTCCTCAGCTATCGCCGCACCAATGTCCCTTGGGCGCTGGCGATCTTCCAAAGCCTGACGCACAACGGGGGACGACACTCTTCCGCGAGGGCTTCAGCCCGAGCGCCCTTCTCACACTCAAAACGTGGTCCAAGTCTTATCGCTCCGACCCTAACTTCCCTACGATTCACGTTGAAGAGGCGAGGGGAATGTCCCCGTCGTTACCGAGACCGCATGCAGACACCAAAGCTACGGCCGCTCTTGCCAACCTTCCAGCCTCCGGCATATCTTCAACGTGAAATGACATCCGCTAAGTCCTTATTCCGGAATATTTTCCGCGTAACCCGCACGCCCTCTAGGTTTTGCACGGAAATGGCCCGTAACCTATTGATTCGAGAGACTTCAGGGAGGGAGGAGCCCCCCCTCGTCGGGCGCCCTACACGTTCTCGATCTTGGAATCTGTGGGATGGGAGTGCCCCATCCTGTCCCCGCATTTGGGAAAGCGTGGGAGTGTTGGTCCTATTGATAACGGGAACCAGCTTCTCCCAGCAGCCCCTCACCGACGCCACCAAGCTCCAAAGCAAGACCATCGACAACATGCAGACCTTCACCGTCGAGAAGCTCTATATGACCCGCGTCGTTGGAGGTTCTACTTGGTCGCCCGACGGCAAACAGATTGCCTTCGTGTCCAACATCAGCGGCCGCAATAACATCTGGTTCGCCCCCTCGACCGGCGGCTGGCCCACCCAGCTCACCATCAGCGAACAGCGTCAGGTCTCGCCCGCCTGGTCGCCCGACGGAACCTGGATCGCCTACGCTTCCGACTACGACGGCAACGAGCAATGGGACATCTTCATGGTCTCGCCCAAGAACGGCGACGTGGTAAATCTCACCACTACCAAGGAGATTTCCGAGGAGTCCCCGGTTTGGTCGCCCGACAGCAAGCAGCTCGCCTACACCGCCAAGCCAAAAGCGGGATCGAGCTACGAAATCGACCTCATGGACGTTTACTCCCGCCACGTCAAGCACATCACGCAGAACACGCCTAAGGGCCGCAACAATTTCGATCCGATCTTTTCGCATGACGGCAAGTCGGTCATCTACACACAGTCTGAGGCAGGCGATAAAGATTCCAATATCTTCATCATCGATCTATCGAGTAACAGGACTTCAAACTTGACGCCGCATGAAGGCGAGCAGACCTTCCGCGCTGCCGCCATCTCACCAGACGGCAAGACCGTCCTCGTCACCTCGAACGCGCACAATGGCTACGACAATGTGGGACTGCTCGATATCGCAAGCCAGAAAGTCGAATGGCTGACCAGCGATACGTGGGAGATCGAAGCCGGAGCGTTCTCCCCCGACGGACGTACGGCAACCTGGTCGGCGAATGTCGACGGCAACACCAATCTTTATCGGTGCGACCTCCGCTCGCATGATGCCAAGATGCTGCCGTTGCAGGCGGGCGTAAACAGCTTCGCTGGTGGGCACTCTCCCTATGCCGCCGATGGCGGCAGCCTGCTGTATTACCACAACGGTCCCACCGCTCCCAACGACCTCTGGACGTACGATCTGAAAACCGGCTCGTCACAGCAGATTACCCACTCGCTGCTGGGCGGCTTGCGCAGCTCCGACATGGTTGAGCCTTATCTGGTTCACTTCCCCAGCCGTGACGGCAAGTGGACCATCTCCGCCTTCACCTACGTGCCGAACAACATCCCCCGCAACGGTAAGTTTCCCGCCATCGTTTTCATCCACGGTGGTCCAACGGCACAGTTCGTCAACTCCTTTAACCGCGCCATTCAATATCTGGTGAATCAGGGCTACCTTGTCATCGCTCCGAATTTCCGCGGGTCCACCGGCTACGGAAAGGAATTCATGCGCGGCAACTATCGCGACGAGGGCGGAGGCGATCTGGCCGACATCGTCGATGCCGCCCAATGGATTTCCAAGAGCGGTTTTGTCGATCCTAAAAAGCTGGTCTCAATGGGCGGAAGTTACGGCGGCTACCTGACGATGATGGCGGTCACGAAGTATCCCGACCTGTGGGGAGCCGGGGTGGCCATCGTCCCCTACACCAACTGGTTCACCGAGCTCGCCACCGAAGACCCGGCCATTCGCGAATATGACATCTCCATCATGGGCGATCCAGACGAGAACAAAGCGCTTTACGAGGATCGTTCGCCCATCAACTTCATCGACCGCATCAAGGCGCCGATTCTGCTGATCGCCGGAGGCAACGACGTGCGTGATCCGCGCGGCGAGTCCGAACAGGTGGCCGCCGCCATCAGGAAAAACGGCGGCTTCGTGCAGATCAAGATTTACGAGAATGAAGGTCACCAGTTCTCGCGCATCGAAAACCAGATCGACGCATGGCAGCATGTCTCCGATTTCCTGAAAGTGCGCGTACCCTCGCCCGGTTGCGGCTGTTCGATTTACGATTAGATGTATACAACAGTTGCGCTATTGATTAACTGTTGTCATCCTAAGCGAGGACGCTCGAAGGAACTGCTTTCGCTTCGCTTACTGAAGAGTCTTCTTGTGCTCCACGATTGCGGCGACCAATCCCGGAACATCGAACGTTTTTGCCTCGATATCCACGGGCAATCCGAATTCGCGCAGCTCCGCCGAGGTTACAGGCCCGATCGCCACGCTGTGAATTCCGTGGCTCGGCGCTGATTTCTTGAGCGCAGCACGTGCTTCGCCAACTCCCAGCAAACCCACGAAATTCTTTACTGTAGAGGAGCTGGTAAAGGTAATTGCGTGTGGTCTGCGTTTGCCAGCCAGGACTTTACGCAAGCGCTCTTGCGACGCCTTGGGGGCGATGGTTTCATATGCTTCCACAACCTCAACCCTCGCTCCTGCTTTCCGCAGTTCCCGTGGAATCACGTCGCGCGCAACCTTCGCTCGTACCAGCAAAACCTTCTTCCCTTTCACCCGCTTGCGCAGCGACGCCACGACCGATTCCGCAACGTACTCTTTGGGCGTGACCGCGACTGTCAGCCTTCGCTTCTCGATTGCCTTCTTCGTCGCCGGGCCGATTGCCGCGATCTTGAGGTGCGGCAGGGCAGAGCCCTCGAGCTTGCGCTTCGCCAGCCGCTCGAACAACGCTTCAACGCCGTTCACGCTGGTCAGGATGAGCCAGTCATAAGTTGCGAGGTTTCGCAATGCAGCATCGAGAGGCTTGTACGACGCAGGCTTACGGATTTCGATGAAGGGAATCTCGATGACTTCCCCACCGAGGTCTCTCAGTAGCGACGAAAGCGATCCCGCCTGTTGCCTGGCGCGAGACACCAGTATTCGGCAACCCGAAAGTGGCTTCTGGCTCGCCATGGCGCTATGGCTGCGGCGGCGGCATTACTGCCGCTGCGTAAACATCTTCCAGGATCTTGACCGCTCCGCGTTTCAGCAACATATCCCCGACCAATTCCCCAAGTGCGACAGGATCGGTTCCACTCTTCTGCTCGCGCAGCACTTCCGAACCATCAGGCCGCGCAACCACACCGGTAAGATGCAGCTTCCCATCTTTCATCTCAGCGAACGCGCCGATGGGAACCTGACAGCCGCCGCCAAGCTTGTTCAGCAGCGTCCGCTCGCAAATCGTCGCGGCGCGAGAATCGGGATTGTTCAGGAACGCAAGGTGTTTGCGCATGGCGACATCACCGAGGCGAATCTCAATGCCCAGCGCTCCCTGTCCCGCTGCGGGACACATAAACTCTTCGGACAGGTACTCCTTCACCAGTTGCGTTTTCCCGAGTCGAGTAAGCCCGGCCGCAGCAAGGATGATGGCGTCGTATTCGCCGTCTTCCAGCTTGCGCACGCGCGTGTCCACGTTGCCGCGCACAGGATGAATCACAAGGTCCGGGCGGAATGCCTTGAGCTGCGCCTGCCGGCGCAAGCTGCTGGTTCCCACCTTTGCGCCCTTCGGGAGCGCATCGACACAATCGTAATTCGACCGACAGGAATACGTCGCGAGGATTGACACGCTCCGTAATGGCGACGAGTTCAAACCCCGAAGGCAATTCCGTCGGCAGGTCCTTCAGACTATGGACCGCGAGATCGACGCGGTTTTCGGCCAGCGCATCTTCGATCTCCTTGGTGAACATCCCCTTGGTTCCGACCTGGGCAAGTGCAACATCGGTGATCTTGTCGCCTGTGGTCTTGATCGTCTCGAGCTCAACCTGATGTCCGCGTTCGCGTAACAGCGCGGAAATGTGGTTGGCCTGCCAGAGTGCGAGTTGCGATCCACGAGAACCAATACGGAGGCGCGCCATCAGTGTCTGCCTCCGGACTTCGCACTCAGCCTCTCTTCTTCGTCAGCGTCAGCCCTACGAGTGTCGCGCAGGTTAAAAAGCTTGCGTACGAGATCGATGACTGTCGTGGATTCCGACGACTCGCGCGCCGCGCTTTTCAGAGCAGTAATTGGCGTATGCATAATCTTGTTGATGATCCCTCGCGACAATGCTTCGACCGCCAACTCCTGTTCCGGTGTTAGCGTGCCCAATCGTCCGCGCACGCGATCGATCTCAGCTTGCCGCACGGTTTCGAGATGCTCCTGCAGCGACACGATGGTCGGAACCACATCGAGGGTCTGAAGACGCGCCTGGAACTTGTCCACCTCAAGCTGCACGATGGCTTCGGCCCGATCGGCTTCGACGCGGCGATCGGAAATATGGGAAGCAACCATCTGCTGCAGGTCATCGATGTCGTACACGAAGATGCCGTCGAGCTTGTTCATCTCCGGATCGACGTCGCGTGGTACTGCGATGTCGATGAAGAACATTGGACGGTTGCGGCGGCGGCTCAGAAACTTTTCGCCGTGCTCTTTGCGGAAGATGCTGTGCGGAGCCCCGGTGGAAGTAATGACGATATCGGCCCGATCGGCCGTGTCGTATAGCGCGTCGAAGGTAATGGCTTCACCGTTGAACTTCTTGGCCAACGCGGCGGCGCGTTCATACGTGCGATTGCCGACGAAAATCTTGTTGGCGCCATGAGCCAGAAGGTGGCGAGCAGCGAGCTCGCACATCTTGCCCGCGCCGACGAGATAGACGCTTTTGCCTTCGAGGTTGCCGAAGATTTTCTTGGCAAGGTCCACCGCTACCGAGGCGATCGAAACCGCAGAAGTAGCGATAGCGGTCTCGGTGCGCACTCGCTTGGCTACAGCGAACGCACGCGAATACAACGCATCGAGCTGGGAGTTCACGGTGCCAACGGCGCGGGCCGTCGCGTAGGCCTCTTTTACCTGGCCGAGAATCTGGGGTTCGCCAATGACCATCGAGTCGAGACTCGAAGCGACGCGGAACACGTGGCGGACGGCATCGCGCTCGCGGTATTCATAGAGATACTTCCTGTACGGCTGAGGATCGAACCCATAGAGCTTCTGCATGCACCCCTGGATGTCGAGGTCAGCGTCCCTGGCGCGCGCTACCAGCTCGACCCGGTTGCAAGTGGAGACGATCATCGCCTCTTCAATACCAGGCTGCGATGCCAGCTCCTTCAACACCTCGGGTAACCGCGCCTCGGGAATGGCGAACTGCTCGCGCACTTCCACGGGTGCGGTCTGGTGGTTCACGCCAATGATGATCAAGTTCATAGAGGCGGAAATTTATGTACCCGACTGAAGCTGTTTGCGATCCACACACCCAGGGCAATGACGAAGGCGCAGGTCGCCAGCAGTGCTGCGCGGCGGCCGCGCCATCCTGAATTCCAACGCGTGTACAACAGCAGCATGTACACGATCCACATGATGAACGACAGCAGTATTTTTGGATCGGTGAAGAACAGGGGCCCGTACTTTTCGATGGCCAGCACCGAGCCCGCGACCAGTCCGAAGGTCATGAACGGAAAACCGAAGAGCAGTGACTTGTAGCCGATGTCGTCAATGGTCTCGAGGGGCGGCAACTTCAACACCATGCCATCGATGCTTTTGGCTTTCAGCGCCCGCTCCTGCATGAGGTAAAGCAAGCTGGCGCCAAAGCTGAGAAACAGTCCTGCGTAGCCGGTGAAGATCATGACCACGTGCACGAAGATCCAGCTGCTGCGCAGTGTGGGAGACGCAAACGTTACCGGCCTTTGCCCGACCGCCGACGCGAAGGTCAGAAGAAATACGATCGGGAAAATGACAATGCCTGGCGAGGTTATCCGGTAGCCGACAAAGAAGATGAAGAACACAACCATGGCGACGAACGCCAGGAGAGATTCCGAGTAGTCAATCGACAGCCAGGACAGGTGGCCGACAAGAACCGTCGCCTCGACGAGCGAGACGAAATGAAAGATGAGTCCGAAGCCGACCGCAGGTTCGACAATTTTTGCCAGGAGGTTGCCCTTGCCGCCCAGCAAAAGCAGGGAATAGACCAATCCCACAGCATAAAAAGCCACCGCAACTCGCAGCCATACTAGAGGCATAAACCTCACAGACCCGTCCGGATAGGTCGTACTCGTTCGGGTAAGACCCAGTATAAACACGAGCGCGCCCCGCCCGAGTACGCTTATCACCTCGGGGTGTGACCTGCGTCACACCGGTAAGGGACGGATACAGAAGCGTTTAGCTCGGGTAGTGGAAGCTCACAATATGCTGCGAGGCGATGGTCACGCCGTCTCTTTGCGCCGGACGGAAGTGCCATTGGCGCAGGGTGGCCATGACCCGGTCCTCAATGCCGTAGCCGATGCCGCGAATCAGCTTCAGCTCGACTACGTTTCCCTGCTCATCGATGGTGACTTCAACAATGACATCGCCCTGAACCCCGGGCGGCAAATCGGCACGCGAGACTGCGGGATCGGGGAAAACTTGCGGCAGCGCGGGAACAATCTCATCCCCAGTGAGAGGCGCTCCTGGAATTCTTGAACCGTAAGGCGAGCCTCCCGGCGCGGCTTCCTCCGACTTGGCTGCATTGGCGCCGTCTTCCTTTTCGCGGGTGTCAGGAGGCGGTTGTTTGGGAAGCGGGATTTTCTGTATCTCGGCGCGGAGCTTCAGCTTCGGCTGTTCAGTCTGTTCCGAGACGGGCTGCAGTCCGACTGGAGCTAGATAGACAATGCTGGTTCCGGAAGACCCTGGCGCACCCAGAGCCACGTCGGAGGGCATAACGAAGACCGGCGCGGAACGATGAGCAAGCACCAGGAGAAACACGACGTGGGCAGCAAACGACACGAGCAGCGCGAAGTCGCATCGCTTGCGGCCTGCCGCCACTGGTTCACGAAACACCAGATTCCCTCACTTCCCTCACCCGACACACAGTTTAGCCCGAGCCTAAGGATTTGACTCGGCGAAACGACAGATGTAAGCGTTCCCAATTTCCCAGTAGTTGGTAATTAGTAATTAGTTATCAACCCGAGGTGTTTGACTTTGGTGCAATTAAGCTCATCTCATGAAGACGTCGACAGAAAGTTCGAAGCTGAAGAGGCTGCGGAAAAAGTCGCAACATCAGGCCCTCGCAGCCTAAAGGCCGCTTGGGATATCGAAAACCAACGCCTTAGACGCCGGCCCGAAGGCCAGCTATCACAACACAGACTTTTTCAGCAGCCTGTAAGGTCCAGTGTTTACGAATCCAGAACGGCACGGCTAAAGCTGTGTCCTTTCAAGTCAAGTCTATGAAACCAGTCCTAGTCGATACCGATCGATTGCAGCAGCGAAGCGAGAGTTGCGGCATCGAGCAAAAGGCGGCGCCCGTCCTGAAGCATGTTGGTGATTTCATCGAAGGCCTGTAGCAGACGCAGCTTAACGGCGGCGTATTGTTCGGGTTCGCTGAGGCTGCGGCCGCGTTCGGCCAGAGCGCGCGGTGGCAGAAACACGCTCACCGCGAAGGTGGTCTTGCGGTCGGAGCTGACATCGAAGACGAACTCGGTCGAGGGAGCGAAAGGATCGTCCGATTGAGGGCGGCGCGCTTCCCGACGTAATAATACTCGTAAACGAAGCCGGTTTGCGCGACATAAGTCTTGAGGCGCCGCACGGTCATCGCGCACTCCTGGTTACAGTATGTCGCATGTTGGCGCAACCGCTCAGTCGGTAGGACGTTCGCGGAGCCTGGATGCCGCCGATTCCGGACTCACCGCGACGCATACACCTCTTTGAAGGTGTAGGACTTCGCCTTGGGGCCGAGGATCGGCAGTATCTCGATGTGCCAGTGGTAGTCGTCCTCGATGGTCTTCCAGTAACCGAGAGTCTCGGACTTGTGAAGCGTATTCGGCGAAGTGTGCAGCACCATGTGGAATCCGTCGGCGATGCTGCGGATGCGGAACAGCGTGCGGCGCACAAGCGCAGCCAGGTCGCGCAATGCTCCGGAGTCGGTTGCATGGTACGTTCGAAATAGGCCTCGTGCACGCGCGGAGCGATCCAGGTCTCGTAAGGAGAGCGCGAAGCATACGGACATGACACCAGGTAGTCGCCGCGAACCTCGATCATTCGTTTTTCCTGCTTCTGTTCCTGGGCGAAGATGTCACAAAAGACGCAGCGCTCTTTTACCTTGTAGTGCTCGCGGGCGGCGCGCAATTCGTAAAGGACGCGCCGGGGGACAAATGTGGTGGCGACAATTTCGGAGGTGGGATGATCGAATTCCTGCACCGGAGTGCGGACCATAGTTCTTGAGGACGCTGACGTATTTGAAGCGCCCGTCTTTCTTCAGGTCCTGGATGCGCTGCGCACACAGCGCCAGATACTGCTCGATCTCGCGGTCGTCGGCAGTTCCACAACTGGCGGTCGTGGCGAGCATTTTCGATGATGACCTCATGGGCGCCGATGGGCTGCATGGTGTCATAAAGTCCGTTGCCGGCACGGCTGGGATCGCCTTCGACACGGTACAGTGGATTGGGATGCACGACGGCGCGCGCTGACCACGGATTGCCGTTGACGGTCGGCATGGACGCGACTACGTGCAAGGGCTGACCGGATTCAGGACAGAATAGGCAGCGAAAATCGCCGTTACGGTCGCTGTCCTGGTCGTCGCCGGTAATGACCCAGGAGCGGGTGATGGGATCTTTTCGCAGCTCCATTGTGTTGTTACTTTACGTTGCCCGAGGCGGAGTATCAAACGGGATTTCCGCTGGCGACGATTTGGATTTTGATTGTTTCGTTGAAGTTTCGAATTTAAGGTGCGCCCCAAACCGGGCCTTGTGCCGGAGCTGTGACGTGGCTTGATAGAATCTAGATGTGCAGCGCGCTATCCGCCTCATCGCGATCGACCTGGACGGCACACTTCTGAACTCAAAGGTTGAGCTCGCGGACGAAAACCGCGATGCCCTGTTGCGCGCGCATGAAGCCGGAATCGAGATCGTGCTGGGGACGGGCAGGCGGCACGACTTCGCGCTGCCCATTGCGGAGTCGCTGGGTTTCGACCTGTGGATGATGAGTTCCAACGGGGCGATTACACGCTCGACGCGCGGTGAAACGTTTCATCGGGATTTTTTGCCTAAAGCAGACCACGAGCAAACTGGCGCAGGCGATGCGGAAATACCGTAGTTACATGGTGCTGACCTTCGACCGTCCGGGGGTGGGAGCGATCGTCTGCGAAAACCATGACGACCTGTACGGCGTCATTCAGCGGTGGATGGACAAGAATGAAGCGTTCATCGAGTACGTCAGTCCCCGATTGAGAATGCGCTGACGGAAGATCCGATCCAGGCGATGTTCTGCGGACCGGTGGAGCTGATGGACGGAGCGCAGGAGAAGCTGAACGCCTGCGATTTCAGCGCAGGATTTCACCGCTACTGCGCACGCAGTACGACTATCGCGACCTTGTGCATTGTGGACCTGCTCAACGCCGGTTGTTCCAAGGGACATGCGCTGGAACGCTGGGCGAAGCATCGCGGCATCGATCGCAGCGAAGTCATGGCTATCGGCGACAATTATAATGACGTCGAGATGTTGACGTTCGCCGGACATCCGGTGATCATGGGGAACGCCTGCGACGAACTGAAGCAGACCGGGTGGACGGTGACTCTGCACCACGATGAGCACGGAGTGGCCGCCACCATCGATCAAGTGCTGGAAACAAACGCGGCGATACTGAATGCGTAGAGTTTTACAACTCGGATTGCTGATTGCGCTCGTGCCTTCGCGGTTGGCGGCAGCGCAGATGGCCAATCTGCATAACGGCTTCAGCATTCGCCACGAACGCCACGAGGTACTGGGCGGAACCACGCGCTTGTATATGAGCGGCGATCCGGCCGACGGCTATGTTGATGTCGCGACGTCCGATATTGCCGGCTTCGAGCCGGCGCCACCGGAAGAGCAGGCGTGCACGTGCAAGCCGGTCGCCAGCCAGATGGATTTGAGTTCCATCATCAGCAAGGCGAGTACAGCAAGCAAGATTGAGGCGGACTTCATTGCCAGCGTGATTCACGCAGAGAGCGGCAACAATCCGCGCGCAGTATCGCGGAAGGGCGCTCAGGGACTGATGCAACTGATGCCGCAGACGGCCAGCAGCCTGGGCGTGAGGAATAGCTTCGATCCGGCCGAGAACGTCGATGGCGGAGTTCGCTATCTGCGGGAGTTGCTGCTGCAATATAACGGCGATGCCGCCAAGGCGCTGGCGGCGTACAACGCTGGACCGCAACGGGTCCAGCAATACAAGGGAGTTCCGCCCTATCGCGAGACGCATGCGTACGTGGCACGCGTGATCAACGAGTACAACCGCAGGAAAGTTGCAGAGATGAAGCGAACACCCCCCTCCGCGGGAAGTTCGCAGGCGACGCCAGACCACAAAAAAGCAGCTACCCAACAATCCATCGCGGGCGGGAAGTAATTGGTTTGACCCTTCCTTCGTCGTCGGTTACCTTTTGAGTTTGTGCACACCCGGCGAGTTCGCCATAGAGCTCCCATCGGCGTTTATTCGTGAATAAAAAGCGAACCGCGGTAACCGTCATCGTCGTGGTAGTCCTCTGCTTGCTGGTTTACCTGCAGGTACATGCCTGGAAGAAGTTTGACTGGTCGACGTTCTGGATCAACACGAAGCACATTCGATGGGCCTACGTCGCCCTGTCGGCTGGCATCATTTACTTCCTCTATGTGTTGCGTGCCGTCCGGTGGCGGATTTTCTTGAAGCCAATCTGTGCCACGACGACGAGGCGTTTGCTCGCACCCCAATTTATAGGGTTCGCGGGTTTGGCGCTTCTGGGACGCCCGGGGGAGATGATCCGGCCCTACCTTGTCGCCCGCAAGGAAAGTGTTACGTTCTCGTCACAAGTTGCCATTTGGCTAGTTGAGCGCATCTTCGACACTGGATCGGTGGCGGTGATATTTGTACTCCTGGTCTTTTGGGGGGATCCCTTGTGGAGTCATCTACCGAAGGATCGGCTGCGGGAAGTGGTACGAACCTCAGAGATTTTGATCATTGCGTTCGCTGGCATTCTGTTGGTGGCGGCTGTGGTCCTTCGCCAGTGGGGCTACGCGATCGCCGAACGCCTGCGAAAAGGGCTCGAAAAGCGTAGCGCGAAAGTTGCACACGGGCTGCGGGCAAGAATAGTGGCATTCACCGACGGGTTACAAACCATACGTGATTGGACGTCATTCCTACAGTTGCTCACTTTGTCCCTCTTCATGTGGGCCCTAGTGGCGGTTTCGTACTGGCTAATCACGCACGCCTACGGCGGCCGGCTGGCGGAACTGGGCCCGGCCAGTATCCTCTTGTTGATGGTCATAGCCATGCTCGGGTCTATGATCCAGCTTCCAGGGGTAGGGGGTGGCTCACAACTTGCCACCATCGCCCTACTCACATGGTTGTTTGGGGTCGACAACGAAGTGGCTGTCAGTTGCGGAATGTTGATCTGGTTGGCTACATTCATGTCCGTAATTCCGACGGGCCTGCTGCTGGCACACCGCGAGCGTCTGTCGTTGCGGGCGGTGGCCGCAGCCGAGGAAAAGGAAGCAGCCGCGCTGGCGGAGTAGCTTTCCAATACGACTTGAAGTCCTGTCGATTCGGGGACCCTGGAGGGAGTGCTTACGACTGAAGGTTCCCTTACCGCTGGCGGAGCTTGCGCGTCTCCACGGCGGAACGGCTGACCGGCCACCTTACTTAAAGCGCCGACGCAGCCGGTTGGCGGCGAAGATGGCGCCGGATCGAACGAGTGCCAGAGTGCCCGGCTCCGGCGTGGTCTGTGGTGGCGGTGCGGTGCCGAAGCCATCGAGGTAGACATAACCGGCATGTCCGCCATACGGGCAGTCGGGTCCCAGCAGCGTCAAGGTGAAGTCATCGCCCTGAAGACGGAAGTTGTTCACCGCTAAATAAGTCTGTGCTCCGATCGCCGGCCGGAAACGGGAGCTCGGGCAGTCGAATTTTTCCCTGTTACAATCGACGAGCGGGCATAGTCGTCCGCCCTTTTCTATCATCCATGAAGTGTCCGTTCTGCGGCTTTGAAAACGACAAGGTAGTCGATTCGCGCGAAAGCAAGGAAGGCGAATCCATTCGCCGCCGGCGCGAGTGCCTGAAGTGCGAAAAGCGCTTCACCACCTACGAGCGCATCGACGAAATCCCCTACATGGTGGTCAAGAAGGACGGCCGGCGGGAGAAATTTGAGCGCCAGAAGGTGCTGAACGGGCTGCTGCGGGCCTGCGAAAAGCGTCCCGTCTCCATGGGCAAGCTGGAGCAGATCGTCAACGACGCCGAGGGCCTGGTGGTCGATTCGCCCGAGCGCGAGCGCAAGACCAGCGAGATCGGCGAGCTGATCATGAACCGCCTGAAGCGCATCGACAAAGTTGCTTACGTGCGCTTCGCCTCGGTCTACCTCGATTTCAAGGACGTTCGCGAGTTCATGGAAGAGTTGAAGGAATTGCTGGATACCAAAGAAAATGCAGGCAGCTAAATCAAAGACCGTAAATTAATTCCGGCAGTCGGACGAGAAGCGCATGGCATATACAGTCACATTGATTCCGGGCGACGGCATCGGGCCCGAGGTCGTGAAGGCAACCGTCCGCATTCTGGAAGCGACCGGCGTCAAGTTCGAGTGGGAGAGCTTTGCCGCCGGCGCCGAAGCCTACGAGAAGTACCACGAGTACATTCCGAAGGAACTGACCGAGTCCATCGAGCGCACGCACATCGGGCTGAAGGGTCCGGTCACGACGCCGGTCGGCGGCGGATTTTCCAGCATCAACGTCGCCTTGCGCAAGAAGTTCGAGCTGTTCGCCAACTTCCGGCCGATCATCAATCTGCCGGGAGTTCCAACCAAGTATCCCGACGTCGATCTGATCGTGGTGCGCGAGAACACCGAGGGACTGTACTCGGGCATCGAGCACGAAGTTGTGCCCGGCGTGGTCGAGAGCCTGAAGATCATCACCGAAAAGGCCTCGACGCGCATCTCGCAGGTTCGCCTTCGAGTATGCGCGCAAGTTCAAGCGCAAGAAGATCCACGCCATCCACAAAGCCAACATCATGAAGATGTCGGACGGATTGTTCATCCGCTGCTCGCGCAACGTCTCGCAAGGAGCTATCCCGAGATCACCTACGGCGAGCACATCGTGGACAACACCTGCATGCAGCTGGTGATGAATCCTTACCAGTACGACATGCTGCTGCTGGAAAACCTGTACGGCGACATCATCTCGGACTTGTGCGCGGCGTTCGTCGGCGGACTGGGCTGGTGCCGGCGCGAACTTCGGGCATGGACTGCGCGATCTTCGAAGCCGTCCACGGCTCGGCGCCCGACATTGCCGGCAAAGACATGGCCAATCCGACAGCGGTGTTGCGCTCAGCGCGTGCTGATGCTGCATCACCTGGGCGAGCACGATGCGGCGAACCATATCAACGCGGCGCTGGGGCACGTCTACACGGAAAAGAAGCATGTGACGCGCGACGTCGGTGGAACCGCAGGGACTGTCGAGTTTGCGGATGCGGTGATCGAAGCCCTGCGGACCGTACCGGTGCCGGCGGCACCAAGCAAGGAAGCGGAGCTATAGCGGACTTCTGGCGAGTTCGGGATCTGCGCCGCATGGGACTATCTGAGTAAAATCAGAGTGTGAGTACTTTCGCAGATTCTTACCCGGGCCCATCCATGATGTGCTCTCGTTTTTTTCGTACTTATCGCTGCAATTTCCATTGTTATGTTCAGGGCGGCCTGCAACAAGCCCGCAACGTCCACAACAGCAACCGCGCCGGTAACCGAAAAAGCCTCGACGACTATTGACCCTGCAACGGCGCCATCCGTGCGCGGAGTGGTGCAGTTCGAGGGGCCGGCCCCGCCCGCGCAAAGGATTGACATGTCGGCGGACTCTGGATGCAAAGGACAGAACCAGGCTGAGACCGTGCTGGTGAACGACGGCCGTCTGGCCAACGTGCTGGTGTATCTCAAGGATGGCCTGGGCGAACGAAGCTTCCCTGCCCCATCGCAGAAGGTAACGATCGCGCAGCAAGGGTGTCGCTACCTGCCCCACGTGGCAGCGGCGATGGTTGGCCAGCCGGTGGAATTCCTGGACAACGACGACACCTTGCACAACATCCATCCCATGCCGAAGAACAACAAGGAATGGAACCAATCGCAGATGCCGAACGGCGGCCCGTTTGCGCGCAGCTTCGAGTCGGCCGAGATCATGATCCCGGTGAAGTGCAACCAGCATCCGTGGATGAGGATGTACCTGAGCGTGCTAAGCAATCCATTCTTCGCGGTGACTGGTAAGGACGGAAGCTTCAAGTTAGAGGGGCTTCCACCTGGCACCTACACGATCGCAGCCGTACACGAGAAATATGGCGAGCGGGACATGAAGGTCACGGTCGGTCCGAAAGACGACAAGCAAGGCGCAGACTTCGATTTCAAGCCGTGACAGGAGGTTGCATGAGTCTCCCGGACGCCCCAACTGCCAAAGAAGGCTTCTTCGTCACCCACTTTCTGACCGTGACCGACCAGCCGAAACCCAAGGCGTTCTACGTTGATGTCCTTGGCGGCAAGGTTGTCAAGGAAGAGAACCCTTGTTACATCAAGCTGGCCAATTCGTGGATCATCCTCAACTCTGGCGGCGGACCCACGCCCGACAAGCCTGAGGTGTTCCTTGAGCCCCCTCATAATCTCAACCGGGTGAACAGCTTTTTGAACCTGCGCGTAGCTGACATTTGGGCGTGTTACTCACAATGGAAGGCGAAAGGCGCGCAGTTCTTGACTGAGCCGCTGGACAATCATGGTCACGAACTCAGGTGTTACATGCGCGATCCGGACGGCTACCCGATCGAAGTTGGGCAGTACACGCAGAAGGCAATCGACAACTTCACGCAGTATCTCGCGAAAGAGAAATGAACCTGGCCGCAGGGCAATTATCCGTGGTTCATATCGTCTCCACTTCGAGGGTGCTGGTCAGGGGTTGGAGGAACCGTATCATCCTCGCGCGGTCGTACTCAGAACCCAGAAGGCCTGCCGCCACCTGCTGAAGAATAGGTACCGGAACCGCATCGGAGCGGACTTGAGGTTGAACAACCGCCGACCCGCGACGGTCCCCAGTGAGCATGCCCCACCCCGCAGCCCGTTTGCTACAATGCGGGAACAAGAGCGCTCTGAAGAGGATCGCCGTTTTTGTTGTTGTACTGAAGCCAATTTCGGTTCCCGGTCAACTTGGCAGCAACCGACGATGGCCTGCCAGCCACAGCGTCGAATAGGAGCTTGTTCTGAGTTCAGGGACGATTCCGTACCATCAGGCCCACCATCGCTTCGCAGTTTTTCTTGCCGGAGCAACGTTGGTCCTGATCGTGCTGGGTGCACTGGTGACCAGCAACGATGCCGGCCTGTCGGTACCCGACTGGCCGACGTCCTTCGGTTCCTTGTACAAGATTCCTCCGATGGTGGGCGGGGTGAAGTATGAGCACGGCCACCGCATGTTCGCTGAGTTCATCGGGCTGCTGATCATCGTGATGGCGGTCTGGACCCAGCGCGTGGAAAAGCGCAGGTGGATGCGCGTGTTGGGATGGATCGCGCTGGCGGCGGTGGTCGGCCAAGGAGTGTTGGGCGGCCTGACAGTGTTGTTTTACCTGCCCTGGGCGATTTCCACGGCACATGCCACGCTGGCGCAAACAATTTTCTGTGTGGTCACGGCGATGGCGCTGTTCACCAGCAGGGGCTGGCTGCAAGAGTCGGAGCCCATCGCGGAAAGCGCGTTGACGCCGAGCACTCCGACGCTGACCGCGATCACAGCGGCATGGGTTTGGGTGCAGTTGATTCTGGGCGCCGCGTTTCGGCATTCCGGCATCAAACTGCTGCCGCATCTGATTGGCGCTTGCGTAGTAACCGCGATGCTGTGCTGGACGGTGGTGCCAGTGTTG
Source organism: uncultured Acidobacteriaceae bacterium (assembly GCA_963817965.1). Classification (GTDB taxonomy): domain Bacteria; phylum Acidobacteriota; class Terriglobia; order Terriglobales; family Acidobacteriaceae; genus DASRAA01. Next base: position 179,714 of record CAWFQT010000026.1, read on the forward strand.
TCGCGGTACGGCAAAGTGGCTGAATTGCGGAAACCTGCGCAGACGGTGCTGGCATTGTTGCTGGTTCAACTCGGCTTGGGATTCTTCGCGTACCTCACGCGGTTACAGTGGGACAAAGATGCCGTACAACCGCTGGCGGAGATGGTGATCAGTACGGTTTCGCACGTCGCCGGAGGAGCACTGGTGCTGGCGACCAGCGTTATCCTGGCAATCCAGACTCGAAGAATGATTAGTGCTCAGAGCCGCGCAGAGATCGTGGCTCATTCGTCGCACAAGGCGGTGACGGCGTGAGCACCGCTACGCAACCGTTCGCGGTACCCCGAATTGGACTCGCCGCCATGGCTCGTGAATATTCCGTGCTGGTCAAGGCCCGGGTGACGACGCTGATCATGCTGACGGCGTGGTGCGGCGCCTATTTGGCAGCGCTGAAGTCGGGCCTTCCTGCACTGTCCTGGACCACGTTCCACGCGCTTCTGGGTATCGGACTGGTGAGCGGCGGCACGGCAGCCATCAATGAAGTGATGGAGCGCGACCTGGACGCGCGCATGCGACGCACGTCGATGCGTCCGCTGGTAACCAGGGACGATGAGCGTCGTGCATGCGTCGCTGGTCGCGTTCGGCATGACCATCGGCGGAATCGTCTATCTGTGGCTAACCACTAACTGGCAGACGGCGCTGCTGACGGTACTGACCTCGGCGAGCTACCTGCTGGTTTATACGCCGATGAAGCAGGTGCATCCTATCTGCACGTTCCTAGGCGCGTTTCCCGGGGCGATGCCTCCGCTGCTGGGATGGGTAGCGGTGCGTGGGCGGATCGATCCGGAGGCCATTGTGCTGTTCGCCATCATGTTCTTCTGGCAGTTTCCGCATTTCCACTCCATCGCATGGCTCTACCGCGAAGACTACGAGAACGCCGGTGTGCGCATGCTTCCAGTGGTGGAGAGCGATGGGCGCTCGACGATTCGGGCGATCCTGCTCTACTCAGTCGCGCTGGTGCCGGTAACCCTGGCTCCCACGCTCATGGGCATGACCGGATGGACGTACTTCGCGGGCGCACTGCTGCTGGGCTGCGGACTGTTGTGGTTCAGCGTGCGCATGTGGACCATGAAGCTGACGCCGGCGGCTGCAAGTTCGAAATTGCGCGCACGCAATTGTTGCAAGCCTCGGTAATTTACCTGCCACTGCTGTTTGCGCTGATGATGTTCAATCGCGCGGCGCATAGAATAGAAGCATCGTGAATTCAAGAACCGCAGTCCCAGAGCTCGAGAACCGTTCGTACGGACAACCGGCCGGTCGGCGGTTGTGCCTGTCATTCAACTGCAAGACCTTCGCCACCAGTACGGCGATCGCACCGCTCTGGCCGGCGTGTCGTTCGATGTGCGTCCGGCGGAGATCTTCGGGTTGCTCGGGCCCAATGGCAGCGGCAAGACCACGACGTTCCGCATTCTTTCGACATTGATGGTTCCGACCGGCGGCCGTGCGCTCATCATGGGCCACGACGTCGCGAAGGAGCCGGGCAGTGGTTCGAGGCCAGATCGGCGTGGTTTTCCAGGAACAGAGCATCGACGTGAAGCTGTCGGCCGAGGAGAACCTGAGGCTGATTGGCCACGTTTATGGACTGCACGGCGCGGCACTGAAGTCGCGCGTGGCAGAGATGCTGGGACGCGTTGGCTTGGCGGATCGCGCGAAGGAAAAGGCCGAGACGTTTTCCGGAGGCATGAAGCGTCGGCTCGAACTGGCAAAGGGACTGTTGCATCATCCGTCGGTGCTGTTGCTGGACGAACCTACAACCGGACTCGATCCCGGCGCGCGGCGCGATCTGTGGCAGTATCTCCAGATTTTGCGCGATGAGGAGCATGTTTCGGTGCTGGTCACTACGCACCTGATGGAAGAGGCCGAGCGTTGCGACCGACTGGCGATTTATGCGGAAGGCAATGTCGTTGCACTGGGCACTCCTTCGGAGCTGAAGAGCGAGATTGGCGGCGATGTGATTCTGCTCGACACCGATGAGCCGGATGCCCTCGCGCAACATATTGAGCAGCGATTCGGCTTGCAGGCGGCGGTGCTCGACAATCGCGTGCGCCTGGAGATCGAGAACGGGCACCGCTTCGTCACCGATGTGGTCGAAGCCTTCCCCGGCGAAATCGAAGGCGTGTCGGTACACAAGCCGAGCCTGGAAGACGTGTTCATCCGGCGCACCGGTCACCGCTTCTGGACCGAGCAGGAAGAGGCGGAAGAAGTAATGGCAACTCGAACTGCAACATTACCCGCAACCGTGCCTACACGCTCCGGCGCGCAGTCGGCATCGTGCTGCCATCGATTTCACTGTGGTGGCGCGAGATCGTCCGCTTCTACCGGCAACGCAGCCGCGTGGTCGGCGTCATCGCTTCGCCCCTGCTCTTCTGGCTGGTGATCGGCTCGGGCTTCGGCACATCATTCCGTTCGAGCGGCGCAGGAGGACAGCATTATCTCGACTACTTCTTCCCCGGCGCGCTGATCATGATCGTGCTGTTCACCGCCATCTTCACCATGATGTCGGTGATCGAAGACCGCAAGGAAGGCTTCCTGCTTTCGGTGCTGGTGGCGCCGGTGAGCCGCTCGGTGATCGTGCTGGGCAAGGTGCTGGGCGGAGCAACACTGGCGACGTTGCAGGGACTCATCTTTCTGGTGTTCGCACCGGCCCTGGGAATTCATTTCACGCTTGCTGAGCTTTGCGCTGACCGTGCGTGGTGATCTTCCTGGTGGCATTTTCGCTGACCGCGCTGGGCTTCATCATCGCGTGGCCGATGGACTCCACAGGCGGCTTCCACGCCGTCATCAACCTGTTTCTGATTCCGCTGTGGCTACTGTCGGGATCGCTGTTCCCGTTGTCAGGCGCATCGATGTGGATTCGCATCCTGATGCGCATCAACCCGCTGACCTACGGCACCGACGCGCTGCGCATGCTGCTGTATCCCGGAGCGGTGGCCAGCAACCTGCCGCTGGGCACCAACTTGGCAGTACTGGGCGTCTTTACGCTGGTGATGTTCGGCTTTTGCTTCCTGGTGGCCAATCGTCGCTCGACCAAGCCGGCGGCGTAATGACCGTTTTGCAGCATTTTTCCCTTTGCTCCGACGTATGCCGATGTGGCTTGGCCCGCGCTGGTGCTGGAACAACGGCTCCTGAGCGTTATACCTGTCACCGCGGAACTGATCGTCGAACGGCCGCTTTGCGTTTCGGCGTTTTTGGCTTGTCGTGGAAACGGTCTGCCGTTATCGAGGTAGTGATGAATGCAGTGTCGACCGCCGGAGTGGTGCTGATACCAGCGCTGGGATTCGCCTGGGAGCTTCTTCCGGGCCTGGTAGTCAATAGAGTCTTGGCCTTGGGACGTCCAAACCCCATCACATGGACCGCGACACTGCTGACGACGGCACGCGCAACTACCGCAATTGAGGCCTGGGTGGTCAGTGGAGGATTCAAAGTGGCCCTTTGCAGGCCAGGCCTAGGGATTCTTTTGGCGCAAACTGCGTCAGTGTCGCAATTGCGTTTGGCAGCCTTCGCATACATCCGGCGAAATTATAGGTAATGCAAATCAGCCCGACATTCTTCCCTGCCCTGAATGCGTTTCTCAACGGCTCTAGCGCCGTGCTCATCGGTACGGGCTACTACTTCATCAGAAACGGCCGCCGCGAAGCGCACAAGCGCATGATGATCGCAGCCGTTGTTACGTCGGCGCTGTTCTTGATCTCGTACCTCTACTACCACCTGGTTCTGCGCGCGGGCGTCACTCACTTTCGGGGCGAGGGCGTGTGGCGGCCTGTGTATTTCTCCATCCTCATCTCGCACACGTTTCTGGCGGTGGTGGTGGTACCGTTCGTTCTGGTCACGCTTTACCGGGGGCTCAAAGGCAATTTCGGACGGCACCGGGCGATTGCGCGTTACACGTTCCCGATTTGGATGTATGTCTCGGTCACGGGCGTGGTTATTTTCCTAATGTTGTACAAGATTTTCGTGAAGTAGCCTTATGGCGATTTCTGATATTCTTTGCAGTTCTCAGCACATTCCCCCGCGAGAGATAGGAGTCATTCTTATGGCAAAGAGCGTCAACAAAGTCATCCTTCTTGGCAACCTCGGCAAGGACCCTGAAGTGAAATACACCCCTAGCGGCATGGCGATCGCGCGCTTCACGCTGGCCACCAACGAGCGCTTCAAGGACAAGGAAGGCAACTGGCAGGACAAGACCGAGTGGCACAACCTGGTCGCATTCCAGCGCACGGCGGAAATCGTCGGCGAGTATCTGAAGAAAGGCCGCACGGTTTACGTCGAGGGCAGGCTGCAGTCGTCGTCATGGGACGACAAGGAAACCGGCCAAAAAAAATACAAGACCGAGATCATCGTGAACGACCTGGTATTGATCGGCGGAGGGCAGCGCGAGGGTGGCGAAGGTGGAGGCGGCTACAGCGGCGGCCGTGGAGGCGCGAAAGGCGCCAACAACTTCGATCAGCGCGCGCCTGAGCACGAGGAAGCCCACGCCCAGAGCGGCAGCGAGATCACCGACGAGGACATACCGTTCTGAATCGGCTTTCCCCCGTTCTGAATCGGCTTCCCCATGTCCAATATTTTAGGGAACCCTTGGAAACTCTCTTTCCGCCAATCCCTCAAATTGCGATTGATTGGCGAGTAGATCGTTTCTTCCAGGTTCCCTTTGCGCCACTTCGTCTTGAACATGAAATTACCTTCCCCTAGGACTGATCAGAATCAGGTGAAACCCTTAATTCGGCACCCAAAAGTACGTAAGCTTGCTTAAGCTGCTTCACACCCCTGCCCCGAGTTCGCATACGGTAGATATTTCCAGGATTTGCAGCAGAGGCTGGAGACTATCTGCTGGGCTTCTTGCCTACACTCCCAAGAGCGACACAGCGGCGGGTTCGCTGAACGACGAACCCGGTCTCGGTCGCAACGTGACGATTCGTCGTCGGGAGGAGCAAGTGAGCTCAAAACGATATTGGATTGGGTTTATTGCGCTCGTATTATCAGCCGTCGTTCAACTCCCTTTGCTGGCACAAGACCGCGGAAACTGGTCGGGCAATGACGATTGGAACAACGACTCGGCGCGGCGGTCGGAGAACATCCGGGCCAACATCACAGGAGGAGGCGGCAGCGGAAAGTGTACGTTCGAGGTGGCGGTGAACGGCGTCGCCGAAGTCGAGATACGCGGCGGGGAAGGCAGACTCCGCACTCTGAGCGGCTCTCCCGCGACTTGGCGCCGCCTGGTGTGCAACCAGCCGCTGGCTCTAAATCCCAAAGATTTTAAATTCTCCGGAGTTGACGGCCACGGACAACAGAGCCTCGTCCAGGCTCCTAACGGAAACAATGGCGTCGCTGTGATTCGCATCGACAACGGAACCCGTAACAACAACGAAGGCTACACCGGCGACATTACATGGAAGGGCGGCGACAACTATGGCGCCGGATGGTCTGGCGGCCGAGCTTATGATCGCCACGATTCAGGCTGGGGCGGAGGAAACTTCGGTTCAGCCGCAGCCCAGGCCTGCATGAACACGGTCGCTTCCCGCATTCAGCAGGACCATCAGAATGTGACGAACCTGCGTCCCTTGCCGAATACGACCACCGAATCACAACAGTCTGACGGGACGACCGCAGTGCGGGGTGAAGGGCAGTACCAGGCAGAAAATGGGAGCTACGGCAAGTTCAGCTACCGCTGCGTGTATGACGGAGCCGACCAGCGAATCATGGACTCGAACTATAGCCGCGAGTAACCGCCGCCGATTCGAGGAAAAGACAGACTCACTTCTTGAGCACACGGGTGGCCATCGCGCCACCTGTTCTCATTTTGGATCCCGGGTTGCCGAGGCTGAATCACGAATGCGGCGCCTTGCATCACAAGAAACGGTCTTGATTCCGTGACGAGGGAGAACGGGACTGCATGGCACGAACAATTGTCTATTGGGCGAGCACTGGACTGGTCGCAGCGATGGCGCTGTTGTCAACCTATTTTTACCTGACGGGCAGCCCGTCGGCGGTACAAGGATTTACTCACGTAGGATACCCGCAGCAACTGCGCGTACTTCTGGGGGTCGCCAAGTTGCTCGGTGCGATCGCGCTTGTCATTCCGAGCTGGCCCAGACTGAAAGAATGGGCGTATGCGGGATTCACCTTTGCATGGATCGCGGCGTTTTTCGCACACTATCTGGCAAAAGACGGGGGCCAAGCATTCATGCCGCTCATTTTGTTGGCACTGCTCGCGGTTTCCTACGTCACGCGGCCTGCAAGTCGCCAGCTGCCGAAGGTCGCGGTGGCGTAATCCGGCCGGTCCTGCGTGGCTATCTCATGTCGCGAACTTGAATCACCGGCACGGGACTGGGTATCGCAGTGAACTCCTTGCAGTTCGGCAATTCCACAGCGAACATTGGCAACGGAATTGGAGTCGGTTCCGGAGTTGCATCTACGTTGCTCTCGATCGTGGGCATGCGCCTGCAGCGCGCCCTCAGGGCAGCGTAGGCAGAATTCCAAACATGCCCGCGCCGCTCCCTGGCAAGAACCAGCATTGAACAGTTACTATCCGCAGGACGTGATGAAATACCTGCAAAGCGTACTGCCCACCGAAAGCCCGGCTAGCGGGTCACGAGTTGAACAGATCATGGCGGAATGGAGGCAGGCGGGCCGGCTGGGACCGCCTGGCGTGGACAAAACCGGTCAGCAGATCTCACGACTCACCTCCAGCCTGGACGATAAGACAAAGCTCTCGAATCGACGATCTATCTGATCGGATGGCAATGCTCGCCGACGTGACGGGGCGAGTTGGTTTAATGGAACGCGACCTTGCGGAACTCATGCTGTCAATACGTATCCAGCGAGCGTGTTCGCCCTGGCTGAAGCCGGTGCGTATCCTTGAAGGTGCTTGAGTCTGCGATGGAGGAGAACATGACGCGAGAATCGCGGATGCTGGCGGGCATCCTTCTGGTTGTCATTCCTACCGTGATGTATGGCGGGTTGACCCTTCTCATGATGCTGGTAACCCAAGCGCCTGGGTATGCCGACAACCCTTTGCGGCACGATATGTGGCGCGCCGGGCACGCGCATGCCGGCGTCTATCTCGTGTTGTCACTGGTCATGCTTCGCTACGTTGATGAAGCGCTGCTGTCGCCCTTCTGGAAGTGGCTCGCGCGGGTGGGCGCACCGATTGCGGCGATCCTGATTCCTGCCGCCTTCTTCCTTTCCGTGGTGTCACCATCTGCAAAAGAACCGAATGTGCTGATCAACCTCGCCTACGTTGGTGCAGTGTTCCTCGCGGGCGCGGTGCTGAGTCTAGGTGTTGGCCTGATTCGGGCGGCGCGACGAATGGAGAGATGAAATGGACGCGCCTGCCGGTGCCCGCCATGCGACCGTATGTTCCCTCTTGAATTACCAAAATTGGAGTCTCGGCCCTCCGAATCAGTTCGGTTTACCCGTTCCCTGCAGCACCATCTTCTGCTCGGCAGGCGGGAGCTCATGCAGCAGCACCAGAAACGTACCGTTGGTCCAGCCGAAGCCGATCAGGTTCTCGTGATAGCCCGCAAGCACCGGAGCTTCGTCGCTTCCGGTCACCACGTTGTACTTCTCGCGGATCGTTCCGGTGCGTTTGTAGTTCGTCTGCAATCGTCCCAAGGAATTTATCCGACACACGGTCGGCGTCGGTGTTGAAGCCGGCACGACGCATGCCTTCGACTGCGATGAGATGGTTGGGCGCCCATCCGTAGGGCAGGTCCCACTGCACTCCGGTTTGCTGGTCGCTCATGGCCAGTCCGCCCTCGTGCTCGAAGATCGCCGACGTTCTTCATCACAGCCTTGGCCTGCTCGGGCGTCGCAAGGCCGACCCATAGCGGAAAGAACGTGGTCACGTAGTTGTAGGTGGATTGCTTGCCCGGTGGTGAAGTCCCAATCGAAGAACATTCCCTTGTCGGCATTCCACAGTACTTGTTGATGAGTTTTTTGCGCGCCTCAGCCGCATCGCGCCACTTCTTGACTCCGCCCGAGTAGCCCGAGAATTGTGGCCATCTCCGCGAGATCCATCTCTGCCTTGTAGAGCAGGCTGTTGAGACAGACGGGCGCGTAGTGATGTGTCGAACCGTCGAACGGTCCCCAGCGGAACGACGGATCGATAGCCCGACTCGCGCATAGCGCGGTCGCCCTGGTAGAAGTCGGCGGTGAGTTTCACGGGATGGGCGTCGGGGCAGGCCTTGTTGTCGCAGAGCGGGACCTGCAACTCGGGGCCGATTCCCTTCTCCAGTGTGGGCGCAATGTAGCCGTACTTCGCTTCCGCCTCGGGATGCTTGAGCAGCCAGTCGGCGATGGCGGCGTAGTACTCAGGATGGTCGGCGATGTCGGGCACCGGGCCTTCGCCCAACGTCGAAGTAGCGCGCAAGTCCAGTGTCGCCCGCAAGCTTAGGAGGCTTGGTCCACAGGTCGTGGTCGCGCACGGCATATTCGTAGGCCTTCGCGAGCCACTTCTTGTCCTCCTTGCCCGGCTTTCTTGTCGGCGTCGTATTGCGCCATGATCATCGACGTCAGAAACGGCGGCTGCGAGCGGGTGAGGTAGTACGCGCGATTGGCGTTGAGCATCGCACCGTAGTTCTCGATCTCGTAGAAGAAGTTCTCGATGATGCCGCGGGAATAGTCGCGCTCGCCGTCTTCCAGCAGGCCAACGATGATGAAATAGCTGTCCCATCCGTACATCTCGTTGAAGCGGCCGCCCGGGACGACGTACTTGTTGGGCAGATAGAGCAGGCCGTGCGCGTTCAACTGGTCAACCGGTATGGTGCCGAGGCCGGTGATCTTCTTCGGAAGGTTCTCGACCTTCACGCCGCACTTGCTGAGAGCCGCAACCGCAGGCGGCGGCGTCACGCCATACGGCAGATAAATGACCGAGGTCGCACCCGCTCCAAACTTAGGATCGGAGATCGACGAACACTCATTCATCGAACGGCCGAGTGTGTTCCAGGCGTTCTTGATGTAGAGCAGGATATTTTCCTGCGACGGTGCAGGCGCGGGTTGCGGACCCGCACCGGGCTCCTGCGTGGCGACCTGCGTAAATGCCGATACCGGCAGAACGGACAGGCACAGCACAAGCAGAAGACCGCGGGCGAACAGAGAGGGAGAGTGAAGCCAGGAACTGCGCGTGTAAAAATGCATGACGCCGGATTATAGCTGGTGCCCTTCCCAATGAGAATCCGGCGATTGAAACCTCTCCCGACCGCCGCACAACCCGCTTTGCAGTAGCTCCCCCTTCCCGGCAGTGCAATAATCCGCGCATAGAAAATTCCACAAACAGCGGCCATCATCGCGATGGGCGGGCGTCAGGCAAGCAGAGTGCGGCTTTGTCCGCCGTCCCGGTACGGCTGCCTTGGAATTGTCGACGTTCTTCCTTGCAGTTCGTTTTCAAACACTTGAGGAGCCTGCACCATGAACCCAACAAACAGTCTGCAGTCTTGCCAAATCCCAGCGACGAGGACCTTCTGTCGAGTCAAGCGCACGCTGAGTCTTCTGTCTCTCAGCCTCACTTTGGGCCTGGGAAGCGTGAGCGCTGCAGCACAAACAACGGCGGATTTGCAGCAGCAGATCCAACAGATGAAGCAGCAATATGAGCAGCAGATATCAGCTCTCGAAGGACGTATCGCCTCGCTGGAGCAGAACAACCGGGCAATGGTGCATGCGACCCAGGAAAACACTGTCTCGGTGACCGACCTGCAGGCTGAAGTGGCCAAGCAGGTGTCGGCGCACGAAGAACCCAAACTCAGCCGCTCCCAAAAGACAGAGATCGAACAGACCGAACTTGCCAACACACCTCAATACGACGAGGTTCAGGATTCGGAGAAGGTCGTCCGTGAGTTGCAGCAACAGGCCAAGCAGTTCGAATTTCATGGCTATCTGCGGTCCGGACAAGGGCTGAACGGCGAGGGTGGACAGATGATCGCGTTTCAGGCTCCCGGATCGGCGTGCCAAATACCGTTTGGGCAATGAAGCCGAAACCTATGGCGAACTGATCTTCGTCAACAACTGGATCAATCCCCAGCACGATCCCGAGAAGGCGTGGATGAAAACCGAAGTGCTGATCGAGGCCAACACCACCCAGTCGTCAAACTTCGCCAGCAATGACCAGTTCCATTTGCGCGAGGCGTTCGTTCAGGTGGGAAATGTGCTTCAGTCGAACCCCTCGGCTGAATTCTGGGCGGGTGAGCGCTATTACCGGCGTCTGAATATTGATATCAACGACTTCTTCTTCCTCGACATGAGCGGATACGGCGGCGGAGTTGAGAACCTGAACGTCGGCATCGGACAGCTGTCGGTCGCCTACCTGGGAGGCGCGAAAGACGACCTCATCACGAATAACGGAACGTATGCGAAAAGCAATCTGGACGTGCGTCTCTACGATGTGAAAACGCCGGCCGGAAAGTTGGGTTTCTGGTACGACTACTCATTCTCCAAGGGCGGCACGCTGCCGAACGAACAGACTGTGCCCTCAACCGCAGGCTGGGCGGTCGGGATTGGACACACGCGCGAGGAATGGTTGGGCGGGTATAACCGGATCTCTCTGCAATATGGCGTAGGAAATTCAGCGAACTTCTCCACGGCAATCGACGAGCCTACGGTATTTTTGCCCAATGCGCACACCTTCCGGTTCACCGACAGCGCCGTGATTCAGCCCAATGACAAGTTCGCCATTCAGCCGTTGGTGATCTACCAGGTGCAGACCGATGGCAATCCGGCTAATGGCAAGAACCAGTGGTTTTCGGCCGGAGCGCGGCCGGTGTTCTTCTTTACCGATCACGTTTCGCTGGCCTTCGAGGCGGGGTTCGATCACACCTCCAGCGGTGCGGGACTGTATGACGGATGGCTGCGCAAGTTCACGCTTGCTCCGCAGATCGGGTCAGGACGAAAGTTCTTCAGCCGTCCGGTGCTACGTGCGTTCGTAACTTATGCCAACTGGTCGGAAGGGTTGAAGGGCTTCGTGGGCGGTCCCGCTTACCTGAACAAAACCTCGGGATGGAACTTCGGCGTGCAAGGAGAGACGTGGTGGTAGTGGCGACGGGGGTCCGCTAGATCCCCGTGCCCCTTCTTGATTTGTCATCCCGAGCGGGCTTAGCCCGCGAGATCTGGTTTTTCGGTGTTCGGAACCGTCGAGTTCCCTTATCACTGGGCCCGGTGTTGTGCGTCCTGTCGCTGCGGCACTGCGTCGTGCGATCAAGGCATCGTGAGGCGTGGGATCTATGCCCCGACGCGCCTAGGCGCCGGTATGGATCGATCCTTGAAAACCTGATTCGAAGACGGCGAAAGAGACGCCGCTAACTCCAACGGTATGACATGGAGACATATAACTATTTACGATTCAATCGGTTAGCGGAAATTTTCGTATAGCCCATTGATTCGAAATAAGCGCATGAAACGCAATTTTTCGCACGAACCGCAAACGGTTGCACACAATGACGCCTAATCGCTCTCGAGCGTGCATTGCACCTTCAGTTCCGTGCAGACGTTCTGGATGCTTTTAACCACCAGCGACGTGGCGCTCGGTTCGGCGGGGTCGAGGGTGGAGGCGACTACAAGCTGGGTTAGCTTGTCGCCCAATGCGGTGGCCTGGAGACTGGCGGTTTGCATGCCGTTAGTGAAGGCAAGAATGTGCTTCTTATCGTCCTCCTTCACAATCGTCAGCTGGGACGCGTGGGCCTGCAGACGCTGCATCGCGGTTTCGTAAACCTTCTGCGCGGGAGCTTCAATAACCACGGTGGCAACGTCGTAACCGCCTTTGCCGTCAGCACTTTTCTGCGACATCGTCTGAATGCGCCCCGAAACCGCACGGGCGACCATGACCCATTGTGCCTGGGATGCGACCGCGACAAGCAAGAGAAAGGTGAGTAGGGCGGCGGGGCGTACGCTGCGAGCGTTCATGATGACTCCTGTGGTTGCGTTGAAGATTATCCGTCGAACGGGCCTGGATAGTCTTAATCGGAAATACGTGGGAGTCAAGCAGCAGGCAGAAAACAGAAAAGACGGCATAGCGCGCGACTGGGCCGTGTGATCCTGGGGACTCGATTGCGGCGCCCGCCGGGGTGCGGGCACCGCGGCGGCCCGCCTATGCGTAGTAGGCAGCGTTTTTCTCGACGAATTCAGCCTTCTCGGCCGGAATTTCATCGTTAGGAAAGATCGAGTTGGTCGGGCAAACCGGCACGCAGGCGCCGCAGTCGATGCATCCGTTGGGATCGACGTAAAGCTGGGGAGCCGCCTCGAACTGCTCCTCGTCCTTCTCAGGGTGGATGCAGTCGGTCGGACAAGCTCCAACGCAGAGTTCGTCTTTGGTGCAGGTGTCAGTGATTGTGTACGCCATGATTACTCTTCTCCTCGATCTGTGCCTGCCACCTTCGGCGGCGGCAGTCTGGCGATCGTTGCCAATCTCAATGTACAAATTGGATGACCAGCCCGGCGGTGACGCCAATCACGGTCCGGTTGTGAGCGAACGCACAAGTCCCTTCGGGCGGTTGACATTATCTTGGTACATATAGTACATTGGTACCATGAAAGAGCAACCCGAAGACCCGATCGTGGTCGAGCGCGTGCAAACCGGCGTCCGCATGGAAAAGCGCCTTCTGAAGATCCTGAAAGGGCTGGCCGAACTGAAAGACATGACCCTGGGCGATCTGCTGGAAGGCATCGTGCTGCACGCCTTTGAGGGCAAGACGCCCTTTCTCGCCCGACACCCTCAAGGAAATCGAGAAGCTCCGCAGTATTTATGGACTAACGCTGAAGGCGGCGGACAGCCATCAGTTGAAGGAGAAGCGGAAATGACGAGTTGTCGATGATTGGCGGACTCGTGCTGTTTGGCGCAGTGATCGGGGTGACGGGCATGGAGGCGGAGGACGATGTTCGTCCAGCGCCAGCACACACCCATGCCGAATTCAGCTTCGTGGTGCAATGCCCCATACGAAGATACGTTTCCGCTCTTTGGGGCGCACGAAGAACGCAAGTGGGCGGCAGGGTTCGAGCCGCAATTTCTCCATCCCTTGCCCGCGCATGATGAGCCCGGAATGGTGTTCACCACCGTCCAGGCGGGCCGGGCACGAATATGGACGAACACCGCGCTCGATCCGGAAAAGGGTCACGCTCATTACGTGTATTTTGTGGCGGACATGATGGTCGCGCTGATCGATGTTCACGTAGCGAAGCAGGGCGCCGCGGAAACGCGGGTAGACGTAGTGTACGAACGCACCGCGCTCAAGCCCGAGGCCAATGAGGAGGTCGCGCGATTCGCTCAAGCAGATGCCGAAAGCGGGCCGAAGTGGGCGGCAGCAATCAATGGGTATTTTGCGAACGTGGCTAGAGGTGCAAGGAAATAGACCGGCGAGCCCTACAGCTCTCGGCGGCCTTCGAGGGATTTCTGCATGGTGACTTCATCGACGTACTCAATGTCGCTGCCCGCCGGAACACCGGTGGCGATGCGAGTGACCTTGATTCCGGCCGGTTTGACCAGGCGAGAAATATACGTCGCTGTGGCCTCGCCCTCGACGGTGGGATTGGTGGCCAGAATAAGCTCATCGATACTGCCCGCGGCAACGCGACGCTCGAGGCTGGAGATGCGCAACTGTTCTGGCCCGACGCCATGAAGAGGCGAAAGCGTACCGTGCAGCACGTGATAGACACCGTTGTAGTGGGCGGTCTTCTCGATGGCGGCGATGTTGGTGGGCTCCTCGACCACGCACACGAGACGCTGGTTTCGCGTCGGATTAGCGCAATAAACGCAGGGGTCGACGTCGGTAATGTTGTTACAGATGGAGCAAAGATGCAGGTTGGCCTTCAACTGGCGGATGGCGTCCGCGAGCTGATCGGCATCCTCGTCGCTGGAGCGCAGAATGTAAAACGCGAATCGTTGCGCGGTTTTGCCGCCGACTCCGGGAAGCTTCTTCAGTTCTTCAATCAGGCGAGCCATCGGCTCGGCAAATCGTGACAAGTCTGACCTCGTTTAACGCTCGCAGGAAGCGTGGGAGTTATCGTCCACTACATTCCGGGTAGGCCCAGGCCGCCCAACATGCCCCCAAGGCTGGACTTCATGGCGTCATCGACCTTCTGTGATGCGGCATTGACAGCAGCCATGACCAGGTCCTGGAGCATCTCGATGTCGCCGGACCTAACTACATCCGGCTCAATGACCACGCGTAGTAGTTGCTTTTGGCCGTTCATCTTGACGGTGACGCTCCCACCGCCCGAGGAAGCTTCGATGACGGTTTGCTGCATTTTCTCTTGCAGCTTTTCGGCCTGCTGCCGGGCTTGCGCCAGCATTTCCTGCAAATTAAATCCGCTCATAAGGCTCCGAATCGTTAGCCGCGCTCCTTGTGATCGATGACGGAGCGAATCTCAGCGCCGAACTTTTCCTGCATGCGCTGAACAACAGGGTCGGACATCGCCCGGCTGCGCGCCCCTGCGCCATTTGCAGGACGGGCAGACGGCGGAGCCGGTTTCGGTGTGAACTGCGCTCCTCCGCTGACCATCTTGAACTTCATGGGCTTGCCGGAGGCCTTTGCGAGCGCGTTGCCGATAAGGCGTCGGGGACCTTCACCCAGGGCCACATCCACCATCACTTGCGACATCGCTACCTTCACCGAGACTTCGTGGGCGCGGACCGTCCATTCGCCGGATTCGAGACTGTGCGCCAGCATTTGCTGTCCGGCATACTCGAGAGCAGCGAGTACCGCATCACGCAGTGCCTGCGGGTTGATATCGCCTTCAGCATCGGGCGACTGCTCTTCCGCAACTGCCACCGCAGTGGCAACAGGTGAGCTCTGCAACTCAGTGATGGAATCATCGGTCCGACTGAGCGATGAAGAATCGCCTGCGGGCACTTCTGCTTTAGGTTCGTTTTTGCGATTACGGTCAGCTTCAAACGGCGACGGGCCCTTGAAAGGCGAAGCCGCTGAGGTGCGCGACGAAGTGGTGTGAGAGTTTGAAGACGCTGGTCGAACTACGGCCCGGGTCGGGGCAGCAGAAGCACCTGTGGGTATGCTGCCTCGGGGAGAAGGTAGCGGGGGCTTGGCCGCTTCGCCGCTCAATAACTGCTCCAGAGGAAGCAGGCGTTGCGCGTGGACGAGCTTCAACAGACCTAGTTCAAGGTGAAAGCGCTGCTCCTGCTTGTAACCGAGATCGGAATGGGTACGCAGCATGATCTGCAGAAAGCGGGTGAGGTCTTCTTCACTGAAGCGGTCGGCGACACTGGTTACGCGCGCACGTTCGTCGGAAGAAATTTGCAGCAAGGGCGAATCGCCTCCGTCTACCTTGGCCACTAACGTGTTGCGGAGGAAACGCACCATCTGTCGTGCAAAATGCTGTGCGCTCTGGCCTTCCACTAGCAAGCGATCGACTGTGCGTAGCACATCTTCGCTGGAGTTGCGCGCGACAGCATCCATCACGTCTTTGAGAATGTCGGACCCAACGGTGCCAACCAAACCGCGCACCACGTCAGCGTTGAGGCTATCGCCGCAACTGGCGATCGCCTGGTCCATGATGCTGAGAGCGTCGCGCATGGAGCCGTCGCCGGCCTCGGCAAGCATAGCCAGCGCGTTGTCGTCAGCCTGAATGCCCTCCTGCCGGGCGATGTCACGAAGCTGGCCGACGATGTCGTCGAAGCTGACGGCGTGAAAGCTGAAGTGCTGGCAGCGAGAGCGGATCGTCTGCGGTATGTCTTCGGGCTGGGTGGTCGCCATCATGAAGATGACGTGCGACGGTGGCTCCTCTAGCGTCTTCAGCAGCGCGTTGAAGGCGGCGTCGGTAATCTGGTGCGCTTCGTCGAGAATCCAGATCTTGTAGCGATCGCGCGCCGGACGGTACCGTGCAGCATCGCGAAGCTCACGGATTTCGTCGATGCCGCGATTGGTGGCAGCGTCAATTTCGATCACGTCAACCGAGTTGCCGGCGCGAATCTCAAGGCAGGAGTCGCAAACGCCGCAAGGCTCGGCCACTGGATGATCTGTCGAGCGGCAATTCAGCGCCATAGCCAGAACGCGAGCAATAGTCGTTTTGCCGATACCACGATGACCGCTGAAGATATACCCGTGCGCGATGCGCTGCTGCTCGATGGCGTTCTGCAGAGTGCGGGTGACGTGCTGCTGTCCGATGACCTCGGAAAACTTTTGTGGCCGGTATTTGCGGGCTAGGACTTGATAACTCATGGGAGGCAGAAGTCTTGATTATACGGTGTGAGGCGGTGGAACGGGGATGCCGCGGAAATCGATCAGAAGCGCAAGGAGAGGCAACTCAGTCCGCCGTCCATCTTGCGGAACTCCGACATGTCGAGCGGCAGTGGCTGGTACCCACGACGCACCAACTCGCCCTGAAGAACCAGGGACCCTTCCGGAACCAGCACGCGATCGTTCACCAGTACGCTGTTGCAGGCGTAGCTCTCGGTGCTGGGTACGCGGAGAACATCGTAGCTCTTGAACTCCGGTCTCTCTGCGAGCTCCTCCATCACAACCAGTTGCTTATCCGCCAAAGCCGCGATACCGCTCTTGAGATGCAGGATCGAGCCGACACCGCGAATATCAACCACAGAAGAGCTGAATCCGTCAGCGGTAAGAAGCTCTTGCAACTGATGGGCACCTTCTTCATTCGTGCGCTGAGAGATTCCGATAAAAAAGTGCGAGCCGGCCTCGCAGATGTCTCCACCATCAAGCGTTCCAAGGGGCTGGATTTCACGGATGATCCTGTAGAACTGCTGGATTGCTGGGCGGATCGCGTCCACTTCGCCACGGCGCGAGACGGCTCCAGGACGGGTGAGTATTGCCGATTGGCCGGTCAATACAGCTGCATCTTCGACGAATGTCGAATCAGGATACCGGAGCTCGGGCGGCAAGACGGTGAGTTCGAGTCCGCACGATTCCAGCGCCCGGCAGTATGTCTGGTGTTGAGCCAATGCAAGTGCGAAGTCGGGGCTGCCAAGTTCAGCGGCGGTCAGACCGTCGGCAAAATTCTCTCCCGGCGTGCGAACGATGGCGCGGCTAAACAAAGCTTATGTCTCCTCATGGCCGTTGGTGGGAATCACAGATGGCCCGGACTTGCGGTGAAAGGTTGCCGCCACAAAGAACGACCGTCACAGATTTCCCCGCATATCGGGGGCCCTCCTGAAAGAGCGCTGCCAAGGCGACACCAGCGGAGCCTTCGATAATCCAATCTTGTTTGCCGGCCCAGTACATTGCCTCCAAGATGGCATCTTCTGACACCAGAACCGTGTGATCGATAACAGCACGAGCCAGATCAAAAGTAATCGAACCGGGTTCAACACCACCTGCCGTACTCTCCGACAAAGTGTAGGTCTCCGGATAATCGATGATCTGCCCCGCACGAAGACACTCGTACAGAACCCGCGAATTTCGGGGCCAGCAGCCTACGACTTCCGTCTGCGGCGAGTGCGCTTTCAGATAAGCGCCGATGCCGCTGATCAGGCCACCTCCGCCAGTCGCGATGAAGACAGCATCCAGGCTCTCCATCTGGCGCAGAAGTTCGACCGCGATGGTTCCTTGCCCGGCGGCCACCTGCCAGTCGTTGTACGGCGAAACGTAGGTCCGTCCCGACTGCTCAGCGGCGGAACGGGCGGCGGTTTCCGCCTCCAGCGGACTGTTTCCGATCTTGCGGATGCGCGCGCCGTAAGATTCGATCTTCTGCCGCTTGGCCTCAGAAACCTGCGCCGAGAAGAACACCTCTGCATCGATGCCACGATATTTAGACGCAGCAGCTACCCCTAGGGCGTGGTTGCCGGTGGAGGAAGTCACGACTCCTGCGGCAGCCTCTTCCGACGAAAGACTGAGAATCTTGTTCGTCGCTCCGCGAAGTTTGAAAGAGCCGGTCATCTGAAGCTGTTCGAGCTTGGCGTAGGCACGAACGGACCCGGGAATAGGAGCATCGTGCAGAATGCGGACGACAGGGGTTTCCCGTACGAGTCCGTAGATGTGGCTGCTGGCAGCTTCTATCTCTGCTACAAATTCCGCGAGATTGTCCCGACCGGCCATACCGTCAGCGTGGCGATCACCGGGGCCGCAACGAAGCATCAGGCATTTCCGGACCGACTGAGTGCATTACACCTGCGCCGCCTTTTGAGGCTTCTTCTTCGATACCGGACGGTTTGGCGTGCTGGAAAATACCTGTTCCACAGGCGCCGCGGGTGCCTCCTCGGCATCCGCCCAGAGCCGAAATGCTCCTCGAAACGCGTTCCGGTTGTCGCCTGCCCTGCACTTCGGCGGAAGAACCTTCAGGAGTTTGGTGTTGCCTCCACCCAGAACGATGTCGCTCGGCTCGAGGGCGGCCGACAACTTCGCCACTACGTCGGCGACATAACGGCGCCACCCCTTCTTACCGTACTTCTTCATGCCGCGGAGCCCGACATAATCTTCATAGGTTCCGTTGCGATAAGGGAGGTGGGCGAGTTCCATCGGCAGGAGCGCTCCATTGATGATCATGGCTGAGCCAAGGCCTGTTCCCAAGCCGAGGAATAACATGCGTCCACCCTTGTAACTTCCCAGGGCCTGCATTGCGGCGTCGTTGATGATTCTGACCGGACGGCCAAAGGCTTTTTCGAAATTGAAGCCCACCCAGCCCTTTCCCAAGTTGTGAGGCTCGGCAAGGATCCGGCCATCCAGGACCGGTCCCGGATAACCGATGGAGACGGCGTCGTATTGCCAGTCGCCAGCGACCTTGCGGGCCTCATCCACCATTTGCTTGGCAGTCATTTTGGACCCAGAGGGAAACTTGCGACGCGCTTCCCGGCCCGTGGCCAGCAGTTTTACGTTGGTACCACCTACATCGAGAGCCAGTACTATCATCCGGGTTTGTCGCTCCTCAGGGCCGCGAATAGCGGTTCGTTGGCTTGACTGTGTACCTTCAGGCTTCGCCGCAAGAGTCTATACCATCAGGCGAAGTCAGGGGAGAACAACTACTCGTTGAACGGAAAGGCTCGGCTTCAGGCGGCCTTTCTGCCGGCCCGCACCGCGGCCGCGAGTTCACTCAGCAGGACGGAGGTCTCTTCCCAACTTATGCACGCGTCCGTAATGCTCTGGCCGTGGGCGGGTGTCTTGCCGGGGACAAGTTTTTGCGATCCGGCGACGAGGTTGCTCTCCAGCATGAGCCCCATGATTCGTCCATCCCCGTCGGCAATCTGTGTTGCCACGTTTCGGCAGACTGCCGGCTGCCTAGTGTAATCTTTTCCACTGTTGGCATGGCTGCAGTCGATCATAACGCTCGACTTGAGCCCTGCCTTTTCCAACTTGTCACACGTGGCAGCAACTGCGTCGGCGGTGTAATTCACGCTGTTGCGCCCCCCACGCAGAATGACGTGGCAATCGGGATTGCCGGTGGTGGCAAAAATCGCGGATTGCCCATGCTTGGTGTGTCCCAGAAATGTATGGGGATGCGCGGCTGACAAAACCGCTTCGATAGCGATCTGGACATCGCCCGATGTCGCATTCTTGAATCCGACGGGGCAGGATAGACCTGATACGAGCTGGCGATGCACCTGGCTCTCGGTCGTGCGCGCGCCAATCGCTCCCCAACTCACAAGCCCCGCAACGTATTGCGGAGTGATCATGTCCAGAAACTCGGTTCCCGCCGGAACCCCCATCTGAGCGAGATCAAGCAGAAGATGCCGCGCCTGGCGAAGGCCGTCGTTAATCTTGTAGGACTGGTCGAGGTAGGGATCGTTGATGAGGCCCTTCCAGCCGATGGTTGTGCGCGGCTTTTCGAAGTAGACCCGCATAACGATCCGGAGTTCCCTGGCGTGCTCATCGATTGCGCCTTTCAGAAGCTGGGCGTATTCGCGGGCGGCTTTCGTATCATGAATCGAGCAGGGGCCCACCACGACGAGGAGACGATGGTCGTCGCCGCGCAAGATGGCAGCGACCTGTTCACGAGCCTGGTGGACCGTAGCTGAAGCCTCTTCCGTGGTGGGGAGGTCTTCCTCCAGAAAGACAGGCGGCAGAACTACCTTGGTCCATTTGATTCGTAGATCGTCGGTAGAATAGAACATGGCTGACAGGTGCTCGATGGAGTATAAGGAAGGCGCATCGCCAGCGCCTTTAATTACTTTAGCAGTAGGAGCTGCTTAGAAATTTAGCTGTCCCCAGGGATTCGAACCCCGATAATGCTGATCCAGAGTCTCCAAGAGGACTCTGATTTCAACCAGTTTCAACAAGATAGCTCGGCAGAACACGGAAAAGTGCGGCAGAATCCGCAAACAAAAACGGACTAGATGGGCTTAATCCTCAGAACCGGAGGGACGGACTGAAAATCCAGCTTGCTGAAAAACGGCAGCGTGGTTTTCTAATCGCCGGTGTGAGGCGGCCTAAGTTCCACCGATCGAGCCGGCAGGCTTCAGGAAACGCATACCGCTAAGACGAGCTAACTGGCAGGAGCTCGTCTGGAACCTCGTTCTTGACCGCAAAAACGGCATAAGATTCTCTCGAACTCAAAACAGCATTGGCGCAGCCTATGCACAGAAGGCCGTGCCGTTTTCGTTTCGCCCTACGGCAACATTCAAGCTGATGGCTGAGGCAAAATCTCGTAAGAAAATTAGCGTTTGGCGGCAGGAACCGAAGCGGATTCAGGTAAACGAATTGGCTTCCGGCTTGTCAATATAGTTGAGGGGCGCTGACATTAAACTAACCAGACGAGCCGTCCATGTCTCGATCAACAAGCCCAGCTCACCCAGAAGCATCGCCTTTGTATCCTGGCGACTCGCGTCGCGTTGTGGCCGAAACGGAAACGGCTGCAGTCCGAATCGAGGAGATGGTTGACTCCCCCGGTCTCTGCATCGCCCGCCATTCCAACGACTCCGCCAGCCTCATTTTCATAATTGCCGGCGTGCAGTGGTCCGGACACTGCCGCGGAGGCGACACCCGCCGTCCTCACACCGTCGGCTTTCTTCCTGGTGCCCAAGAGAACTACTTCCCCGTCGAGTCCCGGTGCCTTCAGATCGAACTGCGCCAATCCATCAGGACGACCTGGGCGGTGGGGGCGAGTTCTCCCAGAAAGACAGGGCGGCTCATCAATTTCCGCCGCTGCTACGGCCTGCAACAGCTGAAATACTGTGGCAACTTCGTCCAACCCACACAAGCAAAGGCGACGGCGAAGAATCGGCGCGCGGTCGGTTTGTCAACTTTTTGCAAATATTGGGCAGGGATCGGTTTCGGTGGAACTGGCGTCCTTCAAAGAGTGGTACGATCTAGCCGCGTCGCTTTTGCAACTCCGCGATAGTTGCTCTCCCGGCATCCCAAAATGCCACGGAGAGCGTGGTTTAACCGCAACGACAAGGGAGGAGCAAATCCCATGTTCTGGATTCGAATAGGTATCGGCACCGGGTGAGGCTGGTGGCCGTTCTCCTGCGAGCCGTATAAGCATTGGACAACCTTCACTAGACTAACCCGGAGGATACATGCCAGCGAATTTCATAGGCTCAATGCGGCGGACCATCCTAATGGTGGCTGCGGCGCTCACTCTCCTTCTAGCAGTAACTCCCAAGCTAGTGGCCGGTACTCTTTACACTCAAACTAATATTGTTTCCAACAGTAGCGCCACACCCGCCAGTTTTACGGACCCTAATCTGGTCAATCCATGGGGAAACGTGAGTAATGGCGGTAGTCCTTTCTGGGTCTCGGATCAGGGGACAGGACTGTCGACGCTCTACTCGACTCCACCGGGCACGCCTCAGTCGCTCGTCGTCAGCATCCCCGGGGGCAATCCCACTGGGATCGTAGCAAACACTGCAGGCTTTAACGTGAACGGGTCGCCGGCGGCTTTCATCTTCGCGACCTTGGGCGGCACCATTGCAGGTTGGAACGGCACGCCGACACTCACGAATGCGGTCACCGAGGCCACTGTCCCGGGAGCCGTTTTCACAGGCCTAGCGCAAAACTCATCCGGTACTTTCCTCTATGCCTCCGACTTCGCGAACGGCAAGATTGACGTCTTCAACAGTACCTATACCCAAGTGAGCTTGTCGGGCTCCTTTACGGATCCCAACCTGCCAGCAGGGTATAGTCCTTACAACATTCAACTCGTGAACGGCAGGTTGTACGCCGAATACGCCCCCATCGGCTCCAACGGGCTGCCCGTGGTAGGACTCGGCAACGGCGTGGTGGACGTCTTTGACACCAACGGCAATTTCATGCAGCGGCTCATCTCGAACGGTCAGCTTAATGTTCCTTGGGGCATCGCCCTGGCGCCCTCCAGCTTCGGCCAGTTTGGCGGAGACCTACTTGTCGGCAATTTCGGCAACGGCTGGATCAACGCCTTCAATCCTACAACGGGAGCCTTCGTGGGAACGCTCGATCTCGCCAATGGCAACCCCTTTGCTGAGCCGGCCCTGTGGAGTCTGGATTTCGGGATCGGCGGCAACGGGGGTACTCCGGGTGTTTTGTATTTCACATCCGGGCTGACGCTTAGTCAGACGGGTGGGCTCTTAGGTTCTCTGGCGGCGCCTACTCCAGAACCCGCTACGTTGACCCTGCTCGGCACCGGTCTGATCGGCTTGCTCGGCTTGCGCCGTCGCAAGAGGTAATCTCCCTTTTGGGGGCGGTTGCCACTTGTTTCTCAAGCGAACGGACGCCGCCCCCAACGTCTTCATCCAACCTGTCTCCCGCGAATTGTTATTTTCCTACGATTCCTCAGGATTCCCCATCCTGCTACCGTTTTCGATGCGCAATCTGGCCGTTCTCTTTATCCACTTAATCGCCACCCTGTCTCGGTTGCTCGGTCCTGGCGGCGTCCGTTCCATCGTCGCGGAGTCCCTTCTCCTCAAACACCAACTCCTGATCGTGAGTCGCTCCCGGCAACGAGCGCCGATTTCACAAGTCTTCGGTTGTTGACTTCCAGATAATGGGTGTGACCGATTTGAGCGACGGAGGATCAATGCGAGCTAGGCAACGTCACAAATAGCCTCGTTGCCGGTTGCTCCTACTCCGGAAGTCGAGATGCCGCCTTACGCCTCTATTGTTACCTCCTGAAAACAACGCGAGACCAGAGTCGCACCGTAACCTTGTCTCTCCTAAGTCCCGTCAGGACGAACGGCCTCAGGTGGAAGTGCAGCGAGTTGGAAGAGAGCAGAACCCTCACCTCGTGGCCATTGCGTTTTGCCCAGGGGTTACCAGCACTAATTGCACCCGTTGCGAGTCCCTCTTAACATTGTCTGAAGAACATATTTATTGTCCACATAGCGATCGTGCGCAGCGATGGCGCCTTCAAATGTCCACAACCAGTGGCGTGCGTTCGGTACATAGATATTCACCACCATTGCTCAGACGTTTCGAGATTTTCGATAGGGACAGGGCACCTTCAATGACGTTGAACCGCAAAGAGACCCAATGCCCAGCTTCGCGGATTTGAACTTGTGGAACATTTGAGGCGGTGGGGTAGCCAATGGCGGCGTAAAGTCTACGCACTGATTCCAGCCGCTTGTTAAAGTGGATTGGGCGTTCACCTTCGCGTGCTGCGCAACCTGTCTATACAGGCGGAAGCCAAGGTCGAAGTGTGTCTGCTGAATGCAAAAAGCTTCAGCAGACAGCGGAACTAAGCTCGAACGAACTCTTTCCCCTCTTACTCGGCGACCAAAGCAGGACAGAGTTCAAGCAAATCAGAGATTTTGCCGCAGCCTGCTGGCGGGTTTGCTGCGTCGGGTGCTGGAGAATCACGCAGGCTATTGCAGCGTGTGGAAAAAAAGGTGGGCCGCTTGTGGGCGACCCACCTCGAAGCTGTGTGACTCCAAGAAAACCCGCCCTACTCTTGATAGAACAGGGCATCCAGGTCAGCTTGTGTCTTCCGGGGCAGCCGTCGGTTCACAACACGAAGCCCCGGCGTTGTGGTGCGATACTTACAATCGATCAGTGCGGCTTCTGGTGTCCAGGAGCAGACGGATTGCCATTCGGATGGGGCTTTGACCCTGCAATTGCGGATGTGCCATCACCGGGGGATACAGACTGAATCAATTCACCGACAATCCCATCGGTCATCGGGGAACCCAGTCCAGTACTGGCATCCCAACCCGGGCCTGCATTGAATCCCACAATTGATCCAATTGAGTTGTTGCCGCTCGTGATGTCGAAGAACGATGCTGCGTAGTGTTGCTTGGCTTGACCAATATGGTAGAGCGCCTTATTGATAAAGCCCAGGTTGTAGCCGGCCTGTTGATCGGCAATCGCGAGGATGGCTGCCCACTGCGGCGAACCTGCGCTGGTGCCTCCGAAGAGGTACATACCAGGGGGAATGCCAGGGATGTTGAGATATGTGAGCACTCCGTGCAAGACCGCAGCACTGTACGACACATCGGGTGCCCCCCGCTGCTTGCCGCCATGGATGGTTCCTTGCTGGTATGACGGTTCGTCGAATACTAGGCTGAATCCTCCGCCGGTGGCCCCGAACCCAGTGCTGACCTCGTTCCACACAACCTCGCCCTGATAGGTTCCAGGAGGAGGATTCTGGCTCGGATCGCAGTTAAGCGCTGTAAGGCAGTAGCGAGCCGCGTGCAACTCGGTGCCGCCTACGGCAGTAACCAGTTGATCCGCGGCGGGCGTGGAAACCGCCTTCACAAGGGCCGAGCCGTCGCATGTTAGTTGTGCCGCTCCGTCATCACCTGCTGACGCGAAAAGGGTGATGTTCTTCGCCGTGGCATCGGCAAAAACCTGATGCTGTTGCGCGAGAAGGTTTGGATCCATGCAACTCTCATTCTCGCCGAAGCTCTGGGAGATGATGTCGCCGAGGTTGTTGTCCACCGCATACTTGGTGGCGCTGAGAATGTCGGCATCATCATTCGATTTTGCCAGAACCAGCGTGATGTTGGCTCCGGGCGCGATTGCGTGCGCCCATAGGACGTCCAGCGATATTTCCTCCGCCCAACCGGTCATGTTGGGATTACCCGGGACAAATGGAGTCAGACCGTCCGGCGCGACCTGGGTGAACGTGCCCAGGCTGGGGTTAGGCGCGCCGCCAAGTCCGTTCAAGCTGGGCAGACCGTAAAAGGTGTTATAAAAATTCAACTGCTGGACGATGTTCGGGGACTGGAACGCATCGACGATAACAATCGTCTTACCCCTGCCGTCGATGCCCGCGTCGATGAGGGCATCGGTGCTATAGGCATGCCTAATCTGATAGGGGTCGTAGCATGTGGTATCCGGGCTGAGGCCGATTACCTGGCAAGTGAAAAGGCTGTAGTTTGGGCTTGGGCTGGCGGCATTGGCTGGGGTTGCTTGCGGTCCAACCTTGAGGAATGGCGCCGCGAGCGAGCCTACACGATCGGCGCCGCCGGCCAGTGGCACAAGGCTGACGATCAGGACTAGTAACGCAGCAATGGATAGAACCTTGTCGGTTCTCATGGTTTCACCTCTTTTTTTGATTCGATTGAGTTGATACTTCCGTTTTGTTTTTCAGGGACAGGGCGGAGCAAGGCCAAGCAAAAAAATAACAACTCCGCCTAACTTGCGATTTCCTTTTGCTCTCGACAGCGACCACCATAGTACACCTGTCTCGCCTTTTTGCAGTACTGTGAATCAATTTGTCAGTGGGAATCATTCCCGTCGTTCAGCCCGGAGGGCTAGCTTGAGGAACCCACTGCGGGAAACCTGCACGGTGGGGTCTTGAGCGGGGAGACATCTCGATGAAGCCATCGTGGACCTAACCGGGCACACAGCTGGAAACGGCGGATACAGAATCGAAAATCACTGCACTTGTGCGTGGCTGGATTGAGGATTCGGTGGTTCGATCCGATAGCCGAGGCTTCGGAGTTGCCGGATCATTCTTGCAGTGCGCCTTTGCTTCGATTGTTCGGTGACGGCTGGACCTCGTTCTTCGTAACGAACTCCCTGGTGCAGGATCAACCAGATCAGCCGACACCGTCGATGGGTAATGGCGCCGATGGCTTGATTATGTCCGAGGCGGGGCCGAGCGGCAGTAGACAATCGGCACAGCTTTGAGGCCTAGGGCTGCGCGCCATCGCCGAGCGTCCACCATGATGAGAGTCCTGCACCAGTCTCCACAACACCAACATTCCCCGTGCGATCGTCAATTGCGAACATGACGCTCTCCTGTCGAATGATGATTTAGCGGTGCACCCAAGTGACTTCCGAGGTGCTACTTGGGGCCGCTGGGCGCGGCCGATCCAATATGCATGGCTTATGTGAAGATTAAAGCCATCGCGCTGATCGGCGGCCCTTATGTTGATGCCGTCCGGCACTCACATCAGCAACCCTGCGGACACCTCCGGTCGTCATCTTCATCCTCACGCCACTCTGCTCTGCACGGACGGCAGGCCGTGAATTACACCCGCGAACCCTACCAATGCTGCGCCATCAAACAGAAGGTCGACACCAATTACTATGCCGACGAAGTACGCACTGGCTGCAGTGCAAGTCGCACAAAGGTAGACGCCAAGTCCGACCGAGACCAGTCCGGCAAACACGGTCCATCCCATCGGGGGAACTGTATAACACTGGCTCCAGCTACGCGGAACAGCCCTCCTACTATGAATAGTGCGGCAATCACCATTGTGACGGCTGCTGCTCCTGCGTCGGGATCGCATTCAGCAAAGTACAGAAAGAATCCGCTCCAGGTCCAGGTCTGTAATGCGCCCAGTAGCCACACAATCCCGCTGATCCCCAGCACCCAGCCTAAGGCCAGGATCGAAAACGTGGTGGCCGTCTGCGCTTTGGCGATACAGGCTGCACCCAGAACCATCAGCAGAATGCCGAAGATCAGAAACCAGCCCCAGGACTTTCTGACTTCTTCGATGCCCGCTGCAAACAGACTAGAAATGGTGTTCATTGTCATTCTCCTTTCGAATGGTTACGAGCGCGTCCGGCAGGCTCAGTGCATGAACACTTCTGATGCGTCCTTGGGAACCGAAAACGGCGTAGCCGACTTCGGATCCGGGTTGAACTTTCCAAAGACCGAGGGATTCTTGCGGAAGTGCTGCTCCAGAGCATTTACGCGGTTCTGGTCGTTAGGATGGTCGGATAAGAGCTGTGGTATCTGATTCGTGTTGGCATTCTGAAAGTCCTGAAAGAGCCATACCAGTCCCCATGGGTTGGACCCGGTTTGGGCACAAATATCGGACCCGGTCAGGTCTGCTCGCGACTCGACGTCGCGGGAGTAGCCCAAGGGAGTGGAGCTTGCCCACGAGTGCGATCGCCAGAATGTGGGCTTTCGTCGGGCCCATAATGACTGCTGCCGCGAGTTCCCGCTCCTCAATCTTTTGTTGCTTTTCCATCAAGACGACGGTGTCGTGATGGATGGTGTGTGAAACCTCGTGACACAGCGTTCCGGCGAGCTGCTCCCTGTTCTTCACGAAATACATGAGCGAATCAACGACATAGACATTGCCGCCCGGGGTCGCGAAGGCGTTCGGTTGCGTTTCATGCACAAGGTAGAACTTGAACGGATGGTTGTACCGTGGCTGCGCCGCTTGCGTAATAGCGTCTGCAATGGGCTTCAACTGGTCGTACAGGGGGGACGACTCGATGATTTCTCCCTTGGCTTTGAGCTCGTTGAAGACTTCCTGGCCCATTTGCAGTTCCTCGTCCTGAGTCTGCGCGCCGGCCGACGACTGCGCCGCAACAATGCCCGGAAGAATGAGGAAAAGCGAGGTAGCTGCGTACACAAACAACTTTCGAAATTTCTGATGTGCGTTCATGTTCCTCTCCCGTCACGCCTTCGTCGGTCGTTTATCGGGAGGCCTTTATGGCCTCCCGATTGAAGTGGGCCAATCACACCTGACAGTCCAGGCAGATCTCTTCCACTACCGCGCCACTGCCTCAGCGACCGTAGCTTTCGCTTTGAGTATCTTCGCCTTGGCCTGTGCTTGGAGCTCGGCTGCCTGACGCTTTTCTTTCGCTGTCTGCAGCTGAGCTTGGATCTTCGAGTCGAGCTTGTTGATCTTTTCCTGTAACTTCGCCTTTCGATCGGCGTGCGCCTGGGCGTTCTCAGCCTTCAGTTGAGCCATGTCGGCTTTCATGGCGGCGACGTTCTCTTCGTGGACCTGGTGCTTGACGTCAGACAGAGCACGGCGGAAAACGATCCCGCCGATGGACTCCATGCGAGTGTCCACCGGTGTCGTCCAGTCTTCTTCGATCTCCGCGACCACCGCCACCCGATTCGGCAACAGGACCTTGGTCACATCGTCAATGAAGTCCTCACCGACTCCGGCATTGAGAAGGTCGAAGCTCGCGCCGCCGGCAAACCCCGCTGATGCCCCGATGGCCAGTCCGACCGGTCCGAATAAGACACCGATCAGACTCCCAAGCGACGTTCCTGCAAGAGTTCCGAGCGGCCCGGAGTCATCCCCTTGTTTGATGGATGCTGTGCCGTCTGCATTTTTTGCGACCACCGCGTAACCATACACGCTGATGCTGCCTTCGTTGTCCAGTTGCAGAAGGGCTTTCTTCCCTTCATATGCTTTGGCTTCGTTGTCAAATACCACTACCAACATTCTGTCCATGATGCTTTCTCCTTTTAGTTTTGGTGTTGCTTCCTAGTAGGCCGGTATCCCGTGTGGCTGCTGACTGTCTGCAAATAAACGACTGACAGCGCATCACGAGATGCAGTGTTTTTTAGCGACCTCGGATGGGTCTGTGGATAGATACCTCCTTCGGGGTACACTGGCGCAACGCGGGTTACTGTAGGTTTCTTCCTGTCGTAATCCACTCGCGGATGTAGGCTGGGCAATTGTCTCGAGCCCCGCGCACGTGAAAAGATTACGGCCTCGCGGTCAACGAGCCGAACTTCCTCTAAGTCCAGGACGACACTGCGATCTGACGCCTCTAGCGCTAAGAGCCTCTATAATTCTGATAAGTGTTCAACTTGGATTCGGCCACTCAGGGTCATGGAGACGAAGGCGTCCGCCGCCGATCTTCCGATCTTCAGAGTCATTGCTTCTTTCTGAATGTGCCCCGTTACCAGTCCGGTGCAAGGCGAGTGCCAATTTCAAGCCATTGAAAACGAGGGAAGGTAACGCGGTGTATTCGCAAAACTTCGCCGGTTCGCGTCAACATATCGTCAGCAACGTCAACATCTCGTCAGCCGCGTCAACATGTCGTCAGCGACTCTCCGATGCGGCTTGGTTAAAGCGGCGTTTGTTGATCTTAAGTGCCCGGATCTTTGATTCTAAGGTGGAGCTTCCAGCCTGGAGGCTACGCCGGATGCTCCAGAAACCAGTCCCTTACTTTCCGCCAGCGCAGCTTCGATTATTTCTTTCTCTTGGGCCTCGAGCTTTTCAGCAAGCGAGCGGTCCTCCGCAGGAACCTGCGACGGCGCAAGCGACGCGCTGTTCCAGACGGTATTCGTGATGTAGACCGCCCAGGATGTCCTTGGCTCTGATCTCACAAGCTCGTGGCAATCTGTGCCGATGGTTTCTTGATCCCGTCAGAGAGCTGCACGAGGATTTCTCCGGAACGCCTGGTCCCAGGCTGGAGCGTGGCCGTCCTTCGTTATAGTGCGTGACCCAGGGACGCAGCCTCATCCGCAGATGGCGCTCGTTCAGGGGAATCATGAAATCCAGGCACTCTCGGCGCACCGTGCCCACCAGCCGTTCACAATAAGAGTTCGCCGTTGGGTGCCCGCACTGGAGTGCGCAAAACCTTCAGATCAAAGTCACTCTTCAGTTGCTGGTCCAACTGCCGCGAGAAGATCGAATCGCGGTCGTGGATCAGGAACTGATAACCATGGTCACTGGGAATGGCTTCCCGGAACTGCTGCCGTGTCCAGTCTGCGGTGGGATGCACGGTCACGTTGTAGTGGAGAATACGGCGGCTGCCGACTTCCATGACCAGAAACACGCACAGCAGCTGGAACCGGACAGTCACGGCAACCAGAAAATCACAGGCGACGATCCCCTGGGCATGATTCTTGACGAATGTTCTCCAGTGCTGCGAGGACGTCCGTCTCTGCCGGGCCTCCTTTCGGTTGCAGAGGCCAGTGTTTGCGAACCGTCCGCGGTGAAACAAGAATGCCGAGCTCTTAGGGAGAGTTCGTCAGCAACCCGCTCTTCTCCCCGGGTTATGTTCTCCCTCACCATGCGAGCGATGAGCTGGCGTATGCCCTTGGGAAGCGCTGGTCGGCCGTCGCGTGACTTCCGGCGCAACAGCTTGAAACCCTTGCGATGCCAGCTGCCAGGGCCGTTCGGACCGGGCTGCGACGTTCAGGAACTGCACTCCATCCCGCAGCAGTTCCCACAGGACCGTAAGGCTGGGGAGGAAGTAACGCTGCCAAACGCATTGAAGTAGCAACATGGGAGATCAGCTCTGCACAAAGCGAAAACGTTGAACAGAGTTCTTTGGCCAACGGCAGACAACGGCTGGAATCTGCACCAGGAGTCGTGCAGATTGCGACCTGCAGAGGTTTTTGCGGAGCACAGGGTCACAGACTTCGGGGTGATGAAGCGCACACGGTGGTTTTTCGTTTACTGCTTGTCGTAGAAGTAGGTTGCCTTGTAGGGCTTGCCATCAGGACCTTCGCCCGTGATATCCACGGTGCGGGCCTGGCCATCGGCGCTGACCTCAACGCTACCTCTGTTGACCGGCTTCACGCCGTTCAGGTTCGTCATAATCAGCGTCCGCTCACCCTTGGCCATCACCGTGCGATTGTTGACACCGTTCGTACCGGTGCCGGTGACTGGAAAGGGCTTGCCGTTGAATTCTCCCGTCCATTCGGTATGCACCGCGTTACCTTTTCCGTCCACGCCGTCGGTGACAACCGTAATCATTCGGTTGTCGGCGGCGGTATAGGTCACGGTCGTGTTCTTGCCCGCCGCAGCGGGAAAGTGCGACTTGGCTTCATTCAGCTTCCAGGTGCCCAAAAACGGGTTCGTGGCCGCAACTGCCAACGACACGGCCAGGAGAACCAAGGCTACTGTCAATGCAAGATTACGTTTCGACATGCGGTCTCCTGTTTAAATTTGACTTGAGTGCGGGGACGCCGCCCGATGACGACGAGGCAAGTGTAGCTCATTTGCCGGTACAAGAAAATGAAAATACGAACTGACGTACTCACAGAGCGTTCTCGGTTCTGCTCTGACCGACAGCGATCTGTGACAAGCGCGTCGATTCGAGTGCCGAAAAGGAGTCCAATCTTGGCCGATGTAATTTCTGCGGACCACAGCGAACTAACGATGGATCTTGGTCGATCCGTAGGGAATGGGAACGTCGACCGCTGAATCAGCGCCACTGCCCTTCCGTAGCTATGCCAATGGTTAAGCCTGCCAGTTTGTGATGCTGTCTGCGGTGTGCCTCGCCAAAATCAAAAACCGCGGCTTGTAAGGCAGTAAGCTTCGTTTTCATTGCCGGTGAGACGGCTTCGGCGCAAGTCTGGGTAGGAGAACGTAACCCAGTAGAGTAGATTGGGGCTTGGACACCGTCCAAATACAAACAGCAACCGAAATGTGGCTGTCGAAACTACGAAGAAATCGGCGGAGACGAGATCCATGACGTGGTTTGCCAAGAATGTACGCCAAGTTTGTGAAGGCGGGCTTCGGTGCCGCACCCTGTACTTGGCGACTGTTGTCTCCGAGACTTTGATACCCGGCTTGCCCAGCTCACCGTGAATCCGCGGGGCCCCAGCGGGGATTTGCCGCGCTCATGCGTCGAATCAGTTCCCGCACGTCTGCCGACACTGACGGGCGACCTTGACGGGCGCGACTCTTCCAGGACCAGTAGAGCCGAAAGCCGGTTTCACAATGCGAAGAGCCAATCTCCAGTCCGCCCAAACACGGGAGA
This sequence comes from uncultured Acidobacteriaceae bacterium, assembly GCA_963817965.1. Taxonomy (GTDB): domain Bacteria; phylum Acidobacteriota; class Terriglobia; order Terriglobales; family Acidobacteriaceae; genus DASRAA01. The sequence continues at coordinate 211,468 of CAWFQT010000026.1, forward strand.
GCCATACCCAGAAGAGCCCGGTCGGCGATCGATAATCGCAGCCGCTGTTTCTGTCTCTTGCGCTGGAGGACGAGAAGTTGATGACGCAGGGCAAGGACCTCTGCCTGCAGCGCAACTCGCGTACGGAGGGAGCCACGCAGGACAGCGAGCAAGGAAACAAGGGTCGCCATCATCGCCCAGAAGACCATCGATGTCCCGCGTTAAGTGCAATTACTACAGTAAGAACCGAGTATTTGTTAGGGACACCCCAACTGGGCTGAGGTGGGCGTGCGTTCGATTGCAATTCAATCATCCGACCCGAGCTGCGACACATCCGCGGGAATCGCTCGAGCCCATCTGTTTGCGTGGCAAACAACAGTCGCCGTGAGTTATGGCATTTTCGTTAGGCACAGAAGCTGACCTGACGAGTCACTTTCTTAGTTTCTCAACCCGCCGCTGGAGCCGCAGGAACGTCGTCAACTGGCGGCAATCGAGGGAACGTGGAAACCAACAGGTTCGCGGCGGTGTCGGTTGATGGGGAGATGACAGTTTATGGGGCTGGGCACCGCGAATAGTCGCTGCGCTCCCATCATTGGCCGCTGCTCTTCTTGAGTTCCTTCAATGCTGCTGTTTCCTTGAGGCGTTGTTCGCGCTCCATGGAGTCAAATTCGCGGGAGAGATTCTCGACTGAGCTTTGTTCTTTGCTCACACGTCGTAAGAAGAAACCGAACAGTGCCAGAACCACGATGACACCAAGTACAATCACAAATGTCGGATTGTTCATGTCAACACTCCGTCTTCGCTTCTACGCCACGTCTGCCCTGATCCCGCCCACAATATCCGCTGGTTCGGCAACAGCGGGTTTCTTTCCAAATGTCTCGGCCTCTGCCCGAAGCCAATCCTCGAGGTCGCGAGCCTTCATGATTCGCGGTTCTCAGGTAGACCGTCCGCACGGGGACGAGTAGTAGGTCACTGCGTAAAAGGCAACAGCGTCCTGCTCAATGTTCTTGCTTCCTCACTTCGGGCAGGTGATGTCACTCTTGTCGTGTTCTCTGAGGGTGAGGACTAACTCAAATGACTTCTGGCAGTCTTTGCAAACATAATCGTAAATGGGCATGAGCACCTCCCGCAGAGATTTGAGCAACAGATGCCTTTACGCTACGCCGCCCTGCTCCCGCTTTCTGTATCCTCTGCTTCACTAGCAGGTTCCCTTCCAAATATTTCGGCCTTCGCTCTGAGCCAATCTTCGAGGTCGTGACCGTGTTCACGGCACCGTGCCTCGAAAAATCGATACGCACGGGCTCTCATGATCTCTTCGGTCAATGCGAGTGAGCCTTCGTCGGGTTTCGCGGTTGAGGGATTGGCGTTGGACGTGGCAATGTCAGACCTCCTACATCAGTGACGACTTGGCGAAACGTTGAAGAATAAGAAGCCGACTGGAGAAGAGGCGCTCGATGCACCGACGCGAGGCCAGTACACTTTCACTCCATGGTCTCAGTGGCGTTCGTGCCCGTCAAGCAGCCGTCGCGCGCTTGATATTCGCTTTTTATTCGCCTATGATATTACCATGCCCGAAGGTTTTTGCAGAGCACAACTCGCCGAATTTGGGGGACGATTGGGGTCAGGCTGGCGGTCCGTTCGCCGTTTCGCTTATGAAGGAAACCTCGAACGGCAGGCAAAGGCTGGAATCTGCACCAGGAGTCATGCAGATTGCGACCTGCAGAGGTTTTTGCGGAGCACAACTGTCCCGTCCCTTGTTCCTCCCCCAAGGCAGGGGCCCGATGATTTTGCTGGCCCTTGCCTCCCGCCCTACCGATCGGCGAGTTCGTTCTTCTAATCTCGCTAATCACCTGGTCATGATGCCCACTTAGTGGCCGAAAAGTGCGCGAGCTACGTAGCGTTGGTCCGGCTCGCGTTGTATTCGCAACACCTGGTCAGAGACAAGGACCAAGACGACCCAGAATAGGTCCCCGACAAGAAGATGCATTAACTGCAGCCAGATCGGCGCAAGCAGCAATACGTTCAGGGCTCCCAATAAGACCTGAAGGCCGGCGAGCAGAATGAGCGCAACGGCGAGCTTGCGGATAACTCCGGAACATCTCAGAACGTACGTTGTAAAGAGCCAGATCACGTACGCTGCGCCGATGATCGCAATAGCTGGATGCAGTAAGCGCAACCGCAGCAGAAAATGGCTGGTCGCAGAGAAGTCTGAGCGCATTGAGCCGCTCAGGGAGGTGGCAGGAAACAGAGTATCTCCGAGCGCGGCAAGGGCGCCGCTGATCCCCATGAGTATAGCGAGCAGCAAGCCGGTGACAATCCATCCCGCCTTCGCTCCGCTGAAGCCACCGCGAGGAGGGGGATCACCCAGCCAACGGGCCGTGAGCGTAATCGAGCTAAGCAGTAGCAAGGTATTGGTAAGGTGCAGCGACAGCAAAACGGCACGTGAAGCGGATTGGTCATTACCAACGTGCTGGAACAACACGAGCAATGCTCCGAGCAGGGCTTCGTTAAGCATGAACACCAATGACAGCACCGCGGTGATACGCGCCCATGCGCGCCGGAGGGTAGCGCGCCACGTTAGATAAAAGAGTGCAAGCACGGAGATAAGTGCTAGTCCGCTGGTGATTCGATGTGTGAATTCAATCAGCCTCTGTTTCGGAGGCGATGTCGGGATCACCTCCCCGTTGCAAAGCGGCCAATGATTACCGCATCCCGCTCCGGAGCCGCTGGCTCGAACATATGCGCCCCAGAGAATCACCCCCAACATGTAGATAAGAACGGACCACGCAAACCACGACGCAGGTCGGGTAATTGCCGGTATGCGATCCGAATCGCGTGTACTTGGAAGCGACGTCTGCCCTTCTGCGTTGATCGGTCCACCCCAACCTAAACTCTTGATCATAGACCTTTGTTGCTGGCGAGACTCAAAGCCGGTGTATTGAACCTCAGCATGCCAAAGAAGTCACCAAAAGCGCATATTTTCCTACCGTTCGAAACGACAGCAACTTCGTACACCTCACCGACACGCAGCTGATACAAATCTATGCGGGTAACCGACGAGGTCGAACTGGCAGTGCAGACCGCATACAACAAGCTGGAAAGGACCGACCAAATGCGGAAGGTATCCGAGGAACTGCTGGACTTAAGCACCGAATCCAATCGGGTCCTGCATGAGGAACTGGTGAGGGGAGAGGCCCTCAGCTCCTAGGCCGACATGGGAACAGCCCAGGAACTGGATGCCCGGACATTGCTTCTGCAGTCACGACTGGATTACACGCAGGCAAACGACGAGATCATCCACGCCATGGGCCGGACACCTGAATAGTTTGAACACGAACGGCCATGAGCGAGCCAGACGCTGTATTAGAAGCGATCAGCCACGACAAAGTTTACCTCCTAACACTCGGCCCTGAGCTTAGCCTGTGCCCTTCTCCCTCAATTGTAGTGCGGGAAGGACGGTCATTGCAGAATCCTACGTGCGTCGGTAACGATTGCGACAGCAGGCTGGGAAATGTAGCCGTCACTCACAGTTCCGCCGGTGATTCAGGCCGCTCGGAGGTTACCAAATTGTCGACGCGAGCAGCGCGTCGCGATGGTCGCTCGATCCCCAGCCTCTTCAGCCGATGCATCAGCGTGGTTCGATTCAAGCCCAGCTTTACGGCTGCTCCCTTTGGTCCTCCAATTTTCCAGCCGCTCGCCTGCAGGGCATGGAGTATGAGCGCTCGTTCGGAGTCTCGGAATGTCATTGGCACAGAATCTTGGTCTCGAGGCGGTTTTTCTGTTGCGGGTGAGAGCGTGATGGGTGCCACGGCGGTGGGCAGTGGGTTTGGAAGCACGCCGTCACGGGCCAGAATTACCGCACGCTCGACGAGGTTTTGTAGCTCACGTATGTTGCCAGGCCAGGAGTAGGACGAAAAAGCAGCCATAGTTTCCGTCGGGAACGTGACGGATGTCCCTTCTCATGCGCCGGGCAAGAAATCTCGATGAAGTGCTCAACCAGAGCTGGAATATCCTCCGTCGTTCGCGAAGGGGGGCAACGAGACCGGGAAAACATTGAGCCGGTAATAGAGGTCGCTGCGGAATTCGTCGCGCGCTACCATTCCTCGAGATCACTGTTCGTCGCCGCGATCAGCCGAACGTCTACCTGATGGGTCCCGCCGCTCCCCAGACGTTCGAATTGCTGTTCTTGCAAGACACGCAGGTATGGGCCAGCACCAGAAACATATAAAGGACGTGGAAACGGATGGTGGGCACCGTGAAGAAGTCGATGGAGACCATCTGCGTGAGGTGGTTCTCCGGGAAAGTGCGCCAGGTCTGAGACGGCGGCTTGTGGCTGCGCACCATGTACTTGCTCACGCTGGTCTCACCGATGTCGATGCCGAGTTTGAGCAATTCACCGTGGCTGCGAGGCGCACCCCACAAGGGATTCTCTCGGCACATCCTGCGGATCAGATGTCGGACCTCGTACGAGATGAGCGGCCCGTCCCGGTTGGCCGCAGCGCACCTTCCAAGGTCCAGAACAGGCGAAAACCGGCACGATGCCAGGCCACAACCGGCTCGGGCTTGACGATCGCCAGCGCCGAGCACCAGTCGCGCCAGATGCGGGATAGCCCGATCCACAATAGGCGGTCTCCTGCGGTCAATTTCGGGCGTTTTGTCGCCGACCGCTGCAGCACGCCGATTTGATGGCACAGAGCCAAGTTCTCAAGTTCGAGGACAGCGCGCGAGCGGAAGATAGCACCCAGGGCAGCGAGGAGTGTCTTGAGAAAAATGAGCATCGGGGAAGGGTTTACGAAAGCAGTGTAAATGGCTCCCGCTCAGACATTTCGAGGTTTTCGAGAGCCACAACAAAGCTGCGCTCCGAAATGGGCGACTCGTTCAGAGAATAGACTGGTAGCGCTGGTATGCTCCGCCCTCCTGGTCCCAAACCGCACTTCCTGGTAGGCAACATACCGCTGGCGGGCCCCGCCCCGCTGGACACGTTCAGGAGATGGGCCGCCGAGTATGGGGACATCTTTTACTACCGCGCTGCATGGCTCCACGTTTATTTCCTGAATCGCCCCGATCTGATCGAGCACGTGCTGGTGAGGAATCCACAGAACTTCTTGAAGGATCGTGTCGTACAGAACAGCCGCTGGTTGCTCGGTACTGGTTTGCTTACGGCTGAAGGTGACGCTTGGAAAAGGGAACGTCGGCTGATTCAGCCGGCCTTCTCACGCGATCGCATCGCCGCTTACGCTCGCTGCATGACTGAATCCGCCGAACAGATGCTCGCGTCATGGAAGGCAGGCACCGTGATGGACATCCATCAGGAAATGATGAGCCTCACTCTCCGCGTGGTCGTGCGAGCACTTTTCGATCTGGAGACGCTGGAGACAGACAAGATTTCGCGGTCTCTTAACACCATCATGCTAAACAGCATCGGCGGGAGACTGCTCTTGCCTCCCTTCTTCCGCTATTTGCCCCTTCGCGGTATGCGAGACGTACGCCGTGCCGTGGGTGATATGAATGGCACCGTGTACGAGATCATTCGGCAGCGGCGGAGCGGCGACAAACAGGCTTCCGGCGACCTGCTCTCGCTCTTGATGCATGCTCGCGATGAGGATGGCAGCAGGATGACAGACGAGCAAGTACGCGACGAGGTGATGACCTTCCTGCTGGCGGGTCACGAGACGACTGCACTGGCGCTTTCCTGGGCGCTGTACTTGCTGTCCCAAAATACTGGGGCAGAAAAGAAACTTCACGAAGAAGTGGATCGCCTGCAGACAGGACGGCTGCCGAGCGTTTCCGATCTCCCGTCGCTGACCATCGTCGAAAACGTCATCAAGGAGACGATGCGTTTATATCCCCCGGCTTGGAGCGTGGCTCGTACTGTTATCGCCAGCTTCGAGCTGGAGGGATATCGGATACCTGCCGGTGCCAACATCGTCATGAGCCAATGGATAATGCACCGGGACCCCAGGCTCTTTTCCGAGCCGGAAAGCTTTGATCCTGATCGGTGGAATACCCGAGCCTGCCAGAATCTGCCGAGGTTTGCCTATTTCCCTTTTGGTGGTGGACCCAGACAGTGCATAGGGGCATCGTTCGCAACGACCGAGGCCATCCTGATACTCGCCACCATAGCTCGCAGATATCAGCTCGTGTCGGTGGAGAGGGCGCCAGTGCTACCAGTTCCGAGTCTCACCCTACGCCCGAAAGACCCGATCCGCATGCATATAGAGGTGAGGTTCTAGCAATCCGCGAGCTACCGCGGCCGTGATCCCGGTTCATTCGCTATTGCTGAACGATGGCGCACGAACCAGGAGTGGTAACTTTGGCTTCGCGCACACCGTGGAACACGGTTGCACTACGCTGCATCCCCAGGAATAACGCGACAACCGTGCTGCCTGTTACCACTGGCGCTTTTTGCGGGCAGTCGGGAGAGGTAAGTGGCTGATAATAAATTGGCTGCCCCCCCAGGGATTCGAACCCCGATATGCTGATCCAGGGGCTACCAGCTTCCCCTTCTCGGGAGTTCCGGGGCCTGCACGAGTGTCCAGGGAATCTCCTTTCGTAGTAGGTGGTTATCGGCGTCGAGGAACGTCGGATAACACTGCGCGACATCCTAACCCAACCCGCGAAAATGGGCCAATTAAATCCGAAAGTTACCACGATTGTTACCACTGCAAAGTTGTCCCGATATGCTGATTCGGTCACCGTGGAACTCTACCCTCTACCAATCGCTTGCCGGCCACTCATGACCTCTGGCAACACGAAGATGCACAATAATAGGAGATGAGCAATATTGCTGGGTTGCCCGCGGGCCCGACTGTGGGTGGACGCATGAGATGGCAATTGGGACCCCATAAGGTGAGAACTGGACTACATGATGCCCGATTTCCAGCGTCATGGTTGGGTTCCCTAGCTTTGGCGTATTGCTTCAGCACTCAATGCGTTCAATTGACCTGCTGAACATCGTTCTATTTGCACGCCGGCCGGGTGAACTATCGTGGGTCTGTCCAAGCGTAGCGCCATTCACGTTCGAGAGTCGCAACGTTAGGTTCAGGCTCGACTTCGAACGCCTGACCGCCTGTTCGTTGCTGCGGAATGGGGCGAACTGTGACCTGCACACGCTTCACTATTGCGACGGGAGTGCTGCTCGTGCTGTACGCGCTGCCCCGTGCGTCCTCGCTTCCACCGTGCTACGACTGCACTGCATGAAGTTGGCATATGTCAAGTCATGTTAGCAGTCCACAAGGCCAGCAAGTCGAGTGCATCGTGTTGCGGCAATTCTGCTGGAGGAGTAAATGAGCGAAAAGATCGAGAAGAGCCTGCTGGACATCGACTTCGCCGCCTTGATGGCCCGGAAGCATACGCCCTCGCCAGCCGCCTGGGAAGACCAAGTGCTCTATTTTCTGCTTGTGGACCGGTTTTCGGACGGGAACGAACGGGGCGGCTACCGCGACAACAACGGAAATTCTGTGCCGTCAGGAATCACGCCTCTCTATATGCAGAACGACACAAACCGAGTTAACTATGAGGAGTGGTTAGGAACTGGAGGTACCTGGCAGGGCGGAACTATCAAGGGGTTAAAGAGCAAGTTAGGTTACCTGAAGCGCCTCGGCGTAACTGCGCTGTGGGTGAGTCCTGTCTTTCGCCAAGTCCCGTTCGAACCCAGCTATCACGGCTATGGTATCCAGAATTTTCTTGATGTCGATCCCCATTTTGGAACGCGCGAAGAACTGCGTGATTTCGTTCAGGCTGCCCACGCCCATGGAATCTACATCATTCTCGACATCATCGCCCACCACACGGGAAATGTGTTTGCTTACCACCCTGATCGTTATCTGGTCCACGATGCCAACACCGGACAGAGCTATTACGATCCGCGCTGGGATGGGAATCCTTACGCCGTGCGCGGGTTCAATGATCGCAATGGTGAGCCAACTATAGCTTGGGACGCCGCGAATCGAGCCGGGCTCGAAGCTTCGTGGCCTGATGGCGCTGTGTGGCCCCGTGAATTTCAAAACATTGCCAAGTTCCGCTGCAGGGGACACATCACTAACTGGGACTACTATCCGGAGTATATCGAGGCTGACATGTACTCCCTGAAGACCCTCGACCTCTGGGCCGAGCAGGAGGAGCAAACCCGCCAATTCTCATCTGCACTCGCGTGCCTGATACTCACCTATTGCTTCTGGATTGCATATGCCGACATTGACGGATTCCGACTCGACGCCGCCAAGCACATGGGCACCCAAGCCTTGCGCGCTTTCTGCGATTCCATGCGCGAATTCGCAGAGAGCATTGGAAAGGAGCGATTCCTGCTGGTAGGAGAAATCGGTGGTGGCCGAGAGAAGGCATGGGAGATAGTCCAGCAAACTGGTTTGGACGCTGCGCTGGGAATTGAAGACGTCCCTGGCAAACTGGAACGCATGGTTTGCGGCCTGGGAAATCCTGAGGACTACTTCTCGGTATTCCAGAATTGGATCTTGGACGACACGGGGCAGCATCGCTGGTACCGAAACAAAGTTGTGACCCTTGTGGATGATCACGACCAGGTGCGCAAAGGTGCAAGCAAGATGCGCTTCTGCGGAGATGCGCAATATTGTGATCTGGCGTTTAACGTAGTAGCGACCCAACTGACTACCATGGGCATTCCCTGCATTTATTACGGGACCGAGCAGGAATTCGACAGTGGAGGCCGTCCGAATGGCTCAGACCTCGTTCTCCGGGAAAACATGTTCGGCGGCAACTTCGGTGGAAGATGCACCCGGGGGCATCATTTTTTTGACGAAAGCGGAGCTCTGTATGAGGCCCTGTCCAAGCTGGTTCACCTCCGTCAACAGCTGATGCCCCTTCGCCGCGGGCGGCAAATGTTGCACGAGATTTCAGGAGATGGAATCAATTTTAGCTTTCCCCACATGATCGGCGACAGGATGCTCTCGATTGTCGCCTGGTCGAGAATTTTCGTCGATCAAGAAGTGCTGGTTGCATTCAGCACCAACCGCGAACAACCCCTGGCTGTGTACTCAACGGTTGCCTCCAGGTTCCGTAGCGAACGGGACCGGTTGAAACTGATCTTCTGGCATTCTCCTCGAGCCGCAACGTCCCCGCCCGCTGAAGTGGCCGTCGAAGACAAGGGTGGTGTCCTTGCGGTTCACTTGACGCTGCCCCCGGCTGGCTTCGTCATCTATCAGGCGCCTCCTGGGCGTCAAAGCATGGGTTCGCGGCAGGTCCTGGTGAATCAACTGCGCGCAACCTAGGCCTTTGGCCAGTTGGAAAAAGCCGGCTTAAAATCAGATCGGAAACGAAGAACGGCGGGATGACGGACTGTCCGGACCTTACAATGACGCACCGACCCTATTGCGTGGTCTTTCGGGATATCAGTGCCCGAGAATTCGGCTTCTGAGGTCGGGGGCTCCACCACCGTTACGAACGGCGTGCCGCTTGAGAGTGGAGGGCTCTCGGTCGTCTATGCTGAATCGATCGGCAAAGGTGGTGAAGCCAAGACAGCCGTTTCTGGACTGGCTGTACACGGCCGATCCAACCAGCCGCAATCTCAGCCTGCGTAGTTGGTTTAAGAACCGCCGCCCGGCGCGCCGTGTCCGGGAGGATTCTTGTGCACGGAAGGGTCTCATAACGGTCGAGAGCCTCATGTCGAGGGCCGAAACCGTGGAATTATAGCGCGATTACGCGCTGGTAATGCGGCCAGGGCGATCCAACAATTGCGAGCTGGAAATCAGGAAGTTTCTAGATTATCGATTCGATGTCAGGAGCTGCATTGCCATTCAGGGACAGCCCGCAAGCCGACCGTTGCACGTAGGAGTGGTAAATCATAGTAATCCTGAACAACAGCCGATCGGCGAGTCAGTTCCCCTTGGGTAGGCAGCTCTTCATCATGCTGTCAGAATCTACGGGAAAACCTCATCGAACGTTCTAAAGCAAGGATGATTCGACACCACTGGCCTCTCCACCTGCGGTCGAAGCGATAATGCGGTGTGCATGCCGGCAGCACGCGCCGCGTCTAGCTCGGCGGTTGCATCGGACAGGAAGAGAATCTCGGCAGGGGCAAAAGAAAGTGCGGCGGCGATGCGGCTATAGCTTTGCGCTTCGTGCTTGCTGCCTGTCGTTGTGTCGAAGAACGCATCGAGGAATGGTGTGAGATCGCCAGCAGTCGAATGGGCAAAAAGAAGCCGCTGAGCCAGGATGCTGCCCGAGGAGAAGATGGCGATACGGCGGCCTTGCGCGCGCCAGCGGTTAAACGCGAGTGGTACATCTGGGTAGACTTCACCGTGGAGCTCACCACTTCGGTAGCCGGCCTCCCAGATTCTTCCCTGGATAGACTTGAGCGGTGTAATTTTGCTGTCTCGCTTGATGAGAGACCGAACATAAGCCGCGGCGGAATGGAGACGCTCCGAGGAAGAAGGGTCGCTCCATGGTGGAAGATCCGTGCCGCGTTGTCTTGAATCTGCTTCCCAATGGACGCGAAGCTGCTCCACAAGTTGGGTGATTTCGCTATCAGCGGAATGCCGCTGTAGGTATTGCTCAACGAGCGCAGCAGCAAACGGGAAGAGCGTGTCGGATACGTAACTGATCGGGGTTGTGGTGCCCTCGATATCGAGTAAAACTGCCTGCGTGCGAGCGGGTTCGAACGGGAGCGACAAACTAACTCAGCTCCGGCTGCGTCGGCAGATAATTCGGTCCAAAACACACTGGCTGATAATTCTTGTCCACGCCGCTTTCGGTGTAGTGTGGTGTCCAACCCGAAGGATCCTGAAAGAGGCGAATTGCGCGAATACGTCGTTCTCTGCAGAGATCGAACCAATGGAGGGTTCCACGTGGCACGCGGATGAGATCACCGGCTTCGACTGTGATGGAAACCACCGGTCCCTGCCGGGGACGAATGTGGAAGAGCCCCCGGCCTTCAATGATGAAGCGCACTTCATCCTCATCGTGCCAGTGCTCGCAGTTGAATTTATTGAGCATGGCTTCAAGACCCGGCGTCGCAGCCGAAACATCAATAACGTCTGCTGTGACATAACCGCCAACCGCCTTCAGGCGATCAATTTCCTCCGAGTACGCGGCGAGAACTTCCGCAGCCGAGGCATCGGCAGGGACAGCGTGTACTGGTTCCCAATGCTCGAGATCAATGCCGATGCCAGCCAAATAGGCGCGCACGGCCTCGAATTCGCCTACCGTGCGACTTCCTTCAGGGATGCTCAGCGTTGCCATAGCAATGCCTCAAGCTCGGCCTCGGTGAAGCTCGCCACTCTCTCGGCGCGCAAGCACCTCGAGGAGAAACTCGAGGATCTCAACGTGACGCCTCGCCTGGCCTACATCTTCGCCCCAAGTATAAAGGCCATGAGCGCGCAAGAGAAAGCCGTGCGAGTCAGGATACCTGCGAAGAGCCAACTCGGCGCTTGTCGCAAGAGCTGGAATATCTTGTGAGTTCTCCAGGATGGGCAACCATTCGCTCTGGTTATGGGTCTTGACTCCTTCGAGGCCCTTCAGCATTTCATAGCCTGAGATGGCGAGGCCGCTTTGTGCGGCGTGAAGCTCCGACAGAAGAGTGCTCCACACCGAGTGTGTGTGAAGAATCGCACCCGCATCGCGCACGCGGGCTACGGCGAGGTGAAGCAGGGCTTCGGCCGACGGTTTGCCAATGCCGCGGAGTACGTTACACTGTCCATCAATCTCGAGGAACTGTTGAGCTATGAGGGAAGACTTGTCGATCCCTGAAGCGGTGATGAGCAGATGGACTGGCTTGCGCTGCAATACGGCGCTGAAATTGCCGCTGGTGCCCAGGACCCATCCACGGCTGTAGAAAGAGCGGCCTGCTTCCGCGAGCGCAGACGAGAGTTCGTGCGCCGACCCGTCACTTACGTGTTTGGCGCGAGGTCTGGCCGACATAGAAAGAGAATAGAGATGGAAGCAAGGCGATGCCAAGCGCTTTCATCGACTACGGTGCTGTAGCAATTTTCGGTGCGCTGCCGTCAGGGGCACTCCTCCATCGTCGGTATCCAGGGCAGCAACTTCCTCGACCTCTTCCGAGTTTGAGCTGATCGAACAACTGAAGCGACAACTTGCTGGGCCGCTGTTTGCGACAGTGAGCGATCAGTTCAGCCATCTTCAGAATACTGTCCTGCCGTATCAAAACAAGCTGCAGTATGCGGAACTGAAGATCCGTGTACTGGAGGAACGCGTGCGGCTGGTACGCATTGCGAAATATGGGCCAGGTAGCGAAAAACTCTCGCACGCACAACTGGAGTTGCTGGAACTGGAGCCGGGCGTCAGCGGTGTGGAAGTCCAGGCGGAGAGCGAGCGCCCGGCGGTACAGCCCGTGGCAAAGACGAAGCGCCCGCATCCGAGGCGGCAGGAACTGCCCGCTGACCTTCCACGTGTTGAGCGAGTTCTGAGCTGTACGCCGGAGCAACGCGTTTGCCAAGGCTGTGGGAAATAGACGGTCGTGGTCGGCTATGAGGAGAATTCCCAACTGGATGTGGAGCCGGCGAAATACTTCGTGGTTGTCAGCAAACGGGAGAAGCGTGCTTGCAAGTCGTGCGAGGAACAAGGAGTGGCATCGGCGCCACTGCCGCCACGCATCATCGAGAAATGCTTGGCCAGTGACCAGATCGTGATCGACACGGTGGTCAGCAAGTATTGCGACCACACTCCCCTCTACCGACAGAGTGCGATTCTGGAACGGGACACGGGCCTGGAACTCAGCCGGGCGACGCTGGACGGTTGGGTTCTGAAAGTAGGCGAGTTGCTGCTGCCCATGGTCTCGGTCATGAGGCGAGAGTTAATCAACGGCACCTACATTCAGGCTGATGAAACCCCGGTTGACGTGCAGTTGCACGAGGGCCGGGGGAAGAATCACCAGGCGTATCTATGGCAGTATGGCCGACCGGGAGGAACGGTGGTATTCGACTTCCGTTCTGGGCCGTGGACGCGATGGACCGAAGCAGTTTCTGGGACAGTTCGAAGGTCTTCTGCAAACTGACGGGTATGCCGCCTACGATCAGATCGGCGGGCCGAAGATGGTTCACGCGGGCTGCTGGCCGCATGCGGAACGATACTTTTCTGAAGCGGCGCAGTTAAATCCCGAAGATCCGGTGGTGACGCCAATCGTGGCGCGGATCGATGAGCTGTTCGTTAGGTCGTCCCGCTGACGCCTTCTGCTAACAACGTCGCGCATCATCGCCGAACCGGCGCCGCGTGATCGGCATTCGCGGCACTATCGATTGCCGCACCGTTCGTCCCTCGCAGCGGTCGATTCATCCCCGGCAATGTTGTCCATCGCCGCTATTCATGCGGCCGTCCCGTAACGTATGCATTCTGCCCTCAGTCGCAGAATTGTCGCCTGAATTTGCCGTAGCTTAAGCTGAGCAGTCATTCACACGCACATTATTTCTCCTCGCGCTCGATTCCAGAGCGCTCATCCCTTCGACGCCAAACCACGGGAACTTTCCCATCTAGCTCGCGTCTATTGCAGCACCATCGTACGCACGCAGCCACGACGCAGGACAATGAGCCCGATGTTCGAGGCCGATGATGGCGATAAAGAAAAGGAGCATGTGATGATGAAAACCGTTCGCATAATCGCTGTGCTGGCTGTCTTCACGATGGCGCTGACCGGACTGTCGCTGGCGCAGCAACCGAATTGTCGTTTAGTCGCTGACATCCCATTCGACTTCAATGTCGGCAATCAGCATTTTGCCGCCGGCCGGTACATGTTCGCGGTCGACTACGGTGATCCTGTAGTCACGGTGCGCAACACCGCAACTGGTCAAACCGCGATGGCATTTTCGATCCGGGGTGATGACGACCAGGCAGGAAATCCAGTGGCGGTGTTCGACGTTATCGGTGGACAACACAACCTTGCCGATCTCAAGGCCCCCGGCCATGCGGTCAGCTTTGCCGAACTTAAAACCGCGGTCGGGGTGGCAAAGAACAAGGGCACCATTACGATCGTTGCGTCCTTGCGTTAGTTGCGCGAGATCAAAGCAAGTTGAGAAGGCGGGCCGGGTATCCCCCGGCCTCTTCTTTGCAAGATGCGGAAAACCCCACTCGTGTACATGTTTAGGGGAGATTACTCCCGATAAGTCGGCCAGGCTCCGTTAGTTTTGTGCCTCCGAGCCGAGAGAGCGGACAGTCAAAGTGCGATTGGTGAAATAAAGCGCCAGTTGCATTGAGCACCGCCTGGTGGCCGCGATACCCTGCGAGAACCCTGTCTCTGGCGAATTGATACGGTGGCAGTGAAACGATCGGATCCGCGAAACGCGCTGCAACCAAGAACGCAAACACCGGATGATTCGATTCCGGCTTTTTGCGGAGGTTGACCGGATGCCCAGTGAGCCCGAGTCTCTGAACAGTCAGGCCGCCATTGCCGTCTGATATAAGGATCGGCAATGAGGCTGCCAACGAAATGAGCGGAGATTGGCAATTGGTCGTGACACGGACGGATCCGGCGTTCGCCCTTCCCGTGCGGTATGCGTGCGTTGGTGGTTGAAGTAGGTTTTGAAATGGCATCATGGACAATGGGCTGAAGTCGTTTCGGAAAACAAGATCCATTCGTCGTTGACTAGATCCTGAAGTCCCAAAGTCTCTTTTGTTAATCGCAGGATGGCTCTCCGGCAAGACGGCGTACAATGGAGCCTGAGTAAATGACACAGCTGAGGTCTTGTTTGTTCATAGGAGTGCTGGTCATATCAGGGATTATCCGCGAGGAGTTTCACTGTCAATGTCGGATCGTTTGAGCTTTTTCCTCGCACCGTGGCGAATCGTGAGCACCCATCCCGTCTTCTTCCGCTCATCAACCTCATAGATTACGCGATAGATGTGGGGCTTCTTACCGTGCAGCAGATGCAATAACTTCCGCTTCGTCCCGCGAGCTTCCGGGGCAACGGGGCAACGATGAGGATGTGTCGCCAGCGTATACACCGCTTCCTCCAGCCCGTTGTACCATCGAGCGGCGGCCTAGGACTCTGCTGCATGCTTCTCCACATACAGAATCGCAAGATCGCGAACGGCGCGGTAAGCCAGTTCAACGCGGTATGTCATGTTTGCGGCGAATCTCGTCGAATACGTCGCGCGCCGGCAGGGTTCGTCCCTGTGCCACGTCGTCCAGACCCTGACGAATGCCCTCTTCCGCATCAGCACGAGCAGCAATGTCGAGCAGGCGCTGGTATGCTTCGGCGTCCTGCACGATAGCTGCTGCCTTTCCCTTCACGGTGAGCACGACGGGACGTTTGCTATTTTTGAGCTGTTTCATGAAGTCGCCGGAACGGCGGCGGAAAGTCGTCAGGGATTGGATGTCACTCGTAATGTCAAGCATTGGCCTGCTCATGTTATTGGCACCTTTTTAGGTGCTACCGGAATACTCCCTGTCTGTGAAGCGCGAAAGGGTTTTGTAGAACTGAGGTGCTTCCCCTGCCCTTTTGCGTCTGTACGGGCAAGTTTGAGGTGTCTCTGGCGAATTGATACGCCGGCAGTGAAACGATCGGATCCGCGAAACGCGCTGCAACCAAGAACGCAAACACCGGATGATTTCATTTTAGCTTTTTGCGGAGGTTGACCCGATGCGCGGTGAGCCCGAGTCTCTGAACAGTCAGGCAGCCACGCGCTGTTCAAGCAATATTCGTGATGTAAACCGCCCAAGATGTCTGCCGCTCTGATTTCACAGTCTTGTGGCAATTTGTGCCCGTGCATCTCAGGTCGGGGAACAGGACCGTTCGAGAAGTTCTCCGGAATCTCAGGGCCCAAGCCGGAATGTGGGCGTCCTTTGTTATAGCGCTTCACCCAGGAACGCAACGTCATCCGCAGATGTCGCTCGTTCAGAGGGATCATGAAATCCAAGCACTCCCGCCGCACCGTTCCAACCAGCCGTTCACAATATGCGTTCGCCTTTGGTGCCCGCACTGGAGTGCGCAAAACCTTTCAGTTCAAAATCACTCTTCAGTTTCTGGTCCAGCTCACGCGAGAAGATCGAATCGCGGTCGTGGATCAAGAACCGATAACCGTGGTCACTCGGGATGGCTTCTCGGAACTGCTGCGCTGTCCAGGCGACGGTCGGATGCGCCGTCACGTTGTAATGGAGGATACGACGGCTGCCTACCTCTATCACGAGGAAAACATAAAGCACCCGAAATCGGACCGTCATCGCAACGAGGAAGTCGCAGGCGACGATCCCTCGAGCATGATTCTTGATGAACGCTCTCCAGCGCTGCGACGGGGCTCGGTTGCGCCCAGCCTCGTCCATACCCAGGGCTGTGCTCCGCAAGAAATCTCTGCAAGTCGCAATCTGCATGACGTCCGTGGGTCATTGTGCGGTGAACGCGCAGCGCTCAACCAGGGCGGCGAAACGGGAATCGGTTCGAAATTTGTCCCATTTCGGATCCACGTTAAGGAGCGCGAGGTGCACATCGTGAACGTCCAAGGCGTGGTCCAGACAGTCTAGCGCTGTTTCTGCCTGCCCAAGGCCAGCGTGCACCAACGCCTTCGAGTACGGCGGTACGTAGCGTTCCTGCGAACCCATTTCCAGCGTACTCAGGACTTCACGCGCCTCAGCGATGCGCCCAACTTTCGCAAGTATGTACCCACGCAGCCCGATGACCTTGCTGTTTGCACTGTTTACGGCGGCTTTCTGGAGTGCGTCAGACCAATATGAGAGTTACCCAGCTGCCCACACGCGGAGCGAGAAGGTAATAACCCACCCAGAACGGGCTTGTACAGGGCGAGTCAAGTCGACGGCGGAGGTCTTGCGCGTTAAAGCAACCTGGGCAGAGACGCAGTGGGTAACGTCAGAGGGCCAGTTTTCGCGCGCGCGGGCGGGGCGAGACCCTCCCGGTGCCGGAACGGACAGGACGATTCCGAGCATGCGATGCCGGAGCGAATAGCTGGGATCCAGCGCTATGGCTTTTTCGAGTGCCTGTTCCGCTGCTGGCCATTCCCAATCTAACCAGAATTTCGTAAACCCAAATGATGTATGGGTGGCAGCGAGATCGGGGCCGGTACTGACGGCATGCGCGGCGGCTCCGCGGGCCCTCTCCCAGACCTGCTGTGGCGGTGCATCACCATTGATGGGGCTTGCGGCAAGCGCATCCGCAAGCACGGATCAAGGCAGAATATTTCGGGTCCAGCTACTCGCACGCTTTACAGCCAAGGCATTTCGTTTTGTAGGCGGGGAGAGCTGGTTCCAGAAATAATGTATGACGTTTTGGCGAGGCACAATAGAAACAAAAAAGAATCGTGCCACTGATCGCGCTCGCGGCCGTGCTGTTTGCGGCGAGTTCAACCGCCGTTGCGCAGTCTGAGGAATCCGGCTCCGCCAGAGGCCTCGAAGGGACATGGAACGCGGAGCTCACGGTCACCGACGTGACAATCCGAACACAGTGTTGAGGACCTTCCCAGCCAAGTTTGCGTATGCCAAAGGGGGTACGCTCACCGTCACGACCGCAGGCCAACTCCCCTCGCTAAACACTCCCGGATTGGGCGTCTGGAACCACATGTACGGCCGCACTTACAGTGCGGTGTCCGAGGCCTTCATTTTTAGCTCTGCCGGAGCCTGGACGTCGACACAAAGGCTCACGCGCGTAATCGTGGTCGGTAGGGACGCGAAGGCGTATACGGATGCGGTTGCGCTTGAAATCCTCGACACCAGCGGACACGTGATTGTAACGGGCTGCGCCACGAGCGTCGCGAGTCGCATGGAATGAGTGGGTGGAAGATTGGTCAGAGTGGAAGCCAATGAGAGTCAATGAAGGGGCGACGCGGCTCGCCTCTTTTTTGTTCCCACCCAGCGCTCCGCAACACCGTTCTGCCAGGGACTGTGAAAGGCCGTGCACTGGCTTGACTACTCCTGCGCCTGTCACGTGCGCCTACGTGCCTCACTACCGTAGGCTCTCGCCCTGATTCTGGTTAGGCCCGCCGGGTCGCCCACCTACGATCGTAATTTGGGTGCTCCGCCTCGCGCGGCATAGCACGCGCGAGCAGAAGAACAGCGCCGCAAAACATTAGCGTATCCATGACATAGTTGAGGCCATTGTTGAGGCTGGCGCGTTCGACGACCCCAATTGGCACGTAGACAACCAGCTCCACGAAGAGCACGGTCAAGCCCAGCCACACCGCGGCTGCGCGAGTCTTCTTGCCAATGAGCAACAGGATACCCGTGACGGCGTAAACCACGGCCGTCAGGTACGTCCAAATAGAGTGTCCAAAGATCCACGTGGGTGTCAGCCGGTTCAGCGGGATGCCGGGAACGTGATCGCCGTGCAGGAATTGCTCAAAGCTGAAAAACAGCACGGGAATGGCAACGAAGTAACGTGCAATGATCGCAAGGATGCGTCTGCCGGTGTTGCGCCGGTCCCCACCAAGGCTGGCGGCCAGCGCCATAGCGCCGCCGCTGAACGATGTTTCCCGCAGCACGATGGTCAGCCCAAACCGATTTCCCGGATTTTGTAGCCAAGCCGGAAGGTGCATCAGCACCACGAAAAGGAAAAACGTCAAGGCGAAACCGCTGGCTGCGAGGCGGGCCCCGATCCCCGTCACCAGGCTCAGTGCGCCAGCGATAAAACAGGCACCCACAAAGTACACCCAAAATTGATGCCATGGAATCCACGCCGGAATGATCGACGCCATGCCCTTGGTCAGCGTGTAATGTTCAGTGCCGAAGGCCGCGACGGGTGCCGCGTAGAAAAGCGGCCCAAACAGAATCAGCTTGTCGAATCCTCGCGCCTTTTGCCAGTCGCCACGAAGAAACATCTTGACCAGGCCGATTAAAAAAACCGCCCCACCGACACAATAGGACCAAGTCACTTCGCTGGGAATTGCCACGAAAGCTAGGACTGCCGCCGAATTCACGAAGCTGCCGCTCACGACGATTCCTTTCCGTCCGGCTACGCCCTGGCCCAACCAGGAGAATCAGTAAGGGCTCGGGGAGTGTCGATCCGCACCTAACTTTAGATTTATGCTCCTCACGTTGGGAAACGCGAGGAACTGGAAGGACCACAAGTTGGGAAAGCTCCTTGGTCCTCAACCGGCTCGGGGGAGCAGGAGAGTACGTTATCAGACGGGTTTGCCCGTGACAATGTCGGCGCGTCGGGAGCAAGTACGCCAACCGGTATTTTCAATCTGGTCCGGAAAATGGGCGCGTAATGCGTCAACAGCCGCTTCCATCGGTGTCGACACGACACCCGAACAATGCGTTGCTTCTCTGACGGTCAGCGCACCTGCTTGGTTCACGTCCTCGAGATTGTTTTTGGGTAGCCGGCACAATCGTGAGCGTTAAAGTCGTTCTGTGCGTCCGCTGGCGGATCGCCACCATCGGCAAAACGAGGAAGCGGCTTTGCCCAGCCGCAAGCGGCACATGCCCATCCAGTAAAATCTGTGCCCTTGTGGGGTACGAGCTTCTTTGCCATGCCGTAAGTCTACGCCGTTCGGTCGATATTCAAGTGGCGGGGGGGTTAAAAATTAACCTGTGGTTCATCAAAACCAAACGCCGCCCGGAGCGTCGAGCAACACCGGATAACACTGCGCGATATCCTTGTCGTTCATCAAAACATCGTACATCCGCAATAACTCCGACCTTAATCCACTTCCGTATCAGTTGGAGTACGCTTCCGTCGCTGATTCGCTTCTCCACCAGTTCCATGAGTTGCTCTCTCACAATCGAGTCGAAATAGGCGGTAATATCAATTTCCAAGATCCATCCCGTGGGTCGAGTGCAAGTCACTCGCCCCACTTCGTCCAGCGCTTGTTGGGCTCCCCTTCCGGGTCGAAACCCGTAGGAGCACTCGAGAAAATCCTGCTCGTAGATGGCGTTCAGCACCTCCGCCACCGCCTTCTGCAGGATCTTATCCTCGAGAGCGGGAATCGAAATCGGTCTCTGCTTCCCGTCCTCCTTCCGTATATAGATCCTGCGCAGTGGTTGGGCTTGGTACTTTCCATCCCTGAGCCGCTGATACAGCTGTCGGATATTTCCCGCGGCGTCCTTTTCATACTCTTCGTACGTAACGCCGTCTACCCCCGCGCTGGCATCCTTGCGCAGACCTCGGAATGCCGCATACAACGCTTCGGGCGTGATTAAGTGAGCGATGGAAAAGAATTGCCGCTTCCCATCTTCCTTGGCTAATTCAGCTAGTCTGTCGAGTTTCGTGGACATAGTTGTTCGAGTTCTGAGTCTCGCTTATGTTTCCTTCCACAGATACGTCCGTTTGTTCTCCCCTTCCCTCCAGTGGGTGCCGTGGCCGCCCCTTGCGGGAGCCCTGCGGTTCCCCACCTTCCCAGGTACATATGGGTTTGTAAGACTGCTCAGCATCCATCCCGGTGCCTCCGGTCTCCCTTGGCAATCGGTACCTCCCATGGTGAGGAGGAGATGAGGAGCTCTCCTAGGTCCCTGGAAAATCCCTGTGGAAGCATGCCCCGAGCTAGAGACTCCGGCAACCCCGGCACGCCCTCGCAGTCGCGGTCGTCCCAGGTTCTGCCTTCCGCCTGAAGAAGAGCGTCGGCATCGCAATGAGGCACGATTTCGGAGCTGAACCTTCACGGCCTGCTTCCTTGCTGTGTACGCTTCGCACCCACCAGTCACCCAGTGAATGGCAACACTCGCTTCCGGCCTGCCTGCTCAGCGTTGACCGGGCGGGACTTGCACCCGCTGGATTTCATCAAGAGGTTTCGCCGTCTCATCTTCGGTTCCCCCTCTTCCAAGTTTTTCCTAGCGCGATCTTCACCGTGCCGACCCTGACCTTCGGCGTTCTGTACTGCTTTTTCATCATCAGCCACGATCGTCGCCGAGTTCTCCACAGCAACGGGACTCGCAACCCCAACGCGCTTTGGGTTAGCGTGCAGTTGCACGAAGCTTGGGAATACGGCGATCAGCCCATCGGTTCTTGATCTTCGATCGGGATGCGAAGTTCAGTGCCGATGTTGTCTCTACCGTGAAGGCAATGGGCAGCCAACCGATTCGGGCTGCATTCCGAAGTCCTTGGCAGAACGGAATTGCGGAGCACTGGGTGGCAGTGCACGTCGAGATCTCCCGGATCATCTGATCGTGCTGGATCAGAAACACCTGAGACAGTTGCTGAATGAGTACATTCGCTATTACCACGAGGACAGGACTCATCTCGGACTGGGGAAGGACACTCCTGGTGGTCGGGTTACGACCTCTCCGCCATCTAGCCGCAAGGTCACATCGTTGCGGCGACTCGGTGGCTTGCACCACCGCTATGCAGTGGCGGCCTAACAAATCCCAGCTGCGAACTAACTCGTTTGTCGTCAGGGTTGGAAGAGATTCACGCGTAGATTTTGGCATTTGAGCTTTCCCACTCGTTTCCAAAACCCTCAGACCAGTCGAAGGTCGGCTACGCGAGGCCGCCTCTGTCGAAGCAAAAGCGCTTCCCATGTCGAAAGCCGGGCGGCGTTTAGTTTTGATGAACCACACCCCCAAAAAAGTTTGTAACCAATGCCCGACTATGCGGATCAAAGTCGGCATATGGATTATAACCGTAATCCATATGCCAAATGCAAAGAGACTCAACTGAAGACCGGAGAAAAGGACATGAGCAATTCACCATCAAAAGGCACCGTCCTGGTAACGGGTGCTTCTAGGGGCATCGGGGCTGTCTATGCAGACCGTCTCGCAAAGCGTGGATACGATCTCATTCTCGTAGGCCGCAGCGAGGCGCCCCTCAAAGCGCTCACGGCGAGCCTCGCGAGCGCGAGCGGACGCCACATCACCGCGATCGTGGCGGACCTCAACAGCAAGATAGATCTCGCGAAAGTAGAAAGAAAGCTGAGGGAAGATTCGAGTATCACAATGCTCGTCAACAACGCAGGTGTCGCCTCCGTCGCGCCTCTGCTTAATGCCGACATCGAGAAAATGGAAGAGATGATTGCACTCAACACCATCGCCCTCACGCGACTGACTTACGCCGCGGCACCTGCATTCGTCAAGCGTGGCACGGGCACGATCATCAACATCAGCTCTACCGTTGGCATCTCGCCTGAGACGCTCAACGGTGTATACGGCGCCACCAAAGCCTATGTCCTCGCCTTCAGTCATTCGCTGCAGCACGAACTCGCCGACAAAGGGATCCGCATCCAGGCGGTCCTGCCCGGCGCGACGGCGACCGACCTGTGGGAAATCGCTGGCCTGCCTTGGCAGAAACTGCCCCCGTCGATCGTCATGTCGGTGGAAGACATGGTCGATGCAGCGTTGGTCGGCCTCGACCGGGGCGAACTGGTGACGATTCCAGGCCTTCATGATGGAGACGAATGGACACGTTTCGAGGCCGCGCGTCGCGCCATCTCACAGCGCTTCGGCAATTCCGTGCCAGCGTCCCGATACAGGATTCAAGTGCGCCAATCGGCATGACCACCTCCAAAGGCCGATGGGCCAGGACAGAAGGGGAAAAGAAACATGACAAATACGGGACAAGAAAAGGACCGACCGAGCAACGAAGAAGAGTTACCGGTAGTGCTCTTACACGGTACATCAGGACAGTCAGAAGACTGGTCTCAGGTAGTAGAGCAGCTGACGAGGCACCGCCCTGTGATTCGCCTAGACTATGCTGGGCCGGTCGTTGGCACTGACTCGGCAAATGCACCGAGAGTATCCGATTTTGCAGATCGAGTTGTGGCAGCAACCCGAGCTGGTGGCAGGCATCGCTTTGACCTTGTTGGCTTTTCCCTTGGAGCGGCGGTGGCCACATTCATTGCGGCGGAGTATTCGGAGATGGTTCGTTCGCTGGTTCTTGTATCAGGTTTCAGCTACGGCGGTGAGCCGCGAATGAGATTACAGTTCGATCTTTGGCTGCGCCTGGCGCGGACGGACAAGATTGCCCTTGGAAAGCTACTTCTCGCGAGCGGCCTCAGCCGCGAGTTTTTCTCAGCGTTCGACGAAAATACCATCGACGGAATCATCCAGAGCTTTGTGGCGATGAGTGACTGGCCTCTGATCGAGCAAAATATCAGGGTCGATCTCGCCGTAAATGTGCGGGAGCAGGCCAAGAAGATCAACGCACCGACATTATCAATCACCGGGAAATACGACCAGATTGTGCCACCCTTCTATACTCAGGAGTTGGCTGATTTGATCCCCACTTCAAAGAGGGCCGAAATCCCTTCAGGACACTTGTCTTTTCTCGAAAAACCAACCGATCTAGCCTCAGCGATCTTGCCATTTCTACTTGAGAAGCACCCATAACCCATAGCAGTTAGCTGCTTGAGAATTTCCTCTAAGGTCCGGGCCACAGCGGTTCGACAGGTCCGGGCCGGAGGAGTGAAAGCACGATGGGCTGCACGGAAGCGCGAGATGATGTTATTGGTCTGGCTACAGGGAGAGCATGTACCACCGGCATCCGCTGCGCCGCAATTGATGTAAGCATTAAAGCCATTGTTAAAGTCAGCGCGAAAATTAGTATGGTTAAATGCTTTGAAGAAGTCGAGCCGGAACTGGAGGCGCAGTTTCTCGCCCCACATCCGCCAGTTCTTGTCGATCGAAAAGTCTGTGTTCACATAGGCCGGACCGCGGCAGGTTTTAAGGTTACCGAAAGGAAGGGTTCGCGGCATGAGGCCGCCTTTCGATTCCGTGACCGCGTATCTTGCAAGGTCATCCCACGAACGATGATTCAAGCCCCGCAGCAGGGAATAGAGCGTGTTAGCCTGATTGCTCGATGGACCACCACACACTCGCGGCCGTCAGCATTAGCGGTACATGCTTAGATGTGCTAGGTAGTCTCTATCTAGCCTACGACTTGCTGGGTGGTCAGCACGGTCCTCTTCGGTTGCTGACTCGCGCCGTCACATACTCTGTTGTGTTTGGCATCGGTTACGGCCTCGGCTTGGGATTATTGTTTGGAGTGGCCTCAGGAATTACGACCGGCATCACCCTGTCAATCGAACTCAGTCGTGCAGCTCGTGGGCTCGATCACTATTCATTGCCTTGGGAAGGAGTATTCTCCGCGATCAGAGGGTTTGGTTTTGGAGTTGGACTTTACAGAGTTGTGGGGTTTCAATTCGCCGTCGCGTTTGCTTTTCTAATTACCATTGGCCAGATTTTTGCGTACTCCCGCGAAATGCGTCCTGCGATCGACTATGTGGCGGCGCGCCGTCCACGGCTCACGCGCCGTCAGTTCTGGGGCACTGTCGTTCGCACGGTCGGATACATTGGCAGCGCCCTTATTTGCAGCATCTTTATTCACCACGTGGAACACGCAGTCGCATTTGCAACTCGTATAGGCCTGGTGACGGGAATTGTTACCGGAGTGGGAGCGACGGTGAACCCCTACATTGAATATTATGCCGACAATCTGCCGGAACGACGCCTTGGCGCATTCGGGATTGGACTCATCCTTTGCGGCTTTGCCTTGCAATCCCTTCAGTATTGGCTGGCGCTGTTTGATGTCCACCTGACCTAGGCAGCCTGAGTACGTATGACCGATCGTGAATTTCCTAAAGCACTTCGACGGAAGGCGCTTCTACAATCCGGGCGCGCCCCAGGCGCGCGGCTTTCTTGACGCTCTTCGATGGAAGCTGACCAGCCGCCGCGAACCATCCCCACCTTTCATTGCGGACGTCGAGCAATCGATACCACCCCGTAAAGTGGAAGGCAGACAAATCCGGATTACTCTCGTGAATCACTCGACCGTGCTTGTTCAAGGCTCCGGCTTTAATCTTTTGACGGATCCAATTTGGTCGGAACGAACAAGTCCTCTTTCCTGGATAGGTCCCCGACGTCGGAGAAAACCGGGAGTGCGGATCGAAGACGTACCACCGATCGACGCCGTTCTAGTCAGCCACAATCATTTCGATCACTTGGATCTGGCCACGCTGCGCGCTCGCGATTCGGGGAAGACCTACCTTCATCGTGGCAGCTGGCAGTGCTCGCCTGCTTCGCTCCGAACAAATTGAACCAGTTCACGAACTGGATTGGGGAGAAGCGCTGACGATTTCCGGACTCAGAATTCATTGCGTCCCGGCAATGCACTTCTCCGCCCGTGGCATTCTTGATCGCAACAAAGCGTTGTGGTGCGGGTATGTCGAGTATCCCGAACGGCTCGTGTATTTCACCGGAGACACGGGATTCGGTAATCATTTCGCGTGGATTCGCGAAGAGTTCGGCCCGCCTAGTCTCGCGTTACTGCCAATTGGAGCCTATGAACCGCGCTGGTTTATGTCGCCACTGCACATGAGTCCCGAAGAGGCGGTGAAAGCCCATGAGATTCTCGGTGCCAAAATCAGCATCGCCATCCACCACGGAACATTCCAATTGGCCGACGACGGCATTGACACACCAAAGAAACAGCTCCTTGCGTGTCGAAGCGATGACTCGTTCTTGATCCTCAACAACGGTCAATTTGCCGCCTTTCCTTGAGGCTTGATGCCGAGTGCCTCACCCATTTCAAAGCGCCGAAGCGCCGGACTTGCTTGTGCGCTAGGGGCGAAGGTTGCGGGTTCCGTCGCTGTTGTAAAGCAGGAAAGGTTTGTCAAAGCTCTCGGTACGCACCCATCGATTGCCGTACCAGGCGGCGCGCCCGTTTTCTAACCGCACGCGGTGGATCATCCCGTCACCCGTGAACCAATGTGGTATTTCATGTCCCTGTCGCGGGTTGGGACCGTTACGCAAATACCAGCCGTTGAGCTGAGGCGGGATCGGCCCCTCAACTGGCAAGTCGAATGCGGTCGACTCGTCGAACACGGGTGCATAATCTCCGATCCGGAAGATGGCACTGTCGACTCCGTAGACCAAGCGTTGACGATCGGGGCCTCTGCCATTTTTTTGTGCCGTTTGTTGTGCCAGACGTTTCTCCGATTGGCTTTTTGGTCGCGTAATACCCATCGCGCCTCTCGCCGGGTCGTGCCACTGAGTGAGCGTGTGATTGGGATACTGAGGACCATCCAGCAGGAACGGAGGAGGAACACAAGGCTGGGTGTTCCCGTCAGAAAGTCTCGATCAAGGCACATCGAGTTGAGCGGAATCGAGCACATGTTCAGGAAGATTGCTAGAAAGCTCGGTATCCCTAATGTTCTTAAGCTCTACTGTGCCCGGCACACTTTCGGGACCGTGGCGATGGCGGAGACGAGAGATCCAGGCTTGGTCAAAGAGGTGATGGGTCAGGAGAGCCTGAGTACAACCATGATTGTGCCGTATCGGTCAGGCAGCGAGGGCGGATCTCGTGATCTCGGTAGTAAGCCAGTTGCTTACGTAAGAACAAGACTTCTGCTGCCAGAGCCGTTCGGGACCGGGCTGCGACGTTCAGGAACTGCACTCCATCCCGCAGCAGCTCCCACAGGACCGTAAGGCTGGGGAGGAAGTAACGCTGCCAAACGCATCGAAGTAGCAACATGGAAGATCAGCTTTGCACAAAGCGAAAACGTTGAACAGAGTTCTTTGGCCAACGGGAGACAAAGGCTGGAATCTGCACCAGGAGTCATGCAGATTGCGACCTGCAGAGGTTTTTGCGGAGCACAGGGGATACCGTGGAAGTGCCGCCGCCTGGTAGTCGGCACGGGTGCTGGTGCCCTGTCAGTGATGAAGGAAGTAAAGGCGGAAGCCCAGCGCCGCAAGATCAAACTGATGATTCTGCCGACAGCCGAAGCGATCGAGATTCTAAAGAAAGCTGAACCCGCCGAGACCAACGCCATCCTGCATGTGACTTGCTGAGCAGGTACCAGTCCATCGCTGGTCGCAGCACCCGTGCGCTCAAAATCGCCTGCGCCAACCTCCCGCACACCGCATGGTCAAAGGCGGGAGAATAATCGCGGCAGCGTGAGGTCGAATCCGGTGGCGATCGGTTCCAAGTTGACAAGCGACACATTGCGATGACCTCCCTCACCATCGGCCAAATAACTGCGGTCTAATCCGAGCCTTTCCGCCAATTCGACTTGCGTCTAGCCGCGTTGCTCACGCAATCTCTTGCGCTGCTGCGCCTTTTTGTCCCATGACGTACAGGATAAGCTCGGTTCGACTCGAGATACCTAGTCTTTCAAAGATCCGAAATAAGTGGTTCTTGACTGAATGTTCACTAAGGTTGAGCAGCTTGGCAATTTCTCTGTTCTTCAGTCCTTCAGCTACCAAAGGACAGATTTCGTCTTCCCGCGGGGTCAGCAAAGGTTGGCCTTTCACGTCGGTTACGCGATGGGTAATTCCGCCTGCCAGCGCGTCCGTCACATATCTCAGCTGTTGGCTGTTCGCCCAAACCTGTCCAAGGCTCACGCTGTAGACGCACTTACAGATCATCTCGAGTGCCTGACTACGTTCATGCACCCCGGCCGCCCCGCACCGAAAAGCTTCCACCACCAGGTCGCGGTCTCCCCGGTCCAGCAACATCACGAACCTCACAGATTTGTTCGTTCTGGCAAGCGATCTCAAAAGGGTGAAACCGGCTAGGGGCCCGTCCTCCAGAGTCGAGCTAATGATGGCTACATCGGATTCAACCATTTGAAACTCTTCCTTGCCTCTTAGGTTGGCGCTTGATCCAACTACCCCGATGCCGTACCGCGACTGCTCCAGGGCGTGGGACAGGAGCTCACAGGATAGTTGTGTCGCTTCAAACACGAACACCCGAACACGGCTCGGCGTCGGAAGAGTGATGGCTCGGTCGGCAATCGCTTCCATTTATCCGCGCCTCCCGTCGGTGGGTTTCTGCACACACGCACAACAAGTCAACTTGGTAGTCTCCAATACGAATCGCTCTTTGCTGTTTGCGAGATAAGGATGCCTCAATTGGGGAACCATTCCTTGGTCAGCTGCCTTCTACTGGTACGGCACCACGCGGATGTGGGCCATCATGCCGCCGTCCTCGTGCTCCAGGATGTGGCAGTGGTACACAAAGTCCCCAACCTCGGAGAACGGGATGTTGACGTATACCGATCGCACTTGGCATGCTCCCGAGTGCCACGTAGCGAGCGTTCCAATCGCAGGCATCGGAGCCATGCGGCACGGGAGTATTGTCCACAAGAAATCCTGCAGAACCGACCGCCGTAGCCCCGTCACCGAGGCGAAACTTCGTCTGGTGAATATGGGAGTTGTGATCTTTGTCCATTACATTCACCAGTTCCCAGTTTTCGTCCACGCAGTCGAACCCCACTTATGGCGACTACGACATGCGTTTTGACGAGGGAACGGATAACCATCGCCGGTCCCTATGTCACCCAGTTGACGGCAATAGAAAAAGTTGCAACGTAGTTGCAACTCGCCATCTTCATGTTATTTGAACCGTAGTGCGCGGCTGAGTCAATACTTCCCCGCAAATTTCGTTGCAAGACATTTGCATCAACTTGCAACGATAGCGTGTAGTCCTACAAAGTAGGACTTGGGACCAGCGCCTCGCCGTCCGTACGGCAATGTTTTAAGCGCAGACCGTTTTGTCCCTGTAAAAACAGTGGCTTGCAAATGTAGGAAGACTGGCTGCCCGGAACAACGAGGTCGATCGTAGATGGAGGCGCGAGCATGCTTTCGACTGGGGTCGCAGGTTCGTGCTGGTTGCAACATCGGAGTAGCGGCGCGGATACATCGCTCGTTCGGCTACAGACTAGGTCTTCCATCCGACCACTCAGCCGAATCAAACGAAATCGACAGCGGATCGCCTGACTCTTTTGCGGCAAAAACCCTGCCCGCCATCGGACAGGGTCAAATGCGTTTGGTCGCTGACGGCAGGCTACTTGATGATCTTCTCTCCGATGGACTTGCCTTGAGTACACAGCAGCGGGTGCAAATCACGGTGGCCTAACAGCACCTGAATGGTGCGCAGGTCACCACCGTTTTCTAACGAGTGCGTGACTCACGGAGCGCCATTCCTCGTCAGTGACGCGGTTAGCAAGTGTGATGGCGATATCACAGCGGGCAAGGGCAGAGTTCTGGCGGCACTGGAAGCGCAGTGATTCACATCGCTGGACTAAGGTCTACGGTATTGAACGGTGACTGTCGTCAACGGAAGAGTTTAATGAAGCCCTCATCAGCCAAAGCCCGGGGCCTTCGCGCCAATCGCCACCGCACTCTAACCTCCAGATTATTCATGCCGTCCAGACCACCGATCCCGGCTTGCCGGTGCAACTGGAGCTCGAGGAACAAATTCAGTCTGACGAAATCCAGAAAGCGGGCCAGCGTATTGCCGATCTGCAACGAAGCGTTGGGTCCAATGCGCCGGTTCGAATCGTTGCCGGCCCGGTCAAGAAAGCGCTGCTCGAGGCTGCGCGGCGATTTGACGCTGACGCGCTGACAATTGGAAGAAGTCCTCAATCGCGCGCGCATGGCCGCATACGGGATTTGACCTACGCCATCGTACGAGACTCGCCGTTCCCAGTTTTAAGTGTCTGACCTCAATGGCTGTTGATGCGGATTCCGTCTTCAGCGTCGTGCGTCCTAGCAGCGGCGTCCGGATTGTTGCCGAAACGAGTGGATAGTGCGCCGCCTCTCCGGCGGAATCCATTCCTCCGCGCCGAACCTCCTGATAGTTCACGGCTTTGCCGGTAGACTTTGCGGTTTGCGCGTGACCGTCCCGCCGCCATGTGTTGGCCGAGTTTAGCTTCTCGTAGCCTGGCCACGGTTGCCGTTGCGTCCTCCGTTCGTACCGATGCCCAGCTTCGTTGCATTGCCTTTTCCGTTCCCATTCTTGCCCGAAGGCCGCATTCCTTTGCGCCGGTTCTCCCGGATCGCCCACGCCGGCAACGCGGGTGTTCTCGCCGGCTGACGGTGCTGGTCGAGATCGACCCAACTCGCGGGGAAATCGTAGAAATACCGGCCAAAGCACGAGCATGCCCGCTTGGCCGCTTCGGATTGCTCCAGTTCAGGGATAGTAAGCGTCGCCGAAGGGGCGATAGAATCGGAATGGTTTTGAGGAACAATGGGGGCAAGAAAGGCCCGCTCTTCGTTATGGCGAGGCACAGCCCAGAGTCTTCGTTAGGGGCAAGAGTAACCGAGCTTGATGCGTCCTGAATTCCGCATGCATGGGCCTCCGTTATCGTGCGACGCGCCTCACGAGCCAGACCCTCGCCCTGACAGTAATTTTTCGCTTGGGAATTTGGGAAGTAAGAGGTTTTGCTTGGGTTTGTCTAATCAGGACGGGCCGGGTGGTATCAGTAGCGCTACTTGTTGGCGGGAGCGGCAATCCCCAGAAAGACAAGAATGGCGCGGTTCAGCCGGATCATATCCTCGTCGGCAAGGCGCCCTACCCGTGTCCGGACCTTTGCCCTGGGCACGGTGGTAATCTTGTCCACCATCAATCGGCAGACCGCCCGCAGGCCGTTGCTTTCGTTTGGCTCGATGGCGATCCGCAATAATGGTGCGTCGGTAGGGTCGGTCGTGAACGCGCAAATCGTAACCGAGTCTGTCTTATCGAAGCGGTCGTCCTGAACAACTACGACGGGCCGGGGCTTGCCCGCGTAGTCCTTGCCGCCCGCCACGGTCCAGATCTCACCCCGCTTCATCTCGTGCTCCAGTCGGAAATGGCGTCGATAAAGTTCTGATCGTCCGCGGCATGAGCACTCTTGGCCAAAGCCAGGGACTGGCGACGGGCTTCTCTTACAAACGCCGGTGAGCGCATGTCAGGCACCCAAATCTGTATAGGCCGCAAGCCCTGCTCGCGCAGCCGCCTACGATGCGCCCGGACCTTGTCCCGCGAGGAGTCGGATGAAGTTCGCGTTACCATGTTCCACTTAACCTTCTGGTTACATGTAACCTACCACATCAATCGTGGCATGGCCAACACAGACCGATAGCGAGCACCGGCTCACGCTGCTCGCATTGGACCAGCGAATTCTTCGAGTCTGAGGACACGTTTTGCAGTGTTCTGATGTCCGCGATCTCGTTCAACGACGGGACTTGCAGCTTATCGAGCAACCTGTCTCTGGCGAATTGATACGGTGGCAGTGAAACGATCGGATCCGCGAAACGCGGTGATCCGCAAGCAGCACAAGGTGCGACTGGCCCGACTGCGTTCTCAATCACGTTCTTCGTTGCGTCTGCC
>CAWFQT010000027.1:0-14599 GCA_963817965.1 uncultured Acidobacteriaceae bacterium
AGAGCACATCGAGTCTCTGGTCACGGTACCCTTGCTGAATCGTCTATGACTTGGGCATGCGGAAGTTATCCCTCACCGCAGCCGAGGAACTCCTGGAGATCATCATGCGACGCTATGAGCGTGCGAGCAAATGATTACTTCGAACCGACCCGTCGACGACTGGGGGAAACTGCTGGGCGACAGCGCAGCAGTAACCGCCATGCTCGATCGCCTGCTGCATCATGGGCACGTACTGAAATGCGGCCCACGCGGTTGGCGCACAAAAACAGCCTTGTCACCACAGCAGGCGGCAGGATGGAACAAACTTAGTCTTGGACCCTTCAAAGTATGGCCGGTTTTGAACTGATCATATATGGCCGCTTTTCAGGTGATCACTGAGGGCGCGAAGACTGAAAGCGGCCAAACTGCGGGGACCGGCCTGCATGGAGGACATCGATTACCGGGCTGCGCGCGGCCTGGACAAGACGGTGGTGCGTGCTCTGGCAAAAGACTCGGCCTGGGTCCGCCAACACGAGAACATTTTCGTGCTGGGTCCGACTGGCATGGGCAAGAGCTTTATCGCATCGGCCCTCGCACAAAAAGCTTGTCGCGACGGCCACTCGGCCCTCTATCTGCGAGCCGCCGCCTTGCTGCGGGAGTTGGCCTTAGCCCGAGCAAATGGCAGCTTGCGCCACTT
Organism: uncultured Acidobacteriaceae bacterium; assembly: GCA_963817965.1. Classification (GTDB taxonomy): domain Bacteria; phylum Acidobacteriota; class Terriglobia; order Terriglobales; family Acidobacteriaceae; genus DASRAA01. Next base: position 677 of record CAWFQT010000027.1, read on the forward strand.
CCTGGCTCGACTGGGCCGCGGATCGAGTTCTGGTCATTGATGACTGGGCCATGGCGCCGCTGAATGAAAACGAGCGTCGCCTCAGCGATGCTGCAGTCGTTGCAGGACTGCGCGCGCCGGGGGATACTCAGGCGCGATTCTCAGGGCGATGCTAACCTCCGCTGCTGCCTCCTCGTACCGATTCATTTCGGCCAACGCGACTGCCAGGTTCGTGTGATATTCCGCATCGTCGGGAGAAATAGCAATGGCAGATTTTAGTTGCTCAACCGCTGACGGATACTGTTGGAGATCACCATAGACGCCAGCCAAATTGTTGTGTAGCGAAGCCTGAAAATTGTCCTTCACAGTGTGTATCGCAAGAGCGCTCCTAAAAAGCTCGAGAGCTTCATCAAGGTGCCGCTTGTATTCCCACGCGAGAAGACCAAGCGCGTTGAGGACGTTCTCATCGTGGGGTCGTGCCGCGAATGCCCGGGCCAGCAGAGGTTCCGCTTCTTGCCACCGTCCCGCCTTCAAGAGAATCAGTCCCTCTTCGGCATCCAGTTGAGGATCGTTTGGAACAGCGTCTCGCCACCGGTGCAGTACCTGCAGAGCGCGAGCGTAATCGCCCCGATCGGCATAAAGAGATGCCAGTCCTTGGTGGCTTCGGGCCAGGTCGAGCGAGTCCGGCGGATTCTCACGCTGTGCCAGGTCAATCGCTCGCAGATAGTGTGCTTCGGCCGATGCTGATCCCGCCGAATCTTCATTCTCCGTCGCGGCAACCATAAAATGCACAAAAGGTGCGTCGGATGAGAAAGTCAGCGTCTTACGGAAGAGTGTCGCGTCGTCGTGCCAATCCGGGTTCCGGGCAAACGTCTCCCAGGAAAACCACACCACGACTGCCACGAGCAGCAGCGCGCATAACGGCCTCTGGACTTTTTCCGGCAATCGCTTCGTGGCCGAAGCCACAATCACTACCACAAGGACACAGAAGCCAACCGATGGGAGGTAGAGATAACGTTCACCAAAGACGTTTCTGCCCAGGGCATAAATGTTCATAACCGGCAACAGCGTTATGAATACCCACAGCTCCGCAAACGCGGCCAAAGGAGCACGACGAGAGCCATACCAAACAGCAACACAGGCGAGCACCACGGAGACAATGCTGAACATCGCGCGCGGATCCAAAATCGAACGCACCGGAGAGAACACATAGTAGGCATTCAAATGAACAGGAACGATGAGTTTCCACCAGTACAGCGCCACCAGATGAAAGACATTTAAGACGACCTGAACGAAGGTAAGCTCCCAGATTCGCTGGCGCATCGTGAGGAAGCCAAGTGTCCGAATACGCAACGCAAGGTAGCCGAGCAGCACACACCAGTAGGGCAAACTGAGCTTCGCAGACAAGCGGAGTCGTTCTCCGAAATCACCCGATTCAAGGCAGAGTACATCGGCTGCAATAATGATCGGAAAAACAATAGCTGTTTCCTTCCACAGCAGGGCCACAGCGAACGCCAGCAGCGAGAGGCTCCATAGGCCCCAATGTCTTGTCAGCGATCGCGGTGTCGGAGTCGCGTTCGATTCTTGATTGCGTATAGAAAGAAATAGGCCGAAGGCGATAAGAAAGAATATCGCGCATCCGAGTTCCGGCAGGGCGGAAATCCAATCAATTGCCTCGGAATGAACGGGGTGGACTGCGAACAATGCGGCAGCGGCAAACGCGATTGCAAGGCGCCGAGTCAGTGCCAGATAAACCATAAATGCCGCGAGAACCGCTGCCAGTGCAAATGCAACGCTCAGAAGGTGCAAATATTGCGGCTGAAGTCCGAACAGTTCCGCGGTCAGACGATACGACGCCATTTGCATTGGTCGGTAATAATTTGTATGTGCAGGCTGATCACGATGCGTGTAGCCCCAAACGTCCGATGAAAACAAGCGCGACCATGAAGTGCCTGCCCGGAGGTCAGGATTCATCACAATCTGGGAGTTATCATCCCAGACGAAGCCATTGCTTAGGCTGTCGGCATAGCAAATCAGCACCAATGCGCATAGACCAGCAGCAGCAATTCCAATGCTCATCCAGCGACTCCGCTTAGGTCCAGCGTTCGGCGGACTGGCGCGCTGCAAACGTTTCCGCCTACCCCGCGCTGTCTCTGCTCGACGCACTCGAACGGCTCGTCACAACCCGCAGACTGGAGTCCGCGACGTTCGGATATTATAGGTGCTGAAATCAGGCCAACTCGCACCCAATCCGTCCAGGACAGAATTATCAGCGAAATCCACCCGTCTCGGTGTCCAGGAACTGGGTTCCGGGAGGTTGGCACGCCAACTCAAGCCTACCCTTCACCGGAATACCCAATCTGATGCGCCGAACGTCAAGACCGGCGAGATTGCGATTGCCTGTCCACTGTGCGACTTAGAAGCCCACGGCGGTTCGGAGCAAGACAGGAATGCTGTAGCCAACAAAATCACCAAATCAAAAGACGGGCGGTAGAGTCCGTGCCCCGCAAGCGTCGCTATGACATTCCAGAGCCACTCTGGACTTGCCCGCACTGCGGATTTGTGCACACACCCCAGCCGACCTGCACGCCTCGACTCTGAGCGATTGCAATGCAAGAGCTGCGGCGAACCGCTCCTGAGCGTCCCAGCGGGCGAGCAGCAATTCGAGTGACTGGCAACCAAGGCGAGACTCCTCGCTGGAACGTGGTGGTTTGGGAAGTGACGTGCGGGCAAACGGCGTTTAGCATGGCAAGCTCGCGATTCCGTCCCGTCGTATCGCTTACGAACGCGACTCGGTTGCACCTTGAGGCGCTACCTACGAGGGAACACCGCAACAATGGGCACGAAGAACGAATTGTTTATTATCCTTACTCGACGTGGACTCGGGAGCAACCTTTACCGATTGGGCGTGCAGGACAAAGTCATTCAAGTCATCCTGCGCCACTCGAACGTGAGCACCACAGCAACGTACTACATCAAGAGCGCAGCCGATGATGTGCGGAAGGCAATGGCGAAGCTAGAAAGCGAGCTATCTGTGACTGCCAAGACGCAAGCGGACACTAATGGGACACCAGCCGTGCATGTCTCGGCACAGCCGCCCAACCTTCAGTAGCTTGCTAGGTGATTGGGATTGCGGGAATTAAGTGGCGGAGGGAGAGGGATTCGAACCCCCGGTACGGTTTCCCGTACAGCGGTTTTCAAGACCGCCTGTTTCAACCGCTCACACATCCCTCCGCATGAAGAGCGTGTGTGTTTTCGTCATTCTACGACAACTGCTTCATTGCCAAAACCGAATCAGTTGCATAGTGGTTGCACATCGTTCTATCCCAGGCCTGAATTGCTACATCTCCTTACGTTACTACGACACGACCGATCGAAACGCGTAATGCGCCAAATTTGCTGTTTTCACACACGTAGTACAACCGGCCCGAATTGGTACGGGCTTCGGGAGTAAGAGCTAATAAGATAAGCAGCACGCCCGTAACGACCGAAAACGTGCCAACAGCCAGTCTCGGCTATTTTGGAGCTGCCAATACAAAAAACGACTGATTGCCTGCCCTCAGCTTCGCATCGAAATGGATGGGTTGGTCTGTTGGTCTTTGGAATCGTCCACCGAGATTGTCGGTGGCAACTTCTGCGACGGCACTTTTACCTTGATGTCGTCGTTGAGCAGCAGCTTTATCTCAACCACCAGTCCGAGTGGAGGCGCTGCCCCGGCAAGGGCCTTAACATTGCCGTAGGGACTGGACAATCGAGCGCCATCTGCGGATTCTGGGTGAGCAATGCCACTGCGGGAGGCGGGACCCTCTTCACAACCACATTTGTCTATTCCGTTGCGTAATAGGGGCTGTCATCTGCGGACGAGCCCGTGGGCGACAGGTGTGCCGTGAGGACAAAATCGTTCTGATTGATGCCAGCCGAGAGCTTCCCAGACCACTGAGCGACGCACGCTATGTGCCCCGCATCAAGCGGGGTAAACGTAAATGCTGTTTCCAGCTGAGAATGCACAGTCACATCAAATGCAACCTCCACCATATCAAGATTAGGAGAGACCTTGATTAACTTCACTGCAACCGTTCCATTTGCAGTTCCGATATGAGCTGAACCCTGGACGTTGTGAGACCCATGTTTTGGGTGGCATTTAGCCATTGCTGATTGATCTCGCAGCCTACCCTCTCCGTTGCCTTGAGCCGCTCGCAATCAGCTCTTTCTAGTGCAAACTGGGCTTGGGCCTGGGCTTTACGTCGCTCATAATCAATTTGTTGCTCTTCCTTGCCCGCCTCGCATGCGGTTTTGCGCGTACACAAAGTGACGTCCGGGACGTCCGTATGTCCCGATCCAGAGGGCAAATGTTTACAGAAAGGCAATGACGGCGACGAGCTGGACGTAATCATCCGACCCGGAGCCCGAGGACCACCAATTGAATCAGGGTTCGGTGACCTGCAGCACCTGGTCAGCCTTGACATTGTTTAGGGCTTGTACCTGCCCGCTAGGCCAGCGGATCTGAACTAGTTTGGCAACCGCCTCCTTGCCCAGGCCGAACCGCACCAAAGGCTCGCTGGAGGAGGCATAGCCGACACTGGTGGTGCAGTGATTGTAGAGGTGGCGGCCGCTCGGCAGGGTCAGCTCCACTGTGGCGCCAATGCCGTCGCGATTACTGCGTTTTCCCTTTAGCTTCAGCCCCAGCCAGTGCCCGGGATTCGGGGTGATGTTGTGGAAAAGGCGCGCTGGGCCGTCCAAATTGGCGACGACTACGTCCAGTCGGCCATCGTTGTCGAAATCAGCAAAGGCGGCGCCCCGATATTGGCCGGCAAGTTGAAAATCGACGCCGGCGGTCTTCGAAACATCCTCGAATCTTCCATCGCCCAAATTGCGGAACAGCGAATTCGCTAGCGACGAGGTCCTGCCTGGGTAACGATCGAGACCGGGGAACAGCGCACTGGCGGTGAACACATCCTTGAAGCCGTCGTTGTCGAAATCGTACAAACCGACGCCCCAGCCCGTCAGCGCACGGGTGGCCGCGGCCAGGCCCGAGCGGGACGTGGCGTCTTCGAACGCAGGTGACTTGCCGGTGTTCCGAAACAGGGGATAGGTGTCGCCCTTCATGGCGGTGAAGATCAGGTCGGGTCGGCCATCGTTGTCGTAGTCGCGAAAATCCACGCCCATGCCGGCGACGGGTCGGCCATCCTCATTGAGCGCCACTCCTGCCAGCAACCCTACTTCTTCGAATTTTCCGTGACCGAGATTATGGAAGAGGAAGTTGGGAACGGAATCGTTGGCCACAAAAATGTCCATCAGGCCATCGCCGTCATAATCGGCAACCGCCACACCCATGCCTTTACCGAGGTGGGCGCCCAGACCCGAGGATTGGGTAATGTCGGAAAAAGTTCCGTCGTGGTTGTTGCGAAAGAGCTGGTTCGGAGCGTCATGATAGGCGTCGGGGTGACAATACTCGGGCTTTTGCGGAGGACCGCAGGTGGGCTCCAAGCGAGGGTCCCATTGCACATAGTTGCTGACGACCAGGTCGAGCCAGCCGTCGTTATCCACATCTACCCAGGCCGCCGCAACCGACCACAGCTTGCCAAAATGCGCATCCACTCCGCCCAAGCGCGCTTTGGCGGTCACGTCCTCGAATGTTCCGTTGCCACGATTGTGATAGAGGATGTTTCGATTCAGACCGGCGACAAAAATATCAGAATAACCGTCATTATCGTAGTCTCCGATGGCCACACCCATGGAATAACCGTTACCCGCCACGCCGGCCTGCTCCGTCACTTCGGTAAACGTGCCGTCGCAGTTGTTGCGAAACAACCGATTGTAGAATTCCGGGCCAGTCTTCATGAGCGAGGGCATGTCACCGCCGTTGCTGACGAAGATGTCCATACATCCGTCATTGTTGTAGTCAAGAACGGCCACTCCCCCCAACATCAGTTCTGGCTGATGAAACTCGCCTTTGGCGCCATTGTGCAGTTCGAACTTGAGGCCCGCCTTGGCGGCGATGTCCTCGAAGCGAATCTGCCCCTGTACGCACGGCCCTACAGCGAACAACAGGATCAGCGTGATTCCATGCGCCGTTGATAATCGCTTAGCCATTGCGCCTGTTCTGCCGCCTCCTGTGTACGGCCTTGCATCTGGTAAATGCGAAGCAAGAGACTGTGAGCGAGGGGAAGATTCGGCTGCAGCCGAATTGATTCTTCCGCAGCTTTCGCCGCCTCGCCGGTGCGCTGAAGCTGTAGAAGCACTTTGGCACGCCAGAAGTAAGCTATCGGGGACTGGGGAGAGAAGGCGATGAGCTGGTCAATCCGCTGCAGCGCTTCTTCCCGACGCCCAGTGTCGTAGAGCAACTCGACGTAGGCGAGCTGCAAGTCAACATCGCCGGCCGTGCCGCTCGCGGCAAGGGCCTTGATGGCATCTTCGGCTTCACTTGTGCGCCCCAGCTTTTCCAGACTGATGGCCCGATAGATCTCTGCTGTTTTCGCCCACGTTGCCTGGGGCGAAAGGCTGCATCGCCTGCTCCAAATGCGTGAGCGCCGCGCTGTAATCCTTGTTTCGATACTGCAGTTGACCGTTACGAAAATACTCATCTGCCGCCGGGCCGCTCTCTGTGCCGGCTCTAGGCTGCGCTGCCGTTTCGGCAGGAAGCTCCTTTGTTTCGATATCGGCAAGCAACCGCTGCGCCGGCTCGTATTGCAGGTCATTTGGAGGTATGGATTGCAGAATCTGGCGCGCCGATTGGACATCACCTTTCTGCGCCAGGGCCCGGGCGAGATAGTAACCCGCGGGAATCTTGTCGTCGAGTTTCAGGCTGGCGCGAAAGGCGGCCACGGCGCCGTCCATGTCACCCGAAAGGAAAAAGAACTTTCCAGCGGCGAGCTGCTGTTGTGCGTCGTCGGAGTTAAGTTCGGCGCGGCTGCGGTAAAGGTCCTTGGCGCGCTCCAACCGCTGGCCGTCCTCGCCTGGTAGCTGCTGCACACCCATGGCAACCAGGGCGATAGCGGCATTCAGGCGGACCGTCGCCGCCGGATCGGCAAGGAGGGAGACCAGCACCGGGGCGACAGCAGCGCGCTGCGCCGCCCGCGGCCGGATGGCCAACTCCGTCGTGGCCCGCACCAAGGGCTGCGGATCCGACATGGCCTGCAGCACCGCATCATAGGCCGCAGGATCGTTGGGGAAGGTGCCCAGGTATTCGGCGGCGTTGGCGCGGATGAAATCCCCTTGCGAGGAGTCAGACAGGATCTGTAGCAGGCCTGATACGGCGGCTGCGTTGCCCTGGCGCGCCTGGCTGAAAGCATCAGCGCGAACGATAAGGGTCTGGCGTCGTTTATCGCTGTACCAGCCCTTCACCCGGCGCTGGGCCCATGCTGCGCTCTCGTCGCGGTGGCAGAGATTGCACGCGTTCGGAATGTCGTGCCGGATTGTGTTCTCCGGAACCGGGATGCTTAACGAGTGATCGCGCATGCGCGTGTTGAGGCTGACGACCGTGGCCGGCATGTGGCACTCAATACAGGAACTCCCCGGACTGTTCGCAGCGTGGTGGGTGTGCTTGGCAATATCCTTCGCGATTGCCGTGTGGCAGCGGGTACAAAGCGCGTTAGTGTCCGGCCGTAGCTGCGGATTGCGGACAACGTCGATGTTGTGCGGCTGGGAGTGGCAGGTAGCACAAGTAGCGCCGCCCTTCAGGAAACATTGGCTTTGCCACAAGGCGACGGCCTCGTTAGCCAGCCGCCGCGGCCGCCCGTCGGGCCAGTACGCGGGATTCTCGGATGAGGGCAGACGGGCCTCCAGAACCGGTACAAAGAAATCGTAGTAGTCTGCCCCGGCGGTAAAACCATCAGCGTAGGTATCTCGGAAAGAGTGGCACTGCGCGCAGAGCATGCTGCTGCGGGCCGCATCCAAGTGCGCCGGGTTGACTATCTTGCTGACGACCAGGGGGCGTTTGTTTGCGTCCGCGGCCGCGACACTCGCCTCCGCCACGTGCTCTCTGCCCGGCCCATGGCAGCGCTCGCAGCTAACCCCAGACTCCCGCCATGTTGTCTGATAGCGGAGTTGCTGCAAGTCGAAGTTCTTCTCTGCTCGGGTGACATGGCACGCGTAGCACGATTTGTTCCAGATCTGGACCCCACTTCCGGAGTCTTCCTCTGGGTTGTCGCTATCAACGTCGTGGATCGACCTCTTACGAACAAGGTCCCAGGTGGGAGGGAGAACGATGATGCGGCCGTCAGGCAGCGTGGTTAGGTACTGCTGAATTCGCCGATTGCCCAGGGTGTAGTCCACCTGGTGCTCCCAGGCACTCCCCTTCAGGTCAGACTCGGCAATGTAATAACGTCCTGCGCGATGCTGCAGAAGGTAGGTCGAGCCCCGCAAAACCACCTTTGCGGCGGCAAAGTTCCCCTTGACGCTCTGGTCAGTCGCGGGTTGCAGCATTTTGGCGTGGAATGAGTCGGCCCACTGCTGATGACTGGCCGCGTGGCATTTTGCGCAAGATTGAGCGCCTGCGTACCCCTGCTTGCTTTGCCCTTGCAGTAGAGCGACGGAAAGCAGAAGGATCGCTCCGAGTCTCGGCAACAGCAGATTTTGGCCCGGGACGAACATCAAGGGAAAGCACCAAGGTTATCACGAACATTCTGCAGGGCGAAGATAATCGACGCACAACATGTTGCCGACGCGGGGTGTGCGACCGTGGGTCTTCTCGGAAGCAAAGACCCAGTCCGCCGGCCTCGTGTACGAGCTTTCCCTTTGCCACGCATCGGGGTGGAGAGGTTTTCTCTGCTTCTGCTGAGCCATTGTGCATTTTTAGCTCAAAGCGAAAGCCCAATTCCGATCCATTCTTCAATCCATCGAGCCGCTGCTTTACGCGTGTCTGCAAGAGTTTAGGCGGTTCGCTGCGGCGGCGTAAGTTGTTGGGGGGACGTCGGGGCGAGAGATCTATCAGGGTGGCTGCAAACGAAACGCCGGATTCGTCAAGTAACACAGCCCCGGACGTTATTGATAGATTCAGCGGAATTGTCGGTGCCGACAAGTTGTGCACCTCCTTGATGGTTGACAGGAGTGTCTGGAGGTCGAATGTCTTGGCGACTCCGATATTCAGTGGCACGGAATAGGTCTGAACGACACCGGTCAAGAGGCTGAGTATCCAATTAAATTAAGGGAATTCGATACTGCATTGACCACGACCTTTCTCTCGGTTTTCCGGTTGTACTTCAACGACGCGAGTTTGACTTGACCGAATGGGGGGCTCATATCGGCTTTGCTACCGTTCAGAGCCAATGCGCTTGTGATTACGGCGGTGCCCGAGAAGGCAGGGACGTCCTTCAGCTCCGCCTCAACTTCGAAAGACGGAGGGGACCGTCTAACGAATGTTGCGATTAGTCGAGCTCAAGGAAAGCTCTTACTGGTGTGGGACCCCGAGGCGTTCTTCTATGCACCAGGGCAAGAGAGCGTGGGCAAACTGCGCCCTCTGCTGACTTCCCCTGCAGGGTCAGAATGAATCGCTTCATCCTCAGTCACGTTTCCGTGAGCCTGCAGCGGATCTCCCGAGGTGCAGAGAGTCAACCGCACACTTCCTCGCACAGCCGCGCGGATTTACCACCAGTGCCTTTGATGGTTACGGGCTTCGGTATCAACTTGGCTGCCGATCGCCCGGCACCGTAAGGCCTTCCTATCCGGTTCTTGTTCCATGACGGCGGGCAGGCGACGGGTTGTTCCACCGCTTCCTTCAGACGCCGACCTCGCAGTCGGCGCCCTTGCGTTTCTCCTAGCCGGGCTTTGCGCTCCATCAGGCTCGGCAGGGGACTCTCACGCCCCAAGCTGTTGATCATGCTCGGCACACAATAAAACGGCCGGGAGCGGGGCTCCCGGCCAGCACACGAACAGGGGTTAGGGGTTAGAAGCTTAAGCGGAGGCCAAACTCTATCTGACGAGGACTGGTGTTGGTGACCTGGCCCGGAAGCGAGCCAAAACCAGCAGAGTTACTGGTATCGAGAAAGTCACCCGCCAGGATCGCCAAATTGGTCGTGGTTGAAGACATTGGTAAAGACCACCTGCGCTTCAGCGCTGAAGCGTTCGGTGATCTTGAACATCTTCTTCACGCTTAGATCAACGTTCCAGTAGGGCATGCCGCGGTACACACCGAAGCCGCCGTCGTGGGTATCCAAGCCAAGGATGGGCTGACGGATGTTATTGAACGCCGCCGCCGGGTCCGCAAACAGATTAGCGCCATTCAAGCCGGAGGTGCCGATGCCGTTCCCGGCCACGAAGTGACGTGAGCCTTGACCGAGGTTGGCAGGACTAAGCGGGATGGCGTTCTCCGAGATTTCCGTAACCGAAGAAGTTCACAGAGTCGCCTTCGCCGAACGCCTGGCCACCGCCGTTGATAGTGCCGAGGGTGATTGGCAGACCGCTACCGGCAGTGAAGACCGGAGCGATCGTCCAGCCGCCGGCCAAATGACCCAGGAAGCCCGACTGCGATTTGTACAAATGCGGCTGGTATACGAAGAACAGGTTATAGATGTACCGGCGGTCGAACGCCTGATAGCCATAGCCTGTACGCAGGTTGAACGGATCGGGCGCTGTGGCTTCGCTGGTTGCCTGAACTTCGGCTCCAGTGCCGAGCGCCTTCGACCAGGTGAAGTTCGACTGCATCGTCACACCATGCCAGTCCTGCGACTTCAAGCTAATGAACAAACCGCTGTAGTTGCCGTAGCCAACGCTGGCGTTCATGCCCACGCCGCTGGTCAACTGACCACTACAGCCAACTTCAGACCCGGTCGGGCAGTTAAGCGGAGTGTTCATCATGCTGCGCGGGAAGTTAAAGCCACCGGAGTCCAGGTCGCTGTAGAGACTCCAGACGCTGGCATTGGCCAGGTTTCCACTTCCCTTACCGGTCACGCCCTCGTTGGACACCACAGCTTGGGTGCAGTTCACAAACCCGTTGCAATAGCCGGTGCCCGAGAGTGCGGCTTCAAAGAACGGTTGTGGCTGAACTGCGGCCAGCGTTGCCGGCGCAACCGCCGCCCGCCAGGCCTTTTACACCACCGCAGTATTGCAACACTGTGTTGGCGTAGGCTTGGGCGAAGCTCTGGCCGCCCTTGGTCATCATATAGGGGACGGCGTTCAGGTTGATCGGAAGGTACTCGTTGTGGATCAGCCGTCCAATGTAGCCGATCTCCATGCTCAAATGATTGTTGATTTGACGTGCGAAGGTGAGGGTAAACGTGTCCACGTTGTTCGGACGGAAGTTCGGGTCGAGAGCCTCACCGGCCCCTGCCGCCACACCGTTCACTCCGGGATACAACGGTTGCGGAAGAGTTGGCGTCGCGGCTGGTATTGGAGCGACGAGACCGTCAGTTCCGACGCGAAATGCGGTATTCGGAGTGGCACTACCAGTGCCGCCGCAAACACCGGTGGATAGCGCGTTCGTGCATTGCACGGGCTGAATCAAGCCGGTACCAAGCAGTGGAACCAGGACTAAATCCACACCGTTCAGACGTCCGTAGGTGCGGCCGTAACCACCTCGGATCACCGTTCTGCCGTCACCGAATACATCCCATGCTGCGGCTATGCGGGGGCTCCACTCACCGTAAAACGGATTGTATGGATACTTCGAAGGATGAGCGGTATTTCCGAGCAGCGTAAACCCGACTTGCGGGTTGAAAACCTGTCCCTGCAGTGCGGCTGACGACCGGGCATTCAAGTACTGTTCCGTACTGATGGGGTTGTTGTCCGGTCCGACGAAGATAACCTGTTTGCCGGTTGCCTCGGTTGGGGGCATCTCCAGTGTCCAGCCCAAGCCAAAGGTAAGCGTGAACCTGGGAGTCATGCGCCAGGTATCGCTACCGTAGAAGTTGTAATAGGGAATCGTTACCTTGTCTTCTGCCGGAGTCAGAGGCGGGTTCAGCGTCAGATTGCTGCCGCTGCGGGTATAGGCAATCTGGGAGGCCGAGACGATGCCCAACATTGCGGCATAGTCGCGTCCCCAAGTCTTGGCTTGAGAAGTGCAGTTGGGATCGCTGGCAAACGCGCCAGTACATCCAACCGCATCTGGAACATATCCCGACATGCCGATTCCCGCGCCGGCTGACGTCCCCAGTTGGTAGGTGGGATAGTAGTTGATACCACCGCCGTTATCGGTACGTTGGTGCCAGTTGAAGTTGTGCTGGTACATGCCGCCGAACTGGATCATGTGCTTGCCATGCAGCCAGGTGGCGTCATCGCGAATCATATTGTCCTGGCCATCCCAGAAACGGGTGCGGGCCTGTTGCGCATTGACGTTGTAGGGAATCAGGGCCTGGGTTGCAGTTTCGCCCAAAGGCTCCAGCGCACCGCCCAAACCTGGAAGTTGTGCCGGTCCTCCAGCTGTGCCCCATTGCCACCAGTTGCGCAGGTAGCTGTAGCGGATGTCGTTGGTGAAGTTGTTGGTGATGTTGCCCGTGAGGCCTGCCACTAGGAACCACGGCTGCTGCGGCCTATTGGACAGCGCGGTGGGAGTTCCCAGGGTGTCGCCGGGGAAGAATCCGCCGATATCCACCTGGTCTGTAGTGGTCTTCGTGAGGTTGTAATAGCGATAGCTGCTCATGAAGTGCCACTTGTCTCCGAAGTCGTGGTCGAGGCGTGCCACCGCGAAGTTGGACGACTGGGGAGTCGACATGTTGGCAACGAATCCCAGAACGTTCAGTCCGTCGCAGCGAGCGAGACCGCAACCCGTCTCGTTCGACGCTGGCATGTACTTGTTCCAGATCCCTTGTACTAGCGAGTTGACCCCGATTGCCCTTGGATCGCAGGCACCGTTCGGACATTGTGCCGGGGAATACGTGACACCGTTGTAGGTCACCGGAGCAGGATTCAGGTTGTAGACCTGAGTGACACCGTTCGAATCCTGAAACTGCAGCAGTCCCAGCCGCATCGCGGACGAAGGCACGGCCCGTTCGAAGGTGGTCGCATTCGGCCAGCGAAAACCCTCGTAGTTGGCAAAGAAGTAGGTTTTCCCGCCAAGGACCTTCTTGGGAATAATCGGGCCGCCGATCGACCCACCGAAACGGTTGTAGTGAAAGCTTGCATTCGGGAGGCCATTGAAGTTGTTGTCCCACGTATTGGCATTGAGATTGTTGTCGAGGTAATACCAGTACCCCGTGCCATGCCACAGATCAGTACCACGCTTGGTGACGATCTGCACCTGCGCTCCGGCGGAACTGTTGAAGTCAGCGCCCATGCCGGCCACGTTGACTTTGAATTCTTCCACGCTGTCAGTAGGAGTCGGCATCACACCGGTTGCACCCGCTGCCACGCCGTTGCTCTGGTTGGCGACGCCGCCCGTCGGGTCTCCCGCAAAACTGGTTGTGTAGACGCTCATACTGCCGTCCATATCGTTGGTGTTCTCGCCGCCATCCAACTGGAACGAGCTCTGGTCGACGACTGCCCCGGCGACGCTGCCGTCCGGGCTGATGCCCGACTGCAAGGTCAGGAAGGTACTGGTGTCGCGCGCAATGCTGGGCAGCGAGTTCAGCGCTAGTCCAGACACCTGGTTTCCTACCGTGGCATTTAATGTTTGCAGTTCGACACCAGACGACTGCACTTCAACCGTCTGGCTCTCGGCGCCTACCTTCAGAGCGACGTTGTTGGTCGATACTTCGCCGACCGCAACGATATCGTTTGGAATCGAAACCTTCGCGAATCCTGGCTTGGTGATGGTGATGTCGTATGTGCCTGGGGGAACGTTTATGAACAAGTACCGCCCGGCAGAATTGGTGGTCGTGGTACGAACCGCATGGGTGGCGTTGTCTTTGATGGCGACGGTTGCGTCAGGAACGACCGCGTTGCTCTGGTCTGTCACCAGGCCGGTGATCGTTCCCATCGACGTTGTTTGTGCTGCAGCAGGAAGTGCTGCAATACATAGCAGCAAACCGCAAAGTACAGTGATCGAAATTGACGACCACAGGAATCGAACTC
>CAWFQT010000028.1:0-153206 GCA_963817965.1 uncultured Acidobacteriaceae bacterium
AGTTCTCCTACCAACAGCTCGATGCTCTGCGAGGGTTGCGCCAAGCGGTGCGGAATGATCTGTTGGCAGAAAGCCGGAAACAGAGCGCGACCAAATTACTGCGCCAGGTTCCTTCGATCGGCCCGATCCGAGCCGCGCTGCTCATCGCGCTGATCCAAACCCCTCATCGTTTCCGCAGCAAGCGGCAACTGTGGACCTACAGCGGTCTGGCGATCGAGACGCGCGACACTGCCCAATACCTTTACGTGGGCGGGCAAGTGCGACGTTCGAAGAAACCACAGCAACTGCGTGGGCTCAATCAAAACCATAACCATGATATGAAAACCATCTTCAAGAGTGCCGCGAGTATGGCCAGCAGCCGCGAGGGAGTGTTCCACGATTTCTACCAAGGCTTGCTCACGAAAGGCATGGAGCCGGCGATGGCTCGCCTCACCCTGGCGCGAAAGATTGCGGCCATCACTCTAATCTTGTGGAAGAAGGGAGCACATTTCGACGCCAAACAATTGAAACCGCAAGCAGCTTGAGCGTCTCGGAGCAAGAGTCCGTTCCATGCCCTGGGGATCATCCTTGGCGGTGGCAGTCGGGTTTCTTCTTGAGACGCTCGGGTCGAGGGAGAGTATCTAGCCAGAAGTTGAGACGATTTGTGTGCTTCGGCACCCAGTCTCCAACGCGACCCTATGCCCCCTTATAGTGATCCAGAACGACAGAATATGTGGGAAAGATTTCCACAGCAGTCGCGGCGGCGCGCCGCTGTGAAAATCTCTGTGTATGGACTGCGGATGAAAGTTTCTGCTGGCTGCGTAGAATTCGCAGCTAGCAGCAAGGCGGCCCGCTGCTACGAGTGTATGCCCGAAACACAAGATGTTTTATGCGAGACTCTCGAGCAGCGGGATTTGGTTTGCTTCCTAAACGAACGCTCAGATGTTGTGTGGGAACTACCAACGCTGTCTATAAGGGTTTCGCGGGAGCAAAGCCGGCCTGGTGCGATTTAGAGGGAAAGGGAGGTTAGAAGACCACCATCATGTCAGAAATAGGATCAATTCAACCGGAGCCGGCGTTCGCCGCTTTCATAGGTATCGACTGGGCGGATCAGAAACATATTTGGTGTT
The DNA here is from genome assembly GCA_963817965.1 of uncultured Acidobacteriaceae bacterium. Classification (GTDB taxonomy): domain Bacteria; phylum Acidobacteriota; class Terriglobia; order Terriglobales; family Acidobacteriaceae; genus DASRAA01. The sequence continues at coordinate 1,110 of CAWFQT010000028.1, forward strand.
TGCAAGCTGCAGGCTCAGCGAAGCGTGAGACCGGAGAGTTGGAGCATACCCCGGAAGCAGTAGAGTCCTGGGTTGCCCAGTTGTATCGGCGCTTTGCTCAACGCCCGATCGCGGTGGCGGTGGAGCAATCGCGAGGAGCTCTAGTATTCATGCTCAGCAAGTATGAGCCGTTGCATTTGTTTCCCGTGCCTCCGCAGATGGCTTCCAGCATGCGGCAAGCTCTGTACCCCTCGGGCGCCAAGGATGATCCTCGAGATGCTGACCTGCTGCTGGATTTATTGTTGCAGCATCGCAACAAGTTGCGTCGTCTATCGCCGGACAGCGAAGCCACTCGCCGAGTGCAGAATCTGGTGGAGGAACGGCGCAAACTGGTGGATGAAAAGACGGCGCAGATCAATCGCTTGACTGATCACCTGAAGATCTACTTCCCACAGATGCTGGAGTGGTTTGGACGGCTGGATAGTGATGTGGTGTGTGCCCTGCTGGAGCGGTGGCCAGCGCTCGAGGAGTTACAAAAGGCTCCGCCGGCGAGCCTGCGGGCTTTCTTTCGCAAGCACCGGTGTCGGGATCGAGAGCAGATCGAGCACCGAATGGAAGCAATTCGCCAAGGCGTTCCGGCCATTCACGATCGGGCGGTGATTGAAGCCAAAAGTGCGGCCGTGAGAGTGATCGTTCGAGTCGTGCGTGTCCTGGGGGAAGGCATTGAGGATCTGGACGGGCAGATCGAGGAGGCGGCGGCAGCGCATCCGGATTTTTTCATCTTTAATTCGTTGCCTGGTGCGGGCCCGGTGATGGCTCCTCGCTTGTTGGCAGCATTTGGCTCGCAGCGGGAACGTTATCGGAGTGCGGACGAGGTTCAGTCCTTCAGCGGAATAGCACCACTGACAGAAACCAGCGGGAAAAGGAAGTGGGTACATTTTCGCTGGGCCTGCCCGAAGTTCCTACGGCAAAGCTTTCACGAATGGGCGGGTCATTCGATCGCCCAATCGGAGTGGGCGCGAGCGTACTACCAGCAACAACGTAGTAAGGGCAATACCCACCATGAGGCCGTGCGAGCCCTGGCTTTCAAATGGATCCGCATCGTATTTCGTTGCTGGCAGGACAGAGTTGCTTACGATGAAAACACGTACCTGGCCGCGCTCGTTAAGCGCGGCTCCCCGCTGGGCGCTATCGTAGCTATGGGGAAAACGTTGTGAAAAGGTAGTGGATACTCGGTGGATTGCATCGTCGAAGCCGACAAAAAAATGCTTGACAAACTTACTCAGATGTCTCGCATGACCCAACAAAGCTGTAGGCCACGAGTCTCAGATAGGACCATGGTTGGCAACTCTGCAACCCGGTTAGCTTGTGAGTTTCAGAAGAACCGAACGGCGCCGTCATAACGAACATGAAACCCCCAGAGGAAGGAAGAAACACGGGGGCCCCGTCGCTCCGCGGCTTACAGGGCCGCTCCGCGACAGGGCTAGACGGTCAAGCAGCTAAAGACGAGGTGTCGGCAGTGTGGCAGGGGCTGGATGCCGGAAAATATTTCTGGCCTTCCGGCAGGGAGAAGTGTTTTTCACTTGACATCCCCTTATATAGGACTTCTGGGGAGTAAGGAGAACTCACTTGTCCGATTAGGGCGTTTTTCGTCCAGGTGGATTACTTCCGAGTTGACCGTCATCCGGCCAGAATCCTCGTCCCCTGTCGATCGGGCCCCGCAAGTGACTGTTTAATCACGTACCTCTGTCATGCGGTGTTAACCTTGAAATTCGATAAGTTAAGTTAGAGTTCTGCGTCCCCAGCGGAGAATTTTGTGCCCGATTTTTACCGACGTGCGAGGCTGGCAGCCATAATAGCTTTGGGGTTCTCAACCTTTGCTATTGGGCAGCAAACAGCGCAATCGGGGACTTTTGTACTGCACAAATTTGCCAAAGCGATTGGAAGCGAGACTTATTCGATTGAGACGAAGGGTGACAGCTACACCTTGACCTCGCATTTCGAGTTTACCGATCGAGGCGCGAAAGTTCCTCTTGAGAGCACGTTCGTAGCGGAAGCCGGGACAATGAAGCCGGTCTCCTACAGCGCAAAAGGAAAATCATCGCGCTGGTCCGATATGGACGACACGGTGACTGTGTCTGGCAAGGACGTTTCCATCGTTCGAAATGGTAGGTCCGAGACGCAGACTGCGAGTGAACCGTGGTTTGTCGCCAATGGATATTCTCCAGCGGCGATACAGGAACAGATGATGCGCTGGTGGCTGAGTCATGACAGACCGGAAAGCTTTACGGTGTATCCCTCCAAGGCGAGAGTGCGAATTGCACCGGCAGAAAACTTGATTGTTGCCGGAGTACCAGCCCGTGGATACACAGTGAGTGGGCTCATTTGGGGACAAGAGTCGTTATGGATGGATGACTCGCAGAACTTGATAGCACTTGTTAGCACAGACGCAGAATTCGATCACTTTGAAGCCGTGCGCCAGCCATATGAAGCGAACCTAGAGGTCTTTATTGCGGCCGCCGTTAAGGCAGATCTGTCTGCCTTGGCGAAGCTCACAGCAACGTCACGAATGGCTCCGGCCCGAAAGCTGGCGATCGTGGGAGCAACCCTGGAGGACTCGACTGGCGCAGGGCCTGTGAAGGATAGTGTCATTCTGATCGAGGGAGGAGTAATCACAGCGGTTGGCCCTCGCAGTCAAGGAAGTATTCCCAAGGATGCGACGATTCTCGACGCGTCCGGCAAATATGCCGTACCCGGCCTTTGGGATATGCATGCTCATTACGAGCAGGTGGAGTGGGGCCCGATTTACCTCGCGGCGGGTGTAACGAGCATTCGCGACGTGGGAAACGAATTTGAGTTTATCCGGACGCTGCACGATGAACTGGATGGCAAAGAGAATCTGGCAATCGGGCCGCACTTGGAATTCGCCGGGGTAATCGACGGCTCGGGGCCGAGCTCAGTTGGTGTCACCACGGCTGAAACTCCTGAACAGGCTCTTCAATGGGTAGAGAGATACAAAGCCGCGGGTGCGAAACAGATCAAGATATATAGCTCGGTAAAGCCGGAAGTCGTGAAAGCGATTACCGCGGCGGCGCATGCGAGAGGAATGACGGTGACTGGCCACATTCCGGAAGGGATGACTGCGATCGAGGGTGTTAATTATGGCATGGACCAGATCAACCACATCGCCTACGAGTGGCCGTATTTTGCTCGTATAATTCTGGGACCAGATGGCAAGCCAGACCGCTCAAAGGCTCCGGTCCCCGAATTGAACGGGCCGCGGGTGAACGATCTGATTTCGACGCTGCAATCACACCACACAGTCCTCGACCCAACGATGGCTCTCTATGAAATGCTACTGAATACCAAGCCATTGGGACAGTTGGAGCCTGGGATCAGTCACCTACCTCTGCAATTGCAGAAGGCTCTCGACAGCCCTCCTGCGACAGGAGATAAAGCGGCTGTGGCGGATGCGAGATGGCAAGCAATGATGGCAAGCCTTCGCCTTCTCCATGCGGCCGGGATTCCAATCGTTGCGGGGACCGATCAGGCAATCCCCGGCTACTCGTTGCATCGCGAACTCGAGCTGTACGTTGAAGCGGGGCTTACGCCGCTTGAGGCTCTTCAGGCTGCGACGATACTGGCTGCCCGTGCGGTTGGCGTGGAGAAAGAATCGGGTTCGCTAGAAGTCGGAAAACGTGGCGATGTATTGCTGCTAGATGCTGACCCACTCGCTGACATTCATAATACGCGTGCAGTGTGGCGGACGGTCTCGGAAGGAGCTGTGTACGATCCTGCACCGCTGTGGCAAAGCGTTGGGTTCTTGCCCTAATCACAACCTGAACAGGCGACGGAATTCCTTAGGCCGCCTCTGTGTTAGGAGGATTCCTCGTCACTGCTGAATCAGCCCCAATTGAGTCCCGATGGTTGGCCACTCGGAAACTATCGTTCGCTGCCACCTTGGATGAATAGTCGCCAAACCGTCGAAGTGGTCCGTGAAGCTCCCGAGAAACGACGTTCGGGGAGATCATAGCGCCAGCAACATTCAGCAGCACACTTCCTCGAACGCGACGCGCCTAATTGGCATCAACGCGAAAGCCGGATCATCGGTAGGATCACGCCTTCGATGGCGACTGGCCCTTCGGATCGCATTGGACACTTGAGGAAATCGCGCTCTTGGCAACTAATGACCGCCGATGTCCTCTTCGCAGAGAAAGGGGACAGAGGTTGTGATTTTCTTCTCGCCTGGCAATGACGAGTCCGGCTGATAATAAAATGTCAAAACTCCGTCCCTTATTGAAACATTGTGGGCGCCGTCAAAAGTTTCTTCGCCCGCTGGTTTGAAAAGTGTGACTCTTTCCATTGCTCTCCCCGAACCGGGAGCTTAAACGCCCACTTGCAGCGTGTCAACCTAACACATTGGAACCTGACACATTGGAACCGAGACACTACCCAAAACCCGGTTCTACCTTCTCAGGAAGCTGATGCTGGACGAGCTTCAGCGTCGCAACTACGCTCAGAAGACGGGTGGACGGCGGGTGAAACATGCCCGCTACTACTGGCTCTTGCTGGCGGAGAGCCATCTGACGAGGCGGCTGTTTGCAAGTATGGTGCGGCGGATCGCGGTGCTGTCGCTTCCGGCGGGATAGCTGAGGCCGTGGCCGGGAAATCGATCCGAAGTCAAGAGGGAACGGAGGGGAGGGGAGGGGTGTCTGACAAGACCGGATGGCAAGGCCGTGGACAACAGTTTCGGGACTCGGGTTGGGGCCCACGGGACCCTGCTCCGACCTAGGCCCGCCAAAGAAAATAATTATGCGCTGGAGTCCCAAAACGGGCAAAAAACGTTGGGCCGTCGGGAGCTAAAACGGAAATTCCGGCTGAATACACTTTACGAATATTTGATAGTGTGCTGACCTGCCTCTGACAACCTCACAACAACGAAATCGTACCCTCGCTCGTAGGTAGACGACCTACCTGCACGTCGAGGGTACGATGAGCAAGCATCGGGGAATGGCAGAGTGCCGGGTTGCAGTTGGGATTCTGACAGCAGGACGAGACACTCGGGCCGCCTCCCAAATGGCAGCGAACCAAGCCCCCGCCTGAAAAACGGAAAAAAATGACTCAACCAGTGATTCGGCACATACAACATCAACACATGGGAGGACAAAAATGAAAATGAGCTTAGCGATGAAAACCCTGGCAGCCTGTGCGTGGGCGGTTCTGCTTCCGTCTTTGACCTTCGCGCAGTATACCCGCACGGATCTCGTCACCAACTCCGGCGCAGCCGGCACCGTTCAAGACTCAAATCTTGTCAATGCCTGGGGCCTCGTTTCCACAACGACCAGCCCCTTCTGGGTCAGTGACAACGCTACGGGAGTCTCTACCCTGTATTCCATTAACAACACAAGCGGAGTCTCTGCCAGTCGGCTAGGCCTCGTCGTCAGCGTCCCGGCGGTGTCCGGTGGCCAGGGGACACCCACTGGAATCGTCGCGCCGGAAACTCCCCCGGGCGTCGCGGCTTTTGTCATCTCCGGCATCAATCCGATTACCGGAATGCAGGCCTCCGGAAATGCCGCTTTCATCTTTGCAACCCTGGATGGCACCATCAGCGGATGGAATCCCGCCGTTGGCGGCATTAGCGCCACTGGGGCCAGTACCGCTACTCTCGCCGCCGATAGATCATCCGTCGGCGCCACCTACACGGGCTTGGCGATAGCCACCAACAATGGGCAACGATTTCTGTACGCTGCCGACGATGGACAGAACCGCAGGGTCGACGTATTTAATTCCAATTTTCAACTCACCGATCTTGGTCCGAATGCTTTCGTCGACCCCAACATTCCGCAGAAATTCGCTCCCTATGGCATTCAGACGATCACCGCGGCCGATGGCTCACAAACGGTTTGGGTCACCTATACAGCTCTCAACAAAGCTCAGAGTGGTTTTGTCGCCGCCTTCACCCCAGCGGGCGTTTTGCTGTCTCACGTTGCCCTCAGTGGTCCACTCCATTCGCCGTGGGGCGTCGCGCTCGCGCCTGCCGACTTTGGGCCTATGAGCAATGCGCTTCTCATCACGAATAACACTCCGCGCGGGCGCATCAACGCCTTTGATCCTAAGACCGGCGCTTTCCTCGGCCCGCTCCGCGATACTAGCGGCAAGCCCATCGAGATCGACGATGTCTGGGCCATTCAGTTCGGCCAAGGAGGTATGGCTGGCTCGAACGGCAACCCCAATCAACTCTTCTTCACCGCTGGCAACAACAACTACGGTAGCGGCACCTTCGGCGTCATTACTTTCGGCCAGTAAAGCAACCCTTTGTAGCAACACCTGAAACGCGTGCGGCCCAGAGAGATTGTTCCTCTCTGGGTTCGCATTTCTGACCGGACCGCCCGAGCTGATCTGCATTAAGGTCATAGAGACACGACTGATCGACCCCGGTCCACTTGAATGCGATATGTGCAGCGCTGCCGAGTAGCTGACAACACCGAGAAGACTCTATCGGGGGCATCATCGCTGTCTTCGGGATCGATGCTCGCGGCGGGGGGTGAAGCCGGGTGACGCTGTGCCCGGCGGAGTTTATTCCGACTTTACCCACGGGCCGACGGCGAACATGCGCGGCCATTTCGCCTTCACGGCGCACGTCTTCACCGACCCTTGTGCGAGTGCCGGCTCCCTCTACTGCTGGGACAGCGTCTTCCTGAAGAAGAGTCCGTCCGGCACGATTGTGGAGATCGCACGCGTTGGACAACCTTCACCGTGCCCGGCAGAAACTTCGGTCCGGCGTACGGTCCCCTGCTCACTCCAGACGGAGACGTCGCCTTTATAGCCGATGTTTCTCCAGATGGGGACTTCACCGAGCCCTCCGTGATTCTCTATAGCAAGGGGAAGACGATCGTGATCCGCCCCCGGTCACCCAATGCCCGAAGGCGGCTCCTTTGCCAGGAGCGTTGCCATCAACAATGCGGGTGACATCCTGTTCAACGCTGCGCTCACCGATGATACGCAGGAATCTATGTGTGGCGGCATGGGCGCCTTTCTTTGGTGGGGAAGACCGGAACTGACGTCGGAACAGGCATCATCGCAAATGTGGACCAGGGTGCAGGGGATACCGTCGGCGGTTCGATTCCGTCCCTGGCCACAGTGATGGATGGGGATAAGGGCGAACCGAAGATTTCTTCTGCTGCGGTAAGACGCTGCCGCTCCCTGCCGCTGGCTGGACGTTTCCAGGTCGCAAAGCATTCTTCGTTCTTAATCTGCCTCCGGGGGTACGTCTGCAAGCCGTGTCTCTGGCGAGTGTGGGTTTAGGGTTCAAAAACGTTGAGCGGGTGTGGGTAAAGGACCATTTCGATTCGGGCTTCCTTGGGGGGCAATGTTGCCCTTGTGATCTGGGTCACTGACAAGAACGTAGCGTTCCTCGATACTTTTCACCAGCAATACTTCCTTCCTTTAGAAGCGAAGCGTGCGGGTTGCAAACCGCTGGGGTGCCACGTAGAGCACCCCATTTCTTTTCGATACAACATTGATTGAGGGATTGAGGAGAGTGCGCCTACGTAATTACTGACACTTGCATCAGGGATATGCTTTGTGCGGATGTTTGCCCAACAGATTGCATTCATCCCAAGAAAGATGGTGAGCGATATCTGAACCCAATCTTGCCTGCGCGCGTAGGACGCGGCAAGCTTCTCGACTGATCCAACCTAGAAAGCAAGCATGGGTGAAGTGAGCTTCCGTCGGCTTTCCTAACTGAAGATAGGCCTGTCCCGGCAAGCCGTTACGCGAAGCTGAAGTAATTCACGCGATCGACCCCAAAAAAGCCTCATGCATCTAAACCGATGATCGGTACGTGACTCGGATACCGCCCGTCGCTCGGATAGTTGTTGAGATCAGGCCATTTCGCAACCTAACTTAGGCCGGCATCAGGCTCCGAGTGGCTTAGCCTGTCACATTGTCCAGAAACCGGCATCTGGGACATGTGCCACAGAAGGTCTCGCCAATAACTTCTATTTGCGCTCCGTGCCAACATAGCTTATGCGCCAAATAGAATTCGACCCGTCGTCGCTGACTAGCAGAGAACCGTCTTTCATCATCGTGACGCCAACCGGGCGGCCCCATACATCACCCGCCGGCGTGACGAAACCAGTCATGAAGTCCTCATATTCTCCGCCAGCCTTGCCAGCCTCAAGCGGTACCCGAATCAATTCATAGCCCGCGCGCAGGCGGCGATTCCACGAGCCGTGTTCGGAGGCGAAAATGTCGCCGCGGTATTCGGCTGGAAATTGTGCTCCCGTGTAAAACAGCATCTCGAGGGAAGCGAGATGCGGCTGCAGCAAAACGTCCGGCACGATCACTTTGTCCTTGAGCTCAGGGTGCTTGCCTCGATGCCGTGGGTCTGGATTTCCGCCGATGTAATACCACGGCCAGCCGTAGAAGCCGCCGTCCTTGACCCGTGTGATGTAGTCAGGCGGCAAGTTGTCGCCGATTTCGTCGCGCTCGTTTGTCGAGCACCACAGGTCGCCCGGTCTCCGGCTGGATCGCTTCGCCGACGCAGTTGCGCAAACCCCATGCGAAAACGCGCAAGCCCGAACCGTCGGGGTTGAACTCGAGCACGTCGGCGCGATGGAACTCGCTGGAATTGCCGTCCGTGTCGTCCACGTTTGAGCGCGATCCGACGGAAACGTACATTTTCTTGCTGTCGCGCGAGAAAACGACGTCACGCGTCCAATGGCCCCCGCCGCCCACCGCTTCCGCGCCACTCGGCAAGTTCGGTACGACAGTTTCGGCTGAGGCCGTCGCTTTCAGGTCGCCATTCTTGTACGGGAAACGCACCACCGAGTCCGTGTTGCCGACATAGACGTAACGTGGATTTTCCCCAGGCGGATAGAACGCGATCCCGAACGGCCGATTCAGGCCGCTGGCATATTCGACGACCATTTCTGCCTTTCCATCCGGTTTCAAGCCGCGCAGCAACCGGATGACGCCAGCTTTGCTATCCGCGAGAAAAACGTCGCCATTCGGGGCGGTGCGCATCAGACGTGGCTGGGCGAATCCGCCGGTGGCGTAGAGTTGCACTTGAAAACCGGGCGGAACTTGCGGCCACGCGCCTTCCGGACGCGGCACGATCCGAGGCGGATTGTGGACATTCTCTTTGCGCGATGGCGCGGGAAGATCTGCTGCCGTAATCTTGTGGAAGACGCCGGGCCGCTCCGTCGTGTAGTCGGAGAACACGGCGGATTCTGTCTGGACGTCGTGCGGTTTCTGTTTGCCGGAAAATCCGTGTGCGGCCACGATTCCTGCGCTCAACATCGTGGCTGCGGCGCACAATGCGCTGATTTGTTTCATGGAAACAGAGACCTCCGTATTCGCGCTGTGCGGGTGCGGACCCGACCGAGAGGAATTGCGGGCCGCGTCGCCGGTGTCGCTCAAGTTGGATTCATCGGCAGCATACGATGGAAAATTCTTTGGCGCAAGATTGGTTCGGGAGTCGCGTTTTCTTTCGCCATCGCTGATTTGATAGGCTCGTGCGACTCCGCGCCGGCCAAGCCGAATCTTCATTCCTGCCGCGACCCGTCGAGGAACCTGTATCACCAATTCGCGGAGCATTCAGCAAGATCGTCGGAGCCGTTTAGCCACACGTAACAGGCCTATTTTGAAGCGGACATAATTCTCCCAGCAGCACGCGCATGTCACATTGTCCAGAAACCCTAGTGCTGTATCGGATGCGCCCCATAGTAGAAGTGCGCAGGTAGGCTCTGTGTTGCGGGCGCGTCCGATACAGCGGTTTGAAGGGAGCCGCCCGTGGGGAGGCATTTATGCAAATTCAATGGTCCTGGGGGTTGTGAGAGAGGCATCGGGAACAGCTAGTGGAGTTGGGAAGCGTGAAGGCAGGGGTGGTTTGGTTATAGTTTGCGTGTGGTAGGACGGTGATTTTGAACCGAGGTTGGGAACAGATGGCTTGTTGGAGGGCAAGTAGGGCGCACCCTGCCTGCGGGTGGTGAGGGGCACCGAGTGGGGGAGTTTGGAACTGTAGTTTCATGCGGCGGCTCCGGCGAGAAAGGGTGGCGAGCGGAGTTGGAGTTGGGCGGCGGTAAGTCTCTCGATGACCACCATGGGCCCGCCACAGTTGGGACAGAGCCAAAGCGGTTTGGTTTCCTTGGCCGGGGATGCTTCTGGTTTGGTTTGTGGCTGAACCAGTGCGAGGGCTTGCCGACAAAGTGGCAGGAGAGTGGCGCGTCGCCGGTTGGCGAGGAAGCCGAAGTGGCGAATGCGCACGAAGCCTTTAGGGAGCAGGTGTAACAGGAAGCGGGTGAGGAACTCATCGAGCGATAAGCTCATCACTCTCTGTTGATTGTTGTGTGCCGAGTCGCGCCAACGAAAGGTGACTTGGTCATCGCTCAACGAGATGAGGCGATGGTTGGAGATGGCCACGCGATGGGTGTAGCGGCCGAGATACTGGAGTACATACTCGGGTCCACCGAAGGGTGGTTTGCAGTAGACCACCCAAGGCTTGCGAAACAGTGGTCTGAGCCAGGAGGCGAAGGTCTTGGGCTGAGTCAGCAGGGCCAACTCCCCGCAGAAGCGGAGCTGGTTGTGTTGGAAGGCGGACTTGAGGCCGGCAACGAACTTGCCACGAAAGCGGCGCCGCAGCACCGGGCGGGGAAGGAAGGAGCGAGGGCGGGATGGAATCCAGCGGGTGTGGTCGAGCGAGAGTCCGCCAGCAGGGACGACACAGTGAACGTGGGGATGAAGCTGCAACTTCTGATTCCAGGTGTGCAGCACACTGAAGAAGCCGATTTCGGTCCCCAGATGTCGGGGATCGCGGGCGACTTCGAGAAGAGTTTCTGCACTGGCCCGGAGCAGCAGATCGTAGATGATGTTTTTGTTCTGCAGAGCCAGGGGCGCCAGTTGCGCAGGCAGAGTGAAGACGACATGGACGTAGGGCGAGGGGAGAAGTTCGCGGCCCCGTGCTTCAAGCCAGTGTTCGCGGGCACCGGTCTGACACTTCGGGCAATGGCGGTTTCTGCAACTGTTGTAAGAGATGGTGGCGCGATGTCCACAACGGGTGCACTCATCGATATGGCCGCCGAGTGCGGCGGTGCGACAACGGGCAATGGCCAGCAGCACTTTGATGTGCGGCCAGCGAATCCACTGGCGGTTGCGCTCGATGAAAGCTGTTCCCGCGGTGCGGACCAGGTCGGCCACCTCCAAGGGCGGCCGCATCATCTACTCCTCCTGCGGTGACCTGCCTTTTAGCTTGAGCGAATCCAAAGGACTGGCCGTGGCCTGGAGGTGACGTCGCGAGAGATGAAGGTAGATGGTGGTCTCTTTTAGATCATGATGTCCCAGGAGCAGCTGAATGGTGCGCAGGTCAGCCCCGTTTTCTAGCAAGTGGGTAGCGAAGCAGTGGCGAAGGGTGTGGGGATGGACTCGATTCTGCAAGCCGGCGTGCTGCGCCGCCTTTTGGCAGGCGTGATAAACGGCCTTGGGGGTGATCGGACGATCTGCTGTATGGCTACAGCCCCCGGGGAACAACCACTCGGAGGGTTTGCACTTCAGCCCGCGCCAGTAGTCGCGCAAAGCTTCCAGCAGGATGGGACTGAGCATGATATCTCGGTCCTGACAGCCTTTCCCGCTGCGGATGTGGATGACCATGCGTCGGCTGTCGATATCGGGGATCTGCAAGCGAGTCAACTCGGCGCGCCGTACCCCGGTGGCATAGAGGGTCATCAACACAATGCGATGAAATCGAGTCTGGGCCGAGTCGATGAGGAGGGCAACTTCTTCTGGGCTCAGTATGCTGGGCAGGGGTCGCGCCTTCTTCGGATAAGGGGTATCGGCCACGCTCCATGGCTTCTTCAACGTCTGGATGAAGAAGAAGCGCAGCGCGGCCAGCCGCTGCGTGACGGTACGTGCGGCGAGTTTCCGCTGGCGGAACAGATAGGCCTGGTACTCGCGGATGTGCTCGGGACCGAGCTGGTCGGGAGGGCGCTTGAAGTAGCGCGCGAAATCTTCGATTGTCTGGAGGTAGATGCGTGTTGTAGTCTGGGCGTAATTACGACGCTCGAGTTCCTCGAGCATCATTTTGCGAAGGTGGGTCATAGGTCATCTCCTTATGACCCACCCTATCTCTTCCTCTCGTTTACAGCACTGCTGCTGACACCCGGCACGCGAAAGCGTCCGCCGCAAAGCGGCTCCGTTCAAACCGGCTTCGAGGAAGTGTCAGATTCCAAACTTCCCCGAATGTGACTTCTGAGGAGTTTGCCCGGTTGCTCTTGCAACAAACCGAGTTTTCTTGGACTTCGCCTGCGAACCCGACCGGAATGAAGTTCACATTTGCAGGGTGGGTCGGGTCAGGTGATTCCGAATAGCCGACCTTCGCAGGGATTAGACGCTCTTCCGCGAGCCCTGAGGCGTAAACCGCTTTCTTCGTGTCGTCATGAAATACAAGGTTGTAGCGCCGAAACAATCGAGCCAGGCTGGGGTGGCATCGTGCAGCGGCGCACCGTAACCGCATCCGAAGCTCAGGCACGCCAACCTGCCGATCGATTCCGAAAGTGCGTAGGAGATGGATGCGGCTGCCAGCAATGGCAAACATGAATCGAGATGTTGAAACACGAACGCAATATCTGCACCACCAACACCGCGGGCGGCGAAACCAGCGCTGCCACGAACGCCGCTCCGGCAATCGTGAAGGTGTTGGGCTGTCCGATGAATCGCAGGGTTCTTTCGCCACCGCGCTTGGTACCTACCTCCCTCTGCCTATTAAGCTGTTGAACGTCCAGAACAGCACCGCCGCCAGGCCAATCGATGCCGGCAGCGTCAACACCCAGGCCATTAGCAAATTGCGGATTGTCGACATCTGTAAGCCCGACTTGTTCGCCCACATCGTACCGGCCACGCCGGACGACAGCACATGCGTTGTGCTCACCGGCAAGCCCATGTAATCAGCGGCGCCGATCGTCGCCATCGCAGTAATCTCGGCCGCCGCCCCCTGACCATATGTCAGATGGTCTTTCCCGATCTTTTCACCGACGGTTACCACGATGCGCTTCCAGCCGACCATCGTACCCAGACCAAGGGCCAGCGCCACCGCCACTTTCACCCAGGTCGGGATGAACTTCGTAGCTTTATCGATATGCTTTTTGTAGTTATCCAGCACGCTCCAATCCGATGCGGAGATGTTGGCAGCGCCTGATTTCTTGAGCAACCGGAGGGCCTCGCTGGTCAGGTACATGTCATTACGGAAGTTACGCACTTGATTTTCGGGGACCTTCCCGAGTTCTTTGAAGTTCGCCGTCTCAGTCCCAACGTCGTTTACCGTGTTGCGCAAGGCCAGCATGGTGTTTGGGGTAAAGGCTTTGGTGCGCACATATTCCTTCACGTCTTCGCGCGGATCGCCAACTATGGCGCTTGGGTTCACGTACTTGTCAAGCGCATTGCCCGCCTGTTGCGATACCGCAATGAAATCAACAGAGTCCTGCGAAGTCAACGCATGGTTCAGAGCATAGGCGGTCGGTACCGTGCCGATCAGGATCAACATGATCAAGCCCATGCCCTTCTGCCCGTCGTTCGAACCATGCGCAAAGCTAACGCCGGTACAAGTCAGCACCAGAAGGGCGCGGATCCAGAACGGCGGCGGCGCATCGCCCTCGGGTGCCTTGTACAGCCGCGGATCATGAATGAACACTTTCGAAACTTGCAACAGCAGGGCCGCCACCGCGAACCCGATGATCGGGGAGAAGACCAGCGACTTGGCGATCTTGAGCGCCTGATCCCAATCGACACCGCTTGTAGCTGTGCGAGCGTTCATCAGTTGGTTGGCGATGCCCACTCCGATGATCGAACCGATCAATGTATGCGAACTGGATGCCGGCAGCCCCAGCCACCACGTACCTAGGTTCCAGATGATGGCCGCCGAAAGCAAAGCGAACACCATCGCATATCCCGCCCCGCTACCCACTTGCAGGATCAACTCCACAGGAAGTAGCGACACGATAGCGAAGGCCACCGCCCCCGAGGACAGCACGACCCCCAAGAAGTTCCACATTCCCGACCATGCCACTGCCACGTGGGGATCGAGTGAATGCGTGTAGATCACGGTCGCTACTGCGTTGGCCGTGTCGTGGAAACCGTTGACGAATTCAAATCCCAACGCGACCAGCAACGCAATGCCCAGCAGCAGGAAGGCTGCGCGGGAGGGATGTTGCACATGACTCACGTCCGAGATCAGGTGCGAAAGCGCGTAGACAATTCCGACAGCAAACAATCCCAGGAAGATGAATATCCCGATTTTATGCGGCCCTTTGTTGATCTTCTCGTGGACCGCCGCGGTAATCGGCACGCCCGGCGTGGGTGTAGGTAGCGGCGTCGCTGCAGTTGTCATGAATACTCCTTCTGCGTTCCAGGATTTGAGCCGAAGGGCACGCACGCCCGTGCGCCGTAGGCTACTCCGCAACGCCGCCATCATGATGAACGGGAATTGAAGGACAGATGAATATCTCGTGACTCGATTATCTTGTTGTCTCCGGGCTCACAACTTTCGGTGGTGAAACACATTAATTTCGGGTGAAAGGTCGCGCTCAACAATTGACCGGATGAGCAGGCTGCCATAGTATCCAGCACCTATGGACAAGCCGAAACTTGATGAACTGCAGCAAGCGTATAAGCAGGCAGTGGATCAGTGGGTCGACAAGATTCGCGCGGAGGAGGCTTTAGCCACGCCGAACCATTCGGAAGTCGCTATGGAGCGATGGGATGCGGCCGGGTTCGCGGTCCAAGACGCCCAGCACACTGCGAAACTGGCAAGAGATGAATACAAGAATGCGCTGCGCCATCTGCATTACGGAATTTGAAGTTCGCAGGCCGCTATCAGGGCAATATCTCAACAGCTATGCAAAGGGCAGGAGGATTCCGGTCTTTAGGGCGGTGGGATTGGACTCGCATAACGTGACCGATAAAGCCTGTAGTGCCTGTTACGAAAACACGTATTTCATTCTCCTTCTGCTGCCCAAAATTGTTTGTCAATTAGCCTTAAGCTCCGTGTTGCTTTTCGATCTCGCGATCGCGTCAAGCTGGTCAACGATTGCATGAGGCAGCTTGAGTTCAGCAGCCGCAAGATTCTCGCGCAGGTGCTTCACCGAAGAGGTGCCCGGGATCAGCACGATATTCGGCGAACGTTGCAAAAGCCACGCCAGCGCAAGCTGCATCGGAGTAGCCCCCAGTGATGCCGCTGCCGCGTCCAGCACCAACGACTGTAGGGGAGTGAACCCTCCCAGGGGGAAGAACGGCACATACGCGATGCCTTGCCCGGCGAGGTCGTCGATGAAATCATCGTCGTTCCGGTTGGCCACGTTGTAGAAGTTCTGCACGCAGACGATCTCCGTAATCACCTGACCTTCCGCCAACTGCTCGGAAGTGACATTACTCAGACCGAGATGACGAATCAGCCCCTGACGCTTGAGTTCAGCCAGCACGGTCAGCGGCTCCTCGATCGATCCCGCGGCGGGCTCCGTGAATCCTCCCACCCGCAGATTTACTACATCCAGGCTCTCGAGGCCGAGGTTGCGCAAATTGTCGTGAACGGCATCAGTCAACTCCGGCCGCGACAGGGCAGGCAGCCACGACTTGTCCGCGCCCCGGCGCGCGCCTACTTTGGTCACGATCACTAGACCATCCGGATAGGGATGAAGCGCCCGCTTGATAATCTGATTGGTCACATACGGGCCGTAATAGTCGCTGGTATCAATGTGGTTCACGCCAGAGACCACTGCCTCTCGCAAGACCGCGATGGCAGCTTCCACATCACGGGGCGGCCCCCAAACTTGCGGACCGGCGAGTTGCATGGCTCCGTAGCCCATGCGTTTCAAACTCATCGAGGTGCCCGGGAGCGTGAAGCTCCCACCGAGTTCCATCTGCTTTGTCATTCTCTTCTCCTCTGATCAGTTGCTATTTTTGCAAGCGTCGTAATGCACGGCGTTGCGAGGAAATCCTAGTCGCTGCCGACTTGCCGCGAGTAATAAAGACTCACTCAAACGACAAAATCGGAACCGTTTTTGCGCAGAACTCTAGGCAACTTCGGTCCAGTCCAGAATGACCTTGCCGGTCTGGCCCGAAATCATCGCATCGAATCCCTTTTGAAAGTCCCGGTAGCTGAAGCGGTGGGTAATGACCGGTGAAATGTCCACCTCGGACTCAATCATGACGGTCATCTTGTACCAGGTCTCATACATCTCCCGGCCGTAGATGCCTTTGATTGTCAGCATATTGAAGATCACCGCCCGCCAATCGATCGACATCGGCTTCGCGGGAATTCCAAGCATAGCGATCTTAGCTCCGTGACTCATATTCGCAACCATTTCCTGTATGGCCGCAGGATTTCCCGACATCTCCAGTCCCACATCAAATCCTTCCCGCATACCGAGTTGTTTCTGTACCTCCGCAAGTGGGGTCTCCTGGGTGTTCACCGCAAGGGTTGCCCCCATTTTGCGCGCCAATTCCAAGCGGAAGGGATTTACATCCGTGATCACGACATGACGTGCGCCAGCATGTCGAACCACTGGAATTGCCATGATCCCGATCGGCCCGGCGCCGGTAATCAAGACATCTTCGCCGAGCACCGGAAACGAGAGAGCGGTGTGTACCGCGTTGCCAAAGGGATCGAAGATCGCTGCGACTTCCTGGTTGATGCCGGGCTCATGCCGCCAGATATTTGTCATCGGCAGTGCGATGAATTCAGCGAACGCCCCAGGTCGATTTACCCCAACACCTGATGTGTACGCGCACAGATGTCGTCTGCCTGCCAGACAATTGCGGCAGCGTCCACAGGTGACGTGCCCCTCACCGCTCACGATGTCGCCTGGATAGAAGTCGTTTACGTTCGATCCAACCTCGACAATCTCTCCGACAAATTCATGCCCTATGGCCATCGGCACAGGAATTGTCTTCTGTGCCCACTCATCCCATTGATAGATATGAACGTCGGTTCCGCAGATACCGGTATAGCGGACGCGGATCAGCACATCATTGATCCCCATCGTGGGTTCTGCGATATCGTCCAACCATAACCCGCGTTCTGCGCGGCTCTTCACCAAAGCCTTCATAAATTCTTCACCCGTGAATTTTAGGCATGCTCTGCAACCATATGGGAGCGATCGTACCAGTGAAGCCTGTTCAGTTGAAAATTAGTCCCGGAGGGCTTTCGATTCTCAGTTACGAAAAATCGACCATTTTGCCCGTTATTCGCGGCAATTCCACGACGCATCGGTACAGCAACTGTGGCGGATCACTTTGGCGAGGTACCGGCTCTTCGGCAAGGTGAGTTCCCTCATTTGGCGTTATGAAATAGGCATGCGATAGACCTACCTCAACTTGCCGCGGAAACGGCAGAAGGTCGTCAAGCTTCTCGTAATGTCATCCCTTTTCCCGTCGTGTTGGTGCCGAAACTCGACTAGCCGAATCCAATAGTAGCCCTGCAATTCACACAGGGCCTTCAGGCCCCGGACGGGAGTTCTGTCCGAATACATGACGGAATTGCCGGCATCGTTCCGTCCCATGTTCTCGTATCCTTGGGAGGAGCGGGTCTGGTACTCCTGCAGGTGACGACTGGCTAGACCACCCGCCCCGGCGCAGTGGCGACCACGTCTTTCGATTTTCGTTGCTGACTTCTCTCGACATTCGCGTCGGCGGACTTCGCGGATGGCGCCGACGCAAACAACGGAATCAGGCCCTCCACAAGTGTCGGGTGAGTGAGCACGGCATCGCGTAGCGCCGTGTACGGCAACCCGGCGAGCATCGCAATCTGCACCGTAGCCATAATTTCTCCCGCGCCGATACCGAACGCGGTGAACCCAAGGACGCGATCGCCATCCGCCTCCACCAGCGCCTTCATGAATCCGCGCGTCTCCGACAGCGTTCGTGCGCGCAGATTTGCGTCCATTCGCACCTTGAATAAGCGGTATCCGATGCCCTTCGCTTTCGCCTCCTTCTCATTAAGTCCGATGCGAGCGAGTTCGGGATCCGTGAACAGGCAGAACGGGACCTGCCGGCCGGTGGTCACGCGCTTATCCCCGGTGAGGTTGCCATGAACGACGCGAAAATCGTCAGCGCTGATATGGGTGAAAAGGGGGCTACCTGCGACCTCGCCGATCGCCCAAACGTTGTCGGCCGTCGTTTGCAGCCGCTCGTCGACCTTGAGAAATCCGCGATCGTTCACTTCGACGCCCGCTAGCTCCAGGCCGATTGCCTCGGTGTTAGGCGTGCGGCCCACCGCAACCAGCAGGTGAGTGCCGTCGAGCGTTTTCTCGGCACCGTCCTGCTCGATGACAATTCGCACCGACTGCCCCGACGTTCCCAGGACTCGTTTGATGCGCGCATGCGGAACGAGTGCGATGCCCTCATCGTTCAGCAGGCTGCTCAGACCTTCGACTACATCGTCGTCTTCGCGCGGCAGCAAGCGCTCGCCATGCTCGATAATCGTCACGTTGCTGCCGAAGCGCCGCATCGCCTGCGCCAGTTCAATCCCGACATATCCACCGCCGATCACCAGCAGATGTTCGGGAACCACATCCAGCTCAAGCGCCTCGATGTGCGTCATCGGCTGGGCCTCGGCAAGCCCGGCGAGCGGCGGCAGGCTCGCGTGCGTGCCGGTGCTGATAATTACATTCGCCCCGCGCAGCACCCTGCGCTTTCCATCCGGAAGCGTCACCTCCACGGTTCTCGGAGCGATGAAGCGCCCCGATCCCATAATCAGCTCCGCTCCCGTCTTTTTGTAATTCTCCAGATACATTTCGTTCAGCCCGGACACCATCTTCCGCTTGCGATCGCGCACGCCAGACATATCGATCCGGAAGCTGTCGTGGGCGATGCTGAACTCATCGCTGTGCCGCACGTACGAGGCGACCTTCGCGCTATGAATAATGTTCTTGCTCGGTAGGCATGCGATGTTCGGACACGAGCCGCCTATATACTTGCGATCGATAATTGCGACGCGCTTCCCTTCGCCGGCGAAGGTCCATGCCGCAAGTGTCGCTCCTGTGCCGCCGCCGAGGATCACGATGTCAAGTTCTTCCGGATGCACCTTCGATACATTGGCTGATGAACTTGTCTCCCTGTTGCTCATGCCACCACTTCCTTCTCAGCGACTGGCTGACTCTTGGCTTGCGTTACTTTGACGAGGTCAGATGCCGACGCACCTTCCAGCGCCAGCCCATAACCAACTTCGCGAACAATTCTTTCCTTTAGCGGCTGGATACCTGCCGGCACCACCCTCAAAATCTCCGCGGCTACATTGCCTTCGGTTTCTGTATGACCGGGAGCGATGGCGTTGACGCGTATCTTGCGCGGCGCCAGGTTCGAGCGCCAATCCCCTGGTCAGCGTTTCGATGGCGCCTTTCGTGGAAGCATATAGCAGGGCTCCCGCCACCGAATGCGAGCCGACGATAGAGCTGAGGTTGATGATGCTCCCGCCGTCGGCTCCGAACCGCTTGATCGCCTCCAAGCGCGGTGAGAATCGCCCCGAAAACGTTGATGTTGTAGTGTAGGTGAAAGCTCTCTTCGGTGATCTCCGCGAAGGCGCCGAAGCGGAATATCCCGGCGTTGTTGACCAAAACGTTCAGTCTTCCGAACGCAGAATCCACTTCTTTGAATAACCGCGCGACATCTGCGGCCTTGGACACGTCGGCCGTTGTCGGTGATCGCCTGAGCGACGCGTTCGGCGCCTTCCCGGTCGGAGGAATAGTTCACGGCCACACGCGCGCCCGCGGCTCCCAAGGCTGTTGCAATCCCGCCGCCTATGCCTTTGGACGCGCCCGTCACGATTGCCACCTTATTAGAAAGTCTGCTCATATTCACTATTGTTCTTGATCCGACTCCCCTTACCCCCGAACGTCCATCGCTGTGAATTGTGCGCGCGCATGTGGAAATCTCGATTCACTGCGTAGCGCACGGGGTCGTTATCGGGCACGCCCGGCAGCGCACATTGAGCGGTGGCGTCGGTTAAATTTCAGGCCGCGATAACTTGTGAAGTAATTGATTTGCGTAGTTGTCATCGTGGTCCGTCCTTCGCTTGGTTGAGTGGTGCGATTGAAATCAAGGAACACCGGCGTCTTATCAGTCGTGGTGGAAGATGCAGCGCTTGTTATTGGCGTGGTGCAGTTTGGCGCAATACGGACCGACACTCCGTCGGGTGCGCAGAAAAACCTCTGCCGCGACAAGCATGCCCAAAGAAGGAGCGATGAAATAAACCCAGAGCGAGTGCCACTGATTGGCGTGAAATGCCGAGCCGAAGGTTCGCGCTGGATTGGTGCTCATTCCCGACAGCGGCGCTTCGAAGGTGATGTAGGCCGCAATCAGGAGACCGACGAAATACGGCGTGTACGGCGCCAGCCTTTCGCGATTGCTGACGAACAGCACGGTCACCATCAGGACAAATGAGATCGTCATCTCCGCCGCAAACGCGACGGAGCTGCCCCACATGCCGGGAACCGTCACCGCGTAACGCACGGCCTCGTTGCCGGGCGCGCCGCGCATTACGTATCGGGCGACCGCGACACCGCCGACCGCGCCCAGAAACTGCGCCGCGATATAAAACCAGAAATCCCAAAACTCCACCTTGCCCAGGCGATAAAACGTGAAGGTGATTGCCGGATTGAAGTGACCTCCCGACTGCTTGCCCCACGGCGACATGACAATCGCGACGATCGTCGCGCCCAATGCCGCTCCCATCAGCGCCCGGCGCTCAACGCCGCCCGTCACGTGCTGGTGCAACGGCGACGCCGGATGCTGGAGCAATGTGGCTAAGGCACACGCCATGAACAGGTACACTCCCAGTTCGCCCGCCTCCATCAGATATTCTGGCCAATGGAGGCGTAAGCTGTCGGCCGCACTCAGCCCGTCACTGCGACGAAGCGCGCGCCAACGATGCGAGCGCACCCTGTCGGCTGTTCGGTGATTCGCTACCTGGTTGGCGATTTCCAACGGTATCCGCTCCCGATGTCTGAAGGTTTCGACGACTCACGTCAATGGCGTCAGAGCTCCGTGCGGTAACCGCGGAGCGACGAAGCGGTGGGCTATAACAAGCGTTCAACGTGCCGCGCTTTACGGGAAAGATGCGACGGGCGCGCGCGAGGTTTCATCAAAAGCAGCGGCATTGATCGATAGTCAGACCTGCTCTACCACTTCGTCAATACCGTTCAGTCGATTCTCGCCCAGGTGCGATCGTAAGAGCTGGCATGGTGAATGCTTATTGGATCAGTCGAGACGGCGGCGTCTCTGATAGGCGGCGACCTTCAATTTGTTTCCGCATATATTCATACTGCACCAGCGGCGCGATCCTTTTCTGCTAGTGTCGTAGAAGTGAACGACGCATGGCTCCGATTCGCATTGGCGAATGCGGGATGGTTCCACCTCGGAGAGCAATTCAGCCGTAGCAGCGACGATCGGGGCCCACACGTCCTGAGGTTTTTGCGGCTGGAAGAACACCTCGCGCACCACTTTCGCGTCTTCCTTTCGGAGGCTGATGCGCTGAGGGTACTGTTTCAGGAGTATGTCCAACTCCGCTAGGAATGCATCTCCAGGCAGTGACCCAGCTTCCAGTCGGAGTACCGCTGCTCGCAGGCCTTCCCGAAATGTAATCAGCTTTTGTATGAAAGCCTCTCCTTTGCGTGAGTCACGCCAGGCACGTATAAGCCTTCTGTTCTTCTGAGATGTCACAATTCCAGAAGCTATCAGCCATCGTTCCAGTGCCGCGGCATTCGGCAGTAGTTCTTGAGGTTCACTTTCCAAAATAGGCTTCGTATTTAGGAAATCCAGGGCAAACTGATTGCCCACGAAGAGAAAACCGTCCACCCATTCCTGCCGCTGTACAGACGAACCCGCCATACGGATCCTTCTCCCACAATATAATCACAGAATTAACACCACCAACGAAACTTTTGATGGTGTCACCACATCGTAGGTCGTAAAGTCCCGACGCGGTCGGCCATCCATCCCGTGTAGAACGTGAATCAACTGAACAGAGAGGACGCTTTTATGACAACTTATCATCACGCCAATGTAAGGGGGCGAAAGCTCTTCTATCGCGAGGCTGGATCCAAGGGTTCGCCGACGATCGTACTCTTGCACGGTTTTCCCACTTCTTCACACATGTTCCGTGAGCTGATACCCCAATTGGCGGACAATTTTCACGTGATTGCTCCGGACTATGTGGGCTTTGGATACAGCGACGCTCCCGGAGTCGAGGAGTTCGAATACACCTTCGACAATATGGCGGCACATATCGAGGATTTGCTGTTCGAGAACCTGGGTTTGAAGCAGTTCAGCCTGTACGTGCAGGATTACGGCGCGCCAGTCGGATATCGAATTGCCTCAAGACATCCAGATGCGGTTCAGAGCATTGTCGTTCAGAACGGTAATGCATACGTGGAGGGCATTGGCGCTGCATTCGACCCGATGAAGCCATTCTGGGCCAATCGCAATACCGAGACCGAGAAACCCGTTCGCGATCTCCTGACGAAGCAAATGACCTTGTTCCAGTACACCCATGGTGTCGCAGACACTGACCGCGTCAGCCCGGATTCCTATACGCTGGACCAGTTCTTTCTCGATCGCCCGGGCAATGCCGCAATTCAGCTCGATCTTCTTTACAACTATCAGTCGAATGTCGCACTGTATGACCGTTGGCATGAGTACTTCCGCAGCCGACAACCGAGAATGCTGATTGTCTGGGGAAAGAACGACCCGTTCTTCACTATCGAAGGCGCCAAAGCCTACCAGAGAGATCTCCCGAACGCGGAACTGCACCTTATTGATACCGGCCACTTCGCGCTTGAAGACTCCAGCAGCTTCATCGCGGAGCGGATGCGTGACTTTCTCAGTCAAGGCGCAGTGCCGAGTGCCGCTATTTCGGCTTGAACTAGCGGAAAGGAGTCGGACGTGACGGTTCGTGGAAACATCACCGTAGTTGCAGTTCACGGAGCGTGGGCCGATGGCTCGAGTCGGAAAGATGTAATTCTCGGCCTTGAACGAGAGGGGTTGCGAGCAATCGCAGCACCGATCCCTCTGACCTCACTCGGCGATGACACTGCTGCGTTGAAGCGTGCAATCGCGCGTACGGAGGGACCAGTGATTCTGGCTGGTCATGCGTATGCGGGTGCTGTCATCGCTACGGTGAATCACGAGCGCCTGAAGGCACTCGTGTACATTGCCGCGCTGGCTCCAGACGAAGGCGAGACCGTCGCTCAGGTTTTTTATCGTGATGAACGACACCCCCAGAGTCCTCAACTCGCGCCTGATGCCGATGGTTTCATCTGGATGCCTGACGGAGGCTTCAGAGATGCTTTCGCGCAGCATGCGACGGCAGACCAAATCACGTTATCGGCAGCTGTACAGAGGCCAATCGCAATGAAGTGTATACAAGAGCCGGTTCCAAAACCGGCGTGGAGATCTAAGCCTTCCTGGTTCCTGATCGCGGAAGAAGACCGCATGATCAACCCCAAAACACAACACTTCATGGCGAAACGAATGGGAGCAACAACAAGGTCGTTCGCCGTCGATCACACACCGCTGCTCAGCGCACCGCAGAGCGTTGTGGACATCATCATGGAAGCGAAGCAGGCGGTGTCCTCGTAAGCGGAAACGTGATGAGTAATCGTAGCCACTGAGGCGCAGTCATGGCTGAGGGAGCGACTCCAACAGAGCGGCTTGTGGCATTCGCGGATGCCGTCTTCGCGGTGATTATCACAATTATGGTTCTGGACTTGAGACCACCAGCACAAGCGACGCTCTCGGCGCTGGTTCCTCTGTGGCCCACTGCGTTGAGTTATGCCGTCAGCTATCTGTTCGTTGCCATCATCTGGATCGGCCATCATCGTCTCTCGCTTTTTGCCCACGAAGCCACGCCGAAGCTTATATGGTGGAATTTTGCACATCTTCATGACTTCACTCCTACTCTTTTCAAGTGCCTGGATTGCAGACACAAGGCGCGCGGCAGGACCGGTCCTTGTTTATGCAGCGCTATTCGTAATGGTCAATATTGCATTTCTGGGATATCAACAGAAGGCATTGTCTCAAGCGCGTGATACTGAGGTGCCACCAAAGACTCGACGTATTATCCGGGCGCGGGCACTGATAACACTAGGGATCTTCGTTACCGCAGCCTGCGTGGCGTATTGGTCCCCGTGGCTTGGCTTTGGCTTGGTCTGCCGTGTACTGCTCATCTATCTGCGGCCGCAAGTTCCAGGCGAAAGCCTGGAACGACATGCACGCGGAGGGCATCCGAAGTCGATCCGTTTATCGAAAGCCAACACGAAACGGGAGTTGTCATGAATTCTGGTGCCATGGTTACGGGTGAGCCAGGGAAGCCTCAGGTTCAATTTTGCTTGGCGCAGGCGGTGTTCGACAACGGCAAGAACGGAGTCTTTGGAATATGAATGACCCTCGGCAATCGTCGGAAGGAGAAGGCAGCAGCCTTCCTGATTTTCTAAGACGACCTTCGGTAGCTCGTTGGGCTCCTATTCCGCTGCGGCTGATTGTTGGCTATGGTTTTATGGAGCACGGGTTTGCCAAGCTGTCCAATGGGCCGGAAACCTTCGTCGCCACACTGCACGCGATCGGCGTGCCTGCGCCTCATCTCATGGCATGGCTTACCATTCTGACCGAACTGATCGGTGGCCTCGCGGTCTTGGTCGGAGCCTTCATCCCTTTTGTTAGTTTCCCGATGGCTGCTCTTCTCTTCGTCGCGATATTCACCGTCCATCTTCCCTACGGGTTCAGCTCGATCAAACTGATGGCCGTGACGTCCGGCCGAGCCCAGTTTGGGCCACCAGGTTACGAGTGTGACCTGCTCTATATAGCCTGTCTTGCGGCGCTCGTCTTCGGTGGTCCTGGACCGATGGCGATCGACAACCATCTCGGGAGCAAGCGATAAGAGGGCTTGCGCGCTTTCCGACTGTAAGACCCCGGATTTCGAGGAGGTACTAATGCCCCGCCTGCTCTCGGTGAATGTCGGCGTTCCACGCGAAGTGACGTGGAACGGAGAGACTGTCCGAACGGCGATCTGGAAGCTACCGGTGAAGGAACGGCGGATGGTGCGCAAGCTCAATATTGATGGCGACGCGCAAGGGGATCTCGCCGGGCACGGTGGGGAACAGCGCGCAGTCTTTGTTTACCAGGTGGACTCCTATCATTACTGGGAGGGCTTTCTGGGACGCAATGATTTTGTCTTTGGACAGTTCGGAGAAAACTTCACCGTTGGGGGACTGGTTGACGAAGAGGTTTGCATCGGAGATCGATACCGCATCGGTGATGCGGTCTTTGAAGTAACCCAGCCGCGCGTAACCTGCTACCGCGTTGGCATCCGCATGAACGAGCCTCGCATGGCGGCCTTGCTTGTTGCGCACCGAAGACCAGGCTTTTACTTTCGCGTGTTGCAGGAAGGAAAGGTTGGTCCAGGCGATGACATCGTGAAAGTTGCCGATGGTCCAGAACGGATGACGGTCGCGGACGTGGATGCTCTCCTGTATTTGCCAGGACATTCTCGCGAGCAAGTGAAACGAGCCCTCCGGATCCCAGCGCTTAGCAAGGGTTGGCAAACTTCTTTCCAGAAGATGCTCAAGCAGTCGAGTGCGAAAACCATAGATGGGAATCCCGGGCTCGCAAATGAGGAGCAAGCGCCCGCATGGCCCGGATTCAGACCAATGAGAGTCGCGCATATCCGGAAGGAAAGCGATAGCGTCACTTCCTTCATTTTGGTGCCGATCGACGGACAACCCATGTCCGTCGCCCAAGCTGGTCAATTTGTCGTCTTGCGGTTGCACGTGGATCCGGACAAACCCCCGGTTATTCGCAGTTATTCGTTGTCCGACCTGCCGGGAATCAATCACTTCCGCATCAGCGTCAAGAGCGAATTGAACGGGGTTGGAAGTTCGTTTCTGTGCGACCGTGCACGAGAAGGCGATGTACTCGAGTGCAGCTCACCGCGTGGAAGTTTTATTCTCCGCTCAGGGGAGAATCCTGTGGTTCTGCTAAGCGCCGGCGTCGGCGCAACGCCCGTGATGTCCATGCTGAACGCACTCGCGGTGGGACAATCACGCCGGCAGGTCTGGTGGATCTATGGAGCGCGCAACCGCGCCAATCATCCATTCGCGGAAGAATCGCGTTCTTTGCTAAAGCAACTGCCTGGCGGACGACGTCATATCGTGTACAGCAGGCCAGCTGCAGCCGACCAACTGGAAGTGGACTTCGATACTTCAGGGCGCATTGACATAGCTTTACTCGAGAAGATTGGAGTGCCACGGGATAGTGACTTCTATCTTTGTGGCCCATCGTCATTCCTGCAGAGCATGGGCGAGGGACTTCGAAACTGGCACGTGCCCGCCGAAAACGTGTACATGGAAATCTTCGGTGCTCTGGACGGAATTACACCTGGTGTGGAGCGGATTGAACATACTCCCCATCTGCCGACGGGGCCGCCCGGGCCCGGCCCCTCCGTGTCGTTCGCGCGTACCGGGATCACCGTCGCCTGGGATCCTAAATTCGGGAGTTTACTCGAACTGGCGGAAGCGTCCGATGTTCCGGTCCGATGGTCGTGCCGGACGGGCGTGTGCCACACCTGCTTGACGGGTCTGATTAGCGGTTCGGTTAGTTATCAACCCGAACCACTCGAGAGTCCAGCTCCGGGGAACGTCCTTGTGTGCTGCTCGCAGCCGAACGCAGATGTGGTAATTGGCCTTTGACAGAAATAATCTCGCGATATCCGCGTGGGCTAATTTGCCGAGGCAGATTTTCTAATTTACCTGCAAATCGGCCGGAGGTCGGTCGCGAGTCCGATAAATTCGTGGCCTGCGCTCGCGGCAGGCCGGCCATTAGGAGGCAGGAAAACGGGACTATCCTGGCAACAAGGTCCGCTTTCAACAGGAGCCAATCGGCCGGTTTCTCGTGCCCGATCCGCTTCCCAAGAGACTCTTGTACGTTGAACTGTTGCGCAGACGCATGCGCGTGCTCTTCGGGGGCACCTGGATCGCCGACAGCGAGAACGTCCTCTTGCTGTTTGAACCCGGTCGCTATCCAACGGCCTACTTCCCGGAGACCGACATCTCTCCAGACACCCTCCGGCGCACGAGTACACCACCCAGCAGCATGAGCTCGGGCACACGTCCTGGTACACGATAGAGGCGGGGGAGCGGAGCGCGCCACGAGGGGCTTGGCAGCATACGGACCTGCCCACCTACGCGAGCGAACTGGGCCGCGCCTTCCATCGCCAATCTCGATAAGCTACGAACGTCCTAGAGGAACGGCATCCAGTTTTATCTGGAGCATGATGCGCCGGTAGTCAACGGGCGCACGATGCAGCCTACTTGTTGGTATCGATCATGGGAATCTGCGCGGACAACTGCAGATTGATCAGCAGGTCGATACGGCGATCGATCTGGTAGCACAATGCCGTCTTCTTCGCCGAGATGACCTTCTCAAACATTGGAACGTACTTCATGCGCAATGCGAGGAGCTGCTGGTCAAGAGCAGTCCATCTGTTCATGTAATCCTGCGCCTGCGCATCGGTCATGGTGTTGTAGTTCGCGGCATACTCCTTAATAACCGCCCACCGGTCATCATTGGGTTTGATAGCTTCCCGTCGGTACTCGTCGAAAATAGGCCAGAACTTGGCGGCCTCGTCGGCAGTTAGGTTCATGTTCTCCGCCATGATCTGCTTGCGCTGAGCGCGAAGATCCGCCCGAAGCATCTCGATGTCTTGGTCCTTGATGTTGTTCGCTGGCGCGGCTGCTCCGGGCGCACTCTGCGCCTGCTGGGCCATGACCGATAAGCTGCACACCAGCAACGTGGTGACCACAACCAGAACCGATATCACTCTCTTCTTCATGATTTATTCTCCGTTCCGACTTCAAAGTAGCCTGTCTTCTTGCGTGGCCCTGCTATTCATAAGGAATCACGTAACCGGCGTTTCTAAGCCCTATGGCGCCTAAGCAGTGCGCGTTCGTTGATCGTGACGACCTCACATACTTCGCCACCGCCATCTCGAGACTAAAATGTATTGATTCGGGTCCGATGGCCTCGTTCAAAGGTGGTGGCTGAACCATTTTGGAGTACCTCCGGAGTGAGCCCTACCAGCCACAGCGATATTCCCAGCTTGCGCTGTCTCTTTTCGGTCTCAGTCAACATTGTTAGTGCCGTGTATTCGACGTCGGATACTCCGCTGAGATCCAAAATATGACAGCGTAGGCCTTGCTTTACCCAGTAGGGCTTCTATCTTTTGTGCGACATGCTCAGCATTGGCAAAGAAAACCTTCCTTCCAGGCGGACGGGCCGCTAACGGCCGCCCGTTCGATCGCGTGCAGGATGGCCTATGGTAAAATTCTCCTGGTTGGCAGATCATGGTCGGGTGACAATTTGCGCTGGCGATTCCGATGGCCACGCTACAGTTCCACGCTAGGTTCGCGCCATGTCCCAGTCTCCAAACCCAGCCGCGCCGCAGCAGGTGGCGCCTCTGCTTGCGTTGGCCACTAAGTTGCTCAGGGCCGGGCGACCAGCCGATGCGATCGCGCCGTTGCGCGATGCAGCGCTGCTGCAGCCGTCCAATCCCATCATCCAGCACGATCTCGGCCTCGCCTGCCTCGAGGTCGGCCGCGTACCGGATGCCATCGCGGCATTGCAGCGGGCCGTCGCCAGCAACCCGCGCTACGCCGATGCATATTTCCGCCTGGGAATCGCCTTGGAGAAGCTGGGCAACATCGGCGGGGCAATCGTTGCGTACGACCGCGCCACTGAGCTGCTCCCATCCCTGACCGAGGCGTGGTTCCGCGCCGGCGCCCTGGTCTACACACTGGGCCATCGCGACGAGGCGATCGGCTGTTTCCGCCGCGCGGCGGCGACCGGAGGTAAGACCAGCTTCGGCCGCCTTGGCAAGGCGCGGGCGCTGCTGACCGAGGATCGCAATCAGGAAGCCGAACAGGTGCTGCGACAGACGCTGGCGCTCGATCCGAGGAACGCCATGGCGCATGATCTGCTGGGCAATCTGCTCTCTGAGTTCGGCCGTTTCGACGAGGCCCGCGAATGCTTCCAACGCGCGATCGCGATCGCGCCGCTGCTGGCGGGAAGCTACTACGATCTGGTCCGGTGTCGCCCCGTCACGAGCGATGACGACGGTCTGCTTCAACGGATGGAAGCCGCCCTGGCCACGCCGGGGCTGGAAGCGGCGCAACGCCTGCGGCTTCACCTCGCGATCGGCAAGGCGGCGGACGATCTTGGCGACTACGCCTTGGCCATGCAGCATTTCGACGCCGCAGACGCCGTGCGCCGGGGCTCTGCGTCGTTCGACTCGGCCGCGTTCTCCATCGAGATCGACCGCCTGATTGCCCGCTGCACGCCCGAATTGATCGCGCGGGCGCCCGAACTCGGCAGCTGCGATGCGACGCCGGTGCTGATCATCGGCATGCCGCGGTCCGGCACAACTCTCGTCGAGCAGATCGTCTCCATGCATCCCGAGGTCGGGGCCGGCGGCGAGTTGAATTTCTGGAACGAGCGCGGGGCGGCGTGGCACCGCTCCGGCGCGGCCGGGAACGAGACGCCGTTCCTCGCCAAGGCGGCGGCAGACTATCTCGGCGTGCTGCGCGCGATCGCGCCGACGGCGGCGCGAGTGACCGACAAGATGCCGTTCAACTTCCTCTGGGCCGGGCTGATCCACGTGGCATTCCCGCGCGCAATCATCATCCATTGCCGCCGCGCTGCAGTCGACACGGCGCTGTCGATCCATCAAACTCATTTCCATCCGGGCCTGGCGTTTCCGACCGGAGGCGCCGAACTGGTCGCGTATTTCCGCAGCTACCAGCGGCTCATCGACCATTGGCGGAGCGTGCTGCCGGCGGATCGCTTCATCGAGGTCGATTACGAGGAGCTGACCCGCGCGCCCGAACCAGTCATCCGGCGGATCATCGCGGCCTGCGGCCTGGCGTGGCACGACGCGTGCCTGCGCCCCGAATGCAATCCGCGGGCTGTGAAGACCCCCAGCAAGTGGCAGACCCGGCAGCCGATCTATCGCACCTCCGTCGCGCGCTGGCGACGCTACGAACCCTGGCTGGGGCCCCTGCGCGCGCTCGTCGACGACGGGTCGGAACTGGACGCGGGTATCGCCCGATCGTGATTGGCTGAAGCAGCCCACCTCTCGAAAGACGCGCAAGACAACGTGCACGAAACGCTTCGCTTAACGCGGAGCTGCGCGCGTCACAATCCGCGAGAAAAGGTTCAGCTCCGATGGAACGGAAATTTCATCTGAATCGCTAAGCCGTCATGCAGAGCGTCGCAGACAACTGCCATGCGAACATGATCCGCTGGTCGACATTTCCATCCGCAACGTAATCTGGCGTCATGCCAGCGTCTCTTTCTCAAAACTAGACTGGTGGCCTTGGTGCACTGAGTGCTTGCGCCAGCCCTGTTGGAGATTGAGGAACAAGATAAGAACCGCTGCGAAGTCCCTTCTTCCAACGTTGCGCGACGAAAAAAATCCAAGGAGGAGAACGGTACATGTCCCGAAAAACGTCTCGAAAAACGTCTCGAAATAAGTCTCGAAATAAGTCTCGGATCAACCGTCTGCGTCCACTCGCCGGCCTGCTGGCGGCGGGGCTGAGCCTTTCCGGCGCTCGCCGCTGCTCAGTCCAAGCCGTACCCGACCTACGTCACCGGCCCGCAGCCGAACGGCTCATGGGTCGTCAGCGATGGCCAGGTCATCACCCCAGCCGGCACCCAAGTCGACCTCGGCATCCAGGTCCGCGCGAAGGCCATCGCGCTGAACCCCAATCCCCGCACTCACACCGCCGCCGTCCTCACCTTGGGCGCGTCGCAGGCCGTCGAGGTGTTCGACACCAACACCGGCGTTGTTCTGCAGAACTACATCACGCTCGGACAGGATTCGAGCGGCAGCTATAGCGGCATCGCCTATTCGGCGGACGGCAAGTACCTGGTGTTCAGCCAGGACAGCAGCAATGTCACCATCGCCAACGTCACGGACGCAGGGCTTGCTGGAAGACGACGCCCAGGTCAGCGTGCCGCCGAACAATTCCTTCATCACCTGCTTTCCGAACAGCCCAGAGGGCCCTTACGCCAGACCCTGCGGCACGTTCTATAGTCCGAGCACTTCTTATCCCGGCGGCGTCGCGCTCTCAAAGGATGGCAAGAGCGCCTACGCCCTGCTGAACCAGAACGATACGCTCACCAAGATCGACCTGACCGCGAAGACGCCGAAGCAGGGTAAGCAGATCCGCGTCGGCAACGCGCCGCACAGCATCGTGATCAACAGCAACGGCACGACCGCCTACGTCAGCAACGAGGGTGGCCGGGCCGCTACCGAGGCGGACTTCCAGATCTACTCCGCCGGCACTGAAATCGTCGCCGACCCGGTGGTTGGCGCCGCGATCACCGGTACCGTTTCTGTGGTTGATCTGGCCTCGATGACGGTCACCGCTAACATCTCGACCGGTCTGCACCCGACCGGGATGGCGTTCTACGGACGGTCCCTGTTGGTCGCCAATACCTATAGCGACACCATCTCGGTGATCGACACGACCACCAACAAGGTGATGCGGACGATCAACCTTGGGCTGCCGATCGGAGTGCCCGGCCAAGGCCAACCGGCCTATGGCGCCGCGCCGAACTCGATCGCCGTCGACGCCAGGAGAGGCGTTGCCTACGTCGCGCTTTACAATGCCAACGCGATCGCGGTGGTCGACCTCAGCAATGGGGCGACGAGCTCCCGTCATGGGCATGATCCCGGTCGCCTATGCGCCGAGCTCGGTCGTGCTGGACCAGAAGCAGAACGTGCTCATCGTTGCCAACGACAAGGGCATCGGCACGCGTTATTCGTTCGAGTGCGACTACGACGTCTGCAACTACAACACCCACCAGGACAATGGCACCGTCAGCATCGTCCCCGTGCCGGATAGCGCGACCTTGGCGTCGATGACGAGTCAGGTCTTCCAGAACAACCACTGGGATCTGACGCAAAATATCAAGTCTGCCTCCGGTGGCAGCCCGAATACCAAACCGGTCGCAATCCCGGCCAAGATCGGCGATCCGTCGCTGATCAAGCACGTGTTCCTGATCATCCGTGAAAACCGCACCTATGATCAGATCCTGGGCGACGTGGCCGCCGGCAATGGCGACCCCTCGTTGGCAGTGTTCGGCGGCAAGGTCACGCCGAACGCGCACAGGCTGATCAAGCGTTTCCCTCTCTTCGACAATTTCTACGACCCGAGCCGCCAGTCGGCTGACGGTCACCAGTGGATCACCGAGGGCATGGCGCCCTACGCCGACGACATCCAGTCGCCTGACTGGATCCGCAGCTATCCAGGCGGGAACGCCGGCGATGCACTCGCCTATCAGAACAAGGGCTTCCTGTTCTCGGAAGCGTCGGCCGCCGGTCTGCCGGTGAAGATCTACGGCGAATACGTCGAGAACGATACGTTCTTACAGCCGAACGGGTCGACCACTGAGCCGAGCTGGAGCGAGTTTTACACCGACGCGCTGAACTTCGAGTCTGGGGCCGAGAAGACGCTGTACTACCAGAACACGGTCCAGGCACACGCCTCTGTCCCGGCCGTGTCTAATCACCTCATCACGAACTTCCCGCAGTTCGATCTGGGCATCCCCGACCAGTTCCGCGTCGATCTGTGGGTGCAGGACTTCAAGAATGACGTCAAGGCCGGTACGGTGCCCGCATTGAGCATCCTGTGGATCATGGACGACCACACCGGTGGGCCGCCGACTCCGGAGGCCCAACAGGCCGATAACGACTTGGCCATTGGGCGCATTATCGACTACATCAGCCACAGCAACGTGTGGTCCACGTCGGCGATCTTCATGGAGGAAGACGACGCGCAGAACGGCGTCGACCACGTCGACGGCCATCGCAGCCCAGGCTATATCATCAGCCCATACGCCGTGCAGGGCGGACCGACCGACCACACCTACTACACGCAGGTCAACATGACTCGGACGATCGAGCAAATTCTCGGTCTTCCGCCCATGAACCAGTTCGACCTCGTGGCATCGCCAATGAGGACGGCTTTCGTCAAAGGCACGCCGCCCGCGGACAACTTCAAGCCGTGGACGCACGTGAAGAACCAGATCCCGCTGGATGAAGGCGTTACCGCGAGCGCATCCGACACAACGAGCAGCCCTGTAGTAAAGGCTCTGAGGGAGGCTTGGCTCAAGAAGAAGGTGCAGATCTTCTCCGGCAGACTGACCAAGCCCGACGCCGAAGACCCGGACACCGTCAACCATCTGAACTGGTACATCACCACCGGGTTTAAGGTGCCTTATCCCGGCGAGAGGACGGTTCGCCCCCCGAGCGAGTTCAACAATCCGGTACCCACCAAGGTTGATAATGACGACTAAAGCACGTTTCAACTGCAACGGCCCTCTCCCCGATGAGCGGGGAGAGGGTTTTTTGTTCACGCCTCAAACGCAAAGTCCCCACCAACCTGAACTCGCTCCGAGCGGCGCATGGAAGACGCCAGCATGACGTTGAGATTACGTTTTCGTTTCTGCGCAGGAGACGGGCATCTGGAGCGTGACTCGGGTGCCCTGTCCAGGTTGGCTCGAAATCTCCACGCTACCGCCATGAAGCAGCACAATGCTCTGAACGATCGACAGCCCCAGGCCAGTGCCCCCCGAACTCTGGGAACGCGACGAGTCAACACGGAAGAAGCGATCAAAAACCTTCGGCAGGGCTTCCGCTGGGATGCCGACGCCTGTGTCGGAAACTTCTATGCGAATCGTGGAAAAATCGGCGATCGTCCCCAGCACGATTGCTCCGCCTGGTGGCGTGTGAGCAAGAGCATTTGAGACCAGGTTGCCCACCGCTCGCTGCACCAGCGTGCGATCCAGTTCGGCGATTACCGGTTCGGGATCGACCATGGTGGTGAGCGAGACTCTGCCGTCCGCAGCCGAAGCCTCGTAATATTCGCGCACGCCGCCCAGCAATTCGGCTACGTTTACGCGCTCCCGATGCAAGTGGGTCAAGGGGCTCTCTGCACGCGCCAGGAACAAAAGGCCATCGATGAGATCCGATAGTCGCACAGCTTCTTCAAGACAAGACTCGATCACATCGCGATACTCGTAGGCGCTTCGCGTGCGAGCGAGGGCCACTTCGGCTTCGCCGCGAATGTTATTTACCGGCGTGCGCAGATCATGCGCTATGTCCGCGGAGAATCTGGAAATGCGTCCGAAGGATTCTTCCAGGCGATCGAGCATTTGATTGAAGGTGTCGGCCAGAGAGGCTAGTTCGACCGGATAGCCATCCGGGAGGATCCGCTCGTGCATGTTGGTCGAGCTGATGTGGCGAGCCGTGGTCGTCATCTGTTCCACCGGGCGGATGCCGTGACGCGCAATCTGGTAGCCGATCAACGGGAGTATGGCGAAGCTGCCCAGTAGGATCGCCCAGAACCAAAGCCGGAAACGCGTCAACAATTCTTGCTCTTGCGAAACATCAATCGCAATCTGGATGGTATCGGTTTTAGAGGGAGGGGAGCCGACCGGCGCTGCCGCGCTGGTAACGCGAAAGGATTGGCCGCGCCTTCCTTTCATTGCAATGGCGCGGTCCGAGCCGCTTCGTGTTTGACTCTCCAACAGCAGCAGGTCCAGTTGTTCCTCCATGCCAGGCGTGGTCAGCAACGGCTTGTTTCGTTCATCCAGCAGGCGGATGTAAAACTGCTCATATCGCCGCGCGGCCGATTCCAGCTCAACTTCCTCCCGCAGGGCGTCCAGGTCGTTAGGGCGCTCCCGCAGCATGGTACCCAAGACGTGCAGCTTGTCCGCGAGGAACAGATCCGTGCTTTTCTCTAACGCCTCGACCAGTACCAAATAGAGACTGGCGGTAGCGAGGAACACCAGAAATGAGCCAGCAAGCGCATACCCGGCCGTCAAGCGGAAGGCCAGGGTTCCCCAAGATCGCGAGGCAGGCGCTGCGTTACTGGTCTGATTGCAGGACATAGCCGGCGCCCCGAACCGTATGGATCAATTTGAGCGAGAATGGTTCGTCCACCTTGCTGCGGAGCCGGCGCACGTGGACGTCGACGACGTTGGTGTCGCTGTCGAAATTCATGTCCCAGACTGCTTCGGCGATTAAAGTGCGGGACAAGACTTCGCCGGCGCGCCGTGCCAGGAGTGTCAAGAGAAGAAATTCTTTGGAGGTCAACTCGAGCCGCTGGCCGGCGCGTGTGGCACGATGGCGCAGGAGGTCGATTTCCAGGTCAGCCATGCGTATGGTTGCTTGCGGACGGGCGGGTCCCCGGCGGAGCAGCGACCTCACGCGCGCCAGCAATTCGGAGAACGCGAACGGTTTCATCAAATAGTCGTCGGCGCCCAGCTCGAACCCTCTTACCCGCTCTTGTACTGCGTCTCTGGCGGTTAGAAAAAGCACCAGCACCCGCCGGCCTGCCTGGCGCAGCCGGGTGAGGACCTGCCAGCCATCCAGGCTGGGGAGCATCACATCAAGAATGATCAGGTCAAACTCCACTTCCAGTGCAGTATGCAGGCCCTCCAAGCCGTCTTCCGCCACGTCGACGACGAAACCCGCTTCTCCAAGCCCCTTCTTGAGGAACTTGGCAGTCTTGACTTCGTCTTCGATGACCAGGATTCTCATCTTCAGCTCCTGCGGTTATTGGATTTTCGAAGAGGTCGAAAATTCACCTTGTGGATTCGTTCGACTTGCTGGCTTCGGAACGGGGGCCTCACGGAAAGTTGCGAGACCCGCATTCTTTAGAAATTCAGCCGCAGCATAAACTGCATCTGTCGCGGCGTGTCGGTTCTCGTTGGACCGGTTTTTGCCGTGTTGAGCAATCTGGCCGAAGGTGGTTGCCAAAAACATTCTTCCGGGGCTGACCGTACTCCGCATGAAGATGTTGAACGCCTCGGCTCGCTTCCTTCAGAACTGCAGTTTCAGCAGAAACTGGAACTGACGCGGAGTACCTATTCCTATCGGAGTTGTATTCAAAGGCAGATAGATCCTGCCGAAGTCGGAAGCCGAAATAAGGCCATTCGGGTTGGCAAACTGCGCCTCTGTTGAAAACGTTGAACATCTCGGCCCGGAATTGAAGTTGTAACTGTTCGCCCGAGGAAAGCGTTTGGAAAGCGCCCAATCAGATTGCCAGAATCCGGGACCTCGCAAGTAATTGCGGGGGACGTCGCCAAATCCTGCCGGGCAGGTGCCACCTGGATAGAGCGGGTCTTTCGTCCCTGGGGTACAAAAAGCAGCGGGGTTGAAAGTCCCGCCAGACAAATACAAGGGCTGGCCGGGAACCAAGTTGGGACGCTGCGAGTTGGTGTTTCCGTCCGGGCCAGTACCGCTGGTCGTGAGATTCACGGGGAAGCCGGTACGGGCGATGAAGATACTGCTGATCTGCCAGTTACTGAAAACGGCCCTCACGAAACCGTTCTGCGAAAGATACGGCTTACCTGCCCCGAAAGGAAGCTCGTAGATGAAATTTGCATTGAACACCTGACGGGCGTCGAAGGCGCTGCTGGCCTTCTCCCCGCATTGCGCCGATCCCTGAGGCCAGCAGGAAACATTCTGTGGAGCAAGGGAGTCGCCGTCGCCGCTTCCATTGGAACCGTCGTCGATGCTATGGGACCATGTGTAATTGGCCGAGATCAGCAAACCGCGAGAGAAGGAACGCTTCAGCGAGACTGCCAGCGCGTTATACGAACTGTTGCCGATGCTGCCTCGCCAAGCGATCTGCGAGAAGGCCGGGTAAGGACGCAGGCCGGTGAGCGGGTCTGTGACGTTGACGTAGGATAGCTGCAGCAGATGGGTGCCTTTGCTGCCTACATAGGCCATATTAGCGACGAAATTGCCGGGCATCGCATGCTCAAGGGAAGCCCCCCACTGGGTTACATACGAGTCTTTGCGATTCCGCTGTTCCGCGTTCGGTGACTGTGTGCCGTTCGAGCAGACCGGATTGCCGTTCGAGTCTAGAACCAATGGGATAGCTAAGCCCTGGGCAATTCTTCGGTGTCAGCGCATAGCTTAAAACCTCGTTCTTATCGGGGATGTTCTGATCGTCTAATTGGCCGTCCTCGTGGTAGATACCAAAGCCGGCGCGAATGACGGTCTTCCCCCCGTATTTGGCCGGGGCCCAGGCGAAGGAGATCGCGCGGATCGAAATCGTTATAGTTCGGCGGGCCGAAGCTCGCGCCTACACCGCAGTAACCTTGCGGCCCGCAGGTGGCGAAGTCAAAAGGATTCCCGCGGCCCTGTACTTCATGAAAAATCCCGAAATAGCTGTAACGCAGGCCCAAGTTCAGCGTGAAAGTAGGCCGCCACTTGAACTCGTCCTGGATATAACCAAAAAACTGCGTCTTGCGCAGGCCGTTTACGGGATATTCGCCCGTGATACTGGCCCTATTGGCTTGGTTGGCCGCAAAGCTGGAGAGCGAGCTGTAAGTGATCGTGCCGAAGGAACTGCTCCCCTGGTTCATCTGTATGCGGCGGACCTCGACTCCGGCCTTGATTACATTTCTTCCCTTGACCGAGGTTACATCGCCAAGCCAGGAAAACGAATTGCCCACGCCGGTGCTGACACGGCCGTTGTTTAACGAAGTGAGGCCCGCTACTGCGATCGCGTCGAGCGATCCGGTCGGATTGAGGAAGATGGGTGTCGGTCGTGCCGCGGTTGAAACCGAACTTGAAATCGGTGAGCAGGGTCGGAGAAAAGACGTGCGT
Source organism: uncultured Acidobacteriaceae bacterium (assembly GCA_963817965.1). Classification (GTDB taxonomy): domain Bacteria; phylum Acidobacteriota; class Terriglobia; order Terriglobales; family Acidobacteriaceae; genus DASRAA01. Next base: position 38,809 of record CAWFQT010000028.1, read on the forward strand.
CAGCGCAATCACGCTATTGACCGGATAGGACGTAAGCTCCTCTCGTTCATCGAGGTATTGCCCGGAGCTTGGGGAAAACGGGATATGGTAGTCGGCTTGGTCGATGTTGGCCCGCCAAAAAAGATTGGTCGCGTCCGAGAAGCGATAATCCAGGCGGAACATCCCCGAGTTTTCCTGGCCCACTTGACTGCCTTGCCCCACGAATTGGGAAACGTTTGGGTCACTCGTAGTGTTCTGCCCTACGGGATAGGCGTTGATGACGGGCGCAAGAGCTGGCGACTTCGCCAGCACTTGCGAGCGAAAGGCAGGGCTGGGTACATAACCGATAAGAGTCTGACCGAGGTCTTGCTGGTAGCCTTCGTAGGCGACAAAGAAAAAGGCCTTATTGCGCACGATGGGTCCGCCCAAAGACCCTCCGAACTGATTCAAGTGGAAAGACGGCTGGTGGTTTGGATTCAAGGAGTCAATCGGATCCGTGGCATCGAAAGCGCTGTTGCGCAGGAAGTCGTAGGCATCCCCATGGAACCGATTCGTGCCTGAAGACGAGGCTGCGCCTACCTGGCCCCCTCCCGTGGCGCCGGTCTGTGCCGTCGCCAGGATGGGGTCGACGCGGATCTCCTCGATGGTATCGAGCGGAATCGCCGCGCGCACGAAATAGAGCTGGGACTGATTGATAATGTAGGTGGCATCGATGCCGTCGTAGGTATAGTTATTATCGTCGCGGCCCCTGCCGGCATAGCGAATCGAGCGCTGGTTGCCGGCACCGGGTCCGCCGGCGGTATCAACCGCTGTTGGAACCAAGGCGGTCAAGGTGGCCCAATTCTGCCCATTCAAGGGAAGTTCTTGAGCCTGTATGCGTGCAATGCCCGTGTTTAGCGTATTGTTAGTCTGATCTAGCGATACTGGGCTGGCCGAAACTTCCACGTGCTCTGTGGGTGCCCGTTATCTTCAGCGTTACGTTGAGCGTCCGAGTTTCTCCTAGCTTCTGCACCACATCGTCGAAACGCATGCGACTGGAAACCTTCGGCAGTTAAAGGTGACGGTATAGGTTCCAACCGGCAGTTTAGGAAAATAGTAGGCTCCCTCCGCGGAAGAGACCGCCTTTCGTTGAAGTCCCGTAGTGTCTTGTACTGCCGTCACTTCGACGCCGGGCACTCCGTGTCCGGAGGAATCGCTGACGGTGCCGGTCAATCCGCTGCTGGCCCATTGTGCCCAACCGGGCGAGGCAAGATAAAGCAGGAGGATAAATACCGCGCCGGAGAGCCGACCGCCGCGCCACGAAATCATTGCTAAAACAAGCTGGCTGATTACCCGATTACTCGTCTTGAAGGGGCAGGATATAGCTGATGAGGTTTGAAAAGAGGGATCCATGACAACTCCTTAATAGGAACATCCAGAAACTTTGCTCGGCGCCGAATCTACTTCGGGCTCTCCAAGGATGGATAGTCGCTCAACACGACTCAGGCTAGTTCCTATCCGCTTTCAGGCCTTGAGTGGGCTGCCTGCCTGCGCCCACCTGGTCTGGTGAGAGGAGGGTTTTCTCTTGAAGAAGGTTGAGGTAAATGAGGAGCGCCACGTTGGGCATGTGTTCTGCTCCCGTCAAGGGCTGTGAGGTTATGGAGTTCTCTGCTCCGAAAACGGAGAGAACGGATGTTCCCGCGACCACGAAACGATAGAACGCCTTTGTTGCAGGAGAATGACGAACAAATTAATTTCTGCACTACAAGAGACGAACCTTCTGTGCAATTTGTTACTTCTCGGCCCGGGGCAATGAGCGTCCGCGGCGACGCTGGTGGCGGCCAGTATCGAAGACATCCGACTGCGTGCTTGATTCCCGTCGGCGGGGTCTAAAAGCCTCCGTTAGGAGGCATCTATGACTGTGCTCCGCAAAAACCTGCGACGGACTGAAAGTGCACCAGTCTTGGGTGCAATGGTGACAGCTTCACTCGCTCGGCTGTGCCCCAGAGTGCAAAACCTGCAATTCGCGGTTGATGCTGGAAACCAGCAGCCTTTCCGACTGTCTCCATGCCACGTATGCTGCGATGTGTTCTCAGGCAATGTGAGCCTGGTTGCACTCCGCAAGTCGATGAGACTCCACCAGGCGACGCACACCGTTGCGGTAGGCTGTCAAGCATATTACTACCAAAAGGTGACACAGCTGTTGCAAATGCGTGACAAGTCAAGGCCGCCTTTTGGCTAGCCTCAACTCTTTAGTTACGGCAGTAATGCAGCGGCTTACCCGGCAGAGAGCAGAGTATGTAGATGTGGCACAGAACCGAGCATTCACAGGCAATGGACAGAACTCAGAATCTCATGCAATTAAAAGGAGACTCATATTGTGTCTAATCTGGAAATTGAAACCTCGAACGCCCAGGTCGAGTATGCTTTGGGGCACTCTTCTCGTGAGTTGGATCGTCTCAGCTTTCAAGGCAGCGTGTTAGCGCCCTATACTCATCAGCTTCTTATTGAAGCTGGGTTAACAGCAGGGATGCACGTGCTTGATGTGGGCAGCGGCAGCGGAGACGTAAGCTTCCTGGCGGCGGAGCTAGTCGGTTCGTCCGGACGCGTGCTCGGCGTAGATCGGTCTCCGGCAGGCAGTCGAGAGAGCCAGACAAGAGCACTTCGACAGCAACAGATGCAATGTCGGTTTCGAAGTCGGCGATCCTGCTGCAATGCACTTCGACAGACCGTTTGACGCGATTATTGGTCGGTTCGTGCTCATGTATCAGGACGATCCCTGCGGCAAGCTTACGAAAGATGGTGCGATATCTTCGCGATGGTGGGTTGGTGGCGTTCCATGAACTTGACTCAACTGCATGCCGCTCCTGGCCAGCCGTTCCTATCTTTCGACGCAAGCGGCATGGTGGCTCGCGGAAGCATTGCGCGGCAGCGGAGCTCGGCCTGAGCTCGGGCTCGAGATGCACTCGTTATTCCTCGATTGCGGTTTGCCTGCACCAAGGATGCGTACGGATACGTTAATCTCCGGCGAAGGAGATAGCCCCGTCTACAAATTAGTGGCCGAGGCGGTGCGTACCCTCGTGCCGACCCTGGAGAAACTGAATATTGCGTCGGCTGCACAAGTGCAGATTGAGAGTTTGGCCGATCGCATGCGCGCAGACGTGGTTGCAAAGCGTGGAGTGGCTACATCGTACGGACTCGTGGGAGCTTGGGCACGAAAGCCGTGCGCTCAGGAAATGGCAGATAGCTAGCTAAAGGCTGATGCAAAACCCCGACTCTTCAATTTTTCGGCTGAAAACCAACAATTTCTTGGACAAGGTTGCTCGATGGCGTTGGTTTGAGTTGTCCGGCCCTGGCCGGCAACTCGCCAAGGCCCATCGGTTCCGGTGGCCCATGGTTCTCCTGGCCGGGTGGACCAATATTGCCCACAGTCAATCCACAGTCGAGGACCAGAGATCCGAAAGGTCGAGCGCGAGCCAGATGGAACGCCATGCTTCTGACAACGGAACTCGTGGGCGAGTCGGATGTGGCTTTGGTACCTCGATCGAATGAGGATCCCGAGCTGACGACAGGCTGGTGATTCCAATCGACTGCCTGAGTAAGGCCGAGGAACAGACACAGCAGTACGCAGCAGACGAGGGTTAGACGGAACCAGGGCGTCATTGCGAATCGGCCTCGCGGGCATGCTGCAAATTGCGCTCCTTATTCAACTCCGCCAGTTCGCGCAAACATTGCTGCATTTGTTGCCAAGCGGCCACTCCTTCTCGCGTGGCCTCCTCCGCTCCCTTGGGAACATAGTAGCCGGTGGTCTTGCCCTTCTCCCCGCGGTAGCTCACATTCAGATGCGGACCATGCTTGGGTCCATCGCCCTGACAATGGCAGCCCGCTCGTCCGCAGGTGCGGTAGGTTTCCGAGAGCGTTCCAAAGACAGCGATCTCGGCCAGACGTTCGATCTCGCCCAGCAGCTTGCGTCGTTGGGCAGTAGCCTCAACCGATTTGGCCATGGTCCCTCCGACGCTGTTGATAGCGAGCGATGGAAAATAGATTCTTGGTAATCACACACCAGCCCACGTAGCGCTCGAATCCACGCCCTCCTTTATAGGTGGCTCGCGCACATCGAAAAGGGATGCTTCAGAGGTGCTGATGGTGGCTTCAATCCCGGCCCGCCAGCGCAGCCCGCGGCGGAACCAGCGCTGCTTCTGCTGCTCGGCCCGCTTGGCCGAGAGCCGTCCGCGCGCCGGCAGCGCCACCTTCTTCACTCCCAGGGCTTGCGCCTCCCGCTCGTTGTTGGCGGAAAAAAATCCGCGGTCGCCGCTCGCCATCTCCGGCGCTTGCCCGAAGCTCGCTTGATGTTGCTCGAGGGCCGGCATCCAAGACGTGGTATCGGCCGGATTGCCGGCGAGAACCTGGTAACCGCTCACGATCCCGTTTTCCACCTCGTCGATCCGCACCAGCCTACCAAACTCGTTGGGCTTATGCGCTTTCCCTTTGCGAATGACTTCGGTGTGGACTTCGAACAGACTCAACAGTTTGCCCTCCACGTGGTTGTCGCCCCCCAACACCCGTTTCTTGGTTTGGGTGATCACCTTCTCGACCAAGGGGAGAAAGTGTCGTAGCTGGCCGATCTGCACTTCCACCCGCAGCCGCTTGCCTACCACCTTCAGTCGTTTCTTCGCCCATCGTTCGATCACGTCGCTGGCCTGTCGCACCACGCCCCGAGTCAGAGCCAACAACTTCTGGTAACTGTCCCGCATCCGCTGCTGGTTGGCCTGGGTGAGGCACTTGGCGGCGCGGCTGATCTCCAGCAGACGATGTTTCACCGCGCGTGCGTGATGGACCACTTCCACGGCTCCCTGCTTACACTCGCCAGCGATGCGTTCGAGGCTGCGGCTGAGCACCCGAATGCCGTCGCCCAAAAGCGAGCTGTCGGTGGGGTAGTGAACGTTGCTTTCTACGACCGTGGTGTCGGTGCGAAGTTTTTGTCCTTGGGCTACGCCTTGCTCGCAGGCCAGGCGGACCACCCGCTGATGAATCTCTTCGGTGACCGCCGGACTCAGCAGGGCAAAGGTGCGGCTGAAGGTAGTGGAATCGGGAGTAGTCTCGGCATCGAAGTGGGTGAAGCGGCGGTAGACCAGGTTGCTGCGCAGCTCCCGTTCCAGATCGCGGAAGCTCCAGCCCTTCAGGTGCTTCATGACACAGCAGCGCAGCAGACGATCGGGGGCGATTCCGGTTCGCCCGGTGCGCGTCGAAAGCGGGCTACGTGTGGCCAGACATTGGCGGACCAAGTCGACCAGGGCGGGATCGTCGAGGAGCTGATCGACGGGATCGAGCAAATCGTCTTTGAGCAGGGCGGCTTGCTGGGCCAAGGGGAAGTAGAAGAGCCAGGCTTGGTGGGAAGTGGAGGCGATCATAATCGTACTCGAGTATATCGAGTAAGAAAGATCTTGTCAAGAAAAAAGAGTGGAAGCCGCGCAATTTTATTGGTGGAGATTAGCGAATGAAAGATGAGCGAATCTGCAGATCTGCCACGCCGCTGCGTCAGCGACCCGCGTCAATCAAGGGGTTGAGCCCTGGGTTTTGCATCAGCCTTTAGCTAGGTTGTTGTGATTCCAGAGTCAAATCAAAGCTCTCGATCTCTTTTGTGCAGAGAACGCATATATGCCCAATACCTTGATGAAATCGCCGAGCGCAGATCGTGATGCAGTGCCAACTGAATTGTTGATCGCTGCTGGCGGGGTGTATCCCGGGCGCTGTGATCACATGGGCCATATGAATGTGATGTGGAAGCGGAGAAATTCGATGAGGCCACGTGGCACTTGTTGAGCCAAATTGAAATCATGCCCTCTTACCCGCGCGCCAACAGGCGGTATTTGGTGGCCGTACAGCAAGAAGCCACGTACAAACCTGAACTCTTCGCCGGCGACCTGATCATGAGCTGCTCCCGCATCCTTGAAATCAGCGAAAAGATTATTCGCCTATATCACAAAATGCTAAATGCCGAGAACGCTGAGGTTGCTGCCACGACGATGCAGGCAGGAGTGCATCTCACTTCCTTCACGGCAAATCGTGCCCATTTTCAATCGACATTCTCGAGCGCGGACGCCGTATGATCGTTGAGACCGCGCAATCCAATGCCGCGAGTCGATGAGCAACAAAGACATCAACGTGAGTCACGACGAGGAAGAGGACATGGATTTCGTGCGTCTCTCGATAACCGACGGTATCGCGGAAGCCCGACTGAAAAGAGGAAAGGTAAATGCCCTTAATGAGCAAGCCGTCGAGGAGATTGCCGACTGCGTTCAGCGCGTGGCCGCTGATCCTGATATCAGGGCTGTAATTCTTACCGGTGACGGTTCGTTCTTCTCCTTTGGCTTTGACATCCCAGAGTTCCTCGGCTACTCCGAAGAAGCATTCGCCAGATTTCTAAAGCGATTTACGGACTTATACAGGTATCTGTTCACCTATCCAAAACCGCTGGTGGCCGCATTGAATGGCCATGCGATTGCTGGCGGGTGCATGCTCGCGCTGGCATGCGACTACAGAATCATGGTTTCGGGGAAGGCGAAAATTTCGTTGAATGAGATCACCTTTGGCTCGTCGGTATTTGCGGGCAGTGTGGAGATGCTCAAGTTTCTGGTTGGTGGGAAGAACGCCCAAGCAATTCTGTATGAGGGAACCATGTACTCGGCGGAGGCGGCGTCACGTCTGGGAGTGGTAGATCAAGTTTCGTGTTACGAGAAGCTAGTGGAAGATACGCGGGAGGTGGCAACCCGCTTGGGGGCCAAAGATACAGCCGCTTTTCGCAGCATAAAGGGTCTGCTGCGAGCGTCGGTGGCGGACGACATCGCGAAGAAGGAGCAAGATTCCGTCCATGAGTTTGTCAGAATCTGGTATTCAGAGAAGACTTGGAGAAATCTCCACGCCATAAGAATCTACTCCTAATGGAGCTCAACAGGATCATGAGCGAACAACGGTTGCGGTTGAAGCGGTAAAAAACAAACTCTCAAGCGTAAATCGGGCTCGCTCGAATCGAGGAGACATGTGTACAGCGCGGGAGGAACGCGTTCGCCAGAGCTTTTCCAAGCAGGCCTTCATGTCGATATTGGGGGCCGAGCTCACAGCAGTGGTTCACGGCGGTGTGGAGATTCGCATGCCATTTTCGCCGAATCTCACGCAACAGAATGGCTACTTGCACGCGGGTGCGATCACTGCGGTGCTGGATTCTGCTTGCGGTTATGCCGCCTTAAGTGTGGCAGCAGACGATAACGATGTCCTCACCGTTGAGCTAAAGGTGAACCTCTTGGCGCCCGCTGCGGGCGAGGTTCTCGCGGCCAGAGCGAAGGTAAAGAAAGCAGGACGGACGTTGACAGTTTGTACAGCGGATGCCTTCGCGATCAGCGGCGATAGAGAGATGGTGGTTGCAACTATGCTGGCGACAATTATGGCTCTGCCGATAACACCCCCCAAGTAGTCTCGAGATTCAGCGAGCAAACACGAAGTCTGGATCAATTCGCGATGCACTGTTGACTGCGGGTCTCGCGCAGCATCGTTGGGTCCCGAATTCAGGCTGGTCACATTTCAGGCCCGCACCGAAGAAGGCTTCAAACATGCCGTGTGGCTGATGCGGTGGCTCTCGTATTTGTGGTACGCGGTACACGTTAAAGACCGCGACGGATGCCCGCCGAATGCTGGAACAGGACAGTGAGGTATTGCAACTGAACCCGCTATTCCGGGCATTGGTGGAACAATTTACACCTGCGATCAAAGCTGCGGAAACATGTGCGAGTTGAATGCCACATCCCCAAAGGGCCGCAATCCCGCTACCGGGCAGTTGATTTGGCTTCAGGCTTCATCTGCTTGAGAATCGCCTTAATTCCCCAACATCGCGTCGGGGAAGAGAATAGCGAAGATACCAGCGGACCGCACAGAGGGTATGAGACCGGATTCGGCCTGGTGGTGGTTGAAGATCGCGGGTCGGGTGACTATTTCGCGATGCTTTCACATCACTAGCCAGCCTGAACGGTCGGTTTCGCAGATGAGACAATCTTTCTATTTCGCTGGTCTTTGCGAAAGGGGAGAACAGCGGCGGATTCCGCCGATGGACCTGCGATACCATAATTCGCAAAGGGTTTGCCGCTCCTACAGCGGAGATTGCATGATTGAGCGCAATCCCGGAGGAACCTAATGGACCTTAAGACTCTGCTCGACACACCTCCATGGGACTGGCCACGAGATGCCGGGAGGATGTTGCTGAAGACTCTGGTGGATCAGCGAGCCAAGGAATCGGATCGACTGGTCGCCGCCGAGCTCGCCGGCGATTTTACTGTGATCAACGACGATTTGGCCGATACTTTATTGGCCGTCGTATGCAGTGTCGACGAGCCAGATCAACTGCGCGCTAGGGCGGCAATTTCCCTTGGACCGGTACTGGAACACGCGGACACCGATGAATTCGAGGATCCGGATGACGTACCCATTACTGAGCCCACGTTTCGTAACATCCAGGACTCGATGGAGAAGGTCTACCTCGATAACAACACTCCCAAGGAAGTGCGGCGGAGAATTTTGGAAGCATCGGTGCGCGCTCCCCAGACCTGGCACGAGGATGCGATCAAGAATGCATATTCCAGCGGAGACAAAGAGTGGATGCTGACAGCCGTGTTTTCAATGCGCTGGGTTCGCGGTTTTGACGAGCAGATACTGCTAGCCTTGAAAAGCGACGATCCTGAAATACACCTTGAGGCAGTCCACGCGGCCGGCAACTGGGAACTAGATGCGGCCTGGCCTCACATTGTCGAACTCATCAAGGACGCTCACACCCCAAAGCCCGTGCTGCTCGCCGCCATAGGCGCCGTTGGCAGTATCCGTCCAGCAGAGGCGCGGGAAATCCTAGCAGACCTGGCCGACTCCGACGACGAAGAAATCGCTGAGGCGGCCGACGACTCTATAGCGGAGGCTGAAATAGCTTCGGGCGAGGAAGACGACGACGAAGAGGATAAGTGGATCAATTGACTGGCAGTACGGGTTCGTGAATCGGGAGTCTGCTGCACCTCCGAAGATGGTGGCCTTGAATCTGACTCCGGCGTCCTCTGCGGTAACCACGTCGCGTGTTTGTGCACCAGGTGTCCGGGCCCGTCGCGAAGTGCATACCAGGTAGCAAGCCGTGGCAATCTCCGTCAATCAAATTGCAAATTGTGAAGCTTCTGGAATGTCGGCCTTGCGATAAGCGGATTGCTGCTTTTCTTCCGATCAGTTGCGAATAAAGTGACCGTTCGCGATCATGAGATCCAGTATGAAAGCCAATCCGCCCTTTTGGGGATCAAACCAGAATCCGGTAATTAGGTCTGGAGACAGGCTGTTGGGAAAGATTGCTTGATGGAAGTCAGCTCCATTGCGTAGTCGATGGGACAGTTCATCATTACCGTGTGGAAGTTCTGCGAAAATGTATCACTTTAGTGTGGGCGCTCGGCAATCCCGCCTTCGCGATGGCTATCTTGGTGGCTCAATACACTTTCGCTGTTCCAACCTCGAGGATCGCTTTGTGCACGTAATTGTTCACGAATGTGCCCACGTGCAGGCTTCCCCAACTACAAGTGCAAGTAGGGCTTGCGCGGCGGCCGACGATTTGCGAAATTGACGGTCAGGTGGTCGTCGTTGCGAAGCAGCGCCAGAGTGGCCTTTGGGAAGTCATTGTCGTTCCGGCCCAACATTAGGAGCTTAAGCTCGAAGACGCCGGGGATGATCCAGTAGGTCTCTGCCACCTCTTGGAAGTTCTGCAGGACGAACTCCTGGGCGGTGGCTGAGACCAGTGAAACCCGTGGTGTGGGCGTCGCTGTTGGTGGTCCCTCGGTCGTCGGGCGTGTGGTAGCGATGTCGCGCTCGCGGGTGATCCTCGACGAGACTGGCACCCAGTAGACCAGTGTGTAATTGGGGACCCGGCAGCCCTCAAACAGTGGGTCCTTCTTCGGGTCGTTGCCGTACCGGAACTGGAGCTTGCCAAGCTGAATGCTCTTGTTCTGCCGATCGCGCTTGTAGGAGTTGGCGCCGTTTTGGCCGTCGTAGGCGTGCTCCTGGGCCGGGAAGAAGGTGGTGGTATTGCACATTGTCTCGGCGATCGACCGGGCCGCGGGGATCAAGGTGGTGACGCCGGCGGTGGTGGTGACCTGCGACGCGTCGTAGAGGCGAAAGGCGTCCCCGTCGCCCTTGGTGCGCCCAAGCGCGCCAGAGGTGTCCACCCAGCGATGGCCCAAGCCGAGATCAATGGAGCCGCCGTTGAGTTGTCTGATCTGCGCCTGGTAGGGGATGATCATCGTCCATTTGCCGGCCGACTTGCTCAGCACGTAAACGTACTTCTGCCCGAATGGCACCGCGCCCCAGAAGTTGTAGTGACCACGGATGACTTTGGTCTCGAGGTCGGGCGAGCGGAGCTGCTTCTTGCTGGCGTTGTCGCCCTCAGTCTGCGTGACCGCTGCCACCTGCTTTCCCTTGTTGTCCCGCTGCCGGTTGCACAGCACGATCACCTGGTTCCAGGTGTCGTTGCCCTGCGTCGGCACGTTCGGGAAGAGGTCGTGGTAGAGGCTCATCTCGAGGCCGGTGACCTTCGTAGGGCTGGTGCCGCCACCGCCCTGAACGCTGTCGCACAGATCGGCGTGCGCCGGCGCGGTGACCCAGGTGGTGACTGCGACCACGAGCACCAGGGAATGGAACCGAGGCGGAATGCACTTCATCGTCCTTGTCTCCGCAACGATGCGTTATTCATCTAACCCGGGTTTCTAATTTGGGGTTCCCGCTGGAGTTGAGCCGGAATTTCCATTTTGGACTCCCAGCGCCGCTCAACGTACACTCATCTCCGTTCATCCTCTAAGATGTGATTTTTTCCCGGGGACTGTTCGGCCTCCCCAGGTTCGTTCGGCCGTACCTGAGGCGGGGCTGACCCGATCCGCACAACCGACGGTCTTGACGATCGTTAGTTGCTCGAAGCTCGCGCGCAAGTGCGCTACCTATTTCATCGCAACCCCGTGAGGACGGGCGGGTCCGGTCGTGAACGCTGTGTTGAAGTCCAGATCAAATCTCGAATCCAATCGGAGATGATTCTTGTAGACCTTGATCACGTGAACGCGATGGTCACCTTCAAAGTGGATCTTGCCGAAGTCGTCTTCATTGAGGAAGTAATCAGTGACCACCAGACGTTTGTCGTCGTCGGTGAGTGCGATAGCGTGGGGACCTGTGTCCACGCCCAGGTTGACAATTCCTGTTTGAAAGGGATGTTCCGGGTCACTGACGTCGAGCATGCCGACTTGGCCGGCTTGAAAAGATGCAAAAAGGAGCCGGTCTCCACTGCGCGGCATTGCAAGAAGCTGGACCATGCCTCCACGAACCGGGACTTCAATGTGCGGGACAATGTGCTCGCAGTCGAAGACGGCCTGCGCGGTCCCGTCCCTGGTGTTTACCAGATAAACCAGTCCGTCAAACATGCCCGCAGTAAAAGCGCGCCCCTGCGGATCACCGGGAATCAGCTTCACATCCATGGTGCCCAGCGCATCCGGAATCTGAATCGTCTTGGTGATCTCCCTTTTCTGAAAGTCCCACACCCGGATTGAGCCGCGTAGTTCCGGATCGCCCGGGAAGCTGTCCAGCGTACTCGAAGGCATGATGAAGTCCGACGTCACCATCAGGTTTAGCTCTGGACGAGCCGAGACGCCATGTGGATTGAAGCCGTGGTGCGGAGGATGGACTGGCCACTCCGCGACCATATGGAGGTCTTTATCAAACTCGGCCACACGGCCGGGTGTCCCACCTGTGCAAGAGCCCATCTGAGTTATTAGAAAACCTCCCGCCTCCAACGGCAGGAAGTCGTCGGTGATGCTTGACTTAGAACCGCTAGTGGAGGAAAGAAACTTCGGGTTGCGTGCATCGGACACGTCGAAAAAGAAAATGCCATTCTGGCCACGGAGCAGACTGAGCAAGCCACCACAGGCGAGGATGTTCTTGTCGGCGGACAGATGGCAGTGGTGCGGTTCGTTGCCTACGTTGCCCGGAGCCGGCACGGGAACAGTCCGGATCACTTTCCCGTAATCGTCGGAGTCTTCGTCAAAGTTAACGACCGCGAGAAAATCCGGCGCCAGGCGCGCCTGGTCCCCTGCCCAGATATAGAGAGTCTTCTCCGGTCTGCCGTCGTCGTGGTCATCGTGCTTGCTGTCTTCAGCGAGCAAGGCCCCATTAAGCGCCAGAAGCAGCAAGACTAAGGTTCCCACCCCAGCGCAATACAGCCCGTGATATGTCCTCATAGCTCACCCCTCCGCGGAAGCCGCCTTCGAATGTTGTTGGCCACTTTCCCCCGGACGAGAACAAGCGTCAATGCCCGGCGCATTCCCTGCGTGTGGAATTTTGATTCCCTGAAGAGTCCCTTAGGCTGGCAATAAGTTACAGGTGCGATCATGAGCGGTAAATTCGGGATTACGTCTGGTAGTACACTGTTCCAACGCCATTCCAGGGTATGTCCCATGGGAAGTGTTGTCCCTGCCGCCTGTGTTTACCGCTTTGGGGTGTTTGTGCTGAATTCCCGCACGGGCGAACTGGCAAATGGCGCAAAGAAGACACAGCTCCGCGAGCAGCCTCTGCGCCTACTCCTAGCGCTATTGGAGCATCCTGGCGACCTCGTAACTCGCGAGGAACTTGTAGGTCGGTTGTGGCCGGAAGGCACTTTCGTAGATTTTGACCGCGGACTCAACAAGGCAGTCAATCACCTGCGAGAAGCCCTCGGAGATTCCGCTGAACAGCCTAACTTCATCGAAACCCTGCCACGAAAGGGCTATCGTTTCATCGCCCCGGTTATCTACGAGGGGCGTGACCGGCTGGAAGCTGCGTCTGAGGCAGCACAACACGGTTCGAGATACCTCTGGCTAGCGGTGATGACAGCCGTGATGGCTTGCCTGGGGATTGTGCTTGTTGCGAACGTTGGCAGAATCCGAAATTGGATGGCAAGCCGAGGGCAATACAGCCCGCAAATCTCAGCTCTGGCAGTGCTTCCGTTGGCAAATCTTTCTCGCGATCCAGAACAAGAATACTTTGCTGACGGAATGACAGACGCGTTGATCACTGATCTGGCCAAGATGGGCAGCGTCCGTGTAAGCTCTCGCACCTCGATCATGCGCTACAAGGCGACGACAAAAAGCATTAAGGAGATCGGGCGGGAACTGAATGTGGACGCAGTCGTGGAAGGGACGGTGATGCGGTCTGGTGACCATGTGCGAATTACTGCACAGTTGATCCAGGTCTCTACGGACATGCACCTATGGGCCGAAGCTTACGAACGAGACGTCACTGAGATTCTTGATCTGCAGAGCGAAGTTGCAACCGACGTCGCCCGGCGGATACACATCCTGGTTAGGCCACTGGATCAAGCGCAAATCGTGAACCCGCAGGCCTACGGCTTATATCTCAAGGGGCGTTATTTCTTTCTACCAGTACACGAGCCAAGGATGGCAACAGGCGATTGAGTACTTCAACCAGGCAGTCGAGAGCGACCCGAGATTTGCGCCTGCCTATTCGGGCCTCGCCGACGCCTATCTGGTAGCCGGCGCCTACGGTGCGATTCCAAGCCAGGAGGCGCAGACGCGAGGGAAGGCGGCGGCGGCAAAAGCCCTCGAATTAGATGACAAACTGGCGAGCGCCCATTATGCGATGGCCACAATTTACACTTGGTACGATTGGGACTGGGCAAACGCAGAAAAAGAATTTCACCGCGCCCTTGAGCTGAATCCCAACGATGCATTGGGCCGCAATTGGCACGGCGGTTACCTATCACTGCTAGGCCGACATGACGAAGCGGTCAATGAGCACGAGCGTGCACTGGAACTTGATCCTTTGTCCCCGATCATCAACGCCAACCTGGCACGCTCATTTTATTGGGCCCGCCGATATGATGAAGCGATTATTCAGGCGCGCAAGACCCTTCAAATAGATCCGCACTTTGGAATAGCTGTGTTCTGGTTGGAAGGTTCGTTACGCCACAAGAACCTCTTCAACGAGGCGGTCGCTCTTCGGCAGGCTATTTCCACTCCAGAGAAAGCACACATCATAGGACGCACCTTCAAAACCGTCGGCTTTAGGGGCCTTCTCCGCGAGACTGGGGAAACATTCAAGAGAAGTGGTGCCTTGGTTGAAGCGGCCCGATGCTATGCGCAGATTGGAGAAAACGGCGAAGCCCTAGACCTGCTTGAAGCCTGCTACGAACGCCGATGCTCCTCCTTCACTACCATCAAAGTGGAGCCAGATTTCGACGGTTTGCAGCGGGAAGCGCGATTTCAGAACCTGGTGCGAAGACTTGGGCTGCCACAAGCAGGGCAATAGGAGTAATCCTTAGCGTTGGGCCCGACATTATTTGGCGGATGACGGGCTACTCTGAACTTGAACGCGCTTGGCGACTTCAATGATTTGATCGGTGGCAGGAGGCTATCGATCATGAAGCGGAAGGCGCACTCGCGAGCAAGACGAACCACAATTAAATCTATCCTGCGGCTGGCTGACTTGGAGCGCGCACGGGGCGATGGGGCGGTGACAGTCCCACGATGCTGGCTGTGGTACCTGTACGACCTTAACCCAGACACCGTTCCCGTAATGGGCCGCGCACACACGACTTTCCCTAATACCTCCAGCTTTTCAGATCCGCTCCCGGCGGTGCTGTCTTCCCGATACGTTCCATGATTTTGGGCAGGTACATGGTGTTGTAGTGCAGCCGTGACAGGTAGTTGGGCAGGTTCGGATCGCCGTTCCAACAGTGCTCGGCGCGGTCTCCATATTTCACCTCGCCCTCGTAGGGTGGATTCGTCGTGCTCTTGAGGAAGTCCTCCATCAGATACACCGCGTCATTGAGGAAATAGGTGTCGGCACTTCCACAATAGATATGAATCTTGCCCTGCAGCTTCGGACCGAGCGTAGGCCAGTTCTTTTCCAAAATCGAGCGCAGGTCGTAATTTTCTTTCCAGTAAGCAGCCACCTGCCGATCGATCTCGCCAGTTTCCTTGTTGAATATGGGCTGTGGATATCCGTCCGCTCCGACCGGACCGTACACTGCCTGCCAGATATCCCATTGCTCCCCGGAACGTCCCTTGGTGCCAAGCGCGAGTTCGTACGCGTTGGCGTCCTGAATCGTGATGAGAGTGTGTCCCAGGTAATCGCGCATCGCGGGCTGCGCCACGCGCTTGTGTGCACCCTCAAGGAAGAACGCGTTGGGGCCCTTGTACAGGTCGATAACTGTATAAGCACGGAAGTCGATGGGGTCAGGGCATGCCGCAAATACGCCGTTGTAGTGATCGGGATAAAACATCTGTACCGCAAGAGACTCCCACCCCCCGGTTGATCCGCCGTAGGTAAAGCGGGCCCATCCCTCGCCGATACTGCGGAACTTCTTCTCCAGTGCCGGCATGAGTTCGGTCTCAATCGCGTCACCGTAGGGTCCCAGGTTGGCCGAATTCACCGCGTAGGAGTCGTCGTAGTAGGGATTGGCATGTTGGATCTTCACCACGAGGTAGCGCGGGAAGCCCGGGGATATCCATTTCTGGTAGAACTTGTAGGCCTCTTCTTGCTGGATGCGGTTGTATCCCGAGATGTGAAAACGCTCGCTATAATCAGGTTTGAGATTCGGATCCGGCGGCTCCGTGCGAAAGTCGTCGATGTCCTCGACGAAGTGGTCGTGGAAGAGCATCAGCGGAAAGTGTGCTTCGGGATGCTGGTCGAATCCTTCGGGGACAAGTACGACTGCAGCGAGATACATGGGCCTGCCCCAAAACTTGCTCAACAGATCGCTCTGGATCTTAATGTGCCGCACGTACTTTGTGTCGGCTGGAACCGGAATAGGAGGGATTTCCTGGTCCAGGACGAGGGGTACCGTCGCATTGCCTTTGCCGATGGTGATTTTGAATGGTTTGCTGTAAAGATTCCCGGGCGCGATGTTCCAATGCTGGCCCTCGCCCCGGTCCATGGGAAGTTTCACGGTTTTGCCGTCGGAGCGGTGGAAGGTTTCGTAGCGATGCAGTAAGGCTTGAACGTAATAGTCTCCAGCCGGGACGTCGCGCAGGGAACGTATCGGGTAACCCCACGCTTTTTCGTCCGCGACCACGGCTTGTTCCGGCCGAAGTCCATCAACATCAACCCCGAACACCATCTGCGACTTCGGCGTGTCGTTAATCTGCATGCGGGGCTCCGCCGAAGGGTCGTTGGACAGAAGAAGCAACATCCGCCCGTCAATGGGTTTGTCGCTGAGTTGTTTGGTAAATGTGATGGAGAACTGCGGCGATCCGCTTGATTGGGCCCGTACTTCGGCCGAACAACACAACATGAGAACGAAGATTGCGGCGAAACGCACGCCGTGGAAACAGCGGTTGGAGGTGGGAAACAGGTGCAAGCTGTTGTTCATCCGGACAGTTTACTTGTCCACACCCCGGTTGCACATCATGAGGTCACGACGGGATGTACTGGCAGGCGGCTTACATTTCCCGGTAATTCAGCAGCCCCGCCCCGATCAGCACGAAACATGCCGGCCAGATCCACGAAGGAATCGCTCGATCTTCCTCCGGCAGCCGCAGTTCCAGCCAGCGTGCCCATCCAGCAAACACGGCGATGATGCCCATGGGCACATGGCTCAGCTCAACCAACAGGTTTTCCTTCACATTGGTGATTGCGTGCGAGTGGGTCAACAGCACCGCCCCACCCAGGGCGCACATCAGGGGAAAGACCATCGCCATCCGGTCGTTCTCTTTCCGCTGCTGGCGTACTCGCAACTCGAACACCGCGAACCCAACACAAACCAGCGCCGCCATGCGATGCTGGAAAACCTCAGGATCGGCCCAACAGGCCCAGAACCCTTTCCACCCGACCGGCCAGCATTCGGTGTCAGCCTGCAAGAAGATAAAAATCGCGATTCCGATCAGCAGTAACGGCCAGTATTCCGCCCATGGAGCTTTGCCGGTGCGGGCGAGCAGTGCCAGCAGGCCCATCGCTAACACCACCAAACCCATCCAGTGATGGTTTGATTCCGACTCGATCGAATTGTTGATCAGCCGGGGAGTGAGTGGCACTCCATCGACGTTGTAGACCGGCGCTTTGCTTTCCGGAATCGTATTTTCCGCTGGGCCGGTGTTCGCTGCTTCCGTGACGTACTCATACGTAAAGCGGGGGACCACAGGCTTTATGCGTTGATAGATCTGCTGCAGGGTCACCGTCTCGTTCAGCTGGTCCACCGCCGGCGGCTGCGACGTGAGCGACGCCGCCGTCAGAATCACGGTGATGCCGATGCCGACTTCAGCTTCGATCAGGCGCCGTAGCCGCGGCAGGGCATTTTCCTTCGACGTGTTGCGGATCAGCAGGAAGTTTATGCCGCCCAGCAACAGGAGCGCCCCCAGCATCGTCGCTTTGGCCACGACCATCGCGCCGTACGCCGTTCCCAACACGGCGCCCCACGATCCGATATACAACTTGCTCATCACAACACCGCTGATAGCCAGTGCGCCCACACTGACTAGCGCCATGCGCGAGAATCGTTCCGTCACGTACCACTGTGTCGTCACGTCTTTGGCGCGGTAAAGGGCCAGCACCAGGAACGGCAGGCCGCCGATCCAGAAGCCGGTTGCCAGTTCGTGAACGCACGACAACGCGATCAGGAGCGGGCGTCCCTCCATGCGCGACGCAGCGTGGTTCGTCATTACCGACGCGCCCATGATGACCAGCGCCAGCACCGGCAGCGCCCAACTTGCAACGCTCTTGTTGCCGCTGGCGACGATCGCCGTCAGCAATGCGGTAACCAAAACGATACTGCCCGAGATGAAGAAGTTCGCCCCGACGACGCCATCGAAGCCAATTTCCGCCGTCGCCATCAGAACCGCGGAATTTACGTAGAGATAAAGCAATTGCACGACCGCCAGGCCGACCGCGCTGATGCGCAGGAGCCGCCACGTGGAGGCCTGGATTCGATCGATGCTTTCTGGCGATGCCTCGGGCGACATTCGCGCCACCCACAGCACAAACATGACGCCGCCCAGCAGCACGGACTGGAACACCAGCGTGCCCGCACGCAGCACCACCGACAAGAATGTGAACAGGTCGACCAGTTTCAGCATCATTGGGCGCTAGGTCACCGTGAACGGAATCTCGCCCTTACTCATGTGGCCATCCGAGGCGAGAACTTGCCATTCCAGCTTGTATGCGCCCGGCTTCAGCCCGGTGGCGTGCGTCTGCAATGTGTCGGGTGTGGTCTGGCTGGCCAGAGCGAGGGTTGAGATCGCGCCATCCGGGGCCACTAGTTTCACCCGGGACCTTCCGCCGTCAATGCGGACGTTAAATCGCAAGTTGACGTCGAAGTCAGGACCTTGCACGGTGGAATTCAACTTCGGAGTCGAATCCATCAAGATAGCGTGGGCCCAGCAGACTTGCGACAGACCCGCTACAAGCAAAATTGAGAAAATCGAAGTGTGGCCAAAAGTGCGACGAATCAATACCGCTTACCTCCCGAACATCTCTCACCGGTCAGAATTGAGGGCGATAGGGCGATACTTAAGGATACTCGCCCAATATCCATCCCCTCAACCCGCCCTATTTTCGATCACGGCTTGTTACCATCAATTCGACTGTCGGAGAACGTCGTGTCCTGGAGGCATGTTCATTTATGCAACATCGAAATTTTGGCCGCACCGGTTGGAGCATTAGCGACATCGGATACGGCCTCTGGGGAATGAGCGGCTGGTCAGGCTCTGACGATTCCCAATCGGCGGCCGCGTTGCAGCTTGCCGCCGATTCAGGCTGTACCTTCTTCGATTCGGCCTGGGGGTATGGCGAGGGGAAGAGCGATCAATTCCTCGGCGAGCTGCTTGCCCGCAATCCGGCCAGGCGTTTGTACGCTGCGTCGAAGATTCCGCCGAAGAATCTGAAGTGGCCGGCCCAGCCTTCGCACACGTATGACGACGTGTTTCCGCCCGACCACGTCTTCAAGTATGCCGATGCCATTCGTAGCAAGCTCGGCACCGACGCCATCGACCTGTTGCAGTTTCACGTCTGGCAGGACGCATGGAGCACTGAGCCCGACTTCCGCAACACCGTCGAAAAACTGAAACGTGACGGCATCATTCGCGCTTTCGGTCTCAGCCTGAACCGCTGGGAGCCGGAGAATGGTATCAAGGCGATTCGTACTGGACTGGTCGATGCCGTCCAGGTCATCTACAACCTCTTCGATCAGGCTCCCGAAGACGAACTGTTTCCACTCTGCACAGAGATGAACATCGCCGTTATCGCCCGCGTGCCGCTCGACGAAGGCAGCCTTGGCGGGAACATGACGATCGATACTCGCTTTCCCGAGGGCGATTGGCGAGCCCGTTACTTTTCGCCTGAGAACCTCGCGCCGACCATAGCCCGCGTCGAACGTCTCCGGGAAATCCTGCCGGTGGGCATGAGCCTCCCCGAGATGGCCTTGCGGTTTGTGCTGTCCAATCCGACCGTAAGCACGACGATTATCGGGATGCGCCGACCCGAACATGTGCAGGCCAATACCAGTTACAGCGACAAAGGACCGCTGGATGCCGAGCTGATTGCAAAGCTGCGCGAGCACCGCTGGAATCGCAAACCAGCGCCCTGGTCAGACTGACGGTGCGAAAAACTACCAAGTCGTGCCCCGGTGTGCTAGCCAATGATTCGTCCCGCAACTTATCCGCTTCATACTTCTTGCCATGGTTTTTGTCCCGCGGTTGCTAACTAGCGGTGTCGGGCCTCGTCCAAACGCCGCATCACCACTGTCGGGTTCGGTGGGCACGTCTGCACGCCCGTCCGCCGGCAGAATCTCTGCCCATAAAGGAGTTGCGCATGTACGAACGTCGCTCTCTGCTTCTCGTCGTATCGATTGCATTCCTCACCACCCTTTGCTCAGCACAATCGGCATTGCTTGACCTGCCGCGCAAGAGCCAAAACGCCCAAGTCACTCAAACCATCGGCATAACCGACGTGACATGTGAAGTACAGTCGCCCATTGGTCGGCGGTCGCAAAGTCTGGGGGGGCCTCGTTCCTTACGGCGATGTCTGGCGCGCCGGCGCCAACGAAAACACCACCATCACCTTCACCGATCCAGTCACCGTGGAAGGCAAGCCGCTCGACAAGGGTACCTACGGACTGTTCATGATTCCCAAAGAGGACGAATGGACGGTCATCTTTTCGAAAGTCAACTCCGCCTGGGGAGCCTTCACCTACAAGCCTGAAGAAGATGTGCTTCGCGTCACCGTCAAACCCACCGCCGCGGATTTTCACGACGCGCTGATCTACGACTTTGATCAACTCACGCCCGACTCCGCGATGGTCACGCTCCGTTGGGACAAACTCGCCGTTCCCTTCAAGGTATCGGTCGACGTTCCCCAGACGGTCGAAGCGAGCCTTCAGAAGCAGTTCCGGGGAATCGTGCAGTACACCTGGGTGAGTTATGACGACGCGGCCAATTACTTCCTGACCGCCAAGGCGGACTTGCCCGCAGGTCTGAAGTACGCCGACCAGTCCATCCAGGCTGAAGAGCGTTACGACAACTTGATGACAAAGTCGCAGATCCTGGCAGCCATGGGTAAACCTGACGAAGCCAAGAAGTATGCAGAGATGGCCCTGGCGAAGGCCAACGCCGGGCAAGCTTACCAGTACGCGCGCCAACTCCAGCGCGACGGCAAGCAGGACCAGGCATTTGCGATTTATCGCTCATTGGCCGAAAAGTATCCGACCAATTTGTTCACCCATGCCGGTCTGGCGCGCATTGCCGTCGGGTCAGGGAATTACGACGAAGCGGTGAAAGAGATGAAGCTCGCGAAGGATGCTGCGCCGGAAAACGCGAAGTCCCAGATCCAAGGGCTCATCAACCGACTCGAAAAGAAAGAAAACATCAACCAGTAGTCGGCTTTCGAAAGACTTGGGAGAAGGACAAGCTGACTCCGTTCAAGGACTCGCTTCTGAGGGTGAGGCGCTCCGCGCCGGAAAGCGATCTGCTGTATCACACCGATCGCGGCCGCTCGGTGTGGTTGCCTTCGTCGTTCACGGAAAAGCGGGCATTTATCCGCAGCAGCAGTTTTTATCACCGCAACCTGGCCTTGCTGCACTTGCAGACCGAGGCGCGGCTCCAAGCTTTGACCGCGCGGCGGGATCTGTTGGACAAAGGTGTAAAAGTCCCGGATTTCCTGGCACAGATTACGAAGGACGCCGTCCAGCAACTCAGCAACCTATACGGCTCAGGCGATACCAGCTATCGGTCTTCCAGTGTCAGAGCCTATCTGGACGAGAACCCTGGAAAAAAAATTGGTGAATACCACTCTGGCAGACTTGGGTTGGACCCCCTGAAGTACGAACCGTGGCCGGTGGAGGCCTGACCGGAAGTTGGCTTTCAGTTGAGAAAGACAAGAAGCCTATCGCCTTCTGTCAGACACCGCGAACCGAGATCTCCTACACCGTCTCCCGATCGATCACTTCCGCATCGTTCTCGTCTCGCGACGCTGGCATTTGTGCCGACTTCTTCCGGCACGTCGCCCTCGCCCGGAGCCAGGAACAGGTTCTGCTCGATCCCGTGCTGCCGGGTGTAAAGGTCGAAGTACCGTCCTCCCAACTGCATAGAGCGACTGGTGTGTCCCACGCTCCACAATCTGTCCCGCTTCTACCACAAGAATCTGATCAGCCCGCCGGATGGTCGAAAGGCGGTGCGCGATGACGAACGTTGTGCGTCCGCGCATGAGGTAAGAGAGTCCCTGCTGGATCAATGCTTCCGACTCGGAGTCCAGGCTCGACGTTGCCTCATCGAGAATCAGGATGCGCGGATTCAGCCAGGATCGCGCGCGCAATCGAAACCCGTTGCCGCTGACCGCCGGACAGCTTAACTCCTCGCTCGCCGATGATGGTGTCGTACTTCAGCTCGAACTTCTCGGCGAACTCATCGACCCGCGCGATCGCACACGCCCGCATCAGCTCTTCTTCCGTCGCATCCGGCTTCGAGAACGCCACGTTCTCGCGGATCGTTCCGTCGAACAGGAACGAATCCTGCAGCACCATTCCTAGCTGTGTGCGATAGGACTCGAGCCGCACCGTCGCGAGATCGATGCCATCCACCAGCACCTTGCCCGAATTTGGCTTATGAAATGCCGCAACCAGCCCGATGATGGTTGACTTGCCCGATCCCGACGAGCCAACCAGCGCGGTGACGGTTCCAGGTTCGAGACTCGAAAGAAATATCATGCAGCACCGTCTTCTTCGCCTCGTAGGCGAAGGTCACGTCCTCGAACGCGACGTCGCCGTGAATCGGCCGGCAGCGTTACCGTTCGCTCCGGATCTTCGTTCTCGGGCGTCTCGCTCAGCACTTCGCGCGTGCGCTCCAGGCCCGCAATGGCCTCCGTGATCTGCGTACCGACGCCCACCACCTGGAACAGCGGCGCTGCCAGATATCCCAGGAACATGGTGTAGGTGAAGAAGCCGCCCAGGGTCAGCTTGCCGGCCAGGATCTGGCGCGTTCCCATGAACATGACGATCGCGCCGATGACTCCCATCAGCGTCGACGGAGGACAGGCTCATCACCGAAGTTGCCGTCAGCGTCTTGAAGACGTTTTGCAGCAGTCGCTCGACTCCGGCACTGAAGACGGCGTGCTCGCGGTCTTCGGCGTGGTAGCCCTTCACCACCCGCACGCCGCCCAGCGACTCCGTCAGGCGTCCGGTGACCTCGGCATTGATCTTTGCGCGCTCGCGGAAGATCGGTCGGATGGTCTTGAACGCTTTCCGTAGCCCTACGCCGAACACCAGCCAGGAAGCCGAAGGCGATCATGCGTCATGACCGGACTGATGCGCATCAGCACCACGAACGCGATGACCGCCGTCAGCAGTCCGCCGGCGAAGATCCACCAGACCCGTGCCGACCAGGTTGCGCACCCCTTCGACGTCGCTCATGATGCGCGACACCATGGTGCCGGTCTTGTTGCGAGTCGTAGTAGGAAACCGAAAGCCGCCCGATATGTTCCTGCACCCGTCGCCGCAGCTCGGCAATCAGCTTCTGCGCTGCCTTCGATAGCGTCTGCGTCAGCGTGAACGACGTCAGTGCCCTGTATCAGCGTCGCCGTCAGCACCACTCCAACCAATGGATGGCAGCAATCGCGTACTGGCGCTTGCCGATGACGTTGTCCACCAGGAACTTGGTCGAGGCGGGCAGCACCAGGCCCGAGACACGGTTGATCACCATCAGCACAAACCCGAGGGCCAGCAGTCCGCGACGCGGTCTGGATCAGCTGCCAGACTTCCGGCAGGGCCCTGAAGACTTCGGTCTGTCTTCACCGGCTTCTTCGCTTGCTCCGTTCATACGCGTGAAGTTGTTTGGATTCATCAAGTCGACTTCGCTTCGGTTCGAAAGTCATCAGGCTGCATATACTCATCGTGTCCCAGAGTCACCGCTCGCGTTTCATCGTCTCCGTTGCACCGCCACTTACACTCAGTCCGATGCAAATGTCGCAATTCAACATAGCCGTCGAACCAGAAAGTGACTGCTCACTTGCTCGTTTCGCACAAACGAAAAGGCCACCCGGCAACAGGGCGGCCTTTTCTTCAAGGGAGAATAGTTCCAACGGAGGCTAGACCGTCAAAACTTTCTGACACAAATAGTAGGTTCGCCCTACCCCCCTGTCAAGCAATTTCTAGGACTTAAATTGCTGTGTTTTCAACAAGTTACGTACGAATTCACGCGATCTGAGGAAATCGACCGAAAACCCCCGATTTCACCCCGCGAGCCCGTCAAACAGCTTAGTTTTCAGCTACTTATCGGAGCCGGAACCGTCGCCGATGTGGAGCTGCAGGATTTCCACATTCTCCGGAACGTCGAGCACCGTTCCCGGGAAATATCGTGTCAAAAGCACACGAATTCCGCCGAAAAACACTCCGAAGAGCAGTCCGAACGGCGAGCAGTATTCCAATCAGCCCGAACACGGCAAGCAAAAGATTGCCGATGTTGTCGCGCTTGCTGACGGATGTCGCTTCATTCCACGTGACTTCGGCTTCGTAGTTCACGGCGTTCAACAACTTGTGGCATCGCTGCTTCCCGAAGCTCCGCTCTCGCAACCAGGATCGGTCCGGTTCTGCGTACCGCCAGTCCGTTGGTCTCGACTCGGCGCGACTGGAACGCTCGCAACCGTTCGAGCGGCAATCTGTGGTGTCGGATATTCCAGCAGCATCAGCGTCACCGGTCCATCCGCCGTCGTGTAGCTCTGCGTCAGGATCTCCGGCTCCACAGCGAAATTAACCAACTCAACCGGCAACGGGGTCTTGGTTGCGGCGAGCGCCTGCGGACCAAGCAGATATTTCGCCGAATTCTCCACAGCACCTTGCCCGGGCAAGTATTCGGGGAGGTTGGGAAGGTTTGCCAGCCGTTCCTTTCACTTCCGGCAGTACGCCCGCCAGCTCGCGCAGTTCAGCCGCCGACATTCCCGTGACTCGGTCGAACGTCGCATCCACCAACACGTTGCTGCGAAAGAACAAGATGCGCTCGATTGGCCGACGCTGCCTTGGTCCCGATCTGTTCGGTCTTCATCTCCGGATCCGCGATAGAACGTGAAGGCTCCATAAGCCCCGGTCGCGTCTTTGAACTGCGTCGCTTTGACGGTCAGCGTCCGCCCGTCGGCACGAGTATAGGTCACAGTCTCCGACTCTGTGAATCCGTATTCGCGCAGGACTGCGGGATACGCCGCATCAGCCTGTTCGGGCTGGCGCAACGTTTTCACGTCGCCGGTTTGCGTCCATCCGGCAAATGACTTCGGAAGAAACTGCTGTGCTGTCGCCGCCGAGCAAAGGGCGGTCAAGAGCGCGATGGCTAATGCGATCCTGGTTCGTAACTTCATGGGAATCCGGGGTGGCGGAGGACTAACTCTCCACTGCCACATTAGACTACGACTTCGGAGCCAAAGTTTCGCGCCGCCAATGTCAAACTCCTCCCGGACCTGCGGAGCACCGGGCGGTTACGGCATATGCCTATCCCCGCTCAGTAGGTTATCCAGCCCATCCACCAGGACCTTCACCTTTGCGACGATCTCGCTGTCGCACTGTCCAACCGACGTCACCAATCCCGCTACGTCCTTTTCCATGTGGGGCGGATACCTGCGGCACGAAGAAATCGCATACTGCACTATCCTCTTCTCTCCCGGATGCGGCAGCTGATTCAGCGCAAACAAAACGTCAAAGTAACTCGCCACCAGCGCCGCCACCCGATGGTTGACGCTCACTGGATCCCCACGCTTTATAGCTAGCTCGATCTGATGAAGATAGGACGATTGATTCCGCCGCAGCAACGGATAATTCTTCGCGATGATCGCCCGCCTCAGCTCTGGCGGGTAAGGCTGGCCGGCCATGCGGCGCAGTTCGGCAAACCATCCTGAACGATCGAATAGGGCGTACGAATGCAGCACGTTGTACCAGAGGCACGTCGAGTAACCGGCGGATGCCTGGTGCGCGACCAGCACTCGATCCAGTTGCCCTTCAATCCATCCGACGTGCCTGTACATTACATCCACGGCCGTGCCTGTGGCAGCGTCGATCCACTCATCGCCCGGCTCCCAGGTATTGTTGCCGATCTCCGCTCGCGATGAGCTTGCCGCAATCCTCACCCGCTCATCGAGCGGAATGTCTCCAGTCACGTACACGTACAGATCGACATCGGACTCTGCGTCTGCGAGTTCGGAAGCCCTCGAACCGGCTAATGCAACGGCTTCCACTTGCGGCAGGGAAGCGAACTCGGCCGCGACCCGATTAACAACAGCGGAAACGCCCGACGTTTCTGAGCTTGGTGATGGCATTGGGATGGAACAACTCTGAGGAAGGATAAACGAACCCGGACTGCGCAAGCCTGAAATCTAGTCGCTAATTGCTCTCTACTTCCCCGCGTCCTTGTCGTACTTCGACGCCACCTTCACACCGCTCAACCCGCTAACATACTTGGAGATGCCCTTATAGAGCGATTCCGCGATCTTCTGCCGGTACTCGGCCGTTTCCAGCTTCTTTTCGTCCACCGGGTTAGAGACGAACGAGATCTCCGCCAGGATGCTCGGCATGTTGGCCCCAATCAGCACCACGAACGGAGCCTTCTTCACCCCACGATTGCGCAGAGTCGGATTCTTCGGTGAGAGTCCCGCGTAGAGTGATGTTTGCACATCGCTGGCCAGCTCGCGCGACTCATCGATCTTCTCCTTGAGCGTGATCTTCTTCACCAGGTCTTGCAGCTCGTGAATCGACTTTTCCGACACCGCATTCTCGCGGGCCGCCACCTCGAGCGCGTCCGGGTTCGAAGTGAAGTTCAGATAATACGTCTCAACTCCGCGCGCTGACTCATCCTGGCTCGAGTTGGCGTGCACCGAGATAAACAGATCCGCCTGGTGCTCGTTCGCAATGGCGGTGCGGGTTTCCAGTGGAATGAACGTGTCGTCATCCCGGGTGTAGATTACTTCCGCGCCCAGTTTCGACTCGAGCAGTCGCCCCAGCCGTAGCGCCACATCAAGCACTAGGTCCTTCTCCAGCAGCCCATTCGGGCCAATCGTGCCCGTGTCGTGTCCTCCGTGTCCAGCGTCGATTACGATGCGTCCAATCTTGAGCCCCAGCGCGCGAATCAGGCTGCGATCACCCGCCGCGGTCGGAACAGCTTCATGCACGGGGACCGCCTCAGTTGCCGCGACTTTGGTGGTGCCTTTGCCCTTCTTCTTGTCCGGGGCGACCGTCACCGCGGTCGGCGCGGTTGTGAGCTTGCTGGTCGGCTTGGCCACGGCGTCGTCCACCTGGTCGGTATCGTCCGCGACAATCTCGGCCGGTTGTGTCGAACGAGCTGCCGGTGCAGGGAACTTTGACGGCGCCTTTGCCGAAGCGACTAATTCGCCAGTCTGGCTTTTGAAAGCCGAAGTAGTCGTTGCCTGTGCGGATTCAGCGGGCTTGGTGGAATCTGAATTACTCTTCGCACTCGATGTCGCCTTTGAAGCGCTTGCTGTGACCGCCTTCGATTCCCGTTTCGATGATTCCGCGGGATTGCCGGCGCTCGCGGCGGTATCGGCCTTTCCTGCAGTATTCGGTTCGCTCGTGAGGGCCGGCAACATCGCTTTACCGCCGGACTCGCCCGCACGCTCGGATACTGGCGCATTAGTCGCGGCTCGAGCAACGCCTCCTGTGTCCTTCCCGTGGATGTCGATGATCAGCCGATACGGGTTCGGCAGCAGAAAAGCCGAATATTCCGTGACGTCGTCCACTTCCAGCACGATGCGCGTCGATCCCTTCTGATACTGAGCCACCCGTATCTTCTTTAGGAATCCGTCCTGCACAGCGAAAATCTTGCCAACCAGCGTCGAAACCAGCCGGGTTTCGGGCAAGTCGAAGAAAATACGGTCGGGATCAGGCACACGGCCGGACTCGTACTTTACTTCCGAATCGAGGTCGATCGCCACCCGGGTGTAATCGGCGGTGGACCAATAGCGGATACCGGTCACCTTCGGCGTCGCAGGGTTCTTCGCAGGAGTCGGCGTCACGTCGGTCGTCTGTCCAGCGCCCCGCGCGGTGGCTATCTCATTTTTCTTCTTTGGCTTAGGCCGGTTCAGCTCGGCCAGCGCCTCTTGTGCCTTGGGAGCCAACTGGTTACGCGGATAGTGCTTCAGGAAATCCTCGAACGTGGTCCTGGCTGCGGCGTCGTCTCCCAGGTCTTCCTTGTAGATTTGCCCGATCGTGAACAGTGCCTCGACCCGGTATTTGCTGCCCGGATACTCGCGCCGCAGAAACTCGTATTGCGCGATGGCGGCATGCAGGTCTTTGTCATCCGGTGCGAACTGCCGACCCATCTCCGCCAGAATTTCTGCCACGGCTATCACACTGGCGTCGGCCTTCGAAGACTCTGGCGAAACGTAGTACACCTTGCGATATGCATCCGCCACTTTTTGATAGTCATGGCGTTTGCGTTCCTTGGCCGGCCGTCCGTTGAGTGCCTCCCGCATGCGCTCAGCCGTCTCGAATTGCGTGCGAGCCTGCTGCTTGCGGACAGCCGGCGATCCAATCAGCGCCGCGAACGAGGTGGCGGATAGCCCCAGGCACATCAGCATGATGCAGCCAGCCGCGATCGAAGTTAACTGGAGGGAACTTGAGGAAAGGAGGTACGCGAAAATCGATCCGCTTGTGCTTCCGCCACGTGTGAGGCTGGTCATCGGACACAAGCTTCCGGCTACACCTCCGCGGTCGCTCTATGCGGGCGGGGGCAGTCCGGCGGATCAATCGTCAGAGCAATCCTAATTATAGGCTCCGAGCCGAGGGGAACGATCAGCGAAGCAGGGCAGAATCAGGGGAGTGAACCCGGTCTCTATCACGCTGAAAACTATCAAACTTACGAAGGTAAGCGTAGATCGCCACGAAACAGCGTCTTGATGCCAGGCTGCAGGAGATACCAGATGATTAGCACGCTGATGAGGACCCGCACGACCCGATAGCCTCCAAAAAATGCGTGCATGGTCATCGCCGACAGCAGAAGCCCGGGGATTGCGAACACCAGTGAGATGACAGCCAGCACGATCGCCAGCAAGCGCCCCCACTCCTTCATCGACCACACCGCGAACCCTGCGATGGCATGGATCAATGCGAACACCAGGAATGCGGTGCCGCCGACCACGCCAATCAAAAAGCCCGCCTTGGGAAGCACAAAACCGTCAGCACCTCCCAGCATACTGATGACCTTGCCCCCGACAAACAGACCAACCCCGAGTACAGCCACAAACGCCGCCGCGAGATAGTGATAAATGGCGATCAGCGTAACTCCAGCCGGTCTCATGCTGTCTCGCTCCCTTAACGGCTAGGGCGACAGTTTAGCATCGCCGGAGCCTGGCCTTGCGGATCGCCATTGCGCGCTTTCTTGAAAGAGCCAGGCTCCCCCTGCCGACAAGTCGCTGGGCTTACTTCTGTCTGACCGCAGTTTGCGGGAGAGGAAATGACTTGTAATTTCGCGGTTCGAGGGTATTGGCCCCTTCCCGGACACGGAAAGCACGGTCCGCCGGCAGATCGTGGAAGCTTTGCATTGTCCTTGAAGTTGGCCACCAGATTTCAACCTCGGAGATCGAGGCATTCTTGCCCACTCCCAGGTGCTGCCGCAGCGGGTTGCCGCCAAAACTTGAGCCATAGCCGACCGTGCGATAGATGCGGCGTTCCCCCTCGGACGTCTTCAGCGTGACTGCGAGTCGCGCTCCAAACGCCGACCGGTTCGTCTGCACTCCTTCAAGTTCGAGGGTCAGCCAGTGATTGTCGTGTCCCGGATTAGCGAATAAAACACTTTGGTAGGTGTCTCCGGGAAGCGCGCCACCGATTTCTTCGAAGATGTCTTCATGGCCGTCGTTATTTATGTCGCCGAACGCGACCGCGTGTCCTTTTTGCAAATGCCCGAAGCCGCCCGAAGTGTTGACGTCTTGAAACTTCCTGCCTGCATCGTTCCGGAACATGTGGTTGGGGAGTAGCGCATCCAATTCCGATGAACCAGTTCCAAGATAAATATCCAGCCAACCGTCATTGTCGAGATCCCCAAAACTCGCGCCCATCGCCAGAATGGCGCGGTCGAGACGGACATGCCGGGTCACGTCAGTGAAAGTCCCGTCGTGGTTATTGTGGTAAAGGCGCGGCGTCTCGGCTTTGTATGGGAGATCCATCTGAAAAGCGCCAATGTCGTTCTGGGTTTCGTTGTAGTAGCCGGCCACAAACAGGTCGGGCCAGCCATCGTTGTCGTAGTCAAAGAACCAAGTCGCGAAGCTGTGCAGTGGCTCGGCGACGCGCGCCGCCGTGGTGACATCCGTGAATTTCCAGCGATCGGCCCTGGGTTTCTTTGGATCGCGTGGCCCGTCGTTCCGAAAGAGCAGGTTAGGCTGCCCCTTGCGCGAGACGTATAGGTCTGGACGACCATCGTTATTGAAGTCGCCCCAGGCTAAGCCCTTCACGAATCCCAGGTCCGAGAGCCCGTTCGCTGCTCCGACTTCCGTAAAGGTTCCGTCATGATTGTTATGGAAGAGCTGCGAGAGATGCTTCTCCGGCCCCGTTGTTTCGTGCCCGACGAAAAGATCGAGCCAACCGTCGTTATCGAAGTCCGCCCAAGCTGCAGTTTGCGTGGGATGCAACGACATCAGGCCGGCTTTCTGGGTAACGTCATCGAAGGTTCCGTTGCCATTGTTGTGCAGCAGTGACATCGGATACTTCCCATGCTCTCCCCACCAGCCCCCGCGCAGGACCAGCAGGTCCATGTGACCATCGTTGTCGTAATCGCCGGCCACAAGGTTCAATCCGCCTGTCTCTCCCCGTAGACCGGCTTCTTCCGTACGCTCATCGAAGGTTCCATCGCCATTGTTGTGAAAGAAACGCAGTTGGTCCAAGGGGCCCGACGAGGAAATCATCAGGTCAAGCAGTCCATCGCCGTCGAAGTCCTCCATGACGACGCCACCCGCGTGCCCCGTAACACTCAGTCCTGTCCTTGGCGCCACATCCTCAAACCGCCCGATATCGTACTCGGAGCCGAAAAGACCTGGAGGGATGAGCCACTGCGGCGGGACCGCATTGGGATACTCTCCCAGTTGCATATACGCTAGGTTTAGCAACCAGCGTGCCTGAAGACTATTGGGATCAGCCTTCAGACTGGCAGTAAGCTCACGCACGGCCCCTTGTGCCCCTGTCTTGTCCGCATGGATGCCGGTGCTCTCCAGCGGGAAGATGCACGAATGTTCGTTGTGATGGACCGAGCAGTTCTGTTGCTCGCCCAGGCGAAGATAGGACAGCGCCAATGTCTCCCGCACGTGCTGCTCGCTGTACGGATCTAGGCGCAGAAAGTTCTTTTGGCACCCTTCTCGAATGTGCTCCAGCTCCGCAATCGCGCCCGGGCTGTCTCCAGCGCGCAGCAGGGCTTCCGCCAGGGCGTAGCGCGTCTTGAGCTCATCCGCCAGCGACGTCTTTCCTGCCAGCTCGATGCGCAACGCAGTAGCGCGCTCGCCATACTTACTCGGATCCGTTTTGACATCTTGTTCGCGGTAGATCTTCTGCAGAAGCCCAGCCATCTCTTTGGTGCCGGCTGACTGGTAGTAATGGGCAGACTCTTGCGAATGACACGGCGCCACCATCGACAAGAGCAGCAGAAAAATACCGAGCCGAAGAACGAAAGGGCTTGGGGAAAAAGAACGCGCCGGCTTGGGTCTGGAGCTCGTTTTCCCCGACCTCCAAATGAAAATAACAGCTGTTGGGCGTTTGTAAGGGCAAAATATAGCAGACGATCACGTGAACCGTCTCCGTCACTAAAATGGTGGACTGGTAGCTCGGCAGCCTCGCAAGAGTCCGATATCTTCTGTCAAACCGCTATACTTTTGCTACGCCTATGCCGACCAAGCTGGACGAAATCATCGCCGCGACTCGCGCCCGCGTTGCCTCCGCCAAGCCAGTCGCGGATCTGATCGATCCGCTGGCGGTGGCGCAGCGCCATCGTCCCCGCGGCTTCCGTGAACGCTTGCAGCGCGTCTCGCAGTCCGGTCCAGCTATTATCGCCGAGCTGAAAAAGGCCTCGCCTTCCAAAGGACTCATTCGTGCAGATTTCGATGTCCCCAAACTCGCTTCTGAACTCGAATACGCCGGTGCGGTGGCATTATCGGTTCTTACCGACGAGAAATTCTTCCTGGGGTCTCTGCACAATCTGGAACTGGCTTCCGCTGCCACGCGCATTCCGTGCCTGCGCAAAGACTTCATCATCGACGACTTCCAGCTGTTGGAGGCTCGTGCCTGCCGTGCCGACGCCGTTTTGCTCATCGTTGCCGCCCTCGCGCAGGAAGAACTCGTTACCCTTCACGGTCGCGCCCGCGAACTACAACTCGACGTCCTCTGTGAAGTTCACGACGCCGCCGAACTCGATCGCGCCATCTCCGCCGGCTGCGACATGATTGGCGTCAACAACCGCAACCTCCACACCTTTCAGGTGGACCTGAATACCTCTCTGCAACTCGTGAAGAGCATTCCTGCCGATGTCGTTAAAGTCGCCGAGAGCGGAATCGAGTCGTCAGACCACATTGCCCGTCTCCGCGATGCCGGCTTCGACGCCTTCCTCATCGGCGAATCCCTCATGCGTGCCGAACGCCCCGGCGACGCTCTGCGCACCCTGCTCGCGAAATCGGCCGCAACCGCATGAGCACGCAGACCTGGATCAAGATCTGCGGCACCACCAATCTCGACGACGCCCTCGCCTCCATCGATGCCGGCGCCGACGCCCTCGGCTTCATCTTCGCGGCCAGCCCACGCCGCATCACGCCCGAATCCGCAGCCGCCATCAACGCCGCCCTTCCGCCGCACATCGACAAGGTCGGAGTCGTCGTCAACGAAACCCCTCGGGCGCTCGCCGCGCTCGCCAGCCAGACCGGTTTGACCGCACTTCAACTCCACGGCGACGAATCGCCCGAGCAACTTCGTGAATTCCGCCGCGCACTCCCCGGACGCAAGATCATCAAGGTGCTGCAAGTCCGCGAACTCGTAGTCGCCCCCGATATCCTCAACCCTTTCCTCGACGCTCGCGATTCCTACGACTTCTTGCTCCTCGACTCCGGCTCCCCGACCGTCCGCGGAGGCACGGGCGTCCCCTTCGATTGGAACGCCGCTCTCCCCATCGTTGAGCGCGTCAAGCCAATCGCACCCGTCGTCATCGGCGGAGGCCTGAACCCCAACAACGTCGCCGACGCCATCCGCCTCTTCAACCCCTGGGGTGTTGAGGTCGTTTCCGCTGTCGAACTCGCGCCCGGCAAGAAAGACCCCGCCAAACTCCGCGCCTTCATCGCCGCCGCCCGCGCGGTAAACTCTTGAAGCCGTCGCAATTGCGCTCCATTAGCAATCGCTGGCATTGCGGGCATAAACTCTCATGATGCGGCGCCACCTTATCGCTGCTCACGCCTCTAAGGAGATCAATCAGCATGGCGATCAGTGCATGCATGTGGTTTCAGCTATACGACGGCAGGTATCTCGATAGCGAGTCCCAAATCGATTTCTCCGGGGATCCGCAAAAATCCGCGGTTCACTATCCGCCCAGCGCCAACATTTTCGAAGTCGAGGACTACTCCTTCGATATCGAGCAAACGCTGAATATAGGGTCGCAATCCTCCGGCGCGGGCGCCGGCAAGGTGACTTTCAACCCATTCCGGATTACGCGAAAGACGGACAAAGCTTCTCCCGTCTTTTTTCGTATGGCGTGCAGCGGTACGGCTTTTCAAACCGTCGCTCTGGTTCTTCGCAAATCGGCAGGCGCTTCGTCCGCGGGCCAGGCATTTCTCAAGTTCACCTTCAAGCTGGTGGCCGTCAAGACCATTTCCTATGCATACTCGGATGAATCGCCAAAGGAAAACGTGACATTCGAGTATGGCGGTTTGGTCATCGAGTACTGGCAGCAAATGGCAGACGGTTCGATGGGGATGAAGGTCGTGGATGGCTGGAACAGGGTCAAAAATATTCTGGATAGCGACGCCGCAACCATTATTAAGTGACGTGCCTCGCACAATGAAGAAGAGAGTCCCACATGCCGACCACCACCACGCCTAAGAAGAAGACCACCAAAGGCCGCTTCGGCCCCTACGGTGGACGCTACGTCCCCGAAACCCTCATGGCCGCCCTGCAGGAACTCGAAGGCGCCTACGCCACCGCGCGCAAAGACAAATCCTTCCACGCCGAATTCCAAGAGCTCCTGCACGAATACGCCGGACGCCCCACGCCGCTCTTCTTCGCCCAGCGCCTCACCCAGCAACTCAACGGCGCGCGCATCTACCTCAAGCGCGAAGACCTCCTCCACACCGGAGCTCACAAGATCAACAACTGCATCGGCCAGGCCCTTCTCGCCCGCCGCATGGGCAAGCACCGCATCATCGCCGAAACCGGAGCCGGCCAGCACGGCGTCGCCACCGCCACCGTCTGCGCTCTCTTCGGCATGGAGTGCGTCGTTTACATGGGCGCCGAAGACATGCGCCGCCAGGAGCTCAACGTCTTCCGCATGCGTCTGCTCGGCGCCGAAGTCCGCAGCGTCGACTCCGGCTCGCGCACCCTCAAAGACGCCATCAACGAGGCCATGCGCGACTGGGTCACCAACGTCCGCACCACGCACTACCTGCTCGGCAGCGTCCTGGGCGCGCATCCCTATCCCACCATGGTGCGCGACTTCCACCGCGTCATCGGCGAAGAGGCGCGCAAGCAAATTCTGAAAGCTGAAGGCAAACTCCCCGCCGCCATCATCGCCTGCGTCGGCGGAGGCTCCAACGCCATCGGCGCCTTCTACGCCTTCCTCAACGACCCCGGCGTCGCGCTCATCGGCGTCGAAGCCGGAGGCCGCGGCCACTCCCTCGGCGAGCACGCCGCCCGCTTCAACGGCGACGGCGGAGGCAGCCCCGGCGTGTTGCAGGGAACCTATTCCTATTTGTTACAAGACTCCGCCGGACAGGTCGCCCTCACCCACTCCGTCTCCGCCGGACTCGACTACCCAGCCATCGGGCCCGAGCACGCCTGGCTGCACGATCAGGGCCGCGCCGAATACGTCTCCGCCGACGACCGCGAAGCGCTCGACGCCCTCCGCCAGCTCGCCCATCTCGAAGGAATCATCTGCGCGCTCGAGTCCGCCCACGCAGTCGCCGAGTGCATCAAGCGCGCCCCCAAGATGAGTTCTTCCGACGTGGTGATCGTCAACATCTCCGGCCGCGGCGACAAAGACATAGGCATCCTCCGCGAAAACCTCGCGCTGTAAGTCTTGATTGTCATCACGAGCGTAGCGAGGGATCCGCTTTTTCTTTGACTGGCAACGAACGACGCCAACTACCGATGAGCTCCGCGCAAATCCGCGTTCGCTTTTTTGCCCTTATTCCTACGTGTCCTCCGCGCCTCTGCAGTGAATTCCAAGACTGGCGACTAGCGACGGCCTCACCTCGCGCCTGTGTCGGTTGATGTGTACCCCGATGGAGTTCGCTATCTCACTTAGCTGCACGGGCCGGGGCCAGGCGATCTATCCAGAACTGCTTTTCTTTCTCGAACGCCTTCTTGTCCTTGTCCGTAATCCGCGCAACGGCACCGACTCCGTTCTTCACCGAAACCACACATCGCAGCGTGCCTCCGGGCGTAGTCAGATAGAGGGTTTGGTCGTTCGCAGTCTCATCCACAACAAAAAGAACGATGTCATTCTTATCCGCGACCGAGACGTCAAATCCTTGCACCACAGTCCCCGTGCGCACGACACTTTGCATGACCGGACACTCCTCTTCCTTGGAAATGCCTAACAGTGTGGAAAGATGAGGCGGTAACTTCGCATGCACGCCTTCTCGAAAGGTTGTGTCCGCAGCCTGAGCAAACCTGCCTTGAGCTTTGGCTCCAGGCGAATGCTGCACTTGCCCCACAACTGCCAGCAACATCACCAGAGCAAGAATGGGAAGCGCTGCCAATCGACAAAAATGACGCCTGGCAATCTGCGACACTAGAACCCCCAGTCCCCTCGATCTGAAAAACGCCGTCAGTGTACACCTCGCCGTGCTCCATCCCCGCTGCTGTTGGCGCAGTGGGAGTTTTCGTGTGCCTCGCGGATATCGACCGGCCGCGACCGCACTTCGGTCGGTGGCCACCCCGCCCGCGTCAAGCAAAGTCCCCAACGAGGGTGGCCCATCCCGCCTTCCGTTGGCGGGGTGGCGGGTTTTCGATGACTCCGGCGATAACAGTCCCCTCCGCCCAAGCCTGCCTTTCAGACCTCAGTCTTATCCGCGTAATCCGCGTCAATCGGCGGTCCCTATTGGTTTTGACAACTGACAACTGACAACGGCTACTGGCAACTGCAGACCGCTGTGCTACCATCGCGGTCGCACCCTACATCTCAAGGAGTCCTTATGGGCAAGCCGGTCTTATCACTTGCAGTTGTGATGTTCGTGTTGGCTTCGATGGGCAGTCTATGCGCGGCAAGCCTCGCCGGAGTGACGATGTCCGACACTGCTCAAGTCGGCGGCAAGAGCCTGGTCCTCAACGGCATGGGAATTCGCAGCAAGTACATGGTGAAGGTGTACGTCGCGGGGCTCTATCTGGAGCAGAAGTCGTCGGACGCGAACGCCATCATCAAGGCCGATGCGCCCAAGCAGATCGTCATGCACTTCCTGCATGGCGTGACGAAGAGCCAGATGTCGGATGCGTTCACTGAGTCGTTCAACGACAACACTCCCGACGCGATGAAGACGATGAAGCCCGACATCGACCGTTTGCTGGCGGCGCAGCAGGCGTTGAACAGCGGCGACGAGATGGCCTTCAGCTACGTTCCGGGAACGGGTACGACCATGAGCGTCAACGGCCATGACAAGCTGACCATTGCCGGCCCGGAGTTTGCGCAGGTGATGATGGCGGTATGGCTGGGGCCGAAGCCTCCGACCGCAGAGCTGAAGAAGGGAATCCTCGGGCACTAGGGCAGCCGGGTTGAAGCTCGCGAGGCGCGGGATGCTGGTAGGCTAGTTGTATTCATGTCCCTTAAGTTTGCCAGCAAGCCCGGACTGGTTGTGTACATCACGTGCGGCGATCCCAGCCTGGAGATCTCGCGTGATGTCGCGCTTACGGCGATCGCCGCAGGCGCGGATGTGATTGAGCTGGGCGTTCCGTTCAGCGATCCGGTCGCGGACGGGCCCGTCATTCAGCGTGCCAGCGAGCGGGCACTGCAGCATGGGACCGATCTCGCTGGAGTGCTCGAGGTCGCGCGCCAGATTCGTCAGCAATCGCGGGCCGGGATCATCGTCTTTTCGTATCTCAATCCCATATTGCAGTTTGGGTTCGAGAAGTTCTGCGCTGAGGCTGCGTTCGTCAGCGTTGACGGCGCGCTGGTGACCGATCTGCCGGTCGAAGAAGCGGGAGATTATCTGCGTGCGATGAAAGCGCACAAGCTGGCTCCGGTGTTTCTGGCAGCTCCCACCAGCACCGATGAGCGTCTTCGCGCCGTTGCGAAGCATTCGCGCGGATTTGTGTATGCCATTTCTCGCACGGGCATCACGGGGACGCGCCAGGAAGTGGCTGGCGACGCGCAATCACTGGTGCAACGCCTGCGCGGGTTCACCAAGTTGCCGATTGCAGTAGGATTCGGAGTTTCAAACCTGGAACAGTTTGCGGAAGTGGGGAAGTTTGCCGATGCCGTGGTCATTGGCAGCGCGATCGTGCAGCGCATTGAACAAAATGCAGGACGCGAAGCGGCGGCTGTGTCAGAATTTTTGGAGTCGCTAAGAGCAGGTGCGCCGCAAGCTTGAAGTGTCGGACGGCGCACCAGAAGATCACTATGGATATCGCGGAGTGGCGGCTCAAAATCGACGAGCTTGACCGGCAATTGGTCACGTTGATCAATGAGCGTGCACGCTGCGCCGGGGAGATCGGCAAACTGAAGCAGAATTCCAGCCTGCCGATTTACGAGCCCGACCGCGAGCGCATTATCTTCGACAACATTGCACGACAGAACACGGGTCCGCTGACCCAGGTGCAGCTGCGACAGATCTACGAGCGCCTGGTTGACGTGATGCGGCAGATTCAGCGGGAAGAGATTGCTCCGGAGCCGGCGGTGGAACGAAGCGGCGAGCCGACTGAGCTGGAGACGAATGATTGAAGAGCAATAAGCAATTAGCGATAAGGAGTTAGCTTCAAAACTTGGAAAAGCGTTACTGCGCGGTGCTAACCACGTACGGCTAAAAGCCGGTTGCTAACCGGAAGTTGCTGAGTAGGAGAATCTTTCTCGAATGATTGTTGCGATGCTTGAAACCGCGTCGGAAGACCAGATCCAGGACGTCACGAACCACCTGATCCAGATGGGCTTCGCGGTTCATCGCACTACCGGTGCGCGCCAGTCGGTGCTGGCCGCGGTAGGTAGACGCATCGATTTCGATACGCGCGACCTGGAAGTACTGCCCGGCGTGGAAAAGGTCCATCGCATCAGCGCGCCATACAAGCTGGTGGGGCGGCAGTTCCGCGCAAACGACACGGTGATCAAGGTGGGAAAGGGCGTGGAGATCGGGGGCAAGCAAGTCGTGGTGATGGCCGGCCCTTGCTCGGTAGAATCACGGGAGCAGATTTTCAATGCTGCCGAAAGGGTTGCCAAGGCGGGTGCGAAAGTCCTGCGCGGCGGTGCGTTCAAGCCCCGCAGCTCACCGTACACGTTTCAGGGAATGGGACTGGAAGGGCTGAAGCTGATGCGTGAGGCGGCAGACCAGAACGGCCTGCTGGTCATCAGCGAGGTCATGGAAATTTCGCAAATCGACGGGATGCTGCCGTATCTGGACATTCTACAGGTGGGCGCGCGCAACATGCAGAACTTCAACCTGCTGCGAGAGTTGGGGAAGGTACGCAAGCCGGTGCTGATGAAGCGCGGCATCGCTGCCACCATTGAAGAGATGCTGCTGTCGGCGGAGTACATCATGTCGGGTGGCAACTACGACGTGATTCTGTGCGAGCGCGGCATTCGGACGTTTGAGACGTATACGCGCAATACGCTGGACATCTCGGCGATTCCCATCGTGCACAAGCTGTCGCATTTGCCGATTACGTCGGACCCGTCGCACGGTACGGGATTGCGGGATAAGGTTGCGCCGATGGCATGCGCATCGTTGGCGGCGGGGGCGGATGCGCTGCTCATCGAAGTACATCCCGATCCGGACCACGCGTTGTCGGATGGTGCGCAGTCGTTGTTCCCGGAGCAGTTTGCAGAATTGATGCAACGGTTGCGGATGATTGCGCCGGCGGTGGGAAGGACGATTTAGCGGTGGAAGCGTCGGGCTTCAGCCCGGCGGACAGAGATGTCGTCGCCGACGGCTTTAGCCGCGGGACCCCGGGCAAGAACCCGTGTTTTGTGCGAAGCCTATCGGCACGAGCTGTCGCCCTTCCACCCAAGGGCGCAAAGCAATATCGTTGGGCGGAACTGTTATGCCGATTCGGCAAATCACGATCGTCGGGACGGGGCTGATCGGCGGGTCGCTTGGTCTTGCGCTTCGGCACTACGGTTTCACCGGGACGATCGTCGGTTGTGACAAGCCTGCGGTGCTCGATGCGGCGCTAAAGCGCAACGCCATCGACCGGGGCGAAGCCGATCTGGAGCGTGCTTGTAGCCGGAAGTGACGTAGTCGTGTTGGCGACCCCTGTCGGAACGATATTGTCGCAGTTCGAAGCCGTTGCCCCGACGCTTCCGACTAATGTACTGATCACTGATACAGGCAGCACCAAGCAGAAGTTCGTCGAGCGAGCGCGCATGATTTTCGGCGCGAGGCCGGAAAGCGCGTGCTGCCCGGGCATCCGATGGCGGGCAAGGAGTTCAGCGGCGTGGAGCATGCTGATGCCAACCTGTTTCAGGGAGCGGTGTGGCTCATTACGCCAATCGAGCCAGACCAGCAGTACACACCGCTGCAAGAGGAATACACAGCACTGCTCGCGTCGATTGGCGCACGTATCATTGTGCTCGATCCCGAGCGTCATGACGTTGTGTGCGCCTGGATCAGCCATCTGCCACAGATGATCTCCACCGCGCTGACCTCGGTCCTGCATGAAGAACTGGGCGACGATGAGACGGTGTCACAGATTGGTGGACGCGCATTGCGCGAGATGACGCGCATTGCGCGTAGCCCTTATTCCATGTGGCGCGACATCGCACTCACTAACAGCCAGAACCTGGAAGACGTGATGCTGCGTTTCGAGCAGCAAATGACGCATCTGCGCGAGAACCTGCGCGGGCCGGGACTGCGGGAGATGTTCGAGAGAGCGAATCGGTTCGGGCGGGATTCGTAAATGGACGGGTGGCACTCTTTGTGAACCCACATTAGCCAAAGGCAGGCGAATGTGGGCCAGCCGTCAGTGGGGTAACGTTGTCTGGGTTGGCCGTCCAGGAGGAAATAGTTATGCCAAAGAAAGAGGTCATCCAAGTTACCGGGATTGAAGGCGAATCGGGCCCTATTCCCAGGCCGTCCGCTCGGCCGGCTTGTTATTTGTATCGGGTCAGCCAGGTATTAACCCTGCCACCGGAGAGGCGGCTGGCGCGACATTTGATTCGCAGGCACGGCAGGCGTTCAAGAATCTCGATACGATACTGCGCGCCGGAGGCAGCCGACTCGACCTGGTAGTCAATACGACCGTGCTCTTAGCAGACGTTTCGAATTTTGCTGAACTGAACCATCTTTTCACCGAATTTTTCCCGAACGATCCCGCTGCTCGCATGACGATGCAGGTCCCGCAGCCGAGGGGTCTGCTGATTTCGATAGGCTGCGTCTCTGCGACGGAGAGCTAGTCGGCAGCGGTGAGAAGCTGAGAGGGCCGGGCTTGCGAAATATATTAATTAAGATTGAAGATGTTTGAGCAGGAGCCAATCGGTTTGGACGGGATTCGTAATCGATGACCTGCTAAGGCGGCCACGCTAATTATAATGATGATATTGAAATGTTTAAATAGTAAGTGAAAATATATGAGAGAATAGTAAATTATCGAGGCTACAGCATTTCTTGACGCCATTATGTCGAACGTAGCAGGCTTATGTCCAATTGCCGCGCTCCATTCCGGTTGCAAGCATGGCGATGCGCGCGTCTGCGCATCGGGCAGGGTCATTCGCATTGATTCATCAGGGTGCCTGTGCGCGCCGGCATCGAATCTTGTATTGAAATTTTGTGTAGATGTATTGTGATTGAGGATTATGTTGGTGATGATGTAATTTTGAAATAAAATTGTTGAAAGTTGTGTAAAAATGATAGTAAGTTGTTAGTAAAATGTTGTGTTATTGGGATGGGGAAAGTGAGAGTTAGAAAAATGTGATAGTGAGATGTTTGAAGTTGTTGATTTTGATGTTGAAAATTTGATAGAGTATAGAAAGTTGTGAAGATTATGAGATAGGGAAGTTATAGGAGATGAAGTTATGAATGTTAGTGTTAATGGTATAGTTGGAGAAATGATTGTTGTGTTATGAAGTTTGTAGATATTCAAATGTGGTTTTCGGGCGTGGGATCGGGAAGAGTACATCCGCTCGACGGACAATTGTCCTGCGCGTAATTGGGCATCGAGCTGCAGAATTAAATGATGAAATATGAATGTGAAGTATTGATTATAAAGATTTTGAGTATTAGTAAAATATAAGATATTCGCCGGTGAGGTGGAAGGCGCCGCCTTTGCCGTTGGTCCAATTTCTCGTAACGGATCTTGCCGCCGGGTCTGGCGTCGCTGATGCAGACAGGCATGGTCCAACCTTCCGGACCGAGCATCCATTTCTGGATTCTGATTTTGGGGTCGGTGTGGGCGCGGTAGAGGGCGTCTGGAGGAGCAGCGAAGTGTCTTGTCACAATCACATGCGTGTCACCTTCGGTCGTCAGCGTCATCTTGCTCATCGTGGTTCTCCTTCTTTGTGTGATTCCATGTCGGCCAGAACGTCGTCCAGCCGGTCGTAGTTTTCATCCAGCACTGTACCGACGCTGCTACCGAAATGGACGTTCACGACGGGCGGTGACGTGTCGGCCGAGCGTCCGTCGTCAATAGCATCGCTTATTTCCCGGATTGGGGTGGAAATCTCTGGGCAGTCAACGCTGTGAACGGGCAGTTGATTTGGGGACATCAGCTCTCCAACTACGGTCTACCCGCAAGCACGGCCGCGCGCAACAGTCCGGCGCTCAATGCCAATGGTCCTCACCTTGTATCTTGGAACCCAGGCAACTCCGCAGGGCGCTTGGCTGCTGGCTATCAATGCCAAAACCGGTGCATTGCTTTGGAAAACGGTGCTGGATAGCGATCCCTACGCCATCGACACAACCTCGCCGGTGATTTACAACGGTGTCGTGTACACCGGTGTCGCCTCGGCCATAGAGGGCGCCACGTTCTCCCGCGCGACCATTGCGAGCGACCCGAATGCAAGAGGTAGCGTCGTAGCCATCAATGCGAACACCGGCGCTATCCAGTGGAAGACTTACACTGTGCCCATGGGTTACTGGGGTGGTGGCGTCTGGGGTAGCAATCCGGTCGTAGACGCGGCCCGAAATACGGTATTTGTAGGTACCGGAAACAACTACATCGCTCCGAGTGACCCCGCCTTCACGGCTTGTGTGACCGCTGGAGGGTCGAGAGCCACCTGTCAATCGCCCGACAACCATACGGACTCGATTCTGGCGCTGAACATGTCGACTGGCGCTATCAAATGGGCCACCCGCCTGGAGACTTGGAACCAGGCTTCGCCCCCTAATCCGTATCCCTTTGCAGACGGCAGTGATTTCTGGAATGTGGACTGCAGCATCCCGGCAGCGTTTCTTCCTCCACAATTTTCTCAATGTCCAGCCAATCCAGGCCCCGACTACGATTTCGGCTCTGCCCCAAATGAAATTACGTACACGGGCTCCGACGGTAAGGCCCATGCCATTATTGGCGCGGGACAAAAAAGCGGCATCTACTATGCGCTGGATCCGGATACGGGGACCACATTGTGGCAAACCCAAGTTGGACCGGGATCGTCTCTAGGCGGGATGGAGTGGGGCTCTGCCTCAGACGGTAAACGTATTTACGTTCAGATCAGCAACCTGAACGGCATTTCTTACGCAGCGGGAAGCGCCGGTTCCTGGTCCGCGCTGCATCCTGCTACCGGATCCATTCTATGGCAGAGGGCTGATCCTAACGGTTCTATTGCTCTTGGCCCCGTGACCGTGGGTAACGGTGTGGTCTACGGAGAGTCGATGTCGTCCACTGCGGGTGCGAATACCATGTTAGCTATGGATGCTGCCACCGGAAATGTGCTGTGGGGCTTTGCACCCGGTTCGTCGGTGGTTGCCGGAGCCACCCTTGTACAAAATACCGTGTACTGGGGGTCCGGGTACGCTCACCTGCCGTTACCTGGCTTTACAGGGAACAACAAGTTCTACGCTTTCACACCGAACGGAAAATAAGCAGAGCCTTTCCTCTTAGGGTAGATCCGCGGCTTTCCCGCGTCGCGGATCTATTTCTTAGCACACGGGAGATTGAAAGCTTAACTAGATGAGGTCCCTTACGTTATGAAGTTCCACTCGACTTTCCAGGTTTACGCCATTGGTGTCCTTTTGGTGGCGGGTACTTTGGACTCAGCTGCACAATACAACCACCCTAAAGAGCCCATTGATCCGACGCTGAGTTATCAAATGGTCAAGACGGGTCTGTACATGATCTCTGGAAAGGGCGGGAACTGCCTGCTGCGTCTTAGCGGGAATGGGCTGATTCTTGTAGACGCGAATCTTCCCGGCAACGACCAAGCTCTGCTGAAGGGCGTGCATAAAATCTCAGATCAGCCCGTGAGATTAGTCATCCTCACGAGTTCTGATAAATCCAATATCGTGAATAGCGAGAAGTT
Organism: uncultured Acidobacteriaceae bacterium; assembly: GCA_963817965.1. GTDB lineage: Bacteria > Acidobacteriota > Terriglobia > Terriglobales > Acidobacteriaceae > DASRAA01. The sequence continues at coordinate 82,119 of CAWFQT010000028.1, forward strand.
GCTGGAAACCGGGGCATTCTTTGCTGTGCAGGAAAACGCGAAACAGAACTTGATGTCTTCCCTTCCATCCGCAGATGCAGAGCGGATCAAGACCTACGAACGCGAGCACCTGGTTCGGCTCGGCGGCATCGAAGTACAGGTAATGCACTTCGGCAATGCCCATACCAACGCCGATAGCGTCGTATACTTCCCTAACCTGAAAGTAGTTGCGGTTGGGGACTTGTTCTCGGCGACTCCAAACCCGGATTTTGCAGCCGGCGGGAGCCTGGTCAGTTGGAGGCCAGTGCTTGCCGATGTCCTGAAGCTGGATTTCGATGTCGCGGTGCCCAGTCGGGGCCCAACCGTCAGCAGGGCCGATCTGGAAGCGTTCAAGACCAAGATCGATACCCTAGTTTCGCGCGCGACCGTTCTGGTAAAGGACGGCGTACCCAAAGAGCAGTTCATGGGCAAACTCAAGACAGAGGACCTCGGATGGCAGTTAAGCTTCACACCCGAACAGGTTGATCATTTCTACTCTGAACTGTCTCAAACTCAGAGCGGCGGAATGGTCGCGCCGCCAGTCGAAGCAATGCAAGGTTGGTAGCAATTTTCGGGTTGGCAATACACAGTACGAGCCAATCCACTCTTACAACTGAACGTAAATCAGTAACGAACCCTAAGGAGAAAGCCATGGAATGGACGAGCCCGAAGTTCGAAGAGATTTGTTTAAATTGCGAAATTAACTCGTACGCCAGCGCTGAACTGTAAACTGCAGGAATGCGCGTAGAGATCCTGGGCTCGGCCGCCGGGGGTGGCTTTCCGCAGTGGAACTGCAACTGCCGGAACTGCGAAACTGTGCGGGCGGGAACCCTCCCCTTCAAGAGTCGCACTCAAACCCAAGTGGCCGTCAGCGATGACGGCCATTCATGGTTCCTGTTGAACGCGTCTCCCGACTTGCGGATGCAAATTGAACAGACGTCGGCTCTCAAGCCACGCATTCCGGGTCGCGATTCCCCGATCGAAGGCGTCCTGCTGACCAGCGCAGACATCGATCAAATTGCGGGATTGTTGTCACTGCGGGAGTTGCAGCCCTTCCGAATTTACTGTACAGCTTCCCTGCGGCAAATCTTGCAGGAGGACAACAGCGTATTTGGCATGTTGAATCGAGTCCCGCAGCAAGTTTGCTGGATGGACGTGAAGATTGATGAGATCTTCCCCCTACAGCACCGCGGCGGGAAACAAGCTCGGGTGTATGCTGCGAGGTATTCTCTTTAGGCGATCGGTATCCTGTTTACATTTCGCCGGAGCGTGCCGCTACGCTTATGCCCGAAGAAGCATCGCTGGGCGTGATGTTGACAGCCTCTTCGGGCGGACGGCTCGCCTACATGCCAGCAGTTCCGGCAATCAATGACCGGCTGCTTGCAGCTTTTGGAAAGCTGCCGATCGTGGTTTTGTTTGACGGAACGTTCTGGAGCGACGACGAACTGATTCAAGTTCAAGGCAGCGGAGCGACCGCGCATGAAATGGGGCACGTTCCCGTATCTGGAACCGAGGGTAGCCTGCGCAAGCTTGCTGCACTGCGGCGCCCGCGAAAAGTCTTTGTGCACGTGAATAACACGAATCCCATGCTGGATGAATCCGGCTCCGAATTTCGTGAATTACGCGAGGCCGGATGGGAAGTAGCGGAGGACGGGTGGCAATTCAATCTGTAGAAGAAACGCTGGATTCGCCGGTTCTTTCGGCGCAGGAGTTGGAAGCTCGGCTCCGGCGTGTCGGGGAAGAGCGGTATCACCACCAGCATCCGTTTCACCTAATGATGCACGAGGGCCAACTGAACCGCGGACAGATGCAGGCCTGGGCCTTGAACCGCTACTATTACCAGAGCCGCATTCCGATCAAGGACGCTATCATCCTCTCCCGCAGCGACGACCCCGACTTTCGCCGCGCATGGCGAAAACGTGTGGTCGATCACGATGGTGATTCGGCACAGGAAGGCGGCATCGAGCGTTGGATCCGGCTGGCGGAGGCGACCGGCCTGGACCGCGAGCAGGTGACGCGCTGCGAAGGGGTCCTTCCTGCGATACGGTATGCCGTCGATGCATACCTCGATCTGGTGAAGAACCGTACGTTCCTGGAAGCCGTTGCTTCGTCGCTGACCGAGCTGTTCTCGCGCGACCTGATTGCCCTGCGAATGGATCGTTTGCGCCAGCATTATCCGTGGCTCTCGAGCGGCCTAGACTATTTCACGGCACGCCTGCACCAGGCGCCCGAAGATGCACGGTTTGCCTTGCAATATGTCACCGAGCATGCGGGCACGCGAACCGAGCAGGAGTTGGTGATCGCGGCGTTGCAGGCGAAGTGCGATATTCTCTGGGCGCAGTTGGATGCGCTTCACTTTGCCTACGTGCAACCGGGATGGCCTCCCGCCCGGTGCATTTCGTATTCAGGAGTCCTGAGCGTGGCTCGCTCCCTCCGAGACCAGTCAGCCCCGCTTTGCGCCCGGTTGTCGATGGGGCACACATGGTCGACCAACATGTAGTGCTGTTTCCTGAGGGCATGATCCGAGTACAGGAAACAGGCAATGACATCCTGGAACTCTGTGACGGTAAGCGTACGCTGCAGGAAATCGCGGCGACGCTGGCAGTTCGATACGTCGCCGCCGATCCGGCAAAAATCGTGGAAGATGTGTCTAGCTTTCTCGAAGCCCTGCAGCAAAAACGGATCGTGGATTATTGATGATTCCGAACCCACTGGCCGTGATTGCCGAGCTTACCCACCGGTGCCCCCTGCACTGCGTTTATTGCTCTAATCCCTTGCAGCTGGTTGCGACGAAGGCGGAGCTTTCGACGGACGAATGGGTGCGGGTGTTCCAGGAAGCGAGTCGCCTGGGAGTTCTCCACCTGCACCTGACCGGCGGTGAGCCGGCAGCGCGCGCGGACCTGAAGGAACTGATCGCCGGAGGCCGCCAGGCGGGTCTTTACACGAACCTGATCACTTCCGGGATCGGCGTGTCAGAGGCGCGACTGGCCGGGTTGGTGGAGGCGGGACTCGACCATATTCAACTGAGCTTTCAGGATTCCAAGGACGAGCCGGCCAGATGGATCGCAGGCGCCAAAGGCCATGCTTATAAAGTCGCACTCGCTCAGAAGATTCGCCAGCACCGGGTTGCGTTCACCGTGAACCTGGTAGTGCACCGGCAGAACCTGGACCACCTCGAAGAGATGATCGAGTTCATTGAGCGGCTTCAGCCTGAGCGGGTGGAGATCGCCCATGCGCAGTATTACGGTTGGGCTTTGAAGAACCGCGACTCCCTGCTTCCTACTTCTCAGCAATTAGAGAACTGCATGCGCGTGGTCGAAGCCGCTCAGCTACGCCTTGCTGGAAAAGTGCGAGTTGACTGCGTGGTTCCTGATTACTATGCCCGCTACCCAAAGGCGTGCATGGGCGGTTGGGGACGGCGTCTCCTGCTTATCGATCCTTCCGGTCAAGTGTTGCCGTGCCACGCCGCGGGCGTCATCCCAGGCATGGAGTTCGCAAATGTTCGCCAGCATCCTTTGGAATGGATCTGGAGAGAGTCTCCGGCGTTTCAACGGTTTCGCGGAGAACGATGGATGTTGGAACCGTGCAGGAGTTGCGAGCGCCGCACGGAAGACTTCGGGGGCTGCCGCTGCCAAGCTTTCCTGATCGCGGGCGATGCAAATGCCACTGACCCAGTCTGCCAGTTATCGCCCGATCATCACTTGATTGATGCTGCGCGGTCTGCCCAGAAATCTGACGCTTCGCAAGTCTCCTGGTTGTACCGAACAACCGTGGGATGAAGGCTGTCCCCGCTACACATGGCGATCCATCCAACCAGCAACTCGCTGGAGCGTTCAGAACTTTTCGTGCGCTGCGCCATCGCGACTTCCGGTTGCTTTGGGCCGGGCTGGCCGTTTCTGCCATCGGCACCTGGATGCAGATCGTTGCCCGGAGCCTGCTGGTTCTGAAGATCACCCACGGGTCGGCCTTCGCTCTTGGTACTGTGTCGCTGGCCCAAGCTTTGGCATTCCTCCTGTTTGCACTCGTCGGCGGGAGCGTCGCTGACCGTATTGATAAGCGCCGACTTCTGCTAGTCACTCAAAGCGCAGCTGCTCTGCTAGCGATCTTGTTGGGCTTTCTGACGTTGTTCGGAGTGATCCGGCTCTGGATGATTTTTGTGCTGGCATTCCTAAATGGAAGTCTACTGAGTTTTGATCAGCCCGCGCGCGGTGCGCTCGTTTCTGTTCTTGTCCCGAAGGAAGATCTCGGGAATGCCATCAGCTTGCAATCGATGATTTTCAATGGGGCGTCGACACTCGGCCCGGCATTGGCTGGATTTGGGGTAGCGACATTTGGTTATGCTGGCAACTTCTTTTTGAATGGTGCCAGTTTCCTCGCGGTACTGATTGCTCTGAATCGCATGCGCGTGCCTACCAGGCCATCCCATCAAAAATCGACTTTACAAGCCATTCCTTTAGCGCTTGGCACAGTGAGGCGCGATCCGGTGTTGCCATGGATTCTATCCGGCTACGCTGCGCTGCTTTTTCTGGGGCCGTCGGCCGCCTTGATTCTGCCCGTTTACGCGGTGAATATTCTGCGCATAGGACCCGAGCGTCTCGGCTTCTTGTTTACCGCCGCCGGTGTGGGAACTATTCTCGGAGCATTGTTCTTGGCTTCTCTCGGCGGCAGTCCACGCAGAGGCCAGATCTATTTGAATGGCATTTTCATCTGGGTTGCCGCGCTGACAGTATTTGCTCTCAGCCATTGGTTCTGGCTTTCCATGGCCGCACTTATCGTCTTCGGAGTTGGTCAGACGCTTGCCGGAACAACAACCATCACGTTGCTACAAACGCGCGTGCCGGAGCAGATGCGAGGACGCGTGATGAGCCTGAACACCCTGCTCATAATGGGCATCCGCCCGTTAGGCGATTTTCCCGCGGGCGCATTGATTGCAGGAATCGGAGCACCTGGAACGGTATTGCTGAGTGCCGGCTTAGTGGGAGTGTATGGATTGGTGCTTGCGCTGCGGCCAGCAGTACGCTCCGTCTAGCCCTTGAGGATTTTCGTCGGATGAGGGACAAACGGGGATCTCCCCGGCAGCGTGTTTCGGAGGGTGCGGGGCTGTCCCTTGGACGGCCCGTTCCTTAAGTGGGTGGCAAAAGTTGGTCAGACGTCCGGTTGCGAGAATGTTGGTCCGCCGCTGTGTGGCCAGCGAAAAGCGAGAATGACTGGTTGGTCTGCGCAAATGTATACGGCCTTAGTTGGAGCAGGGACTGCAGGTCCAACCGGTCAGCGCTCTTGATCGGCACAAATCGCATCCTCGGTTTGCGACGGAGAGCTAGGTCGGCAGCGGTGAGAAGCTGAGAGGGCCGGGATTGCGGAGGATGTTTGAGCGGGCGAATCGGTTTGGACGGATTCGTAATCGATGAACACTCTAACGCGAACCCACATTTGCCAAAGAGAGGCAAATGTGGGCCACCGATCGAGGCTACAGCATTTCTTCCAGTCGAACGTAGCAGGCTTCCATTCCGCGTTCCATTCCGGTTGCAAGCATGGCTGCGCGCGTCTGCGCATCGGGCAGGGTCATTCGAATTGTCATCAGGCGTGCCTGTGGCGCCGGCATCGAATCTTGTTTCAATGTGGTTGTCGGGCGTGGGATCGGGAAGGTACATCCGCTCGACATGGACAATCCTGCTGTAGGGCTCGAGCTCCAGATATTCGCCGGTGAGGTGGAATCCGCCGCCTTTGCCGTTGGTCCACTCGTAACGGATCTTGCCGCCGGGTCTGGCGTCGCTGATGCAGACAGGCATGGTCCAACCTTCCGGACCGAGCATCCATTTCTGGACTATTTCGGGGTCGGTGTGGGCGCGGTAGAGGGCCTCGTGGAGGCGCAGCGAAATGTCTTGTCACAATCACATGCGTGTCACCTTCGGTCGTCAGCGTCATCTTGCTCATCGTTGTTCTCCTTCTTTGTGTGATTCCATGTCGGCCAGAACGTCGTCCAGCCGGTCGTAGTTTTTCTCCAGGGCCGTTCGCAGCATCGCCAGCCATTGGTCCATCACCTCGATACCCGCCTTCGCGAGCCGCCGGGGGCGCTTCGTACCGTCGACGCGAGGAACAACCAGTCCCGCCCGTTCGAGCACCTTCAAGTGTTGGGAGATCGCGGGCTGGCTCATCTCGAAAGGCTCCGCCAGTTCCATCACGGTGGCTTCGCCTTCGGCGAGACGAGCGAGAATCGCTCGGCGCGTCGGGTCGGCCAGGGCAGAGAAGGCGGCGTCGAGAGTGGAGATCTCTTTAATAAGTACTATATTATATAAGTAGTATATTATATTCAAGGACAAAATCGGGTCCGCTTCGGCGAGGTTCGGGAGCGCCGACGCAAATCTGAGGAGTGTCGTTACAAGGGGAGTGATCCGAGGCGTAACGTCCACGGCAAGATGCGGACGATCTGAAGTAAGCCGCTCGCGCTCCATGGATCTTGCCGCAGTCGGTCCCCAATCTCCTCGGGCGAGGACGAGCGCACGATCAAGAGGACTTCATCCGTGCCCTCCAAGGGTCCTCCGAGTACGACAAAGCCTTCACCGACAAGAGAGTCCATAAATGAGGCGTGAGTCGCCCAATCGACTTGCGCCTCGAGTGCGAATGCCTTCTGCCAAGCACTACCGCGGGTTCGGAACACAGCGTACACGTTCATAGGTCTCTAAAGTCCCCGAGTTGAATTTGAAAGCTCCGGTCAGATTCTTTGCAACCATGCCTTCTGCTGATTACAATCGCCCGTTCGGAAGATAACCATGTCAATGAACAAAGTGTTCGCGAGTGCCGACGAAGCTGTCGCCGACATCAATGACGGTGCGACCATTATGGTCGGCGGTTTTGGCCTGTGCGGCATTCCCGAGAACCTCATTCGCGCGCTGGTGGATAAAGGCGTAACGAACCTCAACACCATCAGCAATAACGTTGGTGTGGACGAATTCGGACTGGGCTTGATGCTTTATGCGGGGCAGATTCGTTCGCACAAAGGGAGCTACGTCGGCGAGAACAAGTTACTGGAAGACATGGTGCTGACCGGCCGCATCGATCTGGAGCTGATTCCGCAGGGCACGTTTGCTGAACGTATTCGCGCCGGGGGTGCTGGTATTCCGGCGTTCTTCACACCGGCGGGTTATGGGACGGTGGTCGCTGAAGGGAAAGAGACGCGCGAGTTCGATGGGCGTCCTTATGTCATGGAGCTTGCGTTGAAGGCCGACTTTGCGCTCATCAAAGCGTGGAAGGGGGATCGCTGGGGGAACCTTGTGTATCGCAAGACGGCCCGGAACTTCAATCCCATGATGGCGACGGCGGCGAAGATCACCATCGCCGAAGTCGAGCAACTGGTTGAACTGGGCGAGATCGATCCCGACAATGTGCATACGCCGGGGGTCTATGTGAAACGCATTATCCAGGGGGTGGATTACGAGAAGCGGATTGAGCGGAGGACGCTGAGGAAGGGATGAGGTTCTTGGCTCACCGCAGCAAAAGCATATCCATCGCGGGACGAAGCCCGCTCGGGATGACAATTCGATGAAGGGATTTACGGCACGGCTAAAGCTGTGCCCCTTCAAATACAAGTCGCGGCACGACCAAGGTGATGCCTGATGCAATTCAATACGGAGGCACGGAGAACACGGAGGAATCTAGATCAGGAAAATTTGTGTCTTCTGTGCCTCCGTGTTGAGTGATGTTCGAACGAGCAGAGTCGAAGGATTTTTTTAGGGACGGACCCATGGCTGAGGCGAAATCAGACAAACAAAAAGACACCGAAAAGCGCGATCGCATTGTGCGGCGCGTGGCGCAGGAGTTGCGCGACGGTTTTTACGTGAACCTCGGCATTGGCATGCCAACGCTTGTCGCGAACTGCGTGCCTCCTGGGATGCAGGTCGTCTTGCAGAGCGAGAACGGCATGCTCGGAGTTGGCCCGTACCCCTTGCCGGGCGAGGAAGATCCAGACCTCATTAATGCCGGCAAAGAGACCGTAAGCGAGCTGCCCGGTACGGCCTACTTCTCCAGTGCCGACTCGTTTGCCATGATACGCGGGGGACACATTGATCTTAGCGTGCTCGGCGCCATGGAAGTGGACGAGGAAGGGAACCTGGCTAACTGGATGATTCCCGGCAAAATGGTGAAAGGCATGGGAGGAGCGATGGACCTGGTCGCCAGTGCCCGCCGGGTGATTGTCGCCATGGAACACACCACCCGCGACGGTGCTCCCAAGATTCTGAGGCGGTGCACGCTGCCAATTACCGGTCTGGGCGTGGTACATAACATTGCGACCGAGATGGCGTACATTCGGGTGACCCAATCGGGACTGGTTTTGGAAGAGATCGCGCCGGGATTGAGCATGGAAGATGTGCAGGCGGCAACGGATGCGCCGTTGATGATCAGTCCGCGGCTGAAGACGATGGTGAGTTGAAGCGTGTCGCTTGGGTGTTTGCGAGCGGCCAGATGGCGCCCGCTTCAGCTGCTCCTTCAAACCGTCAAAACCGAAATCAAGCATGTCCCGGCTGAATACACTCATCCGACCTCGGGCAAGAGGATGTACGTGGCCTAATGCGCCTCTTGCCACGGGGTTGACGGTAAGGGTTGGGGGCCTGCGGGTCCAGCGCTGAAGACGGTACCGACGAACCTGACGCTGTTGTCGGCGAAAAACGGCGGAGCGTTTCCGGCGGCGCGCCTCGCGGCGGAGATTCAGGGAGGAGCGATGACACCCGCACATGGCCGCAAAGACATGCCGGTGTGGGGGCGCCCGTCTTCATGGCCATGGGCACGCACAGCTCTGCCCAAACTTCAGCTTCGTACTCGCAACCTGACGAATTATCTGGAATCGATTCAGGCAAAGTAGCCCACCGTTCTGTTGGTTGGCAGGGCACAGAGAAGTAGGGCGCATGCTCTGCGCCCTACTTCATTTCAAAGGGGTGATTGAGCTCACACCGCGACCGGCTGCTTTACCGGAACGGGCGTTAGCCATCCGTGGCGATCTTCGGCTTTGCCACTCACGATGGAATAGAACTCCGAGCGGATCGCGCGGGTGATCGGTCCGACTTTTCCGTTAGCTACGGTGATTTTGTCCACAGAGCGGATCGGTGTAATTTCCGCCGCCGTGCCGCTAAAGAAGACTTCTTCCGCAAGGTATAGGAATTCACGCGGAATCGCCTGCTCGTGGACCGGAATGCCGAGGTCCTGGGCAATATGAAGAACGGAACTGCGAGTGATACCTGGCAGTACGCTACTAGCGAGCGGAGGCGTGTAAATGCGCTCCTTGTGGACGATGAAGACATTCTCACCTGAGCCCTCGCTTACGTAGCCGTTGACATCGAGTGCGATGCCTTCGCTGTAGCCGTTGGCGATGGCTTCCATTTTGATGAGCTGGGAGTTCATGTAATTGGCCCCCGACTTGGCCATGGTGGGCATGGTGTTGGGAGCCAGCCGCGACCACGAAGATACGCAGACATCCACGCCTTCGTCGCCCTCGCCGCCCAAATACTTGCCCCAGTCGTAGTTCACGATGTAGACGTCGATTGGCGAACCGGTCGGGTCCACGCCCACGGTGCCGTAGCCGCGCAGGATGATGGGCCGGATGTAGCAGGGCGAAACTTTGTTCGCGGCGACCAGGTCGACGGTGCCCTGGACCAACTCTTCAAGGCTGTAGTCGACTTCCATGCGATAGACCTTGGCGGAATCCAGCAGGCGTTGCATGTGATCGGGCAGCCGAAAGACGGCAGGTCCTTTGGCGGTGTGGTAGCAACGAATGCCCTCAAATACGGAGGAGCCGTAGTTAATGACATGGGACATGACGTGCAGCTTGGCGTCGTCCCACGGGATCAGGGCGCCGTTGTACCAAATTTGCTCACTTGCATTAATGGGCATCGAGAAGCTCCTCGGGTTCAGTTTAGACCGTTTAGACCGTCTTGCTTGTCAGAGCCTACCCTGCCACCTACGCGAATCCGCCATGATCCATGTTTTGGCCGATGCGACATGGGAAGAGAAATACCGGACATCGAAGAGTCAGCTTGACTGGGCATTATAACCGAGCCAGGGTCAGGCCCGGAGAACAGGTTTCTCTGTGGATAAGAAGGCAAATTGTGCAAAAAAGTTACTTGCAGTCTAAGGGTCGCTAACTGCAGTTCAGCCCCGGATAGTGGCACATGGGTGCCGCTAACCCCATTTCTACCATAAAGTTGCGGACAACCTCGCCAGCCGATGCCGGTTATACTGGTCTGGGTTGCCCACTTCAGGTCTTTCCAAGGCCGGGACGCAAGCCAACCTCCGATATCGGACCTACGACGGGCGCCAAACGGGCGGTCACGGAGACTGCAAGGCAGGCAAGTCGAGGGTCAGGTACGGCGATAACTCAAGTTCCAGGAGAATTGAAAGCAATGAAGAAATTGTGGTTAGTTCTTATCGCGGTATCGCTATTGTTCACGGTTGCTGCGGTCGCGCAAGATGTTCCGAAGTTTGAAGTTCCGATCGGCTTTTCGTTCGTGAACGTTCACCCTGACATCGCTAACATCACCAGTTTCAACATCTTCGGTGGCGGCGGCGGATTCGTCTACAACGTGACCCCGTGGATCGGCATCAAGGCCGACTTCGCTGGCTACACCCAGGGCAGCGGCTTAAGGAATCAGCTGACCAGCCAGGGCTTTGCCGGCCAGGCAAACGGAAATGTGTTCACCTACATGTTCGGACCCCAGATCAAGAAGCACTCCGGGAAATTCCAGCCCTTCGGAGAGGCCCTGTTTGGCGCCGCGCACAGCAATCTGTACGCCCAGCTCTACACCGCGCAGACTGGCTTGACCTCAGCCAGCAGCAACAACAACGCCTTTGCCATGGAATTCGGTGGCGGTCTTGACTATGCGGTTACCCCGCACTTCCAGATTCGTCCAGTTGAAGTGGATTATCTCTACACCCGATTCGGCATCAATGGCACCAACTACACCGGCGCACAGAACAATTTCAAGTACTTCGCCGGCGTGAATTTCACCTTCGGCGGAAAGTAAAGCCGAAGCGTTTCCCAGTAGTAGCAATCGAGCATGGCGTCACCTTCGGGTGACGCCTTTTTCCTGTCCGGTCGTGATGGGAAGGCGGTGATTCTGCAACCTCGCGTGCGTCCAACACCAAGACGAGACCCCTTTGCCCACCACGAACACCAGCCAAATAGCCTCGTTGGAAAGGGCCAGCCACGGCCCGAGGAGCATCTGTGACGCGGCTCGTGTTTACAATGGAGTGACTATTCAACCCTCAGTCCCAGGGGAGACTCCACATCCGCACTTACAACCTTGGCATCGTCGGACTGGGCAACGTTGGCTCCGCGCTCGTGGGACTTCTACGGCGCAAACAGCAGGAACTTGCCGACCGGTACGGGATTGATTGGCGGATTACGGGAGTGGCGTCGCGCCGAACTGGATGGCTGGTGGATCATGAGGGCTTTACGCCGGAGCGGTTGCTGGCCCGCGATTTCTCGGGCGCCCGGAGCGTCGGACATGTGGCCACTTGGATGCACACCGCCAAGCCCGACGTTCTCTTCGAAGCCAGCTCCTTGAATGCCCAGACGGGCGAGCCGGCCATCACGTACATTCGGGCCGCACTTGAGGCAAAAGCGTATGCCATAAGTGCCAATAAGGGCCCTGTGGTGCACGCCTATCGCGAACTCACGCAACTGGCGAAGGAGAAAGGCCGCCGGTTCTACTTCGAGTCGGCGATGATGGATGGCGCTCCCATTTTCTCGCTGTTTCGGGAGGCGATGCCGGCAATCGATATCCGGGGATTTCGCGGCGTCATCAATTCCACCACGACGGTCATTCTCGAAGCGATGCTGGCAGGGAAGAGCCTGGAGGACGCGATCACGGAAGCGCAGCGCCTTGGCGTTACCGAAACCGACCCCTCCGCCGATATCGACGGAATCGATGCCGCGGTGAAAGTCATCGAAGTTGCCAACGTGTTGATGGCGGGCAGCCTGAAGCTGGCCGATGTTCAATGCGAAGGTATCCGTTCGGTTACGCCGGCGCAGTTGCGCGAGGCGCACGAGAAAGGCGAAGCTTGGAGATTGGTGAGCCGCGCCAGTCGCCGGTCGGATGGCGGCATTACAGCTTCGGTTTCGCCTGAGCGGTTAAAGCAAGATGATCTGCTGGCGCACGTGCATGGCACGTCGCTGTTGATTGCTTTCGAAACGGATGTTTTTAAGGAGCTGATTATCAGCGAACGCGATCCGGGGCCGGAAGCCACGGCCTACGGAATGCTCGCCGATTTTGTAAATGCAGTCAGGAGTCCCTAGCATGTCAGCAAGTGCAAGAATTGCCCCTCAGGTTCGCAGCCTCGATGTCGAGTGGGTACGGCGGCAGTTTCCGGCAATGAACCAGACGGTCGAAGGCCGCCCGGCGGTCTTCTTCGACGGCCCCGGCGGTACGCAAGTGCCGCAGCAGGTGATCGACGCCATCGCTGAATACCTGACGAAGTGGAACGCCAACCTAGGCGGAGCCTTCCTTACCAGCCAGCGCACCGATCTGGTCGTCGAGCAGGCGCACCAGGCAATGGCGGACTTCCTGAATTGCTCGCCTGACGAGGTCGTCTTCGGCGCCAACATGACAACACTGACGTTCGCGCTGAGCCGCGCCATCGGCCGCGAACTCAAAAACGGCGACGAACTGCTGGTCACGTGCCTCGATCACGACGCGAATGTGTCGCCCTGGGTGTGCCTTGAAGAACGCGGCGCCAAGGTCCGGACCGCGGACATCCGGCCTGGCGACTGCACTCTGGACATGTTCGATCTACAGGCCAAGATTCGACGCAATACGCGGCTGGTGGCTGTGGGCTGGGCGGCAAATGCCGTCGGCACGATCAATGATGTCCATGAGGCCATCCGACTGGCGCATGCCGCAGGAGCCATGACGTTCGTTGACGCGGTGCAGTACGCGCCGCACGGCCTCATCGATGTGAAGGCGATCGATACCGACTTCCTCGCCTGCTCGAGTTACAAGTTCTTTGGGCCGCACCAGGGAATTCTTTACGGCAAGCGCGAGCAACTTCTGCGGCTGCGTCCCTACAAGTTGCGGGTCTGCAGCGAGAAACTGCCTGACCGCTGGGAGACAGGAACGCAGAACCACGAATGCATGGCAGGAGTCACCGCTGCCATCGATTACATCGCGGAGGTTGGGCGCCATCACAGTTCCGAAACCCATACTCGCCGGGAAGCAATCGTTGCGGCTTATGAAGTCATTCAGCAGCATGAGCGCGACCTGGCTGATCTGCTCATCCGTGGGCTGCTGGAGATTCCTGGCCTGACGTTTTACGGCATTACCGATCCTGCCCGCGGCGGCGAGCGAACACCGACGGTTGCCATTCGCATCGAGGGTTACACGCCGCGCGAACTTGCCACATTTCTTGGTGGGCGTGGAATTTTCACCTGGGACGGCAACTATTACGCCATCAACCTAGCCGAGAGGCTTGGCGTCCAGCAAAGCGGCGGCATGCTGCGCATCGGTCTCGCCCACTACAACACAGCAGAAGAAGTGGAGCGCGTGCTGGCCGAGTTGCGCTCGCTGGCGGGGAAGACGAAAACCGCTTAGCCGCGGATTTGCACGGATCGGCACAGATTCTTTTTAGTTTCTTGTAAATCGTCTCTTCGATCCGTGAACATCTGTGTAAATCCGCCGCTTCCTCGCTCTCCGTGGCTCAAGTATTTTTCGTAAGCTATAATCCGCCCGTTAACCGGAGGCTCGGGGATCATGGGCAGCTGGGTGCCGCATCCTTTCGACCTCTTCGCGAAAGGGTGGGGAAAACGCTGGTTTGCCGTACTGACGTTGGCTGCCGTCGTCGCCATGCTGGTCGCGTTTACCGTGCATCGCGCGCTTACTCCTGCCGCATTCATCGTCACTGCCGTGCCGAGCACGATTCCTGCTGACGGCTTCACTTCTGCCGAATTCACGGTACGTTCCTCTGGAGGCCGCGACCTCGAGGGGCTCCATGTTGCTGTTGACGACCCTCATCGTGCCAGGGTGGAGTCGATTGTGATCCGTGGCGACATTGCCCGTGTCATTTTGCGTGTTGGCGTGCTTCCCGGCGAGGGCAATCTACAGCTAAGCGCGCCAGGATTCGAGCCGCATCAAGTTACGGTGCATAGCACTCTCGATGCATCTGACAGTGTGGGAGACGGTACTCCTGACTTTCTTCGTCTTCATGATGCTGCCGACCGGGCGGCGTTTCGGCGCTGGTTCACAGGTCTTGCCGAAGCCGAGTATTACCGACGCCAATCCTCAGGCGAGATCAATGACTGCGCGGCGCTCCTCCGCTATGCTTATCGGGAAGCGTTGCGGTCGCACGATGCATCTCGGGCGAAGCCTTCTGCACTACTGGTCGCGCCCGCGGCGGCGGACATTCAGCAGTATCAGTATCCTTTCACCCCGCTCGGCGCAGGGTTGTTTCGGGTCCGCGAGGGAAGCCTCGCGGCCGAAGACCTAAAAAACGGGGCATTCGCCCAATTCGCAGATGCAAAAACTCTTTGGCGCTATAACTCCTACTTTGTAGGACGCGATGTCGAGCGCGCACAACCTGGCGATCTGCTGTTTTTTCGCCAGGCAGGCCACGATTTGCCTTTTCACGCCATGATCTTTCTCGGTCCGAGCCAGGTGGAGTCCGAACGAGAACCGCTGGTGATCTATCACACCGGCCCGGTCGGGAAGTTGCCGGGAGCGATTCGTCGTCCTACGCTCGCACAACTGACGGACTTTCCTGATCCGCGTTGGCGGCCGGTGCCCTCAAATCCCAGTTTCCTTGGGGTGTATCGTTGGAACATCCTGAGGGGAGCTGACTGATGCGCCCTTTGCTTCGCGCTGCGGTTGCGTGCTCTCTGCTGCTGTGTCTCCTGTCTCCCCTGGTCGCGCAGGATGAGAGCACGCCCCCTTACTTCTCCATCACCAGCGAACGTACATACCAGCCGGGCGAGAAAATCGAGATCGGCGTTTACAGCAATCATGTTTCGGTGTTGCAGTTCCGGGTTTATCGAGTGAATGATGCCGGAAAGTTTTTCGGGCAGCTTCAAGACATGCACAGCTTCGGCGGACAGGCGCCGCAACTACCGAAGCAGGAAAAAACGTGGCTAGAACGGTTCCATGCGTGGAAGCACCGTATATGGGCGTGGCTGCGGGACTTCGTTCGAGCTCAATTCTCAGCCGATTCGCGTCATCACATTCGCCTGTGGCGGCTAGGCGAGAACCAGCCACAGAAGCAGGATCCCCAGGTTGACGAGTATGCTCAAGTGCCCGTGCTGAACCAGCGTCAGCTTGTCTCATCGTGGAAGTGGAATGTGCCGCCAAGTGATCGTTGGCAGAGCCAGCGGGTGACAATTCCGGTCAGCGACAAGGGCGTCTATCTGGTGGAAGCGACCAATGGAACGCTGCGCGCCTACACCATCGTCGTGGTCACCGATATTGCGATCATCAGCAAGGCTGCCCCCGGACGCCTGCTTTGTTACGTTGTCGATCGCACTACGGGGAATCCCATCGCCGGTGCTGTGACGCGGGTGTGGATCGATCAGCAGGAGATTGCCGACAAACCGACGGACCAGCAAGGAATCCTCGATCTGGCGATCACGCAAGCCAAGCCTGAGAATGTCGCCGTCCTCACGAGCTATCAGGACCAAGTGGCGATCAACGCTCCGGGCGCGTGGAATATGGGTTCGGGGTCGCGCACCTTGCGTGGCTACTCTTACACCGACCGCCCGGTATATCGGCCCGGAGACACGGTGCACTTCAAGACCATAGTGCGCACGGAGACACCGACGGGCTACGTGATTCCGCAGGATCGCGAGTTGCGCCTGGAATTGCGCGATCCGCGCACCTATCAACCGGTGTGGCAGCAGACGGTGACGCTTTCCGACATGGGCACTGCGCATTGGGACTACCCGATTTCAGCCGATGCCAACCTAGGCTTCTACTACCTGAACATACAGTCGGGCGAGCGTTACGTCGAAGGCGTGCGCTTTTCGGTGCAGGACTACAAGAAGCCCGAGTATGCGGTGAGGGTCACTGCGCAGACCCCGCGTGTGCTGCAGGGCCAGCCCATCAAGGCGACCATCGACGCACGCTATTACTTTGGCGAGCCGGTAGCAAATGCCAAAGTGAAATGGGTGGTGCACACCTCTACCTATTGGCCGATGGGAGATTCCGATGCCGGCGACGAAGGCTACGAGGTGGGCGGCGAAACCTCGGGCGACGGAGACACGTATGGAGGCGAGCAGGAGACGGAGAAAAGCGGCACGCTTGACGCTGATGGCAAGCTGCAAATCACGATTCCGACCAAGGTCAGCGCGAAGAAAGAAGATCTGACATACAGAATCGAAGCGCGTGTCACCGACGAAGGGAACCGCGAGATTTCCGGACACGGATTTGCGCTGGCCACGTACGGAAGCTTCTATGTGACCGCACAGCCGAATTCGTACATTTACAGCAAGGGCGCCACCGCGATCATCAACGTTACCGCGCAGGATTATGAAAAGAAGCCCCTAGCCACTCCCTTTCGCGCCGAACTCAGCCGCTGGAACTGGCAGAAGCGTTCCGGTGACGTGGTTTCGATTTCGCAGGGACAGACCGGCGCGGACGGTAAAGGACACGTGCAATTCACGATTCCGGACGCGGGCGAGTTTCGCGTGCGCGTCAGTGCGGTCTCGGCGGAGAACCGCGAGGTCGAAAACACTGCTTACCTTTGGGCTCCGGGGATTAGCCCGCTGTGGCCGGGCACGCAACAGGAGCGCATCCAGATTGTTGCCGACAAGAAGTCGTACGCACCAGGTGACACCGCGCACGTCCTCATTGTTACCGGCAAGGAGCCGACCAGCGTGCTCGTCACGGCCGAGGGCAACGGACTCTATTCCGCAAAGGTCGTGCGAAGCGATGGCGGTAGCGTAACGGTGGACGTTCCGGTTCAGCCGGAGTTCGCGCCGAACTTCTACGTGTCGGCAGCCTACATTCGCGATAACAAGTTCTACTCGGGCAGCAAGAGCCTCAAAGTTCCGCCAACCCAGCATCTGCTTAAAGTCGACCTGCAGCCCTCCAAGCCGCAGTACGAACCGGGGCAGCCAGGCGCCTACAACATCAAGGCAACCGACTCGGCAGGGAAGCCGGTTTCAGCCGAGTTTAGCCTGGGCGTGGTTGACGAAGCGATCTATGCAATCGAACCCGAAACCGCGGGAAACATCGTGAATGCGTTTTACAGCACGATCTATTCCAAGGTTTCGACCGACAGTTCTCTGACGTACTACTTCAGCGGACAAGCAGGCAAACGTGCGATGCAGTTGGCTGAAGGACACGGCGCTGCACGCAGCGCGTCGGCGCTTGCCCAACTGAAGCCCGAACGCCTAGTGCAGCCCAGGATTCGCAAGGCTTTTCCCGATACCGCGTTCTGGGTGGCCGACGTTCGCACCGACGCGAATGGGCAGGCGAGCGTGAAGTTCAACTATCCTGACGCCATCACGTCGTGGCGCGCGACCGCGCGAGGCGTGACGCAAGACACCAAGGTTGGGAGCGCTGTCGAGAACACCATCGTGCGCAAGAACTTGATGGTGCGGCTGGTAGTGCCGCGGTTCCTCCGTCGCGGCGACGAAATCGTTCTCTCAACCCTCGTGCAGAACTATCTGCCCGCGGAAAAGACGGCGCACGTGTCGATGGAGTTCAGCGGTCTCCAGGTCCTCGATGGCTCAACACGCGATGTTCCGGTGGCGAGCCGTGGCACTGCCAAGGTGGACTATCGCGTGCGGGTGCTCGATGTGGATTCGGCGAAAGTGCTGGGTAAAGCACTCACGGATGTCGAGAGCGATGCCATGGAACTAACGCTGCCGGTTGTGCCCTACGGCGTTCAGCTTGCGATAGCGAAGTCAGGCTCGCTGGCCGGAGCGGGCAACGACGTCACCGAGCAACTGGTGTTTCCGGCAGGCACTGAACGGAACACCCGCAAAATCACGATCGAGGTGACGCCATCGATCGCAGGTACAGTGTTTGGCGCGTTAGATTTCCTCACTTCGTATCCGTACGGATGCACCGAGCAGACGATGTCGAGCTTCCTGCCCGATGTACTGGTGGCTGACGCGATGAAGAAGCTCGGTGTCGGAACGAACATCAATCCGCAAACCCTGAACAAACAGGTGCAGACAGGGCTCGACCGGCTGTATCAGTATCAGCACCCTGATGGCGGTTGGGGATGGTGGCAAAGCGACGATTCGCAGTCCTTCATGACCGCGTACGTGCTTGCAGGGCTGGTGCAGGCGAAGGCTGCCGGCTACGAAGTCGAGGACGACCGCATCGATCGTGCGCGCAAGTGGCTACTGCCCCCGTTCATGCGCTCGACGGCGGTCAAGACCGACCTGCGCGCCTATATGGCGTATGCCTTGGTGTTGAGCGAAAGTGACTCCAATGCGGCTGTCGTGGATTCCGTGTGGAACCAGCGCTCAACGTTGACGTCGTACGGCAAGGCGCTACTGGGCCTCGCAATGGTGCGGATCAACGACTCGCGCGCAATTGACCTGGCGAAGCAAATCGCCGCTGAAGCCAAGCAGGATGACACCCAAGCCTGGTGGCCTACAGACACCAATTACCTGATGGACTACTCCGGAGATAGCACGCCACAGGCGACTGCGTTCGTAATGAAGCTGCTCGACGAGGTTGACCCGCAGAGTCCCTTGCTGCCGAAGGCGGCGATGTACCTGGTCAATCATCGTGGTCAAGGTTATTACTGGGATTCCACGCAGCAGACGGCGATGGTCATTTACGGGCTAACCGATTACTTGCTGCGCACGCAGGAGCTCAAGCCGAACTTCAGCCTCGATCTGCAGGTGAACGGCAAGACGGTCGCGACCAAGAAATTCGCGGCCGCTGATGCGACGGCTCCGCCGACTTCGGTTACGCTTCCCGAAACGCAACTTGCGCAAGGCGCAAACCAGATACGCTTAGTGAAATCCGGGAAGGGCCGCCTCTACTGGTCGACGCGCGCGGAATACTACTCGAACCAGTCGAATGTCGTGAACACCGGTAGCTTCCAGCTGAGCACGGTGCGCGAGTACTACATACTCACGCCGCAACAGACTGGCGACAAAGTGGTTTACCACCTCGACAAGCTTTCAGGCCCCGTGCAGGTGGGCGACACGCTCGCAGTGCGCATTACCGTCGGCGGCAGCGACTGGCGCTACCTGATGGTCGAAGATCCGATACCGTCGGGTACCGAGTCGATCGCGCGCGACGACCTGTACCAGCTTGATCAGGAGCCGCCCTGGTGGACGACGCGTTGGAGAAGTTATCGCGAGCTTCGCGACGATCGGACGACATTCTTCAACTACTACTTCCCACGCGGGCAAGCCGAATACACGTACCTGTTGAAAGTTGTGAACCCGGGAGTCTTCCGCGTCAGTCCAACGCGAGTGGAACCCATGTATCAGCCGCAGTATTTGTCCACCAGCGACGCCGCGACGGTGATGGTGAAATGACCATGACGACCACTACAAACCGCACGGGAGTAGTGAAGCTCTGGCTGTTGAACATCGTCGCAAACGCCGCCGTGCTGGTTGCCTGGTATTACTGGCTACTCATTCCTGATGCGCGTGGATGGCAGGTTGGCACTTCGGCCTTGCTTGCGGTGGTCGTCGTTTTTTCAGTTTTATGGCTGCGAGCTGGAACGCTGGCGTGGTTCCGGGCTTTGGAGTTTCGTAAGGAAGCAGGCATCTGGCGTGCCTACCGCCATTCCGTGCGTTACGTCCCGGCCCTCGCCTTCTGGGTATTGGCGTTCGTTCTTGTTGCGTTGGCAACCTGGGAGCTTCGAGCCCACGTGCCGCAGTTTGCAGTGTGGTTGCGCCAGAAGCTTGGTGCGGGGCCGACGTCTCGTAACCTTATGAACGATCTGAACTGGCTGCTGCTTCTGTTCGTCTTCTTCGTAATGCCGGCCATTTGGCTTCCGATAGGGGCTACCGTCTCATCGGTCGGCGTTCTCCCCGAGCACCTTATGCGTTCGCGCCGCGTATGGAAGCGGCCGCTGTACTGGCTAGGATTCGCTCTATTTGTCGCGGTTGGCGTTTACGTTCCCTATAGGATCGTGTGGTGGATTCCTGACCTGCGAACCCTCCGCCAGCAGGCCTGGAGTATGGGAGCGCGGTTCCTGATTGCCTACCTGATTGGCGTCAGCGCATTTATCGCTGTCGTGTGGATGACTGGGGTGTTTACGGACCGCGAAGACCCTATCGCTCCGTGAGGTAGAGATTCGGACGCGACGGCTCGGCAAAGCAGTTTGCGCAGATCTCTAGCTTACTGCCGCCTTGGCGTTTCGATTGAGTTTGCGGGGACGCGATACTTCGCTGCTGAGGCTTTGGTTTTCCATCCAGGTATCGAGGATGCTCTTCTTGAACTTCCAGCGATTGCCGAGCTTAAAAGCAGGAATACGCTCTTCCGAGACGTACTTGTAGAGAGTGTCTGGCGAGACGCCCAAATACTGCGAAGCCTGCCGGATATTCATTACTTCGCGCGCATCAGCCATGCCTAACCCTCCCAATATCCCACGAACTGCAAACTCGCGCCATCGTGGGCGCTTCGTCCCCGCTTCGCCTGTTCTTAACGCTGGCCGCCGGTTTGGACCGGATCACTCCCGACTACGTCCCTAGATGCCCGAACTTAAGGCCGTCTCGGGTTCGCTTTCGCCCGATTTTCGGGGTTTCGCGCTCTACCAACCGCTCCCCATTGTAGGGCGCGCGGCGCTTGCTAGCCAGACTCTCAATGTTGCCGCAAACGATACCTGCCCCTTTAGCGGCTTTAGAAGGCAGGGATTGTAAATTTCCGCCGTTCGCCGATAGCTTCGGCTTCCCTGAAGATGCCGACTGCGTAAGCGTAAGATCAAAAGCTGTCCATGATTTAGGATGGAGTTAGTTCGGGAGGTTGCGTGGTTTGTAGCAGTTGCGGGTTCGACAATCCGGCTGAACACCGTTATTGCGGCATCTGTGGAACCCCGTTTCCGCATCGTCCGCTGACCGTTCCCGACGCGCAAAGCACCTTAAGCTTTTCTAGTACGCGGCTGGAGATTGCCCCGCTGTCCACCGGGGTTGCCGAAACCCCGTTGGAACCTGATCAGCCGCAACCGGAGGCCTACTCGGACTCTGACAACTCAGAAGAAGTAGCTGCCCTGTACGATCAGTCAAGCGAAACCGCCGATTCCACGGTGCCCGCCGCCATCGTTTCAGTTGAAGCAGCCGAAGCACCGCTGATCGTGCAGTCCGGCGCGCCGTCCGAAGCGTCAACCTTTTCTAAACCAGATTTCGGAGAACCGGTTGAAGGGCCCAGGTTCGGGGCAGCCGAGCTTGTCCCAAGCTCCGATGTTGAACCGACTCCGGAGCTGGTGCACAGGTCCCAGGCACCGTCGGCGAGGGCGGCGAATGCAGTTGAGACTAGCTTGAGCCACCTGCCGATGGAGAGTTCCGCGGTCGTGGAAGCCTCGCCACGGTCCGAGCCCCAAACAGTTTCGGCGGCCCTCGGGCAAACTTCGGCTGCCACACACGAGCCGTCCGTTCGCGGGCCCGAGCCTTTTCTTGTTCCCAAGCCGGCGCCTCCTGCACCTGGGGTTAAAGTGCGAGCGGAGGCGAGCGAAGTCCGCCGAAGGCTGGCGGTCGTAAAACCCCCTATACCGGAAGTTTTCACCCCGCCTCCGGCATCCGCGGGCATGCCGACCTTTAGAGAGGTGACCGAAGCTGCCGGAGTGCCGGGCATAAGTCCGTTCGAGGCGCCGACAGAACAGTCCGCTGGCGAAGACCAGGAATTGAAGGAGTTCGTCGCGAATTTCCGTTACACACCTCCCGAAGAGACTGCCGACGAACTGACCATGCGCAGCGAAGTTCCGGTGATTGATCAGGAAGCGCCGGCTAAGTTCCATCATCCCTCGTTCGACGGCGACGAGCTTCCCCCGCAGCGAGAGGTGTCGCACTCCCCGGTTGACGAGCATCACTTGCCCGGGGACGCAGCCGATCGCTCTCGTTTCCTCGACATTAGCGACGTGCACGTCGCCAGTGAGCCTCACCCTGCGGCGACGCCAAGTTCCTCTTCATTTCTCGGGTTGGATGCTCCGGCGCCGTCTCCTCCACTGCTCGACGAAAGCGTAGCGCCGCCCCGTCGTCATTGGGGGCTCTGGTCGTTGCTGGCAGGGTTGCTGGTTATTTTCGGAGGGCTTGGGTATCTGGGGGGACGCGCGCAAACCACGCATGCTTTTCGCGCTCCACTGGAAATAGCACGTACCGAGTACGCAAAGCTCGGACCCCGGCTTTCCCAGATGAAGGAAGCTGCGACTGCTGCGTACGTTCAACTCCGTCAGCGGGTTGCGGAATGGACCGCTCACTCTGCGACTCCCGCACAATCGCCATCTCCCGCTTCGACGGAGCAAAGGTCAGTTGAACCACCACCAGCGTCGCCGCCGGCTGACCAGACAGCTAGGGCGACCAATCCTTCGCCTGAGAATTCGGGAAAGTCCGATTCCGCGTCTAGCACCCCTGCCCCGACAACGGTTGAGCCGCAGTCCAATCAGTCGGCCGCAACCGCGCCCGTGACGTCTTCGCCGGACGCGAACGCAGCTGCGTCGAAGCCGGTCGACACCACGAAAGCCGAGCCGACGAAACCAATCGAAGCCCCTCCTCCTGCTTCGTCCTCTAGGCCGCAGCCCGGTCAGCAGGAGTTGGCCAAGGCGATGGACGCCAGGGATTCCGCCGCCGCCGCAGCGTGGCTCTGGAAGGCGACCTCGCGGGGCAATCCCGTGGCGCCAGTGCGTCTTGCCGACATGTACATCAAGGGGCAGGGAGTGCCGAGGAGTTGCGAGCAGGCACTGGTGCTGTTGCGCTCGGCCGCTACCAAGGAGAATGCTCCGGCGCGCAATCGCCTGGCGGCACTCTATGCCAACGGGACGTGCGTTGCGCGCGATCGCGTCAGAGCTTACGAGCTGATGTCGTCCGCTCTCGCCGCCGACCCTGGCAGCGAATGGGCCAAGGAAAATCGGCAGCAACTCTGGAACCAGATGACTCCCCCGGAACGCGCTGAGGCCCAAAAGTTTCGCTGATCGTGGGTGCTCAACAGCAACGGCTATAATGCTGTGTTCGGTGCCACAGGCCGGTTTGCCTTTTGCATCCACCTCAGTTTCCCTGGCATCACAGACCTTCGGAGGAAAGAATAAGAATGGCACACGAAGTTCCACCGCTGCCGTACGACTACTCTGCCCTGGAACCCTACATCGACACGCAGACCATGCATCTGCATCACGACAAACATCATCAGGCTTACGTGACTAATCTGAACGCCGCCATCGAGAAGGCCCCTGAGCTCAAGGGCCTCAGCCTTGAGGACCTCATCAAGGGTTTGGAGAATGTGCCCGAGGCGGTTCGAACCGCTGTCCGCAACAACGGCGGAGGCCACATTAACCACTCGATGTTCTGGACCATCATGGGGCCGAATGCCGGTGGCGAACCCAGCGGAGCCGTCGCCGATGCGATCAAGAGCACCTTCGGCGACTTTGCAAGCTTCAAGGAAAAATTCAACGACGCTGGCCTCAAACAGTTTGGTAGCGGATGGGCCTGGCTGGTGCGCGACTCCGGCGGTAAATTGCAGATTATGAGTACGCCCAACCAGGACAGCCCGGTTACCCAGGGGTTCTATCCCGTGATGGGAAATGACGTTTGGGAGCACGCGTACTACTTGAAGTATCAGAATCGCCGCGCGGACTATCTGAAGGAATGGTGGAACGTCGTCAACTGGCCGGAAGTCAACAACCGCTTCCAGTCAGGAAAGTAGCCCGAAGCCGCCTGAGCGGAAATGGTACAGGGGTGCGCGCCGCGCACCCCTCTGCTAACCGGCCGCCTCGATGCCACGATTCTCGGCCTCAGCAACGAGTCGTTCGCCGACGGTCTTGAGGGTCGTAAGGATTTCCACTCCTTTACGCAGATAGTCAGGGGCATCCTCCAGCAACCCTTCGAACTTTTCCGGGTACTCGCTCGCTAGTACCGCCAGGCCTCCGACCGCGAGCGCCATGCCCGCTGGGCGCCGTCCGGTCACAATCAGTGCAGCTCCCGCGCCGATCGCTCCAAACACCATTATCTTTTTCCAGTTCCGCATGGTGCGCCTCACATTATTCCTAAGTGTTGACCGAGCGGGCGGACGACGGCATGCTTGTGGACGTCAGTCGCTTAGCTCGAACCTCGCAATCGCACCCATTCTATCGGAAGCCGCTGGGGCAAATCGGGTACACAAGCCCTTGTCGCCGCGGAGCACGGGCCCCATACGATCGTTGACGTCCAAAAGATGTATGCAACTCCAACTGGCGTGGTCCAATTTGGATGCCCGTCAATGGGTTGATCATTCGCGGCCTGTTGCAGATGTATCCGTTCTATGGACCGGACTTCAAAGTCGAATGTCCGACCGGCTCAGGAAATTACATGACGCTGTTTGAGGTGGCGAAAGAGATTGCCCGTCGACTGTCGAGCATGTTCTTGCGTGATTCGACCGGTCGCAGGCCGGTATTCGGAGGAACCAAGAATTTCCAGGACAATCCGCACTGGCGCGACTACATCCTATTCTATGAGTACTTTCACGGAGACAATGGAGCCGGACTGGGAGCCAGCCATCAGACTGGTTGGACGGGATTGATTGCCCGATCCCTTGACGTGTTTGCGCGGATGGGGCCGGAACAGGCGCTGCACAATCCGAAGGAAGTCATTGCGGAGATGACGCGAGAACAGGTCACTGGCCAGGTAGTTTCGAAGAAATCATAGTCTGGACTGACCATGCGGAATGAACCACAGCTACTCTCCATGAGGGTTGACGATGCGTCGACGGGAGTCCGTTCCAGCGAAGGACGCCACATCCGGCGTGTATAATTTTTGAAGACGCGCCCGTAGCTCAGCTGGATAGAGCGATTGCCTCCGGAGCAATAGGTCGGGAGTTCGAATCTCTCCGGGCGCGCCAGTAAGCCTCGGGTCGCTCATCATTTTTCTCCCATAAGTTCCAGCTGTTCCTGCTTCACTCCAAGTTCCTTCATTTCGACCAACCGCAAGCTTGCCAATCGAGAATTGTCTCAAGGAAGGGGTTCACCCCACGGCACTGTGCCCAATTTTGTGCCCACCTTCGCCAATCGCATACAGGATCGTCGGCATGCGGACGACGATTACGTAGCCGTTAGCCAATTTCCTGCGCCCAGACATCAGCCTAGGGCTTTTGCATCCCCTACAACATGCCGGTTTAGCCCCGGCGCACTCCGAATATCCAGTACCTCGGGAAGAATGTCGCAAGACTCTGCGCTCCTGTGACCGAAACGCAGGCTCTGCTCTATGAGCCGGCCGGAGAAACACGCACAAGTTTCATGAGCAGGCTGCGAAGAGCTTCGCGCAAAATGTCAAAACCGGTACGGCCCGGAACATCCATTCTGAACGCATGAAGCGACTTACAATGGACCCGTGGACCACTCAAATCTCGCTGCGGTTTGCGGGAGGTAGGGTCATTGCATTCTAAATCGATACCCACGGCCAGGAGTCGGTAAGTGTTGCTCTCCATCTTTCTTGCCGCCTTACTGTATGTCGCCCCGTCCGCGGTTGCAACGAAACCGCTCGATCCTTCCATAATCCATCGGATCGATACGGACGTGCAGACCATCCTACGTCTCACAGGGACACCCAGCGCGGTGATCGGGATCGTCGAAGACGGACGGATCGTCTATCGAAAGGCGTATGGGTTGCGCGACCTAGCGCGGCAGATCGCCGCCACGATCGACACGCACTACGAAATCGGCTCGATAACGAAACAGTTCACTGCCGCGGCGATCCTGCAGTTGCAGGAAGCTGGCAAGCTCGACATCGACGACAAGCTCGCAAAGTATCTGCCGGACGCCCCGCACGCCGGCGAAGTCACACTGCGGCAATTGCTCTCCCACACGAGCGGACTGCCCGAATACCTCGACGGGCCGGACATCGAGAGCGCCGCAACGAAGCCGGCCGCGTTCCCGCAGTTGATGGCGCGGGTTGCGGGCAAGCCACTCGACTTCACGCCCGGCACTAAGATGGTCTACAACAACACGGGCTACATCCTACTCGGGCGTGTCATCGAAATCGTATCTCGGCAACCCTATCGCGACTACGTGCGTGAGCACCTGCTTGAGCGCGCGGGCATGACGCAGACCTATACGGTTGCCGACGAGCCGCACCTCTCGAACATGGCCGTAGGCTACCGACATGCGAACGGCAAGCTCGAACGGGCGCAGCCAATTCACGAAACCTGGGGCTGGTCGGCCGGAGATCTCGTCTCCACGCTCGACGATCTTGAAACGTGGAATCGAGCGCTGACCCATGCAAAAATCGTCAGCTCCGCGAGCTATTCAGCGATGACTACGCCCGCCAATATCGGGGACGGCGAGAGCGACTATGGACTCGGGCTGTTCGTCGATTCGGTACAAGATCAGCCCCGTATCGGTCACACCGGTGGCTCATTCGGATTCACGGCAGCGAATGAGTTCTTTCCCAAGCAGAACGTGCGCATCATCGCCTTCACCAACCACAATGCCAACCCGGAGCCTGGGGAAATGATCACGACCGCCGTGTTTGACGATCTGTTCCCAGACATCGCGGCGGCTGCGGACAGGCCTGCGCCCGGCGAAGATGCCGACGTGACGGCCAGGGCAAGGTCGCTGTTCGGGCAAATACAAACCGGCACGAAGGGGTCTTCGCTGCTCGGCGCCAAGCTCGATGCGAAGATGAAGAACGGCCTGGCCGAGCGTCTGGCGAAGCAGTTCTCGCCCTTCGGCACTCCTAGCCATTTCATCTATAAAGGTTCTCACCCGGGCACCGGTCTGCGCTGGTACGACTACATAATCGAATTCGGGCCGGGCAGCCAGCTCAAGTTCGCAGTCGCGCTTGACGACGAGAAGAAGATTGTCTCGATTTCGTTCGGATAGGCTTGACTAGTAGCCCGTGGGAGGACTTTTTGTCTGACGTGTAACCCTTTAACTAGCTATCTTTCGTCTCCATCACCGCTGTGGCCGTCGCAGTGTGAGTTCTTCCTTGTTGTCATTGCTGGGCTGAACGTAACATCGCTGTTCCATCGCGATTTCCAGCCGCTATGTCACCTTTCCGAGGATGCCTTTCTGAATGCGATGGCTTCCTGCTCGGGCGTTACCAACGTTTCGCGATGGCGTTCGCCAGGAAGCAGCGAGAGCACGGATTGCGCGACCCTAAGCAGGCATCGCTCAAACCCAGGGTGCGGCCGATGAAGTGCCGCGTCCGCCGCAACCGCTCCGACAGTTGGCGACAAGTAGCGGTTTGATTGTGCGACCGGAGAGATCCGGGAGCAGAAGTTGGAGAACGGCAATCGTGAGGCCGACCGGTTTTATCGGCCTTGGAAAACAAAGCCGTTTTCCAATTCCGCACCGGTCCGGCGGCTGGTTGTTCGCAAGCAACATCATGATCGAGGTTAAGGCCGCATAGATGGATGATGGAACGGTTGGTGCTCAGGATACTTCTGTCCTTGACAACGCCTTCGTCCTGATAGACGCCTTCTCCCCAGCCGACCTCTCACCCATGTCGGTGTTTTCCTCAGTGTTTTCGGTGGGGAGTCAGCACCGAAAACCGGGCCATTTTGTGCCTGCCCTGGCCCTACCACCTGTCACCACGCGATGCACACCTCGTTAAAATCTGCTCAGAAACTACAAATACTGCGTAGTAGCGTTTCGTGAGGTGCCGCTAGATTATTGGTTTGTCGTGCAACCAGTCCTCCGGAGCAACAGGTCCGGAGTTCGAACCTCTCCTGTCGCGCCAGTTACTGTGACCCCTTCGCTTTCGGTCAAGCCTCTGTTCTAATAGCCCTTACACCATAATTTCGCCTGCCCCGGAAAGGACTGCCTGTTGCTCTGGCTTCGTCGCATTGTGCTCGCCTTCGCATTCATCGCCGCTATTCTGCTGACCCTTTGGGCTGCCGGGGCACTGTTGTTCGATTCGTCATTCCCAGCGCTCCGCACGCCGGCGGCAATCCTGTACCTCGTTGTGGTACTCGGAGCGCTGGTCCTCTTCCGGCAGAATTATTTTGGGCTTGTCGTCGCGTTCGTTGGATTCATTCTTATCGCCTTATGGTGGTTCACGCTCAAGCCTTCAGACAACCGGAACTGGCAACCGGACGACGCAAATATGCCCTCGGCCGAGATCAATGGAGACCTGGTAACTATCCACGATGTTCGCAACTGCGACTATCGCACCGAGAAGGACTACACCTGCAACTGGGAGACGCGCACCTACAACCTGTCGAACCTACGCGGCGCAGACATCTTCATTACCTGGTGGGGACCAACGCTGATTGCCCACCCTATCGTCAGCTTCGATTTCGGTGAGCAAGGGCACGTTCCAATGTCGATCGAAACGCGTGATGAGGTCGGCCAGAGCTACTCTGCCATCCGCGGTTTTTATCGCCAGTACGCACTCATCTACATCGTCAGCGACGAGCGCGACGTGGTCCGCCTGCGGACCAACTTCCGCAAGGACGAAGAAGTCTACATTTTTCGTACCACAGTGAAGCCGCCACTGGTGCAGAAGATCTTCCTCGACTACCTGCAGCGCGTTAACGAACTGCACGCCCAGCCCGAGTGGTACAACGCTGTGACCAACAACTGCACCACCAACATCGACGTGTCCGCGTCCCAGGCACAGGGTAGAAGCACAGTGTGGGACTGGCGTGTTCTCCTGAACGGCAAGATGGATGAGATGTTGTACGAGCACGGCCGTTTCGTCACCGGCGGGCTGTCGCTGCGCGCTCTCAAGGCACAGGCGCACATAAATGCGGCCGCCCGTGCCGCCGACAACAGTCCCGACTGGTCCAAATTGATTAGGGTCGGGCGGGTGGGGTTCACACCGGAGACAGAAGGCTCTTCTTCTGCGCCATAGATACTTGAAATCGACGCATGCCTATGCTTTCTTTAAGCTGTCGAGCGGGAATTATTTCGTCACGAAGATCAGGAAGTAGTCCATACGGTCGTCCTTTACGAGGTCGTCGTATTCTCCCACCAAACGATAACCAGCCGACTCAGCCTCCCGGATCACGATTTTCTTCTGCACGCCATGGTTCTCGCCATTGCCGTTGCGGTCGATGATGCCGACTCGAGCCCCTGCCCGCAGCGCTCCTCGCAAGTTCTGCATCAGCTCCACCGGTTGCGAGACCTCGTGATACGTCTTCAGCAGCAACACCGCGTCGACACTGTTCGGCGGCAGTCGGGGATTGTCAGCCGCACCCACGATCGTCGTGATGTTCGACAGACCTTCTTTCTTGGCCCGCTCCTGCACATAGCGAATCGCTTCCGGGTTAATATCCACCGCGTACACCTTGCCGGTTGGCGTAACTTGCCGAGCCGCGCGTACCGTAAACCATCCTGACCCTGCGCCGATGTCGGCCACAGTTTTTCCGGGAGATATTCCCAGCAGGTCCATTACCTGGTTGATGTGGAGCTTCTTGTCACGGTCCGGGTATTCGAAAATCGACAAGTCGCCGGTATAAGGAGTGCTGGTCTTGCGCTGCTCCTGGGTGTTATTTGTGGCTTGCGCCATCAGGGACATGACCACGCTGCCCAGCACTAACACCCATAGCAGGCCTGCAAGTCCGCGCCGCCAACTCATCGCTGTTTGTCCTCCGCCGTTCTGGTTCATGCGGTATAAGATGCCGCCGCGCGGGTTACGACGGCGATAAGAACACATTGCCTTCTTCCAATTTTGGATTCCAGCCAGGACAAATTCTCGCCTGCTGGATTTTCGATCCAGCACGCTTTCAACACAGCGGTTACCATAGTGTTGGGCGCGATGGGATTGCCTTGCTCGCCGCACGCATCGCAGGGTACTTTTAGCTGTTTGTCATTTTGTAACCGTGCGGCGGTAGCGCTGTTGTTCCAAGGTTACGTATTCGGCCACGAGGGTATTGATGAGGGCGTCCAAAAGAGTTGTTCCTCTTCTTGTCGTTTGTCTCTGGTTTTGCGGTTTCTCCCTCTCCTGCAGTAGCGGAAGTCCGCCGATTCCGGTCGGTCCTCTCATCATTAGCCCGGCGGCATTGCCCGCAGCACTTATCAATGTCCCTTATTCCGCAACTCTGACGTCGGTTGGGGGAATGGGTCCGTTCACTTGGGCCCTCGCCTCCGGAACCCTGCCTACCGGGCTCACCATCAGCGCTACCGGTGTTATCAGCGGGACACCGAGCGCCCTGGGCACCACGACTTTCAAGGTCCAGGTCACGGATTCTCAGACTCCGACCAAGGCTGTTGACACCGCCACGAAATCGATTAGCGTTAACCCGCCACTCTCGATCACCACCACATCACTCGCTGCGGGATCGATCAATGTACCTTATTCCGCATCGCTGGTAGCGGCTGGTGGTGTTCCTCCTTACACCTGGACTATCACATCTGGCTCTTTGCCTTCCGGGCTGAGCCTTGCGGCTTCGGGATCGATCACCGGCACTCCCACTGCCCAGGGAACTTCGACGTTTACGGTCCAAGTCAGTGATTCGGGGTCGCCTGCCGCAACCGCGTCCGCGAACTTGAGCATCACCATTAACCCCCCCGTCTCGAGACTCAACGGGACGTACATCTTTTCGTTCTCGGGATATCAGAATGGCAATCCCGTGTTTCAAGCCGGCAGCTTTGCCGCTGATGGTCAAGGCAACATTACCAACGGCCTCATGGATTCCAACAGCTCCACCGGTGTGCAAACCAGCCTGTCTTTTGCCGGGACCTATTCGATCGACTCCACCAATACAGGACCAATGACGTTGGCCATACCCGCACTTGGCACGTTTACATACCAGATCGCGGCCCCGGCGGTGGGACTGATCCGTTTCATCCAGAACGGGACGGCTGGCAATCAAGGGACGGGTGTCATTCGCCTGGTTTCGACGGCCAGTCCGATCACAATCGGCTCGCTCACTAACTTCTGGTCCTTCGGCGCCAACGGTGCCGATGCTGCCCTCAACCGCTACGCTTCGGTGGGCACATTTCAATCAGCCAATACCGGTGCCTGGTCGAATGGCATGGAAGACACCAACGACAGCGGCACGGTTGCCGCCAGCCAACCGTTTACGGGGGCCTTCACCGGCATCGATCCTGTCACAGGGCGAGGGACTGCGACCCTTACCGACGTTAACGCGGTCACGACGCACTACAGCTTCTATCCCATTTCGACGAATGAGTTGATCATGCTGGGCATCGATTCGTTGGCTAGCACTGCGCCCTTGACCCTGTTCAGCCTCGCTGTGCGGCCGCTGAACAACTACACTGCGGCGGCGCTCAATGGTCCGACTGTCGCGGCGCTGCAGGGCGGAAGTGCAGTCAATAGCGCTACTGCACCCTTTGGACTGCTGGGCGTGGTCACGTTCGATGGCGCCGGAAATATCACGGCCTCGACCGATGAAAACACCGGGGGCACTCTCGCGGCTAACAAGTACACCGGTGCCTACACGATTGCCTCCAACGGACGTACCGCTTTAACCGGCTTCGGCAGCCATTCCGTGGTGTTCTATTTGTCCGCCAACATCGCTTTCACACTGGAGGGCGACGCGGCCGTGACCTCCGGAACCCTCTTGCCTCAAGTTGCCTCAATGCCGACGAACGACGGTATCAGCGGTTCGTATCAGGGCGCTACCCTGCAAGTGGTATCGCCTAGCATCACCGTTGAAGCCGACTCTGCAACCGCCGATGGAGCCGGCAATCTCTCACTGTTCTTCGACATCAGCGGACCGGGGGGCCCGGCGCAAGGGCTCACCCAAGCACTCACATATAGCGTCGATGGCACCGGGCGAGCGCCACTCATGCTGGGAACCAACACCGTTGGTATCGCCTACGTGGTTACCAGTACCAGTAGCAGCGTGAACGTAGGCAAGTTTCTGGTTCTTTCAACCGATGCCAACGCAAAAATCAACGACCTGGAAAAATAGGAACGATCCAGTTCGCACAGGGGTTCTTGACCGCTACAATTATTGGCAGTGAGGATCAATGGCTATTACTCAGGATGAAGTCTTAACGGCGCTTAAAGAATGCTACGACCCCGAGATTCCCGTGAATATCGTCGATCTCGGACTCATTTATGAGGTACGGGTCAAGCCTGCCCCGGTCGCCGATGCTCAGGCAGAAGATGTAGAAATCGAAATGACACTGACCGCTCCCGGTTGCCCGTCGTCCGGCTATATAACCGACCAGGTCAAACAGCGGCTTCTGCGTTTGCCCGGCGTTAATGACGCCCGGATCGAACTGGTCTGGTATCCGCAGTGGACCCCCGAACGTCTAACGCCGGATGCCCGCAAACAACTCGGGATCGAATAACAGGTGTCGCCAATCGGTCTACTTGACATCCCGAGTGATGTTGCGCCGTAGGTTGGGCACCCTGGTCGAGGACATGCATTTGCCCCTGTGGGTTCCTGTAGAAGCTACTCACTCAGGTTAGGGGCTACCAGGTGTATTTCGTAACGGGCTCCTGCTTCGCCGCTTCGCTCAGCATTTTCTCCTTCCATGCTTTGCGGTCCATCTTCTTCAACCCGCCCACTTCGGTCGCCGCCAAGATCAATGCTCGATACGATCCCATCCACGGCAGCTTCAACAAGGACAAGTCCGGAGTCTCCGCCTCTTTAATCAGTGCCAACTGCGCCTCTTTCCAGCCGCCTGACGCTGTTGTTCCTGTTCGCAGATAATTCAGGGCCTCCAGGCCTGCGCTTCCCATTTTTTCCAATTGCAGCACGCGACCGGCGGCATTCAGCAGTATCGGTGCTTTGGCTGATAGGGCACCAAATTCCGGACCCATGTCACGCCACTGCTGAAACGTTTTCGTGAGCTCGTCGGATCCCGTTCCGAACTTTGGAGCATCACTCAGCAACTCGTCCACCAGCGCCGCGAACTGCCGCCGGTAAGGAGGATCCGGAACCACCGAGTCCACCAATTTCACCAGTGGAATGAGCTGTGTGCTCGGTGTTCCGTGATGGTTCATCTGCTCGCGGGTTCCCACGCCCTCGGGAGATGAGATCTTTCCCAGCACGGCAAGCGGTCCCAGCTCAGCTGTGCCGGATATTTGCCGCAGCATCCGGTTCGTGCTTGACAGGTGTTGTAACCCGTCCTGTTCCAGCCAGACACTGACGATGTCCAATCGCCGGTACATGTCCGCAACGTTATTGACGTCGCGTGGTGACCAGAAGCGTTCTGCTACCGCCGCCGAGCGCGGCCAGATGCGGCTATCGATGTTCTCCTGCCACACGAACTCGCCCCACATGCAGGCTTCGCCGCCCACAATGTGGGATGCCTGTTCCTTCGTCAGTTTTGAGTCTGCAGGCAGGGGGTCCGACAGGTAATGATATTCAGCGGGCCCCATATGATCGAGGTAATAACTTGCCGACCAGATTGCGTTGTATCCCTCGCGCGCCGACTGATCGAGCGATTTGTATCCCCGCCATGACTGCACGACCGTTTCCTTGGGAAGGTCCGGCGTCAGAATTTCATCCCAGCCGACCATTTTCTTGCCGTACTTCTGCACGATCTTCAGCACGCGCTGGTTGAAGTATGCCTGCAGCTCCGCCGTATTGTGGTAGCCGTGTGCTTTCATGAACTCCTGGATCTGCGGATTATCCTTCCACTGTTTGCCGTTATTCTCGTCGCCGCCAATGTGAAAGTACTCATCCGGAAACAGCGCCGTCATCTCGCCGATAAAGCCATCCAGGAACTCGTAGGTTTCCTCACGCGTGGGATCCATCGTGGGATCGAACACCCCCCAGCGCGCTTCCGGTTCGTACGGCCCAGGCGCGCTCGCCAGTTCGGGGTAACCCACCATCCATGAACCTGTGTGTCCAGGCATGTCGAACTCGGGAACAACCCGTACCCCGCGATCGGCGGCGTATTCAATCACGTCACGGACCTGCTCCTGTGTGTAGTAGAAGCCGGCGGATCCCATTCCCTGCAGCTTGGGATACTTCTTGCTCTCGATGCGGAAGCCCTGGTCTTCGCTCAGGTGCCAATGGAAGACGTTCATCTTTACCATCGCCATCGCGTCGATGTTCCGCTTGATGACATCTACCGGCTCGAAGTGCCGGCCTACGTCGATCATCAGCCCACGCCACAAGAAGCGCGGCTTGTCCTGGATATTTACAAGAGGCAAGTAGTAACCGTCCGCATCACCGGCTACGAGTTGTGACAATGTTTCCATGCCACGCATGGCGCCAACCGTGGTGTTGGCCTGCAATGTCGCGCCGGCGCCGTCGATGACCAGCGCGTACGATTCGTCCTCGCCGAACTTGGGATAAGTCGCGGCCGCTTCTTTAACCCCAATTCTCAGCGTCGTCGTTGAGCCGCTCGTCGCGACGCCCAGTGGCAGCACCAGCCCTGTGCGGCGTCTCAGTCGCTGTTCCATGCGCACGATTGCCTGCTGCAGCCGGGCATCACTGTAGCCATCCGTCCCGACGGTGAACGACGCATCGAGCGTCAGGGTACCGGGCGATACTCTCGCCGAAGCTGGTAAAGGCGTCACATTGATGGTGGACACTTTATTTCTATTGGTCTGGGAGGCCGCAGAGGGCAATATTGGCATAAGCAGAAACAGGACAGTCGCTCGTATGATCATTACTAGAAATTTACACTGCACCTTGTGACGGGGGTCTCGCGGGCCCTGGCAAATGTTCGTTTATGTTCGAGCATGTGATTGTTTATGACCGATTGTGTTATAATAGTTCTATGAATGTATCCTCCATGTCGCAGCCGGGCAAGGCCCAGACCTTTCCTTTCCAGATGCTCAAGGAAGTTTACGAGCAACCTGAAGCGATCCGCCAGACCATCTCCCAGCACATCGATGCTACTACGGGACTGGTCGGTCCCGACCGTTTTCCCTGGACCTCCACCGAGCTTGCCGCTCTGCGCCGCGTCACCATCGTGGCCAGCGGGGCCAGTCGCCACTCCGGGCTGTGCGGGAAACTCATGATCGAGGAACTCGTGGGAATTCCGGTCGAAGTGGAGCACGCGAGCGAATACGGCTATCGCAAGCCCACCAATGGCAAAGGATCACTGGTCATTGCCATTACGCAATCGGGAGAGACCGCCGACACCACCGCCGCGCAGCGCATCGCCCGAGATAACGGCATGAAGACGCTATCGATTTCTAATGTGGTTGACTCCACCATCTCGCACGAGGCCGATGCTGCCTTCTACACGCGCGCGGGCAAAGAAGTTGCCATTCCGGCGACCAAGAGCTTCACCACACAACTCACGGCGTTGTACATGCTCGCCCTTTTCCTGGCGTCGCAGAGACAAACCCTCGACGTGGCTGAAGTCAAAAGCCGGGTGCAGGCGCTCTCCGAACTTCCCCGACTCATTGAGTGCTCGCTCGACAGGTTTAACGCGGAAGCAGAGGCAATTTCCGCGGATTTCTACAAAGACGAAACATTCGTCTTCCTGGGACGCGGCGTCCACTACCCGATCGCACTCGAAGGCGCGCTCAAGCTGAAGGAGATCGCCTACGTTCATGCCGAAGGCTATCCGACCGGTGAATTTCGTCACGGCCCTACGGCGCTCATTACGGAAACGCTGCCCGTGGTCGCCATCGTCACCTGCGACCGTCATGATCCCGAGTCGGTCGTCCGCTATGAGAAGTCCATCGCGCTCATCGAGGAAATCCGTCAGATCTCGAAGCGCCAGATATTGCTTGCCTCAGAGGGCGACGATGTGGTGCGGGCGATGGGAGTACCAACGTTCACGATCCCGCAGCTCGACGAGCTCCTGTTGCCTATCATGGAAATCGTGCCGCTACAGCTTCTCGCCTATCACGTCGCGGTGCGCAACGGTCTTAACGTCGACCGTCCCCGCAACCTGGTTAAGTCCGTTACGGTAGACTGAAATCTCTCCGCAAAGGCGGCGGTGGGTTCGTTTTTCTGAACAGTTGGATACGTCCAGATCTCGTGGTCGCGTTTGCCTTCTCCGACCTGCTCCGAGTCGGTAGTTGCCCTTACTTTTTTGTTCGAATATGATCGTATGCGACCATGGCTAACAAGCGCAGTTTGGTCCTTAACGAAGAACGCCGTCGCGCCATTGTTGACTTTGTAAACCACAACGGCCGGGCGTTGGTTCGCGACCTCGCGCTCAAATACACGAGTTCCGAAATCACCATCCGCCGCGATCTCGAACTCCTTCACAACCGCGGACTCATCTATCGGACGCACGGAGGCGCTCTTCCCATCCGCGTCGGCACCGAGTCCGACCGGAACCTCACCGAACGCGAGATGCAGCATCCGCGCGAGAAGCAGCGCATTGCTGCGGCAGCCTGCAAAATGGTCCGCGAAGGCCAGTCCGTGGTACTCGACTCCGGCAGCACTACCACCGCGGTTGCGCGAGCGCTGCGCGATTTCCAGCACCTCACGGTCATCACTAACGCCCTCAACATCGCGAGCGAACTCTCCGGCACAAACATCGACGTCATCCTTACCGGGGGGATGCTGCGTGCGAACTCCTACTCGCTGGTCGGACCGATTGCGGAAGAGAGCCTGCGCCGCCTGCAGGCTAACATTTTGTTTCTTGGAGTGGACGGTTTCGATACCCAAACTGGTGTTTCGACGCCGAATCTCCTCGAAGCGCAACTGAACCGGCTGATGGTGCAGATCGCCGCACGGGTCATTGCTGTGTGCGACTCCAGTAAATTTGGCCGCTCCAGCCTTTCATCCATCGTGCCGCTCTCAAACATTCACGGGGTGATTACAGACAAGCAGATCCCCCGCCAGGACCTGCGGGCCTTGAGGAAAGCCGGAATCGAAACCATCTTGGTGTGAATTGTGGGCGATTGTGCGATTGCGGAGGTCTATCCGGTGGGCGGCATATCATAGCCTGGGATTAAACTTCATTGCGAGGAAATTACATGTCTGAACCATCTTACGAAGAACTGAAAGCGCAATTGGCCGCGCTACAGGAGAAGGTCAAGACGCGCGACCGCCGCTCCATCGACTTCAAAGTCAGTGAGAAGGGTGGAGTCAGCGTTTATGGGCTCGGGCGCTTCCCGGTAACTCTTTACTACGAGCAGTGGATTCGCCTGCTTGACCACGCCGACCAGCTGCGCGAGTTCCTCGAAGAGAACAAAGCGAGCCTAAAACTCAAGCAGGCTGAATCATAAGCGGCTTCGCATAGTCCGATCTATGGAAGCCTCGTCCTTTTGCGACCAGTGAAATAAATGGGGCAAACTACCCCATCCGGCTGCCTTGGCGACATGGATCCAGTGTGCTGTCCCATAAATAACTGACAATATTGCAGAGGTAGCGGTAAGCGCCACCATGCTCACCGGACTCCCGAACCTACCCGTCAACTGACCGTGGATGAAGGCATACAACTGAAGAGTCTCGCGGCTTCGGCTACCCTGCCGCATGCGCTTGTCTGCCGCGCGAAAGTCGTGTTGTGGTCGGCCCAAGGCCGGAGCAATACCGAGATTGCGGAGCGTTTAGGCTGGGCCAAGGCCACGGTGGGCAAGTGGCGACAACGTTTTCTCGAACAGCGGGTGGCGGGTGTACGATGAGTTGCGGCGGGGCGACCACGCAGCATTGCCGATGAGCAAGATCCGACTTCGTGCAGCACTACCACCGCAGACAGCGAGCTTTTATCTGGACAGCTACAGCCGATTCCATTCCCCAGAAGATCGCCCGCCTTTGCTCACGTATTTCCAAGACACGACACCAGCCTGCACTTTTCTATCTGCCTGATGCTGTCGTGTCTGTCCCGTGCAAATCCGTGGCGGCTTCTGCCTTTGGTCGCGATGGGCATCATTCTGTCTTGAAGAACTGGGGGTTCTCCGCCTTCCATTGCATTGCTGCATGAATGCGGTGATAGCCGCTAGGATGGTCGAAGAAAATCCATTCCTCCACCGGACCTGGCTTCATCTTGCGATATTCCCCCAGGTGAATGGCGGCTTGCGCGAAGCCGTCGGGCTGCCGGCTGGCGTTGATACCAAAAATGTCTGCCTCTGCTTCCTCCGTGCGGGTGTGCGTATTCATGATCGGCGTCAGGACGAAGAAGAAGATCGACGCCAGCAGTACGACCAAGGGCAAGACTGCCGGGTCCCCGACGTCACGAATCCCCCACTTCGTACCCCACCGTCTCAGGCTCCAGTCCAGCGACCAGCGCAGGTAGGCGAACGCCAGCACCGTAACGACGCCAAGGAACAGAATGTCTTTGTAAATGTGGTTGAGCACGTAGTGTCCCATCTCGTGACCCATCACCGACTCGATCTCCTCCAGCGAGCCGCGCCGCAGCAGGTTATCGTTTAGCGTGATCCGCATCGTCTGGCCGAAGCCGCTCACGTTCGCACTCATGCGTGTCGTTTGCTTCGACGCGTCCATCGTCCAAACATCGTGCGCTGGAATGCCGTTGGCCCGTGCCATTGCAAGGATCGGCTTCGTCACTCTAGGATCGTCGAGGCGCGTCACCTTGTTAAATGTAGGGACGATGAAGATGGGTATGATCATGATGGCAAAGATCATTAGCACAACGCTGACCACCGAGCCCCAAATCCACCAGGTTCGGGGCACCTTTCTGACCACCCAAAACAGCAGCACTACAGCGATGCCGCCCAGCAGCACGCTCAGTCCCAGGCCTTTCACCTCGTCCCACATCCATCCGCCAAAGGTCTGCGTCGCCAGGCCATATTTCCATTCCCGGATAAACCCTTCATACACCGCCAGCGGAAAACCCAGTACGAACGTAAGGAGCAGGTAGAGCACCCAATAGAGGAACGTTTGCAATCCCCGTCTGCGCGTCATGGTTTCCGCCAAATCGCGCATTCCCGCCGACCAGCGGAAGTTCAACAGCAAGAGGCAAATCACTGCGCCATAAAGAAAGTCCCAGAGGATCAGCCAATATCCACCTTCGAAATAGGCGTCGGAACGCGCCTTGGCGCTGGCCGGCATCAGCTCCATGTACGCATCAGTGGCGGCGTTCACGTCGAAGTGGTCCGAAGGCTGTGCCGCTGTCGGAACCTGCGTTATGTCAGGAGTTGCGGGCGGTGCTTGTGCCACCCCTACTGCCGTAAAGCACAAGGCCACCAACACCACGCCTAAGAGCGCACGAACGCGCACGATCATTCCTTCACCTCGTTTGAGCTCGCAGCCACTATACAGGTTCTCTTTGCGACCCAAACGGTTTACGCCGGTCGAGCGCAAAAGGTTCCCAATTCGTTTTCGGGTGGCCCTCGTTGCGGACAACACTTCACTACGTTAGTCTTTCGCTCCATGACCTCCAACCTCCTCCGACGTATAGCGCCCGTTATCCTGCTCGTCTCGATCTCCGTTACCACCCACGCAGCCACATTCACCATAGAGCAGGTGTTGAGTTCGCCCTTTCCTTCGGAATTGGTTGCCGCTTCGCATGCGCCTCGAATCGCCTGGGTCTTCAACACCAAGGGAATTCGCAACGTCTGGATCGCGGATGGCCCGGCATTTGTCGCGCGCCAAGTGACCCACTACGCCGGAGACACCGGCGACCCGATTGCCAGCCTCCGTCTCACGCCTGATGGACGAACCATCCTCTATGTACGCGGCACCGAAGCTAACGATGCCGGACGCGTCGCTGCTCCCACTAATGACGTCTCACCCCGGAAGCAGATGGTCTTTGCCATGGAGGTTGATGGCGAGTCCCCGAGGGCTCTCGGTGAACTGGGCTGTAGCGAAGAAGGATGCGAAGATGTAAAGATTTCCCCCGACGGGCAGTTCGCTGTCTGGTCAGCGCGTAAACAACTTTGGATCGCTCCCATCTCCGGTGCGACCCCCGCGCACCAGCTAACCGATCTTCCCGGCAGTAGCGCCCATCCTCAATGGTCGCCCGACGGCCATCACATCGCTTTCGTCAACGATCGCGGGGATCACAGCTTTATCGCGATTTACGACTTCGGCTACGAATCCGTCCGCTACCTCGCGCCCAGTGTTGATCGCGACGGCTCACCGCGCTGGTCGCCTGACGGAGCGCACGTCGCGTTTTTGCGAATTCCGGGCCTTATGCAGAAAGAGCCGCTGATTCCGGTCAAGCCGGTCTCTTGGTCGATCTGGCTGGCGGATGCTGCCACGGGCAACAGTCGCCAGGTCTGGCAGGGCGGCTCCAAACTGGAGGACTCATTTCCCGAACTGACTGCCGACATCTCCTTTGCGTTTCCCGCTGATGACCGACTGATCTTCGCCTCCGAGCAAGACGGCTGGAACCATCTCTACTCAGTTCCCACGGCCGGAAGCACTTCGGCATTGCTCACGCCCGGGAACTTCGACGTGGAAGACGTGACTCTGTCTGCCGATAAAAAGTCAGTCATTTACTCCTCTAACCAAGACGATATCGACCGGCGTCATCTCTGGCGCGTCAGTCTGCCTGACGGCAAGCCTCAAGCCATCACCCACGGCGAGACTCTCGAGTGGGCGCCCGTTGAAACCGGACAGGGCAACCAGGTTGCTTGTCTAGGTTCAACCGCTACCTCTCCAGCCATGCCGTATCGCATTACCGCCCAGGGCCGCGAGATGCTGGCCGCTTCCGCGCTGCCCGCCGACTTTCCTTCAGCGCGGCTGGTCGTCCCCAAACAAGTCGTCTTCACGAGCGGCGATGGTCTCCAGATTCATGGCCAACTCTTCGTGCCTGTCGGACGTAGTCAGCCCGGCCCCGCACTCGTCTTCAGCCACGGCGGCCCCATTCGCCAGATGATGCTCGGCTTCCACTACATGGACTACTACCACAATGCCTATGCCATGAATCAGTACCTGGCGAGCCAGGGATACGTGGTTCTGTCGGTGAACTATCGTCTGGGCATCATGTACGGTCGAGCTTTTCGTGAACCACCGAATGCAAGTTGGCGTGGTGGCGCCGAGTATAAGGACATCGTAGCCGCGGCCAAGTATCTGCAGACGCTGCCCACGGTCGATCCAAAGAAACTGGGACTATGGGGTGGTTCTTATGGCGGATACCTCACCGCCATGGGACTCGCCCGCGACTCCGACCTATTCGCCGCCGGCGTCGACTTCCATGGCGTCCACGATTGGTCGGTGTTCCTGCCTCAGTGGGACGGCAAAACGCCGATGGCGCCCGATCGCGCCGAAGCCGAAAAACTGGCGTTTCAATCGTCACCCAACGCTTCAGTCCAACTCTGGAAGTCACCAGTTCTCTTAATTCAAGGCGACGACGATCGCAACGTTCCCTTCAGCCAGACAGTCGACCTGGTGCAACGCCTGCGCGACAACCGTGTGCCCTTCGAAGTAATAGTTTTCCCCGACGAAATTCACGGCTTCCTGATGTTTAAGACCTGGCTGAAGGCCTACGGTGCCACCGCCGACTTCTTTGATCGCAGTCTGAAAAGGCCGTAGCACAATTGGAGTCAGCCTTGTCTTTGAGACTCAATCCCGATCCGTAGAGCTCCGTGCAAATCCGTGGCTGATTCGGTTTTCTTCACAGCGCTGCATGGCCGTTTCGGTGTATCCTCCCATGCAACCTCGGTTTCCCCAATGCACCTCTTCGATCTTCCGGAGGTCTTCTCATGAGCGATAGCACGCCTCAACGCATCGGCGACTACGAAATTGTTCGTGAACTAGGTCACGGTGGTATGGGCAAGGTGTACCTCGTGCGCAACGTGCTCTCCGATCGCGTTGAGGCCATGAAGGTGCTTCTGCCTGACTTGGCGGAACGCAGTGAGTTCGTCGCTCGCTTCATGCGTGAAATCAAAACTCTCGCCGCACTCGACCATCCCAACATCGCCTCCTTGCGCACGGCATTTACCGCCGGAGACCAGTTCGTCATGATCATGGAATACGTGGAAGGTGTCTGCCTTGCCGACCGACTGCAGGGCGGGGCATTCTCCACGGCCGAGGCTCTCAACTATACCGGGCAGGTGTTGACGGCGCTGAGTTATGCTCATGCCAAACACGTAATTCATCGCGATATCAAGCCCGGCAATATGATGCTCACCCCGAAAGGTGTCGTGAAATTGATGGACTTCGGCCTAGCTCGTTCGGCCGACGAGGTCGGCCTCACCATGACCGGCACCACGCTCGGGTCGCTCGACTACGCATCACCCGAGCAGGTGCAATCGCAGCCAACCGACGAGCGTTCTGATCTCTATTCCGTCGGCGTCTCGTTGTATCAGATGGTCACCGGCAAGCGGATGTTCAGCGTCACCAGCAACTTCTCCATCATGCAGGCCCAAGTGAAGGAAGTTCCTCGCGCCCCAATTGAAATCGTTCCTACACTTTCGAAATCTCTGAACGACGCGATCATGAAAGCCGTTGCCAAGGAGCCGGCGCAGCGTTTTCAGTCCGCCGGCGAGTTCCACGATGTGTTGACTCGTGTTGCGGCGGGCGATTCGCCCACGTTTATTTCCGCCACCCAGGGCACGAAGGCTCAGAAATCTTTTGACCCCGGATTCACCGTCACCCCCGCGCAACAGCGTGAGAGCAGCCGCAATCTGTTATTGGTCATCGGCGCCGTGCTGGTGGCTGCAGTAATGGCGGGAGGCGCGATCTACAAATATCTTCAGCGTCGCCAAACCCATCATTCCGCAGTAGCAACTGTTGAAGCCGCTCCGTCCACCGTACCTGCGGCCCCAGCAGTGGATCAAAATCAAACATCTGCGCTGTCACCGTCTGACCAGGCCCAACCTGACACTCCACAACCGCCCACAGTCACGGCGCGAAAAGCGAAGTTGCCGGCCGCATCTCCCGATGCACCCGCCGGACCCTCCGCCGAAGAGATTCAGGCCCAGCAGCAGGCCGAGCTCGAGCGAAAGCGGCTGCTCGACTCAATGGAAAATGAAGTCGATCACCTCGACGGTCGTGCCGCTTCGGCGGAGACCAGTCTCGATGCCATAGAACAACAGATGCAGCATGATGGCCTCGGCCTCCGTGGAGACATGGTTGCCGCGCGCAGCAACATGCGGACTGACATCTCCAAGGCCAAGCAGGCGCTGGACTCCGCCGACACGGAGCGCGCCCGCCACTACCTCGACCTGGCTCACCGTGAAGTCGAGAAGATCGAAGCGTTTCTCGGCCGCCGCTAGAGCAGCAGTTCTTATCAGCTTGTCATCCTGACCGGAGGCGGTGCGCCTTCGCGCCGCCGTAGTCGAAGGATCCCTTTTCCGACGATGGACTGCCAATTCTCGGAATTTGTTTTGCTGTTCCCCTCGTGCAGCTCAAAGTCGTATCATCCGGTTGACTCTTCCTGGAGGCCGCTTGTGACGCGCCAGTCCTTCTTCTATCTGTTCGCCGTTCTTACCATTTCCTCCATCGCATCCGCCGACCTCAAGATAAAGACACGCACCACCGTTCAGGGCCACACGACCGAAGGCACCGTCTATATCAAAGGGCCACGCGAGCGCAACGAAATGTCCTTTGGGGGCCGAAGTGACTCAGTTACCATCACTCAGTGTGACCAGAAGCGAATCATCACGGCCGTGGGCAACCAGTGCATGGTCATGTCAACGGGCGGAGGTGAAACAAGCTGCCCGGCAACGCCCAGCGTCCGTGGCATGATGACCGGAGGCGAGCCCACACCGCCGCGCAAAGGAGGTGTCGTAACCATTTCGCGCACTTCTACCGACACCGGCGAGACGCAGGACATGTTCGGCTACAAGGCGCACCACGTCAAATCGACCATGGTGATGGAGTCCACGCCAGACGCTTGCAATCAGTCCCACATGAAGATGGAAATTGATGGCTGGTATTCCGATCTGTCCGCCGGATTTTCCTGTGCTGATGAGAACTATCGGGCCATGGCATGCGGCGGTGCGGGTGGCAAGCCCGGATGCAGCGACCGCATCGTGATGAAGGGCGGTGGCGGCGCTCCCCTGGGCCATCCCATGAAGCAGACCACGACCGTGACGTCGGAGCACGGCACATTCACGATTACGACCGAGGTCATTGAGCTGTCGAACACCACGCTGGATGCGCCGCTTTTCGACATGCCTCCCGGATGCCGCGTGATGGACACCTCGGTCATGATGGGCGGCGGCTCGACTCCTCCACCGACCTCTGCGCCCGCCCCCGAACCCGCCGCGGCGACCAAGCCAGCCGCTGCTCCCGCTGCGCCGATCGTCGCTCCGAAAACCGAAGGTGTCATACGGGTGGGCGTTGTTAAGATCAAAGACATGAGCGGCGAGTCGCTTCCGATCGACAACTTGCGACTCAACCTCATGAGCGAAATCGAACGCAACAAGATAGAAGCCGTGCCCTTGGTTGCCGACTCTCCTCACGCAGACGTGGAGAGCGAAGCACGCAGCAAACAGTGCGACTACATCGTTTACACGGTGCCGACCGCGGTGAAGGACAAGAACAGCGGCGGAATTCCCGCAAGTTCACTGCCCAAAGGATTTCCGCTTGACCCAGCGAAGTACCAAGCCTTGACGGCGGTCACGCTCTACAAGGTAGATAAGCCGCAGCCCGAACTCAAGGACTTGCCGGTTGCAGCTGACGCCGACCGTTTC
Source organism: uncultured Acidobacteriaceae bacterium (assembly GCA_963817965.1). GTDB lineage: Bacteria > Acidobacteriota > Terriglobia > Terriglobales > Acidobacteriaceae > DASRAA01. Next base: position 126,598 of record CAWFQT010000028.1, read on the forward strand.
TCGGTCGATGCCGTGATGGCTACTTTCGTCATCGAATCCGATAAGATCGCCCAGCAGATTGCCGAGGACGCTCACCCTAAGGCTGCCACCAAGACGACCAAGGCCCCGCCTAAGCCCACGGCTAAGAGCGCCTCCACCAAGCCCAAATGATACAGAGGTTTAGCGACAGAAGATCCATGGTGCGCTACGCCATAAGCTGGCCGCCTCATTGCTTAGGGCGAAAAGCGTGTAAAGCTTAGGGCGAAAAGCGTGTAAAAGCAGCACAAATCAGACAAACCTGGTCTATATTCTTTATTCTTTGCGCCCGAAACCGGGGATAGAGACTCCGGCCACAACTCAATCCCTCTTGCCGGACATTTCCTGACTATCCACCGGCCTTCCGTAAACAAGTGAGTACACGTGGCGAAAAACTCTGGCTTGAAAGTTGGCGCGCTCGCAGCGTTCGTCGTTCTGATCTGCACGGCGGTCCCGGCTGCAGCGACTGGGCGTATGCCGGCCTCAATGGCGATTGCTACGCCCCTCGGCGGAAGGGCCTTACCAGGTCACTTCGATCACCGGCAGGCATAACGGCGTCGCCATCACTGATTTTGCCAATTACGCGATCCCGTCACAGCTGGTGTACACGACGGCATCAACGTACCTCAACTATGGCGGCCTTGCGTTCGTGGATGGGAGCGGTGATGCGTTTAACGCCTTTTACGACACCGCTACCAACGATCCCTACAACTGCGGCTACGTCGGATATTGCGAAATCGGACCCGGCCTAGACGGAACCGACGGATTGGTCGCTGCGCGATCCGGTCAAGTCAGTTGACTTCACACTGAGGGCCGTTCGCGAACCGGCTAGCCTCGCACTACTCGGCACTGGATTGGTTGGGCTGGCGGGTGTCCTGCGTCGCAGACTTCTCAGCTAGCTGCGTCCTCGCGACCAAGTCAGGCCCCTCGCGTTTACTTGCCCCATCGCCCTTCGGCGGGGCTAAGGGATGGGATTGCGTTTCGAACCGGGGCTAATCCCCGTTCGGCATCACAATCCACATGATGAGGTACAGCAGCCCGCCGGTTCCAGCGAACAGAATCGCCAGCAGCCAAATGGCTCGCAGGGCAGTCACGTTCCAACCGTAGTAGTCAGCCAATCCGGCACATACGCCTGCAATGCGCCGTCCCGTCCGCGGACGCACCAGCCTCCGCTGCGCCACCCCTCCCGCAAATGAAGCTCCGCAATATGAACACATCCTTGCATCGTCCGGATTCGCTTTTCCGCAATTGTTGCAGTACATTCCGTTCTCCTTGGGCTTACCTCGCAGATCGTTCCGCCTTCATACTCAAAAACGTAGGGTTAGGGAGCCATCCCCTCACTGATCCACGTCTTGAAGCGATCGATCTGCTCTTTTGGCCACACCTCGTCGCACGGCATCGATCCGTCCTCGAGGCGGAGTACGATGTTGTCCGCCTGCGCCCGTACGTCGTCATAGGACGATAAGTCGAGCCCAAACGGCTTCATTGCTTCCACGTCCAGTTCGTCGCGAAACAACGGCCGAATGTCTTTCGCGAAGCTCAGCGCCATCGAGCACCTCCACAAGCCAGCGTTCCATCCTATCTCACCAGCCTCGTGCGAGCACGACATCGTCCAGTTTTGGGGATCTTTGCTTGCTGGCCATGGGTCACTGCTATGTATACAATTTCCGCCAATACCAATTCTCGCGGAGGCCGGCGATGCGCACCGCCCAAACGCTACTGTTGCTGCTCCTGATTTCAACCACGGCATCAGCCCAGCAACCCGGCGGGTCGCCCACGACCATCACCGGGTGTCTCATGAGCATGAACGGCGCCTTCGCACTCACCACCGCGAATGGCGACCGGTACATCCTGAAAGGTATTCACGATAGGCTGTTCAGCTACAACGGAGCCCAAGTGCAGGTCACTGGTACTCCCAAGGCCACCAAGAAGGGCGTCGCCAAACACGAGTTTCAGGTCACCGACATCAAGAAGATCGCCGACGTCTGCCAGTAGCCGCTACCGCTCTAACGGCTTGGATTTTCCGGCGATTATTTCGGGAATCCCGATACCGCTCCGCCTCATCACTTTCCCGGACTCCGGCGTTTGGGTCACAATACCTATCGATGCCACTTCGTCCGTTGCGAGGAGGCAACATGAACTCGATCTGCCGTTCTCTTGTCGCAGTCTGCCTGCTCAGTTTGCTGTCGGCAACCCTGGTTCAAGCCCAGGCGCCCGTGCTGACGGGCATCAATCGCATCCACACCCTGCGGGTTACCAGTACAACGTTTACCAAGGGAGGAACGATTCCGCTCAGCATGGTCTGGAACAAGTGCACCGCCTATCCCGGCGGCTCTAACTGGTCTCCGCAGTTGTCGTGGAGCGGCGTGCCGCACCGCACTCGCAGCTTCATCGTGATCGCCTACGATGTCACTGCTTCGTTCACGCATTGGGGGATGTACAACATTCCTGCGAGCACAACCAGCCTCCCCAAGGGTGCCGGCGTTGTCGGCAGCGCGGACGGGACTCAGATCTCCAACGATTTCGGAGACCTTAGCTACGATGGTCCGTGTCCACCAACTACCTTGACTCCATTGAGCCATCAATATGTATTCACCGTCTATGCACTCGATATTGTGCTGCCAACGTTGCCGGCATTTGGCGACTTCGCTCCGGGTGCCGAGGCCCTATACCACGCGATGATAGCCGCCGGAAGTAACGGAGACATCATCGACATCGCAAGCATCACGGGCTTCTTCCCAGCTCCATAATTACAACCGCCGAGGGCGCCCAGGTCCGCGCCACGATCTTTTACGCTGCCCTGGGACGCCCAACAGCACGACCCGTGGTCAACGCCCGGGTTCTTGAACCAGGCCCACGCAGCCTTCCTTCTGCGATATCACTTCCGGCCTGAAACCCGCCAATCCTGAACCGATCAACGCCAACGGCGGTGCGGCATTCTTTGGCTTCGCTGATCAGGGCTCGCCGATTTCCGCTGCCACCATCACTGGAGTCGGCACTGACGACTGGGGAAGCGATGACGTAATGTACGACCTGCCTGCGCAGCTCACACTTCTTGAACCGTCCAGCCTGCTACTGATGAGTGGCGGCGCGGCCGGAAAATGCGGAATTAGTAACCGGGCACGGAAGTTGACTTGCTCGGCGTCTGGGGCGGAACCAGCTATACCAGTGGCGCGTTAATTCAACCGGATCTGTTCGATCGCACGGGAAAGTACATCGGCGACGAAGATCAACGATCCTGCGTCCCGGCCGACGCACCCTGGATATCCTATGGTAGGGCGACTACCAGACCTTTTACTATTTACTATGATCTGGTGGTTTGTCCCTACCGGCGGAAGCCGCAAAAAGCTCTTCCCTGAGTCACAAAATCGTAGAGCAGTGGAGAGAATCTAGGTCGCAGTGTACTTTTTCCGCAGCCTGCTAGTAGCTCTTGACTCCTAAGTTATCGCACTCATCGAGAAACTGTTTCTTATTGAGATTTGCCAGCCCTAGTCAAGACACTGACTGTTATGGCCTTGCCCACTTGTCACAATTTGTAGACAATCTTTTGACTCGGATGTTGCATGCGGGGTGAGTCCAGAAAGATTGTTCGTAGTCTAAACCTCTATACATCGGTTCCATGGTTTCGACGCTTCAAAAATGCCGTGAATTCGAATCCAATGGTGGGTAGAGGAGAACCATGAAAGAGCATTATCGCAAACTGGCAGTGCTGGTCTTGTTTGTTCTAGCGCTGCACGCAGCGACCTTGGCCCAGGACTTTTCGCCCAAGGTTCGCGCCCACATTCCGTTCAACTTCTATGCGGGCGGCAAAATGCTGCCGGCAGGAACCTATACCCTCGCCATTAACCGCGAGAGCTGTAACGTCGCGGTCTTTCACCGCAGCAGCGGCACGGGAACCTTTCTTCTTGGCTCGCGCAATGATGGCTCTAACGATGGACGTTCCGTACTCGTCTTCCGTAACAATGGTGAAGGTACCTATGTACTGCAGAAGATAACGGGTCCCGACTTTGGCCTCAAGTTTGATGCCGGGAAGGACGCGCCCCGTCTGGTACAGGGCAAGCTAGTCAATGATACTCAGGTGGTGGTCGCTGAACTAGCGAGATAGCAGCAGAACGTTCTACTCGGACGCCCCTGCTCGCGAGCAGTAGTCTCACAAAAGAAGCCGCGACTTGAGTCGGCTACCCCGCCGTCGCCCAATCCTGCGGTGACACGACTCCCACCCTTTCGCGAAGCTAGGCGACAGGGTGGGGGCACCCCTAGTCAACCAGCCGCGGTTCGGACAACTTGCGAGCCGCACAGCCGAATGTGGGCACTCGCCCTGGATCGCCTGAATAAGCATTTACGGGAATCGCGGGTCGAGGATCACCCGACCGGCTCGATCGCTGGCAAAGCCACCGCACCTCTGCTTACGCGCCCAGTCACGCGAAGCTCGAAGCAGCGACCGAGCGACACCGCGTCTTCGAGCGTCAGGCATCACGTAGAGTCCTTCAACATACCCAACGGGGCTGCCCGCAAGCGTGGGTATGTCAGTGCGTATCGAGAGCTCGGCGATAGCGATGATCTCGCCGTCAGAGTTTTCGGCCGCCAGAACTGTCGAGGGTTCGTTCAGCGCGAAGAACGAGGCGATTTCTGGAGTGTAGTCTGCGCGGCCGTCCGGCCAAAGGTCGCAAACGCAACTCTTCCCACGCCTTGGCATCCGCGGAGCGCACAGAGCGGATCTTCACCGCGAACTGGGTTGCCTTCATGGCGGGTATCCTACTTCTTCATACGATGGGCACCGCACCCAAGTTTCTGACCTGATAGAAAGCACACGTCTCGGCCCAGCTGTTGTCCGGAAGTTTTTGGGTTACAATCTCGGCCTCAGCCCATAGCCGGGGCAGCGCTGCGCCGAATTCAGGAGGCTGCCATGCCATGTTCGAACCTCAGCTACAAGGGCCATTACACGGTCACGGCCACCGGGTTTGTCACGGATCACACAATCACAGCGTGGTCCACACGAGCCAATCGCGGTTGTAGGACACTTCAAAGCCGGTGGCAAGGGCGACATCACTGGAGTCAGACCCGAAGCGTCAAAGGTGGCATTTTTAACGAAACCTTCACCGGAACCTCTGCCGCATTCGTTTCGAGCTTTTGCTATTTCCCGTCCATGACGAGAAAGCATCCCCAATTAAAACGAAAGGAAAATTGAGGATTAAGGAGATGAAATGCATGAGCAGAGTAAAGCGGCTTGGTTGCTTATCGTTATTGATTGTCGTGGCCACTGTAACGGCGCATTCGCAGGAAACCGCAAGCGAATATGTCGCGCCGTCTGAAGCGGTTCCCAGGGGCACAGCTCCCAAGATGCAGGTTCAATTGCTGAACCCTGGAGAACAGACGAAGCAATATGCGGTCATCTTTTACAAGGGAGACGAGGCGCTTTCCGGGCTGCTAGAGTTCGCGGAGAAATATCATGTCACAAGTGCGCATTTCACGGCCATTGGAGCCCTGAGTGGAGCAACGTTGGCGTGGTTTGATCCCCAGCGCAAAATGTACAAGAAGATTCCCATCGTCGGTCAGCACGAAGTGATCGGGATGAGTGGTGACATCGCGCTCTATCACGGAAAGCCGGTAGTCCATACGCACATGCTGGTGGGGAGTCCAGACGGAACAACGCAGGGCGGCCATGTTCTCGGCGCGTATGTATCCCCTACGCTGGAGGTAATGGTCACAGTCGATCCGAAGGCAATGCATAAGCGGTTTGATCCGGAATCAGATCTGACGTTGATTGATCCAACTGTGAAGTAGCAACGCATTCTGGCGAGCTGTAAAGCAAACATGAAGGGACGAGGTTGAACAGTCGTGGCTGAAGTAAGGGTGATTGCAAGATCCGTGGCGCTCAAAGGAAAGGAAGACCAACTCAGAGCACTGCTGCAGGGCATGTTAATTCCCACGCGTGCCGAACCGGGATGTGAATTGTATGAACTCTACGAGTCGGATTCGCGCGGACGGTTTTATTTCTACGAAGAATGGGAAAGTCAAGCTGCGCTCGATCAACACGTAGCAACTCCTCACTTTAAGCACTTGGAACAAAGCGTCGGGGAATTGGTGACAGAACCCTTCGAGGTAAATATTTTGAAAGGGATCATGCCCGACAACGTCCCCGCCTGACTCGCAGTCCCAACCCTGAATCCGGGGAACGGTAGGCGTGTCGAAATGCGGACGCTCAGCAATCGGGGCGAATTCACAATCGGTATAGCAAGTTTTCGCACGCGGCGAAAGGGAGAATGGGAGATGAGGTATAGGAAACTGGGGAATACCGGGCTCATCGTTAGCGAGGTGGCACTTGGCACGATGCAGTTCGGTGGCAAGATGAACATGGGCGACCTCGGTCAGGAGGACACAACGCGGATGGTGAAGGTAGCCCTGGACAAGGGAATCAATTTCATCGACACCGCAGACGTGTACAGCCTAGGGGAAAGCGAGACATTGGTGGGCAATGCTTTGAAAGGCGTCAGGGACGAGATCGTTCTGGCCACCAAAGTCCGGCTCCCGATGAGCGCGAATTTCAACCGGAGCGGCGCAACCCGCGTAAACATCATGCGCGAAGTCGATGGCAGTCTCCGACGATTGCAGACTGATTACATCGATCTTTACCAGCTGCATGGATGGGACAGCAACACGCCGCTCGAGGAGACACTGCGGACCCTCGACGATCTTGTGCGCCAGGGCAAGGCCCGCTACATCGGGTTCTCCAACTTCATGTCATGGCAGGGGGCCACCGCGGTTATGCTGCAGGAGCGCCTGGGATTGGAGAAATACGTAACGGCGCAGATGCACTATAGCCTTGTCGGTCGGGGTCTCGAATACGAGTTCCAGTCGTTTGCCGAGTACTACAACATCGGTATATTGGCCTGGAGCCCGCTTGCCGGCGGGTTTCTCACGGGCAAGTACAGCCGCGCCAACCCAGCTCCTGCCGGTACACGATTCGCGGAGGCAGGGTCGTTCGTGCCCTTCGACAAGGAGATGGGCTACCGCGTGGTGGAGGCGCTGAAGGAGGTGGCGAGTCGGCATGACGCAAGCCCCGCCCGTGTGGCGCTCTCGTGGGTGCTCGGACGGCCGGCGGTCAGCAGCGTGATCGTCGGTGCCCGGAAGACCGAGCAACTGGAGGACAACATCCGTGCCGTAGACCTTCAGCTCTCGGACGACGACGTCCGGCTCCTGGACGCGGCGTCGGATCCGGGCGTTCCGTATCCGAAGTGGATGGTCCTCCAGCTCGACAGCGCGGAAGACCCTCGTTCGAAGACCCTGAATCCCGAGCGCTACGCGGATGGCGGTCCTTGGAAGGACCTCCGCCGGACCCGGTGGTCGGGCTGAGAGCCATCAAGCGGTGTCGGCGGACGTCGTTTGACACGAAGGGTGGCCCCTTGTGTTCTTGTGCAGAAGGATGAGTCGCGCAGGACCCTGGTTATCTTTGAATTCAAGTTGGACGGGAGAATCCCAGGCGGATACTGTCACTATGGCGATTCCGCCTAGGATTGGGGATCATTACCGTGTTCCTGCTGATCATGGAGGCGATTGCGGTAGGCGTATTCACGGGATAACGCTTCATCGAAGTTGGGGTGGGGCTTCAGCATCTCCGACAGTGCTCCGGAATCCTAGCATCCCCGGATCGACCCACAACTCGTAATTTTACGGATTGAGAACCACCACCGCCGCCCTCTTCTGTTTGCGAGGAGTTAACGGCCAAGTGCTAAATGAGTATCTGCGATTGCACTACACTGTGCGTAGTTTTGGGCGCAACTATGGGCAACGCAACCCAAAGCCGCGAAGCATTGACCGCAACGCGCGGTCGCAATTACCGGCCGCTGCAGTATGCCGCGGCGGTCCTGCTCGCGGCGCTGACCATTCTCTACAGCGCAGCGTGGATGTACTACGTTCGCCGTCCACTGCAGGTAACGCAGGTCGAAATCGGGATCGACGCATTCTACTCTTCCGCCGGAGTTGAGATTGACGACGTGCACCCGAATAGCCCAGCAGAAAAGGCGGGATTGAAGACGAAGGACCTCATCGTCGCGATTAACGGAAGTAGCGCAGATTCCGCATCGGCGTGGAACGGATTGGAGAATCGCACGTGGCTGAGGTCACAACCCGGAGACACAGTGACCCTGACCGTGCGGCGGCCGGGACAATCGCAGCCCTTGGTCTTCACGCCTTGGTTTCGCGCCAAGCAAGGCGCTGGCGACACCAAGACCCTCGCACGCTCGGTCGCGGCGGGGGCCCTGGACGCATATCCTCTCGCGTTTCCTTATCGTGGGATTGGCGGTGCTGTTTCTGCGCGTGGAAGATCGCAATGCATGGCTGCTGGCGCTGGTATTCGCGACCTTCATCACGGCTGCGCCCATGCCAAACGAATTTGCCACCGCGCCACACAATCTTCGCTCCTTCCTCCTCGCCTACCGTACGGTCGCGAACAGCATACTTCCCGGACTGTTCTACTTCTTCTTCGCGGTGTTCCCCACGCGCTCCCCGATTGACCGCAAAGTCCCCTGGCTGAAGTGGGTGCTGCCTGTGATTGGCCTCTGCTTGGGCCTTGGAGGTTATCGGCACGGCGACTCCGAGACATTGCCCTTTATTGCCGCGGTTATGCCTTATCGGATCGCGCGGAACGCGAGATCTGATCACTGGTTACGGAGCCTTGTTGCTCGGCGTGTTCTCGCTGGTGTTGAATGTGTTGAGCGCTTCCAACGCCGCCGACCGCCGCAAACTCAAGGTGATTCTCTGGGGCACTGCAGTGGGAGTCACTCCGGTCGTAGCCATGCGGGCGGCCGAGGACAGCCTTCACTACATCGTTCCCTTCTGGCTTACTTTCGTGTGTGTGTTCCTGCTTTTTCTGTTTCCCCTCTCCTTCGCCTACGCGGTGGTGAAGCATCGCGTAATGGACGTTCCGGTACTGCTGAAACGGAGCGCAAGATATTTTGTCGTCGAGCGCGGATTCGTCTTCCTGATTCTTGCGGTTTCGGTGGGTCTGACGTTCTGGTTCGGGCAGGCGTTCTCGCGCCACTTCTCCGCCGGATCGAGGGCAGCGATACCCGTGGGCGCAGCCTTCGGCGTGTTGTTGATCTCTGGCGCGACACAAGTTCATCGTCGCGTGCGCTCGCGGCTCGACCGCGCATTCTTCCGCAGTTCCTACGACGCGCAGCAAATACTGGAGAACCTTGCCGCGAAGACCCTGAACGTCAGCAGCCGCGAAGGGCTGGCAGAGCTTCTCCAGCAAAACATCGGGGACGCATTGCATCCGCGTTCGATGTTCGTTTACCTGGAAGCCAGCAACGGGCAGCTCGTCGCGTACGCCGGAAATCCGCCGCCGGAAGCGATGACGCTCTCCAATTCGTTGCCCGAAATTGCGGACTTGGCGGAACGCGGCGGGCCGCTGGAGCTGGTGCCGGAGGAAATGTATGGGACCCAGCTTGCACCGCTGGATCCGGAATGTCTGGTGCCGATCTGCGGTTCTAGCAATGGGCAATTGCAAGGGTTAGCTGTGCTCGGACCGCGGCTCTCGGAAGAGTCATATTCCGCGATGGACAAGCGTTTGCTCGCGTCGGTCGCCAGCCAGGCAGGCATTGCCATGCGCAGCATCACGCTAGCGGAGAGAATGGCCCAAACCATGGAGGCGGAGCGTCGCAGCGAGCAGGAAATGCAGATCGCGCGCCAGGTGCAAAGCCGGCTCTTGCCGCAGCAGGCGCCTTCGCTGAAGACGCTGGACTGCGCCGGTAAATGCATTCAGACGCGCGCCGTCGGCGGCGACTACTACGACTTCCTCGATCTTGGCTCTGGCCGTCTGGGACTGGTGGTGGCGGACATCTCGGGAAAAGGAATGTCAGCCGCGCTGCTTATGGCTAATCTTCAGGCCAACCTGCGCGGCCAATATGCGCTGGCGCTGGAAGATGTACCTCACCTGCTGCGTTCGGTGAATCGACTCTTCTACAAGAACACCGAGACCAGCCATTACGCGACGATGTTCTTCGCGGTCTACGACGATGAGATCCGACGCTTGCGTTATGTGAACTGCGGGCATAATCCTCCGATTCTTATGCGAGCGAATGGCGACGTCGAGCGGCTCGGGGCGACCGCGACGGTGTTGGGGTTGTTTGAGGAATGGGACTGCGAGGTGCTGGATTGTAAACTCGGGTCCGGCGACGTTTTGGTGATTTATACCGACGGTGTTTCCGAGGCGGGAGAAAGCGAGGACGGCGACAGCGAAGAGTTCGGCGAAGAGCGGTTGATTACGGCGATTCGCAAGCAGCAGCGGCAATCTGCGGGAGAAGTCTTGGACAGCATTCTCAGCGAGGTGCAGCAGTTCAGCCGTGGCGACCAGGCGGATGATATGACGCTCATCGTAGCGAGGGGAAGGTAGCAACTGGCGACTGCGACCAGCATCTAATCTAATCTTACTGCTAATCCCACAATGTCAGACATTGAGTTTTTTTTACCCCTTATGGAGTCCTATTCTCATCTCATGGCGTCCCATTCCCATCTCATGCGTCCACCCACAAATGTGGGTTTACGCATAACGTGAGAATGGCTGGGCTGTAAAAACAGCGACTTATTGAGTGTTGCATAATATAGTTACAGTGGGAAGAGTTCCGCTTGTTCCCAGAAAGCGCAGACCAAGGTGGGTCGACGGCGCATGCGACGCAGCGCTTGGCGGGCGGAAGCACTCAACTGTCCAAAGGTAGTGGGGCAGAAGTTAGGTAATTCGTGCTGCTTCCAGTGTGACCACAGATACTCCACCGGGTTAAGTTCGGGAGCATAGCCGGGAAGATATTCCAGCCACAGACGCCCTCTTTGTTGCTGTACGAACTGCCATACCGCACGGCTGCGGTGACCGGGCAGTCCGTCCCAAACGATCAGCGACTTGCCGGGAATGTGGCGCAGCAGATGCGCCAGGAACTGGATGATCTGCGGACTGCGGATCGCTCCGGGAAACAGGCGGAAGTAAAAATTCCACCAGGTCACGCCCGCGATCGCCGACAACGTCTTCCAGTTGAAGTGGTATTGCAGCACGGGCGTCTGTCCGCGTGGTGCCCAGGTACGGCAGCGATGGGGACGCTCGCTCAGTCCGCTCTCGTCGATGAAGACGATCGTGCGGCCTTCGTTTTTGGCCTTTTTTTTAACTCCGGCCAGCGCTTCTGCTTCCACCGCCGGATCTTCTCTTCGTCCCGCTCCAGGGCCCTGCCCGTGGGACGCTGACAACTCCAGCCCAACTGCCGCAGGATGCGCCAGGCCTGCGAGGGATGGTAGACAACCCCACATTCCTGCTCGATCAGATGGGCTACACCGTGGGTGGTCCACAATCCGGTCTCATATCCCAGAGTCTCCGGACCGCGTTTGAGTCCCTGCTCGATCTTGCCCAGATCCTCCGCGCTCAAGCGTGGCTTGCGGCCGGCCCGGCCCGCCTTCTTCAGTCCGGCCCGTCCCTTCTCGCGTATCTCGGCCGCCCACTGACTTACCGATTGCCGGTGCACCCCGACTCGCCGGGCGACTTCCGACTGGCTGTACCCCTTCTCCAACAGTCGCGCCGCCTGCATCCGCCGCTGCTCAAGTGCCTGAAAGTCTCGCCGAACTCCGGCCGGATTTCCCATGCCCAAACCATAGCATGGAATTCAGGAAATGTCACTATATTATTCAATATTCAATAGATTGACCGTGCCCTCATAAGGTGAGAATCGCGGACCGCATGAGATGAGAATATCGCCACAGATTGACGCATAAGATGAAAATGCCGACACTTCCCACATACCGGTTTGGGGCCAACGTGACAAGCGAATACTTACGGAGCGGGCGAAATGGGGGTAGAATGTTAGCCGTTTTCGAGGTCAAAAAGGAGATTCCTGCTAAATCCGAACCTCGTAGAAGACCAAGAGCAAAGATGGAGAATCTATATGGCTGTTACACCTGACCGTGTTCGTGAAATCTTCAAAGGACTTGAGAACGGCGACGGAGGTGAGTTCTTTACACACGTTGCGGATGATGTTGATTGGATCGTCGAGGGGACTCATCCGCTTGCCGGTCATTACCACAGCAAAGCGGATTTTCTGGCCCACACTTTCGAAAAACTTGCGAAAGTCTTGCCGCAAGGCACGCAGCTCCACGTAGAGAGCGCATTGGCAAGCGGGGACTGGGCGGTAGTGGAGCTGCACTCCTTGGCCACCGCGAAGAATGGCCTTAGGTTTGATAATCGCTACTGCTGGCTCTGCCGGTTCAGCGACGGCAAGATCGTTGAGGTCCGGGCTTATCTCGATTCGGCTCTGGTGGCTCGCCTCTTCGAAGAGAATCCAATTCGCGAAACGGAGAAAGCAACTGGAGCCGCGGCATAAAGTAAAGAAAAGCGGAGGCAAGGAGAACTCGTTTTGAAGAGCTCCCCATATCTCTAGACGAGATCTGCGGAACGCAACTTCTGGGTGTCATTGTCGAAATGCGTTTTGAGACTCAATGAGTACATCAGAGAAGCCTAAGCCGATCATCACTGGAGACAGCCAAGCTCATGGTATCGCGAAGTTCGCCTCCAGGGTGACCTACGAGGATCTTACTCACGAGCGGCGGGAGCGCCTCAAAGTGAGTGTGGTTGATTCTTTGGCGTGCGCCATCAACGCCCTCGGAGTGCCTCCGATCGTGGCGTGTCTGGAACAGGCAAGACAGTTCGGCGGTTCGGACGCTCGATGCACTTTGATCGGCGGCGGGAAAGCCAACGTCGTCTACGCAGCTCAGTACAACACGGCACTCGTCCGATATATCGACTTCATGGACAGTTATCTTGGCGGGGAGGAACTTTGTCACCCGTCGGACAACGTTGGAGCAGTCTTGGCCGCGTGCGAGCACGCGGGACGATCAGGCAAAGAATTCTTGACCGCGCTGGCGGTTGCCTACCAAGTCGAGTCGGCACTAACTTCCAACGCTGCATTCATGGCCGATGGGTTTGACCTTACAACGCAGCTCTCATTCTCGATAGCAGCCGGAGCGTGCAAAGCGCTCCAACTGGACGAGGCACGATCTGCGGCGGCCGTCGAAATTTGCGGTGACGTCATTCCGCTGTTGGTCGTGCGCACCACACCGATCTCGCAATGGAAGGGCTTGAACTCGTCCCAGGCCGCCTTGGCGTCTATTCACGGGGTCTTCCTGGCGTCCCGCGGGGTGACCGGCCCGAAGTATGTCATTGAGGGACCCAACGGGCTGGCGCAGGCCCTCGGTAAGTCGATCCAAATCGATTGGGACAACGTGAAACTTGATTGCTTCGATCGGCTCGCTTTGAAGACCTACAACACCGCGATTCCTGCACAATCAGCCGTCTTCTGTACGCTTGAGTTACACAAGGCTCACGCATTTGATCCGGCCGACGTTGTGAGCATCGAGGCTGATGTTTTCCAAGACGCTTACGATTTCACCGGGGGCGGGCGGTTCGGTCCGAAGAAGGATGTCCACACAAAGGAGGATGCCGATCACAGCCTGCCGTACCTCATGGCTGTCGCACTCCTTGATGGCGATGTGCAAACGGCACAACTCGAGGCCAGACGCATTGCGAAGAGAGATGTCCAAGATCTGCTTCAGAAGGTCACGGTGAGACCCGACGATGGCTTTACGGCGCGTTACCCGGCCGAGCTTCCGAGCCGGGTGACCGTCCGGCTCAAGGGCGGCGAGTCGTTCACCCTCGAAATCTCAGACTACGCTGGGGCCCCTACCCGGCCATTCACCTGGGAAGAGGTCGAGGCGAAGTTCGATAGGCTGGCGGCTGGTCATGCCACCGAGAAATCGCGCCAAAAGATCAAGGATGCCGTGCGTTCGCTCGATGATATCCAGGTCAGTGACCTGATGAAAATGCTCAGCGAACTCCAGGGATGACGGTCGGTTAGCGGAAGTTATGCCCGGGGATGTACTCTCAACGACTCGGTCCAGAAGTCTGCTTGTGGGAAGTTTCAGCACATAAGTACCCGAGACTCCATTTTCATCATGTGGGTCCAATTCTCACCTTATAGAGTCCTATTCTCATCTCATGCGTCCACCCACAAAAAGAAGTGTGGGTTTACGCATAACGTGAGAATGGCGGGGCTGTAAAAACAGCGACTTAGATTGACCGTGTCCCCATAAGGTGAGAATCGGGGACCGCATGAGATGAAAATATCGCCACAAATTGACGCATGAGATGAAAACGCCGACACATGCGTTTCCCATCCGGACCCTACATCCCCGGCTGCCCAAACAAGTGGTAGTTGGTGTTCAGCGTTGTCACAACCATCTGCTTGGCCGCAACGTCCAACACCGTCTTCTCCACGTAGTTGGTGCCGTCAGGCAGCGTCGAGAAGCTCACGTTGAGGGTGACCTTGTCTTTGGCCTCACCCATGTAGGTGTTGACGTTGATGGTCGAGATCTTCTTACCCGTGGTATCGACGGCGATCACCATCTGGTCGCCAGGCTGCGCGTAATTCGTGAACGTCAGGTTGACGGTCCCCGACGACGCGTCCCGGCTGAGCGAGAGGTTGTGCGTGCCCAAAGCCTGCTGCATCTTCTGCGGATTGGGTGGAATGTACATGGCCAGCAATGACTTCACGTCGGCCATATAGTCCTGCATCTCTGCTTTCTTCTTCGCGATCATCTTCTGCTTCAACCGGCCGCCCGATGGCTGCTCCTGCGGTCCCGTCGGATACTTCTCCACCTTGCCATCAGGGCCGTACTGGCACATGAACTGCTGTTGCGGCTTGCTCTCGCCCTTGAGCGTGAGTTGCTGCACTTCCGTCCATTGATACTTGCGGAGCTTCTGCTGATTGGCCGCCACCGATTGCTTAAGTGCGGCCACCTTTTGCTTCATTTCCGCACTCGCCCCGCCGCCAGCCTGTGCTGCCGCGCCCAATGTCAACGCCATGATTGCCGACATAGCCAACACCGTCCACATCGCATTCCTACCAATTCCCAGTCTCATCCTCTTCTCTCCTCTTTCATCATGCGCATTCTTGCAGGATCTACATCTCCTGCTTTACTTTGGCTTCCGCCTTCTGAATCGCCTGGCTTCCCATCTTCTCGATCATTTCCCGCCGCTTCTCGTCGCGCATTTCCTGGAACTTCTTCTGCTGCTCGGGATCGAGGAGAGGCGTGATCTTGGCATCGATGGCGCTGCCGATTTGCTTCAACTGCTCTACCTTCTCCAGCGGCTTGAGCGAGGTGTTCTTCTTCAGCGCCCCCAGTTGCTTTACCTCGTCCTGGAGGAAGGGGAGAATCTGCTGTTTCTGCTGTTCGTTCAGGCCCAGTTCGATCGAAAAGGTGTTGAGCGTGGCGGTCAGCGGATTGAGCACGAACTGCGGGCTCGGAATCATCTCGTAGTTGGCGTAGCCGAATTCGTTGCTGCGCGCGCCGTAATAGGTGTCGCCCAGTTTGTAGACGGTGACCGCGAACGGATCCTGGGAAATGGTGGTCACCACTTTGCCGCCTTCAATCTTGTACGGCGTGGTGGTTCCCTGATAGCCGTCGCGAACCGGGTTGCCGTAGTAGCTGGGAGTTGCGACGTTCCTGCCGATATGCCAGACGTTGCTCTGGCCTTCGGCGGTGTAGGCGATGCTGAACTGGTCACCCGTTGCGTTGTTGCGCACCCAGAAGGCCTTGCCCACGACCAGCGCCTTCAGTTGAGCATCGCCCAACTGAGTTGCACCCTTTGCCTTCAGGTCGGTCACGGTCATGCCGGCGGGCGCATTCTTGCGCGCTTCGGCGGTAGGCGTGTACCAGATAGGCGAAGTCCAGGCGCGTTCCTGTCCGGTGAGCGGAACCACGTCCGGCGGGGTCAAGCCGGCCTTGACTGCCTGGATGAGGGTCCAGCGCGGCGTGGGGATTTCCAGCACGCGGGCGTAGTAGAACGCATGCAGGCTGGCATCGAATTCGGGATCGGTCCAGACGGTCTTCAGTTCCGTCGAACCCACGTCGTTGGTGTAGGTGGCCTTCTCCAGGTCCACGGTGCTCTTGATCGCCGGAACCCGGCCCGACCACTTGTCAGGCTTGCGGTCGCCGGACCATACCACGTCGAAGATCTTCTCGAAGCTCTGGCCGTTCTTGGTCCAGCCCTTGATGACCTGGATGCGATCGAGATTGCCGGAGGTCGGGTCTTTCACCGCCCAGACGACGAACGTCGGAGCCGTGCCCTTCAGCGGCAGGCAGGTCGGCGCCCATGGGCACGCCGTTGGCATACGACTGATGCACCCAGTCGCTGGCGTTCAGGATGTCTTTGTTGTAGCCCCAGCCGCCGAAGAAGCGCACCTTGATGTGCGGGCCGCTGACGCCGAAGGTTTCCTTGCGATACATGGCGTCCCAGAGGGAAGCGCGGGTGTTTTCCTCGGCCCAGACTCCGGTCAGTCCGCCCGGGTTCTCCAATCGAACGTCAATCGTGCCAAACGCCATAACTCCGGCCATGCGCTGGTCGACGGTTCCGTCGATCTGAGCGTGACCGCCGTAGAAATTGTCCTGGCGGTAAGGACTGCCGGTGTTGTGGGAGTCGGAGCCGCCGGCCATGCCGAACTTGTACGGGTTGTAGCCGCGTACGTCCTGCATGGTGATGCCGTCTTTCAGTGCCTGGCGGCCAAAGCTTCCTTGAATGTGATCGACCCGGCCAACGGTCGGCGGCGCACCGAGCAGGCCGGTGAAGAGCTCGTAGTTGGCGAACTCGTCATTGGGCGAGAGCAAGGGATGGGTCTCCGACTGTCCCTTGATCTGCTTGATCTCGACCAGGCGTTCGTTGCGGTCGCGGTCGGCTGCCCAGGCAGCATCGATGGGCCTGCCGAAGCTGTCGACGTCGGTGGGATACATCCAGCCGTCGCTCAAGTTGGCATTATGCGAGATGGCCAGCAACTCGTTGCCTGCCTTGCGCTGCGCAGTCCATCCACTTCCACAAGTCTTCGGGGTGGTCAGGAGTCCAGAGCGCTGTAGGGCATCACCGGCACCTTCTCACAATCACGGAAAAAGATATTGCGGTGCAGGTTCCGGTTGTCAGGGGCGGAGGTGTACTCGTACGAGCAGAACGCGGTGAACTTGCCGGGATGGTTGTTCTCGTCGGCGATCTTAACGTTTTCTTTCCAGATGGAGCCGGCCACCTCGGGGCTCATCAGAGCTTTCACCGGAGGCCCGTTGAGCATATTCACGAGGTACGTGAAGACCTTCTGAATATCCGCCTGGTTATTGGGATCCGTGAGAATCAGCGGCTGTGCTGCGGGCAACTTACTCAGGGCCGATCCCGGCGTGTTTGCTTCTTTGGTAACGCCGACGTATTCCGAGTGGTCGGTGACACCCATGAAGTCCATGGGGGTCTCGATCTTGATGTCATAGCCCAAGGGATGCTTGATGGTTTGGCCCTGCGCATACTTGAGAGCGTCGTCGGGTCCGGTGAGGCGGTTGCCCATGAGCCAGGCATCCACCGACCAACTGGTGTGGATGTGTTCCTCACCGAAGTAGGCATTGCGGTCGGGGTTGGGCTTCAGCTCGGCTCTCGGTGGCCGCGGGAGTACCCTGACCGGCTTGCTGTGCCTGTTCCGGTGCTTTGGGTTTGTTGCAAGAAGTCAGGATGCCGACGCTGAGAAGAACCAACGCCAAACCCACGATTGCCGCAACTCTCGTCTTCACAAATGCCTCTGTCGTACAGAACAGCATGATCTGGCGCAAGTGAACCACACGCGGGCGGTTTACCAGTTAATCATTCAAATGTATTGAGAGAACTCGTGGAAATGATAGTCGAATTAGCGAAAGTTTCAACGGGATTGTTTTTTCGCCCGATCAGCACCTGCCGACAGTTTCTTTGCAAAACTTCGACTGCGAACCGGTCGTGTTTCCCCTGGGTTAATCTTTCCGCTCAAACAAAGAACCCAAGCTACGCTGCGCCGAGCCCTAACGGGAAACGCGATTTTTGGAGGCGATTTATGAGCGACCTCGCTCTCAGTGTGATCACGCTCGTCATCATTTTCGGAAGCGCGCTCATTGGTATGCTTCTTCGCGCTGCTCTGCCTGCGCATCATCTGCGCGATGAATCCAGAGACGTATTGAAGTTGGGGATCGCACTGGCGGGAATCGGAGCACGACATAAGCATTGGGGGCGCCGAGCTTGCGGGGCTTGCGCTCGAAGCCGATCTCCTCGACGAATCTCAGCTGTTTCTCAACCCGGTGATCGTCGGCAGCGGAAAGCCGGCATTCAGAGCCGCCTTACGACGGAATCTCGAACTCCTTGAGACGCGCCGTTTCGGCACCGGAGTAATTCACTTGCGCTATCGCATACGAGGCGGTACTCCTTAAGGAACCAAACGACATCGACTCCCTTCTCTGCCGAGCTCGGTTTGAAAGACCCCGCTGCGGAGTAACCCATACTAACAATCAGGGCACAGGTTCAAAAGTGAGGAATGGTTACGCCTATAAGTCACTGAATCTGAATGGTCACGAAGTTGGTCGGCCCTGGCAGACGATTTTCGAATTTATCTCTTACAGCTGCCTGAAGCGGCCGCAATTCTCACCGTATCGACTCCCCCTCCTGCCCGTGGAGTGTAGTCGAAGCCGGTCGTGTGTCATTTTTTGGCTGGGATCTCGTCAAACATGTATCGAAAAATCTTCCACGATCCGTCTGTTTGCTTTTTCCATACAACAAGGTTCTTGCCGTGGAAATTGATCTGTTTATCGTTGCGGGTCACGACGCCGTCGAAATCTGCTGTTTCGATCGCGATATCACCTACCACGTGGAAGCTGTTCGATTGGAGTGTCAGCGTGAACGGCACAAAGTGCGGGTCGGCGACGAGCTTCCTGTAGTATTCGCCGATGGCCGCCTTGCCGATTACCGGTTCCTCCTGCTTCGGCATTAGGACCGCGTTTTCGTCGTAAAGATCGGTGATCGCTTCGGCATCTTTCTTATTCTCTGCGGCGATCCACAGCTGGTAACGTTCCGTGACTGCTGCCTTGATCTTGGCTTCGTCGTCCTTCGCCAACGCAGGCACGACGGCAAGGAACACAAGCGTAAGCACCACGCATTTGCGCACTTGTATTAGACGGGCGCTCTCTGGATTTGTTTCTGCACAGCAGCTTACGAAGACACCATATCTCACTTTTGAACTGCGGGCTGTCCTGTACCTCAGTCAAACAAAATGAGGACCTATCCGACCTCGAAGAGCGCTTTGGCGATATTCCGTCATTTGAGAGCGGCGATCCTCATACATCTTAGGATGCACCACCGGTCTACCGGCAAGGGATCAAATTGATTGCCGTGCGGCCGCGCCAGATGCCGAGACCAGTGGCAACTCTCATTCTTGCCGAAGAGCCGTTGTGGGATCCACTGAGCTTGCGCGCAAGGCCGGGATCAACCCGGCGAAGCAAGCGGCGACGGCGAGACATAACGCTGCGCCAATGAGCGTCGAGGGATCATGAGGGTTCAATCCGAATAGCTGATTGCGGACAAGGTTACCCAAAGCGAGCGCCAGGACTGCTCCTGCCGAAAGGCCCGCGAAAACCATGACCGAGGCCTCACGCATCATCATACCGATTATGTTCAAGCGGGTCGCACCTAGCGCAATGCGGATGCCCATCTCCCGGGTTCGTCGCGTCATTGTGTAAACCATAACACCGTAGAGTCCGATGACAGCGAGCAACATGGCGAGCCCACCGAATACAGCAGAAAGGCTGGCAACCAGTCGCTCGGTCCGCAGCGAGAATTCAATCTGTTCGTTCATGGTTTGCAGCCCAACGACTGGAACATGCGGGTCGAACTGCCGCATCCGTTCGCGAAGTTCCTGCTCGATCTGACGCGGATCGGCCTGTGTCCGCAGATAGATGTTCATGAAGCGGAAATGGGCGTCTTGGAAGTACGGAAAGTAGGCCTGCGGCGGAGGAGTCTCACGCAGATCTCTGTATTTCCTGTCCGGGATCACCCCGATCACTTCAATGTCCGGACTGGTTGGCTCCATTTCGTCCACGAGTCCGAAGCGCTGCCCGATCGGATTTCGGCCCGGGAAGTATTGCCTGGCAAAGCTCTCATTGATGACAGCGTATTTGCTCGGCCCCACGTCCTGCGCAGTGAAGGCACGCCCGGCGACGATGGGAATACCGAGCGTAGCAAAGTAGTCCGGGCCGACGTGGTTGAGAACCGGCTGTTCCTCGATCGGCGCTCCTTCGAAATCCTTGCCCAGGACCGCGTTCTGCCATGCATAGCCCTTCAGAAGCGGCATGGTGGAGAATCC
Source organism: uncultured Acidobacteriaceae bacterium (assembly GCA_963817965.1). Taxonomy (GTDB): domain Bacteria; phylum Acidobacteriota; class Terriglobia; order Terriglobales; family Acidobacteriaceae; genus DASRAA01. Next base: position 146,829 of record CAWFQT010000028.1, read on the forward strand.
AACCGAGGCAACACCGGGCATGGTTTGCAGGTCGACGTTCAGACGTTCATAGAACGACTTGGTTTCTTCGTCGGAGTATCCGTTGAGCGAAGGGTTGATTGTGAATGTAAGAAGATGATCGGTGGGAAACCCCGGCCCGAGGGTCTGAAGGTTGCGCAGGGTGCGAACGAAGAGGCCTGCACCGAGCAGCAGCAGGAGGGACAGAGCCACCTGTATGCCGACCAGCATGCGGCGAAGAGAAATGCCTCCAGCCGAGAGGGCGCCGGACCTGTCTTTGAGCGAGAACGTAATTTCAGTGCGCGAGCCGCGAACGGCGGGCAGGAGTCCGAAGACCAGTGAGGTCAGCAGCATGACTCCCACAACGAAGGCCAGCACGCGCCCATCCGGAATGGGAGAGACAACAAACTCGGCCGCCGCATCCGCGGGCAGATAAATGCGCAGCAGAATGCGATCCGCCACAAACGCCAAGGCTAATCCCAAAGCAGCGCCAGCGGCTGAGAGGAGCAAGCTCTCGACCAGAAGCTGACGAACGATTCTCGCACGGCCGGCGCCGATGGCTAGGCGAACAGCGAATTCCCGCTCTCGCGCTGTGGCACGCGCCAGCAGCAGATTGGCCAGGTTGGCACAGGCCAGAAGAAGCACCGCTCCGGTGAGCGCGACCAGAAGCCATAGCGGTCTTCGCATGTACTCGCGAAGTTCGTTGTCAGAGCCAGGCAGGAGCTCAGCGCGATTGCGAAGAAAGAGTTGCCGATCCGAGGCTGTCGCGTTTCTGGTGAATTCAGGCTGCTGCGCCTCCATTTCGAGAATGCTGTGCAGAAGGGGTTGGAGCGATGCCTCAGCCTGCTGCACGCTGATGCCCGGCTTGAGGCGCCCGTACGTGGTGACCCAACTGAGGCGGCGCCGCCGGTCCTTGAGGCCGTCCGAGTGAGGCGTCATCTCGGTTTTCATCATGATGGGAACGAAGACCTTCGCAGGCATTCCCAGTTCCACGCCGTCGAAACCTGGCGGCGCGACTCCGATCACGGTCATCGCGTGACTGTTCAGGGCGATCGTCCTTCCGACGATGGTACGGTCGCTGTCGAAGTAGCTCCGCCAGAAGCCGTAGCTAAGTACCACAACCGGCCGGCTGTCGGGAACCGCATCGTCGTCCGGTGCGATGGTGCGGCCCAATGCCGCCCCGACGCCCAGGATCGGGAAGTAGGAGCCGGAGACCAATTCCGCGCGGATTTGCGCCGTTCGATCACCGTAGCCGATGGTTACAGTGGCTGGAAAGCGGCAGAACATCCCCGAGAAGACTTGATTGTTGTCGCGCAAATCTTCAAACATCGGCCAGGAAACGGTGTTGGGGCCGTAACTGTTGCCGTAATGGTTGCCGGTCTCTCTTACGATCACGAGCTGCTCGGGATGACTAACCGGCAAGAGCCGCAGAACAACCTGATCCAGCAGGCTGAACATCGCCGTGTTCGCGCCGATCCCAAGCGCCAGCGTGGCCATCGCAACCAGGGTAAAAGCAGGATTCTTCGCGAGCGTTCGAACACCGTACCGGAGATCCTGCACGAGCCTGTCCAATGAGGCTCCAGCACGAATATCGCGAACACGCTGTGTGACCTGGTCTACCCCTCCCGTCTCACGACGGGCAGCGCGGTACGCCTCCTCGGGAGCCGCTCCTGCTCGCACCTTTTCGGCCGATACCAGTTCCAGATAGGCCTGGAGTTCCTCATCGAAGTCGCGATCAAGTTGTTTTCTGCGGAACACATTGTTCCAAAGCGCGCGGAGTCGACTGATCACACAGCCTCCTATGTGGTGCGCAAGGCAGTCGCCATGGCAAGAGATATTCGTTCCCACCGCTCCGACTCGGTGTGCAGTTGCTTTTTGCCGGCCTTCGTCAACGCGTAGAACTTCGCGCGCCGATTGGTTTCCGATTCGCCCCAGGAGGATGTGAGCCAGCCGGCCTGTTCCATGCGGTGCAGGGCGGGAAACAGGGATCCCGCTTTGACATCGAAGGCACCGTTGGATATCTGCGCGATCCTGCGCGAAATTCCCATGCCATGAAGCTCTTGCAGCGCAAGAGCCTTCAGGATCAGGAGCTCGAGTGTGCCTTGCAGCAGATCGGATGGGGAAGGGGGCATCAACTCTCCTATTGACTGTCTATAAGACGCTAGCACGTTCTCTTATAGACAGTCAATAGGTCGCAGACCTTAGGTAATCCACAACTTGAGACGGCGCTCACAGACTTCAATTCTTCTCGAAGTTTCCAAACTGTTCGAAGCGACGCTTTCACGTAGGGTTCAAAGTCCGCGATACTCAACGAACCAACGAACTATACCCGGGGCTCCATTTTCATCATCTAGGCTCCCATTCTCACCTCATGGGGTCCGCGTTCTCATCCTATGGGGTCTTATTCTCATCTCATGGGGTCCGCATTCTCACCTTATGGGGTCCCATTCTCATCTCATGCGTTCACCCACAAAAAGTGTGAGTGAACGCGTAACGTGAGAACGGCGGGGCTGTAAAAACGTTGACTTAGATTGACCGTGCCCCCATAAGGTGAGAATCGAGGACCGCATGAGATGAGAATATCGCCACAGATTGACGCATAAGATGAAAACGCCGACACTTCCCACATGCCGGTTTGGGGCCAGCTTTCAGGTTGGCCGATGATACGGGAGCTAGCCGGCGAGCTGCAATATTTTTGGGGCTGACGAGTCAGCCCCGGTGAAGATTGAAACGGCCCGAAGCTAGTTGCGTGGCGCCGCCGGCTGTGCCGGAAGGCGATAATGCTGCGCAAATCGATTGCGCAATTGACCATCTGGGCGAACACGCGATTCGCTGTCTCGTGTCCTCGTCGCCAAGTACTGCACGGACGTTGACCTGTTTTGGCTCGCCGCCATTCTGCCCTCGCAGCTGTCGTCGCATGAGCCGCCAGGGACCAGCACGAATGCATGCTCGTCGCCATTGGGGAGCACTCCAGCGACGGCGATGTACCCGCGATCATTGATGTAATAAGGATCAACGAGCACGACGGTCGAGGCCGGCGAGACAAGCGTGTTCAGATCGACCATGGGCCCGCCCTTCTCCCAGATAAAGGCACGGAAGCTCCCGTCGTTGATCTTCGAATGGCCGACGACCTGGCCACTGGAGTTAATGGCAAACCCGAAGCTACTCAGGCCAAGGTTTCCCAAGTCAGTCATGACACCTTTCTTCCAGAGAAATGCGTCGTGGGTTTGCGAACCGGTTGTATCCGCCACGCCCACTACATCCCCGCCATCGTTAATCCACAGGGCTTGTGAGTTGTAACCTCCCAGGGTGCCCAGGTCTTTAAGCGATCCGCGGTCCCACAAAAACGCGTGGTTGATGTAGTCACCATTTAGGTCCGACGCGCCGACCACCTTGCCATTGCTGTTGATGAAATTGGCGACGCCCCAGGTGCCGCCCAAGCCGCCGATATCCACCATCTCTCCGTTTTGCCACAGGAACGGATCGATGGTTGGAATCCCGCTGCCAGGGTTTGGGATCGAGCTGGTGTACGATTGCCCAATGATCTGGCCGCGTTCGTTCATCGCCTCTGGCAGCGTATCCGGACCACCCAACGTACCCATGTCATGCATAGCGCCGTTCTCCCACAGGAACCCACGGGTTTGGTATCCGAGGCCGACCAACGAGAAGGGATCTGAAACGGCATTGGTAGACCATCCAGACACCTGTTTCCGGTCATTGACGATGGCCGAGAAGCTCTGTTGCCCTCCCGGCAGCGTTCCGAGGTCGAGGATCTTATTGTTCTGAGTCCAGATCACAGCACGCATTTCCGGCGTCCCCAACGAATCGATTAAACCGTTTGTCGAAAACCCGACGATGGTCGCGTTTCCACTGACCCAGGTGGCGCCGCTACTAAGGTTCGTGCCGGGCAGGGTTCCCAAGTCGCTCACCACTCCGTTTCTCAATTTCTGCGCATGCTGAACCAGGCAATCACCGTTATGGCAGTAAGGGTAATAGGGATCGGGAATGGATGTTTCCGCTTCGCCTGCGTAAGTACCGTCGTTGCCCATAATTGGCACGGTCGGTCCGTTGACGAAGCTATTGGGGCCACCGAACGTGCCTAAGTCGATGAGCGTGTACGTATGGTGCTTGGGTTGGTTATTCTGCAACGGGTTGTTTTGCGCAGCCATGCCTATTGGCATCGCCAGCGCTGCGATTAGAGGCACTACGGGCATCCGCATCCAAGTGCGTGGTTTCATCGTCCTCTCCTCTTTTTTGATCGGTCGAGGCGATTCAGGTTGTCCGGGCCGGAATCGCGAATGAGAACTTTAGAAAGTTCGCGCGCCGGGATGGAAGGGGATCGACGTGCATTTCCGTCCCGGCATGGATGCTCGCAAAGCCGGAACTAATTGTTCGGCGGAGCCACCGATGCAGGCATGTGATAGCGGTGCCTCATTAGGTTGCGGAACTTTTCAACTGGGCTGAGGCTCGATTCGCTAACCCGCGTCATCGTCGCCACATTCGGCGAAGAGATTGCGCTGTTCTGGCTAGCCGCGATTCGGCCCTCGCAGGCGTCGTCGCAATCGCCGTCTGGGACCAACAGGACGACGTGAACATCGCCATTGAGAAGTACTCCGTTACCGGCGATTTCCCCTCTGTCGTTGACATTAAACGGTTCGACGAACGCAAAGTCCGGCCCGATATATGCGTTCAGATTGACCATGGAGCCGTGCTCCCACAAGAACGCATGCAGCACCGTTCCAAAGCAATTTGTTGAAGTTCCAACCACCTGTCCGCTGGCGTTGATGTAGAAGCCGTTGCTACAGGGATCGGTCGCGACAACGCCAAGGTCACTCATCCTTCCTTTCGACCAGACAAACGCATGGTGAGTGAAGTCTGCCAAATCTGCTATGCCGGCCACCTGTCCGGCGTCATTGATCCAGCTTGCGTTGGAGGTATAGCCGCCCAAGGTCCCCATGTCGGTAAGGACTCCCTTGTCCCAGAAAAATGCACGGGAAAAATAGTCTCCCGGCACATTCGATTGTCCAACGACTTGTCCGTGGTTATTGAGCGAGACGGGATACCCATAGGTACCGCCCAGGGTGCCAAGGTCTCGTCATTTTCCGCGTTCCCAAAGGAACGGGTCCTGGGTTGGAACCCCGGTAGTGGGGCTGGGGACAGTGTTTGTGTATGAGAACCCAGACACCTGCCCAGGGTCGTTGACGTTGATGGCACAGCTATCATTGCCTCCCAACGTGCCCAGATCGTGCATCCTTCCATCTTGCCAACTGTACGCGTGCACTTGCGTGGGATAGAACTGAAGGAATGGCTGGCCGCAGAATGCAAAGGAGTCGGGAATGGCATTCTGCGCTCCTCCGACAACTTGGCCATGGCTGTTGATACTGACAGCGAGAGAGTTGTTTCCGCCGAATGAGCCGAGATCGATGATCTTGCCCTGCTGCCAAAGCACGCGACGAAACGCCGGGAACCCGGTCAGCGGATCGAGCAGGCCGTTTTCAGATCCTCCGACGGTTTGCCGCGCTCATTCGTCGCGAACGGAATGCTGCTGTTGACGCCGGGGGAGGGCACCGAGGTCGGTTTTGATACCGTTCTTCCAGCTAAACGGAATGGTTCACCAGGCAACTGAATTGCAGACAGTTCGGGGCGAACGGGTCAGGAGCGGTCAGATCGGCCTCGCCGACTAGGCCGCCACCGTTTGTGAGTTGGGGTAGCAGAGTGCTAATGAAGCTGTTGGGCCTGCCCAGCGTTTCCCAGGTCGATAAGCGTGTACGTACGGCGCTCAGGTTTGGCTATTCGGGCAATGGGTTATTTTGCGCAGCCATGCCGATGGGGTATTGCCAGCGCTGCGATTAGAGACACTACAGGCATCCACTTCCAAGTGCGTGGTTTCATCGTCCTCTCCTCTTTCGGATTCAACCGGCGCCGGCGGCCGAATTGGAAGTTGCCGGATTCGACTTCGAAGTGGAGGCGTTTTCGCCCAGCAGACGCAACCAGACTCGATCTGCCCTCCAACTCTGGGAGATATTGTGTCCGAATATGCTATCGTCAACCGAAGTTTCTCCGAGTTTGGCTTGGACTAACAACTCCATTGGTCTTAGGTGGTTAGGAGGTTTCCTGTAGAAGCAAGAGAGTCCGCCGCTGCAAAATAGGTGATAAACTCCTCGCACCTTCGGAAGTAGGGTGACTATGAAGGTCTCCCATCACGGCATTTCTCGCCTTCGCTTCGGCCAATTCGAAGTTGATCTTCTTGAGGGGAAGCTTTTCCATCGCGGCATCCTCCGTCGCATTGAGAACCAGCCTTTCCAGATACTGGTCGCGTTGCTGGAACGGCCGGGTGAGATCGTTGACCGCGAAGAACTCCGCAACAGATTGTGGCCGACC
>CAWFQT010000029.1:0-198755 GCA_963817965.1 uncultured Acidobacteriaceae bacterium
GACAGCGCGGGCGCGGCGGCGACAAGGCGCGCCTGCTGCATCGAGTTGGTGGCGGCAAAGCCGAGGCCGAGCATCAGCAGGCCGGCCCCCGTCAACGCCAGCGCGCCGGCACCAAGCGACCAGACCAACGCCCCGGCAAACATAGCACCGAGCGATACGGCCGATGTGTTAAACGCCCCGAACCGACCGACAGCCTGGGTGGCGGCTACGTTGCCCAGGAAGCCCATCACGCCGTACAGCGCAAAGAACACGCCCGCGGTCCCAGCCCCGGCGCCGGCAAGCCGCGCAAACAGCGGCACCAAGTACGGAAAAATGACAAACATTGCCGCGGTCCAGCACAGCGTGACCGTCAGCAGCAGAATGATCGCGCGACTACGTGCAATCGCCGTCCAGCTCGCGAGCGAGAGTGGTGCACCGCGCAGCCCGCTTGGCAATCCGACAAGATTGAGCACAAACGCCGCAGCCGCCGTCGCGCCGAGCACCCCATAGGTGGCGCGCCAGCCAAAGTGCGCCGAGAGAAAAGTCACCACCGGCAACGCGACCGCAACCGACAACGACCAGCCGAGAAAAACGAAGGAAATTGCGCTGGCGCGCTCCTTTTCCGAGACGATCATTGCGATCGTACTGGCGGCCTGCGGTGTGTAGATCGCGGCGACCGCCAGCATCAGCAAGCGCAGCACGAGCACCGCGAGGTAGTTGGGCGCGAATGCTGAGCCCAACTGACCGATCGCCAAGAGCGCGAGGGTTGCGGCCAGCAGCGTGCGACGGTCGACGCGGGTCGTCGCCCACGCCATCAGCGGGGAACCGAAACACAGAATAACAGCGCCATAAGCGATGAGCAGGCCGGCTTCGCGAATACTAACCGCGAGCCCAGCGGCGAGGTCCGGCAACATGCCGGCCGGTGCCAGCACCGCGATACCGACCACGACGTTGCCGAGCATCAAGGCAACAGCAGACACACGCGTACTCATGGTTCCTGGATGTCGACTGGCGCTCGGTCGGGCGGGATCAATCGCTCAATGACGCGGTCGGGTCGAGGGGTCACCGAAGCGCAGCGCCGTCGTCCAGTCGCAGTAAGTGATCAAATTTGATTCGGTCCAATCAAATCGGGCGATGCTCCGGCGAACGATCCGGGGCAGCGGGCCGGTTTTCGCGCGTATCCAATCGACCCTGAACACGAGACCGTAGATCGCCCAGATTACGGCCAGTGTGAGCAGTGCCGCGAAAATCACGTCGGTCGCGAAGTGGCCACCGAATGCGACCCGCAGGGAGGCGATCGCAACGGTGAAAATGCCAGCTGCGGCCAGCGCGACGACCCGCGCGGCACCGGGGACAAGCAGCGCGGGCGCAACCGACCATGTCGCGCCGGATGTCTCGCCGGATACGAATGAGCAGTTCTGATCGCAGCCCCCGCGCGGATCCCACCACGGCATGAACGGCAGCGTCCCCCCGAACTCGACCACCGCACCCGGGCGCGGCCGCGCCCAGTGCTCCTTGAGCACGCCGTTGACCAGCAGGCCAGGTCCCAGCACCAGCGTCAGAGCCAGGAACACCACCGAGCGCGCGGGAACCGGGAACACCCGCATCGGCAGAACGAGACGGGCGATCACTGTCGCCGCGACGGCCACCGTAAAAGCCGTGAAAATCCACATGCTCTTGCCGCGCAACCACACCGCGACCGGGTCGGCTGCCGCCGGAAACCTGCGGGTAGTGTCGTCGAAAAACAACGACGCGACGCGCAGGTCGAGCCGCGGATCGATCGCAAACGCGATCCCGGTGATCGCAGCCAGCAACGCGATCAATAGGCCCAGATCTCGCATCCGTGCTTGCGCTCGAACTGCATGCAGATAACGGGCTATTGCATCCACTGTAGCGGTGCTGGCGTGATCCACGAGAGCATGAGGGCCGGCGATTTTCATCGTTAGGTCAGCCACCCTGCTTCAAACCACGAGCCACCGCGTTAGGCTTTGCGCAGATGGGTGGGGCTCCCGAGCATAACGCAAACGGAGCTGTCGACATGGAGTTGCGTACCAAGGACGCCCGCAAGTTTGTTCCGAGGCCCGTCAACACCTGTGCACAGTGTGGCGACACGATCTTCATGCCGGAATGGTCCGAACACGTGGACGATTGCCGAATTCGCCATCTGTGGGCTTGCCAAGCCTGCGGCTACGCGTTCGAAACAACGGTCCGTTTCGCGCCGCTGGGCGCGACCTGACGGCGCTCGCAAGCAAGGCCGTCCCCCGCACTGACGCCCGCGAACTCGCGGGCGACGGATGTACGTTGCTCACGAAGCCTTGGCTTGAGGCGGCACGCTCATCTCACTGAACAAGACGCCACCCTTGGCCTTGTCGTGCTTAGCGGTCTCAACCACCGTGACCACAACGGCATCGGCCGGCACGCCATAGTTCTTCACCAGCGCGCTGGTGATGTCCTTGACGAGACCGCGCTTCTGATCGACTGAACGTCCCTCGAGCGCATACACAACAACTTCCGGCATCGCTTCCTCCATGTCAGTACCCAGCCCACACGATTGGGTTGCCATGCCACCGATATCAAGGATCACAAGTCACGAAAAGGCGCTTACGCGCCTCCCACGTGCCGGCAATCGGATGATTGCTACAGCGCCTGGCGCTTTTGCGGGGGTGCGTCGGTAGGTGCCGGCTGCGGACGCTCGAACAGCCTTCCACCGGCGGAGATCAGCCTCCCCGGCAGCTCGATTACGAAGTTGGCAGTGTCGCCGGTCAAGTTGGCAGCCTTACCGGAGAGATCGGACACCGTAGAGAACACCATCGAGCCGAAACTGCGCGGCTGTTCCGGCGGGGCGACGGGCGCGTTCGCGGCCGCCGGATCCGACATCGCAGGTTCGCTAGCGGCATCCGGCCGGCTACGTGGCAATGCCACGGCAGCGACCGTGGTCGACTTTGGTTTTGGAGCGTCCTTGGCTGCAGAATGATCCTTCGGCTCCTTGGCGGCGATGGCCTCCTTGGTGGTCTCCTTGGCGAGCCGGCTCCTTGGTAACAATTCGCTCACGCTCACCCAGCGACGGATCCGGATGAACCTCGGCCATGGCCTCGCCGTGTTCCCGGCGGGAGCGCAGGATTTCCCGGGTTAAGTTACGGCCTTCGCCGATCGTCGGCGTGGCGTCACTGACTTCGGCAGCCGTTCGATCGGGCGCGCGACCGACGTGGGTCAGCGCAATGCCGCTGCCGACCGCGATCAGACCGGCAACGAACGCGACGATGAGCTTTTGGAGCTTGATCCCCATTGGCATGGCATCACCCCTAGCCAAGGTAGGCTCATGCCAGCCATTTTCGGCAAATTCGTGCCCACGACATGGCTTTCGCGCGAACGCGAGAGCCGGGACCCGCCCGGGGGCGGGTCGGGTCACGTCACCCCGGGGGGTGTGTCAGTTAATTTGCGTTATATCCGTAGCCAAAGCCCCCGCCGCTATAGCGACGGCTTGATCCGCGGTTGCCGCCCGAAAACGGGTCGAAATTACGCGCGAATGACGAGAACGGAGAATCATACCGGTGTTTCTTGGCCGTCTGACGATGCGCGGAACGGGCAGCCGTTCGCTTGGCATTGGCCTTGGCATTTGCCGCGGTAGTGGGCGTGGCCTCGGGTGGCTGTGTGGCTGCCGTTGCAACGTCCGTTGGCGTCGGGATCGATTCGGTGGGCGCAGCCAAAAATGCTTGTGGGGGGGACGATGCCTGCGACGCGGCAGCCGCAACCGCCGCGGACCGCGAGACCTCAGGTGCCGCCTGAGGGCCTGCCGGTGACCGGACCAGCGCAAACACGCAAATGCCCCCGGCCGCGAAGGCGGCTATGGCCTTCCACCACGTGTGCTTGGGAGGCATATAAACGTAAGCCGAAGTGGGAACTTGCCTTTTGAAGGGCGAAAAGAGACGGCGAGTGATCGACACGCAATCCTCCTTGCACCCCCACCTCCGTCTAGTCGGACGCCCCGATTGACACTGCCGTTCCCCTTACCACCCGGCACGCACTTCACTTCTCGACGAAATCGGCGCAGCGCTGAATCTGATCGCTGGCGCCCCAAGGCATGATGGGCACCGAAGACGTTGAATTCTTCGGCGACCCTTCAATCAGTTTATCAGAATATACCATATAGACCAGAACATTTCGCTTGGCGTCGCAGCCACGCACAATTTGCATTTTTTTGAAGAACATGGAGCGGCGCTGACGAAACACGTCATCGCCCTGGGCGAATTTCTGCTTGAAGCGGATCGGCCCAATCTGACGGCAGGCCAGCGAGATATCGGAAACTTCCTCGGCGACACCGAGCCAGCCCTTGAGGCCTCCGCGCTCGGGCACGGTGAAATGGCAGGCGACACCGTCGACTTCCGGATCGTCGAGCCCATAGGTCGCGAGCTTGTCGTTGGGCGTCAACCACTTGAACACGGTGGAGCGCTTGAAAATAAGGTCTGGCTCATCGGCCGCCATGCCTGACGATGCCAGCCCGAGCACCAAAGCTACGCTGACCGCAACCGTACCAAGACGCCAGTTCAGGCCGGTAGCCATCGCTCCGCTCCCAGATTTATCGGTCCTATCTAGGCATAAACGAAGCCAGCGGAAGATACGCCGGCGGCTCAACCCTTGTGGATCGGATCAATCCACGGAACGTTCTCGGGACGTTCGACCGGCGTGATGTCGAGATTAACCACAACCGCCTCGTTGTCCGAACGTACCAGCACGCATTCGAGCACTTCATCGGGGGAGGCGTTGATCTCCTGGTGCGGCACGTACGGCGGCACGAAGATGAAATCGCCCGGTCCGGCCTCCGCTACGAATTCGAGGTGTTCGCCCCACCGCATGCGCGCCCGCCCGCGCACCACATAGATCACGCTCTCGAGTGCACCATGGTGATGGGCGCCCGTCTTTGCGTTGGGATGGATGTTTACCGTACCGGCCCAAATTTTCCGCGCACCGACCCGTGCGGCGTTGATCGCTGCCTTGCGATCCATGCCCGGGGTCTGCGCGGTGTTGGGATCGAGGGCATGTCCGGGAATGACTCGCACACCATCGAATTTCCATTTTGGCGGATGCGCGGGATCTTGGTGCTTGGGTTCAGGCATTGCTGGATCAACCGGACTGCTGGGCCCGTTAACCATTTAGGCATGGGCTTCGTGGCCGTAATCCTCTTCCACCTCTTCGACCTCGCCCAGCCGCCATGATCCGATGGCGAACAGGATCAAGAGCCCGCCGATGATCGAGATGTTCTTCAAGAGCATGGTGCCGCTCGGGCCGCGCAAGAGATCATTAAAGCTCGTGAACTCGAAAAAGTAGCCCGTGGAGGCTGCCACATAGAGTGCAAGCACAATCGATGCAAAGCGCGAAGCAACGTTGAAGATGATAAAGAAGGCCAAGGCGATTTGGATGATTGCGAGGACGATGGCCACGAGTTGCGGGGTCGACATGCCCGACATGGTCGAGACCTTCTCGACATACGGCGCCAGAAACGGCGGCACCCACAGCCCACCCTCGACCAATTGCGCAGTCGCCGTAAGGTCAAGCAGCTTTCGCAGGCCGGATATCAGGAAGATCGCTACAAATAAAATCCGGCCGATCAGATAAATGACTTGCATGGCCAACCCCTTCCAGAACGAAGCCACGATCACCCGCCCCCGGCAGGCGGCCGCAGTGTACCCGGATCGCGATTGAGCGCAATTCGCGTGTTGGCCGGCCCCCGCAGCGCCTGCTCGTCACCGACACCGCAGGGAGACCAACGCGCGTTTATTGCGGGGTTGGTATCTGTACGAATTCCTTGATCTGCGCCGGCGTCAACGGATCGGCGATGAACTTGAGCTTCACCGCATCTGCAACGATCTGATCCAGGCCGACGACACGCTCCGGGGCAATCGTTTCTTTCGGGATGAACTCGCGCACCCGTTGCACGACAGTAGCCGGAAGTTGCGAGTACTCGCCGTAGAGCTTGAGCGCGTCGGGATCGGAATACATCCAATCGATCGTTTCCAGATATCCGCGCACGAATCGCCCGAGCGCGTCGCGGCGTTGTTCCAATACGGTTAGGTTGGTGACGTTGACCCGGGCGGTGCGCTCCTTCAGCGCGGCCACGTCGGTTCCGCGCGCCACGATCCGAATTTTGCCGTCCGCAACCGCGTCGAGTGCGAACGGCGCAGCCGCCCAACCAACGTCGACCTGCCCGGTCATCGTCTGGGTGAAGGTGGCCTGCATGCCACCCAGCGCCACCGGCTTGGCATCGAGCTTGTACTGTTTCAACAACTCGAGCAGCGCCGCGTTGCTCGACGAGCCGACCTGCGAGAATCCGATGGTCTTGCCGTTGAGATCCTCGATCTTGCGGATCGGCGAAGCCGGCAACACGTACCAGAACAGATCGGGCGAGCCGATCATTTCGCTGCCAATCACGCGTATCGGTGCGCCCTTGGCAAAAGCACCGACGGCCGCCGAGACGCCAACACCGGTCCCGATATCCATGCTGCGAGAAACGACCGCCTGGATCGATTCGGGCCCGCCCTGGGTATAGAGAATCTCCAGTGTCAACCCATGCTTCTTGAAGATGCCGGCGCGCTGACCAAGCTCCGGGATTGCCGTGTCCCACGCGCCGCGCTGCGGAACGGCAATTTTCAGGACCTCCTGCGCGGACGCCGGATCGCCCAGCGCGAGCGCGGCGAACAGGCCAAATCCCAATCTGTAGCCATGCATGTCTTATGGTCTTTCCTTCCCGGCGCGTGCACCACGGCGCGGCTGCGTTTTAAGCGAAGGTGATGAGAACCGATCAGTCCCGGCGCGTCCAGCCGTCGAAGCAGCGGCTGGAGGGCCTTTGGCAGGCACTAGGAATTAAAATCTACGAGATTTTGGCACGCTTTCGGTGCTCGGCCAAAATCGGCCATTGTTCGGTGTCTTAGCCATTATCGCCGCTGTTGCTGGCATGCTGATCCCACTTGCATTAGTTTGCCGGCAAGGGTGATCGAGTTCGGAGGTCCTTCATATGCGTGTAATCGTCGCCTGCACCGTTGTGGTGCTCTCGATCTTGGCCGCGATTGCGCTGGCCCGAACGAACGTGCTCGCGCCGCCCACTTCGTCATCCGCCAGTGCGGCGGCAGCGCGCGTAAGCGCGCCCGCACCAGCCAAGCTTGCGGTCGTGCGTCCAGCGGCGAATCCGATCGCCACGGTCGCGACCGACGCTTCGCCCGTGCTCGCGCCAGCCACAGCTTCGGCTGCACCGTCCGTCGCGGATAATGCGCCGGACCGCGTGGCGCAGGCCGGCATGCAGGTCGCAGAGAACACGACCTCGTTCGCTGCTCCGGCGGCGGCGCCGATCCAGGTGGCTCAGGCCGCCGCGCCTCCAGCGGCTGCCGCTCCGGCGGCACCCCCGACGGCCGCACCTCCGGCGGCGGCCGCACCGGCGCTGGCGCCCGCGGCACAAGCGGTGTCATGCCCCGGCAATCCGAATGCGCTCGGCGTCGCCCGCACCGTGCAGATCGACACGACCGGCGGTCCGGGATTTGGGTTCGAACATTTCAAAACCCACGACTTCCTCAAACCAGGGGAAGTCGTGCTGACCTTCGACGACGGCCCGTGGCAGAACAACACTCCCGCGGTTCTGGCCGCGCTGGCCCGCCACTGCACCAAGGCGACGTTTTTCCCGATTGGCAAGCATGCGACCTACTATCCGGAAATTCTCCGGCAGGTTGCCGCCGCCGGCCACACGGTCGGCTCGCACACGTGGTCGCACGCCGACCTATCCAAGGTAAAAAATCCAGAGGACGCCAAGGCCGAAATTGAAAAGGGCATCAGCGCCGTGCATTGGGCGCTCGAAGGCGCTCCGATGGCGCCGTTCTTCCGCTTTCCGGCTCTACAGCACCCGCCCGAAATGGTCACCTACCTCGGCGAACGCAACATTGCGATCATCTCCACGGACATGGATTCGTTCGACTTCAAGATGCGCAAGCCCGAGCAGGTCATCAAATCGGTCATGGACAAGCTGAAGAAACACGGCAAAGGCATTGTGCTTATGCACGACTTTCAGCACGCGACGGCCGAAGGCATCGGAACATTGCTCGATCAACTCAAGCTCAATGGCTACAAGATCGTGCATATGACCGCAAAGAGTACGCTGCAAACGCTGCCCGCTTACGACGAAATGATGGTCAAGGAGCAGAAGCTGCCGACGGTCAGCACGCGACCGACATCGGATGTGGTGAAGACGATCAACGAATAAGAATTTGCGGCGAGGCTTGCTGGGTCTCGCCGGCAAGCCTCTACAGTGGGGCGAATCATGTCTCTTCTCGTGAACGTGCTGATCACGTTCGTCGTCGTTATCCTGATCCTTTATCTAGTCAATTTGCTGCCGCTTGACGGGCGCGCCAAGCAAATTGTGCGCGTCATCGTCATCGTCATAGGCATCATTTACCTGCTGAGATATCTGCTTCCGATCTGACGTTCTGATACATTCGCGCGCATGCTTCCCGGTCGAGACCACAAACCCTCGTACGACAAGACGCCGGCCGCCGCGCTCGACTATGAACTTGCCCAGGAAATGGCGGCCGCGCTCGGCCGCCTCGGACGCCGGCTCGAGCGCGCCTTACAGGCGCTGGCGCAATTTGATGCTGCCAATGTCGCCGACCCCGGCGAGCGTCGGCGCGAGCGATCGGCCCTGCTAGCCGAAGCTGGCGACGCGCTCTGGCTATTCGTGGTGCAGCGCGAAGCCTGCGGGTTACGCGATGCCCGCCAGCTGATGCGCGACTATAAGGTCCCGCCCGAGGTGCAATACCGGATGGGGATATCAGCTGCTAAACAGAAATCTGAAAACTCAATAGCTTAGCGACTGGTTTGTAAGTTCGTTGCTTCAGGTTTGTAACTTTGCGTTCCTGGTTCGGTCGCTGGACTGCATCGCATCGATGCCAGCATGGGCCATGCGCACCTGATCGGCAGCCATGGTGTACCGTTGAATTTCTTGCAGGCTCTTGTGCCCACTAATTGCAGCAATGACGTTTGCCGAACAACCCGCCTCTGCAAGGCGGCGACAGGCCGCTTTGCGCAGACCATGGGCCGATGTTCCTTTCGGAAGGCCAGCTTGATTGCACATGTCGCGAAACCAGTTCGAGAAGCCTCCAGCCGTGAAGGGCCGACCGGCCGCTGTCATTAGAAAGGCCAGGCCATTGACTGGTGTCGCGTCAATAATGGCTTGGAGATGGGTGTGCACGGGGATCGAGAGCGATACGCCCGTTTTTTGCTGGCGAACGGAAAGCACCCCGCCGCGAATATGCTGCGGTCCCATTGCCACCACATCAGACCGCCTCTGCGCCGTATATAGAAGCAACGCCATCGCCAGCCGCGCACGGGATCCGACAGGGTGTACGGCCTCGAACCTCGTAATGTCCTGCTCCGACCACGTGTATAATCCATCTGATTTTATTCTCGGACGCCGAACGCCCTGGGTCGGATCGTCCGCTCGGAAGTGAACCTCGATTGCAAAATGCATCAATGCCCGCATGGTGTTCAAAAAACTGCGTGCTGCCGATGGCGTCGCTGCCTTGGCGGCTACCATGTTTGCGATGTGCTCTTGCTGCAGCATTACGACGCGCTTGCCGCCATGCTCAGCCCGAAACCGCTCCAAAATATTTCGGCGAACTTGCTGCGTGTTTTTGGCCAGATCGTTGAACGCAATCGAGGCAAAATACGCGGCAACCAATGCTGCCACCGTGCCTGGCTTGCTCCGGCTCGCTCCGATATCGAGGCGCGGCGCATCGCCTGCCAGCGCCGCCGCATAGGCTTCCATGAAGCGCTCGCTGCCGGGTGGCCCCGGCAATGCAACTGATTTACGACCAGGGCGCCGGAAATAGAAGCGCACTTTACCGTGCCGGTCGCGGAACGCGTTCACGAATTGCAGCTTGATACGCGTCATTGATCCCACTCATTGGGGCCGGAAACCTCAGTCTTGCCCGGCTCCCCGGTGACAACAACCAGCTTCCCGTCCCTGTCCACCTCGATCCGTTGCACCGCCAGTCCAGCGGCGAGCGCAGCCCGCATTAGACGGGTTGCGTCGCGCTGCGTGAAATGGGTTGGTCGGCGGGACATGTTTATCGCCGGACACCCCAGCCATTGCCCTCCGCCCAAAACGGCTCGCATTCGGGATGCAGCCAGACCTCGCGGTCGCCCCTGGGGTATGGACGCTCCTGCCCGTCCGGTGTGCCGTCACACTGGGCGCATCGCCGTATATCTCCCGCGCCGCCCCCATTTCCGGCTTTTCGAACCGTGCAACCGTGCAAATGAGCGTGGCTGTGGGAGAAGTTGGCCTTTTCCGAACCGTGCGCGGGATGGGTTTGCACGGTTCGATTTTCTTCAGAAGTGCCTGTGCCGCAGTCGTTTGCACGGTTGCACGGTTCAGAAGTGGGTTTTTCGACGGATGGGTCGGAAGGGGGTGGTAGATAGCGACCGAAGGCCTCGCGGAACCTGTCGAGCCTATAACCCTTCGCGTGAGGCAGACCTACTGGGTGTACCGTTTCGGAATAGATTCCGTAGCCATTAAGCAGGTTCGCCAACTGCTTCTGGCTGAGCGGCCGCCCATGGCGGTAGTCGGCCCAAGGCCCTTCTGAGTCGGCAGTTAGGTAAGCAACCATCTGCTGCGAAGTCATGCAGTCGACGCTGTTCGCCTCGAACACGGTTCTGATGCTGGAAAGCAGTTGCACCCCGATTGAAGCCTCGAACGTCGCCTTGATCTTTTCGAAGGCCTCAGCCGCCTGCCAAGCCGCACGCTTCCACTCGTCACCAGCGTTCTCTGCAATGGCGAGCAACGGCTTCCAGTTTGCACGTACGCGATTGTGAAACCCGTGCGGGATTTCCGGCGTCACTTTGGCCAGTGCTGCGCCGTTGTCAGCAGCCCAGCGCGCCAGTTGTTGCCGCAATCGAGCCAGGCCATCGTCGTCAAGATGATCGAAGTCGGTGACGGTTTCGTCCGGCAATTTGCGCTTCATCTCGATGATGATTGCCCGGCTTAGTGTTGTGTCGGGTAATCGACGCCCTTTCATACCGATCACCTTTGGACAAAACGTCGAGTACGGCCGAGGGTCGTTGGTCTCTGGATCGCAGCGGACGACACTCTGTCCGCGCGTCCAGCCCGAGTTAATGACCTCTTTAAGGTCCTCGTTGCTCACGAGAACAGTATCGGCCTCGTCGATAACGAATGTCGGGCACCATTTTTCGATGGACCGGAACAACGCTGGTCCGCTGATGGAGACACTCAACAATGATCGACGTACCAAAAACCCTGCGATGCCGAGCAGGGTTGACTTGCCGGAATTCGCCTCAGCGGAGGTAGCGAGTAGGATCGGGCTATGGACCGCTGCTTGTTCATGGACCCACGTCAGCATGATCCACAGCGCGACCGCCGTAGCTTGGTCGGTCGTCATGATCACATGCCGCCGAATACGCTCTGTAAGTGCGCGAAGCAGGATGCCGCCGTCGACCGCTTCCGGCCATGGCTCCACATTCCAGTGCTCATATAGCGGTGCGGGTTCCGCTTCCGCCGTCTGCTTGGCGCGCTGGGCCGCGACCAACTTGTCAAGGAGGCCCACGGGCATTCCTAGATCGGCAGCCGATTGCTTACGCTTGCGCGCGTAAGCAAAGTCACTCAACTCGGCGAGGCTTGCGATGGTCGCCTCTGCGTCTTTGGTTTCGGCAAGTTCATCGAGATCAGCGTTAGTCTCTTCGAGGTAGCTGATCGGTTTGTGTATTTCAGAATGTGGCCCATTTGGCCCATAGGCAGGTTTGCCGTCAGGAAAGTAGCGTGCCACGAGATCCGCTGGCGCCTGGCAATCCGAGTGAAGCGGTGGTGGGCCCAACCGCTTGGAATTCCATTGGCCGTCCATGACGTAGGCTTGCAGCTCAGCGTTCCAGTTGATGTCAAGGCGCTCGTTGGTGACACCGAACTCTCTGCTACGAGCGAGGGCGCCTCGATTGTGGGTCACGACCGGCCCCCCCGATCATCGGAGGGGGTCGACGTTTCTTGCACGCAGCGCAACTGCGGCAATGAGACCGGCTTTGGCTGTCGGCGGCCTGAGCTAAAAACGCCGATGCGTTGCTCGCGCGTGAGCTGACGGGGCTTTGAGGGAGAGGGGTTGGAAGTCGTGCGCACTTAAAGGCCCTTCGATCTTGCCGAAAGGACTTGTGCGCTCGGACGGCATCACTATTGTGCGACCGTCGTACCACGCCGTCCTTACCGGCTGGTAATTCAGGGCAGCGGGTCTGTGGGAAACTCGCTGCCCTTTTCCTTTCCTCCAATCTGCAGACACATGGAAGGGACAAATACTTGCGAGTTATTTGTCCCTCTCCGCTGCTGGGCGTTTCCGCCGTTTGCGTCGCAAGACCTGAATATGTTTAATGAGTGCGTCTTCGCCTACTTGCAGACCAAGTTTTATAGCGGACCGCGCGGTACGGGTTGGACTGCCTGTTTTCGACGCGTGGAATCGTAGGATCAAATCGAAATACGTGCCGTATTTACTGCCCCGTACGCGCTTCGATGCAACAATGAAAATCTCCTTCGCTTCCTTCGGTCCCACCACTCCGGAAATTCTCTCGAATAGCTCTTTAGCTTGCTGTATTAGGGCCGCGCGCCGTTCCCTGTTCTCTTTCTCCACTTCTTCAAGAAACTGCGTCTTAGAAATTTCCATGCCTTTGATGGCCGCCCATGACGGCGCCGCCCATGACGGTAGTCGGCCCAGGGACTCGTGTATGGTCCCAGGTCCTCGCAACTCGACCGCTTCCCGCAGAAGCGCGCGCGCGATCTGTCGTAGGCGCGCTTCCTTTGGATCAGTAATTTTCTTGGCCATGTGTCAACCGCCGCTATGGATTGGCGCAGCCAATTAGCCAACCGTGCCGCGCCGTGAACTCATCAGGCTGCCAGCGGGAGCCGATAGCGACTGGGTTGCGGCCATTGGCAGCCGCGAAACCAAAATCGATTCCAGCGATCCAGAAAATTATCTAGAAGGCCGAGCATCGACACCCCTGCCTAGAAAACTACTGGAAAGAAAATTTTAATAGCACTCACCGGAGAGCCCCGAACGTCCCTAAACGACACCCGGCCTTCGCCCACAAGTACCGGGGGGGTCTCGCCAAATAGGTAGCCTGCGCTCCAGGACGATTGGCTATGGAGCCTCCTTTTTTGCGCCAGCGCTGCTGCGCAGCCATGCTTCGTTGTTGGAGGACGGACGCGATGTCATGTGCTTCCGGTTTGGCCACTTCTTTTCTAAGTTAGCCACGCGTTCGATCAAATGCCGTGTAAGCAAAGGCTTCGTCTCTGCGCTCAGATTGCTCTGCGCGACAACCTTGCAGATTAAGGCATACAGTCTGTCGTAATCACCAGGCCAGTCGTCGGTTTCGTGCTTGACGACTGTTCTTGTGATCCGCGCTAACAGCGAACGACTTAGCTCATCAATCGGCTCGCCGGTTGAGTGAGTCTTCGCGTGACTGATTTCAGGATTTAATTCTGCTACCGAGAAAAAATCAAATTCTTGCGACCTGTCGTCCAATGTCGCCCCCCACCCTGTCCCCCTCAGACAACAAACAAATAACAAATTGCTCCCGACAAAACGATTATACCCGAAATATTTTTTGTGTTGCCAGAATCACACATCGCACAAGTGTTGCTGATTTGCGCTAGTTGCAGGCCGTTTGTGAAGCCTACCGGAACACGTTTTACCTGACGGGATTGACGATATGCCCTGGCGCCATCCGCCACCGGGCGGACGCGCGTAAAGCTAATGATCGCCTTCTTATGTCTGCACACCCGAGCTAACAGCCATGCCACCTTCAGCAGAAGACAGTCGCGCCAAGGCATTTCACTGTGCCGAATTGGCATCAAAGACCAGGGACCGTTTCAGCAAGCGCCTTTTGGAGCAAACAGCCGAACAATGGAATGTGCTCGCTGTAGGCGCTGAACAATACGAACTAGCAGCAAGTGGGGTCCCGCAAATGAACGACCGAATATCCACGCGGGCTCGCCGGAAGACTTCGACCACCTCGGGCTGAAGTACGATGCCGCCGCCTCGACTGTCGAGACCTTGGCGGAGCGCGGAATATCTCGACGTCCCAGCCGATGACAGCAGATTACCCGCGAACAATCCGCCGAGCGACCCACCGATGAAGGGCGTTTCCAGAGTTGCCGACCTTTTATTGCGGATTGCCAGCGCCCGCGTTTCATTTGCTCTGGGCCCGCACCTTGCTTTTCTTCAGATGTATTCGCACCCCAGGCGCGTCGGCGTCGTCTATGAACTCGATGCCCTCAGCCTCTAGCGCGCCTTTAATGGCGGCCAATCCATTGACTATCGCGGTGCCGGATATCTCTGCACGGTCTCGATACGTTCGACCGTGTAGATTGTGACGACAGCTTTCTTGGCGAGGTCACGACGGTCCCAAGCGAGGAAACCTCTCGCCGCTCGAATCTGTGGGCCCGTGATCAAAGCTTCCCCCCTTAATCGAGTTACCGCGTACAGTTCTGCACAGCGAAGGCACAATGCTCGTCGAGAGTTAGCAAGCCTCCGGTTGGCCCAGAATAATTGACGCGGCTCACTCGGCCCATCTGGGCCGGTCGAGCGTGCGGAGGTCAACGGAGCCCATTGCCCGCATGGGAGAGACTCAGCCAGGGCAGGCCAGCAGCTATGGCAGTCCCAATCGTCGGATAGAACCATAGAGCACGTCCGACCAGCCTGACGCACATTCCAGATGGCGACGGTTTTCTGCGCATCGGCGACAGCCGTGCGCTCGGCCTCGGCGCGCTTGGCTTGCTCAGCGGCGCGAACCAACTGACGATCACGCTCCACCGTCTTTGAGCAAGGAACTGAACGTCCGAGCCTATGAACTTGAGCTCATCGATCCATCGCTCTAAACGACCATAGGCGCCCTTTGAACGCCCGGGAAACCGACGGTGCACAATGTTCTCTAGTTCGAATTCGAGGGCCAGTTTCACCCACTCAACCCAAAGGTCGTTCAGTATTTCCTCTTGTTTGCGAGGGTCGCACAGCAAGCCCATGCTGACATGTTGTGAAGTCGCAATTCCCTTCTTGCTCATCCGCCTCCCCATTGGCCCCCTGGTGAAAGAAGACGCGCTCGCCGAAATCAGCGATTCGCAAGCGGCAACTCGGTTACAAGGAATTACGGATAATCTGACAAAACGAGGTTTCCGCCACTAGTGCAGAACAGCCACACTGCCGAGCAAAATCTCAGCAATTGGTTCGCAGACACCGGCGCCCTCGATTGCTCTGGCACCCAGCCATCGCCCACAAGCACCCGGGGGCTTGATGGTTGGACCATCAGCCGCGTCGAGATCCGCGACCTGACTGGCGTGCTTGAGACTGTGTGGGACAGGAGTTGGAAATCAAGATGCGCAATACACTAGCGCTCACCCTCGCACTGATGGCGACGGCCGCGATGGCAGCAATTCTGGATCGACTGTTGCGGTTTTGCACTAGCGTCGAATTGGACAACACGGCTTCTCGTTGTGTACGTCGGCGCTCGTGTCCATAACCCAATTCCCACTTTGCGGGCGTCGACGACCATGTCCCGAGAAGGCCGCTCGCCTGCATCAACCTGAGCCCCTTAGTCGGAGTCACTGAGATCAACGATGGCCTGCCCGCTGCTCGGCTGATCTGACCAAACGTTCCAGCACGAAGGTGCCAAAATCCGCGAATACGCGCTGGCCAGCTACATCAGCGAAATGCTTAATTGCGCGCATGGCTTTCTCCTCTGAGCTGTGGCGAATAATGGCAACACGGCAGGCCCTCGAATGTGAAGTAGATCACTTCGACCCGGTGATAAAAATCACAAATTGTCTTCGAGCTAGACGCGTACCTTGCGCGGGGACTGTCAGGGCGCACGGGCGGCCGCGCTCTGGCGGGCACAACCGTTCTAGTTTAGTGGCGACTAATTTCAGAACGCCGCCAAATCATTGGCGAGCCAGCCGTTAGCCTCGGACTCGGCTACGAGCGCTGCAAGTTCAGCGCTCTCGTGCGCGGCGATTGACTAGCACCGCAGAAATCTGCTCGTCGAAGAATTGAACAACAACGGCTTCCGCAGCCTCACTTGGTTCGTTCGTTAAGCGAACGACATCTTGCGTCGTGAGTGGTGGAACGCGAAGCCGAGGCCAGCGAAGCCGAGCAACATCATTGCCCACGTTGCTCAGGTACGGCAGAGAAATTGAGTTGCCTCTTGTGCGCCTCACATCAAATATAGAACTAGAGCGAACACGAGCGTTGCCACGATCACAGGCACGAGGAAACGCCAGTCGATTTTAGACATCGGTTGCCCCCTCATTCGCATTGGGGATCATGGGTTCCCTGAGCAGCCTCCCGCTAGCGCCACACACGCCGGTCAGGCTCGACAATTCAGGCACGTGAGCCCGCGAACACCAAAAAGGCCCCGTCACACGTCGCGGCGGGGCCAAGTCATGGGAAACGGACCCTTCTCAGGGCCCACAACCGGCAGCATAGCGATGCTCCGATCCATATTCGTGTGATTGGCCTCACAGGTCATCGCCACACCCTGTCGGTCAGGCTCGGCTGCGTCGGCTGCTCTTTCCAGTTCGGACGAACGTCAACGTGCCGCCCGCGGGCACCGCTTTACTGTTGCTCATTTGCAATAGGTTGAAGCGGTTGTTTTACACCGACATCATGCCTGCTTTTTAGCATAACTAGTTGATCTGCTTTTCAATTCCTCGCCTGTTGCCCGGGTACAACACGCCTCAACCATTAGCGATACGTGCCTCCCGACTTGCAGAAGGAAGCGTGCATTTCAGTTACAACAAAGTCGGGGTGGGGGGCGTCTCATCATGAAACGGTTTGCTATCGCATTGCTGGCTGGCGTCGCTGCCGTTGTTGGCCTTGGTTACAGCGCTTCGGCCGCAGACCTGGCCGTCGCCCCCGCACCAGTCGTCGTTCCAACTTGGACCGGCTTCTACATCGGTGTCCACGGCGGTGCTGCGTGGCAGTCCGCGCCGAACTGGACATTCTTCGATCCAAACGGGGCTCTGGTCGCGCTTCCCATCAACGGCGGCAACGCCGCGCTCGGAGGTGTCGGAGGTTTTCAAGCCGGCTACAATTGGCAGTTTGCGCCATCGTGGGTCGTCGGCGTCGAGGGTGACATTTCCTGGGCGTCGCTATCCGACCATCGGACAACGGGGCCGCTGCTGACGCCATTGGGTAATATCGCGGGTGGCAATCTCAGCGCTGTTTCCATGAGCGCCAACACGCAATGGCTGGCGAGCGCACGTGGCAAGCTCGGTTTCACCGGCTGGCTCAACAACACGATGTTCTACGCCACCGGTGGCGTAGCCTGGGAGAACGTCGAATACGCTGCCACGCTGACGGCGGCGGGAGGAGGCCCCGGTCCCTTCCCCGGCGTTGTCCCGCAGGCCAACAGCGTCACCTCGTTTAGCACGACCAAGAGCGGCTGGGTCGCGGGTGGCGGCGCGGAGTGGCAGGCGACCACCAACATCCTGCTCCGGGCCGAATATCTCTACTACAACTTCAACAACAATGTCACTGGCTCGGCTGGCACGTCTCCGGCTATCCCCGTCACCTTGCCGCTGCCGTTCAACTACAACTGGTCGAAAGACAACGTTCAGGTGTTCCGGGTCGCCGGCAGCTACAAGTTCTAAGCTTCGCGGACCCTAACGCCCGTTAGCGCCAGCGATAGCAGAGAAGCATTGGGCCACGCCAAACGGTGTGGCTCGCTGCTTATGTAGTTGCGCGGCGGAACCGATGGGTTGGACATCCACGCCGAGCTCGCGCATGTTGCCGAGGGTCATCCCTGGGCCGCGGGCTGCATGGGTTTGGACATCAAAGGCCGCAGTAGTAATCGAGAACGAAAATGCGGATTGTCGATGACAGGTTGGGATGACCGCGTCTCTTCTTGTCGATCATCTCAACGAGCTTTTGGCGGGATGTATCTTTAGAAACAGCAATTTCCTTAAGTGCATTCCAGAACGCGTCTTCCAAGGAGACGCTGATGTTGCGCTCAGCCGTGCGGACCGTCCTTCTCCGGGGCGAGTAGGCGGGGTGCTTGGGCTTCACTCGATCACCTCGTCGGCGCTGGCGAGCAGCGACGTTGGGACTTGGAGCCCGAGCGCCTTGGCGGTCTGAAGGTTAACCACTAGCTCAAACTTGGTGGAGGCCTGCGTCGGCAAGTCGCCGGGCTTTTCACCCTTCAAGATGCGGTTAATGTAATCGGCAGCACGCCGGAAGTGATCCACTTGGTCGATACCATAAGAAACCAATCCACCGCCCTGCGCGAAAAAACGGAACGGATAGACCGTGGGGAGCCGATACCGGGCGGCTAAGCCAATGATCACATTGCGGTTCGATACGGTTACCGGATGCGGCATCACGAGTAGGCCGCCCAAAGGTTCAGCGGAAAAGGTGTTGACCGCGGCTTCAATCTCAGTGGCGTTATGCACGCTCGGTGCTGTTAGGGTGACCTGCAAAGTCGGTGCAGCCGCTTCCGCGGCGCGCAGAAACGAGGCGTTGGCGGGTGTTTCGGTTTGCAAGATTACCAGCGCTCGTTTCAATCCGGGTGCGACCTCTTTCAGAAGCTCAAGCCACTTGCCACCAATCGAGGGCTCGAAATTAGCGAATCCCGTTGCATTGCCAGCCGGCCGAGCCATGCTTCGGATGAAGCCGCCGCCGATCGGATCGCCCACGGTGACGAAAACAATCGGGATGGTCCGGGTCTCGCGCAGCAGCGCTGCGGTCGCCGGATCGCTTTGGACCAGGATCAATTCGGGAGCGAGAGCAACCAGTTCCCTCGCCGCCGTTTGCAGTTGATCGCCTTGGGGAGCCCAGCGGTAATCGATCTGGATGCTGCGGCCTTCGACCCAGCCAAGCTTCTGCAAACTCTCGCGGAGTGCGACGAGCCGCTTCGTGCCTTCCGTATCTTTCTCGGACGAAGGCATCAGCACGCCGATGCGCCGTATCCGCTCGGGCTGCTGTGCCTGCGCCACGAGCGGCCACGCCGCCGCGCTGCCGAGAGCCGCGATGAACTCGCGCCGTTTCACTCGATCACCTCGTCGGCGCGGGCGAGCAGTGTCGCCGGAACGTCGAGGCCGAGCGTTTTCGCGGTCTTGAGGTTAATGAACATCTCGACTTTAGTTACCTGCTGGACTGGCAGGTCAGCGGGCTTCTCGCCTTTGAGGATACGGCCGGTGTAGACGCCAGTCCCACGGAACGCATCGGTAATGCTGCCTCCGTAGCTCATCAAGCCGCCAGCCTCCGCGAACTCGCGAAATTGGTAGACCGTGGGTACCGCGTGTCGGATCGCCAGCGCGGAGAGTTGTTCAAGCCGGCTACTGAAGAAAGCATCTGTCCCAATCACGAGCCCGCCCGCTCGCAATTGGATCAGGTTTGCGAAGGCCACATCGAAGTCACGTTCGGTGCTCGCATTCAGGACATGGAGTTTTAGCCCGAGGGTACGGGCCGCCGCTTGCGCGTCTCTTGTCGTTGTCTCGGTATTAGTCGGATCGGTCGGATTAACGAGGACCGCAATGGCGCTCATCGTGGGGATCAACTCGTGAAGCAATTCCAGCCGCTTCGGCGCGAGCACCACGTTCAACGTGGTCAAGCCCGTGAGATTGCCTTCCGGCCGGTTCAGGCTAGCGACGAGGCCGAGCAGGACCGCGTCGCCCCCTATCCAGAAGATAATCGGGATCGCCGATGTCGCGGCTTTTGCCGCAAGTGCCGCAGGGGTGCTGCCGGGTGCGGCAATCGCCGTCACCCGACTACGAACCAGATCGGCAGCCAGCGCCGGCAATCGATCATTGTGGCCTTCAGCCCAGCGGTATTCGATCGCCACGTTCCGGCCCTCGACATATCCTGCCTCTTTCAGTCCCTGGCCGAACGCGCGCATACGACTCGCCCACAGGTCAGGCGATTCGCTGCCGAGCAACCCGATCACTGGCATCGCCAGCTGCTGCGCACGCGCCACCATCGGCCATGCTGCCGCGCCGCCAAGAGCCGCGATGAACGCGCGCCGCCTCATGCATCCCTCCCAAGAGGGACCACGATAACACTACGTCCGGGGAACCGTCAGCGTCTCAAGTTTGGGCGCTTGTCGAGAGAACAGGTCCCAGCCCAGTTCGATGTGCTCTAGATCACAGCGAGCGAGACCGCATGGCGGTAATGTTTGCCTGTTCACTGGGGCAGTCCATGTCGATCACCACAACAACTCTACTCAATGCCCACCGCCACCCGTGGGGGTGGTTGGCTGCCAGGGCAGCCACGGCGCTAGTTGTCATAGTGCTCCTCAGCCTGAGCGTTGTCGGGCTGGAAGCGCGGTTGCAGGCTACAACGTCAGATAGTGCCTGGATGCTCAGCGGTGAGTGACGATCAACGCCACACCTTGGTGGTTAGGCTCTCTCTCGTTGAGTTCCAATCGAATGTCCCTGCCCACGTGCCCAGCCCGAGGGCCTTGGCGGCCAGACCACGGGTGGCACATCCGCCTTTGAAGCGGTCGGCATTTCTTCAAGACGGCGGAGCAAAAATATGCGTAAGCCCATTTGTTTAATACCATCTGGACTTGTCGTCTTGTTCGCGGTTTCAGCGACCGCACGAAGTGAAGAGCAGCTTCCCATCAACGAACTTGATGCTTGTGAAATCGTTTTGCACGAACTGATAGCAGACCTGACGAAAGTTCAGAGGAATTCGAGACACGAATCAATCAACTCGCGTGATGAGGATCCCGGTCTGTACATCGTCCGCCATCAAGCCACAGAAGAGGCTTTTGCCCAGGCAATCAAGCTCGCAAAAGCAAAATATGGACGCTGTCCTTGAATCTATCTGGTAGCCAGAAGTATCAGCACGCAGAACGAAAAGACCTGCTAACGTCCCTAAACGACACCCAGCCCTCGCCCACAAGCACCCAGAGGCTCCCTAAACGACACCCGGCCTTCGCCCACAGGCACCCCCGGCCTCGCCTCTACCAACAGCCTACGCTCCTACCCATTAGCTGAAAGAGACTCCTTATTGCGCCAGCGCCGCTGCGCCGCCGCCCTAGCGAAGCGCCTTGCCTCGCACACAGGACAATCACGATGCGGCTTGCTCAAAGTCCGCTTTCCACCCCATCGCGACCGAATTGAGCTATAGCCCCTAGGGAATGTGATCAGACTTGGCCAACCGTCAAGGCGACGACACTTGGCGGGGCTTTTCGTTGGTCGCACCATAATTGAAGAACCGATCAAGGAACGGCCTCGCGCTTACGCCATCGCGCTCGTGTCTCCTGGCGTCTGTCCGGTAGATTACTTTCCTTTCTAGCGCCGCGTCAGCAGCTACGGACACCACGTCAGCTAACTTGGCTCATCGGGCTTGCACATCGGGCAATTGGGACTGCCTGGCCATGGCGACGCACCCCACCTGCAAGCGGCGGTATTCATCGAGACGCATGGTTGCGTTCCCTAACTCGCTGATGCGCTAGGCGGCCGAGCAAGTCTTATTTCTGTGGATTGGTCCTAGCCATGTATTCCCTACCTATGCGCTCGGCTTCGAGCTGATCTCGCTCGGCAGAAAAGTTTTTGAGTGACCCATCCATGACAAACACAGTAGCTATCCATGAAACGACGAGGCCTGAGAAAAACATTGCCAGCAACAAGATGGTGCCAATTTGAGGGGATAAAAACGAGCTTATAAGGACGCCAAGGGCGGTCCAGGCGATCACGAGTCCGGCCCACAGGATCAAAGCCCTCATGGCATTCTCCGAGTTCTCTAGGGACTCTGGGTGACAAAACCCGCCGCACTATCGGCCGGTGCGGCGGGGAAGGTTACTTCAACATGCCGAAGCGTATTTTGTAGGCCGCGGCCCAATCTAGGCTGTTCAATATTGCTCACTTCGGCGGCGGATCCTTCGCGGCGATAGTAATGAGCACCCCGACGCGGCGCACGCGCTCGGTCTGCTGCCCTTGCGCTACGAGCGGCCACGCCGCCGCTGCGCCAATAGCTGCGATTAACTCGCGCCGCCTCATCCTTTCAGTCCGCGCTCACGCAGGGCGCACGCAACCGTTTCGAGCGTATCGTCGCTACGGCCATTGGCGACGACGGTCGCCCCTGCCTCCGCCAATCCTTCAGCCATGGCAAGCCCGAGGCCGCGAGAGGCGCCGGTGATGAGGGCAACTCGCCCATCAAGCATGTCAGGTCTGCTCAGAGTAAAAAAGGCCGCCGATATTTATTTCGCGCTGAACGCCCAGCATATGGAGGCTCATCGTTCCTGGTCCCGTTTTTGGTCGTGGTGGCGCTGCGCCGCAGCCTTGGCCTCATGAAGGCTGCGATAGTGGCCGATTGTACGGCTCTCAATGACGGTCCCTGTCGGCATATAGCTAACGCGGTAACGAACAAGAGACCCGAAGCTGACGCTGGGCGAAATGGCATAGTTGCCCGCCCGCGCCTTGGCATGATGCCCGCAATAGCCGCGTTGTGGGTCGAGCTCGTCGGCCGTCCATTGCAAGGTGTTGTTGCGTGTACTCATACATCGAGCGTCTTGGATGCGCCTGCTCAACGTGCGCTTTGCCCCCGACAGCGACCGAATAGCGGACATTGCGGAAGGTCCGAGTTGTGCCAACTCCCGACATCGGCGAGCCACTGACTGCTTTGAACCCCGGCAACGTAAAAATAAAATACCCCCTGAGGCCGCCGAGTTCGTTACGGCTCGGCGCTTCCAAACAAGAACCACTTCGTGAACGGCTAGTTACTTCTTGTAGCCCACATAGTAGACGCCAATTTGAGCGCCTGAACTATCCTTTATCGGCTCGTAGCCCGTTACGTACGGTGTTCCCAGAATAGGTACTTCGCCGTAATACGCTTTGCCTTCTTTGATCGACTCGAGCGCCGGTCCCGCCAGAACGGTACCTACCGCTCGGCCGCTGCCGTCGGGCTTCGGGACACTCGTAGAGACGCGGATATATTCGTCTCCGCCCTTCGCGAAGAGAGTGGCGGTCATTCCCTTACCGTCTTCTTTCCCCACGGCATCAACGACATCAAAATTGTTATTGATCTTGGTTGCGCCGAAATACAGTGCAGGGGCCTCTTTGCCGCCGACGGCTTCATTACCTTGGAGCTTCGGCGCTCCCAATTTCGCAGTCATGGCCTTCAAGGTCTCCATGGATTTTGTGATCCTCGGGTCCGCCTGAGCGTGCCCGACGCTCGGAGCGGCAACGGACGCTGTTATGAAGCATCCAGCGGCAAGAATGCCGACGAACAGGTTCTTCCGATTCATTTGTGATCTCCCGGTACAAAGCGACGGGACAACGCCCAATCGCTGACAGAACTAAAGATCGTAATTTGAGGGATGTTGCCTGCCGACAGCACAATTGCTGCCTGTGTCGCCCACTGGGAATTCGGCGTTTCCCATCGGCAGCTTAATCAAGACTATACCCGCTCAACGGTCACCAAAAGACTTTCCACGGCGCGCTTCAGTTGTAACCCAATGACCTACCGACGTTTGCGCGCCCTAGTGCTCCAAGCCCCTGGCGCCATTAACATAAGCCTCCAGCTCCTCGTCGCTCATATTCGCAAACTTGTCCACGCGCTTGCTCTCTACGCGGTCGTCCACCTCACTGCCCCTGCTGTGCATCATGACCGTGCGTCAACGGCTGGTGAATACCCCGTTGGATATAGGCAATTTAGCAGTGGCCAAGGGTAGGTGCCAAATATCACGTGAACCATGCCTGCCGTCGCGGCGACAAAACATCGGCAGGAAATCTAGGGCCCCCAATGCCTGCCAAGCCCCGGTCTCGGCGCTTGCGGGATCGGGGCCGTTTGCGGCTATTCAGACCATCTTTGCTACAATCTTGGCCATCTCTTCAGCTGAAAAAGCCCGCAACGATTCTGTGCGGATGTTGCCCAGTGCACTAAGGCTCAAGTTAAGCGCGGTAGCGGCAACCTCATCTGGGGCTTCAGTGATTATTACAATGTCATAGCGTCCCTGAGTTCAAAATATTTCTTTCACGGTCACATCGAAGGTTTTGGCCATTTGCTTGAATGCTTCAGCTCGCTTAGGTGAGTCTTTAGCGGTTTTGACGCCTTGATCAGTGAACGTGGCAAGGATGACATAGTTCGCCATGATCATTTCTCCGTGGCTGTACGCTTTATTTGGGTGCCGTTGGAAACGTCACTCAAGCTTCCAGTTCCCTGAATTAACGGCAACTATTTGAGCCGCTTCGCGTTCGGGGCTCTCGCTGCGTCAATGCAGGAACGTCCCTAAACGACACCCGGCCTTCGCCTACAAGTACCCGGGGGCTCGCCTAATAAGCAGCCTGCGCTCCTAGCCATTTCACTTGGAGTCACCTTTTTCGCGGCGCAGCTTGCCGAGCGTTATCGGCGGGCCACAGTGGCGACCTCTCATGACGGCGGTTGCTCTTTCCAGTTTGGGCGCGCGTCGATCTTGTTTCCCCGGCCGCCGCACTTGGCGCAGGCCACGCCGCCGCGCCGCTCAGAGCCGCGATTTTCTCTCGCAATGCGTTCGTGCAGTTCACTGGTATGTCTGATGTGATATTCGAACTCGCCGTCACGCTCGATAACCTCGCCCAGCGTCGTGGCGGTTGGTTGGGGTAATTTAGCTAATCGCCTTCCGAATCCGGTACATCGTCAGGCTCGATGAAGCGTTCAAACCCGCTTTGCCTGCCAGCACACTTCGGCTCGCCGTTGGCCTGATATTGGGGGCGCGTCACGCCGCATACGGCGCATACGTCGTAGACCGGATGGAAGGAATGCCCGCCTGCGGTGAGCCAATGTAGCCGAGGTGTTCGCATGAGTTGCAGTGAACACTATGCTGGCCGAGTGAAATGCGTGGCCACGAAGGACCGCGGGCTGTCTTTCTAGAAACCACAGCCGGGAAGACCCGCAGTGGGACTAGTCATTCTGACTCAGCCGCGGCGGTTCGGATAGTGCCAGGGGCAAACCATTTTCATCCCGCGCCCCAAGCTCGCGCATGTTGCCGAGCGTCATCGACGCAACTCGGGATGGTTCACCCCGTTGTCAGCGTGGCGAGTTGAACCGTGTCGTATTTGGCGCGCAGATTGGCGAGCGCCTCGGGGTCCGGCTTCCCGCCCTTGGCGACCAGGTCACGCAATTCGTCGAAATATTTCTCGTGTCCGGGCGGCGCGGTAATCAGGAGCATCCGACCGGGCGCCGAACCGGAGTTTCCAAATGCGTGCGCGGCGCCGGGAGGGACGAATACGCAAGTTCCCGGCCCGCCACGAACAGTTCGTTCGCCGCAGCGCAGATCGAGCTCCCCCTCCAGAACGTAGAAAATCTCTTCAATCTTGGAATGGTAATGCGCGCCGGTGTTGAATCCCGGCGCAACCGTGAACTCGAACAGCGAGCACTGCCTGGAGTGTTCGGCCGTAACAAGATAATTGACACGGGTCTGATGCAAGGTGACTCCGTGGGCCTCACCGTGATGCAAGATAATCCCTTCGACCGACATCTGGGCCTCCAGTTTGCGAAAGGTAGAAAGTATGCGAACTCCTGAATGCGATCAAACGCCATTTGCAGCTGCACGCCCAGCTCGCGCCACCCAATCTTACGGCTCGCCGAACAGATAATGGCGCAGCAAGTAATCAAGGCCACGCCGCCAGGACTCATCCGAGTTGCCGCGAATATCAACGCTCTTGACGAATTGCGGCTTTCCCGTGCGCGCATCTTCCATGTAGACGTTGATATTGAGGATTAGATTACTCACCTTCTGCACGGTGCCCCAAGCAGCCCAATCCGCCCCGGCCTTTCTAGCCCAATCGCGCTGACAGCCATTGCAGTTGCTAATCGTTGGTCCGGCCGTGATCTCCTGGCGCAAGTCGGGTGGGATTGGGAGGATCTTGAAACGGCCGGAGGCTTCCAACTTCTGCTGGAATAGATCGTCCAAGATGCGAATTCGCTGATCCTCTGCCGTGGTGGTCGGCTCCAGCGACGTGTTGATCAGTTGAAAGCCCAAGAACGCTATCTGCGGAATATCTTCGGTAGCCGCGTTCGCCACGCTGCTTATACAAAAAATGAGGAACGCCGCTGGTGCTTTCATAAGGAGGCGCTGATCCAGACTTCCGCTAAGTTAAGCACCGACATTTTGCGCATGTTGCCGGAGCGTCATCGGCGGGCCAGCTGGGTGCTTGGGCTTCATTCAATCAACTCGTCGGCGCGGGCGAGCAGCGTCGGTGGAATTTCGAGACCGAGCGCCTTGGCGGTCTTGAGGTGATACTCACGTGCGACTTGGCATGATGGGTGGGGCGGCTTGTTGCCGCCCCACCCGTGGCCTTATTGACCAGGTGGCTTGTAGGAAGCTTGAAGCTGAGCCCTCTTTTGCCGAATCGCAGCTACTTCCTCACCTGAGAACAGTCGCTGCATCTTAACGTTGTGAACAGCATCGGATGACGCTACGACACCGACAACTGCGGGAGCCGCAGCGGGATCGATATCAAAGATCGCCATCGCACCGGGGCCCTCCGCAATAGTGCCGTACATCGCGACTAGCTTGCCGCCTGCGGCGGTCAACAACTTCTCGACTGCTTCGCGACGGTTACTGGGGTTTTTGCCCATGGCTTCCAGCGCCTTGGGCGTGTAATTCGCGGTTAGACAGAACAACATGACATTCACCTCCGGTTGTTTGGATTTGCAGAATGCTTACCTAACTTTGGAAAATCGCCTAATTGGTTTTGACGAATCGGTCGTCCCGCTCTTTCCAGTTCGCCCGCGCGTCGGCCCCAGCAGTTCCAGGGCGGCTCAAGGCTTGCTACATCATTTCGAGACAGATGAGGAGTTCGACATAACTCGGCGATCTATTATTGGCCATGGGCGCAGCACATTGAGTTCGTTCCGCGCTCGGATACTTTGACCAATCCTTTTCGAGAACTTTGCGAGCCCTTTCCTCGCCTGACATACAGCTTTCTACCGTCCTGCCTTGGTTGCCCATCATGGCGACCGCTGCGCGACACGTCGGTTTCATGTCATAGCGCGAAACCGTATCGGCTACGTTGACCACGAGGCCGGAGCCAACGAGCAATGTTGCGAATGCTATCATAAGCCCCGCTGCCTCTCAGGCCCCGCCTAGGCTCGGCGATGTGGCTATCGCTCAATATCGCGGCAACCGGAAGGATCCTGTTCAATATCGCTCACTTCAAAACCAGTGGATCATAGGGTCGGCGGGGTAAACGAAGCCCGTGCATCGGCAATCGCCTAGTGCTTGGCCGCTACGCGCTTTGTCGCTTCGGCAGCCGGGGCGGCGGCGCTGCGCCCCCACTTGACGAAAAGTCACCCGGCCTTCGCCCACAAGCACCCCCGGCCGCGCCTAATACCAATAAGCTGTGTCCCTACCCATTAGCTGAAAGAGGCTCCTTATTGCGCCGAGACCGGGCAACGCGGTCGCGCGTCTGCTTGCTTGCGCCTGCGCTCGCATTCAATTCAGAGACGATGTCGGTCCGGCGTCGGCCTATTCTTTGCTACTCGCAGAAAACATTCCTGACCTGACCGGCAAAATCGCTGTCGATCTCGGCACCGACTCTGAAATGGAGTACTGCACTGACTTTAGATTGAATTCTACATTTCAAGCCATCTCTACGCGTAGCTTTCCGTCGTCGTATCCAAACTACTCGCCAGCCTGTGATCAACATCACATCGCGGACGATTGCGATGATGACACTCTGCGGCGGGATGGCCAATATCGGGGGGCATAATGATGTGCTCAGTAATTTGGCGCTGCATCCGCCATCTTGTGGTGCTGTTTTCTGTTGCCCTGTACGCGGGGCACGCGGTCGGGCAAGCACCGGCGCAATGCCCGAACTTGCCTGCCACCCGCGCTTCGGCTTTCTATGTCGCAGCAGAGCAAACGCAGGTCGAGCCGACTGCTCTCGAAACCCCGATTTGGAAAACAATCACGGTCGGCGGCTCGAAGGGGGTGAACGCCATCCGTGACGCCTTGGAAACCGCGCCTTGCCGCATGACGATTGCCGATGACGCGGATGAAATTCTCGGTCGGCCAGCATTCCCATTTATCAAAACGCCAGTTGAGCAGGACCTTGTTGTTCTTTCGGTATTTGAACTCGGGTTTGGCGACGAGGCCTCGCTCCACGACATTTATGCCCGAGCCGTTGCACTAGGATTTGAACTTTGTCCTGCCGAAGTTGGCCCTGCATTGCGCCCTAATTACCTTGACCAACCGCCCGGCGACTTTCTCCACATCGCGATGAACTGACTAGCACGTGAACGCCAAGGAGTTGAAAGATGACCCCCTCAGTATTCATCAGCTATACCCGTGCAGATCGGGCGGTCGCAGCAGAGATCGACTTGGTGCTCCGACAGAACGGCGCACAAACCTTTTTGGATCAACGGGAGCTAGGTCCGGGGGATCCATTGCCTGACGACCTTCAAGCAGGGATCGAGAACTGTTCTTCATTCCTACTACTCTGGTCCAAGTCGGCAGCGTCGTCCACCTGGGTCAACAGAGAATGGAATGACGCGTACACCAAACAGAAGCGGATCATTCCCTTCATCGTTGATGGCTTTACTCTGCCAAGCCCGCTAAGCAACTTCATTCACATCGGTGGCGATGATCGCAAGCTGGCTTACTCGAACTTGTTAACGGCAATATTCGGAAAAGAATTTCGCCCACGGGCAGGATCAGTTTTCGCTGGTAAATGGGAAGCGAACTGCAACGTCCATGGCATACTCAATGTGCAGTACACCTTTGAGCTGCGGTTGAACGGTCAAGTAGTTGGAGTGGCAAGGGCGGGGCAGCTTGGCGGGCTTGTCGGACCAATGGCCAACATGACCTTCCCACTTCACGGCTCCTGGACATATCAAGCTGAAGTACTGGAATTGCGCCTGACGACGGAAGCGCTTGGCCAGCGCAACACCGAGACGATTCAGATAGTCGCCAAGGGCACTGAATGGGACGTTTTAGAAGGTCATGACCTTAAGGGGCTCACCTGGAGGCTCAAGCGGGTTTCTGCGGGTCTATAGCTGCCTCCCTGTCGTCACGACGAGGTCGCTTGCTCCACGATACCCCCGAGCTGTCCTCCGTCAGGATTAAATAACCGTCGAGGCGCGGCGCGAAGACGCCGCGCGCGCGGGCGCCATGGTCCGAGTCTTCGGGGCGAAGAGAGCCACAATGCCAGGCTGGAGAAGCGCACAGGCGGCCCGCGCCGAGTTACTGATGGCTTATCCGGCGGGCAAGCGCGCACGCTCCCGCGCGAGCGTCGTAATTTGATGCGAGCGGCGGGAACAACTGAGGCCCCAGCGTCCCGCCGCCCAGCAGGGCAAGACCGTCCTCGGCACGCTAGCGCCGCCGACCAGCCGACAGCCGAAATTCAAATCGCTCGTTTTCCATAACGGTGAACCTACGGCACGCTTCCGGCACTCAGCAACGCACCGAGGTCCGCACGAACAGAACGGAGGAGATGTGCAGGGAGAAAATCCGTGCCGGGAGGGGCAACGCTGACTCAGGGCGGCCCGCTGGTGAGTCGTGAGGGCCGACCCCTTACATCGATGAAGCTCGCCACGAATTAACGCACGGGGAACTCGCTGGCGGCACCCTCCGCCGCCATCTAAACCCGCGCGTTCTGATACTCGTCCCGGGCGGGTCTAGCTTATCCCTCGATGGATCGGACGGCGGGAACTATTGGTTGTGCCCGCCGTCCGACTACGGCGGGGCGGCAGAGAACGTCCTGCCGTGGGGCAAATCGCATTTTCAAAAAGGTTTGGGGGACAGATCCTCTCGCAACCCAGCGCTCAGTGCGTTCCGACTTTCGGGTAGCTCGGCTCAGCGTTGCCGCCGACGCCGTGCTTTGAGACCTTCTTGTTCTTCGAGGCTTCAGTGGCCGAGTAGCTCGGGGCTGAATTGCCCCCGACCCCATGGTTGGTGACCTTCTTGTTCTTCGAGCCTTCGACAGTCGGGTATTTTGCGACCGAGTTGCCTCCTACCCCGACCTGGGCCCACGACGCGCCGCTTACAGTTACAAATGAGGCAACGGTAACCGTCGCCAGTACCTTCTTAATCATGGTTTCCTCTCCGTTTTTCGTGTCCTCGACAACGTTACAAGTCAGAGCCGAGAACCCGCAATTATACTTGCGCTTACGGTATTCGGTCTGACGTCGAGACCCTCCTAGGCCGCTCCGCCGTCAGCATCTCACGCCTCGCGAACGGGGCGTTCGGTGAGCACCATCAGGTGGACTGGGAGATCGACCGCGCGAGCTGTCACGCGGTACCAATCATGTCGGACGGCACGCTCGGGCCGCCGCTCGCGCTGCGCGCCTTGTTTGAGCAATTCCATCAGGAATCGCGAGGCTGAGAGCGGACATCAGCAACCGGCTACCAAACGATCACTTATGCGTAAAGCGTAGCAAACCTGATCTGCATTCCCTGCTTTACTTGCATGGCTTGTGGCTTGCCTGCCGATCCCCATATCCGCGCCACGTATTGACACATCCTCTGGACCGCCAATGCCGTTCCTGAAGCGAGCCGCCCGATTTCGGGCGCATGCCGTCGCCTGCCTTGCTAACGCCGAGGCCGCCGACAATGCCGTGACCAGCCGTGCGCACTTGGCCATGGCAAGACACTTTTACGTATTAGCGGAACAAGAACTCAGCCAACGCGAGGCGCGGCGGCGCGCCTTGGTGTCGTCACCGTCCAATCAGACGAGGCACCTCGCAGAAAGTGCGGCATGATCAGCGGTTACTTCTCAAACCGTGACAGCGCGGGATGCCCGACTTGCCTACCTCGGGCATCAATGAATCACGCCTTCCTTCCGCGGATGTCTTTTAGCACGTCGGGATTGACCACATTGATTGGCGTACCTGCCGCGTAGGCAACGATCTGGTCGAAGATGTCGGCAAACTGAACTTCGTATTCGTCGCGTGTTACGTAGCCGATATGCGGCGTGCACACGACATTGTCGATGTTAAGCAGGGGATGGCTCGGCTCGAGCACAGGCTCGTCCTCATATACATCGACTGCTGCCAAACCGGGGCGTCCCGAGCGGAGTGCGTTGGCGAGGCCGCCGGGCTCGATAAGTGGGGCCCGGCTAGTATTGACCAATAGTGCGGTCGGCTTCATTCGCGCGAGGTCGGCGGCAGTGACAATGTGGCGTGTGGCGTCGACAAGGCGCATGTGCAGTGAGATGACATCGCAGTCTTCAAAGAATGTTTCTTTGTTGCGGGCGATCGCATACCCATCGGCCCGCGCTTGGCTGAGCGTTGATGGGCGCGCCCACACCAGCACATTCATGCCAAATGCTTTGCCGTAGCCCGCAACGACGCTGCCAATCCGCCCATAGCCGTAAATGCCAAGCCATTTGCCACGCAACGAACTGCCAACGCCAATCTGCCACTTTCCCGCCTTGAGCGCCGCCATTTGCTGAGGGATTTGGCGCATGGCCGCCAGCACAAGTCCCCACGTTAATTCTGCAGCAGCATATGACGGCGTGCCAGGGTGCTGGCTTGACGACACAATCACGCCTAACCGCGTGCAGGCGTCCACGTCGATGTGCGGGTATACACTACGCTGGCTGACCAATCTCAGGTTGGGCAAATGTTCGAGTAGCGACGCTCGGATTTTTGTTCGTTCCCGAATCAGGACTAGAACTTCGGCGTCATGAAGCCGTTTAGTAAGCTCGTCGTCCGTCTGAACGTGATCATTCCAAATCGTGACATCGTTTCCTGCGAGCTTGGCGAAGCACGGCAAAGTTCGCACGGTGTCGTGGTAATCATCCAGTATAGAGATTTTCATAGGGTTGCGCGCTGTTCAGGCCGGGTGGATGGATTCGCCGAACGGGGCTTATGGAAATATCGGCCGCCGCGAGAGGATCAAGCTCACCCGGCCTTGATGTTGATCGTCCGGATCACTTTGCCCCACTTCTCGGTTTCGTCGGTGATGAACTTACCGAAGTCGGCCGGGGACAACGCAAACACCGTGCCGCCCAAGTCGGCGATCCGAGCCTTCAACTTGGGATCGGCAAGGCCCGCATTGATCTCTTTGTTGAGCGTGTCGACGATCTCGGCGGGCGTGCCCTTTGGCGCACCCACGCCGTACCACGCGCTCACCTCATAGCCTGGGACAGACTCGCCTATGGTGGGAATGTCCTGCACGACCTCCGATCGCATCGCGCTTGTGACCCCGAGTCCGCGCAGCTTACCGGTCCTGATGAACTCGATCGATGAGGGAAGAGAGGCGAAAGAAACCTCTATTTGTCCACCGAGCAAGGCGGTCAGTGAAGGGCTATTACCGGAAAAAGGCACGTGGACCAAGTTGACGCCAGCCATCATCTTGAACAGTTCTCCAGCGAGATGAGATATGCTCCCGATTCCAGGTGAAGAAAAGTTGACCTGACCTGGGTTGGCCTTTGCATAATCGATGATCTCAGGAATAGTCTTGGCTGCGAACGATGTGTTCGTGAGCATGACTTGCGGCTGCCGGGTGATGCTCGAAACTGGCGCGATATCGCGGATGAAATTGAAATTGAGCTTTTGGTAGAAGCTGGCATTGATTGCGTTCGTCGACCCGACCAAAAGGAGCGTATCGCCATCAGGGGGCGCATTCACGACAGCTTGGGTAGCGATGTTGGTGCCGGCGCCCGGTCGATTTTCGATGACAAATGGCTGGCCAAGACGCTCCGACAGCCATTGTCCCATCAGCCGTGCGACGATGTCGTATCCGCCCCCGGCGGCAAAGCCGACAATGATGCGCACCGGTCGAGATGGATACGCCGGCGCCCTAGCGACACGCGATACTGTCGGCAGCGCGGCGACGATCCCGGCAAGATACAGAAATCGACGGCGTGGAAGTTTCATGGCATCCCCTTCGCATTGCGGCCGGAATCACTTATCGCTCCGCCTGCCCCGCACCGAGCGACGGATCCGGTTTTGCGATCAGCGCAATTCGGTCGATCCCGCTTGCAGCGACGCACCGAAATGCTGGACCGTTTAAACCTGTGTAAGGATGATCCTCCAGTCGGTACTTACCCAATCGACCACAGGCTCAGCGCAAGTGTGACCAACGTCAGAATGAATGTTGCCACCCCGAGCGCTACGAGCTGCCCAAAGGCAAACTCTGACCATTCGTCAGCGTCCAATATGGGGATTACGGCGCCTGAACAACAGCAAACGATGCCCTCCGTCGACACGGCTCCCTTTCCGATGG
The DNA here is from genome assembly GCA_963817965.1 of uncultured Acidobacteriaceae bacterium. Taxonomy (GTDB): domain Bacteria; phylum Acidobacteriota; class Terriglobia; order Terriglobales; family Acidobacteriaceae; genus DASRAA01. The sequence goes on from CAWFQT010000029.1 coordinate 33,154, forward strand.
TTAGGTCTGGATATGCCTGATCCATTGACCTGATTCCGGAAACTAATGGAGGTGCAGATAGCTCACAGAATTGATGATGGCGCCCCTTCTGCCCGTCTCACCCAGTGATCTTATGCAATCACATGGCCGAGCTGAAATGCTCGCATCCTTCGCACGTCAGGGTGTGTGACCTAGGTCACAGGCCGGCTTGGGCGCCGCACCGTTTCAGCCCCGTACGACAAACGAATGACACCAAACACGCTAGTCGCAGCAGACTCAATCGACGGAGCAACCTTGTTGTAGGCGTCGCGGTCGCGGCCGGGACGCTCCGACGCATGTGCTGGGCGGTGAAGGTGTGCTAGATTCGCATTCCTACTAACGCTGTCCATCGGGCGACGACAGATGAGGCGGGGGGAGTCAAAGGCGAAGGGCCTCAAACGGGGCGGCCGGACGCGTTCCGTGGTCGCGAAACCGAAAACGCGCGTCGGATTGAAGGGCGCATCGGCGGCAACATCAGCAAAGAAGCTCGCGGACAAAACACGTGAGCTGGATGACGCGCTGCAGCAGCAGACGGCGACGGCCGAAGTGCTGAGGGCTATTAGCCGCTCGACCTTCGACCTCCAGGAGGTGCTCGATACACTGGTTCGGTCAGCCGCCCGGCTTTGTAACGCATACGACGCAGTCATCCTGCTACGCCAGGATGAATCGCTTGTTTTTGGCGCTCATCACGGGCCCATTCCAAACCCCTTTGTCCAAATGCCGCTTGCACGCGGCTGGACTGCTGGCCGTGCCGTTTTGGATCGCGAGCCGGTCCATGTGGAAGATATTCTAGCCGAAGAAACCGAATTCCCTGAAGGCTACGCGATGTCGCTGCAGTTTGGCCAAAGGACCACCTTCTCGGTGCCGCTGCTGCGAAGGAACGAGGCCATCGGGTCGCTTACGCTCCGTCGCACCGAGGTCCGCCCTTTCAGCGCGAAGCAGGTCGAGTTGGCCACCACCTTTGCCGACCAAGCCGTCATCGCTATCGATAATGCGCGGCTTCTTGCCGAGCTACGCGAGTCGCTCGACAGGCAGACCGCGACGTCGGAAGTACTCGGTGTCATCAGCAGTTCGCCCGAGTAACCGGGTCGGTACTTGTCCGCATTGCAAAACGTTGCGTGAGGTAGTCCTCAGAACGGCGGCCTGTCAAAAAGGTCATGCTCGCCGGAGAGAATCTCACGCTCTGTCTTGCAAATTTCGGGGTCGGCCTCCGTTCGCTTGCGCAGGGCGGCGAGCTCTGCGCCGGCCTCGGCCATGTCGTTGCGGAACTCCGGTGAACTGTGAAGTACGGCGATAATAGCGACCGCAACAGTCTTGCCCGCTTCGACGGCACTCTGATTGTGGGCTCCACAGATGACACGGTTTGCCGCATAACCTCGCGACCGTACCATAATGTCAGTCGCTCGATCCGGCGCTAGCTCGGCAAGGATCAAACCGACGGTCCAGCCGACGGTCGAGTGACCGGATGGGTAATCATAGCTGTTCAGATGTTCGATGGGCTCACAGACGGGACCATCGTCGATCGTGAACGGGCGCGCGCGTTTGTTCGCGCGCTTCGCGGCGTCTGTCGCAAAGTAGGTATCGCGCAATGATCGGCTTAGAACCCTCGCAAGAGCGGGCGTACTGGCCAGATCTGCCTTTGTTCCGAGCGCACAATCAAAATTCGCGACCAGAGTTGGAAGGTCAAGACGAACGTCGAGGATCGCGAGTTCCCAATAGGGAGTGCCCTTCAAAGCCCGGGTTGCGCGAAAGATCGCGCGGTCGTTTTCAAACGCGACTGAGCCCTTCTGCGGTGCGAGACTCAGGATTGCCCCGATATCCGGACGCTGTTCCGGTTTCAGATAGGGAGCAACGGCAGTGGGTTCGGCCGGCGTAGGCTGAGCCGTTGCGGTATCTTCGGCGACAGCCTGCGGAACTGCCGCGAACATCAATGCGATAATGCCTATGACCCCAATCCGCATCGCCGGTGGCCACACCGCCGCTCCGCCGAGACCCGCGATGAACGTGCGCCGTCTCATTCGATTACCTCGTCGGCGCGTGCGAGAACCGATGTCGGAATGGTGATGCCAAACGCCTTCGCTGTCTTGAGGTTGATGACCAGTTCGAACTTGGTCGGCGCCTGCACTGGCATGTCGGCGGGCTTTTCGCCCTTGAGGATGCGATCGACATATCCGGCAGCTTTCCGTTGAGGATCGTTGGTATTAGGTCCATAGGAGATCAGGCCGCCGTCTGCGGCGTAATAGCGGTAGGGATAAACCGACGGCAATTTGTAGCGAGCAGCGAGACTGATTATGAGCCCGCGATGAGCCGCCGCACCGCCCGGGGTTACGATCACGCCGCCATTCCCCGAACGGGCGAACGCCACAACGTCACGCTCGATTTCATCTGTATCGCGCACATTCAACGGCGTGAGTTCGATCCCAAGGGACTGCGCCACCGATCGAATAGCGCCGAATTGCCCAACGCCTGCCGCACTGGTGGGGTCGCGAAACACCAATGCTCGTGTCACGTTGGGAGCAATTTGCTTGAGCAATTCAGCCCATTTTCCACTCATGCTGTATTCAAAATTCAAGAAGCCGGTGATATTGCCGCCTGGGTGCCCCATGCTCTGTACGAAACCGGCACCAACTGGATCAGGAACATTCACGAACACAATCGGGATAGTACGAGTGGCTTGTTGCAGCGGCGCAACTGTCACGCTGCCTATGCTTACGATTACGTCCGGCGTGAGCGCGATCAATTCCGCCGCGTAGCGGTGAAGATGGTCGAGATCGCCCCCAACGTTCCGAGTTTCAATCTTGAGATCGCGGCCAACGGCCCATCCTAACTGCTGAAGGGTTTCCGCAAAGACCGCGCTTCGTATTTTCGTCTCTGGATCGTTCGTCCCAAGGATGTCGAGTACGCCAACGACGCGTGTGCGCTCTGTCGGTTGTGCTTTCGATGCAATCGGCCACGCCGCCGCGCCACCGAGCGCCGCGATGAAGGCGCGCCGGTTCGTTTGACCGTCGGGCATCAGATTTCCTCCCCGTGCCGGTCCACCATAGCACGGAGAGGCGGATGGGGTTACCTTGTCGGCGTCGAGCCCACCTTCCTCAACCGGCGCGTCCCGCACGCTGCCCTTGGCGTCTCCACGATTCTGACAGAGTCAGGGCCTCCAATCAGCCTGGGTCATGGGAATGGGGGGTTGCAATGATCATCGCAACCAAAGCCGACGACTACTGGTCTCTGGAAACTGAGTGCCTTCGATACGCAGCGCGTTCGTTCGATCTTTCGATGAAGCGCAGGCTCGAACAACTGGCGAGTAAATGGCACGAAATGGCAGAGCGTGCCGAGCGGAGTGAACGGTAGCGAGCTCTGGTCCGTCTGAGATTGATGAATGCACGGCGTAGTTTCAGTCTCGGACTTCCAGGACTTTCTTTAGCTGCTGCTCCAATTGTCTTACGGTAGCATCGATGTCCGCCATGGCGGATTGGTCGTTCTTGCCTTTCGCCATTGGCGCTCTCGTTCGGTCCGCTGCCGTTTCCACCAGAAGGTTCGCAATATCTCGGTCATACCGCGCGACCGTGCCGTCAGCGGCAATAGTCCTCAAAGCGTGAACCAGCAAATTATCCAAATGTTTCTCAAAGGTGGCGTGACGTACCGACGGAGCAGACAGATGATCAGCAGCAGGAAGCGATAGGCAGGCTAACAAGGCGTGGCGCACGGCACTTTTTTGCAAAACTGAGCCGTATCGAAACACAAGGTCAAACGCCGTCCGAGAAAAGCAATCACGTAGGTTTAATCCGGAATGGGTGTACCGGTCTGGTTGGCCGATAAATGTTTCGACCAGGTCCGCGTCAGTCACCTGTAGACCAGCCATGCCCGATTTTACAGCTCCTCGGCTGCGCGGTCACCTCGCTTTTGGACTTTGCGCGATCAAGCCCCGACGGCAATCCTCTCAACAGCGTTGGCCAACTTTGTCCCAGGTCGCTTGATCTTAACCGTTTCTTCAGCATACCGGCTGACCTTGGTCCAATGCTGGTGAGTCGGCGAATGGAAGGTGCCCATGCTGAATACATCTCAGAGAGCAAACCGCGTGTCGCCCGAAACGTCCGAAAATGCCAATGAAAAGACAGTTACGGAGGTCGAAGGGGCACTTCGAGAGTTTGCCCGAGATGTTGGACCCATGCGCCGCGACCCCAAAGACGCTACCGATTTTGTAGTGAACGTTGATTTGCTTGCTCAGCGAGCAGCCTCGCTGGTTGAGCTGCGCACTGTGATACGAGAACTCCAACAGCTGCACGATTTCCTCCAGAGCGAAGGCGAACGGCTACAACGCGAGATTTCTGAGTATGCGCAGCTGAGTAAGGCCACGACGAACTCCACAAGACTGATCGCCGATAACATGACGAATTGGAAAAAGGCGGCGAAGGAAAGTCCAATTTGAGCTATTCGCATAACGACGATGACGCCAGCCCGATTGGGACACCCGGCACTCATGGTCTTGGTCAGGGGTAGATAGGCTGCGGCCGGAGTCTTTCGCAAACCTGTTCCTGGTAGCGTGAGAATCAGATGGTGTGAGGCGTACCCCAATGCGGCTGATCAAGCGCGTGGATGATGGAGACTGGCATGCGCGTTTTGCTGATTGAGGACGAGGCCTCCACGGCCCAGTCGATTGAACTGATGCTGAAAGGCTTCAACGTCTACACGACCGACCTCGGCGAGGAAGGGGTCGATCTCGGGAAACTCTACGATCACGACATCATTCTGCTTGATCTCAATCTACCCGACATGTCTGGCTTTGAGGTTTTGCGCTCGCTGCGCGTCGCCAAGGTGAAGACGCCGATTCTGATCCTGTCCGGCCTTGCCGGCATCGAGGACAAGGTCAAGGGTCTCGGGATTGGCGCCGACGATTACCTCACCAAGCCATTCCAAAAAGACGAACTCGTCGCCCGCATCCATTCCATTGTGCGCCGTTCCAGAGGTCACGCCCAGTCGGTAATCCAGACCGGCGAACTAGTGGTCAATCTCGACACCAAGACGGTCGAAGTGAACAGCGCCCGCGTGCATCTGAGCAGCAAGGAATATCAGATGCTGGAGCTGCTCAGCCTGCGCAAGGGCACGCCATTGAGCAAGGAAATGTTCCTCAACCATCTTTACGGCGGGATTGATGAGCCCGAGGTCAAGATCATCGACGTTTTCATCTGTAAACTGCGCAAGAAGCTCGCCAACGCATCGAACGGCAAGAATTTCGTCGAGACGCTTTGGGGCCGCGGCCATGTGTTGCGCGATCCCTTCGAGGAAGAGGCGCGAATTTCGACCTAGCATGAACCCGTAGGACGGTTAGGAGCAAACAGCTTTCCGCCATCCGCAAAGCCATCTATCCCCGCCGTTCCGCCGTCAACATTTCCAGCCTCGCGAACGGGGCGTTGGGTGAGCAACGCCGACAGGACAATGACGGGATGAGCCCTGAGATCGCGCCGCCCGGGTGCCGATCGAGCGTGCGCAGATTCAGCTAATTGCTTAAGGCGAGATGAAGGATTTGTGGGGGCTCGAACTCGAGCCCCTTTCTGGGGCGCCAGGATTTCCAACCCGCCTCGAGTGGTCTCAAGCCTTCAGCGATTGCTGGCCGATCGGGAGCGTGCGAATGCGTTTGCCGGTCGCGACGTAGATCGCGTTGATGAGCGCCGGGGCGATCGGCGGCACGCCAGGTTCGCCCACGCCTCCCGGAAGTAGGTCGTAACCGTGAGGCACAAGGTAGATATGGGTCTCTCTTGGCGCCTCGTCTATGCGGGTCACCTGGTAGTCGTCGAAGTTGTTCTGCTGGACCCTGCCGTTCTTGAAGGAGATTTCGCTCTTCATGGCCAGCCCCAGACCCATGATGACTGCGCCCTCCAACTGCGAACGAACGCGATCCGGATTGATGGTCGGCCCGCAGTCGATGGCCACATCGACGCGGGGAACGGTCAGGTTGCCCTTCTCGTCGACCGCCGCTTCCACGACCGCCGCTACATAGGTCACGAAGCTGCGGTGCACCGCCAGTCCTAGGCCATGGCCTTTCGGTACTTGCCGGCCCCAGCCCGCCTTGTCGGTTGCGAGTTCGACGACGCCGCGCAGCCGCCCAGTATCGATCGGATAAGTGTCCGGATTCTCGCCATAGTCCCAGAAATTCTTGGTCGTATTGCCGACGTCGACGATGCGGGCGGGCCCGATCAGTTCGAGGATGAACGTTCGCTGGTCCTTGCCGGCGGCTGCCGCAAGCTCAGCGGCGAAGGACTGGATCGCGAACGCATGCGAAATGTTTGAGACTGAGCGATACCAGCCGATTCTCGCGTGCGCCGCGGCCTCGCCGTTCTCGATGCTGATGTTCTTGACCTCGAAGGGCATGTCGACGAGCCCCATCCCGGCCTCCCAATTGGCCTCATGCTTGGGATCGGGGAGGAAGGTCGACATGATGGTGGGCGCGGTGCTGTTGTGCCGCAAGGCAACGGCGTGACCGTCCTTGTCGAGGCCCCCCTCGAGGCGTTCGACCGAGACGGTGTGGTAGAAGCCGTTCTGGATGTCGTCCTCGCGAGTCCAGACGACCTTCACAGGATCGCCGCCGATCCCTTTCGAAATCAGGGCCGCCTCGACCGCATAGTCCGGCTTCGATTTGCGGCCGAAGCCGCCTCCCAGAAGCGTCACATGGACGGTGACGTTGTCAGGCGGAAGGTTGAGTACCTTCGCTACCAGATCGTGCGCAGCCTGCGGGCTTTGCACGCTGGTCCAGACCTCCGCCTTGCCGTCGGCGATGCGGGCCGTCGCGGATGGCGGCTCCATCGTCGCGTGGGCGAGGTGGGGGATATAGTATTCGGCCTCAACTTTCTTATCAGCCCCGGCGAACGCGCTTGCGAAATCGCCTTCGGTGCGAAGGATGAGCCCCGGCTTGCGCGCGGTGGCTTCCATCGCCTCGCGAAAGGCCTTCGAGTCGTAGGCCGCGTTGGGGCCGTCGTCCCACTCAATCTTCAGCGCCTTGCGGCCTTGGATCGCCGCCCAGGTGTTGTCGGCGACGACCGCGATGCCGCCCAACGGCAAGAAAACCGAAGGCATGGGCGGCGCCGGGATCTCGACGATTTGGGCCACGCCAGGGACCTTCTTGGTCTCAGAGGCGTCGTAGGAAATGACCCTCCCTCCCACCACTGGGGGCCGGGCGATGACAGCGTATTTCTGCCCTGGCAGCCGGACGTCCTGTCCGTAGACCGCGCGTCCTGTCGTGATGTCGAACCCGTCGACGATGTTGGTCCCCTCCTTGCCGATATAGCGGAACTGGGAAAAGTCCTTGAGCCGCAGGCTGTCCGTCGCGGGGACGTCGAGTTTGCTTGCGTCGGCGGCGAGTTCACCATAGCCGAGTTTGGCGCCGGTCGACTTCTGGACGACCTCATGGTTCTTCGCCACGACGTCGGAGACCGGAACGCCCCAGCGCGTCGCGGCGGCCTCCTCCAGCATCATGCGAGCGGCAGCGCCAGCCTGGCGCATCGGCTTCATGAAATGGCGGGTCGAGCGCGATCCGTCGGTGTCCTGATTGCCGAATTTCACCTCGTCGCCGGGCGCCTGGGCGACCTTCACGCGCGACCAGTCGGCTTCCAGTTCGTCGGCGACGATGAGTGGCATGCCGGTGCGCACGCCCTGACCCATTTCCGAGCGATGGCACACGATGGTCACCGTGCCGTCGGGCGCGATCGACACGAAGACGTTCGGATTGTTCACCGTGCCGTGCGGCATGCCGTCGGCGCCCCATTTTGGCGTATCGGCGCGCGCGGCCGGGATCGGAAGCACGCGCACGGCAAGCAACAGGCCGCTGGTCGAAAGCACGCCTTTCAGCACGCGGCGCCGGCTGACGTTCTCGATGCCGGCGGAAGCAGCGTCACGAATATGACTAGTCATGTCACGCTCCCGCAGCTTGCTTGATTGCGGCGCGAATCCGCTGATATGTGCCGCAGCGGCAGATGTTGCCGAACATTGCGTTGTCGATATCCGCGTCCGTGGGATGCGGCGTCTGTTTCAACAGCGCCGCGGCCTGCATGATCTGCCCGGACTGGCAATAGCCGCACTGCGGCACGTTGAGCGCGCGCCAGGCGATTTGAACCGGATGATTCCCGTCGGGCTCGAGCCCTTCGATGGTGGTGACCGACTTGCCGCTCGCGTCGCTCATCGGCGTTTGGCATGAGGGCACAGCGGCGTCGTCGAGGTGGACGGTGCACGCGCCGCAGGCCGCAACGCCGCAGCCGAATTTCGTGCCCGTCAATCCGAGCACGTCGCGAAGATACCAGAGCAACGGCATCGACGGATCGCCGTCGAAGGTCTGAGTCTGGCCATTGATATGCAGAGTGAGCATTTGACGCCTCCTGTCCGACTGACCGGCGTGCGGTCTCGGTCATCCGGCGTTACCCGCCCGCGAGGCTCGTCCCGTTGCAATGCTAAAAGAAAACCGAAGTATAGGCAATCGCAGCTCCCGCCAAGGATCGCCGCGAGCTTGTGCAGCGGCGCGGAGTTCAAGATGGCCATTGATGATCCGGCAGCAAGTGATTGGTGTAATCTGAGTTGGACGCATTGGCAGCCTCTAGAGGCTGACTTCGTGAGCCTTCGGCAATCGCTGGCGCTCCGAGGCGGATGAGGGGCTAGTCGCGCTTGGCCTCGAAATGTCGTTCGGATTTGGAGTCCGAAGGGTTGGACAACCCGGATGCGCCGGCTGCGATGCGCACTATGGAATGAAGTCTGCTTTATCAGCGACGATGCTTTTGATCGCGGCGGTGTTGAAGCAGATATTTTCCTGGGGACGTTGTCGTGTTGAGCATTCTGACCGCGCTGGCTTCGACGGGTGCCTGGTTAGTCGCAATATCTGATCTGGGGCGGGGACTGTTAAAGTACGTTGGCCAGCGGGGTCGTGAACGGGACAAATAACATAGAAACTCACTATCGAAGGTGATCCGCCATTTCCTATTTGGCTTGCACGAGAGCCCTCGGCAGATATCGATAACGAAACCGTAGTTTTGATTCTGCCTGTGTTTTGTTTATCCAAGACGCGCCAAATGCTCCCGAATTACACTTCCAGCTGTCGCTGGAAGAAGCAAAAATAATTCGGGCTAAACTTGAAGTGGCGATTAAGCGTGTCGAGGTCCCCGGCGGGAAATAGCCGAGTGATGGCGGCAGGCATCATTCAACGAGTACGCGATCAACAGCACGCGCATGTTGCCGAGCGTCATCGGCGGGCTTGGGCTTCATTCGATGGCTCAGCGTTCAGCCGCGCGCGCGTCCTCGAGAGCGCGCCTTTGCAGCCATCGCTTAGGCCGGTCAGATGTGCGTCGCAGGCAAGCTTCGATCCTGCTGCCACCTGGTTTAACGTCCGCGCACCTTTGCTTGATGTCGGCAAAACATTCCTTTGCGACTGCCTTCGCTTGCAGGATCGCCTCTTGGCACGTTTGTGAGAAGTCTTTGAAGTGCGCCTGCATGCATTCCCGGAGCGCGCTACTGCCAGGTTGGAATTTGCCGCACTGAGATTCGATATCGGCGGCGCACGCCTTCACCGCCGCGCGATTTTGTGCGGCAGCGATCGAACCGAGTAAAATCAACGCGGCTCCGACGGCCAACATCATCCTCAACATCGTTCTAGGTTCTCCTGCTCGACTATGATGTATCCCCATCGGCATTCGCGGCTAAGTCAGAGTACGCAGTGCCCCATCTGCCTAATAGCCGCAAGTTATTCGCTGTAGTCCACTAACCGGTGCCTCTTTTCCAGTTCGGCCGAGCGTCAGCACCGATGGTGCCGTTAATACTATCGGGTTTTTTGATTTTTCTTTTTGTTGCCTTGCGGTGGCGTCACCGGGTCGTTCCCGCCCACGTTCACCGTCACGAGAAAACATTCAAGCAATTCCACATAGCTCGGTAATCCACCGTCCGTGGCCTCACCAACGCAGCGCGGCTTGGCATCTGCTGGATATGTGTTCCAGCCTTTTACAAGTTCGGCGCGCGCCGATTCTTCATCTTTCATGCAGCTCTCGTAACTCTGCGAAACGGCCAAATCCATGGATTGATCGATCGCCGCAGCGGCCTTGCAGCCTGGCGCGGGATCGAATTTCGGGGGCGTGTCGGCGATTGAGATGATCCCTGCGACGACTGCACCGACGAGGGTCGATGGTAACGTAATGTTCATGGCTTTCCCTTGCCTATTGCGGCCCTCACGCGACGAGTCCGGGCAAAATCGAACACTCGCCCCCCCACCCGCGAAACCTGCGGGACGGATGCCTGGCGGGGGCCAGAGCACGCCACAATGATAGCTTTCGAACGACGCGAACGCGAATTGACAGTTACGGCCGCTCGGCCGTCAGTTGCCCCGGGTGGGTTCGATTCAAGTAAACCCTCGTTGACGGGATCAAGCGGCTACCCCTCTTAGTGACGTGGGCGGATCGTTAGCTACCTGAGCCGTAGCACGTATCGAGCGCGCCTCAGCTCGATCTGCCGCTGCTTTGATTTCGGCCCAGCTCAACTGCCGTGCCATTGGCCGTGGCTTGTATTTTACTGGCGGGCGCAGGTCTTTCGGGTCGTTAACTGGCATGGTCTTTATCCTACCATCGCGCGAACAGCGGCGCCCCGGTCTTCCGCCGTCATCAGGGCGAGCGTTTGCGCTTCACTCGACGGCGCGCACCGTAAAACTCATTTCCGCAATTGCGCGACGGTGACGTTCGCGCCATCCGTCAATCTATTAGCTCTGAATGCTCGTCGAAGCTGTGCATTCTGACAAGAAGTTGAGCGCGACAGATCGTCTTGGATGCGGCAAGAGATCTCAGCGTGATCTGGCGCACACGGAATGTCAGCTCTGTCGCGTATGTAGAGCACACTAAAATGGCGACGGAACATAGGAGTTGATCATGCGCCGGAAAATCGTGCTTGCTGTCGCGACTGTTCTGCTTGTGGCTAGCGCCGCCAACGCGGCTCCTAACCACGCCAGGACTGACACCACGCAGAACAGCTACCGGACTGCGGACCATCAAGGCCGGTTTCACGTTGGATACTGATTTTCTGACGAAAGTGGTCGCGCCAGGGAACATGTGCTCCCTGGCGCGTGGGGGGCAGCGTGGGGTGTATCGGCTTCTGGTGGGGGGGCCGATTTCGTCTGCCAAGCTTAGAACTAATCCGACATTGACGGCGGGTCACTCTATCAGACGATAGACTGTTCGTTTGATGCACCGCACTCAAGCTGTCTATCGCCCGATAGATGTTAACCCATCTTCAAGGGAGGTAGTTCATTTGTCGCTTTGTGACCTAGGACTACTTCCGAATGAGACCGTTCAACCCCGGCACCGTGTGCTCGACGGAGCTACTTGATGCGATACGACAGCGTGCGACCCAGGTAGCATCCCTTGAGGCGCAGATTGCTGACCTGAAGCAGCTTGTTGCTCTCCTCCAGTCCCAACTGGCGGATATCCGCGATCAAAAGGATAAGTGGCAAAGCCGGGCTGAACGGATCAGCCTAGTCTCAATGTAGAGACGGCATTTAGGCCCCAGGCTCATCGCCCACCCGGCACCCTGCGTAGATCGCTTGCATCGGCTGTATACTCGCGCTCCGGCTCATCCTGGCTTCTGATGGTGTAGCGCAGTTCACCCTTCGGCTGCGGCAGCAATCTCATCACGACGTATCGACCATTCGCCCGAGAGCGATAGAAGACGTATTGCCCGATCTTAAACTCGGTCATGATCCACCGATCACACAGCAACATGCCCTGCTACACTAGTGGCATTGGACCGGAGCCCTAGTCGGACTTGCGCTGAGCCTCTGTCATGCGAGCCGCTGCCGGTCTATCAGGTCCCGAAGTGCCCATTGGGTCCGTCGCGGCTGACCATCGGCGGCCATACATCTCTTGGAAGTCCTCTAGCCGAACTAGCTCAGCCAGCTTCTCGTTAGCGGTGGTAAATGCGGCGTTGAGCCTGTCTATTGTCGGTACTAGCTCCGCAGGCAACCGGTCCCTCTGATCGGTGAGTTCTTTGACTGGCTCACGTAGGACGCCTACGACTTCCTGCGCAGTGCGGCGAGCGAACTTCGCTTCGACACCAAACGCCTTGAAGCTCCCCATTTCAGGCAGGTAATGGAGCAGTGAAACCAGAGTGAATAGGCCTGCCATAAGCGTACCGGCAGCTACGTGGTCCACCAGCGCGAGCCCGATGGCGAGCACTAGAAGTATTGGTGCAAAGACGGCTAGCCAGCGGTTCCAGAAATGCTCGGCAGTGAGCTTCAGTTCTTCGTTCATCACAACACCTTCACCCGCGCCATCAGACATCTAGATCACGTCTGTCTCGGTCAAGCTTCGCAACAAACGCCGGCTCTGTCGCTCAATCGGCATGTCGAACTTCTCAATCGCCAGTCGATAAGCTTCGCGTTGGTTCGGAGCCTCTTCCCTCCCGAAACGATGCGCTAGGCTAGCACATTCGCAGCGCAGCCATCGTCGCCAGCCTTAGTGCTTCCAGAACCGCTTGAACCGATTAGGTGCCAAGGCCGTGTATCGCTGCGTTGACACGATCGATCGGCCTGCGGGACACGGGCAACAACGCTGTAGCTGGTGAACCCATATTTGGCCGGTGAATAACTGCCCTGTAGCCATATGCAAATGCCGGGTTGGTCAGTGGCGTAGGCGTTGTCGCTGCGAGTATTGATCAGCAGATCGCCCCGTCAATCATTCTTGTTGATGTAGACGTTGATCTCATTGCCGTTGCAAGAATGGCGATGGCTTTCATTGCCTGGACCGAAGAGCACGTCGCCGCTTATGAGCAACGCTGGCTAATCGGGACACGGCAGCGCGTCTCTTCTCTTCCGGCCGGGGCCAAATCGACCGAGGCGTAAACTGATAGTCGCTATTTCATATTTATGTACTTGCGAATCTCATAACCCATTCAAGGACAGCATCAGCCGCATGTTGCCGAGCGTCATCGGCGGGCCCGCAGGGTGCTTGGGGATCCATGGCCGAAGGATGGACCATTTCGGCTCGGGTAGTGGTGAATGATTTATTAACCGATAGCGCCCATTGTTGGCAATGTTTCACAACTGTGATCGCGCGCAAAAATCAAGTTGATGTGAGAGCCTATGGGAAGCCCGGGTTTTGGATGCTGACGGTCTGTTTGCTAATCGTTGGAGTCGTGCTGTGCTGCTCAGCGCTGGCTATCGGAGGAATAGTTCCGTAGTTCTCTGGGAGTGGGTTGAGTAAGCGACGATCTTTAGCGCGCCGTACGTAGGGCCGCTGCGATATATCCTTTAAGCTATGGCGGCCTAACAAGCGAAGCACATCAACATTGGCCTTCTTCAACATCGCTGTAATCGTGAGCGAATAGAAGCAAATGAGATCTAGTCAAAACAAGCGTTGGAAAAACCGGCAGACCGGCGGCCAAAACAAGCGACTGGAAGGTAGCCGAGAGCACAACCTGCTGAAAAGGTTCTACGAGTCAAACGGCACCGATGTGAAGGTACGTGGACCGGCGGCCCTCGTCGCAGAGAAATATTTGCAGCTCGCCCGCGATGCGCAAGCCGCCGGCGACCTAATAGCGGCTGAAGGCTACCTGCAGCACGCCGAGCATTACAATCGTCTTATCGCTGTTGCGCACGAACAGTTTCGCCAGTAAGGAGGCACTTGCGTGTGACTGCACCCCTTGTTTCGATCATGTCAAGGTCGTGGCGCCGTGATATGTTTCCGAAGAGGGCTGAGCGATATATTTGGAGGCGCGGTGCCGCTGTATTGGGTTCGTTTAGTAAACGGAATTGATAGGCCGAAGAGAATTTATTCGGCAAACGATCCCGATCATGCGTTGCTGCAGTGGTCGGGGCACCCGTCTCTTGAAGAGGCTTCGCAGCGACTGGGTCTGACCGTCGACGAGTACCGCGCCATGTTCATTGTGGACGAGACCGCAGCCCCTTCTTCTTGACGCCAACATCACCCGCGCCGCCTAGAGCGGCGATGAACGCGGTCTAGCCTCCTGACGGCCGCGGGAGCATATTGCGACCATGGCCGAAAAGCACTTGTGGACACCATTAGCCATTATCGTCGGAGCTGCGCTAATAGCCGCATCCATTGTGGTCACCGAGCACTGGCAGATTATCTCGGGCGGATACCAGGGCATTTCGCCATTAGTATTTCGGCTTGATCGATGGACTGGGGCGATCAAAGTCTGTTCCCCGGACCCCGACACCATGCGTAATCCAAATTCATTTGTGGGGGCTGAATTTGCATGCGAGATTAAATGAACTACGCGGCTGGAGCACGACACCAGATCATTACGCGTCGACCGGCGCAGTTCCGCCGTTCAGCACTGTGTGCAGATGCTCGGACCGAGAACGCTTTGCTCATCGTTGACGTTGCCGCGCGCTGGGGCACCAAAACCTGGTTTTTGTACCAGCGTGCCGGAGGAAGGCGTCCCGCCGAACTGCGGTAAGATCGGGGTTGTTGGTCCGGTTGGTCTACCGCCTGATCCCCCTGCAGTGCTCAAACCAAACCCCTGCGTTCCGAAGTTGGTAGGCCCCGTCGCAAGGCCACCGGACCCCCCTGCCGAGCTCGACCCATAGATTCCGGTAAAGTTTGTAGGGCCGGTTGGGGCGCCGCCAGAGCCACCCGAGGTACTGGTGCCAAAACCATTGATCTGAGCATTCGACGGGGCAGTGCCGACGAGCATCGAGGCGGCCAAACAGGCGGAGGTCAAAATCGCAAGAACGATACATTTTCGGTCCATGATACGCTCCAATCAAATCAACTCATCCCCCAGGCGACCAACTCCTCATATTGAACGCCGTCCCCTCTTTTTCAACATTGCGGACTGCTTTGCGGCAATCGGAGACACGTCAATGTGATATTGGTCGCGCCGAGCGTGGCGCTCATATCCTGCCCCTACGAGCATAGACGAAAATACTCCGGATACGATTTTTCCTTCCATTGCTTGCAGCCAAACAGTGAGGGATACATACCCAGAGATATTGAACTGGACGGCGACGGGCGCGCGCCTGGGGCCAGCATGGCCACTACCCGGTATTATGCCGTGCTAATCAAGAGCGCAGGCCAAAGCCGCCCCAAATCATTGCCGAGCTCAAGAGCGCTTCCGACGAAGCGATCGTTCTCGGGTCAAGTCGAAGACGAGGAAAGCCTTAGAGCAGCGCATTTCGGATGGCAAAATACCTAATCGTCGAGGAGAATACGCCGAAGGCAAATCCAGCTGACGCTTCAACTTAGTTGTCTACGAGGACAGCTCAGTCAGCGCTGCAATCACCTGGTCAGTACATGAGCATCATCGAAAACGGCAGAGCGCGTGCAGTCGCCGACCTTGCTGAAGGACTGATCCTTGCGAGCGTCGAGATCGCGGCTCCCCCGGAGCGCGTTTTCCAAGCGCTAGTCTCGAAAGAGGTCTGCGAGTGGTGGGGCCGACCCGGCGTCTTCGACACGAGGGAGTGGACAGGCGATGTGCGCGTGCGTGGCCGTTGGCGAGCGTCGGGCATGGACACCGGACGCCCTTACGTCATCGAGGGCGAGTTCCTCGCGGTCGATCCGCCGCGAAAACTCGTGCACACCTGGCACAGCGTTGGGGCTCCAAGCGCGCCGACGACGGTGACCTACGCCCTGGAACCGCTCGATGGCGCAACCCGCATCACTCTACGACACTCCGGGTTCGCCGCACCCTTCGTCGCACCCGGGATGTGCATGAACACTTGCATCGGCTGGGAGACGAGCTTCGAGCGTCTCGCGGAACTCCTGGCGGTGGGGCGCGTGCCGAGTTCTTGATCAAAACCTCGTCGCCGCGTTCCACGCCCTGCTGCCGCTGACGGCTTTATTGGCTGCTCATTTGACAATGCCGGCGCTTACTAGCGCCTTCCGGATCCGCGCTGCAATCACATCCTCGGTCAGTCCGGCTGCCCGAAACCGACCGATATAAGGAAACGAGATTGTGCCGTCAGGAGCGACCCGCACCTGGGTGTCGAGGTCGGGCTGGTTGAGAACATGGATCTGGATCACGTCCGATGCGACAACCCGGCGACCTGCCGCGTTCGCGGTCGTCAACGACCCAACGGCAATCAAGAACACTGCTAAAAGAAGACGACTAAGCATGTGCGTCTTTGTCTCTGTGCAATGGTGGCATTCAATCCAGAGACCGGGTAAACGGCACAAAGCGGACGAGCACAGCGGAGCGCATCTTCGTCTTACCCGCTGCGATCTTTTCTACCACGGTGAGCTGCTGTGTGGCGCGGGCGGGCCCCAGTGGCATCGCTCGCTTGTTCGGGCCCATTGGGCGGCTAAAGCGGCGGCAGCTTTAAAGGGGCCTGCCCCGGCGCCGGAGGTTGCTGAGTTGGCGCTGGTTGGCTAGGCGAGGACGGGAGCGTCGCCTTTCTTCCAAGGTCACCGCACGCGCCAAGCGCAAGGGCCGCGCATACGACTATCGACAACACGCGGGTCGTCGTCATTCGGTTGTGCGCGACGCCAGCCCTGCGCGCGTCCTCAGCGATCCCCCTCAAATCCCCGCGCCTGTTGGCGCTGCGTTAGCCACCAGCCAGTCTGCGCAGCAGTTAGGACCGATTGTTCCAACTGATCAGCTCTTGTTTCGAACTCATTGGCTAGCCGACGAAACTCTTCTTTGGCAAAGAGATCAGAGCAATCACGAGCCGAAGCGCGGCAACGGGCTGCGAGAGATCGAAAATAGATAGGGGCGGACATTGACGCTGTTCCCTGTTTTTGTTGGCTCCAAGCCCAGCCGTGCCCATTCGCAACGTATCACATTCATCCTGTGGCTCGGTGGTATCGCTTGTCGCGCGCCAACGAATCTAACGGGCTGAGCGTGGTTTTCGATATCCAGGCTGTACCAATGTGCTAGCATCAATGAGGTGGTCGGTGGGCGACGAGTGAGTTGCGTAATGTCGATGCGCGCCCTGTCCACCTCCTCTCGGGGGCCGGTCACTTTATTACCCTATCGTTATGGCCATTATCGCCCGGCGAAGAAGCGTTGGTGGCCGCTGTTCGCTTTGCTCGGAGCCGTGGGGGCTGGCGTGCTGGCTATGCTCCCGACACCGCAGCAATCCGACGATGCTCGGTCAACCCAAAAGCCTCTCGTATACTCAGTCATTGGATCAGGTGCGTTGGCGAACGCGAAACCTGCGGTCAAGGAGCCTGCTCCTGCGCCCGTTATTCTTAATGAACCGACCGACGATCAACCCCTGGCGAGAGACGCTACCGCGCCAACAGGAACCAAGATCCGGCATTCGTCCCGGTCCCGCGCATCGTCGCACCGTTACGCACACGCGGCGAGGAAGTCTCCTCGCCGAGAAGTTCTCAGTTACGGACGCTACGGCGGGTATTCCTGGGGACGCTACTTTTAGCTAGCACCACTCTTGGGGTGCGGGATCACCGAAAGGTGTCCCGGAGCACACCACGAATGATGGCTGGCCTTACAGGCATTGTTCATCACCGCTAAAACGCCGCCCGTCACTATCAAAAGGACCACCAAGACCATCACTGAGGTCTTCATTGCGACCTCCATTTCCCCGGTCTTTCCCATCAATTCCTGCGCTCGGCCCACGGACAGTAGGTAACCACCCGCACCCTGTGGATGGCAAGACGGCAAGATGCCACGACCTCAAAAGAAACGACCGCCGTCTATTTTGGTTCGAGGCATCCGCCCAATTTCACGGCCGCTCAGCCGCTGTCATCGCGTGGGCAGGGCCAGCGTATTCCTCGGTCACGAAACACGCGTCAGCCGCGTCGTGAGCACGGCGAAGACGGTCATAGGTCCGCCAGTGCATCCCTGATCGCGGGGGAAGATTGTCAAAGACCGCTTGTTAACTGCCCTGATACGTCGGAGAATTTCGAGATGGGTGCCGGCTGCACCCCCTCTTTCAAGGAGGCGAGCCATGGGAGACCCAGCAATTGGTTGGATCGCAGCCATTATCATCGGCGGGATTGCAGGCTGGCTGGCTGAGCAGTTCATGAAGAGTGAGATGGGATTGGTGATGAATATCGTGCTCGGCATCGTCGGAGCTGCGATTGCCAGCGCCATTTTCAGCTTCTTTGGAATCGCCCTAGGCGGATGGATCGGCTACCTGATTGCTGGGTTCATCGGCGCGTGTTTGCTGATCTGGATCGTCCGCGCGCTTCGCAGCCGCACAGCATGAGGCCGCGCGCCGCAATCGTAGATTAGCGATATGGCCAGGGCCCTAGAGGACCCTCCTCTAACCGGGCATCACTCTCCCGGCTGCAGATCGACTGCGCGACTGCGATCGTTGGGGTCAGGCGGAAACCAGCGAACATGGAGGACCCGCTTGGGCTGGTTGGGCGTGGTGTCTACCGCCTGCCCCGGTTTGCCGAACGCGGCTTCAAATAGCCACTTGCCCGCAACCATGCGGATAATGACGCCGACGTGTGGCCAAGACATATGAAGCGGTGGATTTTCCGACCGCAGAAACACGCGCTCGTTCACTATTCAAAGAAATAACAAAAACGACGCCCACGTGACGATCAGCGGCGCGGCGGGCGAATGCCACGAGCGATATGAGCCAATCGCGCAGTTCGGGCGCGGCCGCGACTGCTTCCGCCTCGACCACGGCAATCATCGCATTGACATGCGCCGGTTCGAACCAGAATTTCTCGTCGCGGTCAATTTGCCCCTCTGACAGCTCCGATAGGTGGTCGGAAAGGCACTCTTCGAATGACTGCCACAGCGCGAGTGGAACCGGCAGGCTTTCAAAATGCGCTCGGTCCTCGCCCGTCGGCACAACGCCATCGTGCTCGCGATCAAGCGGAATGAACACCTGACCAATGGTCGTCTTGCATCCCATTCCGCAAACCGTTGGCAACTTTAATTGGCGCGAATAGTACCTACAGCGGTGTTGGTGAAGAATGATATCATACAGTCTTCCGTTGTTAGAGCCTTCTCGATACTCGACATCGATGATAGGGCAGATGGTGATCCGCTCCTGGATGGCAACCGCTCCCAACCACCCACTGTAATGGCCGCGGCGTCTACCGAAACCCCGCGGTTTTACTGGCCCTCACGACTTCCAGCAGCCGCTGCACGTTGGCAGGGCTGAAAAAGTGAGCACCGATAACATCCTCCGGACGCTTAGTGACGGCGGCGATCTGGTCTATGTCGAGGCCGGACGTGTTGGTCGCGAGAATCGCACCCGGTTTGGCCATTGCATCGAGCTTTTTGAAGATCTCCTGCTTTAGCGAAATTTCCTCGAATACCGCTTCGATGATGAGGTCAGCATCCGCGAGCGCTCAAACCCATGCGCTTGTCCATCGTCGCCTGGTCGAGACGGCCGCGCGAAACAGTAGTCGCATAATTGTGGCGTACGCGATCGATGCCGCGGTCAAGCGCCTCCTGCGAAACATTGAGTAAGGCAACCGGAATGCCGATATTGGCGAAACTCATGGCGATGCCGCCACCCATTGTTCCAGCGCCGATGATTGCCGCCTTACCGATCTTGCGGGTTGCTGTGCTCGCCGGAATATCGGGAATGTTGGCGGCCTCCCGTTCCGCCGCCGCGACGTATTCCATCGCTCTGGCCTGTTCCGGGGTTGGGTGAGTCTCGATCTCTGCACGATCTGCCATGTGGTCCTCTCGTCAATTGGAGTGTTCGAACCGCCAAAATAGTTTCAGGTCGTTAAAACGCGCACAATGTGCGCTCGATCAGGTCGAGCAGTTCCCGGGTCGAGCGCCCAAGTCGGTCGAGCTTGGTGACCACGACGATATCCCCAGAGCGTCGTCGCGTTGGTTTGGCGAGATGACAATAGCAACGTTCGGCTTGAGCCGCTTCGGCGATCCACGTAGCATCTCTTTGCAATAACTTCGGCCGAGTTCAACGGCAGCACGGCGCAGCTGGCTCAATTCGCGGACCAAGCGCCACGATAGGGGAGGACGCGATGATCGTAAAGCACGCGACCGGGAGCTCGAATCTGCGCGTCAGGATTTTTGCATTCGCTGCTCTGTCCTTGTTAGCTCAATCGGTCACGCCGGCGCGATCTGCCGAATTTGTCCTGAAGTTCGGCACCGCGACGCAAAACGAGACGCAGCATCAGTTCATCAAGTTTTACAAGGAGGCCCTCGAGGCGGCATCGCACGGCCGCATCGAGGTGCAGGTCTATCCCAACAGTCAGCTCGGACCGATCCCGCGCGAGATCGAAGGCGTTCAGCTCGGCACAATCCAAGGCTACATCGGGCCGGTCGATTTCTTCGTCGGGGTCGAGCCGCGCTATGGCGTGTTCAGCGCCCCGATGCTGTTCCGCGACGAAGCAAATGTGGCCGCAACCATCCACGATCCGGAACTACAGCAGATCATTCTCACCATGGCCGAACCTAAGCGCCTCGTGGGGCTGGCGACGCTGGCGATTGGTGCCGCGGACTACGCCGCTAAGCGCCCGCTGCTACGGCTCACCGATTTCGAGGGCAAGAAGCTGCGCATCAACGGAACCGAGCTCGAGCGCGCAAAGATGAGCCGGCTCGGCGCAAGCGGCATTGCCATGCCTTTGAGCGAAGTTTTGCCCGCGCTAAGCCAAGGCGCTATTGACGGCACAATTAGCGGTCTTTCGGTCTTCGTCGCGTTCAAGATGAACGATCTCGTCAAGGTGATTACTGTAACCAATGACACGATGCTGGTGTCGCTCGCCGTCGTCAGCCAGGTTTGGCTTGACAAGCTGCCGCCCGATTTACGCAAAGTCGTCCTCGATACCGGGCACACGATCCAGCCAAAGGCCCAGGACTGGCAGGTAGAATTCACAAAGCAGCTCGCGAACGATTGGACGAAGGTCGGTGGGGAAATCCATACGCTGCCGCCCGAAGACCTTACCAAGATGAAGACGCTCTTGAGCACCGTCGGCGATGAGGTGACCAAGAACCAGCCGGCCATGCACGATCTACTCGAGAAGGTCCGCGCCATCGCGGCTCGGCACTAACGCACGCGCCGCGCTTACGGTCTCTCCACTGAAATTCGCGAAAAGGCGAAAAGGCATGTTTAAGATCATCTTGCGCGGGGCGCACGCGCTCACCGTGGTCATTCGGGTCGTAGCCGGCGTACTGCTGATCGGCAGTGTCGCGGTCAACTTCGCCAATATCATTGGCCGCTATTTTCTCTCGGCATCGATTCCATGGGCCGAGGAAGTCATGCTGTTTCTTATGGTCGGATGCGTATTTCTCGGCAGCGGCCTGGTCGGTTGGTCCGGCAGACAGATACGGATGGACGCCGTCGTATCGCTGCTGCCGCTTCGGCTGCGCGCGGTGATCGAGCTTGTCAGCGACCTCGTCCTGATCGCCGGCAGCCTTGTTCTCGTCGTCCTAGCATGGCCGGTGGTCGCAATGCTTGCGGAGTTCGATCAGCGCAGCCAGGCCGCCAATGTGCCGCTCGCGTTACCTCAGGCGACGCTGCCGGTCGGTTTTTTGATCCTGGCGTTTCTGGTCGCTGTCAGGGTGCTGACTCGGACCCGAAGCGGCGCGCCCACTGCCGCGTATTCGGATCACTAGTGGGATGACGGTTCCTCGAAAAGTAGTCCTGCTTTGATCGCGGGTTCGCAATGGGGCCTACGTTTATCTATTTTGTTCTGCCGGCGATCCTCATGATTCTCGGCTTGCCGATTTTCCTCGTCCTCATCCTGACTTCGCTCGCCGCGATCACGTTTGTCGCCGACGTTCCGGCGCAGATGATTCCGAGCAACATGTTCGGAAGCCTCGACAATTTTCCGCTGCTCGCGGTTCCGTATTTCGTGCTGGCTGGCGAGATCATGGGACAGGGTGGGATCGCGCGGCGCGTCGTCGCCTGGGTGGTGTCGCTGATCGGCGGTATCCGTGGTTCGCTCGCGGTGACGACGGTCGTTTCGTCCGAATTGTTCGGCGCGATGGCACACACCTCCGTTGGTACGGTCGTTGCGGTCGGTCGTCTTCTCCACCCCTCGCTACGCAAGAACGGGTACGACGAACACTTCTCCGTCGGCCTGATAACTTCCTCCGGCGCCGTCGCCGTTATCATCCCGCCGTCGATTGCGATGATTCTTTATTCAATGACGGCGCAACAATCGGCGCTGCTGCTGTTCATCGCCGGCATCCTGCCCAGCATCCTTATCGGTGTCGTTGATGCGGCCTACGTGTTTTTCTATTCGCGCATCAAGGCGGTGCCACTTCTCTCCCGCGCGCGCTGGAAGAACGTGTGGGCGACGACGAAAGATGCGAGCTGGGCGATCGGCACGATCGTCGTCATTTTTGGTGGTATCTACGGCGGTATGTTCACACCGACGGAAGCGGCCGGGGTCGCAGTCGTCTACTCGCTGTTCGTCACAACAGTGATCTACCGGGAGCTGACCCTTGCCGACATATGGCGCATCACACTCGACGCCGCATTTCTAATCTCGCAGATCCTCGTGATCGTCGCAGCTGCCGGCGTCTATTCGTGGCTCCTCACCACCAGCGGCATTCCCCAGCAGATCGTCGCCGGCATCGAAGCTCTCCACATGCGGCCATGGGAGACGTTGCTTTTGATCAACGTCGGCCTGTTGCTGGCCGGGAGTTTTCTGGAGCCGCCTGCCGCTATCCTGATTCTGACACCACTCCTGCTGCCGATCGTCGTCGCCGCCGGAGTGCACCCGCTTCATTTCGGAATCATCATGGCCGTGAACCTGAGCATCGGGCTCTATACGCCGCCCTTCGGCCTCAATTTGTTCGCCGCGCACGCGATCTTCGAAATGCCGATCACCCCGATCTATCGCGGTGTCCTGCCGTTTGTGCTCATCAACTTTGCAACCCTGATGGTCATTACATACGTCCCGGCGATCTCTATGGTTTTGATCAGTAGCGTGCGCTGAAAAACGTGAACGTCAGCTCTTGGCGATCCCTAGCCCCAGCCCCAGCCACCCGGTCGGGCTTTTTTTCAAGCCGCTGCGCAGTCGAGTCGGCCGATTGTCGTCGCATCTACCCCATACGTCCGTGCGATATCGGCCTGCGTCTCGCCGTTGCGTAGGCGCTGGATAGCTTCTCGACGTTGGTGGGGGCTTAGCTTAGGTGGCCGACCAAACTTGACACCACGGGCTTGTGCGCGCTTGCGGCCCTCGCCCGTCCTGGCCCGGATCAGTTCGCGTTCGAATTCAGCCAGGCCGCCCAGCACTGTCAGCATCAGCCTGCCGTGCGGTGTCGTCGTGTCGGCCCAGGCGTCAGCCAGAGACCGGAAGCCCGCGCCGGCCTTGGCCACTGTATCGAGAATGTTCAGCAGATCCCGCGTGGAACGTGCCAGCCGATCGAGACGAGTCACGATCAGCACGTCGCCAGTGTCGAGACGCTTGAGCAGCTTCGCAAGCTCGGCGCGGTCCGTCTGAGCGCCGCTGACCTTCTCGGAATAGACTTTGGCGCAACCGGCGGCATGTAACTGCGCGTCCTGGGCGGCGAGCGTCTGGCCATCGGTGCTCACCCTGGCATAGCCGTAAACGGTCATTGTTTGTTCCCAACTTTTGAGCATAACTTTTGCAGGTTAAAATCGGCGTCAATTCAATGCAAGGGTCTGTCGAACGCGCTGCGCCTAAGTCAGAATTGCACGCAGTAACGACGAGAGGGCGTGGCAACAGGGGGAGGGCATCGATGGCCCGACCGCAAGGCGCAGCTTGTCACGCTAAGGGCGTTTGTGATGTTGGCAGTGATCGCCGCCGCCATTGCGACGTTCACGGCCATGTTAGCGTACGGCCCAACGTTGCAAAGTTAACATCGCACGAACTTACGACTTCATCGCGGACTCGGCCCAAGCCGACGCAGCCGGTAAGATCGGTAATGCAAAACATTCAATTTACGGAAGCCACTCTGCTTGGCTAACCTGCCCACATCGGCCCGCCGCAGGACCGCGCTCGACTAGGGAGGAAGGCTATGCCGCGCATTGGCTATATCGAGGACTCCAAAAAGACCCCGCAGATCAGCGCGATGATAGAATCCGCTCAAAAGACCGGTGCGCCGGATCCACGTGTGGTCAGCATCATGACGCGCAGCGAAGTCGGCACCGCTTGGGTCGAGTGCTGGAACAAGGTGCTTTACAAGGGCGTGCTACCACACAAACTCAAGGAAATGTGCCGCATCAAGATTTCGGTCGCGCACCATTGCGGCTATTGCTCGACCGTGCGCTCTAACGTGGCCAAGGCGGAAGGCCTAACCGAGGACATGATCAACGATCTCGTCGGCTCGTACCACACCAGCAAATATTTCACGGTGCGCGAAAAGGCTGCGCTGCGCTATGCAGACCTTTTCAAACAAGGCGAGCACGCAATAGACAAGGACGAAGTCTACGACGAGCTGAAAAATCATTTCAGCGATGAAGAGATCATAGAGCTTGGAATGCTCTGCGCGCAGACCGACGGCGTCGGCAAATTGGTGAAGTCGTTCAATGTGCTGAGTTGGGAGGACGCCTGCACCCTCAACCCGAAGCTGACGCAAGGCGCGGTGGCCGAAGCAGTAGAGTAACTACGCGCGCGCACGCACAGTGTGGGCTTGGTGGAAGCCCACCGGCGACCGCTCGGCGTATCACCTTCGAAGCAATTACGTCGCCTGCGGGGTGGCACGCGTTCATCGTCTACTTTCGCTCCTCCTCACCTTGCGTGACCGGCTCCGTGCGCAGAGGCAGCTCCACCGATAAATGTCCGTTATGGGGGCAATAGCGGAAAACATTTGCTCGGTGTGAGCCTTTCCGCTTTTTGACCCCAAGCCGACATCACGCACCCCCAGCGCGCGAAACGCCTCAGAGCCCGCAGTTCACGCCTTTTGCTGGAGAAAAGCTTGCGCTGTTCGAAGGTCAGCGCTCTCGAAGCCTTCGGTGAACCGCGAATATATGGGCTCAAGCAGGCTCACTGCTTCGGGCGAACGCCCTTGCCGAGAGCGCAGCCGTGCGAGCCTGAGGGCGGCGCGCAACTCGAACGACTTGCAATTGTAACCACGCGCAGCGGACAGCGCCTTATCGTAAAGCTGCTCCGCAGCGGACCAATCGTCGGGATTCTTGGCTATCCGCAAATCTCCCTCGAAACGAAAGATTTCGGACGCCCAAATCGGCTCCTGTTTTTGGGCAAGCGCACCTTGTTCCAAAGCCAAGTGAGCCTGTTCGAAATGGCCAGCGCGCAGCTCGGTTTCGGCCAACGCGACCGAGAAGAAGGGCACGAACGGCGCTGCGGTCAACATGTAGCTACGGGCTGAGTCGCGGAGTTCGTCCAGTCCTTCTTGCAGTTCTCCCGACTGGGCACGCGCCCAGCCATGCATGATTCCGCCGATGGCCTGATACTGCGCAAGCCCGCGCTCTCGGCTCAAGCGAACGAGCCGATCCGCAAGATCGAGGGTCGCGGTAGCCTCTCCACGCATCATGCAGACGACACCCGCGAACCATAGCGCATGTCCGACACTCGGCGGGTGCGCGAGATCGTCGGCGAGCAGTCTACCTTGCCGGACGCTGTCTGCTGCTTGGTCGGGATAACCGAGCATCCACAACGCGACGCCACCTTGCCCCAGGCCACATACCGCCGGATCATGGCCGCCGTAGAGGAGCGCGTGGGTGCCGTGTATTTTGCGATCGTAAACCTCCAATCCCCGACGCACGTGCTCTTGCGCGCCGGTGAGGTCACCGAGATTCACTAGCGTTGCCCAGGCCGAGTGATGCGCCTGCAACTGAAGCCCAGGATCGTTCAGCGGCTTTGCAACCCGAAACAATTCGTCTACCAGTTGCTGACGATGGCCCCGCTCGTTGCTCTGTCCGGTTGCGAGCCACATTCCCCACAGCGCCGCAAACAGTGATCGGTTATCGCCTAAAGTTTCGGCCAGCTCCCTGGCTCTTCGATACGCGGCATCCGCTTCCGGCGAGTGGAAGCCGCGGGTCGCCATCACTGCCGGTCCAAGCGCCAGTTGCAGGGCCAGTTCCAGCCGCACGCGTTCGGGGCTTTCCGGCGGCCGCGCCAGCATTTCGATCCCGCGGCGGAGGTGTGCAATCGCTTCAAGATTTGCGGATCGTGCGGCCGCGCGCCGACCGGCTTCGAGTAAAAACGACGCCGCACGCAGGAATTCACCGGCTTCGGCCAGATGGTAGGCCAGGATCTCTGGTTCGCGCTCAACTCTGTCGGGCGTCCGGGTCTCGATCGCCGCTGCGATACGTCCATGTAACGCCTGGCGCGGACCGCGTAACAACGTGGCGTAGGCCGTGTCCTGAACCAAGGCGTGCTTGAACTGGTAGTCGGCGGCGGGCGGGCTGCCGCGCTGAAACACGAGTCCTGCGGCGACAAGCCGATCGAGCGCGGACCCGGTGTCCGCTTCGGGACCCAGGGAGGCCGCTGCAATGATTTCATACGCAAATTCACGTCCGATCGCGGCTCCGGTTTGGGCGGCCTCGCGCGCTTTAGCCCCGAGCCTGTCCAGTCGTGCCATCAACGACGCCTGCAGGGTTGCAGGGACCGAAGTACGGAGGCCCGGGATGGTCGAAACCGCGCTGCGCGTACCGTCGATGCCCGGTGCTTCGGCGGCTTCAAGAACGACCTTCGTTACTTCTTCCAGGAAAAGCGGAACGCCGTCGGTCCGTTCAACGATCTCGTCGAGGACGTCGGCGGGAAGTTCGGCTGCGCTGCCGGCAAGCTGCCGAACCAAGGCGGCGCCGTCGCGCCGACCGAGTTGCGGCAACGTCATCATCGTAACATGCGGCTGGCCGATCCAGGGAGGCTGGAATTCAGATCGAAATGTTGCGAGCAGCAGCACCGGCAAGCGCTCGACGCGAGCAATCGTGCGATCCAGCAGCTCGCGCGAGGTTGGATCGATCCAGTGCGCATCCTCGAAAACCATCAGCACTGGATGCAGCTGTGCGATTCCTTCGAGGTTGCGGATCAGCAAATCGAACGTCTTCTCCTTTTTGCGCTGTGGCGTAAGTTCCGAATTCTTTGTGGAATCCTCGCTGGCCACCGACAGCAAGTCGGCAAGCAGCGACTCGTCCTCGCGGGTCATGCCGGCAGCCGCGGTCATCTCGGCAAGCTTGCGCCGCCGCACAGCGCTGTCGTCGGCGCGCGCGAAGCCCGCGGCTCGTTCAAGGTGGGCGATAATCGGGTAAAACGCACTGTCCTGGTGATGCGGCGAACAGAAATAGCGCAATCGTTGATGCGGCTCTTGGGCGATGCATTCCTCGAATGCCTCGGTCAGGCGCGACTTGCCAATTCCCGGCTCGGCCGAGATCAGCACAATCCGCCCCTCGCCGGACTTCGCATGGCTCCAGCGGCGCAACAGAAGCTCGATCTCCTCATCCCGACCGACCAGCGGGGTCGACCGCGAGCGGAGAGCTTCGAACCGGCTTACGACGCCGCTCTCGGTCAGTACTTCCCAGGCTTGGGGTGTTCCGGAAAATCCCTTGAGCTGCTGCGGCCCGAGATCGCGCAGTTCGAATAGCCCACCAACGTGGCGGCGAGTCGCGTCGGCCATGACGATGCCATTTGGGGCGGAGAGCGACTGCAACCGTGCCGCAAGATTGGCCGTCTCGCCAACGACGGCTTGTTCCTGGGCGGCACCCGCGCCGATCAGATCGCCGACCACGACCAGCCCAGTAGCGATGCCGAGCCTCACCTGCAGTCGCTGGGGCAGATCGAGGCGCCCGACGGCGTCGACGATCGCTAGTCCAGCGCGCACCGCTTGCTCGGCATCGTCCTCGTGGGCCTGCGGGTAGCCGAAATAGGCGAGAATGCCATCGCCCATGTATTTTGCGACAAAGCCGCCAAAGCGACCCAATACCTGGGCAACACAACCATGATATTTGGCGATGATCTCGCGTAGGTCCTCTGGATCGAGCCGCGTTGACAACTCAGTCGAACCGACCAGATCACAGAACATGATCGTAAGGAGCCGGCGTTCGGCTCCCGCGACGTCGGCCGGCTCCGAGGAAAGAGCAGTACTTGTTGTGGGGCTCGCCGGCAGAGCGACCTCGGACGTCGGGCTTTTCTCGAGAGCCTTCACTGCCGCGAGCAATCTGCGCCGATGCCCGATCGAGGTGACGCCGAGGCCGATAAGGTCATCCGCGGTCAGCTCGGGCAGGACGTCACGGTCGATGTCATTGTCGCGGAATGCTTGCGCGTATTGTTCAAGTCCCAACCCCTTGAGCCAATCGGTAACACTCGTCGACATCGCTGAGCAACTCGATGAACCTGAACGGCAAGACGAAGCAGTAACCATCAGATGGCACCCTGCGAGCATATCATATCTGCAAGATGTGAATTACCAAGGCGCGCGGCCTAAACACGACGTGCGGCACGGCCCACGAGGTGATCGAAGGACGGGGGACTTCCGGAATTGGCACGAAGCCGACATAAAACTGCGTCCGCTGTTCGGTCGCTGTGGAAAGCGGACATCATCGGCTCGTTATGAGCATTTCCGCTTTGACCCAGAGCGGACATGCGCCTGACCGGGGCTCGTCACCAGCCTTAGTCGGCCGACCGGCAACATGACAGGCGTGACATTCTTCAACGCCACGATGGGACCGACTGACTTCTGGCTAATAATGAGTCAGGATGTCGCATGATCGAGAACAAGCCCATTCGTTGCGACGAGTGCGGACAGATCGTCGGGATGCTCACCAAAAACGCACAAGGCAGCCGCGAGGAGACTGTCACCGGGAATGATGCGAATTGCGATTATCCGCCCGTGGTGACCTGCCCAGACGCCAGATTGGCCTTTTCGAGGGTGCGGCGAATGGAGGTGCTGGAGGAAATAGAGGAGAAATTGACGCGACCTGTGCAAGACTTCAGGCTCTGATTCAAAGGCAATGAGAACGGACTTCGATCGCGCTGCGTCGCGTAAAATCACTAATAAAATGTCCCAGCCGCGATGAACTCGCGCCGTCTCATCCATCCCTCCCGAGGAAGCGCTAGGCTATCACGGCCAGCGTCAGCCTTCGATCGCCCTAGTGGCGGCCGGCGCGTCCGGGTTCTTGACCTTGATCCAGTCCGGTGCCCGGCCCGACCGATACGGTTTGTCCCGCCGCTTCGCGACGATGCCCTCTAGGGCCATCGCGCAGGCGTGACGGAACGCTGCCTCGCCGTCGTTTCCCTCCATGTAATCGGATAGCTGCACGCCGTGACCGGCATCGTAGGACTCGCGCTAGTCACCTGCGCCTGGATTTGGCGAGAAATATTTAAGCTTATCCGGCTTCCCTTCCCATTCTTTTGAATTTGCGGGAGGGTCGCGCTTGACCGTTATATTGGGCCAAGTTTTTGCATAGTCAGCGTTGAGCTTGAGCCAGTTCTCGGCCCCGGGCTCGGTGTCAGGTTTGATCGCCTCCACCGGACATTCCGGCTCACACACCCCGCAATCGATGCATTCATCGGGATGAATGACGAGCATATTTTCGCCCTCGTAGAAACAATCAACGGGGCATACCTCCACGCAATCCATCAGCTTGCACTTGATGCAGCTTTCATTGACGATATAAGTCAAATCTTATCCTCCTTCTGGAGAAGCCTATCAGGTTTCTACCGGAGGCGGTATGTTTTCATCGGTTCTTGCATGACCGCCACAGATGCAGTTCGGGATTTTGGGTGAGTTATTATTTCGGCTCGGGATCCATTTGGGAAATCCCGGCTAAAGGGAAAGCCGCATCATGACTGAGTACATCGTCGGCTTACGGCATGGGAAACGATCAGAAGTTCTGACAATCGAGGCCGAGGACGCGTTAATTGCTGCACTCAAAGCCAAACATAACCACCCCGAGGCCTTAATTTCCTACGTTCGCAAATCTAATCGGCGCGGCGATCGTCGCAATCCTCATAGGTAGGAATGAAGATTCGCGCGTGAACTCATAAGCGCGATCGCGCGCCTACCTGAGCAAACCTCACTGACGCAATGATTTCTCGAATTTCCAGAAGCCTTTCCGGACATCGCCGGCGGGGAGTGCCTCGGATAGACCGAAGCCGAATACAACGGCAGCAATTCCAAGCAGCCTTGGATACATCGACATGGCGAGCGCCCAACGCGTTTCCGCGAACAACCTAGCGCAAGCATGAGCGACGATCGTCGGCAAGATGCGTCGTGCGTCAAGCATTCAAGTTGCCGACTTCCGCTTCTGGCAGATACTGTTGCAAAAGTCGGTCCGCGATGCCTGGAGAGCAAATTTGCGCAATCTTTCAATCTGGAGGAATGTGTTTTTGAATCAATTGTGCTCGTAGATACCTGATTTTGAACCAATGTTGCTGGCGCGAATGCCGAAAATCTTTTTGCAACACTATCGGCACAAACCGGATTTAAAACGACGCCCGCTTTTTTGCCGCTGTTGGGGCTATAGCAGACATCAAAAGCGCTGCACCCGAACTCTCTAATTTATGAGTACACGGCCTCTAGATCTTTCAGGACGGCCGCGATGGCCTGGCCGACCCATGCCCGGTCAAATCCAGCCGGCGAGCGGCCAAGGCTGTCCGGTCAAACGTGCGATATCGCGTCGGGAAAGCTCGACCCGCTGCACGGATCCCAGCAGCACCAGAAGCACCTCGACGCGCTCGCGGCGCACCCTAGGCGGGGACCCTTCCAGCAAAGGCTTCACCTTGTTGCTC
Source organism: uncultured Acidobacteriaceae bacterium (assembly GCA_963817965.1). GTDB lineage: Bacteria > Acidobacteriota > Terriglobia > Terriglobales > Acidobacteriaceae > DASRAA01. The sequence goes on from CAWFQT010000029.1 coordinate 63,708, forward strand.
GGATGCAGCGGATCGCTCGGCCAACCTGACAGTGAGACGTCGGGCGCGTAGCCGTTGATTTCCATAAACCGCTTGCGGCTTTGATGGCAGGACTTGCACAGCGACATCAACGGACCGGTATAGAACTTGTTCGGGTCGCCGCCGTGTGGCTCGATATGATCGGCGCAGCGCGCGGGCTCGGCGCGGCCTTTGTCGAGGCAGAATTTGCAAAGCGGATGCTCGCGCAATTGCAGCCGACTGCGACGGCGCCAGAAGCCCGAGCCATAAAGCCGTTGCCACGCGGGGCCGGGCATGGCTGCACTCCATCAGACTGCCGCCAGCCTACACCCATGCGCAGCCCGAGGTCAGCGCTGATTAATGCGCCGGCGGCCCATCTAATGTCGAGCTGAGCCCGGCGCGTCGGGTCATTGACCGGCCAACTCAACGTGAGAGCCCGATCTAATCCTGAAGTAGATCAGGCGATCAAACACTCGACGTCGATCTCCGCGGCTTGCGCCGGGGCCATCGCCAAGGCCATCAACAGCGCGACGGTGCCATCGATCCGGTGCGTGGATTTCTTCTTGTCCGGTGCGCGATTGCCGGCGCTGTCAGTCCTGATCACGGTATGCGCAACGCACATGCTCAAGACCGGACTGTCATGCACTAACTGCCGATCTAACAAACACTGCTCCAAGTCGCGCAACGCCGGCGACATCGATTGCGTCCCCTGACCGAACTCCACGAACTTGTCTTTGATCAGCTGCTCGGTGAATCCGGCCTTCAACAACCACGGCTTGAGGTGTTTGAAGTTCCAGCGGTCGAACGCGAGCTTGGAAATGTTGTGCGTCCGGAACAGCGTGCGGAGCTCGTGCGCTACCCATTCGTAGGAAACCGTGCGCCCGGGCGAGACGTGCAGATGACCCTGCTGATGCCACATATCGTAGGGCGCATGATCGGCGCGCGCCTTCTCGGCCAGGTCGTCACCAGGCAGCCAAAACCGGCAATGGACATGCCATTTGTTGTCCCTGCGGCCGATCAGCACCAGCGCGGTCAAGTCGTCGACGGCCGAGAGATCGAGACCAGCCGAACAGCACCGGCAATTCGGCCAGCGGCGCGACCTTGCCGTGGCACGCATCCCAAACGCTCACCGGCACGAACGGCGTGGCCGTGGCGGTGCGTTGGTTCAACACGAACCGTCGATACTCGACCTCGCGCGCCGGCATGCGCTTGGCGTCGGCCGCCATGGCGAGAACTTCGCGCCTGTTCATGAACGTGTCGAACGCCGGATTGGCGGCGCGGATCGCTCCTCGGCGAATGGGTCGGATGCGTTGGCGGCGCGCTGTAGAGGCTGACCACGGTGCGCGGATCGCCACCAGCCAGTGCGTCGTCGATCAGGATCGAGAGCAGATCTGTGTCGCTCGGCGCCTGTGTGCAGATGATGACGAGAGCGGGTTATCCTGCGCCGCGGTCGCGGTCTCCAACGCCTCGTATAGCTGCGAGCGCGGACCTTCGACGGCGCCGAGCTCGTCATGGATGACGAACGCGGGCGACAAACCGAGCGCGGTGGTGGCGTCGGCACTGAGCGCGCGATACGACGTCCCCAACTCGGAGCACGTCAGAACCTTCGCGCTTTCCCGGATACTGATCGCGCGGCTCAAGTCAGCATTCATCCTGACCATCTTGGCGGCGAGCCCGAAAATCAGCGCGGCCTGATCGCGCGACTGTGCAGTGCTGTAGAGCTGACTGTTAGGTCGCCGTTTCGCCGGTGGGCCAGCCAGGTGCGCGAGCAGCAAACAGGCGGCGAGGCTAGATTTCGCGTTCTTCCGGGCAAAACTAAGGATGGCGCGCCGGGTGCCGGCCGGGTTGTCATAGATTTTTCTGATCTCGTCCTGTTGCCATGGCGTGAGCCGCAGCCGCTGACCAACAAGTCGACCCTCGGGAACGAAACAATACTTCTCGATGAAATGAATGATGTCCGCGCGCCGTCACCGGACCATCGTTGCGTTTCTTCTTAGCCACGAGCCTTCACATCCCAAGGTTTCGTCCGCGGGACCTCGCGCAGCTTGGGCCCGGCATCGCGACTAACGACCCGGATCGCGGTGTGGCGCGCAACAGGCCGAGCAGATGCCCGACGCTCTTCGCAGTCGCCCGATGATTGACTTCGAGCTCGCGGTCACCTCGTCGTCGCGGTCGGATCTTGCGCCCGCAGCTCGCGCAGCTTGGCCTCGCGTCGTTCGCGATCGCACACTGGCTGACCCGCGCCGGAGGATCTGCTCGCCGGCTGCATCAATCCAATGGTCGGGCAGACTGCCGACGATCGCGGTCCAGATCCTTTTCTCGACCCCGTCGAGCCCGGCCGGCGGGTCCGGGCGACCGGCGCCGGGAACAAGGGGCACCACCGTGAAGGATGCGGCTGCAGGTTTTCGACCTCGGGGCATGAGCAACTCACTGATCAGGGCGCGGAGCTTAACACACGGCGTTGACGCCGCGAGCAGTCGCGCGCACCCTCGCCCTATGCCGCAGTCCGCGCTCGATCCCAGCACATGGGCCGTTGCCGACAAAATCAACTTCGGCATCTTTTTGATTGCCGCCTTTTCAGCTGGCTACCTTTGTGGCACAAGCAATTCTCTTGAGCAGAACCAATCGCCTTCGCCAAACGCGCGTTGATGGCTACTCATCGGCCGAAGGTTGGCATAAGGCGTTTGGAATTGAATCTTAATTGGCCGAGGAACTCACGAGCCGAAGCCAAATTCTTTCTCGTCAACAAAGTCGCGAGCGACGCCGATATCGTGCGAGCTAACGGCATTCTGTACTTTCGGAGCCCAGATGCTGGGCACGGTTTCCGATACACATTTGACGACTACGCAGGTGACATTGAGGGACGCCATCCACGCTCGCCGCGGGCGCGTCCCATGAAGTCAAGATACGCTCTACCGACACCAAAGAGATTGCCGACCGTAGGCTTGATGGAAAGTGGTTCATCTATGCCGCAGGACGCATCGTCTACAAGGATGAAAATGGCACCGAAAGAACCACGGCATTCTTGCGGGAATGGCGTAGCGGCTTGGATTGGTTTTTTCGCCCCCTCGGTGATCCCGAGTACGAATACGAAGATTAGCGCAAGGAGAGACCCAATGGACGATGACGTCAAAGTCCTTGAACGCATCTACGATCGCTTTAACGCGCGGGACATAGACGGCGTGCTGACCGTGCTCACCGATGATGTCGCCTGGGCCAACGGTATGGATGGTGGCCACGTCCATGGCCGCGAGGCCGTACGCGAGTACTGGACGCGCCAGCGGACCATGGTCAGTCCGCACGTCGAGCCGGTGCGCTTTCATCGAACTGCGGATGGCGCGATCATCGCAGAGGTCCGGCAGTCCGTCCGAGATCTCGACGGCAAACCGCTCCAGGGGCAGACGCACGGGCTTAAAGACAAGACGGTCGGACACGTTTTCCGTCTTCGAGAGGGCAAGGTGGCTCGCTTCGACATCCAGGATGCTGCCTAGAGATCGGGCCGGCGCGGTGACGGGCTGAGGGTGAAGCATCGCGATGGAAGGCGGTTTCCCCGTGTGCGGTCCCGGCGCCCATTGATTTTGCGGGGGAGGGCATAGCCCACGCACCACAGCGCCGAACCCCAGGCCAGCCGCCGAAAAAAATTAAAATCTGTGGGATAGGGCTGGGTGCGATGGCGGGACTTGAACCAGCATCCTCCCCGCCCGTACTCTCCCGCTGCTAGGCAAAGATTTCGGGTAGACAACGGGGCGCTCTATCCGGTTGAGCTACATCGCGAATTACTTTTACGCCCGCGATCCGCTAGATCGGCGACAAGTTTGCATTTGTCCCCGCTTATCACCGATCCGCGCGCCGCCGTGCGGTGTAGCCTTGACGACCGACGAATAGCTGTCGCCAACAATTCCTGTCGGATGGACCCCGAACCGCGACGCCTTTCCCGGAACGTCCCGGGCACGGCCGGGTATATTATTGCGCGCAGGAGAATTTCTTTAATGAACTCAATGGTCTACGGTTGGTAAAAAGGCACACATATGCCCTTTTGCCTTCCCTGTAAGCCATTGAAAAATAATGCATTTTTGCAAAATTGCCGTACAGCCGAACTCGAAAATACCATCCCCGGTTGAAAACGATCTCCCCCCCCGGCCGCCTTGGTTAAGCCGGTGCGTACCCCGTACCATCAACCCCACTCAGACGGATCGAGAACCGCGCATTGCCTGCTCAATTTCCGCCAGCACCGGCGGAAGCATGCCCCACTCGACGAGTTTTGCCTTGGCGATCGTACTCTTTTTCGGCGCTGGGGTTGCCTCGTCATAGAACCATTCGTGACGGACGACGTCAGTGATCCATTCGCGGGGATTTGCATCGTCCCATCAGTCTCTCCCGTTCACGCCACGAAGGTGCATCACGCCGCGTTACGTTCTGCCTTTGGTTCCTCGATCGTACGATCAGCAGCTGACAGCATGCGCGGCTCGGCAAGCGGATTGCACACGCCACAAACAGGCTTCGAATCCGGCTTACCCCAAACGTTGGCGCCGCAGTTTGGGCAGGTGAACTTCACCTTGCTAGCGTCGGGTCCTTTGCCGGCGGGTCCCGGACGTGCCGCGGATTGCAGGTTGAGCTTCCATCCACTTGCGGCGAGCTGCTGATAGGCGACGTCGAACGCACCACCGGGGATGATGTAATGGCTCATCTGCTGGCCCGTCTGCTTGCCGCCGACCGCGCCGGTGTTGGACGGCTGCAGCCCAACCGTCTTCATCTGCGCCGCCCATTCCTTGTTGTGGTAGCTGTAGCGCTTGGACGGCGTGCCGCACTGCTCCTGCCACATGTGCACCATCTCATGCACAAGTGTCGAACAGATCTCGGCATCACTCTCACCGACGAAATGGTCCGGGTTGAGCGCGAGCTCATGCTTGCCATCGCCGTCGAATCGGCCGGCGAAGCGGCGCGGGGCAAAGTAGCCTTTCGAGTGCGATCGGCGCTGATAGGTGATGAAGAGGTCGAGCAGAACGCCGGCGAACAGCTGACCATTGAAGTGGTCGTAGGCCTCCTGCAGGCCGCCGTACTCGATTGGCGTGATGGCGGACGGCTTGGCGCTCTTGCCAGCCGCAGCTTTGATTCTGGCCTGAAGCCCTTTGATATCGGGAAGCTCGCCGCGCGCGAGCAAGTCCTCGTATAGCGCTTTCATTCCGCTCGACATGCGCGAGCTGCGCTTAGATTTGCCTGCCATAGTGATGCTCCGGGGTGGGTGTGGTAAATTCAAACCGGCAATGACGGCACTAATGACAGTGTGACGACACATGACATCTTTTTCCCTACTGACCCAGGCCGTGCGCGCGCGCGCATATACCCCTCTATGGGAAATGGCGTCATTGCTGTCATTGCCGTCAGTGCTGTCATGCCCATCTGCGCCCGTCGGGCTGTTCAAGGGCGTCGGCAGCGGCTAGCAAAGCCGGCAACCACTGCATGGCGATCAATATTTCGAGCGCTGAGCGCTGCCGGCGCGCCAGTAGGTCGATCAGGGTGTTGACGTGGCCGCGGTGGTTGCTGGCGGCGCGGCGCACGGCGGCGGCGGGCTGTCCGACGTCGGTGGGATATCGCGAAACAGCTGCCGCAACTGCTCCAGTGCTTCGGTGCGTTGTTCGCGTGCTTGCATCTCGCTCATACCTTCCGGGCGCGAGTTATCGATCAGGTTGATGACCTGCTTAAGCTGCGCCTGCCATTCGGTGCTTGTCATGTGCGGTTGCTCCCGGGGTTTGCGCGCCGTTCCCACCATCGACCGCGCATGTCTCGTTTCGGCTCCCAGCCGAGCTCAGTCAGGATGGCGACGATGCGGCGTTGATCGTGGGTGCCGATGCGATCGGTCTTGAAGTCCAAGGCATATTTGGCGATCGCCATGATGGTCGTTGTCGCTGCGGTCACCAGGTATTCGCGAATCGGGTCTTCCCAGGCGTCGGCCTCGTAACGCGCCGCTTGCTGCGGTGCGATCTGTTCGCGCTCGAAATCCCGAGCGTTGGTGGCCGGACAGGTCCTTATCAAAGGCGTACACGGCTTATGTCATGCCCTGTATTCGGTATCCGCCGTCAGCCAGCGAGGTGTTCGTTAGCATTCCCCATATTGTGATTTCCTCGTTGAGGAAGCAGTCAGGGGCTGCGTGGTACAGACATATTGCAGAATGAGTAGTCCAGTGTGTGGGTTGAGATTGATTTGCCGTCTGTTGAATTGCTTCGTTTCTAAGTTTCTCGGCGGTTCGCCAAAACCCAGACGCTATCGATGAAAACCCGAAGGGGCCGTCTTCCGTCGAAAGATGCCGAGCATAGTCGGGTGGACGCGCCATTACGGCCGCTCAGCCGTCAACATTTCGAGCTTGGCAAACGGAGCGCGTAGGGCGAGCACCGCCGACACGACACCGACGCGATCAAGCTAGAGATCGACGCGCCCGGATGTCGGTCGAGCGTGCGAAGATCCACCGTGCCCAATTGCCTGCGCGCAGAGGTCCGGGCTTTAACGGCGCGTCCTCCTGTCGCTTGCGAGATCGCGAATTTCGCAGAACTCTGTGGGCCCTTTGAGGAGCCTACGCTTTCGCTTTTCCTGTTCTTCTAACGGCGCGGATTGGTCGCTGAGGCGGTCGATCGTCTTGCCGGCCAACTCGGACGATTTCGAGACTGCTTTATTACCCAGCCGCCCCACGACGGATGCATTCGCGAGCGGCTTGGTCTTCGCCAGCCCGAGCTCAACCAGGCGGCGGATGGCCTCCGAGCGCGACGGCTTGTCCGCCTGCTTGACGGCCCAGCTATCGATGCGGGCGCTGAGCTCCTCCGGCAGACGAATTGACCTCGCTGGGATCTGCCCGGTTGCCGGCCGGCCAGGCTTTCGTTTCTTTGACGCATTCATAGTTTTTGTCGCCCTAAGCGAGCCGTCTGCGACAGGCTCGGCATCCCGCCAGAGAAGCTCGACGATGCTGCCGCTTGGCACCGAGGCATGTCCACCTAGATCGAACCAGTCTCATGGCGACTTCGAACCGAGTCTCTAACGCTACAACGCGGATATTGAAAATTGGCGATTAGAGACTGGCGCGGAAAACTGGGCGGTTGCGGCCGAAAATCCAGAAAATTACGCCGCAGAGACTGCGTGACGTCTCGCTAACTCTCGGGAATGTCGCACGTGTTTTTTGCAAACCGGACATAGCCCACAGAGACGGGACTGGGTGGCTGGGGAACTAGGATTTGAACCTGGATTAACGGATCGAGTCCGCTGCTGTTTTCGACGATCTCGACTATCCTGGTCGATCAGCGAGCGACGTAACCGCGCCGCGTCTTGCGGGCGAACCAGGCTTCGAGGGTTTCGACCGCGTGGGCGCGTTGCCGAAAGAGGTCGATGCGCTGCCGGCCGGAGCGGCCGAGCCGGCCCCATTGGCGCACCAGGGCGGTGTCGCCGAATAAGCTTGGCTCGAGCGAGAGCACGTAGTAGCGGGCCATGTTGCGGGTGGGGTCGCGGCGTTCAAGCACGATGTAAGGCACGGTGTCAGGGGCCATGGACGTGGGTTGCATGCGGCTCCTTCTCGGTCCAATTCAAAATCTGAATCGATTGGAGGCGATTGATTTATGGTGTTGATGGATGTCATGCGTGCCGGCGTCGCGGCTACTGTTTGGGTTGATGGGAACAAGCGCACATTTTTGGGTTTTTGGTCGCGCGTGATGCTCCGACCGTCCGGCACGGAGAGGGTCGCGTCGGTTTTGCGATTTTGCTTTAGATACCCCAGGCCCGGTAGCGGCCGCGGCCGGTCAATTCACGCAAGCCCAGTTCGGTGACGAGGTTTTGGGCGGCGCGGGCCGAGATCGCGAGTTCATCCGCGACGAGGGTGGTGCTCACCAGCGGACGCGCGAGCACGAGGTCGATCAGCGCTGGCAGGTGCGAGGTTTTGCGGCGGTCGCCGAGCCGGTGCATCAATTGGGCGCGTGCCAGCATCAGGCGGTCGTGCTCCTTGAGGCCCGCGGTTGCGGCTGCGGTAGCGGCGTCCAAAAACCCAATCAGCCGGGTGGTCGGATCAAGAGCGCGGCGGCGTTCCCGCGCAATGGTGCGCAGCCCGACGTTGAGGCAGGCCAGATGCGCGCGGGTTTTGGCGCGTGCGCGCAAAAGCGCGGCGACCAGCAGTGGGCCTAGCCAAGGTCGGTGCTGCAGCGGGGCAAGCGTTTCCCAGGCATCCCACGCGAGCGCGGCCGCGAGCAGCGGCGGATGGGTGTTCGCCAAAATTTTGTGCCAATCTGCCAGCCGCGCGTCCTCATCCCAGTCCGGATCAAAGATCAGCGGATCACGTTCGGGTGCGGTCGCAAGTGCGTTGCTCGATCGCGCCAGCACGGCGTCGATGGCGGCGAATTCGGAATCGGGTGCGGTCTGCTCGTCGGCTCCGTCCAGGCGAATCGCATGGCTGTCGTCTGCGATGTCGAGTCCCCTGCCCGGCCGGCCGCGTAAAATCGCAAGACCATACGGGGTGAACGCCCAGTGTTGATCGGCATTGGCAATCAGGCGACGCGCGCACAGCACCGCGTGGGCGCGGGTGAGGTCGTGGGTGGGGGCGCGAATATTTCGGGCGGCGTCGTGCAGCACAAGGTCTTCGATGTGGACAAACTCGCCGGTGAGCCAGATGCTGGCGCAGGCGTCGTCAAAGTGGCTACGGGCCACAAACCCGTCGCGGATCGGGCTTTGGCGCAGGCGTTCGTCGAGTTTTGCGACGGCGTCTTCGGCGATGGCTAATGGCCCGACCAGGCGGTCCCAGGGTATTGGGTCGGGAACTTGGTAAGTCATTGAAGATGTTTGGTTGCTTTTGCCAAACGGAAGCTAACATGGCTTTTGATTCCGTCACAGACCTATCGGCTAGTTTGCCGTCTTCACTATCGATAATGACTGCTTATCGATAGTGAGGGATAATCGGACGCGAATCGGCCAAAACGGCGCGCGCCCAGTGACGACGATATCGCGCCCTCCTCTCCCTGAAAACTGGGTCTCTCAGGGCCCGGAGCCCGCCTGGGATTGACGAACCGGCCTGGAACATGAGACAATCTAGACAGTCTAGCTATGTGCTAGAGTCTTTATAATGGGGAGTGGATCATGGACTGGCAGCTGCAGGACGCCAAAAACCGGTTCAGTGAACTGGTGCAACGGGCGCGGAGCGAAGGCCCGCAAACCGTCACTTTGCGCGGTGAGCGGGCGGCCGTCGTGCTGTCGGCGCAGGCCTACGACGCCCTGGTGGCCGACCGCCCCACCCTGGTCGATCACCTGCTGGCCGACCCGCCCTGGCCCGACGACCTGGTCGAGGCCGTCAATATGCGCGCCAAAAAGCCGAGCCGCGCCCCGATCGGCTGATGTATCTCGTCGATACCAACGTGGTTTCAGAGGCCCGCCGCGGCACGCGAGCGGCGGTCGCCTGGCTCAAATCCGTCAATCCGACCGATGTGCATCTCAGTGTCATCACCCTTGGCGAAATCATGCGCGGCATTGCGCTCAAGGAAAAATCCGACCCACAGGCTGCCGCCCAGCTGACCGCCTGGCTGCAAACCTTACGCCACCACTACGCCGACCGCATCCTCCCAATCACCGACCAGATCGCGGTCGAATGGGGCCGCATCGCGGCGCTGCGCCCGCGCGGCGACGCCGACGGGCTGATCGCCGCCACCGCCATCGTCCACGACTTACATGCTGGTGACCCGCAACGTCGGTGATTTTGAGGATACCCGCGCCACCGTCATCAATCCCTGGGATCTGCCATGAAGCCCCTCCCCTCCCCCAACGCCCTGGCGGATCCGCAGACCAGGCGCGCGCTCGAACTCGATGCGCTCTCGGCGATCCTGCCCATGGACCGGCGCGATCGGCTCGCCGGGCTCCTCACCGATGATGACGTCGAGACCCTCAAGCATCTGGCGCGCGAGGGCATTGGCGAAAACACCCTGCGGGCGCTCGCGTCTGATCTCGCGTATCTCGAGGCCTGGGCGCTCGCCGCGACCAAAACCCCCCTGCCCTGGCCGGCGCCCGAGGCGCTGCCGCTCAAGTTCATCGCGCATCATCTCTGGGATCCGGCCAAACGCGAGACCGATCCGACCCACGGCATGCCAACCAAAATCGCGGCGGCGTTGCAGAGCGCGGGCTTATTGCGCGTCGACCAACCGCACGCGCCCGCAACCGTCAAACGACGGCTCTCGCATTGGGCGACCCTGCACCGCTGGAAAGGTGTTGACGGCCCGTTCGCCTCCCCGGCGTTGCGCGCCGCGCTGCGTCTCGCCGTTCGCGCCGCCGCGCGCCCCCGGACCCGCAAGAGCAAGCGCGCAATCACAAAATCCGTCCTTGAGAAACTGTTGGCGACCTGCAGCTCGGACCGGCTCGTCGACACCCGCGATCGCGCGCTGTTGTTACTGGCATTCGGGTCCGGCGGTCGCCGGCGCAGCGAAGCCGCCCGGCTGCGGGTCGAGCAGCTCGTCGACGAAGCCCCGGTGCGGGCCGACCCGAAAGACCCGAACTCCCCGCTCCTGCCCTGCCTCTCAATCGTGCTCGGCCGCACCAAAACCGGTCAGGCCGATGACGACCGCCGCGTCCTCCTGCTCGGCCGCCCGGTCGAGGCCCTCAAGGACTGGCTCGAACGCGCCGACATCAGCAACGGCCCAATATTCCGGTCGATCGATCGCTGGGACGCGGTCGCCGAGCGTGCCCTCACCCCGCAGTCCGTCAACCTGATCGTCAAACACCGCGCCCGCCTCGCTGGCCTCGATCCGCGCGAGCTCTCAGCCCACGGCCTGCGCTCAGGCTACCTCACCGAAGCCGCCCGCCGCGGCGTCGCACTCCCCGAAGCCATGCAACAGTCGCAACACAAATCCGTCCAGCAAGCCGCCAGCTACTACAACGAGGCGGAGCGAACGATTGGGGAGGGCGGTGAGGATAATCCTTTGATGCGAACTCGGATTCAAATTCTCCGAAGTTGACCGCGGTCAACTGGCGCTTGAGAGATGCAGTTAGGATTTTGTTAACTCATGAATTCTTGCAAGGCTTTCGAGAATCGGACTTAGTACTTACGGTTTCGGAAACGAAATCTAAACTAATTCGTAACTACGTTATGATGCCGTGTCATTAGAACCTCAAATCGCGACCCCTTCTTTCCCCGCGATCCACGAATTGGTCGCAGCCGATGCGCGCGAGCTGTCGAAAAAACTCCAAGCGCATCGTTTGCGCTTGTTTCCGCCGACGTCACGAAAAACCTTGCGACAGTTTTCGTCGGGAGAAGCCGCGAAGTTAATTGGGGTCAACGACGGTTACCTTCGCCAACTGTCGATAGAGGGGAAGGGACCGCAACCTGACACCGCCGCTTCTGGCAGGCGATCTTATTCGCTCCAGGATATTCATGCCCTCCGAGCGTATCTCGAAGGCTCCGGCAAAAGTGGACGCGAATATCTTCCGCATCGCCGTGCAGGGGAACACTTGCAGGTAATTGCGGTCACCAATTTCAAAGGAGGCTCAGGAAAGACCACCACAAGTGCCCACCTGGCACAATATCTTGTCCTCCACGGCTACAGGGTGCTTGCCGTAGATCTCGACCCGCAAGCAAGTCTCTCGGCGTTGCACGGTTATCAACCGGAATTCGATGTCGGGGACAATGAGACACTGTATGGCGCTATCCGCTACGACGACCAACGTCGCGATATTAGTGAAATCATCCGTCCAACTTATTACGCCGGTCTCGATTTGGTTCCCGGCAATATCGAGTTGATGGAATTTGAGCACGAGAGTCCACGAGCCCTCGCTGAAAAGCGATCAGATAGCGTCTTGTTTTTCGCACGCCTCGCGCAAACGCTTGCGTCAGTCGAGAGTCGCTACGACGTCGTAGTCATCGATTGTCCCCCCCAACTCGGCTTTTTAACGCTATCCGCACTTTGCGCGGCCACCGCGATCCTTATCACCGTGCACCCGCAGATGCTCGATGTCATGTCGATGTGTCAGTTTCTTATCATGACTTCTGATCTTCTCTCGGTAGTGGCTAGGGCGGGTGGCAACATGGAATACGATTGGATGCGCTATCTCGTGACTCGTTATGAGCCTAGCGATGGTCCGCAAACTCAAATGGTAGGTTTCATGCGCGCCCTTTTTGGTGAACGCATGCTCACGAATGCGATGTTGAAAAGCACAGCCATTTCCGATGCCGGGATTACGAAACAGACACTGTATGAAGTCAGTCGCGAACAGTTCACGCGTACTACTTACGACCGTGCCATCGAATCGCTCGACAATGTAAATGGGGAGATTGACCGCCTCATTCGCTCAACGTGGAGGAGATGAACGGTGGGTCGCAAAAATCTTCTTTCGGCTCTGCTTGAGGATGAGTTGACCGCGGTCAACTCGGAGACGAACGGCAACATGGTTAATGGGGAAGGATCGGCGCACCGTAGTACGGCGAGGGGCGGGGCCGTGGGCGCGATGAGCCGGTCATTGCATCAGATTTCGACCGAGAGAGAGGAACTCGAGGCCCGCATTGCGGCCGGGCAAAACGTCATCGACTTAGACCCGACCCTCATAGATGGCTCATTTATACCGGATCGTATGGAAGCACGGGACGACGGCCACAGTGCGTTATTGGAATCGATCCGCGAATACGGACAGCAGGTTCCAATTCTGGTGCGGCCTCACCCAAATTCCCGAGGTAGATACCAAATCGCGTATGGGCATCGCCGCGTGCGGGTAATGCTTGACCTCAAGCGCCCAGTGCGGGCCGTTATTCGAGCAATGAGCGACGACGAGCTTGTGGTCGCCCAAGGCCAGGAGAACAACGCTCGGAAAGATCTTTCTTTCATCGAGCGAGCAACATTTGCTTTTCGCCTCGAAGAGCGCGGTTTTGGTCGCGAAACTATCATGGCGGCGCTGGCGGTCGACAAAACCGAATTGTCGCGACTCATTTCCGTTAGCAGGACAATCTCGCCCCTCGTTGTATCGGCTATAGGTCCGGCGCCTGCTGCTGGCAGAAGGCGTTGGATGGAGCTAGCCGAGCGAATAAAGGGCCATGGGGCAGACCAAGTTCTGTCTCAACTGCTCAGGGATCCGACATTTCTCGGCGATCGATTCCGATGAACGTTTCCGACGATTGTTTGCTGCGCTTGCACCCCGACACACGAAACAAGTCACCCCCTGACCATTGGATAGACGAGCAGGGCAAGAAGGTTGCGCGGATCGAACGGGGCGAAGGACGCTTTTTGTTGTCCTTGGATGAACGGCTTGCGCCGTCATTTGGGGACTTCATAGTAAAGAGATTACCGGAGCTCTACCGCGCCTTTCGGGAAATCAACCATGCGGATTGAGTTGCTTTGGGAAGTACCGCGGCTGATCCGGTTTCGGCATCGGCACGTTGCAGGACGTTCGTAATTTTAACCAAGGAGCTACGAGCAAAGAAAAAGGCCCCCGAAACGTTCCCGTCACGGAAGCCCTTCTCGAAGTCTTGCAGCTAAGAGAATCTCACTTCCGCGAATCACTGTCAAGACGGCGCTGTTTTGGCGAGCAGGTTTTCTTTGCCTGAATAGGCAGGAAGACATGGAATCGAAACTTGCAACGACGCCTTTTGGGCGGCGACCGCTGTCGCTCGCCATGGTGTCGACCCAGGTGGCCGCGAAAGCCGCGCCACCGGATGCGGTAGTTCATAAATGGCAGATCTACCGTGCCATCTGCGAAGCTAAAGCCGCCCTCGGCGTTACCGATCGCGCTCTCGCCGTCCTCAACGCGCTGCTGACGTTTCACCCGGAAACGGTGTTGACGGTGCCAAGACGCGCGGCTGGCGATGAGGCGGCCGAGAATGCGCCTGGGCTGATCGTGTTTCCCTCAAACGACCAGCTGGCATTACGCGCCCACGGCATGGCGCCAGCGACGTTGCGGCGGCACTTGGCGGTGCTTGTTGATTGTGGACTTCTGATTCGCAGAGATAGCCCGAACGGCAAACGTTACGCCCGAAAAGGGCAGGGGGGTGTTATCGAGACGGCCTTCGGGTTCGACCTGACCCCACTCGTAGCCCGTGCGGCGGAGTTCGAGCGCCTCGCTGAGGCGGCCCGGGCGGAGCGGCGGGCGTATCTGGTCGTCCGGGAGGGCATCACCCTCGTGCGGCGCGACATCGCAAAAATGATCGCAGCCGGTACGGAGGAGGGGGTTGCAGGCGATTGGCGAGGATTTCAGGAGGCCTATCTGGCTCTCGCAAGGCGAATACCACGGACCGCGACCAAGACTGAACTCGAGCCGTTGCTGGACGAGCTGGGGCGTTTAGCCGAGCAGATCCGCAAAGTTCTGGAAACTCATGTTAATTCCCAGAATAAAAGCGCCAATGAGTCTCATTCTGAGCGCCACATACAGAATTCAAACACCAAACTCCATGAATCTGAACCTGCTCCCCAACAGAGCAGGGGCGCGGCCGTGCCAAAATCGGATGCGCCGAGTGTTCGGCATGGACCAGCCGCAAATTCTGGATCGAGACTCCGCCGTCGCAGCGCCGTTTTCCATTGGGAATGGTCCTCGAAGCGTGCCCAGACATTGTCGATTACGCTCGGCACGGGATTTCCTCCTGGCGTGATTTCGTTGCGACGGCGGGTCTTGTCCGGTCGGTGCTCGGGATCAGCCCAAGCGCATGGGAGGAGGCCTCCGCGGTGCTCGGGGACGAGGACGCCGCCGTTGTGGTGGCGGCAATTCTGCAGCGAGGAGAGGCGATCAAAAGCCCAGGCGGTTATCTGCGAAACCTGACTGAGCGGGCGAGGGCAGGGCAGTTCTCGACCGGCCCGGTACTGATGAGCTTGCTGCGGACCCACACCAATTCGCGCCGGAGTGCATGTTAAAAGGGGAGCGAGTTTCGGTCTGCAAGGCGGCGGTCGGTGCCGGGTCCGGCGGGCGAGAGACCTGGTCTGCGGACCCGGGTCTCCACTATTGCCGCGAGCTCTGGATAACCCCGATTAGCCGATGATCGCGCCGTTGCGGGCTCGTATGGCGGTTATTCGCGCTGCACCGCTTCGTGCTGGAAGGAGAGAGGTGATGACAAAATTTGCACTATACGTTCCGCTTCAGGCGAAGCCGGGCAAGGAGAAGGAGGTCGCGGATTTTCTGCGTTCCGCCGTACCCCTGGTGAACGGTGAGGCGGGCACGATCTCGTGGTTCGCCATTCAAGAGGGACCGTCCTCTTTCGCGATCTTCGACACGTTCGACGACGAGGCCGGACGCGAAGCGCATCTCAACGGCAAGGTGGCGGCGGCCTTGATGGAAAAGGCCAAGGCTGGCGATCTGTTTGCCAAAACGCCGGAGATCCACAAGCTCGCAATTCTCGCGGACAAGCTTCCAAAATAGCGGTTCGCCCCAGGCGGCGTATCGTCGTGCACCCTCGACAAAGTCATTCGAGGCCGCGAGATGGTCCTGGCCGGTTACCGCTAGGAGGCTAGCGCGACGGGCGGTCACGAACGCGCACACGACATTATCTAGGGGGAAAGCCGAGGGCACCCGGAAGGGCCTCCTGGGGTGTGTTGGAATGATAGAGTGCCATACTACATCAGTATAATGTTCCATCAGTTACATGGATCTCAGCAGCGGTTTATCATCTCTCAAATGGAACATGCCGTTTATAATCACTTCTACCCAACTCTGTGCAAACGTTTTGCTCAACACCCTTGTCGTAAAAGCCAAGAACACCTTTTGCCACGCGCTATGCTATTTTTTGATTTGCCAGTCTGGAAGCGGAAGCGAACAAAGACATTAGGGCGGACGATTAATCAGAACGGAGGGTTGCATCTCAACGGAGTTATTCTAATTCCCGCCAAATCTCGATTGCGAGAAGATTTCGTCACTCACATTAACCGACGGCAAGACTTGTATGTTGATCGTACCGTGAACGACCGGTCTGTTGTATGACCGAGGCGGAATCGAGCGTGTGTACGTGAAGCCAATTGATTTAAATCATTACAACGTCATCGACTATTCTGTTGAAAACGGTGAAAGCTGGCAAGGTCGATTATGACACGACAATCATCTTGCCGCGCACTCGCAAGGAAATGCGCCCCAATATCCCGCTTATTGACGCTCGTGCACGCGCAATCAAGGACATTCAAGCAGCCACAAATGTCTCTGATGACGAGGCAAAGCGAATCTACAATGACCTTTGCGGAGAATAGGATCTGAAAGGTTTAGTCGTCTGGGGGCGTACCTGGCACCTGACGTAGTTCATTTGCGAGAGTTCACAAGTCCAGTAGTAATCCGGTCGTTTCTAGTCCACAGCTTCGTCAATAATGTTTTCGAGGTGGTCGCGAGAAAACTTACCCCTAAGCAAGATCGATTTATGTCAACCAAATCCAGTTTGATGTGTTCTTTTTTCGAACCTGGATCACGCCATATTTCAAAGGCGAAAATGCTGGAATTGGCCCCAAAACACCACCCGATAAATATTGTAAATAACGAATAAGCAAGCTCAGCAGTGCGATTGAAGCTGCATGATAATCGAAAGCCGACGCGGTTGTTGCGTAAGCTATACTTTGAGTGGTTTGAATGTAACGAAGGATTAGTTGGCGGGGCTTAAGAGGCGCGCAACGGTGAAACGGGGATTGTCGAGTCAATCTACAAATCGCTGCCTTCACTTAGTCTCTCAAATTGTGCTTAATCGCTCAAAATCGCTGGTGCCTTCAAAGTCACATTTGCTCCGTTATTCCAAGCTGCTTGGTCCGCGAATGACGTCTAGCGATTTAGACGCCCGACAAATCTGACATCGGCGTTGCTCCGGCAAAGATCACCCGCGATGCCAAACCAATTTTGTTGAGATAAATAAACAATTCAAAGCGCTCTTTGGACGCGTAGAAAACACTTCTTCAAGCCCCTCGTAATTTGGTCTTATCGTGTGCGTGCTCGTGATGAGATAATAGTGCTGGCACCAAAATGGCTTATAGTTCCCATGCTCGTCTTTATTAAAAGAAAAGCCCATCGCGCCGATCACGACTTTAATCCAGTTTGCTGTACCGCGTACGTTAATTTGCGTTGACAGTTGGCGATGGAAATCTTTTTGAGCTTCCCCAGGACGCGCAATTGATCTCGCTGGAATTATTGATAGCGCGACCAGGAAGCGCTTCTTGCTAATTGGGATCGCCAAATTCGAATCTTGTAAAATATTTAAACAGAGTCGTGCCTGCATCCGATTGGGTTGCCACCTGCTATCCCGGACGTAGATACCGACTGCATATGTAATGAACTCATGTCGCTAGCGGCGCCCGCCATGCGCATGAGCTCATAAGTTAGGACTGTTTGAAACATAAAGGAGAATTAAAAATGACAAGCAACGCAATTGTTCCGGGCACCTGGCAGTGGCACCCCGAGGCGTTCTACAACTGTTGTCCGTTCGACCTCGTGGCTGGCCCCGATGGTCGCTGGCTGCTGTGGTGGGCGGAGGAAAATACTTGGATCGCGTCGTTTCCGTCGCTAGAAGTCGCGTACCGAATAATTCTCGGCACCAAGAACTGGCATTCGCAACCTGGGTTGGATGGCGGTAGCTACCCTCTTGATATTAAGGTGGCGCTCAAGCGACAGCAGCGAAAGACTGGAAAATTGCCGCAGTTCGAGTTTTCCGAAACATCAAATAGTTTTGATCTTTACGTGCCGCTCGGCCTTGGCTTTGAGGCCCTGGCTCGCATGCCCATTTGGGAAGTTGAGAACCGTACCATCGATCAAATAATGATAGACAACTACCGCCCCCTGGTCGCGCAATGTCTCTCAGCTTCCAAATGGAATCTGACGTCACGCATGGTCGCTCGTTTGGCGCCCATTATTACGGAACTCTTGCTGCGCCAGACTAAGGTTCAAAGTTGTATGCACGAAGACCAATTTGGTTCTAGCCATCCAATGCTTCCGGACCTTAAGGCCTCGAAAGTGCGACAAATGAAAAAAGCACAACTGCGCCACATTGTAGTCGAATACGATCTCGATATCGATTTCGACAAATTCAGTACGCGCAACGACAAGAGGAACGCAGTGGTCGAGGAACTGGCAGCATTGGGATTGCTTAGCGAGTAATCCAGCGCAACATGGTGTCGGGCTTTGCAATGCCCGCCAAAGGAAAAGATTTGACGTGTCGTCTCGAGAAAAGGGTCAGAGGAAGGCTCGGCATCAGTTAGACCCGGCGGAGAGGGCGAGCAGCTGCTTCGACGTGCAAAACGACGCATTCCGGTCACTGAGTGGATAATCGAAACAATCAAGTCGCGAGATCGCGAGGCTGTGTTTGCACTGTATGCGATGTATTGACGATCAATGCCCGGGGCCCGCGTGACCGGCCCGTGTCGCAAAGAGCACGCATGCGGCACGAGTGATATTTGAGCACCGCATACCGCTATTTTAAATCTTGTAAAGAATGATCGCGCGATGTCGTGCAGATAAAATCAATTATGAGAAAGGAAACATAATGACATTCGAATTCAATGTCGAACACACAATCGGCGATATTGCACCACAGGCAATTGTCGAAGAGGAGCTGCGTCAGTTGGCGCGGAAATCCGATTATGATGCCGGTGATGAAAGGAGACTGCAAAAATCAAGCTTTTGGAGAAATACAAGGATCGCTACCCTACGCGAGAATTGGCGGATCGGCTGGGCAGTTGCAGAGGGGGAAATCGGTGTATGTCCGCCGCTTGTCCTGCCTGCTCGGCCCATTTTTTGTGTTGGTATTTGCGAGCACGCAATATCTTTGCTCCACATGTTCTAGTGGAGGGCGTTGTCGGCCTATCGGTTATGCTACCAGGTACCGCGAAGATTACCAAAGAAGGTCGGATCTCGGGCCTAGATTACCAGCAGAAAATGACGGAGATCTTTGCGCGATCAGCAGTTGAATTTGCGGCAGGCGTAGTGGCTTACTACGCTCTCACCGCGCCTGATAACGACCAGGTTTATTTGTTCCCTCATTTCAAGATGGATGGCTCGACCGCCCGCAGATGGACACCAGCATTCCCCGCTACAACCTTGCTGGTCGTGCAGCCTCACTGCAAGGCTCGCTTGAGGGCACAGTGCTCCTCAAGAACGACCACAACACACTGCCCCTTGATAAGGCAAGCCTACACACCGTCGCTGTTATCGGGCCAACCGCAGCCCAGACCATCACCACGGGCGGCGGCAGTGGAGAGGTAGTAAGCTTCGCCACCTCCAATGCACTCACCGGCATCAGCGATGCGCTCGGCGAGAAGGTAAATACCCTTTATGCGCGCGGCCTCTACAGCATCACCCAGATGGCCAGGCTCACGCACTTCACCACCGATTCTGCCGGCACCATCCCCGGCGTGACGCACGAAACATTTGCCAAAGTCGGCCTTGAGGGCGGAGTGCAGAACACAGTCGTCGAGAACACTATGATGACGCCGCCCGGAACCCGCCGTGAACCCGAAGAACAGGAACTGAACGCTCTCACCTCACATCGCAGATCCAGCCCCTACCAAACCTCCCGCGTCTCCAGCCGCTGGACAGGATACTTTACGCCGGAGCAGGCGGGAGCGTTCACCGTCTTCAGCCAGACCGATGGGAAGTTCCGCCTCCTTGTCGATGATCAGGTCGTCTTCGACAGCTCCATCGTGCCAAAGTACATCCTCAACCAGACAACCATGCAGCTCACCCGCGAGCCCCACAAGGTTGTCCTCGAGCAACTCTCCCAGCAGATAGGCAGCGTATCGGGCGTGCGAGTCGGCATAGTGCAACTCAGCACCGTCGTAGACCCCGCCGCTATCGAGATCGCGAAAAAGTCGGATGCCGTCATTCTCTGCGTCGGCTTCAATAACGCCTCTGAATCAGAAGGCGGAGACCGTAGCTTCGAGCTACCTGTAGGCCAGGAAGAACTGATCAACCAGGTCGCCGCGCTGGGCAAGAAGACCATAGTCGTCATCACCTCCGGCGGCAGCGTCGATCTCTCCGGGTGGAAGGACAAGGTGTCGGCGATCTTCGCGGCCTGGTACGCCGGGGAACAGGGTGGCAAAGCCCTGGCGAGCCTCCTCTTCGGAGACGCGAATCCCTCTGGCCACCTGCCCATAAGCTGGGAAGCCAAGATCACCGACAACCCCAGCTACGCGAGCTACTACCCTGATCCCGGCACCAACAAAATCAACTATCGCGAAGGCATCTTCGTGGGCTATCGAGGCTATCAGCGCAACAAGACTGAGCCGCTCTTCCCCTTCGGCTACGGCCTCTCTTACACAACCTTCACCTTTGCCAACCTTAAGACCGAACCCACTGGCGACGGCACCTTCAACGTCGGCTTCGACGTGGCAAACACCGGTACCCGTGCCGGGGCGACCGTCGCTCAGCTCTACGTTGGCGAGGCCAAGCCCAGCGTCGAACGCCCAGCCATGGAACTGAAGGGCTTCGAACGCGTCTACCTCGAAGCCGGCGAGACCAAACACGTCACCCTGGCCCTCTCTCCGCGTAGCTTTGCCTATTTTGACGTTAAGGCCGGATCGTGGCACGCAAATGCCGGGGCGTACAACTTGAGCCTGGGAGATTCGTCCAAGGACATCCAGCAACAGGGCACCTTGCAACTGCCCAGGGTCCTGACTGTGGCGGTTGGAGAATAAAGATCGGCAGCCGGGGACCTTAAAATATTCCACGCCAGGTGACGGCATTCCACCAGATAGCCCGTCTAAGGAGTACACTGCGCGGGATGAGGTTTCCGCACTGTGCGGCGCGCGAAACGCGATGTTGCTCAGCCAACTCGGAGATCAGGCCCGCCCTACGGGTTCCTCGAACATGGAACCGGTGAGTCAGAAGTAGCGTAGTTGGTGGCAGCACGATGAAGTGTGAGTGGCGGGAGGTGGAGTTATGCCGAGGTTCTTGCGGCCCATCTATCTCAGCGTGTGCTTGCTCTTAGCCGGCCTGGCGACCTCAGCCGCCCAGACCATTACCTACTCTGCGCCCCTCGAAATCACTCATGACAAACCATTTGTAATGGTAATGATCAACGGAAAGGGTCCCTTCCGCTTCGTCATCGATACCGGAACAGGTGGTCAGGCATTTATCACCCCGCAGCTGGCCAAGGAACTCGGCCTCGCGCCCGTGGGCTATGTCCGCCTGAACGACCTCAGTGGAAAGGGTGGGCAACGCGTACCTTTGCTCCTCTTGCCATCGCTGGTGGTCGCCGGTGTCGAGTTTAGCCAGGTCACCGCAGCGCAGCACGAGTTTAGCGACGCAGACGGCACTTGCCAGGGGCTACTAGGATTCCCCCTTTTCCAGGACTTCTTGCTCGAAGCTCGATTATCCCAATCAGCGGATCTCGCTGAGACAAGGCGAGTTGGTGCCCGATGGCGAACGCTCCGTGCTTCCCTTCCGCATGCCCGATCACGTACCCATCGTGCCGATGCGGATTGGCAGCATTCGAGTCGAGGCGCAAATCGACTCCGGCGGCACCGGACTTAGCTTGCCGGAGAAGCTCGCCGAGCAGATGAGGTTCGCTTCCGATCCGACGCTCTTCAGCAACGCCCAATCGATGTCCACTCGATTCCAGATCAAGGCAGGAAAGCTCGCGACCGATGTCCGCCTTGCCGGCTATTCTTTCAAGAAGCCCTTTGTCGAGATTAACCCTGCCTTTCCCATGATCAACTTCGGGTCCAGCGCCCTGCAAACCTTTGCCATCACATTCGACCAGAAGAACTCGCTCGTGCAATTGGAATCAGTGCAGCGAACGATTCACCTCTCCGCGACACCCACACCCATGCGTCTGGAAAACTCCGTCGCTCTCAATCCTCGTGATGCCAGCCTTGTGCCAGTGAATTGAAGCGTGACACATCGGCACGCTTTGCGAGTGGCAGGCTCTCGTGTGTCAGGAGGAAGATTTCCAAGGTGATCGGATAAGCTTATGCGGACTGCTTGCTAGCCAGCCAATCAATCATGGCTACTCTAAGCTTCGCCAGTGAAACCGGCTCGGTCTGCCGCTCAATCTCAAACTCCGGCGGAGCGATAACGTAAGCCTCCGAAAGACTTTCCGCCAGGCACACGCACACCGTGTTGCTTCGATACTCGTCATAACGGCTGGCTGCCAGCCACACATACAAAGCCAGCACCTGCGCATCCAGCGAGCTTCCCCGACAAGTCATCGACAGCGGGCGTCGGATTCACCTGGTCCTGGTTCTCGAAGACCACTACGCTCGTAAACGGCTTTGGCTTACTGCGCACGCCAAACTGCGCCATCAGGAAAGAAGGTCGCGCGCGGCGAAAGGTTTCGGAGCAACACCACTCCACAAACGAGTTGCCAAAGATCAACGCGCCATTTCCGCTCAGGTAGAGGGACCGCAGAAACTCGCGAATCACGGGTTGCGAAGCGACCTCCGGAGGACACCATGGTGTGACGTCTGCCTTACGCAGCCGGTCGTACACGGCATCTGCATCGGCCAGGTCTTTATGCATAGTGTTCACCTGGTGAGAAAACTGATCGCGAAATGTTGTCAGTCTTCCGTAGCTCAGCAGCATGGCGGCTGCAGGCGCTGCGGAAGATGCCTCCTGCTTCAGAGCGTGGTCCACCAAGCCGCTTCCCGCCTCAACCACCCACGCATCCGCAGAGGCGTCGTAGCGCTTCGAGACCACATCCATCAGCCGCCTGTTATCGCCCCCAGCCGTAACGCTCAACAGGGCCTCGGCAGGACTCAGAGATTCGTTGGGATGCGTCAGGTCCAGTCGCACGACGTGCCCCATGCCGTGCCATCTTTTCCAGACCGTCGAGCGATCCAGTGGAAGCCTCTCAGGCAGCACCAGCACAATGAGCCGATCGCTTCCGGCACTACCGGCCTTCACCTTCTCCGCATACTGATCGGCGGCGTCGAAAACCTTCTGCACTGCCTTACGCCATTCCTGGTAGTACGGCGAGCGCGCCAGCAGTGATGAGTTCAGAATGGTTTGTTCGTCGGTGGAGAACTGCCACGTACGAACTCCCATCTTGTCCTCGAGCTGAACGACTTCCTGAAATAGCTCTTTGGACTGGGCTTCGCTCAAACTCGCGAGGTAAAGGAGAAGGTGAAGAATCGATTGTCTCTCGTATGGGAACAAATACTCCCACTCGCGAAGCTGTTGCCGGGTGACTGGGAGAAACGTCAGAGGCAGGCGATTCAGCAAACCCTTGTTCAAGGCATTCTGAAGCTGGGACGGCAGTCTTTCGTCGAACTCCATTACAGCACCCCGGTCTCTCGCCTGCCCGCTATACTTGCAGCTCTTTCAGCCGCGTGCCCTGCGACTCCATCTTCGGGCAGCCGAGCACAGCCGCCAGCGTGGGACAGAGGTCTACCTGCTGGACAGGCCGCTCGATGATCTGCGGCTTGTCGACAGCCGCGCCCAGCGTCATCATCCAGGTGGAACGCGTTGAATCGGAGTTGGCACGATGATTGAAGAAGCCATTCGTAGTCGATCCATCCGGATCGCGCCCGAACTCCGGCATGATCACCATCGTGGTCCTGCCCTTGTATTCGGGGTTGGCTTCCACCTCCTGCCAAAGCTGATAGGCAAGCCTGTCGCCAGTCCGAATTCCTGCGACGTGCAACGCATACGATCCAAAATGCGCCACTTCCACATCAGAAAAAATCACGACAAGCAAGCGCGGCGAAATCTTCTGCATGATCTCGCGGCTTACAAGAAACGTCAGTTCGTCGCCCGAAGTTGGGCCGCCGCTGCGCACAAAGGTCGCGATCGCTTCTTCGATTGAGTTGCGCACGCGAGGATCAAGCCGATCCGCCATGTCATTGACAGTCCATCCCAGGCCTTCGTAGTTGCCTGCGTCCAGCATGCTCTCCAACTCAGACTCGACCTTCGCCCGATCCGCCATATTGCCACTTCGACCGGACCGCAACGCGTTGGCGACAGCAGCCACCATCAGCTGCTTCGGAAACACGACGTTGGCCCCGTAGACCGGCCCGTAATCCGCAGCGGAACTGGCGCCGATCAAACTGGTCAGAGCCTTGTTGCTGGCGACCACCCACGTATCGCTCTGCGCCGCTCCCAGTTGCTTGCGAAAATGTTCAAACAGGGTTGGCGTCGTGGGCGCAAGCTTTCCCCAATCGTCCACGCGTTGCCAATTGCCGGTCAGAATGCTGGAAATAGCATTGAAATGGGCGGTCACGCCCTCGTTGCGGGCGTTGGGATAGAACAATGACTTGGGAAGAAGATCCTGATGCAAGTGCGGAATGTTCTCCAAACCCTCTGGAGAAAAGGTCTCAGCCCGGCGGACCCCACCGAAAATAACGAGCACCACTCGCTGCCCCGAACCGCCCGCTCCGTGCTGGCCTTCACCACCGAACGATATCTGTGGAAGACTCAGGCCGGCAAGCAAGGCAGCGGTTGCGCGCATGAACTCGCGTCGGGATCTATCCGTTGCGTTGTGACCAGCGCCCGAAAGAATCTCCGAAACGAAATCTTCATTCGATTTCATTTTGCCCCGTACGCGCGACATTATCTGTTGTGTGCTGCTATCAACTTTACTACTTTCGCACGCTAAGCGGAGCGATTCTGTGCGATGCCGAAGGCTGGAATTGGCTTAGGTGAGCGTAAGACATGTGGGATAAGCAACGAATTAGGTAGACTCTCGAAGTACCGGCGGTTTATCCCGCCGCCCATCCGAGCACGTCATTCAGGCTGGCGACCGCGTTGGATGCCTTGCCGCGAGACACTCCCGGGCCAATCGCGAGAGCCTGGCTGTGGCCTTCAAACCAAACCAGGAACGACGAGTTTTCCGATCCCGGTAATCGCTGCTGATTCAGCCAGTTGTAATAGGCGCCCATATCTCCATCCACCAGTGAGCCAACGTAATCAAGCTCGCTGTTGCTGGCGCCGCTCGATAGCAGTTCATTCATCGGCCTCTGTCTCTGCCTCGGCCCAAAGCGCACCACCAAGGTCAGCGCCTGCGCACGCCGCACCACTCGCGTGCCGTCCACTGTGCGAACGTAGTGCTGAATATCTGCGTGCCGGAACCTTCCGTGAGCAACTTGATCTGGAAGCGATCAAGCACCGGGTCTCCCGACTTGCCCATGCCAAGGTCTTCGGGAGAAAGGCGGGCCATATTTGAGCGGAGCTGCTCCGGTCCCGATACCCGGCTTCTCCGACTCAGTCTGGATCTTCCGTAACAGTGCATCGCGCACCGGCGCCAGCGACTGGTACGACACACACGTCAGCAGCGGGCTATGATCAGCTTCCTGCCCACCATCAACGTACCAGTGGCCGTAAGGAACAGGGTGAGCCTGCGCCCGTGCGGCAGCGGCATTAAGAAGACTCGCAAATCCGTTCTCCGGTTTGACCTTTGCAAAATATGTGCCGTGCTGTCGCAGGTTGCGAAACAGTGGCGCATCATATGTCGCAACGCCCTCGCCAATGACCGCGATTCCCAACCTGCGCTCAGTAGGCGCCTCAGGTGGCATGGCCACACGCAGACGATCGCCATAGACCGTTGCTGCGTTTCTAAACGAATCCAGTTGGTGGGTGTCCCACAGATATTCTGATAGCTGTTCGACAAATTGCGCTGGCAGATTGATCCAGTTCAGATGCTCCAGCTTGGGGGAAACCGCGAGTTCGAAGAATGCCTGAAACCACTCTTTGACCTGTGCTGCAGAGAGTGCGCTAAGCACAGCCAGCTCTCGATCGATCGCCGTGCGCTCTGCGGGGAACTTGAAGTCATAGTCAATCACTTCCTTCAGCAGACTGGGAGCAAAGCTGAGCGGTAGCTGCTGGATCGCAGCAAGATGGTCCACTGCCAGCTTTCTTGCCTGGGGAGGATAGCCACTAAATTGCTCGGCTTTGAGTTCGCTGGGAAGCATAGGACCTACAACAACTCCTGAACGGGCCTGCCCTTCGCGAGCGAGGGAGAAAATCCCATCATCGCGCCAAGGGTGGGTACAAGATCAATGGATTGCATTGGACGGTCGTAAACCACGCCTTCGCGCACTCCCGCGCCCAATGCCATCATCCACGTCGTTCGCGAGGCAGCATCGCCGGTGCGGTGATGCTGGAATCCGTTCCCGCCAGAATCCTCATCTGCATCCCGCCCAAAGTCAGGAAGTATGAACATGGTGGTGTTACCGGCGTATTCAGGATTGCTTTGAACCGCCTTCCACAGATCCGAACAGAGACGATCCGTTCGGCGGATCGCGTCAACATAGAGCGAGTAGGCGCCCGCATGCGCGATGTCAATATCGTGCATCGTGATCCACAGGAGACTGGGAGCTTCCTGCTGCATCAGCTGCCGCGCGATGTACGTCGAAAGCTCATCGGGACTCGACAGCGTACGTGCATGTGCCCTGAAATCATCCACCGAAAGCCGAAGAATCATCTCCATTTGCTGCAACTCAAACTCTCCGCCGCCCAGCTGCGGCGTATACAGCGGAGTCTCATAGTTATCGCGAAGCAAGTGCTGAAGGTCGGCGGCAGAGCCAGGCATCGCTGCATTCAGCAAGTGCTTCGGCAGGATCACCTTTGCGCCCGAGCCGGGACCGAACGAGCGATATTCGCTCTCACCAATCCTATTGAAACCGTTGCTCGGAGCCACAACCCACGCATCCGAAGAGGGACGCTTCAAGTCCTTGCGGAAGTACTCAAACACCGTGGGATGTTCCGGCGGCAGCGAGGAAAAGTTATTAATGGTCTCGTAGACTCCCGTTGCCAGGCTTGCCGTCGCCACGTAGTGGCCTAGAATCCCCTGGTTCACGACCTGCGCAAAAAAGCTCGACTGCGGTGCCAGCTCCTTCAGCAGGTGAGGAATATTTTCCTGACCCTCGGGCGCGAATGTCTCCTGGTCCCTCGCCCCTCCGCCAAAAGTGACCACGATAATCTTTCGCTTTTTGGCTGCTACGGCCCCGTGCAAAAAGGGGCTCGCCCCCATCGCCGCTGTCCCGAGAGCCAATCCGGCGGCGTTGCGCAGAAAGTCGCGTCGGCTGCGGCCAAGGTGATAAGGGGTCCCATGAGACGTGGCCTTCCCCACAGCTGAAAAGTCAGCCGCAAGCGCTTCACTAAACGATGTTCGACGCCTCAATTCAATTCCACCCCATGATCGCTAATGCATATTGTGTAGTGCTTCATTACTCTCAGTCCAGCATTCCCACAACCACGTCAACCGGGCACTCATTGCGGCTTGGTAGAAGGAGCAGCTTTTGCTGAATACACAAATTGCTGGACCTCTGCCCTTTCCTTGTCGATCTCGGCCATATGCTGCGCTCGCTGCCGCTGGTAAACATCAAATTCTGCCTGCGCGCGTTCCTTTTGCCCCACTCGAACATAGTCCTGCCCAAGCCGATAATGTGCGTCCGGAAGGTTGGGATTGAGTTGCAAGGCACGCTCATATTCGGGGATCGACTTGTCGTATTTGTGCTGGTCGGCATAGAGATTCCCCAGCTGCACATGAGGTTCGGCAAGCGTTGGATCGAGAGCGATCGACTTTTGCAGCAGGGATTCAACCTCACCCATATCAAGGTTGGGATCTTCTGCACGCTTTCCCTTCCACAAACTCATCGCGTAATAATAAACGGCCAGCCCATTGCTCGGCTGTAGTTGAGAAAACCGGCGGAATCTTTCGATCACGTTCGCAGCCTGACCCGGAGAGCTGTCGTAAGCCTTCGAGAGAAAGTAAAAGCAGCGCGGATCGGAGGGATCCAGATCGGCGGCCGCCAGCAAAGCTTTGACAGCCTCGTCGTATTTGCCTCGTGAGTAAAGCGCCATTCCTAATCCGATCAACAGGCGCGGAGACGTTGGGTAGAGGTTTGCGCCCTTTTGAAAAACCTCAATCGCAGGTTCATACGTCCGGTGTAGCAGCAGCTCGCATCCCCAGCTGAAGAGATTCTCCTCACTCGGATCCATATGCGCTGCGATTTCAAATTCGTTGGCGGAATCTACAAATTTCCCGTCTTTTTCCTCAATCTGGCCAAGTAGATTGTGCAGCTCGCCCGTGTTCTTCTGCAGCAGCAGTGCTTTCACCTGCTGCCTTGCTGCGGCCAGCTGCCCGGTTAGAAAATATGCCATCGCAAGGTCGTATCCGCAATCGTAAGCAGTGGGATTGATGCGTTGTGCCTCTTCCAGCAGCGGTATCGCCTGAGGAAGTTTGCCGGACTGAATGTAGAACCCAGCAAGATTGTGGTTGATGTCGTAGCTCTTGGGATCCAGATCGTGAGCCTTGCGGAACTGCGCGCCTGCCAAATCCATCTTTCCTGAACGAGAGAGACTTGTAGCCAGGTTCGTTCTCGCGGCCGCAGAGTCAGGCTTCAGCTCCACGGCAATTTGGAGTTGCTCCGCAGCATTCGCATTCTTTGATTGAGCCGCGTAAACAAGGCCTAAAAGCTCGCGAACCTCGAAGTTGCGGGGGGCGTGAGGTAAAAGCTCCTCTAGAAGGGCGGCGGATTCGGCGAATCTTCCTGCCTCATATTGGGCTACAGCTGACTGGAACTGGCGCTCCAGCTTCTGGCTCTGGTTGTCCTCCGCCGGTGCCGACACAGCACACACCAGGAAAGAACAGAAAAACAAAAACCAGACCCGGGGTCCTTGGCTCACTTTCCACCTCTATCGCTACCGCGTGAGCAAAGCCCTACGCAGAAGAAAACCCTGGAAGGGCACCCAAGTGCGTGCCCTTCCAGGGTGGTTTTCTTATCTTAGATCAGTAGAACAGTTTTAGAGCAAATTGAATCTGCCGTGCCTGGTTGCGGGTTGCCCCAACTTCGCCAAAGGTATTTTGGGTGTAGTTGGTTGAGCCGCCGATTGACACGACACCGTTGCCACCAAAGCCAGGAGCGTTGAACAACGGATGGTTGAAGATGTTAAATATCTCAGTCCGGAACTGTGCCGAGAATCGTTCCGAAATCGGGATGTTCTTAAAGAAGGAGAGGTCGAGTTGGTTGTATCCCGGCCCAGTGGTCGTATCCGCCTTCCCACCCAGAGCTCCGGAACCCGTGCCCTGATCCAGGCAACCCGCCGGGGTGTTTTCGTTGACGGCAATCGTGGTTTTATCTGCCAGGAATTTCAGCTGGCAGGGCTGGTTGAAGGCCGCGGGGTTACCAAACCAGAAAGGCTTGCCAAATGTGGCAGGTGCCTTGCTGACGTAGTAGCCAAGCTTCTGGCTCTGCCCCTTAACCTTGATGTCATAGCAACCGGTGTTCTGCGTTGGGCCGGTCGGGCAACCAAGCGTGATTGGCTGACCACCCTGGAGGGTATAGATGAAGTTGGTAGACCAACCACCGATTAAAGCGTTTGAAGTCTTGCCGGCGGAGGCCATGTACTTCTTGTTCTTGCCGAATGGCAGATCGTAACTGCCGCTGCCATGGAAGACGTTGCGGATGTCGAAGTTCGCAAGGGAGTAGTCAAAGTTGGTTGACGGTCCCAAATCCGGCACCCAGGGTGCACGGAATCCGCTGGTGCTGCCACCATTCAGCAAGTCGCCCGCGTTGGACATCGTCTTTGACCATGTGTATGCGAGCAGGAATGACAGACCATTGCTGTATTGCTGCTCCAACTTGGTTTGCAGACCGTTGTAGGCGCTGCGTCCGATTGTGCGCTGGTAGCTTCCGTTCTGCCCGAAATCGACGAAGGGAACGAATGGACCACCGTTGGAAGTGCCTGTCAAATCCGCGCCCGCGGGCAGGATCTGGCTGACCTGGTTGTTGCCGATACCCGCCTGCAGATCCGTTCCATGTGTCCATACGTAGGAGGCCTGGGCGGAAAGGCTGTGGGTGATTGCATACTGCAGTGTGAAGTTGGCGCTCTGGGTCCGCGGCGTTACGTAGTCAAACTGCAGTCCTTGCAATCCCAGACCAGCGGCATTGACCGAAAGAGGCGTAAACGACATGCAGGAGAAGCCGGACTGGAATGTCGCGGTGCCGCCTGGGCCTGCCGTTTGGCACCCTTGGTATACGGTGCCGCTACTTACCGGGGCTACCGCGCTGTCAGCACCGTTCTGCTTATATTCAAAGTTGTAGACGAAGGGATAATTCTCGCCGATGTTCGGGCCATACCCCTGGTTCTCAAACGAGTTGTAGAAGAGACCGTAACCACCGCGCATAACGGTCTTCGGATTTACCTGGTATGCAAATCCAACTCGTGGTGCAAAGTTGGCCTTGGATACCTGCAGCAATCCTTGCCCGTATTTGTTGGTCGACTCAAGTGCAATGCCATCATTCTGCAACTGAGTCAAGAAGCTTTCAGACAACTGCCTGTTGTCCTTGCCGGAGGCAGGGATCAGGTAGGTTGGCTTGCCGTTCGGTGGCCCGGTCTGAACAAAGTTGGCCTGACCGCCGTTCGTCTCTGAGATAGGTCCAAAGTAGTCATAACGCAAGCCAAGATTCAGGGTTAACTTCGAGTTCACCTTCCAGTCATCCTGGAAATAGAGCGCGAAATAATTCTTTGCGTCGTAGGTCTTGTTGATGTTGGAGGAACGAACGTCGTCCGAACCGCCCGAATACGGGATTGCGACATTGGCCGGAATGTTTTCTGCCGATGCTGCCGGCTGCAGCAGCATCTGAGAAATAGCGGTCAAGTTGTTGTTGTTGTTCGGAATATCCGTGAAGGTGCCGTTGTAGTCGAACTGACCTCTCGACCACGCTGGCTGCAGCGTCGAGAACTTCACGTGCTGGTACTCCATGCCCATCTTAAAGCTGTGTGCACCGTAAATCTTCGTGAAGTCATCGGTGACCTGGAGCGTCTGGCTGACTTCGTCAGACGGCAGGAAGTTGTTGCTGCCCAGGTTCGACAGTCCGCTGATTCCAAACGTTGGCAGGCCGCCATTCTCAGGCACCTGTGGGATATCGGCGATGTTGTATTGCGCCGGGATTCCGAGGTTGTTGCCTTCCGGTCCGAAACGCGTTGTGTGGAGGTGGTTCCAGCCAAGACGTGCAACGTTGACCATCGTGGGCGAAAACACATGCGTCCAGGCCATTGCGAGTTGGTCGGACTTGGCAGTCTGAATGCCCTGCTGGAACGAGCCGCCGTCCGCGATACCACCGAAGATTCCGGGGATATACTGCGGATCGTCTACGTAGCTGAAGCGAACAAAAATCTGCTCTTTGGCGTTCGGGTTGTAGTCGAAGCGCGTATCAAACGCGTTGCGATGCTCATAAAGATGGTTGCTCGATCCAAAGTTCGACGAGAACGAATTGGTGGTCGGCTTGGGATAGAGGTTCAGAATGTTCACCGCGTCGGGATCAACATTCGCGCCATTTGCAGGAGTGAGGTGATTCAGATCGCAGGCAATCAGTGTATAGGTCGCTGTGCTGGCGGGGCATGTGCCGAACGGGTCGCGAGCGTAGCCGCTGGTCGTCGCCAAAATCCCGGAAACGGGATCAATCTGGCCCGCCGTGATCCTGCGGGTCGTTGCAGGGTTGAGAATTGTGCCGCTCGGTATCGTTCGGCCGAGTGCGTCCGTCCTGGTTGCACCGTTGCCACCCAGAGTGATGAGTTCCTGGAGGTTCTGGTAGTTGCTGTTGCGCTCGTTCAATGTCGGTACCGTGCCGGTCGCGGTAAGACCCTGCACTCGCTGCAGGCCTTCATAATCACCGAAGAAGAACATCTTGTTCTTGATGATCGGGCCGCCGGCAGAGGCACCGAATTGATTCTGGTTCAGCTTGCCTTTTGGCACGCCCTGGTTATTCTCAAACCAGTTCGCTGCATCCAATACGTCGTTGCGGAAGAATTCCCACGCTGCTCCGTGGAAGCTGTTGGTACCTGACTTAATCTGTGCATTCAGCACGGCGCCTGCCGAACGTCCCAGCTCAGCGCTGAAATCCGCGGTCTGAACTTTGAACTCCTGAATTGCGTCTACGGGAGGCAGAACGATGAAGTTCGTTCCGTTGAGGAAGTCGACTGCGTTTGAGTTGTTGTCGATACCATCCAGCAGGTAGTTGTTCTGTGCGGGACGAAGTCCGTTTGCGGAAAATGCACCGGAGGCTGCGTTGCCGCGCGTATCGGCCTGCGGCGTCTGCGTGCCGGCGCCAAGCTGCGCAAGGAAGGTAAAGTTGCGGCCGTTCAACGGCAGCGAGTTCACCGATTGCTCGTTCATCACCTGGCCAACCGAAGCTTCTTCAGTCTGCATAAGTGGCGGCGCGGTGTTCACTTCGACCGTCTCGGT
Organism: uncultured Acidobacteriaceae bacterium; assembly: GCA_963817965.1. Lineage (GTDB taxonomy): Bacteria > Acidobacteriota > Terriglobia > Terriglobales > Acidobacteriaceae > DASRAA01. The sequence continues at coordinate 95,770 of CAWFQT010000029.1, forward strand.
CGTGGCGCCCGGCTTCAGCTGAATATCAACTGCCAGCCGCTGCATCGCGCTTACGTGGATGTTCGACTGCGTCGTCGCAGAAAACCCTGTGGCTGTAACCGTCAGGGTGTAGTTGCCGATCCTAACCGGCGAAAAGCTGTAGCTGCCGCTGCCGCTCGACTTGGCTTCCTGGGCAATGCCCTGATCCGTGTTCAACAACTTCACGGTTGCGCCGGGAACCACGGCGCCGCTGGTGTCGGTCACAGTTCCAGCAATCGCACCTTGATCGACCTGGGCGGAAACAAACTGACTCTGCGCCACCAGGAAGCAAAGAAATGCAATCGCTAGGAACCCATATGTTCTTAGTTTCTGGAAATTGTGAAAAAGTTCACTGTGCCGAATCGTCTTTTTACGAGCGCTCATCACTTATAACCTCCGCTTTCATACGCCGCATTCACTGCGTAACGGGAGAAACTGGCCACACTTATTTACTTGCTGTTTTAACGTCACAATCGAAGTTACCGCTATAGCTAACCGCTTGCATTGATCGTGGGAGCAAAAATAGAACGTCAATGTATCCGTTGTCAATCAAAAGATTGAGATCTTTATAGTCCATGGGATGGACGCCGCCCAAGGTGGGAGAAAATGAGGTAAATCTGTGATCTATAGCACTTTACAGTCCCACCGCTCCCCTCCTCCAAAATAAAATCCACATTTGCACACCCCCGATCGCCCGATTTGGGCTTGTTACGGTCTTGGTGCTAGCATTCAAACACCTAGCCACCACCCGGAACCTCTCAGGATGTCGAGCCGCAAACACGATAGCCAGCCTCCCACCCGCCGGAGTTTCCTCAAATCCATGGGGTTGGCGCCCTTACTGCTTCGGCCAGCGCCCTTCTACGCATCCGGGTTCCTTTTCGGACCAAATAACTTCCCCGCCGGAACCCACTCATTCGCCTACTCTGACCTGCGCCTGACGCCGATTTATCCCACCCGATCCCCTTTAGAGGACGTCTTACGGCGGGTTCCGCCAGGTTCGGATGAGTACATCACTGAGAAATACGCCTTTGAGGTCGAGGCAATCCTTAACCAGTGGAGCAGCGCCCTCAAGGCCTCAGTCCGCGACCTGTCGGTCATGGAAAAGGCCCTCGACCCCGGGATCCAGTTCTCCCCGCTCAGCCCTGATCATGAGTCCACCCTGCGTTCCGGGGGAGGAATCACCGTAGTTAAGAGGACCTTCTCTGCTGACCTCGTTCCGGGGAGCGATCGGTTCCTGCAGCAGTTTCGCGCCTGGCTGGGAGCTGTAACGCGGGTCGAAACGGCCGAGTTCGACATTTTTGGGATCGAAATCACCGCATCCGCACCCCTCACACTCAGTCTCGACATTCGCTATGACGTGGTTGCCACGCGTGCCGATGGCCAACGCGAAGAGCGCGTCGGTACCTGGCACACGGAGTGGTTTCGCAATTCATCGGAGGCCTGGAAGGCTCAGAAGTGGCAGAACGGCGACGAAACCGTCAGCATGGCCCACCAGCCCATATTTCTTGATGTCACCTCCCAGGCCCTGGCCGCAACCAGTTCCTACTCGAAGCAGATGCTGCACGGCGTCGATTATTGGCGAACGGTTCTCGATGGCGCCTCCGGCATCGACGTCTATTCCAACAATGGCGTTGCCGTGGGCGACTTCGACAACGACGGGTTCGATGACTTCTACGTTTGCCAGCCGGCAGGTTTGCCAAACCGCCTGTACCGCAACCGGGGCGACGGCACATTTGAAGACGTGACCGAGAAAGCCGGAGTGGGCGTCCTCGACAATACCGCCTGCGCTCTCTTCGCCGACTTCGACAACCGGGGACTGCAGGATCTCCTCGTCGTCTGCGGCACTGGGCCCCTGCTCTTTCGCAATCAGGGCAACGGCACATTCGCACTCAAGCGCGACGCTTTCAACTTTGCTCAACCTCCCCAGGGATCGTTCACCCATGCAGCCGTGGCCGATTACGATCGCGACGGACGACTCGATATCTACTTCTGCATGTACATGTACTACCTCGGTCTGGATCAGTATCACTACCCCGTGCCGTATTTCGACGCCCGCAACGGGCCGCCGAATTGCCTGCTGCACAACGAGGGAAATGGGACATTCGTCGAGACCACCCAGACGGCAGGGTTGAACGTAACCAATGACCGCTATAGCTTTGCTGCCGCATGGGGCGACTCGAACTCCAACGGCCTGCCCGACCTTTGCGTGGCGAACGACTTCGGAAGCTCCCAGGTCTACCGCAACAACGGCGACGGAACATTCAAGGATGTTTCCACCGAGACCCACATCGGAGATGTAGGGGCCGGGATGAGCGCCTGCTGGTGCGACTTCGATAACGATGGCCATCAGGACATCTACATCACCAGCATGTGGGAGGCTGCCGGTCAGAGAGTTTCTGAACAAAAGCAGTTTCACCCCGACGCCTCGGAAAAGATCCGCACCCTCTACCAACGGCATTCCATGGGCAATGCTCTCTATCGAAACCAGGGAGACGGCCGCTTCCAGAACATAGGCATGCAGGCTGGCGTCAAAATGGGCCGCTGGTCCTGGTCCTCCGATTTCTGGGACTTCGATCACGACGGCTACTCTGACCTCTACGTCACCAACGGGTACATCTCTGCGCTCGATCGCAACGATCTCGCCAGCTTCTTCTGGCGCCAGGTCGTCGCCAAGTCGCCAGAGGACGCCTCACCTGCGTTGGCCTACGAGCACGGCTGGAATGCCATCAACGAACTGATTCGCTCGGATAACTCGTGGAACGCTTATGAGAGAAATGTGATGTTCGCGAACAATCACGACGGCACTTTCTCCGAGGTCTCGGGCGTGGTGGGTTTGGACTTTCTCGAGGACAGCCGCTCCTTTGCTCTCGCCGATATCGACAGGGACGGCCGTCTGGAAGTGATCCTCAAGAACCGGAACGCGCCCCAGGTCCGCATCCTGCACAACGCAATGAAGGACCTAGGCAACTCCATAGCTTTCCGTCTGCGGGGCCACAAGAGCAATCGTGATGCGATCGGAACGGCAATCACCCTCGAATCGGGAGCGCTTCGCCAGACAAAATATCTGCAGGCAGGAACAGGATTTCTGGCGCAGCACTCGAAAGAGGTCTTCTTTGGAGTTGGCAAGACCGACGGCGTGGTGCAGGCAACCGTGCGCTGGCCCAATGGCCTCTCTCAGAAATTTGACAACCTGCCCGTCAAACACCGGATTGAATTGGAAGAAGGCTCGCCTACATTCGCGGCCAAGGCTTTTGCCGCGCCCCTTCCTTCCTACCAGCAGGCCGGGCCACCGCCAGCGGTTGAGCCTCTGCCGCAGATCGTCGAAACCTGGCTGATCGAGCCCTTGAAGGCACCGGAATTTTCCCTGCCCGATCTGGCAGGCAACATGCGGGAACTCCGCTCGCTCCAAGGTGGCAATGTGCTTCTCCACTTCTGGGCCACGGAGTCGCAAACATGCCGGGAGGAGTTGAGAGTCTTCAACCAGCGCCGTTCCGCGCTTGCCGCACGCAAGCTCACAATCCTCGCCGTCAATGTTGACGACCCCAATCACGTTCAGGCCGCGCGCTCCTTCGCAACGCAGGAGGCCCTGTCATTTCCAGTGGTATTCGCAACGGAAGAGATCGCCGGCATCTACAACATCATCTACCGCCACCTCTTCGACCGCCGCAGAAACCTCGGCATACCAACCTCGTTCCTGCTGGACAAGGACGGCATGATCGTCAAGGTCTACCAGGGTCCGGTCACCGCAGATCGGCTGCTGGACGATCTCGCCTCCCTGCCGACTACGCCGGTTGAGCGCATGCAGAAAGCCATCCCGCTGGCCGGCACGCTCTATCAAGGTGCGTTTCATCGCAACGACTTCACATACGGGGTCGCGATGTTCCAGCACGGCTACCTTGCACAGGCAGAGGCATCTTTTCAGCAGGTTGTTGCCGCAAAGCCGGATGACGCGGACGGATACTACAACCTGGGCACCCTCAACCTACGGACGCGGAATTTTGCCCAGGCTCGCCAATATCTCGAGCAAACATTAAAGCTGCGCCCCAACTATCCCGAGGCGTGGAACAATCTAGGAATGATCGCCGCTCAGCAGGGACAAGCCGACGAAGCCGTCAAGGACTTCCAGCAGTCTCTGTTGTTGCGCCCCAACTATGCAATCGCATTACTGAACCTGGGCAATCTTTATCGCCGCCAGGGAGCCTTCGACAAGGCACTGGAATACCTGACTCGCGCGCTCGAGATTCAGCCCGACGATCCTGAGGTGAACTACAGCCTGGGCATGTTCTATGCTCAGCAGAATCAGCCAGACCGCGCACAGGAGTATTTGCGAAAGGCAATCGACCTGCGCCCGGATTATCCTGAGGCGCTGAATAACCTGGGAGTGCTCTTCGTTCGCTTGCAGGACTATCCCCGGGCAGAGGAGCAGTTCAAGACCTGCATCCGTCTTGCGCCGGGCTTTGATCAGTCCTATCTGAATCTTGCCCGGCTGTACGCGCTCCAAGGCGACAAAGAGAAGGCCCGGGCGGCGTTGTCGGACCTGCTGCGCATTCAACCTCAGAATCCAAATGCCCGGCAGGCAATGGAGTTGCTCCAATGACCGCTCCTACGCACATTAGCAGCGGTCTTCGCTGGATGCTTCACCGCAAACCGATTCAGCATTCCGTGCGTTTTCGCCCCCTGCCCCTGCTCGCTTTGTTAGTAACTCTGACGCTGAGCAGCGCGCTTCCGGCTCAGCAGCCGTCCTCCGCGGACGGAAACTACGCCACTAAAACGTCAGAAAATCTTCAGAAGGCCGAAGATTTGTTGCGCCAGGGACGGGTTGAAGAAGCAGCGGCCGAGATAATGCAGGATCTGAATAAGAACCCAAACAGCGTAGAGGCTTACAACCTGCTGGGGTTCGTTTATGACGCCGAAAAGGACTACGAAAACGCGCTGAAAGCCTTCCAAAATGCGTTAAAAATCGCTCCAAATTCGACCAAAACTCATAACAATTTGGGCGATATTTACGCCGCTCACAAGCAATATGACCTTGCAGAAAAGGAGTATCGAACCGTTCTGCGGCTCGACCCGAAAAACCGTGACGGCAACTACAACCTCGGCGTTCTCCTGTTAGGCAAAGGCTCGTCAACACAGGCGATTCAGTACTTTGAGCGCGTGCAGCCGAAGAACCTGGCGACCCGTTTTTACCTCGTTCAGGCCTACTTTCAAGCTAAGCGCACTGCGGAAGCGCTGCAGATGGCAACCAGGCTTTCCGCCGAAAATCCGAACGACGTCCAGCTGCATTTCACCCTGGGCTTGTTACTAGCCTCCGAAAATCAATACAAAGCTGCTGTTTTTGAGCTGCAAAAGGCCGATTTGCTGCAGCCGGGGACGTTCGAGATTCCTTACAACCTGGGGCAGGCTTATCTTCGGCAGGGCGATTATCCCAAGGCGGAGCTGGAAGTAAACCGGGCGTTGAAGCTGAAGCCGGATTCGTCCGATGCGCTTTATTTGCTGGCCCAGGTTTATTCAGCCGAGTCGCGGCCGCTGGACGCTCTCGATCTGCTGGTTCGCGCGCACAAAATCGCACCGGAGAACACAAACGTCATCCTGCTGATGGCCCAGATCAGCATGTCTCAGAATTATTTCGAGGACGCGATACCTCTGCTGGAGTCAGGCGTGCAGATCGCTCCACGGCGAATTGATTTGCGCGCAGCCCTGGGCCAGAGCTACTTCATGGCAGGCAAGGTGGACAAGGCCATCGAGGAGTTTCAGAAGCTGATTGAGATGGACCCGTCGGCTCGCTCATATCTATACATGGGGCTTTCGTACCGGCATCTGGGCAGATTTGACGAAGCAAAGAAATACTTTGAAGAAGGACTCAAGCTCGACCCAAAGAATAGCCAGTGCCTCTTTAACCTGGGATACATCGCAGAGAGCCAGGGAGACTCTGCGCGTGCGGAGGCGTTGTTTCAGGAATCGCTTCGCTACAATCCCGACTCGCCTGAAACGCTGCTGGAACTGGCAAACCTGCGTATCGCCGCGGGGAAATTTGCGGAGGCGGAAGTTCTGTTGAAAAAGTACGTCCAGGTGAGCCGCAACCCCGCGACGGGATACTACAAGCTCGCCAAGGTGGAGAGAAGTCTGCACGAAACTGCGGCTGCAGACCGGGATCTGAAAGTCTTCCAAACGCTGTCAAAGGACGCCGCCGCCGGGCCGTATCCTTACGAGCATCTCTTCGACTACGTGGATACGCGCTCTAAACTTGCACCCGGTGCACGCGATGAATTGGACATCACCGAGCTCAACGATCAGATCAAGAATCACCCTGACCAGCCTGAGGATCTTTATCTGCTGGCCCAGGCGTACCTGAAGGCAGGCAGATCGAAAGATGCGCTTGATACAATCGCGCAACTCGACAAGTTAAGCTCAAGCGACTACCGGACGCAGACAGGAATTGGCGTTCTGCTTGCTCGCTATCATCTGTATAACGAAGCTATTCAACATTTCCAGACTGCGCTATCGGCAAACCCGGGCTCTGACGATGTGAAGTTCAACCTGGCCGATGCCTACTACCGTAAGGGTCAGTACGCAGAGGCGCTGAGCGCTGCCGGACAGGTTTCGGAAGAGGGTCGCAAGGATAATGCCTACCTGGCTTTGCTGGGAGACATCTACGCGCACATGGGAGATACGGCGCGGGCCAAGGAAGTATTCCGGGATGCGATCCGTCGCAACCCCGACAACGACCAGGACTATCTGTCTCTTGCGCTTGTTCAACTGCGCGAAAACTCCGTCGCGGCAGCGAAGCAGACTCTCTCAGAGGGACATGCACGCGTCCCCGGCTCGGGAAAGATTCTCTGGGGCCTGGGCATTGTCTCTGTTCTAGAAGGCAACACAGCGGAAGCCGCTGCGCAATTGGAACGAGCGGTGGATCTTATGCCGGAGTGGACGGGAAGCTATTCCACACTCGGTGTCTTCTATTTTGAAACGGGACAGGTCGCCAAGGCCAGAGAAGTTCTGGACCGCTTCAAGAACAGCAACACCAGCGGTGGACTGGACGTAAACCGTATTGAGCAGGTTCTGGCGCAGGCTCCGGCGAGCGCTTCTGCAGCCAATGAACCCATGCCGATGGAGAAGAGGCAGCAGTTGCTCCATTTGGCTCTGTCGCTTGCGGACCGGACCCTTTGATTCCTCACGATCGATGCATCTTGGAGTCGGGAACCTCTCGCTCTGATGCGCATGGTCGCAGGTATTTGGTAGAACTTAATTGAAACTCTTGTGCCCGGGTAGTGCCGTATACAGATGCTCCAAACGAAACGTATGAGCAGCGAAGAGTCGAAGTTAGTGCATCGCGGCCGACCAGGAGCATGGTTGGGAGTGGTCCTCGCTCTCGCTGGACTCCCTGGAGTTTTCGCGAGTTGCCAATCTGTCGCGCAACCTGCGGCCAAAGCGCCGGCGCCCGCAATCCCCGTCCGTTACACCGACATTCGCAAGTCGGCCGGAATTACCTTTCTTCACGACTCCACCATATCTGAGGAGAAGTACTATCTCGAAACCATGGGCAGTGGAGTTGCATTTATTGACTACGATCAGGATGGATTGCTGGACCTCTACTTTATTCAGTCTGCCGCCACCGATGCGTATAAGCCTGCGAAGCCACTGCGCTCGGCGCTTTACCACAACAACGGCGACGGCACTTTTACTGACGTAACCGAAAAATCCGGCCTGGGTGGCGAAGGACACTACGGGCAGGGCGTCGCTGTTGGGGACTTCGATAACGACGGATATCCTGATCTATACGTAACTGGCTATGGCAGCGCAATTCTTTACCACAACAATCACGACGGGACTTTCACCAACGTAACTGCCAAGGCGAAAGTCGGCGATGAGGGTAAGTGGTCAACCAGCGCGGGATGGTTTGACTACGATAAAGACGGGTGGCTTGATCTGGTAGTGACGAACTACCTTGAGTGGACTCCGCAGAACAATCTGTGGTGTGGCGAACGTGCTCCCGGCTATCGCTCGTATTGCAATCCGGGCAACTACAAAGGGCAGAAGACCAAGCTCTACCATAACAACCACGATGGCACGTTTACCGACGTCAGCGACAAATCCGGAGTAGGCCTGGCTGAGTCGAAAGGGATGGGAGTCGTCCTGGCCGACTTCGACAACGATGGCTGGCCAGACATAGCCATTGCCAACGATACCTGGCCGAACTTCCTGTATTTGAATAACCACGACGGCACATTCAAAGACGTTTCCCTGGTTTCTGGAATCGCGGCCAGTGAGGATGGGAAATACGAAGCTGGAATGGGAATAGACGCAGCTGACCTGGATGGCGACGGCTTGCTGGACGTCTACATCACCCATCTTGATTTCGAGCAGAACCGCCTCTATCACAATGTCGGGGACGGCACTTTTCTAGATGACACGTATGGCTCCCGAACCGGCAACAAGGGAATGGGCTTGAGCGGTGTGGCCGTTAAGCTTATCGACTACGATAACGACGGCTGGGTAGACATTGTGCAGGCGAATGGCGCGATGCTGGACAACGTGGCGCTTTACCACAGCGAGGTTTCATACAAAGAGCCGCTGCTGATGTTGCGCAACCTGGGCAACGGTCATTTCGAAAAGTCGTCCGATTCACTCGGTCCCGACTTCGTGCGCCCGACGGTAGGGCGTGGACTCGCTACCGCGGACTTCAACAATGACGGCGCCGTCGGCATTGTCCTGAATAACAGCGGCGATTATCCGAAGCTGCTGCGCAATGATGGAGGCAATGCGAATCATTGGTCGGAAGTAATGTTGATCGGCACGAAGTCCAACCGCGACGGCGTCGGTGCCCTGCTGAAGCTGACCTCTGAAGGACGGGTGCAAGTGGACCAGAGGAAGGGCGGAACGAGCTACATGTCTGCGAGCGACCCACGCGTTCATTTCGGTCTTGGCAAGCGAACCAAGATCGAGTCACTCGTAGTTACGTGGCCAAGCGGGCAGGTAGACAAGCTAACCAACTTGCCGGTAGATGGAATCATTACCGTAAAAGAGGGCGCAGGAATTGTCCCGCGTGCGTTTCCGAAAGTCCCCAGTCGCTGAACCCCGTGCTGCGCAGCGGGAGTTGTGCATGAGTCTATCGCGAGCACTGTTTGGGCATCTATAATCGGCTCTATGATTCTTCCGCGGCGCCGATTTCTCGGGTCCTCTCTCGTCGTACTCGGCAGCACGCTGCTAGACATCCTCACAACTCCAACGTGGAAGTGGCGCAACCCAACTGTCGTGGAAGCCGCGGTAACCACAGCCCCGGGATCTCCCGTGCAGTACGTGGATGTTGCTCAGCAAGCGGGTCTGACTGTCCCAAATGTGTGGGGCGACGTAGACCATAAGAGGCTGATCATCGAGACCAAGGGAAGCGGCCTTGCGTTTTTCGATTACGACAACGATGGTTGGCTGGACATTTATCTTTCCAACGGCAATCGTCTCGACACGCATTGGCCGCCAGGCAAAGAGCCCACCACGCATCTTTACAAGAACAATCGCGACGGTACGTTTACCGATGTCACGGAAAAATCGAAACTGGGACGCACCGGTTGGCAGACTGGCGTCTGCGTGGGCGATTACAACAACGATGGCTGGGACGATTTGTTCTGCTGCTTCTGGGGCCACAACATTCTTTTCCATAACAACGGAGACGGCACGTTTACCGATGTGACTCGTAAAGCCGGTCTCTACCAGGAGAAGGGCCGCTGGGGTACCGGCTGCAGCTTTCTTGATTACGACCGCGACGGCCACCTGGATCTTTTCGTTTGCAATTTTGTGAAGCTGGATCCAGACAAGCCTCCCACGCCCAGCGAAGCGAGCTTCTGTCAGTGGAAGGGCGTTCCCACGATGTGTGGCCCGCGCGGATTACCGGGCGATACTAACCTGCTGTACCACAACAACGGCGACGGAACGTTCACCGATGTCTCAGAGAAAGCGGGCATTCTAAAGCCGGGGCCACGATACTCGATCACCTCAGTCTCGTACGATTTCGATAATGATGGGTGGCCGGATATCTATGTCGCGGTGGACTCGATGCCGAGCATCCTCTTCCAGAACAATCACGACGGCACCTTCACCGATGTCGCGGTCGCATCAGGCTGCGCATACAACGACAATGGACACGAGCAGGCGGGGATGGGGATCGGTGTAGCCGATTATGACGGCGACGGATGGTTCGACATCTTCAAGACCAATTTTGCGGATGACACTTCGGACCTCTATCACAACAACGGTGACGGGACTTTCAGCGAGCTCTCTTTTAATTCTGGAGTCGGGATCAATAACAGTTATGTGGCCTGGGGCTGCGGCTTTATTGATTACGACAATGATGGATGGCCGGACATCGTGCAGGTGAACGGGCATGTGTATCCGGAGATCGATAAATATAACTTCGGCGAGAACTTCAAGAATCCGCGACTGGTATACAAGAATCTCGGCAATGGGCGCTTCAAGGATGTTTCGTCGGAGTTGGGGCCCGGAATCAGCGCGCGCTTTTCAAGCCGCGGTGCGGCCTTCGGCGACTACGACAACGATGGTGGTATGGACATGCTGATCCTGAATATGAATGAGCTGCCCTCGCTGCTTCACAACATTGGAGGCAACAAACAGAACTGGATCAAGATCAAGCTGGTGGGAACCAAGTGCAATCGTACTGCTATTGGAGCGCGGGTCCACGTGACGACGGGCAAGCACGTGCAGATGGATGAAGTGAACAGCGGTGCGAGCGTGATGTCACAGAATGACTTGCGACTTCACTTTGGACTGGGCAAGGCGGAGGCCGTCGACTTGATTGAAGTGAAATGGCCCACGACGCAGAAGATTGAGAAGTTCACGCAAGTGAAGGCCAACCAGATACTCACGATTCGCGAGGGCGATGGGATCGTCTCTACGATGAAGCCCAAGTCAACTTAGTTCAGTTCTGGAACTACGGATTCGACGGGGTAGTTGGTTGGGCGCCAGTGACCACGGAGAACTGCCTGATTTCCTTACGCTGACGTTCGACATTGGCTGCCTGCGTTTTTTCGATCTCGTCGTGCAGTCGGAATTCCTGCTTGGCCTTTTCCGGTTCGCCTGTTCTGTCATAGGCCACACCTAGCCGGTAATACGCTTCGGTGAGTTGCGGATTCGCATCGATGGCTTTTTTGTAAGCGTCGATTGCCCTCGGAAATTTTCGCTGGCCGAAATAAAGAATTCCCAGTTGCAGGTAAGCGTCTCCACATTTGGGGTCGATGGTCACGGCCTTATTGAGGAGATTCTCGACATCATGCAATGCGGCCTGATCTTCTGAGGGACCGAGCCGCTTCTTAATGGCCATCGCATAGTAATAGTTCGCGAGTGGGTCGGTCGGCTGCTGCTGCACAAAGCGGGCCAGCTTTTGCTCCACGCATGGCAGGGGAGCGGGCGCGGCCATTTCTATTTTGCCAAGGAAGATGTAGGGAGAAGGGTCTGCGGGATTCAGGTCAGAGGCGCTGCAGAGGCGCAGGGCCGCCTCATCATAGAAGCCACTCGCAAAAAGGGCGGCGCCCAGAGCAGCCAACATCCTGGATGATTTGGGATATGCTTCGGCTCCCTTGCCAAAGACCTCCACGGCCGGACGCACGGCGCGGTGAAGCAGCAACTCCGAACCCCACGCGAAATAGTTTTGTTCGCTGGGATCGATGCGGGCGGCCTGCTCATATTCATGAACGGCGGATAGCGGATCGCCCATGCTCTCGTCAATGTCTCCCAGCAGGCGATGCAGATCTGCAGTCTCTTTGTGAGCCAGCATTTTCGTAACGTGCTCGCGCGCTTCGGTGAAATTTCCAGCACCCTTGTATGCGAGAGCGAGGTCATACTGGTTGCCGTCGTTGCTGGGATCGATCTGATACGCGGCCAGCAGCGGCGGAATTGACTCGCTGTACCTCTGGGAGCGCAAATAAAACTCGCCTAGCTGATGGTTTGCGTCGAAGCTGCGAGGGGCTTTCGCAACCGCTAAGCGCAGGCTGGGTTCAGATTGGGGCGAGTTCGTTGCACCATTGCGGTCGCTGGCTGGATCGTGCGCAGACGCATCCGGTTTTAGGACAATGGTTTCGCGAGCGAGAGTCTCACTGGTTCGCAACCTGGTGTCTGAGCCATGGCCGCCGGCGGCAGTCCAATCCGTCACACCGGCCACGGTGAAATTTGGCTGATCGGCGAATTCCATAGCTTCGGATGGGGATGGTGACGCTGGATGAGCCGTACCCTTAAGATCAAGAACCAGCCTGACATTCTCTTGATCGTCGGCAGAGAGCGCAGTAACGCTTGTGGCAGGGCCGCGGAGTCCTGACTTCTCCGCGCTGACTTGGTAAGTCCCAGACTTGAGCGGCGAGAAGACGAATTCGCCATGGGAATTGGTCTTTGCCTCGCGGGTATCCGCACTTCCCTTTTGTTCGAGCCGCACGAACGCGTCGGCAACCGGCTTGCCAGCCGCGTCCTGAACCGTGCCCTGGACGCTGGCCTTGTCTGTCGGCTGAGCAGATGTTTGCTGCGTGAAGGCCGGAACAGTCGCGCTCAACATCAGCGCGATAAGCATAATGACGCCAATGAGATGGCGCCATGTCCGCGCCTCAATGGGAGGGTACAACTTCTTCACCGTAGGATCCGACTTCGCCACATCGCTGATTGTACTTGTTCGATAACCCACATGCGGAGGGGCGAAGTTTTTGACGGGCTGACTTCTAAGCGGCACCCCTCCAATGTGGAATCACAATGCCACGTGTTCTGGCTCACAGCCAATTTGCCCTCTGTTGGCTTAAGCCAATCTTTGAGGCGTCCAGCATGCCTGCGGATATCCCAGCCATCTCGGAACGAACAGTCTCTCACTATCGCGTGCTCGAACGTCTGGGCAGCGGTGGGATGAGCGTCGTGTTCAAAGCCGAAGACACTCTCCTGGGTCGTCTGGTTGCCATCAAGTTTCTTCCTGATGAGGTGATCCAGGGACCGATGGCCTTCGATCGTTTTCGTCGCGAAGCGCGGGCAGCCTCGGCCCTTAGCCACCCCAACATTTGCACAATCCATGAAATAGGAGAGCATAACGGTCGGCCCTTCATCGTGATGGAGTATCTGGATGGCCACAGCCTGGGCGAACTCATCCATGGACGTCCATTGGAAATTGAGCAACTGCTGGACATCGCAATTCAAATAGCGAATGGACTGGATGCGGCCCACGCAAAGGGGATTGTTCACCGCGACATCAAGCCGGGCAACGTCTTCGTGACGGACAAGGGATATGCGAAGATTCTCGATTTTGGGCTTGCCAAACTGGACTCGTTTGACATGAACGCTCACTGCGAATCGACATTTGCCAACGACCACATCACCAGTCCCGGCACGGTGATGGGTACTGTTGCTTACATGTCTCCCGAGCAGGCGTTGGGGAAGAATCTCGACGCCCGCACCGATCTCTTCTCATTTGGCATATTGCTCTACGAGATGGCCACTGGCATTCTTCCGTTCCGGGGCGACACGTCCACCGCGATCTTTGATGCAATTCTTCACAGTGATCCGCCGCCGCCTGCGCGGCTAAACCCTGGCCTGCCGCCGGAGTTGGAAAGGATCATCCACAACTGTCTTGAGAAGGACAGGGAAACCCGGTATCAAAGCGCGGCAGAGATTGGCGCGGATCTCAAGCGTCTCAGGCGCGACAGCAGTTCTTCAGGTCTCGCAGCGGCACCCTGCACTTTGCCAACCAGACGATCGTGGCGGCGATATTGGCCTGCTGCCCTGATAGGGCTCGCATTGCTGGGCGCCGCGATGGCGATACTTTTATGGCGTGCTCAGCCGGCAAGGGTGAATAAAATAACCCAGCTCACTGCCGATGGCCTGCCCAAGAACTCGCCTCTCACCGACGGCAGCCGGTTGTACTTCACGGAGGAGCGGGATGAGCGCATCTCACTCGCGCAGGTGGCGCTCGCTGGTGGAGAGGTATCTCTGATCCAGGCACCTTTTCCGAATATCGTTTTGCGTGATATTTCGAAAGATCACTCGCACCTTCTGGTTTCCGAATACGGGCTAACCAAACCGCTGACATCGTTCTGGGACCTGCCATTGCCAACCGCGACGCCTCGACGCCTGGGCGAGATCGAGGGTCGCGACGCGGCATGGTCGCCCGACGGTACGCAACTGATCTTTTCCCGAGGCTCCGGCATATACATTGCCCGGAGCGACGGCTCAGAAGCGCGTCGTCTTCTCAGCATCTCCGGAATTCCGTCTGAGGCGCGTTTTTCTCCTGACGGTCTGCGAATCCGGTACACACAATACGAGACGCGAAACACGTTGTCGCTTTGGGAAGTGAACGCCGACGGCTCAAACAATCATCCACTCCTGGCAGGTTGGCACACTCCGCCGTCGGAGTGTTGCGGCCGATGGACCCCGGATGGGCGATACTACATTTTCTTGACGAGGAATTCCGGTGACATATGGGCTCTGCCCCTGGGACGCAGATGGATTCCACTTCGCAAACCGCTTCCGATCCAGCTCACAAATGGGCCACTGTGGTTTTATGACATGTCTGCTGGTGAAGACGGAAAGAAGATTTTAGCTGCAGGCACGCAGCGGCGAGGGCAACTTGTCCGTTACGACGCCACAACACATCAAGCTGTGCCTTATCTCTCCGGCATCTCCGCGGGTGAACTATCTTTCAGCCGTGACGGAAAGTGGATCGCGTATGTGAGTTATCCGGATATGTCGATTTGGCGATGCAGGACCGATGGCACCGAGCGACTTCAGCTTACGAATTCGACTGCCGCAACTTTGCCGCGCTGGTCGCCCGATGGGAGCAAGATCGCCTTCATCTCGGCAGTGTGGGGTAAACCCTGGAAGATCTTTGTCGTCTCAGCCCAAGGCGGTACGGCGCAGGAATTGATTGCCGAGAGCAAGAACGAGGTTGATGTGGATTGGTCGGCTGACGGGAATCAACTTGTCTTCGGAAGGCTCTCGGAGCAATCCGATGCTGAGCCTCTCCAGATTCAGCTGTACGATCTGCGGACCCAGAAGTTGTCGGCTATCCCTGATTCGGCGGGCCTCTTCAGCCCGCGCTGGTCTCCTGATGGGCGCGTTATAGCCGCCTTGACTGCGGACTCCAGAAGCGTCGTGCTGTACGATCTGGCAACTCAGAAATGGTCGAACTGGTACTCCACGACCGAAGGTATGGTGAGCTTTCCAGACTGGTCCCGTGACAGCGGAGCTATCTACTTCCTGACGGCTATGACCGACCATCCGAGCATGCGACGCTTGCAACTTGGCAGTCAGCTGGCGGAGACGGTGGCCGATCTAAACGGCGAACACCGGTACGGTGATAGGTGGGGCAGTTGGAGCGGCGTAACTCCGGATGGCAGCGTGCTGTTCGTTCGTGACGCGAGCACGCAGGAGATATACGCGTTGGATCTGGATCTGCCGTAGTCACATGAGCTTGTGACAACGCGACTTGAGCAGAGCAAGGTATGTGTCCACTTCTGGACTATCGATTCCAGATGCGGACACCGCGATGATTCTGCAGCTTCGCCGATGCCTCGTTTTCCCTTGCTTTAGGGGATCCGGCTTTGGCAGCGCAGTTGCACTACCAGAGATATTCCCCGCTTACACCTGAAGGTCGATGATCGGCGTTGCTGTGTTCCCAATGAACCGCGACAGCCTTCGCATCGTATCCGATCCAGCAAGGGAGTAGAGGCATGACGGGATTACTCAAGGACGCTCGCTTCGCATTGCGGCAATTACGCAGGAGTTCAGGATTTACAGCGGTAGCGATTCTCACTCTGGCGTTTGGCATCGGCGCAACTACCGCCATCTTTTCGATTGTGGAAGGCGTGCTGCTACGGCCATTGCCGTTTCCGAATCCTGACCGCCTGGTAGCGTTGGGCGACTTTCCCGAAGGTGTGGATCTCGGCGGTGGGACACCCGGTGTGACAGCTCCAGCCACCCTCATATATGCGCGAGACACGCGTGTCTTCTCCGGATTGGGCGCATATCAGCAGACCGGCTTCGAACTTTCCGGCGCCGGGGAACCAACACAGATAAATGCATCGCGGCTTACTGCCAATACCTTCCCGGTGCTCGGCATTTCGCCAATGATAGGGAGAACCTTCACGCGGCAGGAAGATGAGGGCAGTCAACACCTGGCAGTCATCAGCTACCGGATGTGGCGCCGACTCTTTCACGGGGATGCACGTCCTGGGACAGAAGATTCTGCTCGATCGTCAGCCGTACGAAGTCATTGGCGTCATGCCGCGCGATTTCGAGTTCCCACTCGTGCCCGGGCAGTTGAACCGCAGCGAGCTTTGGATTCCCATGAGTTTCACCCAGGGGGAGTTGGTCAACGGAGTGGGCAGTTGGAATTACAGGATGGTGGGTCGGTTAAAGCCGGGGGTGACGCCGGCTCAGGCGCAGCAGGATGCACAGCCGGCGGCGCAGGAGATCATGCGCAACTTTCCTCCGGCAATGGGCAGCCTGCGCATTCATGTCTTCGTGAAGCCGCTAACCGAGGTTACCGTTGCCGAAGCCAAGCCGCTGGTTCGCACACTCTTCCTCGCTGTGATGGTTGTTCTGTTCATAGCTTGCGCCAATCTGGCGGGACTGCTGCTGGTGCGTGTGATTCGTCGCCGCCGCGAGATCGCATTGCGCCTCGCTCTGGGAGCGAGAGGGCTGGTCATACTTCGCCAGTCGCTGGTTGAAGCGCTATTGCTGAGCCTGGGCGGAGGTCTGCTCGGCCTCTCCCTGGCATGGGCGGCGCTACACGCGGGCGTCAGGTTGCTTCCGGAAACATTACCTCGCGTAAGCGAAATTGGATTGGACCGGAAAGTTGTGATGTTCGCGCTGGGTCTGGCTGTCCTGACGGGACTTGCCTGCGGATGTGTGCCGGCATTTGCCGCGGCACACACCGGTGTGAACGAGACGCTGAAAGAAGCGGGGCGAACCGGCAGCAGCGGCAGTGGGCATGCCAGACTGCGGGGCGCGCTGGTAATCGCGGAGGTTGCAGTAGCCCTGGTTCTGCTCACAGCATCCGGCCTGCTGTTGCGTAGCTTTGAGAAGCTGCGGTCGGTCGATCTGGGCTTTCGCACCGATCATCTTCTAACGGCATTTTACGGACTGCCTCACCAGCAATATTCCACCCAGGCCGCCGTGGATGGATTCAATGACTCTTTGCTGATCAAGCTGCAGCAGTTGCCCGGGGTGCAGGCGGTTGGCACGACTTCCCTGCTGCCGAACGGTGGTGGAGATAGTGACAACGCATTCGTTCCGGAAGGCTACGTGCCCCACAAAGGCGAAGGACTGAATCTGGCCTGGTCCTCTTCGGTCCAGGGTGACTACTTCCGAGCCGCGGGGATTCCCATCCTGCGAGGCCGCGCTTTTAATAAGGCCGACACTGCGACCTCTCCACTTGTGGTGATCGTGAACCGCACCCTGGCTGAGCACTACTGGCCGGGGAAGGATCCCATCGGCAGGCGCATTCATATCGGCATACCGGAGTCGCCGACGCCGTGGATGACCATCGTGGGAGAGATCGCGGACATCAAGCAGACCTCGGCTGACTCAGCCACGTTGAATCAGATGTACACGCCAGCCAGCCAGATCAAGGCGGCAATCGGCCAGTTTGCGCCCCCCGACATGCTTACCGGAACGTACGGATCCATTGTGGTGCGTACCCAACTTTCGCCGGAACAGATGATCGATGGCCTGCGCTCCACCGTGCGATCCATCGATCCGCAACTGCCTCTGACTCACATCCAGTCAATGGATCAGGTGGTGGCCGCGGGGCAGGCGCCGCGTCGCTTCAACACTGCGCTTATCTCTTCGTTTGCAGCGGCTGCTGTGCTTTTGGCCTGTCTCGGTATTTACAGCGTCATTGCATTTTCAGCGGCATTGCGCACACATGAGTTGGCGATTCGGCTTGCACTTGGCTCACAGCGATCCAGCGTCCTGCGACTGGTACTGGCTTCTGGAGCCGGGTTAGGTTTGGCAGGCTGCGCTATAGGAGGGGTGGTAGCGTTGCTTGCCACACGCCTTATGCGCTCGCTGTTGTTTCAGGTCGATCCACTTGACCCGCTGGTGTTGATTCTTGCGGCGATCTCAATATTTGTGCTCGCGATAGTGGCGTCTGCTATTCCCGCGCGCCGCGCTGCATCGATTGATCCTATGCAGGCTCTGAGGGGTGAGTGACACGAGAGGCGCACGGCATGGCGAGATCATCGCCGAGCTGTCAATTTCGACTGAAGGCTTTTTGGACGAGTGTGAACCGGGCAGCGCCGATCAATCCCGAGTCGTCATTGAGCACGATTTTTACGGGTATTTCTTCCAGCAGTGAACTCATGCGGCCTTTGTCGAGGAAGGCGTCCATGAAGGCCGGCTTCCTTCATCTTCGGCGACGATCTTTCCCGCGATTCCCGCAACGAAGATGCCTCCGGTCCCCATGAACTTCAGAGCGCAGTTTCCGGCTTCCGATCCGAAGACGCTGACGAAGATCGACAGGGTCCGGTCGCAGATTGGGGCTCTTCTTGCTCAGAGCCAACTGCGAGATCAAAGCGGGAGCATCGGGAGCCGCGGCCAGCTGTTCTTTCAACCAGGCAGGCTCTTCTTCTTTCGACGGTGTCCCTGAGAAACTCGTAGATGTTCTTGACGCCGGGACCGGAGAGGATTCTTTCATAACTGACGTGCTGGTTTCCGTACTTCTTCATCAGGTATTGCAGCAGCTCGATCTCAAGTTCGTTCTTGGGAGCGAATTCGGTGTGTCCGCCTTCGCAGGCGAAGGGATGGTGACGAAAGCCATCCCAGTAGAGTCCGGCCTCTCCTAGTCCCGAGCCCGCCGAGACGACGGCGATGTTGCCTTCTGCGTCGCTCGAACCTTCGCTGATGGTGACGAAGTCCTTCGACTCCAGCGCATCGATGCCGTAGGCGAAGGCCTCGAGATCGTTGATCAGTCCGACGGTGCGCAGCTTGAGTTGCGCGGCGAGTTCCCGCGAGTCGATGATCCAAGGCAGGTTTGAGATCTTGCTGCGGCCTCCCCTGACCGGACCAGCGACTCCAAAGCACGCCGACTGCGCCGGAATTCCCTCGGTCTTCACGAAGTCGGCAACGATTTCGGCCAGTCCCTTGTGCTCGCGGCTGGGATAGATTTTTTCGACCACACACTGCAGACGATTGCCCTCGGTCTCGAAGGCCGCGAGTCTCGGCAGTTGGTGCCGCCGATGTCGCCCGCAAGGATCATTCGATTTTCCTCCAGTGCCGGCCGTCGCGTTCCATGAGGTCATCCGACTCCTTCGGTCCCCACGTACCGGACGCGTAGTTCGGGAAATTGCGGGCCGGCAGCGCCTTCCAGACATCGAGGACGGGATCGAGAATTCTCCAGCCCGCCTCGACCATGTCGGCGCGCTGAAACAGTGTGGCGTCGCCGATCATGCAGTCGTAGAGCAGGACCTCGTAGCCGGTGTAGGGCTCGGCGCCAAAATACTTCGAGTATTCAAAGCTCATCTCGACCGATCCCAGGCGAAGCTGAGCGCCCGGGAATCTTCGCGCCGAACCCAAGCGCCATGCCTTCGTCCGGCTGGATCTGAATCACCAGCCGATTGGTCTGGAGCTTGTGTACGGCGGTTTGCCGGAATAGTTGAAACGGAGCCCGCTTGAACTGAATGTTGATCTCGGTGTGCCGCTTGGCCATGCGCTTTCCGGTGCGCAGATAGAAGGGCACGCCCGCCCACCGCCAGTTGTCGATGTTCAGCTTCATGGCGACGAAGGTTTCGGTTTTCGAGTCGGGCGAGACACCGGGCTCGGAGCGATAGGCCTGCACCTTTTCCTTCGCGATCGACGCCCTCGCCATACTGTCCGCGGATCGCCTGGTGCAGCACATCTTCCGAGCTCAGCGGCTGGATGGCATTCAGGACCTTGGCCTGCTCGTCGCGCACGGCATCGGCGCTGAACGATGCGGGCGGCTCCATCGCGGTGAGGCTGATGAGCTGCATCATGTGGTTGGGGACCATGTCGCGCAGGGTGCCGGCGCTGTCGAAGTAGCCTCCGCGCATTTCGACACCCACGGTCTCGGCGTTCGTAATGGCGACGTGGTCGATGTAGCGCCGGTTCCAGATCGGCTCAAAGATCCCGTTGCCGAAGCGGAACACCATGATGTTCTGCACGGTTTCTTTGCCGAGATAATGATCGATCCGATAAATCTGCTTTTCCGAGAGCACGTCCTTGATGTTCTGATTGAGCGCCATGGCCGAGTCGAGGTCCTGACCGAACGGCTTCTCGATGACCACTCTTCGCCAGTGACCGTCCTCCTGCTTCGGACAGACCCGATCGTCCGAGTTGCTGAACGATCTCGCAGAAGAACTTGGGCGACGTCGCCATGTAGAAGAGATAGTTCTGGCTGGTGCCGTGCTGCTGGTCGATGGCGGCCAAGCTTCTCGCCAGCTTGGCGTAGGTGGCCGGATCGCCGAAGTCTCCACGCAGGTAGTGAAGGGATTGCTGGAAGCGGTCCCAGGCCTCGGTGCCGTGGTCCTCGGCCTGCAGGAAGCGAGTGGCTTTCTTGCGGAACTCCTCGAGACTCAGATCGTCGATGGCCACGCCCAGGACGGCGAATTCCTCGGGCAGGAGGTGCGGCTTTTTCCAGGTTGTAGAGGGCCGGAACCAGCTTGCGCATGGTGAGGTCGCCGGTGGCTCCGAAAACGACCATGACGCACGGGCCGGCGGGTTTGCCAGCCTGTTCGAGCTCGTCATCCGTAACCGGTATTTGGGGCATTTTCACTCACTCCAGTGGGGGCTTAGCGTAAACGGAGCCCGACGGTAAGTCAAGCTGGAAGGGGCTAAGGCGAATCTAGCTGCTGAGCCCGGTGAGAACGCAAATTACCGCTATTCCGCGGCCAATTCGCACTACATTCTGCCGGTATTAGGGCTGGCGAGTGCCGGGGGGTTCACACCGATTCTGATATTCGTTGATCGCGTGAATTGACACAAAAATCGTGCGCGAACGATCGGTTTGCTTGGCAACCCGACCTCAAAAGTTGGTTTCCAGCTTTCCCCACTGCAAGACCTGCATGATGTAGGCTCCCGCGCCATAGCCGACCATGGGCAACGCTCCTGTGGGATCGCCGATCTCTCCCGGGAAGAGAGGGCAAGGCACCGAGACATACATTTCGGGGATGATGTTGTGATCGGCGGCTGACTTATCGACGATGCGTTTTACCATCGCGGCTGCTTCGGCGTTTCTTCCAAGTCGCCGGTACACTTCAGCCAGGCTGAGATCGACAAACAGGAATTCCTGCTTTTCATACCAGTACTCAAAGATTGACGGATCAGTGTAGGTGCTGCGGACTCGCTGGTAGCCGCCTGAGGCCACTTTCAGAAGCTCCATCCTGTCAACAGTGTCGCGCACGATCGCAGGATCCGTGACGACTCCAAAATTGATGATTGCCAGCAGCGCTCCATCAATGTCGTTTTTCACTCCCTCTTCGAGGGTCCCGTGAAGGTTACCGTCTCTGATGAACGCCGCGTTGAATCCCGTCTGCAGCAGGTCGACCTGTTTCAAGATTGCGGTTCTGGTTGCGTTCATCGCCAGCGCGTCGTGCTGTTCCCGCGAAGTTGCGCAGACCCACGATGGCGACGGCCGTAGAGAAGGCAAAATGCTTCTTGTCCTTCTGCCGCTCCTCCCAGATTGAAGTGTCTGCAGCGACGATCAGGCCTGGACCATACTTCTCCAGATTGGCCAGCAGCGGCTTTGCTATGTAGTCCCTTGCGCTCTCGTAGAGCCGCCCACGATAAGTGGCTGTTCCGAGCAAAGTGGGATCATCGTATTTTCGCTGATACTCACCCAGCACCCACAAGGCCAGCCCCCAATTGTCGAACTCAATATTGGTGCTGCCCTCCATGGTGAAGAATGGTTCTTCGGATCCGTCGCCGAAATAACGGACAACCGAAATCTGGTAATCGGCGCCTGCCGTCTGCGCGCGCATCTTTCCCGTGGGCTGCGCGTTGAAATAGGCCAGCAGAGCTGCACGCGCTTCTTTCTGGTGTCCCATGCGAATGAAGGCGACCGTCGCGTAGGCCATGTCTCGCACCCAGGGAGTAAACCACACGCCGTCGGGCAAACTGGCAATGATCAGGCCGTTGTTGTTTCGTCCGGGGCGGTTCGGCTCGCGGCTTTGCGCGATGCGAAGCATGACTTCACTTTGACGCCACAGATGCCGCTCTTTTTCTCCTGCAAATTGTGCGGTGGGCTTGACGCGCCAAAGCTCGAGTTCTGCGATCTCCCGCTTGGCTAATGCCTTCGGCGCGAGTCCGGAGCGCCAATGGTTGAATTCTCGAAGGGCAGCTTCCGCTTGACCCTCACTCTCGAGTGAGATCAACGCCCAGCCTAAATTACCGGCGAGATACTGCTGCGGTTGCGCAGGTGCAGCCCACTTTTCGCGGCAGGGAATGAGTAGAAGGCATTCAGCGACGCCTTCGAATTTCAGTAGGTGCGCTTCACTGCCGGAGATGCGGACGACGCTTTGAGACTTGACTGGCTGCTTCCATTCGACATGCAAGCCGCTGTATTGTCGCGGCGGAGTTTGGTTCCCAGTTGATAACAAGGGCCGCTCGCTCGAAACCGAAGGGCATAAAGAAAATACCTTCCCCGGCAGTACTGCGAGCGTGGATCACATGCGAATCTTCCTCGTAGGTAGCCGACGGATTCTTCGCCGTCGAGTCATCCCAGCCCAGAGACTTAATGAAATTAACTGTCTCGACTCCCTCGCTCAGAGGATCGTCGGCCTTCGGCTGACCAAAGCTATAGGGATGCGCGTAGAACTTGCTCACGGTGGCGGTTTCGGGCGACACCACAGCGAATCCGAAGCCGTTGCCGGTGACAACATGGGACGCGAGGGCTGGCAAACATGAGAAGAGAACGGCACAGACCAAACCGACAGGATTGCGAGAGAAGCTCATGGCCACTCAGTATCGGCGGGGTAGTTGAATTCGGCAACTCCCGACTGAAGGGCCGATGTCAATCTCCTCTTGAATTTTTTTTGCTGCGTAGCCAATTCCGGAGGATGGTTGATAGTAGTTAATAACCCTCCTGTGACGTGCTGAGCAGTCTGTCGCCAAGAATCCAATACCTTTCCTGTAATTCGCAGGCGAAAAGAGAAGTGCCTATGTTTCAACGCGCGCGATACCTACTCATGCTGCTCGTTACTCAGCGTCCTGACCGTTTCCAATCCAGCAATTGCGCAAAAAATTACCGGTATGACGCCGTCAACTGTTGCTGTCGGAAGCGGCGGGCTGGTGGTGTCGATATCCGGAACCGGCTTCACCTCTACATCTGTTGTCAGAGCCGTCAAGACCTCCGTAACAGAGACGCTGCCAACCTACTTTGTGAACACCAACCTTCTTTTTAGCCGGTATTTACGCAGGTGACACGGCTAACCCAGGCAAGCTACCAATCAGCGTAGCCAACTATGACACTCAATCGACATCGAACTCGGTGACCTTGACCGTTTCGGGTGCGGCGGGCGCTCCGCCTCCGCCACCACCCCCACCGCCGCCGCCACCCCCACCGCCCGGAGGGGGAGGCTGTTACGATTGCTAGCCATCCGGCGCCGGTACCGCGACGCCCCCACCACCGCCCGCCGCTTCCTCCACCGCCGGGGGATCGGGACCAGTCAGCGACAGTCCGCCGGTAAATCGAACATGCTGGTGACAGTAACTTCTCCTTATTTGAACGCAGGCGTTAGTGGTTCGGTGAAGCATTGCTGCGACCGCGAAAACAACCAGCAAGACGAACGGCGGAATTGTTTTTTGGGGAATATTCGACTCTGGCAATTTGATATGGGTGACATCAACCCTGATCCATCCATCAAGGTTGATCTTGCATTGTCGAAGGGGGCTCATAAACTCCAGGTGGTTGCCTACGATGATTCGTTTACCGGATCGACAGCAACTATCCCAGTAGTTTCTGGCTCAACTGGCGTCACTACTACGTGGCATGCGTGCATGTATACGAAGAACGGTGAACAGTATCAGGCAATGCAGATTTCCCCTCACCAGACGTTGACAGGTGTGCTGCAGTCGCAGATGTTCTGGAACTCGAACTGCGATCCTGTGCAATGGACCGATCAATTGAACGATGTTGGCTCGCAGATGACTTTTGGCGCGGGCTCGAAGTGGACGTACTATTTCATCCACCGTGCAAACACGCCAGGCGTATCTGCTGTCTGGACAATGGGCAACCAGACCTCGGGCTGCGTGAACTACAACACAGCTCCAGCCTGCGACTGATCATTTGCTAATCGGAATCCGGCTCATTCTGTGTCAAACAGATGAGCCGGATTCCGGCTGCTCTTCGAGGTGCGGCAGGGTGCGGGCACGCGATGCGCAGTCGCGGCTACTGCCTCATTGCTCGAAGTGCAGAATAGTTGGTTGTGTGCTGAACGAATCTGAATCGACCCCAAGTGCCTCCGTTGGACTCGTGACCCACAGAACAATGTTCTTCGAAACAGGTGAACTGAGGACGATGAATCCCCTGCCGTTGTTTGCCGGGCTTGCGAGTTTGTACGTGCCATCGACAGCCTGATCAGGCAAGAGGCCGGAGCTTTGACTGATGTCCTCGGCTCCGCTGACTATTCCGCGACCTGATCCGTTGGTACTTCCGTCAAAGTCTGAAGTACCCGTGAGAAGTTGCGCATTACCGCCTGCGGGGGCTCCAGAAGCGACCGCATAGCTCCCAAACATGTTTAGATTCGAATATTTCGCCACCGGGCTTTGTGGTTTCATCTCTCCCATGGCTACTGTGCTGGTCGAGGCATCCATCAGGAATGCCCTTCCTGGGGCAATCGCATAGAAATACCATGTGGCGGTTTGACCGTTCGCTTCATTATCGAGATTGATCGTCCCGCGCCCATTCAGTTGGGTGTCATAAGCGCCCGTATACGAACCATTGGACGTGATGAGTCCGCTGTTGTCTTCGTCGTACTTCACTGCGACTACCTGGTTCCCGTCAAATACGATCCGGCCAACTGTCACATCGGTAGCACTTCTGCTCATTCCGCTAATACCGAAGACTGACGGGCCGGTGAATGCGGAGTTCAGGAAGGGCGTCCCGGATTGTAATTCCGCGGAACCAGCCAAGAGCGGATTGTTTGCGCTTAGCAGATCGAGCGATACCATGAAAAATTCGCTCCGGGAGATTACGTACAACGCAAAGTTGAATGTACCTCCATCAAATCCCGTGATGTTGAGGGTGGAAAGGCCGCGGCCGGAACCGGCTACACTGAGTATCCCGTTAAAGGATCCAAACGTCGGCGATACCGCGCCGCCGTCGTTCACATCCAGGCTGCCGCCAGAAATGGCTCCCGAGCCGCTTGGATACATCACGCCGACTGCTCCAATGCGCGCGCCCGTCACATTTTGGCCATTCAGGCTGATCGCGTAGCCGCCGGAGAAGGCTGACGTCTTGAAGGCAGTAGCGTCCTGCCGTTCGAGCACGCCGGCACCTCGTATTCCAGACTCATCGAATTCGATGAAGCGTCCCTTGTCTCCAAGTTGGCTTAGGGAAAGTTTAAAGGTAAAGGTGCCGAGTGCGGAGGTCATCGTGAAGGTTGCACGGTCATCAGCGGTGACCTGGTAAGTGCCCGTGAAACCGATGTTCCTGGCCACACCGTCTGTGCGGTTAACGTCCTCTCTGCCGGAAGTGAGTTTGCCGGTGCCATCCGCGGTGAACGATCCAGCCTCTTCATACGCACCCTTGCCATCAAACCCGTTGAAGAGGAAGGCATACTGACCAATTAGCTTTGCATTGTTGCTGGCGACGATCAGCACAGTCGCCGACGCGGTCTGCGATGGGGCAGCCTGGGACGCTGCTGTAACCTTGACATCCGCAGGATTTGGAATCGACGGCGGCGCGGTATACAACCCGATCTTATCAATCGTTCCGCAGGCGGCCCCACTGCAACCCGTTCCCGACAGGCTCCAGGTAACACTCGTATTGAGATTTCCTGACACCGTGGACCTGAACTGCTGCTGACCTTTTACTGGCACGATAGCAGCGGTTGGAGACACGGTAACGACCGTTCGCTGGATCACAGTGACCGTCGCTTCACCGGCTTTTGTCGGATCCGCCTTGGAGGTAGCGGTGACCCTAACTTGCGAGGGCTGGGGAATGGCGCTCGGTGCTGTGTAGAGACCGGCGGAATTGATGGTCCCGCAGGCGGCGCCCGAGCAACCTGTACCGGAGAGGGTCCACGTAACTGCGCTGTTCGTTGAGCCGGTAACCGCCGCCATAAACTGCTGCTTATTCCCAGCCATCACCTGTACCGCAGGTGGCGACACGCTTACAACCACCGGCGGAACAATCGTCACGGCTGCGGTTGCTGATTTCGTAGTATCAGCGTTCGAAGTCGCTTTCACCGCAACGAGTGCAGGGTTGGGAACGACGGCTGGGGCTGTGTACAAGCCGCTCGATGTAACTGTTCCACAGCGGGCTCCGTTGCAGCCCGTTCCCGATACGCTCCAGGTTACGCCCTTATTCGGATTTCCCTTCACAACTGCGGTGAATTGTTGTGTATGCCCTGCGACAACCTGGGCAGTGGTTGGCGAGATAGCGACCACTGTGGGAGGAACAACCGTGACGATAGCCGATGCCGACTTCGACGGATCAGCATTTGAGGTTGCTGTCACAGTTACCTGTGGCGGATTAGGAATTGTTGTTGGCGCAGTGTACTGCCCGCTCGAAGAAATAGTGCCGCAAGCGCTGCCCGTGCATGAGGCCCCTATCAGGCTCCACTTGACGCTCGTATCCGTCGAACCGGTGACTGTAGCAGTGAATTGCTGGTTGGTGCCAATGACCACATGCGCGGTCGCAGGCGAAATCTTGACCACTACGGCTGCAACGATAGTAATAGTCGCGGACGCCGACTTAGTTGGGTCAGCAATCGATTTTGCAGTCAGGGTGATTTGCGCGGGACCGGGAACGATGGCGGGTGCAGAATAGAGGCCGCCACTTGTGACGGTTCCACAACTACTTCCCGAGCATCCTGATCCGGACAAGCTCCAGCTGACGGCTTTGTTCGTAGTGCCGGTGACTGTGACCTGGAACTGTTGTTGCCCCCCAGCGACCACTTGCGCCGCAACAGGAGATACGCTGACCACCACCGGTGGAATCACAGTCACAGTCGCCGCGCTTGACTTGGCAGGATCTGCGACCGAGGTTGCGGTAACGCTCACCTGCGCAGGATTGGGAACATTTGCCGGCGCGGTGTATAGACCTGCAGAGGTTACTGTGCCACAGGTGCTCCCACTGCATCCGCTCCCCGACACACTCCAAGTGACCTTGGTATTTGTCGTGCCTGTGACTGTTGCAATGAATTGCTGCTGCTTGGTCAGTAGTACCTGAGCTGAGGATGGGGAGACACTTACAACCACCAGCGGAAGCACGGTTACTGTGACCGAATTCGACTTGGTGGAATCCGCGACTGAGGTGGCTTTAATGCTTATTTGCGCGGGGCTCGGAACGGCTATTGGCGCAGTGTACAGACCACTGGAAGTGATGGTGCCGCAAGCACTTCCAGTGCAGCCGACTCCCGAGATACTCCACGTCACACTGGTATTGGCGGAGCCAGTCACCGACGCCGTGAACTGCTGCTGCTTACCCACTACTACCTGTGCTGAGGTGGGCGAGATATTTACGGCTACCGACGGAACTATCGTAGCTATTGCCGTGTTGAGCTTGCTTGGGTCGGCCACTGACGTCGCAGTAACGTTAACCTGGGCAGGGCTCGGAACAGTTGTGGGTGCCGTATACAAGCCACTGGAGTTGATCGTGCCGCAAGCATTTCCGGTGCAACCGGCTCCGGACACATCCCAGGTAACACTCGTGTCTGTTGAGCCGGTGACCGTTGCGGTGAACTGTTGCTGCTTACCTGCCACCACCTGTGTGGAGGCCGGCGAGACCTTCACAACTACAGGCGGCAGCAGGGTTACTGCCGCGGATGAAGATTTAGAAACATCAGCATCCGAGGTGGCCGTGACGGTTACTGATGCGGGCGAGGGCAGAACTGATGGTGCCCTGTATAGGCCAGTTCCGCTGACAACGCCGCAAGCACTTCCGGTGCAACCAGCGCCAGACACCTTCCAGGATACGGATGTGTCCGATGAACCGGTGACCGTCGCGGTAAATTGCTGCGGTTTTCCGGCCACAACCTGCGCCGTCTTTGGTGAGACAGTTACTACCACTGGAGGAACAATGGTCGCCGTGGCTGTGCTTGACTTGGTTGGATCGGCCAACGACGTAGCGGTTATGCTCACTTGCGCAGGCGAGGGAATCGCATTCGGCGCGGTGTATAGCCCGGATGAGGAAAGACTGCCACAAGCACTACCCGAGCACCCGGCGCCGCCCAGACTCCAGGCCACGCTAGTATTCGTTGTACCTGTAACGTGAGCGAGAAATTGCTGCTGCGTTCCGATAACTACTTTCGCCAATTGAGGCTGAACAATCACTGCTACTGGAGGAGCTACGGTTACCGTAGCGGCGGCTGACTTCGTTGTGTCTTGCAGAGAGGTCGCCGTTACGATCACCTGCGCAGGACTTGGCACTGATGCGGGAGCAACATAGAGACCGCTGGATGTAATTGCGCCACACGTGCTTCCCGAGCATCCCGCTCCGGCGAGACTCCAGTTGACAGCAGTATTGCCGGTACCTGTCACGGTGGCTGTAAACCGCTGGGTATTGCCTACCATGAGAGTAGCGCTTGTAGGCGAGACCGAAACCCCGATGTTAAATGAAGCACCGATGAAGATACTCGCGGTGCCCGATTGACTCAGGTCGGCGAGCGATGTTGCAGTGACATTGACAACGGACGGAGTCGGAGCAGAGGCGGGCGCGCGATAGAGCCACCGGATGTGATCTGTCCACAGGCGTTTCCAGTACAACCTGCTCCTGAAAGGCTCCAGACGACTACGTTGTTCGTAGTTCCGCTGACAGTCGCTGTCAGTTGTACTTGCCCACCTGGTCTTACCTGCGGGAATTGCGGCGAGACGGTAACCGAAATAGCTGCAAAGGCAACCGCGTGGAGCATGGTTACCATGGCCAAAGCCCGTGAGACCTTAAGCTTAGCTTCATGAATCACCCGCCTTGGCTTGCCAGCCTTGATCGCAATGCCGCGGGGTTCCCACGGCCCCGGTCTGGAGGAGGGTAATTGCACCACGATAGGCATCGGGTCGCAATGATGCAATTGGAGTAGGCCGTTTCGCAGTCTCCATACGACTTACACGGTCTTCGATGAGCTCAGTAGTTGCCTACTGCTCATTTCCGCAGCTGCAGCTTCCTTGTGTGCCACCTAACTGGCGGATATAGCTGCACTGGCTCTGGAGCCCATTCAATTCTGACTCGCCAAGAGCCACCGATGAGAACGGTGTTTCTGTGGCCACGGACTCACCGTCCTTGTTTGCCTGAAGATGGGTTGCCCAGGCCAGCCCTGTGCCACTAGGCGCCAGGACACTCGCATCGCAGCTCTGGTTGATATTGAGCTTTGAAGTAACTACCACGACGGAACCAGATTTAAGAGTAGTTCCGGTAAGTGAATTGCTAACAAGATCCTTCCTTAGCGATAGAGTACGAAGTGCATTCCTGGAGAGAATGCAACCGCAGCACTCGGCCAATTGTTGATCGCTATTGAAAACGTAGATCATCGCACATAGGTCTGCGCCGCTCAAACCTGGATTCGTTAGCCTCACGGTTGAATCGCCACCGGTCGCGTCATTAGTGAAGTAGTTGACTAACTCCAATGGGTGGACCGTAATCGTAGCGTCTCCAGAAATCCCGCTAAGGCGCGTACCCGAATTGCAGTACTACCGACGGTGCGACCGGTCGCAACCCCTGTTGCGCTCAAGCTGGCTACTTGCGGGTTCTCCGAGTTCCATGAGATCGCCTGAGAAAGCCGTTGGGTGGAACCGTCCGTGAAATGCCCGTAGGCGACTATTTGATGAGTGCTTCCAAGAGGAATCTTCGGAGTCGCCGGTGCGATGGTAATTGACTGTAGAACCGGCGCAGAGACGCTCAAGGACGCCTTTGCGCTGACACCCCTGAGCGAAGCGGTGATGGTCGCGCTGCCCTCCGTCTTGGCTGCCGCCAGGCCGTCCGCGCTGACCGTGAGGACATTCGTAGCGGAAGTATCCCACTTCACAGCCATTGAAACGTCTTGTGCTGTACCGTCGGTATATCTGCCCGTCGCAACCAACTTTTGTGTCGTGCCGAGCGGCATGTCAGGATGAGGGAGCGAAACGTCCAACGATTGCAGGGCGGCCTTTGTAATTGTCAG
This sequence comes from uncultured Acidobacteriaceae bacterium, assembly GCA_963817965.1. GTDB lineage: Bacteria > Acidobacteriota > Terriglobia > Terriglobales > Acidobacteriaceae > DASRAA01. The sequence goes on from CAWFQT010000029.1 coordinate 126,093, forward strand.
CGCTGAATTGGCGCTGATACTTCCAACGCTGGCCGTGACAGTAGTGGAGCCGATGGCTTTTCCAATCGCGAGCCCAGAGCTACTGATGTTGGCAAGTCCTGCCGGCGACGACGTCCACAGCACGCTCTTTGTAATGTCCTGCGAGCTACCATCTTTGAAGATCCCAACTGCGGAAAATTGTGCCGACGTGTCCAATGGAATAGAGGAGTGGTCACTTTTTAGTTGCAAGGTCACGAGGGGTGCCGCTGTTACCTGCAAGATCGTTGAGGCGCTCAGTCCCTCCGTGGTCGCGGAGATGACTGCATCGCCTGTGCGCTTTGGCAGTGCAATCCCGGTCGAATTTACGGTCGCCGACCTCTGGATTTGAGCTGCTCCACGTCACTCCGTTTGGCAGGCTTCTGGAGGTGTCGTCGGTAAACTTACCGACAGCCGTAAGTTGAGCACTCTCGCCGAGGCTGACGACGGATGGAGAGGGAGCGAGCGAAGTCGACACCAGGGCAGCATTTCCAACGGTAATGGTTGCGGCTGTGGAAGTCTGATTAGCCGTCGCCGTCACGGTGGCCTGACCTTCCTTTACAGCACTTGCCCGTCCAAATGAATCTATCCGGACGACATCCGGCTTACTGCTAACCCATACACTTTCCGCGGTCATGTCCCGCCGGCTGCCATCGCTAAAGAGACCAGTCGCCTTTAGTTGCACGCTCTTCCCAAGCGAAACAGAAGACACACCTGGAACTATCACCAGCGACGTGATGTGAGGAGTTTCGGGGGGCGCCGCATCCGCCCATCAGTAGCAGGCACACAAGCACAAAGCACACGTTGGCGTTTCTTACGATACCTTCTGGAATCCGGCTATCACACATGACGGTAGCCTCTATTGGGTGGGTTAGGACTATTGGACTAGTCCAGATCACGTTGCACAGGAGACTTTAGCTTAGGCGTGCCACTTTGCAATACTCCATGCGACCTAGACGGGAGTTATTAGTGGGGATGGTGTAGCAGGAGTGCGCTAGCATCATTCGACTAATCCAAATGGATAGGTGGTCACAGCAAGAATGACAGCCCTGCGAAATAACCTTCTTCTGGAAAAGTCTCTTTCCGGGACCAGCACACCCTCATGAGGGTAGAAATCTTGACGGGGAGGTCATTAATCGAAAATTCACACAGACACACGCAGGCAGGACCAACAGGAAGTGTAGTGAGGATGCAGATGCCGCCTTGACTGATGTCTTGGATCCTCGCGACGATTTTAGTTGACCTTGCTCTCTGACTACCCGCCGGAGGGAGCGGTCGCAGAACCAGCTCGAAGCTCTGCGGGAACCGCCGATACCGGCGACGATCATGATCTGCAACAGGCTTCACATGCACGCATCATGATCAACACAGAGACAGTAATCAGTAAATTGGTCAGATGGATTAGTCACTACTACCGCGTTACTGTTTTGACTCGACGATCTTACCTACAATCCCCGAACGCGTGGAGACGGACATCTTCAGCATGACAAGTCGCAAGAATGCCTTCACAGTGTTTGGGCTAATCTGCATTCTGTTGGCAATCTCTTTGCTGGTGAGGCCCTCCATCAGAAGGCCGACCGTCTCTAGCTCCCGATCGGTAAGGTCGAACTGCTGAGATAGGTGTTTCAGAGTGTCTTCACTTGCATAGTGGCGCTCTAGCAGCAACGCCACCGAAGCTCCCACAGTCCCTCGTTCACATGCGTCGAGGCGAAAAGCGCGACAAAGATACATCCTTCGTCCAGACTTGTAATCGCGTACAAACTGTGTCTCAGCATTACTCCGATTCAGCAAACTCGACCTGACTTTGTCAGCCAGGAACACATGCATCTGCTTGATCTGCTCGGGTTTGGTTGGAAAGCACAGTATGTGCGTGGCTTCGGTGTTGTACGCAAGGGGGTGCAGAGAACCATCGAGCAGCAAGAATCCGGGCGCAGAAACTGTCGTGGGCACGACTCATTTCTCCTGAGTTTGTTTTACTGACATTTTGGATTTAGGGTCTGAGCGAGAACCAGCGGGTAATTGGGACTGTTCTCTTTCCTTTAAGCAAGGGCCTTGCGGGCGTCTCAGCGAATCTGCCTGTTTGTAGTAGCCCACTTCTCACCGTGCAGTGTGACCAGATCACCGCTACTTGTCAAGAGGCAAGCAAAATGTTTTTGTTTGACTACAGTGGCGCTTAGCCTGATGGAACTAGTTCCCTATTAAAACGCTGTCAGCGGGTGGTTCCTCGCTACTAGGCAATATAACCCCTCAGTGTGGCTAAGCCATATGTACTATTGCAAGTCTACGACGTCGATGGTTCAATCAAGCCCCGATGAGGTTGCATATGCGACTCCGCGAGACGCCACGACCTATCCACGCCGAAAGTCTAGTCACATATTCAAGCCAACTTACGTTTGGGCCCAACACGCTGAAGCGCATATTTGTTTTGCTTGCAGTTCTCAGCTCATTTCTTGGGCCCCACAGCTTTATTCTTGGCCAGATAGCTCAACGACCTACCAACGACACTTCAATTGAGCAGTGCGATGAGAATCAAGTAAAAACCTCGTCGATTATCCATTCTACTCATGACGGCGCAAATACCTCGGCGGCGACTCCCAATGCAAAGGTGTCTCGTTCTGATGAAAGTAAAGCGGCGATAAAGGACAGGCTTCGTCTACCCGGAGTTTCCTCAGACACGCGGCCGGGAGAAACGCAGCAAACGCAGTGCACAACCGATGAAGAGCAGGGGGCGACGATAACACCCTCCGTGTCCAAGGTTCCCGCCAGCGAATCCGGAAGAACCTCTCCGATCGCGTCGGTGGCGCCCGCTCCCCTCGTCAACTATTCGAATGGCATACTAACCATCAACGCGCACGACGAGACTCTGCGCGATGTGCTCGAAGCGGTCAGATCGCAAACGGGTGCGTCTGTGAGTTTTCCCCAAAGTGGCGCTAGCGATCGTGTCTTTGGCACCTTTGGCCCTGGCCCGATGCGCGAAACCCTGATGGCGCTCCTGGATGGGTCCGCATTCAACTACGTAATGCTGGCCTCCTCTTCTGATTCCCGCGTCGTCAGGCAACTCATTCTTACCCCTCGACAGGGTGCAACAACTACTCCGCTCGACAACCAGGTCGCCACCCAGGTCGCGGCTGCGAGCCCTGGGCTCTATGGCCGGAGTTTTGAACCTGATCAAACAGAACCCTCCGAGGCTCCCCAGGTGCCGGTTCAATCTGCTCAGCCTACTATTCCACCTGTAGAGGCAAATAAACTCCTAAAGGAAGCGCAGGAACTCCAGCAAGCGAATCCCAACATGACGCGTGGCCAGATCCTTGGTGAAATGCAGAAGCGCCATTCACAACAGTTAGACGACGCTGCACAGTCGCAACCTGCGGTCCAGCAGTGAACTGAGCAAGCCCGGCTTTGCTTTATGTCCACTAGCCGATATTGCTGCTACCTTCGACAGCTAGCCGGACGCTTCGCACTCATTAATAACTCGAGTTGGCGACAACCAGCCGCAACTCGCAAAGCCTGATAGGTACGACTAACCCACACTTAGAAGGGCTGCATGTCACCTCTATCCTTTTCTCATTGTGACCTTGGACTTTTCATTGCAAATAATAGGTTAACCAGTGCTAGGAGTAACTACTACGCTCGGCTTAACTCTCTTGCGTGCATAGATCGATTTAACCCACTTGGGTAATTGCGATCCGCCTAGTTACGAGTAAATTTGTGCGCTAGCGCTGTGAGCGGTTTTCAGTCTGCAGCCGAGCAAGCGCCAAGGAGGACGTTTGACAATGAAGAACCCACTCTGTAAGCCGATGTATGTACTCTCCCTTGCATTGGTAATCGTTGGCCTGGTTACATTCGGCGTCTGGCGTTGCCTCTGCTCAAACAGACGTTTACAAGCTCAACTACTTCTCCAACAATTTTGTTCCTGCACCCGACGCGACGGTTAGGATTGACAATCCTGGCCTGACCTATGGGAATGTATGCGCGATGATTTATGTGTTCGATGCAGACCAGCAGCTCACAGAATGCTGCGGATGCGTTGAGACCCACAACGGACTGCGGACCATCTCGGTGTCGAGGAACCTTACTTCCAACCCCTTGACGGGCGTTCGTTCGAGAAATGGTGTAATCAAGGTCGTCGCGGCGAATGTAAACAACTCACCGTGCGATCCTACCTCCAATGTGAAGCCGATACCCAACCTTCGCGCATGGGGCACGCATATTCAGAACCCCGTGGGTGCGGCGTGGCCGATTACCGAAACTGAATTCTCCGATTCCGCCCTCGGCGCCACTGAACTCGCTAACCTGCAGGCACAGTGCGCGTTCGTGAATATTCTTGGAAGCGGACAGGGCATTTGCTCTTGCGGCACGGGTGACTAATTGCAGTCACAAGAACATCTTGATGGAATGCATTGTCTTGTGCGCCGGGAACCTGCCTTACCGGCGCACGCAACTCACCTACAAGATCTCGACGGAGGAGCTTCCCCAATGAAACGTGCGCACACCGCAACTCTTCTTGCCATTGCGTTGCTCGTGAATATTACCCCTTTGATGAAAGCTCAGACGGATCTTGGCAAAAAGCCCGAAGTGGTTGCAACTGTCGCCGGCAAAGACCTCACGATGGCTGACATGCAACATCAGGAGGGTGGCAAACTCCTGCAGGCCGACTATCAGTACTACCTTTCGCGCCGCAAAGTGCTGGAAGACCTAATTGACAATCAGTTACTGGCAGATGCGGCTCGAAGCAAGAACATGCCTCTCGATCAGTTTATGGAGAAAGAGGTGTACAAGAACGTTAAGGATCCCACAGAGGATCAGTTGCAGGTTTATTACGAGGGCCTTGATACCAAGGATTCGTATGAGGCAATTCGCGGAGAGGTGCTACAGCATATCCGAGAACTTCGCCAGGCCAAGGCCCGCATGGCCTATGTCGATGCGCTTCGCAAGCAGGCGAACATCAACATCAGCCTGATGCCTCCAGTGGCTGACGTGCGTACGGAGCACGCTTATGCCCGCGGATCATTGAATGCACCGGTAGTCATGATTGAGTTTGCTGACTATGAGTGCCCCTACTGCCAGAAGGTAAACCCCCAGGTGCAGCAGCTAAAGAAAACGTTCGGCGATAACCTGACCGTCGTCTACAAGGACTTTCCGCTCCCTATGCATCACGGATCTCAGAAGGCCGCAGAGGCTGCTCGCTGCGCCGGTGAGCAGAACAAGTTTTGGGAGTATCACGACGTTCTCTTCTACAGCAAGATGATAGAAGTTGATGACCTTAAGAAGCATGCACAAGTCCTAAATCTCGACACGGAGCGCTTCGATAAGTGCCTCGATGACGGAGTGGAGACCGCGGCAGTTAAGCAGGACCTTGAGGAAGCCAAGAGCCTTGGACTGACTGGCACGCCCAGCTTCTTCGTCAATGGGCATTTCTTCAGCGGAGTAGTTGACTACAACGTGCTGCGAGACATGGTCAATCAGCAACTAAACATGGAGAACCGCCAGAACCCTGCCCATCAACTATCGCAGTCGGCGGTAGGCGCCTCGAATACTGGCCGGTGAAAGATGTTCATCGAAGCTGGAGTTGTCCGTTACTAAGAGCGAGGTCGGGCAATGACGATTCGTTCAAAACTCGAGCAGTTGGTCGTGATGTTGTCCATTCTGTTTACAACTAGTCTGGCGGCCGCCTCGGTCACGGTCACTCCAAGTTCCGCGCAGGTCAAACCTGGTGCCCAGGTTCAATTCAGCGCAACGGTCAGCGGAAGTTCCGGAAACATCGTCGTCTGGAGCATCTTTGGCGCAGGTTGTAGCGGTATAACCTGCGGAAGCATTACATACGACGGGCTGTACACCGCACCGATCACCGCTCCCAATCCTTCCACGGTAACTGTCACCGCGACCTCTCTGTTTGATTCCACGCAGTCGGGCAGGGCTACGGTTAATCTCGGGCAGACGACGCAGATAGGGGTCTCCATCACGCCCAGTCATTCAACGGTGGCGGTGAAGGGTACCGTTCAGTTCAAAGCGACTGTAACTGGCACCAGCAACCAAGGCGTCACCTGGAGCGTTTCTGGTACGGGTTGCGTGTCTGGATCATGCGGATTGATCTCTTCTTCGGGGTTATACACCGCACCCGCTACCGTGCCAACTCAATCGATCGCCACTGTAACCGCGAGGTCGACCGCGAGTCCTACAAAGTCTGCTTCCGCCACGGTTGTGATAGAGTCTGCGCAATCCGTCAAGGTGAGTGTCTCGCCTGCCTCCGTGCATGTCTCGACAGGCGCACTGCAACAATTCTCAGCGACCGTAACCGGAACAACCAACACGGCGGTGACGTGGTCTATCTCCGGTTCAGGATGCTCGGGAAGTGCGTGCGGCACCATCTCTGCGACGGGTCTTTACCGGGCTCCCTCGACCCTGCCGAATCTTGCCACAGTGAGTATCAAGGCGACCGCGGTCGGTGATCCTGCGGCATCAGCGGTGGCAAGCGTAACGATCGTCAAGGGTCCATCACTGTCAGTTTCGCCGAGTTCGCCAAAAGTTCAGGTCGGCGGCCAAGTGCAGTTCACCGCCACGGTAAATGGCAGCAGCAGCGGCGTGGTGAATTGGAGTGTTTCCGGCAGCGGCTGTGGCGGAATTGCGTGCGGTTCAATAAGCTCGACGGGATTGTATACTGCGCCAGCTTCGGCACCGACGCCTCCCATCGTTGCCGTAACTGCCACTCTGCTGGCTAATCCGTCCGTCTCCGCATCAGCTACTGTAACCATCGAGGGTCCCGGCAAGATATCGGTCGCGATTTCCCCTACCAGCGCTTCACTCAACACGGGTGCAAAGCAGCAGTTCAAAGCCACAGTAACTGGAAGCACCAATACCGCGGTGAAGTGGAGCCTGAGCGGGTACGGATGCGCAGGTTCGACTTGCGGCACGATTACGACGGCGGGACTCTACACGGCCCCCGCGACGGTTCCCGTGCCTTCGTTCATAAACGTTACTGCAACCTCTGTTAGCAATCCGACTCAATCCGCAACCGCCACAGTTACTCTCTCGCAGACAGTCAACGTCAGCGTAACGCCCACCTCGGCGCGCGTCGTTACAAAGGGTCAGCAACAATTCTCTGCTACTGTTTCTGGCCTGTCGAACACTTCAGTGACTTGGTCCGTGAGTGGAAAGGGATGTGTGGGTGCAGCATGCGGCGCCGTAATGTCCAATGGTCTCTATATTGCGCCTTCGAAAGTTCCAAATCCTGCGCAAGCGACCGTGACGGCGACGTCGAGCGCAGACACGCAGGCTTCGGGGTCTTCAACCGTTACCATCTTCGCGCCAATCGTCGTCTCAATTGCACCTCCAACTTCCACTCTCGCGGTGAATGAGCACTTGCAGTTTCGCGCCACTGTCACTGGGACGACCAACACTGGCGTGTCCTGGAGTCTCTCTGGCGCCGGCTGCTCGGGCACCGCTTGCGGAACGATCAACTCCACGGGCGAATTCGTGGCACCCGCGAGCGTTCCCAATCCTCCCAGGATAACGATCAAGGCAACCTCGCAAGCGGATTCGACGCGCTTCGCTACAGCGACTGCGACCATAGTTCCCAGCAACGACTCCAAGATGACAGGACAGTACGCGTTCCTCTTCTCTGGTTTTGACAAAGACGGTGTATACCAAGTCGGCGGGACGCTCACGTCAGACGGCAAAGGCAAGCTGATATCGGGAATTGAAGATGTCAACAGCCACGGCGGGCCGAAGACCGGCATTCCGATCAGCGGAACCTATTCCATGGGTGGCGACAACCGCGGCGTGCTAACACTTAGTAGCTCGCTGGGCACGCATACGTACCGGCTTGCTCTCAATTCCCTCGGCACAAGGGGGAGGCTAATAGCGTTTGATAATTCGGGTATTCGAGGCTCCGGCGTCATCGAACGACAGGATCAAACTTCATTCGATTCGTCGGTGTTAGCTGGTGGATACGCCCTGTGCTTGACTGGCAGGAACTCGTCCGGGCAAAGGGTCGGGGCGCTCGGCGTCATATTCCCCGATGGGGTAAACTTCATCTCCGGCGCCAGCCTCGACGTAAATGAAGGTGGATCTGTCTTACCGACGTTTGCAACATTTAACGGCAGCTACACCCTAAGCTCATCAGGACGCGGAACTACACGGTTGACTATCCCTGGATTTGACGGTGGCACTTTTGATTTCGCATTTTACGTCGTGTCCGCCAAAGAATTCCTGCTGGTGTCAATTGATCCTTTAAGCGCAAACAACCCTATTTTCAGCGGGCCTGCCGAGCAACAATCGGGCTCACCGTTTACAACCTTGTCGTTCCTGGGTTCTTCGGTATTCAGTATCAGCGGTACCACTGGATTTGCTCCTGAAGATACCGTGGGTAGATTCGTGTTCGATGGAGTAGATACGGTAGTCGCCGGGCTTGATCAAAACAGCGGCGGCAACGTGACCACCGGCGGAACACTGACCGGTGCCTATGCCGTGGAAAACAACGGGAGGGGAACACTCGATCTCAACAATCCTCAGACCGGTGAGACAACGATCTGGTACTTGTACGCAATTGCACCGGGCAGAGCATTCTTGATGGATGCGTCGACAGGTGCTGTAGCTGTTGGAGAGATGAAGGCTCAGACGGCGGTACGCCCATTCTCGAACGCCAGCATTCTTGGCACTTACCTTCTGGGCACCGGTGAACCCATCGTGTTTTCGACACCACTCTATTCCGGCGAGACCAATTTTGATGGTAGCAATGGAACTCTTGGAAATGGTGCCGTAGATGGGATGGAGGATATCAGCCTGGGCACCAGTTTGCTCGCCGACCAAACCCTTATGGGATCCTATGCTGTCCCGGCCCTATCAAACAATGGCCGCGGAAATATTGTGCTAACCGCGCCATCCGGCAAGTCGATTGCACTGTGGACAATCAGTGCTTCTGAATTTGTAGGGCTGGATATTAGTACGGGCGCATCTCAACCTTCCATCCTGCACTTCGAGCAGTGAAGAGGGACAAATGAAACGTAAGTACACATGACGACATCTGTGTCGCAGAATATTTAAGGAGAGGAAATCATGAAGGTATCGCTTCGTGCCTTAACCGTGATTTTGATCGTCCCACTAACTTCACTAGCTGCCCCGGGCGCAAATGAACCAGCTGGGCCGCAACAGCAGACGGCCGCTCCGACCGATCCGGCTGCGCAAGTGAAACTAGGAATGCAGTATGCACTCGCCACTCCCCGTAATCCACGCGAGGCGATGAAATGGTTCAAGATGGCAGCCGATCAAGGATATGCGGATGGTCAATACCGTCTTGGCGGAATGTATGACGTCGGCATTAACCCACAGGATCCGACTGAGGCCGCGAAATGGTACCTCATGGCAGCGAACCAAGGCTATCGCGATGCAGAGTACCGACTCGGGATACTGTATTACACGGGACGCGGGGTGAATCAGGACTACGCTCAATCCGCCAAATGGTTTCAAAAGGCTGCGGAGCATGGGCGTCCCGAGGCGCAGTACCGGATTGGCGAAATGTACGAAAAGGGCGAGGGCGTGTCGCAGAGTTATACCGCCGCTCTGCAATGGTACATGCAGGCGGCCAAACAGGGTCGCCCGGAGGCCCAGTACAAAGTCGGGTATTTATACGAACAGGGTCTGGGAGCATCAAAGAATACTGCCGAGGCTATCGTCTGGTATGAGAAAGCCGACAAACAAGGATTTCCTGACGCTCACGATGCCCTGAAGGCTCTTGAGGAGAAATAACGTCGATGACAATAGTCCACAAGGAACGGCTCGCAGAGGATCGATCCTGCGAGCCTTTTTTGTCGGTGACAGTTGTTAGTTCACAGTGCCTTGCCGCCCAGTCAACACCAGATGGCTGATGTCCAACTCAATAGCACATATAGCAACCACCACCGCCTCCGCCACCACCACCGCCGCCGCCACCCGTACCGGGCACAACGGAAACCATGAGCGTCGCACTGTGTACTCGGCTTCCGCTATTGGCGAAGACCGTGATTGGGACCGTCTGATACACGGCGGACGCTGAAGCGGTCAGGGTGAGAACCGATACTCCGCTGGTCAGGCTAGCTCGGGAGAAGCTTGCCGAAACACCCGCTGGAAGATCCGCTGCTTTCAGCGTAACTGTTCCGTATCCGAAGGAATTTACGCGCAGGGTGATGACTGCCCCGCTAGAACCCATCTGATAACTGTGGTTATCTGCGTTTACGCTGAAATCTGTAAATGAGGGAGAAGGCACAGAGCAGGTGCTTGCCAGACTGGAAGCAGCTGTCCAGTTAGAAGCGAGGTCCTCACCTGTCTGGCCCTGCCACCCGGCAAGATTAACTATCTTTCCGTTGGGAACCTTGAAGGCCGTCGCTGTTGCTGGATCGTACCAGTGATTCAGATTCGATGAGAGCGAACCGGCAAAGCTCGACCAGTCACTTCCAGCTAAATAAGTTGCAAACACATATTGACCCGACGCAGCATCCTGAAAAGTATTACCGCTCATCGTTGTGTTGGAGGTGTAGATGCTGTACCACTGCCCCGTCTCCCAATCCGAAACCAGCTTACCGCCGGAGGCGCCTCCGAGAAAAAACTCACCCTGCCATTTGTTCGTTCCCCCGTTGCTGTAGAAGGTATTGTTCTTCAGAGTGAGGTTGTCCGTGTTTAGCACGTTCGCTCCCGCGCCTCCAGAGCATAACTTGCTATTGGTCATAGACAGCGGACCCTCTGTTGCCTCCAACTGGAGATTTGCCAGGACATTCTCTGCCAGCGTCGCATTCGTGATGGTGATGTTCTTGTTATCGGTGTCGAACCACAGGCCTTGTGCCTGGTTGCGATAGGAATAGTGGTTCGTGACTGTCCCACCGTGAGTGAGCATCAGTTTGGTGCCACCCATGCCCCAGTCATATAGCGCTCCCATAGCGCCGCGCCAGTTGTTGTAGTCAGTTTCGTTGTAGTTATACAGGACGTTGCGATTGGTCGTACCGGAAAGACCTACCCCTCCATTGTGACTGCCGACCGAGCTCTGCACAGTTATCTGGCTGCTGTAGTTGATGCCAAGCCCACCCCAATTATTCCAGACAGCCTGAACCTGGTCGAAGAGCACATTGCTGCTGTTGTTTACGTTAGCGCCAGCAGTGTTGATACAGTTTGCCGCATGCCGGAACACAAGACCTCTGAAAACTACATTGCTGCGACCATTCATACTCAGCGTCTGCGGCCGCACTGCAGCCTCCACAACAGCCGAATTAATGTTAGGCACAGACGGACCTGGCCAGACGTGCATTATAGAACTGGCCTCACTGACGAAAAACGTCCCCGCGCGCATGTCGGCAAACGACATAACTTGCGTGAGAGGAGTTCCATTTACAAAAACCATTTCACTTCGCAGCACAATAGGGGCGAAGTTGGTGGGCCACCCGTAGGGCGTCGCGCAGTTCCCAAAATTGTATTGCCAGTCACTGTCGTAGATAGCTGGGTTGCTCGCGTTCTGATGCCAATTCGTCAGGATGTCTGAACCAGCTACGACCGCGGTTCCTGTTTGAGCGGCTTGAAAAGTCATCGTTGCGCCTGTCTGGGAATAGTGAGACTGGATACTCAACGACTCTCGATACACCCCTGGATTGATAATGACTTTGGTGCCAATCGACTTAATATTGTTGGCGCTGGCCTTATTGACGGCGGCTTGGATAGTTCGGAGCGGCGTCGATTGTGTTCCGGCGTTTGTATCTGAACCAACTTTTCCGTCCACGTAAATGTAGGTGGTTTGGTTTTCTGTCACATGCGCCTGAGCGCACACTCGAATGCCTGGCGATGCCAAGGTGGCGATTACAAGACCCGCTAATATCTTCATAAAATGCATATTGGCCTCGGGGGAAATATGGGATTTGAGTACAGCAACCTGGGTATCGACGCTGTCGTGAATGCGTCGCCGGCTGGTGATGGGCGTTCACCTTGACGTGGTCTGCCGATAGCGAACCCACCGGCTGTTGACGATTGGGGCCGCACTTTTCCTAGGGTGATGACTGTATACTACACGCTTATTAGCGTTATAGTAATCAACATTTGATTTTCTTCTGGCAGATGGAATGTGATGGGAATTTCTGGCAGCGGATTGCAAACGTGGCTCATGCCAATCGAGTCAACACACCTTCGCCTGTATCCGTAAGAGAACGACTAACTATAACTCCATTCCCTTGGCTGCAAGACATCGCGGAAACTATTTCGCATTTTACGGTCTAACCCATTTGGATTAGTCCTCTAGGTTATGCGCATTTTCCCGACCACGGCTAGAGATCTGATTCTCCAGGACTTTCTCTGGATTTCAGCATGCTCGGTGAGAGCACTTAGAAATAGAGATTAAGCACCAGGCCAAATTGGTTCAGTTGCTGATTGGGTGCCTTGCTGGTGTTGTTCTGATGCTCGTAATAGGGATTGATTTCTACATGTCTGCCAATGGGAAGGAGGCATCCAGCGTAGATCGCGGTGTCACTCCATTTCGCATACTCGCGCTTGTAGAAAAACTCAGCGCTGGCATAGGGAGACAGATGGTAGGAGCGGATTGCGAAGTTGCGCTCAAACTGCACTCGATTGCGGTACTCCCACTCAAGTTCTCCGCTCTTCCAGTCCAGGTCGGCACGGTTTCTGTCTGAGAGAAGCAGGCTTCCTTTCATCGGAAAACTAGCCGTAAGAACAGGCTCCAAGCGATTCTTCGGAGGCTCGCCTGGGGTGGGCAGATATCGATAACCAATTGAGAAAACAAGCGGCCTCCCCTTCGAGTCATCCAAATCGAATTCAGTTATGTCCTTCAGCTTGAGCCATGGTTTGAGATAAAACTCGATGCTGGGTCCTAACTCCGCAGTGGGAGGGTCGCCGCCTTCGATCGTCTCTTTGGCCTGAAACAGCAGCCTCAAATCCGGCTTTAATTTGTAATTCACATCGACCTCTGGCAAAAACGCAGTCGTCTGAGCGCGGGCGTGCAACCGCGCTGCCAACATAAGTATGGCGAGCATCATCCATGAGAGTCGAACGGATTTCACTATCTTTAGTCCTCGCAGCGGTCACTTCCGTTATCAAATCGAACACGCGCTTCAGGATCTCCTGAGCGAGAGTTCACCATGGCGGCAGGGTCTCGTGATAAGCGGAGCATCGCCCAAGGCGGGTCCGCCCGAGAGATCGCCCTCGCCCCCTTCAGCGAAATTGAAACGAGAGACCGCGTCGCCTTGGTCTAGAATCAATCACCGGGTTCACGCCGGCTGATCTCTACGAAGGATCCCTTATCTTAACCGGAGAACTGACATGTGCGATGATCTGATCCACCAAGGCCTCACCTATGATCCATCCATTTCGCGTCGGGCCTTTAGCCTGGGTGCGGCTGCAACCGTCGTGCTTGCCTCCTCAGGGGCGCAGGCTGAGTCTCAGGTTGTTGAGAAGGACGTTGATGTTCCCATGGAAAGCGGCGTTGCCGACTCCGCGCTCTTTTATCCCACGGGAAAGGGTACTTGGCCGGCCGTTCTAATCTGGACTGACATCCTCGGTCTGAGGCCAGTGTTCCGCGACATGGGTCGTCGCCTCGCCGCGCAGGGTTACGTTGTGTTAGTGCCCAACCCCTTCTATCGCAGTAAGAGGGCTCCCGTTGTCGAAGGAACATTCGACTTCTCGAAGCCCGAAGACCGCGCCAAGGTGATGCCGCTGGCGGCAGCGTTGACCGCGGAAGCGAACATCAGCGACGCCAAATTTCTGATCGCGTATCTGGATAAGCAGCCGCAGACGAACAAGAAGGCCAGGATCGGAGTACAGGGCTATTGCATGGGCGGTCCCTTGACCTTCCGGACGGCAGCCACGGTTCCCACACGCGTTGGGGCTGCGGCCACATTTCACGGCGGCGGATTAGTGACAGACAAGCCAGACAGCCCACATCTCCTCATTCCGAAGATGAAGGCGGAGGTCTACTGTGCAATAGCCGACAACGACGATAAACGAGATCCCACGGCCAAGGACAAACTCAAGGAGGCTTTTGCCGCGGCAAAGCTGCAAGCCAAAATCGAAGTGTACACGGGCGCCAACCACGGTTGGACCGTCAAGGGAAGCGAACCCTACAACGAGGCCGCAGCAGAACGCGCATGGGCAGAACTCACCGCGCTTTACCAAAAAACACTGGTGTAATTTCCCAGGGATTGAAGATTCAGCAATGCCGCTCACGAACTTTCCGTCGTCCTATGCTGGACGGGCGATGCAGAGGATCGTCCGTTCTCTGCTATCTGATTTCTAAATAGTTCCGCTCTAACAGTTCGCGGCTATTGCGATCGGCGCCGCTTTTAATTGGCGCGATCTGCATGTTTTTTGGCGCCCTCCGCGTGGCATCGATTTGGCCAAGAGCCTAACGTAGAGTCATGGTGACGCCCCTATCAACCATCTTGAAGGCAGGCTGTCTTCCTTTTCGCCCTCTGGGGCGCTGCCGATAAAGTGAGTAAGAACCCTTCCCTCATCTCGGCAGACATGCTCCGAAATAGACGCAGAAACGCAGAGTCAACCGATAAGCAAGATCCGACCAAAGGAGAAGAAATGCAAAAGCGCACATTAGGAAAAAGTGGCCTCGAGGTTTCAGCGCTGGGTTTTGGATGCATGGGTTTGAGCTTCGGATATGGCCCGCCTACCGAAAAGGAGCAAGCCATCAAACTGCTCAGGACGGCATTCGAAGATGGTGTCACCTTTTTCGACTCCGCCGAAGCTTACGGCCCTTACCTGAATGAAGAATTGGTTGGGGAGGCACTTGCTCCGGTCCGTGACAAGGTGGTCATCGCCACGAAGTTCGGATTCATTGATGGTAAACCGGCCCTCGGGTTGAACAGCAAGCCCGAGAACATCCGCAACGTGACCGAAGCAGCACTGAAGCGACTGAAGACCAATGTGATTGACCTGCTCTACCAACATCGCGTTGACCCCGAGGTTCCGATCGAAGACGTGGCAGGCACCGTGAAGGAACTGATTGCTGAGGGCAAGGTAAAGCACTTCGGCATGTCTGAGGCGGGTGCGCAGACGATTCGGCAAGCGCACGCTATTCAGCCTGTCACGGCATTGCAGAGCGAATATTCGCTGTGGTGGCGCGAGCCGGAAAAGGAAATCCTGCCCACCCTTGAGGAACTCGGAATCGGCTTTGTTCCTTTCAGCCCACTCGGCAAAGGCTTCCTCACTGGGGCCATCAACGAGAACACATCCTTCGACAGTACCGACTTCCGCAACATAGTTCCTCGCTTCACTCAGGAGGCTCGAAAGGCGAACCAAGCTGTTGTTGATGTCCTTGGCAAAATCGCAGATCAGAAAAAGGTGACGCGGGCCCAGATTGCGCTGGCGTGGCTCCTGGCGCAAAAGCCGTGGATCGTTCCAATTCCGGGTACCACAAATTTGCACCGCCTCGAAGAAAATCTCGGAGCCGCTGACGTAGCACTGACGCCCGAAGATCTGCAAAGCATCGAGGGAGCCTTGGCTGGAATCGAAGTGCAGGGCGCGCGTTACCCAGCACAACTGCAGAATCGCGTTGGCCGCTAGCGAATCGTGCATCAAGGAGACTTCATGACCAACACAGGAATGACGGTTCTGGCGGTGGGTGCCACCGGAAGCATTGGCAGCCTGGTTGTCGAAGAAGCCCTGCGGCAAGGCCATTCGGTTCGCGCTTTGGTGCGCAGCCCTGAAAAGGCACGGAGCCTTCCCCAAGAAACAGAGATAGCTATTGGTGATCTTACTCGCCCTAGCACCCTTGCACCTGCGCTCGAAGGCATTGACGCCATCGTATTCACGCATGGTTCTGATGGTGCCGGAAAAGTGGGATCTGAGAATGTGGATTACGGTGGCGTTCGAAATATCCTCACGGCACTCGGTCCACAGTCAGCGCGGATCGCGCTCATGACCGCTATCGGCGTCACCAACCGAACAGGTTCCTATAACGTGAGCACAGAGTCTCATGACTGGAAGCGCAGGGCGGAGCGGCTTGTGCGCTCCAGCGGCTTGCCGTACACCATCGTACGGCCCGGCTGGTTCGACTACAACAAGGCCGACGAACACCAGCTTGTCTTTCTGCAGGGTGACACGCGCCAGGCCGGCAACTCCAGCGATGGCGTCATTGCACGACGCCAGATCACAGAGGTTTTGAGCGGCAGCCTTACCTCGAATGCAGCGCTGCGAAAGTGACGGAGTGAGGATCAGAATGACAAACGTGATCGTGGTGATTGGAGCGGGATCGATCGGACAGGCGATTGTGCGACGCGTCAGTGCGGGCAAACACGTCGTATTGGCGGATATACGACAGGAGAACGCCGATGCGGCTGCGAAGACACTAATCGATGCCGGTTTCAACGTCACAACTGCGACGGTCGATGTTTCATCACGCACGTCCGTTCATGCTCTCGTTCAGGCGGCGACGCAGCTCGGCGAAGTCGCCGGAGTCATCCATGCGGCAGGCGTTTCACCTTCTCAAGCCTCTCCGGAAACGATCCTCAAGGTCGATCTCCACGGAACCGCGCTCGTGTTGGAAGAGTTTGGCAACGTGATAGCTCGCGGAGGCTCTGGCATCGTGATCGCATCCCAATCCGGCCACCGCCTGCCCCTCTCTCAACCGAACAGAACTCCGCTCTCGCGACGACCCCGGTCGAAGAGTTACTCAAACTTCCGATGCTTCAACCCGATCAGATAAAGGATTCCCTTCACGCGTACCAGATTTCGAAGCGCGGAAACTCTTTGCGCGTGATGGCCGAGGCAGTCCGCTGGGGAAAGCGCGGCGCGCGCGTAAACACGATCAGCCCCGGCATCATTATCACTCCGCTCGCGAATGACGAACTAAAAGGGCCACGCGGCCCGGGCTATCGGCGAATGCTCGAAGTATCCGCGGCGGGACGAGCCGGCACTCCGGACGAGGTAGGGACTGTTGGAGCACTCCTCATGGGGCCTGACGGTGCGTTTATCACCGGCAGCGACTTTCTCATGGATGGCGGAGTAACGGCGGCCTATTGGTTCGGCGACCTCGCCCCGAGATAAAGGAGACGGCATTAACCCTGAGTTTATTGATTGATTGCCCGCTACGCCCGGTTTGTCACGAGGAATACAACGCCTGGATGACAGGACCTTCAATGATTTCGGCTAGACCAACTGGCTCTGTTCCGATTTCGATCGAACGACAGATCCTGTCCACCGTATGCGATAGCACTAAAAGCCCTCGGCGGATTAGCCGAGGGCTTTTCCTGGTTTTGGAAAAGGTCAGCTGTTGAACAGCCGCGCCCACCGTCCTCTTCCAATGTGGACGTGCTCGTCACTGTTGCGTTTTCGGACCCGTACAAGCGCCGAGCAGCGAAACCTGTTCAACGAGAGCCGATGAAATTGCCGGAGGATGCAGTCCATCTCCCGCATAGCTTGCTGTCAGTCTGTGCAAGCCGGGGCGCAGCCAGCTCGATGACAACATCGCCTTGCCGTTGGACAGTGAGCCTGCAGCCTGCACACTGCCTCCGTCGAGCAAATGCACCGCACCGGTGGGGACCGGGCCGGAGTTGCTGGAGACGGTTACGGCAAATTGCGATATGGAACAGGCGTTCGCCGGCCGCGCGGCAACCGATAGCGTGACCACTGGAGGGACCTTCGCCACCGCTGTTACAACACTCGAGACACTAATGGGACCGGCAGGCGCGTAGTTCGCGTCGCCATTGTATTTTGCGGATAACGAGTGGGTCGCGATGCTCAGACCGGTCACGCTGGTTGACGCCGTTCCCGTTGCCGATAGAGTGACAGGGCCACCGTGGTTCACATTGTCCACCAGGAATTGAACCGTTCCCGTGGGATGAGTACTGGACGTCGACGTGACGCTCACACTGAAGGTAATGGCTGTCCCTGTTTTGAAGGACGTTCCATTAGCAGGCGAGGTAATGGTGAAGACCGGAGCTGGCAGTGTTCCCGTTCCGTTCAGGAGGATAGTATTGGAACCGTTTATGGAATTGTCATGAAGCACCAAGTTGGCTGTACGTGCGCCCCCCGCCGTAGGCTTGAACACGACGCCGACTTTGCAACTATGGCCCGCCAACATGGTGACGCCGGCTGTGAGAACACAGTTGGTGGTTGAGGGATCGATAGAAAAGTCGGAGAGATTCGCGCCCGTGATCGATGCGTTAGCAGAGAGCACCAGGCTATCGTTCCCCGTGTTGGCGACGGTGAACACCTTGGCCGCCGTGGTCGTTCCCTTCAGAACAGAACCAAAGTGCCAGTAACCTTTGTTGCCCACCTTGCGGAGAACCTGTGTCGGTCCGGCGGTAGGCGCATTGCTCAGAATGTAAACCTGCCCCTGGGAATCGACAGCCACTCCGGTTGGGTTGCTGAGGGTCGCGCTGGTTGCAGCGCTGCCGTCGCCGGTGTAGCCGGCTGTGCCTGTCCCAGCAATGGTGTTGATGATGCCGGTAACTGCATCGATCCGGCGGATGCGCTGATTACCCGCATCGGCAAAGTAGAGGTTGCCTGCGGTATCGAACGCAATCTGCCCGATAGCGGCGCTGATTTCGGCGCTGCGCGCCAGGCCGCCGTCTCCAGTGAACCCGCACGACACGCCGCCTGCCACGCGATTGGCAGTGGGTGAGTACTCTGCGTTGTATAGCGGCTCTTCAAGCAAATAACAGACCGTGGTGCTGTAGCTGTATTTGGTATAGAGGTTGCCATTGGCGTCAACGGAAAAGGAGCCCGGCGGTGAAGTGTTGTAGGCAAATTGGTCACTGAGATACCACAGGTTGAAGGAGCCGGAGCCGCCTGAAATGCTTGAAGCCGGCATCTCTGCTGCGCCCTTGGTCGCCTCCTCGAAAAATAAGTCGTCGTACGCATCCATGCTCATGTTGAACGGGTGAGACATGCCGACGGTCGAAAATGGGCAGGGAGTGCTCGGCGTGCAACCTCCGGGCGCGTATGCATATCCGTACGCGGTCTGCGATCCCCATGGGTAATACACGCTGAAGTAATAGGTGCTGCCTGGAGTGTTGGTCGTGTACAGGATGCCAAAGCTGTCAGCAGCAATGGATGCCGGAGTGGCAATAGGCGAGGAAATGTCGTTGACGAGGACGCCAGAGGAATCCATCTCCTTGACCTTGCTATTTCCGGTGTCGGCAATGTAGAGAACGTCTCCGCCGTCTATAGCCATCCTCGTCGCCCCGTTGATAGTGCCGGTGCCGGAAGAGACGGAGGATGCAACCGTGGTGATCTGGGAAGGAGTAAAGCTGACAACCGGAGCATAGCCGTTCCCCGTCAGACCAAAGCTCATGGGCGTGGCCTCGGCCGAATGGGTGACCGTAACAAAGCCCAGCCTGTGGCCGGGGCCCTGCGGGTTGAAGCGGACAAGAAGGGTGCAACTGTCGCCACGAGTGTAGACGTTGCCCTCGTGGCAGGTGCCACCAGCCTCGACGACGAAATCCTGGTTCTTCGACTGGATCCGGGTGAGCTTGGTCCCGGCGGCAAAGTTCAGCACGAGCGCTTCTACTCCGGCGTCTTCTCCCATGTTCGCCGCGGCGAACACATGGTAATTAGCGGGGGCGTGTTCAAACGTGGAGTCGCCGACTCGACGGGCAAGGATTTCACCTCGGGGTCTCGGCGCAGAGGCCAGGGAAATGGTGGGAGAACTGAGGCCAATGGCCGACTGCGGCGCCCCTGCCGACGCCACTGAGGGCATCTCCTTTATGCTCTGAGCTGTCTGGGCATGGCTGAGCGGCATGTAGAAGCATGCCAGGACCAGACACAGCCCCGGCAACGTGATTGGGGAACCTTTCGCGATGGCGTACATACGGTTTCTCCTGTCGTTCACTGAGTGCGGTCATGAAAGCGTGCGCCGAACCTGCTCGATCCAGGTATAGGTCGAGTAATGCACGGCAACGCGGGGGTGGCAAAAAAGCCGCTATGAACCGAAGTGAAATGAAAGAAGAGATAAATAACCAGAACAGGAGTTCCAGTCCCCGCTGGATCGTGCGAGCGATCTGCGATACCGGCAGTTCACTCGACTACAGCTCTGCTATCCGAAGGGGAAAATGATTCCGCGAATCGGCGTAAGTGTACACGAAATTACAAAGAGCAGTCGCGAAAAAGAAGGCGGCATACCCTTTTCGACACGTAGAACGCTTACCAGATGTGTTGATACCTTCGAATCCTCGGCTACGAACCATCCCCGGCTCGATCCGGTGTTCCCAGCTCCGGGCCCAGCGTGACCACCTGCGTATTCTTCATCTGTCGCGCGCACTGGCCCTCCTTATGAGTTTGGAGACCCTATGGATTGCACTTCTCACTAAGCGATTCGGCGATTTAGCAACGCGATCCTGATTGGACAAGAGCCCTCGGAGAATCATCAGGTTCAATCTCTGCAAAACCGGTATTCGCGCGGACTGTGTGAAATCAAGACTCCTCCCTTCAGATAGAATTCTTCGCATGTCTTTCGCCTGTATGGCCTCCTCGCCCATTCACGTTGTCGATTCGCATACGGCCGGTGAGCCGACGCGGGTGGTCGTTTCCGGGGGTCCGGATTTGGGCGACGATACGCTGGCCCAGCGCTTGCGACGTTTCGCCACGGAAAATGACGACTTCCGGTCCGCGGTGGTTAATGAGCCGCGGGGCTCGGAGGTGCTGGTCGGGGCACTGCTCTGCCAGCCGGTAGACGGAAGCTGCGTCACGGGAGTCATCTTTTTTAACAATGTCGGTTACCTCGGCATGTGCGGTCACGGCACGATCGGGGTGGTAGCGACACTGGCCCATCTTGGTCGAATCAGTACAGGAGAACACCGCATCGAGACACCCGTCGGCATCGTCCGCGCAACGCTCCGGGCTGACCGCAGCGTGACGGTTGAAAATGTTGCGAGTTACCGTCACCGGGCTGCAGTATCCGTCACTGTCAAGAATTTCGGAGCAATCAATGGAGACATTGCCTGGGGAGGCAATTGGTTTTTCCTCGTGGAAGATCCTCCGCTGCGTTTGGATCTCGACAATGTGGAGCAGCTAACCGAGTTCGCGTGGGCTGTGCGCGATGCGCTGCGGGAAGGTGGAATCTCTGGCGCAAGAGGAGAGGAGATCGACCACATCGAACTGTCTGTGACCTCACGGGCGCCTGGCGTAGATAGTCAGAATTTTGTCCTGTGCCCCGGCAAGGCCTATGACCGTTCTCCATGTGGAACTGGAACCAGCGCGAAGCTGGCGTGCCTGGCAGCCGAAAGCAAGCTTGCTCCGGGCAACATTTGGCGACAGGCAGGCATTCTCGGCACGGTGTTTGAGGGGTCTTATCAACTACGTGAGGGCGAACTTATCCCCAGCATTACCGGCACCGCGTTTATCACTGCCGAGAGCCGGCTCATTTTGAGTCCCGGTGATCCGTTCATGGCGGGCATTCGCGTATGAGCGACCTCTGGGACGTAGTCATCATCGGCGCGGGCATTGTGGGCTCAGCCTGCGCGCTGGAGTGCGCAAACCGCGGGCTGCGCACGGCAGTGGTCGAAGGTAAGGGTATCGGCAGCGGAGCCACGGCAGCAGGCATGGGCCACATCGTCGTTATGGATGATTCGCCAGCGCAGATGGCTCTCACCCATTATTCGCAGACGCTTTGGAAGAGCCTCTCCGCTCGCCTTCCGACCAACATCGAATACGAGGCGTGCGGAACGCTCTGGGTCGCAGGCGACGAGGAAGAGATGCACGAGGTGCGACGCAAGAGCGCCCAGTATGCTTCTGTCGGTATTTCTACCGAAATACTGGACAGCCAGATGCTCGCTGAAGCCGAGCCGCATTTACGCCGGCCCCTTGCGGGAGCGCTCCTCGTCCCATCGGACGCCGTGCTCTATCCGCCATGTGCGGCTGCCTATCTGCTCGGGGAGGCGCTACGCCTGGGGGCGCGACTGTATTCGCGAAAAGCATTGTCGGCACAGGCGGGCAAAGTGCGCCTTGACGACGGAACCGAGCTTCGCGCTGCGCACATCGTGATCGCCGGCGGCGCGGACGCGGGGGTACTTCGTTCGGGACTGCCGATAAAAAAGCGCAAAGGACACCTGGTGATCACGGATCGCTACCCAGGTTTTGTACGCCATCAGTTGGTAGAACTCGGATACCTCAAAAGCGCTCACTCGGTTGCCTCCGATTCAGTCGCGTTCAACGTGCAGCCGCGCAGAACCGGGCAAGTCCTAATAGGCTCTTCACGACAGTACAACGCAGAGGATCCCTCGGTAGATGCCAAAATCCTGGCCACCATGATCGAACGCGCGCAGTGGTATATGCCGGAGATCGGTGCGCTCTCCGCGATTCGCGTCTGGACCGGATTCCGGGCGGCCACCCCAGATAAACTTCCGCTGATCGGGCCTAGCGCGGAGGATGAATCACTGTTTCTGGCAACGGGTCATGAGGGATTGGGCATCACGACGTCGCTTGGAACCGCATCCCTGTTGGCAGACCAACTGCAAGGCATTGCGACCAAGATTCCTATTGAGCCATATCTACCGGCGCGGTTTGCGAGGAATGTATCCCATGTCTGAGCAGGCCCGTTCCCTCGTGCTGAAGGTGAACGGAGTTCCCGTGACCGTGACCTCCGGAACAACGGTTGCGGTCGCGATCCTCACGACCGGAGCGCATACACGCCGATCGGTGACCGGCGAACCCCGCGGGCCCCTGTGCGGGATGGGAATTTGCTTCGAATGCCGCGCTACGATCAACGGAATACCGCATCTGCGGACATGCCAGATCAATTGTGCTCAGGGTATGGAGGTGGTCACATCATGAGCGAGCATTTCGACATCATGGTGGTCGGCGCAGGGCCTGCGGGCATCGCAGCTGCGATCATGGCGTCTTCATCGGGGAAGCGGGTCGCTCTGGTAGACGATAATCCGGCACCGGGCGGGCAGATCTGGCGAGGCGAGACTTCGCATGGAATGGGAGTTCGTAAATGGTTCGCGAGACTCGAAACCGCACCAGTGGTTCGACTCCAAGGCTGGCGAGTCTTTGATCATCCAGAGCGTGGCACGCTGCGCGCAGAATGCAATCAGGATTGCCGCGAATTACGCTACGGACAACTCGTTCTTGCAACCGGCGCGCGCGAGCTCTTTCTGCCGTTTCCGGGATGGACGTTGCCCAATGTGATGGGTGCTGGCGCCCTGGACGCGATGGTTAGAGGTGGACTGCCGATTGCCGAGAAGCGCGTAGTCGTTGCCGGAACGGGTCCATTGTTGCTCGCGGTTGCTGCACATCTGTCACGCCGTGGCGCGAAGATCGTTGCCATTTGCGAGCAGGCCCCTCTGCATCGATTCGTTCCCTTTGCGGCACATCTGTTGAGCGAACCCGCCAAGATGCTACAGGGGGTTTCCTACTTCAAGGCAACGCGGGGCGCGCAGTTCCATAGCAGTTGCTGGCCGATTGCGGCGAATGGCACGGAGAAGCTTGAATCGGTAACTCTCCAGCGGGACGGGAAAAACTGGGAAGTGGCCTGCGACTATCTGGCATGCGGATTTCATTTGGTACCGAATTTGGAAATGGCAGCACTGCTGGGTTGCCGCATCAAAGATGGCTTGGTCGCCACCGACGACCTCCAGCGAACGTCGGCCGCAGATGTGTTCTGCGCGGGCGAGCCGACAGGAATCGGCGGGGTAGACCTGGCCTTGCTCGAGGGGCAGATTGCCGGGCTCGCGGCCGCCGACAGAATCGTAGAAGCGAAGAAATTGGCCAAGCGCCGAAAGCGGCGACTCGGATTTGTTTATGCATTGAGGGATACCTTCGCTCTGGATCCACGACTCAAGAAGTTATCGAGCGAATCAACCTTCGTCTGCCGCTGCGAGGACGTTTCGTATGGTGCTTTGCGCGAGCACGCGTGCTGGCGCGACGCTAAACTGCAGACCCGCTGCGGAATGGGTCCCTGCCAGGGACGCATCTGCTGCGCCGCAACCAAGTTTCTCTTTGGTTGGAGTTCGGCTTTTGCCGAATCTAACGCACGGCCGCCGGTTTTTCCTGCGATGGTATCCAGCCTGGCTATGCCACACGAGTACAGCAGCCCCCACGATAATCTCACCCCCGCAGCTAAGTATGTTGGCAACTCGAAGGAGACATCATGAAGTGGTACGGCGTAATGCCTGCAATGACAACTTGTTTGGACGAGCGTCTTAAGGTCGATGCTGCGTTTATGACTCGACACTGCCAATGGCTGCTCGACAACGGCTGCACCGGCATTATTTCCCTCGGCTCTCTCGGGCAAGCCGCGACGCTCACTTTTGCAGAGAAGGAAGCGATTCTGCACAACATGACTGCAACGGCCGGCGATCGTGCTCCCGTGGTCGCTGCAATCTCTGCTCTCTCGACCGACGAGGCTGTCGCGCTGGCCAAAGCGGCAGAGCAGGCTGGATGCTCGGGCCTTATGGTCCTCCCGCCCTACGTGTATTGCGGGGATTGGCAGGAGATGAAGGCACACTTGACCGCGGTATTTCGCGCCACCCCGCTCTCGTGCATGCTCTACAACAATCCCGTTGCCTACGGGACGGACTTTCTACCTGCGCAGATCACCGAGTTGGCCCAGGAGTTCGAGAATTTCGTGGCGGTAAAGGAGATCCAGTACCGATGTGCGCCGCGTTACGGCCATTCGCGCTCTGACAGCAGACCGGCTTCAAGTCTTTGTGGGTGTCGATGATGCCGTTGTAGAAGGCGTCGCCGCTGGTGCTGTGGGTTGGGTGGCCGGATTGGTGAATGCCTTTCCTGCCGAATCAGTGACGCTGTTCAACTGGGCCATCTCGGGAAAGCGGGAGGAAGCCTTTGCACTGTACCGTTGGTTTCTGCCGTTACTGCGAATGGATACGGTGCCGAAGTTCGTTCAGCTCATCCACCAGGTGCAACAGGAGACTGGGACCGGCAATTCGCGCGTGCGTCCCCCTCGGCTGCAGGTAACCGGCGTGGAACTGGAAGAGATGCGTGCGATTGTGACGGAGGCGCTGCGCAATCAACCTTTAGTGCGGAGCACGGTGTTTCCTGCTCAATAGTAAGGGTAGGAGATGACCTTAAGGGCTGGCCGGATCTCCATTCTTTTTCTTACGCGCACGAACGAGGAAGTATACCGACACGCCGAGAGCTACGATGCAGAGGCCGGGCCAGGTTGTCGTGGGACGATCGAGGAATAGAACTACAAGGATGATAGAAGCTCCCAGAATATAGAACGCTGCCACAAGCGGGTAACCCCATGTCCGGTAGGGACGCTCCGCGTGAAGGTGTTCTGCACGACCTTGCCATATTCCAGGCCGCGGCTGTTGGCTAGTGTCAGGAGAGCGATCACCGCAATGGCAAGCGCCTGCGCCGTCGATAACAGTGAACTGAGAGATGAATAGGTCCGATCAGGTACTGCGACTCGGATATCGAAGGGAACGGGACGCCGGCGAATCGCGAAAAAGCAATGGCCACCGCAGAAATGGTCCCGTCTGAATCACCGTCCAAAACGTCCAGCCGTAGAGAAACCCCAACGGCGGAGAGAACGCTTCTCGCAGATAGATATACTCCTGCGCTGCCAATCTGGCGCGACATCTCGGCCGACACAATAAAAATGCCTGACCAATCATAACGCCGATGACCATCATGACTGAATCAAATAGGCCCAGTCCCCGGTGAATTCCTCTCTAGTTGACTGTGAGCGTCAGCTGGATTGCGTGACTTAACCCACCCTGCGTCTGCGCCGTGATAGTCACGGTTGAGGTAATTGGCGTTGGCGTTGGATTTGGCGTTTGAGAGCCACCGCCTCCTCCGCAGCCTGTGAGCGCACTGGACCAGACCAACAGAAGCAGAGTCATGAAAGCCAAATAGATCCTGGTCGTGAGCCGCTTTCTGCGCCGATATAAGACGATGCTAACGAGCGGAAGAACAGCGAAAAACGGTGATGAGAACAGCGAGTTCGGCATCCGGGCTGCGGTTAACTTTTGCGTGCTGATTGACGTTACGATCGATGAAGTTCCATCGGTCTGCACCACCGGCGTAGCGAAGCTGCAGGAGGCTCCTGGAGGCAACCCGGCACAGCTCAGGTTGAGTGCCTCATTGAAACCATTGCTGGGTGTAACGGTAATCGTTGTCGTCGCGGTCTGCCCACCCGAAACAGTTAAGACTAATGGCGCAGTTGCGATTGCGAAGTCCGGAATGGGCGCCGGAATAATCGTGACAATTATCGGAGTGGAAGAAGAGGCTGCGAACGCTGCGCCGGCCGCGTACGAGGCCGTGAGCGAATCTGCTCCAATCGGCAGGGTTGTGGTCGTGATTGCCGCCGAGCCATCATTTCCTAAGGTTCCTGAGCCAATCAACGTGCTCCCATTTAAGAAACTGACAGCACCCTGAGTGACCGGCTTCTCGCCTGACACGACCGTTGCCGTCAAGAGCACACCGGCACCGTAGTTGGCGCTCGTTGGGGAAGTCTTCAGCGTGGTTGTCGTGCTGGCAGCACGTCCGGTTTCAGCAAGGGGTACGACGAGGGGTGTTGGGCTGTTTGTAAATCGAAGCCGTGAGCGTCGTTTGTTGAGGCCCGGCGCTCCATTGGACTGATCGACGGTAACACTACAATCGATCCCCTTGAGTTGGGGAAGTGGATGCTTTATCGGAAGGTCAGTCGAGTGTTGCAGGACCAGCATGCAGCGTTTGTCGTAGCCCCTTGCCCAGAAGAAATTCCATGGGATCGCCCAACGCGGCGAGCGCTTAGTGATCCCGTACTTCCTGGCGCTATTAAGTCTCGCCAAGGGTCACTGAGAGTCTGCATCGAGCTCCTCCTCATCGGAATCGTCGCGATAATTCTCCCGCAACCAAGTCTCGTTTACGACGTATTCCACAAGGTGTTCTGCGGTTTTCGTAGATGGAAAGCTGATGCTCCATGCAACTACCGGCTCAGCCTTACTAAGATCGCTGTCTTCCTTACCAATCGCCAATAGGTGAACGATTAGCAATGGGCGCTTTCTTTCAGAACGATATATCCGATCGGGAAAATTAAGCGGTTTGCCAGATCTTGGCTGTTCAGGAAGAGTAGCTTTGTACTTCTCCTCCGCTTCCTTAATTTCGGTCTCGGATAACCCCGTCTTTTCCACCCCTCTGGACGAGACCCTCTGCTTGTCGGTGACGTATAGAATTCTGTCTGTCGACTGGCGTCCCTCGCTTCTTCTCTGACATGCGATCCAGAGCCCCAATGACGTATCTATTAGTGTTGCGGAATCTTCATGGCTTACGGCTGAGACCAATAGGTCCCATTCTTCCTCGATGTACTCGACGATCTCAACCGGCTAAACATCGAGTTCGTCAGCTTCCGCGAGCAGATCGACACTGGCGGACCGCTGGGGCGAGCTATCGTTGTTATCATCGGAGCGATCGCTGAACTGGAGCGCAGCCTGATCGTCGAGCGGGTTCGTGCTGGCATGCGGCGAGCCAAGCCTGAAGGCCGTCACATCGGGCGAAAGCCGCTTACACTCGACCGTCCCGCTATCCTGCGGGACCGCAATCGCGGACAGAGCCTCGGACAGATCGCAGAGACACATCGCATCTCACGCACCCCGTCTGCCGCATCCTTAAATATGAAGCAGCTTCGTCCGCCGCGCATGAGGCCACACTGTGAATGAACGAAACTATCTGCCCACTACCGGGGACACTACTCCCACTCGGCCCAGCGCCACATCTGCATGGATCGCCCTTCCCCTCGGCATAATCTTCATCCTTGTCGCCGGGATCGTGGCACTCGTAGTCGTACTGGTCGGAGCAGTCCTCACCGCTGTTGCGACAATACTGTTCATCATCGTCCTTATCCCAGTCCTGCTCATCGGCCTCATACTCGGCCTCAACGAGGATCTGCGACAGAGAAAAAAGGCCGTACCAAAAGGGGTCTCAAAACCCGTCGAATAAACCCAACAACATCAACGGCCGAATCTCTCGATCCGGCCGTAACAAAACCTATGCCTTAAAAAACAGGCGGCGGATTAGAAGCTCGATAAAGAGTCTACGGCCATGGGTAGGGAAAAATACGATCGTCAATGCCGGAGAAAGTCCAGACATGAGAACTATCTCACTGCCCTGCATCACGCAATACAGTTAGATAAGAGCGACATGGCTATCTACCCATGCGGATTCTGCGGTGGCTTCATCTGGGGCATGGATTCGCCCGCGTGCGGCACACTGCAACCGAGAGCGTGACCGACTGATCGCGCCACTGAACAAAGAAGTAAATATTATCCGAGAAACGGTGGTACAATATGAGGCCACGATCAAGCGGTTAGAAAGGCGAATTGAGACGCTTGAAATTGAATACTTGTGCATGACCTCATTTGGCTCAGAGCTGACGTGGGATCGGGCGATCGCAATTTCTGACGATAAGCCGACTTTCTATGAGCAGGTCACTGGTGTCAAGGTTTGTTCTTTGCTTTTTCCTTCATAGGTCTTTTGCATTTGTTGTTGCTCTTGCTTTCGTTGCTCTCCACCGTGTTTCTATTCGCACTCTGGATGAGCTGTCTTGATGCAAGCTCGGTGCCGGTTGGGGTTCGAGAGGAGAGTCGATGCTGCCATTTATCGGTCGGCCTCGAAGGCCGAAGTCGGCTCGCAGTCATCGGAACACGGTGTCGTCGCAACGGGTAAACATGTTGATCTCTCAGGCTGCTTGTTCGTAGAACGGCATGTACGGCTCTTGGGTGCTCCAGAGATGATGAAGCAACACGGCCAACTTGCGCGCGACGGCAACGACGGCCTTGCTCTTGGCCTGCTTGCCACCTCGAGCAGCTAAGTGCAGACCCCACTGTCGAAGCGCAGAATCTCGTCCGTGCGGTCGGAGGATGTGGTTGGAGCACTCGATCAGCAGACTTCGGAGGTATGCGTTACCGGTATGGGTGATGCCAAGTTGAGGATCATGGTCTCCGGACTGACTTCGACGAGGTCGTAGGCCAAGATAGCAACCGACATCACGGCTTCGCCCAAACCGTTCCTTGCTGCCGAGCGTCAGCACGAAAGTCAGGGCGGTGAGGTGGCCGACGCCGTGAACCTTCAGCAGAGCTTGCGTCTCCGGATACTCGGTCTGGCCGAGTTGCTGGATCTGCCGATCGTACTGCTTGATCTTCAGCGTCATGTCCGCGATCTGCTGGAGCACCGGGCCGAGCGCCTGTGCCAATCCAGGCGGCATAACGGCGAGGCTGCGCTGAGCAAAGCAGGTTGTGGCGGAGGTCGGCATACGATAGCCGCAGGACTTCGTCAGACCACGAACGGCGTTCACCGCAGCGGTACGCAGTCGCACCAGCAGAGCTCGCGAACGAACCAGAGTGAGAGCCTCTTGCTGCTGGACGGTGCGGTGGGCAATAGGCCGGAGGATGTTCGGATCAAGTCGAGCATAACGCGCCAGCTTCTCAGCATCGACCTGATCGCTCTTCCGGTCGCTGTGCGAGATCGCCCGCAACTCGCGGACGTTCGCCACGATGACTTCGTGTCCTAGTTCCTGCAGCTGTGCGCAGATCCAGATCGAGTGTGCCCCGGGCTCCATCGCGACCCGCGCTGGAGCCACGTCGGTGAACCACTTCTCGATCGCCTTCGGGGTGGTCCTGAAGCGGCCACGGTCGACCACTCCTCCGTCCTGGTTGAGGGTGCAGTAATGGCTCCAGATATCGCCAAGGTCGATGCCAATCGTGATCTCAACCTTGGCTTGCATGCGTGGAACTTCAGCGATGAGGTGCTGCGATGGCTTCTTCATGGGAACAGTCTGCTCCTCCTTCGGAGGACCTGCTCATCCCATTTATCGTTAGCTATCAATGTTTCCTTCGAGCGGGACCATATGGCTTTGGCGCACGTGAAACGACCCGCGACAACTTGCGCATCCATGCGACCGGAATCCGCCCTGCATGTCGGCCATCTCTCAAATGCGATTGAAGGCCGCGCCGCAATGGGTTTCTCTAATACTAGAAGCGCACTGTCCACTCAGAGGCGCTGTGCGCTTCTAGTTTTGCTCCCTACTTCAATTCCTTAGTGATCGCGTCCGCAGCGTTGCCGGCGACAACCCAGCTTGCCGACCCGGCCACTACGGCTTCATCCTCGAACCAGAGAAATCCGAAGTCGTCGATGCACTCCGGAAAATCCGGCTTGATGATGATGTATCCCGGAATCACGGCGCCCGGAATATAGGCGTTGTCAGCACGGTTGTTGCTGTACGTCTTCGTCTTCGAGACCGTACCCACGCCAGCTACATACGAAGTGCTGGATACCGGGTGCGTGCCGAGAATGTAATTGACGGCGCGAAGTGTATATTCGGGACCCACAAGATCCGGAAACGCTTTGTGCAGAAAGTACATTCGGATGGCCATGTCAACCACGGCGCCCGATCCGCCCCAGGTGCGCAGGCTCGGTGGCACGCCGAACGGGGTGGCGTCCAACTGCTTGTCCACACTCGCCATGTAAGTCTTTACCGCTTCCCTCATTTGATCTTTCGCACCCGCGTCCAGATAAGGCAATGCTCGGATTGCCGTCCAACCGCGAAACTCCATCTGCTGCGGAGTGATCATCTGCGGGAACAACTCATTCAGGCGGGACTTGTAAGGCTCGGAGCCATTTGTGGCAATGGTCAATTCCAGAGCCGCAGCCCAGTCCAGTCCGACGCCAAAGCCGCCGCGGCCGAAGCCGGCTGGAGGAGCAGCTGGTGCGCTAGCCGTGCCAGAACTTGCCGGAGTGCCCGGTCTGTTACGACTGGCCGGAGCGCCAGACACCCCACCCTGAGACGCGGCCAGCACGCCACCTTCAAGAGCCCCATCCGGAGCCTCTGCGCCGAAGGCGCGGCCGGCCCTAGGCGTTGGGTGAGCCTTTTCGTCATTCCATCCCTTGATCGCCGTGTCGAGGCAGTCTTTCGCTAACGCGTCGTCCCAGCCTTTCAGCACATCGGCCGACGCAGCCAGCGCTGCGATGGCGTTCCACTGGAAAAACGGGTTCGTGGTGGAGAAGATCCAGCGGTCGTCAGGCTTGCCGGAGTAGTCGCCCTTCACTTCATTCGGACCGAGCTTCGGGTCATAGATGCGGCCGTCGGTTTTCGACGCTCCATCCCCCAAGTGAGTATATTGGCGCAAATCTGGTTCGTGAGTGCCGCGGATCGAGTGGCCGATGTTGTGGAACTGCGCCAGGATGAGCATCGCACCGTGATTCACTTGCTGCACCGTATCGGGCACGCCATCGGGACGGTGCATCTCAACCTCACGCGCGGATTCATCCACCGTAAGCTCGTCGTACTTGAGATTAAACTCGCGATACGCCAGAGCCAGACTCTGAATCACGCTTAGTTGCGCAGGCTCCTCCAGGTCGAAGTCGCCGGCATCATACCAGCCGCCCACGTTCATCCCAGGAATGTGATCGCCGCCCTTGTACTTCCCGTCCGTTGCCGTAGCCTGATTCCAGCCGTCGAATTGCTCCCCAACCACTGGCGCCAGCCGGCCATCATCAAGGTGCGAAGCGCCGTGCCACACGCGGTAGCCTTCTCGTATGGAAACGTGATCCATCTGCTCCGCGATGTGATGGTCGAGGCTGTCCTGCCAAATGTCCGCGTAAGCGTCTCTGGAGATAGGGAAGGTCGCCGTGCGCTGGTCTGCATACTCGATGACATAAAGACCGGGATCCTTCACCGGGGTGAAATCGAATTTCGAATAGACGTAGCGCAGCCACGGTGTTGAAGGCGTGATCGGCCCCTCGAACGCCTGCTTGTAAGATCCATCCTCCATCAGGCGCAGCACTTTGGCCGTTTTTGGGGCCTCGAACTTCGGGTCGAGTTCGATGACCGCCACCTTGGAGAAACCCGGCGCATAACCCACCTGGCTGTGCGCGATCATCGGCGGCCGCGTCCAGTTCGGAATCACGTCCGGCCTGACGTGCCACACGATGGCACCCGTGGTCTTGCCCGAAGGAATTAGCGAACGCAACACGAACCAGCCGTTCTGCGCGCGGCTACGTCCATCGAACAGCATGAGGTCGGCTGTATCTGACTTGACGTTGACCCGAACCAGCGTATCGTCAACCCCCAGGGTGATGCTCTTACCTTCGGCGAGCGGCAGAGGCTGCGTATATCCCTTGGCCTTGTCCCAGTCCTCCAGGTAGTAAGCCTTCTTCGGCTCATCGGCCAGCGGCAGCATATTGACCATCAGATCGTCAGGCGTTCGCGGGAAAATGCCGGCTTTGGTTCCGTCCACCAGATAAGCCTTGCCCATGTAAATCGAGGGCAGGAACTCCAGGTTGAAGCCTGCTCGCCCGGCCAGTTTCTGCGGCAACGGCTTGTCGAGATTGATGCTGACCTTCACGCCGCCTGGTTCGGCTGTGAGCTCGATGGTGTAACTCAAATCGAAAGTCGGGAACGCTAGGTCGGCGGTCAGCCGTGTGTGCGCCTTATCAGCGTGGCGCCCCTTGAGGGTCGCCACCAAGTCCCACTGCTCTGGCGTTGGCATCAAGCGCACGTCGCCGTTGGTGGCGATGCGCTGGCCGTGGAGAATCATCTCCATGGCCGTATTCTTTTGGTCTACGAAAACCGGGTGATACGTACTGTCGTAGAGAAATACGCTAAAACCTTGAGTATCGAGGTAATTCTTGTCGGTCACCTTCATTGCGAAATCGGCCCCGAATAGGCTTGGGACAGAGGTCAAGGCCAAGAGAAAACACACTACGATTCGGGTGAGCATAAATTGGTATCAAATTGCTCCTTTGACTCAACCTAACATGACATACACACCTTCTGGACGACACTTCTTCCCGGTATTACTCCCGATAAACACCTAGGATCGAGGAAAAGCTTGCGGTTGGATTGTGGGCAATCCGTCAGTTTCAACTTTGGCAACAATTCAGTGCGGGTGTTGATGAATTGAGAATTTCCGGATGGCCGGTGATCCGCTCGGAACGATTAGCTGACGATAAGCCGACATATCGGTACTAGTCAGAGGCTCGATGAATGCTTCGGCGATTTATCACTCATTGAGAAAACGAGCCCGTGGCTTCCGGGCTATTCGGATAGGTGACGAGAAGAGCGTTTGAACGAAGCCGCTGGCGCGGCGGACGCTACCGCGTGGATGATCCTTAGCATTGGTGGCGGTGTAAGTTGTGGGTCACAAGGAGGTTCCTGTGACCCAACTTCGTCAGCTGATGCTGGATGAACTCCAGCGTCGTAACTACTCACCGAACACCGTGCGCTCTTACATCCACGCCGTGGAGGAGTTCGCCCAGTATTTCCATCGCTCACCGGAGCAGTTAGGTCCGGACCACATTCGTGAGTATCAGGTCCATCTGTTTCGGGACCGGAAGCTTTCTCCGGGCACTATCGAGGGACGTGCTGCGGCTTTGCGGTTTCTCTACGTCAAGACGCTCAGGCGAGCCTACCTGCCCGACCATATCCCGTTTCCGAAGCGTAATCAACGTCTACCCACGGTGCTGAGCCAGGATGAAGTAGCTCGGCTCATCGACGCGACCAGCAACCTGATGCATCGCGCTATGGTCATGACGCTGTATGCCACCGGCCTGCGCCGTGCAGAACTATGCCGGCTGAAGGTCGCAGATATCGACAGCGAACGCATGGTGATTCACGTCCTCGAAGGCAAGGGCGGCCGCGACCGGGATGTACCACTGAGCCCTAAGCTGCTCGATATCTTGCGAGAGTACTGGCGCTGGATG
Organism: uncultured Acidobacteriaceae bacterium; assembly: GCA_963817965.1. Lineage (GTDB taxonomy): Bacteria > Acidobacteriota > Terriglobia > Terriglobales > Acidobacteriaceae > DASRAA01. Next base: position 159,723 of record CAWFQT010000029.1, read on the forward strand.
AAGCCTCGAACGTTTCTGTTCCCGGGCATGGCGAACAACTGGCGTGCGGATGTGCCCATCACGGAGAAGATTGTCTGGAAGGCAGTATCTGAGGCCAGGCAACGAGCCGGTATTACGAAGAGGGTTTCGCCGCACACGCTTCGACACAGCTTCGCTACTCATATGCTGGAGGCCGGTGCTGATCTTCGTGTTATCCAGGTTCTTCTCGGACATGCCAAGCTCGCCGATACCACGGTCTATCTACATTTGTCGCGACGCCATCTGCAAGCGGTCGCCAGCCCGCTCGAAGCCCTCCAGATGGTGGTGCCTGTCGCCGAGCTAAAACGACTGAGGAGACGCGTGCAGCGATGAACCGGCCCACCCTTGAGGTGGCCGACATCATCCACAGCGTGGGCAACAGCTTCTGGGAACGACACGGCTCGCATCTTGCCCATCAGCATCGCAAGGTGCTCGATGCGATCGCGCGTTGCCGAACGGCAGCTCTCGGTGGTCATCGCGACCAGTGTCTTCGCTGCGGCCATCAGGCCATCTCTTATAACTCATGTCGTAACCGGCACTGTCCTAAGTGTCAGAGCAACGCGCGGAACAAGTGGCTGGCCGCGCGCTCGGCTGAGTTGCTGCCTGTGCCTTACTTTCACATCGTCTTCACTCTGCCGCATGAGTTATCCGCATTGATGCTCCAGAACAAACGACTGCTCTACGACCTGCTCTTCCGCACCAGTGCTGCTACGCTACTTGAGGTCGCTCGTGACCCGAAGCATCTCGGAGCCGACATTGGTTTGCTGAGCGTACTCCATACCTGGGGACAGAACCTCGAACATCATCCGCACGTCCACTCGATCGTTCCGGCTGGCGGACTTGCACCCGATGGCTCACGCTGGATCGCTGCTTCTTCAGGTTTCTTCCTGCCGGTGCGCGTACTCAGTCGAGTCTTCCGCGGTAAGTTCACCGCTGAACTGCGGCAGTTATTCGACCAAGACAAGCTCGAGTTCCACGGCTCGCTCACTCAGATTGCAGAGACCGCGCAGTTCCGTCGCTTCCTGCGTCAGCTCTATCGCCAGGACTGGGTCGTATACGCCAAGCCGCCCTTCGGCGGTGCGGAACATTTGCTTCAGTATCTCGCTCGCTACACACACCGCGTCGCCATCTCCAACCATCGTCTGGTCAGCTTCGAGCATGATCGTGTCTCCTTCCGTTGGAAGGACTACGCCCATGGTGGCAAGCAGAAGGTCATGACTGTTTCCGCAGAGGACTTCCTTCGCCGCTTCCTCATTCATGTACTTCCAAGAGGGTTGGTCCGCATCCGTCACTTCGGACTGTTCGCGAACCGCCATCGCGCTGCTTCTCTTGCACGCTGTCGCTCCCTGCTCGGAGTATCCGCATCCGCTGCTCTGCCAGATGCAACTGCTAACCAGTTGCGCTGCCCCGTATGCTCCGGCCCCATGCTCATCATCGAACGGATGACAACCTCGCAGCCTCACTTCCGTTCAGACCTGATGCCGCAAAACCAGCCAAGGTATGTTTTCGACAGTTCCTGATCTTCACCCATGACTCACTCAGCCTTGATCCCCGTCAACCGTCCACGTGCTCTCGCACATAAACCACTCCTATGCCCACTTCGCTTCGCTAACTTGCAAATAGGCTCACTGATGTCACCTCTGCAATCAGCGTTTCACCACTGCGCAACGGCTCTATGGCCCGGACTGTCACATTCCAACCTCGCGATGCCACTCCAGAGCCAGATCTCACATATCGAAATCCCATAGCTCTCACCGCATCCGCCGCAAACGCCAGCCGCTTCCTTCAAACGGCCCTATCAAAACTGCCCCGAACAAATCTCGCGAACATCCTCGCTTCTTGGCCAGGGCAGCCCTGATAGGGTCCTATCGTTTATGGTGACGCACCAGCTCAGTTTCCCGATTACCAGTACTTCATGGTCTCCGCATAACTTCGCGGCGCAGTGCTTTGGTCCGTAACACGCAAATGTGTGCCTAGCGTGCTGCCACCGGCCCGCTTGCGATCTGGCCCGCTGGAATTCCCTGCCACCCTGGCGCACCATCTTCCCATTGGTTGTCCGTGAGTTGTTCGACGCCGGTGCCGTCGTAGCGCATCACTAAAATCTCACCGTAGGACTGAGGCGCATCCGTGTACACTGCTTCATCCTTAAAGCCCATCCTTGAACTTGCGAACGCAATGTACTCGCCATCAGGCGACCAGGCCATGTGGGCCTCATTGCCCTTCCCGTTCGTCAGGCGCTTCAGCCCGCTGCCGTCGGGCCTGATTGTGTAAACGTCATATGCTCCCTCAGATAGGCGCGCAAACATGATGAGGTCGCCGCGTGGGGACCACAGCGGAAAGTTGTCATATCCATCGGTGAGGCTTGTGATGGCTTTAGTCTCGAGGTTCATGATGCGCAGACCGTTACCTTCGTGGCTGAAGGTCCGGTAGACGAAGCGCTTTCCATCGGGAGCAAATGACGGGAACGCATCATTCCCCGGGCCGGACGTGAGTTCCTGGAATCCGGTTCCATCTGCGTTGACGAGTGCCACCTTCGCCCCGCCCTCGATGCGATCGCCTGGTTTCAAAAACTCAGAATGGAAGCCGTCAAAGAACGCCGCAAAGCCACCGATGCCAAAGATGATTCTGCGGCCGTCGGGCGACCACGAGCCCGCCAGCGAATTGCTGGTCTTGTCACGGTAAACGACCTGTGAGACGCCCGTCGCGAGCGTAGTTACGGTGATAGCAGACAGGCTTGCACCGCCGTTCGGGAAACCGGTGGTTACGAACTCCGTGCCCGACGGACTGAATGACGGGTGAGTGCCGCTCACAAGTTGCAGATCGTAGTTCGAATTCCGGCTGAATGCTTTCCGCAAGGGCATTTGCGCCCCGGGGACACGTTTGTGAAAGACTACGAATCCGCCATCGGGCGACCACGCCGCAGTTCGGACCGCGCCGGCCACTCAGATAATAAACGACGGCATCCGGGGTGTCTTTGCGTATGTAGCCGATCTCGTTCCCGCCGAGGGGAGACGGATTGATCTTCACGCCCTCAGCCGGCAATTCGGTGGATGCGCCTGTCATCATGTCAACCGACACTGAGGAGGCCGGAGTCCGCTGCCTCATAGGCGAGGCGCCGAACGGCGCCAAGCCGAAGGTTGATGGTTCCGGGTGCAAGCTGGCGTGCTTCAAGGTAGCCGCGATAGCGGAGAACGACCGTTCGGTTCAAGGCAAGCCGTGGCTCAGAACAGTACCAATCGACAAATTCGTCGATGGCGTGGCCATGTCCGCGTTGGCCGTCGGTGCTCGTCAAGCCGTTCAGAACTGCGGTCTTTGAGTATTCGAGATCTGGCAACCGCAGGTGGGCTTTGGGGTGCTTGCGCTCATGTGGGGAACGTTGCTTCTGCTTCATCGCCGTTGGCCTCCTCGCCATAGGGCGATCATGCGCCCTTTTTAGGCTTACTTCCGGTTTGGCGGTTAAAAAGCCACGATCTCCAGATTGGTAGGTAGAGGAGACTAAAACGTTGTCGGAATCAACTTAACGGTTGTTCTCCATTGGAGGGCGAAAACTCGAGATGTGCGCGCTCGAGAAGCGAACGTCTTTGGACCTCCTCCGGGATACAACGTCGTGCTGCCGTTGGATCGCAACGGTTTGTGAAGAAGTGAATTGCACAGAGGACTATTCCCAAGGTGAATAAGCTGTTGTGAACGTGGGCATCCTCCAGCCACTGAAGACAAGCCAGCGTAGCTGGTAGGTGAGGACGCAGATTTAAGGCGATCGTCTCGATCACGAAGAATGCAGTGAGGAAACCCAAATATCTCCTCGTCAATTGATGCTCGACAGGACAGCAAGGCATTTAGGCTTATTTGGCCGCTGAAGGCACTGAACCTCATGAGGATTACGGCGGCCGATCGCACAATTGCGTCCCGGAGCGGACTTAACGATTCCGTTATTTCCGCTTGACATGATCCGAGCGTCTATATCAAGATCGCCAGCATACATAACCAGTTGCTGTTACGAATATCCCACCCCTATAAGCACTCTCTATCGTGCGCACTAGCTCATAGTCTTCTTAGTGTCATTCGAGATCGAGGCCTTCCGCTGTACGCACTGTCTCGGTTACGGCACCAGCTTACCCGTTTGTCATTAAGGCTAGCGTTGAGAAAACAGAGCGCAGACAGATCCCTCGAAGACTCACCCTCTCGAGTATTGGAATCCTCATGAGCTCGCGAAACTGGAGGTTACGTCCCCTTGCTGAAATTGAAGAGATGGGTGATCATCGCGGTGATCGCACTGATCGCTGTGCAAGTTGTCCAGATCGTTGTGGTCATCCATCGGAAGTCTCTGACTTTCGATGAAGGCAATCACATGTACGCCGCTACCGGATGTGGAAGAACGGCGACTATGGCTTGAATCCCGAGCATCCGCCGTTGGTGAAACTGCTTGCCACTCTGCCGGTGTTAAGAGAGAAGCTCTGGGTTCCTCCGCTCTTGGGCATCTACTTCAAGGGTGAAGCTTATATTGGTGGCTCTGAGTGGCTGGCCCACAACGATGGCGGAAGCCAGCGGCTGGTATTTCGCATGAGGATGGCCGCAGCTCTGCTGGCGATTGCGCTTTCGCTGGTCGTAATCTTTGCGACACTCGAGTGGTTCGGTGTCACTGCCGCGTTGGTTGCCCTTACGCTTGTTGTCTTCGATCCCGACATCCTGGCTAACTCCGGCCTGGTCACCACCGATGTAGGCGCGGCGCTGTTTTTCCTGGCGACAATCTGGACCCTTTTTCGCTATGTCAAGCGACCTACCCTGGTGCGGCTGGCCATTACGGGTGTCGTGTTGGGGCTATTGCTTGCAACCAAGCACTCGGGTGTCCTTATAGGACCGATGCTTGCTGGGCTGGTGTGCTGGGAAATCGCGTTTGCGCCCGAGGGCGAGCGCGTACGCACCGCGCTGCGATTAGGCGGAGCTCTTGCCGCCATGGTCCTGCTGGCTATCGGCGTGTTGTGGGCCTTTTACGGCTTTCGCTATGCGGCCCGTCCGGCTGGTCTGCAGTTGATTCCTTCCCTAGCCAACTACTCTCATGATCTGAAACCGTTCGACGGCGCAGTGGTCGCGTGGATGGCCCGTTGGCATCTTTTGCCCGAGTCGTACCTGATGGGGATGGTGGATATTCGCGCATTCGCGAAGAATTTCAAAACCTTCATCCTGGGCAACTGGTACCCACACGGAATCTGGTGGTATTTCCCCGTGGCCATCTCCATCAAGACCACGCTGGGACTGATCGGCCTTGTCCTGCTAGCTGGATTTGCCATGGTGACCCCAAGTTGGACAAGGGGGCGGATCACTCGCGAGCTCTCGTTTACGTGCTATTTGTCTGGGTTGCATATTTGTTTACGGCCGGAATCAACGGATTGAATATCGGCGTGCGCCACGTGCTGCCCGTATATGCGCTAGCTGCGGTGATTGCCGGCGCGGGTGTCGCGGCGCTGGTGCCGCTGGAGAGGAGTTGGAAGTGGACCTGCGGTGTGTTGATCGCCGCCCATGTCTTCTCTTCTCTCGCTGCAAACACCTACAAGGTGCTTGCCAACTCGAATGTGGACTGGGGCCAGCAGCTTTACCAGGTAAAGGATTGGGAGAACCGGCATCCGGGCGAGGAGTGCTGGTTTGCCTACATGGTTCGCCCGATCATGGTGCAGGAGACCTATGGAATCCACTGCCATGTGCTACCAACGGATTCGCCGTGGATATCGGATTCCCTGGAGGCGAGGCGGTGCCGGCCGTCGTGCATGGTGCGGTACTGCTAAGCGCAAGCGAGTTGACCGGAGCGCTTTGGCCAAGCGAGCTAAACCCCTACCGGGGACTTCAAATGCACAAGCCGGATGAGGAAATCGATGACAGTGTGTTGGTCTATCGCGGGGACGTGCACATGGAGGCTGCGGGCGGTGTGAGCCGCGCGTTCCTGGCGCTCGGCAAGCTGCAGGCAAAGCAGCCCGAGGAGGCTCTGGCGATCGCCGAAGAAGGGGCAAAGTTGGCTCCTTACAACCTGTATGCCCAGCAGGCGCTGGGAGATGTGGCTGCCGCTTTGGGCAGAAAGGACGAGGCTCGCACTGCCTATGAAGCAGCCTTCAAGGCCGCAAACAAGCTTGATCCGATGCGGGCGGAAGAAACGGTGAAGGCCATTCAGGGTAGCCTGAACAAGCTCTGAGCAGTATGGCCATTGCCTTCCTGTCCGGTCCGTCCCTTCCGGGCAAGAAGGCCGGCGCCTGCTTTCGCCGACCTCTCTCCGACTCGGCTCCGGCGGCTAAGCCTGTTCGGGCTTGAGCGTCATGCCCTTCAACTGAGGGCGTAGTGACCATTCGTCTCTGGGCGAATTATCGGAATGGCTTCGCAGGGCTACGACGCGATTTTCAATCTGAACTCATGACTTACTTCGGAACGTCCAATCTTGCTAGAAGGGAAACGCTTCGATAACTGCGAACTGAAGCGGAATCCGCAAGCCTTCATCATCGTCTTCAATCAAAAAAAAAATGCTCGTGGCGGTGGAACTATTGATCCACTCCTTGGGCTATTCCGGGGTAGGCTTCAGCGCACATGCTGTGCTTAGGTCGGCGTTTACGACCAGTCGGGCCTCGCTATTGTTTTGAACCACCTGTGCTCTCATGCCTGCAGTTCCGCAGGTGGTATCCGGTGCGTCTTGGAGAGAATGGGTCCAGGAGGTGAGGACCTCGGCGATCTGGTGCAGGTTGGATTGGTCGAGCAGCTTGTCATGGCCGCAGGAGAGCCAGTGAACGGTAGTTGCCGCCGAGGCGAGCGCCTGCCAACCTAGTCTTGACTCTGCGGGCAACACGTCCTGCTCGTCGGTAGCCAGGAAGTGGAGTATGGGGGCACTGATCGCGCCCGGAGTGTAGAAAGAAAAGTACCTGGCGCGGGACTGCGAGCAGAGCCAGCGGAGGGGGGCAAGTCTCCACATGCCTGTTTTCTTAGGGCGCAGGCGGCGAATTGCGAACCATAGAAGTCGGCGCGCCACGCGTCCGATGAAGGTGATAACTGGAACGATCTTCCTGGTCTGCCACGAGGTTCTCACCGCACCTCCGCCTGCTCGAAGGTAGGAGCGCCAGTGATGGACGATGTGCGGATATCCAGGCATCGGTGCGTCAAAGAGCACCAGAAAGACAGACTGGCCTTCCTGTTCGAGTTGACGCGCGGTCTCATATGCGACAGCTCCGCCGTAGCATAAGCCGCCCACAAGGTAAGGTCCGGTCGGCCTTGCAGCGCGTATCGCTCGCACTGCTTGTGCTCCCACGTCTTCAAGCGTCGACCAGGAGCGCTCGTGCCAGCAATTTTGAGGGCGAAGAAGGGCGAGCGGCCACTGCTCGCCAAGAATGCTCGACAATCGCCGGAAGCCGTAGCCTTCTTCCCCGTCTGAAGGCACCAGGAATAGTGGTAGTGGTCCATTACCCTTCCTGACTGCGACTACTTCGATGGAGCTGGAAGAGGTAGCCGCGCGTCCCGCTATTCCTTCTGCCACCATGTTGATTGTGGTGGCAAGCGTCGGGTCGCGGAAGAACGTCGCAGAATCCAACGCAAGCTCGAGTCCGAAGAGCGCCTCCGCTTCGGCGAGCATGGCCACGGCGGATAGAGAATCGCCGCCCACGGTGAAGAAGTCCTCCCCCCACTGCGTAAGGTCGCTCTTTGAGTGTTTGCGCCAGAGGTACAGAACTCCCTTGTCAACATCGACGGGCCTTGCGCCGGCGGGGACTCGCTTCTGGAGCAGGTAATCGCGGAGTGTGGGTGGATGCAGCCGACGGTCTGGCGGCCCGAATCCCAGGCGTTGCGGTAGACCGTCCGAAAAGCGCTCCCGGAGAGCACGACGTTGAGGCTTACCGGTTGCGCCGCGGGGAATGCTGTCAACGAAGAACATATTGCGAGGAACTTTGAAGGCTGCGAGTCGCTTCTCCGCGAATTTGCGCAGCTCTCTCTGGCTTGTAACAAAGCCGTTCCTCAACACCACGGCACAGGCCACGTCCTCACCGAGCGTGGGATGGGGCAGCCCGAAGGTAGCGACCTCCAGCACGGCCTCGTGAACGCTGAGAACGGCATCCACTTCGTCGGGGATGATTTTTTGCCCACCCCGATTGATCATCTCCTTCAGACGTCCGGTGATGTACAGATATCCATCGGCATCGAGGCGGCCCAGATCTCCCGTTCGAAACCATCGTCCGAAGAACGCTTCGCGATTCGCGGACGGATCGTTGAGATAGCCTGACATCACGGTTGGCCCGGCGATTACCACTTCGCCCTCATGGCCGGCGGGCAGCAGTGTACCATCCGCGCTCGCCACTGCAATTTCAGGGCCCATGCTGGTGCCCACCGAGCCGCCGTACTTCTCCGATTCGTAGGTTTCAGGCGTTGTACAAGCGACGGCCCCTGTTTCGGAAAGCCCATAAACATTGAGCACCGGAACGCGCAAAGCCTCTTCGAGGGCCATCCGAAGCGCCGGCGTGAGGGCTGAGCCGCCGGACCTGACGAAACGTAGGTAGGTCGCCTGCGTGAGCGGGTGTTCCTCGAGATGAGTAAGGATGGCGCGGTGCAACGTAGGGCCGCAGGTGTACCACGTGGGATGAAGGTGCTGGAGCCACTCAACGAACAAGTGAGGCGTAGAGCCTTGGGTCACGATGACGGATCCGCCGCTCAGCAGCTGGGCGAAGGGCGAAAGAATGCCCTGTGTATGGAAGAGCCGGGCCAGCATCAGCAGCCGGTCGTCCGGCGTCAACTGCAGGACGCGGGCGGTGTTTTCGAGCATGGCGTGCAGGTTGCCGGCGGACAGGGGTACGAGCTTTCTGCTGCCGGTGGTTGCCGAGGTGTAAAGGAGGACCGCTGCGCCGCCGTTATCTGGATCAGAACTTCGTTTGCCGGTAACGGGCAGCGAACTGCAAATTCGCCATGTGCAGGCGTTCTCCCGGAGCGACACTTCGATGACGGGAAGCTTGAGCGTGGCAGCCGCTGCTTTGGCCGCTTGCGATTCCGCCGTGGCGATCACGGCGACAGCATTCAATTCGCGCAGGTCAGTCTCCAGCTCTGCCTCGGTAAGCGCGGGGTTGAGGGGCGCGCAGGCACACACGCTCGCCGCACCAAGCAGGGATACAACTCCGCACGCGCCGTCGGGCAGGATCACTGCAACCGTGTGGCCGGGACCGATGCCGCTCTCGCGTAGCGTCTGCGCGAGGGTGGCGAGCGACTGCCATAGTTGGGCGTATGAGAGTTCGCAAAGCCCGGGCTCCATGATCGCGATGCGATCAGGCGACGTGCTGGCGCAGTCTCGAATGCGGTTCCGCAGCGAATCCATATGCATTGCATACTATCGTGCAACACGGCGATTCGGATCGCTGCGAATTTCAATGCACGTTCTGCTGGCCGTTGGGCGACTTGGCAGTTCTTAGTCAGAAAACACGTCTCCCGAGACGACCGAAAAAGTCCAAAGTGGTTCGAACAAAACCAGGCTCAGATCTCGGTAATTCGAAACAAAAAGTGAGTTTTTTGAGGAGAGAAATGAAGATATTTGGGCTAATTTTGCCTTAAGTTAATTGTTATGAAGCGATAGGAATCCCTCGGAGCCTCCTGGCTCATCTGGACTGCCATCGGAGTCTTGTTTCTTGTTTCGGGCGCCATATGCTTCTGGCTCTACCTCCGTCACACACAGCCAGCAGCGCGGGAGAGCGAATGAACGAGCAGATCCGCGCCTTCTCCGAGCTTGATCGCGTGATTCACGAACCGGGCCGGCTTATGATTGCCGCCCTGCTCTACGCCGTGGAGCGGGCGGACTTTCTGTACCTGCAACATGAGACAGAGATGAACAAGCGCACGCTTTCAAGCCACATCACACGCCTGGAAGAGGCTGGCTATGTCGAAGTCGAGAAGACCTATCGCGGCAACGTGCCGCAGACACTCCTGCGCCTTACAAAGGCAGGACGCAAAACGTTCGAGCGGTACCGGAGCAATCTCAAGAAAGCACTGTAAAGAAGCGCAGTCTCGAAGACTGAACGGGCCGATCCGGTTGTGTAGTGGGCTATCCGGAAATAGCTAGTTAATAAATAGGTTTTCCTGTCGCGGATTGAGGTCGACATCTGCGAACCAGCAAATAGCGTTTAAACCGGATGGGGCAAGGAAACACGGGCATCGCTGCCTATTCAATACCGCCGCGATTGAAGAGGTGGCTCCAGATCAATCTGACTCACGACATCCTCTGCGGCTGCTTCGTGCTCTTTTGGATATGTTCGCCGCTGAACAGTGTAGTCCTCATTGAGGGCAATCTCTCCATCGACGAGGTTCACGAGCAGATCGTCGAAGCAGAGGTTACTCGCGCTGCAAAAGCACACGTGCTGACGGTGAACGATTGTGATCGTGCACCGTTAGCATTGCGTCTCTCCCTTTACTTTCCGCGATTAAAGTTGGTAGTCATGGTGAACGTCCCGGTCTCGTAGGTGTTCGCGGTCCACAGCGCCGTAATCGTCCATTGTGCGTTGGGGTTGCAATTCGCAGTAAGGCTGATCTTGAACTTCACGCTCGCCGTTCCGCCCGCGGGAAGGTCGCCCAGCAAAATCGGGAACGCGCTCGGAGCAGTCACAGCCGGCGTGCACGACGGCCCCGAGAGTTGCGTCAGCTTGAACCCGGTGATCCGCGTTGCCCACGCCGTCCCCACGTTGCCGTTGGTCGCGGTCAATGTGACGGTCCGCGTATCCTGCGTGCCGGCGGCGATCGATGCGGTAAACGCCAGCCCGTAACCCGGCAAATGGGTCTTGTCCACTATGCCCCAGTAGGCCGGCTTGGCCCGCAGGACGTGGTCGAACGGCAGCGGATAGTCGGTGCGGTTTACCGGGAAGCTGTCCAGCCAGGTGTCATCATCGGCCATGCCCCATATGGTCACGCGGCTGATCTTGCCTCCCAGTTGCTTTAGAGCATCGAAGGTATCCGCGTAGAGCCAGCCCTGCTCGGCCAGCACGGACGCTGGAATATTGTTCCCGTAGTCGGATTTCGAGTCGCCCGCGTTGTAGACGCTCATGTCGAATTCGGTGACCTGCTGTTCGAGATTGGAGAAGTTGTCGGCGACCGTATTGATGGCATTCACCATCCCGGCCACGGACGGGTAGTTGATGGCATTGTGGAACTCGTGTCCCACACCGTCGAGCGGAATGCCGCGCGAGCGGAGATCGCTGACCACCTGGACCAGGCACGCGAGCCGGTTGGGATCAGCGGTGCTGTAGTCGTTGATGAACAGCTTTGTGCCCGCAGGCGCATATTGTCGCGCCGCCTGCAGAGCGACGTCGATGTAGCTCTTGCCCAGCACGTTGTAGAACGGCCCATGCACAAGGCAGTCGGGCTGGTTGGGATCCAGCGGCTCGTTCACCACGTCCCACACCGTGACCTTGTTGCCGAAGTGCTGCACCTCGTTCTGGATGTGCTCCTGGATGTTGGCAGTAACGGTGGCCTGGTTGGCCGGCGAGTTGGTTCCGTCGCCGGTAGCGTAGGAAGGCGTTTGCGCGCCCGTCGCCCACACCAGGTTGTGGCCGCGGACGAGCATGTTATTGCACACGGCCACGCCCACTTCGGCGTCCGCCGGACCGTAGTTGAAGCTGCCCTTTGTGCTCTCCACCGAGCTCCACTTCATGTCGTTGCCCGAAGTCATGCTGTTGAAGTGCATCGTCATCAGCTGCTCATGCGCGCCGGAGAGATCGGTCGAATCCACAGCCATGCCGACTGGGAAGAATGGCGACAGCGTCTGGAAGATCGACGGAATGTCGGTCTGGATCGTCGGCGGCGGCACGTACGTGAGCTGGAAGTCGTCGATGTAGAACGAAACCAGGTCATCGCCCGATGACGGGAACGTCTGGAAGTAGAGGACCGCCTGGCCCTGATCGTAAGCGCTCGACATGTTGTAGCCCATCACGCTGATCTGGTGCCACGCGCCGTCGGCCGGCACGGTCACGCCGGGATACCCGGTCACCCCCGGATAGCTCGTGTTGCCGCTCAGCGTGGTCTGCAGGCTGACGTTGATGATGTGACTGGAACCGTCGGTGGGCTGCAGCATTACCCATCCGCTGATGTTGTAGACCGAGCCGGGATACATCTTGTTGCTCACGCTGATCGTGCGGTCCGTCCCAGTTGCCGATGCGGCCGGTCGTCAGCAGGCTGTGCGTGCCCGCGTGCGCCGCGACGGTCGTGTTGGTCACAGTCGACGATCCGGAGCGCGAGATCCATCCATCTGGGCCGCCGTCTTCAAAGTTGGTGCTGATGCCGGTGTTGTCCTGCTGGCTCGGATTCGGCGGAGGCGGAGCCAGCTCGCTGATCACGACGTCGCTGATGTAGAACGAATCGGTCGCGCTGCTCGACTGGAAGTACAGCGTGAGTCCCGTCGGCGGCCCTGGCTGATCGCTGAAGCTGAACGTGCCCTGCACCTTCGTCCACGCGTTGCTCGAAAGCGCGGCCGATGTTGACAGATTGTTGTAGGTTCCTGAAGTTGCGCAGTCGGCCAGCTTGGTTGACATCGTCACGGTCGGATTACTGCTGTCAGGCGTGGCCAGAAGCACATACGCGCTCACCTGATACGTCGCTCCGGCCTGCAGATTGTTTACGCTGAGCAGGTTCAGAGCCGGTCCCATGTAGGTGGCAGTGCGATTGGTGGTCAGCAGGCTGCGCGGATTGTTGGTGGGATCGAGCACCGGTGGAGCGGCATTGGTGAGCGTCGGCGAGCCGAACTGGAACCAGCCGTCTACTCCACCATCGGACCAGGTGTAGGTCGCCACCGGGGTCCCGCCTGGAGGCGGCGCCGTCTGGGTAATTACCACGTCGTCGAGATCGAACGACTCGGCGGTCGTCGCGCCGACCAGTTGCGCATAGAGCAGCAGACCGGTCTCGGTTGTCGTGGCCGTAAAGTTGCCGCCGATCTGCGCCCATCCTGAATCGCTCACGGGCACCTGATAAGTACCAATCGTGTCATAGCACGTCCCGCCGGAACATGTTGGATCGGTTCGCGCCATTGTGAAGTTGGCGTTGGCGGTTCCCTCTCCACTTGTCAGCCGGAGGTAGCCGGTGATCGTGTACTTTGCACCCGGCTGCAACACGCTGCTTAGTGAGATGGATGGTCCGCCGGTGCCGCTGGAGCTGGTGGTGGTAAGCAGGCTGTACGAGCCTGCATACGCCGCTGCGTTAGTCGCAACGGGTGTAGTGGCGCCAAAGAACGAAACCCATCCATCGGCGGTCCCGTCCTCGAAATTGAAGGTCTCAACAGTCTGTGCATCTGCCCGGCACGCGCATGAAAACGCAATGATAAGCCAGCAGAGAAAAAGGTTGACTCGATTTCGGGACACGAGATTGCTGATTCGGACGAAAGAAAGCATGGCGGCCGCTCCTTGGCTTAGCGCTTTAATCCTGAAAGCCCCCGCTCTTGCGTAAAAGGGGGTAGTACGAGGTAAGAGCAGGTCGATTTGCCCTTGTAGTAATTCGATTTACTAAACACGGAGGGATTATAGGCATGTCTTTTGAAACCTGTCAAGGATTCCCGGCGTTTACTCACCCCGACCGCACCAAGGCCCCTCCGTCCTGGCTCCTTCGAGCCGCTTGGCAGGGTCGTTCTTTAACTTCCAATCACTAATTCGGAACAAACGGCTGCTAGGAATCTCCAAGTGGCGGGGTGCCAACTGTCCGAGATAAATTGTGGAATTATTTTGGCGCATGCGCCGGACCTGCCGGTCTGGCAGCAGCGGTGTATGGTGCGTCGGAGGGCCTTGACGTGTTGCTGCTGGAGACGTACTCGCCAGGCGGACAGGCGGGATCCAGTTCAAGAATCGAGAACTATCTCGGATTTCCAACCGGAATCACCCAATCACAGCAGCCTTGGAAGCGCAGTACGCGAACCTCTCTGGTGCTCTATTGACGCTAGAGACAACGGACGACATATTTATGATCGAACCATGCTTCTTTGCGATCATCCCCGGTGCACAGCTCTTCACCGGTAGAACATCGAGGTGACATTGAGATTGAGCGATAGCTGGACAGGAGAGAGAATCATGAAACACGCGAGTGGCTCGTTTGAAGTAAAGATCGCGCCGGCAGAATCTTCCGCGACCGGCAAGGAAGGCGGAGTCGGGCGGATGACGATCGACAAGGTCATTTCCGGCGATATGGTCGGGACTACCAAAGGCGAAATGCTGACCAGCATTACGGAGAGTACAGGAGCAATGGCATATACGGCTATAGAAGCCGTCACTGCAACGCTGGATGGCCGCAGCGGCACCTTCGTCTTCATCCACAACGCGACGATGAATAAGGCTGACCCGAGGTCGCAGTCCCTCCACATAGCTGTTGTGCCAGCTTCGGGCACGAGTGGACTCGCGGGGATCAGCGGGACATTTGTGGTTCACATCGATGGCGCCGGCAAGCACACCTACACCTTTGACTATGAACTGCCGTAGCGAGTCCGGCCAGGTCCTCTCTCGCCACCCAACCACCATCGACCGGGAGTGTCGTGACGCGGAAGTAAACCGCGGACGGAGGATGCGAGAAAGATAGCGTCAACGGATCAGTAACGAGAAGCCTGCTTTTCGGAGGCGATCCGGAAATGCATGTGAAGTCAGCTTTTCGGTAGCTGCTCCTCGCCTTCAGCAAAGAACAAGTCACATCCGCAGAGTAAGCGTCATTTCTTGGTCCAAAGCTCGTATCGAGTGGAAGCTTACACAGTAACTTCCTGCAATGTCCGGGTTATTCGGTAAGCTCGATGTGACTCAGCTCCGGTCCGATCGAAGCTACCGCAATCCCATTTTCTGCGCACTGATTCCAAACTCAAAATAAAGAACAGATAAACAGGATTTTCGTCCGGTCTTTTCGCTTCGTTGACTCGCTTCTTAGGCTCAGCCTAAGATGACCACGTGATGGCAGACTCGTCCTCTCTTATCGGCCAGACCATCTCTCGTTACCACATTGTTGAAAAACTCGGCAGCGGCGGTATGGGCGTCGTCTATAAAGCGGAGGACATGACGCTCCACCGCTTCGTTGCCCTGAAGTTCCTTCCTGACGGGTTCGCCTCAGACCTACAAGCACTGAGCCGCTTCGACCGTGAAGCCCGTGCTGCATCCGCCTTGAATCATGCCAACATCTGCACGATTTATGAGGTCGGCAAACATGAAGGCCAATCCTTCATCGCCATGGAGTACCTAGATGGAACGACGCTAAAATCTCTGATCACAGGACGGCCACTTGATACGGAGTCGGTGCTGTCTCTCGCGATAGAAATCGCCGATGCCCTGGACGCAGCTCACAGCGAAGGCATCCTTCACCGGGACATTAAGCCTGCGAACATCTTCGTGACGGAGCGAGGCCACGCCAAGGTTCTCGATTTCAGTCTCGCCAAGTTTTCCCCAGCGTTGAAAGAAACCAATGGCGCGGAAATCACGGTAACCAAAGATGCGCACCTGGATGATCTAACTAGTCCAGGCAGGATCTTGGGAACCCTCGCTTACATGTCACCGGAACAGGCCCGAGCCAAGCAGTTGGATGCACGGAGCGATCTGTTTTCCTTTGGAGCGGTTCTCTATGAGATGGCCACTGGACAGTTGCCATTTCGAGGAGACAGCAACGCGGAAGTTTTCGACGCCATACTCAATCGGGCTGCGGTCCCTGCAGTCCGATTGAATCCCGAGTTGCCTGCGGAGCTGGAGAGAATCGTCCACAAGGCGCTCGAGAAGGATCGGGCGCTGCGTTATCAGAGCGCGGCGGAGATGCGGGCAGACCTGCAACGGCTGAAGCGAGACATCGACGCGGACCGCGATCGCAAGGGCAAGCTCGAGCCAACCGAGCGTTGCGGAATCGCAATCGCGCAACGGTTCGCAGACTGAGCTCGTGGACTGCGTCTTTCTGGAAGCCCCTTGCTGGTAACGATTCTGGCGTTGATTGCCCTGGTAGCCGCGGGAGTCTATTTTCGATTTCCGCATGGCAGTTCACTTGACGAAGGCGACACCGTTGACTGAGAAAGACAGCGTGCTGTTGGCGGATTTCGACAACAAGACCGGCGATCCGGTCTTTGACGATGCGCTCAAGCAGGCTCTGACGATTGGACTGAGTCAATCACCTTTCCTGAATATTGTTTCCGACCGCAAGATCGAGGAGACGCTGCGGTTGATGGGCCAGCCGACGACGCAACATCATCACGCCGGAACTTGCACAGGAAGTTTGCATTCGGACGGGCAGCAAGGCGACTGTGCTCGGATCGATTTCCAACCTCGGCGGCCAGTACGTGATCGGGCTTAACGCGATCGGATGTGGCAGCGGGGACACGCTGGCCAGCGAACAGGGTGAAGCCGCGGACAACCGGGACGTGCTGAAGACGCTGGGAAAAGCAGCGAGGAAGCTTCGGGGGAAGCTCGGCGAATCGCTGGCCACTGTGGAGAAGTTCGATGTGCCGGTGGAGGCAACCACGCCTTCGCTGGAGGCATTGAAGGCGTACAGCTGAGGGCGGCAGAACGGCACGCAGGACGGGTGACGCGGATGGGATTCCTTTCTACAATCGGGCGATTGAACTCGATCCAAATTTTGCTATGGCGTACGCGGCGCTTGGCACCTCGTATTTCAATCTGAATCAGGCAGATCTGGCGGCGGAGAATGCGACCAAGGCCTATGAGCTGCGGGACCGCGTGAGCGAGCGAGAGCGATACCGAATCTCAACGACTTACTATCACGCTGTTACGGGAGAGCTGGAGAAAGCGATTGGAGAGTACAAACTGTGGTCGAAGAGCTACCCGCGGGACGACACACCGCATTTAAATCTCGGCGTCATCTATCAACAGCTTGGGCAATACGACAAGTCTGTGGCCGAGACGAAAGAGGCGATGCAGCTTGCGCCATCGATTACGGCATACGGCAACCTTTCTATTGAGTACATTGCGCAGGACAAGTTGGACGACGCGGAGAAGGTGTTGCGAGAGGCGCAGGCGAAGGGTTTTGACGGGCTCTACATTCGGGGAAATCTATATCTCTTGGCGTTCCGGCGAGGTGACAATAAGGGGATGGAGCAACAGCTCGCCTGGGCGGCGGGGAGAGCGGGAGACGAAGATGCAATGCTCTCCGGCCAGGCAGACACGGACGCCTATTACGGACGGCTCGTGCGGGCGACGGATATTTCGCGACGGGCGGTGGAGTCCGCAGTGCGCGCCGACTCAAAGGAGACGGCGGCGCTTTGGCAGGTGACTGCAGGGTTGCGGGAAGCCGAGTTCGGGAACATCGCCGCTGCTAGCCGAGACGTAGATGCGGCGCTATCAATGCAGTCGGGAAATGACGTCAAGTTACTGGCAGCGCTGACGCTGGCACGCGCAGGGGACACGGCAAAAGCGATAAGACTTGTCGAGGAACTGGAGAGGACTTCCCCTGCGGATGCGATGCTGAAACTCTATTGTCTGCCGACCATTCATGGTGCGATCGAAATCAGCAGGGGCAATCCTTCGAAGGGAATCCAAGGTCTGGAAGCGGCGGTGCCGTATGAATTGGGCGGGCCACTTGCGTTTCCCTACCTCTACCCTGTGTGGGTGAGGGGGCACGCGTATCTGGCGGCACATAAAGGCGCTAGCTGCTGCCGCGGAGTTTCAGAAGGTGATCGATCATCCAGGCATTGTCCTGAATCAGCCGATCGGGTCACTGGCTCATCTTGAGTTGGGCAGGGCATATGTCCTATCGGGCGACAGCGTCAAAGCGCGTGCCGCCTATCAGAATTTCTTCACGCTTTGGAAAGACGCAGACCCCGACATCCCCATCCTCATTGCGGCTAAGTCGGAATACGCGAAGCTGCAATAGCCCAAGGGAAAATGTCCGGCTCTGGTGCAAATTGTTTGTTGCCTGGTGGCCCCCGTTCCGCTTTAACTCATTTAAATTCAACGAGTTGTAAGACCGCTATCGAGAGTTCGAATGACACTTCCCCCGCCACTGAGTCAAGTGGTTTATGATAAGCAGCTTAATTGACGCAAAATTCCCCGATCCACGGGCTATTTCCGCACGAATCTTCCACCAGAGAGTTTCCCTCCGAGTCGTCAATCTCCTTTTGATTTGCCCTTTTTCTCTGATCGACCAGAGAGCAGTGGAACTGTAATCGATCCCTTGGGACACTCCAGGTTGCAGAGATTTCTGAGCGTTTGCCCTAGGGTGCGGATCGGCGCGTCTGCACGTTTCTATCCGGTGAGGTCAAACCGGGTAGGAGGGGTGGCATTTGGCGCGGCGATAGCCCTCTCTATAGTTCCGACGACCGACGTTTGCAATTCTGACCACAAGTCTGGGCGAAGGTCTGCAACGGATCTACTTGACGTAATTGTCCAATCGAGTCTGGACTACGGCTAATGAAAGAAGCACAATGTCGTGGTCAAGAATCCAGACGCGATGGACCCTGTTGAAACTGGTGTTTTTTGGAGATGGCGAACGATCTGAATCGATTCTTCGAAAAAGGCCCGTTCGCGGATGCTACGCTGAGGGTTTTCGGGACGATCAGCAATACGAAACTGCAGCCTCCGGTCATTCACCGCTCGTCTTCGGCGTGGTTGCGTTTAACGCACGGGGAATTTTGCCGCACCTGGCTTCCGAACTTGCGGTTCGGTGAAATTGAGACGCGTTAAAATGAGGCTCGTTCCGCAGATTCACGACGCAAAAAATCCAGGCGTGGAGGGAAAAGCCATGAGATATGAGGTTAAGCGCATTTCGACAGCTGGCATCGCCGCTGCCATCGCGAAGGCGGAACACTATCGCTCGCTCAACGAACCAGAAGAGGCAGAGTCGATCTGTCGCGATATCTTGACCATCGAACCAGAGCATCAGCTTGCTTTGCGTTTGCTTGGCCTCGCCCTTACAGATCAGTTCACCGGCAGCGGCTCCGATCATTATCGGGCCGCTGAAGAGCTTTTCCGACAGCTGAAGAGCCCGTACGAGCAGCTCTACTACACTGGGATTCTGCACGAGCGACGCGCAAAGGCACAGCTCAAAGCTGGGCAACTACCTCGTTCACTGGTAGCGCTTTTCGATCAGGCTCTACATGCTTTCGCGGAAGCGGAGAAGATCCGCCCGGCGGGAAATGACGATGCCATCCTTCGCTGGAATCGTTGTGTACGGCTGCTTCAAAATCCGGCCTATGAATGGGGTGAAGTGGAACAAGAATTGGTTCCGTTCGACGCCCAGGACACCCCGCCTAGATAGCAAATCTCCAAGTATTTGGGGTACGAGATTCAGTCAGAGGATGCGGAAAAGCCGCTTCAAGGGATCGAAGTAACGGTCCACTACGCGTTCCTTGAGGGGAATAATGGCGTTCTCGGTAATCGTTATCGACTCCGGACACACCTGCCGGCAACAAGTAGTGATGTTGCAGTAACCAATGTTGTGCAAGTGCCTCAAATCGCCTACTCGGTCTTCGGTATCGAGCGGATGCATTTCGAGTGCAGCGGTATAGACGAGCAGACGCGGGCCGATAAATTCGTCGTGCTTGTGGTGTTCTCGCAAGACATGGCACACGTCCTGGCAGAGAAAACACTCGATGCACTTGCGAAACTCCTGCACGCGTTCGACGTCTGCCTGCTGGATGCGCCATGTGCCATCAGCCGCGTCGGGCGGGCGGGGCTTGAATTGCTTGATCGTCATCTTTGCCCGAAAATTCCATGAAACATCCGTGACCAAATCGCGTATGACCGGAAAGGCATGCATTGGCTCTACGATGACCGGCATATTCAGGTCGATGGCACTTAGCCGGTTCATGCACATGAGCCTGGGCACGCCGTTGATTTCGGCAGAGCACGATCCACACTTGCCGGCCTTGCAGTTCCATCTCACCGCCAGGTCGGGTGCTTGCTGCGCCTGGATGCGGTGCACCGCGTCCAGAACAACCATGCCCTCCTCGACAGGTGTTGTGTAATCCTGAAAAGCGCCGCCCGCAGGGTCTCCGCGCCAGATGCGAAATGTCGCTGCTGTGGCCATCTATTTCCTCTCCCTGCTACTTCATCTCTTCAATCACTTTTTTCAACTCGCCCGGCATGGGCGTAAGTGCGCGCCTCTCGACTTGCATCTCACCGTCTGCACCGCGCCAGATGACGATGTTGTACTTTCCCCATTCGGAGTCCTTGTCTGGGAAATCTTCGCGGAACTGCGCGCCCCGGCTTTCTTTTCGCAACAGCGCCGCACGTGTAATTGCCTCAGACACAACCATCATGTTTCCAATATCAATCGTTGTGTGCCAGCCGTTGTTGTATTCGCGATTGCCTGCTACGCCTGTTCGTTCTGCCCGCGCGCGTAATTGCCCGATCGCGTGGAGCGCCTGTTGCATTTCACTCTCGACGCGTACGATCCCGACGAGGTCTTGCATCGTCTCCTGCAGATCGTACTGAATCTGATATGGGTTCTCGCCGGAGGGCCCTCGGTCAAAGGGAGCAAGGGCGGCGTTTGCTGTGGCTTGAATCTCCGCCTCGTCGATCGTAACGGCGCCATTAGCATTGGCGAAGTCGGCAGCAAATCGTCCTGCGCGCCGTCCGAAAACAACGAGATCGGACAGGGAGTTACCGCCCAGCCGATTTGCGCCATGCAATCCTGCAGCCGCCTCTCCCGCGGCGAAAAGCCCGGGCACATTGGACATCTGCGAATCGCCATCAACACGAATACCGCCCATCATGTAGTGAGTCGTTGGACCGACTTCCATCGGCTCTTTCGTGATGTCAAGATCGGCGAGTTGCTTGAATTGGTGATACATGCTGGGGAGCTTGCGCTTGATATGCTCATCTGATTTCGGCATCCGCTCCTTGATCCAGGAAATATCGAGGAAGACACCGCCGTGTGGCGAGCCCCGGCCTGCCTTGACTTCACGATTGATGCACCGCGCAACATGATCCCTGGTAAGCAGCTCAGGCGGACGCCGCGCATTCTTATCGCCCTGGGTATACCGCCAGCCTTCTTCTTCTGAATCCGCTGTCTGCTCCTTATACAGATCAGGAATGTCGTCGAACATAAATCGGCGGCCTTCGCTGTTGCGCAAGACGCCGCCTTCTCCGCGCACACCTTCGGTTACGAGAATGCCGCTCACGCTGATCGGCCAGACCATGCCGGTGGGGTGAAACTGAACGAATTCCATGTCCTGGAGTTCGGCTCCGACGCGATACGCCAATGCAAGGCCGTCGCCTGTATATTCCCAACTGTTGCTGGTGACCTTGAAGGCACGCCCGCTTCCACCAGTGGCCAGCACCACTGCCTTCGCCTGCCACAACTGGAGGCGCCCCTTCTCGCGGTCGTACCCGCACGCTCCGGCAATGCGATTTCCGTCGAGCAGCAGGCTGAGCACCGTGCACTCCATGTGGACCTCCATCCCAGTATGGATGCCGTGATCCTGGAGTGTGCGTATCATCTCCAGCCCGGTGCGGTCGCCGACGTGGGCCAGCCGGGGGTATCGGTGTCCGCCAAAGTTCCGTTGCAGAATCTTGCCGTCCGTCGTGCGATCAAAGAGCGCGCCCCACGCCTCGAGTTCGTGTACGCATCCCGGCGCTTCCTTCGCGTGCAGTTCGGCCATGCGCCAGTTGTTCAGGTACTGACCGCCACGCATCGTATCAGCGAAATGGACTCGCCAGTTATCGCGATCGTCGACATTGGCTAGTGCTGCCGCGATGCCTCCTTCGGCCATGACGGTATGCGCTTTGCCGAGCAGAGATTTGCAGACCACTCCCACCTTTGCACCGGCGGCGCCAGCTTCGATGGCGGCGCGCAGGCCTGCTCCGCCTGCTCCAATCACGACTACGTCGTAGGAGAACCGCTGGAATTCCGGCATCTAAAGAATTCTCCAGTCATGCCAGATGCCCATCGAACAGAGACGGACGTATATATCGGAAAAAGCAACCCACAGAAGACTCGCCCATGCCCACTTCTTATGCCCCGCATTCAGTCGGCTCACGAAGTTGTAAATCTTGTGCCGAACGGGGTGATCCGAGATCTGGTCAAATGTTCCTCCGATCAGGTGTCGGAATGCATGACACCCGAATATATATCCGGCCAGCAGCAAGACATTCACGACTAAAACGAGGCTTCCAATCCCGATCCCAAATCCCTCCGGAAAAAAGAATGCTCTCAACGCGTCATAGACCAGAAAGCCCCAGACAATGTAGGAGAGCCTCAGAAAGTAGCGATGAAAATTCTGCATGATGAGTGGAAAGGTTCGCTCTCCGAGATAAGTTTTGCGGGGTTCGCTCACCGCGCACGCCGGAGGATCGGCCCAGAACGATTTGTAATACGCGCCGCGGTAGTAGTAGCAAGTCACCCGGAACAGACCTGGAATCCAGAGAATGAACAGCGCCGGAGAAAAGGGCAGAAAGCTCGGATACCATCTCGGTTTCGGGCCAAACAAGGCGTGCGGGGAGCTGCCGAAAAGCTCTGGGGAATAAAACGGTGAGAGATACGGACCATAGGTGTAATGGCTGTTTTGAAACGCCGCCCAGTTGGCATAGGCCAGAAACGCGCCGAAACCCAAAAGGACTGCAGTCGGAGAAAGCCACCAGGCGTCGCGCCGAGATGTTTGGCCAAACTTGCCGTCTTTCCAGACTATATCGGGAGCTGACACAAGTCCCTCCATGGCGGAGGGATTAGCGGCCCTTCCCCCCGATGGCATCGGATTGTATAGCAAAAACTCTGCAGTCAACCACCTGCAAGGGAGTCAAGTGGAATCCGGACCAGATAATCATGGGAGACGCTCCGCTACTTCTGGTTCACCAGAGAGCGGTGGAACTCTTGATCTATCCCTTGGGTTACTTCAAGGGGTAGACCGATCTCGATGGGTCAAGAGTCTGCGATGGAGCCGACTGGACCCCGAAGTCCCGCAGCGATGGTACGACGCCTATCCTATGGGACGGAGAGACGAAGCAGCTCACGATCCGAGCATTCCTTTATGAACAATGGTGGGCAGCTTACCAAACACTTCGGGGCAGACGGGCCATTGTTTCTTACTCCGGGCAGGTTAACCAAATCCGGCAGGCGGCTCGGAGGCGGAGTGAGGCTAGAACAAGACAACTTTGTCAAAAGGGCTCTGAAGCCAATTTTGAAGGAGTTGGGTTTAGATGGGGCGGCACAGGCCTTCCGTCATGGCAATGCCACGTTGCTGGACTCGCTGCACGCACCGATGGCCGTTCGGCAAGAACGACTCGGGCATGTGGATGCGAGGACAACTATTGGGCACACGCATGTGGTTACGGCGGACGATGTTCGGGTAGCCGGGGAACTTGGAGCACTTTTGGATAGGGGATTCTTTGCCCAAGATTTGCCTAAGTTAACCCCAAACGAAGCAATGGCCTCCGAGTCACCCCCGGAAGCCGTTTAGAATCTGATTTGTTTTGGTTGCGGGGGCTGGATTTGAACCAGCGACCTTTGGGTTATGAGACTGCCAAATTTCCCGTAAACAACAGATAACAAAGGGCATGAGTGGGAACGGATAGGCACTTTCGGAACAGCCTAAATAGCCTGTTTGGAACAACTTGGAATTTTCGGAAATTTCGAATGGGGACTTAATGGGGACTTAAAATTTTGGGCTCGACCGTTTGCCCAACGTTGTTGGATTTTTGCCGGAGTTTGGCTGATTTCCGTAAGTCCCCGAACCCCATTCACCGAAAAGTGGCCAGAAATTCCAGTTGGGTTTTGCACCCAACGGCCAGTGGTCCAAGAAAAGTCCCCATTCCAAAAGGCCGTATTGACGACCACTATAGCAGTCGTCCCAGCCGCGCGCGAGTGCATATTTCGCGCTTCTGGAGCTGTCCATGGATGCTTCTTTGATCGATCATCGTGACCTCGAAGTTCTGCTCGCCGAACTTTCTGATCTTCCACCCAAGCCCCCTCGATCGAAGCTCGAACCGCATCGTGAACTGATTCGCGAATTACGTCGCAAAGGCAGAACGTATCGCGAAGTCGCGCGTCTCTTCGACGAGCGACTTGGGCTACACGTCGCTCCGAGCACTCTTCACTCGTTCGTCAAAGTGCGTGCGCGGCACCGCAAGCAGACTCAGCTCGAATTGCCGCCAGTTGAAGTAGAGGCCATGCAGTCTGCGGGCGGCACAGGCGTGGCCGCACTGAAGGCAAAACCCACAGCCTTGGTGACGAAGGGGCGACGCTTCGTCTTCCAAGAAAACGAGCCCCTAACTCTCACCAACGATGGAGGCACGCGATGACGACGACTCCAAAACGTGTGGTATTCACCATGGGTGGAAAGGGCGGTGTCGGAAAGACAGGTGTCATCGTCGCTCTTGCGGAATGGTTCGATGCGAACGATATCCAAGTAACGCTTCTGGATCTTGATACAGAGAACAAGGCGCGTGGATCGCTGAAGCATTTTTTTAACGGGACCGTCACCAAAGTCAACATTCACACGCCGGCGGGGCTCGACGCTTTTGTCGACCATCTTGATGGAGGTCCGCAAATCGTTCTGGCGGATATGGGCGCGGGTGCCGGACAAGTCGCGGCGGATTGGTTCGATTCGATGTACGAGGAAGTAGCTGGGACAGGGACGCGCTTCACGGCTATCGGGGTCGTCACTCCCGACCCAGCGAGTGTCGAGAGCCTTCTCGCATGGGCCAGCAGACTGCAGGATCGAGTCGAATACGTTGTCGTCGAGAACGCGAACAGTCCTCCTCGGACTTTACATACTGGCGCGGGACAGAACAGGCGAATCGATTTCGCGAAGCATTCTCACCCACTGTGCTGCAGATGGAATTTCGCCTTGCGGAACTCGAGAACCCCGTGCGCCAACATGGGACTAAGCTCGGCGATGTCGCAGATCGAAGAGCCACCGTCGAGGAGTTGAAGAGGGCATCTCTCGTCATGCGAGCACAGAGCTATCGTCGACGGCTGTTTTCCGAATTCGAACGTGCGAAAGAAGTGTTCCTGCCATGAGCACATCGCCTTCCGCGCCGAATTCGATGGACACAAATCCGGGAGAGCCGACAATGTTCGACTCTCTCGCCCGGCTTGTGCCTGATGACTTACAGGCCGCATATTATCGCGTCCTCGCGCATACCCGGACGCTCAGTCCAGACGATGAAATGCTGCGCATCCTGGAGGCAATGGGCACTTTGGCATTGCTCACCCGGCACACTCCGAAAGACATTGCAGGAGAGAGAGAGCGTATTCAGGAGGTGCTGGAACTCCATCGGCAATTCTCGGATGAGGCACAACGGAACATGTCTAACTATGTCCGCGAACTGGAGGCGCGAATTTCTGATCTGCCAAGAGGAGTCAAGGCCGGTCTTGATCCTCAGCAGATTGCGCAGATGCTTGGCGAGAGCCTGCGCCAGCACTTTCTCCAATCGGGCATACCAGACACTGTGAAAGCCCTGCAATCTACTGGCTCGGCGATGACGAGCGTACAGAAGGAGCTCGCAAACGCTCTGCACAATCTGTCAGATTCGCATGGCGGCGTTGTCGCCCAACTTCGGTGTGCCAACAACCGATTGGAGTATTCCCTTGAGAGTCGGGCAAAGACTATAGACGCACTTCTACATGAATGGAAGAGCGACCTGCTGCGCATCTGGATTCCGATGATTGCCGGGGCTGCAATGTTGATCGGGTTATTCGGAGGCATTGAGATTCAGGGCTGCCGGGAGTCGGTTCCGGCAGCGATGGCAACACCGACGCAAACCGCAGTGCCGTTGGTTCCAAATCCAGAACCACTGGCGACTGACGATCCGACTAGCAAGCTAAAGTCCCGGCCTGAGAGCCGAGAGAAGGTTAGACGCGACTCCCAACATGAGCGATAGAGAGGCCGGCTATCGCTCATGGGGACGACATCCCGGCGTCTCACTGTCGACTGGAGATGAAGCGATATTTCAAAGGTGACACATTGCAATGTTCATAACGAAAGGGATCGCCACACCATCAGACGTGAGCGATAGCTATGATCGGTATCGATCATAATTAGATGTATAATGAGCGATAGCGAAGGTTTCTGTCGATCATGAAATGGAATTGGCAACAACCGGATTGGCCCAACTTCAAATGGGACCGCCTGCGGATATCCGCTGCCGAAGAGCAGTTCCTCCTGGGCGCGGGCGTTGCTATTGGCACAGTCAAGCATCTGGGCGAGGACGAACGCAGTCAACTCCTCGTGGAAACAATGACCGGGGAGGCTGTGACCACATCGGCCATTGAAGGCGAAGTCCTCAATCGAGCCAGTGTGCAATCGTCCATACTGCGTCAGCTCGGACTGGCGTCTCCCGATAAACGGCGCGTCCTGCCTGCGGAACAGGGCATTGCCGAAAAGATGGTCGATCTCTATCGGTCCTTTTCGCAGCCTCTCTCCAGTGAAATGCTGTTCAACTGGCACCGAATGGTGACTTCCGGAAGGAAAGACCTCGCTGACATTGGACGATACCGTACCAGCCGGGAACCAATGCAGGTTGTCTCTGGCACAATCGGAGCTCCAACCGTACATTTTGAGGCTCCGCCTTCGAAACAAGTCCCGGCCCAGATGAAGCGGTTCATCGCATGGTTCAATCGCACCGCACCGGGCAGCAAGGAACCGTTGCCAGTGATCACCCGCGCAGGCACGGCCCATCTGTTTTTCGAGTCGATCCATCCCTTTGAAGATGGCAACGGGCGAATTGGGCGCGCTATCGCTGAAAAGGCAATGACCCAGAGCTTCGGACAGCCGGTGCTCGTCTCTTTGGCGACCACAATTCTGGCCCACCAAAAGAACTACTACGAGGCCCTTGAAAGAGCCAATCGGCAAAATGACATCACGCAATGGCTGGTTTGGTTTTCTGAAATCGCGCTAGAAGCACAGCGTCGAAGCGTCGCGCAGGTGGAATTCATTATTGCCAAGGCTAAGCTGTTGGACCGACTGCGCGGCCAGATAAACGAGAGGCAGAAAAAGGCACTCCTGCGCATGTTCCGCGAAGGCCACGGAGGGTTCGTTGGCGGTCTCAGCGCGGGCATTTACAGCACGATGACCGGAGCGTCCCCGGCCACCACAACCCGTGATTTGGCCGACATGGTAGAAAAGGGCGCGCTCATCCGCACCGGCGAGCGCAGACATGCCCGATACACCCTGAATCTGAACGGGGCCTAAGCAGGGCTGCAGGCGTTCGATGCACTTCCTCCCGCCAAATAGGGCGGGAGTGGTGAGTCTGCAGTTCCTCAAATTCCTGTTCTAACAAGTCGCGGTGTTTACTCCGGAGTAACTTCCGGATAGCCGGTGTGTCGTTAGCACATGATATGTCCGGTGTTTGTAGCAAGTGATATGTCCGCCTAGCGGGCGGCGAGGATGGAGCCATGCATATGAGCATGGAGATCTATCCGAGGACCGCGGCGGAGCGGGCGATGAAGTTACAGGAAGTGTTGTTACGAGCCACAACGGGGAAGATCAAGTGGTGGCAGGCAGCGGAGTTGATCGGCATCAGCGAGCGGCAGATGCGTCGATGGCGGAAGCGCTATGAGGCGGAAGGCTACCAGGGCTTGCTCGACCGGCGACGGCGGAAGCCAAGCAGCAGGCGAGTGCCGAAGAAGCAGGCGGAAGAAGTTCTGAGCCTCTACCGGGACAGGTACTTCGATCTGAACGTGCGGCACTTCCATGAGAAGCTCAGCGAGGAACATCAGATCGGGTTGAGCTACACGTGGGTGAAGCAGGCCCTGCAGGCAGCCGGCCTGGTGAAGCGCAAGGCCAGGCGCGGGGTGCACCGCAGGCGGCGTGAGCGGCGTCCACTGCCGGGGATGATGCTGCACATCGACGGAAGCGATCACCAGTGGTTTCAGGATGAGCGTCGGCACGATCTGATCGTGATTCTGGACGACGCCACCAGCGAGATCTACTATGCGCAGCTGGCCGAGGAAGAGACGACCGCCACCGTGATGGCCGGGCTGCGGGCGGTGATCGAACGGAAGGGGCTGTTCTGTTCGCTCTATTCCGACCGTGGAGCCCATTTCTGGCTGACGCCGAAGAGCGGCGGCAAGGTCGATTATGAGCGCCCTACGCAGCTAGGCCGTGCCATGAAGGAACTGGGAGTGCATATGATCCCGTCCTACTCTCCGCAGGCGCGGGGACGCTCGGAGCGCAACTTCTCTACCTGGCAGGGACGGTTGCCGCAGGAGCTGCGATTGCGCGGGATCCGAACTCTCGAAGGGGCCAACGAGTTTCTCCATAAGACCTACATCGCGGAGTTCAACCGCCGTTTTACCGTTCCGGCAGCGCAGCGAGGAACAGCATTTCTATCCTGCCGGCACAGGAACCTGGAAATGGTGTTCACGCAACGCTACGAGCGCACTGTTGATCGGGACAACACCGTGCGCTTTCACAACCTGGTGATGCAACTCGAGCGTGCCCACTGGCGCCCGACCCTCGCCGGATGCAAGGTCATCATCCATCAGCATCTGGACACCACCTTGACCCTCATGATCGCTGGACATCGCATCGGACACTACAGCGCGGAAGGAACGCTCCTGACGCCGCTGAGCAAAAAACAAATCAAGGCCGTGGAAAAGACGTGGAGTGGAAAAGCCAAAAAGACAACTTTCCCACCCCACTTGCAAATCCCGCAGACTACGCGGGATTCGCACTTTCCCACCGCCTCTACGGCTACTAACTTATGAAACCGGACATTTCATTTGTTCTCAAAAGCGGACATTTCCACTTGCTAACGACACCGACGGATAGCCGGTCACTCGACCAGAACCAAAAAAGCGAAGTCCCTAAACTCGAGATTTGGCTGAGTGGTTCACAAGGGCGCGAACCATTCTGAGAATGAAATGACCTGAGGCACGCGCGCGATGCTGTCCTCGATAACAGCTCTTGGTAATGCGGTGAGCGCACGTCGGACGAATGGGTGACCCTGCACTAGGTGTCGTCAATCAATCGGTTGCGGCTCGCTAGATAGAGCCTTGTCGAAGTCGGGATCGAACGGAGCATGATTCGGCTGGCAGACTGTCCCCACCGGCGGAGCTGTTTTAGTCACTAAATATTTTGCGACAGCCTCGTCGATGCAGGAGCTAGCGTCGGCGTCGCTGGTGTGCCCGTATCCTTGAAGCGTAAGCAAGACAGCGTTTCCGAGCCGATGCGAGGCGAGTACGGAATTTGCGTATTTCGTTCTGGGATCATACCTATTGCCGATAACCAGGATCGCGTTCGCGGTTGTGACATTCCATGGGCCGGTGTATCGCTCCGCGCTTGGCGCCTGCCAGGAAGCGCACGGAGCCCAGAGCCACCAACCCTCTACTGTCCCGAGAAAATTGGTTTCAGTGAGATGCTGCATCACGTTCGGAAAGGTGAGGACCGTGCCGAGCGGTAGCAGCGGCTTATCCGCGCACTGCAGGGCTGCTGCCGGCACCAAGGCTGCCTGCAGGATATCTCGACTTTCGCGAAAAGCGATCGCAAGGTCGGAACCATCGCCGTTGGCCGCCTGGTTGAGTTCGTCCGCGAGTTTGGGCCATTGTGCCGGCCTACCAAGTAGAGTCCATACATCTACCAATACATCGCCGTAGCGCAGCTCGTATGGCGCAGGTCCGCGTGGTGCCGGTATTGGCCCACGACGGAGGCGCGCCAAGAGGGTTCGCACGCGGGAGGCCACGTCGCCATCACCGGCGAGCTTGCAGTTTGCCGGCCCCGCCCGCTGACACAACGACAGGAACTTCTCAAACACCAGGTCGGTGTCTGCCCCACTGTTAAACATTGCCGCTTCAACTGACGTTGTGAACGAGACCGGATCAATGTTGGCATCCAGAATCATCGCCCGCACCCTGTTTGGGAACATGTTGGCGTATGTCTGACCGAGGAATGTGCCGTAGGAAAGACCGCGGTAAGTTAGCTGTGAGTCGCCGACGAGTTGGCGCAGGTAGTCGAGATCGCGAACTGTGTCCGCGGTGGAAATGTGCTCAAGCAGCGATCCGCTCAGGGCAGCGCATCGTTTCACGAATGCGAAGGTCTTTGGCACATAACGCCACTCGCTTGCCGGCGTCGATGGGACCGTCCAATCTTTACCCCAGAACTGCGACATGCTCTTTTCGTTTTCAAAGCAACGGACATGTGTGCTTCCGCCCGTACCGCGCGGATCCCAGCCAACCACATCAAACCGTCCTCCACCCAACTGATCCAGACCCTCTCCCCCCTCAAGCACGGCCGGAACGCCCGGCACCCCGGGTCCGCCAAAGTTGACGAAGAGAGAGCCGATCCGCTCGTTGGTATTGCTGGCGCGATGACGAGCCACTGACAATGTGATCTCCGGCCCGTCCGGATGATTCCAATCCAGCGGCACTTGTACTTCTGCACAATCGAGATTCGCAAGATGCTGCTCGCAACTATGCCATGCGATTTTTGCCTGCAAAAGGACTCTTGCCGAGGGCGCATCCGCAATCACGGCAGCATTTGCCGGGTAACTTCCGGCTAACGCGAAGCACACCAGGAGCGCAAGGACAGCGTGATGAGTCAAACCTCGCGAAAAGAGGAACTCTGGAAAGGAAGACGTCATTCCCCTCGAATCCCCAACTTCCGTCTTGGACAACTCAGTCCTGGGAAACGCGCACGATACTCCATTGCTGTAACGCAGTCTGTTTAGGTTCACGGTTGCTCTCCTTCGTAACTGCAAAAGCTGGCCCGCAAACCCTGGATGACCATTCCCGACGGAAGATGACGCCTATTGAGATCTCGGCAGCGATCTTACTATTTCTTGAGTCAATGGAGTATTTTTCCGGCGGGTTGTGTCTTACGCCTGAGTCTGGTTCGTTTGCATCTGGTTGGTGCGGCGCTGGGCCTAAAGTCTTGACCGGCATTGCTGCCCGGTGAAGCCTCTGCCAATCATCAGCCGTGTACATCGTGATTGGTTTCAACCTGATTCAACGATGTGTTCGACGGGCACAGTACGAGATCCGTTCAGGTTCACGACCCAGTTCTCCTTGCTGTAGTCTAAGCCAGAATAGCCGCTTGGTGGGCAAGCAGAAAGTTAAGCCGGAGCCCGGGAAGGTTGCGCCTGTCTCGAAGAAGTCCACTGGTCGGAAGGCGATGAGTGCAGCCAAGCGGAAGAAAATGTCAGCGATGATGAAGGTAAGGTGGGCGGCAAGTAGGAGCTCGAAACGGCGAAGACCATCTTCGGGTGGATGACCCCCGCCGTAGCAAATTCTTCGATAGCGGGATCGTGCCCGCGCCTTCACCCCTGCACCAGCAGCAGCAGAAACGTGACAAACAGTAGCAGGTGGACGAGCCCTTGCAGCACGTTGGTTCGGCCGCTGGCAAAGGTCAGGATGCTGACGCCAAGCGTCAACACCAGCAGTACGATGTTGCCATGCTCCACCCCCAGGATTATCGGATGGTGGGTCCAGTTGCTCACAATCAGCATCACGGGAACCGTGAGTCCAATCGTTGACAACACTGATCCCAGAAAGATGTTGACCGAGCGTTGCATCTGGTTCGCCAGCGCCGCCCGCGTAGCGCCGATCGCCTCCGGAGTCGCCACCAGCACCGCGATCACCATGCCGCTCAAGGCCTGCGGCGCGTGCAGAGTCTCGGTCAAGTAATCAACCGGATGGGCCAACTGTTCGGCCAGGTACACCACCGGCAAGATGTATAGCGCGAGTAGTAGGACATGGTAGGGCAGCGAGTGCGAAGCAGAAGTTGCTTCCTTGTGCTGCACTTCCTCATCAGTCTCACTCAGGCTAAAGTAGCCGCGATGCCGCCCGGTCTGCACGCCGAGAAAGACGCTGTACAGGCCGACCGTGAGCAAGGCCAGCGCCCACTCCTGCGGATGAGAAAGCGTCGGGCCCGCCGTGGTCGTGGTGTAGTTGGGCAGCACCAGCGACAGGACTGCCAGTGGGATAATCAGCCCCAGGTAGGCGTTGGCGCCCTGAAGGTTGTAGTGCTGCTCCCGGTGCTTCCAGGCGCCTGCCAGAAGCGAGATTCCCACCATCCCGTTCAGGATGATCATGATCACGGCGATCAAGGTGTCGCGCACGAGGCTTGGATTGTTCTGCCCGTGCAGCATCACCGCCGAGATGCTCATCACTTCGATGAACGTCACCGACAGCGTGAGGAGGAGCGTTCCGTACGGCTCGCCCAACAGCGCGGCAAGGTGTTCGGCGTGGCGTACGACTGACATTGCCGAGCCCAGGATCACGCCAAAGAGCCAGAAGAATCCAAACACCAGCACCCACGGATTGGCGAGTTTCGACCACAGCGTATGGCCGGCGAACACAAAAGCCAGGCATGTCGTCAGGCTGACGGCAACAAACCAATCCGTCCGCCACCCTGCGCGCTCAAGATTTATCTGATGGCTGGTCACGCTCGTGGATCTCCCGACATTCGCACGATGCACTCGCCTGTCGTATTGCGAACCTCGCGATGTCCAAAGAGCATATCAACCGGAATTTCCGTTTTAGCTCCCAACAGCCCCACACTATATACCTGTTCAGGGACTCCAGCGCATGAATGTTTTCTTTGGCCGGGTCCAGGGCGTGGCAGGTCCGTGTGCCCCGTACGCGAGTCCCGCAACTGCTGACCACGGCCTCCTGTCCGGTTTTGTCAGACACCTCTCCGTCCCCTCTTGGCTCTGGATCGATTTCCCCGGCCAAGGCCTCAGCTATGCCGCCGGAAGCGACAGCACCGCGATCCGCCGCACCATACTCCCAAAGAGCCGCCTCGTCAGATGGCTCTCCGCCAGCAAGAGCCAGTAGTAGCGGGCATGCTTCACCAGCCGTCCGCCCGTCTTCACCAGCCGTTGCTGCAAGCTCGTCAGCGACCAATTCTCGATTCGCTTGGGCAACGCCAGTCGCCGCCACAGATTCCCCAGGTTGTAGGGAGGGTTTTTCGGAGTTCCGGTCGGATGGTGGGCCACTCGGACATAACCCTGTTTTGGGTTAGTTCCGGTGGCCGGTCACTCGCCCTGAACGTACTGGACGTGAGGGCGGGGAGTACCGAAAACTACTGATTGATTGACAAGAATCGATAGGCCGCCGTAGTTTCTTTGAGGTTGTGCGCGGGAGGCTTTCAAGGCCATGGCGCGGGAGGATTCATGAAAAAGGGCAGGTCGGTTGTTCTAATGTTCTCAGCCCTGGTGTTGTTGCCGTTCGTTGCATCCGCTCAAACATTTCCCAAGATTTCGTTTTCGGCTCCGATCGATACCGGGATTGTGCCGAACGGGGTTCCGATTGCGATTGGAGACGTGAACAACGATGGCAATACGGACATGATTCTCGATAATCATCTCTATCTCGGCGACGGGGCGGGGCATTTCGCGGCTTCGCCGATTGATGAGTCGGGGATATCGGGGCCGCTTGTGCAGTACACGGCGCTGGGGTTCCAGGATTTGAACGGGGACGGAAAGCTGGACTATGTGCGCATCGATCCCTCGTTTGATTCGCTGGGATCGAGCTGCCCGCTGGCGCCGCTGGTGATTACAGTGCTGCTGGGCGACGGGACGGGACACTTCACGCCCAGCCAGACGATCAGCCGGGGAGGCACGGTGGAGGTGTCGGCGGCCTATGGGGATTTTGACGGCGACGGGAAGATGGACTTTGCGGTGTATACGGGGGAGACGGCCTGCACCCCCAACTCGGTTTGGACTACGACGCGGGAAGTGACGACGTATCTGAACAACGGGGATGGGACATTTCGCGCCAAGACCACGGTGCTGCCTCTGGCGCTGAGTCGCGACCAGATGGTTTCGGGCGATTTTAACGGGGACGGCAAGACGGACCTGGCATTTACGGGCTCTACGTTGAATTCAAGCGAGCAGCAGGTGTGGAACATGACGACGCTGCTGGGATTTGGCGACGGGACGTTCAAAGCCGGGACGCTGTACACGCTCGATTCGGAGTATTACAACTTCAGCGCGGGGGATATGAACGGCGACGGCAGGACGGACATTGTGATTTCACTGGCGGCGAAAAACTCGCCGGGAGCGCAGCCGCGCATTGCGACGCTGCTTTCGCAGCCGGATGGGACGCTTCGTTGGCTGTCGGCGGTGTCGGTGGCGACGCTGCCGGGGACGCTCACATACCTGGAGCGCATCCAGTCGCACGTGTTGGATCTGAACCTCGACGGCAAGTTGGATTTCTTCATTCCCTCGACGCAATCGGTGACCACGCTGAAGACGGGTGTGATCGCGGCGCTGTCGGGTAACGGAACGGGAAACCTGAGCACCGCGCAGCGGCAGCCGGCGACGGGGTCGCTGGGATACGTGATGTCGATTCCGCTGACGGTTGGAGCGCCGGCGAGCGCCCTGTTCGAGTCCAGCGCCGGGCCGACGATCTGGGTGCTCGAAAAATCTGAGCCATTGAAAGACTGAGAAAGAAAAACTGCAGCACTGGCAAAGATAAAGGCAGGGAAGTTCCGGCCGGCTTCCGTCTGGGGTCCGACCAGGTACTAGCCATCCTGCGCCTAAGACAGTGCGCAGTAAAACGCACCGCCCTCAAGTGTGGCCGCTCCACCCGCCTCACCAACGCCGGATGGAGAGAACGCCGCGAGACCGACACCGACGCCCGCAACGTAAGAGTGATCGACTTCGAGAAAACCTAGCCACGCTGGACGCCGCACACCAATACGCGTTGGTGCTAACCTACCGCGACCGAGTAGGCCACGCAGCCACCGCCGCCGCCATCGGCTGCAGCATCAGGACACTAGCCTACATGCTCCCCGACGCCCGCCGCAGATTAGCCGACGCCATAGACCGCCGCGACCTTCTGTGAGTTACTTCCGAGTTGGCGGTTACTCGCCCGCAAGTAGCTTTTCGCCTCGATCGAGTGAATCCGGCAGCATTTCCACCGAGTTGGATGGGTGCGTTGACTTGAGCTCAACCGTAGATAACCTTCACCGAGGCGCTTGATGCTTTACTTATTGATGGTCCTGATCGTGCGGTTGGTCCCCGCATGGCAAGAACAGAGCAAACACGGTTCCTGAACAATGCGCGGCCTGACGGGACTTCACTTTGAGTGATCCACGGTGCCGGTCGATAATTTCGCGGCTGATCCACAGTCCCAATCCAGTGCCCTGAATGCCTTTGGTGGTAAAGAAAGGCTCAAAGACGTTCGAGATCGTATCTCGGGACATTCCCGAACCCGTGTCCGCGACCGTTAGCGTGACCCCGTTTCGTCCTGTCCGCCAATCTGTGCTATTCCGGCTACGAATGAAAAGGCGGCGTTCTGTCCCGCACAGTGCGTCGACAGCGTTGCCGATCAGGTTGCTCAATACCTGGCGTATCTCACCGTCAAGACATGTCACAGTCCGCCGCGCGCGGTCCCGCCGCTCGACCTTCACGCGGGCGTTCGAGATTCTGGCCTGATAGAGCGGGAGTGTGGCATCGATGAGACTCGCAGCCGCGGCCGGATGAGGATTCGTTGATTGTCTGTGAAATCGCAGCGCTAGGCTGGCAATCGCGGAGACCCGGCGCAATTGAATTTCCGCAGTCGTCAGGTACTCCTTGGCATCCGGATTCACCGCGGCGCCTTTCGCCAGATAGATAAGATTCGTGACCGCTTCGAGGGGATTGTTGATTTCGTGAGCGATCGAGCTGGCAAGCCGGCCAACGGCATTCAGCTTTTCCGCCTGAAGAAGGATTTGGTCAGACCTCCTGGCATCTGTCACGTCGACGCCGAGTACGATAACGCCTGAAACGGATCCATCGGCTCACGTCTCGGCTGATAGACGAAATCCAGATATCGCAGTTCAAGAGGATGATCGGGAAGAAGGGCCAGCTGAATCGGAATGCCGCGGCCGACGTAGGTCTTACCTGTGTGGTACACACCGTCCAGCAATTTGAGAAAGCCCTGGCCTTCGGCCTCCGGAACCCCTTCACGGACCGGCTTGCCAAGTACGCTTCGATGGCCGATTAATTGCAGATAAGGACCGTTAACCATCTCAAAGACGTATTCAGGCCCACTCAGCACCGCGAAAAACGCCGGCGCCTGCTCGAAGAGATCTGCAAGCCGTTCCATCTCACGCTGCTGCATGCGCTTCGCCAGTATGGTATTCGTGGTCTCCGTGCAGACCACCAGAGTGCCGCCGATTTCCCCGGCCGAGGTGTAGATCGGGCTGTAGCCGTACGTCCAATAGACGTCTTCCAGCCTGCCATTTCGATTGATTGGCACGAGCTGATTCTCACGCCAGCTTGCCTCGCCCCGCGTCATGACCGCATCGATCTGCGGGAAGATGATCGGCCAGATTTCAGGCCAGCAATTCTCACCCTTCTGCCCCAGGGCCATCGGATCTTGCCCTCACCCAGGCTGGGCCGGTAGGCATCGTTATAAAACTGGACAAGGTCTTCGCTCCACCATAGGAACATCGGGTGGCGCGAGTTCAACAGGGTATTTACAGTGTTCAGCAATATCTCGGGCCATCGATCAATCGGCCCTATCGAACTCTGGCTCCAATCGAATGTGCGGGTCAGATCGGCCATCTCGCCGATCCCGAAAAGCTTACTCGCTCCTAGTCTCGCGGCCGGAGAAAACGACGCATCGTGCTGTTGTTCGGGGGCCGCTGTCACACAAGTTCCTCTGGGAGGTCTCGACGCGTTCCACCTGATTCTATGACAAATCGAGGCGGTGCACCCCAACTTGGGGACTTCTATGAAATAGTTCCCAGATTGTTGTTATATCTCCAGGATCGTACGGACGACCGCGATGAAGCCTCCCCTAGCGTGTCGCGGTTTTTCACGGCGACTCCTTGAGGCGGATTTGTCGGTGCCACCTGCCCCGGGGTCTGCCTCTCAGGTCTTCGGTTGCCGAATGGAGAAGAATGGCGAGTTAGAAGGCAAATCTAGGGTGAAGTATGCGCCGAAGGGGCTGTACTAGATGTGATCTCCATCAAATATAGGACCACCGCTTGTATTCGGGAGATGGCATACGATGATCTCAATGTCAGCCAGCATAGCCTGATGCGTGCAAAATGTGCGGCCAATGAGCCACTCCGTCGCATCATGAGAAACCCACCTGTCATAAGCGAGATGTTGAATCTGACAGAGTCTCTGGTCCTCAACCTCTCTGGATGACAAGCGGTGCTCACGCACCGCTGCGGTGATGTGCGGCTGGACAACGCCTTCGTACTTATCGAGGGGCACCCGGCTTCAAAACTCATCGTGTTGCCTCCCGAAGCTCAATAGGTATCAGACCTTTGGCTTTGAGAGACTCTTATACTCCTGACTGCGTTTTTTTCTTGCCTATGTGTTTCTTTCAGCATCTGAATGAAAAATGAACCAAAAGACATATCGTGGTTCGCACAATACTTCGAAACTTTTCGGAAGGCAACGTGGCAAATCAAAGCAGAAAACGGCAGTGACTCATCGCCAGGATTAGCCCTGCCGCCCACACATCGGCTTCATCTCGTTCAGCACTGCATCGGTTGTCGTATGACCGCTGCGTAATTCGCACGCCTCATTCCGTCTAAACAGACGCCCCATTGGGCTCGAGGTATTTCAAATGCAGATGCCCGTTCGATACTCCGCCGCATTCGCGGTAGTGTCCTCTCTTTTCGTCTTACCCGCTCTCTCCGCCCAGACCTTTACATTTGGACCTCCCAAGGTGGTCGCAACTAACACTGGTACTCCTTTACCGCTCGACCTCAACGGAGACGGCAAGACGGATCTCTTTATGTCCGAACCGGGGTCTCTCGGGGGGGTGCATCTAGGGGACGGTTCCGGGAGCTTCGCCGCAACTTTCGTTCCGGTTCACGCTGCCGGCTTGCCCAACGAACTGCAAAGTAGTCCGAATTTCATCGATGTCAATGGCGATGGCAAGGCCGATATGGTCTTTATGTACGGCGGCTTCTATGCTCCTGGCGAGCCCTATGACTATCAGGTGTTTGCCGTCGCGCTCGGCGATGGCCATGGCAACTTCACCACGACCGCTGACTTCACGTTGGACTACGGCCCGGGATCCTCGTTTGTACAGGAGACTTCAACCACGACGGCAAGTTGGATTTCGCGGTTGTTGAGCCGACTCCTTCGTCTCCCAGATTGGAGGTGCGAGTAGCGTTACCGTCTTCACCAACACGGGTGCCGGAACATTTAGCCAGAGCCATTACGCCAGCGTCCCCGGCTTCCCGAATGGGGTCGCGGTAGGAGATTTCGATGGCGACGGGAAGTTGGATCTTGCCTGGACAGATGGTACGCTCGAAGGTACCGCGAAAAACGCCTATGCCATCCGATGTGCCTACGGCAATGGAGACGGAACCTTCCGGTCGCAACAGATTTGCTATACCACCGACGGCATTCCCTTCGGCATCGCTGGATCTGACCTCAACCACGATGGCAAAGCGGACCTCGTCGTCCAAGTCGGCCCGAAGCTCGACTCAACCGGAAAGACCGTTCTGCGAGCGCACAGCCGAGAATCGCA
The DNA here is from genome assembly GCA_963817965.1 of uncultured Acidobacteriaceae bacterium. GTDB lineage: Bacteria > Acidobacteriota > Terriglobia > Terriglobales > Acidobacteriaceae > DASRAA01. Next base: position 198,045 of record CAWFQT010000029.1, read on the forward strand.
ACCCTTCGCGCTAAGGTTGGTGGCGGTTTCTATTGGTTCTCGGGCACCTCATTATTGTCTACCCGGCGTCCTTCCAGGTACAGGACATAAACGGAGACGGAATCCCTGACATTAATCTGGTGAATGTCGTCCTCTTTCCCGGCCAAGCCGGTGGCATTTTCGGAGCAGGGCAGAGACTGACCACAGCCAATACTCTCTTTCTTACGCCACTCATCAAGGGAGGACTCCCCGCGCTCTTCTCCAGCAGCGTCATCGGAGATTGTGGAGCAACTGAATACCAGCAAGAAGTAAGCCTTAAAAGGTCAATCCGGTAACGCAATCTCTTCCACCAGTCCAATGTGGATGCCCCATCCTTCCCCGTATTTGCGCGACGGTTGGGGCATTCTTCTTACCGAGAAGAGTCTGCACGAAACTACTGGCAGGTTCGTTCTTCATCGGATAACCATCGAGCAGATCGCCATCGGCCCGCCTAAGAATCTCCTGTTGACTTGTTAACCGAGGCAATCCATGGGCTGGAGGTGGGACTCCTATAGCGTTGGGCCTTACCAGCCAGTGCGAGAGCGGCTACCGCGCGAGACTACCCCGGCACCGGCATCAAAGGAACTCTAGGTAGGACCCAATTCCAAAGGACCCATCGAAGCAAGTCTGAATCGTTCTGAAATCAGCGTGATTAGCGGTCAAGGTGGCAGAACGTAGCCCTCAAGCATAACG
>CAWFQT010000030.1:0-338338 GCA_963817965.1 uncultured Acidobacteriaceae bacterium
GGTTTCTCGGGAGCTTCACGGACCACTTCGACGGTTTGCCGACTATACAGACAAGTGAACTCTTCTTGTTTGTCCATGAGTGCTTGGGCGATTATGCGTCAACCGACTTAGCCGGTGCGCATTTCTCTGATCGCGTTGCAGCCCCCGTTTTCAGGGAAAGAAGGCCAGTATCGCTGCTTAAAGTAGACAGCTATCGCAGTGCGCGAAATTCGCGTTGAGCCTCCTTGAGAATTGGCAGATCTGGATCTGCATCGACCCACCTTTGAAACAATATCTCGTACGCGCTTCGAGCCTTATTTCCGTCGCCCGCGAGCCGATAGCCTCGCGATATTTGTAGATAAGCGAGCGAGCCAATCGGATCAGTGAACCTGATTCCAGGATGATCCACAATTTTCTGGAATTCTGCGATTCCCTCCTGTACCCGACCAGTGCGGAACAATGCTTCACCTCGAATGTATAGCGAATGCACATTTCCCAGGATTGCTGAACCATCTCCCACCATGGCCATTTCGCCAGTAGTCGTGACCTGTAAGTCCCCAACTGCTTCGGCAGCATTTCCTTTGTCCATTGCCAGAACGGCACTTAATACTGGTAGATAAATGCGGTTTACGGCCGTGTCCTCAGGAAACCGATCACGCAGGTCCTTCCGCAGAACGTCGGCTTGCTGAACATCGCCCGCCAAGCCGAAGGCCAGAGCTGCCGTGTATTCAACATCGCGGCCACGCGACATTAGCAACGCGTGAGTCGCAGCTCGAATCGCGTCCCTCGGATATCCGAAGAGAGCTTCATCCACCGCGAGCGCCGACTCGTACCCTGCAGCGCGCTCCGGTTGTCCCACGCCGATCGCGAGTTCCCTCGCTCTGCGCGAAAGCTGGCGGGTCAAGTGGATCTGCCCTCCATCTGCGGCCGCAAGCGCTTCGGCCTGGGACATCCAATCTTCGGCCCAGGGTTTGCCTGAAGCCAGCGAGGCAGCACGCTTCATCCCCTCTGTGTCTCCGGCCGCAAAAGCAATCGCATATTGCAGCACGAGCATCTCCGGCGGGTTGAAGCCGCGCGCCGATGCCTCTGCTATTGCGTTTGAGGCTTCCTTCGTCCGGCCTTCGAAGAAGTAGCTGTAGGCCAGATTGGTGTATGCGGGACTCAGATCCGGATCCAGCGCCAGCGCCTTTCTCGCTTCGTCAATAGAGATGTCGAAATCGCCGAGCCCCTGAAGGATCATTCCTGAGGCCAGAGCATGCGCCAGCGGATCACGCGGATAGGACTGCGCCCAAGACACGCACGTTTGGCGGGCACGCTCGAGGTTTCCGGTTACTATTCGATCGTAGGTGACTTCGATAAAGAATCGCTCCCGATCGCTCACACGATCTCGGAGTTCATAGGCCCTCCGCGCCGCCTCCGCAGCAGGTCCGGTCTGCCCGCTGTCGGCATAGGTCAACGCCAGGTGGGCCCAGGCGAGCGCGAAATTCGGATCCAACTCAATCGCGCGCTTTTGCAGCGGAATTCCCGCCACCAGACTTTCATTCAGAGACGCGCGATGCCCCGCGCTGAATGCCTTCAGAGCTTCGAGCGAAGCAGTCGTACCTTCTTCCAGGGGCTTGTCGTGCATCTGTCGCGTTCGCAGTGACTCGCCGGCCCGTCGCCGGAAGCGTGTTGCCACCTGGGTCAAAGCGTCCAGTACTTGTTCCTTGGTGCTAGCAGTTGCCTGCTCCACATCCAGCAGATCCCCCACACCGCACCGGGTCGCGCGCAATCCGAGCACGTACTCATTGCCGAGACTTGAGATCGAGCCTTCGAGCACTACCGTAGCACCGATTCTTTCGCACACTTCACGTGCGAGAGTTGGGGTCAGGCGCTCACTGCCGCTGCGCCCCATCAACTGCAGCGTGTGCTGCACCCGTTGGTCAGACACGATCTGCAGAAAAGGGGACTGCTCCAGTTGCACGGCCAGACCTTGCGTCAACGTCTGGTCGAAGACCGGGTCGTGGGTGTCGTTGTTGAAGTCGGCTATCACCACCGTGTCGGTTTCAGTCAGGCGGGCCGCCCCGTGAAGAAATATGTATGCCGCGACAGCTGCTACGACGACGATTGTCGCCGCGACGGCAATCCAGCCCAGCCAGTTCTTCTTTCGTTCTTCCCGGACTTCGACTTCGACGGTCGACCGGACGGCAGAAACCACATCCAGTCCACTCGGGAGGACGGGAACGGCTCTGTCTGCCAGCCGGTACCCCTTCCCCGATACCGTGAGGATGTACTGGTTCTCCGACCCTTCCCCCAACGCTCTCCGGATGCTAAAAATGTTGCGCGTGAGGTTGGTTTCCTCGACAAACGTATCGGGCCAGACGGTCTTCATGATCTCGTCTTTGCTGGCAACCTCGGTGCCGCGACGAACAAGCACGAGTAGAATCTGGAACGCCTTCGGAGTGAGAGGGACAGGCTGGCCGTCTCGCAACAGCACTTCCTTGTCCGCATCCACGCGGAAAGGGCCTAATGCATAAAGTTCTCGCCGCGACCCGTCGAGTACTCCAGACATCGTGCCCGTCTCCTGACGCCGTTGGCCCGGTGCCCCGAATGTATCAAACGCCACGTCCGGTCGGCGTTCATTTCCTGCAGACGTCGCGTAAATAACTCATTTCGTGTCGATTCCTGCCCTCCAAGAAAATCCAAGAACTTCCCAACCCGGCGCCAAGGACTTACCCTCCGCACTTCCACCATGCTGCAAACGTTCGCAGGCAAATCCACCAAGGCAGACAGATCATGGCGAGACGAACCACCGTCAGGACCACCACAGAGACGCTTCTTATCCTTCGCAGCTCTGGGGCTCCACGGTGTCCGGTTTGCGGCGGCGTGATGGTCACGCTGGAGCAGGAACGCATGGTCTGCGGTGTGGCAATCGAGAGGTTGAATCGATGGCTTGAATCCGGAGCGGTACATCACTCCGAAGCGGATGGCGTCCCCTACTTGATCTGTCTGCATTCGCTGCTGATTTGCCTGCAGAACAACAGCCCGGCATGACCGCCGGATATTCCCAAGAAGGAGATCCTTATGAACATCAGTGTCGCGCTCGTCAACATCTTCAGCTTGCTCGTTTCCCTGGGCGTCGCGGTCCAGGCGCAGAACACAACCGCACGTTACGTCGTCCGTGACCTCGGCGCCTTACCCGGCGGAGGTTTCAGTCAGCCCGGGACTTTGAATGACGCTGGTGTTGTCGCTGGACTGTCTGTCGCATCGGACGGCTTCCAGCACGCCGTCTTGTGGGTGGGTGACCAGATCGTCGATCTTAACCACGCGGACGACCACGGGCTGAACGCGACTGCGTTCGGAATCAATGCACTTGGCCGGGTCTCGCTTCAGACGGAAACCTCCGCCTACGACCCCAATGACGAAGACTTCTGCTCCTATGGAACCCATCGCGTGTGCACGGCGGCTGTGTGGCAGGGAGGCCAGTTCATCGGTCTTCCCACTCTCGGGGGCAACAACAGCACTGTTGGCAACGTGAACAGCCGTGGCGAAATTGCTGGAGTCGCCGAAACCGCTACTGCGGATTCCTCGTGCGCCTCTGCCTCTAGGCTGCCGGCGCAAAAGCTTCGGTACCAGGCCGTCGTCTGGCGGCCCGGCCTGCACCGTGTTCGGGCTCTGCCTCTGCTCGGAAAGGACACAGTGAGCGTGGCTCTATGGACGAACGATATAGGACAGGTCGTGGGTGCCTCCGGCAACTGCAGCAATACCAGTCCCCCGCCTATTGCCGCCGGGCCACATGCGATTCTTTGGGAAACAGACGGGACGCCGGTTGACCTCGGGAACCTCGGCTCGTTGGCGATCAACGCAGCTATCGGAATCAACAATCGCGGGGAAGTGGTCGGGGCTTCCTCTCTCCGCGACGACTCTACGCCCTTCAACGGCACAGACGGCTTTCTATGGACACGGCAGCACGGCATGAAGGATCTCGGAACTCTATCCGACGACGTGGCGAGTGCCGCCTTCGCCATCAATGATGCAGGAGAGATCGTTGGCATTTCGATCGACCCGGCCGGTAATCCTCGGCCCGTTTACTGGCACAACGGCATCCTCGTCGATCTGAACAAAGTGGCATCCGGATCCAATCTGTATCTGCTGTGGGCTGCGGATATCAACAATCGCGGAGAAATCACCGGGTGGGGTGTGGATACTTCAACGGGCGAAATCCACACTTATCTCGCCGTACCAAACCGGATGCACGGCGGATCTATACCAGACGTGCAGTTCGATTCGCCCGCGATCGCTCCTGTACCAATTCCGCGCGATATTCAACAACGGCTGGAACGAGGTTACACCAAACAACGATGATTAACGCTCCGCTTCAAAGACCGCAATCTCCCATCCTCTCCAAAGCGATTTCGAGAGGATGGGGTTACGGTTCCGTTAGCAACATCGCAAAGTGGGCACTCTTTCTAGTTTTTGTGCGTTCATCTCCAGAGGTATTCCTGGTAGATCGAGATCGGTCAGTAAACGTCTTGTGAGCACAAGCTAAGCCGTTCTTCGATTGTCGGAACCCGGAGATTAGGGCAGACGGGGTTATCGGAGATTGCTCCCGAGATAGTCGGCCAGTGTTTACGAATGCTTGTCATCTGGCCGTGTAACGCCCATCCTGCTCTCTTGCCTGAACGCGTCCCGAGGGGCCGGGCACAACGAAGCGTAGCCGACTATTCGGTCAAGTGGATTTCCGCCGCGTGGATTTCCGCCGCGAAATGCGCCCAATAGCATTGGTAGACCCTGAGGCGTTTGTCGAGACTAATCAGGAGGCACTACTCCGGATTGTCCGTCATAAGCCCGGAACGACTTCGTAGCGCAGCCAACGTTTCGGAGCTAACTGCGCTGCTCCAACTTCGCGTACTCCGCTTTAGCCTGCTGGTAGATGGGAATGTCGGGGTCGGCGTCTCTCCACAAAGTCAGGAAATCCTGATACGCCGCCGTGGCCTTGGGGATGTCGCCCTGCAACACATAAGCGCGACCGAGGCCAAGATGGGCAAGCACACCGATGGGTTGGTTCAGGACGAGACCGCGATGGTCGAGGATCTTCTGGAACTCGGCGGCTGCTTTGCTACCCTGACGCGCAGCCAAATAGGCTTCGCCACGCACAAAGACTGGAAACATCGCGGTCCAATCCAAATCAGTGGTTCTCGTCGCTCCAAGCTCATAAGGTGCGGCGACCCCAAGAATCTCAATGGCGCCAGAAGCATCTCCTTTGTTGAGCGCAAGCTTTCCGCGGACGCTCGGCAGATAATTGAATTGCACAATTGTGTCTTCCGGAAAGCTCTTGTCCAGATCGTCGGCCAGCGCTTTCGCTCGCGCATCCTCCTTGGCGTACGCAAACGCGAGCGCAACAAAATACAGCAGATCGCGGCTGCTCGAGAGTTTCAATGCCAATATGGCGCGTCGCCGCGCTTCGTCGGTGTTGCCGAACCAGGCTTCTCTCAGTGCGGAGGTGCCAGAGTAGAGGGCGGGCGCGTCCTTCTCTCCTGCGCGTTGGGCGTTATCCATCGCGCGTCGGGTGAGCTCGCGGGCGTCTTTGAGGTGCCCGGAATAGGCGGCAGTATCGCCTTCCATACTCAGCACTTGGCGCCCCAACCTCGGCAGGGCCTCCAGCTTTGCCGCGTGTAGGGCCATCCCGGCCGCATCGTTCTGCGCGAATGCAAGGTCATACATGACGACGTCGATGAAGTGGGTATGTAATTTGCGTTCAAGAGTCTGCGCATAGGTGGCCTTCGCCTCATCGAAGCGATTAAGAGCGGTGTACGCACGAATGCGGAAAGCGTAGGCGATGGAATAGTCCGAACGCAGACGCATTCCCTCGGTGGATTCTTCGGCTGCTCTCTCATTTTGTCCAATGACCGGCAAAACCGCTGCCCCCAGGTAGAGGTGTGGCATCTCTGAGCGCGGATAAGCCTGGATCCAAAGATCGCAGGCTTCTATGGCCTTTGGGATGTTTCCGGTGACTCCTTTATGGTAGGCGGCGGTAATCCAATACTTCTCCGCGTCACTGGTCCGTTCGCGCAGTTCATAGGCCTTTGTGCGGTAATCCACAGAGAGGCTGGGTTCAAGAGTGCTGCTTGCCAGGATGCCCAGGTATGCGTACGCCACCGCAAAATTCGGGTCGAGTTCGACGGCACGTTTAAAAAAAGGCGTCGCCGCGTCCGGGCCTTTTGTCCTGATAGTCTGCATGCCGGAGCTGTATGCTTTCAGAGCCTCAAGCGAGGGTGTCGTCGCCTGCTCCAAAGGAGTATCAAACTTCTGGATAGTGCTTAGAGACTCGCCCAACTTATTCCGTATTTCGATGGACACCTTTCCAAGAGCATCGAGCACATGGTTCTTGTCGCTCGCCTGTGCCTCCGTACTCACCAGCGTCTTTCCGCTTTCGCAATTAACCGCCTGGAGCGTCAGAAGGTACTGGGTGCCAATCTGGGCAATCGCACCATCGAGCACCGCCGCGCTCGCCGTCCGTTGGCAGACCTCTCGCGCAATTGCCGGTATCAGCTTTGCATCGACGGGCTGGCCCATCAGACCGAGGGTCTGCTGGATCCTCTCGTCAGAGATAATGCTGAGAAAAGGGGACTGTTCCAATTGCACGGAGAGCCCCTGCCGCAGCGTGCCGTCGAAGACCGGGTCGCCGGTGGTGTTGGCGAAGTCCGCGAGCACCAGTACATCTTTGTCCGTGAGCGGTTTGGCTTGCGCGCGCTTCTGCCAAAGGAAGACACCGCCCGCTGTCAGAATGAGCACGGCGACGGCAGCGATGGCGTACTTCAGCAGAGGGGTGTGTCTTGGGCTGGCGTACAATCCACGGTTTGCCCTAGAAATCGCCGCCAGCTCCCGCTGTAACTCGGCAGCGGATTGCCAGCGCCGCCCGGGATCTTCTTCCAGACACCGGCTTACGATTGTTTCCAGCTTGCGCGCACGAATGCGCCTCCGCTGGACGGCGACTCGTTCGCCCGTCAGCATTTCGTAGAAGACCCAGCCGAATGCGTAGATATCGGTGCGGGCATCCGCCGGTCTGCCTTCCCGCTGCTCCGGCGCCATATAGGCAGGCGTGCCCATCACCATTCGTTCGGCGGTGAGTATGTGATCTCCTTCCAGCCTCGCCAGTCCGAAATCCAGGACCTTCGCCCCGGACCTGGTCAGCATAACGTTGCCGGGCTTCAGATCGCGGTGGATGATGCCCTTCTCGTGCGCCGCCTCCAGCGCGGCGGCGATCTGCCCGGCGTAGCGGATCGCCTCTCCGAGGGGGAGCGGGCCCTTTTTCAGCCGGGCCGCGATAGTCTCCCCTTCCACCAGCTCCATTACCAGGTAGTTGGGTCCAACGTCGTGAAGGTGCAGATGTTCGGATGATTGAGCGAAGCGATCGCACGAGCCTCGCGCTCAAATCTGGAGCTGAATTGCTCGCGCGCGGTTTTGATGGCGACCGCGCGGCCTAATCGCGTGTCCACTGCCCGAAACACCTCGCCCATGCCGCCCTCGCCGAGTTTGCTCTCGATACGGTATGGGCCCAGGCAGAGCTCCCGAAGCGAAGATGCCGGCTGTCGATCGTCCAGCAGTTCCGCGGAGTTCTGCATCGCAGGCTGATCCAGGAATTCGCCGCCAGTGTGGTGTGCGAGAAGTGATTCTATTTCGCGGCGCAATTCGGGATCTGTCTGGGCCAACAGTGCGGCGCGCTCCTCGGCAGTGCCCTCGCGAGCCGCGTGGTAAAGCTCTTCGATCCGCTGGAAACGCTCCGGAGTCATAGCTTAGTCTGGCGATGGAGTCCGAATATTGCTTCCTATGTATGGCTTAACTCCCGCGTCAGCCATGCCTTGGCGATATCCCAGTCGCGCCTGACCGTGCGCGGCGAAATCCTCAGCGCCGCCACGATTTCCTCCTCAGTCAATCCACCGAAATAACGCAGCTCGACCACCTTGGCCTGCCGGGGCGCCACCTGAGCGAAGGCTGTCAACGCCTCGTCGACGCGAGAATGGACCGGTCGGGCTGCAGGCGACAGGACGGCGGATTCGTCCAGGTTCACTTTGAGCCGGTATTCCATCGCGCCTGCGCGAGCCACGCGTGCGAGCGGCATCCACCAGAATGCGCCGCATCATCTGAGCCGCAATCGCAAAGAACTGCGCGCGCGCCTGCCATTCGACGTTGGTTACGTCCACCAGCCGGAGGTAGACCTCGTGGACTAACGCGGTGGCCTGGAGGGTATTGCCCTGGGGCTGGTTTTTCATGTAGCGGCGCGCCATGAGCCGCAGTTCCGGATAGATGTGCTCCGTGAGCCGGGCCAGGGCAGCTTCGTCGCCGCTTCCCCAGGCTTTCAACAGATTTGTGATTTCCGCTGAATGTGCCTGCATGGATGGCCCTTTCCCCCAGGCATCAAAAAAATATACCAAAAACGTGGCCGGTTTTGGGCGTCCACTGCCGACTGTACTGGCGGAAGAGAGCCGAGTCTACAAAATCTCTTCCCAGAAAGCAAGGAGATACAAATGAAATACGCAGCAACTATTGGCGCTGATGCTCAATGTATGCCTCGCAACCGTTTATGCACAACAGAGCCACTCAAACGTAAAGATGACGTTTTCTGGAAATGGTGGGTCCAGCGCGATCGATCTAAAGCAACCCAACTCGAACAACGTAGAAGAGAATGTCGCTGGGAGCGGTACGCTGGGCCCGTTCACGTTTCGAGATGTCAGGGCTGCCGCGACTTCTCCGCAACCGTCCAGCACTTGCTCGGGCGTTTTCTTCCCAAGTGTGGCCGGAGGGGGCATTCTTCGCTTTCAAGATGGGAGTCTGTTGGCGGTCAATCTAAAGGCAGGAAGTGATTCAGGTGATTGCATAGATTTCGTGCATATGGTGGCCCACTGTACTTTGATCTTTGAAATCAATGGCGGAACCGGCCGTTTTCAGGGTGCGTCCGGCGTCCTTACGTATGCAGAGACAGCCATGCCGGTACTGTTCGACCTCTCGGGCAACGTCGCCTTAACGACCGAAACGGGAAAGATTACGGGGACGATCTCCGGAGTGGGCGGAGAGCAGGAGCGAGAACAGCGCCAATAAAGACATCTCCTCTTCGAATGGTCCTTCCGCGATAGTCAATTGGCCTGATGCCTTGCGACGCCTCGCTGACTCACGGATTGAAGGTCGCGTCGGTGAAAGACACCCGCGTGCCGGCCTCACTGGCGTCTCACCGAGCAATCTCTATTGGGCTACTCGAAACGATAAACGGCATCCAGTACGGGCGCCGCAGATGTCTAGAGGCCCGGGGGCGTGCTTTGTGGCGGGCGGCGACCTTGGCCGAATAATGCTGAGATCCGCTCGCCCGCGTGATGGTACTTGTGGTCTGCCGAGCCGAAGTGCCGGGCGGATCACGGGCCACCCGGAAGTTGGCCTGTTCGGAGTCAACTTGACGGGAAACGCCCGTTCCGTAGAAGTGGCAGCCCAAACTCCCCAGAAGTCACGTTATGGGAAGTTCCAAAAGTACCTGTGACGGACGCCCAGCTCAGGAGGGATTTTCGGCACACTCGAAAGGCGTCGAGATGTCCGCATGCTTCTTCCAAAAACGTCCCGTACGCCTGTTGCATAAACACTTGACTGTTCGAGCTAGGGTCCGGCGCTCCGGCTTTTCCAAAACCACTTGGTTTTGGAAAGCCGATTCGAGCCAGTCTCCGAACGGCGCACGATTCGGACATTGAGACGTGGCGAGTCATGACAAGAACAAGTACGGGAGAGAGCGTTCACGCCGCAGCCGAAACTGATGCCGTTACGATCGGTTGTGATACATCCGACAATTTGGTGGCCGATACCCTCTGTCCCGACTCGATCCATTTCGGAGCTACATTCCGCTCTTCATCTGGACGATTCATCGTAAATGCCGCGACTACCCGCTGCTGATGCAGCCACCACACGCTAAAGCTGTTGCTCGACACATCTCCACGATGAATAACCTGGTCCGCACCTGACGAATCGCCCCAATACTCGTATGAGAGGTCAAAAACGTCGGAAAAGAAATACGGGACATGCCTAAACGGAGTTCTGTCTCCCATGAGTGACTGGGCACAGTACTGTCCCTGGGATACGGCGTTGTCCCAGTGCTCGACGCGCCTGCGTTTTGAAAAAAGCACATCCTGGTAGTTCGCCACATCGCCCGCTGCGAAAACATCGGGGTGGCTGGTCTGCAGATACTCGTTTACGATGATGCCATCGTCAAGATCGAGTCCACTGTTCGTACACTACTTCGATTACCGGCTGCACGCCGATTCCGGCAACAACCAAATCGCACTGTGACGGTCTGTCCATCTTTGAGCACAGCCGAACTGACAACTTCGTCACCGCGCAGTTCTGTAACGGACATCGATTTGATCAGTCGCACTCCTCTGGCTGCGTAATAGCTCTCGAAAAAGCTCGACATTTCCGGGGAGAACAACCGCTTAAAGACGCGGTCATCATTCAGGACCATGGTTACTTCGATCCCTTTTTGCGCAAAGACTGCCGCCACTTCCATGCCGATGAAGCCGCCGCCAATCACGATCGCATGCTTGGCCTTTGCCGCTGCGTTCCGGATCCTCTTGGAATCGTTAAGGCTTCGCAGGTAAAACAGATTTTGAAGTCTGGACCCAGGAATGTTCAGTGTTCGAGGGCGGGCACCGGTGGCGATGACAGCTTTTGAAACCCGAACTCGTCATTGTTCTTAAGAATTAGACGCTTGCGTTTGACATCCACAGTGGCGACTTCGCATTCGAGCCTTAACTCGATTCCTTGCTTTTTGTAAAAGTCTTCCGGATTGATCTTGATAGCATCTTCGCTGTCCTTGCCCGCCAGAAAACTCTTTGATAATGGTGGACGTTCATAGGGAACAGCATTATCAGCTGAGAGAATAGCTAATTCTCCCTTCGGCAATCCAAGTTCAACCAGTTGCTTAGCTGCGTATCCCGCAACCATTCCTCCGCCAAGGATCACGAAATTCGATTGGTTCATATCTCGCCTCGATTATTCGATGGACATTCGCCCCCTAGCCGCTAATTGCGTAACATCAGCATTCAAATGCGTCGGTGCGGAATTGTGAGTGCAAACGGGTGTTAACCAAGAATCGCCGTGATCGAACCCATCTTCGTTCGAGTGCGATTCAAGCACGATTGAAAATAGTGACGCGCATCCTGGAAACCGCAGTGTTTAGGCTGAGCGCTTAAGTGTGGAACGATAGTCGGCCACAAACTTCTGAATACCCTTGGTCGTGAGCTCGTGAGTGATATCAAAGCTCTGCCATGGAAGATTGAGATCCAGCTCTCTGTACGGAATCGGTTTCAAGGGCTGGCCATTAGCGCCAACGCCTTTGTAGGTGAAATTTTGATCCGGCATCGGAAAGTCTCCTGGTAGCCCATTTTTCTAACACCGTTGCGGGAACGGTAACGAGTTCAGCATCCAATGCAAACGAGGCAAGTAAGTGATCGAGGTGGCGGATGCTTGCGGCTAACACATGCACATGGCCATCGCCGTTTCTGTACATCGTCTTGATGTTCTTGACGAGATCGATACCGCTTTCGCCACGGTCATCGAGCCTGCCAACAAACGGCGATACATACACCGGCTCTTTCGATCCTTTGGTTGCGGCATACACCGCAGCAGCCTGTTCTTGAGAAAAACACAAAGTCATGTTCACGCGAAACTGGAGCGGCACTGACATTTGCGCTGCCCGCAATCCCTCGCGTGTGCAGGGGTATTTGATGTACGCATTGGGAATCCAGGAAAACATCTCCTTGCCTTGTGCGAGCATATCCTCGGCAGTCGTGTCGAGGTCCGCAAAAACCTCGATAGACACACCCGCATCGCCGACCAATGGAGAGATGGCTTGAACAATCTTTCGGTACTCGTCTTTTTCCTCCTGAGAGGTGAGCGTGTGCCCTGAGGCAATTCGCCCCTGGATTTCGGGATTCTTCGCGATCAGGCTCGGATTCGTGGTCTGCCCATCAACAAACCCGATCCAGGCGACTTTCACTCACAAGCCCAACCTGCCGGTTTTCAGCCGGCAGTCGTCAAGCACCGTGTAAGAGCGCCTACCTCTCGCTCGCTACCACCACTTGGTATGAATAACCCTGCTCGGTCAGGAAAAGCTTGCGGTGGTGGGCGAACTCCTCTTCGCGGGTATCGCGTGAGACCAGCGTGAAGAAGTGTGCGGCCCGGCCATCCTGTTTTGGCCGCAATATGCGGCCGAGTCGCTGCGCTTCCTCCTGCCTCGACCCAAAAGCGCCGGAGACTTGTATGAGTACGTCGGCGTCCGGCAAATCGATGGCGAAGTTCCCCACCTTGGAGAGCACCAGGCAGTGCAATTCTTTGCGGCGGAAGCTCGCGTAGATCGATTCCCGTTGCGATTGCGGCGTCTTGCCGGTGATCAGCGGCGCGTCGATCTCGCGGGCGATGGCCTCGACCTGGGCCAGGTACTCCCCCAGGATGAGGACGCGCCCCTCGGCGTGGATCGCGAGGAGTTCGTGCAAGCGGGCCAGCTTCGCGGGATTCTCGGCGGCGATGCGGAACTGCGAGCGCCGGTCGGCAAGTGCGTACTCCATCCGCCGCTCGGTGCTCATCGGCACACGCTCCTCGACACAGGTCGCCGCCGCAATCCACGCTTGCCGCTCCAGATCCTTCCAGGGGACGTCGAAGCGTTTCGGCCCGATGAGAGAGAACACGTCGGCTTCGCGCCCGTCCTCTCGCACCAGGGTTGCCGTCAGCCCCAGCCGCCGGCGCGCCTGCAGGTCCGCGGTCGCACGAAACACGGGAGCGGGCAGCAGATGCACCTCGTCGTAGACGATCAGCCCCCAGGGTCGAGCGCCAAACAAAGTGAGGTGGGGGAAATCGCCGCTCCGGTCCGCGCGCCAAGTGAGGATCTGATACGTGGTCAAAGTCACAGGTCCGGTGTCTTTCCGCTCGCCGGTGTACTCGGCAATGTCGCCGGGTTGGAGCATTGTCTTGTCCAGGAGTTCCCGCCGCCACTGCTGGACCGCGGTCAGGCTTGTCGTCAGCACGAGTGTGGTCCCCCCGACCAGTTCCATTGCGGCCATACCAACGATAGTCTTGCCCGCGCCGCAAGGAAGAACCACTACCCCGCTTCCACCGCGCGCGGATCCCGCCAGGTAGAAGGCCTCGGCAGCTTGCCGCTGGTAGTCGCGAAGCACAAAACCCGAGCTTTCCCGAAGCGCAATCGGGAATGGCTCACCGCTCGCATAACCCGCCAGATCCTCGGCGGGGAAACCAGCCGCCGTCAGCGCCTGTTTCAGCACACCGCGCTGGCCCGGATCGACGCGGAATCTCGTGGCATCGATGCGTATGCTCAGGTACCGTCCCGCTTCGCGGTCCCGCGAGAGGCGTTCCGCGGTCGCATCGTCGGAACACGTGCAGATTAACCAGCACCCGTCACGCGTGATCACGACCCGCCCGTAGCGCGCCGCCAGTTCGAGGATTCCCGGTTCGACGACCTGCGGAAGCGGGTATCGGGCGTGCTCGTTCAGTGCCGCCACCATCTGTCCGGCAGCAAGACCCGACGCGCAGGCGTTCCAGATCGAGAGCGGCGTCAAACGGTATGTGTGGATGTGCTCCGGACTCTTCACGAGTTCGGCAAAGGGCGCTAGCGCCGCCCTCGCCTCCGCGGCCCGCGGCGCGTGGACGTCCAGCAGCACGCTGGAATCGCTCTGAACGATAAGCGCGTTCTCCGCCCTCGCTGCCACCTGCCTACTCCTCGACCGGCTGCGGATTCGCGTTTCGGGTTCTTGCCGGGCGTTTCTCGTCCGCGGCCAAGAGGTAGCCGGCGTCCCGCAAGGCCCGCCGGAACGCCGCCTCCGAAGAGCCTGTCACCACCAGATGCCGTTCCCCGGCCCGCATGCAGTGCTTGCGGGTCCGGGTGTCGTTGGCGATCAACGCGGCGAGCGCCGGATCGCCGCACTCAATTAGGCGGGCGAGTCCCCGGTCATGGACCTTGGTGGTTCGCTCGGCGACGTCTTCGAGCAGGCGCGCGACCGTATCGGGGAGCGCCGCGCCGCTTCGCGCCACCAGGAATTCGCGAATCTCCTCCACATGCCTGCCCGCGTCGATGGCAGCCAGCAGTTGACTGGAATCCAGACGCCAGACAAAGTCTGAAACGGAGGTGGCGTAGGCGTTGAGCGCCAGGCGGTCGCTCTGCTCAAGGTCTGAAACGGTCGCCGCGATCTCCAGGTTCGGCAGCACCCGGAGTACCGCCTTCACCTCCACAGGCGCCGGCTGGTAGTCCGTTTCCACGTCCAGGCAATAGGCTCCGAGCGGAGTAAGACGGAAGTACAGCAGGCCGTCGTAGCGGCTGAAAAACGGGAGTTCGTCCGATCCCCACAACCCGCGGAAGTCGTCGCGCGCGCCGGCGGGTGGGATGAGCGCGACGTCGATCACGCCGAGCGTGGCGGCGTATTCGAGCAGTAGGCTCAGGAGGTAGCGCCCGTCGAGGATGGGTGCGTTTCCGTCATAACCGAACGATCCGTATTGTTGTTCGCAGAGGTACAAGCTCCAGGGATTGCGCGTTACCGCGAAATCGTTACCCCTGGCTCGCATGTAACGGACGAACTCGTCGGTCGCGACCCATCCGCCAGGGGGACATTCGGCGAGGCTATCGGCAATCGCAAAACGCCGATCGGACACGGCCGTCAGTCCGCGCTTCCCTTTGCCTGTCTGCCCCTTCACGCACTCGACGCGCGCCAGTTCGTCCAGGATAGTCGTGCCCAGCCACTTGGTCCACAGCGTGCGGATAGTCTCGGCAGCCGGCTCGGAGAGCGCTTTGCGGCCTGCCTTGGTGAGTTGCAGCCGCGTTCCCGCGAGCTGCGCAAGTCCTCCCGCTTGGATGAGCAGCGGCCAGGCGAAGGCGCGGATCCCTCCGGCGTTCTCGTCGCGCCACTTGCTCTCGACGGGCACCCGCGGATAGAAATCGCCGCCATCGAGGATTGTGGTGATGGCGTCCATTGTAGAACCCGACGCCCGGCGCGTCTTGTCGCTCACCGTTATCTTTCCCGCATCGACAAAACGGAGAACAGAGAGTAGTTCACGCTGCGCCGTCCGCTCGGTTTCATGCACGGCGAGAGGTACTTGCTCGGTTCCCTGCTCACGGATTCGCTTCTCCGGATTCCAGCGCTGGAGCCTGCGTTCATACACGGGCGATAGCCGATCGAGCGTAGCGATGGTCGAAGGGCGGGGTTCCGGGACGAACTTCAGCAGCCGCGCCTTGAGGTCGGCAGGTACTGCGCCCCACTTATAAAGGAAGAGGCAAAGGCGCGATGGCTTGCGATCGTAATCAAGCTTGTTGGCTGAGCCGAAGTCCGGATCGCGGCCATACTTGGCGCGGAACAGGCCGGCGTTCAATTGCGACGATGGCGAATGGACAGCCTCGGCCACAGCCGCGCGCTGCAACTCATCCAGGCCCTCCCAGGCCGTGCGGAGTCCCTCTCCTACAAGGTGCTGGACAATGAGGGCGGCCATATCTCCCTTCCTGCTCGGCACTTTCTGCCCGGTCAACGCCACGAGCTTCCTGAGTTCATCCGCCGTCATCGAGTCCAGCGCGAGTTGCAGAGTGGGCATCCCTTCTTCTTGGTCGTCGTTGTAGTTCATGCTCGCTCCGATGGCCTTCCCCGCGCAGACGTTGCTTACCCCTGTTATCTTCGCATGCCGCCTTGGAGGCGAACACTCGTCGAAACAGAGGACTGACAATTGGTTCCGGAAACCGCTGTCCTCCGCAAAAGCCTCCCACAACTCAAGCGACGCGCTGTTCCAGCCAGTATTCGTGATGTAGACCGCCCGCCCAGGATCTCCTCCGCTCCGATCTCACAATCACGCGGCAATCTGTGCCTGTGGTTCTTGGGTCCGGTCGAAGGGCTGTCCGAGGATTTCTCTGGAAGGCCCGGTCTCAGGCTGGAGTGTGGTCGTCCTTTGTTATAGTGCGTAAACTCTGGGGTTGACGCGCTTCCATTCGACGAATTCGTCTACGAGCACCGGTCAGTTTACGGTCGCCCCGCCGCAGCAACGCTTGTACTTCTTCCCCGAGCCGCACGGGCAGGGCTCGTTCCGCCCGACCTTTCGAGCATTGCGCCGAGGCTCGGGTGTGAAAGTCTTGCCTATATGGGCTTGCCGATGCTCCCTGAGATACCGATAAGCTGCCACGAGCCCAGCCGCCATGTGCACGATGACTTCTTCGCGCTTCTCTGGGCTGATCGGCTGGGGGCGCATCTCCGGGTCTTCGTCGTGTTCGTGGCAGAGCATCATCATTGGGATCAAACAACCACCGTGCTCCTCATCGTTGACCAACGCTGCCCAGCCCTCGTGACGCATGCCCATACCCCGCATGAAGCCCCATGCCCAGTCGTTGCCGTGCGCCACACCGTCCTCGTCCCCCAGCAGGAGCGGCCCGTAGACCTCGCCATTGAACAACGTCCCAGCGATGCCGTTCCAATGCCGCATCATCAATCCCAGAATTTCATTGGCTTCGTCGAGGCTGCCAAACTCGCAGGTGTCCGACATCTCGCCGCCAAAGACCTCCGCGTAGTATTCGCTCGGCATCACGGTCTCAGGGCCCGCAATGAGGGCAGCGAAGAAGCCATCGAGCTGTTCGACGTTCATCGCTTTGCCGCCCTTGCAGCCCTTGAGGAAGTCTCCGAGGCGGTCAAGTTCGGCGTCGGTCAGCGGATCGTTCGCGGGAAGGGTTCTCATGACTGTCTTCGAGCTTAATCGACGAGACCCTCGGCAGTGGAGAAAGTCTCACCATGGGCAATAGCGGGTGCCTCGCGTCGGGCCGAGGGTCAGCGAGATCACTGTTTGGAAGGTACAGATAATTCGACTCTGGCAGCAACCCAGCACTTCCGTCAAGCTAGGGCCGCGTCGCTCTTCAGGCTCGTGAGCAGCCCCGAATACCGCCTTTGCGGACGGTCATTATGGACGGCGATGCCGAGCGCCGTTCGCTGCCCGATCAGCATGAGCAGTCGCTTGCCCCGCGTGATCCCCGTGTAGATCAAGTTGCGCTGTAGCAGCATGTAGTGCTGGGTCGCCACCGGAATCACCACCGCCGGGAATTCCGAGCCCTGCGACTTGTGGATCGTGATGGCGTAGGCCAATGCAACTTCATCCAACTCCCCGAAGTCGTACTTCACGAGCCGATCATCGAAGCGGATCGTAACCTCATGCTCAACTGAATCAATCCGCTCCACGATCCCGATGTCCCCGTTGAACACGTCCTTGTCATAGTCATTCTCGGTCTGGATGACTTTGTCGCCGATCTGGAAACGGAATCCAAATCGCTCGACGCTGGCTTGGCCAGTTCTGACTGGGTTGAGTACCTGCTGCAAAGCCGTGTTCAATTCCCGCACACCTAGTGATCCCCGGTTCATCGGGCAAAGAACCTGAACGTCGCGGATAGGATCGAGGGCGAATCGCTCCGGAATCCTCTCCTGCACCAGCTTGACCAAGGTTGCCGCGATCTTCTCTGGATCTTGCCGCTCCACGAAATGGAAGTCGGAACTCGGATCTGCCCCGCTCATCTCAGGCATCTGGCCTCGGCGAATCCGGTGTGCATTAGTAATGATCCGGCTGTTGGCCGCTTGCCTGAACACTTCGGTGAGGCGAACGACCGGCACGACCCCGCTCTCGATCAGATCATGCAGCACCGTCCCTGGCCCTACCGAGGGAAGCTGATCCACATCCCCCACCAACACCAGACCGCTGCGGTGCGGAATCGCTCGAAGCAGCGAATGCATCAGCAGTACATCCACCATCGAGGTCTCATCGACAACTAGCAGGCCGCAAGCCAATGAGTCTGACTCATTGCGAGTAAACCTGCCCGTTGCAGGATCGATTTCTAGCAGGCGATGGATGGTCTTTGCTTCCATGCCGGTGGTCTCGGTGAGCCGCTTCGCCGCCCGACCCGTCGGCGCACACAGCAGGCACTTCACCTTTTTCGCCCTCAGGATCGTCAAAATGGAGTTGATCAACGTGGTCTTGCCGACCCCAGGTCCTCCGGTGATGACCACAACCCGATTTTCCAGAACGGTCTTCAGCGCGTCCCGCTGGCTTGGGGCCAGCGTCTTGCCCGTCCGCTGCTCGCACCAGGTGACGGCCTTCTCGAAATCGATCGGAGGGTAGATCATCGGCGCTTCTGTCAAAGCCTTGATCTTCGCCGCAATACCTTCTTCCGCCTTCCGCAGGTGGGGCAAGAAGATCAGAGCATCGTCGTCGATCTCTTCTAGCAGGAGGGAGCCGCTGGTGAGCATTTGGGAAAGAGCCTGCTCGATCGTCGCTTCTGGGATTTCCAGCAGTTTGACTGCCGTCAGTTTGAGCTTTTGTAGAGGCAGCGCACAGTGTCCGTCCGAGGTTGCTTCCAGCAAAACCTGGTCAATGCCCGCCCGTGCCCGATCAAGTGAATCCCGAGGGATTCCAATCTTCTGCGCGATCTGATCCGCCGTCGCGAAGCCGATTCCGTAGATATCCTTGGCCAGCATGTACGGATTGCTCCGCACTTTTTCGATCGCCTGCTCCCCATAAGTCTTGAAGATTCGCACCGCTCGGCTGGTGCTGACGCCGTGGCTATGTAGGAACAGCATGATTTCACGGACTTGTCTTGCCTCTTTCCAAGCGTGCGCGATACGCTGTTGGCGCTTAGGCCCGATTCCATCGACGGATAGCAGTTCGGCGACCCGGGCTTCGATGACCTCTAACACGTCCGCACCGAACTTCCCAACCAGCTTCTTGGCCAGAACCGGCCCGATGCCTTTGACCAAGCCGCTGCTGAGGTAATGCTCGATTCCTTCCACGGTAGTCGGCGGCACGGTCTTCATCAGTCGAGTCTTGAATTGAAGTCCGTGCTCTTTGTCTCTGACCCACCAGCCCTCGGCCTCCAGCCACTCCCCTGCATTTACGGAAGGCAGCGATCCAAGCACCGTTACCTCATCGCGCTGGCCTCTGACCCTCACGCGAAGGACGCAGAATCCGTTTTCGTCGTTGTGGAAAGTGACGCGCTCGATCAGACCAGAGATTTCCTCGGTGATGGCCTTGCGTTCAGGAATTGCAGCTTTCATTGGCGGCGTGTTCATTCTCCCACGGATGGACTACCGCGAATGCTAGAGCCGAAACAGCCGCATCGTTAAAATGAGGAGCGTATGGCCAAACCAAAGTCGAAATCTAAACCCACGTGGACAGACGTCAAGGCGAAGCTCGCATGTTTCGACCGGGCGGGGTTGCTGGATTTGATCCAGAAGCTTTATGCCTCGCAAAAGGACAATCAGAGGTTTCTTCATGCCCGCTTTGGCTTGGGCGCAGACGTGCTGCAACCATTCAAGGAAACAATCGAGCGGTGGCTCTGGCCTGATGTGTTGCGGAATCAAGACACATCTGTCTCCAAAGCCAAGCAAGCTATAGCCGCATATAGAAAGGCAGTTGGCGATCACGAGGGGTCGGCAGAGTTGATGGTTTTCTACTGCCAGCAAGCCGCTGGGTTCTGCAGCGATATCTGCAATGATGATGAGGGATACTTCGATGCCCTGGTGCGCATGTTCGAGCAGGCTCTCAAACTCGCTGACGCACTGCCTGCCGACCGCAGGGATAGCCTCGTCGCCAGGTTAGAGCGCGTACGCGACATCAGCCATGACTTCGGCTACGGCGTCGGAGACGAGATGGATCACTTACTTTCGAAGTACACCGACCGCGAGGGTTGACGTTTTATTTCGCGTCCGCCATTCTCGATCCCCCACCGCCCAAATGCTGTCGTCGGGGCACTGTCGATACTGCACTACAGCTTTTTCGCAGGCCTGAATTAATGACGATGTCTTCCAGACCCTGGACCACCCGGGGCGTCATAGGCTGTTAGCGACCAACCTCCAAGCTGTCAGGTACGTCTGCGCAACCAAATGGAACGCCTAATCACTGCTTATCAAGACGGGTTGCTCACCCTGGAACAACTGCGCGAGAGAATGCCCAATCTCAAGCAGCAATCGCAAGCGGTAAACTCAGAATTACAATTATTGGAGATGGCAAAGCTAGACCAAGCCAAGTATCTGAAGCTCGCGGAGAGCCTGGGTGGATTTCGCAAGAAACTGCGCGCACGTGCGCAGACGCTGGATGTGAAGGAGCGCCAACAGGTCTTGCACTTGCTGGTGAAAGAAATCCTGGTTGGCTTCGACACTCTTACCATCTGCCATTCAATTCCGATTCCATCCGGCGACGGACCTCCACCCAACGTTCCCGGCTCTACCCCCTTCCGACAGCCCGATTATCCTTTGCGTCCCAGGAGTGTAGTCTCCGTCAATTGTCAGCGGCAGATTTCCCAGGAAAATGCTTTCAAGTCGCTGTATCCGAAGCGCCTTTCCGAGCAGTCCCAAGCGACGGCCTCTTGAAGCAAGGGCGCTCCAGATACAGGCCTAGGACCTCTGGACAAGTGGCGGACCAACCTCCGGCGTGGCTCGCAGATTGAGCGCCGATAACTGCAGGTTTGACCGTGGCTCGGAAGGAATCCGACTCCTGAGGGCTCTCGCAGCGATTCGGCATTTCTTCGCTAAGTGACAGGTTGGAGCTGGCATCAGCTCGGATTGCTAACCATCCAGACGGCAGTCAGATTCGAAACTTCCCACATGCCGGTTTGAACGAAGCCGCTTTGCGGCGGACGCTTCCGCGTGCCCCGAAGCGAGCGACATGGAAGATTCGAACTAGCAGTAGGGTGGCAGTAGGTCTTGAAGAATGATCCGTCTCGCGTTACGATAAGGCCGTTGGGAGTCTTGGCATCATGGGAATACAGATGAGCTCAAGATTGACGGTCGTCCCACAAATACTCTTCCTTCCAATAACTTCCAAGCCAAAGTCGATTGAAATCCCATAGAGCTCCACCGCGTTCGCCGCGAACAAAAGCGGCCTCCTTCAAACCGCTCTATCGAACGCGCCCCGCAGCACCGACCCTACCTGCACACTGCCCGTCTTAGGGGCGCATCCGATAGAGCACTTCTGTGTGAAGGTCATAAAAGTCAAGGCCGACGTGGCGGCCCTCCTTGGTTTGATCTCCGTTTTTTTGCGTTTGGGACGTCGGGTCCACCGTCCCTCCGTCTCTTTGGTTTTTTACTTTTCTTGTTCTTGGTGGCTTTCGCCACATTTCCACAGAAAATTTGGCGTTAGGATCGCTCAGGAGCGACGACTGGCAACTCGGTCGACCCACAGCACCCCGTTTTGTCTGTCTTGCCGTGAAACTTTGCTAGTTTTCTTTCCGTGCTACATAGAGCGCCGGGGTAACTTGCGGGGCTGTCAAGGGCGCCGCCGAAGGGCGGCGTTCATCTTGACCCTGGACAGCCCCGCAAGTTACTTCATCATCGAGCTGGGAACGAAGCGAAACGCAGTTCAGTGGAGCTTCGTTCCTTACTGGAGTGGGTTTCGCTTTTTCTGGAGCGCCCTCGTCGGCAGCCAACCCCGCCTTTGGCATTCTCCATCATCATCTTTTTCATTTCGGTCACAGAACATCATGGATCCGCTTCGAACCAAATCCTACGTGAAACTCTGGTCGTCGACTGCACCCCACCGTTGCCGTGCTTCTTCTATGAGAAGGTCATAAAAGTCAAGGCCGACGTGGCGGCCCTCCTTGGTTTGATCTCCGTTTTTTTGGCGTTTGGCACGTCAGTTCCACCGTCCCTCCGTTTCTTGGTTTTTTACTTTTCTTGTTCTTGGTGGCTTTCGCCACATTTCCACAGAAAATTTGGCGTTAGGATCGCTCAGGAGCGACGACTGGCAACTCGGTCGACCCACAGTACCCCCGTTTTGTCTGTCTTGCCGTGAAACTTTGCTTGTTTTCTTTCCGTGCTGCATAGAGCTCCGGGGTGACTTGCGGGGCTGTCAAGGGCGCCCCGAAGGGCGGCGTTCATCTTGACCCTTGACAGCCCCGCAAGTCACTTCACAATCGAGCTGGGAACGAAGCGAAACGCAGTTCAGTGGAGCTTCGTTCCTTAGTGGAGTGGGTTCCGCTTTTTCTCCAGCGCCCTCGTCGGCAGCCAAACCCCGCCTTTGGCATTCTCCATCATCATCTTTTTCATTTCGGTCACAGAACATCATGGATCCGCTTCGAACCAAGTCCTACGTGAAACTCTGGTCGTCGACGCACCCCACCGTTGCCGTGCTTCTATCCGCACTCTGAATGGGCCGCTTCTGGGCCCGGTGCAAGTTGGGGTTCGATCCTAAGCCCAGGTCCATCACCACCGTGACGGACCTGGGATTGTTGGGTGCTGCTATCTAGGGTGCGGTCTTATGGACCAAGTGCTGTAACGCAGTCACCCGAACAAGGCGGTGGATGTCGTCGCCTGCCAAACTTTCCAGATCACCCTTGGTTTTGGCGCCATCAACTCATGTCTGCTCCCTTGGTCTTGCCGTCTACCTTCTACCGCAATCGCTCCGACTCGTCCTCTCGGATTCGATGGCGTGTTTCCTGGCTGGGCTCGCCTTGGCCGTTAGGCAGCCACCGCCGGCGCTATCGTCGCGGACATGCCCTGGCGCAGCGGCTCATACACTTCTCCACTCACCCAGAGGCAGTGCAGCAAGACGGCCAGCTTCCGGGCCACCGCTACCGCCGCTCTCTTCTTCGCATTCTTCCCACCCCGCTCGCACAGCCGCAGTCCATATCGTCGTAAGTCCGTGTCCGGTCCGAACGGCCCCAAGATATAGTGCGCGCTCCCCACCAGCAGCTTGCGCAGCATCGTGTCGCCGGTTTTGCTGATTCCTAATTGCGGCTGGCTCTCCCCGGAGTCTTCCTGCTTCGGTACTAATCCCAGATACGGCCCCACATCTCGACTCTTCACGAATCGGTCCGGATTCTCCAAGGTCAATACGTAGGCCAGCGCGGTGATCGGCCCTACCCCCTTCACCTGCCGCAATAACGCCGTATGCCCATACTTCTCGCGGCCCAACTCTTCAATCTTCTCGTCATACCCCTGAATGCACTCACTCAGTGCCGCCGCCATACGCACCAGCGGCAACAGCGCTTCACGGATCTCGACGGGAATCGCTTCCTCTGCCTTTTGGGCAAAGCTCGGGCTCGAACTCTTGGGCAGCCGCTTGCCCATACTCTTCACCAGTCCTCGCGTGGCGTTGATCAGCTCCGTCCGCGCCGCCACCAAGGCATCGCGGGCTCGTAACACCACCAGATCCTGCCGCACTTCCCGACTGCGATGTTGGATCGGGTGCAACGACTTCGGATCCACTCGCCCCAACCGGGCCAACTTGTTGGCATCGATCCGATCATTCTTCCGTTTGCGACGCTTCGACCCCTCCATCAACCGGGGGTTGGCCACCAGCACTTCGTGCCCGCAACCGCAGATGACTTCCTGCACCCAGGGAGAGTGTGCCCCCACCTCAAAAATCACTCGCGCCGCATTCAATGCCTGAAAGAATTCAGCAATGTCCTCCTGCGTCGTACGCAACTGTCCTTCCGCCAGCGTTTCCCCCTCCAGACCCAGAATGCAGTAGTTGCTCCATTGGTCCCCCAGATCCACGCCCACCGTCAGACGATCGAGATTGGGGCGAAGCTCACCTCGCGGATGCTTTTCTCCGGCGCTGGTTGCTGCCACCTTTTTCGGATCCAGCTTTTCCTTCAGCTTTCCCACCAGTTCCGCCAGCACTTCTTTCGTATCCCGCTGCACCGGGCCCTGCGACTTCGTCGGCTTCGATGTCGGTTCACTCTTCTTTTGAGAATTGTTATGCTTCTTCAAGGTCGATCTCCTTGTCATGTGATTGCACGTTGAGTGCGTTGATCACCGCTAGCTTAACGCCATCCGTGATCGGGGATCGACCTTCTCATCCCATCTAGGGTTTCGGGACCGCGAGCGACGCGCTGAAGCACGGCGGGAGATGATTTATCCGCCAGGAAGCTGGGTTCCGCGATTACTTCTCGATTGCCGAAAAACACCAGTTGGTCGGACTAAAGAGCACCTTATTGCCATTGGAGGGTAATCGGTGCTGGCGTTAGCTTAGGATGCAATTCTGTTATTACGAGCGCAAACAATTTTGCCTGCATACCGCTGTGTTTGTCGGCTTGAGATGTCTTCGCACTCGCTGCTCCAACTCAGGGCCGTAATATTGCACCCAGCGCCAGACCGTTGTGTGATCGACATTGAGACCACGCTCCTCCAGCAGCTCCTCAACATCGCGCAGCGAGAGGCAATAGCGAAGATACCACCGGACGGCACAAAGGATGATGCCGGGTTCGGTCTGCCGCCACTTGAAGATCGCGGGTCGAGTTATCATTTCGCGATTCTTTCACGTCACCACCCAGCCACCCTGAAAGTTGCAACACATCCCTCGTCCCTGTTGGCTCGCCCATCCAGTGCTTCCCGTTACCGATTAGACCCCGATTCGTGACTCGGCAATTTTAGATCAAATGACGAACCAGCCGACGCAATGAAGCCATTCGATTCGAGCGTAAGATTCAGTTCACCGCCCCGAAGTAATGATCAAGCCAATTGAGTGATTCTTTAATGACTTCGTTGGTTGGGGCGCCGTGGCCGAATTCGTAGAGCAGAAGTTTTTTTTGGTCTTTTCTGGGTCCGAGCAACCGATAGAATGGCTCCTGTGTCGAGTGCACAGGATAATAGTAATCGTAACGTCCATTCAGTATTAGGAACGGTTGCTTGACCCGAGGAACAAAGTTAATGATGTCGACTTCCGGACGAGAGCGTTTCATGTCGAGCCCACCGCCTACGATGATACAGAGCTTGATTCGCGGTTCAACAGCTGGCACGATGGCTCCCATCGCCGCGCCCCAGCTCCACCCATAGTAGGCGATCTTATCGTGATCCAGTTCAGGTCGTGTCTCGGCGTAGTCAATGGCCCGCGAGGCATCCTTCACCCACATGATGACGTGGTCACGATAGCTGCTGGTCTGGTCGGGTACGTCCGATGTCATGCCGTCACCACGTTCGAAGGTACTCTTGTATACCGGGTAAAGCACTGCGCGACCACTCTTCAGAATCGCAGCCACTGCGGGGACTGTGTCGAGAGAAAAGGTTCGTAATAGCAGCGCATTTGACCCCGGGAACACAACGACAGTCTGGAACGGAGGCTTGGCTTTCGTAGGAAGAAACAGGTAGGTTATGGCTCGTTCTTTGCCATACCCTGCACTATATGTGATCTTCTCGGCTTTCCAATCTTCTTCTCCGTTGCCGGGAAGAGGCTCTGACAACGCGTTCAGCGGATCTTTGTCGTAGGAATACAGGCTCCGGTAGGCTTGGAAAAGCTGGTCAGAGACTGGTTTCTCATGGGTCAAATCGCGCCGAGGCGAAGGCATCGGCTCGGTCGCCACTTTGGGTATCGCTGCGGGGTCAATATACTTCACGCACCGGAACCCGATATTTGAAGCACGAAGGAAGGGCGACTGCGCGTCAGGATCGACGAACTGATAGCTGGGCTCGTCCCAAGCCCCGCCGAGGACATATCGCTTGCCCGATTCCGCTTCGGTCCAAATCCATTCCTTAACATTGCCTGCCATGTCGTACGTGCCCCACGGGCCCGGGTTCTGTTTGCTGCCAACTGGAAGAATTCCAGAGGTGCCGAAGTTACTCGCAGGCACGATGAAAGAGGCTAAGTAAGGCCCTGCGGCACGATTCCAGTGATAGATCGTTGGCAAGCTTTTGCCGGCAAACTCCGCATAGGCCGAGGCTTCGTACCAACTGATGCCGGTTACGGGAAAATCGTCCTGCCCTTTTGGATAGTCGCTTTGCGTCCAATCCTTCGGCCCCGGCCGTCCTGTCGCGTCCCGAAATTGAGTCATGGCCTCATCCCAGGAGATGTGCCTCCCATCGTTCTGGAAATCGACTTTCCAATATTCGCGTTTCTTATAACCGCCCTGGTCAACGAACACCTTGAACTGACGGTTTGAAACCTCATACTCTATCGATCCAATAGTCTTTAAGTTTCACCTTCGGCATTCCTTCATAGCCGGGAATAAGGAGCTCAGCGAAATCCTGTCCAGGCGAAACCCTTACCATACCGGGTGGGACGCTTCCTTCTTCGTCGAGCGTGGCGACCGCGAACAGAGTCTCTGTAGTCCGCAGTACAGTACCAAAACCACGTTTCTCGAACTTCCACAGATGCGTCGCGTACGGCTGACGAATATTCTTGAGCGGGGTCGTTCCGAGCTTGACCCAAGGTGCACTTTTTTGGACGTAGTCTCGGCTGTAGACGTCTGCGCCGGGCGGTTTGGTTTCGACGGAAATCTGATATGAGATTTCTGGCCAGAGCTTCGCGAGCGTCGGATCACTCGGGACGAACTTCTCGGCCTTGATGGCGACCGCATACGCGTCGTCAGGTTTCCCCTCCTCGGCGAGCCGAAAGGCCTCCGGCAACGCCACGTTTCGCGCCCAGCGTTCGTCGAGGGACCGTTTTACGAACCAAGTCGCTCCTGCGACAAGCAGAATGATCGTCACCAGCAATGAGACCAGCATCCTTGGACGGCGCATCTCTCTGACAATCCGTGCGGGGCTGAGCCACGCGCCTGATTCAGGAAAAAGCAAATCTCGACATTTTTTGAGCTCTTGCAAGAGTTCTGAGCCGGAGGGATACCGTGCGAGGGGCTCCTTTCTCAGGCATCGGGTAACGATGCGGCACAGCTCAGGTGGGATCTCATTCTTGAGTGTTTTTAGTGGCGCTGGCTCGTCCCGGATCACCGCTGAAAGCAACCCAGCTGTGGATCGCGCTATTGAATGCTCTTCGGCCGGACAGCATCTCATAAAGAACAGAACCGAAGGAGAATACATCACTGCGTATGTCGATGCTTTTCCCTTCTGCCTGCTCGGGCGACATATAAGCCATCGTGCCGATGATCATCCCGGGACTTGTCGCACTGGTTGTCGCATAATCGGTCCCGGCGGACACTGGTGCGACAAGTTTAGCCAGCCCAAAATCCAGTACTTTCACAAGTCCGCTTTCATCCACCATAAGGTTCGAAGGTTTCAGATCGCGGTGTACGATGCCAGCGGCGTGTGCCACAGAGAGAGCCTCTGCAATCTGCACTGCGCACCTCGTCGCTCTTTCAGAACTCAACCCACTCGGAGGAATCAATTTGTCGAGCGTTTTTCCGGCAACATACTCCATCGCGATGAAAGTCCGTCCCTCGACTTCGTCTACTTCGTAAATCGTGCAGATATTTGGATGGTTCAGTGCCGAGGCAGCACGGGCCTCGCGACGAAAACGCTGCAGAGATTGCGGATCCCCGGAGAGCTCATCGGGAAGAAACTTGAGCGCCACACGGCGACCGAGTTTCAGGTCTTCCGCCTCGTAAATCACGCCTTGGCCACCGCCTCCGATCTTGTCAAGAATGCGAAAATGGCCGAATACGGTATCCTCCTGGATGATGTCTGAATTCGAAGCCTCTGGGCCACGCGTTTGCGGTGCGGACCCGACAGAAGCGTAAAATGCAGGAGTCTCGATAAAGCCCCCTGCATTCTCGTGTTGGGCAAGCAGGGATTCGACCTCGAGGCGCAGCGCTTGGTCACCGGCGCAGGATTCCTCAATCACCGCAGCGCGACAACTCCGATCCACCTCGAGCGCTTGATTGAAGATCTTCTCGACTTTTCTCCAGCGATCAGGATTCATTCGCTTTGCCACTGATTTCGCGCAGAAGCCAAGCCTTTGCGAGTCTCCAGTCGCGCGCGACGGTTTCTGGAGATACCTTCAACACTTGGGCAGTCTCTTCCACGCTCAAGCCGCCGAAAAATCGCAGCTCGACGACATGGCTCTTGCGTTCGTCCACCTGGGCCAGTGCTTTCAGCGCGTCATCGATTACGATCACGTCCGCATCCGATTTGCTCGCAACTTCTGGAGCCTCATCCAGCGAGACCACATTCGCGCCCGCTCCTCGTTTGTGTGACTGACGGGCACGTGCCTGGTCGGTGAGAATCCTCCGCATCTGCCGTGCGCAGACAGCGAAGAAGTGGGCACGATTCTGCCAATCCACTTCCTTGAAAGCGGAGAACCGCAAGTACAGTTCGTTGATCAGTGCCGTGGTCTGCAGAGTATGACCGTCTCGCTCGCCCCTCATGCAGCACCGTGCCGCCCGATGCAGTTCGCGGTACACCAGCGGCGTCAGCTCTTCCAGCGCTCGCTCGTCGCCACCACGCCATGCTTGGAGGAGCTGGGTGATCTCGTGTGCGGCGCGTTCAATCATCAACGGCCTCTTACGGAAGGCGGAGGTTCACCCCTTAAACCGAAACAATACCAGAACGAATGCAGTCTTGATTTCGTTTCGCGCTTGCTGGATTTTATCTCAACGAAGCAGTGGAATTACAGGTTTCGTGTGCAGTTCTCGCTAAAGGAGGTGAAGGACAAAACAGGCGCGGCCGGCCGGCGCGCATGCGCCCGCATGTCGAAGTTGCAATGGATTCAATCAACCAGTGTTCCCAATGCATGTTCGGCAGCACCGAACGTGCGGGGCCTCATCCCGGAAGGAGCAGGCCATGAATCGAAGGAAAATGACTTTTGCTGTGCGGGCATTGGCATTGGCCGAAATGCTCGCTCTCTCGGCGGTCTCCGTAGTAGCCGCTGTAGACCCAATGACCAACTGGAACACAATCGCCGTTCAAGCCAGTTTGACGGCGGGACAAAGCGCGGGTGCGGTCGCATCAGTTAGTAACTTCCTCTCTTTCAGCGACTTTGCCAGGTTTTGTTCTCGGTGCGTCTATTGAGCGTGCTTGGGAACAGTGCGATGTTGCGTTCACACGGGGTGAGGGTCGCCAGACCGGCGGAACTCAAAATCAAACCCGATGGTGAGGAGCAAGAAAATGAAAGCAAAGTTCATGCATCTGCTGGCTGCCTTGGCGGCAATGTGTCTTTGGGTTGGCGCTGCATCGGCCCAGAGCAACCTGAAGCTCAGGGTCAATGTGCCGTTTTCGTTTGATGCCGAAGGCACGACCTTCTCTTCCGGTGAATACGAAGTCACCCAGTTGAACGAGAGGGTCCTGGTGCTGCGCAATCTTTCCGACCATTCCAGCGCGGTCGAAAAGACCGAAGCAGGCCAAAAAGAAGGGGCATCCGGTGTAGCGGCCCTGGTGTTCCACCGTATCGGAGATCGGTACTTTCTGGAACAGGTGACAACTCGCTCGACCGAACTGGCGCATCAGCTTGAGATCTCTCCGTTAGAGAAACAGCTAGCGCAGTCTCGACGGATGCCGAAGCCGAACGTCGTGAGTGTCGTCGCCCACGACGCCGTTCTTGGCGGGAACTAGCCAAGTATCTTTTCGACGCACATGGCGGGTGGCGCGTTCAAGCGCAGCTTGAGCGGGTCCTTTACTGAATCGCAAGAAAAATAGGATTCGAGAGGAGCAACACAATGAAATGCAAACTCACGATGACAAGGAGAAACGCTACGCAATCGACCCAAACTCTGAACTTCCTCAAGTTTACCGCCTGCATGGTTCTGGTAATTGGACTTAGTGGCAGCGCGTTAGCGTCATCTTTGGCGGATTGCACGGCGCCCAGAGTGCAAGCCTTAGCACCCGTAGGTATGGTAGTTGCCCCGATCAATGATGCGAACTTGGATCAGGGGCCGAATCCGACGGGAGCGCTTGCCGTGCCCGCTCAGGACGGTTTCCCGGCCTATTGTCAAGTTACCGGCTCGGTCGTTACAAATCCCAAAACCGGAAAAACTGCGAACTTCGGAGTACTGCTGCCCGAGAATTGGAATCATAAACTGCTGTTTGAAGGGTGTGGGGGACTGTGCGGGGTGGTCTTCGGTGGAGGATTCAACGCTAATGCTTTCGTTAATGGGTATGCAATGGCAGCTACCGACGACGGCCACGTGGCGTTCAATAGTGTGTTCGAAGCACAGTGGGCCCTTACTGCCTTTGGTAAACCCGACCGTGACGCCATAGCTGATGTATCTTATCGTGCCGTCCACACCGTAGCCGTTAGTATCAAACAGCTTGCTCAGAATTGGTATCGTCACGAGCTCTCATTTTCGTATTTCCAAGGGTGCTCAGGAGGCGGCCGAGAGGGCATGGTCGAAGCGACGAGGTATCCAGAGGACTTTGATGGCATCATAGCCGGGGATCCGACGTTCGACTACCGCGCGAGAACAATTCACTTGTATGGCACGTTGAAGGGCCTTCTGAAGTCGGCGAATGCCTACATTGATCCAACGCTGCTGGAAGACATTGACAGGAAGGTTCAGGGTGAATGCGATGCTCTGGATGGGGTCGAAGACGGTCTTATCCAGAATCCGGCCAGGTGCGACTTTAGGGTAGAGTCTCTACTGTGCCACGATGGAGTCGACGCGAACTGTCTGTCGGAAGATCAAGTTAACCTTCTGCGAGACTATTGGGATGCAGCAAAAGATCCGCGAGGTTATGTCGCCGCATTCGGAGCTCCAGTCAGCGATTTGGCGGGTTCAAGTTTTCTAACGGATTTTGAGTCTGCCGGACCGCCGATCGACATCACCGCTGCCGAGCCTTGGGGTGATTCACCACCTACCTCATGGTTTGCCGCTGACAATATTCTGCGCTACTTCGTGTACCGCGATTCGACATTCAACAGCAACGCGGACTTCCCAATGGATTTCTTCAACTCCGTGACGGATTCTGCCATTCACCAGGTCGACAAGCGCACCGAAAGCCTCGACGGCAACGAGCCCGAAAAACTATCCCAGTTCCTAGGTGGAGGCCACAAGCTGATTCTGTATCACGGGTACAGCGATGGTCGGGTACCGCCTTACGATTCCATTCGCTTTTATGAGGAGTCGGCACGACTGAATGGTGGTCTGCGTGAGTTGCAAAAGGGCTTTCGTTTGTTCCTGCCACCAGGGATGTACCACTGTGGCGGAGGACCGGGCCCGAATTCCTTTGACTTGCTCACGCCGCTTGAACAATGGGTCGAGAACGGAGTTGCACCGGAGGCAATCCCAGCCACAAAGTTCGTCGACGATGACCCCAGCATGGGCACCGTCCGGACGATGCCGCTCTGCAAATTTCCAGAGATGGCGCGGTACAGTGGAAGCGGCGATGTCAATGATGGACGGCAGTGGACATGCCCTTCACATGACAGTTCTCTCTTGGACAGCGGACTCGATGGCGAGCGGGCAGGTTTACTTGGAGTAGTCGTCCCGGAGAAGCCACCGGGTAAACAAAAACAATCCGAAGAGCATCGATAAAGGTTCACCGGGCGTAGAGCTAGTGTGCCGGCGGCACAACGAGGCATGAACGAAAGTTCACGCGGTCAACATGACTTGGACAACCGTTCCGGATTGCTCCCCGATGGCGGGCTGAAGCGGGGTTCTGTTCCGGGACAGAAGTCTTCTTCGCCTTAGGGTAGAGTTCGGGCCGAGAGAGTCAGTGCTCGACCCGTACTGAATCACAATCCAACCATCTGACACGAGACTAAATGGCCTGATTACAACAGCTAATCGTGGAAAATCGTGGTGCCGGTCTGTGCGCTGCTCGTCAACGACGCAACTCCTATGTCTAGCGCGGATTGGCCTTCTTGAGCGGTGAGTCCGACTCTTCATTCGAGCAGCGGTTTCCTAAAGCAAGGCTCCTCTGGGGCCGCTCGTCGGATCAATCATTTGCAAGCGGACAACGCCATCCCAATCGGGCAGAACTGCGCCCAATCGGTAATTAACGGGCAACAGTTTGGGTAACAGATTCTCCGACGTCCGCGAGTGATTTAGTTCGCAAACACTGGCAGAGTCGTGAGCCCGCTTACAGCATCAGCTTGCGGCGCAGAATCCCGATCCCCGCCAGCAAGCCTGTGCCCAGTAGCAGCAAGCCTCCAGGCTCCGGTGAGGGCACCGCCGAGAGCGTCAAGTTGTTGGCGTTATATGCAACAGCCACCTCTCTCCAACCGACAGGGCTGGCAGGTCAAGCGTGCTGAACTGCCCAGTCCCGGTTCCGAAAGTCATAAGCACAAACCTGTCGCCCACTTGGACCATAAAGCCATTCAGCAGGACCACGTCCAGCGTGCCATCCAGCGCGGCACTTCCATTCACCACAAGCTGATCGTATTGCGTGCCCGCAGTTAGTCCCGCCAATTCGGCGAAGAAGGTGCCGCCCGCGAGCTGGCCGTAGTTACCGTTGATGGTCAGGATGCCGGGCGAATCGCCAGGCGACAAAGTCCACCCATCGCCACATTACCGTTGATAGCACCGCTTCCCGATAGGATTCCACCATTGATCTGGATGGTCGTGGAGCTGGTAAACGTGCCGTCCAACACAGTCGAGCCAGCCGACTGCGTATAAGTGGCAGTGCCATAGCTAGTGTCGTTGGTCAGAGTTGCTCCGGCCGCAATTACATTCAATGAATCATCTTGAAGGTTGGTCTAATGTGGAAATTCCGCTCGTACTGGACCATCGTCGGACCGTTCTCCGGAGTGCGACGGAGAGCGGTTCTGAAGCATTGAAGCATTGAAGCATTGAAGCGCGCAGCTGAATCAGACGCTCTCGGCGCCACCGAGCCTGGTGTTGCTTTAATGCTCAATTAACGCGGATTAGCTGGCCGTCTGACGTTGGTTCAGGACCCTGTTCTCTACGCCATGGTCAACGCAACGGAGCGCCTTGATCGGTGCCTCTCGACTTCCGAACCTGGCTAGACCCAGCTAGATGGTGCCCGTATGACTCTCGGCAGGATGTTTTTGGGCATGCAAATAGAGAATAAGTTCCGCTCGGCTTGAGATCCCGAGCCTCTCAAATATCCGGAACAGATGATTCTTTACTGTGTGCTCGCTCACCCGCAGCATCTCGGCGACCTCCCGATTCTTCAGTCCTTCGGCAACTTTGGAAACGATCTCATGTTCTCGGCTGCTCAACAGGATCTGGCCCCTCGCGTCGGTAACAAAGGGAGGTTCGCCTTGCGCCAATGCCTGCAGAACATACCGAAGTTGCCCACTCGTAGCCCACACCTGTCCTCCGTGCACACACACGATGCACTTGCAGAGGTATTCGTACGACTTGTCGCGCTCGCAAACCCCGACTGCACCGGAGCGAAAGGCCTCAATGACGACGCCGCGGTCGTCGCGATCCAGCAAAAGTACAGAATTCAGATTCCGATGTTCCCTCGATAGCCAACGAAGCAGCTTGAGACCGCCGAATGCGTCATCCTTTAAAGCCAGGCTAACTACCGCGACGTCCGCCTTGTTGACTTCTGCATCATTCTTAAATATCAGTCACATGGTGCGTGGTACGTGCGCTATCGGCAGCAGGTGTACGAGCCTGACGGCTCGATCGCGAGCGTGCAACGTTCACAAAGGTTAGCGAACACGAGAGAGTTTCCGAAGAAGTCGGAGATCGTGCAGCTCAGGAACGAGTTTATGGCCAAGCTGAACCGAGTAAGGTTCACACCGGAAGCCGGAGTCAGCCTCGTGGACTTCGTGGAGAATGTCTATTTTCCGAGGATTGCAAAGAGGCTGGCTGCGAATACGGTTAGGGGCTATCGAGAAGCGTGGCGCTGCCACCTCCGGCAACGCGTCCACCGTTTCCGTGCGCGCGACTTTCGAACGATTGACGGTGAAACCCTGATGCGGGATATTGAACGTGAGCACGGAACCGACCTGGCCCACGCCACTTATCGCATCATCAAGGTGACACTCTCAGCCGTTTTCACGCATGCTAAAAGAGTTGGCGTCGTTGACTACAATCCCATCCACGGTGTCAGTGTTCCGAAAGGGAAGAAACATGGTCGGAAACGATTTGCTTATTCCCTCGAGGAAATCGAGATGCACCTCGATTTATTTTCTGGCAATTCGATCACGGTGCATGGCCAGGAGGGGAGTGTTTACACTCCCGAGATCTCCGCGGCCATTGTCCGGGCTCTGATCGCAGTTGCGGCTTTCGCCGGATTGCGTCATGGCGAAATTCGGGGACTGTGGTGGGAGGACGACGAGGATGACAGGCTTACCATTCGACGATCGGTATGGCGTACTCAGGTGAAGGATACAAAGACACACGAAGACGAGGAGAATCCGGGAGTGGTCCCCATCATCCGGCCTCTGCGCGTGCTGCTCGACGCCATCCGGCCCGCCAACGCTTACGGGTGGATCTTCCCCAACAGTGTCGGGGGGGCGCTAGACCTCGCCAACATCACGGAGAGAGTGATCAAGCCTGTCTTCAAAGCCAATGGTCTCGATTGGAAGGGGTGGCAGGCTTATCGTCGCGGGCTTGCGACGAATCTGAAAAAGCTAGACGTGCCCGACACTCACCATTCAGGCCATTCTCCGGCATGAAAGCGTCAGCACGACTCAACGCTTTTATATCAAGACGGCTCGCGAGGACGCCATGGATGCGATGAAAAGGCTCGAAGAAAAACTCAAATGTGCAGCAGTTGTGCAGCAGATGGTGAACTGATTGTCGGTAAACTATTGAAAATCTGGAGCCGACGATCGGACTTGAACCGATGACCTGTCGATTACGAATCGACTGCTCTACCAACTGAGCTACGTCGGCCTCAAAATCGATTGTAAATGCTGTTTCGAACGGTCGTAAAGAAGACGGTAAGTCCCAGTTTTCCACCGGGGTACAACGAATAGGTCACTTGCGCGGGAAGCCAACAGCGACGCCATAATCCTGCTTAGCAAGCGCCGGGGCCACTACGGGCTTACATGAATCGATTTTGCCGCACAGACATTCTGCGGATACTGCATATCACGCCTAACCAGCTATCTGGTTGGCAACGTGTCGGTTTGGCCCCCGTTTCAGACGATTTCTCCTTCTTCGATCTCATCCAACTGAAGAAAGTTCGCGACCTCCGCGCCAAACGCGTGCGTCCCGCCGTCATTCTTGAGTCGCTGATTGCGATGCGCAAACAGGTTGCGGGCATGGAAAACCCGTTTCTCGAAGCCAGTGTGTACACCGTGGGGAACCGGGTTGCGTTCCGGCACGAAGGACGCTCGGTTGAGCCGGTGATGGGACAGTTTGTCATCGGACTTTGAACCAGTCGGCGCGGTGGTATCAGCGAAGGTCAGGCCAATTGCACGGATCGAATCTGCTGCCGACTTGTTTGCCCGAGGCGTGGCGTTGGAGGAGCATCCCAGCACCCACGACGAAGCCATCGCGATTTATCTGAAAGTGCTCGAGCACGAACCCGATCATGCTGCCGCGCACATCAATTTGGGAACCCTCTACTACAATCGCCACGATTTTCCATCGGCGGAAAAGCATTACCGGCTGGCCATTCAGCACGACCCCCGCTATGCGCTGGCGTACTTCGATCTTGGCAACGTACTCGACGAAACCGAACGTGTGCAGGATTCGATTGCGGCATACCGGACGGCCGTTCAACTCGCTCCCACCTATGCGGACGCACACTACAACCTTGCGCTCGCGTTGGAGCGGACAGCGACAACCCCGACAGGCGCTTGTTCACTGGAAGACGTACGCCAGGATGGATCGCGTTGGACCGTGGGCCGTGCATGCACGCAACCGCATAGCGCGCATCCTGGAAAACGATAAGCTCAAGATGGTCTATCGCAAGCCAAACTAGTTCTCCTCGTTTCTAATCCCAAAACCTCTTCATTCTTCTGCCAGTGCATGCCGAAGCTCCGAACTGTCCGCTTTTGGAACGAGGCATCCGCGAACGGACGAGCGACGGTTGTACCGAGGCGTTGCCGCTATCCAAGTGCCTGAAACGTAAGCGCGTCTCAATGCTGCCGCATTGGCCTGGGAGTTGCACCTTCCGATGGGTTTGTTCGTTCTGGGGAGCTGTTGGAATGACAACCTTATTGCACGATCTTTTATATGCCCTGCGCCAGCTGCGCAAATCGCCTGGCTTCACGTTGGTTGCCGTCATCACGCTGGCCTTGGGCATCGGGGCGAATGCAGCAATTTTCACGCTGGTACACGCCATCCTGATGCGTCCTTTGCCGGTGAAGAATCCCAGTGCGCTGTACCGTCTCGGTTCACAGGAAATCAACTGCTGTGTGATGGGCGGACTTCAGGATGATGACTGGGACGACTTTTCTTATCCGCTTTACAAGAAGATCAAGCAGCAGACTCCCGAGTTCGAGGACTTAATGGCGGTCCAAGCGGGAATGTCCAACACGAACGTTCGACGCAGTGGGGACGACAGTCCGGCGCGTCCGCTGCACTCCGAATATGTCTCGGGAAACTACTTCGACCTGCTGGGTGTCGGTCCGGAGACGGGCCGCGTGCTGCATGCCTCCGATGACCAGGAGAACGCGCCGCCTGCAGCGGTCATGAGCTACCGCACCTGGCAGAATTACTATGCCAGCGATCCTTCGATTGTGGGTTCAACTTTCACGATTAACGGCGCTCCGATCACAGTGGTCGGCATCGCACCTGCGCAGTTCTTTGGCGACCGGCTGACTGACGCTCCACCAGACTTCTGGCTTCCACTTCATACAGAACCGCTGATGCGCAGCAATAACACCATGCTGAACAAGCCCAACGTGCACTGGCTTTACCTGCTGGGTCGAGTAAGACCCGGCGTCTCACCCGACCAGCTGGGGTCGAAGGTCACGGTGGAATTGCAGCAGTGGCTGAACAGCGGTGAGGGCGCCTCCACGGTGAGCGATGCTGATCGCAGCAGAATCGCGAAGCAGAAGGTTTTGGCATTGTCGGCGGCCGGAGGCGTCGCCATGCTCGCCAGGGACTCGCAGAAGGGCCTGCGATTGCTAATGGCGGTTTCCGGCCTGGTGTTGCTGATTGCGTGCGCCAATATCGCCAACCTGCTTCTGGCACGGGGAGCAGCGCGCAAGATGCAAACTTCGGTACGGCTGGCGTTGGGCGCCCGACGGGCCCGTCTGATTCGGCAATTACTGACCGAGAGCGTGCTGCTTGCCGTGCTGGGAGGGGCTGCCGGACTGGCGGTCGCGTATCTAGGGACGCGCAGCATCCTGGCAATCGCTTTCCAGGGATCGGACTTTATTCCCATCAGCCCGGAGCCCTCGGGGGTAGTGCTGTTGTTCTCCTTCGGACTCTCGCTGCTCACAGGCATCGTGTTTGGTGTGGCCCCGGCGTGGATTGGTTCGCATGCCGATCCGGCGGAGGCGCTGCGGGGAGCGAGCCGCTCGACGACTCATGGCGCGACCTTCGCGCAGAAGATGCTGGTGGTGGTGCAGGCGGCGTTGTCGCTGGTGCTCGTGGCAGGGGCGGTTTTGCTTGTCCAGAGCCTGCAAAAGCTTGAGCACCAGAACTTCGGTTTTCAGAGCGACCATCGCTACATCGTCCGTGTTGGACGGGCCTTTCACGACTACTCGCCGGAGAAGCGCGAAGGAGCCTATCGCGAACTAAGGCAGAGGATGAACAGTATCCCGGGGGTAATTACGTCCAGCTACTCGATGTACAGCCCGATGGAGGGGAACAATTGGACTACCGGCATTTACACACCCGGCCGCACCCACCTCAGCGGCGAGCAAGGCGATTATGCGTCGTGGCTGCGTATTGGACCGGATTACTTCGAGACGATCGGAACACGCCTGGTGCGGGGCAGAACGATCGGGGAACAAGACACACCAACATCGACCAAGGTAGCCGTGGTCAATGAACGATTCGTAAAGAAGTTCTTCAAGGACGAGGACCCGATCGGCAAACATTTCGGAACTGATCGCCACGGCCACGACACGGACTTCGAAATCGTTGGTGTGGTGGAGGACACGAAATATCAGGACACCCACGGTCCCGCCTACGCCACGTTCTTTCTTCCGTACTTGCAGCGTGTGCAATATTCCGATCCTGCGGATAACGGAAGCGAAGAGGCCTCACAAACGATCGAGACCATCGAATTGCACGTGGCCGGCACGCCCCAGAACCTGGAAAGTACGGTACGGCGAGAGTTGGCCCAACTCGATCCGGAGATGACAGTACAAAAATTCATGACGTTTGACGAGCAGGTTGGCGAAGCCCTCAACCAGGAAAGGCTGCTCGCAAGGCTGACAACGCTGTTCGGGACATTGGCGTTGACGCTGGCATCGGTCGGGTTGTATGGCGTCACGGCTTACACCGTGGAACAGCGTACGAGGGAGATTGGTATCCGCGTAGCCGTCGGAGCTACGCGCGCCAATGTGGTCGAAATGGTGTTAACCGGCGCGTTCCGCCAGGTGGCTGTCGGATTAGTTATTGGTATTCCGCTGGCCTTACTTGCGGGTTGGCTGATATCGACTCAACTGTTCGAAGTGAAAGGTTGGGACCCGGTCGCCCTGGGTCTTGCGGCATTGATGCTGGCCGCCTGTGCCGTGGTGGCCGGAGTAATACCAGCGCGGCGTGCTGCGTCCATTGAACCGATGCAGGCGCTCAGGACGGAATGAGGCTAATGCGTGGCGGCGCTGCTCTTGATCCAGTGAGCGATGTCGTTGATGACGTCTTCTGAGACATTGCCCGCGACCGCGTAATCCTCAGGGCTGGCCGGCCCTGATCCGGCGCCGGGCATGAACAGATGCGTGTATCCCGGGTAGAACTTGAAGGTGGCTCTCGGATCGTTGCCTAGTTCCTTTTTCCAGATGTCGAAGTCTTGCGTGGTGACTTGATAGTCCCGCCCGCCCTGAAGAACGAGAATCGGGGCCTTGAGACTCGCCGCGCTCTTTGCCGGGTCGTAATTGCGTAAATCGATAAAGTAGGAGCCCGGAATGGGTGAGCCAAAGAAATCGACGGTCGCGTCGGGCTTGAGCGATGGGCTTTCTACCTGAGTGGCGATGGCTTCCGCCTTGTCGATCTGCTTCTGGTTTTCCGGCGTCTGCGTGGGCGTCAAGCTCGCGATGTACTTGACCTGATCCACCACCACCTTCTCCAGCGGCCGCGCGGTGCCGGCCATGATGATGATTCCGGCAACCTGCGGGTCTTCAGCGGCAATGCGGGGTGCGAGCATGCCTCCAAGGCTATGGCCGAGAAGGTAAATCTGCTTCTTGTTAATCTCCGGCATTTTGGCCAGCAGAGCGACAGCGGCAACAGCGTCGTCGGTGACTTCGTCCTTCACGGTAAAAGGCGCATCAGACTTGGAGTCCGCGCCATACTGCCTGGTGCGCTTAACGTAGCGGAGCACGGCGATCTTCTGGGTGGCTAATCCATATGCCAGATCTTTGAACGGCTTGTTCGGCCCTATGGATTCGTCCTGATCATGCGGGCCGGAACCTTGCACCAGCACAACGGCAGGCACGGATGTTCGGGAAGTCGGCAAGGTCAATACTCCGGGCAACTCCCAGCGGCCGCTGATGATGGTGGTATCGCGCTCACGGAATTCTTCGGGTTTGGCGTAGGGCGGCGCCTTCCATTCCGATTCACCAGACGGGTTGCCGCCGGAACCGGAGGCAGGCTCAAAGAAGAGTCCCTTCACCTGTCCCTGGTCGTCCATGAAAATCTTGGCGTCGAGTGTGGCGCGCTCGAATTCACAGGTTACAAAGGCCGCACGGAGTCCCTCTCTTTCCATGATCTTGGTGGAGACGATGCTCTTGAAAGGGCCAACTTGGGCGAGGAGTGAATCCCAGACTTCCGGCAATTTGGTGACAGGCAGCGCTGCTTTCATTTGCCCGTCGAACTGCGCCTCAACCTTATCGAACTGGCGAGCCACGAGCTGGTTCACCAGGCCTTTACCGATGGCCTCGAAATTTTGCGCCTGCGCAGAGGGTGCGGCAACGATCGTGAGCAGCAGCAGAGCAACAGCGAAAACGGTCTTCATTAGAGGTTCCGGCGAATGATGTGTGCCTGACTCATACTAACGCCATGACCCGGCAAGCAGAATATGACGCTTGAAATGCTTCTGGACGAGTATTGATCGCCAATCGAATTGCCTAGTCCAGTGCTAGAATCGAGAGTTTTGTAATTCGGTTTGAGGATTCATGCCATGTCCAATGTTGTTGCAACCGATGTGCCACCCGCTCCGCTGGTCTCTCTGACGGAAGACGAGACGATGTTTCGCGATACCGTCCGGCAATTTGCCGACGAAACGGTGAAGCCCCGCGTAAAGGAGATGGACGAGAGGGGTGTATTCGATGCGTCGCTCATCCGAAGTTTTTTCGAGTTGGGGCTCATGGGCATCGAGGTCCCTGAACAATACGGGGGAGGAGGGGGAACGTTTTTTGAGGCGATTCTCGCGGTGGAGGAATTGTCGCGGGTTGATGCTTCGGTTGGAGTGATCGTCGACGTGCAGAACACGCTGGTGAATAACGCGCTGATGCGCTGGACCACCGACGACCAGAAGAAGCACTACCTGCCGCGCATGTGCGCTGACACGGTGGGAGCCTACGCACTCAGCGAAGCGAGCTCGGGTTCGGATGCGTTCGCACTGCAGACACGCGCCGAATTGAGGGGCGACGAGTACATCCTGAACGGACAGAAACTGTGGATCACAAATGCCAAGGAGGCTGGGGTCTTCATCCTGCTGGCGACGGTCGATCCATCGGCTGGATACAAGGGCATCACCGCGTTCATCGTGGAGAAAGACTTCCCCGGCTTCAACGTCGGCAAGAAAGAGGACAAGCTGGGCATACGTGCGTCGAGCACCTGCGAACTCATCCTGACCGACTGTCGCGTACCGAAGGCGAACGTGCTCGGCGAGGTCGGCAAGGGTTACAAGATTGCCATTGAGACGCTGAATGAAGGACGCATCGGCATCGGCGCGCAGATGATCGGGCTGGCAAGAGGCGCCTGGGAGTACGCCGTGAAGTATGCGCAGGAGCGCAAACAGTTCGGGAAGCCGATCGCCGACTTCCAGGGGATCCAGTTCCAGATCGCGCAGATGGCAACCGAGATCGAAGCGGGCCGGATGCTGCTGTACAACGCGGCACGCATGAAGGATGCCGGCATGAACTTCGTGAAAGAAGCGGCCATGACCAAGC
The DNA here is from genome assembly GCA_963817965.1 of uncultured Acidobacteriaceae bacterium. Lineage (GTDB taxonomy): Bacteria > Acidobacteriota > Terriglobia > Terriglobales > Acidobacteriaceae > DASRAA01. The sequence continues at coordinate 40,771 of CAWFQT010000030.1, forward strand.
TGTTCTGCTCGCAGGTGGCAGAACGGGTGGCGTCGCTGTGCGTGGAGATTTATGGCGGCTACGGGTTCACGAAGGATTATCCAGTGGAGAAGTATTTCCGCGACTCGAAGATCGGCAAGATCTACGAAGGCACATCGAACATGCAGTTACAGACGATTGCCAAGCTTGTCATGGGAAAGTAGTGAATCCGCGAATCTCAGGGTTCCAAATTTCTCCGGTACGTGGAAGTTCGGCCCTGGGCTACAAGTCGGCTGCCATGAAGAGTAGTAGCATTCCGGATCGACTCCCTCGCAGCGGAAGAAATTCACTCGCCACGATTGTTCGGGGTGGAACTCTGTAGTCAGTGCGTTCATGGGAATCGCTAGCTCCGCACACCATTCGTGGCGCTGCTCATCAAGGACGACCCGGGAGCGCATGCCACTGGCGATGTGCTGAAGTCCGTGCGGTGAAATGTCCAGGTCGAGCCACTGCCCGTTCGGGCTGATCTCGAATTCCTTGTAATACTTCTCGCCAAAGCGATCCGGTTGGAGAAAGACCTCCGCGACGTCCCTGTCCCACAGCTGGTCTCTGCGACCATCCGATCTGGAATCAGAGAAGACGTTTAGCGTGCGGTAAGAACAGCGGAAGCGCAGGAACAAGGCGTCGGCCGCCCATAGCAGACGGACCTCGGTATTTCGCTGCGGATCAGGATTCTTACCCTGCCAGTCATGGCAGAACGCAACTGGCCTCGCCCGCGCCCATTCCCCATCGACAGGAAAGCTATTCGCGGCAAGCGATTGCACCAGACGAACGGCTATTACTTCCGGAATGGAAGCAGCCAATGGCTAGTCAACCTCATGTTTGGCGGTGTAGCCATCACGAGCAATGATCTGGTATTTGACGTCGTGGTTCTTCTCGTCTTTGATCTCGAGGGGCTTGTCTTCCGGGCCAACCAATTCAACCTTGAGTTTGCGATAGGTGCCGTCCTGCTTGGGATTGGTTGACTGATAGGAGAGGGTGTACTGGTTGCGAATCGACTGTGCGATCTCTTTGAAGTCTTCCGGCAGCTCGCCCATGAAGCGGGGCGCATACCAGTGGCCGCCCGTCAGCTGGGCGAAGGTTTTCATCTGGTTGTCGGCGACCAGGTAGTCCATGTTGGCGGCGCCAAATTCAGGATTGTTGCCATAGCGTGCTTCCGCCGCGAGACGCATGGCTGTACCTGTCGTAATGGTGTAAATGGTGACGTTCGGCGTGGCTTTGACCTTCTTCAGAATCTTGTCGTAGATCATGTGGCTCATGGTGTCGCGGCCGCTGGCGACAATCACGAGCTCCTTATGCCCTGGGATACGATCTAGGCGATCAAGTGTGTCGTACATCGCGTCCCAAAGGTTGGTCTCGCTGAAGCTGGGGATGCGCAGGGTGTTGAGCGCGCCGAAAATCGCTTGCTTGTCCTGGGTGAAGTCCACCAGGATATGGGTCTTCATGTCGAACTGAACGACGGCCACCCAATCGATGGGCTTCAGGTTCGCGGCAAACATGTACGAGGCATTCATCGCGTCGTACATAAAGTTGTAGTTGTTGGCGGCAAACTCCACCAGAAGGACGGCGGTAATGGGCGCTTCACTCTGGGTGACGGTCTGGATCTTTTGCGGCACACCGTCTTCCCAGATCTTGAAGTGGTCCTTGGCGACGTTAGGCGGCAGTGCGAGCGGCCGTCCATCCTTCATAACGACCCGCGCGTCCACGGTGACCACCGGAACATCCACGTGCAGCGAGTACTCCGGAATATCCGCCTGCTTTTTCGGCTTGGGCGGAGGCGGGGTATCGTCCGTCGATTCTTTCTTCTTCGGAACCGCCATTGGACCAACTTCGCCGCCGGGACCGCCGGCCTCTGCGGGAGTCTGGTCGGACTGCTGAGGGGTCTGGCTTTGGGTCGTGCTCTGCTGGCTGGAACTTTGGGCGCGACCGCTAACAGGAAGAATCATGCACGCCGCAATCGCGACAACCAGAGCAAGCAAACATGGCAAATCCCAGCGCTTTGTACGCTGTCTTTTTTTCGTAAAGTTGTAATGTACAGAAGGCTTCATCGGCTCGGTTCTCTGCTAGTATAAATCCACCCTCGGTCAACGGGTTGGGTGGCAACGGTCGGCTCGACGTTGTAAACCCTGCAACGTACGAACAGTCGCGTTTGCCATCGCCCGAAATTCGCCCGTTTGGTCGCCCCAACAGGATGCACCGAGAGACCTTGACGGAGCAAGAGGCCTTCGCTCACTGGAGCAGGCTGGGATGGCAGCAATGTTGCGCAGCGCGATTTCGTCAGCTCTCTTCTGTCTGATGTCTTTGACCGTATCCGCGGTCGTAAGTCCCACGAAAATCCAAATTATGCCAGTCGACCAGGTAAAGACTGGCATGCACGGGGTCGCTTATACGGTCTTCGAAGGGGTGAAGCCGGAGCCCATAGACGTGGAGATCCTGGGCGTGCTGCGCAACATGGCTGGGCCGAAGTCCGACGTCATCCTGGCCCGCTTACACGGAGCCAAGGTGGAGTACACCGGCGTGGTCGCCGGTATGAGCGGCAGCCCGGTTTACATTGACGGGAAACTGGTGGGCGCAATCGCTTATCGAATTGGCGAGTTCTCCAAGGAGCCGATTGCGGGAATCACGCCCGCAGCCTCGATGATGGAAATCGGCGACATGGAGAAGGCCCCGAACGGGGATCTCGACGCCTCGGAATCCAAGGCAACCCTGGGAGCTACCCGGACAGCCGGACCAGGACTGACAAAAGACGATCCTGCAGCCGCCGGCTACGCCAATCTTCTGAAGCCGATAGAAACCCCGCTGGTTTTCAGTGGATTCACGGAAGAGACCTTGCAACTGTTCGGCAAACAGTTTGCCAGCGCGGGGGTGGTTCCCGTGATGGGCGCCGGATCTGTCAGTGCGCAAAAACAACCCGAGCCGCTGGAGGCCGGTTCCGCAGTGAGCGCGATACTCGTGCGCGGCGATATGAGTATCGCGGGAACGTGCACCGTAACCTACCTGGACGCCACCCACCTGCTGGCGTGCGGGCATCCACTTTTGCAGTCGGGCAGCGTCGATATGCCCATGGCGAAGGCAACGGTGCTGGCTACCCTGGCTTCGCCGTCGAACTCGTTCAAAATCGTTAACACCACCGAGCCGGTCGGCTCCTTCGTGCAGGACCGCCGCACCGGGCTGATGGGGCGCTTCGACCGCGAGCCGCAAATGATTCCTGTCACCCTCACCTTCCATGGTGGGCCAAAGAGCAAACAGTTTCACTACGAGGTGCTGAACAACCCGAAGATCACGCCCGTAGCCATGATGGCGACGGTCTTCAATTCCTTGCAAGGGATGAATGAATACGGGGAGGACACGTCCTATCGCCTCAGCGGCAGTATCTCCGTGCTCGGCTATCCCAAACTCGGCGTCCAGAGCATGTTCGCTCCAGTGGACGGTAACACGCCAACGGCGTATGGCATCGCCGTGTCGGTGGGAGAACGGTTCGGCAGAATCTACGAAAATCCGTACGAGACCCCGAAAATCGAAGGTGTAGAACTGAGCTTTGACATGGTGCCGGAGCGACGTTCGGCGCGCCTCGAGAATGCACGCACGGACCTCACCGAAGCTCGGGCGGGCGACACCATCACCATAGAAACCTTGCTCCGGCCCTACCGTGGTGAAAGCATCCTACGGCAGATTCCGCTGACCATTCCCTTGTCCACGCCAAAGGGCTCCCTGCGAATCCTGGTCAGTGATGGCGAGACGCTGGACCGCCTGCGTCGAGTTCCGCCCGCTCTTAGCCGAAAGCTTCCACTCGGCTCGACCATTGCCCTCCTGAACCAGGAACATCCAAATACCCGCTTGTACGTATCGCTCCTCGAGCCCAATCCGCAGGCCATGGTGAGTGACAGCGTTATGCCGGCACTACCGCTTTCGGTTATTAATGTGATGGACGGACTGCGCAGTACGCAGGACATGGTCGTGATCGGGGAGTCCGCCAGCGACGAAGCCTCGGCTGCCGTAGATTACCTGGTATCGGGCGCGCAGGTGATCACGCTGACCATCAAGTGAGCACCGGCTGTGCTAGGCTAACCTCATTCCCGCAAAAACAGGCCGATCAGGGCTCTCCATGAAATCAATTCGAGTATTGCTGCTGTGCCTTCTGCTGGCCATAAGTGCACAGGCGGGAACCACCCGCACCTGGCAGCAAAGCAAATACGAGGAGTTCGAAAAAGGCACCGCCCGGGGAGTGGCGATCGATAGCAACGGTAACCTCACGCTCGCTCCCGAAGTTGCGTCCCTCTACACCTCGCCCTCAAGTTACTTGTGGGGACTCGCCTCGGACGCTGAAGGTAACGTCTATGCGGCGGCCGGATCGCCTGCGCGCGTTTACAAGATTGCGGCGGACGGCAAAGCCAGTGTGATCTTCGCTCCCCAGGAGCTGTCGGTCCAAGCCATAGTCGTCGCGCCGGGTGGGGTGATATACGCTGCAACGTCTCCTGACGGTAAGGTGTACAAGATCGTGCACAACGACGGCACTGCGGGGAAACCGGCGTCCAATTCCGGAGCGGTCGCGGTGGATCCTTCGCACAACGCGACGCTATTTTTCGACCCCAAAGCCAAGTACATCTGGGCGCTGGCACTCGACAAACAAGGACGTCTGTATGTAGGCACCGGAGACCACGGCGAGATATTTCGCGTCGGTCCAAGTGGCGAAGGCAGTGTCTTTTTCAAGAGCGATGAGACCCAGGTCCGCGTCTTGGCCTTCGACAAGTCGGGGAATCTAGTCGCCGGCAGCGATGGCAGCGGCCTGATTTATCGCATTTCCCCGGAGGGCACGGGCTTTGTCCTGTATAGCGCCCCGAAGAAGGAAATCACGGCCCTGGCGGTTGACCCCCAAGGAAACATTTTCGCCGCCGGAGTTGGAGAAAAACGAGGAGGGACTTCGGGCGCGCCAGCCTCAACCCCGACTGGACCGGTCCCCTTGATTGTAACTCGCCAATCATCGTGCAGGCAGGGCCGCCACAGGGTGCCGCAACGGGTGCGGCGATCACACCTGCCCCGTTTCCAAACGTGGTGAATGTCGGCGGCTCAGACGTTTATCGCATTACGCCGGACGGCGAACCCAAGACGATCTGGTCGTCGAAAGAAGACGTCGTATATACCCTGGCATTCGATCACACAGGAATTCTGCTGGCCGGCACCGGCAACAAAGGCAAGCTGTATACCATCCGCGATGGCGACTACTCGGATGTAGCCAAAGCCAGTGCCAACCAGGTCACGGCGTTTGCGCCCGCGCCTCGGGGCGGGCTCTTTGCAGCTACCAGCAATCTAGGAAAAGTCTTCCTGGTCGGCGCCCAGCCGATGGCAGAGGGCACTTACGAAAGCGACGTGTTCGACGCGAAGATTTTCTCCAAGTGGGGCCGGGCGGAAGTGCGTGGAGCAGGCAGCTTCGAGCTATTCGCGCGCAGCGGAAACGTGGAAAATCCCGACCGTAACTGGAGCGCATGGAAGAAGGTTGATCTTACGAAGGAGCTTCCCATGGATGTTCCTTCGGCGCGTTTCATCCAGTGGAAGGCCGTAATGTATACGGGGAATCCGGCACCGCAAATCGAACACGTAACGCTGTATTACCTTCCCAAGAACGTCCCACCCGAAATCGATGACGTGACCGTCGCCGTTGGTGCACACATTCCCTTGTCCACCCGCACCAGTAATGCCACATCGGAAGGCTCGAGCTACGAAGCGCCGATTCCGACTGTTCCCGATAAGCGTTCGATAGCGGTGAAGTGGAGAGCGCACGATGGGAATGAGGACGATCTGGAGTACAGCGTTTTCTATCGCGGCGATGGCGAAACCCAATGGAAGCTTTTGCGCGACAACTTGACGGACCGATATGCGAACCTCGAGTCCGACCTGTTCCCGGATGGAGGCTACCAGATCCGCGTCGTGGCGTCCGACAGCCCCTCTCATTCACCGGGTGAGGCTCTGAGCGGCGAAAAGGTGAGTGAGCGGTTCGAAGTGGACAATACTCCGCCACGGGTGGACTTCACCAACACGCGTATCGAAGGCAACAGACTGCACCTTGTCTTCCGGGCGGCCGATAGCTATTCATCCATCAGCCATGCGGAGTACTCGATCGATGCAGACGACTGGCAGACGGCGGAGCCCGTGGGACAAATTTCCGATTACAAGGTTGAGACTTACGATCTCACCGTGGCATTGCCCTCTCCCGACGCAAAGCCCACGCCATCTGATGAACATACGATCGTGGTCCGGGTCTTCGACCGCTACGACAATGCAGGAGTAGCCAAGACGGTCGTCAAGGCGACGGCAGCGGCCCACTGAAATGCCCAAATATTGGACATTGCATTCGGTCCTCGACATTGCAGGGCTCCTTGTGGGCTCCGTCTATTGCACGATTCCTTTGTTCTGGTTGGTGTTTCATCCCATGGTGGAGAGATGGAGAAGGTACGGCCGCAGGGCGTACTCCTTCATCGTTCCCGCATGGGGAGTCTTCATCGTGGCCACTCTCGCTATTGCGTGGCCTTTTCGCCATCTTCATCTGTACGAAATGCCCCAGGCCTGGGTGCTGGGAGGAATTTTCATTCTCGCGGGGTTTTCGATTTACCGCTCCGCGTCCCAGGGATTCGACCGGGCGCAACTCTCTGGACTGGCTGAACTGGAACCGGGCGATCATCGCAGAAGCTGGTTATCAGCGGTATTCGGAGGCAGGTGCGGCATCCGATCTACCTTGGCCATCTTTGCGAAGTTATGGGTTGGACTCTGGGTACCGGATCGATCGCTTTGTGCTTCTTGCTGATTTTTGCTGCAGCCAGCGGCGCAATCATGATCCGGCAGGAGGAGGCCGAACTGGAGGCGCGATTTGGAGACAGTTACCGTAAATATCGCGAACAAGTACCCGCGTTGCTGCCCAAGTTCCCGGTGTAGGGAGCGAAAGGGCCCGGAACGCGAATTTCGCTACAATGAACCCTGGCCGGTCCGAGGCCGCGGCCGACACTTATCTAAATGCAATTCGAACTGTTCGTAGCCGCGCGATATCTACGGGCCAAGCGACGCCAGGCAGTAATCGGCGTCATCACGATCATCTCGATTATTGGGGTAGCGGCGGGCGTAGCATCCCTGATCATTGCGCTCGCCATCAACAACGGATTCCGCCAGGACCTGCAGGATCGCCTTCTGGGATCGTTGTCGCACATCAACCTCATGCGGGTGGAGGCGGACGGCATTCGCAACTGGCGGCCACTTCTCTCCGAGCTGGTAAAGCAGCCTCACGTGGTCGCCGGGGCGCCTGCAATTTACGAGCAGGTGCTGATCTCGCGGGGAGCGCGGGCCCAGGGCGCAGTGTTGAAAGGCATCATTCCAACGGAGGAGAACAGAGTCAGCGACCTGCTGAATTCGGTGAAGACAGGATCGCCCGCCCCCCTGTCGACGCCGGATTCCATGTCGGCACAGACTCCGGCAGACGCTGGCGAGCCCAACCCGCTCTCCGCGCGCGCCACCGCGCCGCTCGCTCCCATTGTCCTTGGCAAGGACATGGCCGACCAGTTGGGAGCCACAGTGGGATCCGTTGTAACTGCAACTAGCCCCCAGGGAGAACTGACACCGTTTGGGATTGTTCCCAAATACGCCCGATTCAAGGTGGTTGGGATCTTCAGTTCGGGTTTTTACGAGTATGACAACACTTGGGCATTCATTCGACTCTCGGACGCACAAAGACTTTTTGATCTCAGCGACGTAGTGTCGGTTCTGGAGTTCAAGGTGGACGACATTTACAAGGCGGCGGAGATCGGCCATCAACTGGAAGCCACGGCCGGCAACGGCTTCATGTCAACCAACTGGATGGAGCAAAACCGCGCCATATTCCGCGCCCTGCGCCTCGAGCGGGTGGTTACGTTCATTACCATAGGTCTGATTGTTTTTGTGGCCGCGCTGAACATCCTGATATCGCTGATCATGATGGTCATGGAAAAAACCCGCGACATAGCCGTGCTAGTGTCGATGGGCGCCAAAAAGCGGCAAGTCCGGCGCATCTTCATGTACCAGGGCCTGTTAATTGGCGTGATCGGAACCACGATCGGTCTGGTCGTGGGTTTCGCGATCTCGTGGGCGGCCGGGCACTATCATCTGCTGTCGCTTTCAGCCGAGGTGTACTCGATTGACTACGTTCCGTTCGCTCCCCGCCTGTGGGACGCCCTACTGGTTTCCCTGGTCGCGATCGGGATCTCGTTCGTTGCGACCCTGTATCCGTCGTGGTCTGCAGCCACCGTGTTACCTGCCGAGGCTCTACGCTACGAATAGGCGACCAGTTCATGCGTAGTTCCACCGATTTGCACCAAAAATGCAGCGAAAGGGTCACAGACGCAATCGGGTTCAACATGCTTTAATCTCATAGTGGCTCACTGTTCGTAACCTCCGAGAGGGCCGGGAGCGGCGTAAACGGCGGCTTGGAGATCGCGGGTGATACCTGTGGCGGAAAATTGCATCTAACGGAACAATCCGGCTTGTTGCAAGTGCGAGACCTGAAAAAGGTATTTCGCACCGGCAATTCGGAGCTGGTGCTCTTTGAGAACTTGTCGTTCGAGGTGCAAACCGGCGAGATGCTGGCCATTGTTGGCGAGTCGGGTGCGGGCAAGAGTACCTTGCTGCACATCCTCGGAGTTCTTGATAGTGCTTCTGAAGGTGACGTATACTTCGCCAAACTCGATTTGGGAAGTCTCACGGAAGACGCGGCGGCGGAATTTCGGAGTCAGCAACTCGGTTTTGTATGGCAATTTCATTATTTGCTTCCCGAATTTACCGCCATTGAGAATGTGGCGATGCCCTTGTTCATGCGGGGCATGGACCGCAGAGAAGCAGAACAGAAAGCTCTGCACTGGTTGAACGAAGTAGGGTTGGCGGACCGTGCTAGTCATCGGTCCGGCGAATTGTCTGGAGGAGAACAGCAGCGAGTAGCGCTGGCTCGCGCGCTGGTAACCAGACCGAAGCTCCTGATGGCTGACGAGCCGACAGGTGACCTCGACAACCGAACAGCGGACGCGGTGTTTGATTTGATCGCGAGATTGCATCGGGATTACGGGCTCACCTCACTCATCGTTACCCACAACCATGCATTCGCGCGGCGCTGTGACAGGGTGTTGCACCTGGAGCGGGGACGGATGGTAGAGGTGTCGCCACAATCGCTCTCCGCATAAGACAACCCGGAAGCGGAGGATGGGTTTGAAGTAGTTGAGGTCCGACAAGATGGTTCACACAATTCGGCCTTAATGTTTTTGTAGGGCCGGGGGCAAGGCAGGGTGGTTACGGGAAGCCCGCGGCAGGGTGACAGTAATTAAGGATAGGATCCGCGGGAGCTTTTGGAGAGGTCCAATGTTTGAACGGTACACGGAAAAGGCCCGGCGCGTCATTTTCTTCGCACGCTATGAAGCCAGTCAGTTCGGTTCGCCGTACATCGAGACGGAGCACCTGCTGCTGGGTCTTCTGCGTGAAGATAAGGCGCTCACTAATCGGTTCTTGCGATCTCATGCTTCGGTCGAATCTATCCGCAAGCAGATCGAGGCCCACACGACCATAAGAGAAAAAGTTTCGACTTCCGTGGACCTGCCTTTGAGCAATGAGTGCAAGCGCGTACTGGCGTATGCGGCCGAGGAGGCCGAGCGCCTCTCACACAAACACATCGGGACCGAGCATCTGCTCCTGGGCCTGCTGCGCGAAGAGAAGTGCTTTGCGGCCGAGATTCTGCATGAGCGCGGATTGCGCCTGTCAACCATCCGCGAAGAGCTGTCGCGCACTTCGCAGGAGAAAGCGCAACCGTCGCAGCGCAATCGCGAATCTTCGTTGCTTTCGGAATTCTCCCGTGACCTGACGCAGGCCGCGATGGACAATCAACTCGACCCGCTGGTCGGCCGCGATAGCGAACTGGAGCGTGTGGTCCAGATTCTGTGCCGCCGCACCAAAAACAATCCGGTGCTGATCGGCGAACCGGGAGTCGGCAAGACCGCAATCGTTGAGGGACTGGCGCAGCGTATTGCCGACGGCGAGGTTCCGTCGTTCCTGGCTGACAAGCGCATTCTTGCGCTCGACCTGTCATTGATCGTGGCCGGCACAAAGTATCGCGGACAGTTCGAAGAGCGGCTGAAGACCATCATGAAGGAGCTGATGGAGTCGCAGAATTCCATCATCTTCATCGACGAGTTGCATACCCTGGTGGGAGCCGGCTCGGCGGAAGGTTCGCTGGACGCGGCGAACATCCTGAAGCCTGCCCTGTCGCGAGGCGAGATTCAGTGCATCGGCGCAACCACACCGGCTGAGTTCCGCAAGTCAATCGAGAAGGACCGCTCGCTCGAGCGGCGCTTCCAGGCCGTAAAGGTGCCGCCTCCGACGGAAGCCGACGCCGTGAAGATCCTGTTCGGCATTAAGGAGCGGTACGAGAAGTTCCACGCGGTAACCTACACGGACGACTCAATCACCATGTCGGTGTCGCACTCCAACCGCTATCTGCCCGACCGCTTCCTGCCCGATAAGGCTATTGACCTCATCGACGAGGCGGGCGCGCGTGTGAAGCTGCGCCAGACTTCCCTGCCGGAAGACATTACCGAAGTGCAGAAGCGTATCAAGTTCATCGTTCACCGCATGGAAAACGCCATCGCGAACCACGAGTTCGAGAAGGCGCGCTTCTATTCGGATGAGGAACGCAAGGAGCGCGATAACCTGCGCGCGCTGCGCGAAAAGTATCACCTCGACGAGTCTTCCACTGGCGTAGTTGGCCGCGAAGACATCGAAGACGTGGTTTCGCGCTGGACGGGTGTTCCTATCGCTTCGATAAAAGAAGAGGAAAGCCAGAAACTGCTTCGTATTGAAGAGGAACTGCACAAGCGTGTGATCTCGCAAGACCGTTCCATTACGGCGCTCGCGAGGGCCATCCGCCGGTCGCGTGCAGGCCTCAAGAGCCCGAACCGTCCCATCGGCTCGTTCCTGTTCCTTGGTCCGACCGGCGTCGGAAAGACCGAAGTCGCCCGGACACTCGCGCAGTTCATGTTCGGCAGCGAAAAGTCGCTGGTGCGGTTCGACATGTCGGAGTTCATGGAGAAGCATTCGGTTTCCAAGCTCATCGGCTCACCTCCGGGATACGTAGGCTATGAAGAGGGTGGCCAGTTGACCGAGCGGGTCAAACGGGCGCCGTACTCCGTCGTGCTGCTGGATGAAGTCGAGAAGGCACACCCCGATCTGTTCAACATCCTGTTGCAGGTGTTTGAGGACGGCCAGCTCACCGACGGCCTCGGCAATACGGTGGACTTCAAGAACACCATCATCATCATGACCTCGAATATCGGGGCCAGGCATCTGCAAAAGCGTACGGGGCTCGGCTTCCAGTCTGATGCTGAGGACATGGTCTCGAGCAAGGTCGAGGAAATGGTGCGGAACGAGGTGAAGCGCACCTTCAACCCCGAGTTCCTGAACCGTCTCGACGAGGTCATCATCTTCAACGCCTTGGGTGAGGCTGACCTGATTCAGATCGTCGAATTGATGGTGAACCAGCTCAATCAAAACCTGGCGCAGCGGGCCATTACCGTCACGGTTACCGAGGATGCGCGCAAGTGGATCCTCAACAAGACGGTGGCCGACCGCAGCTACGGCGCACGCCCCCTGCGCCGCGCATTGCAGAAGTACATCGAGGATCCGTTGTCCGAGGCGCTGATCCAGGGCACCTTCGAGCAGCGTCCCGCGTTCATCGAGGTTTACCTGGAGAACGATCAGCTCTTTTACCGGCCGGTCGGGGAAGAGAAAACTGACGGGGTACTGCTATACAGCAACTAACAGCGGTGCTCGGCACGAAATCAGGGGAGCGGCGACGCTCCCCTTTTCATGAAGGGTTATGCTCGTCAGCCGGCCGAGAACTTGGATCATCGTAACGATATGGACTTGCTGGTTTATTCGGCTCCGTGGTGCCCAGACTGCCGCACTGCCAAACGGTTCCTCGAGAGACACGGTATTCCCTTCCGGGAAATCAATATCGAGGCCACTCCCGGGGCGGCCGACGAAGTCGTTCGGCGCACGGGCAAGCGCGCGATTCCGCAGTTTGTGATCGACGGCGAATGGGTGCAGCCGTATCGTCCCGGCGAAGGCTTTCTCTACGAAGAGATGAGCGAATTGCTCGGCGTAGTGGACGAAGGTTGAATGTAATTCCAACCCATTCTAAACCGCAGGCTGTTTCTGCTTACGTAACGGGAACTTCAAGCGCAGCGGCAATACCCGTTCGCGGCGGCGCTCAGCATCCAGCGTGTGAGCTCTGGCCTTCAAAAGGTCATGGAGCGAAACCATTCCCACCAGCTTTCGCGAACCGTCTCGCTCCACTACAGGAAAGCGCGTGAAGCCGCTTTCCGCCATGCGGTAAACCGTAACTCGCAGCGGCTCGTCCAGGTACGCCACCTGGGGAGAGGACTGCACAACATCAGCCAGCCGTCTTGCGTCTTGGTGCTGAACCAACTCGCGAAGTTGGTGACGAGGAACCACACCCACTAGCTTCTGATTAGCATCCACCACGGGGTAGAGACTTTGGCGCCGGGGACTGTGTTCGTCATGCAGCGACTGTGCGAGATCGGCAAGCGTAGCATCTGCCGGCAGCGCCACAATATCAGATCGCATGACTTCGCGAACAAACAGGATCTCCAACGGATCGACGGCGTATTCACGGCTGAGGTGATATCCGCGTCGCGCAACCTTCTCCGTCAGAATCGAACGGCGCAGAGTTAGCACCGTAAAGGCATGTGCAATCACCGATGCCAGCAGCAGCGGAAGAATGACATTAACGTCGTGCGTCAGCTCAACCGCAAACACCACGCCCGTGAAGGGCGAGCGCATGGTGCCGCCAAGGATCGCGCCCATGGCCACCAACGGCCAGAATCCCAGGCCTTCGTTCGGCAGGAACCCGCTCATCAGTCCGCCGAGCGCTCCCCCCATCATCAATAACGGGGCCAGCACGCCGCCCGAGGTCCCCGAACCCAGCGAAACTGCCCAGATAATCGATTTGACCAGCAATATCCCGGCTATGGTTTTTAGCAGGACATCACCCTGCAACAGAGACCCAATGGTGTCGTATCCGACGCCCAACGCCTGGGGAAATATCAACCCGCCGACGCCAACCACGAAGCCTCCGATGATCGGCCACCACATCCAGTGAATCGGCAATTTCTGGAAAGCGTCTTCAGCGGCATAGACGGCTAATGTCAGCAGAGCGGAAAGCGCGCCCGCCAACAAACCCACAAGAATGCACCCCATCAGTCCTTGCGGCCCGATGAAGACGGCATGCGGCGGCGTAGGAAACAGCGGCCCCATCCCGATGATGTAACGGCGTGTTGCTGCAGCGACTACACTCGCAATCGCCACGGGAATCAGGCTGCGCGGCTTCCATTCGAACAGCAACAATTCGACAGCCAGGAGCACGGCTGCCAGGGGCGAAGCAAATGTGGCCGACATTCCGGCAGCGGCGCCCGCGACTAGCAGGGTACGGCGCTCCAGGCTGGTGAGATGGAAAAACTGCGCGATCATCGAGCCGAACGCGCCACCTGTCATGATGATGGGCCCTTCGGCTCCGAACGGCCCGCCTGACCCGATGGAGATGGCTGACGAAAGGGGCTTGAGAATCGCGACCCGGGGCTCGACCTTGCCGCCTTTCAGCAGTATGGCCTCAATGGCTTCGGGTATTCCGTGCCCGCGAATGCGTTCCGACCCGTAGCGCGCCATGACTCCGATGACGAGGCCGCCGATCATGGGTACGAAAAGCTCGAACCAGCCAAGCTTGTTTCCTGCGGGCGAGACCGTTGCAGTGCTTACGCGCTGGAAGAAGAAAAGATTGGTGAATAGCCCGATAAGTCTCAACAAAGCAAGTGCGACAAAGGCGCTGAAGATTCCAATGGCGGCGGCCAGCAGAGTGATGGGAATGACCTGCCAGGTGGTCGTGAAATCGCCCAGGCGCTCCGAGCGATCGATGTGCTTGGCCGGCTTGAACCACGCTCTGACTGACTGACCTAAATTCATAGATTGTTCCGTCGTTTCCGTGACACCGAAGCGGCTCTGGGCCGCACCCGTCCCTGCCCCGAGCTTCTTGTCATTGAGGTGGTGCGCCTGGCGCCTTCACAAACTCTGCGCAAGTGTCGACACCAGAGCCGGAGCTGCCCGCCGCAATTCTTCGCGGTGCATCACCGAGAGCGCCCGCAGGATGCGGCTGCCTCGCGGCGTCAATCGGACATGTACCTCGCGACGGTCGGTCTCGCCCGGCACGCGAGTCACCAGGCCTTTCGACTCCATGCGTCCCACCAGTTCCACCGCACTGTGGTGGCGGATCTGCAGTTTTTCGGCGAGGTCGCCGATGCGGACCTTGTGGCCAGCGGGCATGCCTTGAACCGCGAGCAGGAGCTGGTGCTGCTGCGGCTCCACTCCGGCGTCGCTTGCCGCGTTTTCGCTGAAAGCCACGAAGCGCCGGATCTGGTAGCGAAACTCGGCCAGCGAGCGGTAATCGGCAGATGTCAGGGCACTCTCTTCGCTCAAGAACGGCAACCTCCCGATAATATCGTCTTACGATATTTAACTATTTGTCAAGTGGGGTGCAACCATTTTCCACCGCATGAAATTGAATCTTAATACGATATATCTACATCGCAATCACCAGAGGACAAAGAATTCACAAGGAGGAACAAAATCATGGCGGACGCACCGTGACACATGCAACCGGTTGTTCGGGAGAGGTTCACGCGTCATCGCGCCGATTGGAGCGCAGTGTGGGGAGGCGTTTTTAGCCCCAGCGTGCACAGTGTTCTATCAACTGGCATCTCCTCGGGAATCGCCTGGACGGCATTCCTGTCACTCTTCCTGGGTTGGCTCGCTGCCATGGGAGGGGCATCAACCAAAACCGGCCCAAAGAGCGTCGCGCCAAGGCACGCGGTTCCCGATCGGCCCGCCGCGTAAGAAACTCCTCGTACCCAAGGGCCGAGTTCTTCATCGCCCCAGTTTGGATGGGACTTGGCCGAATGGACACTTGGGCGATATCCATATGGCGCCTGCCCGTCTCGATTGAGGTGTGTGATGTCTTGGATTGGTCGCTTCCTGATTCTCCCTTCCGAACTTCTCCTTGCAACCGTGCTATTCGCACAAGGCACCACTTCGCAGGCAACCGCGACGTGCAACTTCGACGCCAACGATCAAGTTGCCGTCGAGTATCAACGCTTCAGCGTCAATTCGAAAAAACCTGTGTTCGGCCACGAAATTCCCTACGACAAGGCTTGGACACCCGGCGGCAAGCCGATGACTCTGTTCACCAACTCACCGGTTATCGTCGGCGGCCACGACATCCCGGTGGGCGCCTACACCATGTTCGTAATTCCATCGCAGAAAGAGTGGATGCTTGTTATCTCAAAGAGCACAGACACCAGTGGCAGATACGACCAGCAGGGCGACCTGATTCGTATTCCGATGGACTACGGCCAGCTGGACCAGCCGGAAGGGCAGTTCAGTATTTTCTTCGCGCATATCGCCCCTGGCCAGTGCAGCATGCGGCTCGATCTGGAGAAGGCGCGCGCTTGGGTCATCTTCCAGAAGTAGTCCCCGGGACGCGGTGCTGCGGGCCTTCTGCGCAGAAGCTTCAGTCTGTCTCTCCAGCATTTAGAATTGAAGTTTCCGCTGCGCGCAGAATTGCCGATCGATAAGGAGACCGCCTTGATTGCACGTTATACCCGGCCCGAAATGGGGCATATCTGGAGCGACCAAAACAAGTTTCATACCTGGCTGGAAGTCGAGCTGGCCGCCACCGAAACCCTCGCCGAAGCAGGACTCGTGCCGAAATCGGCGGCTGTTGCCATACGCGAGAAGGGTGGCTTCGACCTGAATCGTATCAACGAGGTCGAGGCCGAAGTAAAGCATGACGTCATCGCGTTTACCACGGCCGTGGCCGAAAAAGTCGGGCCGGAATCGCGCTGGCTGCACTACGGACTCACCTCCAACGACGTTGTGGACACCGCGCAGGCCCTGCTGCTTAAACAGGCCTCCGCCATCATCCGCGAAGACCTTAGAAAGCTGCGCGATGTATTGAAGCGTCGTGCCTGGGAATTTAAAGACACGCCCATGATTGGCCGCACCCACGGGGTGCACGCTGAGCCGATTACCTTCGGACTGAAGCTGGCGAACTGGTATTCGGAGATCCTGCGTAACATCGAGCGCTTCGAGTTGGCGGCTGAACAGATGCGCGTCGGCAAGCTCTCGGGAGCCGTGGGCAACGGTGCGCATCTCGATCCCGAATTCGAGGAGAAGATCTGTCAGCGGTTGGGCCTGAATGTTGCGGCGGTCTCCTCGCAGGTCATTCAGCGCGACCGGCATGCTTTTTACATCGGAACCCTGGCGGTCATCGCCTCGAGTCTCGATAGCATCGCGACCGAGATTCGCCATTTACAGCGCACCGAAGTGCGTGAAGCGGAAGAGTATTTCAGTGAGAAGCAGAAGGGCTCGTCGGCCATGCCGCACAAACGCAATCCTGTGACCTGCGAGCAGATCAGCGGATTGGCGCGCGTGGTCCGCGCTAATACCCAGGCCGCGTTGGAAAATGTTGCGCTCTGGCACGAGCGTGACATCTCGCACTCGTCGGTCGAACGGGTCATCCTGCCCGATTCGACGATCCTGGCGGATTACCTGCTCAACAAGACGGCTAACCTCATCGCCACCATGTTCGTGTACCCACAGCGCATGATGAAGAACCTCGAATCGACCGGCGGGCTGGTCTTCAGCGGCCAGTTGTTGCTCGATCTCGTGGAAGCCGGCGTTCTGCGTGAAGACGCATATCGCCTGGTACAGGCGAACGCCACGAAGGCATGGAAGGAGGACCTCAACTTTCACGACTTGATCATGAAAGACAAGGAGATCACCTCCAAGGTGAAGCGCGACACGCTGGAGCATGCCTTCGATCTCAAGCGCCCGCTTCGCAACATCGACAAGATCTTTCGGCGGGTGTTTGGCGATACCAGCGGCGACTGGGGCGTGTAGGAAACTCGCAAGCGATCACGGCAGGCGATTGATAATAGACGCCACATACCCCGCGCCGAATCCGTTATCGATATTCACCACTGAGACATTCGACGCGCAGGAGTTCAGCATTCCCAGAAGCGCACTGAGCCCTTGGAATGAAGCACCATAGCCGATACTCGTAGGAACAGCTATGACGGGTACGCCGACCAGACCTCCAACTACGCTAGGCAGCGCCCCCTCCATTCCGGCGCAAACAATCACCACGCGGGCCCCGGTGAGTGCTTCCCGCTGCGCGAGCAGCCGATGGATGCCGGCGACGCCTACGTCATACACATGCTGCACTTCATTGCCCATGACCGTGGCGGTAACCACAGCCTCCTCTGCGACCGGAATGTCGCTGGTACCAGCGGATACCACCACGATTCTTCCCTTGCCATGAACGGTTGAGTCCTGTGTAAGCGTGATAGCACGGGCCAGATCGTGATACTCAGCCTTGCGGAACTTGCCTTTCACCGCGCGAAACTGCTCGGGCGTGACCCGTGTGGCCAGGACGTTGTTCCCGTGCTTCGCGAGCCGGCCAAAGATGGCGGCAAGATTTGCGGGCGTTTTTCCCGGCCCGAAAATCACCTCCGCCATACCCACCCGTAGCGACCGGTGATGGTCGACATTGGCGAAACCCATGTCTTCGAAAGGAAGGTGTTTCAACTGCTGCATCGCCTCGTCGGGCGATAGCTTGCCTTTGCGTACCTGCTCGAAGAGTGTCTTGATTGCTTCCGGTTTCATGGCCGCGAGTGCGTCGAAGGCCGCCCTGCGAGATTATCATTTGCAGCCGTCGACCAATAACTTCGCCGGAACCACCCGTGGCCGGATGCTACGATAAACAGCTGACATGCATGTATCCAGCAGTACCGAGCTTCGCACGCTCACCGTCGCGGTAACGGGCGCAAGCGGGTCCATCTTCGTCAGACACCTGCTCGACATGCTCGACCGCGACCAGCGAGTGGAAACGGTCAACCTGGTCTTTTCCGACAGCGGCCTTCGTGTACTGGCGGAAGAACTTGGCGTGGGCGGACGCAACGACCTGGCCAGTAAGCTTTTGGGCCGCGAATCGCCAAAGATCCACGCGCAGAATAATGCCGACATCGGCGCCAATATCGCTAGCGGATCCTATTCGACGTACGCGATGATTGTGCTGCCATGCAGCATGGGTACCCTGGGTCGCATCGCCAACGGCATGGCCGATCACCTGATCGAACGGGCTGCCGACGTTTGCCTCAAGGAGCGAAAGCCGCTCATCTTGTGCGTGCGCGAAACGCCTTTCAACCGGATTCACCTGCGAAACATGACGCTTGCGGCTGAGGCGGGCGCCACCATTTTTCCAGTCATTCCAGCGTTCTACTTTCAGCCAAGCACGACAGACGAAATCGCTCGCGAGTACGTGAATCGCGTGCTCGCTCACGCGGGATTGCCCCAGGCCGATGCTTATCAGTGGAAAGCAGACTGATCGCTGACTACCTGGAGATTGCAGCATCGTCGTGCAGCGAAGTGCAATCGTATAATCAGCGCCAGTTCGCATTCACCGCGTGCCCAACCAACTCCATCTAAGCACTGAAATCAAGCGTCTCGCACTCGAGACTGGTTTCGATCTGGCTGGAATTGCGAGCGCCGCGCAGACGGCGGAACACCGGCTCTTTCCCCAATGGGTGGCGGACGGCAATGCGGGAGAAATGAAGTATCTCGAAGCCTGCAATGAAGCGGGAGAACTCAAGCGGTCTTCGCTGGCCAACGCTGCGCCATGGGCGCGGTCGGTGATAGTTTGCGCGCTGAACTACAACAGCGACCAACCCTATTCCACGCACGCGGGTTCACCCGCCCAGGGATGGATTTCGCGCTACGCCTGGACACAACTCGATTACCACGACGTGATTCTCGCCAAGCTGCGACAACTTGAAGGGGCCTTTGCAGCGCTGTGTGAAGGGCACGGAATCACTATGCCGCGTACCTGGTGCTACGTGGATACCGGACCGGTAATTGAGCGCATCTTCGCCAAATATGCCGGCATTGGATGGATCGGCAAGAACACATGCATTCTGAATGAGAACCTCGGATCGTGGCTCTTTCTGGGTGTGATGCTTACCTCCCTCGAGTTGGCGCCCGATGTTCCACCGCCTGACCGATGTGGTTCCTGTACGCGTTGCGTCGATGCCTGCCCTACCAATGCGTTCCCTGCCCCCTATCGACTGGACGCGACGAGATGCATTTCGTATCTCACCATTGAAAAGCGCGGTCCGATTCCGGAGGACCTTCGTGCTGGAGTCGGCAGGCAGGTGTTTGGTTGCGATATCTGCCAGGATGTATGTCCCTGGAACCGGGAGGCTCCACATTCCCGAACACCCGAGTTCGCGGCGCGCCAATCGTTTGTCAATCCTGATTTGGAATGGCTGGCTGGATTGAGTGCGGACGAGTTTCGCGCAATCTTTCGCGGAACGCCAGTCAAACGCGCCAAATATGCGGGGTTCTTGCGCAACGTCGCCATCGCAATGGGAAATAGCGGTGAGCCCCGGTTTCTGTTCCTCCTGAAGGAGCTCAGCAGGCATGAGGTCGAATCCGTGGCGGAGGCAGCTGATTGGGCATGGCGCCAGCTATCTCTTGAAAGTGGACTCGACCCAGCCCTGTAGTGATCCGCGATATCTCTCGTGAAACGATTGAACCCTCCCGAGTCGGGAGGGTTCAGTGGTTTGTCGCTAAGCGGAACTTCCGGTCTGCCCAAAAGCAGCGCGCGGGCCGGGATTCCGTCGCTGGGCGCAGACGCCTAGACGCGCGCGACGTTAGCGGCCTGGAGGCCTTTGGGGCCTTTGGTTACATCAAACTCCACGGTCTCGCCCTCATTCAGGCTCCGATATCCGTTCTCCTGGATCGCCGAGAAATGTACGAAGACATCCTCACCGGTAGAGCGCTGAATGAACCCATAGCCCTTCGCTCCATTGAACCACTTGACTGTCCCTTTTTCTCTCACAACCGACTCCTTTCGCTGTTCTTCCTGAGATAGCCCCTGCTTCGCGGATGCTTCAATGTGACCCTGAGGCACACCAAAAGACGTCTCCACGCTGCCGGGAAACAGGGTTGCCGCTCGGCTCGCAGCTTTGCCGCAAAGAAAAAGGCCCACGCAAAGGCTTGAACGCTGTACTACTACCGCGTCCAGCCGCACGAAGAGCCCGTTGCAATGCGAGAAATTCGACTGCTGACAGAAACATCAACCCAAACCAATTCGCTTCGCCACCGAAACTCAACTTCCGCGTTTCCGGAGGGTGAGCTACGAATAATTACAGGAACTCGGCAATTTAGCAAGTGTTACTATCACAGTGCTTTGGCAGATCGTTGCAACAAAGGTGCTCGGCTATGCGCCCTAAACATCGGGCCGCCAACCGCGCCCCAGACCATCGAACATGAAAAAGCTGTCCCCATCGTCGGAGGATGACGGTAAATCACAAGATATCAATGATTTACAGCGGACTCCCCTGCAAATCGGAAGGGCCGCTCGACGCCTGCAGGAGCAGGATGACGTCCAGCACATGTTCCAACACGAGTCCGCACCTCGCGGAATTCTGGGCCGATTGCGGCGTTACGGATGGCAGACCCTACGTTATCTGACTCAGACGGAAGTCCACACTTACGCCTTCTCCGTCGCGGCAAACTCGCTGCTCTCCCTATGCCCGATGATCGTCTTGCTTCTGACTTTGACCCGGCGGGTCTTCCACTCCGAGCGGATGTACACCGTTGTTCTGCAGTTGCTGCATGACTTCCTGCCCAGCAACCAGGATTTCGTCATTCGCAATCTACAATTCCTTGCCGGCGTGAGAAGCAGAGGTCAGATATTGTCGCTGGTCATGCTGTTCGTAACCTCCACCGGAATTTTTCTTCCGCTTGAGGTGGCGCTGAACAGCATTTGGGGTTTTGCCAAGAACCGCTCGTACCTCATGAACGCGCTGATGTCGATCATGCTCGCCTTCGCCTGCGGAGCACTTGCAGTGCTTTCGGTTTACCTGACTGCGCAAAATCTGAAGTTCCTGGGATTAGCGATCGGCAATCAGAACTTTGTTTTTCACGGAATCGGATTCCTTGTGATGAAGGCTTTCGCGATCGTGACCACAATCGCTATCTACTTTCTTATCTACTGGGCGCTGCCGCATGGAAAGGTGCCGGTCCGCGCCGTCCTGCCCGCCGCCATCACCACGGGATTGTTATCGGAAGGCGCAAAGTATCTCTACATTTTCCTTCTGCCGTGGCTGAACTTCCAGGAAGTGTATGGCCCATTTTCCATCTCAGTGACGCTCATCTTCTGGGCATTCTGGAGTGGAATGCTCTTGCTGGGCGGAGCTTATCTGTCAGCCGCCGAGCATGCCGACCGGGTAGAGGCGCAGCGGGCCACGGCCGGGTAATTTCCGAATCGGGCGCTGGAAAAAGCATTGTTATAACAAAACTTATAATGCCCTGCCGTGAAGAAGGCTTCCGGATCCCCCTTTTCCGGACAACCGCCGAACCTGGCCTCGGCACGGTCCGCGGTCCGGGGCCGCTCGGCGCAATTCGGGATTCGCTTCTCCTAATCGTTCAGGAACCTACTTCGCGAGTTGGGTCCACTGGCCCACCCAGCCGTTGACTGTCTGGTACCACAGCCGGCCGTTCTGCGGCTTGAGGACCCAATGCCCTTCGTCCGGAAAGTAAAGCATCTTCGATGGCACTTTCAGCCGCTGCAGGGTAGTAAAGAGTTGGAAGCCTTCCGAGACGTCCAGCCGGTAGTCGAGTTGCCCGTGCACGACCAGCATAGGCGTCTTGAAATTGGTGGCTGACAGGTGCGGCGACCACTTGCGATACATCTCGCGGTTCGTCCAGGGAGTACCCTTGAACTCCCACTCGTTGAACCATAGTTCTTCGGTCGTGCCGAACGCCGATTCCGTATTGAACATGCCGTCGTGCGAGACCAGACACTTGAAGCGGCCGGTGTGGCCCTCGATCCAATTGATGGCATAGCCGCCGTAGCTCGCGCCGAGCGCGCATTCGCGGCCCTTGTCGATGAACGGGTAAGTTTTTTCGGCGTAGTCCATGCCGAGCATCAGGTCTTCGTAGGGAGCGCCGCCCCAATTGCCGTTGATAGCGTCGATAAATTTCTGTCCGTAGCCAGTCGAGCCGTGAAAATTCACCATGACGACGACATAGCCGTCGGCCGCGAAAAGCTCCGGATTCCAGCGGAACGACCAGTCGTCGCCCCAGGCTCCCTGCGGGCCGCCATGAATCAGGTATTTCACTGGATATTTCGCTTTCGGATCGAAACTCGGCGGCCGCACGATGAAGCCCTGAACTTTTTCCTTGGCTGCACCAGTAAACCAGAATGTTTCCATCGGCTGCATGGTGACCCTGGCGAAGACTTCGTCGTTAAGATGGGTGAGCGGCTTCGATTTCGACAGCAGGCAGTCCGGAACTGAATACACATTCGGCTGCGGCATCATCCGGCATTGCGGAAACAACAAGGGCGCGGTGTAAATTTCGTTTGGCGCCGTAATCGACATGGTGTCAAACACCAGCATGTTGCCGTCAGGTGTGGGCGTCGGACTGTCGTTGTAGCCGTCCACCAATTCCTGGGGCCACGCGTTCGATTGGCCAATCTTAAGCGCGTAGATGGGCGAGCGCCCTTCGTTGCCGGCGGTCAGATAGATGGTCGTCGAATCAGGAGACCATGCGATCGAATCCACCCAGCGATCAAAGTTTGGGGTAAGGTCAGTGATCTTGCCAGTGGCACGCTCGTAGAGCATGAGGCGGAAGCGGTCGCTTTCATAACCTCCACGAAGCTGTGACCGGTAGGCGACGTACTTGCCATCCGGCGAATAGAGCGGGGTGCTGTCACTGCCGGGATTAGTGGTGATGCGCTTCGCGGCGCCGCCTGTAACCGGTACAAAAAATATGTCGCTGTTAGTGCTGATGGCTTGCACTTCATCCGTATTGCAGGTGTAGGCAACCTCTTTGCTGTCGGGTGAGAATCCGTACTGGTCCTGGCCTCCCAGACTGAAGGGCGGGACATCGTAATTCCCCGGTGTAAGGTCACGAGCCGCTCCGCCCTCTATGGGAACGATGAATATGTGGCTTCGCTTTCCATTGTCGTAGTGCGTCCAATGGCGAAACATCAGGTGGTCGAAGGTCATGGCTTTTACCTTCGACTTGGTGCGCTCTTCGTCGCGTTGCTTGTTGCAGGCGTCGTCCTTGCAGTCCGGATACACGGAAGAGACAAAGATCACGCTATTGCCGTCAGGCGACCACGTGCCTCCTGAGGCCTCGGTCGAAATTGACGTCACCTTCTTCGCTTCGCCCGTGAGCGAGCCAGCAGTGGTATCGAAACTCTGCAACCAGATTTGCGTACCCCCGCCACGGTCCGATTCGAAGATCACTTGCTTGCCATCGGGCGAGAAACGTATGCGGTCCTCGCCGGCTCCTCCGGTCGGTGTAAGCCGCTTCGCTTCGCCGCCACCGGTGGCAATGATCCAGAGATGAGGAGTCCTGGTGTTCTCATCGAGGCTGACGTCAACCGCACTGAAAGCAACCCATTTGCTGTCGGGCGAAACCGTGGGCTCGCCGACACGCTTGAGTTGCATCATGTCTTCAAAGGTGAATGGGTGCTTGGCCTGGGCTGTGGCGAATGAAGAAAGACTGAGCAGGAAAATAGCGATGCGACGTAACATGACGCCTCCGGAGGCGGAGCCGACACAGCGAGGGCCGGGGAGTCCGCACAAACTTTACAGTCTAAATCACCGGGGCTGCGGAACGCAGAGCGCATAATGCCGGGCTACGGTTGTTGCCCCTAGGGGCTGGGCGCTCTCATGAATTTACGACGAGCGAAAAACGAAGTCCTTCAGGGGCTGAAGCCCAGTATTGAGAGGGCTGCTTTCGGCAGGGCTTAAGCCGTGCCCTTTCAAACCGGATTTGTGACGCCGGTTCCAGGCTAACTAGAATGGCCTTCTCGTCCCGCCTCTTCCCCAAGAAGGGAAAAGATGGGGCACCCACATTTCTATTTGACGGAAAGAACGTGAGGTGCTTCGACTCGATCGCCCATCGTTCTGCGTTATCTGGCTCAGGTTGACAGATCATGAGACGCGCTGATGTTCAGCAGGGCTCAAGTCCGTCAGTTTTGCCTGTGGGTGCCGCCCGCGGGGGCGGACTCGAGGAGTTTGAGGAGGTTCGGCAACCGCGGGCGGACGTCCACAGCTAACACAAATGCCGCCCTGCGGGCTTGAGCAGTGGCACTGGCAACAAATGACCTGTCCTCGGGTTTCCATAACGTTGCCGGCTTCTGGCAGCGCCGCGGGAATCGCCTCTCTTGCGGTTTTCATCGAATACAATGATGACAGGAATCTCGATGACTTCCCCACGATCGCTGCTGAATTCCCTGGCCCTCGGGTTACTTTTCGTAAATCTCATTTCCGTGGCCGCTGCCCAACGCGGCGAGGGCGAACTCGATACTTCGCCACCGCAGGGTCTTACCGAACAGGAAATCATTCAGAAATTTGCCGCCAAGGAGAAAGATTTCAAACAGGCGCGCGAAAACTACGCTTATCGGCAGTCGTTGACCGTGCAAACTCTTGACGGTGATTCGGTGAATGGCGAATTCAAGGAAATCGAAGACGTGTTGTTCGACGACAAGGGCCATCGCGTGGAACACGTTGTCTTCGCTCCGCAATCTTCGCTGGTCGGCATCACTATGACCAAAGAGGATTACGACGATATCCGCAACCGTATGCCGTTCGTGCTGACGAGCGACGAAATTCCTGAGTACCAGATTCTCTACGTCGGCAAGCAGCGTATCGACGAAATCGGCACCTATGTTTTTGACGTGGCGCCCAAGCAGATCGAGAAGAACAAACGATACTTCCAGGGCCGCATCTGGGTGGACGACAAGGATTTCCAGATCGTAAAGACCTACGGCAAGAACGTGCCTGACATCGGCACGAAGAAACGCGGTCAGGAGAACCTCTTCCCCAACTTCACGACCTGGAGAGATCAGGTCGACGGCAAGTACTGGTTCCCTGTTTATACCAAGGTGGATGACGTGCTTCACTTTTCGACCGGCGACATTCACATCAAACAGATCGTGAAATACACCGACTACAAGCGCTTCGGCTCGAACGTAAAGATCACCTACGAGGGCCAAGACATCGGCAAGGGTACGAACAAGGACCAAGGTGGACAGCCGCAGGGCACTCAGCCTCCGCCTGCGACGACACCGCCTCCGAAGCCGTAGGTCAGTAGCCGGTTGTCAGTTCTCTGTTGTCAGTAGAAAGCCCCGGCATGATGAGCCGGGGCTTTTGCCGTGAAAGGGCACGGCTTTACGGGTTGCGGGAAAGAGTCAGGGGAAGCGGGTTCCTCGTGGGCTGAAGCCGCGCTACCCTAGTAGAAGAGATACTTCTGCCACTTGGAGTCCGACCGCCCCATCAGCCGCATAATGTGGCGGCTGGTATGCAGATTGAACGCACGGGGTTCGCGGTTGAGTCGCATATTGGCCTCATTGGGCAGCAGGTTGCCTTTCCTGCGATTGCAGTTATGGCAACAGGCCACAAGGTTCTCCCAGCTCGACGCGCCTCCTCGCGAGCGAGGCACGACATGGTCGAGCGTCAACTCTCCTGCAGCTAGAATCTTGCCGCAGTATTGGCAGGTATTACGGTCGCGTAACAGGATGTTCTTGCGCGACAGCGCGCGGGTCTGGTGCGGAATACGGCGGTACTCCAACAGGCGGATTACGGACGGAACGTTAATGGCGATGCGGGCAGCGTGCAAATGGTGTCCGTTGGCCTCTTCCATCATCGCGACCCCTTTCAGCACCAGGACGATGGCGCGCCGAGCTGCACAAACGTTGATCGGCTCGTAGGACGCATTTAACACCAGCACGGGAGCGTGCATGGGTGAGCGCTGTAACGGCTCGTCCGTGCTTACCCGCGCATGATGCATGCAGCCAGCTAGTGACTTTCCGTATCGCGACGCGGTGCTTTGAGCTGCCATCGACATGTCCGTCTAAACCGAAGCAGCGATTGCCTCTGCTTCGTCAGCCTCCTGTGCCTCATTTTCGGCAATCATAGGTCGCACCGTAGCCTTCAAGGTGCGCGCTACCGTTGCTGCCCAAACTTTTTCCGCCCCGGCTTTCTTCACCCGCGAGCGCACTCGGAAAGCGTCGGTTCCAGTCGTCATTACATCGTCAACGACAATTACCGTCGCGCCTTTCACCCGCGCGGGAGCAAGAACCCGAAACGCTTCGCGCATGTTGACGATGCGTTCTTCGCGCGCGAGACGCAAACTGGGAGTGAGTTGCTTTCCTGCGCTTGAGTACCTTTGCGCTTTCCAACCGCCGCGAACGATACTTCACCGCGTAGCGAGCAATCCGTTCGGCCTGGTTGAACCCGCGCTCGCCGCGCTGGCTCGAATGAAGCGGAACCGGCACTACCACCATTCGCCCGTCGCCGGGCAGTTCGGCGAGTTGCTCGATCGCGTGGGCCAGCATTCGTCCGAGGATCGGAGTCATAGGAATTATCCGGTCATACTCCAGGAGGTGGATCAGTCCCCGCAGCGCTTCGGCGTACTCGCCAAAAGACACGGCGCGATTGAACTCGGGCTCGAACTCATGGCAACCGCGGCAGCGGCTGTCGCTCATCAGCAGCTGCGGCGGCAGCAGCCGGTCGCCGCACTGAAGGCATTGTGGAGCACGAATCGGCTCGATCGAATCGAGACAATCTCGACAAACGGGAAGCCGGGAGACGTTGGTGAGGGGGAGACTACAGAGCCTGCAATCGGAGGGAAGGAGAACCGAGAAAACGCTGCGAGCTACGGTCAACAACGGCGCGACGAGGGAAGTACGCTGCTCGGCGCGCTGCGTTCGTCGCTGTCGGTCTAGAGTGCCACGACTGCTGAAGACGACCCTCCAGTCGATGGTGCCCTATCCTGGGAGCGCTCGTGCGCTGCCGACAGGCAGAAGGCACCGAGGGCTTCAGTATAGTGAGTTCCCAATTTCAGTGCAATGTCGCCCCAGATACCTTCGGCAAAGATTCACGCCGAATTCATGGTGCGTGGCCGGCAAGCCATCAGAGCCAGGCGGCACACGGCGGCATACACTTGTATCAAGCGGCATCGCCGTGCTAACTTGCGCCGTCACAGTTATTTCCACCTGAAAGACGCTTTACGCGTCGACCACGAGGATTTATGAGCACTCATACCATCAACGCCGGGAGCGAACGGCGAGTTCACAAGCCCTACGTCCCCGAGACCATGGAGATGAAGGAGTTCACCTTCCGAGCACTCCTGATCGGCCTCGTCATGACCGGCATACTCGGCTCAGCCAATGCCTATCTCGGATTAAAGGCCGGCATGACGATTGCGGCCACCTACCCCGCCGCCGTAATCGGCATGGCGTTGCTCCGGCTGATGAAGGGAACACTGCTGGAGGAGAACATCGCCCGTACCGTCGGGTCTATCGGTGAATCGGTGGCAGCTGGCGCGGTCTTCACCATACCCGCATTCGTGATGGCAGGGTTGTGGCCCGGACTTACCCGCGAGAAGTACTGGAATTCCGTAGTTCTGATGATGCTGGGCGGAACCCTGGGCATCCTGCTCGTGACGTTGCTACGGCGGGTCATGGTGGAAGACCCCGAACTTCCCTACCCCGAATCCGTAGCGGCGTCGGAGATTCATAAAGCGGGACAACAGGGATCGAAGGCGGCCAAGATTCTGTTTGCCAATATGGGCTTCGGCGGGTTCATGTACCTGCTGGGCGCGGTGAATGTTTTCTCTGCGAATAACACCTTCCCGCTTGCGATCAGCGACCTGGGCAAGCGGTTGGTGCTGCGAACCAGCACGAATCCCAACGTGGCCACCACCCTGACAGGAGGCGCGACGCTTCTGACTGCGCCCGATGTTAGCCCTGCCTATCTCGGCGTCGGCTACATCATCGGCCCACGCCTGGCAGCCCTGAATTTCGCGGGAGGCGTCCTGGCGTGGGGCCTGCTCGTGCCGCTCTTGACCTTTACGATTGGTCCTTACATACAGGCCACTCAGCCGAACGGACAGACACTGCCGTGGACGTTGCTGGCGCAGGCCATCTACTACTCCGTCGTGCGGCCGATTGCCGTCGGAGGCATGCTGGTCGGAGCATCCTACACGCTGTTCAAGATGCGCAAGCAATTAGCGATAGGCATGGGACGCGCCGTGTCGGACCTGAAGAAGTCCGCCGCAGCGCACGCCGCCAGCAATCGCACCGAGCGCGATCTGCCGGCAAAGGGAATCTTCGCCGGCGTCGGCGTTGTATTTATCGCCATGATCGCTCTCTATTACTACTTCATCGCCGGCGCCGGAAATCTTCCCACCTCAAAGGTTATCGCCGGCGCGCTCGTTTCTGCCGGGGTCATGATCATCCTGGGCTTCTTTTTCGCCGCGGTTTCCGGCAATCTGGTTGGACTCATCGGCTCGTCTAACAATCCGGTTTCGGGTCTTACTCTTTGCACCCTGGTCATTGCCGCGATTTTGATGGTCGCGCTAGGGGTCTCAGGCTCCGGAGGAGTAGCAGCGGTGCTCGGAGTCGCAGCTGTAATTTGTGTATCATCCGCAGTCGCAGGCGAGATGCTGCAGGACCTGAAGGTCGGACACATTCTGGGTGGCACGCCCGCCAAGATGGAAATTGGAGATTTGCTGGGAGTCGTCGTCGCCTCCCTGGTTCTCTTCTTCCCCCTGGCTGTTCTGGATAAGGCGTACCACTTTGGCAGCTCTGCCTTGCCGGCCCCACAGGCCGGACTCATGGCTATGCTGGCCAAGGGCATCGTGGGCGGCGAAATGGCGTGGCCGCTGGTGGTTGTGGGCATCTTGATGGGCCTGGCGTTGATCCTGATTGAGGTTCGCAGCGTCATGCTCTTCGCGGTTGGAATGTATCTGCCATTAGGAACGACGTCCGCCATTTTCGTCGGTGGTTTGATTCGGTGGATTACGGACAAACTGCGCGATCGCCGGGGCTTCAACGACGCACAGAAGGCGCGCGTCGATAACGCCGGCGTGCTCACAGCTTCCGGGCTTATCGCGGGCGAGGCTCTGTGCGGTTTGGTGATCGCAGGCCTGGTCGGAGCCGGCAAGAATGTGACGTTGCTTACGTGGCATGCACCATTTATCGCGGCCCTTATCGCCTTGGCGGTGCTGATCACGGCGATGATTCGTGTTCCGCTGGCAAACGCTGGTCATCCCGACGAGCCGGCCCCACCGACTGCGATCATTTAAGGCGGGAGATAAAACCGCAGAGACACGGAGGCACGGAGATCATCCGTGCCTTTGTTTTAGACTGAAGTTTCCGTGAGCATCTCTTCACAACTGGCGACGATACGTGAGCGCATGCACGCGGCAGCGAGAGGTGCAGGCCGGGACCCCTCCGACATCGCGCTCATGGCGGTCGGCAAGACCTTGCCCGCGCCGTCAATCCTTGAGGCCTATGCCGCCGGCCAGCGCCTCTTTGGCGAGAACCGCGTGCAGGAGTTTGCCGACAAGTTTTCCCATCTCGCCGCTTTGAAAGACGCCGAGTTCCATATGATCGGCCACTTGCAATCGAACAAAGCGGCAAAGGCCGCGGAGATTTTTCACGCCGTCGACTCCATCGACTCCGCCAAACTCGCGCAACGCCTGAACGAGGCGGCGGAGAAGTTGGGCAAGACTCTCGACACACTGATCGAAATCAACGTCGGCGGCGAGGAGGCCAAAAGCGGCCTCCCGCCCTCCTCGCCCGAGATCGACGCGATTCTTCACCAGGCTCCGGAGTGGACGAATCTTCGGATTCGCGGGTTAATGACCGTTCCACCGTTTACCGACGATCCCGAAGGCGCGCGGCCTTACTTCCGCAAACTGCGCGAACTGCGCGACCAGCTTGCCGCCCGCAGCCTGCCGTCGGTGAATCTCGCTGTCCTCTCCATGGGCATGTCGCACGACTTCGAAGTCGCGATAGAAGAAGGCTCGACCTGCGTGCGCATCGGTACGGCCGTTTTTGGAGAGCGCCTGAAGCCGTGATCCCCGTCCACGACACTCCGGCGGGAGCGACGTTTCAGGTAAAGGTCCATCCCCGCGCGCGTATGAACGCCATCACCGGCACTATCGGCGATGCCATAAAACTGGCGCTGGCCGCTCCTCCCGTCGAAGGCCGGGCGAATGAAGCCTGCATCGCTTTCTTCGCAAAGTTTTTGAATGTTCCGCGTTCGTCAGTTACGATAGCCGCCGGAGAATCCAGCCGCCAAAAGTTGATTCGGATTGCAGGCGTGCGGGCCGCGCAGGTCGAAGAAAAGCTGCGCCCCGTGCTGGGCTGAAATCGCTGCAAGGAGAACCATTTGAGCGTTGCACAACGTTGGCGCGACATCCGCGACGGGTTCGAGCGCCCCTTCTGGGTCGCCAACATCAGCGAGTTGTTCGAGCGGCTTTCCTATTACGCTGCGTTCGCTTCGCTCGCGCGGTATCTGCATGAAACCCTCCAGTTCCCTTCGCAGCAGGCCAGCACATTTACGGGTTTCTTCGGCGGACTAGTATGGTTCCTGCCGGTCTTCGGCGGCACCCTGGCCGACCGCATGGGGTTTCGGCGGGCCCTGGCACTCGCCTACCTGATCCTCGGCTGTTCCTATTTCCTGTTGGGCTCGCTGGGCGCAACCTGGCTGCTGCCGGTGCGAAACACGGTGCCTCTGGGAGTACTGGTGGCCTTTGTTCTCGCCCTTCCGGCATTCGGTGTTGCTCTGGTGAAACCGACGGTGGTCGGCACCACCGCCCGCGCGTCCAAGGAAAACGTCCGGTCCATGGGCTATTCAATCTACTACACGCTGGTGAATATCGGAGGTGCGGCAGGCCCCCTGGTTGCTTCCTACGTACACCGCACGATGAGCGTGGAAAATGTCTTTCGGGTGGCCGCCGTCAGCGTGTTTCTGATGTTCCTGGGCGTTTTGCTGTTCTTCCGCGAGCCGCGCAAGACCGAAGAAGTTCAGACCACCACACTCGCCCAGGCTGGCAGGAACTTCATGACGGTACTCACCAATCCACGCTTCATACTGTTCCTGCTGATTTTCACCGGTTACTGGATTGTGTACTGGCAGGAGTTCATCACGTTTCCCTTGTATGTTCACGACTACGTCAATCCGCAAATTGACACCGAGCGGCTGCTTGCGACTGGACCGATTGTGGTGATCTTGCTCACGGTCTTAATCACCGCCTTGATGCGGAAGGTCCCCGCGCTAACAGCGATCACCATCGGCACGCTGATCACGGCGCTGGGCTGGATTGTGCTGATCGCGATGCCGACAGGCCTGGGTGCAGTCATCACGCTCATCGTGATCGCTCTCGGCGAGATCACCCAATCGCCACGCTATTACGAGTACATCTCGCGCCTCGCTCCCTCGGGGCAGCAGGGCACCTACATGGGATTCGCCTTCGTGCCACTCGGAATCGGCTCGCTCATCGGCGGAAAGTTCGGAGGCTACCTGATTCATCACTACGGTGAGGTCAAGCATGAGCCTGCAAGCATGTGGTGGGTCATCGTCGGCGTGGGCGTGCTCACAGCTGTACTGTTGTGGGTGTATGACAGGCTAGTGTTGTCCAAGCCGGCAGGCGGCGCTGCCACGTCGTGATCGCCGAAAATGGTTTGCGAGGGGTGTGTGAAAGGGCATGGCTTTACAGGGCGCAGACAAAGTCAGAAAAGCAGATCGCTCGCGGACTAAAGTCCGCTCGGGATGACAAAAATAAACCGCCCGGGCGCTGGCCTGAGGGCCAGTTCTACCCCAAGAGCGACTTTCCCCGCAGCCTGTTTCGCTACGGTAACCGTGCTTTAATTGTTCCCCCCCGCGGGGGCATTCGTCGGGGAGGCGCCCGCATTTGTTCCGCGATCTGAGGCATGAGATGAAGAGGCCACCCGCCTACATTGCCGCCCACATTCGTACCGTCCTGAAGAATGGCGGTTCCGCGCCGCACTCCGAGGATGTTCAGCATTTCTTCAAGCACGAAGTGAAATCGCGCGGATGGTACACCGCTGAGCTGCGCAAGGTCGCCAAACGCTCTCGGCGTACCATCCTTGCCGAGCACGGCCTCGCCTATCTGGTGCAAGTTGCAGACCAGCTCTTTGCCGGCGAGGTTCTGGAAGAGAAGAACTTTGCCGTGATGCTTTTGGAGGATATGACTCCGCAGTTCGGCCGGACTGAGTTTGACCTTTTCGAACGTTGGCTCGACCGTGTGACCTCGTGGAGCGATCACGACGCTCTGGTGCATTACCTGATCGGACCGATGGTCGCAGCCGACGGTGCTTACCTGAAGCGTCTGCCGCGATGGGTAGAGAAGAAGAGCGTCTGGCATCAGCGGGCGGCCGCCGTCAGCCTGATTCACAGTACGCGCCAACACAAGAATTTCGACCAGATTCAGAACATCACCGAGTCCCTGCTGACCCACAAAGACGACATGGTCCAGAAAGGCCTAGGCTGGCTTCTGCGCGAAGCCGTTAAGGCCAATCCCAAAGAAGCCGTCGCCTACGTGATGACGATTCGCGGGCGCACGTCCCGGCTGGTGTTGCGCACCGCGTGCGAGACACTCGCCGTTGGCGATCGCGCCCGCGTTCTAGACAAGCCGAGCAAATAAACCGTCGTCGTTTACAATGGAGTACGCATGAACCTCGACGAAATTCAGGCCGCCCTGCGCGATGGCGGCCACGTAGCGTGGCTGTTTTACGACCATCACCATCGCGATCCCATTGCCTACCGCGTGCTCGGATTGCCACCCGACCGCCTCACCACCCGCCGTTGGTTTTACGTGATTCCCGCCACGGGCGAACCTGTGAAGCTGGTTCATCGCATCGAAAGCCACCACCTCGACACGTTGCCCGGCCGCAAGTTGGAGTACTCAGCGTGGGAAGAATTGTGGGCCAACCTCGAAGCAATGGTGAAGCCTTACAGCAAGCTGGTCATGCAGTACTCGCCCAACAACCAGATTCCCTACATCTCGCTGGTGGATGCCGGCATGTTGGATCTGGTCCGCAGCTTCGGCAAGGAGATTGTCACCTCGGCCAGCCTCGTAGCCCGTTTCGAAGCTACCTTGACGGATTCGCAAATCGCTTCGCACTACAAAGCGCAGAAGAAAGTTGACCAGATTACCGCTGGCGCGTTTCAGGAGATCGGAAGCCGCGCCCGTAACGGCGGCACGCACGAATTCGAAATCCAGCAATGGATCATGGAAGCATTTCGGCGGGAAGACCTGGTCACCTGCGACCCGCCTAACGTCAGCGTGAACGCGAACAGTGGCGACCCACACTACGAGCCCACTTCAGCGACGTCTGCGCCGATCAAACAGGGCGATTTCATCCTGCTCGACATCTGGGCCAAGTGCAACGAACCCGACTCGGTGTTCTACGACATTACCTGGACCGGCGTGATCGGCGCTGCCAGTGACAAGCAGCGCGAAGTATTCAACGTCGTGCGCGACGCCCGCAACGTGGGCATCCGCAAGGTGCAGGAAGCCTTCAACACCGGCAAAGCCATTTGCGGGTGGGAAGTTGACCAGGCCGTACATGACTACATCGTTGGCAAAGGCTATGGCCCTAACATCTTTCACCGCACCGGCCACTCTATTACCTCCGACATCCATGGCAATGGTGCGAACCTCGACAACCTCGAGACGAAAGACGACCGCCTCATCCTACCGAACACCTGCTTCTCGGTTGAGCCGGGAGTTTACATGGCGGATTTCGGCGTGCGCAGCGAAATCGACATGATGACCCACAAAGGCAAAGCCGAAGTGACAGGAAGAATCCAGGACGAGTTGGTGCTCATCTGATGGCGAACGCACAGAACACAACCACTGCGGGTAACGCTGCGGCGACTGCGGGCTCCATGGCAATCATCGCTCCTTTGGCGGGTTGGTTAGTCCCCGGTCTCGGACATTTCATTCAGGGCCGCTGGGGCCGCGGCCTGCTGCTCATGCTCGCAGTCTTCATCATGTTCTTCGCCGGACTCGGCATGCAGGGCAAGGTCTACGGCTTTAATACCGGCGACCTGCTCGACATTCTTGGCTTCGTGGGCGACCTCGGCTCCGGGCTTCTCTACTTCATCGCTCGCGCTATGGATTGGGGTCCCGGCAATATTCAGCGTGCCGTCGCCGATTACGGCACGAAGTACATCGTTGTAGCTGGATTGTTGAACATCATCTCCGCTGTCGATGCCCACCAGATCGCGATCGGCAAGAAACCATGAGCTTTGAACTCTCGCACTTCAGCGCCGCCGTCCTATTTGCTGCCTGCGCCTCTACCGTATTCGGCATCACCCAGCGCAACACGACGCGCGAAATGATCCGCTACGGCGCTTATTGCTTCGTGCTGTTCGTCGGCGGAGTCTTCCTGGCCTCGTGGGCGATGTGGCTTCTAAAACACTAAAAGGCAGCTGCCGATGGCCAGTGGTCAGTTCTAAAGCCGGGCAGGTAACTGAGAGAAATCGCATCCGCCGTGGTGCTCTGACACTGGCAACTCACTGGCTACTAACCACTGACACCTGTTTTTTCATTTTTCCCACACGAATGCATCGAACACTCGCGCTGTTTCAAATCCAAGCTTCCGATAGAGAACGACGGCACGATGATTGGCTTCGGTCACGGTCAGCGTCAGTAGATTGAATTTGCGCGCACGAAGCGCGTCGCAGGTCCAAGCCAGCAGTGCCCCGCCAAGACCTTCGCCACGATGCTCGGGCACCACGCACACTTGCGTCACGTGTCCGACGTCGTGGCGCACCCGCGAGCAGAGAATCAGTCCAATCACCGACTCTGTCGGCTGATGGACGGCCACAAACGACGCCTCGGCATCGAAGACGCCGCATCCCGGGAAACGCACAATGTTGTTCAGAAAGCGCATGGATCCCGCAGTCGTCAGGTACTGGTCGTTAATCTCAGAATCGATGTGTGTG
Source organism: uncultured Acidobacteriaceae bacterium (assembly GCA_963817965.1). Lineage (GTDB taxonomy): Bacteria > Acidobacteriota > Terriglobia > Terriglobales > Acidobacteriaceae > DASRAA01. The sequence continues at coordinate 75,762 of CAWFQT010000030.1, forward strand.
CGGTACGACGCGGTAATAACGCTGGCGGCAGCCTGGTAGTCCTGATCGAGCCAGCGCCGTATGCTGACCTGCTTCACCGGATCGGCTGATGGCGGCTTCGTGTCAATGGAGGCTGCCAGGTTGAGGCGAAGGAAGAGGCGGCTGAAGCGCCGAAAACCATTATCGCCGAAAGGTGCCGCAAGTTCTCCGGTACTGTGGGCCAGCAACTGTGCTTCAACCCGATGCACTCCCGGCGATTGTTGCAGGGTTTCAATGACATGGTCAATCAGCCGGACTTCGATCGCGCGTGCGTCGGGCCGATCCTGCGGCACGAACAGGTCGCCAATCACCCCTTTACTTCCCTCATACACGAAGAATGCATAGCCGACGAGACTTCCCCGTTCCACCGCGGCATATCCTGGCAGAATTTTGGCATCCACATAGCGCAGGATCATCTCTGACGAACTGCGATAGTCCCACGCCAAAATGTCGCCCCACAACTCAACTTCGTCGTCGAGCAGGGGACGGAGGTCGGCGGAGGAGAAGTGCCTGAGGTCAAGGATCTCCGCGCCCGTCGCCGGCCGAATTGGATTACGTACCGCCATAGATCCGGCACTTACCTGCCGACAGCGTAGCTCGGCAATGGCCCTGTCGTCAGTCTAGTGTGGCTGCAATGCGAGAAGCAATGCTTCGAACAAGAGTGGTCATTATGGATTCGATTGCGGCCCGCCCGCGCCAGACACCAGGTAAAAGTCGAGATGCTGCGGGGAGAACCCTCCCACGCGCGTCACGCGGCGGCCTTCGAGGCGAAACTCCAGTTCTGCCTGTGAGCCGGCAGCAGCCACGACCAGGTGCTCGCCTTCGGGAATCTCATTACGCTCGTAGCTGGCGATTTTGTGATTTCCGTAGAAGCCGAGGCCATACTCCAGGCCCCGCGGAACGTCATAGACGGCAACCTTGGGGATTTCACCGATCGCCGTCTCCGAGAGCGTCAGTTGCACTGGCCGCGCCGACTGGAGGACGTCGATCATCGGAGCGGTACCGCGCAGCACCAGCGCATAGGCGATGAGCAGCGGAATAAGCGTCGTGAAACGCAGCATGCGAAGGCCTTGCACACGCAGGCTTACCACCACCGAGAGTACGCCGATTACGGCGAGCGTCACGGCCACAATGAGGGCTGGCATGGTGACCTCAAGATGCACCAGCTTGAACGGAACGATGAGCGCCGCAACCATCAGCGCAGCACACAGTACTGCGTGGGCAATGGCAATCGGCCAGCTGGGCTTCTCGCCCTCCTGCTCGCGACGAAGAATGAAATCGGCCAGCAGAATCGTCGCGGCGGGAATCGCCGGCAGAATGTATCCCGGCAACTTCGACTGGGACAGCGAGAAGAAAACAATCGGCAGCAGAAACCAGATCGCCAGATAAGTTCGCAAGTCTTCCTTGCCTTGCGGCTCGGTGACCGAGAAGCGCCAGTCGCGAATCGCATCGACCACTGCGGCGACCGCGAAGATCACCCACGGAATCAGCCCAATGATTACGACCGGCAGGTAATACCAGAACGGCTGCTTATGACGATAGACGTCCGTCGTGTACCGCGCCAGGTTGTGTTCGAGGATGAAGACGCGAAAGAACTCGGGATTGGCCCTCTGCACGGCGATAAACCACGGGAGCACGACAAGCGCGGTAGAGAACGATGCCGGGCAAGCCAAAGTGTTCGCAAGATCAGGCGCCAATCGCGCCGCAGCAGCGGCGAAGACTCCGATAATGACGGCCGGCGAGAAATACGGCGACTGGTCCTTTGGCGAGTGTTCCCAAGCCTCGCGAACAGCGTAGAAGCCTATCAACCAGTGCGATTCTGCGACTCGTACCACCCGTACCAGCATAGCATCGCGATGGTGAAGGTCGCCGTCAGCGGCATGTCGGTGCTGGCACCGCGCCCGAAACCTATGACGATGGCAGACTGCCGCCGTGATCAGCGCCGCATCCAGCTGCATGCCTCTGCGAAAACGCCGTGCCCACACGTAGATGAAAAAGACCATCAGCGTGCATAGGACCGCCGACGGCAATCGTCGCCGCCCATCCGGTGACGCTCCCCGTGGCCTTGTAGGCCAGCATCTCGCCCCAGTAATAGCAGCGGAGGCTTCTCCAGCCATGGCTGCCCCCATAACGTGGGAGTTACCCAGTCGTGGCGCTGGAGCATTTCGCGTGCGACCTGTGCGTAGCGTGGTTCGTCGGCTCCAAGCGAGGCCGATCACCTGGAGCCCGGCGAAGAACAGGAATCCGCAGAATGCGATGAGTGCGAGCAGGTCCGTCGAGCGGCGGGCGCGCTCGTCAAACGGCTTAGTGCCTTTCAAGTTGGAATCGGCAGGCGTGATAGCTATTGCACCTTGTCGTGCGGACTGCGGTTCTGGTATCCGCGAATGCGCAACTGCGCAATCATACGCTCGGTCGCCACCGAGAGCGGACCCTCGATGGCGCATCCGCTGGCGCAGGTGTGGCCGCCGCCACCGAATGAACTCGGCCACCGAGGCCACATTGACCGCCGCCTTTGCTGCGCAGACTGACACGAAAGCTTGCCATCGGCCTGCTCGCGAAAGAACAACGCAACTTCGATCCCCTCGATCGCCAGCGCGTAGTTGACCAGGCCTTCGCAATCTTCTTCCTGCGACTTCGCAGAGTCCCATGGTGCTTATGGGTGACGTGCATCCAGGCCAGGCTGCCGTCGCGATGCAGCGTGCCGAGCGCCGCGCCGAGCAGCCTCATCTTCGAGAGTTGCGTGGAGAAGTAGACGTTGTGCGCGATCTTGACCGGATCGGCGCCGCAGCGCACCAGCTCCTGGGCGAGGGCGAAGGTGCGTTCGGTGGTCCCGCTGAAGCAGAACGAACCGGTATCGGTCAGCACCGCGGTGTACAGGCAAGTCGCGACTTCAGGAGAGATCCGTACACGCCGCTTCGCGCGCCAGACGAAAAATCATCTCGGCGGTGGCGCACGCATTGGGATCAATCCAGTTCACATCGGCAAAAGGCCGCGCAGTATCGTGGTGATCGATGTTGATGAGGTAATGCTTTTCGAGACCGGCCAAGTCGCGTACGCGCCATGCCATCGCATTCCAGGATGATGGCGGCCTCGGCTTCGGGAGCCTGTTCGATGTCATGCAATACGGAGTCGGCATACGGGAGCGGCCGGTAGATGCCCGGAACGCCGTCGCTGAGGACGACCTCCGCCTGTTTGCCCATGCTGCGGAGGATCTCGCAGCACGCCAGGGCCGATCCGACGGCGTCGCCGTCGGGCCGTGCGTGCGAGGTAAGAATGAACTTCTCTCTTCTCCCTATCTGATTCAGGACTTCTTCCAGCATCCCCTTCGGTCCCGACTTTAGGTCTGGCGTTTTCGTTTCTCGATGCGCTTCAGCAATTCTTCCACCCGGCTTCCGGACTCCTCTCGGTGGTCGAGCACAAACACGAGCTCCGGAGCATGTCGCAACCCGAGGTTCGTCGTCAATGCATGACGAATGAATCCGCGTGATGCGTTCAGTCCCTCCAGGCTTTCCTCGACTTCTTTCTCGCTTCCTGCGACCTCGATGAAAACCCGCGCGACCTTTCCATCGGTCGCCAGTTACGACCTCATTCACGGTCACCAGCCCGATGCGAGGATCTTCCAGTTCACCTTCGACCAGCGTCGTGATTTCCTCACGCAAGGCTTCGCTGCGTCGTGCCCGAAGATATTTTTGTGTCCGGTTTTCCATTCGCCCTACCGAGCCACCGGCAAAAAAGCTGAACGTTAGAGGATACGCCCAAGTGTCAAGTCAGCGGTGATAACGATTACGGTTCTCTGGTTCGATTCCGTCGCGCCGAATTCCGCCTCGTCGAGGAAGTCAAGAAAAGAGTCCGTGACTTCGCCGCCGCTGTTATTGGCTGCACGGACGGCAAAGTGCTCGACGTTGCGCATCAGGCCTTCGAGGTAATCACGGGAGGAGGAAATGCTGACGACTCCCAGGGTGGCACGCTGCCAGGCGTCGCTGGGATCGATCTCGGCCACGGCAACGTTGAAGCGGGTGCGCAGGCCGTCTTTTACGCTTCGCACCACCTGCCGCTTGTCTTTCAGCGAGTTCGCGCCTTCGATGCGGATCTCAAGGGTGAGATGGGCGATCATTTTGTCTTGCAGGTAAAGAAAGTCCCGGAAGTCGAACCTCGCGTTGCGAGGAACAGTCTCCGGGACTTCCTACGATCGAATGCTGCGCGGGCTGAAGCCCGCTCGGGATAACGGCACGGCTAAAGAGGTTGCAGAAAAAGTCGCAACATCAGGTCCCTCGCGGCCTAAAGGCCGCTCAGGATGTCAAAACAGACGGCTGAGACGCTGGCCTGAAGGCCAGCTCTACCACAACACGTACTTTTTCGGCGGCCCGTAAAGCGATGCCCTTTCAAACAATTGCTTAGGCGAAGGCCTCGGCCGCAACCTTCTCGACGACGAAGGCCTCGATGATATCGCCTGTTTTGATATCACCGTAGTTCGCGATGCCGATGCCGCACTCCATGCCGTTGGTCACTTCCTTGGCATCGTCCTTGAAGCGGCGCAGCGATCCGATCTTGCCCTTGAACACGACCACGTTGTCGCGCAGCAGGCGCACGTCGGAGTCGCGCTTGATCACGCCATCGACCACCTGGCAACCGGCAATGGTGCCAACCTTCGGGATGCGGAAGGTGTCCTGAACTTCGGCACGTCCCAGGTAGGTTTCCTTGATGATCGGTTCCAGCAGGCCGGTCATGGCACGCTTCATCTCGTCCTGCAGCTCGTAGATGATCGAGTGCAGGCGGATGTCCACTTCTCCTGCTCGGCAAGTTCCTGCGCCTTACGTTCGGGGCGGACGTTGAAGCCGATGATGACCGCGTTCGACGCTGAGGCCAGCAGAACGTCCGACTCGGTGATGGCACCCACGCCCGTGCGGACGATGGTGATCTTCACCTTCTCGTTCGACAGCTTGCCCAGCACGTCGGTCAGCACTTCGACCGAGCCGCCCACATCGCCCTTGAGGATGATCGGCAGGTCTTTCTGTCCGGCGGTCTTGATCTGTTCCGCCAGGCCTTCGAGCGATACGCGCGAACTTTTCGCCAGTTGTGCTTCGCGGGCCTTGCCTTCGCGGTATTCGGAAATATCGCGTGCCTTTTCGCGGTCCACGACAGCCACTAACTGATCGCCGGCTTGCGGCAACCCGTCGAGTCCCAGTACTTCGACCGGAGTGGCCGGAGTCGCGGCCTCAAGCGACCGCACCGCGATCGTTGAACATGGCGCGGACCTTGCCGAATACGTTGCCGACTACGAAGTTGTCGCCTGCGTGCAAGCGTGCCGTTCTGGATCAGCACCGTTGCCACCGGACCGCGTCCGCGATCGAGCTTGGCTTCCAGCACGGTTCCGGTTGCCGGACGGTCGGGTACCGCCTTCAGGTCCTGCAGATCGGCAACCAGGCAGATCATTTCCATCAGCAGAGTTCAGGTTCGTCTTCTGCTTGGCAGAAACATCAACGAACACAGTGCTAGCCGCCCCAGTCTTCGGGCATCAGGCCGCGATCGGCCAGTTGCTTCTTGACCCGGTCGGGTAAGGCGTCGGGCTTGTCGATCTTGTTGACGGCCACGATGATCGGCACGTTCGCCGCTTTGGCGTGGTCGATGGCTTCCAGCGTCTGCGGCATCACGCCGTCATCGGCGGCAACGACTAGCACGACGATGTCGGTGACCTTCGATCCGCGGGCACGCATGCGGGTAAACGCTTCGTGGCCCGGTGTATCGAGGAACACAATCTCGCGACCGTAGGCCGGCGAGTTCTTGTCGGTAATCGCTACCTTGTATGCGCCAATGTGCTGCGTGATTCCGCCGGCTTCGCCTTCGGCTACGCTGGTCTGGCGGATAGCGTCGAGCAGGCTGGTTTTGCCGTGATCGACGTGTCCCATGATGGTGACGACTGGCGGACGCGTGACAGCCACGGCGCTGCCTTCTTCACCGGCACCGTCTGCGGGCGAAGTGTCCTTGGCCAGCTGCTCTTCGAAGGTAATGACATCGGTGGTCGCGCCGAAATGGCGAGCCATATCAGACGCAAGTTCGGAGTCCAGCGTTTGGTTGACGGTGGCGAAAACGCCCCGCGCCAGCAGGCGCGCGATCAGGTCCTTGGCACGGATTTCCAGCTTCTCCGCCAGGTCCTTCACGCTGATGCCTTCGGGAATCGTGATGCTGCGCGTGATGGGCAGTGGCTCGCTCGAAAGCGACAACCGCGGTGGCGGAGTAAAGCCCTTCATCGGGCCTTCCTTTACACCACGTGGTACGTATCGCTGTCCCGGTCGAGCCGGACGTCCCATAGGACGCCCAGTCGGCGGCGGAGGCGCAACACCCGCACCCGCTCCTGCACCGAACGGTGGCCGCATTCCCGGCGGTCCCGAACGCGTCGGATGCGGACCGCGTCGCTCACCAGGTCGCGCGGGCGGACGGTCCGCCAGCGCCAGCTGCACCCTGCCCGGGACCCTGTCCTTGTCCCGGTAGCGGCGGTCGTGGACGCTGGAAGATCGGTTTGCCGCGCTCCGGCATAACGGTGCGCGGAGGCGCGCCTGCAGGCCGCACGGCGGCGCTGCATACACCGGCCGCGGACCTGTTTGCGGAACGATCAGCCTGCGCTGCGGCGGGGCCGGACGTTGCGGCATCGCCGCGTGTTTGGCAGGAACCGGAGGCGCGCTGGTTGATGCTGCGGCGGCCACCTCAGGGGCAGCCGGAGCCGCAGGTTGCGCTACTACCGGGGGTGCCTCTTGAACCGGCTCGGCGATTGCGGTGGAAGCCTCAGCTACCATCGGTGCCTGCCCTGCTTCGAACGCTGGAGGAGCTTTGGTTTCTGCAACAGAAGGCGTTTCCCTTTCCTGTGCCGGGGGAGCGGCTGTGTGGGCTGCGGGCGGCGCAACCACCGGTTTGGGCGGAGCAATCACCGCCGAGGGCTGACGAACCACTTGCGGCGTAATGAGTCGCGGAGCCGGCCTCGACGTTTCAACCGGAGCAGCACCGGCCGAAAACCGCCGGCTTAGGTGCGACACTCGGCGGACGCGACGGCACGGCCGACGGCTGGCATAACCACTTGTCGCGGCGGAGCGGGAGGCGCGGCGGGACGCGGAGGGGCGACCGGCTGGGCGGCCTTTTGGGTGATTGCCTTCAATACATCGCCAGGCTTGGAAATATGCGACAGGTCGATCTTGGGTTTGAACTCGTCGGCGTGCGCTCGCGACGCACGACTCGATGACGTGCTGCCGGGTTCGCCATGCTCGGCGTAATACTTCTTGACGCGCTCCGCCTCGTCCACTTCTATGGAGCTGGAGTGCGTCTTCTTTTCCGTGACCCCAACCTTCAACAGTAGATCGAGTATCACCTTGCTTTTGACCTCGAGTTCCCTCGCCAGATCATTAATTCGAACCTTTTGCTGCATTCCGCCCTATGTCCTCCGTCTTGTCCGCTGCTCTTATGCGTTCATAGCATCCTCAAGCTTGCTTGTATCGACGTCGCGAGTTGGCCGAGGACGCGGTAATGGACCGCGAACCCTGATTCTTATCGTTGCTCGCCCGGCAGTTCTTCGTCCGGCAAATTCTCGCCTTCGACCACTGGCCTTTCGTGGGTCGTAACTTCCGCTACGTCCGCCGGGGGAGCATTCTCGACGCCGTCCACCACTTCGGCCTCGAAGTACTGACCTTCTTCAACCAGTTCTTCCACTGATTCCGACGATGCTTCCGGCCTCAGTCGGGAGCTCGCTCAAGTCGCCCGACTGCACCTCTTCCGCAGGCACTTCGCCTCCGCCGTCGGCGGCAAGGCGCGCGTCCTGTTCGGCGATGGCCGCGTCTTCACCGGCTTCCTCGGCAAGGACACTTTCTTCCGTAGCTGTGGCCTCTTCCGCAGCTCCGGCCTCTTCAGGCGCCACTGCGCCTTCTTCGGTAGCCGCTTCCGCAGTAACAGCTTCTTCGCCTTCAGCCGCAGCCGCAGCGGCATCGAGGCTGGAGAAGTAGTTGTTCACCGCGATACTGATCTTCTCCACAGTCTTCGGGCCTACGCCGGGGATTTCTTCCAACTGTTCCGGCGTCATGTCAGCGACCTGTTCGACACGTGGTGATTCCTGCCGCAACCAGCTTCTCGATGATGCCCGGCTCGAGATCGGGCACGATATCGAGCGGCGTGGACACCTGGGTCATCACTTGCGACATCTGCGCCTCTACTTCCTGGCGCTTCTCTTCCTCGCTCTTGATGTCGATCTTCCAGCCCAGCAGCTTGGCAGCGAGCCGAACGTTCTGCCCTTTCTTACCGATGGCCAGTGACAGTTGGCTGTCGTCGACGATTACTTCCAGGTGCTTTTCCTGACCTTCGAGCACGGTCACGCGACTGACCTTTGCGGGCTGCAATGCCTTCTCGGCAAAGGTCACAGGGTCTTCGTGGTACTCGATGATGTCGATCTTCTCGCCGCGCAGCTCGCGAATGATCGACTGCACGCGCATTCCTTTCATGCCCACGCACGCGCCCACTGGATCGACGTCCTTATCCTTCGACATGACGGCAATCTTGGTGCGCTCGCCCGCTTCACGGGCGATGGCGCGAATCACAACAGTGTTGTCGTAAATCTCGGGCACTTCCGTCTGGAAGAGGTGCGGTCACCAATTCCGGTACGGCGCGCGACACAACGACCTGCGGACCTTTTGCCGCTTTCTCCACACGAGAAATGACTACGCGTGCACGCTCGCCAGGAGAAAACGACTCCAGGCGCGACTGCTCTTTCCTCGGCATGCGTGCTTCGGCTTTGCCAAGATCGACGATTACGTCCTGTCCCTCGACGCGTTTTACCGTGGCGTTAATAATTTCGCCAACGCGGCCAATGTATTCGTTGTAAACCGTGTCGCGCTCAGCCTCGCGCACCTTCTGAAAGATCACCTGCTTGGCCAGTTGCGCGGCAATGCGGCCCAACACATCGGTCGGCTTTTCGGTGCGCAGCTCGCCGCCAACCTCCGCCGCGGGATCGATTCGCCGGGCGTCCTCCAGCGAGATCTGGCCGTTCGGATCCTCGACCAGATCGGAGTTGTCGACGATCGTCCGCACCGCGTAGGCGCGGATGTGGCCGGTTTCCTTGTCCAATTCGGCGCGCAGGTTTTCCTGGGTCTTGTAGTACTTCCGGGTGGCAACGACGATGGCATCTTCCACCGCGCTCACGACGATGTCCGGATTGATGCCCTTCTCCCGGCTCAGAGCGTCGATCACGTTGTACAGTTCACTTGCCATAGACCACCTGCCACCTGACTCGTGTACTCATATTCATCGCTAGTCGCATTGCCAATTCAAAACTCGGGAACGAGGTTGGCCTTCTCCACGTTGGCCAGGTCGATTTCGACCTTGGCTCCCGCTTCGACTGCCTCGTGCTTCTTGCTTTTCTTTCGGCCCGACAATTCGAGACCAAGCCTGCCATCGTGAAACGACTCGCAGCCGGCCTTCAAAATGACGGTTGCCGTTGACCGGATCACGGGTCATTAGCTTCACCAGGCTTCCGGTGAAGCGCTCGAAATCGGCCGGCTTCGAAAGCTTGCGATCCAATCCTGGCGACGACACTTCCAGCGTGTACTGGCCGCCGGGCACTGCCTCCTCTACATCAAAAATCGTTCCAACTTCGCGGCTGAAGTTCGAGCAATCTTCGTGGGTCACTCCGCCCGGCTTGTCGATGAAGATGCGCAGCATGCGGGCCTTGCCTCCGCCGCGTAAATCAACCTCGACCACCTCCAGACCGCTGGACTGTGCCACGCGATCGACGATCTCCTGAATCTTGTCTAAACCAGCCGCCATGTTCTCGAAATCTGCCGGACCAGCGAATCACGCGCAACCCACCCGTCAGGCTCCGGTTGCCGCCTGGACTCGCCAAGGACCAGCGGATTAAAGGGTGGAATAATAAAGTGGGCTCTCGCCCACCGGTGCACTTCGCCAAGTGCGCTGAAGGTTCTCTAGCCCGCCGGACGTGGCCAGCACCGCTTATCTTCACAGCGCTACTTACTAAACTATACGCCCGAAATTACCGAATTTCAACGGCCGGCGCGGCCTCGTTCCGAGGCGCGGCCGGCGGATTTGGGAGCGTCAATAGCATGTTACCTTTGTGTCACTTACGGGTGTTTGCCTAACCTTCCGCGCAACTCTACAATGAGAGATTATCCTTCCCCGGACCCAATGCCATGATTCATTTTCCTGTTCCTGAAGCGCTCACCTTCGATGACGTGTTGCTGTTGCCCGCCAAGTCCGATGTCGTCCCGGCGGCGGCCGACACTTCGACCCGCCTTACCCGCAATATTCAGCTCCAGATTCCCCTGATCAGCGCGGCCATGGACACGGTCACCGAGTCACGCATGGCGATTGCAATGGCGCAGCAGGGCGGCCTCGGCATCATCCACCGCAACCTGACCATCGAGCAGCAGGCCTCCGAGGTGGATAAGGTCAAGCGCTCAGAAAGCGGCATGATCGTTGATCCCATCACCATGTCACCGGATGAGAAGATATCCGATGCGCTCGAGGTAATGCGGCACTACCGCATTTCCGGCGTTCCCGTCACCAGGAACAAAAAGCTGGTCGGCATCCTCACCAACCGCGACCTCCGCTTCGAAACCCGGACCGACATTCCCATCAGCGAGGTGATGACCAAAGACAACCTCATCACCGTCCCGGTCGGCACCACGCTAAACGAAGCCGAAGCAATCCTGCATCAGCATCGCGTCGAGAAGCTGCTGGTAGTGGACAACCAGTTTCAGCTCAAAGGCCTGATCACCGTCAAAGACATTCAGAAACGCTTGAAGTATCCCAACGCTGCCAAGGACGACAAGGGCCGTCTTCGAGTGGGCGCGGCAATCGGCGCGACCGGCGATTTCCTGGAACGCGCGGCCGAGATGGTCAGAGCCAAGGCCGATCTGCTCGCCATCGACAGCGCTCACGGTCATACCACGCGTGTGCTCGATGCCATCCGGCAGGTCAAAGCAAAGTTCCCCGAGGTCGATCTCATCGCCGGAAACGTTGGCACATTTGAAGGCGCATGCGAGCTGGCTAAAGCTGGGGCCGACGCCATCAAGGTCGGCATCGGCCCGGGCTCGATCTGCACTACTCGCATCGTCACTGGCGCGGGAGTACCGCAGATCACGGCCATCGCCGAATCGGCGCGAGCAGTGCGCGACGCTAACATCCCCATCATCGCCGACGGTGGCATCAAGTATTCTGGCGACGTCACCAAGGCCATCGCCGCCGGCGCCAGTTGCGTAATGATCGGCTCGTTGCTCGCCGGTACCGAAGAAAGCCCCGGCGAGACGATTCTGTACCAGGGCCGTTCCTTCAAGGCTTATCGCGGCATGGGTTCACTCGCCGCGATGGCGCAGGGCTCCAGCGAACGTTATTTCCAGACCACCGACAACGATTCCTCTGTGCAAGCCCTCTCCGACGACGGCTCGGAAGGCAACCGCCTGGCGAAACTCGTGCCCGAGGGCATTGAAGGCCGCGTACCCTACCGCGGCACCGTCGGCATGATCGTCTATCAACTGGTCGGCGGGGTGAAGAGCGGCATGGGCTACGTCGGCTGTGGCAGCATCAGCGAGCTGCAGCAGAATGCGCGTTTCGTGCGCATCAGTGGCGCTGGTTTGCGCGAGAGCCACGTGCACGACGTCATGATTACGCGCGAAGCTCCCAACTACCGTGTCGAGTAATCGCGAACGCCGATTCGTTGACGCCCTCCATCGGAAGCCTGGTGCGGAATTGGTGGGCCGTCGCTGTATGGCTGGTAGTGATTCGGCTGGAATCGACCGACTACGCATCATCAACGAACACCTTCGGAATTGCTCTACAACGCCCTGTCGGCGATCTTCGGCCGCCTCGATCCCCAGGTTGTGCTGATGCTGAATTCGGTATTGCGTAAGTGCGGCCACTTCATCGGCTACGCAATCCTGAGCCTGCTGGTGTTTCTCGCCCTGAAGTACACGCATCGTGACCGGCTGAGACCCGCGCTGCAGCGGCGTTGGGGGAGCTGTCTTCGCGACAGCTGGCAGCTCGCTTGGGCGAGGATCGCGGTGCTGTTTACTCTTGTGACCGCATCCTTCGATGAGATCCATCAAGCCACACTTGCCTCCCGCACCGGTACCTGGCACGACGTGGCCTTGGATACCGCCGGGGCCGTGCTCATGCAACTACTGCTCTACGGGTACGCGACGCACCGGATGAATATCCAGCGCCAGAACTTTGCGGAAGAGCCCGAAGCGTCCTTGACGCGCTAGGGCGTTATTCGTGCCTTTCGAAGCCAAAAAAAACGCGCCCACATCGCGGGGCGCGTTTACATCCTCAACTTTAGATTGGGGGTGGCTCTACTTCTCTTCCGTCGGTGGCGCTTCGCCGCCTTCGGCAGCGGCCGTCGCCTCGGCGTTGGCCGCTTCCATGGCTTTGCGATTCTCTTCGGCACGCTTGGCGCGCAGCTCGTTGCGCTTCTGGCGCTTCTCGTCCAGGGTGGCCTCGCTGCCCAGCAGCTCAACAAATGCGATATCGCCGCCATCACCCTGGCGAAAGCCGCCATGAATGATGCGCAGATAACCGCCCGTTGCGGTCGCCGTAGCGTGGAGAAATGGTGTCGAACAGTTTATCCACGGCTTCGCGCGTCATCAGATAGCCGGCGGCCTGGCGACGGGCCGCCACATCTCCGCGCTTGCCCAGCGTAATCATTTTCTCCACGTGCGGACGCATCGCCTTTGCCTTGGTCAGCGTGGTCTCGATGCGCTCCTCCACGATCAGCGAGGTCACCAGGTTGCGCAGCAGCGCGCGCCGGTGCTCGGTGTTCCGTCCCAACTTCCATCCTGCTCTACGATGACGCATGTCTTTGGTCCTTCACAATCTCGAAAAAGTCGCGGCGGCGGCCGCGCAAAAATGCAAGAAAGCGGCGCGAGGCCGCTCCCATTAGAAATTCGGTTCCGAACTGCCGCCGTAGCTCAACGCTGACGGCAGCGAAGAGGCCTGCGACATCGAGCCGCTGCCCGGAACAGCATTGCCGTGCTCGTCGATCTTCATTCCCAGGCTGAGGCCCATATTCGACAGGATCTCTTTGATTTCGTTCAGAGATTTGCGGCCGAAGTTCTTGGTCTTCAGCATCTCCGCTTCGGACTTCTGCACCAGCTCGCCGATGGTCTGGATGTTCGCATTCTTCAGGCAGTTATAGCTGCGTACCGAAAGCTCCAGCTCTTCCACCGAGCGATTGAGGTTCTCGTTGCGGATTTCCGGCTTGCCCGCGTCGATTGCAGCCCGGTCTTCCAGTTCATCCTCGAAGTTGATGAAGATGAACATGTGGTCTTTAAGCAGCTTCGCAGCCAACCCGAGCGCATCCGCGGGAGTCACCGAGCCGTTGGTCCAGACTTCGATCGACAGCTTGTCATAGTCGGTGATCTGTCCCAGACGGGCGGCTTCGACCGAGTAGTTGCACTTACGCACCGGCGAGTGCACCGAGTCGATCGGGATGAATCCCAAGCCCAGGTCCTCGTCGAAGTTCTTGTCGGCCGAAACATAACCGCGGCCCTTTTTGAGCCGCATCTCCATGTCGAGGTTGCCGCCCTCGCTGATGGTCGCGATGTACACGTCCTTGTCGAGAACCTCGACATCGGAATCTGCCTCGATCATTCCCGACGTCATCACGCCCGGCTGGGCGGCACGCAGATAAATCGCCTTAGGCGCGTCGCCGTTAAGCCGAAATGGAATCTGCTTGAGGTTCAGGATGATGTCGGTCGCATCCTCCACAACTCCTGGGATGGACTGAAACTCGTGCAGCACGCCTTCGATCTTGACCGCGGTGACCGCGGCGCCTTCAATCGACGAAAGCAACACGCGGCGCAGCGCGTTGCCGATGGTGGTACCAAATCCGCGTTCAAACGGCTGTGCCCAGAAATGACCGTACTTGTCGGTCAAGTGATTCGGTGTCGGTGGCAAGCCGCTTCGGCTTCTGAAAACCCTTCCAAAGCATTCGTTACTCCTGTCTGTCGTTCGGCCATGCTGCACGGACGTCCCGTGGACGAGTCACGTCCGGCTGATCTGGCTCGACATTACGGAAAGCGCGACGCCCATACGGAGGCGCCGCGGGTGATTACTTGCTATAAAGTTCCACGATCAACTGCTCGTTGATGGGCAGGTTGATGTCCTCGCGCTTCGGCAGCGCAAGGATCCGCCCCTTGTACGCGTCGCGATCGACTTGCAAGCCAGTTCGGCGGAGCCTGGTGGCTGGCGAATTCCTTCGCCGCCTCCAGCACCACCAGTTTGTTGCTCCTCTCGCGAATTGCGACTTCGTCTCCCGCCTTCACCTGGTAGGAAGGAATGTCGATCTTGCGGCCGTTCACGGTCACATGGCCATGGCGCACCAACTGGCGCGCCTGGCGGCGTGCAACCGCGAAACCGAGGCGATACACGACGTTGTCCAGACGGCGTTCCAGTTGCTGCAACAGCAATTCGCCGGTGACGCCCTTGGAACGCGCCGCACTCTCGAAGTAGTTGCGGAACTGGCCTTCCTGGGTGAAGTACATGCGCTTCGCCTTCTGCTTCTCGCGAAGCTGAAGTCCATAGCCCACGATTTTGGCCTTGCGGTCCTTACCGTGTTGCCCGGGTGCGAAATTGCGCTTTTCGATCGGACACTTGTCTGTGAAGCACTTTGAGCCCTTGAGGAACAACTTCATGCCCTCGCGGCGACAAAGGCGGCATACTGCGTCTCTGTATCGTGCCAAGTTACTTTCTCCTATCGGACCCGCTCTTGCGGCGGTTCCGGTTATGGATCGGTTTACGGGCGCTTGGCGGCCTTTCTTCCCGATCGAAATCAGTTGGTCAGCGGTCAGTGGCCAGTTGTCGCAAGCGCTGGCCAGCCGCTGACACGATCTACACTCTGCGGCGCTTCGGCGGACGGCAGCCGTTATGCGGAACCGGCGTTACGTCGCGAATCGAGCGCACATCGAGTCCCGACGATGCCAGGGCACGCACTGCCGACTCGCGTCCCGAACCCGGACCGCTTACCACTACGTCCACGCTACGCATGCCGTGATCGCGCGCCTGGTTGGCGGCATTCGCTGCCGCCTGCTGCGCCGCGAACGGCGTGCCTTTGCGCGATCCGCGGAAGCCCAGTGAACCGGAGCTCTTCCACGACACCGTGTTGCCCGCCATGTCGGTGATGGTGACGATGGTGTTGTTGAAGGACGCCTGCACATGCACCAATCCGTGGGGAACGTGCTTGCGCTCCTTCTTCTTGAACTTCTTGCCTGTCTTGCCCTTTTTTGTCGGCTGCGGAACCTGCTGCTTTCGCCATGTTCTATGTCTTCGCAGTCGCTTTCTTCTTATTCGCTACCGTGCCCTTGCGCGGTCCCTTGCGGGTGCGGGCATTGGTGTGGGTGCGCTGGCCGCGGACCGGCAGGCTGCGGCGATGACGGTATCCACGATACGATCCGATTTCGATCAGCCGCTTGATGTGCATCGAAATGTCTTTGCGAAGATCGCCTTCGACATTGCCTTCCTGCTCGATGACCTGGCGGATGCGATTGACCTCGTCTTCGTTGAGGTCGCTGACCTTCTTCGTGCCTTCCACGCTGGCCGAAGCCGAGAATGTTCTTCGACCGCGAATTACCGATGCCGTAGATGTAGGTCAGCGCGATGCTGATGTGCTTGTTGCGCGGAAGATCCACGCCTGCAATACGTGCCATTTTCGCTCCAGAACTCTCTTAGCTCTCAGCTGCCTTAGGTCTTGGCTAATCGCTAATCGCTAGTTGCTTCTTTATCCCTGCCGCTGCTTATGCTTGGCGTTTTCGCAGATCACGCGCACTACTCCGTGACGGCGGATCACCTTGCACTTGTCGCAAATCTTCTTGACCGATGCCCGAACCTTCATGATGACGTTACATTCCCTTCGACTACTGCTTCGTGGGCCTCGCGGACCGAAGTCCGCTCGTGGTAGCAAAAATAAGCGCCCTGAACACTGGCCTTAAGGCCAGCCCTACCACTTTACTTATAGCGATACACAATGCGGCCACGGGTCAGGTCGTAGGGCGAAAGCTCCACGGCCACCCGGTCGCCGGGAAGTATCTTGAATGAAGTTCTTGCGCATCTTGCCGGAAACATGAGCCAGGACCTGGTGCTTGTTCTCCAGCTCAACCTTGAACATGGCATTGGGCAGCGGCTCGATCACCACCGCCATCACTTCAATCGCGTCTTCCTTACTCATTCAGCTCCTGGAAACCAGTTTGTCCCCGCCACGACGGGGAAACCCAAGTCCCTACTCCGTTAAGATCACCGGCCCGCTCTTCGTCACTGCCACGCAATGCTCGAAGTGGGCGCTGAAACTGCCGTCCTGCGTTACCGCCGTCCACTTGTCGTCAAGCACCCGCGTTTCCGACCGGCCCACATTCACCATCGGTTCGATGGCCAGCACCATGCCGTCGCGCAATTTCGGACCGCGTACCCGGCATTCCGTAATTCGGAACCTGCGGATCTTCGTGCAGCTTGGTACCGATGCCGTGGCCCACAAACTCGCGCACCACGCTGAATCCGTTGGCTTCGACCAATTTCTGGACCGCCGCGCCTACATCACCAACCGTGTTGCCGATCCGCGCCGCTTCGATCCCCTGATACAGCGACTCACGAGTGACTTCCAGCAGCTTCTTCAACTCCGGAGTCAACTCGCCACCCACCGGCACCGTGATCGCAGCGTCGCCGTAAAATCCGTCCAGCACCACGCCGGTGTCGATGGAGACGATATCGCCCTCCTTCAACATCCGCCGCTCCGACGGAATGCCGTGCACAATCTCGTTATTCACCGACGTGCAAAGCACACACGGGTAATCGTAATAACCCTTGAACGCGGGCTTCGCGCCCAACTCCTTGATCTTCCGCTCGGCGACGCGCTCCAGGTCCATCGTGGTGACACCGGGCGCCACCGCTTCACGTACTGTATCGAGCACCTGACGAACGATGCGCCCGCTGCGGCGCATCTTCTCGATTTCCGATGCTGACTTACAAACGATTGACATTCTCTATCGCACTGAACGCCTGCGCTGAAACTTCGTCCACCGACTGCTCGCCGTCGATCTCGACCAGCCGTCCTCTTGGCCGGTAATAGCTCGCTACCGGAAGTGTCTGCCGCTCGTAGGCCTTCAGCCGTTCGGCAACAACTCCCTCGTTGTCGTCAGGACGCACAACAAGTCGCCCACCGTCGACATCACAGATGCCTTCAACTTTGGGAGGCTGGAAATAGACGTTGTAAATCCGTCCGCAGGTGGGACAAGAACGACGCCCGCTAATCCGTTGCAGTAGTTGATTATACCCTACTACGAACTGCATCACAACCGGACCCAGGGCACTAAACGGCGCCGGCTGGCCCTCACCCATGCGCTTACTTTTCAAATATCCGTCCAACCACTCGGCTTGCCGCACCGTGCGTGGGAAGCCATCCAAAATAAACCCTCGGTCACAATCCAGTCTGGTTCAACCGCTTGGCCACCATCTCGTTCACCAGATCGTCGGAAACCAAGTCCCCGCGCTCTAGACACCCGCTTGACCTTGAGGCCGAGCTCGGTGCGACGGGCCACGTTCTCCCGGAACAGGTCTCCGGTAGAAATCTGCGGGATCCCGTAGGTTGCGGAAATCAGCTTGGCCTGCGTGCCCTTACCGGCGCCGGGGGCACCCAGCAAAATAATGGGACCCACGATGCGCTCCGTCTTAATTGCGCCCAGTACTGACGAAGGAGTCTGTGTTTGCACCACACACCTCCGCGGACCAAACGGCTGGCCCTTCTGCCCTAGCTTGACGGGCCGGAGCCTCCCGGTAGCTCCGAAAAACTGGTTGCCAGTATCCAGTTGCCAGAACTGACTGTTGGCGTACTGGCCACCAGCCACTTCTTTACCACGTCGCCCGGCGTCCCCGAATGCGACCGCTACGTGGCGTAAAGCCCTCGTAGTGCCGCATGATCAGCTGCGATTCCACCTGGTTGACCGTGTCCATCGCCACGCCAACCACGATCAGCAGCGAGGTTCCGCCGAAGTAAAAGTTCACGTTCAAGCCGCTGGTGATCCACGTCGGCAGGTGCTCAAAGAACGACCCCACGAGCGCCCGACAGAGTGGTTCAGGTGGATACCGGTAATCATCCACTCCGGAATGAACGAGATCAGGATCAGGTACAGCGCGCCCACCAGGGTAATGCGCGTCAGAATGTCGTTGATGTAGTTCGCCGTACGCGCGCCCGGCCGGATGCCCGGAATGAATCCTCCATACTTGCGCATGTTGTCGGCAACCTCGTTGGGGTTGAAGACAATCGACACGTAGAAGTACGCGAAGAAGATAATTCCGACGGCATACAACAGCGTGTACAGCGGCTCTCCCCAACGCAGCGCGTCGAAGACCGGGCTGAAGTAGCGGTTGTCCTTGAACAACGGCAACGCCCCCAGCGTCTGCGGCAACGTCAGTACCGACGACGCAAAGATGACCGGCATTACGCCGCCGGAGTTCACACGCAGCGGCAGGTGGGTGGACTGGCCGCCCATGATCTTGCGCCCAACGACACGCTTGGCGTACTGCACGGGTATTCGCCGTTCACTTCGCTCGACAAACACGATGAACGCGACCACCGCGATCATCACCACGATCAGCAACAGGATTGCCGGTACCGTAAACGCGCCCCATGCCTGGGTGCGAACCTTGTCGTAGAGATCGGCCACCGCGCGCGGCAAACCAACCACGATGCCGGCAAAGATCAGCAGCGACATGCCGTTGCCGACTCCGCGCTCGGTAATCTGCTCGCCCAGCCACATGATGAACACGCTGCCCGTGGTGAGCGTGAGCATCGTCATCAGCACAAATCCGAAGCCCGGATTGTTCACGAAGCCCGGCTGCCGCTGCAGCGTAAACGCGATGCCCAGCGACTGCACCGCGCTCAGCAGCAGCGTCAGGTAGCGCGTCCACTGGGTGATCTTCTTGCGGCCCAGCTCGCCTTCCTTCTGCAGCTTGGCCAGCGGCTCGTAGACCACCGTCATCAACTGCAGAATGATCGACGCCGTGATGTACGGCATGATGCCGAGGGCGAAAATCGTCAGACGGCGAAGCTGGCCGCCGCTGAACAAGTCGATGAATCCCAGGAAGGTGCCGCGGTTCTGGTCGAAGAACTGCGCCAGCACGTCGGCGTTGATGCCGGGCGTGGGAATGTGTCCGCCCGAACCGGTACACGGCGAGCAGTCCGAGCGTAAACAGAATGCGCTTCCGCAGATCGGGAACGCGAAATACGTTGGCCAGCTTCTCAAGCATTAAAAAACCTCAGTAGCCAGTTGCCAGCTATCCGACCCTTGCAGCTCCGGCTGACTGCCGTAGCCAGTTATCCCATGATTGCCGTCGCTCGTTGCTCATTCTGACTACTGGCAACTGACTACCGGCAACTTCCTACAGTACGTTGATCTTGCCGCCGGCCTTCTCGATCTTCTCTTGCGCCGACTTGGAAAACTTGTGCGCGTGCACGGTGATGGCCTTCGACAAATCACCCTGCCCCAGCACCTTCACCAGCGAGTTCTTCTTCGTCACCACACCGGCCTTGCGCAGGACTTCGGGGGTGATTTCCGTCTCGTTCAGATGCCGGCCAGCCGCTCCAGGTTCACGACTTCGTATTCGGTCTTGAAGATGTTGGTGAAGCCGCGCTTCGGCAAACGCCGGTGCAGCGGCATCTGGCCGCCTTCAAATCCACGCATCAGGCTGGAACCGCTGCGCGAGCCCTGGCCCTTATGGCCGCGGGTCGAAGTCTTGCCCATGCCCGAGCCCATACCACGCCCGACGCGCTTCTTGTTTTCGTTCGCTTTGCGGGGTGCCCGTAAATTACTCAGATTCATTGTGTACCGTACCTCTGCGGCCATTCTCTGTGCGCCGCGTCACATTGCAAAATTTACTTGTCATCCTGAGCGAGGATGCGCTAAACGGCGCATCCCGAGTCGAAGGACCTGCTGTTACTCGACGATCTCGACCAGGTGCGGGACCTTCGCCACCATCCCCCGGATCGACGGCGTGTCTTCCCGCTCGATCACCTGGTTCAGGCGCGTGAATCCCAGTCCCTTGACCACCAGCTTGTGCTTGACCGGCGTCGAAATCGCCGAGCGCACATACTTCAGATGGATCCTGCGTGCCTGCCGCCGCCGCCTTCTTTTCGATTTTCTTGCGAATCCGCGCCATGATTAAAGCTCCTCGACGGTCTTGCCGCGCGCCGTCGCGATTTCCTTGCGGTCGCGCAGCCGTTGCCAGGGCATTGAACGTCGCCTTGATCACGTTGTGCGGGTTGGTGGTGCCGATCGACTTGGTCAGCACGTTCTGCACGCCCGCCGAAGTCATGACCGCGCGCACCGCTCCACCCGCGATGACGCCAGTTCCTTCCGGAGCGGGCTTCAGCATCACCATGCCGGCGCCGTAGCGTCCCAGCACCTGGTGCGGAATCGTGGTCTGGTTCAGGTTGATGCGCAGCAGGTTCTTCTTGGCCGCCTCGATGCCTTTGCGGATCGCCTGCGGAACTTCCTTCGCCTTGCCGGAACCGTAGCCCACGACTGCGGCGGACGGATCGCCCACCACGACCAGCGCCGCGAACGACATGTTCTTGCCGCCCTTGACGACCTTGGTGACGCGGTTGATCGAGACCACCTGGTCCTTGAGCTGGTACTGATTTGCGTCAAGCTTTTTCTTTACTATTGGCATTCCCGTAATTTCTCCAAACTCTCTTGCGACCGCTCTTCGCTTTTCGCGAATTGCTAGTCGCTACCTGCTAGCTGCAGTTCTCCAGTTACCAGCAACCAGTTCTCGTTCTTAAAATTCCAGCCCGCTTCGCGAGCCGCATCGGCCAGCGCCTTGACGCGGCCGTGATACAGGTATCCGCCGCGATCGAAGACCACCTTCTTGATGCCCTTCTCCTTGGCACGCTCGGCAATCAGCTTGCCGATTTCCTTCGCCGAAGCCACGTTGCCGCCCGTCGGACGCTTCTCGCCCTTTACGCCCTTGCCCTTTTCCACCGAGGTGGCCGACACAATGCGTCGCGCCCTTGGCGTCGTCAATGACCTGGGCATACACGTGGCTCACCGAGCGATACACGCTCAGCCGCGGACGCTCCGTCGTGCCTGCAATCTTCTTGCGGATGCGCGAGTGGATCTTCTGCCGCGTCTGGTCTTTCGAAGCTTTTCCAATCATCTCTTCTCTTCCTTCATCCCGGGGTTCTGAACCGGGGAACGGGGCGTCGCCGCCTTGCCGTCATAACTCTCTGTCATCCTGAGCGGAGGCACGCTGCTTTTGCACGCCGGAGTCGAAGGACCTATACCGCCCACAAACTCTCTTTTCACCTGAAGCAGATCCTGCGCTCCGCTCAGGATGATGACACCGGGCTCAAACGCCCGACAACGTCATCATTTCGCGCCGGTCTTGCCGACCTTCTTCTTCAGCCGCTCGTCGCTGTAACGCACGCCCTTGTTCTTGTACGGATCGGGCGGACGCAGCGAACGCATTTCCGCGGCCACAAATCCAACCTTCTGGCGATCGATGCCGCTCACCGTCAGGTGCGTCTGCTTGGGATCGATGGTCACGTCGATGCCTGCCGGCAGCGGATACTCGATCGGATGCGAATAGCCCAGCGTGAATACCACCACGGTCCCTTGCCCTTCAACTCGGCGCGGTAGCCGATGCCGACGATGTCCAAGTCCTTCGTCCAGCCCTTGGTCACGCCTTCGACCGAGTTGTTCACCAGCGCGCGCACCAGTCCATGAATCGCGGCCTTGGAATCGTCCTCGCGGACGATGGTCAGCACGCCATCTTTTGTCTCCAGCGCAACGCCGCCCGGGATGTGGGTCGTGACCGTGCCCTTGGGGCCCTTCACCGTCACGGTGTTGCCTTCGACGGCATAGCGTCACGCCCTTGGGCAGCGGGAATCGGCTTCTTTCCAATTCTCGACATATCGTGTCTCTCACTCTTGAGCTGCTGGCTTCAGCCTTCAGCTTGCTAATCGCCAGTCCAATGCTAATGCCTAATAAACTTCGCAAAGTACTTCGCCGCCCAGCTTTTCCTTGCGCGCCTGGCGACCGGTCATCACGCCCTTGGGAGTGGTCAGGATGTTGATTCCCAACCCACCCAGCACGCGCGGAATCTCGCTGTGGCCCGACGTAAACACGGCAGCCAGGGCGCGAAATGCGCTTGAGCTGCGAAATCGGCGAGACGTTGTCGGAGCGCGTACTTCAGGTACACGCGCAGCACCTTGCGGCCTTCTTCTTCCGTCGACTTGAAGTTCGCGATGTAGCCCTCGTCCTTCAGGATGCGGGCAATCTCCAGCTTCAGCTTGGAGAGCGGCACGTCCACCTTCTGGTGGCGTGCATTGATGGCGTTGCGAACGCGCGTCAGAAAATCTGCGACCGGATCGGTCAAACTCATGCTCGATATCTCCTCAAATCGTCGCCCGTTAGCTTTCCGCGAACTTCTGCGCAAGGGTTCTGTCCCACCCGGAGACGAACACTCGTGAAAGAACCAGCCGCGACGTACTCACCTCAGCGTTCGGTCGGGATCCGATCCCGACCAGGGCCGCTGCGCCCCTCCTGCCGTTACCACGAAGACTTCGAAACCCCGGGAATTTCTCCCTTGAGCGCCAGGCTGCGGAAGCACAGACGGCAGAGGCCGAACTTGCGCAGATAGGCCCGGGGACGTCCGCAAATCTTGCAGCGGTTGTGCTGGCGGCGTGGAGAACTTCGCTTTCTTGTTCGCCTTGGCGATCTTGCCTGTTGTAGCCATCGTTTCCTTTACTCTTTTCGCTTTTGCTCTTCGCTCTTCGCCGTTCACTAATCACTAGCTACGAATCACTGGGCTGCGCGGAACGGCATGCCCATGTGCTTCAGCAGCGCCCGCGCCTGGTCGTCATTGCCCGCGGTGGTCACGATCGTAATGTTCATTCCCCTCATCTTCTCGACCTTTGCGTAGTCGATTTCCGGGAAGATCAACTGGTCGCGTACGCCCAGCGTGATAGTTGCCGCGCCCATCGAACGACTTGGTCGGCACGCCGCGGAAGTCACGCACGCGCGGCAGGGCCACATTGACCAGCCGGTCGAAAAACTCGTACATGCGGTCGCCGCGCAAAGTCACCATCACACCGATGGGCATCCCTTCGCGCACCTTGAACGCCGCAATCGATTTCTTCGCCTTGGTGATGATCGGCTTCTGTCCGGCAATCTGGGTGATTTCGCTCGGCTGCGGGATCGATCACCTTCGCGTTCTGCGTGGCTTCGCCCACGCCCATGTTGACGACGATCTTTTCCAGCTTGGGCGCCGCCATCGGGTTGTCCAGGCCGAATTCCTTCATCAGCGCCGGCAGAACTTCCTTCACGTACTTCTCGCGCATACGCGCAGTCGCACGGTTGTTCGCCTTTGGACGCGCCGGCTTTCCGGTCGCATCCTGAGCCGCAGCTTCTACCTGCTCCGGCTTCGCCTTCTTGCCCTGCGGCTTGCCCTCGGCCGGCTTCTGGCCCTTCTGCTTCTTCTCTTTCTCGTCTGCCATTTTTCTGACTTCACCTTTCTCACGGTTTCGGATCGTCTTTCAGCCCGGTTCGTGAGGTACTCAATTCAGTTGCCAGCACGCAGCCGCCAGTTTTTGTTCATCTTCGCCCACTGGCTACTGGCTACTGGTTGCCAGTTACTTCTCCAGCGTCGTGCCGCAACTTCTGCATGCCCGTACATGCTTGTCGCCGTGCTGCTCGTGAGCCACGCGTACCGGCCGTTTGCACGAGGTGCACACCAGCATCACGTTGCTGATGTCGATGGAGCTTTCCTGTTCGGCAATCCCGCCCTTGACGTTCTTCTGCGGATTGGGACGCACGTTCTTCTTCACCATCATTACGTGCTCCACCAGCACCTTGCCCTTGGCCGGCATCACGCGCAGCACGCGGCCTTCTTTGCCCTTGTCGCGTCCGCTGATGACCCGGACCTGGTCGTTACGCCGAATATCTACGATGATCTTATGCATGTCTGTTCACTCACTCCGGTAACTGGTCACTGGTAATTGGTATCGACCACTCACCGCTCCAGTTGCAGGCCGCCAGCGTCTTCCGGCTCTCGCCCGCTTTTTTGGCCCTTCCATCTGTCCCTAGCTCGCCGTCGCCAGTAACCAGCTACCGTCCTACAGCACTTCCGGTGCCAGCGAAACGATCTTCAAGAACTTCTTCTCACGCAGCTCGCGGGCCACGGGACCGAACACGCGCGTCCCGACCGGCTCATTCGCATCGTTGATCAGCACCGCCGCATTCTGGTCGAAGCGGATGTACGTTCCATCGCGCCGACGATGCTCCTTGCGGGTCCGCACGATCACCGCCTTTACTACTGTCCCCTTCTTGGCGGTACCATCCGGCGAAGCTTCCTTCACCGCCGCCGTCACCACATCCCCCAGGTGGGCCACCAGTCCGGTGCCGCCGCCCAGCGGCAGGATCATCTGCAGCTTGCGCGCGCCGGAGTTGTCGGCGACGTCCAGCATGGTTCTCATCATCACTGCCATAAAACTCTCTCCTTGCGGCTGCCCATCCCTTCCCTTCTCTTGGGAAAGGCGGGTTCAGGGGGAACGGTCTAGACCGACGCCTCTTCCACCGGCGCCACCTGCGCGGCCTTGCGCACGATTTCCTTCAACTCCCAGCGCTTCAGCTTCGACAGCGGGCGGGTCTCTTCGATCTTGACCACATCCCCCAGGTGGGCCGTGCCCTTTTCGTCGTGGGCGTAAAACTTCTTGCTGCGCTTCACTACGCGCTTGTAGAACGGGATGCGCCTTCTGGCGGTTTACCTCGACCACGATGGTCTTGGCCATCTTGGTGGAAACCACTTCGCCAATCAGGGTCTTACGGCGTCCCTGCGTCTTCTCGGCAGTCGTTGCTGTTGTCGTTGTTTCCGCCATGGCTTACTTCTTCTCCGTCGCAGCCGTCTTCTTCGTGGCCGCCTTCTTCGCCTTCGCCGGCTTGTCGGCAACCGCCGCAGGGGCCGCGGTCTTCTTCACCACAACCACCGCTCCGTTGCCACCCGCCACACGCTTCTCACGCTCGATGGTCTTCATGCGCGCGATGTCTTTCTTCAGGTCCCGAATCTTCTTCAAGCTCTCGGTCTGTCCCATCTTCAGCTGGAACTTCAGCTTAAAGAGCTGATCGGCCATTTCGCGCTGCTGGTGCGCCAGTTCGGTGTCGGTCAAATTGCGAATCTTCTCTGCGTTCATTTGCGAATCCCTTATTGCAGGCCTTCGCGCGCCACGAACTTGGTGCGCAACGGCAGTTTGTGCGAAGCCAGACGCATCGCTTCCGCGGCCTCGGTCGCGGTGACCCCTTCCATCTCGAAGAGGATCTTGCCCGGGCGCACCACGGCGACCCAGTGATCAGGAGCTCCCTTGCCCTTACCCATACGGGTTTCGGCCGGCTTCTTGGTAACCGGCTTGTCAGGAAACAGGCGGATCCAGATCTTCCCGCCCCGCTTCACAAAACGGGTCATGGCCACGCGGCTAGCTTCAATCTGCCGGTCGGTAATCCAGCCCGGCTCCATGACCTTCAGGCCGAAGTCGCCGAACGATAGCTCGCCGCCGCGCCACGCTTTGCCGCACATGCGCCCGCGCTGCTGCTTGCGGTACTTTACTTTCTTTGGCATCAACATAATCGGTTCCCAGTTCTCAGTTGCCAGTTGCCAGCAACCGGGTGCCCCGTTCTACGACTCGCAACGCGAAGCGTAGGGCGGGGTCTCTAAAATGCTCCGCTCTGCACTCCCTGCGGCTCGCGCTTGCGCTCGCGCAGGATCTCGCCTTTGTATACCCAGCACTTCACGCCGATGATGCCGTACGTGGTGTGGGCCTCGGCGAACCCGTAATCGATGTCGGCGCGCAGCGTATGCAACGGCAAACGCCCTTGCAGATACCACTCGGAACGCGCGATTTCGTTGCCGTTCAGGCGCCCGCTGACCCGCACCTTGATGCCCTTGCATCCAAAGCGCAGCGCTGAATCCACGGCCTTCCGCATGGTACGGCGGAAGCTGACGCGCTTTTCCAGCTGCAGCGCGATGTTCTCGGCCACCAGTTGCGCGTCGAGCTCCGGCTTGTGTACTTCGAGAATATCGACGTACACATCGCGGCCGGTGCGCTTCTGGATCTCGCCCTTCAGCTTGTCAATCTCCGCGCCCTTGCGGCCGATGATGATGCCCGGACGCGCGGTGCGGATGATGATGCGCAGCTTGTTGCCGGGACGCTCGATCTCGATCGAGCTGACGCCTGCCGACTTGAGCTTGTCCTTCAGCTCTTCCTTCAGCTTCACGTCTTCCAGCAGCAGTTTGTCGTAGTCGCGCTCTACGAACCAGCGTGACCTCCACGGCTTGGTTACGCCGAGGCGGAATCCGTATGGATGGACTTTCTGTCCCATAGTCTCGTTTACTCTCCGCGGCCGTCGCCTTCCGGCATCGCCGCTTCGTTTCCGGCCACGGCCTTCGCCGCGCCGATCGCTCGTCCTGCGTCAGGGCACGACTTCAGTCGTACCGTCCGCTTCGCTATATTTGTCATCCCGAGCGGGCTTTAGTCCGCGAGGGTCTTACTTCTTGGTCGTCTTCTTGGTCGTCTTCTTGCCGGCGAACTTCTTCGCTGCAGCTTTCTTTGCCGGAGCCTTCTTTGCCGCCTTCTTCACAATTTTCCTGGCCGCTGCCTTTACCGTAGTTGTTTCTTCACCGACCACCGTCGCCGCACTCTGCTTCTGGTCGCCCGCCTTTTCCGCCAGGACGACATGCAGGTGCGAGATGCGCCGCTGGTAGCGATAGGCGCGTCCCATCGGGGCCGGACGGATGCGCTTCATGCGCGGGCCATCATTGGCAATCGCCTGCTTCACGTACAGCCGGTCGAGATCGACGTCCAGCGACTTCTCGGCGCTGACATAGTTGGCGTTCTCCACTGCAGAACGCAGCAGCTTGTAAATCTGCGGCGCTATGCCCTTCTTGGTGTAGCGCAGCGTGTCAAGCGCCTCTTCCACCCGGCGGCCCCTGATCAGGTCCAGCACCAGGCGCGCCTTCTGCGGCGAAACTCGCACGTACATCAGTTTGGCTGAGAATTCCATGTTTCTTCCTTACCTCGCCGGCGCCGCCGCGGGCTTGGCCGCAGTCTCGGTCGCTGCCTTCACGGAGTGACCTTTAAACGAGCGGGTGAGGCTGAATTCGCCCAGTTTGTGACCCACCATGTTTTCCGTCACGTATACCGGAATGAACTTCTTTCCGTTATGCACTGCCAGCGTATGTCCCACCATCTCCGGGACCACCGTCGAGCGGCGCGACCACGTGCGCACGACCTTCTTTTCGTTGCGCTCGTTCATGCCCTCGATCTTCACCAGCAGGTGCTTGTCGATGAACGCACCTTTTTTCGTTGAACGTGCCATATCGCCTCAGTCCTACTTCTGTCTGCGGTTCACAATGAACTTATCGGTCCGCTTGTTGTTGCGTGTCTTGTAGCCGCGTGTCGGCTGGCCCCACGGCGTTACCGGATGACGTCCGCCACTGGTCTTGCCTTCGCCGCCGCCGTGCGGATGGTCCACCGGATTCATGACCACACCGCGGTTGGTCGGGCGAATGCCCATCCAGCGCGTGCGTCCCGCCTTGCCGATGGAAATGTTTTCGTGATCGATGTTGCCGACCTGGCCAATGGTCGCCATGCAGTCCACCAGCACCTTGCGAGTCTCGCTGGAGGGCAGCTTCAACAGCGCGTAGTCGCCTTCCTTCGCGACCAACTGCGCCTGAGCTCCGGCAGAACGCGCCATCTGCGCACCCTTGCCCGGCTTCAACTCGATGTTGTGCACCGTCGTGCCGGGAGGAATATTGCGCAGCGGCAGAGCATTGCCTACCAGGATGTCGGCTTCAGGTCCGCTGACGATCTTCGCTCCGACCTTCAGCCCGACCGGGCAGACGATGTATCGCTTCTCGCCGTCCGCATAATTCAACAAGGCGATGCGAGCCGAGCGGTTCGGATCGTACTCGATCGACGCCACCGTAGCGGGAATGCCGAACTTGTCGCGCTTGAAGTCGATGACGCGCAGCTTGCGCTTGTGTCCGCCGCCGCGGTGCCAGATGGTCTGGTCGCCCGTGTTACGGCGTCCGCTGGTGCGCTGCTTGGGTTCGGTCAGCGGCTTGTGCGGCCGGTTCGTCGTCAGGTCATCGTTAACGGTGCTCGTGGTGAAGCGCCGCGTCGGAGTAACCGGTCTATAAGTTCTGATTGCCATAGTTCTACTCGATTCTCACTGCGCTGGGCTGTTCTCTAGCCCACGAGATGAGTGTCTTACATTCGAATCATTTACAGATTTTCTGCGTACTCCGGCATCTTCTGGCCCGCCTTCAGCCGCACGTAAGCCTTCTTCCAGTCAGGACGGTAGCCGGTAAACTTACCCCGGCGGCGTTCCTTGCCTGCGAAGTTAGCGGTACGCACCGTGTCCACCTTCACCTTGAAAATGCTTTGCACCGCGTTCTTAATCTCGGTCTTCGACGCCTTGGAGGAAACCTCGAACACCAGCGTGGCTTCCGATTCCTTCACGCCCAGGCCCTTTTCCGTAATCACCGGACGGCGAATGATCTGATAAGCCGATTTCATTACGCCACCTCCGCTTTCCGCTTGGGCGCCGAGGCCTTCAGCGAGTCCTGCAGCTTCTCCAACGCCGGACGCGAGAACACGGCGCTGCTATACCGCAGCAGGTGATACGGATGGACGTCATTGCCGGCCACCAACTCCACGCCCTTCAGGTTGCGTGCGCTGAGATGCAGCTTCTTGCTGTCGCCCACACCGTTCTCCACCAGCAACGTAGTTCCCTTGGCATTCAGCTTGTTCAGCGAAGCCCGAAACGCTTTCGTCTTGGCTTCCTTCAGCTCGAAGCTGTCAACCACGAACAGCTTGCCATCAGCCACCTTCGCGGCCAGCGCCGAGCGCAGCGCGCCCAGCAGCTTCTTGCGGGGAAACACGTAGTCGTAGGAGCGGGGCTTCGGTCCATGGACCGTGCCGCCGTGCCGCCACAGCGGGGAACGGAGTGACGCGATACGCGCGCGTCCCGTGCCCTTCTGCTTCCAAAGTTTCTTGCCGGCGCCGCTCACCAGACCGCGGGTCTTGGTGGCGTGGGTGCCGGCCCGCAGGCTGGCGCGGTAATGCTTTACCGCTTCCCACAGCAGGTCTTCGTTGATTGCGCCGAACACTTCCTCGGCCAGTTCCAACGAACCCACCTTTTCGCCATTCAGATTCAGTACATCAATCGTTGCCATATCTTTTTCCGATCGGTAGCCAGCTACCAGTCACCAGTTACTTTTTCTTCGCTGCCTGACGCTTCGAAGCCTTCAACGGATCGACCGTGCCCGCGCCGCCAAATCCACGGCGCTCTCTGGGTGGCTTCTTGGCCTTCGAAATCACTACATACCCGTCCTTCGCTCCCGGCACTGCGCCTTCGACGACCAACAGGTTCTCGTCGCGATCGACGCCCAGCACGCGCAGGTTGCGGGTGGTCACACGGTCAACGCCCATGTGTCCCGCCATGCGCATACCCTTAAACACACGCGACGGGAACGCCGAAGAGCCGATCGAGCCGGTGATCTGGAACATCGAGCCGTGCGAGGCCGCGCCGCCGGCAAAGTGATGGCGGCGCACCACGCCCGCGAAGCCGCGACCTTTGCTGGTCGCAACCACGTCGACAAACTTCTCGCCGTCGAACATGTCCACCAGGACCTTATCGCCAACCTTGGCGCCGTCCTGGTTTTCACCGTCCACCACGATCTCGACTTCGCGCAGGAAGCGCATCGGCGGCAGGTTGTTCTTCGCGAAATGGCCCTTCATCGGCTTGCTCAGGCGCGATTCCTTCACAAACTCCACGAGACCAATCTGCGCCGCGTCGTAGCCGTCTTTTGCATGGGTCTTGCGCTGTGTGACCACGCAGGGACCGGCCTTCAGCACGGTGACCGGGCGCGCATCGCCCTTGTCATCGAACAACTGCGCCATCCCGACTTTCTTTCCTAGAATTCCGTTGACTGCCATCTCTGTCCTCTGACTCCGCTTCCTACATCCGGTGTTTGCCATACCGGGGGCCTCAGCCACAGAAGCTTTGTTCTTCAGCTCTTAGCTAGTTGCTTATTGCTAATTGCTTATTTATGTTCCTTGCCAAACGCCTTAATCTCTACGTCCACACCCGCCGGCAACTCCAGCTTCATTAGCGCGTCCACCGTCTGTTGCGTCGGCTCGAGTATGTCGAGCAGGCGCTTGTGGGTGCGGATCTCAAACTGCTCCCGCGACTTCTTGTCCACGTGGGGAGAGCGCAGCACGCAGTACTTGTTCTTCACCGTCGGTAGCGGAATCGGTCCCGCAATCTGTGCGCCGGTGCGGCGGGCGGTGTCCACGATTTCACCCGTGGACTGATCCAGAACGCGATAATCGTAGGCCTTCAGGCGGATGCGGATTCGGTCTTTACCAATCACGTTAGTTTCTCTCAAAGATCATATCTGGGACCCTCGTACGTCTCCGCCTCGGGCCCTGCGGCTCTTGCCGCGGTTAGTAATTGGGTGCGGTGTACTGCGCCGCACCCGGTATGAAACCCTACGCAATAATCTCGGCGATGGTGCCGGCGCCTACCGTGCGTCCGCCTTCGCGGATCGCGAACCGCAGGCCCTTCTCCATCGCCACCGGCGTAATCAGCTCAATCTCCAGGCTCACGTTGTCGCCCGGCATCACCATCTCCGTGCCGGCCGGCAACGTCGCTACTCCCGTCACGTCCGTCGTGCGGAAGTAGAACTGCGGCCGGTACCCCTTGAAGAACGGGGTGTGCCGTCCGCCTTCTTCCTTCGACAGCACGTACACTTCGCCCTTGAACTTGGTGTGCGGCGTAATCGATCCCGGCTTCGCCAGCACCATGCCGCGCTCCACGTCTTCCTTCGCCGTGCCGCGCAATAGCAGGCCGGCATTGTCGCCCGCCAGACCTTCGTCCAGCTGCTTCTTGAACATCTCCACGCCCGTCACAACCGTCTTGCGCGTCTCGCGAAAGCCCACGATCTCAACCTCTTCGCCCACCTTCACCTTGCCGCGCTCAATTCGACCGGTCACAACCGTTCCCCGTCCCTGGATCGAGAAGATATCTTCAATCGGCATCAGGAACGGCTTGTCGATATCGCGCGCCGGCAGCGGAACGCTCTTGTCCACCGCTTCCATCAACTCGTCGATCTTGGCTTCCCACTGCGCTTCGCCGTTCAACGCCCCTAATGCGCTGCCGCGTATCACCGGCAGATCGTCGCCCGGGAACTGGTACTTGCTCAGTAACTCGCGAACTTCCATCTCCACCAGGTCGATCAGTTCGGCATCTTCCACCGCATCGCACTTGTTCAGAAACACCACGATGTACGGCACACCAACCTGACGCGCCAGCAGCACGTGTTCTTTGGTCTGCGGCATCGGACCGTCGGTCGCCGCCACCACCAGAATCGCACCGTCCATCTGCGCTGCGCCCGTGATCATGTTCTTGATGTAGTCGGCGTGGCCGGGACAGTCCACGTGCGCGTAGTGACGGTTCGCCGTCTCGTACTCCACGTGTGCGGTTGCGATCGTGATACCCCGCTCCCGCTCTTCCGGTGCATTGTCGATCGAGTCGAACGAGCGGAACTTGATGTTCGGATTGTGCTTGCCCAGCACCTTCGTGATCGCCGCCGTCAACGTCGTCTTGCCGTGATCGATGTGCCCGATCGTCCCGACGTTCACGTGCGGCTTGCTGCGATCAAATTTTTCTTTCGCCATGTAGAGCTCCGTCTCTCTATGAAATCGTTATTACTTCGTTCCTGCCGGACTCTTGCCCTGCACCTTGGCCACGATCTCTTCGGCCACGGCGCGGGGCGCCTCTTCATACCGCGAGAAGTGCATGGAAAACGTCGCCCGCCCCTGCGTGTTCGAGCGCATGTTGGTCGCGTAGCCAAACATCTCGGCCAGCGGAACCATCGCCCGAATTACTTGCGAACCGGCGCGGTGCTCCAGGCCTTCGATGCGGCCGCGACGGCTGCTCAGGTCGCCGATGATGGTGCCCATGTACTCCTCAGGCACAACCACTTCCACCGACATGACCGGCTCCAGAAGCACCGGGCTCGCCTTACGCGCGGCTTCCTTGAACGCCATCGAACCGGCGATCTTGAAGGCCATTTCGTTCGAATCCACATCGTGATAGCTGCCGTCGTACAGCGTGGCTTTCACGTCCACCATCTCGTAGCCCGCAAGCACGCCGCCTTCGAGCGCTTCCTTGATGCCCTGGTCCACCGGCTTGATGAACTCCTTGGGAATCACGCCGCCGACGATATCGTTGATGAACTCGTAACCCTTGCCCGGCTCGTTCGGCTCCAACCGAATCCGCACGTGGCCGTACTGGCCGCTGCCGCCGGTCTGCCGGATGTACTTGCCTTCCGCCTGCGATGCCTTGCGGATGGTCTCGCGATACGCGACCTGCGGCTTGCCTACGTTGGCCTGCACGCCAAACTCGCGCATCATGCGGTCCACGAGAATCTCCAGGTGCAACTCGCCCATGCCGGCAATAATCGTCTGCCCGCTGTCGGGATCGGTCGAAACTTTGAAGGTCGGATCTTCCTGCGCCAGCTTGCCCAGCGCCACGCCCATCTTTTCCTGGTCGGCCTTGGTCTTCGGTTCCACCGCTACCGCAATGACCGGCGCGGGGAACTCGATGGACTCGAGCACGATCGGGTGCTTCTCGTCGCAAATCGTGTCGCCAGTCGTAACGTTTTTCAGTCCGACGCACGCGCAAATGTCACCGGCGTAGATTTCGCTGATTTCCTCGCGCTTATTGGCATGCATCTGCAGCAGGCGTCCGATACGCTCGCCCCGCTTGCGTCCGCTGTTGTAAACGCTGTCGCCCGTCTTAAGCTGTCCCGAGTACACGCGGATGAACGTCAGCTGGCCGACATACGGATCCGTCATGATCTTGAAGGCCAGCGCCGCAAACGGCTCTTTGTCGTCTGCCTTGCGCTCTTCTTCCGCGCCGGTGTCGGGGTTCTTACCTTTGACCGGGAGCACGTCGAGCGGCGACGGCAGGTAATCGATGACTGCGTCGAGCAGCGGTTGCACACCCTTGTTCTTGAACGCCGTCCCGCAAATCACCGGGAAGACCTTCATCTTCAGGGTCGCACGACGCAAGCGCAGCCTTCAGTTCGGCCTCACCAATCGCTTCGCCTTCAATGTACTTGTGCATCAGCTCGTCCTGGTCGTCGTTTTCCACGACCGTCTCGATGAGGATCTGATGGTAGGCTGCCGCCTTCTTTTTCAGCTCTTCTGGAATTTCCTCGACCACATACTCCGCGCCCATGGTCTCGTCTTTCCAGATGACAGCCTTCATGGTCATCAGGTCAACGACACCTTTGAACTTGTCTTCCTGGCCAATCGGCAACTGGATCGCGACCGGCTTGGCATTCAGGCGCTTGCGGATGGTATCGATTGCATGTTCGAAGTCGGCACCCGCCTTGTCGATCTTGTTGATGAAGCAAATGCGCGGAACGCCGTACTTATCGGCCTGGCGCCACACCGTCTCCGACTGCGGTTCCACCCCGTGCACCGCGTCAAACACCGCACAGGCGCCGTCGAGTACGCGCAGCGAACGCTCTACCTCGGCCGTGAAATCCACGTGGCCGGGCGTATCGATAATGTTGATGCGGATGTCTTTCCAGAAACAGGTCGTCGCGGCCGACGTAATCGTGATGCCGCGCTCCTGCTCCTGCGCCATCCAGTCCATCGTCGCCGTGCCGTCATGGACCTCGCCAATACGGTGCGTCCGTCCTGTATAGAACAGGATGCGCTCCGTGGTCGTGGTCTTACCGGCATCGATGTGCGCCATGATGCCGATATTTCTGCAGCGCTCTAATGGGACCTGTCTTGGCACAATTCCTTCCGTTTCCTGCTATGCGGCTCTTCGTCCGCTTTGAACCTTGGTAGCGCGGGCCACCAGCCCCGCCATATCTAAAAACTTCGCTTGTCATCCCGAGCGGAGGCGCGCCGTCTTTGCGCGCCGGAGTCGAAGGACCCCTATTCAGCCAGAGATCCTTCTTACCGCTCTACCACCGATAATGCGCAAACGCCTTGTTGGCCTCGGCCATGCGATGCACGTCTTCTTTCTTCTTGATCGCTGCGCCACGGCCATTGGCCGCGTCGAGCAGCTCGTTCGCCAGCTTGTCGATCATGCCCTTCTCACCGCGTCCGCGGCTGTAGGTCAGGATCCAGCGAATCGCCAGCGACGTGCGCCGGTCGGCATTCACTTCCACCGGAACCTGATAGTTGGCGCCGCCTACGCGGCGGGTCTTCACTTCCAGCACCGGCTTGGCATTCTCCACGGCCTTCTTGAACAGCTTGAGGGCCTCGTCGCCGCCCTTCTCCTCCAAGCTTTTTCATCGCGTTGTAGAAGATGGACTGGGCCGTCGACTTCTTGCCGTCCCACATCATGGAGTTCACAAACTTATTAACCAGCGTGGACTGGTAGACCGGATCGGCCAGCGGCTCACGCTTCGCAATGTGTCCTTTTCTCGGCATAAATCCTCAATCTTTCGGGGCCCCGACGAACGCCGTTTTTGCGTCCGGTGGGGCTTTATTAAGCCTTCGGGCGCTTGGCGCCGTACTTCGAACGTCCCTGCTTGCGGTTGGCCACGCCCACCGAATCCAGCGTGCCGCGCACCACGTGATAGCGAACACCCGGAAGGTCCTTCACACGGCCGCCGCGGATCAGCACAATCGAGTGCTCCTGCAGGTTGTGGCCGACACCCGGAATGTAGGTCGTAACTTCAATGCCGTTCGTCAGACGCACGCGCGCAACCTTGCGCAGCGCGGAGTTCGGCTTTTTCGGCGTCTGGGTGTACACGCGCGTGCACACGCCGCGCTTCTGCGGGCAGGACTGCAGGGCGGGGCTGGCCGTCTTGTACTTCGGCGCCGTCCGTCCCTTGCGCACCAGCTGATTAAATGTAGGCACTCTTTGCAGCTCCTTCGTTCTTCTCGCCAGTCCAGGACCGGCATTGCTTGCGGCTCAAACCGCAGGCATAAACTCGGCGGCATTCGGCCGCAATTTCGCACCGCAATCGGCAGCCATACCGGCGCACATTTGCAGCGCGAGAGATTCAGCTTCGTTCTGGGCTTGAACTTAAGACCCGTTAAGGCCGGTCTGCCCATGCTTCCCCAGGCGATCGGGGAAAATCGTTTCATTCAGGTTAAGCAAGCGACGGTGGCACCATGATCGCTCCCCACGCCAGTTACTTCACCGGACAGTGGAGTTCTGGAACGAGGGCACTCCGTTTCGTTGCTTCGGCCCACATACCCACCGGAAAGCTCCGGTGGAAGCGCAGGCACGTTTCAGCGAGGAATCCTGCTCAATCACAGGATTGGGATTACTGCAGCACAGCCGGACACTACAGGCAGGCCAAGTGTAACTCGCGGAACCTTTTTAGTGTAGCAATGACCCTTTTATCCGTCAACTGAGCGCGCGGAAATTAAACTCGAACTGACTGCTTCTGCTGCTCAAAACTACTGTCGCGCTGCGGTGTTTGGAAATTCGGTATCACTTCCGATTACAGTACCGCGAAGTACCGCGTCAGTCGGGGCGTTTGTGAAAGCGGTGCTTGCTGAAATTTGGGTCAGCTTCTAAACTGAAAAATTCTACAGGAGTCATGTCTTTGTCCTTTTTATATCCGCCGGAAACGGCAACCCGGCGGGGAGGGTGCATGCGGGGGTTTTCAGCGGCTCGAATCGTAGCTGCTCTTTTTGCGGTTTTCAGCTTAGGTTTCATCGTCAGTTGCGGCGGTTCCAGCACCAGCACCAACCCGGTCACCTCGATGACCTTGAGCCCGAGTTATCTTTCCCTGAGCCCGGGCCAGACGGCCCAGCTTACCGCGGCCCCCAAGGACTTCGCCGGCAATGCGGTCGTTGCCGACGTCAGCTATTCCAGTAGCAGCACGAGCCTGGTGACGGTCACCCCATCGGGATTTGTCTGTGCGGGCCTCTGGGACCAGAACTTCATAACCTGTAGTGCGGTCACGGGCCAGGCTGCGGTGGGACAAGCTGTGATCACGGCGAAATCCGGCAACGTCTCCAGCTCGGCAAACGTGTACGCCCACTTGCAGGTGGACCGCATCTTCGTTACCCCGCCCAGCGGTTGCGTCAGCATCGGCGCCACACCTACCTATCTAGCAACCGTGTACAACACCACCGCACCGGGATGCTCGCCCAACATACCCTGTGACATCACTTCGACCGTGGGCCCGATTACGTTCGGCAGCACCGACCTGGGGGTGATGAGCAACAATGTCACTACCGGGGTTCTGACGGCTTCTGCCCCGGGTGCCACCACCATTTATGCGGCGGTTTCCGGACTGAACAGCGTTCCTGAACCTGCCCTGGTCTGCCCGGTCGTTTCGATTCAGGTGCATGATGCCGCCAGTTCGAACACCACATTCAATCTCGCTCCCACCGCAACGCAGGCGCTGGTGGCGGATGTCATCGATAGCAACGGTGTCAGCATCGCTCCGGTACTGACCTGGAATTCCGTCCCGGGGGCAGTCGCCTCCCTGGCAGCGACGAGCAGCACTACCACAACCGCTCCGCCCAACGGCGAAACCGCTTCTGCCCTTACCGGGGGTACCACTACCATCATTGCCAGCTGCAGCACGCCCAGCTGCAATCGCAATGTCGGACCGCAGTACTCCCAGAATCTTGTGACGTTAAATGTTTCAGGCGGGACTTCGACCACGGTTTATGCCGCGAGCACGAACTCGCTGACCTTGGTTCCTATTCAGACTTCCAACAACACGGCCGGAACCGCGATCACTTTGCCATTCCTGCCCACCTCAATCGTGGCCGATTCCGCGGGGGCGAAAGTTTATCTGGGCTCGGGTTCCGGCGTCATGACCCTCGATGTGGTGGCGGCCACAGTAACCGTAGCGACCACTGCCACCGGCACGATCCTTGCTATTTCGCCGGATGGGGCATACCTGTTCCTTACCGACAGTGCAACCGGATTCTCCTATCTGTACAACACCAGCAGTTCGACCAGCTCGCTGACACATCAACTGGTCGCGACCGCCGCTGCATTCGCTCCGGATGGACACTCGGTTTCGTTCCTCTCCGGCCAGCAGATCTATTACGACACCGTCACGCCTTCTTCCACCTCGTCCGCGCTGGCCTTCGCACCCAATTCGGTCGACCTGAGCGCTCAGGGCGGAATGACCTACGTCACCGGCTCAGCGCAGGGGGCTATCGAGGTTCAGACAACCTGTAACCAGAGGCAGTGGCAGACGCTCGCCGGAACCAATCCGACACTCGTTGCACATGTTCCCAACGGAAGTGGCGCAGTCGTGGTAGATTCGCCGGCCATCGACGTTGTGACTACGGGACCGATCGGACAGGGATGTCCGCCTGCGCCGACCAACACTGCAATCATGTACAACCTGGGTGTTGGCAACTTCACCCCGCGACAACTGTTCGTTGCCACGAATAGCGGAAGTGCCTGGATTCTTTCCGATCTCACCTCGGTAATCGCGTTTGATCTGACAAGTCTCACGCCCTTCTCCATTCCTTTAACCAATAGCGCTCAGCCTTTGACCGGCGGCATCACGATCGACGGGACGAAGGTTTACGTCGGCGGCACCGACACCAACGTGCACGCACTCGACGTCGCCAGCCACACCGACAGCGCGCAAATCTCACCAGGACTCAAGGACGGTACCGGAAACGTCGTCGCTCCCAATCTCGTCCTGGTGCTGCCGAAATAAATCTGTTCTAGGGAATACAACGAATTCACTACGAAGAACCGGAGTGCTTCTCCGTGTCCTCCATGGTGATGAACTTATTCCGCTTCCGCCGCATCGAGTTCTTTGGCTACGCTGTCCAGCACGCCGTTGATGAACTGTACTGACTCGGGAGTGGAATAGCGTCTCGCGATTTCGAGTGCCTCGTTGATGACGACTGGCTTGGGTGTCTCGGGGAATCCTAGGAATTCGGCCACGCCGCAGCGCAGCACGTTGCGGTCGACCGCGGCCATGCGGTCCATGCGCCAGTGCTCGGCATTGCGCTCAACGATCTGATCAATCTCTTCTGTCCGTTCCGAAGCGACGCGGAACAGATCGTCGGCAAAGCCACGGACTTTTCCGTCGAGGTCGCGACGCTCGTTCCAGAACGTCTTGCGTACATCGTCGGTGCTCTGCTTGCCCATGTCCAACTGAAAGAGCATCTGGAGGGCGAGTTCACGGGACTTGCGGCGCGTACCGGACTTGCTCATTGCTTCCCCGCCGTAGCGCTCGTCGTGTGCTCGGCCACTTTATGGCGCAGCGATGCCATTTCTACCGCCGCCAATCCTGCCTCGTATCCTTTGTTGCCGGCTTTGAGGCCGGCGCGATCAATGGCCTGCTCCAGGGTGTCGCAGGTGAGCACCCCGAATGCGTGCGGCACGCCCGTTTCTTGCGCCGACTGTCCAACGCCGCGCGTAACTTCGTTAGCGATGACGTCATAGTGCAGCGTGTCGCCGCGCAGAAGGCACCCGATGCAAACGATAGCGTCGTACTTGCCGCTCTCCGCCAGTTGCCGCGAAGCGGAAGGAATCTCAAACGAACCCGGCACGCGGACGATGGTGATGTCATCTTTCGCCACCCCCGACTGCCGCAGTGCCAGCAGAGCGCCATCGAGCAGGCGGTTGGTGATGAATGAGTTGAAGCGTGCCACGACAACGGCAAAGCGTTTACCCTGCGCCTGCAACGAGCCTTCGATGCCGTCGTTGTGCTCGTCGGACTTTGCGTACTGAACGAATGTGACCTTCATCCCGCTGACTTCGATTGCAAAAAAGCGTGAGCGATCGGGAGCGTCAGCGATCTCACGCAGAACTTTGACGCCGCGCTTGCGGACGATCTCCCACGCGGCATCGGCGTCGGACACCTCGATGGCCAGATCGGAAAGTGGAGCGCTCGCGGCTGCGAGGAACTCGACGGCCCCCCGTGGTGCCTCGAGTTGGTATCCATGTGCGCTTCCGTCGTCGCACTCGTGGACCGGCACGGCCCCAAGCGCGCGGAACAGCTCAATTGCCGGCTGCAGTTCCTCCGGCGTCCGTCCCAGCACGCGGGGAACAATAATGTTACGGATCATAGGAGTCCATTGTAGATTGAGGGCTAGGTCCGGACCGCTGGCAAGCCGCCAATCCGCCACCCAGTCTTAACCG
The DNA here is from genome assembly GCA_963817965.1 of uncultured Acidobacteriaceae bacterium. Taxonomy (GTDB): domain Bacteria; phylum Acidobacteriota; class Terriglobia; order Terriglobales; family Acidobacteriaceae; genus DASRAA01. The sequence continues at coordinate 114,986 of CAWFQT010000030.1, forward strand.
GCGATGAAGAAACTTTATACCGACAGGCAAGGCCAGTACCTGGCCTTCATTTACTACTACGGCAAAATCCACGGGCGCCCACCTTCGGAGTCCGACATGCAACAGTACTTTCGAGTCTCTCCACCTTCCGTGCACCAGATGATCTTGACGCTCGAAACTCATGGCTTTATCGAGCGCACACCGGGCCAGGCTCGCTCCATCCGTCTGCTGATTCCGCCTGAGGAGCTACCGGGCTTGGTTTAGCTTAACCAGCGCAATCTCGAAGAACCGTCACGCCGCATATGCACGCTACTTACCGCTTACCCTCATTCCGCGCCACATCGGCCGCCGACCTATGGGTCTGCCGGACAGGTACGTCCAAAAGAAAGGTGAACCCTTCGACCACTCAGGACCGGCTCGGGGGCAGCGGGCGCACGCTCAATGCTGAGGATCCGAAGATCGGTAGCCCTGCCAGACGTACTCCAGCGCCTCGGACAACGTCTGCTCTCGGACGGCGCGATCGACGTGCACGGCGTTGCGGGCGAAGACGAACTGGTAGTGATAGCCCTTGTCGGCCAGCACGCTCGCCATTCGTTCATTCGCTAAGACCCAATCGTGCATGTTGTCGCGCATGACGTTTGGATTGAAAAGATCGCGGTCGCCAACTTCCATCCAGATTCGAATCGGCTTGGCTGGACTCTCGGGAATCAGATGCTCGTGGAACTCCCAGGCGCCGTGAGGAGACTTTGGATTGTGAGGCCACTGCTGATTGATGAAGGTTCCAGAATAGGTAAGGACCCGATGATAGCGCTCGGGGTGATACCAGGCCATGATCAAGGCGCAGGAGCCTCCTGAACTGTTGCCCATGGTCGCGCGGCCGTCGGGGTCTTTCGTGAGCTTCACATTGGCCTTGGCTTCGACTAGCAGCAAGCACTTCCTTCTCGACGAACTCGGCATAAGCGGCGTGACATGGTGTCGTACTCAAGGCCGCGTTCACTTCCCTGCGCATCGCCGCCACCGTTGCCGATGGAGATGGCAACCATCACCGGTACCTTTTGCTCGGCGATGAGTTTGTCGAGCGCGGAGAAGAGCAAGCGGTCGGGGCCGTCGGCTCCGACGATGAAAGGTGCGATGCTGCCGGGCACGTACTGCCTGGGGACGTAGACGAACACATGGCGCGTGTACGGAGCGGGATGGCTAGTAGTTACGACGAGTTTGGCTGGGTCTGTGGGATCGGGAGTTCCGAAGGTGTTGGGTTCACGCGCAATGCCCGGATAAATCTTGCTGTCGGCGGAGTCCATGGTGAACTCGATGACGCGTCCCTGGAGCGTCGCGTCTGGTGCGGATAGTTCAGGAGCAGCCGGGTGCGTAGACCCGATGATGAAATTGCCATCCGCATTCGCGGGAGCGACTTCACCGTCGGGCAATTCCTTGGCGGAAACGTATCCCACAGTGTGGGGATCGCGAGTTGGAAACGCAGGCCATCCGGTCTTTTGAGGTGGTGCAGGAGATTGCGCGATGACGGTACCAACCGCAATCATGGCGAACAGGATTGTGATGCTTAACCGTGACCGACTGCTAATTTTCATGAGAGGTCGTTTTGACGATAACAGTCCCGGGCAGGGACGGTAGACGGAATAAGGACGGGCTGAAAGCCTTTTTGTGAGAGCTGCGAGAATCCCCGCCATGCATGTTTTTTCCAGCCACTAGCCACTAACCCCTATCCACTATCTGCCCTTGAACTGCGCCGCCCGCTTCTCCAGGAACGCGCGCGTGCCTTCGTTCTTGTCTTCCGTCGTGCAGCAGACGGCGAACAACGTCGCTTCGAGGTACAGGCCTTCGGCGAGGGTCATGTCGAGGCCGTGGTTCACCGCTTCCATGGCGTACTGTACGGCCAGCGGAGCGTTGGCGATGATCTTGGCCGCGATGGCTTCGGCGCGCGGGATGAGTTCGGCGGCAGGCACCATTTCGTTCACCAGGCCGATGCGCACGGCCTCGGCGGCGGTGATCATCTCGCCCGTCAGCACGAGCTGCTGCGCCACCCCCTTGCCCACCAATCTCGACAGCCGCTGGGTGCCGCCGTAGCCGGGGATCAGGCCGAGCTTGACCTCGGGCTGACCGAGCTTGGCGTTTTCGCTGGCGAGGCGCATGGTGCAGGCCAGCGCCAGCTCGCAGCCTCCGCCGAGCGCGAAGCCGTTGATGCAGGCGACGACCGGCTTGCCCAGGTTCTCGATGGAATCGATGATGGCCTGGCCGCGGTGGGTGTACTCCTTGGCCGAGATGGGCGACTGCTGCGCCAGTTCGCTGATGTCGGCGCCGGCGACGAAAGCCTTCTCGCCCGCTCCGGTGAGGATGACCACGCGCACTTCGGCGTCGTCCTTCACTGAGGCGAAGGCCTGGCGCAGCTCGTCCATGGTGGCCATGTTGAGGGCATTGAGCACCTTGGGGCGGTCGATGGTGATGTAGGCAATGTGGTTTTTGACTTCGAGACGAATATTTTGAAAGTCCGTCATATTGAATGTTCCTATGAGCCGCGGCTGAGTACTGCACAAGGTTTTCGGATCGACATCAGAGCATCGTAACGTGTCGTTCTTGCTGGACCATCTAAACGCAAATGCCGAGCTCCTTCGATCCGCGGTCCCTTCTCATCAAGCCCTGTTGTGTAAAACTCTTAATTCGCTCAACCAGGGTATTTTTCGAGAGCTCGAACCCCGCGATGTATATCGAAGCAGTGATTAGGTTCGGACGAAGAACGACCGGGTCGAGAAAATTATCCCACTTCCTGTCGACGTCACTGGCCAAAGGCAAGCTCTCCTCTTGATCCGATCTCCGAAAAATTTCTACACAAACCTTCCCGGCACCGGATTGTTCGGGTCGGTGTAATCGTAAAAGCCTTTACCCGTTTTGCGGCCGTACCAGCCGGCCAGCACCAGCCGCTTCAGCAGCGGAGGCGCGGCGAAACGGCGCTCCTTGAATTCGTCGTACATGACATGCGTGATGTAGTAGGTGGTGTCGAGGCCGACGAAGTCGAGCAGCGTAAACGGCCCCATGGGGTAGCCGCAGCCCAGCTTCATGGACTCGTCGATGTCGGCGATGGAGCCCACGCCCTCTTCGTATGCGCGGATGGCATCGAGCAGGTAGGGCACCAGCAGGCGGTTGACGATGAATCCCGGCTTATCGACCGTGCGCACCGGAACCTTGCCCAGCTTTTTGCCGAAGTCGACGGCGGTATCGAAGACTTCGGGCGCGGTCGCGATTGTCTTTACCACTTCGACCAGCTTCATCATCGGAACGGGATTAAAGAAGTGCAGGCCAACGAAGCGTTCGGGACGTTTGGTCGCGGTCATGAGCTCGGCCACGCAGATGGAAGAAGTGTTGGTCGCGAAGATGGCATCTTTCTTAACGATGGCGTCGAACTGCGCGTAAGTCTTGCGCTTCTCGGGCACGTTCTCGATGATGGCCTCGATGACGATGTCGCAGTCGGCGAGGTCCTGCATGTTGGTGGTGCCCTTCAGCCGCACCTGCGCTGCTTTTTTCTGGTCGGCGGTGATACCGCCTTTCTCAAGGCCGCGCTCCACCAGTCGCGACAACGACTTCTCGATTCCGGCGAAGCCCTTGTCGAGGAATTTCTGTTCCTGCTCGAGCACAACTACGTCGAAGCCGGCAGTGGCCGCGACTTGCGCGATGCCGGACCCCATCAGACCACAACCTAAGACGCCAACTTTTTTGATTTCCATGAGTGCCTCGTAATTAGCCATTAGCAACTAGCTTTCAGAGTCTGTGTGAGAACCGTGTCGCCGCTACTGCGGCTCGACGACTTTTCCCACTTTCCCGGGGCTTACGCCCACGGCTAACACAGATTCCCCCGCTGCGCGGCTGCTTTTTGCCGCGATAGCGAAAGTATTCTCCACGCCGCCTTTTCGAAAGCCGAGTTCTCACACAGACTCTAAAGCCCGGCGCTTCCACCCACCACGCTTCCCCCGTAGCGCTTCCACCCACGAATCAATTCACTGGCGTATCGCCCTTGTAGGGATGCGCCTCGACCAGCTTATCCGGCGGCCCGACACCCGGCGGCGGTAACAAGCGTGTTCTGAAAGAATGCGATCGGCCAATGTCCGTCCGGACCTCTCTCCGCCACGAAGGTGGGACACATCCGGACGCTCCAAGCGCCTTTTCCACTTTGAACTTGTTCTGGCTGCCCTTGTAGATGGTATCGAAAATGGTACGGTGGCCGCGCTCAATCGCCTCGCGCCCTTGAAAGTACCCACCCAGTATGTGAATAAATTCGGCATCCTTGGCAAACAGTACGGCCCAGGCCACACTGTCGTAGCTGTTCCAGGCAGCCACTGTTTTTCGACAATCTCGTACAGAAGTTCGTCATTGGTCATAGATTGATATCTGCGTCATTGTCGGATCACTGCCGTCTTGAGCGAAGCCAGCCGCCAACCACCGCCGCCGGAACCATGCATATCAGCGCCGCAATCGGTGACCATGAGAATCCGGTTGAGATCATCGACGTCACTGCACCTGCTACCATGATGGCCGAAATGGTGAGTGGAACCCAAAGCTTCCGGCTGATCACGGTGCCCAGGTATCCGCCGAGCAGAGCGAACAACACGCCATACACGACGGAGAAAACTTCGAATCCCAGGCTCGCCGGCGCGTGCGGGTCATGGTGCGTCAGCCGAAACAACAGGAACGCCGGGACAGCGAAGATCAGGTATCCGACGACGATTCCGGCGATGGTGCGCAGCATGAGGTTTGTTTGGTGCCCGAAGTCTGGATTTTGTGAAAGCCGTGCCGCCGCTACGCGGCTCATCGCTATTATGGGAATCGCCGCGACACGACTAAAGTCGTGCCTTGACAGAAACACTTCGGAACCCGCCCTTATCGCTGTAAGTTCTCAATAATCACTGCGATGCCTTGGCCGCCGCCGATGCAGGCAGTTGAAAGTCCGTAGCGCGCCTTGCGACGGCGCAACTCGTAGGCCAGCGTAATCAAAAGGCGCGTGCCGGTTGCGCCCAGGGGATGGCCGAGGGCGATCGCTCCGCCGTTGACATTGGTTCTGGCGTGATCGAGTCCGAGTTCTTTCATTACGGCGAGACACTGTGCAGCGAAAGCTTCGTTCAGCTCGATGAGGTCGATGTCGTCGAGGGTGAGTCCGGCTTTCTTCAGCGCGATGCGGCTGGCCGGGACCGGACCTGAGCCCATGATGGTTGGCTCGACACCCGCGACGCCCCAACTCACGATGCGCGCGAGGGGATTGAGGCCGCGCTTCTGCGCGTCGTTGAGCGGCATCACGATGACGGCTGCACCGCCGTCCACGATACCGCTGGCATTGCCTGCGGTAACGCTGCCATTCTTACCAAACGACGGCTTCAGCTTGGCGAGGCTCTCGATTGTGGTTTCGGGACGCCGATGGTCGTCCTCGGTGAACATCTCGCCCGTGGGCTCGCCTTTGCGATTACGCAGGGGCACGGGAGTCAGTTCTTCCTGGATGCGACCGGCTTTGTAGGCGGCCTCAGCGCGCTGCTGCGAGCAGAGGGCGTACTGATCCTGCATTTCGCGGGTGATGTCCTGCTGCCCGGCGTAGGTTTCGGCGGTGACGGCCATGGGCATGTTGCAGTAGCTGTCGGTGAGGGCGACGAAGAGCGAGTCTTCGAGCTTGCCTTCGCCGAAACCGACCCCCCAGCGCATGCCGCGAATGACGTGCGGGGCTTGAGACATGGCTTCCATGCCGCCAGCGAGCACACACTTCGACTCGCCGAGCTGGATCATCTGCGCTGCGGTCACGACTGATTGCATGCCCGAGCCGCACAGACGATTCACGGTCACGGCGGGAACTTCGATCGGGACACCGGCTTTCAGGGCCACATGGCGAGCGCCGTAAATCGCGTCAGACGAGGTCTGCTGGGCATTGCCCATGACGCAGTGGTCGATCTCGGCCGGTTCGACGGCCGAACGTTTCATGGCCTCGACCGACGCGACGGCGGCGAGTTCCTGGGCGGTGAAGTCGCGCAGCCTGCCGCAGTAACGGCCCATGGGCGTGCGCGCTCCATTGACGATTGCGATGTTAGGGAATGAGTTCGGCATAACCAATCAGGAAGCCCAGACGGGCTGGGAGCAAACGTACGAGTCTATCAGCGGCGTATCACAGGGGCAAATGGCGACACGAGCTTACGAAACATGCGCCAGGTTGTAACAGCAGAGGGAAAAAAGGCCAGTCCGTTTGCCGGCGAAAGGCTTATCTTCAGGGACGCTATTACTGGAACAAGCAAACGCCCGGGGATCTGGCCAAAGCTGAGCAATTCTTTCGGGAGGGCGTGCGCGCGAGCCAACAATCCAGACCTGCGGAAGCAAGTGGGGCTCTCGCTTACGAGCTACCGAGTACGAGCCTAACTATTCGACTCATCAACTACCGGAACCGAAAGATTAGCGCGGACTATCCTGTTAGATAGTCAGTTGCGAAACCCTGAAGATCTAAGGCTTTGTGGGGGCTTCTAACTTCTTTACTTTCTTCGCCTGTCGCGCATTCCCGATGCCGCGCCGTCGGTCAGGAGTGGCGGCAGGATACGTGCAATTGATACCGCGTATCTCAGGGTCCCTTAAATTTCCATTCAGCAGGAGTTTCTACGATGAAGAGCCTTCGACCGGTTCGGTGTACATTCTTTGCCTTGGTGGCCGCGCTAACCGCGGTCTCGCTCCAGACAGTGCTGGCTGCCCAAGATGTCGTTGGATCGCCTTACGTGGTGACCGGCGAGACGGGCGCGGCCCATATTCACCTCACGCCCGAACTCAATCGCCAACTCCACGCACAATCGGGTTTGCTGCCGCCTGCAGGTGTGTTGACGTATCATGGCGGCCCTATCATGAGCGGAGTTAATGCATACGCGATCTTCTGGGTGCCCGCGAAGCTGCAAAACGGAGGCGCGACCAGCCTAACTGCCAAGTACGAGTCTGTTGCCAAGCAGTTTCTCGCCGATTATCCCTATCACGGCATAGCCAACAACAGTACTCAGTACTACAGCACCACCAGCGGCCACCCCGTCTACTTCGCCGGCATCGGCGCTTTAGTGGCATCGGCGGTGGACACCAATCCCTATCCCGCCAGCGCCTGCAGCGATAGCGATACTCCGGGCAACTGCATCACGGACGCGCAGCTCCAGGCGGAAATCCGGAAAGTTATGACCGCCCATGGCTGGACGCCCGGCTTCAACAAGATATTTATCGTATTCACTTCCACGGGCGAGGGTTCCTGTTTTGACAGTACGTCGGCATCGTGCGCCTACACCCAGTACTGCGCGTACCATGGGTATTTTGGCAGCACGACCAACCCGACGATCTATGCCAACATGCCGTACGCGAACCCCGCTTATTGTTACGACGCTCCGGTGGGCCAGCACTCCCCCAACGGCGACATTCCTTCCGACGCCCTCGTAAACATCACTAGCCATGAGGTCACCGAAGCCACGACTGACCCCGAACTCAATGCCTGGTGGGATTCGTTGAACGGGGAGGAGATTGGCGATCTCTGCGCATGGAAGTTCGGTACTGCGGATTGGGATGGTGGACTGGCTAACCAGATGTGGAATGGACACTTCTATGATCTGCAACTGGAATATGACAACCACACCGCCACTTGCGTAAAGGTAGGCCCATAACTTCGCACCGCCGACACGGAACGGCTCAAGATGCAGGCGGCGTCACGTAAGGGCGCCGCCTGCTGAACGAAGGCTATTGCGCCTGCACTTTATCGACGTGCAGTGAGCCGCTCGCCGTCATCGTTCCACTCACTTGAACGTGCTGGCCAACCTGTCCCGAGACTGCATCGGGGTTTTCGATTGGGACTACCTTCTGATCCTTGTCGTTCACCAGAACCGGTTTCTCGCCCGCGTCAACGCATTTCTTAGCGCAAGCTGCGTGTCCTGCGTTGGCGCCCTTGGCGCCGCACTTGGAGTCGCTGATCCATCCGCTCAAGCTCTGGCTGTTGGGCGCCGCCCAGGCGCTCAGTCCAACGAAGCACAACATCACCGCCAGCATAACCATCCTCTTCATGAGAACCTCCTCTTTGAGTGTAAAGTGTAATACGAAATGCTCTATGACCCCGTCAGTCGCGAATCCCACGGGCCGGAACATATCCCCGTATCGATTGAGTGCCATTCCGCAATTTGGTTACAGAAGAACGCGAGCAACGGCGCTTATTCGAGTTCCTTGGTTCTTATTTCAGTCAGGCAGCCGACTGGCGGGTGATTCTGATATCAGAATCGTGAGCCGGGCCTTCGACTGCCGCCTCCCGGACTTCTGACAATACGGCCAGGGTGAATGCCGCCAGCGAGATTTCCAGATCGCGCACAGCAATATCGAGGAATGTCCATTGGGTGACAAGATTGGCGGCGATGCACCACAACCACAACATTACAATGTATGCGGCATAGCGCGTGTATCGGGTCAGCACCGCAATTCCGACCAGTATCTCCACAATTCCTACCAAGTACATGAAAGTGGCGGGTTGAATGTGCAGTAATCTGGGGGCAAGCGGGTTCAGGTACATCTGCCAGTTGGTGAGCAAGTTGAAGAACTTGTCCAACCCGGCCAGGATCGGGCCGACGCCCAGCCCTATCCGAAGTACCCACCATGCGCGATCGAGTCTGTGATCCATCGTATTGACCTCCACACAAAAGAGCGGGAACGGCCCAGCCAGGTTACAGCTGGATTTTTGTAACCAACCTGCGCCTGCAGCACTCACTTAGGCAGCACGAATATGAGCGCGGGAAATCCGGTCATCAATCCCGAAGTGCAGGCCTGGTCCGACGAAGAAGTTGTCGGGCGAGTCCTCGCCGGCGAGGCAGCACTCTTCGAAATCCTGATGCGCCGCCACAATCAGCGTATCTATCGAATTGTGCGCGGTATTCTCGACGACGATGGTGAGGCGGAAGACGTGATGCAGGATGCGTACGTTCGCGCTTACCAGCACCTGGGGCAGTTCGAGGGACGATCGACGTTCGTCACCTGGCTCACTCGAATCGCTATGCACGAAGCATTCGCACGTTTGGAGCGGCTCAAACGACACACGAGCCTCGACGACGATGTTCTTACGGATATGAAATTGACTCTGGCTTCCACCGACAATCCTGAACGAGACGCGGCGAACCGGGAGTTGCGGGTCGCTCTCGAGGCCGCCATCCTGTCGCTGCCACCCAAATATCGGTCGGTCATGATGGTGCGCGATGTAGAGGAGATGTCGACGGCCGAAGCTGCCAGTGTACTTGAAATTTCGGAAGAGGCAGTGAAGGTAAGGTTGCATCGGGCGCGTGCCCTGGTCAGGCGCGCTCTTTACAGGCGGTCGGGAGTCTGTGCGCGCGAGCTGTTCACTTTTCCTGCGACCCGCTGCGATCGGGTAGTGGCAGCGGTTTTGGCAAGGATCTGAGTACCGCGCCACCCGCGAACAAGCTCCGTGATCGGGCTCGATCTACGGAGTGCCCGCCCTCAATTTCTGACGCCGGTGCCGCCACTCCTCGCTATTTAAGATCCCTGGTCCGGCTTCGATGAGCCGGGGTAACATCTGAAAAACCGAAACCGGCGTCCAGCGGTTGCCGTCGCGGGTACGGAAGCCGCGGCGGTTCAGTTCTTCGGCGATGCCGGAGTAAGGACCGTCTTGGATGGTCAGCTCCATGATCTGGAAGAGCACTTCGCGCTCATGCGGGTTGTCTTCAAGGTGGGCGCAATCGCCCGAAACACGCAGGCCAAACGGAACTTCAGGGGCGGCCGTTGTGGCAGGAGCGGCTTCGGCTGCAATCGTTCGTTCCCATTCGATGGCAATAGGCTTCCAGCCTTCCGCCAGCTTGTGTTGCAGCTCTTCCGTACCAAACTGTCCGGAAATCACCTGTCTTGTCCGTTCCAGATTAGCCATAGCATCCCCCGAAAGCGCAGAAGTACCGCTTGCTGTAGAGCAAACCGGGCTCCAATGCGGCTGTGATTCAAGCCATTGATTCCGATTAGGTTTTCGCGAAGTTGAGTCGCTGTCGACCGCGGCCCGTCGTCCGGAGTCGGGGCACAGTGTGCGGAAACGGGCAGCTCTAACGAGTTGTTGGCAAGGCGATGCGCTAGAGAGGAGGTTCCCCCAACGCCCGAAGATCACTCTTGGCTAAAGCCCAGTTCTTTCTCGATGTTGCGGCACGGCTGAAGCCAGGCCCTGATGCGAGGCTAGTCGTCTTCTGCTTATCTGGTTGCCTCAGCAGACCCCGGGTAGTGTGAAAAGTGTATAGGCCGCCATTTCCCCGAGGAAGCGTGCGAACAGTACCTTGCGACCTGCCGTCGGCCGGAGGGCTTCACCTGTCCGCGGTGAAGGAAATCGGCGAGCTTATGACCTGGTGAATCAACGGCGGTGGCAGTGTGCCAGTTGCCGTTACCAAGTCTCGTTGACAGCCGGGACGGTTCTTCACCGTACCAAGATCCCGCCGACCCACTCGTTCTGATCCGCCTGTCTGATGACCACGGACAAGCACGGGGTTTCTGCCTCGCTACTGCAGCGGCAACTCGGCCTGTCCTGTTACGAGACCGCTTGGATGTTGCTTCATAAGCTGCGCCGGGCGATGGTGAATGCAGCTCGGGAACCGCTGCAGGACGAGGTAGAAGTTGATGAACGTGGGTTGGCAGCGAGCAGGCCGGCCTTCGCGGAAGCCGACAGTTCAAGGGGACGGGCAGCGCTGGTTCTGGATGCAGTGGAGAGACGTGGCAGGGCTCAGGCCGCGTCCGAATTAAAGTATTCCAGATTTCAAGGGCAAGACCATCGTTCCCTTCCTCTACCGGAACATATCTCCCGGTTCGACCGCCTACACCGATGGCCTAAAGTGCTTCGAAGGCCTCCCGCAAGCTGGGTTCAAACATATCGCCCACACTCAACCGCTGCGATCCGCACTCGGTAAAGGCGCGAAGTCGGCTGTCCCACTTGCCGATCGCGCGATTGGAAATCTCCAGCAATGGCTGATCGGCACTCTACCACGGAGTGAGTAAAGCTCAATTCCAGGTCTACCTCAACGAATTCGTCTTCCGGCACAACCGCCGAAAGACACCCGCGGCCGCCTTTCAGACTCTCCTTGGCCTCAGAACTGGTCGGGAATCAACCGAGTACGAGCAGATTCGCAGAGCAAAGGATCTCAATCGCAACCTGTTGGGGTTTGCTGAGTCAACCAGCATAAAACGCCTAGTTCGAGGTGCCAAGATATGGTCGGCACTTTAGTGTGACACTACGAGTGGAATTACAACACCGTCATGCCCACCACGGAAAATTACTGCTCAGTAACATTGCAAGAAACTTCACAACCCGAGAGCCAGGTTCCACTGACTTCCGCGATTTAAACTTCCAGACATCAATGTTTTACTCAGTTTCTGCTATATCGAAGAGTGGCTTCCGTCGTGCACTTCTTGCGGTCAGAAATAGTCGATCAACTTAGGGTTCACACATGAAGTTCGCAAATCTAAAAGCGGCGGGCATTTTCTTGTCTCTCGTGACCCTTGGATCTGTTTGAAACCGGCAATGTCCAGGGGAGATCAATCCAAAAAGGTACCTGTTCATTCGGAAGTCAGCACTCCGGGCGTTCTTCTGTTGACCGAGTCAATGGGTGCTGTTGCGTACAACTGGGAAGCCGTCCGAATCTTGGGGTTCCCCACGAAACCCGAGCAAATCGAACATATCCAACGGTTTCTTGCCAAGCGTGTTCGTGTCACGCTCGCGTCCAAGCGTTCAACCGATACTCTCCAGTTTGTCGGCGAATTTAAATCGGGGCAGCGCACGTATATTTGCCATGCTATGGACCTCCGTTCCGCGGACGTAAGTGCGGGAGAAGAGGGCGCCGCGACTGTCTTAGTCCTGCAGCGGCAGTCGTCAACCGCGCTGTCTCTGAAACGGCGGGCGCGGAACAAGTTTCGTCTCTCACAGCGGGAGTGCGAGACGGTTGAACTCCTTCTTGAAGGGATGACGACCAAGGAAATTGCTGCGGCGATGAACCTCAGCCCCAATACTGTGAAGTCATTCGTTCGGCTCATCATGACGAAGATGAATGTCTCGACCCGATCGGGAATCATCGGCAAAATTCTAGCTAGTACGTTACATTGAGCGGAATGGTTTTACTTTGGGTCATTCCCATAGACGGCGGTCGCGGTGGTTTGCGTTCCGCAAGCCACCGCTCGGGCGCTGTTTATCGCCCTGCACTCGCCGTGACCGCAATTACGAGCCACGCCTATCCGACGGACAGTGTTGCCCTTAGCTTCGGTTCTAGTCAGTGGTCGAAAACTTGCCGAAGACCGGTCATGTAGCGCAAACGGGTTACTAGGTTCAGGCGCACCCATACGGGCGATTGCTGGAAGGGCACTGTTCAATGGAAGATCTCGCTCAATGTATAGGAGGATCTCATGAGAGCGAGAATGCCAGGAATTGCCCTGGCAACGTTGGTTCTAATTGCATCAGCATACGGCGATGCTATTTTCGCAACAGGTAACCACCCCCAACCCGACGAGGAGAACATACTCTTCCAGACCGCTCAAATGGGCACGACGGTCGACGGATTTACCAATCAAAGCAATACGTTGGTTCAGTTTTCGTCCACAACGGACACATTGATAGCGAGCGGCGGACAGTCGGACGTCGATGCGATGGATGGACTCATCAACAACGTCACGGTGACGGTGCCTGGGCATACCTTCCTGGATCTCATCTTCAATCCGTTCAAGCCAGCAAGCGCCAACGACCTGGTGGTCACGGCTGTTACGAATGATGGAACATTTACTTTCACGTACGGAGACACAAACGGCGACAACTTCCTGACCATAAGGACGATCAACGGGCAAACGATCTCCAGTGTGACGATCGATTCGGCGTCGGGCTTTCAAGACCTCAAGCAACCGCGAATCTCTGGCATCTCCGGGGTAACGATCGTGCCTGAGCCGTCCTCGCTGCTGCTGCTGGGCAGCGCTGTACTGGGACTTGCGGCCGTGCTGCGCCGCATTGAGTAAACACCCCAAGGGCCGTTGCTGCGGTTAGCTTACTGCCAGGAGGAGAACAGCCCAGGGTCATGCACACACGGTGAATGTCAGACTTGCTGCGGCACAGCTCGTCGGGAATTTCCCCATAGCTTTGGCCTTCGTTGCCTAGCTTTCGGGTTCCTACTGCGTCCTTATCGCGGCACGCCGGGCTTTGGGTGGCCCCCTACTCTGTCCTGAGCTCCGGAAGGATCCAGGCCAGCCAAAACACCCGCACCCGCTCTGGGAAATGGCGTCCCCGACACCTTTCCACGCCACCCATTGGGGTCTGCAGAGTCAACCAGATAAGCAGAAGTCGTCTAGTCGGGCGCCGAACTGGCCAGGCTACGCTTATCCGTCTTTCCGGTTATGGTCCGCGGCAGGCTGTCGACGAAGGTGAAGGTGCGCGGAATCTTGTACGGCTCCAAGACCTCGCGACAGGCAGTACGCAACATACTTTCGTCGAGTTGGGCCCCAAGTTTGCGCTGTACGAAGGCGTGCAGGCGTGTGCCGTGTTTGGCATCGGAGAGGGCAACCACAGCGACTTCTTCGACTCCATCAATGCGCTCGATGGCATTCTCGACCTCGACCGGATAAATTTTCTCGCCCGCGACTTTGACCATTTCATCAGCACGTCCGGAGATGTAGAGATAACCGTCCGCATCGAGAAAGCCTTTGTCACCCGTGTACAGGACTCCGTCGCGAATCTTTTTTGCGGTCGCTTCGGGATCGTTGAGGTAGCCGAGCATGACGTTCGGCCCGGCGACGCAAACCTCGCCGATTTCTCCGATTGAACACAAGGCGCCGTCATCGCGCCGGATGGTCACGGTTACTCCTGGCATGGGCTTACCTACGCTCGCCGGTCGATTGGTCTCAGGAATATTGAGGGACACGACGGGAGCCAATTCGGTCGCCCCGTATCCCGGAAGGATCGGGAGGCCGAACCGGTCCGTGAATTCGCGTTCGACGGTATCGGGCAGGCGCTCGGCGCCGGCGATGCAAAGCCACAAGGAACCGGCGTCGCACTCGGTTGAATCCACGGCCAGGACGCGATACTGACTGGGAACGGCAACAATGCAGGTGACTCGGTGGCGTTCAATGGTCGTCAACACAGTTCGGGGTACGAACCGTTCACTGATGACTACGGTAGAGCCGGTAATGAGGGGCAGCAACATGGTCACTGTCAGACCGTAAGCGTGAAACAGCGGCAAGACGGCGAGCATCACCTGTTGGTCGTTGAAGCCGGTGGCCGCGCAGCAGCCTTCGATATTGGACACGATGTTGTTTTCGCTCAGCGCCACAGTCTTTGGCCTGCCGGTGGTTCCCGACGTATAAATCAGCACTGCTGCTTTGTCAGTTCTTGGCTTCTGCTCGAAGCCGGAAGCGGAAGGGTAGCTGTCATCGATCAAGGCATGAGGTACGCCGGCTTCAGCCAGGCGCGGCGCAAGATCGGAGGAGGTAAACACTGTCGTCAGCTTCGCTTCGGCAAACATGAACTTGAGCAGCGGGGCCGGAGCAAGCGTTGGCAGAACAGCCACAGTTTTCCCTGCCCACAGCGCGCCCAAGAAGTACGGAGCGAAGTGCAGAGAATTAGGGAGAAGGATTCCGACACGCTCGTCCGTCGCCTGCTGCGAAATCAAAGCTGCCGCAGACTGCGCGCGCCGTATGAGCTCCTGGTAGCTGACCTGCTGTTCGCCGGCGATAAGGGCTGCTTTGTCGGAATAGCGGGCCGCCGATTGGCGCACGGCAGCTACGATGATGCTCGTGTCCATATTCACCTGTTTGAATGCAGAAAAATGACCGAGGGGAGTGTAGCACCTGGGGCAGCAAAAACGCCGTCACATCCTCGCGAGATAGGTTCCGAAGGACTGACGGCGTTTAGTTAGTCTGGCCGGGCTTTAGAAACTTGCCGGAGCCGGCGGCTGCGGTACTGCGGGTAGAACGATGTTGATTTTCGGAGGTGCAGGCGTTTGGAAGCTGATGTGAATTGGCGTACCCTGCGCCTGCCAACGATTCAGTTTGGCACGTGATTGATCGAGCGCGCACTGCGCACGCGCCATCGATTTCGAAGTCAGTTCCTGGGCGCGCATCGTGGCGGTCAGGTTGATCTCCTGGGCCCGCTCACTTAGCTGCTCTGCCCGCACTACCGCGAGCTCCTGAATTCGCTGTGCCTGCTCAGCATTGCGGATGCGAATGGCCATCGCCCGTGCCTGTATGCGCATGGCTTGACGTTGAATGCGCATCGCTGCAGCACATTTCTGCTCGGCGACGTGCTGCTGAGCGAGCATCACTTGCGACTGTGCATCGCTCCGTTCCACCCGCACGACCTCGGGCAAATTCAGCTCGGCGACCATTTGCGCTTGCTCGGGAGTAGTGCGATCGAGCAGCGGCTCTAACCTGGCAACCAGCTGTTCCGCCACGTAATGCTTTGCGCAGGTGACGTCAGCCATGAGCTCGGCGCGGGAGCGGGGCACCTTAGTAAGGTAGCCTGAGTTCAATCCCTGGGAGAAGACGGCGAAGGTCGCTGCCAAAGCCAAGGTCGCTACCAGATATCTGCGCTCCATACTGCCTCCTCGATATTCGTAAGACGGGAGAGTCCGAAATTCGTTAGTTGTTTTTTTTCAGCTTGTTGCGTCCGTCAACCTAACACGAAACATCAGTACACTTCCGTTGCCAAACGGGCACCAGGCGCAAGTTACTGAGGTATAAGTACCTGCGGCGGAAGATGAACATAGTGTAAAAATCGGGGCGTCCGGAGACACGGATTCTTGTCCACTCGCGGACACCCCGGTGCGGCTGAGACGAGGTGATATGTTGACTCGCTATGACCGCCGAGGACGTGAAACAGTTGCTGCATCTGACTCCGCTGGAGATGGAAGGTGGATTTTTCCGCGAAACCTATCGCTCGCGCTGGATCGCGCCTCTCGCATGCCTGCCCGTAGGTGTGCACGGCGCGAGGGCAATTGGCACCGCAATCTATTACCTGATCACACCGGAAACGTTCTCTACGCTTCATCGGCTTCCTGGCACTGAAATTTTCCACTTTTACCTAGGTGATCCGGTGAAGATGCTGCAATTGCATCCTAACGGGGAGGCTGGGTTCGTCACTCTGGGGCATGACCTCGCGAGGGGGCAAGAACTGCAGGTGGTAGTCCGAGGCGG
Organism: uncultured Acidobacteriaceae bacterium; assembly: GCA_963817965.1. Lineage (GTDB taxonomy): Bacteria > Acidobacteriota > Terriglobia > Terriglobales > Acidobacteriaceae > DASRAA01. The sequence continues at coordinate 131,144 of CAWFQT010000030.1, forward strand.
AGTTTGGCAGGGATGCAAACTGGCTGGTGAAGGTCGATGGGCACTGATGGGCACGACGATGTCTCCGGGCTTTGACTATGCGGATTACGAGACGGGCATCCACGATCAGCTGATTGCGCGGTATCCCGGCATGTCGGAAGCCATAAGGGAATACACGCGGCAAGTTATCTGACAGGGGTGCGTCCGTCGGCACATTGAATGTTTGCTTAGGCGGAGTTCCAGCCGTATGATCGGCTCGTGGAGGGGCCGTATGGAAATCGGAATCGCCGTCGCCGTCTTTGCATTGTGGATCGTGGGATCATTAATACCCACGGGGCACACTGTGCCGCAAGAAGTTGCAACGCTGAAGAGAGGACTGCGGTTCGATCTGCCTTACACGAATGAAATGCCCCGGATGATTTCCAGACTCCTGGCAAGATGGCGAGTGGAGCACGCGTCGAGCGACGCCGTCGCACTCACGCAGCACTTCGAAATCCACCGCAACGGATCCTGCTAACCACGACCTGGTCTCATCTCCGCAGCGCCCCGCTTTGAATGATGATAAAGACGGATTTCTTATCCGCACTTCCCTGTCCCGTGGCACTTCCTGTCGGGCGATGAGCAATTGCCCGGTTCGGCCAACTGGCCGTCGGGACCGATGCAGGTCTGGGTGTGCATGCACCAGAACAGGCCGTCATTAGACGGAGGCACCGTCGGGTCGTGATCCACGCCGATGAATTGCTGCTTCCAGCGCAGGGATGTGCAGAGGCTCTCACTGCTGGTGTCAAAGCGTTCCTGATCCAGCCACATCATCACGAGACACCTCCTGCACGCCCGGCGGCGGCATTGAGGACAGCGCGCTTCACCGCCGCCTTGGTTAGTGTGATCTTGTATTTGTTGCGACTGAGCGGCTTGGCCTTCGCCACCGCCGCGTTCGCTGCCGCCATTGCAGTGTCGGGTGTGATGGCCTTGCCGACCAAAGCGTCCGCGGCTTCGGGTGAAATCCACGGGGTGGGTGCGACGTGTCCGAGCACCACGCGCGCGGTCTTCACAGTGTCGCCATCCATCTCCAGCGCAATGCTGGCCATGGCAAGCGGCCAGTCGAAAGCCGCGCGCTGCCGCACCTCGTAGCTCGAGGCCTTAAGGCTCTTCGACGGCGGGGGCACGATCAACTCGATGACCATTTCATCCGGTTTCAAGTCGTGCTCGCGCTGGCCTTCAGCAGTGGGAGTGACGAAGAACTTCTCCAGCGGAAGCTCGCGAACGCCAGAGCCCGATGCCTTCGCCGAATAGAGCCGGATTTTCGCACCATAAGCAATCAGCACCGGAGCGATGGTCGAGGGACTGACAAAGTAGGCCGGTCCATCGTTACCGAGGATCGCAGCGTAGCGGTTATCGCCATCGACCACAATCGACTTGCCGTCCTTGGTGGTCGCCAGCAACCCCATGCCGTTGCGGAAGTACCAGCAGCGAGGACGCTGGCACATGTTGCCGCCGATGGTTGCCAGGTTGCGAATCTGTGCGCTGGCCGCTTCGCGCGCTGCTTCGGTCAGCATGGGGTAAGCAGACAAGTCGCGGGTCGATTCCGACAGTTCGGCCAACGTAGTGAGCGCGCCGATGCGCAATCCATTTCCGGACTGATAGCTAATGCCGCGCAAGCCGTCGATCTGCTTGATGTTGACCAGCCGCTTGGGAGTAACAACGTCGTCTTTCATGAGCGCCAGCAGGTCGGTTCCACCGGCTAGGATCGAAGCCTGTTCGAAGCTCCCGCCAAGAAGCGTAGCAACCTGTTCCTTCTTGCTGGCGCTGGCGTATTCAAATGCCTGCATATACGTCTCCTGGCGGGCTGAAGCCCGGTCGGGATAGACAAGAATGGGGAACCTGCACGGCATGGCTAAAGCCGTGCCCTCTCAAAATCAACGTCTTACGCATGCGAAGCTCCTGACTCCTCGAGCGCTGCGAGCACGCGGTCGGGCGTAAGCGGCAGAAATGGCACGCGCACGCCAACCGCATTTGCCACGGCATTGGATATTGCAGCACCGGGCGACACGACGGCCGGTTCTGCCAGTCCTATGACACCGCGCTCGTCGTAACCTTTGCCGGTCATCATGTGTACCTTCAACTCGCCGATGTCGCTCAACCCGGCGAGCCGGTAGAACTCCAGGTTCGGATTGAGCACCCGGCCGCTCACCGGATCGAGGATCTTTTCCTCATAGAGGGCGTAACTGATGCCCATGATCATTCCGCCGTACACCTGGCTCTCGGCGGTCTTCATGTCCACCACGAGGCCGCAGTCTTGTACGGCGACCATCTTGTTGACGCGAACGATGCCGGTTTCGACGTCGACCGAGACGTCAGCCATTTGAACTCCGCCGACGCCGCTGTTGGTCAGGTCGGGAGGCTCGTCCTTGTTCGGATTCTGCCCACGCACCTCCAGGGGAACCGCGCCGATCTTGGCGCAAGCCTCCTTCCACGACAGGCTGCGATTTGGATCGCCTTTGACTTGGATGCGGCCTTCGTGAGCCTCCAGCTCTGCGGGCTGGGCCTTCAGTCCGGGAGCGAGCTTGGCGAACAGCGCGTCGCGTGCATTGATCGCACCACGTCGCGTCGCAGCGGTTACACCACCCGAGGTCGTGCTGCCTCCGCTTCCGCCCGATTGGGGATAGCGGTTGTTGCCATACAGAAGCTTGACGTTCTCCATCGGGATCCCGAGGGTATCGGCGGCCACAATGGTGATAATCGTTCGAGCGCCGGTGCCCAGGTCCTGCGTGCCCATCTTGATCTCGACTGAACCGTCAGGATGGATGGTGAAGTCGCAATTGCTGTTGTGGCCGCGCCCTCCCCAGGTGTGAATCGACAGGCCAAGTCCGCGTTTGATGTTGCCCGGAGTGGTGTCGCCGCGCTGGTGCCAGTTCTTTTTCCAGCCCATGAGTTCGTCGGCTATGGCCAGTTCCTCGCGGTAGGTCTGTGCTCGCGGTCCAGTGATGTCCAGGTTGCGGGACAGCATCTCCATGGGATCCATCTTCAGCTTGGCCGCAAGGTCTTCAAACGCTCCCATGGTGATGACGGCTGCCTGCGGATGGTTGGGCGCACGCCAGGCACGCGCGCTGCCCTGGTTGGTCGAGATCGCCGTGTTCTGTTTGCGCTGATTGGGAATTTCGAAAATGTAGGGCAGGGGAGGAGTTCCGCCTCCACCGACGCCCCCGGTGCCCCAGGAGCGCGACTCCCAGGCGGTGATCTTACCGTCCTTGTCGGCGCCAATCTTCACCCGTGCGTAGGCGGATGGACGCATGCCGGCGACTTCGAACTCCGCCTTGCGGTCAAGCATGTTCTTCACGGGCTTGCCGCCGGCTTTCTTCGACAGGGTGGCGGTGTTGACGTCCCAACGATCGACGGAGAATTTGCTTCCGAATCCGCCGCCGATGTTCTGCTGCAATACGTTGATATTGCCCGCGGGAACCTGTAGCGGCTCAGCCATCTGGGCGGCGATGCCGGAGACGTTTTGGGTGGAAATGTGTATGACTACTTCTTTTTCGGCGGGCCATTCCGTGGCCGAACCGTGGGTCTCCAGGCATGCATGAACAATGCAGGGAGTGCCGTACACGCCCTCCGAGACGGCAGCCGCCGAAGCAAATGCCTTGTCGGGAGCTCCCGTTGTCTGCAGCGCAGTTTTTTTGTATGGCGATTTCGGCTTGTTTTCCGCCTGCACGTATTTCGCCTTTTGCAAGGCGGCAATAATGCTGGGATCGGCGCCCATGCCCTTGTACGACTGCAGGTCTTTGTCCGTGGGCTTGAAGCTAATGCCGCTCTTCTCGACGCGTGCGATCACCTGATCGTCCGGCACCTGGTTTTCTATCATGTCCTCGAAGTCTTCGGCGCTCAGGGGGCCGGTGTCGGTCCCAATGTTCTTCGGCGGCTCGGCGTCGGAAACGAAGTGTGGCAGGACCTGGTATTCCACCTTGATAGCTCGCAAGGCGTCTTCGGCTGTGCCTTCGTCCACGGCGGCAACGCCAACGACTTCATCGCCCGCCCAGAAGATCTCCATGCCGGGCCCCTGGATCACTTCTACGGCTTTCACTCCCGGCATCTTTTCGGCGACGCTGGTGTCGATGCTAACGACCTTGGCGTGCGCGTACGGGCAGCGCAGAATTTTTCCCGCCAACAGCCCCTGCGGGTAGTAGTCGTAAGTGTACTTAGCGCGGCCGGAGGATTTCGATGGGCCGTCAACACGGTCGATCTTTTTGCCAAGGAGGGGACGGGTTGCGGGATCGGGCCAACTGTACTGGCTCATGAGTTCTTGCCTCCCGCCTGAGCCAGCGCAACGGCGCGAATTCCATCGTACGTGCCACAGCGGCAGTAATTGCCGTTAAGGCCGTGACGAATGTCGTCCGCCGTCGGCTTGGGATGCTGCTGCAGGAAATGCGTGGTCGCGATCACGAAGCCGGGCGTGCAGAACCCGCACTGCTGGGCATCGTGTTCTACGAAGGCCTGCATCACCGGACTCAGCTTGCCGGCCTCGGCCAGCGCCTCAATGGTGGTAATCTTCGCGCCTTGAGCGTCCACTGCCAGCACCGAGCACGCATACACCGGCTTGCCGCCGAGCAGAACCGTACACGCTCCGCAGGCACCCCGATCGCAGACGCGCTTGGCGCCGGTCAGGTCGAAGTGTCCGCGCAGGGCGTCCAACAAGGTGACTCGGGGCTCCAACTCTGCGTTCAACTTCTTGCCGTTGACTGTGAGAGTGACCGGGACTTTGCCGGGTCCAAGCACTGTGACGTCTTCTCCTGCGGCGTGGACCACTTTGGGACCAAGCACCAGCGGTAGCGCACCGGTAACCGCCGAAATCTTCATGAAGTCGCGCCGCGAAACTCCCGAAACCGCTTCGGGCTGGCGGGCGTCGTCGTCTTTCATCTCGCCTCCAACGTCGGGATCCATAAAGCGTCCGACTGCAGTTTGGCAGCCGGAATTATTGTTTAGACAACCTGGGAGTTCCTTCCGACGAAACATTCTTTATTCGGCAACAAGTGGCATCGAGCGGAGTATAACTCCCGAACGCTTCGTGTGCCAAAGCGCGGGACGACAAGCGCCCGGGCGCTTGCTATCCAGCGTTGGATTTTCGCTTCTTATCTCAGCTGCCCCGGTCATCTGTCACCGGTGGTCGCAAACATTATTTGCAGCAGGCGGGAACTTTTCCGTCGCTCGCTGCATTACAGCATTAGAAAAGCGGCACCGGGGCGGATGAAGGAGACACACCGAACGGTATGAACAGCGACGAAGCCTTGATGTTGGAGTTCCAACGCGGATCACGCTCCGCCCTGGAAGAACTCTATGGCCGCTATAACGGGCCACTGTACGGATTTTTCCGCCGTCGTCTTGGAAGTCCACAACGCGCCGAAGACCTGGCGCAGGAGACATTCCTGATCGTGATTCGGGGAGCGTCGCGCTACGAACCGCGGGCGCTGGTGCGTACGTATTTGTACGGTATTGCGCTCAAACTTGTCGCTGCCGAAAGGCGAAGACAGCACCCCGAAGACACGAATTGTGAGGACGAGCGGCCGGTTGCGGGAACCCAGGAAACGGGCGTGTGGGTGCGGGAGGCGGTCGGCAAACTCGATGATTCGGAACGCGAAATCCTGATGCTGCGCGAATACGAACAACTCAGTTATGGGGAGATTGCTAATTTGCTCCGACTCCCGATCAACACGGTCCGATCGCGGCTCTTCCGGGCACGCTCGGCCCTCAAAGGACATCTCAATCCCGGCCATTCGCAGCGGGTGGAGATGCGGGGTGGAGCGACCTTCACAGCCGGCCCGATGAAAGACGAGGCGCACGATGCAAAGTAAACTTCAACCCGTTTCACCGGAAGAGTTAATGGCTTACCTCGACGGCGAGCTGCCGCCCGAGCGGGCTGCCGCTGTTGCCTCCCATCTGGAGGAATGTCGCGAGTGTCAGATTCTGGCTGCTGAAATCAGAAGCGTTTCCGAAAGCCTGACAATGTGGGAGGTCGAAACCGTTAGTTCGTCTATCGATTCCGGCGTGGCACAAGCACTCGACGAATGGGAACGCGCAGCCTCTAATCAAGCCCCGGGCAGCTTATGGGGCAGGGTTAGTGGCACTCGCTTTCGCTTTGTCACGTGGGCTGGCGGTGCGGTGGCGGCGAGCCTGGTTGGGCTGCTGGTTGCGTTGTCGCTGGTCACTACTTACAGACGTTCGCCCGAGCCGATGGGCTCCCCTGTTCAGAGCAACTCGCACCAGCAACTTGCCTACTCTGCGCGGCAGACCTTGCAGGTTGCACCTCCCGCCGGAACGCCCCGTCGAGGCCCAGGCGTCGGGGACCGGGATATGCTGACCGCCACCGCAGCCCTCAACCAGGGCCAACCTGTTGAGTTGGCAACTCGCCGGTTCGCACCTGCCGGGGCAACAAAACCAGACACTGCTCCCGCAATGGCACCCATGATTCTGCGCACCGCGCAACTTACCGTGGTGACTCAGAACCTCGATGTGGCCCGAACGGAGATGGACAGAATTGTTCACAAGTACAGCGGGTATCTTGGAGACCTCTCTGCTTCTGCAACCACCGACGGGCCGCGCAGGCTCACGGCGACACTGCGCGTGCCTGCCAGCCAACTCGACGCCGCACTTACCGAATTGAAGACCCTGGGCAAAGTGGAGTCTGAATCGCAGAGCGGTCAGGACGTCACGTCGCAGTATGTCGATCTCGAGGCCCGACTGGGCAACTCCCGCAACACCGAGCAACGGCTGGTGGAACTTCTTCGTCAGCGCACGGGGAAACTGTCGGACGTGCTTGAGGTGGAAACCGAGATCAGTCGCGTTCGGGAAGAAATCGAACGCATGGAAGGCGAGCGGCGTCTGCTGGCAAAGCAGGTGGAATATGCAACGCTGACAGCAACCGTAACCGAAGAGTTCAAGGCTCCGGCACGTGTCCTTCCCGAATCGCTCGGAACAAGACTCCGCAATGCCGCGATCGGCGGCTACGAGAGCGCAGTGAATTTCGTTATCGACGTGGTTTTGTTCCTGGCTTCCAACGGGCCGATGCTGCTGCTATGGGCGGCGATCCTGTTCTTCCCGGCACGATGGGCTTGGCGTAAAGCGCGAAGCCAGAAACTTCCACCGCCGTCCCTATGAGCAGAAAGGCGGAGAGGTTCACAAAGAAAACAGCGACGGCATTACCCGCCGTCGCTTTCTCTGCAGTCATTGAAGACTTCCTTACTTCAAAGTCCTCACGTATTTCACTACGGCACCAATGTCGGCGTCGGACAATTTGCCTTTGTATGCCGGCATCTTCCCTTTGCCGTTGGTGATGAGCGCGGTGAGGTCAGCGTCCGACAGTCCCTGCACCTCTGCGCTGCCGAGGGGCTTCAGACCCATAGTCTTGCCCATTCCCGTGCTGGCGCTTCCGTCAGCCCCATGGCAACCGGCACACTTCGCCTTGAAGATATCCGCCCCGCTTCCCTGCGCCACGGCGATCGTCGGAACCGCAAGCACAAGAGCTAAGCCAAAGAGTGCTACACGTTTGCACAGTGTCATCACTGTCTCCTCTATGCCCCTTGAATGTTGACTAACGATGAAACGCCGTTGCATACGGCCAAATCAATGTAACTCCCCGATCGGCGATTGGCTACCGTGATTTACGAGCCGAGAGGGAACAAACACGCTCGCCGCGTGATAGGCCGCAAAATGTGTCGGTTCGATCCTGGCTCTTTGGTATTAACAGGACGCTAAGAGCAATGTTTACTTATAATTATCAATGCGGCGAGGGAGTACCCAGCTTGGCAAGCGTGGTGCGGAATGTCTGAATCTGCGCAAGATAGCAATAGGAAAGGCACCTTAGGATTCACCAGCGTCCAGGCGTACACCCTGGCCGTCATCACTCTCGTCATTGGAATTGCGGTGGGCTACTTTGGGCGGGGGCCGGCACCGGTTGCCCCGGCTCCGGAAACCGCGCAATCGTCGGCAGCAGCGCCAGCAGGAATGGGTGGTGGGGGCGCGCCGATGGCTGCGGGGCAACTGCCGGGAATCGGTACGCAACAGCAGTCCAAAGCATCCCCTGAAATGCTGGCGCAAGCCGCGCAGCCCTTGCTTACGAAGTTGCAGGCCAATCCTCAGGACCTCGAGGCCCTGACGCAACTCGGCAACCTGTACTACGACGGGCAGGCCTATCCACAGGCCATTGGGTACTACAACAAGGCGCTAGGCATCGACCCAAAAAATCCAGACGTGATTACGGACCTTGGGACCGCGTATTGGTATACGGGAAACGCCGACAAGGCCATCGACGAGTTTCAGAAATCGCTGGCGCTGCGTCCGAACCATCCGGGAACGATGTTCAACCTGGGCATCGTGAAGTGGCAAGGCAAGAAGGACCCTGCGGGCGCTGTAGCGGTCTGGGAGCAACTCCTGAGGACCAACCCCGACTACGCACAGAAGGAACAGGTACAGATGTTAATCGAGCGCGCGAAAATGCACGGAGCCGGCGCAGCTAAGGCTGAGCTTCGTTAAGCTCGCAGCAGCGGCTCCTTGCATTCCGCCATGCTCGGCCCGGGACGATGCCGCTCAGGGCTCGCCCCGGGTTTTCAGTTGTTCTTGCGACGCTACTTTTTCCCCGCCATTTGGGCCATGGCCTCGTCCATCGCCGCTTTCATCTCTTCGGGGCTTTGGTCCTTGATGTGGGTAGCAACCGACCACGAGTGGCCGAATGGATCTCTTAATGTGCCGTAGCGGTCACCCCAGAACTGGTCTTCCAGCGGCATGACTACTACTGCGCCAGCGGCCTTGGCTGAGTCAAACACCTTGTCCGCATCTTCCACGTACAAATGCAAGCTCACGCAGGTATTGGCCTTGGTAGTCGTCGGCGACAGCACGTTATGGTCGGGGAATTCGTCATTGAGCATCACGACGGAATCGCCGATCTTAATCTCGGCATGCATCACATGACCGCCTGGGCCCTCGGCAATGCCACGGACTTCGGCTCCAAATGCCCGCTTGTAGAACTCAATGGCCTTCCTTGTGTCTCTAACAATAATGTGGGGAGTAATAGTGTGGTAACCCGGCGGAATAGGCGAGACTTTCGGACTCATAAGTATCTCCTTTTAGATTTTCGACGAGGGCAGACGACGGGGCCGAGACAACATTAAGCGATACCGCAGTACGGTCGCCGATTTTATCGCAACTGCGAGGTCAATCGGGGCACCTTTCGACAAAAGGGACGAGCCACACGAAAAGCGGGCGAAACGCCATCGCCAGCCTGCTGAAATACACCGAGATTCTTCCGTTGTCATTCGGTGCGCAGGGCCTTCATCGGATCCAGCGTCGCCGCATGTCGCGCCGGCCACAGGCACGCCAGCAGCGCTATAACCACCAGAACAAAAGCGACTCCCAGCAACATTAAGGGATCCCGCGAGCTGCTTTGCACCCAGTGTGATACGACCTTGTTGAGCGCAATGCTGGAAACGAGTCCAACCATCATCCCGATACCGACAGTCGTCGCGACTGATTTCAATACCAGGGCGATAATGTCCATCCGTTGCGCTCCCATTGCCATGCGGATGCCGACCTCCTGGTTACGCTGATTCACCGAGTAGGAGACGACGCTGTACAACCCGGTTGCAGCCAGCACCAGCCCCAGAAGCGAGAAGATCCCAAACAGTGCGGCGATGAAGCGCTGCTGTCCCCAGATCATGGTGTCCATGTACCACGTCAGTGGGTGTTGATCGGCCATAGCAATTTCGGAATCGAGTGCCTGAACTTTCTGTTCCGCTGCGTGAATGGCGGAAGCCCTGTCCCCGTGGGTCCGAACGAGGAAGTTCATGTAAGGCGACATCACAACAGTGTGCGGCACGTAAAAGGACGGCTCTATCGGCCGTTCCTTTCCATTGGACTCAGCATTGCGGAACCCGCCGTTATTACGCGCGTCGGCAACGACGCCGATGACCTCAAACCAACCTTCGTTGTCGTCTCCGAAGACGAAATCCTGCTGATCGAATTTCAGACCAGGGCTCTTCACGTGATGCCCGAGGGAATCGCCGTTGCCGAGGTACTTGCGCACAAACGCCTGGTTCACCAATGCGACGTGTGCGCCGCGCATCATCTCTGATTCGGTGAAGTTTCGACCTTGAACGAGTGGAATACCGAGAGTCGCGAACATCTCCGGGGTCGTCAAGACTACTTGCGATTGGATGCCCGTCAGCTCCTGCTTCCCTTCGATTTCGGTTTTAACTGAATACCCCTGCATAGGCGGCAGCCAGGTTGTGGATACGGTCGCCTGTTCCACTCCTGGCGCTGACGCGATGGCCTGCCGAACGGACTCGTATTTGTTCGCGCGTTCCGTCCAACCCGGATATGACTTTCGGGGCAACACGAGGTTCAGGCTCGTCACCCTTTCAACATCGAAGCCGAGGGGGACGCGATATGCGGTCAAAAACGCCCGCGTGGCTGCAGCCGCGACCGTCAACAAAACGAGAGTGAGGGCCACCTGGCCCGTGATCAATGCCTGGTGAGTTTTACGGTCGCCGCCTCCTCCGGAATGACGACCTGAGCCGCTCTGAATGAGCTCGTTCAAATTGGGGCGGGACAACTGCAGCGCCGGCGACATGCCAAATAGAATTCCAGTAAGCACCGCTAACATCACCGAGAAGAACAGCACCGGGAGGCTGACGTGGATGGCGGCTTCGTGTGGAAACGAGTAGAAGGGCAAGGCCGCAGCGATCCACTTTACGGCGCCAAACGCCAGCAGTACGCCAACCGCAGCACCTGTCAGCGACAGCAGCACCGACTCCGTGAGGAGTTGACGGATGATGCGCCAACGGGATGCTCCCATTGAAGAACGCAATGCCAATTCGTGTATGCGCGCAGTGCCGCGTGCCAGCATCAGGATGGAAACGTTGGCGCAGCCGATGATCAGCAGCAATAGCACCGCGCCAAACAGCAGCATGAGCGTTCCGGAGAACTGGCCCAGCACTTGCTCGTTCAGCGTCACGGTCTTGGTACGGGCGACTGGCGCGTAACCCTTCGGGTCACGGTCACGGAAACTGAGGACAATCGGTTGCAGTTCGGCGTTGGCCGCTTCCAAAGTGACGCCGGGCTTGAGCTTGATGAAGCTGTTGCGGTAATCCTTGGGGTCGGCAGTGGGAATGTAGGGAACGTACACCTCCGAATCACCCCAGGTGAAGCGGGAAGCAGCCACTCCGATGATGGTGTAGAGCTTGTGGTCTAGCTCAATGGTCTTGCCCAGAACGTCACGGCTTGCGCCGAACTGTTTCTTCCAGAACAGGTAGCCCAGAACTGCTACCGGTGAAGCTTTGCCATCGGTCAGGTCGGCAGAGCTAAATTGGCGGCCCAGCAGTGGCGGAACTCCCATGTACTCGAAAAGGTTCGGCGTGTACTCACCCAACTGCACCGAAACGGGGATCTGGTTGGTGCCCGTCATGGTGACGGTGTTGCCGCGCTGCATGAAAATCTCGTCAACGCACTTGGCCTGCTTCAGGTCGTTCAATTCCGGCCCTGTGTTGAACAGCAGCCCCATCTGGCGCCCGTCGTTATCGAACAACTCCACGTGCACCATGCGCTTAGCATCCTTGTAGGGGTAGGGATCGATTAGCACACCATAGACGACGCTGAAGACGGCCGTGGTCGCTCCGATGCCCAAGGCAAGTGACAGGATTGCAGTCAGAGTGAAGCTTTTGTTCTTCAGCAGTTGCCGCGCCGTGAAACGAAGATCGTGCAGTACCGATTCCATTTGCGCTACTCCTGGGAGCAGAAAACCAAAATAGTTCCTGCATTCTTATCACCAACCAAAGTCATTAAGAATAGGCGCCACTGCGTTCCGGCTCAGCCCGCAAGCCGTCCGCAACACGAAACGAGTGTTCGCTGACGGGCAGCAAGGATTTGATCGCTGAGACCATCCACTACCAGAGCCGACGGCAGGACAAGCCCTTCGTTGCCATCAACTGCTCCGCGATTCCGGAGACACTGCTGGAAGCGGAACTGTTCGGCCGCGAGCGCGGCGCCTTCACCGATGCCAAAACCATGAAGAAGGGCCTATCCGAAATGGCCGATGGCGGTACGCGGTTCCTCGACGAAATCGGAGCTGCCACCGCTCCAGCAGGCCAGGCTGCTGTGTGTGCCGGAGGACCAGGTCACCTGTCGCGTAGGCGGCGTTGCGCGACGTGCAGGTGGATGGGCGCGTCATAGCCGCATCGAACCGGGACTTGGAACGGGCGGTAAAGGGGAGTACGTTTGGCCAAGATTCGTATTACCGTCTGGGCTATTATCTCGATCTTCCTCCCTCCGCTGCGTGCCGGAAAGAAGGCATTCTGCCGCCACTCGAGTACTTCATCGATCGCTACAACCGCAAGTTCCGCAAGCCCGTGCAGGGCATCACGAAAGAAAGCCGCACGCTCATGATGAAGTATGACTGGCCAGGCAACGTACGTGAGCTGAAGAATGAACGCGCCATGATCCTCGAAGAAAGCACGAGCTCCACCCGGACTACCTGCCCTTCGCTGTCGCGCAGCAGCAAGCTGCTTATACGGCTTTTGAGATGACTTCGGGCGGGAGCAACCGGGGCGGCGGCGCCCAATTGCCCGCGAACCAAACCCTACAGCCCGCCAGCTCGACATCAGCCGTGATGCGCCGCGCCATAAGCTGAAGAATGCGCGCATGAGAAGATGAGCCATCCAACGCGTCTTCTTCGTAGGGCGCAGCTGTCTCTTCCCAAAGCCGTAGCCTCGTGGCACTATTCTTCTGCGTACCCCGGCGTCTCCGAAGGCTTGGTACGCGGGACGTTGAACGATTCAACTTACAATCTCGCCCCCCACTCTTACACAGTGTTGCCCGATCGCCAGGAAATGATGCAACGACCACAGCGCGATCGGTTTCTAATGGGCGTAAGCGTCAATTCGAAATCCCACGGCTACTCGAGCCTGCTCTTCGCGGAACAGGAGACGTTATGCGAAAACTGGTAATTGCCGTTGTTGCTGTCGCCGTGCTCGTGCTTCTCCTGGTGCTATTGTTGCCGCACCTGATCGACATCAATCAGTATCGCGGTGAAATCCAGGCGCAATTGCAGAATCGCTTGCATCGGCCGGTGCAATTCGGTGCCCTGTCGATGACGTCGTTTCCCGTGCGGGTGGAAGTACGGAACGTCACCCTCGGGGAAGATCCACGGTTCCGGAGCAACCTTCCTTTCGCCAAGATCGGCGAGTTGGACATCAGCGTGAACCTGCTGCCGTTGCTTAGCAAGTCGATTTCGATCAGCAGCCTGACGTTGAAGCGGCCCGAGATTGAACTGATCAAAGACCAGGCCGGAGTGTGGAACTTCGCCAGCCTGGGACAAGCTCCGGCGACCCCTGTCGGGGCCATAGGTGCACAGGCGCCCGTTCCTGCTGCTTCGGCGCCAAAGCAAGCTCCATCGTCCGGGGGAGGCAGCTCGCTTGCTCTCGATGAATTGAAGATCGCCGATGGGCAGGTCGCGGTAACGGACCTTCAGTTGCGACTGCCTCGTGCGGTTTACGATCACATCGATCTGACACTGAAAGACTTTGCTCCCGACAAACAGTTCTCGTTCGACCTGACGGCGCACGTCCCCGGACGCGGGGCAGAAACCCTATCAATGGAAGGCAAAGCGGGCCCGATCAACCAGGTGCTCATGTTGAGCACCCCATTTGACGGGAAACTCAAGCTGAATGAAGTCTCGCTGGCCGGAGCCGAGAAATTCCTGAACACCTCGGCGCTGGAAGGAAGCGACGCGATGATTTCAGGCTCGACCGACCTGGTAAATTCGGGGGGAAAGATGGCTGCCAAGGGATCGCTGAAATTCAACGATGCAGTGGTCCACAACGTTCAGGTTGGATATCCGATCACCGCCGACTTCGATGTCATCGATGATCTCGCAACCGATGTTCTGCAGATCAAGACAGGCGACATCAAACTAGGCTCGACGCCTCTGTCGGTAAATGGGACGGTGAATTCGCACACACCGCCTGGTACGGCCGACCTCACCGTCTCAGCCCAAGATGCCTCGATCGAAGATGCCGCGCGGCTTGCGGCGGCATTCGGCGTAGCCTTCAGCCCCAATGCCAAGATTACCGGTAAGCTCACTGCCAACGTTCACGCGCAGGGCCCTGTTAACAATCTGGCGCTGAACGGGACGGTGAACGGCCGCACCCTTGAGATCACCGGCAAAGACATTCCGCAAGCGGTAAAGGTGCCTGCTCTCGACCTGACGATGACGCCACAGGAAATCCGTTCCAACCCGTTTACAGCTACGTCGGGTGCGACCACGCTGAATGGCCAATTCAATCTTGCGCAATGCACAACGCCGTCGCCCACCGTCGATGCCACCATCAAGACGGTAAACGCCAAAGTTGACGAGCTGCTGAATATCGTCAAGGCTTACGGCGTTAGCGCGGTCGAAGGCATGAGCGGCAGCGGAGCTATAACGCTTGATCTGCACGCAACTGGGCCGATCAAGAACACCGATGCCATGAACTTCAGCGGTACGGGCACGATCCAGAACGCTGTTTTGAGGACCCCGGCATTGACGCAACCAGTCAGCGTGCGGAACGCCAATCTACAGTTCACGCAGAACTCGGTCAACCTGACGAACATTAATCTAGGGGTTGGTTCCACTAACGCTAGCGGCAGCCTGGGCATGGCAAATTTCCAGGCGCCTCGCCTGACCTTTGCCCTCGCCTTCGACAAACTCAACATTACCGAATTACAGAAGCTGGTCCCGCCAAGTAAACCAGCTCCTGCGAAGAAGGCCCGAGTGACCTGGAGCCTGGTTCCCAGCGCCGAAGCAGCACCAGCTCCTCAACCAGGCTTTCTCGACACCGCAACCGGCAGCGGTACGATCGCCGTCAGCACGCTGATCTACGACCGCACGCAATTGTCGAATGTGCATTCGAACGTCAATCTCAACCACGGCACCGTGCAATTGGATCCGCTGACCGGGCAGGTCTTTGGCGGCCAGATCAATGGGAGCATCACCGCGGATCTTCGTCATGAAACTTCAAGCTTCGCGGTTAACGCTAAACTCAGCGGGGCCGACGCCAACCAGTTGCTCACGGCTGTGGGCAACACAAAAGACACGCTCACGGGTACGCTGAATGCCAATGTGAACCAAACCTTCTCGACTCCTGTGTCGGGCGATGTTACCCAGACGCTGAACGGACCGTTTTCTTTCACACTCACCAATGGAAAGCTCCTGAAGCTCGACCTTCTGAATGAGTTGGGCAAAATTGGAAAATTCGGTGGTGGTTCGAAGGGCTACACCGCGATCTCAAGCATGAGCGGAACGTTCGATGTGCGTAATGGTGTAGCCAATACCAACGACTTGAAGGCGGCGCTTGATGTAGGAAGCATGGCTGCAACGGGCACGATCAACCTGGTGAACGAAGCGCTGAACCTTCATCTCACCGCGGTTTTGGACAAGGCGTTCAGCCAGCAGGTCGGCGGAATGGGCGTTGGTGGATATCTCAACACGGCGCTGGGCAATAAAAACGGTGAACTCGTGCTGCCGGTCATCATCACCGGAACCATGAGTCATCCACTGGTTGCGGCGGACATCCAGAAGCTTGCCCAGATGAAGCTCAACAATATCGTGCCTTCGGCGGCCGGCTTGCTGGGCGGCAAGGCCGGGGCCGGCGGAATCTTAGGCGGGTTACTTGGCGGCGGGCAGCCCCAGCCGGCGCAGCCGGGCGGCAAACAAGCACAACAGCCGAGCCAGCAGCAACAACTGCAGGATGCGCTAGGGGGACTGCTCGGAGGATCCAAGAAGAAGCCACCAAAATAGATGAGCGGAAAATGACCCCTGCAAAGTCAAAGCCGCCCCAAAAAGGCGGCCCTTCTTAGCCGACATCTTCGACCGCTGGACTACGTCCCGGTAGCCTCAAGCAGCCCTTGCTCCAGTTTTTCCTGGCAGGCTATGCAGTGGCGGGTCCACGGAACAGCCTCGAGGCGCTTCGGGTTGATTTCGTCGCCACAGGCGATGCATTCGCCGAACGACCCTTCGCGAATGCGGTTCAAGGCGCCCTCAACCATCTGCAGGATCTGGCGCTCGCTACTGCTTTGGCTGAAGAGAAACTCCTTTGTATAGGAGTTAGCCGCGCGGTCGGCAATGTCCTGGGCTGATTCAAGATCGGCTTCCCGGCCATCCTGTGCTGTGCGGCTCACGTTCTGTCGAAGCTCACGCTGGCGTTCTTCCAGCCGCTTCTTGAAAGCATCCAGCTTTTTCTTGTCCATAGGTACGCGCTCCACACCACCCTGCCCGGAAGCCGCCCTGGGCGAAAATTGCGGCATGGCGAATCACAGATAATATGCCCCCCTCCGAGGGCCGTCAACCTCGCAGGCGGATACTTCTGCACCGCATTCAATTCTTTCCCCGGGTTGGGACTGGTTCCAGAAAGAGACAAATCGGAGGGGAAGCGATCTGCGGCCAGGGCTCTGAGGTTCATCCAAGAAACTTAGGCGGCACTGGAGGCCGCCTGTGGTTTCCCTGTTTGCTTTCTGTCTTGCTGTCAGTTCCCGCCCGTCACCGTCCGCAGCTTGCCGGGCATGAAGTGATAGGGAGGCCATGGGCCGGTGATTGTTACCTGGCAATCCTTGAAGTGCCGGGTGGCCGCTGAATAACGGTTCTGATACTTGGCTACGGTATTGGAGTCGATCAGGTGGGCAAAATCGATGAGCATATTGCCGGAGTCGGTCCGCTTGCAAACCACATCTTCTTCCAAAGGACAGAACAACTTGTGAACCTGCATGGATAGTGCTCGCGCCTTCGTCTGACGCTCGCGCTCTCGGCTGGCCCGGTCACGCAGTTTGCGGAGGTACTCTCCGCCCACTCCTACCGGGACCTCGCCGATGGCCTCTTCGACGGTTCCGTCCTTCACCACGATCTTGACGTGCATTTCGGCCTTGCCCCGCAGGCGTGAAACGCTCTCCAGAAACGCCTTACGGTTTGCCCGTACGGCGCGGCGCAGCGCCTCGTCCGAATCGAATATCGTGCCGAATCGAAATGGAAGTACGGTTAGAGTGCGAAAGCATTCGCTGATCACGCGCGCGTGATCGACAATTGCCTGCTGGGTGAGCGGATAGGATGAGGAGTGTTCGCTGACAACTACCGCGAATTCCCCGCTAGGGTAAGCAAAGACTGGAGCCTCGTTTACACCTTTGAGGTTTTCCAGGGCAAATGGGCGTCGAGCACGGTTTCCGCCACTTAGCAGGCCCGCTTGTTCAGTAATACAGTACGCGTACCACGCCATCTCCGTCTTCTCCTGGGATGCTCGCACACACTTTTTACAGCCTGCGCGTGAGGGCTTATCGACTTTGAACGTGGGCTTGGGTCTGAACTGTTTGACAGGAGGTGCGGGACGTCCACCTCCGCTTTTCATCCTAAGCCCAACTGCACCAAAACCGCAACCACGAAGGTGAACGGTGTAGAGTTTTTTTGGAACTCCAATTGCCTGAAAACCCGCACTGGACGGCGGTTTTCGTTTATCGAGGGCTGCGGAAAGTGAGAATGGAGAGTTAGCCTGGGAAGATGCTAGATAATTGGGACGTGAATCGCAGACCCGGCGGAGGCCGCTAAATTAGCGCTTGACCGCCTTCTTGGCCGCTTTCTTGGCAGGCGTGTGCGCAACAGTTTTCGCCTTCTTTTTGCCTGCAGGTGGAACCGGTTTCGTCGGCGAAGTCTTAACTTCAGCCTTAGGTTCTGTACGAGAGGGATTGGGAGCGGGAGTGGGCGCTTCCTCCTGCTGAGATCCGTTAGACCCCATGCGTTCCAGGGCCTTGCTGACCACGAACGCCATTTCGGCTACCGGCGCAGGTTTACCAGTCCATATCTCGAACTGGCGTGCACCCTGCTGGACCAACATCTCCAGCCCCGGAATTATCTCGATGTTTCGGGTCCTGGCCATCTTTACCAGCCGGGTTTCAGCCGGAACATAGACCAGGTCGAACAGATATTTGGTATTGAGCTCTTTTTCGTCGAGCGGCGATTGTCGATTGGCGCCCATGCCAAGCGGGGTGGCATTGATGATCACATCGAATGTCGACTTGATCAGCTCCGTCTTTTTTATGTATTTGGCCTTAGCTTGGCGCGCCAGTGCCTGGGCCTTCTCGGTTGTCCGATTCGTAATGAAGACCTCGGCACCCTTGTTCTTTAGTCCAAAGGCGGCAGCCCGGGCAACGCCGCCCGCGCCGACCAGAAGCACCTTAGCTCCCTGCAAATTGAGACGCTGTTCCAGCGGAGCCACGATGCCGCCCACATCGGTATTGAAGCCGTACAGCTTCCCATCCTGTCCGCGGACGACGGTGTTGCACGCCCCGATCTGGCGAGTCAACGAATCGGAATTCGAAAGCGCATCGATGATGGTCGTCTTATACGGCATGGTTACGCTCAGGCCGCGAATAGGAATGTCATTGGTGCACGCCAGCAGGTCCTTCAAAGTTTTGGCATGCAGCGCAAGGTAAACCGCGTTCACCGTCTCCCTGCGGAAAGCCGTATTCATCATGATCGGCGACATTGAATGGGCAATGGGATCGCCAGCCACCCCATAAACCTGGGTTGCCGCATCCACCATTTCGATGCGATAAATGTCGCGAAGTTCGGCTGCCGTTGCCTGTCCAGGCGCCGTCTCCTCTCCGCGTGTGGCCGAACCGAAGGTAAAGATGCTGCCTGCGCGCACACCCAAGACTCGGCTGATAATCCCCTGCTCACCCATAGACAGACCGACCATCTCAAATTGGGCGGAATGGGCCTGCAGAAACTTCATCATGTGAACGTTGTCGTACAAGGTGGTGGCGGTCGAGACCACCTTGTAAAAGTCCGCCGGAAACTGCTTCATGTCGGCGAAGGTGTCTTCCAGCTTGCGGGTGCCTTTGAAGTCGTGGAAGGAGAGAATTACGCCGACCCGATCCTTTAGTCCTGCCAGAGCCGCCGCCTTGAGAATCTCGACGCTCTGTAGCTCAATGTCTACCAATTGAAATC
The DNA here is from genome assembly GCA_963817965.1 of uncultured Acidobacteriaceae bacterium. Lineage (GTDB taxonomy): Bacteria > Acidobacteriota > Terriglobia > Terriglobales > Acidobacteriaceae > DASRAA01. The sequence continues at coordinate 150,129 of CAWFQT010000030.1, forward strand.
CGGCGCTCGCCGCTTTGGTCAGGATTTCCAGTTGGGATGCCGCGCTACCTTTGAATTTGCCACCATTCACCGCCCGACGGCAGGTTGCGATAACTGTGACTTCCGGATGCATATCCAAGAAGTGCTTCAACTTCGGTAGCCCCGCAGCCGGATTCGACAGGTAATCTAACCTGAACTCCATAAAAGGGTTATCTCGTACCATCGGCTCGGCGCGCTCGATAATGTTCGAGGCATCTTCGCCGACGATAGCGAGACAAACCCGGGGAAGACGGAATCGTTGGATGCGGGAGGCGTAAACGGTTGAAACTGCGTGCATAGGAGCGTCCCGATACTACAGATGCACAACGATGGTTGCAACCGTTTGTTACGGAAATCTGCGCCTACGGCTTGAGGGGATAGAAGGCCCCGAAACCGAAGCTATGATTTCGCGCCTCGGTCGACGGTGGACTCCCCAAATACTTCCGCGGTAAATGCTTGTAGATCAATACGTTGTGCCCAGGCATCTGGCGGCAGCCCGGCCTTGATACAGACCTGGGAGAGATATTGAGTCCTGTCCCATTGCCACTCGACAGGTACCTGTGGCAGCAATAAGCCGCGGCGGCCGTACATTGTGACCATGAGTCCATGTACTCCTACAACCACGTCTTCGGGACGTATCGGACGCAGAAGCGACAGGACGCTGATTTCGACGGAGAGGTCACCAACTTCGTCCTTCGTGACCGGCGTGAATCGCGGATCCTCAAAGGCTGCAGCTCGAGCAGCTTCGGCCACCGTCCGGAACAGCGATTGCTTGGGCATGACGTACCCGATGCAGCCCCTGAAGCGTCCATGTGCGTGCAACGTGGTGAACGCCCCTCGTTTTTCACTTAGGTGTTGGTTGGAGATATCGAGGTCCAGACGGTGACCATGCAGCGCTGATTCGATGGATCGATGCGCCAGTCGCAAGAGAATTCGGCGTTCCTCGAGAGTGTATTCCGAAGTCGGAGTCAGAACCGAGGCGCCTCGATCAGATGGCGGGAACATCATTGCGCTTCCTGCGCCGGCTTAGCACGAACGACCGGCGACGGCGACGCTTCTCTGCGTGCTGGTTGATCCTCGTCCAGAAGGCTACAAAATAATCCACGGCAGAAACCAGGGACAGGCCCACCATGATCCAGATCGACGCCAGCGCAATTGGACGGACCGGCAACGAAAGGAAATACCAGGGCAGGTGCGTCCAGTGATGATCGACGATGGCAGCCACCACAGACACAATCTGCACCACCATTTTCAACTTGCCAAGATCGCTGGCCTCAATGGTGAAGCCCTCTGATGCCGCGATGGAGCGCAGGCCGCTCACCAGAAATTCCCGGCCGAGAATGATGACCGCCATCCAGGCCGGAACGATGCGGGGGTTGAATTGGACCAGGGTGACGAAAGCGGCCGCGATGAGCAACTTGTCGGCCACGGGATCGAGCAACATTCCCATGGTGGTCACCTGGGCACGCCTGCGCGCCAGGTAACCGTCGATGGCGTCAGTGAGAGAAGCAGCTATAAAGATGGCGGACGCCAGAAGCTCACGGTCACCATTGGTTGAGCTGAAACGGGTGCTCGACAGAATCCAGATCAGCACGGGAATGCTGAGGATCCGCGTAAGCGTTATGTACGTAGGAAGGTTCACAAACCCTGACGAACGCGACGCTGCGGTGTCGTCGCCGCCAAGCTGATTATCGTTCACGGCTCGCTACGAAAGCAACCTTGTAAAGTCTGGAGGTTTTGCTATTCGTCGTGGTGGACTTCAATCTCGTCCAGCATGCTGGGGGCATGGTATTGCACCCAATAGCTGTAGCCTATGGGGATGCCGTTCACCCAGTCCATCACACTCATCCAGAGGTGTAGCGAAGGATGGAATCTACTTTTGAGGGAGGTAATGGGATGTAGCAGGGTGACGCAGACGAGTGCCAGCAAGATTACTGGAAAACACACCACGACTGCAGTCCAGCAGATGGTGAAGCGAAGGCGATGCATGTTGAGCTGGGAACGGGCCATCCCCACGACCACTTCCTTGGCCAATATTATATGCCCCCATTTGGTGGCTCTCGTGGGTTTGCACAGGGAAAAAACTTACAAATTTTTTGGGCTTATGAATCTTCAAAAAATGGGAAAATCCGTGAACCGTCGGCCGCAATTGCACACTATTTGGAGCATATTCGGCGAGGCAATTTGCCGCTGTCGCTCCTCCCGGGATGCTCGGGGGTTGTGCATCTGTCAGAACGGCTCCCGCGATGGGGAGCCGTTTGTTACAACTCTAGACAGGCTAATTATGCGTAGATGCCGCGCTGGCGAATGGTGAACGCAACACGATCAATCGCGAGCATATAGGCCGCGATGCGGTTGTTCACGTGGTGTTTCTGCGCATAACTCACCACTGATTCGAACGACTCCACCATGATGTCCTGTAATTGTTCGTTCACCACCGACTCTTTCCAGAAGTAGCCCTGGCGGTCCTGCACCCATTCGAAGTACGAAGCGGTTACACCGCCGGCATTGGCAAGAATGTCAGGCATCACGAAAACGTGTTTGTCAGCGAGGATGTCGTCAGCCGCAGCGCTGGTAGGTCCGTTTGCGCCCTCCACCAGGATTCTGGCTTTCACTTTGTCGGCATTCAGCGAAGTAATGACGTTCTCGGTGGCGGCCGGTACGAGCACATCGCAATCGGTGATCAGCAACTCCTCCGTAATCGCTCGCTCGGCGCCCTTGAAGCCGTGGATTGTGCCTTCCTTTTGGCGGTACTCAGTCAGGGCCGAAATGTCGATGCCGTTGCTGTTGTAGAGACCACCATCCCATTCCCCGATGCCCGTGACTTTATATCCCGCCTTGTACATGAGCAGTGCCGCGTTGGAGCCCACGTTACCGAAACCCTGGATGATGACTCGCGTGTCTTCCTTTCTCATGCCTAGGTGCTTGATGGATTCGTCGGCGATGATCATTACTCCGCGGCCGGTTGCCTCCCGGCGGCCGCGCGATCCACCCATGTTCAACGGCTTGCCCGTGACTACGGCGGTGACCGTTTGGCGCATGTGCATGGAATAAGTGTCCATCATCCACGCCATGGTCTGTTCGTTGGTATTTACGTCGGGGGCGGGAACATCTTTTTCCGGCCCGATAAACTCGATCAGCTCTGAGGTGTAGCGCCGGGTAAGGCGTTCGAGCTCGTTCCGCGACATGATCTTGGGATTGCAAATGATTCCGCCCTTGGCGCCCCCGAAAGGAATGTTCACCACAGCACACTTCCAGGTCATCCAGCTGGCCAGGGCCCGCACTTCATCGAGCGTGACGTCCGGCGCGAAGCGGACTCCGCCCTTCGCCGGGCCGCGGGCGATGGAATGCTGCACGCGGTATCCGGTGAATACCTCGAGCTGTCCGCTGTCCATCATTACCGGAATATGGACGATAATTTCGCGATTAGGCTGCTGGAGAACGCGCCACAGGCCTTCATCGAGCCTCAACTTTTCGGCGGCAATGTTGAAGCGCGCGGCTTGCGATTCCCACGGATTCTTTTCCTGCTCGAGGGTAAGTGCGGTTTCCATAAAACTCTCCGATACGAGCGAGCTTTCCGCCGACGTTGAAAATGCCGCAGGACGCGGAAATTCCTGTCCGGCGGCCAAACCTAACGAGTATAAGCAGGCTTTAGCGAGCGCGCAAGCAAAAGAGCTCCTGGCCTGCGACCGGCCAAACTTCCCAAGCCGTCAAGCTCTTCCCCGCAGCCGGTTGATCTCACGGCGATCGCGTTTCGACGGTCTGCCCTCCGGGATGGATTCGAACTGCCGCGTCGCTTTCTTCTCTTCTGCCAGTTTCCGGCGCGTTGCGCAGCTCTCGTCTGTCTCGCGATAGAGCGTTTGTGCAACGGAGGCGGGACCGCGCACCTCGCCGAGGATCAGGACTTCAACTTGAAACTCGCCGGCGTCGTTTGTCACTTGCAGCATGTCTTCAACGTGGACGTCGCGCGCAGGCTTCGCCCGTTGTCCGTTGCAGAAGATCCGGCCAAGCTCACAAGCTCGCGCCGCCAATGCGCGCGTCTTGAAGAACCGCGCCGCCCAGAGCCACTTGTCCATACGCACGGCGGACATAATCTATTTTCCGGTAACCGTAACGGGCCGGTGCTCGAAGTATGACATCGGCCCTCTCGTATAATCGCAGGCAACCCAGCAATTTGCAGCCCGAGACTCCATGGTCACACCCGGTTACAAGACTTTTCTTCAACTCAGCCGCGATGCCTCCTTGGTTCCGGTGGCCAAAACTCTAAGCGCCGATTTGTTAACGCCTGTAGGCGCATTTCTCAGCATCTCCAAAAGGCAAAAATACGCCTTCCTGCTGGAATCCGTAGAGGGCGGCGAAAAAATTGGCCGCTACACGTTCTTAGGATCCCAACCACGAACAGTATTGACCGCCCGCGGGCGGGAGATTGTCATGCGGCGCGGGGCCGATGTCGAGCGGCGCCAAGGAAACGTCCTCGAAGTACTGCGCGAACAGCTGAGCAAACATCACCCTGCCACTATTTCAGGATTGCCCCCATTCAATGCGGGTGGGGTGGGCTATTTCGCGTATGACATGGTGCGCCAGTTCGAGCGTCTTCCGGACACCGCTGAAGTTGATGTCGATTTGCCGGACTGCGTGTTTACCTTCTATGACCGTCTGCTGGCGTTCGACCATCTCAAACATCAGTTGCATATCATCGCGGCTGCCGACGTGCGTGCCGAATCGCCGCGCAAGGCCTACGATCGCGCCCTCGCCGACATCGACGCCATGGAGCGTAAACTCGTGCGCGGCATCCACAAGCAGGAGTTGGGTTGGTCGGAGCGCGGCGGGAAGAAGACCATCAAGATACACGCGACAACTTCTGAGGACGAATTTATCCGCAGTGTTCGCCGTGCCAAGCAATACATCGCCGCCGGCGACGCGTTCCAGGTCGTGTTGTCGGTGCGCTTGGATTTCAAGCCGCCGGCTGACCCGTTCCAGATTTACCGCGCACTGCGAACGGTGAACCCGTCTCCATACATGTTCTTTCTGCAACTCGACGATACCCAGGTACTGGGAGCCTCGCCCGAGATGCTGGTCCGCATCGGTGGACGCAAGCTGGAATACCGTCCGATTGCGGGTACCCGGCGGCGCGGCGACGCAGACGCCGACGACGAGCAGCTGGCCAAAGAGTTGCTCAACGACGACAAAGAGCGTGCCGAACACGTCATGCTGGTCGATCTCGGACGTAACGATCTGGGACGGGTGAGCGACTACGGCAGCGTCAAGGTGCGCGATTTGATGTACGTCGAGCGCTATTCGCATGTGATGCATTTGGTTTCCGCGCTCGAAGGCCAGCTTCGCGGCGAACTCGATGCCTTCGATGCCGTGGCGGCGTGCTTCCCCGCCGGAACACTCAGTGGCGCTCCCAAAGTCCGAGCCATGGAAATCATCGAGGAGCTGGAACCGGTTCGGCGGGGGGTTTACGGTGGATCAATTCTTTACGCCGATTACGCCGGCAATCTCGATTCATGTATCGCTATCCGAACGATGGTCGTACATCGCGGCCGCGCTTACGTGCAGGCTGGTGCAGGCATCGTTGCAGACTCCAATCCGAAGAGCGAATACCAGGAGTGCATGAACAAGGCTGGGGCATTGATGAGGGCGGCGGAGAGAGCCAGCGGCTGAGATGATTTTCGTCCTCGATAATTACGACTCGTTTACTTACAACCTGGTGCAATACATCGGGGAGCTGGGACATGAAGTCGTAGTACGCCGCAACGATCAGAGCTCGCTCGAGGAAATCGCACGACTTCGCCCCGAAGGGATCGTCATATCTCCGGGCCCCTGCACACCGCAGGAGGCCGGAATCAGCATCGACATCATCACCCATTTTGCCGGCCATGTCCCGATTTTGGGTGTTTGCCTCGGCCACCAGGCGATCGCAGCGGCGTTCGGTGGAAAGGTGATTCGCGCGGCAAATCTCATGCACGGAAAAACTAGTTCCGTAGTTCATGATGGAAAATCGATTTTTCGCGACATTCCTTCCCCAATGACTGCGACGCGCTATCACTCCCTGGTAGTCGAAGAGAAGAGTCTGCCTTCCGAACTCGAGATCTCCGCTAGCTGTCACGATCGCGATGGCAATCGCGTCATCATGGGTCTGCGCCACCGTAAGTTCATGGTTGAAGGTGTGCAGTTCCACCCCGAAAGTGTGCTCACCATGCACGGCATTCGGATCATACGAAACTTCCTACAAGTGTGAGTCTTATGATCCACTTAAAGGCTATAGCCAAAATCCGGCAATAAGCGTCAACTGTTTTCAGGAACACGGTGCCTCCCTACATCGTCCGCTCCGATGATGACGCCCATGAACGAGTCCTCTTTGTTCTTGCGATTTCTGCCTCGGGGCGAGTCTCGACACGAAACAGTGTGGAGATATGCGGCAGCCGTGCTTATTTCCCTGGCTTTCATTGCTCTGCGATGGTCATTGGGACGCGTGCTCGATGATGGGCAACCGTACATCATCCTGTTTATCCCGGTTACGCTTTCGGCGTTCTTTGGCGGCTTCGGGCCGGGGCTGGTGTCCGTCCTAACGACCATCGCGTGTGCCGATTACTTTTTGATTCCGCCCCTCTATACAATCGGGTTGCCGGACAACAGAGTCATCATGGCCACACTGTTATTTTCGGCTGCTGGGCTGGTTATATCGGCGCTGGGAGAAGTTGGGCGAAGTGCTGTGCTCCAGGTTTCGGGCGAAGCCGAGGTCAGCAAGCTCGCGCACGAGCAACTCCTTGCTAATGAGGAACGACTTCAGATTACCGAGCAAGTCATCTCCGGTGGCGTTTGGGACTGGGATATTGTCGCCGACACAGTTTATTGGAGCGACGGATATCGTCGGATGATGGATTATCCACTAGGTGACCCGTCGTCCAGGGAAAAATGGGTGGCTTGCCTGTATCCCGACGATCGCGAACATATTCTTCGGCAGCTTGACGCGTTCCTCGAGCAGAAGCTTCACAACTGGTCTCTGGAATATCGCACTCGAACCGCTACCGGGCGGATTCGCTGGATAGCGTCGTATGGACAATCCTTCTATGACAGCTGGGGGAACCCTACGCGCATGGTCGGCATCAATCTCGATATCAGCGCGCGCCGTTTCGCGGAAGTCGATGCACACCAGTCCGAGCCGCGCGCACGCACCGGCTGAACCCTAGGCAACGGTTCACGCAGTCGGGACCCGTCAAACCATTACAATCGATCCGGGCACCCGATCCTCAAACCGGTTTGTGTGGCCTCCAGTACCCCGAGAGAGTCTTACTACAGTTATGCCCGATACGGTTGAGCTTCGCGAAATTCATAAGACTTACGATCACTTTGTTGCTGTCGATCACCTATCGCTGAGCATTCGCGAGGGCAGCGTCTATGGCTTACTTGGACCCAATGGCGCGGGCAAGACCTCGACCATCCGTATGATGATCGGTATCGCCATTCCCGATGAAGGCAACGTCTGGTTGTTTGGCGAGAAGTTTCATCGCCTGCAACTGCAGCGGGTCGGTTACTTGCCGGAAGAGCGCGGACTATATAAGCGCATGAAGGTAATTGACCACCTCGTGTTTTTGGGGAGGTTGCATGGCCTTTCGGCCGCTGAGGCACGCAAGCGAGCACTGGGCTGGTGCGAACGGCTGCAGATTTCCGATTGGACGCAGAAGAAGGTTGAAGAGCTTTCCAAGGGAATGCAGCAGAAGATCCAGTTCATTGCGGCCCTGTTGCACGACCCCGATCTACTGATTCTCGACGAACCATTCTCCGGACTCGATCCTGCAAATGCCGTGATGCTGAAAGACGTGATGGTCGAGCTTAAGAATGCAGGCAAGACGATCCTGTTTTCCACGCATCGCATGGACCAGGTGGAGCGTCTGTGCGAATCGATTTGCCTCATCGATCACGGCCGTAGCGTGTTGGAAGGTGATCTCAAGAAAATCAAGGCGAGTTACGGCAAGAATACCGTGCAAATGCAGTACGAGGGAAACCTCGATTTTGACCACAGCGAGCTGATCCAGTCGGTCAACAACTACGGCAATTACGTAGAGGTTCGTCTGCGACCAGGCGCCGATGCACAGCAATTACTGCGCACCGCGTGCGACCAGGCTCGTATCAGCCGTTTCGAACTGGTGGAGCCTTCACTCGAAGAAATTTTCATCGACATGGTGAGGCAAAATGCATAACACTTGGCTGGTGATTCAGCGCGAGTACCTGGAACGCATTCGATCCAAGGCATTCCTCATCATGACGCTGCTGATGCCGGTATTCATGGCATCTACGATACTGATTCCCGCGCTCCTGTCGAATATGAAGTCGGGAGTAACGCGCCATATCGTGCTGGTCGCAGACAATGCCGAGATTGCCCGAGCAATTCAGCACCAACTTCTCACCCCGCCAGCGGCGGAAGGCAAAGCCTCCTCGCCAAAGTCCGGAACCTCGAAATCCGAAACCAGAAACCCGCCGCCGCGCTACTCCATTGACACTGACATGAACACAACGGATGTCGAGCGAGAGAAACTTCGCCGCGATATATCGGACGGCAAGATCGACGGCTTTCTCTGGCTTTCCGACTCCGACCTGGCGAATCGCAAGGTGGTCTATAGCGCCAAAGACGTAACCGATTTCGGCGAGGGCATCGAGCTACGCAACGCTGTTCAGTCAGCGCTGATGAAACGCCAGCTCGGGCAAAAAGGCATGAACGAAGCCGAAATCGAGACCCTTCTGAAGCCTCTGGACTTCGACTCGGTACGCATCGAGAAAGGCAAGGAAGGTGCGAGCGGCATAGCGGTCTTTCTGGTTTCGTTTACCTTAGTCATGCTCCTGTACGTAAACATGCTGGTGTACGGCTTTGCCGTGATGCGCTCCATCATTGAGGAAAAGTCATCGCGCATCCTCGAGGTCCTGCTTTCATCGGTGACGGCCAAGCAACTGCTCGCGGGAAAAATTGTCGGCGTGGGCGCGGTTGGACTGACGCAGTTCCTCATCTGGCTCGCGATCGCGGGAGCCTTCGCCGTACCCGGAATCATGTCATCGCGTTCGGCGTTCTCGAACGCCCACATTCCGGCGATAGGGATGGTCGCGTTCGGGGTGTTCTTCGTGCTCGGTTACTTTCTCTACTCCACCGTGTACGCAGCACTCGGTTCTATGGTGAATTCCGACCAGGAAGCCCAGCAGGTGCAGTGGCCGGCCATGCTACCCATCGTCTTTTCGATAGTCCTGGCGACCCCTATACTGCAGCATCCCAATTCCCAGTTGGCCTTCTGGACGTCGCTGGTTCCTTTTTTTGCGCCCATACTGATGTTCGTGCGCATCATGGCCGGGACTCCCCCGATGTGGCAAATTCTGCTCTCGATCGTGCTCATGCTCTTGACGACGTGGGGACTGCTGGGACTTTCGTCGCGCATTTATCGCGTCGGTATCCTGATGTACGGCAAAAGGCCCACCCTGCCTGAGCTGCGCCGCTGGCTGCGGTACGCGGGATGATGCTCGCGGCAACGCGCTGTTCTTGCCGCCGGCGACCAACCGCTGATTTAGACTTTTCCCGTGCCCCTCGAACCCAGCGCCGGCATGGATGAAGCCGGCGAACGCCAGCTCACGCCGTGGCAGCGCGTACAACTCGCGCTAGTCAGTTCCATCGCTTCAATCTTCATCACAATCGTGGGACGTACGCTTCACGTGACCTTCTCCTGGGAAGAGGGCTCGATCGGTAGCATGAATAATGTATATCCAGGCATATACCCCTTATGGCACCGGTGTGTTCTGGGAGCAACTTGGATTTTTCGCGATCGCAATTTTGCTGTCCTGACCAGCAAGAGCCGCGACGGCGAGTTCATCGCCCGGGTTATTCAGCGCTTCGGCTTTGTACCGATACGCGGTTCGAGCTCACGCGGTGGTCAACGAGGACTGCTGGAGATGCGTTCGTTTGTGGAAAAAGGAGGCGGCGCAGCATTCACCATTGATGGGCCACGCGGACCGCGGTTTGTCGCCAAGAAAGGTCCGGTGCTTCTGGCTCGCACCACCGGCGTTCCCATAACCGCGTTTTACGTTGCCATGGAAAAGGCGTGGGTGCTGAAGACCTGGGATGCAATGGTGATTCCAAAACCATTCTCACGTGCTTTCATCCGGGTCGCTCAGAAGATCTTCGTTCCCTCCCATGCGAACGACGAGCAACTCGATGCGGCTTACGCTGAAATGCAGGCAGCACTGGAACGCGTGACCGCTTATGCTGACTCGCAGTTTTCCTCAACTCGTGATTGACAGTGCCTCCTGCCGCCGGTAGAGTCAAGGTTTCTCCCGAAGAAGAAGTCTCTCCGGGCCGTTCTTTCCAGATCTTCCATTCAGGTTCGCGCGTTCCGCTACTGGAGCGGAACTGGGAAGCGGGTGTGAATCCCGCGCTGCCGCGCAACTGTAAGCGAGTTCTCCAGGCGACAGGCCACTGTGCAAATGGGAAGGCCTTCGTCACTTAACGCGATGCATGCATCGCAACTCGCAAGTCAGGAGACCGGCGCAAACCTCAATCACAACCCCTTTCGCGTGAGGAGGAGAGTTGAAGTGTCTTAGCATCTTTCTTTTCTGTCTGCTGACCAGCGTCACGGGATGCGCCGCCGACCTAAAGTTCATCGTGCAGAGCCCGACACGCGAACGAGTCTCGGGTGTACAGGTCTCGCTCTTTCGAGATAATGCCGGCGTCGGAATTCTGACAACCACAGGCGACGGTGTGGTTACATTTTCAAACCTTACCGATGGCGCCTACAAAGCGGAGGTTCTCGCACCCGGGTTCGCGGCACAGTCGCTTGATCTGTCCGTTCCCCAAACTGAACCACTGGTTGTCGAACTGAAGCTCGCCACGACGCCACAGACAGTAGTAGTAACTGCAACTGCGACCCCTGATGTCGCAAGCCAGGCCGGTGCATCGGTCGACTTTCTAGATAGCGATCAGCTGACCCTGCTGAATCCACCTGCCGCTGCCGATGCTTTGAGCTACATTCCTGGGGCCATAGTCAATACCAGCGGACGGCGCGGCGGCCAGGCCAGCCTTTTTGTTCGCGGAGGCGAATCCAGCTACAACAAGGTGCTCATCGACGGCGTGCCGGTCAATGATCCTGGCGGATTTTATGACTTCGGCGTGACTCCGATGAACAACATCGAGCGCATGGAAGTGGTGCGTGGGCCCGAGAGCACCATCTACGGCACCGATGCCATGACCAGCGTGGTGCAGTTGTGGACCAGGACCGGCACGACCCTGAAACCTGAGTTTGAATTCGGCGCCGACGGCGGGACATTCTCAACCGCCAACGGATATTTTTCCGTCGCGGGGGCCGACAAGATCTTCGACTACGACGTCTTCGTCAACCAGTTCGACACCCAGGGTCAAGGGATCAACGACGTCTATACGAACGCGCTACAAGGCGGAAACATTGGTATTCGTTTCTCTCCCCGAGTGGCCTTTCGCTTCCGATTGCGCCACTCCAACAACTGGACCGGGGTTCAGTCGAATTGGTGGTTTAACGGAGACCCAGTCCTGCCTCCGAACTCGAATCAGATAGCGCACCAGAACAACTTTCTGGCCAGCGCAGAGCTCGCGGTTAGTGGTCCAGGAGCGTGGCAACACACGTTCGGCGGATTCGAGTACAACCATCTCCAGGCGAACTCGCAGTCCTATGTCGATCCCGGACGTGAGTTCATTGATAGCCCGTTCTCCAATCTCAGTAAGTACAACCGTGCAGGATTTACCTACCAGGGCCAATGGACCCCGCGTCCCTGGGCACAAACCAGTGTCGGCTACACTTTCGAGGACGAAAATGGCCACATTACATCTAGCTTTGCACCAAACACTGACTTTGCCTCCAACAGCAACACCAGTGGCGTGCGCTTCAACAACTATCTCTACGGACAAGAGCTGCTGATGTGGAAGCGTTTTTCCCTGCTGGCGGGAGCTGGCTTCGTCAATAACACCAGCTTCGGCAGCAAGTTCGTCCCTCGGGTTTCCGGCTCGCTCCTGTTGTTCCGCGGCAACCAAGCATTCAGCGGAACGCGCTTGCGCGCGGGATATTCGGAAGGCATCAAAGAGCCCAGCTTCCAGCAATCGTTCGGCATTTCCGGAACCTTCCCTGTGCTGCCCAATCCGAATCTCCAGCCAGAACAGAACCGCTCGTGGGAGGCTGGGTTCGAGCAGGGATTCTGGGCCAATAAACTCTCGCTGAGCGCGTTGTATTATGCCAACCAGTTTCACAACCAGATCGAGTTTCAGACCAACCCGATTGACTTCAGCAGCCAGTACGTGAATCTCAACAGATCGATGTCGCACGGAGCCGAGGTGGAATTGCGCGGGCAAATTGGCACCCACTTCTCATTCACTGGCGCCTATACCTACACGTCCACACAAATTCAGGACGCTCCTCCCTGCAGCCAGCCATTTTGCGATCCTCTCATCTTCGGAGTTGGCGCGCCGTTGCTCCGCCGGCCGAAGCACGCCGGAACACTGCTGCTGACCTACACCCGTCCCCGCTTCGGCGCGACCGTTGGTACCGTCGCAGTTGGGAGACGGCCAGACTCGGACTTCCTGTTCGGCTTCATCCCTCCGATTTATTACGCTGCGGGTTACGCCCGGATGGACCTCGGCGGATGGTGCAACGTGACCCGTAACGTCACTGTTTATGCGAACTTGAACAATGCGCTCAACGATCATTACAACGAAGTATTGGGATATCCATCGCTGAAAGCCAACTTTAGGGCCGGGATCCGCTTTCGCCTGGGTGGCGAATAGTTCCTCCACGACGGCCCCCGTAAAGGCTTTATATCCCCTGCCTACAGTTTCCACCTGATCGCCGAAGATGGCTGAGATGGCTAATGTTAGGGGTATTACGATCCAGGGAGATTAGTTATGACACGGAATATCAAGAAATATTTGAGAGCAGCAGAACTAGCGGTCGGAACCGGACTCTACTTGCTTGACCACTCCGACGACGTCCGTCGCAAGGTGGGAAAGATGGTCGGCGAGCAGGTCGATGATCTTCGCGACCGGACAGGAGACCTTCGTGACCGCGCAAAAAACGCCTACGCCGGAATGCGTGATCGCGCCACGGATATCGCGGATGATTACCGCGACAGTAACGGTAGTCAGGCTGGTTGGAACGTGCTTCGCTTCATGGTCGGGGTGGGAATCGGAGTAGGTGTTGGTCTTCTATTTGCCCCGGCCAATGGCGAGCAGACCCGGGCTACGCTGGTTGAAAAAGCGCAGGAGTTCAGCGGCAATGTGCGCCAGCGCTTTAACCCGTCCGATCTCAGGCCGACAGGTACCGGCGACTAAGCGTTGAGTCGAAGGGCAACAAGCCTGGAAATTCATGGGAGCCGTGCGGATAATCAGCCGGCTCCTTTTTCCATGGTGAAGGATCTGGCGTTATTCAGTGGGAACGTCGAAATTCACCAGGTCAGCCTTGAAACCTCGCGTCTTCCACGCTCCGTACACCACTCCCGCGAGCATCCATACTGAACCCACGATTTTCGCCGCATGAGACAGGTTCCACCAGATGGCGGCGCAAATCACGAACCCAGCAATCGGCGGCAACAGCTGCGAAAGCGTGCGGTCATTGCCACGGACGTAATAATGTGTCAGCGACGCCAGATTCACGCCCATGAAAGCGATCAGCGCGCCAAAGTTCAGCAGCTCTGCACCACGTTCGTAGCTCAACAGGAACGCGCCCAGCAGCGCGATAGCTCCCACAAGGATTACATTGTTCCGCGGAATCCGCGTCCGGGCATCGATCGCACCAAAGAACGATTTAGGAATCGCCTCGCTGCGGCCCATACCGTAGAGCAACCGTGCCGCGCCCAGTTGCGCGCCCATGCCTGACCCAATCGTCGCAATGATCAGCGTCAAGCTAATGGCTTTCGACAAGAAGATCCCACCCGCGATCGCTGCGATATGGATGAAGGCGGTCTCCACCTCGGACTCGGGAAAGGACCATTGCGGTCGCAGCAGTTGCGCTCCGTACACCTCGGCGGACGCCAGCACACCGGTAATCACGCACACCAGCACCGTTGCCAGCAGAATGTTGCGCTTCGGGTTGTGTACCTCCTCCGACAGGGTCGAGATACCGTCGAAGCCAATGTAGGTCAGCACGGCCAGCGACGTGCCGTGAAACACCACACCCGGCGAGAAGGTTTGCGGATTGTAGAACGGCAGGGTAAAAAACTGAGCGCCCTGCGGCGGCAAATGAAGAATATAGCGGATGGCTGCCACGAAAAAGACGATAATGACCAAGCCCATTGCCGCGCATAGCGCCTCGTTGATTCGCGCCGAAGTCTCCACCCCGCGCAGGTTCAGCAGCGTAAACAACAACGCAAACGCTACGAACCAAATCGGCAGTGGTACTTCCGGCACCAGGTCCACCATCGCCTTGCCACACCAGATCGTGCAGATCAGCGGATTGAGCATGTAGTCCATAGTCATGCTCCATCCAGTAACGAACCCCAGCGATGGATGGAGTTCGCGGCCCACATACGTGTACGCGGACCCGGCGCTCGGATATACCCGCGCCATGCGCCCGTAACTGATGGCGGTGAAGATCATCGCCACCATCGCGATCAGAACCGCCGTGACCACGTGCCCCTTGCCGGCGTTTGAGAACGCGCCATACGCCGGCATCGGCGCTGTCGGCTGGATCACGATGATTCCGTACAGAACCAGGTCCCACAGGCCCAACGCCCGCTTCAGGCTAGGAGCAGGAACTGTCTTCTCAACCGTTATGCCGGACATAGTCTCTAGAACCCTGATCGCGATGACTGCGATTGGCGAACCTTCTCATCGCTTCTTCTTTTTTGCCGTTGCCGTTTTCTTTTTCTTGGTCGCAACCGAGGTCTGCGCCGATCGTTTCATCGTTGCTTTTTGGCCAACCGGCTCCGTAGCCTTGATCTTGCCTTCACGGATCGCCTTCAACCACTGCTCAAAATCGCGCGTGCCCTGGTCCGCATAGTCGACTGCAAACCGCACCAGTGCCTTGTCAAAGCGGTCGGTGGTGCCCAAATATCCTGATATCGCGCAGGGATCGCCTGATCTCGCATGTCCTTTGGCCAGGAGTTCGCCGCACACATCCGCATACTGCACTAGTCCGTTGCCTTGCAAGTCCGTCGCATCAATACCGGCCTTATGGTCGCGCAATTGCCGGACCATATATGGCAGACTGTCGATGGTCGTCCAGCCGACAAAGATATCGTGTTGCACCAGCATGCGTCGTACTCCCTCGGCCACCCTCTGGCCGTGGTGTTTCGGCGGAACGTTCTTCGGCAAGTATGGGGCATACACCGACGGCAATTCCTGCTTCAGTTGCAGAAACATCGGGTCCTCCAACGCTCCTCCGAACATCAGCACTACGTATCCACGCGTTCCCACGCTGCCGGTGCCTGCTATGCGGAATGCAACGTCCGCCGGATGATACTGCGTAAAGAAGTGCCGCCGTTCCGGCGGCAGTGACCGCAAGTATTCTGGAAATGAGGCCAGCACTTTTTGGGCGGTCGATTCCGAAACCCGGTACTGCGTCTTGACTCCGAACGATCCGTCCCTCGCCTCGCAAAAGATGAAACTGCCGTTTTTTCGCTCTGTGAGCTTCTTCAGACTAACGAGGGGCGTCGCCCGTTCAGCCTTGCGCAGCACCAAGCGTACCGGCGAAACCTTCAGGTCGCGCATCACCAGGAATCGCGCCAGTTCGAGCACCGCCAATTCCGAAAACATCCACATGGATTCCCGGTACTTGCGAGCAAACTCCCTCACCGCGTCCCTGCACTGGCGTTCAGAGTTCGGCGCCTCGCGTCCCGCAAGGACCAGGCTGGCAGCCATGCGCTTGACGTCCCACTCCCATGGACCCCTGATGGTCTCGTCAAAGTCGTTAATGTCGAAGACCATGCCGCTTTGTTGCTCACCGCCGAATGCGCCGAGGTTTTGCACGTGTGCGTCACCGCAAATCTGCGCATTCAGACCCGTACGCGGCAATGCCGCAAGGTCAGCTGCCATTAGAGGCGCGGCGCCGCGGAAAAACGTAAAGGGCGAAATCGACATGCGTGCGTTTTTTAACGGCAGTAACTCCGGGATCCTTTGCTTGTGCGCCGCCCTCATCAGATCAACCGGATCAAACTTGCGCGCGGTCGGATCGAACCGTCCCTGGCTGACGCGGCTCACCCTGTGCCGACACAATGCGCCAGCGCGTCGCCGCTCTTCGCGTGTAGAGTAACTATCCCGCGATACTTTCATCTTCGTGATTCAGCATAATACTCCGGTGATGCTGGGCGGGTCCGGGAGAAGCGTCACACCACAAAAGTCTCAGTGTAGACTTGCCCGGAGGTGTCTCATGTACCATGCTGTGCGAGGAAACTTCTGTGTCCCGACTTGACTCGGTAGTACTGCGAAGTGTGCTCCTCTTCGCCGCACTCGTCGCTTTCTGTAGCACTTGTTCGTCCTTTGCTGCTGTTCCGCCGGCTACATCGATGCGCCTGGATCTTCATACCGGATGGCAGTTGCAGTCGGCCTGCGTATTGCAAGGCTCCACCACAGGTCCGGCCGGTCTGAAAAACAGCAATCATCCCGGCCTCGACGGAGAAATCCTCTCCTCGCAGCTCTATCGTCCCATCGGTTGGGTTCCCACCACCGTTCCTTCTACCGTTGTTGCTGCCCAGGTAGCTGCCGGACTCATCAAAGACCCGTTTTACGGCATGAACCTGCGCAAGCTCCCGGGTATGGACTATCCCGTCGGCAGTATGTTCTCCAATCTCGCGATGCTCGACACCAGCCCGTACAAATGCGGATGGTGGTATCGCACCCAGTTTCGCTTACCCGCTGGCTTCGCCGGACACGCAGTCGCATTGCATCTCGACGGCGTGAATTACCGCGCCGACGTCTGGCTCAACGGCAAACAAATTGCCACCAAAGACGACATCGTCGGAACCTGGCGCGTCTTCGAATTCAACGTCTCAGCCGGACTGCTCTACTTTGCCGAAAACGTGCTCGCCGTCGAGGTATTTCCCCCCACTCCCGACGATCTCGCTATCACGTGGGTGGACTGGAACCCGGCGCCCCCCGATAAAAACACGGGCCTCTTCCGTGAGGTCTACATTACTGCCAGCGGAGCGGTGAAGCTCCGGTACCCGTATGTGGCCACAAGGCTCTATGACGACTTTAAGTCGGCCCAGCTCACACCTGTCGTAGAGGCCTGGAATGCCACGGGACACGCGACGAAGGCCGACATCCTCTGGGAAATCGAAGGCAAGAAAGTTCACCAGGAAGTTTCACTCGAGCGTGATCAGAAGAAGAGTATCACCTTCGATCCCGCACAGTTCCCCGATCTCGCAATCAGGGATCCAAAGCTGTGGTGGCCACATGAAATGGGCACACCGACCCTCTACCATGCCCGGGTCAGCGTCACCGTCGAAGGTAAGCCCTCCGACTCGCGCGACGTGACCTTTGGTATTCGACAGGTCACCTCCGAGATGAACAACGGGCACACACTCTTTAAGATCAACGGCAAGCCCGTGCTCGTCCGCGGAGGCGGTTGGACCCCGGACATGCTGTTACGCTCCTCGCCTGAACGTATGGAAACCGAATTTCGCTACGTGCGCGATCTGGGTCTCAACACCATCCGGCTTGAAGGCAAGCTCGAGTCCCAGTCTTTATATGACCTCGCCGACAAATACGGTGTCCTCATCATGGCTGGCTGGTGCTGTTGCGACATGTGGGAACGCTGGAACGAATGGGGCAATGAGCAATACCGGGTAGCGCAAGCCTCCATGCGCGACCAGATGCGGTTGCTGCGCAATCACCCAAGCTTGTTAGTGTGGCTGAACGGAAGCGATAACCCGCCCATCGCCTCCATCGAATCGATGTACCTCCGTGTCGGCAAAGACGAACTCTGGCCTAATCCGTTCCTTTCCTCCGCGTCGCAAACGCCCGCGGCGGTTACCGGCCCCTCCGGCGTTAAGATGACCGGCCCTTATGATTACGTTCCGCCGAATTACTGGCTTATCGATACCAAGCTTGGTGGCGCCTGGGGATTCAACACCGAGACCAGCCCCGGCCCCGCCATCCCGTTGCCCGCAAGCCTCCACAAGTTTCTTCCGCCGGACAAGCTCTGGCCGCAAAACGACGTCTGGGGATACCACGAGGGCGGCGAACGCTTCCAGACCCTGACTTTCTATAACACCTCCATGGAGCATCGATACGGCGCGCCGAAGGACTTAACTGACTTCACGCGCAAAGCCTACGCGATGGACTATGAAGGCGAGCGGGCCATGTTCGAAGCCTACGCACGCAATAAATTCAATTCCACCGGAGTCATCCAGTGGATGCTGAACAACGGCTGGCCTTCGTTGATTTGGCATCTATACGACTACTATCTCGTGCCCGCCGGCGGTTACTACGGCACCAAGAAAGCCACCGAACCTCTACATGTTATCTACTCCTATAACGATCGATCCATCGCTGTCGTGACCACGGCTGCTCCATTTGCCGGTGTAGCCGTAACCGCTACTCTTTACGACTTGGCTGGCACGCAGAAGTGGACCCAGGCCACCACGGTTGATGTTTCTCCCGAGAAAGCCACAGTTGCCTTCACCGTTCCTGCATTGGCCGAGCTCTCGACCACATACTTTCTGAAACTCACCGCTGCCGATCGCAAAGCAAGCGCCCAGAGCGATAATTTTTATTGGCTTTCGACCAGTCCTGACGAGATGGACTGGCAATCGACTCGCGGCACCGCCACCACACCGCAAGTTGCCTACGCGGACATGACCGCCCTCCAATCTCTCGCGCCTGCATCGATTCGCGTCCAAACGAAACCAGCGGCATCGCCCTGTGCCATTCCCCACGCCGTAAAGCCGGCCGCTGGCCCCACCACGCCACCGGTCCCCGCGGCAGAGTGCGAGGGCGGCTTTTTGTATCAACAGATGACAATCGCCAATCCGGGCAAGACAGTGGCATTCATGGTTCACTTACGATTGGTCAAGAGCGATGGCAATGATGTCGTTCCCGCGTTCTTCGATGACAACTTCGTGTCCCTGCTGCCCGGAGAGTCACACAGCATCGGAGTGCGTTACCGTAGCGCTGACCTTGGCAAGACTCCGGCCCATTATGAAATCAGTGGCTGGAACCTCGGAACGCAAAACGTTGCCCTTCGTTAGTGTCTTAGGCCGAACTTTGAAGCCCGAAACTCGAACTTTCATCCGAGGTCTCATGAATATCGCATTTCTCGGACTCGGCAATATGGGCGCCCCCATGGCCCGCAATCTGCTCCGCGCCGGGCATAACCTCACAGTATGGAACCGCACGCGCTCGAAGGCTGAAGAGCTTTCCGCTGACCATGCCAGGGTCGCCGATTCGGTTGCCGACGCCGCCCGTAACGTTGAGATCGCTATCACCATGCTGGCTGACGACCATGCTGTCTCTTCAACCGTCTTCTCCCCCGAAGGCTTGGTCGAAAACCTGGCCCCGGGTGCCATCCACATTTCCGCCAGCACCATCAGTGTCGCCCTTTCCCAGCAAATGGCAGCCGAACACGCGAAACGAGGCCAGGGGTATGTTGCCGCCCCCGTGTTTGGGCGTCCCGAGGCCGCCGCCGCCGCCAAACTATTTATCACCGCAGCCGGTGAGGGAGCGGCGCTCGAACGTTGCGGGCCCGTTTTCAATGCCGTTGGTCAACGAACCTTCATCATCGGACCCAAGCCCGAGATGGCGAACGTGGTCAAGCTGAGCGGCAACTTTCTCATTTCTTCGGTAATTGAGGCGTTGGGAGAGGCGGTTGCGCTGACTCGAAAGTACGGAATCGACCCGCACGACTACATTGAGTTCCTCACCAATACCCTGTTTAGCGCGCCGGTGTACAAGACCTATGGCGGGATCATTGCCGACCAGCGTTACCGGCCGGCGGGCTTCAAAATGCGCCTTGGGCTGAAGGACATTCGGCTCGTCTTGGCAGCCGCCGAAGCAGTTGATGCACCCATGCCATTTGCCAGCACTGTGCGCGATAACGTCTTGTCCGCGATCGGCCACGGCATGGAAGACCATGACTGGAGCGCCCTCGCCCAGCATGCCGCCCACAACGCAGGACTCAAGTAATGCTAACTTTGCTTTGACATTGTAGTATTATTGTACAATGACTTCGTCAGCACCCCGTTCGCAACAACGGCTCGCACTTGCCAGTTACGTTCGCCTCCAGCGCGCTGCCAATGCCGCCCGCACTTATGCCGGCCGCCACCTCGCGGGAACCGGCCTCACTCTTACGCAGTTTGCGGTACTTGAAGCCCTTTACCACCTCGGCCCGATGTCGCTCTCCGACATAGCCCAGAAGATCCTTACTACCGGCGGTAATCTCACCATGGTGGTCGGCAACCTTGAGAAACAAGGCTTGGCGCACCGCCAGAAATCTCCAGAGGACGGTCGCGTCTTCATCGTGGCGCTCACCGCCAAGGGGAAAACGCTCATTCGCAAGCTCTTCCCCGAACACGCCGCTTGGATTGTCGAATTCATGTCCACGCTGTCCCCGGCTCATCAGGAACAACTCAGCAGTCTGTGCCGCCAGCTGGGGACAGCATCGATGTTAACTCCAGACGCCGCAACCGATTAACGAACTGGGTTCCACTGGTTTACGATCCCTTTGGTTGAATCTTTCTTTAATGTTAAAGCATCATATGGGATGCAACCAGGAGGACAAATATGATTACCGTTCGTCCCTCAGCCGAACGTGGACACGGCGACTACGGATGGCTCGACACCCGCTACAGCTTTTCTTTCGCCAACTACTTTGACCGCAAGCACACGGGCTTTCGCGACTTGCGCGTGATTAACGAAGACTGGATCAGTGCCGGCAAGGGTTTCGGCTCCCATCCCCACAATGACATGGAGATCATCACCTACATCGTTGATGGCGAGCTGAGCCACCGCGATAGCACCGGCCGTGAAGCGACTATCAAGCAGGACGACGTGCAACGCATGTCCGCGGGTACGGGCCTGGTGCACAGCGAGTACAACAACTCAGCCGCACCGGTTCATCTGTTGCAGATATGGATCATGCCGGAGGCTGACGCTCTGCCTCCGAGCTACGAGGATCGCACGTTCCCGCGCGGCGAAAAGGTGAATCGTTTGCGCCTGATTGCGTCCCACGACGGCCGCGACGGATCGACGCGGGTCAACCAGGATGTCAGTGTCTACGCTTCCCTGCTTGATAGTGGGAAGACGGTTGAGCTGGCGCTGCAACCGGGCCGCCACGCTTGGGTCCAATTGATAAGCGGCGAGCTGGATGTGAATGGGACTCGTTTGAAGAAGGGCGATGGCGGAGCAGTTAGCGGCGAGAAGAAGGTCACGCTTGCCAGCGCCGCTGGAAACGGCGCCGCGGAGTTCCTGCTATTCGATTTGGCTTGAGGAACATTGCGAACGATAGCGGGAGGCGAACCTGCCTCCCGTTTCTTCTTTGCTAAGACTATTTGCTTTTCGTAATTGCAAATGACTTCGCGAAAGTGTCGTATTCCGGACCGAATTTCTCGGCATTCGCAACATCCACCATTCCGCTGAGAAGGATCTGCGTGTCGCCTTTACCGTGGAACAGGTACTGTTGCCGTACCATGTCCTCTCCCGTCGTTGTTTTTATCTTCCAAACTATCCTGTAACCGCTTGTGCCGTTGGTGGTTTTGAAGTCGCCCTTCGAGGCCACCACCCGGTATGGATTGGCCGACTTGACAGTCCTTTGGATCCAGTCGTCATAGCTGTAATCGGCGCGCGCCATGATTGCATTGAAAGTGGCGTGGGGATCGCTGGTACTCACCAGCCAGTCGAGTTCCTTCGCGTCCGCGCCCTTGCGCTGGCCTTTGTTCCAACCGTCGCCATAGCTAAATGAAAACACGCCAGGCACATCGTACTGTTTTTCCTGGGCAAAACCGATGGACGCGAACAGCGTCAACATCGCGGCAATAATTGATAATTTCTTCACTCGGATTCTCCTTCGCATGGTTACGGCCGAGACGCGTCAGTGATTAATTCGCGGCGTGTTCGGGAAGAGCTCGACGCTCGTTGGTGGAGGTCGTGCCGCAGGCCAAAGACGGATGGCAAGCTAGTCCGATTGTACACGCAGTCTCCGTCTTAGCTGCTTTTGGTCGCGTCATTTACCATCGCAACGTGACTGCCACGGCGCGTAAGTCTCACCGCGCATCCTCGAACCCCATGGCTTGGGCGCGCGCGACAGTCCACTCCCGCGGAATCTTCGGTGCGCTGCGCTACTACTTCGTGGGAGGCATCGCCCTGCTTCGCGACCTTACGCCGGAGCGCCGGCGCTCGCGCTATGGCGACATCGACTACGACTTCGACCACAGTGTGGACACTACATGGGCCACGGTTTCCCTGCGGACCCGCGTTCGTGAGTTGCTCTCCGGTGGCCAGTACCAGCCCTCGGAGCCGGCGCTGTTTAACGAAATCCTGGGCGCGTTGCCGGAAGCACCCGACGGATACACCTTCATCGATCTTGGCTCCGGCAAGGGACGAACTCTGCTCATGGCTTCTGATTATCCCTTCCACCGCATCGTGGGAGTTGAAATCCTGGCCGAACTTGACGCGATCGCAATCCAGAATATTGCCCGCTACCGGAGCGAGCGGCAAAAGTGCTTCGACGTGAACTCGCATGCCGGTGACGCCCGCGACTTTGTGTTCCCTGCCGAGCCCACAGTGCTCTACTTGTTCAACCCATTACCCGAACATGCCCTGCGCGGGGTTCTCGCAAACTTACACGATTCTCTCGCTGAATCCCCCCGCCCGACGTTTGTCATCTATCACAATCTCGTACACGAACGCGTTTTCGCCAGCTGCTCCTGGCTTCAGCCTGTGTATCGAGCTTCGCAGTTCGCCATCTACAAGGCATGGGAAAGTCTTCCCTGAACCATCCCCGCCACTGAACACACCCGTCGGACTCCCCTATGATCGGTGCTGATGAACCGTGCGAACGCTTGCGCCACGTCAATCCGCCTTCACGCTCTGCTGCTGTGGCTCATTGTTTCCGTCGCCGCTGCCCATGCGCAGAAAAACGAGTTCGCCTTCCTGGCGTCGACGTTCCAAACATCGGCCAGCTTCGACGTTCACGGCGGGCAGGGCCTGCAGCTGAACTATGCTCGCAGGGTCGTGCACATCCCTCTCGCCAGCCTTTATCTGGAGATCCCGTTCGCAGCGGCGTGGGGGGGTAACCGGTCCATCACGCAGGGCAACTTGTTGCACGAAGACTACAACACCATGTATCTGACGCCTGGGCTGAAACTGAAGCTGCTGCCGTCATCGTTCATCTCGCCGTATCTCGCTGGAGGACTCGGGTGGGGCGGTTTTCGCTCGACCAATACCAGCGCCACGTCAAACCAATTCGCCGGCGACATCGGCGGCGGAGCCGACTTCACCATTCTGCCGGTCCTCAGTCTGCGGGGTGAGGTACGGGACTATTACACCAGTGTTCCCACTCTCGATGTCCCGTCCGTATTTCACGGTAGCGTGAACAACGTAGTCATCAGCGGTGGCGCCGTCTTTCGCTTCTGAGAGAACCTGGCCTTCGTTCCCATCCAAAAAGAAAACTGCGGAAAGAGGGACAGTCAAATTACTTCCAACCTCAAACCATCTAGCTGCAATTTCCCTTCGCCAAAGGCCTCATTCAGGACTGAAACAGCTTCTGGTCAATGAACGTGTACAGCCTTGAAACGCGACCATCACGCTCTTCGAGGAAGTCGGTTCCCGTGTAGTGGAACGGTTGACCTGGCATCCCGCTTCCCCACCGGCAAGTCGCTACATTGTGCATGATCTGGATCTCACCCGTGACTGTGTAGCGGTATTCTGGGAAGTGTTTGCGAATCTCTGTAGCCGCTTCATTGATACCCTCGCGGCCCACAATGCGACCGCCGGGATGAATCCAAAGGCAATCTTCGGTGTAAGACTCCGCGAGCAATGCCGCACGCTTGAGTGGATCGAGCTCTATAAAAATCTCATTGAAGTTGCGCATAAGCAGTTCAGAGGGAGTCGCCTTCATAAATGGATCCTCCTTAAACATCGTGCAAGACAATTTAACTAAACAGACCAAATCAGTACTGTCCGGCTAAAACTCGAGCAGAATCAGCTGGCTAGAGTTATCGAGTAACTCCGAACGGGAATCGAAGGTTTCAAGTACGCATGAAATGGGCATTTTCTCAAGTATGTCTAGAACGTAATCTTCGCAGCGAACTGGATACCGCGCGGCCCGCCCCCTCCCAGGAACGGATTGCCGATCCCCACGTCGCCAGTGGCAGTCAGAGCGTAGAAGCCAACTCCCCGCCCCGCCCCGTCGATGCCGTTCACTCCAGGGTCTGCAATGAAGTTGGGGAGTTCCGGATTAGCAAAGTTCGGATGGTTAAAAAGGTTGAAGAACTCCGCTCGCAGTTGCAGGTTCACATGCTCAGTGAGCTGAGTGTCCTTGAATAGCGAGAAGTTGAACTCCTTGAACGAAGGCCCGCGAAGCGAATTGCGTCCCAGATTGCCGAAGTGGCGCGTGCCGGACAGGCAATTGCTGTCGCCCGATGCCGTAGTCGCAGTCGTATTACCGAACGTGCACGGTACTGCGAACGATGTCAGGTCGATATAGTTGGCCGGAGAGTTTCCGTACACGATCGGTCCAACCACAGCGGGTCGGTCGAAGCCCTCGCCCGATCCGGAATAGTCGCCCTGAAAGTTGTAGTTAAAGCTGAACGGCTGGCCGTCCTGCAGGTTCAATACGCCATCCACGCCCCAACCATTCTTCAGCTTGCTGTATTCGCCCACAAACTTCGGAAGCTGGTAGTTAAAGTTCAGGCTGAAACGGTTGCGGATGTCGAAATTTGAATTTCCGCGCTCCAGTTGCGGGGCGAGGCTATTGTTCGGCTGGGCCGCATTGGGGATGAAGTCTTCCAGATCGCTGGCGTTGTCGATCGAATGCGACCACGCGTAGTTCGCCTGCATTGAGAGCCCGTGCCAACCATTCATATGCAGGCTGGCTTGGAGCGCGTTGTAGATCGAGTTTGCGGTGGACTCCTCCTGGTTCACATAGAAGAAATTGGGGAATGCGTTGCGCGGAACATTGCCACCAGAATCGAATCCGGCGATGGGACAATTCGGCGCGACGAATCCGTTGGTGCACTGCGACAGATCATAAGACGTGATATCGCCCTGGCTCGGCTGGTTGATGTCGCGGAAGCGAAAGAGCTTTGTTCCTTTGGAACCGACGTACGCAAGTTGCAACATTATCTTGTTGGTGATCTGTTGCTCGATGTTCAGGTTCCAGTTCTGGATATACGGTGTGCGGATATTCGGATCAACCCCAAAGAAACTGCCCAGCGGAGATGCTCCGCCATACACTGGAGAGCCAGTCGTAATCGGATTACCGCTCAGGTCCGCAAAGCTGATGGCCGCAACTCCTACGCCGGTGAAGGCCGGCCCCGGACAGAACGTACAGTTGTAGGGAATGTGCCCAAGGAAGATGTCCTGAGAAAACGCGTCGTAAAACAGTCCCCAGCCTGCACGAATAACCGTTGAACCGTCACCTCTCAGGTCATAGGCCATCGCGATACGCGGCGCGAAATTGTTGTAGTCCTTGTTGTAAAGGCTGGATGGCCCTCCATTGGCGCCTACTTGCACCAAGGTCCCACCGTTTGCGGGAGTGAGTTGGTAGAACAAGTTGTTTTTTTCGCTCGGCACTCCGAAGTAATCCCACCGTAAT
Source organism: uncultured Acidobacteriaceae bacterium (assembly GCA_963817965.1). GTDB lineage: Bacteria > Acidobacteriota > Terriglobia > Terriglobales > Acidobacteriaceae > DASRAA01. The sequence continues at coordinate 175,898 of CAWFQT010000030.1, forward strand.
CCGTAATTCACGGTTAGCCGCTTCGTCCAGCGGAAGCTGTCCTGCACATACAAACCCTGGCTGTTCTGAGCGGTGTGGCGATTGGTGTAGCCGGACGCCTGGCTGCCGCTCGAGGGCTGTCCCTCGAGAAACGACGTGAAGTCATCGAAGCTCAGCTTGCCGCGGAAGTTCGAATTCTGAATGATGTTGATCGTCGTCCGCCGGTACTCATAGCCGAACTTGAAATCGTGGCGCCCAATCTGCCACGAGTAGTTGTCGATGAAGTGCCAATTCGAATCGACCCGCTGGCGGGGCACCGACGCGGTCGCGCCAATCACCGAGAAGGAGCCTACCGAGATTTTCGGTAATCCAAAGTTGTAAGGCGTCACCCCTGTATCCAGCCCGATCGACGATGGATCGAATGTCTGGTCCTCGGGGAAAAATCCTTCTACGAAGCGATTCCACCCCAGTCGCGCTTCATTTACCTGCGCCGAGTTTACGACCTTTACCCAGGACAGCGACACTAATTGCACCGTCGTCGGCGTCACCGTATTGAAGCCGGGCAGCAGGCCGCCTGCGAGTTGGGCGAACGGGAAACTCTGGTTACTGTTGCCGTAGTAATAGCGGCCTGTAATGCTGTTGTTGGTGTTGGGATTGTAGTCGCCTTTGATAATCGCGCTGTCCACATTGTTGTAGAAGCGCGTTGACGTCGCCAGGTTCGCAGCAGCCGCACCCGGACTCGGAGGGTTACAAGTGCCGTCCAGGTTCGCGCTCGCGCCCGAGATGTTCGGCGACGGCCACGGATTTCGCGCCAGCAGGTTCAGCATCGGCTGGCTCAGCGGAACGCCGTTCATCGCGGCCTGTGCCTCAGCCGCCGCAATCACGCTGGCGTCCGGCACGCAGCTTAGTCCCGCCTGTGCTCCACTTTCTCTCTGGCCTTCGTAATCGACAAAGAAAAACGCCTTGTCTTTCACAATCGGCCCGCCTAGCGAGCCCCCAAACTGGTTATTGGTAAATGGGTTCTTCGGCTGGCTGTCAATGTTGAAGTAGTTGCGCGCACCTAATGCGCCGCTGCGGTAATACTCCAGCGCCGAGCCGTGCCACTGGTTGGTGCCGCTCTTGGTCACGATGTTGACCACGGCGCCGCTGTTGCGTCCGTACTCGGCCTCGTAGTTGGACAGCACGCGCAATTCGCCGACCGCGTCGATCGGCAGAATAGTTGCCGGATCGCCGAACACGCCCGCTTCGTTGATCGCGGGATCGTTACGGTATCCATCGTTCATGTCCGTGCCATCGAGCAGGAAGTTGTTCGAGCGGCCGCGCGACCCGTTCATCGAGAACGTCCCAAACGATCCCGGCGAATCGCTGATCTGGTCAGGCGAACCTGCCACACCAGGGTTCAGATAGATCAGCTTTGTGTAATCGCGACCGTTCACCGGAATGTTCGCGATTTGTTGGGAGGTGAGGGTTCCGCCCAGTTCATCGGTCGTCGTGTCTACCTGTGCGAGTAGCTCGCCTGACACCTCGACTGTGTTCGACACTTGCCCCGTCTTCAGTGAGACATCGATCCTGCGTTCAGTGGCTACATCGACGATTACGTTGCTGGTCACCGAGGTCTCGAACCCGGGCTGGGCGATCGTGATCGAGTAGGTCCCGATCGGCAATTCGGAGATGGTGTAGTTACCATCGGTTGTCGTCTGTGTGGTGCGCTCCAGTCCGGTGCCGCTGTTGCGTGCTTTCACCGTCGCGCCCGAAATCACCGCTCCTGAAGCATCGGTCACGGTACCCAGAATGCTTCCGCGGAAGGTCTGTGCTGATAACCCAGTCGCGAGCAACAACACCACCACTGCGAACCCAAATCGCTTGCCGTTCATCGTTCCCCCGGGGAGCTAAGAGATGCCCAGTGGCGAATTATAAACTGCGAAAGATGCGGCTACTCGCGCCGGAAAGCGGGCGCGATTAAGTATCGAACTTATTCTCTTATTTTTTCGTATTCAGCCTGGGCTTGCTTGAGCTGCGGCTGGTCGCTGTCAGCCTGCTTCCAGAGGGAAAGAAAATCCTGGTAGGCACGCCGCGCTGCCGCCTTGTCGCCGCTCAGCGCCAGTGCTCGCGCCAGTTGCAACCTCGTCAGCGCCGCGATCGGAGCGTTCTGCGCCAGGCCGCGATGTCCCAACATCTTCTGAAACTGTGCCGACGCCTCGGCTCCCTGCCCGGCTTTGAGGTAAGCCATCCCGCGAAGATAAATCGGCACCATGACGCTCACGTTCTCGAGGCCCAGTTCGTACGGCTTGGCTGCTTCCAGTAATGTGATCGCCTGCTTGGCATCGCCTCGATGCAACGCGATCGATGCTCGAATCGAAGGCAACCAGTAATTTTGAATGTTGGTATCCAGTGGCGACTCGGCATTCAACTGTTCAGCAAGCTTTTGTGCCTGAGTTGCTTCGCCCGCTTCGACGTAACTCAACGCCGCCGCAACCCGAACGTCCCGGCCAGACGAAAGCGCCAGCGCCTCCCCGGCTAAACTCCGTGCTTCATTCGTGTTTCCCAGTAGTCCTTCACGATATGCGCCGTTGGCCAGCCAAAGGGCCGCGTTCTCGCTTGAGCCCTCGCGTTTAGCCGCCGCTACCGCTTGCTGCATTGCATCCCGCGCCACCTTCAGCCTGCCGTAATACGCATCCGTATCCGCCTGCGTGGCGAGTAATGCGGCCTCGGTACGCGGAATGTCTGCTGCCGATCGCACCTGCAGCTGCATTTCTGCTTCGTCGCCTTGCAGAAATGCGATGTCATAGCGCAATTCGCGCAGGTACTCATTGTCGAAGTTGTGCTGTTTCGCCTGGTCGTAAATGGCTTTGGCTTCATCAAGCCGGTCAAGTGCAAGATAGGCGGCGATCAAATTGGCGTAGCCTGTGACCGAGGTGGGCGCAATCTCCATCGCCGCCCGCGCTTCCTCGGCGGCCTTGTCGAATTCGCCCATGACCTCATAGTTCAACGCCAGGTTCACGCGCGGCGCCGCATCGGCCGGGTATTCCTGGGCCCACTGTTTGTAAACCTGGTTGGCTTTTTCCAGTTCGCCGGTCGCAAAGCTGTAGTAGGCCGCCTCTATATAAAAGCGCTCGCGTTCGCTGACCCGGTCCCGCAACTCGAACGCCTTACGGAAATTTGCGCCGGCGGCCGAGGTCTCCCGCAGGTTGTATTGCGCCATTCCCAGCGACGCGTACGCCCGGGCGAAGTTCGGGTCGAGGGTGATTGCCCTCTGGTGGTAAGGAACGGACTCGCCGTCGCCTTTCAGCGCCTGCATCGACCGCCCCATCGAGTAGGCCTGCAGTGCGTCCAGCGATGATGTCGTCACCTCGTCCAGCGGCTTGTTGAACCGCTTTACCGAGATTAGTGACTCGCCCATCTTCTCCCGCAGCGCGTCGCCTGCCTCGCCCAGCTTTCTAAGCACATTGTCGCGGTCCGTGGCTTCCGCCTGCGTGCTCGCCAGGGTGTCACCGGTCTGGCAGTTCACCGCCTTTAGGCCAATCAGGTAATGAGTTCCCACGTTGCTGATGGAGCCTTCCAGAAGCGCCTTGGAGTTGCTTCGAAGACATACCTCGTGCGCCACTTCATAGGTCAATCGTTGGTCAGGTGGACGGTCCATCAACTTCAGCGTGGCGCTTACCTTCCGCTCGGCCAGCACATTCAGGAACGGCGACTGTTCCAGTTGGATCGCCAAGGCCTGTTTCAACGTTCCGTCGAACACCGGGTCGCCCGTCGTGTTGACGAAGTCGGCCAGGACAATGGTGTCTTTCTCGCCCAGTTTCACGGGTCGGTGGGCCTGTTTGTAGAGCCACGCTCCAATCGCAACCGCCAGCAATAGCAGAGCCGCGCCGACTCCGGAGAGATGTCTCCAGTCCAATGACCGAACCGGCGGCTCGTCAACCATCAACGGTGGATACACCGAAACCGGCCTGGATCGCTCAATCGACTTCCGCGATGGTGGCTTCGTCGCCTGCCGTGCTGACTTCGGGCCTGTCGGCTCTTCTGTTTCTGTGACAAACAATGTATGCGTGTCACTGGTGTCCCGCTTGAGCCGCTTCAAGTCGGCGCAAATCTCTGCCGCGTGCTGGTAGCGCAGGTCGCGGTCCTTCTCCAGGCATTTGGCGATGACGTCTTCCAGTTTGTACGGAACGTCTGGATTCAGCCGCACCGGCGCAATCGGCTCGGAGTGGAACAACGCATCGAACATGTTGGCCGAGGTACCACCGCGAAACGGAAGCAGCCCCGTAACCATCTCGTAGAGGACAATCCCAAAGGAAAACAGGTCAGTGCGCGCATCCAGGTCCCACCCACGCGCCTGTTCAGGAGACATGTAAGCCATCGTCCCCATGAGCTTGCCTGGGTTGGTGAGCCGCGCTCCCTCGGGCTCGGTTCGCTGGGTGCTCTGCTCGGAGTCAATCAGGGCGGAAGGCAACACTTTCGCAAGTCCAAAATCCAGCACCTTCGCCTGCCCGCGGTTATTAACAAAAATGTTGGCCGGCTTGATGTCGCGGTGGACAATGCCTTGGTTGTGCGCCGCCTCCAGCGCTTCGGCTACGTCCAGTGCCACCCGCAGAGCCCGGTCCAGGTCGATCGGATGTCCGTCGAGCATCTGGAAGAGGGTTCGCCCCTCCATGAACTCCATGACAATAAACGGCCGGCCAGCCTCCTGGCCGATCTCGTAAACTGTGCAGATATTAGGGTGATTCAGCGCCGACGCCGCCCGCGCTTCGCGCCGAAAGCGTTCGAGGACTCCGGGCTCCTCAACCATTTCATCGGGCAGGAACTTCAGCGCTACGAATCGGCCAAGATCGATGTCTTCGGCCTTATAAACCAGCCCCATGCCTCCGCCGCCAAGTAACTCGATAATGCGGTAGTGCGAGATGACCGTATCGATCATTGGCGCGGAAGGTTGATGCTTGAGCCCTTATCGCTGAATGGTAGGGAGTGCCGCAAGCCAAGTCAAATCTTATAGCTGCCAGGCACACCTTGGTCGCAGCAGGAGTTGCCGGAAAGGGATGGGGGGCCTCCGACATACATGGGGCCGCTGACGCAGAACTGCTACCTATCGTTATCGCATAGGCCGAAGAATGGGCTCTAGCTTGCCCCGCGCCTCACTCGTTTCCAGTGTTGCCGCTGCCGGAAGCTTTCGCCGGCGTTCCATCAAAACTCGTAATCTGTATCTTCCCGAAATTGAGCCCCTGCAATCCGCTCTCAACTTTCTGTTTGTCGCCCACCACCACCACGAACATCTTGCCGGGAACGAAATACCGCTTGGCCACCTGCACTACGTCGGCACTGGTGACGGCATCGACTTTCGCGGGAAGCTGGCTGTAAAAATCCAGCGGCAGGTCAAAGGTGAACAGTTCGCTCGTCGTCTCGACGGTTTGCGGCATGGTTTCAAAGCGGCCGGACAAAGAACGCGCCGCCGAGTCTTTCGACAGTGAAAGTTCTTCCGGCGTCAGCGGCGACGTCTGCATGCCCTCGATCTCCTTGAACATCTCACGCAATGCATCGGTCGTCGTATCGGTTCGCACGCTGGTGACGACATAGAACGGCCCGGTGCCGCGACGGTAATTGAAATAAGACGAAGCACCGTACGTGTACCCATGCTTTTCCCTGAGATTCATATTGACTCGGCTGGCAAACAGACCGCCGAGAGCATTGTTCGCCACCTCGAGAGCAGCATAGTCTGGCGTGGAGCGCGGCGCTCCCAGCGTCACCGCACGGAGCGTGGTCTGTGCCGACCCCGGCCGGTCCACCAGGTAGATGGATCGCGACGGATTCGCCGTTACCTGCGGCACGGCAGAGCGCTTGCCGGTGTTCTTCCACTCGCCGAAATACTTCTCAGCGAGGCTGCGTGCTTCCGCCTCGGTAAGATCGCCCGCCAGCACCAGGGCTGCATTCGCGGGCACATAGTCTTTCTTCCAGAACTCCTCCAACTCGTCGCGCGTGGTGTTTTTGATCGACGCCTCGGTCCCCAGCGGCAGGTAACCGTAATCGTGATCGCCATACAACACTCGTTGCGAGACCCGTCGTGAAAGGGCATAGGGATCGTCACTCGTCTGCAGCAATTCGGTCGCCCGCTCGCTTCGCACCCGCTCGATGTCTTTGCCATCGAATGCGGGATGCAGCACGACGTCAGAAACCACGTCGAGATTGGAACTCACGTTTCGCTTCAGCACTTCGCTCGATACCGTCGAGTTGTCCGGGTCACTGCCCGACTGAATCTTGGCGCCGATTTGCGCCATATCGTCGGCTATCTTCAGCGCCGATCGCCCCTTCGATCCTTCCGTGAGCATGCGTACCGTGAATCCTGCCAGCCCGGGATTGTCCGCGGGATTATCGCCGTTGCCGCCCAGCACCACCACCCGCGCCGCCACCACCGGCAAGTTATGCTGCTCGGTCAGCAGCACGGTCAGCCCGTTCGACAGCGTCATCTGCCTGGGAACCGGCAGCGTCAGCTTCGACATGGGCCCGGGGGCGGGTGCGGTCTTACGCCATTCCTGTTCCGGTATATTCAGCGATGCAACCGTCGATGCTTTCTCCGGATCCTTGTTCTGCGGCGGATCGTCAATAGTCTTTTTGCCCTTGACCACGTCCATCACCACTCGCGAATTGTCGGTGAGCGTAGTGTTAACGAACTTCTTCATGCTGTCGGCGGTGACCGCGTCGTAACGCGCAAGGTCCCAGTCCAGCTTGCCGGGATCGCCGAGAAACTGGTTGTACTGGTTCAGCAGATTGGCGACGCTCCCCATCCGTTCCAGTCGGAAAACCATCTCTGACTGGATCGTGTTGCGCGCCTGCTCGACTTCCTGCTTTGTCGGTCCGTCTTTGCGCAATGCACTCAGTTCTTCATTAATCGACTTTTCCACCTGCTCCGGTGTAACGCCGGGCTTGCACGTCACCTGCACATACAGGTTCGAGTCCAGCTTCAGTGGATAGCGTTGCGCTTCCACGTCCTGCGCGATCTGCTGCTCGTAAACCAGCTTCTTATAAAGACGGCTCGATTTGCCTCCCCCGAGCACGTGCGCCACCATGTTGGCGTCAGCGTCCCCGGGAGCGAAAAACGGCGGAGTCAACCACAACATGTACACGCGCGGCAGCTCGACTTCATCACTCACCGTCAGCCGCACTTCATGCGTAATTGGCTGCGTCTTCGCGTCGACCGGTGGAACAGGTGGACCGGAAGGAATCGGCCCAAAATATTTCTCCACCATCTGTTTCGCAGTCGCGGGATCGAAATCGCCCACGATGGCGATGCTTGCATTGTTCGGCGTGTAGTACTGGCGGAAGAATTCGCGCACGTCGTCCAACTTGGCGGCCTCGATGTCGGCGTGCGACCCAATCACCACGCCGTGATAAGGATGCGGCGCCGGATACAGCGCCTGTAGCATCGCTTCCTCGGGAAGCCCGTAGGGCGCATTCTCCGTGCTTTGCCTCCGCTCATTGCGCACCACGTCGCGCTGATTCGTCAGCTTCGGGCCATCCAGCGTTTCCAGCAGAAAGCCCATGCGATCGCTCTCCAGCCACAGCGCCAGTTCCAACTGGTTAGAGGGAAGAGTCTCGAAATAGTTCGTGCGATCGAAATCGGTAGTGCCGTTGATGTCGCTGGCTCCAGCTGCCTCGAGATACTTGAAGTGTGCCTTCTCGCCGACATTCTTCGAGCCCTGGAACATCATGTGCTCAAACAGGTGCGCGAAGCCGGTACGCCCTGGCTTCTCTTCCATCGGTCCGACGTGGTACCACAAGTTCACGGCGACCAAGGGAAGACGATGGTCCTCCGACAGGATGACCTCCAGCCCATTCTTCAGCTTGTACTTTTCAAACTTCAGCTTCGGCCAGTTCGGCGTCTGGTCGGCCGGGCCGGCAACCACCGTCCCTGTCATCAGCGCACCACAGAGCAACAGAGTTCCGAATAATCCCGCCCAACGCCGTACGTTGCGCATATTCGTCCACCCTCTCCACGCATCAAGATTTCGCGCTCATTGTATGCGTTTTGTAACTTCCGTGATGTCTAAGTCCCCTAGCCCCGCAGCTAATCCGCCAACGCCGGTGCCGGCGCCGGCGCCGGTGATGGCCGGGTATCGCGCTTAGGACGCAGCTTACGCCGCGCGGGCTCCTCGATGAAGCGATAGACCAGGCACGAGATTGCGAGCATCATGGCCAACCATATGCCGATGCCGACGAATCCCTGGTTGCGGACTGCCTGCGTCCGCATATCGTGGAAGAATGGCCAGACCGTCATGGAGTGCAGGAGGTAGAAGCTGTAGCTGGCATTACCGAACAGCACCAGCAGCCGATTGTTGAGCCACGAGGCCCAGTTCGGCTGTAACGCGATGCCGTACACCACCGCGGCAAATGCCGGGCCACCCAGCGCCGTGTGCACCATCAGGTAGGGCACGAACCGCGCCGCCATGGTCGTGGCCGCCACACCCAGGAGTCCGAGCGCTGCCAGCGGTAACGCGTGCTTGGGATTGCGTTCACTGCGCAGGAACAGGAAGCCGCAGGCCATGCCCATAAGGAACTCCGGCAGACGCACGACTGGAAAGAACTTCACGAACTGGACGGCGCTCGACCAGTTGTTGCTGCTTACGTAGCCCAACTCAGCGGGACGGAGAAGCAGGTATCCGCCCGAGATCGCCAGGCCCGCCACCCAGCACACCGGAATCAACGCCAACAAAGTCGTGCGCGACAGCTTGCTGTACCTCGCCAGCGCCGACGGAAATATTGCGTAGAAGAACGCTTCTACCGACAGGCTCCAGGCCACCGGGTTCCACATCAGGGCCGCGGCCGGCAGCCATGCCTGCAGCAGCAGCAGCACCAGTATCGACACCAGGGCGAAGTGCTGTTCCGCGAATGCGAAGAAAGGGACGTGCATTTGAAACGTGCCGAAGTAGAAGAACGGCAGCGAAATCAGCAGTGAAAACAGGTACGCGGGATAGATGCGGGCGAAGCGTGCCCGGTAGAAGTCGCGGTTGTCGATCTCGCGGCCGGCATAGGTGTAGACCAGAATGAACCCTGACAGTACAAAAAAGAAACTGACGCCCACATAGCCGATCGCCGCAAACGACTTCAACCAGCGCGGGCCGGTGAGCGCGCCCATTTCGTTCATGTGGAACAGCGCCACATGAAACGCGGCGAAGAAGCGCAGCGACGTGATCGCGGGCAGGCGGGGGCGGAATTCTTCCAGGTTCATAGATTTATGGACGAGTGACGGGTAAAAATGGTTCCGTGGAGGAGCCAGTTTAACAGTTTTCGTCGACGGAAACTGTGAACGAGTGCCGGGTATGGGATTGGCGCTGTTCTGGAATTGGCGAGTGCATAGAACAGCGGGTTCAATTCCCCTGCAGAACTCCTGCCGGATCAGGAACTTCCTCCGCGATGACGGCAAAGCGTGTCAGGTTGGCGGCGCCAAACGAAGTCGTGATAGCGACATCCGAGGCATCGCGGCCAGTCGCAATCAGCACCCGGCCAATACGCGGTGTGTTATTGCGCGCGTCGAAAATCCACCATTGGTCGTCCAGATAAGCCTCAAACCACGCGCTGAAATCCATGGGCGGCGTCAGAGCCACCCCGATGTCACCCAGATATCCGGTCGCATAGCGCGCGGGAATGTTCAATGCCCGGCAAAAGGCAATGGCCAGATGCTGATAATCGCGGCATACTCCAACCCGGTCCGTAAATACATCCAGCGCGGTGCGAAACGGACGCGCATGCTGGTAGCCGAACATCACCTTAGCATTGACCCAATCGCAAACGGCTTGAACTCGGCCCCAGCCAGGAGGAGTGGCACCGAAGAGCTCAGTGGCGATATTCGACAACCGGTCCACTTCGCAGTAGCGGCTGTTCAACAGGTAGATGAGCACGTCATTCGGTAACTCGCCCACCCGGTGCTCGCGCGCATTGGGCGAAACCGCATCGGGAATTCCTGAGTCTTCAATCAGCGTGGTATTGCTCAGCCGGAGACTTCCTTGAGGAGCGACAAATCGCGTACAGCGATTACCGAAACCGTCCATGTAGTTGGTGAGCGGAACCACGGGCGAGATCTGCATTTCATCCGGAGCTCGCAGTCCGGCTGCACGCGACGGGTGCACACTCAACATCGCAACCATCGCTACCGGCGCGGGTATCTCGAATTCAATGTCGTAGCCGAGACGGATGAACATGCCGCAGTATAGTCTTTTCCGCGGCGTGCCGCGGCTGACGACTCGCTTAGGAATTTCACGTCACTTCGTACCGCTAACCGTTAGCTGCTCGAACGGAACGTTCATGATCGGATATTGCCGCCAGTCCTTGTAATCGAAGTGCCACCACTCAGCCGGATTCACGACGAACCCCTCTGCCTCCATCGCGTTTCGCAACCGGGCACGGTTCGCGTTCTGTTGTGCTGTGCCTCCGGCGTAGTCGGAGTGCGCTCGCTCCGACATCTCGTCGTAGCCGCTCGGCATATCGAGTGGCTGGCCAGTACGCAGGTCATATGCAGTCAGATCGACCGCACAGCCGCGGTTGTGCTTCGAGCCCAATGCCGGATTTGCAACATACAAGTGGTCCTCCACCGGTGTGCCGTCCCAGAACATCTTCGTTACGTACCACGGACGATAGCCGTCGAAGATCAGCAGTCCGTATCCCTGTTGGTGCAATTTGGCGTTGGCGCGCACCAGCGCTTCTGCCGCCGGACGTTGTAAAAACGCCCGCGCCTCCGTGTAGAACGGCGTTCCCATGAAGTTGTTGGTCGAAGCGTAATGAATGTCGAGCTTGATCGTAGGATCGAGCTTTATCAACTCCACCAGCTCAGGCTGGCGAAACTGTCCTTCTTCCACTGGGGCCTTCGCCGCAAGCGCCTCGGCGCGCAACTCCGGTACGGGGCGGAGCGGCTGGATTTTGAAGTTCTGTTGCTGCTCTTGCGCCCACAGCGCGGAACTCGCAATTGCCACCAACAGAACAATGCAGCGCAACATGACGCCCAGCATAACCCACCTCGGCGTTGCCCTACTCCCGTCACTGGCACACGTGATACACGTCCTTTTGCAGCCGTCTCCCCTCCTGTAACAAATTCGTGAGGCGAGGGAGAGGCGTGTCTCGCCCTGCCGCCCTTAGGCTGCGGTTAAATGCTCTTGACGACCCGACACTACCGCATCGTTAAATCTCCCTGGTAATCATGTGGTGGGCTACCAGCGAGTGACCTAGAGCGAAGAAATAACGAAAACCGCATCTCGTAACCTAAGCGGCTAAATGGATACGTATACGTCAGTTCGTTTCTTTACACTTAGGGACAAATTACCGCTAAGCAATTGATTCTAAATGGCATCTAGAGCTAATCTGCGCAACTCAATCGCCAAAACGAAGCGAGATCGTGGCCTGCTTTACCATTACTCAACTGTAAATGATTGACGGTTATCGGCGGTGTTCCGCTACCAGCTGAGGAGGTGGCGGACACCGAATGCCCTTCTCCTTCTTCCACTTGCTCACGCTGACCGCCTTGGCTTGCAGGCAGGAATCCGTAGCCGAGCGTACCGTACCCTTGAACCATATGGCTGTGCCTGATTTGGGACCGTTATCGCTGAACATCAGGTTATAGGTTTGGCCCGTCTGGGTATCGATCACGACGTGGCAGGAGTGCTCGGCTGTACGTTCTACGCAGCCGGAACCATTGATGGTCTTAGCACTGGATGAATGCCGGGTCTTCGCATTCCCGTTCACACAGAGAGCCACGACCAGAAGAATCACGGGGATGATCTTCATGAGCTCCTCGGTTAGAGGATGATAACGGTTCGCTATGGTGAGCGATAGACGTGAGCATCCGAAGTATAACGGGCCCACCGCTCCGGGACGGCCGGCTCAGTGCGTCGCTTGCCCATTCACCGCTGGCGGGCATTGGATGCCACTCTCCTTTTTCCACTTCGTGACGTTCACCGGCTTGCCTTGCATGCAGGTCGTCATGCCCTGGTGTTCCGTACCCGAGAATCGGATGGCGGTGCCGACCTTCGGGACCTTGCCACTGAACAGAAGGTTGTAGGTGTCACCCGTTTTTGAATCGGTCAGAACGTGGCAGGAGGTTTCGACCGCTTTTTCGACGCAGCCCGAGCCTTTCACAGCTTTCGCACCAGAAGACTGATCAGTCTGCCCACTAGCGGCCACACAGGGTATCGCGCAGACAAATATTGCGAGACTAATCTTCACGCGCACCTCCGTAATCGGATGATAAAGGTGCATCTCGGTGCTCGCCAAATTGTTCAGCGTCGGAAAATCACGGGCCACTCGCACCCACCGCACGAATGGCCCGCGCGCCAACCCGTCCGTTTCCCAGTGTCCTGCTGCGGACGTCCCTGCAGATCGCGGAAGGGTTACTGCAGGGTAAAGCTGGCGAGGGCAACCGGGCTGGTGGAGTATCCACCGGCCCCAGCGATAGCTTGTACCTTCACCGGTCCCGCTTGGGTCAGGGAGAATGGCCCTTGATATATCGGCGATGACAGCGTTGGCATGGAACCATCGGTCGTCACATAGATCGCCGTGCCAGGCACACTGTCGCTAATCGACACCGCCAGCGGCGTCGAATAAGTGCCTGAACCAGGGGATATCGACGGTGTAGGCGCAGGGGTATTACCCATTCCAGAGCCGTACCCTCCGCACCCCACTCCGACCAAAAGAAGGACAATCGAAACCACCAATGATTTCATGAACACCTCACGACCAGGACAGTCGCGCCAACAACCACCTCTCCTCCGTCGGGTGTCCTCATTGGGTTCACGATAGGTTGTGGGCCCGCACCGAGTTGTCATCGCCAAGCAAAATGAATGTCACAAGCTGTTCACCTCCCTTGGGTTAGCTCGCCCGGACCTCGACGATAGGTAGTTACCGTGCATTTCACCCTGCGGACAGACCAAAGGCCGTGCACATCGGTTTACAATCCTGTAACATTACAAGCCTGCCCTCGGTGCGTAAGGAGGATGTGAGTTCCGGATGTCTACTGCCGTTGACCCCCTCCCGCAAGCTGCAACCGCCCAGGCTCGCACGGTTGGCTGGAAGATTCTTGGCATCATCGTTTTGCTGCTGTTCCTCACCCTTGCGGTCACCGCATGGCTACAGCCCTTGGCGATGGTGCGTGCCGCCGGGCGCCTCGCATTGTGGCGCTGCGGTATTCACAGCCATTACGCACAGGTCGGCGGATACCGCGTGCATTATTACGAGGGAGGCGAAGGACCGCCGCTGTTGTTTGTTCATGGACTCGGAGCGGAGTCACTCAACTGGGTTCCGGCCATGCTCGATATGCGCGGGCAGTTCCACGTGTACGCTATCGACCTGCTCGGCCACGGCGATAGCCAGAAGCCTGACATCGCCTATTCCATCGAACAACAGTCCGAATTGCTGCGCCAGTTTCTCGCCACCCAGAACATCAGTTCGGCTGATGTGGTTGGAGTCTCCATGGGCGGCTGGGTTGCGCTGAAGCTGGCCATTGAGCATCCTGAAATCGTCAACCGAATGGTGGTGGCCGATGCCGCTGGGCTGAAGTTCCAAACCAACATTACCGTCAAGAATTTTCTCCCTTCAACGCCGGAAGAGTTCGCTGCCTTCATGACCATGCTTACGCCGCGCCAGTATCCCGCTCCCTACCCCGTCCGGCGCGACTTTCTCAACCAGGTCGCGGAACACGCATGGATCACGCGCCGCATCTTCGACTCATTCCTCACCTACCAGGACGTGCTCGATGGCAAACTACAAACGGTCAAAGCCCCGGTGCTGGTGATCTGGGGGAAACAGGAAAAGCTCATTCCGCTTTCCGTAGGTGAGCAGATGAAGCAGGAGCTCCCGAACGCTTCACTGCTGGTGTGCTCGGACTCAGGCCACCTCGCACTGTATGAATGTTGGAACAAGCTTGAGCCCGAAGTGGCGTCGTTCCTGTCATCCCTTCAGCCCCCCGCTCCTTATGTTCGCGAAGTTGTCTCGGGTAATGGCGGCGCGCCCATCGCGAGCGCCGTGATGAAACTGGCTGGTCGCCAGTACCCAGCGCATCGCTGATCTCGACTGACGGTCAGTAACTGCGTTCATCCTTTTCACGACTTTTTTTGCCCCTGCGTGTTTGTCTCCGCAAATGCTGGCCGGCTAAATCGAAACCGAGGCCAACATGCGAACTGCGAGATTCATTCGCCTGGCGGTAAGACTGATTACAGCGTTGACGCTAGTCACCGTGGCTAGAGCGCAAGACGTCATTCCGACCTGCGCTCCAAACATTGTTGCCAACCGGGTCGTTGCCACTGCTGCACAGCGGGAAGCTGCCGGGGACATGACGCAACCGCCGCTCACCGACCAGGCAAACGGATTCGCTTGGCCCGACACACCTCTCGGTGTCATCAAGACCGAAACCGGCTACGCATTCTTTGGCAGCGACGGCGCGTTCCACTCCCGGCAACTCTGGCAGGGACGCTATTACGGCAACAACAAGTACGGATCGGTCACCCGCACCTTCGGCACGCTTGACCAGCCCCTGGGTTCCGATCCCCCCATCGACGTCACCATCCATCCCAACCCCGATCCCGCAGTCAACCCTTTCTACCCAAGCTATGACTACATGGGAGGCGGGCCGGTCTACAAGGTTCCGGAAGCTCAGGTCGGGGCCGGCAAACTACTCATGGTCTATCACGCTGAAATTCCCACCGTCACGACCCAGAGCTTCTACTCCGTTCTGGCTCTGGCAGCCTCGTCCAATGGCGGAAAGAGCTGGACCGATCTCGGGGAAATTATTCGCACCAACCAGGCTTATCGAACCGACATGGACGGGTTCGACATTGGCGACTCTACCCTCGTCGTTTCCCCGGACGCCAAATATTTCTACATCTACTTTCCCGATTGGCTGGCCAACGGTACCACCCACTGGGGCAGCACGGTCACTCCGGTTTCCGTCGCGCGGGCGCCGATCGCATCGGTTCTCGCGACCGCGTTTGGCAACAAGCCACATGCTGTCACATTCCAGAAATTCTATGGTGGCTGGCACCTTGAGCAGGGACTGGGCGGCTATTCAAGAAGCCTGAATCCCCAGACACCATATGGCGGCAATCTTCAGGTTGCTTACAATGCCTACCTGCATCGCTACCAGATGCTTATCAACGCGGGGGTGGTGGTTTATTATGCCGAGTCTCCAGACGGCATGAAATGGTCGCACCTGAGCTTGCTGTATGACTTCCGCAATGATCCCGACCAGCCCAGCGTTTACGTCGCCGTTGTCGGAATGGGAGACGACCCCAGTATTCTGGGCAAGCAGTTCTACATTTTCTACACTCGCTACCCGAACACCGGAGCCGGATGGACCGGCGCTACCGTGAATCGCTTTACCGTGTCGTGTCGATAGGCGGTGACAACCTCGGGTGGTCCACAATTGCCTCTCCGGCAATTGTGGGGTATCTCCCACTAGCTCAGGCAAATTGGCTACCGGCCAACAGGTACCAGTGAATGACCGAATGGGATGCGGCTGATTACGCCCGGATTTCCGGCCTGCAGCTGGTGATGGCCGAGGAAGTTCTCGCCCTGCTCGATCTGAACGGCTCCGAGCGAATTCTCGACGTCGGATGCGGTAACGGGAAGATTACGGCAGAAATCGCTGCCCGCAATCCGCAGGGGTCGGTCCTCGGCGTGGATCCCTCCCATGAGATGATCGCCTTCGCATCGAGCAACTACGGTCCCGGGATCAGGCCCAATCTTCGCTTCGCAACCGGCGACGCTCGTCAGTTGCCGTACCGCAACGAGTTCAATCTCGTCGTCTCCTTCAACGCACTCCACTGGATACCCCAGCAGGACGAAGCCCTGCGTTCGATTTGCTCTGCCCTGAGATCCGGCGGCCGCGCACAGCTCCGTCTCGTACCGAAAGGTCAGCGCAAAAGCCTGGAGAACGTGCTCGAAGAAACGCGAATGTCCGAGCGATGGGCGCGTTACTATCGGGACTTCCATGATCCTTACCTGCACCTGACGCCCGAGGAGTATGCCGCACTGGCCGAGCAGTGTGGACTGCATGTAGTCCGCCTGCACACCGCCGACCAGGCTTGGGACTTCGGATCGCGTTCCGCGTTCTTCGCCTTTGGCTCGGTGACTTTCGTGGAGTGGATTCGCCGCTTACCCGAGGAGGAAGGGCCTGCTTTTATCAACGACGTGCTGGATCGCTACCGCGCTGTCGCGGCCAATCGTCCTGGCGAAAAGGATACCTTCAGGTTTTATCAAATGGATATCACGCTGCGCACGTGATACCGGAAGCCACTGCGGTCGCATTTGGCCACATTATCGAGAGGGTGGCGAGCGGGCGGAAAAAAACCGGAGAAGATTTCCCCGGCTTCAATGACAAATCAAAAACTGACTGGACCTTGAGCTTGCGACGGAGGAGACCCGCCAGTCCCGCCAAGCCCGATCCCATGAAGTACAAGGCCGTAACACTGGGGCCGATCGTGGCGGCTCCCGTCGTAGTGTCGAGCGTGTCTACAAACAATCCTGACGTGTTCCGGCCGCCATACAGGGAGCCACCCTCCAGCAGCATCGCCCCCATCTCCGGGCCACCCATGTTTCCCATTAGCGTTGCTGCCCCGGTCGTGGTGCTTTGAAGCTGCGCCCCAGCGCGGCATTAACGCGTGAGCAAGCTTTGCCATGGCCCTCTGCCTCCCTTTCCTTCGAAGCAGTTGGCCCGCATCAGGCTCGCCTCGGCAGAGACCGTACCGCTGCAGTGACCGGAGAACCGCGTTCCCTTGGTCATTTGACCTTCGGTTTCGATCATATGTCCTTCGTAGGTCCTCTCAAAGTCGTGTCCGTGCAAGACTCCGCTGCTGGATGCTTCGTAGCTCATTCCGGTGATTCGAATCGTAAACTCATTGCCGTGCTGGGAAATCTGGAACTCATTCCCCCCGGAGTCGTGCCAGGTCCCCGCAATGTTCACGGTTTGTTCGGACTGCGACTGATTGGTCTCGGTTTTACCCATTTGCGCTTGACTTTGCGGCGTGCCGGTATTCGTGGAGGTTGCCTGACCCGATGAAGAACCATCCGAACCAGCTTTTTGTGGACCAGAGGTGGGCAGCGATGAAGGTTTGTACAGGGAGCTGAACAGCCCGATACCAACCAGGATGATGCCCAGCAGTCCAGCGAAAATCCGGCCAAATCGCCCAGCAGTCCCGTCGACTTCCGCGCCGAAAATCTTGAAACCGCCGTGCAGGATGGCGATCAGCAGCAGGACAGCACCTAACACGAAAGCGGCAATTGTGATGCTTTGCGGCATTCGCGTTCTTTCCTCCGAGCCGTAATGCTACACCGTCAGATAACCACCGTCTCCTGGTACTCGCCATACACCCGCCGCATGGCGTCGGAAATTTCACCGACTGTCGAGCTGGCCTCGACGGCTTCGATGATCGCAGGTATGAGGTTGCCGGTACCGCGCGCGGTGTCTTCCACCTGCTGGATTGCGGCCTTCCACTTCGCTTGATCGCGTTTGGCACGCAGGGCTTTCAGGCGTTCCACCTGCTTACGCTCCAATGACTCATCGATGCGCTGTAGTGGAATCTCCTTTTCCTCGTCGATCCCGAAGGCATTCACACCGACCACAACTGACTCCAGCCGGTCCACAGTTTGCTGATACTCGTATGCGGCGTTCTGGATTTCCTGCTGGATGAATCCGCGCTCGATGGCTTTGAGCGTGCCGCCCATGGCGTCGATCTTATCGAGATAGGTGCGCGCTCCCCCTTCAATCTGGTCGGTAAGCGACTCGATGTAGTACGACCCCGCCAGCGGGTCGATGGTCTGGGGCGCCCCTGACTCGTAGGCGATGATCTGCTGCGTGCGCAAGGCGACGCGTGCCGACTGTTCGGTGGGCAGGGCCAGCGCTTCGTCGAACGAATTGGTATGCAGCGACTGGGTTCCGCCCAGTACCGCCGCAAGCGCCTGCAGCGCGGTGCGGACGATATTGTTCTCCGGCTGCTGCGCGGTCAGCGTCGAACCGGCCGTTTGGGTGTGAAAGCGCAACATCTGCGACTTCGGGTTCTTGGCCTTGAAGTGATCGCGCATGATGCGCGCCCACATCCGGCGGGCGGCGCGAAACTTCGCCACTTCCTCGAGAAAATTGTTGTGCGCGTTGAAGAAGAACGACAATCGCGGGGCAAACTTGTCCACGTCAAGCCCGGCATCGATCGCGGCCTGCACGTAGGTCATTCCGTTCGCCAGCGTGAACGCAACCTCCTGCGTCGCGGTGCATCCCGCTTCGCGCATGTGATACCCAGAGATGGAAATCGTGTTCCACTCAGGCACGTTCTGGTTGGCGTAAGAAAAAATATCGGTGATGATGCGCATCGCCTGCTCGGGTGGATAGATGTACGTCCCGCGTGCGATGTATTCCTTCAGCACATCGTTCTGCACCGTACCGCTCAGCTTGTGGGCATCGCGTCCGGTGCGCCGTCCCACCACGATGTACAGCGCCAGCAGGATTGACGCCGTGGCGTTGATCGTCATCGAAGTCGAGATCTTCTCCAGGTTGATGCCGTCAAACAGCCGCATCATGTCTTCGATGGAGTCTATGGCGACGCCCACCTTGCCGACCTCTCCCATGGCCAGCGGGTTGTCGGAATCGAGCCCGATTTGTGTCGGAAGGTCGAACGCGATGCTAAGCCCGGTGGTGCCCTGGCTCAGCAGGTATTTGTAGCGGCGGTTCGACTCGTCGGCGTCGCCCATACCGGCATACTGGCGCATGGTCCAAAGGCGGCCCCGGTACATCGAAGCCTGCACTCCACGGGTGTACGGGAATTGTCCGGGAAATCCCAGTTGCTGCTCGTAGCGCCAGCCTTCGAGGTCAGCGGGGGTGTACAGCGGCTTGATGCTGACGTGAGAGGAGGTTTCTTGCTGCTCCGCTAGTTTGCCGGAGACGCCTTTTGTCTTAGTCATGGCTTCGGGCATGGGTATGCGGCCCTCGATCAAGTCTAGCCGTTCAAACTGCGGCTGCTTTGATTATTCGGCCACCGTTCCAGCCTCGCCGTGAGCCCAGTCACAAGTCAGACTGACTCGTGGGCCGGCCGAGGCGTCCCAGGATGAAGGCAAAAACAATGGTGCAAACCACCAGGACGAACCAGAATCGCGGCGAATGCATGTAGTTCAGGGGGTTCAGGCCGGTAAGGGGAGGCTGCCCTTCTTCGGCCGCAATTTCCGCCGCCCGGTGTTCGCCGACGAACACTCCCAGCACTAACCCGATAACAGCTCCGAGTAATGCCCTGCCCCACTTTTGTTCGGCCATGGCCTTCTCCTGGCAATCGCTCGCGAAAATCGTAGTCCACTTCCCGTAAGAAGGAAAGCCGTTTACTTGCGCTTGCCTTTGCGGCCGGAGCGCCAGAAGGAGTTCATCCCGAAGTAGAGAAACAGCAGCGTGAACACAGCAGCAACGGCTACCTTCCCCGCCGATGTGGTGCCGGCAGCGTAGCGCCGGTACTGGCGGACGGTTGCGCCGCCGCCGATTACTCCCAGCACCAGGAACAGGAAGCCGGTCACCTCCAGCCACAGGGAGTGCACCACATGGCCAACGCTGCCCACAAACGCGCTGCCACCACGATAGAACGCCCGTGCCCAGCGGTTTTCGCCGGTCTTGCGGCCAGCGACTCGCAGAACGGCGCGGCCTTGCCTGCCGAAATCATGCGACGTTGGAGGTTTGTGCTCTTCGGATGCCGACATTTGCGCCAGAGGCGTATTCTAGCAGCAGCAAAGCTGCGCTTTTCGGCGCGGTTTGGTCATGCGTCGCTCGTCTCAATTGCGCAGCCAGGTGAACTTGTGGATCAAGAACTCAAGAAGCTGATGAAAGAACTCGGAGAGGCCATTAACGAAGCGGTGGCCGAATCCGACCGGATCTCCGGCGTGATGTCGCGCATCAAGGCCGGGGGACATGACGTCTTCCTTGTTCTGGAAGCAACCATCGGATTCAATCAGCGTGAGGCCGGACCCGATCCGGCACGGCGGGCAGAATCCGAATCTTCCGGCGAATTGGAAATCACCTCGCAAGACTTGAAGTTCTTGCGCTCTATGCGCATCGCTGTGAACGAAGAGTAACGTTTCAATTTCGACGCTTTGAAGCAGTCCAGCGGACAGCTCATCGAGTCGCCCGCACGACCTCCTGGTTTCACCCCCGCTAGGGGAACGCAGTGCTGGGGAATCGCCATCATGAGAGACACCCTCGGAGTCTTGCTGGCGGGCGGAGCGGGTGAGCGTCTATACCCCCTGACCCGCGACCGCGCCAAGCCGGCCGTCACCTTCGGCGGCATCTATCGCATCATCGATATCACCCTTTCCAACTGCATTAATTCCGACTTGCGCCGCGTGTATATCCTCACCCAATACAAAGCGCTATCGCTGAACCGTCACATCCGCGAAGGCTGGGGCAATGTTGTGGGCCACGAACTGGGTGAGTTCATCGAGATCCTGCCGCCCATGAAGCGGGTCAGCGAAAACTGGTACATGGGTACCGCCGACGCCGTCTATCAGAACATCTACTCCATCGGCTCCGAGGAGCCAAGGTTCGTGCTGGTGCTATCAGGCGATCACATCTACAAGATGAACTACGACCTGATGCTGCAGCAGCACAAGGATTCCGGCGCCGACATTACGCTGGCAACCATACTGGTCGAGCCCTCGGAGACCCGCCATTTCGGCGTGGTCGAGATTGACCGCACGGGACGCATCACCGGGTTTCAGGAGAAGCCGGAACAGACTGATCTTCGTTCGCCCTACAACCCGCGCATGGTCTCAGCGTCGATGGGTGTGTATGTCTTCAACGCCGACGTGCTCATTCCGGCGCTGCTGAAGGACGCGGAGGATCCCTCCTCGCGCCATGACTTCGGCCACGACATCCTGCCGCGCGTGGTGGACAACTCGAAAGTCTATTCGTTCAACTTCGTGGACGAGAACAAGAAGGAAGCGCTGTACTGGCGCGATGTCGGTACGCTCGACGCCTACTACGAGGCCAATATGGACCTGGTGTCGGTTGCGCCGGTGTTCAACGTCTACGACAATGACTGGCCCATCCGCACCCACATGCGACAATATCCTCCCGCTAAGTTTGTCTTCAATGATCCCGGCCGAATGGGCGAAGCCCACGACTCCATCGTTTCCATGGGATGCGTGCTCTCCGGAGGCTCGGTCCGAAATTCCGTCCTCTCGCCCGACGTGCGCGTCAACTCCTACAGCGAGGTCGATACCAGTATTTGCTTTTCGCATGTCGATATCGGGCGCCACTGCAAGATTCGCCGCGCCATCATCGACCGTGACGTTCACGTGCCCGAAGGTACCGTGATCGGATACGATACCGAGGCCGACCGCCAGAAGTATCATGTGACCGACACTGGCATCACGATCGTTACGCGTGATTACTCGCTGTTCGAAAACCCAGTTGCGGCAAACTACTTCGATCCGGAGTGATCCGGCTGCGGGCTGCCCTGCACGTTTCATCCCACATTTCATCATTGTGTCGTTTGGTCATCTGCACTAACATTCCTGCCAACCCAAGCGCTTAGGTGCCCGTAATCTTCTGCCCGGTTACGGCAGATGCTGGCGCTGGCGACAGTCGCCCTACATTTCTGACCGTGCACGAGGGAAATAGGTTATGGATCAACGCGGAGGGTGGGCAGCAACGCTGGCGCTTATCATCGCGGCTATTGTCGGCGTATCGTACCTGCCGCGCAAAGCAACGGATGCACTAAAACCCGCAGAGGGCCCAGGCTCGTCTGCAAGAGCGGGTGCCCCCAAAACCGCTGAATCGGCCGGTGGAACGCTGATTCTGTCCTGCGCGCAAATTCAGCGGCGGCTGCTCCGCTTCTATCCCGACGGCGTTCCCATACCGGCAAACGGAAGTTGCTACGAAAAGAGTCCCACGGGTTCTGCCCCGCAGGCGCCCGCCGCGCAGCCGGCGAGTTTCGCGATTGCCATCGTTCCCAATCCCGTGCAGACTCATCTGCCGCTGATGTTCGATCGCCAGATCGATGCCATTCAAACCGCGGCCCAGGACACCGGATTCAGCTACGACGATTCCTGGTTTCCCTGGTACCACTCCGACAAGTCCTACAACACTCTCTCCGACGAGGAGGAGGCAGCAAACCGCGAGAACCAATTGCAGGCCCAACCCGGCATCATGGTCTTCCGGCGTGGAATCTCGTCGAGTGACTCGGGCGACCCTTATACAAACGGTCTGATCATCTTCATCGTTGCCGAGCAACCCACTGGTGGCGTCAACGATCGACAGTTTACCCACGCCATTCAGTGGATCACCGCCCTGCGCAGCAAGACTCCTCCCGATCCGTTGCGAATTATCGGGCCGACCTTTTCCGGCTCGCTGGCTTCCCTTTACCGCGAGCTGATGATCAAGAACGTTTACCAGGAGCCGGCTGCCCAAAACGTGTTTACCCTGTTCCCGGGCGGTGTTCGCATCTTCAGCGGAACCACCAATGCCGACGCTAACGTGAAATGGTTCCGGAAGCGTCTTGGGGACCAGGACCCGCGCCAGGGTTTGCCGGCAGACCAGAAATTGTTCCAGTTCCACACCTTCTTCGAGAGCGACTCTCTCATGCTCGATCGCTTTCTTTGCTATATGCAACACGAAGGCTACGACCTGAATCACTTCGCCATCCTTTCGGAGGACGAAACTGCATTTGGCAAATCCGCGAGCGGCGCCGAGCATGACCTGGAGGACACTTCGCATCCCGACCAACCGCTGCGGCGTTGCCAGGACCCTACCGGTAAGCCGGAGGGAACACCGCTCTACCTGTATTACCCCCGCGACATCGCTTCCCTGCGTTCGGCCTACGAGCAGCAATCGATCTTCGCCGCCGGAAAGGCGCAGTCAGGCGCCCCCGCCACTTCGTTGAAGTCGGACTTGAGTGAGCCCGCCAGCAGCGAACACGACACCGTTCGCACCTACGCCGGACAACTCACCCCGCAGGCGCAGGAAGCCGAATTGTTCGGCATCGCCAATATCCTCGAGAGCAAGCACATCGAATTTGTAATTGTGCGCAGCAGCAATACCCTCGACCAGCTTTTCATCAGTGAGTTTCTGCGCCGTTCCTATCCCAGCGGTCGCGTTGTGCTCGATGGCTCTGACTTGATGTTTCGCCGCGGCATGCAGGGGGCCTCCCTTCGCGGCGTCATCCTGCTCACTCCGTATCCCTTGTTGAGTTGGACCCAGGATGCGCTGCCCACCATCGAAGGAGGTCCCAGTCCAAGCCACCGCGTCTTTGTCCAGGATTCGGCCGAGGGGATGTACATCGCGGCGCGGGAACTGCTGAAAGAAGTCAAGGGGGCAGTGCCGTCGGTTTCCATCAGTGATTACGCGCCTCCACCCTTAGGAACCGATTCCTATGCCGCGGAGGCGAGCCGCCGTCCGCCCACATGGATTACGGTCGTCGGACACCGGCAGTTCTGGCCGTTGGCCATCCTCAACGAGATGAGCGAAGTGAACAATTGCAAGTCGAAATTCGTTCGCTTCTTACTCGGTACGGCGGGCCGCGATTGTCTCCCTCAACCCTACGGCCCACGTACTCCGTCTCTGCTCGAGCCGGGCTCAGTTGACCCTGTGCCGCTTCGCCGCACCGGGCTGCCCGGCGAAATGTGGGCACTCCTCATGGGCTGTGCGATTCTGGCTTGGTGGCACTACTACTGTTGCTCGCACGGCTCTATCTTCCGTCCACCCCGCTTGCTGGCCTACTTCGCGCCTGTTCCGTGGCTGCAGCACACTGTACTCATTTTCCTCGGCGGCCTTCTGCTCGGATACCTGGATCTTTCGCTTTGGTTCGTGACTCAGCTCGCGTTTCAAAGCCTGACCCCGGCAACATCGCTCGGACTTCTGTTGGCGCTTCTGCTGATTTTGGCGTTGCCCTTCCTCGGCTGTATCCGCAATTACTTTTTGCCGGTGATTAGCGGTGAGACCAGCGACGAGCGGAACAAACTCCTCGATCGCATCCGCGTATGGCGCGTACGCCTGGCGTTTTTGTGGCTTCCTACACTGGGAGTACTGGCCCTCTTACGTTATTTCTATCTCACCTATCATCTCCACCTCGCCAACCGCTTTGCGGCTTATTGGAGGAGCGTGTATCTGCGCAGTGGAGTTTCACCCTTGCTGCCCCAGGTTCTGCTGGTGCTCGGCCTCTACGCCTGGTTCTGGTTCAACCTGCACGGACTGGCATTATTTGGCGACGACCGTCCCGTGCTGCCCCGCGTGGACGATCTTCCTCAATATGAAACGGCGGCTAACAAGCATGAGGAAGCGCACGCCCAGCATACTCAGGTGGTCAAAGTCTTCCGCATGTTCAGCCAGGAGGGCGCAGGACAGAACATCGAGGCCAACGGGCTGCCACTGGGAAACCGATACCTGAGATCTTTGGCCACCACTGTACCTGCAGCTTTAGTGGCCCTGGGGATGGCCATGGGAGAGCCGGCATTGCGCACACTGGGCGACCGCAGGTTCGGCGTCATGATCTTCGGGTTTGTCGGTTTGTGTATCGGACTCATCCTGGCCGACACCTTTCAGCTAATGAACACCTGGAGCCAATTGCGCCGCCTGCTGGTCTTTCTCGACCGGTTACGCCTGCGCCGCACACTTGCCAACCTTCGCGGCTTATACGGGGGCTCCGTATGGAAGCTCAGCGGCAACGTGCTGGAAGAGCGTTACCACCTGATCTCGCGCCAATTCGAAAGCATACGTAACTTGCGCACTGCGTTGGATGGCTGGACCGTAACCAACCCTGACGAGGCTCAGCGCAAACAGGTCGTGAGCGACCAGTTGACTCTATGCGACCAGGATGGCAGGGACTTTGCCACCTGGTATGTCAATTTGCTCGACGACCAATACACCGGTCCCGACAAGGAATCCAACGTCGAGGCCATCGCCACCTTCCAGAAGATGCTTGCCGCCACTGCCGGCTGCGTCATGAAACTGATCATCATGCCGGCCTGGCAAAGCGAATCGCAGTCGCTCATACGTGCCACTGGAGCCAAGGAAGAAGCCGCTGCCTTCGAGAAACTCATGTCCGAACTGCCTCCTCACCTCAGTGCCGCGGAAGAATTCTTCCTGCTGCCTTACATGGGATTCATTCGCAACATTCTCGGCAGGATACGCACGCTCGGACTCGCCGTCGTCACTCTGTTCATCGCGGTCACACTTTGTGTTTCGAGCTACCCGTTCGATCCCTTGCCCGTAATCGGCGCCGTGTTCCTTGTGTTGTTCGCGATAGTGGGAGTAGTAATGATCATTACCTATGCCGAAATGATGAAGGACGCCACGCTGAGCCGCATCGCCAGCACAAATCCGGGCGAACTGGGCTGGGCCTTCTGGGCCAGGCTGATTGGTCTCGGCGCAGGACCATTGCTGGCGCTGCTCACCACACTCTTCCCTTCTATGACCGACTTCATCGTGTCGTTCCTGCAGCCCGGAGCCCAAGCCATCAAGTAGTGGTTTGCAGGGCACGACTTTCCCGGTTGCGAAGAACCCGCCTCCCGACGTTTTCCGCAGCCTGTTTAACCGACGACACGTTTTGGTAAGGGCGTGAGCCCTAGCGTCGCGTTGCGGCGCCTGCGGCTATAGCAACTCGGGAACGCCAGAAACAAGCGAGTGATCTGCGGGATCGCCTGGAAGTTAGTGGTGTGCTGATTGGCTTTGGTGGGTTCTCTGCCGCCTGCCGCCGGCAAAGTGGCAAGCTGCTCCTGACAGTCTCACTCGCAAAAGAGGTGGAAGCCTTGAACGGGTCGCTGACCGCGTCGCCGCCCTACCCATCGCCGGCAGAGCGTCGCAGGACTGGCCTTGCGCTTCGCGAGCACATTAGCAAGTTCATCGCGGATACCAGATCGAAAGCCAAGCCCGACCTCACGCCCAAGCGGCTCGGGACTCAAACCAGGCAATTCGGACCCAACGGAACTGCGCAGTTTGGCGGGGCCTAGCAATTGAGCCTCGGGTTTATGGGCCCGAACGGTTCCATCACCGTGGTCGAAAGCTATCTGGTGCAGAACGGAACGAAAGTGAGACGTGCCGCACACGGAGGAAGCGAGTTTGATGCCTATGTTGCAAATTTTCAGTTCGTCCAACAGTTTTTCGATCCGGCAGAAATCTGGGTGCTCCCTGGGGGCGCGGCGCAAGGAACCAGCGGACGAGGCGTGAGTGGACGGGCGACGGTGTATCGTGTGGGTACGGGGCATAAGAATCGCATGGAACGATGCCGGTCAGCTGAATGTCATTGCGCAGGCAAGTGCAGTCGGCTGGGAACTGAACTACGACATCGACAGCTTCTTTACGGTAAAGATCCCAAGCCTTACTTCTTTGACGTGTACGAAGTTGACCACACCAAGCGCACGTTTTCCCGCATAGCGCACTACCAACATGGCCGAAACTGAACTCAGCTGGTGAGTATCTTCGCCTTCATGGTAATCGCGCCCACACACCACAGCAGCGCGTCTTCGACATGCTCCCTCAGTGCGTCGCTGGCGAATATCTTCTTCAGCGAAGTACCCTCCGTCAGCCGCGCGGCGAGTTCGGTGAGAATTCCCTGGTAGCGCTCAGGCATGCTGAGCTCCGTGGCGCGCACCAGGTCATCGAAAATCAACAGACAATCGAGCACAACACCATCGGGATCGCTGTCCTGCGAGTTGACAAGGTAGAGCGTCTGGGCAACGTCGCAGATGGTCTCCACGTCGCGTGGCGGATTGCCAAGCACTGCCAATGACTTGTCCATCGCAAGCGCCTTGTGTATCAGGGTCGAGCGCGTGAAGAAAATAATTCGTCCGTCGGCCGTGAGTGGCCGCTCGTTCTTGCCGCCTACCGCGAGCAAGGTATAAAACTGCGGCCCTTCGTGCGTAGGATCCAGGCGAAAACCGGCCATCGCCAGTTCTTCACGATGCTTACTGTCTTCCGAGTTCGAATTAAGGATAGGCAATTCGGACATAAGGGAACGCTAAGAACCTTAGCACGCTTGACGCAGTTTTCAACATGGCAGGTGTGTTCCTACGCCAATGGCCGGTAATTCCTGCGTACGGATATTTCTCTCGATGTCTAGGTAGTAACCCGTCTGGCAGCCTTTCGTCCACTGCGTTTCAATGGCAAGAGTGCTTCGATAGCGGACTTCGTCGGACCAATCTGGTAGTAGTCGCCTTAGCGGCGAAAAGGAGTAAGTCATGGCAGACAATTGGAAGAACGAGCAGCAGTCAGGTCAGAATAAACCCAACTACGAGAAGCAGCAGGGTGGTCAGGGTCAGCACGACCAGTCACAGAAGCCCGGACAGGGTCAGCACGACCAGTCGCAGAAGCCAGGACAGGGTCAGCACGACCAGTCGCAGAAGCCAGGACAGCCCGGCCAGCAGAAGCAGGATAATCAATCGCAGCGCGACATGCCGAACAATCCTCAGAAGAAAGCGTCTTAGCTCGATCTCCTAATGCAAGCCGGGCCCGTTCGGGGCTCGGCTTTTTTATTGTGTCTGGACTTAAAGTGCGGTTTTGTGATGAGTTGCAATTTTTACATGTCAATTGGGCGAAATGCATCAATCGCCTCTAAGCTCCTCTAAGCTCTTGACGCAGTGGAAGATATAAAGATCGGAACAGCTCCGATCACAATCGATAAAATTGAGCTAAGAGGCAGGCTGGAGAGTCCAGTCCTGGCTCTTTTTCCGTTTGAGTTGGATTCGTCGTTCGGCTTTGCGCAGACTGTTACAATTCGTGCGAAGAAGAACCGAAACCGGTTCCGGCACTTCAAACTTCCACATTCGTACAAGTCTTTCGCCGTCATAGAGATTTGGGCTGGAACCAGCTCGCGGGGAGCATGTTTTGGACGATAACCAGGCGGTTAATGCGTTAGTCCGGCGGTGTGTTGCCGGCGACCACGCCGCTTGGCAGGAAATCGTCCAGCAGTACAACCGCCGCATCTATAACATCTGCTACCGCTTCTCGGGCTCAGCGGATGATGCGGCCGATCTGACCCAGGAAGTCTTCATCAAGATTTACCGCACGCTTGGCACCTTTGACGGTACCCGCGCTGCCTTCATGACCTGGGTGACCACAGTGACGCGCAACCTGCTCGTAGACAATTTCCGGAAAGGCAAATATGACCGCCTGACGGACTCTCTGGAGGGTACCCCGGGCGGGCAGGAAGAAGGCCTCACCGTAGGCGAGCAACTCGAAGACCAGTCCGCGGGCCCCGAGGAGCGCATGCAGAGTCGGCAGGCCCAGAAAATGGTCCACGAGGCGCTTTTGAAGCTTTCTCCGGAGCTCCGGGAAGCGGTGATATTGCGGGACTTACAGGACATGGATTACAAGGAAATCGCCCAGGCCCTCAAAATCCCCGAGGGCACTGTGAAAAGCCGGATAAACCGCGGACGGACGGAACTTGCGAGGCTTCTACAACGTAATTACAGGCAGGTGAATTGATGTACGACGAGCCAAAACCCGGGATGCGGTGCACGGAGTTCGAGGCGCTTTTGACCGAGGCCTTGGACGGAACCTTGCACGGCGCACAGCTGGCTGAGTTCGAAGCGCACCAGCGTTGGTGTAATGCGTGTGCGGCACTTTCGAGCGGGGCGGCTGCAGGCATGCACTGGCTGAAGGGTCTTGAGGATGTCGAACCTCCGAACAACCTGGTGCACAACATCCTGGCACAGACCATAGGGTCGCTGCCGGAAACCAGCGCACGGCCACTGCCCACAGGCGAGGGCTGGATCGGTAAGTTAAGGGCCCGCGTTGCTCCGATGTTTGCGCCGTTAATGACGCCGCGTTTCGCTATGTCGTTCGGTATGGCATTCTTTTCGATTACTATGCTGGCCAATGTAATTGGCGTTCGCGCGAGCGACTTGAAGCACGTCGACATAACCGCCAAGGGGCTGCAGAAGACTTACTACTCCACCCAAGCGCGAGTGGTGAGATATTACGAAAACATCCGGCTTGTGTATGAAATTGAGTCGCGTGTGCGCGATTTGCGGCGGGCCGCGACTCCCGATCAGAAGCAGGAGGACACTACCCCAAAAAAACGCAGCCGTGAAGGATCGCAGAAACAGAAATACCAGAACTACGGCAACGAGCCTGTGCTGGCACACAGCGGTGCTGTAGAGCAGTTAGAGAATCCCCAGGCCCGGCTGAACAGGAGTACCGTATGAACTGCGCCACCCATGTCGACGCACCCGCAGTCGCATATTGCCGCACGTGTGGAAAGCCTATGTGCAGCAACTGCACGCGAGATGTGCGCGGCGTAATTTACTGCGAGGAGTGTCTAGCCTCGCAGCTCAGCGGCACCATGCCGCCCTCGCCAGCACCCGGAGTTGTGGCTCCCGGCGCGCCGCTGGTGAGCGAAGGCAGTCCGGGACTGGCCGCAATCCTGGGGTTCATTCCGGGCGTCGGCGCCATGTACAACGGCGAATACGCCAAGGGATTCATCCACGTACTGATTTTTGCCAGCCTGATCTGGGCCGCGGACCACGTGAGTGGGATTTTCGGAATCGGAATCGCGGCTTTCGTGCTGTACATGCCCATTGAGGCCTACCGGACAGCGAAGGCGAAGCAGATTGGAGTTCAACCCCCCGACCCGTTCGGCTTCAATAACATGAACCTGTTCGGAAGTGGGAACCAGCCTGCGGCACCGGCCGCGGCGGTAGAACCCGGGGCACCGATGGACGCTTCCGTGGCGCCTCCGCCGGACTACGCAGAACCAGCATCGCGCGTGCCGGTGGGAGCGATTGTCCTAATCGGCCTCGGCGTGCTGTTCCTGCTCGGTCAGTTTGGCTGGTTCCGTTTCGACTGGTTCGGAAGATTCTGGCCCCTCATCCTGGTCGCCGTCGGTATTCGCGTACTGATGAAGCGCACGGGAAGGGGATGGTGAGGAGGGCGTCATGAAATACCGTTATAACCCAAGTTGTGGATGTGCCCGCTGCCGGGCCCACGGTTTCATGGGGCCTGCCGTCCTGATCACCCTGGGAGTGCTGTTCCTGCTCGACCAGATGACTCACATCTACTGGATGGAGTTCGGGAGGACCTGGCCGGCATTGCTGATCGTGATCGGGCTGATCATGTTCCTGCAATACAACGCACCGGCCACAGGCCACGTGCCGCGGGAGTTCGCGGGATATCCTCCGCCCCCGCAGCAACCGCCGTATCCGGCTCAACAGCAACAACAATGGCGTCCACCTGTAGCGGCTCCGCCCCCTGCTTCGCCCGCACAATCCGCAGGCACGACTGACCAGGGGGAGGTGCACAATGGCTAGCCCTTACGCAGGTGCACCCGGACCACTGCCTCCACCGCCGCCGGTGTATCGCTATCGCCGCTCGCTGGCGGGACCGCTGATCCTGATTCTGATCGGCCTGGTTTTCCTGCTGCGCAACTTGGGCATGCATATTCCAGTGTGGCACTTCTTTGGACGCTTCTGGCCGGTGCTGATTATCCTTTGGGGCGTCGTGGCCCTGGTCGAGCACTTCACGGCGCTGCGGCAGGGCTATCAGACACGCCACCTGGGCGGACTGGGAATCCTGTTGCTGGTGCTAATCGTGATCGTAGGGGTGGCAGCCCACCATAGCTCCGACGTGAACTGGGAAGGCATGCGCGACCAGATGCAGATTGACGACGATCTGGGCGGTATGTTCGGAACTGCGTACACCTTCGATGACACAACCGAGCAGGCCTTTCCCGCTGGAAGCAGCCTGCGGATTGTCTGCGATCGAGGCGCTTTGAACGTTACTCCCTCCGACGACAAGAACCTGCGGGTTGTGGTGCACAAGAAGCTGTATGCCAAGTCTCAGGACGACGCCAACAAGTACAACGAGGGCAGCAAGGCGCAAATCACGGTAAGCGGGAACTCGGTCGTTCTGAATGCGAACACGAATGGCGCCGGTGATCACGGTGTGCAAGCGGACATGGATATCTTCGTGCCACGCGATGCCTCGGTCGAAGTTGCCAGCAAACGCGGCGATGTCAGCATCAGCGGTCGGAAGGCGGATATCAGGCTCACCGTGCAGCGTGGCGACATCGTGCTCAACGAAGTGGCGGGTAACGCGAAGATGAGCCTCGATAAGGGCTCGATTCGCGGCTCGGACATCTTGGGCGACGTGGACATTGACGGACACGTCGACGATGTGACCCTGGACAACGTAAAAGGCGCAGTGAAACTCAATGGCGACTTCTTCAACGACATCCGCCTGAGCAAGATCAGCAAGACAGTGGAGTTCAAGTCGGCCCGCTCCGACATTTCGATCGCGTCGGTGCCGGGTGACCTGGAGATTTCCGGCGACAACCTGCGGGGCACGGACGTAAGTGGACCGTTGCACCTGGTAACGCGCTCCAAGGAAATTCACCTGGAGAACGTCACCGGAGACGTTGAGGTTGAGAATGCGAATGGGGACATCGAAGTACACCCCGCGAACAAACTGCCGATGGGCAAGATGATGATCACCGGTAGGCACGGCGACATTTCGCTGATCCTTCCTGCCAATGCAGGGTTCCAGGTCGATGCAACCACGCATAAGGGCGACATCACCACCGACTTTAGCTCGGTGAAGATCGACAGCAGCAGCGGCGGGTCGCGCGCCAGCGGAAGCGTCGGCAATGGGGCAGCAAGGCTGCAGATCAACGCCGACACTGGTGACATTCACATCAACAAAGGATAGAGTTTCCCCTCCAGAACGATGCCCACTCCGCAAGGCGGGGTGGGCTTTTTTTGTTCCACCCAATTTCGAGCTATCGGAACGGATAGGTCAGGCAAAACGTCCTTGGCGACTCATCGGTTGAAAGAGGTTCTTCGACTTCGGCGGTGAGGCCGCCTTCGCTCAGTATGACACCGAGAAGCTGCCAGGGCGATACGGAGAATCAGGACGACAGTACAGGGGACGAGAGACGCTGCTGCACGAGCTGCTCGACGCGGGAGACGACTTCGTCGATAGAGAGATCGGTCGAGTCGAGGATTATCGCGTCCGAGGCTGGTACGAGGGGCGAGACGGCCCGGGTACGGTCGCGCTGATCGCGCGCCACGAGTTCTTCAATGATGCGCTGCGCTTCTTCGGGAGCGAGGTTGCCATTTTGCGCAACCCGGCGCTCGGCCCTGACGCGCGCATCGGCGTCGAGGAAAACTTTTATGTCGGCTGCGGGAAAGACCGCAGTGCCGATATCGCGCCCTTCCATCACCACACCGCCGCGGGCGCCCAGCTCGCGTTGCCGCGCTACCATGATTTGCCGTACCTGCGGATGCATCGATACACGCGAAGCTGCAGCCGTGACATCAGCCTCGCGAATACGATGCGAGACGTCCCGCCCATCGAGCAGCACACGATTGCCATCCGGCTGAGGATCCAGTTGAACTGTCGCCGACTGAGCGAGAGTGCGAAGGGCGTCGCCGTCTTCCAGCGAGACCTGCTGCTCGAGTGCCTTCAGTGCGAGGGCGCGATACATAGCGCCGCTTTCAAGGTTCACATAACCCAGCTTCTTCGCCAGGCGGGCAGCGATGGTGCTCTTTCCTGAACCGGCAGGGCCATCAATGGCAATGACCAACCGACGAGCCGTCATGAGTTGCTGCTCTCCTTACGTGCCGGGCCTTGCCTCCCTGCCTGGCCGCCCCGACGCGGACGGCGGTCTACCAGCGGCTTGCCCGGGCGAAGGAGCGGAGGATTGTCTTCCGACCATGGCCGCCGTGATTCGCGCGCGGCATCGGCTGGTTGGGGCAAGCGGACGTCAGCAGCCTGCAGCATCACGCGTCCGCCGACATGCACGAAGCCAAGTTCGCGGGCGGCCTGCAAGGCGTTAATCGCATCGCGAACGCGGGCGCGCCCGACCAGGGGCGAAAAGAAAGTCTCGACTTCCTCCTGCGGGACGGCGCGTACGCAATCAACATATTTCGAGACCAACGCGGTCAGCGCCTCCGCGACCGAGACGTGCATGCCCTCCTTGACAGGACCCGGGCACCAACGGATGAGGGCGTCCCAGAAGATGCCGTCCCCCTGGTTGTAATCGACGCGCGTAATACGCAACTTGGCCCAGAGTTCATCGAGGGCACGGTCGAGCGCAGCCTCGGAGATGTCTCCGCCTAGAGCTTCCTGAAGGCGCTGCTTGGAAATCGGACCATGCTTTTGGATCAGCAGGAAGGTATGTACGGCAAGGGGCGAGTATCCAGACCGGCTGCCCGGTTTAGGGGCTTGCCGTGGATTGCGATCGCCCACCAGTCCGTAGAAATACGGGAATACAGCCGCGGAGACCAGGAAATTGTTGTCGGGAAAGACCAGCGTCTCAAAGGCGGCCCTGTCGCGCAGAAGCTTTACCATCAGTTGCTTGGCTTCGCGTGCGCGAGGATCGGCAAAGGCCTTCTGCCAGGTGGGCAGCTTGTCGTCACCGCCGACATACGCCCCGATAAAAGTAGGCGCCAGCACGGAGGGCTTTTGCGGGTATAACGTGCAGAAACCGACGGAGTCGATGAAGGCGCGCGCCTCGTCTAGAGTACGGATGCCGTGTCCGTCGAGGCACCACTTCTCGTGGCGAAGCTCCTGTAGTTGCTGTTCGAACATGTGTGATGAACGGGGCTGACTAAACGCGTTTGAATGCCCGCTGGATGTCTTTAACAGAATACCGCAGAACTACCGGGCGTCCATGGGGACAGCTCATGGGACAGTCGGTGAGCGCCAACTCCTGCAGCAGCCATTCCATTTTCTTCTGCTCGAGCGGCATGTTCACCTTGATAGCGGCGTGGCAAGCGATGGTAGCGGCGATGTGAGTACGGATCTTTTCGAGATTGAGCGACTGCTCGTCGCGCTCGAACTGCTCAAGGACTTCGTGCAGCAAGTGCTCGACTTGGGCCGATGAGATCCCGGCAGCGGTCGTCTTCACGGCGATAGTACGCGTACCAAAAGGTTCCACCTCGAAACCGTTGTGATTCAGCTCGTCGGAAATGTGTGCGAAAACCGCCATCTGACCGGGGGTGAGTTCAACCAGCAGCGGCATGAGCAGTTGTTGGCGCTCGGGCGAGTCGGCAAGCCGCTGTCGAACGATCTTCTCGAACAGAACGCGTTCATGGGCGACGTGTTGATCGATGATCCACAGTCCCTGCTGGTTCACGGCGAGAATGAAGGATTCGCGTATCTGCCCAAGGGGCTTCAGCGTGGACAGCGAATCGAGACTGACGGGAGCTTCATCTTCCAGGACAACGGTTGCACATCCATTGCCTGCCGCGCTGGCGAAGGCTTCCGGCTGCGCCGCATTGACAAATGTTTGTGGACCAAAACGCGCCACCGGAACTGCGGCGTTGGTGTCGATGGCAATTCCATCGTTTCCGAATTGCAACGGTTCGGTGAACCATGGCACTTCCGGGGCACGAAGGGCGAAGATCGCGTCAGCCTCGGTCACGTGTAATTGGGCGGCATCGGCCAACGCGCGAGCGCTGGGCGACAAGGACAGTGACGCCGTGGGCTGAGCGTGAATCTCCGCCATAAACGCAGGTACGGGACGGGCTTTCATCAAGGCGGCACGGACCGAATCGCGAATGAAATCGTGCAGCGTCGTGGATTGGCGGAAGCGCACCTCGGTCTTCGAGGGATGCACATTAACATCGACTTCGGTGAACGGCATCTCCAAGAACAACAGCACTACGGGATAAACGGTGGGCGGAATGATGTTGCGGTAAGCTTCGGTGAGCGCATGCTGCACCACACGGTCGCGGATGAGGCGTCCATTCACAAAGATGAAGATCGAGTTGCGGTTGAGCTTCTGGATCTCGGGACGCGAGACGAAGCCATGCAGACGCACTTCGCCGGGGACCGGCGCGCTGTACTCTTCGTCTTCTTCGGCCGGTCGCCGCCAGGGCGGAGGCTGGGGCAGGCCCACGCGATCGAGCGGCAGAAGCGCGCTCAACGGAATGAGCTGGTCGAGGGTTTCTTTGCCGAACACCTGGTAGATACGCTGAGCATGATCAGGAACGGGTGGAGCGACCAGCATGGCGTGCGTCGCGGAATGTAACTCCCAATGCATTTCGGGATGGGCCAGCGCGTAATGCGTCACCAGCGACGCAATGTGCGACAGCTCGGTAGATTCAGCCTTCAGGAATTTTCGCCGCGCGGGAAGGTTGAAGAACAAGTCGCGCACGCTGATCGACGTTCCGAGAGGCAGCCCGGCCTCTTCGACGGTGAGGATCTTCCCTCCCGCAATTTCTATCACCGCACCGGCAGCATCTTCGGCGGCACGAGATTCGAGGCGTAAGCGGCTGACCGACGCAATGGAAGGCAGCGCTTCGCCGCGGAATCCGAGGGTGGCGATGTTTAGCAGGTCATCGGCATTCTTGATCTTCGAGGTGGCATGGCGCTCGAAGGCCAGCAGCGCGTCGTCGTGCAACATGCCGCATCCGTCGTCGATGACCTGGATGTGTTTGCGGCCCCCGGCTTCGACATTGACGCGGATGCGGCGCGCGCCGGCATCGAGCGAGTTCTCCAACAGCTCCTTGACCACCGAAGCCGGGCGCTCCACCACCTCGCCGGCGGCGATCTTGTTGGCGACATGTTCGGGGAGAACGTGGATGCGGCCCATCGAGTATTACGTTACATGAGGAAGGGGAGGTTGCAGGTTGTGAGTTTCGAGGAAAAGCGGGTCCCCTTCGGCTGCGCTCGGGGCAGGCTCTCGACTACGGCTGCCGGAGCGGCCGCCTCGGCTCGGGATGGCAGACCTGCAAGACCGTCGCGGAGATAGAGGTCCTTCGACCCGTCGCTGCGTTCCCCGCTCGGGATGACAAACGAAAGGCGCTTTGTGAAATACTGATTCACTATCCCATAAGGTTGAAAGGCGGGAATGCGGTCGAGATTCGTGTATCGATGCGCGGTAACGCGCCCATGACGGGCACTTCCACAACTAGCGAAGTCACGCTGGCGGCGGTGCAGCGGGCGCGCGAGCGAATCCGCGGGTTCATTTACAACTCGCCCTGCCGCGAGTCGGTTGACCTGTCGCAGATGACTGGGCTGCAGTGCTTCCTCAAGCTGGATAACGTGCAGCGCACGGGCGCCTTCAAAGAGCGCGGTGCACTGAACCGCATCCTGACCCTCAGTGATGACGAAAAACGGCGTGGCGTAGTGGCGGCGAGCGCCGGGAACCATGCGCAGGCAGTGGCCTACCACGCGTGCGCACGCGGCATCAAGGCGCAGATTGTAATGCCGCTGATGACGCCGCTGGTAAAGGTGGCGGCCACCAAGGGCTTCGGCGCGGATGTTGTGCTGCACGGCGCCAATTACGACGAAGCCTATTCGTTCGCGGTAGAAAGCTGCGCCGAACAAGGCATGATGTTCCTGCATCCGTTCGATGATGCCGAAGTCATCAACGGCCAGGGAAGCATTGGGCTGGAATTGCTGGAGCAGGTGCCTGACCTGCAAGCGGTGGTGGTGCCGATCGGCGGTGGAGGACTCATTAGCGGAGTGGCTTGCGCCATCAAAGAAACCAATCCGCAGATTCGCGTGATCGGAGTGCAGACCGAGCGGCTGCCATCCATGCTACGGGCGACCGAAGCGGGGCGCCCGGTGACGATTCCGGCATCGGCGACCGTGGCCGACGGCATCGCGGTGAGGCGCGCAGGCGACGTCACGTTGCCGCTGGTGCAGCGTTACGTCGATGAGATCGTCACCGTGGACGAAGAAGAAATCGCGAATGCCATCCTGGTCCTGCTGGAAAAAGAAAAGACACTGGCGGAAGGGGCGGGCGCAGTAGCGGTTGCTTCCCTGCTGCAGCACAAGACTTCCCTGCGCGACGAGCGAGCCGCGGCGCTGGTGTGTGGCGGCAATATCGATGTGAGCCTGCTGGCGAAGATCATCGAGCGCGGCCTCGCAAAAGACGGGCGGCGTCTGCGGCTGCGAATTCATCTGACGGACCGTCCGGGTGCGCTGCACCAGCTGACAAGGATCATCGCCGACTTACGGGCGAACATCGTGGAGACGCAGTACGATCGCACCTATTACGGCGTGAACCTCGGCGATACAGCCATCGATCTGTCGATGGAAACGCGCGGACAGGAACATATTCGGCAGATCCTCGACGCCCTGACGTCGGCTGAATATAAGTACGAGCGAATTGAATAGACACTCGATGAGAGTCCACTTGCGGCAATGCTAGCGGATGCTGAGGAAAGTGTCGGGGCGCAAACCGGAGACGCGTGTCGATCCGCCCAGGCAGTTGTGGACTTCGGCTTCCCACACGGTGGAGCGGCGTCCGTGCGGGTCAGTATAGGCGACGGGGAACATTTCCATCGAAAAGCTGCAATCGGACGTGGCAGTACCGGCGTATGTGGCCGGGTTGTCAAACCCAAAGTCCGCCCCTCCGGAGTGTGCCACCGTCATGGCGGTAAAGATCACCGCCCACGCGCTGGACACAAATAGCACGGCGAACAGAGCCAGCAGAACGGCCCGCACGTGGCGGTGACGATACCACCGGCGATGAGCCCTGGGACGTACTGACGAGCGGCTTGCTTGCCGGTGCTCTTCGTCCAGGGGATGCCACTTGGCATCGTATTCGGCGCGGCGGACTGGGTTGGTGAGGACCTGGTGGGCCTCGTTGATGTCCTGGAATTGCAAGGTCGCACCCGGCGCGGGATTGCGGTCAGGATGATAGCGCCAGGCCAGACGGCGGAATGCGGCGTTGATCTCCACGGAGTCGGCCGCGGGAGCGACCCCCAGCACCGCGTAGTAGTCGAGTTGGGCCCGGACGACTGACGGCATAAAAGTCTGACTATTCTACCGCAGGGGCGCGTAGTACCCCTTGCGGGAGCGCACCTTGTACTTCTTATTATCGGCAAGAATCGCAATACTATGATATTTACCGTTGGACTGAAGTTCGGCAGGCTTGTAGCTTATTGCGTACTGACTGCGTAACTCATCCTGAATCTGCGAGAAGGCGTCGGAGACGTCCTGTATTTTAAAGGGGAAGAACGCACGTCCTCCGGTTTCCTCGGCAAAGTGCTCGAGCACCTTGTCGCCCTTCAGCTTCATGCCACTGGTGTTCGTCGAGATGGTGTAGATGATGACTTCGGCCTTCTGCGCCATCTCCACCGCCTCTTCGCGCGAGACGCGACTCTGATTGTCGTCTCCATCGCTGAGAAGAATGATGGCGCGGCGGGTTTCGAGGTTTCCCTTGTCCTTGGACATGATCTCGTCACGGCAGGCGTAGTAGATGGCGTCATACAAGGCGGTGCCGCCGCCGGGACGCAACATGCGCACGCCCTTCGATAGCGCCTCAGTGTTGTCGGTGAAGTTCTGCGTTACCTCGGGCGTGGTATCGAAACCGAGCACGAATGCCTGGTCGTACTTCTGGCGGATGATCTGATTCAGAAACTCGATGGCGGCTTCCTGTTCGAACTTGAAGCGGTCGCGGATGGAGTTGCTGGCGTCGATCAGCAGGCCTACGCGCAGGGGCAGGTTGGTCTCGGTACGAAACGAGCGGATGGACAATGCCGGCTTGTTGTCATCGACTACCTTGAAGTCGTCCTTCTTAAGGTCGTTGACGAACTTGCCGCGCTTGTCGGTAACGGTGAACACCACGTTGACTTCGTCCACCTGCTTGACGATGGTGGTGAGTTTTTCGTCCTGATCACTGCTGCCGGCAGGCTTCGGCGCGGGTGCAGCCGAATCGGTATTCGGCGGCGGAGCGGTCTGCGGAGTCGAACTGGCCGCGGGCTGGGTTGCAGCAGGTGCAGTTGGAGCCGGCGTGGTCGCCGCTGGCGGCGCACTCTGCGTCTGCGGATTGGCAGCCGGAGGATCAGTCTTTTGCAGAGGATACTTGGACGCAGATGGCGCCGTCGGCAAAGGCTGCTGGTTGGCGTCCTGGGCGAACACAGCACAAGCCAGGAACAGGATCAGGGAAACAAGCGGGCGAACTCGCATCGGTGGCTTCATTATAGCCGCTATACAAGACGCAGCTTTTCCAGGTACGCGGCCAGCGCACCGGGCAGCGGAGCGGCAAAGGAAAGCGGCTCGCCTGTCCCAGGATGCGAGAACTCGATGGCAGCGGCGTGAAGGAAGTTGCGATGGAGCCTGAGTTCGGACGCTCGCGACTCCCGGTCCGCGTCTAACGACTTGCGAGTTCCGCGGCGTTGCGCCGAAGCCAGACGCAACACACCCGCCGCTCCGTAGAGAGTGTCGCCCACCACCGGATGCCCGATGGAAGCCAGGTGCACGCGAATCTGGTGGGTGCGGCCGGTCTCGATGCGGACGTCGAGCAGGGCAAACTTACCGTAGGGTGATTCGAGGCGTTCGCGAACTTCGTAGTGAGTGACGGCGGTGCGCCCGGCTGAGCCGCGCGTGGTCATGCGAGTGCGACGAATGGCATCGCGGCTGATAGGTGCATTGATGGTGCCGCGGGCACGTTCGGGCCAGCCATGCACGAGAGCAACGTAGCGCTTCTTGACCGCGCGACCAGAAAATTGCTTCGCGAGGTTGCGATGGGCTGAATCGTTACGGGCGATGAGGATGATTCCGCTGGTGTCTTTGTCGAGGCGGTGCACGATGCCGGGACGCGTCTCGCCACCAACCTCGGAGAGCGTTTGGAACCGGTGCAGCAGTGCATTGACCAGCGTTCCTCGGTTGCGATCGTCGTCGGTGGCGCCCGCTCCGGCGTGAACCATCATCCCGGCTGGCTTGTTCACTACAACCAAGTCCCCGTCTTCGTAGAGAACATCGAGCGGAATGTCTTCGGCGATGGCGCGCAGCGGTGGCGGCTGAGGATCGCCGAGAATGGTGATGATTTCGCCGCCCTTGAGCTTCAGCGAGGGTTTGGGAGGCGCGTCGCTAAGAAGAACCTTGTTCTCAGCAATGAGTTGCTGCACGCGGGCACGGCTGGTGTCGGGAAGTTGCGCGGCGAGGAACTGGTCTAGACGCTGCCCGGCCGACTCAACGGGAACGGAGACCGTGAAGGGGAAGACCGAGTCGGGCATTGAGGAAGATGGTAGAACCCAGCGGGGAAATTAGCTAACCGGAAGCTGCGGTCGCGGTGACAATTCGTGGAGAGTCCAAAACTCCCACTCAAGCAAAAAGATGGATATCCCGAGACAGACTGTAAAGATGTCATGCGACTGAACATAAAAAGATGCTTCAGTGGGGCACCTGCGACACATCCTTCTCAGTCAGCATTGAAAAGACCCGCTCAAGCTTCGCTTGAACGGGCCACCCGACGATGAATTCTAAGACAGCTTTTCTGAGGACACGGTGCGCGTTACTTTGCGGCAAATTTGCGCCGGGAGCGATACGCCAAGACCAAGGCGCCCGTGCCCGTCAAGAACAAGGAGATGGGTTCGGAAGTTGCCGCATTACCGCCGCGAGTCGGGCGGCACCAGGTTGTTCGCGCGATAGTACACCACAAGCTGGCCGTAGTGCTCGGCGCTGTGCTCGATGGCGAACGTCCAGATGGCGGAGTTGTGGGCCAGCCGGTTCCCGAAGAATTTCGATGTTTTGTCCAGCCCCGCGTCACCCTGCTGCTGAATCACTTGTGCTCCGTCCGCGACGGCCTCTTGCACGAACTTCACCACGTCGGCTTTGGTTTTGAAAGCGTCTCGCGAAGGATTGTCGCCCTCGCCGAAGTCGGGGCCGAGGTTTGATCCGGAAACCCTGCGTATCAGGACGAAATCCAGTGCGGCGGCATGGAGAAGATTCAGGGCAAAAGTGCGCTCGTCCTTTTGCACCTTGAAATCGTATTTATCTTCGGGAAAATCCTGGGCCATGGCGATGAGTTTGTTGCCGATGGCGTTCCACATTTCCAGCGTCTCCTCCGCCCGGGAGCGCGCCGGAGCAGGAGGTTGAGTCTGCGTCTGGGCCTGGCTGTAGAGCGTGGTTCCGACGATCGCAAGTAGAGTGATAGCAACTAACCTGCGCGAAGTCCCCTTCATCGCTTTCTCCTTTCGACTGGGCAACCTACCAAGTACCTGCTCACGGCAGGCCGCGTCAACCGGTATCTCTGTGTCTGACGGCCACCGGCTGGTAAAGTTAGGGCTGCAGGTGGAGGGCACATGCGCGACGACGTGATCCGGGTGGTAGAGACGTATATCGATGCGGTTCGGAGGAATGACGCCGACAGTCTCCCTCTCCATCCCGGCGTGGTGTTCGAAAGTCCGCTCGGCCGTTATGAAGGCCTCGCTGCGTTCCGGAAAGGGTTGGCGGACTTCTTTCGGATCCTGAGGAACATCGAGGTCGTGCGTCTCAGGGCCGATGACGAGACCTGCCCCGCAGTGCTCAAAATCGACACGGCTTTTGGACTGATTCCGTTCCTCGAATTCTTCCATGTCATGGACGCGCATATCGTATCCATCCGCGCTTACTACGATCCACGTCCGATTCTGCAAGGTATGACCCAAACGTCGGCATAAAATAGTGTTCAGCTCGAGTGGGTTCGGGTTCCACAGGAGACCGGCAATGCTAAGGCTCGTACTAAAGGTGTCCCTATTTTCGTTATTAGCTGCGTGCTTTGCTGCAGCGCAGACCAGCAAGCCAGGTTCGCTCTCTGCCGCTAACTTTGCTGGCGAATGGAAGGTTGGCGTGGGAGTAGCGGGCGAGACCTTCACCATAAACCTGGAGAAGGGTGGCAAGGCGACCAAGTCTCATGGCTCCCCTAATGGGAGGTGGACGGTATTCGGAGATGAGGCGCGAATTACCTGGGACGACGGCTGGCACGACGTGATCCGGAAGGCCGGCACTCACTGGGAGAAAGCCGCCTATGCTCCCGGAAAGTCCTTTTCCGACCCACCTGACAACATCACCGGAGCAACGCGAACTGAGCCGATGTGACGGTCTGCCGGCATCGAGGAAAGCAAAAGCAGCCGCGGATTGCACGGATCTCACGAATAAGGCAGATCAAAGCCAACGTTTCAGATCCGTGTCCATTTGCATAATCCGTGGCTGCTTTTTCTTCTATCGTGCTGATGCGAATTTGGCCGGCTGCCGCAACGGCACGCGCCGCAACCACAGCAGGCCTCCGGCAGCGACCAGCAGCAGCGCGATGCCTTGCGTGTCGGTCATAAATCCGAGGAGCTGTCCCCGTCCCGGATCGCCACGAAAGAACTCGATGAAGTAGCGACCGATGCCGTAGATGATGAGGTAGGTGCCGATAATCTCGCCCTCGAACTTCTTGCGGCGCAGCAGCCACACCAGGAAGATGCAGTTGGCCAGCTCAAGCACAAACTCATAAAGCTGCGTCGGATGCAACGGAATGCCGAGCGGCGTTCCGACGATCTCGGCTGCGAGCGGGTTCTTGAACGTCACGGCCCACGGCACGTGGGTTTCGCGTCCCCAGCAGCAGCCGGCAGCAAAGCAGCCGATGCGACCGAAGGCATGTCCAAGCGCCAGGCCGGGAGCAAACGCGTCGCAACTGGCCAGTACGGGCATCTGGTTCCGTCGCATGTACCAGACGCACATGATGATAGCCAGCACCAGTCCGCCGGACCACACACCTCCCGCCTGCAGGGTTGAGAGCGCGAAGATCTCGCCGGGATGCTCGCTGTAATAGCCAAGGTCCACCAGCACCATCAGGATTTTCGATCCGAGCACTCCGGACAATATGGCGACGATGCCCAGGTTCCAGAGCTTGTCGGGATCAATGCCCTGCTCGCGGCCCAGCTTGACGATCAGCAACAAGCCGAAGATGAGGCCGAGGGCGGCCATGAAGCCATAAGTGGGAAGGCTAAAGCTGCCGATGTGAAAGAGACGTGGAAACACAACCCTATTGTAGATGCTGTGACCTGCACGCGCGATTTTCAGAAGCTGGTACCAAGCTCCAGAACGACCGACGCAGAATTCGAACCGGGGTCGAAGACGTAAGTGGTGAATTCCAGCAGCTTCTTGCGATCGCGGCCGAGCTTGCGGTGCAAACCCACAAAAAACCCCTGCCGTGTGTCGAGTTTCGTCTCGAACGTCTTGGTGCGCTGAGCCACAGCCCCAAAGCTGAGCCACTCAACCGGCGCGATGGTGAACTGGGGCCACGCGTAGTAGAAATTTCCGGACTTGGAAGTGGTATCGAAGACGTATTCGTTATCGAGCGAGAGCTCCAGAATTTTCCAGGACAAGGAGGCCTCGCATCCGGGAGCGATTCCATTCGTGCGGCCGAAGACTCCGCCGATCATCGGGGTCACCTCGAACTGCCACGTCTTACCCCAACTGAAGTTGTATCCCGCCCACAGCGAACCGGTGCGGAAGTTCTCATAGTTGTAGCGGGCTTCAAGATGCAGCCATTTGTGATCGGCGGTGAAGGTTGGCTGGGCGTAACCATCCTCGCCGGAAACGATGTAGCCATCCACGGTTAGCGAATATTCCCATGGTTCAGCGGCCGGAAACGTGGATTGAGGCGCGGGACTATGAGGTTGCGGCTTGCTCGGCGTTCCTGTCTGCGTCCAGCCGCAGACTGAAAACGCAAGAATGGCAACGACTATCGGCCAGCGCACCATCCTCATCCTCCCATCGCAATCGTTAGCCCGACGAGAGCAACTCCAACCAGTACCATCCTGAATCCATCGCGCCACGGATGGGCTCCGGCGTACTTGCCATAGGCATAGCCTGTGAGGAACAGCATGATGATGGCGACCAGGTTGGAAAGGCGTAGTGCCAGACCCGAGCGCGTGATGAAAAGAAACGGCAGCACCACCGGAAAGGTGGACAGAAACACCAGCAGGAAGACTCCACCGGCGGCGCGATAATCGGAGAGCCGCAGGCGCGCGTACCGGGGGTCGTCGGGCGGCTCGGGCAACTGAACGAATCGGCTCCGAATGACCTCGACTTCAGCCTCGGTCAGGATTGCCGCCAGATCGTCCGACATGGCGTCGTGGAGGAGCTGACGCCCCGCCTCCGGGCTGGCTGTACGCACGCTCTTCAGCAGCTTAACGTTGTGTCCGCGCTCGCTGCGAACAGAAATGAGATACATGACCGCATCGATGACTCCCCAAGCGAAGTTGCATCCCAAGGCCGCCAGCAGCATTCGATTGACATCGTCGTGGTCCGCACCGATCGCCCGGAAGGAGCCGGTGAAGGTCAGCACCATAATCAGGCCGAACAGCACCTCGGAGGTGCGCTCGATGGGATCGAGGAACTGAAAACCGAAAGCGGGCTCGTTATGGGCCATGCAATAGCTTGAACCGCCGAAGAGCGATAACTCACGGAAAGCTGCAGTAGAACAGATCGTCGATTGCGGGTAAACCGGAAATTCCTTTCCTGGTACCCGTGCGAATGGTTACTCGCACGGCGTTTCGGCTGCGTTATTGGCAATCAGAATATCGCTTAGCTCCGAAGCAGTTGGAGTACACTTTCGGACTGCCACTCGGAATCCCACCATAGAAAGGTTTGCTATGAAGAAGCTTCTGTTTCTATTCGTACTGATTGCGCCTGTGTTGGCGTGGGCACAGAGTCCATTTGACGGCGCATGGAAAGTCGACCTCAATAAATCCAAATTGCCCAAGAAGCCTGACGAATATCTCCTGCAGGATGGAATGTACGAATGCAAGACCTGTAAGCCCGAGATCAAGGTCAAGGCTGACG
This sequence comes from uncultured Acidobacteriaceae bacterium, assembly GCA_963817965.1. Classification (GTDB taxonomy): domain Bacteria; phylum Acidobacteriota; class Terriglobia; order Terriglobales; family Acidobacteriaceae; genus DASRAA01. The sequence goes on from CAWFQT010000030.1 coordinate 220,356, forward strand.
GTCAGATGCAGGCAGTCAGCGGTCATCCCTATTACGACATGATCAAGGTCAAGGTAGTCGACGATAAGACTGTGGAGTCAGCTTCCACCAAGGGTGGTAAAGACGCCAGCAAGGTGACCATGACCGTCTCGTCGGACGGAAATACGCTGACTTCGAATTGGACGTACTACGGTAATCCCAGCGGAGGTCCCGTCAGCGGTACCGACACTCAGACTCGGGTAGCCAAGGCCCCGGCCGGATCGCACGCGATTTCCGGGTCCTGGCGCGAGGAGAAGGCGGACGTTGCGACCGCCGACGCGCTGGTCTTCAGCTTCAAGAGCGGTGGCGATGAATTGAGTTACAGCACCCCGACGGGCCAGTCGTACACCGCGAAGCTCGATGGCAAGGACGCGCCCTACATGGGTGATCCCGGAACCACCAGCGTGTCGCTCAAGCGCATCGGCGATTCCATTGAGGAAAGCGACAAGCGCGATGGCAAAGTCATCTCGGTAGCCAAAATGACGGTGTCGAAGGATGGCAAAACCATGACCATCGACGTGGACGATAAACTGCACGGAACCAAGGCGACGTACATCGCAGAGAAGCAGTAGGCCAAGAATCAGCCGCGGATTCCAAGGATCAACCCGGGCGAGTCAGAACAGTGGCTCAGGCGGTTGCTAGACAAGATCTACGCTGACCGGTGAACATCCGCTGCCGATTTCGCTTTGGCGGGCAGTAGCCGCCGGGACGGCGGACAAAGAAAAGAGCCGACCCACGGGGCCGTGTACGGTGGGCCGTCAATGAACCCGTGGTAACGGTGGGAACCCTCCGCGGCTCTTTAGGCATCTCCGCATGGCGGAGCATCGCACACCGAACCGTATACGAGTCGGGTCCCCTGTTCATTGAGCATTGGTTCAAAAAACGGTTGCCACCAACACCAACTTTGCAGGCCGGCTATCTTTGGGGATGCTACGAAAAAGCCCGCACGATAGCAAGAGCTGGATGTGAAATCGGCCAGGAATTTTTGTTATTCGAACGATAAAGAAATTGAATCCGATTCGGGCCGGGGAAAGAGAGAGGCCTGAATTTGCTCTTAACTTGATCGCTCCTTGTAAATCCCGCGGTCGCCTTTTCGTCTAGCCTGCGCGCCGCACTTCTTCGAGCACCTCGTCGAGCGCGCCCGACAATTGCTCGGTACGGGCATGGTAATCGCTGTCGATCGAGTCGTACCTCTGTTTCAGTATGAGGTATTCGTCGGCAATATTGAGCGCGGCCAGCACCGCAACGCGCAGTGAATCGACAGTGGAGGCCTGCTGCGAGATCAGCCGCATCTTGGTGTCAACGTAGTCGGCCAGCTTGCCGATGTACTCCGGGTCGGAACCGCGAAGCTGATACGTCTGATCGTAGATTTCGACACGAACGCTGCCGTTGCCGTTGGATTGAGCCACGCTAGCCTCCTGCTGTGCCGAAGCGCTCCTTGACGAACGCTTCCCTCTTGCGATTATCAGGCCTATTCCTCGGCCGTCAAAGACTCAATTTGCCCCAGCATCTTTTCTACTCTGGTTCGTACCTCTTCGCGCTCACGGCGTAGCCCAACGAGTTCGGCGCGCATCGAGTCGACCTCCTCTTCCCGTTCGGTCAACTGCTCGCGCAGGCGGGCGGTAGCCTTTTCAGCCGTGGCCTTGGCGGCCCGTTCGACCTTCAGGAGTTCAATGGTGCGGAGGATTTTTTCTTCAAGCGACTGGAAATCGGTGTGGGAGGGAGCGGCTGGTGCTTCCGTGGCATTTGCTGGCATAAGGACGATTCGACCTCAAACAATGATGTATGTGAGCGCAGTATAGCGCAGGGTCCTGTGCATCGCGGAGGTCGAAGGGCCCGGGAGCGAAGAAATCTCTTGGGGAATCGTGGAATGCAATAGCGATAGTGCAATCGTCTAACGCTGTGTAGAATCGAGGCGCTCCCGGAGCCAATATGAAACTGGAATATAGCCCTGCGGAATTGGTGTCGGAGCTTGAGCGCCAGAGTAACCAGGCGCGGTCACTGGCCGCCACGCTCAGCGACGCCGCTCTGAACTGGCAGCCCAACGGCGGGAGGTCCTGGAGCGTGGCACAGTGCCTCGACCACCTCGCCATCATGAATCGCATGTATCTCAAGGCGTTGCACGACGCGGTGGACAACAACTGCGACCAACTGGATCCGCGCCAGGCACCAATCCGGCCGTCAGGATGGTTCATGCGCTGGTTTATCGGGACGGAGGAACCTCCGCCGAAGTTCAAGCTGCCGGCGCCCAAGAAACTCGCGCCTCCGTCGAAGCTTTCGGGCGCAGTGGTCGGCGATTTCCTGGCCCTGCAAAAACAACTTGCCGATTTCGTGCAGGAATGGGGCGAGGCCGACCTGGGCGATTTGCAGATGAAAAACCCGCTGGCACCCATCCAACTAAAGGCCGATACCGCGTTGCTGCTGGTCTCATATCACAACCGGCGGCACCTCTGGCAGGCGGAAAATGTAAAGAAGAATGCAGGGTTCCCGCAGGGTTGAGGTCCTGGGAGGGCATCACAAAGCTGCGGGATATAAGTCTCCGCATAACTTCTCTGGATTTGAAAATTACGACGCGCGCAATGCTCCGCCCAGCACTTCCAGTGCCTTCACGACCTGCGCTGACCACTGCGCTACCTCGTCGTCGCGCAAGGTGCGCTCCTGCGACTGGAACTCGGCGTGGAGAAGTGCCGAGTACTTCCCGGCTCCCGCTTTTTCGCCCCGATAGATTTCCACCGGCAGGAACGACTGCAACTCCGCAATACCCAGCGCTTCGACAGCAAACTGAATGCGCTCGAAGGTGACCGCATCGTCGAAGAAGAACGAGAAGTCGCGCCCGACAGGCGGGAATTTTGAAAAGCGCTGATACTTTGGCTCCCGCAGCGGATGCCGGTAGAGACGGTCGAGCATGACTTCGGCGAGAAAGACGTCCTGGCGCAACTTGCGTGCGGTCGCGACTTCGGGATGCAACTGGCCGAAGTACGCTACCGTCTCGCCATCGAGCACCGCGCGCGCCGAGCGTCCGGGATGAAAGTACGTGGGCGTCTTATCGTCGAAGTAGAGCTTGCTGTGCTGAAACGCCTCGAGCAGTCGCTCGATGTCGCCCTTCAGGCGAAAGAAGGCGATGGGTTGCGCTCCACCGTGCACGCTGTGCGGAGCAAGATTGCCCGTCGCAGCGAACGCCAACCGCCGATGCTCCTCATGGCGCTCGCCGAGCTTCTCGAAGACCTCTCCCGCCTCGAAGAGCCTCAGGTCACTCGTGCCGCGATTCAGGTTGTAGCCAACCATGTTGAGCAGGCCGGGCGCCAGCGAGTTGCGCATGTAGCCTGCCTCTTCGCTCAGCGGATTGGCCAGCGCCAACGGCTCGCTGCTGCCGAATGTCTTCGCGTCCTCGACAGGGATAAACGTGATCGAGATGGCTTCGTCGTAGCCCAGCGCCAGCATGGTCTGGCGTACGCGAGTGTCTTTGGCTTCGTCAGGTAACGCACGCACCGCGCCCGTAAACTTGGGCAACGTGCTGGGGAACTTGTTGTAGCCGTAGATGCGTGCAAGCTCTTCCAGCAGGTCAATCTCTCGCTCCACGTCGAGGCGCCATGTCGGAATGGTAACGCTGAAATCCGTAGAAGACCTGGTGGGCACCGCCGCCTGTGCGCCTCCACCGCTGCCCCCGGTGTACTGAAACCCCGGGGCGGCCTTCGGGGCGGTCGTGCCTGCGGTGACGCCGAATCCCAGTGACCGCAGGATGCGCTCGATCTCCGCCGGCTCCATGTCGATGCCGAGATTGCGCTTCAGCTCGGAACGGCGCAGTGTGATCGGCAGGCGCTCGACCTTACCCGCGAGGGTATCGATGCGCTCGCCGACAAGCTCTCCGCCGGCGGTTTCAAGAATCAGTTCGGCCACGCGATCGCAGGCGACCGGCGTGATGCCCCAGTCGGCTCCGCGCTCAAAGCGATGCGAGGCGTCGGTGTGCATGCCGTGGCGCTTGGCCATGCTGCGCACCGTTGCTGGATCGAACCAGGCCGACTCGATCAGCACGTTCTTCGTTTTCTCGGTAATCATCGAATCGAAGCCGCCCATCACACCGGCCAGCGCGACGGGCTTATTCGCATCGGCGATGACCACGTCATCCGTCGTGAGCTTGCGATCGACTCCGTCGAGTGTTTTAAGCACTTCGCCGTCGCGGGCGCGCCGAACGATGATCGTCCCGCCTTCCAGCAGGTCGAGATCGAAGGCATGCGTCGGGTGTCCGAGCTCGTTGATCGCGTAATTCGTTGCGTCAGCGGCATTGTTGATGGCGCGCGAACCCAGCAGCTCCAGCCGCTTTGCAATGCGCTCCGGCGATGGGCCGATCTTCACTCCGCGAATGATGCGAGCGGTGTATCGCGCGCAACCTTCGGCATCTTCTATGACAATCGGAAAAACCTCTCCCGTTGTCATCCCCGGCGGAGGCCCGCCTCCGGCCGCAGTCGAGGGCCCCCTGCTCAACGCCGGCAGCTTGGGTGCAAATGCTTTCAGCTCCGCCCCGTAGATTGCCGACGCCTCGCGTGCCACGCCGTAGTGGTTCATAGCGTCCACGCGGTTGGTCGTCAGGTCCATCTCGTAGATGGTCGCACCGTGCTCTTCGACGACGGTTTCGACGGCGATTCCAGCGGAGGTCAAGTCGTCGGCGAGTTGGCGGTCGTCGGCCTTGATCTCGACGAACTCACGCAGCCATGCGGGGAGAATTCTCATGCGAACTGCCTCAAAAACCGCACGTCGCCCTCGTAGAACAACTGGATCTCCTCGACCTCGTACTTCAGCATGGTGATGCGCTCCACGCCCATGCCGAAGGCGAAGCCCGAGATCTTCGACGGGTCGTAGCCGTTATGCTTCACGAACTCAAAGACGTTGGGATCGACCATGCCGCAGCCCAGCAACTCGATCCAGCCGCTGAACTTGCATTTGCGGCAACCCTTGCCGCTGCAGAAGATGCAACTCACCTGCATGTCCGCGCTCGGTTCGGTAAACGGAAAGAATGACGGATAGAAGCGCGTCTTCACCGACGAGCCGAACAGCGCCTTCATGGCGTGGTCGAGCGTGCCCTTCAGATCGCAGAATGTGATATTGGTATCGACCGCGAGCCCCTCGACCTGGTGGAACACCGGCGAGTGCGTGGCGTCGAGCGGATCGTTGCGGTGCACCTTGCCGGGAATGACGATGCGTACCGGCGGCGCCTGCTTCTCCATGGTGCGGATCTGCACCGGCGAAGTATGCGTCCGCAACAGCAGGCGATCTCGCGCAGGCTTCGTGTCCTGCCCTGCGATGAACAGCGTGTCCTGCGTGTCGCGTGCCGGATGGTCCGGCGGGAAGTTCAGCGACTCGAAGTTGTAGTAGTCGCTCTCGACCTCGGGGCCTTCACCGACCGAGTAGCCCATGGCCTTGAACACGGCGACAATCTCGTCCTGCACGCGCAGCACAGGATGCTTGACGCCAATAGGGCGCTGCACGCCGGGAAGCGTGATATCGATGCGCTCGAAAGCCAGCTTCGCTTCCCCAGAAGATGCCTTAATCCGAAATTGCGCGGCGTCGATCGCGGCCTCGGCACGCGTCTTGAGTTCGTTGACACGCTGTCCTACCTCGACGCTTGGCCTCTTTCGGCGCGGCCTTCAGCCAGGTGTCGTTGACCTGCGTGAGCAGCCCGTTCTTGCGCGCCAGCCAGCGATCGCGAAACGCCTTCCAGTCCAGCCTCGGAGTTCAGCGCGCCGGTTTCGGCTTCGAGCGCGCCGAACAGTTCGGCAACGGCGTTGTCCAACGCCGCCGGCGAATAATCTTCGAGTTTGGGAACGGTGTACACGAATGTGTGTCCCTGATGCACAACGGGCGGCCCGGCGGCCGCCCATCGCGCGAAATACAAATTGTTCCCGGGATGAGCAGCTCTAGGCTGCGGCTTTACCTGCGGCTGCGTGGGCGGCTTTCGCCTGCTCACACAGCGCCGTAAATCCGGCTGCGTCCCTGACCGCGAGGTCTGCCAGGATCTTGCGGTCCAGTTCGATGCCGGCCTTCTTCAGGCCGTTGATGAACTGGCTGTAGCTGATGCCGTTCAACTTCGCTGCCGCGCCGATGCGCACAATCCAGATCGATCGGAACTGGCGCTTCTTCTGCTTGCGGCCGCTGTAAGCGAACTTCAGTCCGCGCTCAACCGACTCTTTCGCCTGCCGGTAGAGCTTTGATTTTGTCAGGTAATAGCCACTTGCGCGCTCTAAGATCTTCTTGCGCTTGGCATGACGCTTGGTACCACGTTTTACGCGAGGCATTGCTGCTCCTTTTCAACTTCGTTTAAGCGGCTGGAGGCAGGGACATCGACCACGCTCGACCTTCGAGGGGCCCGGAATCGCCTCTTCACTCGCTAAAGCCCGTCATGGCTGTGAGCCTTTGCCGGGGTGCCGCACCTTGCGGCCTTGCTTCAGGACTAGTAGGGGATCATGCGGGCCACTTTCTTCTGGTCCGCCTTGTCTACCATGCTGTCGGTATCGAGATGGCGCTTGCGCTTGGTAGCCTTCGAAGTCAGGATGTGGCGCTTAAAAGCGTGTCCACGCTTGAACTTGCCCGTACCTGTCTTCTTGAAGCGCTTCGCCGCTCCACTGTGTGTCTTGAGCTTTGGCATAACTATCTATTTATTTTACAACAAGTCGCCTGATCGTACCGACCGCCCTTCCCTATACCCTAGCCGCCCGGACCGGCTCAACCTCGAGCGGCCGGCCACTCCACAGTTGCGTTCCCGCAATCACAAGCCAGACTGCCTGGCCCAGTACGACCGCTCCAAAGCGGTGGACATCGAGCGGCAGATGGCCAGAGAACATCGCCGCCAGGGTCACGGCAGCCACAATCGTCCCGTAGATACCGAGTGCTCGCGAGAAGCTGTTTCGCCACATTGCTACCGACCAGGCGAGTATCGCTGCCGAAGACCCCGCCACAAAAACTTGTGCACAAGCCTGGTTCAGGTAAAAGGTGTATCGCGAAAACATGCGCCAGGTATTGACGGCAGACTCAGAATCTGCCGATGCGACGATTTGCCGAAGCACGCTTGGAGTGACCAATCCGTCGGCCACAGCTGCGGCCATGACTGCAACCAACGCGAAGGCATAAAACACCAGGCCGATGACTTCAAGGCGGCCGGTGCCAGCCAGTCTTTGCGAGAGACCCAGGCTTCCGAGGAACAGGATGGGGACACACGCTAATGCCAGGGCATGCACAAGAATCAGCATGCGGATCGTCGTTTCCAGTTGGGCCGCCGCGATGTGCCCCGAGGGGTGAAACGCCATGGTTATAATCGAGCCGCATGATCCTGCGATCAGCGCTATTGCACTCAGTCGATTGTCTGTCATTTGCTGGACTGTAGCGGCCCTCGCAGGTGCGGTCAATCGACTTTCGTCTCTCAAGTGACGATGCTGAACAACAAGGCGGCCCATGTCCGGAAAAGCTGAGGCAAAGCGAGGGGTCGACCGCCGTGTCTCGCGCACTCGCAACGCCCTGGGCGACGCCTTGATAGCTCTATTGCAGGAAACTCCGTTCGAGCAGATTACCGTCCAGCAGATTCTCGATCGTGCCAAAATCAGCCGCTCCACCTTCTACGCGCACTACCGCGACAAAGACGACTTGTTCCTCAGCGACGTTGAGGAGTTCATGGAGCTGATGTCCACCCAGCTTCTTCGCCGAGCGGAGAAGTCCAATCGGGTTGCGCCGGTCTGCGAACTCTTTGCGCATGTCGGCGAGATGCGCAGTTTGCACACCGCTCTCACCGCCGCCAATAAATTGACTGATTTACTCGAGCTGGGCGAGGGCCATTTCGCGCGTGCCATCAACCGTCGGCTCACCGAATTCCCGTCAACTCGGGCGATGTCGGCACAACAGCGAGTTGCGATGTCCCATGCGTTCGCCGGCGCGCTGTTCTCGCTGATGTCCTGGTGGCTCGGTCAGCCCAAGCCTGCCTCACCCGAAGAGATGGACGACATCTTTCACAGGATGGTGTGGTCCGGCGTTCGGTCGGAGCCGGACCTCAACGGCTCTCCTCCCGCGAAGCAGACGCACGCGCCGAGCCCTTCGGCTCGGCGGCGCTGACTCACAAGATTTTCCGGGGTTGTTACTTCTGCACTTCCAGCCCGTTCGGCTACTGTACCAGCGGATTCTGGGGCGGCGCTGGAGCCGGAAGCTTCGATGCTCTCGGCGGCTTTGCCGGCGCCTGCGACTTGGGCGGAGCCAGGATCAAGTGCAACGTGTTGCCTTCCTGGCGTGGACGAAACTCCACAATGCCCTTGTCCGCGATGTCCTTGATCAGACGTTCAAGAATTTCACGCCCCAGTCCCTGGCGCGTCATCTCGCGTCCACGGAAGAAGATCGTGGCCTTCACCTTGTCGCCCTCGCCGAGAAACCGCAGCACGTGGTTCTTCTTGGTCTCGTAGTCGTGATCGTCCACGTTGATGCGGAACTTCACTTCCTTGACTACGATCTGGTGCTGGTGTTTCTTGGCCTCGCGTTCGCGCTTTTCCTGCTGGTAGAGGTACTTGCCGTAATCCATAATCCGGCATACCGGCGGCTGCGCCGTGGGCGAGACTTCTACCAGATCCAGGCTTCTTTCGCGGGCGATTTTGAGCGCTTCAAAGGGGGCCATGATGCCCAGCTGATTGCCTTCGTCGTCGATCACGCGAACTTCGCGGACGCGAATGCGCTCGTTGGTGCGGATAAAACGTTTATCGATACGGTCCTCCGATCAAACTGCCGTAAGCCGAAGTATAGCATGGTGACGAGGTCGATTTGTGCTGCGAACCTCCGCCAAATGGGCGCGCCGCGGGGCTTTCCATGCCTTTTGCCGAACGGAAAAGGGCCGCCTTAAAGGCGGCCCAACTTATTTGCTCGCTTCGACGCCATCTGCGCGTCACGGTTCTAAGTTACTTCGAGATGCGGTGGCGAGCCACACCGGCCAATCCGATCAGGAGACTTGAGTTTGCACCGAAATGTAACGCGCCCGTGCGAGCGGACGCTAGGACATCCTTCGCCGGATCAGTCCGACCGCACAAAGAATGCCACCGCCCATCAGCGCTAGCGTCCCAGGCTCCGGCACGGTGCCAGTCTGGAAGGTAATAGCGCCTGCTCCCAACTTGGCCGTGGCCGTCGTGCCACCGTTCACAAAAATGTTTTGCGAAGTGGTGAACGAGTCCGACCCGACCGGCATCCAGCTGTTGGGCAGACCAAACAGCGACGTGATGAACGGGCTCACGTAGCCAACCTTGAACAGGGCCTGAAATGAGCCGGTGCTACCGCGAGACGCCACATATGTACCAGTGGTGTTCGTGCTGCCCTGCAGACACACACCAGGCAGCGAACCTCCAACGCACGACGCCGAGTCCACTTCAACCTCGACTCCAGAGCCGGGGCTGAACTGGGCTACCAGAACTCCACCCGCCGCCGTATAACTCGACGCAGTGCCTGTCGAAATGTTGGCTGTGGCGGTTAGAAAGTTTGTGACGTTTGTGGTCGTGTCTTTTACCGCGAGCACCGCGCCGCCAACCAGACTAAGACCGCTGGCGTCGATCTTGACCGTTGGTGTCGAGGGCCCGCCGATAAACGCGAAGCTAATCGCATCGGCTTGTGCAATGGTCGACAGCGAAGTGAGAAGCGCTAAACACCCCAGTGCGAGAACCAATCTCTTGTTCATTTACCCGTTCTCCTACCAGCAACTCGTTCAAGAAACTCGAAAAACTTCGAAGTAACCGACAAGTCGGACTACATATTGTTGCTTGAAAGTTGTTGGTTGAAAGCTGTTGGTAAAAAAGACGTTGGTTGGAAGATCATCAACCACATCGAGCGTAAGCTCGCGTTCCCTAACTCTAACCTGTCGCCCTATGCAGCGCAAGTGAAATTCTAGGGAAAATCCTGGATTTTGGAGTAGTGTAACTACGACTGTAGCGCTGGTGAAATCTTATCCTGATAGATCGACTGTCAAAAAATAATTCATTGTTTGCAATAAGTTACATACTAAATTCCGGGGTTCCCTTACATGGCGCGGAACACCACGTGATTTTTTTGTTGGGCGAAATTGGACTGACATGGTCTTGTTAAGGCTGAGAATTCGTTGTGCGCAACCCGAAAATAAATAGGTCAGGCTCACGAACATGGCACGCACGTGCCAAGCAGCGACTGCTGCGCCGCCCCAATGACCCGCACACGAATCAATTCATTGGGCGGGTGCCGTCCCTCGACCCGCAATTTGAGGTAGTTGTCCGTAAGAGCTTCGGTGTGAGTGCCGTCGAAATGCGTGAGGGTGATGGCGCTCAGGTCGCGTCCTGCAAAAGACTCAATAAAAGCGCCTTGCTTCCGTCCCGCCAATTCACGTAGCACTCGATTGCGTTCTCGCGCTACCTGGACCGGAACCTGGTCCAACATGGCTGCCGAGGGCGTACCAGGCCGTGACGAGTAGGTGAATACATGGAGGTATGTAAAGGGCAGCCGTTCAATCAGCTCGCGGGTCTGTCCGAAGTCGTCTTCGCTCTCTCCCGGGAAACCGACCATGACATCCGCTCCGATGGCAGCGTCAGGCATGGCGCAACGGATACTCTCAATGCGATCGGCGTAATGCCACGGCCGATAGCGACGGTGCATTCGACGCAGGATCTTATCGCTCCCCGACTGCAGCGGCACATGTGCATGCTTGGCGATGCGCGGAGATGTAGCAACAAGCTCGATTAGCTCGTTAGTCCAGTCCATCGGTTCGACGGAGCTGATGCGCAGCTTCGCGACTTGCGTGGATTCAAGAATGCCGCGCACCATCGCAGCAAAGTTGACGCGCGGTGACAGGTCGCGGCCCCACCGCCCCAGATTGATGCCGGAGACGACAACTTCGTGATAGCCGCGCGCCACCAGCGCATTCATCTCCCGGACGACACTTTCGAGAGGCAACGAACGGCTTCGGCCGCGAACGAACGGGATAATGCAGAACGAGCAGCGATTGTTGCAACCATCCTGCACTTTCAGGTTGGGACGCGTTCTTTCGGCGCTGTCTTCGCCCTCGAACACCGGCGCAGCCATCAGCTCAGTATGCGCAAAGATGTCGCCTACGATCACCTTCGACGCAACCGTCCCGTCGATTTGGACCAGGGCAACGTTCCCACTCTCGGGGACCACATAGTCCGCTATTTCATGCTTGTGCGAGTTCCCGACGACTAGGCTGACGCCGGGCAATTGGGCCAGTTCACCGGGCGCCCGTTGTGCGTAACATCCGGTGACGAGAATCTTCGTATCGGGATTTTGACGATGGATCCGCCGTATTGCGGAGCGCACGTCCTGGTCAGCGGAATCCGTGACCGTGCAGGTGTTCAGGACGACGACTTCGGCCTCACCCGAACAGGATGCGCGCGTCAATCCCCGATCGACCAACTGGTGCTCAATGGCGGCGCCGTCCGCCTGTGTCGCGCGGCAACCGAAATTCTCGACAAAGTACGTGGACGCGGACACGTTTTCATTATAAGCGTCGGGCAAAGACCTCGATGCGCGCACACGAGTACTCTGCGTCTCGGGGGGAGGCGGACTTTGAGCGGAAAACTTCAGGACCAGGACTCAGGCCGAGGCAGCCGTGCGTCTCTGCTGGAAGCACTCACGGCAGAATACTGGCCTGCCCTGGGTTGGCTTGAAGGGAACGGTCGTTTCCTTGCCACATCCGGAGCAGTTAGTGCGGGTTTCAACCTTGGAATAATTGCCCGCCGGGGTGGCTCCCAGGCCGGCTGCACGCTTTGACTTGCAGGCCTTGCACCGTTTCGGCTCGTTCTTGAATTGCTTGTCGTGAAAGAACAGTTGTTCGCCCGCGGTGAACACAAAGTCGGCACCGCAGTCGATACACTTTAGGATCTTGTCCTGGAATTCCATGAGGAGTTGCTCCCTTCAGCCCAAAATCCGGGCGACAGGTGGGCGTGGATGCGTATCCATGCAGTCCGGACTGGGGGGCCGCAAGGAACCACAAACCTACCGCTCGGCACTACCCTGGGTTCGGCCCTCCATGCACAAGGCATGGCTTACAGCATGAAGTACTGCTGAAATTCCAGTTAAGAAAATCCCCACGACAAATACGTACCGGTAGGAAAAGCACAGGGCCGCCATGTCACAGCGGCCCCGGGCTTGGATTAGTCCTGCTCTTTACGAGCTTTCTTGCGGCTGCGCTTCCGCGCAAGCGCCTCTTTTACGCGCTTCTTCTCGCCAGGCTTGAGGTAAAAGGAGTGACGCTTCACTTCCTTGATGATGTCCTCTTGCTGAACCTTGCGTTTGAAGCGGCGCAGGGCGTTCTCTAACGACTCGCCCTCTTGGATACGCACTTCGGCCAACGGGTACACACCCCCAAACTCGTCCTAAAATAGACTTTATAGTTATCCCAATGTTCAGAGGCTAAGTCAAGTAAAGAGTCCCACTAAAAATGCCCCCACCGAAGCTGAAGATGGGCCACACAGAGGTGGCGTATCGACCTTGCTAACTCACTAAAAAAGCTTGCCTTTACCGAGAGCTGTGTCGGCCGCTGGGCATACGAATTCGCAGGAATCAGGAAGCGGGAATTCTTCACGAATTCCCCCGGGTACAGGGCTTTCCCCACTGGGCTGAGTAAGCCACAAATTGACTTTCCAGAGCTCAGAAACCCATCATCGGAGGTAGCAACTCGCTGATTCACTCGATTGCACAGGTTAAACGATTCCGCAAGGAATGTGAGCCGCACCCGCTCACCTGGCTGGAATCCCTTGCTGGCTCGCAATTCGACAGTGAAGTCGTCTTTGGCACCCGATATTCTGATCCAGGCACCGGAACCGAAGAGTGCGGCGGCACTCTATGTCGAGCAACTCGGCTTCAAGCTCACCGACGACAATCCCAAGATGATCGCCCTGCACGGCGACCATATCAACCTGTTCAGCGAACCAGGCCCGCCACTGGGACCGGTCTTGGAACTGACTATGGATGACGTCGAAGAAGCAAAACGCCGCTTGCTCAAAAACGGTTGCGAGATCGGCAAGAACGAGCCGGACTTTCCCCGAACCTATGTCTGGGGATCCATACGGACTGATTTACAACCTGACACAGGCCGTCGCCGTGGTCACGCGAGGCGCCGCTCGCTACAGAATCGCCCGGCCGTTCAACAACTTCGTTGCCAGACTACCCGTCGTACGCCTTTTGCAGGTCGGCGATGATGAGCTTCTTCATGTTGTACAGAGCCTGCATCATGCGATTGTTCTTCTCGGCATCGCCCCTGCGTAGTAGCTCGGTGAACATGGTTGGAACGATCTGCCACGACACGCCGAACTTGTCCGTCAGCCAGCCGCACTGCACTTCCGTTCCGCCTTCAGAGAGCCTGTCCCAGTAGTAATCAACTTCCTCCTGTGTCTCGCAGTTCACCATGAGTGAAAACGCGGGCGTGAGCTTGTAATGGGGCCCGCCGTTCAGCACCATGAACTGCTGCCCCTCCAGAGAAAAACTCCCGACCATGAACGATCCCTTCGGACCGGGTCCCGCATCGCCGTAGCGCGACACCAGCCCGATCTTCGAGTTCTTGAAAACAGAAAGATAGAAGTTCATTGCCTCTTCGGCGTTGTTGTCGAACCAAAGGAATGGAGTGATTTTCTGCATTGCACGCTGCTCCTGCTTGAGTTGTGCCAGATGATTGGTCGGATCGAATGAATTCGCCCCATCTTAGGGGTTGTTATCCGGAGCGAAGCGAGGCAGTAGCCGAGCGCAGTCGAAGGACCCCTATTCCGGCAACGAACCTGCGGGAGGGTAATTCGAGCTACTTCGTTTCCACTTCTACCGCACTCTCACTTGGCATACCCGCCGCCTGCCAGGCATCGAAGCCCCCGGCCAGATCTACCACATTGTGGTACCCGGCGCGCATGAGGACGCTGGCTGCAATCAGGCTGCGATAGCCGCCCTTGCAGTGGATCGCGAACGGCGTGTCTTTCGCGATTTCCGGCAGCGCCGCCTTGAACCGGTCCAAGGGATGCCAGTCCGCTCCATCGATGTGTCCCGCCTCGAACTCGGCCTCGCGGCGCACGTCAAGCACGCCTATTTCGCCGCTTGACAGCCGGGACGCCAGCTCCTGGGCCGTGATCTGCTTCACCTGCTCCACCGGAAGTCCCGCGCCCTGCCAGCCTTCAACGCCGCCCTGCAGATACCCCGCGACGTCCTCAATCCCGATGCGTGCCAGCCGAACCCGCGCCTCGCTGATCTGCTCCGAATTCGCGGCGAGCAGCACCGGCTTTGCCGACAAACCCAGAACCGCGCCCGCCCACGAAGCGAACTGGCCCGACAGCGGAATGCTGACTGATCCTGGCACGTGCGCAGCGATGAATTCCGCGCCCGGTCGAACATCGAGCACTATCGCCCCCTTGTCGAGCATCGCCTTCAGTTCCTGCGGCGCTATGGGCTTCAACTCGGGTAATTCGGCCAGCGCGGGCGCCCCTGCCCGATTGATGGCAGCGTCCTCCAGAAAATAATCGGGACGCGTCGGAAGATTGCTGGTCATCTGCCGAACGAACTCCTCGCGATCTTTAATCTGGAGCGCGTAGTTCGTCAGGCGCTCAGTGCCGATGGTGGAAAAGCGCTCGGCCCGCATGTTGCGTCCGCACAGAGAGCCCGCTCCATGTGCCGGATAGACCAGTACGCCATCAGGTAGTGTCATCAGCTTGGTGTGCAGCGACTCGTGCAGCATCGCCGCCAGTTGCACGGGTGTGTGTGTCGGCGACAGGTCCGGACGCCCGACGTCGCCGATAAATAGCGTGTCGCCGGTAAGCACACCCCACGGCTGCTCACCCTCCTCTTCGTCCGTCACCAGCAGGCTGATACTTTCGGGCGTGTGACCCGGCGTGGCCAATACTTCGAGATTCAGTTTGCCAATGCGCAGCCTGTTGCCGTCATCCACTGCGACGTGCGGAAACGTAGCCTCAGCGGCCCGCGAAAGGTAGATCTTGGCGCCAGTGCGTGCAGCCAGCTCCTGGTGTCCCGAGACAAAGTCTGCGTGCAGGTGCGTCTCGAAGATGTAGCGGATGGTCAGCCCCTGCTTTTGTGCGGCTTCGAGATAAATCTCCACGTCGCGCTGGGGATCGACGACGATTGCCTCGCCTTCCGATCCCAGCAGGTACGAAGCATGCGCCAGACAACCGAGATAGAACTGTTCAAAATACATAAGGTTGGCCTTTGGACGGTGCGCGAAGTTCATACCCGCGCCCAGATGAAAATACTAGCTCGGCTGGGCTGGTGTCCAATCGGCCAAACCAGTCGCAAGGGTTACGCTGCCTTGCGCGCCCCGGCGATTATCAGTACCACTCCACTCAGGCACAGAATGCCCCCAACAACCGGGGGTAGTTTCTCGCTGTCATGTGTGGTCACTCCGATGGTGGTGTCTCCGATCTTGGCGCCATGGGAATGGCTGGTCGGAACAGGAACGGCAAAGGCGAGAATACCAAGCAGTAATACGACAACCCCAATCAGGACTAATGGACGCACTACCACCTCCTAAAGTTGTAATTAACCACGTTGAGATGAAATGGGGCGGCTTTGGGTTGCCTGGGCGAGTGGGTTCTATTTAGCGCGATCGCCCGGCATTCGCGGCTTGCGGTGGACGCCCCTCTTTCGAGCCTACCTCCATCAATATCTTGGTCATCCATACCAGGCCAAGAATCTGAGTCCACTCCGACACGAGGTTGCCGACGACCTGTCCCCATCGGCTATTCGTATCCATGCGGCGGAAGAGCCACACCCACCCAAGCCAGGTAATCACCAGA
Source organism: uncultured Acidobacteriaceae bacterium (assembly GCA_963817965.1). Taxonomy (GTDB): domain Bacteria; phylum Acidobacteriota; class Terriglobia; order Terriglobales; family Acidobacteriaceae; genus DASRAA01. Next base: position 236,153 of record CAWFQT010000030.1, read on the forward strand.
AATACCGTAAGCGAGTGTTCGCGCAGAAACTCCAGCACCGGCGACGGCAATTTGCCCCTTGGCTGTCTGCTTTCGGCAGAGCCTTTTTCGTACAGGTGCTTGGTCATGATGACCGTGACCAGCACGCCCGTCCAGTCAGCGATGGCGTTGCCAAAAAACGAGCCGAGATGGGTGTCTGGATCGGAGCGCATGTAAGCCACGATCAACGTCACCACGACTCCCACGGCGCCCAGGCCCAGCGAGTGTTTGCGGAGGTAAGATTTTGGCGCCGGCTTAGTCTTCGAACTGGGATTAGGGGAAGAGCTCGTACTCATGCAGATACTGTACTCGTACTATGAGCCAGAATCTCCCGGGTCCCTACTCGTGACTCTTTCCGGCAGCGTCCGTCTACTGGTTCTTAGCTTGAATAGACAGCAGCTCGATATCGAAGATCAGCGTAGAGTTCGGACCGATGTCGGCGCCCGCGCCGCGTTCGCCATAAGCCAAATCGGACGGGATATACACCTGCCACTTTGATCCGACGGGCATGAGCTGCAGAGCTTCAGTCCATCCCTTGATTACCCGCGACACGGGAAAGGTAGCCGGCTCATTGCGCTTGTAGGAACTGTCGAATTCCGTGCCATTCAGTAGGGTACCGCGGTAGTTGACCGACACCGTATCCGTGGACGTCGGCTTCGGTCCGGTGCCTTCTTTCAGAATTTTGTATTGCAACCCGCTGGGCAAGGTGACTACACCATCTTTGCTCTTGTTGGCCGCCAGGAACTGCTGTCCCGCCTGCTTGTTGCTTGCGCCGGCTTGTTGCATCTCTGTCTCCTTCTTCTTGGTCATCTGAGTGCGCAGGTCCGTCATGATGGCCCGGGCTTGCTCGTCCGTCATCTGTGTCTTGCCGCCAGCCATCCCGTCCTTCAAGCCCCTCAACAGGACGTTCGGGTCCACATCGAGAGAGTCCTTCTTCATACTCTCGCCGATGTTCATGCCGATAGCGTAGCTGAGCTTGTCTTTCTGGGTAGTCAGCGGAGCCGGGGTCGCGGGCTTGGCCGCAGTCGAGGTATGCGGCTTGGCTGTCGTGCCGGGTTTCGCGGCCGTGGCCGGTTTCGACGGAGATGCCGGAGTCTGCTGGGCGGCGGCGCCGCCCAGCAGCACACAGCCGGCGAAAAGGAGAGCGAGTGCGGTTAAGGATAGTTTTTGCATATGGAATATTGTCGCATCGGCGCGGGCCGTCCGGCGAACCCTCCACGATAAAATCGCACCCACGTGCCCGTTTCCGATACCTATTCTGCTGATGGCTGCCCTGGTTGGCGCTTTGCTCGCCGCGGGGTGTTCCTCGAGCACGCCTTCTCCTGGCGATATAAAAGAAATGGTGACGGCATGTGCGCCCATCCTTTAACGAGTCCGCTTTCCTGGCAAAGAAGTAGCCGGCGAATTCAGTCGCGACCGATGTGGCGAAGGTCAAAAATATTACCGCGGGTGTGGGCGTTGCGGCGCTTTTACTTGAACACCGTTTCGCGGTTGTGCCGCTGGCCCACGCTTATCGCCTGCAGTTGGCGATAGGCTGGGAGCAATGCGCGTTTCCTGTCGCACATGGTATGTTGAAAGATCCAGGCTCCCCGCAATGATCCGCTCCTACAAAGCCATCTGGCCCACCATTCCCGACTCCTGCTACGTGGACGAATCGGCCCAGGTGCTCGGCGACGTCGTGCTCGGCGAAAACGCCAGCATCTGGATGAACGCCGTGGTCCGCGGTGACGTGAACTACATCCGCATCGGCGCCAACAGCAACATCCAGGACTGCTCTGTCATCCATGGCATGTTGAACCAGTGGCCGGTCGAGGTAGGCGAGTGGGTCACCGTCGGCCATAACGTCACCCTGCACGGCTGTGTAATCGAAGACCGCTGTCTGATCGGGATGGGCGTCATCATCCTGAACGGCGCGCGCATCGGCGCGGGTTCAATCATCGCCGCGGGCACATTGATTCCCGAGGAGACGGTGATTCCTCCCGGCTCGCTGGTGATGGGCATTCCCGGCAAGGTGCGTAAGCAGCTAAGCGACGACGGCCAGCAGACCATCCTGCGCTACGCAAAGAATTACTTGGGATACAAAGAAACGTACTTAGCAGAAAGAAAAGTGACTGGTCACCGGTAACTGGTTGCTCGTCATTTCCGCCGACACCAGTCACCAGTTACCAGCAACCGGCAGCCATGATTCGTGCCATTCGCGGAACCCGTGACCTCCTACCGCCCGACACCGACCTATGGAACCGTGTCGAGGCCAAGGTGCGCGACGTCTTCGCGCGCTACAACTTCCACGAGATTCGCACTCCGATCTTCGAAGACACGCAACTGTTCGCGCGTGGCGTCGGCGAAGAGACCGACATCGTCACCAAGGAGATGTTCACCTGGGAAGATAAGGCCCGTGCCGCCAGCGAGAAGTCGCAATCGCTGACGTTGCGTCCCGAGAATACGGCCGGCACCGTCCGTGCCTACATCGAGCACCAGCTCGACAAGCGCGGCACTCTGCAAAAGCTCTACTACATTGGACCGCAGTTCCGTCGCGAGCGTCCGCAGAAGGGTCGCTACCGCCAGTTCTACCAAATCGGCGCCGAAGTCATTGGCCCACCCAGCGCGGGCAGCGAATCTCCCGCACGCGATGCCGAAGTGCTCGAGATGCTGGCAACGTTGCTAGACGAGCTGGGCCTGCACGGCTGGACGCTCCAACTGAATTCAGTGGGCTGCGCCGACGATCGCGCGCGCTACAACCAGGCGCTACGCGAAGCGCTGAAACCTGTCATCCACCAGATGTGCACCGACTGCCAGCGCCGCGCAGAGACTAATCCACTGCGCGTTCTCGACTGCAAGGTTCCCGAAGACCAGCCCATCATCGAGAAGCTGCCGAAGATCAGCGAGTACCTTGACCGGGCCTGCCGCGAGCACTTCGCCGCCGTGCGCGCCATGCTCGACGCAATCGGCGTGCCTTACATCATCAACGAGCGCATGGTCCGCGGCCTCGACTACTACACGCGCACGACCTTCGAGTTCACCCACGGCGATCTCGGCGCGCAAAGCGCCGTGCTCGGCGGCGGACGCTACGACGGCCTCTCCGAATCGCTCGGCGGCCCGAAAGCTCCCGGCATCGGCTTCGCCATCGGTGAAGACCGCCTGCTTCTCGCGCTGCAAGCAGAAGGTGTCGCTGCGGACGCGAATCTCGATGCCTATATCGCACCGTTGGGCGCAGGCATGAATCCAGAGGCGCTAAAGTTGGCACGTGAATTGCGCCGTGCAGGAGTAAGCGCCGACCTCGGCGACGAAACCTTCCGTATAAAGAAGTCCTTCGAAGCCGCGGAAAAAGCCGGCGCACGCTACATCGTCATCGTTGGCGAAAACGAAGCGAAGTCCGGGGAGTTCGCGGTAAAAGAGCTCGCTAGTGGCAAGCAAGAGTCTGTCGCTCGCGGGCAACTCGCTGAGTATTTGCGACGCTAACGTCTCTACGCCGGGCTTTTCGCCGCTCGTGTTGCGAAAAATGTTCGCACGGCGAGCGTCTAAGCCCGAAGGGCGTGCATGGCAGCGCAGCGTGAAGCGAAGCGGAGCGCTGGGTAGGCTCCGGAGAAGCCTCCGAGCGCCCCGGGCACGTCATCCAGACAAATATTGCGGATCGTATTCCGCGCCCGATTTCCGCACCAGCGTTACAAATTCCTGCTCGTACGTCCACTTCTGATGATGCTCGTTTTGGCGACAGATATAGTCCACAAGCTGTCTGCCGCTGCGACTCGCTCACCCCGAACGCGCCGTATTCCTCCTGCCATGTGAAAGTCGGCACATCCTCTTTCATCCGGCCTGACGAGTGTCCTTCAGATTCTGGATCGCATTCGAAAGCGTCATCGTTGGACTCAGCGCCAACAGCAGATGCACGTGGTTGTTGGTTCCGCCAGCGAGGATCAAAGCGATGTCCTTCGATTTTGCGATCACCCCAAGCTGTTTCCACAAGACCTCGGGCTCCGCAATAAGTGGGCGCCTACCTTTTGTACTGAGGACGCAATGGACAAGGTTGCGGGAAAACGTGTGTGGCATGTGGTCAGGGTATCGCGCAGCTTTAGTTTAGTTTTAGTGCCATCGGTGACGGCGCACACACACCGAATGTGATAGGTGGTCGTCCCCGAGGGGTTCCGATCCTAAGCTTAGCTAAAGGCTGTTGCAAAAGCCTAACTCTTCAAATTCGATGGGGCGGGCGGGAATTTCGTGGAGAAAGGCGGCTGGATGGCGTGCTTTGAGCTGCCAGCTTTGATCGGAACTCGCCAAGGTTCGTTCGGTTCCGGTGGCCCCGGAGTCGGGAGGCCAGGTGGGCCAAGTTCGCTTGTAGTCCACAGACAATCGCGGATCAGACAGGGGAGAGGTGGAGCACGAACCGGATCGAGTTTTGTGCTCGGATAAATCGATGCGATGGGCGGGCCGGGAGCGGGTTCTCTGCAAGAAGCGAGCCAGGGCTTCGAGCCGGCAACCGGGTGGTTCAGACGGGCTGGCTGATTCCAGCTCAGGAACAGACACACCAAGGCCAAACCGATGAGGGTGAGAGTGAGACGGAGCCATGGCTTCATCGCGAATCGGCCTCGCGGGCGCGCTGCAAGTTGCGCTCCTTATTTAACTCCGCCAATTCGCGCAAACATTGCTGCATGTTTTGCCACGCCGCCACCCCTTCTCGCGTAGCCTCCTCCGCTCCCTTGGGAACATAGTAGCCGGTGGTCTTGCCCTTCTCGCCGCGGTAGCTCACATTCAGATGCGGACCATGCTTGGGTCCATCGCCCTGACAATGGCAACCTTCGCGGCCACAGGTGCGGTAGGTTTCCGAGAGCGTTCCAAAGACGGCGATCTCGGCCAGACGTTCGATCTGGCCCAGCAGCTTGCGGCGTTGGGCAGTACCCTCAGTTGGTTTCGGCATGGTCCTTCCGACGCTGTTGATGGCGAGCCACGGAAAACAGATTCTTGGTAATCACACACCAACCTACGTAGCGCTGAAATCCACGATCTCCTTTATAGGTGGCTCGGCGCATCGAGAAGGGATGCTTCAAGGTGCTGATGGTGGCTTCACAGCCGGCCCGCCAGCGTAGCGATCGTCGGAACCAGCGCTGCTTCTGCTGCTCGGCCCGCTTCGCCGAGAGTCGTCCGCGTGCCGGCAGCGCCACCTTCTTCACCCCAAGGGCGTGCGCCTCCTGCTCGTTTTTGGCGGAAAAGTATCCCCGGTCGCCGGTAGCCATCTCCGGCGCTCGCCCGAAACAAACTTGATGGTGCTGGAGCGCCGGCACCCAGGCCGTGGTATCGGCCGGATTGCCGGTCAGTACCTGGTAGCCACTCACGATCCCGTTTTCCACCTCGTCAATCCGCACCAGCCTACCAAACTCGCTGGGCTTATGCGCTTTCCCTTTGCGAATGACTTCGGTGTGGGTTTCGAACAGACTCAACACCTTGCCCTCCACGTTGTTGTCGCCGCCTAACACCCGTTGCTTGGTTTGGCGGATCACTTTTTCGACCAGAGGGAGAAAGTGTCGAAGCTGGCCAATCTGCGTTCCTACCTGCAGCCATTTGCCGACCACCTTCAGCCGTTTCTTTCCCCAGCGTTGGATCACGTCGTTGGCCTGTCGCACCACGCCCCGGGTCAGAGCCAACAACTTCTGGTAACTGTCCCGCATGCGCTGCTGGTTGGCCTGGGTGAGGCACTTGGCGGCACGGCTGATCTCCAACAGCCGATGTTTCACCGCGCGTGCGTGATGCACCACTTCCACGGCTCCGTGCTTACATTCGCTGGCGATGCGTTCGAGGCTGCGGCTGAGTACACGGATGCCATCGCCCAATAGCGAGCTGTCGGTGGGGTAGTGCACGTTGCTTTCGACGACCGTCGTGTCGGTGCGCAGTTTATCGCCGTGGGCCACGCCGTGCTCACAGGCCAGGCTGACCACGCGCTGATGAATCTGTTCCGTCACGGCGGGACTGAGCAGGGCAAAGCTGCGGCTGAAGGTCGTGAAATCGGGCGTCACCTCGGCATCGAAGTGGGTGAAGCGACGGTACACCAGGTTGCCGCGCAACTCCCGTTCCAGATCGCGAAAACTCCAGCCCTTCAGGTGCTTCATGACACAGCAGCGCAGCAGACGATCGGGAGCCATGCCGTCTCGCCCGGTGCGGGTCGAAAGCGGGCTGCGTGTCGCCAGACATTGGCGGACCAAGTCGATTAGAACGGGATCGTCCAAGAGGGTATCGACGGGATCGAGCAAATCGTCCTTGAGCAGGGCGGCTTGTCGGTCCAACGGGGAATAGAAGATCCAGGCCTGGTGGGAAGTGGAGGGGATCATTATGTACTCGACTATATCGAGTAAGATAATTTTAGTCAAGGAGAAAAAGAGTGGAAGGGCAAAATTTTTCTTGGCAGGAACTTCTGCGACCAACGATACGTGAATCTGCAGATCTGCCACGCCGCGGTGGCAACGACCCGCGTCCATCAAGGGGTTCAGCCTTGGGTTTTGCAACAGCCTTTAGCTAGATGGCGCCCGCCTACCCAGCGCTTCGTGCTGGGCTGTCATGACATGCCCTTCGGGCTTTCCGAGGCGCGATACGCACCCCAATGCCAACCCCATCAATTAGAATCAATACTTTCCCTTTTCTAAGGACCCTTCATGCTCGATTTTCTCGGCAATCTTCAACGCACTCATATGGGTGGCGCGCTTCGCGCCTCCGACGCCGGCTCCAAAGTCGTACTGATGGGATGGGTCAACCGCCGCCGCGACCTCGGCAACCTTATCTTTATTGATCTGCGCGACCGCACTGGTATCACCCAGGTCGTCATCGCGGCCCACGCCGGCGCCGACCTCCACAGGAAGGCCGAATCGTTGCGCTCCGAGTTCGTCATCGCCGTCGTTGGCCACGTCAAGCTGCGCGACGCCGCCACCATCAACAAGAACATCCCTACCGGCGAAATCGAAGTCGTCGCCGACGAGTTGCGCATCCTCAACGACTGCAAGCCGCTGCCCTTCGCGCCCGCCGACAACGACGTCGCCAACGAAGAGGTGCGGCTCAAGTACCGTTACCTCGACCTGCGCCGGCCCGAGATGCACGACAACATTGTGTTGCGTCACAACGTCGCCATCGCCATTCGTGACTATCTCAATTCGCAGGGCTTCTTCGAGATCGAGACGCCCATCTTGACCCGCTCCACGCCCGAAGGCGCACGCGACTACCTCGTGCCCAGCCGCGTGCATAACGGCAAGTTCTATGCGCTGCCGCAGTCGCCGCAACAGTTCAAGCAGATCCTCATGATCTCGGGCTTCGACAAGTATTTCCAGATCGCTCGCTGCTTCCGCGACGAGGACCAGCGCGCCGACCGCCAACTCGAGTTCACGCAAATTGATCTTGAGATGAGCTACGTGCGGCCCGAAATGGTCTACGCCGTCGTCGAGGGCTTCCTCACCGCCGCGTGGAAGACCATCGGCGTCGACATCGTCACGCCTTTTCCGCGCATGACCTATGACGAAGCCATGCGCCTCTACGGCATCGACAAACCCGACATGCGCCTGCCCGCGATGTCCGACGTTCGCGAGGCCTTCGCGCCCGAGAACCTTGCAACGCTCAACATCGATCCTGACTTGCCGATCGTCGCCGTCATTACGCCCAAGGTGGGGGAGCTCTCGCGCAAAGAACGCGACGACCTCAAGCTGCTCTTCGGAGACCGCCGCGACGCCAAGGTCTTCGAAGACATCAGGCGGCTGGAGAAGTCCTTCCCCGACGCTGTCTCAAAGATTCGCGAAATCGCGAACCCCGCTGCCGACGACCTGCTCGTCATCGTCGCCGGCGCCAAGCGCGCCGAAGTCGGCACTGCCGCAAAAACGCGGCAAGCGGCGCAAGCGATTTACGCCGCCGCCGGACAATTCCGTCTTGCCCTCGGCCAGAAGTTCGCCGCCAGGCACAGAGCGTTCGACCAGCGCGACTTCCGTTTCCTCTGGGTCACCGACTTCCCCATGTTCGAGTGGGACGAAACCGAGGGCCGCTGGAATGCGGCGCACCACCCCTTCACCTCGCCGCACGAAGAAGACATGGGCATCCTCGAAAGCGATCCTGGCGCGGCTCGCTCCCTCGCCTACGACGTGGTGCTCAACGGCACCGAGCTGGGCTCGGGCTCCATCCGTATTCACCGGCAAGACATCCAGAGCATCGTCTTCAAGGCGCTGGGAATGTCGCCCGAAGAGCAGCAGGCGCGCTTCGGCTACTTCCTCGAGGCGCTGCAATACGGCACGCCCCCCCACGGAGGCATCGCCCTCGGCCTCGACCGCATCGTGATGATTCTCGCCGGAGCCACCAGCCTGCGCGAAGTCATCCCCTTCCCCAAAACCGCCAAAGCCATCGACCTGATGATGGACGCGCCGACTCCAGTGAGCGACAAGCAGCTCAAGGAATTGGGGATTGCGGTCGTTCCAAAACGGGACTAGGGGACGGCTGGGGGAACCCTCCTCCCCCTCGCAAAATCCTTGTTTTGATGGGGATACGCGGAAACGCGCGCAAACGACTGAAACCGTGGGAGTTTGAGGCAAAGTATTCTGAACAGATCCGCGTAGCTTTAGTCCGGTATGGCTAATGCCGGTGCGGCCTTATCTCCCGCTCACCTGCGCTTCTTCCGCCTTCTTATGCTTCCGCGCAGTCTGCGTTGCCGGGGGTGCGTTCCCCACGACCTTCTCCAACTCGGCGGCGATGGAGTCCACGAGCGCGGCCTGCTTCATCAGCACGCCTCCGGCGATGACGGAGCCGGCGTCAGCGTCCTGCCACTTGTCTTCTTCCATCATTTCGCGCACGGCGGGAATGGTCTTCACGCCGTAGCCGGTGTAGGCTCCGGGCGCGTAGATCTGGTGCTTGAACCAGGGACGCTCTTTCAGTCCCTCGGTGGTCATGAAGGTGCGTTCGGTCAGCATCAGCTGGTGGTTGATGGCCTTCATTTCCGGCGACTCCCAGAGCGCGGGATTACCGTCGGCCAGCCTGCCCAACGCAGCCTTGTAGCGCCTGGCCGCGCGCGAGTAGGCCTCAACACCGTTCTCCAAGGGCGCGAAATTCAGATACGGAGGTACTTCTTCTTTCGGCGGCGGCACATATTTCTTCTGGGGATCGGCGACGGCCGTGAAAACGCCTTCTTCGATTTCGCGATTGCGCTCCTCACCTTGTCCTGCTTCTCCTTGAGCTCGGTCTTCAGCTCGTCGACGTAGCGCTTGACGGTGTCCGCCGAACCCGACGGATCGAACGGCAGCAAGTCGGCATCGGCCATGCGCATGACCGCGGTTCCGCCCAACTGCGCCAGCGCACGTTCATACACAAATTCGGGATCGCCGAAGTGCGTGTACCAGTAGAAGTCGTCGTAGATGGAGTGATAGATGCCACCGTCGGACTCCCCGCCGAAGCCGATGTTCAGCGCGGCCACTCCGGCGTGATCGAGAAACGGCGCGTAGTCCGAACCATCGCCCAGCGCGCCGATGCGCAGATCCGCGCCTCGCGCTTCTTCGCGATCGTCCGGCTTCTGTGCCCGGCCAATGCGCCGCAACTGCGCTCGCCGCTGCACTGTCAACTTGGTCTCCGGATCCTGAACCTCGCGTGCCACCGCGTTGATCATGTGCTCCAGCGTGTGCGAGCCCGGACGCAAAAAGAAAGCCGCGCGAATTCGAATCGGAGTTGATGTACACCACCGCATGCTGGTTCAGCTCGGCACCATGCTCCTCGACCCACTCGGTCGAACCGAGCAGGCCGGGCTCTTCGCCATCCCACGCGCAGTAGATGATGGTGCGCTTGGGCTTCCAGCCCTGTTTCATCAGTTCGCCCAGCGCACGCGCCTCTTCCAGCACGGCCGACATCCCGGAGATCGGATCTTCCGCGCCGTTCACCCAGGCGTCGTGATGGTTGCCGCGAATCACCCACTCGTCCGGCGTATCGCTGCCGGGAATCTTGGCGATGACGTCGTAGATCGGCTTGATGTCCCAGTTCGACTTCACGACCAGGTGTACCTTCGCCGGCCCCGGCCCGACGTGATAGGTGATGGGCAGTGCTCCGCGCCAACTCTCAGGCACAACCTGACCGGTGATTGCCGCCAGCAGCGGCTGCGCATCGCCGTACGAAATCGGCAGCACTGGAATCGTGGTAATCGTCTTGGCTTCGGTAATGTCGAGGCGCTTTGCGTCCTTGGTCGCGCCGACACCCGGCGTAAGCGGATCGCCGGGATAGTCGGTGTCCATCACGCTGCCGCGCTGCACGCCATCCTGTGGGCGAAACGGGCCGTCGGGAAAATACTGTCCCTCGAAGTAACCGTCGTCGCGAGGATCGGAGTAGATGATGCATCCGACCGCGCCGTGCTCGGCGGCGACCTTCGGCTTGATGCCGCGCCACGCTCCGCCGTAGCGCGCGATCACGATTGCACCTTTCACCGATACGCCCATGCGCTCGAGTTGTTCGTAGTCTTCGCGGACGCCGTAGTTCACGTAGACCAGCGGCCCGGTTACGTCACCATCTTTCGAGTAAGCGTTGTAGGTGGGCAGCTGCTCGGCGGTCTGTTGCGAGGTGGGATCGATCGCCAGCGGCGGCTCCTGCAGCTTGGCCGTGAAGTGTGTTGGCTCCAGCAGCTCGACCAACCGCTCTTTCGGAGTTGGGAAAAGCACGTAGAAGGTCTCGATTTGCGCGTCGAAGCCGAACTCCTTGAACTTCGCCAGCATCCACTCGGCATTGTCTTTGTCGTACGGCGAACCAACGTTGTGCGGACGCGCGCTGAGCCGCTGCATGGTGTCGCGCATGCTCTTCGGATCGGGAATGGCCCGGAATTTCGTCTCCCAGTCGCGCTCGGTTGCGGCGTGCGCGGGAGAGTATCCATCGAGGGCAGTGGAAGGAGCGGCGGCGTTGCCGGGTTGCAGCAGCGCAAAAGTAAGTGCAGCGACGGCCAACTGGCGGGTCACCGGCAGACCTCCATACGAAAATGCTTCAGGTTACGCAGGGCGATGAGGAACCGTACAAGGTCGCTGATTATATCGCAGGAATCGGGATGAATGCGTCGCCCAAAGGTGTGAGCGCTCTTGACATTTACGGCAACGCTACTTCAGCAGCCCGGCAAGCGCGGAACGGAATTCCACATACGCTGGACCGACCGACGCACTGTGGGTCTGGTAAGCAACCTTGCCGCTGCGGTCGAGCACGATGATGTAGGCGTCGTCCGCTTCTTTGAAGCCCACCAACTTTTGCAGCTCGGCCTCGTTATGCACGACAGGTAGAAAGTTTTGGCGCTGATCTTCGGGAATACCCTTCCTGATACCGGAGATGATCATGCTACGAAACATGCGCGGAACGGCTTCAAGGACGGCCAACTGATACAGGGCAAAGCCAGGCGTCTGGCTGTAGTCGACCGAGATGCGCTTGGCCCAGGCTGAGGTCGGATTCTTCGACGCTTGCGAAAACCCAAGCACCAGCACAGCAACTTTTCCTGCGGCTGCATCGGGCAGCACCACCTGTCTGACCGAGGAGGTTTTCTTCTTGCAGGCGCGGAAGCTGCTGGGCGAACGCGTTCAGCACAGTCAATCCGCCAGCCGCAAGAATCGTGGCGGCGCAAACCGGCAGTCGGCGAAATCTCATGGTCAAACATTATCTACGCCGGATCTAGGCCGGCAGGGCGTTTCTCGTTCCGCGCACCGCAATTTACAATCGCCCTATCCTCGGAATCTGTAGGCAAGGAACTGACATTGTCCTCTTCTACTCAGCCGCCGCGACTGGCCATTCTCGGACTCGGGAAAATGGGCAGCATACTGCTGCAGGCGTTCTGCAGCCGGAACGTGGCGCGAGCGCAAGATATCGTGGCCACGATTAATCACAGCGACCGCGTGACTCTTCTGTCGTCCAAATTCGGCGTACGGGTCACTACCGACAACCGCGAGGCCGTCCGAGATGCGGATGTGGTTCTGCTATGCATCAAGCCGCAGACGCTCGGCGAAGTGGTGCGCGAGATCGAACCTGGGCTGCACGAAGGTCAGCTGATCATCTCAATCGCCGCTTCGGTGCCCACGTCTTACATCGAGCAGCGCATTCCGGCGAAGATAGCGGTAGTGCGGGCCATGCCCAACACGCCTTCGCGCGTGGGCGCCGGCATGACAGCGTTTTGTTGCGGTACGTCGGTGAAGAGCTCGGACCTGGACATCGTGCATAAGCTCTTCGATACGGTCGGCGAGACGATCCGCGTGGACGAGAAACACATGGACGCCGTTACTGGCCTCTCCGCCAGTGGTCCGGCCTACATATTCATGATCCTGGAGTCACTGGCGGAGGGTGGCGTGAAGGTCGGGCTGCCGCGCGAGATCGCGATGAAGCTGGCCGGTCAGACGGTTTTGGGTTCCGCGAAGATGATGCTGGAAACTGGCGATCACCCTGCGCTGCTGAAAGACGCTGTGGCGACCCCGGCGGGCTGCACGGTGGATGGGATTCTCGAACTGGAGGAAGGCGGCTTGCGCGTCACGCTGATTAAGGCGGTGGTGAAGGCCTCGCAGCGGGCGAAAGAGCTGTTGTTCAGCTAGAGCATACCGCCGGTCTTAGTGGTGAGGATGCTCAGCGCCAACTCCAGGCGCTCGATGGCGGCCTCGAGGTCGGGGTGCTTGTCCAGCCCTTGGCGCATGCTCGTCAGGCGGCGGTGGGCGTCAGCAACATATTCTGCAGCTTGGGGGCTCTGCGTGGGTTTCGCGTCGGAATCCTTCTTTTGGTCGGGCATACACCAATCTTAGCTCCGGGGCGCTGCCCGGGGAAGCCCGCCAAGGTTAACCCTGTGTCCGCCTATGTTTTGACCGGCGCCTCGGATTCCCACCAGGCACGCGTCGCCTCGACGATGGCGCTCGGCTCGACCTGGACGCCATGCCGTCGCACAAACTGGCGACCAGCTCCAGTACTTCGGGCGTGGCCTGTTGTTCACGAGCGCTTCGGCGCCGGCTATGTCATTGCAATGATTAGGGCTTACGGTGGAAGGAGGGCGCGAGACGTAAAAATTCGACGGGGCTACCAGCAAATTCGGGTTGCCCGGCCCGAGATAGTTTCGAGCTTTCGCAACTATCAACTGCGACAGTTCTTCAGGGCACCAGTTCAGCCGCTGTGGAACCAAGCCGGATCATGACTAGTCCCGCCAGGATGCTGGAGAAGACGTAGAGCACTCCGATTGTGAACTGGCCGTCGAGCAGTTCACGCATGGTTTCATATTCAAAGGTTGAAAAGGTGGTGTAGGCGCCGATGAATCCGATCACCACAACGTGCAACCAGTGCAGGTCGAGCACCCCGCGCTCGGCCAGCAGGTGCATGAAAAATCCGATGAGGAAGCAGCCGGTCACGTTGACGACAAACGTTCCGAAGGGAAAGCGCAGGCCGATGCGCTGCGTCACGGCGGTTCCAACCCAGTAGCGCGCAATTGCGCCCGCGAAGCCACCAGTGCCAATCAAGAGATACTTGATCAAGAGATTGCTCCTCTCCGTTCACGTCGGGATATTCGCGCCTCTTCCCGCAGTGCGGTGGAAAGACGAAGAACATCCGGTCCTGCAAAGTGCAATTTTCTGGGGAACGCAGGAGGGAGCTATTCGGACGCGACTCCTCCCAAGCGAACCCTGGTAGGAGTCATCTTCCCCGGTGAGGGGCGGTTAAGGGTGAACTCCAACACCCGTGGCATGGATTATGCGTAAGTTCGTGTTGCGAGGTCAACACAAGATTCGACGTCGGACCCACATTTGAGTATTAGCCTAATGCCTCTTCAATTGGACCATTGGGCGTGACGAGGTAGTGCTTTGCCGCTTCCTGAAGCTCAGGAGTCAGTGGCACGCTCTTGCCGGTCTCCAGGCCGGCACGCACGGCGACACTGTCGCAGGTCGCGATCAATGCGTCCCTTCTCGGCGTCGAACATCTGGTGCAGGAAGCGAAAGTACTTCTCCCCCACGGCAAGGAAGCCGCTCTTGATCTCAACCAGTTCTCCGCCGCGCAATTCCTCGAGGAACTGGTAGTTCTGGCGCACAATTGCAATGCGCAGATTCTGCTGTTTGATCGATCCCGGCGTTACACCGATGGCGCGCAGCAAAAACCACGTGGCCTGGTCAAAACGCGAGACGTACATCTGCGAGTTCATGTGGCTGGTAAAGTCGTACTCGGAAGCCAGCACTGCTCCCTTAAAGGTGTGGACCCATTCCGCCATGTTCTGCCTTTCGCTAGTCGCTTTCGATCTTGCGCGGTGTTAGCCGCGGTTTACTCCCGACCTTGGCTCCGAGCTGCGGGTGCTTCGCGTGCAACTCGATCCACGAACTCCACCATCTTGTCGAGCGTTGCCGCCTGCTGATCGCGATGCGGCGAGTGCCTGCAGTTCGGCAACATCAGGATCTCGGTGATCGGGACCCGTGCCCGGATCGCCTCAACTTGGGCGGGCGTACCATATTCGTCTTCCTCACCCTGGATGCACAACACCGGACAGCGAATCGAATCGAGGTATGACTCGATGTTCCACGCGCGAAATCGCGGATTGAGCCAGATGTCATTCCATCCCCAGAACGTAGCGTCCACGTGTGCGTGGTAACAGCCGAGCTTCGGGCGAAGGTTTGTCGTCTCAAAAGCAACTTTGGCCTCCTCGATGCTCGAGATGCTGAGGTCTTCCACGAACACATGCGGCGCTTCCAGGATCAGCGCTCGCGCACGGTCCGGATTCCGACCAGCAAAGATCAGTGCAATCGAACCGCCGTCGCTGTGTCCAAGCAGGATCGGATGAGCGATGCCGAGCTTCTCGAGCAACTCCGGCAGCACCACTTCGCCTTCGTGATGCATGAATTCAACCGGCCGCTTCTCCGTCAGTTTGTCTGAATCACCGTGCCCGTAGCGCGAATACACGAGCACGCCGCAACCGGTGCGCTCCGCGAGTTTGTGCGGAAATTCCTTCCATAGGGCGATCGAACCAAGGCCTTCGTGCAGCAAGACGATGGTTGCATTCGACCGATCGCGCGGCTCAAGCCAAAGCGTTTCCAGGCGCTTGCCATCCACCAAGACTTCGCCCATTTTTTCCTGCGCTGCCCGGTTCACCGTGAGCTCACGACTCCTTCGATTGTTCTGCAACTTGCCGGCTGGACTGCACCGCTACTGCCGTTTCGGCCCATGGGAGGATCCACTGTGCCGCGACCTCTTCCGGCAACGTTCCCGAACTGGCGTCGTGCTTCAAGATCTCGCCAATCCGTTTCGCTCCAAGCTCAGTGAGTAGGTTGTCGAATCGCATCCCACCTTCGCAGAAGGTGTCTCTGTAGGTCAGGTCGCCCAGTGCAATCAATCCGTAGTTCACAGCCGACAGGTCGGGCCGCTCGCTCTCCAGGCTGGAAAAGAACTCCTGCGCATTGTCGGGGACGTCGCCTTGTCCGTAAGTCGAGGTGCAAATGAGAAACGTTCCAGCCGGCTGCAAGGCGCTGGCATCGAGGTCGTCCATCATACGGATGGTCGCGGTATGCCCGACGGTCTCCAGCGCAGTCTGGACTTCCTGCGCCACCATCTCGGCGGTGCCGGTCATTGTCCCGACCAGGATTGTGAGGTTCAGAGTCACGAATCGGAAGTATAATGCATATCACGCCGATTTGAGGCGCCGCCAAGAAAACCACATGCAACGAAGTCTCACGTCGGGTGGACCGCAAACCTCTTCGCGAATCGGGAGCCCTGGTGCTTCCTCTGACTCTCGATTCCTGAAGGCCCTCGGCGAACGAGTGCGTGAAGCCCGGGCAAATCGCGGAATGACCCGTAGGATTCTGGCGCGCGATTCGGGCGTTTCGGAGCGCTACCTGGCGCAGCTCGAGAGCGGGCTGGGCAATGTATCCGTCCTGCGACTGCGCGACATAGCGCGCGCATTGGATATGCGACTGGAAACCCTTCTGCTCGAGGGCCCTGAACTGCCGATCGACCTTGTACACATAACCGAGTTTCTGCGCCGCCTCCCCATCGGGGAGTTGGTGCAGGCGCGGCGACTCCTGATACAGCATTTCGGCGGGGTGGATGCGACCGCACGCCACGACCGTATCGCGCTGATCGGACTGAGAGGGGCGGGCAAATCGACGCTGGGTGCGAAATTAGCGGCGCGCCTCGACGTCCCGTTTTTTGAGTTGGACCGCCTGGTCGAGCAAAAGGCGGGGGTGGCGCTAGGGGTGATCTTCGAATTGTATGGACAGGCTGGTTTCCGGCGATTGGAGCGTCGGTGCCTGGACGACGTGATCGAACGTAATCAGCGCTTCGTGCTTGCAACCGGCGGCGGCCTGGTCTCGGAGCCAGCCACGTTCGAACGGCTGCTCGCCGCGTGTTATACAGTGTGGCTCAAGGCATCACCGAAGGACCACATGCAGCGGGTCATGGCTCAAGGCGACCTGCGCCCGATGGCCGGCAGCCGTGAATCGATGGAAGACTTGCAGCGCATTCTCGACGTTCGCAAACCCCTGTACGGCAAGGCCGACTTCGTGATTGACACAAGTGCGCACCCGCTATCGCAGAGCGTCCGCCTGGTGGCGGAAGCCTGCCTGAATGGCGCGACCGCAAAGTAAGGTAAGAAGCGATGGGGACGCCCGTATGACCACGCTTGTGCACTATAATGCATCTAGTCGATGTGGAATTGTGATTGATCCAGGCCAACCGCAAAGTTTTCCTTCCGCCGCTGTGAGGAGAGTTGTTACCACATGCTTAAAGTGAATGAATCGGAGCAGGTCACGTTCGACTTGGCCGAAGACCAGTATCGCCATTGGCGCCTTTCAATCGACGGGCGAGTGGCAACCCTTGCCATGAACGTGGACGAGGATGCCGGCCTGAAGCCGGGCTACAAGCTCAAGCTCAATTCCTACGATCTCGGGGTCGATATCGAACTGCACGACATCCTGCAGCGGATTCGATTTGAGCATCCTGAAGTGGCCTGCGTTGTAATCACGAGCGCACGGGAGCGCATGTTCTGCGCCGGCGCCAATATTTACATGCTGGGATCGTCGTCGCACGCGTGGAAGGTGAACTTCTGCAAGTTCACCAACGAGACGCGCAACGGCATGGAGGACTCGAGCCGTCACGACGATCTGAAATTTCTCGCAGCAATCAACGGAACTTGTGCCGGCGGCGGCTACGAGCTGGCGCTGGCCTGTGACGAAATCCTGCTGGTGGATGACCGCTCCAGCGCGGTGAGCTTGCCGGAGGTTCCGCTGCTCGGCGTGCTGCCCGGGACTGGCGGTCTTACGCGACTGGTGGACAAGCGCAGAGTGCGCCGCGACCTTGCCGACATGTTCTGCACCAATCCCGACGGCGTCAAGGGCGAGCGCGCCAAGCAGTGGGGTCTGGTGGACGAAATTGCTCCGCCGGCAAAATTCGCAGACCTGGTGCGGCAAGCGCGCACGGCATTTGGCTGATGCGTCGGCGCGTCCGGCAGACGCCAAGGGCATCAAGCTGAATCCGCTGCAGCGCAGCATCGACGAGGACGGCTATCACTACAAGTATGTCGATGTAACGTTCGATCGCGCGTGCACGAACGGCGACGCTGACAGTTCGCGGACCGGAGGGCCAACAACCGGTCGACCTTGCGGAAATCCACGCCCTCGGCGACCAGTGGTGGCCGCTGGCAATGGCAAGAGAGTTGGATGACGCCATTCTCATGCTGCGCACCAACGAGCTGGATTTAGGACTTGTGCTCGTCAAGACCGTGCGGGAGCGTTGACGCGGTGCTGGCCAACGATGCGCTGATGCTGCACAACTGCACGGACTGGCTGGTGCGTGAGACCATTGGGCTGCTTCGCAGAACACTGGCGCGACTCGACGTTTCGTCACGCACCATCTACACAATCATCGAGCCGGGTTCCTGCTTTGCTGGAATTCTGTTTGAGCTGGTCGCCGCTGCCGACCGCAGCTACATGCTGGCGACCGAGGAAGGCGATGCGCCGAAGATCGCGCTCGACGATTTCAATGGCATGCTGCCGGCTGTGAACGACCGCTGCCGCCTCGCGACCCGCTTCAACGGCGATGCTGACAAGCTTCTTCGTCTGGAGGGCGTCAAGGGGATGCTGCTGGGTCCGAAAGAAGCGCTGCAACTTGAATTGATCACAGTGGCTCCGGACGATCTGGATTGGGAGGACGAGGTACGGATTGCCATCGAAGAACGGGCCTCGCTATCGCCCGACGCGCTGACCGGATTGGAAGCGAGCCTGCAGGTTCCCGGGAGAAGAAACGCTGGCAACGAAGATCTTCGGACGCCTTTCGGCGTGGCAGAACTGGGTATTCATCCGCCCCAACTCCACCGGAGAACACGGAGCGCTCAAGCTGTTCGGAACCGGATCAAAAGCGAGATTTAACTGGGAGAGAGTTTAGTCTCCCGGGTTAGCGCCGACCGATCGCGGCGCGAACCCGGGGCACCGGTAATTGGGAGAGGGTGTAATGAGCATTAACTATCAGGATCGCATTCCGAATAACGTCGACCTGGGCTCGAACCGTACCTTGCAGCGCGCCCTGGAGCACTGGCAGCCGGAGTTTCTGAAGTGGTGGGAGGAACTCGGCCCCAAGGACTTTCAGGTGGCGGACGTATATCTTCGCACCGCGACTTCGGTGGACGCGAAAGGCTGGGCTACTTACGGCTACGTCCGGATGCCGGAATACCGCTGGGGAATATTTTTGAACGAACGCAATCCGGAGCGGCGCATTGGATTCGGCGACAGCTTTGGCCAGGAAGTCTGGCAGCAGGTTCCGGGCGAATATCGTGCCATACTACGCCGTCTGATCGTGACCCAGGGCGATACCGAACCGGCATCGGTCGAGCAGCAGCGAATGCTGGGGCACACCGCACCGTCACTTTACGATTTGCGCAACTTATTCCAGGTAAATGTCGAAGAAGGGCGTCACCTCTGGGCGATGGTCTACCTGCTGCACGCGTATTTCGGACGCGATGGGCGCGAGGAGGCCGAAGAGTTGCTGGAACGGCACTCCGGGGACGCTGACAAACCACGTATTCTGGGCACTTTCAACGAGCCGATTCGCGATTGGCTCAGCTTCTTCATGTTCACCTACTTCACCGACCGCGATGGCAAGTTCCAGCTTAAGTCGCTGGCCGAGTCGAGCTTCGATCCGCTGGCGCGGACCTGCCAGTTCATGCTCACCGAAGAAGCGCATCACATGTTCGTGGGCGACACCGGCATCAACCGGGTGGTAAAGCGCACCCTGCAAGTTATGCAAGAGCTGAACTCGGATGACCCGCAGGCCATTCGCAACGCCGGAGCGATTGACCTGCCGACCATTCAGAAGTATCTGAACTTCTGGTTCACTTCCTCGTTAGACCTGTTCGGTTCCGAGACTTCGTCGAATGCGGCGTCGTACTTCGCCAACGGACTGAAGGGCCGGCCCGACGAGGCGCAATACGAAGACCATATCGCGATCGATCAGACCTATACGCTGGAATTGCCTGACGGCAGCGGCAGCACGAAGAGCGAGCAGATTCCTGTGCGCAACGCGATGAACGAGGTCACGCGCAGTTCTTATGTGCGTGATTGCGAGATGGGCGTAAAGCGTTGGAACAGGTTAATCGAGAAGGCAGGCCTTCCGTTCCGCCTCTCTCTGCCCAGCACCCGTTTCCGGCGCAATATCGGCAACTGGGCCGGGGTTCCGACCACACCCGAAGGGGTGCCGATCGCGGCGGAACAATTCGCGGCTCATAAGGACGAATGGCTACCGAATGATGCCGACCAGGCGTTTATTCTCAGCCTGATGCACGGGGTGTACCAGCAGGGCAAGATGGCTGCGTGGATTGCTCCACCTGATCGCGGCATCAATAACAATCCAGTGGACTACGACTACGTGAAACTGCATTAGGTCCAAAGGGTCGCAAAACTTTGACAAACGGCATCCAAGTCAATGTAGGCCGGTCCCGAGTTTCGGGTTAGACTGTGCAGACTGTTGGTTTCCCTGCGCAGGGCGGTGGCCGCTTCGAAAATGAGTAGTGTTTACAGGGTTGAAGGCTTGGGGCGAGCCCGCGATCATCGTCGCGGACTGAAGGCCGTCGCTGTCCTCGAGGCGGTCAAGGGATTGCTTGCTCTACTCGCGGGTTTCGGGTTCTTCGAGATCATCCGTCACAATGTGGATTTGGGGGACGTAGCGCTCGACCTGCTCTACTTTCTACACGTTGATCCCGACCGAATGATTGCGCACGCGCTGCTGCATGCCGCCGAACGCATGAGCGATACCAGCGTCGCCACCGTGCTCACTATTGTGGTTCTGTACGCCACGCTTCGCTTCGCCGAGGGTTATGGCCTGTGGCGGCAGCGAGTCTGGGCAGAATGGCTGGCGATTGCCTCAGGCGCGGCCTACCTTCCGTTTGAGCTCTATAAGCTGATACGGCATCCAACGCTGTTCCACTGGGCGGTATTGCTCATCAATATCGGCGTAGTGGTTTACATCGCGTGGGTACGTTGGGATGAGGTCAGGGGACCTGGACATGCTGCCAATGCCCACTGGATGGCTCACACCGATCAAAGGCGCGCTGCTATTGCGGCAAGACCTCTGAAGGAACCCGAGCAACGTTCTCACCCATAACTAAACGGATGTCGTGCTCGGAAGCGCCTTGCTGCAACAGCGCTTCGGTGATGAGGGCCAAGCCACTGGAGTCGAAGGGTTCGGTCACCGCGCCGTCGAAATTAGGCCCCAGCGCGACGTGCTCAGCCCCCACAACGTGGGCGGTGTACAGGATCGCCCTCGCGATTGCGTTGGCATCGGTTCCACACGTTGCCACTTCCCGGAAGCCAACACCGATAACGCCGGCCGTGGCGGCAACGGCACGAAGCTGGTCGTCCGTGAGATTGCGATTGTTGTTGCAAACGCCCTTCACGCCGGTAGGCGACACCACCACCGGCTTTGTGGCGAGGCTGGTCACATCGCGGATAGTGTCGGGCGATGCATGCGAGACGTCGATCAGCATGCCACGGGCCTCCATCTGCTTTACCCACTCGCATCCCAGGGGAGAGTCCGCCTTGGTTGCTCCCGCAGCTGAGCCTCCGATGGCGGTGTCGGTAAAGTGGGCGGGCGACATCATTCGAAACCCAGCGGCGTAGAGGGCGTCCATATTGCCGAGATTGCCCTCGAGAGGCTATGCGCCCTCGGTACCAAGGAGCGCGCAACCGCATGCGAACCGCCTTGGCTCCGCTGCAGGAAACTGGCCAGGTCGCCGCGCGTTCGCAGCAGCACCAAGCCGCCGTTCGACTGCTCCACAAACTCTTGCAGGCGCCAGCCTGATAGAGCGCGACCTGCCTGGGACTGCCCAGCGTCTTCAGCGGCCAGCCTTGCAGCATCCCGATATAAGGCGCCAGGTCCGAAGTGTCTTCGTTGCGGTCGATATTGAGTCTGCGCGGGATGGTGGAGAAGACTGTGAACCCTTGTATGCCACGTTGCCTTCGACCAGCCGCGGCAGATCGATGTGGCCTTCCTTGCTGGCTGAAAGCAAATTACGGCCCCACAGCAGACTGTCGGCCTGCAGATCTGCCACAAGCAAGGTGCGGCAGGGCCCGGATTGCAGTGTGTGGTTTTGCGTGCGCTCCAGAATCGAAGGTCCAACGAGGCGGGCGATCATGACCAGGCAACCGGGTACGACCACGACCACCAACAGTTTTCTCATGGCGGCAAGCCAAACATTTTAGATAGCAATGTAGAGTCTGTAGCTGGGCCGTAAGCACACCGAACGCACCGTGTAGCTTGTGGCGTCACCAAGGCAGGTGCCGGTCCTTGTCAAAAATCCTCCTGGAGATCGTCGCTCTCTCCGCTCAAGACTGCGTCGCCTCTGAAAAAGGCGGTGCCGACATGATCGAGTTGTGCGCGGCCATCGAAATCGGGGGAGTTACGCCCCCAATTGATGTGCTGATTGAGGCAAGACAGCGAGTGAACATTCCTGTAATGGCGATGGTACGGCCGCGCGGCGGTGACTTCTGCTTTTCGGATGAAGAGTTCGCGCAGATGCTTCGCGATGCAAAACTCCTACTCCAACAGGGCGTAGCCGGAATCGTCTTCGGCATTCTGCGGCCCGACGCCAAAGTCGATACGGAACGCTGCCGCGAAATGCTCGCCATTGCCGGCGGCAAACAGGCGGTTTTTCACCGTGCGTTTGACGTCGTGGCTGATCCGTTCCAGGCATTCGATCAGCTGATCGACATGGGTTTTACCCGCGTTCTCACCAGCGGGCAGCAAAAGACAGCGCTGGAAGGTGCCGATCTGATTCGGGAGTTGATTGCCCGGAGCCGGGGGCGGATCGAGGTATTGCCGGGAGGAGGAGTCAGGACGCATAACGTTCGCCAGTTGGTGAAGATGACGAACTGCCGGCAGGTACATAGGACCGCGTTTCGAAGCGACGCATCGCCAAGCGGAGGGGTAGACCCGCGAATCGTTGCGACCATGAGGGACATGCTCACGGATATTGCATCCGGTTAACGCTTCAGGCGAGGCGGCCGGCGTTGAGGCGGAAAGAGTGTTGCCCCGTGCCGGTACCGAACGGCGTCTTACCCCCGCGAAAGAACCGATTTTGCCGTTGCGCCCGAGTCCGTCGTCAACTAGCATTCGCTGTGGGCTAAGAGAGCCGTGCCCCGCTCTCCTGATACCATTTCGAGTTTTGACGCAGCGTCGTTGATCGGACCGTGGGCGTATAGACGGCACAACCGGAGTGCGGCACATCTCATCAGACAGGTGAACATGGCAATCGGCACACAGCAGACTTCGCGGACCTACACTGCCAGTAACGATGGGCAGAGCTATCGTGGCCCCCTGATCATGGTGACCACGCTGTTCTTCATGTGGGGATTTCTTACCTGTTTGAACGACATCCTTATTCCCCACCTGAAGGCAATCTTTGACCTGAATTACGCCCAGGTCATGCTGGTACAGCTGGCTTTCTTCGGCGCGTACGCAGTGTTTTCTATTCCCGCAGGCTTCATTACCGAGCGGGTTGGCTATAAGCCCATGATGGTTGCCGGGCTTCTGACCATGGCAGTGGGCGCATTGCTGTTTATCCCCGCAGCCAATGTCCCGTCATTCGCTTTGTTCTTGACGGCTCTTATAATCCTGGCGGCCGGTATCACGGTGCTGCAGGTGGCCGCCAATCCTTACGTGGCTCTGCTGGGGCCTCCTAAGACGGCCTCGGCCCGACTGACACTGACCCAGGCATTCAACTCATTCGGCACGTTTATCGCTCCACCCATCGGCGGGATCCTCATCCTTGCCACGGCGCCGAAGACAGCAGCGCAGATCGCGGCCATGCTTCCGGCAGAACTTCAGGCCTACCGCATTGAGCAGGCGTCGTCGGTCAAGATGCCGTACGTCGTCATCGCGGTGGCATTGGTCTTGCTGGCGGTCGTCATTGGGCGCTTCAAGCTGCCGCACATCCCTGAGGCTGAGGGCGGGCACGCAGTAGTAAAGGACGACAGCATCTGGAAGCACCCCAACCTGGTGATGGGCGCGATCGGCATATTTACGTATGTCGGCGCAGAGGTCGCCATCGGCAGCTTCCTGGTGAACTACCTGCACGAGCCCTACATCGGCAATCTCGACCTGGAAACTGCCGCCAAGTATCTCTCGTTCTATTGGGGCGGCGCCATGGTGGGACGCTTTGTCGGATCCTGGGTCCTACAGAAGATGCCGCCGCGTACCGTGCTGGCTGCGAACGCTCTTATCGCGGCTTTGCTGGTCTGCATTTCGATGGCGACCAATGGGGATGTCGCGGTGGTCAGCATGCTGGCTATCGGTTTCTTCAACTCCATCATGTTCCCCACCATCTTCACGCTAGGCATCGAGGGTCTGGGGCCACTGACCGGCGAAGGTTCCGGCATGCTGAACACCGCCATCGTCGGAGGCGCGATCATTCCTCTGGTGCAGGGCTTCATCGCCGATCGGATTGGCATCCACCACGCGTTCTTCCTGCCGGCGATTTGCTACCTCTACATCGTGTTTTTCGCGATCAAGGGAACCCCGCGGACGCACGCCGTCGCGCGATAACGCGGCGATCAGCCTATCTGATGGAACGGCTGGCAGTTGGCCAGCCGTTTGCTTTCTGTAGCGTAATTTCTCGACCGGGTAAATTTTGGATATCAGCTTTCGACTCCAGCTCCGAAAAACAGCGATAGGGCCCTCTGAATTCATTTAGTTAACCACTTTCGCAACTAAAACGGATTGGCATTCCGCGTGCGGATTAAAGACCTTACAATGAATCGGCAGGGGTCTATAAGCGACAGGAAACTCTCTCTGGCTCCGGTTGTATCTTGCCAGCTGCTTCCCGTTTCCCCGGACAAGGCGCCGTTTCCGCTTGACGGTGCCATTACTACTACTGACGCCACCGCTCAAGCGCGAGAGACGACGCAAACATCTTCAGAGGGTTCTCACCTCATCCAGGCATGGAAATACAGCGATTTCCCGCCCGCCGTTTGTTCCTGCAAGCGGCAAGTCCGCAGGGTCTTCGCTTCGACTATGGAGACCAGTTATGCGGCTGTTTAGCGTTCGGCTCATACTTTCGCTGGTTCTTGGAATTACCGCGGTCTCCTTCCTCTTTTCCTACTACGCCGTGCGATCGGAAGAGATCAAACGGCGCAACGACTTGGAGCGAACTTCGGAACTCCTGGGTGAGAGTCTTTCGACCAACGTGGAGCAGGCTCTTGCTAAGGGATCTCAACATTCACTGCAGAGGATTGTTGAGCGATTCGGCAATCGCGAACACCTCGCTGGCATTGCCGTGTACGATGTGGCCGGACAACGCCTCGCTGTAACCCCTGCTCTTGCCGACCTTTTGAACGATCGCCCTCCCGTGGTAGCCAAGGCCATCGTCGACAACTTGCCCGACTCGGAGTTCACGCGCGCCGGAAAGGCATCTCTGCACATTCGCGTGCTGCCGCTCCACCAAGACAGCCGGATCGTCGGCGCACTGGCCATCGTGCACGACTCGGGATACATCGCAGCCCAAAGCCGAATGGCCTGGCGTGAGTCGTTTCTGCGCGTTCTCGTGCAGATGGTGACGATCGCCTTTCTGACTCTATTGATCGTGCAGTGGAGTCTGCGCGGCCCGATCGCGCGCGCGGCTACCTGGTTGCGTACCCTCCGCACCCAGCGTGGCCATTCACGGCGCGAGATTCCTCAGCTTGATCTCTTTCAACCGTTAGCTCGCGAACTGGCGACTATTGCCGAGAACCTCGACCATGCCCGTGCCTCCGCAGAAACGGAAGCACGGCTGCGCCAATCGGCTGAGAACGTCTGGACCGCGCAACGCCTGGCGGTACATGTTCGAAGCAAGCTGCGTAATAGCCACCTATTCGTCGTATCCAACCGCGAGCCCTACCTTCACGTCCGGCAAGGAAAGAATGTCGAAGTCATCAACCCCGCGAGCGGCCTCGTTACCGCGCTGGAGCCGGTGTTGCGTGCGTGCGATGGAACGTGGATCGCTCACGGCAGTGCCGATGCCGATCGGGAATACGTAGACCAGCACGATCGCCTGCGCGTGCCCCCGGATGATCCGCGGTACACGCTGCGGAGGGTTTGGCTGGACGAGCAGGAGGAAGACGGTTATTACTACGGCTTCGCCAATGAAGGCTTATGGCCGCTCTGTCACATAGCACATACCCGCCCCGTCTTTCGTTCAAGCGATTGGGAATACTACCAGGAGGTCAACCGCAAGTTCGCCGACGCCCTGGTTGAGGAGATGGCGCATACCGATGATCCGGTTGTGCTGGTGCAGGATTATCATTTCGCGCTGCTCCCGAAGATGATTAAGCAACGGCGCCCGGATGCGCGGGTGTCGATCTTCTGGCATATACCGTGGCCGAATGCGGAGGCGTTTGCGATATGCCCATGGCAGAGCGAGCTACTGGATGGCTTGCTGGGCGCCGATCTCATCGGTTTCCATGTGCAGTCGCATTGCAATAACTTTCTGCAAACCGTGGACCGTGCCCTTGAATCGCAAATCAACTGGGAGCACTTCACAGTCAAGCGAAGCGATCACGTGACGATGGTTCGTCCATATGCCATCAGTGTGGACCTCGCCGACCGTCCGCGTGCCAGCGCAAGAGCCACGAACTACGAAGACGACCGCGCCGAGTTACTTCGCAACGCAGGCGTCGAAGCCATCTTCGTGGGAGTCGGCGTTGACCGCGTCGATTACACCAAGGGAATACTCGAACGGTTCCATGCCATCGAGCAGCTGTTCGAGAAATATCCCGTCTACCGCAGGCAATTTGTATTTATCCAGATCGGCGCTCCGAGCCGCACCCATCTCAAGCGATACCAGGACTTCCTGGATGAGGTACAGGCGGAAGCTGAACGCATTAACCGACGCTTCCAGGCCCCAAATTGGCGGCCGATCGTATTTCTCAATCGGCAGCACAGCCATGCCGAGGTCCAAAGGTACTACCGCGCCGCGGACCTGTGTCTTGTGACTTCGCTGCACGACGGCATGAACCTGGTTGCCAAGGAATTTCTTGCTGCGCGCCATGACGAAGATGGCGTACTGGTACTGAGCTGCTTCACCGGAGCGGCTCGGGAACTGCGGGACGCGCTGATCATCAATCCCTACGACATCGACCAGACGGCGGAAGCGATCCGCGCGGCGCTCGAAATGGAACCCCACGAGCGCAAAGAGCGAATGCAACACATGAGAAAGCTCGTGCGGGAGCAAAACATCTATCGCTGGGCAGGAGACCTGATTGGCCAACTTTGTGAGTTCCGCGTGGTGCCGAAAAACAATACTGACCGGACGGAGACACGCACTACCGCAGCCTGATTTCGTCGCGCGCCAGTGCTGGAGGAAGAATTGACAGGCCCATATTCCCAGATTGACTTGCGCGGGTTCTTTCGCGACGTAGCGCGCTCACGCGAGTCGGCGCTGCTTCTGGACTACGACGGCACACTCGCTCCCTTCGAGCTGGACCGTTTGCAGGCTGTTCCTTATCCCGCCGTTACCGGGCTGCTGCAGGACATCATGGACACTGAAAGTACGCGCGTCGTCATCATTACTGGCCGGCGTGCTCAGGAACTAGACCCGTTGTTGCAACTCTCACCGGCGCCGGAGGTCTGGGGTACCCACGGCCTCGAACGCTTGGGCAGCGACGGTGAATATCAACTCGCCGAAATGGACCACGAATCGCTAGAGGCGCTTGACCAGGCAGACTATTGGGTCGACAACCTCGGACTTCACAGCTTGATCGAACATAAGCCGGGAAGCCTTGCCTTGCACTGGCGCGGCCTGCCGGACCAAGAGGTTGACGACATCCGTGACAGGATACTGATGGGCTGGCTGCCCATCGCACAGAACAGCTGTCTCACGCTCCAGCATTTCGATGGCGGAGTCGAAATACGGATTGCTGGACGCAATAAAGGCGACGCCGTTCGGGCCATCCTGGCAGAACTCGATGTGGACGCACCCGTCGCCTATCTCGGGGATGACGACACCGACGAAGATGCGTTCCGCGCTTTGCAGGACCGCGGGCTGCGCGTCCTGGTGCGCCCCCACTGGCGCGAGACCGCTGCCGATCTGTGGTTGCGTCCGCCCGCCCAGTTGCTGGCGTTTCTCAGCGACTGGCTAAACGCCTGCGGGCAATCTCCCAGCCACTTGCGGGCCCGTTTAGCGTGACGACGCCCATCGAATGAACGCATCGGACACGTACCGACGAAGCTCAGATCAGTAAATGCGAATTCGGCTCTTCTTGCATGGCTGTGATGCCCTCAGGAAGCTGGCCACCGTTGTACTCGGCGAGGCGGTTTTTCCACTTCAGAAAGTCGGTGATGGTCTGCGGCTCGATTCGGACTTCGACCCGACGCAGGCTGGCCAGAAGCAGGTTCATCTCTTTCATGAGACCAACCTGGGTGCGCAGATCAACGCGCCCGGGCTTCGCCGTCATCGTGACGTCGCGTCCCTTGAGCTCGAGCAGTCCCCAGTGTTTAGGCAACTCCTCCCGACCAATGGTCCCAGCAGGCGCGAGGTAGAGGCGTTGCCCTCCCATGCCCTCCTCCGGCTTTAGGCGGAACGGCTTGGCGGCGTCGGCAAGAAAGTCGGCGCGTGAGACCTTGCACTCCACCAGCACCGACTTGCAAAACCCCTTCCACGCGATGACGTCCGGCACTTCTCCGGTGGCGCAATACTGCTCGGCCAGAATGATGCCGCACTTGTAGTGGCGGCGAAGCCACTCGACGGCGCGCGCAACCAATTGTGCATGACGGGCCTCGTGGGAGGACTGCGGCATGTTTCAGTTGTAGCCTGAAATGTCGAACGTGGGGAGTAACCGCAGAGTCTCCTATCCGTCGTTATCGCCTATGCGCGAACCAACCCTACGCTGCACTCACGTCACCACCATCCAGCGTTATACTCTCTTCGTCATGCTCCCGTGGCCTATTCAACTAGCCTCCCTCTGTTTTCTGGTCCTCATATGGACAGCTCAATGGCTTGACTGGCAATCCACCATTCAGGACAGGCACCTCGATTGCCACTTCAGGAAACGTGGCGCCTGATCGTTCTGCGAACCAGAACGTCAGCATCGCAGGATCATAACCATCGAGTTCCTGCTCGGTCCCCGCTGCTGCTCGCCTGAAACCAACCTTCAGTGCTTTCGAAATGCGGAATAGCCGTGCTGCCACACCCACGCAATGTTACGATGTCTGCCCTTGCCGTCACAGTACCTGCGGGAGCAGACAAACATCATGGAGCGACGAGCATTTCTCAACCTTGCCACCACCGCTGCGGCAGCAGTAGTAATCGAACCGTCGGCTTTAGTTGCCAGTTCAAACACGAAAACGCCAGTCCGTTATCCCGATCAGGCCGTCGAGACCGTTGACCCACGCTTCGCGAAGTACGTTGTGGGCAACGCCGCCGTGGAGCGGCTCTACACGGGCTGTCGCTGGGCCGAAGGCCCCGTCTGGTTCGGCGACGGACGCTGCCTGCTGTGGAGCGACATCCCCAACAATCGCATTCTGCGCTGGCTTGAGGACACCGGCGAGGTGAGTGTCTTTCGCAGTCCGTCGAATTACAGCAACGGCAATACGCGCGACCGCCAGGGCAGGCTCGTGACCTGCGAGCACGACTCGCGCCGCGTCACCCGCACCGAGTACGACGGCACCATCACCGTTCTCGCCGATCGCTTCCAGGGGAAGCCTCTCAATGCTCCCAATGACCTGACGGTGCATTCCGACGGCGCAATCTGGTTCACCGATCCAGGCTACGGTATCCTCTCAGATTACGAAGGCCACAAGGCTGCATTCGAGCTGCCGTGTGACGTGTATCGCCTCGATCCAGAGACAAAGGCGCTCACCGTAGTAGCCGACGATATGGACAAGCCCAACGGTATCTGCTTCTCTCCCGATGAGAAGAAGCTATACATCGTTGACACCGGCACTTCCCAGCATCCGGGCTATCCGCACCAACTACGGGTGTACGACGTCGTGGACGGCGTGCGGCTGACGAATGGGCGCAAGTTCGTCGACATGGGCGCCGGGAGCTTCGACGGTATACGCTGCGACGTGGACGGCAACATCTGGGCCGGCGCTGGATGGGCCGGAGAAGGCTTCGACGGCGTGCATGTGCTCGCGCCCGACGGCAAGCTGATTGGCAAAATCCAGTTGCCCGAGACTTGCGCCAACCTCTGCTTCGGAGGCGCGAAACGGAACCGTCTCTTCATGGCTGCCA
The DNA here is from genome assembly GCA_963817965.1 of uncultured Acidobacteriaceae bacterium. GTDB lineage: Bacteria > Acidobacteriota > Terriglobia > Terriglobales > Acidobacteriaceae > DASRAA01. The sequence continues at coordinate 265,824 of CAWFQT010000030.1, forward strand.
GCCAGTCGCTCTACTCGTTGTACGTCGGAACCCAAGGAGTGCCGTTCCCCTAGCTGCGAAATCGCCCTGCGTCACCCGCGAACCCTCGCCTTCCATTCGTGTAGGATTAAAGATTCGCATGACGTGGATGATCGAAGCAGATAACGTACGAAAAACCTACCGCATCGGCAAAGTGGATGTGCCCGCGCTTCGCGGCGTGTCTCTTGCGGTCAGGAAAAGGCGAGTTCGTCAGCATTGTGGGGCCGTCCGGCAGCGGCAAATCGACCCTTTTCTACATATTGGGTGGGCTGACCCATGCGGATACCGGTCGAGTCTCCATCGACGGCGTCAATTTCACTTCTTTGTCGGACGCTGCCCGCACGCGCATGCGCAAGCAGAAGATTGGCTTCGTCTTCCAGAAATTCAACCTGCTGCCTACCCTGTCAGCGCAGGGCAACATCGATATCGCCCGTGACATCGCCGGGTTCGACGTTGGCCACGATCGCGAGTATATAAAGCGAATCACGCAACTCCTCGGCATCGACAAGCGCATGCAGCACCGCCCTTCGGAAATGAGTGGCGGTGAGCAGCAGCGGGTCGCGTTGGCACGCGCCCTGGTGAACAAGCCTGCAATCGTGTTGGCGGACGAGCCGACTGGGAACCTCGACTCCGAGAATTCGGCTATCGTGCTCAACATGCTCCGGCAGTCGAACAAGGAACTCGGCCAGACCGTGCTGATGATTACCCACAATCCCGAGGCGGCCCAGTACGGGGATCGCATCATCCACATGCGCGACGGGTCGATTGTTCCACCCGAGCGCGACCCGCAATGGACTGGCGCACAGCACGATTGAGATCCTGGCCGTTTTCTCACCACTGAGGCGCAAAGAACACTGGAGGTTTTCATTCAAAGACTCGGTGTCCGTCGTGACGGCCGCAGGCCACACGGCCTCGACATTCGTCCTCTGCCTCATGAACAAAAAGGGCCACAAACTAGAACATGACCATGATGGCCATCCTGACGCTCTGTTCATCCTTCCGCAGGTCCGGGCACCAGCCTGTCGCTCCTGCCACACAGGTGAAGCCCGGCGTAGCTGATAGCGTGGGCCCCGGCACGAATGTCGTCCCCGGGACGAGTGCGCCGCCGCCGCTATTCTCGCCACCGAATACGCCTTGTCCGCCAGTGTTGCCGCCAGGAGGTGTAATCCCGCCCTGCCCGGTCCAATACGGCACGTTCGCATGACGATAGCCATACTCCCAGCGAAAGGTAATGTATTGTTTGGGCATATAGTCAAATGTGGCGGAAATGTCCCATGCCTTGAATGGATCTCCGGGGTTTTGCGTAAAGTAGGGTGTACCGGTATAGGCAACCGCGCTATTAATGGGCGGCAGCAGTGTCAGATAGCGTCCCGGATTGTCCATCGCGCCGCCGCCGACTGTGAAGGCATAGCGGTCATGACCAAACCAGAACCGGTTATACGCCATCCATCCAGCAAACGTCTGCTTGAAGCTTGTAGCGGTGTTGTGGTGGCAATTTACATTTTGACCCGGAGGTCCGCCATACTCGCATCCCAGATCGCCTGTCACAGAGAACGCCATCCGGTCAAGGAAGTTCCCTGGACGGTCGTAGTATTTAACCTCAACGCTGTCGTCGGTATGTATACGGTAGCGTCCAAACTGACCATTGCCACTACCTAACGTATCCTGACCCATTCCGTAGTTGTTCGAGACTATCGAAATCCAAGGTTTAGGACGCCACAGGATTTGTCCACCCAGACCCGGCTTGCTACCCAACCTGCCGTAGGATTGCCAGCCATTGATGATCCAGGGTTCAATTTTCAGCTTATCCGTAGGAAACCACTGGATACGTATCCCGTTGAAGAACCATGGAGTATTGGATGACACAAACGACGGCTGGTAAGCCCAGTTGTCAAAGTTGTAATAGCTGAACAGACCGATGTAGGAAACGAAGATTCCCGCGTCGATATTGAGCCCGTGGTTGACGTTAAAGTGGTATCCGCCCCATCCTTCCGAGATGTAACGGTACGCACCAGCGAGATACCATTGGCCGCGTGCCGTGCTGGCGTCATTCCGAGGCGTGGTGACAGCGAACAACCCGTTCATGGTCAATATCCGGCCGCGGACATTGTCCCAGTGAAAGTCTCCGCCGAAGCTGAGTTGTTCCATCTGGACTTCGTTGGACCGAAAGATTTCTGTCGACCCGCCCATGGTGTCATCTCTGGGGTGGTTAAAATCGAGCACGTAATGAGTGTCAAACCTGACTTCAGGAGTAAAGAATTTCGAGTCCCACGGCTTCTCTTTTTCGCGGGAGTTGCCGTTGAGCCAGGTCCAATCTGCGTACGCAAACGGCTCGGCAGGTCCCGCTGGCGCCGGTACAGCCGATTGCGCGGCAGCCTCGCCCTGCGTTTGTGCTGACAACGCGTAGTGCCCAAATGTTTTAGGGGGCACAGATCCGACATTCGTCTCGGGTACAGCTGACACTGACACCAGGTCTGACATGGGCGCATGTTCAGCCGCCGTGCGGTCGCTTAGTTGCACCTCCAGCTGCTGGATACGCAATTTCATTGCCTCCAGCTCTTTAGTAATGGCGGCGGTGGATTCCGCACCGACGGAAGAAGGAATCTGGTTCGGCGGCGCCCCGGCAGCTGCCCCGACATCAGCGGCGGACGCGTCGCTGCCCGACGTATTCAACCTCGCGACCTTCGTCGGAACGCCTGACTGCGCCGGTTGGGCCTGGGAATAACATTCGGGCGCAGCGAGACCCGAGGCAAGTATGAGAGAAAGAGTTGCAACCGCAATGTGCCTGCATAACAGAGAGTTCATGGTGTTCACATCCCGATCCTTGTCTAGACCGTAACTTGCGATCCGCTTCACTGGTTGACGAATGTCAGATCCGGGCTGAACAAGCAGTCGCATCTTCTAACCAAATACCACACTCACTGCGACCTCCATAGTCGAGCAAATAACTCATAAGGAACCAGACAGTACAACATAAAGAGTTCGTTAAGACGCCATCAACCCCACCTCACAACCAACGTTATGAAGAGTAAGAACTCTGAGGCTATCCTTCATCGGGCGATAACGACTGGTTCGTGAAGAAAGCGTAGAAACTCGAATCACATCTTTGACTTGCAGCCATAACTATTTTGATTGTCAGTATTGATCCCACCGCTTTGGAAATGCTACTGAGGGCAACGGCGCTGCAGAGGCGGTAGCTCTCGTTCTAGGTCTTTATGCCTTCTTCATGCCTGCAGGTCTATATTGCAGATGTAAGAGCGATCGGGCTAGCGGATCAATGCGGAAGTGCCCAAGAAGAGCCTTGATTGTATTAGCCGCGCTCGTAAGGAGAACAGATGAAAGCACTCATAGCCGCACCTTTGATTCTGCTCGCGCTGATTGGCATTGGCGCGGCGGAGGTTTCCCAATCCGCACCCACCTCAACGACGAAATTGACTCGAAAGCAGGCGGCTCAACTGATTAATACTGCCAATACGCCGGAAGAACATCGTGAACTGGCACAGTATTTTCGTCAGGAAGCTCAGCGGAAGAAGAATAAAGAACAATACTACCGAGAAGTGGCGGCGACGTACCGGTTGCATCCACCTCGCGTGGACGCCTACCGGAACGGGTCAACCGCGGATCTCTATAACCATCTGGCCGATGAAGCCTGGAACGAGGCTCTTGCTGACGACCGTATGGCGCAACTTCAGGAACAGTTCGCGAATGGTCTTGCGAAATCAATGATCAACCATCAACGATGAACCCGCAGCATGATCTATTTGGTTTAGGACGGCGTCATGCGTAGGCGCTGCCGAATTTAAGAGAAGCCGAATCTCCTAAACATCCGGCTCGCAACTCGTCGCATTGCTGCGGCTTTCGAGATTTAACGCACCTATGCTTCCTCTTCGGAAGGATTGTGGAATCGATATCCAACCCAAGGTTCGGTCAAGATATATTTGGGTTGTGCAGGGTCATCTTCGATCTTCTTTCGAAGCGCTCTAACGTATGCTCGCAAGTATTCGAGCTCCTCACCATATTCAGGACCCCATATCGTGCGGAGCAGCTTGGCGTGAGGCATTAGCGCTCCCTGATTTCTCATCAGCAGAGCTAACAAGTCGAATTCGGTCGGAGTGAGGTGAATCTCCTTGCCCGCTCGACGCAGCAGACGCCTGTCAAAGTCGATTTCCAGTTCGCCGGCTTGCAGTACAGCCGGGCCGACGTTTTCGGGCACCACACGGCGGAGCACGGCACGAAGGCGCGCGACCATTTCACCAAATCGGAACGGTTTTGTAATGTAATCGTCGGAACCTGCTTCCAGAGCGTGCACCACGTCTTCTTCCGCATCGCGCACCGTCACCATCACGATTCCGACATGAGGCATTAGCTCGCGCAGGCGGCGGCAAGCTTCTATGCCCCCATTCCGACGTCTTGGCTGTCCAGAGAATTATTCCCAAGCCTGGGACAACTCTGGCGATCGCGTGCGCGTTCACCGCGCTGTGTTACGCCGAGCTGGCTGAATGCACGGCCGGAACGGACTCTCGTGGGCGCGGGCCACAAGTCGGCCCCAGGCAATCGCTGGGATTCCTCCCGAGCTGCGGGCAATACACCGGCTAAGCACCCGGGAAGTCGGTATCTGCGCAGGGCGCGGCTGGCGCGCCCTGCGCCATGTCCGGCAATCTGTGGTATTGGGAAAGGTGACGGTCGAATCAAGCTCCTGTGTTACTGGGGCCAAGGCAGCATTCGATGGACAATCCCGAGAAGAAATGCGTAGCCAAGACCCTAGCGGATCGATGGTGCTCTTTCCATGAGGCGCTCAGCGGAACGAAGCAGAAGTATCCGACGCGAGAATTTCTTTCGTTCGCAGAGGCCGCCGAATGAATGAAAGTCGTAAAATGATGCGGAGTCGGAGCGGCACCATGAAATATCGAATTGCCGTCTGGTCGAGTGCAGGCTTTCTCGTGCGGGTTTCTGGGCACTTTTTGCCATCGCAACCTTCCCATCTACAAATGAACGAATGCGGAATGTCTGGACTCTCGTCAGCTTCACCTGCCCCGTTGCGATAGCTGGCAGGCATTACCCTATTAGCCTCTATGAGGTTCTAGCGGCGAATGCCGTTACGTATGCGCTGCTCGGTCTGATCGTGGAAACCCTGCGGCACCGACTGCATCACGCGAAATAAATTCAAAACAGCCCACTACCGGCACGCTCTACCACAAGGGGAACGGAGACTTCTTGGCGTAATATCGCCATGTAGCAGGTGATCGGCTCAGCGCGACATTCGGGACTTGTTGCACTGGTCCGATATTCTCAATATGAATGGGGATCCGGAGCTGGATTCGTTAGCTGGATTCGTTGCGCTCGGATCCCTGGTTTCTGTCTTTGCGAAGGAGAGTGGGCCTGCCAGTACCAGTGCTGGAGTTTTTTTTGAATTTGGGATAGCAGGTCGAATCAAGGCTGGACGCCTGCATAAACCGGAATCGCCTCACGCGCGACGTTCTTGTAAACAATGCCGCCCTTCATTACAAAGGTGACGCGACGAACGGCCGTGATGTCCTTCAATGGGTCCCCATCGAGCGCGATAATGTCGGCCTGCAGGCCGGGTGCGATGGAGCCGATCTGACCCGCCAAACCAAGCGCTTCCGCGCCCAGGGAGTTGGCGGAGACCATCGCCGCCATTGGTTCGACACCGCCGTCACGCACACGGTCGATGAATTCCTCGGCGTTGCGCCCGTGAGAGCCGGCCAAGGCATCGGTGCCAAAAACAATCTTCAGCCCAGGAGTTTTCACGGCGCGTTGCACCAGCTCGTGGTTCATCGAAAGAATCCTCTCCATCGCAGCAAATCCTTCTGCTGTATAGCCGGGTGTGCCGAGAAATTTCTCCTCGTTCAGCAGGTAGTTCTCAATGACCAGTCCGGCCTGGGGATCCAAGTAAGTGCCTTTCTCCGCCATCAATTTCAAGTCGTCGGCCGTGGCCAGCGTGCCATGCTCGACCTCGGTGCATCCGGCGAGGATTGAGGCGCGGACGGCATCTTTGTAGGCGTGCACAAGCGTGCGCAGCCCCTGCTTCTTTGCTTCGTCACAGGCAGCGTTTAGCTGCTCTTGCGAAAGAGTCATTCCGCCGCCTTGGCGGATGGATTGTGACGCGAAGATCTTGATCACGTCCGCGCCAGCTTCCTTCTGCTTCCGCACATAAGCCCGGATTTCTTCCGGCGTACCAGCCTTCTCGCCCTGCTGGGTAAGCGGCTCGACCGCGGTAAGGATACGCGGGCCAGGAAGCACTCCCTTAGCGACGGCATCGCGAAGTGGAATATCGTTCGGAGATCCCACGCTTTGCACGGTCGTGAAGCCTGCCATGAGAGTTACCCAGGCATTCGACGCAGCTCGATAGGCGTCATCTGGTGTGGTCACACCCACGCCCGCGTTTTTCCCGTCCTTGCCGAAACTCCACGTGATGTGCACGTGCGCGTCAATCCAGCCAGGCAACACTGTCAGGCCGCGCAAGTCGTAGTCCACCGGGCCGGCCTTCGGGTCGATCGCAATTATCTTCGAGCCCTCAACCACAATGCGCGTGTCGTGCAGCACTCGGCCCTTGCCATCGAGCACTGCGCTCGCGGCAATCACGATGGGTTTCTGCGTAGAGGTTTGTGCAAGAATTGGTTTTGCCGTGACGCAGGCGCTGAGGATGCTCAAGAGACTTGCAATAAACTTTACGAATGGCATGGTGGCTGCTCCCGACGTTCGTCACGCACGGCGAAAAAGAAAACACTCCATATCTCCCCCTCAATCTCGTGCACTCCCATGCGGCTCCGATCAAACTTCTTCCGATAATCCTATGCGATCTAGCAACCTCTGATTGAGGCGTCCGCAAATAGACGCGCGACCAGTCGCGGACCATCGCTTTCCCTGAGCGAATCGTGCCCGCCGCCCTGAGCAGCCACCATGTATTATTGCGCAGCGATGCAAAATGTAAATACTTCTATATTGGGCGAAAAGTAAGCGATCCAGGTGCCCACGCAATCTCAGTTTTGGATTGTGTAGGGTGTCTTCGTCTCGCTTCACCCTGAACGAACTCGTCGCCGGCTCTCGCTGTCCCGTGTAACTTTCGCTTGTAAAAATTTCGTTTCGGGCCGCTTGGCGATTGACGCAACACGCTTGCCTGGAACACAATAGCGCCGTTCGCAGCTACGCGGTGGGGTTGGGTTACATCGCGATCGGACGGGCGCAATGGCAATCGGGTACAGACTCGTCCCGGGGCGCGTGTTGCTTCTTCTCGTTTTGTTGGTTGTCGGCACGACAAACGTTGTAATCGCCCAGCAGAACCAGTCGGGCCCGCTAGTCGCGACGATTGTGCCTGCCGACGAAACTCCGGAATTCAAAATCGTGAAGCGTGTCGACGAGGTCAACCTGCGCTTCACAGTAACTGACTCGCACGGCCACTTTCAGAACCAGCTCAGCAGTTCAGACTTCTCGGTCCTCGACAATCACCAGCCGCCGGTCGCCATTCACTTTTTTCAGCAACAGAGCACGCTGCCCATGCGCGTTGGCATTCTCATCGACGTCAGCGCGTCGGTAGCTGCGAAATTCAAGGTTGAGCAGAAAGCCGCCGGTGTTTTTCTGCAGAAGGTCCTGCGGCCCGGCTATGACGAAGCGTTCGTCGTTACTTTCGACAAAAATGTTCGCCTGCTCGAAGACTGGTTCAGCGATCCCAAGACTGCCTTCAGCAAGCTATATACACTGCACGCTGGCGGAAATACCGCGCTATACGATGCCGTCATCTTCGCCTGCGACAAGCTGCACCAGAATTCGGCAGACATGATCGCCAGGCCGGTCATTGTTCTCATAACCGACGGCGACGACACAGCCAGTAAGGCCACCCTCCTTGATGCTGAGCAAGCTGCGGCACGAGCGGAAACGATTCTCTTCTCGTTGAGCACCAACGTTGTCACTTCGGGGTACTACCCTAAAGGCGAAGCAGTGTTGGATCTGCTGTCAGGCCCTACCGGCGGCCGCATCCTGCCGGCGCATGAGATCTACCAACTGGCAAATGCCTTCGCCCAAATCGAGCAGGCCTTGCGCAGCGAGTACGTGCTTGGCTATCAACCGGCGGACCTCAAGCCCGATGGTAGTTTTCGCCCGGTTGAAATCCGTCCTCTGAAGGCCAAATTGCAGGTGCGCAGCCGCCGGGGCTACTACGCGCCGCGCGACACCACCACCGACCAACCCTTCTGATCCCGCTGGGTGCCCAGAGCTCGCTGAAGTGACGATAATTGCGAGTTGCTAGCTCTTCTTTACTGTTAGGCTGTCCGCCGCCTGGAATCTCCGTGTTCAGGAGGTCGACGCGCTGACTGAACTATTGACTGCGCAGAGCGGTCATTGGGTTGATGGAGGAAGCACGTCGTGCAGGCACGTATCCCGAAAGCAACGCGACGGCAGCAAGCGCGGGCATCGTGGCAGCGTAGGAGGCTATGTCCCAAGGTGAAGTAGCGAAGAGAAGCGACGCGATTAGTTGGGCAGAGGCGGCGGATGCGATTGTACCGAGAACGAGGCCGACCAGGGTGACGCGCAAGGTGTTGAAGATTACCTCGCGTTGGATTCGACCAGAGCTTGCGCCGAGCGCCATGCGGACCCCGATCTCGTGAGTTCTCTGGGCGACCGAGTAGGAGATGACTCCATAGATACCGAGGGCCGCCAGCGCCAGACCGAGAGCGGCGAATGCCGTTACCAGCAACATGAAAAAACGGCGCGGGGAAATGGCGCGATCCACGATCGTCCGGATAGGACGGAACTCAGTCAAAGGTTGTTTCGGGTTTAGCTCGCGCAGAACCTGCAGAACGCTGGGAGCCAGTTCCGCAAGCGGCAAACTGGTGCGGATCACCAATTGTGCCCAGTTGGGTTGTTGCTGTGTTACCGGGTAGTAGATCTGTGCGCCAGAGCCGCTCTCCACGCTTTCTTCGTGAACATCGTCCACCACCCCAACAACACGGTATGCTTCTTTATCACGCATGAGAATCTTCCCAACCGCGTCCTCGCCAGGCCAGTAGATGCGGGCTGCAGAAGCGTTGATGAAAGCCACTCGATCGCTGTGCGGTCCATCGGCCCAGGTGAAGTCGCGGCCTTGCAGGCGAATGCCCATGGCACGAATGAAGCCAGGAGTAATCACGTAGACCAGCGGGTCGGGCAGCGTGCCCGGAACGAAGGACTTTCCCTGGGGCACGGGTGTATCCCACTCGCGGTTCGGTCCGAGCGGAAGGTTATCAGCGATACCTGCCGCCTCGACTCCCGGCAGTCCAACCACCCGCGTGACGATCTGCTGGAAGATTGCACCGCGTTTGGCCAGCCGGGCGTCATACGAAGGAGCACTGTCGTCCCATTCGATTTGGATGGAGGCAGCGCGGTCAGGCTGGAAGCCGAGGTCCACATCGAGAACTTTAAGAAAGCTGCGCATCAGCAGACCGGCGCTGACCAACAACATGCAAGCCAGGGCGATTTCGGAAACGACCAGCGCGGCACGAACGCGCTCGTGCCCAGGCCCACGCCCGGGCCGGAATCTTTGAGAACCTCCTGAAGATTACCGCTGGCAGTCCTCAGACCGGGAACCAGTCCGAAGAGCACGGCGGTGAAGACGCAGATAAGAACGCTCCAACCCAGTGCATGGCCGTCTATGCGGAGACTACTGAGTAGCGGCAGCGCCAGAGATCCCTGGTGAGCGAGCCATCGGATCAACAACCAGGCCAGTAGAAGTGCGAACATCGCACCTGCCCCGGAGAGTAATAGGCTCTCCATGAGGAGTTGGCGAACAATGCGGCTGCGGCTGGCCCCGAGTGCGCCACGTACAGCGAACTCCTTGGCTCGCACAGTCGCGCGAGCCAGCAGCAGATTGGAGAGGTTCACGCCGGCAATGAGCAGGATTGTGCCCACGGCGCACCAAAGCACAACCAGCGAACGCCGCAGTTTGCCCGTGACGTAGTCTTTCAGCGGCACTGGTGTGAAAGCGCCTTTGTACTGTCCCAATGTCTCGGGATGCGTCACATCTTGATATATGTTGGGCGCGACCCGGGTACCGTCATCGAGCGCTTGCGCCAGGGGCACGCCCGGTTTGAGCCGGCCGAGGAGAGTCATGATGTTGCCCCAGTGACGCTCCAGGTTGAGATCAAGAGGCGTGAAGAGATCGACTTTTACGCCCGGAGAAAACACTGCCCCAAAATCGAAGCTGTCGGGCAGCACGCCCACGATGGTTACCGGCGTTCCGTCTAGTTCGATTGCCTTGGCGACGATCGCGGGATCGGCCGCAAACTGACGACACCAGTAGGCGTTGGTCAGCAGGGCCACCGAATGCGGGCCACCGCGTGCCTCTTCAGGAGTGAACAGGCGGCCCGTGACCGGATGTACGCCTAGAACCTGGAAGAAGTTGCCGACCACCATGATGCTGGTTGCTGACTGGGGTACACCGTGGCTCATCAGGCGAACATTGTCTGGAGTAGTGAAGGCCTCATATCCGGTTACGTCCTGATAAACGCGGTTCTGATCGCGGAATTCTTCGAATGCGTCCGCTGAGAAGGTTGCGCAAGAGAGGCCGCAGGCGGAGGGTGGTGGAGCGATCCACAGCAGTTCGTGCGAGTCGGGAAATGGCAACGGGCGCAGCAGCAGCGTATTGACCACGCTGAAAACAACAACGTTGGTCCCGATGGCGAGAGCAAGGATAAGAATCGAAACGATGGCAAAGCCCGGATCACGGCTGAGCGTTCGAAAGGTGTAGCGCAAGTCATGGAGCGTGTCATTCCAATAGTCCGTTATCTGTTTGCGACGCTCCATCTTCTCTCCCATACGTGCACCAATTTGTTCTAGAGCGCGGAGGTTCCCGAACCGGCGTTCCGCTTCGCGGCGAGCTGCATCGGGAGGCCAACCCTGCTTGTTCAGATCATCAGCTTTCATTTCGAGGTGAAAGCGCAGCTCATCCCTCGCGTCGGCGGCCGGATCTGGGCCTAAAAAGCGCTCGTAGCGCCGCCAGAGAGGAGGTGACTTCATCGACTCCCCTCCGGCAATAGCGGCGGCGGCGCGCTGAGAACCTTGGTCACTGCGGCGGCGTATGCCTCCCACGCCTTCACCTCTTGCCGCAGATGACGCCGACCTTCCGCGGTAAGCCGATAAAATTTGGCTTTGCGATTGTTCTCCGAGAGTCCCCACTCGGCCTCCAGCAGGCCCTTACTTTCAAGCCGCCAGAGAGCTGGGTAGAGCGTGCCCTCTTCCAGCAACAGTGCGTCATCGCTTTGCCTGCGGATGAAGTCGGTGATGGCATAACCGTGGAGCGGGCCCCAGGCCACTACCTTGAGGATCAAGACATCCAGCGTGCCACGCAGGAATTCGAGTTTGGCGGTGTCCATTCGCTCCCCTAGGATTTCACGGGAAGGATCGCACATCTCCCCTGTGAATGCAAGGGGAGCCGGGGAAGATCACTTGCAGCCCTCCTTTCCAAGTCGCACTAGAGTTTCAACGTCCGTAGTGCAGGATGGTGCGGCCGCCGCTCACCGCCGAGGCCGCGTGCGGCGAGACAAACGCAACGGAATTCAGATGCCCTTGAGTGCCGCTGGCCTGCGGCTGCCAAGTGGCGTCCTCGTCGGCGGTGTGCAGGATGATGCCGCCCCAGTCCACCGCCCATCCACCAGCATCCGCCGGTAGCGTATAACCAGAAGCTGGCGGGGGAAAGGAGGTCCCGGCACCATGAGCCCAGGCGAAGACCGGGAGCAGCCAGACCAACTCATCAGTAATCCGAAGGCGAGCTATGGAGAGAGCTTTCAGGCACATCTGGTGGAGCAGTACAAGCTTTACGTGGAGTCATCCCAGAAGGTCACTGACCGCCGGATCACGACCGGCAACTATCTGCTAACAGTCAATTCATTCCTGCTCACCGTCTTCGGCGTTGCCTCCTCGCAGCACCTGGGCGGGTTCTGGCTCGCCATTGTTCCGGTCGCGGGTCTTCTAGTCTCCTTCACCTGGTACTCTCTAGTGGCTTTCTACAGAAACCTGGGTGCCAGCAAGTACAAGATCATTCGCCAACTGGAGAGCTTGCTTCCCGTAGCCCCGTTCCGCTGCGAGTGGCGATCCGCTCATGACGAAAAAGGAAGGCGCCATACAGGAGTTACTCATCTGGAGCGGGTGGTCCCGCTGACCTTTGCGGCCATTTACCTCGTGCTGCTGGGATACAGTCTGACACGCTCCTTCGGCAAGTGAGTTCTGGGTGCGGCGGCGTGGAAGTGGTCAATAGTGGGGGTCGAGAAATTGACGCCATGTCGTAAGTAATCCTGAGCAACAGCCGATCGGCTGTTCCGCCTTCCCGAAGATTATCCAGAAGTCCTGGTTCGGGGAATTGTGGAACATCCTCCCTTCCCCTATTGGCGCGCTTAACGAGCCATTCGGAGCCGCCGGAACGAGGCAGAGTGGCTAAATGATTGAAAGAAATGAGGAGACTCGAACTCCTGACCTCTACCGTGTCCTCAACGACAGCGTGTTAGACTCTGGCTTCAGTTGCGTCGTGAAGATGACATCCGGCTTCGGCTGAAGGAGGAATCGCTTGAACTACTATGGAGCTAAGGAATTAGCCGAGGGCTTTCGCACCGTTCGAAAAAATACGATTACGATTGCTGAAGAGCTTCCTGAAGAACAATACAGTCTTCGTCCAGTCCCAAGTACGCGCACTGTCGGTGAATTATTGACGCATATTTCGGTAGCCGACACTTTTCAATACCAAATTCACGGCGAGGAGCATCGGACTTCGTTGGAGGGATTCGACTTTCCATCGCTGATGCAGCGCTTGGTGGCGGAGGAAAAGGTACCTCGGAGCAAGGATCAGATCCTTGAGATGCTTCGCAGCTCTGGCGCGAAATGGGCTGCTTGGATCGAGGGACTTTCGGAGAGTTTCCTGGGCGAGCTAGTCCGGATGCGTGCAGGGATGACCCCAGCAGCCAAGAGCCGTTTCGAAATGATCCTTTCAGTCAAAGAACATGAGATGCACCACAGAGGCCAGTTGATGTTAATAGAGCGGATGGTGGGTGTGGTGCCGCATCTAACCCGCGAGATGCAAGCACGCATGGCTACAGCTCCCGCGAAGAGCTGACACGGTCAAGTCTCGATCTACATCACGAGTCCTTCGCATCTGGCGGGACGGCCGCTGGAGGCCCTGCACCCGGCCAAAGAGCATAACAGCGCCGGAATCCCTCGATGGGTGATACCTGCATCTCACCCTCACGACTTGCGGCGGGTAGTGTCCCTAACCCTGACGGGCAAACCGAAGACCGACCGAATAAGGGAAGTGCTGCGGCCAATCGTGTTCCACGAGGGAAAGAAGTGTGGAAAGCAATGGATGATGTCAAAACCGCGGGTGGTAAACGCGGCTCTCACTCTGAGCGTTCCGGAGCTTCCGCGGAATTACCGTAGACCTCTTCTCGAATGATCCTTTCCGTAGCTTCGTTCAAGTATTCATCGAGCGCGTCCTTGATCTGCAAAAATTCCGGCCAGAGAGTGTTAGTGATGAACGATCTTGGAGCCCGCACGACGACCGTTGTGTAGCGCTGGCGCCGGTAGCGATAGGGTGCAAGACCGTAGCGGCGACACAGCGCGGTGAATAGACGCCTGCTCCATTGATCTGAGAGCGTGAATTGCGTTTCTACCGGCTGTTCAGTGCGCGCCGCGACGGCAAGAGCTTTTCGCACCCTGTCGATCGCCGCCGCCGCAGCGTGGCGTTCTCCGATGGTCGTGGCGCCTTCGAACAGCGCAGAGATTTTGCGCAATTTCTCGCGGAGTTCGTGTTCAGTGGTCATCGAAATCGTTAACGCATCAAATGGTAGCTTGCGGAACGCCGACCAAATCTAAAGGTTCGGAGCCTCGGCCAATCTGACAAGTGATTCCTGTGCATTTCGGCCGGAAACTCAAGACGCAACAGGCAACAGCGCCGCGCCGGACAAGGGACCGATTACGGAAACTCGAACAACATCAATGCAGGCTATGTACCGTTCTGGCGACTGTGCCTGAGCTTGGTCGTTAGGCTAAATTCAGGTTGGGAAACACTCTGTTTGTTGAGTGCAACTCTCTGACTCCCCCGAAGTCTCGTATCTGGCCCATTACGTTGCTGGCGAAATCTTTCTGTGGGACATGTCCCCGAAGCCGGTTCGGGGCCAATCACTGGCTCGCCATTCGTGCACCGCAACGCACAATCACCGTGCCGCATGACACGAATGGAGAGTCGTTCCCGAGCTGATCGATCAGTCGTCATCATGCATGCAACGCAAGTTGTTCTTGTAGACCGCGGTTCCGACAGCCAGTCCCAGGCGGCTCGCATCCTGGTCGGTTCGAAAATGTATGCCACCGTAAACCCTCGCGTCGTCCACGTCGTCGGAAATCTGCTTGAACGTGGCGTAGTGCAAAATGATGATGGGCACCGGGGTTTGACAGCATGATCGCATGTCCGCCCTCGCCCTAAAGACGCCTCATGACCTCGATCCCACCGTTGGTTCCGCCGGCGTGATTGGAGGGATAGCTCGGAAAACATGGCGTCGCGATAAAGGGCGGGAAATTCGGATCGGCTTCGGTTTTGGGGTTACCGTCCGCGTCGCCTGCGCGAATCCCTGTTTCGGGGCGCCAGAAGTTGTAGTGATATTTGTTAAAGATGCCGCCACTTAGCTGTCGCTGAGGGCCATGTTTATCAAAGCCATAGCACGGGCATTCTCGGACAGCGTATGTCCTTGCGCTGCGGCGATCTGGCGGGCGCCTGATTGAGCGCCAGAGTCGTTATTGCTATTAATGTTTCGCGCTCTTGTTGCTCTCATAGCCATCGCTTCCCGCGTTTCTTATCTGTTACTCTGCGCGCTCTGCCACATGGGTTTTTTTCGGCTTGTCTTTGCGTTCTTATCAATTCGCAGTTTCCACGCCGTTCGGAGTGCACCCGTCAGTACATCCTCGCTCGCCGCCGCCAGGCGAATATGCGTGTGCCCCATCTTTCCCCAGCCGCCAGGAATCGGCAGGAAAATCTCGGGCGCCTCCTCCACAAACGCCGCCTGCTGCTCCAGCGTAAGCATCAGATTTCCGTACCCTCCTGCTTGCGAGGCCAGCGAGGCAAACTTCCTGCCTCCTACACGAAAAGCTGGCAATCCTGCGTGGGAGTACTCTTCCACCCCCTCCAGGCTCAGTGCAATCCTGCGAAAGACTGCTGCGGTCATCGTGACTCCGTAGATTACGGAGTATCTGACCATCATCGGACGGCATATGTCTACTGCTCCGGGCCGAATCATGCGCAAACCTTCCGTTGAGGCCTTGGGAAAGAGGCTTTCGGGAAGAGTTGTCGACCCTCCGGGAGTTGGTCGCGGATGGGACAGCATCAACGCAGATATTGCAAAACAATTGCAATTGAGGATCGGCGAACTGCGTACCATTCTCCAGGGGATTGATGCGCCAACTGACGTTCATCAAAAAAGGCCGCGTTGAATGGCAGGAGGGCCCCGAACCTCGACTTACGGGCCCACTCGAGGCCATTGTCCGCCCCTTCGTTGCGGCTCGTTGTGACGGCGATTGTGTTCCGCTGTTTCGTACTCTTACCAGATTCATGAACGCCGGGATTGCCCTGCACCTTCTCGATCCCCTTGTGACCGATGTGCTCGGCCCAAAGCCGCTTCAGGGGCCGTTTGCGTTTGGCCACGAATGCATCGCGACGGTGCAGGCGGTCGGGGACGACGTGCATACGGTTGGCGTTGGCGATCAAGTGATTGTGCCGTGGGCGATCTCATGTGGGAAGTGCTTTCCCTGCGAAAACGGCCTGACCGCCAAGTGCACGCGGAGCGGAAACACGATGTTCTCCGCTTACGGATTCGGTTCGGCCATGGGATCCTGGGGAGGCGCGGTAAGCGACCTACTTCTGGTTCCCTTCGCAGATGCGATGTTGCTGCCCGTCCCAACCGGCCTGGAGCCTCTATCCATTGCCAGCGCGAGCGACAACATTCCGGATGGCTATCGCACCGTAGCGCCGCATCTACGCCGGTGGCCGGGGGCTCCAGTGCTTATCGTGGGCGGCGCGGCTCGTAGCATTGGACTCTACGCAGCCGGAGTCGCCGTCGCCATGGGATCCTCACAGGTCGACTACATGGACCACGATAGCGAGCGGCTGGAGATCGCCGCAAGCCTGGGCGCAAACCCAATCCAAATCCCCAAGGCAACCACGTGGTTAACCAGGAATGCCCCAGCGAAAGGAGGCCGTTATCTCATCACCGTCGATGCCAGTGCCAGCGCGGACGGAATAAGATTTGCTCTTCGATCACTTACTGCCGGCGGCTGTTGCACAGGTGTTGGTTACTACTTTTTCAAGAACGCGAAGTTTCCGCTCGCGCAAATGTATTTCAATACCACTACCCTGCACCTCGGAGTTTCCAATCCTCGTTCCG
The DNA here is from genome assembly GCA_963817965.1 of uncultured Acidobacteriaceae bacterium. Taxonomy (GTDB): domain Bacteria; phylum Acidobacteriota; class Terriglobia; order Terriglobales; family Acidobacteriaceae; genus DASRAA01. The sequence continues at coordinate 282,248 of CAWFQT010000030.1, forward strand.
ACCTGCCCGATCTGCTCGCACTCATCTCCAGCCGCCGCTTTCAACCAGAAAAAGTGACGACCGTGATCGCCCGTTGGGAAGACGCTCCTCAGGCTTTCCTGGAAGACACAACGAAAGTTGTGGTTCGACGGTCTAGCGCACAATCGTGAGGCAATGGCCTAGCTCTCCACTCAGTGCGACTTTGGATTCTCAGAAGCCTGTTTCAACAGCCAATTCATGCGAAGTCCGGTTTTCGCCACGTGAACCTCCACGTCCAGTGACTCCGTCACTCATGGTCCGCACGGGACTTGCGGCATTCAAATGCCGCCTCGCGGTAGTAGATTCTTGGAAGATACCTCGTTGCGATTCAACGCACAGGCCAATTGTGATAAGGCGATCTTGCTGTGCAATAAAGAACGGCCGATATCCAACTTGGATATCAGCCGCCCGGAGCACTGGTCTGGAGATCCTGAGCCCCGGTTAGCGCACAATCGCACTCCATCCGGAAACCAAGCTTCGACTGCACGCAACGATCTCGCCAGCAACTAGTTGACTCTCCTGCACACCGTCAAAAGCGCATCCGTGTTGAGCACTTCACGGAGTTCTTTGCCGTTGTCGGCTATCACAAAGTAAAGATTCAGCGGAACTGGACTGTTGGGGGTCGTGACTACCGCCGTCCCAGTGCAATCAGGGTTGACGGTGTAAGTCCCGCTGGCAGACGCCCAACCCTGATTAAACGGTGAGCCGTTGAAGACTACATGCTCTAGCCACGACGCATTTCCCTGGCCGTCGTAGGTATTCATGGTTACACCGACGAAGGTAGCTTGGGGTGGAGCGCCAGGGACAGGTGCATTAAGCAGAAAGCCCTGGATGGAGCATGCGTAGTCGCCTTTGAGCGTGCGGTTCGAGCAGCGTCGGTTGCCTGGTTCTCCATTGCTCGACTGCGCTAAGGCGGAAACGCCTGAAGCCAGCAGGAAGCAAAGGATCATCGTGTGGGTCGCGGGCACCAAGATTTTCAACATCGAATTGTTCTTCATAAGGACCTCCTTTAGGTCTGGTCAATGCGTTTGGCTTCCGGACCCCGTTTGGTTCCGAATCGCCGAACGCGGCTGAGTGGAATTCAGCAGCTCCGAGCTAAAAGGTGGAAGGCCGTAATAGGGATCCGCCTTTTTGTGCTGCCGTGAAATACATCGGCTGCAAAAGAGCCATCGAGCCTTTACTCGCGTCCTCCGCTGGCAGGCTGAAGAGCGCCCTTGGCCTGGACGCTGACGACTTTCAGGGGGGGCCTCGGACTTGCGTCCGCGAGCCGCTTCTCTTCCTTCGACAGCCGCAGGTCATAGGTCGACTGATACGACCCGTCGGACACAGCAGCCAGGAAGTATTCGCTTCCGTAGAGGTGGAAGGTAAGCTTAGTGGGTCCGTCTGCTTTCTTAACTGACCGGGCAGGCGTTACGTGCTCGAAAGCCGCGGCCTGGCTACCGACGTTGCGCACTTCTAGAATCAGGTGTGCTGGTTCCGTCACCTCATATTCACCCGCCGCAAACGTGGTGTTTTCGACAGTGAAAGGAAACGGTACGTGGAAGCGAAGCTTCAGGTTCTCGGCCTGGGCATGGCTTGCGGTGGTCATCAGGCAGATCGCAAAGGTCGCGGCTGCGAGTAACAGAATGCGTTTCATGGTTGCTCCTCAGAAGCCAGGGATTGATTTGAGTGCCACCGGTCCGGCGATCCTCACCCCTTGTGGCTGCACCATCGCACCGCTCACTGGGCCGCACAATGCACCAAGGGTGAATTGCGGGGTGAACTGTCGTGAGCTGAGGAACTGACTGAAGAAACGATACTTAGGGGCAGAGGTGAACTTCAGAATTCCTCGCTCACAGGGGGAAAGTGAGCTACACTGCTAGACAAAGAATCTCAGGGTTGTATGGCAACTTCCAATTCCTCGCGGACGTGTGCCCAGTTCGATCGATTTAGTGTCGATCTGAGCAGTGGTGAACTGCGAAAGTCCGGTTTTCGTGTAGCCATTCAGGAACAGCCGCTCCAGGTGCTTCGCCTGCTCTTGCAGGCGGAGGGAGAGGTTGTGAACCGCGAGCAACTGTGCGCTACCCTGTGGCCACAAGGCACCTTCGTTGACTTCGAGCATGGGGTCAACACCGCTGTAAAAAAGTTACGCCAGGCACTCGAAGACTCAGCCGAGCATCCCAAGCTGATCGAAACCCTGCCTAAGTTTGGCTACCGCTTCATCGCTCCGGTGGAGTGGGTGACCAACGGGAATGGCAAAAGAGCCCTGCCAAGCGATGTGCCGATCGCTCCACCAGAGCCCAGTCCTGCCGTTCTTCAAGCTGTTCTGCCACGGCGGCGCTGGAAACTCAAAGCGGCCATAGCTCTTGCAGGCCTGGTTGTGGCGACCTTAGCAGTTTTCTTGTCTGGCGAGAATGCCTTCCTGTCCCACACGCGACTGGCAATGTTGCTCCGCCGGGTCGGGATCGGGCGCCGTAATGCGCCTCAGTCTTCGGTCAGCCAGCGGCGGTTGACCGCCAATCCTGACAACACGCCCGTCACCAGCGGTGTGCTCTCACCGGATGGCAAGTATTTTGTCTATACGGATTCAACCGGCTTCTATTTGCGACAGGTGGACAACGGCGAGACTCATCCCGTGCCCCTGCCGAAAGGCTTCGATGCGGTTGCTGAGAGTTGGTTCCCGGATAGCGTCCATCTTGTCGTCTCCTGGATCGATGAGCAAAAGAAACCGCCGAGTCTGTGGGAGATATCGATCCTGGGCGGGACGCCCAGAAAGCTCGCGGATGAGGGTTCGTGCGCAAGAGTTTCACCAGACGGCTCACAGATAGTGTTCCTGGCCGGCATGTGGGATTCCCAAGAGATTTGGCAAATTGAGGCAAACGGGGACGGCGCCAGGAAGCTTTTAGATGGCGGCAGAGACGCTTTTGGGGCAGTAGCCTGGGCGCCGGGCGGGAAGCGGTTCGCGTATGTAAGAGTATCCGAACGGTCGGTTAGTCAAATCGAAGCTTACGATGTGACGAATGGTCGTAGCGAAAGGATCTTGTCGGAAGCTCGACTGGGTAGAGAGATCGCATGGACGCCCTCGGGGCACCTGATCTATTCCTTGCAGGAAGCTCAACCCAACCAAGGTGACTCTAACTTGTGGTGGGTAGAACTCGACGCCCCCACCGGTCGACCGTCCGGTTCGCCCATCCGGATTACAAATGATCGAGCCTTCATAACGTCCATCAGCGTAACCAGTGATGGAAAGCGAATGGCTTTACTCCGACGTGCTGACCAGCAGGACGTGTACCTCACGGAGGTGGAGGCGCAAGGTAAAAAGTTGAGCCCGCCCCGTCGCTTCACTCTGGACGAGAGGCAGGATTTCCCAGCAGCCTGGACACCGGATAGCAAGGCGGTCCTGATCGTTTCTGATCGCGATGGGCCTTCGCACATCTTCAAGCAGGATATCGACCAGACCCAACCGGAGCTGCTGGTCGGCGGAAAACAAGATGCATGGTTGCCCCACCTGACTCCAGACGGCTTAAGCATGCTCTACCGGGTCAGTCCCGCGCCGGGCGAGGCTGCCGATATTGGCCGCCTGATGCGAATCCCGCTCTCCGGCGGTCCCTCACAATTGGTTCTAGAGGGACCGGGAATTGATAATTATCAGTGTGCGAAGCTACCCTCCAGCGTCTGCCTCTACGGCCAGGTTGACTCCGAATACTACAGATTCTTCATCTTCGATCCGTCTGCTGGTAAGGGGGCTGAGCTTTCGGCAGCCAGGGTAAAAAAAGAGAATGGGCCGTACAGCTGGAACCTTTCTCCCGACGGCAAATATCTCGTGACTGTCCCCACCCAAAACCCTTACAAAGAGTCCGGAATTCGGATACTTAGTCTGCAAGACAATGCCACACGATATATTCCGGTGTCGGAAGTGAAACTCATCATAGGCTTGGACTGGGCCGCCGACAGCAAGAGTGTATGGGTGGGTGGCTACATGGGAAGGGGTTCCTGGGGTACACGCGGGGGACTGGTGAATGTTGACCTGACCGGGAAGGTTAGGACGTTGCTCGAAGGGAGTAACCCGGATGTAATGGGCGGCACGCCCTCCCCTGATGGCCACCACCTGGCTCTTGGGGCAATGACAGATAGTTCCAACGCATGGCTGATCGAGAATTTCTGATTCCGTCAATTCTTGAACGGCAGGAAGCGAGATTTGGCTCGGCAGCAGCGTCTAATTTTCCTGTTCAAATGCCAGCACCGCAGGTGAGAGATGAAACAGACTGCAGGTTCTGCAATGATTCTCCGATCTCCCGCACTCGTATGCCTGTGCTTCGTTTTGGCAAGTGGATGGGTGATGGCGCAGTCCATGGCGACATCTGTAACCGGGCATGTCGAAGACTCTTCCGGGGCCTCCATGGCAGGGGCTAAAATCACGCTACTCGATGATGCCGGCACCGTAAAGGCAAAAACCGCTACGAATTCTGCCGGCCAATTCTCAATCTCCGGAGTTCTGCCGGGGAAGTACGTCTCTTGAAGCCGAACGCAAGATGTTTGAGACCTCGCGGGCACAGATTTCTGTCTCCGAGGGAAAACCACCTCCCGAGCTGCAAATCGTCATGAAGGTGGCCACCCGCAGGGAAACCGTTAATGTCTTCGAGCAAGAAGGATATGCCGTCATGGCCACAGCGGCCGCGACCAAAACGGATACTCCTATTCTCGAAATGCCGCTCTCCGTTCAGGTGGTGCCCCAGGAGGTTCTCCAGGACCAACAAGTCACCCGAATCGAACAGGCCATGCCGAACGTAAGTGGTGTCTACCAAACCAGGGCAGCGTTTAGCGACTTCGCCGACCAATTCGTGATTCGCGGTTTCCTTAACAACCAGGTCGTCTACCGCGACGGGTTTCGTATTGACACAGGGGACAGCGGCAAACATGAGACTACGGATATCGAGCAGATTGAAGTCCTCAAAGGTCCCGCATCGATTCTTTACGGACGTATGGAGCCAGGTGGCGTCATTAATTACGTCACCAAAAAGCCACTGCCAGACAATCATTACGCCCTGCAGCAACAGTTCGGTTCCTTCGCTTCGTATCGTACCTCGCTAGATGCGACCGGTCCCATTTCGCAGAACAGGCTTGCGTATCGCTTCAACGCCTCCTACGAACACGACGGCTCTTTCCGCCAGTTCGTTGGCGATGAACGCTGGTTCCTCTCTCCTGTCGTGCAGTGGAAGATTTCTCCGACGACGGAGTTGAATATGGCCTGGGAATATTTCAATAACAAGACGACCCCCGATAATATTGGGCTGATTCCGTACGGCGATCGTCCGTTGAGTGGAATCGTCAGTGTCAACAACGTTCTCCAGAACTTTCCCATAAGCCGGAATTTGGGCGAACCGACGGACTATCACAACGCAATCCAGCAGACGGCTAACGTGTCTTTCTCGCAACTGTTCAGCCCAAGTTGGCAGTTAAGAGCCATGTTCAACTTCGCAATCACCAATGCGAAAGGTGGTGGTGCTTATGCGGATTTCTCCACCGATGAGGACGTCAACGCGGACATCCTGCGCCGCACAGTCGAAGTCAGTGAAATCGGGCTCAAATTTCGTCAACACACTACGACCTACGCATTCGACATCAATGTCCTGGGCAAGTTCAATACCTGGGGCGTGAAACATAACCTGCTTCTGGGGGGAGATTACTATCACGACAACCCCGACCAGACATGCTGCGGCATCAGCGGGTTACTCCTCGACGACATCAGCATCTTTGCGCCGGTACACGGGGTGACCATCGGACCGGAACCTTCTCTCGCTTTCACCATCTACGGAACCTCGAGCTGGTACGGTTTGTATTTACAGGATCAAGTCCAGCTTCCCTATCATCTTTTTGTGCTGGGAGGCTTTCGCTACGACATGGCCCGGGATCGCGTCAGTAGCATGTATGGCACCGGTGGAAGCAGCGATCACAAGATCAGCCCGCGGATCGGAATTCTGTGGCAACCGCGGGAGTGGCTGTCGTTGTATGGCAGCTATGTCGAGAATTTTGGCGCTACCAACGGTGGAGCGATAGATCGCAATAACATGCCTTTGCCACCCCAGACTGCCCAACAGTGGGAGGTGGGAGTGAAAGCGGCTTTCGGAAGGCACTTTCTCGGGACTCTGGCCTATTACGATCTTACGAAGCAAAACATTGCAGTGGCGGACCCACTTTTCCCCAACGACGGCAGTCACGCGCTCCCGATCGGCGAGGCTAACAGCCACGGGGTCGAGCTTGACCTGGCCGGTGCGATCCTGCCTCACTGGAACGTGCTCGTCGCCTACGCTTACACAGAAGCCAAGATAGTGAGCGACCTCTATTTCGGAACGGCGGGGAATCGCCTGTCAAATGTGCCCAAGAATGGCGGACGGATATGGACCACCTACTCGCTTCTGGGCGGCGAAGTGAGGCGGTTGACGCTGGGCGGAGGCCTTACTGCTCGCAGCGCGCGTGAGGGAAACATGGAGAACGATTACCTGCTCCCCGGATTTGCTACTGTCGACGCGATGGCAAGCTACAGCTTTCCTTTCAGCAAGTCGAATCTAACGTTACAGGTGAATGTTCATAACTTGCTTAACCGGAATTATTTCGAAGCCAGTGGCGACTTCTTCCGTGGTCGTATCGCACCAGGCAGCCCAACGGCGGTGATGAGTTCGATTCGATTCGAGTTCTAGACTTTTCGATCTGAGCAGGCGAGAATCCGGATTTGGTCCGGAATAGACGCTGCCGGAGCATCGTGACCGGTCCAAATGGGTTGCGACATGGCACTCCTTGATCGAGGCGACGGGAAACCGTCATGCTGAACCTGTTCACGACAGCATCCCCGCTAAGCCCAACTGAGGATTGCTCTTCTGTGAGGAACGATCCTCAACGTCAGGGAGACGCCACATTTACTGATGAATGTGGATTCTCAGGCGCTCGTTCTCTCAATCGCACGCTCCCGTTAATTGTCAGAGAGGTTACGGAGGCGCTCTAGCCTCAAGCGGAGAGTGCTGTCGCCCAGCCTCAATGTAGAATTCGGATGTCGTGAAGCGCCAAGCGCCTCTGGAGATAGGGATGCCCGATCTATGGCGACTGCTGCTCGTCCTGGTATTCATCTGTCCCTTCTCGGCAGCACAAGAAACTCATAGCCACCCGGCACCAGAGAAATTGGGAAAGGTATCGTTTCCGATTTCTTGCACGCCGGCGGCTCAGAAGCAGTTCGAGCGAGGCGTGGCGCTGCTGCACTCTTTCGCTTATGCCGCCGCTGAGAGTGCATTTAAGACCGTAGCTGAAGTGGATCCGCAGTGTGCGATGGCACATTGGGGAATGGCCATGACGTACTTTCACCAGCTTTGGGAACCGCCCATTGCGCCCGCGACCATTTCGATTGCGCAAAAGGAAATCCAGCAGGCGCAGCAGATTGGGGCAGGCTCGGAACTCGAGCGCCAGTACGTCAATGCGCTGGGCTTGATCTATCGGGACGCCGCTACCGTTCCATACTGCACGCGGGCGTTGAACTACGAGGGCGCTATGATCGATCTCGCCTCGAAGAACAAGAACGATGTCGAAGCGCAGGTGTTTTACGCGCTTGCACTGCTATCGAACGCATCTCCTGGCGACAAGACGCATGTGAGACAGAAACAGGCGGCCGACCTGCTTGAGCCGCTTGATCGCACCTACCCTCAGCATCCGGGAATCCCGCATTATCTTATCCATGCATACGACAATGCGGAACTCGCGCCACGAGGTCTCCCGGCGGCCAGAGCCTACGCCCAGATCGCCCCGTCAGCACCACATGCGCTGCACATGCCATCGCATATCTTCACGCGGCTCGGCCTTTGGGACGACTCCATCGCTTCCAACCTTGCAGCAAGGGAGGCCGCACATCAGCAGGGCGACACGGGAGAGGAACTGCACGCAATGGATTACCTGGTGTATGCGTATCTGCAGAGTGGACGAAAGAACGAGGCGGCCCAGGTCATTCAGCAACTCAAGAACATGCCGGAGCTGAACGCAGGCGATTTTAAGATTTCGTACGCCACTACCGCAATGCCAGCTCGCTACGCGGTGGAGCGTGGTCAATGGTCTGAGGCTGCCAGCATCGTTCCCCTGGCGTCGGCCCCGCCGCATGTTGTCGCCCTTGCGGTGTGGGCTCGGGGGTTGGGACTCGCGCGGAGCGGACACTCTCCAGAGGCCCGCAGCGAGATCGATAGGTTAGGACAGATCGAACAGCAACTGCGCACATCGGGCAACGACTATTGGGCCTCTCAAGCGGGAATTCTGAGGCGCGAAGTTATGGCGTGGGCGGCTCAGGCGAACAGGAAACCGGATGAAGCCGCGGGGTTGATGCGCTCGTCAGCTGACGAGGAGGACGCGATCGAGAAACTTCCTGTAACGCCGGGGCCGATTGTTCCGGCCCGCGAACAGCTCGGATACTTGCTCTTGGAGCAGAATCACCCGGAGCTAGCATTGAAAGAATTCGAAACAGCCCTCGCAAATACTCCCGGTCGGCTTGGGGCCCTCCAGGGCGCGGCCCGTGCTGCCGAGATGGTCGGACAAAAGTAGACTTCGATGAGTCTGATCTTGCTTCTCACCCATTGCGTCCGAGCCTCCGCAGAGTTCCTGTTGATCTCAAAGCCGCGTGAATGCTGATGTGGGCTCGATCTTACGGCCACCTGCACGAACTTCAAAAAGGAAATGTGAGATCACGAGAAGACCGTATTCGGCAGGAGCGAGCGGACTTGTAGACACTGCTGGGCTTCCGGGGAACTTTGGGTCTTGCCATTCACATTCCAACCGGAGTAATCCGGTTTCCAGCTTTCGCGGAGGGCCAGGTCGACGACGATGCTTTTGCTGCACCGGAGCCGTCCTGTAGTCACAGGCTCCGCCCTACTTCGTCACCGTATTGGCGAACGTTACATTGCCCTTGGCGAAGTACGGTCAGATGTGTAATCCACGAACAGGCCCGTCGACGGAATGGGTCCGTGGCGACCACGCGCTCCCTGTGCCCATCGTTCCCGCTATGGTTGAGTGGGAACCGTGGAATACACGCAGTCGTAGTTCGGACTAATGCTCGCTCCGCTTAGGAAGGTCACCTTCCCCGCGGCAAAATAGCTGTCGGGGATGATTGGCTTGTCGGGCCTTCCAGTTATCTGGCATCTTGAAGCTGAAGCCGAAACACCGCATGCTCGTCGGGTGGTTAGGGTCGACCGGGCAGTCGATGTCTGACTCTGCCCGGTGGTTCGGGCAGTGCCGACAACCGTGTTCTACTTCATCCGAGTGCCATGACAGGGTTCATCGCCAACATCTTTCCCTCTCGAAACCGCGTCTCCCCGAACGAGGCGTTCGAAGTGCTTGAGCCGGATGACGGGAAACTGTCATGTCCGGTTCTGAGAGGGCCTGGGCGACCGCAAGGTCGTCCAGCCACTCGGTAATGTGGCGTGGCGGAGCGTTGCTTGCGCTCCAGTCTCCGCGAAGCCCGTTTCTGGAAAGGTTTTCGTTGGCCGGCCAGTTCAGATCAAGATTGGAGCCGCCTCGAGTCGATATGAAGCCCATCGCCCTACCGCGGAATTGAATCGCGCATTTGATATAACCTGGCCATTTTCTCAACGACACTCTTGAGCGTTCCACTGATCAGATACGTGTGCGTCACCGTGGGTCCGGCCGGATAGCCGGTGTAGCGGACCGAGTCGACGATCATGGTGTCAAAATCGAACTCGCCCATGTCGGGCGGGGGGCCAGGACAATTCCAGGTGAAGTTGAGAACCAGGTAGTCGACCGATCCCCCCTGCGAGGTATTGACCGCGTAAATTCCGATGGCCGTATCCTCGTCTCTAGTCGTCGCGATTACGCCGCCATAGTTGGGAGAAATCGCCACCGAGCCGTTCGAGCAAGGATTCTCCGCAAGCTGAGCCGCTTGGGCATCGTAAGTGAACATGCGATAGAAATTCGCACGCGCATAAATTACTGGAATTTCGCGACCAGTGCCCGAGGCAAGGGCCTTGGGCACTTGCATGAATGTGGAATACAGCGCGACCTCACCAAGTCCATTGAAGTCGAGCGTCACGTCCTTGCCTAGGTTTACGTCAGGCCACACTACTGGATTGTTGGGTCCGCCGCCGAAGCCGGGACATGGTCCCACCGGCAGCTCGTAATAGCACTGCTGAGTTCCGTCGGGATCATACTCGAGAGTGACAGATCGTGTTCTTTGCGTGAGCCCGTCATTTTCGGCAAGCCCCAGAGGTGATCCATGGTTCACCGCCGGCCTGGGGTCATTACTCCACGTGTCGCCCGCTTCCGTGGGATTCGCATAGTCGAAGGGAAAGATGTCGGTCTGAATTTGACGGCCATAATCCCAGTTATTGATCACCTGAACCCCATTCCAAGTCCAATGCCAGAGCGAGCCGCCGGCAACTTCGTTGGAGTCTACTGTTATGCCGCCTCCACTGAGGCTGAGAAGCTGTGTGCCGCGGTTGTAATATCGCGGGTAGCCGTAGACTCCCAGCGGCTGCTCAATGTAACCTTGTTCGGTTTCCAGTCCGGTAGAATTTCGCAGAGAATGATGGCCGGTCGATGGATTGGATGTGCGGATCAATTCTGATGTTCCCGGCTGCTGAGAGACGAAGGGATAACCCAGAATTTCCTCGACGTGATAGCCCTGAGCCGCACCTTCGTGAGGATCGAGTGAAACCATGTGGTCGTTGCCGTTGAACAAGCGATAAAGTGGAACTGTGCCCAGAGCACGATGCTCCTTCACCGGCACATAAAATATGGCGCCATCGAGCGGATAGCTATCGCGCTCCGTGGGATCAGCGGTGATCGTTCGATCTCCGCCGCCGGTACGGATGCGCCACAGGACATTCAAGGGCAGATAGGAACCCACGCTGTCATGGTAGCTCTTGTCAACGGCGACAGCGTGGACGCTGTGTTTCGTCGCCTCGCCGAGTGACCTGAGACGCGCATCCGCCGACTTGCTCTCATCGGAAAGGACACGGGAGGCCGGAGCGCTTGCTGTCTCTGGACCCTGCTGGCCTCTCATCGTTTGGGCACCAACCAGGCCCACCAGCATGAGACGACTTGCAATCGTGATCAGTAAAACCGGAATGCGTGAGCCTCTCTTGACTCTGGCCATCATAGCTGTTCCATTATGTTTCGCTTGCTCAATGCTTCGGCAAAGGGAAACCCGCAGCATTTCGCATAGTGTCCGCAAACACCTGAGGCTCCAAGAAGTTGTCACAAAAATTGCGGCGGTCCCCTGGCGAACTTACCAGGATCCCGAAGTCTGGTTGGAGGAGATGGTGTAAGGTAGCGTTACTCGCACTCCGATCTCCGCGAAGCCGGTTTGGGGTCACTTCCTGTTGGCGGACAATCCGAGGGCTATCGCCAGCCCGCAGCACGCCGTTTCGTACCGAGCCAGTCGGCACCCAGAGGCGCTGTAAGGAACGTCTAACGTGACTTGAAAGCGGTGGAGCGTGCTCGAACCGGAACACTTGTTCGGTTCGACGGCCGCAAATCAAAGAATGCAGCAAGAATCTCCTGCTGGTTTCCGTTCGACCCATCTGCCTTTCAGCTATCACGGCAAAATTGCTTGACCGCACCGCACAGACCGCGCGGTTATCCTATCCGCGGGCGCAGATTTTCGATGGAGCGCTAATGCTTTTCGGTCGGAGGCCTGGACTCATTGTGGGCCGGTGGCGCCTGTCTGGCCTGCTGCTGCTGCTGACTGTGTCGTTGCTCCATTTGCTGCGTCTGCTGCTGGTGCATCTGCTCCATCTGCTGCAGCTGTGCCTCGCTGGCTTTCTGTTGCGCTAAGCGCTGATGGTCCTGCTCCTGACTTTGCTGAAGCTGCTGGTGCTCCTGCTGCTGCTGCGCGTAGAGCTTTTGCTGCTGTTGCTGGTATTGCCTGGCTGCCTCGGAATCTGGGTTACTTGGGGGGGCTGGCTGTTGATGCGGAGGAAGATCCTTCGCGTGGATCGAAGTCGGCGGTCGAGGAACGTTATTCTCGGGACGCGCAGCAGATGCGTCCGCTGGAGGGGGAGCAGGTTCCTTCGCCTTTGGCTCAGGATGATAGGGCGCTCCTGCCGCTTTGGCCCCTACCACCCCGGTGCCGCTAAATGATCCTGGTTTGGCTGTAGCCGCGATCGGCGGCTCGCCGTGGTTCACGGAGGCCCGCAGCTGCTGGTTGGCGCTGGCAGCTTGCGCATGCTGAGTTTGCGCCGCGACCGGCGGCACATGCCTCTCACGGGCAGCGGCCTCTTCTGCAGCCGTGGGGCCGGCGTTGATCCCACCATTCCCGCCGTTGTAGCTGACACGATTGACTGTTGTGTTGTTAACCACCGTCACGTTGTACACATTGTGGATATTAGTGACGTTGATGTTGTTCACCGCACGGTTGTAGAAAAACTGTCCGTTGTTCCAGCGTCCGCCTTCGTATCCGTGACCGAAGTAACCGAATCCGTAAACGATACCGCCATAGAAACCTACCTGTGGTCCCCAGTAGCCCGCATGGAAAATAAATGCGTTGCCGCCCCAACCCCAATAAGGCGGGGTCCAGAGGAGCCCGACTTCCGGAGCCAACACCCACGTCCCGGGAACCCAGTAGTAACCGCCGTAGTTGTAGTCATAGGCCCAATAGCCCGGGGCCCAGAGGTAACCTTCGCCTGGGCAAGGAGGCTGCTGATAGACCGGCAGAGCAGGCGGAGCGATTGTGATCGATATGCCGACCTGCGCGAACGAAGCTACCGACACTAAGAGCGTGATCAGGGTGAACAACAACGAGAGACTGCGCGGGAGGGCACGCATTGTTTTTTCTCCTGGAACTCACTATACGACTGATGTTGCTTTGCTGCTGCCTGGTTGCTGGATGAGCGGAGCCTGTGCGGATTGCTCCTGAATCACGGGCTATACGGAAGTAATCCGTCTTGAGAAAGACCCCTCGCCCGAATGCACTCCACGAGCTAGAAGTCTTAGGGCTGTATCGGAAGCGCCCCTGCGAGGAATCAGGGCTTGCATTGGAGTGTGTGGGCGCTTTCGATACAGCGACTTGGGCTGGCGATGCGCTTTGAGGTTGAGTCCGCGGCCAGCGCTCTGGCCGAGCCGTCTCGGGGGGTAGCCATCCCATTACTTTGGTAACGCCATGTGTTAAGTAATCCCGGCGCCACAGCCGATCATGGGTCCTCCTTACTGAAGTTTGTCCAAAAGTCCTATAAAGGGGGATGTCAAGTGAAAAATACTTCTCCCAATCATGTCCCGGTTGGAGTAGCGGTGGATGACTGATGGTATGAGTGAACATCCTGTGAATCAATTTACCGGCTGATGACGTCCTTGCTATCTCAGTTTAGACAAAATCGCTCCTCGTGACCTACGCGTGTCGTAGTGGTAAATCGCAGGACGCGTGAAAGCCGAGTGGCAGCGACTAGGGTGCGGGAGGAACCAGGCGAAGATTAATGACCTACTACAGTTCGGAGAGTAGAATGGCCGTTGTCAACCAGGCCACCGAATCTGCTCTGCAACCAGGAGGGAACATGAAAGCAAGAACAATCGTGCTGACTGCGGCCCTGTTTTTTATTGGAGTGGGAGTGTGCTTTGCCCAGAACCCTTTTATGGGCACCTGGAAACTGAATGAGGCCAAATCCACACTTGCGCCCGGGATACCGAAGAACAACAACGTCGTTTACGAGCCTGCAGGCCTTGATGTGAAAGTCACGATAGATGGCACCGACAGCACGGGAAATCCGACGCATAACGAGTGGACGGGCAAGTTCGACGGCAAATACTATCCCGTCGCGGGCGACGCCAATTCAGACTCGCGCTCGTACACAAGAAAGGGCATTCATGAGTTGGATTTCACCGTAAAAAACGGCACGAAGATTACGACTACCGGTAGGATTGTCGTATCCGACGACGGCAAGAGCCGAACGGTGACCTCAAGCGGAACCGATGCCCAGGGTAAGAAGTTCACAAGCACGGACGTGTACGACAAGCAATAAACCTTGTGGTTCATCAAAACCAGACGCGGCGGATTTCGATGTAGGAGGCGTCTCTCGTAGACACCAGCGCCTGCCATGGCATGGCCTTGCCTTGCGGCGGCATGCATGTCCCGGAAACGAGCAGGAGAGTTCGACTGACAAGGTCGCTGGCGTGAATCCTCTCGGTCCTGACAGCGAACGAACCTAATTCGTAGCTGAAAGTTGATCGTTATCCAGAAGTCCGGTTGGAGGAGATGTGGTGATCGCGAGCGACTGCTTGTTCGTCGCCTTGAATAGTCGTACGTCGAACGGCGACTGTGAGGCTGAATTCTACTTCTCGACTGGTTCACACTTTGTAGAGGTGTCTGACGCGTCGCGGTAACTGGCGTGAAAATCGCCAACTCGTAGGCGATCCGAACTGAACGTCTTCCGCCCAGAGTTGCAGAGCTTGCGTTCCAGTCTGGGATGAGCAGCCGGCCGCAATGGCTAAACCAGTACAATGTCGTGAACATCGGGAGACGCCATGAATCGTTGCCGCTCGCTTATGTTCTTGGTTCCGCTGGTTTTGTCCGCCGTTGCCCTGAATGCACAGTCTCCCGTCACACTCTCGCCGCTCACACAGAAGTACGTTCGGGTGAATTCGCCGCGAGTGGTGTTGGCGCATGTGCGCGTGATCGATGGCACGGGCAAGCCGGCAGCGGACGATCAAAACGTGGTGATCGAAGGCGGCAAGATCGTCGCTGTTCAGCCCGGCGCAGACCTCCTTTCGAGCAACGGCGTAACAGCGCTCGACCTTCGCGGATACACCGTGATGCCGGGCATCGTGGGAATGCACAACCACCTGTATCACATTGCGCGCCCCGACTTGGAAGGGAATGGTGACTGGGAAGCACCGCTGCTGTTGCCGCAGATGACCTTCTCCTCGCCCCGCATGTATCTCGCGGCGGGCGTCACCACCATGCGCACGACCGGAAGCGTCGAAACCTACGCCGACCTCAACCTCAAGAAGATGATCGACTCTGGCCTGGTCCCGGGTCCGCACATCGATGTCACTGGGCCTTATCTGGAAGGACCGAATCCTTACCTTTTCATGCAGATGCACCAGCTCGCCAGTCCCGAAGATGCGCGCCGGCTGGTGGACTACTGGGCCGACCAGGGCGTCACCTCGTTCAAGGCATACATGGACATCACTCGCGACCAGCTCAAGGCCGCCATCGAAGAAGCGCACAAGCGCGGCATTAAGGTTACGGGCCACCTCTGCTCGGTAACGTATCCCGAGGCTGCGGGGCTCGGCATCGACGATCTTGAGCACGGTTTCTTCGTGAATACGCAGCTCGATCCCGGCAAGCAGCCCGACCAGTGTCCCAAGAGCGGCGGCAAGCCGACGATGGAAAAGATGGCCCCTGACTCGCCTGAGGCCAAAGACCTGATTGCGACATTGGTCAAAGCCCACGTAGCAATAACCTCGACGCTGCCGGTCTTTGAGCACTCGGTGCCGGGACGCCCACCGCTGCGGCCCGACATGCTCGACGCCATGTCGCCAGAAGCGCGCACGGCGTTTCTATATGCACGGAACCGGCGCGCCGTTTCGCTGGCGGGCAATTCCGCCGAGATGTTCCAGCGCGACATGCAACTGGAGCACGCGTTCGTGCAGGCTGGCGGGTTGCTGCTCGCGGGTCCCGACCCGACCGGCAACGGTGGCACTCTGCCGGGATTCAGCGATCAACGCGAGATTGAGTTGCTGGTCGAAGCGGGTTTCACTCCAGTGGAAGCGGTCAAGATCGCAACGCTGAACGGCGCAACCTACATGGGTAGGCAAGACCAGATTGGCTCAATCGCACCCGGCAAGAACGCGGACCTGGTGGTGATCAAAGGCAATCCAGCAAACCAGGTTGACGATGTGGAGAAGGTCGAGATCGTCTTCAAGGACGGCGTGGGCTATGACTCCCAGAAACTGTTCGACTCGGTCCGCGGCCGCTACGGACAGTACTAGCGGAATGGGGCCGCCACCACACGAAAGCGGTATCGACGTTTCAATCCGATGCCGCGGACGCCCCGAGCCCGCGCGCATGACGTACCTGCCCTCCTTCCCTCTTTGGCACCCCCGCTCTGCAGTTCGCCCAGAAAGTAGACAGGAAACTGCATAGCCCGACGGTGGTGGATCGCGTCTTCGTTACCATTGGCTAAATTGTGCCTGGTTGAGCTGGGTCCTCGTCGAAGATCGCCTCGAGGGTCGTGACGAACAAGTCAGCGTCAGCGTCGGAGAATATCAACGGAGGGCGAAGCTTGATTACGTTGTGAAACGGACCATCCGTCCCCGTAAGTATTCCGCGTTCTCGAAGACGGTTGCAGACATACGAAGCTTGCTCGGTCGCCGCGTCACGCGTTGCGCGGTCCCGCACCAGATCCAAACCGAGAAAGAGCCCGGAGCCACGGATATCGCCAATCAGTGGGTGCCGCTCTCGAAGCCGCTCCAGCCTGCAGAGCAAGCCGTTGCCAACGCGAAGAGCATTCTGTTGTAACTGCTCTTCTTCGAGTACGTCCAGCACCGCCAGGCCTGCGGCGCATGACACGGGATTGCCACCAAATGTGCTAAAAAACTCCATGCCGTTATCGAAGGAGGCGGCAATCTCCGGTGTGGTGATCACCGCGGCCAGTGGGAAAGCATTTCCGATGGGCTTGCCGAGCACCACGATGTCGGGAACGACACTTTGCGTTTCAAAGCCCCAGAAATGAGTGCCGAGTCGCCCGAAACCAACTTGCACCTCGTCCGCAATACACACACCGCCCGCAGCGCGAACATGACGATAGACTTCTGCGAGGTACGCGGGTGGAAAGACGATCTGCCCTCCCACGCTGGGCATCGTTTCCGCGATGAATGAGGCGGCTCCCCGGCCTTCGACCTGGAGGCGATCCAGAATCTCTCCGACGTGGCTGGCATACTTGGCGCCGAGGTCGAGTTCTCCCCTTTGGTAAATGCCGCGGTAGTCGTCGGCAATCGGCGCCACGTGAACCCAAGGTTTGCGGCCCCTACCACCGGGGCCATCAAACTTATAGGGGCTGACGTCGATCAGCGTGTTGGTGTGACCGTGATAGGCATGCTCTAGAACGATGACGTCATCGAACTTCGTGTGTGCCCGCGCGAGACGGAGGGCAAGCTCGTTCGCCTCGCTCCCAGAATTCACGAAATAACAAACCTGGAGTGGCGCGGGCAGTCTCTGCGTAAGCCGTTTTGCGTAACGAACGACGTTGTCATGCAGATAACGGGTATTGGTATTGAGGAGGCCCAACTGCTTGCTCACGGCATCCACAACCTTGGGGTGACTGTGACCTACCAGTGGCACATTGTTGTAGACGTCCAAATAGGCCCGGCCCACATCGTCGTATAGGTACTGCCGCCACCCGCGCACGATCTTCAACGGACACTGGTAGGAAATGCTGAGATTACGCCCCATCAGTGAACGTCTTTCCAACAGGGTGTCGGTCAAACTCGGCTCATGGGGAGGGAAACGCTCCACTAGGAATACCAAGCAGCAGATTGGGGTCTGGGCATAGGTCCGTCCAAATCGTGCGCTCAGACGCACGAGCCACACCAGGAAACTTCTCATTTAACTCCAGTAAGTCCGCAATGATCTGGAAGTGCAAATGAGGCGGCCACCCTCCGTTTTCAGCGACCGTGCCGATCTTGGCGAAGGCCTGGCCCTTGCGGACAGGCTGGCCGATGAAGAGCTTTGCGATGCTTTCCTTCGACAGGTGGCCGTAGAGAGTGAAGAACTCCACGGCATCGTCAGTCAGATGTCTCAAAATAACGACTGGCCCGTAGTCGAGCGGAGCTGCGTTGTCGGCAATTGTGTGCACCGTGCCGCCCAGCGGCGCCCGAACGTTGGAGGCAGCTTCAAGGAAAAGATCTATCCCCAAATGCACGGTGCGGCGCTCGTCCACTGGGCTCTCGTTTTCCCCGAACAGAGGTGATGTGTACAGGAGGCGAGGCTCATCATACCGGCCAACACCTACGGAAGCGTGGGCGATCTGCAATTCGCGCTCGATGGCCACTTTCAGGGCAGGCGTTTCCGCGCGTTGCGGATCTGCCCCCAGGAATGTGCTGGCGACGCTCAGATCGAATACAACACACCGCGCAGTGCGCAAATCCAGGTCCACAACGGACCCTGCACTTTTTCCATAACTTGCCAACGATTGCTGCCAATGTTGTCCTTTCGGCACCGGCGGCAAACCACAAGTCTTCCGAAACGTGTAATGCGCAAAGCGCGGGTGAATCTCGGCAAGGCGGGCGAGCGCTTCCCATGCCGGAGCTTCGGAGACGATGACATAAGGATCATCAGGAACAAGCGTCTTCCGCTGAGCCGAGTTCACGACGCTGACTGCAAGGCGGATGCAGATCAGCGGAAACAACACCGACAGCTCGGCTTCCTCGAGAGGAAACACGCCGTGAAACCCTTCTACCAGCGAGGCCGCCGTCGGCAGCGGGTCACTCTTGCCGAGGAGGGCATAAGCAGCTGCGACGGCTGGTTCGGCAACGACAAGCCCGTGGTGCATGTCACCGAAATCAATGACGCTAACTACTTCGCGTGATGGCACGCTTGGACTGTTAACCAGAACGTTGTAATCATTCGCATCGCCGTAGATCGCGCTTTTTCGAAGTGTCGGAAGCTGGGGGACGACTTCCGATTCATACCGCTCGAGGACTTGTTCAACCATCGCCCGGCGCGACGGATCTTCGATATGGAAGATGTATTCGCGAATCCACTCGGCCTGCGCTAAATCCCATTTCAGCGCGCGTGTGGCCGCGGGGTGGGAGAAATCCTGAAGGGCAAGGTCAATCTGGCCGAGCAGGCGGCCTAAACTGCGAAGCAACTCGGGCGTGTGTGGGCGCACCTCGGCCAGAACCCGTCCCGGAAGAAAGCCAAGGAGCCACACAAAGCGCTCGTCCCCGTTGCGTAAAGACGCCTTCGCAAATGTCTCACCTAAGCGTGTCAACTGAACCTTCGGCAGCGCCAGGTCGGGGACGTGCTGTGCAAGGTGTGTCAGTGCCGCACATTGCATGTCAATGAGTGCGCGGTCTCGACTTGAGTGCATCACTTTCAGAACAAAAGCGCGGCCATCGGCGGTGATGAGATGGAAGTTGCTGTCATATTCCCCCGGCAGAGAACTGGCGCTCACTTCCAATCCGTAGAGACCTCGGGCGAGTTGGACAGCCTCGTCTGGTGAAACTGGTTGCGGTGATCGGGCCTCTGAGATCATGGGACTAACTCTACCGGAATTTCTTTTCGACCTTGAAAGCCGCGCCATAGTATACCCGTCTCGTTTGTTAGCGACGCCGTCAAAGGATTTTCATCATCCGCTGGAACCACTCACCTGTACGGATCCCCACCTTCCACCACCCGTCGTACTGTTTTCCAACCAGCACCTTGGCAGATGAAGCGTCACGGTCTATACCCGGAGCTTCGCCGTGACCCTCGCGGTACCACAACGCAAGACTCGGGGCCGAGTGGATTGCTACTCCTTTCTCGTAGGGATTCTTCCTCCCCTGCTTCACACCGGTTTAGCCCGGCGCAACGGAATGGCCTGATTGCGACAACCACCAACTTCGCAGTGCTCGTTGAGATGGCTGGGTGTCTGAGAGACTAGAATCGAAGCAATTCGACGTAGATGCCCGCCGAACCCAGTCATTGCGCGAGGAAGGATTGCAGATGCACCACGTGCTGGTTGTTATCTGGACAATCGCGCGAGTTGTTGCCGTGGTGCTGCTTTTAGGTTGGGTTGCTTTTCGCGTCCTGCAGATAAGGCTCGATAAATCCGCCAGCGCTTTTCGCCGGGCGCTCCGGTATGCCTATTATGACTGGACCCGCGAGATGCCTACGTACAAACGCCTGATCACGTGGGCCGGTATTTTGATTCAGGGATATGCCTTCTATGCCCTCTGGGCACGGTCCTTAGTTTGGCCTGCGATGTGGCCGAAAGGGCCCCTTCTTTACGTAGGAGTGTGGCTACTCTATATCCTCGGCGCCGGGCTGATGAACGGAATGCTGACTTCGGAATTTGTCCGCAAGACGCAACTGGAAGCCGACCAGATTGCCGCTCGACAGATCCAGCAGACGCTCCATCCTGAGAACCCAGACGCGTTGCCAGGCTACGAGGTGGAGACATTCTATAAGCCCTTCCGTGCCGTGGGCGGCGACTACTTTGACGTCATCGAGGTTTCGGGCAACCAAACGCTGTTTGCTATAGCGGATGTGTCCGGGAAAGGAATGCCGGCGGCGCTGCTGGCGGCCAACATACAGGCCCTGGTTAGGAGCATTGCGAGTGTTGAAGCGGATCCTCTGGTGCTGGCCCGGCAGATTAACAAGCACCTCAGCCGATACCCCCCGACTGATCGGTTCGCGACGGCAGTGTTCATCGTGCTGAACCGCGATTCCGGAGAATTGACCTATGTGAATGCCGGCCACGACGCCCCGATTGTGTTAGGCTCCGGATCAATGACAGCGCTGGAAGCTACTGGCATGCCGCTTGGATTATTTCCCGAAACAATATATGAAGCTCATACAGCCGTTCTCCTTCCTGGTGGCGCCCTTCTCCTTTTCACAGACGGATTGACCGACTCAATTCCGGGAGGAAATCCTGAAGAGCGTTTGCGTAACGCCTTATCGGACAGTTCGGGAAGAAGAATGTCTCTTGTCAAGTCGTTAGTAGACCCAAAATTCAACGACGATGATGTCACCATATTGCTCCTGAAACGTGATGCGGCTTCCAGTGGCAAACTCGCATAGGACGCCCCCGATGGCGCAACGAACCATGGTCAACTAGCGGCTACACCAAGCAGATTGGAGAAACGATGAAGATCGAGATCGTTCACTGCCCGGCGTGACAGAACAACAAAGCCAAGGTCACGAGTCTCGCGACCCTCATCAAGAAGCGTCTCGGCATTGAAGCCGTCATTACGCCTGGGAAGACCGGTCAGTTCGAGGTTATCGCTGACGGCAAGATGATTGCCGAGCGCGGTGGAAACTGGTTCACCCGGAGCTTTGGCCTCGGCTACCCCGATCTCGAGTACGTGGTCGAGCAGCTCGAGGAGCGCCGTACGAGTGACGCGGCGCGGTAGGCAGCAGGTCTCAAGTTGTTCAGGTCGGGCGCACATCACCAAACCTTTTCAGCGCCGCTATCACGGTTCGGTGTGGCGGTACTTAGCGCTCCGATAGTTGACCTCGAAGCACCGGCCATAGATGAACGCGGGGTGCTACATAGGTACGGCGTCCGGCGCCGGTGCAGTTTCGAGAGATAGCTGTCGCAAAATCGCCATTTAGTACGTAATCCTGACCACGGCTCGCAGCCGCCCTACGGTGGGCGGCCTGCCGCCGTCAGAGCGGCTCTGGGGAGCAAATACGGACTCATGGCGAGGCGGGCCAGAAGTCGATCCAGGGTCAATGACCAGCGAGGCGATCGCTGGACGGGTGGGAGTGCCGGCCTCACGTGCCTGACTCAGAGTTATACAGCGCCGCAAGGGCTCCGTGTATATCCAGAGCTTGAAGCCAACTAGATGAGTACGAAGTTTAGGATCAAGGCGCCGGCGGTTAGGGGTACGTTGTTTCCTGTGGTTTGCCGAAGTTTATTCGTGGGGCGTCTAAGCGGCAGGTTCAGCGCAGTCTGCCCGGCCCTGGTCGACAGGTGCGGACAGGCATGAAGGAATCATCCTCCGCTGTGAACAAAGAGTCAGGTCGCGTCGCAACACATAGGATGCAGGCAAATCGATCCGGTTGGATCCGCTGGGTTCCCGGGTTTAGCACTCTGCGTCGCTACGAGTCCGCTTGGCTGCGCTACGATCTCGTGGCGGGTCTGGTAATAACAACTATGCTGGTGCCGGTTGGGATCGCCTACGCCGAGGCATCAGGGCTCCCAGGTATCAACGGCCTGTATGCGACGATTGTGCCGCTAATCGCATATGCAGTGTTTGGGCCAAGCCGCATTCTGGTACTGGGCCCGGACTCGGCGCTCGCTGCATTGATCCTGACCGTCGTGGTGCCGCTTTCTGCGGGCCAACCTCAGCGCGCGGTCGCCCTTGCCGGAATGATGGCGATTATCTCTGGTCTGTTGTGCGTTGTCGCAGGACTCGCACGCCTAGGTTTCATTACCGAACTGCTCTCGAAACCAATTCGCTATGGGTACATGAACGGCATCGCACTGAGCGTGCTCCTGAGCCAAGTCCCTAAGCTCTTCGGTTTCTCTGTCACTGCAAACGGACCTCTCCGCCAAACATGGGGAATCTTGGACAAGGTACTCGCCGGAAGCACCAACGTCGTGACGCTTGCAATTGGCGTCAGCACGCTCGCTCTGATCTTGTTTCTGAAGCGATGGCCGCGGATCCCAGGAATCCTGATTGCGGTGATCGCGGCAACTGTTGCGGTTGCTGTCTTCAACCTCTCTAAAACTGCTGGGGTGTCTGTTCTCGGTGCCCTGCCCCGGGGATTGCCTTCGCCGCGCATTCCCCTTGTCCACGTCGATGATCTTAAGACCCTATTGATGGGTGGAATTGCGGTCGCCCTGGTGTCGTTCGCTGATACGAGCGTGCTTTCCAGGACCTACGCGGCGCGTCTTCGCATCCCGGTTGACCCCAACCAAGAAATGGTGGGGCTCGGCATCGCCAACCTCGCCACCGCCTTCTTTCAAGGATTCCCGGTCAGCAGCAGTTCATCTCGCACACCTGTGGCCGAAGCAGCGGGCGCGAAAAGCCAACTAACCGGGATAGTGGGTGCAATTATGATCGCGTTGTTGTTGGTGTTCGCACCCAACCTGCTACGGCACCTACCCAATACCGCTCTAGCGGCCGTCGTTATCGCCTCCGCCATAGGGTTGGTCGAAGTCTCCGATCTACGCCGTATTTACCGGATACAGCGTTGGGAGTTCTGGCTTTCGATGGTCTGCTTCGCAGGTGTGGCCGTGCTTGGCGCCATTCCGGGCATCGGGCTAGCTATCGTAATAGCTGTGATTGAGTTTCTATGGGACGGGTGGCGTCCGCATTCAGCAGTGCTCGGCCGGGTCGAAAACGTGAAGGGCTACCACGACATCACGCGCTACCCGGATGCGCGATTGATTCCGGGCCTCGTACTATTTCGTTGGGACGCACCCCTCTTCTTTGCTAACGCCGAACTGTTCAACGAACGCACTTTGCAAGCCGTTGCAACCTCACCGACGCCAGTCCGCTGGCTCGTGATCGCGGCGGAGCCGGTCACAAGTGTCGATGTCACTGCCGCCGATGCAGTATGCGAATTAGCCGATATACTTCACGGCTCCGGTATTGAGTTGTACTTTGCCGAGATGAAAGATCCGGTCAAGGACAAGCTCAAGCGCTTCGGGCTCCTCGCACATTTTGGCGAGCGAACCTTCTTCTCAACGGTCGGCGAAGCGGTGAATGCGTATCTGGCAAGCCATTCGGTCGATTGGGTCGACTGGGAGGACCGCGTGTCGTAGTTGACGATTCATTGCGCACTGCTGTTTCAAACTCGAAGCCGCCGTCCGGCCTGAAGGCGAATGCCGGGACTTGCTTCGGTCCTCTAGGTCTTCATCTGTTCCTGAGTTACGGTCGTCCCGTACCGGGCCCAGGTCTCTTCGACTCCGAACTTGCTCCTTTGAGGCCGTATGTGTTCAGCGGAACGGTTATGCAGGAGTCGTATGGTCCTCCCGTGAAAATGGTGTGCCGCTGGGAAGAGCTTGAGACCAAGATCACATGACGGCGCCGCACCTTCCAATCGTCCCGAGAGTATTGAAGTGCGGTCTTACCGGGAAATAACTACTGTCCCTTTCATCTCGACGGATTCGGCCCGCTGCAAGGCGCAGAAGAACCTTACTCGTGGAGGTGAACCTTAACGGGCCACAAGTCTGGTTGGTGGAAATGTGGCGGCACGGAGCTTCTGTCGCGATTCCGATTTCCTCGGAGCCAGTTTCCGACCAACTTCAGAATCGCCGACCAACCTCCAGTCAAGTCCCCACCACGGCCATCTCCTGATGGCCCAAGAGAATGCTAATTGTAATTGTTGCCACCCAAATATCGCCATGTATACTCAGTTCATCCTTGAAACTGGGTCCCGGTGTACAACTTGGCTCGTACGAGATCGTCTCCGCCGTTGGCGCGGGCGGTATGGGTGAGGTGTACCGGGCGCGTGACGCTCAACTCGATCGCGACATCGCAATTAAGGTCCTTCCCGAATTCTTTGCCTCCGACGCCGACCGTTTGCACCGTTTCGAACAGGAGGCCCGAGCCGCGGCAGCGCTGAACCATCCGAATATCCTTGCGGTGTATCAGCTTGGAGCATGTGAAGGTACGCCTTATTTGGTATCCGAGTTGCTTGAAGGAGAGACTCTCCGCGAGCGGCTTGACCGCGGCACGCTGTCGTTGCGCAAGACAATCGAATACGGAGTACAGATTGCGCACGGACTGGCCGCAGCACATGACAAGGGCATAGTCCATCGCGACCTTAAGCCAGAGAACTTATTCATTACCAAGGATGAACGGCTCAAGATTCTCGATTTCGGCTTGGCCAAAGTAATGGAATTGGATGCAGCGCCATCGGGCTCACCGCATGAGGCTACGCAGCAGACCACGCCTGGGGTTGTACAGGGAACTCTGGGCTACATGTCTCCAGAGCAAGTTCGTGGACACTCGGTCGACCATCGCTCCGACATTTTCAGTTTCGGCGCAATCCTGCGCGAGATGGTGACGGGAAAACGCACCTTCCAGAAGCAGACCTCGGCAGACCTGATTAGCGCCATCCTCAACGAAGAGCCGCAGCCCATCTCAGAGCTTGTGCCGAGCATGCCCTTGGGCCTGCAAAGAGTGGTGCATCGTTGCCTCGAAAAGAACCCGGAGCAACGATTTCAGTCGGCATCCGACCTGGGCTTCGCATTGGAGGCTCTGTCGGATTCAGGAGCGCCATCAGCCGCTTCCGCTCGCCTGCACCGTATCGACAGACGTTTTCTCCGAGGCGCGGCACTCGGGACGGCCGCCCTGGTTGTGATTGCCGCCGCCGTGGCAGTCGGATACATGTGGGCGCGGCCTGCATCAATCCCTAGGGTTTCCAACTACGTTCAGCTCACACGCGACGGCCAGCCGAAATCGCTGCTTGGAACTGACGGTTCTAGGCTCTACCTCGGCCTAGGAACCTTCCCCTTCCAAGGTGGCGCCGAGCTGCCTGCCTCTGGCGGGGAGCCAAGAACCATTCCGATGCTTTCTACCCGGGCAGTTCCCATCGCGCTGTCACCTGATGGGTCTGACTTTCTTGTTGTAGATGGCCAGGGAGTTCCCCCCAGCGGCCCGCTTTGGAGAATGCCTGTCACGGCAGCCTCCAAGCGCCGGTTATCGGATGTCGTGGGAGAGACGGGCGCCTGGTCGCCGGACGGCAAGTTGCTGGCTTATACAAAGCTGAACGAATTGTTTCTCGCTGAGGCAGACGGGACAGGGTCCCGCGAGCTGTGCTCTGTAAAGGGCGACATAAACTCGGTGGTGTGGTCGCCCGACGGGCAGCGACTACGGATCGATGCTTCCAAAACGGTAGGTCAACACGAATTGTGGGAGGTCACAGCAAATGGGAAGAACCTCCATCGCCTGTTGGCGGGCTGGCACAACCCGCCGGACGAATGCTGCGGGCGGTGGACGGCGGACGGCGAGTATTTTCTCTTTCAATCCAACCGTCAGATCTGGGCTCTTGCGAAACCCCGTTTCCTACGCTCCGAGCCAAAGCCGATCCAATTGACTTCCAGCCCCATGTCGTTGTCTACGCCGATTCCTGGTAGAGATGGCAAGAAGCTTTATGTCGTGGGACAGGTGTATCGCGGAGAACTGATGCGTTACGACGTGAAGTATGGCCAATTTACGCCGGTTCTCGGGGGCATCTCGGCGGAGTATGCCGACTTCTCGAAGAATGGGGAGTGGATTGCTTACATTTCGTATCCTGAGGGAACGCTGTGGCGAAGCAGGGTGGACGGCAGTGAGAGGCTGCAACTCACCTATTCCCCTATGTATCCCATGCTGCCTCGCTGGTCTCCCGACGGGAAGCGGATCATCTTTTTTGAGTTCGAGCGGAACTCGAAGCCGGCAAGAATCTACGAGATCTCGCCAGAGGGCGGGGATCCGCGCGAACTGATGCCTGACGATCCGAGTCAGCAAGTAGACCCGAACTGGTCGCCGGATGGCAGCAAAATCGTCTTCGCTGGCAACTCTACCGATACTGGTTCGGTGATTCGTGTTCTCGATTTGGCGACCCGCAAGGTTTCCACTGTGCCCGGGTCGGAAGGCCTGTTTTCCCCGCGATGGTCGCCGGATGGACGCTACATTTGTGCTCTCTCGGGCGATTCGGCGCGTCTTCTTCTCTTTGATCTACAGACCGAAGAGTGGAACGAACTCGCGCAAGGCAGCTTCGGCTGGCTGAACTGGTCCCAAAGCGGCAGGTACATATACGTTTTGGACCAAGGTGGCAAAGGCGCCGTATTGCGAATTCGAACCAGTGACCATGCGACAGAGCATGTGGTCGACCTGAACAACTTCAAAACCACCGGCCGATACCGGGGGGCCTTGGCCTTGGCCCCTGACGATTCTCCTCTGCTGCTGCGCGACGCCGGTACCCAGGACGTATACAGCCTCGACTGGGAAACACCTTGACTTCGTTGCAAACCGTTCTAACGACGCTTTCCTGCTCGGGATTACTCGAGAAAAATCAACTGGTAGCTGACCGGCAACCCTGAGTTATGCGAAAGCTGGAACTGGATTGCATTGGTTGTTCGCTCACATTACCGCCAAAAGAGAGCTGTACGCCGTGCCGCCGATTCTAAACGCACAAGGGATCTCTAAGACCTACGGGGCCACGCCGCTCTTTCGGAACATCGCCTTCACCATCGCCGAAGGGGACCGCATCGGACTGATTGGGCCCAACGGCTGCGGCAAATCGACGCTTCTGCAAATTCTCTCCGGCGCCGTCGAGCCCGATGGTGGAGAAGTCGCGTTGCGCAGGCGCGCCCGTCTCAGCCACGTGCAGCAGGAATCGCAGTTCGCCGGCGGCCAGACGGTACGCTTCGTGATCGAGGCCGCTCTCGAGCGCTCCGCCGTTCCTCCAGACGAGAGGCAGGCTCGCTTTGCTGAGACGCTCGGGCGCGCAGGCTTCGAGGATCTTGAGGTTGAAGCGGAGTCACTCTCCGGCGGATGGCGCAAGCGGCTCGCTATCGCCGAAGCACTGGTACAACAACCTGACATCCTGCTATTGGACGAGCCCACGAACCATCTCGACCTGGCCGCCATCGAATGGCTGGAGGGGCTTCTCCAATCCGCGTCTTTCGCCTCTGTTGTCGTCAGCCACGACCGATACTTTCTGGAGAATGTCGCGACTGTCATGGTCGAAGTGAACCGCGCGTATCCGGAAGGACTCCTGCGCGTCACCGGCAACTACAGCAAGCTTCTGGAGGAAAAAGAAGCCGTCCTTCACGCCCAAGCCAAACACCAGGAGGCGCTGGAAAATCGAGTGCACCGCGAAATCGAATGGTTGCGTCGCGGACCCAAGGCACGTACATCTAAGTCCAAGGCTCGCATCGACAAAGCGCAGCAACTCATTGGCGAACTGGCGGACTTGACCGCGCGCACTCGCACCGCCGCCGCCGGTATCGATTTTTCCGCCACTGACCGCAAGACCCGGCGGCTGATCGAGTTGGATCATGTCGCTTTCGATAACGGCGGCCGAACACTCTTCGAAGATCTAGACTTCGTCCTTACCGCCGGCATGCGTGTTGGTCTTGTCGGCCCCAACGGCAGCGGCAAGACCACTTTGCTACGGCTGTTCTCGCGAGAGTTATTGCCGTCGGTGGGCGAGGTCCGAACCGCCGATTTGCTGCGCGTAGTCCATTTCGATCAGAACCGCTTGCTCGATCCTGACGTGACACTGCGCCGCGCGCTCGCGCCTGACAGCGATTCTGTGATCTACCAGGGGCGCGTGATCCACGTTGCCTCATGGGCCGCCCGTTTCCTGTTCGCCGGCGAGCAGCTCAATCAACCGGTCGGCCGCCTATCAGGAGGCGAACGCGCCCGCGTGCTGATTGCCGGGCTCCTGCTGCAGCCAGCTGACGTGCTGCTGCTCGACGAACCCACCAACGACCTCGATATCCCCGCGCTCGAGGTGTTGGAAGAGAGTTTGCTTGAATTTCGCGGAGCGCTCGTGTTAGTGACGCACGACCGCTACCTGCTCGACCGCGTTTCGACCACTGTTGTCGGACTCGACGGCTTCGGCGGCGCAGGCCGCTTTGCCGACTACTCGCAGTGGGAAGTCTGGCAACAGGAGCGCGAAAGCGCCTGCAAGCCATCAGCAAAACCGCTTGACGGTGAAGCCGACTGCAGGCAATTCAGCAGCGACAACTGGTATAGCAAAGAAGAAGCTCTCCTACCTGGAAGCCCGCGAGTACGCAACGCTCGAGCAGCGCATCGCAGAAGCCGAAGAACAGCTTAAGGCCGCGCGCGCCGCCTACGCGGATCCTGCCATCGCCAGTGACGCAGGACGACTGATCGCCGCCCAAACCGAACTACGCGCGGCGCAGAAACGAGTCGATCAGCTCTACTTCCGCTGGGAAGAGCTTGAGACCAAGATCACCTGACGGTGCCGCACCTTCCAATCGTCCCGAGAGTATTGAAGTGCGGTCTTACCGGGCAATAACTACTGTCCCTTTCATCTCGGCGGATTCGGCCGTCTGCAAGGCGCAGAGTGCGCCGCCATCGGCTGGTTACTTCCTTGCCGAGCTGCTATAGCCGCTTTCAGCAAGTAGCATCGTGGAACGCACAGTGAATTTGAGTGTCTGGACTTGCGCGGTGGGTTTCGTTCCAGCGGGAGCTTGAGCGTGCGCCGCGGCCGAGATGGACAACGCGAGACAGGCGGCGATAAGTGCGCGGCGCAGTACAAGACGCGGAGTAAACTTGCATTGCGTTAGCTTAGATCGTTTCTCGGACAAGCAAGGCTGGTTTGCCTAACTTGACGGTTTGCCACAGTCTTCGCGGTTGAGCTATCCGGAAGCCGAATCTGCATTTACAGACTAAGGCTGTAAGCCCAGGAGGTAGCGTTCGTCGTTGACCTGCGACCCCTTGCCGACTCCTCGCTACCGATCCGGGCTTCCCAGCATGGATAACTACCGGATAACCGGTGCTAATGCCATGTGAGCCGCTGAGATAGTAGACCCCAGCGGCTCACGCTGAAGATGCTGCAGACGGTTCAAGAGGACTGAAGTCCCGCTCTACACGTCACTTCCTGAACTTCTTACTCTTTCCGGCATTTGCCTCCTTTGACTGACGTCAGCACGCCAGCTGCAGCTTTGACGGTTTCGTTCCAGCAGCCGCCAGTGGAGTCGTGATACTGATAATTCTCCGAATTCGCCTGCCCCGACGTGGTGGCGTTGCCCAAGGCATCGACCTTTAAGGTATCGGTGGGCGCTACCGAGTCAGAAAACGTGCTGAAGTAGATCGGGAAGCCATTCAGGGTGGTCAGCTCTCCCTTCTGAGAGGACTGTTGCGACGAAGTGGTCTGCTGATAAGAACCATCCGGGTTGGCGGTGAAGGCATAGCTCAAGTTGAGCGGCCAGTAATAAAGGTTGTAGCTGTTCGTCGTGTTTCCGCTGGCCTTGGTCGTGGTGGCGGAAGCGATGGAGGTGATCTCTTTGACGGACTGATCATATACGGAGCCATCCAGAGCAACGTTGTACTTTTGCCAATTGGAGAATTCGATGCTCTGGCTGACCTTGGTGTCCACCTTGCCGTGCGAGGTCTGGACGTAGCCCTCTATAGTGATTCCGCGCGAAGAAGTGACCGAAACTGTGCCAAAGGCATACGTCCCGTTGTTCTGGATGTTCTCCCTCACAACTGGATTGGGTTGTCCTACGGTGCTCTTGGTAATAGCTCCGGTCACCTGGTTAGAGTCGGCATCAAGGTATAGCAGTAGTGTCGCGGTTACCGAGAAGTACTGGTCAGCGTTATAGACACTGACTGCCACGTTGTGCGACTGGCCATTGCTGAGCATGCCCGCGAACGGAGTGAGGTCTACACGATAGGGCTCGAAGTTGAGCGTATGCACGCCCGGGATCGGTCGCCACAGGTAAGGATCAATGCCTCCTGTGTAAATCCAAGGATAGACCGGAGCGACACCGGCGGCCTCGCCGTCAATGCTGACCTCGGCTTCGCGGAATCCGGTGTTGCCGCAGTTAAACAACTCGCCAGCCACATCGTTGGGGGCGCAAGTGTACCAGAACTCATCGTTGCTCTGGCTCTGGGCGAAGACGTCGAGATAGGCTCTTTCCGTATTGGCTGGCAGGGCGAAGGTCTGCGTAAGCTGGTCGCTGGGTGTGTTCAGGGTTACGGTTCCACCCGTGGGCCCAGCCGACATTGGCAGCACCACGTCGGCAGTGGCCGGCGGTTTTTGTCCGTGCCCTAAAGGATAGAACTGGATGGCCGCGCTGCCATGAATATGGCTGGTGTACGTGCTGTTGACCAAATTGCCGAGATCGACCCGGCCCGCCTGTGGAATGCTAAACAGCGGGCTGTAGTCAGTCAGGTTGCTCTCGGTGTGCCAAGTGCGCTGGACGTTGTGGGACGGCTCAGCTGTTGTTCCGAAGTAAACGTTCGCGCCGCCAATCCATATCTCGGCCGTGCGATCGAACTGGCGGCCTGCATCCACCGACCAGTCGGCTTCAATCACCACCGCCGCCCACGGACCTGGGCAGCCCGCTGGAGGCGTGTAGCTGAAATACTTGAGGTTGAAGTCTGAGAAATCCAAGTTCTGAAAGAGTTGAACCGTGCAGGGAGTCGTGCTCGGTCGGGGTACGGTGGCATTAGCGGTTACGGTGTTGGCCGATCCGATCTGTGGCGCGCTGGGGGCAACATAGTTCTGCGCGCCGCCGACGCAGGTCAACAGCAATTCTACGCACATAAGCGACGTAGTCCTGGTCAATTGAAGCAAGGAAGAGCGGGACATGTTTTGCTCCTTTCGCTGGACGCGCTCAAGCTGACGCGCGGCAGGATCTGAAGAGGATAGTTCCACGCAGAGACCGGGGGCAAGCCATCATCGGCCGTCTCATTGATCGCCGCATCGGTCAAGCTCGTGATAGTCCTGCTGACTTCGCTGGCTGGGCTGGCCGACGATCGCGGCCGCTGGCTCAGTTCATCCTCTCCGGCAAACGCCTCTGCTAGAATATGCTGCTCGTGAAGGGAGTCCAAGTGGCTAAGAAGATTGATCCTCTCAACAAGAAACAATTTAGCGCCGTATCAGCGGCCCTTACGGTTTCTGACGTAACGGCAGCTGCAAACTTTTATCAAAAGGCTTTTGGCTTTGCCAAGCGCAGCATAATGAAAGGTCCCGATGGCAAGCCCATTCATGCCGTGCTGACCCTGCGTGGCACAACGGTCATGTTGGGTCCGGAAAATCCTGCGATGGGTATGCGTAACGCGAAGAGTCTCGGTGGTTCGCCCGCGAGTTTATATCTATACGTGGAAAATGCGGACAAAGTGGTCGCCAGGGCGGTGAGCCAGGGAGCTACGGTGCAAGGACCAGTGATGGACATGTTTTGGGGCGATCGTTGCGGCACTGTCGTCGATCCGGACGGATACATCTGGATGGTGGGAACGCACAAGGCTGAACCCACAGCGAAGGAAATGAAGAAGATGATGGTGGAGCAGATGCCTCCCCAAGCTGCCTGAACTCGAAGATTGTCTTGGAAGGAAGGTCGTCGAACTCGGTCGAATGGCTGGCGGGATTGAGTGATTAAGCCGCTTGTTTTTCCGATACGGGAAGGACGCGACAGTCGAGTCTAAGGGCTGGTTACTCGGCTTTGGCGGACTGCAGATGCGATCAAGAATTCGACCCGGCCCATCGAGGATTCCGATAGTGGTGAAGGTCGCTGCACCACCACCAGGATTCCCTACTGGAGGGCTCGGACCTTGCTTTTCGCCTCGTAGTCCATTGTGTAGAGACAAGCTTGTCTCGGAAGTTAGCCCAGCCAGCACCGGATCCACTTTTGTCGCGTCGTCCCAGGTGCGTAGCTGGCACCGCCCCGCTGGTTAATCGGCTGGCCCGGGATATAGAACGGCTCACCGTATCCCAGACCTGTGTTGCCGATCTCGGTTCCGTCATAGATCGAATACGGCAGGCCCGAGCGGATATTCAGAATGGGCGAGAAACTCCAACCGCCAAGGATCTGCCGCTCGACCGAATTGCTGATGTTGCTTCCCCAGGGAATATTCCAGGTCCCGCTAAGCACGAAGCGATTGCGGATATCGTAGTCAGCGTTGCCCTTGTTCAAATTGGCGTTGTGGAGATCCAGATAGCAAAGCGAATAAAAGTCTGCGATGCCGTCGTAAAATGCCGACGATAGGTTGTCGATGGCGTGCGACCAAGTGTAGTTCGCGGTCAGGTACAGCCCTTTGTTGAACCGTCCCTGTGAATCTTCACGTTCAGCCCGTTGTAATGTTGAAGCCCTCGCTGGGGAAAGACTCCCGCTAGCAAGCTCGGTTAACCCGAGTCACTCAGACCTGCGGAAAGAACACTGAACACTCCGCGACAAAGGCGCGGTCTGAGCCTAGGCCCATGTGCGCAGGCCGATAATCCCCCAATAGGCGAGGTATCCGGCGGCGATCAAAAGTGCAAGGACAACACCCACGGAAAACCTCCGGGCTGCAGTGCGGACACCCTCTTTGGGTGCGCGCCACAAGGCAATGGCGCTAACGACCGTAGTGAAAAGAAATGCCATGGTCGCCAAGAAGAAGGCGACCGACCACCCAGTCAGATTCCCCATTCGAGTAATCGGGTCAGCACCGGCCAAGATGACGATAACAACCGCCGCTGCCAGGGTCAGCACCGCCACGAGCGGCCACAATCGCATGGCGCGCTCTGCCGGGCGGCGGCGTTTTTTACTGAGCCCACCTGGCAGCCAGAACAGCGCATAGACAAGAATCGAAACCACCGCGAGCACGAACCAAGCCGCCAAGGCGATCTCAATAATCGCAAACCACGCGGGAACCTGTTTCATCGTCCCACCGCCGATCTGAATGAATCGACCTTCATCGTTGGGTGCGAGCAATGCAAGCGTGGCGACGGGATCAGGCAGTCCTTTCTTTGGCAACCGTCGGAACTGTGTTTCAGTGACGGCCACAAATGATTCATTTCTTTCGCCGAAAGAAGTCATGAGAAGTCTGCGATCGCCAAAGCGGATTCTGGCTAATCCGATCAGGCGCACCAGAAAGTGAGCCATCTCCACGCGCGGTGAGTCCGGCTCGTACCAGCCTGCGTAGTCGGTCGCGCTCCGAGGCAGCTGCGTCTCAGGCGGCAGCGTTGGTTTCTTTAGCTCGCGCGTGACGTACGCGCGGATCGCCTTGCCGATCTCTTCAAACGCGACGCCGTTTCCGGTGTTGATGCTGTAGAAATACCCGACGTCGTAGTCAGGCAGATAAGCCATTTCCGTAAGGCCACCATTCACTCCTCCGTCGTGTCCGTGGTAAACGAAGCCCTCGCGGATGCTCCAGTAGTTGCTCAACCCATATCCGGTTTCCAATCCCTGTTTTGCCGCCCACGTGCGCGTGGGGACCTCCATGCGATCAATGGAGCTTGCGGGCATGATTTGCGTGCCGTTTACAGTGCCGCGATTGAGATAGAACCGCACGTAAGCCGCCATGTCCTTGGCAGAGGCGTTGATCGCGCCGGCAGGACGATAGAGGATGTTCCAGTAGGGATAGGGAGTTTTGCCGTCGGGGTGATACAGGTTCGTCAGCATCCCGGAGGTGGTCTGAAAATAGGTTGCTGTCGTCATGCCGATGGGCCCGAAGAAGTTCTCCGCGACGTAGTCTTCGAAACGTTGACCCGTAATTTTCTCGACGATGTAGGCAGCAACCGCAGGCCCCGAGTTGCAGTAAGCCATACGGGTGCCCGGCGGCCAACGCGAAATACGTGAATGGTGGTCATAATCCAGGGCTTCACGCAGGGTGATCCCCGGAGCATCTTTCGCGTACTCACGGGGGTGGATGTCGTCCCAGCCGGTGGTGTGTTCGAGGAGATCGACAACACGCACAGGGTCACTCGCTTCCCACGGATTTTCAAACCATACTTCAGGAGCTAATTTGTGCACCGGGTCCTGCAACGACAGCTTGCCTTCATTTGCCAACTTGAGGATGGATAGCGAGACGAACGCCTTGGATGTAGAGCCGATGCGAAAAAGGGTTTCCGGCGTGGTGGCCAGATTAGCGGTTACATCGGCCTGACCCAGACCTGCAATCCACTCAGCAGCGTCACGGTGCACAATCGCCACTGACATACCCGGCGTATACGTGTCTTTAAGAATCTTCTCCAATTGTTTCTGGAGTTCTTCAATGGACTGTGCCGGCTTCAGCTCTTCGTTCTTGCTTTGGGCAAAACATGCAGTTGCAAGCAGACCGGCGATAAGGAGGCTAGTGAGGCGTTTCACCAGTTGCATTCTGCTCTTGGAAGGTTCAGGGCAGCAAGCGGACCAATCCTTATTGTGCTTTCAAAGAGGAGTCAACGCAGTCTGACCGTTGGAGGTCGCTTGTCTTCGCGACCTCTCCCTTTGCTGAGGAGATTCTGGCTCGATGACGCTAAGCCAGATGTCGTCACGAAATTCGCGGCCAAACCACGCTACCCCTGCACATGCTCAGGAACATCCCCGTGTGCGCCAGGTTGTGAAAGCCGACGGCCGCGACGGACGGCACGTCCAATCAACGAGGCCACGTTGCGCGAGGGGCGTGAGTACTGTTCAGGCGAGCTGCGGGTGGTGAGAGCGGGCAGGTCGCCTGCTGGAACGCGTTAGCACCACGTGCTATGCAGTACCGGGCATCAAATGCGTTTGTCGCCCTGACGGGCCTACGACCGCCCTTTCCCTGCCAGCACCAGCGCCTGCTCGAAGGCCGCGTCATGGCCCGCATTCCAATCAGCGAAGCGCAACGGCACCGATACGTCCGGCTGCAGGCTCTTGACCCGGACCGGATATAACCAGTTCAGCCAATAGCATTGATGCCAGTCGTCGCAGGGATGGGCGTAATCATGTCTGCCGGTCTGGTAATTCACGCAGATCTTCAGATTTGGCAGGCAGGCGCTGCCGCCTTCCGAGAAGAAGGAAAGACGATCACCTACCGGTTCGCCGATGATGGTGACCCGGTCGCCGCCTGCGTCCTTGGTGAAAGCGGCGGCGGTGATGGCGGCGGAGAAAGTCTCGGGATCGGTCAGCAGATAGATATTGCCACCCGGCGCTAGCAATCCTGGCAGCGCATGGGTAAAGTGCCAGATCTTGGTGTAATCGCCGCCGCTGTCGCCCCGCAGGTCCAGGATGACGGCGCAGGGCGGATGTGCGCGCAACGCGGCCTCAGTCTTGGCGAGGAAGGGAGCAATCCTCTGGCCGTCGGCATCCCGGATATGCTGCAGGCGCACCACCTGGGCGCAGATTCCGGCGGGAAAAAGACGGAAATGATCGTCGAAATCGCGCGATGTCTGCGGCACCGCACCCAAAGCGGGACGATAGGCGATCCATTGCGCCTCCGCACCCCTGGCGGGTTCGGGCGAAAGCCAGCGCCCGCCACTGGGCAATTCGTCGCCTTGGCGCAGTGGGTACGCGATGAGCCTGCGCGTGATCAGGCGTCCGTCGGGCAGGCGCACGGTCCAGACCGAGGCGCCCGGTTCGGACGCGACCCCTGCGCCATAAAGCAGGTCCTGCACAACTATGAAGACGGCGGCGTTCTGGCGCCGAAAGCGTTCCGTCCCGCCGCGCAGCGTTTCCAGCCTGGACAGAATCTCATCGATGGCCATGCCGTCGATGCTTTCCAGCTGGCCGCCCAGCATGTCGCGATAAGGCTCCGTCGCGCGCATAACGAAGAAGCCTTCCGCAAATCGCGTCACGCGCACTGGCAGCAGCAGCGTGCCTTGGCTGGCGGTGGGATCCATGCGCGTGTGGCCATTGTCGGCTAGCGCCATCACCTGCATCAGCGCGGCATGGAGCTTAGGCGGCGGCAAGGCGACGGCCAGGGCCTTCAGGTCTGCGACACGCTTTTCACCCGCGATGCGGGCGGCTGGTGCGAAGGACCTGTCGAGCGCCATCGCCTTGGCGAAATAATCCAGATCCTGGCGTTGCGCCTGCAGGGCCGATTGCGGCGCGGGATAGTCCGCCTTGGGCGCGGACACGTGAAACTTGAGCAGGAAGGCGGTAACAACCCCGCCCACGGCAATCACAAGCGCTAAAAGGATCGCGCCCAGGATCGCTGCAGTGCGCCGCAGGAGATGCACGGGTGGTTTCCTTCGCGAGGTACGCCGCGTCACAACACGCTGGCACACCAACGCTTGTAGCGCCGCTCCCGCGGTTTGGCGCGACGAATTCGCGTCTCCCTGAGCGTCGCCATCTAACAGCAACCTACCCCAACTGCTCTAAAGATACCCCCCTTCCAGTTTGTTGCGATAGCGCAAAGGTGGGTCCGACCGGAGTGGGCAAGAGCTTCATCGCATCGGTGGCGACCGCGGTGTTCACACCGCCGATATTGGACTCGTTGCGAAGCCGGGCGCGTTCGGCGTCAAAGCCCGGCAAATTGATCTGGGGCGTGGGGCCAGTGATCGTTCTTCCCACCGCCACCGCGCCACAGTTGGGTCAGGGAAAGCTCGGCCTGGGTCCGGGAATCGTCCTGCTGACGACTCCAGGCCACTGGGTCATCGGCGCGCTGGCCAACAATGTCTGGTCGATTGCCGGTACAGGCAGCCGTCCGCCGGTGAATCAGTTCCCCTGCAGTACTTCACCACCGACAACGGAGCCGAGGCCATGAGCTGGCCCCTAGTGGAAGGAGTCCGGTAGCGATCCTCACAGATCTCCAGACCTCGCGCCGCTCGGTTTCATTCAGAGGCGCCAGGGCCCAGTCATCAACGACCAGAACATATGACTTGCGCTGCGTTTGGCAGTCCCCGCGTGTCTTGGAAGTTGTTGTAAAACCAATTCACGCAGCGCTGTCACCGCAGCGGTTTTCCGTAGCTTCCTCAACCATTTTTGAACCCACGATTTCCACCCACGATTCTCGTGTCTCTCACGACTTCTCAAGAACTTAGGCGGCCACCTGAAGGACGGAATGCAGGGGGAAGAGCGGAGTACCGATGAGCGGGTGCGAGTGCGGGTGCAGTGAATTGTCGGTAAATACGCAACTGCTGAGAACAAGCGGGAGTAACTCAGTGGTAGAGTGCGACCTTGCCAATTCTCTCCTATTCAATGTTTTCAACAACTTAGAAGGCTAACGGGGACTGCCAAGTACCTGAAAATACGTAGTAGGCGGGTGTCTGAGCGGGTGCGAGTGCGGGTGCTTCGAAAAAGTGCGAAGTCGCACTCTGGAACCATTCGAGACCTGTGGCGAGCCACAAGTGTAAATGGCTCCTGCTCAGGCATTTCGGGATTTTCGAGAGCCAAAGTGCGGGTGCTTCGAAAAAGTGCAAAGTCGCACTCTGGAACCATTCGAGACCCGTGGCGAGCCACGGTGTAAATGGCTCCCGCTCAGACATTTCGGGATTTTCGAGAGCCACAAGTCCTTCTCGGGAACGAAAGACGGAGATGACCCAAGCCCAGCAGATGCTCAAGGCGCAAAAAAACATCTGGGAATCAGAGCGAAAAGCGCGCCGGGCAGATGCCCCTCCAAGTCATCATTCTGCGATTGTGCAAGTTTTGGCGAGGGACAGGTTTATAAAATGTATAATTTATTAACCTTTGGTATAT
This sequence comes from uncultured Acidobacteriaceae bacterium, assembly GCA_963817965.1. Classification (GTDB taxonomy): domain Bacteria; phylum Acidobacteriota; class Terriglobia; order Terriglobales; family Acidobacteriaceae; genus DASRAA01. The sequence goes on from CAWFQT010000030.1 coordinate 319,978, forward strand.
ACAATCGATAATTTTTAAACTGACCTTTGGTATTTAATCGATAATTCTTAAACCCTGACCTTTGCTATATAAAATCGATAATTTTTAAAGCTGACATTGGTTTAACTATGTGCTATTTTATATACCTTGGGTACACAAAACAAAGAAAAGTTAAACTGGCTGCAACGCTCCCTTCCCGAGGGCCTGGTAGCCGATGCCGCCTGGTTTGAAAGGCACGGCTATTCCGGCGCTTTACGGAACAAGTATGTCGCGCATGGTTGGCTGGACCGGGTCGCACGGGGTGTGTACCGCCGGCCCCCGCCGCAGCTCCCGCATGACGGCGCTGAGAAGGGTGTGTCGTGGGAAAGCGTCGTCATATCGCTCCAGACGTTGCTCAACGCGAAATTCGTGGTCGGCGGCCGCACAGCGCTCGAACTGCAGGGCTTTGCGCATTACCTGTCCTCGGCGCCCCAGCGCGAGGTGCACCTGTACGGCACGGACAAGCGACCGGCTTGGGTCCTAAAACTGAATCTGGGGAGCCGGTTCATCTTGCACAATGCACAAAGGCTGTTCCCGAACGACGTCGTCATGGACGTCGACAACGAAGGAAACGATGTGCGCGTACGCAGCAGCTACGTACGGCAAAGATGGGGGAATTGGGACTGGCCGCTCGTGGTGTCATCGTCGGAGCGCGCTATCCTCGAACTGCTCGACGAAGTGCCGGAACGCGAGACGTTCCATCAGGCCGACATGCTCTTCGAGGGCCTGCGAACCCTGAGTCCGCGCAAATTGCAGCCGCTGCTGCAGGCCTGCCGCAGCGTCAAGGTGAAGCGGTTGTTCCTGTGGTTCGCGGAACGCCATCGGCCGCCCTGGCTCAACGCGCTCGACCGGGGCGGGATAGATCTGGGAAAAGGCAAGCGCATGCTCGTCAAGGGGGGCAAACTCGACCCGAAATTCAACATCACTGTCCCGGAGCCGCTCGATGGCGATCGCTGAGGGCTATCGCAAGCAGGTCGCGCTGCTCATCAGGACGGTGCCCTTCGTGACGGCGGAATCCGAATTCGCGTTGAAAGGCGGCACAGCGATCAACCTGTTCCTGCGCGACATGCCGCGGCTGTCCGTCGATATCGATCTTACCTATGTGCCGGTCGCGGATCGTGCAACGTCGCTGACGGCGATCGATGCGGGCATGAAGCGGATCGCGGATGCGATCACGAAGAGGATGCGCGGCGCGCAGCTGAATGAGAGTCAGTCTCGAGACGAGAACTACACCATAAAGTTGATCGTGCGGGCCGATGACGCCCAGATCAAGATTGAGGTGACGCCGGTGTTGCGCGGGTGTGTCTACGAGCCCGCCATGAAGCGAGTATCGCCAAAGGTCGAAGAACAATTCGGCTTCGCCGAGATGCCGGTGCTCAACTTTGCCGATCTTTATGCCGGCAAGATCGTGGCGGCCCTCGATCGCCAGCACCCGCGCGATCTGTTCGACGTGCGCGCTTTGCTGGCGAACGAAGGCATAGACGACATGCTCCGCAAGGCGTTCATTGTCTATCTGCTCAGCCATAACCGTCCGATGTCGGAGGTGCTGGCGCCGAAGCACCTCGACATATCGGCCGAATACAAACGCGGCTTCGAAGGCATGGTGGAGCAGCCGGTGAGCCTCGATGACCTTCTCAAGGCGCGCGAAGATCTCATCGCGGAGATCGTCGGCAAAATGCCGGAGCAGCACAAGCGGTTTCTGGTCTCGGTAAAGAAGGGTGAGCCGGACTGGACACTGCTCGACCTGCCGCGCGCAAAGGACCTGCCGGCTGTACGCTGGAAACTCGAAAACCTCGCGAAGCTTGGCGCAAAGAAACGGGCGCAACTGCTGGACGGCCTGAATGCTGCCCTTGGCATGAATGGATAGGCTCGATCGGGTAATTCCGACGGAAGAACCAATTAACGTATGGTTGTCCAAAATCAAAAACATGTTCCTTGCTGAGCTTCATCCATGGGTACTGAACGCCTTCAACATCTCACCAGGTTCTACGCAATCCTGGACCAGCTTGAAAAAACAATCGGCGGGGCGCGCAGACTCGTGGACTGCCACGGCCGCATGGCCTGGCCGACACGGGGCGTCTATTTCTTCTGCGAGGCAGGAGAAAACCGTTCCGATAGCGGTCTCGGGCCGCGTATCGTCAGGGTCGGCACTCACGCCCTGAAGAGGGGCGGGGCGACGACATTGTGGAGTCGTTTATCAGGCCATAAAGGGCAACGCAATGGCGGCGGCAATCACAGGGGTTCAATCTTTCGGCTGATCGTCGGAACCGCGCTGATCGGTCGCGACAGACTTGAGTGTTCGACGTGGAATGTCGGAAATTCCGCCGGAAGAGACATTCGGGTTCTTGAACTCCAAATGGAACAAGCCGTCAGCGAGGTCGTTTGCAGCATGCCGTTCCTGTACCTTGCAATTGAACACGAACCCGGGCCGGAAAGCATGCGCGGCAGGATCGAGAGAAATTCGATCGCTCTGCTGAGCAACTTTGACAAGAGTCCGCTTGATCCGCCGTCACCGCGGTGGCTTGGCCATCACTGTGACCGGGATCGTGTCAAAGTCTCCGGCCTCTGGAACCAGAATCACGTCGACGAAAACTATGACCCGGCTTTTCTCGACGATCTGGAACAGCTCGCACAAAGCATGGAGGGGGCATCATGATCGTGGTCATTCAGTGCGCGGCGAGAAAGCGCCCGGATGCCGGCCACCTGAAATCCACCGACGGTAGGCAAGTCATCTTCGTGGCCGATCCAGACAGCGCTCCAGCGCAGAGTGCGCCGGACCGTTGTGTGATCCGCATTCAGACCGCGCTCCTCCAGCAGCTCCTCAACATCGCCGGGTAGACCCGGGGATTTGCACCCCGAGTCCCCCACAGATCCGGACGTGAATCTCTCGATTCATCCGGCTCGTGTCACCCCGAAGAAGCCTGCCGGCTTCCGCCAAGACAAGGAGTTCCTCCGGTTGCCCGTTGACTCCATCTCGACGTGGGTGACCTGCCCCCTTTGCTCCACGGGCATTACCCCGCTTCCTCGCTACTACGAGGCAGTGCGCCCCTGATCGGTGCATCGGTACTTTCAGCCTCGTGGGGTCTCCACTTGTGCCTTTTCCCTTATCATCACCGACCCGGTTCTCAAGTTCCATACGAGAGCCTGGATTAGAGTCACGCCTCCTGTACACCGGACACCGCATAATCGGTAAGTAGGTTGCCTCTATGCTCCTCCTGGGATACTACGCCGGTCCCAGTTTTGGTGTCGTCTTCATCTCTTTTTCGATGCGTCATCAGAGGTTCACTTGCGTTCGTCTCTCCAATCCGTACATGACGTGATCAAAGTCCCGCCTTTTAACCATGACGTTCACCACCGCGGCCTTTGGACCGAAGCAGCTCATGGCAGTTTGAAGCCTCCTCCTACAAGGCGGCTTCGAAGGACCTACCTTCATCTCCCGTACAGCATGACGATCACTCGTCTTCTTGACACAAGCGCAGCGAAAGAGAAGAGCGACCACCGGACCGCACAAAGTATGAGGCCAGGTTCGGTCTGTCGCCATTTGATCGATCGCGGGTCGGGTTACGATTTCGCCATTCTTTCACGCCACCAGGCAGCCACCCTCAAAGTTGCAACACATCCGGAATAACAATTCGCCAGGGACATACAGGTTTCAGAAAGCAGCTGTGCGAGGAAATTATGAGACCGGAAACCAAGCATTTTCAATGCGTTTGAGATTTTTGACCACACGAGGCGCAAGTATGTTGCTCACTGATCAGATCTATCAGCACATCTGGGAGATGTCTCATTGGGCATCGCTGCGGTCGGTGTCGTCGCGGCCGCCTTCCGCTTGTGCCTGGCCTTGTGCTTGGCTTCCTTTTTTGCCGCTTCCAGACGAAACAGTTCCTCCATAGGAAGGATCCTGTCAGGGCGGTTCTTGCGGAACCGCTTTAAGTAGAGATCTTCGATGAATATAGGCAGGGGAGCCTTCCACGGTTCCTGCTTGTGGTTGTCGATCTTGCCGAACTTCTTCGGGTTCATCCCCAGTTCCCGGGCCATCTGGACGTGGGCATGAGACAAGTGGTGGCGTCTGCGAGCATCGATCCAGGCCTGTATTGCCGGATCGGGCTTGTTTGCTTTCTTGGCCATTAGGTTGAGTTCTTTCTGTAAGCATTCTCGCACGCGCCTGTGCGACTTGTGGCAGAATCAGAATCGCCGCAGTCGCACGGCCTCACCGAACCAGCCACCTGTCGGTCATTGGTAATGGGGGCCGCCCTGGCCATTTTCTTGATTTCCGCAACGGCTTCTTTCAGGCGCCGGCAGGCGAGGCGCGAGCCATTCCATCCGAAACCCCGGGCACCAAGCTGAGGCTGGAACGCCCAATTGTTTTTCGTTGTCATTGACTGAAGAGATTTCGACATACGCTGAGGTCCATGACCGTGGGACAATGGAGGTGGAAAATCACGGTTGCACGAGAGCCCAGCGCCGCGCGAAATCTCTGTGATTCGACAGCCCGCAATGGAAACAGTCGAAATCCTACACCAGTTTAAAAGAGCGAGCGGAAAGTTCGCACGAACCGCTGTCGAAGCAGCTGTGGCGCACCGGGAAGAGGTCACACCAGAGCTTCTCCGTATCCTGGAGGAGACCGTGGACCGGGCAACGCAACTCGACGCCGAGGGTGATTACATAGCCCATCTGTATGCCATGTTTCTGCTGGCGCAGTTCCGCGAGACCCGCGCTTACCCTCTTGTAGTCCGCTTCGCGTCGCTTCCAGTCGACCTGTTGGATTCTCTCGGCGGTGACTTCATCACGGAAGACCTCGGCCAGGTCCTGGCATCGGTGTGTGGTGGAGAGCTGGAAGGGATCCAGTCAGTAATCGAAAATGAGAATGGCAACGAATGGGCCCGGGGTGCGGCGCTGAGTAGTCTTGTGACACTGGTAGCCGCCGGACAAAAAAGCCGTGAAGAGATCGTGAGTTATTTCGCGCGCCTGTTTCGGAGCAAGTTGGCGAGAAAGTGGTCACACGTCTGGGATGCGCTTGTCTCCTATAGCTCCGACCTTTACCCCGCAGAGCTGATCGACGACATAAAACAAGCTTACGAGGAAGGTCTGGTCGACCCCGGCTACATCGGCTTTGACGATGTCCAGCGCGACCTGGCAATAGGTAAAGATCAAGTTCTCGCGAGACTCGCAGAAAATCCACATCGACGTCTGGTCGAGGACACCTCAATGGAGATGGAATGGTGGGCGTGCTTTCGGTATGACCGGGCGAAAGGCGGGGCCCAGCCCTCCGCGAGGGCCAATCTGAAGCCACTGCCGAGAGGGGCATCTTCTCTGATCAGCAGCAAGACCCCCAAGACGGGCAGGAACGAACCGTGTCCGTGCGGTAGTGGTAAGAAATACAAGAAGTGCTGCGGCGCGTGAACGCCTGACCTTGCACTCTTGCTGCTGCCACACGTCAGGGCAGCGCATTCTGCTGCTCGGACATGAACCGGCCGATGCGAGCCGCCGAGTAGGCAGGCAACAGGTCGACACTGACGATATTGACGCAGCGGAAGTTACGCCTCCCGGCGATTTGAAATCGCAAAATGCGAGCTCAGCTTCGCCACAGAGCCCAGTGCCGGAATAGATCTTCGTTGCGGACCGGCAAAAAACCTTTGAATTTGCGCCAGTCTTTATACAATTTGCGAATTGCAGAGGTTCTTGCGGAGCACAACAATTCAGTGGCCGAAGAGGGCCTCAATATTGCGGCTGCCGCGCAGCACGCGAAGAATCAGCACATCCTCGTCCTGGATACGATAGATGATGACATACTCGCCTACCGGAAAGCTCCGCAGGCCGGGGCGCAAGTCCTCGTCACGGGCGCGCCCTACATTGGGATGGCTGGCGAGCAGAAAGAAACGGTCAGTGACGGAATCGATCAGACGGTCGGCAATCTCGACGCTACGGCTCTTGATAGCGATGTAATACCAAATCTCGTCGAGGTCGGAATCGGCTTGCGGTGTGCGCAGATGTCCCATCAGCGGGGCGCGTTTCGCTCGTCGGCGAGGCGTGCACGTCCGCGCTGCTTCACGCTTTCGGCAAGTTCGTGCATGGACTCCTGCGTGATGGTGCGCCCCTCGCCGCGGGCAAGAGAGGCTTCCGCTTCATCGACTGCGGCAAGGATTTCCGCTCGGGTTCGCTCGCGTTCCTCCCATAGAGAAAGCGCCTCCTTCACCGCGTCTTCTTCGCGCAAGAGGCGTCCGCTCTCAATGGCTTGGCGAACAAACGCTTTTTGGTCGGGGGTGAGTTGTACTTCCATCGTTTTCAGCGTAAGGATTGCACCGGCAGCTGTCAAGACTGCCAGCATCCAGCTCTGCCTAACGAAAATGCCGTCTGGCCCAGGATGAACCGTTTTTTCGCAAAACATACGTGCGTGGTTTCCGTACACGGTGCTCTCTGATTCCCGCCCCATATGGCTTGCCGGTTGATCGGCCATATTGAGTCCGCGCCCATGTACGCAATGCGGATCAATGGCGATGGCTATGGCGATTGAATTTCGGTGCGAGAGTCTCCTGTAGCGTTTTCAAATCCCACAACCGTGAAGCCACTGGAAAACGAGATGAATCCGTCAGAAAAGGAGTGATGGGAGCTTGCGAAAACGTCTTGTAGTACAAAATAATACATGTTATCGTTCTGGTATTTATGAGCAGGACCGAGAAAACCATCAGCTTTCGCGCGGTCGCCGAAAAGATCGACGCGCTTGATTCGCTGGCCGCCGCGTTGGACCGTTCGCGTAGCTATCTCATAAGAAGGGCTCCGGGAATATCTCGATACCCTGGATGAGACTGCATGGGGTGCAGCCAGCGAGACGGTACCGAAGTTCATCTCCAGGTCGGATCCGGCCGCACAATGGACCGGCGCTCACAAAGGGCATGCCTTCTTTGCCTACGCCGACAACTACCTGATCGACCTGAAGGCGGCGATCATCGTCGATGTCGAGGCGACGCGAGCTATCCGGCAGGCCGAAGTCGGTGCGGCACGCACAATGATTGAGCGCACCGAAGATCGCCTCGGGCTCTGTCCCGAGCGCCTGGCCGCCGACAGTGCTTACGGCTCGGCCGAGATGCTCGGGTGGCTCGTGAACGAGCACGCGATCGAGCCGCACATTCCGGTGTTCGACAAGTCGGCGCGCGACGATGGGACGTTCTCCCGCGAAGACTTTGCCTACGATCAGGAACACGATCTCTACGTCTGCCCAGCCGGTAAGGTGCTGAGTTCTACCGGGACTCTGGTGAATGACGGGGCAACACTTCTCTACCGCGCCAGCAAGCATGACTGCGATGCTTGCGAACTGAAGCCGCGGTGTTGCCCGAAAATGCCTGCTCGCAAGGTCCCGCGTTCAATCCACGAACAGGCCCGAGACGTTGCGCGCGACATCGCGAAGACCGATGCCTATGTCAAGTCGCGCCGTGAACGGAAGAAGATCGAAATGCTGTTCGCGCACCTGAAGCGCATCCTGCGCCTCGATCGCCTCAGGCTGAGAGGCCCCTTTGGTGCTCGGGACGAGTTCCTCATGGCGGCGACCGCCCAGAACCTCCGAAAGCTGGCAAAGCTGATCCTGCCGCCTGCTTTGAAGCCCGCTTGAGCACCAGAGAGGCCCGCACGCGCCTGTCTCTTCGATCTATCCCGAACGATTAGTTCGCCGACTTCTTCAACACAATCGGCGCACAGCGGACATTCGGTTGGACGCGAAGGCCGCAAAAGACCAGCGCGCGAAAGTCGAGGGGACCTTCGCGTCTTCGCTGAAATGGACTGCAAAAGTGTTCAGCGTCGTTATTTCCCTCGATAGCGAAGGGCATCGACCAACAGCGAAAACGCCGGCGACGACTGGCGGCGGCTCGGATAGTACAGGTGGTATCCGGAAAACGGGGGACACCAATCGGCCAGTACCCGAACGAGCTCGCCGCTCGACAGGAAGGGCTGAACCTGACTTTCGGTCAGGTACGCCAGGCCGAGACCCTGCAGGGCGGCCTGCAGCAGGGCGCCGGAGCTGTTGAAGACGAGTTGCCCATCCACGCGCACGTTGACGTCCCTTCCGTTTCGCTCGAATTCCCACGCGTAGAGACGTCCGCCGTGTGTCGGCAGGTGAAGGTTGACGCAGTTGTGCTGCGTCAGATCCCGCGGCGTTCGCGGTCTCTTTCTGGACGCGAAGTAGGACGGAGAGCCCACCACTGCCATGCGCAGGTCCGGACCGACCCGGACCGCTATCATGTCCTTCGCGACCAGTTCGCCCGGCCGGATCCCGGCGTCGTATTGGGCCGCCACAATGTTCGTGAGGCCGACGTCGATCATCACTTCGACTTTGATGTCCGGATAGGCCGGCAGGATCTTGGTCATGGCCGGCATCAGGATCGCTTCAGCGGCGTACTCCGTCGCGGTGATCCGGATCATCCCGGCCGGCTTCTCGCGCAGTTCGCTCAGGGCTCCGAGCTCGACGTCCATCTCATCGAATTTGGGCCCGATCGTCAGCAGCAGCCGCTCGCCTGCCTGCGTCGGCGTGACGCTGCGGGTCGTGCGGTTCAGAAGCCTCACGCCCAACCGCTCCTCCAGAGCTTGGACGATCTGGCTCAGGGTCGGCTGGCTGATCGCGAGCCGCGCCGCCGCACGGGTGAAACTGCGTTCTCTTGCCACCGCCAGGAAGGCAAGTAAGTCGCTCGCGTCGGCACGTTCCATTTATAGGTTACTCCAATCAATCCAATTGGGTTTTATCGTCTTATCCGGATGACCCCAAGGGCCTATTTTGAGGTTCACAGATGGCAGCCGAGGGCTGCGAAGCTAACCCCAGGAACGGGAATGTCCGTCGTAGCCATGCCAGATACCGCCGCCCCGCCGTTCGCGGCTTCGCTGTTGCCGATCATGGGCGCGGTCTTCGTCGCCTTTCTCGTCATCGGCGTGGCGATGCCGGTGCTCCCGCTCTACGTCCATGACGGATTGGGGTTCGGCACGTTCGTGGTCGGCCTCGTCGCCGGCAGTCAGTTCGTTGCATCGCTGATCTCAAGACCCTGGGCGGGCCACTATTCTGACGGCCGTGGCGCGAAGCGTGCGGTCTTCGCAGGTCTACTGGCGGCCTCGGCGTCCGGATTGATCTACTTGTGTTCGCTGCTGTTCCGAGGCGCGCCCGGAGCATCGGTCGCCGTGTTGCTGCTCGGGCGGGGCGTGCTTGGAGGAGCGGAGAGCTTCATTATCACCGCCGCCGTCAGCTGGGGGCTCGCAATCGTCGACGCCCGCAATACCGGGAAGGTCATCGCCTGGGTCGGGTCCGCGATGTTCGCGGCCTTCGCGATCGGAGCCCCGGTCGGCTCCGCGCTCTACGCCGGCTACGGATTCGCCGCGATCGCGGTCGTCACGGCACTGGCTCCTCTTGTCACATTGCTGCTAATCGCACCGCTTCCGGCCGTCGTGCCGGTGCCCCGCGCCCGCTTATCGTTCGCAAAAGTATTCGGATCGGTGTGGGTCCCTGGTTTCGGCTCGGCGTTGGGCAGTGTGGGATTCGGGGCCGTGACCACGTTCGCCGCGCTGCTGTTCGCCGATCGTGGCTGGACGCAAGGCTGGCTCGCATACACCGCCTACGCCGTCGCGTTCATCCTTGCACGCGTCTTCTTCAGCCATGCTTCCGACAAGTTCGGCGGCGCCAGGGTCGCGCTGTTCTGCGTGCTGATCGAAACTGCCGGCCAGGCGCTGATGTGGCTGGCCGTTCGTCCCGAACTGGCGCTGGTGGGAGCCGCTCTCACGGGATTTCGGATTCTCGCTGGTCTATCCCGGATTCGGCGTCGAAGCGGTCCGGCGGGTGCCGGCACAAAGTCGCGGTCTTGCGATGGGTGCCTACACCGCCTTCCTCGACCTGGCTCAAGGGCTCGCAAGCCCCGCGCTCGGGTTGGTCGCGAAGGTAGCCGGTCTGAATGTCGTGTTTCTCGTCAGCGCCGTCACCGTACTCTGCGCCGCGTTCGTCGCGTCCTGGCTGATGGTGAACCCGCCAACAGTCGGAGGACAGCAGCAATGAAGCTTCTCGCAGCGACCGTACTTTCGCTTTCGATCGTCGCCGGCGCGGCCAATGGTCAACAAACCATCGAAGGAGTAAAAGCCATGCCCACGACCGAAGACATTCGCGCCGTCGCTCCCGCTCTCGAAAGATATGCGAAGAATGTCGTGCGCGGCGATCTCTGGAAGCGGCCAGGACTGTCGGCGCGCGACAGAAGCATCGTCACGGTCGCCGCGCTCATCGCGCGCGATCAGACGGTCGAACTGCCTTACTATCTCAACCTCGCGCTCGACAACGGCGTGAAGCCGGCCGAACTGTCGGAGATCATCACGCACCTGGCGTTCTACACCGGCTGGGCAAACGCGATGGATGCCGTCGCTGCGGCCAAGCACGTGTTCAAGAGCCGCAACATCGGCGCCGACCAGCTTCCGCCCGCATCCGGTCCCCAGCTTCCCCTCGACGAGGCGGCAGAGGCGCAGCGGGCGACGCGGGTCGGCGAGCAGTTTGGCAAGATCACGCCCAGCCTCGTCCAGTACACGACGGACGTTCTGTTCCGCGATCTCTGGCTGAGGCCGGGGCTCGCACCGCGCGACCGCAGCCTCGTCACGGTCAGCGCCCTCGTCGCGACCGGTCAGGTTGCGCAGATTACCTACCATCTGAACCGGGCGATGGATAACGGGTTGACCAAGGAGGAAGCCGGCGAGGTCGTCGGACATCTCGCATTCTATGCGGGTTGGCCTAACGCGTTCTCGGCGGCGCCGGTGCTCAAGGAAGTCATCGAGAAGCGGCCCCGGTAGCGATGTCGACGTACTCCCGTCGAAAGGCCCTCGTCTTGGTCGCCGGTTTCGCCGCATCGGCGGCGCTGGACGCCCGCGCCGAAGATTCGAACATGCAAAGGAACGCAGTCATGGACATCGATATCAAGCGAAACGGTTCCCGCCCCTCGACGAAGGGGAATTCCGACTGGTTCACCGGATCGGTCCGGGTGGACCCTCTCTTTCAGACTCCGGACCCGGGACGGGTGAGCGGCGGTCAGGTCACCTTCGAACCCGGCGCCCGGACCGCGTGGCACACGCACCCGCTCGGGCAGACGCTGGTCGTCACTGCCGGTCTCGGATGGGTGCAGCGCGAGGGCGGACCGATCGAGGAGATCCGCGCCGGCGATGTCGTCTGGTTTCCGCCGGGTCTGAAGCATTGGCACGGCGCTTCGCCCACGACGGCCATGACGCACATCGCCATCCAAGAATCCGTCGACGGAAAGAACGTCGATTGGTTGGAGAAGGTCGCCGACGACCTGTACCGAAAGTGAGGTTCATGATGCGCGGGTGGGATGCCGATGAACTGCGCAAGATAGCCGAAGCCGACGACCTGCACGTCTCCCCGTTCAGGGCGGACGGAACGACGTACGGGACGCCGACGTGGATCTGGTCGGTGGCGGTCGACGGCGCGTCCAAGTGGTACCGGGCCGCTATGCGGCAGAAGGCCGGGCGGATCCTCGCCGCCGGCCTCACCAAGGAAGTGACGTTCGAACCGGTCGGAGGGGCGGTCCTGGATTCGATCGACGAGGCCTATCGCGCAAAATATCGCGGCAATCGGTACCTTGACCCGATGATCGGGGCGCGCGCCCGGTCCGCGACCCTTAGGATCATGCCAGTCGACGGGAGCAGGTCATGAATACGATGCAACTCTTCGTCTACGGCGCATCGGTGCTCGCCACGGCGCTCGGCGGCGCCGCCGTCGCCCAGGAAGCGGGCGGACGGTACGTGCAGGTGGCGGAGATCGAGGTCGATCCCGCTCAATTGGACGCCTACAGGGCCGCAGTCCAAGAGCAGATCGACGCGGCAATTCAAAAAGAGCCGGGCGTCCTGGTGCTTTACGCGGTGTCCGAGAAGGACGACCCGAACCGCGTCAAAGTCTTCGAAATCTACCGCGACAGGAGGGCATACGAAGCGCACCTCGGATCGGAGCATTTCAGGAAATACAAGTCGACTGTGGAGAAGATGGTGAAGTCGCTCAAGCTGGTGCAGGCGACGCCGATCGCGCTTGGATCAAAGGCGAAGTGAGGTGGTTTTGATGAATCCGACCTATGATTTCAACGGCCAGGTCGCTCTGGTGACCGGAGCGAGTTCGGGCATGGGACTGGCGACCGCGGAAGCTTTCGCCGCCTCCGCTGCGGCCGTCGTTCTCGCCGACATCAACGAACGGGCATTGAAGGTTGCCACCGACAGCCTGACGTCGGCCGGGCGTAAGGTCCTTGACCTGGTCTGCGATGTCTCGGACGAAGCGCAGGTCGCGAGTACGATCGAGCGGACCGTGACGCATTTCGGCAGGCTCGATATGGCCTTCAACAACGCGGGCATCCGGGTGCCGCCGAGCGATGCTGCGGATGAGACCGCGGAGAACTTCGATCGGGTGAACGGAATAAACCTTCGCGGTGTCTGGGCCTGCATGAAGCACGAATTGCATCAGATGCGGATGCAAGGAAGCGGAGCCATCGTCAATTGCTCGTCGCTCGGAGGTCTCGTCGGATTGCCCGGCCGGGCCGCCTATCACGGCTCCAAGCACGGCGTCATCGGACTGACGAGGAGTGCGGCGATGGAGTACGCGCCGCGCGGCATCCGGATCAACGCGATCTGCCCCGGCACATCAACACGCCGATGGTCTCGGACATGTTGGCGAAGCAGGCCGACGCCATGAAGGAAATCATGCGCGACCAGTATCGCGGCCGCCGTCCTCTGGCTGTGCAGTCCGGGCGCCAGCTTCGTCCTCGGCGTCGCGCTGCCCGTGGACGGCGGGTTTACTGCCCATTGAACGCCGCGTCAGCTTCTGAAAGGAAACCATGATCGTGAGGACTTTCGTACTTGCCGCTGCGATCGCGATGCTCTGCGGGCCGGACGCTTCGACACAGGAAAGACTTGTCGCGACTTACGACGAAGCGCGTACCAATCTGGCGTTCCGAGTACCGGAAGCGATCGTGCAAAAGCTTCTGCCGCCGGGGTGGCTCTCGAGCCCCTTCACCACCGGCCCGTCGAAGGGCGCAAATCTGACCGTCACCTTCATGGATTGGCTCACGGTGCAGGAACCGGACGGGACGCCGGGGAAGACCTATCGCAGCGTCGGCGTATCCGCCCCTGCGAAGCGAAACGGCACCGATACTACGGTCTCGATGAGCATCGCAGGGCTTTCGTCGCCTGCCGGCTACGCGCCGGGACCGTACGGAAATTCGGTGACGGCCAGTTCGACGGTAGCCCGTACGCTGCGCAGTGACGATCGGGATGTTTCGAGATCTGAGGAGACTTGGCACTTCGAGGCAGAAAACGGAGAATCCATCCAGTTAGAACTTCAATTCGTGCGCGGGGTCGTCGCGAGAAGTAAGCTGGAATCGAAAGTACATTCCACTGCGCATCCGGATTTCCACCGAATCTACCGGGTAGAACAGGCCGTCGATGTGATCCGGGGCGCCGATGGAACTGACCGAGTGCAGAGATATCTTTTCAAGGCTTCGGGCCCATTGCTCTCGACAGTGTTTGACGGTTCGGAGGAGTTGGTCAGCATCACCTCGCTGCCCTGGTTTTCGCGCCAGGCGTTTCTGCCGGTTTCACCCGCGGAATAGCCGCTCCTGTACCGGACAATTGCAATACCCGTCGCCTAACCCGTAGAAGGATCGATCATGAAATGGTTTGAAGGAAAAGCTGTGCTTGTTACTGGCGCTGGCGGCGGCATTGGTCTTGCCGCGGCCACCGCATTTGGCCAGGCAGGCGCGTCAGTGACCCTCGCAGATAGCAACGCAGCACTGGTCGAAACCGCCGCTGATGGTCTGCGCTCGGCGGGCCATCACGTCCGTGCCGTCGAATGCGACGTGACGGATCGGGGTCAAGTGAAGGCGATGGTCGAGCAGGTGGTGAAAACCTATGGCAGGCTCGACGCGGCCTTCAACAACGCTGGCATAAACTGCGACGGTGCGCCAATGGCCGAAACGGAGGATGATGAGTTTGATAACATCATCGACGTCAACTTGCGTGGCGTGTGGAACTGCATGAAGGCAGAGCTTCGCCAGATGACGGCGCAAGGAAGCGGCGCGATCGTCAACTGCTCGTCAATCGGCGGGCTGAGGGGTTCTAAAGGGCGTGCCGCCTACTCCGCCAGCAAATTCGGCGTGATCGGTCTCACTCGCGCATCAGCTCTCGACTATGCCAGCCAGGGTATCCGCATCAACGCAGTGTGCCCGGGGATTATTGGTAATACGCCTATGGCGATGCGGGTCACCAAGAACAACAATCCCGACATCATCAAAGCTTTCGTGGCCGCAGAACCGATTGGACGCCTCGGCGAGCCCGAAGAGATCGCCGCGGCCGTATTGTGGCTATGTAGCCCGGCCGCGAGTTTCGTGGTCGGTCATGCCATGGCGATCGATGGTGGCATTCTGGCTTAGTATGTTTCGGGACCGGAGGACGTTATCTTTATTCGGCCGGGCCGCCGGTCGCGGCGCGCGCCGTGGGCGTGTTTTCCGCCGGCTGTCCTGCGAGATTGCGCATTACGCTTCAACGGCTCAGAGCAGTTAATCGGCATGACCTCGCCCTTTGCGGAAAAAAGCTACGGTCGAAAATGCAATGCCCGAAGCGACCGCGTGAGGTGAGAGCATGAAAAATCTAATCGTATTGATTGTCGTCGCTCTTTTGGGTGAGACGTCCATGGCCGCGGCCGCGCAGGACAATTCATCCCAATCACCAACGAGGAGTTCTTCGATGTCTGAAAATACGATGGTGCGCGACCTGTTCGGTCGGTGGGAGCGGGTCTGGCACGAAGAAGGACGATCTCGTTCCGGAATGCGTGGGTCCGAACTACATCCGGCATGATGAGAACGGCGACCGGACCGTGACGCGCGAGGCCTATGCGGCGGAACTGGCGAAGATCCGGGAAGAGCGGCCGGGCATCCGGGTCGTCGTCTTTTAGACCATTCCTTCGGCCGACCGTGCCTGGTTTCGCTTTGCCTTCAAATGGTCCGACCCAAAAACCGGCGAGGCCCGCAGCCGCGCGGGTTTCCAGTCGTACAGGATCGAAGACGGCGAGCTTGTGGAGATCTGGATAGCGATGCAGCCGATGGGTTCGTCGTGGAAGGAGTTGCCCAGGAACACTGGACCAGCCCGCCGCCGATCAAATGAGGGCGATCAGCGGCGTCAAATGGGTAGGTCCAGTTGGGGCGTGACCTCGTTCTCGGTTTCCAATGATGACAGCGAGACTCCCAGAAGCCGTACGGGTTTCGGCACGGGTATCTCGTTCTGAAGCAAGGCGACCGAGAGGCGCTCGAGCTCGCTGCGGCTCGAGACCGCGATGGGGGCGGACCTGCTGCGGGTGATGATCTCGAAGTCGTTGAACTTCACCTTCAGCGTCACCGTCCGGCCCCGCGAACCCTTGTCGTCGCAGTGCCGCCAGACCTTGTCGATCAGCGGCTGCAATTCGGCGACCATCGCGTCGAATTCGGTGAGATCTCTGGAGAACGTGTTCTCGGCGCCGACCGATTTTCGAACTCGGTTCGCACGAACTTCGCGGTCGTCGACGCCTCTCGAGATCCAGTAGTAGTACGCGCCCGCCTTGCCGAAGTTGGCCTGCATGAACTCCAGCGTCTGGTTGCGCATGTCGAGGCCGGTGTAGAGCCCGAGCGAGTTCATCTTGGCGCTTGTCGCCGGCCCGATGCCGTGGAACTTGCCGACTGGCAGGGCTTCGACGAACGCCGGCCCCATCTCTGGCGTGATGACGAACTGTCCGTTCGGTTTGCGGTGGTCGGAGGCGAGCTTCGCCAGAAACTTGTTGTAGGAGATGCCGGCGGAGGCGTTGAGACCGGTCACCTCCTTGATCTTCGCGCGGATCGCGAGCGCGATATCGCGTGCCAGCGGAATCCCCTGCAGGTTTTCCGTGACGTCGAGATAGGCCTCGTCGAGCGAGAGCGGTTCGATGATCGGCGTGTGCTCGGCGAAGATCTCTCGGATCTGCTGCGAGACGGCCTTGTAGACCTCGAAGCGCGGCTTCACGAAGATCAGGTCCGGACATTGCCGCTTCGCCGTCACCGATGGCATGGCGGATCGCACCCCAAACTTGCGGGCTTCGTAGCTTGCCGCCGCCACCACTCCGCGTTCGCGGGATCCGCCGACGGCGACCGGCTTGCCGCGGAGATCCGGATTGTCCCGCTGCTCGACGGATGCGTAGAAGGCGTCCATGTCGACGTGGATGATCTTCCGCTGGCGGGCTTCGTCCATCGCGCTCTGGTGATTTTTGCGGCCGGCCCGGCGCCTTGACAAATCGGAGCGTCCTAGAACAAAGATAGAACGTTTTCCGCGCGGCTGCAAGCCACCAAGCGGGGTGTTCCCTCATGTCCTCGTGCGATCCAGAAAGGCCCGAAGGGCGCTGCGAATGAAAAGGCCGGATCTACCTGTCTATTACTATCACGATCATTTCCTCGAAATGCTGTCGTTCGTCAGGACCACCTACGGCCCGATCCTGACGGACGAGCACGACGCCTTCGTCTTGCGGTTTCAAACCCTTTCCAAGGACGCGCAATGCCTGCTGATCCGAATGGTCAACCGGCGTGGCGCGATCTTCAACAGGACGTTCTTCCGGTATGCCGAGATTTCCGACGTGGAGCGCGCGGCCGACGACCTCCTGGCATGCGGCCAAGCCAGAACCCTCAAGGCGGAGGACTACGCCGCCTTCGTCGCATGCCTGCCCAAGGACATCCTGGTCGCGGGCGCAAAGGCGGCGGGGCGGATGGACATCCGCGTCTCCTGGCCGAAAGCAAAGCTGGCCGACTACTTCCTTACCCACGTTCCGTTCGAGGTCGCCGCCGAGCATTGCGGGGCGGCGAAGTTCATCGCGCTGGATGACGTCCGTCCGCTCGAATTCCTGCTCTACCTGTACTTCGGCAAGACGGAGGAGGATCTGAAGAACTTCGCCCTGCGAGATCTGGGCATCATGCGGACCAACAAGGCAACTTCGTTCAGGGCCCGCTTCACGGACGGGGAAGAGGCGAGGGCGTGCTTCCACTACAGCCGGCTGCTCGACCGCATCGAGGTCAAGTCGACCGGCATCTACCAAGGCGCAATCGGCGACATCTTCGGAGGTCCGAGTTGCCCGAGCGACTACGCCGCCGATCTGCGGAGCCGCGCCGCCTGTCAGGTCGGTCAGTTCTTCGAGAAGCTCGGAGAGAAGGATCTCGCCAGGCAACTCTATCGCGCCGGTTCGTCGCCGGAATGCAATGAGCGGTTGGTCCGTCTGCTCTACGGTGCCGGGGACAAGACCGATGCCGAGGATCTGCTGCGGCGGATGATCGACGATCCGGCCAGCGACGGCGAGTTCGTTTTCGCAACGGATTTCTACGCGCGGAAATTCGGCGGTCGCCGGACCGGATCATGCACCGAGCTTCTTCGCGCCGGCGTCACGTTGACCGTCGACGACGCCTATCGCGGCAATCCGGAGGCGGGCGTCGCCGGCGTGATGCGCCGGAGGGGATATCGGGTCTTCTTCGCGGAGAACACTCTCTGGCATTCGCTGTTCGGGCTGCTGTTCTGGGACGAACTGTTCGAGTCCGATCTTCTTCATAGCAGCTTCGATTGGGTGCCGCACTGCCTCAACGACCGGAGCTTCGCGCATCGGTTTGCGGCCCAGATCGACGACAAGCTGGAGGCCGTTCGATCAGGAAGCGCGTTCAATCTGCTGCTGCGCCCGATCGCCGCGAACTGGGGCCGTCCGAACGGCATCTTCGCCTGGGACCACGTCGATGTCGACGCGTTGCGACTGCTGCTGTCTGGAACCAGCGGGGAAGGGATTTCGACGATCCTGCGCTCGCTGTGCCAGAACTTCCGCGACACGCGCGACGGGTTTCCGGATCTCATGCTGGAAAAGGACGGCGCCGTCTCCTTCATGGAGATCAAGGCCGAGGGCGACGTGATCCGCCGCAACCAGCTCACTCGGTTGCGGCAGCTAGGAAACGTCGGCATCGTCGCGGAGATCGGCCGGGTCGACTACAAATTCGATCCCGAGCAGGACTACGTCGTGGTCGACGTCGAGACGACAGGCGGTTGGGCGTCCGGCGATCGGATAACCGAAATCGGCGCGGTGAAGATCCGCAACCATCAGGTCGTCGACGAGTGGCATTCCCTGGTGAATCCGCAGCGAGCCATCCCGGCCAAGATAACCCAGATCACGGGCATCACGAACGAGATGGTCCGCGGCGCGCCGATATTCGCCGAGGTCGCGGACAGCTTCATGCGGTTCATGGGCGACGGGATATTTGTCGCTCACAACGTCAACTTCGATTATGGCTTCATAAGCCATGAATACGAACGGCTC
>CAWFQT010000031.1:0-19119 GCA_963817965.1 uncultured Acidobacteriaceae bacterium
TTCAAAATGGACTGTAGGTGAATGACCAATATCATCGAAGTCGAAAATCTTTCCAAGCGTTACCTCGTTGGGCATCAAGCCGATACGGGTTCGCGTTCTGCCACGTTGCGCGACGTAATCGCCCGAGGCGTTCGCGATTTCGTCCGTAAGGCGGCCGATATGGCGCACGGGCGACAAATCATTCAGGGAGATGAGGTCGAAGAGTTTTGGGCGCTAAAAGATGTAAGCTTCGCGGTCAAACAAGGAGAAGTTCTTGGCATTATTGGTCGCAACGGTGCCGGCAAAAGTACCTTACTCAAAATTCTCAGTCGCATCACGGATCCGACCGAAGGCCGTGTTGTCCTTCGCGGGCGCGTGGCAAGCCTACTTGAGGTTGGAACCGGATTTCACCCCGAACTCACGGGACGGGAAAATATCTATCTGAACGGCGCGATCCTTGGAATGAGTCAGCGCGAGATCAAGCGGAAATTCGATGAGATCGTTGCTTTTTCTGAAGTAGAGAAGTTTATCGACACACCGGTGAAGCGCTACAGCAGCGGGATGTATGTGCGCCTCGCGTTCTCAGTGGCGGCGCACTTGGAGCCAGACATTCTCATTGTAGATGAAGTGCTGGCGGTTGGAGACGCGGCATTCCAGAAAAAATGTCTCGGCAAGATGGAAAACGTAGCTTCTGCAGGACAGAGTGTGCTTTTAGTTAGTCACAACATGGGCGTGATAAACAGTTTAGCGCGGAGAGCCATTTGGCTCGATCAAGGACGCATCGTCACTGATGGCGAATCTGGAGTAGCCGTCGCCACATATCTAGCCTCAGGGCGCCAGGCAACTGAAGGAGCCGTTGATCTCACCAGTCATCCCAACCGCCTCCCGAAGATGAAACCAATTCTTCAAATGGCGCGCCTGAAGACTGCGACCCTGCCCCAGACGAATGATTTTTCGCAGTTGGACGAAATCGTGCTCGAAATTACCTACGATGCGGGCGCATCTATTAAACTCGCTGGTGCAGGATTTGCCATTAAAACAATGGAGGGTTTCCGCGTTGGTGACTTCAACACTTATATGGCAGTGCGCCCGCCGTACCGAATTCCCTCTAAAGGCCTTATCCGTTTTATTATTCCGGCGCGCCAATTGAATCCAGGTACCTATTCGCTCGGTATTAGCTTAGGATCTCATCCAGAGTTCCTTGAAGACGAAGTGAGAGATTGCCTAAGCTTTGTAGTCTACGCAGCCGACATTTACGGAACGGGTTATCTTCTGACCACAGAAGACGGAGTCGCGTCGCTTTCGGTGGGATACGAGGTCGACTCTGATTATCCAAGAAGTGTCGCACTTAGTGGTTAGAGGGCACTCGCCATTGAATTTTGCTCGATTGCGAAGGGCCATTGGCGTTGCTTTTCTGCAAGCGCTGCTGATGAAATGGAAGTTCGCCAAGGGCGGCCGTGATGCATCGACCCTTCGAATGGCCGCTGCCAGTTCTTTAGGGCTTCGCCACGCCGCATTTCTGCCCACCCGGGATTAAAGAAAAACGGTACCGATGTAGGCACCGTTTTTCGAAAGCTCGCCAATTGGCCGGAATTAGGTGTTTCGCGGAGGGGCAGTGCTCAAGTCGCCATCTGGCGACTTGCTCGACCTCTGCAAATTTGAGAGCGTTCAAAACGGTACTTCGACGGCGTTCCCGCAGAGGGGGCCCGTCCGCTGATTGCCACCGGGAGGCGATGGAGCGCTGTAGAACCATAGCGGTGAATGCGCTGCCGATCTGCGTCATGTGCCATCCTCCTTCCGTATAAAAAGACCCAAAGCGGACCGGGTCGCAAGGGTTGCTCAAGTTGGGTTTGAGGTCGCGCAGTCGAGTGTTGCCAACTACATGGTAACAAGCGATCTGGTCCGCCGAGCCAGGGGTGGGGCACGTTCTTGCGAAACCATGCCCCGGACATCGCGGCGATGGATCTATTCATCCGCCCCGCCCAGGGCTTCGTGCGCGGCCGGAGTGAGCGCTCGGCTAGTTTCCGTTCCGATCCTTGGCTTATATCTGCTCTACGCGAATTGGAACAACTCGACTATCGTGAATATCCACAAACGGGAGAGCAGAATGCCTTTGCAGAATTTTTCACGACACTCTCAGTGGCCAGCACTTGCTTGGTGCGCCAGAATTTCCCAAGGCCTTGTCGAAGTGGATGCTGGCTCAGGCGTTGAAGCGTTTAACGATCGAATATTTGAGGGCGCCTGGGACGGGGATTTCTCGAATCCCGACTTCCACCAAGCAATAAATGTGCTCGGCTCCGGGCTCATCGTGCAGGAAGACGGCGTTCTCATCGTCACGCCCTCGAACACCCTAGAATGTGTCTTTGTTGCGGACCGTAAGGGTACCCTGATCGCTGCTAACTCTTTTCCCCTCGTACTGCAGCGTAGTGGCCACTCACTGCGGCTTCGAGGGGCGCCGCTCGGCGCGGTGTTCGCGTCGATCATTTTTGGTATTGATCATTCACCTGTGATAATACCGCTGGCGGGCGGCGGAAAATGTCTAGCCTACTATCACCACAACATATTCTTCCGCTTTGGGGACGCAAAGGCAGAGATCCGACCCAAGGCTTTCCCGCCCGCCTTTGCGAACTATCGTGAGTACCGGTCCTACCTCGATGGCGTTGTGAGTCGCGTCTGCAGCAACGCTCGCCACCAAGATCGTATTCGACAGTACTATCCGGTAACCACCATCTCGTCCGGCTATGACTCGCCGGCCTGTGCCGTGCTTGCGAGGGAGAACGGTTGTCGGATCGCGCTTAATATTGAGGCAGAAGAGTCAGGAGAGCCCGATGACGGGCGATTAATCGGCGAGACGCTGGGTCTCGAAGTGATTTCGAGACCTCGCGAGGCGACTGACGCGGATGCCTACGCCGCCATGCTTTCCAACGGCATGCAGGCCGAAGATGCTGCTCATGCGACATTCCGCGACCTCCACGCCGGCGCGTTGCTGTTCACCGGATTCCACGGCGACAAAGTCTGGTCTCGCAATGAGGTGCCTGACCGCAAAATCAAGCGGAAGGATATAAGCGGTTCCGCTATAGCGGAGTACAGGCTCGAAGTGGACTTTATTCAGCTTCCGGTCCCATTCATAGGCTCCCAGAACTTCCCGGAAATACAGCGCATCTCGAACAGCGAGGAGATGCGACCGTTTGCCATAGGCGGAGACTACGATAGGCCCATACCTCGCCGCATTGTCGAGGAAGCCGGTGTGGCGCGGACGGCATTCGGGATGGTTAAGCGCGCTGTCAGTTACTCGCTTCACCGACGAAACTTCGAGCGCACCATCCCCCATGAGTTGGTGCAATTTGTCGCCGGATGCAGGGTGAATGCCCTGCGTAGAAAGCATTATTCTCTGGGCCTTCGATACTGGAGATGGCGCAAATATCATCAGCACGCCAGATATCTGAACTTGCCTATTACACTGCTCGATGCGGTCTTTCGTGGGGATCCTGTAATCTTAGAGTATGCGCATCCGGCGACTAACGTCTGGCTCCGTTGGTGCTACGGTCGTCTGCAAACCCGCTATCAATGAAATCTCTCCGATGCCGGTTAGGAAACCGCTGCTCTATCCTGCTGAGCTACGGGACCATGCCATTGAAACTACGATATAATCATCTTTCTGCGATTTCCGGAAACGTCTAATTGCTACCCTTCTTGCAGTAAGCCGCGTCAACGCGGCTTGCGGCGTCGGCCTGCATCCCATCATCGGGAATGATGTCTCTTGACTAGCGGTTCAACCTTTCAGCGGCCGGCACTCATGGTTCATCTCTCGTACAGTTACGCAGCGCCGTTTGGACCGGCGATACTCGTGACACAAGACCCACAAGCGACATTGCAGAGTGGAATTGTCGCGCTGCGGTAGGCCCCAGTCAGCGCTGACAAGAGCAACAATTCAAACATTGTGGTCCCCGCTGGGGCCGACCGCGTTGGAGGCCTTGATGATGAAAGCAGAACGTCTGGCTTTTGCGTGGCCGATTTTAATCCTTGCCGATGTGCCCGGTGTCTGCAAGTGCTGCGCCATTTGATAAAATACGCCCAAAACATTGTCCAACAACTGCGTCCGCGGCGAGGTCGGCAATGCCGCTCGTAAAATGATCTATCAAGAACGGAAGGTCAGAACTTATCGGCCACAATGCGACCCGAAAATCCTCATCATCAAATTTAAAACCGGTTTCGCAGACATAAAGTTCACCCGTTTCTCGACACGGGAGAATATCGTGAGCGTAGAAGCCAAGCCCGAGAACATCCCCTATTTTCTCGCAGAGCTAAATCAGTCGGTGCCGATTGGCCTCGACAAGGACCTTTTGGAAATATGAAATGAGATCAGGATCTTTAGGTGTGTCGCCGGCGTGGACAGAGACTTCGGCTTCATCGGTAGGACGCAGCCTTACATAGGCGGAAATCATAGCACCCGTGATCGCCAGCGTTCTCAGCGCTACGTAGTATGATCTGCCCCTATACTCGCTAGTCGTATCAATAAATTTGGTATTATAGCGGTTCGTATCGAGCGGTTTTCCAATGCCGATAATAGCAGTGGTGTCGTGACTGCCGAACCGGGCATTTGAGAAGACCTTACTAGATGCCGTCGCCGTATCGATCATAACTGGAACAGGAATACCGGCTTTTGAAAAAAGACTATTTGTGGCTCGCTTGTCTCCAATAATCTCACCGATGTTTGGCGCGTTATAGAAGCGAAGGTTAGTGGACGAAGTGAGGGCGACAAAGCTCGGCAAGAGTTCACGTTGGAAAACTTCGTTGTAAACTAAAATGAAAGCTGTTTGGTCGGGGTTGTAATTTTCTAAATCGCGCAACGCGTCAGCAGGATTGCGGTATGCGATCAGCGATACACCGCGCTTTGCTAGCGCATAGCCAAAGCTAGGGAAGTAGTAAGCCGGCGAGGCCTTGCCGTAACCACCGAGTCCTTCTTTCGATGTCCCTACGAGCGCGACAGTGAATTGTCGATTAGGCGACGTAGCAGCCATGCTGAGAAACAGCGCATCGTCGGGCGGGTTGGCTATAACCGATCCTACAAGCTGGCATCCGAAATACCGAAGAACGGCCGCAATAATTCGCTTGAGCAGTCTTGGGCCCTGGTACATGTGCATGTAGTCCTGCCAGTTCGGGACGAGCGTCACAAGGGCAGCGGACTGGCCCCCTCCTGGCTATCTTATCAAGTCCTGCATATCTAAGAAAATCGACGCGGCTAGGGCTGATCCCCGAAAGCCGGAAAAGCACTATCCGGTTGCCGCGCCGTTACAGATTTGCAGGCATCGAGCAGTATGCAGTGAGCAAGGATTGCCCCAAACCTACACCGAATATCTGGTTTCCTGACGACCGAAATATCGAAACCGTCCCCGCGGCAACGCCGTTCGATCTTGTTGTTACCCGCGAACGGTTACGCGGCTCTGGGGTTTGCCGCAGAGATTGACCCGCAGTGTAAAGGAACGATGCAAATGCTGGGATTAAACGTGACGAGTCTTCCCACTGACGACGAATTCGCGAGCATCTTGCTCTGGCGCTGGTTGTTTCCATCGATCCATTATCCGCGACAACAAGCAAAAGGTCGTCGCAGCACTTGCCCACAAACAAGCCCGCAAAGGGCATCTATTTCGTTCCTTGGCTTCAGCTCCTGCCAGCAATCAAAGCCACTGGTGCTCGCTTATCGTTCATGATGGGGCAAATAGCGCGCCAGCTCCGAAAAGTTTATCAGGAATGCATCGAACAGCGAGGAAACGGTGCTCGAGCAGATCACTCCGGTTATTCTCACCTACAATGAAGAGAATAATATCGCGCGGACACTCGATAGGCTGCGTTGGGCGCGGGATGTTGTGGTGGTAGATAGCTTTAGCACGGATAAAACGGTATCGCTGGTCAAGAGCTTTCCCAGTGTTCGGCTTTTTCAGCGTGCTTTCGATAGCCATGCTCGGCAGTGGAATTATGCTATTAAAGAGACAGCTATCTCGACGGAGTGGGTTCTAGCGCTCGATGCAGATTATTATTTGACCGAGGAGTTCATCCAGGAATTATCTCAGCTAACGCTTTCCCGCGATATCGATGGCTATACTGCCGGCTTCCAGTATTGCATTTTTGGACATCCACTCAGAGGCACACTTTATCCGCCGGTCACCGTCTTATTTCGCAATGGAAAAGGCCAGTACGTGCAAGAAGGACATACACAGCGGGTTGCGATTGATGGGCCGGTCAGCAACTTCGTCTCTCGAATCCTGCATGATGATCGAAAGCCCTTATCGCACTGGCTACAGGCTCAGGATCGCTACATGAGATTGGAAGCCCAGCACATTACAGAGCAAGAATGGTCGAAATTAAGAGTGGCAGATAAGCTTAGAAGATTTCCATTAGTGGCGCCGTTTTTAGTGTTTTGGTATTGTTACATAGGCAAAGGCCTCTGGTTCGATGGACGGTTCGGCTTGTATTACGCTTTACAGCGTATGCTGGCTGAGTGTGTCCTGGCTCTTCGACTGATTGAGCGAAATTGGGCGCCATTGAGTTCAGAGCAGCATTCAGGTTAATTTGCTTAGGCTCGTCAAGCTGCCGCAGGCGGGTCGCACTCAGTAGCCTTGGAATCGGCTCTCATGCGGAGAAGGGGACTGCACTGACAGGAGCCAATGACCTGGCCATTCGCAGAGCCTTGGAGGCCTCCGGCATCATGTTCATTGACGAGAACGGTGGCGGCCCCGGCGTGCGGCTGCGCAAACGGCAGCAATAGCCGAAATGTTGAACCTCGAGCCACTTGCCGGCTCGTGGCGAGCTGTCCGAATAAGCTCCCCCCACATCTTCACTGTTCTTCGTCCTAGCGATGGGCAATCCAACCCACACTTGCGTTTCGAGCCGGCAAGCAGGTAGAAATATATAATCTTGTAGTAGAAAGGTAGATTGTATGGGTTTCAACATAAAGAACGAGGAATCGCACCGCCTCGTAACGCAGCTGGCAAAACTGACAGGGGAGAGCATGACGACTGCTGTCACGATCGCCGTTCGTGAGCGGTTAGAGCGCGTTCGACGCGAGCAGGGCCTCAGCCTTGCCGACCGTCTTCTGACGATTGGCAAGGACTGTGCGGCGCACCTCAAGGAGCCGTTCCGATCCGCCGATCATGGAGACCTCCTTTATGATGAGCGCGGATTACCACGATGATCGTGGATACCTCTGCACTACTCGCCATTCTGCGTGACGAGCCGGAAGCGGAGGTGTGCGCGCGCGCGATCGAGAGCAGCGCGGTCCGCCGTGTGTCAGCCGGCAATTTCGTCGAAGCCGCGGTCATCATAGACGCAAGCCGCGATCCTATCGCGAGCCGGCGTTTTGACGACCTTCTGAAAGAAGCGCACATAGCTGTTGAACCAGTAACCGAAGCACAGGCCCGAATTGCGCGAGAGGCCTATCGCGATTTCGGCAAAGGTAGCGGCCACCCTGCGAGGCTGAATTTCGGCGATTGCTTTGCCTACGCGTTAGCGAAAGCCACGGGTGAACCATTGCTGTTCAAAGGTAACGATTTTGCACAAACGGATATTAACTCCGCGATTAACTGAGTTGCTAGGCGTCGAACTCGTGCTCTTCCAGGTGGACTGCGGGCCAAATCGCTAGGTTTTCCAGGAGAGCGCTGCGCGCGAGAACTTGACCACTCAGCCGTTTTCGCTGGGAGGCCACGCATGTCCAACGCAACTACTAGCCGCATATACAACCAGCTTTGCCCGCCGCTTCCGGAAGAATCCGATGAGCTTGCTCATTTGACGTGGATAACGGTTGCCGCAATCTCAAGTCACCTGCCGGAACTGGAGAAACTGCTCGGTTTGCAACAGCCAGATTCTCAATTCCGGCATGAACTGAGTCAGGCCATTCTGATCTGCGTCTTGACGCATAAGTTTCCGCCCAAACGCCATAGCCAGAACCGCAAGGAGCTAAAGGAAATCAGCAAAGACGCCGCCCTTGCGGAGCGCAGCGGCTTCACGCTATTCCGTATGCCTATGCGCGAGCGTCAAGCCGCACGCTCGGTCTTCCGCGTCATGTCGCCTCGACCGGCAAGCAGACCGGCAATGGAGATATCTTCGTCGATGTCCTCCCAGTGGAGGCCGGTGCGGCTGAGCTCCACGCTTTCGCGCTGGGCCGCAGTCGCGTGCAACAAACGCGGAAACCACGCCAATGGCACGCCCAAGGTGCGGCCATCGCTCAGTTCGACCCACATCGTGTGCTCGTCAAATCGAACTGCCGTCGCCGAAATGCTCATGCCAAGCCCTCAAGATCAGATCCCGGTGTTCTATGATAACGCGTAGGATACGCGCAAGCTCGCGCGAATTGAAGCCATAGCTTTCGGCGATGATTGGTTCCGGCTCCAGCCAAACTTTCGCATCGCGACCTCCGCCTTTCACATGGATATGTGGAGCTTCGCGCGGCGACCCTTCATTGGAGAAGAAAAAATAGCGGAGGCCGCCTTCGCGAAAGATGACAGGCATGTCGATCTATTTACACCCAGGTTAACGGTACAACGGCGTCGATTACCGCTTCTCAGAGCATTACACCTAATCGCGCGAGCCATTCCTCATTCCCCGACCCAAGTCAGAGACCCATTGCCGCCGGCAGCACTGACGATGCTGACGGCACTAACGGCATCCTTAGCATTCGTGGTCACCCTGATCATCCTTGTCCCTGTCCGGCCTTCGCGTGAGAACGTGATCTCGATGCCCAGCCTGCGGAGGAATGTCTGCGCCCGCCGCAGCCGACCGGCGCGCCCGGGGATTTTTTACCCATGCTGGGCCCCCCGAGATGTCATCGCGAGCACTCTCCGCACACAACTGCAACAGGTCCTGGAAGCTCACTGGCAGTAGGTGCGCAGCTTGCCATAACCAGAATGCCGCTGCCGGGACGAAAAGAACTAGCAAGCCCGCAATCCCCATGGCGAGCTCCAGCCCCCAACCGTTGTCGGCTTCCGGCTCGGTCCTGATCTCCAATTCTCGCATTGCCTGCAAGTCAACACATAGGAGGACGGATGTACTACCAAACCGAGATGGCACCGGCATACAGCACTGCGGTCTCTCCATATCCCACCGCCATGTCAGCAATGAACATCGCCGACATGCCGGCGGCGGGTCCCGCGGAGAAGGCCCTGTGGGCGCGAGTGAGCAGCACCACCAACAACGGTCGGGACAAAGTTGGCTGGCCCCCGGAGTATTGGGACCGTATCGATCGTGCAGTCCACGACGAGATGTCCCGAGTGGGAATCGTACACCGATTCCTTCCAATAAGACCTGCACCGGAGGCGACGACCGTCTCAGCGGACACGATCACCGAAACCAGGGAATCCGACACGGCGCCCGCCGTTTTGAGCGTGGATGAGGCTGAGGTGGAGAAGCTCATCGAGATCTTCGGCCAATTTGCGTTGACCAAGCAGCAAATAGAAGCCGAGGAGGAACTGCAGACCGCCGTGACACTGGCAATCCGGACGGCAAATCGGCTCATCGGGGCAGATAGCGCGAAACGATGTCGTGGACAAGCCTCGATGACCACGGCCCCGCACCGGTGAATTCGCCCCGGCGAACCCGTCAAAGAGTAGAAGGTAATACGAAATGGTGACTCTGTATAGATCGCCGGACAATTTTGGCCCGGGGAATCAGCGTCAACCCGATTTGGTCACGGCCATTGGGGCGGCGATTGTTTCCATGGTCTCTGTGATTGCGGTGGGGATAGGAATTGCGGGTTGTGTCACGGGCAAGGCGAAATCACCGGTCGTTGACCCAGATCAAACGGTAACCTACCAGGGCCAAGTATTCGGTAGTTTTCAAACTGAAGACATTAATAGCTTCTATCGGGTTGCCGAAAGGGTGCGCGGCAAACCGTTACTGTTAGACCCTCTATGGAATCGGGTTCCACCACGCGACAGAATCATCGTCAACGGGATACTCTACACAGATTGCCGGGGCGAAAAGCCCGTCGTCCAAGACCGCATCCGCTACCAAGAACTAGCTTGTAACCGGCAACACTAACTTAAGTCCGGCATCGGTTTAGGGCACCAGCGAAATTGGGGTGGTAAATAATTATGGCAGGAACACGATCACTGTAATCGACACCAGCACGAATCAGGTGATCGGGACCATCACCGTGCCACTGACTCCGGCCAGCGGTAGCCACGACATTGCCATCAGTAGCGACGGTCACTGGCTGTACGTCACAGACCAGGCTGGCGACGCGGTGAGTGTGGTCTCGGTCGACTCCATGACGCCGACAACGGTCTAACCCGAAAGACCGGCTGTCTAAGCGTCCAACGCGCGATAGGTACGTCGCACGAACTTGGGCGGCGCGTCAACACCTTGGCCCGCGTCGTGTTGCCCGCACCGCGGCCGCATCCGGATAGGCGACGATCATCTGACTGTAGAAACGCTCGCTTGCAGGACATCCCGAGTCGGCCGTAGCTGTTTGCGGTGCGTCGAAGTGCAGCATCACCCGGTTGCGGAAAACCTGACCGCCTGCGCAGTCCGGGGTGCAGTTCTTCACCATCTCCATGCCGCTGCCGTCGGCCGACGATGTGGTCCACATGGACCATGTTGACGTCTTCAACCCAGTGCCCCTTACAGGCCAGCGAGATACCGGTTGGTCGTTCAGAGATCGGCACATTGCGGTAGCACGCTGGCAGTGCGATGCCGATCGACTGCGTGGTCGTTGCGGGTGGCAACGGCGCGACAACTGGCGCGGTTGTCTGGAGGGTCGAGGAACCAGGTGTCGTCGTAGAGGACGGGGCACCACTTGGGGCCGCCGCAGATCGTGAAGCGGTGGGATTGGCTTCGACCGATGGACTGCTAGGAAGCCACGACCTCCAGAGCAGTGCCGCTACTGCGACCAGCAAGATGGCGGCGGCCACGGCCGCGAGAACTAGCCAGCGGCGCGGGTGGGCGGCCGATGATGTCGCGGTAGGTACCGTTGGGCCGACTACTGCTGGTCGCGTGGGCGCAGCGGGGTCCGGAAACAACTGTGGAGCTGCCGCGCTGCCGCTTATTGATGCGGACAGGGCAACGGCGAAGTCGACACACCGCGGGAAACCGTTCTTCAGGGTTCTTGGCCAGGCCCACAGTCAGCACCGGATCAAGTCTGGCTAGCGCTAACTCGCGGCGCGTATCGGCCAGCGTCGGTGGCGGGGTGTTGAGGTGGCGGCTAATGACGACCGCTGGGCTGGAATGAAGAGCTGCGCGCCCGTCAGGAGGTGGTAGGCGGTTGCGGCCAAGGCGTACTGGTCGGCGCGGCCATCGATCTCTTCACCCAGCAATTGCTCGGGTGCGCAGTAGGCGACCGTTCCGACGGTCATGTTCGTCGCGGTGAGGCCGCTGATGTCATTGACGTCGCGGGCGATGCCGAAGTCAGTCAGCAGGATTCGTTGGTCACCATCATCGTCGAGATGGGTCAGCATGATGTTGGCGGGCTTGACGTCTCGGTGCAGCAGGCCTTGTTTGTGAGCGGCATCCAGTGCGCTGGCGACCGCGTTGACGAAGTCCATCGAGATCCACAGCTGCCCGTCGGATTCCCCGCGGTCGTGCAGGCCGCACAACTGCGCCGCGCGTAGGTCGGGCCAGGCATTTACCCTGGGCTGTAAAGTTTGTCTCGGTAGGCGTTAAATGTTCGTTGCCCGAAGAGTTTCCAGAGTAGACGTGGCGCTAAAGGGATACCGGCGAGAAACTTCCGCCGCTCGTCGGGGGTGGCATCTTGCTGTACGAGACCGACGAATACGAGGGCCATTTTGTTCTTGGGTAGGAACTCCGCGCCGCGCCCAACGATTTCCTTCCATTCCTCGGTGGTGATATGCGCGCTGATCAGCGGCAGGAGGTCCTGTTCCTCGTTCGCAAGATGGGCGTCAACTCCGGCCGATAGATCCTCGGTGGCGGCAACCAACTGCCTTGCCAGTTGAGGGTCAGCCGACTCGCCCCACCGCGTCCGAATGGCCTCTACCTTCTCGACTAACTCGTCGATGACGGCGTGTTCGTGCTCCATCTGCTGGACCACAAGGTCAGAGCCAGGCACTCGGGCGTGAAGGCGTGGCCACAGCAACTCGTCCTCAGCCGCGTGGTGATGGTGCAAACCTGCCACGATGTAGCCCAGGTGATCGGCGATCAACACGGAGCGCACTGTGTCGCCCGCCCGAACGCCACCAATCAGTTCGGGCGCATTGCGCAGCTCACGGTGGAATACCCGATGCACCACCAGCATCTCGACAGTGTCGATCATCGACCCATCCCCCCGTCAATGACTGGTGGTCGCAACGGAATCCTAGCCAATCTGGCGGCCGGGAGTTCCGGAATGCGTTACGGAGGAGACGATCACGTGTCTACGTCGTCAACCAGGCAGACGGCACGGCATCGGTCATCTGCATCGGCGGGGGAGTGTCTACCTGAGCGCCAGTAGGTAGGGCCTATTGGATCGCCGCCAACAAGTACCAATTAGTCAGTACAAAGAAGTTGGTCGGCTTCGTCTCCTGAGCCGCGTCGGCGACCTCTTGGATGTGAGGTACCTGCGATGGGGCAGCACACAGATCGCGGGCCACGAGTTCGCCGCGATTTTGGAGCACGGCACCGCCGTCGCGGTCGAGGGCTTTTTCGGCTGCGGGAGGTGCGAGCAGTGCGAGCAGTCACCGCCAATGGCGGCGATTTGCTTCTGTGAGTGCGCCTTACGAAGCTGGGGCGGCGTCTAGCATGTCCGTGGAACCGCGACCACCGCCCGGCGGGAGGATCATCCCATGGTCCAGCTGCACGTGGAGCGGACGATCGCAGCATCGCCGGAACGGGTCCTCGACTGGTTGGCCGACCCGACCAACCTGGCCGCCTCTCCTTTGGTTCTCAAGGCCGGTTGGGCGAAGGGTTGGTCGGAGCCCGGCGTGGGCGCAGTGCGGGAGGTCACGGGGGTCGGCGTGTGGTTTCGCGAGGAGATCACGGCCTACGATGCGCCCGGGAGCTACTCCTACCTCATCGTCCGCTCGTTCCCGCCCTCCAACCACGAGGGTGGCACGCTGACGTTCACCCCCCGTCAGGCGACGGCACGCACGTCGACTGGGTGAAGTTGCATGGCATCGGTGGGCCCGCCAGCCGCAAGCGGCGCGGGCCAGATAGGCCAGACCCTGATCGGTGAAGATCTGGCCTACTGCGACGAGGGCTTGGCTTTCATTAGGGCCGGATGTTGCTTAGAGAGAGACCGGAAGAAAGCAGATCTGTGAAACCGGCTTGTGAGGCTGGGTTACAAAGCCCCTTCATAAGGAATGGTCCGAAAGTCCCGACTTTGGCGAAAACCCCTGGTTAGTCTGTGTCCTGCCTCTCGGGCCTAATCCAGCCGTGGTGGGACTGCCACCGGTGTCTGGGGCAGCGGGTGTGGCCAGACCCAGCTGGCTCGGTGCAGCTGTGCTCAGCGCAGTTGCGTGGGATCCAGGTCGATGCCCGGCCAGATCTTGGTGGTCTCTTACGCTGGTGTATCTTGCGCGGCACTGGCCGCCTCCTTGAGCTGATGGTTGTTTAGCTGATCTACCGCGCCGACGAGAGCGGTGGCCAGGTCGGTGGCCTCTCTGGCGCTCAGGGTGAACGTCAGCCCGGGACCGACCTGCAGGCGCACCGGCCGGATGTTGGGCAGGTCGGTGGTCAGTCGAACGGTGGCAGTGGTGTTGCGTCCCTGGAGTCTCATGAACGGATCCCTCTTCTCATCTGTGCAGATGGTTGCCGAGCTTGGCCACGACCTCATCGGTCGTCATGTACTCGACCAGGTCGGCGGCCTTGGACAGAGCACCATCAAACTCACGGTCGAAGTCGCGCCCCTGGTAGTAGGAGCGTTGTTCTCCATCCAGTTGCGGAGGAGGCCCTCGGTGCTGTCGTATGTGCGGCGGCTCAAGCAGCCGTGACGCTTCATGCACTCGCGCTTCACGAGCTTGCCCAGGATGCCGGTGTGGGCCGATGACCGGGGACGGTCCGTCTTCCAGCCGGTGACGGCCTTTTGTGCCCAAGGGCAGTCGAATATGGAGAATCGCCAGTCCTGGGCGGTGGTGACCCGCTCCCTGGGCAGTGGTGCCCCTATTGAGATGCCGTGACCAGTGAGGGTGGTGGCCAGCGCGGACAGGGTCAGCCGTGGTGAGTCGAAGAACTCCACCGTGACCGGCCGTGGCGGGTCGTACTTGAAATTCGTCGATCCGGGGATGCGGAACTCCCTGGCCAGCTCCCAGGTGGGGTCGAAGCTCAGGCCGGTGATCTGGTTGACGAACCTGCCCCAGGCCTTCAGCAGCGCATCGGAATCCTCGGTGGTGAAGGTGTCAGTGATGTGCCCGTCGGCGACGGCCCAGTACGGCTGCCAGCCGCCACCGGACCGGACGACGGCGGTGGGTAGTGCACCGAGGGCTTCACAGACCACCTCCAGGGCCGCGATGGGATCTGCGGTCACCTTGTCATCCAGGTCGATGAACACCGAGGACAGCCTGGTCACCTCTGACTTGTTTCCCCTGGCATGGGGCCGTGTGCAGTTGGTGGGGCAGATGTTGAAGTACCAGTGCTTCTGGCCGTAGTCCTCCGTGTCGGGGATGTCCGGCACGTTGGCGGTGTAGCAGCTGGCAGATCCATTGCGGGGATCGATGCAATGGAAGCCTGCGCGCTCGGCGTCGGTGAACCCGAGGGCCTGCAGAAGCCTGAGTAGATCACTCATCGCGCGCCTCCCCAGCAAACAGGCGCGGGGTGTTGTGTGGGTGGTGTACAAGGTGTACGTGTACGCCCTCGTGTGGACATTTTTGGGTCTCTCCGAAAAAATCCGGAGGAGAGCTGTTTTACAAAAGTGCAGCTCAGGGTATATATATAAAAATACTTATTTCCTCCCCTTGTCCACTCTCGCACACACACGCGGGTGTACGTACACCTTGTACACCCACCCTCCATCCGGGCCAGCAAGCAAACGGCGCGGCGCTCGCGGCGCGCCATCATGTACCTGCCCAGTAGGCCCGGTGGCCCTTGGCTTCCACGAGGCCGTTGCTGCACAGGATGTCCACCGCACCCAGCTCGTCGAACATCGTCCTGTCCCGGTGGGCGATCTTTCTGCGCAGATCACTGAGGCTTATCCCCTCCGGCCCGGCGTCCTTGATGATCTCTGCCGCCTTCCGGCTGATTCTCGTGCTGGGGTCCTCGGTGTTCTTGCGGATCTGGTCCATCTCGCCCAGGTCCCTGGCGTGAGAGATGCGCTGCCTGGCCAGGGAGTCCATCACGGCTTGCCTGGTGGCCAGGTGAACATCCATCACCGTGGCGGCCAGTTCCCAGTCGTCCATCGTGATCTCAAGGGTTCTGCCGTCGAGCACACCCAGCGAGTGGGCAACCTTCAGTTGCATCAGGCCGAGGTGGCTGTCCATACCACCCACGTCGGGCATCTTCCGCAGAGTCCGAGCAACTTCGATCGGCACCTCGATCCGCTGCCGGACGGCCATCTGGCCCGCGCCGCTTGCGGCTGGCGGGCCCACTGATGTCGACCGTTCAGTGTTGTCCCGCGGCAACAACAGCTGCGGTACTTGGTCATAGACCGGATCTTCCGGGCACAGGTGCCGCCGTGGTTCGTGCGCCGGGAGGAACAGCAGTCTCTGTAGCAGGCCGATGCCCTGGTGCTCCCGGACCTTCCCGGCAAGTGACAGTTGCATCCCGGCGAACGTGCCCAGCTTGTAGCTGTGCGAGTCCGCCGAGTAGGAGTTCTTGTCGTTGAGCACGTCGTTGCTCAGCCGACCCCCAAACCAGGCAGAGCACAGGTCCCCGTCCATCCCGTCGCCGTTGGTGGATCGCAGGGTGGACAGCAGGACAGTCATCTCGTCGTAGGAGGCGAGTACGGCGTCATTGGCCGCGCAGGCCTGCCCAAGGGCCTGACGCGAACCAGCCCGGACGAGTTTCACCTCGTCGCCTAGCGGCACAAGTTCGCTCGCCAACGCGTCTGCTGACGTCTTGCCACCGCCGGAGTCACTGACGATGGTGGCGTACAGGGTGGTGCTCGCCTGCCCGCCTCTGATCCTGGGCAGGATCACATCACTGGGAACGGACAGCTGCGCCCGGACCATCACAGCACCGAGAACTGCCCACGGGCTGGCTATCGAATTGAAGGACTCTTGCCAAATGGTTTTCAGGTACGACCGGCGCTCCCAGAAGTAGCCCTCCAGCTCTTCGAGCTGCTCTGCACTGAGCACGCAGTTCTCGATCATTTCGCACCGGGCACATCGTGGGTCGCGTTGAACTCGTCGAGGGCGTCGAGGAAGGCCTCGTAGTGCTCGTTGGGGATGTTCAGGACAAAGCCTGTGGGGAATACGACGATGACGCAGTCTCTGCGCTGCCGCACGATGAAGGTGTCGTCTGACATGACGTACTTGCTCCTTGTGTTCGGTGTTGTGGTGTGTTGTTGATGCCCCTGCAGTGGTGGCTGCAGGGTGGTTGGGCTGGAGGGTCCTACGCGTGTGCGCTGGGTCCCCTTATTCCTGTACCGGGAGGGCCGGACTGACAGGTTTGGGCTGGGGCCCGAAAACAGACCCCGCAGATCGACGGAGAGCGACGAACGGCCCTGCCCTGGTGTAGGTCCGTATGGGTGTTGGCTCCTGGGCCTTCTCAGCGGGCCGCCACTGATCAGGTCTGGCCTGTCTAGGCCCGCGCCGCCTGCGGCTGGCGGGCCCCGACTGATGACAACCGTCCCCTTTAGCACAACGGTTCCCCACCTGTGGCTGGCGTTGAGCGCTGCCGAGGGTATTGCCTGGGACGAATGGGCACAGAGCCTGTGAGCCGCCGTCAGACGGACGACCCCGATAAGCTGACCGACCTGCGCAATGACGCGGTCCAGGCCTGGCGTATCGCCATCAACATGGCCGCCGCCAACCTGCAGCGTGGATCTTGGACGGTGAGGCATGACAGCATCGGGTCGATGCTCACGAGGCCACCGCCTCGTGGATCGTCACTGCGTCGGGCGGATCGCCCACGAGGCCATGAGAGCAGTGGCAGGGTGGCAGGCCCACATCATCGAGGGCGTCCCGATCTTCTTGTCCCAGAGCAGTTTCGTCTGGTACTCGGCGGCCTGCTGCTCGCCGCACACCGGTTCCCGTGGGCATCGGGTTCAGTCCTTGCCGGTGGGCACGACGGGCTGGAGAACCGACGCGAGGTCGGCGCTGTCGACGCGGATGACCCTGGCGTTGATCCTGTACGCCTTCAGCTTGCCCGACGAGATCAACCGTCTAACACCACGTTTCGAAATGGCGAGCCGCTCGGCGGCGTCGTCCAGAGTGATCAGCTTTCCCACTTTCATGCTCTTCCTTACTGATTGCTGTGAGTTGAGGCTGGTTTGTGCCCCTTGATGACGACACTGGCACAGGGGCCAGGTAGTAGAACTGAGTAGAACTGATGCGACAGATTCACGTCGAAGCACAAACGCTCGATGGTTGCGATGACTACATCAAGTACGTGCGAGATACGACGAGATCCCCTAGTTCGCGTGCCGAGTGAACGTGATGAAGCTCACAGGTGGGTAACGGGAATCGGCAGGGCCGCAGGAGATCTCGCTGTAGTAGGGGTAGTAGTTCGTCGCCCCCGAACATGAACTCGCTGACGGCTGGCGAGCTGGCCCACGCCGCCGGGCTGGCCGAGCTTGCGGCTCCTGACCGGTCCAAGCCGGGCGGCTCCATACGATCACACCGGCCAACGCGATTGGATGCGCCAGCGTGGCGCTCAGGGCCTGCTTTCGGGGCCCTGCTCGCCGACGGCGGCCAGCTTCGACAGTGCGTCGGCCACCTCGCGGGCCCGGCCAGACGCCAGGCCCTGGTACATCAGCGAGGCCCTCGGCGTGCTGTGCCCGAGACGATCCATCACCTCGGTGACGCTGCCGACGCGTGCCGCCTGGGTGCCCGCGAAGTGACGGAGGTCATGAATCCGAACATCATCGCGGCCAACGGCCTTCGCGAAGTGCTTGGCGAACACAGAGTCGTTGAAGTGACACGCGTAACGCAGCGCCGGGAACACGAGCGCGTCAGGCTCTTTGTCGACGTAGCGCGCCAGGTGCTCCTTGAGATCCTCGCGGATGTGTGGTGGCACCACGACCGCGCGGGCCTTGCCGCTCTTGGGCATGTCTACCCGGCATCCCTTGCCCCGGTGACTGGCCGCCCGCGACACCATGACCACCTCGGCACCCTTGCCGATGTCCTTGCGCCGCAGCTCGATCACTTCGCCCCAGCGGACACCGCACCACGCGGACAGCAGAACAAGCGCTTTCACGCGATCGGGCTTGATTGCGTCGGCTAGGGCAGCGACCTCGGCCACCGACAGGATGGCCGGGTCACGCTGGCGCGGAGGGTTCATCACCCCGGTGATCGTGCTGGGATTGGAGACGATCAGGCCGTCGCTGACGGCCGTGGCACAGATGGCATGAAGCAGACCGTAGGCGTGACTGTTACGCCGTGAGTGATCGGTGCCCAGCATCGAATACCCAGCCGCGCACCGTCTCTCGGGTCAGGTTCTTCAGCGGCACCTTGCCGAGCATCGGGCCGATGTGTAGCCGCAGTAGGTCGTGGTCGCCGGATCTGGTGCGGGGTTTGAGGTTGCGCTGCTCGATCCAGGTGTGGGCGTACTCGGCGACACCGACCGCCTTGGCGTCGATCGCTAGCATGCGAGCCAAGGGGCCCCGGTGCCACGACAGTGCTGCGGGCGCACGGTGTGCTGTCGGGCATCCTTGCCGATGCGATGCCGTTGACTCCAGAGGAGCGGTCCGAATTGCGGCTCGCTGAGGTGCCAGGGCCATTTGCGCAGCACGCGCCGCCGTCGGGCTGGGTGACTCTCCGCTTTACACCCGGGCGGTCAAGCCGCCTTGTATTAGCCCAGCAACTGCCCAGCAACTACGCATGGGGCTCAATCCCGCCGTGCTGCGGCCGTGTTCGCTTGGCGTATGCGAGCGCATGCCCGGCTCGGCCGGGACGTGGCGAGCCTCGTCTATGTGTTCGAGCAGTCCGCGCCAGTCCGCAGGCAGTACGCAGTAGAGCTAGCGCGGACTTTACGAAGCCAACATAACCAACCCATGACCTGTTCTTTTGTCTCACAGCCATCGCAACTTTTCGCAACAAACGCCAAGAAGTTCTCTTGGTGTGG
>CAWFQT010000032.1:0-50130 GCA_963817965.1 uncultured Acidobacteriaceae bacterium
TCGTCTCGTCTGAACTGGTGGCGCATACCGCTGTTGATCTGAGCTCGAGCGATCGCTTGCTCGAAGCTGTGAACTTCACGGTCCTGAAGTTCGGAGGAATTGACGGCGTTGTCAATACGGCTGCGATTTACCCAGTTCCCGGCGCTGATGGTCAGCTCACCGAAGCGCAGTGGGCCAAGACTCTTTTGGTGAACGTAACCGGGAATTATCTACTGGCACGCGCAACTGAGTGGGTATTTAAGGACCAGCAGCTCTCTGCCGCATTAGTCCTTACCGGTTCAGCCAATGCCGTGGTCCCTAAGAAGGGCAGCGAGGCCTACGACACCAGCAAGGCCGCGCTCAATCACCTGATTCGCGAACTGGCTATCGGGCTTGGACCCTTGGTGCGCGTCAACGGCATCGCTCCAGCGACAGTGGTTGCCGGCTCGACGATGTTCCCTCGTGACCGTGTCATTCAGTCGCTACAGAAGTACAAGATCGAGTACGCGGAGGCTGAGTCGACCGAAGAGCTTCGCGGCAAACTGGCAAATTACTACGCGCAACGAACGCTGACCAAGCGACCGATACTTCCCCAGGACTGCGCCAATGCAATCGTTTGGCTGGCGAGCGATCAGAGCGCCAAGACGACTGGACACGTAATACCGGTCGACGGCGGCCTGTGGGAGGCATACCTCCGTTAAGTGTGGGAGACACAATGCAACGCGTCTGCTTCGTATTGCAGGTGAAGCCAGACCGACTCAAGGAATACAAGCAGCGGCATCGCGCAGTGTGGCCGGAGATGCTGGACGCACTGCGCGAAACCGGATGGACGAATTACTCGTTGTTCCTGAGGTCAGACGGGCTTTTAGTTGGGTATCTGGAGACGCAGGATTTTGACCGTGCTCGCGCTGAAATGGCGAAACGTGAAGTGAACGAACGGTGGCAGCGCGAGATGGCCGGCTTCTTCGACCAGAACGACGGCATTTTACCCGACCGCGCCGTGGAGCCGCTTGAAGAAGTGTTTCATCTGTAACTCTTCGGAGCTGAGGTGTACATGACTCCAAACCCAATGCTCGGGGTATTCCTTCACTGGCTCGGCGGCCTCGCATCGGCGAGCTTCTACGTTCCCTACCGAGGCGTCAAAGTGTGGGCGTGGGAAACGTATTGGCTGGTGGGCGGCGTATTCAGTTGGATCATTGTGCCTTGGCTTCTTGCGCTTACAATTACTAGCGATCTGATAGGGGTGCTTCACCAAACTCCTGCCAGCAGTATTTGTTGGACGTACTTCTTCGGTGTGTTGTGGGGGTTCGGTGGGCTTACCTTTGGCCTGACTATGCGCTATCTCGGCATGTCGTTGGGGATGGCAGTCGCCCTCGGCTTTACGGCGGCGTTCGGAACGCTAATGCCGCCGATCTTCCGGGGAGAATTTCGAACTGAAGTACTGGGGACACACTCCGGAATCATTATTTTATTCGGGGTGGCGGTTTGTCTGCTAGGTATCGCTTTCGCCGGGGCCGCCGGTATTTCGAAAGAGGGCGAGTTGTCGGAAGAGGAGAAACGCGCGGCCATCAAAGAGTTCAGCCTGAAGAAAGGCCTGCTGGTCGCAACTTTCTGTGGCGTCATGAGCGCCTGTTTTGCCTACGGACTTGCTGCCGGAGATCCTATCAAGCAACTCACCATTCAGCACGGTACGCCGCCGCTTTGGCAGGGACTACCTGTGCTTGTCGTTCTCCTCGCCGGGGGCTTCACCACCAATTTCGTCTGGTGCGTAATCCTCAACGTCCGCAACCATACCGGGTACCAGTACTTCACTTCCGAGGTTCGTGGCCGAGTGCCATCCCGCAACGACGAATACATACTCGAGTCTCCAACCGACGCCCCGGGCGAGGAAATGGCTGTTGCGGTAGCCGTAGCCAAAGAGCTGCCCGCACGGGCTCCCATGCTGTCGAATTACTTCTTCGCTGCTCTGGCTGGAACCACTTGGTATTTCCAGTTCTTCTTCTACACGATGGGAGAGACCAAGATGGGGCGCTTCAAGTTTTCGAGTTGGACGCTGCACATGGCCAGCATTATCATCTTCAGTACCTTGTGGGGGATCGCTCTGAAAGAGTGGAGCGGTGTTGGTCGCCGAACCAAGCTGCTGGTCGCGATGACTCTTTTTGTTTTGGTCAGCTCGACCATCATCGTGGGGTACGGTAACTATATCGCGCAGCCCGGCACCGCCGTCCGCGCATCCAGCGGACACTAACGGAAGTCCTTCCTATGAGTGATCTTGGATCACCGCGCGTCATCAATATTGCGGACCTACGCCAACTGGCACGACGGCGCCTGCCGAAAGTGGTCTTCGACTACCTCGACGGCGGTGCCGATGACGAGGTTACTCTGAGAGAAAACTGTCGGGCCTTTGACGACATTATCTTTCGCCCGCGAAACGCCGTTGCCCTTGGCGCGTGCGATCTGACGACGCGTGTGCTGGGCCGGACCTTATCGCTACCGGCGATGCTCGCTCCGGTCGGTTACAGCCGACTTATGCATCCCCGGGGCGAAATCGCAGCAGCGAGTGTAGCCGGTCGCGCCGGCACCGGATATATTCTTTCCACCATCTCCGGGCACAAACTCGAGGACGTAAAAGCAGCTACTACCGGGCCGGTCTGGTATCAGCTCTATACCGTCGGAGGACGTGACGCAGCCGAAGGTGCGATAGAACGCGCCCGTGCTGCTGGTTACTCGGCTTTGGTGCTCACAGTAGACACGCCGGTCGCCGGTTTGCGGGAGCGCGATTTCAGAAATGGAATGAAAGCGCTTCTCGGTGATTCTCCGTTCGCAAAGATTCCATATCTTCCCAACATCCTTGCTCATCCGGGGTGGTTGACCTCCTTTCTGCTGGACGGGGGAGTTCCACCTCTACATAACATCGTGATTCCCGGCAAGGGCCCCATGCCGCTCATCGATGTGGCGGAAGCTTTGGCAAGCGCGACCGTAACTTGGGACGACCTACGTTGGATCCGACAACTCTGGCTCGGCCCAATCGTGGTAAAAGGGATTCTTGTCGCCGACGATGCCCGCCGCGCGGTGGAAGAAGGCGCAGCAGCGGTAGTGGTGTCAAATCACGGTGGCCGACAACTCGACAGCGTATCGGCGTCGCTACGGGCGCTGCCGGAAATCGTAAATGCGGTCGGCAATCAAACCGAGGTCTTGATGGACGGCGGCATTCGCAGGGGCAGCGACATCGTAAAGGCAATCTGCTTAGGCGCGCGCGCGGTACTCGTCGGACGAGCCTATGCGTACGGACTCGCGGCTGCGGGTGAGGCAGGAGTTTCGCGAGCCTTGGAAATCCTGCGAGACGACGTTGAGCGCACATTGAGGCTGCTCGGCTGTGAATCCATCGCTCGGCTGAATTCGTCGTATATATCCACACGGGTTCAGGCCATGGTGATCAATCACTCGGCAGTCTGAGAGATCTGTGCCTCGCCAAAACTCTGCACAATCGCAGAATCAATGACTTGGAGGAGCACCTGCCCGGCGCGCTTTTCGCTATGATTCCCTGATGCAGTCGTTCCCAAGGCTTTAGTCTCAGCAGATTAGCAAGACTCAGGGCGAGTCACATTTAATAGCTGTACGTCTTCTTCTAAC
Source organism: uncultured Acidobacteriaceae bacterium (assembly GCA_963817965.1). GTDB lineage: Bacteria > Acidobacteriota > Terriglobia > Terriglobales > Acidobacteriaceae > DASRAA01. Next base: position 3,613 of record CAWFQT010000032.1, read on the forward strand.
ATCAGATAAAGCCGGCTCGAACCAGTGAGATCTTTCAGGTAATTGAGACTCTAGCAATGCCAGCGAACGCCGCAGTTGAATTCCTCATCTGGCTCCTAATCGCGGCGTCGGCGATTGCCGTGGTATCCAATCGAGCCAGGGCATGCCGCGGTAGGAATCCGCCACCACCCAGGCGCCGGCCGTCAGCGCCCCAGAGACGACGGTCTCGCTCCATTGGAAGGCGTTTTTGGAGCCTGCCGCCACGATGGGTACCCACACCAGCAGCGTGAACATGCCTATCTGCAACGCCGAGAGCGCGGCTGCCAGCCGTGCATACACACCGATGAGCACCGCCACGCCCGCCGCGATGAAGGCACAGCCGGTGAAATACGCCCAGGCCACATGCGATGGCAGCCAGCCAGGCACCAGCACGGCGGTCTCTTTCAGATAGACGAAATGGGCCACGCCGAAGGGGATCAAGGCCAGGCCGTAGAGCACCCTCGCGATGCGCAGACCCTTGTCGCCGGTGGCGAAACCGAGGTGCCGCCTGTCCCAGTCAGCGGCGAACCAGACATACAGTACCCAGGCACCCGCCGCCATCACCGCGATCTTGCAGGCTGACCACCAAAACTCCACAGTGGGCGCGAGGAAGATGCCTGGCACTCTCAACAGCAGCAACCAAAGCAGGAGACAGGCGAGCAGCACGCGGGCAGCGGTGGCCGCTGTGCGCTGGAAGAGCAGGCCTATGCCAGATGCCAGGGAGATGAAGGCGCAGAGATAGGCCAGCGCCTCGCGTGCGGGCAGACCCTTGGGTACCGGCTGCCATATCACGGTGAAATCGCCTTTGATCAGGCCCAGGATTCCGAGGGCGATCATGGTCGCCGCAAAGACCGCATGACCCACGCTTGCGATGCGCATCGTCCCTATCCTCCGGTGGGTCCGGCTCAGCGGGGTACAGGTATCCTTTATATATATGCCAGACGCCGGTATTGTACCCGGAAATGGAGCGATAAGTTTCCGGGCGGCCCGCTTACTGACCTTTGGCTGGGGCGTAAAAATCGACCAGATTGCCATCTGGATCACGAAAGTAAATCGACCGGGTTCCCCATGGCTGTGTCGTGGGTAGTTTGACCCAGACCTTCACAAGGCTCTGAAGCCTGCGGTACTCTCGATCGACGTCAGTAACCCTGAATTGCAGAATTACGCTTTTGTTTTCCTCCGCTTTAGACGAGCCAGGAATGTACTTTTCCTGATCCTGTGCCGAGAAAACCGCCAGCACACCTTGACCCGTGAAAAACTCGGCGTATTCCTCGCCGGTCCATTTTGCTTTAAGCAATAAGATCGGTTCATAGAACTCAACCAGACGTTTCACATCGTTCGTAATCACGCACGTATTCACCAGCCTGGGAGGACGGTTAGGTTCTGGTGGATGATTGTCTTTGCCTTGAGCGTGACCCGGCCAGTAGGTGGTGATCACCACCAGCCCAACGACCCAACACCACCTACGATGCGTTTTCACATTTGGCTTTCTGGCTGACTTCAAGCGATACAAGAAGGACGACGCTTTTTCATTAGAGAAGTCCTGTCGGCTCGGTGTTGAATTCTCTTCTTCGTAAGATCGAGGCTACCTGGTTTCGCCTCCATAACTTCTGCGCCACGGTAACACAAAGCTAGTTGGCGATAACAGGCGAACTCACGCTCAAACACGCGTAAATGACATAATAGCGTTCCAGCCGAGCTGACCTCATCTTTGGCGCGCAGGTCAATTCATTCGAGGCGCATGTTCTTCTGAAGACGCGACTGTCTCGACGAATCGCCATGCCCCGCGAAAAGATTCCGAGACGCTATTGTTTTGTGGCTTCGGCTATGAGTTGCGCAACTTTAGAGTCTGCACCAACCGGCTCGACGAAGACGATTTGCCGAGGGTTCAGGTACATCCGATCAGGCCCATGCAATTCTTTGCCACGTTTAACCAGAATGTTCTTGGGTTGTTTCGTGTCTGGGTCGGTTTGGCTGACGATATAGAAGACGTCGGTCAGCACTGGATTCGGCGTGCCGTAGCCCGACAGTTTACCGAAGTAAACGGAATTATTGCTTAGCAGGACGGCTTGATAGGTAGTTGAGAAGGAGACGGGTTGAGGAGAGTTCGAGGTTGCGCAACCAGCCATTCCGAAAATCGCTATGCATACGGCCAGACAGGGTAATAACCAACGCGGTTTCATCGTAGTTCTCCATTTGTATTGGATACCGTTGTAACGCCCTCCGTGACGCAGGGAGGAAAGACAGGCGGCACGCTCAATCCATGCCGCGGCAACGGCTTGTAAGCCGGGGGAGCCAAATACTCATGCATTTGGCTCATTCCCAGATTCTACTCATAAGATGACGACTTTCCCAGCCGTCTGCGATACAAGGCCACGGCGGCGAGCAATCCGCCTCCCATCAGAAGCAAGCTGGACGGTTCGGGAGTGGGCGTGTTGGTTGTGGGGTGCGAAGCAAAGTTCGTCGTTTGGCTGGCGGACGGGCCCGAAACCACATCGAGGGTTATGTTCGTCGGATTGACAACTACCTGGAAATGCTCGCTAGAATTGATGGCCGTTCCGTTGATCGTAGCGAAGCTTCCCGTTTTGCTAGCGAAGTTCATGATGTCAAACGTACTGCCAATAGTGGGGATGAAGCTATTGATCAAATCGAGATTCAACGTACCGCCCAGAGTCGCCGCTCCAGTGATGTTGAACTGATCGAAGAGGGTGTCTGCCGTCAGTCCACCAATGTCAAAGGCCACGCTGCCGGCCGCCGACTGCCGATAGGCGCCTGTGATCCCCAACTCACCCGCTTTGAGCACAGCATCGCCGACGTTAAAGGTCGCGCCGGAGACCACGTTGCCGGTGAACGTACCGCCATTCCCGAATACTGAGCCGGCATTCAGATTGAATTGCCCTGCGCCTGTGACACCAAATGTTCCATCAACCGTCGCTGTGCCCGCGCTCTGGGTGTAACTTTTGTTTGCACCAACTGTGAGGGTACTGCCTTTCCCTACCTTCACTGTACCCGCATTCGCCAAAGCACCTGCCGTGGTAAAGCTCTTCGTTCCGGCGGTCGCGAACGTGGCTCCTGCCATGTTGTTCGCGAAGTTCGCCAAAGCATTGGCTTGCGTCTGGTCGACAATCTTCGAACTCGCCCCCGTCAAGGTTATGCTCGCGGCGTTATTCACGATGTTTGCGCCGTTGAACTGAAGCGTCCCCGTGATCGCATAGGTTCCACCCTTCAGCGTTGTTCCTGAAAAGTTCGTGAGATTGCCGTTCACCACGAACTTACTTCCCGCTCCCACAGTGAGAGCGCCGTTGTTCGTCAAATTGCCCACGGTGGTATACGTGCGGCCAGAGATCGAGAACGCGCCGGCTGAGGTAATCGTAGCGATATTCGTGGTGACGTCTTTACCCGCGGCATCGACGAACTTGGCCGCAGCGCCGGTCAGGGCAATCTTGGCCGCATCGGTAACGATCTCGCCTCCAGTGGTACCGAACTGGTCGATCTGCATCGTCCCTCCCACGGTATAGGTGCCACCCGTCAGCGTGCTGCCGCTGAAGTTGGTGAATGGCCCTCCCAGCACGTGCATGGTGTCTGCGGCGGCTACCTGTAGCGTCCCTGAGTTGGTGACACCTCCGTTTGCCTGGATGGTCATGCCCGCTGCCTGGTTAGCGTTGATAGTACCCGAGTTCACCAGCGTCAACTGCCCGTTCCCGATGTGTCCGGCTCCGGAGATCGTCTCCTTGTTCGTCAGCGTGTCCGTACCCGTCGCACCAAAAATGTAGTTGTTGACATTGTTCGACAAGGTCAGCGTACCGCCACTCAAGGTTACGTTCGGTCCCGCTATCACCAACTCTGTGACATTGCCGGTTGAGTTCAGCGTCACCTTACCCAACTTGGAGTACGTACCATTCTCCAGGTCCAGCGCTGCAGCATTGTCGATCTTCAGGGTTCCCGGGTTGTTAATTGTGCCGCCCAGCGTGCTGGTGCCGGCCAGAGCTTCAATCGTTCCGGTAGCACTGTTGTTTAACGTGCTCCCGCTGTGGATGACCCCGTTCGTTAATTGCAGCGTCGAGGCCCCGGTCAAAGTCACCGTGCCCCCGTTGATAGTGGTGTTGATTAGGTGCAGATTCCCGTTCGCAGAGATGGTGCCACCCGTGTTGGTGACTGTCGTATTGGTCAGTGTCAGGGTGGATCCCGCCGTCGCCTCGATGGTCCCGGTATTGGTGGTGCCTCCGCTGGTCTGAATCGTCAGGCCGCCTGATTGGTTGGAATTGATGATGCCCGAGTTTACCAGCGTCAACTGCCCGTTCCCGATGTGTCCGGCTCCGGAGATCGTCTCCTTGTTCGTCAGCGTGTCCGTACCCGTCGCACCAAAAATGTAGTTGTTGACATTGTTCGACAAGGTCAGCGTACCGCCACTCAAGGTTACGTTCGGTCCCGCTATCACCAACTCTGTGACATTGCCGGTTGAGTTCAGCGTCACCTTACCCAACTTGGAGTACGTACCATTCTCCAGGTCCAGCGCTGCAGCATTGTCGATCTTCAGGGTTCCCGGGTTGTTAATTGTGCCGCCCAGCGTGCTGGTGCCGGCCAGAGCTTCAATCGTTCCGGTAGCACTGTTGTTTAACGTGCTCCCGCTGTGGATGACCCCGTTCGTTAATTGCAGCGTCGAGGCCCCGGTCAAAGTCACCGTGCCCCCGTTGATGGTGGTGTTGATCAGGTGCAGATTCCCGTTCGCAGAGATGGTGCCACCCGTGTTGGTGACCGTCGTATTGGTCAGAGTCAGGGTGGATCCCGCCGTCGCCTCGATGGTCCCGGTATTGGTGGTGCCTCCGCTGGTCTGAATCGTCAGGCCCGCCGACTGGTTGGCATTGATGATGCCCGAGTTCACCAGCGTCAACTGCCCGTTCCCGATGTGTCCGGCTCCGGAGATCGTCTCCTTGTTCGTCAGCGTGTCCGTACCCGTCGCACCAAAAATGTAGTTGTTGGCATTGTTCGACAAGGTCAGCGTGCCGCCACTCAAGGTTACGTTCGGTCCCGCTATCACCAACTCTGTGACATTGCCGGTTGAGTTCAGCGTTCACCGTGCCGAGACTTGGGAGTAGCTCCCTTCTCCAGGTCCAGCGCTGCACCATTGTCGATCTTCAGGGTTCCCGGGTTGTTAATTGTGCCGCCCAGCGTGCTGGTGCCGGCCAGAGCTTCAATCGTTCCAGTAGCACTGTTGTTCAACGTGCTCCCGCTGTGGATGACCCCGTTCGTTAATTGCAGCGTCGAGGCCCCGGTCAAAGTCACCGTGCCCCCGTTGATGGTGGTGTTGATCAGGTGCAGATTCCCGTTCGCAGAGATGGTGCCACCCGTGTTGGTGACCGTCGTCTCGGTCAGTGTCAGGGTGGATCCCGCCGTCGCCTCGATGGTCCCGGTATTGGTGGTGCCTCCGCTGGTCTGAATCGTCAGGCCGCCGATTGGTTGGAATTGATGATGCCCGAGTTCACCAGCGTCAACTGCCCGTTCCCGATGTGTCCGGCTCCGGAGATCGTCTCCTTGTTCGTCAGCGTGTCCGTACCCGTCGCACCAAAAATGTAGTTGTTGACATTGTTCGACAAGGTCAGCGTGCCGCCACTCAAGGTTACGTTCGGTCCCGCTATCACCAACTCTGTGACATTGCCGGTTGAGTTCAGGTTCACCGTGCCGAGACTCGCATAGCTCCCTCCCTCCAGGTCCAGCGCTGCAGCATTGTCGATCTTCAGGGTTCCCGGGTTGTTAATTGTGCCGCCCAGCGTGCTGGTGCCGGCCAGAGCTTCAATCGTTCCGGTAGCACTGTTGTTTAACGTGCTCCCGTTGTGGATGACCCCGTTCGTTAATTGCAGCGTCGAGGCCCCGGTCAAAGTCACCGTGCCCCCGTTGATAGTGCTGTTGATCAAGTGCAGGCTGCTTCCATTGGCGGAGACGGTACCCCCTGTGTTGGTGACCGTCGTATTGGTCAGAGCCAGGGTGGATCCGGCCGTCGCCTCGATGGTCCCGGTATTGGTGGTGCCTCCGCTGGTCTGAATCGTCAGGCCCGCCGACTGGTTGGCGTTGATGATGCCCGAGTTTACCAGCGTCAACTGCCCGTTCCCGATGTGTCCGGCTCCCTGGATCGTCTCCTTGTTCGTCAGCGTGTCCGTGCTGGTGGCGCCAAAAATGTAGTTGTTGGGGTTGTTCGATAGGGTTACGGTCCCGCCGCCGCTCAAAGTCACATTGGGCGCCGCAATTATGAGTTCAGTTACGTTGCCGCTCGAACCGAGAGAAAGACTTCCGGCATTGCTTAGAGTGCTCCCGTTTATGGTCAAAGAAACGCCGTTATTGAAGCTCAAGCTGTCGCCGCCATCGATCGTCAGGTTCGCGGCCTCGGCGCCCGCGATGTTCAGCGTGACTGCGGACTTCTGCGCGTTTCCATTGTCGATACAGACGTTCGTGGATGTAGTCGGGACACCAGCGCTCCAATCGGCCGCTTGGTTCCAGAGCCCTCCCGAGGCTGGCCCAGTCCAGGTCGTGCCGCATTGCCCATGAGCAGGCAGAGAAACTAGGCCCAATGTAATCAATCCAAGCAAACCGGACACTGTTCCTCTCCGCCCGAAGAGCCGTAACTGTTGCCGAATCATTTCGACATTGTGGTTCGGGGAAGATTTAGGCTGGAACAGAAAGAGGCGGCTGAAAGGCATACCGATTTCCTTTCCTTTTGGTCAAAGTGCCAGAGGGATGACGAACAGTTGCCGACAGGGGGAAACGTACTGGGCCTGTGAACGATAATGGCGCTTCGACACAAGAGGCGGGCCCTGGTTTAACACCTTTGACCCGGCTCAAGGGGCGGACGTAGTGCCTGTACATTCTTCCCGGAGGCCAAGTTCTGTCAACCCTCCGAGAAGTGTTCATACCAAGCCGCCACATAAGTGGTGCTTTCCCTCTACCGACGCGAGTGGAGGGTAGTCCAGAGAGCAACGTGAAACCAGCCTCATCGGGCAGGAACTTAAGGGCGACAAAGCGGCGAAGCCGAGTCGACGCAAGGCGAAAATTAGGAGACGTAATTGTCATCTTTTGCAAGCATTTTGAGTCCCTCTACGCAAGAAGGCAGTCCCGAGATGCATCTCATCGAAAGAGACGAGAAGTCAACGTCAGTCGGCCGGAGCAAGCAGCGGCGTCTACGGGGCAGAGCTGTGCTACAGCGATGTGGACCGAGCTTGCGGACAGCATTACAGAGCTGGATGTGAAGGAGGGCGTGTGCAGGTTTTATCGATATTGTCGTCTCGGCAGAGACATTTGCGAATATCGTGTCATTCGTAATCAGCGCGCCGGAAGATGTGGATATCAACGAAATCCTGTTTCCGGTCGACAAAACAAGAGGCTTAGAGTCTGGTTTCAGCGAATTCCGATGGGCTAATTTGTGGTTGTGCCTAGCATGACCTTTCGCTGCATCGGCCTATTGAGTGTCTTCCTTCTCTCCCTACTCTGCGTACGCTGAACAGCAGAGTTCTGCGCCGATACGCGAACAGGCCCCTCTCCAGATACCAAATCCTGACTACGTAACGATTAGCGAATCCGTAACCGTCAACGCTCCCGTCGACAATAGCAGGCGCGCCGATGCTTCGCCGACACCACTGCTTGCTCCTGTAATTACGATGACTTTGCCGTCAATATTCTTGCGCATGATTTCTCCTCCAACCCAGTTGAAGCCGATTTCTCGTTTTTTAGCCTTCCGCGAGAGTGAATCCTCTAGAAGCTCACGGGCGCTCTCTTGTTTCGGACGTCAGCGAGCCTCCCTCCGCTAGCTTCGTCATGTTGCGGAGCAGCGCACGCTAAAATTCTCATTGGTTGCTCGCCAAGGGTTGGTTCTTTCCCTGAGCGAACCTCAGGCTTGCACGACGTTCATCCTGATGATCGTGGACGAATCCTTGTTTGTGCACCTCGGCAGCGGTAATTGTCATCTTAGGTCGAAGATATGCACCGAACCGTTACCTAAATTGCGTCTTCAGAGAAATTGGCGCAGGCAGACATGACTGGCGGTTACTGGATTGACCGGGCGCCTCAGGGGCGTAGGAGGTATCGAGAAGTGCATGAGGAGGTTGTATGCCAGATGTCCTGTCCCCGGGTACACAAGCGCCCGATTTCACGCTGCCTGTAACTCCCGACCAGAAGCTCTCGCTCCAAGAATTACGCGGGCATCCGGTGATTTTGGCCTTTTATCCCGCGGATTGGAGTCCGGTATGTGGTGATCAGATGGCGCTCTACAACGAGGTTCTGCCGGAGTTCCAAAAGTTTGGAGCGGAGTTAATGGGCGTGTCGGTGGACGGTGTCTGGTGCCACCGGGCGTTTGCGGAGGCTCGACACCTCCATTTCCCACTGCTCTCAGATTTTGAGCCTAAGGGAGCCGTCGCTCGCAGCTACGGCGCTTATAGAAGTACGGACGGAGTTTCGGAGCGCGCGCTCTTCGTCATCGACAAGACCGGAACCATTGCCTGGAGCTATCTCTCTCCGATCGCTGTGAATCCCGGAGCCGATGGGATTCTGGAAGCTCTCGAGGATCTGACCAAACAGGAGAAGATCTATGGCTAGTCTCAAACTACCTGTTACGCCCGAGGATCACATCCAGGGGCCGGAAGATGCAGTAGTGACATTACTCGAATATGGAGATTACGAGTGTCCACATTGTGGCCGTGCCTACTCCATTATCAAGCGCATTCAAAAGCATTTTGGAAAGCGCCTCCGATTCGTCTTCCGGAATTTCCCGCTGAGCGAGCTGCACCCCCACGCCGAATCCGCCGCCGAGACCGCCGAGTTCGCTGGCACTCACGGTAAATTTTGGGAGATGCACGATCTTCTGTTCGAAAACCAGGAGCGGCTGGGTGAGCCCCTTTATTTGGAGCTTGCCGAGGAGCTGACTCTGCCTCTTGAAGCGCTGCGGCAAGCGCTGGAAAAGGGTACATACAAGCCTCGCGTTCGCGCCGACTTCAGCAGCGGAGTTCGTAGCGGGGTCAATGGCACCCCGACGTTTTTCATCAACGGCAGGCGCCATGACGGACCCTTTGATTACGACACCCTCGTGCTTGCGATTCAGGAACAGACCGGGAAGCACGGAAATGCTGCAGTCGCGTGAAGCGGACGGGGTTTTCGCTCGCGCCCTGCGGGGGAGGAGATTGCAACTATGGCGGCCAAAAAGAAAGCTAAGAAGAAACAGACGAAGTCGGAACAAGCGACTCGCCCCAAGCGTGCCGCGATTAAGAAAACAGCCAAGAAGAAGCCGGCTGGTAAGGGACAGCCCCCTAAGAAACACTCGGGGAGGAAGTCCGCTCACAAAAAGGCACCAACGAAAGCAGTCAGCAAGAAGCCAAATAGTACTCGCCGGAGACCCGTTCGAAGGCGAAGCCGGACTGCGGAAGCGGACTCATTCTCAGCGCAGGAAGCAGCAGCGCGTTCGGCCGGGCAGGCGGGAGATTTGCAGGGTTTGTCCGATGTCGAAGTCGCGGATTCCGAGAGTCCTGATGAGTTGCTTGAGGAAGGAAACGCGTTTGAGGCAGGCATAGTAGCCGGCGTCGAAGATGCGGAGCGCGCTACTCCGAGCGAGGTCCGCACGCATGAAGTCCTGGAAGATGACGTGCCGGAGGAATATCTCGATCCAGACTAGTCCGGGAAGCTCTTTGGGGAACAGTTCGGCTAGAGATGAATCCGGGCCGCGAGTTGCTCATCCGCCCTCGCTCGTGACCACCTGTCCCGCCGGTTGGTGCTGCTTTCTCAGAATCTCACTCACCAGAAACAAGTCGGTGAGCAGCGCACGGAGATGGATGGAAGCGTTCAGATTGTCGATCAACTGGGAGCTGATGGCGGGCTGTGCCAGAACAAGCTCGATGGCGGCAAGAGAATCGCGAGCGTCGCGATCGAGCACCGCGAAGAACGCCAAGTATTTGTCGGCTGGCTCAAGGCCTTCTTCTTTGACTGCCAGCGCACAAGTCTCGGAAAGCCCCGCCAGGGCTTTCACGGCGCGATGCAGGAACTCACGGACTTGTCTACCCGATTCGCTGCCTTGGTCACTGGGCAGCCCCTGGGCCGCATAGGCCAGCATGAACTCGTAACACTCTTCCACAGCCTCACAGCGATTCCAGATCTCAGCCAGCATCGGTTAACCCCTCAGTCTTCGCTTCCCGGGACCTCGCAGGTGGCGCGGAAGTTTCGACCGGCCATCGGGCTGGATCGTGCTCTTTCAGGTAAAAGTCGCGGTTCATCCAGCCGAAAATCATTGATTTCGTGATCTCGCGCTTCTCCGGCCGGAGCCCGAAGTAGACGTGCATCATGATTAACGCGATCAATCCGACGCCTGCCAGCCCGTGCAGCACGTACATCATCCCCCAAGTCATGTCGCTGAAGAGATACGGATTTCGGGGAAAGAAGATCGTACGAACGCGAAACATCATGAAAACGCCGGTCACGATTGCAGACAGACCTGCGGCGATGATGGCGGCATGGTAGAGCTTGTTTTCCAGCGGATACTTTGCAAACCTCTCCGGCGGTGGCGCGGGCTTCCCCATGAACCGCAATGTTCTTCTCCTCGCGTCCCGCAGGTCAATTCGGTCAGGCCATATCGACCAGAAGTCCATAAAGAACGAAGCATGGATGATGTGAAACATAATGGAAAGGGTCAGCACAGCTCCAGCGATCCAATGATATGTAACCCAGTCAAACTGAACACCTACTCTCGGCAAGAAAGCGGTAAACAGCAGCGTGAACATGGCAACCGCCATGATCCAGTGAAATGCGCGGGCGGTCAGCGAGTGCCGGGGGACGTGTTCGGGGATCTGGGCGCGGAGTACGGGAGCAGCATCGGGCGCGAACTGCTTAGGTTTCGCGAAATACCGCACATAGATCGCATGGACGACAATGAAGAGCAATCCCGCGATCACCGCCACCCATATCAAGAACCACGCAATGTGGATGGGGACAGTTTTTCCCCACGGATCTATTGCCCATTGTAGGGGGTCCATGTTGCCTCCTCCACGCCTCCGATGGCGCGCTTCACCAGGTTTCTCATCAGCGGGATCTTGTAGGCGTTGAACTGCAAGGGGACAGCACCCTGCACCGCCAGTTTTCCCGCCATTTCCCCGGTTGTTGCATTCGGTGGTTTGCCCCGGACCGCGTCTTCGACACCCTTCAAGCGCAGAGGACGAGCGGCGGCGCCGTTTACCGCTATGCGGATTCGCTCAATGCTGCCACTTGACACCACCATCGCGGAGGCGACGTTCAGCAGCGGAAAGTCCCACACATTCCGGTCTCGCACCTTCTCAAAATAGAATTGCGAACCGGCCCAGGTCGAAGGAATACGAATGGCCGTCAGCAGGTCCCCGGGGCGCAGGATGTGTAGTCGGGTGATGTCGATGTCAGGGCCGATAAAGTAGTCTTCGGCGTCCACTACGCGCTCACCTTTGGAGGTGCGAATCACGAATTTGGCGTCGAGCGCGATCAGTGCGGGAGCAGAGTCAGAAGGATTCACCGCCACGCAGCGGTCCGCATGCAGAATCGCGTGCTCGCGGTTGCGGCCCTCCGGTGTGTCGGCATAGCAGATGTTGCCGCCGGCGCGGTAGCACGGCCAACCCGCGCGGTAATACCAGCAGCGCGCGTCCTGCGATACGTTGCCGCCAAGTGTGCCCTGGTTCCGGATCTGCGGCGAGGCCACCAATTCCGCGCTCTCCGCCAGCAGCTTGTACTTCTCCCTGATGACGGGATGCTCGACTACTTCCGTCAGCGTGGTCATCGCCCCGATCTCGATGCCGTCGGGGGTGGCCCGAACTCCCTTGAGTTCCGCGATCCCGCTCAAATCGACTACCACCTTCGGTTTCTTGATGCGGTCCTTGAGCCAGTCGAAGCTGTCCATGCCTCCGGCCAGCACCCAGCCGTTCTCGCCCTGCTGCTCGAGCAGCTTTTGCGCGTCAGAGATCGAGTTCGGCTGAGCCAGCTCAAAAGCCGGCATGACGTCTCGGATTACAGCCATGGCCCCTCCTTTCGCATCGCCGCTAAATGTGCGCCATTAAGGGATGTTGCATGGGGTGTCCCGCTTCGAGGGAAGTGAGTATGGTGTCGGCGTTGACGGGCGCGCGCTGAAAAATCTCATCACCAAGGGCGTCCGAAAGCGCATTCAAGATGGAGGCGCATCCGCCTCCAACGGGCGGTTCGCCCACGCCGCGGGCGCCGACCGGCGTTTCCGGATCCGGAATATCGAGCGCCGCCCATTGCATATCGACGGGCACATCCAAAATTGTTGGCGGCTTGCTCTGGTAAAAGCGCGTCGAAAGCATGGCGCCGTAGTGAGGGTCGTACACCCACTTCTGCCCAATCGCATGTCCCATGCCCAGAACGCGAGCGGCCGAGCACCTGGCCACCAAGCGCCCGGGGATGAATTACGGAGCCGACGTCGGCGTAGGCGAGGAAATCCACGATGTAATACTTGCCCGTTTCGACGTCGACCTCGACCTCGGCAAAGCTGGCAACGTAGGAAAATGTCGTGCCATCACGGGGGTAATTGTCCTTGGCGGCTGCCACCAAACCTTGTCCAGCAAGCGTCGCTACGGATGCCTTCGTGAGTTTGTGGAGGTCGGGGGATGTTTCATGGCCATCGTAGATGCCACCCAGTTGAATGGCATACTGCGCGGCCTGCGCCAGAGTCATGCCGGCGCCGCCACCCTTACGGAATACGCGCTCGTTGGCAACCTCGTACTGCTCGGGGCTGCCGCCGAGTTTCTTCGCCGCGATTTCCTGGAGCTTCTTCCTGGCGTCCATCGCGGTCGCGTACGCCGCGCGTGTCATTGCGTGGGTCGTCTGGCTGCCGCCGGAAACGCAGGTGAAGGGAAGGTTATTCGACGAGTCGCCCCATATAACGTCGCACTTCTCCCACGGAACTCCCAAAACTTCGGCGCCTGCGCGATGAACGTCGATCACCGATTCCGTCCCCAGGTTGCCGATTCCAGATTGGAAGGTTATTCGGCCATCGGGCTTGATGATCAGAATCCCATCGAAGCCGATCGTGCCACCGACAAAACAACTGAGCGAGACGCCGACGCCGCGCACCTTGGTACCGATCCGCTTCGGTGTGCGTGAGACCCTTTCGCTCCATTTAAACTGTTCCGCCCCGCGGTCGAGCGCTTCCTTGAGGAATGCACTCGTGGCGTATGGCCTCTGCCCCTGCACCGCCGGTCCGAATGGCGCCTTGCCCTCCGGACAATTGATTCGGCGGATGGCTACCTGGTCGAGCCCGAGTTTGCGCCCGGCTTTCGCGATGATCGGCTCCATGATTGCGATGCCCTGGATACCGCCTGGCGAGCTCTGCGCGCTCCGCGGGGGCGTGTTGGTCAGAATCGTGACTCCACGCCAGCGCATGGCTTGAGGTTGGTACAGGAGCGACACGATACGGCCCGATGTCGGGGCATCGCCCACTGCGTCGTAGGGACCGTTGTCGCAAATCACGAACATGTCGAGCGCGATGATGCGCCCGTCCTTTGAGAAGCCGACTTTCATCCGCCCCAGCAGGCTGGGCCGCGCACGGCCGATGAAGGTTTCCTCTTCGCGGCTGATCCGCATCATCACCGGTGCGTTGGTCTTCTTCGACAACAGCGCCGGAATAATCAGCGACACGCCGGCGGTGATCTTGCTGCCGAAGCCGCCCCCGGTGTATTCGCTGATGAGGACGACTTTGCTCACATCGATGTTCAACCATCGCGCGATGGCAGGCACGGTTTGAGCGGTGCTCTGCGTGCCCGGTGTGAACGTAGACCTTGCCGTTCTGCCAGTAAGCCATGGCACTGCGGGTCTCGAGCGTCTGGTGGCTGGTGTCGGGTGTGACGAAGGTTTCATCGAGGACCAGCGCGGCACTTTGGAAGCCCGCTTGTAGGTCACCGTACGACCATTCGTCGGGCGTCTTGCCCATCGGCAGACGGCCTTTCTTTTCCTCCGCGAAGTCCGCCTCGGTCCACTTGAGCTCTCCGATCGTGGGAGGCGGCGGGGCTGGCGGCGGAGCTCCCGCGACGGCCGCCGGCGTCGGAGACTGCACCCAGATGTTTCCTTCCGTTCTCGGATTGGGGCCTCCGGGGCGCAAGGTCTCGAGCGGATCGATGACGAAGGGCAGCGGCTCAAACTCGATTCGAATCTTTTCGATCGCTTCAGCGGCAGTGAGTTCGTCGACTGCGGCGACGGCGAGAATCGGTTCACCCTGGTAGAGCGGTTCCATGTTGAGCCCGCGCTCGCTCCTTGGGTTGGCTTTAATCACCGTGCCATTGTCGGTGAGGGTATCGGCTGGAGGCGGAAGCTCGTCGGCCGTGAGAATCGCTTTCACGCCGGGCATCGCGAGCGCCTGGCTTAGCATCGAGGTGCTTTACCCGCGCATGCGGCAAAGGGCTGAGCAGCAGCTTGCAGAACAGCATGCCTTCGGCGTGATAGTCCTCGGCGTACTTTGCCTGTCCGGTGACTTTCGCATATAGGTCGGGAGTTTGGTAGTTCTTGCCGATCAGTTTGTGCCCGGCTCCGTAGACACGCTCGGTGGTTCCGGCAGATTTATCAGGTTTCTCAGGCACGGCTCGCCCTCCTCATGTTCTCCGCACCGCGCATCATCGCGGTCAGGATCTTGTCGTAGTCCTGGCACCGGCACAGATTGCCCGACAGGCCCTGCGCCAGTTCGGCCCGCGTGGGATTGGGATTCGTCTTCAGGAATGCCACCGCCGCCATGATGAAGCCCGGCATGCAGAAGGCGCACTGGAAGCCTTGTTCGTCGATGACGCCTTGCTGGACTGGATGCAGCGTTCCGTCGGGGCTCGCCAGCCCTTCGATGGTCAGAACTTTCTTGTCGCGCACTGTGTGTGTCAGCACCGAGCACGAATAGTGCGGCACGTCGTCGATCAGAACGGTGCAGGAGCCGCATTCGGCCCGGTCGCATCCCAGCTTGGTGCCGGTGAGTCCCAGTTTGTGGCGCAGCGTCCACGCCAACGTCTCTTGCTTCATGACATCGACACGACGCTGCTGGCCGTTGATATTGAGAGTAAGCAGCCGTTCGCCCCCGCCAGCCAGCTGCTGACCATGCAGGAGAGGTGACGCTCGGAACAGGTAGCCTGCCGAGGAAACTGCCGCGCCGCTGGCGATGACCCCTTTGATGAAGGCGCGCCTTGAAACTGCCTTTGGCGCATCGTGGATTATCTTGAAGTCTGCCTTATCTGCCATGTTGCCTTACCTCTTATCGCGTCCAGCAGATTCTAGCGTCATGTTGGATGCCTGGATGTGAGCTACAGGTGCAACCGCGCATCACCCTCCCGCGGTACCGGCCCTGGCACATGTATGAGATTCAGGCGTGACAGCGCCGCGCGGATGGCTTCAGAGCTCCGCTGCAATCCCTGCTGCTCACACGTTGCAGCTTCTGAGAAGCTCTATTGCGTTCCTTTCGCATCGTTCTACTGCATCGCTTGGTTCCTCTCGTCCTCTCCGCGGTTCGCAGCGCGTCGCGAACAGTGATGCGTCGTTAATCGCAGCTACGAATTCCCGATTAGTATCCCGGTCGCGAACACCAGCGCACCTCCCAACGCAACTTGCATAGCAGCCGAGAGCGGTGGTGTGTCCATGAAGCGGTGACGTACCCACGTGATGGTTGCCAGCTCAACTAAAACCACCAAGATGGCGACCGTCGTCGCGACGTTAAAGTTGTGCATGAGATACGGCAGCGTGTGCCCTATGCCCCCCAGCGCCGTCATGGATCCGGTGATGAGGCCGCGAATCCACGGAGTACCGCGGCCAGTGAGGCTGCCATCATCGGACAACGCCTCGGCAAAACCCATGCTTATGCCCGCCCCGAGCGATGCGGCGAGGCCGACCGCAAAGGCATCCCACGTGTTCTTGGTGGCAAACGCCGCCGCGAAAACGGGTGCGAGTGTCGAAACCGAACCGTCCATCAGTCCCGCCAGCCCCGGCTGCACGATCTGCAAAACGAAAAGCCGCCGTTTCGCCTTGTCTTCTTCCTCGCGGACCTCGGGCTTGAGTTCGGTTTTCTCCAGCTCAGTAGCGCGCTCGACGTGGGCGGACTCCTCTGCTGCCAAATCGTCAAGCAGTTGCCGGATGCTCGCATCCTGCGCGCATGCTGCCGCTCGCTCATAAAATCGCCGCGTCTCCACTTCCATGGCGCTGACCTGGGCGCGGGTCTGCTCGAGGCGAAGTGGTGTATTCAGCCAGATCGGCTTGCGCTGGACAAATCCGCGCACGTCCTGGCGGCGAATAAGTGGAATGTGCTCGCCAAACTTCTGCTGGTACAACTCGATCAGCCGGCGGCGATGCCCGATTTCCTCCTGACGCATCTCTTCAAATACCTGTGCGGTGCCGGGGAAATTCTCCCTAAGGCTCTCGCCAAAGTCGGAGTAAATGCGTTCGTCCTCTTCCTCGAGCGAAATGGCAAGGGCGAGAATTTCCTTTTGGGACAAGCTATCGAAGTCTCGCAAGGGCAATGCCTCCCGTTCGCGCGGATACCGTTTTCCCAACAGAGGCGCGTTCCGTTGCCAACGGGACTCCCCTCGACCATCTGTCCGCGAAGAATTGCTTTTCGCACTGCTTCATCATTTGCTACTTACCTTGCCGCTCCCCGGCCCGGGACCATGTAGCCGTCGGTCAAGGTCTTCAGAAAAGCGACGAGATCATCTTCTTCCTGGTCGGTCAACTTAAGGTTGCCGAGTTGCTTTTTGTTGAGGTTCGTCGGATCTTCAGGTGGAGGCCAGCATGTCACCTTTTCACCTGGATCTCCGGCCTTACAAGAGGGGAGAACGTCGCGGGTGTTATAGAAATGGACTACCTCTTTAAGGCTCTTGAAGTAGCCGTTGTGCATGTAGGCTTTCACAAACTCGGGTGTCGGACGCATGTCGACGTTGCGCAACGTGGGCACCTGAAACTTGGCGTCGAATTTCGGAGCCAGCTCAATCCAGTTTGAATCTGGATTCAATTGGCCGCTATCGCTTTGCAGGGTGCGTAGAAACAATCCGACGCCGGTGTCGACAAAGGCTGGGCCTGCGGGATTCGCACAGTAGCCGCGTTTGTCGGGCGTAGCTTCGTGGTAATACTGCAGCGCCGCGTTCCTGGGGATTCCGAGATTGCTGGCGGTGAAGTCGGTGAATAGCGGCTCTTCACCGGGCCCGCCATCGCGGTGACACTCGTTACATCTTGCTTTACCGCGGAAAAGCGCATACCCCCGCGCTTCCTTCGCGCTGAACTGTTCCTTTCCGGCCTGCACCTGGTCATATTTCGAAGTGAAGGGACTGACCTCGGGAGAAGCTTCGTAGGCGGCGACTGCCAGGCCGAAGCCGTCGTACACGTTGTTGGCGCGTTGTCGGTCTGCCGCGTTGAGATGGACCGGGAGGGAATCGCTACCTGGCGGCGGACCTGGAGTGGCACAAACCTTCTCGACGTCTGGAGGCCAGTGAATCGTAAAGGAGTCGGGTCCCCAGACCGTCTCGAATAGCTTTCGGTAGGGAGCCTTTGAAAGCCGGTATGCGAGGCATGCCGAGTCGGGCAGGCCCATTTCCACTGGGTTGGTCGGCGGTCCCTGGGCTTGTTCGGCGCTCGGACTTTGCAGGCGGTATCCGCTGGCACGCATGTCCCAGAAATTTCCTCCCACGAAGTCGCCTTGCAGCGCATTGTAATGGAGAACCGGCGCAAAGGTCGCGTACATGTAACTCTGCGGCTTCCGCTGGCTGAATCGTGTCCTCACCGATCCCGGATACGACACCGTGCTCAGATTCAGAGATTGAATGGGGCCGGTGAATCCCGTCTCCGGCGTGTGGCAGAAACTGCAAGCCTCGTTCTGATTGACGGACAGATGCTTATCGAACAGCATCAGCTTCCCCAAGGTGTGGATCTGTCCTTGACGATCGAGAGTGGTTTTGTCCGCCTGCCGCAGTGTATCGGCCTCGATTTGATCCAGCTCGGCAACAACTCTGGCGACGTCCGCGTCGAACCCCGAGGGCATCTGTCCCGCGAGATCCTGCGACGTTGAAGCGGAGGCCTGTTCCGCACTGGCTCGAAGATTCGCACTCCTAGCCGAAAGCAGCACAACAGTGCTGATCAGGAGCCAGGTCAGCAATAACGTGATCGCTCGATTGCCCATCGCCTCGCGACCTCCTTAGCCACCCGATCAGTGAGGACTCTCATTGCTCGCCAACTTACCGCAGCACTCCGGCCGTTGCGGCAACTTGGAACTATCCCATCCGCCGCCCAAGGCTTGAATCAGGAGCACGGTGTTTGCCATGCGCCGTCCCAAGAGATTTACGGCTGTCACTTCATCAGCAAGTGCAGCGGTTTGTGCTGTGGTCACTTCGAGATAGCTCGTTACTCCGCCCCGGTAGCGAATGTTCGAAAGTTCGAGTGAGGCCTCAGATGCTTGGACGGCAGCATTTTGTACGGTTGCCTCGTGCTCCAAGATCCGTAAGGCTGCGAGGTTATCTTCCACCTGCTGAAAACCTGCAAGAACCGTCTGACTTATGGACTTTGCCGTTCGTATCTGTTGCGGTGAAGTCGGGCGCCGGCGCGCCCACTCGCGCTGCCCACCCGAGCGACGGCGCGATCAAAGCGAATCCGATTACTGCGAATGCAACAACCCCATTTCTCATTTCTGCCATGCCTCCCCGCCTCCTGTTAACCCCAGCCATAATCGAACGTTTCCTCGACATTCATTCAGTTGCTCTCGCCTATTGCGAAGCGACGGGAGCCAAGACTTCGAAGGCGCGGCTCGGCCCGAGGACAATAAGGCCTTTCAGCGTGCTAATTGGCTTTGTCAATTGGTCCGACTTCTTCAGGGTGAGTCGAAATCCATCGTGAGTCGGCGCAAAGTCCTGCGGGCATGAATTATCGATCTGGCTCGGCTCGAGGGGGAAGAAGCTCGCACCTGCTAGTTGCGTCCTCGCCTGCACTGACAATATGAAATACTGCTTTGCCGATACTGCGGTCAATTTCCAGCTGGCAGGCGCAGGCTTTGGAAGCTGCGCCCGTGTTTGCTCGAAAAGCGCACGCCAGGGAGTCCAGTCGCCACCCGCCGGGCCTGACAGCATCAAATGAGCCTTTCCGGGTATGCATGCGTCGCGACAGACGATGTATTTCACATCCGCGGAGAGGTTTGGAAGTGGAGTCGCGTTGCGACTTGACGGCCTCTGAATGGGAGCCATCAGCAGTACCTGTCCTTCGTAGCCATAATCTACAACCGATCCGCCTCCGAGACGTATCGGCTGCGGCCAGATAATCGAGCCAGCCATAAATCCCGGGGGCACTTCCCATTGGACCTTGGGCGGTTGACCTGAATCTCCCGGGTTTTGCCAATAGATGTGCCAGCCCTGATCTAGCTGGAATAATAGGCCGACCCACAGAGGCTGGCCTGGCGCCGACGTAGCCTCCTCAGAGATCAGCTCGACTTTAAGGTGCGGCTGTGCTGGCGATTGCGCATTTGAGCGCCCGACGAAAGCCAGCATTGCACCCGCCGTGAGCAACACAATACTTGGTTGGCGCAAGAGGAGCATAGTACTTGGACGAGTTCTCAGGCTTTTGGTTGCCGGATCTCGACCTTTGAAGGCGCAGGGAGTCAACGTCTGCTGTCGGCATGGCTTTGTCCCATCCCGTTTCGCTGATATTAGTGTGGTGCGATGAAATCTCAGGTTGCAACGCTCGTCTCGTGGAGTAGCGGCAAAGACAGCGCTTGGTCGCTGCATCTGCTGCGGCAGAGTGAGGAGTACAAGATCGCCGGGCTGCTGACGACCCTCAACAGCGAATTTGACCGCGTCGCCATGCACAGCACCCGGCGCGAAGTTCTTCAGGCTCAGGCTACAGCTGCTGACTTGCCGCTACAGATCATTCCACTGCCCTGGCCGTGCTCCAATCGAGAGTATGAAGCGGCCATGCAGAGGGCCTGGGACGAGGCAGTTGCTTCCGGTATCGAGGCAATTGCCTTCGGTGATCTCTTTCTCGAGGATATCCGCAGATATCGCGAAGACCGTTTGCGTGACTCGGGCCTCAGGCCGCTGTTTCCGATCTGGGGACTTGAGACCAGCCGCCTCCTGCGCGAGATGATTGCCTCTGGGGTCAAGGCGCGCATCGTCTGCGTCGATCCGAAGAAGATGCCTGGGCAGTTTGCCGGGCGCGATCTGGATGAGGCATTCCTGCGCGAGCTGCCCACAGGGATCGATCCGTGTGGCGAAAACGGCGAGTTCCACACCTGCGTCTACGACGGGCCAATGTTTCGCGAAACAATACCGATCGAAAGCGGAGAGGTGGTCGAGCGCGATGGTTTCGTTTTTGTGGACGTACGGCTCAAAAAGTAACAGGGTAAGTCCCGCTCCCTGGTCCGCCGTTGCAACCGGTTTGGGCATACTCATACAGTTGCTGCGCCATGGTTCTGTTTCGTATCGAGGCGGTTTCTGTGACCTGGCGACCTGGCAGGTCTCGCTCATGCCTATTCGCGTGCCCACAGCCTTCCCATAGCCGATTGTGTTGGGTAAGTGAGTGCCACTAGTCGGCACTGAATGACGACAAGAGCGTTCGTCGGTATCAGTGTGAACGATCGATAGGGAGGAGGTCGGCTTCCACTCCCGGGAACGGACGTCGGAACTGTAGACCTTGCCACACGTTGAAGCAAGATTCCGGCACGGTTGGACGAGATTGGACTCTCGGAGGAGGCAATCGCGCGTATCAAGCTGCAACCGGTTGGCGTGGATTTCGGGTGGGCGGTTTGCCCGTCGCTACGTGAAGGGGAGGCCTAATTCCGACCACGGCTATCACGAAGCAATCGTACTCCGAACTGGCGAGGCGAATTCGTCTGCAACCCTCACCCGGCCTGCAAGCCGTCCAGCAACCTTGACAGTGAGCAGCCTCCATTCACGAGCTGAAACAGGCAGACCATCGATCGCCATCAATTCCTGCAGCCAGTCTTCTGTCGAGAGCCCCGCCTGACGCGACCCGAACAACTCCTTCACCGCACTGAAGAATGCTGCCAACTCTCTCTCCGCCATAGCTATCAGGTCGGCGCAATCAGGATTGTGACTCTTCGGACGTTTATTGAGCGCGAGTTGATTCATGTTGCTAACCTCCCTGAACAGAAACGGCTGACTCCTCCGGAGCTTCCGTTTGCGGTTGTCATAGACTGCCGGGACGAGGAACGCCTGCTGCAGCGTATCGACATCCGCGCCGGCACGCGCGTGCCGGCACATCCACACGCTTGCCCCATCGCTTCCTCCAATTAGCGGCTTGTTACATGTCTCTGACAGGTGCAGATTCACATAGTCCGCTGGCACACTCTTGCCTACGCTGCTCGTTCCGTCGCGAAATAGTGCGGATGGTCGAGATCGGGAATCAGCCCGGGCTGTGTCGGGCGCCATCCCAGCCGTCCCTGAGTTTGCGCACTCGAAGCCGGGCAGTCGATACCAACGAAGTGCGCGAGCCAGCCAAAATGGTCGGCTGCCTCGTCCTGAGTCTTGGCGACGACCGGCAGGTTCAGGCGGCGGCCGATTACCTCAGCGATTTCTCTAAACGGTACGCCCTGGTCCGCAACCCCGTGATAGATGGCTCCGGCGGAACCCTTCTCAAGCGCGAGCCTGTAGAGTTGCGCGGCGTCGAGGCGGTGCACCGTGGGCCAGCGGTTGAGCCCGTCACCCACATACGCCGCAACCCCCTTTTCGCGCGCGATACCGATCAGGCGGGGAACGAAGCCGTGGTCGCCGACGCCGTGCACCGAGGGAGGAAGACGCACCACCGATGCGCGCACGCCCTGCGACGCCATCGCAAGTGCTGCCTCTTCCGACTTGCGGGGAAAGCTGGGAATCGACGCATCCTCTTCGGTTGCGAGGGGGCCTTGGCGTTGAAGGAGTAAGGTCCCGGAAGTGACGATTAACGGGCGGTCTGAGCCTACGAGCGCGGCTCCGAGCGTCTCGATGGCGCGTCTATCCTTTTCGGCGGCAGGCGCGTAGTTCGTGAAGTCGTGAATGAATGCGGTGTGGATCAGGCCATCTGACATGGCCGCTCCACTGCGCAGGCTCTCGAGATCTTCGAGCGAACCGCGATGGACCTCTGCTCCCACGTTCGCCAGGGACTTGGCGGCCGCATCTGACCGCGCCAGGCCGAGCACCTTGTGTCCCACGTTAATGAGTTCCTCAACAATGGCGGAGCCGACAAAACCTGTAGCTCCGGTAACAAATACCTTCATAAATCCTCCTTCGTATCAGCGGCTGGAACGCTGGATCGCTAAAACGACTCTCCCACGAGTTCTTCACTTCTCTTCCAAAGCGCCTCGGCCGTATTTGGGTCGAGGGCATATCCGCGCACTCCTTCGCTTACGCCGGTGATAGTCGCGTGATCAGGGACGACATGGCCGACATGGCAGTTCTCACAGTACCGGCCGCCGATCTCGTCAGCAGGAGCAACGACACCCGCCCATACCGACGTTGCAGCTCCTTGTGGGATGGTCTTGAACTGGAAGGGTGGCTTGCCCTCCGCCGCAAGCTGCGTATTCATCTGCTGAATCAGGTTTTCGAGGTGGCTTGGCTCCATGTAGCGAGCCAGCTCGGTCTGTATGACTCCCGGATGAACAGCCGCCGCACGCACGCCACGCTCACGGTGCCGTCGGTCGAAAGCAACCGCGAAGAGAATATTCGCCGTCTTAGACCGGCCATACGCGACCAAGGGGTCATAGGGCGTCCGTTCAAAGTTGGGATCTTCGAGATCGACGTTGGATAAGCGGTGACCCGCAGAAGACAAGTTGATCAGCCGCCCTCCTTTACGGATAAGGGGCGCAATCCGGTTCACCAATACAAAGTGGCCCAGGTGATTGGTGCCAAACTGCGTTTCAAAGCCGTCCGCCGTGGTGCCGAACGGTGTGGCCATCACTCCTGCATTCGCGATGACCACGTCGAAGGGCTCGCCTTTTGCCAGCAAGCCTTCGGCGCAGGCACGAACACTCTTCAGGCTGGCAAGATCAAGCTGAACCAGTTCAAAGCTTCCGCCCTTGGCAGCAGCGTCCTTGCGCACCTGTGCGGCAGCCGCTTTCGCCTTCGTCAAGTCCCGCGCCGCACCGATAACTTGGGCGCCGTGGGCGGCAAGAGACCCCGCCGTCTCCACGCCGAGCCCGGCCGAAACACCTGTGACGAGGACGCGCTTGCCTAGCAGATTCACGCCGGACAAAACGTCTTCTGTGGTCGAGGTCGCTCCAAATACTTCCACCATTGTTTTCCTCCTGGTATTGGCCGGCTCGAGTTTTGCGCTACCGCTCTTGACGAACCGCCAAACCTTCTGTAAAACGGAGAGTGTCTCCGGAACACTAGATAAGATAAACGGAGGATGTCTCCGGTTGCAAATATTTTCAAAGAGTATGGCTACGAAGCGTTCCCAATCGAAACGGCGAAAGCCGCGCACCGATGCGCAGCGTAATCGCGAGCGCATTCTGGAAGTGGCCAAGCAGGCGTTCACCCGAGTAGGCGCAAACGCCAGCCTGGATGACATCGCCAAAGAGGCGGGTGTTGGAGCGGGAACTTTGTATCGCCACTTCCCGACGCGCGACGCACTGATCGAGGCGGTCTATCGCACTGAGGTAGAAAAGCTGGCCGCGGCAGAACGGAAATTCGCCGAGGCCATGCCCCCGATTGAAGCCTTGCGGGCCTGGATGTTGTTGTTCGTTGATTACATCGCGACCAAGCAGATCATCGCGCCTGTACTGAATACGTTCGTCGGAGGTCCCTCGAAGTTGTATGAAGGCTCCCGCGCTCTTATCCAGGGAGCGATCGATGGCCTGGTGAAGCGCGCGATCAAGAGCGGCGACATACGCAAGGACCTCGAACCATTCGATCTGCTTCGGGCCCTGATCGGCGTCTCCCACGTAGCGTCCAGCCCTGACTGGCAGCAAAGCGCCAAGAGACTGGTGGATATCCTTATTATAGGTTCGCGGCCGGTCAAGTAGACGCGGGATTCGGCACCAACTTATCGCTGGGTGGGACGCTATCGAGATTGACGGAAAACTCGAGGCGCGAAACTGGGCCGTGACCTATAAAAAGGATGATCGCACCCTCGCCGTTGCAACGATCTCACGGGACTTGCGCAGTCTCGAGGTAGAACCAGCAATGGAAGCCTCGCTGGCGGGGTAGAGAACCTACCCGAGTTTCGGGTTTGTCCTCCGTCTGCCCGCACTACTTGGCCGCGGCCATCTGCGGTGTTTGTTCCCCAATCTTCGCCGAGTAGATTATGAATTTGAAGGGGTCTGTGTACTGGTGCTTCTCCATTAGCTTCAGGTACACGAGCCGCTTGGCCTCAGCTACGGAAGCGCTTTGCTCAAATCTGTCTCCCGATGATTCCAGCAGCGACGCGGCAAGTTCATATTTGCCGTCCGCAGTCAGGCGTTTTGCCGCCTGCACCAACTGTCTCTCCGATACTCGGAGGTAGTCGACCAGCAATTCTGCACGGTCGGTCGGCGTCAGATGTTCGAGGCTTTGCAAGTCCGGCTGCCAGTAACCAACGTTCTGATCGTAGAGGCGGTCAATAACGTGTTCGCGCAGTATCAGGAATGGCTGATACACATCAGGCTGATCGCCGAGCAGGCCCGGAGGAATAAGGTTTGCCTGGTAAATCGCGCCCCGCTCCTCACCCCGGCGCATCGCACTCAACACCTGGTCGCGAAGCCACTCCAGGTCCCCTTTGAGTTGTGCCAGCATAGCGGCAGACGCGAAATTCCGCGTGAGCGGTTCGTGGCCGTGGAGCAGATAGCGGGGACTCTCCCGCACAACAATGTCGATCGCATCGAGCAGGCCCTGCAGGTCGCCCTCCGGAACGAACGGCGCGCCCAGATAAGGCATGATAAAGTCGCCGACGAACATCACGCCAAGATCCGGCAGATGGATGAACATGCCGTCATGTGTCTCTCCTCCCTGTATGGGAACGAGCTCGATGCGTGTTCCCCCGATTGTTAACTGGGTGCGGCCATCTACGGTGATGTCCGGTTTGAAGCTGCGTACGTCGTCAAGGCTGAAGCGCTCGCCAAAGAAATTCTTGTCGAAAACGCCGGGAATATTGGCATCGTGAGCGATCTCCTCGGCGTAATTGTTTCTCGCGTAAAAGCGCATGCCGGGTCTCAACGTACGGAAATAAGAATGCCCGCCGACGTGATCCCAGTGGGAGTGGGTGATAAAGATGGTCGTTAGTTGGGGCAAGTCGGGCGCATACGCTCGCAGGGCCTCGTAGACATCCTTGGCGGAGTCGGGGCGCGTCCCCGCATCGATGCCGATCAATTCGCGCCGATCGTCCGACACAACGAAGTAGTATTCGGTGAACTCGAAGCCGGAGAGCGCATACACGCGGCCCGGCAGGATTTCGTTGATTCGCCTGGGGGAGAAGGCGTGGCCGGTTGCGACTTCCTCGGAAAAAGGAGTGATAAGAGTGATCGGGCGGTTAAAGTCCTTGTAGCCCGCCCGCCCCAGATACTCCTGTGCCTTAGCCTGGTCTCCTCTTTCCATCGCAAGATTGCCAAGGTGACGGTAGACTTCCCGCAACCATCCTGCGTGAGGCGCCTTATCGGCGTTTTCCAGACACCAGTTCAGCTCGGCTTCGGCGGCCTGGCTTTGATGAAAGCGGCCGGGGAGTTGGGCATAGACGATACCGGCGATCCAATTCACAACGAAAATGCTCCCTCCGGACAGTCGGTTCGATTGCTGCAAGAAGGCGATCGTTTCATTGACATAGGCAACTCGTTGCAGCAACGGGACTGAGGAGGCGTGCTGCGCGCGCAACAATCCGATGGCGCTCAAATAGAGGGCCCTCTGAGGGTCATTCAGGCCGGGCTCGAACTCCTTTAGTCGTGCCGAGAAAAAGAGCGCGCCTTCACCCTGCAGGTTGGCGTTCGAATACTGCGCCATAAGCAAGAACAGCAACTGCGGATCACGCGGCGGCGCCACGCTGTTGACCGCCTTCAAATATTCCAATTCCGGGCGTGCGGAAGCGGGAGAAGGGGAGACTCCGCTCTCTTGGGTAGCCAGCACTCTTTGGGGACCGGCAAGGGCGGCTCCAAGCAGCTGCGCGGCGAACGGGAAGATCGAGCCTTTCATAACCAGCTCCTTTGGTGGTTGTTTATACTCCAGATAAGATGTATATACATCTACTTGGCCGCAAAAAAAATTCTACGCCGCGACCGCTGCTTCCGTCATTCGTGAAACGACCCGTTTCATGCTTTTCCAGCCTGCGTCCCCAAGTTGTTGCCGTAGCCTCCGTTCCGCCTGCTCCCAGTGGGGTTGAGCCTCACCCATTTTTCGCCTGCCCGCGGTTGTGAGGCTAAACAGACGCTCTCGCCTGTCATCCCCGTGCTTCACACGAATCCAGCCCCGCTTCAGCAATAGGCTCAATGTTCGGGTTAGCGTCGTACTATCCATGGCGAACCCCGCGCTTAGACGCTTCTGATTCGCCTCTCCTGTCGCGGCCAGCGCCGTGAGAAGGCCGAAATGGGTGATCTCGAGTCCAGCCTTTCGCAGCTCCTGGTCATAGACTCGCGTTACAACACGAGTGAGGCGTCGCAGGTTCTGACACGCGCAGGGCAGCTGAAACAACGCTCCTGCCGGTTGTTTTTCAAGCCCTTCAGCTTTCATGGTGTATGTATATGCATCTTACCGCAGTTTTTGCCAAGCCCACGAGAGAAGGCGGAGGCACGATCATGGGTGGAATGCGAGGTGGGCTTCTGCTCAGCGGAACCGGCGCCGCGATCAGGGTGGCTGCATGCGGAGACCGCCCGCTCGTCCGCTGCGAGCCTTGTTTACTACTCAGGTAAGACACCGAATGATGCAAGCGGGACCGAGCTAATATGATCAGGGCTTAGGCATCCGACATAAGGCGAGATGGATCAAACAGACCCAAGCGCAAATTGGAGTTGATTTGAGTGAGACGCCAATAGCGGCAATAACCGGAGCAGCACAAGGCATCGGGCGCAGGCTGGCTGAGGTGTTGGCGGAGCGAGGATACCGAGTGGCGCTGAACGACCTGCGCATGCCTGACGAGGCCATTCGGTCGATCCAGTCCCATGGTGGGGAGGCCATTGGTCACGCCGGAAACATCGCCGACGAGTCAACGGTTGAGGGGTTTGTTCGCTGCGTATACGGTGCCTGGGGTCGAACTGACGTTTTGGTCAATAACGCGGGAATTAGTTTCATATCTCCCGCGGAGGGCATCTCCGGCGAAGACTATCGCCGGGTGTTGGAAGTGAATCTTGTGGCGCCGTTTCTGTTAGCGAAGGCCTTTGGAACCAGGATGCTTGCCGCCAGGCGCGGTTGCATCATCAACGTAGCCTCCATAGCGGGCCTCGTTGGTATTGCCGACAGGGCGGCGTACAACGTCTCGAAGCACGGTTTGATCGGCTTGACCCGGACGCTCGCTGCAGAATGGGGCGGGCGAGGGGTACGGGTGAATGCCGTTTGTCCGGGCTGGGTTAAGACCGAAATGGATTCGGCAGACCAAGCCGGTGGCAGCTACACGGACGCCGACATCACCGGCCGTGTACCGATGGGACGATTCGCAACGCCCGACGATATTGCATCTGCGATTGCGTTTCTCGCGGACGAAACGGAGAGCGGCTTTATCAACGGGCACGCGCTTACAGTGGATGGCGGCTGGACTGCGGACGGAAGCTGGGAGTCTTTGCGGCGGCGCCATCGTTGAGGGGGCATGACTGTCGAATATTGGCAGGCGCACCATGCCGAAGTCGGAGTTGGCGGGTTGCCCAGATCGCGCTGGTGATGCCGCGGCTTTCAAATTGGGGGCGCGCACCTCTTCCATACTGTATCCGTCGCGGAGCTGGGGCAGCAACCGTCTTCCGGAGGGTCGATGCAGTTTTTGGCAATTGGCTCCCTGCTTAGAGTGCTTGAGCTCACTGTCTAGACTTCACACCGTGTTAAAGCGCGGCACTCCCACCAACATCCCCACAAACGATATCCGCCCGCGGCTTACTGACGAGTGATCCACTGGCTTGGGCCGAGGCAAGGAAGCGTACCAGGTTCGCAATGTCCTCCACGTTGCCGAGGCGTCCAAGCGCGGTCGGTTCCTCTCCCCTTGCGGATCTCCGGCCTGCCCAAGAATTGCGAGTTGATATCCGTTTCGACAGGGACGGGTGCGATGACGTTCGCCGTTATGTTGGGCGGTCCAAGGTCCTGAGCGAGTCCGAGAGTAAAAGCATCCAGAGCCGCTTTTGTCATGCTGTAAAGCGGCACCATGGGCGAAGGTGCCGCGTGGCGCGATGTCGGCGATTGCACCGTCATCCCAGTGCGAATTTCATGTGTTTACTTTTCCTCGCGCCGGCGATCGATGGTAACTTCCATCTATAGAGAGAACGCAGCACACTCACACTTCCATGCCCGAACGATTCGTTTTTTCCGATCTCCGTGAGATCTTCGCCAAAGCCAACGAAGAGAAGTCAGGCGACCAATTGGCCGGTGTTGGCGGCGCGATCCGAGCGCGAACGAGTCGCAGCGAAGCGCAAGCTCGCGGATATTCCTCTTGCCGAAATTGTTCAGCAGCCTCTAATCGATCCAGCCGCCGACGATGTCAGCCGCCTCATTCTCGAGACTTTCGACCGGGACGCCTTTCAGCCCATCAAGAGCATGACCGTCGGTGAGTTCCGCGAATTCATTTTGGACGATGCAACAGGCGCAGCAGAGCTGAACGGCGGTGCAATGGGCCATCATCCCTGAAATAGCAGCTGCCGTGGCCAAGATCATGAGCAACAAAGATCTGGTATTGGCCGGGGCCAAAATTCGGAATGTCACACGGTGCCGAAACACGATGGGTGAGAGCGGAGTGCTGGGCATCCGCATTCAGCCAAACCATCCGGCCGACGACGTGGGCGGCATTCTGCTAGCGGCCTTCGAAGGGCTTCTCTACGGATGCGGAGACGCAGTGATTGGAGTAAATCCAGCTTCCGATTCTGTAGAGGCCGTCAGCTCCATTCTGCACGCGCTTGATCGCCTGGTAGATGCCTACAAGATACCGACCCAAAGCTGCTGTCTCGCGCATATCACCGCGCAACTCGCTGCGCTGGAACGAGGAGCGCCGGTTGATCTTCTGTTCCAATCGATCGCCGGCACACAAGCAGCAAACCGCAGCTTCGGCATCACGCTGACGATGCTGCGGGAGGGCCGCGAGCAAATTCTCGAACATCATGCCCAGCGCGACGTAACCTGGAAAGGGCAGAATGCGATGTACTTCGAAACGGGGCAGGGAAGCGCTCTCTCCGCGGAAGCTCACTGCGGAATCGATCAATTGACGTTGGAAGCGCGAGCCTATGGAGTTGCGCGAGTGTTCGATCCGTTCCTGGTGAACAGCGTGGTTGGATTCATCGGTCCGGAATATCTCTACGATGAACGACAGATCATCCGCGCAGGATTGGAAGACCACTTTATGGGTAAGCTTTTAGGACTGCCAATGGGCTGCGACGTCTGCTACACCAATCATGCAGCGGCTGATCAGAACTCGGCCGACAATTTGCTATTACTCCTGGGGGCGGCGGGATGCAACTACTTCATGGGTGTGCCCTGCTCTGACGATGTGATGCTGAACTATCAATCCACGAGCTATCACGACGCCATCGCGGTCAGAAGGCTCTTCAATTTGCGCCCGGCTCCTGAATTCTTGAACTGGCTTCAGGAAGCTGGAATCTATCAAGGCGCTGAGCCGGCTACGGTCGACGCGTCAGTGCGGCATCGACTGCTACGAGGACTGGAGTCGTCACTTACGGGGAACATCTGAATGGTGAAGGAACCCGAACGCACACCTGCTAAGTCGGATTGGCCTGACTTGGTGCGGAGTATCCGGGCACGGACTCCGGCGCGCCTCTTGGCAGGTCGCGTAGGAGCTGCTTACCGCACCGAGACCCAGCTCGAGTTGCGGGAAGCCCATGCTGCTGCGCGAGATTCGGTTCGTGCGGAACTGGATCTCGAGAAGTCCTTCGGAACAGCTTTCATCAAGGAATGGGGGCTCTTCGACGCCTACACCGAGGCCGCTGACAAGAATGAGTACCTTCTGCGACCTGATCTCGGGCGACGAGTCAGCGCCGCATCGCGGACGGAGATACTGCAACGTTGCTCTTCAGGTAATGATCTTCAAATTGTGGTAGGGGATGGCTTGTCAGTTGCTGCCATATGTGCCCAAGTTCCACAACTATTACCGCTGCTTCGCGAGGAATCCCGAGCGCGCGGCTGGCGTGTAGGCCAGACATTTGTTATTCATCATTGTCGAGTGGGAATTCTCAACGAGATTGGCGAATTACTTAATCCGACGGTCGCGGTTTTGCTGATCGGCGAGCGCCCAGGCCTCGCCACGGCAGAAAGTCTGTCCGCCTATATGGCTTATCGCCCCCGTCAACATCACTCGGACGCCGACCGAAACCTTATCTCGAACATTCACTCGCGGGGCGTGAGTACCTCGGACGCGGTTCTTCGCATCCTGAATCTCGCCGCACAGATGATGACAGCGCAGGTTAGCGGTTCTACCTTGCGAGAAGAGCTCGCAGCGCTTGCTGCGCCCTGAGCTTCGGATCGATTGCCATTAGCGGAGTCTTGCGATCCATGCCTGCCGGCCATAGAAGGCAAGATTCAGCGAGCAGATGATTACCGCAGCAGTCGTTAGCGTGGTTGAAGAAATGTCCGGGTAGACCAGTTTGTCCAGGTAATGGAGCAGGAATCCACCCTGGTCAGGTTCGACTCCGGCGTTGCGTTCGAGCCAGTTCTCCAGCACAGTTAAAGGACACGGCCAAGGAAGCAGTTCCGTAAGTATTCCCCAGACGAGAGAAGCGGCGTGCAGCCAGCGGAGAATCGGGCGAGAGCGTGTCAGCAAAGCACCGAAAACAACCCACAAAATGTAGAGCGCATGCAGGAAGAGAACAGAGATCACGAGTGTGGAATAGAAATTCGGAGCAAGAACCGCTGCATGCATCTCTAGAATTTACCGTAACGAAAGTTAACGGTCCGCCCGATACGCGGCTCATTCCTGTTCCGGAACCCGGAATAATATTGTAGGCAGAGGTTTGTGCGAAAAATCATCCATGTCGACATGGATGATTTTTACGCTTCGGTCGAGCAGCGCGATGATCCGCAGCTGCGCGGCAAGCCCGTGATCGTGACTTGGCTCGGCAATCGCTCTGTCGTCTGTGCTGCTTCGTACGAGGCCATGAGTTTCGGTGTCCATTCGGCCATTCCAAACTTGTGCATGCCACCAGTTTCAACGCACCGCCTTCGAAACGATACGTAATAGGTAATACCTTGCTGTAGAATCGACCCGGCTGGCAGCCGATGAGTAGCCCCACGAGGCGGACTGTTAGCGTTCCTCGCAATCGCAAGAGCGCGAAGACCAGGCCCCATCAAATTCAAAAACCACAATCGGAGAAATCAAGATGAAGAGCTGGGGTCGCCTGTTGGCTGTGATTCTGGTTTGGTTTGGTCTGCCTGTATGGGCGCAGCAAAAACAGAAAGAGCCGGTCAAATATCAGCAGCCACCGAAAGCTATTGTCGAGTTAGTGGATGTGCGGCCCACGCCCGACGTGGAGATTTCGCCGGGGGAAGGGTCGGATAGCCGCTGGCTGCTGATCGAGGCGATTTCGGGGTTACCTTCAATCGCCGATCTGGCTCAGCCTGAATTGCGGCTGGCAGGTCTGCGATTCAACCCCAAAACGAACGGACCAAGCCGTGGACGATACGTGACGGCTTTGAGCTTGAAAGCCCTTCCGGATGGCACCGAAAGGCCGATTGCGGGACTACCGACTGAAGCGAAGATCCGGTTTGTGGGTTGGGCTCCGGATGCCCGCCACGTTTTTTTCGTGAACATCAGCGATGCATCGGCAGATCCTGGACTGAGCCTGTGGGTTGTGGATGTGGCTTCGGCGCAGGCGCAACGCGTGCCCGTCTTGGCGCTAAACGGGATTTTCGGCCGGCCGTGTGAATGGTTGGGGGACAGCCACAGACTGATCTGCAAGGCAGTGCTGAAGGGGAGAGGTGCGCCGCCGGCCCGCAGCGAAGTGCCAACAGGGCCAGTAGTCCAGGAGAACCTTGGTCGGGTCACCCCAGTGGCAACGTATCAGGACCTGCTTAAGAACCCCGAGGACGAGGCGATTTTCGACTATTACGCGACGTCGCAGGTGGTGGTAGTTGGACTCGATGGCAGAATCACCCCCGTGGGCAAGCCGGGTGTGATGGAAAGCGCATCGGCATCTCCCGATGGGCGCTATGCGCTGCTGGACGAGCGCCATCATCCGTACTCCTATTTGCTGCCTTTCGCTATGTTTCCAGAAAGAATCTCGGCCATCGAGTTAAAGAGCGGGAACACCAAGCAACTGGCTGACAAGCCGCTTGAAGATACGATCCCGAACATTCACGATGCAGTGGCGGCGGGACCTCGCAATTTCGAATGGCGGAGCGACGTGGGATCCTCGGTTTTCTGGGTGGAGGCTGCCGATGGTGGAGATCCGCGGGCGGAAGCGCCTGTTCGCGACAGGCTGTTCATGTGGGATGCGCCATTCGCAGGTTCGCCGCAACCGCTGGCTGAAATCTCTTTGCGCTTCGGAAGCGTGGAGTGGGGAACCGGCCGGCTTGCAATTGTCGAAGAGGAACGGTGGAAGGATCGCAAGCGGATCATGCTTGCGATGTCGCCAGCGGATCCAGGCCGGGAGGTAAAACTGTACGAAGGCTCCTTTGAAGATCGCTATCATGACCCGGGCCAGCCGTTTCAGGTGACGAACCAAGCGGGGAAATATGTCGTGCGAATCACGCCTGACGGGAACGGCGTGTATCTGCATGCGAGGGGGGCTTCCCCTGAAGGAGACCAGCCGTTTGTTTCGTTGATGAGCGTTGCGAATGGAGAGACCAAACGGCTGTGGCAATCGGCGGCGCCGTTTTTTGAGGTTCCGTTGGCAGTTTTGGACGTGGCGGCTCCGACAATCTTGATTCGACGAGAATCGCCGGAAATCGGTCCCAATTTCTACCTCAAGAATGTTGCGAGTGGCTCTCTCGAGCAAGTCACTCGTTTCCCCAATCCGTATGGCAAAGCAGCGCTGCCGAAAAAGCAAGTTCTCAAATACAAACGCGCCGACGGAGTCGACCTGAGCGCGAATTTGTACCTCCCGCCGGGCTACAAGGCCGGGGATGGTTCACTGCCGACCTTAATGGAAGCCTACCCAACGGAGTACAAAACTAAGGCCGCGGCCGGACAGATCAGCGGGTCTCCATACGAGTTTCCATTCTTGAATTGGGGATCGCCCGTGCCGTTTGCTACACAGGGCTACGCGGTATTGGAAAACGCGACGATTCCCATCGTGGGCGAAGGACAGGCAGAGCCGAATGATACCTACGTCGAACAACTAGTGGCCAGTGCGAAGGCCGCGATCGATGAAGGGGTGCGGCTGGGCGTGGTGGACCGAGACCGGGTTGCCGTGATGGGGCATTCTTACGGCGCGTTCATGACCGTGAACTTGCTTGCGCATAGCGATCTGTTCAAGGCCGGCATCGCGCGCAGTGGAGCCTACAACCGCACGCTGACGCCCTATGGATTTCAAAATGAGGACCGCACGTATTGGCAGGCGCCAGAAGTGTATTTCAAGATGTCCCCGTTTTCGTATGCCGACAAGATCAAGACTCCTCTTTTGCTGATCCATGGCGAGGCAGATAACAATACGGGCACGTTTCCAATGCAAAGCGAACGCCTTTTTAGTGCCATCAAAGGTCAGGGTGGCACGGTGCGCTTTGTGCTGTTACCCCTGGAGTCACATGGTTACGCGGCGCGGGAGTCCATTCTCCACATGTTGTGGGAGATGAACAACTGGCTGAACACTTACGTGGAGAACCCGCAGTCGGCCATGAGCAGCACGAAATAATGAAATTGAGGTTCAGCGAGCGCTTCAGTCAGTTTCCGTCTGCACATAGTTGACGGTGATCATTTGGTCTGTCGTAACTGATATGGTCTTAGGGTCGCTCCGAGGTCTTGGAGCGCAACAGGCCGTAAAGGGTGAGCAGCAACGCCACCATGATGGTCACACCGCACAACTTGAGTGAGCCTGAAACAATTGGATTATCTGTGCCGCCCGGTGGCGGGAATTTTTCATTGATCGTCGGCATGAGCTTCGACGAAGCGCCGGTGAAGGCTGCTGCAACGCCCGCTGCTCCGTTTGCCCAAGTGCCAATTTGTAGCGTCGCAAACCACGCCTTCAATGCCCCCGGACTCAGCCGGAGTTCCCTGACTAGGAAGCCGAATGCCACCATCAATACGCCATTGGCGGTGAACTCTATGTGCGCCATCACAATACCGCGAAACCACGCCACCGCTGAAGGCGGGATGAATCCGACCATGCAGCCGACCGTGATCTGAAGAACCCCGAGAATCAGAGTCCAGTGTTTGACATTCGCTTTCAAGCTGTCCATGTCGGTTGTCATGAGTATCTCCCGGTCGAGCACCAAACGACTCGCCTCAGCGCCGGCGGTAATGAGGTGTCGAACCCATGCTTTATGAGTGCAGGGCGCAAGTAGTGCTGGCTGATATTTCGCACATGCGAACCTTGCCAACTGTCATGCAGGCGGCTCAGCGATGATTACCCCGCGACGTTGAATCAGCCATCAAATGTAAAGCGTGCGCGTCATTATAGCCTCCCCACGCTCTGCAGCGGTTTTGGATGATTAGTCGGCGATGCGAAAGTTGGCCCGAAACCGGCTTCGGGGACATGCGCCACAGAGCGATCTCCCTTACAACGTAAGGACCAGAAGGAGACTTAGAGACAACTATCGGGGCTACCCTGTTGTGGGTGGCTGTTCAAGGGGTCGATGAGCTGCACCCCGAGCCAGATCACGTCCACGGCGATTCGTCCTTGGCGCTATGCTTTCGATTAGGTTGCAGAGGAGTAACCCCACTGAAGGTTTAGAGCTCAGAAGCCACGGAGTGCCCTTTCAGGTTTAGCCACGTCTAAGGAATCGATCTATGCGTCGCGGTTCCATTATCTCCGGGCTTATGATCCTGGTGCTCGCCACCTCGGCGTTTGGATGCGCCGGCGGATGGGCGGGCAAGGTTGGGACCTTTTGTTCCCGTCATAACACCCTAGGAATTTGTGCCGGAAGAAAACCAGGTACCACGGCAGCCGGAGGGGCAGCATGCGGTCACACCCTGAAATCCTCGCAGGGTCAGTGCAGTTTGCGCAGCCTCGCGCAACTTCAGTTGGTGAAGGCCCGCCGGTTCGAGCTTTCAAGTCCGCTGCGGCAAGCGAGGGGTAAGGCGTCACCCCCCTTCAACTCAGCCGTCGTTGTCTCATCGATAGGATCCCCCGAAACCGATCGCGGCCCCCCACGCTCCTAACAAACCACCCCACTAGCGCATTGAGCACAGCTGTACCTGCTCGTGCGTTTGTCCTCGTCTCAAGGGAATTTGGTTCAAGGAGCTAATATGAAAGCCGTCTCGCGCATTCTGTTGTGCCTATTTTTCTTGGTGGTCAGCCACCTTGCCTCGGCTCAGACCAAGCTGACGGTCAGCAAGGCGCTCGACTTCTGGATCACCAACGCTGAAAGGGAAGTCGTCTCCGCCGCCGATGCCATGCCGGAGGAGAAATATTCCTTCGCACCCACTGCGGGTGAGTTTACCGGCGCCCGTACTTTCGCTCAGCAAGTCAAGCACCTCGCGGCCAACAACTATCGTATGGCCGCGTATATTCTCACCCAAACGCCCGCCCCTGATCAGGAGTCGGAGACCGGCCCCGATGCCGTACGATCCAAGGCGCAGATCATGGACTACCTCAAAGGCTCATTCGAAGCTTTGCATCGAGCGGTGGCTTCTATCAATGAAGAGAACATGCTGGAACCAATGCCCTCACATCGGCCTCCCAGGCAGAACACTCGTGTTCAGTTTGCAGTTGATGCGGTGGCTCACTCTTACGATCATTATGGTCAGGTGGTGGAATACTTGCGCATGAACGGCATCGTTCCACCTGCCAGCAGGAGATAACCATAACGTTCACCAAAGACATGCCACTCAACATGCCTCGGCGTGTCGGGTGGCATTTACTCCTCGGCATTGCCGAGCCAGCTGCAAGGGTATTGTCGACAAACTGAGAAGTAGCCCACAAGCTTTGTGCCCCGCCCCGCCTGGTGCTCCAGAAATCCGCTTCGAGAAGAATGGAGCGAAGGAGTGCTCCGTAACACGACATGCCCTCCAAGCAGACTGAAATTGCCGAGTTTTGGCCGTTGCCAATCCCCGCGGTATCATAGGCGGAAAATGAAACACACAGCCGTTTTGCTCCTGAGCACTCCTATGCGCCTCGCACGCAAAGGTGCGGTGACGGAAATTGCCCAGTTCCTGACGGCACATAATGGCAGCCTCCTGCACAGCGATGACCACCTGGATAGTGGCCGCGACTTGTTTTTATCAAGGCTTGAGTGGGACCTGGACGGATTCGATATTCCGATCTCTGAGTTCGAAGGCCACTTCGAGCCGCTGGCCGAACGTTTCCAGATCCATTACCACTTGGCATTGACAGACTACCGTCCTAGGGTAGCCATCCTGGTTTCCGCCTATTGCCATTGTCTAGCCGACCTGCTGTACCGGCACAGCACCGGCGAACTGGCGTGCGAGATCGTCGTGATCATCAGCAATCATCCGACCGCGAGGCCGCTGGCCGACTTTCATCACGTACCGTTTCATCTGCTGACCAACCCCAAAGACAAGCGCGAGTCCGAGCGGGAAATGCTTGACCTGCTCGGGCAGGATGTGGACCTCATCGTGCTGGCGCGCTACATGCAGATCCTAAGTCCGGAATTTGTCGCACAATATCTGTTGCGTATGATCAATATCCACCATTCGTTTCTCCCCGCTTTCGTCGGGGCGAAGCCCTATCATCAAGCCTTCCAGCGCGGTGTCAAGCTGATCGGGGCCACCAGCCATTACATCAGCGCTACCTTGGATGATGGGCCGATCATCGAGCAAGACGTGGTGCGCGTTTCCCATCGTGACACGGTCGAGGACATGTTGTGCAAAGGCCGCGACCTGGAGAAAGTCGTGCTCTCGCGTGCCGTGCGCTGGCATCTGGAAAATCGCATCTTGGTCTACGAGAACAAGACAGTCGTGTTCGTTTAGGCTCCAAGTTCCTGGATAATTCAGGAGCGGGGCAATAGAGGCTCAATGAAGGTGGCGCGGATCACTTACGACATAGCGATAATCCGTCGGGTTGTGCAGATCGTGAGAGTTTTCGCATGACCCTGCGCTTGACTCGAATACCCTGGGCGACTAACGTAAACGAACATGCAGTTCGTTAGGACAATTTTTCTGGCGTTACTCGTCGTCGGGCTCGCTACGTTTGCGTATGACTGCGGAGCCACCATGACGCCAGAACAAGCGATGCAGTGCTGCCATTCCATGCCTTGCTCTTCGCATGGCCACGACGGTCAGGATTGCTGCAAAACGATGCCATCGATGCACTCTGCATTTGTACCGTCGCCGTCAGTGCGTGGCGTGTCGTTCTCTCCAGTTCTGTTTGCGGTGATGCCGCCAGTTGGTCAATCGCCCGATTTAGCACTCGCTGAAATCAGTACTGCGGCTGACTTTCACGCTCCGCCCATTCCAAACTCAGCCGCCCTCAGGCCTCTTCGCATTTAGTCAATCCTCCAGTTGCTTCCCAGCTTTTCGTATTGGTGTGCCTGGGAACCGCCATCTTTGCTGGAGGAATAATTCGTGGGATTTCGCAAAACCATTGCGCGCACGTGGTTGCCGCTCACCTTATTGGCTTGTGCCACAGTAGCCAACGGACAAGGGCCTGCACCCGAGACGGCTCCGCCACTGTTTCCGGGAGGCGGACTCGTGTCCTACAACTCGGTATTCACCACGCGAACCCTGATGCCGCAAACATCGGGTGGAATCCCGCCAACAGCGCTGCCAACTTTCTCGCACGAAGGCGATGTCAATTTCACGTGGGGTTTCTACAACGATTTTGACTTGACCGTTCTCCTTCCAATCGTCACAAACCACTATGCGACGGCGGGCGCGCCGACTGTTGGAGGAACCGGCCTGGGAGACGCCATGGTGCTGGTCAAGTACCGCTTCTACCGGCGAGATTCGGCGCGCGGGACTACCCAAGCGTCGGTCACCGTCGGGCCCAAGATTCCAACTGGGATAACGGGGCTGACCGGGGCGGACGGGGGCCTTTTGCCGGCAGGATTGCAGCCCGGGTCGGGATCCACGGATTTATTCGTGGGGGCGAATTGGACTTACACCGGCCTTTTCAGGATCAGGCGTCTGGTAGCTGATGAGGAGTTCCATTCACTCCTGCGCACGGAAGGCACGCAGTCAACGCGACTCGGCAGCGACATCGAGTCGCGCTTCTGGCTTTCGTACCGACCCTACGAATCCAAAGACGCGGCCCGTGAATGGTTCATCGGCCCTGTGCTGACCTGGCTCTACTCACAAGACGAAAGCATCGCGGGAGTTACTCAGCACGGCAGCGGCGGCAACGCTCTGTTGGCGGGAGTCACGACCTACGTCGGCGTGCGTCCGGGAATGCATGTTTGGCTCGGAATGGATTGGGATGTTGTGCATTCCACGGGAACAATGTTCATGCCTGTCCGCAGTCATATCAGTTTCGGAATCACGCAACAGTTTCGGATGCACCATTAACGAAAGGAGGAACGATGAACAGGAAGAACCTTGCGCTTCTCATTCTGTTTGGAATGATGGTTGGCCCGATGGCCCAAGCACAAATCAAACACATCGAGATGCGCGTCGAAGGCATGACTTGAAACTTTTGAGCATACGGGGTGAAACAACACCTCGGGCGCCAGTCTGGCGTTCAAACGGTAGAAGTTAGTTTGCTGGATGGCAAGGTCGACGTCACCCCTAAAGAAGATGGGCATATTGACCCCGCTCAACTTCTCAAGGCGACGTACGACAGTGGTGTGACCGCTGCAGAGATGGACATGACCGCACGCGGAGAAATCGTGAAAAACGCTTCGGGCAGCCTCGCGTTGCAGGTTGCGCCGAATCAGGCCTTCGTGTTTGCACCCAATGAGTTGTCGAAAGGGCTGGAATCTCTTGCGGGCACCCCAACCATGGTCACAGTGCGTGGTCAGTTGTACAAGAAGTCAGCCGGGAAAGAAGAAACCAGACCCTTCGACTCCACTGACGCTTCTGATTCTGGAAGTGCAGAAGAAGGAATAGATGCTGAGGAAGCGTTTGTTGATTTTGAGCCTCGCTGTGGTTGGACTTGCCGGATGCAACCAGCATCCGGCGGGCCCGACCCAGCCAAAAGAAAAAGCAGTCGCTCCCGGCGAGATTGGTTCACGCCTGCCTGACTTTTCTGTGAAAGACCTACAAGGACGCGATGTCTCTTCCGCCGATCTTCGTGGCAAAGTGGTGCTGATTGATTTCTGGGCTACATGGTGCAAACCGTGCAAGCAAGAGATGCCGGGCTATCAAAAGCTCGTCGATCTTTACGGCCCACGCGGATTCGCGGTTGTCGGACTCAAGTTCAACGACATGCCGGATACAGAAGATCCAATCCTGTTTGCAAAGAAGCTCGGCGTCCGGTATTCGCTAGCGGTCGCTCCCGACGATCTGAGGCAAAAATTCGGCGGCGTCGAAGGGCTACCCACGACGATGCTCTATGACCGCCAGGGGACACTTCGCTACAAGGTCATCGGCTTCGAATACACGGATACCGTTGAATCTCAGATCAAGCCGCTTCTGTGACCTGAACGCCCACACCGACAGATCACCTGCTCTTTACAACTTGGGCACCATCTCTCAGGTTTGCTCGCTCCCCAGGTGTGATTGTTGTTGAAATCAGGCCATGTGGGTAACTAATCCTGGCCGGTGATGGTCCGTAGGCATTACATACCACAACGCGATTTCACAACCCAGCGCCAGAGTGAAAGCAGGATAACGGAGTGTAACTATGCCTTGAAGCTTGGGGCGACTCGTTCACCAATTCTCCTGATTCAGGGGCAGGGAATCGTGGTACATCCTGCCGCCATTTCTGTGGCATCATGTACTAGAGGCAAACCGAATGGCGACATCGACAGCAAAGACTCTGAATCAATACTTCGAGGACTGGTTGGGTACGGACCCAGGATCTGAACAGAATGTCGTTCGTCTGGTTGAGAGCGGACTGCCACCGAGAGTGATCAATCACCTGATCGACCGTGGTCTCACTCGCAACGAAGTCTTCGACATCATCATACCGTTGCGAACGTGGAAGCACCGTAAGAGTCGCCGCCAGTTGCTTTCCAAAGAGGAATCGGAGCGAGCCATTCGCACCGCCAAGATTCTTGCCCGAGCCCAGTCGGTGATGGGCGATCAGAAGTCGGCGTTGGATTGGCTTCGTACCGCCAAGCGTAAATTTGAGGGACGGACGCCAATTCAAATGCTCTCCACGGAGGCGGGCGGCCGGTTAGTAGAGCAGATGCTCATTCAAATTGACCAAGGCATGTTCGCCTGATGTTCTTGTGGCGAATCAGCAATCATCGAACCCTCGATGGCAGGGGCGGGCTAGAGACATCGGCGCGGTGGCATACGCAAGGGCGGCCGATTGTGTACTTGGCAGAAAGCGTCGCTGGGGCACTCCTGGAGGTCCTCGTTCAATTGGAACTCAGCCCGGTACGCCTTCCCAAATCTTACCGATTGCTGAAGGTCGACGTACCGGACGACTTCTCCATGGAGGCGCTCTCTGCAAGCGACCTCGGCGAAACCTGGATAGACGATGAGACTCTAACAAGAACCGTCGGCGATCAATGGCTCGTTTCCAAACGATCGGCTCTGCTCCGAGTCCCTTCGGCAGTCGCTCCTGAGACATTTAACGCACTTCTAAACTCTGCCCATGAAGAAGCTTCGCAGTTGAGAATCGTGTCGCACCGTGAATACCCTTGGGATTTGCGGCTGATCTCCCAGAGATAAAACAATCTTCGATCTTCTAGCCGCC
Organism: uncultured Acidobacteriaceae bacterium; assembly: GCA_963817965.1. Taxonomy (GTDB): domain Bacteria; phylum Acidobacteriota; class Terriglobia; order Terriglobales; family Acidobacteriaceae; genus DASRAA01. The sequence continues at coordinate 44,582 of CAWFQT010000032.1, forward strand.
TTTTTCCCACCGCTGAGGATATTGCGGCCAGCTGCTTAGGAATCTGATGACTTCCCTGAACGCCACCTGGAAGCGGCCGCAGATCCTACCGGATGGCGGCGCGCGAAGACGAAGGATAGGAAAAAGCTTGACAAGAGATATACTGTTATAGTTAAGTATAACAGTGATAACATGAGGCTCGTTGAGCAGATGGATGGGCACTCTGGCCCGAGCCCTAGAGAAGACATGAACTTCGTGAGGAGATCGAACATGAAATACCATCGTTTGGCGCTATCCCTTGTTCTGATGGCGCTCGCTACCACCATGGTTTTCGCGCAGTCCGACGCGCAAAAATCCTCCGTTGCTGCGGTGCCGTCTGAGGCACAGAAGTCCTTCACAACCATGAAAAGCCTGGCGGGAGAGTGGGAAGGCCCGGTCACTGTCCCAGAGATGCCGGGGATGTCAGACGGCAAGCCGATGCACGCCTCGTTGCGCGTGACTTCGCGGGGAAATGCCCTCGTGCACGAGTTCCAAGAAGCAGGAACGCCGTTGGATGCGACAAAGTACGACCATCCAGTCACGATGGTTTACGTGGACGCAGACCAGCTTACGCTGGTTCACTATTGCGACGCGGGGAACCGTCCGCGCATGACCGGCAAAATTTCGCCCGACGGTAAGACGGTCGAGTTCGAGTTCAGGGACATCAGCGGGAGCACGGAGTACCACATGCACCATTCGGTGTTCACCATCATCGACGCGAACCATCACACCGAGGACTGGACGTTCATGATGAAGGACAAGCCGGTCCACGCGCACTTCGACCTGCACAGGACGAACTGACGCGTACAGTATCTCTTGTAAGTTCTGGTAAGGAATCTGGAAGATCTGATGGACCGTGAGTGGAATGACAGTCAGCCGATTTACCGCCAGCTTCGCGACCTCGTGGTCGCGATGATACTCGACGGCGTGCTGAACGAAGGCGATCCGCTGCCCTCGGTACGCAATGTCGCAGCCGAGTTTCGGGTCAATCCACTTACGGTCCTAAAGAGCTATCAGCAACTGGTGGACGAAGGGCTGGTTGAGTCGCGGCGAGGGCGGGGCATGTTCGTCAATCCGGGAGCACGCAATCTGCTGTTGAAGGTGGAGCGGGAAAAGTTTCTCGGGGAAGAATGGCCGAGGGTCCGCGAGACGATTGCGCGGCTCGGCTTGAAAGCGGAAGAACTACTGAATGGCGCAGACGGGTCGCCTTCGGATGCTAAACGGTCACAGACCGCCGAACCGGAACCTCGCAGGGAAGAGGAGGGCTGAAACCATGGCATGCATAGAAGCCCGGGGGCTTCGCAAGGTCTTCGGTACGACCGTCGCGCTGGACGGGATCGATATGCGGGTGGAAGAGGGCCGCATCCTGGGACTCATCGGCCCCAACGGCGCGGGCAAGACCACCGCGCTCGACGCGATCCTCGGACTCACGCCCTACCAGGGACAATTGAGAACGCTGGGACGCGACCCCTGGAACGAGCGCGATGAGCTCATGCGCGATGTCTGCTTCATTGCCGATGTCGCGGTGCTGCCGCGCTGGGCGCGGGTTTCGCAGCTGCTCGACTACGTTGGCGGGGTGCATCCGCGATTCGATCGTGCCAAGGCGGAAGGTTTTCTGGCGAAGACCACCATCCATCGCACCAGTAAGGTCAGGGAGCTGTCGAAGGGCATGGTGACCCAACTGCACCTCGCCCTGGTGATGGCCATCGACGCGAGATTGCTGGTGCTGGATGAGCCGACGCTGGGACTCGACATTCTGTATCGCAAGCAATTTTACGATTCCCTGCTGAACGACTACTTCGATCACAACCGCACCATTGTGGTAGCGACACACCAGGTAGAAGAGATCGAGCACGTGCTCACCGACGTCATGTTCATCGACCGCGGACGCATCGTATTCAATCGCAGCATGGAAGAGGTGGAGTCACGTTACTTGGAAGTGATGGTGCGTCCCGAACAGGCCGCGGCGGCGCGGGCGCTCAAGCCGATGTATGAGCGCCAGGCGATCGGGGGCAGCATCCTGCTGTTCGATGGGGCGGACCGCCAGCAACTGGCGGCACTTGGCGACGTACGCACGCCCGGCATCGCCGACTTGTTTGTCGCCGTGATTGGCAATCAGGCAGGCCGGGCACAAGGAGCGGCTCGATGAATACTCAGTCCAACGCAATACCCGACACTCCCGCTCGAAGCGCAGGGTTTCGTGCCCGCGGTCATCCCGGCGAGCCGGCTCATGTACTGGTCGGTGCAACGCGAATTGTGGGAGAGCCGCTCGATCTATATCGCACCGCTTGCCGTCGCGGGCCTGATTCTCTTCGGCGTCCTGATCAGCATGATTCATCTGCCGACACAGATGCGTGCGGCTTTTGCACTCGACCCGATGCAGCAGCATGAGTTGCTGGCGCAGCCGTACGAGATTCGCTGCGCTCCTCATTATGGGGACCACTTTGGTCGTCGCGGTGTTTTACTGCCTCGACGCACTGCACGGCGAACGTCGCGATCGCAGCATCCTGTTCTGGAAGTCGCTGCCGGTCTCCGACCTCATGACAGTGCTCTCGAAGGCGAGCATCCCGCTGGTGGTTGTCCCACTGCTCACCTTCGCAATCACCGTGGTTACGCAATGGATCATGGTGCTGATGAGCAGCGTTGCACTGCTGGGGAGCGGTCTGAGCCTGGCGACGTTGTGGAACCAGTTGTCGTTGCCCCAGATGTGGTTCGGGTTGCTCTACCACCTGGTGACAGTCCATGCACTTTGGTATGCGCCGATCTTTTGCTGGTTGCTGCTGGTTTCGGCCTGGGCACGGCGCGCGCCAATTCTATGGGCCGTGTTACCTGTGCTCGCGATCGCCCTGGTGGAGAGGATTGCGTTTAACAGTTCTCATTTCGGCGCCATGCTGGTAAACCGCCTGGGCGGTGGTGCGGAAGCCGCCGTAGCACCGGGTAGCGTCCCGATGGATCCGATGACGACGCACCTCACTCCGGAGCATTTTCTGGCTAACGCGGGCCTGTGGATTGGGTTGTTGGTTGCCGCGGCATTCCTCGCCGGGGCGGTCCGGCTGCGCCGCTCTCAGGGACCGATCTGAGTCGCGGGCATCATTGCTTCCAGTTTCTCGCATACGGAGAAACCGGTATGAGCACAGCCGTGATGGTGGAACGGATTGCAAAAGCGTCGCAGCGTCGCAAGGCGAGAACTTCCCACACCTTTTCGCCTGGGTGATGGTTCGGTATCAATATCGGATGCACGACCAGAACACTCAAAGGCGAGGCTTTACAGCATTTTCATTCCCTTCATTTAAAACCTCGCTATAATTGAACTCCTTTCCCGAGGAGGTTCGATTGTCCACTTCTCTGTACGCGCCTGACTTCCTCGCTATTTTCGATCGCTACCGGGACACTGGTGGTCCGCCCCGGGTTTTTACCTCGCCCCCTGACTGGCGCGATCAGTGGATTTATTTCCTCATGGTGGATCGGTTCAACAATTCCCACGCGCGACCGCGCCATCTGCCGTTTGATGACCCGAATTATTATGATTTTCAGGGCGGCAATCTGGCCAGCATTCAGGATCAGCTGCCCTACATTAAGCAACTCGGCGCAGGGGCCATCTGGCTGAGTCCTGTTCTCAAGAATGTTCCCTTTCAGGGAGGAACGTATCACGGTTACGGCATTCACGATTTTCTGCAGGTTGATCCCCGCTTCGCGCGCGATCCCAACAATGCCGACAATGAGTTTCGCGCCCTGGTAGACGCCGCCCACAATCTCGGCCTCTACATCATCCTTGACATCGTGCTGAACCACACTGGCGATGCCTTCGCCTATGTTTGCGATTCCGGCGAAAGCGACTGCATGAACTCGCAAGGCTCGGAAGCCGATTTCCGAGCTTCCGCCCGCTCTATTCGGTGGCGCGACTCGCAAGGCAATGCGCGGAGTGATTGGCCCGACATCGCCAACATCCCAAGCCCATCGCCCGACGCCCTCGTCTGGCCCACCGAGCTACAGAAAAACGATTGGTTTCGCCGCCAGGGAATGCCAGGCCCCGATGACGACACGGTTGGCGATTTCGCCTCACTCAAGCAATTCCGGACGGATCTGCCCGATCTCCAACAGTTCCTCATTCGCGCATACCAATATGCGATCGCCCGCTTCGACGTTGACGGGTTTCGCATCGATACGCTTCGGTATCTCAAGAACAGCCTGCCTCTGTTATTCGGCAACTCGATTCGGGAATTTGCGCTCAGCGTCGGTAAAAAGAACTTCTTCACCTTCGGCGAAGTTTTCGTGGGTGATGCCGAAGAGGAGATCGCCCGTTTCATCGGCCGCACCACCACGGAGGGAACCGACATGGTCGGCGTCGATGCGGCTCTGGACTATCCGCTGTATTTCGAGCTCAAGCCTGTCGTAAAAGGGTTCGCGGCGCCTTCGGAAATCGTAAGCATGTATGTGCTTCGCAAGCAGGTGGAAGCCGATGTACTCAGCTCCCACGGCGACGCCACACGTTACTTCGTCACGTTCCTCGACAATCACGATGTCAAGGAGCGCATCCGCTACGCCGATCCTGCGAATCCGACGCAATATGATGATCAGGTTACGCTCGGTGTAGCCTGTCTCTTTAGCTTGCCGGGAATTCCATGTCTCTACTACGGTACAGAACAAGGTTTGCATGGCGCCGGTTCTGATCCCGCAGTTCGCGAAGCGTTGTGGGGAGGTCCTGGCTTTGCGCAGAACAGCACGTACTACCAGCACATTTCGCAAATTGCCGCGGTCCGCCGTGGAAGCCCTGCTCTGCGCTATGGCCGGTTTTACTTCCGGCCCATCTCCGGCGACGGACAGCACTTTGGAGTCTCCACTTTCCTCAACGGCACCCTGGCCTTCTCACGCATCTTGATGGATCAGGAAATCGTCATCGTCGCCAACACAGACCCCGTCAATCCTTGCGCTGTTTACGTCATAGTGGACAACACGCTTGCCAATCCAGGCGATCAGTTCCGTATTCTTTACAGCAATCAATGGCAGCCGCAAGCTCCAAGCGCGGTCGAGCAGTTCGCCGCAGGCGCCGTTTGGGTTCAGGAAACAGACGGCACCGCTGGCACGGGTCCGCTGAATTGTATTCATGTCACGCTTGCTCCGCTCGAAGTGCAAATTCTCGGCCGCTAGCTGATAATGCGGAGCCGGAAAGGCTTAGTGTCAGCACTTCGCATGACGGGGTAGCAGTCCCAATCGAATCGCCATTCCGACGGTTGAGGCCTGGCTGGCGTGGTGGTGCTCCGCGTGGAGCCGCTCATAGGTTAGCCAATGTATTCTCTTTGGTTTGTCCGGGAAGGGTTCACACATACTCGGGGAGCCGCCCAGCTTCATGCGAATAGCCTGAGCGCGTCGTAATGCTCGCATCGTGCGACTGTTCCCATTGGCCCTCATAGGCGAGTTGATAACACCCTTCGGCCGACTGGATGGAAATATCAGAAGAGCGGCCCGGCAGCCGAGAATGACGGAGGCGAACTCCACACGAACCTAAACCGCACGATAACGTCCTTTATCAT
>CAWFQT010000033.1:0-41213 GCA_963817965.1 uncultured Acidobacteriaceae bacterium
AGCGGCATCCAGCCCGGCGGGCGGCTCGGCCTGTTCGGCTTCGGCTCATCGGCGCACCTCACGATTCAGGTGGCCAAACACTGGCAGTGTGAGGTGTTTGTGTTCTCCCGCTCGTCCAGCGAACGGCGCCTCGCCGGCGAGCTGGGCGCCGCTGGGTGGGTGGCTACGACGACTCGCGCCCGCTCCGCTCGACGCCGCGGTCACGTTCGCGCCGGCCGGAGAGGTCGTCGTCGCTGCCCTCGCGCGGTTGGCCGGGGGGGCACGGTCGCGATCAACGCGATCCATCTCGATCGGATGCCGACGTTCTCCTACGACCTCTTGTGGCAGGAGAGGAGGCTCGCCCGGTCGCGAACTTCACCCGCGCCGACGCCCGTGAGTTCCTCGCGCTCGCGGCGAGATCCCGATCCGGGCCGAGACGACGGTGTTCGACCTCGACGCCGCCGGCGTTGCGCTCGACCAACTCGAGGCAGGTGGGATCACCGGCACCGCCGTTTTGCGCGTCCGGTGAGGGTCCCGGCCGTCAGCCGATAACGCGACGCGTGAAGTTCTTGATTCCCAGCCACAGGAACAACGCGCAGAAGCCGATCAGCGCCGGGTACACCGCCCATAGCGACATGTGATTCGAGGAGGTCAGAGCCGCGCGAAAGCCTTCGTTGATGTAGATCAGCGGGTTGACCAGCACCAGGATCTGGAGCCAGTGAAAACCGTCGATCGTAACCGGGGCCAGCGACGTCCACGAGTAGTAGGTGCCACCGAGGAACGTCAACGGCAGGATGATGATCCCAAACAGCAGCGGCACCGATCGAGGGTCGAGATGGTGCCGAACGTGAGCCCGAGTGCCGAGGTGGTGACGCACGCCAGCGGGAGGATGGTGAGCAGCACGAACCAGTGCACCTGGAGGTTGATGTGGATCGCGCTGGCGTGCACGACCGACGCGATCGGAAACACGATCACAGCGGCCAGCAGGCCCTGAAGCGCGCCATACAGCACCTTTTCGAGCGCGACGAATGCCACCGGCATCGGTGCCAGCACGCGGTCCTCGATCTCACGCGTGTAGCCAAACTCCTGCACCATGGGCAGGGCGACGGCCTGGATCCCCTGGAACATGATCGAAAGCCCCACCACCCCGGCCACGAGGATCGTCGCAAACTCAGACTCGGCGGCCGGTCCGCCGCCGCCGCCGACTCCCGTACCGATCGTGGGGAAGACGTACAGAAAGACGAAGCAGAGGAGCAGTGGCTGCACGATGGTGCGCGGAACGAACTGCTTCATGTTCTTGCGCAGCACCACCAGGTCACGCAGCAGAAGCGCGCCGAACGCGATCCGGCTGGAGTGCGCGGTGGAACGAGTTTCGAACATCAGTCGCGCAGCTCCTTGCCGGTCAGCTGGATGAACACGTTTTCGAGCGTGGGCGGCGCCACCTGCACGTCGCGCACGTCGAAGCCTGCGTCTTCGGCGGCCGAGATCACCCGGATCAGCACCCGGTCGGTACCGCGCACCGCGAGCTGCACCGAGCCCTCGAGCGTGGTCGCCGAGTCGACGCCTTGAACGGTGGCTTCAGAGCTCCGCGCCAGCGCATCGAGATCGCCGTCGGCGGTCACGGTGACGATCGTGTCGGCCCCCACCGACTGCTTGAGCTCCTCGGGGGTGTCGAGTGACAGGATCTTGCCGTGATCCATGATGCCGATGCGATCGCACAGCTGGTCGGCCTCGTCCATGTTGTGGGTGGTCAAAACCACCGTCTGGCCGCTCTCGTGGAGGCTCTCGACGATCTCCCAGAGACCGATCCGGCTCTGGGGATCGAGGCCGGCGGTGGGCTCGTCCAGAAACAGGATGGCGGGCCGGTGGAGCACCGCGCGGGCGACCATCAGCCGCTGCGCCAGGCCTCCCGAGAGCGCCATCACCGGCGCCTTGGCTCGTTCGCTCAGGTGGAACATCACGAGCAGCTCGTCGGCGGCGGTTCGCGCGGCGGCGGCGCTCATACCGAAGAACCGGCCGTGGAAATAGAGGTTCTCCCACACGGTCAGCGACCGATCGAGGGTGTTTGTCTGCGACACCACCCCGATCAGCTGCTTTGCGATCGCCGGCTGCTTGACCACGTCGACGCCACCCACAAATGCCTGGCCCGCGGTCGGGATCACCCGGGTCGTGAGCATGCTGGCCGTGGTGGTCTTGCCCGCCCCGTTCGGCCCGAGTAGTCCGAAAATCTCCCCGCGGTACACCGTCAGATTCAGCTGGTCGACCGCCGCCACGTCGCCCGTGTAGATCTTGGTCAGATCAACCGTTTGAATGACGGCTTCAAGGCCATGGTCGGAGTCGTCGGGCACGGCCGGTCACGATAGCGGGACGTCGGCCGTGCCCCGTGCACTCGATCTCGGAGCACGCTGCTTGGCCGAGGGCACGACGTAGTCAAGGATTGACTATGGTGGGCATCTCTACCCCGACGGAGGTGCTCCATGAGCGTGACGAGGATTTCCACGGCGGCTCGTCGGCCGGGTCGGGCTCGTGACGGGCGCCGGTGGCTCGATCGGGCGCGCCAGCGCCGTCCGGCTCGCCCGCGAGGGGCAGCGGTGGCCGTCTGCGACGTACGCCTGGCGACGGCACAGCAGACGGTCGAGATCCTCGAAGCGGAAGGCCACACTGCGCTGGCGGTCGAATGCGACGTCCGCGACGAGGCCAGCGTCAACGCGATGGTCGCGGCGGTCATCGAGCGATTCGGGCGGATCGACATGCTGCATAACAACGCCGGGGTGCTGATTCCGGGCTCGGCCCTGACGCAGCGAATCGAGGACTGGGATCTCCACTTTGCGGTCAACGTGAAGGGGGTGCTGCTGGTGTCGCGGGCTGTTATCCCCCACATGCAGCGCCAGGGCGGCGGCGGGATCGTGAACACGGGATCGACCGCGTCACTCGTGGTGAGCCGTACCTGGTCGCCTACGACTCCACCAAGGGCGCGGTGCTGCAGCTCACCCGCCAGATGGCAATCGACTTCGCCAAGGACAACATTCGCGTCAACTGCGTGTGCCCCGGCTGGATCGACACCGGCTTCAACGATCCGATCTTCGACGCCGACGGCCTGAGCGCCGAGGACATTGACAAACTGGTCGCCGAGGCGATTCCCGTCAGGGGATCGCCGAGGACGTGGCCCCGGCGGTGGCGTTCCTGTTCTCGGACGATGCGTCGTACATCACCGGCCACCCGCTGGTAATCGACGGCGGGTTCGTCGTCCAGTAGCGTCAGCTGACGCGCTGGTCGAGCGACGCGACATCAAAGCCACGGGCCTCGCTGGCGAAGTCATGATGAAAGTACTGCAGTGACAGCCGTTTCAGCACACCGCGCGCCTGCAGCTGGTTGATGATCGAGTTGACCTTGTTGAAGAACCCGGTCTCGGTGAGGCCAGAGGAGCGGTCGATCGCGCCTGAGAGGTAGGCGACGTACTGATTGCTACCGACCGGGCGAAGCGTCTCCCCTTCGGCGATCGCCTTCGCCCCAACCGCGACTCCGCACAGAAACGCGTCGAGCTTCCCGCGCGCGACGTCACGCAGTCCGTGGCTTTCGAGGTCGTAGCCGACGAACGTCCCGTGCTTGGCCTCGAAGTTCACGGTTTGGCCTGGCGCGTCGAGCGTGCCCTGGATGTACGACTCGGCAAACAGCCGACGCATCCTCCCAGACGCTTGTGGGAGAGCTGGGATACCTTCGTGACCGGAGAGTTCTTGCGAACGAAGAATCGTTCCGCTTCCGCCGAGTACGGCTGGGTGAAGTAGAGACCCTTCATTCGCTCGCGGGTGATGCCCATCGACGCGATTGCGATATCCCAGCGGTCACCCCAATTGCCACTGATCATCTGACTCCAGGTGGAGCGATGAAGCATGGCTCGACGTGAAGCGCGCGGGCGACCAGCTTGCTGGTGTCGGCGTCATAGCCTGCATCTGGTTGCCCGTCATCTGGTCGGCGGCGGATTCCGTCCGGCGTACAGCCCTTGTCAGGGATGCGGTACGACTGGGGTGCGTAATCGGGGTCGGTGGCGAGCACGAGAGTGCCGCGCGAGAGGACCTGTGCGAGCTTGTCGGCGGTGGGATCTCCCACTGACGGCGCTTGCGTACCCGCCGCGGCACCTCCACAGCCGCTCGGTGATGCTCATCAGCAACGCAAAGACGATTGATCGAGGCTGCGTCACTGTTCCCATGTTGGACGCAGCCTACTTCACACGTTGCGAGTGGGAGCAATCCGCCCGTCCCCGCGATCGAAGCGGTACTAGCCCGTACCTGGGTCGTCGCCCTGGTCGCGCAACTCACGTACCTGATCGCGCTCCAGATCCTTCGCCGATTCGACGTCCTCAGGGCCCATCCCAGGTGGGAGGTTCGAGAGGTCGGGGGCAACGACGGTCGCCTGCGATTTCGAGTCGGGGCAGCCCAAAGGTCGGGACGACCGACCCCGACGCCTGCACCAGCACGAGTTCGCTGTAGGACTTACGCGGAAGCGTCTCTCCCCGGAAGTAGGCGGGTGCGATCGCGCGCCAGATCAGCATCAAAACGACACCCAACAGGAGCACCCCGATACCGAGGGCGAACACGCCGCCGACGGCGTAGCTCGTGCCGGGGAAGGTCACCGACGTGTAGCCGTAGTTGGGATCGATGTACTGGCTGGCGGCGTACACGAACAGGACCAGCAGCATGATTCCGCCGAGCAGCGGAATCACCCGCCGCGACATCGACTGGCGAAAGGTCAGCGGGACGTTGCGGTAGAACCAGAAACACGCAAAGCCGGTGAGACCGTAATAGAACGCGATCATCAGCCCCAGGGAGCCGATCGAGTCGTTCAGGACGTTGCCGCTGACCGAGGTCAGCACCACGTAGAACACGACCAGCTGCTCCCATCCCCCACGTCGACCAGGTGGGGGTCAGGTACTTGGGGTGGATCCGGGCGAAGATCTGCGGTGCAGCCTTGAAGGCGGCCATCGAGAGCGTGGTGCGCGCCGTCGGCAGGATGGTCGTGAGTGTCGAGGCCATCGAACTGGTCATGACCATGAACAGCAGGAGCTTCACAAGCGTTGAGCCGGCTATCGCGCGGAAGATGCTTTCGCCCAGCACGCTCAGCACGTCGTCCGAGTTGGCGGGGTTGCCGAGACCGATGCCATGGACACCGTCGCCTGCCCAGGCCTGCGCGCCAAGGGTCACGATCACGTAGGTCATCAGCAACAAGACGGTCGAGATCACCGCGGCCCGACCAGGCGTATGTGCAGCGTCGGCGGTCTCCTCGTTACAGGCCACAGCCGTATCCCAGCCCCAGTAGATGAACACCGCGGCGAGGATTCCCGCCGCGAACACCCCCGGCGACGAGATATCAAAGGGGTTGAACCACGACAGGCTGATGCGATGCGACTCCGCCACCCCGTTGCCGGAGTACACCTTCACCAGCGCCGTGCCTGCCAGCAGGCCGAGGATGACCACCTCGATGCCCAGCAGCAGATACTGGAGCTTGGCCGAGATCTCGATCCCGATCCACGAGATGTAGGTCATGACGATGATCCAGGTGATGCCTGCGACCGTCACCCACAGGTTGGACGTCGCCAGGCTGTCGGCCCCAACCAGCAGGTAGCCGTAGGAACCAGCGATCTGGGCGAGGTTTGCCATCACGATCACGTCTGCGGCGAAGATGCCCCAGCCACCCATCCAGCCCCACGACGCGCCAAACGCCCGAGCCGCCCAGGTGAACGTCGTGCCACAGTCGGGCTCGGCCTCGTTCAACTCCTTGTAGGCGACCGCGATCATGTACATCGGAACGAACGCGAGCAGCATGATGATCGGTGACTGCAACGCCACCGTCGCCACCACGAACCCGAGCGCCGATGCGAGGCTGTAGGCGGGGGCGGTCGACGCCATCCCCATGACGATGCTCGACATCAATCCCAGCGAGCCGCCCCGTAGGCCCTTCTCGCCCGGGGCTGTGCCGTGAATCTGTGAGTCGCCTGTGACGTCTGCCGTCGCCATCGGCGGCGATCGTACAGCAACATCGCCGGCAATGGGCGAAACGGCAATGTGAGCTGCGTCGCAAATGCGTGGCCGGGGTCAAACCGATGCCCGCGAGCGTTGGTACCTGGGAGTGGTCTGAATTTCGCCGGGTGAAGACCCTCAATGGCCACTCAAAGGAGCAAAAATGCTGTGGATTCGACGCGCAATTATGTCAGCCGGACTCTGCCTCGGGGTGCTGGCGCTGGCCGGCTGTGGGATGTCGTCCTCCTCGAGTTCGAGTACGAGCTCGGCCGCCGCGACGGGGACCGGAACGACCTCGGGGACGGCCGCGCCGGCGGTATTGAGCGTCGCCCAGAACTCGAGCCTTCATCATGCGATCCTGGTGAACACCAAGGGCATGACCGTGTATTACCTCACGGGTGAGACCGCGAGCCACCTGTTGTGCACCTCGAAGGCGTGCCTCAAGTTCTGGCCGCCCGTCGACCTCCCCTCAGGTGCCACCACGCCAGCGGCCATCAAGGGCGTCGCGATGTCAAAACTCGGAACGGTCAAGCGTGACGGCAAGCTGCAGGTGACCTACAACGGCTGGCCGCTGTACACGTTTGCCGGCGACACGGCCGCCGGTCAGGACAAGGGCGAGAACATCAAGAGCGACGGCGGTCGCGGCCGTGATCCAAAGCCCGGCGTCGGCATCGACCACCAGCACGACCGCTCCACCTGCAAGCAGCGGCGGTTCGAGCTCGAGCGGCGGTGGCTGGAGCTGACCGCGCTTCCCACGGGCGAGGTCGACGGACGCGGGTCGAAGATGCTCGGCTCCAGGCGCTCGCCGGCGAACAGTCTGGCGAGACGGTCTGCCCCGCAGATCGAGGGCAGGAACCCCACGCCGTTGCACCCGAGGTTATAGAGCAACCTTGGGTGCAGCGGATGCCCGCCGATGACCTGGGTTCCGCCATCGTTGTAGCCCATCAGGCCGTGCCAGTGGTAGTCGTAGCGTTGGCCCGGGAGCCGGGCGGGTTGCGCGTAGGGGCGAACCTCGGCATCCATCACCGTGAGCAGCTCGCCGGGGAATTGACCGTCGCGGTCGTAGACCGGCTCGTGGAACGGATACTCCGGCCCTCCCATACAGGCCAGCGTCACGGTGTCGACGGCGCGGTCGTAGGTGCGCCGGGTGACGTACACATAGGCAACGGGACCGCCGATCGTGGGATTGCGGATGTAGCTCATCGCTGCGGGAGGCCGCGGCTCATCCTCCACGAACGCGGCCATGTATGCGACCCTGCCGACGATCTGTTGATCGGGGCGAAGCAGAATCGGCGCGCCTGCCGAATCGCGGACGGCGTGGTCGACAAAACCGTTGGTACAGAGCACAACCTGGTCGCCGCGACTCGGTGATCTCCAGCGTGTACCACGGCGCCACCATCACCAATATCGACACGCGCGACATTCGTGCAGTCGGCGTACTCGAACCTGTCGGGATGCCGTTCCAGTAAGTACGCGAGCACCTGTTGGGCGAGCGCCCCGCTGTTCGCGCAGCCCGCACGGGCGGAGAGCACCGCACCGTACCGATCGTCATCGACCTCGAGCAGGGATCGGATCTCGGATTGAGGCACAACCGAGTAGTGCCCGTCGAACTCGGCGGGGATCTTGGTGAGGAACTCGGCTTGCTCAGAGACCACGCACGTCTGCGCCCGCAAACCGCCGCTGTCGCGGATCACCTTGCTCGCGAGATGCACCTCCAGCTGGTGGAGGTTGAACATCCCCAGATGTCCGGTGAATCGCTCCAGACGAACCGCTGACCCGGCTTCTGCGACCATGAGGTCGAGCAGTTCATGGGCGTCATCGAAGCCACGCTGTGCGTCGACCGCCCGCGCTGTGCCGTACTGGTCGGCGACGTCCCAAAGTGGCCGCTCGAAATAGGTCGTGAGCTGACCGGCGTTTCGACCGGTTGCCCCTCGGGCCACGCGGTCGCGTTCGATCAGCAGCACCCGTTTGGTGGTCGCACGCAGTATGAAGAACGCCGTCGCAACACCCGCGATCCCGGCCCCGACCACCACCACGTCGGTCGTCGTCGGTCCCGGCAACGGCCTCGGCGGGCCGTCCTCGGCCATTTGCTCGATCCAGGGCGAGCGGTTCGGCTTGTCGGTGTACACCGGTCGTTTCGCTGTTCTCAACGGAGTCCACTAGCAAAACCCCTGGTGCGGCTGCCCTTTTGCTTGCAAGGCTTGGACTTGGGGATTGCTCGACGAATTACGGACAATACGAATTGAGCGTTCGACGGATAGCCAGCGTGAACCAGTCCATGTCGCACCCTAATTGAACCAGGCATAATGCTCCGAGCAACATTCGCTTGTCACATTGTCCAGGACATGTGCCGCGGCCGGATCTCACCAATAACGTAATGGACCAGAAGCCGACTTCGGGCTAACTTCAGGAAGGCGGCACCTCTGATCGGCTGCGGCCCTGGGGATTATCAACAGTAACGACGCTACTGCGACTCCGACGCACTCACGGCGTGACCCAGATGCGAGCATTCTTTCTGTTGCTCAGGCGTGAGTGGAGTCGGCTTTTCGTTGGCCGGGACTGAGTTGCATCGCATCGTTTCCTCAAAGCCAGGCGCCGAAAAGACGAAGACGAGGCTCAGTGGCTCAGTGCCAGTGTTCTTTAAACTGATCCAAGTATCTGAGGGGATGAATACTATCCCTCCCGCGTGTATATCGCTTTCCCTGTCACCGAGCCAAACATGAGCGGTTCCGGTCTGGATGAGCAGAATCTCGTCCTGTATGAGGTGTTTGTGTTTGGGTATGCGAGCATCGGGCAGAAGTTCTTCGGTACCCAAGACTAGGTGCTGCGAGCCGTTGTTCTTAGGACTGACCTTGAGCAGGAATTGGGAAGCGGCGACGGTGCTCTTATCCGTATGGATGCGGCGCGTGCGAAGTTCGCCCTCGTTCTTCTCCAGTATCAGGGGCCGTGCGCGCTCGTCCGCAGCGGCGACGGCTGGATTAGAGGTCACTTGCGACTGAGCCGAATCGACCAATCCCATGAGCACAGCCGCGGCTGCGATGCAAGTGTAGACCCATTCGCCAATTCATTGATCACCTCGGAGATTCACCCGGAATATGCCACTAGGAATGGGCGCGTGTCAGATTGGATTGAGCATACGCCGGTATTGTTGTTGGCAGCACATATCACTCCCTAACCCGAAGCGGGACGCTGGTGCGGATTACATGCGAGATTGATTCCATGACAATGTCGGCTGCCACACCCGAGTAAAGTTGGTGGTGCTGAACCAACCAGCAGGTTCGGGAGAAAGGAGCCGAACGATGATCATTATAGGAGTAGATTTTCACCCCGAGTTTCAGCAAATAGCACGTCAACTTCTGAGGACGCCATCTCGGCTAGGGGAGTGAGTTGCAGATGGCGGGAAGCTTCGGATTATTCACGAGCGTCCTGCAAATGCTCTTTTGGACCTCCACCCGGTGGGCGACCAGCGATGGTCGTCCCTATCGCGACTCATTAACGCTTAAACCCAGGCGATTCGGAACATGTTCTCTCTGCGTGAAGAACACCGGACGCAGGATCACATGCGAGGGGAAGCGGAGGCCGCGCACGGTTTCCTCGATGCGCCACTTGTTGTCGAAGTGCGGCATGCCCGTCCGCTTGTGCACCGATCCCACGGATGCGTAGACGAAGTGTTCGACGCCGGCCTCGCGCGCCAGCGTCGCAAGACGCTTGCCCTGCGCCTCTTCGCGTTCGACACCAGCCTCCAGAGTATTCTGCACACCGAAGACGCCCCACGCGCCGGCCAACGCACGGCGCAGAGTCGCCTCGTCATCGAGATCGCCCTTGACCACGTCGACGCCGTGGCGCGCCAGCGCCGCCGCCCGCTCGCTGTCCGGCTTGCGCGTCAGTCCGCGCAGACGGAACCCGCTGCCCTGCAGCGCCCGCACCACTGCGCCGCCCTGATTGCCTGTCACTCCAGTGATGCGAATCGTTCGATCGTTCGCCGTGGCTGAGACCTCATAACCACGAGAATCGCGTCGTTAACACTCATTTCGAGATTCGAAGAACGCCCAATTGCGTCAAAATCACCGTGCCGGACGGATAGCAGTCGAAGGATTGAATCTTGCCGTTTTTTAAGCGAAACACGTCGCAACACGGGGCGTCCATCCGTTTGCCCGTCGGCGGTATGGTTCCCGAGGGCAATTCCAGCGGCCCCTTCTGCGTTCCCTGCAGTGCAAGCTCGACGATGACCGTATCTCCGTCGACGAAAAACCTGTACAGCTCGCGGTGCATGTCGGGAAATGCGGCCGCGTAAACCTCGACGGGCCGGCTGAGTTCCTTACCGCGATAGGTGACCCCGATCGATTCATCCGTAAACGTCCCGTCTTCGGTGAAGCAGTTAACCCACCCGGCGTAATCTTTGCGTTCCGCCACCTGATATGCGTTCCGAACTACTGCTTCATTTGCATTCGTTACGAAACCCTCCTCTTTTTCTTCTGCCAGTTCGCCAGGGAAAATGCAAAGTGCAATGATGCGCCATTCAAAGTCCTCGCCGTATCCGAGAGTTAGCGAGGACCTCGCGTTCGCTGCATCGAGCTGTCGGTCCTTCGACCGAGCGGCAATTCGGAGATTCATCTGGTCGCCGCATCCGGTACCGCAACGATCAGGGACTGACAGTAGAACGTCTTTCCATATCACTCCGGAAGACAGGCAAGCGCCTCCACGCCATCTTTAAGCCCGGGTTCGGGCCAAGGGATGTCCAGAGCTTTCCAGCTCCGTCCTGCATCATCGGATCTGAAGAGTCCGTTGTTATTGGCGGCGTAGATGACGCCTGGTTCGCCAGCATGAGTGGCAAACCGGGCCGCCGTCGTGCCCTTCGCCTCCGGCAGGCCGCTCATTGCCAGCTCCCATCGCCTGAGCCCGGTCTTCCGATAGACGTACGCCTCGGCCCGCCGCGGCGAGTAGGCCGACCCGGGGCCGTCTGTTGCGGATACGATCACAGTCTCTGGATCCGCCGGATCCACGGCAACGCCCACGAGGTAGAGGTGCTTCAATCCATCCTCGGGCGATCTCCACGAGTCCCCAGCATCGGTGCTTTCAAAGTACCCGTCGCCGGCGGCCGAGTAGATTCGCCCAGGTGCAAGGGGGTGCGTCACCGCAGTGTGCGTGTCGTGCGGACCGCCGCGAACGCGATCACGCCAGGTCCGCCCACCGTCGAACGTGCGCACCAGCGCTCCAGCCTCGATCGCGACGAAAACACGATCCGCGACGCTCACATTGGCTTCGATCCACCGAACGTGATGAGTGTGGGGCCGTGGGGGAAAACTCCAGGTGTCAGCTGAAGGGAGCGCGCGCAAGCCTGCGAGGTCCATCCAGCTGTCGCCGCCGTTGTCGGAGCGAAACACCGCACTTGGTTCGGTGCCGGCATAGACGATACCGAACCCGTCAACTTGTTCTGCGTGACCCACATCAACCGCGGTGACCATCGGGTGGTCGATACCAGGTCCGACTGGTTCCCAATTCCGGCCACTGTCACGGCTTCGGAAGAGACCGGCACGCGCAGTTCCGCAGTACACTTGGGTCGGGCGGCGCAGGTCGACCGCCACACATTGGGGCGATCGTCCGCCCAAGTATTCGTCGATGGTCCAGGTGGAGGCGCGCCGAGCGATCAAGAGGGCCGCTCGTGTTACGACTACGATGGCGGCCATGACTCAATCTCCTTCATTTTTTCTCTGTTTTCTTTCCTGAATTTCGATCCTCAGCGCGAGCGCCGGGCGTCAAGACTGAACGGTCCCGCGCCGACCTGGCTGATGAACAGAGCAGCGCCCGTCATGGAAACATTCTTAAAGAACATGATCATCTGCATCTGCTTCATCATGGGATCAGCAACGGCCCAGAAGTTGTGCATCATGAAGCTGACGGGAACGAGAAACAGCACGATAAGCCAGGCGCCGATACGGGCGCGATATCCGAGCAGGATACTCAAACCACCGGCAATCGCCATGAGTCCTGAGAACGGCACCGCCAGCGAAGCCAGCGGCACGCCCTGCGCTGCCGCGTATGCGATAGTCTGCTTGGCGAAGTGATTGGGGCCTGACATGATGAAGATGAGCGCGAAGAGCACACGCCCGAGAAGAACCACCCAGCCATGTGCGGCGATTTCTTTTTGACCTTCGTGCGGAATTGCAATTGAAGTTGTTGCCATTGTTTTCCTCCGAGTATTTGTCTGGCTCTCCAGCAATTTGGTTCAAAAGCCTTTGTACGAAGAAAAGATCCGTGTCCCTAAGGCGCGCTCCGGCGCGGCGATCATCAAACTGAGACTGCCGCGGCAAGCTCGGTCAAGTAAGGCGTGAGGAACTCGCCGGCAGAGACGCGGCCTTGCATGACGGCGCCGGTTCCGCCCGCCTGGATGAAGCGCACATCAGTTATGCCCATAAAACCGAGGATGAAACGAAGGTACGGCGCCTCGTAATCCAGAGCGGCCAGCCCGGGATCTCCTGTGTATTTACCGCCGCTGGCGATGATTACGAGAACTTTGATGTTCTTGCTGGCGAGCAGCCCTTCAGGCCTTCCCGCAGAGGTGTAGCGGAAGGTCTTGCCAGCGCGAACCACGTGGTCAATCCACGCCTTGAGCACGGCGGGAATAGCGAAGTTGTACATAGGAGTATCGAGGATGATCTCGTCAGCTTGCTGGAGTTCTGAGATCAGCTCATCGGAAATCGCGATCGCCCGTTTGTGGCCTTCGGTGTGCGTCTCGGGCGGAGAAAAGGCGCCCGCAATCCACTCAGAATCGACGAACAACAGCGACGTTCTTGCCAAGTCACGTTCGACGACGCGGCCTCCAGGATTGTGTTCCTTCCATTCGTGGATCGCCACGGCGCCGAGCTGGCGTGATATCGAATGGTGGCCGCGCGGACTTACGGTGATATGAAGCAGGGTCGGCATCGCTCAATGACTCCTTTATATTTATACCGAATATATCGTTATCGATAGAGTTGATGTTGTGTATAATCGATGCGATTCAACTTTTGTGGCAACCCGACAAAAATCGTCCGAAGCGCTGCACGCCTGGCTCATCATGCTCAAGGTCTGGCAGGCCATGTCACGCTATCTCTGGCCGCCGATCCTGAAGGCGGGCCTGGGAGACTCTGACTTTCGCGTGCTTGAGCTGCTGTTGCACAAAGGCCCGACGCCGGTGAACGCCATCGGTCCCAAAGTCAATCTGAACCCGGGTTCTGTGAGCGTGGCTGTCGACCGCCTTTACAGGAAGGGGCTAGTCAGTCGCGTCGAATGCCCCTCCGATCGCCGCGTGAGGACCGTGTCAATTACGCCCAAAGGGCGAGAATTTTTCATTCCTCTTTTTCGTGAGCATGCTGCCCTCGTCAAACGCGCCTTCCGGGACATCTCTCCTGAAGATCAGAAAAAACTGCAGCTGCTGCTCAAGAAGATCGGCAAGCGTGCGGAAGCCCTGGCGAAGGAAGAAAAATCTGATCTTTAGCGCGGTAAGTGGGGCCGACGCCGCGTCATGAGGACAGTTATAATGCCCTCTGGCTCGTCTCGGTCTGTGCGAAGTTCGTGGGCGCCGTGCTCAAAACCGACGAGCTAGAATGTCGCTGCGATGGCAAATCGTTGTGTCGCAATCTTCGATCTTGGTGGCGTGGTGATCGAGGGGAATCTACGTTACCTGTCCCGTAAGCTGGGACTCGCGTACACTTCGAGCAGAATTGACAGGAGCGGGACTCATTGTCGATTAAGTCCCAGCTAGGCCGCATCCCCATGAAACGAAGAACATTTCTCAAAAACGCTACCATTGCAGGCGGACTGTTGACCGCATGGCCGCTTTCCCGAAGCTTCGGGGCAATGGCCGATGACGGGTTCCCGCTAATGGACCTCCACGTTCACCTCACAGAAACCTTCACGATCGACCAGGTGATGGAGATTTCCAAAAAGACGGGAGTCCAGTTCGGCATCATGGACCATCCTGGAGGCGCCATTACTGACGACGCCGGATTGAGACGGTTCATCGATTCGCTCAAGCCGTACCCGGTTTACTGCGGTCTGCAGCCGATGAGTCCGGGCTGGTCCAAGAGTTTCTCGCCCGAAACCATCAAGCTGCTGGATTACGTCCTGATGGATCCCCAGACTATTCCCAATGGCAATGGGTACGGAGAGACGCTGCGCATCTGGAGTTTCGACACATATGTTGATGACCCGCAGGAATTCATGGAAACCTACATGACTCACAACCTGGAGGTCATCAACAACAACGAACCGCTGAACATCTTCGGATGGCCGCTCTTCCTGCCGGTCTGCATCGCACGTGACTACTACACATTGTGGACCGAGGAAAGAATGCAGAAAATCCTCGAGGCCCTAAAAAGAAAAAATCTTGCAGTGGAGATAAACGACCTCGCCCATACGCCGCATGAGAAATTCATTGGCATGGCGAAAGAACGGGGGCTGAAATTCACATTCGGCTCCGACACCCGCGATCAAAAAGCCGGCCGCCTCGACTACTGCAAGTATGTTGCAAAAAGATGCAACCTGAAGAAAGAGGACTTCTTCCTGCCTAAGCGAGCTCTGAATAACGCCTAGCCAGGTCGGGCCGCCGGTTCCTTGCTGATAGCCGAGTCACGAGGTTCGCGGACAGTTGTCCCGCACATCTGGTGGCCCATATCTGCCTTCCTCTGGAAGATGTGGGGCTTGCCAAAAGCTGCAATTACGAATCTGTGCGTGCCCTATTCATTCCTTCCTTTGGTCAAAGAGTGGGATAGTTAAGAGTCCCCATAAGTCGTCAGCAAGCCGGAAACAATCCACTTGGCCGAGAAGTCGGCGTTCCGTCCTTGTGGCCGCGACCTGGTGGAGTTCTTCAACAGCACGGGTTGGGCGTTCATCGTTCAAGATTCTGCCCGTCATGCAGTGCGCCACTGCGGGGGCCATGCCAACGTTATGCCTGGCGGCCGCCCCTAGTGTGAGTCCAGCTGGTTTCTCTCCTCTATCAGCGCGGCAGCCGACTGTCTTGAGCCTCACTTCAAGACCACGAAGCTCCTCCGAGCTTAGTTCGGGGAACACTTTCTTCATCTGCCCGGAATGCTTTCGAAAGGCGGGAAACAATGAGATCCTTGCCACGTGGGGTGAGGCCAACGATCCGAACGCGTCGGTCTTCGGCGCTCTCGACCCGGCTGACCAGGCCCTTCGCGACGAGGCGATCGACAAGGATACTAATCTAAGCAGAAATTCCCGAAATGGGAAGGCATTGGGCAGTGGCACACAATTGCGGAGCGCAATTGTGTGCGCCACCTACGAAACTCCCCACCCCGTTCAACGGAAGGCGGGATCGGGCACCCTCGTTCAGAGTTCTGCTCGACACGAGCGGGGTGGGGCACCCGCCCCAACCAGGAACTGTAAGTAATGTCCTGGGACGCTCTGTAAGGTATGTCGTGGGACTAGACAAACGGCAGGCAAATGTGGGCCTCCCGCCAAGTCCAATTTTCAGCAACCTTTCGCGAATCCCACATTTCCCGAAATGCAGGGGTATATGGGCCGCTCAGTCACCGCGACATCCGACTTCGCATGGCCTGGAATCTGGCGCGCTCAATATCGTCCCACAGCACATCGATTATGGGCGAGGGCCGATTCGGGTTCGACTTTGCATTCGCAGCCAAGCCACTGGAGCTAACGCCACACAAAATCCGGTTGCCGACACCGAGATCGACATAGGTGTTGCACTGTCCAGCAAAGAGATTGTTAGTGGAATCGGGACCGAAGAAGACGTCTGCATCTGACGCCGACAATTGCGCGATGTCGTTGGCAAGCGCACGGTTGGAATCTGCGGTCAGGGCGTTACTGAGTCCAAGGATTTGAATGGCATTCCCGCTTGTGCCCTCGATTTTATTGGCGACCATAAGCGAATGGTTGACTCCACCCAGGAACACGACGCCGCCTGAAGTGGAAATCAAGGAATGGATCAAGACATGATTGCCTGCGACGACCGCAAATCGCGTGGGCCCGGAGGAACCAATGCCGACTATGTCCATGCCGTCGGAATTGGGATGTTGGGTGATGACCGTGTTGCCGACGATCGTGTAATGGGCTTCAGGGTGACCGCCAACGAAGATTCCTGAGGGGAACACGGTGGGATCGCCCGTACCCATGGTTACCAGATTGTTGGCGACCGTCGCATTGCGGTGGCTGCGGAATACAAGGATACCGTACGTCTGGATGACGCCAGTGCTCTGCAGAAAGTGCACACTATTCCCGCTGACTTCGATGTCGGCGGATACTTCGTCGAACTGCAGGCCGTGCGTGAAATCGCCGGAAGACATTTCGATGATGTTGCCTGTGACCCTGATTCGGCCGGTGATAGCGTTGAGGGGATCATTGGATCCCGACACCAGGATGCCCTCGGTTTCCTTGAATCCGAAGGGAAGGAGAAAAGGGATGACTCCCTTGATGTGATTGCCGATGATATCGGCGCCAGTAGAGGAAACCAGGACGATGGCGGAATCGAGCGGGCCATCGAAATCAATGCCTTGAATCGTGGTCTTGACCGGGACCAAGCCGAGAACCGGCAAGTAGCCGCCTTGAATGGTCGTCCGGTGTGGACCGAACTGCTCGCCAAGCAGACGGACGTCAGTGGTGAGCATCACGCCCGTACCTGTCACTGGATCCGGTGGGCCGAAGTTGAACGCGATGGGTTGACCGACGGCACTCGTGGCCTTGAGAAAGACGGTGCCTCCGAGATCGATGGCGGCCTGCACGTTCTGGACATCGAGCGGAAATGAACCCGTCGGATAGACGGTGGTGGCGGCGGGTCGTGCAGCGTAACCCCACCCGCAATTCAACCCAAGCACGAGCACTATCCAGAGCAAATGTCGCCCAGCGAGTCTGTAGTCCGTCATTTGAAGCCTCTCGATCGAATGTGGCTTAACAAGGAAACTGGGCCTAGACGAGAAGAGGCGGCGCGTCGGAACAGCCTTCGTCACTCGTTAAAGTTCCGAAGCCAGCCTCAGGCTGCGAAGGAACACAAGAATAGACGAGGCAGGTAGAGGATATAAGCCGGAATTTCCGTTTTAGCTCCCAACAGCCCCACACTATATACCCATCGAGTGATTCCCAGCGCATAATTATGTTCTTTGGCCGGGCTAGTGCTCAGTCCAGGGTCCCGGCTGCGCCAGCGCGAGTCCCAAAACTGCTGAGCACGGTCTTTCCATCCGCCTTTGTCAGACACCTCTCCCTCCCCTCTTGACTCTTTCGCCTGGAGGGACATATCTGTCGTGGGTGTGTAACCAAGGAGGACATGCAGCTTCGGTGTGGCTGATGCGACTCAAAGACGGAAGGAAGACCGAGTTGGCGACGTGGGACGATGGCATCCGGGCTATAGCTTGGTCGAGAGACGAACAGAGAATCATCTTCAGTTCGGTAGAGGGCTATGGTGCGCTGTGGGAAGTGGCCATTCGTGATCCCGGGCACGTTGAGCGGGGGCCGCTGGCACGTGGCTCAGTGCGGAATTCCAAGTGTATGGAAGGTTCACTCGGGTGGCGGGCAGGCAGTGAAGATCGCTGACCACGGGTACTTTCCTCTTGAGGCGCCCGACGGTGAGCACGTGTACTTTGTTCGTGACCGCAGACTCTGGCACGCAAAATCCGACGGCTCAGAGCAGGAAAAAGTGGAGGCCATGCCGCAGTTGGGTTCCTTCGGCGACGAGTGGTTTCCATTTCAATCCGACATTTACTTTGTTGCTCATGAGGGCGAACAGTCATCGATCAGCCGCTTTGACTTGGCAACCAGAAGAGTCCAACAAGTCTACCGAACAGAGAAATCCACACCTGACTGGGTTGGGGGGACTTCCCGTCTCTCCAGATGGCAGCTATCTGCTCTATACGCAGATCGACAAACATTCCAGCAACCTGATGCTGATTGAGAATTGGCGGTAAGATCGCGCGGAAGCCTTGCCGACTGGCGCCGGCCCAGCAGGTCTTTCGTTTCGGCTCTTGACCTGTACCCCCAAGGCACCGGTCGCGCTTCGAGTATCTAACATCAAGCGCGCGTCACTACGGGATTTCTGTCGACAACTAGACACCCTTTTCACTTCTCGGATGGTCGCCAAACTCCACATTGGCCAGAAACCGGCATGTGGGAAGTTTGCAGCTAGGGTTCCGTCCGCCTGCATCCTTTATATATAGAGATCGTCCTGCGGAACGATCTTCGTTCTGCTCTCACCCACTCTCAACCCCAGGACTTCCAACAAAACAAAACCCTTAACGCACTTGCCCCTCATGCGACCGCCGAGATGTACGCCCTTGGTCTCATCTTGGCTTTCAACACAACGCTACTTGGGCGGCGGACTGCCCAGAAAGGATGATTGCAATGTTTGGACGAATGATGATTAAACCCGTTGTTCAGGTCGACCCCACAATCGATCTGCACACGGCGGTAGCCAGACTGATAAAGGTCACCGAAAACGTCGAGATCGTTCGCTGGATCGAGTTGCCGGCGTCGGTCCTGCTGTTCTTGCTGGTGCCCGGAGATCCGGAGTCTGGGGCGGTCTATGTCTTCGATCGCAAGAAAGGAACCTGGTACGCGGTGGACTTCGAGGACAAGGAATTCGGCGGTTACAACGTAAGCCAGTTGGAAATGCTCCTGAAGGACTGTAACTTCCTCGATCTCATGGAGCGGCCAGGGCTTTGGCGGACCGGGTTGCGGTGGGTGGTGTCGCCCGGAATGCGGCCGGAGGCGGGCGTCTGACAGAAAAAAATATTCCGGGTTATCTAACGACACCCACATGGGAAAACCGTATGGGTAAACGGCGAAAACGAGCGTGCGGGCTCGCGAAATTGCCAGGAGGAGGTGATCGGTCAATGACCGCGGCAATCAAGGCAACCTGGGCAGTCGTCACGGATTACTGGCAGCTATTCGTGAACCGCCGTGCCTACACGGTGCAGTCCAAGCGGCCGCACCCGGAAACCGGGCGGCACTACTATTTCCGGCCGACGAAGCAAGGGACAGATATACCACCGATGCTGACGGAGGAAATCATCCGCCAACACCTGGAAGGCAAGATTACGGTCGGGCTGAATGCCATCAATCCCTCAACCCAGCGCTGTAAATGGGTCGCCATCGACGCCGACCATAAGAACGCCATAGCCTTGGTGGGGCCATCCTTTCCCCCGGACCAGCGTTTCCTAACATCTATTCTCCCGTCATCCCACCTAACACCGACCAGCGCAGCGCAAGCAGTTCCGAGGAGCGGAGTGCCGTTGCAGCGCAGTTTTCACCATCCGGACGATTCGTCGTGTACCGAAGGTGATTCCAACCTGATCAGGGCGACTTAGCTGCAAAACGCTGTCACAAGCATTCAAAGATCCGCCTTGTTCTTCGACATTGGCCTGCTGAATTTTTTCGTAGAGGCCACTCCACCAGTCGGTGGCGAATCTGGCCATCGTTTCTCCAGCTGCAAACTCTACTTCCATCAGCTGCGACCTTCCCGTGATCCTGCTCCCGGGTTCAGCACCTGCAGACTGGGGTGCATCGGCTGCAAGCCTTTTGTTGGACACGTAAATTGGACACCCGCCACCTAAGGCAGCAGCTACATCCCGCGTGTTCGACCACCGCTCCGAAAGAGGTTGTGCACGCACTACTAGGATTGGACTGTGTCCATGATTGTCGAAGCGAGCTTCATCCAGCCTATCTTGTGGCATTACAAGTCGACGGGAGCCCAAAATCCAACAAATGGGCAACGGGCTCGTGACGTGCTCCACGAGGCCATGCAAATTGACGAGGCGGCACGGTCCGCCTTCCTGAACAGCCAATGTGCCACCATCCGTCGTTGCGTGCGGAGTTGAATGAACTGCTGGCCGCCAAGGGCAAAATCGGTTCAAGCTTTCTGGAGTCTCCCGCACTGGTGCATGCAGCAGTCCATACCGGCAGCGCGGCAATGGGCACCGCCCTGGCAGCAGGCACAAAGCTTGAAACATAGTATTTTGATCATGACGTCGCAACGGACGATGCCGTATGAGGGTTAGCTCCCTGGCTGCCGCCCTTGTGTCTTCTGTGTTGCACCAGGAATAGTTCCTTTATACGATCACTCGTCGGCGACCTGGATTCATTGACCGCATCATAAACTTGGGTCTGCTGAGCGCGGCTGCTTGTCATTACTTGTTACCGTATTGGCCGGGCGGATGACATTTTTTATTGCAGAGCTCAATGTTTCGATATATGGTCTGCTTAAGTCTCTCGCGCTTCAAGAATTGATTTTTACCGCCATCACGGTTCAGCGAATCTTTGTAGGCGTTTCAGGTAGAGAAGGGGACTAGCGAACCAGGAGTATAGGCCACTAACTTCGCCTGAGTCGAGTTGTTTTAAAGGAGGAACCCTTGCCAAAGCCAACTGGGAACCCGAAGCCGACGGCCAAATTCAAGCAAGACTTCGCTGCGGTCCGGAAGCACTGCCAAAAGCTGGAACTTGAGCTTGAAAACCTGAAGAAAAAACTTGAGTGCCTGTCTCACGATCCGTTCATTCCCGGTCCGAAGGAGGCTGGCCGGAAAAAGCCCAGCCGAAGAAGCCTGGTCCGAGGAAGTGAGTAGGAGATTCCGCACCTCGCCGGCAAGGTGGCGTCGTGCTTCCACCGTCTTCAGTTACTGGACTGGAAGCCAGTTTATCGTTGAAAACTATCGCACAGGGGACGCTCTAGCTGCTAATCCTGTCACGGTGCGTGTACTTCATCTGTTTGGCGACTGGTGCTCTCTGGACAAAATCAGCCGAGAGTTATCAGAATTCAGCCCCCAGAGTGTTCGCCAAAGCATTCGGCAACTCGCCCGCAACGGGCTTCTACTAACCGAAGGTTCATCAGAGGCACGGGAAGACCAGCGGTTTAAAGATAGCTGGTCTTCCTGGCTACCTCATGCGGCAATTCTTCACTTCGGAACTAAGGACATGCCGTATACGAGCTCCGATGCAGTGACTACCAAACGGCTTCGTTCTTATTTAAAAGAATCGCCACAACCCAGTTCACTCAAGTCCCTTAGCGGCAAGCTTAAGTCACCAACTGCACCACTTCCAAGCGTACCGTCAGTTGACTCTGACTTCATAGATACCCTACTTAAACGCCGTACTTACCGAGAGTTCTCGCGAGATTCTTTAGACTTACATCATCTCTCTAGCTTGTTGCACTACACCTGGGGCGTGACGGGATTCATGAGCAATTGGTTGCTTGGTGATCTGCCACTGAAGACAAGCCCGTCGGCTGGTGCCCGCCATCCTTGCGAGGTATATGTAATGGCCTTAAGGGTATGCGGTCTCTCGTCTGGGCTCTATCATTTTGCCGCAGATCGGCACGTTTTGGAGCCCATTACGGAGAAGGTGACGCGCGCAAGGGCCAGCCAATATTGCGCTGGCCAGGCTTGGGTCCGGGAAGCGGCTGCGCTCTTCCTAATTACGGCCGTGTTCCCGAGGTCGATGTGGAAGTACCGCTTTGCGCGGGCCTACAGGACTGTATTGGCGGACGCAGCCCACCTCTGTCAAACGTTTTGCCTTGTGGCAACTTATCTAGGGCTTGCTCCTTTCTGCACCATGGCACTGAAAGATTCACTGATCGAACGCGACCTCGGGATAGATGGTATCAACGAGTCGATTCTGTACGTGGCAGGTGTTGGTCTGCCACCGCAGCAGACTTTGTCGTAACCAGGGCCAGCCTTTTTCTGGCATCCTCATAAACGTGCCCTGTGGCCGTTCCCTCACTAGCATAGTTCAAGAGCGCGCTGAATTGTTCTTTCGCCAGGTCCGCGCGCCCCAGCGACTGGTATAGAACCCCGAGGCGATATCGCGCGACCGCAACCGCATGCAGCGCAGGCCGATCGATACTCTCAAATTGACGTTCATTGCTTCGTGCCAGCATGAGTTCGTACTGGCGAGCAGCATCTTCCCGGTCGCCCGCAAATTCATATGCCCGGGCAAGAGTTTCAAGAGCCAGCGGCGAATTTAGATTTTGGACAGCTTGTTCCGCTGATCGAACCGCGTCTGGACGACGCTTCTGGGCGACCGCAATCTCAGACTGAAGCATGTTCAACAAAGACCGCACACTCGGTGTCTTGTAGGTTGACTCGTCCAATCGGCGGAGCTGCTCTTCGGCAGCCCCGACACGAGCGGAGCGGGCGTAGAGCTTTCCCAGCAAAAAGATTAGTTCTGGATCTGACGGCTGATGCAGCTCGCCGAGAGATTTCGCCAGTGCGGCCCAATTGCCAGAAGCTCGATTCAGCTCCGCGAGATGAATTCGCTTTCGAGACATCTCGAAAGCGTTGTCCATCTGTGCATCAGCAATTACGGCGTTTTCGAGCTGACTCACCGCCTCGCTCAAATTGTCCCGTGTCTCAGCCGCGTCAGCCATGGCAGCTCGAGCCATACTCGCGGCACTTCCTCCCAAGGCGAGCATCTGTCGCCAGATGGCCCGCGCCTCCTTTTCTTTGCCAATCCCAAGATAATAGCTGCCGATCAAATTCAGTGCTTTGGCGTTTTCTGGGTTCTCCTTCGCCACTTGTTGGGCCAAGTTTATGGACTGTTCAGAATTACCGCTCAAATAATAGTAGATGGCAAGGTTATTTCTCACCCCGGAAGAAGTTGTTAGTTCCAGGGCTTTTTTCGCCTCGCCAATGGCCAAGTCGAATTGAAATTGATTTCTGTAGCACTCCGCCAAATTGACGTGAACCGCAGGATCTTCAGGCGATAACACGGATAAGACCTGATAGTGGGAGATAGCCACCGCGATGTCGTTTTGGAATAATGCATAGTCGCCGAGTATCTTCTCCCGCTCCTTCTCCGTCACCCGGTTGGACAGTTGCGCCGCCCTCGTATATTCCTCTCTAGCCCGGTCGCCATCCGATAAATGCACATAGGCAGTGCCAAGATACTGATGCGCCATGGCGAAGTCGGCATCCAGTTCCACGGCCTTCTTCAATAGAGAGGCCGCCCGGCCGAAATTTCCCAGATAGAGCTGTTGCTTCCCGGATGAATATAGCTTGATCGCCTCTAACGAGGAGGACGTGACGAGTGCCAGGGGCTGGGAGGCCTGTTGTATCGCGGCGTTCGATTCCCCCCATTCGTGCCGCACGTTTGCCGCGATTTCATCGATTGCCGCCGGCAGCTGTTCCGGACCTGAGAAACGCTTCTCTGTACTATAGATACGATCGCCGTTGCAATGTAGAACCTGAACCATAACCAGATAGTGGCTGCCGAGCTTGGAAATTGAGCCTGCTATCACCGACTGCAGGCCCTCTCGCGTGCAAATCTCACTTCCGATCTCTCCATCGACCAAAGTGCCGTCTGGCAGCTTCATTCTTCTGAGGACGTCAGGCAACCGGCTCGGAGGAAAAACGTAGACCTGAAGTGACTGGCTTAACGCCATGGCAATCAGTTCGCTCGGAGTTTGGTCAAAAACGGGTTCGCCCGTGCGGTTCTTAAATTCAACAACAATTACCGAGAGCCGGGGAGGTAAAGTCCGGCTTCCTAATTTGGGTCGAATCGCGATTCCCGCGGCCAGCAGGAGCAAACTAACAATCGCGCCCACCAACCACCTGCGCCGCAACGCCAGGAATGACGTGCGCGAGAAGACCCCGACAAAGCTGCTCCTTGCGTCTAAGTGCTCCAGTGCGGCGGCCAGCTCGTTCGCGGAATGGTAACGCTGGTTCGGGTCCTTCTCAAGGCACTTGAGTATCAGCGCGTCCAGTCCTGGCGAAATGTCGGCCTTCTTAATTCGAGGCGACGGAGGCAAGGAATGCAGAATGGCATCGTGCAGCAATTGTCCGCGTTGTGGGAAGGGTCTCACACCCGTAGCCAGCTCAAACAGCACCACTCCGGCAGAGTAGATATCAGAACGAATATCCGGTTCCTGCTCCCCGATCTGTTCCGGTGCCATGTAGGGCGGCGTCCCACCATAAACGGTTTTGTCCTGCAGATCTTTGTCGGTAACCGTTGGTGCGTCCGGCGATGCAAAAAGCTGGGCTAGGCCGAAGTCGAGAATCTTGAGGACATTCTCCGGCGTAAGCCGAAGATTGCTGGGTTTCAGGTCGCGATGGATAATGCCTTGCGCATGGGCGGCCGCCAGTCCGCATGCAAGTTGCCGTCCTAGCGAGATGACCTCCGCCTCTCTGAGAGCGCCATCTTGCAATCGCTCATCAAGAGACATTCCTGCAACATATTCTATGACTAGATAGTCCAATCCCTGTTCGGAGTGGAAGTCATATACGGCTTCTACGTTAGGATGATTAAGGCGGCCGAGGATCAGTGCTTCGTGGCGAAAACGCTGGCGGCCGGAGCACTCGGCTAAAGTTTTGGCATTGAGGATCTTGACCGCGACGTCACGCTCCAGCCGCTCGTCGTGCGCGCGGTAAACGATGCCCATTCCTCCCTCGCCGATCTGCTCGATAAGACGGAAGTGGCCCAGTAAGTCGCCGGGGCCTGGCATCGCGACTGGCATCTAGGCGAATCGTATGACGCTTCACGCTCGTGGTCAATGGCTTGGCAACTATGCTGTGGTTCGTCAAAAGTAAAAACTTCTCCGGTTTCTCGGATACCGAGCGTTGTGATTGCGGTTTACGGCCGCCAATTCAAATCCGGGACATAGTCGCGTGAGGCGTCCGCCGCGTTGGGCAGGCCGGGATGGGATTGGGGGCCGCGATTCTGCAACTGCGCATGGACTGTCTCCTGATATGCCTTTACCTTGCGATGTTCATGGATTTTCTCCTTCCTTTGGTAAGCACCTATGTTGAGGACCAAGACAGCTCTGTTGTGGAGGACATTCTCTACCTTGGCCTGCTGGCCACGACTTAGTTAGGGTGGTGCTGAGAATGGCGCCGCCATAACCGCGGAACTGATCCGCAACAATGTCGGGATTCGCGGTGCGAAGAAGAGCGTAGATTGCCGAGTCGCCCGGTTGGACCATCGTTCCGACCTGGTTTACGAAATCGTCTGGTATGGCGACTCATCCTTCCACCATGACGCGTCGAGTTGCACCTGCTCCCACTCCGAGCGCGCCACCGGCGAGAGCCCCCGCCACAAGAACCCTGGCCGCCGGAGCAGTGGCTCCGCCCACAAGTTGCTTTCCTGTGCCGACGAGGACATACTGGCCCACAATCGGAACAGGATTGAGCCGCTCCACGAGTCTGCCGTCCCGCTCTGCCGAAAGAGGGCCGCTAATGGGAATTTCTTTGACTAACGATTTGCGCCGAGAGTATCAGAATCTCTTCGACACCTGCGTGGTCACTCCGTCAGGGGTAAGCGCCGCCAACAGTATCGTTGCGAAAATTATGCCCAATCAGCCGCGGTATCAGAGTGTGGGCGCGCCGCTTGGCATGCCGTGGTTCGTTGTCGCAGTCATCCACAACATGGAGTGCAGCCTGAATTTCAGACAGCACCTGCACAATGGCGATCCGCTCGCGGCAAGGACGTTTCACGTTCCGAAGGGCCGCCCGCTCACCGGAAATCCCCCGTTCGCGTGGGAAGCGAGCGCGACCGACGCGCTGCAGTTTGATGGCTTCGCCAACCGGATGGATTGGAGTCTGCCAGTCATCCTTTACCGCCTTGAGAAATACAACGGATTTGGCTACCGAGGCCTGACGCCGCCCATGATGACGCCCTATCTGTGGAGTTTCTCCAATCATTACGTCCGTGGGAAATTCACTAGCGATGGCGTGTTCGATCCTAATGCCCCTTCGTCTCAGTGCGGCGCGGGAGTGATTTTGTTCACGATGGCCAAAGGTGGAATCATCAACCTCTCTGCGCTCGCCGCAGCATCGGCCGGCAGTACTCCGGCGAGCGCCACTGCGTCCAGCACCCGTCCGTCGGCCAATACTCCGGCGGGCACTACTCCAGCGGATGCATCGAATGCCGGAGCCCAATTGGCCGCCCAGTTCGACTCCACGGTGACGTTCTCCGACAGTAAAATGACGGAAGCAGCCAAGGCCCTGCAGAGGGCGCTAAACAAGTTCCGGCGGATAGAGCTAGACGTGGATGGCTTTGCGGGCAGGGGCACGTCGGACGCGTACAAGCAGGTGACAGGACACTTCCTGAAAGGCGACCCGCGAGGGGAATGAAACGAAGGGCCTGCCGTTGCCGTTTAAATTGTTGCTGTAACGGTTGTGCCTCGCCAAAATCAAAAACGAGCGCCTTGTGAGGTAGTACGCTTCGTTCTTATTGCCGGTGAGATGGCTTCGACTCAAGTCTGGGTAGGAGGTCCTAAGCCAGCAGAGTAGATTGGGGTTTGGTTCGCGACCTGCGGCTTTTACTCGGCCACACAAATCGGGCAGTCGGGTTGTTGGTATAAGGTAACCAGGCCGCGACTGTGTAGCGGTGATGCAGTCCGCCAAGTCTGGGCATCGGTGCTGTCTTATGCAACAAGCACGACGACGGCAACTCTCGCCCAAGGTACCCACCGATCGAGATAGATTACACTCGGGGTACCGAACCCATGCAAGAAGCCGCGAAAAATCTACTCCTGGTCCTCGTTGCGCTCTTCCCCATCGTGGACCCGCTCGGAGGCAGCCCCTTCTTTCTGGCGCTGACCAGGGAATACGCACCGGAAGCGCGAAAAGCGTTGTCCTGGCGCATTGCCGTCAACAGTTTTTTCTTGCTGCTTGGATCGTATTTTGTTGGGACTTACGTGCTCGCCTTTTTTGGGATTTCGCTGCCAGTGGTGCAGGTGGGCGGAGGCCTGATCGTCATTGCGACAGGATGGACGCTGCTGAAGCAGCGAGACGACGAAAAACACGACGTACAGAGAACCGTCCAGTCGCAGGACACATTCCACCAGGCATTCTATCCCTTAACACTGCCACTGACCGTGGGCCCTGGATCAATCTCGGTGGCGATCACTCTAGGCGCGAACGCGGCTCACCATCACGCGTACCATCCTTTGACAATCCTGGCTGCGCTCATTGGATTGGTCTTGATCGCGATCAGCATTTTGCTCTGCTATGGATTTGCCGACCGGTTGGCGCGAATCCTGGGAGCAACGGGGATGGTGGTGATCACGCAATTGTCGTCCTTTTTCCTGGTTTGTATTGGTGTGCAGATCGCTTGGAACGGGGTCAAAGCATTGCTGGAGTCGGTGACGCTACATATTGGCTGATCAATCGGCAACCTTCCTCGGGCGTTGCAAAGGGGTGTTGCAAAGGGGTTGACTGGCACTTGCCTCTCCGCCGGAATTTCCCGAGAACAAGTAAGCGATCGTCAATACCGATAGCGGGAAACAGTCCTTCCACGTCACCTACTGTTCACGGATTGTTGGCGCAGACAGGCAGTTCCATGAATGCCTGCCGACGATTCTGGGTGAATGACGAGCAAACGTGAAGCAAATCCCAAGGTAAGAGTTGCCGATCATCACCCACAAGGCCAGTGGACTGTTATACTGCCCGATCGTGCGGAGGCGGAATCGCGAATGAACGAGCCACGACCCGATCACATTCTGCAAGTGGGCCTGGGATTCTGGGCCTCAAAGACGCTCCTGAGTGCTGTGGAGATGGAACTGTTCACCGAACTGGCCAAACACCCAGAGGATCTCGAATCGCTGCAGGGACGACTCGGCCTACATCCAAGATCGGCCCGAGATTTCTTTGATGCACTGGTGTCGTTGGAATTTCTCGAGCGCCGCGACGGCCGCTACTACAACACGCCAAGCACGGACTTCTTTCTTGACAAGCGCAAGCCATCCTACATCGGTGGCATTCTTGAGATGGCGAACCACCGACTGTATCCGTTTTGGGGCCACCTCACGACGGCGCTCCGAACCGGACTTCCGCAAAACGAAACGAAGGACGGCGGTCCCAACCCGTTCGTAGCCCTGTACGCGGATCCGGCCCGGTTGAAAGAGTTTCTGAGAGCCATGACCGGAGTCAGTCATGGCGCCAACCTAGCCATCGCTCGCCAATTCCAATGGAGCCGATACCACACCGCCGTTGATGTCGGAACGGCGCAGGGCGACCTGATTACCCAGGTGGCGCTGGCCAATCCGCATATCGAGGGAACTGGTTTTGATCTTCCGGAGGTGGGGCCGATTTTCGAAGAGTACCTAGAGTCCAACCGGCTTTCAGGCCGCGTAAAATTTGCGCCGGGCAGTTTCATGGATCAGCCGCTGCCTAAAGCCGATGTTGTGATGATGGGCCACATCCTGCACGACTGGGGCGTCGAGATGAAACGAATGCTGGTGCGCAAAGCCTACGACGCGCTACCGGAGGGCGGCGCGTACATCGTCTACGAAAGCATCATCGACGACGACCGATGTCAGAACGCTTTTGGCCTGCTGATGAGCCTGAATATGCTGGTCGAGACCGCCGACGGGTTCGACTATACCGGGGCTGACTGCGCAGCGTGGATGAAGGAAGCAGGATTCCGTGAGACCCGGGTCGAGCACTTGATCGGACCGGACTCGATGGTCATCGGCATCAAGTAATGATGCTGCTGCTTGAAGAGTCCCAGCGCTTTTAAGTGGTACGGCTCACGATTTGTCCAGAGACTTCTCTACGCTTGCGGTGGAGGGCACAACGTTGTTGGCTTTAGCGCCGGTGCGGTCGTAATTTGGCGTTTCATGGCCGCCTCTTAGAGCTGTCATTGCTATCGGGTCACGGCGTAATCTTACCGCCGAACAGTGCTTAGAACTGCGCCCCTCAAGGCAAAAATAGTGAACGTGAAATCGCGTGTCAGAAGTGACCCAGGCATCTGTTTTTGTTTCAGGACCGGCAGAGTAACGGTCTTTCGTGAAAATGTTTCAGGAAGTCATTTTCATGTTTGATGGTGACGGATACCGTATCCTGACCTTCATCGACAGCACTTCAATCTCCGACTTCCACAAACCGCTCTCGTATAGCAAGCGTCGCTGCGAAATCGTTCCTCGAAGATCGTGACGCGGTCTTGGTCGCACATCATACGGTGCACTTGAAAGTCTTCGAGAGTGACCTCACCCGCGATGTAGATGCCGCGCTCGGGTTCAAATCTCACTACCCGCAGCACATGCCCAGCCACGCCCGGCGTGATAGCACCGCGCATTTCGTAGGCGAGATAGCCTCTGGAAGTGCAGAAACGGCCATCGCTGTCTGCGTGGGACGAATGGGCCGATTCCGGCCCGGTGCAAGTGGGGGTCCGCTCTGAAGCCCAGGCCCTACCCTCGTGACGGACCTGGGATTGTTGGGGTGCTGCTTTGGTGAAGAGGGTGGGCGCCCGGCTACCCAAGTGCGCCAGTCCGAGCTTCTCAAGAAAAGTAGAGGAGTCCATTCCTGGCGAGATACGCGAAGCGCTGTGGATCAACCTTCTCATCCCATCTGTTCGCGACAGGAATCCATACCGTGTGAGGGTGGGATATCCAGGGACCCGTGCTGGCGGTGCACAATCGGGTTATGATGAAGCGAAGCCACGTCGCCCCCATGTCGACAGACCGTTCTACGCAGTCTGACCGCCTGTTTCGCTTCGGACCATTCGAACTCTCCGAGGGCGATGCGGAACTGCGCAAAAACGGAGTACGGATAAAGCTGCAGGAACAACCCTTCCGCGTGCTCGCCGAGTTGGCCTCAAATGCCGGGAGGATAGTGACGCGCGAAGAGCTACAGCAGAAGCTGTGGCCCGCCGACACCTTTGTTGACTTCGACGTAGGACTGAACAGCATCATTCGCAAGCTACGCCAGGCGCTGGGCGACGACGCCGACAATCCACACTACATCGAGACGATAGCGAAGCGGGGGTACCGATTTCTTGATCCCGTCAGCGAGATAACGGCGACGCCCGTCTCGGATGGCGAAGCTGCCCTGGGCGCGAGGAGGGATGGAGCGCTGCGCGATAGCCAACCTCCCACCTCGGCGGAAACCGGTGGAGAATCCGTGGCGGCAGCCCTGCCCCAGACACGATCGTGGCATTGGATACTGGCAGCGTCGCTTACGGTTGCGTTGCTGATCTACGGCGCGTTCCTGGCGCGCCGAGGAATGAGATCAACCCCGCCTTTAGCAATCGAGCAACGGATCACGGCGAATCCGTCTGAGGCGCCCATCACCGCGGCGGTGATTTCTCCCGACGGAAAGTATGTCGCGTATGCCGACACCACGGGCGTGTACATCCGGCACATTGACACCGGCGAAACCCGGCCGCTGCAGTTGCCCAAGGGGTTCGACGCTGTTCCCACAAGCTGGTTCCCCGACGGCACGCATCTATTGCTAGAGTCGGGGGGAGCCGCGCAAGGAAGACCGAGTCTTTGGAAGGTCTCTATCCTGGGTGGCGGTCCACAACAGCTTATGGAGAACGCCAGCGAGGCAGCGATTTCTCCAGACAGCTCTAAGATTGCCTTCTTGCGCGGTGACGCCGTGGGTTCGCTGGAAATCTGGGTCATGGGGACCGATGGAAGCAATCTCCATCGAATTACCGACGCAACTGTGCCGGAGGCGTCGGTCCCGCGGGGCTACGGGACGGCGAGCGAACCGCTAACAGGTGTCCATCTTTCCGGTGTTGCGTGGTCGCCTGACGGAGGGCGGCTGGCTTACTTTCGGCGCCTTGAATCGGCCCCTTTGGCGGTCAAGCACTCCCTCGAAACGGTAGACGTGAACGGTGGCATGCCCAGGGTGCTGATGATCTCGACGCAGCTCTTACCCGTTGTCTGCTGGGCGGTTGACGGCCGCCTGCTTTATGCCTATCAGGATGATCCAGCCAGCGAACGCGACGACTCCGGAATCTGGTCGCTTCGCGTCAACCAGAAATCCGGAGACCCCGAGGGCAAGCCACTGCAACTCACCAGGGGTGTGGGACGAATCGGCGGGATGAGTGTTACCTCGGACGGGAAGCGGCTGGTTCTATGGAGAGTGAACAGCTTTCCCCAAGTCTTTTTGTCGGAGATTGACGCAAAGACCGGCCGCTTTAAGACGCCACGCCGCCTGACTCTCGATGAGAGTTTTAATCAGCCCTATGCGTGGACGCCTGACAGCCGTGCGGTCCTGTTCAGTTCAAACCGCAGCGGCACTACCAAGCTCTATCGGCAGGCCATCGATCAGGCGGTGCCTGAGGTGCTGGTGGAGGGTCGCGGCTTGTTCCTGTACCGCCTGAATCCAGACGGTACGCAGATTCTGTATGTGGACGGATTCAACTCACGGGATCCGGCGCAGCGACAAAGAGTGATGAGCGTTCCACTACAGGGAGGCAACCCGCGGGTGGTTTTGCAATGGCCGTCCATCCACAACATCCAATGCGCACGGAGTCCGTCGAAACTCTGCCTCTTCGATTCTCTGGAAGGGTCCACAGCGCACTTTTTCACGTTCGATCCGGAGGACGGAAAAACTCGGGATTTCGTTTCGTTTCCGGTGACTGGAGAAGCTAGCTGGAGTCTCTCTCCTGATGGATCGCAACTTGCGCTAATTCTTCACGGTGCGGAGCGCAGAGTCACATTTATGGTTGTGAGCGACAAGACGACTCACGAGGTAGAACTCAATCCATGGCCTCCACGGAACATCGACTGGGCTGCCGATGGCAAAAGCGTATTCGTATCAAGCCGGACAGCAAACGGAACGCCCGTGATTTTGGGCGTGGAGCCCAACGGCAACCATCGAGTGTTGCTGGAGGGCGACAGCGCTACGCAGCTTTGGTGGGCCATTTCGTCGCCTGACGGGCGCTACGCCGCGCTGGGAGAAGTCACCGGAGCGAATAACGTGTGGATGGTGGAGAACTTCTGAGGTTGGTTCTTCCACACAAAAAACGGGCGCGACGGTGGACGCGCCCCACAACTCAAGTACATCAGAAAACTTAGTGGGCTGCGGCGAGGGCGACGATCGTCCTCGTCTCGGGGTTGCCGCCGCTGCTGGCGATCTCCATCGCCCGCTTGCTGGATATCGGATTGCGCGCCACATTCTGCCCGCCGGTCCAGACCTGCGCCAGGAAGTACTCGTTGCCGTAGCGGTGGAAGACCATGCGGCTGTTCTCCGAAGGCGATTTCGCGTAATTAGGCAGGGTGTTGACGATGGCGGTGTGCTTCCCGTCGGCGCTGACGATGCGGATCGAACGCTCAGGGGTGACGGTCAGGACGAGGTATTCGCCGGCCGGCAGGGAGTGGTCTTCGACGGAGAAGGCGAATGGGACGTTGACCTTCATGAGGCGCTGGCTCTCGGTCTGGGCGAACAGGGCGGCGGCGGTGAACAACAGGCAAATCGTGATCAGGGTGCGTGCGCTTTTCATTTGAGTTTCTCCTTTTCAGGTGGCCGGTGAATCCGGCTGACAGATCGCACTTTGCCTGCCTTCGTGTTCTCGCACAATGGGCGGGTTCTGACTTGACTCTGACTTGAATCTGATTCGCCTGTGACGTGCTAACCTACTGAAACAAAGGCGCAATTGACGGTTCGGCGATTGGGTGTGACTCGCTCGGGACGATGCAAACCACACGGCTATCACATTCCGCGAGGAGTTAACCACTCTTCCTTTGCGAACTCGTAAGGTACGAAGACTATTAGTTGGTGTGAAATTGACGCCATGTAGTACGTAATCCTGACCACGGCTCGCAGCCGCCCTACGGTGGGCGACCAGCCGCTGTCAGAGCGGCTCTGTATCTGCCAGGACGGACTCCCATTGACGCGGGCCGGAAGTCTCATTCTGGTCCATCACGTTGTTGGCGAGATCTTTCTGTGGCACATGTCCCCGAGGCCGGTTTCTGGCCAATTTGCGATGGCTAACCGATTAGCTGAACCTTGCACGCGGATGATTTTTCGCCATTCCTAAGCTCCAGCCGCGACCTATCACCGGCTCGCCATTCGTGCACCACGGCGCACAATCACCGGACCGCATGACACGAATGACGAGTCGTTCTCGAGCTGATCACTTAGTCGTCATCGTGGATGGGACGCAAGTTGTTTTTGTAGACTGCGGTTGCGATAGCTCGCCCCAGGCGCCCGCCCGCATCCTGGTCGGTTCGAAAATGTATTCCTCCGTACACGCGCGCGTCGTCCACATCCTCCGTAATCTGCTTGAACCTGGTGTAATGCAAAATGATGTTGGGCACGGCGGGATTCGACAGCGTGATCGAATGTCCGCCTTCGCCGTAAAGACGCCTCATCATCTCGGCGCCACCATTGCTCCCGCTCGCGTGATTCGAGGGATAGCCCGGGAAACACGGCGTCGCGATGAAGGGAGCGTAGGTGGGATCGGCGGTAGTCTTCCAGTTGCCATCGGTGTCACCCATATGAATCGCTGTCTCGGGGCGCCAAAAGTTGTAGTGGTATTTGTTAAAGAACGACGCCACGAAGCTGTCATTGATGGCCATGTTGACCAGCGCCAAAGCTCGGGCATTCTCGGACAGCGAACGGCCCTGTGCCACGGCGATCTGCCGGGCAGCCTGGTCGAACACCACAGTCGACGAAGTGACTGCGTAGAAATGAACGACGTCAGCCCGATCCTGGGGCCGCTCGGTGCTGGTTAGGCCTCCGACCGCCAAGACCTCGTTGTAGGCCTTTGCGTATTTGTTGCTCGTGAGCGCTGGCGGCGGATCGAGGAGATACGCCTTGGCACTCGGGACACCGAACGGGGTTACATTCTGCCATTGAAAGAAGACTCCGACGCCAATTCCATTCGGGCTTGGACAACTCGGCGTGGCCTGCCATTCACCTGGAACAGCCGGGCCCGGTATCTTGACTTGCGGAGGCGACGACCCGTCGTTGGCGCGCAGAAGGATCATGGCCGCGGCTGCGGCGTCACCCGTCGCGATGCCGTCATCCTTGGCTTGGCCGTCCGCGATCAACGCCAGGGAGTTCGCACGAGCGGCGTCGAGCGTCGACGCGCTGGCTGGGAAATAGAAACTAAGCACCCGATACGCAGCCTCGATGGCTGCCGCATCGGCGGATGCGCCTGACGGCGCCGTGACGGTTCCAAGATATGGTTTATAGTCGCCTGTAATGGCGTTGACCGCCTCGAATACTGCCAGTTGCTCGATCGCCGCGACGCGCGACAGGTCGAATGGATTCTGGCCGTTCGCGAGGGCCGTATTGATCGCAATTGCGTTCCAGTCCAAGACGACA
The DNA here is from genome assembly GCA_963817965.1 of uncultured Acidobacteriaceae bacterium. GTDB lineage: Bacteria > Acidobacteriota > Terriglobia > Terriglobales > Acidobacteriaceae > DASRAA01. The sequence goes on from CAWFQT010000033.1 coordinate 33,989, forward strand.
TCAGCATTTGCGGTGACCGCCGCAAACAGCAAGCAGGCGGCGGCGATTAACGCAGCGAATAATCTCGCGAAAATTTTGTGGGATCTCATGGGGATCTCCTTTGACTTCTCGGTGGGGGCGGGGGAGAAGTTCGCAGATTCGACTTCGCCGCCGGGGAAAGTCAGCGTATCCGAAATCGCGATGCCTCAATGGCATCTGTCATAGGTTCGATCGGATCGTAGAGACTACTTGCGCCCCAGGCCAGTGGGGAGCCTATCCAGTCAGATCCAACGAAGGCAATGAAAGTAAGCAGGTTTTGGGGCCAGCTCAATGGAGGGAGTATATGCCCACGCCATCGGATGTCAACGACATTCTAGAGCCAGCTCAACAATATCGGCGGGCGTCGGGTTAGCAAGAGTTCCAAGGACTCCTCTACCGATAGGCGCCGCCTTCCAGTGATGTGGCCTAATCGAGGCGAGTTTGAACGGGAAGGGCAGACTTGTTCTGAGAGTTGTTGTTTCCGAGCCCGAGTGACTTTAAGCGCACGGGCCAAGACGGACTCGAGTCGACGCGGGCCAGAAGTCTTCTTTTGGTTCCATTGCGTTGTTGGCGAGATCCTTCGGTGGCACATGCTGCTCGGAGAATTACGTCCGGTTCAATTAGGCCTGTTACACGTGGCTAAACGGCCCCGACGATCTTGCTGACTGCTTCGCGAAGGGGTGATACAGATTCCTCGACGTGTCGTGGCAGGAATGAAGATTCGGCTTGGCGGTCGCGGAGTCGAGCCAGTCGTCGGGATCGAAATCGACTCCGATGGGATTCTTGTCGAACATGGTGCTCATCATAGCCGCCGCTTCTTCCATGGACGCGCAGCAGTCGACTTGCAATTCCATCTGGTTGTCACGCGCATGTCACATTGTCCAGAAACCGGCTTCGGGAACCCGTCTGGGTCAGCATAATACAGAGAAATCGTCACGCCGTGGTGGACGCACCAGGATGGAGTGATGCCCTTCGCTCAGTTCATCGTAGTTCCCCATTTTGAAACCACGTTTATTGTGATCTGCTGCGGGGCGGTCTTGATGTGATACGTGTTCGCCGGGTCACTGAACCGTCACTGGCTTAGAACCATGCTCGGCCAGAACTCCGATGACAGCCGTATCAATTGCTTGCTGGACTTGCATCACGATTTCGTCGGGACAGGTAACGAAGCAAACAACCACTGCGGATGTAAGCGGAGTGCCGCTGAACGATTGGGAAACGTGGAGAGTTCGATTTTCTGCCGCAGAAGCGGTTACGAGTTGCGCCGTGTTGAATATGTAGTGATCAGTTTCGCTAGTGAATTCTTTCGCTGTGCCGACTGGTCGAGTCATGAGGGTCCGTTTCTATTCATGCCGAGCTGGCGAACCTCAAATCGTCGGCCCAGTGCGACAATGAAGACCGGACGAGGTGGATAGAGGCGCTGCGGTCAACCGCCAACCCGTCATGGCCTTCGGTAGCAAAGCTAGTCATCCGCCACTCTAACGAACTGTCATTGTCGGCCGGTTGACAAAACGCAACTACTACTACTTTGTGACAGATAAATCTCGAGATCACTCTAAGACTGAGCTGCTAGCCCCGACCGCGCAAACTCCATGCCGAAGCCGAGATCAACATGCCGCTGCCGGAAAAGTCGACCTTCCCCTACGTGCAGGAGATTCGGGTGCCAACTCTAATCCTTATAGGTTCTGGAGACATCGCGAACAATCAGGCAATTGCCGGGCCCTAGTCATGGCAATCCCCGGACTACTTTGTGCCTTCCACGGGTTCTGGTTTTGCTTGGGCGCACGCCGTGCCGAATTCCGGGACACCCATCGGGGTGAATACCTATCCGCCCACACTCCATTGCAACGTTACCGCCTCGGAAGGCGGAGGGGGCGTTGGTAACCTGAATGGCAATCGTTGGCAGGGAAATATCTTCCGAACCGTCGACGCTTGCTTACCTCCACAATAACCAGCGAGACTTGAGGTTCCCCAAAACTCTCATTCTCGTCCATTACGCTGTAAGCGGGATCCTTCTGTGGCACATGTCTCCGAAGCCGGTTTCGGGACAACTTCGCGTAGGCAGAGAACACATCCGCAATCGTTGGTCGGCTTTGCGGATGGCTTCTCTTCTTGACGACATCTCATGCGAAGCCCTGTTTCGTCAACCGAGAACCGCCTTCCGGATAACCCATTGTTATCCGTCCGCCGGCAGATTCAGCTGTCTCGTTGCGAAGCCATTGTTCGCGAATAAGGAAGAGTAGCTTGAGCAGGTAGAACTCGTTTCAACAACTCTTGAGTAGTCGATGACAGGAACCTAGAAATTCTCCAGCAGCCACATGTTGGAGCTGTCGGTATTTCCCAACAGCGCAAGGCGCTGCCCATCGGGAGAAGGTATCGCCCACAACACTCCAGGATTCAGGCCCCTGAGCGCTGCTTCGACCTTTCCGTCAAGGCTGACATTCAACAATCCTGAGCGGGCACCACCTGCGCCCCTGCCCATGTAGCCTCCAGCCCAGATGCTCTTGCCGTCTGCGGCCCATTCCATGCCCATCAAAAGCTTTATATCTGGTACCGGAATGTATTGCTCTGTACCTTTGGCGAGATTGAATATCCTCAACACGGCTTCTTCATAAGCCGTTTCCCCCTTGGCGGTCACCATGTATCTGCCATCCGGAGAAAGGCTCCAATTGTTCATGGGCCCGTACCTCTTCCTGACCTTCCCCACCAACAGTTCCGTTCCCTTTCCCCCTGCCGGATCAAAGGTGAAAAACCTGTAATAGTCGGAATTGGATTCCATCTGCCCATAGACGCACAACTTAGAGGGCAGCCTCGCACACTGGTAGCCCATGATTTCCGGTCCTTCCACAACCACTTGCGACGGTCCGCCAGCGAGTGGAACGCGCATCAGCCTGCGGTTGGCGGGCGAATCCTTCCGCTTCGCGCGTACGAGGTAGAGCACACTCAAGCCGTCCGGCGTCAATCGAGGAGCCATGATGACAATATCGTCTCCGCCGACAAACATTTCTGGCTGAGATGCGCCAATATCCTGCTTGAAGATCCGGAACGGCCCATCGCGATCGGAGAGGAACAGAACAGTCTTGCTATCCGGCGTCCAAGTGGTGGGATAATCCTCTCTCTGGTCCTGCGTAAGTCGTCGCGGCATGCTCAACCGTTCACCCCGCTCCTCCAGCTCGGCAACGTACACATCTGCCTGAGAATTCCTGCGGAGTAAAGCCAGTCGCTTGCCGTCAGCGTCTGCGCTCAGCCCCGCAATAGCATCTCGATCATTGGTAATTCGCACCGGTGGGCCCGACGGAAGTCCTGTGTCTGCTTTCAGTTGTATACCCCAAAGATTTATGTCTCCCTGGTTGGGCTCCGCCTCATGTACGGTATAAATGAGCCGCCCAGTCTTCATCCATGCGATGTGGTCACCGAGTCGAACCTCCGATAAAACCCTTTCGCTCCGCCCACGAGCCAGGTCATAAACGTCGATCCGTTTCCAGAACCCATCTGGAATCGTGGAATTGGCCCCTCTGATGTATGCGAATTGCTTCCCGTCAGGTGCCCAGGCCACTGGCCCAAACCACTCGTCACCGGCGTCTAAAATCTTCCTTGCGCCATTGCCGTCTGGCTCCATAAGCCAGATTTCCTGGCTGTCCCACGGGCCCTTCAGGAAGGCTATCTTCGATCCATCCGGCGATACCCGCGGCGAACTTCCTTCCTCGGCCAGCTTACGCGGCGTCCCACCCAGGATCGATATCTCCCAAAGGCTGGGCGTCTTGCTTTCGGAATCCCGGAATAATGCCACGACGAGGTGCACACTATCCGGGAACCAACTCTCTGGTTGTGGCTCGAAACCCTTCGGCAGTGGAAGAGCATGGGTTTCTCCGCCGTCCACCAGTCGCACGTAAAATCCGTTTCCGTCCGTAAACGCCAGATGCTTTCCATCAGGCGAAATCACCCCGTTAGCTACCGGCGTGTCGAAAGGATTCGCAGTCAACCGCCGCTGGCTAATCGCTAGCGGCGTCGCGGCGTGGTCCTTCGTCAGCAATCGGCGCATTGACTCGCCCAGTCGAGTTCGCGACAAGTAGCTGTTCTCGTTCCACAGCAGCACCACCGAAGCCAGGACTATGACTGTAGTGAAAGCTAGCGCCGCCTTGGGCTTCCAGGGTTGCCGGGCAGGAGGCGCAGGTGCTGGGCTCACCAGTTCAAGAACAGGCGCTGGACTCGCCTCTTCCGGCGCAGGCCTCGAAATCGAAATCACCTCTCCCAAACCCGCGCTCTCGTGTCCCTCACTTCTTTTCGGTCGTTCCACGTGCGGCTTTTCTACGGGGAAAACAAATCGATAACCTCGCCGTCCCAGCGTCTCGACAAAAGCGGGGCTTTCGGCGGAATCGCCCAGTGCGTCCCGTAATCTCCGGATCGCGGAATTGAGCCCATGGTCAAAGTCAACAAACGTCTCGGCCGACCACAATCTTGCTTGCATCTCGTCCCGCGTGATGATCTCGCCTGGGCGCTCCAGCAACATGGACAGGATCTGCAAGGGCTGGTTCTGAAGTCTTACCTTGATCCCATTGCGGCGCAGTTCACCGGCCCGCAGATCCACTTCAAAAACACTGAAGCGAACCACGCGCGGCGTGTAGTCAGGCATTAATTCCATAGTCGTTGAAGAGTGTGCGTGCAAGGAGTATGAGCTTAAGAGTCCGTTACCAGCAAGTAACTTCCGTCACAGCGGTCTGTGATTGGCCCAAAGGCCTCCGAGTCGGCTCGCAACTGCAGCCAGCAAAGCCACTTATCGCGTTACCCACAGGTGTTCGACAGGTGAGCGCCGTTCCATTGCCCAATCCGGGCTCTCGTCGTAAGGTCTCAACACTGAAGCTGCTTATTGGGGCGAGGAAGCGGTACGACGCAGCACTTTCCTTTCTGAGTTGGCCTCATGTGGCCAGACCAACAGCACAAGCGCCAGAATTGTGGCATGACAGCGCCAGGGCGACAGCGAGTTCCTGAGTTTCTGGTCGACGTTACCTAAACCCAGGTTTCGCAGGGTTGCAGCCAGATTGGCGAATAGCCATCTCGCCGCAACATACAGTCCCAGTCGTTAGCTCGGGGATCGTTCCGACGCTGGCTCGACTGCAAACGCGTTCCTTACACGAACCGGACGGAGAGATGAACTCATGAAAGCTCGCATCGCGTTTCTGTCGCTGCTCACATTCGTCACGCTGTTGCTGGTGGCGGCTCCTGCCACCGCAAGTGTCGTGTACACCAACGGTCCGATTAATGGAAACATTCTCGCATACGGTATTAATTCCGGTTACGTAACCAGTAACTCTTTCACCACCCCGAGTAGCCGTTCCCTGGTGACCGGTTTGCATGTTGGTGTGTGGATGTATCCGGGCGATAGTTTGGTCCGTGGACGTGTTGATAGGATTTTCTCCCTTCGGCCTTGCGGTAAGTTTCTCCGCTGTCTCCCACGGCTTTGCCGACCTCGGTGCTAACTCCTACGGCTACGACATTCAGCAGATTGACTTTGCGCTTCCCATTCCGGTCTCTCTCCCGCCCTCGCAAACACTCTACCTAACGCTATCGAACGCAGTCGACAAATATGGCGCGCAAGTCTTTTGGGATGAGAACGACGGGCCATCACGCTGAGAATAATGTACTAGGGCCAATTGGCTCCGAAGCGTTTTGGCTCACCGGTCCGAATGTCGTAACGCCCACTCCTGAACCCGCCTCACTGCTACTTTTGGGCACCGGCCTGCTGGGCGCGATCGGATATGGGCGGCGACGATTGGTTCGCCGAAAGACTAGTCAAGCGCTGCGTTGCGTGGCATTTCTCTTCACTTCTCACCACGACCTAAAGGAGGTCTCTATGAAAAGCAAATCAGTATGGAACCGTTCGACGATGTTAACTCAGATAATGGTCGGATTCGTCTTACTCGCCTTCGCTGCAACCGCCGTCGCCCAGTCGAACCACACGCCCGCCGGCGGTCCTGAAGGAAATGGACGCTGCTCGAATCGAACCCTTTCTGGCGATTACGGGTTCGCCCTGGACGGCACTTTCCTTCCGAGCACGCCGGTTCGGGGCGTGGTGATGCAGCATTACGACGGCCGCGGCAACATCACGCAGGTCGATCACCTTGTGGTTTACGGCGCGCCGCCACCGCAGGAGTGGACTCCGGCACCGGAACCTACACCGTGAATACGGATTGCACCGGAGCCGCCACGCTCACGACCCCTGACGGCACAATCTACCTGCACTTCGTGGTGGTTAACAACGGCAAACAAATCAACCAGGTGGTCGACTCGAATGCCGTGACCGCTGTGGGTATCAGGGTCAACTAATCTGCCTGCGATAAAGCAGTCGTGACCGCAGGGCATTCGACCGGATTGCTGAGCGCATAACTTGAAATTACGTGCCTGCTTGACGTAATCGCCTACGCACCCCGGCAGCCGCGGCCGCAGCCAATGTCCGCGTTTCCACTGGGGCGCCACGGAATCTGGCCGGGAGATCAACCATGTGGTTTCACAAAGGAGCAAATGATATGAGCACGGAACTGTTGGAACAACGATCGATAAACATCAGTCCGGAGAAATTCCTGGCCTTTGTCAGCGAGATGATCGGCACAAATGTAGGCCGCGAGGATGACGAGCACCCGACGCCGCCGGATCGTTATGCTTCGCTGGTCCGCGAAGCTCTGGACAGAATTCCCCGTGAATGCGCCGCATTGGACCAACTTCGATCCCAATCCGGCACATCGGGGCACAAGACACTCGGAGTTCGGCCCGCAGCCAGGAGTCTGCCGCCTGGGGTGTCGCCCTCGCAAGTCTATTTGAGAAATACCCCGCGCTTTATGACCTCATCCCACGCGGCGTTCAGAAGCGTGGTGAGGAGGCCAGCCTCAATCCGCAACCACTCCCGCCGCGCCTGGCGTTTTTGGCAGCGGTGGTACATACGGTGGTCAGCCGCGCCGAGTTGCTGCACGAGGTTGCGGGCGCCATAGCGGACGAAGGCGAACGGCGGGGCATCATCATCGTCGGCGGCTACCTCAGTCGGTTCTGCGATGAATATTGCGGGAGTGGTTTCAGGTTGATCTACCCGTATCCGGGACCGCATCCGAATTGGTTTACCAGTGAGCTTCGCGGGGTTGATTTGATCGTAATGGCAACGCAATTCCATCGGGCCGCGAAAGAAGCCTTTAGCCCCGAACTAAGCCAGCATTTTGCG
>CAWFQT010000034.1:0-42849 GCA_963817965.1 uncultured Acidobacteriaceae bacterium
TTGATTTGATCGTAATGGCAACGCAATTCCATCGGGCCGCGAAAGAAGCCTTTAGCCCCGAACTAAGCCAGCATTTTGCGGATGCCGGCGCACGATTCCTGGAGGCAGGACTATCCAAATTGCAGTAACTCGGGCCCGGTAAACGAAACGGGCCAAACCGGGAACGAAAAAGAAATCGATTCCCTCGGCACCCTACCCATCATTGTTCTACTGCGCCTCGATGGTTCGTCCGACTCGCGAGTTTTCGCAAGCGATCATCACGTTTGTGACATTCGAACCAGGGGACATGGCTTCGTCCCAATTGTCGACAGGAGTGTAGGTCATGGGATCGATAAAAGTTCTTCAGAGTGGAAGTTCACTTCAGGGTTACAGCTAATTTCGTCGACCCGAAGGGCCCCATTGGGATCAAATGGGCGAGCATCGGGGCGCAAGCCACCACAGGACGGGCGCTCGGCAACCCGACACCGCTTGATGATGGAATTGGCCTTTTGCAGATGTTCGCGCTCTTGGCGCCATCATCTGGTCTCCTGGATTCGGCGCGGTTTACATGTCGGAGAGAGTGTGGCGCAAATGGTCCTCGCCCTCCGTCGAGAAGACCAACACAGTTACCGGCCAGCCGATCCAGAGTTTCTTGGGGTCTCCGACCGGAGACTCGCTGCGCCATGACACGGGGAGCACGGTGCAGGAGTGGATGTACTTTGAACGCGGCATGATCTATGTGGGGTCCGAGGGTTCTCACGTGGTCTACGGCGAGATCTATCGTCATTATCGCGTGCTCAATGGGATCGGCAGCGTGCTGGGTGTGCCGATCACGGATGAGCGAGCGGCACCGGGTGGGGGGAGGGTCTCGCATTTTGCGTCGGGCGACATTTACCAGCACCCTCGAACCGGCGCACACGAGGTGCACGGGTGCGATTCGGGACCGCTACCTCGACCTGGGCGGCCCGGCAAGCGTTCTCGGATACCCTGTCAGCGACGAAGAATCGATCACCGCAACCTGGGGTGAAATCGGCCGCTTCAATCGTTTCGAAAACGGGTCGGGAATCTACTATTCGGGCTCAACTGGAGCATGGGAAGTGTATGGCGCCATCTGGGCCGAGTGGCAAACCAAGGGCGGGGTCGGAGGGAAGCTTGGATTCCCCGACGTCGGGAGAGACCGACACTCCGTCCTCGGGTGGGCGCTACAACGAGTTTGAGCACGGCGTCATGGGTTGGCACGGCAGCGGGCCCGGTACCGGAGCCGTGGAGGTTACCGACCTGCAGTTGCTGATATCCGGATTCACGGTCAACGAGAACTTCAACGTTCAGGTTCACGCTTTTGCCACACCCAATGACAAGAACTTCGGACGAATGCCAGCAGACGGAGAGTTCAACGCTGGAACAATGGAATTCGATACGCCGCCGATCATGGTGGGGGTGGACCTGGTGCGGGCCAATTCGGCGATCACCGTCTGGCTTGAGGCCATCAGCGAGAACACCTTCGGTAGCGACGACAGGATGGGAACAATCAACTCCACGTTCAACATCGACAACGTATGGGGAATCTTCGATGCTGACTTCACCCATCACGACAACTTGTTTGACGCGAGATTCCGTGTCGAACCGAAAACGAAGGAGAATATAACCGATCCTCACCAGTTGTTCTGGCCGTTTTCGAATACAAGTACTTTCAAGTTAGGCTGGGATACCTACGCGCGAACCTTCCGCGATGTGGTAGAGACCGACAAGCACCTCGACTTTAACCCGCTGGATTTTAGTGTGCACCCGTGGGAAATCTTCTTTTACGAAACCTTCTACAACAATCAGGCGGAGGGAGGATCGTGCTTCGGCACCTGCCTGGAGGCGGTGTACGCCCGGGAGAAACGGACACTCTTCCTGGAGCCGCTGCAGACCAGTCCTTTCAATCCCTATGAACGGAACCACTTGCTGGGGAACGCCGCCACGGTCTTAAACCCGGGGATAGCAGGGGATGGCTTCACCTTAAATGAAATCAACGTCAAGCATGGATACCAGGTCGGCGCGGGAATGGTTGAGTTCTTCCTGAAAAAATGGACGGCGGGCGCATTGCGCGACCCGGAACGGGCTTACCGCGAGAGCTTCGCGGATTTCCAGGCCGGCAATTGGCCGCTGCTTACCATCAGCGATCAGGATGAGTTTAGCCAGGAGCATGCTCACGTGGTCCTTCCGTACGAGTGGGATCCGACGCCCGACAAGATAGGCACGATGCATCCAGACCAGCCGCTGACTATTTACGTCAAGAACCCCAACTATCCACTGGCAGGTCGCGACACCGACGGTTGCCGCATCGAGATCAATCATCGAACGTGGGATTGGACTTTCAAGTTTGATGAAAATTCGACGTGGACGGGGTCGGGGAGACTCTGGGGGACGGCTGCTGGCCATACCGTCTAGTGAGTTAAATGCACGTCCAGTCCTGCCCGGATCCATCATATTTGAGCTCATAGCTGCGGGCGTTTATGTGGTACTTGGCGGTGAAGGCGACACCGAACAGATTACCGACGGGTACGGCCGCACCTTCTTCCATTACGCCCCTTCGCTATCGCGCAAGATCGAAACCTCGATCGGTCAGAGCGTGAAAGAGATTAACTGGGACAGTGCGAGTCGCATCCCGAATTTGATGCAGGTGCCGATGTTCGGGAGGTTCAAGGAAAAGACGCAGACAACGGCCGGCGAGGTGACAGGTCAGCAGACCCTGGAAGTAACACCCGAGTTTTACTATCACCGCCCTGGTCCGCCTCCGGCAGGTCCAGCGTCGCCAGTTAAGCAGTCGACAACGGTTTTCGTCGGCAGCAGTCGGCGCTCGCCGGGTGGTGTCGGGGAAATCCCCGGGGCGCTCCGCGAAGATGCGCTGCATTATCAGATTCGGGGCAAGAGCCACGGTCAGATGCGGTGGACCGTGCAGGCTCCGATGATGTCGGCGACGGTTGTGGCTGACATGGAGCCGGGTGTCGTGGATTCCATTCACCTTGGAGGCACGGGTGGGCACTTTCAGAACCTGACCATTCAGTTTCCCGACGCTACAAAAGTCCGCAATGTCTCGGTGACTGTGGCGGGTTGGCGAGGCGAGGACGGCCAGCAGATGAGGAGTTTTGTGCTTGAGGGCTTGTCGCTGGACAAAAACGATTCGGTTCGAACTCAAATAACGGACGGCGGACGGGAACTAATCATCGAGAATGTCGGTCGCGCCAAGATCTTTGACTTGCGGCTTGTGGCAGGGGTCAAGGCCGAGACGGTTACCTTGCGGCCGAACGTGTCGCTTGACGCAGCGAGCGTGGTTCGCTTGCGACCATCGGACTGGTCTCCGGCTACATCCGCATTGGCGCCGATTCGATTGGACGTGCTGGATAAGACCTGGAAGAAAGTATTGAAGAGCACCAATGTATAGAGAGCACTCGGAGTAGCCGAGTGTGCCCCAGCTTCGCAAACCAGGAAGAGGTCAATCTAATGCGAAAGTTTAAGCTCCCCAGTTCTCGCCACGTTGCACTTGCGGCGAACGCATTTACTGTTGGTGCTCACGCTGTTCGGTGCCATCAGCCCCGGCCTGGTAGCCGCTCAATCCGACACCCGAGACCTACCGTTCGTCTCGGGTGTCGTGAGAATAAATAACCCTCAACTGAACCCTTATCGAATCTTTTTTTTCGGCTGCTTTGAAGAACTCAGCGGAACATTCGCAGGTCGAACTCAAAAGGCTTGGGGTTCTGAAATTTGAGCTTGGGAAAGTCCGGGTGATCCGGATTCAGAAGAACGTTCCATTCGCCTCGGATAGCCGCTGATGGGACGTACAAGGCAGTGCTGGTCGCATTGCGAATCCAGCGGTCGCCAAACGCCCGCAGCGATTCATCTCTCAACTGGTGCCAGTCACGCGGAAGGGATTTCATATCCAACCGTTCGGCTCTCACGTCGCCAGGAACTTCGGCCTCGATCGAGACCAGATCGGCGGGGCGTAGCTTGGGTTCCAAATTGACGAACATCTCCACGGCAGCCAGGGCTAATGACGTCGAGGTGTACGCTACCCTACTTCCTTTGCTGTTCCAACGGCCACCGTGCAACCGCGCGCCCTCGCGGGCATAAGCCACGTCGGCGTGCCATTCGCGGCAGATTCTCCAGAGTTGCATCAGCTGTAAACACCGTAGGCGATTCGGCCGAGGATGTCCTCCACCTCTCTAGCACCGAGATCAGTGTCCAACCTGTCCAGGGGGGAGTTCTCCTCCCAAGGCCCGATTTGGAGTGCGCAGCCATTCCACCGCCTTCCCTCCATTGCCGATCATCTCGACAGCTGTGGCATACACTCGGGCCAGGCGTACAGTGCGGTCGGATTCGGCGGCGGTCAGTCGCGAATGCTGGCTCAAACGGCGGGTCAAAGTCCGCTGTGGTATGCCAAGCCTCTCTGAAATCGCCGCGTTTTTCAGATCCAGCTTCTCTGCTAAGGACACGACAGCGCTGGCCGGCAGTCCTGTGCGGATCAGTTCCGTCAAATCGAGTGAGCTCTTGATCGCCCGCCCCAGGACCTTCTTGCCTCCCAGGACTTCGGCTATTGCCTCTGATGTCATTGCGGCCTCTTGGCTACTATTATGTCGCCAATTGGCTACGGCAAAGAAGATCGGAGCAAATCTTCGGGGTGACGAAAGAAAGCTACGGGGCTTGAACTCTTACCCCGATGGGACTTTCACCCACTGTTCATGCCAGCCTTCGCCGGACGCACACTTCTCGGTACTGATCTACTCGGTGCCCATGCGGATTACCTCCGCCCTGCCGACAATAATGCAAGAATCTCCTTATCAGCACGGAGGAACACTTGTGGGGAATCGGGGCCACTCTGACATTCTGCGAAGTAAGATGGACACGAAAATGTCATGAAATTTCTTTTGCGTGCGCTCGCCGTCCTTGCCGTATCTGCGCTGCTCTTTTTTCTGGCATTGAGGGTCATTCCCATACACGTCTATGACGGCTTTGAATCGCCGCACCTGAGCAGCCTCCTGTGGTCCAATCGCCGCTTCGAACCCGGAGCTGTTATCTCAGAGGAGTCAGTGGTACGTTCGGGTCGCAAGGCCCTCGCAATAACGGTTCGTTCGGGCGACCGACCCGAAGCGGCCAGCGAATCAGGAGCAGCAACTGAGCGCGACGAGCTGATGGAGTCCTGGTGGCTGTTTTCTCGCGCAGGTAGAGCATACGTCTACTCCTTTAGCCTTTACCTACCCGACTGATTTCCCGCAAACGCCCGAACGTTTGGTGATCGCCCAATGGAGACAGCTTTGCGAAGGCTCGCCTTGTGTTCCCGACAACCCGATTCTCGCGTTGCGCTATGAAATCGGACGGCTCCAGATCACCCGGAATGACGAACATGGCAAAACACTGCTTTATCAGGGCGAGGGAGATGTTCGGGAAAGGTGGCTCAACTTTCGATTCATTACGAAATGGGACGGCACCAACAAAGGAACCATCGATGCAACGTTAGACGGACGTGAGATTATCCACTATGAAGGCCCAACGATTTACCAGCCTGGACCCGGCCATCCTCGGCATGCCCTCGTCTATTTCAAGACCGGACTGTATAGGGACGCCTTGCATGAGCCGCCCTGGACGATGTACGTCGATGAATATCGAAAAGACCAGTGCGAGGCGAGCGGTTGCCGATAAAGCCCCAACAATGGTTGGAAGACGGGCAAACAGGAATGTTATCGGCCGATGCGGTTCGGAGTGTGACTAATCGATAGTTTAAACAACGGCCCGTAAGGAGAGGCTTCCGGCGCGAATCGGCTGTTCTGCTGCCAGCAAGATCAGATTTTGCGTGGCTACAGTCGTGCCAATCGGGCTACACTAACGGGAAAATTCGGCGAGAGGAGTCTGCCATGGCTGCCAATTCTGTCCCCAAGCCCGAACTGGGTCTGACGATCGACAGCACACCGACCGAGACGATCGTCCACTGCTCCGGCAGGATAACGTCGGACACCACCCAATCCTTCAGAACGACGGTGAAACCGCTACTCTCGGAGAACCGCACCGTAGTCCTGGATTTAACTGAGGTGAGCTACATGGACAGCTCCGGGCTGGGTACGATAGCGGGGTTGTACGTTTCCTCAAAGGCTGCAAACTGCAAGCTGAAGCTTATCAACTTAAACCAACGACTCAAGGAACTGTTCAGTATTACAAGGTTGGGCGAGGTGATGACAGAAGGGCGTGACCCGAATTATCTCGTCCTGCCATAGGTCGTGATCTCTTGTGGCCAACACGGCGCCAGCCACTCTGTCTACGTCTCCAGGCCGAAGGAGGTTGCGGCGCTGATCGAAGATGCTGCACAACATGCTCGGGCGGAGCTGGCCCTACCGAAATTCTCGCCAGTCTTTCGGCGCACCCGTTATCGCCGTCGGAGACACCGGTCGCGTTCCTCGCCTCCGACGAGAGCAGTTACATGTGGGCGGCGGTCAGGGCCAGATCTAATAGGGTAGGAATCGATGAAGTGCGCCCATCATCCGACCATTTGAGGTCCTGATGCGGCGCACTTTTTCGACGCATTTAGAAGCTCGTTCGGGAAAAAGACGAAAGACACCGGTGACCTGCTCATAGACAAACGCCCATGGAGGGTGCATTTTCCGACCCATCTGAGACATGAATTGTGGCGCTATGCTGACTTATGAGGACTAGTGACCGACTATGCCGAATCTTTGAGGTGTCGATTCGAATGCTCGTTCCGTAACGCATGCCATCCACCATCAGTTCGACCATTCTTCGCGCATACGCCGTACGCACTACCACGGAACTGTCCGACCAAGATAGTCGAGGTATTCAAGACCCGCATTCCCTTTCTTCCTGAGCAGTACGTTCACCAGGTTTGGAACGCTTTCGTTTATGCTCAGGTGTGCGTCTGGTCCTCCCATCTCCGTCCGGACCCACCCAGGAGCCATCAGAACCATCGCTCGCGACGTCCCAGAGTGACGGGCCGCATAGCTACGCATGAACTGGTTCAAGGCTGCTTTGCTACCGCGGTAGAGCTCGCGCATTCCGGTGACGTTATTGGCGACGCTGCCTTGACCCGATGACATCACTCCTATCAAACCATCCGCAGCAACGAGATCCTGCAGAGACTCAACCACGCGCATGGGACATAGTGAGTTCGTCACCATTACACGTATGAACTCTTCGGTTGTCACGTCACCGATCGTTTCCTGTTCATTGTTTGTTACGCCGGCATTCACGAACAGCAGTTCGAAGCTTCTGCCAGACAGGCGCTCCCGCAATGCTGTGACCTGAACTTGCTCGCAGATGTCCAGCGTCTCTATCTCGAGTCGCCCCTTGAACTGGTCCGCAAGAGCGTGCAACTTCGTCCGATCCGATCCGGTCCGAACCGTACCAACGACATTCCAACCTTTCTTCAGGAACTCGGCTGCCATCGCAAGGCCGAGACCCCGTGAGGCCGCGATGAGAAGAATCGTTGGAACTGTTTGATTTGAGTAATCAGATGGCATGGCGATTGTTCTCCCTCATCTACACCGTCTGCTGATTATGGCTACGTGTGCCGACAAGCGCCCGACGCACCGTATACAAACAGTGGTTGCATTAAACGCTAGGTCAAAAATGCTAAATGTTCGAGGCTGGCTCAGCAGCGTAGGGCGCGGCACACAGTTCCGAGACCGGCACCACCAGCACTGCGTTCGCCAGGCTCACCGTGTAGTTCCGTCGTGTGGCAAAAATGCGTAACTGTGATTTCCTTCTTTTCCAGCTGGATGATTGACCTAGGTTAACTGTTTAGCGCCGGGGGCAGGTCCGGCCCGCTTGAGTTTCAGTGTCTTCGCTGCTTTTTTGGCCGCTGCGCTTCGATCTGCCATGTAATTTCCTCCTTCTCTATCCGAAGTCGTTAGTTGGTTAACGAACTTGCACTTGAAAGCCAGCCGTGATGATCTTTGAAAATCGGTTGAAATTGTGTGCCGGTGGGTCATCGAGACCGTTTGAGCGATGGAATGCCTTGCTATCGCTCATACAATTGCGTACTGTGAGCGATAGAAGAGAGGTCTATCGCTCATGGCATGGAATTGGCAACTGCCGGACTGGCCGGATTTCACCTGGGATGAGGCTCGGCTCGCCCTGGCGGAGCAGCAATTCCTCATTGGCGGCGGCGTACTCCTGGGCACGGTCAAACACTTAGGCGAAGAGGAGCGCAATCAGCTCACCGTTGAGGCGATGAGCACCGAGGCGGTCACGACATCCGAGATTGAGGGCGAGATTCTGGATCGCGCCAGTGTGCAGTCTTCCATCCAAAGGCAGCTTGGACTTGCCGCAGATGATCGGCGCGTCGGTCCAAAAGAGCAGGGGACGGCAGAAATGATGGTCGATCTCTACCGCACCTTCTCAGCGCCTCTTTCCGAAGAAATGCTATTCGGCTGGCACCGCATGTTGATGAGCGGCAGGCGGGACATTAAGGACGTCGGATGTTATCGCACCACTGACGAGCCCATGCAGGTAGTCTCGGGGGCAATCGGTGCGCCGAAGGTCCATTTCGAGGCACCGCCGTCGGCAGAGGTGCCGCGAGAGATGGCAGGATTCATCGACTGGTTTAAGCGCACGGCTCCGGGAGAAACGCGGCCGCTGCCAGCACTCACGAGGGCAGGGGCCGCACATTTGTATTTTGAGTCAATCCACCCGTTTGAGGACGGCAACGGCCGCATCGGACGGGTGATTGCCGAAAAATCACTGGCCCAGAGTCTTGGGCAGCCGACACTCATCGTGCTTGCTGCCACGATACTTGCCCGGCGAGCAAGTTACTATAACGCGCTGGAGTCAGCCAGCAAACAGAATGAAATCACGAACTGGCTTGCGTGGTTTGGTGGAATCACGATTGAAGCGCAGCGGCGCACCCTTGCGCTCATAGAATTTCTGATTGAGAAGGCAAAGCTGTTTGACCGACTGAAAGGCCAGCTCAACGAGAGGCAGCAAAAGGCGCTGTTGCGCATGTTCAAGGAAGGGCCGGAGGGTTTCAAAGGCGGCCTTAGCGCGGGCAAGTACAGCACTATTACCGGAGCGTCTCCGGCAACGGCGACCCGTGACCTGGCGGACCTCACAGAGAAGGGTGCACTAGTGCGAACCGGCGAGCTCAGACATGCGCGTTACGCTCTGCCGGTGCCGCTGAAGTCCGTGCCGCACGTGAGCGTCAATGACGATGGTCAACTGATAGAGGGGTAGGGTGGAAGTCGACGGTGTTTTTTTCAATCCACAATCCATTCCACAAAACGCGATGTCTTTTGCGACTTGCGCGTATTTAGGCAACCTCCACGCATTTGTAAGTCATTGAAAAACCAAAGAGGATCACACGGTGGAAGTCATAGGTTCGAATCCTATAGCGCCCACTATCCTCTATTTCTGTGATTCCTGTTTCGCCATTTGAGTTAGACGTTGTTTCACATCCGGCCACTCTGACGCGATGATCGAATAGCGGGCCGAATCGCGAGGGATGTAGTCGGCGGCCATGCGATGGGCGCGGAGGATTCCTTCAAGTTTGCCGCCGATTCGCTCGATGGCGGCACGCGAGCGCTGATTGCGCACGTCGGTATGCAGGCAGACACGATGTACGTGCCAGGTTTCGAAGGCATAGGTGAACATCAGAAGTTTCGCTTCGGTATTGGCCGGAGTACGGATGGCCGACCGTGCAAGCCACGTGTAGCCGATCTCGCACGCGTCAGGCGTAGTGCGACCGTGTAACGGATGCCCTTCCGGCCAAGCCCATCGTTCTACGTCGAAGAACCTCGTGGATCCTATGACCACCCCGTCATCCACGCGTACGGTCGCGTAAGGGACTGCCGTGCCGGCATCGCGCCATTCCAGGGCCTTGTCGATGTAAGCGAGCGCTTCCAGTCTCCCCTGCGGAATAGGACTCCATTGGTAGAGCGACGGGTCTGCCGCAGAAGCGGCCGCCAGACCGTCGGCGTGACGGCGATCCAAAGGTTCGAGTCGGACGTAACGCCCCTGTAGTGCCGCGATTTCCATGGGTTCCACTATGCACTCGGCCAAGAAACCCTGGCAACTTAGGCGCCAGGTATCAATGCAATCGTGAAGCGTTGACAGCGTAGCGAAGGCGACGTCCAATTGGAGAGCGAATCACCACGTTGCCGAGGTGCGAAAATGGCGAAATCGTTTGGCCTTCTTGTTCTGTTTCTGGGACTAGCTTTTCCGGCGTTTCTCGCCGCGGCAGACAATGAAGCGATCACGCAGGAAGAACTAGTTCGCCGTACGCAAGAGCTGTTCGATGCAACTGCGGTCGGCAACCAGCGACCATGGCACGAGTATTACGCGGACGATGCCCTCTACTTTGACGAAAAAGGCCGCAGCATGGACAAGACCGCGCTGGTGGCTGATGTGACGCCACTACCCAAAGGGTACTCAGGCAACATCAAGATTGCGAAGGTCCAGAGTCGCATACTCGGGCATACGGCCATCCTGACCTACGATCTTGACGAAAGCGAAACTATCTACGGACAGGACCTGAAGGCCCGCTACCACGGTACAGATACCTGGCTCTATCGTGACGGTAGATGGCAGATCGTTGCCGGACAAATGCTTCGCTATTATGAAGACCCAGCCCCGGGCAAAGTTGACCCCGCACGGCTCAACGATTATGTGGGAACCTACGAATTGGCGGATGGCATTACGCTGAAGATATCGCGCGAGGGTGACAGGCTGTATTCGAAACGTGGCGATCGTCCGCAGGAACAACTCATACCCGAGTCGTGCGACCTTTTTTTCCGGCCGGGGGCGGAAGGCCGGCGCCTGTTCCAGCGCAACGAAGGTGGCAAGGTGGATGCTCTGATCGACCGCCGCAACAACGAAGATGTGGTGTGGAAGAAGATATAGGCTAGCTCTCCAGCGCGATGCCGCGTCTTCGTCGGCAGTCGCCTTTGCGCTATTGACAAGCCACTGCTCGCGGCGCATTATCGGTTCAATTTTCCGGCCTATTCCAATTGGCACGTCCGCGTGCCCACCGTTGCGCTCTTCTTAAGTCTGCCCTTTCGTCAGAGTACGCCCCCTTCGTCCGACCGAACCCAGGATTTCGTGAAGTCAGCGCCAGGGCCGCATTCGGTCCACTTTCACGCATGAGCCCAGGCCCCGTAAACCAAGGGAGAACAGAATGGACTTTCTGGAACGAATCTTTCATCTTGCACCGGATGGTGGCACCGGCCTGAGCGAAGCCGGCTTAGTGATTTCGGTTTTCCTGGCGCTGGGTCTCTACGTGAAAATCCAGCAAGTTCGCTGCCATCGCAGGCGCGACAGCCAATCCTCCCAATAGGCTGGGCTTTCGAACAGACTTGGACGCACAACGGCGGAGCTAGCGGTCCACAGTCAGGAGGTACCGAGCGTTGAAATCCCTCATCTTCTTCCTCAAAGGGCTTCTGCTGGCATTGATTCTGGACTTCTGGCCGGCGATCAAGCGGTTCTTCCGGTTGCTGTGCAAAGCGATCTCGACCTTCTTTCATCGCAAGAAGAAGGGGCACATTGTTAATCCAGCCCAGTGCGTTCCAATCAAGCACCCGTCATTCAAGAAGCCCGATCCGCTGATTTACGACCAGTACTACCTGATGAGCCTCGGCCTGGCCGTCACTTGGCAGAACCCTGATATCCAGATTCTGCAAGGTGGAGTTCCGGTCGCATCCGCATACGACTTGCTCCCCAACACGGCATACACCATTCGCGCGCGCATCTGGAACGGCTCTACCGAAGGAGTCTGTGCAGGAATGCCGGTGTTTTTCTCGTATCTGAGCTTCGGCGTGGGAACGGTTTCGCACTTCATCGGCGCCACGTCGGTGAATCTCGGCGTAAAAGGGTCGGCGCTTTCCCCGGCATTTGCAGAGATGGGATGGGTCACGCCGCCGCTGCCCGGGCATTACTGCATCCAGGTCTCGTTTTCGTGGCCGGATGATCTCAACCCCAACAACAACCTCGGTCAGGAGAACACGCAGGTGGTGAAGGCCGCCTCGCCGGCCCCGTTTACCTTCACGCTGCGAAATACGGCGTATGTGCACCGTGAGTTTCGTTTTGAGGTGGACACGTTTCAACTTGATCCGCCACCGCCCTGCAAAGACACGGGACGCGGCGGAGGCAACGGTAACAGGCCTGGAATTGCTGTCCGAGGTACGAAGCGCGCCAGCAATGTACCTCCAGCGGTACTGGCGCGAAATTCGCGGGCGGCGAATCCCCTGCCCGCAGGATGGACGATCACATTCAATCCGCCAGCCCCGGCACTCACGCCCGGGCAGGAGGTCGAGATCGCGGCGGTTGTGACTCCAGACAATGGATTTCACGGCACCATGCCGGTCAACATACACGCCTTCTCCGGCAATGAACTGATTGGCGGCGTCACCATCATGGTGCAGCGCGCGTAAGGGAGGACATCATGGCATACGCACAGTACACCAAATGTTGTTCGCCCAACGATTATTCCGGACCGTTCCTGGGTAGTGCCGCGTTCTGGGCCGCACTTGCCGCTTCAATCATTACCGGCATTTTTGACCCGGGTGCCGGTGTGCTTGGACTGATCCTTACAGGCATTGGTTATTGCCGCTGGTGGCTATACGGACGACTGGTGTGCATGGGCGGCAACCAGTGCATGATCGGGCTCGCGCTCGGCGTCTATGACCAAAGCAATCAGACTGGCATCGGGAAGTTCGATACAGACTACGGCGTCAACATTCTCATGGCTCCCAGCCACCTGGGAGACACAATCCAGTATGTGGGCGCGAACAACACGGTGCAGGGCTTTTTGCTCCGGGACCAGAGCACGACCGACGTGCCGATCAATCCCAACCAGGCACAAATCCTGGCGATGATGAATAGCCACTCCAACCTGGGATTCACTGGTGAGCCGGAGCCTGTGGGCGATCTGCTGACGCAGAATGTGCTCACACAAGCGCAGGCAACCGCTTTGGGATTGAAGGACACCAGCGATTTTCCGGGATGGCAGGCGGGAAACTTCTATCTGCCGGGGACTACCATCATCGACAGCAACAGCATGCTTCAAACCTGCATCGTGCAGGGCGTTTCAGGCAACAACGAACCGGGTTGGTCGGAAAAAGTAGGCGGCACCACCGTCGATAACTTCACCAAGTGGAGCTGCGATGGTGGCTTGCCAGTCGGAACGATGGAGGTCGAGTTCGAAGGCGCCGGCGTGTGGGACTTATATAACGCACTGCTGGCTGCAGCCGTACCTGCGGCAGCGGCGGCGGCAGTCTGCGAGATCCCGTTCTTCGGCTGGATTGCGTGCCTGATCCTGATTCTGATTGCGCTCGCGATCGTCGGCGCCGGCATGGCCATTGGTCTTGGAGACACGGCTTCACCGAGTGAAGCAGATCCATCGATTGGAGTGATTCATCCCGGAGTGGATGTCCTGTTTGTAATGGGGACATGGATTTACGATTCCGCGCACTCGGGTTGGAACGAACTCCATCCCGTCTTGCATTGCCAGAAGATCGGAACGGTTCTGCCGTCCGATGTTATTGCCGGCGATCCCTGGAAAACTCCCATCAACGTCATATTCAGCGGCCGATGCACCACCAGTGGTTCCTCAGTCCAGCGGGTCGATGGCAACCTGTTCACCAACCTCGTGGACGGGCAGGCAATCCAGATCGGAACCGTCACTTACCTCATCGCAACCATCGCCGACGGCGACAACATGACTCTGAACATTTCAGCGGGAGCGCAACCCGATCCCGTCAGCTGGAATGCACAGGCCTTGGCCAGCCTGGAGGACCCAAAGAGGGTAACTGAGCTGGTAGATGATTTCTGCGGCCTGGCCACCGATGCGAATGATCCGGCTACCGTCGGGGCGCAGGGGCTACCACAAAATCAATGGGTCTACCACCCAACAGTGGATGGTTGTACTCCGACCAGTCCGCCTCCACCGCCTCCACGATAAGCGCCGGAGCGTGCGTCGATTTGGAATCCACTTCACGAAGAAACCTTTCCATGTGCGGGAAACGTTGCTCTTGAAAGGTGCGACGTCTGGCTGCACTTGCGCTCGCTGCTGACACGTCGCACCAATTAGAGCGCCTTCGTTTCACGACGATATAATGAAATTGGGAGCGATCCGAAACACCTCCCTGCCCCTGCGTCCACCCTCGCGCCGGTTTTCGGAGCCTGCATTCGTGGAAGAAATCAAAACTCCCCGCATTCAAAACAAAGAAATACTGCTCCTGATTGGGTTGTCCCTTCTGGCATTCGGGGCGTTCATCTTTACCCGCCGCATGGCGACTCTGGAACAACATCTGGAGGCGCGCATCGCGGCCTTCTGGTATGAGCGCGGAACCCAGTACATGCAGTCAGGAAATACTGCGCAAGCGATTCAGGCGTTTCGAAAGGCCACGGCTGACCTCAGCGACAGCGAGAAGTACACTCTGGCGCTGTCGGATGCCTTGGCCGCAGCTAACCATGACGCGGAAGCCCTTCAGTTGCTGCTGCGCCTGGGAGAGTCCGATCCCGGGAACATTGACATCAATACAAGACTCGCCAGGCTTACAGCCAAACACGGCAATGTCCAGGAGGCCGAACACTACTACCAAAGCGCGCTATACGCGAATTGGTCGGCTGAGCAAACCGACATACGGCGGAAATTGCGAGTGGAGTTCATTCGCTTTCTCCTGGCGAATCAACAGCGCGACCTCGCCGCTTCAGAGTTGCTGGTTCTCCAGGCCCGGGCTCCCGATACCCCAGCCGCCCATATCGAGAACGCCAAATTCTTCGCCCAAGCTGATGATCCGAAACGCGCCTTCGAAGAGTACGCAGCCGCCGCACGAGAGGACGGAAACAACGTAGAGGCCCTCACAGGGGCGGGCGAGTCTGCATTCGAGGCGGGAGATTACCGCGCGGCAGAGCAGTATTTGCGGGCCGCAGTGCGCGCCAACCCGGCAGACGATAAGACCCACCAGCTTCTGACGCTCGCCGAAGCCATACTTAACGAAGACCCGTTGGCGACGCCACTCGCCCCGGAAGAACGCCAGCGACGATTGCTGGCGGGACTTGAGCGCTCGATACAGCGGCTGGAAAGCTGCCCTAACCAGGCGGCGGAGAGCAAAGCAAACAGCGAGATCGCGTCCCTTAAGGCCGAGGCGCAGGCCACCCGGGACAAGCTGAGTGTGACGCACCAGCCGACAGATATCGCCACGTTCCAGGCGGGTGTTGGGTTGATCTTCCGGATGCAGCAGGTAGCGTCCGGCTATTGCGGAAAGCCCACACAAGCAGATGAAGCCCTGCTCGTGATTGGTCGCCAACACAATGGTGAGCGGCAATGAAGTCTTCAATGACTTCGTTCCTGCAGAAGCTGCGCGTGCGCGAGAACCACATCTTCTTCGCGCTCACCATTGTCATCGCAATCCTCTCAGGGCTCAGTGCGGTGCTCTTTACGCTCGCCATAAAGGGCACCAGTTATGTGCTCTTCGGCATGTCGCCGTCCAACCTGCGATATGTACTCGTGCCAACCCTGATGAGCCTCGTTACCGGCTTTCTGCTGGCGAAGTTTTTTCCCGACGCGCGCGGCAGCGGCGTGCCCCAGACAGAAGCGGCGTATCACCTGCAGGAGGGTGACATACCAGGCCGAGTAGCGTTCGGCAAGTTCCTGACCGGAGCGTTGTGCATCGGCTCGGGACACTCGATGGGAAGAGAGGGCCCATCGGTACAAATCGGGGCCGGGCTGGCGTCCTCGATCGGAAAGCTGTTTCAGCTGAGCCCCGAGCGATCCAAGAGCCTCATACCAGTGGCAGCAGCGGCTGCACTCTCGGCTGCATTCAACACGCCGGTGGCGGCGGTCATCTTTGCGCTGGAAGAAATCATCGGCGACATGAACGCGGCACTTATTGGATCGGCCGTGGTCGCATCGGTGACAGCGGTGGTAGTGGAGCGGTCGATCCTCGGAAACAGCCCGGTCTTCCGTGTGCCGCAATATCACCTCGTACATCCTGCGGAGCTGATCGCCTACGTCGTGCTGGGTGTAGCCGGTGGCGTTATCTCCGTTGGATTTTCGAAAGGACTGCTCCGGCTTCGCGGATTATTCCTACGCATGCCGGCACGCAGCAAAATCGTGCAGCCGGCGATGGGCGGACTGATCATCGGAGTGATCCTGATCTTCGTTCCCCAGGTAATGGGCGTCGGCTACGAGTACGTAAATCAGGCCCTGAACGGCAGCCTGCTGCTGCGAACGTTGGCGCTGCTGTGTGCTGTTAAGTTCGCAGCGACCATCATCTCGTACTCGTCGGGAAACGCGGGCGGCATCTTCGCACCAAGCCTGTACCTCGGGGCCATGGCGGGAGGATTCATCGGCACCATCATGCACCGCTTCGCGCCGTTTCCGACGGGCGATCCTGGTGCCTACGCACTGGTTGGGATGGGAACTCTCTTCGCAGGCATCATTCGCGCTCCCATGACTTCCGTGTTCATGATCTTCGAGCTCACCCAGGACTACCAGGTGTTCGTGCCGCTGATGATCGCGAACATGATCAGCTTCGCGATCTCGAAGCGCTATCAGCCAACTACGCTCTACCACGCTCTGTTGCAGCAGGACAATGTCCACATGCCCACGCCCGGAACTCGCGTGGCCGCGCCATCTCCGCGGGCCCTAGACGTCATGAGTCGCGATTTCTTAATCCTTCCGCCGGGCACATCGGCTGGCGATGCGATGGACAAGTTGCGACAGGCTGGTTTGGACGCCCTTCTGGTCGGTGATGACGGCATGTACTCCGGCCTCGTCACACGCGACCGGATTGAACAGGCAGTGCAGTCGGGCGCCACAGACACCCGAGTGGGCAGCCTGCTCGTGACGGATTATGCCCACGCGCACGCCGATCATCCGCTCGAGGTGGTTTTGGAACGCCTCAGCAAGAATCCCGGGCTCTTGCCGGTCGTCAGCCGGAAGCAGGTTCGCGAAGTTCTCGGTATCGTGACACCCCAGAGCGTGATGCAGTTCTTGCAAAAGAGGCGGGACGACCAAGTGCGCGGCAATGGGTAGCCGACGCACTTCCCGTTATCACCCTACTCTGTGTCCCAAGTCTTATGGCTCCTGCGTCAACTCCTGTAAATCAGGAATCGTGAAGCAAGGGAGTTGTGTGCCTTCCCGCGCCCAGGCGCGGATTTGGGTTGGTATTTGACAATTCCAATTCGGGACTTTGCTGCCATGCAGGCGCTGGAAATACTTTCAAAATTTTTCAGCTGGACGGGCTCGTTCTTAGCGATCCAACTTCGCTGTTGGCTGCCAGCAAACCGGCAACTGGCAAACTGAAGAGGTAAGTCTAACGGGCAGAATTGGATACGTATAACTATATTGTTTATCAACAACTTGCGAACAATCCCCCCAACGCAAGCAATTTTTAAGTGCCAGAGCTGACCATATCACTTACGGCGCACGGGTATTGACAACAGAGGGAACGAGAGCGCTTCTGGAGTGGTTGGGCCCCGACTACAGTGGCGGCAGTACGTCTTCCTGCTTCTTCCTGGCCCGCTGGGCCGAGAATCTGCGCTCCAGGAATTCCCGTGCCAAGTCGCGTCCTCCAAGGCCGAAGGCCATCGCCAGACCCAGCATCAGCGCCCCAAAGACGATAGCGAATGCAATCGTGACTGTGCGCTGCGCCAGTCCAATTTCCTCAAACGCCATCGAAATGGTCAGCACCACGATGATCACCTTGACCGCCTCGCTCAGGAGGTGGGGGGAGGGCAAATCAGAATTCACCGCCGCCAGCAGGGCAGCACGGGCAAAGAAACTGGCGGCCAGCATTCCCAGAAAAACCATGAACAGGGCAGCAAAGAGCCTGGGAAGGAACAGGAAGAAATCGGCGATGTGCAGTTGCACGCTCGCGCTCCCCAGCGAACTGATACCTGTGAGGATGATTCCGAGCCAGGCCAACCAGAACACCAGTTGGCACAGCAGTTCGGAAGGCGAGGGTAGGGCGACATTCTTAAGCAATTGTGCCGCGCCTGCTTTTTCCGAGAGCCGGTCGAATCTCACCAGGCGCAACAAGCTGCGCAGCACGATCTTGATCAGGTACGCAATCACCCATCCCGCCAAAGCAATGATCAGAAGGGCCAGCAGACGAGGGAGCAGATGAGCGAATGCATGGGCAAACTCATTCCATGCCTGACTAAGTTCACTAACAATCATGTCTCCCATCACGAACCCCTTTCCTGCGCCGTCCAGAGCTCAAGCAGATACGGCTTGAGGCGTTCAAAGGTTGAACAGAGGGCCTGGCCGCGCGCTTCAAGCTCTTCCGTCGAAGCGGTCGAGTTCTCCGTCAGATACGCGTATGCCCTTCCCCGGTAAAGCGGCGCCAGAGCTTGCAGAATGTGATCACGGTTTATGACATCGTGGTGGTAGGCGGCGGCAAATTCGTAGATGCTGCGCACCCAAAGTTCGTCCGAGTACCTGAATTCGCCTTCGGCAGCCTTGGCGGCCTGCTGCAGCTGCGTAAGCGTAGCGGGTGAAAGTATGGACTTGAGGACTGGCTCAAGGTCGAGGACGCCGGAACTGAACATCTGGTACAAGCGTTCGCGGTCCACACTCACGGCTTCGGTGGTCACGTCATATTCAGGGCCCGCAGTGGGAATGGGGTGGATCTCGTTTTGCGTTTGCCACGTGGCATCTGTCCGCTCCATCGACCAGAACAGCGGTCCGACGGTTTGTCGCAATGCGGCAACCAAATCCGGGGATTGCTGTTCCAGCCTGCCCTTGGGTCCGAGAAAGGTCTGAAAGACGCGAAGCCCATCGGAAAGCGCTTCGATGGTGAAGCAAACTTCAGGACCCAGGCGCCCCGCATCAGTGGCCCACAGGTCGTGACCCAGAAGCCGGCCAGCGAACTCAGACGAAAATGCGAACTCGCCCGGACGAGGTTCGCGGACCTGCTTACCATAGAGGGCAGTCGTCATCGGATACATGAGGTTGGTTACGAGGATGCCCTCGAATCGGTGGCGCCGATACACCGGCATCACGAAGTCAAAGTGCTCGCGATAGATGGGCCGCAGGAGGCGGTCAGTCCACTCAGGCAGGATCTCGGACGATTCGGGCGCAATGATGGCGCAAGCCTTGGCACGCAAGAGATCGGCCGCAGCAACCACCATGTGGAGAGCCCTTCCCGGTGAAGGAGTGCTGCCATATTGGCTGCTGATCGAATGGAGGGTACGGAGCGTCTCCATTCTGGACCCGCTACGCCAGTCGCTGATAGCCGCGGCGCGGACCAGGTCGGATGAGCCGTCCGTCGATCCTCCGTCGGCATTGAGAATCGCTACTCGCTCGCGTGGGAAATACTTCAACAACCCTTCGCGGACCACCTGCACCACCTGGCCGATGGTTTTGGCGTTGTTGTAAGTGTGCAGGCCGACGAGGATGTCCACTTCTCCGACGCTGATAAGCTGTCGAAGCAATTCATCGGACAGGATGTCTTCTTCAGCCACCCGAGAACCTCAGACCAGACATTGAACTTCAAATTCGCCGTAAGCGGAACCAATAAAACTGGTACGGGCCCAGCGTCAGCAAGTATGGCAGGCTACCAATGCGCGGGAAGATATTTCGGCCAAACATCTCCACCAGAATGCTCCCCTTGAAGCGGCTCAGGTCCAACTCGACCGCCTGCGCCGAGGCGGAAAGATTGTTAACCACCAGTACTGTTTCTCCGCCCAGCTGCCGCAGATAAGCGAGCACGCGATGATTTTCCGGATAAAGAAACTCTATGGATCCGCGGCCAAATATGGGCGACGATTTACGCACCTGCAGGATGCGTCGCATCCATGACAGCAAAGAATGCTGCAACCGCCCCTGTGATTGCACATTGACAGCCTGATAGCCGTACACGGGGTTCAGAATAAGGGCTGCATACAGGCTCTCCGGATCGGCGGAAGAAAATCCGGCATTCCATCCCCCGTCCCACTGCATGGGTGTGCGGACGCCGTTGCGGTCGCCAAGATAGATGTTGTCGCCCATGCCAATCTCGTCGCCGTAGTAAACCACGGGCGTGCCGGGAAGGGAGAGCAGCATCCCATTCATGAGTTCGATGCGACGGCGATCGTTGTCGAGGAGCGGGGCGAGGCGACGACGAATTCCCAGATTGATCCGCATGGGTTTGTCGTGAGCGTACTCGTCATACATGTAGTCGCGCTCCATGTCGGTTACCATCTCGAGCGTCAGCTCATCATGGTTGCGAAGGAACAGGCACCACTGGCAAACATCCGGAATCTGCGGGGTTTGCTGGAGAATCTCCGTGATGGGCTTGCGGTCTTCGAGCTTCAGGCCCATGAACATCCGCGGCATCAGCGGAAAATTAAAGGCCATGTGGAACTCATCGCCCTCACCGAAGTAAGCACGCAAATCCGCCGGCCACTGATTAGCCTCCGCCAGAAGCAACCTGCCGGGGAAACTCTCGTCAAGACGCCGCCGCAGTTCCTTGATGACCGCGTGGGTCTCGGGCAGGTTCTCGCACGATGTTCCTTCGCGTTCGACCAGATACGGCACGGCGTCGAGGCGAAAGCCGTCGACACCGAGATCGAGCCAGAACTTCATGACATTCCACATCTCCTCGCGCACGGCGGGATTGTCATAGTTCAAATCGGGCTGATGGCTGAAGAAACGATGCCAGTAATAAGCCTTGGAAATCGGGTCCCAGGCCCAGTTCGACATCTCGGTGTCGAGAAATATGATTCGAACCCCGTGGTAACGGGTGTCGGTGTCGCTCCACACATACCAGTCACGCCGAGGATTGTCGACCGACTTGCGCGACTCCTGAAACCATGGGTGCTGATCGGAGGTGTGGTTCAGAACCAGCTCGATGATGACGCGGATGCCGCGCTTGTGAGCAGAGTCGAGAAAAATCCTGAAGTCGTCGAGCGTGCCGTAGCTGGGATGAACCGAAGTGTAGTCGGAGATATCATAGCCGTCATCGCGCAGAGGCGAGGGAAAGAACGGCATGAGCCAGATGGCGTTGATGCCGAGTCCCTGGAGGTGGTCCAGCTTTTGGGCCAGGCCTCGAAAGTCACCGATGCCGTCGCCATTACTGTCGTACATAGCGCGCACATGCACCTGGTAGATGACGGCGTCTTTGTACCAAAGCGGGTTTGGATCGGAAGTCAATTCATTTCCCTGGGCGGCGCGCGGCACTTGCAGCGAACTGTCCATTGCGTGCAAACCTATAGTCAAGTTTGAGATGAATTCCCCGGTGTCGGCGCCGCACATTCGGACTCGTCTGCAAAATAGAGAGCAGCACTGAAGCCAGCCAAGGGAATCGCCGCGGCGTCATTGAGCGTCCGATTTGCCAAGCCGGCATTCTTCGCAGCACCGCCAAAAGACGGATCGGCCGTGGACAGAGCCAACTTCCACGCACGGCCGGCGGGATTCACCGGAATCGACTGCACATCTTCCGAGAAGTTACAGATCAGCAATGCCGCGTCGCCCGATATGTCCGACCTTTCCATGACCATCCATTTCGCGTCCTCGTTAAAAACAACCGTTGCAAGGTCCTTGCGACAGTTGCTCAGCGAGGCCTGACGTCGTCGAAGAGCCAGCAGAGCGCGATACAAGTGCAGGAGCTCCTCATGAGGTGACGTAGAGGGTTTGACCCAGTCCAGTTTGCATTTCAGAAATGTCGATTCAGCCTGAGGATCGGGAAAGTCCTCTTCGGCATAGTACGCCGCGAACTCTTCCCTGCGGCCCTTGCGCACCGCTTCCACGAGCTGCTCATCGCTGAAGCTAGTAAAGAATAGGAACGGCGCCGTCTCGCCGTACTCCTGCCCCATGAACAGGAGCGGCTGGAAGGGAGAGCAGATCAAGATCGTCGCGGCCAGCTTTTGTTGTTCAAAGGAAACCAATGACGCCAGCCGTACACCTTTGCTCGTGTTCGCAATCTGGTCGTGATTCTGAATGCATGGTACGAACTGCTCCCCTGGGCGCAGTCTGGATGAATTACCGTGGCGGCGACGCCGATAGCGCGAGTACCTGCCATTGTAGACGAACCCGCCAGTGATGGATTGGGCGAGATCGCTCACTGAGCCGAAGTCCATCAGGTAGCCACTGCGGTCACCGGTCAACAGGGTATAGAGCGCGTGATGGAAATCGTCATGCCACTGGGCGTCGACGTCGTACCCGCCAGCGCAATGAGGGTTGATGAGCCTCACATCGTTCAGGTCGCTCTCAGCGATGATCCACGCCTGCCTCCCAAGCCTCGGGGCCTCAGCATGAAAGGCGGCCGCCAGCTCGTCGAGGATGTGCCGCGCGCTGAAGTCGAAGATCGCATGAACGGCGTCGAGCCGTAGTGCATCGATGTGATATTCCACCAGCCAGTAGAGAGCGTTATCGATGAAGAAGCGACGCACGCCATCGCTCTCAGGACCGTCGAAATTGATCGCCTTTCCCCACGGCGTGCGATAGGCACCGGTGAAGCAAGGCGCATATTCGGGCAAGTAGCAGCCTTCGGGACCGAAATGGTTGTAAACGACATCGAGCACGACCGCCATACCGTGCGCGTGGCAGGCGTCGATCAGCGTTTTCAGGCCGACCGGGCCACCGTAGGCAGAGTGCGGCGCATATAGGCTCGCACCGTCATAACCCCAATTCCTGTCGCCCGGAAACTCCACCGCCGGCATCAGTTCGATCGCCGTAATTCCCAGGTCCTGAAGATACGAGAGGCGCTCAATGACAGCTTCAAAGGTGCCGTGCGGAGTGAAGGTACCGACATGGAGTTCGTAGGTGACGAAATCTTTTAAGGGAATTCCCTTCCAACCTGAGTCTGTCCAATGAAAAGAAGCTGGATTCACGATGCGCGAAGCTCCGTGGACACCGTTGGGCTGCCAGCGAGATAAGGGATCGGGCCGCAACCGGGCGTCATCATTGTTCAGCACGAATTGATAGTCAGTTCCTTCAGCAACGTTGGGGACGGTCACAGAAAATGTCGAGTCCGCACCGCGTGCCATGGGAATCATGCAGGGCTGACCTCCGAGAATATTCACCGCCAAGTTCGTAAGATTGGGAGCCCATGCGCGGAACTCAACACCTCCGCTCCGAACGAAGTTAGCGCCGAACCGCAGTTGCCAGGGATTGCATACCACCTCACCCGTCAAGGGCGCCTCCCTCGACCTGCGCGAGCAAGGCAATCGGAAGGCAGGCGAAGGCTTCAGCGACCGGCAGTGCAAGGTAGCCTTCGCGCCGGTTGGCGTCCAATCGCCGGCCGGTAAGAACATCGCGAAAGCTGGTGCCGGCCAGGTGTTTGCGCAACATCACGACGGTATCGCCCCAGGCTCCATCGCCCACCGGGCTGCGCCCCTCGGAACACAGCCCTGCGAAAAGCCTTCCCGCGACCACCACTACCGTCCGACCGCCGTAAGAACGGGCGAATGCCACAATGTGATGGTGCTTTTCGCCAATTACGCGAAGAGGGGTGTACTTCCCCTTGCCGAACAACTCGCGCTCTGCCTGGCGGAATTGCAACGCAGCCCGGGTGATGAACAGTTTGATCCCCCCGTCTTCGGGAGACGCAAGCAAGCGCTCCACCAGGGCGGCACGATCATCGTTTTCATCAGATTGCAGTCGTGCCAGCAGGTCTTGAATCGGCCGGTAATCGACAGGGCGCCGATTGTCGGGATCCGTGAGGCTGAAATTCCACACCTCGGATCCCTGATAGAAGTCCGGCACGCCGGGCGATGTCATCTTGAGTATCAGCTGGGAAAGAGAGTTGTACACGCCGAGTTGCGCAATACGGTTTTGAAATGGCAAGAACTCTCCAAGGAACGGATTGTCACCGCTGCGGTCCAGTATCGCGTCGATAAATTTATGTAACGCGCTCTCGTAATCCGTGTTGGGACTTACCCAGCTGGAGTTCACTTTGGCTTCACGCAGAGCCTTTTTCATGTGCAGGTGGATTCTCTGCTTGAAATCTTCGAATTCGCCAGCGCTCATTTGTGACAGCGGCCACGCACCGACTAAGGTCTGGTATAGGTAGTACTCCTCGTTGGCGCCGGGAATGGTATTGCCTCCGAGCACTGCCGCCTTATCAGCATTGATTCTCTGCCATGATCGAATTGCGCGGTACCACTCGGCAGG
Source organism: uncultured Acidobacteriaceae bacterium (assembly GCA_963817965.1). Taxonomy (GTDB): domain Bacteria; phylum Acidobacteriota; class Terriglobia; order Terriglobales; family Acidobacteriaceae; genus DASRAA01. Next base: position 24,059 of record CAWFQT010000034.1, read on the forward strand.
AATTTCGGAAAGTACATTAATCCGTGCGCGAACATCCTCACTGCGCTTGTGATCGTGGGTTGAAGTCGCCAGCAGCGAGTTGGGCCACAGGGCGGCGCGCGCGGTATTCTTCGCATGAAAGGCGGCAACAGAGGTCCCAAGCGAGCGGGGCGAGCCTCCAACTTCATTTAGGGACAGCAGCGGGACGTACCGGTAGAAAGCAGTATCCTCCAGGCCCTTGGCCATCACAGGCCCGGTCAGTTGCTGAAATCTCATTACGAACAACCGCCGCACGGCACGATCAACATCGCTTATACCGTCGGGATCGTTTAGAAGAAGGACATCCTGGATGAACTCAAAAACGGAACCGCTGATGGCTGGATTCCGGCGCCTCGCCGAGTCGATGGCCTGCCGTATCCGCTGACGGTCTTCCTCGTCAGGCACGATGGTGGTCTCGCGGATATAGGAGCGGTAAACAGGAAAACACGCGATGACTTCCAGCAATGCATCGCGCAAAATGTGGAGCGTGAAATCGCGGGACCAGCGATGTTGCTCGGTGATTTTGTCGAGCCGGCGCGACAATGCCATCAGTTCACTCGACATCGATACCTGCAGTACCAGCCGCTTGCATTGATAAACCAGGTCGCTGAACGACTGAGACCAGCCCGTGAACTGCTGATACAGGCGAAGCAGGGCCCGCTTCCTGGACTTGTCGACATAGAGTCCGTTCAGCAGGTTCAGAAACCCGTATCCCGTCGTTCCGGCAACCTCCCATGAACGACGTAACTCTTCGTGACCAACCAGAACTTTTTCAGCGACGATGTAGATTCTCTTCGCCGGCGGACTCGCAGGGAGCGCCGAACGCCATTCGTTTTCAGATTGGAACTGCTGCTGGAGATCGCGAAAGTACTGCTCGGGATCGAACAGGCCATCCGGGTGGTCGATCCGTAGCCCCGTGATTTGGCCCTTCTGGACGAGATCGGACAATAGCGCGTGGACCGGCGTGAACACTTCGGGATCTTCCACGCGAATGGCGGCAAGTTCGTTGATGTCAAAGAATCGCCGGTAGTTAATTTCATCCGCCGCAACCTGCCAGTGACTGAGACGATAGGCCTGATCATCCAAAAGCTTCTCGAGCTGATCGAAACTGTGCGGGTCGCCCTTGCGCCCATTGATCACGGCGAGTGACTCTTGCAACGCATACCGAACCAGGGAATTGTCTTCTACCAAGGCTGCCAGGCGACGTTTGGCGACTTCTCTCTCCCTCCACCGTTCCTTGACTCTGTCTTCCCCGGTCTCCGAGCGGGGCGGCAAATGGGAGATCGCAGTAAGAATGCTTTCCAGCTCGATCACGTGGGGGTGCGAGTCCCCCAGGTCATCGCCCAATCGTTGTAAGACACCACTCAGAATTGTGGGCCATGTGCGGGGTGCGAGGGGGAAAGGCAGGCCCTGGCAGTCAATGAAAAAGGCGCCCGCGCGATAGGTCACGACTAGCTGTTGGTCCTCCAAGGCGCGGCCAAACTGGACCGCGAGAAAGGGCAGGAGCACCTTGTTCGCCAGCTCGGACTTTGGCGGATTCCAATCAATGTCGAAGAATCGCGAAAAGGGAGAGCCCGGTCCATCTTCGAGCACGTCCCACCACCACTTGTTCGACTGGTGCGTAACGCACATGTGGTTAGGAACAACATCGGCAATCAGACCCATGCCACGCTGTTTGAGCTGTGCTGTAAACGTCTGGAAGTCGCGCGCATCCCCGATTTCCGGGTTGAGCTGAGTGGGGTCGGTCACATCGTAGCCGTGAAGGCTTCCCGGACGCGCCATGAGAAATGGCGAGGTGTAGCAATCGCTGATCCCGAGATCGTGAAAGTAGTCGAGCAGCGTGGTGGCCTGGCGGAACGTAAAATCCCGGTTCAACTGCAGCCGATAAGTCGAACAGGGGACGTAGTGAAGCCGCGGTTCAGCGCGAACCTCCCCCACAGCCGCTTCTTCAGCCAAGACTCCCATAGGGTTGTACATGCACTCTGACGAACCCGCGTTGCCTGTACATGAGTATCCCACATGGGAGGAAGCGGACGCGCAGCCTGCGGGCGAAGCTAAGATAGTGAAATTATGGGCCGGGATTCAGCGACTTGAGGTAAGCAACCACGGCCTCGGCATCGCCGGGGGTCATGTGAAACTTTGGCATGGGGTCCCGAAGTTCTTGGCCGGTGATCCAGACACCGGTGGTCAACAGGGTGATCATGCCGGCGTCGTTGGTAGGAGGATTGCCCGCAAGACGGGGAGCCACTATGGGCCAGTCCTGCGCCGGACGGGCTGACAAATAGGGTACAGAGGCACCGGCAAGCCAGCGGCTGCGGTCCAGATCCCCATTTGCGCGGCGAGGCGTGTGGCAAGTTCCACACATCGCAACGTTTTCCACGATGTATTGCCCGCGAGCCACAGGCGAGGCCGCCGATGGAGCCGGGCTTTTCTTTTCCTGCGCGACGCTCGGACGAGAAACCGCAACGAGAGCGACCGCCAGCGATAAGAGCGAAACCTTCATCCAAGCGTATTTGGCACCACCGCCGATTCCCAGGTTGCAGAGTGACATGCGTACGCTCCCAAACTCCCGTTTCTTAAGCACCAGACAGTCGCACGAGGACATCATGCCCAGAGGCTGTCCGCGAGCTTATCAGACCGAATCAAGTGGAGCACAAATTGACGGTCGCCAGCAAGAGCGCTTTTCCATTCGCGTCTGCAAGGGTATCCATCACTTCAAGACAAGTCACGAGGTATCTTCACGCCGCTCCTGCGATATTCTTACTGCATGCGGGTCAAGGTATTATTCCTCGGAATGCTCAAGGAAGTTGCCGGCTGGGAGGCGGAGACGGTGGACCTTCCGGAAGGAGCATTGCTGGGTGAGCTGTACAACACGTTGCAGCAGAGACTGCCGCAATTGCAACAGTTTCGCAGTTCTATTGCCCTGGCCGTAAACTATGAATATTCAGCCCATGACCAATCTTTGCGCGAAGGGGATGAAGTGGCGTTAATTCCCCCCGTCAGCGGAGGAACCGCGGAAGCTTCGACGCACGCGGGCGGCGGCGAAGTGCAGGCGACCGAGCATGCCGCGATTGTGCGGAAACCTATCGATGGTGCCGCTATCTCTTCGGCTCTCTGCGAGCCAACCGATGGCGCTGTAGTAATTTTTGAAGGCATCGTGCGCAATCAAACCCGCGGACGCCGAACTTTATACTTGGATTACGTTGGCTACGAGCCTATGGCGTTGCGGCAGATGGAGCAATTGGCGCAGCGTGCCCTGGCTGACTATGCCGTTCGCGATGTCTGGGTGGTGCATCGATTGGGTCGCCTCGAGATCGGTGAGACGAGCGTCTATATTGCGGTGGCTTCAGCCCATCGAGCCGCTGCCTTCGACGCCTGCCGCTGGCTCATCGATACTCTGAAGAAGACGGTGCCGATCTGGAAAAAGGAATTCTTTGAGGATGGAGCAGTATGGGCCGATGGTGAACCTTTTCCGCCAGAGGTCCGGATAGCCGCTGAAAGCGCGTCAAAATAGCTGCCAGCGGGTTGTAGTGAAGCGATGCCAGCGACCCTTCGGATTCTTTTTGTTCTCCTCGGCAAACGAAACCTGGGCACAGCAGGCGGAATGCTTTGCCTGCTCTTGTCCCTTCCGCTGGCCTGCGCACAAACCACCGTGCCGCGCCCGCCGGAGCCGGGCAAGCCTTCTGCAACGCCCAGCCCGGTTCCTCGTCCACCGCAAGCCACACAGGCCGCGGCTTCCGACGATTCCAACACGACCTTTCGCGTGAACGTCAAGCTCGTAAATGTCTTTTCCACTGTTACCAACTCAGGAGGAGCTCCCGTTTCATCTCTCAAGCAGGAAGATTTTCAGGTTTTTGAGGACGGCAAGCCACAGAAGATCGCAGTGTTCCAGCGCGAGTCGGAGCTGCCTCTCTCGATCGTGATCGCGATCGACACCAGCTTGAGCACGCGCAATGACCAAAAGCTGGAACTGGACTCGGCGCGTCGCTTTGCCCATGCTATTTTGCGGCCAATTGATGGCATCTCGCTGTTCCAGTTCAGCGAAGTGGTCGATCAGCTAACGCCCTTCACCGCCGACATCCGCACAATCGACCGTGGAATCGCCCATGTGCATACCGGCGCTGCGACCGCGCTCTACGATACCCTCTATCTCGGGTCCGATGCGCTGCTGGATCGTCGTGGACGCAAAGTAATGGTCGTCATCACCGATGGAGGGGACACCGTAAGCAAGACGAGCTACCAGGAGGCGGTGCGCGAAGCGCAACAAGCGGAAGTCATCCTGTACAGCGTTATTATCGTACCGATTGAAAACAACGCCGGCCGCGACATCGGCGGCGAGCACGCCCTCATCCAACTGTCGCGCGATACAGGTGGAAAGTACTTTTACGCCAGCTCCCTTGAACAGCTCGATGCGGCATTCCGCCAGATCAGCGACGAGCTGCGAACCCAATACTTAATCGCCTATTACCCCAGCTCGCGCCTTGCGGACTCCGAGTTCCGCCGCATCGAAATCAAGATCGACCCGGCTACAAAAGACTACCCCGATCCATCTGCGCTCCAGATACGTCACCGCACCGGCTACTACACCATGCCGTCGAAGTAAGCCACCAACCACAGGTGGAGGCATCGGCGCAGGTGCCGGTTGTTTGTTACACTTCGCATTCCGGTGTGTCACACGGAGAGGTCATAATGACGAATCCAACGCAACCATCGATTCAGCTAACGAACAGCACCGACTACCGCGAAAACTATGCCAACAGCGTACAAGTGCGGGTGAACGTGTGGGACTTTTTCCTGGTGTTTGGCACTCTTCAGCACCAGGACGAGTCAAAGGTAGAGGTCAAGAATTTCCAGGGCGTTTACCTGAGCCCGCAACAGGCGAAGGCGTTGTACACCATCCTGCAACAGAATCTGGTCAATTACGAAACTACCTTCGGCGAAATCAAGCTGGATCCGCGCATGCAGCCCGGCAGCGGCCCCATCCATTAGACCGATGGGCGGCGAAATTCCGCATTCAGGACGATCGGGTCCGCGTGACTTTTCTCGCTTCCCCGCGTCCGCCAGCGCGACTCCCAGATGGATATCGGTTCGCGATCACCTTTTGGCATTTTCGCTCATCTTCACTTCTTTGTTCGTCACGCACGCGCCGCTACTGCGTCTGCCCTACTTCTGGGATGAGGCAGGATACTTCATCCCCGCGGCGCGAGATCTTCTTTTCACTGGATCGTTGGTCCCTCACAGTACCTTGTCGAACGCTCATCCGCCGCTGGTGATGCTGTGGCTGGCGTTCTGGTGGAAGTACAGTGCGTTCACTCCGGCGGTAACCCGGACGGCCATGCTGCTGGTCGCGACGTTCGCGCTGCTGGGAGTGTGGCGATTGGCGCGCCGCGTGGCCAACGAATACGTCGCCATTGCCACGGTGTTGTGCACAGCGTCGTATTCGGTCTTTTTCACGCAGAGTTCAATGGCGCACCTGGACATGACAGCTTGTGCGCTGACCATCTGGGGACTTGCGATGTACGTAGAGCGGCGCCCGGTGGCGACCGTGGTATTCCTCGCATTGGCGCCGCTCGGGAAAGAGACAGCGATCATCACTCCAATGGCAGTGATGGCCTGGGAGATCCTTTGTCCCTTAATGGGTCAGCACGATGGCGAGCGGTTGTGTTTCCAGAATCGCGATTGGGTCCGCACCGGCTCGCTGCTGTTGTGCGCGGTGCCGCTGGCTTTATGGCTGAGCTATCACCATTACAAGACCGGCTATTTTCTGGGCAATCCCGAGTTCCTCCGCTACAACCTGGGCGCGACTCTGACGCCCGTGCGGGTGGCGTTGGCGATGCTGATCCGTCTCTGGCATCTGCTGGGCTACTTGAACTTGTTTGTGCTGACACTGCTCACTTTTTATGCGATGTCGAAGCTGCCCTTGCTGGAGCGAGATGGCGGCGAACGACAACGCATTCCGATCCCAGTGCAGTTGGTCTTCGGGGTCGTGATCGCGGCGCATGTTGTGGCATTGTCCGTGCTGGGTGGAGCGGTGCTGGCACGATACATGCTTCCGGTGTTGCCGCTTGTCATCCTGATTTGCGTTTCAACCCTCCGTCGAAGACTGCGTCATTGGGCGTGGTGTCGTAGCGGCGGTCTGCGCAGCCTTCGTCTTTGCTCTGTTCACACCTCCGCCATATCGCGTCGCCCCCGAGGACACGCTGCTGTATCGCGACTATGTGATCCTTCACAAACAGGCGGAGATGGAAATTGCGCGACGTTATTCCCAAGCCCGCGTGCTCACGGCCTGGCCGGCGTCGGATGAGATGACTCGGCCGTTCCTGGGCTATATTGGCCAGCCATTGGACGTAATTCGTTTGGAAAACTTCTCGGAAGCCCAGATGCAGCGCGCCTCACAGGCAACCAGCCAATTCGACGTCGCGTTTCTGTTCACCACGAAATGGCAGCCGCCGCATCCCCTGTGGCAGACGCTGCCGTTCGGTGAAGCTATCGGGGAACGGTACTTCGACTATCGCGAAGATGTATCGCCGGAGCACGCTGCTGCCCTGCTGGGCGGCCGCATTGTGAGCTACCAAAACCGCAATAACGAGTGGGTAGCGATTATTGCACTGGAGCGCGTCGAGGATGCGAAAAACGGCCTCGAGTCTCGAGTCTCAAGTAACCGCCGGGTTGTACTTGCACCGGGTGAGTCTCCACTTGCACACTGAAGCCGTGGACTTTGTTATCCGGCCATTTCGTCCCGCTGACTTCGATCGTCTGTGGGAGATCGATCAGACCTGCTTCGCTCCCGGCATCGCCTATACACAAATGGACCTCACGGGATTCATCACGCGGCGCAAAGCAATTACCCTGGTGGCAGAGTATCCGCCGGGAAGCGAGTTCACGGGCGCAATTGCCGGGTTCACCGTAGCGCAACCGATTCGTAACATCGGCCGAATTCTCACACTCGACATCATGCCCAATGCGCGGCGCATGGGCCTCGCCACTCTCTTGATGCGGGAATGCGAAGCGGAGCTGCGGGCAGGCGGATGCGCACAGGTTTTTCTGGAAACGGCGGTCAACAACGAACCAGCCATTGGGCTCTATCGCAAACTGGGATACGAGGTCTTACGTACGCTGCCTTTGTACTATCCCACGCACGCGCTCGATGCCTATCTCATGGGGAAGAACCTGTAGTCGAGGTCTGTTATGCTCAACCCCGCGGTATGAAAGTTGCCATTCAAGGAGAACTTGGCTCGTTCAGCCATGAAGCGGCGAAACGCATGTTGCCGCGCGCAACCGTAATGCCGTGCACCCGTTCGGCTGATGTGTTCGACAGCGTCGAGCAAGCGAAAGCACAGGCTGCGGTCATTCCCATCGAAAATTCTCTGGCCGGATCAGTGGCCGAGCACTTCGACCTGCTGCTGGCACGCGACGTCTTTATTCACGGCGAAATGCATCTCCGGATTCGCCACAATCTCATTGCGCATCCGGGAGTGAAGCTTCGCGATGTGCGCCGTGTCTACTCGCATCCCGTTGCACTCGATCAGTGCCGTAACTTCTTCCGCTCGCATCCGGGCGTGCAGGCAGTCCCCTTCTACGACACCGCGGGCAGCGTGCGGCACGTGATCGAAGAGAATCTGCCGGATGCCGCCGGCATCGCCGCCAAGCGCGCCGCGGCCGAATACGCGGGCAAGGTCCTGCTCTCCGGGATCGAAGACGACCGGCAGAACTACACCCGGTTTCTTCTGATCACGAAATCGAAGAAGATCGGCCGTCAGGCCAACAAAAGTTCTCTCGCGTTCGCCTTGAAGAATGTGCCGGGCGTTCTGTTTAAGGCATTGAGTGTCTTCGCCTTGCGGGACATTAGCTTAAGCAAGATCGAGTCGCGCCCCATGCGCGGCAGACCCTGGGAATATGTGTTTTTTGCCGACATTCTTCGTGGAGACGATGACGCCGCCCGGAAAGCTCTTCGGCACCTGGGGGAAATCGCAGAATTCGTAAAGCTACTGGGCGTCTATCCAGCTGCGAAAACACACTAAGATGATGACGACAAAGCCAAGACCTATCCAGGGTCGTTGAGATGGCGTGCCCCAATTTCCGGTTTTAGCAATTTTTTTGCAAACAAATCGCCGCTGCGGTTGTGGCGTCCACCTTGTGTGAGTACAATCCTCTGCGCCAAAAGGATTCGGCCGGGGAACGCCTTTAGCCCGCAGGCGTGTAACTGTCGATTCGGATTTCTACTGGAGTGACTTCCCAAGATTTCCGGGCCTGTGAACGACCAACTGACAGGCGAACCCCGGCTGCAACTTTTATACGACCATGCTCATCAAATGTTGAGTATAACGGACTCAAGGAGTGATATGTCTAACAATGATAAGACGTTAGAGACTAAAACCAGCGATCTTACCTCCGATCCCGAGTTCCGGAATGACTCCGACGAAGCCAGGACCCTCCCTTTGCTGCCGGTACGCGACACGGTGCTGTTCCCCCATGCCGTATTGCCGCTGACGGTCGGCCGTGAGAGCTCCGTGCAGTTGATCAATTCCCTGGGAGACGACAAGACGATCATCGTAGTTGCGCAACGCGAGGCCCGCGTCGACGCTCCCCAGGCCACCGATCTCTTCGGCGTTGGGAGCCTGGCGGTGGTCCACAAGGTTGTGCGCATGCCTAACCAGAGCCTGTTTGTGTTTGCCGAAGGCCTGGAGCGGGTCAAGGTGACCGAATACACCCAGCTGACGCCCTTCATGCGTGCCACGGTGGAATCGATCCCCGAAATCAACGCGCCGGTGAATGCCCAAATCGAGGCCCTGCAGCGCAACGTGTTGACGCTCTTCCAGCAGATCGTAGCGGGATCTCCGACCTTGTCGGACGAACTCTCTACGGTCGCGGCCAACATTGAAGACGCCGGCCGCATGGTTGACTTTATCGCGTCGTCGTTGCCGTCGCTGTCAACCAAGGACAAGCAGGATGTCCTGGAGACGCCCGATGTCCAGGTGCGCTTGGAGAAGATCAATCAACACCTGGCCAAGGAACTCGAGGTTCAGCAACTGCGCAACAAGATTCAGAGCGAAGTTCAGGACCGTGTTCAACAGACGCAGCGCGAGTATTACCTTCGCGAACAGATGAAGGCCATCCAGAAGGAACTCGGTGAACAGGACGAGACCACGCGAGACACCGAGGACTTACGTCAAAAGATAGAGTCTGCCGGCATGCCTGATGACGTCAAGAAAGAGGCGTTGAAGGAACTGGGTCGCCTGGTCCGGATGTCTCCGATGGCCGCCGACTATGGCCTGACGCGCAATTACATCGAGTGGCTGGCAGTTTTGCCGTGGCAGAAGTCTTCAGGCGTCGAGATTGACATTACCAAGGCCAAGGAAATTCTCGACTCCGACCATTACGACCTGGAGAAGGTGAAGAACCGCATCCTGGATTACCTCTCGGTCCGGCGCCTGAAGCCGAACATGAAGGGTCCAATCTTGTGTTTCGTTGGACCTCCGGGCGTGGGCAAGACGTCGCTGGGTAAGTCGATCGCGCGTTCGCTGGGACGGAAGTTTGTGCGTCTCTCGCTGGGCGGCGTCCACGACGAAGCCGAAATTCGCGGGCATCGCCGCACCTATATCGGCGCACTGCCTGGCCAGATCATGCAGGGTATTCGGCGCGCCGAGACCAACGATCCGGTCTTCATGCTCGACGAAATTGACAAAGTAGGACGTGATTTCCGGGGCGACCCGGGCTCCGCGCTGTTGGAGGCGCTCGATCCGGAGCAGAACTTCAGCTTCCGCGATAACTACCTGGATGTGCCGTTCGATTTGTCCAAGGTTTTGTTCATCACCACCGCAAATCAACTCGACCCGGTGGCCGAACCGCTGCGCGATCGCATGGAAATCATCGAGCTGCAGGGTTACACCGAAGAAGAGAAGGTACACATCGCGTTTCAGTATCTGATCCCGCGACAGATCGAAGAAAACGGCGTTTCAAAGGAGCAGATCGAATTTCCGGAAGAGACGATCCGCTTCATCATTCGCCACTACACGCGCGAAGCGGGGGTGCGAAGCCTGGAGCGCACGATCGGCACGATCTGCCGCAAGCAGGCGCGACGCATCGCCGAAGGCAAGACTGACAAGCTCGTGGTCACGCCCGAACTGGTGCAGCACACCGACATGCTGGGCGGAATCAAGATCCGCACCGAAGGCGAAATCGCCGAACGGACCAAACGCAGCGGAGTGGCGGTAGGACTGGCATGGACGCCCACCGGCGGTGACATCCTGTTCATCGAGGCCAACAAGATGAAGGGCAAGGGCGGCTTCAACATGACCGGTCAGCTCGGCGACGTGATGCGCGAGTCGATGCAGGCGGCGCTGACCTGGGTACGGTCGAACGCAAAGGAACTGGGTATCGACGAAGACTTCTTCGCCAACCACGACATTCACATTCACGTTCCGGCGGGAGCAATCCCCAAAGACGGACCCTCGGCAGGCGTCACCATGGCAACCGCTCTGGTGTCGCTGCTGAGCGACCGGCGGGTGCGTCCGCTTACTGCGATGACGGGAGAAATCACCCTAAGCGGTAACGTGCTTCCCATCGGCGGAATCAAGGAAAAAACCCTGGCGGCCAAACGCGCGGGAGTGAAGGACATCATCCTGCCCGAAGACAACCGGCAGAATGTGCAGGAAGACTTGACACCGGAACAGCTGCTGGGACTGAACATGCACTACGTGAAGTCGATTCGGGAGTTGCTTGACATTGCTCTGCCGACCAGCACCGCCGACGAACAAGCATGACGCTGAAGTACGGGAGCAGGTGTTGACTGGCGCGCCAACGGCGTAAGGGAATCATCAACAAAACCAGGAGCCATACGAAAGGGCCGTCGATACCGACGGCTCTTTCTCTTTTTGCAGCCGAATTGGCGGTGGGTCGAATTGCGTCGCAACGGCCTTGCGTTACCAATTGGCGGTTACATAGCGCTGCGGGCATAATTGACGGGTATGTTCAGGTCCACCCAACCATGTTGAATGGACAGAAGATAGCGGTCGTTCTACCTGCCTATAACGCGGAGAAGACCCTCCGCGCGACCGTTGCCGACCTTCCCGAATGCGTGGACTTTCGAATCCTGGTGGACGATGGCAGCTCTGACCAGACGGCTAGCCTGGGCCGTGCCCTCGGGTTGGACGTGTATGTTCATGACCGCAATTACGGCTATGGGCGTAACCAGCAGACCTGCTACCGTGAGGCACTCGGGCGTGGCGCCGACATCGTGATCATGGTCCATCCCGACTACCAGTACACCCCCCTTCTGGTAACGGCCATGGCTAGCATGATCGCCTACGGCGTGTACGATGTGGTGCTTGGTTCCCGCATTATTGGGGGTGGCTCGCTGCAGGGTGGAATGCCGCTCTACAAATATGTTGCGAATCGCTGCCTCACAGCAATTGAAAACGTGATGTTGGGCGCCAAGTTATCGGAATATCACACCGGTTATCGCGCCTTCGCTCGTCGCGTCCTCGAGCAACTCCCGCTGCTGGAAAACTCGAATGACTTTGTTTTCGACAACCAGATGCTGGCGCAATGCGTGTACTTCGGTTTCCGAATCGGCGAAGTTTCCTGCCCCACCAAATACTTCGAAGAGGCCTCGTCGATCAATTTTAGCCGGAGCGTGAAATACGGCTTCGGCGTGCTGGAGACGAGCCTTGCTTTTCGGTTGCAGAAGATGGGACTTGCCAAGTTCAGGGTGTTCAGTTGCGGTGGGCGCAGAATCGAACTGCCGTATAATCCGGCCGTAAATACTGGCGAAACTGCAATCGCACATAACGCCCCCAATGAAGGTCGTTGACCGAACAGTAAGCTTCGTACATTCGGCGCAGAGTGTCAGTGAACGGTCGCGGGGAGCAGATCGAATTTCCTGAAGAGACGATCCGCTTCATCATTCGTCACTGCACCCGCGAAGCGCGGGTGCGAAGGCTGGAGCGCACGATCGGCACGATCTGCCGTAAGCAGGCGCGACGCATCGCTGAAGGCAAGACTGACAAACTCGTGGTCACGCCCGAACTGGTGCAGCACACCGACATGCTGGGCGAGATCAAAATTCGTACCGAAGGCGAGATCGCCGAACGCACCAAGCGCAGCGGCGTGGCGGTGGGATTAGCGTGGACGCCAACCGGCGGTGACCTCCTCTTCATCGAGGCCAACAAGATGAAGGGTAAGGGCGGCTTCAACACGACTGGTCAGCTCGGCGACGTGATGCGCGAGTCCATGCAGGCGGCGCTGACCTGGGTCCGCTCGAATGCAAAGGAGCTGGGGGCCGAACCGACTCCTCCGCCGGCGGCATCCAAGCGGACGGCGGCGAACGGGTCGTGCTGACCGATCGGCGAGTGCGTCCGCTAACCGCGATGACAGGAGAAATCACCCTCAGCGGTAACGTGCTACCCATCGGCGGGATCAAGGAAAAAACCCTGGCGGCCAAGCGCGCGGGAGTGAAGGACATTATCCTGCCTGAAGACAACCGGCAGAATGTTCAGGAAGACTTGACACCGGAACAGCTGCAGGGTCTGAACATGCACCACGTGAAGTCGATTCGGGAGTTGCTTGAGATTGCACTGCCAACAACCACGGCTGAAGAACGACATGATGCCGAAGTGAGTGAGCAAGTATTGGCGGGCGCCAACACACCATAACGCAAAGGGAGTTATCGTGAGCCACCCAGAAATGGGTCGCTTTCTTTCTTACATTATCTCGACCGCAACGATCGTGACGTCATCGCCCGCGACGCCGCGCGACCATGCGCTGACCTCCTTGCCCAGCGCAGCACAAACTTGATCGGCGGACAGAGCCTGCGAGAAGACTTGTTTGACTCGGGTTTCACCAAATTCCTCGCCGCGCTGATCAGCCTCCAGCACGCCGTCGGTGTAGAGCAAGAAACGGTCGCCTGACTCCAGAGTCAACGCTCTTGTTTCGTAGCTGGCATATGGCATCACTCCGAGAATCAGGCCATTTTCCACGACATCGTGAATCGATTGATCTGCTGCGCGGTAATGCAGCAGGGGTGGATGCCCGGCGGCACTGTATGTGCCGGTTTTCGCTTGCGGGTCGAGAAACAGATAGGCCGCGGTTACGAATTGTCCCTGGAGTTTGCCCGACAGGACTGAATTGAGCCCGGCCATCACCTTGGCCGGATCTGCTGCATGCTCGGCCTGTGCGGCGATCGCCACCTTCACCATCGACGCGACCAGGGCTGCCGGAACCCCGTGACCCGATACATCCGCGATGAGGATGCCGAGGCGGTGATCATCGACTGCAAGAAAGTCGTAGAAATCTCCGGCCACCTCCGACATCGGTACGTACTGGGCCGCTACCCGTATCCCCGGTAGCTCCGGCATTCTCTCCGGCAGAATCGAGGTCTGGATGCGGCGGGCGATCTCCAGCTCCTTCCGAATAGCCAGAAGCGCCTCTTCGGTATTCAGACTCCGCCGAGCAACCAGGTATCCCAGAGAACACAAGAAGATGGCGAAACCAATGAATTCGAAGTCGGTGCCGCCTGCAGGCAACCAGCCGCGCAGGTTGTTGTAGATAACAAATAGCCCCCAGATCAGCAGGACGACGCGCAACGTCTTCAGCTCAGGCACACGATGGGCAGGAACAACAAACAAATAAACGATCATCGCCACGGTGAAGCCGATGACCAGCACGTTATTCACTACGTTAAGGGCACGAACTACGACGTCAGTGGAATAAAACAGCAGGAACGTCAATGCCATCAGCCCGTTCACGATAAGCAGCGACTTTGTCAGCCAGTTCTGTTTCTCGGAAACCAGGCCCCAGCCGAACAGAATGGCTGGGATACCGATGGTGAAGGTGATGAGGCCGATCTGGAACGCGATGGTACGGTCCGACAGAAAAAAATGCGCCGACTCGGTCATCAGCAGAGCGCGGTAACCATAAAGAAGCGCGAGCAGCCCGAACCAAAGACCCACAAGATCCTGCCTCTTGCGTCGCAGCCATTGAACCAGGATGGAGCCCAGCCCTATCGCCATCGAGACAATCGCGACTACCAGGCGGGCAGCATCCGCGAGCAGCACGCGACGCAATTCAGCGGTTACATCAGGAGTAATCAGCATGTTTCTTTACGCCGGATTCAAGATAGCGTGAAGGACTGCAGCGCGCAATGCTGCCAGCTAACGTAAGCAAACGAAACAATCGTCCGATAGACTGCTCATATGTCGATGACACTTCAGAAGGCCAGGAGGTGGATCGCCCGACAGATTGCACGATGGCACACACTCCAACGGGCACTCCTCAGGGGCAGTGACGAAGACCGGTACAGGGTTTTCCGTGCAATCGTCTCGCGCCTTCCCATCGCCGATGCGACCCGGCAAAATATTCTTGGCTGGGGCTCGAGCCGACTTCTGGGTCGGCGCCAACTTCGCCTCGAATCGCAAATGCGGCGCGCCCAGTCGGAATGGGATGCGAGAGGACATAAGAGGCTAAAACAACTGCTTGCTGGAAGTGAAAAGCTCGAGATTCCCGCTGTCGTCGACCCCGTGGTGTCGTTCATCGTCATAACCTATAACAAAGCCCAGCTCACTCTTTTGACTCTCGAATCCGTCCTGCAATTCGCAGACGTTCCCTATGAACTTGTAATTGTCGACAACGGATCAACCGACTCGACCCTGGTAATGCTGGAAAGAATCGGCGGAGCGAAGATTGTTCGCAACCAGGTGAATGTCGGATTCGGACCAGCCTGCATGCAGGCCGCCGATATCGCCAGCGGCCAATATCTTTGCTTCCTCAATAACGACGCGCTTCTGACGAAAGGCGCGCTAGCGGCGGTTCTGGCGAATTTCGGTCGTGAAAATACCGGTGCTGTAGGGGGAAAGATTCTCCTGGCGAACGGAACGCTGCAAGAGGCAGGGTCAATCGTCTGGTCGGATGGGAGCGCTTTGGGCTACGGACGAGGAGACAATCCCGACCTTCCTCAGTACAATTTTCGGCGCCTCGTTGACTACTGCTCCGCGGTGTTTCTGGTAACTCCGAGATCGGTATTTCAAAAGGTTGGGGGATTCCGTTCCGAGTTCGCTCCCGCATACTACGAGGACACCGATTACTGCATGGCCTTGTGGCAAAACGGCCTGAGCGTCATCTATGAGCCGACAGCGGAGATTCCGCATTACGAATCCGCCAGCTCAGGCGGTAATGAGCATGCGACGGCAATGATGGCTGCGCACCAGGTCAAGTTCCAAGACAAATGGGAACATGAGCTGAGCCGACACTACTCCCCCATTCCAGCCAATATCACTGCTGCGCGCACCTCCGTTAATTCGCGGGCTTTGCGGATCCTCTATATCGACGATCGAATTCCGAAGCGAAAGTTGGGTGCTGGATTTCCACGAAGCAACGATATCGTGTCAGAACTGGCGCGAATGGGACATCACGTGGTTTGCGCGACATCGACGTTTCCGCTCTTCGGAGACGGTTATGAAGACATACCGAGGGACGTTGAACTCTTCGACGGTTTGCTCTTCCGCCAGAAACTGGTCGATGAATACCTGCCCTGCGTGGATGTAGTTTGGGTCAGCAGACCTCACAACCTTAAGCGCCTGTTGAGGGAACATCGGTCGGCACTGACCGAACGCAGGTTCTCCCTGGTTTACGACGCGGAGGCGATCTTTTCGCAACGAATCGAGGGCCGGGCCCTTCTGCTGGGGGAAGAGGCCAACAACTCCGAGAATGACCTGGAACCAAGCGGGCTTGAAGACGAGCTCTCGTTGGCAAAGATGGCAGACACGGTCACCGTCGTCTCTGAGGCTGATCGGCAAGTAATGCTGCAAGGAGGAGTCGGCTCGGTGCACATCGTCGGGCACAGCATTTCGGTCGCGCCGACGACCTCATCGTTTGAGGAGCGTGATTCATTCCTCTTTGTTGGTTCCGTGCACGGACTCGACAATCCCAACGCCGACTCGCTCCGTAATTTTTACAACACGCAATGGGCCAGCATTAATAAGGCAACTGGCGCCGCCCTCGTTGTTGCGGGATACGGAACAGAATCGATGCAAAGTGAAATTTCCGATCCGACCGTCAGAATTCTTGGTGCCCAGAGTGACTTGCGTCCTTTGTACGAGAAGGCCCGAGTATTCATCGTGCCAACGCGCTACGCGGCGGGCATGCCGTTCAAGGCTCATGAAGCCGCAGGTTTTGGCGTGCCGATGGTCGTGTCTCCCCTAATTGGCAGGCAAATGCGGTGGAGCCACGGTACAGACTATTTCGCAGCCGGTAATCTCGACGAAATGGCAGAATATTGCGTTCGCCTCTTTGGGAATCAACAGTTGTGGGAGTGTTTTCGAGCTAATAGCCTGGCGCGGGTAAAAGCGGAATTGAGTCCAGCCACTTTCGCACACGGGCTGCACTTGATTCTGAAACAGGTGACTGCGGACTCACCTTACAAAAAAGAGCCCATGAAGGCATGACAGGCTGATACGCAAATCGGGTGAAACAGATCTCGAGTTCTGAGCAAAAGTGGCACACGCCTCAGATCGGCCCGAATCGCGGGTCTGTGCATTCCTGCTCGTCAGGTACTCGAATCAGTGTCATAAGGAAACTGGGCTCACAGCGAAATGGCGCTCTATTGCGCGCGACAGTACCGTCGGAGTGCCCAGGTCTCAGGCGGGAGAGGGGGCAGCGCTCGAAAGTGCAACCTGGCTGCACAAAGCCAGAGAAATCCCTAAGGCTGAGTTCCGCCGGGAAGTCGAGAAAGAGCTGACGGGCAAGGACCGTGAACCCTCGGAGCAGATCTATTTCAAGGCCTACAAAAGTCAGATCCCCGTTATCGAGCAGGCGATCGAGGCCGTGGCTTTGATGCTGGGATCCGACAAGTCCAGAGGCTACTGCCTGGAGATGATCTATGCCACTTCCTGTCCGGGGCGCACATCGACGGCGGCAACCCGCAGATATTGCTGCAGTCCATCTCGCGTTACTACAGGTTCTTGCCCGGCCCAGGACAGGAGTCTTCCTCTCGGAAATCATCCGGAAAGTCTCATGACGGAGAAGACTGGCGGCAAATCCACGCACTGAGACTTAATCCGAAGGCGTACGCAAGCTGCATTGACCGGTGCTGGAGCGCGATGGCTGACAATGCCAGGCCTGCGGCAGCATGCAGCACTTGCAGGTGCACCACCTCAAACTCCGCAGCCATTCGGGTAGCGACGCAGAACACAACCTAATCACACTGCGCCGAATGCCGCGAACAGGCACATCAACAACCTAGGCGCGGCAAGATGTGGTTGAGGTAGCTCGTGCCCCATGGCGCCGGGCAAAGGGGTAGGTCTCGAGATCAGCAGGACAACCGTTGTCGGAATTGACGCATCGTACTGCAAGGAAGTGTGTAACGTGACGAGCAAGAAAATGCTCCAATTTCGGACTGCCGAGAAACCAAATCTGAAGGAGCCTGCTGGTTCAGTATCTTACGTGGCTGTTGAAAAACTCACTCACCAGAAAATGGTCGAAGAACTTTGTGCCAGGCTGCCCTACAAAGGACGTTCTCGTTTTCCTAGACATTTTGTATCCCCGAAATTCTGGTTGTTTTGAGAAAAAATGGAGTTTTTCAACACCCACTTACGAATTCGAAGAGAGGTCTTCATCAGTGAGCCGATTGATCCTCCACCATCCCAAGCTGTACTTTTCGAAACCAGGCGCGCGCATCACGATTGGGCTGTCAGCGTTTATTTTGTTGTGCATGCTGGCGACTGTTGGCTGCGGCGGCGGACGGAACTTGCGAACGGAGACCCTCCGCGCCAGCTACCGACGGGGACAGTTGCGGCAACTCGTCATCCGCTGGTGGCCCAATACACGATTTCACCCCCAGCGGCGGCTAAGGTGACGGTCGAGTTCAGCCCGGATTTGACGTATGCGCTTTCGACCTCACCGCAGGCCACCGCGTCAACGGGAGGGCCGGTGACCGTGCTGGTCGCCGGCATGAAGCAAAACACGACATATCACATGCGTGCCCTCGTCACCTACAGCGATGGCTCGCAGCAACTCGACAGTGACCACACGTTTCAAACCGGAGCGATTCCACCCCAGCGTATTCCCACCATAAGTTAACAGCGGGGAGCCACGAGCGCCTCACCCGGAGTCGAATTGATGTGCCTGACCGTCGGGAATGCGAACCAGTTGCTGGCGCTGGCGACGGATCCTGCGGGCGACGTTATCTGGTACTACGACTATGACCCTTCGCTAGGCATCCCGCAGCCGATCAAGCTGTTACCCAACGGACACATGCTGATGATCCTGTATCTGCAGGGCGCTCCCGGTGGCACGGTGCAAGAGATCGACCTGGCCGGGAATGTGATCCACCAGTTCGACTACAACGCACTCAGCCAGAAGCTGCATGCCGCGGGATACAACATCCAGGTTTTCTCGATCGATCACGACTTTGTCGCTCTACCCAATGGACATCTGCTGTTGATTGTGAGCGACACCCGCGTGTTCACAGATTTGCCGGGTTATCCGGGCCAAACCACGGTGATGGGCGACGCCATCGTGGACCTGGATGCGAATAACAATCCTGCATGGGTGTGGGACGCCTTCGATCATCTGGACGTGAACCGTCACCCGATGGGCTTCCCCGACTGGATCCATGCCAACGCGCTCGTCTACAGCCCTGATGACGGGAACCTGTTTTTGTCGTCGCGACACCAGTCCTGGGTACTGAAGATCGACTATGCGAACGGAAACGGCGCGGGCGATATCATCTGGAAGCTCGGGTACCAGGGAGACTTCCAACTTAGTTCCGACATGCCCTC